>CAVTSX010000001.1:0-15410 GCA_963737425.1 uncultured Actinomycetota bacterium
CGCTCATCCGGCACGGCACTGCACACGGTCGCCGACCTCGCCGACCGGTACGGCAAGGGACGCATCCGCACGACAGCACAGCAGGGGCTGGTCGTACTCGACGTGGCGCAATCCGACGTCGATGCGCTTGCAACAGCACTTGGTGACCTCGGCCTGTCGGTGCGACCGTCGGCGTTCCGGCGGGGAACGATCGCCTGCACCGGCATCGAGTTCTGCAAGCTCGCGATCGTCGAGACGAAGGCGCGTGCCGAGGTCATCCGGGAAGAACTCGAGAATCGCCTGCCGCAGTTCGACACTCCCATCACGATCAACGTCAATGGCTGCCCGAACTCGTGTGCCAGGTTCCAGGTCGCCGACATCGGGTTCAAAGGCATCGTCACGCGCGGTGCCGACGGCACTGACCAGGAGGCGTTCCAGGTGCACCTGGGCGGCCAGATGGGCTCCGAGGCGGGATTCGGCCGCAAGTTCCGTGGCCTCAAGGTCGCCGCGGCCGATGCGCCGGACTACGCCGAGCGGGTGCTGCGCGGCTACCTCGAGCGGCGCGACGAGGGCGAGACCTTCGCGTCGTATGTCGCGCGCGCGGACGAGTCATGGCTGCTGTGACGCCATGAGCGAGCGAGCCGCGCCGTTCTACTGCCCGTACTGCGGCGACGAGGACCTACGCCCGTTCGGCGAGAAGCACGGTGAGTGGCGCTGCGGCGCCTGCCAGCGAGTCTTCCGGCTGGGGTACGTGGGCATTGCCGCGGACTGGACCTCCGAGCCGGTCACGGCCGCCAGGTCCGAGGAGGTGCGGTGACCACGCTGACCGATCTCGAGTCACTCGCCCGGCGGGCAGGCGACGAACTGGAGGGTGCGCCGGCACTCGACATTCTCGCGTGGGCCGCCGAGCAGTTCGGCTCGTCCTGGTGCGTGGCGTCGTCGATGGCCGACGCGGTACTCCCCCACCTCGCCTCGCGGGCCATGCCGGGCGTCGACGTCATCTTCCTCGACACCGGCTACCACTTCGCCGAGACGATCGGCACCCGCGACGCGGTGGCCGCGACCCTGCCGATCAACCTGCGCACCGTCACTCCGGAGCTGACTGTTGCCCAGCAGGACGCGCAGTTCGGCGCGCGGCTGTTCGAGCGCGATCCCGACCGGTGCTGCGCCATGCGCAAGGTTGCCCCGCTTGCGTCGGCCCTGGCGCCGTACACCGCATGGGCATCTGGCCTTCGGCGTGACGAGGCACTGACCCGGCAGGGGGTTCGCGTCGTCGAGTGGGATGCCAAGCGCGGCAAGGTCAAGCTGAACCCCATCGCCGCGTGGACGCAGGACGACGTCGATGCCTACATCGACGAGCACGCCATCCTGGTCAATCCGCTGCTGTCCGACGGCTATGGCTCCATCGGCTGCGCGCCCTGCACGCGGCGCATCGTCGAGGGAGAGGACGCTCGGGCCGGCCGCTGGGCAGGCACCAACAAGATCGAGTGCGGGCTCCACGCCTGAGCGCTTCTCTTCGTTGAGTGGTGCGTTTCGGGTCGAGTGATGCGTTATAGCTCACCACTCGAGCCGAAACGCACCACTCAACGAAATGGATGGCTGGGGAAATGCGATTGGGACGCGGCGCTAGCGTTTGCGACGTGACTGTGCTTCATCCCAGCTGCGTTGCCATCGACGCCATCCTTGCCGGGGCCGGCCTCGGCGGTCGCGTCCAGATACTTCCCGACGCCGCACCGACTGCTGTCGCGGCGGCTGCACAGCTCGGCGTGGCCGTCGGCGCAATCGCGAACTCGCTCATCTTCGCGACAGCCGAAGGCGAAGCGGTGCTCGTCCTGACGAGCGGCGCCCACCGCGTCGACACCGCGAAGGCCGCCGCTCAACTCGGCACGGCTCGACTGCGCCGGGCGACCCCCGAGCTCGTTCGCGAGGCGACGGGGCAACCAATCGGCGGCGTGGCACCGGTCGGGCATCCCCGGCGGTTGCGCACGCTCGTCGACAACAACCTCGCGCAATACCCCGAGGTATGGGCAGCCGGCGGCATACCGCACGCCGTGTTTCCGACGTCCTACGACGAGTTGCTCACCCTGACCGGGGGCGTGCCGGCCGACGTGGCCTGAGCTCACCGCGCGTTCGGCCGATGCGGCACTGCCCGCTCGCGGGGCCGCTGCGGTGTCGTCACAGGATTGCGCCTCCGCGCACCCAGTTCCGTCGCAGGGCGGTTCGCGCGGTCTCAACCTTGCTGCGTACGTCGGCATTCGCGATGTCGAAGTCGTCGATGAGCCGGGTCAGGCCGAGATCGACTGCCGCAGCAAGGGCGGCTTCGGCCGGCACCTGCTCGTCGACGAGTTCGCCGATGCCGGCGGCAAGCGTTTTGAGCGCCGCCGTCTCGTCGACAGTCAACCGCAGGGTCAGCGCGGCTAGAGCCATGTCCGTCGCCTCCGTCCGACAACGACTTCAGCGTGCAACGTACCTATTGCATCACTGAACCGTCTACTGTTCACCGCAATGACTATGCAGGTGGATCAGAAGCTACTTGAGGCGACCATTTCCGTGCTCGCCGAATCGGGATGGGACGGCGTCAGCCTGGAGCGCGTGGCCGAGCGGGCCGGGCGCTCCCGGGTGACGTTGTGGCGTCAGGGCGTCACCCGCGATGCGCTCCTCGACGCATTGCTCACCGCGGTCGCTGACGACTACCGCGAAACGATGTGGCCGGTGCTGACCGCGCCGGGCTCTGGGCGCGAGCGCCTCGTCCGCACGATCGGCGCGTTGTGCGAGGTGATCGACCGCCACCTGCCGTTGATGCTGGCGTCGGACACGGTCTTTCATCAGCGACCTCGTACCGGGCAGGCGATCGTGTTCCTGGAACCGTTCGAACGCGTCCTGCGCGACGGCCTCGCTGACGGATCGCTTCACCCGCGCGGGCGGATCGACGACGTCGCGGACATCGTCATGAACGCCGTGGCCTGGACGTACGTGCACATGCGCGGGCGACATCGCTGGTCGCGGGATCGTGCCCGCCGGATGATCCTCGATCTTGTGCTGCGCGGAGTCGCCGAGCCCTAGGCACCATGGCTATTGCTTTTGTGCAACATGAGTGTTACAGCTAGAAACCTCTGATCTCCCGAGAGGTGCCGACGATGACGTTGCCGTATGCGGAGCCCCTGACCGTTCGTGCGCCGGGCAAGCGCGTGATTCCCGAGCCACCGAGGAGAGGCGAGCCGGGCGGCGAGCCCTGTCGCGTCTGCGGGCGCGACGACGAACCGCTCTGGTCCGACGATCATTGGACGCTGCGCAGCGGCTGGGGAACCAGCCTGCCGGCATCGGTGTGGCTGGCCAGCCGCGTCCACGTGGACTCGTTCTGCGATCTCCCCGACGACCTGGCCGCCGAGTTCGGCCCGCTGGCCGCGCGTATCGAGCGGGCAATCCTCGGCATCGGCGACATCGCACGGGTACATCTGTATCGATGGGGCGATGGCGGCGCGCACTTCCACGTATGGTTCATGCCGCGCCCGCTCGGCATGGTCGAGGCGAACGGGATGATGCTGCCGCTGTGGGAGGACGTCATGCCGAACGTCGCGCAGGACGAGGTCGCAGCAGTAGGAGCCAGGATCGGCGCTGCGATGAAATTCGGTGACTGAAGCCGGATCCGCCGCCGGCCCGCACCTCGCGCGCCGGCTGGGGACGTTCGATGCCGTGGTCATCGGGCTCGGCTCGATGATGGGTGCCGGCGTCTTTTCCGCCTTCGGCCCGGCGGCGCGAGCAGCGGGCAGCGCATTGCTGCTCGGGCTGGTCATCGCGGGCGTCATCGCCTACTGCAACGCCGTGTCGTCGGCGCAACTCGCAGCGGTGTACCCGACGTCGGGCGGCACGTATGTCTACGGCCGCGAGCGGCTCGGCCCCTGGTGGGGTTTCGTCGCCGGTTGGGCCTTCGTGATCGGCAAGACGGCATCCTGCGCGGCAATGGCGCTCACGTTCGCCACCTACGCGATACCCGGTCCGACCTGGGTGCAACGTCTCGTCGGCGTCGCCGGGGTGATGGCGCTCGTCGCGGTGAACTACCGCGGGGTGTCCAAAACCGCAGCACTTACGCGGGTGCTCGTCGCCTGCACGCTGATCGCGCTTGCGGTCACGATCACCGCCATCCTCGCCGGCTCCACGTCCGGCGGGCGCCTCGACGGCGGCGCCGGCGCAGACGTCTACGGCGTGCTGCAGGCGGCCGGCCTGCTGTTCTTCGCATTCGCGGGCTACGCGCGGATCGCCACGATGGGCGAGGAAGTCATCGACCCACGGCGAACGATCCCGCGTGCCATTCCGATCGCGCTCGCAATCACGTTCGCGGTGTACCTGGTGGTTGGGATTTGTGCGCTACTGGCGGCGGGGCCAGACGCTCTCGCCCAGTCCAGCGCGCCACTGACCACCGCGGTACGCGCTGCGGGTGCCGCCTACGCGGTGCCGGTCGTCCGGATCGGCGCCGCGCTCGCCAGCCTGGGTGCGCTGCTCGCGCTGATCGCCGGCATCGGGCGAACCAGCCTCGCCATGTCGCGCAATGGCGACCTGCCGCAGTGGCTCGCCGCCGTGCATCCGCGCTACCGCGTACCCCATCATGCCGAGCTGGCCCTGGCGGCGGTCGTGTCGGTCCTGGTAGCCACGACGGACTTGCGCGGCGTGCTGGGCTTCGCCTCGTTCGGGGTGCTCACCTACTACGCCATCGCGAACCTCTCAGCCTTCACCCAACCGGCTTCGGATCGACGCTGGCCACGCGCCCTCAACATCCTCGGTATGACCGGCTGCGCGGTGCTTGCGGTAACGCTGCCACCCCAGTCGATCGTCGCGGCCGTGGGCGTGTTCGGCATCGGCGTGGGCGGGCGGTGGCTGGTCGCTCGGCGGGTAGGGCCACGCGCGTAGCGTGTGCGCATGGTCGAGCGCGCGGATGTCGTAACCGTGCATGTCTGGCGGATCCGCCCGCGCCACGTGCCGGCGGCATTCAGGTCGGCGGCAACGGATCGGCGGCGCGTGCGATCCTTCCGCGGTGTGCTGTTCGCCAAGCTGCTCGGTACGAGCAGGGGCTTCTCGATTCGCAATGCTGACATGACGAGGTGGATGCTCCTCACGAGTTGGACGTCGGCCGAGGCGGCACGGCGCTTCGACGACTCCGCGGTAGCGCAACGCTGGCATCGACGAGCCGTCGAGACCTGGCAGGCCCGGTTGTGCCCGATCGCGAGCCATGGCAGCTGGTCGCGGCGCGAGCCGTTCGGTGCGCGAGGCGACGCGACCTGGCCCGGCCCGGTTGCGGCAGTCACGCGGTCGCGCCTGTCTCCGCGCCGGGCAATCGAGTTCTGGCGGGCGGTGCCCGCGGTCGAGGCGGATCTGCGACAACGTCGCGGGCTGCGCGTCGCGTTCGGCATCGGCGAGGCGCCACTCGGCGTGCAGGGCACGTTCAGCGTCTGGAGCGACGCCGCCGCGCTACGCGAATTCGCGTACGACGGCGCCGCGCACCGCAGCGCGATCAGCCGGACCAGGCTTCGGAACTGGTACGCAGAGGAGCTCTTCGCCCACTTCGGCGTGCTCAGCAGCGCGGGTTCGCTCGACGGCCGCGATCCGCTCGACGACGCGGTGGCCCAACGATGACGACCGCGCCCGCTGCCAATCGCGACGTGTCGATCCAGGCGTGGACCGGCCCGCAGCTCGCCGAGCGGATCAACGAGGCCATGGCGATCTACGTCGTGGCGATGAACTACCCGAGCTACGCGGGGGCGCAGCGCTCCGTCGCCGCGCAGGGCCACACGAGCTACAAGGGATTCGCCTGCCGGGCGGCATTGCGCGCGGACGGGCGACTCGTCGGTTTCGCCTACGGGTACACCTCGTCGGCCGGGCAATGGTGGCACGACCTGGTGCGCCGGGCGCTGTCGGCGCACACCGCCGAGGAATGGCTGGGCGACGCGTTCGAGTTGTCGGAGATGCACGTGCTGCCCCAGTACCAGGGGGCGGGCATAGGCCGCCGGTTGCTCACGTCACTCGCCGAGTCGATGGATCATCGGGCCGTGCTGCTGTCGACTCCGGACTCAGACACCCGCGCGTTCCGGCTCTACCGCTCGCTGGGCTTCGCCGACCTCGCCCGCGGACACCTCTTTCCGGGCGACGCCCGCCCGTTCGCGATCCTCGGCGCCCGGTTGCCGTTGAACGGGACGGCGGCGCTCGGACCCGCCGATGTCACGGCTGGTTGACTTCGTTTCCGGACCGATCTTGCCCGGGCGGGCGGGCCCGGTCAGCGTGTTCGTGGCGGCGACGGTCGCGCTGCAGATCAGCTACCCGCTCTCGACCGACGACGTCCGCACGACGCTGACCGTTGCGACCGTCGTGACGTTCGCCGCGGCGTCGCTCTGCCATGCCGCCTTGACCTACGGTCTGCGCGGACTCGCCGGCTGCGCGGCGGCCGCCGCCATCGGATTCGCGGCCGAAGTCGCGGGCACATACACCACAGTGCCGTTCGGGGAGTACCACTACGCCGAGTCACTCGGCGCGCAGGTCGGCCGGGTGCCGGTCGTCGTTGCCCTCGCGTGGGCGATGATGGCGTGGCCGGCGGCCGTGGTTGCGCGGCGCCTTGCTCGATCGACGGCAGCCTGTGTCGCGATCGGTACCTGGGCACTCGCGTCCTGGGACCTCTTCCTCGACCCGCAGATGGTGGCCGCGGGCCACTGGCGCTGGAGCGATCCCAACCCGCACCTGCCCGGCGTCGCTACCGTCCCGCTGACCAACCTCGCCGGTTGGATACTGGTATCCGCGGTGATCTCCCTTGTTGTGCAAGGGATTCTGCGCACGACCGCTCCTCGAGACGACCGCTGGATGCTCTGGATGTTCCTGTGGGTGTACGCCTCGTCCGTGCTGGCCCTGGCGGCCTGGCTGAACCTGGGCGCGGCCGCGTTCTGGGGAGCTCTCGGCATGGGTGCCGTGTCGGTACCTCTGGCGCTGCGACTGCGCGAGAGCACGCCCCGTGGGTGAGCGCCTCGTCCGCTTGGGCGCCACGATCGCAGTTGCCGGAGCCGTGCATGCGGCGATAAACGCCCATCTGCTGCGACGCCCGCCGGCGCAGCCAGAGCCGTCCACAGTGGACGTGTCGGTGCTGGTGCCGGCCCGCAACGAGGAGCGGAACATCGCCGGATGCCTGCAGAGTCTCCTCGCCCAGGTGTCGCACGGCGACCGGCTCGAAATCCTCGTGCTAGACGATGAATCATCCGACCGGACAAGGGATATCGCCCGCGACCTGGCGGCCGGGGACGGTCGACTCCGGGTACTGGACGGCACTCCCCCGCCGCGTGGCTGGCTCGGCAAGCCGCACGCATGCCGACAACTCGCGAACGCAGCGCGGTCCAGCAGCACGGTGCTCGTGTTCGTCGATGCCGACGTGCGCCTGGCCCCGCATGCCGTCGCTGCCGCCATCGAATTGCTCGATCAGCACGGCCTGGACCTCGTCTCGCCGTATCCGCGCCAGATCGCCGCGACACCCGGCGAACGGCTGATCCAGCCGCTGCTGCAGTGGTCGTGGCTGACGTTTCTGCCGCTGCGCCTTGCCGAATCCTCCCGGCGCCGCTCCCTGTCCGCCGCGGGCGGCCAGTTCCTCCTCGTGCGCCGCGACGCCTACGACCGCGCAGGCGGGCATGCGGCCGGCGACGTGCTCGACGATCTCGCGCTCGTCCGCGCGGTGAAGTCGGCGGGCGGCCGGGGCGGCATCGTCGACGGCACGGCGATCGCGAGTTGCCGCATGTACGCGGGCTGGCCGGCGCTGCGGGACGGCTACTCGAAGTCACTGTGGGCAGCGTTCGGCACGACGGCGGGCGCGGCCGGCGTCATGGGAACGTTGGGACTCGCGTATGTGCTGCCGGCGGTCGCCGTGCTGCGCGGCTCGCGCGCCGGCTTGGTCGGGTACGGCGCTGGGGTGGCCGGGCGCGTGATCGCGGCCCGGGCGACCGGCGCGCGGGCCTGGCCCGATCCCCTGGCACATCCGGTGTCAGTGGCCGTGCTCGGCCTGCTCACCGCCAGGTCCTTGCTGGCCCGCCGCCGCGGCTCACTGGCATGGCGGGGGCGAACGATCACCCCGGCTGCAGGCGGCCGGTCGGGCGCCGCCGGTAGGCGCTAGGGCAGTATCTGGCCCATGGCACGAGTCGTGGTCGTGGGAGCGGGCATCGGCGGCCTGGCCGCCGCAGCCCGGCTGGCCACGCTCGGCCACGACGTCACGGTGCTCGAGGCGGCCGCCACGGTCGGCGGCAAGGTGGGCCTGTTCGAGCACCGCACATCTGCCGGCACGTTCCGCTTCGATACCGGAGCCTCGATGCTGACGATGCCCGAAGTGTTCACCGACCTGTTCGCCGACACCGGCGATGCGCTGGAATCCACGCTGACCCTTCGAGCGCTCGACCCGTTCGTCCGCTACCGCTTCGGAGACGGCAGCGTGCTCACGACGACCCGGGATCTCGACGAGCAGGAGGCGCGCTTCGACTACGCGCTTGGCAGCGGGAGCGGCGCGGCCTGGTCGACGCTCATCGCGCGTGGCTCGCGCATCTGGGACGCCGTCGAACGGCCGGTACTCGGCCGCCCGCTGTCCGCGCGCCACGTGGCGCGGCGCCTGGCGCACCTGGGTGATCTGACGGCCGTCGCGCCGGGACGCACGCTGCGCCACGTCGCCCGCCAGACGCTGACTGATCCACGCCAGCAGATGATCCTGGAGCGGTACGCGACCTACACCGGCTCCGACCCGCGCCGGGCACCCGCCGCGCTGAGCGTCATCCCGTACCTCGAGCACGCCTTCGGCATCTGGTACGTCGAGGGGGGTCTGCGGCGACTCGTCGACGCGCTCGAGGCGCGGGTTCTCGAACGTGGCGCGATCATCCGCACGAATGCCCGCGTCGCCGCCGTCAGCACGGTGGCCGGACGGGTCGACGCCGTCCATCTCGTTGACGGCTCGGCAATGCACGCGGATGTGGTCGTCGCGAACGCCGACGCCGGCGTGCTGTACCGGCAACTGCTGCAGCCGGCGCGACGCACCGTTCCGGTCGCGGACTCGCTCAGCGGTTTCGCGCTGCTGCTCGGCGTACGCGGGCGAACGCCAGGGCTCGCTCACCACAACGTGCTCTTCGGCGAGAGCGCCTACGACGCCGAGTTCGACGCGGTGTTCGGCCGCCCCGGCCGCCCGGTTACCGATCCGGTCGTCTACATCAGCGCCCCCGACGATGATGCGATCCGGCCGGCCGGGCACGAGGCGTGGTTCGTCCTGGTCAACGCGCCGAGGCATGGTCGCGACGGCGCGCGCGGGGCCCTCGACTGGGACAGCGCGGGCCTCTCGTCCGGCTACGCCGAGCGCGTGCTGTCACTGCTCGCCGCGCGGGGGCTGCCCGTGCGCGAACGCATCGTCTTCAGCCACACGCTCACCCCGGCCGACCTTCAGCGGCGCACCGGCGCCCCCGGCGGCGCGATCTACGGGGCTGCGCTGCACGGCCTGCGGTCGAGCATGCGCCGCCCGCATAACGCGTCGCGGGTGCGTGGGCTCTATCTCGTTGGCGGCTCGACGCATCCGGGCGGCGGGCTGCCGCTGGTGGCCCTCTCGGCGAAGATCGTCGCCGAATTGATCGGCCCGGCTTAAGGCAGGCTCAATCCGCTCAGCAGCGAGTGCTGCCGATATCGGGCCGGACGCGGTAGATGCGTTGGATGCGGGGCACCTTCGACACGCCGAACGGACCGTCGGCCGAGCGCAGTGGTTCAGGTAGCAACGCCGGGCGAGTGAAGTCGATCTGGATGTCGGTGACCCCGTACCGGCGCGCCACCGCGAGCGTGTCGTCGAGTGTGCCGTTCGGGATCATGACTGTGCGGTAGCCGGTGGCCTGCGTTGTCTCCCACGGGCTGCGGGTCATCAGCACGAGCGGCTTGCTGAGACAAGCCTGTTCGGCATCCAGCAACGGCTTGAGCACGGCGACGCGGTCTCCCACCCGGTTGTTGCTCGCGATAATCGACCGGGTGACAGTTGCAAGCGTCAGCAACGGAGCACCGGCGAGCGCAGCGACGATGACGAGTGTGGTGACCGGCCGAAGGCCCAATTCGGGTAGCTGCACCAACCCGGCGATGACGAACATGGGCATGATGACGATCATCCATTTTCCTGTTTCACCCGACAGAACAGGGATGATCACCGCGAAGAACAGCATGGCAAAGACGGCGAATCCGGCGGGCATGAACCACGGCGACGAGATCGTACGGGTCCACGAACGCGACGCCTGGTGTGCCAGTCCGGCGCCGAGCAGCACGGCCAGCACTGCGACGTCGATCGAGTACATCGACTCGATGCCGCTCACAACCTCGTCGCCGAAGACGGTCAGCCGACTCACCAGGAAGTCGGTCACGCTGTTGCCGAAGAACGCTGATGGCGTGCGCGTGACGTGCAGCGAGTACAGGTCCTCGAACTTCGTCACGAACGGGAACTTCGACGACGCGGCCGGCAGGAGCGTGCCCATGTGTTGAAAGTTGAGGACGTAGAGCGGGCTCATCGCCACCAGGTAGCCGGCGAGCGCGGCGCCGGCATGCAGGATCCTGCGACCGCGAGCCGACCACGCAATCGCGGTGACGATCACTGCGACGGCGAGCAGCAGGCCCTCGCTCCGGGCCAGATTCCCACCGGCCGCGAGGATGCCCGCGATCGGCCACAACCAGGGCCGTGAGCGTGCGCCGATCGACGCCAACATGGCGAGCACCGCGAACGTGGCGAGGTAGATCGGTCCCTCCGCCACAACGCTGAACACCGATACCGAGGGCTGCACGGCCACGATTGCGGCGGCCGCAGCGGGCACCCACGCCGACCGCGTAATACAGCGGGCGAGCGCGTAGGACGACACAGCCAACACCGCCGAGGCCACGACGTTGGCGGTCAGGGCCGTCGCGAGGCCGTCGCCGAATCGCAAGGCGACCGACATCAGCACCGAGGTCAGCGGCAGCCAGTAGTCGAAGGCGTATCGGGGCAATGACGGCTGCCCGGACAGGAACTCCCAGATGTAGTTGATCTGTGGGCCGCGTCCAGCGTGGATGTTCTGCGCCACGTTGTAGTAGAAGGCAGGATCGGCATGGCCCGGGTACCGCGCGTCGCGAATGGCCCCCAACCGGTAGACCGTGACCGCGGCGACGAACAGGGCGGCGGCGATCGAGTAAGGCACGGCGCCCCGTAACCACCGCGGCCAGCGTTGCCCGGTGACCTGGGCGGTGTCGTCGGCAGCGGGGAGGTCCCGCTCATCGGTTGTCGCCGCGGACATCAACCTCAGGAGTCCCGCCCCGCCCCGCCACGCGACGGCGCCGCGACGATGAACGCCTGGGCACCCAGCACCCGCCAGGCGAGCGGCACCCGCAGATACAGAGAAACCAACCGGTCGCCGTGTGGCAGGCGGGACTTCGTCGTGTACGGCAGGAATCGCGGAATGTTCTTCACGACGTCGAAGCCGCAGGCAACGAGCGCCTCGCCCAGTGCACGGTCGTCGACCGGTGTCACGTGATCGAAGAACTGCCAATAGTCGCGCCCGCAGAAGCGGATGTTGGGTTGAAGGATCAGCAGTCGCCCGTCCGGTCGCAGGACGCGGCGAATTTCGGCGAGCGTGCTGAGGATTGCCTGCCGGCTGATGTGCTCGAAGAAGTTACTGACAAAGGCGACGTCGATCTCGGCGTCGGCAATGTCTGTCATCGCATCGGATCGGCAGACGTGCGTCTCGACGTCGTCGTTCGCGCACTTGACGACATCGGGGTTCAGGTCGACCGCGATGCGGCGTTCGGCGTGGATGTGATTGATGAACTCGCAATGGCCCGCCGCGACGTCGAGGACGGTGGCGCCCGCCGGGACCCAGCGTTGAAAGAAGTCGCGGCACAGCACCGACCACAGTCGCGCCCGCTGCACGGGTTCGGCGCCGAAGCGTTCCTCGTAGAGCCCCTGAAGCTGGCCCGAATCAAGCTCCATGGCGACAGGCTCCTTCGATCGAGTTGACCCGGCCCGGCATCAGATGCGCCCGTCGGCCACGGCTTGGGTGATCCACGGGATCACCTCGTCGAGCATCTCGTCGAGCGTCGTCGTGCATTCGAAGCCGAGTACGTTCTTGGACTTCTCGACCGACGGAATGCGCTTCTGCACGTCATGGGCGTAGGCGGGGTCGTGCGCGAGGCGCATCGGCGCATCGCCGTTGACCTTGCGCCAGATGACGTTTGCAAGCTCGGTGACCGTGGTCGACTCGGCGGTCGAGATGTTGAAGTCCTCGTTGCGCGCGGCGTCTGACTCCATGCAGGCGAGGATGCCGCGGGCGAGGTCACCGCCGTAGGTGTAATGGCGGATCTGGCTGCCGTCGCCGAGGATGTGCAGCGGATCCTGCCCCTTGACGACCTTTTGGACGAGATCGGGCACCACGTGGCTCATCGCGAGTTTGACGTTGCCCGAAGCGATCTCGACATCGCCGAGCGCACGCGTCTCGCCGATGCCGACGCAGTTGAACGGGCGCACGATCGTGAACGGCAGCCCGTATTGGTCCCAGGCGGCGCGGGCGAAGTACTCGACCGCCAACTTCTGGAATCCGTAGGACGACAGCGGCGGCGGGGACTGTCGCTCGTCGCCCTCGGCCGAGGGCCAGTGATCAGTCGATTCGAACACCATGGAGCTCGACAGATAGGTGACCTTCGAGAGCCGGCCCCGCTGATGCGCGGCGATCGCGGCGTCGCACTGCGCCGCCATGATGCGCTCGTTGGTGGCCAGCAGGTCGTATGCATAGGTGTGAAAGTAGGAAATGCCACCGATCATGGCTGCGCCCGCGATGAAGTGATCGCAGTCGAGCAGAAGCGTCGACAGCAGGTCGACATCTCGCGCGTCGCCCTCGACGAGCGTGTAGGCGGGATGGTCGTCATAGGACTTCGCGACCCTGCCGTACTTCGAGAAATTGTCGAGCCCGACGACGGCGTAACCGCGCTCGAGCAGTTCCTGCACGACATAGCCGCCGATGAACCCGGCCGAACCACTGACCAAAACCTTCTGCATTACGTGCCCTTCGATGTTCGCAAGATCTCGCGGCGCAGCCCGTCAATCGTCGTGCGGCGGCCGAATGCCCGGCGGTACCAGTAGAGGTAGCTGGGGATCCACGCCCACAGCTTGAAGTTCGAGACCCCCGCGTCGCGGTCGAGCCAGATCGTGGGGATCTCGGCGATCGGCAGGCCCAGGCGCTTGGCCTTCACTGTCAGCTCCAGGCCGATCTCGAACCCGTGGCGGCTGTCGATACCCACGCTGCGCACGAATTCGCGGTTGTACGCCTTGAACGAGTTCGTCGCGTCGCGGGTACCGACCTGCGCGAAGCGGTGCAGCGAGCGCCCGGCCGTCTTGGACAGCATGCCCTTGAGTATCGGGCCACCGACCTGCTGACCGCCCGGTGCGTAGCGTGAGGCGGCCGCGACGACAACACCCCGCTCGACCAGCCGCGTCAGGGCCTCGATCTGCTCCGGGTCGTCGGATCCGTCGGCCATGGTCACCACGACCACGTCCGCCCTCGCATGGTCGATGCCGTATCGGATCGCGTTCGCCGGCCCGCGACCGTAGGTGTTCACAAGAGTCCGAAGCTGTGGCTCGGTCTTGGCGTAGTCGGTGAGCACCGGCACCGTCGCGTCGTCCGGCGAGTCGACGACGACGGCGGCCTCGCACGGCGAGGAGATCGCCGCAAAGATCCGATCCAGGCACGGCGTGATGTTGTCGCCCTCGTTGTAAGCGGGAATGACCACGCTGACCCGTGGCTCGATGCTGACCGGCCGCGACTCGTCCATGGCCGGCTCAGACCTGGACGCCGGCACCGAGCACCCCCCACACATCCGCGACGGGCACGTCGACCTGCAGCCCGCGGTACTGCTCGTGCGGGGCGCCGACGACCAAGGCGTCTGACTCGGCCAGCACTTTCTCCAGCGGTACGAGGTCAGGGTCGACACTCACGTACGGGTCGGTGCACAGCACCCGCGACGCGCGAAAGGCCAGAATCCGTTTCAGCTTGTAGGACAAGCTCGATCGGATGTCGTCGGAGTTCGCCTTGAACGCCATGCCGAGAATGCCGACGGTGAGGCCCGCGAGATCGTGCTTCGCCTCGAGCTGCTGCACGACGTAGAGCGGCAGGCCCTCGTTGATGAGCATCGCCGAGTGCCCGAGGAAGTAGTTGTTGTCGTTGAACGCGGCAAGTTGCATCGTGTCCTTGAACAGGCACGGGCCTGCGGTGAAGCCGGCACGGGGTAGGTCCGCTGCCCGCGGGTAACCCTCGGCCAGGCCCGCGCGGATCCGCTCGAAGTCCAGCCCGTGGCTGTTCGCGATCATGTAGAACTGGTTCGCCGCGGCAAACTTCAGGTAACGCCAGTTGTTCGTGAACAGCTTCGCGAGTTCTGCTTCCTCCGGGTCGAGGTGGACGAGATTGTCGACGAGCAATCCGAATACGGCGGCCGCTCGCTTGTGCACCCGCTCCTCGCGCGCGCCGATCAGTTGCGGCAGCGTGTACAGCTCCTGCATCGCATGGCCCTCGGCGATTCGCTCCGGGCAGAAGGCGACGTCGACCTCGAGGCCACGATCGCGCAGCGTTCGCTCGACCAGCCTCGTCACACCGGGGAACACCGTGCTGCGCAACACGATCAGCTGTCCCTTGCGCAGGTGGGCACATACCTCGCTCAGAACCTTCGGGATCGCGTGCGGATCCGGGTTCAGGTGCTCGTCGACGGGGGTCCCGATGACGACGACGACGGTGTCGGCGCGGCCGGCAGCCGCCGGATCCGTGGTCGCCCGCAGCCGCCCGTTCGCCAGGACGCGCGCGAGCGCCGGCCCAGCGTCGTGCTCCTGGAATGGCATGACACCCGCGTTGACCATCTCGACGGACGGCGCGCTGATATCGCTGATGAGGACGCGGGCACCGCGTTCGGCGAGCGCGATCGACAGCGGCAGGCCGACGTGCCCACAACCGCCGATCACCACGACGTCCCACTTCGCATCGCGACCGGAAGGCGAACCGTCGACTGGCCCAAGGCCATCAATCATGCCGTGGCGTCCTTTCGTAACGGAGCGGGCTATTGCCTGGTCTCAGGAAAAGCCCCCGAATCCTGGCACAGGTGACGGCTCCCCGCGGCCCGGACGCAATTGTTACCGCGCAGTGAACCACCCCTACGCAGACGTGCCGCACCGGGTCCGTTCCAGTTGCCGACAAACGCACCACATCCAGATAGACCCAGTCGGACGGGAATCTGTTGAGCCTGGCGGATAACGATTGTGCGTCAGCTGGAACGGACCGCCGCCACGAACTGACCGGATGCGATCAGACCGGCACCGACCCATACGCAGGCGAAGACAGTGGCCGGCCAGGTCGCAGAACTCACCGCGGCGCAAACGCAGGCAAGTGCCGTGCAGATGACCC
>CAVTSX010000002.1:0-100467 GCA_963737425.1 uncultured Actinomycetota bacterium
AGGTCGTCGTCGCCCGCTCTGCTCGCCGAGCCCGTAGTCGAGCAGCATCACAGCTGGGCGCTCGCTCGCGACAAGTGCCATGGCCTGCTCGACCGTCGCGGCGACCGGCAGCACGTCGAGGTTCGGCTCGTTACTGAGCCGCGCCGCGAGCGTTTCGGAGAAGAGCGGATGGTCGTCGACCACGGGCACCATGGCCGACACGATGGCAGCCGCGGCGCGCCGAGACATCATGCAGATGCGGGAGATCCGCAGTCAGGCCGGGGGGCTCGCCTGCCTCTGGGCCGCGCAGGCCGGCTGGTGGTGGTGATCACCTGCGCTTTGTGCACCGTGGGCGGTCGGCATTCCGCAGGTGATCACCGGTAAGCGGCATCTGATCCAAGCGCGACCCGGCGATCACGCCAGAGTCGGCATCGCCCATTCGTTGCATGGGCGTACGGCAGTGTGCATAGTGGCCCGCACCAGCTCAAACTGCCGCTGGCAGAAAGGTAGATCCCATGAGGATTTCCCGGCACCTCACCGTGTTGCCAGCGGTGATGCTGGCCGTCATGACGACGGGAATGACGCGCCCGCAAGCAGGAACCGTCGCTACCGCCGTGACCGCTGCCTGGGTGCAGGAACAGGCGCTCCACACGCCGCCACCGCGAATGTTGACCGGAGGGCAGCTGGCGTTCGACAGCGCCGACCAGACCGCGGTGTTCTTCGGCGGAGAACAGTCCGAGGGCGGTGATCTGCCGGACGACACCTGGGTCCACTCCGCTGCCGACTGGGCCTCGCCCAGCCCGGCCGTGCACCCGGACGCGCGGGTCGTCTCGCCCATGGTTTACGACCCGGTCAGGAATCAGACCGTCATGTTCGGCGGAACCGCGGACTACCTCGGCTTCGGCAAGCGAGACACCTGGATCTGGGACGGCACGAGTTGGCAGCTTCGCCACCCCAAGGCGGCGCCGCTACCGCGCGCCCATCCCGGCATGGCGTGGGATCCCGTCCACAACCGGGTGCTGCTCTACGGGGGTTTCGAACTGGACAACGGCCGGTGGCTGACCGACACCTGGGCCTGGGACGGAAGTACCTGGACCGAACTGCAGCCAGCACACCACCCGCCCGCCGGATGGGGCAACTACATGGCAACCGCCGGCGGACGGATCGTCGACTACACGATCGCGGACTACTACACCCCGGCAGAGCATGCCGAGACCTGGACCTGGACGGGCGAGGACTGGCAGCAGGTGCAGACCGAACACGCTCCTCCTGCGCTCGTGGCGACCGCCGTGGCCGGCGACGACTCCGACTTCGTGCTCTTCGGCGGATGCACCCGCATCGGATCGGTCTGCCCGACGTCGACCTGGGTCCTTCACAACGGCGACTGGGTGCAGGCTGCGACGACGGGCGGCGGGCCATCGGATCGGATGGGCGCTGGATTCGTCTCAACCGGCCCGGGCCAGTTCCTGCTGTTCGGCGGACGCCGGCTCCTACCGGGAAACCCCGTCCTTGACGACACGTGGAAACTGACGATCAGCACCGCGGCCACTACCAGCGCCGATCACGCTTCCGCGAGCGGGCCGGGCCCCCGCTACTCGGCGCAGAGTTTCCAGGAGGCGGTGCCCGGCAACCGGAGTTCGGGAGATCGTGCCCTGAGCATCGCGGCAACGTCGGAGTTCAACGCTGTCGCCGATCAGCAGACGACTGCGGAGTTCTTCGGCGGGAACATGGTCACCGCCAAGGGCAAGAAGACCTCGCTGTCGTACACCATGGTGATCCCGGATCTGACCTGCTCGCGGGCCCGAACGTTCCAGATCGCCGGACAGGCCGGCCTGCTGGCCAGCGCCACGCACAGGGTTGGCGTCGTGGTGCGCGAGATCTGCGACGACACGGCTCCGCTCTTCCAGTACTACGAGTTCGCGGACGGCGGGTCGACGCACCTGCCCTTCCCGGTCGCCGCCGGCGATCGACTCGCCGTCTCGGTCGTCAGCGACTCGGACGCCGTGACCATCGAGACGACCAACCGCACGCAGGGGTGGACCACCAGCGGCGTCTACGCGATCGACCGTTCCGGGCTTGATCATGCGATGCTCGGCGATATCGGGTATCTCGCCGGGTCCGCGCACCCCGAACCGGTTCCGGTTCCGGACTTCACCGGTCAGCGCTTCGAGCAGGTGTCCGTCAACGGATCCGCACCTACCGCCGCGACCACGACGCAGGTGTCGATGGTGCCGACCTACGGCGGGCCCACCCAGATCGTCAGTAGTCCCTGGCGGGGTAGATCGTTCGCCCCGACCTGGCACTACTACTGAGCCCGCCGTGATGAGGAGAACGACCATGAAATCGTTGAGCAAGATCGCAACGTTGACGTGCGGGCTCGTGTTCACCCTGAGCATGTCCGCTGCCGCCCAGGCGAGCCAGCGGTCCGGGGCGGTCCCGATGGCAGCGCCGCCCGGCCGGCAACTGGCGCCGGGAACAGCGAACGTGTGCCCTGAACATGTTGGCCCCTCGCAGGCCACGTGCTTCTCCCAAAAGTTGGTCCATGCCAACGGTTCGATCGTCAGGCCGCACGCCGTACAGCCCGACAGCACAGCCGGTCTGACACCGGCGCAGTTGCGCGACGCCTACGACTTCCCGTCGACGTCACGAGGCGCCGGCCAGACGGTCGCGATCGTGGTGGCCTTCAACAACCCGTGGGCCGAATCCGAGCTCGGCGTCTATCGTGCTCAGTTCGGACTGGGTCCGTGCACCGCCACGAAGTCCTGTTTCCGCAAAGTAAATCAACGCGGAGAGCAGCGGGACTACCCAACATCCAACGCAGGCTGGGCCGCCGAGGCGGCGCTCGACGTCGACATGGTCTCGGCCGTCTGCCCCGACTGCCGGATCCTGCTCGTCGAGGCAGACGACAACTCCATGGACAACCTCGGCGCTGCCGAGCAGACCGCCGCGCGGATGGGCGCCGACGTGATCAGCAACAGCTGGGGAACGATTGACCAGGACTACTCCGATGCGGTTGCCGGCGCTCCGTTCCATCACCCGGGTATCCCCGTCGTGGTGGCAACCGGTGACTACGGCTACATAGCGAGCTATCCGGCCACGTCCCAGTACACCGTCGCGGTTGGCGGGACGACCCTGTCCGCCGCTCCCGGCACTGCACGCGGCTGGCAGGAGAGCGGCTGGTTCGGCGCGGGTTCGTGGTGCTCGCAGCTGAACCCGAAACCCCAGTGGCAGACCGATCCTGACTGCCCGGGCCGCATGGAAGCCGACGTCGCAGCGGTCGCCGATCCCGCCACGGGCGTGGCGATCTACTCGGCACCGGCCGGGGGCTGGGCAGTCTTCGGTGGCACCAGTGCAGCCACTCCCATCGTCTCGGCCGCGTACGCACTGGCAGACGACACGTCAAATCTCGAGTACCCCGTCAGCAAGGCATACGCCAACCCGTTGTCCTTCAACGACGTAACCGAAGGCGCCAACTGGGGTGACTACGACTGCAACGGCAACTACTTCTGCAACTCCGGACCGGGCTACGACGGGTTGACCGGGCTGGGCACACCGATCGGCCTGGGCGGTCTATGACCAGCGCGTAGCCTCCGATGAGGCCGCAACACGGGAGACTCAACTGTCATGACGACGACGCTCACGTTGGAAACCGCCGAGGTCGACATTGTCTACGACGTCCGCGGCCCTCTGCCCACCGCCGACGGACGCCCACCGCTGTTCATGATCGGCCAACCCATGGACGCCGGCGGCTTCGCCACGCTGGCCTCCTACTTTCCCGACCGCACCGTGATCACCTATGACCCGCGCGGACTGGGCCGTAGCACCCGCAAGGACGGCCGGGTCGACAATGCGCCGACCGTCCAGGCCGGCGACGTGCATGCCGTTATCGTGGCGCTCGGCGCCGGGCCGGTCGAGCTGTTCGCCAGCAGCGGCGGCGCGGTAACGGCGCTCGCGCTGGTGGCGGCCTACCCCGACGACGTGACCACTCTGGTGGCGCACGAGCCGCCGATCATCCCGGTACTTCCCGACGCCGAGGCGGCCGAACGCGCCCGTGCGGGCTTTCGCGACGCGTACGAGGCCAACGGGTCCGGTGCCGGCATGGCGGCCTTCATCGCCATGACGTCCTGGCGAGGCGAGTTCACCGACGCCTACTTCGCCCAGCCTGCACCGGATCCCGCCCAGTTCGGGATGTCGGCGGAGGACGACGGCTCCCGTGACGACCCGCTGCTCTCCGACAGCTCCTGGGCGATCAGCAGCTACCGCCCCGACTTGGACGCCCTGGCCGCAGCCCCGACCCGCGTCGTGATGGCTCTGGGCGAGGAGTCCGTGGACACCTTCACCGGACGCGCGTCGGTGGCCATCGCCGAACTGCTCGGGCAGCAGGCCACCGTGTTCCCCAGCCACCACGGCGGCTTCGTCGGCGGCGAGTCCGGATACGCAGGCCAACCCGAAGCATTCGCCCGCAGACTGCGCGACGTCCTCGACGACAACTGACGCCGATCGGCGATCACGGCCAGACGAAGTGCCGCGGCGGCGTCGAGTCGTCTTCAGCGGACGCCGCCGGCGCCGGCAGGCATCGGCGTTCCACGGCGTCCAGATCAACGCGGCTCACCATCAGCTCAGGCTGCCCCGGCGCTCGTGACCGACCGAGGGGCTATGTCGATCGTCGACGCTGTGCGGTGGGCAATCCGCAGGTGATCACCTGCGACTGGACCTAGCTGCGGGCCGGATGGTGGGTCACCTGCCCTCAGACCGCGCCGGCCAGCTGGCGGTGGTCGCGCTAGCGGCGGTGGCGGTGATCACCTGCGCTTTGTGCACCGCGGGCAGTGGGCAATCCGCAGGTGATCACCCCAAGCGGCATCTGATCCAAGCGCGACCCGGCGATCACGCCAGCGTCGGCGCGATCGCCCACTCGCGCAATGAGCATGCAGAGCACTATTGAGGCATGCCGGACGAGCCCGAACTCCGCTTTGTCGAGAGCAGCCATGACCGCGGCAACGTCGGTACTGATGACGTGGTCGATCACCGATCAACGCCCGTTGTCGATCTGCTGCGACGGCGACGAGTGCTGGTCGGCGTACTGGTCGTGACGCTCGCGGTCGGGATCGGGCTGGGATTCCTCTCCGGCAAGCACGCCGCGGGATCGGGAGCGGCGGCGACGAAGACCGTCGTTCGCGAGGTCACTGCTCCCCGGCCCGCACCGTCGTCCGGGCCGTTCAACGCGCTGATCGGGACCGGTGCCCGCTGCTCGGCACAGCAAGGCCACCAGCTTCAGCTCGGTGTCGAGGTCCGTAACGAGCTCGATGTACCGGTCACGCTCGACGGCGTGCGTGTGCCCTATGCGGCCGGCGATCAACTGCGGCCGGTCGGCAGCGCACGCGGGGCGTGCGGCGAGCTAGCCGGTTCCGACAACGGCGTCGAGGGGTACGAGGTCGCAGTCGGGGCGCCCGTCTGGCTTACCGTCACGGTCGACGTTCTGACCGATTGCCCCGGCCCGCTCCACCTGACGATTCTGCTCAGCTACGAGCAGGCCGGCCAGTCGGCTACAACCAGCTTGGCCGCCTTCCCGGACCTCGGCGGCGTGCCGTACACCGGGTGCCACTAGACGGCTCGATCCCTGCGGACGTGTGGGTCCGCGTCGGTCGGGCGTCCGCCGCGTCAAGTCGGGCGTCCGTCGCGTCAATAGGTCACGCCGGGTTCCCGTTGTGGCCGGAGCATGTCCGCACCGAGCAACTGGCCGAGACCGATACCGAACCGGACCAGGTCGACCTCGAGGCCGATCTCCACCCGGGCCGTGGTCGCTGCTCGGCGAAACGGCACGCCGGCGGCGCGCTCGCCTGCGGCAGCCGGTCGAAGATCGGCGACCACGGAGCCCCATGCCGCGCCCCCAGCGGTGTCGACCGACAGTTCGACGACAGGCCCGTGAACGAGTCCTGGTTGCGTGGCCGCCATGGTGGCGAGCAGGTCATGGCACGGGCAGCGCCCGTCGGGCACAAGTCGCGACCCGGCTTCCCGGTAGAAATGCAGCGGTGCATCGAGAAACGCGGCGGCGGCAGTGCGATGCTGTCGAAGCAGGTCGAACTGCGCGTCGCCCAGGGTCGCCCGATGCGTGACGTCCAGCGGAACGAGCAAAGGTGGGCGGGCCCAGCCGGCCGTCAGTACCGCGTGCGCGGCGTCCGGATCGTGCGCGATGTTGGCTTCGCTGACCGGCAGCGCGTTGCCCGGCACCCGGACCGCGCCACCCATAACGACGAGACGGCGCACGGTGGCTGCCCAGTCGGGCTCTTGCTGGACGAGCTCGGCGAGCGTCGACAGTGGACCCAGCGCGACTACGGTCACCTCACCGAGATGCTCCCGGCACACCCGGCTCAGCACGCGAGCCGCCGGCTCGTGGCTGCCGGCATCTGCTCGCGGGTGTATCGGCGTCGCGCCCAGGCCGTACTCGCCGTGGATGAACGTCGCTCTCGGCAGCTCGGGTGCGGGCCCGATCGGCTTGGACGCGCCCAGCGCCACGGGAACGTCATGGCGTCCGGCCGACTCGAGCACCGCGCACAAGTTGTTCGCTGCTTGCTCCCGGGTGACGTTGCCCCACACGGCGGTGACGGCCAGCAGCTGCAGGCCGGGTGTCACGGACGCGTACCACAGCGCTGCCGCGTCATCCACGCCGCCGTCACTGTCGATGATCAGCTGGGTGTTCGTGGTCAACGGCGCTCAACTCCTAGATGGCTGATTGTCGGCGACAATAGTTCGTGCGCGATCTAATTAGCAAAGATTGCGCGCAAAGATTAGTCGCCACTCAGCGGCCGCGGCCGCGCTCGTCACGCGCAGCGAGCGCCCGCAGGATCTCCAATAGCTGGTCACGATCGGCTGCGTCACGGAAGAAGTCGCGCTCGGCCCGATCCAGGTCGACGACGGCGCGTTCGGCGATGGCACGTCCGCTGTCGGTGACGTAGAGCCGGGACGCTCGCGCGTCCTCGGGGTCGATGCCACGCACCACCCAGCCCCGTTCGAGCAATACGGCCATCACTTGCGAGGTCATCGCCGGGTCGATTCCGGCGTGCTCTGCGACCTCGCGCTGCCTCGGCGGATGACCGTCCTTGCCGAGCCACCACACGGTCGACAGCACCGCGAACTGTACGTGGGTGATGCCCATCGGCGACAGCACATCGGTCATCCGTCGCTGCCAACGCAGACTCGCGTGCCAGAGCAGGAAGCCTGCGCTGCGACCGGCCGAGTGCTGTTCTACGAGCTTCGAGACGCTGGGTCGGCGTCGCGGGCTTGCGCCTGACGCGTCGCGGCGCGGGGTCGATGGCACAGCGGTCATCTTACGTAGACACCACTAGCTGCGCTGCCGGGCCAGCCGTCGTTCCTGGCTTTGCCGTGCGCCGAACAGCGGCCGCGCCCAGGCGCTGTCCGGC
Source organism: uncultured Actinomycetota bacterium (assembly GCA_963737425.1). Taxonomy (GTDB): domain Bacteria; phylum Actinomycetota; class Actinomycetes; order Mycobacteriales; family Jatrophihabitantaceae; genus DASXRA01. Next base: position 7,398 of record CAVTSX010000002.1, read on the forward strand.
TTGACGAGGGAGTGCTCCGCAGCCAGTTCGGCGAGTATCCGCCGGTATTGGATCGTCATCTTGTCCGCGGCGGTATGGATCTCGGTCGCGGCCTCGAGTGGGAACTCCGCGCGAACCCCCTCGAGCAGCACCTTGTCCTCGCTTTGCACCTGCCGATCCATGGCGATGATGCCCGCAATCTTCTCCTCGTCCGGCGCGTCGTTGCGAGCGATGAACTGGCAGAACAGCGTCGTCTCGTCATCTACCGGCGTCGCCGTCTTGTAGAGCACATGCTTCAGGCCGGTCTCGTGATACTCCAACACCCCGCGAAACATCAGCGGGTTCACGAGTTCGCCGCGCGTGCTTCGCGTAGTCATTCCCACGGCTATGCCGGTATTGGCTTGCTGGCGCTCGTCGACCCGGACCGTGTAGGTCGCCGAGAAGCTCAGCGCCATACCCTCACGGTGAACGGTCACGTCGTTCATGACTGGTGCGGCCGACGTGCCGACACTGTTGCGATGCACCCATGACACATGGCTGACGTCCAAGCCGTTGTCGATGACCCGAGGCGCCGAGGCGTGCCACTCCTGCATCAGCTCGTGTATCAGCGTGTATCCCTGGCCGTCCAGCTCGGGGAGCGCCGGAACAGCGGCACGCGGCATGCCGACACATACCCACACCAGGCCGTACTTCTCTTCGCCGAGCACGGCTTCCACTCGTGCCCTGGGCGGAATCGGCAAGGCTTCCACGTTGCTCGGGATTCGACGGGCGATGCCGTCAGGGCCGAAACTCCAACCGTGGTAAGGGCAGACGAGACAACCGTCATCGATCCAACCCTGGGATAGCCGCGCATTTCGGTGCGGGCACTCATCAATGGCGACCGATACTCCGCGGTCGGGCGCGGGCCGCCAGACCACGTAGGCCTCGCCGAACAGCCGCACCCGGATCGGACGCTCGGCGACGTCCGCCGCATACGCGACGGGGTACCAGTAGTCCCGCAGCGCCGGGATTTCGCTTACCAGCATTTGCAGTCCTCCGTCAGCGCGCGTAGTCGATGAATCGAGTGAGTCCCGTTTCCGGTATGCGTCCAAGGTCGCGGTACACGTCCTCGGCTTCTGCCAACGAGCTCGTGGCCACCAACTTCGCCGCGTGCCGAGCGACGCTGGCCACGACGAGGTCAGGGTCGAAGATCCAGATCGGTACAGCGGCGGGGCCGATACGAGCCACCTCGCCGAACGGATTGCTCTTCACCACCCGGTGCAATCCGAACTCGCCGAGGCCTGCCTTGATCACGAGGCTGCCGATCGGGTCGTGCGCCTGCGCATGCAGTTGCTGAACCCGCTCAAGCGCTTCACGACTCGGACCGATGACGCCACGGAGCGCGCCGGCCTTGATCGCCGTGCTGAGATTGCGATCCAGCTCCTCCGGCTCCATCTCGGCATCCAGCCCGTAGCCGGCCAGGCCGAAGAGTGACGTCACCTCCTGTTGCAGGAGACCGGCCAAGGTCAGGTGATCAGCCAGGGAGGTCTGCGTCGGGCGGATCTCCTCGCCGGTGGACAGCGTGTCGGAGCCGACGTCGACACTTATCAGAAGGTCAGCGCCGAAGTGCTCGACCGCCGAGCGCATTCCCGCCGCCACGCCTTGACCACCGGCCAGCAAGGAAACGACAAACGCCTCGCCGAAGGCGCGTGCCGCTGTGGCCTCGTGCGGGCGTCGGCCATCGAGCTGCGCATTTGGACCGACCAGGTAGGCATTCTCGCCGATCTTCTGGACGTCGCTGAGCGCAGCCGGCTCGTAGAACTCCGGGCCGAGCACGCTCTTGAGTCCGCCTCGTTGCTCGCCCGCCGGCGGCCACCACTGACACGCCACACCGCCGACGACGACCCGGTCGACGCCGACGCGCTGCAGCCAGTCGCCGACGAGGGTCGCCACGAGGCAGTCACTTCCGCCGCCGTGGCCCATCACGATTGCCGTGCTGGCGCGCCGTGCCTCTTCCTCGATCGTCCTGGTCGATCCGCCCATCGGCTCTCCTGTCAGGTCCGGCGCGCACGGCGATGTGCCGCTGCCGGCACGGCAATGCGCTCGACGAAATACTGTTTGCGCGCAAACTATCACCCGATAACAGTGTCGTCCAGGTCGAGGCCACCGGTGGAATGAATCGGTGGACGTCGACGCCAGTGCTGTACTGCGCGGCCGTGCCTGCTAGGCGACGGCGACGACTACGCCCAGTACCGGATCGACGTGGTCGGTGTACTTACGCGGAGCACGGGACCCGACGCGACAGCGTGGGCCCCTGGTTTCAGGGGGTGAACAGTTTCCAGTGCCCCTCGGAGACGACTTCGACCGTGCCGTCGCCCACTTGTAGGGCGGTCTGATCGTCAATCGCGTACCCCGGCACCGGCACGCCGGCGGCCCATTTTTCTGCGTTGGCCATGGAATTGTCCGGCAGATTCTCGTGATCCAGGTGCGGAAACATCGAAAAGTCAACAACGCCCAGCGCTCTGTCGCCACCGGTGGGCGGCCTCCAGCCGATGAAGTCCTCCCCGACGTTGGGGGCCATCACCATGCTCCCGGCGCTCACTCCCACGTAGACCGTCTCGCGCAGCGACGGCAAGAGGTCCGCCAGTCCGGACTGGCGCATCCAGTGGCACAGATACAAGACATCGCCGCCCCCCACCAGCAGGGCGTCAGTCTCCTGGACCATGGGGACCCAATGCTCCTCATCGATGCTGGGCAGCGCGGCGAGCTCCAGCACTCCCAAGGACCTCCAACCCAATTCGCACAAGGGAGTGGTGGCTCGTCCGTTGATGAACCGCCATGCCGCGCCAGCACCGCCGGGCATGGCGTACATCGCGGTGGGGATGCAGAGGGCGTTGGACTCAGCAATCGGTTTGCCCAGTAGGTTGACCAGCGCGTCGTGGATGCTCGGGTTCTTGATGCCAGCGGAAGTGAGAAGAAGCCTCATGGTTCCCTTCCTTGGTTATGCCGTCGCCCTGCTTGTTGAGCCTATGCGTTAACGAGCTCTGGGCGAACAGACGACGCCCGCACATCGGCCATGTCCGTGCGTTCGACATTTGACTCACTAGAGAAGATGTCTGGCGCAAAGTTCTTGGCACAGTTCGATCTTGGTTACGATGTGCAATGCGATTCGCGGTTCAGGCTCCCGCGGTGCGCAGGGTAGCGCGTCGACATCGACGTGCTCGGCTGGAAGGCACAGTCAGACAGTCCCGGCTGGACTCATTCGGCGATCGCAGTCCCCGGGTAGCCATGACTGAGCTCGGCCTACACGCTATGCGTCGTGGCGCTCGGGCGCATCGGTCGGCCGGAGGTCAGCGTCGACGAGTGCGCTGGAGCCGGCGGCACGGGTGGACATGTCGTCGGTGCGTTCTCTGAGCCGTTGCAGGGACTCGGTGTCGCCGAGCGGAACGGTCGCTTCCAGGTGAGCAGCGTTCTCAAGTTCGGGCATGTCGAGGATCGCATCGACCAGGCTGGCCCTGCTGCCTGGCGGGAGATGACCTGATTCAGCGTGCAATGACGCTCGGGCGGTGCTCGCTTCTTCTGGTGAGGTGGTGACCTGCGCCGATGCGACAACGCGGTCGCCATCGCTGACTTCGACATTCCGATGCACGGCTTGTTCAGCCATCGACTCTCCTGCTGCTCGTCGGGTGATGATCGGTCTCGGATTGGGCCGGTCTGGCTGTCTGCTCATGGCCCCGGCGCGTGGCTACGCGGCCAGCGCTTGCGACCAGATTCGACTGGTGCATCTGGCTGGTCGTGGCGGCGTGCTGGTGGCGGGTGGTTTTGAGGAGTGGGCGTGGAGCGTGTGAGTGATCGATGAGATCGATGAGCATGTAGCCGGCCCGGAACAGCTCGAGCTGGCGCAGGTCGGCGTAGATGGGGCATCGCGCGAGGTGTCCGACGACGACGTCATATGGCCCGGCGTGATGCATCGCCGCGGGCAGGTAGTTGGCCCCGCCGGGCCAGGTCAGTACGAGGTGTTGCCGCTCGGCGTCGGCGCAGAACCTGCGCATGGCCTTTTGGGCTCGCGCCGTGATCAGCAACCGATCGCCGAGCCTGCTCGCACGGCCACCGATGTTCAGCCGCTCGTTGAGTGCTTGGCGGGCCATCAGGTGCGTCCGCGTGGGGAGGCTTCCACCGACGCGTTGGACCTGCCTCGGTCGTGCTGGTGGTCACGCAGGTAGGTGGCGATCTCGACCAGTCTGGAGAAGTCCGCGAACGTCGCGCCGTCTCGTCTTACGCGATCGGCGTAATAGTCAGCGAGTTCTGCGTACCCGTCTGGCCGACAGGGCGAATTCGATCGAAGGGTGTGCTCATTGGCTCGGTCCATGGCGCGGTCCCGACTAGCACCCGCAAGGCTGGCGCCGTTGTGTTCGCCAAAGGCGACATCGCCAAGACCGGCGACACGCTAGGAACCTTCAGTGACTCTGACAGTACGCCCTCGTCGTTGTCGGAGCCTCTGTTCGTCCGAACCATTCGCATGCTGGGAGGACGGTTACTGCAGCGAGGTGTGCGACCAAGTCCTCTGCGGGCGCAGTGTAATGCGATGCGATGCCCCATGTGTCGGTCGCAAAGATCGGCACCGCGCCATGGTGAACAGGGCCTGCTGGTGGGCGACAGTTGCTTGAGCCGTTGAGGCAGGCGCACGCGCGCACCGATCTAGGAATCGACCGGCCACTCAGGGATAGCATGTCCAGCCGCAGCAATTGCTGCTCTTGGCTTTCAATGTTCCGTGAGAAGTGATTCTTGATGTCTAAGAGCAGTCACTTCTTCGACGGCGTCACGCGATGAAGAGCGCTATTGCGACGTACTGGCATGTTGCGGCTGCGCAGACGTAGGCGTGAAAAACCTCGTGGTAGCCGAACGCGGCGGCACGGTACCCCTCGGGACCGTGCCACCACCCCGCGGCGACCCGGCAGGTGGACACTGGCCCCGGGGCCAGACGCAGGGGTATCGGCATGCTCGATCCGCCACGCTTGGTCGACGCCGGCCCTGAAGGGTGCCGGCAGTCGACGAGATCGATGACCGTGAGAACCGGGCCCGGTCGGGCAACGCGGCCGTTTCGCCGCCGCATGAACCGCGCGATGGCGGCGAGGTCTCTCGCGGATCGGCGGCATCGCTTCGCGCAGTCGCGCTCGACGGGGTCAAGACGGCGCGCACTGGAGGCGCGGCGGCCGAGGCAGGGCACGGCGTCGGTGGGTCTGCGGTCGGTGCGTGCATGGTGATTCCGGAAGGCGGCGGTCACCTGCGCGTACGGCGAGAACCTAATGCTCCGCGAGATCAGCAGCGGACGGCTGAGCTCATCCCGTACCGGCTGACGGTCTCAGCAGCGCAGACGCTACACCCCGCGGCCGCCGATTCAGTCGTGCGGCGTGCCGGGTCTATCGACGTCCGGGCCAGACTGTGCGTGACAACCAGCGATACTCAGCGACGGCCCGGCGCAGGGTCGTCTGGTTCGGCGACGATGTGACTGGCGGCGGTGCTGCGGTCCACGCCGGCGCGCGTGGCCCGGGCATCTAGTTCATGCTCGGCCTGTTCGGGGCTATGGCCGCGTTCGATCAGCATCCCTATTGCTTGGTTGATCATCGAGAGCGCAACCAGGCCGCGGTGTCCGGCGGGCTCGCGTGGCAGCGTGAGGTGCTGATCGAGCGTGAATTCGGTCAAGTCACGGCCGGACAGCCAGGCGAGGTCGGCGGCCAGGTCGTTGAACGCGCCCGACGCGCCCGCGTACAAGACCAGGACGGTGCTCGGCGGAGCGCCTACATCATCGACGGCAGGTGTCAGCGGGATCGCCAGCGAGGCAAGAATGGCGTCGCGCTCGGTGGCCTCCCCGAGCGAGGAGAGGTGTATCTGCAGGTCGCTGATCTTGACTGTCACCGACAGGCCGACAAGGGAGCGCACCGCAAGCTTGGCATCGGCGGCCAGCTGCTGCATCGTCTGGGCGAGATCGGTATCGGGCTCATCGAGTGCCTGGGTCAATGTGGCCAGGTCGACGGCTACCGCCGCAGTGATCTCCACAAGGGATTGCTCCGGTGGCGCGCTCCTGAGCGCAGTCAGCTAGCCAGGAGCCGGGCACAGCGGGTCGCAGCGCACGGTGGGAGGTCCGAGAGGCGGGTCAGGGCCCGGATCCGTCGGCTTCCCTAACCGAACGGTACTGCGCTGAACACCGCGTGCGTGCAATCGGTTCAGGAGTTGGTGTGACGGGCACGGGCGCGGCGGACGGCTTCGTCGACGATGTGTTGCGCCACCACGGTGAGCTTCGTGTGCTCGGTCTGGCTGATTGCGCGCAGCCGCTCGAAGGCTTCCTCGGTGCTGCCGCCGGTGCGGGCGCGCAGTATTCCGATGGCCTGGTCGATGACCGGACGGCGGGACAGTGCGGTTTGCAGCTGATCGGTGAGGGTTTGTGCCTGCGCCAGGACCTGCGCGTTGTGCACGGCGACTGCGGCCGGGACGGCGAACAGTTCGCCGAGTTCGGTGGCGTGGTCATCGAAGACGTCCTTGCCGTGGGCGTAGACGTTGATTGCGCCAATCACCCGATCAGGGATCAGCAGCGGCAGGGACAACGCACTGTGTACGCCGAGGCGGCCCACACGGGGCCCGAACCGCGGCCAGAGTCTCTCCCCACCCAGCGATCCAGACTTCACAGTGCGCCGTTCGAGTGCCGCAGTTATACATGGGCCCTCGCCAAGCACCACATATTGGAGCTTGTCGATCTCGGCGACGAACGGATCGCTGGCCGCGAGGGCCTCGACTCGATCGTCGACGCGGTCTACCCGCAGCAAGGTCACCCCTGCGCCATCCGCGCCAGGAATTGCTCGTGCCGCGAAACGCGCCACCTGTGCCAGCAGCTCCCCCAAACCCAGACTTCCGGTTACCAAACCGGCGAGGTCAGCGAGGCTGGCCTGCAGATCGGCTTCATCGACTTTGGCCTGCTCCGAGGTGAGCGGCACCGCCGGTTCGCTGCGGTCCGTATCGAACTCGCTCATCAGTGGGTCCCTAGGCAATCAATGCGGCATCGCCGCCTACGCAGGACAGTGTGCCGAATCGAGTGCTTGCAACGCACCGACACGCGAAACGCAGCTTGACTGATAACGCTCGTTGACAACACCCGAGACACCCTGTTGTCTGGGTGTTGCTGAGACACTGCCGGCCTGGGACCGAGACCGCTGCGTACCTCCCCGCGATCTCGTGAGCATCAGCTCACCGACCAGGAGCCCGTCCGGGAAATCGCCGCCTGTGTGGATCGCACTCCGTGACCAGTGTTTCAGCCCTGCCACCGCCCCTGCGCACGCCAGTGGTAGCCGTCCGCGGCAGCGACTATGCGCAGCTGTCAAGGCAAGTCCGACAGGCTGGCTTGATGCGGCGAAGGCCGGGCTATTACACGGCGAAGATCGGGGCGATGCTGGGATTGTTCGTCGCAGGGTGGGCGGCTTTCGGGCTGCTCGGGCGTTCCTGGTATCAGTTGTTGATCGCCGCGTTTCTCGCAGTCGTATTCACCCAGCTCGGGTTCCTGGGCCATGACGCCGGGCACCGTCAGATCTTCGCCACTCGCAAGGGCAACGACATACTCGGTTTCGTCTGCGGCAACCTGCTCATCGGGCTGTCCTTTGGCTGGTGGATCGACAAACACAACCGCCACCACGCCCACCCCAACACCGAGGGCGCCGACCCCGACATCGGCGAGGGAGCGCTCGCCTTCACCGCTGCGCAAGTCCGCAACCGCAAGACGGTCTTGGGCAGGGCGCTGGCGCGCGGTCAAGCTTGGCTGTTCTTTCCGCTGCTGCTACTGGAAGGCTTCAACCTGCACGTCGCAAGCGTCCGCGCGGTCCTGGACAGGTCAGATCGCCGACGCGTGCGGCCGGCCGAGGCCGCCTCGCTGGCCGTCCATGCCGCGGCGTATCTCACCGCTGTGGTCCTCGTACTCTCGCCCTGGCAGGCCCTCGCGTTCGTAGCGATCCAGCAGGGCTTGTTCGGGCTCTACATGGGCGCCTCGTTCGCGCCCAACCACAAGGGCATGCCGATCTTGCGCGCAGACGACAAGATCGACTATCTGCGTCGACAGGTCCTCACGTCACGCAATGTCCGCGGAGGCAGGATCACCGATTTCGTACTCGGGGGCCTGAACTACCAGATCGAACACCACCTGTTCCCCTCCATGCCTCGGCCGAACCTTCGCCGGGCACGGGCTCTCGTCCGCGGCTACTGCCACGACCAGGGCGTCTCGTACCGCGAGGACGGACTAGTCGCTTCGTACACCCAGACGCTGCGCTACCTCAGCGAGGTTGGCAGGGAAACCCGTTAGGCGGAGACACGATGCTCAGTCGGAGCTCCCGCAGCAGGGACAGGGTGTCCACAGTGGACAATCTGTCCTCCGCCGCGCCGCGGGCCGACGCGTAAGTGCGGCCGCGTCGGCATTAGCGTGAGCAGCGTGAGAATGACCAGAAACCCTGAAGAACCGATCATCGACATTCCCGAGGGTCGGACAGCCATCGACAGGAGGTGGCCAGTCGCCGTCACCGCCCGGGTCGACAGGACGCTCGCCACGAGCTCGGCGCTGCTGCCATGAGCCATCCGCACCCCGACCTGAAGGCTCCGCCGAGCCTGGTCAAGCGGGGTCTCCGCGTTGTTGCGTTGGGCGGTCTCGGCGAGATCGGCCGAAACATGACCGTGTTCGAGTACGGCGGACGACTGCTGGTTGTGGACTGCGGCGTGCTGTTCCCCGAGGAGACCCAGCCCGGCGTCGACGTGATCCTCCCGGACTTCACCTGGATCCGGGACCGCCTCGACAAGATCGCCGCGATCGTGTTGACCCACGGGCACGAGGACCACATCGGCGGAGTGCCCTACCTACTGCGTGAACGGCCCAGTATCCCGCTCGTCGGCTCGAAGCTCACCCTTGCGTTCATCTGCGCGAAGCTCAAGGAGCACCGAATCACGCCGAAGACGATCGAGGTCGCTGAAGGCGGACGGCAGCAGCTCGGGCCGTTCGACTGCGAGTTCGTCGCGGTGAACCACTCCATCCCCGACGCACTCGCCGTGGCGATCCGCACTCCGGCTGGCATGGTCCTGCATACCGGTGACTTCAAGCTGGACCAGTTCCCTCTCGACAAGCGGATCACCGATCTGCGAGCGTTCGCACGGCTTGGTGCGGAGGGCGTCGACCTGATGCTCGTCGACTCGACGAACGCGGAGGTCCCAGGATTCACCACCGCTGAGCAGGACCTCGCCCCAGCGATCGATGAGGTGTTCCGGACAGCGCCCAAGCGGATCATCGTGTCCAGCTTCGCCAGCCATGTCCATCGCATCCAGCAGGTCCTCGACGCAGCCGACCGGCACGGCCGCAAGGTCGCCTTCGTCGGGCGCTCGATGGTGCGCAACATGGGACTCGCCCGCGAACTCGGCTACCTGAAGGTCCCCGATCGCCTGATCGTCGACCTCAAGGTCCTCGAGAAGCTGCCGGGCAACCAGATCACCCTGATCTGCACCGGCTCGCAGGGCGAACCGATGGCTGCCCTCTCGCGGATGGCCAACCGGGATCATGTGATCCGCATCGGCGACGGCGACACCGTTCTGCTCGCCAGCTCGCTGATCCCCGGCAACGAGAACGCGATCTACCGGGTGATCAACTCCTTGATCCGCTGGGGAGCGAACGTCGTCCACAAGGGCAACGCGAAGGTGCACGTGTCCGGGCACGCCAGCGCCGGCGAGCTCGTCTACTGCTACAACATCGTCCGCCCGCGCCACGTCATGCCCGTACACGGCGAATGGCGGCACCTGGTCGCCAACGGCGCACTGGCAATGAAGACCGGGGTACCGGCAGCGAAGGTGCTACTCGCCGAGGACGGCGTTGTCCTCGACCTCGTCGCCGGTCGCGCCGCCATCACCGGCAAGGTGCCGGCCGGCTACGTCTACGTCGATGGCATGACGGTCGGTGGTGCCACCGAAGCGTCTCTCAAAGACCGCCGCACCCTTGCCGAAGAGGGCTTCATCACGATCGTGGCCATCGTCGACGCAAACACCGGCAAGTTGACCGACCCGCTCGACTTCCTCGCTCGCGGCTTCGTCCACGACGACAGCACCTTCAACACCGTCGTCCCGCTCATCGAGAAGGCCCTCGCGAAGGCCGCACGGGAAGGCATCGGCGAGCCGCATCAGCTCGAGCAGTTGATCCGCCGCACCGTCAGCAAATGGGCGCAGGACACCTATCGCCGGAGCCCGATCGTCGTTCCGATCATCATCGACGCCTGACACCGCCGAGGGCAGTCGGCCCGGCAACCTCGGACTGTCAGCTGACTACAACCTGACATTCGCCATCACCGCCGGCCTCGCATCCGCAATGGCCCTGCTCGCGATCCTCGCGCTGCGACCCAGGAGCGTCGCAACGCCGTTGCAGTCTGAGACGCACGAAGAACAAGTTCGGAGGCAAGGCAACGAGTCCCGCAGCCGGTCATGGGCCCTTCCGCGGCGGCGCCGGCGCTCGGCCAAGGCCTCCCAGACCCGGCCGTCCATCGTCGGATCCTCCGCGTAGCCGTGCGGGCAAACACCGTCGAAGGCGTTGGTCAATGAGTCGAGCGTCGCGAACAGGGTGACATCGACTCCGTGTGCAACCAGACCCTCAGTCAGCAGGCCGGTCACAAGTTCCCACGGCCCATAGTGTTCGGGCGGGGTTCGCCAGGCGACCGGTCCGAGCATCGCGACCTTCATCGTCGACGAACGGCGATGATGCGACCGCTACTTGGTATGACGCGGTTTGCGGGCAGGGACGATTTCCAGTCGAGAAGTTGCCAGCCCTTCGCGAGCCACCTTGACCTTCTTGTCCTGTTTAGGTTTGCGGACCTCTCGGCCGCCCTTGTTCTTCGATGCCATCGAGCACTCCAGGATCGCAGGGACAGGTTCCGGGTGCTCCCCACGCCACGGTCTCGGTTGTGGGTGACGCTACGCCGAAAGCTGACTGGACTGCGCTGCGAGTTCGAGGATCCGCTGCGGTCGCTCGATGCTGCCGGCGCCACCCGTCAGTGCCAGAGCCCGCTCGGCGACGTCCACATCGGTGTGCGGAGGAATGACCAGCAGATCGATGTGTTCGCGGCCCCATGAGTCGACGAGCGTGAGCAACAACCGGCTCTGTCTGCGAAATCCCCCTAGTCGCACGACACGCGCCTCGACCTCGATCTGACGTGGCGCTGCGTCCCAGAACTCGAGGTTGTAGGACACACGCGTTACGTTCCGGAAGGCGGTCCACAGCACGTCGAGTAGCGGCGGGAGTTCAGCGGTGAGGTCGAGCGAGCGCGGCCACCAGCCGGCGTCGACGAAGCCCTCTTCGGACACGGGTTGCCGGAAGCTGATTCTGGCGCCTGCGTGAAGCGCGGGCATAAGCGGTGGAGGTAGATCAATGATCGTTGTCATGTCGTGTCCGTAGAGGCCAGCGAAGGCCGGTAGCAGATCGCCGGGGGCGAGGCGGCCAACACCAGCCGGAAATCGCGAAACCCTCGGTAACGCCGAGTCTACTCGCCCATAGTCGCCGAGCCTGACGATCAGGGATTCATGCGCTGTTGCCTAGCGGCGACTTCCGGCGTCGTGGGTACGGGTACCGTCGTACTTACCCGTGGAAGGTCTTCCCATGGACATCATTGTCGATCTACCCGACGAGATCGGGCACTGGGCCGAAGAGTCCGAGATCAACCTGTCGCAGACGCTGCGTGCCGCGTTGGAGGCGGAACGGTCACGACGCAACACCGTGGCCAGCACCCTGACTGACAGCAAGGAACACAAGATCCGTGTCGCCGAGACGGGGCTGGACTACGTGCTGCACGGCACCCTTATCGCGCAGGACTACGACCACGAGGTCGAGGCCTACCTTGGCAACGACGAGCGCATTTACGTCCACGACGCGCGCCGGCAGCGGCTACATGCGGTCGACTCCCCGGAAGATCTCGGCGAATGGCTCGCGGACGGTCTCTACATCGACGCCATGCGTGCCCTCGGCCAAAATCCGACCCTGCATATCGGCGAAGCCAAATAGCGGCTGGGTGTCGCGCCGGCCGCGCCTGCTGCGACACAGGGGAACGCAGAACAGCGACGCAGCGGACTCGCCGACTGGGTGAGGATTGTCGCAGCCGTGGTCCGAGCACCCGGGCCCACAGCAACGCCTCGGGACCGTGTTCGAGGGCGTACCCGAAGCGGTGGACGAGGATCCCGACGTCGCGGCCGCCGACCGTGCGGAGCCAGCAGCCGCGTGCGCGCCTGCTCTGCGGCGGAGCCCGCCTTCGGTCCTGGCGGAATGATCTCGGTCAGATAGTGGCGGCGCTGGGTCAGCGGATCGATGCCTGCGTACACCCGCACCCGCAGCGCACCGCTCGGGCGCGCGTCGATGCTCCCGCGACCGAGGCGCGGACGCTTGCCGGACGAGGCCACCGCGTCACGCTGCAACTCACTCGCGTCACGTGTGATGTCATGACCCTGACCCAAAACGCATCGGACTTCGGTCGGCAAAAATAGACTTACGAAATGAAGCGAATCCCAGTGTGGGGCGGCTGGGACTCGAACCCAGGACCAAGGGATTATGAGTCCCCTGCTCTAACCAGCTGAGCTACCGCCCCGTGTCGCGCTGATGACCGGTCGACTTTATCGGCAGGCGACCCGGCCGCTGGAGCGGCCCAGGCCGCGGCGGTCAGCGGCGCGCATCGAACGGCAAGCGTGACCCTTGCCATCAGATTTTAGGCAGAACCACGCCGATACCTTCAATCGGCCATTCAGATCGTCCTGACGGGTAGGCATCCTGGTGAGCACGACGAGACGAATCGAGGAACGATCGTGAAGTATGTACGGCTCGGTACCTCCGGGCTGAAGGTTTCGCGGATCTGCCTGGGCATGATGAGCTACGGCGACCGCACCGAGCGGGCCTGGCATCTGGACGAGGCCGGCGCCGAGCCGATCGTGCGGCGCGCGGTCGAGAGCGGCGTCAACTTCTTCGACACGGCCGACATGTACTCCGACGGGCTCAGCGAGAAGATCACCGGCAGCTTGCTCGGCAAACTGTTCGCGCGCCGCGAGGACTTCGTGCTCGCAACCAAGGTGTACTTCCCGACGGGGCCCGGTCCGAACGACCAGGGCCTTTCGCGCAAGCACATCCTGGCCGGCATCGATGCGTCGCTGACCCGGCTGGGCACCGACTATGTCGATCTCTACCAGATCCATCGCTGGGACTATGAGACGCCGATCGAGGAGACGATGGAGGCGCTGCACGACGTGGTCCGATCGGGCAAGGCCCGCTACATCGGCGCATCGAGCATGTACGCATGGCAGTTCGCGAAGGCGCAACACGTGGCACGAGACGCCGGCTGGACGCCGTTCGCGTCGATGCAGAACCACTACAACCTGATCTACCGCGAGGAGGAGCGCGAGATGATCCCGCTGTGCCTCGACCAGGGTGTCGGTGTCATCCCGTGGAGCCCGCTCGCGCGCGGACGGCTTGCGGGCAGCTACGGACGCGACGGCGAGCGCCGCACCGCCCGCTCGGGCACCGACACCTACGGGGACTCGATGTACGTCGAGGCGGACTTCGACGTGATCGACGAGGCGGCCATGCTGGCCAAGGAGCGCGACCTGCCACCCGCGCAGATCGCGCTGGCGTGGCTGCTCAGCAGGCGCGGTGTCAGCGCTCCGATCGTGGGTGCGACCAAGCTCGCCCATCTCGACGGCGCGATCGCTGCTCTTGACGTGACGCTGAGCGACGCGGAGACCGCACGCCTGGAGCGGCCCTACCGACCGCACGCGGTGCTCGGCCACAACTGACGCGCATCACGCGAGCAGCTGCGCGACGAGCAGGTCGGCCAGCCCGAAGCCGACCGACTTGAACAGCGTCCGGCCACCCGCGGGCGCCACCACGTCGCCGCGCACGAGACGTGCCAGATCGTGCGCGAAGACCTCGTCTGTTGCCGCGCCCTCGGCAACAGCCATGATCAGATCACCGGCCTCTCGCCGGGCCGAATCCTCGTCGTCGACCGCCACGAACGACGACGCGACGACGTCCGCAGCGACCTCGCGGTGATCGGGCAGGTGAGCGCCGATGGCATTCACGTGCACGGTGGGCGAGAGGTCTGCTGCGCCAAGTACCGGCGTCGACGATGTCGTGCAGACGCAGACTATGTCGGCGTCGGCCTCGGTGTCGGCGTCGGCCGCGACGCCGGCCGGAAGGCCGAGCTCGGCGCGAAGCATCTCGGCCAGTGCCTCGGCCTTTTCCGCGGTGCGTCCACGTACGGTGATCGAGCTGATCGGCCGCACCGCGCACATCGCCCGGACGTGCTCGAGTGCCTGCGGCCCGGTGCCCACGACGGCCACACGCGATGCGGACGCCGGCGCGAGCAGGTCGGTGGCCAATGCCGAGAGGGCCGCCGTACGGATCAGCGTCAACTCGATCGCGTCCGCGACGAGCAGCGGCGCAAGCGTCGCCGCGTCGAACAGGACGTAGACGCCTTGTACCCGCACCGGACCAGCGCCGACCGTCACAAGTTTCACGCCGGTCACCGACGCGGCCTCTGCCGGCATGACAAGTAGCTCACCGCCCGCCCACTCCGTCGAACTACGGACGGGCTGAGCCGGGCTGACGCCGGAAAGGCCCGTACGCAGTGCCGCCACCGCCTGCGGGATCGAGATGGCGGCGCGAACCTGCGTACCGTCGAGAAACTTCATGCCGATTCCGCCCCTTCGAAGAAGGCCGTTGCGCCCGCGGCACAACGGCGCCCGCGAAGCCGTGTCGCACCCGAATGCGTAGCTACCGCCGCAATCCATTCCGTTGCGGTGGCGCTGCGACGCGCGCTGGAACACGATAGGCCGATGACCGATGCCGCACGCCTGCACGTGACCATCCATCTCATGCAGCAGACGACAGTAGCCTTCGATGCCGACGACCTGTGGCCGAAGCTCGGTGCTTACGCCCGGTCCGGAAACGATCTTCCGTCGTTCGCCGAGGAAGTGGCCCGCCGGCTGCACACGGACGGATACGTCGGATACTCGAACCATCCGGACAACATCACCGTCATACCGCTGGGCTCGGTCAAGCGAATCGACTTCTCCGTCACCCCGGACGGTTCGGCAGACTGAACGACCATGGCTACGTTTGTATTGATTCACGGAGCGAGCTCGGATTCCTGGTACTGGCACCGGGTGATCCCGCAGCTGCGCGAACGCGGGCACGACGTGGTGGCACCCGACCTGCCGGGCAGCGACGACTCAGCCGGACTTGCCGAGTACACCGCCACTGTGCTCGATGCCATCGGCGACCGCACCGCCTTGATCGTCGTGGCGCAGTCGTTCGGCGGTTTCACGGCGCCACTCGTCTGCGCCCGGGTGCCGGTCGACCTTCTGGTACTGGTCACTGCGATGGTGCCCGCGCCGGGCGAGGCGCCGGGAGAGTGGTGGCAGAACACCGGCTACGCACAAGCCAAACGTGAGCAGGACGAGCGCGACGGGCGCCCGGCCGATGCCGAATTCGATCCAATGATCGACTTCTTCCATGACGTCGCCCCCGACGTCGTCGGCGAGGCATTCGCAAGGGGCGAGACCCGCCAGTCGGAAACCCCGTTCATCAAGACCTGGCCGCTTGACTCGTGGCCCGATGTGCCGACCAGATTCCTGCTGTGCCGCAACGACCGCTTCTTTCCGGCCCCGTTCATGCGCCGCGTCGTCCAGGACCGACTGGGCATCATCCCTGACGAGATCGAGAGCGGTCACCTGCCCGCTCTTGCGCACCCGGACGAACTCGTCGAACTGTTAGACGCATATAGCCGCGCTGGCTGAATCGAATAATCAGCGCAAAGACCGGCCCGGAAAGAGCCTGATCGTCCAGGCTGGAGCTACTTTCGCGCGAAGCGATGACGTAGCCACGCAGCCAAAGTCGCCCGAGATTCGGGCAATTGCCGACGGCTGCTCCGCGTGATCAAGATGGGACCTTCGGCCCTATCTGCTGGGACATTCGTCCGTGGAACCTAACTTCTTGAGTTCTCTGCGTTGGTGGAAGCAATTCAGTCGCCGCATTCATCACTTGGAGGGTGGCCGCCAAAGATGATTTCCCGAGAAACAAATAGCGGACGTCAGCGATGAACGGTGCAGTGGCCGGCTCTCACCCGACGAGAACACGAGCGGCCTTGACAGCGGTTGCGGCCATTGCCGCCACTGCGGCAGGCATAGCGATATACCGGATCAACGCGCCGCAATTCAATATCGTCGCCGTCGAACTGGGCGGACGCCATCAGCCCTATCCCCTGCCCGCCGCGACGGCGAGCGCATTGCGGTGGGACTTTCTGTTCATACTCGGCTACGGCCTCGGCCTGAACATCGGTTGTTACGCCGCGCGCTTCGTCGCGCACACGCCTACTGCGAAGAACATCGTGCGCGCCGGACAGATCGCTGCCGTCATCGCCGTGATCGCGGACTGCTTGGAGAACGTCTTCCTCCTTACGGTTACCGGACATCCGTCTCTGGCGCAGGGATCACGTGGCGTGTGGCTCGACGCGGCGAACGTTGCTGCCGTGCTTAAGTTCTGCGCGCTGCTCCCGGCTGCGGCCATCGCCATCGCCGGTGTCGTCCTGACTCTCGTGCGGTGCGTGACGAATTCGCCGGGCCGGCTGACCGGATGGGGCGGCAAAGACATCAACTACCTGCCGCCACATGCGGTCGAACAGGATCCGGACCAGCCGGGCGGACCGGCCACCTCCCCAGAGCGCAACGACGGCGTTCGGTGGCGGGCCGGCTTCGCGGTACCGGACACGGCAGCGATCGCCGAGAGCCGCGCGGCGGGACGGCCGATCGTCGGATTCTGCTTGTCTGGCGGCGGAGTCCGCGCCGGAAGCGTCGCCATGGGCGTACTGCAGGAGATGCGCTCGTCGGTACTGGACGCCCAGTACCTCGTGTCGGTGTCCGGAGGTGGCTACACGGCAGGGGCATTCGCGCAGACCCTTACCGGCTGCGAGCCGAACGTCGTCCCGCACGGCTCTGTCGCTCCGCCGGCGATGCAGCCGCCGAACCCTGCACTGCACGGGACCGTGCTGCGTGACCCTTCCCGCGCGCTCGCCGCTGGAAGCGTCGAGGAGGATCACGTCCGGCGCCACTCGTCCTACCTGGCCAATACAACCGGGGAACTCGCGGTCGCGCTCGGGCTCGTCATGCGTCATCTCGTCCTGTCACTGGCCGTTCTGTTCGGGCCCGCCGTGGTGGCCGGCGTCCTGGCCGGCTGGTTCTACCGGTACATGCCGATCGCCTCCGTCGCCCGGTTGCAGGCCACCGGGACGTCCACGGTCAAGACGCCTTTCCTGATCTTCCCGGCGACGTCGCTGATCGCGCTCGGGGTGGTGTGCGGCATGGCGATGTTGCTGTGGCTGTGCGCGCAGTTTGCCGCCGCACATCGCAGCAAGACCTACCTGCCCCTGCGGGGTGCCTCCAAGTACACGACCCTGCTGGCCGGGATCGTGGCCTGCGTGACCGTCATCGTGCCGCTGCTGACCTCGACTGCCGCGTGGCTGCTCTCGCTCAGCCGCGGAGTCGTCCACGTCGCCATCGGCGGCCCCGTCGGTGGGTTGCTGCTCACCTACCTGGCAACGCTGGCATCGATCGGCTGGCGTCACCGAACCACTATCGCCAAGCAGGCATCGGGTGCGAAGGCCGCAGGCGCCTCGGCGATGGCCGCAGTGCCGACCGGTATCACGCAGAAGCTGTTCGTCGCCGCTACGTTGATCATTCTCGGTGCCGGATGGCTACTGCTGTTCGCCGGCATGGTGCTCACGCACGGCGATCCCGCGGCACTGTGGTCCGCAGTCGGCGTCGCTGCCGGCGTCGTCGTACTCGGCGGCATCATCGACGAGACGACGATGAGCCTGCATCCGTTCTACCGCGGGCGCCTTGCCTCCGCCTTCGCCGTGCGCGCACTGCGGCGCCAGAGCGACGAACAGATCGTCGCCGCGCCCTACCTGCCCGACGAGCGCACGACGCTGTCCCAGTACGGACGGGCGGCCGGCGGATTGCAGTTCCCGACTCAGCTCTTCGCGGCCACAGCGAATCTGACCGGCGAGTACCGAACACCGCCCGGTCGCAACGCCACCTCGTACGTCCTCGGGGCCGACTGGGTCGGTGGACCGGATGTCGGTTGGATCAAGACATCCGACCTCGAACGCCTCGCTCCCCCGCGCTTGCAACGGGATCTGACCGTGCAGGGCGCGGTCGCCGTCAGCGGTGCCGCGTTCGCCTCTGCCATGGGGCAGGGGGCGCGGTGGTTCCAGATCCTGCTCGCGATCTCCGGAGCCAGACTCGGCGCCTGGCTGCCGAATCCGATGTTCGTCAACGAGGCGCACGAGCGTGCGCGGGCCGGCGACTGGCGCCATCCCCGCCTGCCGCGCACCCGTCGGCTGAGCTACCTGCTGCGTGAACTGTTCAACATCCACCCGCACACCGACCGGTTGCTGCAGATCACCGACGGCGGTCACTACGAGAACCTCGGCCTCGTCGAACTGCTGCGCCGACGGTGCAGCCATATCTACTGTGTGGACGCCAGCGGCGACAGCCCGCCCACCGCAACGACCCTCTCGCAGGCGATCGCCCTTGCCCATGACGAACTCGGCGTCACGATCACGCTCGACCAGGATCCCTTCGACTGCGAGCCGGGCAGCGGCGCCCCGATCGAACCGAAGGATCCGCTCAGCTTGCTGAACTCGCGGCTCTCGAAGACCCCGATCATCACCGGGACCATCACCTACCCACCCGAGGCGGGTATCTCCGGGCCGACGGGCCAGCCGGCAACCGGCCAACTCGTCGTCGCGAAAACCCTGCTGTGCGCGGATATGCCGTACTCGCTGCTCTCCTACGCGGCCAAGCACCCCGTGTTCCCGCATGACTCGACCGGCGATCAGTGGTTCGACTACGGCCAGTTCTCTGCGTACACCGAGTTGGGGCGCCTGCTCGGCCGGCGCATCCGCACCATGGAGCATGAGCGCTACGCCCACATCGCGCATTGGCGGGTCATCGAAAGCGACGTGATGAATGCGCGTATCAATGCCGACGCGGCAGCTCTCGCGGGCGAGCCAGACTATGCAACGCTGGTCAGCGTCGAGGTACGCCTGCGCGAGCCACAGCTCAACGGGATGCCCGCAGGCGCCGAGATCCAGCAACTCGACCTGCTCGAGAGCTCGATCATCGACCTGCTCGACGGCCGGGGCGTGTGCGCCGGCGTGATCACTACAGGCGGCATCCGCGAGTTCGTCATCTACAGCCAGAGCTGGGATTGGATCGCGGCATTCGAGGAGCAGTTGCGCGCGACCATCCACTCGCACGAGGTGCACGTCACCGAGCAGCACGAGCCGGGCCTGGCCACCTACAACCAATTCGTCGCACAGCTCATGACATGGACGGGCTGATCGGGCCGCTGACCAACCGGCTGACACGACCGTACGACTGGGGTCCACGCTGGGGCCGGCCTTGATCATCTCTGTTGAAGCCGCGATCAATGGCGATCAATGGCGAATCCAGAAGAGACGATCAAGACCGGTTGGGAAGTGTCGGAGGCGCTAGACGCCTTCCTGCACCTGGAAGATCGCGTCCGCGACGAGACCGTGCGCCTGGCGATGGACGGTGTTCGCTGCGTCGGCATCGGGCGCGTCGACTAGGCAGAAGATCTTGCCCTCTTCCTCGTCCACCCAATAGCGCAGGTAGCGAACATCGAACTCGGGCTGGATCTGCAGGTCGGCGGCGTGCGCCTTCGCGACCTCGTCGATCGTCACGGGTCCGTCCAGTGTGTGCACGTCCATGAACAGCGGCATTGTTTGCTCCCGTCGTAGTGGGCCGTTCTGGCCACGACTCGAGTCAAGCCCAGGACGAGCGGGCACTACATCGGGCGGGTTACCTACTTTGGCACGATGCCGCGGCGCACGGCGGCGGCCGCGGCGCGCGCCCGTGTCGGCTCGTCCAGCTTGCGAAGTACCGCAGAAACATGGTGGCTCACCGTCTTTTCGGACAGGAACAACCGGGCGGCGATGTCGGCGTTGGACAGGCCGCCGGTGAGCAGTGTGGCCACCTCGAGCTCGCGCTCGGTGAGCCCGGCCGGGTTGGCCCGGCTGGTGGGTCGCGGACCTCTTGGCAACGGTTTGCCCTCAGCGTGCAGATCGCGCAGGACCGCGTGCACCGTCGCGTTGGCGCCGAGGCCGCGCAATATCTCCACGCCGTCGCGAATGTCAGCGGACCGGTCCGATCCCGTCAGGGCCAGGGCCTGCCAGAACGGGCTGCCGACCCCGGCCCAGGCTGTTGCCGCGTCGCCGGCGCGCCCGGCGAGCATCAACGCGAAGGGCTCCGCGCACGTCGACGCGATCGCGTCCGCCTCGGGAAGGCCCGCTCGCTGTCGCCACCAGGCAAGTTCGCCCACGTCCCAGGGGCTTCCGTACTCCAGGCCACGCGCCCGCTCCAGCTCAGCGGCGAAGCCTCGCCCGACCGTCCACGCCGCTTCGGCACGTGCGGTCACGACCGGCACGATCCGCTGTGTCTCGCCGGTCGGTTCGGCCAATGCCAGCGCGTCGTCCAGCCCGTCGTCAGCGCCCGGCTCGCCTCGGCGCACCGAAATCTGCGCGGCAACCACGAGCGCCGATATCCGGCTGATCGGTGACAGATGCGGGTGGCGAAGCACGTCGCGGGCGGCCTGCCGAGCGGAGTCCCAGCGGCCCTGCTCGGCGAGTGACCGGGCCAGCCAGGCGCCCATGTAGAGGCGCCAGGAGTCGAGGTCGCGCTCGACGCAGTAGGCGATGCCCGAGCGCAACTGCCGTTCCGCTTCGGCGAACTGGCGATTCGTGACACACACGCTGCTGAAGTTCGTGTACCCGCGAGCGACGTGCTCGTGAGCGTCGATGGCCAGCGCGATGTCGAGGCTTCGGGCCAATTGGGCCTTGCCCTCGGCAAGCTGACCGGCGCTGCTCAACGCGGCGCCGACGTTGTTGCGCGCGTGGCTTTCCACCTCGCGGTCGCCGACGTCGCGGGCCAACTCGATCGCCTTGCGACCCCACAGCAGCGCCTGCGGCGTGTCGTCGGCGAGCATCCGCAACTGGGACAGGTTGCTGTACGCCATCGCAAGTTCCGGGCCGGGCGCGAGCGATTCCAGTGTGGTCAGCGCATCGAGGGCATACCGCTCACTGTCGGCGTTGCGGCCGAGGAACCACGACAGCCGCGACAGCCCCCGAAGTGCCACACCGACGGCTCGGGTGTCGTTGCGTTCGCGGTGCAGTTCGAGCGCCTCGGCCTGCGCGTCGGCGGCCGCCTGCACCTGGTCGGTCAGGTAGCACTCGTAGGACAGGCGCTCGAGCAGTGCAGCGTGCTCGGCGCGGTCGAGCAGGTACCCGTAGCGCAATGCAGCGCGATACTGCTTGGCCGCCTCGCGGTGAGCACTGAGCCGCACCGCCCGGTCACCAGCCCTCGACGCGTGCGCCAGTAGGGCCTGGGCGTCGCCACAAGCCTCGGCGTGATAGGCAATGCGCCGGTCGTCGTCGCTGCCGATCCGGGTGAGCCAGGCCAGCGCCGCCTCGTGCAAGCCGGCCTGGGTCGCGGCGGGCAGCGCCTGTTCCACGCCTTGACGAGCGAGTTCGTGCCGGAACTCGAGCCGGGTTCCGCGCGCGAACAGCATTCCGCTCTCGCAACACTCGTCGATCGCCGCCGGCGGCTCACCCGAGACCGCGCGAAGCAGGTCGAGCTCGACTGCCCCGCCGATCACCGCCGCGGCGTCCAGTACTCGCCTGCCCGCCGGCGACAGGCGTGACGCCCTCGCGAGCACCGCGTCACGCACGGACGGCGGCAGGCTGCCCGTGTCGGCGGCAAGAACCTCCGTCACGAAGAACGAATTGCCGCGGCTGCGGCGAAACAACGCCTCGACGTCGACCCGGGACTTCGCGTCGTCCGCGAGCCGTCGCACTGCGCGCAAGGTCAACGGCGGGACGTGCATCCGGGCCACTCCCGCACGACTGGCCAGATCACCCATCATGATCGTCAAGCGATGGGTCGGCGTCACCTCGTCGTCGCGGTACGTCGCCAGGATCAGTACCGGGAATCCGTCAAGGCGGCGGCCCAGATGGCCGAGCAGATCGAACGTCGCTTCGTCCGCCCAGTGCAGATCCTCGAGCACCAGGAGCGTTGCCGTCGTGGCAAGAGCGGACCGAACCGCGCGAAACAGGCGAGCGCGCGCGCCGAGCACATCGTCGAAATCGCCTATTTCAGCGGACATTGCATCGAGGAACGGACCGAGCGGCGCCGCGGTCGACGCACTGTCGGCGGTTCCACGCAGCACTCGCAGATCGCTCGCATCGCGCGCGAACTGACCGGTAAGCGCGGTCTTGCCGACGCCGGCCTCGCCACCCACGAAGATCAGGCGCCCATCTCCCCCGACAGCTTCGACCAGGTTGGCTTCGAGCGAGGCGAGCAGGCCCTCCCGCTCCAATAGCACGCGAGTATGGAAGCACCGCTCCCTGCGAAACACCACCGCGTTTACGCGCATGAACCTCCACTCGCCCCGACAACAGCCGATGCGGCGAACCGTCCACAGTGGACAATCGGGATCTGTTCTCGGCCAGCTCCCCAGCAAGGCGCCGGTGGCCCCCCTCGGAGGGCCACCGGCATCTTGCGACGTGCTGAGTTGCTTTCGCGGAGCCGATACCGCTACGGCTGACGAACCAGCTGGTCCAAGCGCGAGAGCGTAACGATGCGCGGCAGTTGGGTCTGTGGCGCTGTTCCGACGACCAGCGGACGCATCATCTCGATGGCCGCGTCCTCGTGCGACAGGATGTGGCAATGCCAGACCGAGGCGCCGCCGATGGTGAATTTGCCTACCCAGACGGTGATTGCGTCCTTGGGAGAGACGAAGGTGTCCTTCGGCCCCGACTCGAACGCACCTGCCGGCTGGAAGGGCCCGATGGTCGACGCCACCGGGCGCCCGGCGGCATCCCACTCTCCGACGTGCCAACGCCCGACCAGTCGGAGCTCGACCATGTGCAGGTGCATCGGATGCGTGTCCGGGCTGTGGTTTCGCATTGCCCAGGCTTCGGTTGAGCCGACCTGCGGTTTCTCCGTCGCCGGGTCGGTGAATGTCCGCAGCTTCAGGGCGTCACCGAGCTGTGCGACGCCGGGTGAGCTCTCGCCGGCCTGGACGGTCCGCAGCCGGGCAGTCAGCAGGCTGAGCGCCGGCGGCACGAGATTGTTGGTTTCGAGAATGGTCGACGGAACCGACGAGCGATCAGGTGGCGATCCCACGGTGGCACCGACCGTGAACTTCATCAGTTGCGGGATCTGGGCGATCGAGTCGTCGCCGTCGGGGTAGGGCGTGGCTGCATCGTTGGCCAGCACCCAGTTCTGCGTGGGATGACCGGTGAAGTCGACCACGACCTTGTACCGCTCTCCGGGCGCGATCAGCAGTTCGTTGACCACGGCCGGATGTAGCACGTATCCCGAATCGTTCTCGACGACTGTCATGCGCGGCGGGGTTGCTGCCACGCCGGACGTCTGCTGTAGCCGCAGGTTGTAGAAGCGGGAGTCAGAGCCGTTGATGAAGGTGAATGCGTATCGCCTGGGCGCCACCTGCTGGTACGGCGCAATGGTGCCGTTGACGACCGGCAGGTCTCCAAAGAATTCCGGCTTGATGTGCGTGTAGCACATCGAGTAGTCGGCATTGAATGACTTGTCCTGCAGGACAAAGGCCTTGGCGAAATTACCGGCCGGGAGATTCAGCAACGGTTCGATGTTGTCGGTGTTCGGCATGAACCCGGCGAGTCCTTCGTATACTCGGTAGGAGGTCACCGCGTCGGCGTGGTCGTGGTACCACAGCAGACCCGCGGCTTGACTGTTCGGGTAGTGGTTGGTGCGCGACTGGCCCGGAACGATCTCCTGGCCGGGCGTGCCATCACTCGTCGCCGCCTGCAGGCCGCCGTGGCGATGCATGACGACCGTGTTGCCGTCAGTTGCCTGATCGAACGGGAACATCTGGTTGCCCGCCGCCGGAAGGCCGTTCACCAGCGTCACATCGACTGGTTGGCCCTTCTTCGTGGCAATGGTCGGTCCGAGGTAGGACACCGCCGCATTCGCCGTGCTGTAGCCCAACGACGGCACTGCCGGCCATTCGTTGGAGAACTGGTGGCTGCCTGCCTTCGCGGTGAGCGTGTAGTGGCCGGACCGGTCCGGCGCGGCCAGCGGTGGTTGCTGCGCCGCATCCGCGAAGAAGGTAGGCACCGGCGACGGCCCGCATTCGGGTGCGTCTGCCCGTGCTGCCGGTGCAAGCACACCGATCGTGACGAACGATCCGGCGAGCATGGCGAGCGTTGCCGACCCGGCGAGCAAACGCGGGCGTGTCCGGCCGAGCCTGAAATGACTTCGATACGCATGGTGTCTGGACATTCTCAGAGCCCCCGTTCTGAGTGACAACCTGGCTAACCGTAAATCCACCCGGACAATCGCTATCAACAATTGGGTGATGTCGGTTAGTGGAAGGTCGCGCGGCTGTCTGCCGTGGTCAGATGATCTCCTCGTGGCCGAGGAGTAGACAGGGCACTGCGTCCTCGCTCGGCGGGCCGAAGGGCCCGCCTGCTGAACCGCGAATTTGTTTCGCGCATTTCGACGCGTATACGTCGACGGTCCGTCCACAGTGGACAGTCACGCACCAGATATATGGTTCTGATACGCATGACGATATGAGTGCAGCGATCACCAATCTGAGCAGTCCGCTACGCCGAGCACCTGTCGCGGTGTTCGCCCAGTTGGGGAAACTCAGAACATCAGGTCGGCCGGCGCCGGACGGCCGAGGTGCTCGGTGACCAGTGTGCCGACGAATTCAGCAACGGCCGGCAGGCCTTCGGTGTCGTTGACGATCATCGCTACCGAGAAATGATCAGCCGGCGCCAGCAGCAAGAGGGAACGGAATCCGTTGAGCCGGCCATTGTGGAACATCAAGTCGCCGTCCAGTGCCCACCCGAGGCCGTACTGGATCGGCCAGTCCGGCTCGGTGTGCGCTCGCTGCACGGTCGACAGCAACTCCTTGTCGCTCATGACGAAATCGGCGAAGTTCGTCAGATCGCCGACCGTGGACCACAACCCGCCGCTTGGCCGTCGGGCACGCGGGTAGTCCTCGTCGATGACACGGCCGTCGTGATGGCCGCGCGCGCGCAGCTCGGGTTTCGCGAATCCGGTGCGGTTCATCTGGGCCGGAACCAGCACGCATTGCGACACAGCCAACTCGAACGTCGTGCCGCGCATGCTGGCCAACGCGGCACCGGCGAGGAAGTAGTTGCCGTTGTAGTACTCCCATCCGGCGCCGGGCGGCCGGGTCTGGCCGAGCCGAGCCACGAGCGCACACGCCCGGATGAGCGCGTCGTCTGCATCGCCCAGGCCGGCGAGCGTCTGTGCATCGACGCCGTCGCGCAGTCCCGACACCTGGCCCAACGCCTGCTCCAGCGTCAGATTCGGGTCCGCGTGCCAGTCGCTGCGCAACGGTGGCAGCAGGTCGCACATCGGCCGGCCCAAACCTTCTGGCGACTCACGGCTCGCGAGGACGGTAGCTGCCGCCGTGACCGGCTTGGTCAGCGACGCGATCCGCGCGGCCGAGTCGATCGTGAGGGGCGTGCCGGTGTCAGCCGCCGCGGTGCCGGCCGCGGCGTAGTCCCGGTCTGGGCCGTGCATGACGCCGACCAGTGCGCCGGGCAGCGAGTAGTGACGAACATGAGATGCCAACTGGTGGTCGAGGTTGCTCATCGCGTCATCCAAACAGGCCGGAGGTCAAAGGTGGTCACGGCAGTTACGGCAGGGGCCGCTCGCCATACGCTAGCGATCGGACGGGGGCGAATCGACGTGATTAAGGCCGCTTCGTCGAGAGGCCCGGACAGTACGGTTCCAGCATGATGACGGTCGAGGACGCGGCTCGAATGGCCCTGGCTCTACCCGAAGCGAGCGAAGGCGAGCGGCACGGTCACCGCACGTGGTCTGTCAACGGCAAGGCCTTCGCGTGGGAGCGGGCGTTCAGCAAGGCAGACATCAAACGATTCGGCGACGAGGTACCGCCCCAAGGGCCGATCATCGCGGTTCGCGTGGCGGACCTGGGCGAGAAGGAGGCAGTGCTCGCCGCAAACGCACGGGCGTTCTTCACGATTGCGCACTTCGACGGGTACGCGGCCGTCCTGATCCAACTGAGGAAGGTCACCAGGAAGGCGCTGCAGGAAGCCGTCGTCGACGGCTGGTTGGCGTGTGCGCCGCCCAAGCTGGCAGACGCATATCTCAAGACCTAGTGTCGCGCGTCTGAATCTCGTTTACGGGTGGCGTGGGGCAGGATCTCGTCGGCGGTCTTGGTCCAGATGAACGGGTGGCGGCGCTCGTTCCAGCCGTCGATGAAGGTGCCGATCGCGGTGATGAGTTGTTTGACGCTGTCGAAGGATCCGCGGCGGATCGCTTGGCGGGTGATGATCCCGAAGAAGACCTCGACCAGGTTCAGCCAGGACCCGGAGGTCGGCGTGAAATGCAGCGTGATCCGCGGGTGCTTGGCCAGCCAGGCGTTGATGTCGTCGTGCTTGTGGGTGTGGTAGTTGTCCACGACCACGTGCAGCTCGCGCCGCGGGTAGGCCCGGGCGACCTTCTTGAGGAAGTCGAGGAACTCGGCCTTGCCGTGGCGTTCATAGCACTGATCGGTCACCTTGCCGGTGGCGATCTCCAACGCGGCGAACAGCGTGGTCGTGCCGTTGCGCTTGTAGTCGTGGGTGGCCTTCTCCGGCAGCCCGGGCCGCAGCGGCAGGATCGGCGCGGTCCGGTTCAGCGCCTGGATCTGGCTCTTCTCGTCCACGCACAGCACGATCGCGTTGCGCGGCGGGTTCAAGTACAACCCGACCACGTCGCGGACCTTGGCCTCCAGTTCGGGGTCGGTGGAGAACTTGAACGTCTCCCGCCGCCAGGGCTGCACCCGGTACTTGCGCCAGGCCCGCGCCACCGTCGCGTCCCCGATGCCCAACTGCTTGCCCAGCAGCCGGCTCGACCAGTGCGTCACCCCGAGCTTGTCCGGCGGCGGGTCCAGCGTCGCCGCGATGATCGCCGCATCATCGATCGTCTTGGGCCGGCCGCTGCGCGGCTCATCATCCAGACCGGCGATCCCGTCCGCGGCGAACCGATTACGCCACTTGATCACGGTCGGGCGCGACACCCCGAGCTGTCGCGCAGCACCGGACGTGCCGGCGCCATCGGCGACCGCGAGCACGATCCGCGCTCGCTCAGCCCGACCGGCCGACATCGTCGAGGACCTCGTCCAGGACTCCAGCGTCGCCCGATCAACAGCATCGATCTCAAAGGCGGAAGACGGCATACGCCATCATCCCACACTGTCAACTAACTAATGACGCGCGACACTAGATCTTCGTTTCGCTTATGCGGCAGGCACCCGTGTTGGTGCGCAGCCCCCGACGGGGGTGGGATGGTCACCGCCGAGGGCCGCTCGTCTCATCGTCATTGCGTCAGCCCAGCGATTAATGAGAGACAGCCAGGCGCTACCTGAGGATAATGTTCTGGCCGTACGTCCAGTTCATACGTTCGGCGGCACTAGAGGTGGGCCTGCTCGCCCTGGATCAGTCGGCAGAGGTTCGCCGCGAGCGGTCCGTTGTCGAAGAGGCGAAGGCACGCGTCCACGACCGCGGGGTCGAAGCCGCGGCCGCTGGCCGCTTCGATGGCGGAAAGCGCCTGGTCCAGGCCCAATGACGCGCGGTAGGGACGGTGCGCTGACATGGCCTCGAGCGTGTCGGCGACGGCGATGATCCGCGCGCCGATGTTGATCTCGTCGCCGCGCAGCTGGTTCGGATAGCCTGATCCGTCGATTCGTTCATGGTGTTGCAGGATCATCTGCGCGATCGGCCAGGGGAATTCGATGTCGCGCACGATCTCGTAGCCGATCGTCGGATGGGTTCGTACCAACTGCATCTCTGCCTCGCTGAGCCGTCCCGGGCGGGCCAGGATCTCGGCCGGAACCGCCACCTTGCCGATGTCGTGGATGACGGCGGCCAGGGCGACGCCGTGCACGGTGTTGTCGTCGTAACCGAGTTCGGTCGCGATGGCCGCGGCAATGTCGGCTACTCGATGCTGGTGTCCGGCGGTGTAGGGGTCGCGCGCTTCCGCGGTGGCCGACATCGCACCGACGACGGCGTCGGTTAGCTCGCTCTGCGCGCGCTCGAGGCGTTTGCGATCGGTGATGTCGAGCGCCATCGCACCGAGACCGATCATTTCGTCGTCGACACGGATCGGGTAGATGCTGCCGAGCCAGTCGTGGTCTTTCGAGTCGCCAGCCGTGGGGCCGCGCAGTTCGATGTCGAGAACAGGCTCCTGATCATCGAGCGCGCGGCGGAACAGCGGCTCGAGGGCGGGCCAGAACGCCGGGACCAACTCGGCCACCGTCCGGCCGACCTGTTCTCGCATTGGCACGCCCGTGATCGCCGCCAGGGTCGGGTTGACCAACGCGACGCGGAACTCGCGGTCGATGAACGCAAAGCCGACCGGGGCGTCATGCATCAATGTGCCGAGAATGGTGCGGCTCTCCTGGGATTCGCGGCGGGCCTGACGAACCGCGCCGGCCATGCGCTTGCGGTCAGCGAGTTCGAGGTCGGCCCCGGAACGCATCGGGATCGGTTCTGCCTGGGCGCCGTGCGCAGGTCGCGCGCCCGCCGTGATGACGGTGCGCCGCCCACTCTCCTTGGCGTCGTAAAGGGCGGCGTCGGCGTCGCGGATCATCCGTGCCGGTATGGGGTTCGCCGGATCAAGCTCGGATACCCCGATGCTGACGCTGATGGCCGACGCTGCGGCCATCGTGTGGACGATCCGGTCGGCCAGCACAGCGGCCTGCGATGCGGTCGTGTTGGGCATCAGCACGGCGAACTCATCGCCGCCGACTCGCGCGACGAGATCTGTTGCGCGGGCGGTGGACTTCAGCGTTTCGGCGAGGGAGATCAAGGCTGCGTCGCCGGCCGGGTGGCCATGGTTGTCGTTGAAGGCTTTGAACAGGTCCGCGTCGCAGATCATCATGGCGAGCGGCCGTTCGTAGCGGATCGCCTGATCAACCTCCTTGTGGACCAGTTGGTAGAACGCGCGCTGATTCGCGCACCCGGTCAGACCGTCGAGTTCTGCCCGATGGCGCAGCACGCCCACCAGATCTGCCTCCGCCGACTCCAGGCGTGCCCGGATCGTCGCCGAGATCATCGCGAGAACGACCACGCCTGCGAGCAGCAGCGAGAACATCGTGATGTGGCTCTGAAACGTCCGCTGGATGTGCGCGTCGGTGAGCGCGACGACCGCCACCCCGCCGACGGCTGCACCGCTGCACAACGCCACCGCGCGCGGGCGCAGTGCCAGCGCCGCGTACATCACGGGCAGGACTATCGGAATCAGCAGCGGACTGTCCACGCCACCGTCGAGACCTGCGCATACGGCGATGGCCAGGCACGCGATCGAGACCCACGACGCTGCAAACCGCGCCCGCCACGGTCGCTGTGCCAGCCGGTTCGACAACGCCAACCCGATCCCGCCGGCCGTGACATAGCCCGCGGACACCGCGAGCAGCAACGACCTGTGCGAACCGTTCGGGGTGTTGATCGCGTAGACGGCCATCGTTACGCCCGCTGCGACCGGCAGGCAGAAACCCGCCGCGAGGTAGACGCGCCAGAACCGGACCAGCTGATCCATTCTGGACAGCGGGCGAACATCGTCAACGCGCGGAGTTTCCCGGATAACCGCCTGCCAGTCCTGGATATCCGTGAAATCACCGTGCTCGTAGACAGGCAAGCCTTCCGTGTCGCCACCGACGGAGGCCTGACCTTCGGGCAACTTCGTGGCGCGGTCGTCGCGCATCGGCCCGCCCATCAACCCTGTTGACACCGCCCTGGGCCCCTCCACCTGTTCTGGCGAAATCAAACGTTTCAAGATCGTTAATCAACATGGTCCGGCGCAATAGAGTCTTTGGTCTTGCCAGGTGCGACTACCTGGCGGCCGAGATCGCGGAGCCGTCGCCGGTTCTGCCGGACCATTGATGCCGGATCCGCACGTGACTTAATCGGCGATCTACGACAACCCTGGCACCCAGCGGTGTGCATTTCGGTGTCGATGTGCTGTATTCGCCGTGTATTTGGGTACTGGCGGCTGATGCGCTGTCTTGTCGTTGATCTTGTCGGCGGATCTCGGGCGTCCGCAGTTGTGGCGGCTCACTGTCCACAATGGACAGTCCGGCCAGGCCGAGGTGCTTGCTGATGGATGCGCATACGGTCGACAAGATTGCCCGCATCGTGTTGTTGTCCCCCGGGTGTCTGTGCGCGAAGAGGTCCGCTGCGCATTGCGGCCGTCTGCGCCCACCACCGCAACGGCGGGGCCTCGCCGTCACGGATAGGTTTCGGATTCGCCTGGAATACAAGGTGATTCTGGTTGGACGGGGCCCGCGGTGATCGAGTAGAGTCGCACGCATGTTCGAGATTGACGAGTGGCAGCCGCCCACCGCGCCGCCGCCGTTGACTCTCGCGGAGATCACCGACGATCCCGATCAGGCTGCGGCGTGGCTAGCTGGGCAGGCGCCGGGTGCGGATGCGGTGGCGGGGTTGTCGGTGCTCGACCCGGCTGTGCTGTCGCATTGTGGGCGGGTCGATGTGCTGGTCGCATTGGAACGGCACCTGGCCTGGCTGGCCGGGATGCAGGCACAGGTCCTGGCCGCAATGGCCGCCGATGACGCGTCGGAGGATCGGTGGGTCCGCGAGGAGGTCGGGTGCGCACTGCGACTGTCGGCGGTCACCGCGCAACGCCGCCTCGCCGTCGCGGAAACCTTGACTGGGACGCTCGCGGCGACGGGGCGGGCGTTACGCCGGGGCCGGATCAGCTACCTGCACGCCATGACCCTCGCCGAAACCACCTACGGGCTCGACGCTGAGACCGCGGTCGCGGTGCAGGCGCGGGTGCTGCCCCGGGCGGGTCGGCAGACGCTGGCCGAGTTCAAACGCTCCGTACGCCGGGCGGTACATGCCCTGGACCCGGCCCGGGTCGAAGAACAACGCGCCCAAGCGATGACCGAACGCCGCGTGTGCGTATCCCCGCGCGAGGACGGCATGAGCGAACTGTGGGCACTACTCCCCGCTGCAGGTGCCGCCGCGATCATGACCGCGGTCGACTGCCTGGCCGCGGTCACCTCCGCCGCTGATCCACATACCGCCGATCAGCGCCGCGCCGACGCCCTGGTCGACTTAGGCGTGGCAGCGTTGCACGATCCGCTGCTGCCGAAGGCGCAGGGCATGCGCCCCGCTGTTCACGTGACCGTCGCGCTGTCGACCCTGCTCGGCCTCGATGAGCAGCCCGGCGAGCTGGCTGGCCACGGGCCGATTCCGGCGAGCGTGGCCCGCCGCCTGGCCGCCGACCAGACCGGCACCTGGCGACGCCTACTCACCGACCCCGCCACCGGGCACCTGCTCGACTACGGACACACCACCTACCGACCACCCAAGAATCTCACCGACTACGTCATCGCCCGCGACCAGACCTGCACCTTCCCCGGATGCTCACGCAACGCCGCCCGCTGCGACATCGACCACCGCATCCCCCACACCAAAGGCGGAAACACCAACCCCGAAAACCTGCAACCACTCTGCAAACGCCACCACCGACTCAAACACGAGGCCGGCTGGCACCTGGATAGAACCACCAACGGCAGCTACCGCTGGACCAGCCCCACCACCCACCACTACGAGACACGACCAGCCCACCTACCCGCAGACACCAGCCCAACCCACACCGCAGCAGACCCGGATCCACCCCCGTGCTGACGGAACCGCAATACGACAAGAACAGCCGCACCGAACACAGAAGATCTTGCTGCACTTGATGATCCGCGCTGCGAAGACGGCAAGCGCCACCCAGATCTGGCGATCTGCCCTGCGTACAGCCCAACCCAGCCCGACCCGCTGAGGGAATCCCCGGCATGCAGAAGCACCATCAGATACGCCCTCTGAAGCGTCCCGGTTTTCACTACCGCTTCCGGTCCTTCGAAGGATGCAGATCAGGTCCGACACCTACCGGGCCGAGCCGCGCGAGCGCGCGGGCCCGGATCGCCCTCGATCGACGCGGCGAGCACAGCCTGGTTTGCGGCGCAAGGCGGGATGCTGGGCCGCGAACTACAGGGGCCGCGCGAGACGATGGCGGCGGCTAACCCCGCAATATTGCCGCAGATTCTTCTTGACGTGACGGTACCGGCCGAGGCTCCCGTATCGCCGCGACCGCACCCGCAGCGGCGAGCGCACTGATGGCACAGGCGATGCTGACCGCAGCGTAGGCATGACCGGGAGCGTTTCGGTCGACCTGGGCGAAGTAGAGCGTCCCAAGGCCGGCGACGCCGATAACGCCGCCCAGTTGGGATGCGATACCGATCAGGCCACTTGCGTCGGCAGCGTCGTCCGGGCCGAGCGAAGACGTGATGATTCCGATCAGCGCGGGGAAACTCAGGCCGAGACCGAAACCGCCGAACGCCAGCAGAACGAGAAACACCGCCAGCGCCGGACGCCCGGAACGCACGGCATCGGCGATGCCGACGTACGCGGCGGCAAGCAACAGGCATCCGCAACCGGCCACAGTGGACAGACGAATCCGACCGCGGCGCGCAAGGGCGCGGCCCGCCACGCCGAATGCGATCACCCACGGAAGCAGCACGAGCCCGGAGTAGATCGCGCCGTGGCCAAGCCCGTCCTGCAGATACTGCGCCATCGTGAACAGCACCGCGAAGTACGTACCGGAGGAAAGCGAGATCGCCAGCAGCGCCAAGCCGCTCGTCCGCCGCGTGATCAGGTCGAGCCGGATCACCGGGGCGCGGCCATGGCGAATCTCGGCACGCTGCCACGCGCCGAACGAGACGAGCGCAGGTGCCGCCGCCGCGAGCGAGATCCATGTCCAGGCCGGCCAACCTGCCTCTCGCCCGAACAGTAACGGCACGATCACCAGGGCCAACCCGGCGATCAGTGCCACGGTTGCGAAGCCGTTGAGCCGAAGGCGTGTCGTCGATGCCTCGGCAGGTGCAAGAGTTCGGCGCCCGGTCACGAACGTCACGAAACCGATCGGCACGTTGATCAGGAAGATCGTCCGCCAGCTCTGCGTCGACACCAACACCCCGCCGAGGATCTGCCCGACCACCGCGCTCCCGGCAAGTACCGAGCTGTATGCGCTGATCGCCTTCGTCCGCCGCGCGCCCGTGAAGTGGGTTTGCAGCCCGGTGAGCACCTGCGGCACCAGCGCCGCCGCGCCAACACCTTGCAGGATGCGCGACACGACGAGCACGGCGGACGTCGGCGCCAGCCCGCAAGCCAGCGACGCGAGAGTGAACAGGGCGAGCCCGCCCAGAAACACCCGGCGGTAGCCGAACATGCGGCCGACCCGTGCACCGGTGACGAGCAGGACGGCGTACGCGAGCGTGTAGCCGGCGACGACGGTCTCCAGCACCGCACTGCTCGCATGCAGACCGGACGCGATACTCGGTGTCGCGACGTTCACGATCGTGACGTCGACGTTGACCATGAACTGACCGGCGAGCAGTGTCGCCAAGATGGTTGTCTGATTTGATCGCACGGGTCCCAAGCCTGCGCGGTGAACCGGCCGGCCGCTGGCGAGAATCAGACAGGGCATCCGCTACAACGATGAACCCGCGCAGGCCATCACAAACCGCCCTCGCACGTTCTCGTCGTCGGCTACGACAGGGCACGCCTCGCGCGTGCTTGATGCTCCTGTCGGTGTCAAACGGCGTCGGCCATGTGCCGACCGCCCGAGGGTCCGGACCATGTTCTGGACCTCGTCGGGACGACCACGGCGCTGGACTCGACGGCGGCCAAGCCGTCCGTACCCACACAAGATCAACGGAACGGACACGCCGATGGCCCGCGCGGACATTGGCCTATTGACTCAATCAAAGGAACGCGTCAACGTTCTTCCACCGAGCGTCATGATCAGTTTTGTGGCAGCACACGGAGAGGACAAACATGGATGTTCGGAGGACTGGCCGGATCTTCGGGTGGTTGTTCATCGGCACATTCATTACGAGCATCCCAGCTCGGCTTCTCTTCATCCACGGAGTGGGCGCGAGCTGGACCAACATGCACTTCGTCTCCGGGGATACCTCCACCGCGAGCTTGAAGCTGGGCGCGATCCTCGAGTTCGGCCTCATCATCACCCAAATCGGAACCGCAGTCGTCCTCTATCCACTTGCCAGGCGGCAGAGCGAAACGCTCTCGCTCGGATACGTCACCGCTCGCATCATGGAGTCCGTCTTCGCCGCGATCGGCCTCATGAGCATTATCTCGGTCGTGTCCGTGGCTAGTGCATTGGACGGAGCGAGTGGCAGCGAAGCCACGGCCCTCACCACGCAAGGCAACTCCCTTGTGCACACCTACGAGTGGGCGTTCGAGTGGGGGCCCGGACTCGTTGCCGGCATCGGGAACGGCCTGATACTGGGCTACTTGATGTACAGATCGGCGCTTGTCCCGCCTCGGATGGCGCTGTTGGGTCTAATCGGCGGTCCCCTACTGATTCTCTCGTTCGTGATGACCCTGATCGGCGTCTACAAGAACGGAGAGGGACCTTCTGGCCTCCTGACACTCCCGGAGGCCGCGTGGGAGCTGTCGCTCGGCATCTACTGCGCCTTGAACGGCTTCCGGTCGTCGAGCCCGATCGCCACGCCAGAGACGGCGATGGCATAGCGAGGCGGGCCGCATAACTGCCGATCCGCGCTCGGCGGTACCCAGCAGGCCGGCAGTCACTGAGAGAGGCACGACGACAGCGGGCAGACCATCAATATCAGTGGGACTTGTTCAGGCGTTCGATCTCGCGCGCGATCTGCTCGTCGCTGAAGTCGTCACCTCGCCACACGTCCCATCCGTTCATCACGACGCCGATGCCCCAACCGACCATCGGGAAGATCGGCCAGAAGAAGCCGGCCGACGTTAGCGCCCAGATGAGGACGATGAATGTGTTGACCATTACGTAGACCAGCAGGTGACCGAAGAAGTCGCGCCGCTTCTTCAGCCGCTTCAGCGCTCGGTCGCGCACGGCTGCGTCCGTGGAATCGAGGTGCGTCATCGCAGCGTCACTCCTTACTCCCCGTCTGTGGCCGGTGCCGCGTGTGCCGCATGCGGCAGCGATCCCCACACTGCCAGCGTGCGCCGGGGGTGAGTCGGCCCGCCAGAGGACTTCGTCCTCGCTCACCAGAGCGTTCGCCAGTTGGCAGCTCTGCGGCGCCAGTGGTTCGAGCGCCGCCACAGGCCTGACGTCCTGGATCTCGCGGACCTTGTCCTCTGCGCGTGATGCCCGGTATCGGGTGAGCTGAAGATGCGGACGCCGGCTGACTACGGCGACACCGAGGTGACGCACAGCGATGTGGCCGCCCCTCCTCGTCGCAGCGGGCGAAGCGACAGAGTCCGCACGGGGAGCAGGAGCAATCATGAACGACCGACCGGCACTCAGCACACTCGGCCTCAGCACCGGCAAGAAGGCGCGGCTCGCGCGGATCCTCTTTCAGCACGGCCTGGCCAATGGCACCGCCCTGTTCCTGCCCTATGACCAGGGCCTGGAGCACGGACCTCGGGACTTCTTCGCCAATCCGCCGGCGTCTGATCCGCGCTACATCATCAAGCTGGCCCAGGAGGGCGGCTTCAACGGGATCGTCGTACAGATCGGGCTGGCGGAGAAGTTCTACTGGGACTACGCCGGCGAGGTACCGCTGGTGCTCAAGCTCAACGGCAAGACCGACATCCCGTCAGACGCCGAAGCGTTCTCCCCGCTCAACGCCACCGTCGAGGACGCCGTCCGCCTCGGTGCCGACGCAGTCGGGTACACCCTCTATGTCGGAACACCAGCCCAGGAACGGGACTTCGAGCAGTACCGAAAGGTTCGGGCTGACGCGGTGCGCCTCGGCATGCCGCTCATCGTCTGGGCGTATCCGCGCGGTGAGGCCATCGCGGCCAAGGGTGGCATGGACTCCTTCTATGCGGTCGACTATGCGGCGCGCACTGCGAGCGAGCTCGGCGCCGACGTCGTCAAGGTGAACTTCCCGCATCCGGAGAAGAACACCGCGGTGCGAGAGCCGTACACGAATAGGTTCACCAGCCAGCAGGCAGTCGACGCCGTGGTCCGATCAGCGAACCGCACCCTCGTCCTCATCTCGGGCGGTAGCAAGGCGGGCGACGAGGCGATGCTGGACAAGGCGCGCCAGTCGATGCAGGCCGGCGCGACCGGGTTGATCTTCGGGCGCAACGTCTGGCAGCGCGAGCACGACGAATCACTGCACTTGGTTGCCGCGCTACGTAAGATCCTTGATGAACACCCGAGCGACCTCGTCGGTGGATAAGGGCTTATGACGCGAGCCGGCCCTGGGACCAGTCACGGAATCGGGACCAAAGGCCCTGCCGGACTGGGACGTCGCGCGCGAAGCTACAGCCGCGGGAGGGCATCGTGGTATGAAAGGTGTGGGCTGATGCCACCGCTGGTCCTGCACGTGAGATCACATGACGTCCCAGAATCATCCGTCGCCTTCACTGCAGCCGCCCGAAGTCTGATCGCCGCAGCGTGTCAGCGCACCGGACCGCAGGTGATCGTTCTCGCGTGGCCCGCGGGAGCGACCTACCTCCCCGCCGATTGCTACGTGCCCAGCGAATTCGACGTCGTGATCACCCACGTGAGCGGATGTCCGGTCTACGCCGACACACGCCGCCTCACGATGTTCATCAACCGTCGCGTGGAATTCGACGCCGATGCCTACACAGCGAGCCGGCCGCATCCACCACTTCGGGCGCGCGACGTGTCGTCCAAGCAAGCGGGAAGCTCCGAGATTCACACACGCTTCGACCCAACGGGGATACGGGTGAGCCGGGAACTGATGCGTGAGCTCATCCCGCAATACGTCGGAGTCTTCAAGGAGCAGACGATCGCGACGTATGTGCGAGCGGCCGTCGACGACCTTCGCGGGTCAGCGAGAGCCGAGGCTCTGCCCGAGCTCGCCGCCCGCCTGGCCCAGCAACGCTTGGACGAGGCGAGCCGTGAATCTTTGGACCGCATCAGAAATGTCCGCCGGTGAGAACTGTAGGACCTTCGAATCTGGCCGGCCGAGGCTATAGCCGGTTGCATGGGGAGGATCCCTGTTCGCGGGGCAGCGATCACACCTGAGGAGGAGCCATGAAGGCTTCGATCGGCGACCACATCATGGTCGCATCCCCTGCCGTCGACGGACCGGTGCGTGACGGCGAGATCGTCGAAGTGCAGAATCCGGACGGCAGCCCACCGTATGTTGTGCGCTGGTCGGACAGTGGGCACACCGGACTGTTCTTCCCCGGGCCGGATGCCCGTGTGACGGGGACGCACGAACGCGAGCCTGCCGCGGCCGTGCCTCATGTTCGGTCCTGGCGAGTGAGCATCGACCTCTTCGAGACCGGCGACGACACCACCGCGCATGCCGTCCTGGTCGCCGAGGCACCGCAACAACTCGATGCCCGCGGGCAAGCCCACCGGAATCCGGCAGATGCGCCAGTGCCTGAGATCGGCGACGAGGTTGCCGTGGCCAGAGCGCTACGCCGGCTATCCGACCGCTTGCTCGAAGTCGCATCCGCCGACATCGCGAGTGCACAAGGCAATCCGGTGAAGTTAGACCACTAGACCTCAGCATGCCGTCGTCGATCGCCGCAAGCGATCGGCTGGGCGGCGCTCACACTATGCGGCGCCGACCGGCGTCAGGTGAAACGTCGTGCCCTCTCGCCGGATGCGCCCGGCGACCGGATCGGGGAAGTGCGTCCCGATGATGAGCGTGTCGGTGTCGGCGTACCGCTCGACAAGTTCCGTTCTGGACGCTCGGGCTTGATCGGCATCGAAGTCGGAGACTGCGCCCCATGCCGGATAGGCGATCTGGCACGGGTGGTGCATCACGTCTCCGGTAATCACGGCCGATTGCCCACTGGATTCGATCAGCACGCTGACGTGGTGGGGCGTGTGCCCGGGTGTGGGCACCAGCCGAATTCCGTCCGTCAGCACATGATCGTCCGCAACGAGGTCAATCAGGCCGGCGTCGTACACCGGCCGCACCGAGTCGGCGAAGCCCGCGTTCTGGTCCGCAATCTCGTTACCGGGCACCGCCTGCCAGTAACGGAATTCGCCCGCCGAGATCACGTGGCGAGCCGCCGGGAAGGTGGGTTGCCAGGCACCACCGATCAGGACCGTCTGCCACCCGACATGGTCGAAGTGCAAATGCGTGTTGACCACATAATCTATCCGGTCCGGTTGCACGCCGGTGTCCCGAAGCTGGTCGAGGAAATTCGTCTGCAGGTTGTTCCACGCCGGTACCGCGGTGCGCTGCTTGCCGTTCCCGACACCCGGATCAACCACGATCGCCCTGCCCGCGATCAGGACCACAAATACCTGCACCATGCCCTTGAGCCGACCCGCCCCGTCGATGAAATGCGGCGTCAACCATGGGGCACGGGCAACATCGGCCGCATCGAACTCTCGAATGAGCCCGTCAAGCGCGGGCGAAGCATCCACCTCACCAATGCGGAACACAGTGGCGTCGCCGACGTGCCAACGCAGAAGCTTCATGTCGCCACGGTGGCATGGTCAGGCCGCAGAGCCCGTCCCGGCATGGATGCGGCTTACGGCTTGATGTTCTGGTTCACGTGGAAAAGGTTTCCCGGGTCGTACGTCCGCTTGACCTCGACCAGGCGGTCGTAGTTTCCCTTGTAGTTGGCCGCGATCCGGCCCTGGTCGTCGCCGGCCATGAAGTTGATGTAGCCGCCCTCTTCGGAGTGCGGCGCGGTCGCCTCGTAGTAGTTGCGCACCCACGCGGTGTTGGCGTCGTTCTGTGCCGGGTCCGGCCACATTCCGGCGATCACCGTCGCGAAGTTCGCGTCGCGGTAGGCGAAGGCCGTTGCGTCAGCAGCGACTCGATGACACGCCCCGTTGATCGGGTAGATGTGCACGGTCGAGTTCACGGTGGGCACCTTCGGCCCATGCACCAGGTGCGCCTCGATCGCAGCGTCGGAAAGCTCGTTGTTGAAATTGGCCTTCCAGTAGTGCTGAAGTCCGGGCGGCACGAGCGCATCGAACGCACTGTTGAGCGCGGGGTACGGCATGGGACCGACCATCTCCGCCACGATCGGGGCCACGTCGCGAAGCGGCCGGATGGCGCGTTCCCCGTCGTCGAGCGGACCGGCCCAGCAGGTGACGAATGCGATGAACGGCTCGCCGTGCCGCTCCGCCGGAATGAACGGCAACGGCGGAGCAATCTGGAAGGCCGGGAACACGCCGAGTTGCTCGGGTGCATCGGCGATGAACTCGCGGTAGAAACGCAGGACGTCGCCGGCGCGGTCGAGTTCGAAGAAGACAGGTCCGCCGTAGATGTCCTTGACCGGGCTGAGCCGGAACTCGAACGAGGTCACGACGCCGAAGTTGCCGCTGCCGCCGCGCAGGGCCCAGAACAGGTCCGCGTTCTGCTTCTCACTCGCGATGAGCAGTCGGCCGTCAGCGGTCACGACGTCCGCTGAGATGAGGTTGTCGCACGAAAGCCCGAGCCCGCGGGAGAGATAGCCGATACCGCCGCCCAGGGTCAGCCCGCCGACGCCCGTCGTCGAGATGATGCCGCCGGTCGTCGCCAAGCCGAACGGATACGTCGCGGCATTGAAATCGCCCCAGGTCGCTCCGCCTTCGGCACGCGCCGTCTGCTCGAGCGGATCCACCCGCACTCCGCGCATTGCCGACAGGTCGGCCACCACTCCGTCGTCGCAGACGCCGAAGCCGGGCACACTGTGCGAGCCGCCCCGCACCGCCAGGTCGAGTTCGTTCTCCCTTGCGTAGTCGACCGCGGCCATGACATCGCCGGCATTGGCGCACCGGACGACGACGCGCGGCCGCCGATCGATCATCGCGTTGTAGACCCTGCGAGCCTCGTCGTATCCCGTGTCTTCCGACGTGATCACCGCGCCACGTACGCGCTCTCGCAGTTGTTCGATCGTCTGAGTACTCATGGCGCCGCCCCCTTGTCGCCGTGGTCCCGGCCATCAGGTGACCACGACCCGCTCGCCTCGACGACGGAGGTGCGCGACACCAGCCGAAGAATCCCCCTATGAATCCACCAAGTTACGCCGATCGAGTGATCGGTCAAGGCTCCACAATCGCATTGCCGGACAAGGCGTTCCCTTGCTCGCCAACCGACGTCCAGAACGTCATGTCCGGGATGATCTCCCGTATTTACAGTCACTCTGCGGAGATCGCGCGTCGGCTTGCCCTGCCGCATCTGCGTCGTGAGTGTCGTCAGCGCCCCGGCTCGATGGGCTCGCGTGCGTCGGCGGTGATGAACTCCACGCGTCCGCCCACACCGAGGGTCACATCGAGGATCTTCTCGTCGAGAAGGCCGGCGGCCGCTTCGTCGAGGAACACCCGAACGCCATTGGCCGCAACGACGACCGTGTCCTCGTGTGCCGGTGCCCGCGCGAGATTGACCTTTAACGGAAGCGCAGTCGAGGCCCGTGCGATGCGTAGCCCGGCGTCGTCAGGAGCGTTGCGCCGTTCGATGAGATGGCGAATCGCTGCCGCAGCGAAGTCGGTCACGGTCAGCATGCCGATTCCTTCCTTGAGTGCTGCGGCGCAACGCGGTGGGACGCCGGCTGCCATGGCCATCGCTGAGTTTCGACGCCGGGTTGTTCCGTCGTTGGATCGCCATGCCCCATCCGAGGCCGCTTACCTCAGGGTCAGCACCAGTGCTGTGCGTCTGCTGCGAGCTGACCTTGTCCTGGCTAGGAGGACGTCACCAGCCAGACGCGGGACTCACATGCATAGGTGATGAGCGTCGAAACGGGTGTCAGCGGCGCGCAGATCGTGCTCGACCCGGCGTGGCCCAACTGTGGGCCTGGGTGATGACGGCTGCGGCGATGTCGGCGAATTGGTCGGCGATCTGGCGCGGCGGGCAGGGTCGGTCGTTGTCGAGCCACCAGGTGATGGTCTGGACGTAGAGCGCGGCGAGCAGCGTGGGCAGCAACTCAGCGGCCGGAGCCCGGGATGGCGAGCCGGAATTGTCGGGCAGGTGCCGGGCGGCCAGGTCGGCCAGGGTGGCGCGCATCCGGTTGGCGAACCATGGGCTGCCGGTTCGGCCGAGCAGCGCGCCGTAGAGGCGGTGGTATTCGCCAATGTGCTCGAAGAAGGAGACCAGTCGCTCCCTCACCGGCCGTTCATCGTCGGACATGGTTCCGACGAGCGCGCCCACCGCCTCGTCGAAGATCTGCTCGACGAGTTGGAACTTGTCCCGATAGTTGCGGTAGAACGCGGCTCGACTGACCATGGCTCGCTCGGTGATCTGCCCGACGGTGAGCCGGTCGAAGCCGCGTTCCTCGATCAGCTCGATCAGCGCGGTGCGCAGCAACGTGCGGGTGCGCCGCACCCGCAGGTTGCCCTCGGTTTGCTGAGGCAATTCGCGCTCCTTGTCTCAGCCGGGACAGGCCGGATCGATTGCTGCTTGTGGGCGTTCACGCCGTCCGGTCACAGTGATTCCGGTACGCGACAGCATGACGCAGACGAGACACATCGTCTCACCCGGCGGTGCTGTCAACGGAGGTCCAACGAGAGGAGTCCAGAGATGCGGGTGGTACGGGTGGACAAGTTCGGAACGCCGCAGGTGTTACGCGTCGGCGGAGCCGAGCCGCCGCAACCTGGGCCCGGACAGGTTCTCGTCGGCGTCGAGGCAGTCGGCGTGATCTACGGCGACACGATCGTCCGGTCCGGCCGATACCCGCTGCCATTGCCCTGGATACCCGGCACCGAGGTCGGCGGACGCGTGCTGGCCGCCGGACCCGACCTCGACCAGGCCCTGACCGGTCAGCGGGTGGTAGCGACCACCCTCGGCAACACGGGCGGGTACGCCGAGCAGGCCCTCGCAGAACTCGGCAACGTGTTCGCGGTGCCGGACGGCCTGCCGCTCGCGCAGGCGATAGCGGTGTTCCAGGCCGGTGCCGTGGCCGGTGGACTGCTGTCCGCGATGCGTGTGCAGGCCGGTGACAGCGTGCTGATCACCGCCGCGGCCGGACGCATCGGCCTGCTGCTCGTGCAACTGGCCAAACAGGCCGGCGCCGCAACCGTGATCGGCGCCAGCAGCAGCGAGCAGAAACTCGCTGCGGTTGCCGAGGTCGGCGCGGATGTGCTCGTCGACTACAGCCGCCCGGACTGGGTGGCCGAGGTGAACAACGCGACCGACGGGCGTGGCATCGAGGTCGTGCTTGACGCCATCGGCGGCAGCATCGGCACCCAAGCGCTGGACGTGCTCGCCGACGGTCGCGGCCGGATCGGCATCTACGGCATCGCCTCCGGGGCCTGGACGTCGCTGTACGCCGAGCCGATCGCCCGACGCGGCCTCACCGTGGTCGGCCCGTTAGGCATCACCTTCGCCAAGTCGCCGGCCGATCAGCGCGCCGACGCCGAGCAGGCATTACGAGCCGCTGCCGCTGGACACCTGCGCACGCGCGTTCATGCGACCTATCCGCTCGAACGCGCCGCACAAGCCCACGCCGACCTCGAAGCGCGCCGCAACATCGGAGCCATCCTGCTCGCCCCCTGAACCACCGAAACACCCCTGGGTTCGAAGAGCGACCTTTGGTGATCGGTGCCTACAGGTCAGGTCTCGTACTCGTCGGGCACGCGCATGTTGGGACCGCCGACCTGCAGTCCGAGCGGGACCGCGCGACCCGTCGGTTCCTCCCACACCTCCTGGCGGCCGAGGGCGGTGAGGTCGAGGTACTGGTAGCCGTTGTGGAACTCCTCGATTCCGCGGCCGTACGTCGAGTAGGTGTGGAAGACCTCGTCGCCGACCCGCAGGAACGCGCTGATGCCCGGCAGTTCTTCGCCGCGCATGCTCGCAGTCCAGGGGCCACCCGTCCACGGTGTTCCGACCTCGGCGAGTTCGGCTTCGGTGCGGAAGTGGAGCAGCACCGGCGCGACCCGGTCGTCGAGGGTGGCGTGGAAGTCGTAGTTGAAGTCGCTGCCGTACGAGGAGTACCAGGGGAACGTCCAGCCCATCCGCTCGCGGAAGGCGGCGAGCTTCTCGTACGGCGCCCGCGACACCGCGACGAGCGTGGTGTTGCGCACGTGCAGCTGCCGCAACCTGCCGATCCCGTCGGCCGCGGAGGAGCAGCTCGGGCAGCCCTGGTCCCATTCCGGGCCGAACATGAAGTGGTGCATCACCAGCTGCGGCCGACCCTCGAACAGCTCGAGCAGGTCCACCGTCCCCTCCGGGCCCTCGAACGTGTACGGCTTATCCATGCGGACCATCGGCAAGCGGCGGCGCTCGGCGTTGACTCGGTCACGCGCCCGGGTCAGTTCCTTCTCCTTCGCCAGCAGTTCCTTGCGGGCGGCGAGCCACTCCTCGCGCGACACCACCTCGGGCAGATTCCCCATCGTCGTCACCTCGATCTCCCCAACTGACCTCACTTGCTGCTTCAACCTACGGAAGGAGTGCGGTTTGTCCGGGTGAAACGGCTGAGTCGAACGCTGGATCGGCAACGTAAGCGACGGGGCGTAGCGTGCCGACACCTTGCCGTACCGGCGAATTAACCTCGTTGACAGATGGTCTTTGAGCACATAGCGCATCGAGCGAAAGCCCTTGGCTGGTCGCGTGCGTTTGAATCTCTCGGATATGGGCAGACTCCAGGCGCCGGTTGACCAGTGGCCGGTCGTAGCCCTGATGGAGCCCGAAATGCAGATCGCATCGGTATCGATTGCCCGGTCCGCGACGAGGAACCTGCCAAATGACTTACGAAGTTGAGCGGCTGAAGCCGCGAGGCCACCGCTCGACCAGCCTCGCCGCCGCGACAACCGAGTGGCAGCAACCAGGCAGCGTCGAAGCGTGGCGTGTGCCTCGCAACGTCGACGGCACCCGACTCGGCGTGCTCGATATCGGATCGAATTCCGCGCAATTGCAGATCGTCGATCTGCGCCGAGGCGCACCGCCACTACCGGCGTACGCGGTCAAGCGGCCGACGCTGCTCAGCGAGGAGGTCACCCCGGACGGGTCTATCGGGTCGGACGGGATCCAGCGCGTCGTCGAAGCCACGTGCCGTGCGATGGACGCCGCGCGCGAGCACCGCGTCGACCTGTTGTACCTCTACGCCACGGCTGCAGTGCGCGACGCGACCAACCGGGTCGAGATCGTCGAGCGGATCGAACGCGCGGCCGGCGTGCGACCGCAGTTTCTCAGTGGCGAGGACGAGGCCCGGCTGACCTACCTGGCCGCG
Source organism: uncultured Actinomycetota bacterium (assembly GCA_963737425.1). Taxonomy (GTDB): domain Bacteria; phylum Actinomycetota; class Actinomycetes; order Mycobacteriales; family Jatrophihabitantaceae; genus DASXRA01. The sequence continues at coordinate 51,677 of CAVTSX010000002.1, forward strand.
CACCGCTGGTATGGCTGGTCGGCCAATCGCCTGATCCTGCTCGACATTGGCGGTGGCTCGATGGAGATCGTGCTGGGCCGCGATGCCGAGCCGGACCTCGCGATCTCGCTTCCGCTCGGCGCCGGTCGGCTTACGCGGGCGTTCCTCCCCGACGATCCGCCGAGTACCCAGCAGATCAAGGAACTGCGTCGGCACGTCCGGGAGACCGTGCGCGAGGTGACCGACCGGGTTCGCTGGGAGGGACCGCCGGCCCGGGGAATCGCCACTTCGAAGACGTTTAAACAACTGGCTCGACTCGCGGGCGCAGCTCCGCAGCGCAAGGGCCCGTTCGTGCGACGGCGCCTGTCGGCCTCCGACATCGGACGGTGGATTCCGCGCCTGGCCAAGCTCGCCGCGGATCGGCGGGCGCAACTGCCGGGGATCTCGCCGCCCCGCGCACGTCAGATCGTGGCCGGTGCGCTGGTCGCCAAGCTCACGATGGACGCCTTGGACCTGCGCGTGGTCGACATCTGCCCGTGGGCGCTGCGCGAGGGCATCATGCTGCACTACCTGCAGACCAATCAGGATCAGGACTGGACATTGCCGCTTCAGCACATCCGGCCGATCGCCGCGGACGGCACCGAACTGGTGCGGTAGATGTCGCGGTCCTACGGGCTCTTGGCCGCAGCATGTCCCCGGCGAAGAGCGCACCGGCCACGACAGCGGCGAGGAGTTGCTGCCGCGACAGCGCGCCTTCGCGGCGGCGCTCGATGCCCGCCAGCCCCCGACGAGGCGTCCGTCGTCAATCACCGGCAGCCGCCTGATCTTGTGTTTGATCATGTTCGCGACGGCGTCGGTTCTCGTAGCGTTCAAACCGCTCCGAGAACACCTTCTGCGCTTGAGGATGGAGGTAGCTCAGGCTCATGCCTGGACAGACTGCGGGCCGCTGCGGGCAGCGAGCTATTCCCCCGCGAGGCTTTCGTCGGCAGACGCAGAGCCGGGAGTCTCCAAGTTCAACAAGCGGACGAGGCTGCCACTGAACCGCCCCGGCGTGTCCGGAGGCTCCAGTTGTTGAGAAGGAGTAGCTGGAAGCCATGTCACGTCACGGGAGCAACTACCCGCGTGAGCTGCGGGAGCGTGCGGTGCGGATGGTCGCCGAGGTCAAGGGCGATTACCCGTCGGAGTGGGCGGCGATCGGTGCGGTCGCCTCGAAGCTCGGTATCGGCAGCACGGAGACGCTGCGCAAGTGGGTGCGGCAGGCCGAAGTGGACGCCGGTGAGAGGTCGGGTCTGAGCAGCGACGAGCGGACCGAGATCAAGGCGCTCAAGCGCGAGGTCGCCGAGCTGCGTCGGGCGAATGAGATCCTCAAGGCTGCATCGAGTTTCTTCGCGGCGGAGCTCGACCGCCCACAGAGGTTCTGGTGAGGTTCATCGACGCCCACAAGGGCCGGTTCGGGGTCGCGCCGATCTGTCGCGTGCTGTGCGAGCACGGGATCACGATCGCCCCGTCCACCTACTACGACGCCAAGTCCCGACCGCCGTCGAAGCGCAGCCTGCGCGACGAAGAACTGAAGATCGAGATTGCCCGCGTGCATCGGGACAACTTCGGCGTCTACGGGCCGCGCAAGGTGTGGTTGCAGCTCAACCGGGAGGGCATCGAGGTAGCCCGCTGCACCGTCGAGCGGTTGATGCAATCCCTTGGCCTGCAAGGGATTCGGCGCGGCAAGAAGTGGAAGACGACCACACCGGCCCCGGCCGCCGAGCGGCCGGTGGACCTGGTCAAGCGGCAGTTCAACCCGCTGCGACCGAACGCGTTGTGGGTCGCGGACTTCACGTATGTCGCGACCTGGGCCGGGGTGGTCTACGTCGCCTTCGTCATCGACGCCTACGCCCGTCGCATCCTGGGCTGGCGGGCGGCGACGAGCATGCGCACCCAGTTGGTACTCGACGCACTGGAGCAGGCCGTGTGGGTCCGTCGCCGCGAAGATGTGACCACGCTGTCCGGGCTGGTGCATCACACCGACGCCGGCTCGCAATACACGTCGATCGCGTTCACCGAACGCCTCGCCGCCGTAGGCGTCACACCCTCGATCGGCACCGTCGGCGATGCATTCGACAACGCCTTGGCCGAGACGGTGATCGGCCTGTACAAGTCAGAGTTGATCAATCCGCAGCGGCCGTGGAAGACGGTCGATCAAGTCGAGATCGCCACCCTCCACTACATCGACTGGTTCAACAACCGACGCCTCTACGAGGAGAACGGCGACATCCCGCCGGTCGAACTGGAGCAGGCCTACTACCGTCAATACCGGCCCTCAGCCTGAAGCCGGTTCCACCAAACCGAGTCTCCGGAAAAGCCGGGGCGGTTCACACTGCCCCACGGGGCTGGGTCAGAATGGGGGTTGGTCGGGGGCGGCTTCTGCGGTCTTGGTTTGGCTGGTGTCCACGGGTAAGTCGGGTGGTCGTGACTCATAGGTGTGTCTGGTCAGGCTGGTCCAGTGGTAGGTGCCTTCGGCCTGGCGGTCCAGCTTCCAGCCGGTCTCGTGTTTGAGGCGATGGTGTCGTTTGCAGAGTGGTTGCAGGTTTTCGGAGTTGGTGTTTCCGCCTTTGTTGTAGGGGATGCGGTGGTCGAGGTCGCAGCGGGCGGCGTTGCGTGAGCATCCAGGGAAGGCGCAGGTCTGGTCGCGGGCGATGACGAACTCGGTGAGGTCTTTCGGCGGCCGGTAGGTGATGCGCCCGTAGTCGAGCAGCGTATTGGTGGCCGGGTCGGTGAGCAGCCGCCGCCAGGTGCCGGTGTCGTCAGCGGCCAGGCGGCGGGCCACGCTCGCGGGAATCGGCCCGTGCCCGGCCAACTCGCCAGGCTGCTCATCCAACCCGAGCAAGGTCGACGCCGCGACGGTGACCTGGATCGAGGGCCGCATCCCCTGTGCCTTCGGCAGCAGCGGATCGTGCAACGCCGCGACGCCCAAATCCACCAGGGCGTCGGCGCGGCGCTGATCGGCGGTGCGCGGATCAGTGGCGGAGGTGACCGACGCGAGCGCATCCACTGCGGTTATGACCGCGGCGGCCCCCTCGGCGGGCAGCAGCGCCCACAGTTCGGTCATGCCGTCCTCGCGCGGGGATACGCACACGCGGCGTTCGGTCATCGCTTGGGCGCGTTGTTCTTCGACCCGGGCCGGGTCCAGGGCGTGTACTGCGCGGCGCACGGAGCGTTTGAGCTCGCCCAGCGTCTGCCCACCCGCCCGGCGCAGCACCCGCGCCTCCACCGCGACCGCGGTCTCAGCATCGAGCCCGTAGGTGGCTTCGGCGAGAGTCATCGCGTGCAGGTAACTGATCCGGCCCCGGCGTAACGCCCGCCCCGTCTCCGCCAGCGTCCCGGTCAAGGTTTCCGCGACGGCGAGGCGCCGTTGCGCGGTCACCGCGGACAGCCGCAGCGCACACCCGACCTCCTCACGCACCCACCGATCCTCCGACCCATCATCAGCGGCCATCACGGCCAGTACCCGCTGCTGCATCCCGGCCAACCACGCCAGGTGCCGCTCCAACGCAACCAGCGCATCCACCCGCCCACCACGCGACAACCCAGCCGGGTCAAGCAGCGACAACGCCCCAACCGCATCCGCACCCGGCGCCTGGCCAGCGAGCCACGCCGCGGCCTGATCGGGATCGTCGGTGATCTCCGCGAGAGTCAACGGCGGCGGCGCGGTGGGCGGCCGCCACTCGTCCATCTCGAACATGCGTGCGACTCTACCTGATCACCGCAGAACCCGTCCAACCAGAATCACCCTATCCGGTAAGGACTTCCGACGCGCGCTGGCACGGGGCGGGCAATGCAGCCACGCGGGCAATGCAGCGACGCGCGCTGGGCACGGGGCGGGAAGTGTAGCGACGCGAACAGTACGACGACGCGAGCGCGGCCGCACGGTTAGCAAGATCGAAAGCCAGCGCCCCGACGATGCGAACCAGTGATTCCGACGATCGTCCGACGGAACGCGACGAACGTGCAGGTCGCCAGACAGCTCAAGGTCAACAAGATCACCGGCGACCGACCTGAACCAATCCGCGATCAGCCGATCTGGCGGGCGTTCGGAGCTCGAGCCGCGCGTGCAGGAGACGCTATGGACCGATCCGCAGTTCGTGGAGAATGGAGAAGGTCCGCGACGTCGTCGGCCTGTACGTGAACCCGCCGATGCGGACGAGACGACCGAGCTACCGGCCCGGGACGCCACCGGCGGCGCCGGACGCCCGGCAGCCCCGGAACGGGTCACCTCCGCCGTCCGGCCGCGCCGCAGCAGAGCAGAGCAGAGCCTAATCGCGTTGCTCGCCGCGCAGGTTGTTGTCGATGTATTCCTGCGGGTCCTTGTCCACTGGCTCGACGCCGAGCACGTGGGCAGCCTCGAACTTGGCGAACGCGACGCCCAGATCGTGCCGTGCTTGCACGGAGGCGTGCCTTCGGAAGTCGGTGAGCCCCTCGCGTTCCTCCTCGGCCATGTGATCGCCGTTCGCCTTGTTGACGGCCGCCACGGCCGCAAACCACTCATCCGAACCGACCTCGTGCTTTGCGGCCTCGGCGACGGCGTCGCGGATGTCGTTGTGATCGCGAATGGCGTCCTCGGTCTCGTCCTCTGGATCGTGTACTTCGTCCACGCCGCGGCCTAGGTGCAACAGAGCCGGGTAGAACAGCCGCTCCTCCGCCTCGGCATGCAGATCCAGAAACGTGGCGAGCCTCTGCCAGACCGCGGCCAATCCAGATGCATCGGCCGGGTCGAGCTGTTCGAGCAGTGCAAACAGCCTGCGCTGCTCGTGATGGTCGTCCAGAACCAGATCAGTGATGTCCACGTATTCTCCATGACTTTCGCGACGCGATGACGCCCGCCGGATCCCCGCCACCGCCGGATTACGCCAGCGGGTCGAACGGATCTTCAGGTCGCGGCATGTTCGGCTCCAACAGGACCTCGCCGTCGCGGGTGTAGATGATGTCGGTGCGGCGTCGCGTCTTGTAGAGGTTGTACCCGATCACGAAGCCGGCGATGCCGGCCAGCATCAGGATCACCCCGATGACATGGATGTTCGCGCCGCTCGGGTTGTGCCTTACCGCGAAGGCCAGAATCGCGCCGAGGGCAATCACGAACAAACTGACGGCGAATCTCATCACCTTCGATGTACCCGCGACCGCGGCAAAGCAAACCAATGTCGCCGCGCATGAAGAGCGCCCTTTTCAATGCGTGCATAGATAGCACTTCGTCAGGGATTGCCATAGGCATGAAGCCCGGATCGACCGGTTGCCGTGGGCGCGCTGGCATTGGATTGCCCTCGTCGGACTCGGCACCGCCTGGATCCTCGACGGGCTCGAGGTCACGATCGTCGGCAGCATCGCGCCGCGGCTTTCCGAGCCGCCAGCGGCGCGACAGGGGCAGCCCGCCCAAGTGCCGCGATGTCCCCTGCCGGGACGTCCTAGCCAGCGTTTTCCGCGATACCGCCACGGGTAAACCTGCGTTGACGGAAAGGAGCACGAGATGCCTCAGCAAGCGTGGAACGCCAAGCGCGAACGCCAGTACCAGGACATCAAGAAGAGCCTTCGCGAGCAGGGTCGTTCCGAGGATTTGGCCGAACAGATCGCCGCGCGAACCGTGAACAAGGAACGGGCGCGCGCCGGTGAGTCCAGGCAGGCCAGCGCGACGTCGACGAAGGACATCGGCTCTTCGCGCCGAGGTGGTTTGCGCTCTCACTCCGGCTCCGGCGGACGCACCAAGGATCAGCTCTACGAAGAGGCCCGCCGCAAGAACGTCAAGGGGCGGTCTTCGATGAACAAGGCACAGCTTGAACGAGCCGTCGGCCGCTGATCGGCGCTGGCTAGCCGTCCGGCGACCGTTCGTTATCGCTGCCCCGCCTGTACAGCGGAAGCAGATACCACAGCCAGGCGAATAGGCCCGCGAGCACGGCAGTAATGATCAATGCCGCGATCGCGCCAACGACAAAGTCAACGATCAGCAGCACCGAGCCGATCATTGCAAGCGCCAGGAACACGAGGCCGGCGGCCGCCATCCGCCCGGTGACGGTGACGAGTTCGTCCTTCAGCCGCCGGCCGAAGACGGCCCGATGCAGCGCGACCGGCGCGATGAACAGCGCCGCGGCGACGGCCGCACAGACCAACGTCGCCACGTAGAGGCCGCGCTGGGTCGAGCTCAAGCCGGAGAACCGCTGTTGGAACGCGATGGTCAGCAGAAACGCGAAAAGGATCTGCACACCCGTCTGGGCTACCCGCAGCTCCTGCAGCAGTTCTGCATAGTTGCGGTCCAGCCGTTGCGCGTCGGTCTCGTGACGGTCATAGCCGTGGCGAACGTCCACATCGCACGTCAGGCCAGTCAGACGGCCGCCGGTCGAGACGGCTCGCTCCGGCGATCGGGGTGTACGTCCACATCGCTCAGGTTCGTGGTCAGTAGCAGCTGATCCAGTTTCGCGAGCCGGAGCAGCCGCAGAATGCGTGGCGTAACCCCGCAGAGCACCAGCGTGCCCTTGGCCGCGAGGAACCTCTGGTGGGCAACAACGAGCACATCGAGGCAGGTGCAGTCGAGGAACGTCACCGCACTGAGATCGAGCCGGACGAACCGCCGCCCGGCCCTCTCGTGCGCCCGAAGCGCCTCGGCGAGTGCGTCGGCCCCAGCGAGATCCCATTCGCCGACCACGCGAACGAGTGCTCGAGTTCGGTCCTCCCGAAGCGTCGTTAACGATGCCCGGTCGCCTGAACCGCTCGCATGTTGCGTAGGTGACGGATGAATACGTGCCAGCATGCGGAACTCCCTACGGTCCTGCACAGAGGCCGCGGCTACCGTCTGAACCGCTGCCGCCTGCGTGGCCTGGCATCATCGGAATGAATCACGATCGATGAGCCGGCTGCGCAAGCGGCGCTTCCTCTCGGGTCGTTCGTACCATAGACAGACAGGTCTGTCTATGGGTAACTTTGGAGTATCGAGATCACTACCGCCCCCGACACAAGGCCGCGTCGCTCCGCCCGCGGGCAGATCCTCGACACCGCCTACGAGCTGTTCACCGACCGTGGGATACGCGCTGTCGGGGTCGATGAGGTGATCGCGCGCTCAGGCGTGGCCAAGGCAACCCTGTACAAGCATTTCCGGTCCAAGAACGATCTCGCGCTCGCGTTCCTCGAACGTCGAGAGCAGCGTTGGACGGTCGACTTCATCGAGGCCGGTTCGGCCGAGCGCGCCGACGATCCCGAGGGCCAACTGCTCGCCATCTTCGACATGCTCGACGAGTGGTACCGGCGAAAAGCATCGTTTCGCGAGTGCTCGTTCATGAGCGTGCTGCTCGAGATGGGTAACGATCACCCGGTCGGCCAGGCGTGTGTGCGCCATCTCGCGAACATCCGGGTGATCGTCGCCCGGCGGGCGACCGCGGCCGGTTTGACCGATCCGGAGGAGTTCGCGAAGTCGTTTCACATCCTGATGGAAGGCTCGATCATCGCGGCCAGCGAAGGTGACCGGCGGGCGGCCGGGCGAGCGCAAGACATGGCGCGCGCGCTGATTGCGCGGCACAAGCCGGCCCGGTCCGGCGTGGCGCGGCGCCGTCGCTAGTCGACCGCCCGACCGCGCTGGCCCGTGGTTATGGGACAGCCCTAGTCGTGTCGGGGGCCCGGGTAGTCCAGGTCGCCGGCCTCGATGACATCGAGGGCGATATCGACGAGCTTGCGGTGGGAGTGTTGGCTGGCTACCCGCAGCATGTCGAAGGCCTGCTGTCGGGTGGCGAGGTGGCGACTCATCAGGATGCCGATAGCCGCGCCGATGTCGCGGTTCGTCGCAAGCGCCTGTTCGAGGTTGTCGATGCGTTGTTGGCGCAGCGCGGCGGTGATCGCCAATGCGGCGTGCGTGGATAGGACGAGTCCGGTGGTCTCGGCGAGATCGTCGAATGCGCTGGGCTTGATCGCGTAGACGTTCAGGCCGGCGAGCCAATCGCCTTCCTCGAAGAACATTCGGAACGACATCATGCTCAGCACGCCGGTTTCCTCGACCGCGCGGCGGGCGAAGTTCGGCCAGCGGGTTTCGGAGCGCAGGTCGTTGCTGTGGAAGACGGCATTGCGCAGTACAGCGTCGACACACGGGCCGCTGTTGAGCTCGTACTGGATGCGGTCGACCTGAAGGGGAAGGTCGCTAGTGGCGGCCACCGTGTCGAATTTTCCGTTGCGCCTCAGGGTGACGGCTGCGGCCTCCGCTCCTTCGATCGCTTCCACACACGTCTGGGTCACGACAGTGAGCACTGCGTCGACACTCACCGGCGAGCCCACAACGGCACCGAGGCGGGCGAACAGGTCGGCGAGGCTACGGAACTGAGGCACAGCGATACCTAGCACGAGAAGGTGCCGCAGTCCTGGAAAAGGCCCCCGCGACGCCGGGCAGAGCCTGCCCGGTTACGGAAGACCCTACGCGCGACCCAGCGATGACCGACCCTGTTCGCTGTGCCGATATCCGCCCGGCGATGGCAGGCGACTTGTCACCATTTCCGGCGGTTGGTGTGCCTCCAAGCACCCCGGGCGCAGCGGACAAGTGGTGTTTCGTCCGGCGCACCGGCGGGAATGAGCCCGTCATGCCGGGGCCGACCTTCCTACCGTTGCGAGCGACCCCACGTGGTGGCGGCGAACTCGAACGTGCCTTGCGGGCAAGGGTGAACGGTGAGGTGCGCTTCGACGCGGGCACGCGGGGCGCGTACTCCACCGACGCGTCCAACTTCCGGCAGGTGCCGATCGGGGTGGTGGTTCCACGCACGGTCGAGGCGGCGGTCGAGGCTCTCGCGGTGTGCCGAGAGCACGACGTGCCGGTGCTCTCTCGGGGCGGCGGGACCAGCCTCGCCGGCCAGTGCACGAACACCGCCGTGGTCATCGACTGGTCCCAGTACTGCAACCGGCTGCTGTCGGTGGATACCGAGCGCCGGACGTGCGTGGTTGAACCGGGCATCGTCCTGGACGACCTGAACCGCCAGCTCGAGCCGCACGGCCTGCGCTACGGACCCGAGCCGGCGACGCACCCCAACTGCACGATCGGCGGCATGATCGGCAACAACTCTTGCGGCGCGACCGCGCAGCGCACCGGCAAGGTGGTCGACAACATCGCCCGGCTCGAAGTCTTGCTCTATGACGGCACCCGGTTCTGGTGCGGTGAGACCACCGACGACGAGTACCGCGCGATCGAACGCCATGGCGATCGGCGCGCGTCCGTCTATCGAGCATTGCGGCAATTGCGCGACCGCTACGCGGACGAGATCCGGCGGCGCTATCCCGACATTCCCCGGCGAGTGTCGGGCTACAACCTCGACTCATTGCTGCCGGAGCACGAATTCGACGTCGCGGGTGCGCTGGTAGGTAGCGAGTCGACGCTGGTGACGGTGCTGCGCGCCGAGTTGGCACTCGTGCCGGTGCTGAAGGAGCGAACCCTGGTCGTACTGGGATTTCGCGACATCATGGCTGCGGCCGCTGCGGTACCGGCGGTGTTGCCGCACGAACCGATTGCCCTCGAGGGAGTCGACCACCGGCTCATCCACGACGAGCAGCTCAAGCATCTCAACAAGCAGGCGCTGCAGGAACTCCCTGACAGTATGGGCTACCTCCTGGTGCAGTTCGGCGGCGACACCAAGGACGAGGTCAAGAGTGCCAGTCAGCGGCTGCTGGACGCGCTGCACGAGTCCGAGCACGACTCGCGCGTCGCGTTCCTGGACGAGCCCGCCCGCGAGGACGAACTGTGGCAGGTACGCGAGGCCGGCCTCGGCGCGACCGCCCACGTGCCGGGCCATCGCGACACGTTCGAGGGATGGGAGGACTCGGCGGTCGCACCGGACCGGCTCGGCGACTACCTGAGAGACCTGGAGAAGCTGTACGAGGAGTTCGGCTACGCCGACGAGACCGGGCCGAGCTTGTACGGCCATTTCGGCCAGGGCTGCGTGCACACTCGCATCCCGTTCAATCTCTACTCGGCGGACGGAGTCGCCGCCTACCGGCAGTTCATGGAGCAGGCCGCCGACCTCGTCGCGTCCTACGGCGGCTCATTCTCCGGTGAGCACGGCGACGGGCAGTCGCGCGGCGAACTGCTGTCACGCATGTTCGGGGACGAGATCGTCCGTGCATTCGGCGAGTTCAAGACGGTCTTCGATCCGCAGAACCGGATGAACCCCGGCAAGGTCGTCGCCCCCTATCGCCTGGACGAGAACCTCCGCCTCGGCGCCGGCTGGGCGCCGAAGCGCACAGGCCAACTGCACTTCGCGTACCCGCACGACGGCGGGTCGTTCGTCGACGCCGCGAACCGCTGCGTCGGTGTCGGCAAGTGCCGCCAGCACGATCACCCGAAGGGCGCCGTGATGTGCCCGAGCTACCAGGCGACGCGCGAAGAGGAGCACTCGACCCGGGGCCGGGCGCGGCTGCTGTTCGAGATGCTCGACGGGCACGAGGACGGCCCGCTACACGACGGCTGGCGATCCACGGCCGTCCGCGATGCACTGGACCTCTGCCTCGCCTGTAAGGGTTGCAAGGTCGACTGCCCGGCGAACGTCGACATGGCCACGTACAAAGCGGAGTTCCTCGCCCACCACTACGCGGGGCGGTTGCGGCCACGCAGCCACTACGCGCTCGGCTGGCTGCCGCTCGTCGCGGCCGCCGTGACCCGCACGCGCCTGGCTCCGTTCGTCAACGCCGTCACCCACGCGCCGGTGCTACCGCGGCTACTGACCCGGTTGGCCGGGCTCGAGAACCGTGATATCCCCATGTTCGCGCGGCCCACTCTGCGGCAGTGGTGGGCCCAGCGTCCCCCCTCGCCACGAGGCCGGCACGGGCGGGTACTGCTGTGGCCCGACACGTTCAGCAACGCTTTTCACCCGCAGGTCGGCCGAGGCGCGGTCGACGTTCTCGAAGCGGCGGGCTGGCAGGTCGATCTGCCCCAACAGTCCGCGTGTTGCGGCCTGACCTGGATCTCGACCGGGCAACTACGCACGGCCAAACGCGTACTGCGGCGTACCGTCGCCCAACTGGCCGACCACGTACGCAGCGGCGGCCTCGTGGTCGGCCTGGAGCCCAGCTGTACGGCCGTGTTCCGCTCCGATGCCGTGGAGTTGCTGCCCGACGACCACGACGTCGCCCGGCTGCGCGACCAGACCGTCACCCTCGCCGAACTGCTGCTCGACCACACCCCGGACTGGCAACCGCCGAATCTGTCGGGCACTCACGCGATGGCCCAGGTGCATTGCCACCAGCACGCCGTCATGGGATGGGACAAGGACCAGCGCCTGCTGCGCGACGCCGGCGTCGACATCCGGCGGCTCGATTCGGGATGTTGCGGGCTGGCGGGCAACTTCGGGTTCGAACGCGGTCACCTCGACGTCAGCAAGGCGTGCGCCGAGCAGGTGTTGCTGCCTGCGGTGCGTTCGGCCGATCTCGAAACAGCGGTGCTCGCCGACGGGTTCAGCTGCCGCACCCAGATCCATGAACTGGCCGGCACCGGCCGGGAGGCCGTCCACCTGGCGGAACTGCTTGCCCGATCAGTTCGCGGGATGCACGGGACGCATCGCAGGTAGCGCGGGTGCGCCGAGGTCACCGCAGCTCGGCGAGTCGCACCGCGGACTCCAGAAGCAGCGCATGCACGAACGCCTGCGGCAGGTTCCCTCGCAGTTGCCGCTGCTCGACGTCGAACTCCTCTGCGAGCAGTCCGGGCGGGCCGCACGCGGCGCGGTTGCGTTCGAACGCACGGAATGCGGCAAGGGCATTCCCCTGGTGCGCTTCGGCGAGGGCAAGCACGAAACCACACAGCAGGAACGCACCTTCGTTCTCGCCGAGTTGACCGTCGTGCGGCGCATAGCGGTAGACGTAGCCGTCCTTGACGAGATCGCGCCGCACCGCGTTCAGCGTGGCGCGGGTCCGACCGTCGGTCCGGGTCTCCCCCGCGCCGCGTAGGCCAGGCAGTAGCAGCGCCGCGTCGACCCGCTCGTCGTTGGGACTGCGCTGCCAATACCCGTCCGGGTGCAGGCAACGCCGCGCGGTCTCAGCGAATATCGCGTCGGCAAGGTCACCCATCCGTTGCCCGTCCGCGCGGCCGGCGAAGCCCGCGGCCTGCCGCAACCCGGCGACGCAGGACAGCCGCGAGTGGGTCCACCACTGGTCGTCGAGTTCCCAGATTCCCGAGTCGGGATCGGTCCAGCGGCCCGCGATCACGTCGACGGCGATCTGGGCCGCGCGCTCGCCGTCCCTGTCCAGGGCGTCGTGCCGAGCCGCGGCTGCCAGCAACTGGAGGATCTCGCCGATCGTGTCGAGTTGGAACTGCCGGGTCACGGCGTTGCCGCGGACGCTCGAGCCGCCGGGATAGCCGGGCAGGTCGATCGGCGCCTCGTCGGGAACGTCTCCACCCGTGACGAGATAGGCGGGTTTGATCCGTGGACCGTCCTCGAGCAGCCGTGCGGTCACGAAGTCGACGGCGGAGCACAGCAGTTCGTGCGGTCCGTCCGCCGAAACCGCCTGGCCAGCAAGGCATTGATCGCGGATCCACGCGTACCGGTAGTCGTAGTTCGCGCCCGCGCCGGCCCGCTCCGGCAGCGACATCGTGACCGCAGCGACCATTCCGTTGCTCGCGCTGGTCAGACCGCGCATCACCGCGTACGCGTGCTGCGCGCCGCGCGGCGCGACGCAGGAGTCGAACGACGGAACCGCTTTGCGCCAGGCCTGTTCGGTCGACTCCCACGAGGCGGGCGGCCCGCTGCCGAGGGACGAACCGATCTCGAGGACGAGGTCGTGGTGATCGCCGCCGAACAGGTCGAGCTCGCCGATCAGCCGGCCGTCGTCCGCGCGCGCGCCGGGAACGCCGCTCCAGCGCAGGTGCAGCGCGCCGGTGGCAGCAGTCCACACGCCTTCGCTCTCGTGCAGGTCTCGCATGGGCTCGCGACCGAACCCGGCCCGCGTGTCGAGAACCACTCGCACCCGCAGGTGGCCCTCGATCGCCTCGATGCGCCGCAGCACGACCGCCGTACCCGGATCGGCCGGGAGCGCCATGGCGTCGCGGCATTCCAGGATCGCGCCGGAGTCGGTTACCCACCGATTGCGCCAGATCAGCGAGCTCGCCTCGTAATGCCCACCCCAAACGAACCGGCCCACCGGCGTGACGGCGTACACGCCCCGCCCGCCGAGCAACGACGACAGCACGGCGTCGTCGTGCCATCGGGGCGCGCACAGCCACACCAGTTCGCCGTTGGGCCCGCAGAGGGCGCCACGCTCGCCGTCGGCGATCAGGGCATAGTCACGAAGGGATGCCGGCGGGAAGTCGATGTCGCTCATCGGCGTCTGCGCCACAGCGCGGCGCCGGCCAGCAGGGCGGCACCGGCGGCGAGCGTGCCGTGGTGCTCGGAGGCCCAGATCTGCGGATCGGTACGCACGGCGCCGTCGTCGAAGTGTCCGTGTGCCCCGAAGTCCGCGTGCTCGTCCGCCGGCGCCCAGAGATTCGCTGGATCGTGAGCCAACTGCGGCTGCTCGGTCTGCTGCGACGCGTAGCCCGTGCGCGCCAGGTAGCGGTCGAGCAGCCCCGGGGCGACGGCGTTCGCGATCAACGTTGCGGCCGTGCTCGTGCCGACCCAGTACTCGCGGCGGCGCGGGTGGTCGGCCGCGCGCACGATCGCCTTCGCGACCACCTCAGGCTGGTAGATCGGCGGCACCGGGCGCGGACGCCGCGGCAAACGCGCGAGCACCCACGAGAACTGCGGCGTGTTCACCGCAGGCAACTGCACCATCGTCACCCGCACGCGCGACCTGTCGTGCAGCAACTCGCAGCGCAGCGACTCGGTGAGTCCTTGGATGGCGTGCTTCGCGCCGCAGTACGCCGATTGCAGCGGGATGCCCCGATAGGCCAGGGCCGATCCGACCTGCACGATCGTGCCGTAGTCACGAGGCTTCATCCGGTCCAGGGCCGCCCGAGTGCCATAGGCGAAGCCCAGATAGCAGACCTCGGTAATCCGCCGGAACTCGTCCGGGCTGATCTCGTCGAACGGCGCGAAGACCGAGCTGAACGCGTCGTTCACCCACACGTCGATGGGTCCGAGCTCGTCTTCGACGCGGGTCGCGCAGTCGTCGACGGCCCTCGGATCGGCCGTGTCGGCGGACATTGCCAGCGCATCGCCGCCAGCTGCCCGCACGTCCTCGGCCGCGGCCTTCAGCCCCTCGGCACCGCGCGCGATCAGTCCGACCGCAGCGCCGCGCTTGCCGTAGGCGCTGGCGAGCGCACGGCCGACGCCGCCGCTGGCTCCAGTGATGACGACAGTTTGATTCGACACATCGAGGGGTTCCCGTTTGGCGCATATTCCATTCGCCAGAGCCCGAGGGCTGCCACTGTGACGGCCCACCGGCGCGGCCGCTCCCCCACCATGTTTGGCGCGTAGGTGGGGCGGGAAAGCCGCTTACGTGCGCGCTGGTCAACGTGATCGACATATGACGCGTCGATCGCAGGTGAACCCACACCTGACCGGTTGAGCAGCGCGTCTCATACGGAGGTTCACTGTGGCTCAGACCGTCGCCGACGTACTCCTTGAACGGCTGCGGGCGTGGAACGTCCGGCAGGTCTTCGGCTATCCGGGTGATGGCATCAACGGATTGCTGGCGGCGTGGGGACGCGCCGACAACGATCCGCAGTTCGTCCAGGCCCGCCATGAGGAGATGGCTGCCTTCGAGGCGGTCGGCTACGCCAAGTTCAGCGGGCAGGTGGGCGTGTGCGCCGCGACGAGCGGGCCGGGTGGCGTCCATCTGCTCAACGGCCTTTACGATGCGAAGCTCGATCACGTGCCGGTCGTCGCGATCGTCGGGCAGACCGAACGCAGCGCGATGGGTGGTTCCTATCAGCAGGAAATCGACCTGCTCACCCTCTTCAAGGACGTGTGCAGCGACTACGTGCAGATGTGCACGGTGCCACAGCAGCTGCCGAACCTGATCGACCGAGCCATCCGCATCGCCGAAGCTGAGCGCGCACCGACCTGCGTGATCTTCCCGTCGGACGTGTTCGACCTGGCCTATGAGCCGCCCGAGCACGCGTTCAAGCAGGTGCCCTCCTCCATCGGCACCGCTCCGGCGACGGTGCGGCCGAATGACGCTGCGGTCGAGTCCGCGGCCGGGTTGCTCAACGCCGGGCGCCGGGTGGCCATTCTCGTGGGCCAGGGCGCCCGAGGCTGCGTGGACGAGCTGACCGAGGCGGCCGACCTGCTCGGCGCGGGCGCGGCGAAGGCCTTGCTGGGTAAGGACGTTCTACCCGACACTCTGGGCTGGGTGACCGGCTCGATCGGCCTGCTCGGTACGACCGCCAGCTACGAAATGATGCGCGACTGCGACACCCTGCTGACCGTCGGGTCGAACTTCCCGTACACGCAGTTCCTGCCGAAACTCGACCAGGCACGAGGCGTGCAGATCGACCGCGACCCCAAGTGGATCGGCCTGCGCTACCCGTACGAGATCAACCTGGTCGGCGACGCGCGCGCAACGCTGCAGGCGCTGATCCCGAAGCTGATCCGCAAGGACGATCGCACCTGGCGGGACCAGATCGAACGCAATGTCGAGCAATGGTGGGAGACCGCTGACCGCCAGGCGATGACCGGCGCCGACCCGATCAACCCCATGCGGATCTTCCACGAAGCATCACAGCGCTTGCCGGACAACGCGATCGTGACGGCCGATTCGGGTAGCGCAGCCAACTGGTACGCGCGCCACCTGCGGTTCCGGGGTCAGATGCGCGGTTCATTGTCGGGCACGCTGGCCACGATGGGTCCGGGCGTTCCCTACGCGATCGGCGCCAAGTGGGCGCACCCCGACCGTCCGGTCATCGCCTTCGTCGGCGATGGCGCGATGCAGATGAACGGCCTGGCCGAGCTGCTCACGATCAAGCATTACTGGACGCAGTGGCCGGATCCACGGCTCGTCGTCGCCGTGCTGCACAACAACGACCTCAACCAGGTGACCTGGGAGATGCGTGCGATGGAGGGCTCGCCGAAGTTCGCCGAGTCCCAGACCATCCCCGACATGAACTATGCCGGGTTCGCCCGCGACATCGGTCTGATCGGGATCAACCTCGACGACACCGGGCAGGTCGGCCCGTCGTGGGACGCCGCCCTGGACGCCGATCGCCCGGTCGTGCTCGACGTCCGATGCGACCCGGACGTGCCTCCTATCCCGCCGCACGCGACGTTCGACGAGGTGAAGGCGCTCGCCTCCTCGCTGGCCCATGGTGACGAGGACAAGTGGGGCGTGGTGCGGCAGGGCGTCAAGCAGAAGCTCCAGCAGCTGCTACCGGGCCGCGAGTAAGCGTGAAACTGCAGACGACGACGTTTCGCTTCCGGACTTGCGCACCCGAGGCCGACGCCACACTGGCGTGGGACGCGACCACGGTTGTCGCGGTCGAGGTTGAAGCCGATGCAGCGGTGGGCTTGGGCTGGACGTACAGCACGGCCGCAGCGGCCCAGATCATCCGCGACCACTTGGCGCCGGCCATCGAGCAGTTCGATCCGGTGAACATTCCCACGGCGTGGGAGGCGATGCATCGGGCGGTCCGGAACCTCGGCTCGCGCGGCATCGTCGCGCAGGCCATCAGCGCCGTCGACATCGCGTTGTGGGATCTCAAGGCCCGGCTCGTCGACTTGCCGCTCGCCGACCTGCTCGGCCGAGCCCGCGAGTCGGTTCCGGTCTACGGATCAGGCGGCTTTACGACGATGAGGGACGCCGAACTGGAACAGGAGGTCAAGCGCTGGGCCGCCATGGGCTGTACCGCAATGAAGATCAAGATCGCTGAGTCGTGGGGCGCCGCCGTCGAGCGCGACCTGGCCCGAATGCGGACGGTGCGCACGGTCGCCGGCGACGGCGTCTCGCTCATGGCCGACGCCAACGGCGGGTATACGCGGGGGCAAGCCCGACGGGTCGGCGCGGCGCTCGACGAACTCGGCGTCGTCTGGTTCGAAGAGCCGGTCAGTAGCGACGACGTCGAGGGCCTGCGTGCCGTCCGCGGCAGCGTGCGCTGCGACGTCGCGGCCGGCGAATATGCGGCCGACCTCTACGACGTCGCCCGGCTGTGCCCGGTGGTGGACTGCCTGCAACTCGACGTCACCCGGTGCGGCGGCTACACCGGTTTCCAGCGCAGCGCCGCGGTTGCCGCGGCGCACAGCCTCGACGTGTCGGCGCACTGCGCACCGGCCCTGCACGCCCCGATAGCGGCGGCCGTCCCGAACCTGCGCCACGTCGAATGGTTCGCCGACCACGCCCGGCTCGAACCGGTCCTCGTCGATGGCATGCCCACCGTGCGCGACGGCGTGATCCGCCCGTCCGCCACTCCCGGCCACGGCCTGTCGATCCGCGCCGATGCGCGGCACGACGCCGCGTTCTGATGGGCGCGCGGACGAGGCGAATCGCCGCCCTCACCGGATGGGCCTACCTGGTGTGGCTGCTGCTCACCTGGTCCAGAACGCTCGAGCAGCAGCTCAGCGGCCTCGGCCTGGCGCTCGCGCTCGGCGTCCTGTTCGCGCCGCTGGGCCCGGTGGCCGCGCCGTGGCGGCTGCTCGAACCGCGGCGAATGCTCGCGGTCGCCCGCCTCACCCTCGCCGCGTTGGCGCGCATCATCGTCGCGAACCTCGACCTGGCGCGCCGGATCTGGGCGCCCAGCCGTCCACTGCACACGGGCATGGTGATCGTGCCGACCACCCAGCGAACCGACGGCGGGCTGGCTGCAACTGGCCTCATCACCTCACTGATCGTCGCTAGCCAGGTCGTCGACGTCGATCGCCGACACAACGAGCTGCAATATCACGGGATCGACGTGCCACACGGAAATCGAAAGCACCTCGAGGACGACATAAACGCGCCGATCGAGCGGCAGCTGAATCCCATCGTCGGAAGGTAGTCATGCACACCGCCTTCATCACGATTGCCATCGTCGAGTTCGCGATCGTGGCACTGCTGCTGGTGCGGCTCGCTCTCGGGCCGACGGTGTCGGACCGCCTCGTCGCCCTGAACACGATGTCGACGCAATGCGCATTGGCGCTGCTGTTCCTCGCCGCGTTCGCCGATCGCACCGTGTACCTCGACGTCGCCTTGTGGCTGACATCGTTCAGCTACCTGGGCGCGCTCGTGTGGGCGCGCTACCTCGAGCGGGGCCTGCTGTGAAAGAGGTAGTCGTCATCGTCCTGTGCTGCGTCGGCGGCTTCTTCTCCCTCAGCGGAGTGGTCGGCATCGTGCGGATGCCCGACGTGTACACCCGGATCCAGTGCTCGTCCAAGACAATCACGATGGGCGCGCTGCCCGTCCTCGTGGCCCTGGTACTGGCCAAGGGTCCGTTGACCCCCTACGGCAGCCGGGCGTTGCTCGTGGCGTTCCTGCTGCTGGTCGTCAACCCGGCGGCGTCGCACGCACTCGCCCGCGCCGCGTACAACTCCGGGGTACCGATGTGGCGCGGGGCCGTGCGAGACGAGCCGAGGGACCGATGATCGGATTCTGGGTGCTCGACTACCTTTGCCTGGCGGCGATCCTGGTGGCGGGCGTACTCGTCGTGCAGCTGCGCAATCTCAACGGGGCGGTGGTGGCTCTCTCAGCGATAGGCACGGTGCTGACGCTGCTGTTCGTGCTGCTCGGGGCGCCTGACGTGGCTCACTCCGAGGTGGTCGTCGGGGCTATCGCGCTGCCTGTGCTGTATCTGATCGCGATCGGCAAGGCCCGGTCGGACGTGCGTGACGCGGGCGAGCTCGGCGAACGGCCTCAGCGCGATGACTGAGCGGGAACCGCTACATCGGCCGCGGCTTGCGGCCGGGTTGACGTGCGGCGTGGGCGCCCTGCTCACCGTTGCGCTCGTGCGGGTCCACCGCGATGACGCGCCGCTGCCGGCAATCGCGCACCGCGCGCTGGATCTCGCACTGCCCGCCTGGAAGACGACCGAGCCGGTCAACGAGATCGTGTACGGCACCCGGGCATTCGACACGTTCGCCGAGACATTCCTGCTGCTGGCCGCGGTAGTCGCGGTCACCGTCCTCTCACGGGGCCGCGAGCCGCGGCATGAGTACGTCGGCGAGGCGGTCGCCGGTCGCGGCGAGCAAGCCCGCGTCGACCCGAGGCGGCCGCCCGCGTCGACCCGAGCACGAGCCGCAGAACGGGAAGAAGCGTCCGGCGCAAGTCGGACTCCGATCCGGTGTTACAGAACTTCTGCCTCACCGCGATCGTCATCGGCGTCGCGATCACGGCGGTGTTCCTGACGGTCGCAGTCCGCGCGGCGCAGCACTACGACAGTCTCGACACGAACGATCTTCGAGCGCTGCGCGGGTGAGCACCGCCGGGGTCGCCGCGCTGCTGCCGCTGCCAGTCGTCATTCCGATCGCCGGCGCCACGGCCGCCCCGATACTGGCGCGGGTTCACCGGCATCTGCGGTCGCACGCCTTCACCCGCCTGTGCCCGCCGCGGGCGGGCAGACTACGTTCAACCCAGGAATGCCCGTCCGGATTACAGGAATGGGTCGACCCGAATCGCAGAAAATCCAGCATGCCGTGTTGCCTACCCGGCACAAAGCGCGCCTAAACGGCCGGATGACATGTCGCTCCCGAACGGTGTCGCGGCGCTACCGCGCTATCTCGACGCGTCGATGCCGGGGCCATTCCCCAACTGAACCCCAGGCGCAAACACGACGACTTCTGTGCCCTGCGTACGCACGCCCGCATCGGGGTAGACCCCGAAGGTAGCTGTCGATCTAACAGGTAGGTGTTACGTGGCCCGAAAGGACCAGCGAGGTGTGCTGTTCGACGTCGACGGCACGCTCGTCGACTCCGTATACCTCCACACGGTTTGCTGGTCGGAGGCGCTGCGGCAGGCCGGGCATGAGGTCCCGATGGCGAACGTCCATCGGGGTATCGGCCTGGGCTCGGCGGAACTGCTCGATCACCTGCTCGGTGCGCAGCGAGATCACGATGCTGACCCGCAGATTAAGGCGGTGCACCTCGGCCTTTACGGCCAGCACTGGACGCGGCTCCGCCCGTTGCCCGGCGCCGCCGACCTCGTCCGAGCGTGCGCTCGGCGCGGGCGCAAGGTCGTCTTGGCCTCGTCGGCCTCGGCCGACGAGCTAGGCACCCTGCGCCGCGTTCTGGACGCCGATGATGCGATCGACGGTGCGACCAGTTCGTCGGATGCCGAGGCGGGTAAGCCGGCCCCCGACATCTTGGCGGCCGCGCTCGAGGCGAGCGGTCTGCGAGCCGAACGCGTCGTCTTCGTCGGCGATGCCGTCTGGGACGGGCAAGCCGCCGCCAAGCTCGACATCACCTTCGCCGGGCTCACCTGTGGCGGTACCTCCGCCGCCGAGCTACGCGACGCGGGCGCCGTGGCCGTGTACCCCGATCCGGCAGCGCTGCTGGCCGACCTGGATCGCAGTGTGCTCGCATGAGCCGCAGGCGCTCGCGTAGCTCTCGCCTGGATCTCCTCGACCCAGTACGGCAGCCGTGGATCGTTGCAGTCCGACCGGTGCTGACGTCCGCGCTGTCACACCGTTGATCATCTCTGCCGAAACCGCGAGTCAAAAGCAGATCCGGCAGAGATGATCAAGACCCGACGGACCCGAGGGCGGAGTTCGGGTAAGGCGGGGTGAGGACTTCGAGCTTGCGGCCTGCGCCGCGTCAGGGCATGAACGCCACCGTGGTCAGGTAGTTGTAGAGCAATTGCCGCCACGTGTACCACTCGTGGCCGCCGATGACGAGGTCTGATGTGAACGGGATGCCGTTCGCCGCGAAGCTCGCCGCGTAGTTGTTGACGCCCGGAATGGTGAGGCTGTCGAACAGGCCTCCGCCGAGCTGGATGCCCAGCCGGGTTCGCAGGTCGGGGTTCTGCCAGAGCGGGCTGGTGGTCGCCGGCGCGCCGAGGGATCCGATGCTCCAGCTGCCGTAGTAGCCGAACAGCGTGGTGTCGTTGAAGAGCAGGTAATTGGCCATCAGGCCGCCGAGCGAGAGCCCGGCGAACGCGCGCTCGTCCGAATCTTGCGACACATTGAAGTGGCTGTTCACAAAGGGAATGACGTGGCTCGACAGATCCGTGGCGTAGCAGGTTGCGTCGAAGATCGCGCAGCTGCCCAGGTTGTTGAAGTCGGTCATGACAACGACCATCGGCTGAATCCGGCGGGCCGCGATCAGGTTGTCCAGGATCGAGTTCGCGGCGCCCTGGGTGGTCCAGTCGACTTCGTTCCCGCCGCCGCCATGGCTGAGGTACAGCGTGGGGTACGGGTTGCGCCGGTGTGCCGAGTAGCCGGGCGGCAGGTAGACGGCCAGCGGGTGCGAGCCGACCGGGTTCGTCGACTGCGGATCGGGGTAGGAGACGTCGAGCAGTGTGCCGCCGTGCCGGCGCGGCGCCTGCCAGGACAGGTCGAGCGTGCCGAACCGCGGGTCGGACGGCACGTAGACCTCGCTGTCGGGTTCTACCGAACCGCTCGTGTTCCACGGCGGGTTGTTCGGGTCGGACAGCTCGGTGCAGCCGGACAGCTGGGGCGCCGGACTGGTGCAGTCGACGTAGAAGCCGTACGTGAACGTCCCGGACGGTAGCGGCGTCGTGTACGACCACACGCCGGTCGACTTGTCCAGCGTCATCTGCGCGACCGGCCAGTTCGGCGCCGGACCTTGGTTCGGGAAGGCGATCGGGAAGTCACCCGGCTGCCACTGGCTCGGCAGCAGGCCCTGTGACGAGGTCAAGGTGGTGTCGGCCGGATCAGAGAAGAACCACTCGCCGCGGACCCGGACGCTGGTCGCGCTGGGGTCGTAGTAGCGGAACGTCACCTCGTAACCCGTCGGGGCCGTTCTCGTGTGCACGACCTCCGGCGAGACGAGCCGGTGCCCTCCGCGAGGCGCCGGCGACGCCGACGCTGCCGGCGCTGCCGTCACCACGAGCACCGTCGCCGCGGCGGGCAGCACCGCGGCCACAATCCGGAGCAGGCGGCGTCCGAATCCGACCAGGCAGTACGAGCGGAACGGCGCGGATCCGGGCATGGCAGCCTTCTTTCCTACGAGCCGGCCGAAGGTAAGGCATGCGACGTGTGTCGAGCATTGACCCGTTTCGCAAGTTAGCCCCCTCGATTCGGCAAATCAACCGCCTGCGGGACTCGCGAATGACTCCACCCAATTGGGTACATGCCCTACCAGCCCACCCCGCAAGTCCCGGGCTACGGCGGGGTCTCGGACTCCAGGGCGCTAGCCGTGGCCCGGCGGATCGTCCCGGCGCCGCCGGTCAGGGCCCGCCGCCACGGCGCAACGCCCTCGATCTCGGTTTCCAGCGAGAAGCTCAGGAACGTCCTGATCACCACGATCAGCCCAAGCGTCAGGACATTGTCGAGGGTGGGCGCGACCGCGACGGTGCGCACCAGGTCGGCGGCGACCAGAATCTCCAGCCCGAGCAGCAGGGTCCCACCGAATGCCTGGCGCAGTACCAGGTACGCCTTCGGCGACCAGCCGCCTCGCCGCACGGCCACGGCCGCGAGCACGAACGACCAGATCACGCCGACCACCAGGATCGCGGCTCCCAGTGCCTCGAAACCCTGGGCAACGTGATCCATCAGCCCGGTAAACGTCTCAGGCGACGCCTCGGCAGCAACCGAAGCGAGGATCATTTCCCCCTGCCCAGCATGCCGCCCCCTTTAGATAGCCGAGCGAACCGTCAAGCAGTCTCCCACCGCCTGGGCATCTCCGCTGCATTTACCGGCCGAGGCGCGGCTGGCTGAGGCGCGTAACGAATGCAGATCGTAGGAGGGCGGCAGCATCGCGCGGGTGCGGGTGGTCAGCTGGCTGCTGCTTCATCGCTGAGGCGGAGCGGTTCGGGTAGCGGTTCGGGTAGTGGATCGGCCGCGTTCAGTGGTGGGGGGCTGGTGTGGCGGGTGCTGGTGGCTCCGCCGTTTGCGCCGATCGCGGGCGGTGTGGCTGGCTCAGTTGGTTCGGTGCGGGCCGGTTGGGTTATCTGTTCCAGGCTGACTCCGGAGGTCTCGGGCAGGACCCGGGTCAGCGCGAAGCCCAGCCCGGACACCGCAGCGGTGAGCAGCAGCGTGCCGCGCAGCCCCAGCGAGGTCTGCAGGACCGGGAACAAGAACACCCCGATGAACGCGCCGAACTTGCCGATGCCCGCCGAGATCCCGTGCCCGGTCGCGCGCATCGCCACCGGATACACCTCGCTGGGTATCACGAAGGTGGTCATGTTCGGCCCGAACTCGGTGAAGAAGTAGCTCACCCCGTAGACCAGCAGGAACGGGGCGACCATCGTCGTCATCCCCGGCACCAGCGCGATCACCGCGAAACAGGCCGCCATCACCGCGAACCCGACCAACTGCAGGCGCCGGTGCCCGATCCGGTCTAGATGGGTAATCGCCAGCACATAACCCGGCACCGCCGCCACCACGAAGATCGCCAACTGGATCGCGATCTTGGTCATGGTCGACGCGTGCGGCGAGATCAGACCCAGGATCTGCGGCGTGGAAATCGTGTTCCCGTAGTAGGCGTAATCGAGCAGGAACCACGTGCCCGCCGTCCCCGCCAGCAACACCAAATACCGGCGGTCGGTGAGGAAATCCCGCAACCCCAACTGATGTTGGGACGCGTTTGCCCCGTGCCCGTTGACTCGCCCCCCGGTGAAATCCGAGATCTGACTCGCCGCCAACTCCCCCCTACCCTGCACCTGCGCCTGATAACGCGGCGACTCCGGCATCTTGCTGCGCAGGTAGATCACTGCCGCCGCCGGCACCGCGCCCAGACCAAGCAGCACCCGCCACGCCAGATTGTCACTGGCCCCGGCACCCAACAGCGCCAGCGCGATAAGCGGTCCGACGATCAACCCGAGCGCCTGAGTCGAGAACACCATCCCGACCAGCTTGCCTCGATCCTTGCGGTTGGCGTACTCACTCATCAACACCGCACTGACCGGATAATCACCACCAACACCGAACCCCAACAGGAACCGGAACCCGATCAACACCCAATACGACGGCGACAACGCCGACCCCAACGCACCCACAATCATGATCGCCGCGACCATCCAATACACACGCTTACGGCCAACCAAATCAGCCAAGCGCCCGAACACGAACGCCCCCAAGAACGCAGCCGCCAACATCGTGCTGTTCAACAACGCCAACCGACCCGAACTCAAACCCCACTCATGCGTAATCAACGCCGACGCGATCCCAATAACGAACAAGTCATACGCGTCAGTGAAAAAACCCATCCCCGACACGACCACCGCACGCAAATGAAACCGGCTCAACGACGCCTCATCCAACGCAACGATCAAATCCTGAGAACGAAGTTCAGTCACGGCATCTCCTTACCACCAATGCCGCCCGCCTCGAACCCGCCGGCGCCGCATCCCGATCAACTAATTGGAAGCCACACACCCATCAGCGTGGTTCGTGTGCTGTAGCAAGCCGTCATCCTGCGGGGGTGATTTTCTGGCCGGCGACCTGGGCCGGCAGAGTTGCCCGCACTACTGGACCGCGTCCGCACATTGGGTCTCGAACTGGTCGACCTGCGGCCGGGGCCACGTCCTGCGTATCTGCTGGAGTGAAGCTGGTCAACTGACGGCGGCTGGGTAAGGCCGGCTCTTGTCCTCGCCGTAGAAACGCCCGTCACCACCGGGGTTGTCAGACCAAAAACACGCCGATGCCGCATCGCGCTCGGTCTCGTCGCTGGCCTGGCCACGGGCGCCGGCCATTTCCGTAGCCATTTCCGTAGCCATTACCGTAGCTTTGCCCACTCCCTCCCGCCCTCGATGCGCCATACAACGTCGATCGAAAGGTGCCCGGGGTCAGGTCGGCGAGTACGCGTAAGCGTCGACACGAATGACTAGCCGATGCCTGTTGTGGCGGCGGTGGGTTCGATGTCTGGGAGGCGCCGCATACGGAACGAGTTGGCCAGGCCGAGTAGTGAGGCGATGGCCGGGACGAGGAGCGCGACCTGAAGGGAGCGGTTGCGGGCGTCTGTGTTGATGGCGAGGACCGCGTCTTGGATGTCTTGGGGCTGGTTGGAGATCTGCTGCTGTAGCTGAGTGTTGCTCATGACTTCGGCGTTGCTCTCGAGCTTGGCGGAGATCTGCTGTTGCTGCGCCGGGGGGATCACGGTGCTCTCATTGGTCAGGTGGGTGAAGCTCAGGGCCAGTGCCCAGAGCATGAGACCGCCTGCCATCGCGAGGCCGAACGACAACCCGAACGAGCCGGCGGCGGAGTTCACTCCCGCCGCCTCGCTGACGCGTTCCTCGGTGATCGGGGCGAGGGTGAAGTTGTTGAGCTGAGAGACGAGCAGACCGAGTCCGCTGCCGGCGACAATCAGCGGGATCACGAGATACCACCCCGAGTCCACTCTCGGCACGAGGGGGATGATGGCGGCAATGCCGATGGTGCTCAGGACGAAGCCGGCCAGAACGATGTTGGCCGGCCGGTGATGGCCCGCCTTGCGCCCGGCCAGCATCGCCATGCCGAACATCGACAGCGACAGTGGCGCGAGGGCGAGGCCGGCCTGCATGGCGTCGTACTCCAGTGTCATCTGCAGGAATAGCGGCAGGGCGATCATGGCGCCGCCGAGGGTGATCTGCTGCAGCATCTGCTGGGAAATGCCGATGCGGAAGTTCAAGTGTTTGAACAGATCCGGATCCAGCAGGGTGGGCTTTCCACGGCGCTTGCGCTCGACGAGCCAGTAGGCGAACGCGGCGAGCGTCACAGCGCCGATGGCGATGATGAGGCCGACGTAGCCACCGCCTTCCTGCCACACCAGGATGCCGAGAACGACGCCGCCCATGCCGACGACGGAGAGAACCGCGCCCACCAGGTCGACCTTGCGCGGCCCGGTATAAGGGACGTCCTTGACGAGGCGGATCTGGGACAACACCACGAGGATGATGACCACTTCAAGCCCGAAGCCCACGCGCCATGACAAGTAGGTGGTGACAAATCCGCCCAGCAGCGGGCCGATGGCAGCGGCGATTGCCGCCGAGGCGCCCACGAGTGCGTAGGTCCGTTTCTGCGCCGCCCCGGTGAAGTTGCCATGGATAAGAGACTGCATGGCCGGCAGCAGCAGCGAGGCCCCGAGGCCGCCGATGATCGCCCAGAAGAAGATGACCGGCGTCAGGCTCTGCGTGATGGTCATGGCCAACGCGCCGACGGCGTATGCGAGCAGTCCGATCACATAGGCGCGCTTGCGGCCCATGAGATCGCCCATCTTCGAGTTGATGAGGATGAAGGCCGCGGAGACCAAAGCCTCCAGGGCGATCGCCGATTGGACGCCGCTCGCCGTCGTATTCAGGTCCTTGACCACGGCGGAGATCGACACGTTCATGAACGACGTGTCCACCACGAGGACGAACATCGCCGCTGCGAGCAGAAACGGGAGCCACGGGCTCTTCCGCTGCGCCGGTGCGTCAGGTTCGGCGCTCATGCTGGTGCCGAACATTCAGAGAGTCCTGTATGACGATTACATCGCAGTTGGCTCATGTCGGCCACGCCTCCCCAGAGTCCCTCCAGTTAGACACGTCAACCCGAGGCCCAGGTAGGGACCTTCGACCCTTGTGAGGGGTGCCCACGTGTGCGGTTGCATCGGTTCGTCGTGGCCGATGTCTTCGGCCAGGCTCCGATCACCGAGGCGACTGAACTGCACCAACGAATGCTGTTCTGCCTAGTGGTCCGTCTGCGTTTTGATCTGGTGCAAGGCGGCTCGGCCGCGTCTGACTTTGGCAATGATGTCTTCGGCGGTGGCTTTCCAGATGAACGGTTTGGGGTCGGTGTTCCAGTGCTCGGCCCAGGTGGTGATGGCCTCGCTGAGGTTGGCGACGCTGGTGAATGCGCCGCGGCGTAGGCGCCGGTCGGTGAGTTCTTTGAACCAGCGTTCGATCAGGTTCAGCCACGAGCTCGAGGTGGGTGTGTAGTGCAGATGCCAGCGGCGCCGGTCGCGGTGGGCGAGCCATTTCGTGATCTCAGGTGTGGAGTGGGCGGAGAGGTTGTCCAGGACGACGTGCACCGACAGGCCGCGGGGCACGGTGGCGTCGATCTGTTTGAAGAACCGCAACACCTCGGCGCCGGCGTGGCCTTTGCGCAGGTCGGTGAGCACCTCACCGGTGGCCAGGTTCATCGCCGCGAACAGGTCGATGGTGCCGTTGCGTTTGTAGTCGTGGGTCATCGTGCCGGCCCGGCCACGTTTCATCGGCAGCGAGGGCTGAGTGCGGTCCAGGGCCTGACACTGGGTCTTCTCATCGAAGCTGAACACCACTGCCCGCGACGGCGGGTTGAGATAGAGGCCGACGACGTCGACGAGTTTCTCCTCGAACCGCGGATCGTTGCTGATCTTGAACGTGTCGACCTTCCACGGCTTGAGCTCGTGATCGGCCCAGATCCGCGCCACCGTGTCCTTGCCGATCCCGACGTGTGCCGCCATCGAACGGGTGCTCCAGTGCGTCGAGCCGTCCGCAGGCCGTTCCTGATGGGTCAGGCGAACGACCTCTTCGACCGTCCCGGCCGGGATCGAGGGCTTACGCCCGCGACCTTTCGCGATCACCCCGACACCCTCAACACCCTTATCGGCAAAACGTGTCCGCCACCGCCGCACCGTGTCCGAATCAACCCCGCACCGGCGGGCAATCTCCTGATTCGCGACCCCATCCGCAGCCAACAACAACCCTCTGGCCTGCACCACCGCGCGATGCGGCAACGACGTCGACCTCGACATGCGCACCAACGCCGAACGCTGATCAACACTCACCGGCATCGCCGCCGCAGTCTCGAAAGGCACGACCCATATTACCGCACTAAATCACAGACGGACCACTAGGCGTTCGCTGGGAGCGGCGTCGTCGACTCAACACATCGGGTGCTGTGCGCATCTAGAGGGTGTCAGGCTGCACGCCAGCATTCCTGATCTGTCGGGCATCGCGAGCTCCCCAGGGCGCTTGCCCGTAGTCCGCGACCTCGCGACCTGGCTAGGAGATGCGATCCGTGGTTGTCACACACTCGCTCGAAATGGCCAACGAACTGGATACGCCGGCTATTGCGCCGACCCGGTCGACGGTCAAGCGCGGGGCGTGCATGGTCCACTGGCTGGCGACATCGGCCGCGGCAGCGTTCGTCGCAGGGCTGAGCCTCTACCGCGTCGGCACGGTGCGGACGGCTCGCTACCCGGGCCATGCCGACCCCGCGTTCTACTACGGAGTCGCGCAGAACATCCGGGCCGGACACGGCGCGACCACGAACTACATCTGGGAGTTCATGGCCGGCCAACCCCGGCTGCCGCGCTACGCCTTCGACCACTGGTTGCCGCTTACGCCGGTCGTGATGTCCTGGGCGCTGCACGCCGGCAACACGCTGGCCGCGGCGCTGCGGGTCAACGTGGTGATGTCGATCGTGCTGGTGATCGGCACCTACCTGCTAGCCCGCCAGGTCGGCCGGGCGGCCTGGGTGGCGCCCGCTTCGGCCGCCGTCGTCAGCGTCTTGCCGGTCGTGACGACGTTCAGCGTGCAGTCCGAGGCGACGATCTACTTCGGCGCTTTCGCGGTGCTGGCTATGGCGGCCGCCGTCGCGGCCCGGTCGCGGCGGTGGATGTGGCCGATCACCGGAGCGCTGGCCGGGCTGGCGAACCTGTCCCGCAACGAGGGCATGGTGCTGTTCATCGTGGTGGCGATATCGGCGGTGCTGTCGTCCCCGCGGGGCCGCCGGCTTGGGTGCGTCGGCGGCGCCGTGGCCGGCTACATGCTCACCATGCTGCCGCTGTACATCACGAGCGTGCACAACCTGGGGACGCTGATGCCGTCAGCCGCGTCGTCGTTCCCGTACGTCATGACGTACGAGGACCTCTACGCGCTGCACGTGCCGCATTCGGTGCACGCCTTCCTCGGTGGCAGCGTGGTGGCCTTCGCGCACCTGCGGGCCAACACCGTCGTCGCGCAGATGACGACGGTGAACGCCGCAATGCTGCCCGCCGATCTCGCCCTGCTCGTTTTCGCGGCCGGCGGCTGCCTGATCGAGCTGAGTGCCGAGCGACGGCTCGCGACCGGCTCGGCCGGGCGGCGTTGGTGGCGCGCGCCCGTGCAGCGCCAGTTGTGGAGGCGGGCCGGCGCCTCGCCCTGGTTCGTGCCGGTCGGTTTCGGGGTGGCCGAATTCCTGTTCTATCCGATGCTCACGCCGGTGGTATCCAGTGGCGGCACGCTGAGCCGGGGCGCGATCGCGATCGCGCCGGTGATCGTCGTCGGCGGTCTCACGCAGCTCGGCCGGCTGCGCATCCCGGCCTGGCTGATCGCCGGCGTCGTGGGCGCGCTCGTCATCGCACCCTTGCTCTCGACGGCCGAGCGCACCCGAGGCCTGATCGCCGGCAACAACTCGGTGGGAACGTCAGCCGCCCAGTTCCGGCCGGTGTTCGCCCACGAGCAACAGTGCCTGGACCGGCCGGTCGTCGTCATGACCCGCAATCCCTGGGAACTGACGCAGGCGACCGGCGTGCGAACCGTCATGATCCCGAACGCCCCGCTCGAGGACATCCTGGCTGTGGCCAAGCGCTATGGCGTGACCGACCTGCTCATGTCCGCGAGCCGGCAGGCGATGCTGGGGCCGGCCATGAAGGAGGCCACACAAGGGCAAGGACCGTTCGCCCGCGAGAGCTTCGACAACATGGGGTACTACCGGATTCGCGGGGCGGGCGCCGACGCCCGCTGCTAGAACGCGCCGGGTCCCGATGTGGGGTGCAAAGCCGGGTCGGGTGATCGGGTCCGGCGACGTGCTGATCGACGGGGCAAGCACTCCGTTCGCGAGTCGTGCTGCGCTGAACGAGGTCCGTCCGACGTGCTGGGCAGGTTCGCGGGACTCGCAGCCGAGCCGTTCACCGGCGATCGACGCGGTCCTGACGGGCGAGCGCATCCAGCACGTCGAGCACGCGGTCGTAGGCGGCACCGTTGTCGGCCAGGTAGGGCGCTCGTTCCGAGCGGAGGCCTGCCGCGTGCCGGTCGGAGGTCACCAGCCGGTAGAGCGCGGCCCTTGCCACCATCGCGACGGAATGCGGGCCGGGCAGCAACGCGACTACCTCCGGTCCGGTGCCGTGCCAGGCCAACGCATCGGCGGCCACGATCGCCAGCGCCCAGCTCGGCGGCCGCCAGTAGCAGCTCATGTCGATGACCGCTGGAGGCAGACCATCGAACACAAGGACGTTGCCCGTGAGATCTCCGTGCACGAGCTGACTGCGTTCACTGCATGGCACCAGGCGAGCCGCGAGCGCCTGGGCCGTCGTACGGAAGCGCTCGTGCTCAATGACCAGCGGCTGCTCACCCCAGGCCACGCGATCCCCAATGGCCCACACATCGTCGCGCGCGTCGAGAAAGGCAGGCCGCGGCGTCTCTGCCAGCAGCGCGTGCAGCGCGGTTCCCGCCGCGATGATCTCCCGCCAGCGGCCGGTCGCCGTTTCGCCCGGAAGCCATGACCAGGCCGCCCAACCACCCGAGACCCACGCGCCGGAGATGGTGCTCACCGGGCGCGGCGCCCGTACAGCCCCTGAGCCGGGCAGGGTGCTGAACACCTCCGCGACGCACCGCGCCGCGACCGCGTCCTCGGCCGGCTTCAGCACGATGTCACCCGCGCGCCACGATCGCCCCTCGCCTCCCGGCAAGGACACCGGGCGAACGCTATCCACGCCGAAGTCAGCCAGCACTCGGCTCGGCGGCCCGTCGTCACTCACCAGCCAATGCTCGCAATGGGCATGGCTGGCGCTGACTTTGGGCGCGTATGGCACGAGTAGGCAACAGTTCGGGGCCGCTGTGGGTCCAGCAGGAGAAACCGATCTCGGCATCGCTCGCCTTGGCCTCTGGCCGCGGGTCGACTCCCCTGCTGCGTTCGTGAGTGGCCCCTTCGCGCGAGGCATTGCCTGGCCTTGCGATGTGGGGAAGCCTTGGCGGCGTAGGCACTCCGCGGAGTGAACAGCGACGGTCAGGGCGGGCCATGCCGCATGAGATCCGCTTTTGCACGGCAGCGGACGGAACGCGACTGGCCTACGCGCTGCACGGGCGTGGACCTCCGCTGGTCAGGGTCGCGACCTGGCTGACCCACCTCGAACTCGACTGGCAGAGCCCTGTCTGGCGACACTGGCTGGACCGCCTCGGCGAGCGGCACACGGTACTGCGCTATGACGAACGCGGTTGTGGTCTGTCCGGCATGGCGGCGGGCGAGCCGACGCTTTCGACCTGGGTCGGCGATCTCGAGACGGTGATCGGCGCCGCGGGATGGGACCGATGCACGCTGCTCGGCGTGTCGCAGGGCGGGGCGATCGCGGTCGCCTACGCGGCGCGACACCCCGAACGGGTCAGCCATCTCGTCCTGTACGGCGCCTACGGACGGGGCAGGAGACTGCGAGGCCAGCAGCTTGAAGAAGAGGCGCTGACGGCGGCGATTCGGGCTGGCTGGACGGCAGATGACCCGACCTTCCGGCACATGTTCAGCATGCTCTTCCTGCCGCGTGGCACGCCGGCGCAGATGGCGTGGTACGACGGCCTGCTGCCGGCGACGACGACGGTCGAGCGGGCGGTGCAGATGTTCCGCGCGCGGGGCGGCGTCGACGTCACCGCCGAGGCGCCGAGGGTCACCGCGCCGACGTTGGTGATCCACGCCCGCGACGATCATGTGGTGCCAGTGGAGGAGGGGCGGCTGCTCGCCCGCCTGATCCCGAACGCGCGGCTGGTGGTCCTCGACTCGGCCAACCACATCCTGCTCGCGGACGAACCGGCCTGGGACGAGTTCGTGGCCACGATGCACGCCTTTCTCGGGGCATCAGCGCGTGCGCCCACGACCGCGACGACCACGGCATTCAGCCCGCGGGAACTCGAAGTGCTCGGCCTTGTCGCCGCCGGCCTGACCAACGAGGCGATCGCCGCGCGCCTGCGCCTGAGCGTGCGCACCGTCGAGCGGCACCTCTCGAACATCTACGCGAAACTGCGCCTGTCCGGAAAGGCCGCGCGCGCCGGTGCGGCTGCGGCCTTCGTCGAGTCCCGCGGTTCTTCCGCCGAGCACCGCGACTGATCCCGCTGCGTGTAGACCGCCACGCGTACAGCGATCTTGCGTGCTGGCGCCGATGCCGCCTCCGCCCGCCTCGGACTAGACACAGAGCGAACGTTTCCCAGTAGCCAGGAGGTACAGCGATGACAACCAACGTGGCGGCCCCGGGGCGCGTCGCCGAGTCGGTCCGGGAGTACGAGGTCAGCGGCGGCGGCGGGACGATGCTGCACGCCCGGGAGTGGGGTAACGCCGACGGGCCGGCGATCCTGTTCATCCACGGCTGGTCCCAGGCTGACCTGTGCTGGAGCAGCCAGGTGGGCTCGCGGCTCGCCGAGACCTACCGAATGGTCACCTTCGACCTTCGAGGTCACGGCCGGTCGGCCAAGCCGCCCGACGCCTCGTCCTACACAGACGCACGGCTGTGGGCAGACGATCTTGCCGCCGTTATCGAGCACACCGAACTCGACCGCCCAGTTCTGGTCGCCTGGTCCTACGGCGGGTTCATCGTCGGCGACTACCTGAGGGCTTACGGCGACGGCGGGATCGCCGGCATCGACCTCGTCGGCGCCTCGGTGATCATGGCGCCACCCACCTTCGAACGCGTCGGCCCCGGCCTGCTCGAGAATGCTCCGGCTGCGTTCAGCCCCGATCTCGCGACCAGCATTCCGGCCATCCGGCGATTCCTCCGAGCGTGCAGCGCCGAGCCACTCGACGACGAGCAGTGGACCACCGCGCTCTGCTGGAACATGCTCACCCCGCCGGAAGTGCGGCAGGCACTGTTCAGCCGCGAGATCGACGAGACCGACGTGCTCTCACGAACATCGGTGCCGGTGCTGGTGACGCACGGCCGGCGGGATGCGATCGTGCTGCCGTCGATGGCCGAGTACACCCTGGAGCGGTGCCCGGCTGCCGTCGCCTCCTGGTACGACGACGCCGGTCACCTGCCGTTCGTGGAAGCCAGCCAGCGATTCAACCGCGAGCTCGCCGCCTTCACCGCCGACGCCGCGCGCGCCGCGTAGCGGAGCAGACCCTGGGGTGCTAGACGGCAAACAATCGGTCGGCCGCGGCTCGACCCTCCGAGCCGCGTGGGTTGATCTGACCTGTGTCTGGCACGCGTCGCGCGCGTGGCGGTCGGGCGATCAGCCGGTGCAGGTGATCCTGGGTGCGGCCCAGTCGCCGTGGTCCCACGCGTTGCCGTCGCCGGCATCGCCCACCTGCAGGTCCACGCTCTGGACGCCGGTGAGGTCGGCGGTGACCTGTTGGCTCGGATCACCGCCGTGGAGGGTCGCCGTCGAGGCGAGTGCCCTGCCGTCGCCGAGAACCGTGAACGTGACCGATCCCTGGTTGCCCACCTCGTCGTCGACCCCGACGGTGGAGGTGAACGTGGTGCACGAGCCGCCGAGGTAGATCGAGACGTCGCTGACGGCGTTGGTGCCGAGCCCCTTGGGGTAGACGGTCTTGTCGAGGGTGAGTGGCAGGCCGTCGTGAGCCTGGTTGCCGCCGACGGACTCGTCGCGCTCGACGGGACCCCAACCATTCGTGGCGGACTGGAAGTTCAGGTCGCTGACATCGTTGGTCCCGGCCGCCGGGGGTCCGTAGCAGGTCAGCGTCGGCCCGGCCCAGTCGCCGTGGTCGTCGCCGTTGCCGTCGCCCGCGTCACCCACGACGAGATCGAGGGTGTCGACGCCGGTGACGTTCGCGCTCAGTTGACTGGCCGGATCGCGCCCGGTGGTGGTGCCGGTGGCGGCGAGTGTCTTGCCGTCGCCGAGGACACTGAACGTGACGCTGCCGTCGCCCACCTCGTCGTCGATGCCCACCGTCGAGGTGAACGTGGTGCAGTTGGCGCCGAGATAGATCTTGACGTCGCTGACCGAGTTGATGCCCAGGCCCTTGGCGTAGGTGGTGCCGGCGATTCGCAGTGGTTGCCCGTCGTTCTGGTTATTGCCGCCGACCGACTCGTCGCGCTCCACCGGACCCCATCCGTTCGTGGACGACAGGAACGGAAGGTCGCTGACCGCGGTCACGCCCGACGGCGGCGGCGGGTTGGTCACCTGCACCGGGGCGCTCTGACCGATCCAGTGGGCGACGCCCTGTTGCGCGTAGGTGGCGGTCGCGGTGATCGCCGCGGTAGACGCGGCATCGACCGGCGCGGTCAGCTGCCACGACGCGGACACGGCCTGTCCCGCCTTCACCGACCCGAACACCTGCGGGGTGCCGTCGAACACGAAGCCGGCCGGTGCGCCGAGCGAGATGTTGATCCCGTCCGCCTCGCTCGCCCCCTTGGGAACGGAGAACGTGGCAGTGACGTCGACGGTCTTGCCGCGCTGCACCGTCTTGCTCGACGGGGTCACGGCCAGATCGGCCGAGGCCCGCTCCGAACGGGCCGGAGTGACGGACAGGTTGTCGAACTGGTCGGTGACGTAGGACGTGAGGCCGATGCCGACCTGCCCCGCGGTGTAGGAGTCGTCCTTGACGACGCCCAGGTCCGTACCGTCGACCTGCGCGGTTATCCACGAGCCGGCGAAGGACAGCCCGAACCGGTGCCACGTATTCAGCCCAAGCGCCGGCACCGCCGATCGCGCCAGCACCGTGCGGTTGCCGTCGGCGTCGCTCTTCAGCAGCGTCCAGGCGCCGGTGTTGCTGATCTGGAAGTAGTAACCCTGCTGATGTGACTGCGGCCTGTTCTGTTTGCCGGCCCGGCCGATCAGCTCGACAGTGCCGGGTTGGGTCAGTTCGGTGTCGACGCTGGCCGTGTAGTCGCTCCAAGTGGGATCACCGACGAGGGTGAAGGCGTCGCTGTCCTGCTGCCACTCGATGGGCCGGGTCGGCGCCATCTGCTGCAGGCACATCCGGTGCCGCCCGGCCGCGCAGTTCTGCACCTCGAATGCTCCCTGCATGTCCGAGAGGTAGCGGGCTTCCTGCCCGGAGCTGTACTGGTCGAAGGTGTCGCCGTAGGGAAGCGCGAGAGCGTGCGGGGACGGGCTGCTGGTGTGCCCGCGGCCGGCTCCGTCCACCGTGCTGAACGTGTAGACGAACCCGGGCTGGAGCGTGTAGCCGAACCCGCCCGAACCGTCGGGGGTCACGTCGCCGAGGTGCACGAACTGGTCGGCGTCGGCGGCGGAGTTCAGGTTCGTCGCCCGCACGTGTACGGGCTTGCCGGCCGGCGCACCGCGCACGGTGAACGTCGCCGTCGACGCCTGCGTGGCGGTCGTCGTCTCGACGATGGTGCTGAAGTTCGCCGAGTCGGGCGACCTGAGGCTGACGTAGCTGCCATTGGTCCGGTCGTTGCCGAGATATCCGCTTGCCGCGTCGAGGAATTGCCAGCCTGGCTGTGCGAATTGAGTGACCTGCGCGGTGACCCACGTGTTCTTGCCGACGCTGTAGTCGCCCGACCAGGGCTGGCCGGCGACCATCAGGCCGGTCGTCGCGTACGGCAGGTTCGGGGTGATCGCGGCGATCAGCGGCCAGTTCAGCAACGCGGTCATCTTCGCGTCGATGTAGCCGCGGGTGATCGCGCGGATCAGCGGGCCGGCGCCGGTGTTGTAGTCCTGCGATCCCTGCTCGCTGTCCCACAGCGGCTTGCCGGTGGCGACGGCGTTGCTCGACGACGAGCACGAGTCTGCGTTGCCGCCGTCGCCGCCCTGGCACGAGTAGTGCGCGCCGAGGATGTCCACCGCCTTGGCGAAGTCGGGGTCGTTCACCATGTCGTCGGCGGTACCCCATCCGGAGTCGTCACCCACGACCTTGGTCGGATAGTGCTTCTCGGCCAGGGTGGCGTGCAGCTTCTCGTACCACCCGATGTCGTGCCCCTTCTCGTTCCAGCCGCCGAGGTAATCGATCGTCAGGCCGTGCGACTCGGCGCAGCCGAGCCAGGTCATCAGGTAGTCGATCATGTCCTGGGACCAGAAGTTGCCGTTACCGATCCAGCCCGGCGCCGCCCAGGCCAGCCCGTACAGCTTGATGTTCGGGTTACGCTGCTTGGCTTGCTCGGCCAGCCAGAACTCGTAGCCGGCGTTGCAGTTCACGACGCCCTTGCTGTGCTCGACGCTCGGCTCGGCGCCGTCGGTCGAGTTGGCGTCACCGCCGATCTCCAGCTTGAGGATCTGCAACGACGCGCCGTATCCCGGTTTGAACAGGTAGTCCAGGATCTGGTCGCGCTGCGCCGCAGGGTAGTCAATCAGCAGGCGGGTATTGCCGCCTCCGCCGCTGATCGCGCCAACCCCGTCGAACACCCGGCCCGTAGCGGCCGGATCGATGGTGATCGCGCTCGATACGCCCGCCGCCGCCGTCGCACCCGGCCCGTCGGCTGCCGGCACGCGGGCACCGGACGGCGGCGCCACCACCACGCCGGCGACCACTGCCGCGGATGCGATCAGCGCCGAAATACCTACGCGGGACAAGCCAGAATTGCGACGACTGGTCATCGAACCCCTCAACCCGACAAACAACGGGGAACCAGCTGCAACGGTGCAACTCGGCGGTGCACACTATGTAGCACTGCGATGCTTTACGCAAGACTTTGTTGGACTTTCAGGTCACAGCTGTTGGATTCTGTTTGGTCGCCGCGCGGATCGGACGACCTGCGCGACGCCCTCGCCCTGATCACCGGACGCAGGTGCGCGCTAACTTCCGCCAGGTCGGGAACGGTTCAGCTGAGTTCCTCGGCCAGCGCGACGATGACCCCCTCGGGGCCGCGGAGGTAGCAGAGCAGAAAGATGTCCTCGTAGCGCACCACCTCGCCGATGAGCTCGGCGCCATGGGTCCGCAGGCGGGCGATGGTGTCCTCGATGTCGTCGACGGCGAACATGAGGCGACGGATGCCCAGCGTGTTCGGCGGTGCGTTCTTCGGCTCGGGGCTGATCATCGACGGCTTCTGGTAGCTCATCAGTTCGAGCTTGCTGTGGCCGTCCGGAGTCCGCATCATGGCGACATCGACGCGCTGGCCGTCGAGTCCGACGATGCGGTCCGACCACTCGCCCTCCACCGTCATCTTGCCCTCCAATTCCAGGCCGAGCTCGACGAAGAACGCCACGGCGGCGTCGAGGTCGTCGAAGACAATGCCGACGTTGTCCATCCGCAGAATCGCCATGCCCTCAAGCGTAGGGACGCAGACGATTGGGCCAACAGCCCGTCCGGAGCCCCAATCCTGCGGCGACGGTCCTGCCTGCTAGGCGACGGCGACGACTTCGACGGTGCCATCGGTCACCTGTAGGGCGGTCTGATCGTCAATCCCCCGTGATCATGTCGCCACGTCAAACCACACCTGCTTGTCGACTCGGCCCTGGCTAACGCCCCAGCACGTGGCCAGCGCGTCGACGATCGCCAGTCCTCTCCCGGATGTCTGCCGGAGTGACGGCGTGGCGCACTCCAGCGGCGCTTCGCCGCAATCGGCAACAGCGACAGTGAGGCGTCCAGGCCTGAGCCGAAGCCGCAGAGTGATCTCGGGCCGGCCGTGCGCGACGGCGTTGGTCACCAACTCCGACACCATCAGCACGGCATCGTCAACGGTTGCAGCTCGCAAATTCCGCCCGAACCGCCGCACCTGCTCGCGTGCAATCGTTGGAGCCTCGGAGGTGAATGGCAGATCGGTACGAAGCGAGGTCGGTGTGACTTGACCGTCCATGCCCGGGTCCCCTCAAGAGCGTCGGTCGTGACGCTGCGAAGCGCTGGGTCCGGGCGCGTGCCACCTGTTACATACCCAGAATCAGGCCGCCGCTATCGGCGCTCCGGCGCCGCGGTCACGGCGCTGCGGGCGGCTCGTGCGTGTAGCCGCCGGCCTGGACCAAGGAGGTCGCTGTGCAGATCTTGATCGTGAACTTCAGCCTTGATGGACTCTCCGAGGAGGAATTCGCGCGCTCGTGCGACGCGCTCGCTCCTGCCTTCGCCGAGGTCCCGGGACTCGTTTCGAAGGTTTGGCTTGCCGACCGCGCCGATGGCATCTTCGGCGGCGTGTACACGTTCGAGTCCGAGAAGGCCGTCGACTACTACCTCCAGTCCGACCTGTTCGCGGGAGTCGGCTCGACACCCGGTCTCATGAACATCTCGGTCCGGCGCTTCGGCGTACTCGAGGGGCCTACCCGTGTCACCCGTGGGTTGGCGCAGCCCGCGGGCGTCTGAGGCTGGAACCTTGTAGCAATGAGCAACAGCGTCACGCTGAAGGGTCGGGAGCGCGAGCTCGCGTCCCTGCAGCGCGTCCTCGACGCGAACGGGCCGCGCGTGGCGTTCGTCTACGGTGTCGCGGGCATCGGCAAGTCGGCACTGCTCAACGCTTTCGAGACGGGCGTGCGAGGGTCCGGAACTCAGGTGTGGCGGATCGACTGCGCGGCCATCGATCCGACGGAGTCGAGTTTTCGCGCGGCGCTCGAAGCGGCGGGATGGCAGCTAGGAAGCGCTGGCGTCGTGCTCGTCGACACCTACGAGATGTTCCGCATCGCCGATCCCTGGTTGCGGCACGAACTGGTTCCGTCGTTGTCGACGGATCTGCGCTTCGTCATCGCCGGGCGCGACGCTCCGATGCTTGAATGGTCGACGGAGCGGGGTCGAGTGGGTGGGCTCGAGATCCTCCCGCTCGTCGGGTTGACCGATGAGGCCGCGCGAGCCTTTCTCGCCGACGCAAATGTGGCGGAAGATCACGCTTTCAGGATTTGCCGAATCGCGCGCGGCCACCCTCTGTCGCTTCGGCTCGCCGCGGAGGCAGACGTCGCCCACATGCCGATCGACGAGGCCGGCTCGCGCGTGGTCGCCGCGCTGGCGACCGCGTTTCGCGCCGGCCTCGATGACGAGGATCGCCAGCTCCTCGACGCTGCATCGGTGCCTCGCCGAGTGACGAGAGGTGTCCTCGAGGCCATGGCGTGCCACGATGCGGGCGAAGCGATGGAGAAACTCGGGGCGCTCAGCTTCGTCGACGAGACGTCGGAAGGGTTGCGGCTCCACGATGCTGTGCAGGCCGCAGTCTCCGCCCGGCTACGCGCCCTCGACCCTGAGCGGTTCCGCGAACTGCGCTCGGCCGCGTGGCGCCATCTCCAGAACGAGACACGGCGGGCGAGCGCGAGTGACCTCC
The DNA here is from genome assembly GCA_963737425.1 of uncultured Actinomycetota bacterium. Taxonomy (GTDB): domain Bacteria; phylum Actinomycetota; class Actinomycetes; order Mycobacteriales; family Jatrophihabitantaceae; genus DASXRA01. Next base: position 90,718 of record CAVTSX010000002.1, read on the forward strand.
ACCGATTCACCGCGGACCTCCTTTTCCTCATCGACAACCCGTTCGTCCGCGAGGCGATGTTCCCCGCGACTGCCCACGCCTTCAGTGTCGAGCGGTCGCGTGAGGAGGACGCCGAAGCTCTGCGCGCGTTGTGGCACGAATTCGAGACACCGGAGGGCGCCTCGGTGTTGGACGCGTGGTTGCAACTTCGTCCTGACGCGGTCCGTACAGTGCGCGACCGGACCGGAGCCGTCGTCGGGTGTTCGATCGTTGCGGAGTGGCGAGGCATCCCGCACTCTCTTGAGCGAGCCGACCCAGTCGTCGCAGCCTGGTCGCGGCACGCCGCGCGTCACCCGCTGCCTCTCGGCCAGCGGACTCTCACCCACCGGCGCTGGCTGGCGGCCGGCACGGGCGAGGGCCCGAGCGGTGTGCAGGCCGCGGCGTTGCTCGATGTCAAGCGTGATTACTTCCGCCTGCGGCCAAACCTGGGTCGGCTCTACCTTGGCGTCCGCGACCCGCGGCCCTTCCTCGACGCGCTGCGCACGCTCGGCTTCCGTCCCTTCGACGAACCCATCGAGGTCGGCGGCGAGCCGTTCCATCTCGCGGCGCTCGACTTCGGTCCGGACTCCGTCGACGGGTGGCTCAACCGCATCGCCGCGGCCGAGCTCGGCGAGAGCGATCAGCCATTCCTCGACGAGCGCGACCGCAGCGTCGATCTCGGTGGCACTCGCATCCAGTTGTCGCCGCTCGAGTTCGGAGTGCTGAACACGCTTGCCGCCCATCCTGCAGCTCCGGTGTCGCGCGCCGACCTACTCAGCGAGGTATGGGGCACGAGATACGACGGTGGCAGCAACACGGTGGACGTCGTGATTCGCAGCCTCCGCAGAAAACTGGGCGCCGTTGCCGACCGCATCGAGACTGTCCGCGGCGTCGGCTACCGACTCAGGTGAGGCCACGGCACTGGTAGCTGAACGTTGTAGCGCCCTCGCTCAGAACGTCAGCGCCGGTCTGTTCGATGGCTGGCCGAATCGCGCCCTATTCGGCGATCTCTCGCACGCTTCCGTGGCAGCCTGTCCAGAGCAACGAGCGACGCATTACGAATGCCCCGGACACCGGCCCGCGTCTGCTCACCCAGTCCATCTGGGCACTCCTGCACCGCCGTCCGGGCACTCCGTGCACACCGAGCGCTCCAGGTGCCTGTAGTTCAGTCCACGAACCAGTCCACGAACAGACGCCTCGCACCTGTACGTGCGCCGCGAACGCAGGGCGCCTCCCGAACCTGCTTGACGGTCCCCGGATGGCGTCAGGTCCCGCCCGCTACCCGCGCCCCAATTAGCCACGGCGCTGGTACAGCAGCGTGCTGAGCGGCGCGAACAACACGGTGAGCACGCCGGCGGCGCCGAGCACCCAGACCAGCTGTGCGGCGGTTGCGGTACCGGCCATGAGTCCGCGTTCGGCGGTGGCCAGATGGGTGATCGGGTTGACGTCGGCTATCGCGCGCAGCCAGCCGGGCATGGTCTCGGGGTTGACGAAGATGTTGCTCATGAACGTCAGCGGGAACAGGATCACGAACCCGATGCTCATGACCGCGTTCGGCGTGCGCAGGACCAGGCCCAGGGTGGTCCAGACCCACGACAGCGCGAAGGCGAAGACCAGTACCAGAACGACCGCGGCCAGGACGCCGACCGGACCGCCACGGGCTCGAAAACCCATGATCAGCCCGAGCCCGACGACAAGGCTCGAGGCCAGTAGGTAGCGCCCGGCGTCACCGATGAGGCCGCCGACGATCGGGGCGGGCCGCCAGACCGGCATCGAGCGGAACCGGTCGAACGCCCCGGTTGCCAGGTCCCGGTTCAGCGTGACGCCGCTGTAGACGGTGACGAAGACGACGGCCAGGGCGAGGGTGCCCGGCAGCAGGAACTGCAGGTAGTGCGCTGTCGATCCGGCCAGGGCACCGCCGAACAGGTAGGTGAACATGAGCGTGAACAGCACCGGGATGCCGATGACGTCGCCGAGTTGTTCGGGCACATGTTTGATCTTGAGCAGTGACCGCCAGGCGAAGGTGAGCGAGGCGGACAGCGCCCCGGCCGGGGCGGGCCGCGGGTTTGCAGAGAGCACCGGCATGGTCGGTGCGTGCAGGCTGGTGCCGGGAGCGGTGGTCGATGCGCCGCTCATGCGACGGCCTCCTCGTTGTGGGTCTCGGGTTCGACGCGGGTTCCGGTCAGGGCGAGGAACACTTCGTCGAGGCTGGGCTGGCCGAGGGCGAAGTCGCTGACATCGATCCCCGCGCGGGACAGGTCGCCCAGGGCGCGGGCTACTCGCTGGGCCGCGTCACGCGGGCCGTTCTGCGCCGGGATCCGTGCGGTAAGAGCGGCCGGGTCGCGCTCGGCGTGCACGGCGACGCCGAGCCCGGCGGTGAGCACCTGCACGGCCTGCTCACGCTGGGCGGGGTCGAGCAGACGCACCCGGACGCCACCGGCACCGACGGAGGCTTTGAGCTCGCCACGGGTGCCTTCGGCGATCACCCGGCCGTGATCGATGACCGCGATCCGTTCAGCGAGTTGATCGGCTTCGTCGAGGTACTGCGTGGTGAGCACAACGGTCGTGCCCGCGGCAACGATGGTGCGCACGATCTCCCAGACGTGGTTGCGGCTTCGCGGGTCCAGGCCGGTCGTGGGTTCGTCGAGGAACAGCAGATCGGGCGTGACGATGATGCTCGCCGCGATGTCGAGCCGGCGGCGCATCCCGCCTGAGAACTGCGCGACCTGCCGGCCCGCGGCGTCGGCCAGGTCGAACGCCTCGAGCAGATCACGTGCTCGCTGCTTGGCCTGCCTTCGGGCGTGACCGAGCAGGCGCCCGAGCAGGATCAGGTTCTCAACGGCGGTGAGGTCCTCATCGACCGAAGCGAACTGGGCGGTCAGGCTCACCCGGCTGCGTACCGCGGCGGCGTCGTGCACGACGTCGTGGCCGAGTACCCGCGCCGTCCCGCCGTCCGGTCGCAGCAATGTGGCGAGGATGCGGATCGTCGTCGTTTTTCCGGCCCCGTTCGGGCCGAGCACGCCGTAGACACTGCCCCGCGGAATGGCCAGGTCGATCCCGTCGACCGCTCGCGCCCGCCCGAATAGTTTGGTGAGTCCGTGGGCCTCGACGGCGAGATCCCCGCCGGTATGTGGTGGTGTCGTAACCATCGTCCGAACGTAGCACTAAGGTTGGCCATATGGACAGTTCAATTGGACAGGGTGCGCAGGCGGCACGCTCGCCAGGCGTCCGTGGCCCAGCTTCGGCGCCGACACGCGAGCGGCTCATGGCCGCGGCAGCCGAGCTGATCGCGGAACTCGGCTGGGGCCGGGTCACCACACGCGGCGTGGCCACGCGGGCCGGCCTGCCCCACGGCTCGGTCAGCTACCACTTCCGCGGCAAGCAGGAAATGCTCACCGAGGCCGCGCTGCACGCCTTCCAGCAGGCGATCCCGCTCGACCAGTTCGAGGCATTCGAATCGGTCGATGACCTGCTCGTGCTGATCACCGCCGAGATCGGCGACCGCGACGCAATCGATCCGGTGCTCTCCCGGCTCATGCTCGAGACCATGCGCGAGGCCGAGCGAGACGCCGGCCTGCGCGATCGGATGGGTGCCCTGCTCGGCCGATACCGGGAACTGATCGTCAAGACCGTGCGTACCGACCAGGAGCGAGGTGCGGTCTTTCCTGGCGCTCCCGCCACGGGCATCGCCACCCTGCTCGCAGCCGTCGGCGACGGCCTGCTCCTGCACGCGCTGCTCGACCCCGACCTCGACATCGCCGCCGCGATCGATGCCCTGCGCGCGATGCTCAAACCCGCGCAGCCAGCCGTCAGCCGTCGGGCTCACGGGGGCGGGTGAACACGCCGTCGAGTCGCCCATCCTCCTCGGCAAGCGCCAGCACCTCGTCGCCCGCTTTCAGCACGGTCTGCCCGTCCACGTGCAGCAGGCGTCCGCCACGGCTGACCATGCTGATCCACACCTGATCGCCCACGGCCAGGTCGCCGATCGTGCAGCCGTCGGCCGGTGACCCGTGGTCGACGAAGTACCGGTGCAGTCCCTCGGGCTCGTCGCGGAAGCGCAGGCCCAGTGCCCACGGTTCCGTTTCGACGACCCGCATCGGCACGTGCAGCAGTCGCGCGGCGGCCGGCACCAGCCCTCCCTGCACGACGACGGACACGGTCACGGCGATGAAGATGATGTTGTAGATCCGTGAGGCATGGGCCACTCCCTCGCTGAGCACGAACGTGCCGAGCAGGATCGGCACCGCGCCCTTGAGGCCTGACCACAGCACGAACACGCGCTCGCCGAAGTCGAGCTTGATCGGGATCAGCAGCAGGCCGACCAGGATCGGGCGCACCGCGACGATCATCAAGGCGGCTAGGGCGAGACCCGCCCAGAGATCGTCTCCGCGCAGTACCGCATGCAGCGAGACGGTCAGGCCGAGCGTGGTGAACACGACGATCTCGGCGAGGCTGCTCAGTGCGGCGGCGAATCGTTCGATCTCGCGCTTGTACGGGGCGCGCGCGTCGCCGATCACGATTCCGGCCAGGAAGACGGCCAGGAAGCCCGAACCATGGCACACGGTGGCGACCCCGTAGATCAGTAGGCCGAAGGCGACGGTACGCAGTGGATAGAGCGCCTCGTTCGGCAGCGCAAGCCGCATCACCCGCAGCAGCGCCAGGCCGCCGATCACTCCGAAGGCCGTCCCGACCGCCATCTGCAGCGCGAACTCGCCTGCGCCACCGAGGACCTCACCCCAGCCACCGCCGCCGGCCCCGAGAATACTGACCATGAGCGCGATGCCGACCGGATCGTTCGCGCCGGACTCGCCCTGCAGCAGCGTGCCGGTTCGACCTGACACCTCGCGCCGTCCGAGCACGGAGAAGACCACCGCCGGATCCGTCGGCGCCAGCGCCGTGCCGATCAGCAACGACGAGCGCCAACCCAGATCGAACAGAGCGTGCGCGGCCAACGCCAGCCCCACCGCCGTGGCCAACGTGCCGGCCACGCCGAGCCAGATCACCGGGCCGGCGCTCGCCCGGAACCGCTCCCAGCCGATGTGCATCCCGCCCTCGAACAGGATCAAGACCAACGCCACAGTCACGATGCGCTGGTCGACCTTGATAGACAGCGATCCGAGCCCGTGAAACAAATCGGACGCCACCGCGGACACGATCAGAAAGATCGCCGGCGCCGGCACCCGCAGCCACCCACTCACCCGGTTGGACAAGACGGCCGCCAGCAGCGCAAGAGAAGCCAGGCAAACAACGAGGCCGAACGGCTCGACGTCGCTCATGTCACGAAGCATTCGCATCGAAGCATCGCTACATCGTGCTGCACGCGGACGACGCGACACTCGAGCGCGGAACGGATCAATGAAGCCACTGGGTGCTGATCGTCACCAGCCGAGCCCGGTTGTGGTGTCGGGGGGCGGTTCCGGTTCGCCCGCGGCGTCGGCGAACGCGTGCAGCGCGGTGATCAGCTTGCTTCGCTGGGTCGCCGGCATGGCACTGACGATGCGGGCGATCTCGGCCCGGCGCCGCGCAGTGACCTGACGCACGACCCGCTTACCGGCCGCGCTCAGGCCGAGCAGCACCGTGCGCCGATTGGCCGGGTTGTCGCGGCGGGTGACCAGACCGACCGCGAGCAAGCGGTCGATCATGCGCATCGCGGTCGAGGCGTTGACGCCGAGCCGGTCGGCGAGCCGGTTGAGGCTGATCTCACCGTGGCCGTCCAAGACGACAAGGGTGCGGAACTGGGTGACCGTGACCGTGTCCTCGACGTCGGCCAGCGACCGCGCCGAGACACCGACCAGCACGCGCGACGCGGTCAGCAGCGCGGTGACGAAGGCGTCGACCTCGGTCGCGTCGCCGGTGCCCGGCGGTGTCTCGCGTCTCACCGCACCCATCCTCGCACTGACACGCACAGAGCAATGATTGCATAATGCAACGGTGGATTCCTTACACGCTGACCCGCGGCCCAACCTGTCGGTTCGGATGCCGGCCGGTCGCGCACGGCTCGGGTCAGCGCTGCGCTCCTCGAACAGCGGCCTGCTCGCCCTGGCGCTGCTCGTAGGCGCCGGGGCCGGCGCGGGCGCGGTGGCGTTCCGCTGGTTGATCACGACGTTCACGCTGGCGCTGTCCGGCCACCGCGACTACGCCGGCCTCGGCCATGTCGCCAACCCGCACGTCCCAGCGCTGGGCCGGTGGTTCGTCGTGCTCGCTCCGGTCGCAGCCGGACTGATCTACGGGCCACTGGTGCACTTCTTCGCCCGAGAAGCGCGCGGGCACGGCGTCCCCGAAGTGATGTATGCCGTGGCCCGCCGCGGCGGGCGGATCGCGCCCCAGGTGGCGGCGATCAAGGCACTGGCCTCGGCGTTGTGTATCGGCGGCGGCGGATCGGTCGGCCGGGAAGGCCCGATCGTGCAGATCGGCTCCGCCCTCGGATCCACCGTCGGCCAGCTGGTCCGGCTGGCCGAGTCACGCATGCAGGTGCTGGTCGCCTGCGGCGCAGCCGGTGGCATCGCCGCCACCTTCAACGCGCCGCTGGCCGGCGTGTTCTTCGCGATGGAGCTGATCCTGCGCGACTTCGCGGCACAGTCGTTCGGCATGGTCGTGCTCGCGTCGGTCACCGCCAGCGCCATCGGACGCGCCGCGCTCGGCAACGAGCCGTTCCTGCACCTACCGGCCTTCGCCGCGCACAACGCCGGCCAATACCTGCTCTTCGCCGCGCTCGGCCTGCTCGCCGGCCTGGTCGGCGTAGTCTTCGCCCGCGTGCTCTACCTCATCGAGGACGCCTGCGACTGGGCCTGGAATGGCCTGCGCGGACCGGAATGGCTGCGCCCCACCGCGGGCGGTCTGCTGCTCGGCGGGCTGCTCCTCCTCCTGCCGCAGATGTACGGCGTCGGCTACCCCGTACTCAGTAACAGCGTCGCCGGCACCTACGCAATCGCGTTCCTGCTCGCACTGCTAATCGGCAAGATCGTCGCAACCAGCCTGACCATCGGCATCGGCGGATCCGGCGGCGTGTTCGCCCCCAGCCTGTTCATCGGCGCCATGCTCGGCTGCGCCTACGGCCAGACGCTGCACCACATCGCGCCCGGGATCGCCGGTCCCGCCGGTGCTTACGGGCTCATCGGCATGGGCGCCGTGTTCGCCGGCGCCGCCCGCGCCCCGATCACCGCGGTCATCATCCTGTTCGAACTCACCGGCGAATACACGATCATCCTCCCGCTGATGGCCGCGATCGTGCTCGCCACCGGCATCAGCCACCTGGCCACCCGCGACACGATCTACACCCTCAAACTGCGCCGCCGCGGCATCGACCTCGACGAGCAACCGCACGCAGCCGCGCTCGCGACCATGACCACCGGGCAGGTCATGGAACCCGTCGGGAACACACTGCCCGCCGACACGCCCCTCATCGACGCCGCCGAGTGCCTCGTCCGCGCCCGCCACGGCCAACTGCCCGTCATCGACGCGGCCGGCGACTACCTCGGCGTCGTCACCGCACGCACTCTCGCCGAGACCGTCGCCGACGGCCACCACGACACCACACCCGTCGCATCGATCATCGAACAACCCGCCACAGCACGCATCGACCAGCCACTCGAAGACACCCTCGACGCCCTCGACGCCTCACCAGCCGCCGCCATCCCCGTCCTCGACCACACCGGCGCCAACCTGATCGGCTGGCTCACCCACCAACAGGTGCTCAGCGCCCTGCACCACCGCCCCACACCGGCCACGCCGCAACGCCTCGCCGCGGCGCAATCCCAGCGCAGCCGGCCATGACGACACGCCGACTGGGTCCCATCGCACGCCGCCTGCTGCGCGCACCGACCCGCCTCTACGACTGGCACCTCGGCTGGCTGCTCGGCCACCGCTTCCTCAGACTCACCCACATCGGCCGCCGCACCGGGCGACAGCACCAGACCATGCTCGAAGTCATCGCCACCCGCCCCGACGGCGAGGTCATCGTCATCGCCGGGCTCGGACCGGCCGCGGACTGGTACCGCAACGTGCAGACACTGCCAGCCGCCGAAATCGCCATCGGACGACGCCGGTTCCACCCCGCCCACCGCACCCTCGACCCCTCCGAGGCCGCCACCGTCCTCGCCGACTACGAGCGGCGTAACCGCCTCGCGACCCCTGTGATCCGACGCGTGCTGAGCTGGCTCGTCGGATGGCACTACGACGGAACCGATCAGGCCCGCCGCCGACTGGTCCGCGAACTGCCGGTCGTCGCATTCCGTCCAGACGGCATCCGCAGTATCGACCGGCCCGGACAGTGACCCTTTGCGACGACCCACCCGCCCGAAACGCGGCTCACGACCCGGGCGGTGCCGCGGCGGTGCGCCAGAGGATCGCGGTGAACAGGCCAAGGGTGCAGACGTGGACGGCGGTGCACCACAGGCAGATCGCGTTGATCCGGAACAGCTCGGCCCAGACCAGGTACAGGACCATGGCCATGCCCAGCCCGGCGCCGGCCAGCCGCACCGCGTCCAGGCGCCGCCGCCGCCAGGCCGCAGGCAGCACCAGCAGCGTCATGACGACGAAATAGGCGAGCCCGAGCACCGCGACCGGCAGGCCGAGGAAGCGCGACCAGCTGCTGGTGGTGACCTTCGCGCAGTTGATGGTCGCGTTCTCCGGGCAAGCCAGCGCGGTCGAGCCGCTGTAGTGCTCGATCGTGAGGTAGATCGACACGGCAAGGCCCGCGGCCGCAAGGCCGAGCGACGGCATGCTCCCCCGGACGGATCGCCCCGCACCGGGCCGGACAACGGTCACAGTCAGCGACTCAAAGCGGCGCTCGCCGTGCTCACCGCGCGAGATTGGCACACCGCGCCGGGCTTGTTGCCCGTGGTCTGGCAGATCGCCGCGGTGATCAGATTGGCGGTCCCGTCCGCGCCCTTGGCGATCGCGGAGTTCGGGTCGGACAGGGCCGCCGCGATCTGCTCGTGGGACTTGCCCTGCAGCACCTGCGGATCATAGGAGGCGCCGGCGACGAGGTAGCGCCCGCCGATATCGATGAACGGGATCGACCCGGGCGATTTCACGTAGGGCGGCGCGTTGTACTTGACGAACAACGCCTCGTCGGCGGCCGAGAGCGTGTCGAGAGTCGCGTACCCGCCGCCCGACACCTGGTTGCTCTGGGTCTCCTTGCCGGTGAAGGACAGGTAGTCGCTGGTGTAACGCGCGCCGTGGAAGGTAAGTGTCGCGGTGCTCGGGTAGACGTCGGACGGGGACGACGTCGTCTGCCCGAGCCCGGTGAACGACCCGAACCGCGACAGCGCCACGACGACCGCCCAGCGCTCGGTCGCGCAATACGGGCAGTACTCGGCTCCGACGTAGAGCACCCGCGGCTTACCGCCCTCAGTCAGCGGCGGGGCGGTAATCGCCGTCGGCTTCTCACCCGCGCTACCCACGCCGACCGTGTCGAGCACGCCCGCCGGCACCGAGCTGACCTGCGCAACCACATCTTGAGGTGCCGTCGATGCCTTCTGTCCGGACCTCGGTCCGCCAGCACCGGTGGCCACCTTCACCACGACCAGGACCACGACGACCAACATCACGACCGTGAGCGGGCCGCCGACGGTGAGCAACAGCCGGCGGCGCCGTGCGGCGGCCAGGCGGGCCTGCGCCGCCGCCTCCCGTTTCGCGGCCAAGCGCTGCTGCGCCGTCAGTCGCTTGGCCTCTGACGGACGACCTGATGATCGAGACACATGCAAGTAGTCGCACCGACCAGCCGCCGAG
>CAVTSX010000003.1:0-684495 GCA_963737425.1 uncultured Actinomycetota bacterium
GATCCGCTCCTCGGGGCCGGTCGTGACGGTCGGGCACACGGCCGTGATCCCCTGCGGCCACAGCGAGGCGACGAATTGCGAGATGGTGTCAGCGTCGACATCCGGCGCGCGCACATCATGACCGTGGTAACCGTTGTTCTGGATGTCGACCAGGCCCGGCAGGATCCACACGTCGCTCACGGTGTCTGTTTCGGCGATGTCTGTGACCACGGCACCGTCGGTGGACAGCAGCACCGGGCGCTCGGCGCCCACGATTCGCCCCAGCAGCTTCACGACAGTTGATTCTCCGCGCGCCCGCTACAGGTGCCGGATGCGCCCACGGAAGCGTGCACGGAACTCGGCATTGACCTCGTCGCCGCCCGGGGCGTTACCACTGCGGAACACCGGCACCTCGACGCCCCGCTTGGCGAGAATGCCCAACGCCGTCGCGACGATGGAATTGAGCAGGTACGCATTCGCGATCGTGGAGATCGGGCCGGTCACCTCGTTCACGCCGTCTATGTGCAGGATGCCGTCGCCCACGGGCACCAAGCTGTCGACCGACACGTCGACGATCTCGTGCAGGTTGAGTCGTGACGGATGCCGTGCCGGGTGGTCGGGAGCGGTCTGCTCGGCATGGCGCACCGAACTCACGCCGATGGTCGTCGCGCCGAGTTCGCGCGCGGTCAGGGCCGCGTCGATCAGCGCCGAGTTGATGCCGTAGGCATTGACGAGGATGAGCAGGTCGCCGGCACCGATCCCGTACTGCTCGATGACGATGCGACCGTAGCCGGGCAGCCGTTCCATCGCCTTCGAGTACTGCCCGCCGGCGCTGAGCATGGTGGCCTGATCGAGCACGGCACTGACATGCATCAGCCCGCCCGCACGGTTGAACAGCTCCTGCGCGGCCAGATTCGAATGGCCGCCGGGGCCGTACACGTACACGATGCGATCGGCGCCGACGTGATCGGCGACCAGCGAGGCGGCCGCGACCACCGACGACATGCTCTCGTCGTGCAGCGCCGACAGGTGCGCCACAACAGCGTCGTGGTAACGATCCGCGTGCGTCAGATCGACGCCCTCACGGGCATGGCTCAACATCGGTCGCCTCTCCCGGTCTGCGCCGTGGGTGGACAATGACAGTGGCGCTGCTGCAGACGCCAGGGCATCTCCGCCTCAACTGGCGAAGGCAACGAGTCGAGCAGGATCGAACGTGATTCCGCTACGTGCCCAGTGGTCTGACCACCGACAGTTTGGCATGCGGGCTGCAGCGGTGGCAAGCCGCTGCCGGGGGCCGCGACCACGGTCATCGCCGGCGCCCAGGTCAGAGGGAGCCGACCAGCAACTGAAGCCCGAGGCTGGTTGACGAGACGATCAGCCACAGCAGGGCGCCGAGCACGAGCGGGCGTGGCCCGGTGCGCCGGAAACTCGCGAGATCCGTGCTGAGGCCGATTGCGGCCAGCGCGATGGTGATGAGGTAGACCGACAGCCGGCTCAATGGATGATGCGCGGCCGACGGGATGATTCCCGCGCTGTTGGCCGCCGCGAACAGCAGGAAGCCGATGAGGAACCACGGCACGAGACGGCGAATCCGCACCCGCCCGCGCGGCGCTTTCGGGCCGGTACGGCCGCCCGAGCGATCCGTACGGGTAGCGACGGCCGCGAGGCCGAAGCAGATCGGAATGATCAGCAGCGTCCGGGTGAGTTTGACGACGACCGCCGTGTGCGCCGCAGAGGCGCCATAGGTGGTCGATGCGGCGACGACCGAAGACGTGTCGTTGACTGCTGTGCCGGCGAACAAGCCGAAGGCGTGCTGGCTCATGCCGAGCAGGTGCCCGAGAAATGGAAAGGTCAGTACCGCGGCAATGTTGAACAGGAAGATCGTCGACACCGCGAAGGACACCTCGACGCTCGCGGCGCCGATCACCGGGGTAACCGCCGCGATCGCCGACGCGCCGCAGATTCCCGTACCGACGCCGATCAGGGTCCGGATGTCGCCCACGACGCCCAGCAGTCGCCCCAGGTAGTACGCCGCCGCGAGGCACGCCACCAACGTGCCCACCATTACCGGCAGGGACCCCAGACCGACCTTCGCCACCTGGACCAGCGACAACTGCGCACCCAGCACGACCACCGACACCTGCAAGACGAAGCGACTCGCCACCGCGATACCGGGACGTAGCCGCACGCCCGGCTTGGCGATCGCTCCTACGAAGACTCCGATGACGATCGCGGTCACCGGGGCGCCGATGACCGGCACGAGGTCGCCGATGAATGTCGCCACAGCGGCAATCCCCAACGCCAGGGCGAGGCCTGGCAGCAGGCGCCCGACGTAGCGGCTCACGCGCCGGAACGGGCTGCCTGGATCGCCGCCAGAGGCGCCGGAACCGGCCGATTCGGCAAGGACTTCGGTCTTCGAGATCGAACCGGAAGTCATGCTCCTCACTGTCGTTGCTGCAGATTTCCCGCAATAGACCCGATTTCGCTATGGCGATATAGCCTTGGGCTATGGCCATGCTGGATCTCCGTCGACCCGATCTCGACCTTGAAGGCCTGCGCATGCTCACGCTCGTGGCCGACCTCGGCAGCATCTCCGCCGCGGCCCGTGCGGAGCGGATAAGCCAGCCGTCGGCGAGCAAACGCATCCAGGTGCTCGAGCAGCGGCTCCGGCTGGAACTGCTCGACCGCAGAACACAAGGAGCCGTGCTCACCGCCCACGGCCAGATGGTCACCGAGTGGTCCCGCGCAGTTGTCGACGCCGTCGACCGGCTCGTCACCGGCAGCCGCGCGCTGTCGACCGAAGCGGGTGGCCAGCTCTCGCTCGCCGCGAGTCAGACCGTCGCGGAGTACCTCGTGCCGACCTGGCTCAACGAGTTTCGCCATCGAGGGCACCATCCCCCGGTGAAACTGCGGGTTGCGAACTCCCAGGAGGTCATCGCCGCGGTGCGCTCTCGTGAGGTCGACCTCGGGTTCGTCGAGACGCCCACCATCCCCGCCGATCTCAGCCGGCGCCGGGTCGGAACCGACCGGCTCGTGCTCGTGGCGTCACCGCAACACCCGCTGGCACAACGCCGCCGACCGGTATCGGCCGCCGAACTCGCCACGATGCCGCTGGCCTCCCGGGAGGGCGGCTCGGGCACCCGCGAGACCCTTCGCCGTGCGATCGGGCAGGACATGGCCGCACCCGCCGTCGAACTCGACTCCAACGCGGCGGTCAAGGTTCTCGTGACGTCGGCCGACTACCCGGCCGTATTGAGTGAACTCGCCCTCGCCAACGAACTTCGCGACGGGCGTATGGTCGAGATCCCGGTCCGCGACCTGAACCTGCACCGCATTCTTCGAGCGGTATGGCGGCGCGGCTCGACCCCACGCGGCGCGGCCAGTGAGTTTCTCAGGCTCACCACGAGCATGGGACGGTAGCCCCGAGCAAAACCGGGTTGGAGGACGACCATGCCCGTCTCACGACTGCGAGATATCCCCGGAATCGGGGTTGACCAGGTTGGCGACGCTGCGGACGCCGCGCACGATCCGCGCTTTCTGCGTTTGGAGAATCTCGACACCGATCTGGCCCCGCCGGCGATCGCGCGCGAGGCAACACGGCGCGCCGTCGACGACGACGCGGCGAACAGTTACCTGCCGTTCCAGGGGCATTGGGCACTGCGCGAGGCTGCGGCGGCGCATGTCTCGCGTATCGCCGGCATCGACTACGACTCGCGCAGCGAGTGCGTGATCGTCGCGGGTGGCCTCAACGGAATCCTCAACACCCTGCTCGCCACGGTGGAACCAGGCCAGCAGGTCGTCATCGCCGATCCGATCTACGCCGGCCTCGTCAATCGGATCCGGCTCGCCGGCGCGGTGCCGCGCCACGTCCACTGCCGCCCCGGCCCGACCGGGTGGCAGACCGATCCTGACGAACTCGCGGCGGCAATCGGCCCCGACACCGCGGCTGTCCTGCTCATGAGCCCGGCCATGCCCACCGGCGCGTTGCTCGGCGCCGAACACCTGGACGCGATCGCCCGGCCGGTAGCCCGATACGGCACGTGGGTCATCTACGACGCCGCGATGGAACGGATCCGCTTCGACGGCGAGCCACCGCTGCATCCGGCCGGCCATCCGGCACTGCGCGAGCGCACCATCACCGTCGGCTCGGCGTCGAAGGAACTGCGGATGATCGGCTGGCGGGTGGGGTGGGTTGTCGGCCCCGAACCGATCGTGGCCGACATCGGCTTGGTGGGCATGACCAACGTCGTCTGCCAGGTGGGCATCGCCCAGCAGGCGGTTGCCGCCGCACTGCGCGCGCCCGACGCCGCCGCCGACGTCGCCGCGGCCGTGCGCATCTGGCACGAACGGTGCGACACCATCCTCGATCAGCTGGCCGACTACCCGTGTATCCGCCCGCACGGCGGCTGGTCGCTGCTCATCGACACGACGGACCTCGGCGTCACGCCCGAGCAGGCCGCCCAGCAGTTGTTCCATCGCGCTCAAGTCGCCGCGACTCCGATGGCCGGCTGGGGACCCACCGGCGAGCGCTACGTCCGCCTCGTGTTCGCCAATGAGCCCGTCGAGCGACTCACCGACCTCAAGCGCCGCTTCGACGCTGCCTTGCGCTGACCCGGCGATCAATCGCCATGACGCGCCACTCCTCGTCGTCGTGCCACTGCCGCAGGACGGTTGACCGTTCAGCGCGGCTCCGCGGCAATACCTGCGACCAGAGCGTCCAGCAACTGCTCAAGCGCTGCCGCCATGTGCCGGGCAGAGTAGGCGCCACCCGAGCTCACCGCGTGCATCGCAAGCCCATCGGCCGCGGCCACGGCGATGTGCGCCGCGCGCCGGCAGGTCGCGACGTTGGCACGCCCGTGCGCCGCTGCACTGAATGCGTCCGCGAGTGCGTCGACGATCTCGCCGAGCACGCGTTTCTGAATCCGGGCCAGATCGGGCGCAATGGCCGCACGCGCCGAGAAGGCGAGCGAGATTCGGGTCTCCTCGGCACGCCGGGCATCGAGCGGCAGCACCTCACGAAGCACGCGTGACAGGTTCACCCGCACATCCGCACCGAAGCTGATCGAACTCATTCGCTGCCGAATCCGTTCGACAACCTCGTCGAACGCTGCGACGAGCATCGCGTCCTTGGTCGGAAAGTAGTACTGAACCGTGCCGGCAGAGACTCCGGCGACGGCCGCGACTTCACGGACGCTGACCTGATCAAGACCGCGTTCGGACACGATCTGCAGCAGCGCCGCGGTCAGTGTCGTCCGCCGCGCATTCGAGGTTGACAGCTCAGCCATACCTGCCATCATACAGTCGTATGAAGCCATACAGTCGTATGACACTCCCCCGCGGGCTGCTCGCAGCGACGGCCGCGGCACTGGCCCTGGCCTGGTCCGGCTATGCGCTCGACCCGTCCGGCGCACCTGTCTTCGCAGCGGTACAAAGTGCCTTGTATCTGGCCAATCTCGTGGTAACCGCGCGCAGCCGTCGAGTCAAGGTGCTGATCGTGCGGACGATCCAGCGGTGGGCGGTCAACCCGCTGATGCGTCTGCTGCTTACGATCGGCCTCAACCCACTCGGCCTGGCCTTGCTCGAGACCCGCGGCCGGGTGAGCGGTTTGCCGCGCCGCACTCCCGTCGGGAACGGCCGTTCTGGTGACACCTTCTGGATCGTGGCCGAACACGGCGCCCGTGCACATTATGTGCGCAACATCCAGAACGATCCGCGCGTCCGAGTCCGACTACGCGTCGGTCTGCGGTACCGATGGATCCCGGGCATCGCCGAAGTGCTGCCCGACGACGACCCGTTGGCCCGTCAGCGCCGCATCATTCGATGGCATCCGCTGCGCGCGTTGAACGCCATGAACGTCCGTGTGCTCGGAACGGATCTGCTCACACTGCGCATAAGGCTGCTCGCCGCGCAAGACACGACCGATTCGGGTACCGCGCAGGCCCTCATAAGTGGCAGGGTTTATCAACTGACCGACGCGGCGTAGCACGCGGTCAGAAATCGGCCACCGTGGGGAGACGATTTGCATGACGAGCACCGAACGGGGTTCACGAGCGGCGACCGGTGGCGAACACGGCAGTGCGCAGCACGCCCGGCAGGTGGCCGAAGAGGCTCGTCAGGCCGGCTGGAACAAGCCGAGCTTCGGCAAGGAACTGTTTCTCGGCCGGTTCCGGCTCGATCTGATCCACCCGCATCCTCGCCCCGACGACGAATCGCGCATTGCCGGGGAGGAGTTCCTCGCCACGCTCGAGAAGTTCTGTGCCGAGCACCTGGAAAGCGCTGAAACCATCGAACGGGACGCGCAAATCCCCGATGAGGTAATCCGCGGCCTGGCCGACATCGGGGCATTCGGTATGAAGATTGACCTCGAGTACGGCGGCCTCGGCCTGACGCAGCGCTACTACAACAAGGCGTTGGTGCTTGTCGGGTCGATCCACCCGTCGCTGGGCGCGCTGCTCTCGGCGCACCAGTCGATCGGCGTACCGCAACCGCTGAAGATGTTCGGCACTGACCAGCAGAAGAAGGAGTTCCTGCCGCGGTGCGCGCGGGGCGAGATCAGCGCGTTCCTGCTCACCGAACCGGATGTCGGCAGTGATCCGGCCCGGCTGCACACCACGGCCACGCCGAGCGCAGATCGCTCGGAGTATCTGCTCGACGGCGTCAAACTCTGGACGACCAACGGGGTCATCGCGGATCTGCTGGTCGTGATGGCTGCCGTCCCGGCCAGCGATGGGCACCGCGGAGGCATCACCGCATTCGTCGTCGAGGCGACGGCTCCTGGCATCACGGTCGAGAACCGCAATGCCTTCATGGGGCTTCGCGGCATCGAGAACGGCGTCACTCGCTTCCACCAGGTGCGGGTACCGGCGGCGAATCGCATCGGCAAGGAGGGGCAGGGCCTCAAGATCGCGCTGACCACACTGAACACCGGTCGGCTCTCGCTGCCCGCCATGTGCACCGGCGCCAGCAAGTGGTGCGTCAAGATCGCTCGAGAGTGGTCCGCGGAGCGCGTGCAGTGGGGCAGGCCGGTCGGCGAGCACGAGGCGGTCTCCGGCAAGATCGCGTTCATCACGGCGACAGCCTTCGCGCTCGAGGCCATCCTCGACCTGTCCAGCGATCTCGCCGACGCCGGCGCCCACGACATCCGCATCGAGGCCGCTCTGGCCAAGCTCTACGGCTCGGAAATGGCCTGCCTGGTCGCCGACGAGCTGGTGCAGATACGCGGTGGACGCGGCTACGAGACGGCTGCGTCCCTGGCCGCGCGCGGTGAACGGGGTGTTCCGGCCGAACAGATCCTGCGCGACCTGCGCATCAACCGGATCTTCGAAGGGTCGACGGAGATCATGCATCTCATGATCGCCCGTGAGGCGGTCGACGCGCACCTGTCGGTGGCCGCGGACGTCATCGACCCGAAGGCCGACCTCAAGCGCAAGACCATCGCCGGCGCCAAGGCCAGCGGCTTCTACGCCAAATGGCTGCCCACGCTGGTCGCCGGACGCGGCCAGCTACCAACCGCATACGCGGAATTCGGCGTGCTGGCCGAACATCTGCGCTACGTCGAGCGGGCCGCCCGGCGCCTCGCGCGGCAGACGTTCTACGGCATGAGCCGATGGCAGGCGAGGCTCGAGTACCACCAGCGGTTCCTCGCCCGCCTCGTCGACATCGGCGCCGAACTGTACGCAATGAGCGCAGCCTGCACCCGCGCGCAGATGATCAGTGAGGACAACCCCGAGCAGGGCGAGGCGGCGGTTCAGCTCGCCGACGCGTTCTGCCGTCAGGCGCGGCTGCGGGCCGGTGCGCTGTTCGATCGGCTTTGGTCGAACACCGACGAGAGTGATCGCACGCTGTCAGCTGCGGTGCTCGCGGGCGATCACCGCTGGCTGGAGCAGGGCGTGCTCGACCCGTCGCTGCCCGGTCCGTGGATCGCAGCCGCCGAGCCCGGTCCGTCTGAACGGGAGGACGTGCACCGCACCGTGCGGTAGGCCCGGGGCTCAGTTCGCGGCGCTTCTCGCCGCCGTGAGAGCGGCGACGAATGCGTTTGCCTGCCGTTCGATATCGGCCCAGCGGCCTTCGGCCATGGCGGCCGCGCCGCACAACTCGCCGCCTGCTCCCACCGCGATCGCACCCGCCTGCAGCCAGTCGCCGACATTGTCGGCACTGACTCCGCCGGTCGGCACCATCGCGACGTCCGGAAAAGGCCCGCGCAGGGCGCGAAGGTAGGCCGGCCCGCCGAGTGACGCCGGAAATATCTTCACCGCCAGCGGGTTGTGCCGGCTCGCCGCCATGACCTCGGTCGGGGTCATCGCGCCGAGCAGCGCCGGCACGCCGGTCTGGCTCATGTGCTTCGCGAGTTCGGGATCGCAGCCGGGGCTCACGAGAAACGAAGCACCGGCGTCAACCGCCTGCCGGGCCTGCTCCGGCGTCGTGATGGTGCCGGCGCCGAGCAGGATCCGATCGCCGTGTTCGTCGCGCACGCGGCGGATGACCGAGGCGGCGTCGGGCGTCGTGTAGGTGATCTCGACGCCCGTGACGCCGCCGGTCGTCAGCACGTCGACGGCCTGCACGGCCAGTTCCGCGGTTGGCGCGCGAAGCACGGCGATCACGCCGGCGCGGGCCAGCGTGTCGAGACCGATGGGCTGGTTCATTTCGCTCCTGACAGGTCACGGTGCCCCCGGGCACCAGTCTGCTACGACGCGTTCTTGATGAACTCCAGCAGATCGGCGTTGAGGTCGGCGTGGTGGCTCGCGAAGATTCCGTGGCCTGCGTCCGGGTACTCCTTGTAGCTCGCGTGTGCGATCAGCGAAGCGGTGCGACGACCGGTAACGTCCACCGGCGCCGAGAAGTCCGCCGCTCCGTGCACAACGAGTGCAGGCACCGTAACGGCCTCGAGCGTCGCCCGGTGATCGGTGTGGAAGATCGCCCGTTGAAGTTCCAGCACCGCAAAGGGCGCCGTTGCCGCGCACTGCTGGATGGTCCAGTCGACCAGGTACGGCGATACCGCGGCACCGAGGTGCGTGGCGAAGAAGACCTGCGACTGATCGGAGAGCCACTTCAGCCGATCGGTGCGGATCGCCGCGCTGAGCGCGTCGAATGCCGCCTCTGGCACACCGCCGGGGTTGTCGTCGGTCTGCTTCAGGAACGGCAGCATCGCCGACACGAGCGCGATTCGGCTCACCCGCTGCACGCCATGGCGCGCGAGGAGCCGGGTCGCGACGGCGCCTCCCATCGAGTGACCGACGAGCGTGAGCTCGCGCAGGTCAAGGTGCTCGATCAGTGCGGCGAGGTCGTCGGCGAGTGTGTCGAAGTCGTAGCCGGTGGACGGCCGGTCGGACCGGCCGTGCCCGCGCCAGTCCATCGCGACGCATCGGTAGCCCTGCTCGACGAGGTAGGGGATCTGGTACTCCCACATGTCGGTGCTGAGCATTGCACTGCCGGCGAACAGGATTGGCTGACCTGTTCCGTAGTCCTCGTACGCGATCTGGGTTCCGTCAGCGGTCTCGATGAAGGGCATGGCAGTCTCCTTTGTTGGTGGGGCCACCGACCGCGTTCGGGTCGAGGTATTCGCTTTCACGCGTGCGGGTCAAGGACGACCTTTCCGCGGTTGGCGCGGGATTCGATGAGCGTGTGCGCCACTGCCGGTGTGCTCAGGGGGACGGCGGGGTGAGTCAGTGCCCGCAACGCGCCCGAGGCCGTCATGTCGATCAGTTCGCCCTGGTGCCGGCGGTAGGTACCGTCGGCTCGCCCGGCCAGGTGCGCCATCGCGAAACCGGAGACCGTCTGACCGTTCATCCGCAGCCGGTTCACGTCGACGAGGGCGCTCTTGGCGCTGTACGTAACGTAGCGACCCTCGATCGCAAGAACGTCGAAGCATGTGTGCGCGACGCTGCCCCCCACGCCGTCCAGTACGACATCGATCGGCTCCAGGTCGCCTATCTGCTCGTAGGTCGCGGCAACATCTACGCCCAGCTCGCGCAGGATCTCGAACTTGTCGGACGATCCGACCGCGCCGAGCACCCGTTCGGCACCGAGTGACCGGGCGATCTGCACAGCGAGGTGCCCGACGCCGCCGGCCGCGGCCGTCACCAGGACGGTGTCGGCGCCGCGGATGCCTGCGGCTCGCGCCGCACCGAGCGCGACCTGCCCGCCACGCACGAGCGCAACTGCCTCGGCATCAGCAACCGTCTCCGGGATTGCGGCGGCCAGGTCGGCCCGCACCGTCGCGTACTCGGCGTATGCGGCGCCGAACGCCACGGCGGCCGCCCGCTGGCCGATCTGCCATCCGTCGACGCCCGCACCCACGGCGGCGACGCGGCCGACGACCTCACCGGACGGCGCGTGGGGCAGGGCGACACCTCCGCCGGCCTCGTCCGCCCGGGTCTGCCGCACGACGGCCAGACTCACCCCGATCAGCGCGACCTCGATGACGAGCTCCCCACGGCCGGGTTCCGGGCGCGGGGCCTGCTCGAGCCGCAGCACCTCGGGGCCTCCGTACTCGTGAAATCGCACAATCCTCATCGGCGCAAGCTCCGTCCTGGCTTCGTGAACGCGGACTCAGGCGGCCAGGTCCTCTCGATGTCCAGTGAGACACATATTTATGTGCGACCTAAACTCATGTCAACTCAATTCTTGTAGGAAACCCATGACAGTTGTAACGTCCTGCGTATGACGGCTGAGAACGGCGTGGCCGGCCTGCGCGAACGCAAGAAGCAACTGACCCGTCAGCACATCTCGAACGTCGCCACGGAACTGTTCGTCCGGAAGGGCTTCGAGCACACGACTCTCGCCGACGTCGCTGAGGCGGCTGCCGTCGCGAAGATGACCGTCACGAACTACTTCCCGCTGAAGGAAGATCTGGTATTCGACCGAGCCGAATTCGTCATCCGGCTTGTCGCCGACGGGGTGAGCCGGCGACCCGCCGGCCAGAGCGTGCTCGATGCAGTGCGCGGTGTGTACAACCAGATGCTGGACGAACACAACCCGACACTGGGCTACCGCGGCCTGCCGTTCGCCGAACTCATCGAGTCCAGCCCGGCCTTGCGCGCCCGCGAGCGCGAGATCTTCGCCGAGCAGGAGGCCGCTCTCGCCGATGTCCTGACGGCTGAATTCGCGAAGTCGGCCACCGGCCTCGCACCCCGGATAGCCGCCGCGCAACTCGCGGCCGTCTTTCGCATCCTCTACTACGAGGCGCGGCGGCGGCTCATCGCGAAGGAGAGCACCGCATCGATCGAGCGGGCGCTTCGGCGGGCTGCCAAGACCAGCTTCGACCTCGTCGAGCACGGCCTGCCCGACCGGCTGGTGCGGGGCAGCGACCGCTCCCCCGCCCGCCGTCAGCCCAGGCTGCCCCAGCGGTCGTGATCGACAGAGGAGACTCTGTCGATAGCCGACCGAGGGTGGAAGGCAGTCCGCAGGTGATCACCTGCACTTCCTGCACACACCGCAGGTGGTAGGCGATCCGCAGGTGATCATCGGCAAATAGCAGCCGGTCCAAGCGCGAGCGGCAATCACGCCAGAGAGTCGGTGCGACGGCCTGCTCGCGGGCCGTGTGCCCCCACAGGGCGTCCAACCGTTGTGCACGGGCGGCGCCGTTTTGGCGTTCATGATCGACAGAGCGACTCGATCAGTCGCTGAATCCGCCCCGCGATATCAGGCCGAGCGCGGGTGAACCATCGTGATTCCGACCGGAGACGCGTTGCTCATCGCGACCAGCGCGGCGGGTGCATCGTCGAGCGCGACCCGCCGCGTGATCAGCTCAACCGGGTTCAGCCGTCCCGACGCGACCTCGGCCAGCATCGCCGGGTAGGCGTGCGCGGGCATCCCGTGACTGCCGTAGATCTCCAATTCGGCGCCGATCACGCGGCCGATCGGCACTGGGGGTTGCGCGTCGGCGCCGACCATCAAGCCGACCTGCACGTGCCTGCCACGCGGACGCAGGCACTCGATCGAGTTCGTGCTCGTGACGGTGCTCCCCAGCGCGTCGAGCGAGACATGCGCACCGCCGCCGGTGACGTCACGAACGGCAGCGACGACGTCGGCGCCGGTGCCGTCGACGACGGCCCGCGCGCCGAGCGCCGAGGCGAGTGCCAGCGCCGCACGTGACACGTCGACCGCAACCACCGCCGCCCCATGGGCCGCGGCGATCATGATCGCCGACAGGCCGACGCCGCCGCATCCGTGCACGGCAACCCACTGGCCCGCAGCCACTCGGCCGTGCACTGTCAGTGCCCGGTACGCCGTCGCGAAGCGACACCCGAGGCTCGCCGCGGTATCGAAGTCCATGTCCTGCGGCAGTTCGACCACGTTGACGTCGGCGTGATCGATCGCGACCAGTTCGGCGAACGAACCCCATCCGGTGAAGCCGGGCTGCATCTGCCGGGCGCACACCTGCTGCTCGCCGGCGAGGCACTGCGGGCACGTTCCGCACCCACAGACGAACGGCACCGTGACGCGCTGGCCGACTGCGCACCGCCGTACCTCGGAACCGATCTCGGCGACAACCCCGGCAAACTCGTGACCGGGGACGTGCGGAGGCGCGATGTCGGGGTCATGGCCGAGCCAGCCGTGCCAGTCGCTTCGGCACAGGCCCGTGGCGGCGACCTCGATCACCACACCGGCCGGCGGGCACTCGGGCGGTGGCACCTCGCGCACGGATGGCGCTGCCCCGAACGTCTCGAACCAGACGGCGCGCATCACGGGCGAACGAGCGCAGGGACGACCCCGCGTCGACGCGGGGCCAGCCGATTGAGCTTCACCGTTGCAAGGTAGTCGCTGGCTCGAAGCGGCGCGGCGATCTCGCGCGGCGCCTCGGCGACCAGCCAGGAGTTCGGACTGCCAACAACCGTTGACCTACGATCGCCGTGCACCCGCCGCTTTCGCACGTCGCCTGCGGGTGCGGGCCACGAATATCGAGAAAGGACAGATCAGCCTTGCAATTCATGATCTTGAGCCGCCGCCGCACCGAGAAGTACGCCGACGCGGATTTCGATGCCGTGATACCAGCCGAGACCGATCGAGTGCGCCAGCTGTACGCCGACGGCATCCTGCGCCAGATCTGGCTGCGTGGCGACACCGCCGGGGCGTGCTTCACCGTCGAAGCAGAGGACGAGGCCGCCGTTGCCGGCCTGCTGGAATCGCTGCCGATGGCGAGCTCAGGACTGTCAGAGTTCAACGTCATCCCGCTCAGTCCCTACCGTGGCTTCGGCCCACGCTGACCTCGCGCTCCGGGCGAACACGCCCCCTCTGAACACCCCGCGCACGCGGGCCATCGTCCCGTCTCATCCTCGGTGAGCGGGGCCAGTATCCGCTAGGCCGCCGTCCGCACACGGGCCCGGTGACCTCGAAGCGATGTGAGCCACTCGTGCTCGCAAATCTGTCACTTCCTCGGGGTGGCCGTCGTCATGAGGGTGACCCCCCAGCACAGGCCGGCGTGACAAGGAGACACCCAGGACGCCAAGCCGGAGCCGAAGAGGAGAACACGAATGCGAGTCTTCGTTGCAGCGGTGAGCGGCCCGTCCGCGCCCCAGGCGGCTGGTCCGGCGCGCGGGCGCCTCGTCCGGAGCCTCGAACCCACGTTGACGCCGGATTACCGGCTTCAGGCCGAGGGCACCGACACATGAGCCACCGCGCTTCGCCCGCGCGGCGGGCCGGCGGGCCGGACACCCCGCGGCGCAGAGTGGGCGGATGGTTCGACACTCGGCTCAAGCTGGCCGGGCCGCTGCGCAAGCAGCTGAACAAGGTCTTTCCGGACCACTGGTCGTACATGCTGGGCGAGATCGCACTGTACTCGTTCATCGTTCTGCTGCTCACCGGCACGGTGCTGACCTTCTTCTTCGACCCCTCGGCGACCGAGACGGTCTACCACGGTCGGTACGTGCCGTTGGACGGCGTCCCCATGTCCAAGGCGTACGCGTCGACGCTGAAGATCACCTTTGACGTCCGCGGTGGTCTGCTCATCCGGCAGATTCACTACTGGGCGGCTCTGCTGTTCCTCGCCGCCATACTCGTCCATCTGGGCCGGGTGTTCTTCACGGGAGCGTTCCGCAAGCCGCGCGAACTCAACTGGCTGATCGGCCTGGTGCTGTTCGTCCTCAGCCTGGTCGAGGCATACACCGGGCACTTGCTTCCCGATGACCTGCTCTCGGGCACGAGCCTGCGCATCGCGGACGCGACCATGCTGTCGGTCCCGGTCGTCGGCACCTGGACCTCATCGCTGATCTTCGACGGCCCGTTCCCCGGTCATGCGTGGGTCGCGCGCGACTACATCGCCCATGTGCTGCTCATCCCGGCGATCCTCGTGGTCCTGATCGGGCTGCACCTGGCGATCACGGTCCGCCAGAAGTACACCGACTACCCAGGGCCGGGCAAGAGCGAATCCACGGTGACCGGCGTGCGGTTCTTCCCGACGTTCGCCGCGCGGGCCAGCGGATTGTTCTTCCTCGTCTTCGGGGTGCTGGCCGCGCTCGGCGGCCTGGCGCAGATCAACCCGGTGTGGCTCTACGGGCCGTACGACCCGGCGCAGGTGTCCGCCCTCTCCGGACCGGACTGGTACCTGGCATTCATCGACGGCTCCAGCCGGCTGTTCCCGTCCTGGGAGATCCGGCTCTGGAACCACGACGTGCCACCCCTGTTCTGGTCGACGGTCGTGCTGCCCGGCATCCTGGTCACCCTCGCTGCGATCTACCCGTTCGTCGAGGCGAAGATGACCAAGGATCGGGCGCATCATCACCTGCTGCAGCGCCCTCGCGACGTCCCGGTCCGCACCTCGCTCGGGGCGATGGCACTCGCCTCCTACCTGGTCCTGTTCCTGGCCGGCGGCGCGGACAGCATCTCCAAGACGTTCGACATCTCAGACAACGCGATCATCTGGGACGGACGAATAGCGCTGATGATCCTGCCGCCGATTGCCTATGCGCTCACCTACCGGCTGTGCCTGGGCCTGCAGCGCCATGACCGCGAGGTGCTCGACCACGGCATCGAGACCGGCATCATCAAGGTGCTGCCCTCCGGCGCGTTCATCGAGGTGCACCAGCCACTCGGTCCGGTCGACGCGCATGGACACGGCGCGTTGAGCTACGCCGGCACCCCCGTGCCCAAGCGAGTGCGCCAGGTCGCCGCAGTGTCGCTGCTGCGCCGTATCCGGGGATTCTTCTATCCGATGAAGGAGAAGCCCGAGATCGCCGCCAAGCTGGCCGAACTTGACGCCACGGACGCGAGGTCCGATCGGCAGCTCACCAACTGACGCCGCCGGTGCGCCGCCCGTCTCGTCCTCGGCGTTCGGCGGTCGACGCCGGGCCTACCGCGATGCAGGACCGGTGGGCGTGCCCGCGCGGTACAGAGCCAGGACGTCAGCCGCAGAGAACGCCGCGCCGTAGAACGCGAACTCGTCGAGCGTCCCGGCGAACAGGCCGTGGTTGTTGCCGCGCCGGGCCAGGTCGATGCCCACCGTCGGCGATCGCGCATATGTCTTCCACGATGCCGATCCAGCCAGATCGCCGTCGACATACAGCAGCATCGAGGCTCCGAGCTTGACGCACACGGCCATGTGCCGAAGTCCGTCGTTGTAGGCCGCGCTGCTGTCGACAGGTTGCGCGCCTCCGCCGAATGACGCGTACGTGACGAACCGAAGGTGCCCGGATTCGTCGAGCTGAAGGTTCCACACCTTGGCCAGGAAGTTGTCGCGGGCAAGCAGGTATTGGCGTGCCTTCGCGCCGCTGAACCACACTGCGACCGTGTAGTCGGGAACGTCCATCCAGCTCGAGCCTGCGATCGTCGCGTACTGGCTGGAGCCGTTGAACCCGACCGCCTTGTCAGTGTCACCCGTCAGCAGTCCCTTGGCACCGAGGCGCGGGCCGCCCGTGTACGACGCCGGGTGGCCGCTGCCGGACGAGTCGGCGGCCGTCGTGGCACCCGCCCGCTCATCGAGACGCAGGTAGGTCAGCGGCGCACGCGCAAGGATCGCGGCGGCATAGGTCGGCTGGTGCGCGACAGGTCGAGTCAGCATCTGGTACGTGTCATGCGCTGAGGCGAGCGCAAGCACCGCAGCGCACAACATGGCCACTGCGGGACCGGCAATGCGAGCAGATTTCCGGCGAGAGCTTGCCAGCCGCGCCAATTCGGCGACGCCGAGCGCGACCAGCGCCAGGAACGCCGGCATCCACATGACCCAGTAGAAGCTCAGCACCACACGGGCGATGGCCATGTGGAAGATCAGTGGACCCGCCAGCGCGGCGACACACCACGACACCAGCCGATCGCGTCGCAGTGCGAGTGCCGCGACAACGCAGACCACGCAGACCAAGCAGACAACAGCGCCGATGCCGTGCTGGACGAACCAGAGAAACGCCCACCACGGCGGGTGTACGGCCACCCGGCCGGCAAACTCGACCAGGTGGCCCAGGTTCGCGTGTTCGCGCTGATACCGGAGCATGAAACGTATGTCGTCACTCGGATGGCCCAGCCCGACATAGCTGATCACGAACACGATGCACGAGGCCGCCAGCGCCGCCACTGCCTGCAGCAGTCGCTCAACTGCGGTTTGCCACCGCCGCGCGGACACCACAAGGCCGACTACCACCGGACCCACGGCACCGAGAAAGCCATTCTCCTTCGACGCCGTTGCGAGGCCGACGCACACCCCGGTCGCGACGGCGAACGCCCAGGCCGCACGCCCGTCGCGGCGGAACCACACCCACGACAGCGCCACCGAGGCCACTGCGAACAGCTCGGCAACGGGGTCCAGGAAGCCGTACCGGCCGAACCGGAACGGTAAACCCTGCGCCGACATCGGCAACACCGCGACCAGGGTCGCCGCACCGAGTCCGATCCACCTGCCCGCCACACGCCCCAGCCAAACGCCGAGAACCACCGCAGTACCGAGCGTGCACATCGCCGCGACGAAGCGGTCGGCCGTAACGCTCGGATGGCCGGCAACGAGTTGAGCGAGCCCGAACAGGTATTTCGCGAGCGGCGCATGTTCGAAGTTGTCGAAGTTCGAGGGAAAGGTCGTGGTCGGCGGACGATGGTGGTCACCGTGCACGTAACGCCAGCCGGCGAGGGAGTAGATCGGCTCGTCAAAGGCGACACGCGATGTCCCGAGCCGCGCAAAATTCGCCACAACGGCCCATGCAGAAGCGATGACGACGGCAACGGTGAAGCGGCTGGGACGAACTGGCAGCCTCCAGGACGACATTCCGCCATCGGGCACGCTCGGGGCCGTACCAGCGGAACTGGACGAGATCGGCTGGCCGGCAGACCGGTCTGTGTCAGTCACGGGCTGCTCGATGTCCGAGTCGGACGACATTCCGCTCATAGTGGATCAGGCGCCAGCCGATCCGTTAGCTCAGGCCCGCCGCGCATCACGGCGAGCGCTCTCATGCTGCGCGGGCGTGGTGGAAGTCAAGCTGTGGGCTGGTGTTGCCATTCGCGCTCACCGTCTCGTCGCTCATCCTCGGATCAAGCCGACTGATCCTTGATCGCTGCATCGACGGCAGCGTATGCCCGCCCGGCAGCGCACGGCCCGCCGAACTGCCGCAGCGGCGCTTGCCACTTCAAACAGGCGGCAGCCGGCTTGCTACGGCGAGGCGCTCCCGGCCTTCCCCGTCGGTCTTGATCATCTCTGCTGCATCCGCCATCACTCGCGGCTTCGCCGGAGATGATCAAGAGTGTGCCGGCGCGGGCAGTCCGGTGGCTTCCGCTGGACGAGATGCTCGCCGGCAGCCAACTGCAAGTGGTGGTCATTCCGCTGTCCGACGAGACACGCGGACTGCTCGACGCGCGACGGCTGGCACAGGTTCCCGAAGGTGCCGCTTCCTGCCGACTCGGCCCTCCTGACGTGGCCCGAGCGATCAAGGGCGAACCCGCGCGCAATGTCGTCAACGGGTTGGGGCCACTGGTCGAGCGCCGCGCGGGAGTGCCCGGGTGAGAGACCTCAGCCGACGCGGCGCCGGCCGGTGCGCGCCGCGGCCGGAAAGCGGCGTCCCGGGTCAGGAAAGTGCTCCCGGGCGAAGTCAACGACGGCGACCGCAGATTTGGTCAGATCCTCCTTGCCGCCCTGAGAAACCCAGTGGGTGACGGCCTGGTCATGGCCCCAGACCAGCATGGTTGCCAGCAGTCGGGTGGCGAGGTCGCTGTCGAAGTTAGTCCCGAAGTCCTTCGCGAGCCCGCCGCCCAGGACGTTGACGTACTCGCTCAGCACGATCAGGTTCGCGCGCAGCAGCGCCGGCGAGGAAACGGCGAAGCGGACGCGCGCCAAGAAGCGGCGGCGGTTCGCAAGCGCCTTGCTGGTCCGGTCGGTGATCTCCTGCCGCCAGATCGTCAGGGTGTCCTCAGCACGGTCCGGATCCTCGATGCGGTCGCGAAACTCATCGAGGTTGTCGTGCATCGGGTGCAGCGCGAGCCGTTCCTTCGACTCGAAGTAGGCGAGGAGTGTTGGTACGGAGACCAATGCCTGCTCGGCGATCTGCTCCAGCTTCGTCTCGTCGTAACCCTGCTTGGAAAACAGCTGGCCAGCAGCGTCCAGGATCTGCTTGCGCGTCATCGCCGCCTTGCGCTCACGTAAGGAGATGCGTGCCTCCGAAGCCTTCACGCCGCCTACCTCGTTCCCGGATTCGCGACCACGCTAAGTTTCTTAGCGACTAAGATGATTGTCCAGCATATGCTCTCCACTCGGTTCAGTTGGCCACCGCAACAACGCATGGCAGAGATCGAGAGCCGCCTCTCCGACGTCGGCCTGACGGCAACGACGTCCTCCCCTACCGCGGACGGGTCAGCGCCCACGTGAGCCTCGACGAGGGTTACCAGTCCGCGCGTCTGATGGGCCCTCAATCTGTTCTCGCCGTTCCCGCTGCGCGACACTGACGACGGCAGGACCGAAACGCGCGACTGATGGTCGAACGCGCCGAGGACCATTGGCGCTGTCCAACCCGATACTCCCCTGTTGATCACCGAAGGCGCGGCCGTCCCCAGGGACGAATCTGTTTCCGACAAACGCTACAATTCGAGCATTTGCTCCAACGATACCGACCGGGGGAAACACAACCATGCGCACGTCACGATCCGGCCGAGCCGGATCCGGCATCGCCGCGGCGGTCGTGCTTGCCGTAGTGGGCACGATCGCCCTCGCCGGCTGCTCGTCCAGCAACCACACCGGGGCGACGTCGCCGTCGAGCGGTCAGCACGACCCGGCGCTGACCGAGGCCGACACGGACTCACTGTTCAAAGGCCTGACCGAAGACATCGCACGTCACAACAGCGCGGCGTTTCTGGCCGCGTTCACCGGCTCGGCCAGGCTGTCGGCGACGCGCTGGTGGCAGAACATGGCCGCGCTGGGCTTTTCCAAGGGTGTGTTCTACCCGGAGGGCGCGGTCAGCGCGCGGGTGCCCCTGAACTCAGCCGGCGACGGCACCGTCAAGGTTTGGGCCGGTACGCACGACACGACCGACCCCGTTGACCCCGATTCCCATGAGGCCTACGTCCCGCAGACGTCCTACCAGCTCACCATCCATCAGGACTCCGAATCGACGCCAGTCGTCGTCACCGGGTGGAAATCGCTGATGAACGCACCGTGGGACCTGACGAAGCTCTACGTGGTCAAGCGCCCGCACGTAAAGATCGCCGCCTACCCCGACGAGAAGCACCTGGCCGACACGCTGGCCGGCGACGCCGAGAAGGCGGCCGAGTACGACATCGCACTGTTCAAGAGCAACGACTCCTACGACCTGCAGCAGTCGGGATTCGTCATGTTCGTTTCGAACCAGACCGCTCGGCGCGCATCGTGGTTCCGGACGGGCCCGCAACCCAAGGGCTGGATCGCCGACCCCGCCGGCTACGCCAAGCCCCTGCCGGGCCAGCCCGGCACGCTCGTGTCCGGGGTCACGACCAACGCCGTCGGCGGCGCGCGCGTGGTGTTCCACTCGCAGAGCAGCCCGCACGAGAACACGGCCGTGCTGGCCCACGAGTTCGTCCACTCGATCTTCGCGCGCAACACCATCTGGGCCTACGCCGACGACAAGCCGGCGCCCGCCTGGACAGCGGAGGGCGTCGCCGGGTTCGTCGAGTCCCTCTACCGGGTAAGCCCGGACCCGAAGGCGCTGACGTTCAACTTGGACGAAATGAAGTCGAACCCGCTTCGGTCGCAGTTCACCGGGCGGCCTCCCACCGACACGCAGCTCTACAACGGCTCCGCCGCCGCCGGCAGCTTCTGGTACGACGTGGCGGCCAGCGTGTACGCCTACCTGGCCCTCAAGCACAGCGTCTTCGACGCGCTGTACGCAGCTCGCATCGGATACACCAACGATTCAACACCGTTCACCGGGGTAACCAAGAGCAACAAAGGCGGCACGATCACGTACTACAACCCGGCAGAGATCCAGCAGGCCTGGGCGAACTGGTATCGCCAGACGTACTAGCGCAGGTCAGCCGGACGCCATTGCATGTGGTACGGGTCGGAGGACGTACGTATGCACGTGGAATACCCGTCTTGCCGGCCCCGGGGTCCTTGGCGTTGAACACGGTTCGGAACTCAGTGAGCCCGGACGCCTCGGCAGTGGCGCGCTGCCAGATTTCCCAAGGGTCCTGATCATCTCTGGCGGAGCCGCCGTTGCTCGCGGCTTCGACAGAGATGATCAATTGTGTACCGGCGCGGACTGTTACGACGGTGTCGAACGCTAGCGATCTACGGCGGTCGTCCTCAGTTGGTGATCGTGTCGGCCGGGTGCGCGTAGATGGTCATGATCTTCATATGTGGACGCCTGAATCTCAGCGGTACATGTACGGCCAGGTCCGCCAGCTGACCACCTGGCGGGTGATGATGTCGTAGCCGAACGAAGCAACGATCCGTTCGGCAACTGCCCGCTGCTGGGATTGGCCTGGTCGTCGGAGCTCGAGTCGTACACCGGCAGTTGGCGATAGCCGGTCCACGGCCCGTACGGGTTCGTGATCAGCGCGGCGTACGTCGGGCGCAGCGACTGCAGGATGTTCCCGAATGTCACCAGTACCGACCCGTCCTTGGTCAGCAGCAGATGATCCAAGGAGGCCGGAATATCTGTCCGCTCGGGCGCCGTCCAGGTGTGGCCGTCGTCGAAGGAGCGGGCGATTCCGCGACTCACGTTCGGCACTGACCGACGCGAAGTACATCCGGATGATCATCACCAACTCGCCGTTGGGGAGCCGCACGATGTTCGGCTCCCGATTCGTGCATTGCGAGTTGTCGGCGACGACGGTCATCGCCTGGTCGGCCGGGAACGTCTTTCCGCCGTCGGTGCTGCGGGCGATACGTGCCCCTGATCCGTAGAGCGGCTGCAACACATCGCCGTTCGGCCATTGGACGGCGGGCCCGTGCTCGTAGGTGCCGATGGTCGATTCGATCTTGGCGAAAGTGGGGAACGTCTTTCCCCCGTCGGTGGAACGGTAGACGAAGGTTGCGACGTTCGCCCCGCCCGCGGCCCAATTCGTTTCGAATGTGGTGAGCAGCAATGTCCCGTCGCGCAATTGCATGATCTTCGGGTCGCGGTCGTCATACTGGTTGGCACCTCTGCCATCCGGATGCGATCAGCTAACGCTCCGCCGGCTAGCTCGAGCCCACCGTCGAGGACTGACGCCCGGATCGTTCAGTGCCCGAGCGCAGGCGCCGCCGTCGACTTCGGCACCTCGCGCAGCGCATGCACGACCTCGGCATCGGCGGCCAGCAGGCGGGCAGTCTCGCGCAGGTGCCGCAGGTAGCCCTTCTGCGCGGACGGCTCGAACTCGCCCGACGCGCCGGACACGCTCAACGCGGCAATGACCTCACCGTCGACCGTGACCGGCACGGCCAGGCAGCGCAGCCCGACGCTGTGCTCGTTGTCGTCCGATGAATAACCTCTGGCGCGGATCTCGGCGAGGGCGGCGCTCAGCGCGGCGCGACTGGTGAGCGTGTTCGGCGTCAGCTTCGCCAACCGCGTTGGGAGGTGCGCGGCCAGCTCGCTTTCAGGCAGGCCGGCCAGAAGCATCTTGCCGAGCCCGCTGCAGTAGGTGTGGACGCGCTCGCCGGCGCGTGACTCGAACCGCAAAGGACGGTCCGCTGTTTCGACGGCCACGCGCAGCACCTGCGCGCCGTCGAGCACACCGAGATTCGAGGTGTGGCCGGTGTCGGCCGCCAACCGGGTGAGGTAGGGACGCACGGTCTCGGACACGTCGAGACTCGCGACGTAGGCCACGCCGAGATCGAGAACCTTGTGCCCGAGCCGGTAAGCGGGACGGTCGTCGACCCGGACGATGAACTGCCCTTCCGCGAGGGCGCTGAGCAGCCGCACCAGCGTGCTCTTCGGCAGCTTGCTGGCGCTGTGGAGTCCGACAAGCGTCAGCGGCGCGCGACTGCCCGCGAGCAGTTCGAGGATCTGCATCCCGCGGGTGAGGGCTTGAACATGGTAGGTGCCGGCACCATCTGACTTGGGGCGCGAGCCGTCCGAAGCGACACTGCGCGTCGTCGCGCTCATTCGACACCGTCCTGCCTGAGAGTCGGGTTCTCGCCGCGTATCACGTGCCGAAACACAATTCCATCCCGTTATCCTTGTGGGACGCTCATAGCCGTGTCAACATCGGTGATCATCGGTTGACCGGCTGAATATGGCGACTCGACCCCGCAGCTCCAGACCATACGCTTCTCGGGCGCCACGACCACCCTGCGCAACGCCTGGATCCAGTACATGATCATCTTCGCCGCTTACCCCTTCGTGGAAACGCTATTCCACGTCTTGCCGAGACGTCCGGCGCGTGGTCGCGCACCGGCCAGCGTGCTCGGGCACGTTCAGCCGTTCGGTCGCCTCGGGCTGCGAGTGCCGCACAGCGTGGCCCCCGGCCGGCGATCACCTGCGGATCGTGCGCCGTCAGCGGTGCAAAACCTGCAGCTGATCACCTCGTCCCGAGACCTCGTCGGCCTCGAGCTCGTCCGGCTCGGCGTGCTGCGCGCCGACGACCCCGCGGTGCGCGCAACCCTGCCCGTGCTCGATCGCGAACTCGGCGTCGACACTCCCGCCGGAGAGTTCTGGCACCGCTTCAACCACGACGGCTACGGCGAGACTCTTGACGGCCGGCCGTTCGGAACCAACGACGGGTTAGGACGCCTGTGGCCGATCTTCGCCGGCGAGCGCGGCGAGTACGAACTCGCCGCGAGCGAACTGTCCGGGGAAGTCGCGGCCAACCGAGCGGCGGCGATGAAGCGCCTCAACGCGATGGCGAACACCGCCAACGACGGCCTCATGCTCCCCGAGCAGGTATGGGACAACACCGCTCCGGCGGCCACCGACGGCAACCTCCCGGGAACCGGCACCGGCTCCGCGACACCACTCGGATGGACGCACGCTCAGTTCATCCGACTCGCCTGGTCGATTGATGCCGGATACCCGGTCGAGCGTCCGACCCCGGTCAGTTGCCACTACGGCGGCCCATGCTCCAACTCCGCCCACTGAGAACGTGTCTGGAAGTCCCACGGCCCCGGAACCGCCGGTGGGGCGGGACCCTCGCTCTCGGAAGCCGGTGCCCCGTGACGCCGGTCCGCCGCGAAGCCTTGGGACCTCGGCGCTGATTCGGGACTCGCTGTTGCCCGGTGATCTGCCTGCGGCCCTTGCTCGGTCAGTCTGGCTGTCCGGGTCGCGTGTTGCTCGCGGCTCGGCTGTTGCGGATGACGGGTTGTACGCAGTTGCGGGTGGCCCACAGGTCGCGGTCTTCGGTGAGCCAGGTGTTGCGTTCGGCGGCGCGGTTGCCGAGTACGCCGTGCGGCGTGCTGACGCGGGTGTTCGTGCGGTTGGCCTGGGCGCTGGCGGCTGTCTCGGCCTGCGTCATGGCACGGGCTTCGGCTTGGGCGAGCGCAGGTTCTTCCGCGGTGGCCAGGGCGCGTCGTTCGGCGCGGATTTCGGCGCGGACGAGGCCACGCGGAACGGCCGTGTTCGGCGTGGTCGGCACGTACCACCGCCGGGCCGCGGCGGCGGCGATGAGGCCCCCGGCGGGTAGTGCCACGGCGGTGATCGTGTCCCACGGCGGAGAGGCTGGGGTCGGGTTGACCGGCGTGATCGTGCTGGCTGGATCGGCCGCGACGGCGTGACGCGGCCCGAGCAGTGCGGCTGCGGCGTTGTCGGGTAGGACGTGCCTGGCACCGGACGGCGGTGTTGTTGCCAGGTGTGCGTAGCCGGCGCCGGCGGCGATCTGACCTGCGTGGCCGGGGCCGACGGGCGCGCTCCGCGGCGATGGCTGATCCTGGTCGGCGGCGACGTGGCGGGGCGCCGGCACGGACTGCGCTGGGTCCGGCGGGTTCGCTCCAGCTTGATTGCCGGCCACGGCCGGTGCCGGTGGCGGCGCACTGATCTTCGCGCTGATGGTGCGATACCGGTCGGCCAGGGTGTCGCCGGTGCGGCGTGCGGCTGTGTTCTCGGCGGCGACGTAGGCGTGGTATTCGGCCGGGGCCATGGCCCGCGCGCCGGATTCGTCGTGCCTGGCGGCGGCGTCGACGGACAGGGTGGATGGCATGGTGGTCTGCGCGCTGGTGAGGGCCTCGCCCGCTGCGGCGAACCAGTCCGGCGCACGCCCGGCCGCCAGCGAGTGGTGGTGCAGGTCGTCGAGGTAGCTGGTCAGCGCCGTGAGTGCGTCGGTGAAGTGTTGCCCGGTCCGGCCGCGCCACGCGGACGCGACCGTGTCGAGTTCTGCGCCGACGTCCTGGCGTGCGGCCTGCGCCTGCCCGGCATAGTGGCTGACCTGCCCGGCCAGGGCATGCGCGGCGTCCGGGTCGCCGATCATCACCGCACCCGCCACCGTGGAGATCGACGCTCCGGCGAATGGAGTGGTCACAGCGACGGGCCGACGGCGGCGGCGGTGAGGGTGGCCGTGAGCGCGTCGAGGTCAGTGTTGATCTTGGCGAACGCGCGGGCGGCTTCGGCGTCACCGGCCCGGTAGGCCTTTGCGGCTTTCTCGGCCGCGTCGGCCAGGGTGACGAAGGCATGGTGCACCACGCCGAACTCGCGGCTGACCTGGTTCAGATGTGTCGTGAGTTGCCCGGATAGATGGTTGGCGTCGTGGAAATCCCCCAGGTTCACTGCTTGCTGATCGCGCAGACCGAGGCTGATCTGGCCGAAGGACTCGGCGTGGGTCCGCAACCGCTTGGCGCAAGCGAGGAGTGCGTCGGGGTCTGCGATGAAGTCCTCTGCCATGGGTGCCACGCCCTCCCGCGTTGACTGACCGGACCAGGTCGGTCACAAATCGTGCTCATCGGAGGTTACCGGACCTCCGTGGTCGGTCAAGATCAGACGAGGCCGACAGGCCGATCGCGTGGGCTGGTCAGCCGAGGCGGCCGTTCGTCGGGCCGAGGTAGAGGAAGAAGATCTTGCCCCGGTATTGGAGGTGCCAGCTCTGTCCGCCGATGGTGGTGGTGGGCCAGTCGGCGTCAGGGTGGGTGATCAGGTAGTGGGCTTGGCGCAGGTACCAGGCTCGAACGGTCGCGGGCTGAGCGCCGGTATAGGGCACGGTCAGGCAGAAGTTCAACAGCCGGGTGACGCTGCCGAGGTGGGTGCCTTCGGTGCAGGCGACCGTGACCAGGTCGGTGCGCTGCGCGGTGGTGAAGAAGAAGCCGATGTTGTTCGACGCGGCGGCGGGATCGTCAGCGCCCTCGTCCACGTTGGCCACGCTGTCGCCGGGTGGGTGCTCGATGACGTTTGTGCCGAGGATCGCCCCGGCGATGGCTTTGACGGCGGCGTGTTCGAGCTGGGCGAGCGGGGGCAGGCCGGGGATCGTGCTGGAAGTGGCTGGCCGAGTCGGTATCGGGGTGGCCGGAGGCGCAGCGCTGGTGGTTGATGTGCTGGGTGTGGGCGGGTCCGGCGTGCCGTTTCCGTGGCGGCTGCTGGTGCACGCGGTGGTGATCATCAGCACGACCGTGAGCGCGGCAGCGACGCGCATACTCGCGCGTCGGGTTGGCATGGGCGGTGGCATCTGACTTCTCTGGTGGGGTTCGGTGCGTTGTGTCTAGCATGCACCGGTAGATGACCGGGCGCGTACTGGCCGTGTCCGGTGCGTTCGGGGAGGGGGTGGGCACGTGGGTGGGTTTGCGGTGGCGCCGCCGCGGCTGGTCGCGACCGGGCAGCTGGTGCGAGGTCTGTCGGCGGACCTGACCGATCTGGCCGGCATGGTGGCCGATGTGCCGGGCCTACCCGCGCCGGTCGCCGGCACCGGTATCGGCGCGGCGGTCGCCGCGGTGCACGCGGCGTGGGCCGACGTGTTGCCGAGGCTGTCGCGGGAGTTGACGTTGCTCGCCGACGCGGTCACTGGCTCAGCGCGGATGTATCAGGCGGCCGAGACGGGCGGGCAGAAACGTTTCGAGGAGTTCACCCGGTGACGTTTCCCTATCCGGGTGATGACCCGGGCGGGTTGCTGGACGCAGCGGCCACCTTCAACGGTGGGCAGCCCTCGCTCGGCCTGGTCGGTGAACGGCTCGGTGAGGCGGCGGCGTCGATGCGCGCGCACTGGCAGGCCGACTCCGCCGAACTGGCCAACGCAGACCTGAACCGGGTGCAGACCGCGGTTGCCGAAGCCGGCCGCGATCTGGGCCGGGCAGGGTCGGCGGTGGATGCCTACCGGTCGGTGCTGCTCACGGTGCGCGCGCAGATCGACGACCTGCGCACCCGCCACTCCGCGGCGCAGAACCAGCTCGAAGCCGCGCAGGCCGACGCGCAGCGTCTCGCGCACGCCGATGATCAGGGCGCGACGCCCGGGCAGTTGGCCGCCGACCAGGCCGACCTGTCCGACGCGCAGGCCGCCGCCCGCCACGAGGCCGACACCCTCGAGCAGGAGTACCAGCGCCTCGTGCGCCGCGCCGACGCCGCCGCCGCCGAGTGCACGGCCGAACTACTCGCCACGATCCACGGGCACGTGCACGACGAAGGCCACGCCCGGGCGGTCAGTCTGGAAGAGGCCCTCGGGGTGAACGAGTTCGGACTGCTGCGCGCCGATCAGGCGCGTGTGGCTGCCGGCGAGGCGGCCGCGCTGAGCGACGAGATCACACATCTGCCGCCGGGCGATCCGAAGATCGCGCAACTGGCCGCCAAGCTGCACGCGATCCTGGACAAGAACGCCGGCGACCCGTACTTCGCGACCCCGTATCTCACCAAGATCGGTTCGGACGGGCTGTACCGGCTCACCGCGGCGCTCGGAGCGGCCGCCGCGGACCACGGCGCGGCGACGCAGCACGACATCGCTGCGGTCCAGCGCGATCTCGGCGCCGACCTGGGCGCGGCGACGCGGTACAGCGGCGATCACGTGCCCAATCCGCAGCGCGTCCCACAGGTCACGAGCGACTGGATCGATCACCTGCTGCACAACGGCGCGCACCTCTACGACGTGACCGACCCGGCCAGCCTGAGCCCGTTGTACCGCGTGCCGGGCTACCAGTTGCTGGGCGTGTTGTTGCACACCGGACAGTACGACGCCGCGTTTCTCGGCCGGGTCGGCAACGGGATGCACGACTACGAGCAGCACCACGGCGGCGACGGCGGCGCCTGGACGCGGGGGCCCTACGGCCCGCCCAGCCCGGTACGTCCCGACCTGCGGTTGTGGTGGGGCGACGGCGCCGGCCCGGACGCGGACACCGGCGCGGACCCGTTCGACGGCTGGGACGGCGCGATGGGCCACAGTCCCGCCGCCGCCCGCCAGGTGCTCAGCACGCAGCACGACCTGCTGAACTACCTGCTCAACGACCGGTCCTGGCAGGTTCGCGACTACCCGGTACCCGACGGCTCGTATTCGCCGCTGGACGGCCCGCCGGCCAGTTGGCCGGACGGCCAGCAGCGGCGCGGGCTGACCGACCTCGGGCAGATGCTCGACACCGTGATCGGAACTGGAGCCCACGACCCGCAGTCCGCGCGCATCTACCACGACATTGTCGTCGACCTCGGCGATGCGGCGCACAACCACCGCATCGGCGACGTCGGCCACTTCGTCGGCACCGACTGGATACCGCCGGAGCTGCGCCCGTCGCTGGCCGATCTGACCGCCAAGAACATCGACATGGTCCACGCATCGCTGTCCGACCAGCCCGTCCACGACCCGACCGTGCATTTCACCGGCGAAGAGGGCCACTCGGTCAAGAACGTCCTCGCCGACCTCGGCAAGAGCGGCTACGCGCACGACACCCTCCGCCACGCCGAGATCGACTACGCCTCGACCCTGATCGCGAACAAGATCGGCGGCGGCGACAACAGCTACGGCCTGGACGCCGACGGCATGGGACGCACCACCTCACTGCTCGACTATGGCGCCACCCAACACGCGAGCGCCGCGCAACAGGCCGCCGATGCCGCGCACAACCAGTGGGTTGACCGCTACGGCACCGCGGGCGGCTACCTCGGGCAGGCCGGCCTGGACGCCGTCCCCGGACTCGACCAGATTCCCGGAGCCGGCCCGGTCGCGTCCGGCGCACTCGACAAACTCATCGGCCTGGTCACCGGCGCCCACCACGTCGACCACTCCCAGCAGGTCAACATCGCCAACGCCGACCTGTCCGCCCACTCCGTCGACCTCATCACAACCGCCGCTCGAGAGGCCCTCTACCGGTCCGTCCCCCACGACCAACTCACCACGATCTTCGACGGAGCTCACCTCGACTACGCCCACTACCAGAACGTCGACTACAACCACCTGCCCGCACCGGTGCAGGACGGCATCGACAAGTGGATCAGGCACAACCTCGAGCCCGCTGCGGTCGGGCTGCCGTCAGATGTCGAAACCAGCTACGACTCCAAATTCGGCAACGCCGAAGCACTACTCAAATGATCCGAACACGCTGGCGGCGGCTCACCCCCGCAGCCGCGGCCGCGATACTGCTCGTGGCCGGCTGCCAAAGCAGCACCGACAAGCAGCCCAGCAGCCCATCACCGACCCCAACCGCCACCCACTCCTCCATCCCCGGGCTCGACGAGCAGACCCTGCGAACCCGAGCCATGCAGGCAATCGGCGTCACCAAACCGGCCACGCAAGACACCGAGATCGACGGCCAAGGCCGGCGCAGCATCAGAGTCCACTTCTACAACCGCCAGCGTCAGACCGACATCATTTACGACTACATCCCCGACACCACCAAGGTCATCGGCGTCTCCTGCTACGACCCGATCAAGACGACCACCACCGTCACTCCCGTCATCGCGGTGTGTCTGGACCTGCCCTGGGCCAATGCCCGGTCTACAGCCCTGCGTCAGTGGTACACGCACACCGGCAGGCCGATCTCGACACTGGCCGTGGTCTGCGACATCGAATGGAACGCCGCCGTCGGCGCGGACGGGGTCAGCGTCGACGCGTTCCCGCTCGGCGAAGTCGGCGCCCGCAAGGGGGCCCCGACTCGAATCCCGGCCAAATGCACGAGCGGCCCTGAGGCGTAGTGCGTTTCGGGGAGAAATCCCATCACCACTTGCTGAACGTGCACGCCAGGACAGCCGATCCGAGGCGAGCGAGCCCGACCGCAGACAGCGCCACCCGGTCGTCATCGCGATAGGCGTGGGGATAGGTCGACTTCTGTTCGTGTCTGGCGTCAAGGAAGTGCACAGTTCGATCTTGAGAACTTCACTGTGCGGACGGGTTGGCCGCCACGACCTCGAAGGAAATCCGGTAGGCAGTGTCGGATCGGGGCAGGGGTGTTCGTAGCAGGGGTGAGCGGCCGCCCACGAGGGGCGCCCCAAGCAGAAGGGAACCGCGATCATGAAACTGACCACCACCACTCAGGTCTCCGTCGACGGCGTGATGCAGGGAAACGGCGGGCGGCATCCGGTCCTCGACCCTGGATTCGAGCGCGGCGGATGGGCCAGGCCGTTGTTCGACAGCGAGGCAATGACGTTCGTCGACCAGACGTACCAGCGCGCCGACGCGTTCCTGTTCGGCCGGCGGACGTACGAACTCTTCGCCGGCTACTGGGGCCTGCGGGACGATCTGGAGAACCCGATCGTGGGTGCCTTGAACACAAAGCCCAAGTACGTCGCATCGAACACGCTCACCGACCCGCGTTGGGCGAATACGACCGTCCTCTCCGGTGACCTCGCGGCGGCCATCGGCGAGCTGAAGGCCAAGCCGGGAGGTGAGCTGCAGGTGCACGGCAGCGGCGGCCTGACCCGGTGGTTGCTCGACAACGACCTCGTCGACGAGATCAACCTGCTCGTCTGCCCGGTGGTCGTCGGTCAGGGCACGCGGCTGTTCCCCGCCACCGGCCCGGACATGGCGCTTGACCTGGTCGAATCGCGAGCCTTCCCGAAGGGCATAACGATCCAGGTCTACCGGCCGGCCGGGCGCCCGCAGTATGCAACCGACTGAGGCACGTGACGTATGTGGCGCACCAATAAGGGCCAGGAGCTTGAAAGAAATCCCGGAGGCGGTGTCGGATCGGGGCAGAGGCATTCGTAGCAGGAATGAGCGGCCGCCCACGAGGGGCGTCCCCAAAGCACAGGAGATGATCTTCAGATGCAGTACCTGGTTTCCGTGATCCACGACAAGCCCGGGCTAGCCACCGCGGACGAGATGGCGGCCATCGACGTGTTCAACGACCGGCTACAGGCCGAGGGCTACTGGGTCTTCGCCGGTGGCCTCGGGTCGCCCAGCACGGCCACCGTCATCGACAACCGGCGCGGGGAGGCGATGGTCACCGACGGGCCGTTCCTGGAGTCGAAGGAGTTCCTCGCCGGCTTCTGGATCATCGAGGCCCCCGACCTCGACGTAGCGCTCAAGCTCGCCACCGAGGGGTCGAAGGCCTGCAATCGCAAGATTGAGGTGCGGCCGTTCCTGTGAGCGTGGTCGACGTCGCGGAGGCGATCACCCGGGTGCACCACGAGGAGTGGGCGCGGGTGGTCGCCGCCCTGACCAGGCGTTTCGGTGACCTCGACATCGCCGAGGAGGCGGCGGCCGAGGCGTTCGCGACCGCCGTCGAGCGCTGGCCGGCCGACGGCGTACCCCCCAACCCCGGCGCCTGGCTGACCACCACCGCCAACCGCAAGGCCATCGACCGGATCCGGCGCGAGAACAAGCGCGATGACAAGCACAAGGAGGCTCAGATGGTGTACGACGACGACCCGCCTGAGCCTTTGGGCGCGATCGACGACGAGCGGCTCCGGCTGATCTTCACCTGCTGTCACCCGGCGCTCGCGATGGAGTCTCGCGTGGCGCTGACACTGCGTATGGTCGGCGGTCTGACCGTGCCCGAGATCGCCCGTGCCTTCCTGGTGCCGGAGACCACCATGGGGCAGCGGATCACCCGCGCGAAGGCCAAGATCAAGGCGGCTCGCATCCCTTATCGGGTGCCGTCCGCGGAGGATCTCCCGGCACGCGTCTCCGGCGTACTCGCCGCCGTGTACCTCGTCTTCAACGAGGGCTACCTGGCGACCGGCCCGGACACCGATTCCGTACGTCACGACCTGACCGCCGAGGCGATCCGGCTCACTCGCCTGATCCGTGCCCTCATGCCGGACGACGGCGAGGTGGCCGGGCTGCTGGCGCTGATGCTCCTCATCGAGGCCCGCCGCACCGCACGCGTTTCGGCGACCGGCGAACTGGTCACCCTCGACGAACAGGACCGTGGGGCCTGGGACGCGGCGCTGGTCGCCGAGGGCCATCGGCTGGTGCGCGAGCGCCTTGTCGCCAGCGCGGCCGGGGTGGCTCCGGGTCGCTACCAGATCCTCGCCGCGATCAACGCCGTGCACACCTCCGCCCGCGACGTACGCGACACCGACTGGTCACAGGTCGTCGCCCTCTACGACCAGCTCGTCCGCCTCGACCCTTCACCGATCATCGCCCTCAACCGGGCCGTCGCGGTCGCCGAGCTGGACGGCCCGGAAGTGGCTCTGGCGACCGTCGACCGTCTTGCGGACAAGTTGGCCGGCTACCACGCCTACCACGCGACCCGCGCCGACCTGTTACGCCGGCTGGGCCGCAGTCAGATGTCGCGCGCGGCGTACGACAAGGCCATCGAGCTGGCCGGCAACGCCGCCGAAATCGCCTACCTCACACGCCGCCGCGACCAGCTGGGCTAGTGCCCTTCCAGTGACCGAGCTACC
Organism: uncultured Actinomycetota bacterium; assembly: GCA_963737425.1. Classification (GTDB taxonomy): domain Bacteria; phylum Actinomycetota; class Actinomycetes; order Mycobacteriales; family Jatrophihabitantaceae; genus DASXRA01. The sequence goes on from CAVTSX010000003.1 coordinate 32,013, forward strand.
GGCCAGGTAGGCGTCGCATGGAGTGCGGTCGTGGAGGGCTTTGGGTGCCTGCAATGGGCGGCCAACCCGGTCCAGGTTGGCGGTGTTCCGGCCACGGCCTCGTTTCTTCATACGCTCGCTCGAGCGGTACGCCGCTGCATGAACGCTCATCGCGCACCTTCAACACCAGGAAGGACCATGTTCACCAAGGCAAGCCCTCTACCGCAGCGTGCTGGCCGGAAAGCGCCTGCTGATCGTGCTCGACAACGCGCGTGACGCCACGCAGGTGCGCCCGCTGGTGCCCGGTAGCCCCGGATGCATGGTGCTGGCGACCAGTCGTCACACCCTCGCCGGGGCTCATCAGCGGCGATGAAATCGGAGCAGAACCAGTGCCCTGGCGTCCATGGAAGATCGTCCGCTGCTTGCTGCCCGACCTGGTCCTGGAGGGCATGCCCGCACCGCTCGACACAGATCTTGGAACACAAACTCGACGAGTTAAAGATCATCTTTCCCCTCAAGCGATCATGCGTGATCACTTGAGGGTGTACTCCCCCCGTATTCCGGGTGGGCGATACTGGGATTGAACCAGTGACCCCTACCGTGTCAAGGTAGTGCTCTCCCACTGAGCTAATCGCCCGTTATGAACGCCCCGAGACAGAAGGCGATTGTCACGTTCGAGGCGGCGGCGGGAATCGAACCCGCGTACAGGGCTTTGCAGGCCCTTGCCTAAGCCACTCGGCCACGCCGCCGGATGGGTCGGCGACCCGACCTTTCCCGCCCGCCACCCAAGCGAATCGCCGAGGGCACACGCCCGGAAAACGAGTCGCCGAGAGGTGGATCCCCAGAGCGGACGACGGGATTCGAACCCGCGACCCTCACCTTGGCAAGGTGATGCGCTACCAGCTGCGCTACGTCCGCGAAGCGCTTGTACGAGTCAAGCACCGGCCGATGACTCTAGCCGATCGCCGATTGCCCTTCCAAACCGCATCGCCGGTTTGCGCGCGGTTGCGTGTCGCCAGCCGGAAATTACCCGTGTGCACACAGTCGTCGCCATAGCTCATCGACCTGGTCGGCGAGCGATTCGCGGCTGCCGTCGTTGCGAACCACCTCGTGAGCCACGGCCCGCCGCTGCGCATCGCCCGCCTGAGCGGCCATCCGCTCCCGCGCCTGCGCCTCGGCAAGCCCGCGCTCGGCAAGCCGCGCCAAGCGAGTCTTGACGTCCGCCTCGACCACAACGACGACATCGAATTCGGAACCGAGGCCGCTCTCGGCAAGCAGCGGCACGTCGTACACCACGATCGCGTCTTGGGGCACCGATGCCATCAGCTGCGCCGAGCGCTCTGCCACGCGTGGGTGCACGATCGCGTTCAGATCCTCGCGGGCCGATTGGTCGGAGAATACGACGGCGGCGAGGCGTGCCCGGTCCAGCTCGCCGTCTGCGCCCACGATTGCCGGGCCGAAGCGGCTGACCACCGCGTCAAACCCCGAGGTACCGGACTGTACGACCTCTCGGGCAATCCTGTCCGCATCGATGACGACAGCGCCGTGTTCGGCGAGCATTGCGGCCACGGTGCTCTTGCCCGCGCCCAGCCCGCCCGTCAATCCCACTCGCACGCGCCGACGGTACTCATCTGCGCGCGGCCGATGCGTTGGTGGGGCGGCGCGGCGCCGGGCTGCCGCCGATCCAGTTGTCATACCTTCGGCGTCTCAGCGCACGTCCTAGGTATGACAACTCGAAAAGAGACCGCGCCGGACGGATCGAATCGATCCTCCGGCGCGGTCTCACGCCTTACCCGCTGGGCGACCACCTCGTGCACACAGCGAAACCGCAGCCGCGCCGGCGAGAAACGACTCGATCGAACCCTCCGGCGCGGTCCTCACGCCTTACCCGCTGGGCGACCACCTCGTGCGCACAGCGAAACCGCAGCCGCGCCGGCGAGAAACGACTCGATCGAACCCTCCGGCGCGGTCCGCTTGCTTTAGCGGCCGGCGAGCTTCTCGCGCAGTGCGGCAAGCGCTTCGTCGGATGCGAGGGTGCCGCTGTTCGCACTCTCGTCGGAGACGTACGAGGTGGCCTCGCCCGCCTCGGCGGCTGCCTCGGCGTCGGCCTTCTGCGCCTCGGCGAGCTGCTTGCGGTGCGCCTCGAACCGCTCGCGAGCGGCGGCGTAGCGCTTCTCCCACTCCTCGCGCTGGGCGTCGTAGCCGGGCAACCATTCCTGGGTGTCCGGGTCGAAGCCCTCGGGGTAGATGTAGTTGCCCTTCTCGTCGTACTGGGCTTCCATGCCGTACTGGGCGGGATCCCACTGGTCCTCGGTCAGCTGACCTTCGTTGGCCTGCTTGAGCGAGAGGGAGATGCGACGACGCTCGAGGTCGATGTCGATGACCTTGACCAGCAGTTCGTCACCGACCTGCACGACCTGCTCGGGAATCTCGACGTGACGTTCGGCCAGCTCAGAGATGTGCACCAGGCCCTCGATGCCGTCCTGGACGCGGACGAACGCGCCGAACGGAACGAGCTTGGTGACCCGGCCCGGGACGACCTGGCCGATCTGGTGGGTGCGGGCGAACTGACGCCACGGGTCTTCCTGCGTTGCCTTCAGCGACAGCGACACACGCTCGCGGTCGAGGTCGATGTCGAGAACCTCGACGGTGACCTCCTGGCCGACCTCGACGACCTCGCTCGGGTGGTCGATGTGCTTCCAGGACAGTTCGGAGACGTGCACCAGGCCGTCGACGCCGCCGAGATCGACGAACGCGCCGAAGTTGACGATGGACGACACGACACCGCTGCGAACCTGACCCTTGGCCAGCTTGTTGAGGAACTCGCTGCGCACCTCGGACTGGGTCTGCTCGAGCCACGCACGGCGCGACAACACGACGTTGTTGCGGTTCTTGTCGAGCTCGATGATCTTCGCCTCGAGCGTGCGCCCGACGTAGGGCTGCAGGTCGCGCACGCGCCGCATCTCGACGAGCGACGCGGGAAGGAAGCCGCGCAGGCCGATGTCGAGGATCAGGCCGCCCTTGACCACCTCGATGACGGTGCCCTCGACAACCTCGTCGTTCTCCTTCTTCTGCTCGATCGTGCCCCAGGCGCGCTCGTACTGGGCGCGCTTCTTGGACAGGATGAGCCGGCCCTCCTTGTCCTCCTTCTGGAGGACCAGGGCCTCGATCTCGTCACCGACAGAGACGACCTCATTGGGGTCGACGTCGTGTTTGATGGACAGCTCGCGCGAGGGTATGACGCCCTCGGTCTTGTAGCCGATGTCGAGCAGGACCTCGTCCCTGTCGACCTTGACGATGGTGCCCTCGACGATGTCGCCATCGTTGAAGTATTTGATCGTCTTGTCGATGGCGGCGAGGAAGTCGTCGGGCGAGCCGATGTCGTTCACTGCAACTTGCGGCGTGGTCGGTGCGATGGTCGAGGTCATGGAGTGGGTAGGTTCCCGAGGATCGAAGTGGCGCGCGGCGGGGCCCTTTCGCCGGTGAACGCGCCGATCTGCCGCCGGTTTCTCAACCGGTCAGCTAGCGGAGAACGTGCATGACGAACGCGAGCCTGCTCCCTGTCGAGGCGCGCAAGCCCAGCAACGCACTTCACAGGATACGGACAGACACGGCAGCGAGCAACGCGGGTCGGCCGTTTTCGGCGTTCCCACGCCGATCGGGCCGACGATCGCCTGACATTTCCGGTGTGATCGTCTCTGCCGAGGGCCACATCCGCCGCCGCGGCGACGGCCCGGGCCGCGATACGGTGCGCTGATCCGGGTCGCCGGCCGAGGAGGACGTCTCGTGGATGCCGATGTCATCGTGATCGGGGCCGGCCTGGCCGGCCTGGCCGCGACCGCCGAACTGGCCGATGCGGGTCGCAAGGTGATCTTGCTGGACCAGGAGCCCGAGGCGTCGCTGGGCGGGCAGGCGTTCTGGTCCTTCGGCGGGTTGTTCCTCGTCAACTCCGCCGAGCAGCGCCGCCTGCGCATCCACGACTCGCCCGAACTCGCGCTCGCCGACTGGCTGGGATCGGCCGCCTTCGATCGCGCGGAGGACCACTGGCCGCGGCGATGGGCCGAGGCCTACGTCGACTTCGCCTCGGGCGAGAAGCGCGCCTGGCTGTCCGGCATGGGCGTGAAGTGGTTCCCCGTCGTGCAGTGGGCCGAGCGCGGCGGCTACCTGACCGGCGCGGCGGGCGCTCATGGCAACTCGGTACCGCGCTTTCACGTCACGTGGGGCACCGGCCCGGGCCTGGTCGAGCCGTTCGAACGACGGGTGCGCGAGGCCGCGTCCCGGGGGCTCGTCGATATGCGCTTTCGGCATCGGGTCACCTCGCTCGCCGGGCCGGGCGGCGTCAGCGGCGAGATCCTCGGGCCCAGCCCGGCCCGGCGGGGCGAGGCCAGTTCGCGCACCGTCGTCGACGACTTCTCGCTGAGCGCGCAGGCCGTGATCGTGACGTCCGGCGGAATCGGCGGGAACCACGACCTCGTCCGGCGCAACTGGCCGCCGGATTGGGGCACTCCCCCGGCCCGCATGCTGTCGGGCGTCCCCGATCATGTCGACGGCCTGATGATCGGCGTCGCCGAACAGGCCGGGGCGCACGTGATCAACTCCGATCGCATGTGGCACTACCCCGAAGGCATCGTCAACTGGTCGCCGATCTGGCCGCGGCACGGCATCCGCATCCTGTCGGGGCCATCGCCGCTCTGGCTGGACGCGAACGGCCGCCGACTGCCCGCGCCGCTGTTCCCGGGCTTCGACGGGCTCGGCGCACTGCGGCACATCACCTCCGGTGGTCACGACCACTCCTGGTTCCTGCTCGACCGCGACACGATCGCCACCGAGTTCGCACTTTCCGGCTCGGAGCAGAACCCGGATCTCACGGGCAAGGACGTGCGCGGCGTACTCGGACGGGCCCGGGGCGGGCCGACCGGGCCGGTGCAGGCCTTCCTCGACCAGGGCGAGGACTTCATCGTGCGCGACTCGCTGCCCGAACTGGTCACGGCGATGAACGCACTGGTGGGTGCAGACCTGATCGACGCATCGGCGCTCGCTGACGTGGTGCGCGAACGTGACCTGCAGGTGGCGTCCGGGCTCGGCAAGGATCCGCAGGTCACCGCGACCGCTGCCGCTCGTCGATACGTCGGCGACCGGTTGACCCGCATCGTGAAGCCGCACCGCTATCTCGACCGCTCCGGCGGCCCGCTGATCGCGGTTCGGCTGCATGTGCTGACCCGTAAGACGCTCGGCGGGCTCGAGACGGACCTGTCGGGGCGAGTGCTGCAGCCCGATGGATCGCCGCTGGCCGGCGTCTACGCCGCGGGCGAGGCGGCCGGGTTCGGCGGTGGCGGCGTTCACGGTTACCGGGCGCTGGAGGGCACGTTCCTCGGTGGCTGCCTGTTCTCCGGACGGGTTGCGGGCCGCGCTGCTGCCGCGGCGGTGACGTGACGCCGGCGCTGCACTCGTGAGGGCCCGTTCAGCTCAGTTCGGCAAGCACCGACGCGACACGCACGGCCGACACGCCCCACGGGTGCTCGACGCCCACCCGCGAATCGAGGTCCCACAGAACACACGCCTCGTCGGGCCGGGCGACGATCGACCAGGCGACCACGGTGCGGCCGTTCTGCTCTTCGACACCGCCCGATGCAGCGGCCACCGCCGGTGGCGTCCCACCCTCCGGATGGTGATGGAGGAACGTTCCGTACGCGGCGGTACAGAATTCGGCGTAGCGCGCCGTGCACAGGATGAAGCCGTGCCAGGCCTCGTCGACAGCATGCGAGGGCATGCCGATCACCTGATCGTCACGCAGTGCGGCGCCCGCGCACCGCAGCCACTGTCGAAGCCCGGTTTCGATCAAGTCTCGCGGCTGCCACGGGCAGGTCTTCCACACGGCGTCGGGCACCGAGAGCGCGTCGACCGCGCGGTTGACCCGGGCTATGTCGATCGAATCGTCAGGTCGGCGTCTCAGAAGCATCGTTTGTGACTGTACGACCCGTTATCGTTTCCCAATGCTCGGCCTACTCTTTTCCTTCTTCGGCATCTTCTTCATCTTCTGGGTAGCGCTTGTCATCTTCATCGTCCGGAGCGCGACACGTCGCGGGCGCGGACGCGGGCGAATGCAGCAAGGGATGTGGGACGCCGGGTCGGCCGGCACCTGGGTCGACGGCTCGAGCGGTTCGCACCACGGCGGATCGCATCACGGGTGTGGTGGCAGTGGCTGTGGCGGCGGAGGTGGCTGTGGCGGCGGAGGCGGTTGTGGCGGCGGCGGCAGCAGCTGACCGATGACCGAGCATCAGGCGAAGCTCGACGCGATCGGGGTGGCTCGGCGCACCGCGGACGCTGCATCGACGGTGCGCGCCAACCGGCGCTGGTGGGACGCCGACGCCGACGACTACCACGCTGCGCACGGTGACTTCCTCGGCGACGCCGACTTCGTCTGGTGCCCTGAGCATCTACGTGAGGCCGACGCCGGGCTGCTCGGCCGAGTCGAGGGCCTGCGGGTACTGGAGGTCGGTTGCGGCGCTGCGATGTGCTCGCGATGGCTCGTCTCGCAGGGCGCTCACCCCGTCGCGTTCGACCTGTCTGCGGGGATGCTGCGGCATGCGCGTGCGCTCGGCACGTCGACCGGACTGCGCGTGCCGCTCGTTCAGGCCGACGCGCAGCACCTGCCGTTTTCGACGGCGAGCTTCGAGATCGCGTTCACGGCGTTCGGCGCGGTTCCCTTCGTGGCGGACTCGGCGCTGCTGATGCGCGAGGTTGCCCGTGTGCTCCGGCCGGGCGGGCGATGGGTGTTCGCGGCGTCGCACCCGTTGCGCTGGATCTTCCCCGACGACCCTGGCCCGAACGGTCTGACGGCGACGATGTCGTACTTCGACCGGACGCCTTACGTCGAATTCGACGCCGACGGCGAAGCGACGTACGTCGAACACCACCGCACGATCGGCGACCGCGTACGCGAGCTCGTCGGCGCGGGGTTTCGGCTCATCGACATCGTCGAGCCGGATTGGCCGGACGACCTCACCGACGAGTGGGGCCAATGGTCGCCGCTGCGCGGCGCCATACTGCCCGGTACTGCGATTTACGTCTGCGAACTCGCCTAGCGCTGAATCGGCCCGGTTGCCTCGTAGTCAGGCGGCCCGCCCGGCGGATGCGGTGGTAGAGGTGTTTCTGCATTGACCGGACCCTGCGGCGGTAGCCCATAGTCGGTCGGACCGCGTTCGGGCTCGGGCTGTGGCCGTGGCATCTGGCCCTGGGCCGGCGGCTGACGATCTCGACGACTCAGCAGGAATATGCCCCCGGCCAGCGCCACCACACCGATGACGAGGCCGGCCAGCGGCGCCCAGAACGACGCCAACGCGATCTTCTTACGGCCGTCCTTTGCCTGCTTGGCCTGGTCATTGATCGTTGCGGCATCGAAGGTCACGTTCAGGTCGACGGCGGTCTTGCCGTCGAGGGCACCGCCGCGGAAGGCGCGCACCTGGTGTTCGATGCCCTTGACGATCGTCCCGGTAACCGGATCGACGAAGACGGTGATCGTGTCGTCGTAATAGCCGGGCACGCCCTTGAAGACATCCTCGTTCGTCCGTGGAGTGACGCAGACGAACTTGTAGAGGGTCATGCCTTTGAGCTTTTGGGTGCCTTCGTATGTCGCCGGGAACGCGTCGCCGACATCGGGATTGAATAGCTGGTACGTCTTCTTCTTCACGTGGAAAGGCCACTTGTAGGTCAGGCCGGTGTGCTTGATCGAGGTATCGCCATTTACATTGCCGCCGTATTTCGGGTTGTTGACAGACTCGCCCGTCTTGCGATTGGCCGCGACCCGGTCGGTGGTGAAGGTCAGCAGTCTCGGGTCGGCGCCGGAAACACATGGCGGCGGGTTGTTCACCTGGATCACGATGCACAGGCGCTCCTGCACCACGACATTCGTGCTGTCGGAGGCCTGCGAGTCGACTTTGACTGTGCGGTCCGCGCGCAGCGTCTTCGCCTCGAGCTGGCTGGTACTGGCGTTGAATACCTGAGCGGGACCGGTCGCGATTGTGGTGATGTCGAGGTCGAGCGGAGTCTTCTCCCCGTTGGGATATGCCCAGAAACGCACGGCGCCAGCAAAAACCAGCCCGAATACTCCGATACCTATCAGCAGGACGCCGAAGACACGACGCATCTCGCGACCTCCCTCGCCCGACGACATCGTCGGTATGTGGCCGGACGCTACCAGTGAGGTCGACCACTCCGTAAGCTCACGCGCCGAGGCAACGTTCCGGACGACGCGGCTCAGAACGGCAGAAGCGAGGTAGCGGTGAGCGCAGTGACTGCCCCGCCCGCGACCTCCACTCCGACTTCGCAGATTCTCCGCAGATTCCGCTCGGCGGACAGATACGACACCACAGTCTGGCTAATTGTCCTTGCGCAGGCGATTTGGCTCGGCACGCTTGCTGCGCAAGGCTGGTACTACCAGGCGGACTTCTCAAACCTCGCGCAGGCCGGCGGCCGCGGACTGTCGTGGTCATATCTCACGCGATCCGCTCGGCGGTCATCTGGGCATTCCGGTGACGAGCCGTGTACTGGCTGCTCAACCGCGTCGCGCCTCTGAACTACCCGGTGACGATCGGACTTCAGACTCGTCGCACAGGCTGCTTCGACCGTCTTCCTCGCAAAGCTGTTGACCTTGCTGGTTGGTCGTCGCCGCGGTGTCCTCGTCGTGTTGGCCCTGTACGCCGATGAGCCCGTTGCTCGTACAAGGAACGCTATGGCTGAGCGCATCGATCGGCCTGCTGGCCTCACAATTACTTCTGCTGATGGCGCTGCATGGCCAGGTTCGATATGTCCTGACCCGCGACCTGCGGTGGGCTACCGCGACCGCAGGAGGGATACTCGGTGCGACATTGTTCGGCGAACAGGCCGCCGTTACGGCGCTTGTGCTACCGATACTGACGATCGGCTTCCTGCAGACCGGACAGTTACGCAAGCGCATCCGAGCAACGCTCGCGCTGTGGCCCGGGTGGGCAATGATCGCAGTGCCTCTGATCGCCTTCCTTTACTACGTATTCGTCTTCGGCGATTACGGCGATGCAGCCCAAGGTTTGAGGGTTTGGGACGCGATCAAGTTGGTGACGGTCGAATGGACGGCGTCCATCGCGCCGGCCCTGGTCGGCGGCCCGTGGATCTGGGTCGGTAAAGGCGACAACTACCTGGCGCTGGCTGATCCAGTGATGCCACTTCGCATCGCGTGCGTCATCGCCCTTGCTGTCATCGTCGCCATCGGCATACGGCGCACCGGGCTGAATGCACTCCTCGCATGGAGCATGCCGCTTCTCACGTCTGGCGTCGGCATTCTCATCGTCGGCAGCGGCCGGTATCAGGTACTCGGACTCCTGATTGCAAAGACATTCGAGCACGCGTACTTCACCGCGCTGCCGGCGGCACTTGCCGTGACGATCTCGCTCTGGCGAGTCGACCCGAGCCAGATTCGTGAGCGTATATCCAGCCGTACTCGTCGCAGCCGAGAGTCACCGGCACGGCATGAAGAGACCGACCGTCGCGAGGACGTGCCGCACCGTGCGGCGCGGGTCGTAGCCGCGATCGCTGTCGCCGTCGTCGCGCTCGGCTCGATCACATCGGGCATCACATACACGATGCGGTGGTCGCAGAGTCCGGCCCGTTCGTACCTGCATAGCCTGCTGTTCGATCTCAAGAAGGCCGGAGGCGCCGCAGCGCTTTATGACACGGCAGTGAACCCAGCGGTAATTCCTGGCATCGTGCCCGCCCACAACGTCTCCGACTTGCTCCACTTGGCCGGAGCGCGCCCGGCCACCGATGTAGTCAGAGGGCCGCGGCCCATGGTTGTCGGCCTTGACGGCCATTTCCGGCGCGCCGGCTTCTTCGTCATCGCCCGTGCGAGCGGCCAAGCTGGGCCCGGAATGCATCCAGTTGGTGCAGGGAGTCGGAACCTGGCGTCTCACACTCGACAAATACCCGAGTGGGGGACAGTACTACCTGCGACTCAGTTTCTTCCAGCAGCGCCTGTCAACACTCGAATTCACCGTGGTCGATGCCGCCAACAGGGTTATCAGCCCGATAGCCGGCAAGCGAACGGCCACCGCGACCCAGGTCGGTGCAATCGCGCTTCGCTTTCGCTCGAGCGCTGCTCCGCAGGGCGATAATCGTTCGCAGCCAGAGCGCGGCCACGAATATCTGTCTGGTCAAGGCCGAACTCGGTTTTGCCTACTCCCGTGTACCCCAATGACGAACCCCAACGGACGCGACGGCGGCGGCGAGCGTCACCACTACGGCGCGCTCGACGGAATGCGGGCGCTGGCGGCGTTCGGAGTTATCGCGACCCACGCCGGATTCGAGACAGGCCGATCGATCGACCACCGTCCGCTTGCGCCGTTCCTGGCCCGTATGGACTTCGGCGTTACGGTCTTCTTCCTGCTCTCGGGCTTCCTGCTGTATCGCCCGTTTGCGCGTAACGCACTCGGGCTGGCTTCTGCGCCCCACATCGTGGATTTCTGGTGGCGTCGCGCCCTTCGCATATTGCCCGCATACTGGCTCGCGATCGTCGTGACGCTCGGATTCCTCAGCGCCCGGCCCGCGTCGGTCGGCGACTGGCTCAGCTATCTCCTGATGGTCCACACCTACGACCATCACAATGTCGATCCCTCGCTCACCCAGATGTGGACGCTGGCCGTGGAGGTCAGCTTTTACGCGATCTTGCCGGCAGTTGCGTATCTTCCGCGACTGCTGGCCCGAGCGGGTATCACGCCGTTGGCCAGCCAGTTCTGGCTGCTCGGCGGCATGTCGATGGCCGCGCTGGTCTGGCAACTCGTCGCCAGACACGTCACCGCGATCGGACTTGAAGGGCTGCTGTGGCTACCGGCATACCTCGATTGGTTCGCAGCGGGCATGCTGCTCGCGGTGTTGTCCCTCGCACCTGCCACCCGGCTGATGCTCGCGAATATCCGCGCGTGGGCAAGCGAGCCGCTGACCTGCTGGATCGTCGCCGGGTTGCTCTTCTGGATTGCGACGCTTCCGGTGGGTGGACCGCTCGGACTACAACCGGAAACGGCCTGGGAGTGGTCAGCTAAGCACTATCTGTACGCCGGATCTGCGTTCTTCTTACTACTGCCGTTGACCCTTGGCACCGGTGGGCGGATCGGTAGCGCACTCGCGACCAGGCCGATGCGACTGCTCGGCCAACTCTCGTACGGGATATACCTGTGGCATCTCCCATTGATGATCGCAATCGCCCGGGCGTTGCACTTGAAGATATTCCAGGGATCTTTTGCCGTGCTCTATCTGCTGACCGCGGGGTCCGCTGTGATGGTCGCCGCTGCGTCCTGGTTCGGAATGGAGAGACCGCTGCTGCGCAAGTTCTCGCGTCCTTGGCGCGGACGTATGCGCGCGGCCAGCAAGATGGCCACTGAAGCGGCGCAGAGCAACTGAGCAGCCGAACTACTGGCCAGTGGACTCGCGCTTCCCGCCGGATGCCACGCCTCGAGCAGCCCGGCGATGCACAGCGGCACGGCCACCGACCATGCCGGCAAGCGGGGTGCTCGAAGCAGCACGCCGATACACAGGGCACCGACGAGCAGTCCGGCGAAACCCGCGAGCGCCGTGGTGGCGACGACGACCACGACGGCTTTCACGACTGGGCCGAATCGGCGGTCCGTACACGCCGGTCGCACGCTGTGGCCACCCTTGAACGCGAGTCCGATCAGGCCAAGGACCGCTAGCAAGCCGATGATCAGCCCGATACCGAAACCGCGTTGCGGCGTGAAGGTCAGGTGCACCGTTCCGCTCGTCCCAGCGGGAAGCTGCCAGCCCTGCTGCCACCCGTCGACCATGATCGGTCGAAGACGCCGGCCCTCGAACGTCGCTTGCCAGCCGGCGTTCATGTTCTCGTGCACTACCAGAACGGAGGCATCGGCGCTGGTCACCGACACCTTGCGATCGGTGGCCCCCCAGGTGAGCACGTTCAGACCGTTGCCGGTTGAGCCCGTGCTGTGCGGCAGCGTCGCGCCGATGCGCGTAAGCGTGAGCGAAGCCGGCCCGGCGAGGGGTGCCTTGATGAGCTGCAGCCGATGGACGCCCGCACCCAGGCTCACCTGATCTCGGCCGCACGGCACGGCAAGCACCGGACGGCCGGCGAGCACTGCGTCGCGACTTGCCGTGAGTCCCAACCGCACATAGGTCGTGTCGACCCAGACACCCAGCCCGGCCGAACACGGCACCGTCAACACCTGCGGGGTCGGCGCTGCTCGTAGACCGATCGCATCAAGTCGCACCTCGCTGATCCCCACCGGCAACAGGCGACTCGTGCCGGTGAGCGAGGAGGTCGTCTGGCGCAAGCTCGTCTCGAGCACCGAGATGTTCACCTCGCGCGCCCGAACGGCGACCGGGAACGAGATGTGGCCGTCGGCTGGAATCACGCCCGTCCATAACCCAGTGCCGGCCCGGATCTGGACACGGGTTGGCCGCGACGCGGGCGTCGCGTCGTCGGTGGCCAATGTCAGGCCCCGCAGGAGGCGCGCCCTGCGCAGCTTGAGCGTGAGGGTCGGCGTCACGTCTCCCGCCGCGGCAACCCAACTGGTGGCGGCGCGGCCGTCGACGGCAGCACCTGGCCGTTCCCTCGGATCGGCAGAGTCGACCGAGGACGCCAGTGCGGCGATCGGCTGTCCTGCGTCCAGCAGTGTGTCGAGTTCGGATCCTGGCGAAAGCGTGATGTCCGCCGCGAGCCCATAAGTGGCCGAGTCGTTGAGTGTGAAGCCGCGATCGAGCGCCCCGTCCTCCTCCCCCGCTGCGGCGAATGAAGGATCGCAGGCGGCCCGGTCGTCGACGGTCAGGCAACCCGCGCGGACTCCGGCCGCGACATCGAAGGCGAGGACGTCCGGGCTTCCCACAGCGCCGAGCTCGAGCGTCCGTGACGGCAGGATCCCCGGAATGCTCACATCCGCCAGGCCGAACGATCCGAACCGTGGCCCGGCCTGCACCGACAGAGCGGTCAGGCGGAGGAATTGCGTCCGGCCGACCGGCAGTTCGAGAGTCTGCGCCAGAGGGTCTGGCGCCACGTCGACGTCCCTCGATCCCGCGGACGTCGTGATTCGCAGCCGGGTCGGGTAGCTCGGCAACGACGTCGCAAACGAAACGGCCACTGTGCTAGCTGGAATCTGCCGTCCGAAATCCACCTGCCACCACTGGCCCTCGGCGTGCAGCCCACCGCTGCGCCATGCGCTGACCGGGTCATTGTCGAGCGCTGCCCACGGCGACGTCGCCGGGCTTCGATTGACCCGAGCGCCGGTGTTCGAGCCCGATGACGACGCGCTCACCCCGCTGATGCCGATATAGCGGATCGTCGAGAGCCGGCCTGGGTTGCTCGGCAGGTAGTCGTGGACCTTCCTGGTAGCCCGGAACGGCTCGCCTGCCGTCATCGTCGCCGATTTCTGATTGACCGCGCTGAATGCTGCTTCCCTTCTGCGTATGCCGTCGGTCACGACGGTCAGTGGTCCATGTCCGGCCGGTTCATCCGCAGCTCCAAAGATCACCGGTGTGTCCGGCTTGGCCAATCCGCGATCGACAAGTGCGGGCAACTCGTCGGCTGATCCGAGGGCCCGAACCGTCTGCGCGGACGGCACGACCTCGGCCCGGCCGCCGGCGCCGCTCACCGCGTACACGAGCACCGCTCCAGCGGGTGTCGTCAGACCGAGATCGATCAATCGATCGGGATCAGCGGGTGGCACGACGTCGGGGCCGAAGGTTGCGACCTTTCGTAACCCGGGCGAATTGGCGAGGGTCGCCCGGACAAACGGCAGCGGTGTCGCTCCGGACGCCCGCGAGTCAAGATCATTGCGCACGACCACGTAGCCGATGCCCGCGCGGGCAAGCACGGCAGCCATGGTCGTGTCGGCCCGGCCTTGCGCCAGCCGAGTCTCGATCTCGTCGAGAAGCCTGACGTAGCCGGGCTGCGCCATCGGCGCACCGTCCCGCACAGTCCACGGCCCGTCGGCGACGGGCTGAAGTGCGTCATCGCGCGGACTGCCCCATAGGTAGACAGGCTGCGCGGCCCCGGGGACGACGAGCGCTCTGCCCTCCCCGTCGTGCCGGCCCAGCCACGTTGCCGCCTGACGCCACCACGAGGGATCGTTGACACTTCGCGTCTGCGGCACGATGCGGCCCGCCAGCGCAGGCGTGATCGCGACCGCCCCGATGCCGAGAATGGCAAGCACGGTAATCGGAAATGCAGCTACCCGAACGCTCACCCCGCGGATACGAACCGGCAGCGACTTGGGCACGCGCTGCGGCAACGCGGCCAGAGCGAAGCCAACGCCGATCGACAGTGGCAGTCGCAACAGCGGGTCGAACTTGTGGATGTTGCGGAATGCAGCAAGCGGCCCGTCGAGCAACTGCCTGACAGAGCCGGCGAACGGTGGCCCGACACCGGCGACGTGCCCCGCGGTCACCAGGATCAGGCCGAGAACAAGCGATGCACAAAGAAAAGCTCGATGCGGCGTCGAGCGTCTGACCAGACCGACCAGGCCGATGGCTGCAATCAGGGTCGTCGCAACAATCGCCGCCGGCGCAGAAGCAAGAATCCAGCCACCCGGCCAGACGTTCGGCCCGAGGTAGGCCTGCCAGTGATCGACGCCGCGCAACGTGCCGACGAGGCTGGTCGACGACGTCGTCACCGCGCTCGACTCGATCCAGTCGAGAAACGGCGGACTGTATTTGCCCAGCAGCAGCAGGGGAATCGCCCACCAGAAGCAGGCGAGCCCGGCGGACAACACGAACCAGGCCATCAGGGCGCGCCGCCGAGCACCGGGTGCGCGGGTCAGTAGCCAAAGCACGGGCACCGGCAAGATGGCGAGGGTCGCCGATGCATTGATGCCGCCCGCGAAGAGCAAGGCGACTCCGGACATGGCCGCGCCGCGGCGGATCGATCCGCCGCGCGCTGCGCGGACCAGGGGAATAAGCACCCACGGCAGCACGGCGGCCGGCAACAGCTCCGAGGAGATGACCCCCAACTCCATGAGCATGCGCGGTGCCAAGGCATAGACCAGGCCAGACGCCACCCGAGGCCAGAACCGGTCCATACCGAGCAATCTGGAAAGGCGTACCACCCCGAGGAATGCGGCAATCAGAATCGCCGATTCCCACAGCCGCTGAGCAATCCACGGTTGCAGCCCAGCCCACTTGGCCACGACGAAGAACGGGCCCATCGGGAAGAGGTAGCCGTACGCCTGATCCTGCATCTGACCGGCCGCGCCGAGCGGATCCCAGAGCGTCAGGGACCGGCGCAGAAAGTTGACGGGATCGACGACGAGATCGAGTTTCGTGTCGGCGGCAGCGGCGCCGGAGCTCTGCGCGAAGACGAGCAGCGCAATTGCCAGGCACACGGCCGACAGGCGCAATCTCGCGACTGACAGCATTCGCCGCGAATCAAGCGCGAATGCACCGGTCGCGACGTCCTGATCAGCGCTGAGCATCCCGTGAACCGTACCGGGGCAGCTCGCGATTCTCGCTTTTGTATCGCTCGCGTTATCGGACGCGTTATGCTCCCGCGATCTCCTGGGGGGGTATGCGGCCTGATGATGCATGGACGATTGCGGTCAAGACCGACGCACGGCGCCGACTGCTTTCGTTCGGTATTTCTGGTATGGCGCGACACTCGCCATCCCGACGGTGGCGGTTCCGAGGTCTACGTCGAGCACATGGCCGCCTGGCTGGCCGCACACGGCCACGATGTGACGATTGTCTGCGCGAAACATCCCAATGCGCCACGCGACGAGGTTCGCGACGGCGTCACCTTCCGGCGTCGCGGCGGTCGCCTCACCGTCTATCCGCGAGCCCTCATGTACCTGCTGTCGCGCACCGGCCGTCGCGCGGACATCGTGATCGACGTTCAGAACGGGTTGCCGTTCTTCAGCCCGCTGGTCCGCCGTGGATCAATTGTCGTACTCGTGCACCACGTGCACCGCGAGCAATGGCAGCTGATCTACCCGGGCCCGCGAGGCCGATTCGGCTGGTGGCTCGAATCACGGCTCGCGCCGATGATGTACCGGCGCAGAAAGTACGTCACCGTCTCGAACGCCAGCGCCGCCGACCTCACCCGAATCGGCGTGTCGTCCGCGCGAATTCAGGTCATCCAGAACGGCATCGACGTTCCGCACCCGTCCGCACGTGGGCCTCGAGCCGCCGCGCCGACGGTCTGCGTCCTCGGTCGGCTGGTGCCACACAAGCAGGTCGAGCATGCCCTCGATGCAATGGCGCTCCTGCGAACCGAAGTACCCGGCCTGCGGCTCGACATCGTCGGCGACGGCTGGTGGCGCGAAAACCTCGAACGCCACGCATTGAGCATTGGTGTGGACGACATCGTCACGTTTCGCGGATACCTCGACGAGCCAGCCAGGGATCGCGTGCTCGACGCTGCGTGGCTCCTGCTCGCTCCGTCGGTCAAGGAGGGTTGGGGCATCGCGATCATGGAGGCCGCGGCGCACGGGGTGCCCGCGATCGCCTACACGACAGGCGGCGGCGTTCGAGAATCAATACTGGACGGACAAACCGGCGCGCTCGTCGATGACTTTGACGAATTGGTCGTCGTGACGAAACAGTTGCTCAGCGACCACGAATTACGCCTGAGAATGGCGAGTGCCGCGCGGCAACGAGCCGGGGAATTCGAGTGGGCTTCGTCTGGCGCGAAGTTGCAGGACTTGCTTGAGCAGCAGATCGAATTGGATCAGCGGTTGCCGTAATTGACGATCTGGCTGTTGGCGGGATTGTGACTGGGCGCCTTCGTTGCCGAGGTGAGCACACCGAAGGACGCGCCGACGGCAAGACCAGCGCCGATGAGCGCTGACACGACGATCGAGATGATCTTGCCCACGGGTGACCCCTCTGATTATGTTCCTGTTAGAAAGCCTACCCTGCTTCGCCGACGGCCGAGCAGTAACGACGCGCAAGCCGCAGTTACCAGGGTCAGGGCAACGGCATCGCCGCCGACGACAACCGCGATCTGCGCACCGGAGGGCCCCGCTCGGCGAGCCGGATCAGGAACCCGGTAAAGCGTCAGGTCGGTGCCCGCACGAATCAGCGTCAAACCCGCTAAAGACGGCACTGCGCCAGGCGTGCCGTGTTCGACCAGTACCCAGCCGATCCCGGTCGCTGCCAGATTTCGTGCCAAGGCCGGCCCAGAGTTCAGTGCCGCGCCGACTCGCCGCGCGCGATCGTCCTCGCCCTGCAGCACGCGCCCCGATACGGCGAGTTGATCGGACACGACGACGTCTCCCGGCAGCAGCCGGGGCGCCGGATCAAGGACTGTTCGGCCGGGCGCCCAGGCAAAGCGTCGATAGGACTGGAACGGAACCACCGCAACATCGCCGCCATGGCCGACAGCTTTGCGCGCCCACGACCAGTCGGCCGGATAGTGGACCGGCTGCATGGTAGGGCGAAGTGTGCGCGTTGCATCTGGCAGCAACACGAGCGGACCGGCCAGCGCGACCGCGGCTACCGCGATCCGCCACGCGGCAAGCACGGCCAGGCGGGCGATCGCCGCTCCCACGAGCAGCACGACCAGCAACGTGTAGGGCATGATCCACTTCTGCGCGTCGCGCAGCAGGCCGGCGCCTGGCACAGTGCGCACGATCCATCGCATCACCGCGGACAGTCCCGGAACGGATGCCGCGGCGGCCAGCACGAATCCCCCGGCAGCGCACCAGGCGAGTCGCGCAGCCGTGGTGGTGCCGAGGGTCTGGACCAGCCGCGGCCAGCCGAGCACCGCCACGACGATGATCAACGCGAGGCCGGCGAAGGCGAGCGGCCCGTTGCGGCTGGCGGGCACGACCTCCGCATCCCAGATCCCGCCGGTTCCGAACAGCGACATGACCACTCCCCCGGCGTGTTCGGACCTCGCCGCGAACGCGGCCACCCCACCCGGATCACTCGTGGCCTGCGCGGAGTCGACGATCGAGGGCAGCACCCAGGGCAGTTGCAGCGCAAGCATGCCGGCACCGGCAACCATGAAGCGGCGCCAGCCGTCACGGTTCGTCGGCGCAGCCAGGACCGCACCGACGACGACCGCGATACCGCCGCCGGTCGGCGTGATCGATGCGGCGGCCACCCACAGCAGAATCGCCCACCCGCCGCTATTTCCAGATCGAAAGCGGGTCGCGTAGCGAACGATCCAGGGCAGGGCGCCGTAGGCCCACAGCAATGCCCATTGGCCGACGGCCAGTCGTTCGATCACGAACGGATTCCAGATCGCGAAGCCGCTTGCGGCGAGCGCGCCCAGCAGGCGTTCGCGCCCGACCAGTTCGGCAGCGCCGATTCCTGCCGCAAGCAGCGGAATCACCAACGCGACACGACCGACGATCGCACCGTCGAGGACCTTGCTCAGCAGCGCCACCACGGCATCGACGGGAACCGCACGCGGCGAAGAAGATCCCAAGCCCACTGAGCCCCACGACAGCGGCTGACGTGGCGTGAACACCATGTCGTGGCCCAGGCCGTAGCCCGCCAGACGCTGTGGCCACAACAGGAGAATCGCCAGCACTGCCGACCAGAGACCCGGCAGGGCGCCGCGAAGTCTTGGCGAAATCTGCGCGGATCGCGTTCTCGTGGCGTGCTCCCTCGCTGAGGGCGGGTTAGCTTTGTGTCCGACCAGTACCGCGTCAGCACAGTAGTCCGAGCATGATCGCAGGAAGGGCGGCCGTGACCGGTTCGGCGGGTACCAGTGCCCAGAACGCCGGCCGCCCAGTCGGGCCGGCCGGACCGGCGGCCGCGGTCACGGCCGCCGGATTCGCCGCGAATATCTTGAGCTATCTGGTCGTCCTGGTCGCGGTGCATCTGCTCGCGGCGTCGAGCTACGGCGAGCTGGTCGTGCTGCTCAACGTGCTGCTCATCGGCACCGTCCCGTCGTTCGCCGTGCAGACGGTCACCGCGCGCCGCATCGCCACGTTCGAGACAGCCGGGATGAAACAGGCGACATTGATCGTCTCGATCGTGGCCAGCGGGGTGCTCGCCGTGCTCACGCCCGCGCTGACGACATTCCTGCACATGTCCGGCGAGGGGAACCTGCTGCTGGTGGCCGCATGTCTGCCGGGCGTGACCGCGCTCGGCATGTGCCAGGGCGTCCTACAGGGCGAGCGCCGCTTCACCGACCTCAGCATCGTGCTTGCTGTAGCGGCGCTCGGACGATCGGGCTGCGGCCTGGCCGGACTTCTGATCATGCGTAACGCAACCGGTGCAATGCTCGGCACGCTGATCGGCGTCACGGTGTGCGCGTGCGTCGTCGTCGCCCGTCTGCACAAGGCAATCGAGCCGGGGCCGGCGGCTGGGCCGTTGCGCGAGGTTGCCCACGCCCTGCATGCACACGGCACGTTCTGGTTCCTGTCGACCCTTGACGTGTTGCTCGCCCGTCACGTGCTGCCGAGCCACCTCGCCGCCGTGTACGCAACGGGCTCGATCGTCACCCGCGCCGCGATCTGGCTGCCCCAGTCAGTGGCCACGCTGGTGTTCCCCAGGCTGACCGATGCCGAGCGGCACAAGGCGATGCTGCGCCGGGCGATCACGATCGTGGCCGCGACCGGCGCCGTCGTCGTAGCCGGCACGGCCATGTTTCCGACGCTGGTCAGCCGGGTCGTCGGCGGCGGCCGCTACCCGGAACTCGTTCCGTCGTGCTGGTTGTTCGCAGCACTCGGTGCCAGCCTGGCCCTGCTTCAGCTCGGCATGGTGGCCGGACTTGCCCTGCGTCGGGTGCGCCAGACCGCGCTGCTCTGGACGGCCGCGGTTGCCGACACCGTCTTCGTACTCGCTGCCGGCGAGGGTGCGACGGTGGGAAGGGTCATCGGCACGGTCACGCTGATCACGGCGGTCACCGCGGCCGCCTCGGTGCTCGTCGGGACGGGTTGGCTCACGTCCCGGCCGCCTCAGCTGGCCGACGCTTCCGGCCAGGCCGGCGCAACGTAACCGGCGTCGAGCCCGCTCGGACCGAGCTCGTTGCCCAGGCCTGACGGCACGGGGTAGACGCTCCGACGGACCCAGTTGTCCAACGTGGTCAGCAGGCCGGTGCGCTGCTTGTCGGTGAAGTTGCAATGCCCGGCGCCGTAGGGCGCACCGGTCGACTCGCTGTAGGTGGTCGGCGGGGCAATGTAGAGCTGGACAAGATTGCCGTTGTCGTTGTGCGTTTGCACTCGGTCGGCGAACACGTGCTCGTTCTGCACGATCACGAGCGGGTCCGCCTCGGTGTGCATCGTGATCGTAGGTGCGGTGAGATTGCCTGTGGTGTCGCCGAGCTTGTCGAACGCCGCGCGGGCCGCCTGATCCGCGCTGACCCGCGGCACCGTGTTGAGCTGGTTCACCAGGGCGTTCACATTGCCGCCCGCGGTCGTGATCACGCTCGCCTCCGCGTCGTCGACCCGGGCGGCGTAATCGGTCTTGGTGTTGTCGGACGGGTCACCGCTGACCCGCTGCTCGATGTCGTACCGGCCGACTGTGCCGTAGTCGAGGGCGGTCAGCAGAGACTCGACGCGCGCCTTGACCTGCGACTCGGGGTCGTGGCCGTCATAGGTCGCGGTCTGGGTCGGCGCGTCGGTGATCGCCGCGATGAAAAGGATCTTCGCGGTGCCGCCGCCGGAGACATCGGCTGCCGCCTTCTCTATTGCTTTCTCGGCATGCTCCCAGTTCGCGGTGGCTTCGTCGGAACTCGCGTATCCGGTCAGCTTCAGCGACGGGTCGATCAGCGCCTTGACCGCGTACGCCGCGTCCAGTGCGAGGTCGAGGTTGAGGTTGGGACCGGCCACGACACCGCACATCGGCGCCGCGCCGTCGACCCATTGCGGGTTCTGCTCGGCCAGCACCTCGGTGATCAACCCGCCGAGGGAATCGCCCCAGACGTAGGTGCGTTTCGGCGTGCCTACGAGCTTGACGAATTTGTTGTGCAGATTGACTCCGGCCTGGACGCCGTCCGCAACCGCCCAGCCGTTGGTCTTGTACGACGAACCGGCCAGCGCGTAGCCGGCCTGCAACAACTGCTGGCTGAGCGGGTCGCTGCCGGTGCCATCCGGATCGGTGGAGGAAACCTGCGCATCAGTACTCGGGGCGTCGAAATCTGGTGGTGCCGGAACGGCGAACCGATAGCCATGCGAATAGAGCAGCAGCGTGCCATTCCACCGGGACGGAAGCTTGATCGAATACTTGGCACCGTCTATTTCGCCCGTGCATTCCTGGGCGCAATTCTTGAAAGAGACATTGACAGATGTTGCCTGCACACTGCGATCGCGCTTGGAGCGCGGCGTCGAACTATGCGCCGAACAGGCAGACAGCACCGTCGCGCTGGCGACGGCGGCGATCAGGACGAGACGACGGCGGCTGGTCCTAGTCATGGGTGCATCCTGCCCCACACTGAGCGCGCAGAGTAGTTATTCACCCGGTTATCGGTCAGGCAATCGTGATCTCGACCGGTAGGCTCGCGGCGCTTCGACGGAAGGAATCCACATATCGTGCCTGGCGAAACGGCCAACCAAGCGGATTTCGCCCAGGTATGGGCCCGCGCCAGCGGCATATCCGGATGGCTTACCCGAGCACAGGGTGAGCAGATGTGGCGCGCGGCGCGAGCTGTGCCCCGGGGCGGCCTGATCGTCGAGATCGGAAGTCACCAGGGCAGATCGACGGTCGTTCTGGCCGCGGCTGCAAGCGCCGCCGACGCGAACGTCGTTGCCATCGACCCGTTCATCGACGGACGCATGTTCGGTGGCCCGGCAACCAGGCAGAAGTTCGAGGCCAATGTCAAAGCGGCCGGGCTGAGCCACGCGGTACGGCTCGTTGCCGCGGCCAGCACGACAACTCGGCCCGGTTGGTGCGAAACGATCAACCTGCTCTACATCGACGGCAAACACGACTACTGGACGGTGAGCGACGACCTGCGCTGGGCGGAGCACGTCGTCGCCGGCGGCCTGGTGCTCGTGCACGATGCCTTTTCGTCGATCGGCGTAACCCTTGGCCTGCTCCGGCATGTCCTGCCGGGCCGGTCACTTCGCTATCTCGGACGGACGGGGTCGCTGGCCCGCTTCGAGGTGCGGCGTCCAAACCGGGTCGATCGTTTGCGCATCCTCGGCGAAATACCGTGGTGGCTGCGCAATGTCGCGATCAAGATCGCGCTTCGCGTCGGCCGATTGTTCGGCCACCACACGACACCTGATCCGTACTAGGGCCTGTTGGCCCGGCACACCATTGATCATCTCTGGCGACACCGCGAGCAATGGCGGAACCAGCAGAGATGATCAAGACCGACGGGAGGCCTGGGAGCGGCACATCCGTGACCGGTCACGATCTACGGCCCGCAGTGCTAGCGCGCGAGCGCGAACGGGGCAGGCACCAGCAACTCGACATTGCGATCTTCGACCGCGCCGCGGCGTCCGTCCTCGGTGGCGGTGGGCGCGGCGTTCTGCCAGTCGTTCGCGCCGAGCTCGCGCGACACCGAGGCAAGAGCGAGCGGATCTCGAGGGGTGGAGCCGTAGTGGCGGGGCGCGGCGTGGTCGAGCAGGGTGCCGAACACCGACAGCGTGCCGTTGCCGTTGTCGACGAGTTCGACGACGCGCGACTGCTGCGGCCAGTCGATGTGCGCCGCGGTGTTGAGTTCCCAGAAGCCACCGGGAATCGCGGCGCCCGGCGCCCGCCCGAACGGCACCACCGTGTTGCGGTGGGTGTGCCCGTTGACCCAGGCGACGACGTTGGGGAACCGAAGCAGAAGGTCCCGGACGGCGGGACCGAGCACGCGTCCCACTCCGGCGGCGTTCGACATGGTCTCGATCGTGTGGTGGCTGAAGAGCACGAACAGCTTGTCGTGCCTGCCGCCGGAAACGACGTTGCCGCCGGTGTCGAGATAGCGCCGGCTGCCGGCAGTGAGCTCGGCGGTCAGCCACGCGAGCTGG
This sequence comes from uncultured Actinomycetota bacterium, assembly GCA_963737425.1. Lineage (GTDB taxonomy): Bacteria > Actinomycetota > Actinomycetes > Mycobacteriales > Jatrophihabitantaceae > DASXRA01. Next base: position 54,896 of record CAVTSX010000003.1, read on the forward strand.
TCGGTGTCGATCGAGCCGTCGGCGCCACCGAACGGGTTGACGGTGTCGAGGACGACGCAGCGCACCGGGCCGTGATCGAATGCGTAGTAGGCGTTGCCCGTGCGCAGGTTCCACGCGCTGTAACCGTGGCCGTGCGGCCGCCCGCTCGTGCGGAAGTGCTCGGCGATCGTCTCGGCGCGAGACAGCGGCCGGCGGGCAGCGTCGGCGGTGATCAGCCGCGCAGGCCCGCTGAACAGGGTCTGTAAGGCCGCTGGATCGCCGCTGAGCAGCCCAATGGCGAGCTTCACGATGTCGGTGCCCGGTGGCAGGTTGCTGATCTTCACGTTGCCCGTGGCGACCGCCGCGATGATCGCCGACGACGGGATGTTGCCCTGCACCAGACCGTCGTGGTTGCCGAACGCGGTCAGCCACGGCGTGCGCAGCCCGGTCGCCCGGAACGGCCGACGCGCGGCGTCGAGCAGCCCGGGCAAGGTCGGGAAGCCGAATCGGGCGCGCGGAAGGTCGCTGGCCTGCCCGGCGGGCGTGCCGTCCGGATGCCAGTACCGCACGTCGTAGTCGACAAGATCAGCAACGCCTTCGTACTTCGTGAGATCCCCCGAATCCGGACGCACCGAGCGCCCGTCGAGCAGGTCGATCTGCCAGCGCAACTCGTTGTACTGCGTGTTGTCGACGTTGTCGCCGGTAGCGATCGTGAACGCGACCGGCTGGCCCGTCACCGGGCCCTGGCGTACCGCGTTCATCGCCTGCACCATCGCCTCGGCGACGTGAGCGGTCAGCATCTCGTGCGCGCGGTAGGACGCATCGAACGGCAACACACCGGCCAGCGGGCTGTCCGGGTCGTTGAACCGGTCGAGAAACTCGACCCGGGCCGGCGACTGGGCATCCATGATGTGCATGTCGGTGAGCTGCCCGAGCGCGAGCAATGCCCGCCGCCGGCCGGGTCGGGCAGACGCGGTCGTGACCAGATCGTCACGCAGCAGGTGCGGCTCGCCCGGGCCGACGACGATCGGCCGGTAGCCTCCGGCGCCGGGTTGCCCGCGCAGCAGCGTGTGCGCGAGCGTCGTGTGCTCGGGATTGCGCGGAAACCGCCGGTCCAGCGGGCGCGTCGAAACCGGGCGGGCCCCGGCGGGTGTCGCGACCAGACCGGACGTCGCCACCAGCGCGCCAGCCGCCGCGCCCGCTCCGAGCACCTGACGGCGGCTGGGTGTCCACGCTGATTTGACCGTTCCGGCCTGATCGTCTGTCATCCGTGCCTCCGCGAGTTGCCGAACTGGGCGCACGCCCCTGCTGGAGCTTCGCAGGCCGCGGCCCAGTTCGGAAGGCATCACTACTCCGCGCTGATCGCCCGCAGGATGCCGAGCCGAGCCGCCCGCCGCGCCGGTCTGATTCCGGCCAGCGTGCCGGCAACGGCACCGACCACGAGAAACACGACGAGTTGCACCGGTGGCGCGGAGAACGTTGACAATGCCGTGGTCGAGGACGCCTTGACCAGCGACCAGCCGAGCAGCGTCCCGAGGCCGACGCCGCCGATCGTCCCGAAGACCGCGACGAGCACCGACTCCCAGCGCACCATCGCCCGGGCCTGGGCCCGCGTCTGGCCGACCGCGCGCAGCAGGCCCAGTTCACGGGTTCGCTCGTGGACCGACAGCGACAGCGTGTTGCTGATCCCCATCAGGGCAATCACGATCGCGAGCACGAGCATCACGTAGATCAGGCCGAGGATCGTGTTGACACCGGACGTCGCGCTGGCGCGGTATTCATCGCGATCCTGCACCCGAGGCTGGCCGTCGGAGTTCGTCGCCGCCCGCACCGCCGCCTTGGTGCTAGCCAGATCGGCGCCAGGGCGCAGCTTGAGCATGATCTGCGTGTCGACGGACTGATCGACGTGCGGTAGCCAGCCGGCCGCCGAGAACAGGTAGTCGCCGGTGATGTCGGGACGGCCGAAGATGGCCGCGACAGTAGCCGTGCCCGTCGCGCCGTCCGGGTAGGTCACCCGCGTGGACGATCCGAGCTGCCAGTGTTGCCGCTTGGCCACGTCGCTGGACACAGCGATCGACGTCGGCGTCATCGCCTGCAGCGATCCGCTCGTGACGTCGAGATCGAGCACGTCACCGATCGCCGCCGGGTCGGCGACAGACACGGTCTTCGCATCGCCGTCGATCAATGCGTCCCCGGTGCCGACGCCGGTGGCCATGGCGACGCCGGGTACCTGTGCCACCTGCGTCGCGATCGCCGGGTCAAGGCGGCCGGTGCCCGAACTCATGCCGCCGAATCCCGAGGTGTCGACGACGAGGTCGGCGGTCAGGGTCTTGCGTACCCCCTGCGAGGCGGACGCCTTGAGCGATGCCGCCACCACCGTGAACATCGCGACCACCGCGACGCCGATCAGCAGCGCGGACGCGGTTGCCGCCGTCCGGCGCGGATTGCGCATCGCGTTCTCGCGCGCGAGCGTCCCGGTGATGCCGCGCATCGCGGCGATCGGCGAACCGAGCGCCGCCGCCGCGGGCCCGACTGCGACCGGGCCGAACACGACCATGCCGACCAGCGCGAGGGCGGCGCCGATGCCGGCGAGACCGACCGGGCCGGAGCGAAGTGCCGCAGCAACAAGGGCAATGACACCGCCCGCGGTGAGCGTCCCCCCGATGACGACGCGACGCCGGGACACCGCGCGGTGCTCGACCGCGTGATCGCGCAACGCGGCAACGGGTGGCACGCGCGACGAACGCACCGACGGGGCGACTCCGGCGACGACGGTCGCCACGAGGCCGGCGAGTATCGCGATCAACGCACTGGAGGCGGTGAACACCAGTCCCCCGGCGGGCAGCGCGAAACCGAATCCGTCGAAGACACCCTTGAGCCCGGCGGCGATCCCGATGCCCACACCCCAACCGAGCGCCGAGCCGACCACGCCCACGGCGACCGCCTCGATCATGCCGGCCGTCACGACCTGACGCCGGGTCGCGCCGACGGCGCGCAGCAGAGCCGAAGTACGGATGCGCTGGGCGGCGATGATCGAGAACGTGTTGTAGATGCTGAAGACGGCGACGAGCAACGCGACGATCGCGAACCCGGTGAGGCCATTGCGCAGGAACCCCAGGAAGCCGCTGTCGATCTCGGCGATGTTCTCGTTCGCGAGTTGGGCCCCGGTGATCGCCTGGACGCCCGCCGGCAGGTGCGGCCGCAGCGTCGCAATGAGCTGACTCGGGGCCACGCCCGGCGCCGCCTTGATCAGGACCTCGCTGACCCGGTCCGGGTTCTGCGTCAGGTACTGCTGGGCGGCGCTGAGGGTCATGCCGGTGAACGTGGTCGTCCCGAACCCGTCCGCAGTCCCGAACGTCGACACGCCCACGATGTGCACCTTGACCGACCTCGGCGTCAACAGCGTCGTGGTGTCGCCGAGGTGGAGCTTGCCGGTCTTCGCGGCACCGCGGTTGATCACGACCTCGTCGTCCGCGGCCGGCGCCCGGCCCTGTACCAGACGGTACGGATTCAGCGCCGGCGCGCTGACCCAGTTCGCGGCCATCGTCGGCGGGCCGTTGCCGCCGATCCGCTTACCGTCGTGACCGAGCAATTGCCCGAAACCCTCGACGTAGGACTCGGCGTCCGCGACGCCGGGGATGCCGCGCAGTTGCGGAGCCAGTGAGGCGGCTACCGCCGAACGGTTGTCCGGGCCAGTACCGGACTTGATCTCGGTGGCTCCGCGCACGATGACGTCGGTGGTGCCGTTGGCCTGGGTGAACAGCTTGTCGAAGTTGGCTTTGAGCGTGTCGCCGAGCAGCAACGTCCCGGCCAGGAACGCGACGCCGAGCACGACGGCGAGCATGCTGCCGGTCAGGCGCCGCTTGTGCGCCCAGATGCCGGACAGCGCGATGGTGAACATGCTGCTAGACCTTCAGCCGCTTCATGTGGTCGAGCACGGTCTGTGCGGTCGGCCGGTCGAGCAGGTCGACGATCCGGCCGTCGGCGAGGAACAGCGCGCTGTCGGCGTAGCTCGCGGCGACCGGGTCATGGGTGACCATGACGATCGTCTGCTCGAGATCGCGCCTGGCCCGGCGCAGGAACTCCAGCAGACCGGCGCCGCTGCGCGAGTCGAGGTTTCCGGTCGGCTCGTCGGCGAACACGACCGCCGGCTTGCTCACCAGCGCCCGCGCCACGGCCACCCGCTGCTGCTGGCCGCCGGAGAGTTCGGCCGGGCGGTGGGCCAGCCGGTCGGCAAGCCCGACCGTCTCGATGACGGCTTCGAGCCAGTCCGGATCCGGTCTGCTTCCGGCGAGCGTCAACGGCAGCCGGATGTTCTCCGCGGCGGTCAGTGTCGGTACCAGGTTGAACGACTGGAAGACGAAGCCGACCTGATCGCGGCGCAGCAACGTCAACTGCCGGTCGGTGAGCGAGCCCAGGTCGGTGTCGCCGAGCAGGACCTGGCCCGAGGTCAGCGTGTCGAGCCCGGCCAGGCAGTGCAGCAGCGTCGACTTACCCGAGCCGGAAGGCCCCATGATCGCCGTGAACTGCCCGGCCGGAAAGTCGACCGTGACGTCGTCGAGCGCGACCACCGCGGTGTCGCCGCTGCCGTAGGTCTTGGTGGCGTGCACTACGCGTGCCGCCGCGTGCGTATCGATCAGTGCGTTTGTCATGCATCGATCGTCACGATCCGGGGCACTGCCGTCGTCCGTCGAACGTCGGCTCGTCCGCTACCACGCCCGCGGTACGCGTGTACCCGATCAGGCCCAGCCGGGACGTACCAGGCCGGCCTCGTAGGCGAGCACGACGAGCTGCGCGCGATCGCGCACGCCGAGTTTGGACATCGCCCGGTTGACGTGGGTCTTGACGGTGGCCGGGCTCAGGAACAGCCGTTCGGCGATCTCGTCGTTGGTGAGGCCCTCGGCGACGACGGCGACGATCTCGCGTTCGCGACCGGTGAGCAGGTCAAGACGCGAGGATGCGGGCGGCTCCTTCGCCCGGCCGGCGAACTCGGCGATGAGCCGACGGGTAACTCCGGGAGACAGCAGGGCCTCGCCCGCGGCGACGGTCCGTATCGCCCGGATCAGCTCGGCGGGCTCGGTGTGTTTGACCAGGAACCCGGTGGCTCCGGCGCGCAGTGCCTCGAACACGTACTCGTCGAGTTCGAACGTGGTGAGGATGACGATGCGCACCGCGGCCGTCGCCTCGTCGGCCACGATCGCCTGGGTTGCCTGCAGGCCGTCCATGCCTGGCATCCGGATATCCATCAGCACGACGTCGGGCTGTTCAGCCCCGACGAGGCGCACCGCCTCGGCGCCGTCGCTTGCCTCACCCACGACCTGCATGCCGTCCTGGGCGGCGATCAGCGCTGCGAAGCCAGCGCGCACGAGTGCCTGGTCGTCGGCGAGAAACACCTTGATCACGTGTCGTCGTCCTCCGGCCCGGACGCGGCGAGCGGCAACCTGGCCAGCACCCGGAAGCCGTCACCGAGTCGCCGGCCCGCTTCGAGTTCGCCGCCGAGAGCGGTGGCACGTTCGCGCATTCCGGCTATGCCGCTGCCACCGTTCCGGCTGCCGTTGCCGGCCGGCGCCTGCCCGTTGTCGACGACCTCCACGGTCAGCTCACGTGGTCCGTAGGCCAGGCGGACCGTGACGGTCGTTGCGCCGGCGTGCCGGACGACGTTCGTCAGCGACTCCTGCAGGATCCGGTACGCGGCAAGATCCGTGCCGACCGGCAGCGGGTGAGTCTCACCCTCGACTCGAGCATCGACCTGCAGGCCCGCCGATCGTGCACCGGACAGCAACCGATCGAAGTCCACCACACTCGGCGCGGGCGTGGTCGCCGCGGTCTCGCCGGCCTGGCGAAGCGCGCCGAGCACGGACTGAACCTCCACCAGCGCATCCTTGCTCGCCTGCTTGATCGTGGCGAGCGAGGTGCGGGCCTGCTCGGGTCGCTCGTCCATCAACTCCAAGGCAACTCCGGCCTGGACGTTGATCATCGAGATGCTGTGTGCGAGTACGTCGTGCAGTTCGCGGGCGATGTCGAGACGCTCGTCGCTGGCCCGGCGGCGCGCGGCCTCCAGTTCGCTGTGCCGCGTCTCAATCTCCTGCTGGCGTGCCGCCGCCCGCAACGCGCGCCGGTAGCGTACGACCTCACCACCGGCCGCCAGTGCCAGCAACCAGGCCAGGACGCCCAGCGCCTGGGCGATTCCCGGACCCGGCTTGTCGCGAACCACGGGATCGGCGAACAGCGAGATCGCGTAGCCCGCCGCCAGCGACACGTACGCAACCACGCGAGTTCCGTCGATCACCAGGGTCAGGAACGCGACGATCAGCGACACCCAGATCGGGCCGCCGGGATAGCCCAGCAGCAGGTAGCCGAACGTCGCAGCGAACGTCGCAGCAAAGACCGCAAGAGGCCATCGCCGCCGAAATATCAGACTGGCTGGGCCCGCCGCGAGCAGCAGGTACCCGAGCGCGTCGAGTGGGTCGGCGCCGGTCTGGTGGTGCGAGGCGAGGATCGTGCCGACCACCTGCACGCCGGCCGCGGCGAGAACCAGCAGCACGTCATACCCCACCCAGGGACGGCGTACCGCTGACTCGGGCGCAATCGACTCCACTCCGGCACGGTAGGCCAACCCGCGCCCCGACGGCATCAACGTTGCGCGGCAGCGCGGCCTACCGCAGTTGGTGTAGGCACCGGCGACCTACCGCAGACGGCCTACCAGCAGTCGGTGCCGCACCGACCCCCATCTTGATCATCTCTGCTGCAGCCGCGATCAATGACCGTCTCGGCAGAGATGATCAAAGAGTTCCTCGCGGTGCCCGTACCGACCTGGGACGCGGTTACGCAGTGCGTGCGCGTTCGGCAAGCGGTGCGCCTCGCGGCGGGTGGGCACTTGCGCGCTGGGTGGGCACTTGCAAGCGCCCACCTGCCGCGCAACTGCCCACCTGCGGGGGTGGCGTTGCCCGCGGCGCGCGGACCACGGCGCGCGGACCTAGCCGACGTCGCGTTGCCGGAATCCGGCTAGGCCGGCACCGACGAGCAGGATCGCGACGACGGTCAGGACCAGCAGAGGCGTCGCGGGCAACGCGCTTCCGGGCACCTTCGGAACGTGCGTGAACGGCGAGACGTCCATCGCCCACTGCCCCAGTTTGAGCACCGGACCGAGCTGGCCGAGCAGCAGGCACACGCCGAGCGCGCCCCAACTCGCCAGCGCCAGCCGTGGCGCGAGTCCGAACAGCGCCAGGGTGATCCCGGCCAGCACCCAGGCGGCGGGCAGTTGGACGAGCGCTGCGCCGAGCACGCGCGGTAGCTGACCGCCGAGATCGTGTGCGCCGATCCCGTGGGTCAGCCCGGCGGCAAGGCCACCTGCAGCCAGCAGCACGACGGCGCCGCCCGCCGCGATGACAAGGTGGCTCATCGCCCAAGCGATCCGTCCGACGCGAGTGGCGAGCACGGGTTCGGCACGCAGTGCGTTCTCTTCCGCGCGAAGGCGCAGCACGGCCTGCACGACGAAAACGGACACGCCCAGACCCAGAATCCCCATCGACGTCGCGATGAACGCATCGACGATGCCCTTGTTTCCGCCCATCTCGGTGAGCAGATCGCGGGTGCCCTTGCTGTCCTTGACCAGGTCGGTGACGCCGTCCGCGAGGCCGCCGATGGCCGCGCCGTACACCGCAAGCGCGCACGTCCACGCGAGCAGCAGCCCGCGCTGCAGCCGCCACGCGAGCGCAAACGGGCTGCGCAGCACCGGGCCACCCACCGGCGGACCGCCGCGGGAGGGCAGCAGTCCCACGCCGAGATCGCGCCGGCCGGCCAGGACATAGGCGCCGGCCAGGACCACCGAAGCAAGAGCCACCGCGAGACCGAGCACCCACCATCGCTCGGCCGCGAACGGGCGCACCTCTTGCATCCACCCGATCGGCGAAAGCCACGACAGCCAGGACGTGCCGGCGTGCCCGGCGTCGCCGACCGCGCGCAGCAGAAACGCCACACCCAACGCGGCGATGGCGATGCCGTTGGTGGTACGCGCGCTGTCGGAGAGCTGGACCGCGACCGCCGCCACAGCGGCGAACACTGCTCCGCCGAACAGCCAGGCCAGTCCGAACGCAATCGACCCGGCGACCGGCATGCCTACGGCGAGCAGCCCGACGGCCACCAGGACGGCAAGGATCGTGTCGGCGAGGACCGCAATCAGCACCCCTGCGGTCAACGGCGCATACCGGCCGACGACGCCTGCGCTGACCAATTCGAGACGCCCCGCCTCCTCGTCGGCGCGGGTGTGCCGCACGACGAGCAGGATGCTCATCACCGCGGCCAGCACAACCCCGATGCCGGCCAGGCGCCAGGCCACCAGGCCGCCCGTCGTGCCCTCGCTGTAGACATGCCCGTAGAAGGCCAGGGTCGAGGCGTTGTCGCGGACTCCGTGCGCAAAGTCGAGCCGCGCCGTGGTCGTGTAGTACAACCGGTCGTAGCTGTACGCCGTCGAAACTGCCGTCGCGGTAAGGGCGTACACCCAGATCGGGATCATGATGCGGTCCCGGCGCAGGCCGAGCCTGACCAGCGCGCCGGTACCCACGAGGTCGTTCATCGAGCGACCGATCATGTGCCGGCCTCGTCCTCGTAGTGGCGCAGGAACAGTTCTTCGAGCGTCGGCGGCTGGCTGGCCAGGGTGCGCACACCGATCTGGGTGAGCTTGCCCAGCACGGTGCCGAGTTCGGCCGTGTCGACCTCGAAGCGCACCCGATTGCCCTCGACGCGGAGGTCGTGGACGCCGGTGAGGCTGGCGAGCCCGTTCGGCGGGGCCGCCAGGTCGGCGCTGATCGACGTACGCGTCAGGTGCCGAAGTTCGGCGAGAGAGCCGGTCTCGACCGTGTGTCCGTTGCGGATGATGCTGACGCGATCGCACAGTGCCTCGACCTCGGACAGGATGTGGCTCGACAGCAGCACAGTTCGCCCGTTGGCGCGCTCGTCGACGATGCACTCGCGAAAGACTTCCTCCATCAACGGATCGAGGCCTGAGGTCGGCTCGTCGAGCAGGAGCATCTCGACGTCCGAGGCGAGTGCTGCGATCAGCGCGACCTTCTGCCGGTTGCCCTTCGAATAGGCTCGGCCCTTCTTGGTCGGGTCGAGATCGAACCGGTCGAGCAGTTCGGCCCGCCGCCGCTCGTTCAGCCCGCCGCGCAGTCGGCCGAGCAGGTCGATCACCTCGCCCCCGGAGAGGTTCGGCCACAGCGTGACATCGCCCGGGACGTAGGCCAGGCGCCGGTGCAGGGCGGACGCGTCGCGCCAGGGATCGCCGTCAAGCAGTCGCACCGTTCCGGCGTCGGCACGAAGCAGCCCGAGCAGCACCCGAAGCGTGGTCGACTTGCCGGCTCCGTTCGGCCCGAGAAAGCCGTGGACCTCGCCGGATTCGACGCTGAGGTCGAGCCCGTCGAGGGCTCGCGTCGTGCCGAACGTCTTGACCAGGCCGGAGATCGCGATCGCTGCCGCCATGACTCATGAATCTACACTCTTCAGAATTTCGTGAACAATCTGAAGCAGCTAAACTCGCAGCCATGCCTCAGCAGCGCCGACCGGCAAGACGTGCCGCGTCAACGTCCCGCGACGACGCCGAGGTCGCCCGGTTCATCGAGCGGTTCGGCGGAGCCCTGGTTGATTCGGGTATGCCGCGCATGCCGGCCCGGGTGTTCGCAACGCTGCTGAGCACCGACGACGGGGGGTGCACCGCGGCGGAGCTCGCCGAGCAACTGCAGGTCAGCCCGGCCGCGATCTCGGGCGCCGTGCGCTATCTCGTACAGGTCGGCATCGTGGCGCGCGAGCGCGAACCAGGCGATCGGCACGACACGTATCGCCTGTTCAGCGACATGTGGTACGAGATCTTCGTCCGGCGCGATCAACTCTTCTCGCGCTGGATCGACATCCTGCAGCGTGGCATCGAGGCCGTCGACGCCGCGACGCCCGCCGGTGATCGCCTCGACGAGACGATGCGATTCTTCGAGTTCCTGCGGGTCGAGATGCCGGTGCTGATCGAGCGCTGGCATGACGAGCACAAGTCGCCCCGACCACGCGCCCCGCGATCACGACGCTGACCCGGCCAAGGCGTAGGTCGATCAGTGCGCCGCCTCGTGCCAGTTGGGCCCCGACCCGATCGAGACGTCGAGCGGCACGTCGAGCTGGTAGGCCGCGCCCATCTCGCGGCGCACGAGGTCTTCGACGGCCTGCTGCTCGCCAGACGCGATCTCGAGGACGAGTTCGTCGTGCACCTGCAGCAGCAGGCGCGACTTCAGCCCGGACGAGGCCAGCGACCGATGCACCCCGAGCATCGCGACCTTGATGATGTCGGCCGCGCTGCCCTGGATCGGCGCGTTCAGGGCCATCCGCTCGGCCATCTCGCGGCGCTGCCGGTTGTCGCTGGTCAGATCGGGCAGGTAGCGGCGGCGCCCCATGATCGTCTCGGTGTACCCGCTCTGCCGGGCCGATTCGACGACAGATCGCAGGTAGTCGCGAACACCACCGAACCGGGCGAAGTAGGCATCCATCTGCCCACGCGCCTCTTCCGGTGTGATCTTGAGTTGCTGCGCCAGCCCGAACGCCGACAGACCGTAGGCCAGGCCGTAGGACATCGCCTTGACCCGGCGGCGCAGTTCCGGGTCGATCTGCTCGGGCGGCAGATCGAAGGCGCGCGACGCGACGAACGTGTGAAGGTCCTCGCCCGATATGAACGCGTCGCGCAGGCCCTCGTCCTTGGACAGGTACGCCATGATGCGCATCTCGATCTGGCTGTAGTCGGCGGTCATCAGCGACTCGAAGCCGGGCCCGACGACGAACGCCTCGCGGATGCGGCGACCTTCGGCCGTGCGCACCGGGATGTTCTGCAGGTTGGGATCGGTGGACGAGAGCCGCCCGGTCGCCGCGATCGTCTGGTTGAACGTGGTGTGGATGCGCCCGGCGTCGTCGATGAGCGGCAGCAGCGAGTCGACGACCGTCTTGAGCCGCGCCACCTCGCGATGGCGCAACAGGTGTTCGAGCACCGGATGGCCGGTCTGCTCATACAGGTGGGCCAAGGCATCGGCGTCGGTGGTGTAGCCGGTCTTGATCCGCTTGGTCTTGGGCAGGCTGAACTGATCGAACAGGATCTCTTGCAGTTGCTTGGGCGAACCGAGATTGAACTGGCGCCCGACGACTCCGTAGGCATCCTGCTCGACGCTCTTGACCGCGGCGCCCAACTCCGACTGCAACTCGAGGAACTTGTCGGTATCGGCTGCGATGCCGACCGCCTCCATGTCGGCAAGGACGAAGGTCAGCGGCAACTCCATCTCGGCGAGCAGACGGGTCGCGCCACGTGGCTCGAGGTCGGCGTCGAGAGCGTCCGCGAGATCCTTGACGGCAGCGGCCCGCACAGCCTCGATGTCAGCTATAGCCTGATCCGATTCGTCGAGGCCGCCGTCCAGCGTGAGCTGGCCCGACTCGAGCTCGGCGGTGTCGTTCGCCCGCAACTCACGGTGCAGGTAGCGAAGCGCGAGGTCGGCGAGGTCGAAGGATCGCTGCCCGGGCAGCGCCAGGTACGCGGCGAGCTGGGTGTCGCTCGTCACCCCGGCGAGCGTGAAGCCGTGCTCGCGCAGCGCCAGCACCGGACCCTTGACGTCGTGCGCCGCCTTGGGCGCGGTGTCGTCGTCGAGCCACGCGGCCAGCGCCTTCTCATCGGCGGACGTCAGCTGATCGGGCTGCACGAAGGCGGCCGCGCCATCGGCGCTGACGATGGCAACGCCGGTCAGCGTGCCGGTGCCGCGCCCCCACGCGCCCCGGAACGAGATGCCGGCACGCCGGCCGTCACGGGCGTGCTCGTCGAGCCAGTCGGCGAGCTCGTCCGGTGCGAGCCGGGTGGCGGCCACCTCGAAACCTTCCTCGGCCTGCGGCTCGCTGGCGCTCACCGTCGCCAGCAGGCGTTCGCGCAGCACCCGGAACTGCAGGTTGTCGAACAACGTGTGCACCTGGTCGCGGTCCCACTGCTGGCGCTGCAGCGCGGCGAGGTCGACCTCGAGCGGGACGTCGCGGACCAGCTCGGTGAGCTGACGATTGCGCATGACACTGGCCAGGTGCTCGCGCAACGCGTCGCCCACCTTGCCCTTGACGGTGTCGACCTGCTCGACGAGCGCCTCGAAGGAGCCGTACTCGCGGATCCACTTGGCTGCGGTCTTCTCCCCCACGCCCGGTATGCCTGGCAGGTTGTCGCTCGGGTCGCCACGAAGCGCCGCGAAGTCGGGGTACTGCGCGGGCGAGAGCCCGTACTTCGTCTGGACCTCCTGCGGCGTGAACCTGGTCAGGTCGCTCACGCCCTTGCGGGGATACAGCACCGTGACGTGATCGTTGACCAACTGGAGGGCGTCGCGGTCGCCGGTACAGATCAGCGTGGTCATGTCGTCGGCAACGGCCTTCGTGGTGATCGTGGCGATCACGTCGTCGGCCTCGTAGCCCTCGACCTGCAGCGCGGGGATGCGCAGCGCCTCGAGCACCTCACGGATGAGGGACAGCTGACCGGCGAAATCCGGCGGGGTCTCGCCGCGGCCGGCCTTGTACTCGGCATAGGCCTCGCTGCGGAACGTCTTCCTCGACACGTCGAAGGCGACGGCGATGTGGGTCGGATCCTCATCGCGCAGCAGGTTGACCAGCATCGACGTGAAGCCGAAGACGCCGTTGGTCGGCTGGCCCGTGGTCGTGGACATCTCCACGTCCCGCAGGGCGTAGAAGGCGCGGTAGGCCAGCGAGTGGCCGTCGAGAAGCAGTAGTCGGGAGCCCGTCACGGGGCCTGAGTCTAGGTGCCGGCAGTGACATCGAATTCTGATGCAACCGATCGCCGGCCAAATGCGTCATTCAGGCGTCAACGGCAAGACGGCAACAGCCGTCGGCCACCTACAGAGGGGGAAACCCACATGAGACGACTCATGGCGCTTGCTGCCGCCGGCGCTGTCGCGGCAGGCGTCGCCGGCATCGTCGCACTCACCGGTCAGGCGGCGTCGGCCGCGCCGAGCAACACCGGTCTGGGGAGCGAGGTGGCCTGCGTCGTACAGCAGGGCACGTCGTTCTCCTCGTGCCTCGACATCACCGTCAACGGATCGATCTCGGCCGGCCGGAGCAACGCCAGCGGCTCGATCCAGGTCGACAAGGCACGCCCCGGCGCCAGCGCCATCGCAAAGATCCAGATCGACCGGGTGGCCGTCGGCACCCAGCACACCTCGATCGCGAACAGCGGCTCGGTCAACAGCGGTACGCCGCCGAAGCCGATCAGCGCGCGGACGGGCGGACCCGACCCGTACTACACCAGGTGCGACGTCCGCTATCACACCCTGCTCGAGTACGCCGTGCGATTGACCAACGGCCAGCTCAAGACGGGCAGCTTCTTCGGTCCCTGGTTCGACTCGAACTACGCGACCTGCGCCGGCGCCAACTACGGGCCGGCCGTCTCGGCGGTGCAATGCATGCTCCACTCACCGGGTGAGGCATGCGTGCGGGTCGAGGCGTCCGCGGCACTGTCGAATGACGGGAAATCCCTCTATGCACGCGGCACGATCACGGTTCCAGAGGGCGTCAACTCGCTTCCCGGCGGAAGCAGCAAGATCGCCCGCGTGCAGGTCGATCACGCGGTGCTCGGCCGGCAGAGTTCCGCCGTTCGAGTCAGCGCGAGCATGAACAGCGGCAGCCGGCGCCCGCTGTCGGCAATGGGGCAGACCATGCCTGGCTACGCCTGGTCGACGAACTGCAACGTGCACCATCAGGTCGCACTGGAGTACACGGTTCGACTCACGGACGGTCGGTTGTTCCACGGCCGGATCGCGACGCCGATCTTCAAGGCACCGAGCTGCTGATCAACAATGCGGGTTGGTGCGCACCGCTCGCGGTGCGCACCACTCTCATGCGCCGCGGCTGATCGCGCGCGCAGCGAGGCTGCGTCCGCCGCGACGGGCCCGGCGAAGCAACGCCAGCCGGTCGCCACCGTCGGCGATGCCGAGCGAGCGGCGCAGAGTCGAGGTCGACGCGATGCGGCGAACGACCAGTGGCGCGAAGCCGAGACGGGCGAGATAACGGTTCGAATCGCGCGATCCGGTGACCGCTGTGGCAACGATGTGCTCGATGCCGCGCTGGTCGGCCAGATGCACCGCCGCGGCGAGCAGCGCCCGGCCGACCCCGCGCCGCCGATGCCCCGCCGCAACAACCAGATGGCTCACGTGCAGCACCGGCGTCGGAGTCACCGCCCCGACCTCATCCTCGGCGACGACGACCAGCCCGACGACCTCGCCGAGATCGTCGGCGGCGACGAGAACCGATCGATCGTCGGCACACAGGATCGCCGCGAAGCGCTCACCCAGATGGGCCAGCGTGTCGGCGTGGAACTGCCGGGCACCGAGCGCTCCGAGTGGGAGGTCGGTCGACTCGACAAGCGTGACCAATTGCGACACGTCGGCAAGCTCTGCCGGTCGCACGCGTACGTGACTACGTGACACCGCTCTCTCCCTGCGGATTCGGGCCCCGTGTGCGCTGTTCTCGATCGTCCGCCCACCGTCTGGCACGACGGCGGGTGGATGGCCAAACCCTAGTCGCATGCGCAATCATTGCGGGAGGGAGCCCCCCACAAGTGTGGCGGCCAGTCCTTCGTGGCTTGACGTGCAGTAACTCCCAGCCAACTTGCGCCCAACTCTGACCCTCGGCAATACCGCGGTTTCGGCCCTGCGCGGTGCCAGCGACCACGGACCGCGATGCCACGACCAGCACATGCCGTGGTTCGCGATTTCCTCGACCTGGCCGGCACCGCCCGCGTCCGAACCGAGATTTGCCGGTCATGCGTGAAGGGTAGAGAAGGCGAAGCTTCCGTGGCTATTGCCGTATTCTGGGGCAAATCCCCGGGAGGTCACGTGCTCGAACTCGCGTTCCGTGCGAGCGATGTGGCGCAAACCAGATTCGCGTTCTCGGTGCTCGGTGAGGTGGTCACCAGCGTCCGGGTCTTGAAGGATTCCGCGTACCACGCCGCGCACCTGGCCTGGATCCTCGAGGTGCGAGACCGGCTCAGGGCGCAACGTCCCGAGAACTTCCAGCTGCTGTGGGACCTGATCCCCGCCGACGGCGGGCGGGTGCCGGACTTCGTCACGCCCCAACCGTTCACGCCGATGCCCGAGCTGCGCCGCGAGCTCGCCGACCTCACGGCGATACCCGCGGCACAGGTTCGCAGCGACCTCGACGACGCCGGCGGACCCCGCTCGTCGTGCGTCCGCGCGCTGTACGACGACCCCGCGACCGGGCTTGTCGAACTCGCCACTGCGGTCAGGTCCTACTGGGCCGCTGCGCTCGCATCGCATTGGCCACGTGTTCTCGCCCTGCTGCAGGCAGACGTCATCTACCGAGCCCAGCGCATCGCGCAGGGCGGCGCCGCGCTGCTCTTCGACGACCTGCACCCCACGGTCACCTGGCACGACGATGCACTGCAGGTCGCGCACCGGCCCTACGCGCACCGCCGCAGCGCGCAAGGCCGCGGCATGCTGCTGGTGCCGTCCGCGTTCGTCTGGCCGCGTGTGTTCACCAGTACCGCGAAAGCGTGGCAGCCGACTCTGGTCTACCCGGCACGAGGCGTCGCGACGCTGTGGGAGACCGACCAGCTCGACGCGCCGCACGCCCTGGCCCGGGTACTCGGCAAGACCAGGGCGGAACTGCTCGCGGACTTGAGCGCGCCGGCGACACCGGTCGAGTTGGCGCGTCGTGCGCGGCTGTCGACAGGCGCCGTCTCCGAGCACCTCACCGCTTTGCGAACAGCCGGCCTGGCGGTGGCCAGCCGACACGGCCGGCAGATGGTCTACGCCCGAAGCGCCGTTGCCGAAACCATGATCGAAGGCGGGCCGGTCAGTCGGCGCCGCCGGTGAGGACGAGCTCAGCAACCGCTCGCATGGAGGTGCGATTGTCCATGGCAGCGCGCTGGATCCAGCGGAACGCCTCCGGCTCGCTCATCCGATGCTCGGACATGAGCACGCCCTTGGCGCGCTCGATGAGCTTGCGTGCCTCGAGGCGCTCGCGCAGGTTGGTGACCTCGGATTCGAGTGCCCGGATCTCGGCGAACCGCGAGGTCGCCATCTCGATCGCGGGCAGCAGGTCGCGCTTCTGGAACGGCTTGACCAGGTAGGCCATGGCCCCGGCATCGCGGGCCCGCTCGATGAGGTCGCGCTGGCTGAATGCGGTCAGGATCACCACCGGGGCGATGCGCTTGTCGGCGATCTGCGCCGCCGCCGTGATGCCGTCCATTTTCGGCATTTTCACGTCGCAGATCACCAGATCCGGAATGAGGTCGATGGCCATCGCCACGGCCTGCTCACCGTCGGCGGCCTCGCCGATGACGTCGAAGCCCTCCTCCTGGAGCATCTCGCGCAGGTCGAGCCGGATGATCGCCTCGTCCTCGGCGATCAGCACCCGCTTCGGCGAGGGATCAGCCACGATGCAGTCCTCCGGCAGGGGTCGGGTGAGCGAGACCGAAAGCCTATCGCCGCTACGATGGTCGCGGCGTGGGCCCCTGTATCCCAACTGGAAGAGGAAGCGGACTCAAAACCCGCCCAGTGTGGGTTCGAATCCCACCGGGGGCACCGAAGAAGTGACGTGCTGACAGATCGCCTGCGGCGAGGTTGACCACGCCGGCCGCGGCTACGGTCAGTGACCAGCAGCCGGACTCACCGATCCGGCAGGGGCCGGTGTGCGCCGCCGCGCTCGCCTGCAAGCACACTGGCGAGCGTGAGCGCCCACATGACTCCCGAGCAGTTCCGCGAGAACGGCTATCGCGTCATCGACTGGATCGCGGACTACTACGAGCAGATCGAGAACTTCCCGGTGCTGTCGCAGGCAGAGCCCGGCGCCCTGCGCGCCGCGCTGCCCGCCGCACCGCCCGAGCACGGCGAGTCGTTCGACGCGGTCCTGCGCGACATGAGCGATCTGATACTGCCGGGAATCACCCACTGGCAGCACCCGTCGTTCTTCGCATACTTCCCGGCCAACGCGACGGGCCCGGCGATCCTCGGCGATCTGCTGGCATCCGGCCTGGGCGTCCAGGGCATGCTGTGGGCGACCTCGCCGGCCGCCACCGAACTCGAGACGCACGTGCTGGACTGGCTGGCCGAGCTGCTCGATCTGCCCGAGACGTTCCGTGGCAACGGCGTCATCCAACACACGGCGTCCGACGCGGCGCTGGTTGCCCTGCTCGCTGCCCTGCATCGGGCGAGCGACGGCCGCACCGAGCACTCCGGTGTCCACAGTGGACAGTTCGCGGTGTACACCTCGGCGCAAACCCACTCCTCGGTCGAGAAGGCCTGCCGGGTAGCCGGACTCGGCGCGAATGCATTGCGCAAGCTCGACGTCGACCCCGTGACGCAGGCTGCCCGCCCGCACCATCTGCGCGCTCTCGTCGAGGCAGACGTCGCGGCCGGGGTCACGCCCGCACTCGTGGTCGCGTCCGTCGGGGCCACCGGCGTGGGAGCGGTCGATCCCACGCGCGAACTGGCCGAGATCGCGCACGAGTACGGCGCCTGGCTGCACGTCGACGCGGCGTGGGCGGGCGTCGCGGCGGTGTGCCCGGAACTGCGTTGGCTGAGCGACGGGGTCGAACGTGCCGATTCGTACTGCACGAACCCGCACAAGTGGTTGCTGACGAACTTCGACTGCGATGCATTCTGGGTGGCCGACCGCGCCGCCCTTCTCGGCGCTCTGTCGATCCTGCCGGAATTCCTGCGCAATCCGGCCACTGACTCGGGCGCCGTGATCGACTACCGCGACTGGCACGTGCCGCTCGGGCGGCGTTTTCGCGCGCTCAAGCTGTGGGCAGTGATTCGCTGGTACGGCGCCGAAGGGCTGCGCGAGCACATCCGCGGCCATGTGGCGCTCGCGCAGGAGTTCGCCTCGTGGGTGGCGGCCGACGAACGCTTCGAGGTGGTGGCGCCGCACCCGCTTGCGCTGGTGACCTTCCGGCTGCGCGCGGGCGACGAGGCGACTCGCGCGCTGATGGCGAACGTGAACGCGTCCGGTGAGCTGTACCTGACGCACACGATCGTCAACGGCGCCGTGGCCTTGCGGATGGCCATCGGCTCGCCGCAGACGCAGCGCCACCACGTCGAGGCCGCCTGGGCGGCGCTGTCGTCGTCGGCGTGAACGAAGCGATTCACGCGGTAGGTACGCGCATCATGCCTTCCTGCACGACGGTGGCGATATGCCGGCCGTCCTTCGCGTACAGGTACCCCATCGCCAGCCCGCGACCGCCGGAGGCCGACGGCGAGCACATGTCGTAGAGGAACCATTCATCGGCGCGGAACGGACGGTGGAACCACATCGCGTGGTCGAGTGATGCCGTGATCAACGGATCGGCGCCCCAGGCCAGCCCGTGGTGCACCAGCACCGACTCGATCAGCGTCAGGTCGGAGGCGAAGGTGAGCGCGCAGACGTGCAGCAGCGGATCGTCGGGCAGGTGGCCGTCAGCGCGCAACCACACCCGGTGGCGGCCGGTGTCGCGGGGCCCGAGCTCGCGTTGCGCCCACGCCGGCTCGTCGACGTAGCGCAGGACGAACGGCCGCGGGAAACGCGCATAGCGCTGCGCCACCTCGTCGAATCCGGCGTAGCGCTCCTCGAGCGTCGGCAGGTCTTCCGGTCGCGGCACGTCGGGCATCGCGGTCTGGTGGTCTATGCCGCACTGGGCGAGCTGGAACGATGCCGACAGCACGAAGATCGGCTCGCCGTGCTGGACCGCGGTGACCCGCCGGATCGAGAACGACCGGCCGTCGCGCAGGCGGTCGACCGTGTAGACGATCGGCACCGCGGGATCGCCAGGACGGATGAAGTACGAATGCAGCGAGTGAACCGACCGGTCCGGACTGACCGATCGCCCCGCGGCGACCAGGGCCTGCCCGGCGACCTGGCCGCCGAAGACGCGTTGCAGCGACACTTCGGGGCTTCGCCCGCGAAAGATGTTCTCCTCGATCGGTTCGAGATCGAGCAGACGCACCAGCCCGTCGACGACCGATTGGCCCGGCCCGGCTGCGGGTACGGTGCGCGGCTCAGCGGTCACTCTTGAGCACGTCTCCGATGTGGTGGACGCGAATGGTGTTCGTCGCGCCCGGAGTCGCCGGTGGCGTGCCGGCAACCACGACGACGAGATCGCCGCGCCGGCACACGCCGCGCTGCACGAGCGCCGAATCGACCTGGCGCACCATCTCGTCAGTGGTCTTGACCATCCAGACCAGGTGCGCTTCGACCCCCCAGAGCAGGGCCAGCTGGCGCAGGACGTTCTCGTCCGGGGAGAAGGCCAGCAACCGCGCAGACGGCTGCAGCCGGGCCAGGCGGCGCATGGTGTCGCCGGTCTGGGTGAACGCGACCAGCGCGACCGCGCCGAGGGCGTCGCCGATGTCCTTGGCCGCCTTGACGATGGCTCCCGCCGAAGTGCGCGGCTTGTGCTGCAGCTCGGGCGGATTGGCACCTGAGGACTCGACGGAGGAGATGATGCGCGACATCGTCGCGACAGTCTGCACCGGATAGGTGCCCACACTTGTCTCGCCGGAGAGCATGACGGCGTCGGCGCCGTCGAGTACGGCGTTGGCGACGTCGGACGCCTCGGCGCGGGTGGGACGCGAGTGGTTGATCATCGACTCGAGCATCTGGGTCGCGACGATCACCGGCTTGGCGTTGTCGCGGCAGATCTGGATGGCGCGCTTCTGCACCATCGGCACCTGTTCGAGCGGCAGTTCGACGCCGAGGTCGCCGCGGGCGACCATGATGCCGTCGAAGCTGAGCACGATGTCTTCGAGCCGCTCGACCGCCTCGGGCTTCTCGATCTTGGCGATCACCGGGCGCCGCACGCCCATGTCGTCCATGATCTGGTGCACGAGCTTCACGTCGTCGGCCGCTCGGACGAACGACAGCGCGACGAAGTCGACGCCGAGCTTGAGCGCGAACTCAAGGTCGTCGGCATCCTTCTCCGACATCGCGGGCACACTGACCGACACGCCGGGTAGCGACAGGCCCTTGTTGTTGCTGACCGGTCCGCCCTCGGTGACGTCGCAGACGATGTCGGTGCCGTTCTCGACCTCGACGGCGACCAGGCCCACGTTGCCGTCGTCGACGAGCAGGCGATCACCCGGCCGGACGTCTGCGGCCAGGTGCTTGTACGTCGTGGAGACCCGGTCGTGCGTGCCCTCGACGTCCTCGACGGTGATGCGCACCCGCTCGCCGGTACGCCACTCGACCTTGCCCTCGGCGAAGCGGCCGAGGCGGATCTTGGGCCCTTGCAGGTCGGCCAGGACGGCGAGATTGCGGCCGGCCGCCTCGGCCGCCTGCCGGACCTCGCGGAAGCGCCGGCCATGGTCGGCGTGATCGCCGTGGCTGAAATTCAGCCGCGCGACGTCCATACCGGCCTCGACGAGCGCACGTACGCGTTCGGGCGAGTCGGTGGACGGACCGAGGGTGCAGACGATCTTCGCGCGGCGTACCACGGACACAACCCTACGATGCCGGGATGGCGGACGTCACAACTGCCGTCGCAGACGCGTGCCGGGAGCAGGTCGAATCGGCGCTACCCGTGCCCGGCGGCGACATTTGCCAGGCTTTTCGGGTCACCCTCGCGGGGGGCCGCACCGTGTTCGCGAAGACGTTCTCGGGCCTGCCCGAGATGTTCGACGCGGAGGCTCGGGCCTGGCCTGGCTGGCGGACGCAGGCGCGCCCGTTCCACGCGTTCTCGGCGTCGGTGACGACGTTCTGGTGCTGACCTGGCTCGCCGCCGGGCGGCCCTCGGCCGCCGCCGCGCAGCGCCTCGGCCGCGAGCTTGCCGGGCAGCACGCGGCGGGCGCCGGCCAGTTCGGCGCACCGTGGCCGGGATTCGCCGGACGCGTCGGCCTGCGCAACGACAGCGCACCCACCTGGACCGAGTTCTTCGCGACAACGAGGCTGCTGCCCCTGATCGCACGCGCTCGCGATGCCGGAGCCCTGGATCAAGCGGGTGCCGCGGTGCTGCGTCGGGTGGCCGACCGGCTGGCCGGCTCGGACGGACCGGACGGGCTGGCCGGACCGGCCGAGCCGCCGGCCCGGCTGCACGGGGACCTGTGGTCGGGCAACCTGCTGTGGACGTCCGAGCGCGCCTGGCTGATCGACCCCGCCGCCTATGGCGGCCACCGCGAGACCGACCTCGCGATGCTCGACCTGTTCGGCGCGCCGCACCTCGACCGGATCATCGCGGCGTACGACGAGGCTTTCCCGTTGGCGGCGGGGTGGCGCGAGCGCATCGGCCTGCACCAGCTGCATCCGCTGCTCGCGCACGCGGTGATGTTCGGCGGCGGCTACGGTGCCCGCGCAGTGGACCTCGCCCGCCGCTACGCCTGATCCGGCGCACCTGCCCGTCCGACGTAGCGGATGCCCGCCGACTGGATCTGCTCGGCGTCGATGGCCTGCTGCTCCTGGTCAGGCGTGAGGTTGTCGAGTTCGGCGAAGAAATACGGCGCCTCGACGAGCAGCGTGGTCGCGAAGCGTGCCTGCAGGGCGCGCACGATGTCGCGGCCGGGATGCAGGTGCTCGTCGCGCACCCAGTCCTGGAAGTAGTCGTCCCAGGACTGCCCGGACGCCGCCCACCTGTCCCGATGCCCGTGCAGCCACCCGCCGTCGTCCTGGGCGGGTGGGAGCCGCTCGAAGCACCAGCGTGCGGTCGCCTCGTCGAACCGCTCATGCGCCCACTCGACCACCACGACCACACCGGTCGGGGCGAGCGCTGCTGCGACGCGGTCGAGGACGTCATCGAGGTCGGCGACATGATGCAGCGAGGTGCAGGCGACGATGGCGTCGACGCGTTCCTTGAGGTCGTGCTGCTCGAACTCGGTACGGCGATAGTCCGGCCCGTCGGGCGCCTCCGGGTCGATCCCGATCGCGCCATACCCGGCGCCGCGCATCGCCGGGACGAAGCCGCCGAGCGGTCCGCAGCCGATCTCGACCACCTGAGCGGGCGCCGCCGGGAGGTGCTCACGGACGAACGGCCAGGCCGAAGCCAACCAGGCGGTGGCCGACTCGCTCGACCCGTCGAGATGGTCAGCATGGGAATGGGTGGAGGCAGGCATGACCGATGACACCGTCCTATTGCAAATGAATTGCAATAGAGCATAGCCCTATCGCGGTCTTGATCATCTCTGCTGAATCCGCCCCTGCTCGCGGCTTCGACAGAGATGATCAACAGTGTTCCCGCGCGAACCCAGCACGGTGTCGTACCGCAATGATCAACGACTGTCGGACTAGGGCCTGGCGGCTGCCATGACAGCCTGGTCGACGTCCTCACCGGCAGCCTGGGCCTGCCTGGTCGCCTCGAGTACCCGCCGGTAGTCGCGCGGCACGAGCGCCGAGAACCGCTCGAGCGCCGTCGGCCACTCGGCGAGAAGCGCCGACGCCACCGGCGACGCCGTCAGCGCCGCGTGTTGCTCGAGCACTGCGCGCAATGCCAGGGCGTCCTCGCCATGCAGCGGGCAGACGTCGACGAGTTCGGTGTTCACCAGGGAGGCGTCCAGGTCGAGCACGTACCCGACGCCGCCGGACATGCCCGCGGCCACATTGCGACCGGTCGGTCCGAGGATCACCGCGAGGCCGCCCGTCATGTACTCCAGCGCGTGATCGCCGGTGCCCTCGGCGACGGCCGTCGCTCCGGAGTTGCGCACGCAGAAGCGTTCGCCCACGACCCCGCGCAGGTAGATCTCGCCGCTCGTGGCGCCGTAGCCGATGACGTTGCCGGCCAGGACGTTCTGCTCGGCCGCGAACGGCGCGCGCTCGTCCGGGCGTACCGCGAGCACGCCGCCGGACAGACCCTTGCCGAGATAGTCGTTGGCGTCGCCGAACAGCCGCAGGGTCATGCCGCGCGGGATGAACGCACCGAACGACTGCCCGGCCGAGCCACGGAACGTGATGTCGATCGTGCCGTCCGGCAGGCCCTCCGCCCCGTAGCGACGCGACACGATCGAGCCGAGCATCGTGCCGACGGTGCGGTTGACGTTGCGCACCGGCAACTCGAGCGACACGCGCGAGCCGTCGAGCAACGCCCCTTCACAGAGCTGGATGAGCGTGTTGTCGAGCGCGGCGTCCAGACCATGATCCTGCGCCCGGGTGCGGCGAAGCGCCGATCCGTACGGCGACGCGGGCGTTGCCAGAACAGGGGTCAGATCAAGGCCGTTGGCCTTCCAGTGGTCGATGGCCGGGTTCGTGTCGAGCACCTCGACGTGCCCGATCGCCTCGTCCAACGAGCGGAATCCCAGCGATGCCAGGATCTCGCGTACCTGCTCGGCGATGTACTCGAAGAACGTCACGACGAACTCGGGCTTGCCGGTGAACCGCTCGCGCAGCACCGGGTTCTGCGTTGCCACGCCGACCGGACAGGTGTCGAGGTGGCACACGCGCATCATCACGCATCCCGACACGATCAGCGGCGCGGTGGCGAATCCGTACTCCTCAGCGCCGAGCAGTGCCGCGACCACCACGTCGCGGCCCGTCTTCATCGCCCCGTCGACCTGCACGGTGATGCGGTCGCGCAGGCCGTTGAGCAGCAACGTCTGCTGGGTCTCGGCCAGGCCCAGCTCCCACGGCAGGCCCGCGTGCTTGAGCGCCGTCAGCGCGGCAGCACCGGTGCCGCCGTCGTGTCCGGAGATCAGCACCACGTCGGCATGCGCCTTGGAAACGCCCGCCGCAACGGTGCCGACGCCGGACTCGGCAACCAGCTTCACGTGGATGCGCGCCTCGGGGTTGGCGTTCTTGAGGTCGTGGATGAGCTGAGCGAGATCCTCGATCGAGTAGATGTCATGGTGCGGCGGCGGCGAGATCAGGCCGACGCCAGGAGTGGCGTGTCTGGTACGGGCGATCCACGGGTAAACCTTGAAGCCGGGCAGTTGGCCGCCCTCCCCCGGCTTCGCGCCCTGGGCCACCTTGATCTGGATGTCGTCGGCGTTCACCAGGTAGTGCGAGGTGACCCCGAAACGCCCCGAGGCGACCTGCTTCACCGCCGAGCGGCGCAGATCACCGTTGGCGTCCGCGGTGAATCGGCGCGCGTCCTCGCCACCCTCACCGCAGTTCGACTTGCCGCCGATGCGGTTCATGGCGATGGCAAGCGTCTCGTGCGCCTCGGCCGAGATCGAGCCGTAGGACATCGCACCGGTGGCGAACCGCTTCACGATCGACTCGACCGGCTCAACCTCTGCGAGAGGCACCGGTTCGCGATCACCGCGGAACTCGAACAGCCCTCGCAACGTGCCGCCCGCGCGATTGAGCTCCTCGACCTTGGCCGCGTACTCGGCGAACACCTCGTAACGGCGCTCGCGAGTCGCGTGCTGGAGGAGGAACACCGTTTCCGGGTTGAACAGATGCATCTCGCCCTCACGGCGCCACAGGTACTCACCGCCCACGTCGAGACGCCGATGCGCACGGGCGCTCGGCACCAGCGGGTAGGCCGTGGCATGGCGTGACTCCGCCTCGGCAGCCAGCACGTCGAGCCCGACCCCGCCGAGGCGCGAGGGCGTGCCGGTGAAGTACTCGTCGACCACCTGCTGGGAGAGCCCGAACGCTTCGAACACCTGCGCGCCGGTGTAGGACGCGATCGTCGAGATGCCCATCTTCGACATCACCTTGAGCACGCCCTTGCTCAATGCCTTGACGTAGCGGGCAATCGCCTCCTGCGACGTGGCTGCCTGGATGGCACCCCGCTCGACGAGATCCTCGATCGTCTCGAAGGCGAGGTAGGGGTTGACCGCGGCGGCACCGTAGCCGATCAGCAATGCGACATGGTGCACCTCGCGGCAATCCCCGGACTCGACGACCAGCCCGACCTTCGTACGCTGCCCCGTCCGCACGAGATGGTGGTGCACGGCGGAGGTGAGCAGCAGCGACGGGATCGGCGCATGGTCGGGATCGCACTCGCGGTCGGACAGGATCAGGATGCGCGCGCCACCGTCGATGGCTGCAGAACAGGCGTTGCGCACGCGCTCAAGCGCCCCGGCGAGCGCCTCAGCACCGCCGTGCACCCGGTAGCGGCCGTCGATGAGCTGGCACTGGAATCCGGGAAGATCGCCGTCGGCGTTGATGTGCCAGATCTTGGCGAGTTCGTCGTTGTCGATGACCGGATGCGGCACGACGACCTGCCGGCACGATGCCGGAGTCGGGGCCAGCAGGTTCTGCTCCGGGCCGAGCATGCCCGATAGCGATGTCACCATCTCCTCGCGGATCGCGTCCAGCGGCGGGTTGGTGACCTGCGCGAACAGTTCGGTGAAGTAGTCATAGAGCAGCCGCGGGCGCTTGGACAGTCCGGCGAGCGGGGTGTCGGTGCCCATCGACCCGATCGGCTCGGCGCCGTTCGTCGCCATCGGGGTGATGAGGACCCGCAGCTCCTCCTCGGTGTAGCCGAACACCTGCTGGCGCCGGGTCACCGACTCGTGCGGGAACGTGACGTGTTCGCGCTCGGGCAGGGTCTCGAGGTTGAGCTGGCCGGCATGCAGCCAATCGCCATAAGGGTGTTCCGCGGCAAGAGCCGACTTGATCTCGTCGTCGTGGACGATCCGGCCGAGCCCGGTGTCGACCAGGAACATGCGCCCGGGCTGCAGGCGGCCCTTCTCGACGACGGTCGACGGATCGAGATCGAGCACACCGGACTCGCTGGCCAGCACGACGAAGTCGTCGGACGTGCGCCACCATCGCCCGGGACGCAGCCCGTTTCGGTCGAGCACGGCGCCGATCACCGCGCCATCGGTGAACGTCACGCACGCCGGCCCGTCCCAGGGCTCCATCAGCGCGCCGTGGAAGCGGTAGAAATCTCGGCGGGCGGCGTCCATCGAGGCCGCGTTCTCCCACGCCTCGGGGATCATCATCAGCACCGCGTGCGGCAGGCTGCGCCCGGACAGATGTAGCAGTTCGAGCACCTCGTCGAATGTGGCCGAGTCGCTGGCATCCGGCGTGCAGATCGGAAACAGACGGCTGATGTCGCCAGGCAGAAGGTCGCTCGCGAGCAGCGCCTCCCGAGTGCTCATCCAGTTCCGGTTGCCGCGAATCGTGTTGATCTCGCCGTTGTGCGCGATGTAGCGGTACGGGTGGGCAAGCGGCCAGGACGGGAACGTGTTCGTCGAGAATCTGCTGTGTACCAAGGCGATTGCGCTGCTGAACCGCTCGTCGACGAGGTCCGGGAAGAACGCACCGAGCTGCTCTGCGGTCAGCATTCCCTTGTAGACCAGGGTTCGGCCGGACAGGGACGCGAAGTACAGCTCCAATCCCGCTTCCTTGGCGCGGCGTTCGGCAACCTTCCGCAGGCAGAATGCGCGCCGTTCGAGGTCCATCCCGCTCGCCCCGCCGAGGAACAGCTGCTCGAAAGCCGGCATGACACCGCGCGCCGTCGGGCCGAGGCCGCCCGCATCAGCCGGCACGTCGCGCCAGCCGAGTACGCGGAGTCCCTCTTGCGCCGCGACAGCTTCGACGAGGCGCTTGACCTCGCCGCGCTTGCCTGCGTCAACCGGCAGGAACCCGAGGCCGACGGCATACTCGCCGCGGTCCGGCAGCGGGAACGCGACGGCCTCGCGCAGGAACGCGTCAGGTACCTGGACGGTGATGCCGGCGCCATCGCCTGACGACGGCTCGGCGCCCACCGCACCGCGGTGCTCGAGATTTCGCAATGCCGTAAGCGCCTGCGCCACCATCGTGTGGCTCGGGCGCCCGTTGAGGTCGGCCAGAAAAGCCACGCCGCAGGAGTCGGACTCGAAACTGGGGTCGTAGAGACCCTGGGCAGGCGGCAGCGAAGAAAAGCTCACGCATCTGCTCCCCTCGGTGGGCTGATGGGGCTCGGACTGATACTCAGACCGGGACGGCATCGGCCCGCGAGGCTCCGCCCAGATTACCGGCCGGTTACATGTGCCGGGAACGCCCGGCGTGTGATCGATCTCAACCAAGTCGGAGTCGCCCGCAACCCGACTTGTCATACCTTCGGCGCGCGCACAACCGGTGAAGGTATGACAACTCGATGTGGCTAGCGCCAACTCGCGATGGGCTGGAGCCGCGATGGGGCTAGAGCGTTGCCAATTCCGCCGTGATGCGGGCCCGTTCGGCCGGCGGAATCGGCCGGCCGTCGGCCAAGGCGACGTAGAACGCATCGACGACCGATCCGCCGAGGGACGACACCCGCGCACCTCGGATGTCGACGCCTGAACGCTCCAGCGCGGCCGTCACCCGGTAGAGCAGCCCGATCGTGTCGTCGGCGCGCAATTCCAGAACGGTGGCATCGGTCGCCTCGCCGTCGAACCAGTGCACCGTGGGCGGACGCCTCGGGGCGAGCGATCCCCGCCCGTAGGAACGCTCCTTGGCCGCCAGCCGCCCCGGCAGCCCGAGCGATCCGTCCATGGCCCGGCGGAGATCACCGCGGACGACGGCGGGATCCGGCAGCGAGCCGAATCTGGGCTCGACCACGAACGCGTTCACCGCCATCGCCTCGTGGGTGCGGATGGACGCCGATCGGACGTCCAGTGAATGCAGGGCGAGAACGCCCGCGGCCTTCGAGAGCAGGCCGACCGAGTCCGGCGCGGCGACGACGACCTCGTCGCCGGATATCTCGACCGCCAGCACACCACCGTCGGCGAGCCGACGCCGACGATCATCGAGCGGCGGCACCGCCGAGGAGAGCGGTGCACCGCCGAGCACCGCACGCGCGCGACGCACCAGATCGTCGATCAATCCCTCTTTCCAGCCACTCCACACGCTCGGGCCCGTCGCGAGCGCGTCGGCGACCGTGAGCGCGTGCAGCAGTTCGAGCAACTCGACGGATCCCCCGACGGCGGCAGTCACCGTCTTGATCGTCACCGGGTCGTCGAGATCGCGGCGCGTGGCCGTGTCGGGCAGCAGCAGGTGGTGCCGGACGAGCGCGGTCACGGTGGCGGCATCACCGTAGGAAAGACCCATGCGGGTAGCGATCGGCAGGGCAATGCGCGCACCGGCCTCGCTGTGGTCGTCTCGGTCGTAGCCCTTGCCGATGTCGTGCAGCAGCGCCCCGAGCAGCAGCAGATCGGGACGCGCGACGTGGCGGGTCAGCGCGGCCGCCTGCGCCGCGGCCTCGAGCAGGTGGCGATCGACGGTGTACTGGTGGACCGGATTGTGCTGCGCGGCAAAGCGCACCGCGTCCCACTCGGGCATCAGTCGCACCAGCAGGCCGGCCTGGTCCAGTGTCTCCAGCACCGGGATGCCTATGGGTCCCGCGTCGAGCACCGCGACGAAGTCGTCGAGCGCCGCCCGCGGCCAGGGTTGCGGCATCGGCGCGCACTCTGTGGCCAGGCGTTCGAGCGTGAACGGCGCCAGCGCCAGGTTGTGCTCTGCTGCTGCGCGAGCGGCGCGCAGCACGATCAGCGGATCAGCCCACGGGTCGGCGTCACGGGCAAGCACGACCTCACCGTCCTGGGCGACGATGTCCTGTGCCAGCGGCGTACGCACCGGCCCGGGTGAGCCCCGCAGCAGCCGCCGAGGCGAGAATCCGCTGCTGCCTCTCGTCGCGAAGACCCGGCGCCACGCGTTGTCCAGGGCGAGCCCGACCGTCCGCGCGGACTCGTTCACCAGGCGCAGCACGGCGTCCGCATCGCCCAGACCCATCGCTTCGCCGAGCGCCGGCTGCTCCTGATGACGCAGGACGTCGGTGTTTCGGCCGGTGTGCCGGTGCAACTCACCACGCACGTCGAGCAGGGCCTGACGAGCCGTGCGCACCGGCACCGCCAAGTCGATCAGCTGCGCCAGCGCGAGGGCGCGCAGGGTCTGCGCGTCGCGCATCCCGCCGCGCGAGTCCTTCAGGTTGGGTTCGAGGAGGAACGCACCGTCGCCGGCAACGCGCTCACGTTCGCGGCAGAGCTCACGCAGTTCGCCGGCCCGCTTCGACGCTGTCAGGCGCCACGTCTCGACGAGCCGCTCACGAAGCGACCCCGACACGGCCACGTCACCTGCGATGTGTCGCAGTTCGAGCAGTCCCAGCAAGGCTTTCAGGTCGTCACGGGCGACCGAGATCGCCTGCGTGGGAGTGCGCACCGAGTGGTCCAGGCCGACGCCGCTGTCCCAGATCGGGTACCAGACCGACTCGGCGAGCGCGGTCAGATCCCCGCCTTTTCCGGTATGCAGCAGCACGAGATCGAGGTCGCCGTACGGGGCGGGTTCGCGCCGGCCGAGGCCGCCGACGGCGACGAGCGCGACGCCCTCGCCGATGGGCAGGGCCGCCGCGAGATCGCGCAGCCACTCGTCATACGCGTCGGCCAGCGCGTCGCGCAGCGGCGCAGCGGCGAGTCCGGGCTGGCGCAGTACACCAGCCCGGACCGCGGCGAGATCAGGACCGCTAGATTGCGTCCGCGTCTCGCTCACCTGTCCGCACCCGCACCAGCGCGTCGACGAAGGTCACCCACACCTTGCCATCGCCGATCTTGCCGGTGCGGGCGGCCTCGACGACCGCGTCCACCACCTTGTCGGCGTCAAGATCGTCCACGAGCACCTCGACGCGCACCTTGGGAACGAGATCGACCACGTACTCGGCACCGCGATAGACCTCGGTGTGCCCACGTTGGCGCCCGAACCCCTGGACCTCGCTCACGGTCATGCCCTGTACGCCGAGAACCTCCAATGCAGCCTTGACGTCATCGAGCTTGAACGGCTTGATGACCGCGGTAACCAGCCTCATGCGTCCACCCTCTCCTTGGTGACGGGCGCTGCCGCGGGGTGAGCCTCACCGGATGACGCCGATCCCGTCAACCCACCGCCGAGCACGGTGGAGAACGAGTACGCCGTCTCGGCGTGCTCCGCCTCGTCGATACCGCTGACCTCGGCCTCCTCGGAGATCCGGAATCCGCCGAGCTTCTTGATCGCCGTGCCGATGACGTAGGTGACGCAGAACGAGTACGCCATGACGCTGAACGCCGCGACTGCTTGCTTCTCGAGCAGGGAGAAGCCGCCGCCGTAGAGCAATCCGCGCTGCAGGCCACCGGGCGTCGCGTAGCCGTGGTCGAAGCCGAGGAATCCGATCAGCAGGGTGCCGGTGAGGCCACCGACGAGGTGCACGCCGACGACGTCGAGTGAGTCGTCGAAGCCGAACCGGTATTTCAGGCTGACCGCCATTGCGCAGATCACGCCGGCGATCAGGCCGATCGCGACGCCCCCGAGCGGGCTGACGAACGCACAGGCCGGAGTGATCGCCACCAGGCCGGCAACCGCGCCGGAGGCCGCACCCACGATGGTCGGCTTGCCGTCGCGGATCTGCTCGACGATCAGCCAGCCGAGTACGCCCGCGCAGGTCGCCACGGTGGTCGTGGTGAACGCCAATCCTGCGATGCTGTCGGCTGCTCCCTCCGAGCCGGCGTTGAAGCCGTACCAGCCGAACCACAGCAGGGAGGCGCCGAGGAGCACGAACGGAACGTTGTGCGGCTTCATCGGATCCTTGCGCCAGCCGACCCGTTTGCCGAGCACCAGCGCCAAAGCGAGGCCGGCCGACCCGGCGTTGATGTGCACCGCCGTGCCTCCGGCGAAGTCCTCCGCGTGGAGCTTGTTGAGGATCCAGCCGGTGCCGAAGACCCAGTTGGCGACCGGGAAGTACACGATCGTCACCCAGATGGCGACGAAGATCGACCAGCTCCAGAACTTCGTGCGATCTGCCACGGCGCCAGAGATAAGGGCAGGCGTGATGATCGCGAACATCAGCTGGAACATCGCGAAGACCAGGACCGGCACGCCCGCGTTCAGCGTCGCATCGGTCAGCGGGGCGCCGATCTTGTATATCGGGCCGAAACCCCAGAC
The DNA here is from genome assembly GCA_963737425.1 of uncultured Actinomycetota bacterium. Classification (GTDB taxonomy): domain Bacteria; phylum Actinomycetota; class Actinomycetes; order Mycobacteriales; family Jatrophihabitantaceae; genus DASXRA01. Next base: position 85,670 of record CAVTSX010000003.1, read on the forward strand.
GCTGCCGAGCACATCCGGGTTGCCGAGCCCGAACAGCTCATGACTGCCGCCGATCAGGCCGTCGCCGATATGGGACCGGCCGAACGCGAGCGAGAAGCCGTAGAGCGCCCAGAGCACGCCCACGATCGCGATACAGATGAAGTTCATCATCAGCATGTTCAGCACGCTCTTCGAGCGCACCATGCCGCCGTAGAAGAAGGCAAGTCCGGGCGTCATCAGCAAGACGAGCGCCGCCGAGGCAAGCATCCACGCGGTGTTGCCCGTATCAAGCGAGATCGTCTCGCCCGCCGCTGCCAGCAGTGGAGACACAGGGGCTCCCCCGTTTCCGTCGGAGAATGTGGTGTGGGAACGCATCGTCGCGTTGGCACAGGTTGGATCGAGACTGTTACCGCAGGCGGCTCGACTCTGTTTCCGGCAGATGAACTCCGCCACGCGGGGCTGGCACGGCCGGACAACCCGGACAACCCAGCGCGACTACGGTGATCGGGTGCCGTCTCTCACCCACGAGGAAGCCCAGCGCCGGGCCTCCGTCATCCATGTCCAGTCCTACGACGTCCGTCTCGACCTGACCCGCGGCGAGGAGGTGTTCGGGTCGCTCACGACAATCCGGTTCACCGCCGAATCGGGTAGTAGGACATTTCTTGACGTATCACCCCGCGAGTTGCAGCGCGCCGAGCTCAACGGGCGCGCTCTCGACCTCGCGACCCACGACGACGGACGCCTGCCATTGCCGGACCTGCAGGCCGAGAACGAGGTCGTCGTCGAGGCAGTCATGGCCTACTCGCACGACGGCGAGGGTCTGCACCGCCACGTCGACCCCGCTGACGGCAACACCTACCTGTACGCGATGTCGTTCCTCGACGCCGCGCCGCGATGGTTCGCCTGCTTCGACCAGCCCGATCTCAAAGCGCCTTTCACGTTCACCGTCGACTGCCCGCCGGATTGGACGGTCGTCGGCAACGGGCCGGCGCACCGCGACGGCCCGGGACACTGGCGGATTCAGAGCGCCCATCCACTCGCCACGTACTTCGCCACGCTCGTCGCCGGGCCGTACCACTCGGTCGTCGCAGAACACGACGGCATCCGCCTCGGCATACACGCGCGCGCCTCGCTGGCGGCGCACCTGGACGCCGAGGCCGACGAGTTGCTCGAGCTGACCGGCCGCTGCCTGGACGAATTCCACCGGCTGTTCGGGATTCGCTACCCGTGGGGCGAGTACCACCAGGCGTTCGTCCCGGACTTCAACGCGGGCGCGATGGAGAACCCGGGCTGCGTGACCCTTCGCGACACCTACGTGTTCCGCTCCCGGGTGACCCAACTCGAGCGTGGCATGCGGGTCAGAACGATCGCTCACGAGATGGCGCACATGTGGTTCGGCGACCTCGTGACCATGCGCTGGTGGGACGATCTGTGGCTCAACGAGTCCTTCGCCGAGTACCTGGGCTACCGGGTCAGCAACGAGGTCAGCAAACATCCGTCGTGGGTCGAGTTCGGCGCTGTGCGCAAGGCGTGGGGCTACACCGCCGATCGCCGCCCGTCGACGCACCCGGTCGCCGGCAACGGGGCGGCCGACGCCAAGAGTGCGCTCAGTGACTTCGACGGCATCTCCTACGCCAAGGGCGCGGCGGTGCTGCGGCAACTCGCCGCGCGCCTTGGCGACGACATCCTGGTCAGTGGCCTGCGCGGCTATTTCCATGCCCATGCGTACGGAAACGCCTCGTTCGCCGACCTCATCGGCGCGTGGAACGCCGCAGGCGCAAACGACATGGATGCGTGGGCGCAGGCGTGGCTTCGCACGTCCGGCCTCGACACATTGCGTACCGAGATCGACGGCGGCACCGTACGCGTCTACCGCGCAGGCGACGACGCCGAACTCGTGCGCCGGCCGCACGCGGTGTCCGTCGCCGCCTTCGGCGCGGACGCGCGAGAGTTGCACCGAACGGCAGCGATCGTGCTGGACCCGGTCACCATTTCGGTCCCGGCCACGCCTGCCCTCGTGCTGCCCGACGCCGCTGACGAGACCTGGGTCAAGACGCACTTCGATACCGATGTCTGGCAGCGAATGCCCACCGTGTTGCCGGCCATGACCGACGAAATGGCGCGGGTCGCGATCTGGAATGCCCTGCGCCTGGCCGTGGCCGACGCCGAGATCTCCCCGTCACTCGCCCTGGACATCGTCGAGGCAGCCGCACCGAGCGAGCCCTCGGAGGTCGTGCTCGGCACGATCCTCGGCTGGGCCGAGACGCTCACCGGCACCTACCTGCCCGCCGGTGCCGTCCGGCAAAATGCGCGCGAGCGTCTCGCCGCCACCGCTGACATCGTGATGAAATCGGCTGATCCGGCGTCGGGCCGTCAGCTCACCGGCGTTCGGGCGTTCATCGCCGTGTCCGGCGAGGAGAAGCTTCTCAAGGCCTGGCTGCGCGACGAATCCCTGCTACCAGGCATGGCCGTCGACAACGAGTTGCGCTGGTCCATGCTCGAACGGCTGGCCTCACTCGGCGCGCTGGACGTCGCCGAGATCGACGCCGAACTCGCGCGCGACCGAAGCACGCCGGGGGCGGTGCACGCTGCGAAGTGCCGGGCCCTGCTGCCGCACGCAGCGGCCAAGACCGAGGCGTGGCAGACGTTGATGACCGACCGGGAGCGCTCGAACTACGAGCTTTACGCGACCGCGGAAGGGTTCTGGCATTCCGAGCAGACCGCGCTCACCGCCCCGTTCGCGAGCCGGTACTTCGACGACATCGTCGACACCCCCAAGCTGCGGAACGGTTGGATCGTCGCACGGGTGGCCCTGCTCGCCTATCCGCGCACGGCCGTCGACCGCACCACGCTTGCGCACAGCGACGAACTGCTGCGCCGCGGCGGCCTCGACGCCGGCATCCGCCGTTCGGTCGTCGACGCCGCTGACGATCTGCGCCGTGCCGTCGCCTCCCAAGAGCGGTTCGCCACGGACGCTTGACCCTCACCGGACGTGAGGGGGCAGCGTGGTCGTCATGAGCGCGTGCTACTCGGTCGGGCAGGTGGCCACCGTTGCCGGGGTGACTGTCCGGACGTTGCACCACTACGACGAGATCGGCCTGCTGTCGCCGACGCAGCGCAGCCCTGGTGGATACCGGCTCTACGGCGAGCCAGCCAACGCGGCGGCGTTCGCCGAGGTGATGCGATCAGGCGTCGCACCGGACAGCCCGGCCGCCATGGACCTGGCCGAGGCCCATCGGCAGACAACCGCGTTGAGTGGTGCGTTAGCCGTTGAGTGGTGCGTTACAACGCACCACTCAACGCGAAACGCACCACTCAACGGATGACCCGCGGGGCGCCCACGCGCCCGTCAACGCGCGAGGAGGTCGACCACTGTGCGCCATTGGTCAGGCGGCAGGTTTGTCGTCTCTGCGGCGAGGTCCGCGTAGACGTCAGCGATGCGTTCGGGCGCAAGCGGCGTGCCGGCCTTGATCGCTCCGCGAACCGTTGCCGTAGCGCAGTGAATGCCGAACTGCCGCAGGTCGGCATCGAGCACCTGGACGAGCGCGCGCAACGCCCCCTTCTGAACGCTCAGGCTCGCAGCTCCGGGCTGGGGATGGTCGGCCGCGCTCGACCCGGTCGCGAGGATCGTCCCGCGCCCGGCGAGGCGCATCGCCGGGGCGACAGCCTGGGCCGCGGTGAGCAGGCTCGCCGTGCCCGCTGCGAGATCGGCCAGCAGCTCGTCGGGTGAGATCTGCAGGCTGGACGCATCACGCCAGGCCGACACGTTGTGCAGCAGGACGTCGGAACCCTCGGTGGCGCCGACGAATCGAGTTACCGCCGCGGTCAGCGCAGCGGAGTCGGCGACGTCGGCGCCCGCCCATCCGGCCGTGATCCCGTCGGCCTTGAGCCGCGCGCCCACCTCGGCGACGCGCGCCTCGTCACGGCCGATCAGGGCCACGTCGTAACCGTCACGTCCGAAGCGGCGGGCCACCGCCTCACCGAGGCGCGGGCCGGCACCGACGATGATCAGCACGGGATTGCTCACGAGCGGCGCAGCCCGCGCACCCTCACGCCGCCACGGCCGATCGGGCGGCGACGAAGGCGTTCACACAAGTCTCGACATCGGCTTCAGAGTGAGCGGCCGACAGTTGAACGCGGATGCGCGCCTTGCCGCGCGGCACGACCGGGAAGGAGAAGGCGATGACGTAGACGCCGCGGGCGAGCATCTCGTCGGCGATTCGTGCGGCCAGGGCGGCATCACCGAACATCACCGGCGCGATCGGATGCTCGCCCGGCAGCACGTCGAAGCCCTCTTGGTTCATGCGCCGGCGAAACAGTGCGGTGTTGCGCTGCAAGATCTCGCGTTGCTCGCCGCTGCCGGCGATCAGATCGAGCGCCGCCAGCGAACCGGCCACGACGGCCGGCGCCACGGCATTCGAGAACAGGTAGGGCCGGGAACGTTGCCGCAGCAACTCGACGATCTCCGCGCGCGCGCTGATGTAGCCCCCGGATGCGCCGCCGAGTGCCTTACCGAGCGTGCCGCTGACGATGTCGACGCGGTCCTGCACGCCGAACAGATCCGGCGTGCCGGCGCCGGACGGGCCCACGAAACCCACCGCGTGCGAGTCGTCGACCATGACCAGCGCGTCGTAGCGCTCGGCCAGAGCGCAGATCTCGTCGAGCGGAGCCAGGTAGCCGTCCATGGAGAAGACGCCGTCGGTGACGATCAGTCGCCGCCGCGCGTCAGCGGCCGATTCGAGTTGCGCTTGCAGGTCGGCCATGTCGCGGTTTCGGTACCGCAACCGCCGCGCCTTGCACAACCGGATGCCGTCGATGATCGACGCGTGGTTCAACTCGTCGGAGATCACCGCGTCGCGCTCGTCGAGCAGCACTTCGAACAGGCCGCCGTTGGCGTCGAAGCACGACGAGTACAGGATCGTCGCCTCGGTACGAAGCAGCGCGGAGATCCGGCTCTCCAGCAGCGTGTGCTGGGTCTGGGTGCCGCAGATGAAGCGGACACTCGCCATGCCGAAGCCCCACTCGACGAGTGCCTTCTGCGCCGCCTCGACGAGTTGCGGGTGATCGGCCAGGCCGAGGTAGTTGTTCGCGCAGAAGTTGAGCACGTCCGAGGAACCGGTGCGGACGTGCGCCGCCTGCGGCGAGCCCAGTTCGCGTTCGTGCTTGTACAAACCCGCATCGCGGATCTCGTCCAGGGTCGTCTGCAACTCATCGCGCACCGCGCCGTACATCGCTACACCGCCGTCCAATCGAGAACCACCTTGCCGCACTTGCCGCCGCGGGCCGTTTCGAACGCCTCACGCCACCTGGTGGCGGGCAGGCGGTCGGTGATCACCGCGGAGATGTCCAACCCGGACCGCAACATCGCGCTCATCGCATACCACGTCTCGAACATCTCGCGCCCGTAGACACCCTTGAGCGTGATCATGTGCGTGACGATCTTGGCCCAGTCGACGGTGACGGGCGAGGCGGGCAGGCCGAGCATCGCCACTTTCGCACCGTGCGTGAAATTGTCGATCATGTCGGGCAGCGCGGACGGGTGGCCACTCATCTCCAGGCCCACGTCGAAGCCCTCGCTCATGCCGAGTTCGTGCTGAGCGTCGGCGATGCTGCTGATCGAGACGTTCACCGCGAGATCGACGCCCATTCGCCGGGCGAGTTCCAGGCGCGGCTCGCTGACGTCGGTGATGACGACGTAGCGCGCGCCGACGTGGCGCACCACCGCCGCCGCCATCAACCCGATGGGGCCGGCACCGGTGATCAGCACGTCCTCGCCCACCACCGGGAACTGCAGCGCGGTGTGCACCGCGTTGCCGAACGGGTCGAAGATCGCCGCCAGGTCCGGGTCGAAGCCGGCCGGCTGGACCCAGGCGTTGCTCTCCGGGATGACGACGTATTCGGCGAACGCGCCGTCGCGGTTGACGCCGACACCGGCCGTGCGAATGCACAGGTGCCGCCGGCCCGCCCGGCAGTTGCGGCAGGTACCGCAGACGATGTGGCCTTCGCCGGAGACGAGATCGCCCACGCGGACGTCGCGGACGCCCGTACCGACCGCTACCACCTCGCCGGCAAACTCGTGCCCGCCGATCAGCGGCGCGTTGACGGCACTCGCGGCCCAGTCGTCCCACGCATCGATGTGCAGGTCAGTGCCGCAGATGCCGGTACGCAGGACCCGGATCTTCACCTCGCCGGCGCCGGCGGTCGGCTCCGGACGGTCGACCAGTTCAAAGCCCGGCTCTGCCGCCGGCTTGTAGAGCGCCTTCACCTCGAGCCTCCTCGCGCGCCGTTGCGCTTTCGTGCCAGCCTAGGGCGTCGTCGCCGACCGCCTCGGCATGCCACCGGGCGACTCAGCTGGCATCGCCCAGGAGCGCGTCGACGAACTGGCCGGGGTCGAACGGCGCGAGATCGTCGGCGCCTTCACCGAGGCCGACCAGCTTGACCGGCACGCCGAGCTCGCGCTGCACGCTGATGACGATGCCACCCTTGGCGGTGCCGTCGAGCTTGGTGAGCACGATGCCGGTGACATCGACGACCTCGGTGAACACCCGGGCCTGTGTCAGGCCGTTCTGGCCGGTCGTGGCGTCGAGCACGAGCAGTGTCTCGGCCACCGGCCCGTGCCGCTCGACGACGCGCTTCACCTTGCCGAGTTCGTCCATGAGCCCGGTCTTCGTGTGCAATCGTCCGGCGGTGTCGATCAGGACGGCGTCGACGTGGCGGTCGGTGCCTTGCTTGACAGCGTCGAACGCGACGCTGGCCGGGTCGCCGTTCTCCGGCCCCCGGACGGTCTCGGCGCCGACCCGCGAGCCCCAGGTCTCGAGTTGGTCGGCGGCCGCCGCCCGGAACGTGTCGGCGGCGCCCAACAGCACGCTGCGCCCGTCGGCGACGAGGACGCGAGCGAGCTTGCCGCAGGTCGTCGTCTTGCCGGTGCCGTTGACGCCGACCACCATGACCACGGCCGGGCGGCCGTCGCTGGGCAGCGTGTGCAGCGAGCGGTCCAGATCGGGTTGCAGCGCCGTGACGAGTTCGTCGGTGAGCAGCGCGCGCAGTTCGACCTGGCTGCGGGTGCCCGACACCTTGGTGCGGGTACGCAGGCGATCGACGATCTCGGCCGTGGCCCCGACGCCGACGTCGGCGCCGAGCAGCGCCTCCTCGACCTCGTCCCATGCGTCCTCGTCGAGATTCTCCCGCGACAGGACCGACAGCAGCCCACGGCCGAGAACCGACTGTGACCCGGCCAGGCGCGCACGCAGGCGCTGCAAACGCCCTGCCGTGGGTTCGGGAGTCTCGAGGGGCACCGCCGGAAGCGGCGCCTCGGCCGGCTCGGTCGGAGCGGTCGGAGCGGGTGCGACGTCGACCGCCGTTGCACCGCCTGTCGCGTCACGCGCGATCTCGGCGTCGGTAGCGGCCGGACTCTCGGCGCCGGGCCGAGGTTCGGCCCCGCGCCCGGCCGACCTGCGGCGCGGGAGGACATATACGGCAACGGCGATGACCGCGACCACGATGATGGCCAGCGCGATCCAGAGGAATGTCACCGCGTCATCCTCTCAGCCCGGCCACCCGGGCCGGAGCGCCTCAGTTGTTCTTGAGCAGGTTGCCGGCCGTCCAGTCCGCCCACGTCACGTTCCAGTCGCCGAGGCCGTCCCACGACGGCATGGCCTTGGTGGTGCCGGTGTTGGAATACATGACGACGTCGCCGATGACCGAGAACTTGTAGAACCACTCAGCGTCGGCCACGGTCAGGTTCGTGCAGCCGTGCGAGGTGCTGCGGCTGCCGATGTTGCCGGTGTTCCACGCCGCAGCGTGTACGAACTCACCCGAGTTGGTCACGCGCACCGAGAACGGCACGTTCACCGAGTACGGATTCGCCTCGCCCGGCGCGCTCACCATGTGCTGCGGGTTCTTCTTCTCCATCACGACCTTGGTGCCCTCATACGTCGGCGTGTTCGCCTTGCCCAGTGACACCCCGAACTGCTTGAGGGTCTTGCCGTCGGACGTGACCCGCATCTGCTCACTCGAGCCGTCGACCGTGGAGATGTGCGCGGCACCGATCTTCAACGACAGCGTCAAACTGTCGTCGAACGAGAGCCCCTTACCGGCGCTGACACCCTTCAACGGCATGTTCATCTCGATCTTCGAATGCGCCGGCCAGTAGTGCTGCGGCCGGTAATGGGCCTCCATCGCATAACCCGAGTCGGAGTTCACCCAGAACCACGCGCCCTGCACCGGCGAACCGTTGATCTTCACCGTCACGGCCTTGTCGAAGGCATGCGCATCAGTGACCTTGCGCGAGAACTGCGCGATGATCGGCATCCCGATGCCATAGGTCTGCCCATCACCCTGGAACAGGCTCACGTGCACCGGCTTCGTCGGTATGGCCGGCGCAGACGAGGTCGACGGCGCGGCGCTGCTGTTGCCGGCGCCGGAACTGGAGGGATCGACCGTGCGCGTCACGGTGCCCGGCGGAGTGGTTTTCGAGCCGCCTCCGCCGCTGGAAGAGCACGCGGAGAGCACAAGAGCGGAGCCGGCGACGAACGCCGCGACGGCGAGAAATCGGCGTGGACGAATCAGTGCGTTGGGAGGGGCCTTCTCGGTCACGCGGACACGGTACGCGACGAATCTACGATCTAGCCCGGCGGGTGCGCATACCGTCACGAGACGGCACTCTCCGCCCAACAGGGTCACACACGGGCCGAGCAGGCCGCCGCCGGCACAGACTTCCCCGTCCGATCTTGATCATCTCTGCTGGATCCGGCACTGCTCGCGGCTTCGGCAGAAATGATCAAAATGTGCCGGCTGCCGTGGGTGAACAACCGGTCCCGGGCCGCCGCCGTACACAGTCGCGCCGGCGTCCGGTCCGCGCCAACCGGTCGCGACCGTCAGGTGCCGGCCGCTGCCGGCTCGCGGTCCTGCTCAGGTTCGCCGTCGCGCAACCGCTGGCTGATCACCTGGGTGATTCCGTCACCGCGCATCGTCACGCCGTACAGGGCGTCGGCGATCTCCATCGTCCGCTTCTGGTGCGTGATGATGATGATCTGGCTGCTCGAGCGCAATTCGCCGATGAGCTGGATGAGCCGGCCGAGGTTGATGTCGTCGAGCGCCGCCTCGACCTCGTCCAGGACGTAGAACGGGCTGGGCCGCGCGCGAAAGATCGCCACGAGGAGCGCGACGGCGGTCAGCGACCGCTCACCGCCGGACAGCAGCGAGAGTCGCTTGACCTTCTTGCCCGGAGGGCGAGCCTCGACCTCGATGCCGGTGGTGAGCATCTCGTCAGGCTCGGTGAGAACGAGGCGGCCTTCGCCACCCGGGAAGAGCGTTGCGAACACGATCTTGAACTCGCGCGCGACGTCTTCGTAGGCGCGAGTGAACACCTCGAGGATCCGGTCGTCGACCTCTTTGACGACCGTGAGCAGGTCGCGGCGGGTCGCCCGGAGATCCTCAAGCTGCGTCGACAGAAACTGGTGCCGCTCTTCGAGCGCGGCAAATTCCTCGAGCGCGAGCGGATTCACCTTGCCCAGCAGGGCAAGATCGCGCTCAGCGCGCGCGGCACGCTTCTCCTGCGTGGCCCGGTCGAACGGACCGGGCTGCGGCGCGACAACCTGCTCGCCCCGATCGCGCGCCTGCTCGTATTCGGCCGTCTCCAGCGCGCTCGCCGGGGCGGGCTGGTCGGGACCGTACTCGGCAAGCAACGCATCGACCTCGACGCCGTACTCCTCGACGGCGCGGGTCTCGAGCTGCTCGATGCGCAGGCGTTGCTCGGCGCGGGCGATCTCGTCGCGATGCACCGCGTCGGTCAGGCGGGCCAGCTCCTCTTCGAGCTGGCGAGTGCCGCCGCGCACGGCCAGCAGCTCACCCTCGCGGACCACCCGGGCCTGCTGCGCGTCGTCACGCTCGGCTGCTGCTCGTTCGACGGAGGCGGCGATCTTGACGAGCACCTGCTGGGCGACATCGCGGACCGCGGCGGCAACGACGGCACCCCTCGCACGGGCCTCGCGAGCGAGCTGCTGACGGCGACGCGTCGCTCGCTCGATCTCGGCGGCCCGCATCAGCTGGTCGGCACGACCGGCCAGGGCGCGCACCCGCTCTTCGCCGGTGCGCACGGCGAGGCGTGCTTCCATCTCCGCCTGCCGGGACGCGGCGACCCGCGCATGCAGCGCGTCGCGCTCGTCGGTGGATGGTTCGTGATCACTGGGCTCGCTCTCGGCGAGATGCAGCCGCTCCTCGAGCTCGGACAGGCCGGCGAGGTCGCGGTCGCGGGCCTGCTCGGCGTTCTCGCGAGCCTGATCCAGACGCTGCGCCTCGGCCGCGGCAGAGCGCACGGCCTGACCGAGTTCGGCAAGTTGCTCGGCGACCGCCGAGAGACGCGCGTCGGACTCGTTGAGCGCGTCGAGAGCGGTGACGACATCGACCCGAAGCGCCTCGGCTCGCTGGCTCGCCTCGGTGAGCGCGGCATGCAGGCGGTCGTGCCGGACGCTCGCCTCGTCAGCCTTCTGCTGTGCCTCGTCGACGGCGGCCTGCACCTCGATGGCGCTCGGCGCTGACGCCGACCCACCCTCAGCCCAGGCGGTGCCGACGACGTCGCCACTGCTCGTGACTGCCCGCACGCTCGGATGGTCTGCGATCAGACTCTGCGCCGCCGCGAGGTCGGCGACGACCGCGACACGGTCGAGCGCCTGCTCGATGGCCCCGCACAGGGTGTCGGGCACGCGGACGACCTCCAGTGCCCACCTGGCATCGGACGGCAGGCCGGGCCATTGCGCTCGGTCCAGACGCGTCGGACTGCCGCCGATGACCAGGCCGGCGCGCCCCGCGTCGTCGGCCTTGAGCAGCTCGAGCGCGGCGGCGGCGTCCGAGGAGGACGCGACAGCCACCGCGTCGGCCATGGCGCCGAGGGCCGCGGCAAGGGCCGCCTCGTGACCGGTCTCGACGGTGAGCAGCGCGGCGACCGACCCGAGCAGGCCCGGCAATCGCGAACCAGCGGCAAGCAACGCACCCGCGCCGTCCTTGCGGGTCAGGCCGAGTGCCAGCGCGTCACGGCGCGCCGTCCAGGTCGAACGCTCACGCTCGGCGTCACGCTCAGCCTGGGTCAGCTCGCGTACCCGCGCCTCGGCCTGCTCGTGCGCCGCGACGGCTGCCTCGTGCCGCTCGTCCAGGTTCACCTCGCCCTCGTCGAGAACGCCGACCTGGGCCTGCAGCCGATCGAGCTCGACTTCGGCGACAGCGGCTCGCTCACGGGCTTCGGTGGCCGCCGTGGTGAGGCGTGCGATCTCGTCGCCGCCGGCGGTGGCTCGCGTGCGCAGGGCGTTGACCTGTCCGGTGAGCTTGGCCAGGCCCTCGCGCCGATCGGCGACCGCCCGCGCCGCGGCGACGAGGGACCGCTCTGCGTCGGCAAGCTGCTTCTCGAGATCCTGGCGGTACCCGACTGCGTCGGTGAGCGCCACGTGCGAGCGGTCCAGGGTCGACTGCAGCTCGCTTTCCTGGGTACGAACCTCGCCGGCTTCGGCCTCCATCGCCTCCGGATCGCGCCCGGCCCGCACCTCGTCCGGTTCGGCCGACAGATGGCGCGTTCGTTCGGCGGCAAGCGAGGCGGTTCCGCGAAAGCGCTCCTCGAGCGCCGAGAGCCGGTACCAGGTCTCCTGGGCCTTGGCCAGCACCGGCGCATCGGCGGCGATCGCGCGCTCCAGCGTGGATTCCCGCTCGCGCGCTTCGGCGAGGGCCGCCTCGACCTCAGCCCGGCGCGCGCGGATGGCCTCCTCGTCGGCGACCTCACGGTCGAGTTCGCCGCGCAGGCTGACCAGGTCGTCGGCGAGCAGCCGCAGTCGCGAATCGCGTAGTTCGGCCTGAACCCCGGCCGCGCGGCGGGCGATCTCGGCCTGCTTGCCGAGTGGTTTGAGCTGGCGGCGAAGCTCGCCGGTCAGATCGGTCAGCCGGGTCAGGTTGGCTTGCATCGACTCGAGCTTGCGCAAGGCTTTCTCCTTGCGCTTTCGGTGTTTGAGGACGCCCGCGGCCTCTTCGATGAAGCCGCGGCGATCTTCCGGACGCGCCTGCAACACCGAGTCGAGTTGGCCCTGCCCGACGATGACGTGCATCTCGCGCCCGATGCCCGAGTCGGAGAGCAGCTCCTGGATGTCGAGCAGCCGAGACGATTCGCCGTTGATCTCGTACTCACTGGCGCCGTCGCGAAACATCCGGCGGGTGATCGAGACCTCGGTGTAGTCGATCGGCAGCGCGTTGTCGGTGTTGTCGATCGTGAGCGTGACCTCGGCGCGGCCGAGCGGCGCGCGCGCAGCCGTGCCGGCGAAGATGACGTCTTCCATCTTGCCGCCGCGTAACGCCTTGGCGCCCTGCTCCCCGAGTACCCACGCGATGGCGTCGACGACGTTGCTCTTGCCTGACCCGTTCGGCCCGACAACGGCGGTAATGCCGGGCTCGAACCGAAGAGTCGTGGACGACGCAAAGGACTTGAAGCCCTTGAGCGTCAACGACTTGAGGTGCACGAATCTCCCAGGTCAGCTTGTGGCGACATCACCGAAGAATCTAGCGCGCCACTAAGCGGACCTGCCGCAGGCAGGCCAGATGTGCCGGTGCCGATGGCTCAGATGGCGTTATGCCAGAGCAGGTTCTGCACCCTCGGCCAGACGATGCAGCTCAAGATCGAGCGCCGGATCGAGTTCCTGCTGATTTGATGACCGCAGCTCGGCGACCTCGGTCTCGAGTTCCTGCACGCGACGGCGCAGACGTATCACTTCGAGGGAGAGAGTCTGTTCCGATGCGCTGCCCACGTAACCCAGCAAGGCGCGTGCCATGTAGCGACCTTTCACACCACAGCGTCGATGCCCGAGGTGTTCGGCAATTTGCCGGTCATCGACTTGGTTGTCTTTGAACGACAGGACGAGAGGGGCGCGCATCCACCGCCGATTGCCAGGCCCAGAGGTGGGCGCAGCGGATCGCGGAACTCCCGTCTTAGTCAGTTCATAGTCGCACTCCGGTAACGACAGGTCAACAACGGGCCAGGCGTGCTCATCCGATCGACAGTCTCGGCGGCGCTCACCCAAGATCGTTGCCGATATTCAACCAAGCGGGACAAGATCACCGTAGCTGGCCTTATCGGGTAGCTCGTGGAGCCCGCTGGCATCTCGGGCAGAAGTAGCTTGACCTGTTCATGAACGCCATCTTGCGAATTGATGTCCCGCAGCGGCGGCACGGCGCTCCGGCGCGTCCGTACACATTCAGCGTTCTGTCGAAATACCCGCTCTCGCCATTAACGTTGACATACAACGAGTCAAAGGACGTTCCGCCCGCCGCAATCGCATCGCCGAGTACTGCCCGCACCTCGCACAGCAGCCGCCGCGACACCGGGCGGGTCAGCGTCGCGGTGGAACGCTCACCATGCAGCTTCGCCCGCCACAATCCCTCGTCCGCGTAGATGTTTCCGACACCCGATATCAAGGCCTGATCCAACAGCGCGCGCTTGATACCCGTATGACGCGTACGTAGCCGCACGAGAAAACGATCGTCGTCAAAGGCGGTGTCCATCGGGTCACGCGCAATGTGTGCGATCTGCCGCGGCACGGTCTCGACCGGCAGGTCATCGGCGAGCACGAGCGTATCTATCAGCAGATGCCCGAATGTCCGCTGGTCGACGAATCTAAGTTCTGGACCGTCGTCGTCGAATCGCAGGCGCACATGCAGGTGACGCTCGGCCGGCGCCGATGACGATTCGACGAGCAGCTGGCCGCTCATTCCCAGGTGGGCGACCAGACAGGTGGCCGAATCATCGAGCGGCAGCCACAGATACTTACCGCGACGCCGTGCAGCTGTGAGCCTTCGGCCGCGAAGTCGGTCGGCGAAATCGGCCGCCCCCGGCAGATGGCGCCGTATTGCCCGTGGATGGTTCACCTCGACGTCGCGAACCACCCGGCCCACGACCCATCGTTCGAGGCCGGCCCGGACGGTCTCGACCTCGGGGAGCTCTGGCACCGGTTACGTCCCGGGCGAGGCGTCCGCCGAGCTGTCGGTGCGCGCGAGAAGCACCTGGTAGGCCGTCTCGGCGGCCGCTTGCTCGGCTTCCTTCTTGTTGCGTCCCGTGCAGGCATCAAACACTTCGCCACCCACGGATGCCCGAGCGGTAAACGTCTTCGCATGATCGGGACCCACCGAGGTGATCAGGTACTCCGGCACGCCGAAACCCCGTTCCGCGGTGAACTCCTGCAGGCTGGTCTTCCAGTCGAGGCCGGCGCCGTTGTTCGCAACATCGGCGAGCATCTGGTCGAACAGATCATGGATGACCCGCGCGGCAACCGGCAGCCCGTGTTCGACGAAGATCGCGCCCAGCAATGCCTCGACCGTGTCGGCAAGAATGCTGGCCTTGTCGCGACCGCCGGTGACCTCCTCGCCACGGCCGAGCCGCAGGTACGGTCCCAGCCCTGAATCCCCCATGTCTCTGGCAACGTCGGCCAATGCGCGCATGTTGACCACAGACGCGCGAAGCTTGGCCAGCTTGCCTTCTGGAAGGTCGGGATGCGCGCGATAGAGCGTCTCGGTGATCACCACACCGAGCACGGCGTCGCCGAGAAATTCCAGCCGCTCGTTGTGTGGCACCCCGCCGTGCTCGTAGGCGTAGGAGCGATGGGTGAGGGCACGCTGCAATAGCGCGGCGTCAAGCGTGACGCCGAGCGAGTCGGCGAGCCGAGTCTGGTGGGCCGGCTCAACGGCAGATGCCATGAGATGGCGTCAGACCGCGAGAACCTGCTTGCCGTCGTACTGCCCGCAGGTCGGACAGGCAGTGTGCGCCAGTTTCGGCTGGCCGCAGGCTCGATTCGAGCAGGCGACCAGGTTGGGCGCGCTGGCCTTCCACTGTGCCCGGCGCGACCGGGTGTTGCTGCGCGACATCTTCCTCTTCGGAACGGCCACGGCGGCTACTCCTTCTACTCAGACGATCCGGTCCCGCTGGCGAACCGTTCAATCAGAGCGGTCCAGCGGGGGTCGAGCTCCTCGTGCGCATGGTCGGCCGGTAGATCGTCGAGTCGCTGCCCGCAGGTGGGGCACAACCCGGCACAGTCCGGCCGGCACAGCGGAGTCATGGGCAAGCCCAGCACCACCGCGTCGCGCACTACCGGTTCGACGTCGATCAGATCGTCGACGATCCGGTAGACCTCGTCCTCCTCGGTCGTCTCGTCGGTGACGCTGCCCGGATAAGCGAACAGCTCGCACGCATCGACGTGGAACTCGGCAGAGAACGGATCGAGGCACCGCCCGCACTCGCCGGCTACCGGCGCGGTGACCGTGCCCGTGACGAGCACGCCCTCCGTTGCCGACTCGAGCCGTAGGTCGAGGTCGAGCGGAGCACCTTCCGGCACTCCGATGAGCTCCAGGCGCAACCCCGCAGGCGCGGGAACACGACGCTGAAGGGTACGCATCGACCCGGGTTGGCGACCGAGCTTCCTCGTTTCGAGGACGAACGGATCGCGCCGGTTGAGGTGTCGCTTCGGTGTTGTGTTCTCGGGCATACGAAACCGGCCTTGATTGGGATGAGGCCGTTGGCAAGCTTAGCGGAGCGGGGCCACTACTTCGAAATCGGCCGCTTTTGCCCGCCGGACGGGCGCTCGTCGTGCGGGCGGCTCTCGCTGCCCGGCTCGTCGGCCCGGCGGGCGGCGAGCGCTTGGCGGCCTTGCTCGGCCGTGGCCGTGGCGCCCTGCAGGACCGCGACCAGATCGGCCAGGGTGCGATCGGCGAAGGCTTCGGCGTCGGTGCGCATCGCCGCCACGTACTGGTCGGCGTCGGCGCGATGGGCATTCGCGTAGGCCTCGGCATCCGCGCGGGTCCGGGCGAGGTATGCGTCGGCGTCGGCGCGAATCGTCGCGGCAGTCTCGGCGGCCGACTGGTACACGCGGCTGGCCGACACCAGGTCGGCGTGCTCGGCCTTGCCGGACTCGACGATCTCGTGCGCGCGCACCTCGGCGTCAGACACGAGGCTCTGGGCCTGCCCCTGGGCCGCGCTGACCAGCGACTGCGCCTCGTCCTCAGCTCGGCCGACGGCCTGCCGACGCACCTCTGCCGCCTCGGCAAGCATTGCGTCGCGCTGGACAAGTACCCGGTGCGCCTCGTCCACCTCGGGCGGAATGACCTCGCGCAGTTCGTCGAGCAGGTCGAGGGTGTGCTCGCGCGGGAGCACGCAGGAGCCCGACATCGGCACGGCCCGTGCGGTCTCGATCAGTTCGACGATCTCGTTGAGCAGATGGTCGATGCGCCGCAGCGAATGCCCGGTCATACCTGCTCGCCACCCCGGGCTCTTTCGGTGAGCCGCTTGAGAACCGTCGGCGGGACGAGGTTAGAGACGTCGCCGCCCCAGCCCGCGATGTCCTTGACCAGGCTGGACGCCAGGAAGCTGTACTCGGGGTTGGTCGGCATGAACATCGTGTCGATGCCGGCCAGTCCCCGGTTCATCTGCGCCATCTGCAGTTCGTAGTCGAAGTCGCTGACCGCGCGCATTCCCTTGATGATCACGGGAATGTCGTTGGCGCGGCAGTAGTCGACGATCAGCCCGCGGAAGGAGTCGATGCGAACGTGCGGGAAGTCGGCCGTCGCCTCCTCGAGCATCGCGATGCGCTCGTCGACGGTGAAGAGCCCGGACTTGGTGCGATTCACGAAGACTGCGACGACGACCTCGTCGTAGAGGTGATCGGCCCGCTCGATGATGTCGAGGTGGCCGTTCGTAACCGGATCGAACGAGCCTGGGCACAGCGCCCGCCGCACCTTCGATTCACTGCCTATCGCCTGATTCTGCGACCGTTTCGTCATCGGCGCCGACCGTACCAAAGCACGCCCTCTCCATAGCGTTTCTGCTTGATCGGCTCGATCACACTTGGCCAGCGCAGAGCGGGGCCGCGGGCAGAGCGTTCGACCACGACCACCGCACCGACCACGAGCCAGTGCGGGTCAGCCAGGGCGTCGAGCAGCGAGTCGAGTGACGTCTCGTCGAACGCGTAGGGCGGATCGGCGTAGGCGATCAGGTACGGCTCGCCGGTCATGGGGCCGCGCAGGAACGATTCGGCCGAACAGCGCAACAGCTGCGCCCCCGGCAGGCCGGTCGCCTCGATGTTGCGTGCCAGCACGTCAGCGACCTTGCGGTCGGCCTCGACGAACGTCGCACCCGAAGCACCGCGCGACAGCGCTTCGAGGCCGACAGCCCCGGTGCCGGCGAACAGATCGAGGACGCGCGCATCGTCGATGTCGACCAGCCCGGCAAGGGTGTTGAACAGCGCCTCACGTGCCCGGTCAGAGGTCGGCCGGGTACCCCGCGGGGGTACGGCGAGCTGACGACCCTTGGCCGTGCCGCCGACGATGCGGGTCATCGGTGCACCCGAACACGTATCACGCCTTTTCCAGATATTCGGCCTGCTGGTCGCCGATCAGCGCGGCCACCCGCTCGGCCAGCAACGGATGGGCGTGCAGATCGGGATCGTCGGTGACGAGTTCGGCGGCCTCGGCCCTCGCGTCGGCGATCATCTCCTCGTCGCGCAGCAGCGACAACAACCGCAACTGCGAGCGCCGCCCGGACTGCGCGGCGCCGAGCACATCGCCCTCGCGCCGCTGCTCGACATCGAGGCGGGCAAGCTCGAAACCGTCCGTCGTCGCCGCGACTGCGTCAAGACGCTCGCGCGACGGGCCACCGGGCGGTGCATCGGTGACGAGCAGGCAGAGCCCCGGCGAGGCGCCCCGCCCGATACGTCCACGTAGCTGGTGCAGCTGCGAGACGCCGAACCGCTCGGCGTCGAGCACCACCATGACGGTGGCGTTGGGCACATCGACGCCGACCTCGACGACCGTCGTCGCAACCAGCACGTCGGTCTCACCGGCCACGAACCGCGCCATCGTGCGGTCTTTCTCATCAGCCGGCAACGCACCGTGGAGGGCGGCGAGCCGCAACCCGGCGAGCGGGCCGGCGGCGAGCATCGCGA
Source organism: uncultured Actinomycetota bacterium (assembly GCA_963737425.1). Taxonomy (GTDB): domain Bacteria; phylum Actinomycetota; class Actinomycetes; order Mycobacteriales; family Jatrophihabitantaceae; genus DASXRA01. Next base: position 103,606 of record CAVTSX010000003.1, read on the forward strand.
GCGTTTCGGTGACCGCGACCGGCGGGCGGCGCTCGGCAATGCCGTCGTCGGCCGGCGCGCTCGACAGGTCCGAGTCGGTCTCGGCGCCGGCTCCGATGCGCGGGCAGACGACGAACGCCTGGCGCCCGGCCGCGACCTCTTCGCGGATCCGTTGCCAGGCACGGTCGAGCCAGGCCGGCCGCTCGCCCACCGGGATCACCGTTGTGGAGATTGGTGCTCGTCCGAGCGGAAGCTCGGTGAGGGTCGAGGTGTCGAGGTCGCCGAACACGGTCATTGCCACCGTGCGGGGAATCGGGGTGGCCGTCATGACGAGCAGGTGCGGCGGCTGTTTGGCCTTGCCGCGCAATGCATCGCGCTGCTCGACGCCGAATCGGTGCTGCTCGTCGACCACCACGAGCCCGAGGTCGGCGAAGCTCACCTGCTCCTGGATCAGGGCGTGTGTGCCCACCACGATGCCCGCCGCCCCGCTCGCGGCGTCGAGCAGCGCGGCCTTGCGAGCTGCGGCTGGGAGCGATCCGGTCAGCAGGGCGAGCCGGGTCGCGGTGTCGGCGCCGCCGAGCTGTCCGGCTTGGGCCAGCTCGCCGAGCATCGTCTGGATCGAAGCCGCGTGCTGGGCGGCCAGTACCTCGGTCGGGGCGAGTAGAGCCGCCTGGCCTCCGGCGTCGACCACCTGCAACATCGCGCGCAACGCGACCACTGTCTTGCCGGAGCCGACCTCTCCCTGCAACAGCCGGTGCATCGGATGGGCGCGGCCGAGTTCGGCGGCGAGTTGCTCGCCGACTTCGCGCTGACCGTCGGTGAGCACGAACGGCAGGCGCTGATCGAACGCCGCGAGGATGCCGTCCGAGCGTGGCGGGCGCGGCGTGGCCGGATTCGCCGCGGCGGCGGCACGTCGTTGCGCGAGCGCAAGCTGCACGCCGAGGGCTTCGTCCCACTTGAGCCTGCGCCGCGCGGCATGCCAGTGCTCGCGGGTGTCGGGGCGATGGACGCTGCGCAGCGCAGCGTCGAGTCCGAGCAGGCCGTGCCGATGGCGCATGTGCGCAGGAAGTGGATCTTCGATCGGATCGAGCACGGCCAGCACGATCCGCACCGTGTTCGATATCTGCCAGGTGCGCATCTCCTTGGTGGCCGGGTACACCGGGATGAGCGCTCCGGCGAAGTCGTCGGCCTCGAGATGCTCGAGCCCGTCGCCGCGCAGCACGACGTACTCCGGGTGGGTGAGCTGCCTGGTGCTGTTGAAGACGCTGACCTTGCCGGCGAAGAGCCCCAGCGTGCCCGGGCTGAGCTCGCGTTCACGCCAGGTCTGGCGCGACCCGAAGAACGTCAACTTCAGCGTTCCCCGCCCGTCACCGACGACAACCTCGAGCCGTGATCCGGACCGGTTGCGGTTCCTGATCACCTTGCAGGTACGAACCTCGGCGAGCACGGTCACGTCCTCGTCGACCCGCAATGACGCCAGATCGGTCAGTTCGCCGCGCTCGGCGAGCCGCCGCGGGTAGTGACTGAGCAGGTCGGCCACCGTGTGCAGGCCAAGCCCGTATTCGAGCGCCTTCCCCGTGCGGCCGCCCACGACCTCGGTCAGTCGTGTATTCAGTCGGGCCATGTGATTACTCCACGCCGAGCAGCAGCGGGTAGTGCGGCTGCCCCCCGTCGAATACCGCGACCTCTACGAGCGGGGCGACCTGCGCGATGTGCGCGCACAACTCGTCGGTCAGCGCCTGGTCGGCATCGCGTCCGGCGATCACGGTGATCAACTCGGCACCGATGCCCAGCAGGCGATCCAGTGTCGCCACGGCGACGTCGCGCACCGACCTGCCGATCTCGACGACATCGCCGTCGATCAGTCCGAGGATGTCGCCGGCCTGGCAGCGCCCGACGCTGGTCAACGCCTCGCGCTGCGCGATGGTGACCTCGGCCCAGCGGGTGGCGGCCGCCGCCTCGGCCATCGCGATGATGTCGTCGCCGAACCGGCGTGACGGGTCGTGTACCGCCACGGCCGCCAGGCCCTGAACCGGGGATCGGGTCGGGACCACGGCCACCTCGATACCCTCCGCACGGCCCTGCTCGGCCGCAGCCTCGGCGACCCGGCTGACCTGCGAGGCGTTCGGCAAGAGGACCACCTGGGCCGCCCCCGATGCCTCCACCGCGGCAAAGACCTCGGCCGTCGACGGGTTGTCGCCGGGCCCACCCCCGACCACGTGGACGCCTTCGCCTTCGAACAGATGCGCCAGGCCGTCGCCGGGCGCGACCGCGACGACCGCGGTGCCCACCCGGTCGCCGGACCGTCCGGGCTCACGCGCGATCTGGTCGGCGAAGCGCACGACGGTGATGCGATGCGGGCGGCCTGCCTCGACGCCCGCCTCGATCGCCGCGCCGACGTCGTTGACGTGAACGTGGACGTTCCAGAGATCGTCGCCGGTGCCGACTACGACGAGGGAATCACCCAGTTTCGCGAGGTCGGCGCGCAAGGCCTGCACCGCCTGGTCGCCGGCGTCGAGCAGGTACTGCACCTCGAAGGCGTACTCGTCGCTGCCGGCCTCGCGGGCGAACTCGAGGACCTTGCGTGACCGCGGGGAGCGCCGCGGCGGGGCGAGGGTGCTGGCCGCGCCGGTGACGACGCCGGCAAGTGAGTCGAGCAGCACGACCAGGCCGCGCCCACCTGCGTCGACCACTCCGGCGCGGGCGAGTGCAGGCAGTTGCTCGGTGGTGCGGTCGAGGGCCGTCGCGGCGCCCGCGAGCGCGGCGCTCATGACCGAGGCGAGCGTGCGCCCGTTGTCGGCCGCGATGTCGGCCGCGATGTCGGCCGCGTCGGCCGCGGCCCGCGCCACCGACAGGATCGTGCCTTCGAGCGGATCGGCCACTGCTGCGTAGGCATGTTCTGCCGCCTGGCGCAGGGCGAGTTGCAGGCCGGCGGCGTCGCAGTCGCCGTCGACGGCGTCGGCGAATCCGCACAGGATCTGCGAAACGATCACCCCGGAGTTGCCCCGGGCACCCCTCACCGCACCCCGTGCCATGGCCCGAAGCGCCGTGGCCGCCGTGGCCGACGCGTCAGCCCCGAGCGCGTCGCACGCCGCGCGAAGGGTGAGCGCGAGATTCGTGCCGGTGTCGCCGTCTGGGACCGGGAAGACGTTGAGCTCGTCGATCTCGACCCGGTGCTCGGCGAGCGCGTCGGCAGCAGCGATGCTCCAGCGCCGAACAGCGGGGGCGTCGAGCTTGCTCAACACATGCAACCCCGCCTTCTGCGAGCCGACTCCAACGGGCTCGCCGTACGATACTGGCCCGAGCGGGGCTGCCGGGCGAAAGGCGCACGGGACCGCCCGGTTTGGCCGCCGCCGAGCAGGCCGGTTAGACTTGTGCCTTGCCCGGCAGACGGCCGGGCACGCTGCTGTTCGGTGTTTCGTTACCGTCAGCGACATTGTGTTATCAAATGTGCGTTCGGCACTGTCACCGAGGAGGCCACCGTGGCCAGCGTCTGCGATATCTGCGGCAAGGGCCCAGGCTTCGGCATGTCCGTGTCGCACTCACACCGGCGCACGCATCGCCGGTGGAACCCCAATGTGCAGACCGTGCGCACACTCGTCGCCCCCGGTACCCGTAAGCGGTTGTCGGTGTGCACCTCGTGCCTGAAGGCGGGCAAGGTCACCCGCGCATAGCGCGGCTGCTCGACGCGACGGCGCTGACGCCGACCAACTTGCTGTAGAAGCGGGCGTCCGGCTCGTCGGCGTACAGGCCATAGGCATCGGCCGGCAGGTACCCGCTCGATTCGTAAAGTGCGATCGCGGTCGTCTGCCGCGCGCCGGTCATCAGTAGGACGCGCTCGTAGCCGGCTGCCGCAATCCGCGATTCGAGTTCGGTAAGCATCAATCGTGACAACCCCATGCTGCGCGCTCGCTGCGCCACGTACATGCGCTTGATCTCGGCGGTCGCTACCGACCCGTCGACGCGCCGCCAAGCGCCCGACACCACCGGATCGCCGTCGAGCAGGCCGAGCACGAACAGGCCGTTCGGCGGGTCGAACTCGCCTTGCTCGATGTGCGTCTCGTCGGGCGTTCCGTAGATCTGCACGTATTCGGCCTGCAGTTCGGCGACAAGTCGCGCCACATCGGGATGGTCGTACGGACGCGGGACAAGTTGGAACATTCTTCAGACGCTAAAGCACCCCTCCGACAGCGCCTCGGCAGGCAGGGCTACCGGAAGTGCTCGTGGCCCGCGGTCGGCCAGCGGCGCCCATCGACCCGGACGCCCTCGCCCTCGACGACAGAGCCGATCACCGTCCAGGCATCGGGGAGGTCGGTACCTTTGGGAAAGGTCGCTACCAACGCGTAGTCGTCTCCCCCGGTGAACACCCACACGAGCGGGTCGGTGTTGAGCGCGGCACCGACTTCCTTGAGCTTCATCGGCACGGGCACGCGGTCGGCGCGCAGTTCGATCCGCACGCCGCTCGCCTTGGCGATGTGTCCAAGGTCTGCGACCAGTCCGTCGCTGACGTCGGTCATCGCCGTCGCGCCCATTTCGGCGGCCCGCGGCCCTTCGCCGTAAGGCACCTCCGGACGCCGGTGCGCAGCCACGACCTGCACCGGGGAGCGGAATCCCCTGCTGAGCACGGCAAAGCCGGCATCGGCCCAGCCCACCCGCCCGGCCAGGGCGACCAGGTCACCCACCCGGGCGCCTGACAGGGTCACCGGCTCGCGTCCCTGCAGATCACCCAATGCCGTGACGCCCAGGGTGATCACGTCCGCCGCGACGACGTCGCCGCCGACGACGGCTGCGCCCACCTCGCCGCACTCCTCCCGCAGGCCGGCCATCAGCCCGTCAGCCCAGGTCAGCTCGAGATCGGGCGGTGTGGCGAATCCGACGAGCAGCGCCGTGGGCACCCCACCCATGGCAGCGATGTCGGCAAAGTTCCGGGCGGCGGCTTTGTGACCAACGTCGTTGGCAGTTGACCAGTCCCGGCGGAAATGGCGCCCTTCGACGAGAAGATCCGTCGTCGCCACGACCCGCCCGTCTGCGGCGAGGATCACGGCCGCGTCGTCGCCCGGACCGATCACGGTCGTGTCGGCAAGCGAGAGCCCGGCCGTGACCCTGGCGATCAGGCCGAACTCTCCCACGTCGGAAACGGTGATCTCGATGTTCCTCACTGTGCAGGCGGCAGGCGTGCCTGCGCTACGTTCTACCTTCCCGATGATGCGAGGACGGAAGGACGCGCCGATGGCGACCGTGAACGCGTACATCCTCATTCAAACCGAGGTCGGCAAGGCCGCTGCCGTCGCTAGTGAGATCGCAGGCCTGCCGGGCGTTACCAGCGCCGAGGACGTAACCGGTCCCTACGACGTGATCGTGCGAGCCGAGGCGAGCTCGGTCGACGAACTCGGCAAGCTGGTCGTCGCGCGGGTGCAGGGCGTCAACGGGATCACCCGCACGCTCACCTGCCCAGTGGTCCATCTGTAGGAGCCCCCCGATCGATGCTCCAAGCGGCCGCAACGCGCTGATAGCGACGGCGATCGCGCTGCCGGTGACGGTGCTCATTGCGTTCGCCCTGGCGCGCGACAAAGGCCATCAGAACGCCGCCCCGAAGACGCCTGCACCGCTGCCGGCGCTCACCGTCTCCGCGCCGCCGTCGTCAGTGGCGGCACAAGCGCCATGCGCCCAGGTGATCAGCGCCCTGCCGGTGCAACTCGGCCAGCTCGCCCCCCGGGTCGTCCACACCCAACCCGATTCGCCCTACGTCGTGGCGTGGGGTGATCCGCCGGTGGTGCTGCGCTGTGGCGTCGCCCGGCCCTCGGGGCTCGTGCCGAACTCGAGCGAGCAGGTATTCCTCGCGGGCGACGTGTACTGGCTGCCCGTGCAGCAGAAGAACGCGACCCTGTTCACGTCGATCGATCGTTCTGTGTACGTCGAGATCAGCGTGCCGAAGAAGGTCGTCTTCCAGCCGCTGCCGATTCTCGGCACAGCGATTGCCTCGAAGCTGAAGGCGGTCTGCGCGGTGCCCGACAGCAACAGCACCTACCAGCCGGACCAGCTGTGCACTCACCGCAAGTAGCTGCAGCCGAGTAGCGCCTCGCGGTGGGTGGGCACGGTGGCGATCGGGCGGCGCTGCCGGTGAGGCTGCTCCCCGCTGAGTTGGCCCGATTCCGACCCGATCGCCTTCGGCAGCTAGCTGGGCAAGGCGGCAACCGCGATCCGGTCGAAGTCCGGAGCAAACGCGGCCGGATTCGAGAACTCGATCGTGTTGCTGCCCGCGACCAACGGCACCGACACGGTCATCGTGCCAACGGTGTTGAAGTCCGTGGTCGGCGTGAACGACACGGTCTGCGACGAGGTGCCGTCCGCGGTGATCACCGCGTCGCGTCCGGGCGGCCCGTTGAGGTAGTAGATCGTCACGTCGTAGTTGCCCGCACTGGGCGCCGTGACGCCGTTGAACGTCAAGGTGCCGCCGCTGCCGACGAAGCCCACCTTCTGACCACCGGAACAGCCCGAGCAATTCGAGAGCCTGGCCCCACCGGCGATGGTGTTCGCCGATGATTCGGCCTCGTACAGCTTCGGCCCCGGCGGAGGCGGCGTGGCGCCGTCTGCGGCGGAGAGCCCGTTGAAGACGACCTGCGCCGGCGTACCCGTCGAGTGCGACGTCACGAAGATGCCGGCGTCCTGGGTGACGGCCTGGGCGCCGACGTCGGCGGTGCCCACCGTGTACCAACCCTTGCCGTCGTTGGAGTAGTAGCCGGTGTACGTGCTGCCGGTGCGTTCAAGCTTGAGCCAGACCGGCAGCGCGTCAGGATTCGTGCCGTTGGCCGGCGTCACCGATGTGATGAAGTTGCCGCCGTTGTTGTTCCACTCCAATTGGATGCCGCCTGAGGGCGACTCGAACAGGATCACGCCCTCCGGCGAGGTGCCCGATCCGGTGGCGTCGTTGCGGACGATGATGCCCGCCTTGCCGAATCCGCTCAGCCCGGTCTGCGAGACGACTTCGGTGTCAATGGTGGATGTCGTCGTGACGGCGCCCTTGAGGTAGATCGTGCTGTAGGCGTCGCTGTTGGTGAACAGGTCCGCGCCTGCTCCGGAGATCCCGAACTGCTGCCCGGACTGGCCGAACGCGGCCGGCGCGTCGCTCGCCGACGAGAACGTCCGGTACGGCGCCTGCACCGGCGGACTCGTCGTGATCGCTTGCTGGGCCGACATGTTCACCGTCGTCTTGCCGGCCCAGGTGTAGCTGGCCGAGCCGGTCAGTGTATCCGTCCGGAACAGACTGTCGGGCGTGGGTGAGACGACCTGGAACGTGGCCTGGACGGTCTGCTCTGTCTCCACCGCCGGGAACGACGTGGGCGACGTCGCCGTCACTGACCAACCCGCCGGCGCCTGCAAGCCGAGGGTCACCTGTTTGGCGGCGAGGTCGCCGTGGTCGGTGAACGACTCGGTCAGCGTCAACGGCTGCCCGGCCGTTGTGGTGGACGGCCCGCCGACTGCGAAGGTGGCGTGCGGTGGCGCCTGCGTCGGGTTGGAGTCGGGACTCACCCGGTACAGCGCGACCGCGTGCGGCGCAACGGTGGTGCTGATGACATCGGTGGTCTCGGTGTTCTGATGCGTCCACAGGTCCTTGACGAAGTAGTCGGTGCCGGCGCTCATTCCGAGAGTCGCGGCGCTGGTCGAGATCACCTGCGTCGAACCGCTGGTGTTGAACAGGCCGACGATGGCGTCGCCGTTGGGTTCCTTCTTGGTGAAGACCTGCTGGCCGTTGGCGTTGACGATGCGGGTGGCGTCGATGGCGTCCTGGTCGACGGCGAGCACGTCGGGGTTCTTCAGCAGCGCGAGGTCGCCCGGGTCGAGATTGGTCAGGTCGGTGCCGAGGATGAACGGCGAGGCGGCCAGCGCCCACAGGCTCATCTGTGTCTTGCGCTCGTCGAGCGTCAGCCCGTCGTTCGCGCCGTTGCCGACCTCGATCGAGTCGTAGTCGTTGAACCCACCGGGGCCGCCGTACGGCGCCCAGCTGGCAACCTGGTTGAACCGCGAGGAGACATGACTCCAGTCGGTCAGCGGGTAACTCGAACCGCCGGGACCGCAGTAGCACTCCACGTCGCCGCCGGTGCGCCAGCCGTTCGCGTACTGGTTCCACGTCGCCGCGCTGCCGATCGCGAGGTTGTTCGAAAGCTCGAGGTGGATGGGGCGCCCCGTCTGGCGCAGCGCGTTCGACCACGCCACGAGGTCCGGGATGTCGAAGCTGCCGACACCGTCCAGCTTGAGGTAGTCGACGTCCCACGAGGCAAACTGGTTCGCCCAGGAGTTGATGAACTCCTGCGCGCCGGGCTTGCTGTAGTCGATGCCGACCATGCCCTTGCAGTTGTAGTTGTTCTCGTTCGCGGTCGTGGCGATATCGGCCGCGTGATACGGCGTTCCTTCGATCGCGGTGTTCTGCGCAACCGCCTGCTTGGAGATGCCTGGCGTCATGTACAGGCCGAACTTCAGACCCTTGGCATGCACGTAGTCGGCAACGGCCTTGATGCCGCTCTCAGCGCCGTTCGGCGGGAACTTCGTCGCGTCGATCACCCAGCGGCCGAACTCGTCGACATTGGGTCCCTGGCTGCCCGGGCACTGATACCAGAAGTCGTCGACGTTCACGTTCTGGTAGCCGACGTTCTTCAGGCCGCTACTGACCATCGCATCAGCCTGAGCCTCGATCTTGGCGGCCGAGGGGTTGCGGCGGATGAAGCTCCAACTGCTCCACCCGAGTAGCGGGGTACGCCCGAGGCCGTTGTCCTGCGCACCTGCCGGTGGTGCGGACACCAACACGACGGCGACCATCGGCACGGCGACGAGCATCGCGGACAGGCCGGACAGCAGTCTTCTCACCGATTTCTCCTCCACTAGGCGGGCGATGCGACGCGGCGGAGTGCGGCCGCCGGACGGGGTGATGCCGAGGAACGGCGCAGAAGACGAACGGTCCAAGGTCGCCGTTCCCGTGACTGTGCGATTGTGTTGAGTTCGGCAGCATTCTCGATCGCGTAGCGTCGCATGCTTCCGCCTCGATAAGTCGGCCTATATAGGAATGAAGTCGCGCCGATGATCGACATCAGATGCATGGGTGTGCGCACCGTCACACATCGGTTCCGACAGCTTCGAACTGAATCACACAGAAGCCGACAGGTCAAGAGAATGACGACTCGTGATCTCGGCCAGGTTCGCGATGCCGAGTGCTGACATCATCGACAGCCGTCACGGTCGTCGCGCCGGGCGAAGTTTGCGTCCGAGGTTCGCGCAGCCTATTCGGCGATCGTTCGGCGGATGGCGCGATCGGCCGCACGGCCGAAGGCGCTCACCAGTCCCTGCACGGCAAGCGGTCGAAGCCGCGAGACAACCGCGGCGAGCTGATCGCGATCGGCCGTTTCGCCGCGGCGAAACGGCTCCCAGATGCCGCGGCGGAACACCTCGGTGAGGCCTTCTGCCACTGCCGTGGCGTGTTCGTCGATCACCTCGGCCGCTGCACGAAGCACAGCGATCGGCACCGGAAGCTCGATCAACTCCAGGCCCATGCCGAGCGAAGGCGGTGTCGTGCGGAAGCTGTCGCGATCGACTCGTTCGACGATGCCGAGCGCAACGAGCAATTCGAGTTCGTCGCGGGAGAGCCGGCGACCGGCCCGCCGTTCCAGGGCGGAACGGTCGAGTTGTTCGGCCGGCTCCGGCGTCCACGGGGCGAGCATCGCGGCCTGCATGGCGAAGTCGGCGGCCGACGCGTCATTGGGGATATGTGCGAGCACCCGCTCGATCGCCGCGAGGGTGTAGCCGTGATCCTGAAGTTCGCGGATGAGGTCGAGCCGCATCCGGTGCTGCGGTCCGTAATAGGCGATCCGACCCCGGCGAACCGGTGGCGGCAACAGGCCCTCAGCTGCGTAGAACCGGACGGTTCGAACGGTCATGCCGCTGCGAGCGGCCAGCTCGTCAACGGTGAGTTCTTCAGCGATCCGCTCTGCTGCGGTGGGCACGGTCACAACTCTATCCTCACAACTGTGCCAGTGATACTGTCACGAAGAGAATCACGTCCAAGAATCAGCGCCGGTGAACGGCGCCCTCAGTCGTCACCTCGAGGACGGTCAGCCAATGGCTACTGAAGCTTTCGTCTATGACGCGGTCCGCACCCCACGGGGCAAGGGCAAGCAGAACGGCTCGCTGCACGAGTCGAAGCCCATCTCGCTGGTGGTCGGCCTGATCGACGAATTGCGCAAGCGCAATCCGACGCTCGATCCCGATCGCATCGAAGACATCGTTCTCGGCGTGGTGTCACCGATCGGCGACCAGGGTTCGGACATCGCTCGCACGGCGGCCCTCGCCGCCGGCCTGGAGAAGTCCGGTCCGGGCTTCCAGCTCAACCGGTTCTGCGCTTCCGGCCTCGAAGCGGTGAACACCGCGGCGCAGAAGGTGCGTTCGGGCTGGGAAGATCTGCTGCTCGCGGGCGGTGTCGAGTCGATGTCGCGCGTGCCGATGGCATCCGACGGCGGCGCCTGGGCGATGGACCCCGAGACGTCCTACGCCACCAGTTTCGTGCCACAAGGCATCAGCGCCGACCTGATCGCCACGCTCGAGGGCTTCAGCCGCGACGACGTCGACCTGTTCGCCGCCGAGTCGCAGACACGAGCCGGCAAGGCGCTCGCCGACGGTGCGTTCAGCCGCTCGGTCATCCCGGTGCGCGACCGGAGCGGTCTCACGGTTCTCGACCGGGACGAGTTCCCGCGTCCCGGTACGACACCCGAGACGCTCGCCGGGCTCAAGCCGTCCTTCGCCGCAATCGGCGACATGGGAGGCTTCGACGCCGTGGCGCTGCAGAAGTACCACTGGGTCGAGCGCATCAACCACGTGCACACGCCGGGCAATTCTTCCGGAATCGTCGACGGGGCAGCGCTGACGATCATCGGCAGCGAGCAGGCCGGTCGCGATCTCGGCCTCACGCCGCGGGCCCGTGTCGTCGCCACCGGCGTCGTCGCCGAGGAACCCACGATCATGCTCACCGGGCCTGGCCCGTCCGCCCGCAAGGCGCTGGCCAAGGCCGGTCTCACCGTCGACCAGATCGATCTGTGGGAGGTCAACGAGGCCTTTGCCGCGGTAGTGCTGAAGTTCTTGCGTGACATGGATGTCCCGCACGAAAAGGTCAACGTCAACGGTGGCGCGATCGCGCTCGGCCACCCGCTCGGGGCGACCGGCGCGATGATCCTCGGCACGCTGATCGACGAACTGGAACGCCGTGACCTGAGATACGGCCTCGCAACCCTGTGTGTCGGCGGGGGTATGGGCGTCGCGACGATTGTGGAGCGTGTCTGATGATCAACTGGAACCAGGATGCGGACGGCGTCGTCACGCTGACCATGGACGACCCCGACCAGCGCGCGAACACGATGAACGAGGCGTTCCAGAGCGCGCTTGCCGAGACGGTGTCCCGGCTCGTAGCCGAGAAGGACGCGATCAGCGGTGTGATCATCACCTCGGCGAAGGACACCTTCTTCGCCGGCGGCGATCTGCGCAGGCTGATCCAGGTCTCCGACGACAACGTCGTGGAATTCTTCGACTACGTCGAGAACGTGAAGGCAGATCTGCGCCGGCTCGAAACGCTCGGCAAGCCGGTCGTGGCTGCGCTCAACGGCGCGGCCCTCGGCGGCGGACTCGAGATCGCGCTGGCCTGCCATCACCGCATTGCACTGGACAATCCCCAGGCCCAGTTCGGATTCCCCGAGGTCACCCTCGGCCTGCTGCCCGGCGCGGGCGGCGTGGTGCGCACCGTGCGCATGCTCGGCATCGCCGACGCGCTGATGAAGGTGTTGCTGCAGGGCCAACGGCTCAAGCCCGCTGCGGCTGTCGAGACCGGCATCGTCGACGAACTGGCCGCGACACCGGACGACATGCTGGCGAGGGCCCGGGAGTGGATCACGGCCAATCCCGACGCGGCGCAGCCGTGGGACCGGCCCGGCCACAGGATCCCCGGCGGCACACCGTCGAATCCCAAGTTCGCCGCGATGCTGCCGGCGTTCCCGGCCAACCTGCGCAAGCAGCTCAAGGGCGCGCCGATGCCGGCACCACATCACATCCTGTGTGCAGCCGTCGAGGGCAGCCAGGTCGACCTCGATACAGCGTTGCGAATCGAGACCCGCTACTTCACCGATCTCGCACGCGGCCAGGTCGCGAAGAACATGATCAAGGCGTTCTGGTTCGACCTGAACTCGATCAACGCCGGCGGCAGCCGTCCGGCGGGCTACGAGACGCGGCGCGCGACACGCGTGGCGGTCCTCGGCGCGGGCATGATGGGCGCCGGAATCGCCTACGTCTCAGCACGAAACGGCATTGACGTCGTACTCAAGGACGTCTCGATCGAGGCCGCGGAAAAGGGCAAGGACTACTCGCGCAAGCTGCTCGACAAGGCGATCTCGCGGGGCAAGCTGACCGAGGCCAAGCGCGACGAGGTACTTGCCCGCATCACGCCCACCGCCGACAACGCCGACCTGACCGGTTGCGATCTGGTCGTCGAGGCGGTCTTCGAGAACGTCGGCCTCAAGCACAAGGTGTTCGCCGAGATCGAGCCGGTCGTCGCGCCTGACGCGCTGCTCGGCTCGAACACGTCGACCTTGCCGATCACCGATCTGGCGGGAGGGGTGGCCCGCAAGAAGGACTTCGTCGGGCTGCACTTCTTCTCCCCCGTCGACAAGATGCCGCTGCTGGAGATCATCCGCGGCGAGCAGACCTCCGACGAGGCGTTGGCCCGGGCACTCGATTACGCGGCTCAGATCAAGAAGACGCCGATCGTCGTCAACGACAGCCGTGGGTTCTTCACCAGCCGCGTGATCGGCACGTTCGTCAACGAGGCGCTCGCGATGCTCGGCGAGGGAGTGCCGCCCGCGTCGATCGAGCAGGCGACAACGCAGGCCGGCTACCCGGTCGGGGCCCTGCAGCTCACCGACGAGCTGAACATGGAGCTGTTCGTCAAGATCCGCAACGAGTCGCGCGACGCGATCGAGGCGGCCGGCGGCGTGTTCCCGGCGCATCCGGGTGAAGCGGTCGTCGACAAGATGGTCGCACTCGGCCGGCCGGGACGCCTGCGCGGCAAGGGGTTCTTCGACTACGGCGACGACGGCAAGCGCACCGGGCTGTGGCCGGGCCTGGCGACCGAGTTCCCGGTTCAGGGCAACCCGTCCGACATCGACCTTTCCGAACTGCAGGAGCGGATGCTGTTCGCCGAGGCGGTCGACTCCGTGCGCTGCCTGGAGGAGAACGTCCTCACGACCGTGGCCGACGCCAACATCGGCTCGATCATGGGTATCGGCTTCCCGCCGTGGACGGGCGGCGTGCTGCAGTACGTCAACGGTTACCCCGGTGGCGTCGCTGGATTCGCCGCGCGGGCCGATCAGCTCGCCGAGAAGTACGGCGACCGGTTCACGCCGAGCCCGCTGCTGCGCAAGAAGGCCGAAAACGGCGAGCGGTTCTAGATGCTCGCGCGGACCCTGTTCGACGCCGATCACGACACCCTCAGCGCATTCCGCGAGACCTGCCGCACGTTCTTCGCCAAGCACGTCACGCCGAACAACGAGCGCTGGGCGAAGGACGGCGTCGTCGATCGCGAGGTGTGGCGCGAGGCCGGCCGACAGGGGCTGCTCGGCACCGCCGTCGAGGAGAAGTTCGGCGGCGGAGGTCAGCCGGACTTCCGGTTCAACGTGGTGCTCAGCGAGGAGCAGATCCGCGCCCAGGCGTCCGGCATCGGATTCCCTGTGCACAACGACCTGATCCTGCCCTACCTGGAACGCCTCGCCACCGACGAGCAGAAGAAGCGCTGGCTGCCCGGGTTCTGCACCGGCGACATCATCACCGCGATCGCGATGAGCGAGCCGGGCGCAGGCAGCGATCTGCAGGCGATCCGCACGACGGCCGTTCGCGACGGCGACTCCTACGTGCTGAACGGGCAAAAGACCTTTATCAGCAACGGCATTCTTGCCGATCTGGTCATCGTCGCCGTCAAGACCGATCCGGCCCAGGGCGCGGGCGGGCTGTCGCTGATCTGCGTCGAACGCGGCACTCCCGGTTTCGAGCGCGGTCGCAACCTCGACAAGATCGGCCTCAAGGCGCAGGACACCGCCGAGCTGTTCTTCACCGATGCGCGGGTACCGGCGGCCAACCTGCTCGGCGAGGAGGGCCAGGGCTTCGTCTACCTGATCCAGAACCTCGTCCGCGAGCGGGTGGCCATCGCGGTGGGCGCCGTGGCCGCGGCTGAGTTCGCGCTCGACACGACGATGGAGTACTGCCGCAACCGTTCCGCGTTCGGGCGGCCGATCGGCAAGTTCCAGCACAATCGATTCCTGCTGGCCGAACTGGCCACCGAGGTGCAGATAGCGCGGACGTTCCTCGACCGCTGCATCGAGGAGCACTGCGCCGACACTCTCGACATCCCGACCGCCGCGATGGCGAAGTGGTGGACGACCGAGCTGCAGAACAAGGTGATGGACCGCTGCCTGCAGTTGCACGGCGGCTACGGCTACATGAGCGAGTACCCGATCGCGCAAGCCTTCGTCGACAGCCGGGTGCAGACGATCTACGGCGGTACCACCGAGATCATGAAGGAGATCATCGGTCGTAGCCTGGGCTTCTGATGGCAGGTCCGCTGCACGGAACGCGGGTGATCGAGCTGCCGGCGATCGGGCCGGTGCCGTTCCTCGGCATGCTGCTCGCCGACCTCGGCGCCGAGGTGGTGCGCGTCGAGAAGCTCGTTCCGGACGGCATGGACGCCCTGTTCGCCGGGGCGATCGGCCGGGGGCGCCGCTCCATTGCGCTGGACCTGCGTCGTCCCGGCGCGGCGGAGGTCGTGCTGCGGCTGTGTGCGCGCTCCGACGCGCTGATCGAGGGTTTCCGTCCCGGAGTGGCCGAGCGTCTCGGCGTGGGTCCTGACGCCGCCCTGAGCCGCAACGCGCGCCTGGTGTACGGACGCATGACCGGCTGGGGGCAGGCCGGCCCACTCGCGGCGACGGCGGGCCACGACATCACCTACCTGGCGGTGTCCGGACTCTTGCACGGAATCGGGCCCGCCGACGGGCCGCCCACTCCCCCGGTGAACTACCTCGCCGATTTCGGCGGCGGCGCGATGTCGCTGGCCGTCGGACTGCTCGCCGCCCTGCTGCACGCGCGGTCTTCCGGCGAGGGCCAGGTGGTCGACGCCTCGATGACCGAGGGCGCCGCATATCTCGGCACGATGACGCGCGCGATGTTCGCGGCCGGCGGCTGGCTGGACTCCCGCGCCGCGAACATCCTCGACGGCGGAGCCCCCAACTACCGTTGCTACGAATGCGCCGACGGTCGCTACGTCGCGGTCGGCGCGCTGGAGCCGAAGTTCTGGCAGGCGCTCGTCGAAACGCTCGGGCTTGACGCCGCGACCGTGGCATCGCCGTACGACCGCGCCGAGTGGCCGGGGCTGACCGCCGTGCTCACCAAGACGTTCGCGACGAAGAGCCGCGACGAGTGGGCCGAGTTGTTCGCGCCACTGGACGCCTGCGTAGCACCCGTACTGACCCTGGCCGAGGCTCCGGCCCATCCGCACAATGCCGGGCGCGGTTCGTACGTCGAGGTCGCCGGGGCCACTGTGGCCGCACCGGCGCCACGGTTCTCGGGCACGGCCACCGTCGCCGGTGAGCCGGGCAGCCACGGCGCCGATACGGCCACAGTGCTCGCCGAACTCGGCTACGTCTCCGACGACGTGGCCGCGCTGCGCGAGTCGGGAGCAATCAGCTCAGGCTGATGTTCGGCTCGCCCTGAGCGTCCTTGCCACCGCCCGCGGCCGGAGTGCACGACCCGCTGCGTGGCGCGCCGTTGTTGTATGCCTGGCGCAGGCAGTTGCGCATCGCGAGCTGTCCCCAATAGTTGGCGTGCACGTCCTCCTGCAGCTGATAGGGCCCGGTGATCGTGCTCACCGTGCGGATCTGGTTGATCCACTCGCTCTTGTCGGCCGCCGCCGGCTGGGTCCAGGAGGTCAGGCCCTTCTCCTCGAGCAGGCCGACCGTGTTCTCGCACAACCGGTGCCCGTTCGCAATCTGGCTGATGTCGAGCAGCTTGACGTTCGGCAGCGCCGCTTGGGTGATCGCGTTTCGCACCGAGTTGTTGATGGTGGCGAACGCGCTGTCGTTGGCCCAGTTCGCGTCGGCGTTCCACAAGCCGCACCCACCTGTGCTCTGCCGCGTCCAGCCCGACTCGCTGTAGCGGAACTGCGAGCCGTACGGGATCGGATCCCAGTAGGTCTGGGCCAGGATCGTGTAGGACGAGTCGGCGTACCCGGCATTCGCCATTGCCTGGCGGACATTGAGCATCGCGGCCTTGATGCTCGCCGTCTGAGCGGCGATGTACGCGGGCGTGAAGAGCGCGGTGATGCTGTCGTCGTCGTGGCAGTAGTTCTTCCACCAGCTCGGTGAGCTGAGCCAGTCCTCGACGCAGGTCTGCACGATGTCGGCGAAGTGGTAGTTGTTCGCCCCGATGAGCACGGCCACGGTCTTGACATTGTGGCCGGCCGCGAACTGCTGCAGCATCACCGCCTGCCCGAGATGGCCGGCGCCGTCGTTGTAGAAGTCCAGGCCCGGCTTGAAGTCGCTGCCCGACGCGTAGGGCTGGGTGCTGGTGCGCGCGCCGGAGCAGGCCAGATTGAGCCAGTTGACGCCACCGCCGACGTAGATCTCAGCCGACTTCGAGCGATGGCAGCCGTGGATCTGTTCGGCGGTGTTGGTGGCGTTGTCGTAGTACGCCGTCGGGCCGAGCGCGTCGATCTCACTCGAGTCCTGGTTGGTGTTGCCGGCCCACCGGCCGGCCTCGCCGGAGATCGCCGAGTCGCCGAGGCTCACCACCCACGGTGCTCCGGCACCAGGGCCGTCGGCGGCGGCCGGCCGCGCGAGGACGATCAGCCCGGTGAGCGCGAGGGCGGAAACGGCTACTGCACTGGTGAAACGACGAAGTCCACCCACTGCGCGCATC
Organism: uncultured Actinomycetota bacterium; assembly: GCA_963737425.1. Lineage (GTDB taxonomy): Bacteria > Actinomycetota > Actinomycetes > Mycobacteriales > Jatrophihabitantaceae > DASXRA01. Next base: position 120,574 of record CAVTSX010000003.1, read on the forward strand.
TCGGCCCCTCTCCGCAAAGCGGCTTGAACCCCGCAGTGAGTATGACCCTGGCGCCGACGTCGAACAAGATCACGCATGGCCCGGTCGGGCTGCGCGGACGGTGCGCCTCGCGGTGGGTGTCGGGCGAATGGTGCGCCTCGCCGTGGGTGGGCACTTGGGCGCTGGGTGGGCACTTGCAAGTGCCCACCTGCGGCCCAACTGCCCACCGGCGGGCCGGACCGTTGTGGTGATCAGGCAGTCAACAAACCGTGTCACACGGTCTAGCGCCGGGCGCGGCGCAGGGCGCTCGCGATGAGCCGGTCGACCAGTTCTGGGTAGGAGACTCCAGTCGCGGCCCAGGCCCGCGGGAACATCGATATCGGCGTGAAGCCGGGCATCGTGTTCACCTCGTTGACGACCACGCCGCCGTCCTGCTTGATGAAGAAGTCGACCCGGGCCAGTCCCGCACAGTCGAGCGCGGTGAACGCCCGGCAGGCCAGCTCACGAATCTGGTTGCTGACGTCGTCGGGCAGATCAGCCGGAATGTCGAACTCGCATGCGTCATCGATGTATTTCGCGTCGAAGTCGTACCAGTCGTGCCCGCGAACGAGACGGATCTCGGCCGGGACGCTGGCCGCCGGGCGTCCCGACTCGTCCTCGAGTACGCCGCACTCGATCTCGCGGCCGATGACCGCCGCCTCGACGAGAATCTTGTCGTCGTGTTCGAACGCGGCCTCGACCGCGGGGGCGAGGTCGGCCCACTGCTTGACCTTGGTGATGCCCACGCTGGATCCGGCACGGGCCGGCTTGACGAACACCGGCAGGCCCAGGTGCTCGACGTCGACGGATGACACGTCATCGCCACGCCGAAAGACTGCGTAATCACCGACCGGGATGCCTTCGGCGCGAAGCAGCTTCTTGGTGAACTCCTTGTCCATCGCGACGGCGCTGGCGAGCACGCCGGCGCCCACGTACGGCACTCCGGCCAGCTCGAGCAGGCCCTGGATCGTGCCGTCCTCGCCGTAACGGCCGTGCAGCACGGGGAAGACGACGTCGACCGAGCCGAGCGCCTTGGCACCTTCGCCGGGCTCGACGACGAGCAACCCGTGCGCAGCGGGATCGCCGGACAGCATGACGGCGGTGCCCGGCTCGACCTCGGGCAACGTGGCGCCGCTGATCTGCAGCTTCTCGGGCTCGGCGCCGGTGAGCACCCACCCGCCGCCACGGGTGATGCCCACCGGCACGACCTCGTAGCGGTCCGGATCGAGTGCCGCGAGCACGCTTCCGGCCGACACCACCGACACGCCGTGTTCGCTGCTGCGCCCGCCGTACACGACAGCGACCCGAATCTTGCGGATCTGTTCTGGCATAGCGGCTGACCCTACCGACTCCCTCAGGCGCTCTCGCTCTTCATGGACCGCGCCATCAGGCCGTGCAGCATGTCGGCGGGGCTGAGCCGGCGGTAACAGACCGCCTCGACGGCCTGCGTGATCGGAACGTCGACGTCATAACGCGCGGCGAGGTCGAGGATCGCCCGGCAGGACTTGACGCCCTCGGCCACCTGGCCGTGGGTGGCCTGCTGGGCCTGTTCGAGGGTTTCGCCCCGGCCCAGACGCTCGCCGAAGGTCCGGTTCCGCGACAGGGGCGACGCGCAGGTGGCGACCAGGTCGCCGAGCCCGGCAAGACCGGCAAAGGTCATCGGGTCGGCGCCGAGGGCGTTGCCGAGCCGCGCGGTCTCGGCGAGTCCGCGGGTGATGACCGTCGCCAGGGTGTTGTCGCCGAAGCCCATGCCATGGGCCATGCCGCACGCGAGGGCGATGACGTTCTTGACCGCCCCGCCGAGCTCGCAGCCGACGACGTCGGTGTTCGTGTACGGGCGGAAGTAGTGGGTGCTGCACGCATGCTGGACGAGGCGCGCCCGGGCGATGTCGACACCCGCGACGACGGTCGCGGTCGGCTGCTCCTCGATGATCTCGGGAGCGAGATTGGGGCCGGAGACAACCGTGATGTTCTCGAGCGGGCGCTCGGCAACCTCGCTGATGACCTCGCTCATCCGCCTGGTCGTGCCGAGCTCCACCCCCTTCATCAGGCTCACGAGCGTCGCGTCGGCTGCGATGGCAGGCACCCAATCAGCGAGATTCGCGCGAAGGGTCTGCGACGGGATGGCGATCGCCACGACCTCGGCACCGTCGAGGGCCACCTTGTGGTCGTCGGTGGCATGCAGCGCCGCCGGGAGGGCGTGACCGGGCAGGTAGTCGACGTTCTCGTGCTGTGTGTTGATCTTGTCGGCGAGTTCGGCCCGGCGCGCCCACAGCGTGACATCGCACCCGGCATCGACGAGAACCTTCGCGAACGCGGTGCCCCACGAGCCGGCACCGATGACCGCGGCCCGCACGGGAGTCATGCGACGTCCTCGGAGTGTTGCGGGTTGCCAGTAGGTGCCGGGCGAACGTATCGGTAGAAGTCACCGGTGGGTGCGGGCACCCCGCGCAGGTCGGCCACCAGGGTGCGCACCTCGCCCATCATCACGTCGGTCATCGCGCGAAGCGTGTCGGCCGTGGGCTTGCTCTGCCGGTACGCGCTGAGGTCGACCGGCTTGCCTGCCCGGATGTGGTGCTCGCGGCGCGGGAAGAGTCGAACCTTCTTTCGGTACAGGTCGACGACGTCCTGCACGCCCCACTGGCCCACCGGGATAACCGGGACGTCGGGGGCAAGCAGGGCCAGCCGGGCGACGCCGGTGCGGGCCGACATGGGCCACCCGGCCGGATCGCGGGTGACCGTGCCCTCCGGATGCATCAGGATGACGTTCCCCTTACGCAGCGACTCGACGGCCGCGCTGAGCGATACGACAGCGTCGGCGGTGCCCCGGCTCACCGGAATGTGCCCCATGCCGTACATCGCACGCCCGACCACCCGCACGCGGAAGATGCTGTCCTTGGCCAGGAACCGCGGAACGCGGCCGGCGTCGAGGACGAACCGGGCGACGAGCAACGGATCGACGTGCGAGATGTGGTTGACGATCACGATCGCAGGCCCCGTGGCCGGAATGCGTTCGAGGCAGTGATAGCGCAGCTTGGTCAAGCCCCCGAACGGTGCATAAAGCACGAGCCAGGTGAGCCGCCACCAGAAGCCCAGCTTCTCTCCCCGCCCGGGCTTACGCAGCTTGTTCTGCCTTGGCACCGCGATACCCCCTCTACCGTCGCGTCTGAAGTCTGCCGCATCGCCGAACCGCACCGTCACCCGCGCGAACGCATGCCACGATTCGTACATGCTGCGCTGGACGGTGCTCGTGCCGCTGAAGTCGCTGCCGCGCGCCAAGTCGCGCCTTTCCGGCTTCAGCCCGGACGCCGACAGCCATGCGCGGCTCGTTCGCGCCATGCGCGCCGACACCCTCCGGGTCTGCCGCGACACCCCGAACGTGGCCCGCGTGCTGCGGATCGGCGACCGTGCCGCGCCCGACAATGATCTGGTTCAGACCCGTCCCGGCCTGAATGCAGCCGTTACCGACGGCGCGCGCCATGCCCGCGAGCGCTGGCCGGAGGACGGCGTCGCGGCACTGGTCGGCGACCTTCCCGCATTGACTGTCGCCGAGCTCGCCCGGGCACTCGACTCAGCGGCCGGGCATCTGCACGCATTTGTCATCGATTCCGTCGGCACCGGCTCAACTCTGCTCACCGCCACACATCGCGCTGATCTCGAGCCGCAATTCGGACCGGGTTCGGCCGCGAGGCACGCCAAGCGGGCCGTGGCGCTGACCGCAGGCCCGGGGCTGCGCCAGGATGTCGATACCGCCACCGACCTTCGAGCCGCCCTATTGCTCGGGGTCGGGCCGAACACCCTGGCAGCTGTCGCGGCAATGACCCAGCGCGAGGCCTCCACGATTCATCCGGACCGGGCATCATGAGCACATGACCGGCATGCGTTCCGCCGACTCGCCCGCTCCTACGGCCACCCAAACGGGACCGGCCCAGCCGGAGACCGTGCATGTGCCCGACCTCGATCCATTCGACTCGGTACCGGCCGGCGACCTCGAGCCCGAGTCGCGACCGGCCGTCGATCTGCCGGCCGACCGGTTCAGCAATCGCGAACTGTCCTGGCTGGCGTTCAACGCGCGCGTCCTTGCGCTGGCCGAGGACCATCGCCAGCCACTGCTCGAACGACTCAAGTTCTTGGCCATATTCGCGAGCAATCTCGACGAGTTCTACATGGTGCGCATCGCCGGGTTGAAACGTCGTGCGGAGATGGGCCTGCAGGGGCTTTCGGCCGACGGGCTCTCGCCGACCGAGACCCTCGCCAAGCTCGCCGAGCGCACGCGCGAACTCGCCGACCGGCATGCGCGCTGCTTCCTCGAAGACATCGGGCCCGACCTTGCCGGGCACGGAATCCACCTTGTGCGCTGGAGTTCTCTCGACAACGAGGAACGCCAGCGCCTCGGCGGCTACTTCCGTTCCAAGGTGTTCCCGGTTCTCACGCCGCTGGCGGTCGACCCGGCTCATCCATTCCCTTACATCTCCGGCCTGTCGCTCAACCTCGCGGTACTCGTGCGCGGGCCCGACAGCAGCGTCGAGCGCTTCGCCCGCGTCAAGGTGCCCAACAACGTTCCGCGCTTCGTCGTGGTGAAACGCACATCGGCCGAGGCTGAGTTCCTGCCGCTGGAGGAACTGATCGCCGCGCACCTGCCGATGCTCTTCCCCGGTATGGAGGTCATCGAGCATCACCTGTTCCGGGTCACCCGCAACGCCGACCTCGAGGTCGAGGAGGACCGCGACGAGGACCTTCTGCAGGCGCTGGAGCGCGAACTCGTGCGCCGCCGCTTCGGACCGGCTGTGCGCCTCGAGGTCGCCGAGGACATCGACGACGCGATTCTCGCGTTGCTGACCAGCGAGATCGACGTGGAGCCCGACGATGTGCTGCGCGTGCCCGGACTGCTCGACCTCAGCTCGCTGTGGCAGGTCTACGACCTGGACCGCCCGGCGCTCAAGGAACGGCCGTTCGTCCCGGCGACGCATCCGCGCTTCGCCGAGGGCGAGACCCCCAAGTCGGTATTCGCCACGCTGCGCGACGGCGACGTCCTCGTGCACCATCCCTACGAGTCGTTCGCGACGAGCGTGCAGCGCTTCATCGAGCAGGCCGCTGCCGACCCGAACGTCCTCGCCATCAAGCAGACCCTCTACCGCACGTCAGGCGATTCGCCGATCGTCGACGCGCTGATCGACGCCGCCGAGGCGGGCAAGCAGGTGGTGGTCATCGTCGAGATCAAGGCACGCTTCGACGAGCAGGCCAACATCAAGTGGGCCCGCGCGTTGGAGCGCGCCGGATGTCACGTCGTCTACGGCCTGGTGGGGCTGAAGACACACTGCAAGGCGTCCCTTGTCGTGCGCCAGGAAGGCGCCACCATCCGCCGCTACGCCCACGTGGGCACCGGCAATTACAACCCGAAGACCGCGCGGCTCTACGAGGACATCGGCCTGTTCACGGCCGACGAGTCGGTCTGCGCCGATCTCACCGACCTGTTCAACGTGCTCACCGGCTACTCGCGCCAGACCGGCTACCGCACCCTGCTGGTGGCGCCACAGGGCGTCCGCATCGGGTTGATCGAACGCATCGAGCGCGAGATCGAACACGCGGCGGCCGGGCGCGAGGCGCACATCCAGATCAAGACGAACCATCTCGTCGACGAGCAGACGATCGACGCGCTCTACCGCGCCTCGCGGGCCGGCGTACGGATCGAACTGCTCGTGCGGACGTTCTGCACCATCAGGTCCGGCATCCCGGGGCTGTCGGACAACATCACGACGCGATCGATACTCGGCCGCTTCCTCGAGCACTCGCGGGTGTTCTACGTGGCAAACAACGGCGATCCCGAGTACTGGATCGGCTCGTCTGACCTCATGCACCGCAATCTCGACCGCCGCGTCGAGGTGCTCTGCCGGGTCAGCGACCCGACCGCCACCGCCCATCTTCGGATGTGCCTCGATGCCGCCTTCTCGGCCCACACGGCCGCCTGGGAACTGCAACCTGACGGGGAGTGGATCCGCTCCGGAGGTGAGAAGCAGGTCGATTACCAGGATCTGCTGATGAAACGGCTGGGCGGTCGGGGTGACTAGCCGGGCCGGATTGGCGTGACGAACGAGATCCGCGCCGCCGGCGGCATCGTCTGGCGCGACGATGCCGGCGGTGCCGTTCCACGCGTCGCGGTCATACACCGCGAGCGCTACAACGACTGGACGCTCCCCAAGGGCAAGCTGGACGAAGGCGAATCCGACCTGCAGGCGGCTGTGCGCGAGGTCGGCGAGGAGACCGGCGCGCGCGTCGCAGTGTCGCGCAGGCTCATCCGGGTCCGCTACGTCGTCGACGCGGATTCGCCGAAGACCGTCGCCTTCTGGGCCATGCGCTACGTGTCCGGCGAGTTCACGCCCAACGACGAGGTCGACGATCTGGATTGGCTTTCGCTGCCGGACGCACGCGCGCGGCTCAGCTACGACGTCGACCGGTCCGTGCTCGACTCGTTCACCGCATTGCCTGTGCCGCAGGCGATTGTCGCCCTGGTTCGTCATGGCAGGGCCGGCAAGCGCGAAGCCTGGATCGGTGACGACCGGATGCGGCCGTTGAACCCGTCGGGTCGCCAGCAGGCCCGCAATCTGGCTGCCTTCCTGCCTGCCTTCATGCCCGAGCGGATCGAGGCGGCCGACCGCGTGCGGTGTGTGCAGACGGTCGAGCCGTTGGCCAAACTGGTCGGTCGTGACATCGAGATCAACCCGGCCTTGTCCGACGAGGCCTACCTGGAGCAGCCCGATGCGACTCGTGCGGCATTGCTCGCGGCCGCCAAGTCGACGCCGTCGAGCGTGATCTGCAGCCAGGGCAAGGCGATCCCCGGCCTGCTGCAAGATCTTGCGCGGCGTTCGCCGGCCGAATTGCCGACGACCCGCAAGGGCGCCGCCTGGGTGCTGGCATTCGCCGACGGCGAGGTCATCAGCGCCGACTACTACTCCGATGCTTCGGGCAGATGAGTGGGCCCCGGCTCGATTCGAGTCGGGGCCCTCTCGCCTAGCCGCGGGTGCTAGCGCGCCCGCTTGGCCGGCGCCTTCTTGGCGGCGGTCTTGCGTGCCGGTGCCTTGGTGGCAGCCTTCTTGGCCGCCGGAGCCTTGGCGGCAGCCTTCCGGGCCGCCGGTGCCTTCGCGGCCGCGGCCTTCTTGGCCGGAGCCTTGGCGGCAGCCTTCTTGGCCGGAGCCTTGGGCAACTTGCGGGCACCACTGGTGATCGCCTTGAACTCCGCACCTGCGCGGAACGCCGGCACCGCCGTCTTCTTCACCTTGACCGCTGCACCCGTTGCCGGGTTACGAGCGGTGCGGGCGGCACGGATGCGCTTCTCGAAGATGCCGAAGCCGGTCAGGGCAACTCGCTCGCCCTTGGCGACGTTCGCGTACACGGTGTCGATCACTGCTTCGAGCGCGGCTGCTGCGCGCTTCCTGTCTCCGTCGAGTCGCTCGGCGAGCAACTCGATGAACTGAGCCTTGTTTGGCACGTGTCCTCCCCGGACATTGGCTCGGCCACTTTGGCCGACTCGTCCGTCACCGTAGGACCTCTGAGCCGTCAGACCAACCCAATCCGCTTGTGTCGCAGCACTTTTCTCAGGGACTCCCGCTCACCTGGACGCTCGCGGCCGCGCCCGGCGCTCGATGGACGGCGCTGAATCGCCTGCTATGTAAGGGATTTCTTCACGAAGGGGTGGTCGCGGGCAGCCAGGGCTTGCGGGTGGACTCGTAAGATGTGACTTTGTCGGTGTGTCGCAGTGTGAGGCCGATATCGTCGAGCCCTTCGAGCAACCGCCAGCGGGTGTACTCGTCCAGTTCGAAGGCGTGGACCTCGCCTGACCAGCGCACTTCGCGCTCGACCAGGTCGACCGTGACCTGCGTCGCCGGGTCGTCGTCGATGTCGTCCCAGAGCCGCTGCACGATCTTCTCCCCCAGCACGACGGTGAGCAGGCCGGCCTTGAGCGAGTTGCCACGGAAGATGTCGCCGAAGCGCGGCGAGATGACCGCCCGGAAGCCATAGTCGGTCAGCGCCCAAACCGCGTGCTCGCGGGAGGAACCGGTGCCGAAGTCGGGACCCGCCACCAGGATCGTGGCACCGTCGAATCGCTCCTGGTTGAGCACGAAGTTCGGATCGTTCGCGCGCCAGGCGCTGAACAGGCCGTCTTCGAACCCGGTGCGGGTGACTCGCTTGAGATAGACCGCCGGAATGATCTGGTCGGTATCGACGTTGCTGTGGCGCAGGGGCACGGCCCGGCCGACGTGCACGGTGAACTTGTCCATTCGATGCTCCTAGAGGTCGGCGGGGCTGGCGAGGTGTCCGGTGACCGCGGTTGCCGCGGCGACCAGGGGCGACACGAGATGCGTGCGCCCGCCCTTTCCCTGCCGGCCTTCGAAGTTCCGGTTGGACGTGGACGCGCTGCGCTCGCCCGGCGCGAGCTGATCGGGATTCATGCCGAGGCACATCGAGCAGCCCGCCTGGCGCCAGTCGGCACCGGCCGCGGTGAAGATCGCGTCGAGACCCTCCTGCTCGGCCTGCGCCCGTACCCGCATGGAGCCCGGAACGACCAGCATCCGCACGCCGTCTGCCACCTTGCGGCCCTTGATGATTGCGGCGACCGCGCGAAGATCCTCGATGCGCCCGTTGGTGCACGAGCCGACGAACACGGTGTCGACCTTGATCTCGCGCAACGGCGTGCCCGCCGTGAGTCCCATGTACGCCAAGGCCTTCTGCGCGGCCACCCGGTCGGACTCGTCGGCGAAGCCCGCTGGGTCCGGTACTGAGTCGGCCAAAGGCGCCCCCTGGCCCGGGTTCGTTCCCCAGGTGACGAAGGGGGTCAGGGTCGTGGCGTCGAGGGTGACCTCGGCGTCGAAGGTGGCGTCGTCGTCGGTGCGCAGGCTCTTCCAGTACGCGACCGCCTGGTCCCAGAGCTCGCCGCTCGGCGCGTGCGGACGCCCTTTCAGGTAGGCGAAGGTGGTCTCGTCGGGCGCGATCATGCCGGCGCGCGCGCCCCACTCGATGCTCATGTTGCAGACCGTCATGCGGGCTTCCATCGACATCTGCTCGAACGTGCTGCCGCGGTACTCGACCATGTAGCCCTGGCCGCCACCGGTACCCGTCTGCGCGATGACGGCGAGGATGACGTCCTTGGCGGTGACGCCGTCGGGCAGTTCGCCCTCGACCGTCACCGCCATCGTCTTCGGCCGGTCCATCGGCAGAGTCTGCGTGGCCAGTACGTGCTCGACCTGGCTCGTGCCGATGCCGAAGGCCAGTGCACCGAACGCGCCGTGCGTGGAGGTGTGCGAGTCGCCGCAGACGATCGTCATACCCGGCTGGGTGATCGCTAGTTGCGGGCCGATCACGTGCACGATGCCCTGGTCGAGATTGCCCATCGGGTAAAGCGCGACGCCGAACTCGGCGCAGTTCTTGCGCAATGTCTCGACCTGGGTGCGGCTGACCGGGTCGGCGATAGGCAGTTCGATGTGCTCTGTCGGCACATTGTGGTCTTCGGTGGCGAGTGTGAGATCTGGCCGGTGCACCTTTCGGCCCGCCAGGCGCAGGCCGTCGAATGCCTGCGGGCTGGTGACTTCGTGCACGAGATGCATGTCGATGTAGAGCAGGTCGGGCTCACCCGGCGCGCTGTGTACGACGTGGCTGTCCCAGAGTTTCTCCGCGAGCGTCTTGCCCATCGACCTCTCGTTCCTCTTGCGATCTCGAATGTTGAGACAATAGTATCGGGTGGTGAGACAGCATAGCGGGATCGGCGTCATCGACAAAGCGATCGCCATCCTCGACGCCATAGCCGTTGCGCCGTCCACCCTTGCCGAACTCGTCACGTCGACCGGTCTGCCTCGCGCGACGGCGCATCGCCTTGCGGTGGCGCTCGAGGTGCACCGACTGCTCGATCGCGACGGCGAAGGGCGTTTCGTGCTGGGGCCGCGGGTCGGCGAACTCGCGTCTACTCTGCCCGATCCGCTCGTCTCCGTCGCCACACCGGTGCTGGTGTGGGTTCGTGACGAATGCGGCGAGAGCGCGCAGCTCTACCGCCGCGACGGCCGCGTGCGCGTCTGCATCGCCGCAGCCGAGCGCACGTCCGGCCTGCGCACGACGGTCCCCCTCGGCGCACGCCTTCCGCTGACGGCAGGTTCCGGCGCGCAGGTCCTGTGTGCCTGGCTGGACGACGGTGAACTCGCCGAGATCGTCGCCGACGCCGAGTTCACCGAGCGCGTCCTGGCCGACGTGCGCCGGCGCGGATGGGCGCAGTCGGTCGCGCAGCGCGAGGCAGGTGTCGCCTCGGTGTCGGCACCGGTGCGCTCACCGGCGGGGGATGTCGTCGCCGCGATATCCATATCCGGACCGATCGAACGGCTCGGCCGCGCGCCCGGGCAGCGCTTCGCACCTCTGCTGATCGCGGGTGCTCGTCGGATAGCCGCAGCACTCGGCCGATAGCTCCGTGACACCGGCTGCGACGACTCGCTTCCCCGCCGAGATCACCACTTCTGCCGCCGAAATCTGGTGATCTCAGCGGGGAAGCGGGGCTACCAGCGAACGCTAGGGCCACGGGACAGGCCCTTGTGTCCCGCGCCAGAAATTGGGCGAGTAAGTCCGGTGATCCAGGTGTGCGCTCGCAAGGCGGACGAGGAGCCGATACCGGGGTTGTATCGGCGACGAGGACAACGCGGCGAGCGTGCAGCTGGGCGCCGGAATTACCGTCTGAATCTCTGGCGCGTGGCACTAGATGAGTGATTCCGTGAACGTCGTGTGGTGTGTCGTTGCGCGGGGCATGGGGAGAGGGTGCCCAAGATCAATTTGTGACAAGAGAACTGGACACCCTCCTGACCGCACTGTACGTGTTCGTCGACGACTATGTGGTGCCGCCGCGGTGTGGTCGTGGCCGGCGACCGGAGCTGTCCGACAGCGAGCTGATCACCCTGGCGGTGGCGCAGGTGCTGCTCGGGTTTCGGTCCGAGCGGCGCTGGATCCGGCATCTGCACGGCAGCGCCCAGTGGCGGGCGATGTTCCCGAATCTGCCCCAGCAGGCGGGCTATCACAAGCGGCTGAAGAACGCGCACGGGCTGCTGTGCCGGGCGATCCTCGCGTTGGCGGCGGCGTGCCCGTCCTGGTTCGACGACCTGTGGATGACCGACGCCACGCCGGTGCCGTGTGGCACGTCCCGGGAGACGGTCAAGCGCTCCGAGCTGGCCGGGCACGCCGGCTACGGATATTGCGCCAGCTACTCGCGCTACTTCTGGGGGTTCAAGCTCTACCTGGTCTGCGCCGGCGACGGGATGCCAATCATGTGGTGCCTGGCCAACCCGAAGATCGGCGAGCGCGTCGTCGTGGCCGCACTGCTCGACCACAACCACCATCTCATCCGCACCGGACAGGTCCTGCTGGCCGACAAGGGCTTCGCCGGCCGGCAGTTCCACCAGCTCACCGAGGCGATGGGGCTGCGGCTGCTGCGCCCCGACCGCAAGGACGAGACCTACCGCAACGGCAACCTCGGCGGCATCCGCCAGTGGATCGAGTCGGTCAACCAAACCCTCAAGGGCCAACTTCACCTCGAACGCCACGGCGGGCGCACCCTGGCAGGGGTCTTCACCCGCGTCGCGCAACGCCTGCTCGCCATGGCCACCGGCATCTGGCACAACTGGACCACCGGCAACCCCAGCAAACGATCCCTGACCGCCTACGACCACTGACCGCCTTCACGGAATCAGTCATCTAGTTGTTGCGACCCCGGACTCTGTTGACGCGGGTGACGCGGTGCGTGCTGGCGTGGTGTTCGACCGGAGGTGCGGCTCGCGGTGGGTGGGCACTCGTGCGTTGGGTGGGCAGTCGTAAGTGCCACCCACGGCACAACTACCTACCGGATGCTCCGCCTCCCCGGCGCGCGCCGCCCGAGCAGCCGGGTGCCGCACCGATCCCGGTCAAGAAGGTCTTCCAGTCGGGTGGAGCGGCGCCCCGGACACTGTTGACCGGGTAGCGCGGTGAGACCCTGCCTCCCCGGCGTTCACGCCACACCCTCACCATCCAGCCGCCGCGTCATCAACAACCTCCCGCGTCGCAACAGCTAGTCGCGCGCGACGGCCAGCCGCGCGGCCTGCCATCCGCCCATGCCGTGCACACCGCCGCCGGGCGGCGTGCTCGACGAGCACACGTACAGACCAGCCACCGGTGTCGCCCAGGGCTGTGCCGACAGGACGGGACGGGCGAGGAACTGGCGAAGGTCGGCCGCCCCGCCGCCGATGTCGCCGCCCACCAGGTTGGCGTCGAACGCCTCGAGCGCCTTGGGCGGCATCACGTGACGGGCCAGCACCCGCTCGGCGAAGCCCGGCGCGAACCGTTCGATCTGCGCCTCGACGGAAGCCGTCACGTCCAGCGTCGAGCCGTTCGGCACGTGGCAGTAAGCCCAAAGCACGTGCGCGCCCGACGGGGCGCGGGTCGGATCGGCCACCGTGGGCTGGACGCACAGCACGTACGGACGAGACGCATGCCGGCCCCTGGCGATGGCGCGCTCGCCCGCCGCGATCTCGTCGAGCGTTCCACCGAGATGCACGGTGCCGGCGTCGGCCACCCGGGGGTCCCGCCAGGGCACCGGCGCCGCGAGCGCCCAGTCGATCTTGAACACTCCTGGCCCGTAGCGGAACCGCTCGAGGCGCCGGCGATACCCGGGCGGCAGCTGTTTGCCCGCCACGGAAAGGATCTGCAGTGGGGTGAGGTCGAGCACGACGCTTCGGGCCGGCGGCAGATCGTCGAGGTCGCCGATGCGCGTGCCGGTGTGAATCTCGCCGCCAAGCCGCGACAGTCGCGCGGCAAGAGCGTCGGCCAATTGCTGCGAACCGCCACGCACCACCGGCCAGCCCACCGAATGTGCCAGCGCAGCAAGCAGCATGCCGTATCCAGCGGTGATCGGCTGGCCGAGGCTGAGCACCGAATGCGCGGCCATACCGGCGAATGCGGCCCGGGCGGCGTCGGTGCGAAATGCCATGCGCGCAAGGGCGGTCGCCGGCAGCATGCCAGCCGCGCCGTAACGCGCCGCGGCGATCGGCGCCCGGGGAAATCCGCGCGGATACAGCAACGTGTCGACGAGCGGCTCGCCGGCCCGGGCGGTTGCGCCGATGAGCGCCCGCCACGCACGCGCGTCACGTCCGAAGGCATCGGCGGTGCGCTCGGCGTCGCGGTAGACGAGGGCGGCGTCCGCGCCGTCGAGCGGATGTGCCGCCGGCACCGGCGGGTGCGCCCACTCGACGCCGTCGGCTTCCAGGCGAAGCGTCCGAAACGCCTTTGAGGCAAGGGCAAGCGGCAGTACGGTCGCGCCGACGTCGTGCCGGAAGCCGGGCAGCGTCAGCTGCTCGGTGCGCAGCGCCCCGCCCACGCGCTCGGCCGCCTCGACCAGCAGCACCTTGCGTCCTTGCGTCGCGAGCGCGACGGCGGCGACCAGCCCGTTCGGCCCCGCACCGACTACGACCGCATCAAAGCCATCTGCACCTGTCATCGAGCGTCGAGTTGTTCTTGCCGACATGTTGGGTGACCACCTGCCGAGCTGAACGTGCCGCAGCCGCGCCGACGCAACATCAGTCGATCGCTCCTTCCGCGCGATCGATTCGCTCTACCAGGATGTGGCCACGTATTGGGTTTCGAGGTACTCGTCGATCCCCTCGAAGCCGCCTTCGCGCCCGAGTCCGGATTCCTTCACGCCGCCGAAGGGCGCCGCCGGGTCGGAGACCAGGCCGCGGTTGAGTCCGACCATGCCGACCTCGAGCCGTTCGCACACGCGCAGGCCGCGAGCGAGATCGCGGGTGTAGACGTATCCGCTCAGGCCCATGTCGGTAGCGTTCGCGAGGGCCACGGCGTCGTTCTCGTCGCGTACGGGGATGATCGGCGCGACCGGTCCGAAGATCTCCTCGACCGCGACGGGCGAGGTGCGCGGCACGTCGGTCAGCACGGTCGCCGGGTAGAAGAACCCGGGACGGTCGAGAGGCGTGCCGCCGAGCACGGCCACCGCGCCGGCGGACACGGACTCCGCGACCTTCGACGCGATGCCCGACACCGCCTTCTGGTTGATCATCGGGCCGAGCTGCGTCTGCTCGTCGGTTCCTGCGCCGACCCGCAGCGCGCCCATCGCGGCGGCGAGCCGCTGCGCGAACTCGGACGCGACGGACTCCTGCACCAGGAAGCGGTTGGCCGCCGTGCAGGCCTGGCCGCCGTTGCGCATCTTCGCGAGCATCGCGCCGGCCACGGCGGCGTCGAGGTCGGCGTCGTCGAGCACGACGAACGGGGCGTTGCCGCCGAGTTCCATGGAGCAGTTCACGATCCGGTCGGCCGCCTGCTTGAGCAGTTGGCTGCCCACACCGGTCGAACCGGTGAAGGACAGCTTGCGGACGCGCGGGTCGGCAAGGGCCGTCGTGACGAGTCGGGCGGGGTGGTCGGTGGTCAGCACATTGACGACCCCGGGCGGCACTCCAGCATCGGCAAGTGCCTGCACCAGCAGGAATGCCGTCAGCGGGGTCTCGTGCGCCGGCTTGAGGAGCACCGTGCACCCGGCGGCGAGCGCGGGCCCGATCTTGCGGGTTGCCATGGCGGCCGGGAAGTTCCACGGCGTGAGCAACAGTGCGACGCCGACGGGCTTGCGGAACGTCAGGATGCGGTTCGCGCCCGACGGTGCCGTGCGCAACTCACCGCCGATGCGCACCGCCTCCTCGCTGAACCAGCGGAAGAACTCGGCCGCGTAGGTGACCTCGGCGCGCGAGTCGGTCAGCGACTTGCCCATCTCGAGGCTCATCACGTAGGCGATCTCTTCGCGTCGAGAGATCATCAGGTCGAACGCCTTGCGCAGCACCTCGGCGCGCTCGCGCGGGGCGGTGGCGGCCCAGCCGGGCTGGGCCGCGGATGCGGCGTCGACAGCGCGCGACACGTCGTCGTCGCCGGCACGGGCGATCTCGGTGATCACCTCGCCGGTGGACGGATCGAGAAGCGGCAGCGTCCCGGCCGAGCCGGCTCCCCACTTGCCGTCGATGAACAACTCGGTCGGAGTACCTGCGGGCACGCTCATGGGGTCAAGCTTGCCACTGCGCACCAGGTCAACGAGTGGTGAACTATTGGTGAACGTCATCTCGTCTGTGGCCCAGGCGGGGCCGACGGTATGCGTAGCATGCCCGAGTGCTCCGCCTGTCCCGATTGCTGACAGTGCCAGCGGTCCTTGCGGCCATCACGACAATGGCCCTGGCCGGATGCGATAGCGATCGACATCGCGCCGCGAGCAAATCACCGCCGAGTGCACAGATCGCCATCAACGTCTCCGTGAGCAGGTGCGGCACCGGCAGCACGCCACTCACCGCAGGGCACGAGGACTTCCTGCTCGACAACACCGACACGACTGCGGGTGACGTCCTCCTCACCGACGCCAAGTCCGGCGCTGTGTACGCCTACGTCGAGCCGCTCGGCCCAGGGAGCACTGCGCACATGGCAGTAGACCTCGGCGCGGGTACGTACGCGTTCCGCTGCGCCATGGAGGACACGGACATCGTCGTCGGGCCGCCGATCACTGTCTCCGGCGATGCGAAAGCCGCCGCTCCCCCGGTGCTGCCGGTCAGCCAGGTCGACATGATCGGTCCCACCAAACGCTACGAGTCCTACGTGATACGCGCGCTGCCCCGCCTACGCACACTCGTCGGCGCGCTGAGCGCGGACGTGACGAGCGGCAACCTCGCGGCGGCGCGACGCGACTGGCTGCCCGCGCATCTCGCCTACGAGCGCCTCGGCGCCGCGTACGGGGCCTTCGGCGAGGCCGACGCCGAGATAAACGGGCTGCCCAACGGCTTGCCCCTTGGGGTGCGGGACAAGGGATTCACCGGGTTCCACCGGCTCGAATACGGCCTGTGGCACGGCGAGCCCGGCGCGTCGCTGGCGCCGGCGACCAGGGCGCTGCTGCGAGCGGTGGACGGCCTCGTCGCGGGGCTCCCGAGACAGCAGATCGATCCGACGGACTTGGCGATCCGGGCGCACGAGATCACCGAGAACACCGTGCAGTTCGAGCTGACCGGCGAGACCGACTTCGGAAGCGGGACGAATCTCGCAACGGCACGGGCGAATCTCGACGGCACCCGC
Source organism: uncultured Actinomycetota bacterium (assembly GCA_963737425.1). GTDB lineage: Bacteria > Actinomycetota > Actinomycetes > Mycobacteriales > Jatrophihabitantaceae > DASXRA01. The sequence continues at coordinate 136,696 of CAVTSX010000003.1, forward strand.
GAGGTCATCTCACTGCTCAGGCCATTGCTCGTCCCGCGCTACCCCGCGCTACATGAGCTGAACGCGGCGCTGGAGCACGCCACGTCCGACCTGGACGCACAGCGCCGGACCGGCCACTGGACGCCGCTCGCGCAACTGAGCACCAGCGCACGCGAGCGAATCGACGCCGACTTCGGCGAGCTGACCGAGTTGCTCGCCCCCGTCGCGTCCATCTGCGAGCCGAGGCGGACGTCATGACGGTGAGCCGGCGGGCCTTTCTGCGCAGTTCGGCTGCGACCGCAGGTGCAGCGGCAATCGGTGCGTCGGCGCTGGCCGCTGACGGGGCGGCCGCCGCCGCGCCCGCGAGCCAGGCGATCGCGTTCCACGGCGAGCACCAGGCGGGCATCGTCACCAACCGGCAGGCGCATGCAGCGTTCGTGTCGTTCGACCTCACCGCGGCGAGCCGTCGCGAACTGGCCGACCTGATGCGCACCCTCACCGGCCGGGCGCGGTTCCTGACCTCAGGCGGCCCGCCACCCAACCTGGGCATCTCGGCCCCGCCGTCCGACTCCGGTCTTCTCGGGCCCGCTGTCGCACCAGGCGGACTGACCGTCACGGTGGGACTCGGCGCGTCCGCGTTCGACGAGCGGTACGGGCTCGCGTCACGCAAGCCGCGCCGGCTGCGTGCGATGGACGTGTTCGTCAACGACGACCTCGACCGTGGCGAGTGCGACGGAGACCTGCTGCTGCAGATCTGCGCGGACGAGCGCGACACCGTGTTGCACGCGCTGCGTGACATCGCCCGGCACACCCGCGGTGGAATGCAGGTGCGCTGGCGCATCGACGGCTTCACCCCGCCGCCGCGCCCGGACGGTGCGCCGCGCAACCTCCTCGGTTTCAAGGACGGCACGGCGAACCCCACGCCCGGCGAGATGGACCGACTGGTGTGGGTGCAGCCTGGACCCGAGCCGGGGTGGGCGGTAGGCGGCAGCTACCACGTCGTTCGCATCATCCGGATGCTCGTCGAGTTCTGGGACCGGGTGACCATCAGCGAACAGGAGCGCATGTTCGGCCGCCGCAAGGACACCGGGGCGCCGCTCACCGGCAAGCGCGAGACCGACATACCGGCCTACGACAACGACCCGACCGGCGCGGCGATCCCGCTCGACGCGCACATCCGCGTCGCCAACCCGCGAACCCCGGCCAGCGACAGCAGCCGCATCCTGCGCCGGGGCTACAGCTACGACCGCGGCGTCGACCGCAACGGCAACCTCGACATGGGTCTGGTGTTCAACTGCTTCCAGCAAGACCTCGACCGCCAGTTCGTCGCCGTGCAGAAACGGCTCGCCGACGAGCCGCTCGTCGACTACATCTCCCCGACCGGCGGCGGCTACTTCTTCGCCCTGCCAGGTGTACGCAGCGCCACCGACTGGTACGGCAGCGCATTGATGGCCTGATGCGTCATCGGCTGTTCACCGGGCATTCATCGACTTGCCCCATCTGCGAAGGTCGTCTGTACGAACCTCTGCACCGAGAAGCATCCCAACCGAGAGGAACCCACCGTGCCGATCAGAGCACACAGGCGCCCGCTGCTGGCCGCGACCGTGGCCGTCGCGGCGGCGGCCTGCGTCGTCGCCGCGCAGGGCGCGACCTCGGGCGCGAGTCCCGCGCCCAAACACCCCGAGGGAACGACCACGCCGATCAAGCACCTCGTCGTGATCTTCCAGGAGAACGTCTCCTTCGACCACTACTTCGCGACGTACCCGAAGGCCGCCAACACCGACGGCACGAAGTTCGTGGCCGCGAAGCACACGCCGAAGGTCAACAACCTGAGTAACGCCGGACTGCTCACCCACAACCCCAACCTCTACCCGCCGACCCGGCTGAGCCCCGCGCAGGCGCTGACCTGCGACCAGAACCACGGCTACGCGGCCGAGCAGAAGGCAACCAACGGCGGCAAGAACGACCTGTACGTGCAGAACACGAGCGTCGACACCTGCTCGGGGCTGTTCGGCGCGCCCGGCCTGACCATGGACTACTACGACGGAAACACCGTCACCGGCGTGTGGAACTACGCCCAGCAGTACGCGATGAGCGACAACTCCTACGACACGACGTTCGGGCCGTCCACGCCGGGCGCGCTGAATCTGGTCTCCGGCCAGACGCACGGCGCGCAGGCGGTGAACTCGGTGACCGGCGCGCCAGTCACCGACTCGCACGTCGTCGTGTCGCCGGACGCGAACGGCGTCGGCACGGTCATCGGCGACCCGGACCCCGCCTTTGACGACTGCTCGGACAGCAACCACACCTCGACGAACAACCTGGCCAAGCTGAACGGACCGAACATCGGCAACCTGCTCAACGCGCAGGGCACGACCTGGGGCTGGTTCCAGGGCGGCTTCAAGCCGACCACTCCCTACGGCGGGCCGGGCACGTACGCGGTCTGCGGCGCCAGGCACAACAACGTCGGCGGCGCCTCCGTCGTCGACTACAGCCCACACCACTCGGCGTTCGAGTACTACCAGTCGACGTCGAACCCGCACCACCTGCCGCCGACGTCGGTCGCCGCGATCGGACACACCGACCAGGCCAACCACAACTACGACCTGTCTGACTTCTCCGCGGCCCTGCAGGCGAACAATCTGCCCGCGGTGAGCTTCCTCAAGGCGCCGGAGTACCAGGACGGGCACGCGGCCTACTCCGACCCGATCGACGAGCAGCACTTCCTGGTCTCGACGATCAACTCCCTGCAGCGCTCGCGTGACTGGGCCAGCACCGCGGTCGTCGTCCTCTACGACGACTCCGACGGCTGGTACGACCACATGTCGGCACCCCTGCTCAATGGCTCGACCGACGCGGCCAACGACGCGGCTGCCTGCACCGCGGCGGCTGCGACATCCGGCGTGGCCGGTGGGTACCTCGACCGGTGCGGCCCGGGCCCGCGCCAGCCGCTGCTGGTCGTCTCGCCCTACGCCAAGACCAACTACGTCGACCACAAGCTGACCGAGCAGGCCTCGGTAATCAAGTTCATCGAGGACAACTGGCGTACCGGCCGGGTCGGCGATGCGTCCTTCGACAAGCGGGCCGGCTCGCTGGACGGCCTGTTCAACTTCCACCACTCGAACGACAAGCAGGTGCTGCTCGACCAGGACGGGTCGGTGGCCTCGGTCAAGCCGATCTGCGACCGCCCGTCGTGGTGGCCCTTCGGCTGCGTCTAGCCGCGCCGATTTTCTCGTTGAGTGGTGCGTTCTGGCTTGAGTGGTGCGCTAGAACGCACCACTCGACGCGTAACGCACCACTCAACGGGATTCGACGGGTTGGGGGTCGCGTACCCGCAGCCCGTCGAAGGCGATCATGCACACGGCGTCGGCCAATGCCTGCGCCCGCTTTCCGCCGCGCGGCCGGTACCACTCGATCAGCGAATTCACGGTGCCGAACAGGAGCCGAGCCATGGTTGCGGCATCGAGCTCCGGCCGAACGTCGCCCTCGGCCTCGGCGGCCGCGACGAGGTCGCTGACGATCTGATCGAACTCACGGCGGCGGGCCAGAGCTTGCCGCTCCACCTTCGTGTTGCCGCGTACGCGCAGCAGGAGCGTCACGTAGGGCAGTTCGTCGGCCAGCACCAGGACGCTGCGCCGCACCAGGTACTCGAGCCGTTCGATCGCGCGGCCGGAGTGGAAGCGCGGCTCGTCGGTGACGGCGAACAGGGCGTCGAGCGCGCGGTCCAGCGCCAGGCGCAGCAGTTCCTCCTTGCCGGCAACGTGGTGGTAGATCGTGGACTTGGAGCGGCCCAGGCGGTGAGACAGGTCCTCCATGCTCGTGCCGTCGTAGCCCTTCTCGTTGAACACCTTGACGGCGACGGCCAGCAGCGAGTCGACGTCATAGCCGGGCCGGCCACGACGGGTCGCGGTCATCCTGTCCCCGTGCGGATCATGCCTCGGACCGCCGGTCGACCACCCGGCGCAGCTTGCCCAGCGAGCGCTCGAGCGTGTCCGGGTCGAGGACGTCGACCGCGACGCTGACTCCGACGCGTCCCTTGACGGCCTTCGCCAGCTCGTCGGCGGCGCTGCGCCGGCGATCGGTAGCAAGGTCGGCCCGCGCCTCGACCAGGACCGTCATCGTGTCCAGCCGCTCGTGCCGGCCGAGGACGAGCTGGAAATGCGGTGCCAGACCGGGTGTTTGCAACACCAACTCCTCGACCTGGGTCGGGAACACGTTCACGCCGCGCAGGATGATCATGTCGTCGGTGCGCCCGGTGACCTTCTCCATCCGTCGCATGCCCGGACGCGCGGTGCCGGGCAGCAGGCGGGTGAGATCGCGCGTGCGGTAACGCACGATCGGCAGTGCCTCCTTGGTGAGCGAGGTGAACACCAGCTCGCCACGTGCACCGTCGGGCAGCACCTGGCCCGTCTCCGGATCGATGATCTCGGGATAGAAGTGGTCCTCCCAGACGTGCAGCCCGTCCTTCGTCTCGACGCACTCCTGCGCGACGCCTGGCCCCATGATCTCCGACAGCCCGTAGATGTCGACGGCGTCCAGGTCGAGGCGCCGCTCGATCTCGGCGCGCATCTGCTCGGTCCAGGGCTCGGCGCCGAGAATCCCGACGCACAGCGACGAGGCGCGCGGATCGAGGCCCTGCCGCTCGAACTCGTCGATCAGCGTGAGCAGGTAGGTCGGCGTGACCATGATGATCTCTGGCCTGAAGTCATGGATCAGCTGAACCTGGCGGGGTGTCATGCCCCCTGAGGCCGGAATCACCGTGCAGCCGAGCCGCTCCGCACCGTAGTGCGCACCCAGCCCGCCGGTGAACAGACCGTAGCCGTAGGCCACATGCACCTTCATGCCCGGACGTCCGCCCGCGGCACGAATCGAGCGGGCCATCAGATCGGCCCAGGTGTCAAGGTCGGCTTGCGTGTAGCCCACCACGGTCGGGCGCCCGGTGGTGCCGCTCGATGCGTGCACGCGGCGCACCTGACTCTGCGGCACGGCGAACATGCCGAAGGGGTAGTTGTCACGCAGATCGGCCTTGGTGGTGAAGGGGAAACGCGCGAGGTCGGCCAGCGTCCGGCAGTCGGCCGGCACCACACCGGCTCGGTCGAACGCCGCGCGGTAGAAGGGCACGTTCTCGTAGGCGCGCAACAGCGAATCCTGCAGGCGCTCGAGCTGCAGGGCGGTCAGCTCGTCGCGAGACATCCGCTCGGCCAGATCGAGGCTCATGGCACGCTCCGCTCGACCGTGCGGCTCAGTCCACGGAACTCGGCGACGACCTGCCCGTCGTTGCGCACGGTCACGTCATAGATTCCGCTGCGGCCGAACCGGGTGCGCTCGACCGCCTCGGCGACGAGCTCGTCTCCCTCGCGGGCCGGCGCGATGAACGTGATGTCGGCGCTCGCCGCGACGGTCACCGGGCCGTGACTGTTGCACGCACAGGCGAATGCGGTGTCGGCGACGGCAAAGACGAACGCCCCGTGCGCGATGGCATGCCCGTTGACCATGTCGGCGGTGACGCGCATGCGCGTCACCGCCCGGCCGGCCGCCAGTTCGACGAGATCGATTCCGAGAGCACGCGACGCACGATCGGCCGCCAGCATCGCAGCCACTGGGTCTGACACCTCAGCTCCTTGATTACTGACCGAATGGTCGGTTGAATGATGCCGGACGGACAGCTGCTCATGTCAAGGGGTTCTGGTGCCTGAAGTCTTTTTGGTCGGTGGCGTTCGTACGCCTCAGGGCCGTTACGGCGGCGCGCTGGCAGGCGTGCGGGCGGACGATCTGGCCGCACTCGTGGTGGGCGAGGTAGTACGCCGCGCCGCGTTGCCCGCCGACGCCATCGACGAGGTGATCCTCGGCGCGGCCAACCAGGCCGGTGAAGACAACCGCAACGTCGCGCGGATGGCGGCGCTGCTCGCCGGGCTCGACCCGTCCGTTCCCGGGTACACGGTGAACCGGCTCTGCGCCAGCGGGCTCACCGCCATCGCGTCCGCGGCCCACAGCGTGCGGGCCGGCGAGGCCGATGTCGTCATCGCGGGCGGCGTCGAGTCGATGACCCGCGCACCCTGGGTGATGGCCAAGCCCGGAACGCCCTGGGCGCGTCCGGGCGAGGTGGCCGACAGCTCGCTCGGCTGGCGGTTCACGAACCCGCGCTTCGACGCGACAACGACCCTGTCGATGGGCGCGACGGCCGAGGAGGTCGCCACGCTCGACAGCATCACCCGCGAGCAGTCCGACGCCTTCTCCCTGCGCAGCCACCAGCGGGCGGTAGCGGCGACCGAGGCGGGCCGGTTCGAGGCCGAGATCGTGCCGGTCGGCGACGTGCGCGTGGACGAGGGCCCGCGCGCGTCGACGTCGATGGAGAAGCTGGCGGCGCTTCGCACCTCGTTCCGGCGCGACGGCATCGTCACCGCCGGATCGTCCTCACCGCTGTCCGACGGCGCCGCGGCGGTGGTGGTGGCGAGCGAGGAGGCCGTCGAGCGGCACGGCCTCACCCCGCGGGCACGCATCGTCGCGAGCGCCAGCGCGGGCGTGCAACCCCGCCTGATGGGCCTCGGCCCGGTACCGGCCACGGAGAAGGTGCTGGCCCGGGCGAAATGGAGCCTCGGCGACGTCGGCGCAATCGAGTTGAACGAGGCGTTCGCGGCGCAGAGTCTCGCCGTGATCGCCCGCCTGGGCCTCGACGATGCCCTCGTGAACGCCGACGGCGGGGCGATCGCGCTCGGTCACCCGCTGGGCTGCTCCGGCGCGCGGCTCGTCGTCACATTGCTCGGCCGGATGGAACGCGAGAATGCCGCGCGGGGGCTCGCGACGCTGTGTGTCGGCGTCGGCCAGGGCGTCGCGCTACTGGTGGAGGAGGTCTGATGCTGCAGAGCTACGTCAGCGGAAGCTGGTTCACACCCTCGGACGACGGGCGGCCCCTGCACGACGCCGTCACGGGCGAGGAGATCACGCGCGCCTCGTCGGCGGGCATCGACATGCGGGCCGCGCTCGACTACGGCCGCCGCGTGGGTGGGCCCGCGCTGCGCGAGTTGACGTTCCACCAGCGCGCGGCATTGCTCAAGGCGCTCGCGTCGAACCTGCGCGAGCACCGCGACGAGCTCTACGCCCTGTCGACGCGTACCGGGGCGACGCTCGGCGACTCGAAGTTCGACATCGACGGCGGCATCGGGGTGCTGTTCACCTATGGCAGCAAGGGGCGTCGCGAGATGCCCAACGACACCGTCTACGTCGACGGCGACGTCGAACCTCTCGGCAGGGGCGGCACATTCCTCGGCCAGCACATCTGCACGCCGCTGCACGGGGTTGCCGTGCAGATCAACGCGTTCAACTTCCCGGTGTGGGGCCCGCTGGAGAAGTTCGCACCTGCGTTCCTTGCCGGCATGCCCACCCTGATCAAACCGGCGTCGCAGACCGCCTACCTGACCGCCCGGCTGGTCGAGCTCGTTGTCGAGTCCGGCCTGCTGCCCGAAGGCACGTTACAACTGGTGTGCGGCGGGGCGGGCGACCTGCTCGACCACCTGACCGAGCAGGACGTCGTGGGCTTCACCGGCTCGGCTTCCACCGCGCAGCGGTTGCGCACGCATCCGAACATCGTGGCGCGATCGGTGCGCCTGAACGCCGAGGCCGACTCGCTGAACTGCTCGATCTTGGGCCCCGATGCGGTGCCGGGATCCGCCGAGTTCGACCTGTTCGTCAGGCAACTCGTCAGCGAGATGACCGTCAAGGCCGGGCAGAAGTGCACCGCGATCCGGCGCGCACTCGTCCCCGCTGAGCTGCTGGACGCGGTCAGCGAGGCGGCGAGTACCCGGCTGGCGAAGGTATCGGTGGGCAATCCGGCGAATCCTGACGTGCGCATGGGCGCCCTCGCCAGCCTCGAGCAGCGCGAAGAGGTGCGCCGCTCACTCAAAGCCTTGCTCGACGCCGGACGCCTGGTGTTCGGCGACCCGGACCACGTCGAGGTCATCGATGCCGACGCCGAGCGCGGGGCGTTCGTCTCGCCGGCGCTGCTGCGGGTCGACGACGCGGCGCGGGCCGAGCCGCACGAGGTCGAGGCGTTCGGCCCGGTGAGCACGCTGATCCCGTACCGCTCCACCGACGAGGCGATCGCCCTTGCCGCGCGCGGCCAGGGCAGCCTGGTGGGTTCGGTGGTCAGCGCCGACGCCGACTTCGCGCGTTCGGTGGTCGTCGGTGTCGCGCCGTGGCACGGGCGGCTGCTGGTGCTCGACCGCGACGACGCGGGCGAATCAACCGGGCACGGCTCGCCGCTGCCGATGCTCGTGCACGGTGGTCCCGGACGGGCCGGCGGCGGCGAGGAGATGGGCGGCATCCGCGGCGTGCTGCACCACATGCAGCGCACGGCCGTGCAGGCCTCGCCCCGCATGCTGAGCGCGGTCACGAACCGGTGGGTGGCCGGGGCTGCGCGCACCGAGGGCGTCCATCCGTTCCGCAAGACCCTTGCGGATCTTCGCATCGGCGACACCGTCGTGGCCGGGCCGCGGTCGGTCACGCTCGACGACATCGAGCACTTCGCCGACTTCACCGGCGACACGTTCTACGCGCATATGGACGCCAAAGCTGCCCGTGCTAATCCTTTTTTTGACGGGCGCGTGGCACATGGCTATCTGATCGTGTCGTTCGCCGCCGGGCTGTTCGTCGACCCGGCGCCCGGACCGGTGCTGGCCAACTACGGCTTGGAGAATCTGCGCTTCCTGACGCCCGTCAACCCCGGCGACTCGCTCACCGTCACGTTGACGGCCAAGCAGATCACGCCCCGCGAGGACGCCGACTATGGCGAGGTGCGCTGGGACGCCGACGTCGCGAACCAGAACGGCGAATCCGTCGCAAAATACGACGTTCTGACCCTGGTGGCCAAACAATGACGGCGGCGCTCGAGGAGCATTTCGAGGCGACGGTCAGCGCCGATCAGCGCATCGAGCCGCGCGACTGGATGCCCGAGGCGTACCGCAAGACGATGGTCCGCCAGATCGCGCAGCACGCGCACTCCGAGATCATCGGCATGCAGCCTGAAGGTGCCTGGATCACGCGAGCGCCGTCCTTGCGGCGTAAGGCGATTCTGCTCGCCAAGGTGCAGGACGAGGCCGGACACGGGCTCTACCTCTACTCGGCCACCGAGACCCTCGGCGTCGACCGCGGCGAGCTGACCGAGAACCTGATCAACGGCCGGCAGAAGTACTCGTCCATCTTCAACTACCCGACCCTGACCTTCGCCGATGTCGGGGTGATCGGCTGGCTGGTCGACGGCGCGGCGATCTGCAACCAGGTGCCGCTGTGCCGCTCGTCCTACGGGCCTTACGCCCGGGCGATGATCCGAATCTGCAAGGAGGAATCGTTCCACCAGCGGCAGGGCTACGAGTTGCTCATGACGATGATGCGGGGCACTGACGCCCAGCGCGAGATGGTTCAGGACGCGACGAACCGCTGGTGGTGGCCGTCGCTGATGATGTTCGGGCCGCCGGACACCGACTCCCCCAACACCGCGCAGTCGATGCACTGGCGGATCAAGCGGCACACCAATGACGAGTTGCGCCAGCGCTTCGTCGACATGACCGTGCCGCAGGCCGGTGCGCTCGGCGTGACGCTGCCCGACCCGGCGTTGCGCTGGAACTCCGATCGCGGGGCGCACGACTTCGGCCAACCCGACTGGGCCGAGTTCAAGCGGGTCATCAGCGGCGACGGCCCGTGCAACGCCGAGCGGATCGCGAAGCGGCGGCGCGCACACGACGACGGCGCCTGGGTCCGCGAAGCCGCCGTGGCCCACGCGGAGAAGCACGCATGATCCGCGCGATCGTCCAGTTGAGTGGTGCGTTTCGGCTCGAGTGGTGCGTTATAACGCACCACTCGACGGATAACGCACCACTCGACGAGAAGGGCGCGGGCGTATGAACGACAACTGGCCGCTGTTCGAGGTGTTCCTGCGCGGCAAGCGGGGCCTCAACCACGTGCACGTCGGCTCGCTGCACGCGGCCGATCCTGACATGGCGCTGCACAACGCGCGCGACCTCTACACCCGCCGCAATGAAGGCGTGAGCATCTGGGTCGTGCGGTCCGACGCGATCACCGCGTCCAGCCCGGATGAGAAGGATCCGTTCTTCGCGCCCAGCGGCGACAAGGTGTACCGGCACCCGACGTTCTACGAGATCCCCGACGACGTGCCGCATATCTAGGGATGCCATACCCATGCCTTTTGATAACGCCTACGAGGCGATCACCGAGGAGAACGACCACACGCACTGGGCGTTCGGGACCGGGTTCGACGACCCGCTCGCCGGCGTCGACACGGCCGTGCCGCCAGGTATGGACCGCGCCGATCTCGCCGCGTACTGCCTGATGCTCGGCGACGACGCATTGGTCATGTCGCACCGCCTGGCCGAGTGGTGCACGAACGCTCCCGAACTCGAGGACGAAGTGGCGATCGCCAACATCGCCCTCGACCTGCTCGGGCAGGCTCGGCTGCTGCTCAGCCGATCCGCGCAGGCGAGCGGCAACGGTAGCGAGGACACGCTCGCGTACCAGCGCGACGCGCACGAGTTCCGCAACGTGCACCTCGCCGAAGTCGAACGCGGCGACTTCGCGCACGAACTCGCCCGGCTGCTCATCTTCTCGACCTGGCGCCTGGCGGTGCTGACCCGGCTGGCCGACTCCCCCGATCCGGTGCTTGCCGCGATCGCCACGAAGGGCGCCAAGGAACTGAGCTATCACCGCGACTACGCCGCGGGGTGGACGGTGCGCCTCGGCGACGGCACTGAGCTGTCGCACGAACGGATGTCCCGGGCAGTGCTCGACGTCTGGCCCTACGTCGGTGAGCTGTTCGCGGCCCACGAGGTGGAGCTGCGCGTCGGAGTCGACCCGCCTGTGGTCCGCGACGAATTCGACAGCGTGATCGCGCAGGTGTTCACCGCCGCCCGCCTCGACTTGCCAGATGCGGCGCCCACGGGCGGTTCGGGCCGCGACGGCGCGCACACCGAGGCGATGCGCGCGCTGCTTAGCGAGATGCAGAGCGTCGCCCGGGCGAATCCGGACGCGACATGGTGAGTGAGCATCGCAGCGAGCGCCAGCGAGCGAGGAGCGGAGCGAACGGCAACCTGGTGAGTGAGCATCGCAGCGAGCGCCAGCGAGCGAGGAGCGGAGCGAACGGCGACGCAGTGACGGCGCGGGCGGTCGCCGCGTCGGTGCCCGATCCGGAGCTGCCGATGGTGACGATCGAGGACCTCGGCATCCTGCGCGACGTCGCAACCGACGGCGAGCGGGTCACGGTGTGGATCACGCCGACCTACTCGGGTTGCCCGGCGATGGGCGCGATCCGCGCCGACGTCCGCACGCGGCTGCACGCCGCGGGCTTCGCCGATGTCGACGTGCGCACGATGTTGCACCCGGCCTGGACCTCCGACTGGATCACTGACGCAGGACGCCGCAAGCTCGCCGAGAACGGCATCGCGCCGCCCGGCCCGGCTGCGCGCCATCCGGTGCCGCTCTCCCTCGGGCGCCGCCAGCAGGACGTCCGGTGCCCGCAGTGCGGGTCATCCGACACCGTCGAGACGTCTGCGTTCGGCGCCACCGCCTGCAAGGCGCTGCGCCGATGCAACGCCTGCGCCGAGCCCTTCGAAGCAGTGAAGGCGATCTGATGGCGGCCTTCCAGCGCATTCGCGTCGCGGGCATCGAGAACCTGTGCCCCGACGCGGTCGCCATAACCTTCGACGCGCCGCCGGAATTCGCGTTCCGGCCGGGCCAGTCGTTGACGGTTCGCCGGATCATTGACGGAGCCGAGGCCCGCCGCTCGTACTCGATCTGTGCGCCGGCGGGCGCGCCGCCGCGGATCGGGGTGCGTGAGGTCGCGGGTGGCGCGATCTCGTCCTGGCTGGTGCACGAGGTGAAGCGCGGGGACGAGATCGAGGCGCTGCCGCCCTCGGGGCGCTTCGTCCCCGACGTCGAGACCCCGGGCCACCACGTCCTCATCGCGGCGGGCTCGGGCATCACGCCGGTGATCTCGATCGCCGCGTCCGTGCTGCGCAACCCCGACTCGCGCGTGACGCTGCTCTACGGCAACCGGCGCGCAAACACCGTCATGTTCGCCGACGAGCTCGCCGACCTGAAGGACACCCACCCGGCGCGCCTGGAGTTGGTGCACGTGCTCTCCCGGGAGGCCCGCGAGGTCGAGCTGTTCAGCGGCCGCCTCGACGCAGCGCGGTTGGGCGCCCTGCTGCCGATCGTCTGCGACGTGGCCCGGGTCGATCACTGGTGGCTGTGCGGCCCGTACGGCATGGTGCTCGACGCCCAGCAGGTGCTGGCCGGGTTCGGCGTCACGCCCGCGCGCGTCCATCAGGAACTGTTCTACGTCGAAGACACCGCACCCCCGCCGGCGACCCATCAGGACGCCGTCCCGAGCGGTCCGGCGAGCCAGGTGACCGTGGTGCTCGACGGCCGTTCGACCCTGGTGGCCGTGCCGAAGACGGCGTCGATCCTGGAGGGCGCCCAGCGGGCTCGCCCGGACCTCCCGTTCGCCTGCAAGGGCGGCGTCTGTGGCACGTGCCGGGCCAGGGTCACCTCTGGCGAGGTGCACATGCGCCGCAACTTCGCGCTCGAGGACGCCGAGATCGAGGCCGGCTTCGTGCTCACCTGCCAGTCGACGCCGGTCACCGACGAGGTCGCGGTCGACTACGACAGCTAGTGTCGCGCGTCATTAGTTAGTTGACAGTGTGGGATGATGGCGTATGCCGTCTTCCGCCTTTGAGATCGATGCTGTTGATCGGGCGACGCTGGAGTCCTGGACGAGGTCCTCGACGATGTCGGCCGGTCGGGCTGAGCGAGCGCGGATCGTGCTCGCGGTCGCCGATGGCGCCGGCACGTCCGGTGCTGCGCGACAGCTCGGGGTGTCGCGCCCGACCGTGATCAAGTGGCGTAATCGGTTCGCCGCGGACGGGATCGCCGGTCTGGATGATGAGCCGCGCAGCGGCCGGCCCAAGACGATCGATGATGCGGCGATCATCGCGGCGACGCTGGACCCGCCGCCGGACAAGCTCGGGGTGACGCACTGGTCGAGCCGGCTGCTGGGCAAGCAGTTGGGCATCGGGGACACGACGGTGGCGCGGGCCTGGCGCAAGTACCGGGTGCAGCCCTGGCGGCGGGAGACGTTCAAGTTCTCCACCGACCCCGAACTGGAGGCCAAGGTCCGCGACGTGGTCGGGTTGTACTTGAACCCGCCGCGCAACGCGATCGTGCTGTGCGTGGACGAGAAGAGCCAGATCCAGGCGCTGAACCGGACCGCGCCGATCCTGCCGCTGCGGCCCGGGCTGCCGGAGAAGGCCACCCACGACTACAAGCGCAACGGCACGACCACGCTGTTCGCCGCGTTGGAGATCGCCACCGGCAAGGTGACCGATCAGTGCTATGAACGCCACGGCAAGGCCGAGTTCCTCGACTTCCTCAAGAAGGTCGCCCGGGCCTACCCGCGGCGCGAGCTGCACGTGGTCGTGGACAACTACCACACCCACAAGCACGACGACATCAACGCCTGGCTGGCCAAGCACCCGCGGATCACGCTGCATTTCACGCCGACCTCCGGGTCCTGGCTGAACCTGGTCGAGGTCTTCTTCGGGATCATCACCCGCCAAGCGATCCGCCGCGGATCCTTCGACAGCGTCAAACAACTCATCACCGCGATCGGCACCTTCATCGACGGCTGGAACGAGCGCCGCCACCCGTTCATCTGGACCAAGACCGCCGACGAGATCCTGCCCCACGCCACCCGTAAACGAGATTCAGACGCGCGACACTAGGTGCTGCGGCCTGGGCGTTGGGGGTTTCGGCGGGTGCGCCCCACGCTGGGCACTTGCGCGCTGGGTGGGCACTTGCGCGCTGGGTGGGCACTTGCGCGCTGGGTGGGCACTTGTAATTGCCCACCTGCAGCACAACTGCCCACCTGCGGGGTGGCACCCCCTGTCGGCGTGGCCGGCAACCGGGAATACAGTGAAGTGGTTCTACATTCAACTACTCAAGGTTCAACCACTTCGCTCAGGAGGACCGCACGATGAGCACTGACGTCAGCATCCCCGGCTACGTCGCTGGGACCTGGAACGTAGACCAATCGCACTCTGAAGTCGGTTTCGTCGCACGCCACATGATGGTGTCGAAGGTTCGCGGGAAGTTCGAGAAATACACGGTCACGATCACCACGGCGGCCAATCCGCTGGACTCCCGCGTCGAGGCCGAGATCGACCTGTCGTCCATCACCACGGGCAACGACCAGCGTGACGGCCACCTGCGCAGCAGCGACTTCTTCGACGTCGACACCCACCCGAAGATGACCTTCCGCTCCACCGGCGTGCGCGCCGACGGCGAGGACTACCTGATCGACGGCGACCTGACGATTCGCGACATCACGAAGCCGGTCACGCTCAAGGTCGAGCTGGGCGGCTTCGGCCCGGACCCGTACGGCGGCACCCGTGCGGGCTTCAGCGCCACTACCGAAATCAACCGGCGCGACTTCGGCGTCAACTGGAACGCCGCGATCGAGGGCGGCGGCGTGGTGGTCAGCGACAAGATCACCATCCACATCGAGGCCGAAGCGGTATTGGAGAACTAGGCCCGGCGCGCGAGACTGACCCCCTTGGGGGTAGCCGCTATGAAGCAGCTCAGTTACGCGTCCGGAATATCCACAACCGCACTGATCGGCGACACGGTCGGCGGCAACTTCGACAACACGGTGGCCCGGTTCGGTGACCGCGAGGCGCTGGTCGAGCACGCAACCGGCCGCCGATGGACCTATCGCGAACTGGCCGCCGAGGTCGAGGCCGTCGCGCTCGGCCTGCTCGAACTCGGCGTCGGCTCGGGCGACCGCGTCGGCATCTGGGCGCCGAACTGCGCCGAGTGGACTTTCGTGCAGTACGCGACGGCGAAGATCGGCGCGATCCTGGTCAACATCAACCCGGCCTATCGATCGCACGAACTGGTGTACGTCCTTGAGCAGGCCGGCATCGGCACGCTGATCGCGGCACCGAGCTTCAAGACGTCGGACTATGCGGCGATGATCGCCGAAGTGCGGCCGTCGTGCACGGCGTTGCGCGACGTGATACTGATCGGCCGCGACGAATGGCAAGCACTCGTCGCGGCCGGGCGCGGAGCGGCTGATCCCGCCCGCCTCGACGAGATCGGCGCCCGGCTCGGTACCGACGACCCGATCAACATCCAGTACACCTCCGGCACGACGGGGTTTCCCAAGGGAGCCACCCTCAGCCATCACAACATCCTCAACAACGGCTTCTTCGTCGGCGAACTCTGTGGCTATACGGAGGCCGACCGTATCTGCATTCCCGTCCCGTTCTATCACTGTTTCGGAATGATCATGGGAAACCTCGCGGCGACCAGTCACGGCGCCTGCATGGTCATCCCGGCGCCGGCATTCGACCCCGCGGCGACGCTGGCCACCGTTGCCGCCGAGCGGTGCACGTCGCTCTACGGCGTGCCCACGATGTTCATCGCCGAACTGGTCGACCCGTCCTTCGCCACGCATGACCTGAGCAGCCTGCGCACCGGAATCATGGCCGGATCGCCGTGCCCGGTCGAGGTGATGAAGCAGGTCATCGGGCAGATGAGCATGACCGAGGTGTCGATCTGCTACGGCATGACCGAAACCTCGCCCGTCTCGACGCAAACCCGGGTGGACGACAGCATCGAGCGGCGCGTCTCGACAGTGGGACAGGTTCATCCGCATCTGGAGGTCAAGATCGTCGACCCCGGCACCGGCGTGACCGTACCCCGCGGTACGGCCGGTGAGTTCTGCACGCGCGGATACAGCGTCATGCTCGGTTACTGGGAAGAACCCGACAAGACCGCGGAGGCCATCGACAGCGCGCGGTGGATGCACACCGGCGATCTCGCCGTCATGGACGACGACGGTTATCTGAGCATCACCGGCCGGATCAAGGACATGGTCATCCGCGGCGGCGAGAACGTCTACCCGCGCGAGATAGAGGAGTTCCTCTACACCCATCCCGACATCCTCGACGCCCAGGTCGTCGGCGTCCCGGACGCGAAGTACGGCGAGGAGTTGATGGCGTGGATCCGGCTTCGCCCGGGCGCCGCCGAACTCAGCGCCGAGTCACTGCGCGAGTATTGCGCCGGCAAGCTCGCCCACTACAAGATCCCGCGATACGTGCACCTCGTCGACGACTTCCCGATGACCGTCACGGGCAAGGTACGCAAGGTCCAGATGCGCGAGGAGTCCGCCGACATTCTCGGTCTGCGCACGCCCTAGCCGCGATTCATGATCGCGACGGTGTGCCAAACGCCCTTGGCCCTCCTTGATCATCTCTGTCGACGCCGCGAGTGGTGGCAGATCCGACAGAGATGATCAAGGCCGATGGGAGGTACGGGAGCGCCGCAGAGCGCGCGGTACCGAGCCGGCTCAGCGGAGCGCAATCCAGGCCTGCCGGGTGAAACTGCCGGCACTGCTGGCCATCAAGCCTGTGTCCGACAGCGTCCAGAGAGTGTTGCCGACCATGAGCGCGCGGGTGATGCCGCCCTGGAACGAGTTCGGCGACGTCAGCGGATGGTCGACCGTGGCCTTGACCGTGATGGCCGAGTCGGCAATGTTCAGCACGAGCGCGCCCGCGTTGTATTGCCCGTCCTGCCAGGTGTTGATGGGCAGCACCGCCGTGCCGGATTCGGGCCAGTAGAGGAACGCGTGCGGATCGAACTCCGCGCCGGACGTGTAGTTCGGCTTGACCAGGTGCGCCAATCGCGTGGGATGGGCCGGGTCGCTGACGTCGAACAGCGAGACCTGCAAGCCGGTCGGGCGCCCCTTCGCGGTGGCATCCTGGCCGATGCCGATCAGCCGGCCGTCACTCGCGGGGTGCAGGTAGGCGGAATACCCGGTGAGCTCGAGCTGTCCGGCCACGCGAGGCGAGGTGGGATCGCGAAGGTCCAGCGTGTACAGCGGATCCATCTGCTCGAACGTGACCACGTAACCGACCGCGCCGATGAACCGCACCGAGTAGATGCGCTGGTGCTTGCCGAGGCCGTCGACCTCGCCCACCTTCGCCAGCGTGTCCGACCGCAACACGTACACCGAACTCGTCGACGTACTGGACGCGCTGCTCTGCCCCGGCTCGTTGGCGAGCGCGGTGCCGGTCGTGGTGGCGATGCGCAGATACCCGTCGTAGTCGGACAGCGAGTACTGGTTGAGCAGCCGTCCGGCGACCTTACCGGAGGCCACGTATCGCGGCGCGCCGGTGCCGGCGATGTCGAAGCGATAGATCTCCGTGCGCTCGGCCACCGGCTTGTCCGGCTTCCGCGGCAGGATGGGCGTCGTCGCGGCGGGCGGCAGCGTCCCGTTCGGGCGGCCTTGTGCCGGCAGCGTGATCCGGACACCGCCGACGTCGGCGCGGGGATTACTGGTGACGTACAGGCTCGTCGTGGTGGCGTACACCGTGTCGCCGTCCGCGGCGAGGCTGATCGGCGAGGTGTTCTCGAGTCCCGTCGCCTGATCGCTCAGGTCGACGGTGAAGATGGTGAGCATCGACGTGCCGGTGTAGTCGACCGGATGCCGGACCTCGCCGCACGGCACGGTGTGCGTGACGCGCGAGCCGCCCGCGCCGGTGACCTGGTACGACGGCAGCCAGGCGTCAATCGGGGCCCGCAGCGTCGCGGCGCGATTGTGCGCGAGCTGCTGCTGTTCGCTGATCTGGCCGGTCAGTTGCGGGAACATGATGTGCGGCTGGCTGCGCACCACGAGCCGCACCGTCGAGCCCACCATGCGCGCGTCGAGGTACGAGCCGCGCGGGCTGATCGAGCCGAGCACCTTCGGCCGCCCGGACAGGTCGACCAGCACATACGTCGACGTCGACTGGCCAGGCATCCCAGGCATCGGATAGGGAGCGCCCTTGGACGCGATGCCACCGGGCAGTATCACCAGCGCGCGATCGCCGTGCAGAAGGAGGTCGGCGGGGCCCCATTGCTGCTGCTCGTCGGCCAGCGTCAGGCTCGCGGTGACCTTCCGGGTCGCCGTGTCGATGACGCGCAGCACGCCCCGGGTGACCGTGACGATGCGGTTGCCGTCGGTCTTGACGATGTCGGGCTCGTCCACTCCGGCTTCATGGACATTCGTCGTGGAGTGATCCGGGGCCGCCGCCGGGGCGGCGGCGGCGCCCTGCGCGGACGGCACGGCGTTCTTCGCGACGCCGCCATCCTCCATCGCATAGTTCGGCTGCACGATCCCCCACGGCGTCACGTTCTGGGCGGTCTGCTGGCGGAGGCCGGCCACCATCTGGGCGCAGTTCGGGTAGGCCACGAGCTTGACGGCGAAGGCCGCCGGACCGGGCGCCGGCGGCACCGCTGTGCGGTTGGGCCGGGTCGGGCCGGTTTCGTGGCCCGTCGCCGTGGCGATGGAGACAACGACAGCTGCAGTTAATACCAGCGCGCCCGCTGGAAGCCAGATCCTCATATCCAGCCAACGCGTCCGAGCAGAGCCTGCGTTGTCCGCGAGCGCGAACTTTTTCCGGCGGCGCCCCGGCAGCGCCCCGGCAGCGGGCCGGCTCAGCCCCGGCCCGTCATTCCCGCAGCCCGATTGCCTCGACCGGCCTGATCCGCAGCACCCGCCGGATCGGCAGGACCGTGGCGAGCGAGCCCAGCAGGACCGTCCCGCCGATGACCGCCGCGTAGCCGGCTATCGGGATGTAGGGCACCGCGTTGCCGGTAAGTCCCTTCACCATCGGCACGAGCGTCGCGGCGGCAATCGCGGCGCCGACCACCAGCGCCAGGGCCAGCAGCAACGCCTGCTCGAGGCGGACCATGCGCAGCACCTGCAGCCGGGTGGTTCCGGCCAGCTGCAGGCTCGCGAGCTCGCGGCGGCGGGCCATCGCCGCCATGACCAGCGTGTTGGCTGCGGCGATCACCACGTAGCCGAGCAGGATGGCGACGATCACCTGGTTGGCCCAGGCGTTCTCCTCGATGTTCTTGTCGAGAAC
Organism: uncultured Actinomycetota bacterium; assembly: GCA_963737425.1. Classification (GTDB taxonomy): domain Bacteria; phylum Actinomycetota; class Actinomycetes; order Mycobacteriales; family Jatrophihabitantaceae; genus DASXRA01. The sequence goes on from CAVTSX010000003.1 coordinate 155,649, forward strand.
CGCCTGATAGCCGTCGCGGCTCACGACGGTCGAGCCCGGCGCGAGCCGGTCCAGCTCGCGGGCAAGCGCGGTCACCACGTTGGGACGGCTCGGCTCGGTACTGACGAGGACGGCGCTGTCCAGTCCCGGCGTGTGCGGCCGCAGCACGTCATGGGAAACGGTGATCGCGGCGAAGCCCAGGCCGCGCGTGTAGATGGCGACAACCCGCAAGGTCGCGGGCGTGCCGTCGCCGAACCAGCCGTGCAACTGCCCGCCGACGTGCAACCCGAGCGCATCGGCGGTGAGCCGATCGACGGCTGCCGTGTCGCCGTGCAGGCCGGCGAGGCTGCCGCTGGTCACGCCGAGGTCCACCGTCCGGTTCAGGCCGGCCGGATCGACGCCCTGCGTGGTGTATTCGGTCGAGCCGTCGTGCTCGACGAGCATGCTGGCGCGGATCACCCCGGTCGCCGCGACCACGCCGGGCGTGGCCCGAACGGCGTCCACGACGTCGCGCGGAAGTCCTGCGCCGGCCGGCGTCACGACATGGTCGGCGAGCAGGCCCGCCCGATTCTGCAGCACGGCCCGGTGCTCGATCGAGGTCTGCAGGAACCACAACGAGCCGCCGAGCCCCACCGCCAGGACGAGCGCGCTCACCACCGAGGAAAGGCGCCGCGCCGACGCCGCCGTGTTCGCCACCGCGAGGCGGCCGGTGACACCGGCACGTCGCAGCACGAGTCCGGCCACGGCGGACATACCCCGGATCAGCCATCCGCCGAGCAGGGCCACAGCAGTGACCAACGTGGCGACGACGCTGACCGCGACACCGGCCGCGCCGTCGCCGCCCACCTTCATCGACACCACCGACAGGGTCACCCCGCCGGCCAGGGCGATCAGGCCGAGCACCGTACGCACCACGCCCAGCCGCGTCGGCTCGACCGACGACTCGACGAGTGCCTCGGTGGCCTGGATGCGGCTCGGACGCAGGCTCGCCAGCCACGCGGCCGCCACGGCGATCAGCAGTGCGGACGCCGTCGCCACCAGCGGCGGCAACCACGACACGTGGACGGCGAAGCTCGACGGCGTCAGGTCGCGGGCCACGAACTGGTCGCGCAGCCAGCGCGCGATGAGCAATCCCGGCCAGATGCCGAGTGCGCCGGCGAGCAGTCCCAGGACGCTCGTCTCGCGAACCGCCAGGCGGCGCACCTGGCGGGGCGTGGCACCAATCGCGCGCAACAGCGCGATGTCGCGATATCGCTGCCGGACCGACAAGCCCACCGTGCCCGCGATCACCAGCAACGCGATCAACAGCGTGCAGCCGCCGAACACACTCGGCAGCGCCGTCGCGAACTCGCGGGCGTCGGCCACGGCAGGCGTCTCGACCAGTCCGCGGTCGGATCCCCTGTAGACGCGGGCAAACGCGCCGTCCGCGGCCGCAGGCACCGCCGGCAGCAAGGCGCCTACCTCGTGCGCGAGCCGCTTCGCGCTCACGCCGGGCCCGGCGATCACCCCGATGACGTCGGCCTGGTCCGGGTGACCGGCGAGCGTGCCGGCCTCGGCGTCGGTCACGAACACGGTGCGATCGTCCGGTCCTTGCCCGGTCGGCGAGGCAACCCCGCTCACGGTGAAGTCGCTGACGCCGCCCGGCAGCGTCAGCCGGACGTGGCTGCCGGGCCCGGTTCCGGCGAGGGCCGCCGTCGTGGCGTCCAGCACGACCTCGTCGCTGGTTGCGGGCGCGTGTCCGGCGCGCAGCGTGAACGGGGTCAGCACCGCGGCGGACCACGGGTGCGCGGCCGCGGCCGTTCCGCCGCCGTTCGCAGCCAGCACCTGAACCGGCGCCGAGGTGTCGGCGGCCACCGCGCGGATACCCGGCAGGGCAGCCACCCGTTGCATCAGGCCGGCATCGACGTGTCCGCGCTCGGGCAGCGGGGATCGCTCGACGTCACGGTTGTCGCCCGAGCCGTGGACGACGCGCAGGTCGGTGCTCGCCACCAGCACCGTGCTTGCCGCATACCGCTGCGGCGTGCCGTGATAGCGCAGGCCCGACTCCAGCAGCACACCGCAGGCGGTGACGATCGCGACGCCGAGGCAGAGCGAGAGCAGTGTCGCCAGCACGCTCGCGGGCCGGTGGCGCAGCATCTTCCAGGCCAGCCTCACCATGCGGGCACGCCGGCCGATGTGTCGCGGCGACCACCCAGTTGCGTGAGCACCTTCGCGATCGCGCCCACGCCGGGCGCCGAGACGTCATGGGCGACCGCGCCGTCGGCGAGAAACACGACGCGATCTGCGTAGGACGCGGCCACCGGGTCGTGCGTCACCATGACGACCGTTTGCCCGGCATGGTCGACGGCATCGCGCAGCAGATCCAGCACGTCGGCGGCCGTTCGGGAATCGAGCGCGCCGGTCGGCTCGTCGCAGAAGATCACCTCGGGGCGCACGGCAAGGGCCCGCGCGATCGCCACCCGCTGCTGCTGCCCGCCGGAAAGCTGTGCCGGGCGATGGCGCAGCCGATCGGCGATGCCGACGCGGTGCACGACCTCGGCCAGCCAGCGGCGGTCCGGGCGCCGACCGGCAAGCCGTGACGGCAGCAGGATGTTCTCGCGGACGTTCAGCGCGGACACCAGGTTGAACGCCTGGAACACGAATCCGATCCTGGTGCGCCGCAGCTTCGTTAGCGCCGTTTCCGACAAGCTGCCCAGATCGGTATCGCCGAGCCAGACGCTGCCCGAACTCGGTCGATCCAAGCCGGCCGCGCAGTGCAGCAGCGTGCTCTTGCCCGACCCGGACGGCCCCATGACCGCGGTGAACGTGCATCGCCGAAACGCCGCATCGACGCCGTCCAGCGCTCTGACCGTGGATCCGCCACGTCCGTAGATCTTGTGCACACTGCGAAGGGCCACCGCGGCGTCAGACTGCTCGGACGCCGGCCCGGGTTGTTCGATCGTTGCCTGCACGGCTAGGTGCCTCCATTCGCGTCGTCCCTGACGCTATGAAGGCGTGGGGCGCACGCGCGATGGAGTTAGCTCCCCTGCCGGGGTGGGCCTAGCACTAGGGCCTGTCCCGTGGATCTTCAGCCTCCTGCGCGGCGGCCAAGATCCACGGGACAGGCCCTAATACCGGCGTAGGAAGGCTGCCGCCGGAAGGTGTGCCGCCCGCAACTCGTCCACCACGAGTCCGGCGATGATCGGCGCGCCGTAGGGGTTGAAGTGGGTGGCGTCTGTCGGCGACGCCTCGGTGCCGACGTAGAGCTGCCACGACGGGGTGGGACCGAGCCGCTCCATGAGCGCCTCGCTGTCGGCGGTCAGGTCAAGCAGCGGTGCGCGCATCTGCGCGGCGACGTCACGCATGACGGCCGGTAGATCGACCCCGAGGTTGTTCACCACTCGACCGGTCGGGGTGATGATGCCGTTCGCGTCGAACAGGTGCCGCACCGGCGGGGTGACCAGGACGGCGAGCCCGCCGTGGGCGCGGACGCCGTCGACGAGGGTGGCAAGGTTGGCCCGGTAGTCGGCCTCGGTGATCGTCTTGTCGTTGTGGGCAAGCTGGATGAGCGCCTCGTCACCGGGCCGGATGAGCGGAGCGACGGTCGCGAACAGCGCCGGGTTGGCCAGCCAGCTCACCGTGCTCTCGCCCGAATCGGCATAGTTGGCGACGCTGATGCCGGCGTCGAAGTACTCCGGAATCGCCTGCGCCCAACCGCGTTTCGGCCCGACCAGCCAGTCCGCGGCCGTCGAATCGCTGATCACGAACAGTCGCGGGACGTGGTGGCGCGGCAGTACCTCGATGCCGGCGAGTGCCGGCGCCGTGCCGGTCAGGTAGACCTGCAGGCCGGGCGTGCCCGGGCCCTCCTCCCCGGTCGGCATGCTCTCCGGCGTCCGCACATCCACGGTCACCGTGCGCACCTCGATCTGCCCGGCGCGGGTACTGACCGGCGCGAGTGCGGTGCGGCGCGCCTCGACCTCGATGCCGGTGTCGGCGGCCCGGGTGGGGCTGCCGAGCGCGATTCGCAGCTCGTACTCACCGGGCGGCACGTCGAACGAGCAGGTCAGTCCGGCGCAGTGCCGCCCGGCAAGCGGCGCCGGGGCGGCATGCGCCGCTGCGGGGACGGCCAGGGCGAGCGCGGCAGCGGCCATGCCGGCGATGGTTCGACGCATCGTGGACTCCGATCGAGGTCATGGGGCTTCGGCGGGCGCGATCGCGAGCAGCGCGATGATCGCCAGCGTGCGCTGGGCCGCATCGTTCGTCGCGAAGTCGTGCAACGGCACCTCGTCGACGGGCTCGGCCACCGCGTTGCCGTCGATGTGCACCGTGGCCGGCCACGGCTTGCCCGCCGGATCGCTGAGGTACTGCTGCCAGCCCCGCTGGCGGATCGAGGCATCGCCGAGTTGCTCACCGGCCCATGCCGTCATCCGGGAGTAGATCGTCTTGAAGACCTGCGGGTTGAAGTCGCGCCCGTAGCGGGCGATCTTCTCCGCCGACGGCGCCTGCACGTAGCGGCAGAAGTCCAGCAGCGTCTGGCGGAACTCCGCGACGTCGACCAGGTCGAGCGCCTCCCACAGGATCTGCTCGCCGAGGAACGCCATCGCCAGGTTGTAGCCGCCGTCGAAGTCGCCCTTGTTGAAGTTGATCACATGCCCGCTGGCCGGGTCGAAGCCGACCGCGCCGCCTGCCTCGCCGGTGAACAGGCCGGCCGGGAACGTGGCGATGTCGCGCATGCCGGTGACGATGAGGTCGCGGTAGTGGGAGTTGCCGGTGCGCTCCCACTCCGTCAGCCAGTTGCTCACCATCGCATACCAGTCGGGGCCGATCCGGACACGCGCCGGGGCAATCGTCTGCGGCGGCAGCACCTCGCGCAGCGGATCGATGCGGGTGAGGGTGTCGTCGACCTGCAGTGACGCGCGGATCAGGTCGCCGAGCAGTTCGTCGGCAGCCAGATAGTAGGAGAACCGCTTCGTGTAGGACTCGCTGACGCGCGCCTCCTTCGCGCCGTCTCCCCAGTGCATGACGTTGTGCCGCGAGCCGAGGCCCGCGAAGCGACCGGTGTGGTGGAAGTCGACCTCGCTGACGTGTTGGGTCATCGCGCGCGCCACGCGGAACGTCGCCGGGTCACCGGATCGAATGAACGCGTACCAGAGCGCGGCGTCGGTACCCAGTTCGGCGTTGTCCCACGCGAATCCCCCGACGTCGTAACGCCATTCGTGGCGGTCGCTGTCGTAGGTGTGCATGACGTCGCCGTAGTGCCAGAACCCGTACCACTCGCGCTCGTCCACCTGCCCGCGGTAGAACGCGACGTCGTGCTGGATCGAATCCTCGAGAGCGGCACGCGCCGATGTGCTCCGGTCCGGCAGGCTCCACCGGCCGAAGACGCCGGAGCCGTGGTACCAGGACGGCTGCGCGACGAGCTGCGGCGCATCGGTGAGCGTGGTCGACAACGCCGTGATCGAGTCACGCGACGGCGTCGCATCGAACGCCCACAACTGCATCTCGGTCGAACGCGCCATCCCCTGCGGGGTGCTGAAGCCCGCTTGCACGTCCTCGTAGGAGAGGTCGAGCCCGTGCGCCACGGTGTCGTAGTGGCGCAGGTCCATCGCGCCACCGAGCGGCGACCACGACCACAACGTGACGGACGCCGTGTCGGTACTGGCCGCGCGAATGTCCAGCGAACGCGGGAAGCGCTGCCAGAAGTCGCGCATGCCAACGCCGAGACCACCGCTCACGCCACCGACATAGCCGAAACCGGAAGCGCGAGAACCATGACCGGCGTGCTTGATCCAACTGCCGGCCGACGTCGTCCGCTTCCACACCGAGAAGTGGTCGGGCGAGTCCTGGAAGGCGGTGAAGTCGTTCCACAGCGCGAGATCCTGATAGCCCGCCTGCACCTGCGCCGACCATTGCGACACGGGCGGAGTTGCCGTTCCCGCGACCTGGGCGGCGCGCACGGCAGCACCCGGGTCGCGGCGGAGCCCCGTGAGCACGCGGATCGGCTCACCCCAGATCCCACCGGACGCGGTACCGAAGCGGATATGGCGGTTGTGCGCCTCGTCGCTCATCGGCACCGCGATCTGCAGGCCGAGGCCACGCACGAAGTCCTTGCTCGTGTCGGCGTCCCAGATGAAGCTGTGCACCAGGCGAATCGACTCATCGCCCGCACCGAGGTAGACCCGCAGCGTCCACGGCAGGATCGCCCGGTGATCCGGGTGGCCTGCGTCCTGCTGGTAGTGGCCGGTCAGCTTGACGACGGCGCGCACCGGCCCGGACTGCTCGACCTCGGCCGACTCGACGACGCCCGACCATGAACTCTGCGCCGCGGAATCGTCGTCGGGCCGATCCTGCAGCAGGAGCACGAGCTGGCCGTTCTGCGCGGTCGTCCGGCTGCCGCGGGCGATCGAGCGGATCGCGACCGCACCGGAGGTCGCGAGGCGGACGTCGACCACGCCGTTACGCAGCTGGATCTCGCTCCCGCTGCGCGTCGCGGTCACCGGCGTCGAAGGGGCTGACGGGGTGCCCGGCGCGAGCCGGAAACCGGCCGCGAGCGCCGACGAGCCGATCGCGTGCCCCGTCCATTTCAGCGTGCCGTCCGGCCAGAACGCGAGCGGCCACGACTGCACCGGAACGGCGCTGCCGTCGTCGGCCTGCAGCTCAAAGCTGCTCTCGTGCGGCACCTGGCCCTTCGGCCACGGGACGCCCCAACTCGCACCGGTCGTCGCCGCCGGCTGACCGTCCAGCCAGTGCAGTTCGACGCCGTCGCTGACGTCGAGCGGCTGCCCGGGTGTGGCCGGTGCTGCGGACGCTCTGCTGCGCGGGACCAGCGCGGCGGTGGCCGCCACGACCGATGCGCCCGCGATGAAGTTCCGGCGGCTGACGGGGTGGTGCCCCATTGATTCCTCCCGATCAGAGTGGTTGCAGTCGCGCGAATGACGCTCAGCGGGTAGCCGCTGCGATGCCGCGGGTCAGTCCGCCATCGGCGCTGAATTCGATGAGGACGTCGGACGCGGCCCCGCCCGTGGCGACGGCGGCCGTCACCTCGACCGTCGCCGACTGGCCCGAAGCGATGGAAGCCGAAACCGGCACGGGGAACTTGTTCGGGTCGCGGCCCGCGACGGCCGGCCCGATGTCGGACTCGCCGCGACGCGGCTGGCGCCAGACCACCGCATCGAGGCGGACGTCATGCGCCTCGCCCGCGCCGGTGTTGGTGATCGTCAGCCGCCACGTCGCGTTCTGCCCGTCGTGTCCGGCCAGGACGGCGCGCCCCTCGAGCCGCGCGCGTGGCGCCGCCGCACCCTCGTCCACCTCGAGGACGAGGGTGTCCCACCCCGGGCCGGTGCCGGCGGCGCTCGCCGAACCATGTGTGAACGTCAGGGCGTTGGCGCCGACGACGAGTAGCGAGGCCGGGAAGCTCAACGTGGCCAGGCGCGGGAAACCGCTGCGGTCGGCCTGCCTGGCAATCGTCGAGTCGTTGTTGGACGGCAGCGCGCCGGTGATGTCGGCCGAGTTGCCGTTCACAGCAACGGTCGGACGGCCCCCTTGCTGCATCGCAGTGGACACCGTCAGGTACGCCGTTCCCGCGTACGGCCGGTCCAGCGGGAACGACACCGTCCATACGCCGGGGTTTGTTTGCGCGTAGTACCAGTCCTCCGGCTCCCAGTCCGCGCCGACGGTGAACGTCAGCGTGCCCGGGATCTGCGCCGGCTTCTCGTACGCGCGCGGAACCGGGTTGACCGGCGACCGGGTGGCGAGGGCGTACTCCCCCGCCATTCGATCGGCTCGCCCGATCTGCCACAGGAATGTGCCGTGCTGCGACGGCGTCCACCGGATCTCGCCGAGATTCAGCTGCGAGCCGCGTACGACGATTCCGGGTTGCGCGTACTGATCGGTGACCGATCCCCTGCTGGCAAAGGCATAAAGCGTGTACATGCCTGGCGTGGTGGTTCCCGGCTGCCAGGCAGGGGGGATACCTGGCAGCCGGAAGTTCCCGTCCGCGTCCGTCTTCACGAAGTAGGTCGGTTCGTGGATCGTGTAGACGTCCGCGACGTCCTGGGTCGACAGCACGATCCAGTGATCGGCGGCCGGGCGGCCGTCGGTCAGCTTCAGCCGACCGGTCACAAGCGTCCGCGCGGACTTCTTCGGGTACAGGTCGTCGGCCATCCAGTCGGCGCCTGCGCGATTCTCGGCGATCTCGGCGCGCGCCGTGTTGGCCGCGTCCTCGATCATGTCGTCGGGGTCGGCCGGGTCGCCGACCGAGATGTAGGTGAACCACGGGCCGTACAGGCGCCGGTACCCGGCAGGCAGCGCGTATCCGGGCAGGCCGTAGTGGTTCGCGCCGAAGTAGTTCAGGATCAGGGCGTCCTGGTGGATCGCGAGGTCCTGGTGCTGCGGCCCCACTCCGTAGAACGCGCACAGCGTGTCGGCGGTGATCCCGCCGAGCGGGGTCAGCCAGGCGCCGAAGCCGTTGCCGTAATGGCCGAACATCGGATTCTCGTGGTGGTACAGGCTCCAGTTGTACTTCGTGTAGACGGTGCCCGGCGCCAGGTTTCCCGAGTTGCTGGTTGGCGAAGGCAGGTTCGGATTGTTGACGCCGTCCACCAGCCAGGTCTCGTCCTGTACGGACTGCTGCGTTGCGAGGTAGGCGTAGGTGGGCTGCTGGCCCCCACCGCGCTCCCAGTTGAACGAGTGGTCGAAAATGCTGCGGTCCCAGCGCGCATTCATGCGCACCTCGTTGATGGACGTCGCGGCGACCGCGGTCAGGATGTCGTAGCCGTACAGACCGCGCTTGCCCGTACGCATGATCAGGTGGTGCTCGTGTCGCAGCGGAGTGCTCGTCGTGTCGACGAACGCGACCTCGACCAGGTTCGTCGCGCACCGCACGACCCGGAGCTGCGAGCAGACCAGCCTCGACTTGCCGCCTCCGGCGTCGATGTAGAACGAGTGCTGCCGGTCCGGGTCACGGGGATCGACGCCGTTGAGGTTGTGCGCGAGCTCGACGCCATTCACCACCACCGACTGCACCGTGATGGAGACGTCGCTCCAGCCGGTGACAATGCCGCCGGCCGCGTCGTCACGGCCGAAGGTGAAGCGGATCAGGCCGTTGTCGAGGACCAGGGTGTCGACGTCGGTGGGGAAAGCGTACGTCCCGACCGCCGCCGCAACGCCGTTCACCAGCACCTGCACAGCACCGTCATGGCCACTATCGGCCAGCTTTGCGACCGCCGCCGAACCGCGGCCGTTGGATGCAGCCCAGGTGGCGACCGCCGTCGATCCCATCAGAGTGAGCGCCGAGCGTCGGCTCAATTGACCGGCCGTTCGGCCGCTCTCAGGCATCGTGGGGGCTCCTATCGATCGGGGTTGCGAACGCGCGGCGCCGCATGGTCGTCCTCTTGCACACATGGCGGCCGACTGATCGGGGATAGCGCAGTAAGTTAGCCAGGAATGCGCTTTCCGTCAAGGCACGACGATGGGCTTGGAGAGCGTTTTCCACGAGTGCTTGACGGGCCCGACGACAGGCACGTATGTTCAGATTGAGGCGATTCAAGATCCACTTTTGTTCGCGGCCGATTGGCCGGCCGCTCATGAGGAGGACACGATGAGAGGACGACCGTCCCGGTCCGGGATCTGCGCGGCAGCTGTCGCCGCGGTCCTGCTCGCCGGCGCGGTGACTGCCTGCAGCAGTTCTGGCGGCTCGGGCGGCAAGCAGACCATCCGGTTCGTGTGGTGGGGCAATCAGGATCGAGCGACCGCAACCCAGAAGGCAGTCGCGGCCTTTGAAGCGAAGAATCCGAACATCAAGGTGCAGACGGAGTTCAGCGGCTACGCCTCCTACGTTCAGAAGCTCACGACGCAGATCGCCGGCGGCGCTGCTCCCGATCTCATTCAGCTCGACCGTCCGACGTTCGGCGAGTACCAGCAAAAGCACGCGCTCGTCGACCTGACGCCGAACGTCGGAAAGACGTTGCACCTCGACAAGGTGCCCTCTGAACTGCTTGCCGGCGAGCAGTCCGACGGCGACCAGTACGCGGTGCCGGCCGGCCAGACCACGCAGATGCTCGTCTACGACGCAACCCTGTTCGCCAAGGCGGGCGTGACGGTGCCCGCCAGCGGCTGGACCTGGGAACAGTTCAACACCGACATGCAGAAGGTCGGTGCAGCAACCGGCGTGCCGGGCACCACCGACTTCGGCTGGGCGATCGACTGGTTCGACTCCTGGCTGCACGGACGCGGCAAGTCGCTCTACACCAACGACGGGCAACTCGCGTTCACCGCCGACGACCTGACCCAGTTCTGGACGATGACCAGCACGCTGGCCAAGAACAAGGGCGCGAGCAACGCGCAGGCGACGACCAAGATGGACGGGTCGACGCAGAACTCCGCGCTGGTCGGCGGCAAGTCGGCGTCCGAGATCAACTACGACTCGAACCTGACCAGCTACCTGTCGTCGTACAAGGGCACCCTCAAGACCGCTCCCCTGCCCACCGACGGCACCGGGCCGGCGCAGTCCGGCATGGCAGCTCTGCCGCCGGTGTACTTCGCAGTGCCCAAGCAAGCGCATCACCAGGACGCTGCGCTGAAACTGCTCGACTTCCTGATCAACGACCCCGGGGCGGGCACGACGCTCGGGGCCACGCGGGGCGTGCCCCCCAACCTGCAGATCAGGCAGCAGGTGTGCACCGCGGCAACCACCGACAAGGGCAACAAGGCCGTCTGCGACTACGAGACCACGGTCAAGGACAAGATCGGCCCGTCGTCCGGCTGGTTCTGGCCGAGCGGTTCGTCGGCGATCAAGACCGACTTCCAGCAGGTCTACGACAACGTCATCTTCGGCAAGGCCAGCGTGCAGGACGCGGCCGGTCAGCTCGTGAACGACGCGAAGCAGTCGCTGAGTTCGTGACCTCGACAGGCGTTTGCCCGCCGACCGTGAGGCGGCGGGGCCGATGAGCTACGACGTGGTGAGCCGGCCCCGCCCCACGGGCCGGCCCGCGCCGGGCGCAAGCCCTACCCGGCCGAACAGGGCCCGCAAGAGCTGGCGCCGGCGCAGCGAGCGATCCGGCTACCTGTTCCTGTCGCCGTGGATCATCGGTGCCCTCGTACTGACGATCGGCCCGATGGCGATCTCGCTCTACCTTTCGTTCACCGACTACGACCTGTTCACCGCGCCGAAGTGGATCGGCGTGCGCAACTACGTGCGCATGTTCACCCAGGACGACCACTACTGGAACGCCGCCATGGTCACCCTGCGGTACGTGGCGATCTCGGTTCCGTTGCAACTCGGGCTCGCGCTCGCGGTCGCCATGCTGCTGAACCAGCCGCGTCGCGGGCAGGGCTTCTACCGCTCGGCCTACTACGCACCGTCGCTGCTGGGCGCCAGCGTGAGTATTGCGCTCGTGTGGCGCGCCATGTTCGGAGCCGGCGGAACCGTCGACCGCGCGCTGCACGTGTTCGGCATCCACACCGGCAGCTGGGTCGATCAGCCGAAATACGCGCTGCTGACGTTGGTGGCCCTTTCGGTATGGCAGTTCGGCGCGCCGATGGTGATCTTCCTCGCCGGCCTGAAGCAGATACCGAGGGACCTGTACGAGGCGGCCGAGATCGACGGGGCAGGACCGATCCGCCGGTTCGTGTCGGTCACCCTGCCGCTGCTCTCGCCCGTGCTGCTGTTCAATGTGGTGCTCGCGATCATCCACGCGTTCCAGTCCTTCACCGGTGCGTTCGTGATCAGCAACGGACGCGGCGGACCGAGCGACTCGACGCTCGTCTACACGCTCTACCTCTATCAGCGCGGCTTCACCGACTTCCGCATGGGCTATGCCTCCGCCATGGCGTGGGTGCTCCTGGTCGTCATCGCGTTGATCACCGTCGTGCTGTTCCGCACGGCGCGTACGTGGGCGTACTACGCCGGCGAGGACAAGTCATGAGCGCGTCGACGATCACGACCGCTCGCGCCGGCAAGCGCATCCCAGCCGCGAAGGCGCGATCCACGCTGTGGCATCTCGGCGCCGTAGTCACGGTGCTGGTGCTGCTCTACCCCATCATCTGGTTGATCTCCACGTCGTTCAAGCCGGCGAACGAAGTGGTCTCGACGGTTTCGCTGCTGCCGAAGCAGGCCACCTCAGACAACTACCAGCAGGTGTTTCACGGCATCGCCGGTTACAGCGTCTGGCAGTACTTCGGAAACTCACTGATCATCTCGGTCGGCGCCGTGATCGGCAACGTGTTCTCGTGCTCGCTGGCCGGGTATGCCTTCGGCCGGCTGCACTTTCGTGGCCGCACGCCGATGTTCGCCTTCATGCTTGCGACGATCATGCTGCCGCAGCACGTGGTGTTGATTCCGCAGTACATCATCTTCCACAAGATGGGCCTGGTGAACACGTTCTGGCCGCTCATCCTGCCGAAGTTCCTTGCTACCGACGCCTTCTTCGTGTTCCTGATGGTTCAGTTCGTCCGCGGCCTGCCCCGCGAACTCGACGAGGCGGCCACCATCGACGGCTGCGGACCGATCCGTACGTTCCGGTATGTGATCCTGCCCCTGCTACGCCCGGCCATGATCACGACGGCGATCTTCACGTTCATCTGGACGTGGAACGACTTCTTCACCCAGCTGATCTATCTCAACAGCCCGTCGAAGTACACGTTGCCACTGGCGCTGCAGCTGTTCGTCGACCAGAGCAGCCAGTCGGCGTTCGGGCCCATGTTCGCCATGTCTGTGCTCGCCCTCGTACCGATCGGCCTGTTCTTCGTGGCATTCCAGCGATTCCTGGTCGAGGGCGTCACCACGTCGGGACTCAAAGGATGACCGGCCACGACCGACCCGCCGTGGGCTCGCTGCAACTGCTGTCCGAGGTGCTGCTCATCGGCGTCCTGGTGTGCGTGGCCTGCCTGCCGGTGGTGACGATTCTTGCCGCCGGCGGGGCGGGTTCGGTGCTTCTGCACGAGCTGATCGAGGCCGACCGGACGCCAAGCGTGCGCCGATTCCTGTCACTGATGGCAACGGCGTTGCGTGATCCGTTGGCGCTGCTGGCACCCGTGGCACTGCTGGCTGTCGGCACGCTCGACATCCTTGCCGTGCTTGGCGGCCTCCCCGGCGCAACCGTGTTGGGACCGGTGCTCGGCCTCGGCCTGACGCTGCTCGTGATCTGCGGACTGCGGGGCGCCGCCCGGTGGCGTCCCGGCCACGCCTGGCGATCGGTGCTCGTCGACGCAGGGCCGGCCGTTCTTGGTGATTGGGCGGGCACGTTGATGCTTGCCGCAGCCTTGCTCGTCGTCGCGTTCGTCGTCGCACCCGCGCCCGCGTTCGGCGTCGTCCTACCGGGATTCGTGGTGATGGCCGCGGTCGCCGTCGAACGCAGACTGTCGGTGCAGTGAGCCGCACCGTCGTTCTCGCCGGGGCGTCCGGGTACGGGCGCAGCTACCTGCGAGAGCTGGCAGATCTCGAGACGCTGGGCCGCGCCCAACTCGTGGGCGTCTGCGACGTACAGCCACTCGACGACGAGGGCCGCGCACTCGTCGGCAACCGGCCGCTCGACACTGAACTCGAGCGCCTACTGCACGACGTCCGCCCGGACATCGCCATCGTCTCGACTCCCATCCAGACCCACGTTCGACTGGCGCATCAGGTACTTGACGCGGGGGCCCACCTGCTGCTGGAGAAACCGCCCGCGGCGACCCTCAGTGGCTGGCTGGGGCTCGTATCCCGGCCCGAGGCAGCTACGTGCCAGGTCGGGTTCCAGAGCCTCGGCTCGGGCGCGTTCAGCCGTTTGCGGGCGCTGCTTCGGGGTGGCGAACTCGGCGAGGTACGGGGCATCGGCGCCTGGGGCGCGTGGTCACGCACGGACGCCTACTACCGCCGGGCGCCGTGGGCGGGACGGCGCACCCTCGACGGCCAACCCGTCGTCGACGGCGCGCTCACGAACCCGTTCGCACACGCGGTGGCCACTGCGCTCGCGCTGGCCGACACGACGGGCACCGACGACATCGCCGCCATCGACCTGGACCTCCTGCGCACCCGCCGTATCGAGGCGGACGACACCTCGTGTGTCCGGCTGCGCACTGCGAACGGTCTGACGATCGTCGTCGCCGTAACACTTTGCGCCGCGACGGAGTCCGAGCCGGTGCTCGTGGTGCATGGCTCCCGCGCCCGGGCAGAACTGCACTACACGCAGGATCTGCTGATACTCGACGGCGAGGCGCACCGCTACGAGCGGACGACTCCCCTGCAGAATCTGCTGGCCCACCTGGACGATCCTGAGCAACCGCTGCAAGCCGCTCTCGCCGCGTGCGGCGCGTTCATGCGGGTACTCGAGGCCGTTCGGCTCGCGCCCGACCCACGCCTGATCGACTCGCGCTGGCTGCGGCGCAGCGGCACCAGCGACGGCGTGCGCATCGACATCGTCGGCATCGAACAAGCCGTGCGTGACGCGGCCGAGCAGTTGCACACATTCACCGAACTCGACGTGCCCTGGGCAGCGCGTACGTCCGTTCTGGAGACGCGATGACGTCGCTGCGCGTGGGTGAAGTCGAGGTCGCCCGCTATGACTGGGATACCGACCCGCCGCCCACCACCGTCGCGCGACCTTCGCTGCATCCGCTGCGCACGCTCGCCGCGACGGTGGTTACCGCAGCGCATCCGGCCGACCACCCGTGGCATCGGGGCATGGGCGTGGCGTTGCCCGACATCGGCGGCGCGAACCTCTGGGGCGGACCCACCTACCAGGCTGGCTCGGGCTACCACGACACACCTGTGGGCACGGTGCGTCAGGCTTCGACGCCCCGTGCGCGCGACGACGAGATATTCGATGCACTCACCTGGTGCGACTCCCGCGGCGTCGAGCTTCTGCACGAGACACGCCAGATTTCCGCGCGAGGCTGGGCGGACGAGTGCTGGTGCCTCGAGTGGTCAAGCGTCCTGACGAGTGCGACCGGCGGGGCGGTTCGCCTGGGCAGTCCGGGAAGCAACGGGCGGCCGGGCGCCGGCTACGGCGGATTCTTCTGGCGGCTTGCCGACCTGGATCCCGCTCAGGTCTGCGTCTTCACGGCCGACGCCGAGGGGGAGGACGCGGTCAACGGCAGCCGCGCTGACTGGCTCGCGATCACCGCAGGCGGTCACGAGCGCGGTTGGACCGCAATCCTTGCCGCTACGGACGAACGCACTGCCGCCGACCCCTGGTTCGTCCGTGTGCGGCAGTACATCGGGATCGGGTCTGCGCTGGCGTGGCATCGTCCGCTGATCCTGCCGGCCGGTGAACACCTGCGCATCGCATTACGCGTGCTGCTGCTGGATCGGGTGTGCCACCGCTCGGACGTCTCATCGCTGCTGGTGCATGAGACCGACGGCGCGCGGCCATGAAGCGACGGTCAGCGCACCCGCGGTGTGCTCTCGCGCAGCACGACCTCTCCACGGGCACGACGCGTACGCGGCTTGCTCGCGGGCTCGCTCAGTGCGAGGTCCAGCGCCGTCCGGCCGAGTTCCTCGAGGTCGACCCGGACCGTCGTGAGCCGAGGACGCACATCGCGCAGCGTCGCAATGTCGTCGAAGCCGGCCACGGCCATGCCCTTCGGCAGGGCCACCCGCTGATCTCGCAGGGCGGCCATCGCTCCGACCGCCATCACGTCGTTGACCGCGAACACGCACTCGACGTCGGCGTGCCGGCGCAGCAACTCTCGCATCGCCGCGTACCCGCCGTCACGGGTGAACTCCCCGGGTACGACGTTGTCCGGGCTGAGCTTGATCCGGTGCTTCTCCAGGCCGCTGCGGAACCCGGCCAGGCGATCGGTGGCCGTGACGAGGTGAGCAGGGCCGGCCAGTACCGCGAATTGTCGATACCCGAGTCCGACCAGTTCCTCGGCCAGTGCCTGCGCTCCGGAGCGGTTCTCGACAACGACTGTGTCGACGGGCAGCCGGCGCTGGCTGATCGCGACGGCGCGGCCGCTGGCGGCTTCGAAACGCTCGAGCTCGACGCGCAGGTGCGCGAGCTGCGCCCGGTCGGTGGTTCTGCTTCCCACAAGGACAATCGCGCGCGCCCGCTGGCGCCGGAACGCCGCGACGTAATCGGATTCGCGGTCCGGGCGCCGCAACGTGCTCGACATTGCGACGAGCATGCCTGCCTCCTCGGCGCGACGCATCACGCCGGCGGCGATGGACGAGAAGTACGGGTCGGCGATGTCATGCACCAGGACGCCCACGAGATTCAGGTGCCCGCGCACCATGGCCTGCGCGGCGGCGTTCGCGGCGTAGTTGAGTTCGGCGGCCGTGGTGAGAACTCGCTGGCGGAGGTCTTCTCCTACGGTTCGGGTGCTGCCATTGAGCACACGCGACGCTGTCGCCAGCGAAACACCAGACTGCCGCGCGACATCAGCCAACGTCACCGCACTGCTCACCGGCGCTGCTCCCTCGTTGCTCGCAGTCGGGAAAGGGTTATCCCGATTCTGTTCGAAGCGCCGAGAGTACCGGATGGTGACGATCTTCGGCGGCAGGTCAGGCGCCTTGCATTGCCGCACGGTGACCTGTAACTTTTGACCGGAAAGCGCTTTCCTCGGAGGGATGCAAATGGGAGATCGCCTTGGTGTGATCGTGAACGGCGTCACCGGGCGGATGGGTTACCGGCAGCACCTGCTTCGGTCCGTCCTGGCGATCCGCGAAGAAGGCGGTGTCGTCCTGGCCGACGGCAGCCGAGTGCAGCTCGAACCGCTCCTGGTCGGACGCAGAGACGCCGCACTGCGCGAGATCGCCGAACGGCACGACATCGAGCGCTGGACCAGTGATCTCGACGCAGCCCTGTCTGATCCCTCGATGCAGCTCTACTTCGACTCGCAGTTGACCTCAGTGCGCGGCAAGGCCCTGGCCGCCGCTGTCGCCGCAGGAAAGCACGTATACGCCGAGAAACCGGTCACCGAAACCGCCGCCGAGGCGATCACCCTCGCCGAGATGGCCGATTCGGCAGGCGTCAAGCACGGGGTGGTGCACGACAAACTCTTCCTGCCCGGACTGGTGAAGCTGCGCCGGCTCGTCGACGGCGGCTTCTTCGGCAGAATCCTCTCCGTACGCGGTGAGTTCGGCTACTGGGTGTTCGAAGGCGACTGGCAGTCCGCGCAACGGCCGAGCTGGAACTACCGCAGTGAGGACGGCGGTGGCATCACCACCGACATGTTCTGCCACTGGAGCTACCTGCTGGAGAATCTGTTCGGTCCCGTGCGGGCCGTCACGGCCAAGGCGGTTACGCACATTCCGGTCCGTTGGGACGAGAACGGTGAACGGTACGCGGCCACGGCTGACGACGCGGCGTACGGCATCTTCGAGATCGACGAGGGCGTGATCGCGCAGATCAACTCGTCCTGGTGTGTGCGTGTCGACCGTGACGAACTCGTCGAGTTCCAGGTCGACGGCACACAGGGCTCCGCGGTCGCAGGTCTGCGGTCGTGCCGCGTGCAGCACCGGTCCATGACGCCCAAGCCCGTCTGGAATCCCGATCTGCCGGTCACCGAGCCGTTTCGCCAGCAGTGGCTCGACGTGCCCGACAACGACGAGATCGACAACGGGTTCAAAGCGCAATGGGAACTGTTCATCCGGCACGTGGTCGAGGACGCGCCGCATCCCTACGATTTCCGGTCCGGAGCCAGGGGCATCGCCTTGGCCGAGGCCGGTCTGCGTTCATCCGCCGAGGGGCGACGCATCGAGCTCACGGAGATCACCACGTGAGCGCGCCGCTACTGTTGCCACAGTCTGACGGGACGCTGCTCGACCACACGCCGGGCCAGGCATCGAACTGGCCGACGCCGGCCGGGCCGCTCACGTCACGAATCGCCTATGCCGCCGCCCATGTAGCCGCGTCGCCGTTCGGCGAGAACACCCCCGGCACTGCTGCCAGCCTGGACTGGGACGCCACGCTCGCATTTCGCCGTCACCTATGGGGATTCGGGCTCGGGGTCGCCGAAGCCATGGACACCGCGCAGCGCGGCATGGGCCTGGACTGGGCAGCGACACAGGAGCTCATCCGCCGCAGTGCTGCCGAAGCACGTGCCTGCGGCGGCCGCGTCGCGGCCGGAGTCGGCACCGACCACGTCACTGACGCGGAGACCCTCGACGACGTGATCGGCGCCTACGAACATCAACTCGAGTTCGTCGAACACGCAGGCGCCGCAGCGATCCTGATGGCCAGTCGCACGCTCGCAGCGATCGCGCACGGACCCGACGACTACGCCAAGGTCTACTCGCGCCTGCTCGAGCAGGCGCGTGAACCAGTGATCCTTCATTGGCTCGGGCCGATGTTCGATCCGGCACTGCATGGCTACTGGGGAAGCGCCGACCTCGACTTGGCGATGCGGTCGTTCGTCCGCATCGTCACCGAGTACGCGGCAAAGGTGGACGGCGTAAAGGTTTCCCTCCTCGACGCCGCTCGTGAGGTGCAGCTTCGCAGTCTCCTGCCGCACGGTGTGCGCGTGTACACCGGCGACGACTTCAACTACCCGCAGCTGATCAAGGGCGATGCCGGGCGGCACAGCGACGCGCTGCTCGGCATCTTCGCCACGATCGCGCCGGCTGCATCCGCTGGGCTGCAGGCCCTGGACCGTGGCGATCTGACGACCTATGACCGGGTACTCGACGCCACCGTCCCACTTGCCAGGCATCTGTTCGGCGCACCGACGTACTACTACAAGACCGGAATCGCCTTCCTGGCTTGGCTTTCCGGCTACCAACCCGGATTTGCCATGGTCGGCGGACTCGCGTCGGCACGCAGCGCCGTGCATCTCGCCGAGGCGTACCGGCTCGCCGACGATCTCGGTCTGCTAGCCGATCCCGAGCTCGCCGCACACCGGATGCGCGCGTATCTGACCGTGGCCGGAGTTGCGCGATGAGCGATGTCAGCCGGCTCTCGCTCAACCAGATGACCACGAATCGCTGGACACTCCCCCAAGCCGTCGACGCATGTGCACATGCCGGGCTCGGTGCCATCGGCGTGTGGCGAGAACCGCTCGCGGCTACCGGCACAAATACAGCGGCTGAGCTGATCGCAGCCTCCGGCCTGCGCGTTTCGTCCTTGTGTCGCGGCGGATTCCTGACCGCGGCGGGCGGCGCATCGCGCCAGGTTGCACTCGCCGACAACCGCCGTGCCATCGACGAGGCGGCGGCGCTTGGCGCGGCGTGCCTGGTGATGGTGGTCGGCGGACTGCCCGACGGTTCGCGTGATCTTTCGGCGGCCCGGGCCAGCGTCGCCGACGGTGTCGCCGCGCTCGTGCCGCACGCGCAGCAGTGCGGCGTCCGACTGGCGCTCGAGCCGTTGCATCCCATGTACTGCGCGGATCGGGCCGTGCTGTCGACGCTGGCGCAGTCACTCGACATTGCCGAGCAGTTCCCGCTCGAGCAGGTCGGCGTCGTCGTCGACACGTTCCACGTGTGGTGGGATCCGGACCTGCTCGCCCAGATCGAGCGCGCCGGCCCCAGAATCGCGAGCTACCAGATCTGCGACTGGATCACGCCGCTGCCGGCTGACGCCTTTCTCGCGCGCGGCATGCCCGGCGACGGCCATATCGACTTCGGGCTGATCACCTCAGCCGTTGCCGCAGCGGGCTACGACGGCGACATCGAGGTGGAGATCTTCAATCGCGAGATATGGGACGCCGACCCGGACCTGGTGCTCGCGACCATGATCAAGCGGTACGAGACGCTCATTCCCGAAGCCACGTCGGCCTCCTGGCACAGCCGAAATCGTCGCGGTCCGACCGCCGTGCCAGGAGCGCGGGCTGGCACGCCCGGTGATCATCACGATGCCTCTTTCGGCCGCTGGCCGTTACGCGATGGCCAGCACCAAGATCACACACCGGGGTCGCGGCCCTTGTGATCATGATGCCGGCGCCGAGCTATGACCGTCTCGCGGCGACATCGTCACCGCGACGCGACGGGCAAACCGCAGCGACGCCCCGGCAGCGCTGCCTCCCGACGCCTCGCCGCCCATCGTTTCGTCGCGCAGCATCCCCGGCACGGCGCGTCACGGCGCTCGCCCTCCCCGCATGATCATCTCTGCTGGAACCGCCATGGGTGGCAGATTCGGCAGAGATGATCAAGACCCGATGGGCCGGAGCTTCGAAATTGCCCTTCGGGGCGCGCCCGACCTGCCCCGACCACCCCGACCGCCCCGAACCAGCCCGGACCTGCCCCGACCGCCCCGAACCGGCCCGACCGCCCCGACCGCCCCGACCGCCCCGACCGCCCCGAACCGGCCCGACCGCCCCGACCGGCAGTCTTCGTGATCATCTCTGGTGGATCTGCCATCGGAGGCATCACCAGCAGAGATGACCATGAAGCAGGCGGGCGACAGCGCTCGCGATAACGGCACGGCGCGTCACTGCGCTGGCCATCCCCGCATGATCATCTCTGCTGGAACCGCCATGGGCGGCAGATTCGGCAGAGATGATCAAGACCCGATGGGAGGTCTGGGGCCGCCGCACCCGGGCCAGGTCGCGATCTTCGGCTGTAGTACCAGGGCGATTTAGCGACGGCCTATCGACGACCTGGCGACGACCTGGCGACGACCTGGCGACGACCTGGCGACGACCCAGGACGACCTAGTGACGATCGGCGTCCAACCCTTGCCGTTTTTTGTCGGTGATCCGTGTCAATGTGGATCAGGGAGGCAGAAGATGATCGAGATGCTGTTCGCGGCGCTGGTAATCGCGCTCGTTGTCGTCGTTGTCAGGTATTGGACTCGCCGGCCGGCGCCACCGCGCCCGCACGCCCGTCCACCGTCGCCCGGCCGCCGGGTCGGCCCAGCGCCGCGACCGGTGGACCCACCGAGCAAGCCCGGCTCGGGCACCGACGACGTCGGTGGCTGGCTGGTCGGGCACGAGGTAGCGCATGGTTCGGCGGGGTTCGCGGGCGATCCGTTACCGGGCGGGCATCTTGGCAGCGCGTCGAGTCTGGCCTACTGGGGCGGCATGTTCGACGAGGACGAGGACGAGGACGACGGCTGACCGCCGATCTCCCTGATGCCCAACGGCGCGCCGACGCAGTCGACCCCGATTCACCCGTTGTCGGCCGAGGCCAGCAGCGTGGCCAGGTCGCGGCGGGAGCGACCACCGAGCTTGCGCAGCGCACTGGCCACGTGGCTCTCGACCGTGCGGCGCGAGACGTACAACTGCTTCGCGATCTCCTGGTTGGTCGTGCCGGACGCCGCCAGCACGGCGACCTCGCGCTCGCGCGGCGACAGCGTCGTACCGTACGCCCGCCGCCCGCCGCGCCACGGATAAGGGACGGGCACTCCGAACTCGCGCAGCGCCTGCCGGACGCGCGCGACGTCACGGCGCGCGCCCATCTGGTCGAACCGGCGCAGCGCCTGCTGCAGCAGCGTCGGCCCGGACGCGTCATCGTGCCGGGTTCGCCACCACCCCAGTCGTGTCTCGGCATCGGTCTGCTCGTAACGCAGGCCCAGCGCGGCGAACCGGTCCCGGGCGTCCTCGAGCAGCGAGCCGTCGCCACCGAGCACGGCGCGGCACACCGCGAGCCGAGCCTGCGCTGCCGGAGCCGCGGCACCACGCAGTTCGACTGCGAGCTCGTCGACGAGCCCGCGAGTGCTGTCGAGCCGTCCGAGGCGATCCATCGAGTCGACGACGCACAGCACGCTGTCCGCGCCGCATGCCCATAGGCCTTTCGCCCGGACGATGTCGAGCGCGCGCGCTGCTTCGTTCGCCGCGGCCTGTGGCCGGTCGGTGTCGAGCAGCAGCCGCGACAGCTGCGCGAGCGCCGGCACCAGCGGGCGGAACGCGCCCACCCGGGCGGCCCCGGCGATCACCTCACGCAGATGCGACTCGGCTTCCTGGGCATCGCCCTGGAGGGCGAGCACGGTGCCGAGCAGGGATCGCGCATCCAGTTCGGCCGCGGTGAACTCGCTCGGTTCGCGCACGAGGGCTCGGGCCCGCTCGTCCAGTCCGGTCCAGCGTCCGGCGGCGAGATCGACCCAGGCGCCGATGAGCTCGACGATGCCGGCGAAGCGCAGGTAGGCCACCTCGTCGACGACGTGCGTGGACTCGGCGAGCAGCGACTCAGCCTGAGCGACGTCGCCCATGTGCAGCGCAGCCTGCGCCCAGTTCAGGCAGGCCCGGGCGTGCTCGCGCGGATCGACGAGCAGGCGGCGCAGTGCGTCGACCAGCGGCCAGCCGGACGCGTCGCCCATCTCGACGGCGAGCGACGTCCGCGCGATACCGACGGCGGCCACGACCGCAGGATCGTCGGTGCGCGCCGCGGCGGCGTCGGCCTGCGCGGCGCGGGCGATGTGCACGGCGACGGGGCGCTCGACCACGATGTCGGGCACGGCCAGGATGGCCAGGGCGCGCGCGAGCAGGGCCGGGCGCCCGCCGAGATCGTCCACCGACCGCTCGATCTCCCGGTAGCCCCGTTCCGCCTCGCCCTGCTGGCGCAACAACCGGCCGAGCATGAACCGCAGCTCGCCGCGGACCGATGGTTCGAGCCCATCGGCGTCGAGCAGCTCGGCGAGTACGGGGACGGCGGCGGCCTGGGCCAGGCCGTCGACCGCGGCCCGGGCGAGCTTGCCGGCCAGCCGGATCCGGTCGCCGATCGGCACGTCCGACGCTCGGACGGCCGGCACCAGGAACCGCGCCGCGGTCGCGTCGTCGCCGTGCGATACGGCGAGGTCGGCCGCGGCCTCGGCGCTGCGCACGAACTGCGCGGTCGCGCCTGCCTGCTCGTAGTGGTGCGCGAGGCGAGCCACCGGTTTGGGTTCGGCGCCGTCGTCGAGCAGTTGCGCGACCCGCAGGTGCAGCCACCGGCGGGTCGGCGGCGGCAGAGCCGCGTGGATCACCTGCCAGGCCAGCGCGTGGCGGAACCGGCACTGCCCGTCCTGTTCGTGCAGCAGTCCCGCGGCCAGGCCGTGCGTCAACGCCTGCGCCACGCGCTCCGGGTCGCCGGCCAGCCGGACGAGCAGCGTCACGTCGGGCGTCGCGCCGAGCACGGCCGCGGCGCTCAGCACCTCGCGCGTGTCGTTGTCCAGCGCGGCCCAGCGGGCCAGCAGCAGGTCGCGCAGCGCGGCGGGCACCGGCAGGCCGTGGTTGAGGTCAGGGGCAGCGCGCAGGACCTCCTCGATCACGAACGGGATCCCGCCCGTCGCCTCGACCAGCGAGGCGACGAACCGGTCCGGCAACTCGGTCGAGTCGAGGATGCGCCGGGCGAGCTCGCCGACCTGGTGCGGCGACAGGGCGTCGAGGGTGATGCGGGTGGACGCTCCCGCGCTGCGCGCCGCCTCCCAGATCGGCAGCTCGCCGCCCGTCTCGCTGCGCAGGGTCAGCACGACTGCGAGCCGGGCCGGCAGCCGCGCGGCGAGGAACGCGACGAACTCGCAGGTGCCGGCGTCGGCCCAGTGCACGTCTTCGAGGACGAGCACGGCCGGGCCGATGTCGCCGAGCAGCGCGACCACTGCGCGAAACAGGCGGTGCCGCTCGGCCTGCCGGTAGCCGAGCGGTGGCGGCGCCGGGGGCAGTGCTGCCGCGAGCTCGGGCAGGTACGGCACGAGCGCGCCGACGACGGGGTTGAGCCGATCCGGCGGCGGTAGCCGGTCGGACTGCCCGCGCACGGCGTCGAACACCGGACCGAGCGGGAACGGCTCCTGCACCGGCTCGCAGCCGCCGGTCAACTGCCGGATGCCGTGCAGCCCGGACAGCGCCTCGCTGACCAGCCGGCTCTTGCCGATGCCCGCCTCGCCGTCCACGATCACGAGCGCCGGGGCGGAGGTGAGCGCGCGGCGCAGCGTGGCGAGTTCGCCGGACCGCCCCACGAAACCGGGCAAAACCCTCACCGCGGCGCTCACGATGCCCCCGTAGGAGTCAAAATTCAGTAGTCGCTACGGATCATCCCATTCTGTGCCGCATGGTCGAGTCGTCGCATGAGACTTCGGGGGATCGTCGCCGTCCTCGCGTTGGCGACGGCCGGCGCGCCGGTGGCGCAGGCCGTGCCGCCCAGCAGTCACACGCAGGTCGTGTGCTCCGCCCCGGCGAAGAAGGGCCAGATGCGGTGCCTGTCGCTGCTGCGCACCGGCATCGCGTCGCCCAGGACCGCGCAGGACACCCCCGCTGGCTACGGGCCGAGCGACATCCAGGACGCCTACAACCTGCCCGCCGGCGGGGGCGCCGGGATGACCGTCGCGATCGTCGACGCGTTCGACGATCCGAGTGCCGAGGCCGACCTCGCCGCGTGGCGGACCCAGTACGGGCTGCCGCCCTGCACCACAGCCAACGGCTGCTTCCGCAAGATCGACCAGCGGGGCGGCACCGACTACCCGGCCCCGAACGGGGATTGGGCCGTCGAGATCTCTCTCGACCTGGACGCGGTGTCGGCCGCCTGCCCGGCGTGCCACCTGCTGCTGGTCGAGTCCGACGACAACCTCCTCGACAACCTTGGCGCGGCCGTCAACCAGGCGGTCGCACAGGGGGCGCCGATCGTGTCCAACTCCTACGGCGGCGACGAGGACCCCGCCCAGACCGATTTCGACTCGCAGTTCTTCGACCACCCGGGCACCGCGATCGTGGCCAGCTCCGGAGACTTCGGCTACGGCGTGGAATACCCGGCGGCGTCGCAGTTCGTGACGTCGGTCGGCGGCACGTCGCTGGTGCGCGACTCGAACAGCAGCCGGGGCTGGGCGGAGACGGTGTGGGACAGCAACGGCCAGGGACCGGGCAGTGGCTGCTCGCAGTTCGACGCGAAGCCGTCCTGGCAAGGTGATTCCGGCTGCGACATGCGCGCGGTCGCCGACGTCTCGGCCGTCGCCGATCCGAACACCGGACTGGCCGTGTACGACACGTTCCAGCAGTCCGGATGGCTCGTCGCCGGCGGGACGAGCCTGGCTGCGCCGCTGATCGCCGGCGTGTACGCGCTGGGCGGCAAGCCCGGTTCCGGCGAGTACCCGGCGTCGTACGCGTACGCGCAGCCCCCCGCGCTGAACGACGTGACGTCCGGGAAGAACGGCTCGTGCGATCCCGCCTACCTGTGCACGGCCGGGCCGGGCTACGACGGGCCGACCGGCCTCGGCAGCCCGAACGGTACGGCGGCGTTCAAGGCGCTCGGCCCGCACGGCGACGTCGCCGGCACGGTGACCGACGCGAGCAGCGGGGCGCCGATCGCCAAGGCCACGGTGAGCGCCGGCGCCGCTCGCGATACCACCGACGTGCAGGGCCATTACGACCTCACACTGCCGGTCGGCACCCACGACGTAACGGCGACGATGTTCGGTTACGACGCCTCGCAGGCGAGCGTCACCATCGCCGAGGGCGCCACCGCCACACACGACTTCGCGTTGGCGGCCCAGCCGCGGGTGACGCTGCGTGGCACGGTGAGCGAGGGCTCCGGCCACGGCTGGCCGCTGGCCGCCACGCTCACCGTGGCCGGCATGCCCGGCGGCACGTTCCGCACCGATCCGGCGACCGGCCGCTACTCGGTCTCATTGCCGGCTGACGCCACGTACCAGGTGAGCGTCGCCGGCGGCTACCCCGGCCTGACTCCGCAGGCCGCGGCCGTGGCGCTCGGCGGCACCGACGTGGTGCACGACTTCCGGTTGCCGGCCGACCCGTACACCTGCACGGCGCCCGGGTACCAGGCCGGCGACAACCGCACCGTCTACCAGCAGACGTTCGACGATCCGACGACACCGGCCGGCTGGACCGTCGCCGACAACGCCGGCAACGACGATGTGTGGCGCTTCGACGACGATCGCGGGTTCGGCAACCGCACCGGCGGAGACGGCCTCTACGCCTGGGTGTTCTCGGCCGGCTACGGTCCGGACGAGCATCAGGACACGTCGCTCGTCTCGCCCGTCTTCGACCTGAGTTCGGTCGACACCCCGGCCGTCTGGTTCGACACCGACTACAGCGCCGATGCGCACTCGACGGCTGACGTGGACGTCTCCGTCGACGGCGGGACGACCTGGACCAACGCCTGGCGGCAAACCACCGGCAGCGTCTTCAGCTCCCGGGTCATGGCGCCGATCCCGCAGGCAGCGGGCCAGTCGCAGGTACGGTTCCGGTTCCACTACATGGCCGCGTTCGACGGCTGGTGGATGGTCGACGACGCCGCGATCGGCGATCGCGTCTGTACCCCGCAGGACGGCGGCCTGCTGCTCGGGCGCGTCAGCGACCGCAACACCGGTTCCGCGCTCGCGGGCGCGACGGTGGCTGGCACGACGTCGGATTCGGCCGGTTCCTACTGGACGTTCTCGCCGGGGGGCGCGCGGCCGTTCACCGCGTCGATGACGCGCTACCAGGCGCTGACGCAGACCGTCGACGTCGCGGCGAACGCGACCACGGTGGCCGACTTCGCACTCGCCGCGGGGAATCTGTCGATCGCACAGGACAGCGTCGACGCCACGATGCCGCTCGGCGGCACCGCGACCCGGACCGTCACGATTCGCAACGACGGCACCGCGCCGGCGACTCTCGACCTCTCCGAGACGCCCGACGGCAGCACGCCATTGGCTTCGCATCGTGGCGCCCCGGTGCAGACCATCCGCGGCCACTTCTCACCGCACATACCCCGGCGTATGGCAGCCCCCGGCACCGCCAACTACGGCGTGGTCGCAGCGGGCGCCGGCCCGTGGACGTCCGCCGCCGACTACACGAGCGCGCTCGCCTACAACGTCGCGGGCTACAACGCAGGCACCGTGTACGTCGTCGGCGGCGAGTCGGCCGCCGGCGTGTTGCGCAGCGGCCACGCCTACGACGCGGCGTCCGGGGCCTGGCGGCCGATCGCCGACATGCCGCAGGCCCGGGCCGCCCCGGTGGCGGGCTTTCTGGGCGGCAAGCTCTACATCGCCGGTGGCTGGGCCGAGACGAGCCAGGTCCGCGCCGACCTGGACGTCTACGACCCGCACACAGATAGGTGGTCGGCCGGACCGGCCATGCCGAACGCCGTTGCCGCGGCGGGGACGGCCGTGCTGGGCGGCAAGTTGTACGCGGTCGGCGGTTGCCAGTCGTCATGCGGCAAGCGGTTCGCGTACCGGTACGACTCGCCCTCCCGCCAGTGGAGCAAGCTGGCCGACTACCCGGTGAACGCAGCCTGGCTGTCCTGCGGCGGTATCGGCGCCAAGCTCTATTGCGCCGGTGGCGTCTCCGACAACGGCGGCAGCCCGGGCACCCGTACCTACGCCTATGATCCGGCGACCAACACCTGGACCCGGCTGGCCGACCTGCCGATCGACCTGTGGGGCGCCGGTTCGACGGTCGCCGACGGCACCCTGATGATGTCCGGCGGCGTCACCGACGACAGCACCGCCGTCACCAACCAGGGATTCGCTTACCACCCCGCAACGAACACGTGGACGGCGCTGCCGAACTCCAACCACGCCGTCTATGCCGGCGCGAGCGCCTGCGGCTTCTACAAGATCGGCGGCATGACCCTGAACGGCCCGCCCACCAGGTTCACCGAGGTGCTGCCCGGCTACGCCGCCTGCGACACTGCCGACCCGGTGCCGTGGCTGACGGGCACGCCCGCGACCGCGACACTTCCCGCGGGCGGCAGCACGCAGGTCACGATCACGTTGGACGCCCGTACGGTCAGCCAGCCCGGCACGTACACGGCCGTGCTGAACGTCCGCAACGACACGCCGTACGAGACGGGTTCGGTTCGGGCGACGATCACCGTCACACCGCCGTTGAGCTGGGGCAAGATCACCGGCACCGTCACCGGCGTGACCTGTAGCGGCAGCAGCGCCGCGGTCCCCGGCGCCACCGTCGCGATCGACGGCAAGGTCAGCGACTACACGCTGCGCACCGACGCCCGGGGCCAGTACGCGCAATGGCTGGACCAGGCCAACGGGACGCTGTCGATCACCGTCGCGGCCACCGACTGGTTCCCCAAGACGATCACCGCCCGGGTGCGTGCCGGGCAGACGATCGTCCAGAACGTCACTCTCAACCAGACGGGGTGTTCATCGTGAAGCGCCTGATCGCTGTACTCGCCGTATTGTGCGGTACGGCCGCGGTGCCCACGGCCCACGCCGCGACCACCGTGACGCTCAGCGGCACGGTCCGCGACGGCGGCGCCCACGGCTGGCCGCTGTGGGCCACGGTCACGGCCGGTGGCGTAACGGCGCACACGTCGCCGGTGACGGGCCGGTACACGCTGGAAGTGCCGGCCGACGGCCCCCGCGACGTGCACGTGACGGCGCCCGGCTACCAGGACGTGACGAGCCCGGCCGCCGACGTTCGCCTGCCCGTCGACGAGACCGCGTGCCGGGCGCCCGGTTACCGGTACGCCACGGACGGCCTGCTCGAAGGCTTCGACACGTCGACGACGCCCGCGGGCTGGACCGTCGTCGACGGCGAGGGCAAGGACTGGGTCTGGCGCTTCGACGATCCCGGCAAACGCGGCAACCACACCGGCGGGCTGGGCAGCTTCGCGATCATGGACAACGAGTTCTACAGCTGGGACCGGCAGGACTCGTCGTTGGTCTCGCCGGTCGTCGACCTGAGCGGGCTCGACGCGCCCTCGGTCGGGTTCGACTACGACTTCACGATGTGGGACTACGGCCAGCCGTCGGGCATCGGCGATGTCGACGTGTCCACCGACGGGGGCGACACCTGGCAGAACGCGTGGCGGGTCGACCTGCTGGCAGCCGGTCCGCGGCCGGCCACGGTGCTGATCCCGGCCGCAGCGCACCAGTCGCACGTGCGGATCCGTTTCCACTACTACAACAGCCCGGACGTCACCGCTGGACGCTGGTGGGCGATCGACGATGTGTTCATCGGAAACCGCCGCTGCGAGTCCATACCGGGCGGTATGGTCGCCGGGCAGGTGCGGGATTCCAACACCGGCCAACCGGTGAGCGGTGCGCACGTCGCCGGGCCCGCGACGAGCACCGACACCGATGCCGACGGCCGGTACGCGCTGTTCGCGCCCGGTTCGGGTCGACAGGCGTTCACCGTGTCCAAGCTGCGCTACCACGATCGCGTGCAGCAGGTGCCCGTCGCAGCCGACCGGGTCGCCGCGAGCGATTTCCCCTTGCCAGCCGGGCGAATCACCGTCGCGCCCGCGCTGTACGCGCATCCGCGGCTCGGCGGTTCGAGCAGCGTCCCGCTCATCGTCACGAACACCGGCACCGCCCCGGCAGAGGTCAGCCTCACCGAACGGCCGGGCGACTTCCGTCTCGCGGCAGCGCACGGCGAGCCGTGGTCGGGCCTCGGCGATCCGCCCGCGGCCGGCTGGGTATCGCTGCCCGACTATCCGGTCGCCATCCGCGACAACGTGGCCGGGGCGTACGGCGGCAAGATCTACTCCTGGGGCGGCGTGTCGAGCGCCTCGCAGGGTGCGCCGGTCGCCGACGGGTACGCCTACGACCCGGACACCCGGACCTGGAGCCGGGTGGCCGGCCTGCCGCATCCGGTGCAGGAGGCCGTCGGTGGGTTCATCGGCGACAGGTTCTACGTCGTGGACGGCGCGACCGGCGACTTCGGCGAGCAGATCAGCGCCGAGCTGGACATCTACGACGTGACGACCGGGCACTGGTCGACCGGCGCGAACATCCCGGTGCCGATGGCGGATGCGGCCGCCACCGTGCTCGACGGTCAGCTCTACGTCGTCGGCGGCTGCGATACCCGGTTCTTCTGCGGTTCCTCGGGCGTTTCCGCTACGACCCGGCGGCCGACAAGTGGCGGCGGCTGGCCGACTACCCCGCAGCTGAGTCGTGGCTGGCGTGCGGCGCGATCGAGGCGGTGATCTACTGCGCCGGCGGTCAGGCGGGATTCGGCGACGTCTCAAAGGCCACGTACGCCTACGACCCCGCTGCCGACACCTGGAGCCGCCGCGCCGACGTTCCGCTCGCGCTGGACGAGATGGGCTATGGCGTGGCGAACGGCAAGCTGCTGGTGTCGGGCGGGGTGAGCGACGGGCTGAGCACCAGCAAGGGATTCGCGTACGACCCGGTCGCCGACAGCTGGACCAACCTGCCGGACTCGATCAACCAGCTCTCGCGTGGCGCGACCGCCTGCGGCTTCTACAAGATCGGCGGCAGCCAGTCATGGAGCAACGACAGCCCGTTCGTCGAGATGCTGCCCGGTTACGCTGACTGCGGCACTGACCGCGACTCGTCGTGGTTGTCGCTCAGTTCGACGAAGATCACGGTGCAGCCGTGGCACACAGCGCTCGTCTGGGTGCGCGCGGACGCCACCGGGATGGATCAGCCCGGCGCGTACAGCTCGGCTGTGCTTGCGCGCAGCGATACGCGGTACGGCGTCAAGTCCGTCGGCGTACGTATGCAGGTGGATCCGCCGCGGTCCTGGGCCAAGATCATGGGCACCGTGACCGGCACGTCCTGCGACGGCACGTCGGCGCCACTGGCCGGCGCGAACGTCTGGATCGCCGGGCATGGCACCTACACGCTGACCACCGACGTCAACGGCCGGTACGCGTGGTGGCTGGACGACCACGAGAATCCGCTGCAGCTGACCGCCGGCCGGGACGGCTGGGTGCCGAAGATGGCCAACGTGCAGGTACATGGCGGGCGGGCCACCGTGCAGGACATGACGGTGACGCAACTCGACTGCTGACTACCGCAACGGCGTCGCGGAAACGGCTGATCAGTCACGCCCGGCCATGACCTTGCAGGTAATCGACTGGCGTCTCCCGACTCGGCAAGCTCGTCGCAGCGGCGCCGAACGACGGCGCCCAGTAACCGCAGAGGGAGCAAGCCAGATGACGGACTATCAGGCAGTGGCCGCCGACTACATCGCAGTCTGGAACGAGACCGACGACGCCAACCGGGCCAAGCTCGCCGCGGAGCTCTTCGCCGATGACGCCTGCTACATCGACCCGCTGGCCGTTGCCGAAGGTCGCGACACCATCGTCGCCACCGTCGCCGCGGTGCAGCAGCAGTTCGCCGGCTGGACGTTTCAGCTGCTCGGGCCGGTCGACGGGCATCACAACCAGATTCGCTTCACCTGGGCGCTCGGCCCGCAGGGCACAGCGGCGGCAGACGCTCCGGTAGCGGGCTTCGACGTCGCCGTGCTCACCGACGCCGGCAAGATTGCCTCGGTGTACGGGTTCCTCGACAAGGTGCCGGCTGCGTAAGCCCGGCATCGCGATCGCGCCTCCTGACCGTCGTGATCCGGGGCGGTTGTTCCATGATCACCACAACGCGCCCCGCAGGTGGGCAGTTGCGCCGCGGGTGGGCACTTGTAAGTGCCCACCCAGCGCGCAAGTGCCCACCCACGGCGAGGCGACCACCGCATCGACCGAGCCGCCATCCGTGGGCGGCTACGTTCCAGTACTCGAGTTGGGCGGCGTCGACGTGGATGTGGACGCTCCGGGTCTCGCCCGGCCGCAGCGTCACCTTGTCGTACCCGGCCTGCGCGCGTAGCGCCTGCGGTTGGCTCACCTCGGGGCTTGCGCCCACGTAGACCTGGGCGACCTCCGCGCCGGTGCGTGCCCCGGTGTTGCGCAGCCGGAACGACACGTCGAGCCCGCCGTCCCCGGCCCGGCGAACGGCGAGGTCGCTGTATGCGAAGGACGTGTAGGTCAGCCCGAAGCCGAAGGGGAACAGTGGGGTGACGCCGTGCGCGTCATACCAGCGGTACCCGACCTGGATGCCCTCCGAGTAGTCCTCCTCGTTGCCCACTCCCGGATAGCGCCTCGGATCGCCGGCGACCGGGGTCTTGTCCTGCGCAGCCGGGAAGGTCTGGCTGAGCCGGAGGCCCGGGGCGGCGTCACCGAACAGCAACGCAGTGGTGGCCGCCGCGCCCTGCTGGCCCGAATACCACATGTCCAGCACGGATCGGACGTTGTTCAGCCACGGCATCGTGATCGACGAGCCCGTGTTGAGCACCACGACCGTGTTCGGATTCGCCTTTGCCACGCGCGAGATCGGCTCGTCCTGGTAGCCGGCCAGCGACGGCGATGAGCGGTCCAGGCCCTCGGTCTCGTCGTCGTATGCGAAGACGACGGCCGTCCGCGCCCGCGTCGCCGCCTGCACGACGAGAACACCCAAATGCCGCCTGATCTCAGAGCCGGGGGTCGATGTGGATCTTCGGCCCGGGCCCTGCCCCGGCCGGGCGCCAGCCCGACAGCGCGTCGGCCACCCGGTCCAGGCCGATCGTCGCGGCGACGTGGCGCGTCGGATCGACGACGCCCGCCGCGTACTGCTCGATCGCGGCGCGAAGCCCGGGCGACGCGCTCAGCACGCCGATCGCCGTGACGTCCTTGAGCACCAGTGTCCGGGTGTCGATCAGGCTCGGCGTTCCGGCCAGGCCCACGTACACGACCCGGCCGCCCGCCGCGACAAGGTCCAGCGCGGCAGCCGGAACCCCGGCGCCGTTCGTCGCGTCGATGACCGCGTCGTAGGGCAGCGGCGGCAACAGCGCGCTGGTCCAGGCTCCGGCCACGCCGAGGTCGCGCGCGTTCGCCAGCGACTGCGCGGTCTCACCGACGACGTGAACCTCGGCGCCGGCGGCCACCGCGAACTGGGCGGCGAGCAACCCGATCGTGCCGGGTCCGAAGATCGCCACCCGGCTACCCGGTCGCGCCAGTGCCGCCTGCACCGTCCGAAACGCCGTGCCGCCCGGCTCGACGAGGGCACCCGCGACCGCGCCTACCCCGTCCGGCAGTGCATGCAACGCAGTGGCCGGGACGACCAACTGCTCGGCGAGCGCGCCGGGCCATCCGCCACGGATGCCGATCTCGTACCGATCCGCGCACAGGTACTGCTTGCCGCTCGTGCAGGTGCGGCACCGTCCGCAGCCGAGCATCGTGTCGGCGGTGACACGGCGACCGATCCACGCAGCATCGACGCCTGCCCCTACCGCGCAGACGATTCCGCACCATTCGTGGCCCAGCCGCATGGGATAGCTCGCGTGTCCCTGATGCAGGTAGGCCATGACGCCGGTGAAGACCTCGACGTCGGTGCCGCAGATGCCGGCCCGCTCGACGTCGACGACGACCTCGCCGGCCGCAGCGATCGGTGCCGGCACCTCGGCGACGTGCGCCTGCTCCGGGCCGGTGACGACCAAGGCCCTCACCGGCGTGCGCCTCGCGCGGCTGCGCGGGCACTCACGACACGGCCTCGTCGCCCCAGGCCGACACGACGGAGCGGATCTCGGGCAGCGCGCGCACCAGCACGTCGAGCGGCGTCCGGTACGACAGCGCGCTGATGCTGACCGCGCCGCTCGGGATCGTGGGCGAGACCAGGAAGATCGGCACGGCCAGGCAGTTCACGCCCTGCTCGTTCTCCCCGTCGTCGACGGCATAGCCCTGCCGGCGAATATCGCGCAACTCGCGGCACAGCTCGATCGCCGTGACCATCGTCTTGGCGGTTCGCCGCTCGAGTTCGCCCGAGCCGACCCAGGACTCGACCGCGGCGTCGTCGCGCAAGGCGTAGGACAGCAACAGCTTGCCGACCGCGGTGCAGTGCGCGGGATTGCGCCCACCGATCGTGGACGTCAGCCGCACCGCGCCGGCGGCCGGGTCGACCTTCGACCGGTACACGATGAAGCGCCCGTCGAGCACGGCGTAGTGCGCGGTCTCGCCGAACAGTTTCGCGAGCCGTTCCAGCGTCGGACGGACGCGAACGTGTTCGGGGCGCGCCTCATGATGGGCGAACGCGAGGTGCAGGAACTCATCACCGAGCAGGTACCGGCCGCGACCGTCCCGCGCGGCGAAGCCCGCCCGGCGCAGCGCCAGCAACGCGCGATGCACCGTCGGCTTGGGACTGTCGACTGCCGCTGCCAGAGCCTCGAGCCCGATGCCACTGGCATGCTGGGCGAGCTCGCGCAGCACCGCCAGCACCCGATCCGCGCCGACCAGCCGGGGACTCCCGGGCGCGCTGCTGTCATTTCCCGGACTAGCCTCGCTCACGTTCCGGATACTAGCCATCGATTTCAACTAGCGGAAAGCAAAGCCCATGGGATTGCGAAGTGAGCAGTGGTACGGCGGCACCGACCGAAACTCCTACATCCATCGGGCCTGGATGCGCCGTGGGCTGCCGGCGCACGCCTTCGACGGCCGGCCCCACATCGCGATTGCCAACACCGCCTCGGAACTCACTCCGTGCAATGCCCACCTCGACGAGGTCGCGGCGAGTGTCAAGCAGGGTGTCTGGGAGGCCGGCGGCGTGCCGCTGAACCTGCCGGTCATGTCGCTCGGCGAGACGCAGGTCCGGCCGACCGCGATGCTGTGGCGAAACCTTGCCGCGATGGCGACCGAAGAGATGCTGCGTGCCAACCCGATCGACGGCGTGGTGCTGCTCGGCGGCTGCGACAAGACCATCCCGTCGTTGCTGATGGCCGCGGCATCCGTCGACCTGCCCGCGGTCGTCGTGCCGGGTGGTCCGATGCTCACCGGCCATTTCCGCGGCAAGCCGTTGGGGTGCGGCACCGACGTCTGGCGGCTGAGTGAGGACGTCCGGGCCGGAGCCCTTACCCAGCAGGAGTTTCTCAGCTCGGAGTCGGCGATGATCCGCAGCAAGGGGCACTGCAACACGATGGGCACCGCCTCGACGATGGCGTGCGTCGCCGAGGCGCTCGGCATGACACTGCCCGGTGTCGCGGGCACGCCGGCGAACGACGCCAGGTTGCTCGAACGCTCGCACGCCACCGGGCGGCTCGCGGTCGAGATGGTCGCGGCCGACCGTCGCCCGTCGACGCTGCTCAGTCGCGGATCGTTTCGCAACGCGATCGTGGCGCTCGCGGCAATCGGCGGCTCGACGAACGCAGTGGTGCATCTGCTGGCGATCGCCGGACGGCTCGAGATCGAGCTCCGCCTCGACGATTTCGACTCCGCCGGCTCGGACGTGCCGCTGCTGGTCGATCTGCAGCCGGCGGGCCGGCATCTGATGGACGACCTCTTCCGCGCGGGCGGACTGCTTGCCGCGCTGCGCGAGGTGGCGGACCTGCTCGACCCGGGGGCGCTCACCGTCGCCGGGACGCCATTCGTGAGCCATCTTGCCGACGCGCAGATCTGGGACGAGGACGTCATCCGGCGACGTGCCGATCCAGTGCTGCCCGCGGCCGGTATCGCCGTGCTGCGCGGCAACCTGGCCCCCGACGGCGCGGTCGTCAAACCCGCCGCCGCGTCGGCTGCGCTACTGCGCCATCGCGGACCCGCTGTCGTGTTCGACAGCATCGAAGATCTACACGCCCGCATCGACGATCCTGATCTCGACGTCGACGAGCACTCGGTTCTGGTGCTGCGCGGATGCGGGCCGAAGGGGTATCCCGGCATGCCCGAGGTCGGCAACATGCCGCTGCCCACGAAGCTGCTCTCGCGCGGCGTGCGCGACATGGTCCGCATCAGCGACGCGCGCATGAGCGGCACGGCGTTCGGCACGGTGGTGCTGCACGTCGCGCCGGAGGCCGCTGCCGGCGGCCCGCTCGGCCTGGTCCGTACGGGTGATCCGGTCGTGCTGGACGTGCCGGCTCGGCGCCTGTCCGTCGACCTGCCCGACGGCGAACTCGAGCGCCGCAGGTCCACGGCGGGCGCCCAGGCCTCATACGCCGCGCCGGCAAGCGGCTGGGAACAGCTCTACGTGCAGCACGTGCTGCAGGCCGACCGCGGCGCGGACCTCGATTTCCTCGCCGGCCGCCGGGGCAGCGAGGTCAGCCGCGAGTCCCACTGACACCGGCCCTGATCCGGCGCTCTGCTTCGCGCGCGGAGCAGAGTCGGCCTACGCTTCGAGGCACACGTCGGTTGGGAGGGCGACAATGCGGTTGCGCTCAATTCTCGGCCTGGCCTGCGCATTGGCCATCGTGATCACGGCCGCGACGGCGTGCAGCACCACGACATCGGGCACCGGCAGCGAGCTGACCCCCACCGGACCCTCCTCCCCCGACTTCCCGTCCCTGCCGAGTTCCCCGCAAACTTCCACGGCACCGGCCAGTTCGCCGGCAGCGACGACACCGGCGTCGCCGACGACGACTGCACCGGCCAGCCGCGCTCAACTCGCGGCACGGCTCGCGGCGCTGACCCCCGGTCAGCGCGTCGTGCTGGTGGCGATACCCGGCGGATACGAGGCAATCAGCTATGACCAGCAGGCGCATGTCGGGTTCTGGAAGTACACGGGCTCCGATTGGAAGCGCGCCGCAACCAGCACCTACCCCTACTCCGCAGCGATCGGTGGACCGGCCGAGGCCGCGGCCACGGGCGCGCTGCTGACCGGCATGCACGACGCCACGTTCATCGTCACCGGCAACTTCACCGGAGACGGCAGCGGTAATGCGGTTGCCTACACCACGGGCGCCCGAGGCTGGGGCGCGATCAAGGCCGAACCCAACGGCAACATCGGCCCGTCCGGAAGGCCAGTGGGCACCGACGCGATCGGACTTTCCTTCGGCTTCGCGTTCGTGGCCGGTCGTCTGCAGACGAAGGATTGCCCGACGAATCAGCCCGTCGCCGCCTGCGGATTGAATCCCGTCACGAAGCTCTGGGCGTGGAACGGCACCGATTTCGTACGCATCTGACCACGATCTGCGCTGAGCCGTGGCCCTGCGGACCGCATCTCATGCGGTCTCCAGGTCTACACGCCCCGGCCGTTTTCGTCAGATGCCAATACGAGCACCGGTCGCAGTGGTAGGCGCGTTGCTCGCACCCGGCGGTACCCGTGCACGGACCAGACCTCGGCCAGAGCCCGAAGGACGTACTCCTCGGTCGAATAGCGCTTCTTCGGACACAAGCGATTGAGGTCGGCGTTGCGTTGAATTCCACGGGACGTCTCGACGGCGTTCAGCAGTTCCTCGGCGAGCACACCTGGGCTGTGGTGCGTGGCGAGATGTTCGAGAACTCCGTCCCGAGTGAGATCGTTCCGGTCCGACACCGTGCTTGGAATCCGCGCGGGCCACTGTTGATCCCGCACCTTTCGCGACGGATATGGGGCCACATAGCGTTCTTCATCCGGGCAGGGTTCGGTTTGCGGCGCGTGGCCGAATCGTGCGACGGCGAAAGGCTTTTCTCGATTCTTGGACCAGATTCTGGCTGCTACCTTCGTTGAACAAGGTCGTCAGAAACCCCGGCTGACGGCCAGGCGGGCCGGCACGACGAGGACATCTCCTCGTTCGCGCTGAGTGCCTGCGGGGGGGCCGAGGTGGGCGATGCAATTGCCGCAGATGCCAGCGACGGCATCGCCCGACGAGAGCGAGCGGCCGATCGCATAAGGACAAACGCCGGCGCAGACGCGACCAAACGATGCCCCCATCAGGAGTAACCATGGTCAAGCGCGTGATCGTCATCGTCATCGCTGCCATCCTTCTAGCCGGCGGGGCTCTCGTCGCGATCGGCGGGGGCGTGCTGATGGCACTTTTCGGTTCGGACAGCACGCTCACGTCTGGGGTCCGCCCGGTATCGACGTCGACGAGCGCCCTGGTCACTGCCCTCAACGACATCAAGAACACCAACGGGGTCGCGACGACGGTCGACCAGCCGTCGCTGCGCGTCACGATCCCCAACGCGCAACGCCCCGTCTTCATCGGCGTCGGGCCGGCAGCCGACGTCGATCGCTACCTTGCCGGCGTCGCGATCGACAAGGTCACTGACTTCGACGTCGACCCGTTCCGGCTCAAGACGGTTCGCCAGGACGGAACGGCGCGTCCAGCACCGCCTGGGAGTCA
Organism: uncultured Actinomycetota bacterium; assembly: GCA_963737425.1. GTDB lineage: Bacteria > Actinomycetota > Actinomycetes > Mycobacteriales > Jatrophihabitantaceae > DASXRA01. The sequence goes on from CAVTSX010000003.1 coordinate 193,188, forward strand.
ATCGTTCTGGGTCGCGCGGGGAACCGGGACGAACGCGACATTGAACTGGAAGATCAACGACGGCAGCTACCGCCTCGTGGTCATGAACGCCGACGCCAGTCCGGGTGTGACGGTGAGTGGACGCTTTGCGCTGACCATCCCGCACGTGTTCGGCTTCGCCATCGGCATCCTTGTCGGCGGAATCGTGGTGGCCGTGCTCGGTGTCGTGCTGCTCGTCGTCGGCGTGCGGATGCGTCCGCGCGCTCAGCCAGCCCCCTACAATGCCCCTGTTCAGTAACGACATTTCACCGTCCACAGTGGACAGATAGCAGGCGCTCGTTGCGCCGACACGCCCGCCACTCGGGCGTGACGTGGGTCATGCCGCTGACTGTCACATGCGAGACGCCTCGCCCGTCCTGATTGCGAACCGTCCCGGATCCACCGGGAGGAACGAGATCAGGAGGACGTCATGCGAGTACTGGTAGCCGGGGCGACAGGCGTGATCGGCAATCGGCTGGTGCCGTTGCTCGAGTCCGTCGGCCACGACGTGATCGCGCTGTCGCGCTCGCGCCCGGTCGCGGCGGCACAAGCCACCGTGGTTGCCGACGCGCTCGACCGCGCGGCCGTCATCCGGGCAGTGCGCGAAGCTGCGCCGGACGCGATCGTGAACATGCTCACCGCCATCCCGAAGCAGATCAATCCGAAGAAGATGGCCAAGCAATTCGAGCAGACCAACCTGCTGCGCACGGTCGGCACGGCCAATCTGGTGGCCGCCGGGCAGGCCGTCGGCGTAACTCGCCTTGTCGCACAGGGACTTGCGTACGCCTACGATCCGGCCGGCGCCGGATTCGCCGACGAGGACGCACCCCTGTGGCAGAACCCGCCCAAGCAGTTCGCCGGCGTACTGACTGCCCTCAAAGAACTCGAGCAGCGGACCTGCGACGCGGGCGGCCTCGTTGTGCGGTTGGGTCACCTGTACGGGCCAGGCACGATCTACGCCGCAGACGGTTCCTTCGTCCAGCAGGTTCGCACCGGCAAGGTCCCGCTCGTCGGTGGCGGCACTGCCACGTTCTCGTTCACCCACGCCCACGACGCCGCGACCGCCATCGTCGCCACCCTGGACCGGGACGTCAGCGGTGTGCTGAACATCGTTGACAACAACCCGGCGAAGATGAGCGAATGGCTCCCCGTGATGGCCGACATCGTCGGGGCCAAGCAGCCCAAGTCCGCACCGGCCATGCTTGCGCAGATGGCCGTCGGCGGTTGGGGCGTCGCGTTCATGACCCAGCTGCGCGGTGCCGACAACACCAGGGCCAAGACCACCCTGGACTGGCGGCCGCGCTACGCGTCGTGGCGCACCGGGTTCAGCAGCGAACTCGAACGCCTGCCGGCGAAGAGCTGAACCGACGCGGTGCGGGGAGAACACCATGAACAAGCAAACCGAGACGTTCGAGATGCATCGCCCGCTGCTGCTCGGACTGGCATACCGGTTGACCGGGAGCATGTGGGACGCCGAGGACATCGTCCAGGACGCCTACCTGCGCTGGACGAGTACCGACCGCAGCGACATCCGTGAACCACGCGCGTTCCTGATCACCGTGGTCTCGCGCCTCGCGCTCGACCAGCTACGGTCCGCCCGGGTGGTTCGCGAGGCCTACCCCGGACCGTGGCTGCCCGAACCGGTACCGACCGACGAGCTCGGCCCGCTCGACACGATCGCGCTGCGCGACACCGTCTCCTACGCGACCGTGCACCTGCTCCAGCAGCTCTCGCCACCGGAACGCGCCGTGTTCCTGCTGCGCGAGGCGTTCGAGCTGCCCTACGAGGACATCGCCGTCACGGTCGCTGCCTCGCCGGCCAATTGCCGGCAGATGTATCACCGTGCGCGCACCCGCCTGGCCGACGGACGCGCGCGATTTCACCCGTCCCGCGAGGAGCATCAGGAACTGCTCACCCGCTTCCTCGCCGCCGCCAGCAGCGGTGACCTGGCCGAACTCACCAGCATGCTCAGCGACGACGTCGTCGCCTGGAACGACGGTGGGGGCAAGGTGCGTGCGGCGCTTCGGCCGGTATTCGGCCGCGAGAACGTACTTGCGTTCATCTCCGGACTGCTCAGCCGGTACCCGCTCGGCGAACCGCGCTTCGTCGACGTCAACGGCGAGCCCGCACTCGTGACGAACATGGGTGGCGGCGCTGGTCAGTACGTGTCTCTCGAGATCCGCGACGGGCTGATCCACTCGATCTTCGCCGTACTCAACCCGGACAAGCTCAACCGGCTCGAGCCGCTCGCGTAGCAATCCTCGGCCCAGCGCGTACGACAGCCGAAGATCGTTACCGTCCGTCCACCGTGCTGTGCGTTCGCGCCGGCGCACCCTTGATCATCTCTGTCAATGCTGCGAGTGATGGCGGATCCAGCAGAGATGATCAAGAATCGGCTGGATCTCTCGCCGAAATAGTGATCCGAGCTCCATGCGCTGACGAAACTCTTGCGACAGTGCACGCACCGACCTGGAGGTCCAGCAATGAGCGTTCTCATCATCGGAAAGTTCCGCGGCGACACCGTCAAATTCCGGCGAGCCATCGCCGAGCGGGCCGACGAATTCGCCAAGTTCGGCGAGCTTGCCCGTCCCGCGGGTGCGATTCATCACCGCTTCGGCGTCTCCGACGGGATCGTCGTGGTCTGCGATGAGTGGGAAAGCGCGGAGCACTTCGAGAAGTTCTTCGCCAATCCAGACCTGCAGGCATTTATCGGCTCGATCGGCGCCGACCAGTCCGTCGCACCGGAATTCACCATTACCGAGGCGATCGAATCCAGCGATCAGTTCTGATCGCAAGACTATTCGGCAAGGGAGTGCCCGATGAGCTCTGAAGACAACATCAAGACGATCATGACCGTGTACGACGCGTTCGGCCGCGGCGACGTTGCGGCGACGTTGCGGCGATTCTCGACGTGCTTTCCGACGATGTCGACTGGGCGTCGGAGACCAACTCGACGGTTGCCCCCTGGTACGGCGTGAGGCACGGCAAGGACGGCGTCGCTGCATTCTTCGAGGCGTTCGGTGCGACGATGGACGTCGAGGAGTTCACGCCCGTCTCCTACGCGGCGAACGACTCCGACGTCTTGACAGTCGTGCGATTCCGGGTCAAGGTGCGCGCTACCGGCAAGACGGCCGCGATGCACCTGCACCACTATTTCGCCTTCCGCGACGGCAAGATCTCCTACTACCGCGGCAGCGAAGACAGCGCACAGACGGTGGCGGTTCTGCAAGCCTGATTTGCCGGCGCGGGCGTATCACCGGCGCGCCGGGAGCGCTCTGCTTTGTGAGAACCGCCTCGTCGAGGCTTACCCTCCTCCTATCGGGGTGTTTGCGTAGACGAGCAACCTCCGACCTGATGGGGCAAGCATGCTGCTGGCAGCACCAACTCCGGCGCTGCCGGGCGAGGTTGTGCCAGCCGATCGTCCCGTCGATGCACACCCCACCCGGCGCCGGCTGAAGAAGCGCGTTCTGCCGGCGCTGCTGTGGCTGGCCGTGTTGCTCGGCGTCGGATTGCTCGTCGCCGAACTTCGCACCACCGATCCGGGCGCGATGGTACGGACGTTGCACGTCGGGTGGCTCGCGGCCGCGCTGGCCTGCACAGCGCTGGCGCTACTCGCCGCGGCCCAGAATCTGCACGGATTCGCCACCGTGCCGCTACGTACCGCCTCGACGCTGCGTGCTCAGCTCGCGGTCGGATTCACCCGCATCCTCATGCCGTCAGCGGTGAGCAACCCCGCCGTCGCCAGCCGGTACCTGAACCGCTCGGGCGCTTCCTGGTCTGCCGCGGTGGGCACGGTGAGCTCGGTCCAGTTCACCCAGCTGATCGTCACCGCGGTCATCGTCGCGGCCCTGTCGCTGGCCTCGCCCGGCTCGCATCACGGGCTCGCCAGCGTCCAGCCGATGACCCTCGCCATCATCGCTGCAGCTGTCGTGGTGGCCGCGGGACTGGCCGCCGTGATCGCCCGGCGAAACATGGCAGTGCGCCGGGCAGTGCGCGGCGCCGCGGCAAGCTGGCACTCGCTCAGCAGGCACGCACGCGAACATCCGGGCCGCATCGCCAAAGGCGTGCTGGCCGCTGGGGTGCTGACGTGCGCGCATCTGCTGGCGTTCGCCTGCTGCGTCTACGCCGTGGGCGGCCACGGCACGCTGCTCGCGTTCACCGTGGTCTATCTCGCCTCGTCCGCGGCCGGGTCGCTCTTCCCGACCCCGGGCGGTGCCGGCGCTGTCGAGACGGCGCTCATCGCGGGTCTCACCGCGACGGGACTGCCGTTGCCGGTCGCGGCGGCCGCGGCCCTGCTGTCCAGGCTCGAATCGGTCTGGTTGCCCGCGGTACCCGGGTGGTGGGCGCTTCGATCAATGCGTCGCGACGGCCTGCTCTAAGTAGCCGTGTGCACCGGCCGCCCGTCGACCAGGGTGGCCTTGATCTCGATGTCGGCGAGTTGCTCGGGCGCCGTGGTGAGAGGGTCGTCGCCGAGGACGACGAGGTCGGCCCGCTTACGCGGACGCAGGCTGCCCACGAGGTGATCGACGCGGCAGGCATAGGCGGCGTCGATCGTGTACGCGCGCAGCGCGTCTGAGATGGTGAGGGCCTCGGCGGCGCCGATGACCTGCCCGCCGCGCGAGCGGCGAGTCGTCATGAACGCAAGCGCGGTCAGCGGCGCACCTCGGGTGACGGGGCGGTCCGAGCTCGCGGCAATTCGCAGGCCGTGGTCGCGGAAGCTCTGCCCGCGATACATCCAGTCTGCGCGGTGCGGGCCCATGATCGCCGCGTAGTCGTCACCGGAGTCGTAGAGGAACGTGGGCTGCACGACGGGGATGACACCGGCCGCGGCGAGGCGCGGCAGCTGATCGGGACGTGCCAGCCCGCAGTGCTCGATCCGTGGGCGGCAGTCCGCGCGCGGAAAGCGGCGCTGGGCTTCCTCGATCAAGTCGAGGGCGACGTCGATGGCGCAATCGCCGATCGCATGCAGCGCGAGCTGCCAGCCGGCCGCATGCGCCTCGACGACGATGCGCTCGTACTCACCGATGTCGTCGGCGAGCTGACCGACGCTGCCGTCGGCGTACGGTTCGCACAGCGCCGCCGTGCGCATGCTCATGCCGCCGTCGAGCCACAGTTTGATCGGGCCGAGCGAGAGCCGGTCGCTGCCGAATCCGGTCCGGATCCCGAGATCGATACCGCGTGCGGTGTGGTCCGCCTCGGCTGCGCCGAGCGGATGCAGGAAGTCGCCGGTGATCATCGTCTGCACCCGGACCGGCAATGCGTCGCGTTCGGTCAGGCGCTGATATGCAGCGAACTCGATGGGCGAATGGCGCACGAGTCCGCCTCCGATGCCCGCTTCGGCGCAGAACGTGATGCCCTGGCGGGCGCACAGTGCGGCACTGCGCGCGATCGCGCCCTCGAGTTCGTCCAGGGAGTACGGCAGACGCAACCCACGAGCGAGGCCCTGCGCCGCCTCGGTGAACCGTCCGGTCGGCCGGCCGTCGTTGTCGCGGATCACGCCGGGTGAATCGGCACCCAGCGCGTCGGCGGGCAGGTCGGCGAGAACCGCGGAGTTGACCACGCACGCGTGCCCGGACACGTGCGTGACGTAGAGCCGGCGTCCGTGCGATACCGGGTCGAGATCGCTCGCGGTGAGGTGCCGGCCCAGGACGCGCTGGTCGTAGCCGGCCACGTCGACCCAGTCGCCACCGGCTCGCGCGGCCGCTGCGCCGATGATCCGCATCGCCTGCTCGACGCTCGTCGCCGGCGCGATGTCGACCGCGCCCATGCCGATGCCCTGCCACGCGAGGTGGGTGTGCGCGTCGATGAATCCGGGCAGCACCGTCGCCCCCGCGGCATCGACAACCTCATCCGCGGTCAACGTGTCGAGGTCGTCGTCGAGCCCGACGATCCGGCCCTGCCATACGCCGATGCGTTCCGCGCGCGGGCGCGCGGGATCCATCGTGTGGATGATCGCGTTCTCGATCAGCAGGTCAAGGCGCATGCGCTCGCTCCTCCCGATCTCGTGCCTACCAGGCGTTGACGTGGAGCACCTCGTCGAGGGGCGCGCGGGGTGCGGGCTTGAAGGTGTCGCCGGTGTAGAACGCGGTCGGGACGAGCGCGCCCTGGTGGACGCCTGCCGGCAGCCCGAGCAACCCGGCGACTTCAGCCTCTCGCTGGAGGTGCAGCGTCGTCCACGCAGTGCCGAGGCCGCGTGCCCGGGCGGCGAGCATGTAGCTCCACACCGCCGGCAGCAACGACCCCCACAGTCCGGCCTGGTTGCCGGCCGGCAGGTGGGCGCCCGCCTTGAGGCACGGGATCAGCAGGACCGGCACGTCACCCATGTGCTCGCCGAGCCAGGCCACGCTCTCGCCCACCCGCCGCTGCACGGCGGCCCGTGCAGGCTCGTCGGCGAACAGCTTGGCGGCCGATCCCGGCGAGGCGAGATAGGCCTGGACGCTCTCGCGGTAGATCTCACCGATGCGCCGGCGCAGGTCGCGATCGCTGACGAGCATCCAGTGCCAGCCCTGCCGGTTCGACCCGGACGGTGCCTGCAGCGCAACCTGCAGGCATTCGCGAACGAGCTGCTCCGGAACCGGCCGGTCGAGGTCCAGACGCCTGCGCACGGTGCGGGTGGTCGTGAGCAGTTCGTCGGGCGTTAGCGGCAGCGTCGGCATGGCGCGATCATGCCAGCGCCCACGGTCGCCGGTCACAGGTCGAGCACCACGTCGCTCGCGGCTCGGGCACAGCAGATCAGCGCCTCGCCGGCGCCGGGCAGGTCCAGGGGCGCCGGTGCGTAGGTGATGTCGCCGGAGAGGAGCGGTGTCACGCACGTGTGGCAGACGCCGGTTCGGCACGACCATCGCGTCGCGACATCGCAGGCGTCTGCGAGGTCGAGCAGGGAACCGTGCTCGTCGGACCACCGGACACTGAGCCCGCTACGGGCGAACGTGACCAGCGGGCCGGTACCGACGACTCCGGGCGGCTGATGCGGGGCCGCGCGGGGCGCGTCGGCGAGTCCCGGGTTGATCGCGGAACGGGCGCCGAACAGCTCGGTGTGCACGTGATCCGCGCGCAGGCCGATCGTTGCGAGCGCGTCGACCATGTCGGTCATGAACGACGCGGGCCCGCAGATGTAGGCGGTGGCGTCGGCCGGCAAGGCGAGGCTCTCCAGCGCGGCGCGGGTGGGTCGGCCTCGCGTCACGGTGGCCGGCACGTCAGCGCGCGTCGAGGTGTAGAAGATGCGCTCGTGGGGCTGCGTCAACGATCGCAGTAGCGCGCGTGCCTCGCCGGCGAAGGCGTGCTCGCTCGCATCGCGCGCAGTGTGGATCCACCACACGTCTCTGGTGCTCTGCTCGGCGGCCAGCTTGTGCAGCATCGCCAGGACCGGAGTGACGCCGATCCCGGCCGATATCAGCAGCACCGGATTTCCTTCGTCGGCGAGCACGAACTCGCCGCGGGGCGCCGCCACGTCCAGAAGCGATCCGGCGCGCAGGTGGGTGTGCAGGTAGTTGCTGACGATGCCCAGACGTTCCCGCTTGACGCTGATCCGATAGGCAGTGCCGGCCGGGTCGGCCGAGAGCGAATAGCTGCGCACAGGCGCTGGGACGCCGGCGCCTTCTGCGCGCACGGTGAGGTATTGCCCGGCCTTGGGCGCGGGCAGCACGCCCCCGTCTTCGGCCCTCAGGTAGGCCGAGGCGACCGTCGCGTTCTCGGCGATGACCTTGTCGACGCGGAGCCGGCGAAAGCCGTTCCAGCCGGGCTCGTCCCCCACCGCCGTCGTTGCGAGCGGCCGCCCGTGCTCGGCGGCATCGAGCAACTCGCGGAAGGACTGCTGCCAGCCGGGGCTGAGAGCGGCAACCTCGAGGGCCGCTCGCAGTTGGTCGATATCGCGGTCGGGAAGGTAGAGCAGCGCGTCGACGTCGGCAACGCTCAACGCCTGCGGCCCGGTCCGCGTCCTGACGATCTCGTCCCCGGCTTGCACGTGCCCTTCGGTGATGACCCGGAGGTAGAAGCCGGGCCGGTGGTGCGCGACCAGCAACGAGGGAAGGGCAGGCTCGCCGAGGCGCATGCCCACCCGGTAGCACGTGACGCGGGGTTGCGTGACTTCGAACTCCGCCTCGCCGATGCGGTAACGGTCGCCGATGCACACCTGGTCGTCGCCGAGCCCTTCGACGGTGAAGTTCTCGCCGAACTGGCCGTACTCGAAGTCGTCGCGGCCGAAGTGGTTCTGCCAGTGGCGGTAGGACTCGATCTGGTAGACGAGCACGGCTCGCTGCTCGCCGCCGTGTCCGTTGAGGTCGCCCTGCCCGTCGCCGTCCACATTGAGCCGGCGCACCAGGCGGGGTCCCTCGACGCGGCTCTTCCAGACTCCGGTGTACACCGTCCGGCCGTTCCAGCCGACGTTCTTGGGCAGGCCGACGTTGACCGACAGCAAGGTTGCCACCGTGCTCATGCCGCTACGGTAAGGGAACCGCGTCGTTCCCCAGCGCGCTATGGCGCCCCGGTGAGCAGCCCCCGGATGCGCGCTGCCTGCGCCCCGGCCTGCCCACCAAAGCAACGAACCCCTCAGCGAGCTGAGGGGTTCGATCGTGTAGCCCCGACCGGATTCGAACCGGCGCTACCGCCTTGAGAGGGCGGCGTCCTGGGCCACTAGACGACGGGGCCCCAGAATCTTGTGCGGTGCGGCAAGCACTGCGCTGGGGTACCAGGACTCGAACCTAGACTAACTGAACCAGAATCAGTTGGGCTGCCAATTACCCCATACCCCACCAGCAGTCCGCTCGGGATCGCCGACCGGACCGAGGCGCCACTCTACCGGACACCGACAGGCCCGACCAAAGTGGTGCACGCCGCTGCACGCCCGGCAGCCACCTTCAGCTGATGAGTGCCGGCAGTTCGGCCAAGCTGCGCACAACGGGCACCTGACTCTCGCCGGCGGCCGCGCCCGGCCGGTCCAGCCACACTCCCGAAAGCCCCGCATCGCGGGCGCCAAGCGCGTCGAGGTCGAGCCGGTCGCCGACATGCAGCGCCTCGCGGGCGGCCACGCCGATCGCCGCGCAGGCATGCTCGAAGATTGCCCGCTCCGGCTTGGACACGCCAACCTCGCCCGAGATCACCACGACGTCGAACGCGTCGGCGAGGCCGACCCGGCCGAGTTTGTGCCGCTGATGCACGGACTCGGAATTGGTGATCACGCCCAGCCGCAGCCCGCGGCGTCGCAACTGGGAAAGGCTTGCGATCACATCGGTGAACAGCTGGTACGAGTCCTCGATGATCTGCATCCGGCGCGCCTCGGTCGTAACCGGGTCGTCGCGGCGGCCGAGCGACTCGAGGAACGCCGCGGTGCGCCCGACCCGCATGTCAGCCCAGGACAGTTCCTTGGGATGACGGGGATACCACTGCCGAGACAGCGCCGTCCAAGCTGAGTAGTCGGCCTGCTCACCGAAGATCGTGCCGAAGGCCGTCCGCGCGGCACTGTCGAAATCGACAAGAGTGTCGTCGACGTCGAAGAAGACGGCGCGGATCACCGGACGGCAGCGCGCAGCCGAGACAGCGAGCGATCTCGTCCAAGCAGTTCCAGTGATTCGAACAGCGGCGGCGACACCGTGCGGCCGGTAACTGCGACCCGAATCGGCCCGTAGGCATTGCGCGGCTTGAGGCCGAGCCCCTCGACGAGCGCGTCGCGCAGTGCCTGCTCGATCGAGGCGGTATGCCACGACGTCAACGACTCCAAAGCCGGGATGGCGACGCGGAGAACTGCCTGGCCGGCGTCGCCGAGTTGCTTGGCGGCCGCGGTCTCGTCCACCTCGATGTCGGCGTCGACCAGGAACCGCAGCATGTCGGCTCCCTCGACCAGGGTCTGGATGCGCTCCTGCACCAGCGGCGCACCGGCCGCGACAAGGGCCGGATCGGCGTCGGGCAGGTAGGCCGCGAGACGCGCCGCGAACTGCTCGCCCGACAACATGCGGATGTGCGTGGCGTTGATCACCTCGCACTTCTTCGGGTCGAACCGCGCCGAATTCGCGTTGACGTCCGCGATCTCGAACGCCGCCACCATCTCGTCCATGGTGAACACATCGCGGTCGGGCGCGATCGACCAGCCCAGCAGTGCGAGGTAGTTCAGCAGCCCCTCGGGAAGGTAGCCGGCCTCGCGGTAGTGGTTGAGCGATCCCTCGGGCGCGCGCTTGGAGAGTTTGCGGTTGCCCTCGCCCATGACGAACGGCAAATGGCCGAACTGCGGCACGAAGTCGGTGACGCCGATGTCGATCAACGCACGGTAGAGGACGATCTGGCGCGGAGTGGAGGGCATGAGGTCCTCGCCGCGCAGCACGTGCGTGATGCGCATCAGCGCGTCGTCGACCGGATTGGTCAGCGTGTAGAGCGGATCGCCGTTACCGCGAACGACGCCGAAATCGGGAACGCTGCCCGCGGCAAACGTGATCTCGCCGCGTACCAGGTCGTGCCACCTCACGTCGTGGTCGGGCATCCGCATCCGCAACACCGGGACGCGACCCTGTTCGCGATACGCCGCGCGCTGCTCGTCGGTCAGGTCGCGATCGAAGCCGTCGTAGCCCAGCTTGGGGTCGCGGCCCGCGGCACGGTGGCGCGCCTCGACCTCGTCGTTCGTCGAGTAGGACTCGTAGACGTGACCGGCAGCCTTGAGTTTGTCGACGACTTCGGCGTAAATGGCTCGGCGCTCGCTCTGCCGGTAGGGCCCGTACGGCCCGCCGACCTCGGGGCCCTCGTCCCAGTCGAGGCCCAGCCAGCGCAGGTCGTCGAGCAGCTTCACGTAGGACTCGTCGGAATCCCGTGCCGCATCGGTGTCTTCGACCCGGAACACGAAGCTGCCCTTCGCGTGGCGCGCGTAGGCCCAGTTGAACAGCGCGGTGCGCACGTTGCCGACGTGCAGATCGCCGGTGGGCGATGGGCAGAACCTCACTCGGACGGTCATTTGGCGCGCACCTGATTGGTCAATGTGCCGATCCCTTCGATCTCGATGCTCACCGTGTCGCCGTCGGTGATCGGCCCGACGCCCGCCGGCGTTCCGGTCAGGATTACGTCGCCGGGTAGCAGCGTCATGATGTTCGACGCGAAGGCGATGAGGCTCGCGACGTCGTGCACCATCTGGCTGGTACGGCCGTCCTGCTTGATCGCTGCGTTGACACTCGCCGTGACGCGCAGGTCTGACGGATCCAGCACCGTCTCGATCCACGGGCCGAGTGGGCAGAACGAGTCGTAGCCCTTTGCGCGGGTGAACTGCACGTCTGCGCGCTGCTGGTCGCGAGCGGTGACGTCATTGGCAGCCGTGTAGCCGAGAACGTGCTCGAGCGCCTGCGCTCGCTCGACGTCCTTCGCGGGGCGGCCGATCACCACGGCAAGCTCAGCCTCGTGCTCGACCTGGGTCGAGTCGGCCGGCAGCCGGATGAGGTCACCGCTGCCGATGACCGACGTGGACGGCTTGAGGAACAGCAACGGCGTCTGCGGCACCTCGTTGCCCAATTCCCGCGCATGGTCGGCGTAGTTGCGGCCTACGGCGACGACCTTGCTCGGCAGGATCGGCGACAGCAACCGGACGTCGGGCAGCGCCCAACGATCTCCGGTGAACGTGATCGGCCCGAACGGGTGCTCGGCAATCGAGGCGACAGTGAGCGTGTCGGGCGCTCCGTCGCCTTCGACGACTCCCCAGGTCAGGTCACCGGGCGGGGCAGCGAAGCGGGCGATGCGCACGGGGGTCAAGGTTACCGGGACGGCAGGGCGTACTTTTCTACTGTGAGTTCGTCGCTGTCGTCCGTGCCCGTCGAGCGCCGCCGTCACGCAGCCGCCATTGCCGGGCTGTTTGCCGCGTTGCTGGCCGCGATGGGGGTCCTGCCATGGGTCGGCGTCGCCCCCGGCGGGGTGCGCATCTTCTCCATAGTGGCTCTCGTCGCGGCTGTCCTGCTTGCCCTTGTTGCCTGGGGGTTACTGACCAGCGTCAGCACCGAGCGAGCCGAGGCGCGCCTGGACGCCGCGATCGCGTCCACGGTGGCCGCGGCGGGTGGGGCCATGTGCGGCTGCGGCCACGAACACGACCCGAACGAGATGCACATCACCGACGCGTGCCCGTCCGGCGACGTGTGCACCCACAGCTGCGACACCTGCGTACTGGCCGAACTCAAGGGCAACTAGCTCGCGGGTAGGCAATCAGCGCGCCCTTGGGCAGTCAGCTCACGCGAGTGGGCAGTCAGAGTGCCTCGGTGGGCAGTTAGCTCGCCGGTGGGCAGTTGTAAGTGCCCACCCGTGGCCTAACTGCCCACCCAGAGGCGGCTGTCCACTCACGGCGCGGCGAGCGTTACTTGCGGTCCAGTAGCTCCGGTGCTCGCTCGGCGATGAGTTGCCGGACCTCGGGTGCAATCTGCCAAGGGCGGCCGAACACCTCCGCCGGTCCGTAGGTCAGAACGAGCCAGCCGGCGCGGCGCATGTCGCCAAATCGCGTGATGTCCTTGCGCATTCGCACGATCTGCGCATGCTCAACGCCTTGATACTCGAGCGCGATCCGGGACACGGCGCAGGAGAGGTCCGGCTCAGCCAGCCATTCGCCGACGTCGTTCGTCACCGCATGGTTCACCGCGAAGGATGGCAGCCCGGCGACGGCCAGGATGACCCGAAGATGGCTCTCAGGTCTCGAGCGCGATCGCGCGTTGAGCAGCGGCAATGCCTCGGCCACAATTCTCGATCCGGGACGGCCGAGCCGGCGGCGCGTGACATCAACGAGCTCGGCGACGTCGGCTCCTGCACGCAGCGCGCTGTCACCGAGCGCGACAAGATCCTGCAGGGAGAGGGCCGCGGCGAGGTCGCGCCAGGTGCGAGCGAGGGTCGTGACGGGCAGGCCGTCGACGACGATGAGGTCATCCGGTGGGATCAGGCGGCGGTGCGTGCGGAGCTCGCCGCGCCGGGGACGCGTCATCGCCCGAGGCGCTCGATTCGGGGTGCGCGTCGCGAGGCAAATGCCGTTGGCGTTGTCGGGCAACCACAATCCATGCAGCCTCGCCGCAGTCAGGTCGACCAGCACCGTGTGGGCAGGCGCAAGCGCCAGCACGGCAGCACACTGACGCCGCAGATCCGCTGCCTCGCTGGGCAGCAACCAACAGCCGCGGGCGAGGCGAACCAACTCGCTCACCTCGGCAGCGTCGCGGATCTCCTCGCGCGGCGCATTCACTCGTCCACACCGGACCGTTCGATCCACAGATACGTGGTGGCCCCTTGACACCGACGGTGAGCAGTTCCCGCACGAACACGCCACCCGGGCACACCACACAGGTGGGCAGTTCCGGCGCAGGTGGGCAGTTACAAGTGCCCACCCGTGGCCTAACTGCCCACCCGCCACACCGGCGACACCCGCGAAGGAACCAGCCGTGGCGCGCCCCCGCCGTGGCGCGCCCCAGCCGTGGCGCGCCCCAGCTGGGTCAGCCCGCTTCGTGCAGCAGCCCGTAGCGGACAGCGTCGTGCAGGGCCAGCCAGGATGCCTCGATCACGTTGCCGTGCACGCCCACCGTCGTCCATTCACGCTCATGGTCCGACGTCTCGACGAGCACCCGCGTGACGGCGTCCGTGCCGTGCTTGCCGGGCAGGATGCGCACCTTGTAGTCGACGAGTTCGAGCTGGGCCAGGCGCGGGTACGCGGTTTCCAGCGCAGAGCGAAGCGCGAGGTCAAGAGCGTTGACCGGGCCGTTGCCCTCGGCGGTCGAGATCACCCGTTGCCCGCCCGCGTGAACCTTGACCGTGGCCTCGCTGACGAGGGTCGCGTCCTCTCGGCGCTCGACGATCACCCGATAGGTCTCGACAGTGAACGAAGGGGCGAGCGAGGGGTCGAGTTCGTCGCGCAGCAGCAGCTCGAAGGATGCATCAGCCGCCTCGTAGGACCACCCCTCGGCCTCACGCTGCTTGACCCGGTCGACCACCTTGCCGACGACGTCGGGGCGGGAGGCCACGTCGACACCGAGCTCGCGGGACTTCAGCTCGACCGACGCTCGGCCGGCCATCTCGGTGACCAGGATGCGCTGATTGTTTCCGACGACGGCGGGGTCCAGGTGGTTGTAGAGCTCGGGCGCGACCTTGATCGCCGACGCGTGCAGGCCCGCCTTGTGCGCGAACGCCGACGAGCCGACGTAGGGCTGGTGCGTGTTCGGGGCGAGGTTGGCGATCTCGGCGATCGCGTGCGACACGCGCATCATCTCGTGCAGGCAACCCAGTGGCAGCACGTCGCGGTCCATCTTGGTCACCAGCCCGCCGATGATGCCGAAGATGTCGGCATTTCCGGCCCGCTCGCCATAACCGTTCGCGGTGCCCTGGGCATGTGTGGCGCCGGCATCGACCGCGGCCAGCGTGTTGGCCACCGCGCAGCCCGTGTCGTCCTGGGTGTGGATACCGAGCCGGATTCCCGTACGCCGGCGTACGTCGGTGACGATCGCATGAATGCCCATCGGCAGCATGCCGCCGTTGGTGTCGCACATGACCCCGACGTCGGCGCCCGCCTCGGCTGCTGCGTCCAGCACGCGCACGCCGTAGTCCGGATCGTGCTTGTAGCCGTCGAAGAAGTGCTCGCAGTCGAGGAAGACGCGCCGGCCTTCGCTGCGCAGGAACGCCACGGTGTCGCGCACCATTGCGAGGTTCTCGTCCAGTGTCGTGCGAAGCGCCTGCTCGACATGCCACACGTCGGACTTGGCGACCAGGGTCACGACCGGCGCGCGTGAGTCGAGAAGCGCGCGCACCTGCGGGTCGTCCTCGACGCGCACACCGGCCTTGCGGGTCGCGCCGAACGCGACCAGCGTGGCGTGCTTGAGCACCAGCTCGCCTTCTGCCGCCCGGGCGAAGAACTCGGTGTCCTTGGGCATTGCACCCGGCCAGCCGCCTTCGATGAAGCCGACGCCGACCTGGTCCAACAGCCGCGCCACGGCGAGCTTGTCGGTAACCGAATAGGTGATGCCTTCACGCTGCGCCCCATCACGCAGCGTCGTGTCGAAGACGTGGAAGTCGTCGGTCAGCATCGCATTTCTTTCTGTGTAGTAGGCGGGCGTGGAATCAAACAAAAGACCCTCCGCCGGGTGGCGAAGGGTCTGCGCGTCGGTGTGGTATTCGGGCCGACGCGCTAACTGATAATGATCATGCTGTGCTGCACGGGGTAAATCCTCGCACGGATTGCCCGCTGCGGCCACTCCGGTTTTCCGCGACGGAGCGCCTTTATGCCGTCGGAAGCATCAAATCCGTTCATCCGGCCGCTGCCTTTGCCAGGCGTTCGCCGATTTCGCCGGTCGTTCCTGGACGTTGTGGATCACGAGTCGCAAGGTCGGCCGCCACGGCGGACTCAACGCGGGCAGCGGCGTCCCGCTCGCCCAGATGGTCGAGCAACATGGCCACGGACAGAACCGCCGCGGTCGGATCGGCCTTGCCCTGCCCGGCGATGTCGGGAGCCGAGCCGTGCACCGGCTCGAACATCGACGGATTCGTCCGGGACGGATCGACGTTTCCACTGGCAGCCAGCCCGATACCGCCCGACACGGCGGCCGCGAGATCGGTGATGATGTCGCCGAACAGGTTGTCGGTGACGATCACGTCGTAGCGCCCAGGGTCGGTGACCAAATAGATGGTCGCTGCGTCGACGTGGTTGTAGGCCACAGTGACATCGGGGTATTGCGCGGCAACCGTCTCGACCGTCCGGGTCCACAGATCACCTGAGTAAATAAGCACGTTGTTCTTGTGCACCAAGGTCAGGTGCTTGCGCGAACGGGACTGCGCGCGCTCGAACGCCGCACGTACCACTCGCTCGACGCCGAATGCGGTGTTGACGCTGACCTCGGTGGCCACCTCGTGCGGGGTGCCCTTACGCAGCACTCCCCCGTTGCCGGTGTACGGGCCCTCGGTGCCTTCGCGGTACACGACGAAGTCGATGGATGGCGCACCGGCCAGCGGAGTGTCAACTCCGGGATAGAGCTTGGCCGGGCGCAGATTCACGTAGTGGTCCAACTCGAAACGCAGGCGCAGCAGCAATCCCCGCTCGAGCACGCCGGACGGTACGGACGGATCGCCCACGGCGCCGAGCAGAATCGCGTCATGACCTCGGATCTCCTCGAGCACCGAGTCCGGAAGCGTCTCGCCGGTGCGATGCCAGCGCGCAGCACCCAGGTCGTACGAGGTCGCCTCGACACCGGGCAGCACCGCGCCTAGCACGTGCTGCGCCTGCGCAGTGACCTCGATACCGATGCCATCACCCGGAATCACCGCAAGCCTCATGCGTTGCAGCCTAGCCGAGGCGAAATGTCAGCTCCCACTTCGCGGGCTGGCCGTCTCACATTCCAGGACGTGCGAGTAGGAGGGCAACTCGCGCAGCGTCCGCAGTGGTGACAGGAACACCGGCAGAAATGCGAAGCACCCGCCGATCGCTGCGATCAGCAACGCCGGTCGCGGGCCCAGCCACGATCCGAGAATGCCGCCGAGCACGCCGCCGAGTGGCAAGGTGCCCCACACCAGGAAGCGCATGGTCGCGTTCATCCGGCCCAGCAGCACGGGTGGGCACAGTCCCTGCCGGAAGCTCACCTGGGTGATGTTGTAGACGACAACAGCGATCCAGAACAGCAACTGGGCGAAGGCGAGCAGCGCAAGTGTCCAATCGCGATGGACGAACGGCGCAACGAAGCCGAGCGGCGCCGCGGCCAGGATCGAGATCCAGATCGCCGGCCCCTGGCCCAACCGACGCGCTATCCGACCGGCGAGCAACGAACCGACCAGCCCGCCAACCGCTGCCGTCGACCCGATCAGGCCGATGACAGCAGGGGAAAGGCGCAGGTCGCGGGCGAGCAGCACGTAGTAGACGGCAAGGCCCACCGCGTTAAACAGGTTCGACGATGCGGTGCACATCGCGATGGCGCGAAGCATCCGGTTGCCGAGGACGAACCGCAGCCCCTCGGCGATCTCGCGGCCGAGGTGGCGATCGGGCTTGCGAGCCGGGTTGGGCACACCGACCGGAATCGTGCGCACCCAGGCGGCTGACCACAGGAAGCTCAGCGCATCGAGCAGGACGGCGTAGGGAGCCGTGAGCGCCTGGATCAGCACGCCGCCGATGCTCGGCCCGGCGAGCTGCGCGACCGACTCGCTGGCCTGCAGCTTGGCGTTGCCGTCTACGAGTTCTTCCCGGTCGATCAGCTCGGGAAGGTAGGACTGATAGGCGACATCGAAGAAGACGGTGCCGATACCCATGACAACAGCGACGACGTACAACTGCTCGATCGTCAGGACGTGCATCGCCGCCGCCGCGGGAATGGAACCGATCGCGACCGCGCGCAGAATGTCGTTCGCGATCAGCACGTTGCGAAAGCGCATGCGGTCGACCCACGCCCCGGCGGGCAGGCCGATGAGCAGGAATGCCACCGACTGCAACGCGGTGAGCAGGCCCACCTCGAACGTCGATGCGTGCGTCACGAGGATCGCCACGAGAGGCAGTGCGAGCTGGCTGATCATCGTGCCGAACTGGCTGACCGTCTCGCCGATCCAGAGCCGGCGGAAGTTTCGGTGGTACCAGAGTCCGCGAGCTGCGGCCTGTGCGGAGTCGATCACGGCGGTCAGCTTGGTAAAGTGATTGGTATTTGTCAATCACTTATCGGATTACGCTGCCGAGCCATGACCACTCGACGCCCCGCGACCGACGAGGAGGCACGCGCTCTCGCGTCCGCGCTGCGTCTGCGGATCCTGCGCGTGTGTCTGGGCGAGGCCCGTACGAACAAGGAGATCGCCAACGCGCTGGGCCGCGATCCCGCCACGACGCTGCATCACGTCCGCCGCCTGGTGCGCACGGGATTCCTCGCTGCGCAGCCCGAACGTCGAGGTGCTCGTGGGGCGCGCGAAGTGCCTTACCTGGCAACGAAGAAGTCTTGGCGAGTCGAGTCACCCGCGAAGGACCGGGCGCTGCTGGACGCATTCCTCGAGGAGGTCGCGCAGGTGCCCGGCAGCGATCTGCAGGCCACCCGGCTGGGCCTTCGGCTCTCGCCGGCGCACATGACCGAGCTCCGCGACCGGTTGCGCGAACTGCTCGACGACTTCGAGCAACGGCCGGACGATCCGGCCGCGCCGGCGTGGTCGCTGTTCCTGGCCCTGCACCCCGACGTCACCCGCGACGACTGACGATCTTGTGCAGACACGCCGGCAGATCGCGGCGAGTCTGCACAAGACCGCGACGGGGGCGCGGACTCAGCGCGCGGCAGTGCCCTCGGTGTAGTCGTCGTCGCTGGTGGCGACCCAGCTCATCAGCCCGCGCAGGTGCCGGCCGACATCCTCGATCGGATGCTTCTCCGCCTTCTCGCGCAATGCCTTGAACTCCGGCGCCCCGGCGTCCTGGTCGGCGATGAAGCGCGCGGCGAACGTGCCGTCGCGGACCTCGCCGAGGATGCGCTGCATGTTCTCCTTGACGTGCGCGTCGATGATGCGCGGCCCGGAGACGTAGTCGCCGTACTCGGCAGTGTCGGACACCGACCAGCGCTGCTTGGCGATGCCACCCTCGTACATCAGGTCGACGATCAGCTTCAGCTCGTGCAGGCACTCGAAGTAGGCGATCTCCGGTGCGTAGCCGGCCTCGGTCAGCGTCTCGAAGCCGTACTGCACCAACTGCGAAACGCCGCCACAGAGCACGGCCTGCTCGCCGAACAGATCCGTCTCGGTCTCTTCGGTGAACGTGGTCTTGATCGCCCCGGCCCGGGTGCCGCCGATTGCCTTTGCGTACGAGAGTGCAAGGGCGAACGCCGACCCGGACGCGTCCTGCTCGACGGCGACGAGCACGGGTACGCCCTTGCCGTCGACGAACTGCCGGCGCACCAGGTGGCCCGGCCCCTTCGGCGCGACCATCGCCACGTCGACGTTGCCCGGCGGCTTGATGTAACCGAAGCGGATGTTGAACCCGTGCCCGAAGAAGATCGCGTCGCCGTCGTTCAGATTCGGCTCGATCGACTCGGCGTACAGCTTGCGCTGCGCGGGGTCCGGGGCCAGCACCATGATCAGGTCCGCCTCGGCGCACGCCTCGGCCGGCGTCACCACGCGTAGCCCCTCGTCGGCGGCTCTCACCCGGCTCTTGGACCCCTCGGGCAGCCCGACGCGCACATCGACGCCGGAGTCGCGCAGTGACAGGGCATGCGCGTGGCCCTGGCTGCCATAGCCCAGCACGGCCACCTTGCGCCCCTGGACGATCGATAGGTCGGCATCGTCGTCGTAGTAGATCTCCACTGCCATGAGCAGGCGAACCTTTCTCGTGCGGTTATGCGCTGCGCTCGACGGAGCGCAACGCGGCTTGTGTCATCGAGCGTGGGCCGCGCCCGAGCGCGACCACACCGGACTGGACCATCTCCCTGATGCCGTACGGCTCGAGCATCTTGAGCATGGCTTCGAGCTTCACGGGTGGGCCGGTGACCTCGATCGTCAACGCCTCGGGACCGACATCGACGACCTTCGCCTTGAACAACTCGACAGTTTCGAGCACGCCGCGTCGGGTGGTGTCGTCGGCGCGCACCTTGACCAGCAGCAACTCGCGCAACACCGAATGCGGCTCTTCGAGCTCGACGATCTTGATGACGTTGATGAGCTTGTTGAGCTGCTTGGTGACCTGTTCGAGCGCGGTGCCCTCGACGCCCACCAGGATGGTGATGCGCGAGATCTCGGCGTGCTCTGTCGGTCCTACCGCCAGCGACTCGATATTGAACCCGCGCCGGCTGAACAGCCCGGAGACCCGGGCGAGAACACCGGGCTTGTTCTCGACGAGCACGGACAGCGTATGTGTGGTCATGAGACGAGGCCCTTCGTGAGCATCGCGGCGCAGCGCGGAGCGCAGTGCAGGGCCGAGGCGCGCGGATTGGTCATGAGCTCACTCGTCCTCGTCGAATGCCGGGCGAATACCGCGCGCGGCCTGGATGTCGTCGTTGCTCGTGCCGGCGGCGACCATGGGCCACACCATCGCATCCTTGCCGACCATGAAGTCGACCACGACGGGTGCGTCGTTGATCGAGTTGGCCTTCTCGATCGTGTCGTCGACGTCGGCCTTGGAGTCGCACCGCAGCCCGACGCAGCCGAGCGCCTCGGCCAGTTTCACGAAATCGGGGACGAGCTTGTGCGTGCCGAGCTCGGTCTGGGAGTACCGCTGGTCGTAGAAGAGGGTCTGCCACTGGCGCACCATGCCGAGGTTGCCGTTGTTGATCACCGCGACCTTGACCGGGATGCCCTCGATGGCGCAGGTGGCCAGTTCTTGATTGGTCATCTGGAAGCAACCGTCGCCGTCGACCGCCCAGACCAGGGTGTCGGGCTTGCCGACCTTCGCGCCCATGGCAGCGGGGACCGCGTAACCCATCGTGCCCGCTCCCCCGGAATTGAGCCAGGTATAGGGATTCTCGTAGGCGATGAACTGCGAGGCCCACATCTGATGCTGCCCCACGCCCGCCGCGAAGATCGTTTCGGGGCCGGACAGTTTGCCCAGACGCTCGATGACGTATTGCGGGGAGAGGCTGCCGTCGGCCGGTTCGTCGTACCCGAGCGGGTAGGTGTCGCGCCAGTCGTCGACCAGCCGCCACCAGCCGGTGAGGTCGGCCCGGCGACCCGCGGCGTATTCGGCCTGGACCGCCGGGATCAACTCGAGGAGCACCTCACGGGCATCGCCCACGATCGGCACGTCGGCGACGCGGTTCTTGCCGATCTCGGCCGGGTCGATGTCGGCGTGGATGACGGCGGCCGCCGGGGCAAACGTGTCGAGCCGGCCGGTGACCCGGTCGTCGAAGCGGGTGCCGAGCGCGATGAGCAGGTCGGCCTTCTGCAATGCCGTGACGGCCGCGACGCTGCCGTGCATGCCGGGCATGCCGAGGTGCTGGCGATGGCTGTCGGGGAACGCGCCGCGGGCCATCAGCGTCGTGACGACCGGTATGCCGGTGAGTTCGGCCAACTGCCGCAGTTGTGCTGTCGCGCGGGCCTTGAGCACGCCGCCGCCCACGTAGAGGACGGGACGGCGGGCCGAACTGATCAGCTTCGCCGCCTCGCGGACCTGCTTGCCGTGCGGCCGGGTTACCGGCCGGTATCCCGGCAGGTCAAGTTGCGGTGGCCAGGCCCAGTCAGCGCTCATTCGATCCTGCAGAACGTCCTTGGGCACGTCGACGAGCACCGGACCCGGCCGCCCGGTCGAGGCGAGATGAAATGCCGATGCGATGGCCTCGGGGACGGCATCTGCCGACTGCACAAGGAAGTTGTGCTTGGTGATCGGCAGCGTGATCCCCGAGATGTCGGCCTCCTGGAAGGCATCCGTGCCGATGAACGCCCGCCCGACCTGCCCGGTGATCGCCACCATCGGCACCGAGTCCATGTAGGCGTCGGCGATCGGAGTGACGAGGTTTGTCGCACCTGGGCCGGACGTCGCGATACAGACCCCGACCTTCCCGGTTGCCTGCGCGTACCCCTCCGCAGCGTGCCCGGCGCCCTGCTCGTGGCGGACGAGGATGTGCCGCACTCTCGTGGAGTCGTAGAGGGGGTCATACGCAGGCAGGATCGCACCACCGGGAATGCCGAATACGACGTCGGCACCGACCTGCTCCAGCGACCGCACCAGCGCCTGCGCGCCGGTGATGTTTCCCTGGTGGGATGCTGACGTGCTCATCCGGTGCCTTCCTGGGTCGAGTTCAGCGGGTCGTCCTACGTTGCGCGGGCTCGGACTGCAACAAAAAACCCCTCGTGCTCATGCACGAAGGGCTAGCGCGTCGAAGCGGTCACTGGGTGACCTACTCGACGCGCCTGTCGATAAGTACGAGATGCCGCACGTCGCAGACCCTACACGCCGTGCCCGAACGGGTTCAACTCAGCGAGACGACAGTCCCAAATTGCGGGACGGGCGCGGCAAACGACCATCGAACATGGCTGATCTGGCAGACTCTGCCCGCATTGCGCATACCGTCCAGGGAGCTGGTGGATGTCCATGCAACAGGCGCCGCGCCACCGCGCCTCATCCGGTGCGCACGACCCGTCCCGGCCACGGCTCGGCACGGCCCGGGAGAATCGGGCTCTGATTGCGGCCGCCGGGACGGTCTTCTTCGCAGCGCTCGTGCTCGCGCTGGCCACGCTTCCCGGCCATCGGCCTTCGCCGGCAAGTCCGACGCCTGACTACCTGGCTGCCGCCGGCAACGGCGCAAGCTCGCCCGACAGCGCGGGGCCGTCCACCGCGACACTCGCCCCGCCATCATCGGTTACCCGCAACAGCCGAGAGACTCCGATCAAAGTCGGCGGGCTACCGCAGCTGACTCGCCGCGCGACACCGACGAGGTCCGCGCGCAGTACCCCGCCGCCCACCCGCAAGCCCACGACCGGCGCGCCGCATCCGAGCCGCACAACGCCCGCGAGCTCGTCCTCGGCTGCAAGTACGCCTACGCCTGCCGCGCCGCTGCCCGATCCCGGCCAGGTGGCGCAGTCGGTCTTCGAGGCGGTCAACGCCGCACGCCGCGACGCAGGGCTGCGGCCTCTGCGCTGGAACTGGCACCTGCAGAGCAGCGCGCACGGGCACAATCTCGCGATGGCGCAGGCAAACACGCTCTCCCACCAACTGCCGGGCGAGGATGACCTCGGGCGGCGGGAGTCAACCGCGGGCGTCTCCTGGTACTGGGCGGGCGAGAACATCGCCGAAACCAGCTCGATGACCACCCAGGGTGCCCTCGACATGGAATCGGCGATGCTGAACGAGCAGCCGCCCAATGACGGGCACCGCAGCAACATCCTCTCGCGCGACGCCGACGCCCTCGGCGTGGACGTCGTGCTCGACTCGGCCCATCAGACTCTGTGGCTCACCGAGGACTTCGCCCAGACATCCCTGTTCTGAGCGCAGAACCACGCGGGAGTCCGGGTGCTAGCCGTTGAGTGGTGCGTTCGCCCTTGAGTGGTGCGTTCTAGCGCACCACTCAAGGCGAAACGCACCACTCAACACGTCACGTGGGCTGAATCTCCCGAAAGACCGGGGGCCAAGGGGCTCAGCCGCAGATGGCTCCGGTCGCGGCCGAGCCGACCAGCTTCGCGTACTTGCCGAGCACGCCGTAGTCGAAGCGCGCCGGAAGTGGCTTCCACTCCGCGCGACGACGCTCGAGTTCCGCGTCGTCGACGTGTAGGTCGAGCGTGCGGGTCGTCATGTCGAGACGGATCAGGTCGCCGTCGCGGACGAGTGCGATCGGGCCGCCGACCGCAGCCTCGGGAGCTACGTGCCCGACGCACAGTCCCGTCGTACCGCCGGAGAAGCGCCCGTCGGTGAGCAGCAGTACGTCCTTGCCGAGGCCGGCACCCTTGATCGCGCCGGTGACCGCGAGCATCTCGCGCATACCGGGGCCGCCCTTAGGCCCCTCCCACCGGATCACGAGCACGTCGCCGCTGCGAAGCGATCCTTCGGCGACGGCGTCCATGGCCGCCTGCTCACCGTCGAACACCCGCGCCGGACCTTCCCACACGTCGGAGTCGAATCCGGCGCTCTTGACGACCGCGCCCTCGCTTGCAAGCGAGCCACGCAGGATGGTGAGTCCGCCCGTTCGGTGGATCGGGTCGGCCATCGCGTGGATGATCTTGCCGTCGGGATCGGGCGGGGCAATGTCACGAAGGTTCTCAGCGACCGTCTTTCCGGTGACGGTCAGCGCGGCGCCGTGCAGCAGGCCGGCGTCGAGCAGTGCCTTCATCACGACCGGCACGCCGCCGATACCGTCGATATCGGTCATGACATAGCGGCCGAACGGCTTGACGTCGGCGAGGTGCGGCACCCGATCACCGATGCGGTTGAAGTCGTCGAGATCGAGATCGACCTTGGCCTCGTTCGCGATCGCGAGCAGGTGCAGCACCGCGTTGGTCGATCCGCCCAGGGCCATGACGACCGTGATCGCGTTCTCGAACGCCTGCTTGGTCAGGATGGTTCGCGCCGTGATCGCCGCATCGACAAGGTGCACGACTGCCTCGCCGGAGCGTTCTGCGTAAGCGTCTCGACGGGAGTCGGGCGCCGGCGGTGATGCCGAGCCGGGCAGCGACATGCCGAGCGCCTCGGCGGCCGAGGCCATGGTGTTGGCGGTGTACATGCCACCGCAGGCACCCTCCCCCGGGCAGATCGCCTTCTCGATCTCGGTCACCTCCTCGCGGGAGATCTTGCCCGCGAGGCATGCGCCAACCGCCTCGAACGCGTCGATGATCGTGACGTCGCGGCCGTTGAGCCTCCCGGGCAACGTCGAGCCTGCGTAGAGGAAGACGGCCGCGACGTCGAGCCGGGCGGCCGCCATCAGCATCCCGGGCTCGGACTTGTCGCATCCGGCCAGCAGCACGGCGCCGTCGAGTTGCTCGGCGCGAAACACCGTCTCGACGGAGTCCGCGATCACCTCGCGCGACACGAGCGAGTAGTGCATGCCGTCATGGCCCATGGAAATGCCGTCGGACACCGAGATCGTGCCGAACTCCAGCGGGAATCCGTCAGCTCCGCGCACGCCGATCTTCGCCTGTTTGGCCAGGCGGGAAAGGGACAGATTGCACGGTGTGATCTCGTTCCAGGACGATGCGACGCCGATCTGCGGCTTGCGCCAGTCGTCGTCACCCATGCCGACGGCGCGCAACATGCCGCGCGCGGCGGCTCGCTCGATGCCGTCGGTGACGATGCCACTGTGCGGCTTACGGTGCTGACGGGGCTGGCGCTGACTGTCGCTCACGTCGTGCACCCTACGACGTAGTGTTCAGGTCGTGTCATCGCGCGTGTTTCGGTTGCCGAGGTCGGCTTACCTCGCTGTGCTGATCTTGGGGTTCTGTGTTACGCCGGTCGTCCAGCATCCGTGGGCCGCGCTGGTCTACCTCGTGCCGGTCGCGGCGGCGGTCTTCATCGCCCGGACGGCCACCTTCGTCGACGAGGACGGCATCACCGTCCGGGCCCTGCTGGGCCGCCGATCCCTTCGCTGGGCCGAGGTGCGGGGGCTGTCGGTGAGCGGACGAAGCGTCTACGCAGTCAGCGCGGACGCGGCGCTGCGCCTGCCCTGCGTCCGGGTCTCCGACCTCGCCGCGGTCTCAGCGGCCAGCGGCAGCCACCTCCCGCAGTTGCGCCAGGCGACACCCAAGTACGCGCCATCGCGGCGCAACCGCTAGTAGCCGCCGGTCACGATGTTGATCAACGGCTCGCCGGCCGCGTAGCGCAGGATCTGCTCACGCACGAGGCGATAGGCCCGCTTGGGAAATCCCAGCGTCGCGCCGCCGACGTGCGGCGTGAGCAGCAGGTTCGGCGCTTCCCAGATCGGATGATCTTGCGGTGGCGGTTCCGGGTCGGTCACGTCGAGTGCGGCGCGCAGGCGTCCGGACTGCAGTTCGGCAACGAGGGCGTCGGTGATGAGCACCGGTCCGCGCGACGCATTGACCAGCAGCGCGTTGTCGGCCATCGCGGCGAGGAACTTCGCGTCGACGAGCCCGCGCGTCTGGTCGGTGAGCGGCACGACGAGTACGACGATGTCGACTCCGGGCAGCAGGGCCGGCAGCTCGTCGACGCCGTGCACACCGTCACGGCGTGAACGCGCGACCAGGGTCGGTTCGGCGTCGAACGCGCGCAGCCGGCGCTCGATGTTCTCGCCGAGGTCGCCGGCGCCGACCACCAGCACCCGCTTGCCGGCCAGCTCGTCCGTCGTGGTCCAGTCCCAGTGCCGCTGATCCTGTGCCCGCACGAAGCGAGGAAATTCGCGCAATACCGACAAGATCGCGGTCAGCACCCACTCGGCGGTCGACCCGCCGTGGATGCCGCGACCGTCGCAGAGCAGCACGTCGGGCGGGATGTGCCCGGTCCACACATCGGCGCCGGCGGAGAGGAGTTGGACGACGCGAAGGTGCGTGAGTTCCCTGAAGGCGGCTTCGCGCCGGTCCGCGTCGGCGAACATGTAGGTCGGCACCCAGAACTCGACGTCTGCCGGGGCGTGCCCCCGGCCGTTCCAGGTGACGACCTGCAGGCCGCCCGGCAGCGGCCCGACGAGCTCGACTGCCGTGTCGTCCGGCAGGCAGATAACGGTCACCCGACTGAGGCTAGCGACGGGCAGATGTGCGGGCGCACAGGGTCAGCAGGCAGACTGCCTCTATGCGTCCGATCCCGTGGCGAATCGCCGTGCCACTGGCCGCAGCGGGTCTTCTCGCCGGCTGCGCCGCCGGGGCGGACGCAACCTCACCCACCTGGGTGCCCCAGCCGTCCGTCACGCTGGAGGCCGGCCCACGCGTGTCGCTGCCGAACCAGCCGGGTCAGCAACCCGGATCCCCCGGCGCGACCCCGGGCCCGGGCACGCCGAGCCAGTCGGGCAGTCGCACCAACGGACCCGACCCGAACGTGGTCGCCACCAACCTCACCACGCCGACAGGTATCGCGCTGCTGCCCGACGGCACCGCCCTGGTCGGCGAGCGAACGACCGGCCGGATCGTGCGGGTGCAGCCGCAGGCAGGCAAGCCCGTCGTGACCGTGCGTACGTTGACTGGCCTGGCCACTGGCGGCGACGGCGGGCTACTCGATCTCGCGCTCTCGCCCACGTACAGCGAGGACGGCCTGATCTACGCATACGTCACCACCCCGACTGACAATCGCGTTGTCGATTTCACCCTCACCGGTCCGGCGACGCCGGTGCTCACCGGCATACCGCGCGGCAGCGTCGACAACACCGGCCGGCTGATGTTCGACCCGCAAGGCCTGCTCTATGTCGGCACGGGTGACGCGGGCCGGCCCGGGCTCGCAGCCGACGCGAGAAGCCTCGCCGGCAAGGTGCTGCGGCTGAACGCCATTGGTCAGCCCGCGCCCGGCAACCCGAGTCGGGGCTCGGCGATCTACACGCGGGGTCATCGCACGGTCAACGGCATTTGCGAGAACGCGCCGCTCAACATCGTTTACGCGACCGAGGCCCCGGCCGATATCAACGTCCTGCAGGCCGGCGCCGACTACGGCTGGCCCAGACCGGCGAAGTCGTCGCAGCGGCCTGCAGGCACGCTGCCGTCGGGCCGGACCGGAGCCGGCGATTGCGCGGTGCTGGGCGGGCGGCTCTATGTCGCGACCAGCGACGGCAGGTCGCTGCTGTCGGCGGCGGTCAGTCCGCGTACTCCGGTCGGAAAGTTCAGCCTCGCACTCGACGGCCGATACGGGCGATTGCTGACAGTCGTGGCCGCACCGGACGGCGCATTGTGGTTGACCACGACCAATAAGGACGGCCACGGCAAGCCCACCGCCGATGACGAGCGGGTACTGCGCATCATCCCGTCGGCCGGGGGCGGCGGCAGCCCGCCGGTGTGATCGACACGCCTCTCTGTCGCCGGGGCGAGATGTGAGGCAAACTCGGCCGCGTGACCATCCCACCTGACCAGCCGCAGTACCCCGGCCATCCCGGTAACTACCCTGCGAGCGGCTACGGTGGCGCACCACCTGCCCAGCCGGCCTACCCCACGCGCTTTCGCGGGCGCCGCGCCATCCAGGTCGGCGGCGCGTTGATGATTCTCGGTCTGGTGCTCACGATCCTCGGCGGCGTGCTGGCCGGAACCAAGTCCTACAGCAAGGTCAACGGCTTCCAGCGGGTCGCGGTCAAGGACGGCACGGGCACGGTCACGTTCTCGCACGCCGGCGGGTTCGTCGCGTACTACGAGTCGAGTTCAGTCACCGACAGCACGAACCAGCGGATTCCCGAGGTGGGTGGCACGCTCACCAATCAGGAGACCAACGAGCAGGTGCAGCTCGAGACGCTGTACGGCAACCGCTCCGACAACAAGATCAAGTTCTTGCACTACGACTACCACGGCCACAAGGGCGTGGCCATGTGGCAGTTCCACATCGACACGCCAGGCGCCTGGAAGGTCGAGCTGCAGCAGTCCAACGGGCTGGTCGCGCCGGACGCCGTGGTTGCCTTCGGTCCGTCCATCGCCAAGGGCGTGGTAATCGGCGGCATACTCGCCATCATCGGCGTTCTGCTGCTGATCGCCGGCCTGATCACCATGATCGTCGGGCTGGTGAGGCGCAGTCGCCACCGGCGTGAGGTGCGCTCGAGCGGTGTCGGCGGCTTCGGCAATTACGGCAACTTCGGTGGTTATGGCGCGGCGGCGCCGGCATCCGCGGCCGGTTGGCCACCGCCCGGCGGCGGCCCAGTCGGGCAGCCCGGCGCAGGCGGAACGGGTTGGCCACCGGCCGGCGGCAGCCAACCCGCCGGTGGCGGCTGGCCCCCGGCCGGCGACGGCTGGCCACCACCAAGCGGCGGCACCACGGAATGGCCACCGCCCGGCCCTGGATCTGCCCAGGACCGACCGCCCGAGGGATGAGCGGGCCAGGCTCTGCGCTGCGCCCCGAGCCGTTCGTCATCGACGTCGACGACGCCGCACTGGTTGATCTGCGCGCACGAATCCGCAGCACGCGCTGGCCCGACCCGGCGCCGGGTACTGCCTGGAGTCAGGGCACCGATCTGGACT
The DNA here is from genome assembly GCA_963737425.1 of uncultured Actinomycetota bacterium. Taxonomy (GTDB): domain Bacteria; phylum Actinomycetota; class Actinomycetes; order Mycobacteriales; family Jatrophihabitantaceae; genus DASXRA01. Next base: position 221,637 of record CAVTSX010000003.1, read on the forward strand.
ACCTTCGCCAGACGCTGACCTACTGGGCAGACGGGTTCGACTGGCGCGAGCAAGAGCGCGCGCTGAACACCGTCAAGCACTTCCGGGTCGAACTCGACGGCGTGCGCATCCATTTCGTGCACGAGCGATCTCGCCAGGGTCCGGGCCTACCGCTGATCCTTAGCCATGGCTGGCCGAGCACGTTCGCCGAAATCCTCCGACTCGTGCCGCTGCTCACCGATCCGGCGGCGCACGGAATCGACGGCCCGGCGTTCGACGTCGTCATCCCCTCGCTGCCCGGTTACGGCTTCTCCGAACGACCGGCACGTACCGGCGTGACGACGCGCTACACCGCAAGCCTCTGGCATCGCCTCATGCGCGGACTCGGATACAGCCGCTACGGCGCGCAGGGCGGCGACTTCGGTGCCGGCGTGGCGACCTACATGGCACTCGACGATCCCGCGCCGATGCTCGGGGTCCACCTGCACACGCTGGAGATTCCCCCGTACACCGGCTCCGGCTCGCGTCCACTGTCCGAAGCGGAGCAGGTGTATGACGCGCAGACCCGGCACTGGGACCAGGTCGAACGCGGGTACAGCTCGATCCAGTCCACCAAGCCACAGACCGTCGGATACGGCGTGAACGACTCACCAGCTGGACTGGCCGCATGGATCCTGGAGAAGTGGCGCTCGTGGACCGACAGCCACGGCGACCTTGACGCGCACCTCTCGCGTGACTTCCTGCTGACCACCGCCACCATCTACTGGGTCACGCAGACGATCACGTCGTCGTTTCGCGACTACTTCGACAACCGATGGTCGGGAACACCGGTCGGCCCGCAGGACTTCGTCGGCGTGCCAACCGCCTTTGCGGTGTTCGCCAACCACTTCGTCAGTGAGGGAACCCCACCGCGCGAGTGGGCCGAGCGCCTCTACAACGTTCGCCGGTGGACACCGATGCCGCATGGTGGCCATTTCGCTCCGGTCGAAGAGCCCGAACGCATGGCCCGCGACATCGCGGCGTTCTTCGCCGAGCTCTGAGCGGACGGTGCGGACTGCGCGGAGTCTGCGGACTACGCGCGCACGCGCCGCTGCCAGCCGCGGCCGGGATGCCACGACTCGATGACGAGGTGATCGGCCGGCGTTCCCACGTAGGTCAGCACGACTTCGCTGATGTCGATGCGGAACTGGTCGCCCGGCGGCGGATCGGCGCGCGCGCCTTCGGCGATCGCCTGCCCGGCGATCTTGGCCTCGCCGCTCCAGGCGCTCGGATCGTCCTCGGGCGGATCGACAGTCGGGCTGTGCACCGCCAGACGCGGATCGCGGCGCAGGTCTCGACCCTTCAGCGCCTCAGGCATCGAGCCGAACCGGATCTCGTCGGGCTCGAAGCTGAGCTCGACGCCGCTGATGCGCGGCGAACCGTCCGCTCGCAGCGTCGCCATCGTCTTGTGCTTGCGCACGTCGAACGCCGCGCGGACCCGCTTCGCGAACTCGGGCGCGTCGCGCGTGACCTCAAACCAGCTCGCCATGACCGACAGCCTGCTGGTCGGGTCCGACAACGGTCAGGACCGGCGCCGACGGGATCGACGGCCGAGGCCCACGGCAAGAACGATCGCCACCGCTGCGGCTCCTACGCCGATGGCCCACCCTCTGCCACTCGACCGGGAACGCCCCGTGCCCGCCCCGGCCGTCGGCGGCGGCGACACATTTCGCGAACGGCTCGGCACTGCTGCAGGCAGGCGGGGTAGCGCAATCGCGAATACCGCGGAGCCGGCGTGTTCGGAATCGATGATCAGCCGTGTGGAGTCGACGGCGATTCCCTCGCCCTGCGGCTGCTGCGGCAGGGCCACACGCACCGGTGGCCCGCGCAGCGCCCGGGCCACGTCGCCACCGCGCACCCGCCAGAGGTAGGCGTCGGTGTATGTGCGAATCGCCAGCAACGACCCGTCGGCCGACAGCGCCGCTCCGGTCGCCGTCAACTGGCCGACGACGTTGGGCCCGCCGGGCGTCCCGGTCAGGTGAAAGTCGACCTTGCCGACCGCACGCAGCGCCTGAACCCGATCCGGGTCGGAGTGGGCGGGCAGCGCGTACACCTCGCTCGCCCCGAAGATCGATTTGGTGACGATGTAAGCGGCCCCGCCCGGCGCAACCGCGAGCGATTCGGCATCGACCGGGCCGCCGGGGTAGCGCAGCCGCCAGATCTCCGGTGCGCCGGTTGACGCCTCGGTGCCCGCCGCCACCCGAGGCTCGTCAACGCGGTACACCCGGATCTCGGCTCTGGCGCCGTCGTTGTCGCCGATGTCGGCGAGCCAGATCGAGGGCACGCCGCTGCGGTCCCGGGCCACAGCGAGGTCTTCCCAGTCGACGTTGGCCGCGCCGGGAACGTCATAGGTCGCGAGGGTCTTGCCGGAGCGGGCGTCGAGGGCGAAGAAGCGGGCCGAATCGCCGCTGTCGTTCTGGACGTAGACGACACCGGGAGACGCAATGCCCAAGGCGATGCCGCTGGCCTCGGTGATGCGGGGATCGGTGATGTGGAACAACAACTGCGGTGCCGAGCCGCCGAGCAGCGCGCTGAGCACGGCGGCACCCGCAAGCGTGCCGAATCCGGACACCGGCCGTTCCGATCAGCTCACGCCGAGCCGCTCCAGCAGCAGGGTCTTGACCGTGGCGGCATCTGCCTGACCGCGCGTCGCCTTCATCACCGCGCCGACCAGCGGGCCGACCGCTGCCACCTTGCCGCCGCGGACCTTCTCGGCGACGTCCGGGTTGGCCGCGATCGCGTCGTCGGCCGCCGCTCCTAGCGCATCGGTGTCGGAGACGACCTGCAGCCCGCGCTCGGCAACGATGGCGTCGACGTCCGACCCCGTCTCGAGCACGCCGTCGACGACCTGCCGGGCAAGTGCCGAGGAGAGCTTGCCCTCTGCGACCAGGGCAATGACCCGGGCGACCTGGGCGGGTGTAATGCCGAGCTCGCCCGCCTCGGTGTCGCGCTCGTTGGCGCGCTGGGCGAGGTAGCCGAGCCACCAGTTACGTGCCTCGCCGACCGGGGCACCGGCATCGACGGTGGCGCCGACCAGATCGACCACACCCGCGTTGGCCATCTGGCGCATGTCGTCGGCCGAGACGCCGAGCTGCTCGCTGAGGCGGGCCCGCCGCGCCGCCGGCAACTCGGGCAACGATGCCCTGATCTGCTCGACCCATTGCGCGTCCGGCGCGAGCGGCACGAGGTCAGGCTCGGGGAAGTACCGGTAGTCGGTGGCCTCCTCCTTGCTGCGGCCGGGCCGGGTGTCGCCGGTCGTCTCGGAGAAGTGGCGGGTCTCCTGCAGCACCTTCTCGCCGGCGTCGAGCACGCCGGCCTGGCGGACCATCTCCGACCGAACCGCCCGCTCGACGCTGCGCAGCGAGTTCACGTTCTTCGTCTCTGTGCGGGTGCCCCAATCCTCGCCCGGGCGGTTGAGTGAGGTGTTGACGTCGCACCGCAGCGACCCCTGCTCCATCCGGACGTCGCTGACGCCGAGCGTGCGCAGCAGGTCGCGCAGTTCGGTGACGTACACGCGCGCCACCTCTGGGGCCAGCGCGCCGGTTCCCGGCACCGGCTTGGTCACGATCTCGACGAGCGGGATACCTGCGCGGTTGAAGTCGACCAGCGAGTACTCGGCGCCGTGAATACGCCCGGACGTCCCTATGTGGGTGTTCTTGCCGGTGTCTTCCTCGAGATGGACGCGCTCGATGCCGATGCGCACGCTGCGCCCGTCGACCTCAACGTCCAGATAGCCGTCGACACACAGCGGCTCGTCGTACTGCGAGATCTGGAAGTTCTTCGGCATGTCGGGGTAGAAGTAGTTCTTGCGCGCGAACCGGCACCACGCCGCGATCGAGCAGTGCAGCGCCAGGCCGATCTTGATGGTCGACTCGATGGCGGCCGCATTGGCCACCGGCAGCGCTCCGGGAAGGCCCAGGCACACCGGGCAGGTATGGGTGTTCGGCGGGGCGCCGAACTCGGTCGAGCAGCCGCAGAACATCTTCGAGGCGGTGTCGAGTTCGACGTGGGTCTCCAGGCCGATCACCGGCTCGTAGCGGGTCACGAGGTCGTCGTAGGTGAGGCTCATGCGCAGAACTCCCAGCCGACGTTCATGATCGCGGTATTGATCAACGCAGGGGCGACGATCATGCGGGCACTCCGTTCGCGTGGGCGAGCAACGGTCCGTTCGCCGCGACGTAGGCCGCCTCGAACGCCGCACCCACCCGGTAACAGCGATCGTCGGCGAGCGCGGGCGCCATGATCTGCAGGCCGACCGGCAATTGCTCGGACAGGCCGCACGGCACCGAGATGGCCGGCGTGCCGGACAGGGACGCGGGCAATGTGCACAGGTCGTTGACGTACATCGCCATCGGATCGCCGATGCGCTCACCGATGCCGAACGCGACGAACGGCGATGACGGCGACACGAGGACGTCCGCCTGCTCGAACGCCGCATTGAAGTCACTCGAGATCAGCGTGCGGACCTTCTGCGCCTGCCCGTAGTAGGCGTCGTAGTAGCCAGATGACAGCGCGTACGTGCCGATCATGATGCGCCGCTTCACCTCGGCGCCGAATCCGGCCTCGCGGGTCAGCGACATGACGTCCTCCAGGGCGTTCGCACCGTTGTCACCGACCCGCAACCCGTAGCGCACCGAGTCGTATCGAGCCAGGTTGGACGAACACTCGCTGGGCGCGATCAGGTAGTAGGCCGGCAGCGCGTACTGGAAGTGCGGGCAACTCACCTCGACGACAGTGGCGCCGAGGCCGCGCAGCGTCTCGACGGCATCGTCGAACGCGCTCAGCACACCGGACTGGTAGCCCTCGCCACCGAGTTCGCGCACGATGCCGACGCGCACGCCGGCGAGGTCGGCACGGGCGCCCTCGCGGGCGGCTGCGACCACCGGCGGGACGGGTTGGGCGATCGACGTCGAGTCGCATACGTCGTGCCCGGCGATCACCTCGTGCAGCAGCGCTGCGTCGAGCACCGTGCGCCCGAGCGGGCCGGCCTGGTCGAGCGAGGACGAGAACGCGATGAGCCCGTAGCGCGAAACGCCGCCGTAGGTGGGCTTGTGCCCGACAATGCCGGTGACAGCGGCGGGCTGGCGAATCGATCCGCCGGTGTCGGTGCCGATCGCAAGTGGCGCCTCGTAGGCGGCCACCGCGGCGCTCGAACCGCCCGAGGAGCCGCCGGGGATTCTCGCGAGGTCCCACGGGTTGTGCGAAGGTCCGTAGGCGGAGTTCTCGGTCGAGGACCCCATTGCGAACTCGTCCATGTTGGTCTTGCCGAGCACGACGATGCCGGCGGCCTTTATCCGACTGCTGATCGTGGCGTCATAGGGCGGTATCCAGCCCTGGAGAATCTTCGAACCCGATGTGGTCGGCACGCCCTTGGTCACCACCACGTCCTTCATGGCAAGCGGCACACCGGCGAGCGGCGACAGCGCCTCGCCCGCCGCGCGCCGGGCGTCGACGGCGCTCGCCGCCGCAAGCGCGCCATCGGCGTCGATGTGGAGAAATGCGTGCACGCTGTCGTCGACGGCGCTGATGCGGTCGAGGTGCGCCTGGGTCACCTCCACGGCCGATGCCTCGCCCGAGGCGATGGTCGCGGCGAGTTCGGCGGCGGACTGCTTGATCAACTCGGACATGTCACGCCTCGTCGGTAAGGATCTGCGGCACACGGAACTTGTCGTCCTCGACGTCCGGCGCACCGGCCAGCACGTCGGCACGGGGCAGGGACGGCCTGACCTGATCCGGGCGCAGCACGTTGGTCATCGGCACCGCGTGTGAGGTCGGCGGGATGTCGGCCGCCGCCACCTCGCTCACCCGGGCCACCGCGCCGAGGATCACGTCCAACTGGCCGGCGAAGACGTCGAGTTCGTCGTCAGTGACCGCAAGGCGGGCCAAACGGGCCAGGTGAGCCACTTCGGCTCGGCTGATGTTCGTCGAGGATTCGGCAGGCACGATGCCGGAGTCTACGAGGCCGCAGCCGGCGAGGTCGCGCGGATTCAGCCCGGCCGAGATCGGACGGTTTCGAATCCGTCGCTTAACGTTGTCGACATTCAACTGCGAGAGGGTGGAAACGTGTCTCACCTGCTGCGCCTCGTGCTGCCGGACCGGCCAGGGGCCCTGGGCGCGGTCGCGTCGGCCCTGGGCGCCGCGGGTGCCGACATCCTCTCGGTCGACGTCATCGAACGCTCCCAGGGCTACGCCGTCGACGACCTCGTGCTCGAACTTCCCGTCGACAAGCTCGCCGACTCGCTGATCACCGCCGCGAACTCGGTGCGTGGCGTTCGGGTCGAATCGATCCGGCCCTACGCGGGCACGATGGATCCGCATCGGGAACTGGAGATGCTCGACCGGCTCGCGACACAACCCGAGAGCTCCCTGCAGGTTCTCGCCGACGGCGTGACCCGCATCTTTCGGGCCGGCTGGTCGATCGTGCTCGACGAGCCGCGGGGCGAGTCGGCCGACGTCGTCGTCACCAGCGCCGCGGCACCGGAACTGCGCTCGCTGGCCGTGCCGTGGTGGCCGCCTCGCCCGGCCCGGCTGCTCGATGCAGCACAGCCGTGGGCTCCGCGCGACTGGGCCGGAGTCGGAACCGAACTCGCCGTGGCGCCGCTGGGCGCGGCGGCGCTGCTCGTCGGCCGCCCGGCGTTGCGGTGGCTGCCCGCCGAACTCGTACGGCTGACCCACCTCGCCGCGATCGCAGCCAGCGTGACCTCCGCGGCCACCACCGCCTGATCGACGCGGTCAGCGGCGCACCGCGGCGGTGATGGCCGCCGCGTACGCGGCTGCGCCCGCCGGGCGCAGGTGCAGGCCGTCCTCGTAGAACCATCCCTCCTGGCCGCCGGACAGGCCGTACCAGTCGACCAGGACGACATTGCCGAACTTGCCGACCACGTGCCGGAGCAGGTTGTTGTTCGGGTCCTGCCAGTCGCGAGGAACGCGGTCGGTGAGGATTACCACGCGAGCGCGGTCGGAAAGCTCGCGCAACGTGCTCGACAGGTCGTCCGGCGAGATGATCCCGTTGTTGCCGGTCTGGATGACCACGACCGGGCTCAGCTTGCCGGCCGCCCGTTCGCTGTCGACGTCGTTGAACAGGTCGCGGGCCTGACGTCCCTCCGTGGCTGAGACGACGGCTCCGGGAAGGCTCGCCCAGATGTCGTTCTCGGCGCCGAGCATCACCGAGTCGCCGAACGCGCTGACGTGGATCGCGGGTGGGTTGGACGGGCGTGGTCGTGGCGTCGTGTCGGCACGGGCCGTGGGCGTAAGGGCCCTGACGGCCGGGCGGGCATGCCCGTGCGGCGGGCCGTGGCTGGGCGTCTGCGCCGTCTGCGCCGTCTGTGCCGTCTGGGAGGTCTGGGCCGTGTGCGGCCCTGTCGGCAGGGACGGCACGACGGCCGAGGCCAGCGCCGGGTGCGGGCCTTGAAACGCGAGCACGGAGATCAGCGATCCGGCCACGACGAACACCCCGGCGACGAGGGCCGGCGCAGCACGGGTTCGAGCCTTCACCGAAAGACGTTCCCAGCCAAATGCTCGGGGCAGCGCGCCCAGCCCTCCGGCGCGGATCGGACGCTCGATGAACCGGTAGCTGGCCTCGGCCAGCGCGAGCGTGATGGCGGCCCGCAGCGCGAACAGCGCGAAACCCGACAGGCGCAGGTCGACGTCCGGACGGGTCACGACCGCCACCGGCCAGTGCCAGAGGTAGATCGAGTACGACCGGGCGCCGAGCCAGCGCAATGGCGCCACCTCCAGCGCCCGCCCGACGAGGCTGCCTCGTCGCGGCGCGGCGGCCACGACGACGACGCACAGCGCGCTGACGCCGAGGAAGCCGCCGCGGTAGAGGCCGGGCGCGAACTCGTCGACCCCGGTGACGATGCGGACCAATACGGCCAGGGCAGCGATCGCCACCAGATCGGACAGGAACGCCCCCCGCAGCAGGAACCGGCGCCGGGCCACCGGCAGCGCGCCGCGCTGGGCCAGCGCGCCCGCGCACGCTCCCAGTAGCAGGCCCATCATGTGTGTGTCCGTGCCGAAGTAGACGCGACCGGAGTCCGCGCCGTAGGGAACATCGGAGCGGATCGCGATGACGGCCATCGCGATCGTCGAGGCGAGGGCGAGCACCAGCGAGGCGAACGCGACCCGGTAGAGCCTCCCCGACGCGAGAACGACCCGATCGCCGCTGTCGCGCTTGCGACGAGTCAGGCCGGTCAACACCGCCCCGGTGAGCAGCACGAGCACGAGCGGCCACAAAAGGTAGAACTGCTCCTCGATCGCGAGGGACCACAGGTGCTGCAGCATGGGCGGACGCCCGGACGCCACGAAGTAGGACTGGTGGTCGCCGATGAGCCACCAGTTCGTGACGTAGAACGTGCTGGCGAGCAGCCCGCCGCGCATCGTGGCGAGCTCGTCGCGCCAGACGAGTGCACTGGTCGTAGCCGTGACGATGATCAGCACGACCACGGCGGGAAGCAGCCTGCGCACACGACGGCGGTAGAAATCACGCACCGAGATCTGGCCGGTGCGGTCGACCTCGGCCAGCAGCAACCGGGTGATCAGGTAGCCGCTGATGACGAAGAACAGGTCAACGCCCAGGAATCCGCCGGGCAATGCGGTGGGCGCGAAGTGGAAGACGACGACAGCCGTCACTGCAATGGCTCGCAGTCCCTCAAGACCCGCGAGCCAACTCATCGAGCGCCCCCGGGCGATGGTGGACGTACGCACTACCTCAACTCGATATGACATCTCGGCACAACCGGCTGGAGCATCTTCGCAGGCGTGCGCACGTGACCGACAGCGGCGCGCCATTCACCGTCTGGAAATATTGCAGCCTGTGGCAGTCATTCGACCGCGATGCCCGGCTGATCTGCCGGCCTGTGTAGCGGCGCTTGCCGAGGTTCACGACGCTGACGGCTACCCCGCGCGATGGCCTGCCGATCCCGCCGGATGGCTCGACGTCGACAACACCTTGAGCGCCTATGTCGCGTGCGAGCGTCAAGACGTCGTCGGGCACCTGGCACTCGTGACGGCGACTCGCGGCCCCGGCTCGCTGCCTGCACCGGTCGCTGCGATCGGCGTCGCGCCACAGCATCTCGCGATGGTCGCAAGGCTGTTCGTCACCCCCGCGGCGCGAGGCCGGGGCGTGGCGAGCGCGCTGCTGGCCACGGCACGCGAGGAAGCGAGCTCGCGCGGGCTGGCGCCGATGCTCGACGTCGTCGAGAGCGGCCGGACTGCGATACGGCTCTACGAGCGCCTCGGCTGGCAACAGCTGGGCAGTGAACCGGCCGGATGGACGCTGCCCGACGGGCAACGGCCGATCGTGCACTACTACCTGGCGCCGCCCGCGTGACTACTCGGCCGGCCGAGCCGCACCGCGCGCGGCGTCGGGGCCCTTGTCGAGCAGGATCTGGAAGCCGGCCTCGTCGAGAATCGGCACTCCGAGTTGGGCCGCTTTGTCGAACTTGCTGCCCGGAGAGTCCCCCGCGACGACGAACGCGGTCTTCTTCGACACCGAACTCGACGCCTTGCCGCCCTGCGCGGTGATGGCCTCGGTGGCCGAGTCGCGGGAGAACGCGACGAGTGATCCGGTCACGACGATGCTCAGGCCTTCGAGCGGGCGCGGGCCGTCGTCTGCGCTCTCGTCGGCGAGGGATACGCCCGCGGCCCGCCATTTCTCGACGATGGCGCGGTGCCACTCGACGGTGAACCACTCGCGCACCGCGTCTGCGATCGTCGGCCCGACGCCGTCGGCAGCGGCCAGTTCCTCGGCCGACGCCGCGGCGATGCGTTCGATCGAGCGGAACTCGCGCGCCAGCGCCTGCGCCGCGGTGGGCCCGACGTGCCGGATCGACAGGCCGACCAGCGCCCTCCACAGTGGACGGTGCTTGGCCGTGTCGAGATTGTCGAGCAGCCGCTGGCCGTTGGCCGACAGGACGCGCCCCTCGTGCACGTCCTCGGGCGGGTCGGCCTTCTTGGCCGCTCGGGTGAACAGCTCGACGGTGCGCAGCGTGGCGGCGTCGAGGGAGAAGATGTCGCCTTCGTCCTGCACGACCCCCGCGTCGAGCAGCGCGATCGCCGCCTCGTAGCCGAGCACCTCGATGTCGAACGCGCCGCGGCCGGCGACGTGGAATATCCGTTCGCGCAACTGCGCCGGGCAGGAGCGGGTGTTCGGGCAGCGGATGTCGGCATCGCCCTCCTTCTCCGGGCCCAGCGTCGTGCCGCATTCGGGGCATTCGGTGGGCATCACGAACGCCCGCTCGGTGCCGTCGCGCAGCGCCACGACCGGCCCAACGATCTCGGGGATGACATCGCCCGCCTTGCGCAGCACGACGGTGTCGCCGATCAGCACGCCCTTGCGCTCGACCTCGCTCTGGTTGTGCAGGGTGGCCATCTCGACCGTCGAGCCGGACACCCGAATCGGCTCCATGACGCCGAACGGGGTGACCCGTCCGGTACGCCCGACATTGACGCGGATGTCGAGCAGCTTGGTGTTGACCTCCTCCGGCGGGTACTTGAACGCGATGGCCCAGCGCGGCGCGCGACTGGTGGAGCCCAGCCGCCGCTGCAGCGCGACGTCGTCGACCTTGACCACGACGCCGTCGATCTCGTGCTCGACGGAGTGGCGGTGCTCGCCGTAGTTGTCAATGAATGCCTGCACCTCGCCCAGATCCGGCACGACCTTGGCGCGCGCCGACGTGGGCAGCCCCCACCCCCGCAGCGCCTCGTACCACTGCGACTGCGCGGTGACCTTCGGCCCGCCGTCAACGCGGCCCACCCCGTGCACCACCATGCGCAGCGGCCGCGACGCGCTCACCCGCGGATCCTTCTGCCGAAGCGAGCCCGCCGCGGCATTGCGCGGATTGGCGAACGGCGCCTTGCCGGCCGCCACGAGTGACTCGTTGAGCCCCTCGAAGTCGGCCACCGGGAAGAACACCTCGCCGCGCACCTCCAGCACCCGCGGCACGCCGTCGCCCTTGAGCCGCGACGGCACGCCGTCGATGGTGCGGATATTCGGGGTGACGTCCTCACCGGTACGCCCGTCGCCGCGAGTCGCCCCGCGCACCAGCCGCCCGCCCTCGTACACCAGGTTGACCGCCAGCCCGTCGACCTTCAGCTCGCACAGGTAGGCCGGAACAACGCCGGCGTCACGCTCGACCCGATGCGCCCACGCGGTGAGCTCCTCAGCGGAGAACGCGTTGTCGAGACTGAGCATCCGCTCCAGATGATCGACCGGCGTGAACAGCGTCGAATAGGTTCCCGCGACCCGCTGAGTCGGCGACGACGGCGTGCGAAGCTCCGGGTACTCCCCCTCCAGCGCCTGCAGGCGCTTCATCAGCGCGTCGTACTCGGCATCGCTCGCCGTCGGGGCGTCGAGGATGTAGTAGCGGTAGCTGTGCTCGTCCAGCTCCTGCGAGATACGCGAATGCTCCTCGCGCGCTTGCACAGGAGGGCCGGCCGGGTGCGGCGCAGGCGTCGACTCCGTCATGAGAGCTGACGTTACCGACACGCACCGACACTCCCGCATACTCCGGATGGCGGGAGAGGCCCTAGCGATCGTCGCGCGCCCACCCGGGCACGCCCTCGTCAAGACGAAGCTCGGCGTCGCAGAGGTCCGCGGTTTCCGGGTCGTGCGTTGCCATCAGTACCGTCACGCCGCGCTGGGCCTCGGCGCGCAACAGGTTCATGACCTTTCCCCGGTTGCCCGAGTCGAGCTCGCTGGTGGGTTCGTCGGCAAGCAGGACGACACCCCGTTGAGCCATGCCTCGCGCAACCGCAACACGCTGCTGCTGCCCACCGGACAGCTCGTCGACAAGCTGGTCGGCCGCATCGTCCACCCCCACCGAGGCAAGCGCGGCCATCGCCGCATCCCTGGCCCCATCGACGAGATCCGCGCGAGCGAGCAGCGGAATCGCGACGTTCTCCAGTGCGGTCAGCACCGCAGCCAGCGCATTGCCTTGCGGGATAAGCACAATGTCGCGCGCGACGGCGCTCTCGCGCCGGTCGAGACGGGTGCCGCCGCAGTAGACGGTGCCCGCGGACGCAGCCAACACGCCGGCCAGCGCGTGCAGCAAAGAGGTCTTACCGGCACCGGACGGTCCGGTAATCGCGATCAGCTCACCGGGCCGTGCCTCGAACGTGACGTCGCGTACCGCCACGACGTCGCCGTAGCGGACGGTGACGCCCTCGGCCCGCAGGACACCCTCGGCGACGGTGGATGCGTCGGCCTCGGGCTGTGCGTGTCGTGTCATGTGACTTCCTCATCACCGATCGGTTCGAGCATGATCACCGCGTCGTCGCCGATCCGCACGCGCAGCAGGGCTCCGGCGGGAACGGTCTCGCGGACATGGGGTGGCAGTTGGATCGATCCGTCGCGCCCCACAACGGCGAACTCCTCACCGTCGCGCCCCTCGGCACCGATCCGCCCATCGCGAATGGTGATCGTGCGCGGGTACCGTGCCGCTACCTCCGGATCGTGCGTGACCGTGATGACGGTGGTGTTCAACTCGGCGTTGACACGATCGATCGCGTCGAGCACCTCGTCACGGTAGCCGTGATCGAGTTGGCTGGTCGGTTCGTCGGCGAGCAGAAGCCCGGGCAGCGCGGCGATGCCGACCGCGACGGACAGGCGTTGCAGCTGTCCCGGGGTCAGGGTGCCGAGCGGGCGTTTGGCCGCATCGGCCATGCCGACCAGGTCGAGTACCTCGCGCGGCGGCACCAACGCGGGCCGGCGAAAGCGTCGGGCGGCCTGCTGCGCGAAAGCGACGTTGCCCTCGGGTGAGAGGTAGGGCAGCAGGTTGTTGACGGCACCCTGCAGCACGATGCCCACCTCGACCGCCCGCATCCGGTTCAGGTCGCGGTTACTGATCGTCGTGAGGTCGTGCTCGCCGACGCGCAGGCGGCCGGCGCTCGGCCGCTGCAGCCCGGCAAGCAACCGGAGCAGCGTCGACTTTCCCGAGCCGGACGGCCCGAGCAGGCCGACCGTCTGCCCGGCCGCGACATCGAGGTCGACGCTGGTCAATGCGACGACGTCGTTGCCTTCCATCCGATAAATATGCACGAGGCCGTGGGCCGATACCCGGGTGCCGATCATTGTTCCGCCTCGCCAAGCTTGTTCGTCGCGACCCGGCGCGCGAGGGCCAGACCGGTCGCGAGACTCGCGAGAAGGAGTACCGCCAGCGTGAGCGCTGCGGCCAGCACAGCGCTGCCCCACGCCGTCGTCCGCAAGATCGCAGGCGTCGCAACGTCGTCGAGGAACATCGGGATCGCGGGCAGCGCCAGGTGAGCACCGAGGACCCCGACGGCACTCCCGACAAGCACGCCGGTCACAACCGCGACGGTGTGCTCGAGAACTGTGGCACGGCGCAGGCGGCTCCGATCGACGCCGATGAGGGCCAGCGCAGATGTGTCGCCGGCCCTGGCCCGCCGCGACATCATCGCCGATATGAGGATGACGAGCCCGGCGATCAGTACGGCCAGCAATGCCGTGACGAGCGCCAACTGCATCGCCCAGGCCGGAGCGGTCGCGGCGAGCACCGCGCGATGCTTGGCGGCGGTGTCTCGCGACAGGACGCCGATGCCGTGTTGCCCGAGCGTGGCGACCAGCGCGCGTTCGCGCTCGGGGTCGTCTGCATGCAGCCATACCGCTGCCGTGCTGTCGCCGAGAGACGAACTCGCCACTGCGGCGGCAAGATCCAGGTCGACGAGCATGGCCGCTTCGCCGGTTCCGGGGATCAACGGGGTCTGGCCCACGGAACGAAACGCCGATGCGACGCCGTCGATGTTGTTCTCGAACAGGTATCCGCGATCGTCGCGCACGTCGGGTAGGGATCCGGCGGTGATCGCCGGCACGGCGATCGGAACGTTGAGATGCTGCAGTACCGCGGCAGTTCCCGAGTTGTAAGCGGACAGTGTCAGGCCGTCGCGGTCGGACGACATCGAGATGAGTTCGGTGCGTGCCGCCCCCGCCGTCTCGGGAGTGGCCTCGCCCCAATCACGGTCGCTACCCAGGTCAACCTTGCTCAGCGCGCCGGGCGGGCCTGCGTACAGCCCGGCGATGGTCATGTCGAGCTGAATGCCGTCGATGTCGGCCGTCGGTCGCTGCAAGGAGATCTGCGTGAGCCGGCACCCGTCGGCACACGGGACGGCCGCTGAAAGCGTCAACGACCCGTTGGTTCCCGAAGGCAGCGGCCCCACCCGCACATCGGATTCCGCGCCGGCCGCATTGCGGAGGTGGAGCACCAGGAACACCGCTCCCGGCGTCCCGGTGCCGACCTGCGCCTTGTAGCGCACGAGCGATTCGGAGGCCAGTCGCAACTGCGCCGAGGTTCCGCGCAACGAGACCGGCTCCGGCCTCGCGGGATTCAGCTTCGACAACAGGGCTGCCGAAGGGCGGTCCTTCGGCCATCCCCAGGCGGCGACCCGCGCGAACGCAGTGGGTTGCGCGGCTACGAGTACCGGCCCGCTGTTCGGCCGCTGGATGACGACGGGGGTCGCGTAGCGACCACTCGGGTCGGCGGCGGCGACGGCCTTCTCGAACGCGTTGACGTTGCCGGCACGCACGGTCAGAGCGACGCTCGCACCCGATTCCGCGCCTGCCCGCACCGATCGGTTACGCGCCGACACCCTCCACTGGTCGGCGGCCGACACGACCAGCGCAGCGGCGACGCACAGCAGTATGACGACCCGACGCATGCCCGGGCGTCTTGCGACCTGCAGACCGGCCAGGCCGAGCCCGAGCCGGCCACGCCACAGCGCGCGTCGGCCGACGGTCCGCGAGAGCAGCGCAAGGACATGGCTGAGCACCATGCCTACGAGCAGCGCAATCAGGCCGGGCGTGAGAACAGCGATGGCGTTGTGCCGATCGCCGGACAGCACGACCACCGTTCCGGCGATCGCGGCAGCGGCGAGAGCCGCCTCGCCGGCGCCGATACCACGCCTGCCCACCCGCAGGGGCACGCGGCGCATCAGGTCGTGAACCGGACGGCGGGCCGTCAACCCCGCGACCGTGGCCACGAGCAGCAACTCGACCAGGACGACGGAACCGGCGGCCAGCAGCACGAGGCTGCGTAGCTCCGGCTGCGCGCCGCCGGACAACCACCATCGGCAGGCCAGCCGGCAGATCAGCCATGCAACGATCAGGCCCGGGATCGCAGCGAGCAACACCGGCGCCGCGAGCTCGCGCAGGAACAACGCCGCCGATCGGGTCGCGCTTCGACCGCGCAGTCGGGCCAACGCGAATTCGCTGCGGCGCTGATCGGCGGCAGCGACCACGACGATGCCGATAACCACCAGGACGAGCAGGCCCAACTCGACTGCGAACGCGGGGATTACCGACCGGGCCTCGTGCCGGCCCGTGTCGACCTGGTCGAAGGCAGCGAGGAGGTTCGTGCTCACCAGGCCACCCGAATCCGGGCCGCTGTTCGCCGCGATCAGCGACGTGATCGCCGAACGCAGCCTGGGCATGTCGTCGAGTCCGACCTGATCGACTCGCAACGGAAGGTCAAGCTCGGTCGTGACGGGCAGGTTGTCTATCGAGACGCGCGTCTTCTTCGCGATGTTGACCAGAAAGCCGTCGGGGGCGAGGAAGGCATCGGCCGCGTAGACGCCTTCCTGGCGGCTGACGTGGGATTCCTGGGCCCCCGTCGCCGAGCCGTAGCTGTGATCGAACCAGTAGTCATCGTGCGGGTCGTACGGCGCGTACAGGCCGACGATCCGCACCGTGCCGCTGGACCGATCGGGTTGACCCTGGCCGAACGTCACGAAGACCGGAACGGTTGCGCCGAGCCGAAGCGACAGCGACTTGGCGCTCGTGGTGCTCGCCAGCACGTCGGTGGGGCCGGTCGGGCAGCGTCCGCTGACCAGGTGCAGGTGCTGGCACTCGTCGGCCCGGTGCACGATGGTGCTCGTGATCACCTTGCCGCTCAGGTAGTAGTTCAGGTTGAGCTCGTCGGAGACGATCGGCGGGCCGTAGTAACGCTCGATAGCGGAGTCGGCCGATTGCAACGGGTCGGTGCCTCCGTCCGCGGGCGACGACCGCACCACGAGTCCTCGACTGAAGATCGGCGTGTTGTTGAGCGTCAGCTTCAACTGCGCGGTCTCCACCGCGCGCTCGTACAGCGGGCCGAAGGCGCAGGCAGCAACGCCGAGAAGCGAGAGCACGAACAACGCGGTGGCCTGCCCGACACGGTGGCGCAGGGCATGCCCGGTCACCCCGCTCCGCCCGACGCGTCTCATAGCCCTCCCCCTGCACGGTGCAAGATTCCGTCCGGGACGCTAGCCGGTGCTTCCGGAGCGCAGAGTACGAATCGGTTACAAGACATGCACGGTCCGACATTGTGCTGAACAGGATCAGTGGCAGATCAGGACATTTCGCGGATAGCCCGGCCCGCGTCGCGCAGGACCGAAAGCGATCGACGCACGTATTGCGGGTCCGCGCCCGCGAGCCCGCATGCGGGGGTCAGGACGACGCTGTCGGCCAGGCGCGGCACCGCGAACCCGAGCGTGCGCCACAGCCGCAAGACCGGGTCGCGCGCGGTATCGAGCGTGATCGAGGTGTCGAGCGCGGGCACCACACCGAGCCACAACGACGTGCCCGCCTCGACGGCCTCGCCGAGCGAGTCGTTGTCGGCGTCGGTCACGAATGATGCGTCGAAGGACAAGGCATCCGCGCCGGCTGCGCGCAGCAGGGCTATCGGCACGCCGCGGGCGCAGCAGTGCACCACCCGGGAGCCCTCGGGAATCACGGCCAGGACGTCGCGCAGGGTCTGCTCGACCACGTTCGGTTCGACAGCGCGCACGGTGCCGTATCCGGAGGGGGTCGGCACGGCGCCGGCCAGAACGGCGGGCACGGACGGCTCGTCGAGCTGCACCACGAGCGATGCCTCGGGTACCCGCCGCGCCAGGTCGCGGATGTGCGCCCACAGGCCCTCGGCGAGTGACGCGGCGAGGTCACGCACAGCACCGTGATCGGAGACGATGCGATGCCCGGACGGCAGCTCCATGTTGGCAGCGAGGGTCCACGGGCCGACCAGTTGGACCTTGAACGCGCCCGCGTATCCGACTGCCTGCGCTTCGAGGGTGTCGAGGTCGCGCTCGATGAAGTCCTTCGCCCGCCGGAGATCCCGGCCGGTACGCGCCGTCAGTCGCCAGCCCGAAGGCTGGATCTCGACCGCAAGGTCAGCCAGGAACGTGGCGCCGCGACCGATCATGTCGGCGCCCGCACCCCGCGCCGGCAGTTCGGGCAGATGTGGCAGGTCGGGAAGTTCGCCGAACACGAGCCGCAGCGCCTCGGCGATGTCGAGACCGGGCAACGAGCCGACGCCGGTGGCGGCGCCCGACGGCCACGGGTGGTTCACGAGGTGACTGCTGCGCTACGCGCTGTCGAGATCGTCGCCGACCCGAGCACGACGTCGCCCTCGTACATCACCAAGGCTTGACCGGCGGCGATCCCGCGCTGCGAACCGTGCAGGCGAGCGATCACCGAGTCGCCCGCCACCTCGACGGTCGCCGGCGTGACCATTCCGTGCGCCCGCAACTGCACGAGACAGTCGAACGAGGGCGCGGGCTGCTCGCCGAGTGTCCACAGTGGACGATCAGCCGCGACCTCGTCGGCATCGAGCAGCTCACCCGGGCCCACGACGACGGTGTTCGTCTTCGGCTGGATCGAGAGCACGTAGCGGGGCTCGCCCCCCGGTGCCGGGCGTTGCAGGCGAAGGCCGCGGCGCTGGCCGACCGTGAAGGCGAACGACCCACCGTGCTCGCCGACCACGTCGCCGCTCGTCGCGTCGACGATCGGACCCGCCTGCTCGCCCAGACGACGGGACAGGAAGCCGCGAGTGTCGCCGTCGGCGATGAAGCAGATGTCGTGCGAGTCGGGCTTCTCGGCGACGGCCAGGCCGCGCGCCGCCGCCTCGGCCCGAACCTGGGCCTTCGTCGAGTCGCCGAGCGGGAACATCGCCCCGGCCAACTGCCGCGCAGTCAGGACGGCCAGGACATAGGACTGGTCCTTCGCCGTGTCGACCGAGCGCCTCAGCCGGCCGTCGGCGACGCGCGCGTGATGACCGGTCACGACGGCGTCGAAGCCCAGGGCAAGAGCGCGGTCGAGAACCGCCGCGAACTTGATCTTCTCGTTGCAGCGCAAGCACGGATTCGGCGTGCGGCCGGCGGCGTACTCGGAAACGAAGTCGTCGATGACGTCGGCCCGGAATCGCTCGGCGAGGTCCCATACGTAGAAAGGGATTCCCAGCACGTCGGCGGCGCGGCGGGCATCGTTGGCGTCCTCGAGAGTGCAGCAGCCCCGCGCGCCCTGCCGCAGGCTCGACGGCGCGGGCGACAGGGCCAGATGAACCCCGGTGACCTCGTGCCCGGCGTCGACGGCCCGGGCCGCCGCCACCGCAGAGTCGACGCCACCGCTCATCGCGGCGAGCACCCTCATCCGAGCACCGAACTGATCCCGGCGCGACGGGCGCGCTCGACGACGGGGCGGATCTCGTCAAGAACAGCGTCGACGTCGTCGGCGCTGGACGTGTGACCGAGCGAGAAACGCAACGAACCGCGAGCGCGTGCGGCGTCAGCGCCCAGGGCGATCAGGACGTGGGAGGGCTGGGCGACCCCGGCCGAGCAGGCTGAGCCCGTCGAGCACTCTATGCCGCGGGCGTCGAGCAGCATCAGCAGCGAGTCGCCCTCGCAGCCGGGGAACGACAGGTGCGCGATACCCGACAGATGCTCGTGCGGGTGGCCGTTGACAATGACGTCGGGCACCGCGGCACGCACGCCGTCGATCAGTTGCGAGCGCAGCGCGCGCAGGCGCAGCGACTCGTCGGGCTGAGCTCGAACGGCGGCTGCCGCCGCGGTGGCGAACCCGACTACCCCGGGTACGTCGAGCGTGCCCGAGCGCACGTCACGCTCCTGGCCGCCGCCGTGCTGCAGCGGCACCACCGCGGCGTCGCGCCGCAGCAGCAGCGCACCGACACCGTACGGCCCGCCGACCTTGTGCGCGGTGATCGTCATGGCATCGACGCCCGACTCGGCGAAGTCGACCGGCACCGCACCGACCGCCTGCACTGCGTCGGTGTGGAACGGGACGCCGTACTCGTGCGCGATCTCGGCGAGCTCGTGGATCGGCTCGATCGTGCCTACCTCGTTGTTGGCGTACATCACGGTGACGACCGCGGCGGAGTCCGGGTCGGCGTCGAGCGCATCGCGCAGCGTCTCGGCCCCTACGAGTCCGGTGTCGTCGACCTCGAGCCAGGTGATCTCGGCGCCGTCATGCGCCGCGAGCCAGCCGACGGCGTCGAGCACCGCGTGATGCTCGACCGCACTGGCGAGTATTCGGCGTCGCCGCGGATCAGCATCGCGGCGTGCCCAGAACATGCCCTTGACAGCCAGGTTGTCGGATTCGGTCCCGCCGCCGGTGAAGATCACCTCGGAGGGGCGCGCCCGCAGCACCGCCGCGAGGTGTTCGCGCGACTCCTCGACGCTACGGCGCGCGCGCCGGCCGGATCCGTGCAGCGACGACGGGTTGCCGACCTGCGCCATTGCCGCTGACACGGCGTCGATGGCTGCTGGCCGCATCGGCGTGGTGGCGGCGTGATCTAGGTAAGGCATCGGGCCCAGCTTACGGCTTGCCGGCGCACGTCCCGCTATGCGCTGTGATACCAACAGCTTCGTGATCTATGACTACTGCGTCATCGGCGGCGGCATAGTCGGCCTCGCCACCGCGATGCAGGTCCTCGAATCACGCCCGGACGCAAGTCTCGTGCTGCTGGAGAAGGAATCCGAGCTGGGTATGCACCAGACCGGCCACAACAGCGGCGTCATCCACTCGGGCATCTACTACGCACCGGGCAGTCTCAAAGCCGACCTGTGCCGACGCGGAGCACAGGCGACCAAGGACTTCGCAGCTGCGCACGGCATCGCGGTCGACCCGATCGGGAAGCTGCTCGTCGCGACCAATGCCGTCGAGGCGGCACGGATGGACGCGTTGTTCGACCGTGCAGGGCACAACAATCTCGACGTCGAGCGGATTGATGCCGCCGAACTGCACCGGCGCGAGCCGCACGTGCGGGGCGAGGGCGCATTGCGCGTCGCGTCGACCGCGATCACCGACTACGGCGCGATCTCGCGGGCGATGGGCGCCGTCGTGCGCGAGCGCGGCGCGAACGTCGAACTCGGCATCGAGGTCAGCGCCATCGCCGAGACCGCGGAGCTGGTGACCATCTCGGCCGGCGAGCGGCGCATCACCGCCCGCCGGCTCGTCGTGTGCGGCGGCCTGCAGGCCGATCGGCTCGCGCGCATGGCCGGCGCGCGCACCGACTTTCAGATAATCCCGTTCCGCGGCGAGTACTACCGGCTGCCGTCCGGGCGAAACGGGATCGTGTCGCATCTGATCTATCCGATCCCGGACCCGAATCTGCCCTTCCTCGGGGTTCATCTGACACCGATGATCGACGGCGGGGTCACCGTCGGGCCCAGTGCCGTGCTCGGCCTGTCCCGCGAGGGGTACGGCAAATGGTCGTTTCGGCGCCGCGACGTCGGCGAGTACCTGCGCTTCCCCGGTACCTGGCAGGTTGCCCGCCACAACGTCCGCACCGGCGCGCGCGAACTGCGCAACTCGATCTTCAAGCGCAGCTACCTGCGCGAGTGCCACAAGTACTGCCCCGAGCTGACCGTCGACGACCTGCTGCCGCAGCCCACCGGCATCCGAGCCCAGGCGGTGCTGCGCGACGGCACCCTCGTCGAGGACTTCCTGTTCGCCGAGACGCCCCGGACGTTGCACGTGTGCAATGCCCCCTCGCCGGCGGCAACATCGGCGATCCCGATCGGCGAGATGATCGCCGCCAAGATCACCTGAGCGGCGTCAGACCGCCGGCGCGACGGCGAGGACCGGCGGACGCGCCCGACCGGCAACGACGAAGCCGGTGGCCGCGACGCCCACCATCACCAGATCCAGCAGCGTGAACGCCACCGTGTAGCCGAACGCACCGCGCGCCGCCGCGGCAACGAGGACGCCGGCCAGGCCCGTGGTGAGCGCGCTCGTCACCGCATCCGCGAGTTGCAACGCGGCCGAGTCGGCACCCCGGTCGGCGTCGTTCGTGTAGCGAAGCAGCAGCACCCCGAGGCTGGACATCGTCAGGCCGGCCCCGAGCCCGGCGAGTCCCCAGGCCGGGAAGATCAGCCAGCCCGGCGCGCTCGGCTGGGCCACAACGGCGGTCAGCCCCGCGCCGACCGCGACCAGCCCGAACCCGGACCGGATCAGGTGCACACGCCGATCGGGCCCGTCGTCGGCATGGTCGCGTCCCTGCCACCAGGAGCCGATCGACCACATCAGCCCGGACGCCACCAGCGGCAGGCCGGCTGCGACCGCGCCGAAACCGTGCTGCACGGAGAGCGTCAGCGGCACCATCGACTCGACCCCGAACAGCGAGCCCGCGAGCAGCCCGCGCATCGCCACGGCCGCCGAGACGCCACGATGCACGCGCACCGTGCCCTGCGGGAGCAGCGCGCGCAGCCCCCACACCAGCGCGGCCGCTCCGAGAAGCGCCGCCGCTATCGACACCGGCGACGGGTGCTGCCCGGCGGCCTCGAGCGCCGCCACGCCGGCCGCTGCGGCGAACGCGTGCAGGATGCGCCGAGGGTCGGCGAGGCGGCTCGTCGAGGGCTCGTCGCGCTCGGCGAAGCCGCGCAGCACCGGCACGAGCAGGACCGCCCCGATCGCGACGAACGGAAGCAGGCCGAGAAACACCCAGCGCCAGCTCGCATGCTGCGCCAGCGTGCCGGAGATGATCGGGCCGAGCAGTGACGGCACGACCCACGCCGACGACATCGCTGCGAAGATCTTGGGCCGCAGGTGCTCCGGATAGGTCGCGCCGAGGACGACGTAGATCGCGGTGATCAGCAGGCCGGCACCGAGGCCCTGCACGAAGCGCCCGGCGACAAGCTGCGCCATCGAGGTCGCGGTGCCGGAGACGGCCAGACCGGTCATGAACGCGGCCAGGCCGACAATCATCGGTCGCTTGGGCCCGCGCCGGTCGCAGACCTGGCCCGACACGACCATGCCGACGACGTTCGCAACGAGAAACGCCGTGAACGCCCAGCCAATAGCGCCCAGCCCGTGCACCTCGCGCGCCGCAGTCGGGAGTGCTGCGGCCACTGCCATCGCTTCGAAGGCGATCAACGTGACGAGGATGAGGATCCCGCCACTCGTGCTGCGATGCTCGGGCGCGAAGATCGAACGGGCGGTAGCTGGCTCGTCGTGCCCGGTTATCGTCACCCGCCCAGCATGCAAGTTGAACCCTGGTTCAGGTCAACTGAGTAACCGACTCTCCGCGCGGCACGGCCTCGTCGTCGGCGCTCGCCCGCTCGCCGTCCACCTGCGCCTCGTCGTCGGCGCGTGCTGCGACCCAGGCGGCTTGGGTGAAGTCCCAGTAGGTGCCCTCCGGCGCGCGCTGCATCCGAAGAGTGTGAACGCTGCCCGCCCAGGACGGAAGGCACCCGGCCCGCTATCTGCCTGATCGGGTAATTAGTCAGCTCAGCCTTTGCGCTTGGTCAGCTCGTCGGTGAGTTGCGGCGCCACCGTGAACAGGTCGCCGACGATGCCGAAATCGGCGAGCTCGAAGATCGGCGCCTCAGGGTCCTTGTTGATGGCGACGATCGTCTTGGAGGTCTGCATGCCGGCGCGGTGCTGGATTGCGCCGGAGATGCCGACCGCGACGTAGAGCTGCGGGGAGACGGTGACGCCGGTCTGGCCCACCTGCATCTGGTGCGGCACCCATCCGGCGTCGGTGGCCGCCCGCGACGCCCCGACTGCGGCGCCTAGTGAGTCGGCGAGCGCCTCGATGACCGAGAAGTTGTCGGCGCCGCCGACACCCCGCCCGCCCGACACGATGATGGACGCGTCGGTGAGCGCCGGCCGCGAGCCCTTCGCCTCGACCACCCGATCGAGGATCTTCGCGGCCTTCGCCCCTTCAGTGAGGGCAACGCTCACCGCGACCTCTTCGGCCGCGCCGTCGGCCGGCTGCGGAGCAACGGAGTTGGCGCGCACCGTGATCACCGGGACCCCGGCGCTGACCTTGGACTGCACCGCGACCGCACCACCGAAGATGCTCTGCTCGGCGGTTGCGTCGGCGTTGACGGTGACGGCATCGGTGAGGATTCCGCTGCCGATCTTGAACGCCAGCCGGGCGGCGATCTCCTTGTTGTCGGCGGTGGACGAGACGAGCACGGCAGCGGGACTCGCCTGCTCGACGATCGAGGCAAGCACCTCGGCCCGCGGGGCCACCAGGTAACCGTCGACGTCGTCGCTCTCGGCGACGTAGACCTTCGCCGCGCCGTATTCGGCAAGGGTGCCCTTGATGGCGCCCGCCGTGCCCGGCTTGCCGATGACCACCGCGCTCGGCTCGCCGATGGTGCGGGCGGCCGTTAGCAGCTCGAGCGTGGACTTCTTCACCGCGCCGTCGACGGCGTCAACCAGAACCAGAACTTCAGCCATGTCGGTATCTCCGTACCTCAGATGAGCTTCTTGGACGCGAGGAAGTCGGCGATCTTCACGCCGCCGGTTCCCTCGTCCTTGACGACCTGGCCAGCCTGGCGCGGCGGCGCGACCTCGAAGGAC
Organism: uncultured Actinomycetota bacterium; assembly: GCA_963737425.1. GTDB lineage: Bacteria > Actinomycetota > Actinomycetes > Mycobacteriales > Jatrophihabitantaceae > DASXRA01. The sequence continues at coordinate 245,248 of CAVTSX010000003.1, forward strand.
ACCACCTGCGACGTGGCATTGGCGAGGCCCACCTCGTCGGCGCCGATGCCCAGGTCGGCGGTCGTGAGCGTCTGGATCGGCTTGCTCTTCGCGGCCATGATGCCCTTGAACGACGGGTATCGAGGCTCGTTGATCTTCTCCACGACGCTGATCACGGCCGGGATCGACGCCTCGACGACGTCGTAGCCGGTGCTGCTCAGCCGCTCGATCGTCGCGGTCGCGCCGTCGATGGTGGCCTTGCGCGCCTGGGACAACTGCGGGACCCCGAGCGCCTCGGCGAGCAGGGCGGGAACGACGGACAGTCGGGTGTCGGTGGCCTCGCACCCGGCGACGACCACGTCCCATTCGACCGTGCCGAGCGCCTTCGCGATGACCTTTGCGGTCTGGATGGCACAAGAGCCGTGCAGAGCCGGGTCGCTGACATGTACTGCTTTGTCGGCACCCATCGAGAGCGCCTTGCGGATCGACTCGGTAGCCCGCTCCGGGCCCACGGTGAGGATTGTCACCTCGCCGCCGTGCGCCTCCTTGAACAACAGGCCCTGTTCGATGGCGTACTCGTCGATCTCGTTGATGACGGCGTCGACGGAGTCGCGGTCGAGGGTGTTGTCGGACGGATTCAGCTTGCGCTCGGCCGACGTGTCGGGCACCTGCTTGACCAGCACAACGATGTTCATGCCTACGACTGACCTCTCGGATAGGCGACAATCCCTGTACGCAGATCACGCTGCCCGCACAGGCGCAACGTGCTGGGAATACTGCCCATGTTACTGACCGGTAGCAATGTGGCAGTCCTCTCGTGCCGCGAAGCATCTCATTGCGACCACCGGCTACGGTCGGCGGGTGCGGATCGCGATTGTGCTGTTCGACGGCGCCGAGGAACTGGACTTTGCCGGCCCCTGGGAGGTGCTGGCCTACTGGGCGCGCGCGGTTGCCACCGACGCCGAGGTGTTCACCGTTGCCGACTCCCTCGACCCGATCGTGGCCGCGAAGGGAATGCGGGTCCTGCCTGATCGGCGCTGGGCCGAAGCGGGCCAGATCGACGTACTGGTCGTTCCGGGCGGACGCGGCACGCGCCGCCTGCTCGCCGCCGACGACCCGCTGCACGAGCGGCTGCGGGCCATGGCGAGCGAGGGCACGCTGATGACCAGCGTCTGCACCGGGGCGCTCGTGTACGCCGCTGCGGGCATGCTGCGTGGGCGGCCGGCAACGACGCACTGGGACAATCTCGACGAGCTCGCAGCGCTCGACGAGACGATCGAGATCCGCCGCGACGCGCGCTACGTCGACGACGGCGACGTCATCACCGCGGCCGGCGTCTCGGCAGGCATCGACATGGCGCTGCACCTGGTCGCGCGGCTCGACAGCGTCGAATCCGCGCAACGCGTCAAGCGCGAGATCCAGTACACGCCGCAACCGCCGATCTGACGGATCGCCACCGTGCAGCGCGTGCGCAAACCCCGTATCGAGCCGAAGATCTGGCGTCCACCAAAGGCATTGCCGCGTGCCCGGCAACGCAACGGCCCGGTTCCGGTGCGCCTGGACGTATTCGACCTGCCCGGCAAGGGCCCCGAGGATGTCGCGATCGACGCCAGTGGCGACGCGATCGTCGGCCTGGTCGACGGGCGCATCCTGCAGATCTCGCCGGACGGACGCACGATCAAGTCGATCGCCGACACCGCAGGCCGCCCGCTCGGCATCGAGATACAGCCTGACGGGCGCCTGCTCGTCTGCGACGCGCAGCGCGGCCTGCTCGAGGTCGACCGTTCGACCGGGCGCGTGCGTGCCGTCCTCGATCGCATCGACAGCGCCCGAATGCTGTTCTGCAACAACGCAGACATGGACGCCGCGGGCACTGTGTACTTCACCGACAGCTCCACTGTGTTCGGCCTTGATCACTACCGCAGCGAGTTGCTGGCCCACACGGGCACGGGGCGGCTGATGCGACGTGCGGCGGACGGCGCCGTCGACCTGCTCGTCGACGGACTGCAGTTCGCCAACGGCGTCGCGCTCGCCCCGGACGAATCGTTCGTGGTGGTCGCAGAGACGAGCACTTACCGCCTGACCAGGCTGTGGTTGTCCGGCCCGTGCGAGGGCCGCCGCGACGTGCTTGTCGATAACCTGCCCGGGTTTCCCGACAACATCAGCACCGGTAGCGACGGACTGATCTGGGTCGCGTTGCCGAGTCCGCGCGACCGCGCGCTCGATGCCCTGCTGCCGGCGCCGCCGGCGTTACGCCGCATCGTCTGGCGCCTCCCCCAGCGAATCCAGCCGCAGGAGCGACGCACCGTCTGGGTGCAGGCCTATGACACCAGCGGCGTACTGGTGCACGACCTGCAGACCAGCCATCCGTGGTTTCACATGGTCACCGGCGTACGCGAGGTGAACGGCACGGTGTGGCTGGGCAGTCTGGTCTGTCGGGGGCTCGGCCGCATCGAACTCTGAGTGCACGAGAGCCGGCCGGATCAGTTGCGCCTCGCAAGGGAATCGAACCCTCGCCATCGCCCGAGCTGTACTGCCGACGCCTGCCAGATCAGTGGCAGTTGCATCCGTTTCTCACGAGTTCGCCGATTGGGGCGACCAGGCTGCGCATCCAGGGGAGGCTTGCGTTCAGTCTGGCCGAGGCGACGCGACATCGGGCAGAGGCGCGCGGCAGGTCATGGAAGGGACGAAGGGCCCGTCCGCCCGGATCGCGTTCATTGTGTGGCCTTACCAGCGGTGGTAGCGTCCGCCGCCTCCGCGAATGGCGCGGCATACCGCCCAAGGAGGTCGATCATGAACGGTCGTCGGGTTCGGGTCGCGGTTGTCTCGAGCGCGGGATTGCTCGCCCTGTCTGCGGCGCCGGCGAGCGCCGTCGTCGCAGGCGCCGAAAGCAGCGCGGTGACGCAAACATCGCCGAAGCATTGCGAATCGGGCGCACATACGCTCTCGCATTTCGGCGACCACGTGTATCCCGAGACGGGCAATGGTGGCTATACCAGCCTGCACACCGACGTCCACATGGTCTACGACGCGCCGACCAACCAGTTCCTGCCCGGCAACCATGTCGTCCTCACCGACCGGGCGACCCAGTGCCTGACCGACTTCAGCCTCGACTTCGAACGCACCTCCGTCGACCCGACCAACGGCCCGGACATGACGGTGCAGTCCGTCTTCGTTAACGGCCGGCGCGCCGCGTTCACGTTCGTCCAACCCACCTATCCGGGCGACCCGAACGGGCAGAACGATCCCGATCCCCGGGCGCACCAGGCGAGCCAGGTCAACCCCGTCGGCGGTCCGGCCGCCAACCCGCTGCCACCGGCGTGCGCCCCGGAGGTGACCGGCGACGACGTCAACGCACAGAACGGTGAACCGTGCCGGGCGAACAAACTGGTGATCACCCCGGCGCACAGCATTCCGGACCACGCCACGTTCAAGGTCACGGTGAACTACACCGGCCGTCCGGGCGTGCACACCGACGGCGACGGGACGACCGAAGGCTGGTTCCGAAACGACTCACCGCTCGGTGACGGTGGCTTCGTCACCACCGAACCGGTCGGCACCGAGGACTGGATGCCGCTGAACGACCATCCGAGCGCGAAACCGACCTACGACTTCTTCGACACCGTCAACGCGGGCAAGACCGCGATCGCGAACGGCGTGCTGCTCTGGTCGGCGCACAACCGGCCCGACGCCAACTTCCCCGGCGGCTCGACGACGTGGCGCTGGCATTCCCCCGCGACCATCGCCAGCTACCTGGTCGAGAACAGCGTCGGCGACTACGACCTGACCACGCGCAAGGGCAGCGACGGGATCCGCTACTACGAGGCGCAGAGCAGTTCCATCGGCGCCGCGCAGAAGCAGGCCAACCTCGCGATCATGGACCAGCAGCAGGACATCACCGACTTCCAGAGCCAGTTCAACGGCCGCTTCCCGTTCACGTCGGACGGCGTCCTCGTCGGCATCCCCGAGGCCGGATTCGAAGAAGAGATGCAGACGATGATCACCTTCCAGGGCGGCCAGATCGACCTCGACACGTTCAATCACGAGAACATGCACCAGTGGTGGGGCGACAACGTCAGCGAGGCCAACTACAACCTGACCTTCTTCAAGGAGGGCATGGCCACCCTCGGCGAGTACCTGTTCGACGCCCGTAACGCGGCGACCGCCGCCGGAGGCATGGGCACGCCCGCCGGCGACGCCGCATTCGAAGCCAGCCTGGTGACCCAGTTCAACCGGAACTACGGGAGCAACCGGCTGTGGACGCAAGCCCCGTCCGATCCCACGCCGGCGCGCCTGTTCTCCGGCAGCTTCACCTACACCCGGCCCGGCACCGCCTACATCGCCCTGCGCCAGATCCTCGGCAAGGACAACTTCACCAACGCGATGAAGCAGATCCAGTGGGTTTACGGCGGGGGCAGCATCACCGAAGCCCAACTGGAGGCGGGTTTCCACCGCTTCATGCCGAATCACAGCGCGGCGTGCAGCGCCCGCCTCGACCAGTTCTTCACGCAGTGGTTCGACACGGCCTTCTCGAGCAGTGGCAACCCGAACCGGCCGCAGCTCACCGGCCCCGGACTCGCCGGACCAGGCTTCTACAACGCGGACGGCACCTGCGGCTGATCACCGGTGAGATCGCGGCACCGCGGTCAGCAGGATCGCTGAGTCCTCGATCGCGGCGACGGCGTGCCGCATCGGCGGGATCTCGACCAGGTCGCCGGTGCGCGCCTGCCACGTCTCGCCGCCGGCGCGCAACTCGACCCGCCCGCTGATGACGTACAGCGTCGCCTCGCCCGGGTTGTCGTGGTCGGCCAGCTGCGCCCCCTTGCGCAAGGCCACGACGGTTTGGCGCAGGACGCGCTCGTGGCCACCGACGACAGTCGTCGCCGCGCGTGCGGAGTCGGCCCGCCCGGCCGCTGCGAGTTGTTCACGCGCCAACGCGTCGAGCGACACCTTCTGCATGGTCATTCCCCTCAGCGGTGAGCCGTATCGGATGTATCGACAGGTTCCCAGCCGCGGCGCGCCGGGCGGGCACCGGTACCGGTCATGTCACGCGAGCGGTAGACGATGTAGGGCCGGGTCAGGTAGCCCAGTGGCGCCGAGAAGACGTGAACGAGCCGGGTGAACGGCCACGCCGCGAACAGCACCCAGGCGAGCATGACGTGGAGCTGGAAGCCCACCGGCGCCTTGTCGATCAGGTCGACGTCAGGGTGCAGGTAGAACACCGACCGGAAATACGGTGCCACGGTGAGCCGGTAGTCGTGCGGGTGCCCGGTGAGGTTGCCGAGCACCGTCGCCGACAGCCCAGCGATCAGGGTCGCCACCAGCAGCACGTACATCGCCTTGTCATTGCGAGTGGTCGCCGAGAACACCGGGCCGGTCGTGCGTCTGCGGTAGATGAGGATTGCTATGCCGGACAACGTCATCACACCGGACACGACACCAAGGGTGAGGGCCGCGGCGTGATACGCGTGCTCGGAGATGCCGACCGCCTTGGTCGCCGACTCCGGGATCAGGATTCCCCCGACGTGACCGATCACGACGAACAGAATGCCGAAATGAAACAGCGGACTGCCCAGTCGCAGCAGGCGGTTCTCGTAGAGCTGACTGCTGCGGGTCGTCCAGCCGAACTTGTCGTAGCGGTAACGCCAGACGTGGCCGCCGACGAACGTTGCGATGGCGACGTAGGGAACGATGACCCACAGCAGCGTTCTCATCGGCGAGCCCCCATGTACTCCGGCGGCGCGAACGGTTCGAGCCCGACCTCCTCGGCCGGCGGGCCGCTGCGGGCGAGTTCCAGTGCCTTCTGCAGGTCGCGGGGCGCGGGCTCGGGCAGCACGGCACGGATGAGGTCGATGACCTGAACATACGGTGATCGCGCTTCGGTGAGCGCGAGGCTCAGCAGTTCGATCCCAGCGCGATTCTCGCGCAACAGCGCAAGGCCGGCTTCGGGCGAGCGCGCGGTGAACTCGCATACGACGGCGAGATGATCGGGAAGTTCCTCCGAGCCAAGGGTGAAACCGGCAACGCGGTAGGCGTGGGTGAAGCGCAACATCGCCATACCGCGTTTGCGGGTGTCGCCGAACGCGTAGTAGGTGAGATAAAGGCAGCACCGCCGGCGAAGGTCGAACGTCTCGACGTAGTGCCGCGCGAGCCCGCCGGCCGGTGTCGCGTTCGCCTGCGCTACGAACTGGTCAAGGGCAGCACCTGCGTGCGCGGGCAACGCGCCCGCGGCCTGCTGCAGCAGGGGAATCTGGCACCGCCATTCGTCATCGGGGTATTCGAGACACAGCGCCGCCGCCTGCAGGGCACGCGAACGATCGAGCTCCGATGTCACCGGCCCGCCTCGCCGTCAGCGTCGCGTCGTGGCGGCATGAGATCGCCGGCGGCGCCTTTGCCGTCCCAGTTCAGCAGGTTCACCCGCCGCGGCGCGTCCGCCGGGTCGACGAACTCGTCCGACGTCTGGCGTTGCCGCAGCGCGTGAAAGTTCTCGACCGCGATCGGCGAGGCGCCACCGGAGGATTCACCGAACGGGCCGGAACCGCCCATGCCGGGGCCCTCGTGGTAGTCGAGCGAGCAGGCAAGTTCTTCGAGCTCGCCGGCGCGTTCGTGCATCTCGCCGTGTGCGGACGGGATGACGTAGCGCTCGTCGTATTTCGCCAACGCCAGCAGCCGGAACATGTCCTCGATCTCGGCGCCGGACATGCCTACCGCATCGGCGACTTCGGGACGCCGGGGCAGCCCCAGATTGACATCGCGCATGTACGAGCGCATGGCCGCGAGCCGGGCCAGCACGTCGCGCACCGGCTTGACGTCCCCGGCGGTGAACAATCCGGCCAGGTACTCGATCGGGATGCGCAGCGCGTCGATCGCCCCGAACAGGTTGCCGGCGTCCTCGGCGTCGTGGCCGCCGTCCTTCAACACGTCGACGACCGGCGACAGCGGCGGTATGTACCAGACCATCGGCATCGTGCGGTATTCCGGATGCAGCGGCAGTGCCACCTCGAACCGGTTGATCAGCGCCCAGACCGGTGAGCGTTGCGCGGCCTCGATCCAGTCGTGCGGGATGCCCGCGGCCGTCGCCGCACGCTGAACGTCCGAGTCGAACGGATCGAGGAAGACCTCGCGCTGGGCCGCGTACAGCGCCTGATCGTCCACTGTGGACGCTGCCTCCAGCACCCGGTCGGCGTCATAAAGCACCAGGCCGATGTAGCGCAGCCGCCCGACACAGGTCTCGGCGCACACCGTCGGGATGCCGACCTCGATGCGCGGGAAGCAGAACGTGCACTTCTCCGCCTTGCCGGTGCGGTGATTGAAGTAGATCTTCTTGTACGGGCAGCCGGTGACGCACATCCGCCAGCCGCGGCACTTGTCCTGATCGACGAGCACGATGCCGTCCTCGGTGCGCTTGTAGATCGCACCGGACGGACAGGACGCTGCGCACGACGGGTTGAGGCAGTGCTCGCAGATGCGGGGCAGATAGAACAGATAGGTCTGCTCGAACTCCTTGTGCACGCGCGCGCTGATCTCGGCGAGGATCGGGTCGCCCCTGGTCAGTTCCGGCGAGCCACCGAGTGCGTCGTCCCAATTGGCCGACCACTCGACCTTCATGTCCTTACCGGTGAGCAACGACTTCGGCCGCGCCACCGGAGTGTGTTGCTGGGCGGGCGCGGCGATCAGGTTCTCGTAGTCGTACGTCCACGGCTCGTAGTAGTCCTTGATATTCGGCAACAACGGATTGCTGAAGATGGTTGCGAGTTTCTTCAGCCGCCCACCGGCACGCAGCGTGAGGCGCCCCCGTCGGTTCAGCTTCCAGCCGCCCTGCCAGCGCCGCTGATCTTCATACGTACGTGGGTATCCCTGGCCGGGTCGGGTCTCGACATTGTTGAACCAGACGTACTCGACGCCGGAGCGGTTGGTCCAGGCCTGCTTGCAGGTGACCGAGCAGGTGTGGCAGCCGATGCACTTGTCGAGGTTCATCACCATCGCCATCTGCGCCATGACCTTCATCAGTAGGTCACCTCCTGGCTGCGGCGGCGGATGACCGTGACCTCGTCGCGCTGGTTGCCGGTCGGGCCGAGATAGTTGAATGCGTAGGACAGTTGCGCATAACCGCCGACAAGGTGGCTCGGCTTGATCAGCAATCGTGTACCCGAGTTGTGGATGCCGCCACGCTTACCGCCCGTCTCGGCCAGCGGGACATCCACGACCCGCTCCTGCGCGTGGTACATGTAGACGGTGCCCTCGGGCATCTTCTGCGAGACGATCGCCCGCGCGACGATCACGCCATTGCGGTTCACGGCCTCGATCCAGTCGTTGTCGGCGACGCCGATCTTCGCCGCATCGGCCGGGCTCATCCAGATCGTCGGGCCGCCGCGCGAGAGGCTCAGCATGAACAGGTTGTCCTGGTACTCCGAGTGGATCGACCACTTCGAGTGCGGGGTCAGGTAACGCACGGCGATGCCGAGTTCGCCGGTAGTGCCGATCTGCGGCTCGCCGAACAGGCGGTGCATGTCGAGCGGTGGACGGAACACCGGCAATTGCTCGCCGAGTTCTGCCATCCAGTCGTGGTCGAGGAAGAAATGCATGCGACCGGTGAGCGTGTGCCATGGCTTGGATCGTTCGACGTTGATGACGAACGCCGAGTAGCGCCGCCCGCCCGACTCCGACCCGGACCACTCCGGCGAGGTGATCACTGCGGTGGGCCGCGCCTGGGTGTCGGCGAAGGTGATCTGCTTCCCCTCGTGCTCGGCGGCCAGATCGGCGAGTGCCGTGCCCGTGCGCCGCTCCAGCGCGGTGAATCCACCTACGGCGAGATGGCCGTTCGTGGTGCCCGACATCGCAAGAATCGCCTCGCACGCATGGGCATCGCGCGCCAGTGACGGCCGGCCGTCGGCGACGCCGCCACGCACCACACCGTTCTTTGCGCGCAGGTATTCGACGGACTTCGTCAGGTCGAACGTGACACCCTTCGTCGTCGCGCCGAGTGAATCGGCGAGCGGGCCGAGCGCTGCGAGCTTGTCGGCAACCGCGGCATAGTCCCGCTCGACCACGACCAGCTTCGGGAAGTTGACGCCCGGGATCGGGTCGGTGCCCTCGGCGTGCCAGTCCAGCACCGTGCCGTGTGGATTGGCCATCTCGTCGGGAGTGTCGTGCAGCAAGGGCACCGCGACGAGATCGTTGCGCGTACCCAGGTTCGTCGCGGCCAGTTCGCTGAAGCGCCGGGCCAGCGTGTGGAACGCGTCGAAGTCGGTGCGCGACTGCCACGGCGGCGGGATCGCCGGATTGAACGCGTGCACGAAGGGATGCATGTCGGTGCTGGACAGGTCGTACTTCTCGTACCACGTGGCGGCCGGTAGCACGATGTCGGAGAACAGCGTCGTCGAGGTCATGCGAAAGTCCATCGACAAAAGCAGATCGAGCTTTCCCGCGGGCGCTTCGTCGCGCCACCGCACGTCGGAGGGACGCGCGTGCGGCGGAGACTCGCTTGCCCGCACGGAGTCCTCGGCGCCGATCAGATGGCGCAGGAAGTATTCGTCGCCCTTCGCGCTGGAGCCGAGCAGGTTCGACCGCCAGACGGTCAGCACTCGCGGCCAGTTCTCCTCGGCATCCGGGTCGTCGCAGGCGAAGCCGACCCGTCCGGCGCGCAACTGCCCGGCGACGAACTCGCCGGGCTGCTGGCCCGCTCGCTCGGCCGCGTCGGCGAGTTCGAGGGAATTCCAGTTGAACGTCGGGTACGACGGCATCCAGCCCATCCGCGCCGACGTCGCGATCAGGTCTGCAGCGGTCTTGCCCGCGAAGCGTCCGGTGCCCAATGGCGAGGACAGGTGGGTGTTGTCGGCGGTGTCGTATCGCCATTGGTCGGTGGCCAGGTAGAAGAAGGCCGTTCCGATCATCGTGCGCGCGGGACGTGCCCAGTCGGTGGCGTTGGCGAGCATCGCGTGTCCGGTGACCGGCCGCACCTTCTCCTGGCCGACGTAGTGCGCCCAGCCACCACCGTTCACACCCTGGCAACCGGTGAGCGTGACCAGCGCGAGGAACGTGCGGTAGATCGTGTCGGAGTGGAAGTAATGATTGGTCCCCGCACCCATGACGATCATCGACCGCCCGCGCGATGCCTCGGCGTTCGCGGCGAACTCGCGGCCGATGCGGGCCGCCGTGCGAGCGGGCACCGACGTGATCGCTTCCTGCCAGGCCGGCGTGCCGGGTTGGGACGGATCGTCATACCCGGTCGGCCAGTCACCGGGCAGTCCGTCGCGCGCGACGCCGTAGTTGGCGAGCAGCAGGTCGTACACCGTGGTGACCAGGCGCCCGCCTACCTGGCGCGCCGGCACGCCGCGGCGCATCTGTGCGCCGGCACCGCTCGGTTCGTCGAAACGTGGCAGCAGCACCTCCACCGGCTCGCCCTTGCCGTACAGGGTGAGCGCCGGGGTGACATCGCCGAGATCGAGATTCCACCGGCCCATCCCGGCGTCGCCGTAGTGGAAGCCGAGCGAGCCGTTCGGTACCACCGGCTCGTCGGTCGATGCGTCGAGCAGCACCGTCTTGAACTGCGCGTTCTCGCCATCCTCGCCGAGGTCGGCCGCGGTGAGGAACTTGCCCGCGGTGTAGGCGCCATCGCGTTCGTCGAGCGCGACGAGGAACGGCAGGTCGGTGAATCGCCTTACGTAGTCGGCAAAGTAGGGCACCCGTCGTTCGACGAAGAACTCTCGCAGCACCACATGGCCCATTGCCATCGCCAGAGCGCCGTCGGTGCCAGGATGCGCAGCGAGCCACTCGTCAGCGAACTTGACGTTGTCGGCGTAGTCCGGGGCGACGGCGATTACCTTCTGCCCGCGGTAGCGCGCTTCGGTCATCCAGTGCGCATCCGGCGTACGCGTCACGGGCAGGTTGGAACCCCACATGATCAGGTAGCCCGCGTCCCACCAGTCCGCCGACTCGGGCACGTCGGTCTGATCGCCGAACACCTGTGGCGAGGCCACCGGCAGGTCGGCGTACCAGTCGTAGAACGAGAGCATCGGCGCGCCGAGCAGCGCGTGATACCTGGCCCCGGCCGCATGGCTGACCATGCTCATCGCCGGGATCGGCGAGAAGCCGAAGACACGATCGGGCCCCCTCGCCTTGATCGTGTGCACCTGCGCGGCGGCGGCTATTTCGACCGCCTCGTCCCACGTCGCGCGGACGAACCCGCCCTTGCCGCGAGCGGTCACATACCGGCGGCGCAGTTCGGGCGTGCCGACGATCTCGGCCCAAGCGGCGACCGGATCGCCGCCGGCGCGGGCCTTCGCGGCCCGGAACAGTTCGAGCAACACACCGCGCACGTAGGGGTAACGGACCCGGGTCGGCGAGTAGGTGTACCAGGAGAACGCCGCGCCCCGCGGGCACCCGCGCGGTTCGTACTCGGGCTTGTCCGGACCGACGGACGGGTAGTCGGTCTGCTGCGATTCCCAGGTGATGATGCCGTCCTTGACGTACACCTTCCACGAGCAGGATCCGGTGCAGTTCACGCCGTGCGTGGAACGCACGACCTTGTCGTAGGACCAGCGATCGCGATAGAACGAATCGGCTTCGCGGCCGCCCTTCTTGGTGATCGTTCGCAGATCATCCGAGACCGTGCCGCTCCGCAGGTGGCGCCCCGCTCGCAGCAGCGCCTCGGTCAACGGATCGTCCAGGGCAGCAGGCTGATCGGCAGGCGTCACGCGGTGACCTCCGTCGGGGGTGGGAACTCCCTCGCTCGTGATCCTCGCATGATCCTTCAATTACGGCAGGCGCACGCGCTAGCACACGGCTGCACAGTCGCTGAGTGCCTTCGAGGTCTGATCGCCCGCGCGATCAGTATCGATCCGCGGAATCACTTGTGAGCCTGGTTGGCCGGCCAGTCAGCTGCCGGTTGCGGCGAGTCGAGTTCGGCGAGCATCGAGTCGATGACATGGTGCTCGCCGGTCAACGCGTCGATCAGCTCAGGGAAGTCCGCGCGCATCGCCGGGAACAGCCCGCCCTCCTCGACCACTGTGTGCGGCCCGAGCACGTCTCGCATCGTCTGGCTGATCGTGCGGGCAATGCTCGCGTCCTCGGCTTGTGCAGCGCGCCCCAACTCACGCCCGAGTTCGCGCAGCCGGTCGTGCTCCGCGGTGAGTTCGGCTATGGCGTCGAGGCTCTGGCAGCCGCAGTACTCGCACATGTCAGCGGCCGGGGGCGGCGTGAGCGGGCCGGACAGGCGTCCCGCGCCGCACCAGAGTGAACAGGCAGCACGCTGCGGCCACGACTGCGAGGGCGATGAGGCCGCCCGCGTAGTTGTGGTCGTTGTGGCTGTAGACGCTGCCCATGACCAACGGCGGGACGAATCCGCCGAGGCCGCCGGCGGCGCCGACGACGCCGGTGACCGTCCCGACCATGTCGGCCGGGGCGCGAAGAGCGACGAGAGCGAACACCGCGCCGGAGGCCGCGCCGAGGGCGCTGGCCATGGCCAGGAAGGCGATCGTGGCAGTCGGCACGAGCGAAGGAGTGCCGGACTGGACGATCGCGCACATTGTCACCACGGCGAATGCGGCGGCCAGAACGCGGGTCGGGTCGACCCGGTCAGACAGCCAGCCTCCCAGCGGGCGAGCGATCACGGCGAGCAGGACGAAGCCGGCCATCCGGTTCGCGGCGTCTGCCTGACTCAGGCCGTAGGCATTCTTCAGGTACGTCGGCAGGTACACGCTGAAGGCGACGTAGCCGCCGAACGCCACCGCGTACAGCGCCGCGAGTTGCCAGGTGACCGGCAATCTCGCGGCGGCCATCAACCTGCGAACGAGCGGTTGCGTCGGCGGCACCCGGTTCGGGGAGTCGCGCAGCACGACTGCAGCAACCGTGCCGAAGGCGGCGAGCACGACGGCCGTCAACACGAACGGCGCCCTGATGCCGTGCGCATTCAGCAACTTCACCGTGGTCAGCGCGCTGATTGCCGTGCCGCCCATGCCGGCACCGAAGATTCCGATGGCCATGCCACGCCGTTGCGGGGGGAACCACGCGCTGACGAACGGCACGCCGACCGCGAACGTCGTGCCGCCGATGCCCAGGAAGAATCCCCCCACGAGCAGCGCACCGTACGAGCGGTACCCGAACTGGCCGATGAACAACACCGGCACGATCGTCGCGAAGCAGATGATCGGGAACATGACCCGCCCGCCGTAGCGGTCGGTCAGCGCGCCCACCGGGATTCGCCCGAGCGAACCCACCAGCACCGGCACGGCAACCAGCAGGGCCTGCAGGAACGAGGTCAGGTGCAGGGTCGTCTTGAAGTGCGTGCCGAGCGGGCTGAGCAGCGCCCACGCCCAGAAGGTCAAGCCGAAACCCAGCGTCGCCATGCCGAGCATCAACGCCGGCTGCCTGCCGGTTGTCGGTTTGGTCGGCGGCGACTGCGCGGTAATCGCCATGGGTGCTCCTCTTCGTCGACACAGGCACATGCCGAAGTCATTGGCCGTTTCGAGAGTGCCGGAGGCAGGCGCGGTCACATAGGGACCTTCGACCCAGACCATGTGGCCAAATATCGGTAATCGCGTTGATCATCGGCTGTGTGCACCACAGTTCGGCGCGGGCGCTGAGGCGGCTCGCCGAATGGGGCCGTCCAACCGGGCACATCGCTGCCCGCTCAAGGCGTGTTGCGCGGTAGCGTACGAAACGCAGTGCTTAGTCCGTTGGGTGGCTTGGGAGGGGTACGCGCCCTATGGCTGTGGTGGTGTTTCGGCGCCCGCCGCGGGTTGAGCCGCCGGGGCTACCGGCCGGAGTGCTCGAACTGCGCAGCCCCCCGTCGGTGCCCGAGCGGGTCTCGGGCAACGCCGGCCAGTGGCTGATGATGCTGCCGATGCTGTCCGGCGCCGGGGCGATGGCGTTCATGTTCGCCGGGTCCGGAGGCCGATCGACCAACGTCGCCTCGTCGGTGATGTTCGCGATGTCGTCGGTAGGCATGGGCGCCATGGGGTTCTCGCGCATGGCCTCGGGCGAGCGGCGAAAGCGTCTTTCCGCCGAGCGCCGCGACTACATGCGGCACCTGGCGCAGGTGCGTCGCAGAGCCCGCGATGCGGCGTCCGGACAGCGAGACGCGCTGCAGTGGCTGCATCCAACGCCGTTGGGATTGCTCACGCTCGCGCGCTCGTCTCGCTTGTGGGAGCGCCGGCCGTCCGACACGGATTTCGCGACGGTGCGGTTGGGAACGGGCCCGCAGGAGCTCGCGTCGAAGTTGCAACTGCCCGATCCGGCGCCCCTGGAGGACCTCGAACCGTTGAGCGCGGCGGCACTGCACCGCTTCGTCGGCGTGCACGGGTCAGTCGAGGATCTGCCGGTCGCGGTCGCGTTGCGCTCGTTCGCCCGGATCGCGGTGGACGGGCCGCAGGCGCGCGCGCTGGCGCGGGCATTGGTCGCGCAACTGGTCACCTGGCACGCGCCGGGTGAGGTTCGCATCGCCCTCTGCGTCGACGACGGCGGCGCCCGCGAGTGGGACTGGGCCAAATGGCTGCCGCACGTCGCTCATCCGAGCAAGGAGGACGCCGCCGGACCGGCCCGCCTGGTGGCAGCCGACCTCGCCGAGATCGAGGGTCTGCTCGCCGATGAGCTGTCCAGCCGGAGCTGGTTCGCGGCCGACGCGGAGCCGCTGACCGACCGTTCGCACATTGTCGTGATCCTCGACGGTGGATGCCTCGCCGACGGTGGGCAGCTGTCCATCTCGGGGCTTGCCGGCGTCACGGTGATCGACCTGTCGGGAGCGTTCGGCACGGCGACGGACGTTGCGACGCTGCGCCTTCGCGTCACCGGTTCGGACGTGTTCACCGTCGAGACCGACCGGCTCGGGCAGGAGGTGTCGACGAACGTCGCGGCACCCGATCTGGTCGGCAAGCAGGAGGCAGCTGAGCTCGCTCGCGCGCTCGCGCCGGTACGGCTGCCCGCGGCCGGTGAACCCGACCAGCAGATCGCCGCGCCCACCGGGTTGATGGACCTCCTCGGCGTTGGCGACCCGCGCACGCTCGAGCCGCTCAACGCGGCACAGGCACGCCCGGCACGAGAGCGGCTCAGTGTCGTGCTGGGCGTAGGCGCGGACGGCTTGCCGGTAGAGCTCGACATCAAAGAGGCAGCTGCGGGCGGCATGGGCCCGCACGGTCTGGTGGTGGGCGCCACCGGCTCAGGCAAGTCGGAGCTGCTGCGAACCTTGGTGCTGGGCATGGCCATCACGCACTCGCCGCAGGAGCTCAACTTCGTCCTCGTCGACTTCAAAGGTGGCGCCACGTTCAGCAAGCTCGACCGGCTGCCGCACACGTCGGCGGTGATCACCAACCTCGCCGGCGAGCTGGTGCTCGTAGAGCGGATGGCCGATGCGCTGTCCGGCGAGCTCACCCGCCGCCAGGAGTTGCTGCGCGCAGCGGGTAACTACGCCTCCGTGCGCGACTACGAAGCGGCCCGGGTCGCGGGCGCCCGGCTGCATCCGATGCCCACCCTGTTCGTCGTCGTGGACGAGTTCAGCGAACTGCTCGCGGCCAAGCCGGACTTCATCGACCTGTTCGTCACGATCGGCCGGGTCGGGCGCTCGTTGGGCATTCACCTGTTGCTGGCCTCGCAGCGTCTCGAGGAGGGCAAGCTGCGCGGCCTGGACACCTACCTGTCGTACCGGATCGGTTTGCGGACGTTCTCGGCCGCCGAATCCCGTGTGGTGCTTGGGGTTCCGGACGCGTACGAGCTGCCCACCGCTCCTGGCAACGGCTATCTGCGCCATGGCACCGCGACCATGACGAGGTTCAAGGCCGCCTACGTATCCGGACCGTACCGGGGCGTACGGTCGGCGCCGCAGCCAGCAATGGCGAGCGTGCCGCATCCGGTCTGGTTCGGGCTCACCGCGCAGGCCGCCCCGGGTCCGCAACGCGACGGATGGTCCGTACCCACCCGGGTCGGACAGGAACGCACCGTCCTCGACACCGTCGTCGAGCGGCTCACCGGCCACGGACCCGCGGCACGAAAGGTGTGGCTGGCGCCCTTGGCCGACCCGGCGCCGCTGGACGCGCTGTTGCCGCCGCCGGACGACGAGTCCGCCAAGCTACGTGTCCCCGTCGGCCTGATCGACAAACCGTTCGAGCAGCGCCGCGACACCTTATGGGCCGACTTCTCCGGCGCGGCCGGCCACGCGGCGATCGTGGGTGCACCGCAGACCGGCAAGTCGTCCGTGCTCCGCAGCATCATCGCAGCACTCGCGCTCACACATACACCGGCCGAGGTGCAGGTGTACGCACTGGACTTCGGCGGCGGCGCCCTGGCCGGGCTGTCCGGCCTGCCCCACGTCGGCGCAGTCGCCGGCCGGGCCCAGACCGATCTGGTGCGCCGCATGGTCGCGATGACCGAGCGGATCGTCGACCGGCGCGAGCAGACCTTCAACGCACACGGTCTCGACTCCGTGCAGCAGTGGCGCGCCGCGGTGCGCTCGGGCAGTGTCGCGCCCGACGAGCACGGCGATGTGTTCCTCGTCGTCGACGGCTGGGGCGTTCTGCGCGACAGCTTCGACGACCTCGAGGCGACGATCACGTCGATTGCGGCGCGCGGCCTCAGCTACGGCGTCCACGTGATCATCGCCGCGGCGAGGTGGGCGGAGCTACGGCCGGCAGTGCGCGACCTGCTCGGCACCCGCCTCGAACTGCGCCTCGGCGACCCGACCGAATCGCAGGCCGGCGCGAAGACCGCAGCGCTCGTCCCGCATACACCCGGGCGGGGAATCACCATGCAGCGCCTGCATTTCCTCGCCGCAGTGCCACGAATCGACGGCGTGCAAAGCACGAGCGGGCTCGCCGCCGCACTCGGCAACCTGGTCGATCACGTCGGCGCACGCTGGAAGGGCCGGCCGTCCGCACCGCCGGTCCCGCTGCTTCCCGCGAGGATCGACTACCCGACCCTGCTCGAACGCAGCGACCCCGCCGCTGGCGTGCCGCTCGGAATCGACGAGGAACTTGCGCCGCTGCACTGGGATCCGCGCCAGGATCAGCACCTGCTCGTATTCGGAGACATCGAGTCCGGCAAGACCACGCTGCTACGCACGCTCGCCGCCGGAATCAAGGCTCGATACCAGCCGGGTGCGGCGAAGTTCCTGCTTCTCGACCCCCGTCGGGGACTCGTCGACGCGATCGGCGAGGACTGGTCGGTCGCCACGCTGGTCGCGCCGAGCCAGGCCGGCGCAGCATTCCGTGAAGCCGCCGCGGCAATCGGCAAGCGGCTGCCCGGGCCGGATATCGGGCCGGTCGAATTGGCGGCCCGCTCCTGGTGGAGTGGCCCAGAGATGTTCCTGCTCATCGACGACTACGAGCAGTCCGCTTCGTACCAGCCGCTCGAGCCGCTGCTGCCGCTACTCGGCCACGCGCGCGACGTCGGGATGCATCTGGTCGTCGCCCGTGCCGCGCGCGGTGCCACCCGCGCGCTGTTCGAACCGGCCTACCAGCGCCTACGCGATGCGGGCCCGCCCGCCGTCGTGCTGTCCAGCCCGATGGACGAGGGCCCGGTCCTCGGACGCGCCCGCGTCACCACCTTCCCACCAGGACGCGGACGCTTCATCACCCGCCGCGGCGGGGAGATCCTCACCCAGGTGGCCCAACCTCCGACCGCCGACAGGACGCACTGATGGCGCACACACCGCCTCCACAACGGGAGGGCGCGGACGAGTTCGCGCACCGGCTGGGACTCATCCCGACCCGCCCGCAGCCTGCTCCCCCGCCGCCACGCCCGCCCACGCCGGCACCTCCCATCGACTCGACTCAGCCGATCCGCATCGGTCGCAATACCCCCGACCCGCGCAGGCAGGCGCCGTCCCCTGCCCGCGCGCCGTCGACCGGCCGCCCACCGGTACCGAGCAGGACCGAGTCCGTCCAACCGGCACCGGGTCGACTGGTCCGGCTCAACATCGCCACGGTGAACGGCGACATCGACCTGGCCGTGCCGGACTCCTTCACCGTCGCCGCCCTGCTTTCGGCCGTACTGCGCGGTGCGCCGGCTCTCGCCGAGCAGGGCCGGGGGCGCGGCGGCTGGCTGCTGGCCCTCGCCGGCCAGCCTCCGCTGCGCGGCGAGCAGAGCTTGGCCGAACTCCGCATGCTCGACGGCACCACCTTGATGATGACCGGCGTCTACGACCATCCACCGCAGGCGCGTTTCGACGACCTCGCCGACGCGGTCGCCCGGGCGGCCAGCCGGGGCGTCGCGGGTTGGCGATCCGGGCCCCGGCAGGTCAGCGCTCTCGTCGGGGCGGGTCTGCTCGGCGTAGCTGCGGCAGCGGCCGCGCTGGGCTCCCGATCATCGGCGCACGGATGGGCGGCCACCACCGCCGCCACGGCTGTTGCCGCACTCGCGCTGCTGGTCGGTGCCGGGTTCACGGCCGCCGCCAGCGCGATCCGTCGGCCGGAGCCGCCCTGGCCCTGCTGGCGTGCTTCGCGGCAGCCGTCAGCGCGTCGACGGCGGCCGCGGGCCAGCGACGCCTCGTCGATTTCGAGGCCGCCCAGTTCAGCGCCGGGTTCGCCGCGGTCACCGTCGTCGCCGCGATCGCGGTGATCCTCGTCGGCCATCACCAGTCGACCCCACTTGCCCTGACGACGGCCGGCGCGATCTTCCTGATCGGTGCGGGCGCCGCGGCGATCTGGCACCTGCATCGCGTCACCGTGCCGGCGATTGTGCTTGCGCTCGCGCTGCTGCTGACGCCCGTCGTTCCGTGGCTGGCGTCGCGGCTCGCCCGCTTCCCGCTGCCCGTGCTACCCGCGACGGCGGAAGAGATCGGCGCCGACACAGGCGACGTCGACGCGCAGCGGGTCGCCATGCAGACCGGCGCCGCGCTCGCGCACATCACCGCGCTGGTCTCGGCGAGCGCGCTGCTCGCGGCAGCGTCCTTCGCGCTGCTCGCAACCGGACGGCACAACCCGGCTGCACTGTGCCTGATCGGGGTCGCCAGCGCCGCGCTGCTGCTTCGCTCGCGACTGTTCGCCACCATCGGCCAGCGCGTGGCGCTGCTGGCGGCCGGCTGCGCCGGAGTGCTCGCACTGCTCGGCCGGCTGGCCGCGGATCACCCCGGCGGTCAGGCATTGGTGTGGTCCGCCCTGCCTGCCGTGATCGCGGCGGGGCTCGTCCTCACCGTCGGGCGTCGGCGTCATCCGGCCACGAGCCCGTTCTACGGCCGCGCCGCCGAGATCCTCGACCTGCTGTTGGCGGTGGCGATCGTGCCGCTCGTCATCACGGTGAGCGGCCTGCTCGGCGTCATCCGCAACCTCGGACACTGACGGAACCGCGCTGATGGCCCAGTCCCGCAAGGAACAACTCCAGGCCTACCGGTTCATGCAGCGGCGCGTGCGTACTGCCCTGCTCGACCCGGACCCCGATACCGCCAACCGGCCGCTGGCCCGCATCGGCATCGGCACGTACGCGGGAATCACCGTCGCGCTGCTCCTGCTTGCCGTCGCCGGCATCGTGGGAATCGCCCGTCCGGCCAGATCCAGCGCGTGGAAAGCGCCGGGCGCCTACATCCTGGATCGCTCGACGGGCGCCCGGTTCGTCTACCTCGACGGGTTGCTGCGCCCGGTGTTCAACGACACCTCGGCTCGGCTGCTTCTCGACGGCGGGCTACACGTCGTCACGGTCGGGCACGATTCGCTCGCCGGCGTACGGCACGGTGATCCGGTCGGCATCCCCGGTGCGCCCGATCTGCTGCCCGACGGTAGCCACCTCGCTGGTGCCACGTGGTCCGCCTGCGTCACCGGAACCACCACGTCCGGGACGACCCTGCGCATCCAACCCGGCGTGGCCGCCACGGGAACCGACCACGGCACGGCCCACGGACTGCTGCTCACCACCAGTCGCAGCCAGGCGGCCCTGATCTGGAACGAGCATGTCTACCCGCTGGCCGCTCGCTGGCTGCCGGCGCTCGGGTACTCGACCTCGCAGGCGCTGCCCGTCCCGGCCGACGTCCTCGCCGCGTTCCCCCAGGGCCCGCGCATCGACACACCGCTGCCGGCCCACCTCGGAAAGCCCGGCCCGACGCTTCGCGACAAGACCAGGACGCGCATCGGCGAAGTCCTCACCGACACGTTCACCCGCAAGCTGCGCTACCTGGTCACTCCCACCGGACTGAGCCAGTTGACTCCGTTGCAGGCAGAGATCGCCGTCTCCGATCCGGCGATCGCCGCGGCCTACCCGCACGGGCCGGTCGAGCCGGTTGCAGTGGCCAACCGCGATCTGCCCGCCACCGCGCCGTCGGGCACGAACCTGCCCACCAGCCAGCCGCCGCTGCAGTCGTGGCGATCCGGCGCCATCGCGGTGTGCGCGGTCTACACACCGTCGAGCCCGCCGCGCATCGTCACCGGCGCGCCCGCCGCGCCCAGCAGCGGACTGGTCCGCCTCACCCCCGGCACCGGTGCGATCGCCACCTCCGGCTCCACCAACTACCTCATCACCGACACCGGCCAACGCTTTCCGGCGCCCGACCTCAACTCGCTCGGCTATACCGACCCGCCCATCGCGAACGTCCCGGCCGCACTGCTCGACCTCATCCCCAGCGGCCCGGCCCTGGATCCCAAGGCGGCCCGGCGAAGCGGCTGACCGTCGCAGTCATCAGTGGCAGGTGCGGGTCGTCTGCAGGGCGAAGTCGGACGTGGTGGTCAGGCCTGCCCGGAGCTGCACGGTGCGCGTCTGCGGCCGCCAGGAGTCGCCCGTGGCGATGAGCGTGAGCGGGTTGTTGCGGCTGTCGAGCCAGTAGCCGTAATGACCGGAGCCGTCGGTGACGAGACTGACGTTGCCCGCCCACGAGTCGACCTGGACGACCGCGCCGGCCAGCGGTGTCGCGGAGCCGTCGCAGTTCACCCCGGTGACCAGCCCGGTGATCTTGCCCCACTTCTTGGGCGGCGTGACGTTCATGGTCACGGAGATGTCGCCCGGGTCGTAGGGCGTGTCCTCGCCGACCGCCAAGGTAGCCGTGAGCGTTCCGGGCTGCGTGATGGTGGCCGCAGCGGCGTCGAACGTGACCGACGCGGTCACCGACTTCCCGGGCGCGACGGTGAACTGGTTCGGGCTGTCGGCCACCCACGGCACGTCGGCGGCCCCGCCGCACTGGTCCAGTCCCGGCAGCACTTCGGTGTTGGGCGCCGGGCTGAAGTACCCGGCGGTACCGCCGATCTTGTAGAAACCGCAGGCGCTGCCGCCCCGGTAGGTGGGATAGGTCGAGTTCGGCAGGGTCGTCCAGGTGTCGGTCTTCGGGTCGTAGCCGAAGCTCTGGTTGGTCAGGACGTGGCTGTACTGGGTCAGGCCACCCGACACGACGAACTGGTCGCCGACCGCGGCGTAGCCCGAACCCCACAGGTCGATGGGCAGGCTCGCCACCTGCGACCAGTGATTCGTCGCCGGGTCGTAGGCGTACGTCGAGGTGTAGCTGCTGGCCTGGTAGGTGCCGCCCGTGCAGTACAGCGTGGCGCCGATGCCGCCGCACGATTCCCAGGACACCGGCTTCGGGTAGGGCGCGACGGTGGCCCAGGTGTCGGCGGACGGGTCGTAGGCGAATGCGTCGGCCGTGCCGCAGTCGGTGGTGCAGCCGCCGACCACGTAGATCTTGCCGCCGACGACGCCCACCCCGGCGCCGGCAAAGGCGGCGGGCACGGCCCGTCCGGCGCTCCAGGTGTTGGTCGCCGGGTCGTACACGTCGGTCTGCGGAATGGTCGCACCCGTCTCGTCCCATCCGCCGATGGCGTACAGGTGTCCGCGGACGAAGGCGACGGCCGGCTTCTGCCGGGGGTGCGGCATCGGCGCGATCGCCGTCCACGACTGGGTCGCGGGCGCGTAGGCGTACGCGTCGGCCACGACCTGCCCCGGGCTGGTGATGCCGCCGACGGAGTAGATCGTGCCGTCGCCGTATGCGGCCGAGTTGTCCATGATCGGCGTCGGGTAGCTCGTGACCGGTTGCCAGGGCGCGGCGTCCGGCACGGCAGCGGAGGAGGCGGCGCGGACCGTCCCGGTGCGCAGCGGGCTGTAGTTGCCGTCCACGAGGTGCACCGGCGCACCCTGCTTTTCGGCCAACTGCTGGAAGCCACCGGACTGCTCGCCGAGGCTGACCGTTGCCGGAGCGCTGCCGGTGTTGGTGATCGTCACCTTCTTGGTCGTATTGGCGCCCATCACCTGCGTGCTCTGCAGGGCGGACGCACTCAGCGCCAACCGCCCGGCGGCGAGCGCGAAGTCGTGCCTGGTCGTGTAGTCGGCGGCGACCGAGACCGTGGCGGTGCGCTGCTGGTAGAAGCGTCCCGAGGCGGCGGCCAGCGACTGCGCGCCCGCCGGGGCGAACATCCAGTAGAGGCCGTCGCCAACGCCGGGGTCGTCCGGCGTCGCAATCGTGGTGGCGGCTCGCGAACCAGTGACGGTGGCGTCGACGAGTCCGTCGCCAGTGTTCTGGTCGGTCACCGTGCCGACCACGAGCCCGCCGGGCGTCGGCGTGCACGTCCGGGTACCGACGAAGACGTCGTCGACCTGCCACCACTCGTCCCAGACACCGGTGTAATGGAAGCGGACGCGCACGTCGGAGTGGCCGGCCGCCTGCGGCACACCGAGCACGACAACGCGGGGGCCGGACTGGCTCGACGTCTGGTGCCAGACGTTCTGCCACGTCGTGCCACCGTCCACCGACAGGTCGACGTCGGCGCTCGCGCTCTCACCGAGGTCCTCGAGGTCCGTGCTGAATCCGAGGGTCGGCGACGCATTGCCGGACAGGTCGGCCGGCGGGGAAACCAGTTCGGTGTCCTTGGCGTCCTGGATGCCCTCGAACTCGCCGTCGATGCTGGCGAATGTGCCGGTGCCGCCGGTGTGATTGCCCCGATGGCCGGCGTCGTCGAAGCGCCAGACGTGGCCCGAGCCGTTGTCGTCGCGAACCGTCCAGCCGGTCGGCGCGCTGGTGGCGTCGAACGGTTCGTACAGCCCGTCGTAGTGGTACGCGTACCCCGGGGCGGTGCAGGTCGCCGGGTCGACGGCAACGCTGAGGTCGGCCGTGGTGTCCGCGTCTCCGACCTGGACGGTTCGGGTCACCGCCGGGTAGCCCGCGTACACCGGGTCGACGTCGAGGGTCTCGTCGTGCCCGCGCGGCACGCTGATGTCGTAGTGCCCGGTGTCCGGGTCGCTGAAGAACGTGCCGCCCGGCATTCCCCGAACGCTGATCTTCGCGTACACCGGCCAGCCGTGGCCGGACGCGTCGGTCACCGTGCCGGTGAGCGACACCGAGGGCGTGGCCGTCAGCGCGAAGTCCTGCGTCGTGCTCGCCTGCGCGCGCACGGATACCGCGGACGCGGTTGACGGGTCGTGCCCGAACGACGTTGCCGTGACGTCGTGGCTGCCCACGGCGAGCGGCAGGTCGTAGTGCCCCTGCGCGTCGGTGCTGACCGTCGTCCCGTCGGCTGCGACCGACGCACCGGCCAACGCTCTGCCGGTCGCTTCGTCGGTGACGGTGCCGGTCACGTCGCCGTGTCGATCGGGTGCCTCGAAGGCGAGGACGCCGCGCGGCGTGCCCAGTCCGGTCGGCGCGTCGTAGCCCGGCTCGGCGGTACACAGGTACGAGCCGTCGCAGAACCCGGTGCTGCCCGAGGTGACGTCGGTGAGCGCGGCGGGCGCGGCGTACAGGTACGACTTGGGCTGGCCGGTAACCGGGCCGGCGAGGGCATAGATGCCCGCCACGATCGCGGCGGCACCGCTCGTGCCGCCCATGACCGACCAGCCGCCGGCCTCGTAGCTGTTGTAGACGGCGACGCCGGTCTGCGGGTCGGCCACCGCCGAGACGTCCGCCGCGGTGGTGCCCGAACATCCGGCGTCGTGCTGGAACGCGGGTTTCGGCTCGTAGGCGGAACAACCGCTGCCCGCCTGCGACCACGCGGACTCGTCCCAGCCCCGCTGCGAGCCGGGATCGCGGGTGAGGCTGGTGCCGCCGACCGCCGTGACGTAAGGCGATACGCCGGGGTACGGAATGCCGGTCCCGTTGCTGTAGCCGTAGTCGCCCGACGGCGCCGTGATCGCGACGCCCGGGTGGTTGAAGTACGCCTGGTCGAACGTGGCCTCGTCCGGCTCCTCGAACCCGACGGCGGCGTCGACGACACTGGTGGCGCCCAGGCCGACCGCGGTGTTGAGTCCGGCGCCCAGGCTCTGTATCTGCGTGCTGTCGGACTCGACGAGCAGCAGGTGGCACGACGGGCAGACCGCGCCGGCCAGGTCGAGATCCATCGAGATCACGGCGGCCCAGTAGTCGTTCGACTCGGGATAGCTGGTGCCGCCGCGCTGATCGACCCGGGCGAAGCAGCCGTTCGCCGCCGAGCATTCCGGCAGGCCGTACTGCTGGCGGTACACGGCGAGGTCGGCCTCGGCCTGCGGGTCGTCGAACGCCGCGATGACCGCGATGGTCGGGCTGGTGGCGGATTCGGGCAGTTGATAGGCGGCGTGCAGGTCGGCCGGGCCGTAGCCCGCGGGCGCGTCCTTCGGCGTGACGCCGGTGTGGCTGGTGACGTCGGTGCGAATGGCTGCCGAGCAGGTCGCCGCACCGGGATGCGCAGGCTTCGGGCACAGTTCGCGCACGTGCGGGGTCGGCGAAGGTGCGCCGTGCGCCGCGGGCGCGGCGGCGACTGTGCCGGTGAGGGCACCGGCTACGACGGCGATCGCGCAGCCGAGGGCACGAAGTCTGGTCATCCACAGCTCCGCAGAGGTTGGAGGGTGAAGTCGGCGGTCGTGACCTGCCCGGCGCTGATGCGCGCCGTGGTGGTCCGCGGCTGCCAGCCGGAGGCGGCCACGATCAGCGTCAACGGGTTGTTCCGCTTGTCGAGCCAGAGCCCGTACCGGCCGCCGGGGTCGGTGGACAGCAGGTAGTCGGCCGCCCATCCGTCGACCTCGACGGTGGCTCCGGGCAGCGGTGAGGTCGTGCCGTCGCACGCCGAGCCGAGCACGGTGCCCGTGATCTTGCCCCACGTCTTCGGCGGCGAAGCCGTCAACGTGACGTTCAACGGGGGCTGTGCGTAGGGCGTATCGGTGCTGATCGCCAACTCGGCGTCATACGTGCCGGGCTGGGAGATCGAGGCGTCGCCGGCGTCGAACGTCAGGGTCACCGTCGCGCTCGCCCCGGGAGCCAGCGTCGTCGAGCCGGTGCTCTCGGCCAGCCAGCCGACGTCGAAGTTACCGGCGCAGTCGCTGTATCCGGGTAGCTGCTCGCCGCCGGCGATGGGCGTCGAGCCACCGGTCGAGCCGCCGACCCGGTACAGCCCGCACGTGCTCGAGGCGCGGTAGACGGCCTGGTTCGCGTTGGGCAACGCGTCCCAGACGTCGTTGTCCGGGTCGTAGCCGAAGCCCTGGTTGGTCAGCTGCGTCTCGTGCTGGGTCACTCCCCCGGTCACGAGCAGCCGGTTGTCAGCGACCGCATAGCCCATCGCCGCCAGCTCGATCGGCAGCGACGCGATGCGCGTCCACCGATCGGTGGTCGGGTCGTACCCGAACGCGTCGGTACTCTCGCCCGTCGTCGTCTGCCCGCCCGCGCAGTCGATGTGGCCGTACAGCGTTCCGCAGGCCAGCCAGGAGGTCGGCTCGGCGTACGGGGCGGCGGTGGTCCAGGAGTTCGCCGCCGGGTCGTACACCTGAACCTCGGTGTGACCGCAGTTGACCGGGTCGCATCCGCCGACCAGGTAGAGCCGCGCGTCGTAGACGGCCACACCCGACGCCGCCAGTGCCGTCGGCACGTCCGCGCCGAGTGACCAGGTGTCAGACGCCGGGTCGTAGACCTCCAGGTGCGCGACGGTCGCGCCGGTGCCGTCCCAGCCACCAACCACGTAGATCTTGCCGTTGATCCAGGCCGCCGCGGCTCGTTCGCGCGCGTACCGCATAGCTGCGATCGGCTCCCACGTGTGCGCGTCCGGACCGTAGACGTAGGCTCGCGCGACGTCGCCGGTGCCGTCGTATCCACCGACCGAATAGACCTTGCCACTGTTCGGGTCGGTGACGGTGGCCTCGTCCATGATCGGCGTCGGGTAGTCGGCGATGGGCGTCCACGGCGGGTCGTACGGAGTCGCGCCGGCGACGCTTGCCCGCGCTGTGGCACGAGCGTGCGATGCCAGGCTGAAGTTGCCGGCGACGAGACGCCGCGGTGCCGCCGACCGGGCCTGCTCGCTGAACGAGCCCGGCTCCTCGCCGAACTGCGCGGTCGCCGGTGCGGTACCGGTGTTGGTAACCCGGAACGTCGCCGTGGTGGTCGTGCCCATGCGCGCGCTGACCGACACCTTGGCGGAACTGACGGCCAGCCGGCCCGCGGGCAGCACGAAGTCGGCACGCGTAGCCCAGTCCGCGGCAACGTCGATGTCGCGATGCTGGCCGGTGTAGCGCGCAATGGCCGCGCCGACCGGCTGCGAACCGGGCGCGGTGAACAGCGTGTAGACGCCGCCGTCGGCCGGGTCGCCCGGCGCCGGTCCGGTGGTCGCCTCTGCGCCGCCGGCCCCGCCCGCGCTGATCGTCGCGCCGTCCACGCCGTCGCCGGTGTTCTGGTCGGTGACCCGGCCGATGAGCAGCCCGCCGGGGATCGCGTCGCAGCTGCGGTTGCCGACGAAGACGTCGTCGAGCAGCCACATCGCGTAGCCGCCGGTGTAGTGGAACCGCACCTGCACCTGCGCGTGACCGGCCGCCTGCGGCAGCGCGACGATGACCAGCTGCGGACCGGGCAGGCCCGGGTAGCCGTCTTTCTGCCACACGTTTTGCCACGTCGCGCCGCCGTCGATGCTGGCATCGACGCCCGCCGTGGAGTCGAACGCGCCCTGCAGGTCGGTATGGAACTGGACGATCGGGCTGGCGTCACCGCTCATGTCGACGACCGGGCTGACCAGCGACGTGTCCTCGTCGCCGTCATCGCGCGAGTCCGCGATCGCGAACCCGCCGCTGCCACCGGTGGTATTGGAGCGGGACGGGTCGGTGAACCGCCATCCCGGGGCGCCGCCCTGAACCGTCCAGCCGTCCGGGGTCGACGGGCCGTCGAAGCCTTGCGAATCGCCCGCGTAGTCGAAGCGGTAGCCGGGCGCGCTGCACGTCGTGGCGTCGACCGGCACCACGAAGTCGTGCTGCACCGCAGTGCTGCCGACGCCGACCTGCTCGTCAACGGCGCGGTATCCGGCGTAGGCAGCGCTCACGTCGACCTGGTACGTGGTGCCCTGCAACACGGTCAGGCGGTAATGGCCGGTGGCCGGATCGCTGTAGGCCACGGCGGGCGTGCCGGGCACCGACACCTTCGCTGCGAGCGGCCAGTGGTGGCTCGAGCCGTCGGTGACCGTGCCGCTGATCGTGGCCGTAGGCAAGGCGGTCAGCCCGATGTCGACGGCCGTCGTCTGGTTCTCGCTGACGGCCACGCCCGGCACCGTCTTCGTGGCGTACCCGAACTTCGTCGCGGTGAGGTCGTAGCTGCCGACCGGGACGGCGAGGCTGTAATGCCCTGCGCTGTCGGTTGTCGTCTCGTGTGCGTCGATCTCGATCTGCACCCCGGACACTGGTGCGCCAGAGGCGGCATCGGTGACCGAGCCGGAGACCGTCCCATGTGCAGCCATCGCGAACGCGCCGATCCCGGCCGGGGTGCCGAGTCCGGTCGGTCCGTCGTAGGCCGGTCCGGCCGTGCACAGGTAGGCCGGGCTGCACGAGCCGTTGCTGCCCTGCGTGACGTCGTTGATCGCAGCAGTGGCGTCATACGGATACGACGACGGGTTGCTGCCGGCCCCTGGCGTGCCGGCTAGCGCGTAGGTCGAGGCGATGATCGGGGCTGCGGCGCTCGTTCCGCCGAACACGGCCCAGCCGCCGCCGGTCTGGTAGCTGTCATAGACGGCCACCCCGGTGCCCGGATCGGCCACCGCTGCCACGTCAGCGACAGCCTTGTCCGCGCACCCGGAGTCTGTCTGCCAGGCGGGTTTGGGCTCATACGCCGAGCAACCGCTGCCGGCGCCGTCCCACGCCGTCTCGGTCCAGCCACGAGAACTCGAGTCGCGAACCAGCGACGTCCCGCCGACCGCCGTGACGAACGGGGACGAGGCCGGATAGGCCACGCCGTAACCTCCGTCGCCGGTGCTGGCGGTGATCGCCACGCCGGGATGCTGGAAATACTGCGTGTCCCAGGACGTCTCGGCGGGGTCCTCGCGGGCCCCATAGCTGTTCGAGACGAACTTCGCGCCGAGGTCGGTCGCCTCGTCGACGGCCAGGCCGAGGTTCTGGATCGAGTTGTCGTCGGCCTCGACGAGCAGGATGTGGCACGCGGGGCACGCCGCCGAGACCATGTCGAGGTCGAGCGAGATCTCCTGCGACCAGTCCCCGCGCGGGATGGGGTAGTTGGCGTCGCCGCGCTGGCTGACCTTGCGCAGGCACCCGTTGGCGGTGGTACACGCGGGCAGGCCGTACTGCGCGCGGTAGACGGCGAGATCGGCCTCGGCGTTCGGGTCGTCGTAGGCGTCGACGATCGCCACCGTCTGCCCCTCGCTGCCCGCGGGCAGGTCATAGGCGCTCTGCACGTCGGCCGGACCGTAACCGGGCGGACTCGCGAGCGGCGCCGCATGGGACGCCACGTCGGTGCGGCGCACAGCGAAGCAGGCGGCATAACCGGCCTTGCTCGCGTTTGCGCATGCGTGCTGGGTCGGGTGTGCGGTACTCGCTGCCCGGCCGGGCGTCGGCGCGGGAGGCTTGGCCCCGGCGACCGAGGGCATCGCCATCAGCAGCGCGAGCACGGCGGCGGCCCCTACCCGAAACAACGGGCGGCGCACCCGGATCCGCGCCAGCGACCCTCGAGTAGGCACGAGCATCTGATCCTCCAAGAACGGCACGACCGATATGCCGACACCGAGACGTGCTAGGTCGCCGGCATGGCCGAAAGAGGCGGGAGCGCGGACCCGTGATCCGCCAGCGGAAAGTTAGCGAGTCAACGCATACCGCGAGAAGGCCTCAGGCTGGCTGATAGGTGCCATCGTCACCCTCCGGCCACCTGGCCGATCGGTATGGTCACCGCGAACGCCAGGCGCTGCCAGCACCGCAGGATCGGACGAGCCGATAGACGCATCAATCCCCGGGCCCACCGGGCCACTGCCGCTGACGGGCGAGCGGACGGTTCCCGGCATCTGGCATGAGAACTACTGGCTGCGGCGGCATGAGGCGGCGTATGTGTTCCTGCTTCAGTACGTGCGCGGCCAGACGGTGCTCGAGGTCGGATGTGGCGAGGGCTACGGCACGGCCTTGCTGGCGGGTGCGGCACGGCGGCTGGTCGCGCTCGACTACGACGCGCCGACAATCACCCACGCCGCCGCGCGTTACCGCGACGCCACGTTCGTGCGAGCCAACCTCGCCGCCCTACCGGTGCGGTCGGCGGCATTCGACGTGCTGGCGTCATTGCAGGTGATCGAGCACGTGTGGGATCACGGCCAGTTCGTCGCCGAATGCGTGCGCGCGCTGCGCCCCGGCGGCCGGCTGCTGATCAGCACGCCGAATCGGCTCACCTTCTCACCGGGTCACGACAGCCCGGTGAACCCGTTCCACACCCACGAGTTCGTCGCCGACGAGCTGGCCGAGCTGCTCCGCCGCGGCGGGGCCGACATCGAAGCCATGTTCGGGCTGCGCGCCGGCGACCGGCTTCGGGGCCTGGACGGAATCCACGGCGGCTCGTTCACCGGCGCCCAGCTCGCAGCGCCTCCCGAGGAGTGGCGCCCCGAGCTAGCCCGTGACGTGGCCGGCGTCCGTACCGCCGACTTCGTGATTGCCGGCGAGCGGCTCGGCAGCTGTCTCGACCTCGTCGCGATCGCGCGGCGACCACGGTGAGCGCGCGTATGCCGCGGAAAGGCCAAGGGCAACACCCAGCGTGAGAAACACCGCCGTGAGCACGAGGAACAGTCCGGCGTAGTCCCATCCGGAGTTGTCGGCGTCGTCGACGTACACAGCGCCCCATCCGGCGCAGTCGATATGTACCTCGCCGCTGACCGGTGCTACGAACGTGGCGATCGCATGCGTTGGGCGCACATCGGCCGACAACACGGTGACCGTGAGCACCTGCTCGGTTTGCGCGC
Source organism: uncultured Actinomycetota bacterium (assembly GCA_963737425.1). Taxonomy (GTDB): domain Bacteria; phylum Actinomycetota; class Actinomycetes; order Mycobacteriales; family Jatrophihabitantaceae; genus DASXRA01. The sequence goes on from CAVTSX010000003.1 coordinate 275,280, forward strand.
CTTGCGACCACGAGCATTGCGCCTGCGACGCCGAGACACCGCGATCCTGCAACGCCTTGCGGCCACCCGGCACCGAGATCTCGTAAATGTGCCCGGCGGTCAGCGACACGGTCATGGGTGGCACCGCGCCCGCGTTGTAGGAATGCTTCTCGACGCCGTTCGCCACGCGGTAGAGGCCGGCGAACAGCACCGCCGCGATGACGAGCCCGACGGCGCAGCCGCCTTTGCGCCTGGAAATCAGGGCGACAAGGTGTCGGCCGATCTTCCTCACCCTGGCCTCCTCTGCCGTCGTCGGCCCCGTGCGCCCGCGTGAGCGGTACCGCCGGGTGGCAGCATCTCGCCGCGTGCGCGTCTTGATGTTGTCATGGGAGTACCCGCCGCTCATCGTCGGCGGTCTCGGCCGGCATGTCGGAGTGCGCGTTCGCCATGCCGCGGTCAGCCGGACAGTCGCCGCAGGTGGGCAGTTGTCCCGCAGGTGGGCACTTATAAGTGCCCACCCGGCGCGGCAAGTGCCCACCCGTCCGCGAGGCGCACCGCGCGGCGGACACTCCGGCACCTTTCACGTGGCGTGCGTCAACGACGTCCGTGTCGCAGCATCTGCGAGCGGTCAGGAGCCGACGTGGCGACGATCGCGGACGACCCGTGCCGGTGTGCCCACCGCGACGCCGTACGCCGGGATGTCGCGGGTCACCACCGAGTTCGCACCGATGACGGCACCATCGCCGATCACGACGCCTCGCACGACGGTGGTCTTGGTGCCGAGCCACACGTCATTGCCGATGCGGACCCGCGACTTCACGATGCCCTGGTCCTTGATCGGGACGGTCACGTCGGCGTAGCGATGATCGAAATCGGAGATGTAGACGTCGTCGGCGACGAGCGCCGTATCGCCGATCTCGACGTCGAGGTAACAGTTGACCGTGTCGCGGCGGGCAAACGTGCACTTGTCGCCGATACGCAGCGTGCCGTCGTGGCAGCGGATGGCCGTACCCGCGCCGAGATGCAGCCACCGGCCGAGGATCAGCCGGCCCAGTCCGCGCTGCGCGTACAGTTCGGCGCCACGGTCGAGGAACACGAATCCGCGGGTGATGACGTGCGGGTTGGCGACCTTGAAGCGGAAGAAACGCCAGTACCGGATCAGGTACCACGGCGTGTATGCGCGATGGCGCACCACCCACCGCAGCGACGCGATCGTGAGGAACCGAGCGCTGCCCGGCTCACGCAGACGCGGCATCGCGCTGTCCGAACAGACGCTCGTGCGCGCCAAGCAACTCACGCGGCGTCGCGAACGTCTCGACAGCACCGGCCAATTCCGCCGCCGAGCCGTATCCCCAGCCGGCGCCGAGGCAGTCGATGCTGTGTGCGCGCGCTCCGTCGACGTCGTGCGACCGGTCGCCGAGCATGAGCACATCAACCGGGTCCGGCGAACCCAGCCGGCGCAAAGCCTCGGCGATCACCTTCGCCTTCGAGTCGCGCGAGCCGTCGAGCGCATCTCCGGCGACGGTCGTGAAGAACTCGACGATGCCGAGGTGTTCGACGATCGGCATCGCGTAGAACTCCGGCTTGCTGGTCGCGACAGCCAGGGTGACGTCGCGCGCCCGCAGGTCGGCCAACACCGCGAGCATGCCGTCGTAGACGGAGGTTTCGAACATCGCGGTGTCGTAGTGGCGGCGATAGGCCTCGATGATCGCCGGCACACGGTCGACACCTACGAGCGGTGGAAGCGACTCGTAGAAGGGCGGACCGAGCAGGGCGCGTTCGGTGGCGTCGTCCAATGGCGGCACCCCGACGTCTGCGAAAGCTTGCCGCAATGACGCGAGAATGCCCGGTGCGGAGTCCGACAGCGTTCCGTCAAGGTCGATCAGGACGACTCGCGCGCTCACCGCGGCTTGAACCCGGTGATCTCGGCGTTGTAGTAGAGGTCCTTCGGCACGATGTGTGACAAGGCTCTGTCCACTGTGGACAGACGCTGCCAGCCCGTCACGGCGAAGTTGGCCCACCGCAGACCCAGCTTCTCGCGCGGCACCGCGTACTCGAACGTGCGCACCGGCCAGCCGAACCAGGCCGCGGTGAGCTCCTCGCATTTCGTCTCGACGTCGACCGCGCCGGCGCGCAGGGCCATGCGCTGCAGCTCTGACGGCACGAACGTGTGCAGGTCGACGACGGACTCCAGTGCGGCAGCGCGCGAGGACTCGTCGAGTTCTGCACGCGGGCGGCGCCATGCCGCCAGGGCAGGCAGCCGGGTTGCCCGCGTTGCCGCCCACCAGGTGGCCCGCGAAAGCCGACGCGCGACGAAGTCGCCCCACCTGGTCGGCTCGCCGGCGAAGACGAACCGCCCGCCCGGCTTGAGCACGCGCAGCACCTCGCGAAGGGACTGCTCGACGTCGGGGATGTGATGCAGCACCGCGTGCCCGACGACCAGGTCGAACGTGGCGTCGCCGTAAGGGATTCGCTCGGCATCGGCGACACGGCCCTCGATGTCGAAGCCGAGCCGGGACGCATTGCGTTGCGCCACCTCGACCATGCCCGGGCTCAGATCGGTGACGTGCCCCTCGTCGAGCACACCGGCGAGTTTGAGGTTCAGCAGGAAGAAACCCGTGCCGCTGCCGAGTTCGAGCGTCTTGCGATAGGGCCAGCCGGCTCGGCCGGCGATGTTGGCGAAGCGGTCCCGGGCATAGTCGATGCACCGCTCGTCGAAGGAGATCGACCACTTCTCGTCGTAGCTGGCCGCCTCCCAGTCGTGATAGAGCACATTGGCGAGCTTCGGATCGCTCCAGGCGGCCTCGACCTGCTCGGCCGTGGCATTCGGATTCGGCGCAACGACTGACACGTCAGGTCCCGGAGAACTCGGCCTTGCCGGGGCCGTGCTCGATGAACGACTGCATGCCGACGCGCCGGTCATCGGTGGCGAACAGCGACGCGAACAGGTGTGCCTCCAGGCGCAGGCCGTTGCCGAGGTCAGTGTCGAGGCCGCCGTCGATGGCGGCCTTGGCCGCACGCAGCGCCAGGGCGGGACCGGCCGCGTAGGAGGCGGCCATGCCCAGGGCGGTCGAGTACACGTCCTGCGCGGGCACCACGGTGTCGACCAGGCCCAGGCCGAGCGCCTCGCCGGCGTCGACGAAGCGCCCGGAGTAGATCAGATCCTTCGCGCGGGCCGGGCCGATCAGCCGCGGCAGGCGCTGGGTGGCTCCGGCACCGGGGATGATGCCGAGCAGCATCTCCGGCTGGCCCCACTTCGCGTTCTCGGCGCTGACCCGGAAGTCAGCGGCCAGGGCCAGCTCGCAGCCCCCACCGAGGGCGTAGCCGGTGACCGCGGCGATAACGGGCTTGGGCAGCCGGGCGATGGCGTCCAGCGACGACGACAGGCGCTGCGAGTCACGCATCATCGCGGCGTGGTCCATGGCCGCGAATTCCTTGACGTCGGCGCCCGCGGCGAAGACCTTCTCGCCGCCGTAGATCACGACGGCGCGTACCGAGTCGTCGGACTCGAGCCGGCGGGCGGCGTCGCGAAGTTCCTCCTGCATCTGGGTGTTCAGGGCGTTCATCGGCGGACGGTTCAGACGGATCGTCGCCACGCCGGCCGGTGAGCCGGCGCTGCCGTCACCGAGTTCGATGCCTACCAGATCACCCACGAACGTGCCCCTTCGCCTCGCCCGACCAGACCGCGGACGAGCCTAGTGGTCCCCTGCCGATGTGGCGTCGCCCACTGGCCTGGCTAGTCGTCGGCGCGGGCGAAGAACCGGCCCCGGCGCCGCCAGACACCGATCGGCGTGGCGAATGTCTCGGACAAGGTCTCCGAGTCGAGCACATCGTGGATCAGGCCCGCGACGACGACCCGGCCATCACGCAGCAGCATGGCGTGCGTGATGCCCTCGGGTATCTCCTCGACGTGGTGGGTGACCAGGACGGTGGTCGGGGCGTCCGGGTCGGCGGCCAGCCGCCGCAGACGGCGCACCAGATCCTCGCGCCCGCCCAGGTCCATACCGGCGGCCGGTTCGTCCAGAAGCAGCAACTCGGGGTCGGTCATCAGCGCGCGGGCGATCTGGACCCGCTTGCGCTCGCCCTCGCTCAGCGTGCGGTACATGCGATCGGCCAGATCGCCCACTCCGAACCGTTCGAGCAGTTTCGTCGCCCGCCGCACGTCAAGGCGCCCGTACGCCTCGCGCCAGCGGCCGATCACCGCGTATCCGGCGCTGATGACGATGTCGACAACCGTCTCGTTGCCGGGAATTCGCTGTGCCAACGCTGCGCTGGTGAATCCGATGCGCGGGCGCAGTTCGAACACGTCGACCTTGCCGAGCCGCTCGCCGAGAACGTAGGCGTCGCCCTCGGTCGGGTGCAGGAGCGCGCCGGCGAGCTGCAGCAGGGTGGTCTTGCCAGCTCCGTTGGGCCCGATGATGACCCAGCGCTCGTCGAGTTCGACCGTCCAGTCGACGGAGTCGAGCAGCACCTTCTGGCCGCGTCGCACGGTCACCCCGGCGAACTGCAGCACAGCGTCGGCATTGATCTCCGCCACACGGCCTATCCAACAGCACTGGCTTTGCACGCTCGCGCACGGCAACCAGTTACAGTCCCGACACCATGAACGCCGCGACTCCAGAAGGGTCCCGATCCCCCGCCTGGCCGGGACGACCGTTCCCGCTGGGCGCGACCTGGGACGGCCACGGCACCAACTTCGCGCTGTGGTCCTCGAGCGCTTCGGCCGTGTCGCTGTGCCTGTTCGACGGCGACGGCACAGAGCGGCGAGTCCCGCTGGAGGATCGCACCTACCAGGTCTGGCACGGATACCTGCCCGACGTCGGGCCGGGTCAGCTGTACGGCTTCCGGGTCGACGGGCCCTTCGATCCGGCGCGTGGCCAGTTCCACAGCCCGGCCAAGCTGCTGGTCGATCCGTACGCCCGAGCCATCGTCGGCGAGTTCACCGACCACCCGGCCGTGTACGCGGGCACCGACGACTCGGCGCCGTACGTCCCGCGCTCGGCCATCGTCGACGGCTCGTTCTCCTGGGACGGCGACCACCGTCCGGACGTGCCGTGGGCCGACACGATCATCTACGAGCTGCACGTGCGTGGCTTCACTCGACGCCATCCCGGCATCCCCGAGCACTTGCGCGGCACGTACGCGGGCCTGGGTCACCCGGCCGCGATCGAGTACCTGCGCGCGCTGGGCGTGACCGCCGTCGAACTGCTGCCGATCCACCAGTTCGTCACCGAACCTGCCGTTCAGCGCAGGGGAAGGCACAACTTCTGGGGGTACAACACCCTCGGCTTCTTCGCGCCGCACGCGGGGTACTCCTCGACGCCCGTGGGCAACGGCGAGATCGTGCGCGAGTTCAAGGCGATGGTGCGCGCCCTGCACGCTGCGGGCATCGAGGTGATCCTCGACGTCGTCTACAACCACACCTGTGAAGGCGGCCCGGACGGCCCGGTGCTGTCGTTCCGGGGCATCGACAACACTGCCTACTACCGGTTGGCTCCCGACAACCCGGGGAGCTACCTCGACTACACCGGGTGCGGCAACACGTTCGATCCGCGGCTGCCGTTCCCGCTGCAGTTGATCATGGATTCGCTGCGCTACTGGGCCACCGAGATGCACGTCGACGGTTTCCGCTTCGATCTTGCTTCGGCCCTGGCGCGCTCGTTGCACGATGTCGACAAACTGTCGGCCTTCTTCGACACGATCCACCAGGATCCCGTTATCTCACAGGTGAAATTGATCGCCGAGCCGTGGGACGTCGGCGACGGCGGCTATCAGGTCGGCGACTTCCCTCCACTGTGGACGGAGTGGAACGGAAAGTACCGCGATACGGTCCGCTCGTTCTGGGGGCCGGGATCCGGTGGCGTGCGCGATCTGGCCTATCGCCTCTCCGGCTCGTCGGACCTCTACGCCGACGACGGCCGACTGCCGTACGCGTCCATCAACTTCATCACCGCGCATGACGGGTTCACCCTGCGCGACCTGGTCACCTACGAGCACAAGCACAACGAGGCCAACGGCGAGTCGAACCGTGACGGCACCAACGACAACCGTTCCTACAACTGCGGCGCTGAGGGCGAAATCGCCGATCCGGCGATCCGCGCGCTGAGACTGCGGCAGGCGCGAAATCTTCTGGTGACCCTCCTGCTGTCGACCGGCGCGCCGATGCTCGTGGCGGGCGACGAGCGCTGGCGCACTCAGGGCGGCAACAACAACGCGTACGTGCAGGACAACGAGACGTCCTGGGTCGACTGGTCTTCGTCGGCCGAAGTCGCCGACCTGCTGTCCCTGTCGCAACGGCTCATCGCGCTTCGCCGCTCGTCTCCGGTGCTGCGTCAGCGCGCGTTCTTCGACGGACGACCCGTGCCGGGCGGAGACGGGTGCAAGGACCTCGCCTGGTTCCATCCGGCCGGCCGCGAACTGGCCGACGGCGACTGGTTCGACAACGGGTTACAGACGCTCGGCATGTACCTCGACGGCCGCGGGCTACGCCAACGCGGCCCGCAGGGCGAGGTGATCGTCGACGATTCCTACCTGCTGATCCTGCACGCCGGCGACGGCGAGGCGTCCTTCGCCCTGCCGGGAGGGCAGTGGGCCTCCTCCTACGAGCCGGTGATCGACACCGCGCTCGAGAGCGGGTGGCCGCCGGATGCGACGGCGATCCCGGCCGACTCCGCGATCAAGTTCGGACCACGGACGTCGATGCTGCTGCGCGTGCGCCGCGACTGACGCACCGCTTGCCTCAGCGGCAGAACTCGATGGCCGCGGCGGTCAGGACGCGAGCGCAGGCAATCGTCCCGGGCACGCTGACCCACTCGACCTCGGCGTGGGCGCCGTCGCCGTCCGGCCCGAACAGCACGGTGGGGATGCCGGCCTCGGCCAGGAACGCAGAGTCGGCCCAGTAGCTGACGCCGGTAGGTTCGCACGGACGCCCCAGCACGCCGCTGGCGGCGCTCGTGAGAACCCGCACGATCTCGGCATCGGCGTCGGTCTCGAACGGGGCGCGGTGCAGGGTGGTACGGGTCCGGGTCTTGAGCTCCGGATCAGCTACCCGGCAGGCGGCGAGCAGATCGGCTATGTCGCGCTCGACGTCGGCCGCGGTCTCGCCGGGCAGGGTGCGCCGCTCGACGGTGAGCACGCAACGTTCGGGGATCGTCGGCTCCTCGCGGCCGCCCGCGATGAGTGATCCGTGCAGCGTGCCCGGGCCGAGGCTGGCGTGGATGCGCCGGTGGGCCAGTTCGCGGTTAAGGTCGGCCAGCGCGACCAGCACGGGTCCCGCCTTGAGAATGGCATCGACGCCCAGCTGCGGCCGCGAGCCGTGGGCCGCCTTGCCGACGACCTCGATCTCGGTCCAGACGAAGCCCTTGTGGGCAGTCGCCACTTCCAGCTCCGTGGGTTCGGTGACGATCGCAGCGTCGGCGCGGACCCGCCTGAGCACCTCGACGACGCCCGACGAGGAATGCTCCTCGTCGGCCACCGCGGCCAGCGTCACCTGCCCGGACAACCCGGCAGCGGCCGCGTCGCGGCAGGCGATCATGGCGGCAGCCAGTCCGGCCTTCATGTCGTAGGCACCACGGCCGTAAAGCCGCTCGCCCTCAACCCGAGGTGTATGCGGATCGGTAACGCCCGCCCCGCCGACGGTGTCGAGATGTCCGCACAGCATCAGCGTGCGGCCGCCGCCATCCCGGCTCGAGCTCAGGATGACGTTGGGGCGACCCGGCGTGTCTTCGATCGTCTCGACGGTCAGGCCGGCTCGGCGGCCCCAATCGGCGACGAACTCGGCGATGCGTGACTCGCCCGCCGCCCCGCTGACCAGGGTCGGATTGATCGAGTCGATGGCGACCAACTCGCTGAGCAGGTCGATCACGTCACGATCGGAATTCATGTGCGGACTCCTCGATGGTCAGGGCGGGCGAAACACCCGCCGCGCCCATCGTCGGTATCGAACGCGGGCATGGCGGAGAGCTTGCCGCGCTCCCCCGCGCCGCGTTCCGCCGGCCCCCGGCAGCCCGCCGGATGCCTCAGCGTGCGCTGAAACCGGATCCGGACCGCCGGGGCGGGAAGGCCTGGGCGAGGTTGGCATCGGCGAAGGCCGGCGCCACGGTGCCGCTGGCCGCGAACCGGTAGAGCGCCGTCTGGTAGATGCCCGAAAGCGCGCTGGTCACGACCGCGACGAGCACCAGCCACAGCCCGCCCAGGACCATCAGGGCAATGCCGGCGGCGCCACCGGCCGACGCCCCGATGACGAACAGCCCGATCGCGGGAAGGCTGGCGAGGAAGCTCACCAGCCCCACGCCGGCGTTGCCGAGCACGTTCTCGCCCCAGGTGCGCTTGAACAGCGTCGACGAGCCCCGGATCGCCGCACCGACGGTGACGTTCTCGAGCACGAGAATCGGCACGACGAGGTAGGTGATCAACGACCAGGCCAACCCGACCAGGCCAACCACGAAACGCCCGAGCCCGCCGGCCCGATCCTCGATCGCCCGCAGGACCAGCGACACGGTGGCCGTGAGCAACGCCCACGGCAGGATCGCGAGCTTGTGCTTCGACGCGACCTGCAGGCCGCCCGCCACCGTGGGATCACCACCCTGCAATGCGACGTCGGCCTGCGAGATCAGCGCCGCCTGGAAGTAGATCGTCACGTAGGACAACACGAGGTAGCCGATGAAGAACACGACATAGCTCGCAGGCTTGAGGTTGTCGCCCGCGTTGAGCGAGTCGTGCGAGATCAGCAGACCGGGTATCAGGAACGCCGTACCCACGATTAGCGTGGCAATCCCGGACAGAACCGGGAAGATCACCAGTTCCTTGCGGGTGTTCAGCACCCGCAAGGACGCCTTGAACATGGCGAAAGAGCGCGCAATGCGTCCCATGAACCCACCCCCCAAGAACCGATCGGCCCAATGGCGGAAGGGTAACCGCGACGGCTACGCCGTGGCCACTACTCCCAGCTCGGACGAGGCCGCGAGAAGGTCGCTCTTGGGCAGCACGCGCACCGTGTAGCCGAATGAGCCGGTGCGCTCGAGCGGAACGTCGCCCTCGAACCTGCTCGGGCCGTCGCCGTTCTCGACCTGGCCGAGCGCCATGGTGCGATGCTCGGTGATGCGGTCCTCGGAATCGACCGAGCCGAACACGGCCTCGACCACGACGTCGTCGGAGAGCAGGCCGTTGAGCGCCACCTCGGTACGCAGATGCAGCAGGCTGCCCAGTTGCGGATCGCCCTCGACCTGGGACTCGACGTGCAGCACCCGCACCCCCGGCCACGCCGCTAGCACGCGCGAGCGCCACTGCGCGAGCGTCTTGGCGCCGCGATACCCGTCGGCGCCCAGCTTGGCCGCCGAGGCCGCCGCGGGCGCGTACAGCTCGTTCACGTAGTCGCGGACCATGCGCGATGCCGTCACCTTCGGCCCGAGCGTCTTGAGCGTGTGCCGCACCATCTGCACCCACCGGCCCGGCAAACCGCTCTGATCGCGGTCATAGAAGCGGGGCGCCACCTGCTGCTCGATCAGGTCGTACATCGCGCTCGCCTCGACGTCGTCTCGCCGGTCGGCGTCGGCGACACCGTCCGCGGACGGGATCGCCCAGCCGTTCTCGCCGTCGAACCACTCGTCCCACCAGCCATCGCGGATGGACAGGTTCAGCCCGCCGTTCATCGCGGCCTTCATGCCCGACGTGCCGCACGCCTCCAGCGGGCGCAGCGGGTTGTTCAGCCACACGTCCACGCCCCAGTAGAGGTAGCGGGCCATGCCGATGTCGTAGTCGGGCAGGAATGTGATCCGGTGCCGCACCGAGGCGTCGTCGGCGAACTTCACCATCTGCGCGATGAGCTGCTTGCCGCCGTCGTCGGCCGGGTGGCTCTTGCCGGCGATGACGATCTGGATCGGGCGCTCGGGATGCAGCAGCAGGGCCTTGAGCCGCTCCGGGTTGCGCAGCATCAGTGTCAACCGCTTGTAGGACGGCACGCGCCGGGCGAACCCCATGGTGAGCACGTCCGGATCGAATGCCGAGGAGGTCCAGCCGAGCTCGGCCTCGGCCATACCGCGTTGCCGGCACGAGACGTGCAGGCGCCGGCGGATCTCGCCGACCAGGCGTTCGCGCAGATCGCGTCGCACGCCCCACAGCTCGTCGTCGCTGACCTTGTCGATGGCGCCCCACGCCGAGCCGTCCTCGAGTGCTTCGGCGCCCACCTCACGCTCGGCGATCTCGAGGATGTCGCGAGCCATCCAGGTAGGTGCGTGCACGCCATTCGTGATCGAGGTGATCGGGACCTCGGAGGAGTCGAAGCCCGGCCACAGCGACGCGAACATCTCGCGGCTGACGACGCCGTGCAGTTGCGACACGCCATTGGCGCGCTGGCCGAGGCGCAGCCCCATGTGCGCCATGTTGAACAGGGCCGGATCGTGCTCGGCGCCGAGTTCGAGTACGCGCTCGACCGGCACGCCCGGCATCACCGCCAGATGTGATGCCACGGCGTCGCGGGTGAACCGGTCGATGCCGGCGGGCACCGGCGTGTGCGTCGTGAAGACCGTGCCGGCCCGCACGGCCTGCAGCGCCTCGTCGAAACCCAGGTGCGCGCCCTCGATCAGTTCGCGGATGCGCTCGACGCCGAGGAAACCGGCGTGGCCCTCGTTGGTGTGAAAGACCTGCGGCGCCTTCGCCCCGGTGACGGCGCAGTAGGCGCGGATGGCCCGGACGCCGCCGATGCCGAGCAGCAGTTCCTGCTCGAGGCGGTGTTCGGCATTGCCGCCGTAGAGCCGGTCGGTGACCTGGCGGGCCAGGGTGTCGTTCTCCTCGATGTCGCTGTCGAGCAGCAGCAGCGGAACGCGCCCGACCTGCACGACCCACACCTGCGCGTGCAGCCCTCGCCCTTCGGGCAGCGCCAGCGAGATGCGCACCGGGCCGTCGTCGGCGTTCTGCAACAGCTTGATCGGCAGGCCCTGCGGGTCGAGTGACGGATAGCGTTCGAGCTGCCAGCCGTCGCGGGTGAGCGACTGGCTGAAGTAGCCCGCGCGATAGAGCAGCCCGACGCCGATGATCGGGACGCCGAGGTCGCTGGCCGCCTTCAGGTGATCGCCCGCGAGGATGCCGAGCCCGCCTGAGTACTGGGGCAGCACGCGGGTGATGCCGAACTCTGGCGAGAAGTAGGCGATCGAGTCCGGCAGCCCGGCACGAGTCGCGCCCTGCGCCTGCTGCCGCTCCTGGTACCACCGCGGCTGCTCGAGATAGTCGCTCAGGTCGTCATAGACGTCGGAGAGCCGGCGCAGGAACCTGCGGTCGCGCGCGAGCATCGAGAGCCGGTCGGCGCTGACCTCGCCCAGCATCTTGCCCGGGTCGCCGCCACAGGCGCGCCACAGGTCCGGATCGACGGACTCGAGCAGGTCCAGCGAGTCCGGATGCCAGTCCCAGCGCAGGTTACTGACGATGTCAGCGAGCTTCGCGAGCTCGTTGGGAAAGGTGGCCCGTACGGTTAGTCGTCGCAATGCCTTCACGGCGGGGAGAGTATCGGGTGAGTCTGATCGATCCGCGTCCGCCCGTAAGGGTTTACACGTAAGTGACGGCGCGCCGCGGACCGGCATAGACCGCACATCAAGATCGCTACCGCGAAGGGCCGCAACGCTGTGGGCGCTCCCCCTGCGGCCGCGCGAAGGGTCGCTCTGCGGTGTCGGTCGTTGCCCGGCGGACTCGCTGACAGTCCGCCGCCGATCTCTGTACGGTGACCACGTGGTCGGACGCCTCGGACTCAACTCGGTTACCCCCGTCGTGGCAGCGGGCGCGCACCCCGCCAAAGCCGTCGTGGGTGAGCACATTCCCGTGTCCGCGGTGGTGTTTCGCGAGGGCCATGACGCCGTCGCGGCAAACGTCGCCCTGCGCGGTCCGGGCGGTGCGCGAATCCCGTTCGTGCGGATGACGCCGGGCGCGGTCGGCAGCGATCAGTGGCACGCCAACGTCGTCCTCGATCGCGAAGGCGCCTGGACGTTCGTGGTCGAGGCGTGGAGCGACCCGCTCTCGACGTGGAACCACACGATCACGGTCAAGATCGAAGCCGGGCAGGGTTCGGAAGACCTCGCGAACGACCTCGAGCTCGGTGCGCGGATCTTCGACAAGCTGGCCAAGGCCCTGCCCAAAGCCGAGCGGCCACGGGCCACCGCAGCCGCCCGCTCGCTGCGCGACACCACCCTCGACATCGCGCACCGGGTCGGCCCGGCACTCGATGACTTCCTGCAGGCGCTGGCCCGCGAGAATCCGGTTCGGGAACTGGTCACCAAGTCCCCGCGCTACCCGATCTGGGTCGATCGCCCGCGTGCGCTCTACGGGTCGTGGTACGAGTTCTTCCCGCGCTCGATCGGTGCCCAGCTGGCCGAGGATCCGCAGGCGCCCGCCCGCCCCGCCCGGCACGGCACGCTCAAGGACGCCGTCGAACATCTCGACTACGTCGCGAGCATGGGCTTCGACGTCGTCTACCTGCCGCCCATCCATCCGATCGGCGAGGTGAACCGCAAGGGCCCGAACAACAGCCTGCTCGCGGCATCCTGGGACGTCGGATCACCGTGGGCGATCGGCTCGAAGGACGGCGGCCACGACGCCATCCAGCCCGAGCTCGGCACCATGGCCGACCTCAAGGCGTTCGTGAAGCGAGCCCGCCAGCTCGGCATCGAGGTGGCGCTGGACTTCGCGCTGCAATGTGCGCCCGACCACCCCTGGGTCAGCTCGCACCCCGAGTGGTTCACCACCAAGCCGGACGGCTCGATCGCGTACGCCGAGAACCCGCCGAAGAAGTACCAGGACATCTACCCGCTCAACTTCGACAACGATCCCGACGGGCTCTACGCCGAGTGCCTGCGCGTCGTGCTGCACTGGGTCGGCGCGGGCATCAAGATCTTCCGGGTCGACAACCCGCACACCAAGCCGCTCAACTTCTGGCACTGGCTCATCGCGGCGGTGAAGAAGAAGCACCCCGACGTGCTCTTCCTGGCCGAGGCGTTCACCTTGCCGACGATGATGCACGCGCTCGGCGAGATCGGCTTCACCCAGAGCTATACCTACTTCACCTGGCGCAACGGCAAGGACGAGGTGCAGGAATACGCGCAGCATCTCGTCGAGTCGGCCGAGCACATGCGCCCGAACTTCTTCGTCAACACCCCCGACATCCTGTCCGAGTACCTGCAGCACGGCGGCCCGGCCGCATTCAAGATCCGCGCGGTGCTGGCCTCGATGCTCTCCTCGTCGTGGGGCGTCTACTCCGGCTACGAGCTCTACGAGCACGTGCCGGTTCGCCCGGGCAGCGAGGAGTACCTCGACTCGGAGAAGTACCAGTTGCGCGTGCGCGACTACGCGGGAGCACTTGCCGACGGGCGGTCCCTCGCACCGTTGCTCACCCGGCTCAACGCGATCCGCCGCGAACACACGGCGTTGCACTGGATGCGCAACCTGCGCTTCCACGCGATCGACAACGATGAGATCATCGCGTTCAGCAAACGGGATCCGGCCTCCGGCGACACCGTGCTGGTGCTGTGCTCGCTCGATCCGCACAACATCCGCGAGGGCTGGACCTCACTCGATCTGCCGGCCCTCGGCATCGACTGGGCGGCCGAGTTCGACGTCGTGGATCTGCTGTCCGCAGCGAAATACCGCTGGGGGCAGTACAACTACGTCCGGCTCGATCCACACGATCAGCCGGCGCACATCTTTGCGGTACGAGGCGAACGCTGGTGAATCTCTCTGAGGGGGTTGACGTGACCGACAGCCCCGACTCCAACCCTGCGATGCATCCCGCCACGGCGGTGGCCCGCCCGCCGGATCCGCTCTGGTTCAAGCGGGCGGTGTTCTACGAGGTCCTCGTCCGCGGGTTCAGCGACTCCAACGGTGACGGCACCGGCGATCTGCGCGGCCTGATCGACAAACTCGACTACCTGCAATGGCTCGGCGTCGACTGCTTGTGGCTTCCGCCGTTCTACCCGTCGCCACTGCGCGACGGCGGCTACGACGTCAGCGACTACACCGACGTGCTCCCCGAGTTCGGCACGGTCGATGACTTCAAGGCATTCCTCGACGAGGCGCACAGCCGGGGCATCCGGGTGATCGTCGACGTGGTCATGAACCACACCTCCGATCAGCACCCGTGGTTCCAGGCTTCGCGAAGTGACCCGGACGGCCCTTACGGCAACTTCTACCTCTGGGAGGACGACGACACCCGCTACCCCGACGCGCGGATCATCTTCGTTGACACCGAGCCGTCGAACTGGACGTTCGACCCCGTCCGCAAGCAGTACTACTGGCACCGCTTCTTCAGCCACCAGCCCGACCTGAACTTCGACTCGCCGGACGTACAACAGGCCATCATCGACGCGCTGCGCTTCTGGCTCGACCTCGGCATCGACGGCTTCCGTCTCGACGCGGTGCCGTACCTGTACGTGCGCGACGGCACGAACGGCGAGAACCTGCCCGACACGCATTACTTCCTGCGCCGGCTGCGCAAGGAGATCGACCGCGACTACCCCGATCGCGTGCTGCTGTGCGAGGCGAACCAGTGGCCCGCCGACGTCGTCGAGTATTTCGGCGACCCCCAGTCCGGCGGCGACGAGTGCCACATGGCGTTCCACTTCCCGGTGATGCCGCGCATCTTCATGGCGGTCCGGCGCGAGTCGCGCTACCCGATCTCGGAGATCATGGCGCAGACACCGGCGATCCCCGACAACTGCCAGTGGGGCATCTTCCTGCGCAACCACGACGAGCTGACGCTCGAGATGGTCAGCGACGAAGACCGCGACTACATGTGGAACGAGTACGCCAAGGACCCACGGATGAAGGCGAACATGGGCATTCGCCGCCGCCTCGCGCCGCTGCTCGAGAACGACATCAACCAGATCGAACTGTTCACCGCCCTGCTGCTCTCGCTGCCCGGCTCGCCCGTCCTGTACTACGGCGACGAGATCGGCATGGGCGACAACATCTGGCTTGGTGACCGCGACGGCGTGCGCACGCCGATGCAGTGGACACCCGATCGCAACGCCGGATTCTCCACATGCGACCCCGGGCGCCTGTACCTGCCGGTCAACATGGACTCCCTCTACGGCTACCAGGTCACCAACGTCGAGTCGCAGACGCGCCACACCTCGTCGCTACTGCAGTGGATGCGGCGGATGATCCAGGTGCGCAAGGCAAATCCCGCCTTCGGGCTCGGCAGCTTCAACGACATCGGCGGCAGCAACCCGAGCGTGCTGAGCTTCGTCCGGTCCTTCGGCGACGACGTCGTGCTGTGCGTCAACAACCTCTCGCGCTTCGCCCAGCCGGTCGAACTCGACCTTCGCCCGTGGGAGGGAGCAGAACCCGTCGAGCTCATGGGAGGCGCCGGCTTTCCCGCGATCGGCGAACTGCCGTACCTGCTCACGCTGAGCGGTCACGGCTTCTACTGGCTGCGGATTCCTCGCTCGCACGCGGCCGTCGACACAGAGGTGGATTCATGAAGTCCCGACGGAACTGCACGGTTGGCTCGCCCCCTCCTGGCGGCGCCATATGAGTCTGTCGGAACGTGACCTGCAGCCGCTCGTCGCCCAGTGGTTGCCGACCCAGCGATGGTTCGCCGGCAAGGGTCGCCCGTCTCCCGCAGTCTCGCTACGCATGCTGGAAAACCTTGCCGACGGGCCACCGCAGCTCTCGCTCTGGCTGGTGGCGGTCACCTACGAGGACGGTGGAGCCGAGACCTACCAACTTCCCCTGGTCGTACGTACCGAACTGGTGCCGACCCTCGAGCACGTCCTGCTCGGCTCGGTGGCGATCAACGGCAAGCCGCACTGGATCTATGACGCGTTGCACGACAAGGACGTCACGCAGGCTTGGCTGATCGCCATTCGCGACGAAGCGACGCTCGGACCGGTCCGCTTCGCCCGCTACGCCGATCCGACCGACCTGCCGGTCGGCCAGCAGAGTCTGGTGCTCACCGGCGAGCAGTCCAACACGTCGCTCGTGTTCGGCGATCAGGCCATCCTCAAAGTGTTCCGGCGCCTGGAGCCGGGCATCAATCCCGACATCGAGGTGCACCGGGCACTGACCGAACTCGGAGCGCGGCACGTGGCGCGGCTGCTCGGCAGCGTCACCGCCGAGATCGACGGTGAGCCGACCAGCCTGGCGATGCTGCAGGAGTTCATGTCCTCGGCCACCGACGGGTGGGAGCTCGCCAAAACCAGCGTCCGCGATCTCATGGCCGAAGCGGATCTGCACGCGGACGAAGCGGGGGGCGACTTCGCCGGCGAGGCCGAGCGCCTGGGCATCGCCGCGGCGGAGGTTCATGCAGATCTTGCCGAGGCGTTCGGCACATCCGTGCTGGCCGGTGGCGATCTGGCCGCGCGCGCAACGGCCATGCACGCCCGTCTCGACGCCGCCCTGACCGTCGTGCCGCAGCTCGCCGACGTCGAGAACGGGTTGCGCTCGGCGTTCGACGCCTTCGGCGCGGCCGGGGCGGGCGGCAAGACCCTGACCGCACAGCGCATCCACGGCGACTTCCATCTGGGCCAGATTCTTCGCACCGTGCATCGCTTCATCATGCTCGACTTCGAAGGCGAACCGATCGAACCCATGGCCAGCCGCAAGGCCTTCGACTCGCCGCTGCGTGACGTCGCAAGCATGCTGCGCTCGTTCGACTACGCCGCCCGGCATCAGATCATCGACTCCCCGGGCACGGCACAGCTCGAGTACCGGGCCGACGAATGGGCCCAGCGCAATCGCGACGCATTCTGCACCGGCTATTCCGAGGCGTCCGGGCATGATCTGGACGACGACGCCGCCGTTATCCGCGGATTCGAAGCCGACAAGGCGGTCTACGAAGCCGTATACGAGGCGCGCAACCGCCCGGGCTGGCTGCCGATCCCGTTGGGCTCGCTCGCCAAGCTCGGCGTCGCAGGGGGCGATGCTGCGTGAGCCCAACCGGTGCTGCGGTAACCGTGGCGCGCGACGAGTTGGACCGGCTGGTCAACGGCGCTCATCACGATCCACACAGCGTGCTCGGGGCGCACCCGACCGACGACGGGCGCACCGTGATCCGCACGCTTCGTCCCGACGCGAGCGCGGTCACCGTAGTGGTCGGCGCGGTGCGCACGCCGCTCGATCGCCTGCACGTCGGCGGGGTGTTCGGATGCATCGTCGACGGTGCGCCGGCCGACTACCGCCTCGAGGTCAGCTACGGCGAGCAGACGCTCACCGTCGACGACCCGTACCGGTGGTTGCCGACCCTCGGCGAGGTGGATCTGCACCTGATCGGCGAGGGACGCCACGAGAATCTCTGGCAGGTGCTGGGCGCGCATGTGCGCAGCTACGAGACGCCGGGCGGCGTCGTCAGCGGCACCTCGTTCGCCGTGTGGGCGCCGAGTGCCCGCGGCGTGCGGGTCATGGGCGATTTCGACTACTGGTCCGGACGCGGGTATCCGATGCGGGTGCTCGGGTCCACCGGCGTCTGGGAGCTGTTCGTGCCCGGCGTCGAGGACGGCGCACGCTACAAGTTCCAGGTGCTCGGCGCCGACGGTGCCAGCCGGGACAAAGCCGATCCGATGGCATTCGCCACCGAGATCCCCCCGGCCAACGCGTCTGTCGTGTTCAGCTCCGAGCACGATTGGGCCGACGACGACTGGCTGACCTCGCGTGCCGCCACCCAGTGGCAGGCGGCCCCGATGTCGATCTACGAGGTGCATCTGGGCTCCTGGCGCCATGGCCTTTCCTACCGTGACCTCGCCGACGAACTCGTCGAGCACGTACGCGATTCAGGCTTCACCCACGTCGAGTTCCTGCCGGTCGCCGAACACCCCTTCGGCGGCTCGTGGGGGTATCAGGTCTCCTCCTACTACGCCCCGAGCGCCCGGTTCGGCTCGCCCGACGACTTCCGCTTCCTGGTCGACCGGCTGCACCAGGCGGGCATCGGGGTGCTGGTCGACTGGGTGCCCGCGCACTTCCCGAAGGACGACTGGGCGCTCGCCCGCTTCGACGGCACCCCGCTCTACGAGCACGCCGACCCCCGTCGCGGCGAGCAGCCGGACTGGGGCACGTACGTCTTCGACTTCGGCCGCCGCGAGGTACGTAACTTCCTGGTGGCGAATGCGCTCTACTGGCTCGAGGAGTTCCACGTCGACGGGCTGCGCGTCGACGCCGTGGCTTCGATGCTCTACCTCGACTACTCGCGCGAGGAAGGCGAGTGGGCGCCGAACGTGCACGGCGGCCGCGAGAATCTCGACGCGGTTTCGTTCCTGCAGGAGGTCAACGCGACCGTCTACAAGCGCGTGCCCGGAGCGATCACGATCGCCGAGGAGTCGACCGCGTGGCCTGGCGTTACCCGGGCGACGCACCTCGGCGGACTCGGCTTCGGCTTCAAATGGAACATGGGCTGGATGCACGACACGCTCGGCTACGTCGCGCACGAGCCGATTCACCGCCAGTACCACCACCACGAGATGACGTTCTCGATGATGTACGCGTACGCCGAGAACTACGTGCTGCCGATCTCGCACGACGAGGTGGTGCACGGCAAGGGCACGCTGCTCACCAAGGTGCCCGGCGATTCGTGGCAGCAGATGGCTACCGTTCGCGCGCTCTACGCCTACATGTGGGCCCATCCCGGCAAGCAACTGCTGTTCATGGGTCAGGAGTTCGCGCAGGGCGGCGAGTGGAACGAGGGGCGCTCGCTGGACTGGTGGCTGCTCGATTCACCCGACCACCGCGGCGTGTCCCGGCTGGTCACCGACCTGAACCGGGTCTACCGCGAGAGCCCGGCGCTCTGGTCGCAGGACAACGAGCCGGCCGGCTTCGCGTGGATCGACGCCGACGATGTCGCCGGCAATGTCTTCTCGTTCCTGCGCTACGGCGCGGACGGTTCGGTGCTTGCCTGCGTCGCCAACTTCGCCGCCGTGCCGCACGAGCAGTACCTGCTCGGCCTGCCGCGCACCGGACGCTGGGACGAGGTCGTCAACACCGACGCCGAGGTCTACCTGGGCTCCGGCGTGGGCAACTTCGGCGCCATCACCGCGTTCGACGAACCGTCGCACGGACAACCGGCCTCGGCGCGCCTGCGCGTCCCGCCGCTCGGCACGCTCTGGCTGCGCTACGCAGACTGACTCACTGCCGCATCATCGATGGGAATGACGCGGCGCCAGTGGGAGTTCAAGACCGACGTACAGTTGCACATGCAACAACGTGGAGGTTCGCGATGCCAGCCATAACCGTTGAAACGACGTCATTGCCGCGGCTCGCCCCGGCCGCACTCGGCGACACCGAGCGCCCGGTCAGGTCGATCACGACCGGCCCCAGAGGATTCGAGGGCGAAGGCTTCCCGGTCGTTCGCGCATTCGCCGGTGTGGCCATGCGCGACCTCGATCCCTTCGTGCACATGGACCAGATGGGCGAGGTCGACTACGCGCCAGGTGAGCCGCGCGGCACGTCGTGGCATCCGCACCGTGGCTTCGAAACAGTGACCTACATGATCGATGGAACCTTCCAGCATCAGGACTCGCACGGCGGTGGCGGCGTGATCGAGAACGGCGCCACGCAATGGATGACCGCCGGCGCCGGCATCCTGCACATCGAGACGCCGCCCGAGTCGCTCGTCGTGTCCGGTGGCCTGTTCCACGGCATCCAGTTGTGGGTGAACCTGCCGTCGAAGGACAAGTTC
Source organism: uncultured Actinomycetota bacterium (assembly GCA_963737425.1). Lineage (GTDB taxonomy): Bacteria > Actinomycetota > Actinomycetes > Mycobacteriales > Jatrophihabitantaceae > DASXRA01. The sequence continues at coordinate 294,904 of CAVTSX010000003.1, forward strand.
ACGCCGCCGGCGTACCAGAGCATCGAGGCCCAGCAGTCCACGCTCATCGCCTCGACCGACGGCGGTGCGCTGATCCGCATCATCGCGGGCGACATCGGCGAGCACCACGGTCCGGGCCGCACGCACACGCCGATCACCTACGCCCACGCGACGATCGCGCCCGGTGCGCAGATCTCGGTGCCGTGGCCGGTCGAGTTCAACGCGCTCGTCTACGTGCTCTCCGGCGCCGGAAGTGTCGGCGCCGAGCAGCGCCCGATCCACACCGGTCAACTCGCCCTCTTCGGCCCGGGCGATCGGATCAGCGTCGCCGCTGACCCGGGCCAGGACTCGAATCGCCCCGCGCTCGAGGTGCTGCTGCTCGGCGGGCGGCCCATCCGCGAGCCGGTCGCGCACTACGGCCCGTTCGTCATGAACACCACCGAGGAACTGCAGCAGGCGATCGACGACTTCCGCGCCGGCAGGCTGGGCGTGATTCCGGAGAACGCTCTGATGCCGCACACGGGCTGACTCACACAGGCCCGCCCCTCCCGATGCGGGGGTGGCGGGCTTGATCTACTCTGCGGCGTGACAAATCGCCTGATAGCACCACTTGCCCTCCTTGGCGCCGCTGCCCTCGTGGCCGGCTGCTCGACTTCGACGCACGGGTCGGGCACGCAGCAGATCGACGTCGCGAAGGTGAAGATCGCAGCGACTGTGCCGATCCCCGTGCACGGACTGACCGTGCTCTCCCCGGACGGGCGCAAGGTGCTGAACGCCGGGGCAGGCGACCCGCTCTGCGTGGTCGGCATCGACGGCGGGAAGAAGGTCTGCCTCGATCCGGCCGCGAAGGTCGAGCCGGACACGCTGTACGCCGCATGGTCACCGGACGGCACGCACATCGCGTTCACCGACGACTACTTCCGCAGCATGCTCGAGCCCGATATCTGGGTGATGGACGCGTCGACCGGCAAGGCAACCAACCTGACCGACGACGGTGTCACCGGCAACTCACTGAAGAGCGGCGACGACCCCAAGGCGCAGTTCGACCTGTTTCCGAGCTGGTCGGCCGACGGCAAGCAGATCCGCTTCGCCCGGCGGCCCGATCCCCACGACGAGGAGATCGAGGTCGACGAGGTCCGGGCGACGGGCGGTGCCGTGGCGCACCTCGGCGTCATCGACGGCCACCTGACCGACCTGGCCGGGCTGACCTTCTCGCCCGACGGCGCGACCATGGCGTGGACCATCGCCACCGACGGAGGCTGGTCACACACCGTCGTGCACATTCGTGGCGTCGGCGCGGGCACCGATCGCGCGCTGACGGCCACGACGGTCAACGCGGACCAGTCCGCGCTGAGTTTCTCCCCCGACGGCAAGTACCTGCTCGTCGACAGCAGCCGGTTCTACGGCCAGTACTCCTGCTGCGCGAAGTCCTCAGCCAGCGTGTACCCGGTCGGCGGTGGGGACAGCCAGCCGGTCGCCGCGGGTGTGACGGCCCTCTTCCCGACCTGGGCACCCTCGGGCCATGCGCTGGCGTTCGCGACGCCTGTGCCGCACGGTTCGGTGCAACTCGTAGCCGAGCCGGGCGGAGCGCCGCGCGTGATCCAGTCCGGCACCAGCATCTACTTCGCCCCGAACTCGCTGCGCCTGGGTTGGGCTACGGGCGGCCTGCTCGTCAGCGTGGACACGAAGCCGGTTCTGTACCGGCTCGCCTGAAGAACCGACCCACACCGACGGCATATTCAGCATGCCAATGGTGAGGAGCGAGCCGCCGACTGAGTTGTGACCCTCGACGACCAGGGCCCTAGAACAGGGCGTTGGCGAGCTCGCGCCGGGCGGAGGCGACGCGCGGCTCGTCCGGGCCGAGCAGGTCGAAGTAGTCGACGAGCCGGTCGCGCACGGCGTCGCGTTCGTCGCCCTTCGTCCGTTTCACGGCACGAAGCAGTCGGTCGAAGGCGCCACCGACGTCGCCGCCGGCAAGCGCGAAGTCGGCCGCCGCGAGCTGCGCCTCGATGTCGTCCGGGGAGCTGTCGGCGAGCGCGACCACCGACGGGTCGAGTTGCTCGACGCGCTGCAGCATGGCGACCTGGCGCAGGGCCAGCACAGCGTCGCTGTTTGCGGGCTCGGCGTCGAGAATCGCCTGGTAGCGCTGCTGGGCCAGCGCGAAGTCGCCGTCGGCGAGCGCCTTCTCGGCGTCGTCGAAGCGCGGATCGACCGGCACCTCGGCCGGAACCGCCGGGTCGGCGGGCCCTTGGCCGGTGAGGTTCGCCTGCTCGGCTGCCTTGAGCACCGCGCCGACGAACTCGCGCACCTGCGGCTCGGGCAGCGCCCCCTGGAACCCCGGTACGAGCTGGCCGCCGATAACGGCGTACACGGTGGGGATGCTCTGCACCTGCAACGCCTGCGCGATACGGGGATTCGCCTCGGTGTCGATCTTCGCGAGGATCCACGAGCCGGCCGCCTCGGTGGCGAGCCGCTCGAGCACCGGCGAGAGCTGCTTGCACGGCTGGCACCAGTCGGCCCACAGATCGATCAGAACCGGGACCTGGAACGAGCGGTCGATGACCTCGGCCTGGAACGTGGCCTCGGTGACCTCGACGACGTATTCGCCGGCGGTGGGCGCCGGCGCCTCGGCAGCACGGGCCGCCGCATCTGAACGGGCCTTGACGGCGCCCAGATCGACAGCGCCGGCGAGGGCGGCGGACAGGGCGGGACTCGGCTGCTGCGCGGGGTTTCCAGGACGCATGCCTACAGTCTTTCAAACGTTGACAGGTCCGCGCCGCTGCGGTGAGGGTCAGTGTCGTGACCGTTCGCGTAGAGCGCAATGGCCCGGTGTGGACCGTCATCCTCGACCGGCCACACGTCCGTAATGCCGTCGACCGCGACACAACGACCCAACTCGTCGCGGCGTTTCGCGAATTCGACCGCGATCCGGGCGCGGATGTGGCCGTGCTGTGGGGCGCGGGAGGCACATTCTGCGCCGGTGCCGACCTGCAGGCCATCTCCCGCGGCGAGCCGAACACCCTAGATCCTGATCTCGGCGCCGATGCTCCGATGGGGCCCAGCCGACTCGATCTGGGCAAACCGGTGATTGCTGCGGTCAGCGGGCACGCCGTCGCCGGTGGGCTCGAACTCGCCCTCTGGTGCGACCTGCGCGTCGTCGAGGACGACGCCGTGCTCGGCGTGTTCTGCCGGCGCTGGGGCGTCCCGCTGATCGACGGCGGCACCGTTCGCCTGCCCCGCATCGTCGGACTCGGCCGGGCACTCGACCTCATTCTCACCGGGCGGGCGGTGCATGCGCAGGAGGCGCTGGCGATCGGGCTGGCCGATCGGGTCGTACCACCGGGGCAGGCTCGCGCGGTGGCCGAAGGCCTGGCCGCGCAGATCGCCGCCTTTCCGCAGGCGTGTGTGCGCTCGGATCGTCAGTCCGTCTATGACGGCTTGGGCGCCGACACACCGGCCGCGCTGTCGCGCGAGTTCGCGCTCGGGTTCGCCACCTTGCAAGCGGGTACGGACGCCGCGCGCTTCGTCGCCGGCGAGGGACGGGGCGGGCGCCGATCCGACGTCGCAGCCGACCCGCGAGCCGCCGCCGAGTCCTAGGGTCAGCGCATGACAGCTCTTCCAGACGATGTCCGCACCCTGCTCACCAGCGGGAAGCTCGCGCACCTGGTCACGATCAACCCCGACGGCAGCCCGCAAGTCTCCATCGTGTGGGTCGGCCTCGACGGCGACGAGATCGTCAGCGGGCACATGATCGACCGGCGCAAGCTACGCAATGTGCGCCGCGATCCCCGCGTCGCGATCTCGCTCGAGGCGGGCAGCCCGCCGGGCACGATGCTCGCCGAATATCTCGTCGTGCACGGCACGGCGCGCGTGGTCGAGGGCGGCGCGGCCGGCCTGCTGCGGGGGCTCGGCAAGGTGTACGTCGGCCCGGACTTCGACTTCCCGGTGCCCGACGACCCCGACGCGGGCTGGATCCTGCGGGTGAGCGTCGACCGGATCGGCGGCCACGGTCCATGGGCTCCGCCGCAATAACGACCACCTGCCGGCCGATCCACCCGGCGCAGAGCCACTTTTCTGCCGCATGCCCGCAAGGTCGCGTTCACCCGCTCGTCGCAGTGCGCCCCTACGTTCTCGACCATGGCCGACCACGATCCAGACACCACACCCAGCGGACTCAGCCGCCGGCAGGCTCTCGGCCTGCTCGGCGGCGCCGGAGCCATCGCGGCCATCCCGCTGCTGGGCACCGGCACCGCCGCCGCAGAGTCGCCCGCGTTTCATCCCCGGCCGACATCCTCCGGGGCGCCACCGGTGCAAGGTCTGCACCTGACGTTCGGCCCTGATCCGGCCAGCCAGATGGTCGCGTCATGGATCACCGACGGTGCCGTTCGCAATCCTCGGGTGCTGTACGGAACGCTGGAGCACGGCTTCGGCGCATCCACCGAAGCCCATACTCAGACGTATGTCGACGGCAATTCGGGGCGCACCGTCTTCATCCACCATGCGCTGATGTCTCTGCTGCGTCCCGGCACGGATTACCTGTATGCCGTGCAGCACGACGGCGCCCATCCCGACAGCGGCACCTTCCGCACGGCGCCGCGCGGCCGGATGCCGTTCACGTTCACCAGCTTCGGCGACCAGTCCGCGCCGCAGGTGTCCTGGGCGGCGGACGGCACCGTCGGCCTGGACGCCAATTCCTCACCTGCGACCAAGGACATCGTCACCGGCATCGAAACGGTCGCGCCGCTGTTCCACCTCCTCAACGGCGACCTGTGCTACGCCAACCTCGACGTCGATCGGGTGCGCACGTGGAACAACTTCTTCACCAACAACACCCGCTCGGCCCGTTTCCGGGCCTGGATGCCCGCCGCGGGCAACCATGAGATCGAGCGAGCGAACGGGCCGATCGGCCTTGACGCCTACCAGACCTATTTCGCCCTGCCGTCCACCGATTCCGACTCCGAGCTGCGCAACCTCTGGTACGCGTTCACCGCCGGATCGGTGCGCGTGATCGTCCTGCAAAACGACGACAACTGCCTGCAGGACGGCGGTGACGTCTACGTCAACGGCTACTCCGGCGGGCGGCAACTGGCCTTCCTGGAAAGGGAATTGCGGGCTGCCCGCACATCTGGCGACATCGACTGGATCGTTGTCGCGATGCATCAGGTGATGATCAGTTCGGCGGACTTCAACGGTTCCGACCTCGGGCTGCGCCAGAAGTACGGGCCGCTCTTCGACAGGTACGGCGTCGATCTCGTCGTGTGCGGTCACGAGCACCACTACGAACGTTCGCTCGCCGTCCGCGGCGTCGTGCCGGGCAGCGAGACGCTGACGCCGAACCCGGTTTCGTCGGCCACCGAGGTCATCGACACGACGCAGGGCACGGTGCACATGGTGCTCGGCGGCGGTGGCGTCTCCGGTACCTCGAATCAGACGTTCTACCAGGACGGCTCGGCGAAGGTCATCACGGCGGTCTCGGCGACTGCCGGCTCGAACGGCAAGCGCACGCCCACCTACGTCAAGGAGCAGGCGGTCTGGTCGGGGGTGCGCGACAGCGAACACCCTTATGGATTCGCAGCATTCACTGTCGATCCAGGGCGGCATCCCGGCGACGTGACCAGCCTTTCCGTGACGTACTACAACGTGAACAAGCCCCACGGCGACCTGTCGGTGTTCGAGACGTTCACGATGCAACGCCGCCGCTCAGACGGAGGCCGCTAGCGGGCCGGTCGACGGCATCCGCGCGCGATCCACACCTGGGACGGCTCGCCTCGCGGTGGGTGGGCACTTGTGCGCTGGGTGGGCGCTTATGAGTGCCCACCTGCGGCACAACTGCCCACCGACGGACGCGGACCGAGTACGGCAGCGGACCGGGCAGGCACGACAGCTCGTCCCGCAAACGCCCCGCCGATCGCTAGTGTCCTGACACTAGAAGCTCACCGGCTCGCGGTACTCGCCCCAGAGCGGGCGCAACGCATTGCAGATCTCGCCAAGCGTGGCCTCTGCGCGAGCCGCCTCGAGCATCGGCGGCACGGTGTTCTGATCGGTCTTTGCCGCCTCGACCATTCGGGCGAGCGCGGCGTCGACGGCACCTTGGTCTCGGGCGGCCCGCCGCTGCGCGACGAGATCCCGCTGCTCGAGTTCGACCTCGTGCGACACACGCAAGATCTCGAGCTCGTCGCCCACGTCACCGGTGAGCGTGTTGACGCCCACCACGCGCTTGTCGCCCTTCTCCAGGGCAACCTGATAGGCGAACGCGCTGTCGGCGATCTCGGTGATGAACCAGCCGTCCTCGATGCCGCGCAGAAGTCCGGCCGTGATCGAACCGTCGCCGCCAAGGTCGCGGATGCGCTCGAAGATCTTCTCCGCCTCGGCTTCGATCCGGTCGGTCAGCGCCTCGACGTACCACGAACCACCGAGCGGGTCGGCGACGTTGAGCACGCCGGTCTCTTCGGCGACCACCTGCTGGGTACGCAGTGCGATCTGCGCGGCCTTCGCGGACGGCAGGGCCAGCACCTCGTCCAGGGCGTTGGTGTGCAGCGAGTTCGTGCCACCGAGCACCGCCGCCATCGCCTCGACGGCGGTACGCACGATGTTGTTGTCGGGCTGCTGCGCCGTGAGTGAGACGCCCGCTGTCTGCGTGTGGAAGCGCAGCGAGAGTGCCTTGTCGGTCTTCGCCCCGTACACCTCGCGCAGCCAGCGCGCCCAGATGCGCCGCGCCGCGCGGAACTTGGCGATCTCCTCGAAGAAGTCGATGTGCGCGTCGAAGAAGAACGACAGTCCCGGTGCGAACTGCTCGATGTCCAGACCGCGCGATAGCCCGAGTTCGACATATCCGAAACCGTCCGCGAGCGTGAACGCAAGCTCCTGCGCGGCGGTCGCCCCGGCCTCGCGGATGTGGTAGCCCGACACCGACAGCGGCTTGTACGCGGGGATCCCGTGCGCCACGTACTCCATCAGGTCGCCGATCAGCTTCAGGTGCGGCTCGGGCGGATAGATCCACTCCTTCTGCGCGATGTACTCCTTGAAGATGTCGGTCTGCAGGGTTCCGTTGAGCCGGCTGATGTCGGCGCCCTGACGTTCGGCGGCGACCACGTACATGCAGAACACCGGCACCGCCGGCCCGCTGATCGTCATCGACGTTGTAGTCGCAGCCAGATCGATGCCGTCGAAGAGCACGTCCATGTCGGCGGCGGAGTCGATCGCCACACCGCAGTGCCCGACCTCGCCGAGTGAGCGCGGATCGTCGGAGTCGCGGCCCATCAGCGTGGGCATGTCGAATGCCACCGACAGCCCGCCGCCGCCCTCGGCGAGGATCATCTTGTACCGCTCGTTGGTCTGCTGCGCATTGCCGAAACCCGCGAACTGCCTGATCGTCCACGGCTTGCCCCGGTAGCCGGTCGGGTGGATGCCGCGCGTGAACGGGTACTCACCCGGCCAGCCGATGCGCTCGAAGCGATCATCGGCAGTGGTCGGCCCGTACAACGGCTCGACATCGACGCCGGACAAGGTGGTGAAGTCGCGGTCCTGAATCCGACCCTCGGCATCGGCGGCTTGGTAGCGCTGCCGCCAGCGTTCGCGGCCTGCGGAAATGTCGTCGGCGTCCATAGCGGCAGGCACCGGCCCTTCGTCGGCGGGAATTGCTTGCCGCCCAGATTACTAGGACGTCCTAGTAATTGCTAAGACGCAGCGGCGGTGAGGTCTGCCACCTGCGAATCGGTGAGCGCGATGCTCGCGGCGGCCACGTTCTCGTCCAGGTGGGCAACCTTCGATGTGCCGGGAATCGGCAGAACGACCGGTGAGATCGCGAGCAGCCACGCGAGGGCAACCTGTGCGGGTGTCGCCCCGGTCGCCTGCACGACCGCGTCGACCGGGCCGCCGGGCGCTGCCAACTTGCCGTTGGCGATCGGGAACCACGGGATGAACCCGATGCCCTGCTCGGTGCAGTAGTCGAGCACGTCGGCCGACTTGCGGTATGTGAGGTTGTGCAGGTTCTGCACCGTGACGATCTCGGTGATCTTGCGAGCCTGCTCGATCTCCCGGACGCTCACCTCGGAGAGCCCGACGGCAGCGATCTTGCCCTCGCTCTGCAAGGCCCGCAGTTCGCCGAGTTGGTCGGCGAGTGGCACCTGCGGGTCGATGCGATGCAGCTGGAACAGGTCGATGCGCTCGAGGCGAAGGCGGCGAAGGCTCATCTCGACTTCCTGGCGCAGATATTCGGGCCGACCCACGGAGTGCCACTCCCCCGGTCCGGTGCGCACGAGCCCCGCCTTCGTGGCAATGAGCACGTGGTCCGGGTACGGGTAGAGCGCGTCGCGCAGGATTTCCTCACTCACGTAGGGCCCGTACGAGTCGGCGGTGTCGATCAGATCGACACCGAGCTCGACTGCGCGGCGCACAACCCGAATGCACTCGTCGCGGTCGGCCGGCTCACCCCAGATGCCTTCGCCGGTCAACTGCATCGCGCCGAAGCCGAGACGGTGCACCGGCTTGCCACCGATCGAGAACGTGCCGGATGTGTGAGCCGAGGTCATGGTTGTGTCGGACAAGGTAACTCCCGATGGATGATGCCGGACAATTGTCAATGCAACACATTGCTCCTGCCTGGTGCTTCCCGCCTCGCTGGGTCGCGAAACAATCCCATCCGATAATCCATGGCCGAGACGCCTGCGAAACGCGAAGATCGCGGGCATGTCGTTGATCAGGCCGCAGGCCTTGCAGCGAGGTGACACGCTCGCGGTGATCTCGTTGTCGTCAGGTGCGTCCGCGGCCCTGCCGCAGCGCCACGAGACCGGAAAGGGGCAGCTGGCCGAGACGTTCGGCGTGACCGTGATCGAGACGCCGAACGCGTTGCGCGACAGCGCGTGGTTGCACGACAACCCAGAGGCTCGCGCCGACGACCTGCACTGGGCGCTGGCCAACGACGACGTCGCGGGCATCATCACGACGCTCGGCGGCGAGGAATCCATCCGCACGGTGCCCTACCTCAACCTCGACCTGATCCGCGCGCACCCCAAGGTATTCATGGGTTTCTCCGACAGCACCGTGCAGCACCTGGTCAATCGCGCGGCGGGCGTTGTCAGCTTTCACGGCCCGAGCCTGCTTACCGGGTTCGCCGAGAACGGCGGCATCCACCCGTTCGTCGAGAAGGCCGTCCGGCAGGCGGTTTTCACGCCGCTGCCGTTCGAACTGTCGGCGGCCGCGGAGTGGACGGAGGAATTCCTCGACTGGGGCAACCCGGCGCTTGCCACTCGGCGGCGGCGATGGTGGCCGAACCCGGGCTGGGCGTGGCTACAGGGAGATCAGGCCGTCACCGGCGAGTTGATCGGCGGCAGCGGCGAGATCCTCGAGATGTCGAAGGGATCCGGAATCTGGCCCGTCGACGAGGCCTGGGACGGCGCAGTGCTCCTGCTCGAGACGTGCGAGGAGGTACCGCCACCACAGACCGTCAAGCACTGGCTGCGCAACTATCACGCCATCGGCGTGCTGGACCGGATCGGTGCGCTGCTGATCGCCCGGCCGATGGGCTACACCATGCAGGCGACGTTCGAGTTGTGGGACGCAGTGTCGCTGGTGCTCAGCGAGGCTGGACGGCCAGACCTGCCAGTGGTCGCGAACGTCGACTTCGGGCACACCGACCCAGCGGGAGTGCTGCCACTTGGGTGTAATGCCCGCGTCGATCCGGTGAACAGGACGATCACCGTCGTCGACGCGGGCGTCAACTAGCTCAACATTGCCGCGCAGTGGACCCACGACCACCGACGGACTCGAGCCCGTCAGACTGTTCAACGAACCGGAGCCGGAGTGGTCACGCAGGTTCTGGCGTATTTGATGCCCAGGCTCGCTAAGTTCCCGATCGACCGATCTACCCGTCAACTCGCGAAGTCATCGGCGTCGAGCCGGAGCCTTCGCAAGACGGTGAACAGGCGGCCGAGGTCCGCCTCATCGAGCGTGCCGAGCCCGAACCGGGCTTCGTTCAGGACCGCGGTGGCATCGTTTGCCACCCGCCGCCCGTCGTCGGTGATCACCGCGAGAGTGCCCCGCCCGTCGCGCGGATTCGGCTCGCGACGCACCAGACCCGCCGCCTCGAGCCGGTCGATCACGTTCGTCACCGAGGTCGCATGCACCTGCAGGCGCTCGCCGACCTTCGACAACGGCAGGGATCCGTCCTTCGAGAAAGTCAGCAATACCAAGGCCTCGTAGCGGCTGAAGGTGATGCCATAGGGGCGCAGCAGCCCGTCGAGCCCCGCGATCAGGATCTGCTGCGCGCGCATGATCGAGGTCACGGCGCGCATCGCGGCGTAGACGTCGGCTGGCTCGTCAGGCCAGTGGCGCGCCCAGAGCTCGGCTGCACGCTCGATCGGGTCGAAGGCGAGCGGGGTCGGCATCCACGCAGGGTATTCGGCTCCCGATCCCCCGCGATGATGCGCGTAGCCTCTGGCCCGTGACCGATGCTCTGTCCCGGCTCGACCTGCTCGATCTCGACGCTGACCTCTCCGACGAGAACCGGCTCTTGCGAAGCACAATCCGCAAGTTCGCCGACGACCGACTGCGCCCGCACATCCGAGACTGGTTCGAGGCCGGGGAACTGCCCGCGCGCGAACTGGCCCGCGAGTTCGGCACGCTCGGGGTACTCGGCATGCACCTGTCCGGCTACGGCTGCCAGGGTTCCACCGCCACGCAGTACGGCATCGTCTGCGCCGAGGTCGAGGCCGTCGACTCCGGACTCCGCTCGCTGGTCAGCGTTCAGGGCTCGCTGGCGATGTTCGCCATCCGCGCCTTCGGCAGCGAGGCACAGAAACAACGCTGGTTGCCCGAAATGGCCAAGGGTGAGGCCATTGGCTGCTTCGGCCTGACCGAGCCCGACTCGGGATCTGACCCCGGCTCGATGCGCACTCGTGCCACGCGCGACGGGTCGGACTGGGTGCTGCACGGCAGCAAGATGTGGATCACCAACGGGTCCATCGCCGACGTCGCCGTCGTGTGGGCGCGCACGCCGGAGGGCATTCGCGGCTTCCTGGTCGAGAAGGGCACGCCGGGTTTCACCGCGCAGGACGTCCACCACAAGCTCTCGCTGCGCGCGTCGATCACCAGCTCGCTGAACCTGGACGAGGTTCGGGTACCGGCCGACGCCGAGTTGCCACTGGCCGGCGGCCTCAAAGGCCCGCTGTCGTGCCTGACCGAGGCCCGCTTCGGCATCGTCTGGGGCGTGGTCGGCGCCGCCGCCGACTCCCTGGCGTCCACCATCGACTTCGCGACCACGCGCACGCAGTTCGGCAAACCCCTCGCGGGATTCCAGCTGACCCAGCGCAAGCTGGCCGAAATGGCGGTGTCGCTCAATCAGGCCCAGTTGACTGCGCTGCGGCTCGGCCAACTCAAAGACGCGGGGCGGATCACGCCGACCCAGGTCAGCTTCGGCAAGTTCGCCAATGTGCGCGCGGCCCTGGAGATCTGCCGCGAGGCCCGCTCGATCCTGGGCGGTTCGGGCATCACCACCGAGTACCCGGTGCTGCGTCACGCGTTGAATCTCGAAACGGTCTACACCTACGAGGGCACGCATGAGGTGCACACCCTGGTTCTCGGCCAGGCGCTGACCGGCCTCGACGCGTTCCGTTGATCTGGCCTAGCTCGCGGTAGCCCAGTGGACTGGAACCTTCGCACCTGCGCGCGCAAGGGCCATCTCACCTACGCGGTGACCGAACCGCAGTACCGCACCAGGCTCGAGGCCACGACTCCGCTCGGCGATGCCTGGCGCTGCCTGCGCTGCGGTACATACGTGCTCGGTGCGCCGCACGGTCAGGGCCCGGCCGAGAACGCGCCGGTGCTGCTGCGCGGCAAGGCCTTGCGCTCGGCGTTCATCCTGCGATTGCTGGCCGTCGAACGCTGGGTGCGCGGGCTGATCATCCTGGGCCTGGGCATCGCCGTGTTCCGGTTCGAGAGCACCCAGGTCAACCTGCGCACGCTCTTCGACAAGGACATCACCGCGCTTCGGCCGTTCTTCGACCAGATCAACTTCAACGTCTCCGATTCCGGCACGATCCGCGCGATCGAGAAAGCACTCAACGCGAGGCACTCGACGCTGAATCTGATCGCCGGCTTCCTCGTCGGCTACGGCGTGCTGCAACTGGTCGAAGGTGTCGGGCTCTGGCTGCTCAAGCGCTGGGGTGAATACTTCGCCGTCGTCGCGACGTCGCTGTTCATCCCGCTCGAGGTGTACGAGTTGACCGAGAAGGTCACCGTGCTGCGCGTCGGTGCGCTCGTCCTCAACGTCGGGGCCGTGGTGTACCTGCTGCTGGCAAAGCGCCTGTTCGGCATCCGGGGCGGCCATGCGGCCTACGCGGCGTCGATGCACGAGGCGTCCCTGCTCGAAGTGGAACAGGCAGTCACCCGTTCGCAGTGACGCGGCCTGCGGCGGGTCGGCTGGGCGCTCAGCCGGTCAACGAGGCGACGAGCTCGTCGGCAGCGGTGTAGGGATCGAGTTCGCCCGCCACGACTCGCTTGGCCGAGGCGTCCAGTGCCGCCGACCCGTGCACCTCGGCGAAGCGAGCACGCACGGAGCCCAGGGCGATCGCCTCGATCTCGGCGGCGGCGCGCGCCTGCCGCCGGCGCGTGAACTCGCCGCTGCGCGAAAGCCAATCGCGATGCTTGTCGAGCGCGGCGAGCACGTCGTCGACTCCCTCGCCGCGCGAGGCCACCGTCTTGACGATCGGCGGTCGCCACGCGCCCGCCTCCGAGTGCCGGCCACCGAGGGAGAGCATGTAGCGCAGGTCGCGGGCGACCTGGTCGGCACCGTCGCGATCGGCCTTGTTCACCACGAAGACGTCGGCGATCTCGAGGATGCCGGCCTTCGCCGCCTGGATGCCGTCGCCCATACCGGGAGCCAGCAACACGATCGTGGTGTCGGCAAGCGAGGCGATCTCGACCTCGGCCTGTCCGACGCCGACCGTCTCGATCAGGATGATGTCGCAGCCCGCGGCGTCCAGCGCCCGAAGCGCCTGCGGAACGGCCGCGGACAAGCCGCCCAGGTGCCCGCGCGATGCCATCGAACGGATGAAGACGCCGTCGTCGGTCGCGTGATCCTGCATCCGTACGCGATCGCCCAGCAACGCCCCGCCGGAGAACGGGGACGACGGGTCGACCGCCAGCACGCCGACCCGCTTGCCACTCTTGCGCAATGCACCGACCAGGACGGCGGTGGAGGTCGACTTGCCGACGCCGGGCGAGCCGGTCATGCCGACCACCTGCGCGTTGCCGCTGAACGGGGCCAGCGCGGCGGCCACGTCGCGAAGCAGCGGCGAGTCGTTCTCGACCAGCGAGATCAGCCGGGCGACCGCTCGCGGCTCGGCCCGGCGCGCCCGCTCGACGAGATCGTCGATATCGACCTCGCGCCGCGTCGAGGTCATCAGCGTGCTTGCCTTCGCATGCGGGCCTTGATCATCTCCGGTGCAGCCGCGAGAGATGGCCGAACCGGCAGAGATGATCAAGGCAGCCGGACGCCACGCTCATGCCGGGACGCGCAGGATGAGCGCGTCACCCTGACCGCCACCACCGCACAGTGCCGCGGCACCGGTGCCGCCACCACGGCGCTTGAGTTCCATGGCGAGGGTCAGGGCCAGTCGAGCTCCGGACATGCCGATCGGATGGCCCAACGCGATGGCTCCGCCGTTGACGTTGACGATGTCGTCGCTGACCCCGAGGTCCTTGATCGACTGGATGCCCACCGCTGCGAATGCCTCGTTGATCTCGATCAGATCGAGATCGGCGATCGTCAACTGTGCCTTTGCCAGCGCGTGATTGATCGCGTTCGATGGCTGGGACTGCAACGAGTTGTCGGGCCCGGCGACGTTTCCGTGGGCGCCGACCTCGGCGAGCCAGGTCAGGCCGAGTTCTTCCGCCTTGGCCTTGCTCATCACCACGACGGCGGCAGCACCGTCAGAGATCTGCGAGGACGTGCCGGCGGTGATCGTGCCGTCCTTGCCGAACGCCGGGCGGAGCTTGGCCAGCACCTCGGCCGTGGTGTCGGCGCGGATGCCTTCGTCCTCGCGGAACTCGACGGGGTCGCCCTTTCGCTGCGGGATCAGCACGGGCGCGATCTCGTCGTCGAACACGCCGTTCTTCTGGGCGAGCGCGGCGCGCTGGTGCGAGCGGGCGGCAAAGGCGTCCTGCTCCTCGCGGCGCAGGCCCAGCTTGGCATTGACGCGGTCGGTGGACTCACCCATCGGGATGTCGTCGAAGATGTCGGTGAGTCCGTCGAAGGCCATCGCGTCGAGCAGTTCGATCGAGCCGTACTTGTACCCGGCGCGTGACTTAGGCAGCAGGTGCGGCGCATTGGTCATCGATTCCTGGCCGCCCGCCACGACGATGTCGAACTCACCGGCGCGGATGAGCTGGTCGGCAAGCGCGATCGCATCGAGCCCGGACAGGCACACCTTGTTGATCGTGAGCGCGGGCACGCCGAGCGGAATGCCGGCCTTGTGGGCCGCCTGCCGAGCCGGAATCTGCCCGGCGCCGGCCTGCAATACCTGACCCATGATCACGTATTGCACCTGCTCGGGCATAACGCCCGACCTCTCAAGTGCCGCCTTGATCGCGAAGCCGCCCAGATCGGCCGCGGAGAAGTCTTTGAGTGAACCGAGCAGTCGTCCCATCGGGGTACGAGCTCCGTTGACGATCACCGATTGCCCAATGCCAGCCATGGCCGAACCTCCTACGTCCTTCGCCCTTCCTGCGCACTCTATCCACGGTGCCCTGCCGCAGAGGTGTGAACATGCGCACGCGAGACTCGCCGAAAGCGCACGTCACGCGCGACTATGACCGGATGGCGATCACCGCGTTGTTCAGCAAGATCGACCACGTGGGCATCGCCGTGCCCAATCTGGACGAGGCCATCGCGTTCTACCGCGACACCTTCGGCGTGCGCAGCGTGCACGAGGAGACGAACGAGGAGCAGGGTGTGCGCGAGGCGATGCTCGCCGTCGGAGACGGCCAGACGCGCATCCAGTTGCTCGCGCCGCTCACGCCGGACTCGACGATCGCAAAGTTCATCGACCGGCGCGGGCCAGGCGTCCAGCAAATCGCGTACACCGTTGACGACATCGAAGCGGTATGCACGGCTCTGCATGCAAAAGGCCTGCGACTGCTCTACGACGAGCCGCGGCCAGGCACGGCCCACAGCAAGGTCAACTTCATCCATCCCAGCGACGCCGGCGGCGTTCTGGTGGAACTTGTCCAACCGGCTCTTGCTACCGACCAGTAACATAGCGGTATACCCCGACGCCCACCGTGTGGAGGCCATGTCGTGGATGACATTCGCAATGCGATTCTGAACGGCGACCTTGCTGGACTCGCCGCCATGCCCGTCCCGGAGTCCTACGAAGGCGTCGTCGTGCGGGCCGACGAGGTGGGCATGTTCGAGGGCCTCGCCGCCAAGGACAAGGACCCGCGTAAGAGCCTGCACGTGCAGGAGGTCCCGACACCCGAGCTCGGCCCCGGCGAGGCGATCGTGGCCGTCATGGCCAGCGCCATCAACTACAACACCGTGTGGACCTCGATCTTCGAGCCCGTGCCGACATTCGAATTCCTCACCCGATACGGCAAGGCGTCCGAGCTGGCCACAAAGCACGATCAGCCTTATCACGTAGTGGGTTCCGATCTCGCCGGCGTCGTCCTGCGCGTGGGTCCCGGCGTGACGAAATGGAAAGCCGGAGACGAGGTCGTCGCCCACTGCCTGTCGGTCGAACTCGAAGATCCGCAGGGGCACGACGACACGATGATGGATCCGCAGCAGCGCATCTGGGGATTCGAAACGAACTTCGGCGGCCTCGCCGAGCTCGCGCTCGTGAAGTCCAACCAGCTCATGCCCAAGGCGGCGCACCTCACCTGGGAGGAGGCCGCCTGCCCGGGCCTGGTGAACTCCACCGCGTACCGGCAGCTCGTCTCCCGGCACGGCGCAGACATGAAGCAGGGCGATGTCGTCCTGATCTGGGGGGCGACGGGTGGACTCGGTTCGTACGCGACCCAGTACGCACTGAATGGCGGCGCGATTCCGGTCTGTGTCGTCTCCTCGCCCGAGAAGGCGCAGCTGTGTCGAAAGATGGGCGCGGACCTCGTCATCGACCGCAGCGCCGAGGGCTATGAATTCTGGAAGGACGGCGTGCAACAGCCGAGCGAGTGGAAGCGGTTGGGAAAGAAGATTCGCGAATTGACGGGCGGCGACGATCCCGACATCGTGTTCGAGCACCCCGGCCGGGAGACCTTCGGTGCCAGTGTCTATGTCGCGCGGCGCGGGGGAACCATCGTCACCTGCGCATCGACCTCGGGCTACTGGCACGAGTACGACAACCGCTACCTGTGGATGACGCTCAAGCGAATTGTCGGTTCCCATTTTGCGAACTACCGGGAGTCGTGGGAGGCGAACCGGCTGATCGCGCGCGGCGCGATCCATCCGACGCTCTCGCGTGTCTACTCCCTCGCCGAAACCGGCCAGGCTGCCTTCGACGTCCATCGCAATCTGCACCAGGGAAAGGTCGGCGTGCTGTGTCTTGCGCCTGCCGAGGGCTTGGGGGTCACCAACCCGCAGTTGCGCGCCGAGCACGTCGACCAGATAAATCGCTTCCGCGAAAGCTAGGCGTGTCCAGTGGATCTTGGCCTATCTTGGCTGTTGCGCAGCAAACGGAAGATCCACTGGCCCGGCTCCTAGATCAGCTTCTCCCAAAGTGCCTTGTGCGCACGGGGAAAGCCTCGCAAATATATGCCGGGCGCATGGATATGCCCGACACGCTCTATTCACGGGAGCGCTCCCCGTTGCTTGGGGAGGGTTGCATGGGGTGGGACGATCGAGTCATGCCTTCGGAGAACCTCTCGGATACTTTGCCGATTCTCGCCGATCGTGGCTTTGACACGGCGATACGCGGCTACGACCGCCGCCAGGTCGACGAGTTCGTCGCGAACCTCGACGACGAGCTACGAGCCACCGCGGCCGACCGTGATGCCGCAGCGGCGCGCACCGCCGACCTTGCCGCCCAGCTGGCAAGTTCGCAAGCGCAGATGGAGTCTCTGAGACGGCAATTACGCAAGGCCACCGAACAGGTCACAACCGACAACATCGACCCGCGTGTGCGCGAGGTACTGGACTCAGCCGCCGCCGAGGCGTCGAAGCAACGCGCAGACGCCGATGCCTACGTGCTGGCCGCGCACCGCAGCGCGGACGAGTCCTCACAACGCATCCGTGCCAATGCGCGCCAGGAGGCCGAGCGGATCCTGGCAGAGGCGACGCGGCGTCACGCCGAGGCAGACGAAACGTTTCGCCAGCGCATCTCCGAAGCCGAACGGCACCGCGCTGACGTAGCGGCCCAGATCGAACAGGACCTCACCCGCGCCCGGGAGCAGGAGGACCAGCTGACCCTCGAGGCGCAGGCAACGCGCGCGCGGCTGGACGACGAGTCGGCAGCGCAGCGCGCGGAACGCGAAGCGGCGATCGACGCGCGCCTCGACACCGCCGAGAAGGACTTCGAGATCGCATTGCGACTGCGCCGGACCGAGGAGGCGCACAAGTCGAGCGAGCAGCGGGCAGCAGCCGAGGCAGCGGCCGAAGAGGTACGTACCACCGCCCGTGCCGAAGCAGAGGCGATCGTCAGCGATGCCAGGGCGGAATTGAAGACGCTGCTCCTGCGGCGCGACCAGACCCATGCCGCACTGCGCGACCTGCATGCGAAGCTCGCCGGCCTGCTCGACGACGTCGGGCGTCCTGCGGCGACTGACGCTCCCCCGGCGGCCGACGCCGAACCTGCTACGCCTGCGCAAGCGGCCGAGGTCGCAACGAATCCACAGCCGGTCGAGCCCGCGGCGACTGCGGACGTCGACACCGACCCGCAGCCGGTCGAGCCCGCCGCTTCTGCGCAACCGGTCGAGCCCGCCGCTTCTGCGCAACCGGCCGAACATGTCGCCTCGGCGGAGCCGGCCTCGGCCACGCAGCCGATCGAGAAGCCCGCGCCGACCTCAGGCTCCGGCGGGCCAACCCGTCCGGCCAAGGCCCGGCCCGCGAAATCGGCCGGCACTCGCGCCAACCAGTCGAGCGGCAGCTCGGCACGGTCTCGCAGCCGGGGTACTCGACGCGGATGACCCACCCGTCCCGTTGAGTGGTGCATTATCCGTTGAGTCCTTCATGGCCGGCTCGGCGGCCACCACGAAGGGCTGAAAATGGGCGCCGGGGCGCCCATTTCCCTGACAGTGGTGCGTTGTAACGCACCACTCGAGCCCAAACGCACCACTCAACGGAGGGGGCGCCGGCTGCGCGTGATGCCGGGGCCGCGTTGGTCGCGCGCGTCCCAGCATGACGTGTGCCAGTGGCGCCGGTCGCCTGCGTCGAGATCACCGGACGGCCAGACGACGACATGCGGCACTCGGGCGCGGATCTCCTGGTCGCATCCCGGACATCGATAGACCCGGCCGGTGTCTGTGCCGGTCAATGACCGGACGACGTACTCCTCGCCGCGCCACTCGTCGCGTCGTTCCGCCGCGCGCGTGGCCGCAGGTCTGCGCGGGGGTACGGCTGCCCGGCGGTTCTGGCGCGGCATTCGCCCAGCGTAGTTTCGGGCTGCCTCAGCTGTAGTCGCGGAATCCTTTGCCGGTTTTGCGGCCGAGGCGTCCGGCGGTGACGAGGTGTTCGAGTAGGGGTGCGGGGGCGAAGCCGGGTTCGCGGAATTCGAGGTAGAGGGCGCGTTGGATGGCCAGGGAGACGTCGTTGCCGACGACGTCGAGCAGTTCGAAGGGGCCCATGGGGTAGCCGCAGCCGACTTTCATGGCTGAGTCGATGTCCTCGGCGGTGGCGTAGTGGCCTTCGAGCATCTTGACCGCGTCGTTGAGGTAGGGGAACAGTAGGGCGTTGACGATGAACCCGGAGCGGTCGCCGCAGCGCACCGCGTGCTTGCCGATCGTGCGGGTGACCTCGAGTACGGTCGCCTCGACATCGGGCGCGGTCGAGACGGTGCTGACCACCTCGACGAGTTTCATGACCGCGGCCGGGTTGAAGAAGTGCATGCCGATGACCTCGCCCGGGCGTGAGGTGGCCGCGGCGCACTCGATCACCGGCAGGCTCGAGGTGGTGGTGGCGAGCACTGTGTGCGGTGCGCAGATATCGTCGAGGTTTGAGAACAGGGCCTGCTTGACGGTGAGATCCTCCACGACGGCCTCGACGACCAGTTGCACCCCGGACAGGTCGTCCAGGCGGGCCGTGCCGCTGATCCGGGCGAGCGCGGCGTCGCGGTCGTGTTCGCTGAGCTTGCCGCGTTGCACGGCCTTCTCCAACGAGCGGGTGATCGCGTCGTGGACGTTGGAGACCTTCTGCTTGCTGCGCGCGACGAACAGCACGTCATAGCCGGCTTTGGCGAAGACCTCGACGATCCCGGTGGCCATCGTGCCCGAGCCGACGACGCCGACGCGCTGCACCGGGCGCGCGCCCTCGATCGCCTCGATCGGCGGCGGGGTCTGGGCATCGGCGATCACGTTCGGCGAGTCGGGCGCGTCGTAGTGGTAGAAGCCGCGGCCGCTCTTACGCCCGAGCAGGCCCGCCGTCATCATCTGCTTGAAGATCGGGGTCGGCGCGTGCAGGCGGTCGCGGCTCTGCTTGTACATCGTGTCGAGGATCTCGTAGGAGGTGTCCAGCCCGATCAGATCCAGCAGCGCGAGCGGGCCCATCGGCAGACCGCAACCGAGCTTCATCGCCGCGTCGATGTCCTCGCGGCTCGCGTAGTGCGACTCATACAGCGAAGCCGCGTGGTTGAGGTAGCCGAACAGCAACGCGTTGGCGATGAATCCCGCACGGTCACCGATCGTGACGTCGACCTTGCCCAGCTTCTGCGTGAACGCCTCCATGTCATCGACGACGTCCTGCTCGGTGACGACGGTGCGCACGATCTCGACCAGCTTCATCACCGGCGCCGGATTGAAGAAATGCACGCCGACGACCTTGCCCGGCCGGCCCGTCGAGACCGCGATCTCGGTCACCGACAGCGAGGAGGTGTTCGTGGCCAGCACGGCATCGGGTTTGCAGATGCCATCAAGCTGGCTGAAGATCGCCCGCTTCAACTCCAGATGCTCGGGCACCGCCTCAACCACCAGATCGACATCGGCCAACGCCTTCAAATCGGAGCTGAACTCGATACGGTCCAGCAAGTCCTGCTGCTCGGACGCCGCCAGCTTGCCCCGGGCCACCGCGCGTCCGGTCGACTGCTCAATATGCCCGCGGCCCCGCGCGATCGCCGTCTCGTCGATCTCGACCGCGACAACCGACCGGCCATTGCGCGCGAAGACCTCAGCGATACCGGCACCCATCGTGCCGAGCCCGACCACACCCACTCGCTGGAACTCACGGGTCATGAAGCTGTCCTCCTCGGCAGAGCTGTGATCGTCGGACGTTACTGTGCCCAGTCTGCAATCCCGGCGCCCGCAGCCCAGACTGAGGCCAGTCTCACCGGTCTAGCGCCCCCACCGTGCCTTGACCAGCCGTTTGAGCCGGTCAATGTCACGCGGAGTGCGCTTGAACGTCAATACCTTGATCGGTGACGGGTAGCGCAGATGCGTTACCGCTCGCGGCCAGGCGAACTCGCGTAACCCGTCCGATCCGTGGATTCGCCCGAAACCGGAGCTGCGTACCCCACCGAACGGCAGCCCTGGCACCGTCGCGAACGTGATCGCTGAGTTGATGCTGACCATTCCGCAGGACAGGCGCGCAGCGATCTGATCGCCCTGCTTGGCGCTGAACACCGCGCCGCCCAGCCCGAACGGGTTGGCGTTCGCCAACTGCACCGCCTCGTCGACGTCGCGCACGCGGGTGATCGTCAGCGTCGGGCCGAACGTCTCTTCCTGCACAGCCGCCGACTCCTCCGGAACGTCGACCAGCACGACTGGTTGGACGTAGGGAGGTTGCACCGACTCGGGGCCACCGACCACCGCACGGCCACCCCGGGCGATCGCGTCGTCGATGTGGCGGCGGATGACGTCGATCTGGCCGGGCATCGTCATCGGCCCATAGTTGGCAGCCGGATCGCTGCCCCCGCGAATCCGCTTTGCCTCACGGGTAACCCGTTCGACGAAGTCGTCATAGATTGGGTTGACGGCATAGACACGTTCGACGCCCGTGCACGTCTGGCCCGAATTGGCCAGGCCACCCCAGACTGCGGCGTCGACCGCGGCGTCCAGATCAGCGTCGTCGGCGACGATCAGTGCGTCCTTGCCGCCGCATTCGATCAGTACCGGCGTGAGCCTTTCGGCGCAGGCGGCCATGACCTTCTTGGCTGTGGCGGTCGAGCCGGTGAACGCAAGCTTGTCGACGCCTGCCCGGCACAGCGCCGCGCCGGTGTCGCCGAATCCGGTGATCAGAGCGAACACCGGCTGCTCGAAGACGACCTCGGCGAACGTGTCGGCGAGCCACTTGCCGATGGCAGGTGTGTACTCGCTGGGCTTGAAGACGACCGCGTTGCCTGCGGCGAGTGCGTAGGTGATCGAGCCCATCGGCGTGTGCACCGGGTAGTTCCAGGGGCCCAGCACGCCGACCACGCCGTACGGCACATACTCGGCAGATGCCGTGTGGTTCAACGCCAGCATGCCCGGGGCGACCCGGCGCCGGCCGAGCACCTTCCCGGCATTGGCCGCGGCCCAGCTGACGTGCTCGATGGCGAGAATGATCTCGCCGAGGGCGTCATCGGCCGGTTTGCCGTTCTCGCGGTGCATGAGTGCTGCGAGTTCGTCACTGCGCTGCACGAGCAGCGTGCGCCACGCGCGCATGCGCCTCTTGCGCGCGTCGTGGCCAAGGCCGCGCCACCAGGCCGCGGCCACGCGGGCTCGCTCGACCGTGGCTTGGACTTCGGCCTCGGTGTGGACCGGGAAGGTGGCGACCACGTCACCGGTCGCGGGGTTCAGCGAGTCGAACGTCTTCTGCTCTGCGGCTGCCTGCGGCGTTGCGTCCGTACGGGTCATGCCGCCACCGTACTGACGAGTAACCCGCGCAGCCAGCCTGCGCAGTCGCGCTCTCCACGACGTGTCCTACCTACAACGGTTCACCGAACGCCGAAGGTAGGACAACTCGGAGAATGGTCAGAACAGGGTGCCATCTCGCTCGATACCGCGCAGAGCGTCGTAGTCGAGGACGAGGCACGCGATGCCGCGGTCCTCGGCGAGGGTGCGTGCCTGTGGCCTGATCTCCTGGGCGGCAAAGACTCCGCGGACGGGCGCGAGCAGCGGATCACGATTGAGCAGTTCGAGATAGCGGGTCAACTGCTCGACCCCGTCGATCTCGCCGCGGCGTTTGATCTCGACCGCCACGGCCAGGCCGTTGGAATCGCGAGCCATGATGTCGACGGGGCCGATCGCGGTCGGATACTCGCGGCGCACCAGACGATAACCCTCGCCCAGCGTGTGGATGTGCTCGGCGAGCAGTTGCTGCAGATGGGCCTCGACGCCGTCCTTGACCAGACCGGGATCCAGGCCAAGTTCATGCGTGGAGTCGTGCAAGATCTCCTCGATCGTGATCACGAGTTGCTCGCGTGCCTTGTTCGTGACCGTCCAGATCTGCTCGCGCACGGCGAGCGTGCACGGCGGACTCATCCAGTTCAGCGGCTTGTAGGACCCGCCGTCGGAATGGACGAGCACCGACCCGTCGGCCTTGACGAGCAACAACCGGGTGGCAAGCGGCAGATGCGCGGTGAGCCGGCCCACGTAGTCGACCGAGCAGCGAGCGATGACCAGGCGCACGAGAGAGCAGGCTACAGGTGGGTACGGTCGCGGCCATGACCATCCAGCGCGTGGGCATCGTCGTACACGAGGGCAAGGCCGTAGCCCGCGAGGCGGCCGCTGCGGTTCGGGCGTGGGCGGAGGAACACCACCTACCGGCGGTCAGTGTCGATGTCTGGCACGACGACGACCTCGGGCGGCGCAACGCGCGCGACGAGGCAGCCGAAGCCGGGTCGCCCGACCTGATCGTCACGATCGGCGGTGACGGAACGTTCCTGCGCGGCGCGCGTATCGCCGCCATTACCGATGCGGCCGTATTGGGCGTCGATGTCGGCCGGGTGGGCTTCCTGACCGAGGTCGGCGTCGATGACGTTATCCGCGCGCTCGAGGCCGTCCGAACCGGCACCGCCGTCATCGAAGAACGCCTGACCTTGAGCATGCGCGCCTCGCGCCCGCTCGAGATACCGAAAGGAGTCGAGGGCCTGCTCCGGTACGGGCGCGGTCCGATGCTGCCGCCGCCACCCGTTCGGGCGAGCCTGCCCGCGGACGTCGGCTGGGGGGTCGGCCTCGACGTCATGGCGCTCAACGACGTGGTGTTCGAGAAGCTTGCCCGCGACCGCCAGGCGAGCCTTGCCGTGTATGTCGGCGGTCGGCTGTTCGCCTCGTACTCGGCTGACGCGCTCGTCGTGTCGAGTCCGACCGGTTCGACCGCGTACAGCTTTGCGGCCGGTGGACCCGTACTGTCGCCGCGCGTCGCCGGAATCGTGTTCACGCCGGTGGCGCCGCACATGATCTTCGACCGCAGCCTGGTGCTCGGCGCGGACGAGGTCGTCGGCGTGCGGGTTTTGCAGCACTCCGGCCAGGTGGCGGTGAGTGTCGACGGCCAACTGCGCGGGGTGCTCGACCCGGGCGACTGGGTAGCGGTCTTCGCCGGGCAGCAACGATCGCGGCTGGTGCGGCTGTGCCCGTCGGACTTCTTCGCCCGGCTGCGGTCGCGATTCGGGCTCGCCGATGCCGCCGCGGCGGCCGCGGACGGGTCGGCGCCCCTCGAATACCGGCCCGATGCGCCGCGTCCGACCGAGATCGCCCACCTCTACCTCGCCCCGCCGATCGAGGCCGGCGATCGGTAACGTCGTCCGCAGTCACCCACCACAAGGGAGTCGCCCATGGCTGACGTGCCAGACATCTCGCTGAACAACGCCACGCAGCTACCTCAACTCGGACTGGGCGTGTTCCAGGTCGGCGATAGTGAAGCCGCCGACGCCGTCGCCGAAGCGCTTCGGGTGGGCTATCGCAGCATCGACACCGCCGCCGGCTATCACAACGAGCGCGGAGTCGGCCGCGCGATCGCCGAGTCGGGTCTTTCGCGTGCGGACGTCTTCGTCACGACCAAGCTGGGCAACGGCGATCACGGGCACGATCGGGCATTGCGCGCCTTCGACGCGAGCCTGCGGCTGCTCGGCCTCGAATACGTCGACCTGTACCTGATCCACTGGCCCCGGCCGCACCATGACCAGTACGTCGAGACGTGGCGGGCGTTCGAGAAGATCTACGCCGAGGGCCGCGCCCGCGCGATCGGCGTGTCGAACTTTCAGATCCCGCACCTGCTGCGCCTGTTCGACGAGTCCGATGTCGTACCGGCGCTGAACCAGATCGAATTGCATCCTTTCCTCGTGCAGGCCGATCTGCGCGCGTTCCACAGCGAGCACGGCATCCTCACCGAGGCGTGGTCGCCGCTGGCCAAGGGCGGGCGGCTGCTCGCCGACCCGGTCGTGACGACGCTCGCTGAGAAGTACGCGCGCACGCCGGCGCAGGTCGTGCTGCGCTGGCACATTCAGCTGGGCAACGTGGTGATTCCCAAGTCGGTCACGCCCTCGCGCATCAGTGAGAACATCGACGTCTTCGACTTCGAGTTGGACCCGGACGACATCGAGGCCCTCGCCGATCTCGACGCCGGCCACCGCACCGGGCCCGACCCCGACACGTTCGGGTAAGGCCGTTCACGCCACGCTGCGAAATGATCGCCGGTACGTCGCTGGATTCACGCCCAGCAGGCCGCGCACGTGGCGGCGCAGGTTCTCGGCGGTGCCCAGGCCGCACCGGCGCGCAATGCGCTCGACAGACAGGTCGGTGGCCTCGAGCAGCCGCTGCGCCTGACGCACCCGCGCGGCCACGAGCCAGCGGCCCGGCGTGGTGCCGATGGCCGCGACGAAGACGCGGTGGAACGTGCGCTGGCTCATCAGCGCGTGCGATGCCATCTCGGGCACGCCGATCGGATCGGCGAGCCGGGCCAGCGCCCAGTCCATCGTGCTCGCAACGCCGGGTTGCGCCGAGCGCACGGGCGCCGGCGCGGGAACGTACTGCGCCTGCCCGCCCTCGCGCACCGGGGCCATGACGAGTCGTCGCGCGAGTTCGGCCGCCGTCTGGGCCCCGTGGTCGCGCCGTACCAGGTGCAGGCAGAGGTCGAGGCCGCCGACCACGCCGGCCGAGGTGAGTACCGAGCCTTCACCCACGAACAGCACATCGCGCTGAACATCCGCGGACGGCGCGGCCTCGGCCAGGGCGTCCAGCAGCCGCCAGTACGTGGTCGCCGCTCGCCCGTCCAGCAGGCCCGCGGCGGCAAGCGTGAACGCACCCGAACACAGCGCGGCAATCGTTGCGCCGCGCCCGTGCACCGCGCGCAGTGCGGCGATCGCCTCGGGGTTGACGGGTGCCAACGGGTCGGCTCGGCCGGGCACGACGACCAGGTCGCACGCAGCCAGCCCGCGCAGCGTGTGCGTCGCCTCGACGGCACCGAGCGGCGCCAGTGCCGAGGACGTACGGGCCGGCGCGCAGACCCGCAACTCGAAGGGCCCGATGCCGGAGTCGGAGCGGTCGATGCCCCACACCTCGGCGGTGACCGCCACGTCGAAGGCGCGCGTTCCGGGCAGAACCAGCAAGCCGACCGTGTGCATGGCAGAAAAGTACCTGACGACGACTGTTCTGCCACTGCGTTTCGGCGCGCACGAGGCGGCATGCTGGTGGCATGACGACCGCATTGATCGTGATCGACGTCCAGAACGGCTTCGCCGACCCGCGGTGGGGCCCGCGCAACAACCCCGGTGCGGAGAAGAACATCACCGCACTCGCCGGCGCCTGGCATCAGGCGCGCGAACCGATCGTGCTGGTGCGGCACGACTCGGTCGAACCCAGATCGCCGCTGCGCCCGGGCCAGCCAGGCAATGAGCTTGCGCCGATCTTGTCCGGCATCGCGCCAGCGTTGCTGTTCGGCAAGAACGTCAACTCGGCCTTTCACGGTGAGGCCGACCTGCACGGCTGGCTGGAGGGGCGCGGCATCGGCCAGATCGTGCTGTGCGGCATCCAGACCAACATGTGCGTCGAGACGACCGCCCGGGTCGGCGGCAACCTGGGCTACGACGTGACATTCGCGCTCGATGCGACGTACACGTTCGACGCAAAGGGCCCGGACGGCTCGGTGCTCACCGCCGACCAGCTCTACGCGGCCACGGCGGCCAATCTGCACGACGGAGGCTTCGCGACGGTGTCGAGCACCGCGGTGGTGCTCGCCGAGTTGGGCACTGGGTCGTAGCACGCTGCCCCAGACCTTGATCATTGCCTGCATCCGATGCCGCAGGCGAGTGCGATGCGAACGTGGGCGCGGGACATACCCCAGCGTACGGACGACGAGGTGCAGCGCAGCCCGCGTGCGTCCGAGCCCAGGCCCTAGCATTTCCGGCACAGGGACCCACCGGATCTAGGGCCTGTCCCGTGGATCTTGGGCGTCGCGCAGCAGGCTGAAGATCCACGGGACAGGCCTTAGCACATCCATCGCATTTGGAGCGCAGACAATGGCCGACGAAACGCTTCGACGCGTGCAGATCGAACGCAGCGCGCTGGGGCAGTATCGGGCGATCAACGTTCGTGGCGGATCGCTGGCGTTCGGCACCGGCGAGGACGACGCCTTCACGCCGGTCGAGTTGCTGCTCGCGGCCATCGGCGGTTGCACCGCCGCCGACGTCGACTACATCACCGTCAAGCGCGCGGCGCCTGACACGTTCGCGGTCACCGTGACCGGCGACAAGATCAGGGACGCCGACGGCAATCGCATGACGAATCTCGCCGTCACATTCGGGATCACCTTTCCGGCGGGCGAAGGCGGAGATGCCGCGCGGGCCGTGCTGCCGCGGGCGATCGCGCAGTCGCACGATCGTCTGTGCACCGTGACACGCACGGTCGAGGCCGGCACACCGATCAAGAGCCGAACCGAGAGCTGACCGATCACAGCTGCGCAATTGGCACCTGAACTCCCGCCGCCTGGGCGATCTGCTCGATCGGCTCGTGGTTCGACGTGATGACGGCGGCCTGATGCCGGATCGCGCACTCGACGACTGACACCTCGACGATGTCGGCCTGCTCGGACAGGCTGGCCAGTACGCCCACGGCCCGGGCGCGCTCTTCGTCGAGCGGCTCGACCTGGCAGCCGGCGAGCATCCGCATGAGCAGCCCGTGCCGCGCGCCAGCACGCCACGCCTGCGCAACCACTGCTGCCGGTACCACCGGCAAGATTCCCCGGGCGAGACAACGCCGGTGCAAGGCCCACACTCGTCTGCTGTCGCGCTCGACGGCGGTGAGTACGCCGGTGTCGTAGGCGAGCACGTCACGTCCACGCGTGACCGAGCAGCCGGCGCAGCGTCGCGTCCGCCTGCGCCAGTTCGTCGTCGGTGAGAGCGCCGAACTCTCGCTCATACTCCTGCACCGCACGTAGGCCTTGGCCGATGATCAGCCGTTGCTCGAGGGTCCTCGCTATCCAGGCGCTGACCGACAGGCCCTCGCGAGCGGCCTCGGCATCGATCGCGGCCGCGAGTTCAGGTTTCACGGAGATCGACCTCGTTTCGCGTTTGTCCGGACAGGTCAAACGCTAGCGATCTTGGCCGCGTGACAATGCTGATCTCGTGGAACTGTGGATAGTCGGAGGCGCTGTGGATAACTAGCGGCGAGCTTCCTCGATTGCGTCCACCACCTGGTCGAGCACGCTGGTTATCTCGAAGTCCTTCGGCGTGAAGACGCGGGCGACACCTGCCGCACGCAGCCGCGTCACGTCGCCGTCAGGCACGATTCCGCCGACCACAACGGGCACGTCGTCCAGACCGGCCGCCCGCAACCCGTTGACGACTTCGGGAACAACCGACAGATGCGAGCCCGACAGCACCGAGAGCCCCACCACGTCGACGTCCTCTTCGACCGCGGCTGCGACAATCTGCGCCGGCGTAAGGCGAATCCCCGAGTAGACGACCTCGAACCCGGCATCGCGCGCACGCACCGCGATCTGCTCGGCGCCGTTCGAGTGCCCGTCCAGGCCCGGCTTGCCGACCAGGAATCGAAGCGGGTGCCCGAGCGAGGCGGCCACAGCGCGAACGCGCTCGCGCACGCTCGACAGGCCGCCCTCGTGCCCGCCGCCACTCGCGCCGCTGACACCGGTCGGCGGCCGGTATTCGCCGAACACCTCGCGCAGCGCACCCGCCCACTCCCCCGTCGTCACACCGGCGCGCGCGCAGGCCAGGGAGGCATCCATCAGATTCGCATCGGTCTTCGCGTCGTCGCGCAACCGCGTCAGCGCGTCCGCCACCGCTGCCTGGTCGCGTCCGGCGCGCCACACCGAAAGGGCATCGACGGCGGCAGCTTCCACGGCGGGATCGACGCTCTGGATCGCTGCGTCGACATCGTGCAGCAGCGGATTCGGCTCGGACTCGACGAATCTGTTCACGCCCACCACGACGTCCTCGCCGGACTCGATGCGCCGCCGCCTGCGCGCGAGCGAGGACACCAGCGCGGATTTCAGGTAGCCGGACTCGACGGCCACGATCGCACCGCCCATGCCGAGGACGCGATCGACCTCGGCACGCGCCCCCGCCTTGATCTCGGCGACCTTCGCCTCGACGACCTTCGACCCCTCGAACAGGTCGCCGTACTCGAGCAGATCCGACTCGAAGGCCAGCACCTGCTGCATCCGCAGCGACCACTGCTGATCCCATGGCCGCGGCAGGCCCAACGCCTCGTTCCAGGCGGGCAGTTGCACGGCGCGGGCGCGGGCATCGCGCGAGAGCGTCACGGCGAGCATCTCGAGCAGGATCCGCGAGACGTTGTTCTCCGGCTGTGCCTCGGTCAGCCCCAGCGAGTTCACCTGGACGCCGTACCGGAAACGTCGAGCGCCCGAATCGGTGACTCCGTAACGCTCTTCGGTGATCTCGTTCCACAGCTGCCCGAACGCGCGCAGCTTGCACATCTCCTCGACGAAGCGCACGCCGGCGTTGACGAAGAACGAGATGCGCGCGACGACATCGCCGAACTTCTCCGGCGAAACCTGGCCGGACTCGCGCACGGCATCGAGCACGGCGATCGCCGTGCACAACGCGAAGGCGACCTCCTGCACCGGGGTCGCACCGGCCTCCTGCAGGTGGTAACTGCAGACATTGATCGGGTTCCACCTCGGCACGTTCGCGACCGTGTAGGAGATCATGTCGGTAATCAGCCGAAGCGACGGTGCGGGCGGGAATACGTAGGTGCCGCGCGACAGGTACTCCTTGACGATGTCGTTCTGCGTCGTGCCGGCGAGCTTGGCCGGGTCGGCGCCCTGCTCCTCAGCAAGAGTCAGGTACAACGCGAGCAGCCACATCGCCGGTGCGTTGATGGTCATCGAGGTGTTCATCTGCTCGAGCGGGATCCCGTCGAACAGGGCCCGCATGTCGCCCAGGTGCGATACCGGGACGCCGACCTTGCCCACCTCGCCACGCGCCAGCTCGGCGTCGGGGTCGTACCCGGTCTGCGTCGGCAGGTCGAAGGCTACCGACAGGCCCGTCTGGCCCTTGCTCAGGTTGCGGCGGTAAAGCAGGTTCGACTCGACCGGAGAAGAATGGCCGGCGTACGTGCGCATCAGCCACGGCCGGTCGCGCGCGTCGTCCTCTGGAAACGGCATCGTGACCTCCTGCAGTGACGGTCGCACGATCTATGAACGCACGACTACTGCTTGGTAACAACTGTGGCCGACCTCGCAGGTCGGGCGCACGCTCTGCCAGGCTTCCCGAATGCCGCGCGAAACACTGAGCTGGCCACAATTCGGACGAGCCTGCCGCGAGCTCGCCACGGAGATCGATGCCGACGGCTTTCGCCCCGACCTCATCCTCGCGATCGCGCGCGGCGGGCTGTTTCCGGCCGGAGCCCTCGGCTATGCCCTGGATGTGAAGAACCTCCATGTGATCAACGTCGAGTTCTACACCGGCGTCGACGAACGACTACCCATGCCCGTGGTGCTGCCGCCCGTGCCCAAGCCGGTCGACCTCTCCGGTGCCCGGGTGCTCATCGCCGACGACGTGGCCGATACCGGAGCAACCTTGCGGCTGGTCAAGGACTTCTGCGCCGATCACGTCGCGGAGGTCCGTTGCGCGGTCATCTACGAGAAGACCCGCTCGACGGTCACCTGCGAATACGTATGGCACCGCACCGATCTGTGGATCGACTTTCCCTGGTCGAGTGATCCTCCGGTCGTCGGCATCAACCGGGATGCGTGAGGTGAGCAGCGCCCGGTACGTCTTCCACTCGGAGTGGCACCTGACGGCGTCACCGGCCGACGTGTACGAGGCGCTGCGTGACGTGGCGAACTATCCGAGCTGGTGGCCGCAGGTGCGCGCAGTGCGGCAACTCGACGAGCATTCCGCCGAAATCAGCTGCCGCAGCGTGCTCCCGTACGACCTCATCTTCGTCATCCGCCGCGACATCGAGGATGGCGCCGCCCGGATACTGCAGGCGCACCAGACCGGCGACCTGGACGGCTCCAGCCGCTGGGCGGTGACGGGTTCGGGTTGCGCTGCCGTCGCGAGCTTTGACGAGGACGTCGTGGTGCGAAAGGCGCTCGTCCGGCAGGTCGGCCTGATCGCGCGGCCCGTGCTGCGCGTCAATCACGACCTGATGATGCGCGAAGGTGAACGCGGCCTGCGCCGGTACCTGCAGCGCCCCTGACCACGCGCTCCTGACCGCTGCCAGCTGTCATACCGCCGACGCGCCCAGGAACGGCGAAGGTTATGACAACTTGCCGGATACGAGGACGACGTCAGTACTCGTAGAAGCCGCGGCCGCTCTTGCGGCCCAGGTCGCCGGCACTGACCATGCGTTGCAGCAGCTCCGGCGGCGCGAATTTCGAATCGCGGGTATCGCGGTAGATGTTGCTGGTGGCGTGCAGCATGATGTCGGCGCCGGTGAGGTCGAGCGTGGCCAGCGGGCCCATCGCGTGACCGAAGCCCAGCTTGCACGCCGTGTCGACGTCCTCGGCGCTCGCCACCCCGGACTCGACCAGACGCACCGCCTCGTTGGCCAGCGCCGCGATCAGCCGGGTCGTCACGAAGCCGGCCACGTCTCGGTTGACGACGATGCAGGTCTTGCCGACGTGCTCAGCGAAGGCTCGCGCCCGGGCCAGCGTCTCATCGGAGGTCTTGTATCCACGCACGAGTTCGCACAGGGCCATCATCGGCACCGGCGAGAAGAAGTGCGTGCCGACGACCCGCTCCGGGCGCTTGGTGGCCGCCGCGAGGGCGGTGATGGGGATCGCGCTCGTGTTCGATGCCAGCACCGTGTCGGCGCCGACTAGATCATCAAGCGTGGCGAACAGATCGTGCTTTGCGTCGGCGTTCTCGAAGATCGCCTCGATGACGATGTCGGCATCGCGCGCGCCGTCGAGTTCGGTGGTCGTGGTGATTCGGCCGAGCGCCGCCGAGACGTCGGCGTCAGTGATCTTGCCCTTGTCGGCGAACCTGGCCAGCGACTTCTCGATGCTCTCGACGCCGCGGCGTAGCGCCTCGTCGGTGACGTCGCGCAGCACCACGTCCCATCCGGCCAGCGCGGACACCTGCGCGATGCCGGAGCCCATCAGTCCGGCACCGATGACGGCAACTTTCTTGTCAGCCACGGTCTCTCCTCACCAAAGCAGTCGCGCCACGATAGACCGGCGCTGGGCAACGGACATGGGCGGTGCGAGGATGGTCACGTGGGCGCTGACCTGCCGACCTTCCTGACCGCATTGGCTGCGTTGGGCCTGCTCGCTGTCTTCATGCGCTGGACGTTCAAGCCGTCGCGTCCGCGCTACGGGCGCCCGGTCGACGCCGCCGAGTCAACCGATCTGGGCATGCTCGAGGTCATCGTCGCCGACCTGCCCCAGGCCGATGCCATGCAGGTGCGCGCCACGCTCGGCGACGCCGGCATCCGCACGTCGATCTCCCGGCGACGCAACGGCGATGTCGACGTACTCGTCTTCCGTGAGGACACGGCACGAGCCCGCACGCTGCTCGCTAGGTGAATCAGTGAATCACGCGCCGAACGTGGCGGACTCGGTGCGCACGACATCTGCACCCAGTGAGCGCAACTGCTCCTCGATGTGGACATAGCCTCGATCGATGTGGTGAATCTCGGCGACCTCGGTAACGCCTTCGGCCACCAGTCCGGCGATGACCAGGCCGACGCCGGCGCGAATATCGGTGGCCCGGACCGGCGCGCCGGACAACCGCGCACGACCGCGCACGACTGCATGGTGGCCGTCGGTTCGCACGTCGGCGCCCATGCGCGCGATCTCGTCGCAGAACATGAAGCGCCCCTCGAAGATGTTCTCGGTGACCATTGCCGTGCCGTCGGCGACGGACAGCATCGCAATCGCCTGCGGTTGCAGGTCGCTCGGCAGGCCCGGGTAGGGCAACGTGACGACGTCGAAGCTGCGCGGCCGGTCGTGCATCCGCACCCGGAAGCCGCCCTCGTTCACCTCGATGTCGGCGCCGGCACGCGAAAGCTTGTCGAGTGAGATCTCCAGATGCGCGGCGTTGGCCCCACGCACCGTGATGTCGCCCAGGGTCGCGGCGGCGGCGAATGCCCAGGTACCCGCGACAATCCGGTCGGCCACCGCAACATGCGACGTGGGCGTCAATTCGTCGACTCCGGTGATCGCGAGCGTCGAGGAGCCGATGCCGTCGATCTGGGCGCCCATCGACTGCAACATGCGGCACAGGTCGACGATCTCCGGCTCGCGGGCGGCGTTGTCGAGGACGGTGGTGCCCTTGGCGAGCACCGCCGCGGTCACGATGTTCTCGGTGGCGCCGACGCTGGGTAGGTCCAGCCAGATCGTCGCTCCGCGCAGCCGGTTTGCCTCGGCCACGATGTAACCGTGCTCGGTGCGGATCTCGGCGCCCATCCGGGACAGCCCGTCGAAGTGCATGTCCAGCGGACGCGCGCCGATGGCGTCTCCGCCCGGAAGCGCAACCCTGGCCCGCCCGGTTCGCGCCAGCAGCGGGCCGAGCACGGCGATCGACCCGCGAATCTTGCGCACCAGTTCGTAGGGCGCCTCCGAGAGCGGCTCGTCGGGCACCTTGATGCGGACGCTGTCGACCGTGCCGTCGCTGGACTCCGTGACCTCGCAGCCGAGCCGGCCGAGCAACGCGTGCATCGTCGTCACGTCGCTGATCGCGGGCAGGTTGTGGATCGTCGTCTCGCCCGGCGCCATGAGCGCGGCTGCCATCAGCTTGAGCACGCTGTTCTTCGCGCCGACTACGGCGACCTCTCCGGACAGCTGCGTTCCGCCGGTCACCCGTAGCACCTGCATCGCGCCATCGTAGTGTCGTTACCGTCTGTACTTATGGCAGTACACCTGACCCGCATTTACACCAAAACAGGCGATGGCGGAACGACAGCACTAGGCGATATGTCGCGTGTACCGAAAACGGACCCGCGCGTGGCCGCTTATGCCGACTGCGACGAGACGAACGCCGTCATCGGCGTCGCGCTGGCCCTCGGCGCCGTGCCCGAGCCGATAGCGGCCGTGCTGCGCGCCGTGCAGAACGACCTGTTCGACGTCGGCGCCGACCTGTGCACGCCAATCGACCCCGAACCGAAGTACCCGCCGCTGCGCGTCACTGCGAGCTACGTGCAGCGTCTGGAGGGCTGGTGCGACGAGTTCAACGACGCCTTACCCAAGCTCGCAAGCTTCATCCTGCCAGGGGGCACCCCGGCGGCGGCCCTGTTGCACCACGCGCGCACTATCGCTCGCCGCGCCGAACGCAGCGCATGGGCGCTGTACGAGGCCGACGCGGAGCGCACCAATCAGCAGGCTCTGCTGTACCTCAATCGCCTTTCCGACCTTCTGTTCATCCTCGCGCGAGTCGCCAATCCCGATGGCGACGTGCTCTGGCAGCCCGGCGGCGGCTCGGGCGGCTCGGGCGGCTCGGGCACCTCGGGCGGCTCGTCAGCCACGCAGTGACGCGTCGGACACGTACCGCAGAACCGAGACGATGTGCGGCTCGGGATCACCCAGGTTGTCGATGACCAGCCGGGGATCAGCCCACGGCTCGTAGTGGCGTTCGACGACATCGGGCCAGGCGGGCGCGCCGTGCCGGGTGGACCCGGCCGGGTCGGCCACGCGTCCGTCGACGCGGCGGCGATGCTCAGCGGGATCGGAGCACACCACCTCGACCAGGCGCAGCTCGGACTCCATCGTCGAGGCGAGCTCGACCCAGCCCTGGCGCGCCTCGGCGACCGGATTCACCGCATCGACCACCACCGGCCGGCCGGCGCGAAGCTGGTCGGCCGCAATCGACCGGCCCGCCACGTAGGCCGCCGGATTTCCGGACATCGGCAGGCCACCACGCGTCAGCGCAGCTTCGATCGTGTCGATGCGCAGGAACGTCGCCCCGAGGCGATCGGCCACGGCGCGCGCCAGCAGCGTCTTGCCGGTACCGGGCAGTCCCGCGAATACGACGAGCGCCGGTCCGGTCAACGTGGTCAAGACCTCGGCGCGGACGACTCGAGCCAGGACACGAAGCCGGTGAACGCACCGTCGGCCAAGGCCAACGTGATGTCGCCGCTCTGATCACGGCATTCGACGATCACCGCCGAGGGCGGCAGCGATCGCAGCTCCTGTGTGGTCGGTGCGCGCCGGCTGAGCACCTTCAGCCCGCCTCGGTGCAGGACCCGGGTCGGCCGGGGCCCCAGGCCGACCGCGCGGTACCAGCGAAACTCCTCGCCGTCATAGCGCGCGACGCCGTACAGCCAGCGACTACCACGCCGGACGGCCAGCGGGATGGCGCCCGCACTGCGCAGCATGTGACGCTGCCGGGCGATGATCAGCGCCAGCACCAGGACGACAACAATCAGCCCGATGATCGCGACCGCGTCGACGACCCGCACGCTGACCCCTCCGCTGTCGATTCAGGTCTGTGACCCTAGTGAACGTCAGAGGGAATGTCGCGGCCTGATTCGGACACGGCCCGTAGACGGGCCAGTGCCCTGTCGCGGGCGGCCGCCCCGTCAGGCCCTTCGTCGCCTTCCGCACGGTCGAGCGCTTCGCGCGCTCGTGTGACGTCGATCTCGTCGGCGATCTCGGCCATCTCGGCAAGCACCGAGACCCCGTCGGGGCGCACCGACAAAAACCCGCCGTGTACTGCCACCCGCAGCTCCGGCTCGTCGACGCGCACAATCCGGACGACCCAGCCTGGGGCGAGTGCCCCCAGCAGGGGCGTATGGCCGGGCAGAATGCCCAACTCGCCGTCGGTCGTGCGGGCGAAGATCGCGTCGGCCTCGCCGGACCACAGCGCTCGCTCGACCGAGACCAGCTCGACATGCATGCTCATGAGCGGGCCCGGCTAAGTGTGCGGCCGGCAGGCGGCCGCACGGGACGGCCGGGAGGAAGAATCTGCTTCATCGTGGTCAGGCGTTCCGCAGTTCTTCTGCCTTGCGCTCGAGATCCTCGATCCCGCCGCACATGAAGAAGGCCTGCTCCGGATATTCGTCGAAATCGCCGGCGCAAAGGCGCTTGAATGCATCGACTGTCTCGCTCACCGGCACGAACGACCCGTCAAGACCGGTGAAGGTCTTGGCGACGAACGTGTTCTGCGACAGGAAGCGCTCGATTCGCCGGGCACGTCCGACGATGACCCGGTCCTCTTCGGAGAGCTCGTCGATACCGAGGATGGCGATGATGTCCTGCAGTTCCTTGTAGCGCTGCAGGATCTGCTTGGTGCGCTGCGCGACGTCGTAGTGCTCCTGCCCGACGTACTCGGCCGCGAGGATGCGCGAGGTGGAGTCGAGCGGGTCGACCGCCGGGTAGATGCCCTTCTCCGAGATCGGACGCGACAGCACGGTCGTGGCGTCGAGGTGCGCGAAGGTGGTGTGCGGTGCCGGGTCGGTGATGTCGTCGGCGGGCACGTAGATCGCCTGCAGCGAGGTGATCGAGTGGCCTCGCGTCGAGGTGATCCGCTCCTGCAGTTGACCCATTTCGTCGGCCAGCGTCGGCTGGTAGCCCACCGCGGAGGGCATCCGGCCGAGCAGCGTCGACACCTCCGAACCCGCCTGGGTGAACCGGAAGATGTTGTCGATGAACAGCAGCACGTCCTGCTTCTGCACATCCCGGAAGTACTCGGCCATGGACAGCGCGGACAGTGCGACCCGCAGTCGCGTGCCGGGCGGCTCGTCCATCTGGCCGAACACGAGCGCGGTGTCGCCGATGACATCGGTCTCGGTCATCTCAACGATCAGACCGGTGCCCTCACGCGTCCGCTCGCCGACTCCGGCGAAAACCGAAACGCCACCGAAGTTCTTGGCTACGCGGTAGATCATCTCCTGGATGAGCACGGTCTTGCCGACGCCGGCACCACCGAACAGGCCGATCTTGCCGCCCCGCACGTACGGCGTGAGCAGGTCGATGACCTTGATGCCGGTCTCGAACGTCTCGGTCTTGCTCTCGAGCTGGTCGAACGGTGGTGGGTCGCGGTGGATCGGCCAGCGCTCGGTGATCTCGAGCTTGTCCTTGGCGATGTCGAGAGGCTCGCCGAGCGCGTTCCAGACGTGGCCCTTGGTGACGTCGCCGACGGGAACGGTGATCGGACCGCCGGTGTCGGTGACCTCGGCGCCACGCACCAGGCCGTCGGTGGGCTGCATCGAGATCGCGCGGATCAGGTTGTCGCCGATGTGCTGGGAGACCTCGAGCGTCAAGGTCTTGGACAGCTCGCCAAGGGCGATGTCGACGGTCAGGGCGTTGAAGATTTCCGGCACGTCGTCACGTCCGAACTCGACGTCGACGACCGGACCGATCACCCGCACGACCCGCCCGCTGGCCTGTCCTGCGCTGCCGGCGTCGGCTTCGTTGGTCTCGAACAGAGTGGTCATTTACTGCTCCTCAAGGCTCTTCGCGTAACAGCTCATCGCCCGGTCCGCTGCGGTTCTTGCTCGCTGGCGCTCGCTGCGATGCTCGTTCACTCTTCACGTCCTGCTGCGGCGAGGGCATCGGCCCCGCCGACGATCTCGCTGATCTCCTGGGTGATTTCGGCCTGACGGGCCTGGTTCGCCAGCCGAGTGTAGGTGCGGATCAGCTCCTCGGCATTGTCACTGGCCGACTTCATGGCCTGCCTGCGCGCCGCCGACTCGGAGGCGGCGGCCTCGAGCAGCGCCGAGAAGATCCTGGCGCTGATGTAGCGCGGCAGCAGCGCCTCGATGAGCTCTTCGGCTTCCGGCTCGAACTCGTAGAGCGCCTGCGAGTCGGCCGCCTCGTCGTCGCCCTCGCTCGGCTCGCCCGCCGATTTCACCGGGGCCACCTGCTCCACCGTCGGCGTCTGGGAGACCATCGACGCGAAGTGGGTGTAGACGACGTAGAGCTCGTCGATGCCGGCCGCATCGCGCGCGAGCCCTTCGCCGGTCGCGAGCAGCGCCTCGATGACGGTCTCGGTGGCCTCACGCGCAGCCAGGAAGGTCGGTTGCTCGGAGAACCCGGTCCACGACGCCGCGAGGTCGGTATGGCGGAAGCGGTAATACGCCACGCCCTTGCGGCCGATGACGTACAGCGCGACGTCGCGGCCGTCAGCGCGCAGCCGCGCCGCTAGCTCGTTGGCCCGCTTGATGACGTTGGCGCTGTAACCGCCGGCGAGTCCCCGGTCGCTGGTGACCAGCAGGATGCCGGCGCGCCTGGGATTGTCGGCACCGGTGAGCATGGGATGCGACAGCGACGCGTTCTTGCCGAGCGCCGAGAGAGCGCGGGTGAGCTCGACGACGTAGGGCCGGGCCGCCTTCATCCGCGCCTGCGCCTTGGCGATGCGCGAGGTGGCGATCAGCTCCATCGCCTTGGTGATCTTCTTCGTCGAGCCGATGGTCCGGGCTCGGCGCCGGTAGATGCGAAGCTGGGCACCCATGGGTTATCCCGCCGTGCTCTCTGCTGGGGCCGTGCTCGCGGCGCCGGAATCGCCTGCCGCGTTGCCGTCCCCGTCGACGCTCTCACCCTCGTCGGAGACCTTGCTCGCTGTGCTGGACGTTGGTGCTGCGGCCGACCGGGCTCCCGGGTCACTTATGACCGTGTACTGCTTCTTGACCTCGTCCACGCAGCGCTCGAGAACGCCGACCGTGTCGTCGTCGAGCAGTCCGGTTTCGACGATTGTGGTAAACGCCTGCGGGTGGTTGTGCGCGATGTAACTGTGCAGATCGTTCTCGAAGCCACGAACGTCGCTGACCTGCAGATCGTCGAGACGGCCCGTGGTGCCGGCCCAGATCGAGACGATCTCGCGCTCGACCGGGAAGGGCGAGGATGCCGGCTGCTTGAGCAACTCGGTCATCCGGGCACCCCTGGCGAGCTGCTGCTGGCTGGCCCGGTCGAGATCGGAGCCGAAAGCGGCGAACGCCTCGAGTTCGCGGTACTGCGCGAGGTCGACGCGCAACCGGCCGGCGACACTTCGCATTGCCTTGGACTGTGCGGCACCGCCGACCCGAGAGACCGAGATGCCGACGTTGATCGCCGGACGGACGCCGGCGTTGAACAGGTCGGTCTCCAGGAAGCACTGCCCGTCGGTGATCGAGATGACGTTGGTCGGAATGTAGGCGGACACGTCATTGCCCTTGGTCTCGATGATCGGCAGTCCGGTCATCGAGCCCCCGCCCATCTCGTCGGAGAGCTTGGCGCAGCGCTCGAGCAGCCGCGAGTGCAGGTAGAACACGTCGCCGGGGTAGGCCTCGCGGCCCGGGGGGCGCCGCAGCAGCAGCGAGACGGTTCGGTACGCCTCGGCCTGCTTGGTCAGGTCGTCAAAGACGATCAGCACGTGCTTGCCGTCATACATCCAGTGCTGGCCGATCGCCGATCCGGTGTACGGCGCGATGTACTTGAAGCCCGCCGAGTCAGACGCCGGCGCGGCAACGATCGTCGTGTACTCCATGGCGCCGGCCTCGTCGAGGGTCTGGCGCACAGCGGCGATCGTCGAGCCCTTCTGGCCGATAGCCACGTAGATGCAGCGGACCTGCTTGTTCGGATCGCCGCTGGCCCAGTTGTCGCGCTGATTGATGATCGCGTCGACGCACACGGTGGTCTTGCCGGTCTGGCGGTCACCGATGATCAGCTGACGCTGCCCGCGACCGATGGCGGTCATCGAGTCGATCGCCTTGATGCCGGTGAGCAGCGGCTCCTTGACGTCCTGGCGCTGCACCACGGACGGCGCCTGCAGTTCGAGGGCGCGGCGCTGGTCGTTCCCGACATCGCCCTGGCCGTCGAGCGGGTTACCGAGCGCGTCGACCACGCGTCCGAGGTAGCCGTCGCCGACGGGCACCGAGAGCACCTCACCGGTGCGCTTGACCGGCTGGCCCTCCTCGATCTGCGATGCGTCACCCAGGATGACCACGCCGATTTCGCGCACATCCAGGTTCAGCGCCACTCCGAGCGTGCCACCTTCGAACTCGAGCAGCTCGTTCGACATCGCGCTCGGCAGGCCCTCGACAGTCGCGATCCCGTCGCCCGTCGTCGCGACGATGCCGACCTCCTCACGCGATGCCTCTGGCGTGTAGGACGACACGTAGCTCTCGATAGCGCTCCGGATCTCGTCCGACGAGATCGTCAGCTCTGCCATCAACTCTTCCCAATCTCGTGCGTTGATCTCATGGTTAACGGGTCGGTGCCAGGGCTGCCCGTGCGGCGGCAAATCGCGAAGCGACCGTGCCGTCGATGACTTCGTCCCCGATTCGGATCACCAGGCCAC
Organism: uncultured Actinomycetota bacterium; assembly: GCA_963737425.1. Taxonomy (GTDB): domain Bacteria; phylum Actinomycetota; class Actinomycetes; order Mycobacteriales; family Jatrophihabitantaceae; genus DASXRA01. Next base: position 334,638 of record CAVTSX010000003.1, read on the forward strand.
CCTGTACTGCCGGGTCGACCGCTGTCCGCACGGCAATCGCACGGCCATACATCTGTGACAGTACGGCGGCCAGCCGGGTCTCCTGCTGCTCGGTCAATTCCGTAGCGGAGACAACCCGGGCAATCGTGCGGGACTGGCGCCCCGCGGCCGCTTCGAGCAGTTCGTCGATGGCGAGCACGAGGCTGCGCTTGCGGGGGCTGGCCACCGCGTGCTCCAAGAGCGCCTCGGTGACCGACTGAACTTTGCCCGACAGGACATCGCGGAGCAGCGCCACCCGACGCTCGGCGGCCACGGCCGGCTCGTCGAGCAGCGTGGCGAGCTGGCGCTGCGCGTCGAGGATCCGCTCGAAGCGGAACAGCTCGTCCTCGACCTCGTCGAGCTTGCCGTCGCGTTCGGCGGCGCGCATCAGAGCCTCGGAGGCCGCGATCTCAAACGAATCGGCGAGGTCCCACGGCGATGACCAACGCTGGCCCACCGCCGCTCGCACGACGTCGAACGTGCGGGCGCCGACGCTGTTCTCCAGCAACTGCTGCGTGAACGCAACACGCGCCTGTGGCGCGGTGGACGGATCGGCCACCGTGCGCCGCAGCGCTGGCTCGCGCCCGAGCAGATCTGCGACCTCGTAGAGCTCTTGCGCCAGCGTCGCGAGGTCGTCCGCCGACGTGGTCGATGTCGCCTGGTCGAGATGCTCGCGCACGCCCGCCATTGCATGGCGGCTCGCCGAGCGGATCATGCCTCGGAGCGCGCGGTGTCGCGCTGCTCGAGTTCGGACAGGAACGTATCGACCGTTGCACGAACCTGAGCGTCGTCGGCCAGGCGTTGACCCACGATCTTCTCTGAGAGTTCGACCGCCAGGGACCCGATCTCGCTACGCAACTCGCGCACGACCTGGCCACGCTGGCTCTGTAACTGCTCCTCGCCGCGGGCAACGATGCGCGATGACTCCTCGCGTGCCTGAGACCGCAGTTCCTCGACGATCTGCTGCGCCTCAGCGCGTGCGCTCTCGCGAATCTGCGCCGCCTCGGTGCGGGCCTCGGTGAGCGCTTGCTGGTACTCGCCCTCAGCTTCGGCCAGCTTTGTCTTGGCCTGCTCGCTGTCCTCGATCTGCTTGCGGATGATCTCCTGGCGTTCCCGCATCGCCTTCTGCACCGGTGGAATGACGTACTTCCACAAGATGCCGAGTATGAGCAGGAAGGCGATGAGCTCGGCAATGAAGGTCGAGTTGGGGACCAGGAAGTTGCCGCTCGCAACCACGTTGTGCGCCATGGACGGCCGATCCTTCCTGGCCCGCTACTTGGCGAGAACGAAGACGAACAGCACCGCGAAAGCGAGGTTGATGAAGTACATCGCCTCGACCAGGCCCACGGTCAGGAAGAACAGCGTCTGCAAGCGGCTCTGCGCCTCAGGCTGCCGGGCCACCCCGGAGATCAGGGAGCTACCGGCCAGGCCGTCACCGATCGCGGCGCCGATGGCGCCCCCACCGAGCGCGAGCCCGCCGCCTATGAAGCCACCTGCGAGTTCGATGGACTTGGTCGTTACGTCGACGGCCATTTCTCTCCTCTATTCCTACGAATGTGCAACGTCTTCTGGTCTCTTGAAAAGTGTTCGGTCAAACGCTGAACGATCAGTGCACGCTATCTTTTATGTCTTCTGCCGGCCGGACGGAGCTCGCGTACAAGATCGTCAGCAGAGCGAAGATGAACGCCTGAATCAGCCCGATGAACATCTCGAACAGCTTCCAGATGATGTCGGGGGCCCACAGGATATATGCCGGGAACAGGGCGATCAGCGACACCATGATCACTCCGGAGAAGATGTTGCCGAAAAGCCGCAAGGCGAGCGTGATGGGTCGCGCGATCTCCTCTACGAGGTTGATCGGGAACAGAACCCAGTACGGCTGCGTGAGGTGGTGGAAATACCCGCGAAAGCCCCGGTTACGGATTCCGGTGAAATACATCCAGCTGATGACGAACAGCGCCAGTGCATAGGTGAGGTTGACGTCCGATGCCGGCGGCGGCATGTACTCCGGATGGTGCCCCGTCGGGATCAGTGAGAGCCAGTTGGCGATAAGGATGAACAGGAACAGCGTCGTCGCCAGCGGCACGACGAACGGAGCAGTCCGCACACCCATGCTGTCTTCGACCTGGCGCTCGATGGCACCGGTGACCGTCTCGAAGAGCAGCTGTACGCCCTTGGGCTTGCGCACGCTCAGGTGGGCGCGCATCCAGAACCCAAGGCCAAGGATGATTCCGCCGGCAACGAGCGTGCCGAGGATCGTGTCGACATTCCAGGCGAGCCCGAAGACGTGCCACTGGATGTGGTTTCCGACTTCGACATTGATTGCTTCAGGACGTGCGCTCACGACGACTCTCCCCCGCTCACGAGTGCCGAAGGCTTCGGAACACCGGCACCGATGCGCCGAGGAGCATGAGCACCTGGAAGACCGCGAGGCCTACGAAGATCCCAAGACCGTCGGGTCGGATCAGCAATCCGAAACCGAACGCGAGCGCGGTGACGACGGCAAGACGCAAGAACACCCGCTGTGAGAACTGGCCTTTGGTCATGCCCGGCCGGGACGCGTAGCTCAGCATGGAACGCTGAAGCATCCGGTTGTTGAGTGCGCCGAGGGCGAGTCCGATGCAGGCGAACATGCCCATCAGGGGGTGTCCGAACAGCGCCAGCACCACGATGCTGGCCATACCGAGGCAGGAAGCCACGATCATCGACCGGCGCAGGTTAGTCGCTGCGTCGACGACCGGTGGGGCCGCTACAGGCTGCACGGGAAATTCTCCAACTCAATCTTTGAGGAAGCTGCGGAACTGGACGACGGTGTAGGAAATGCCCCCGACGATGCCGAGGGTCAGGCCTACGAGGACCATTATCGGGGACGTGTGCAGGAGGCGGTCAGCGAACCAGCCGAGGGTGAGTCCAGCCACGAACACCAGCGCAGTGACTGCGCCCATGCCGAGGAGCGTGGACCAACCGGGGGCGTCGCGAGCCACTGTCGCCCGCCCGGCCGCTAGCTGGCCTGTGGTGCCCGCACGCGGAAATCACTCACAGGCCGCTCCTTGGGTAGGTCTGGATTAGCTGGGTAGCTTGGGTCGAGGACAACAAAATGGCCGTCAGGTCATCACACCCGCGACGGCGAAAACGCCTAGCACTTACTGTGGCCGCCGTCTACGGCCGGAAGCGAACCTATCACAGCGCATAGGTCCGTCTTCTCACCCCAACCCCCCGCGGTGGTCAGGGCGGCCCGACCCGAGCCGGATCGGCGGTCGTTGCCGCGTGCTGCGGCGTTATTCGGCGCCGTCTGAGGCTTGCCCGCAAGCGCGGCACCAGCGACAGCAGCAAGCCGAAGACGGCCAGGACGCCGAGCACGGACACGACGATCCACGGCCCGCGCATGATCGAGAGCGCCACGCCGCCGAATGCGAGCAGTGCCGACCAGAAGTAGAGGAGCAGGACCGCTCGCCGGTGCGTGTGGCCTATCTCGAGCATGCGGTGATGCAGGTGTTCCTTGTCCGGCGCGAAGGGCGATTGACCGCGGCGAACCCGGCGGACGAACGCCAGCGCCAGATCGACGAACGGGATCGCGAGCACGGCAACCGGGATGAGCAGCGGCAGCATCAGCGGCAGGGCCCCGAGCAGGTGCCCGAACGACTGCGGATCGGCGCTCGTTGCCGCCGTGGTACCCGCTGCCGAGAGGACCAGGCCGAGAAGCATGGAGCCCGAGTCGCCCATGAAGATCCGAGCCGGCGAGAAATTGTGCGGCAGGAATCCGATGCAGGTACCAGCAAGTGCGGCCGTGAGCAACGTCGGCGTGTTCGCGACGTCGATGTAGCGGATCGAGGCCAGGTGGTAGGCGAACACGAAGAACGCGATCGCCCCGATCGCGGTCACCCCGGCCGCGAGCCCGTCGAGCCCGTCGATGAAGTTCATCGCATTGATCGTCAGGACGGTCAGCAGGATCGTGATCGGGATGGCGACATCACGGCCGAGCGACACCGTGCCGGCGTGACCGATCGGCAGATAGACCGCCGACAGCTGCACACCGCCCTTGGTCACCATCACGCCGGTGGCCACCACCTGTCCGGCGAGCTTGGTCAGGGAGTCGAGCTCGTACTTGTCGTCAAGTACGCCGATCGCGCAGATGATCGCGCCGGAGACGAGGACCCAGTCGATGTCCCAGTTGGCGAACGTCGCCCGCAGCGTCGGCAACTGGTGGGCCACGACGATCGCCATGGCAAACCCGGCGAACAACGCGAGCCCACCCATGCGAGGCGTGGCCACCGCGTGCACGTCACGATCACGCGGACGGGCCACGGCGCCCCACCAGATCGCCAATCGCCTCGCTACCGGCGTGAGCAGATAGCTGCCTGCCGCAGCTACGCAACAGATCAGTGCGTATTCAAGACTGGGATGCACCGGTCCGAGGTGCTCCTCACCGCTAGAGGGTCGGCGGCGCTGAGAGCGCCGCACGCCCGCTGAGGTTATCGAATAGACGTCCGAACAAGGCGATGAACCGTCGAGAGTCGGTTATGCGACGACCGATGCGACGACGCGTCGCAGCTCATCGACGGTGACCGCCCCCGCGCGAAGCACTCGGGGCGTCTCGGTCGTCACGTCGACGATGGTCGACGCGACGCCGCTCGTCGCGGGCCCGCCGTCGAGGTAGACGTGCACGCTCGCGCCGAGTTGCTCCTGCGCCTGGTCGGCGGTCAGGGCCGCGGCCTGCCCGGACCGGTTGGCGCTCGACACCGCGAGCGGTCCGGTGCGCTCGAGCAATTCGAGGGCCACCGGATGTAGCGGCATCCGCACTGCCACGGTGCCGCGCGCATCGCCGAGGTCCCACGCCAGCGACGGTGCGTGCTCGACCACGAGGGTGAGACCGCCCGGCCAGAACGCCTCGATGAGCGAGCGGGTCTGCGCCGGGACGTAGGTGATCAACCCCTCGATCGTGTCCCACGAACCCACGAGCACCGGCACGGGCATGTCGCGCCCGCGGCCCTTCGCGGTGAGCAGGTCCGCGACCGCGGTCGCGTCGAATGCGTCCGCTCCGATGCCGTAGACGGTGTCGGTGGGCAGGACGACGAGCTGGCCGGCCTTGATGGCGCCCGCTGCGGCGTCGATGCCGTCCGGGCGCGTGTCGAGATCGGAACAGTCATAACGCAGGCTCACGCCCGCCATCTTGCCGTATGCCGTGGGCACACCCGCGAGTTGTCATATGCGAACCGCCGTCGCATAGCGAGGACGCCCGGCCAGGTCGGCGTGATCGGCCACCTCGCACCAGTCGCCGGCGGCGCGCAGTAGCTGAGGTACCGCCTGTGCGTGGCTGTCGTCGTGCTCGACGGCTAGCACACCGCCGGCTCGCAGCAGGGACGCCGCTCGTTCGATGACCGCGGGCATCAGCTCGAGCCCGTCGTCGCCGGCGAAGACAGCCTCGGCCGGGTCAGCCTGTACCTCGGGCGCGACGGGTGTGCGCAGTGGCACGTAGGGCGGATTGCTCACGACCACGTCGGCCCGCCCGGAAAGCTCGCGAAGCAGCATCGCATCGGCAACATCACCAACAACCACGTCGATCTGCCCGTCGCCGTTGCGGTGCAACCAGCGCAGCGCCGCACCGTACTTCTCGACCGCATAGACGCGCGCGGCGGGAACCTCATGGGCGATCGCGAGCGCCAACGCACCACTTCCGGCGCAGAGGTCGACCACGACAGGCGTCTTGATGGCGACAAGCACCGGCAGCACCGCGTCGACCAGCAACTCTGTCTCCGGGCGCGGGACGAACACGCCTTGCCCGACGAGTAGATCCACGTAGCGAAACGCTGCGCTGCCGAGAATGTGCTGCAGCGGAAGGCGTTGTGCCCGGCGCTCGACCAGCGCGCTGAACTGGTGCGCGACCGGATCAGGCACGTCGTCGACGAGCGAGAGGCGCGATCTCTCGGAATCGAGGCAGTGCGCCAGCAACAACTCGGCGTCCACCCGGGGCGAGGCCACGCCGCTGCCGCGAAGCCGTTCGGTGGCCGCGCGGAGCAGGGTGTCGCGGGCCGAGCTCACTACTGCTCGGACCCGGCCAGCATGGCCTCGACATCGGCCCGGGACAGCGCGTCAATGACGTCGTCGAGGGCACCGTCGATCACCTGATCGAGGTTGTAGGCCTTGAAGCCGACGCGGTGATCGCTGATCCGGTTCTCCGGGAAGTTGTAGGTGCGTACCCGTTCGGAGCGATCGACCGTGCGCACCTGTGAGCGGCGAGCGTCGTCGGCCGCGGACTCGGCCTCCTCCTGTGCCGCTGCGAGCAGCCGGGCGCGCAGCACCCGAAGGCCGGCCTCGCGATTTTGCAGCTGGCTCTTCTCGTTCTGCATGGACACGACGGTTCCGGTCGGGACGTGGGTGATGCGAACGGCCGAGTCGGTCGTGTTGACGCTCTGCCCACCCGGCCCGGAGGAGCGGAACACGTCGATGCGCAGATCATTCGGATCGATCTGGATGTCGACGTCCTCGGCCTCGGGCAATACCCGTACGCCGGCCGCCGAGGTGTGGATGCGCCCCTGCGACTCGGTCGCGGGGACCCGCTGAACGCGGTGCACTCCCCCCTCGTACTTGAGCCTGCTCCAGACGGTGTCGGTGGGTTTGCGCGCGCGTACCGCGACAGTTGCGGACTTGATGCCGCCAAGATCGGTCGGCTCCTCGTCGAGCACCTCGGTCGACCAGCCGTGTCGCTCGGCGTAGCGCAGGTACATGCGGAGCAGATCGCCTGCGAACAGCGCCGATTCGTCGCCCCCCTCGCCGGCCTTGATCTCCAGGATGACGTTCTTGCCGTCGTTGGGGTCCTTGGGCAGCAACAGCTCGCGCAAGCGTTGCTCGAGCTCATCGATGCGAACCGTCAAGGCCGCGGCCTCGTCGGCGAAGGACTGATCATCGGCCGTCAGCTCGTCTGCCGCAGCAAGATCGGACCGTGCAGCTTCGAGCTCGGTCGCCGCGTTACGGATGGGCGCGAGGACCGCGAAGCGGCGTCCGAGCGCGCGTGCCCTGGCCTGGTCGGCGTGCACGGCAGGATCGGCGAGTTCATTCTCGACGTCGGCGTATTCGGCCAGCAGCTCGGGCAGCCGACTGCCTTGCGATGCCACCGTGACACCTCGTCTCGTGTGGTCGGTCTCGGATCGAAAGACGGCGCCCGCCGTCCCCCACATCTGGTGGGGACGGCGGGCGCCGTAGAAACAGCTAGGAGTTGCGGACTCGCTTGCCGAACCGCTTCTCGAACTTGTCGACGCGGCCGCCGACGTCCATGATCTTCTGCTTGCCCGTGTAGAACGGGTGGCAGGCCGAGCAAACGTCAGCGTGCAGCTGGCCCGACTTGGCCGTGCTGCGGGTGGTGAACGTGTTGCCGCACGAGCACGTCACCTGCGTCACGACGTACTCCGGGTGGATACCGCTCTTCATGCCATGGATCCCTTCACCGCGACGGCATCTTGGGGGCCGTGCGGAATCTCGTGGTGCCGGGTCACCCCGCGCGAGCAGGTTGTGAAGGCGAGCAGGGTGTGAACCGGAACCGGGTGTGGCGTCCAAGTCTGCCAGGGTGTTACCTCGCAGACCAAACGGTGACGGAACGCATGAGTGCCGGCAGATGTTCCGCTCGCCCGCCCGCCGATCGACGCCGAACCGTCCCGAGCCCGGAAAGTCCGCAAATTCGGGCAGGAAATGCCTTGAGCAGGCGTGCCCGCGGGCCGACACTGGGGACGTGAGCACAGCGGTGTTGCTCGTGGTGGCGATCGTCCTTCCGACCGTGGCCGGCTGTGCGGCACTCGGCGGGCTGCGGGCCTACCGATGGCTGGCCGAGCGACACCGGGCAGCACACGCCACCACCGTGCCGATCGAGCGCCTCGGTGCCGACCTGCGCCGGCTCAATGCCCAGCTGGCCGCCGTCGAGAACCACGTCGCGATGCCCGGCAAGGGTGTTCGCGTCCGCGCGCTTCGCGCCGCGTACGTCGACGCGCTGTCCGACGCCTGCGGCCGGTTGCAGATCAACCCGCCTGGCCCGGGCGATTCGGCGCACCTTGCGCTCGTTGAGATCTACCGGGTCGAGGCGGCCCTACGGCAGCGGGGACTCGACGTACGCGACCGATCCGCGCAGGCCGCCCCCTGATCCGTCCGCGCTCGCTCGCTCCACCGAAGGGCACAATGAGGACATGGTCCGCGTGCTGGCGGTTTCGGACGAGGTCGACGAAGTACTGTCCGCCGACGCGCAGGTCGCACGCGAAGCGGACATCATCCTGTCCTGCGGCGATCTGCCCTTCGATTATCTCGGCCACCTGATGGGGGTACTCGACATCCCGCTCGTGTTCGTGCCGGGAAACCACGACCCGGACGTCTCGGGGTACCGAACCTCGCGTACCGGCTTGACCCTGCGCGCCGGCATGCCGGCTGATCCGCCGTGGCCTGACGGTGCGATCAACATCGACGGACGGGTGGCCGACGTGGCGGGCCTCCGGATCGCGGGCCTCGGCGGATGCCGTCGTTACAACGAAGGGCCCAACCAGTACACCGACCGGCAACAGGCCCGACGGGCCCGAGCCCTGAGCGCCAAGGCCCGGTGGCGGCGCCTGCACGATCGCCGCCAGGTCGATGTCGTGCTCACGCACGCCCCGCCGCGGGGTGTCGGCGACGGCGACGATGCCCCGCACCGAGGATTCGCCGCTTTGCCCGGGCTCGCCGATCGCATGCGCCCGACCTTGCTGTTGCACGGTCACGTGCATCCCCACGGCGCTGCCACCCCGGACCACCGGCTCGGCCAGACCGTCGTACGCAACGTCGTCGGTTGGCATCTGTTCGACATCGACACCGCTGACTCGGTGTCCGGAGCGCGTGCCGGTCGCCGTGGCTCGTGACACGGGCTTTCCGCGGGCGGACGTCGAGAATGACTTTCTCCGCGCCCGGCGCCGTCAGGTGCTGGCCCGACTGGCGCAGCGGTTACGCCGAGAACCCGACGACGTCAACCTCATCCTGCCCTTCGGCGAGGTCATCGCAGCCCTCGGCATGAGGGGCGAGCGCCACCTCGGGCTCAAGACGGTGCGCCTGGACACGATCGTCGGCACGCTCGACTCCCGCCGCGACTTCGACCGTCGTTTCCGGCCCACGTCGAGCAGGGTGCGCGCGCGCTGGGAGCGGCTGGCTCTGGCGCAGCGTCGCGGCGAGACGATTCCGCCGATCGACCTGTATCGCATCGGCGACCTGCACTTCGTCAAGGACGGCCATCATCGGGTGTCGATTGCCCTCGCCACCGGGCAGACCACCATCGACGCCTACGTGACCGATGTGCAAACCGCCATCTCGGCAAAGGGCATCCGACATCGCGGCGATCTGCTGCAGAAGGGCTACGAACGGCTCTTCCGATCGCGCGTGCCGCTCGGTGCCCAGGCGTACGCACGGATCACCGTTGCCGACCCGTGGTCGTACGCCGAACTCGGCGAGGCCGTCGAGGCCTGGGGGTTTCGCTGTATGCAAGACGAGCGCCGATTCCGCGACCGTGCTGAGGTCGCCGCTCGCTGGTTCGCCGAGGAGTACACGCCCGTCGTCGCAATGCTCAAGGAAGCCGATCTACTCGGCGCGAGCACCGATGCCGAGGCCTACCTGCGGGTCGCCCGCGAGCGGTACCGCCTTATGCGAACGCACGAATGGAGCGACGAGATCATCGCGAGGCTACGCGAGCAGGTCACGTGACCGGGGCGGCCGAACCCTTGGGGCCGGGGGCGAGCGTCAGATTCGCTCCAGTGGACGGGTCAAAGACGTGAATCGCGCGCACATCAGCAAATAGCTCGGCGTCTGCGCCCATCTTCACCCGCGTGGCCGGGGAGAGGCGCGCGACCATCTGATCGCCACTAACGCCCGTGTCGGCCCGCCCGGAGTCCCTGGCGAGCTCGTCAAGCTCGGCGCTCGACAGCGCGTCGTCGCCCTCGAGGGTGAAGTACACGAACACGTCGGAGCCCATCGACTCGACGACGTCGATAGCAGCGCTGAAGGTGATCCCGTTCTGCCGCGCCTCACCGCTCACGAGCGTTGCATCCTCGAAGCTCTCCGGCCGGACACCGACGATGACGTCGCGATCCGCCGGCCCGCCTTCCAGCAGCCGGCGGGCCTCGTCCAGCAATGGGAGTTCGCCCAGCCGGGTATGCAACTTGCCGTTCTCGAGCTTGCCGGGAATGAAGTTCATCGCCGGAGAGCCGATGAACCCGGCGACGAACAGGTTCGCCGGGTGCTCGTACAACTCCTGAGGAGTGTCGACCTGCTGGATCTTGCCGGAGCGCATTACCGCTACTCGGTCGCCGAGCGTCATAGCCTCGGTCTGGTCGTGCGTAACGTAGACCATGGTCGTCCCGAGTCGCCTCTGCAGGCGCGAAACCTGGGTGCGCATCTGCACGCGCAGCTTCGCATCGAGGTTGGAAAGCGGCTCGTCCATGAGGAATGCCGCTGGATCTCGGACGATCGCTCGGCCCATCGCCACTCGCTGCCGTTGACCGCCGGACAGGTTTGCCGGCTTGCGGTCGAGGTGCTGCTCCAGTTCCAAGACGCGTGCCACGTCGTTCACCTTCTGATCGATGGTGGCCTGCGGGACCTTGGCCAGCTTCAGCGCGAACGCCATGTTCTCCCGAACGGTCATGTGCGGGTACAGGGCATAGCTCTGGAACACCATGGCGATGTCGCGGTCTTTGGGCGCCTTGTTGTTGACGACATTGCCGCCGATGCGCAGCTCGCCCTCGGAGATGTCTTCGAGGCCCGCGATCATGTTCAAGGTCGTCGACTTGCCGCAACCTGACGGCCCGACCAGGATCACGAACTCGCCGTCTGCGATGTCGAGACTGATGTTGTCAACCGCGAGCGCTCCGTCGGGAAAACGCTTGGTGACGTGGTCCAGGACGATGTCGGCCATTGTCTGCCCCCTAACCCTTGACCGCGCCGGACGTCAGCCCGGCGACGATACGACGCTGGAAGAACAGCACGAACAAGATGATCGGAATGGTGATGATGACGGCGGCGGCTGCGATGGATCCGGTCGGCGCCGTGAACTGCGAACTGCCGGTGAAGAACCCGATCGCCGCCGGCACCGTGCGAGCCCTCGTCGTCGATGTCAGCGAGATCGCGAACAGGAAGTCGTTCCAGCAGAAGATGAATATGAGGATCGCCGTGGTGAACATGCCGGGCGCCGCGAGCGGCGCGATGACCTTGGTGAAAGCCTGGAAGGGCGTGGCTCCGTCCATCTTGGCGGCCTTCTCCAACTCCCATGGAATCTCGCGGAAGAACGCCGAGAGGGTGTAGATGCCAAGGGGCAGGCCGAAGGTGATGTACGGGATGATCAGCGCCGGCCAGGTGTCGAACAGGCGTAGCGCCCTCTCGATGTTGAACAGCGGGGTCACCAATGAGATCGCCGGAAACATCGCGATGAGCAGCGACATCCCGATGAGCACGCCCTTGCCAGGAAAGGCCAAACGCGCCACAGCGTAGGCCGCCATCGATGCCAGCACCACCGCGATGAAGGTCGAGATGAGCGCAATGCCGATGGAGTTGATCAGCGCACGGGTGAACTCCGAGGTCTTGAAGATTCCGCGGTAGTTTTCCAGCGTCCATTTCTTCGGCCAGAACGTCGCGTCGGTGATCGTCGCCGGATCCTTGAAGGACAGCGAGACGATCCACAGGACGGGGATCATCGCCAGGAGGACCGCGACGGTGTTTGCGGTGCCCCAGCCGACCCGCTGACGAGCAGTCGTAGCCATCAGTGAATCACCGTCCCCCGCCAGGTGCGGCCGCGCCGAAGAGCTTGATGAATATGAACGCGATGATCGCGACGCAGATGAATATGAGTATCGAGATCGCCGATCCGATACCGAGGTTCAACGCGGTGAACAGGTTGTCGTATCCGAGGATCGAGACCGAGCCGGTGTTATGACCGCCTGCGGTCAGCACGAAGATGTTGTCGAAGACGCGGAAGGCGTCCAACGTCCGGAACAGCAGTGCGACCAGAATTGCCGGCTTCATCAGCGGCAGAGTCACCCGCGTGAACCGCTGCCACGACGTTGCCCCGTCGACCTTCGCCGCCTTCTGCAAGTCCTCGGGAACCAACGCCAGTCCGGCCATCAACAGCAGTGCCATGAACGGTGTCGTCTTCCAGACCTCCGCGAGGATGATGATCGCGATTGCCTGCGCCGTATGCGTCAGCGGCGCCCCGTTGCCGAACAGCGCGGACAGATAACCAGTGCTCGGCGTCCAGGCGTACTGCCAGCTGAACGCCGCGACCACGGTGACGATGCCGTACGGAACGAGGATCGCCGTGCGCACCGTTCCGCGCCCGAACAGCGTCCGGTGCATCAGTATTGCGAGCAGCATGCCGAGCACGAGTTCGATAGCGACCGAGATGACGGTGATGATGACCGTGACCCACAGGGCCTGCCACCAGTACGGCGATCTGAGTACGGCACCGTAGTTGCTGAGCCCGATGAACTTTGCCTGACTCGGGAAGCGCAGGTCATAGCGTTCGAGCGACAGGTAGATCGCGTATCCGATCGGATAGGCGGTCACCGCGATCATCACGATCACGGCCGGCGCACACAACATCCAGCCGAGGCGGCGTTCCGCGCGCGCACCCTCCGAAAGCTGCTTGCGCTTGGAGGTCTTCCGCTGGCTGACCTCGTCCGTTGCGACTACCTGGGTGTCGATGCTCATCGGCCTCTACCTCCCGCGCAGATGGCGCTCCGGCTGGCACGGATTCTGATCGGTGCGACGTACCCACATCGCTCATGGACGCGTTGATGGCCGCTGTTCATGGAATCAATCCCTTTGAGGCAAGGGCATCCTTGATCTGACGGGTGATCTTGCGTTCCGTGCTCTCCGCCTTGATCCCGCTCGGTGGCGACACCGAGTGCGAGATGACGATGGAGACGTTCTGGTAGGCCGGTGTCTGCGGGCGCACGCTGGCGTTCTGCAACGAGGTGAGAATGTCCTTACGGAATGGGTAATCGGCCTGCAGTGACGGGTCGTCGTAGAGATCGGTCAGGGTTGGCGGCAGTCCGCCCTTGGTGGCGGCGATCTTCTGGTTGTCGCGATTGCGCAGGCACAACGCCGCCTGGAAGGCCAGGTCGGGATGCTTGCTGTACTTGCTGATCGCGAGGTCGATGCCGCCGATGGTCACGTGACTCGGCTCGCCGGCCTTCACCGCCGGGTACTGCGCCCACTTGAAATTCTTGAAGATCGCGGGCTTGTCTGCCTTCATCGACGGATACACAAAGGGATAGTTGAGCTCGAAGGCGGCGGTGCCGGACTCCATCGCCAGCCTGTTCTGGTCCTCCATCTGCACCGACAGCGACGGATCGGCCGCCGGCGAGTGGGCAAGCTTCTGCATGATCGCCAGAGCGTCGACGGCTGGCTGGCCCATCGAGGCCTTCGTGGCATCGGCGTTGAGGATGCTGCCGCCCGCACTGGCAACGAGCGTGTTGAACCACACGACGACGCCCTCGTACTGCGCGCCCTGGATCTCGATGAGGTGCGGTTTGCCTTGCTTGGCAAGCGCAATCGCGTCATTGATCATCTCGTCCCAGGTGGCTGGCGGGTTCGGAACGAGATCTGAGCGGTACCAGAGCAACTGCGTGTTGCTGTTGTACGGAACGGCGTAGAGCTTGCCCTTCCAGGTGGCGGTCTTCAGTGGAACTTCGAGTGTGCCGGCGCTCGCCTGGGCCTTGTCGTCGCCAGTCCATTCGCGAATCCAGCCGGCTTCGGCGAACTCGGCTTCCCATGTGACATCCAGCCCGAGAATGTCCATGGCGCTGTCTCGCGCCGCAAGCCGGCGCACCAGCTGCTGACGCTGGCCGTCAGCGCCGGTCGGCAGTTTGTTGTACTTGACGACGTACTTGCCGCCGCTCTGCTTGCTACAGGTGTCGGCGGCTTGCTGGATCGCGCCCGAGTTGTCGGGGAAGTTGTAGAAGTTCAGGGTGACCCGGCCGCCGCTGCCACCGCTGCTGCCGCAGGCGGCAAGCGTGCTCGCTACGAGGACCGTCGCGATCGCGCAGACTGCGGATCGCAGCCCAACTCTTTTCACCAGCGCCTCCTCGCACCGAACGCGGTCCGGCATGCGCAGGTTTACGCCCTGCCGCGGCAACCCCGATCACGTTCGGTTCCGGCGAGCCGGCCCAAATGCGACACGGTGCGCTACGTCATTGGACGCTAGCTGCCACGGGCGGAAGGCCGCAAGCGTTTGCGCCGAATGTCGATATCAGCCCTTGACGCTGCCTGCGAGTAGGCCGCGGACGAAGTAACGCTGCAGTGCGAGGAACACCGTCAGCGGGATGATGATCGACAGGAAGGCGGCTGCCGGGAGCAGTTCGCCACCGCCGCCGGAGGTCGAACTCACCAGGCTCGAGATCTTGACGGTGATCGGATTGATGTCGGGGTTGCCGCCGCCCATGATCAGTCCGACGAACAGGTCGTTCCACACCCAGAGGAACTGGAAGATGCTGATTGCCGCGATCGCGGGTGTGAGCAACGGCAGCATGATCAGGCGGAAGATCTGACCGTGCCCCGCGCCGTCGATGCGCGCGGCTTCGACGAGGTCGCCCGGGATCTCGGACATGAAGTTGTGCAGCAGGAATATGATCAGAGGCAGCGCGAAGATCGAGTGCGAGAGCCAGATCGCCGCAGCGTGCCCGCCGATGCTGAAGTTGGGCAGCACGGTGGTCGAGCCGATGTGCCAGCCGTTCGTGAACAGGCTGAGCAGCGGGATCACCGCAAGCTGCAACGGGACGATCTGCAGGGCGAAGATCGCGACGAACAGCCAGTCGCGGCCCCTGACCTTGGTCCAGATGAGGCCGTACGCCGCCATCGCGCCCACGGTGATCGGGATGACCGTCGCCGGGATGACGATCACGAACGAGTTCACGATGTAGGGAATCAGCGAATGACTCGTGTCGCCGTCCAGGCCGACCGTCAGCGCCTTGAAGTGATCCAAGGTGAACGGACCGGTGAGGCCCTTCCACCAACCGTTCAGGTTCTGATTGAGCCGCGGCCGGAAGGAACTGACGAGCAGGCCGAAGGTAGGGATGGTCCACAGCAATCCGATGACGATGGCGAGCAACGACGCCCAGGGATTGGTGAGCCGCTTTCGCACCCGGCCGGCAGGCGTGCCGGTTTCGGCCTCTGTCGACGCCGAAGGCTCAACAACGGTCGTGATTCCGGTCATCCGTTCGCCCTCCTCTTGACCATCTGTATGACCTGGAAGACCATGAACGGCACCACCAGGATGAAGATCACCAGCGCGAGCGCGGCACTGTGGTTGGCGCCGTTGTTGCCCGGCGACGATGTCGCGTACTCGTCGTACATCAGGTTGGCGAGCACGTCGGCAGAGGCCTGGTTCTGGTACATCGTCCGCACGATGTCGAAGACCTTGAGCACCGCGATCGCGATGATGACGAAGACTGCTGTGAGCGTCGGCCGGATGGCCGGCACGGTCACCCGGCGAAAGGTCTGCCAGGCATTTGCGCCGTCGATCTTGGCCGCCTCGGTGAGCTCGGCCGGCACACCCTTGATCGCCGCGCCGAGCACGACCGTGGCGAATCCGGCCTGGATCCAGATCATCACCACGATCATCAGGAAGGTGTTGGCCGGCGAACTGATCGGGAAGTTCAACGGGCCGAGATGCACGAGAGCCAGCAGTTGGTTGACGAGTCCCAACTGCCGCTGGTGGCCCGGGTTGCCCAGCGGCTGGGCGTACATGAGGGCCCAGATGACGCCCGCGCCGACGAAGGAGATGCCGGTCGGCAAGAAGATCAGCGCCCGCCAGAACGGCTCGCCACGCGCCTTGTCGATGGCCACGGCATAGGCCAGGCCGATCGTTGTCGCGGCGACCGGAGCCACGGCCACCCAGATCAGCGTGTTCCCGAGCGACTTTCGCGCCTCGTCGGTTTGCCAGATCCACCGGAAGTTATTCAGGCCGCTGAAATGACCGGCGTCATTCGTCAGCGACAGGATGGTGGTCCGGATGACGGGCACGAGGAGCCCGATCACCAGCATCAGCACGGCAGGGAGCAGGAATAGCGCCGCCTGCCATCGCTCGCGGCCGCGCCGCGGCGAGTGATCGATCAGCAACAAGATCACGCCGATGACGGCCAGGAATATGACGACGGCGAGAACCGCCCCGAGGAGTTTCGACCCCGCGCTCATGGAACGCCTCCTGCGCTACACATCGAGTGGCCGGAGGGCCCAGTGGACCCTCCGGCCATTGGAGCAGTTTGCCCAACGCCTGGCTACTTAGGCCACTACTTCGGCCACGACGCTTCGATGTTGTTGAGCGTGGTCTGGTCGCTTTGACCGGTAATCCATGCGGTCATCTGCTTCCAGAAGGTGCCCGATCCGACCGAGCTGGGCATCAGGTCGGAGGCGTCGAACCGAACGACTGCCTTCGGGTCGGACAGGACCTGGTAGGACAGCTTGTCGATGTCGCTACCGAGATTGTCCGGGTTGAGGCCCTTGTTGGCGCTGAGCCAGCCGCCGCCCGAGCTCTTGGTCACCGATGCCCGGCTGTTCGCCCAGTCGGCAGTGGCGAGGTACTCCTGCACCGCCTGCACCTCGGGACGGTCGGCGAATGCGCCGACGAACTCGCCGCCGCCCTCGACCGGCTTGCCGAACTGATCGCCGAGGGTGGGCTCGTAGAACGCGTACACGTCGCCGTCAGGCGAAACGGTCGTTCCCTTGTCCCAGTTCGCCGCGTAGAACGACGCCTGCGCGTGCAGGTAGCAGTCACCGGTCTCGATCGGCAGGCCGCCCTTTTGGAAGGCGGTCGTTGCGATCGACTTGACATCGCCGATGCCACCGTTGACGTACTTCGGGTTCTTCAGGACTGAGCCGACCTTCGCGAGCACGCTCGCGACCTTGGGATCGTTGAACGGGATCTTGTGCTGCCACCACTGGTCGTAGACGTCAGGCCCATACATGCGCAGCATGAGCTCTTCCATCCAGTCGGTCAGCGGCCAACCCGTTGCATCGCCGGACTCGGCGCCGGCGCACCAGGGCTTGCCGCCATCAGCAACGATCTTGTCCGACAGGGCCATCAACTGGTCCCACGACGTCGGGACCGTGTAGCCCTTTTGCTTGAAGTACTTCGGCGAGTACCAGACGAAGGACTTCGCGTTCGCGCCCATCGGCGCCGCGTAGAACGTGCCGTTGACGGTGCCGTAGTTGATCCAGTCCTTCGACCAACCCGACGTTGCCTCGGACTTCGTTGTGGCGTCGGCCGCCTTCAGCTTTCCGGATGTGGCGAAGTTCGCCAGCAGGCCCGGCTGCGGGAAGATCGCGATGTCAGGTGCGTTGCCACCGTCGACCTTGATCTTGATCTGGGCCTCGAACGCCTTGTCGGCCTGGTAGTTGATCGTGATCCCGGTGCAGTCCTCGAACTGCTTCCAGGACTTCTGAAGGCTCGCCCCTTCAGGATCGGTGATCGACGAGTACATCGACACCTTCTTGCCGCTGTGGCCGGTCCACTTCGAGAACGCGGCGCACGCGGAGCCACCACTGCCGCCGCTGCCACCGGTGCCCGACTTCTTGCTGCTACTACTACACGCCGCTAACAACACGGCGACTGCGATGCTCGCCGAGGCGACCTCGACGAACCGCTTCTTATGCATTGACAATTACCCCCTGACACGAACGGAGTGAATCTGAGAGCGCTTTCGCTGTCTGCACGATGGCATGCCCCAAGATCACGGGGAATGTGCCGAGCAGAGGCGATGCCTAACTGTTACCAACTGATCTCGCTACCATGTCGAGACGATAACTGCCCGAATGCCAGCACGATCCGTAGTCAAAGTCGCACGCATTGCGCGTGAGGCAAACGTTAGGCAGCGGGACCCCGCGTCAATGGCAATACTTGACGGCCTTTGTTCTACCTGGAGCGCCGAAACAACCGCAAATCATTCGTATGCGTATCTCGTGCCGGCGCTCGTGCAGGACCCCGCCCGTCCCACCGTTGAGTGGCGCGTTAGCCGTTCAGTGGTGCGCTAGAAGGCACCACTGAAGCCGAAACGCACCACTCAACTGGAACCGACGCTCTACTCCCCGCCGGGAGTCGTCTTGGCGATCTGCATGAGGAACTCGATGTTCGTGCGCGTCTTCTTCAGCCGATCCAGCAGCAGGTCGATCGCCTGCTGTGGCTCGAGCGCATGCAGGACGCGACGCAGCTTCACCGTCACCGCCAGCTCATCCGGCGAAAGCAGCAACTCCTCCTTGCGCGTCGAGGACTGATCAACGTCGACCGCGGGGAACACGCGCTTGTCGGCGATCTCGCGCTTGAGGCGAAGCTCGGCGTTGCCGGTGCCCTTGAACTCCTCGAAGATCACGGTGTCGCCTGCTGATCCGGTCTCGACCAGCGCGGTGGCGAGTATGGTCAGCGAGCCACCGTTCTCGATGTTGCGCGCGGCGCCGAGGAAACGCTTGGGCGGGTAGAGCGCGGTCGAGTCGACACCACCGGACAGGATGCGCCCGCTTGCCGGCGCGGCCAGGTTGTAGGCACGGCCCAAGCGGGTGATCGAGTCGAGCAGCACGACGACGTCGTGGCCCATCTCGACGAGTCGCTTTGCTCGCTCGGTGGCGAGCTCAGCCACCATCGTGTGGTCCTGCGGACGCCGGTCGAAGGTAGAGGCGATCACCTCACCCTTGACCGAGCGCTGCATGTCGGTGACCTCTTCTGGACGCTCGTCCACGAGGACGACCATCAGATGGCACTCGGGGTTGTTGGTCGAGATCGCGTTGGCGATCGCCTGCAGCACCATCGTCTTGCCGGCTTTGGGCGGCGAGACGATCAGCGCGCGCTGACCCTTGCCGATCGGCATGACGAGATCGATCACCCTGGTGGTCAGGATGTGCGGCTCGGTCTCCAGACGCAGCCGCTCTTGCGGGTAGAGCGGGGTCAGCTTGGTGAACTCGATTCGGTTCTTGGCCTCGTCGGGGTCGCGGCCGTTGACAGTGTCGAGGCGGACGAGCGGATTGAACTTCTCGCGTCGCTCCCCCTCTCGGGGCTGCCGGATCACACCCGTGACCGCGTCGCCGCGGCGCAGGCCGAAGCGGCGCACGAACGAGTTCGCCACGTAGACGTCGTCGGATCCGGCGAAGTACCCGCCGGTGCGGATGAACCAGGTGTTCTTGTCCTCGACGCTGTCGAGGATGCCGGCGACCGGCGTCAGGACGTCGTCCTCGGCAACGGTCGGCTCGGCGTCACTGCCGGCGCCTGCGCCGCTCCCACCGCCACCGCCACCGACCCGATCACGGGTGCGCCCGCGGCGATCGCGGTAGCGGCGCCCCCGACGCCGGCTGCCGTCGAAGTCGTCATCGCGATCGTTCTGGCGATTCTGGCCACCTTGACCGCCCTGACCACCCTGGCCACTTTGGCCCTGCTGACCTCGAGACTCGCCCTGGCGGTTCGAGTGGCCCTGATTGCGCCCGTCGCCCGATCCGGTGCCGGCCTCGGCCGGGGGCGTCGCAGACGCTGCGGCACTCGCCGGGGCCTCGCTCGCTGGAGCAGCCTCGTCGGGGACCGGAGCCACGGCTACGACAACCGACTCTGCAGTGGATTCCGCCGCAGGGCTGCCGGTCGGGCGGCTGGCGCCGCGACGCTCACGTCGCTTGGGCGCCGGCGCTGCGTCGCTCGCAGGCACGGCGGCGGCCACTGGCTGTGCTGAGCCCTCGGACCCCCCGCTGCGTGCGGTCTGGATGGCGGCGACGAGTTCGCTCTTGCGCATCCGGGTGGTGGCAATGCCGAGGCTGCTGGCAAGTTCCTGCAGCTCTGGCAGAAGCATCGACGACAACGAGCCGCCCCGCCGGCGGGCCGGACGGGCATCGCCGTCGGCCGATGCGGAGGCTGCGCTGCCGGATTCGCTGGACGGCCGGCGAGTCGCCTGCTCAGCGCCATTATTCGCAGCGAACAGCGTCTGCTCCGAAGTATCTGTCACGGGATGTCGGGTCCTTCCGATGGTGACCCGCGCGCTCTGAACAGCGCTGGGCCTGCCACGACCCGACCATGAGCCAGTCGGGTCGATCCCGGGCACTAGGCGCCCGGGAGGTTCTTGATTGATCAGCCTTTTCGTCCGCGCAACCACGTGGGCCGACGCAGGGAGACTTCAATCCAAAATCTCAAATAAACGGCGAAGGCCGATCGCCGTTGCCTTGAGGCCGGCGAAGTCGCTGCGTCGCGACTGACAACGATCAGGGTAGACGCTCTCACCTAGCACGGCAACACGGGGGACCTTCGCAATGTTCCGTGTCACGCAAGGGGTGCCTCGCCTTGAGCGCGTACGCATCAGCGCACGATATGTGCCCCGGTCTCGTCGATCGGGATCTGCTCAGCATCCCAGTCCGGTGGCGCCTGCGCCAAAACGCTCTTGGCCTCGACCTGATCTCTGGCCAGCACCAGGACACTCGGCCCGGCACCGGAGATCACGGCCGGGAAACCCGCCGCGCGAAGGGTCACCATCAGCTCGGCGCTCTGTGGCATCGCCTGCGCCCGGTACGGCTGGTGCAGCCGATCTTCGGTAGCCGACAGCAACGCCGCTGACTGACCGGTCAGTGCGGCGATCAGCAGTGCCGAACGCGACGCGTTGAATATTGCATCGGAGTGCGCGACCTGCTCGGGCAGCATGCCGCGCGCCTGTTCGGTCGACGCCGCGAAGGGCGGGATCAGCACGACGGGCTGGATCGCCGGGTCGCAGTCAAGGCGTACGGCATTCGCCCGATCTCCACCCGTCCAGGAGATGGTGAGACCACCGAGCAGGCAGGGCGCGACATTGTCGGGATGGCCTTCGAGTTCTGCGGCAAGAGCGAGTACGTCCGCGTCGGGCAGCGCCTCGTCGCCCCCGACCACCAGCGCCCGGGCGAGCAGGACACCGGCCACTATCGCCGCGGCCGACGACCCGAGGCCTCGGCCGTGCGGGATGCGGTTGGCGCAGACCAACTCCAGCCCACGTGGCTGTCCGCCGAGCCGCTCGAACACCGCGTGCATCGTCCGGGCGATCAGATGAGAACCGTCGCGGGGCACATCGTCGGCGCTTTCGCCGGCGACGTCGAGCACGAGGCCGTCCTCACCGACACGCGCAAGGACGTCGTCATGTCGCGCAAGCGCAAGCCCGAGCGCGTCGAATCCTGGACCGAGATTGGCGCTGGTGGCGGGAACCCGAACGTGTACCGCTCCAGCGCGAAACGCGGGCCCGGCCATGTCAGGCCAGACCGAGATGCGCGGCGGCAGCGTGGCTGTCGACCGGAACAGTGACCGGTTTCGGCGCGGCGGATATCGCCCAGTCCGGGTCCTTGAGCCCGTTGCCCGTCAGAGTGCACACGACCGACGAGCCGCCCGGGATTCGCCCGTCGGCGGCGCACATGAGCAGTCCGGCGACACTGGCTGCGGATGCAGGCTCGACGAAGACGGCCTCGGTACGAGCGAGCATCCGGTAGGCCTCCAGGATCTGCTTGTCGGTGACGGCATCTATCAGTCCGCCCGACTCGTCTCGGGCCGACTCTGCGAAGGTCCACGACGCGGGATTGCCGATCCTGATGGCCGTCGCGATCGTCATCGGATTGCGTACAGGCGCTCCGAGCACGATCGGCGCAGAGCCCGCAGCCTGGAAGCCGAACATCCGCGGAGTCGCGTCGACCACGCCGTCAAGGGCATATTCGCGATAGCCCTTCCAGTACGCGGTGATGTTGCCCGCGTTGCCGACCGGTATGCAGTGCACGTCGGGTGCTCGCCCGAGCAGGTCACATATCTCGAATGCGGCCGTCTTCTGGCCTTCGATTCGATCAGGATTCACCGAGTTGACCAGCGCCACCGGGTAGTCGACGGCGAGTTTGCGGGCAAGTTCGAGGCAGTCGTCGAAATTGCCGTCGACCTGCAGCAGCTTTGCGCCGTGGACGAGGGCCTGAGCCATCTTGCCCAACGCGATCTTGCCCTGCGGGACGAGCACCGCGCAGGTCATGCCGGCGCGTACCGCGTAGGCGGCGGCACTGGCCGAGGTATTGCCAGTCGACGCGCAGATGACCGCCTTGGCTCCGGACTGGGCCGCCTTGGAGATGGCCACCGTCATGCCGCGGTCCTTGAATGAACCGGTCGGATTGGCGCCCTCGACCTTCAACGAGACCTCGCAGCCGGTGCGGCGCGAAAGCTCCGGCGCAGGAATGAGCGGTGTGCCGCCCTCGTAGAGCGTGACGACGGGCGTTTCCGCCGTGACAGGTAGGCGCGCGCGGTACTGCTCGATAATGCCCGGCCAGAAGCGCGTCATCGTCCTCAGCTCCGTCACGTCAGTCGGCCGGTGCGCCCTCGACGCGCATCACGCTAGCCGCGCGGCGGATGATGTCCATTCCAGTGAGCCGATCGACGGTCTTGGCCAGCGCTGCATCGGTGGCGCTGTGTGTGACGAGCACCAGGGTCGCGGCGTCACCGCGACCTTCCTGGCGGACGGTCTGGATGCTCACGTCCTGCTCGGCAAACGTACCTGCAACGCTCGCCAGCACACCCGGACGGTCGGCGACGTCGAGCGCGACGTGATAGCGCGTGGTGACCTCGCCCATCGGCAGGATCGGCAAATCGGCATACGCGCTCTCGCCCGCGCCACGGCTGCCGCTGACCCGGTTGCGCGCGACAGCGACCAGGTCACCGAGCACGGCGCTCGCGGTCGGTGCTCCCCCGGCGCCACGCCCGTAGAACATCAACGACCCGGCCGCGTCGGCCTCGACGAACACCGCGTTGAACGCATCGCCGACACCGGCCAGCGGGTGGACCCGCGGAATCATCGCCGGATGCACGCGCACCGACACGGCAGGCTCTCCGCCCGCGCCGGCGGTGCGCTCGCAGATCGCGAGCAGCTTCACCGTCGCGCCCATCGCCTTGGCACTGGCCATATCGGCAGCTGTGACCCCGCCGATGCCTTCACGATAAACATCGCCGGCGGTCACCCGCGTGTGGAACGCCAGCCCGGCGAGGATGGCTGCCTTGGCCGCTGCGTCGAAGCCGTCGACGTCGGCGGTCGGATCGGCCTCGGCGTATCCGAGCGCGGTTGCCTCGGCAAGCGCCTCTTCGAAACCGGCGCCCGTAGCGTCCATGCGCGAGAGGATGAAGTTGGTCGTGCCGTTGACGATTCCCATGACGCGGTTGATGCGATCACCGGCCAGCGACTCGCGCAGCGGGCGCAGCAACGGGATCGCTCCGGCGACCGCCGCCTCGTAGTACAGGTCGACGCCGGCACCAGCGGCCGCGTCATGCAGTGTGGCGCCTTCGTCGGCAAGCAATGCCTTGTTGGCGCTGACGACACTCTTGCCGCTGCGCAGCGCGCTGAGCAGCAGCGAGCGCGCCGGCTCGATGCCACCGATGACCTCGACAACAAGGTCGACGTCGGGCCGTTCGACGAGCGCCGCTGCGTCTGTGGTGAGCAGTTCGGGGGCGATGTCAGGATGACGCTGGGGACGGCGTACCGCGATGCCGGCCAGTTCGAGCGGAACCCCCACCCGGGCAGCCAAATCGTCGGCCTGATGATGCAGGAGTCGAACCACCTCCGAGCCGACGACCCCGCAGCCGAGCAGCGCGATCTTGAGCGCAGCGGCCGTGCTCATACCTGCCACCCCGTATCGAGTCGGAGCAGGTCGTCCTCGGTCTCGCGGCGCACGAGTTCAGTCGACGCGCCATCTCGCACCCCGACGACCGGCGGGCGCGGGACGTAGTTGTAATTGCTGGCCATACTGCGGCAGTACGCGCCGGTGGCCGCTACCGCGAGTTGATCTCCCGGCGCGATATCAGCCGGCAGCCACGTATCTCGAACGACGATGTCTCCGCTCTCGCAGTGCCGGCCGACCACGCGTGCGAGCTTGGCGGGAGCAACGGAGGAACGGTTGGCCAGCGCGCAGGTATAGCTCGCGTCGTAGAGAGCTGTGCGGATGTTGTCGCTCATGCCGCCATCGACGGACACGTAACAGCGGGTGAGATTGCCGTCGAGCACGATGTCCTTAACGGTGCCCACCTCGTACACGGTGATCGCCGACGGCCCCACGATGGCCCGGCCGGGTTCGACCGCCAGGCGAGGGACCGGCAGACCGGCGGCCACGCACTCGCGTTCGATGATCGTGGTCAGTCGCTGGGCAATCTCCTTGGGGGTTTCGGGATCATCGCCTGCCACATAGGCGATGCCGAGGCCGCCGCCGAGGTTGATCTCGGCTACCTCGACGCCATGCCGGTCTCGGATGGTTGCGGCCAACTCGACGACGCGGTGCGCTGCGACCTCGAAGCCCGCGGTGTCGAAGATCTGCGAGCCGATATGGGAATGCAACCCGACCAGCTCGAGGGAGTCGGCGGCGATGACTGCCGCAACAGCCTGCTCTGCCCTACCGCCGGACAGCGAGAAGCCGAACTTCTGGTCCTCGTGCGCAGTGGCGATGAATTCGTGCGTGTGCGCCTCGACGCCGACGGTCACCCGCACCAGTACCCGCTGACGCACGCCGGCCGCCGCCGCTGCGGCGTCGAGGCGGGAGATCTCCTCGAAGGAGTCGACGATGACGCGCCCGACGCCGGCCGCAACACCGCGCTCCAGTTCGACGCGCGACTTGTTGTTGCCATGCATCGCCAGCCGGTCAGGCGGAAAGCCCGCGGCAAGCGCGACGGACAGCTCGCCGTCGGTGCATACATCGAGGTTGAGGCCCTCATCGGCGATCCATCGCGCAAGCGCGGTGCACAGGAACGCCTTGCCCGCGTAGTAGACGTCGCCGTTGTCGAAGGCAGCCGCGTAGGCCCGCGCGCGCTGGCGCAGATCGTCCTCGTCCAGGAGGAAGGCAGGGGTGCCGTGCCGGACGACGAGTCCAGGCACGGCGACGCCGCCCAGATGCAGTACGCCGTCGCGCCGGTGCACCGACGAGGGCCAGATGCCCGGAGTGAGGGCGTTCAAGTCGGCAGGTGCGGTGGCAGCCGCGTGCTCGAGCAGGACGTCGGCATGCCGGGGCCCGGCCGGATGGGCCGATCGGCTCATCGCGGGGCTCGTCTCGCGACGGCCGGCCGGCTCACATGCGCTCCGGCGCGCTGACCCCGAGCAACCCGAGCCCGTTCGCAAGGACGACACGAGTTGCCTCGCACAGCCAGAGCCGGGCATGCGTGACCGGCGTGGGCTGCTCGTCGCCCTGTGGGAGCACCCGGCAGGCGTCGTAGAAGCGGTGGTAGACGCCCGCGAGCTCTTCGAGATAGCGCGCGACCCGGTGCGGGGCGCGCAACTCGCCCGCTGAGGCGACGACGCGCGGGAACTCGCCGAGCAGGCCGAGCAGGTCGATCTCGCGTTCGTGGACCAGCAGGCCGAGGTCGGGATCCGGTGCCCGCTCGATGCCGAGGGACGCGGCATTACGCTGCAGCGACGACAAGCGCGCGTGCGCGTACTGCACGTAGAAGACCGGGTTGTCGTTGGTGCGTCTGACGAGAACGTCGACGTCGATGTCGAGCGCCGACTCGATCGAGCCACGAACAAGCGAATACCGGGCCGCGTCGACCCCCACCGCGTCGACGAGGTCGGCCATGGTGATGACGTTGCCGGTGCGCTTGCCCATTCGCACCGGCGAACCGTCCCTTACCAGGCGCACGATCTGGCCGATGAGGACCTCGATGGCGTTCGGGTCGTCGCCGAGTGCCGACGCGGCGGCCTTGAGGCGCGCCATGTAGCCGTGGTGGTCGGCGCCCAGCAGGAAGATGCACAGCTCGAAGCCGCGTGCCCGCTTGTCGGCGAAATAGGCGATATCAGCGGCGATATAGGCCGGATGCCCGTCGCTCTTGATGACGACGCGGTCCTTGTCGTCGCCGTAGTCGGACGAGCGCAGCCACCATGCACTGTCGGCGAAATACAACCCGCCGTTCTGCTTGACCCGCTCGACCGCCTTCTCGACGGCGCCGGACTCGTGCAGCGAGCTTTCGAGGAAGTAGACGTCGAAGTCGACACCGAACTCGTGCAGCGACGCTTTGATCTCGGCGAACATCCGCTCGACGCCCTCGCGGCGGAACACTTCCTGGGCGGCATCCCTCGACATGTCGAGAACGCCCGGCACGGCAGCAACGACTGACGCGGCGATGTCGTCGACGTACTCGCCGGGGTAGCCGTCGTCCGGAGTCGACTCGCCGTGGGCACGCGCCAGGAGGGAACGCGCGAACCGGTCGATCTGCATCCCGTGGTCGTTGAAGTAGTACTCGCGGCTGACGACCGCTCCGTTCGCGGCGAGAATGCGCGCGAGCGAGTCGCCGGCGGCGGCCCAGCGCGCGCTCGCCAGCGTCAACGGGCCGGTGGGATTCGCCGAGACGAACTCGAGATTGATGCGCCGGCCGTCGAGCACGTCGACCTGCCCGTACCGCTGGCCCGCCTCGACGATCGTGCGCGCCAGCCGGCCCAGCGACCCCTGCGCCAGAGTGATGTTGAGGAAGCCCGGCCCGGCGACCTCGACCGCGCCGATGCCCTCGGCCTGGCGCAGGTGGGTCGCGATCGCCTCGGCGATCTCGCGCGGCGGGCGCCCGGCACCCTTCGCCATCCGCAGCGCGATGTTCGTGGCGTAGTCGCCGTGGTCGCGGCTCTTCGGCCGCTCGATGACCACCTCATTCGGGGGCGTTCCGGTGAACTCGCCGGCCGACAGACAAGCGGACACAGCAGCCGCGACGACCACGGAGAGTTCAGCGGGGTTCACCGGGCCAATGCTAGTGACCCCTCTGGCCCCATTTACCGGCCGGCAGCGGCCTTGAGTAACTCTCAGGACGGCAACCTACACTTGGCGCGATTTCTCCAGCATCCATCTGATGAGTGCCAAAGGCAGGCCATGGCCCAGCGCAAGCCGTCAACCACATCGACGTCGAAGAAATCCCCTCCCCGGGATCGTCCTGCGGCCAAGGCGTCAGGCGCGCGGCCACCGACGAAACGGCCGCCGACGAAACGGCCGGGCAAGTCGATCGTCAACCAGAAGCAGACCCCGTGGGGGCTGATCGCGACTACCGCCGCCGTGGTGGTGTTCGCGGCCGCGATCATCGTCTACGCAGTGACCCAACATAAGTCCACGAGCAGCAAGGACCCGTGGTCACAGCCCGAACTCGTCGACGCAAAGTCGATCAGTGGCCTCGTGTACAAGGCCGAGCCGAACCACAACCACGTCAACGGCGTCATCAAGTACGACACCTCGCCGCCGACCGGAGGCGACCACTCGCCGGTCTGGGCCGATTGCACCGGCACCGTCTACCCGAACGCGATCGCCAACGAGAACGCCGTCCACATGCTCGAACACGGTGCAGTCTGGATCACCTACAAGCCCGGGCTCGCGAAGTCCGAGGTCGATGCGCTGACCAAGCTCGTGAGCGGGCAGGACCGCATGGCGATGAGTCCATACCCCGGCTTGAAGACGAACATCTCGCTGCAGGCGTGGGGTTACCAGCTCTTCGTCGACAAGGCGTCCGATCCCAGGGTCTCGCAGTTCATCACTGCGCTGCGCTTCAATCCGAAGACGACGCCTGAGCCGAGCGCGACCTGCTCGGATCCGAGCTTCAAGACCAACCCCAGTACGCCAGGGCATCCGGTCGACGGATAAATGAGCACACCGGTCGACAGCGACCCGGACATCGACGAATCGTCGTTCGCGGACGATCCGCCATCGTCGAACCGCCGTGTCCGGGTAGTGCTGTTCGCCGTCCTCGCCGTCGCCGTGCTGGTCATCGGGGTGACCGCTGGCTGGATCGCCGGCAATCGGGGCGAGTCCGCGAAGGTGAGCGACTCCTCGGTCGATGCAGGCTTCGCTCGCGACATGTCGACCCACCACACGCAGGCCGTGCAGATGGCCGGCTATACCCGCGACCACACGAGCGACCAGTCGATCAAGCTGCTCGCCTACGACATCGAGTCCGCGCAATACTTCGAGCTGGGCCAGATGCAGGGCTGGCTCGATGGCTGGGGCCTCGCCCGAGGCTCGTCGCGCCCGGTCATGGCCTGGATGGCGGGCCACGACCATGTTCAGACCAACGGCCTCATGCCGGGCATGGCAAGCCCCGCCGAGATCGACAAGCTGGAGACGATGAGCGGAAAGGCGCTCGACATCTACTTCCTGCAGCTCATGCTGCGCCACCATCAGGGCGGCGTACCGATGGCCCAGTACGCGGCCACACACGCGAAGGAACCGTATGTCCGGAACCTCGCGACGAAGATGTACCAAAATCAGAGCAACGAAATAATCCAAATGGAACAGCTGCTCAGAGAAAGAGGCGCGTCGCCTCTGCCGGCGCCCAACTAGCTCGGCGAACGGGCATCGTTAGACGCCGACCACGTCAACCTCGACCCAGCCCGCGCAAGCCGTCCAGCGCGCAACGGTCAGGGCCGCTCGCTCATCTCACCGAGCCCGAGCGTCCGGAGCAATAGGTTGGCCATCTGCAGATGCCCCACCGTGTTCGGATGGCTGTGGTCATCGAGCCACGCGATCGGCTCCGCTTCTCCGAAGCGCTCTGCCCAGTAACGTTCGTGATCAACCAGGATCGCGTCGGTACGCGCCGCGAGCTTGCGGACGCTGTCTGCGTAGGCCGGCAGGCTGGCCGCTCGTCGCACGGCACCGGCGGTGACCAACGCGGGAGTTTGCAGGATCACCCGCGCTCCGAGCCGCTGGGATCGCTCGACAAGTTGCGTCATCGCCTCTTCGAACGCCGGGATGCCGCCCAGACCGTCATTGGCGTCGTTGGTACCAAGGGAGATACTGACGATGGCCGGATCGAAACGCGCAACAAGATGGTCGAACTCGTCGAGGACCAATCGGCGCTGTCCAACCCGATACGCCGCTGTTGATCACTAGATCCGTCGGCCGGTCCAGCTGCCACCGAACCCGCTCGTGCAGGTGCTCGACCCAGGACCGTCCGCCGTGCGTGTGATAGACGCCTTGGGTGACGCTGTCACCGGCCAGCACCCAGGTTGCGGGACTCTCCGGCAACTCAAAATCAGCCATGGCCGCGATGGTAGGGCCGCCGATAGGAGCGGACCGCTTTGCGTCCACTCGGCGCGGAGCGGCCACGTCCGACGGCCTGGGCCGCCGGGCTGCTGTTAGGCTGTCCGGGTTTGCGGCCCCCGTAGCTCAGGGGATAGAGCACCGCCCTCCGGAGGCGGGAGCGCAGGTTCGAATCCTGCCGGGGGCACACAGCAAATTCGGGGCCTGCAGCCGCCTCACACCAACGATTCGATCGCTCGTGGTGCATCTCGTGGGATCACCTCTGGAAAGATCGAATGAGTGGCACCACGCGGTAGGCGATCTCGCGGCTACATCGAAGAGCTCCCGTCGGAGCACTACCGCGCCGTCGTATACGCCGGCCGCGACCCGCTGACGAACAAACGCCGCTACCTGCGCGAGACCGCCACGACTTACGCCGCGGCCGAGCTCGCGCTCACTCGTATGCAGGCCCAGGTCGACGAGAACCGCCACCCGAAGACCGCGATCACGCTGAACCAAGCGATCGCTCGCTGGCTCGAGATCGCCCGCCTCGAAGACACGACGCGTGATCGCTACGAAGATCTGATCCGCATCTACATCAAGCCCACGCTCGGCGACCAGGTCGCCGGCAAGCTCGACGCCGAACTGCTCGAGACGTTCTACGCGCGACTTCAGCGATGCCGTGAACTCTGCTCCGGCCGGCGGCGGGCTGGCCACACGTGCCGGCCACTGAGTGGCAGCACGGTGCGGAAGATCCACTACATCATCAGCGGCTCGATGGAGCAGGCCGTGCGATGGCGCCACCTCGGCGTGAATCCCGCAGCTTTGGCGATCGCGCCGCCGGCCAACCAGACGGAGCCCGATCCACCCAGCGCCGAGGAAGCTGCAGCAGTCATCCGTGCCGCCTGGAGCAACCCTGACTGGGGACTCCTCCTTTGGGTCGTCATGATCACCGGAATGCGCCGCGGCGAGATCAGCGCCCTGCGCTGGCGGCACGTCGATTTCGCGACGGCGACCTTGCTCGTTCAACGGGCCAACGCCCAGCCCAAGGCGGGTGTGAAAGAGAAACAGACGAAGACGCGACAACAACGGCGGATCGCCATCGATCCGCAGACAGCCGCCCTGCTGCTCGAACATCGCGAGCGGTGGGAGCAGCGTTGCGAGCTGCTCGGGGTGCCGTTCCGTGCCGACCGGTTCGTCTTCTCCCCCGCGCCGGACGCCTCCTCGCCGTACGGGCCGCGCTCGCTGAGCCACCGCTACCGCCGGCTGGCGATCAAGCTCGGCCTTCGCAGCACTCGCCTGCACTCGCTGCGCCACTACTCCGCGACGGAGCTCATCGCCGCCGGCGTCGACGTCCGAACGGTCGCCGGCCGCCTCGGCCACGGTAGCGGCGGCGCGACGACATTGAAGGTCTACGCGGCATGGGTCGACGAGGCCGACCGCCGCGCCGCCATCACGATGGCCGACATCATGCCGCCGCCTATCGCTGCGCCTCCGACACCCCGCGGCTCGTACGAGGTCATCGCTGCGGACCTCCGCGAGCAGATCACGAGCGGCCAACTGCGCCCGGGAGACGAACTACCAACGGTCGTCGAACTGGCCGTTCGGCATGCTGTGGCGGTCGGCACGGCGCATCGCGCTGTGGATCTACTCCGACGGCAAGGACTAATTGAGGTATCCCGAGGCCGACGAGCCACAATCGTCGGCTGAGACAGGCTTGTCGATATGTGCTCACTCGCCGGACGTGGTGCTCATCTGCTCAAGCGCCTAGATCGGACGGGGCTCCGCTGGCTCACCAAGTGGTCTGATCGGTATCCCTGATGGTCCTGGGTTCGGTGGGATCCCCCGACAGTTCAGACCGTGCGGCGCTCCCTTAGGTGCAGGCTCGGCGATGGCTCTGTCCGGGTGTATCCGGGTCAGTGGGCTACTTCGCGGAGCGAACGGTACAGGACGCGCGTGTCACCGAGCCGGTGCCGCAGCGTGTTCTCCAGCCCGGCGATTGGGACGAGGTTCTGTGGGGCTCGGGGGTCCTTGTACGCGACGGACGCGTAGCGGCACAGCACCGTTTGCGACAGGTTTGCCATCGCAGTTAGCTGTGCCCGGGACAGATCGGTCCCTGCTTCGCAACGTACGACGCCGGCCCACGGCGCGCCGGGCACGTCCGGGGTGGACGGGAGCCGCAGGTACCACGCGTGGCGTTCCCACGTGGTGCCCATCAGGAACACGGGCGTGCGTTGCCCGGCGGTAAGCGCGGCGATGACCTGGTTCAGCTCTGGTGGAAGGTACCCGGCTCGGTGCGTCTTAATCAGCCCCATTGTGCGGGGCAGGTGGGCCCGGTTGCGCAGGGGCCCGTCGATGACGAGCAGGTCGTCGTCGGCTCCGTCCGGCCCGCGCGGCGGGGCGCTGGCGTGTTCAGAGGCACGGGGAAGGGCAGCACGGGCAGCGAGGGCGGTGATGACCTCGATCTCGGCGAGAGCCTGCTGCAGCGCGTTGGACAGGGTCATCGTCGGCGGCACGGTGTCACTCCCGACGGTGTGACGGGCCCGGTAGGTGCCAGCCCGTGTCTGGATGTCGGTGGCATAGGCGGCGGTGGTGAACAGGCCCCGGCGGATCTCGGCGGCAAGCAGGTGAGCCTGCCGCCGCCCGGGCTGTCCGCAGCAGCAGACCACGCCGGCGGCGTAGGACGCGCACACCGCCATTGACGCGGTCGACGCCATGCCTGTACCGAGGGACGCCATCGCAGTGCCGGCGCCCCTCGCCGGCGGGTCGTCGATCCAGACGCGGGCATCGATGCGGCGGACACCGTCGACGAACAAGACCGCGGACGGATGCGGCACGTCGTTGTCGGCCGAGACAGGGGCCCACTGGTCAGCTGGTGTTTCGACGTCAGTCTCGACGCGGGCGACGGAGGCGGGCAGGTCCTCTTCGGGGATGGCGAGCGCGGAGCCGTAGCTGACGTCCCACGCGTCGATGGAGAACCGCATCCCAGGGGTGGTGCTGGTCGTGTCCTGCGTTCCGGAGACCGTCATGCGGTGATCCGTTCGATGTGGGATTTGGCGCCGGTGCGGGTGACCTGGAAACGGACCGGGATCCGGTCGGCGAGGGCAGAGACGTGGGTGATGACACCGACCATCCGCTCTCCGGACGCAGCCAGGTTCTCCAGCGTGGCTGCGACGACGTCGAGGCTGGTTTCGTCGAGGGTGCCGAACCCCTCGTCGAGGAAGATCGATTCGAGCTTCGCCGCGCCGGACGCGGCGAGGGAGGACACCTGCCGACTGAGGGCGAGCGCGAGCGCGAGGGATGCTTGGAAAGTCTCTCCGCCGGACAGGGTTCGGACCGGGCGGGGCGAGTCGGCGTCGTTGTGGTCGACGACTTCGAGGTCCTTGTTGCGGACCTGCAGTTCGAACTGTCCGGACGACATGTCGAGAAGGATGTCGGAGGCGTCGGCGACGAGGGAGGTGAGCGCGCTTTCCAGTAGCCATGCCTGGAACCCATCAGAACGCAGCAGGTTGGCGAGGGTGGCGGCGACCTGCGCCTGCTCAGCCGCATCGTCCTTTTGCTTGTCGAGGCGTTCTCGTTCGTGGAACCGGTTCGCGGCGTGCTCTGCGGCGAGGCGCGCCGACGCGACCGCGCCGGCAACGTCTCGGGTGACCGTCGTGTGCAGCTCGCTGACCGACGAGGCCGCGTCGGGTGGTGGCAGCTCGGTGCGTGTGAGGGCCTCGCTGACGGCGGAGACGGCGGTCTCGTACTGCCTCGCCGCGCGGTCGGCGACGTTACGCGCGTTGGTGAGGTCGCCGCTGAGCGTCTTCTCCCTTTGTCTGGCCCAGCCGTCGAGCTGGCTCCATGCTGGGGCGAGGGTGGCCTCGGTGATGGCTGGAGCGCCGTAGCGGGTAAGCGGGTCCCGCATCACAGCCAGCTTCGCACGGCTTTCGCGGGCCAGCGCGTCGAGCTCGTCTACCTTCTGCTGCGCACGGCTGCGTGCCTGGCGGGCGTCGGCGAGCGCGTGCCGCGCCGCGGCAGCGGCTCGGTCGAGGCTGTCGAGCTCGGCGATGAGCTCGGCAACCCGGTCGCCGCTGGGTTGCCCGGTAAGTGCTGCGCTCAGGTCCTGCCGCCGGACAGCGGTCTGGTCGCGGGTCTGCGTGAGTCGCGCGAGGTCGGTTGCGGCGGTGTTTTGCTTGTCGCGGACTCGAGTGACGTCGCCAGCGGCCTTGTTGTGCTCGGCGCGCGCCGCGTCCGCGGCTTTCGCTGCACCGGCAGTGGCTCTGCGAAGCGCCGGAAGCTGTGCGCCCCGAGTGGCGTGTTCTGCGGCAGCCCAGCGGGCGAGAGCGTTCCAGGCGGCGGTGAGGTCAGCGGTGTCGGCGACCGGGGCGCCGAGGCTGGCGACGGTGTCTCGGGCGGTGTGTAGCGCGGTGGCCGCGGCGCGGCTGCGCATGTCGAGGTCGAGGCGGTCCCGGTCGAATGCGCGGCGTGCAGTGCTGGCGTCGCTGCGGCGGATGTCGGCGTCGGCGACTGCATCTTGACGCCTGGTGTGGCTCTCGGCGGCGGTGATTAGGACGCGGCGGGCTTGCGTCGCGGCGTCGGCTGCGCGGCTAAGGTCGTCACGAGCGGTATTGCGGGTGATTGGGGCGCTGAGCGCGCCGAGCAGTGTCGTCAGGTCGGATGCGCTGGCCGTGGCTGCGCTGCTGGTCGTCCTCCGCGATGTGGCGGCTGCGCCGGCTATGCCGACCTTGCTGCCTGCGTCGACGCTCGGTTCGCTTCCGACGGCGCGCAGGTCGCGTAGGGCGGCGTGCAGGTCGGTGCGAGTTGTTTCGACGTACCGCAGGGTTTCGGCACGGGCAGCGGCCGTGTCCCGGTGGTCGCGGTCGAGGCGGGCGTGCTCTGTCGCTGCCTGGTCGCGGCCGGACTGCGCGGCCGCGAGCTGCTTCTCGGCGGCGGCGACATGGCTGGTGTCGTGCCCTGCGGGAACCGCGGTGACCGGCTGCTCACAGACCGGGCACGGCTGCCCGGGCTGCAGGTGGGCACGCAGCGTGCCGGCTTCGTCCGAGAGCCGGGCGGCGCCCAGGTTCGCTAGGGCGGTGGCGAGCGCGGCGTCAGCTCTAGCGAGCGTTTCGGCGACGGTGGCGAGCGTTGCGCCGGCCTGGTCCCGGTCGGCCCAGCTGGCCAGATCAGCGGTCAGGGCGTCGCGCATGGTGGCCGCGGCCCGCTGGCCGGTGCTGAGTGTGGCTTCCGAGGGGGCGGCCTGCAGTGCGGCCTGGGCAGCGCGGTAGGCGTCCTCGGCGGCGTCCGTCTCGGCGTCGAGTTCGGCGCGGCGTGCGCCAAGGGCGGCGAGTGCAGTGGTGAGCTCGCCCAGATCGTCGGGGACGGTGATGTCAGCAAGCGTGGCGGCCTGCTCGGCCGCCAGGGTCGCGGCCTGTTCCGCCAGGTCTGCTGTGTCTGCGGCGTGCTCGGCAGCGACCCGCAGCTGCTCAGCGTTATGTTCGGCGGCCTCGGTCGCTTGCTTCGCCCCGCCGTGCGTGGTCTCGGCGTCGGTGACGGCGGCGTTCAGGGTGGGCAGGTCGGCGTCGGCCTTGGCGAGGTCGTCCCACTGCTGGCGCAGCGTGAGGAGCTCGTGCCGGGGTCGGAACGCGCTGACCTCCGCCCGCGCCTGGGTGTCCGCGGTCTCCGCGGCGTCATGAACCTTGGTCGCCTCCGCGAGGGTGCCGGTGGCGACGGCGACCTCGGCGTCGAGGTCGGCCACGTCGGGCGGGACCTGGACGGATGCCAGCGCCTGCTGCTGCTCGGTGAGTTCATCGAGGCTCGCGCCGCTGTCGGTGACGGCCTGCGCGGCCTGGTCGAGGTTGGGTAGCCCGGTACCGGTGAGCCAAGTCTGCAGATAGTCGAGCCGGTCGGCGCGGCCAGTGAGGTCGCTGACCTGCTCCTCGGTCGCGTCGCAGTAGCTGGCGAGGGTCGCCTCGAGCGCGGCGACGGTGGAGCGTCGGTCACGGGCGCGGGTGTTCGCGCTGGACTGCAGTTCGTCGTAGAGCTGGTGGCCGAGCAGGCTGGACAGGATGTCCTGCCGGTCGCTGGCTTTAGCGTGCAGGAACTCGGCGAACTCGCCCTGCGGGAGGGCGACACACGTGGTGAAGTGGTCGTAGCTGAGGCCTAGGAGGTTCTCGACGGCTTTTGTCACTTCGGATTCGGCGGCGAGCATGTCACCGTCACCGTCGGGGTCGTCGTGGTCGTGCAGGCGTTCCAGGCGGCAGGCGTGCATCGACACGCGCGAGGTCTTCCCGCCGCTGCGACGCACTTCGCGGGCGACGGCGTAGCGCTGTCCGTCGGCGTCGAAGACGAGCCGGACGACGCCACGCGTCGCTGTAGGCGCGAGCGCGGGAGTGATCATCCGCTGGTCGTTCCAACGGGGAACTGTGCCGTACAGGGCGAAGGTGATGGCGTCGATGACGGTCGATTTTCCGGCGCCGGTCGCACCGACGAGAGCAAAGTATTCGGCGTCGGTGAAGTCGATGACGGTCTTATCCCGGAACGACGCGAACCCATCCATGTCAAGGCGTACGGGCCGCATCAGGCACCTGCCCGGGTGGCGAGCACAGCGTCGGTGGTGTCGCTGCCAGTGAGCGTGTCGTGCAGTTCATCGAACAGGGCCACGACGCGGGTGTCGTCGACGCCGCGCTGCGCGCAGTAGTCGGTGAACAGCTCGCTCGGCGACCTGTCGGGTATCGGCGCGGCGCGGCCCATGGTGGCGGCCGCGGCGAACTCGGGGTCGATACGGATCTCGAGCGCGTTCGGCAACGCCTCGAGGACGTCTTCGCGTAGCCCGGCGCGGGCGGGTTCGGTGACGTAGACCCGCAGGAACGCGTCGCCGAATTCCTCGCCACGGGCGGCGAGATCGGCGACGGTGCCGCGGACGGTCCGTAGCCGACGGCCGGCGAGCAGCGGCAGGTCGGTGGTGCGGGCCGGGGTGCTCGGTACGGCGTCGATGAGGACGACGACTGGGTTGTTGTCCTGTTCGCCAAAGTCGACGCAGATCGGCGAGCCGGAGTAGGCGACGGGACAGCCGGCGGGCAGTGTCTGGCGCCGGTGTAGGTGGCCGAGGGCAACGTAGTGCGGTTCGGTCCCGAACGCGGTGGCCGGCACCCAATACTCGAAGATCGTCTGCGCGGCGCGTTCCCCGCCGCCGTGGATGGCGCCGGAGACGGTGAGGTGCGCCATGACGAGGTTGACTGCGCCGGGGGTGAACCCGGTCTTGAGGTGAGTAAGCAGTTCGCGGATCTGCTGGTCGTAGCTGTTGGCGGCTTCGGCGGGGGTTTGGGTGAGCAGATCGGCGGCGCGGATCGCCCAGCGTTGTGACAGGAACGGCAGGACGGCGACGTTGACGGTTTCCCCGGTGCTGCGAGCGGTGAAGGTGACGACGCCGCCGCGATCGGCGGCGCGGGGGTGTCCGAGCAGCGTGACGCCGGCGTGCCCGGCGAGCGGCCTGTACGCGTCGAGCATGCCGGGTGAGTCGTGGTTGCCGGCCATAGCAATGACCTGGGCGCCGGTGCCGGCGAGGCCGAGCAGGGTCTT
This sequence comes from uncultured Actinomycetota bacterium, assembly GCA_963737425.1. Classification (GTDB taxonomy): domain Bacteria; phylum Actinomycetota; class Actinomycetes; order Mycobacteriales; family Jatrophihabitantaceae; genus DASXRA01. Next base: position 371,172 of record CAVTSX010000003.1, read on the forward strand.
GACGAGGATGCGTTGTGCGTCGGCGCCGGGCGCTGCGGCGTCGTACAGATCGCCGGCAATGAGCACGGCGTCGACCTGATGCTGCTCGGCCAGGCCTACGATCTCGGTGAGCACGGCTTCCTGCTCGTCGAGGCGGTTGTGGCCTTTGAGGGGCTTGCCGACGTGCCAGTCGGACGTGTGCAGGAACTTCACGGTGCCCCTCCCACGGTCGGGTGCTGCGGCTACTTCGGGTGGTGCTGAATGGCGGCCGTACGCGATTGGTGCTCGGCGCGTAAAGCTGCGGGTGGGTCAGAACGGGGCCTCGTCGTCGGTGACGAACGGGACCCGCGACAGCATTCGCCCCGGCGGCGCCGCGACCCCGTCGGACCCGGCCGCCCCTCCTGCGGGAGGCACTGTGAGGTCGGCTTCGCCTACGCGAGTCGCCCACGCTGGGAACGGGAAGTCGACCGCGAGCGGGACCGGGATCTCCGGCTGGGAGATGAACATCGTGCCGGGCTTCGCGATAGTGGCGCGCTGCCGCTGCCCGCTCGGCAGAAATCCGTATTCGGGCCGGGATGCCTCGGCCGCGTCGAGGCGGCCGACGACCCGGATGGAGGAGTTCGCGATGATCCGCCGCTCGACCTCGCTCGCGGTTTGCTGAGCCCCGATAAGGATGATCCCGAGCGACCGGCCACGTTCGGCGATGTCGAGCAGGACGTCCTTAATCGGGCTGGCCCCTTCGCGGGGGGCGTACTTATTCAGCTCGTCGATCATCGTGAATAGCAGACTGCCGGGCCCGGCTGCCTCCTTGCGGGCAGTTTCGGCGGCCAGGACGACTCCGACGACGAACCGTTGCGCCCGTTCGGGAAGGTTGTGCAGGTCGATCACGGTGACCTGCTGGCCGTCAGTGCTGATCTCACGGCCGCGGAGCGCGCCGGCCGGGCCGCTGGTCCCGGCCGGGTCGGGCAGGTCGCCGCGGATCACGTCCGTCAGCGCCCGCTGGCTGGACCGCAGCCGTCGCAGGAACGCGTTTACGGTGCCGACGCCGATCGCGTTGCCGGCCCAGTGGGTCATCGTCGCGTCGTCGGTGACCAGCGCGCTGATCTTGTCGACGAAATCACCGTAGGTGCGGCAGGTGACCCCATCGATGAGGACCGCACCGTCCTCGCCGGCCGCTTGCGCTTCCCGAGCGAGGCGGCTGGTGACATTGTTGACGACGATCGTGTATTGCTGGCGGTCGTCTTCGGCGTCGGCGAACACGTACGGCAGCAGTTGCCGCGCGCAGAACTCATGCAGGGTCCACCAGAACGCCGTAACGCCGCTGGTCCTCCCAGTCACGTGTGGCCGCCCGGTCCGGTCTCCGGGGGTGGGAGGGGCGTAGAACGCGGTGGACGTGAACGGTTCGGCCGGAAGGCCCAGGCGGGCGTAGGCGCCGCGCAGCGCGTCCCCGTTCGGCCCGATCAGGCGCCGGTTCGGCTGGTCGAGGAATAGCAGATCTTCACCCTTGACCGAGAAGATGAGCGCTTTGGCGTTGTGCGGGTCGCGCAGCGCCGCGCCGCGGAACATGGCGTGCAGAAGGAACAGCGCGAACGACGTCTTCGTAGCGACCCCGGAAATGCCGGAGATTGAGATGTGCGCACCGCGAGTGCCGTCGACGAACTCCATGTTGACGTAGATGGTCTCGCCGTCGCGGCCGGAGCCGACCGGGAGGCGGCGGTCCATCTGGTCGAAGTACAGCGCATGAGCGCGTTCGTCGCCGGTGGCACGACGCACCGTCTCGCCGGGCCGCGGCGGGACGTAGAGCTCCGGCTCGACGCGGGTCGTGGCGATCTCAGCGACCTCCTGAACAGCGGCCGGCAGGACGCCGTCGGATATAAGGAAGACGTCGCTGCCGAAGCTGGCGCCTTCGTGCCGCGCGGACACCTCGGTGACGATCCCGGAGGTCGTGACCAGGCCGCGGCCGGACACGTCGCGAGCGGTGACGACGACATCGTCGAGCTGCAGGTAGGCCCCGTCCTGCACGGCGACGTGCCACAGCAGCGGGGTCGAATCCAGCAGGCCCTGCACCCTGCCGACGGACCTTCCCGGCTCCGCGGGCGAGGTGGTCGGGGGTGCGGTACCAGGTTCCATCGGGTCGAGTCCCCTCACGTGCGCCGCGGCCTGGCGCCGTCCGATGTGAGCGGCGCGTGAGCAGCTGTTGCCGGCACAGGATATGTCGGTCCGGCGACAATTTTGGAGCCTCGACAAGTTTGCCGCGAGTCGGCGCGAGACGGCGACGCTGGTGTCCGCCGGTCGAACTCGCTGACCTTCTCCGGAACGGACCGGAAACGACCTGAACCTCAATGGCGGCGCGTCATTCACGAGATGGTCGGAATGAACGATATACACGATGCCCAGGTACTTCCCGATGCATACCGAGGGGCAGGCATCTGGAGTCAGCCAAATGGAACTCGTGAGGACCCTGTGCAGATTCGACGCATCGATATCGAGAACTTTCGGGGCATTCAATCACTTTCTTGGGCTATCGCCGCCGATCAGACGTTCATTGCCGTCATTGGCCCAGGTGACTCCACGAAATCAACCGTCCTCACCGCGATCCACCGCGCGCTGAGCGACGCATGGAACATCACTTTCCACGACACGGACTTCTTTGATTGCAACATCGAGGATCCGATTCGGATCCGGGTCGCAGTGGGACATCTACCCGATGGCTTGATGTCCATGGACGCGTTCGGTCTGCACTTGTGCGGCATCACCGAGGCAGGGCATCTCACCCACGACCCTGAGGACGGAGACGAGCCGTGCGTCGTCGTCGAGCTGACAGTCGAGAAGGACCTCGAGCCTAAGTGGACCGCTTACCGGCCCGACGCGTCCGGCGTCCCACACACCATCAAAGCAAGCCTGCGGGCCAAGTTCGGACTCTTCCGGATCGACGATCGGATCGATGCTCACCTTCGGTGGTCGCGCACCTCTGCCCTCGGCCGGCTCACGGAAGCCAAGCACGGGACGAAGCAGGCCCTCGTCGACGCCAACCGAGCTGCCCGCGAGGCCGTATCAGCTTCCATCAGCGAAGAACTCACCAACCTGACCAGCGAGATCCAGGCCAAGCTCCTGGAGTCGGGTAGTGGCGATTTCCGCGACCTGAAGCCAGGGCTGGACACCTCGCTCAACCATGCTCAGGGCAACCTCGCACTCTTCGAGGGCCAAGTGCCATTGATGAACTTCGGGCTGGGCAGCCGACGACTGGCGGGCGCCGCCACCCAGCAGCTCGCGTACGACGGCCAGGCGCTCCTGTTGGTTGACGAGGTCGAACACGGCCTCGAGCCTCACCGGCTCGTTCATCTGCTCACGCAGCTGCGCGCACCGCAGGCATACGCCCAGGTCTTCGTCACGACGCATTCGCCGACCGCACTACTACACCTCGACGCAAAGGACCTCAACGCCGCCCGCTCCACCGGCGGAGTCACCAAGTTGAAGCGACTCGATGACCCCGCCGACATGCAGCGCCTGCTCCGCGGTTGGCCGGAAGCGTTCCTTGCCAGGCACATTCTGGTCGCGGAAGGCAAGACCGAGTACGGGATGAGCCTTCACTTGGTGGAGGCCTGGGATCGGCAGCGTGCCGAACAGTTGAAGTCGCCAAGCGCCGCCCTGGGAGTCGTTGCCGTGGAAGGAAGGGGCGGGAACAACTCCGTCAAGCTTGCCCGACAGCTGCTGGAGTCCGGTTTCCGGATCACACTGTTTGTGGACAGTGACGTCGAGGACGTCAACACGGAGGCAGCAGCGCTGGCAGCGGTTGGCGGCGCCGTAGTCCGGTGGACCGGTGACCTGAACACAGAGCAGGCAGTGTGCTCCGAGCTCGACGCGGCGGGGCTTACCGCGTTCATTGACCTTGCGGTCAAGATCGCCGAGAGCTCAGAGGTGGCGGCGATTGCCTACGCCGACCACCTTAAGGATCGCGGCGCTCCCCGGACCGACACCGTTCTGAACGTCGCCTCCTGGCAAGACGCCGGCATTGAAATCGACCGAGCGCAGGAGATTATTGCCGCGGCCGCGCACGCCAAAAGTTGGTTCAAGAACGTCGACCGCGGAAAGCAACTCGGTGCGTTCATCCTCTCGCGATCCGAACTCGAAAGCGGCCAACTTCGCTCGGCTCTAGCGCAGCTAGAGGCCGCCGTCTATGCGCCCGGGGACTCGCTGTCGGCTGACCCGGCTTCGACAGAGGACACGGTCGCCGACCGTGGAATGCAGCCGTGAGCGCGAACCTGCTCACGCAGGCCAGAGCGTTCATCGCGGCCATGCCTGCGTCGGTGGAGCTGCCGGCCGGAACAGGCAAAACTCACTTACTTGCTGCTGTCGTAACAGACCTGACAACTCTGTCAGCGGGCGACGAGACGCCGAAGTGCCAGGTCTTGGTCCTGACCCACACGAATGCGGGCGTGCACGCCATCAGGAAGCGCCTTGACGACTTCGGCGCAGGCAAATCAGTACGGGTCAGCACGATCACCAGCTTCGCGTTCGAGCTTGCCAGGGCATACCCGGAGCTCGGCGGACTTGAGATCCCTGAAGTGCCCAACTGGGAGAACTCCGCCTTCTACATCGAAGCGGCGACACACGTGAGTGGGTCTCGGCATATCCAGCGGGTGCTCGCGGCTTCCTTTACCCACCTCCTGGTTGACGAGTACCAGGACTGCACCGAGTCCCAGCACAAGCTCGTGCTCCGCCTCACCGAGGCCATATCGGCCGTTGGCGTCTTCGGAGACCAGCTCCAGGCGATTTTCGGATTCGCTGATCCGCTCATCTCGTGGTCGGCGGTGGAGGCGGTTTTTCCGAGGTTCGACATCGACTGGATGCCTTGGCGCTGGCAGGGACACAATGAGGCTTTGGGACGGTGGCTCGTACAAGTACGAGACCTACTGAAGGTCGGGGAGGTCTTCGACTTGTCACCTGCCGCGCTTCCGAATGGTGTCCGTTTCGAATACGGCTCCCAAGACCACCGAGTATTACCCCGCGTAGCGCGCGAGGTCGGCACGGCGGAGGAAACTGTTCTTATCCTGTGTGGCCTCGCACCGGAGATGGTTCGAGCGGCCGCGAAGCGCCTCCACGGTCAGTATTCTGTCATGGAGGAGATTCACGGGTCGTACATGCGCGACCAGCTGACCGTCCTGAATGCGACAGACCCAATCGGTTACGGCCGTTGGCTCGCCAACGTGGCGAAGAACTGTTTCATCGGCTATGGAGCCCTCAACCCAACCGTTCTCACCAGGCTCGGCCAGGGCCTTACCGTTTCACATCTGAAGCGGGACGGGCTCACCGATAGCCTGGTCGCTCTCGACCTCGTCGCAACGAACCGGAATCTGGAATCACTGGCCCAGGCCATGCTCATCCTGGCACGAGCCAAGGAAGCCAAATTGCACTCACATGAGGCCTGGTACGACATGCTGTCGGCGATTCGGAGCGCGTCCGCGTCGGCGAAGACGCAAGACGGCTCTCCACCAGCGCCCGACTCGGTGCCGCTGCTCGAGCACCTGGATCGGGTCCGAGACCGGCTCAGGCACACCGACCGAGCAGACCGGCGCCGCGTCGTGTCACGAACGGTTCTCGTGAAGGGACTGGAGTACGACCATGTGATCGTCGCGAACGTCGACCGCATTACCGACGCGTGCAACCTGTATGTCGCGTTGACGCGCGCCCGCAAGACCATCACGGTCCTCGGTTCACATCCGCATGTGATGATCAAGGCGACACCAATGAGGCCGAGGCAGCCCGATAAAGGGTCATGACGGGGGCTGTTGATCAAGACAACGTTGACTCATGGGCCGCCCGCCGACTGATCTTCGCCGGACACGTTGGTCGCGCGGTAAAGATCTATCTGCGCGCCGATACCTGACGCGTGATCCGTGCGTATCGACGGGCACGCGCGGACGGGAGCGATCCGGGGCTTCGAACCTTGCCGCCGCGCCGGCGATCGGCTGTGGACCGTCAGGCCACTTCGAGATCTATGCACGCCATCTTGGTATGAGCACGCCGGGGTTTCCGGTGTCGTTGGCTGGGTCGATGGCGCCGAAATCTGAGAGGTCGCTGGCGGGCCTGGTCCATGCAGGTACCAGCGGACGCATCAGATATTCCGGAATCTCGAGGACGGTCGCGTAGGCCTTGGGCAAATACGGGCGGTCGTTCCAAGCTCGTCCGGACTCGTTTAAGCCCACCCTCCCGCCAGAAATGACACACGGCTCATCTGGCAGTTGCGCCGCGAGTCGCTCGGCGACAGCTTTTTGAGACAGCCCAAGCTCTGTCCGCCGTCGCCGGATAAGCGCGCCTAACAGCTTCCAGTCATCCTTGGCAGTTGCCCACGCACTTCCTGTCACTGGTTGCGCGGCCATCTCGTAAAGGTAGTAGCAACCAGGCGGAGGTGCTAGTGAATTCCTTATCTCCACCGACTTGATATCGTGCGTGCAGCCGTCTTCGCCGAGAGCGCATCCGCTTACAATCGGCTCGTTGCAACATATCGAGTAGCCGAGGTTCGCATACAGATCGATATCGCCTATGTCAGAGACACCACATGCTTGGCAATGGAAGCCAGCTACGTTGGTCGCTTCCATTACCGTTCCTTTCTATCCCCGTCTCTTCAGAGCAAAGTTGCCTTCCGCTGAAGCTCTCGGCGGTGATGGCGCTGGGTCAGAAATTCCTTCTCCATGGGCCCACGAACGCTCGTTGAACCCCGGCGATGGTCAAACGTCCTTCCTGTCGGCTTACGCTGGACCGCTCGCCGAGGGGACGGCGCGAATAGGAAAGGTCTCGTCCTTCCTGTCTCGTCCGAAATTGACCTTCGCGGCGATCATCGCCCTGACATCTCTGTTCGGCGAGTCACCGCCGGACCTGAGCGATAGGGCATGGCAACGGCGAGGCCGCCTGGGCTGCCGGCGCGCATCCAACGCACCAGCCCAAACCTGCCCGGTGGAACCACGCCCGCTGCGAGCGCTGTCCTTGCGCGCGGATTGGGTGCGGTCGTCAGACCAGCCCGGCAACCGCGCCCGACGCGCCAGGTTGGCCGCAGGGTGTCAGTAGTTTGTGTCAGCCTGAATGGCATGGACGTGTCCGCTCAGGCGGCCGCGAAGGTACCGGGCGAGAACCTACGGGTGTCCCGGGCCGCGTTCGGTGCGCTGTGGACGGTGGCCGAACAGCTTGGAAGTCAGCCGGGCCTGGATGACGACTATCTGGTCGGTGTCGTGTTGACGTGTCGATGGCTGGCGAGTCAGCCGGTTTGGTCGCAGGCGGTCAAGCGAGCGGAGATGCCGTATGCGCCGGTGACGTGGCGCCGGCACGCGGCGATGCCAGAGACGATCGACGAGGAGTACCTCGCGGCGGTCTCTCGGCGCTGGGCCCGGCCGGAGCTGACGCGAGGCGTGGTTGCGACCCTGGACTGGACCTGGCATGGCTCCCGGCGGCCGCCGCTGGATATTTCGCGGGCGGCCGCCGGCTGAGTGCCTCCGGATCAGCGGGCGATCTGCCAGTCGTCGCTGCGTTCGGCGGTGCGTGCCGCTTCGATCTGGTCGTCTCGGTACCAGCGGTCGAGCTGGCGGGCGCGAGTTTCTTCGGCTTCGCGGCGCTGTTCGTCGGCGCGGCGTCGCTCGAGCTCGGCGAGGGCGCGCTGAGCGCGGGTGATCGTGTCGGCCGTCTCGTCGGCGGTCGGTACCCGCGTCCAGTTGTCCTCCGTCCGCGCTGTTCGGTTCGGTTCGTCGGCGGCCTTGTCGCGGATGTCGCGGACGTTGGTCTCCGCGGCGTCGGTTGACGGTTCGCGCTCGACGCCGACGACGTCCGCCTCACGCTGCTCGACGACGTCGGCGAGCTCGGTTTCGTCGGTGATCTCGCGGTGCTGGTCTTCGGCGGCCTGGTCGGCACGGTGAGCGTCGATCCATTCCTCTGCGGTCGTCGCCCGTTCCAGGTCGTCGGGATCGACGCCGCGAGCCCCAAGTTCGTCTCGGGCACGCTGTTCGGTCGCTCGCGTGCCGGCCGTGTGCGCATACCAGCGAGCGCGGATCTCATCGGCCTTCTCGAGCTCGGCTGCGCGCTTGTCGAGAAGCTGCGCGAGCGCTCGAGCGTCGGCGGCTTCGCGTTCGAGCTGCGCTTTCCGCTCGCGGTCGGCTTCCTTGGCCGCTTCGGCGGTGCGGAGCGCGTCGGTGGCGTGGTGGCGCTGGGCGGCCTGAAGGGTGCCGGCCAGTTCGGGGGCGACGTAGTCGGGTTGCCAGGCCTGCTCTCGTTGGTAGGCACGCACGCGCATGCGCAACTGGCCGTCACTCATCTCGGCTTCGGCGCGGGTGGCTTCGTCGTAGCCGAGTGCACGCCAGGCCGAGCGCCAGGAGGCGTAGGTCTCGACCTGGCCGGCTTTCGGAGGCCCGGGCAGCGCGAGTTCGGCATCGTCGTGACCGGTGAGTTCGCGGTGCGCCGCGACTGCGGCGGCTCGCTTGGTCCAGGTCGTTCGCTCGTTGGCGTCCTCGGGGACGGGGCCGAGGGCTTTGATGGCCCATTGTGGTCGGGTCTCGGCGACCTCGAGGCCGAGGTGCTCGCGGCGGGTGTCGGCGATGGCGGCGAGGTCGTCGAGGTGGCGTTGCCAGATCGGGTTGTCGACTTTCGGTGTCCAGTCGGCGTAGCGGTCGCCGGCGGGGTGTAGTTCGACGCTGTCGCTGATGCGGTGGTGGATGACGCTGGCGAGGTGTCGCGCGTCGCCTAGGTCGCGGCTGGTGACCGCGTCGCGCAAGACCTTGTGCGGGTCGTGTCCGGCGACCTCGGCCTGGCGAAGCACACGAGTGACGCTGACCATGCCCTCGTCCGCCGCGAGCGTGCCGCGCTGGCCCGGGGTGAGTACCCCTTGGTCGACGAGCCGGTCGAGCATCGCGGCCGTGCGGCCGGCGGTGGCGAGCTCGGCGACGTCGGTGAATCGTTCGGCGGCGGTGCGCAGCGACTCGGCTTCGGCGGTGTTCTGTTCGGCGGTGGCGATCGCGGCGAGCTCGGCCTCGGCCCGCTCTGCACTGCTGGCGATCACGGCAAGGGGACTGTGGCGGGTGACCTGGTTCGCGGTGCCCGTTGGTGCGTCGTCGGGAACGGCCTGGGTGCACACGTGCGCGGTATTGGATTTGATTCCGCGGGTGATCCCGACATAGAACGCGGCGGGACTAGTGCGGCTGGTCGTCACTGTGTGACTGGTATCGACCGTCAGGCCTTGCGCGGAATACACCGTGGACGCGTACCCGAGAGCGACATGCTCGGCCACGTATGCGCCCGGCAGCGTGATCGGATCGCCGAGTTCGTCTCCGTCAGCCGTGCGGCCGACGACGGGAGCGACGACGAGTCCGCCGTCCTCGCGAGTCTGCAGAACGCGGTACAGCTCGCGGTTGATCGGGCCGCGCCGGTTGCCGTGGACACCCGCGAGATCCCATTGATTCTTTCGGGCTTGCACGAGGTCACCGATACCGGCGCTTGTTCCTTGCAGGTCGAGCGGGACGCCGTCCTCGTGGACGCGGCCCAGCCGGACGAGTTCGGCGCGCAGCCGCGCCGAGATCCGGTCGGCCTGCTCGTTAGTGTCCACGATCAGCAGGGATCGGTGCCCGTCGAGGGTGTCGGCGAGCCAGGCGAGCCCGGCCGTGCGCTCGGTCTCCTCAATCGTGCCGCCGTCGATGATCCGCCCGTGCTTGCGATAGACGCCGAGCGCGGCCTCATCGCCTTCCCGCAACTGCAGGGATGCCTCGCGCTCCCACGCATTGGCGAAACGACGGGCCTCGGTCAGCTCGTAGGCCGGACTGACGCGGGCGATCATGTCCATGCCCCCTCCCGCGCCGACCGCGGCGAGTTGACGGTGATCTCCGGTGAGCAGCAGCTTCGCGCCGGCATCTTGGGTCAGTGCTTGGATCGCGGCGAGGTCGGCAGTGTTGGCCATCGCGGACTCGTCGACGACGACCAGGTCGCCCGGACTGAGCTGCCAGTCGAGGTCATCACCCAACGGCGTGCCAAGAGCGAGTCGGCGCTGCGTGTTCAGCCACCGGGTGATGTTGCGCGCGTGCAGGCCTTCGCCGGTCAGGACATCAGTGGCGATCTGACTCGAGGCGAGCCCGACAACCTTGCGGTGCTGCCCGTTCCACATCGACGGGTCTTGCCACCCTTGGGAGATCATTCCGACGACGAAGGACTTGCCGGTGCCTGCCGGGCCGACCAGGGATTCGACGCCGGCGCCGGAGGTGAGCACGCCGCGCACTGCGGCGGCCTGATCGACGCCGAGCTCGATGCCCGACTCCGCGAGCCCGTTGAGGAAAGCCGTGGCGAGCTCGACCGGTACCGCGACCGCGGTGCGCTCGACGGCGGCGGCGCGCAGGGCACGCTCGCTGCGTATGTGCTCCTCGGTCGCGTACAGGTGCCCGCCCGGGCGTTCGTAGGCCGACCGGCCATCTGCGAGACGCAGCTCGGACGGCAAGCTCTGTGCAGCAGGCGCCTCGGCCGTCAGCGAGACGGCGTGCCGTTCAATCGCCTCGGACACCAGGCCGCGAATCAGCGTCTGTACGTCTTTGCCGTTTAGTCCACCGAGATAGTCGGGCAGTGCGTCGTTGACCGCTCGGGCGAGTTCGGCCTCGGTCCAGGACGCTTTGGTGCTCTGCACGTCGGCCAGCGCCGTCTCGATCACTGCATCGGCATCGAACGGTTGCGATTGGAGTTCCTTGCCGGCCAGGGCAAGCACGTCATTGGCGACCTGGTCCAGTCCGACCGCGATCTCCGCGCGCAGCGCCTCTTCCCACCGCTCGAGACGCTCGACGAGGGTCTCGCCGTCGTGTGACTTGCGCGGGCGGGTCACCATCGTGGCCTGTCGGTGCAGCCTGTCGAGTTGCAACGCGTTCGGCGCCCTCCCGTACCGCGCCTCAAACGCTGCGACGAGTTCGCGGGTCTTCGGAGTGATCGTCCGGCGGCGGCTGCTGAAGAAGTCGTTGATGGCCTGGTCGATGCCGAGGATCTCGCGGGCCTTTCCGTCCGGGCGCATCACGGCGAGCACGCGCATGCTGTGGGCCAGATGCTCGGTCGCGGTGCGTTCGGCCACCGCCCCTGCGGCCGGCCGGTGCAGGTAGAGGCTCCTGCTGTCCAGGGTGCGCCACTCGCCGTCTGGGCCTTGCACGCGCCACAGGATTCCGTTGTGGACGTGCAGCTGCGGGTCGTTGTCGCGGCTGGTGTGCTGGAAGAAGCTTGCAACGATCCAGTCGTGGCCGTCGACGAACCGGCCGGCGGCTCCGCCGTGGTGCCCGACCCGCGAGTAGCCGGCGTGCTCGGCGAGGTAGTCCAGGCCGGCCTGGTTGCCAGCCCAGATCGCGTCCTCGACAGCCTGCTTGTGCGCGGCCCACGCCGCGGCCGCATCCTCGTCGCCCGCAGCGCGTGCCTTGACCTCCTGTGCTTCGAACGCGGCGTGCAGGACGGTGATGGATTTTTGAACGCTGAACGTGACGTCCATGAACGCGATGTTCTTGCGCTCCTTTTTGGACGCGTTCAATCGCAGCTGTTCACGCCGTTCAAAATCGGCGTACGGCTCAGCGTCCAATGAACGCTGATAGATCTCCTCCGCAGTCGGGTACTTGCGGCCTTTGCCGCCGAGCGTCGCGGCCTCGTCCCACTTCTCGTTGTTGCGGAAGTTCGGATCGCGCGGGTCGATGAAGTGCTCGTAGAGCGCCTCCATGTCCTGGTGGTCGACCATGCCCGTCAGGCCCAGCGCCTCGGCGCCAGTGCCGTACCAGCGCCCGGGCGGCTCGCCTTCGCTCACCGCGCCCGTGTAGTAGTTCTCTCGACCCTGCGCCACCTCGCGGGTCAGGTACTTGACCGAGTGTCCCGGCGAGATCGTCAGCATCCGTGCGTGCCCTTCCTGGCTGATTTCAAGATCAACTCTTGCTGTCGGTTTTGTCCTGGTTCTTGAATCCATCTGATCGTGATGCGTGGGTGTGCTGTTCTGCTTTTGATCTTTGGTTGTGGCTGGTAGGTGCTTTGGCTGGTACTTCGGTGGTGGGTCTGGCTGTCGTGGTGGGGTTGTTCTGCGGCTTGCTTGGTCAGGTGGGTGGTGGTCGGTTGCTGGGTCACTGGTTGGTCCTTTGATCGGGGTTGGTGTTGACGACGTGCAGCGCCGGGCGCTGTTCGCGGAGGTCTTTCAGAACGGTTCCGGCGGTGCCGCGCGCGACCTGGGCGAGGTTCATGAGTTCGCTGACGGTCGGCAGCGAGCCGTTGGCTTCGTGGTGGCGTCGGGCGGCAGCCCGCGCCCGGTCGCTCGCCGACCCACCCGGGTTCGACGGCGCGACGTCGTCCAATGCAGTCGGTGGGGTGTTCAACGGCTCGGGGGCGGTGGGTTGTACGGGCGAGGTTGTACGGACCTTGGTTGGACGCGGCTGTACAACGGGATTGGACGCCGGGTTGTACAACTGGTCGTTGGACGGCGGGTTGGACGCTGAACGCTCCTCGACGGCCGTCGACGGGTCACTGCTGATCAGGTGGAGCAGGTGCGCGGTGAGCGCAGCGGCGATCGCGGGCCAGGCGCCGACCCCGAACCGCAGCCCGACCGGTGCCGCGCTTGTGGCGGCGATGCCTCCGGCGAGATAGACGGCTTGGGCCAGGCCGGACAGCCCGGCGGCGAGTACGACGATGCCTGCGGCGTACCGGCGTCCCCCCGCGCGGAGGCGGGCAGTGGCGGCGTAGGCGACCAGGGCGAGCCCGTCGGTGATCAGCGGGTAGAGCCAGGCGATCGGCCCGGGCACGTTCGCGGCGGCGGCGACCTGATACAGCCCATGGGCAGTCGCGACCCCGGCGCCGGCCGCAACGACGAGCCCGGCGGCCCAGGTGGCGCGGCGACCTCTCGGTGACTCCGTTGTGGTGGTCATCGTCGTCCCTTCCGTGCCGTGGGCCGACGTGCGGCGTCGAGCTGCTCATCGCTCGGCGCCGGTGCGGGCCGGTCGCGGGCGAGGGCCCACCACGCGGCGATCACCGGTACGGCGTCGGCGGTCGGCGCCTCGTGTGCGCCGGTATGACGTTCGGCGCCGGGCAGGTGGGCCTCGAGCGCGCACGTGCCCGCGTACTGCTTGATCCGGCGCACGACGCCGGGGCGTTGCCGGTCGTGCCAGTCCCCCACTGCGCTCGTCGACGCATCCGGGTCGTAGGCGGCCAGCCACGCGTTGTGCAGCCAGAGCAGCTCTTCGACGACGTCGGGATGCCACAGCCAGCACTCCGGCAAACCGCGCGCGTCGGAGTAGCGCAGATACACCCCGCCGACCCAGCGGACGAGCGTGGCCAGGATCTCCTCGGCGTCCTCGCTAGAGTCAGGTTCTCCGGCGGTTTGCGGCGCGTAGTCGAGCCAGCACGGCGCGACCGCTGTGGCCGCCTTCTTCGAAGGGGCGGTCTCGGCAAGGCGGGCCACGATGCCGGCCAGGGCGTCCATCCGCTTGTTCAGATCCCGCATCGCGTGAATCTGGCGTCCGAGCCGCTCGACCTCCCGGCCCAAGGCCGTCACCGCACTCTGCTCCGAATCCCTGTCCTCGGTCTGACTCATGCCGACAGTTCCTCGAACAGGTCGGGCTGTTCCGGTCCGGGGCCGGACGACTTCGGTTCGGCTTGAACGGTTTTCGTGGTGCGGATGCCAGCGCGAACTGTGGGGTCGAAGCTCAACGACCTTTTGAGCGCCTGGTAGTCGGCGTAGCCGCCTTTCGACAGGTAGAGCGCGATGGCGTCGAGGACCGGGATGCCTTGCGCGGTGACCATCCGGGTCATGGCCGGGACGTTCTCCATGACGAAGGTCTTGGGCTGGAGGTCGAGCACGATGCGGCAGAACTCGAATACCAGGCTGTTGCGCGGGTCCATCACGTTCTGCCGCCCGGCCGTGGAAAAGCCCTGGCAGGGTGGGCCGCCGATCACCGCACCGACCTCGCCGACGTCGAGGCCGAGGTCGTCGAGGATCTGCTGGCCGTCGAGGGTGCGGATGTCGCCGAGGTAGACGTGCTCGACCGGCAACTGATCCGGGTGGTGCGAGATCCAGCCTTTTCCGGCCAGGCCCGGCGAGCACTCCGCGACCGTCTGGGCCGTCCACACGTCGTCCTTGTGTTCGTGAACGATCGTGGCCGGTGAGCCCAGGTTGGCGAGGTAGGTCATCATCGCCGCCAGGTCAGCCTCAACCGCCGCCGCGACATGCCACCCCGCCTGATGAAACCCCACCGAGAACCCGCCCGCGCCGGAGAACAGGTCGACCGCAACCGGAGGCTTCGCTGGTACGAGCTCGGCCGGGACGTACAGCCCCGACCTGCTCGCGAGGTATCCGTCGCCGAATTCGACCGTGCGCTCGGACATCACGGCGCCACCGCCTGCGCCGCACTGTCCACTGTGGACGATGCCGTTTCGGGGCGGGGCAGGCGGCCGATGTGCCGGCGCCCGTCACTGGTCTCGACTTCGACCCAGCGCCGACCCATCCAGACCCGGATCTCGCCGCGGATCGTCTCTCCCCACGGAGTGCGGATCGTCGCCGTCATGAGCGCGCCTGTTCGCGGGGTGTGTCGTGGAGGATGTCGATGGCCTCGTAGCCCAGGTCGAGGAGCACGTAGCGCTCGCCCGTGACCGTTTCCAGGCCGACCAAACGGTGACGACAGGTGAACGTGCCGTGCTCGTCGGGCAGCGCGATCACCGCGACCCGGTACAGCGCCCAGCGCCGCCCGCAGTAGAACAGGCTGTTGACCATCAGCCGCAGCGGCGGCGCCTCGAGCACGTCACGCCACTGCTCGGGCTCGACCCAGTCCATCTGTTCGATCGCGGCGCGGATCCGTTCCCGTTTCGATTCGGTGTTGGTGTAGCCCATGCCGTTGCCTAGCCGGGTCCAGCGAACCTGACGGGTCGGCAGGACTTGGGTTGTGTGCAGGGTGCTGCTGCTCATCGCGACTCGCCCCCCTCACGGATTACGAGGCGGGTCAGGGGTGCGCGGCCGGCGTCGCGTTCGACCTGGGCCACCTCGAGGTCGGGCGGGTAGTGCTTGAGCGGGATGCCGGAGCCGGGCAGCGGGGTGTCGCGGAGGGCTCGCTCCCACAGCTGGAAGGCCGGGCCGTAGGGCGGGTCGCCGCTGCCGGCGTCGTTCTGCCAGCGCAGTTCAACGACGACCTCGACGGGCACCCGCAGGCCGGGCGGCAGCGCAGCGGCCGCGCGGTGGACGTTCTCGCGAAACGCCTGGCCGTAGGCGGCCCACTCGCGGGCGCGTTGCTCGTCGAGACGCTCACGCATCTGCTCGACCGCGTCGCTCATTGCCTGCTGCTCGGCGGTGGCCGGCTCGAGGCGGGCGAGGGCGGCCTCGAACTGCGGCGTACCTGGAATGCCGCTGACCGTGGGAATGCCGATCGCGTCGTGGCGTCGGTCGAGCTCGTCGTGGGCCTGGTCGTAGAGCTGGGCGTAACCAAGCTCGTGGAGCAGGTCATCGACATGCACGGCCACGGTGAGCGGTTCGGTGCGGTGCTCGAGAAGGTGCTCCTCGTCCCAGCCGACCGTGGACGTGAGCAGGGTGCGCACGCCGTCGGCTTCCCAGGACCCTGGCCGCCCGGCCAGCAGCGCCTCGATGCCGCCGATGTTGGCGGCCGCACCGGCCAGGGCCAGCGTGGCGAATTCGGCGAAGTCAGCCGGCTCCTGGTGCGCGTGGTCGCCGGTGCCGTACGTGCTGGTTTGGCGGGCGGCCTCGGTCAACACGCCGATGGCGTCGGTAAGGATCTGTTCGTAGGTTCGTGGCGCGACCGCAGCCTCGCCGGGATCTGTCGTGATCATCGGGATCTCCGTGAAGTGATTGGGACTGGGAGGAAGGGGCGGCAACACGGGCCGGGCCCCTTCCCCCGCCGTCCATGGATGGTTAGCCGACCTCGGCCGGCGACTGTTCGGACTGGCCGTTGACTCGGCTGGTGGTGCGGGTCAGGTGGGCGGTGGCGTAGCGCAGGCTCGCCCCGAGCGCAGTGATCTGCAGGACGTGCTTGATCCGGGTCTGGCCTTCTCGGTCGGTCCATTCCTCGACATGCGTGGTCCCGTGGACCAGGACCCGGTCGCCCTTGCGCAGCGTTATGGAGGGTTCCCGCGAGGCTGTCTTCGACGTCGCTAAGGTTGTTGATCTTGCTGCCGGGCTCCCGTCGTGGACGTCCGGCGCTGTCATGTCTTCGACGACGGTGTGGGGTTGTGGGTGGGTCGGGTTCAGCGGCTGCGGACGGACGCGGGCGGGCCGGTGTCGTATACGGTGCTCGACGCTGTGGGGCTGCCGATCGCGGCGGCGGATGAGTTCCTGGCGCATCTGTCGGCGAAGCGGCGCTCGCCGAACACGGTGCGCGGCTATGCGCATGATTTGGCGGACTTCTTCGACTGGCTCGAGCAGTGCGGGCGTGATTTCCGCGCGTTGACGCTGGAGCAGTTGGGTGAGTTCTTCGACTGGCTGCGCCGGCCGACGCCGGCCCGGTCCGCGCAGGTGTTCGTGTTGCCGTCGGTCGGGTCGGCGGTGACGGCTTCCACGCTGGTGCGTAAGCGGGCCGCGGTCGCTAGCTTCTACCGCTTTCATGCCCGCCGGGATCCGAATGTCCCGGCGCTGCTTGGTGATCCGGTGGCTGCCCGGTCGACCGGCGGGTTCGTGCCGATGCTGGTTCACACCCGCCGCTCGCGTGTGGGCCCGGACGCGGTCAGCCCGATCCGGCTGCATGCTGCGCGCACGCCACCGAAGACGCTCACTGATGAGGAGATCGCGCGGCTGCTGGGTGCGTGCCGGCGGGCGCGGGACCGGTTCTTGCTCACGGTGATGAACGAGGCCGGGCTGCGGTTGGGTGAGGCGCTCGGGCTGCGGCACGCCGATCTGCGGCTGCGCGCCGGTGAGGTGCACGTGGTGCCGCGCGAGGACAATGTCAACGACGCCCGGGTGAAGGGGTTGAAGCAGCGGGTGGTGCCGGTCGGCGCGGTAGTGCTGGATGCCTATGCCGACTACATGGAAACCGAGTACGGCACGCTCGATTGCGACTACGTGTTCGTGAACCTGTTCCGCGGCCCGATCGGAGCACCGATGACCGCCGACGCGGTCAAGGACCTGGCCGCGCGGCTTCGCAAGGCCACCGGCATCGGGCAGTTCAGCCCGCACGCGCTGCGGCACTCGTATGCGACCCGGCTGCTGCGCTGCGGGGTGCCGATGGCGGTCGTGGCCGAACTGCTCGGCCACAGCCATCTGCAAACCACGCAGCAGGCCTACTCCCACCTGAGCGTCGAGGATCACCGCCGGGTGCTGGTCGAGGCGGGGCTGCTGGACGCGGCGGCCGGGTAGATGAGCGAACCACTCACCCAGCGGCCTGCTCACCCGGGCTTGCTGGAACGGCTGATGCAGGTCGTGCGCCCCGAGTTCCGCGGCGAGGTGTTCTACCCGCCCCGCGACAGCCCGGTGTTCTTCCTCGGCGTGTGCGTCGTGCCGGACTGCGAGGTGATGGTCAGCCACACCGCCCGCGGGCTGTGTGAGGGCCACTACCAGCGGTGGAAGCTGCACGAGATGGCCAACCCTGGCAGCGAGTTCGCCGACTGGCTGCCCGGCGAGACCGAACGGGTCCGCCGCCGCACTGCACCGCCGGCCGCGTGCCTGATCAGCGAATGCAACCGAAGCAAGCGCTCGCACGGGTTGTGCCACCGGCACGTCACGGCGTGGGACCGGATGGGGCGACCGGAGCTGGCCGGCTGGGTCACCCAGACCCTCTACCACCCGCCGGCCACCCACGATCTCGGTGAACGCGACTGCGCCTTGCCGGGGTGTCCACGCTGGACCGACGGACCGAACATGCCGTTGTGTCGCGTGCACCTGCAGTACTGGCGCGACCGCGGCCGACCAGACCTGCAGGTATGGTTCGCCGAACTGGCCCACGGCGCCGATCCACGAGTGCGCCTGGGCCGGTTGGAAGCGCACCTGCGGCTCGAGGTGCAGTTCGGGCTGCAATGCCGCCACGACGAGGGCACCCGCCGCACCCGGGTCCGCACCGTCGTGCAGGCCGTCACGGTGATCAAGCAGGCGGCCGATGGCGGGCTGAGCAGCCTGCTCGACTGGAACGACGAGGCGTGGACTGCGTTCATCGGCGGCACCCGCGCCAACCGGACCAGCGTCGCGTCGACAACTCTGCAGTTCATCCGCGACACTCGGCTGCGGCTGCAGATCCTGCTCGCCGGCGACGACCCGTGGGCCGACCAGTACCCCCGCGACACATGGGATCTGCGGGTGCTGGGGATCGCGCACGACGACGTGCGGCGTCTGCGCTTCGCAGGGATTCCCCAGCCGTGGCTGCGGGATCTGGTCAAGCGGTGGATCCGCTGGCGGTTCAGCCAGGACTACGACCCGTCCACGCTGGCGATCAACGTGCGCGCTCTGGAGGAGTTCGCCTGCTACCTCAGCCCAGCCACAACGCTCACCGACTTGAACCGTGACCGGATCGAGGCGTGGCTGGCCAATCTCACCCTGGACTACCCCGACCCCGACTCCCGCCGCGCCCGGGTGGCCTCGTTGAGCAGCTTCCTGCGCGACGTGCACCGGCACGGCTGGGCACCCGGCCTGTCCCCAACCGCCTGGTGCTTCGACGACTCCCCGCCGCGCAAGCGGTCCCGACCCCGCTGGATCCCCGAACCGGTGATGCGGCAGATGGAACACCCCGCCAACCAGGCCCGGTTCCCCAGCAGCGACGGCCGGCTGATCCTGCAGATACTCATCAACTGCGGGCTGCGTCTGAAAGACGCCCGCAAGCTCCCGCACGACTGCGTGGTCCGTGACGTGGCGGGCGCGCCGTATCTGGCCTGGATCAACTACAAGATGCGTGGCCGGCTCGCGTTCTTCCCGATCAGCGAGACCCTCGCCGCCGCGATCGGCGAGCAGCAGCAACGCGTCCGGGACCGATTCCCGCACCGGTCGCGGTGGCTGTTCCCCGGACACCAGGCCAACCTCGACGGAGCCAAGTCGGTCAGCGACGCCTGGTGGCGTGACCAACTCGACCGGTGGCTGGCCGACATCGAACTGGTCCACAACGACAAACCCGTCCGTGTCACCGCGCACCAGTTCCGGCACACCGTCGGCACCAGGCTGATCAACGCCGACGTTCCGCAGCACGTCGTGCAACACCTGCTCGACCACATGAGCCCGCAGATGACCGCGATCTACGCCCGACTGCTGGACAAGACCGTCCGCGAGCACTGGGAACGCGCCACCAAACTCAACGCCGACGGCGCACTGGTCGACCTGCCCGCCGATCACCCACTCGCCGACGCGCAGTGGCTGCGGCTGTCCATGGTCCGCGCCAAAGTCACCCTGCCCAACGGCTACTGCGGCGCGCCGATCCAGACCGACTGCGAATACGCCAACCCGTGCCTGGACTGCCGGTTCTTCCTCACCACACCCGACTTCCTCGACCAGCACCAGCGGCAACTCGACGAAACCCGCCGGCTCATCACCGACGCCGAAGCCACCGGCATGCGCCGCATCGTGGAGAAGAACACCAAGACGCTGATCAAGCTGGAAACACTCGTCGCCACCCTGCAACAGGCCAGGCCACAGCAGGTCGTCGCCGGCGGGCAGGTCGAGGACCTCGATGCCGCGCTCTGACAACGCCACAATCCTGCGCGAAGCCGCGCAACGCCGCAGCCGCGCCGCCCGCGAACGCGCCGAACAAGCCATCGCCAACGCCCAGCGCACACGCGACCCGGTCACCGTCGCCGGAATCGCCGCTGCCGCAAGGGTTTCCCGCTCCTGGCTATACACCCAGGCCGACCTCATCAGCGCCATCGAGACACTCAAGAACGGCGCCACATCCACCGTCCGGGCCGGCCGACAGCCCTCCACCGACGAATCACTGCACCGACGCCTCGACGCCGCGCTGCACCGGATCAAGCAACTCCGCGCCGAAAACCGCGAACTCACCCGACGACTCGAAACCGCCCACGGCGAAATACGCCGACTGCGCATCAACGCCACGAACAACAACGGGCGGCCGTGACCACCGCCGAGCCCCGCGCTCGTCAAAGACATGTCCACGACACTCCAGCCCTTACAGACCAGAGCCTGGAGCCAGCGAGCTCCGCATAAGCGCGCAGTCGGCCGCATGCTCGGCCAACTGCCCCCAGCAGACGCCCTCCATGAACACAGGCGGGGTGTCCTCGTACTCGCCATCCATGTTCTTGCGGCGCGAGGAGACGGCAAGGCGGATCGTGCACACCGCTTGACCGGTGGTCTTGGTGAACCGCAGATCGACGTCGGCGGTCAGATTGGCTTCGGTGGTCATCGTGGTGGACATGCGTTTTCCCTTTCTGGGGTTGGCGAAACTCGCCTCGACACGGTTGATTGGTGGTTCTTGTGGGGCCGGTAGTGGCGGGCTGGCGGTGGTTTTCTCCGCCTGCCCCTTAGGGGCGCCAGCTACCGGCGCCGCGGGGTGCCCCGCGTCAAGGAGCCACCCGCTTTTTGGGTGGACCGCCGAAGGCGGCGCGCAGCGTCCTTGATGCGGGGCAGTCGGCGCCGGTAAGCCCCGGCCCCACCTGGGGGAACAGCCCGCCGCGTTCTGTGCGGCGGTCCCGAGTTGTTACCGGCGCAGCCGGGTTCCTTGCCTGTCCCGCCTGGACCAGACGCACCGGTGACCATCCGTGGTCCGCGGTCGTGGTGCGGTGCGCGGCGAGCTGATCGACGCGCGGGTCGTGGTAGCGGCGTACGCCATTCGGCAGTACCTCGACGGTGAGGCCTGCGGCGCGGGCCTCGGCATCGGCCTGGTCCGCCTGCCCGGCGAGGAACGCGCGCCAGGTCTGCACCGGGTGGGTCACCCAGGACAGCCGAGCGGTGACGAGGGTGGTGTCAGTCGTCATTGCCGTCATCGCCCTCGCTGGCCTCGTCGTCCTCGACGTCGCGGTGCTGGTCCGGTCCGGGGGCAGTGGGTTGCGGGTCGATCCGCTCCTGCGCGGTCCGGTCGGCCTCGGCCTCTCGCGCCCGCTGTTCGCTGCGGCGCCAGTCGGCTTGACGGCGCTGCTCGCCCCACTCCCGCGCGGCGTCGCCGGCGGCGTCGAGCAGCTCACGGACCGCGCTCCTCAACTCGGCCCAGTAGTGCGCGAGCACCTGGCGGCGGTGGTTCCACACCGCGGCCCGCTTGACGGCCCTCGTGTTGCGGCGGTTGGTTCGCTTGACGGCGCGCACGTCGGGGCGTTTCCACGCCATCTCGACCTTGCCGATGACCGGTGGCATGTCGCGGCGGATCAGCAGCACCCGCCCGCGCGGGAGTTGGGCGATCTGGGCCGGGGTGATCACGGGGACGCGGTGCGTGGTCTCGGAGATCACCTTGCCGGTGTGGTCGTGGGTCTTGACCCGTTCTTCCCGCTCCCCGGCCAGGATGGAATAGGCCTGCAGGTCGTCCGCGTCGCGGGTGCCGCCGTAGATCACCAGGCAGGCGGCGTTGTTCATGATCGAGGCCGCGCCGTCGTGCCCCCAGCGTTGCCGCAGCTGCGGGCGGGACTGGCACGCGATATGGATCGTGACGTTGCGACCGCCCATGTCGGAGGTCCACTTGTCGAGCGGGATCGGGCAAATGATCGCGGCCTCGTCCAGCGCGAGTGTCAGCTGCGGGTCCAGTCGCCCCGAGGGTTGCCGCCCGGCGACCGCCCGCGCGACTCTGGCGATGTGGCCGGTGAGTGCGGCGACCAGCGGGGCCACCTGGGCATCCTCCGCACCGAGCACATAGACGGTGCCGGACAGCGCGAGCAACGCCTCGACATCCAGCCCGGCCGGCAGATCCTCATCAGGGATGGTGACGCCGGAGGCGTCGATCACCGGCGCGGTGACGACCTGCCCGGCCGCGCGGGCGGAGATCGGGTCGTGCAGCCACATCAACGCCGGGCGGATCGAGTGCGTGATCGACGACCTCGTCCGGTCGTTCGTGTTCACGAAGTGCACCAGCTCGGCCTCGAACCCCGGCTCCGGGGAACCCCGCAGCATCGGCCGCACCGTGTCGTAGTGCCGGTCCGGGTCGCTGACCCACTCGTGGACGTCGCGCATCGAGGCGCCGCCGCGCGCGGCGGCGTGCATCAACACCGCGAGCACGTCACGGGCCTGCCCCGCCCAATGCTCGCGATCCCCATCCGAAGAACGACCGCCGCTGCCGGGGCTGCCGCCGGCGATCAGATCCCCCGCCCGCTCCACAGCGGTCTTCGGGTCCTCACACCCGACCAGCGGATCAAACGTCACCGTCGAGGCCAGACCGCCCACACCGGAGGGGTTGAACACGAACACCGGGCCCTTACCGGCGCGCAGCTGCGCAGTCAGCGTGACCAGGTCCGTACGCGTGCTGGTCGCGATGACGGCGCCGGGGGCGTCGATGATCCGACCCGCCAACTCCCCCGACTTACCCGTCCGCGGCCCACCGAAGGCGACTTTCGCGTCCTCACACGTCGCCCAGACCGTGAACCAACCAACCCGGCACAACTTGTACGCGAACTCCGACGTCGGCACCCGCAACCGACCCCACCACGACAACTCCTCGTAGCTTGGCCGCAACGTGCGCATCCGCCGCCGCACCGCGAACCTGCTCGCAGTGCGCAGAATCTGCCACCGCGACGCCAACCCGTGATTGCGCCGCGACCGCCACGACCACCGCCGCACCGTCCCCGCCGACCCCGACCAGCGCCGCCACCACAACCCACACGGCACCGCCACTAGCACAACGCCAGCCACGATCAACCGGACACCGAACCCGGAATCCCGCGCGCCCGTTCCGATCATGAGGAACGCGAGTCCGGTCAGGAACGCACGTCGCAGCCACCGCGACCGCCGTCGCCCGCTCACCGGACACCGCCTGCGGTGCGAGAGCGGCCAGGCCGACCGATTACGCCATCGAATCCGGCGTCCGTCATGCTTGACGCCTCTCCATCTGCTCCTTGCTGGGCAACGAGAGAACCGGCCCCGAACTGGTTGGCGCCTGGGCGGGGCCGGCCCATCTCATCTCGTTGTCGCCTACGCAGATCTGCCTCGGACGGCTCATCGGCGGGACCAGAGTTCTCGGGTACCCACTCAGCGACATCCACGAGTGCGCAGCTCTCCAACGCTGCATCGACGATCGATTCGATCGCTCGCGCCGGCACGATCAGGCGGCCCATGATCCGCACCGCCGGGAACTGCCCTTCGTGGATCGCGCGGTACATCGTCATCTCGGAGACCCCGAAGATTCGGGCGGCCTCCGCGACGCTATGGAACTGCCGTTCTGCGTTGTCGGGGCTCCTGGCCCCCATCAACTTCCGCACTGTCCATCTCCTGTCGAGTGAGTCAACTATATCCACATACTCGGCTTTGCGCGTAAAGCTGTCAACCTGACGCGCCAGCTGCGCTATCCGCGCACGGTCCGCTAGATTCGCGATCACCTAGACCTAGCGAGGAGGGCGGCCGTGGCACTCAGTCCTGGCGCGCGGTACGTCCACATCGCTGCCGACCTTCGAAGCAAGATCGCTGAGGGCACTTACCCCGTAGGCGAGCGTCTCCCCTCGACCGCAGACCTAATGCGCCGATACGAGGCCTCCAACACGGCCGTTCGGGCTGCGATCAAGGAGCTGACGATCGAGGGACTCGTCGTGGGCCAACAAGGTCGCGGAGTCTTCGTCCAAGACAAGCCGCGTCGCGCCAAGCCCAGCGCTGAGTTCGCCGCGATCACCGCTCAGATCGAGGCGCTGCGCGAGGCTCTGGAAGACACCGCTCACCGCCTCGACGATCGGATGAGTGAGCTGGAAGGCGAGGTTCGTAAGCTTCGATCTCGTCGCCGAGCTCCCTGAGCCGAGTACCGAACTGCTCCGAGAAGTTCTGAAAGCTCGCGGCGAGCGCACCCAACTGCGCCGCCACCAACGCCCTCTCGGCTCCCGTCATAGACATGTCCAGGCCTCCTCGTTCGCGATCACCATCAGCGGGCACATCACGACTCTGGAGCCATCACGGGCATCTGCCCCGCACCCGGCTCTTACGGCGTTAGAGTGCGAGTGGGACTAGTACAAAAGTGCGGGTTCTCGAAGGGGGGTTCACGTTGCATGGCGGATGTGGCGCTTGAAGGACCCATCGGAGATCGCATACGCATTTACCGCGGTCGCCGCGGGCTGAGCCAGAAGGAGCTCGCGGGCCTCATCGGCCGGTCGGAGTCATGGCTGTCACAAGTCGAACGTGGCGTGCGCTCCGTCGACAGATTCTCTGTCCTCGTCGACATCGCCCAAGTTCTCAAGACCAATGTCCAGACGCTCGCCGGCACGCGAATGGAGTACGCCCCGAACGGCGACGCGCACGTAGACGGCATCGATGACATGAGCGCGGCACTGACGGCCTACCCGAGTCTCGGGCCAACCGACGCCTCGACTGAGAGCAGGCCAGAGGACACCGAGCGGCTCTGCGCCGAAGCACACGCCCGCTATCAGTCAGCGGACTACGTTGCGGCTGCGCGAATCCTGCCGGGCCTCATCGGAACCGTCGACACCGCCGTGATCAATGCGAGCGGTGAGGCCCTTCGACAGGCACTGACGCTGCAGCACCGGACCTACATCGTCACCGCCAAGCTGCTCACCAAGACCGGCGACGCTCACTTCGCCTGGCTCGCCGCCGACCGCGCAGCCACCGCTGCGGCACGCCTCGACTCCCCCGCGCTCAAGGCGCTCGCGGCCTACCAGGTCACGTGTGCGCTCCTTGAGCTCGACCGTATCGGCGACGCAGAGCGCATCGCCCTCGCGACTGCCGAAAACGTCGACGACGACACCCCGCTCGCTATCTCCGCCCAAGGCGCGCTATTCCTGATCGCCGCCGTGATTGCTGGACGGCGCAACGACCGCAAGGCCGCGACCGAACGCCTCCGCCGCGCGCAATACCTCGCCGACGCGCTCGGCGAAGATGCCAACCACGGATGGACCGCCTTCGGACCGACAAACGTCGCCATCCACCAAGTCGCCGTGGCGACCGAGCTCGGCGACGCCGAAACCGCCATTGAGCACGCCGAGCAGATCAACACCTCGAACCTGCCTGAGGTTCTACGGAGCCGGCGCGCTCAGGTACACCTTGACGCGGCATGGGCCTACGCGCAGAAGAAGAACGATGCCGCCGCGGTCATCAATCTCATGGAAACCGAGCGTGTCGCCCCACAGGTGATTCGCTACAACTTCGTCGCCAGGGACATCCTGCGGACGCTGCTCAAACGCGAGCGACGCACGGCAACACCAGGACTGCGCGCGCTCGCGGCCAGGGCAGGCCTTCTGCAATGACGAGCGCCCGCACGCTGTACATCATCGGCACCGCTGCCCCGCCCGTTCGGCAGCTCGACCAAGCGTGCCAGCTTGCGATCGAGCACGGCTGGCAGCCATGCGTCGTCCTCACCCCGACCGCCGCCGACTGGGTCGACGTCGAGCGCCTGGCCGCCATCACCGGCATGCCTGTGCGTGTATACCCGCGACGGCCCGATGAGCAAGACCCGCTGCCTATGGCCGACGCGATCCTGGCTGCGCCACTCACGTTTAACACCATCAACAAGTGGGCCGCCGGCATCAGCGACACACTCGCGCTCGGACTACTCAACGAGTTGCTCGTCGGCGGTCCGCCGATCGTGGCCGCTCCGTGCGCAAAAGTGTCGCTGCAGACTCATCCCGCCTACCCCGCGAGCGTCCGGCTGCTCGGGGATTCCGCAGTGCACTTCCTAGAGCACGATGAAATCGTCGGTCGTGGGTGCGACGGCCTTGCGACGTTCGACTGGCACACTGTATTGCGGCGGACGAATCAGCTCGCGCGCGCTGGCTAGCCCCAGGCGCAAACAATCGATACTTCCTGCGAGCCGCCGCCGGACGCCTCAACGTCGACCGGGCGCCGGCTCGACGCGCTGCCGCCTGTCGCAGATCAGCTCGCTGTCACGATGCCCGTGCTCCAAGAAGCAGACACCACGAGCACGCTGCGTGTTGGCGTCGCCGGCCGCCGAAGTATGCGAGGGCGCATTCCACCGAACGAAGGTGTAAATTCCCCGTGACGCTAATGGTCATCGATCTTGCGTCGCAAGTGCGGTACGTGCACCGAAGTGCGGATATGCCGTGGATCTGACTGACTGAATGCGTCACGGGCGTTGTGGTCGTCGGCCTGCCGGCAGGATCCGCGTTGGCGTAGGGAGATGAAAGCACAAGTGGACACGAAGGCCGGAGCGAGCGGCGACAGCCCGACAACAGGTCTGGCAGGACCCAGCGTCGACCTTGCCGGCCGCGGGAGGCGGCTCTTCGAGTTTCTCGCCAGGGCGCAGATGCTCAAGACCTCGACACCGCGAACGATCGACGCATACGTGCGCGACGGATCAGTGCTCTGGATGGGCGAGCTCCCTGACCATGCTGCCGTGACGTCTGCTCACCGCACTGCAGAACCGGAAGCCGAGCAGCCGTTGCTGACGGTAGACCGCATGCCAGCGCCGGTTCCTGCGCCATTGATCCTTCCGTCCCTGGCGCTCTGGCTTGACGACCAGGGTGAGGACGAGAACCGCGAGCCTCAGCTTCAGGAAAGCATTCCGAATCCGGGGATGGTTTCCGATGACGGCTCGGACGCTCATCTGACGATTGAGGACCATCCAGACGTTCGCGACGCCTTCCGACTGTGGCAACCGCAATGGGCCGCGTGGGCGGAGAAGGAGCGCGCCGATCGCGCTGTGAGGGACCTGTATGCCGGGCTATTCGCGACCTACGTCAAGGTGACGAACCACCCTGAGGAACTTGAGCTGATACTTGGCATCGGATGCCTAGCGTGGATGCCGCCGGGCTACCAGCCTGTGCGTCGTCACCTCATGACAAGCCCAGCGTCGATAGCGTTTGACGACGACACCGGGACAATTACCGTTTCAGCACAGCCTGCGCTGGAGACTCTGGCCGTTGAGCTCGACATGCTCGACCCATCCCTCGTGCAGAATCCAGCGCACGTCAACGAGATCCGGACCGGGGCCCGCGAGTTCGAGCATCACCCGATGCACCGCGTCGCCACTGGCGATCTCATCCGTCGGCTCATCAACAGCCTTCACGCCGATAGTGCGTACCGCGACGAGGACGTGGTCCCTGATTACGGGCCAACGCCTGTTTCTTCATTCGCGCCTGCCCTCGTCATGCGCAAGCGCTCCCAGATGGGCCTGGTCGACATCTTCAACATCATCGCGGCCCAGATAACCGAAACCGGGGAGGTGCCCAGCGGCCTACTCCCGCTGCTTGACCCAGACCACCAACCGATCGTCGAGCCCGACACCTCTGAAGGAGCGCTCGTTGTCGTGGACGACGACGTATTCCTGCCCATGCCACTGAACCAGGTCCAACTCGACATCGTCCGCAGAGTCGACCGCCATGCCCAGACTCTGGTCCAAGGTCCGCCCGGCACCGGGAAGACACACACCGCCGCCGCGTTGCTAACGCATTTGCTCGCGCAAGGCAAACGCGTACTGGTGACGGCACACACCGACCGAGCCCTCAAGGAAGTCAGGGGAAAGCTGCCTGAGTCGATCAAGCCACTTGCGGTTTCCGTCGTCGGCACCAGCCGCTCGGATATGGCAGACCTGAAAGTGGCCGTCGAACGCATCTCGACCCGTGCCAGCGATCACGACACGGTTCAAGCACAGGCGACGATCACGGCGAGCTTGGCAACCATCGACCGGCTACGGCGCGAACGTGGCGAGATCCGCGGCAAACTCGTCGAGGCGCGCCGCGTCGAGGTGAGCCACTACGAGCACGCCGGGTACCAAGGCACCCTCGCCCGAATCGCTCAGGACTACCAAGCCGAGGCCGAGAAGTATGAGTGGATCGCGCGCCTGATCACTTCGAACGACGACACACCCGCACCGTTGAACCGCGAGGAATCCACTCGCTGGCTGGGGCTACTGCGTGACGTCGAGCTGATCGCTGACGAGGCCGAGGCCAACCAGCGCCTCGTGGCTCTGGCTGACATCCCCACGCCCGAGGGGTTCGCAAGTCAGGTCAACGCCGAAGCGGCGGGCGAGCAAGGCGCGAAAAGGCACGCGAGCGTGAGCGCCCACGCCGCGTTCGCGACGATATCCGCTCTGGCACTTGACGTCCGAAGCGCGATTCAAGCTCGGATGAAGGAACTCGCCCGAAGGGCCGATGAGTTCGAGCAGCGGCACGAACCGTGGATGAACGCAGCGCTTCGCGACATCCGCGCCGGACGCGGAGCGACCTGGGCTGCTCGAGCCACGCATATCCGAGATCTCATTAGGACGACCCGACCTGTTGTCGAGTCGCTTGGACTTGCAACCGAGATTGCCATCGACGCCACCGCGGATCGAGCTGGCTTGGCTTCCATCGCTCAGCATCTCTACATCCACGTGAGCGCAACTGGTCCGGTGAAGACCAATCCGGACGGCTCGGCGAAGGTCGGCGCATTTGCAAACAAGGCAATCAAGCAGGCGCAGCCGTTATTCGATCACGTACGCGTCAACGGGCAGGCCCCGACTACGGCGGAGCGCCTAGCAGCGGTGTTGGCACACTTGACCGCTGAGCGCCAACTGACCGCGCTCGACAAGGCATGGCCGGTCGATGTATCCATCCCGCCCGAGGACACCCTGTGGGAGCGTCTCCAGTGGCACGCGACCGAGTTGGAGCAGCTCGACCGCCTCTTGACATTTGGGCACGATCTCTCATTCGAGGAGCAGGCTCTCGCCGGGGTCGGGCTGGCATGCCCGGACTGGAACGACATGACCTCCGTGCTCACCTACTCCCGCCTCGTCGACGCGGCGGCAGCCAAGGACGCGTTCGAAGCCGCTGCCCGACCATTGCGGCTGCTTGAGACAACCATCCAGGCCGTGAGCACATGGGCCGATGCTGCAGACACCGTTCACCGCCTTGACCTGGCGATCCGCACGCGCAACCGCGACGAATACGCCGCCGCATACCACCGACTGGCCCGCCTGTACTCCGTTCGTGACATCGCCGGCGAGCGGGACGCGCTCACGAGCCAGCTCCGGCGAGCCGCTCCTGACCTCGTCGAGGAGGTGCTTTCGGACCCGACCGCTCCTGCCTGGGATTTCCGCATCCCGAACTTGCCGCAGGCGTGGGACTGGGCGCGCTCCGGTGCCTGGATCCTCAAGCAGGACACCACCGACACCAACATTCTCCAAGCCCAGGTCGATGCAATTGAGACCAGCCTGCGACGCGAGATCGAAATTGTCGCAGCCAGCCGCGCATGGGACCACGCACTATCCCCCACCCGCCTGACCGGCCAGTCCCGGGCGGACCTGACGCAATACGCACAGCTGGTCCGTCGACTTGGCAAGGGCACCGGCAAATATGCTGTTGCGCGCCGTGCCGAGATCCGCACAGCAATGGATCGATGTAGGCCTGCCGTCCCAGTGTGGATCATGCCCATCTACCGAATTGCCGAACAACTACGGATCGCCCAGAACATGTTCGACGTGATCATCGTCGACGAGGCATCGCAGGCTGGCCTCGAAGCTACCTTCCTGCAATACCTCGCCCCGAAAATTGTCATTATCGGAGATGACAAACAAGTCTCGCCGGCCGCCGTCGGAATTGATCAGCAGCAGCTCCGCGATCTCGCCAACCTCTACCTCCATGACGACCGGTACAAAGCATCCTGGCAGGATCCCAAGCGTTCCCTCTTCGACGAGGCGAACATGCGCTTCGGCTCTAAACTCACTCTTGTCGAGCACCGACGCTGCGTCCCAGAGATCATCGGATTCTCCAACAGGATCGCCTACGAACCCGACAATATCCGCCTCATACCAGTGCGCCAGTATGGTGCTGACCGGCTCGAGCCCATCAAGCTTGTCCGCGTCGCCGATGGGTATGAAAAGGGCTCACCCGGCAACAAGATCAACCCACCCGAGATCGAGGCCATCGTCGACCAAGTCGAGAAGTGTCTATCCGATCCACGGTACGACGACTTAACCCTCGGAGTCATTTCTCTGCAAGGCCAAATACAAGCAAGGCGCATCGAGGCCGCACTGCTGGAACGAGTCGCGGCAGAGGAATGGACCGTTCGAGAACTACGGTGCGGTGACGCCGCCGACTTCCAAGGGTCGGAGCGGGACGTCATCTTTCTGTCGATGGTGTCCGCCCCTGAGCCTGGACAGCGGCTGGGGGCCCTCACCGCCGAGATGTACATGCAGCGCTACAACGTCGCCGCCTCCCGCGCCAAGGACCAGCTTTGGGTCTTCCACTCCATCGACCTCGACCAGCTGCCCAATTCCGAGGACATGCGCCACCACCTGCTCGATTACTGCCACGGCGTCATCGACCGCATCCGCTCCGGACAGGGAGCGACCGTCGCAGCTGCGGTACCCGACGACGTGTTAGTCGAGCCGTTCGACTCCCTATTTGAGCAGCGTGTATATAACCGACTGATAGATCGCGGCTACAGCGTTGCCCCACAATTCGCTTCGCTCGGATACAACCTGGACCTCGTCGTCGTGGGCGCAAAAGGCCGGCTTGCAATCGAATGCGACGGCGACGCGTGGCACGGGCCGGAGGCGTACGAGCGGGACCTCGCACGCCAGAGAGATCTGGAGCGCTGCGGTTGGCAGTTCTTCCGGATAAGGGAATCCGCATACTATGTCGACCAGCACGCCGTACTGCGCCGGCTGTGGGACACGCTCGACGATCTGGATATCCGACCCTCAGGCTTCCTCGATGAGGACTTAGCGGAGAACACTGAGAACGACGGCCTTGACCTGGGCATAGCTGAATTCGAGACATCACCTCCACTCGATGAGGATGCCGCCGACCGACACTATGCCGACATCGATGCAACGGGACTATTCGACCCCCTGCACAGAGAGGGTCGCCAACCCGACGAGTTCGACACCTTCGTCGCTCCACACGAAGCGGCACTTCCGAGCGTAGCTGCCCTCCTGGGCAACCTCGAAACCAACGATGACGGCTTGCCCGGGCTGGCCGCGACGTCAGGCATCCCCACCGCAAATACGCCTTCCCAATTGCCTACCTACCAACAATTCATTGGCGAGCTAGTACGGCCATTAACGGCGACTCGTGCACAGCTGTTCGACGGACTCCGAGGCATCGTGGCTGCCGAGGGCCCTGTGCTCGGCTCACGCATTCATGGCGCTTATGTGGTCGCTTCGGGCGGGCGCCGTGTTGGCAAGCAAATCGCGCGAACCCTCAACACCGCTATCACGGCCGCTGTGCGCACGGGGGTCTTTGTCGCCGACAATCCATTGGGGCAGCCTGGCGTCAAGCCGCGCACCTACCGCCTTCCCGGCCAGGACGCCGTCGTGGTCCGGCAGCTCGGCCCGAGAACCCTTGAACAGGTTCCTCCGCTAGAGCTCGCACACCTATTGCGCGACGCAGCGGTCGTCATCGGATGGGACAGCACCGAGTCCCTTTTCCGGGAGGTCCTAGGCCGTCTTGGCCGCGGCCGGCTCACCACCGCGGCTGCGGAGACCCTGATGGCAGTTGTGCCGCTCGCGCAGTCTCTAGACCAGGACGAGCCCACGTGAGCCGGGCTAACCACATGCATCTTCACCAAGCTCGAGTGAGTTCTGCACGCTGGATGGCTAACCGTCTGCACGGTCGCGCGATAGTCGGTCGACTGGTAACCCGTCCATAATCAACGCGCAACGCATACTGCCCTAGGAGTTCGAAAGGGGAAAGCCATGGGATTGTTCTCTAGTAAGGCGCAGAAGTCCGCTAGGACTGATTCGAGCATCGATGGCATCGTATTTCAGCTGTGGGGCCAGCGAGGGTGGCACAACTTCGACGTTGTCGGGGAATCTCATCACTCGGCTGCAATAAAAGATCTGCTGCCATCTCGACGGCAAGGAGACAACGGCCGAGAGGTTGATATTCCGGTCGTCTTACTCCACAACCCCGATAACCCGTATGACGGCAACGCGGTCGAAGTCCGTGCGTCCACGGGACTCGTCGCGTATCTGTCGCGCGAGGATGCTGCGCGGTACGCCGCTACCTTGTCAGCCCTGCAGGCGCAAGGCTGGACTCCAGCCACAACGGCCCGGGTCTGGGGTTATGAAGGCTACGGCGAAGACAGCGAATTTGTCGGCTCAGTACGAATAGATCTCGCCGAACCCCACATGCTGATGCCCGCGAACACGCCACCGGACGGCCCACACGAAATCATCCCAGTCGGGTCACAGATTCAAGTGACCGGCGAAGAAAGCCACATGTCTGCGATTTCGCCGTACCTAAATGCCCATGGCGAGTGCTGGGTACACGCAACATTGCACGAAGTCGTCGAGCAGTCAGCCCGAACGTCCAAACGGCTGGCCGAGGTTCGCATCGACGGCGATCCGGTCGGGCGTCTCACCCCAAAGATGTCTGGCGACATGTTGCCCGCTGTCACCTATCTGGCCGATCGTGGGGTCAAGACGTGCGTGAAGGCAGTCGTGAAGGGCAACCGGCTGAAGGCGGAGGTGGTGCTCTACGCGCTCCGCGCGTCGGAGCTTCCATCGGATTGGATGCAAGGGGCCTACTTGGCCCCTTCGGACCGTCCTGCGGAGTCCGTGACACAAGGCGATGGCTCGCGCTCGACGGCCCAACTGCCCGCCGTGGTTGCCGTCGAGCATCAGGTGCCCTCAGATGCGGCTGAGAGTGCCGCACCGTTCACGACCGTCCCTCCGCCATCCCCACCGGCTGGCTGGTACCCCGACCCGTATGGCGCCGCCCGGCTGCGATATTGGGACGGAGCTCAATGGACTGAGCAGGCGTCTCAGTAGCGGGTCGGCCCGCTAGGTGGGCTGGCATTGCGTCTGTCGACGGCGGCCGAAATTGACCCCCTATCGCCGTCGACACGGGGTCAGTTTTCAGGCGTCGCCGACAGCATGGCTCTGCCGCGACCTTCAATACGCCTCTGCTTGGGCGAGTTACGGCCCGCCCGCCGCCAAAACAAAAATTAGCACCGTGAGCACTAAGCCGATTAGGCCAAGTATCAGACCGGCCAACGCTATCCCGGCGCCGCTCATCCGATCTTCAGATCGCCTGAATTGCCCACGCGCGACCCCGCCAAATATGACAGCAAGAAGCGATCCGATTCCCCAAATCCAAAGGATCCCTAGCACCAGCGAGGCAACGGCCATGCCATTGACCCCTTGCCGACCGTGAACCTGGGTGTAACTGGGGCTCGGCAACGGAGCCAACTGCTCTGTCCACCTCGATCCGTCCCACCATCTCAGCGAGAGGCTCCCGGTTGGGTCCGGATGCCAGCCAGGAGGTATCGGCGGGACCTGAGTCATGGGATCTCCGTAGGTCGATCGTCATCGTTCGGCTTCCCGCCTCCGACGAGGCAGCCTCGCGCCGGCTACGTCTATTGATCGGCTGATGACCACAATCCTTTAGGACATCGCAGACACACGTGGCGACGCGACATGAGCGCTGGATCCAGCCGGGTCGAGACAACGGCTCCGTTCGACGCGTGGTGCCGCTCGTGGGATCAAACGCTGGCGACTGCCCGGGATTGAGGGATCCCTGGTACCGCAAATGCGGGCATCGATGACACTGATGGCCCTGAATGGGCTTCTGTCCGTCCTCCGGAGGCGGTGGCGCAGGTTCGAATCCTGCCGGGGGCGCCCAGAAATTCGGGAACTTGGCAAGCTGCCTACCGGCATCCCGGTTGATTTGCCCGATTAGTGGCGCGGATTTCGTTGCACGCAGGATCGTGGCTCGAATCCTTTTGGTGTGCGTGGTGGCTAGAGGTGCGCCCGCGGTCATGGAGCATCGACGATTGACGCAGGACGCGACCGCCGTCGAGAGCGGGGATGGTGGCCCATCCCGGCCCCGTGCCTGTTACCTGGCACTCTGGAACCGTTCTGTGTCCGCTGACGCTCGACTGCGTCTGGCTCAGATGAATCGTTCGGGACCCCATGCGTGGGCTCGGTTGGCCGCGATTGGCTCGATGAGTGTCACCGGTCTGCGGGCTGGACATCATGAACCGCCGGAGCGGCGCTTCGGTCCTCGGTTGGGTGCTCGTGCGGGATGAGTTCGAGCTGGTGGAGGTGTTGTCCGCTGGTGGATTGCAGAGTCTGTGGGGTCTGGTGAGCGATCACCGCGTGGGCCATCGAGCGGGCGCTGCTCCAGAGCAAGGCTGCGAGTGGCAGTTCGACAAGGACGGCAGTGGCGAGACTGAACCACCACCCGTGTGTGCCCCAAGACAGCACGACGTCGAACCAGGCGTCGCAGGCAAACAGCGTCCCAGTTATCAGTGCGGCAGGAATCGCAAGTTGGCGCGACCGGTACACGGCCCATAGCGTGACGCCGAGGGCTGCGACCTCCGCGGTGTCGAAGCCGATCCAAAGCAGCCTCCACTGCCTGGTGGTGTCAGCCGTCGGCAGGCTGACACCCAGGATGACGATCCAGACCAGCAGCCCGGCCACCACCACGCTGAGCAGACGCGTGAGGGCTCTGACCCGCCCGGTGATGTCTTTCTGCGGTGTTGCGTCGCGCGTGTTCGACAGGAGGTACCGACGGGCCGGGCGGAGGGCTAGCGTCATGGTCGGCTCCTGCGGACGACGTCGTTCTGTCTATGGATTTGCTGGTGGATCTGCCGCGCTAGGTCGCGGTGGCGAAGCTTCGGCGTGCAAGCAGGGTGAGCCCGCTGGCCAGTGCGAGAGCGGCCAGCACTGTCGCCGCGCCGTACCCGGCCCGTAGCGCTGGGTCGAAGCCGTGAGCGCTGCGTCCGGCGAAGACGGAGGCGACCACCGCGAGCCCGACCGCTCCGCCGAGCTGCTGCATGGTCTGCAGCAGGCCGGATGCCGATCCGGTGTGCTCGGGTTCGACGCCGCTGAGGGCGAGGACCGTTATCGGCATGAAGCTCGCACCCACCCCCAGGCCCATCAGCAGCAGTGACGGGAGGACGCCGGCGGCGTAGCTGGTGGAGGCGTCTACGCCGAGTAGCAGGCCCATCGCGATGAACACGCTCGCGGTACCGGCGGCGATCAGCGGGGCCGGACCGATCCGGGCGACCAGGCGGGGGGCCAGGCGCGACATGGTGAACACGCCCAGTGGCACGGGCAGGAATGCCACGCCGGATCGAAGTGGGCTGTAGCCGAACTGGTGGGCCAGCAGTTGCACGGTGAGGAAGAAGGTCGCGAGCATGCCGCCGTAGAGGGCGGCCATCGCGACCAGCCCCGCGATCCGCTGCCGGCTGCGCAGCAGCGCCGGCCGCAGTAGCGGGTGTGGGTGTCGACGCTCGGTGACGGCCAGCACCACCAGCAGGGCGGCTCCGAGGACGAAGCCGGCGATGGTGCGCACGCTGCCCCAGCCGTGTTCGGGTGCGTTGATGACGGTCCACACGATGGATACCGCAGCGGCGGTGGCGGAGCCTGCGCCGACGAAATCGAATCGACCGTGGCGCCGCGCCGTCTCGTTGACCAGCCCGGGGACGAGGAACAGGACGGCCAGGCCGATCGGCACGTTGACGAACATCGTCCACCGCCAGGACACCAGATCGGTGAGCGTGCCGCCGAGCATCAAGCCGAGCGCCGCTCCTCCCGAGGAGATGACGGCGAATGCTGCCAGGGCACGGTTGCGCGCGGCCTCGTTCGGCGCGTTGGTGGCGATCAGGGCCAGCACGGACGGCGCCGACAGCGCGGCACCGACGCCCTGCAGCGCCCGCGAGGTGACCAGTTCCCACGGCGCCTGGGCGAACCCGCCGGCGAAGGAGGCGAGTGTGAACAGGCCCAGGCCGGTCATGAACACCCGCCGCCGGCCGAGCACGTCACCCAGGCGGCCGCCGAGCAGCAAGAGGCCACCGAACGCCAGGCTGTAGGCATTGAGGACCCACGACAGCGAGGCGGAGCCGAAATTCAGGTCCGTGGCGATGTGCGGCAGCGCAACGTTCACGATCGTCGCGTCGAGCACGAGCATGAGTTGACCGACGAGCACGACCCACATACCGATCGCCGGGTTGCGGCGTGCGGACCCCGTTGGAGCGGGTCGGGTTTGCAGCATTGCAGACATCCGGTTGAAGTCCGTTCTGGCCTGGGTGCTTTTGACCGAAGGCCGACGTAGACTGATGTGGAGAGGTTCTCCGTTTCCACCATCAACGATACGGAGACAGTCTCCGCTTAGCAAGTGCGTTCATGAATTCAGGAGGCCGACGGTGCGGGCGGACGCGGCGCGCAATCGCGACAAGATCATCGAGGCTGCCCGGGTGGCGTTCCGCACGCGCGGCTACGAGGCCCCGATGGACGACATCGCCAAAGCCGCCGGTGTCGGGGCGGGAACCCTGTACCGCCATTTCCCCACCCGCGAATCTCTGGTCGACGCGGTGATGCAGGCCTGGGTCGAGCGGGTCAACGACGCCGTCGGCAAGGTTCTCGCCGAGGGCGGCACGTCGCGCGAACTCCTGCTGCGCTGGTTCGCGCAATACGTCGAGCTGATCTCGGTACACAAGGGCGGACCGGCCAAGATCACGCTGGCAATGGAGGACAACACCTCGCCGATGCGGGCCAAGTGTCAGACCCTCCGCGCTGCCAACACCCAGATCATCGAGCAGCTCGGAGACGATCTTCGGCCCGGCGTCGACTCACTCCAGTTCGCCCGACTCGTCGGCGGGATCGCCAGTGTCGTTGACCAGGGCAACCTGCCCGCCGCATCCGTCGGGCCGATGCTCGAGGTCGTTGTCGACGGCCTGCTCGTCTAACTCATCACTCGCCTGCCCTCACGCAACCCCGAGCCTTCATCGCTCCCGGATGACCTCACCCCGCTGATCCTTCGCGCATCGGGGTGACAGCCACACAAGCTGACACACGCCTTCGCGGCCGCGAAGGCGCGCGAGCCGTCGTTCTGTGCTCGGACCGAGCTTCCCTACCAACGAACAGATGGATCCGTATGGAGCCGCGAAACGCACTCTATGCCGATGATCGGAAGATCATCTTGTGTATGAGCATGTGTTGGCGCGGATGACCTCTAATAGTCGCGGTCTGTGCCGAGAGCCATGTCGTTGCGTGAAGTGCCGACGGCGGATTCACGTCGGTGCTGTGTAGTGCAGTCTGGCTTGCGTTGTTGGTCGCTCCCACAAGACGCGTCCTCACCGGGCATTTTCGCCGCCGGGTAAACGGGCACCGCCTGGCAGGTAAGGGATTGCGATCTCAGCTGTGCGCCCGCGCGCCCGCTCGGGTTCCGGTTCCCCTTACGGCACGCGGCTTCTGCCTCGCACCGATACAGGTACGCGGCTGCGGCACGGCGATGGCCGCCGGCGTGAGGTCAGCCTCGCGTTGGGATGACGTGCACGCTGGCGAGCCTCATGCCGGCGCGGAGCATCGCCAGCCCGAGCGCGAGCATCGCGGCGATCACCGGCCACTGGTAGGGGCCAGGCAGGTAGAGGGCCAGAAACCAGGAGCGGGTGGGCGTCTCGGTGAGCTTCATGACCGCCGGCACGAGTCCCTGCGGGAAGAGCGGGAGCCAGCACAGCCCCAGGCAGGCCCCCGCGAGCGCATCCCGACGCGCGGGCGCCGTCAGCCGCACGGCCAGGCCCTCCTTCGCGACATTCAAGCTGAACTGCGGGCCGCCGCCGCCCTCGGCGATCGTGTCGTGCAGCAACGCAGCCATCTCGTAGCCGTAGCGGGTGCGCCAGGCGGCCGGATACCAGCGCAGCAGCCGCGTCACGCGGCGGTCCCGCCTGGCCGCCGGACTCTTGTCCAATGCCCGGTAGCGATCGATCAGCCACAACGCCAGCCACACGAGCGCCAGCGGCGACAGCAGCGTCCAAAACACGATCGAGGCCGCTACGAACAGCACTAGGTGGCGCTCGGCCACCTGCGCCAGAAATCGGGGCGTCGCCCTGACCCATTTCATGAAGTCGCCAGCCCCGTCGACAATCGTCGAAGGCCAACATCGCTCACCCGCCGCTGCGCCGTCAGCTGCGCCTCCAACGCGCGCGCACCGCGGGGCGTGATGTCGTACGGGCGGCGCCGCCCCTCGCCTTCCAGCGCCTCGATCAAGCCGTCGTGCTCCAAGCGGCTGAGGGCGCCGTAAAGCGTGCCCGGCTGGAGCCTCACGCCGGCGAATGCCTCGACGTCCTTTGTGATGGCGTAGCCGTGCTTCGGGCCTTGGGCCAGACTGGACAGGATCAGCGTGGCCGGACCAGCGAAGCGTCCGAGACCGCCAAGCTCCGAGTTCATGCGACCGAACCTACTACGTACGGCGATATATCGCCAAGCGTTACAGTCGGATCGCGCCGAGTCGTCTTCGCCGTGGCGGCGCATACAGCACACCGGCACCACGACTCCGCGCGCCGGATCGAGCGACCGTGTCACTGCCGTCGTGGACGAAAGGCCATAGTTGCTTCGACCTGAAGACCCCGGGGTCTTAGCGCCGGTTGCGGGCCTGCCTGTGCGGTTGTCTTGGTGGCCAGGCGGATCTGGGCTCGCGGGTGCTCGGCTGTTGTATGCAGCGAGGGTCCCGATCTTGACCAGGTTGTGGGCGAGGACGCCGTGTCCGCACCAGGTTCGGGCGCCGGTGATGCCGGTGAGGTGGGTGCGGTTCCAGCCGTAGCTGCGTTTGATGTGGTTGATGCGGCCTTCGAATCCGGTTCGCCATTTGATCTTCTCGCGGGAAGCTGGCCGGACTATGAATCGCACGCTACCGCGCTCGACCGCACCGAGCTCGGCGCGCTACTGGTCGCGGCCGGACTCAGCACGGCGCAGGAGCATGCGCTGATCTCGCTGCTCGCGTTGAACGGGCTGCGCATCAGCGAGGCGCTCGGCGCGGATATCACCGCGATGGACAGCGAACGCGGCCACCGGACTCTGACGGTGGTGCGGGTGTCGGGGTCGGGCGTGCCGAGCCCGCCTGCAGCGAGCACGCCGAGTGTCAGGCCGGGGACCAGGGTCGCCAGGCCGGCGACGATCAGGGCACGGCGGCGCGTCACGCCACGAGGATAGGTTCGCGGCTCCCTAGCGCCCATCGCCCTGCGGGGTGACGTCCGGTCCCCCGACGGGGGTAGACGGGGATCCCTCCGCGGCGTGTTTCGGCGGGGCGGTGCGCGTTCCTAGCGTCGCTGCCGATCCTCGGACGCCCTGGAGGTGTGGCGCAATGGTGGAAACGCATCCCGCCGATGCCGGCCGGTTCGCCCGGCTAGCGACGTGGGCGTACCGGCACCGCTGGCGGGCCGCGGCCGGCTGGCTGTTGCTGCTGGCGGTGGTGACCGGCTGCGAGCAACTGGCGGGCAGTCACTGGCGCAACGACTACTCGCTGCCGGGCACGCAGGCACAGCAGGCCCAGGACGTACTCGAGCGGCAGGCACCGGCCCGGGCCGGTGCGACCGTCCAGGTCGTGTTCGAGGCCCGGGCCGGCTTCGCTTCGGACGGCACGCACCGGCGCGTCGAGGCGCTGCTGGATCGGTTACGCACGCTGCCGCACGTTGTCGCGGTACGTGACCCGTATCGCGACCGGTCGGCGATCTCCCGCGACGGGACCGTCGGCTACGCCACCGTGGCGCTGGACGGCCAGGCCCAGGATGTGCCGCACCGCGCGGTACGCCGGCTCGTCGCCACCGCTCGGTCCGCGGCAGGTGGCGGGCTGCGGGTGGAACTCGGCGGTGAGGCCGTGGTCGCGGCCGAAGACGGCGGTGGCGGCTCGGCCGAGGGCGTCGGCATGGTCGCGGCGCTCGTCGTGCTGGCGCTGCTGTTCGGGTCGCTGCTCGCCGCCAGCTTGCCGCTGCTGATCGCGGTCGTGGCAGTGGGGTCGGCGATCGGCCTGGTGGTGCTGGCCTCGCACCTGGCGACGGTGGCCGATTACACCGCGCCGCTGATGGTCCTGGTCGGACTCGGGGTCGGCATCGACTACGCGATGCTGCTGTTCTCCCGCTACCGCAGCGAGTTGCTCGCCGGCGCGTCCCGGGAGGCGGCGGCCCGGCGGGCGATGGACAGTGCCGGACGCACGGTCTTCATCGCCGGCTCGATGGTGATCATCGCGCTGACAGGGTTGATCGCGCTCGGCCTGGGGTCGCTGCAGGGCGTCGCTGTGGCGGTCGCGCTGACGGTACTGGTCACGATGGCCGCATCGCTTACCCTGCTGCCGGCGCTGCTCGCCATCATGGGTCAGCGGATCGAGGCCGCGGTGCGCCGCCGCACCCGCCGGTCGCGCCGGCCGGACGGGGCGCGTTGGCGACGGTGGTCGGATGCCGTGCAGCGCCGACCCTGGGCGGCGACGCTGGTCGCGGCCGCGGTACTGGTCGCGCTGTGCCTGCCGGTGCTGGGCATGCGGCTGGGCTTCGCGGATGCCGGCAACGGTCCGCAGTCGCGCACCAGCCGGCAGGCCTACGACCTGCTCGCCGAAGGCTTCGGGCCAGGCTTCAACGGTCCGCTGATCGTGGTGGCGACCGGCGGCTCCCCCGACGGCAATGCGCTGCGGCGCACCCTGGCGGCCACGCCCGGTGTCGCCGCCACCACGCCAGCGACGATCACGCCGGACGGACGCACGGCGATGGTTGTCGCGTTCCCGGCCGCCAAGCCGCAGGACGCCGCCACGCAGCAGTTGGTCAGCAGGCTGCGCGAGCAGGTGCTGCCGCGGCTGGCCCGCGCGATGGGCAGCACCGTCCTGGTCGGCGGCACCACCGCGGCAGCGGTCGATTTCGCCGATGCCGTCGCGGCGCGGCTGCCGCTGTTCATCGCGATCGTCGTCGGCCTGTCCGCGGCGCTGCTCCTCATCGTGTTCCGTTCCGTGCTGATCCCAGTCAAGGCTGCGGCGCTGAATGTGCTCAGCGTCGGAGTCGCGCTCGGTGTGATCACGCTGGTCTTCCAGCACGGCGTGCTCGGCGCCGCACCCGGTCCGATCGAGGCGTACGTACCGGTGATGATCTTTGCGATCGCGTTCGGGCTGTCCATGGACTACGAGGTGTTCCTGCTCGGCCGCATGCACGAGGAATGGGAACGTCACGGCGACGCGCACCGCGCCGTCCGCGAAGGGCTCGCCACGACCGGCCGCGTGGTCAGCGCCGCAGCCGCGATCATGGTGGTCGTCTTCGCGTCGTTCCTGCTCGACGAGGGCCGGATGCTGCAGCAGTTCGGGCTTGGGCTAGCCGTCGCGGTCTTCGCGGACGCCCTGGTGATCCGCTGCCTGATCCTGCCGGCGGTCATGCACCTGCTCGGGTCCCGAGCCTGGTGGCTACCCGCACCGATCGCGCGGCGACTGCGGCGGCTGGCGCTCGAACCGGAGGCCACCCGATGAGAACAGCCGGTCTCGCGCTCGTCGGCCTGCTCGTGGGTTTCCTCATCGGCATCGTGGTGTCGGACCTGCTCGTCGTGCAGTTCCACGACGTGGCCGCCGCGAAAGGCCTCCCGCTCTACCTCGCCACAGCATGCGCGATCGGTGCGCCGCTCGTCGACCGCCGGCGCAGGGGGTGAGATCGATGCCGCTGAGTCGCCGCCAGTTCCTCGGTGCGATCGCAATCGGCGCGGTTGCCATGCCGCTGGGTGCGTGCACCGGTGCGCGCCGGGTGAACACCGTCGGCAAGGCCACCTTCACCGGGCGGTTGCCGATCCCGCCGCTGGCTCCCTCGCAACTCGACGGTGCCGGCGGGCGGGTGGTCGACCTGACCGCCCAGGTCGGACGCCGGACGTTCCTGTCCGGCCGGGTCACCGACACCTGGGGATACAACGGCGCCTACCTCGGGCCGACGCTGCGCGCGTCGCGCGGTGAGCGGGTCACCGTCAACGTCCACAACGGGCTGCCCGAGACGACGAGCGTGCACTGGCACGGCATGCATCTGCCCGCCGCCGACGACGGCGGACCGCACCAGCCGATCGAGCCGGGTTCCAGCTGGTCGCCGACCTGGACCATCGACCAGCCCGCGAGCACGCTGTGGTACCACCCGCACCCGCACGGCCGCACCGAGAAGCACGTCTACCGCGGGCTGGCCGGCATGTTCATCCTCGACGACGAGCGCCAGACCGTTCCGGACCTGCCTCGCGCCTACGGCGTCGACGACATCCCGCTGATCGTCCAGGACAAGCGGTTCGATGCCGAGGGCGCATTCGACGAGTCCGACCACCGTCCCACCGGGCTGCTCGGCGACATCGTGCTCGTCAACGGCGCGGTCACGCCGCACTTCGTGGTGCGCTCGCAGCTCACGCGGCTGCGCGTCCTCAACGCGTCCACTGCGCGGATCTACAGCTTCGGCTTCGCGGACAACCGCCCGTTCACCCTGATCGGCACGGACGGTGGGCTGCTCGCTCAGCCGTACCAGACCGACCGGATCCAGCTGTCGCCGGCTGAGCGTGCCGAGATCGTCGTGCAGATGCGCCCCGGCGAGCACGTCGTGCTGCGCTCGTACCCACCGGAGCTGGGCACCCCGCGTGACATGACCACCGAGGTCGGAGGCGCCGACTCGTTCGACGTCATGGAGTTGCGCGCCGGCCGGTCGCTACGACCGGCACGGGCGATCCCGGCCGTGTTGGCCGACCTGCCCCGTCTGGATCCGGGCGCTGCCACCGCGGTGCGCAGCTTCCACCTCGCCGAGCGCCGCATCAACGGCAAGAAGATGGACATCGACCGGATCGACGAGGTCGTCACCGCGAACAGCACCGAGATCTGGGACGTCGTCAACCTGCACCCGTTGCCGCATAACTTCCACGTCCATGGCGTGCAGTACCAGGTGCTGTCCGTCGACGGCGCACCACCACCGCCACAGCTCGCGGGGTGGAAGGACACCGTCTACCTGCCGCCGCACGTCGAGCTCCGGCTGATCATGCGCTTCGGCGACTACGCCGACCCCGCAATGCCGTACATGTACCACTGCCACCTCCTCTTCCACGAGGACGCGGGCATGATGGGCCAGTTCGTCGTCGTCGAGCCCGGCCAGGAACCGACCATGCACCTTGGCGGCGCCCAGCACCATCACCACCACTGACAACGACAAGGAAGCACTCGATTACCGGTGCTACGAACTGCCCGCGCCCAACAAATCGTCCTTGAACACATTCGCCCGGCAACCATTACCAGCAGATCGATTACGGTCGCCGTCGGACGAACCACACGGAGCAACGGCCGATTTGTCCAGCGCGAACAAGGCGAGCCGTTGCGTGCTGAGCGGATTCGGCCCCGGGCGCACCGGCCATCTGGGCACAGAGCGACTTCGCATTCAACGAATCCGGACGGCCCGCCCCGCAGAGCGAGGCGAACCGTCCCATAGCTTCAGAGACTGACGCTCAACAGCGAACCGCGCGCGGTTGGCGTTCACCATGGCTGTCTTGCCCTGGTTGGTCCTCAGCTTTCTCGCCGTCGGCAGGATCCAGCCGGTCTTTGCGGCGAGGACCGCGAGCGGGCTCAGGGCGTTCGGTCGCGGACAAACACGTCTGCGTCGAAATTGGTGTCGCCGGGGACCGGGACGAGGTTCGAGGCTTCGCTCTCGAACGCGACGTAGTGGGCGTCGGCGCTGATGGACGGCTGCTGCGAGCCGAAATCTGCCTCCGTCCCATCGCTGGCCACCGACACCCGCTCGTTGGTCTCGGTGTCCCGGTCGTGGACGATGACGTCCACGGTCCCGTTGGTGTCGTCGGGCACGAGGTTCGCCGCAAGGCTCATGAACGCGACGTAGCGGCCATCGGCACTGATGGATGGCTGCTCGGAGAACCCGGGGCTCCCCCCCGTCCCGTCGGCGGCCACCGACACCCGCTCGGTGGTGCCGGCGACCCGGTCGCGGACCAGGACATCCCAGGTCCCGGTGGTGTCGCCGGGGACGAGATTCGAGGCCAGGCTCTCGTAGGCGACGTAGCGGCCGTCGGCGCTGACGGCAGGCTCTCCGGAGGTCTGGTTCCCCTGGGTTCCGTCATTGGCCGTCGACACCCGCTTCGTGGTCCCGGTGGCCCGGTCGCGGACGAAGACGTCGACGACCCCGTTGGTGTCGCCGGGGACGAGGTTCGAGGCGTCGCTGTCATAGGTGACGTAGCGGCCGTCGGCGCTGATGGCCGCCGAATCGGCGAACTGGTTCGCCTGGGTCCCGTCGCTGGCCACCGATACCCGCTCAGTGGTCCCGGTGACCCGGTCGCGGACGAAGACGTCCTTGCTTGCGTTGGAGTCGCCGGGGACGAGGTTCGAGGCCAAGCTCTCGAACGCGACGTAGCGGCCGTCGGGGCTGATGGACGGCTGTAGGGAGTTCCCGTCCTCCGGCGTGCCGTCGCCGGCCACCGACACCCGCTCGTTGGTGCCGGTGACCCGGTCGTGGACGAAGACGTCCTCGACTCCGTTGGTGTCGCCGGGAACGAGGTTCGAGGCGAAGCTCGCGAAGGCGACGTAGCGGCCGTCGGCGCTGATGGAGGGCGACTCGGAGAAGTCGTTCCCCTCGGTTCCGTCGCCGGCCACCGACACCCGCTCGGTCGTCCCGGCGACCCGGTCGCTGACGAAGACATCGCGAGTGTCGTTGGCATCGCCTCGGACCAGGTTGAAGGCCGAGCTGTCGAACGCGACGTAGCGCCCATCGCTGCTGGTGGAGGGATTATGGGCGTCGCCCG
The DNA here is from genome assembly GCA_963737425.1 of uncultured Actinomycetota bacterium. GTDB lineage: Bacteria > Actinomycetota > Actinomycetes > Mycobacteriales > Jatrophihabitantaceae > DASXRA01. Next base: position 415,619 of record CAVTSX010000003.1, read on the forward strand.
CCCCCTCCGTCCCATCGCTGGCCACCGAAAGCCGCTGCGTCCTACAGTCGACCAGCAGGTTGAAGTTCACCGTGGTCGTCTTGCCCTGGGTGATCTTCACCTTCGTCGCGGTCTTCGGGATCCAGCCGGGGCTGCTCGCGGTGATCGTGAGCGGACTGACGTTCTTCGACGCCCAGAAGGCGTACGTGTCCTGCGCCGGCGTGCTCATCGTGGTCGAGAACGAGGTGCCGTCGGCCTGGACCGTCACGCCCTGCGGCCGCAGGGCGTTGTGCTGGCAGTCGGTCCCGCTCACGGTGCCGGCGATCTTGCCCCAGTCCTTCGGCGGCGTCACGTTGATGGTCACCCCGATCGGCCCGATCCGGGTGGGCGTGTTGCTGGTGACGGCGATCGCTGCCGAGTACGTACCGGGCTGGGTGACGTCGGCCGCGTTCAAGGTGACGACCACGTCCTGGCTCGCCCCCGGAGCGAGGGTGAACCCGGTCGGTGTCTGATCGAGCCACGGAACGTCGGTCTGCTCGGCGCAGTCGTCGAAGCCGGGCAGCAGCTCCGCGCTCGCAATCTCGTTGAAGCCGCCGACGGCACCGCCGATCCGGTAGAGGCCGCACGCGGCCGCCCCGCGGTAGACGGTGTTGTTCGAGGCGGGCAGGTCGCTCCAGGAGTTGGACTGCGGGTCGTAGGCGAAGCCCTCGTTGGAGATCTCCCCGTCGACCACGCCGCCGGAGATAAGCAGCTCACCGTCGGCCGCCACGTAGCCCGCGGCCCACACCTGCTTCGGCGGCGACGCGATCGAGGTCCAGGTGTCACTGGCCGGGTCATAGACGAAGGCGTGCGGATCTTCTTCGCTGCTGGTGCCGGCACAGTAGATGCGCCCGGCGATGTCTCCGCACTGCGTCCAGCTGGCCAGTTCCGGATAGTCCTTCGCGCGCGACCAGGCGTTCGAACCGGGGTCGTAGACCCATACCTGCTCGGTGCCGCAATGGTCCACGTCGCAGCCGCCGACCAGGTACAGCTTGCCGCCCGCCACGACGCTGGCCGAGGCGCCCCAGGCGGTCGGGACCGGCGCCCCGGTCGACCAGGAGTTCGTCGCGATGTCGTAGATCTCCAAGGTGCGGATGGGGAAACCCTCGTCGTCCGCGCCGCCGACGACGTAGAACTTGCCGTCGATGATCGCCCCGCCGGGCCGCTCCCGCGGGGTCGGGATCGGGGCCAGCTGCGTCCACTGGCCGGTCGCCGGGTCGAAGCGGGCGAGCTCGTCGAGCAACTGGATCCCGGTGGCGGGGGCCGCGGCGATCCCCGCGACGGAGTAGACCTTGCCGGCCCAGGTGTCGGCGATGTTGTCCATGACCGCGTTCGGGTAGTCGGCGATGCCCTGCCACGGGGGCGCGTCCAGCGCCGCGCTCGGCCGCGCCGCGCCGACCTTCGCCCCGGCCGGGACCAGCAACCGGTCCGACACCGGGACGTCGAGCCGCCGGACCTGGGCGCCCGGACTCGACTGGACCTTGTTCTGGTCGAGCCGGGTGCCGTCCGCCCGCAGGATCTCGAACGAGCCCCGGCGCTCGGCCAGCTTCACCTGCGCCGCGCCCGAGCCCGTGTTCGCGAAGTGCAGCGTGGTGGTCGTGCTCGCGCCGAGCGCCTGCGACTTCGTGATCGAGGTCGCGTTCACCGTGAGCTTCCCGGCGGCCAAGTGGAAGTCGGCGCGGGTCGTCTCGTCCGCGGTGACCGCGACCGGCTGCGTCTTCGACTCGTGCTGGGAGTGGCCGGCGCTGAACGGATGCGATCCGGTCAGCGAGGAGAACAGCCAGTAGAAGCCGTCCGGGTTGGCGGGGTCGTCCGGGGTGGCCGCGGAGGTTCCCTTCTCGGCCGGTCGATCAACGCTCGTCACCGTCGCGTTGTTGATCGCAGCGCCCGTGTCCAGGTCGGCGACGTTGCCCTCGACCAGGCCACCCGCCACCTTGACGCACGGCGAACGGGTCGAGTAGCCGGGTGCCGCGCAGTCCGGTGCCACCGGTACGGCGACGTCGTGGGTGGTGCTGCCGCTGCCCACGGCGACGCTCTGCTCGGTCGTCACATAGCCGGGCAGCTCCGCGGTGAACGTCACGTCGTAGCCGGCGTCGGCCGGCAACTGGATGCTGTACTTGCCGGTGATCGGGTCGGTGAAGAACGGCCCGTCCGGATCGCCCGCGACGGCGATCCGGGTGTAGAGCGGCCACCCGTGACCCGAGCCGTCGGTGACGGTCCCGCTGACCGTCACCGCGGACGAGGAGTGCAGCGCCACGTTCTGCGTGGTCGTGCCGCCATCGGTGACCTCGACGTTGGTCTCGGTGTCCGACGCGTACCCGAACCGTGAGTAGGTGGCGGAGTACGTGCCGACCGGAATCGTGATCAGGTAGTGGCCGCTGGAATCGGTGGTGGTCGTGAAGCCTTCAGCGGTGCTCAGCGTGGCATCGGCGAGGCCCGCGCCGGTGGCCGCGTCGGTGACGGTGCCGGTGATATTGCCGTGCGGGCCGGTCGTCAGGGCAGACACGCCGTTCGGGGTGCCGACGCCGGTCGGGCCGTCCCAGCCGGGGCCGGCCTGGCACAGCACATTGCCGCACCCACCGTTGATACCCGAGGTGACGTCGTTCAGGCCGGCGGCCGGAGCCTGGTACGGGTAGGTCACCGGGTCGGTCCCGGAAATCGGCGTGCCGGCCAGGGCGTACATCGCGGCCACCAGCGGCGAGGACAGGCTCGTCCCGCCCACCTGGAACCAGCCGGACTCGCCCTGGAACGGGATGGAGTCGAAGACGGCCAACCCCGTGTTCGGGTCGGCGTCGGCCGAGATGTCGGCGTTCGCCCTGTTGTTCGGGCAGTTCGTGGCGATGCCGTTCTGGTAGTCCGGATGCGGCTCGAACGGCGAGCAGCCCGACCCGCCGTTGGCCCACGCCGCCTCGTGCCAGCCGCGGGGCGAGCTGTCCGGAGTCAGTGTCGTGCCTCCCACGCCGACGACGGTCGGGCTCGTCCCCGGCCAGCTCGTCACGTTGCCGATGTCGCCCGTCGAGGCGGTCACCGCCACGCCGGGGTGGTCGTAGTGCTGGTCAAGCTGCGTCTCGTCGGGCGTCTCGCCCGCTATGCCGTAGGAGTTGGACACGAACTTCGCGCCCAGGGACACGGCGGTGTCCACGCCGATGGCCAGGTTCTCCAGGGCGTTGTCATCGCCCTCCACGAGCACGATGTGGCAGGCGGGGCACGCCGCGGAGACGGCGTCGATGTCGAGCGAGGTCTCCAGCGCCCAACCCGGATCGTCGGGCGGGTAGTTCGTGCCGCCGTGCTGGTCCGCCTTCCGGAAGCAGCCGTTGTCGGTGGTGCACGCCGGCAACCCGAACTGCGCCCGGAACACGGCCAGGTCCGCCTCGGCGGTCGAGTCACCGAACGCGTCGACGATCCCGACGGTCTGGCCCTCGCCGGTCGCCGGCAGGCGGTAGGCGTCCTGAATCTGCGCCGGGCCCAGTGCCGTCGGCGGCGGCCCGGCGGCATCAGCGGTCACCGTGCCCGCCAGCGCCGTGCGGATCATCGCGAAACACTGGGCGAAGGCCTTGCCGCCCACGTCCTTCTGCGCGGCGTTGCACGAGGCGGGCTTGTAGCTCGGCTGGCTGCCGTTCGGCGCGGACTTGCCGGCCGGTGCGGACTTGCCGGCGGCTGCGGTCGACGGAGCCTTTGTCGAGCCGCCCGGCGGCGCGGGTGAGGCTGCCGCGGGGCTGGCACCGACGGATAAGGCAAAAACCACCGCGCCAACGACCAGCGCGACGAGCGCGCGCTGCCTCGTCGCCGTCCGGGTGGTCCACCGTAGTTTCGTCACGACCCTGACTCTCCTTTGATCATCGGCACTCGCCTCTCGGGCGTGGCACGGCGGCTCACGCGGGCACCCAGCCGTCCTGGTCCTCGCCACCAGGGGTCGGTCCCTCGGGCGGAGGCGGCTGTTCGGTCACCGGGTTCGTGAAATGCGCGGCGTCGGACTCGTCGACCGGATCGGTCGCGAGATTCGAAGCAGCCGGGTCCGGCCGATCCGCTCGCTCGTCCTGCACTCGGTCAGCCTGCTGTGCCGACCGACCGCGCAGCAATCAAGTGAATTGCTTAGTTTTGTCGAGGCCGCTGCGCGCCGCGTCCTCGTTGAGGCGACGGGTAATGGCGGCCCGTGAGTGGACGCCGAGCTTGCGCCGTATCGCGCCCAGGTGCGTATCTACCGTCCGCGGTGCGAGGAACAGGCGCTGCGCGATCTCCTTGTTGGTGTGCCCCAAGGCGGCGAGCTCGGCGACCTGCAGCTCGCGCGGGGAGAGCTCGTTGCCGTAACTCGTCCGGCCGCCCCGCCGCGGCCGCCGCACCTCGATGCCGAACTCACGGGCGCGTCGCGCTGCCCGGCCCCAGTCCCACGTCGCGCCGAGACGTTGGTAGGTGGTCGTCGCCGACTGCAGCAGGTCCTTCGCCCGGGTGTCGCCAACCGCGGCCAGGCAGACGGCGGCCTGTTCGCGAACGCGGGCCGCTTCGTACGGGCACGACAACGGCTCGTACCGGTCGGCTGCGATCAGCAACTCTCGCGCTGCCTCGTCCCATCGCTGCGCGGCAGCATCCAGCAATCCCCGCGCGTGACTGACCGCGGCCGGCGCGAGAGGGGCGTCGAGGCGGCCGAGTTCGTCGGCGAACCGGTCTAGGAGCGCCGCGGCGTCGCCTGTCCGGCCGGCCGACACCAGTGTTTGGGTGAACTCGGGCAGGACGCGCGTGGTGACGGCCCATATCCCCTGGGCCTGCACCGTGGCGGCGAAGGCGTTCACTCTGGCCAGCGCCGCGTCGTGTTCCCCGCGTGCGGTGAGCACCCTGACCAGGGCGGCGACCGACATCGGCGCCAGGTCGGACTCGCCGAGCGCCTCGACCCGGTCTACCGCCTCGACGAGCAACTGCTCGGCTTCGTCGAGCCGGCCCTGGGCCTGCGCAATACAGCCGGCGACGACTTGCACGTACGTGCGGTGCCGGGGCATCTCGTCGAGTTCGTCCAGGAGATCGTGAGCCTCGTGGTCGAGGTTCTCCCAGCTACCGGTGCAGTAGTCGAGCAGTGTCCGGATCGACCGGACGTTCAGTTGCGCACGTCTGCTCTCCCCGCTCCCGGCGCCCTTCTCCGCGGCGTCGAGCAGTTGCGCGGATACGGCGTGATGCCCCGCGTAGCACGCCTCGAGAGCGCTCGAACAGTACGCGCTCACCTCGCGGGGCTGGCGTGGCGCCCCACCGCTGCGCACCACGATGCGATCAACGATGCGCCGCCATTCGGCGTCACCGAGCGCGACGAGCACCATCGCAACTTTGCCGAGGAGGAAGACCTCAACGGCCGGGTCCTGAATCGCCGGAACGATTTCCAACGAGCGATGCAGCCAGGCGACGTTGTCGGCGAGCGGCATGCCGGGCGTGGTCGGCAGGCCGAGGCACACCATCGCCCAGGCCTGGAGGTCTGGTCGGTCGGTCAGCTCGTCCACCGCTTCGGCGAACAGCTGATGGAGTTCGACCACGTCGCCGCCCGTGCGGGCGACGAGTAGCGCGACGCGAAAGCGCAGTTCGCCGCGCACCGATCGGGGGAAGCTGCCTTCGTCGGCAAGCAGGCCGGTCAACAGGTCGAGCAGATCGCCGCCACGGCTGGCTTCCAACGCGACCCGTGCGAGCTTCACCGCAAGGCGGCCGCGCCGTTCGGCGTCGAGGGGCCCGTGACGCAGGACGTCCTCGAGCACGCGCGCGGCCTCGTCGTCGTCGCCGAGGGCAACCGCCTGGTCGGCCGCCTGCTCGCCGACCTCGACCCATTCGGCCATCCGGTCGGCGCGCCGAAGATGGTGGGCGAGTTGGCCGACCGGGACCGGATCCAGCCTTTCGAGCACCGCCGCGGCGCGCGCGTGCAGGTCGAGTCGGCGCGGGATGGCGATGTCGTCGTAGACCGCCTGGGCAGCGAGCAGATGGCGGAACCCGACGGCCTCGCTGTGCTCGGTCAGCACTCCGGACGCGAGCGCGGCCGTCAAGCCACCTCGGGCCGCCGCGGCCGGCAGCGGGCAGGTCCCCATCAGGACAGATACCCGCATCGGCGTCTGCAGTACCGCGGCCGCCTCGGCGACGGCCCGCGCGTCGTCGGACAACCGGCTCACCCGTTCGAGAACCGAGCCGCGGATGCCGGTCGGCACGTCGAGCGCGTCCAATGTGCGGCGCGCCCAGCCGCCGCCCCGGGGAACGAGGGTTCCGCGGCTGCGGAGCAGCGCCAGCAGCTCTTCGACAGCGAACGGCAGCCCTGATGTGCGGTCGTGGACGTAGCCCGCGAACTCACTCGACACCCGGTCGGTGCCGAGGATCGAGGCGGCCAGGGCGCCGGTCTTCTCGGCATCGAGCGGTGCCAGGGCGAGATGGGCGCGGTCGATCGAGTCAGGCAATCGCGCGGTGAGTGCCCGCACGCGAGGCTGGGCCTCTTCCGAGCGGAACGTGAGCACCACGGCGAGCCAGGCCGGCGGATCGCCGAGGAGGTAGCCGACGAAGTCCATGGTCTGCTCGTCCGCCCAATGCAGGTCCTCGAGCACCAGCACGGCCGCGCCGAGCGAACCGAGGATCTCGACCAGCGCCCGGAACATCCGGTGCCGCTCCGCCAGCCGTTCGTCCAGCGGCTCCGGCTGCGCCGGCAATGCGTTCGCAAGCTCCGGGATCAATGGCCGCAAGGCACCCGTCAACGGCGAGAGATCCGCTCTGGAGAGGTCGTCGCCGACGCTGCGCAACGCGTCGATCAACGGCCCGAGCGGGAACGGCTCGCGCACGTGGCGACACCCGCCGCCGATGACACGCCGCCCACCCAGCTCCGGACGGGACGACAGCTCGGCGACCAGCCGGGTCTTACCGATGCCGGCCTCGCCTTCGACCACGACGACGGCCGGTGGGTCGGACAGCGCGCGCACCAGGAGCTCGAGCTCGTCGGAGCGGCCGACCAGCCTCGGAGACACCACCCGCTTCTCAGCGACCGCAGTCACCACACAGCCTCCGGACCACGCGACGCGCTCACCGTGCACAAACCGCATACGGACCGCACAGGACAACACTGAACATACGGGAGATGCCGCAGCACCGACAGCAGGTTCCGGCAGGCGGGCTACCAGGCCAACTGCCCGCGGATGGGCACTCGGCCGAGATCCACAAGACCAAATCGGTTCGAGAAGCTCACCGGCAGTAGCCCCAGGCTCGAGGTGACGAAACCAGGACAACGACCGACCCTGGGACTCGCAGGCTTGCCGGAGCCCGGGCGGCCGCTGTGCATGCAGGTAGTCACGCGTGGGACATCCCGATCGCCGATCGCGAACAGGCCCAGCATTGGCATCTGCGCCCGACTGCGCGGACCGTCTCGATTCCGATCAGCGCACACGCACAGTCACGTTCGCGGCTCGCGGTCCTCACCGGAGTCGAGGCGCCAATAGTGCGCTTTACGCGATCGGCGATCTGTACGGCTCAGGGCCCGACGTCATGTCGATCATTCAGTGGGCCGCCTGTCCCGGGCCGAATATGCGCGGCGGGCGTTGGCCGACTCGCGAGCAGGTGTGAAAACGCGATCGCTTAGATTCCAAATAGAGCGTCGTGCAATGGTTCGTGCGATGAAAGCCTGTCAACGGATACCGCTCGCGGTCACTGTGGAGGACAGAAATGTTGGCCGCGTAGGACACAGCGGCCCCTGACTATTCGTCTTCCCGGCCTCCGTAGGCGGGAGCGCATGTTCGAATCCTGCCGGGAGCACTGAGAATCTCTTGCTATATAAGGAGATTCTCAGTGCCGGGTCGCAGCGTGCAATATACGTGCAACAAGGCGGCCGGACCCGTCCTGATCTTGCAGACTCGTAACTGCGTGGCTGCCGTTCGTCGTCGTCGCACCTTACGATCGGCCCACGATGATCGAACTACCGAGAGACGACGACTTCTCGTACGACGAGGAGGAGCACGACTGTGCCGAGTTGCGCGTCGTCGGCCATCGCGGCGCAGGGCGCACCGACCGTCGCGCCTACTACCGGGTAGTGCGGAGCCGTAAGTCGATCGTCAACCCGTTCGCCGTCTTGAATAGCGCCAGCTTCACCTACGCGGTGCAGCGCGCGACCCGTCATGCCGCGCTAGTGGCCCGGTTGCTGGCCGAGGCCGGACGCGATGCCCACCCCGAGCCGTCGGCTATGACGACTGACCACATGCTGATCGACGATCTAAGTCCGACCGTGCCGTTGCTGCGCGCCCATGCCGTGCTGACGGCTGCCCCCGCCGCGCACTCCCGCTCCGACCATCGCGGGAGCCGCCAGAATCTGACGCGCCAACTCCCGCAATCCTTTTCGATCTTGCGGGAGAGCAGACCAATGGCACGTCGAACGCCTGCACCAACTGAGCCCCGCTGGGCTCCCCTCTTGGAAGCGGCCGAGTACCCGATCTGCGTGTCCAGGCCGTACGCGCGGGCGAGTGACTGCACGACCAGCCAGAGATCGCGGGCGGCGACCGAACGCGACTCGCACCGAATCGTGTCGGTCGGCACGCGCGGGTAGCGGAGGCGCGAGCCCGACCCGTGTGCGACCCATCCGACACGGCCATGTCGTCTACCAGCGCCATGATCTTGCGCGCGGTACGTCGCACGAGCAGCGAATCGTGGGACAGCCCTGACGAGGTACTACAGAGCTCTGGGACGGCACTGGGGCCAGTGCAACCGGCAACTGGCATGTGATGGCGTTAATTGACCAGGTCCGGACGGGTGCGTAAGCATTCATGGCCGATCGGGGCATAGGAGGCAACAATGGCGACGGACGTGACCATCGGCTGCCCGCGGCTCAGCCCGACGCCGGTGACCGGTGCGTGGCTGACGTGACTTCCGCACGCAGCAGAGTCGGCGACGAGTCGCTATCGAAGCTGTTGATCCCAGACTTTGTCGGTCGGGAGCGTGAGAGCCGGTTGCTGCGGGAGGCTGTCAGCAGCCCACGAGCGCTCGTGTTGATCGAGGGCGAGGCGGGAATCGGGAAGAGCCGGCTCCTCCTCGAGTCGCTGCGATCGCTGTCGGCGTTGCGCGGGCACATGCTGACGGCTGTCTGTCCGCCCATGCGTGAGCCGTTCACACTCGGACCTATCGTCGAGGCATTGCGCCAGGCCTCGGATCAACTCAGCGGGCTCAGGCTCAGCGGCCTGCAAGGGGTGCTGCGACCGCTGTTCCCGGAATGGAGCGAGAACCTCCCGCCGATGCCGGAGCCTGCCGAGGACGCGACCGCGTCTCGGCACCGGGTGTTTCGCGCGTTGATGGAGTTGATTGAGTCCCTCGATCTGCGCGTCCTGCTGGTCGAGGACGTGCACTGGGCGGACGAGGCGACCTTGGAATTTCTGCTGTCCGTGGCGTCCCTGCCGAAGGCCCGGACGAGCGTCGTTGTCACCTACCGGCGCGAGGACGTGCCGTCCGGCTCGTCTGTGCTGCGGTTGTCGACGCTGCGCCGGCCGGGGGTCACATCCCTGCGACTCGCTCTCGATCCCTTGGACGAAGCCGAGACCGCCAACCTGGTCGCGTCGATGTTGGAGGGCAGGAACGTCTCGCACGCCTTCGCCTCGTTCCTGCACGAGCGCACGGAGGGCGTCCCGCTCGCAATCGAGGAATCGGTACGGCTGATGTACGACCGGGGCGACCTCATCCGCCGTGACGGCGCGTGGGTGCGCCGGCACCTGCCCGACATCGTCGTACCGCCTACCGTCCGCGACGCAGTTCAGGAGCGCCTGGAGCGGCTGAGCGACGACGCCCAAGCTGTCCTTCGCGCCGCTGCCGTGGTCGGCGACCCGGTCGATGACGCGATGCTGATGCAGGTCGTCGGGTTCCGCGGGACCGGCTGGCGAAACGGCGTGGCCGAGGCGATGGCATCCGGCTTGCTGCAGGAGGACGCTCGCCAGCGCAAGTCGTTCCGGCACATGCTGGCGGGCCGAGCGGTCTACGACTCGGTCCCCGCAGCGGAGCGCCGGATGCTGCACAAACGGGCCGGCGACGCGCTCGAGACGGTAACGCCGAAACCCCTGGCTCGTCTTGCGCGCCACTTCCGGGGGGCTGGAGACACTGCGGCGTGGTGCCGCTACGGCGAGCAGGCTGGTGACCTCGCGCTCGCGTCTGGCGACGAAGCCACCGCGGGCGTGCTCTTCTACGACCTGATCGTGCATGCCGACCCGCCGGCGCGGCAGTCGGCCGCGCTGATTAGCAAGTTCCCGTTCGGGGCGTTCACTGGCCGGGCACGCTTCGAGGGGATGGCTCACGCCTTGAGGTCCGTGCTCGATCGTCGTGATCTCACTCTGGCTCAGGAGGCGGTGGTGCGGCTCCAGTTCGGCCGGCTTCTGCTCATGATGGAGGACTTCGCTGTCGGCACGGCGGAGCTGGAACGGGCTGTCTTGCACCTGCGCCCTAACTCGGTCGAGATGGCGACCGCGATGACGCTGCTGGGCTGGCCGCGCGGACCGGCGCCCGCGTCGAGCCATCTGCGGTGGTTGCGTCGCGCGACATCAGCGATTTCAGTGCTGCCTGCGGCGGACAGGCTGCGCTTTGTGGTGGGCAGGGTGAGCGCGTTGCTTCTTCTCGGCGACGAGTCGGGTTGGGCGGAGGCCGCCGAGATCCCGGACGAGGTGCAGATCGGCGGGATGGACCGGCAACAGGTCGCGATCGGTCAGCTGAATGTGGGCGAGTCTGCGTTGCTGTGGGGGCGCTACGCCGAGGCGCGGCAGCGGCTGGCGAGGGCGTTCGAGCTCGCCGACCGATACCAGCTCGAGCGCGTTCGCCATTCGGTCCTCGGTGGGCAGGTGCGCCTGGAGTGGTGCACCGGGGCGTGGGACGGGCTGGCCGCTCGTGCCGGCGCGCTCGCTGGCGGCGAGGACATGCAGCCTGTTTCACAGCTCGGGCCACTCCTAGTGCGTGGGTTGCTGCACTCGGCTGCCGGCGACCGGGAGCGGGCCGCCGCCGACCTGAGACGCGTGTACGACAGTGCCCGCCAGCATGGCGCCCTCGACCATCTCCCGGACGCGTCGGCGGCCCTCGCCAGGCTTCACCTGCACAGCGAGCAGCCCGATGACGCGCTGCGCGTGACTGCCGACGCGATGGAAACCATCGTCGGCAAGGGCATTTGGCTGTGGGCTGGTGAACTCGCTCCCGCCCGGGTGCAGGCTCTGCTCGCCGCCGCTCGGAGCGAGGAGGCGGTCGAGCTCGTGGGCGCGTACGGGCGCGGCCTACGGAACCGGGACGCCCCCGCGCCAAAGGCCGGCCTGGCGCTGTGCCGAGCGCTCCTGGCCGAGGGGCGCGGCGGACCCGCTCGCGCCGCCGGGCTCTTCGCCGCCGCGGCGGCAGCGTGGCAGGCACTGCCACGTCCGTATGACGCCTTGCTGGCCCGCGAGCGACAGGCAGCTTGCCTGATCGAGGCCGGCAAATCGGAGGCGGGTCTGAGCCTGCTCAGCACTGTCGTTCGGGAGCTGGACAAGCTGGGAGCCACCGGCGACGCCGACCGGGCCGACCGTCGCCTGCGCACGCACGGCAGGCCTGCGCCACGCGGCTGGCGCGGTGGGCAGCGCGGATACGGCGCCAATCTGTCGCCGCGCGAGCTGGAGGTAGTCCGCCTCGTCAGTCGTGGCAACACCAACCGTGAGATTGCCGCGGCGCTCGTCCGCTCGCCCGACACGATAGCGACTCAGCTCAAGTCGGCCATGCGCAAGTTCGGCGTCTCCTCCCGGGCGGCGCTGGTAGCCCGCGTGGTCGAGGCCGGTGTCATCGCCGCCGGGCCACCGTAGCCGGAGGGTGAGCGGCCCGAAAAGCGCGGCCGATGCCATTAATCACCTATCTGGGTGATAGCTAGCCAAAGGTGCAACCGGCGACGCTGCTGCAATGACCCAGCAAGGACATCCGCATACCCCTACCGCGGCCGGCGGGCCGCGCGACGATTCGCCGGACGCGGACACGAGCGCGCTCCTCGACGAACCGGCCAGCGGTGATCCCACCGCGCGCCCCGCGCCGGACCCGGCGCCCGGCGATGACGAATACGAACCGATCTAGTCCGACCTCTTTTCGAGAGAAGGGGAGTAACCGCATGAAGAGATTTCTGCGCGGACGGCTGTCCAGCCGGCGTCGCCGGGTCGCTGTTGTGGTAAGCGCGGTCGTGCTGGCCGCGGGCGCCGGGATTGGTGGCGCCACCGCAGCCACGCTGGCGGGCGGGGCATCGCCGCCAGCATCAGGACCGCCACAGATCCTGACCGCGCCGGACGGTCTGTCGCCCGGCGGGAACGGTCAGGCGCCCAGGGCCGACGCGATGGCGGTCCCCCAGGCGAGCCACACGGGCGCGGGGTGGGCGGAGCATCCGCTATGGGTCAAGAGGCAGAACTCGCCGACGGCAGCAAGCCCGCAACTGACGAGCACCACGCCTCGCGGCTACTCGCCGGCGCTGCTGCGGTCGTACCTGCACCTGACCGGCACCGGGAAGGGCCAGACGGTTGCTGTCGTCGACGCTTTCGACAACCCGTACGCAGCAGCGGATCTGACGACGTTCAGCAAGCAGTTCGGCCTTCCGCTTCCCTGCGCCAAGGGGGCCAAGTCGGGGTGCCTCGCGTTCTCGTCGGTGAGCCCGTTCGGCACGGGAGGCTCGGATCCGGGTTGGGCGCTGGAGTCCGATCTGGATGTACAGATGGTGCACGCGGTCGCTCCGGACGCGTCCATCGTCCTGGTACTGGCGCACGACAGCAGCTTCGTCGGCATGACGCAGGCGATCGACTACGCCGGCGGGCTGGGCGTCAGCGTGATCAGCAACAGCTACGGCGGTGCTGAGTTCTCCGGAGAGACCGCAGGTGACAGGCACTGCGCGCTGACGTCGGCGCTGTGCGTGTTCTCCGCCGGCGATGGTGGCAACCCGGGCGACTATCCGGCGTATGACCCGCACGTGCTCGCGGTGGGTGGTACCACCCTCAGCCTCACGCCGACTGGTGCGGTGGACTTCGAGGCGGGCTGGTGCTGCGCGACGGGCGCGACGGGCGGGGGTGTCAGCGCGTACGAGCCGCGTCCGTCCTACCAGGACGGGGCGAACCCCTACGGCCACCGGGCCATGCCCGACGTCAGCTTCGACGCCGACCCGCTCACCGGCGTTCCGGTCTATGACACCTTCGGGCTGCCGGCCGGAGGCTTGGTGCAGAACGGGTGGTTCCAGGTCGGCGGGACGAGCGCCGGTGCGCCGGCGTGGGCGGGCATCGTTGCCGCGGCCGACCAGTTGCGGGTCAAGGCGAAGAAGGCGCCGTTGGCCGGCGCGGGCTTCCAGGCACAGCAGCTGATCTACACCATGCCGCACACCGCGTTCCGCGACATCACGGTCGGCGTCGACAACGCGACCGCGTGCAACACCCCGGTCGAGATCTGCCGCGCCGGGCCGGGCTATGACACGGTCACCGGCTGGGGCAGCCCAGCACCGGGCATCGACGTGGCGCTGGCGCAGGCGGGATGAGCGCGACCACGCCGACCCTCATTACTGCTGCGCGGAGGAGAAACCCCATGCATGCACGAGCATTGCGAAGCCTGGCGTTCGCCACACTGGTCAGCGCGCTTGTCTTTCCGGCCAACGCCGGGGCCCAGCCGGTGAGCGCCACGGGAGACCGGGCACCAAGCGCTGTCGAAGTACCCCAACACCCGGGTCAGCCCGGCGCGGTGAGGGCGCGGCATCCGCTGATGCTGAAGGTCCGCGGATACGACGCGCAGGGCAAGCCACTGTTCGCGTCCGGCGCACCCGGCGGGTACACCGCGGCGCAGCTGCGCGCGTCGGTCGGCTTACAAGGAACCGGCAACGGGCAGACGGTCGCGGTCGTCGACGCCTACGACGACCCGTATGCCACCCAGGACCTGAATGCGTACAGCGCGCAGATGGGCCTGCCGGGCGTCTGCAAGGGCAACAAGACCAAGGGCTGCTTCAGCTTCACACGGCTGGCCCCGTACGGAGTCGGCGGCCTAGACGCGGGCTGGGCGACCGAGACAGCACTCGATCTCGAGATGATCCACACGATGGCGCCGGACGCCTCGATCGTCTTGGTCGAGGCAGTCGACAACCAGGTCGACTCACTGTTCCAGGCCGACGACTACGCGGCGTCGCTGCACCCGGCGGCGATCAGCAACAGCTGGGGCGTCGACGGCGAGGACCCGACCGAGACGACCTACGACTCGCACTGCCGCTTGGCCGACAGCGTCTGCGTGTTCTCGGCGGGCGACTCCGGCAACCCCGGCGGCTACCCGGCCTACAACCCGAGCGTGCTCGCCGTCGGCGGCACGCGGCTGAGCCTGGACCGGGCGGGCAACGTGCTCGGCGAGACCGCGTGGGCCGGCAGCGGCGGCGGTGTCAGCCAGTACGAGCCGCGCCCGGCGTACCAGCCCGCGACGCTCAACCCGAACGCGGGCCGCGGCATACCGGACGTCAGCTTCGACGCCGACCCGCTCACCGGCGTAGCCGTCTATGCGACTGTCTACAACGGCTGGCTCGAGGTCGGCGGAACCAGCGTCGGAGCGCCCGCCTGGTCGGGGATTCTCGCCGCGGCCGACGAACTGCGCGCCGCAGCCGGCAAGCCGGCGCTCACCGCTGCCAATGCCGAGGTGCAGCACGCCGTCTACCAGACGACGTCCGGACTGGCGGACATCACCGACGGGTCCAACGGCTCGTGCGCAGACGTGTGCACCGCAAAGCCCGGTTACGACTTCATCACCGGCCTCGGCAGCCCGCGCTCCGGCATCGATACCGCCCTCGCCGCCGCGCCGTGACCCGGCGCGCCACCACCGTGGAGAAACCGATGAACAGAAGATTGCAGACCTGCCTGGTCGGCGTCGCCGCCCTGGTCGCCGCTCTCGCGGCGACCAGCGGACAGGCATCGGCCGTCCCGAGCCCAGCCGACACCATCACCCCTCCGACGTCGTTGCCCGCAGCGCCACCCGCGGCCCTGCCCGGGCACGTGCAGCCGCTGTGGCGGCAAGCCACGCAGCAGGCCGCCAACCCGGACACCGTCGGGGAGCCCGGCGGCTACGACCCGGCCGAGCTGCGCGCCTACCTCAACCTGCACGGCACCGGTCAGGGACAGACCGTGGCGATCGTCGAGGCGTGGGACGTGAGCAGCGCGGTCACCGGCGCGCTCAGTGCCTACGACGCCTGGTACGGGCTGACACCGCCCTGCTCGGACACCGTCACCACCGGCTGCTTCCCGCTGACGATCACCGCGCCCGCCGGAACACGCACCCCGGCGACGGGGGACGACCTCGCGAGAGACCTCTCGTTCCAGGCCGAGTCCGACCTGGACGTCGAGATCGTGCACGCCATCGCCCCGGACGCGGCCATCACCGTCGTCGAGGCCTACGACGACACGTTCGAGTCGATGATGTCGGCCGTCGACTATGCCGCGTCGCTGCATCCCGCGGTGATCAGCAACAGCTACGGCGGCCCGGAGTCGCCCGACGAGCTGAGCCTGGACGGCCACTGCAAGGCTTCGAGCGCGCCGTGCGCCTTCTCCTCCGGCGACAGCGGCAACCCCGGGGAGTGGCCGGCGGCGAGTCCCGATGTGCTCGCGGTCGGCGGCACCACGCTCGCCATGGCGCCGGCCGGCGAGGTGCGCTCCGAAGTGGCGTGGCAGGGCAGCGGCGGCGGGGTCAGCCAGTTCGAGCCCAGGCCGGCCTATCAGGCGAGTGCCGACCCGTTCCCGGGCGGGCGGGGGATTCCCGACGTGAGCTTCGACGCCGACCCGAACTCCGGCATCGCGACGTACATCGTCATCGACTTCCCTGACTACGCGTTCCACACCGAGTTCTGGACCGAATTCGGCGGCACCAGCGTCGGGGCGCCCGCCTGGTCGGCGATTCTCGCGGTGGCCGATCAGCAGCGCGCAGCGCGCGGCGCCCCGCGGCTGACGACGAGTGACGTCCACGGCGCGGTCTATGCCAAGTCCGCGAAGGGATTGGCCGACATCACGGTCGGCGCCAACGGTGTCTGCGAGGCCGTCTGCACGGCCGGTCCCGGCTACGACCTGGTCACCGGCGAGGGCAGCCCGCGCCCGGGTATCGACACCTACCTAGCTCGCCACTGAGGGAGGACTTCATGCGTATACGCAAGGCTCTCGTGCTCGCGTCGCTCGTCGCGTTGGTACCGGCGCTGACCGGACTCACAACCCCGGGCGCGCTCGCCGCACCCGCACCGCTCGCGCAGGCCCACCCCGTACCCGGCGCCACGCTGCCCCCGGTGACGTTCGCCCATAACGACGGGCAAGCCGCAGCCGGCATCCGCTACCTCGGCGCCTCCGCGGGAGTGGGCGTGGCCTTCACCGACACCGGCGTCACGCTCGACCTTACGAAAGGCAAGGCCGGTCACGCCTCGGCGTCGATCTCGCTGCGGTTCCTCGACGCTAAACAGCACCCGGCCGTTACCGGTGCCGAGCGCTCGTCGGCGGTTGTCAACGACTTCCACGGCAGTGACCCCGCCACGTGGCACGCCAAGGTCCCGACCTACGGCGAGGTGGTGTACCACGACCTGTGGCCGGGCATCGACGCCATCTTCAGCGCCCGGCACGGCACGTTGAAGTATTCGTTCACCGTCGCGCCGGGCGCGAACCCCGACCGCATCCGTCTCGCCTACACCGGGGCCGACCGGGTCGCACTCGACAACAACGGCGACCTCGCCATCACGAAAGGCGCAAGCACCCTGCACGATCAAGCCCCGCGGAGCTACCAGACGGCCGGCGGCAGCACGAAGAACGTCGCCACCCGCTACCAGCTGTTCGGTCAGGGCGCGTTCGGGTTTGCCCTCGCCCGCCACAGCTCGGCCGCCAAGCTCACCATCGACCCGGGAATCGACTACGGCACGTTCCTCGGCGGCACCAACGGCGACGGCTCGGACTCGTTCTCCGTCGGCACCGACGCCGCCGGGAACCTCTACGTCTTCGGCCAATCCGAGTCGCCCGACTTCCCGACCACGGCCGGCTCGTACCAGCCGACGATGACCCCGGAAGTTGGCGACGACATCGACCCGGTCGACTTCACGATCACCAAGCTCGACCCGACCGGGAGGTTGGTTTACTCCACGTTCGTCGGCGGGTCCAGGGTCGACTCCGGTTCGCGCGGCGTTGTCACCAGCGACGGCTCCGTGTACGTCACGGGCGTCTCGTACTCGCCCGACTTCCCGACCACCGCCAACGCCTATCGCCGCACGCCCTATCTCGGTGGCAACCAGGGCGTCGCCTTCGAGATTGACCCCACGGGATCGCGGCTCGTCTACGGCACGTACCTCGCGCCCGGTCTGAACCCGAACTCCATCAAGCGCGTATCGGACGGCTCGGTGGTCGTGGTCGGAACCGAGAGCGCCGACTACGCCCCGACTACGCCCGGCGCGTTCCAAACCATCTATCCGGGTGGCACGTACACCGGCTACGCCGTCCGCCTCAACCCCACCGGTTCGGGCATCGTCTTCGCCACCTATCTCGGCGCACCGGTCACCGATCAGGGCGACACCTACCCGTGGGCGCCGTCCTGCGGATTCAGCCTCGGGGCCGTCGATGACACCGGCGCCTCGTACGTCACGGGTCAGTGCCCGCACGGCTTTCCGCTCACGCCCGGCGGGCGGCAGCCGACCGGGAACGGATCCAACGTCGCGCTGGCCAAACTCGACCCGTCCGGCCGGCAGTTGGACTACGCCACCTACATCAGCGACGCCGGGGACCTCCAGGTCGTCGAGGCCGGGCCGGTGGCACTGGACAGCGCCGGGAATGCCTACCTTGCCGTCGAATCCTTTGCGGGTGCCATCACCACGACGCCCGACGCATACCAGCAGCAATGCCAGACGACCGCTGTCCAGCCCTACTGCGCGGCGATCCTCGAGTACGACTCCACGGGGCACGAGGTCTACGGGACCTACTTCGGCGCACCGAACGGCAGTACCTCCCCGAGCGGCATCGCGGTCGACAGCGCCGGCCGGGTGTACCTGAGCGGTACGACCAGCGAAGGCAGCAACATGCCCGTCACCTCGAACGCGTACTCCACCTCGCCCGGCGACTTCTCTGTCCCGTTCTTCGTCGCTGTGCTCGGCAAGGGATCCCTGCTGTACTCGACGTACTTCGGCGGCACGGGTTCGGCCTGCCTCGGCGCGCTCTGCGGCTTCGTCGCGGGAGACATCGTGATGTCCCCCAACGTCAGCTCCGGAAGCGTGTACCTCGGCGGGTCCACCGCGTCGCCGGACTTCCCGGTCACCCCGGGCGCCGTGCAAGGCACCTACCCCGGCGGCCCGAATGAGATCTGGGCGGCCAAGCTCACCCTGCCCGACCTCGGCGGAGGCGGCTGACTCAAGACAGTGCGAAAGGTCCGGCAAGGCAGCCACGCGGCTGCCTGGCCGGACCACTGCTGATTGAGCTGCGCGGTCGGTCTACGCGGGGCCTCATGGAGCACACCGACCATCACGCGGAACGGCTGTTGGACGCGCTGGCCGACCGGCGAGTGCTCAAGGAAACGCTGGTGCTCTGCATCGTGGGGCAAAGGCGCCTCGGCCGAGGCGACATCAACGGCTGCTTCAACGAACCGATCGTCGTCAGTGTCCGAACGCGTTGCAGACCACTGAGGACAGCGGCCAGCGCACGGTAAACGCCGCGTGCTGTTGGCGCGGCAATCGGCTTGACAGAACAGGCATTCTCGACCGCCTGAGTCGCATACGGCGCTCATCATCGCCTCGTGCCGGTGGGCCATCCGGGTGATCGCCGCGCCCACCGCGGCGAGGGATCATAGCTGGGCGCGCACTCACGCGGCGCACGAGCCGTAAGACCTCAGAAGCACCGGCACGAGCACAGAGAAACACGGACGTCGGCGCAGCCGCGGACGAGTACGGATGCTGCGTAGTCCTCGCGGTCCAGTCCCTACCAACCCGTGGGCGCGCGTCCTCGGTCTCGGTCGCTCCCCAGAGCCGGCCCGCATGCGCGACACGCCAGGTTTCGGCGGCAGCGCGCGCCAAAGTGCCCGCCACAGGCGTCGCGATTTACTGGCACCAAGCGGGGGCTGGGCGGTCTTCAGTGGCACCAGCGCGGCCACGCCCATCATCTCGGCTGCGTACGCGCTGGCGAGCGACACCTCGGACCTCGAATACCCAGCCAGCAAGGCCTATGCCAACCCCGAGTCCTTCAACGACGTGGCCGAAGGCGCCAACTGGGCTGCAACGGCAACGACTTCTGCAACGCCGGCCCCGGCTATGACGGTTTGACAGGACTGGGCACCCCGATCGGCCTGGGGGGTCTATGACCGCGCTCCACTCAGGGCCGAGATGTTCACCGGCGTGCGGCGGCGCGCGAGGTCAGGCGCCGCCTTGAGGTTGCGGTCAGCTTCGGTCCGAGGCTTTCACGCGGAAAGAAGGCGGTGTCGATCGTCTCGGTACGGGCAACCGCTCCACCCAGCATGTCGAGGAGCAGATTCGCAGACGCGACGCCCATCTCTCCGGAATCGCGAGCCACACTCGCCAACCAGGGCGAGAACACGTCGAAGAACGGCCACTCGTCGAGTGCAACGATCGCGACATCGGTGCCTGCCTGCTTGCGCAACTGACGCATCGCGCGCATCGCGCCCGCCGTGATGCCGACTCCTCCGGTCAGCAACGCGGTGATCGGAGGGGTCCGCGAAAGCAGGCGGATCACCTCGGCCTTGGCGAAGTTCGAATCCGTGTCGCCGAACACCATGCGCGACTCGACCACCTCGACCCCGAACGCCTCGAACGCGTCGAGGTAGGCGCGTTGCCGCTCCCGGGACGAACGAACGTCGAGCGAGCCGGTGATCAACGCGACGCGTCGATGCCCGCGCGCGAGAAGTTCCTCCGTAGCCTGCAGCACGCCTGAATAGTGATCGCAGAGCACGGCGCCGGCTGCCAGGCCGTCCACCTCGCGATCGAGCAGTACGACGGGCACGTCGAAGGCAGCGAGGGCACGCCGAGTCCCGGATTCGGTCTCCGACACCAGCGATGCAATGACGCCGTCGACCCTCCGCCTGCGCAGCAGCGCAAGGTTGGCGGCCTCGGCCTTGGCTTCGCCGTCAGAGCTCGTGATCATCATCGCGTACCCAGCGGCCCGCAGCACCTGTTCACAGGTACGGGCGATGTTCGCGAAGAGTGGATTCGAGATGTCTCGCAGTACGAAACCAATCGTCTTTGTGGACCCGCTGCGCATCGACTGGGCCACGGGATCAGGCTCGTAGGACAACTCCGCCGCGGCCCGCAACACGCGGGCCCGCATCGTCGGTGACACGTCGGGGTGCTCGGACAGCACCCGGGACACGCTCGACAATGCGACGCCGGCACGTCGTGCCACGTCGTGGATCGTCACGGGCTCGGCGCGCAATCGTCCGCGCTGATCGGGGTCCGCCATGATCACCTCATCAGCGCGCGATCAGGATGTGGCTGCACATTGCGACGCGTCTCGGGCCGACGGCCAACCAACCGAGCGGCGCAGGATCGTCGCGACGTCGTCAATGGTGGCCATCGTGCTCGATCCTCCCGACGCACTCGTGGCTGCTGATTTCAGGTATCGTTTCCAGGAAATCGTATGGCCGCGCTTCGATGCACGTCAATTCGCTGGGGGACCTCATATGGCTCGTCCGTTGTCGGACGTTCGGATCATCTCCCTGGAGCAGTACGCGGCGGGCCCTTACGGCACACTGCACCTCGCGGACCTCGGCGCTCAGATCATCAAGGTCGAGCCACTTCCCGGCGGTGATATCGGGCGCACCGTGCCGCCCTACCTGACGCAGGACGACAGCCTGTTCTTCCAGTCCTTGAACCGGAACAAGCTCAGCATCTGCCTTGATGTCGCGCACCCTGGCGGGCGCGAGGTGTTCGAGGATCTCGTGCGAATCTCCGACGCCGTCTACTCCAACTTGCGGGGCGACGTTCCCGCGAAACTTGGCATTCGTTATGCCGACCTCGCCCACGTCAATCCGCGCATTGTCTGCTGCTCGCTCACCGGCTACGGATTGACCGGCCCGCGACGAGCACATCCCGGATTCGACTACATGGTCCAGGGCCTCGCCGGCTGGATGAGCATCACGGGTGAGCCCGGCGGGCCACCCACGAAGACCGGACTGTCCGCGGTGGACTTCTCGACAGGCGTCGTCGCCGCTCTCGCGACCATGGTGGGAATCCATGCGGCCCGCCGTGACGGCGTGGGATGTGACTGCGATGTCGCCCTTCTCGACACGGCAATCTCCATGCTCAGCTATCTCGGCACGTGGGCCGGCAGCAGGGGATATGAGCCGGTGCGGATGCCCCGATCAGCGCATCCGACTCTGGTGCCGTTCGGAAACTTTCCGACCAGTGACGGATGGGTAGTCGCCGGCGGGTCGAAAGAGAAATTCTGGCGCCGGATGGCGACGGCGCTCGGACTTGCCGATCTGCTCGATGACCCGCGGTTCGAAAGCTTCGAGACCAGGCGTGCGCACCGCGATGAACTGATCTCGTTGCTCGACGAGGTCTTTCGGACCCGTTCCACAAGCGAGTGGCTGAAGATACTTAGCGAGGCACGCGTTCCGTGCGCTCCGATCAACACGGTCGAAGAGGCGCTACGCGACGAACAGGTGCTCGCGCGCGGGGCGATCCGGTACGCCGAGCATCCCGAGATGGGTCAGGTAGTGCACCTTCGCTCACCGGTGCGGGTCGGCACCGAGGAACCCGCTATCGCCAATGCTCCGGCGCTGGGTGAGCACACCGCACACATCCTGCAAGATCTGCTGGGGTACCCGGCGGAGCGCGTCAAGGAACTCAGCCGGCTGGGCGTGATACCCGACGCCTGATCTGGATGTCCATGCACCTCAGGCCGTCTCGATAACGGCAATCGGCATCCCGGTCGATACGTCGGCGTTGACGTCAGCGAGCAGCTCGAGCACGGTGCCGTCGACGGGCGAGGGCACCTCGACGATCGCCTTGTCGGTTTCCACCCGCAGGAGCGACTCCCCCGCGCCAACGGCTTCCCCCACTGCTCTCGTCCAATCCACAACCGTGACCTCGTCCACCGAGTCAGCCACCTTCGGCATCGTCAACGTCGTCCTCACTGTGCAGCACTCCAGACATGATCGAACATTGCGCGGGGCGACGGATCCGGCTCGTTCCGGACTCTCGCTATCGTCTCGTCGAGGTCATGCTGTACGCGATCGCAGGCCTGCACCATTTCGGTCTCGGTGAGCGCACCGCTCGCCAGCATCGCCTGCCGCACCAGGCGAATCGGATCGCGCTCTCGCCACAGGTCCAGCTCGCCCTCGGGACGGTAGGTCGCTTGGTCAGCCCGCGAATGCCCGCCGTAGCGGTACGTCTTGGCCTCCAGAAGCGTTGGACCCCGGCCCGAACGGGCTCGGTCGAGCGCTGCCGAGACGGCGTCGATGGTGGCGCACAGGTCCATTCCGTCGACGACCTCGCCGGGAATTCCGTATGAGATCGCACGAAGATGGATGTCTTCAACAGCCGTCGTCAGGTTGATCCTGCTGTACTCGCCGTAGAGATTGTTGTCGCAGATGAAGACGACGGGGAGCCGGGCCACGGCCGCCATGTTGAGTGCCTCGTGGAAGGCTCCGATATTCGAAGCCCCGTCACCGAAGATCGCGATGGCGACCCTGTCCTCGTCGCGGTTCTGGAAGGCGATGGCGGCGCCGACGGCGAAGGGTAGGCCGGCGCCCACGATTGCCGACGTCGGCAGCAGTCCGACATCGCGCGCGCAAAGATGCATCGACCCGCCGACACCACCGGTGCAGCCCGCGGCCTTGCCCAGGATCTCCGCGAGGATCGCGTCCGGGCGGAGCCCCAAAGCAAGCGCGATGCCGTGCCCGCGGTAGGTCGCCGCTACCACGTCGTCGTTACGCGCGCTTGCCCCGACTGCCACTGCCAATGCCTCCTGTCCCAGGCACACGTGGGTCGTGCCGTGGATGAGCCCTTCCGCGAACAGGTCGTTGAGTCGATCCTCGAACTCGCGAATCTCCACCATGCGTTCGAACTGGGCTGCGCGCGACGTGCGAATTGCCGCACGGCGCTCGAGTCGCGTCGAGGTCATGCGATGAATCCTTCTCGCGTCCACCACGGGCTTGGCACCTCATCGGTCTTCAGGTACTCGGTGAGTTGAGCGGCGACCTCGTCCGCGGTCGGGGCGTATCGCGCCTCCAGCGCCTTGTTGAAGGGAACCGGGACATCCGGCGCGCAGATCCGAAATGGCGCGGCGCGCAGGCTCGCGAACGCGCGCGTGCTGACCACCGAGACGATCTCGTGGCCCCAGCCTCCTGAGGACGGCGCCTCCTCGACGACGACAAGGTGACCGGTGCGCTCGACCGACGAGATGACGGTCTGCCGGTCCCACGGTACGAGCGTTGCCAGATCGATGATCTCGACGTCGAGCCGGGCGTGCTCGACGGCTCGTGAGGCGATACCGACGGTGCGCCCGAGGCAGACGACGGTCGCCGCATTCCCGCTCCGGATCGTACGTGCCTTGCCGAGCGGGACGGTTCCCGCCGCACCGCGCTCCACGTTTCCCCTTTCGCCGTAAAGGGCACGCGGCTCAAGAAGGATGACCGGATCGGGGTCCTGGATCGCACTTCGCAGTAGGCCGTACGCGGTTTGGGCGTCGCTTGACACGACAACCTTCAGGCCCGGAGTCGCCACTACCCATTGCTCACAGGTCTGACTGTGCTGCGCGCCGAAGCCAAGTCCGCTGCCGACGCTCGCGCGAACCACGAGCGGCACCGAATACTCCCCGCGACTGAGATAGGAGAACTTCGCGGCTTCAGTGACGAGCTGGTCGAGGGCCACGCCAAGAAACTCCATGAACATGATCTCGACGACGGGGCGCAATCCCATCGCTGCGGCTCCAACGGCCGCTCCGAGAAAGCCCATCTCAGCGATCGGCATGTCCCGGACCCGGGCCGGGCCGAACTCTTCGAGCAGGTCCTCCGAAGTCTTGAACGGGCCCCCTGCGGCGGCCACATCCTCACCCATCAAGACCACGGACGCATCGGCATGCATCTCGTCAGTCAGCGCCGCAACCACAGCCTGGCGCATTCGCAGCCTCTCCATACGTCAAGATCACCACCCATACGACGCTGTGCACCGGACAGATCCCGGGGCCTGACCACGATTGACGCCAGCTAGCACGGGGCTTGTGCAGGCTGGAAACGTTTCTTGAAAAACTAAACAACACCTACCCACGAGTGTCAACCGCGTTGGCAGGCGGCAAGCGGTGTGATTCACACTCAGCGCCTGGCCGGCCTTGATGTTCCACTGCCTTGCTAGTCATCCGGGTCGAGTCGAAGCGCTGTGCTTGACACGTGCTGGGCATCCGGCTACACAACCATTCAGGAAAGGATTCCAGCACGTTTGTACTTGGAGGCTGCCTCATGCCCGTCGACGACTCCGGTCCGTCATACCGGTCCAGTTCGGTCTACATCACTGGGAGGCACCCGCGGTGGGCAAGCTAAGGCTCGGCGTGCTGGGCGCCGGGGCCTGGGCGGTCACGGCTCACCTCCCAGCGTTGGCGGCAAGGGCTGACGAGATCGAATTCGTCGGGATCTGCAGCAAGGACGGGAATCGGCTCAGCGCAGTCCAGGACCGCTTCGGCTTCAGCATGGCCAGCGACGACTACCGTGACGTGATTGACGCCGGCATCGACATCTGCGTGGTAGCCAGCCCGGCGGCGACGCACTACGAGTTCGCCTCCGCGGCGCTCGAGTCCGGCGCGCACGTCCTTTGCGAGAAGCCGATGACAGTAGATCCGAGGGAAGCCTGGCGCCTGGTGGATCTGGCCGAGGAGTGCAAGCGTCAACTGCTGATCAGCTTCGGCTGGAATTACCAGCCGATTATCCGCGCAGCCAAGGAGCTTCTCGACCGAACCGGCATAGGCCACCTGGAGCAGATGACCGTCCACATGTCCTCGCAGATGCGCGGGCTGCTGTCCAATGGTGCAGGCGCCGAATTTGCCGCGGGCGTAGTGCCGGAGCGCGCCACCTGGATCGACCCTGCACGTTCCGGCGGCGGGTACGCGCAGGCCCAGCTCTCGCACGCCCTTGGCCTCGCGCTGCACCTCGTGCCCGAGCGTGTGGCCGAGGCCTTCGCGTTCATGTACTCGCCTGCCGGCAGCGCGGTCGAGCTGCACGACGCGATATGCGTGCGCTTCGACGGCGGAGGAATCGCCACGGTCGCCGGCGGATCCAGTCACGACGGCGCAGGGGGCGACCGGCACGCGCTCGAGGTTCGCGCCATCGGCAGCGACGGACAGCTACTCGTCGACATCGAACGCGAGTGTGTGTGGCTCTTCCGCCCCGACGGGGTCGACGAGAGACTGCCGGTGCGGGCGGGTGACGGGACCTATGACGGACAGGGACCGGCGAACGCGCTCGTCGATGTGGCGTGCGGTCGAATCGAGCACAACTGCGCGCCCGGCGAGTTGGGCGCCCGCACGACTGAAGCGCTGGCTCTTGCGTACCGCAGCGCAGCGTCCGGAGTGATCGCCAGACGCCAGTGATCTGCGAGGACGCCGGTCATGCACTGTCCAGGCGTGCGAGGAGCCGCAGTGCCGTATCAGTCATCCGATCGCCGGCGTCCGGGGCCAACCGGCTGGTGAACGCCAATCGGGGCTCGTACCCGCCGCGCTCGAAGGCAGCGCGGGTCGGTATGTATCCGTGCCAACCGTTCGACAACTCACACACAACCGTTGTTGCGAACGGCGAAAGTTCCTTGGTCCGTAACCCGAATTCGGCGAACATCTCACCCGGGTAACCGACGAACGCGATATCGCCGATCGCGATCACCTGCACTTCGACCTGATCGGCCGGCACGCGCATGCCGCTTCGCCGTTGCCATTCCCACATGCCGATTGTCTCGCGCGCGAACCAGGTCTGGATCTGAGGATCGTTGGTGTAGAAGGTGTAGTCGTGGCCGTAGATGCGCCGGGTGAAGTCCGCCTCGTCGACGTCCTCGGCTTCCTCGAGGTACCACCGTGCCAGCCGGACCTGCTCCATGGTCGGGCGGCGCTGCTCGATGTCCAGAACCTCGGCCGTCACGCGTATCCGCGGCGAAACCACCGTACGAGCGGAGTCGAGCGCGAGGCATGCCGCCTCGGCAAGAGCCTGGCCCATCTTCTCGGCGTGTTCGATGCCAACTCGTCCTCCGCCGGGCGCCGCCATGTTCCGCGGAGCCACATCGCCACTAGCCCCCTGCAGGAATGCGAACACCACGCCGTAGCGAGCCGCACACGTCTCGGTCAACGGGCCTACGAAATCAGGCGAGTACACCGGGTCTGACGAGACGACGGTCGGGTGACACGCATAGTTGACAAGGCCTCCCACCGGCTCGCCGCCGTCCGGCGCGAGCGCAAGCAGCACGGTCAGCTCGTCGTCCGGAACACCCTCCGGTCCGGTAAAGTCCTCGACCCATTCAGGCCCGTGCGTCCCGACCTCGCCGCCACGATACATAGGCCTGCGGTTGAACCCCCAGCCCGGCACGTGAGTCCTGGCAATACGTAGCTCGACCGGCCGTAGCAGAGACACTGCCTGTACGGTCGCTGCGACAAGACGTTCCTGGACGAAGTCGAGATAGTCGTCGTCGCGATCGACGTCGATCTCCGGAGCGGTGTGCGGCGCGCGGTGGGTGTGCGAGCACGAGATCAATATCGTGCCAGGGTCGATGCCGCCCGCCGCGCCGAGCGCGACGCGCATCCGCCCCACGGTCGATGCTTCGAGCCCGACGGCGTCCAAGGTGACGATCGCCGCGCGATGCTCGCCGTCGTCGAACATCGCCACGCGGGCGTGGAGGCGACGGTGCGTCCCAACCGCACGCGGAGCGTCAGGCATCCCGGCAAGGCGTAGCCCCGGCTGTGGCGTCACGTCCACCTGCGTAAAGGCGGCACGCAACGAGGCCGTCGCCGTTTCTGCCGAGCGCTGCTCGCCGTTCCTTGGGATGGCGTCGTTGTCCTGTTGCATGACTACGTCCTCTTGCCGATCATCGTCTGACCTGATGCGTGACAGATCGCCTTGGATACCTGGACTTTGCTAGGTCGCCTTCGCAACCGCCGCCCGGCCCGTCGTGCACGACCAGCACCGGCGTCCCCTCCGGATTGCCGCACTCCTCCCACCACAGCTGCTGTCCGTCGCCGACCCCGAGCAATCCGCTGCGATACGGCTCGATTGGCGGGTAGAGGTCGCGAATGTCCATGACGGAAACCCTTTCACGGTCGCACGATGCCGATTTCGCATCCCTGCGAGTTCAAAAGACGAGCACCGGGCGCGTCAGTCATCAGCCGAGACAGACAACAGCATCTCGACCGCCTGTGCCGGCTTCGGCGCTCCGTTTTCGACAGCGCCGTAGCTCGGGTCAGGCACCCCGTCGACCGGGTGGACCGCGCCGACGAGGACGCCATAGCAACCGTCAGATGCCTGCGTCAGGAACCGCAACATGACGTGACCTCCAGCGCGGACCTGCTTCGGCAGCCGCAGCGTGACCGAGTGCGGCGCCCATCTCACATCGCTGGGCTGGATCGTCCAGCGGTCGACCCGGCCGGGTGAGACCAACTCCGCCGCGAGCGGCGCGTTCACTGCCATCGCCGGCTGAACCTTCGGGAGGTACGCCGGGCTCGTCATGTACACGCGCTGGAACACCGGCACGCGGATGCTGCGCAGGCCGGCGCCGCGCGGCACCGTCCATGACTGCTGAAGCGATCCGGTGGGCGTCACGCGGCAGTCGACCTGCTGGACAGGACGCAAGGGCTCGGGGTTTTGGTGCAACGCCCCGTGGTGAGCACCATGCGCCGACGGCGCCAGCGGGATCTGCGTCGAGGTCCCGCAGACGAGCGGTTTGATCCGTCCCTGCGCGTCAAAACTCAGCGGTGCCCAGTACTGGCCCGCAAGTGCCTGGTTCCAGTCGCCGTGCTTGAGGCGATCGGGCAGCGTCGCGTTCGAGCCGGTCGGGCTCGATGTGTACACGTCCGCCATCTCGATCGGAACGGGGCCGTCCGACGACGGGAGCACCGACAGGCCCTGCCCCTCGCCGCCGCACGTGCCCGCGCTGATCGTCGCCGGAGTCGTGCCGCCTGAGCCGTCCGGGCTCGTCCACGGTCCCGACGGACTGTCAGCGCGCAGGTACACGAGATCGCCGGGGCCGTAGAATCTGCCGTTCGTGAGCAGCGTCATGTACCAGTGACCGCCATGCTCGAAGATGGCTGCGCCCGAGTAGCTGCCGTTCGTCGCGTCGAAGGCTTCGCCGCTCGTGGCCGTGTAGTCGGCGTTGAGGCGCTCGATCCAGACGTCGGTCAGCTGACCGCCCTTGTCCTGCAACTCGGTCATGTAGGCGTTGCCGTCGCTGGCGACCCGGACGTCGAAGTGGCCCGCCTGAGTGCCGTACATCAGCTGCGGTTCGTGCAGGTTCTTCCAGGGTCCAGCCGGGGAGATGGACTCGGCGAGCCAGCGGGTGTTCGGGGTGTCCGAGCCGTAGTTGCCGCCGTTGTCCGATGAGAAGAAGAGCAGGTAACGGTGCAGCCGTGGGCTGTAGATGACCTTCGGATGGGCACAGTAGGCAGAGCAGACCTCCTGCAGCTGATCACTGAGGTAGGTGTCGGCGAGCCGCCAGTTCGTCAGGTCGTCGGACTTGTAGATCGAGAAGCCGCAGAACGGAGCGTCGTCGGTCAGGTCGATGTGCGTCCCGCAGCCGTACTTCACGCCGTACAGGTAGTAGCTGCCGTGGAAGAAGGCGAGCTGCGTGTCCTCGTGTGTGTCGAGGGCGTCGCCGTTGATCTCGACCTGCGACGCGACCGGGCCATATGGCAGCGGGAAGTCGTCAGACGGCGGCAGCCCGTTGTCGCCGTGCAGCAGGTCGGGCGCGAACGTCGTGATCGTCGCGACGCCGGGCGACGTTGGATTCGCACCGACCGAGGCGGCGCCGGTGCCCGTTAGGACGACCATCGTGAAAGCGACGAGCAGACCCAACCGCCATCGGCGCACCGCTCCCCCAACACTCTTTTCAGTCACGGCGAAATCCCTTTCCTGTTGGTGATCGTCTGTTGTGCCGTCGTGCGGTCCGAGCCCGGCGGACACTCATGGCCGCTCGAGCACCAGCCGCGAGACGGATACCGGTGGCAGCTCGAACGGGCCGGCACCGGCGGGCAGCTCACGCGATTCCGCCAGGGCCTGTGGTGTGGCGGCCGCGATCGTCGCGGCACCGGACGCCGTCCAGCCTTCGGGCAGCTCCAACGTGCATGAGTCGGTAGCGCTCCAGTTGACGACGAACGTGTACCGCGTAGAGCTGCTTTCCACGCACAGGGCGTCGAGGGATGCCCCGTCCCCGCCGAGCGAGCAGGCCACGAGCGCGCCGGGCAGCGCGTCCCGGTACCAGCGCAACAGTGTCGCGAGCGCCGTGGCCTCAGCACTCGCGCCGTTCACCTGCAGCACGCCGAACCAGTTGAGCAGCGAGTAGTGATTCGCCAGCTCGACTCCAGGACCGATACGCATCAGCCCATGCAGCACGGTCGCTACGAACACGGCGTGCGCGCCGTCGGCGGGCTCGACGTAGCTGCCGTGAGACGTCGCTGCGGTCCACAGATTCCACTCCGTGAGCGCGACCGTGCGCTTGGGGTCATGCTGCTGGGCCTCCGAGGCCGCCTGCTCGACACCGGCGATCAGGTGCGCCGCCGACGAACGGATCCGAGCGAGGTAGGCGGACGGCTCACGGTCCCACTCGCCGGTGACGACCACGTAGAACTGCTGCGAGAGCACGTCGAAGCAGTCCGCCGCGCAGAGCACGCCTTCACGCCACACCCGATCCGATTCGCGCGCGGTCAAGTCCCGCGACCCGTCGCCCTGCCCGAGCGCGATGATCCGTGCATTCGGGTAGGCGGCGCGGATCGCCGGGACCCACTGACGCAGCAGGTCGGCGTAGGCCACAGGCGTGGTCTGGCCGATCTCCCAGTCGCCCCACTGCTCGTTGCCGATCTGCCAGTACATCGGCGGCGGCTCGATGCCACGCTGCTCGTACCAGTGGCGACAGTGCGCGGCCCAGTCGGCAGCGTCCTGCGGCGTGCCGCTGCCGACTGCGACGCTGATCTGCGGCAGAGCGCCGCTCACGTGGCACAGCTCGAGCAACTCGTCGGTACTGAAGTCGTAGTTGATCAGCCCCATCCAGATCGGGTCTTTGCCGGACGGGCGTAGTTGTGCCGGGCCGATGCCGTGGCGCCACCGGTAGACCGACGAAAGGCAGCCGCCGGGAAAGCGGATCAGCGCGGGTGAGACCTGGCCGATGAGCGCTGCCGTCTCCTCCCGCAGGAAGGTGCCGGCCGGACGCAGATGCACCTGGTCGATCCAGGTCGCGCCGAGGCCGAGCAGTCGGATGAACAGCTCCGCGCCATCGTCGTCGCTGGCCTCACCGTCCGGGATCGCGAACGGAACGGTGTAGCGCTTCCAGTACGGCGCGTCGACGACGAGTTCTGCCTCGGCGTACGCGGCGAGGCCTGACGGTGCCGGGCGCACGCCGACGCGCAGTCTCGCAGGCTGGCCTTGCGCGAACGCCCACAGCTCGAGCTCGAGCTGCTCACCGCCGCGGACCCAGATGCCCTTCTGCACAAGGCCGATGTCGCGGTCACCACCTTGGCGCGACAGCAGCTGCGCCTCGTCACCGGCCATGCCGACGCCCGGCGTCACCTCGCAGTTCCAATGAACGCGGCCGACCGGCTGCGGGTACGGCGCCCACTCGGGCGCCATCTTCGTGAGCGGATGCTGCGGGCCGGCGAACTTCGGGTTGCGCACGCGATCGGTGAGCAGGGCGGCGATGACGTCCTCGCCGGCTTCGATGTTCGAGCCGACGAGGAGCTCGCTGCGAACCCAGGACGCAACGCCCTGCGCGATTTCGAGCGACGCGCGGGCCGCCATCAGCGGACCTCGTCCGTGGCGAACACTGCCGTGCTGCCCTCGGGTGCGCGATCGTCGCAGGTGCGACATGTCCTGTGCCTGCGTTCGTATCCGGTGCTCATAGTCGCTCCTTGCTCGCCTTGCCGATCATTGACACGTCTCGCCGTGGGGTGCGCTGCGGTCGCCTGAACCGCTACCAGCCACCGATCCAGCCATGCAGCATTCCGAGCGGGGGATCGCCGGCGGACGGGACCTACCGGTGCAGCATGGCCGCGAGTGTCCTGAGTCAGAAGTTCCTTTCGCCACCTCCGGCGCCCAACTGCACGCTGGCTGCGTTGTCCTCGTCGCCGATACAACCCCGGTATCGGCTCCTCGTCCGCCTTGCCAGCGCACACCTGGATCACCGGATCTGACGACGAACTTCTGACTCAGGACACTAGGTCATCGCGCGCGAACCACTCGCCGCTTCGTCGAGCCCCTGGATCTCGGGTCACAGGACGCCGATCGAGTCGAACGCGTCCGGGAGCGCCCTGCCCGCGCTGAGCGTCGCGTTCATCTCCCGCTCGCGACTGACCTTCACCTCGGCCGCAGCGATCGCCTCTTCGGCGATGCCGCTCGGGATCACGACCACGCCGTCATCGTCGGCAAGGATGAGGTCGCCGGGCGTGACCGTGACCCCGCCACACGCGGTCGGCTGCCCGATGCTGGTCACCTCCAGCCGCCCGTTGCTGTCGCGCGCGTCGATGCCCGTGACAAAAGTCGGAAAGCCCATCTCGATGATCTGCTTAACATCGCGCGCGTACGCATCGCCTACGAAACCGACGGCGCCACGTTTGCGCGCCGCCGTCGAGGTGAGGTGCCCCCACACGGCTGCGCCGGGCCCGGTGTGGACGACGCACACCTCGCCCGGCCGCAGGCTGTTGATGGCTTCGAGCTCGCCACGGTAGGCGTCGCGCGGGTCGTCGGGCGCCCGGTCGACGACGATCGCGGTAAATGTCGCGGCATAGCCGGCAACCTTCATGCCGGGAGCGAGCGGCCGAATTTGCAGACCCATCACCTGCTGCTTGTGTCCAAGCCCGTCGAGCGCATCGCTGACCACCGCGACATAGAGATGGCCAAGTCGCTCGACGAGCGCCACGTCCCTGCCATAGCCGCCCTCCGGCGCATTCGAGTTCATGCAGATGTCCTTTCGGCTGTCGGTCCGAGGTCGTTGTCTTGCGCCCGCCCGCTGCTTGACCGAGCGAGGACCGACTCGCCGCTGGACGGATCGAACAAGTGGCATTGAGCGAGGTCCACTGTGACGAAGATGCGGGCGCCCGGCGCCGCGCTCGAGCGCGGGTCGAGCCGAGCCGCGAACGTACCGGCAAGCTCGAGCGGCCGCTCGGTCAGCTCGCTGGTCTGCCATCTCGTGATCCGCAGATAGGCGTGTGTCTCTGGCCCGAGCTGCTCGGTGATCTCGACGTCGGCGGCAAGTGTCGGGCGTCCGCTGTCGCGGATGAGCTGCGCGTCCTGGAACGCCTCCGGCCGGAGGCCAAGGAGCACCTGACCGTCCGCGGCGCGCACCAGGCGCCGCACGATCGCGTCCGGCAGGGTGAGGCGTTCGCCGCCTACCTCGATCGACCCATCGGCGAGAACGGCGTTGACGAAGTTCATCGGCGGCGAACCGAGAAACCCCGCCACATAGGTGTTGCGTGGATGGTGATAGAGCTCCTGCGGCGGTCCGACCTGCTGCAGCCGGCCGTCGCGCATCACCGCGACGCGCTGGCCGAGCGTCATCGCCTCGACCTGGTCGTGTGTAACAAACACAGTCGTGACGCCGATCTCCTGCTGCAGCTTGATCAGCTCGGCGCGCATCATCACGCGCAGCTTCGCGTCGAGGTTCGAGAGCGGCTCGTCGAGCAGGAACGCCCGCGGCCGGCGCACGATCGCCCGGCCGATCGCGACTCGCTGGCGCTGCCCGCCGGAAAGCTGCCCGGGACGCCGCTCGAGCAGATGCTCGATCCCGAGCAGCTTGCCGATGTCGGCCACTCGCTCGCGTGTCGTACCGCGGTCGGTGCGACGCATCTTCAAGGGGAAGCCGATGTTGTCGCGCACCCGCATCTGCGGGTACAGCGCGTAGTCCTGAAAGACCATCGCGATGTCGCGCTTGCCGGGGTCGACGCCGGTCACGGGCCGGCCGTCGATCGTTATCTCGCCTGCGGTCGGTGACTCGAGCCCGGCGATCATGCGCAGGGCGGTCGTCTTTCCGCAGCCGGACGGTCCGACGAAGATCATGAACTCGCCGTCGCGGATCTGGAGGCTCAGGTCGTCGACCGCGTCCGTCCCATCCGCAAATCTCTTCGTAACCGAGTGAAACTCGAGCTCAGCCAATGTCTGCTCCTAGGCTTCTGGCTACCGGACGGCCCCGGCTGTGATTCCGCGGATGAGGAAGCGCTGCGCGACCAGGAAGACCACGAGCAGCGGCACGAGCCCGATCACGACGCCGGCGGCCTGCCACGTCGGCTCCGGAAACCGGCCGAGCACCAGCGCTAGATCGACGACGAACAGTTGCTTGCCCGGGGACTGCATGACGATCAGCGGTGGAAGCAGGTTGTTGAAGACCATCACGAAGTTGACGATCCCGGTGATCGCCAGTGCCGGCTTCGCCATCGGCAGGATCACCCGCAGCAGGATGCCGAGCGTGGACGCGCCGTCGAGCCGCGCCGCTTCGATCAGGCTGTCCGGCAGCCCGCGGAAGTACGCCGCGAACACGAACGCCGTGATCGGCATGCCCAGCGACGCGAACACGAGGATCAGCCCGCCGTACGAGTCGAGCAGGTGCAGCTGATCGAGCTCGCTGTAGAGCGGCGCGACGATCGTCTGGAACGGCACCAGCAGGGACGACAGCACGATCAGGAAGAAGACCGCGCGACCCGGGAAGCGCAGTTTCGCAACGGCGAAGCCGGCCATCGCCCCGCACGCCCACACCACGAGGATCGTCCCGGCGGCGACGAGCACGGTGTTGCGCAGCCCCGTCATGACGTCGGCCTCGCTCCAGATGTGCGCGAAGTTCTGCCCCGTCGCGTGCTTGACGACGCCGACCGGCGACTGGCCGTACTCGATCGGCGTCTTGAGCGCCGAGTTGAGCGCGAAGAACACCGGGTAGATGACGCTGATCGCGATCGCTGCGAGGACGAGGTAGCCCGCTGTCTTGCGCGCGACGGCCAGCCCGCGTCGTCCCTGGGTGGACGTGGTGGCGGGTGCGCTCCACGAAGACTGGATGTCGGTGAGTGTCAGCTGCTCGACCATGGCCCCTCAGTCCGCGACGACGCGTCGGTAGACGGACGCCAACTGCAGCAGCACGATCGCGAAGACGCCGACGAAGAGCGTCACCCCGAGTGCGGCTGCGTAGTTCGGATTAACCTCGCCGAGCAGCACGTTGACGATGTAATACTCCGGCGTCAACGTCGTGAAACCCGGCCCGCCGCTGGTCATCGCGTAAATGAAGCTGTACAGGCCCAGCAGCAGCGCGGTCACGACCATCACGCTCCACAACGCGATCGTCGGCACGAGCGACGGCACGATCACGTGCCGCAGGATCCTCGACCGGCTCGCGCCGTCCAGGCGCGCCGCCTCGATGAGATGCGTCGGAATCGTCGCCAGCCCCGCGAGGTAGATGCCCACCCCGAGGCCGAAGATCGTCCACATGAACACGGCCATGACCGCCCAGAGTGCGGTCGAACCGTCCGCGAGCCAGTCACGCGCCAGGCTATGCAGCCCGATCGCTTTGAACAGCTCGCCGAGCGGTCCGCCGGCACTCAGCAACGGCGTGAACATGTACCCGACGATGACCGGCGGCATGAGCCAGGACATGAAGAACACCGCCCGGAAGAACCGCCAGCCGCGAAAGCCCTGGAACAGTGCGAACGCCAGCAGCAGCGGCACGACCACGAACAGCGGGACGAGCAGCAGGATCTCACCGGCGTTCACGATGGCCCGGCGCCAGGCCGGATCGTGCACCATGCGCGTGTAGTTGTGGGCCGTGACGCCGCCTCCGTCGGGGCTGTGCAGGCTCAGCACAACCCCGCGGATGAGCGGGTAGATCTGGAACATCGTCACGATCACCATCGCCGGCAGGAGCAGGCCGAAGCCGACCAGCGACGGGGGCGCTTTCGGCAGCCGCCGCCTGCGCCCGTCACGCCGGAGCGTCCCCGTCGCCGCCATGTCACTTGCTCCGTGACGCTTCGGTCGCCTTCTCCAGCGCCGCCGCTGCCCCATCGACCGTGGTCTTGCCCAAGCTCAACTGCTGCAGCTGGGCGATCAGCGTCGACACGTAGCCGTAGCCCATGTAGGTCAGCAGGTCGGCCGCCTTCGACGTCTCCGCGATCTTGAGCGCGTCACCGAACACCACGTTCGGCGACCAGTCGGGCTGCGCAGACTTGATCGACGGGAACGACGCATTCGTCCGCTGATCGGTCATCGCCCGCTGCACCTCGGGATCGAGGGTCGTGCGAATCAGCTCCTCGGCCTCCTTGGGGTGCTTGCTCCACTTCGGGACGACGATCGCGCGGCCGACCTCCAAGCCGATCGTGTCGTTGAGCGGCCCGGGCGTCACACCCGGCACGTCGCCCGGCTGGAGCTTCGGCATAGGCAGGATGCCGAACTTGTCGTCCGACCCCATCGTCGAGGCCAGGTTGCTCCACGTCGCTCCCCCGCCGCTGAAGAATCCGGAGACGAACGCGGCCTTCCCGGCGACGAACGGCGTCTGCACCTCGCCGCTCGCGACCCACCCGTCCTGGTACCAGCCGTTCTTCGCCATGTAGTCGAGCAGGGTCAGCACCTGCTTGAACTCCGGGTCCGTCCACTTCGCCTTGCCTGTGGCGAGATCAAGCATCTGCTGTTTCGTGACCACGCGCAGCGCCGTCTCGGCGAGCACGATGGGCAGGCCGAACGTCTTGCCGAGGATCTCCCAGCACTGCTTGCCGATCTTCTTGACCGCGTCGCAGGCCGTCTTCATCTCGCCGAACGTGCGCGGCGGCTGGTTCGGGTCGAGCCCGGCCTGCTTGAAGACGTCCTTGTTGTAGTAGAGCGGGTAGCCCTGGCTGTCGAACCCGATCGAGTAGAAACCCTTGTTGCAGTCCCAGTTGGTGCAGAACGCGGTCGGGTCGGTCACGTTGCCCATGTCCGATTGGAACGTCTTCACGTCCAGCGGTTGCATGTCCTTGTAGTAGGGCTCGGCCAACGCGCCGGGCTCGAGCGCGATCGCGTCCGGGCCCTGCTTGGCCGAGGTCCAGGCGCCGAGCTTCTGGTAGTAGCCGTCGTAGGGAATGGACTGCTCCACGACCACGACGTTCGGGTGCTTCTTCTTGAAGGCGTCGAGCAACGCCTTGTAGGAACCGGTCTTGCCGTCCATGAACCATCCGAGCGTGAGCTTCACCTTCGACGAGGAACCGCCGGACCCTCCGCAGCCGGCAGTTGCGACCACCAGCACCGCGGCACCCGCACACGCGATGGCGCTGCGCACTCCATGTCTGAATAGCAGCAAGGGATTCTCCTTTTTGAACGTGTACGCGTGCAGCTCACGCGCTTGACGTCGAGCACGACCACGCGGGCTATGTCAGCGGCGGTCGCGACCTGCGCTTCGACCTCCGTTCGACCGGCACTGTAACGATAAAGTAGACAGGACGCAAGATGCTGGACATGTCAGATGGACCTCCGTGCTCGTCTGTCAGTAGACCTGCGCCAGCAGGCCGCCGTCGACGCAAATGTCAATGCCAGTCAGGTATGCCGCGTCGTCGGACGCGAGGAATACGACGACATTCGCGACGTCTCGCGGCGCGGCGAACCGGCGCATCGGATAGTGATCGAGCATCCTGCGCCGGGCATCTGCCGGGTCGGGCTGGCTGTCGAAGAATTCCTGCAACATCGGAGTCTCGACGTCGCCAGGGCAGACCGTCGTGACGCGGATGTTCTCCGGCCCGTGCGCAGCTGCGAGGGAGCGGCACAGTGCGCGCAAACCACCCTTCATCGCGCCATACGCCGGTAAATCGGGATCGCCGACAATGCCCAGCACTGAGGCGGTGATGATGACCGAGCCGCCACCGCGTTCGCGCAGCGCCGGCAAGGCGTGCTCGACCCCCAACCCCACGCCGTACAGGTTGGCGCGGAACAGCGCCTGCCAGTCGTCGCTGCCTGTGTTCTCGATGCGCGCGATCCGCTGCACAGCCGCGTTTGCGTGCAGGACGTCGAGCCCGCCGAATGAAGCTCGGGCACACGCGACCATCTCACGATTGCCCCGCTCAGAGGACACATCGGCGACCAATGGGCAGGCCCGCCCGCCGCCCGTGTCGATCTCATTTGCGACGGCGCGCACACCAGCTTCGTCGACGTCCACGCAGACGACGGCGCATCCGTTCTCGGCGAGACGCTTCGCGGAGGCCGCGCCGATTCCGCGCGCCGCGCCAGTGACGATCGCGACCTTGCCGTCCAGCCTGCGCGCCATCTGGTAACTGTAACGATAAAGTGCTCGAGCGCAAGTGCTCAACCTATTTGCCGGCGAGAGCGTCCGGTCTACGCGGAAGCGCGCACGACCAGCTCGCTTTCGAGCACCGCGTGCGGCGATTCGAGCGGCTTGCCATCGAGCGCACCGATCAGCATTTGAGCCGCGACGCGACCCATCTCGTAAGCGGGGACCCGCACCGTCGTGAGCGGCGGGTCGACGTGTTCGGAGAACTCGAAGTCGTCGAAACCTGTAATCGCGACGTCGTCGGGCACTCGCAGGCCGGCCTCGCGCGCTGCGCTGATCGCTCCGACGGCGAGGACGTCACTGCCGCACATGATCGCGGTGGGCCGTTCCACGAGCCGGAGCAGCTTCGCCGCCATGAGCCGCCCACCCTCCGCCTGCCACGTCGCCTCGAACAACTCGTGATCTGGGTGGGGCTTGCGTCCCGCGGCAGCGAGCGCGTCACGATAGCCAAGATGGCGCTGCTCGACCACCGGCCACGGCAGCCGCGCCGCGACGAAAGCGATGTGCTCGTGCCCGCGCTCCAGCAGCAATTCGGTCAGCGCGCGCGCCGCGTCCCGCTCGGTGCTACGAACGCCGCACACAAGGGGATCCTCGATCACCTCATCGAAGATGGTGAAGATCGCACCGATCTTGCGCAGCTCCTGCACGTAGCGAGCGCGTAGCGCCGGATCGCCTGACATCAGCACCGCGGCAGCGTCCACGCGACCCTCGAGCAGTGGCCGCAGCAGTGCGCGGTTCTCATCGAGCGGGCGCTCGGCCTGGATCAGCACGCCGTAGTCGGCGTCGCGCGCCACATCGCCGACCCCCGCCACCAAAAGTGCCGTGAGCGGGTCTGCGAGGAAGCTCGGAGATTGATCGAGCACCAGGAAGCCGAGCGTCTGCGTGCGCGATCGGCGCAGCCCGCGCGCGGTGAGGTTCGGGTGGTAGCCAACCTCCAGCATCGCCGCCTCGACACGCTCGCGCGTCGCCGATGTCATCAGCTCGTACTGACCGCGCGATACGTTCGAGACGGTCTGCACCGAGACACCTGCGAGCGCAGCGACGTCACGCGCCGTGGGACGCCGGTGCGGTGGGCGTGGCGAGCTCTTTCGGGGCGGCACGGGACGTCACACATCGCCGGGGAAGGCGACCGCATCAGTACCAGCTATCTCAGCGGCGAACCTCACGGATGGTCCTCTTTCAGGATTGACAGACCAGGGCACTGTATCGTTAAAATTCACGACCGTCCAAGCGATCTGCAGCAGGCATCGAAAGGCGGTCATGAGCCAGAGCAGGGCCGGCGTTCCCAACATCCTGTGGATCAGCTGCCACGACATCAATCCTGACCTGGGCTGCTATACCGGCGTCTGGCCGGGGGCCGAGTACGCGTGCACCCCGAATCTCGACCGCCTCGCCGCCGGCGGGGCGCGCTACGACAACGCGTTCGCCGTCGCACCGGTCTGCGCACCATCACGCTCGGCCATCATCACGGGGATGTACCCGACGTCGATCGGCACGATGCACATGCGCTCGCGCGCCGTGCCCCCGCCCGAGGTTCGCTGCTTCCCCGAGTACCTGCGCGAGGCCGGCTACTACTGCACCAATAACTACTTCACCGACTACCAGTTCCCGACGCCGGTGACGGTCTTTGACGAGGCCAGCCCGCAGGCGCACTGGCGCAACCGACCTGATCCGGATCAGCCGTTCTTCGCCGACTTCCACGCAATGGTCGCGCATGAGTCGCAGATCTACGTCGATGACGAGGTCTACGCGCGCAATACCGCGATGCTGACGCCCGAGCAGCGCCACGACCCAGACCTCGCGCCACTGCCTCCCTACTACCCCGACACGCCCACGATGCGCCAGGCATGGGCGCGCTACAGCGACAATGTCACCGCCGTCGACCACTGGGCCGGCGGGCTGCTCGACCAACTCGAAGCGGACGGTCTCGCCGACGACACGCTCGTCGTCTTCTGGAGCGACCACGGCCGCGGCATGCCACGCGCCAAGCGCTGGCCGTACGAGGCGGGTCTGCACGAGCCGCTCCTCGTCCGCTGGCCGGGCAAGATCATGCCCGGAACATCGCGAACCGAACTCGTCAGCCTCATGGACCTCGGGCCCACGATGCTCACCGCCGCCGGACTGCCAGTGCCCGAGCACATGCACGGCCGGCCTCTGTTCGACGCCCACGGCACGTTCGCCCCCGAGCCGCGACAGTACGTCTTCGGCCACAGCGACCGCATGACCTCGGCCGCCGACACCATGCGCACCGTCCGCGACACGCGCTTCCGCTACATCCGCAACCACCACCCCGACCGGCCGTACTTCCAGCACCAGGAGTATTGCGAGGGTTTCTCCACCTGGCGCGAGTTGCGACGCATGAAATTCAAGGAGGTGCTGATCCACGAGGTCGGCGGTGTGTCCGATCTGTTCACCGACGCGCAGCGTCGCTTCCTGGCGGACAGCAAGCCGGTCGAGGAGCTCTACGATCTCGCGGCCGACCCGCACGAGGTCGACAACCTCGCTGACAACCCCGCCTACGCCGACGACCTGCGGCGTCTTCGTTGCGCCGTCGAAGACTGGCAGCAGACCTTCGGCGACCTCGGCCTCATTCACGAGGAAGAGCTGATCGAACGGTGGCGTCCCGGCGGCGTCGAGCAGGTGACCTCGCCGCCGGAGCTCACTTTCACCGACGGGCAGATCGTCGCCGGCTGCCCGACACCTGGCGCCTCGATCGCCTGGACCGCTGATCCGCCACCGCCGAGTCCCCAGCCCGAACCCTCGATCGCCGACGGGACGGCCGCGCTGGTGGGCGAGCTGCCCGCGGAACGCCGCGACGAGACTCTCGCGCTCGTCGGGATGTGGTGGGGCGCGCCGCCTATCGACGGACGCTCATGGCATCTCTACAGCGGCCCCGTGGCAGTCGAAGCGGGTGTCCCGCTATGGTTTCGCGCGTGTCGGCTGGGCTACGGAGATAGCGCCGACGTGGTGATCGCGCTGTAGCATCAGCTACCCAGCGCGCGATCGGGTCGCGTCCGGATCCGCGACACCGCGTCTGACGCGGCGCGATCCACCACAGCGATCGAGACTGCAGTATGGCTCGATCAGGTCACCCAAACCCTTGGCCCGAACGCAGAACAAGCCAGTCGCCACCGCAACGCGTGCAGTGGCTTGTGCAATGAAATGGTGCGTATCGCAGAGGAATCCCGGGCCTCTTGAGGGTCTGAATGTGACCATAGGAGTCCGTTGCGGCCGCTGACGTATTGATCAACCACCCTCCGGAGGCGGGAGCGCAGGTCGAATCCTGCCGCGGGCGCCGGGCTCCGCCCAACAAATCCGCGGCCCGTCGCCGCCTTAGACGATCATTCTCACCGCTGGTTATGCGGCTCGCGACAAGCGCTGCCGCTCGCCGAGCGCCGCCGCGCGAACCTTCGCCTCGCGGCGGCTCAAGACTCGATGAGCAACTCCCCGCCTGCTCATTGGTCTCGCTGAGCCGCAACGCCAGACGCGTCACCGCATGGAAGTTGTCCAGCGCTACACACCGGTCATAAGCCCGGCGAACGGCTGATGCGCGTCCCCCAGTGGCATAGCGCCCAGGGTCGGCGCCGAATGAGATCCGTTCCTCACTGGAAGACGATAAGGCCGATTCGGGGAGTGATCGTCAAGGCGCAGTTGTAGTCGCGCTCTGTCCAACCCTCGGTGCAGATCACGTCAACCTGGGGTACATGTGCAGGCATTGGCGGAGATCGACCGCCACGCCGATGCTTTCCGCGTTCACCCGCAGCAGGCTTTGCATCGCGAATCACCACATGTGATCAAGGAACTGGATTTGTTGCGACTGCCGGGCCTCAATCCGATCATGCGGGCGCTCGTCGGCGCGGAACTGCTGGCGTTCGGCCTCGGAACGCACCGCGCGGTGCTCGCGGCAATGCCCACCTCTTATGGAATAAGGAGAAACGCGTGATGCGAGTGTCATATCGGCCACGCCGACGCACTGCGGCGACGGGTGTGCTCAGCCTGGTGACGGTGGCCGCCCTGGCCGTCGTGCTGTTCGCCGATGCGCAATCAGCGTCGGCGGCGCAGTCCGTCGCCGATCGATGCCGTGCGCTGAGTCGGTTGACGCTGCCAGACACGACGGTAACTGGCGCCGATGTTGACGAGAGCGGCACGTTTACCGTGCCGGAAGGACAGGGCGGCATCGGCGAGGACCCGGCCGGCACCGCGGAGGCCGGCCTGCCCACGTTCTGCGACGTCACGCTGGTCAGAACAAATCCGCCGGCCCATGACCAGGTGCTCACCGAGGTGTGGCTGCCACTCTCGACGTGGAACGGCAGGTTCGAGGGCGTGGGCGGCGGCGGGTTCATCTCTGGCATCTCGTATCGCGCGCTCGCCTCCGCGCTGCGATCCGGATATGCGACCGCGTCCACCGACACCGGCCATCCGGCCGCACAAGGCACCGGCACCTTCGCACTCGACGCGGCGGGCGAGCTCGACTGGCCGGTTATCAGCGACTTCGCCGATCGCGCCGTCCACGAGATGACCGTCGCCGGCAAGGACGTGACCACCACCTTCTACGGTGCCCCGGCCGACCACGCGTACTTCAGCGGCTGCTCCCAGGGCGGACGGCAAGCCCTTACCGAAGCCGAGCGCTATCCCACCGACTACGACGGCATCTTGGCCGGCGCACCGGCCGTGAACTTCGCGCACCTGTCGCTGGCCCAACTCTGGCCGCAGTTCGTCGAACAGCGGTCCGGTGACTTCCTACCGTCCTGCAAGTTCACCGCATTCCAGCGGGCTGTCGTCGCCCAGTGCGACGCGCTGGACGGGGTGGTCGACGGACTGGTCAGCAACTTCGCGGCCTGCCATTTCGACGCCCGCACGCAGATCGGCAAGGCAACGCCCTGCGGAGTCATCACCAAGACCGACGCGTCCGTGATGACCCAGATCTGGCAGGGCCCAAGAACCGGCGAGGGCCCGGGCGGACGGTTCCTGTGGTACGGCACCGAACCGACCAGCGACGCCTCCGCTCTCGCGCAACGGCCCTGGTTCATCTCGACATCGTGGTTGCAGTACTGGGTGACCCAACAGCCCGACTTCGACTGGACCACCATGACCACGGCGGATCACACGCGACTCTTCGACCAGGGCGTGCAGGAGTTCGGCCCGTTCCTCGACAACAGTGCGGACCTGACGAGCTTCCGAAACTCGGGCGGCAAACTCGTTCTGTGGACCGGCATGTCCGACCAATACATCCCGTCACAGGACACGATCCAGTACTACGAGTCGATGACGCGTCAGATGAGGCGCGGCACCACCGACTCCTTCGCGCGCATGTTCCTCGCACCCGGCGTCGGCCACTGCGGATACAGCGGCAACTCCGGCCCCGTGCCCACCGACCCCTTGAGCGCGCTGACCAGCTGGGTCGAGAACGGCGTCGCGCCGACAAGCCTCCCCGCTACGAAGATCGTGGACCGGCAGGTCGTCCAGTCCCGGCCGGTGTGCCACTACCCGCTCGTCGCTCAGTACACCGGTCACGGCAGCACCGACGACGCCGACAACTTCACCTGCGCACGCAACTTCGGCAACCACCGATGAGCGGTCCGGCCGGCCCGCTTGTCGAACTCTTGATTGGACGATGACGCGGTGCGCTCGTCACCCCGGCCGGGTACTGCGTGGCCGGCTACGCCAACCCCGAGTCCTTCAACGACGTGACCGACGGCGCCGACTGGGGCGACTACCACTGCAGCGGCAACTACGCGCTGATGCGTCGCGATCAGTGCGGCGGGAACTCCGATGTCAACTGGGCTCCTTCGATGCCGATCTGTGCGAGAACCGCGAGCGAGTTGGCGGCATGACGCGGTCGAGGTGACGCGCCCCCGCACCGCCAGCTCATCCCGTTCCGGTACGCGCGCTCCTGATCATCGGTGAACCGCGAATCATCCGCGAAACACAGGGAGATCTCCGCGGTGGCCCGCAGCGTTCTGTGCCACGGCACCTACCGTTTCGCTCAAGCCGCGGCCTCGTCCCGGGCGAGGTCGTCGTCGCGGTCGTCCTCGCGGCCGAGCCCGGCCGCGATCGTGTTGATTGCGCACAACGCACATTGCCCGGGGCCGCTGTGAGCACGGCGGGTCGGCGTGCGACCAGCCGGCGATGCAGCTGATCGAGGATGCGTCGACGTCCACGCCGAGGAGCTTGGCCAGTAGGTGGACGGCCGCGTGGTGATGTCGAGACGGCCGGGCGGGCTCCGACTACCTCGTGACGGCGCCGGACGGCGGTATCGCGGTCGGCAACTGCTCTCTATGTATCAAGGTCCCCGCGGCCGCAGCGGCCGCCTACTGAGGAGGCACGATGAGCAAGCTTAGGTGTCACATCTCGATCTCACTGGACGGTTTCGTCGCCGGCCCGAACCAGAGCCCGGAGAACCCGCTCGGCGAGGGCGGCGACCGGCTCCACGACTGGGTGGTTCCGCTGGCCGCCTGGCGCCAGTCCCACGGCCTACAAGGGGGCGAGGTGAACGAGAGCGCACGGATAGTCGAGGAATCGAGGGCGAACATCGG
The DNA here is from genome assembly GCA_963737425.1 of uncultured Actinomycetota bacterium. Taxonomy (GTDB): domain Bacteria; phylum Actinomycetota; class Actinomycetes; order Mycobacteriales; family Jatrophihabitantaceae; genus DASXRA01. The sequence continues at coordinate 459,551 of CAVTSX010000003.1, forward strand.
CGCTGCGGTGATGGGCCGAAACATGTTCGGCCCTATCGGTGGTGGTGCCTGGGGCGACGAGCAGTGGACGGGCTGGTGGGGCGATAACCCGCCCTACCACTACCCCGTGTTCATCGTCACCCATCACCGGCGTGATCCCGTGGAGATGGAGGGAGGGACCACTTTCCACTTCGCCACCGACGGAATCGAGTCCGCGCTCGAACAGGCAAGGCAGGCCGCCGGCGGCAAAGACGTCATGCTTTGGGGCGGCGGCAACATCGCCGGCCAGTACCTGGCAGCGGGTCTGCTGGACGAGCTTGAGCTCCACGTTGTTCCAGTGCTGCTCGGTGACGGTGCTCGCATCTTCGGCAACCTCGGCGACGCGGAGGTGCAACTTGAGCAGGTCCGGGCCGTCGAGGCGCCCGGCGTCACGCACCTGAAGTACCGAGCGGTGAAATGAAGCGGGTCGCCGCGGATCTACCCGCGCGCGTCAGCTCATTCTGATCCCGATCGCCGAACGAGAGCGTAGGCGCCAGCCCGCTCACGCTCACTCCGGATGACGGCGGCAATCCGTGCGACATTGCCGCTTGCTCCCGAGGGGGCACGAAAGCGAAAGCGTGAGACCCGCGGTGCTGACCTCTCCGCGGATCAGCCCGAGGCATCGGTCACCACACGCCGACGGAACCTGACCGCGACTCCCGAGCCGCCGCGTCACCGACAATCAGGCCGCGCACATCGTCACACGGCGACACGAGGAACAAGAACGAGCACACGCTCAGAGTCGGCGATCGCGCGCGCCTTCAGCGTTGTCGTCGAGGGTGCACAGCACTCCCGGCCCAGGCGAGGCGTGGCAGGCGGGCCGGGCTTTCGATTCAGGGTTCGACTGGCGACTGGATGCTGCGTGACGCACGAGCGGAACCAGATCAGTAGGTAATCGCTGGGAAGTCCGCCCGAGCCCGCGCCAATTCCCGGGTCCACCTGCGCGGCCAGCCGAAGGCCTGCCGGGCCAGGTCGGTGACATCCCCTCCGGCCGCGCCGCTGGTGAAGTGCAGGTACTCGCCCCAGGTCAGATCGCGCACGTAGTGGGTGTCCGCGCCGCGCGGGAAGTGCTCGGCGAGCAGCCCGAAGAACCGCACCATGACCTGCGGGCCGCCGCCCGCGTCCGTCCACAGTGGACGCCACCAGTCACGGAACCAGTGCGTGTCCCGGCGGGGAAAGGTCTCGGAGTTGCGGTCGAACACCCTTGCGACGTCGGCCGCCCATTGATGTAGTCCGAGCGCTGTGTACACGTCGTAGATGAAGAACTCGGCCCACTTGCTGTCGCCCCAGATCGGGAACGCCGGCGATCCCCACGCGCCGTTGTTCGCACCCTCAACGACGTGCGAGATCTCGTGCGTGACCATCTCGCGGATGCCGTCCTCGCCCTCGCGGTACGGGCCGGGACCGCAGTCGGTGACGTTGCGGTTGTCGTGGCTCGGGTCCTGGTAGCTGGACGGATGCCCACCGGCGTAACGGCCCTGGTGGAAGATCGAGTACAGCAACGGATCAGGTCCGAACTCCCCGTACGTCCGCTTGGTGTACTGCCAGACCTCGTCGAGGTAGGGCACTAGCCAGCGCGCGGCGTCGTCGTTCACGTCCGGATCGAAGTAGACCGCGACGTGGCTGGTCGATCCGGCCAGGTGGAGCAACTGGTCGTGCTCGAACCAATGCTCCCGCCACGTCTGCGGCGGACCGCTGTTCATGCACCGATCCTCCCCCGACCGCACCGACAGGCTGCGGCCGGTCTGACCGGGCGCAGGGCGCTGGTCTTCCTTTCGCCGCAAGACTGGCCACAGCGTTGTGCACGCGCTTCCATTGCGTCCCGCCTTCACCATCCGCGTCCTCGAGCTTCGCCGCTGCCACGACTCGGGCTCAGCTCCAAGACCAAATGACCGGACCCGTGAACCGATCGCGAGGTCGACGATTGTCGGTTCCATGGTGCGAGATCGGGCTCGATAACGGCATCACGCCAGGGTGCACCTCGAATCCCTTTGTTGGCCAAGTGGATGAGAGGGCGGCCACTGTGACCACAGAGGCCGGAGCAGGGTTAGCGCGCTTCGGCCCCTGGCCACCGCCAGGCAGTGATCGCCGCCCGACATCAACGGCTACCTTGTCCCCCAGCCGCGCCAACAGTGCCTCTAGCGTTGGCCTGCCGCGTGATCGGCTGGCGAGTACGTGTCGGCGCCCCAATTGTGGTCGCCCTCGATGACACCCGCTGGGAGCACGACCGATCACCGGCGATCGGCAGGCCGGTCAAGCGTTCGGACCGATGTCGAGCAGTTGTTCGTAGAAGCCGCCGAAGCCGGCGGCGTGGTCGACGAGGTGCACCTCGAGGATCCAGTGGCAGGCGAGTCCGGCGTCGTCCGGGCGGCGCATGGGGTGCTCGGAGCCCGGCGCGATGTAGGTATGGACATCGCTGCCGGAGATCTTCTCGTGGGGGAACTGGCCGACCAGGTGCCCCGCGATCTTCCCGCCGAACTCCCACCCGGCGTCGGCAGCCAGCTCGCACACGCGCGCGTACAGCTGCTCGCCGGTGATGTCGAGGTCGGCGGCGAAGATGTCGCGGCCGCCGCGCCAAACGTCCTCGACCGCAGCGGTGAGGGCGTGCTTGCGCGGGTCATCACCCAGCACGTAGGTGCGGCCGAAATCGGCCTCCCACTCCTCGAAGATCGGCCCGAAGTCGAGGAAGGCGATGTCGTCGTGTGCGAGCACCCGATCGGGCGGGTTCTCCCGGTACGGCTTCAGGGTGTTCTCACCCGCCCGCACGATACGCTTGTGCCAGAACCGGCTGACGCCGAACAGGTCCGCGGCGAGATCGCGCACGGCGTGGCTGACGCCGCGTTCGGTATCGCCGGGCTTGATCAGGCCGCGGTCGACGACGGCGTCGAACAACTGCACCGCGCGGGCCTCTGCGTCCACCAGCCGCGCCACACGACTTGCCTCGTCCTCTTCGATCCTGAACGCATCGAGCGACGTCATGTTGCGGCTCCACCCGGAAGGTGATCGCGATAGACCGGCGCCCGCCGTTCGCGTACCGCGGCGACCGCCTCCTTGGCGTCGGCCTCGGCGACGAGTCGTCCGGTCATCCGTTGCTCGAACTCGTAGCCGGACTTCAGGTCCATGAACTCGACGGCATTCAGACTCTCTTTGGCGTGGCGAAGCGCGGCGAGGCTGTGCCGCGTCATCTTCTCCGCCAGACCGAGCGCCGCGTCGAGCAGTTCCTCGTCCGGAACGACGCGCAACACCGAGCCGTACTGAACCAGTTCGGACGCCGGCCACGGGTCGGCGGTGAAGTACATGGCCCGCACGAGCGGTTGCGGAATCAGGCGGGCGAGGTGTCGAGCTCCTCCCATCACGCCCACGCTCACCTCGGGCGTTCCGAATCGAGCACTCTCACCGGCAATCACCACGTCGCAACTCGCGGCGATTGCCAAACCGGTACCGAGCGCCGCCCCGTGAACCGCGCCGATCACCGGTACGGGGCAGTCATAGATCGAGGCGAAGGCGTCCCGGACGAGCCGCATCCGCCCGGCTGAGTTGACCTCCGTAAGCGTGAGGAACTCATCGAGATCATTTCCCCCGCAGAAGTGCTTCCCGTCGCCGGTGAGCACCACCGCCTTCACGCCCGGCAGCACTTCGTCGAACCGGCCGAACAAGTCACGAATCTCCTCGTACATAACGAGGTTCACCGCGTTGACCGGTGGCCGGTTCAGCGTCACGACGGCCGTCGCACCGCATTGGCGTATCGACAGGTACTCGTATGGCATTCGGACCTCTGCGCTGTTGATCAGGTAGCCGGGCAGATGGGCAGTACGAGATGCGACGGGTGCGACGCATCCCGGTAGATGGTTTGTGTCGCCGGCACCGGATCTCCCGGCTCACCACCGAGATTGGTGTTGCGGTCGAACCGTGGGAAGTCCGACGAGCTGATGTCGACGCGGATGCGGTGTCCTGCCTTGAACCTGTTCGCGGTGACCCACATGTCGATCTCCAGCGGGTAGATCTCACCGGGCACGAGAAGCTCCGCGCCTCGATCGAGGTTGCGATACCTCGCCCGCAGCAGACCGTTCTGCAACTGGACGGCCCGCCCGTCCGGAGACACATCGCTGAGCCGCGCGACGAAGTCGGTGTCCACCGCGGACGAGCTCGCGTAGAGCACCATGCGCAGTTGGCCCACGACATCCACATCGCGCTCCAACGGCTCACTCGTGTAGGTGAGGACGTCGCTGCGCTGCTGAACCGCACTGACATCCACGCTTCCGGGCGGATAGACCCAGGACACGATGCTGCCGCCCACCGTCGGCGTCGGGTCGAGCGGATCGTAGACGTAGTGGTCCGCCGCCTGCTGCTCCCGCGGAGCCGCGGTGCGGAGCTCCCCGTCGGCGCCGAGATAGAACCGGGTGTCCTCTGCATCAGGCAGCGGCCAGTCATCCGCGCTGCGCCACTCGTTGGCGCCCATGAGGTAGTAGGTCACGCGCGGCCAGTCGTCGATCGAGCCGTCCCTCACCGTCTGGAACCAGCGCAGCACGAAATCGACGTTGATCACGTGATTGTGCTGCAGCTCCGGATGCTCGCCCATGCCTTCCTTGTAGCCGGGCAGGTTGTGCGCGGACGGGCATACGACGATGCGGGTTTTCGAGCGCAGCGGTTCGGGAGCATGCTCGCGCAAGAGCTCCCACGTGGCCAACGCGTCGTTGATGAACCAGTCGTACCAGCCGGTGCGCAGCAGCGGGATCGCATGAAAGTCAGCGCACTGCCGTGCGGGATCAACTGTGGGCAGCGTGTGCCGGTCGACCGAGATGCCTTGGCCGAAGATGGCTCCGAGGTTCTCGGCGTCGAGCATCGTGACATGCGGTGCACCGGTGACACTCCGAACGAACTCGGCCCGTTCCGTGCACGTCAACGAGCAGTAGTGCGCCCACAACCAGGCCTGCGCCTCGACCGTCGACAGGTCCTTGATCTCGGGAAACGACTCCGCCAGCTCCGCGAGCTTCGGGCTGACGACCGGCTCGTTGTACAAGCCCGTCGACAGCGTTTCATCCAGCATCATCGGTTCGAGCGCCCAATACGGCAGCTCCACCTTGTCCTCGCCTTTGCCGATGGTGCGAGCAAGGGCATTGACCACCATGTGCAGATTCGCCGTCTTGGCACCGACGCCAAGGCCGCTCACGTCCGGAACGATCGTCGTCATCTTCGGATGTGTTGCCATCGGCCACTGCACCTGGCCCACGTACGAGCCGCCGACCGCGCCGATGAATCCATCGCACCAGTCCTGGGCGCTGATCCACTCGACGAAGTCGTAACCATCGTCGGGCTCGAACATGTAGAACTCGTGACCCTCGGGTTCACTGCGACCGGTGCCGCGAAGGTCCTGCGCCGCCACGACATATCCACGGCGCGAGAACGCCATGAAGGCCGCCACCATGTGGTCGGCGTCGCGGCCGTAGGGAGTACGCACCGCGACCACCGGAGCCGGCAACTGTGGGGGCAGATACAAGTCGGTGGCGAGTCGCACGCCGTCTCGCGTCGGCACGAACACCGTTTCGAGCTTGATCTCCGCAGCCTCGAACTGCGCCGGCGTGCGAACGTCCTTGCTCTTCAGCGCGAACTTGAGGTCGTCTGACACGGTCATCAGGCCGGCTTTCCCATCACGTCGCGGAGAACTCGCATCACGTTCTCGCCCAGCACCTTGCGAATATCGGATTCGGGGTAACCGCGCTGCACCATGACCTCGGTGATCTTCGGCAGGTCCGAGGGGCGTGTGATCTCGGCAGGCTGATACGGCTTGCTACCGCTCGGTATACCAACCCATCCGCCGAAGATGTTCTGGTAGTAGTCGTCGATGATGTCCGGTCCCAGGCCGACGTGATCGATGCCGGCCACGTCGACGATGTGTTCGATGTGGTCGACCACGCGCTCGGCCGTCGGGTTGGCTCCGTCGATGAAGAACGGAATGGCGGCCGCGATTCCGATGACCCCGCCGAGCTCGGCAATGCCCTTGATCTGCTCATCGCCGAGATTGCGGTGGCTGTCGGTGATGCCGAGACAGGCCGAGTGCGTGGCCAGGAACGGCCGGGTCGCCAGCCGAAGCACGTCCTCGACACCTACCAGCCCAAGGTGGCTGATGTCGAACACGATGCCGAGCTCCTCCATCTCGCGCAGCGCAGTGATCCCTTCCGGCGTCAGGCCGCCGCGCGATGTTGCGTCCAGCGCACTTCCGTCGGCGAGAAAGGTCCGGCCGAAGTGCGCCATGGAGATCACTCGCACCCCGACCCTCGCCATGGTGCGCACCAGTTGCGGGTCCTGCCCGACGGCGTGTGCACCCTCGAGGGCGATCACCAGTGCGATACGCCCGGACGAAGTGGCGGCATCGACGTCCACGCCGGTCAGGCACACCGCGACGTCGGTGCTGTGCTCGGATGCGAGCTCATGGATCCGTTCGACAAGCAGCAGCGTCCGGCGCAGCGCCCCTTCGGATTGGAACTGATCCTCGATGCAGATGGGCAGTACCTGCACGTCGACGCCTCCGGCGCGCAGTTCCGGCAGCCAGAACTGGCCGAAATGATCGCGTTGTTCCCGTCGATCGAAGTGGTCGACCACCAGGATCAGATCATTGTGCGTATCGACAACGATGGCATCGTCGTGTAACCGACGTGGATCTGTCATACGTGATATAGTACACGTCATGACGGCGCGGCTACAGCGTCTCGCGGGGGGCCTGTCGTAATATGCCACACATGGCACAGGCAACCGAGTCAGTTGGGTCTCTCAGCCCGCTGCGCGCATCGAGCCTGCGCGAACAAGCAGCCCAAGCCATACGCGCCGGCATCATCAGCGGCAAGATCGCCGCTGACGTCATCTACAGCGTCCCGGCCCTCGCCTCGGAGCTCGGCGTATCCGCCACGCCGGTACGAGAGGCGATGCTCGACCTCGTCGGCGAAGGGCTCGTGGTCGCCGTCCGCAACCGCGGTTTTCGCGTTATCAGACCCACTGCGAAAGATCTCGAAGACATCCTCAGCATCCGACTGCTGCTCGAAGTGCCCGCCATGGGGAAGGTGGCGGTGTCGCATCAAGACGGCGCTCTGGACAAGTTCTACCCCCTTGCTGACCGCCTCCCCACCCTGGCCCGCAAGGGACAGGTCCAGGCGTACCTCGATGCGGATGCCGAGCTTCATCTTGGGCTCGTGGCCCTGCTGGACAATCCGCGGCTGGTCGACATGGTGCGGCAACTCCGCAACCAGAGCCGGCTGTTCGATCTCGGACGCCTCATCGCGGCGCGTGAACTGTCCCCAGCGGGAGCCGAACACCGAGATCTGATTGATGCGATCGCCTCGCGCGACCGCAGACACACCGAGGCCCTTGCACGCAAGCACCTCATGCAGGTGCGCCAGGCATGGACGCGTAACGCCGAAGACCTGGCGTAACAAGGACAACGACGATGCTCTCGACGAGCTGACGATACTTGAGTAATATACTACGTATCACACGACACCAGAACTGACGACGGGGAACTATGACGATCGAGCACGACACCTACAACGACGCGATCGACAGCGTTGACCCGGGAACCGAATCGGTACGGGGGCGGCCGGTCAGCGACCGCGTCAAGGTGAAGCGACGCCCCGCTCGGGCCAACTATCAGAAGGACGTCATCCACAAGATCTTCGATGACGCCCTGGTCTGCCACGTGGCGATAGTCATCGACGATCAGCCCTACATCTTGCCGTACTTGCACGTGCGCATCGGCGATCACCTCTACCTGCACGGCGACAAGCGCAACGGCATGCTCGACCACATCGCATCGGGCAAGCCGTTGTGCGTCGAGGTGACGACGATCGACCGGATCATGTGGGGACGATCGGCGTTCCAGAACTCATTGAACTACCGCTCCGCAGTTGCCCTGGGAGTGGGCCGGATCGTCGACGGCGAGGAGAAGGACCGTGCCCTGTGGGCGCTGGTCCATCGGATCCTTCCGCCGGAGCGTGTCCCAACGGTGCGTCCACTGGCTGATCACGAGATCAATCGCACCGTCGTCCTCGCAATCCCGCTGGATGAAGCTTCGGCGAAGATCCGCACCGGCCCGGCCGTGGATGATGCGGGAGATCTGACCCTTCCGGTTTGGGCCGGTGAGATCCCGATCGTCACCTCGTTGGGCACGCCGATCGGCGATGACAACGTGCTGGAAGGAATCGAACCGCCTTCCTACCTGGAAGGTTGGTCGGGCCCTCCGGTGATCAGGTCTTCCGCGTCGGACTGAGTCGAGACGACCGTCCGTCGCGGTCGTTCGTCGACGTGCAGGGTGAAGATGTCGGGTCTGGCGTAGTGACCGACCACATCGAGGTCGTACTTGCCGCGAGCTACTTCATCGAGATCCAGGTCGGCGTACAGGATGGTTCTCTCGTCGTACACCGGACCGGCAAGGACCTCCCCACTCGGCGCAATGATGCAGCTGCCGCCCCGCATCAGCGGGTCGTCGACCCGGTCGGCGATCGCTCGGTAGTCGGCTGGACAGTCGCTGAGTTCGAGGAACTGGCACGACGACAGCACGAAGCAGCGACCCTCCTTCGCAATGTGCCGCATCGTGGCGACCCACGAGTCCAGGTCGTCGGCGGTGGGCGCGAGGTAGATCTGTACGCCCTTGGAGTACATGGTCGTCCGCAAGAGCGGCATGTAGTTCTCCCAGCAGATCACCGCACCCAAGCGACCGATCTCGGTGTCGAGGACGGTGATCGTCGACCCGTCTCCTTGTCCCCACACGAGGCGCTCGGCAGCGGTCGGGATGAGCTTTCGGTGCTTGCCGAGGAAGTCTCCGCCGGGGCCGAAGAACAGGACGCTGCAATACAGGGTGCCGCCGTCTCGTTCGATCGCCCCGAGTGCCAGGAAGACGCCGGCATCTGCCGCTATCCCCCGGACTCGTTCAAACGCGGGTCCACTCAGCTCGACGGAGTTCTCCCAGTACCGGCGATAGAGCTCATGTCCTTCGGGAGTGCGTGACCCCACCACGGCACCGAAGGTGAGACCTTGCGGGTATCCGCCCACAAAGGCTTCGGGGAAGAGCACCAGGCGGGCGCCGTTGGAGCCGGCGTCCTGCGTCAGCCGTTCGACTCGATCCAACGTCTTGTCCAGGTCGAACATGACTGATGCATCCTGGACGACTGCCACCCGGATCGTGTCGGTCATGGCCCTAGTCCTCTTCAACGGAGAGCAGCAATGAGGCAAGACCGCGTACGACACCCACGGTCGTGACCACCTTGCGAATGGCGAGCAGCGAGCCATCGACGAACTGCGACGCGTCGTGGCCGCTTTCATGCCGAATGATCAGCCGCTCGTGGGGCAGTCCGAAAACCAACTCGGTGGCCAGCTCGTAGCCCGGCAGCCGCACCGAGTGAATCTGCGTGCCGGCCACCGTCGCGCCGCGCGCCTCGACGAGGCCACCCGTCTCGGCGATCGGCCTCTCGACGTGCGGCCTCTTGATCTCCGCGAGGCTTTCGGCCAGCTCGCGGGACGTGCCACTCGGGGAGTCGGGTTTGATCGCCGACGCGTAGTCGATGATCTCCCAGCTCGGCAGGTGCGGTGCCACGGCCAGCGCGGCCACCTGCATGAGCGTTGCCGTGATGGAGAAATTGCCCGCGGCGAAGACGCCCACCGCGCTGTCCTTCGCGCGACCGTCGATCTCGGCCAAGTCTTGCTTCGACAAGCCGGACGATCCGACGACGACGTGAACACCACGATCGATGGCGATCAGCGCATGCTCGCGGATCGAGGCGTATGAGGTGTAGTCGACGAGAACGTCGCAGCCGTCCAGCGCTTCCGCGACCGTGCCGTACACGGAGACGCCGTTGTCCCCCCCGCCCCACGCGCGCCCTAGATCGGACCCGGCGGCCGAGCGCGCGACAGCGCTGTGCAGCTCGAGGTCGGCAGCATCCAGGACGGCGGCCGCGACCACGCTCCCGGTCCATCCCGTGGCGCCAGCGACGCAAACCTTGATCATCGGAACCGACAACCGGGCGCGCACAAAAGCAGAAGCCGCACGGCGTCAGCCGAGTACCGAAGCGCTGGAGTCATGAGCCGTCCGCAGTCGTGAGTAGTGGCCGAGGTTGATGTCGTGGCCGGTGTACGGCGCCCGCCACGTTACGGGCTGATGGTCGTGGTCCTGACCGCTCTCGACGGCGTCGATCAGGTGGGCCACGAGTTGCCCGATGACCGGGGCGTTCTTGAACTGGTTGCCGCTGGTTCCGATGGCCACGTAGAAGCCTTCCAAGCTGGTGCGGTCGTAGATCGGGATCCAGTCGGTGCTGGTGTCGTAGACGCCGACGATGCCCTTTGGTCGGTTGGGCAGTGTCAGGTTGGGCATCCGTCGAGCGAGCCGCACGGTGTTGGCTTCGTACCCTTCGGCGCTGACCGTTATCTCGGTGCGGTCGGGATCGTCGAGCCAGTGCAGTGGATCGCAGGCCGGCTCCATGCCGCCCACAAGGATGCCCGCCCCGGACTCGGGTCGGAAATACGTGCCCACATCTCCGTCGAAGACGACCGGTGCCCCGTGGGACATCACGAAGTTGTCGGGCGCGGGAACCTGGTGCACTTCTTGTCGAAGTGGCCGGGTCGTGACGCGAAAGTCGTCCAGCACGCCGGCGAGTCGGTTGATTGCGGCGGAGTGCGGACCGGCGCAGTTGACGATGATCGGCGCGGACAGGCGCGCGCCGTCGTCGAGCCGTAGTCCCTCGACACGATCGGCGTTGGTGATGACGTCCGTGACCGTGCGGCGCCACACCGGGCGCGCTCCGTGTCGGACTGCGGCGTCGAGCAGGTTTCGCGCGGCCAGGGATGCATCGTCGACGAAACCCCCGTCGGGTGTGAAGAGCGCACCGAGGTGGTTGCGTGCCTCGCCCCAGAACGCCTCGTCAGCCAAGCGCTTGGGCGGGTAGTAGCTGGCAGTGTCGAGTGCCGGGAAGCGTTCGGACAGGTCAGCGGGGGTCAACCGCTCATAGGGCACGCCCACCCGTTCGAACAGGACTTCGACCTTGCTCGTGTCGAAGTCCGGGAAATCGAGGTTGACTACGCCGGTGCGGTGATACCGAGCGGCGACCTCGCCTTTGGAGCGCCCCAGATAGTCCGGCCAAGCCTCCCAGCCGTATTTCGCTTCCCATGACGTCGCGACACCTTCGAATGTCGAGTAGTGGAACCGGACGATCGCGCTCGACGCAGACGTCGAGCCCAGACCCGGCCCAGGGTTGCGTTCGACGACCATGACATCACGGCCGCCACGCGCGAGTTCGTAGGCCACCCCGGCACCGACGACGCCTGCACCGATCACGATCGCATCCGCGGTCGTGGAAACATCGTTCACGAAGATCAATCCCTTACGCGCTTGACTGGCGTAACTCGCCCGACCCCTCGTACTATATTACGTGTGACATTGCCCGGGCGTGAGCCCGGATCCGAGACCGGCGCAATTGCTCTTCGGGGCTCACTTAGGTCTACTCGGTCGCCGTAGCGTCGCCGTCGCAGCCCCCGTCAGTCGCTCTTTGGACTGTCAAGGATCGGCGAGGAGACCGCCGAGGCTACTGCTCGATGCCGATTCGCTGCCCGGCGGCGTCGAGGGTCCCGGGTGGCCTGGCGGCGGATCAGCCTCGTTTCTTGGCGGCTTCAGCTATCCACATCCGACCTGCTTCTTCATCCGGAAACGCCAAGTGGTGCCACATGGCACCATGCCTGAGCCATCTCGCCTTGTAAATGTGCCATGCGTGTGCCACAATGGTGCCATGGACTTGACCTCGTATGTGAGCAACCTCGGACGCGAGTTCGCCACGCTTGCCGAAGCCGGCGGTGACGAGGCGCGTGCGCTGGTCGAGCGCCTGACCGGGCCGCTCGACTCGGCGATCCGGATGACGCTGCTCGACGCGCTGTCGGCCGCCGCCGACGAGATCACCCGGGACCTGGCTCCGGGTTCGGTGGAGTTGCGCCTGCGCGGCCGCGATCCGAACTTCGTTGTGACCTCGCCACCCGCCGAGCCGCTCGAGCTCGCCGCGGACGACGCTGCGGCGACGCGAGGCGGCGCACCGGAAAGCGGTCTGCTGATCGCTGAGGACGGCCCCGCCGCGCGGATCAACGTGCGTCTCCCGGAGCAGCTCAAGACCGCGGTCGAGGAGGCCGCGGCCAAGGAGGGGCGCTCGGTCAACGCCTGGCTGGTCCGGGCGGCGACCGCCGCCTTGCAACGGTCCGACCGCGAGCAGCGTCCCGAGCCAGGCGGCAGCGGCAAACGGGCCAAGCAACGCTTCACCGGTTGGGTGCGCTAGCCGAACCGCACCGCTTACCTCAACACCGCGTCCGCGACCTGCGGGGGGCGGCTCACCTACTCATCACGTGGAGACCACCATGCAAAATTACGAGACGCCCGAACCGATTTCCGTCACGCTCGAACTCGGCGTCGCCGATGTGCGGATCACCGCCAGCGACCGGGCCGACACCGTCGTCGACGTCCGCCCGAGCGACGAAGCCGACGAGTCCGACGTGCAAGCCGCTGCGCAGGTCCGCGTCGACTACACCGACGGCATGCTCCGGGTCACCGGGCCGAAGCGCACTTTCGACTTCTCCCGCAAGACCAGGTCGGTCGACGTGGCCATCGAACTGCCTAGCGGTTCCCAGGTGTCCGCTGAGATGCTGATTGGCGACTTCCGCTCTGCCGGTCGGCTCGGGGACTGCAGCCTCAAGACCACCGGGAACGTCCGGCTCGAGCAGACCGGCCCACTGCATGGGCACACCGGGGCCGGTGACGTCACCGCGGACGGCGTCGCGGGCAACGCCGAGATCTCCACCGGAACCGGGAAGGTCCGGGTCGGCGAGGTCGAGGGGACCGCAGTCGTCAAGAGCTCCAACGGCGACATCACGATCGACGTGGTCACCGGCGACGCGCGGGTGCGCACGGCCAACGGCGAGATCTCCATCGACCGGGCCGGCGCCGGTGTTGACGCGAAGACGTCCAACGGCAGCATCCGCCTCGGCGAGGTGGTCCGTGGTGCGGTCGTGCTCGGCACCGCCGCGGGCAACCTCGACATCGGCATTGCCGAGGGCACCGCCGCCTGGCTCGAGGTCAACACCGGACACGGGCACGTGCGCAATCTGCTGGACAACGCCGCCCGGCCCGAAGCGGCCGACGAGACCGTCGAGGTGCGCGGGCGCACCTCCTACGGCGACATCACCATCCACCGCTCCTGATCCACTTCCAACCCTGAAAGAAAGGCAAACCATGACCATCATGCAATCCACCTGGACCGGCATGGTGCCGGTCGATGACACCGCACTGGCCGTAACCGACACCGGCGGTCCCGGTATCCCTGTGGTCTACCTCAATGGCCAGTTCGCCACTCAGGGGTACTGGCGGCGGGTCATCGCTGACCTGGGGACGGAGTGGCGGCACATCACCTTCGACGAGCGGGCGCGCGGCAAGAAATCGAAGCGTTCGGCGGACTGTTCCTTCGAGGCGTGCGTGCGTGATGTCGATGCCGTGCTCGCGGCCAGGGGTGTGGACCGGGCGCTGCTGGTGGGCTGGTCCTACGGAGCGTTCGTCGGGGCGCACTGGGCCAGCCGGAATCCGGACCGTACCTTGGGCGCGGTGTTGGTCGACGGCGCGCAGCCGCACGACTGGCTCGACGAGGCCATGGAGCAGAAGATCCGGAAGCTGTTTCGGCGGATGGGCTGGTTCATGCCGTTGCTGCGCCCGACGGGCCTGACCCCGCGGATGAATGCCAAACAGATGGCCGAGTGCAACATCGAGCTCGGCAAGATCGCTCGCGAGCGCGAACTGGGCCCCGTGCTGGACAACATCACCGTCCCGGTGCGGTATGTGCTTGCTTCGGGGGCGTCTTTCGGCAGCAAGGGTGATGGGCAGGAAAAGATTCGCGCCAGCCTCGATCCGGTGTTCGAGCGCAAGCCGAACATACAGCTCAGCGCGAAGGTTGCCAGCAACCACGGTGCGATCCTGAAGAAGGACTTCCGCGCCGTCGCCGACGCGGTCCGCGAACTCACCGCCGTCCACGACCAGGAGGTCGGCTGAGCCGGCACGGACGGCGTCACGATCGGCCATGCGTCACGCGGGCCCGCTTGACGGCGATGCGCAGTGCGGGACGCGCCGCGGGCGAAGCCCGCACCTCAGCACGGGCAATGGCCTGCACTTCAGCGCGGGCAACGGCCCGCTCTTCAGCGCGGGAGACGTCGCGCACTTCGGCGCGCACCTCTCCACGAAAGGAAAAGAGATGACCAGGAGCCGAACCGACGGCTTGACCCGATCCTCCGGCACGCCGGCAGCCAACGAACTCGCTATCAGCGTGACCGACCTGCGCAAGTCCTACGGCGGGCATGTCGTTCTCGACGGCATCGACCTGACCGTCCCGAAAGGATCGATCTACTGCCTGCTGGGGCCCAACGGCGCCGGCAAGACCACGACCGTTCAGATACTGTCCACGCTCATCGCCGCCGACAGCGGCCAGGCACGCATCGCCGGGCACGACCTCTTCGCGAACCCAGAAGGTGTGCGGGCCAGTATCGGCGTCACCGGCCAGTTCTCAGCCGTCGATGGCCTGCTGACCGGCGAGGAGAACCTTGTGATGATGGGCGAGTTGAATCACCTGTCGCGACGGGAGATCCGCGCACGCACCGCTGAACTGCTGCAGCGATTCGATCTTGTCGCTGCGGCCAAGAAGTACGTGTCGACGTACTCCGGAGGCATGAAGCGTCGCCTCGATCTGGCGATGAGCCTGGTCGGCAACCCGAGCGTCATCTTCCTGGACGAGCCGACGACGGGACTCGATCCGCGTAGCCGCCGGACGATGTGGCAGATCATTCGCCAGCTCGCAGCAGCCGGCGTGACCATCTTTCTCACTACGCAATACCTGGACGAGGCTGACGAGCTGGCTGACGATATCGCCGTGCTCACCGAGGGAAAGCTGGTAGCACACGGCAGTCCCGCCGAACTCAAACGTCTCGCCCCCGGCGCGCACATCAGCCTGCAGTTCGCCGATGCCGGCGAACTCGACGCGGCCGTACGCGCGATCGGCGGTGACGTCTCCCGCGACGACGACGCACTGACCATCCAGGTACCCAGCGACGGAAACGTGAGATCGCTGCAGGCTCTGCTCAGTCACTTCGCCGACGACACGGTGGCTATCACCGACGTATCAATTCACACACCGACACTCGACGACGTGTTCTTCGCGCTCACCGGTTCCGGCCCGGACACCGTTGACGCGGAGACCCGGGAAGTCAAGGTCTCCTCATGAGCTCTCTTGCTGACAACTGGACTGACTCCTCGGTGATGCTGCGACGCATCCTGCGGCACTCGATGCGAAACCCGACGACGCTGATCACGGCGTTCGCCATGCCGGTACTGACGCTGCTGCTGCTGACGTACGCGTTCGGCGGGGCGCTCAATACGCACGGCGTCAAGTACATCGACTATGTCGTGCCGGGCATCATCCTGCTCTGCGCGACTACTTCGGCCGGCACGGTGGCCGTGGCCGTGAGCAGCGACATGAAGGAGGGCATCATCGACCGGTTCCGCACGATGGCAATCGCCCGGTCGTCGGTGCTTACCGGTCATGTGATCGGCAGCAGCATCCGCACGATGGGCGCCACCACGCTGCTCGTGCTTGTGGCGTTGCTGGTCGGATTCAGGCCCACCGCCAACGCCGCGCAGTGGCTCGCGGTCATCGGGGTCGTCGCGCTCCTGCTCTTCGCGATTGCGTGGTTGTCGACCGCGCTCGGCCTGGCGGCGAGCAATCCCGAGGCCGCGGCCAGTTCGACCATCCTGCTGATCTTGCTGCCGTACGTGAGCAGTTCGTTCGTGCCGACAGACACCATGCCCGGCTGGCTGCAGACGTTTACCGCGCACCAGCCGATGACTCCCATCGGGCAGACGATCCGCGGCCTGCTCACCGGAACACCGATCGGCGACAACGCTGTCCTGGCCGTCTTGTGGTGTGTCGGCATCGCGCTTGTGGGCTACCTGTGGGCGAAGTCAGCGTTCCGAACGAGGAAGCTGTCATAACAAACGAGAAGGCCAGCCGATGACAGGCAGCAGTTTGCCACGGGCGTGACTACGAAGCATGGGGATTGCAGAACGGGCGCGCCTGGGCGGCTGGGAATTACCCGGTGGCGTCGGCATCTTTCTGTTGATGCTCGCCGGATCGCATATCACGATGCGATCGACAGAGCGTCCCGGTCGATAGTCGACCGGGACGCTCTGTTGGGCACGGAAGGCGGCAGGGCTAGCCCGACGCGGACAGGGTGCCGGGGTCGCTGTTCCCGCCGCACACGATCACCGCGACTCGTTCGTTCGGTGCGGGCAGGTAGCCGCCGTTAGTGAGCGCCGCGAGCGGAGCAGCGGCACCTGGTTCGGCGCAGATCCTCAGTTCATCCCACAGCCGTTGACGTGCATCCTCGATCGCCTGCCCTGGCACGACAACGACATCGTCGACGGCGCGCTGCGCGACCTCCCACGCGATTGCGCCGATCTGGCTCGCACCGAGCGCGTCAGCGGCCACACCACTGGGGCTGATCGTGACCCGCTCACCCGCCTCGCGGGCCTCGGCGAGCGTGGGCGAGCCCTCCGCTTCGACGGCTACAACTCGCACGTGGCGGTCGAACCACGTGGCAATCCCGCCGACAAGGCCACCGCCACCACACGCGACCAGCACGGTGTCGACGTCGGGGCATTGCTGCTCCAATTCGAGTCCGACGGTGCCTTGGCCGGCGACAATCTCGGTCTGGTCGTAGGCATGCATCAGCAGCGCTCCGGTCTCCGCTGCCCTTTGCTCGCTCGCCACAACTGCATCCGCGAAGTTGTCACCCACCTGATGCACGCCCGCACCGTAGCGGTGCAGTTTCGCGACTTTGGCCGCTGGAGCGGTTTCGGGAACGAACACCTCAACCCGATGGCCGAGTTGCCTACCCACGTGGAGCAGCGCTAGGGCGGCGTTCCCACCAGAGGCGATCACGAGACCCGCGGAGGGCACCTGTTGAGTCAACGCGCGATTGAACAGACCCCTGGGCTTGAACGATCCGGTGTGCTGCAGCAGCTCGAGCTTGAGCACCAGCGCTGCCTCGACCCCGAACGTCCCGGATGCCACTTCGACGACCGGCGTCCTTCTGACGTAGTCGCGAATCCGGTCTGCCGCGACCGCAACATCGTCCACGGTAGGCACGACGACATCCGTGGCCACTACAGCGACACCTCGATTCCCAGCCCTTGTTCCTGGGCGGCCCGCACGATGTGCGCGGCAGCGGCGATGTCCTCGATCGCCAGCCCCAGGCTCTCGAACACAGTGATTTCGTCGTCGTTCGCGCGGCCGGGCCGGCGGTCGGCCAGAACTTCGGCGAGTTCTGCGAAGCCCCGCTTGCCATCGAGAAGTCCTTCTTGTTGAGCAAGCAGCAGGTCACCGGCTGACTTCGCCGCTTCCTCGCGGCTGTCGACGACAATATTGGCGCGGGCTACGAGGTTGCCGTGCAGTTCGCGAGCGGCGGCTTCGAACGCACCTACGGCGTTGACGTGTGCACCTGGCGCCACCCAATCGACATCGAGTAGGGCCTGCCGGGAAGCGGTAACGGTACATATGAGGTCGGCGCCCTCTACCGCCGTTCGGACGTCGTCACAGACCTCGACACTGAACATCTGATCGCCCGCCCAGTGAGCGAACTTCGTTGCGCTGAGGGGGTCGCGGCTCCAGACCCTTACCCGCCGCAGTGACCGGACGTGTGCCATGGCGCTGAGATGGGCCTGCGCCTGGACGCCCGAACCGATGATGGCCAGATCTCCTGCGTCGGTCTTGGCCAAAACGTCGGTGGCTACGGCTGACACAGCACCGGTGCGGATCTCGGTAATCGACGCTCCATCAAGCAGGGCGAGAGGTCGACCTGTCGCGGTATCGAACAGGGCGACGAATCCGTTGATCGCCGGAATTGAGTACGACGCGTTCTGAGGGAAATACGCGATCAGCTTCATCCCGAAGGACGGCTGTTGCCCGCCGATGCCCGCCGGCTTGAGGAAGATGAAGCCGCCATTGGTCTGCGGCGGTTGAAGAACCGTCCGCGGCGGCTGATAGGACGCACCGCAGGCGCTGGCGACGAACATGCTGCGCATCTGTTCGATCGCTGCTGACATGGGCATCAAGCGTCGGACACATTGCGCGTCAAGGATGAGCATGGTCCATGCTTCCCTTCCGATCTCTGCCAGCATAGGTGCTATGTGCTATATTACACGTCGCCGATCTGTACCGGCGGCCAGATGCACCACGCAGCATCAGTAGACCCAAGAAGGTGGATCGATGAAGCGTCCCGTATTCGTAGCCGGCGTCGGCATGACGAAATTCTCCAAGCCCGGCTCGGGTGCGCGCGACTATCCGGACATGGTCCGCGAGGCGGGCAGCGCGGCGCTGGCGGATGCAGGCATCGGCTACGAGCAGATCGAGCAGGTGGCCGCCGGCTATGTCTTCGGGGAGTCCTGTTCCGGGCAACGTGCGGTGATGGAGCTCGGCCTGACCGGTGTGCCGGTCTACAACGTCAACAACAACTGCGCCAGCGGTTCGACTGCGTTGATGCTGGCGCGGCAACTCGTCGAAGGCGGGCTGGCAGAGGTCGTACTCGCCGTCGGTTTCGAGAAGATGCAACCCGGCTCCCTGTCGGCCGGCAGCGTCGACCGGGCCAGCCCCACCGAGCCGCACATCAAGGCGGCACGACAGGGCCATCCGGAAACATCGGTGCCCATCACGCTGGAACTGTTCGGCAACGCCGGCATCGAGCACATGCAGCGGTACGGATCGACAGCCGAGCACTTCGCCATGGTCGGGGAGAAGAACCACCGTCACTCGAGCAAGAACCCCAACGCTCAGTTCCAAGATATCTACACGCTCGACGAGATCCTCGCGTCGCCGTCGTACCACGGCCCCGTCACCAAGTTGCAGTGCTCGCCCACCTCGGACGGTGCCGCGGCCGCAGTGCTGATGAGCGAGGCTGCTGTCAGACGCTTCGGCCTCGCTGCTCAAGCTGTCGAGATCGTCGCGCAGGCGATGGCCAGCGACACGGCCGATTCCTTCGAACCGCCCTCGGCCATCCACGCCGTCGGCATCGACGTGTCGCGTGCGGCGGCACAGCAGGTCTATCGGGCCTCGGGAATCGGACCGGATGACATCCAGGTCATCGAGCTGCACGACTGCTTCTCGGTGAACGAGATCCTGACCTATGAGGCGTTGGGCCTGGCGCCGGACGGCAAGGGACACCTGCTCGTCGAGAGCGGTCAGACGACCTACGGCGGCAAGTGGGTGGTCAACCCGTCCGGCGGCCTGATTTCCAAGGGCCATCCGCTCGGTGCAACCGGTCTCGCGCAGTGTGCCGAGTTGTCCTGGCAGCTGCGCGGCGAGGCGGGCGGTCGCCAGGTCGATGACGCTCGCTACGCGCTGCAGCACAACATCGGCAACGGCAGCGCCGGGGTGGTCACCCTGTACCGCGCGCCGCAACGCTGACCAACGCACTTACAGCGAACGGGCGATGAGGTCCTTCATGATCTCGTTGGCCCCGCCGTAGATCTTCTGGGCCCTCGCATCGGCATACAGGCGGGAGATGAGGTACTCCCGCATGTAGCCGTAGCCACCGAACAGCTGCAGGCATCGATCGGTGACATCGCACTGGTTCTGGGACAGCCACCATTTCGCCATCGACGCCGTCGCCGGATCGAGCGTGCCACCGACGAACCGCTCGATGCAGTCGTCCAGGAAGACACGCGAGGCTCGCACGACGGTGGCCAGTTCGGCGAGTTCGAGACGGACATGCTGCATGCTGAACAGGGGTGCGCCGAAGGCCACGCGCGCCTTGGTATAGGCGACGGTCTCCTCCAGCGCGCGCTCCATGGCGGCCACCGCCGTGACAGCGATGACGAGGCGCTCGCGGGGAAGCTCGCGCATCATGATTCCGAAGCCGCCCCCCTCCGCCCCGAGCAGGTTGCCGGCCGGTACGGACACCTCGTCGAAGAACAACTCCGCGGTGTCCTGGGCGTGCATGCCGAGCTTGTCGAGTACCCGCCCACGTCGAAATCCCGGCGTGTCGGCCGTCTCCAGGACGAGCAACGAGATCCCGTTGCGACCTGCCGCCGGGTCCGTCTTTGCGACGACGATGACGAGATCGCACTGCGCGCCATTGCTGATGAACGTCTTGGATCCGCTGATCACGTACTGGTCGCCTGTGCGTACCGCCCGCGTGGCTATGTTCTTCAGGTCGCTGCCGGTGCCGGGTTCGCTCATGGCAACGGCACCGATCAGTTCGCCTGCCGCCATTCCGGGCAGCCATCGCGATCGTTGTTCATCGGAACCGTAGGACGACAGGTAGTGGGCGACCACCCCGCTGTGCACCAAGTTGCCGAACCCGGTGTCGCCCGAACGTGCCTGCTCGCCGAACACCATGGCGTCGTGCGCGAACGTGCCGCCTCCCCCGCCGAACTCGGTGGGCACCTCGCAGCACAGCAGGCCGATTGCCCCTGCCTTTAGCCACACCTCCCGATCCACGTGCTTCTGCTTGTCGAACCGTTCGAAGTTCGGGACCAGTTCGGCTTGGAAGAAGTCGCGCGCGAGTTCACCCAACGCGGCCGTCTCGTCGTCGACCCAGCGTGGCCGCATCAGTTCACCGCCCGGTCGCGGCCGGCCCAGAACTGCGCTCGCAGTTGTTTCTTGTCGATCTTGCCCAGCGGCGTGAGTGGCAGGCGGTCGATGAACTCGAGGCGCTTCGGGGCGTGCACGGGTCCCTTGAGCTCGCGGACGAGGGCGATGAGCTCCTCGGACGTCACGGTCGCACCCGGGGTTCTGACCACGAAGGCCGTCACCGCCTCGCCCCACTTCGGATCGGGGACGCCGATCACCGCCGCGGCGGCAACCTCCGAGTGCGTCACCAGGGCGTCCTCGACTTCGCGCGGGTAGATGTTGAACCCGCCGCTGATCAGCATGTCCTTCTTGCGATCGGTGATGTACAGGTAGTTGTCCTCGTCGAAGCGGCCGACGTCACCGGTGTGCAGCCACCCGTTGCGCAGCGTCTCCGCGGTCACGTCGGGCTGCTGCCAGTAGCCGTCCATGACGAGCGGTCCGCGAACGCAGACCTCCCCCACTTCGCCCACCGGGCACGGCTGGTCGTCGTCGTCGAGAACAGCGACGTCGAGGGTCGGATGGGGCTTACCGCAGGATGCGAGCCGCTCGGGTCGCCGCAGGTCGTGGTCTTCTTTCGGGAGCGCTGTGACCGTGTTCGGCGCCTCGCTCTGCCCGTAGAACTGCACGAACACCGGCCCGAAGACGTCGAGGGCCTGCGCGAGCCGGTCGGGTGACATCGGCGCCGCGCCGTAGAGGATCGTCTGCAGGCTCGAGAGATCCACCTTCGGGTGCTCGGCGATGTAGTCAAGCAGCACGTAGATCATGCTCGGCACCAGGAAGGTTGCGGTGATCCGATGCTTCTCCACGATGTCGCAGAAGAGCGCGGGATCGAATCCCTTGGTGAGCACCACGGTTCCGCCCTGATGGAACACCGGCGGCACCATGCCCGCGAGCGCATGCGTCAACGGCGTCATGCCCAGGAACCGAAGCTCGGTGGGAAGCTGCCAGTGCGCCACGGACATGTACAGGTGCGTGACCAGCGAACGATGGGGGAGCATCACGCCCTTGGGCCGGCCGGTGGTCCCGCCGGTGTATCCGAGCAGAGCAAGGTCGGATTCGCGCGCCACCGTCGGGATGATCCCGTCGGTGTCTGGGGCGGCCAGGACGTCAGCGGCCGATCCCCCGCCCAGCAGAAGCACCTGCGGGCGCAGCTCCAGCTCGGCGCAAAGAGCCGCTGCATGCTCGGCGTACTGGCCATGGTCGGCGACGATCGTCGTGATGCCCGCGTCGGCGCACACCGTGACGTGGTCGGCCAACGTCCCCATCGGGTGCAGCGGTGTGTACCGCGCACCCACCGACATCGCTGCGATCAGCGCGGCGAAAGCCTCAGGTCGGTTCGGGGAGAGCATGGCCACGCCGTCGCTCGGCTTCACCCCGGCATCCTGCATGGCACCCGCGATGCGTGCGATCAGCCGCCGCAGCTCGTCGTAGGTCAGACCACCGCCGCCCGGGGAGGCGAAGGCAACCCGATCCGGATAGTTCTGCAACGAGCGCGAAACCAGGTCGACGAAGGTCGGTCGGCGATAGAGGTCGGTCGTGTCTGCGATCACTGCTTCCCCCCGGCCTGTCGCCGGATCCGCCGTAGCTCCGTCTCGAAACCGTCCAGGAGGCGGCTGACCCCGAACAGGAACTGCGTCTCCGGATCTTCGGTGAGCACTTCGCTGAAGCGGCGCAGCGGCGAGTCCGCCGGCGTGTCCTCGTGCACGAGCGAGTCGACCATCTGGTGGGCGAATTCCTTGCTGCCGCCGCGGAACCGCGAGACCTCCCAGGCCATGGCGCCGATGACGTGGTTCCGCAGCGCCATGAACCCGCGGATCGCCGAGTCCTCGTCGAACCCGGCCTCGCGCAGCAGCGCGATCATGTCGAGCCCGACCGCGGCCGCGCGCGGGCCTTGGACGGAGTTCTCGAGGACGATCTCGACGAGGGCGGGGTGGCGCAACGCGCAGCGCCGGGACTCGATCGCGAACTCCTCGAGGCGCACTCGCCAGGGCCGCCCATCGTTGGCGATGGCCGGGACCTCGGACAACGCAAGATCGGCGACCGCGTCGAGGAGCTCCTGCTTGTCGTTCAGATGTCGGTACAGCGACATCGGACTGCCGCCCAGCGCTTCGGCCACGCGGGCCATCGTGACGCCGCTCAGACCGTCGCGGTCGGCGATCTCGAGCGCCGCGGAAACCACCGCTTCCCGGTCGAGCGCCCCGCGTGGTAACCGGTCCGGCTTCTGCACCTTGGGCTGCGCGGTCAAGGCGTGTCCTCCTGTCGGCACGGCGTGGTCAGGTCTTGCGCACGTCCTAGCGTACAAGCATAGTGTATGTCGGTACGTGAACGCGATAGCCCGGATCGTTGGGACCTGCGTAATCCACGTTGGCGCGTGCGTCCACTGCGCCGCCACGCCGGATGGCTGTTGTCCCCATACGAATCCGGCCCATGAATGCTGAAGGAGCACCCTGCCATGACCTCCAGCCTCTGGCTCGACGGCGCCACACTCATCACCGCAACCGGGAGCGACCCCGAACCTGCCGGGCTGCTCATCGAAGGCGGGAGGATCGCTCAAATCGGAGGATCCGCACCGCGCGAGGCTGACGTCATCGACTGCACCGGCCTGACCCTGACTCCCGGACTGATCGACGCACACGTTCACATGGCTTTGGCCAGCCCGCTCGAGGCGAGCGTCGGGTACGGCATGTCTGTCGCTGAGATCGCCGCCGACATGTTCGCCAACTGCACCCAGACCCTCCGCACGGGTTTCACCACGGTGCGGGACTGCGGGGGCATCGACGCCGGCCTCGCCCGCATCGTCGCGTCAGGAAAGGTTGCCGGGCCCCGGATCGTGCAGTGCGGCCCGATTCATTGCCAGACCGGCGGACACGGCCACTATGCCTCCGAATGGGAGCCCACCAGTGTGTGGTGCGGCCAGGAGGTTCCCGGCCTGCGAACGCTGACGATGCTTTCGGACGGGCCCGATCAGATGCGCAGGAACGCGCGCGAATCCTTCCGGCGCGGTGCGGAATTCCTCAAACTGTGCGTCACCGGCGGCGTCATCTCCAAGCACGACAAGTTCACCGACACCCAGTTCAGCGTCGAAGAGATCGCGGTGGCTGTCGCTGAAGCCACGGCCCGCGGCACCTACGTCACCGTCCACGCCCTGAACGGCGACGGCATCCGCAACGCCGTACGAGCCGGGGTGGGCTGTGTCGAACACGGCTCCGGGATCGACGAAGAGACTGCTGCCCTCATGGCCGACCGCAAGGTTTCTCTCGTGCCCACGCTCGCCGCTGTCCAGGCGCTCATAACGAACGTGGACGGCCTCGGCCTGCCCGGCCACTTCGCCGAGCGAGCGGTGCAGGTTCGCGACGCGATGATCGCCGGACTGCTTGCCGCCAAGGCCGCAGGCGTACGGGTCGGACTCGGGTCCGACGTCATCGGGCCCGATCAAACCCGTCGGGGCGAGGAACTCGTGTTGCGCGCCGATGTCGAATCACCCATGGAAGCGCTGATCGCGGCCACTCGGGTCAATGCCGGCCTGCTCGGTCTCGACGATGAGATCGGCACGCTCGAAGTCGGGAAGCAGGCGGACATCGTCGCGTTCACTGCGAACCCCCTCGACGACACGAAGGTGTTCGCTGACCCGGACAGCGTCGTGCTCGTCCTGCAGAACGGCCTTGTCGCAAAGGACACGCGGGCGGCCTGATCGCGCGTCGCGACGGCGCTCAGTTCACCCGACTGTCGTGACCCGGCCAGTACGGTGAAGAGGGCTGAACGATGTCGCTGAGCATCCACTCTGTTGTGACCCGGGAGGTTGGCTTCGTCCCGCTTGGGCACCGGATGATCTTGCCCGGTCACCACAACGCCACCCCAGGCAGGTGGGCAGTTGCGGCGCAGGTGGGCACTTACAAGTGCCCACCCAGCGCACAAGTGCCCACCCACCGCGAGGCGCGCGGCCGGCCGAAGCAACACGCCAGCACCCAGCACGCACGCGTCACGTGCGTCAACAACGTCCCGGTCGCGTCGGCTGGCAGTGGGACGGCTCAGTACCCGGCGGCGTGGCCCATGCGGCGAGGATCCGCGGCGCCGCGGAGCGTGCCGTCGTCATCGATGCGCACCGCGTGGCAACTGCCGAGTTCGAGCTGCCACGGCGAGACGGGTGTGAGGCCGATCCCCCGCCGCTGCACCTCGGCGATGATCTCCTCCCCCATCGTGACCTCGACCATGGGTCGTTGACTGGGGTATTTCGCCGCGCCGAATCGCGGTTGCTGAACCGAGTCTCCTGGCTCCATCCCCCATTCCAGCACATTGAGCGTGTTCTGAAAGACGTTCTGGAACAGGGCGATGCCCGGCGAGCCGGCCGCGAACACGGGCTTATCGTCGCGGACCGCCAACAGCGAGGTAGCCAACCCAACAGGGAACGGCAACACGGGGTTGGCGAAGAAGTACATCGCTCGAGACGCAAAGACTCCGTCCACCATCAACCCCGCTCCGAACGGCGAGCCGGACGTCGAGTGGGTACCGTGCGCGACCATCCCTGACGAGTCGACGGCGACGATCGCGTTGGTGTCGTAGTTCATGCCGTCGAACGGCCTCGGCGGGCCCGATTCCACCTGTGGCCACAGCTTCTCCGCGTTCTCCGGCAACGCCGCGTCTGCAATGTCCTCGAGCCCCGACGACTTAGGCGCCCAGCCGTCAGACAACGACAGACCGAGGTGCCAGCATTCCTCGACGATGCGCACCAGCAGATACAGGCTGTCAGCGTCGCTGGCGGGTCGACCTCTCTTACCCAGCCCGCCGATCAGCGCGAGGTTCAACGCCAGCGCATACATCGGACCGTAGGTGTGCAGCTCGTAACCATTGGCGAGAGGCAGCACGCTCACCGGCGCGTTGGTCGTGAACGCCTCGGTCGCGGACATGTCGTCAAGCGTGATCCGCCCACCCGCTGCTCGAGCGGTTTCCACGTAGTGCCGGGCGAACTCACCTTCGTAGAAGTAGTCCGGTCCTTGCTCGGCAAGCTGCTCGATCGTGCGCGCCAACGCCGGCTGCCGCAGTACGTCTCCCACGCAGGCCATGTGCCCATCGGCAAACCACACCTGGCGCGCTTCGGGGTGCCGGCCGAGGACGGAGCGGTACCCGAACGCGTTGCCCCACAGCAATTGGTCGACGACGAATCCGTCGCGGGCGCAGACCAGCGCGTCGGAAAACACGTCGGCCCAGCTGAGCTTGCCCCACGTCTGCCACGCCGTGTGTGCCGAGCGCACCCATCCTGGTGTCACGACGGTGCGGCCGGACCATCGCGCCGCTTCATCGAGATCGCCGTCCTCCGCCGCGGGCTTGGCACCGAGTCCACCGACCACGCGACTTTCGCCTGTCGATGGGTCATACACCGTGACCGAGAAGACGCCCGCGAGACTCGTCATCTCGGGCTCGACCACGGTCTGGACGGCGGCCGCCGCGAGATAGGCGTCCACCGCCGAACCGCCCTTGCGCAGCGCGGCCAATCCGGCCTGCGTCGCCAACGGGTGATCCGTCGAGATCATGGCGTTGCGGCTGACCGCGCTGAAGCTCGCGGGATCTGGGCGCGCCGCTCGGCCTCGGGGTGGGAATCCTGGACTCATCTGATGTCCCCTCTCGTCGGCAGCCGGTTGGCGATCTGCTCGGGACTCCAGAAGTTCGTCCGTGGCCGGCTCAGCCGCAGACGGCCTCCATCACGCGCAGGAAGTTCTCGCCGAGCACCTTGGCAATGTCTTCGTCCGACCAGCCACGTGCGACGAGGCCGCGCGTGATGTTCGGGAAGTCGCGATAGTCGTCGAATCCGATCATGTGCTGCGTCGCGACCATGCCGTGTTCGGCACGGAAGCCGGTCTCGGCGAAGAGCGGCTGAAGGATGTCGCTGAGCATCCACTCGGGCAGTTGCAGGGGCCAATCGGTTCCGATGCAGACGTGATCGACGCCGGCGACCTCCGCGACGTACTCGATGTGGTCGAGCATTGCGGTGATGTCGACGTCTGATCCAGCGGCGAGGAAGAACGGGACGGTCACGATGCCGATTACGCCGCCTGTGCCGGCGATCGCACGCAGCTCCTCGTCGCTCTTGCCACGGGCGTGGTCGTACACGCCTTGCGCCGCGGTGTGTGAGGCAACGACTGGAGCCTCCGACACCTCGCACGCGTCCAGCGTGGTCTGCCGGCCGACGTGCCCTGTATCGACGATGATCCCGAGCTCGTTCATGACCTTGACGCTGGCCACGCCGAAATAGGACAGCCCGGCGTCCGTACGCTCCGTGCTGCCGGCGCCGACGCTTGTCATCGTGTTGTAGGTCAGCTGGCACATCCGCAGGCCGAGGTCATGCGCGTTGGCAAGCATGTCGAAGTCGCGCCACGGGCCGAGCATGACCTGTGAACTGACCAGGCCGGCGTGGGTGTCGGTCTCATGCGCTCGTCGAATGTCAGCCGTCGTCAGCGCCTTCGTCAGCCAGGGAAAGTAGTCGAACTGCTTCTGCATGAACCCGAACGTGCGGTCGCGCACATTGTCGGCCAGTTCCACCTGACGGTTGCCACAGGTGACGCCGCTCGCGTCCCAGTGATCCTTCACCGCGTCGAGTCGACCAGCGATCGCCTGACGGATCGGCGCCTCCATCCCGTCGGCGCCAACGATCAGCTTGTCTTCGTTCGAGTCGAGCCGCGCACGCAGCGCCTTGTTCGTCTCCGCGTCGAACACGCGGTACCCGACCGGACCCTGGAACAGCGCATCGACGATGACGCACTCGCGATGCAGCCGCGCAGCACGCTCCTCCTGCGCCTCGTCCAACCCGTAGTCGAACGTGCCGAACTGTTCCGTCATCAAGGTCCTCCAGAGCTTTCGTTGGTGTCAGTTGTCGCCCACGCGGCGGACGAGCTGGTCCATCGCCGACAGGAACCTCGGGTGACCCGCGCCGTCGTCGCCGATGCCGTAGGCGAACGGCGGTTGATCGGGGTAGTCGGCCAAAACCAGGGCCTGTGCGCCGGCCGGCCGCAGCCGAAGGGGGGTGGGCTCGGGCCATCCCCGCTTGAAGATCGGTTCGGTGAACCTCGGCCGGTACGAGAGGGCGTCGCCGTCATCGGAGATCGAGAGCTCGACGCCCCAACTCCGGTAGACGCCGTGGTAGCGGCTCGGGTCCGGTGCCGGCCCCGACAGGTCAGGCGAATCCTGCGGCGGCAAGCCGAACCGCTTCTGCAGGATTGCCTCGGCGAGATCACGATGGAACAGCATCGAACCCCCACCGCCGTTCACGAAGGCGATGTAGGCCGCACCCGTATCGGGAACGACACCGACCATGGCAACGCCCCCGAACGAGCCGCCGCCGTGAGTGAGCACGACGCGCGGCCCGTGCTGCTTGCGCAGCCAGCTGATCCCGCAGGAACCCGTTGCCGGCACGGGGAAGTCGATGTGATGCGCGGCCATCCGGTCGACCGATTCGGAACTCAGAAAGTGCGGGCCCGCCGTGACCGTCGGCAGATGGGTCTGCACGAACGTCAGCGTGTCGCGCACCGACGTGATGAGCGTCGTGCCCGCCGGGCCAAGGCACTCGGGCATGAGGAACCGACCCGTCGGCTTATACCCGTCCGCACCTGGATAGTGCCCGATCGCCATGCGGTGGAGGATTGCCTCTTTGGCCGTGAACATGCTGCGTTCCAGGCCCAGTGGCGCGAACAGCCGATGCCGCATGGCGTCGGAGTAGCCCTCACCGGTGACGACCTCGATGATCCGACCGGCCAGCACGAAGCCCGCGTTGTTGTAAGAGAAGTATTCCCCCGGCTCGAACAGCTGACCCTTGTCTCGAAGCAGATCGACGAAGTTCGCGATCGCCACGTCGCCATCTCCCACCTCCGCGATCAAGATCGCCGCATCGATTCCGGTCGAGTGCGTGACGAGGTGACGCACGACCAGGGCATCCGCGACGCCCGGCTCGCCGAGCACGAGATCCGGCAGGTAGCGCTTCACCGGTGCGTCGAGGTCGACCAGACCCTGCTCGACGAGCGACATGAGCAGCGTCGTCGTCCAGACCTTGGTGATGGAACCGGTCAGGAACAGCGTGTCCGGCGTCATCTCGACGCCGCTGTTCATGTTCGCGACGCCCGCAGCCGCGGTCTCGATCCGTCCGTCCTCGAGGACGCCGACCAGGGCACCGGGAACGCCGGATCGGGCGACCAGGTCCTGCACCGTCTCCTGAAGTTCTGTCATGCGAGGGCTCCCGTCACCCGAGGCAGTCGACGACTGCGGCGGCCAGGCTCGACGCCCGCGGTTCGCCGACCCGGAAGGACCACAGGTTCGGGACGTAGCCGAAGCCGACCTCGGCATCGGGGTCACCGAAGGCGATCGATCCACCAGAGCCCGGGTGGCCGAAAGACTTCGGTCCGACCAGCGGCATCGGCGGGCAGGAGCGCCAGAATCCGAGCGACATGTAGAAGGAGCGGTCAGCCGGGATCTCCAGGTCCGCTGGCAGTGCGTGCATCCGCGTCTTGTCGGTCTGGACCTCGATCGCCCGCTCGACGGTGGCCGGATTCAGCAGCCGCACGCCGTCGACATCGCTCACTGTGGCGGCGTACATGCGGGCCACCGATCGCGCGTCCGTGAGCATGTTCGCGGCCGGGAACTCTGCGGCGCGCCACGCACGCGAGGTGTAGATATCGGAGGTGTTGTCCAAGGCGCCGCCAAGCGTGCCGGCGCGGGCCTGGACCGAATCCTCGCCCCACACGGCCTGGATCCACTTGGTGACCGTGTCGGCATCGAGTCCAGTGGTCTCGATCATCCCGGCGGTCAGGTCTTCCAGGGTGGGCGGAGCGGCGAACTCGATCCGGGCCACCTTCGATTCCTGCTCCTCGGGCAGGCCGATCCAGGTATTCAGTCCGAGGGGACCGGCCACCTCGTCCGCGAAGAAGGTGCCGAGCGACTTGCCGGAGATCCGACGCACGACCTCGCCGACCAGGAAACCGAAGGTCATGGAGTGGTAGATGTGCTCGGTGCCCGGCTCCCACAGCGGCTTCTGCGCCTCGAGTGCCCGGATGACCGGGTCCCATGCGCAGGCCTCCTCGAACGTCAACGGACCGTCGACGACCGGCAGGCCCGCCTGGTGCGAGAGCAGCCAGCGCACCGGAATCTGGTCCTTGCCGTTGGCACCGAATTCGGGCCAGTACTTGACCACCGGCGCGTCCAGGTCCAGCTCGCCGCGCTGGGCCAGCAGGTGCGCACAGATCGCGGTAGCGCCCTTCGTCGTCGATGCGACCCGTGCGATGGTGTTCTCGTTCCACGGCTGGTTCGCCCCGCTGTCCGCGAGGCCGCCCCACAGGTCGACGACCGGTCGGCCACCTACGTAGACGCAGCACGCCGCGCCGACCTCGCCGGGGCTCCCTTCGAAGTTCGCCCGGAACGCATCGGCGACCTTTCCCCAGCCCTCCTCGACGTGTCCCTGTACGGCCGTCCCGCTCTTCGTGCCCACCATGCTGCATAGCCCTTTCGAGAGATCTGGGAGTTCAGGAGAAGACGTACGCTCGGCCCGGCCGAACGGCCCATGCTTACTGGATCGGCCTTGCCGAGGCCACGCCGCCCGTATACGAGAAGCACTTGCAGCCCGCGTCGTAAGCGGACACGGCGCCCGGAATCCCGTGCCGCGCTACCGGCTCCTGGACAACCTCTGAAGTTCTGTCGTGCGAGCTCTACCGTCACCCGAGGCAGTCGACGACCGCGTCGGACAGGTTGCGGGCCCGTCGCTCGCCGACCTGGTAGGAGTAGTGGTTCATCACGTAGCCGAAGCCGACCTCGGCATCAGGGTCGCCAAAGGCGATCGAGCCACCGGAGCCAGGGTGGCCGAACGAGTTCGGTCCCACCATCGGCAGCGGCGGGCAGGCCCGCCAGAACCCGAGCGACATGTAGAAGGAGCGGTCGGCGGGGAGGTCGAGGTCCGGAGGCAGTCCGTGCATCCGGGTCTTCTCGGTCTGGACCTCGATCGCCCGCGCGACAGTATCCGGGTTCAGCAGACGTACGCCGTCGACGTCGCTCACCGTGGCGGCGTACATGCGGGCCAGCGAGTGCGCGTTCGTGAGCATGTTCCCGGCCGGGATCTCGGCAGCATGGTAGGCGCGCTTGTCCTGCAGCTCGGCGGCGTTGTCGAAGGCGCCGCCGAGCGAACCGGCGCGGGCCTGCACCGAGCCCTCGCCCCACACGGCCTGGAACCATCGGGTCACTGTGTCGGCATCGAGTCCCGTGGTCTCGATCATCCCGGCGGTCAGCTGCTCCAGGTCCAGCGGATCGGTATCGATCCTTGCCACGTTCGGCTCCTGCTCCTCGGGCAGCCCGATCCAGGCGTGCAGTCCGAGGGGACCGGCCACCTCGTCGGCGAAGAAGGTGCCGAGCGACTTGCCGGAGATCCGGCGCACGACCTCGCCGACCAGGTACCCGAAGGTGGCGCTGTGGTAGACGTGCTCGGTGCCCGGCTCCCACTCCGGCTTCTGGGCCTCGAGAGCGCGGATCACCGGGTCCCAGGCGGCCACGTCGTCGAACGTCAACGGACCGTCGACGACCGGCAGGCCGGCCTGGTGCGAGAGCAGCAGTCGCACCGGGATGTGCTCCTTGCCGGCAGCGCCGAACTCGGGCCAGTACTTGACCACCGGGGCGTCCAGGTCCAGTTCACCGCGCTGCGCCAGCAGGTGCGCACATATCGCGGTAGCGCCCTTCGTTGTCGAGGCGACCAGGGCGATGGTGTCCTCGTCCCACGGTCGCTTGGTCTCGCTGTCGGCGAGTCCGCCCCACAGGTCGACGACCAAGCGGCCGCCGACGTAGACGCTGCACGACGCGCCCACCTCGCCGGGGCTTCCCTCGAAGTTCGCGCGGAACGTATCCGCGACCTTCCCCCAGCCCTCTTCGACGTGTCCCTGCACCGTGGCCTCGGTCGTCGTGCCCACCATGTTGCAATCCTTTCGAGAGATCCCAGACTTCAGGAGAGGGCCGTTCGGCCGGGGCGCTCGGCCTGGCCGACCGGCTCGTGCCTACTGGATCGGCGTTGCCGAGGCCGGGCCGCCCGTGTACGAGAAGCACTTGCAGCTCGAGTCGTAGGCGGAGGTGGCAGTCAGTTGCATGCCGTCGTGCCGACCCGGCCCGAACTGGGTGGCACCGTTCAGGTCAAGCGCGCTGATGAACGACGTCCCGATCTTCTCGATCGCAGGCACGAGAGCGTCCGTTCCACCCTGACCGCCGCTGTTCGTCAACCCCTGCTGCAGCAGCCGGACAACGTCGCACACCTCGTAGACCGTGACCTGATCGGTGAGCTTCTGCGCGGCCTCGCCGTTGGCGCGTGCGTCCGCCAGACACTTCTGCTGCACCGCGGCCTGCGCCGCCGGGGCCGCCGGAGGGCTGGTCAAGTCCGAGATCGGGAGGCCGCCGAAACCACGCATCTTCGTCAGTTGCTCCGGCGGGTAGATCTTCGCCGTGTCGGGAAAGCCTTGCTGGTGGAAGAGCAGGTACTGCGGCGTCCAGTGCTGCGTGTGCGCGCCTTGCGCGAGGTAGTAGACGAGTCCGTTCTCGTACGTCGTCAAGAACATCACGCTTCCCACGCCCTCGGACTTGAACTTCAGCGCGAAGTTCTGGATCTGAGCGAGGCTCGGTGCGTTGTCGGCGTAGCCGTGGGCGCACTTGACGCCCCCCTTGACCAGGGTGATGTGGTTCTGATCGGCGATGGGCTTGAGCGTGTTGTCATAGACGCGCTGGTCGTAGGGGCAGTCCTCCATGACGACACCGATCTTGCTGCCGGGCGGGAGGTAGTTCGACACGATGGCCTTGCTCATGATGCTCTTGATCCGGCGATCGATGCTCACCCCGTCCACGACGAACATTCCGGGGTTGTTCTTGAAATCGGTGTCGTCACCCACGGGCGACCCAGTGACGCCCATGTACAGGATCGGCACCTTCGCGTTCGTGAGGCAGGTATTGAAGCTGTCGTTGTAGATGATGCCGTCGTAGAGCACGGCCTGGACGTGCTTGTCCTTCGTGAACTTCTGGCAGATCGCCTGGAACGACGTGTCGTGGTTCGGGTCGGTGAACTCGATGGCGTCGTCGACCACCTCGATCTTGCGTCCGTCAACGCCGCCGGCGGAATTGACGGAGGCAATGAGTGCGTGCGCCGTGTCCCGGAACGGGTTCACGATCGAGACCCCGTTCCGCTTGGCCTCGGCGGCGGTGTCGGTAATCAGCACCCCGACCTGGATCGGCCCGGTCTTGCTCGGACTGCTGCCCCCACCGCTGCCGCCCGAATCTGGCGAGTTGCCTTGGACGCCACATGCGGCGAGGACAGCAGCGCCGGTCATCGCAAGGATGGTCAGCCTGAGACGCATCATCGATCCTGGCTCCTTCATCTCGACACCAGCGGGTGGTCGCCACGGTCGACGTGTGCTTCGCTTAGGCGATCACGTATGGACGTACACTATGGCGGTACGCCAGTGGTTGCGCAAGACCTCGTCGGCGAACTGAACGCAAGGGCAAGACGAGACAGGAGGAGCAGTGGATTCCCTCTCAGGCCGCACGGCCTTCGTCACCGGAGGAGCACAGGGCATCGGGCTGGCCATCGCAATGTCGCTCGCCCGCCGGGGTGTCTCCGTTGCGGTGGCCGATCTCGATGAGTCGGCATTGAAACGAGCCGATGCCGAGTTGTCGGCGTTGACAAGCGCCCGTTCCTACACGCTCGACGTGCGCGATCGGCGAAGGTACGCCGAAGTTGCCGACGCTGTTGAGGCAGAGCTCGGCCCGGTGAGCATCGTCGTGAACAACGCCGGCGTCCTCGACTCCGTATCGCCGTCGCGAATGGACCACACGATGTGGGACTACGTCATGGGAATCAATGCCGGCGGCGTCTACAACGGC
Organism: uncultured Actinomycetota bacterium; assembly: GCA_963737425.1. Taxonomy (GTDB): domain Bacteria; phylum Actinomycetota; class Actinomycetes; order Mycobacteriales; family Jatrophihabitantaceae; genus DASXRA01. The sequence continues at coordinate 493,126 of CAVTSX010000003.1, forward strand.
ATCCAGGCGTTCGTGCCGCGCATGATCAAGCGCCGCCTCGGCGGCCAGATTGTCAACACCGCATCGGCTGCCGGTCTCTTCGCCGGCGGCGCCTCGCTGCTCTACAGGTCAGGGTTCCTCTACCACGCATCGAAGTTCGCGGTCGTCGGCTTGAGCGAATCGCTGCGCCTGGAGCTGGCTCACCACGGAATCGGCGTGAGCGTTCTATGCCCCGGGCCGGTGGCCACCGACGGCGTGAAGAACAGCCAGAGATTACGTCCGGCAAACGCGCCGGAACACTCCGCCAAGATCGCGACGATCCTGGAAGCGGCGCACAACGCGGTGCACGACCATGGAGTTTCGCCGTCCGTCGTGGGTGAACTCGTCATCGACGCGATCATCCACGACCGGCCCTACATCATCACCGCTTCAGACGTGGCCGCCCCGATCCAGACCCGCACCGACACGCTGCTCGACGCGGTTCCATCGGCTCCGCTCACCGAACGCCAAGACAACACGTGAATCGGGCGCGCGGGGGTGCCATCGCGGCGCCCTTCGCATCAAGCTCGTAGACAGTGAGCCGCAAGCGCGTGCCGCGGCGGCAGCGCTCGCCCACGTGTGACCGACGGACGACGCGCGCGTCCCGGTCGACCCTCCGTCCGATGAATGACGACATCAATGACGGTGACGAGACGGACCGCTGCCTGGTCACTTGGGACCTGAACGCCGATCGCGTCGTCAGCGGACTACAGAACGCGCCTGACGTCACGCGCGATGCCTGGTACCTCCTCGCGCGCCAGCAACTCACCTGCGGCATCGATCTGGCCCCGCTGCGCGAACCAGTGCTCGATCGCGTGGGCTGCTCTTGCGCAATCCCTCGGCGTACGGCCATAGTGTACGTCCATACGTGAGTGCGAACGGCGACGCGGCCAGACACGAGTCCGGATGAGGTACGCAGATCCCGAGAGATGCGCCGACTGGCGACGACGCAGCACCCGAGCGCTCGGGAGCGAACTCCTGAACCGGGTTCGTCCAGGGACACAACCGTGGAGCGGACACCTGGTGCCACGCACGACGACTGGGTTCGCTGTCGCGCCCAGTCTGAAGATACAGGCCCAGCGACCTGGAGGTGCACATCTTGGCGGACGGACGCAGGCTTGCGCGCGTCGCGGTGGGACTTGCCGCCGTATTCACGTTGGCCGGGTGCGGCGTCACCCATCTGCAGGACTTGAACTTCCGCGTTGACAAGCGGTTGCACTTCGTAGGCCCCGGGGCCCGGTCGACGGTGCACCCGCCGGTCACGATCACCTGGCGGATGGACGACTTCCGGATTGCGGCGCAGGGCAGCGAGCCAGCGTCCCACGATGCCGGCTATTTCGCGGTCTTCGTCGATCAGACGCCGATCAAGCCTGGCCACACGATGGACGACGTGGCCAACGGCGACCCGCTCTGCCAGCAGTCGCCGAGCTGCCCGGACAAGGCCTACCTCGCCGACCACAACGTCTACACGACGACGACCACGTCGATCGAGATTCCCGTGATCGCGAACATCAGCGGAAGCAAGGAAAAGCTGCAACTGCACGTCATCACGATCGTGCTCATGGACACCTCTGGACATCGCATCGGCGAGTCCGCCTGGGAGCTCGACGTCCGCAATCGGAAGGTTGGTGTCTGACGTGTCGGACTCGGTGGACGCGGTGAACGCTGTGGACTCGGCGGCCGACGGAGAGGCGGCTCTCGAGGACGTCGAACAGACGAGCGCGGCGCTGCGCGACAGGGCGCGCGCAACGCTCGGTGTCACCGGCGATGAGAACACGCAGAGCCTCCGCTCGCTCGTTCGTGAGCACGACCTGAGCTACTACCCCGTCGCCGCCCTGGGACTGCTGTTCATCACTGCCACCAACCAGAGTTATGCGTTCACGGTCCTCACGCCGGAGATCAGCCGCACGCTGGGCATCTCAATCACCGCCATCGCCGGAGCACGCGCGCTGTATCAGCTCGCGATCGCGGTGGCACCGCTGCCGATGGCGCGCCTGTCCCAGTCCCGTACGCGGCGAGCGATGCTCTGCCTCGTCACCGGGCTCGTGTGGAGCGTCATCACGTTGACAACCGGATTCGTCACCTCGCTGCTCGGCCTCATCGCCATCCTCTGTCTCGACGGGCTTGCCACCGGGTCGGTCGTTGCCCTGCACGCTCCGCTCGTCGTCGACAGCTATCCCCCGGCCGCACGCGTGCGCGCGCTGTCGGCGTACACCGCGATCGGCACCTTCGGCCAGGCGCTCGCGCCCCTGCTGGTGGCCGTCCTCGCCACCGTCGCCGACCTGACCTGGCGCGGAGTCTTCCTGGCCTTGGGGCTGACGTCGATCCTCATGACCCTGTGTGCCCTCGGACTGCGCGATCCCGGCTTCGGGAAGTGGGACACCGAGCAGTTGCGGGCCAGCGTGCATCAGGAGCACGGCGAGGCGGAGACGGATGATCTGTCCGCCCAGGACGTGGCGCTCGGATTCTGGGAGATCTGCCGCCGGGTCCTGCTCATCCCGACCAACCGGCGGGTCTTCGCCGGGTACGCCGTCTTCGGCATCCTCACCGTGCCGCTCGGCACCTTCATCTCGGTCTTCCTCGACCAGCGTTGGAATCTCGGCGCCGGGCAACGCGGTCTCTTCTTCGCGGTGTTCTATGCCATCGGCGTCGTCGCCCTGACCGTCTACGGCAGCCGCGGCGAGAAGCAGTTCCGGGCCTCGCCGGCGCGGGTGCTCCGGGCGGCCGGTTTCCTCCTGGCGGGGACGGTCGTCTTCATCGCGGTCGGCGGGCTCATGCCGGTATTCGTGCCGATGCTGATCTGCTTCGGGATCGCCGGCGGTTTCCTCGGACTCCTGCAACCGATGCTCGGCATCTCGTTGCTCTCGATCATCCCGTCACACATGCGACCGCACGCCCAGGCGCTCGCCGGGATCTTCATCGCGATCGGCGGCCTGGTCGGCGCCCTGCTCCTCGGCGGCATCGAGAACCAGTACGGGATCGCCGGCACGATGGTCGCTATTGCCATCCCGGGAGTCCTCGGCGCACTCATCATCGCCAGTGCGGGCAAGTTCATCGAGAACGACCTCGACCGCATGATCGACGAGGTTCTCGAAGATGAGGAGATCCGCCGGATCAAGGTCGGCGGCGGGCACCTGCCTATGCTTGCCTGCCGCGGCGTCGATTTCTCCTACGGCCAGCTTCAAGTCCTCTTCGACGTGAACTTCACCGTCGACGACGGTGAGATGGTCGCGCTGCTCGGCGTCAACGGCGCCGGCAAGTCGACCTTGCTCAAGGTCATCTCCGGGATCGGCCTGCCGACCACGGGCAGCGTGCGCTACCGCGGCCAGGAGATCACCTATCTCGACGCCGAACGCCGGCTGCGGCTGGGCATCACGCAGATCCCCGGTGGCCGCGCGGTGTTCGGGCCGATGACCGTCGTCGAGAACCTGCGTAGCTACGGCTACACGATGGCCAAGCAACGTGGATCCGTCGATCGCGCGATCGACACGTGCTTCGACGCGTTCCCGCGTCTGCACGAGCGCCGCAACTCCCTCGCCTCCACGCTGTCCGGCGGCGAGCAGCAGATGCTCGGGCTGTCGAAGGCGTTGATGCTCCGTCCGCGGTTGCTGCTCATCGACGAGCTGTCGCTGGGCCTGGCACCGGTGATCGTCGGTCAGCTTCTCGACATGGTCCGGCGGATCAACGCCGACGGCACCGCCGTCGTCCTCGTCGAGCAGTCGGTGAACATCGCGCTCAACCTCGTTGACCACGCGTACTTCATGGAAAAGGGTGAGATGCGCTTCGACGGCCGCGCTGAGGAGTTGTTGGCCCGCGACGACCTGCTGCGCGCGGTCTTCCTGCACGGCGCTGGAGCGACGCAATGACGGCCTTGCTCGATCCGGACAAGAACACGCTCGACGCCGTCGAGGGATCGGCGCAGAGCCGCCGTCACCTTCTCCAGCGAGCACGCAAGCCGATCCTTTCGATCCTGGCGTTCGCGGTCGCCGTCTTGCTCGCGAAGATCCTTTTCGCGATCCTCGACCAGCACGACGTCGTAAAGGCCTCGACACCGTTGCCGGTCATCCTGCTCGGCACGATCATCGGCCTGACCTACGGCCTGCTGGCGGTCGGCATCGTGCTGATCTACCGGACCAACCGCATCATCAACTTCGCCCACGGGCAGATCGGCGCGTTCGGATCGGCGTTCTTCGGCATCGCTGCGGTGAAGTGGCACATCCCGTACTGGGTCGCGTTCCCGATTGCGCTGATCGTGGCCGCGGCCACCGGCGCGGCGGCCGAGACCGGAGTCGTGCGACGACTGCGCAGCGCACCGCGGCTCATGTCCATCGTCGCGACGCTGGGCGTCGGCCAGTTCCTCGTCATCTTCGCCGCCATCATCAACTCCACCGCGTCCGCGGGAGCGTTGTATCCGGAGCCGTCGTGGCTGCCGGCCTTCAACGTCGGCGCGCTGCGCGTGACACCCGCCTACTCGGGCATGCTGATCCTGTCGCCGTTGTTCGTCCTGGCGATCGCGCTGTTCCTCAAGCGGTCGCGTTTCGGGCTCGCCATCCGCGCGGCGGCTGCGAACCCGGATGCGGCCCGAATGTCGGGCATCTTCGCCAGCCGGATGTCGACACTCGCCTGGGCGATCGCCGGTGCGTTGTCGGCGTTCACCGCGATCCTCACCGCACCGACGCAGGGCGTCATCAGCGGTGACAGCTTCGGTCCCGCGCTGCTGCTTCGGGCCATGACTGCCGCCGTCATCGCCCGGATGCAAAGCCTCCCGATAGCTCTTGCCGCCGGTGTCGGCCTCGGCATCCTCGAGCAGCTACTGCTGTGGAACTACCCGCAGTCCGGTCTCGTCGAAGTGACGATGTTCGTCGTCATCCTCGTGACGCTGTTGCTGCAGCGCAAGCGCGGTGGCCGCGACGAAGAGAAGGGCAGTTGGGCCGCGGTGCAGGGTCTGCGCCCGATCCCGGACAAGCTACAAAATCTGTGGGCGGTCCGCGCGCTGGGCCCGATCGTCACCATCCTGATCATCACGGGGCTCGCGATCCTGCCGCTGTTCATCACGAACAGCCTCTCGGTGACCTTCACCGGCATCATCGCCTTCGCGATCGTCGGCCTGTCGATCGGCGTCCTGACCGGCCTCGGTGGGCAGTTGACGCTCGGCCAGTTCGCCGTCGCCGCCATCGGCGCGGTCGTCTCCTACCAGGTGTCGAGCCGCATCGGCAACTTCCCGCTGGCGCTGTTCCTCGCCGGTCTCGGCGCAGGGCTGGTCTCGGTCGTCATCGGCCTGCCCGCCTTGCGCATACGTGGACTAATGCTCACGGTCACGACGCTCGGCTTCGCGCTCGCCGCTCCCGTATGGCTACTCACGCAACCGTGGATGCTCGGCGACGGTCGCGATCCCGGCCGGCCGATCGGCCTGAACGGTCCGCTCGACACCGGCCGGTCGTACTACTACTTCGCGCTGGTGCTGTTCGTCCTGTCACTGGTCCTTGCGCGAAACATCAGACGCAGCGGCTTCCGCCGTCTGCTCGTCGCCACTCGCGACAACGAGGACAACGCGCGGGCGTTCACTGTGCGGGCGGGTCTCGTCAAGCTCCAGAGTTTTCTGATCGGCGGGTTCATCGCGGGCATCGGCGGCGCGACGTACGGTCACTCGTTGTCCACCATCAGCGCCGGGACGTTCCCGCCATCCGCGAGCATCGCCGTCGTCGTCATGACCGTGCTCGGCGGTGTGTCCGCGCTGATCGGGCCGGTGCTGGGCGCGGTCTGGGTGCTCGGACTGCCGCTGCTCAACATCGGCAATATCGGGCTGGCCGCCACCACGTTCGGCGCGCTGCTGCTCATCCTGTGGAAGCCTGGCGGCTTGATCCAGATCGTCGCTCCGATCCGTGACTGGATGGTGAAGTTCATCGCCCGCCGGCATGGCATCGATCCCGAACCGCTGTTCGCCGGTGACGACGCGGCGGATACAACCGCGACGGCTAAGGGGGTGAGCGTCGGCGCGTTGCGCGTCAGCGAGGCCGAAACGCTGGCTTCGGGACGATCGGCTCCCTCGCCGGGTACGACCTTGCTCGAGGCGCGCCAACTCAGCAAGAGCTTCGGCGGCGTACACGCCGTGCGCGGCGTCTCGTTCGTCGTACGTGCCGGCGAGACGGTTGGCCTCATCGGTCCGAACGGTGCCGGCAAGACGACGACCTTCGAGATGCTCGGCGGCTTCACCAGGCCCGACACGGGCCAGGTGTTCTTCGACGGTGGAGACATCAGCCGTGTCGGGCCCGAGAAGCGGGCACGACTCGGCCTGATCCGATCGTTCCAGGATGCCGCGCTGTTCCCGACGATGACCGTGAAAGAGACGATCATGCTCGCGCTCGAGCGGGTGCGGCCGACCAGCTTCCTCAGGTCGACGCTCGGTGTGACACTCGGCGAGCGGACCAAGGAGCGGCGGGCACGCGCACTGGTTTCCGCGATGGGTCTGGACCACTATCGGGACAAGCAGATCCAGGAACTGTCGACCGGCACCCGCCGCATCACCGAGATCGCCTGCCTCGTGGCGCTGCAGCCGATGTGCCTGCTGCTCGACGAGCCGTCCAGCGGCGTCGCCCAGCGCGAGACCGAGGCGCTCGGGCACCTGCTCGTCGATCTCAAGCGCGAACTCGACCTGACGCTCGTCATCATCGAGCACGACATCCCGCTCATCATGGGGATCTCTGATCGCGTCATCGCGATGGCCGACGGAAATCTCATCGCCGAAGGCCCGCCGGATGTCGTGCGCACCGACCCGCAAGTCGTCGACGCTTACCTGGGCGGCAGCATTACTGCGATCGAGCGCTCCGGCGCCGCGACGGCCGCCTCTGGCCGATGAGGCGACCTCGTCGCGCACGGCGGCGCCCTGCGCTTGTCGCCGCCGCCGAGGTGCAGCTGCTATGAGCCGGGTGGCAGTAGTCGGCGCCGGAGCCGTCGGATTGTGTACGGCCTGGTCGCTGCGCCAACGAGGGCATCAGGTCGTCGTCCTCGACGGCGGACCCGCGACAGACGGCGCCTCCTGGGGCAACGCAGGATGGGTTGTTCCTGCGCTCTCGGCTCCAGTCGCCGCCCCAGGGGTTCCCTGGTACGGCGTTCGGTCGCTGGTCACGCCTGGCGCGCCGTTCCGGATGAGGCCGTCGTTCGGGCTGTTGCCCTGGCTGATCGCATTTGCTCGCAACTGCAGCGCCGTGGCACACGGCTGCGGGACCGAGGCGACGCTCACGCTCGCGCTCACCGCGCCGGACAGCTTCCGCGACCTCGTCGAGTCCGGAGTTGATTGCACGCTGCGGACACAGGGCATCCACTTCGTCGGGACGACGAGGGCGGCCGTCGAGAAGGAGTTGACGCTCCTGAGTGGTCTCCGCGAGCACGGATACGACGTCCCGGCCCGCATCGACGATGGCGACACGACACGGTCCGCCGACGCGGCCCTCTCGGACGACGTGGTCGCGGGCTTCCAGCTCGATGGCGACCAGCATCTTGATCCTCGACAACTACTCGCCGGGCTCGAATCCTGGCTGGCCGCGCGCGAGGTAGCGGTGCACCGGGATCGACGGGTGATCGGCTTCAACCGGCGCGGTGCTGCGGTGACGTCCGTTCAGACATCCCGCTCATCCGAGGCGGTGGACGCAATCGTCATCGCGGCGGGTGCCTGGTCGGCTCCGCTGTGCCGAAAGCTCGGTTACCGGCTGCCCCTTCAGGCTGGTAAGGGCTACAGCTTCAGCGTTGCGCTGCCCCGACAGCCGCGGCGTCCGCTCTACCTCCTGGAAGCCAAAGTCGCGGTCACAGAGATGGCCGGCCGCACGCGGTTCGCCGGGATGATGGAACTTACCGGTGCAGACACCCGGCTCCAACCGCGCCGACTCGCTGCGCTCGAGCACCACGCCCGCCGGTACCTCCGCGACTGGGCCACGCCGCAGAACGCCTGGGCCGGCCTGCGGCCGATGGTGCCCGACGGCCTGCCGGTGATCGGTGCGATTCCGGGCACCGACAACGCGTTCCTCGCCACCGGCCACGCAATGCTCGGGATCACGCTCGCCCCCGTCACCGCGAAAGCCGTCGCCGACCTGCTCGACGGCCGGGAAGATCCCCTTCTCGAACCGTTCACCCCAGCCCGATTCGGTCGGCGCGGGCGGGCGGCTCGATAGTCACCTGCAGAAGCCCATGGTTCCGACACGCCGGCTCTACGCCGAATCCATTGCGCCCGGCCTGTTCATACAACAGCCTGGACCGCATGACTCGCTCGTCCACGCGAGCCGCCTCCCCCGGCCTGGATGTCCGGGCCGACTCCGTCGAGCCCGGCGCGGGTGTGCGCAGCCGATGCCAGCGCCCTGATCAGGGGGTAATCGGATCGCGACCTAGAAAGGCTGTCCTTGCTCGCTCCGCCGGTGAAACTCGGTGGTGCCTGGCGATGGCGGCTGCTTCGCTGGCGCCATGACCGACATTCGAACACCGCTCCTGCATCTGCACGCGATCGATGTCGCGGAGGGAGAACGCATCGTCGCTCGAAGTGCGGGACCCGCCGATGCTTGGGCGGACGATTACCCCTTCGAGGGCGACGTTGGCGCAGTGGGCGGCTTCCTTCGCGCCACCGCCGCGAGCGGAGAGCAACGGCCGTTCGGCTACTACCGGATCACCCGCCTGGCCGACGGGCGGGCTGTCGGGGGGATCGGCTTCAAGGGCCAGCCCGACGGCGGCTGCGTCGAGATCGGCTATGGCCTGGCTCCGTCGGCTCGCGGTCATGGCTACGCCGCTGAAGCCGTCGTCGCCCTGCTGGCCGTGGCCGCCGACCACGGACTGTCCAGGGTGATCGCCGATACGACTCTCGACAACATCGCTTCGCAACGGACCCTCATCCGGGCCGGATTCCGCCTCGTGGGCACCGACGGCGAGCACCACCAGTACGAGGCGCTCCTCGACATCGAGCATCGACCCGCGTAGATCGCTGCCGAAGGATCTATCCCGAGCGTGTGGCGTCAGCGAACCCCTGACTACGGCGCCGAATTGGTCTGCTGCGGCGGCGGACTCGTGTACACGCGGACGTAGTCGACCTGGAACGCGTTCGGGAACACGGTCGTTGCGTCGGGAGGTCCGCCACGGGACGCGGGTGCCCAGGTGCCGCTGTTGAGGATGATGTACATCGGGGTGTTGGAGATCAGGTTTGCCGTGGTGCCATCGATTTCGTGGACCATCTGCCCGTCGATGTAGTAGCGGATGGTGGCGGGTGAGGTGGTGGTCCACCACATCGCGTAGTCGTGCCAACCGGTGGCGGCCGCGGCGGAGTAGAGCCAGGTGCTCTGCCACATGTTGCCGGCGTTGGGCCCGGTGGCGAAGGGCTGTCCTATCTGCAGGGCCTTGAGGCTGCCGAACCATTCGGCGATATCCATTTCGGGCGGCCAGTTCCCGTTCTGGGAAGCGAGCCAGAAGGCGGGCCACAGGCCTTTTCCGTTGGGGAATTTCGCGCAGATCTCGAAGTAGCCGCCGGTGCGCGAGAACTTGCCCTTGGTGTGGATCATGCCCTCGGTGTAGGGGATGGTGCCGATCGAGGGCACATCCGGGTCGGTGACCGGCACGTTGTTGGCGATCAGATCGAGCACGCCGTCATCGGCCTTGGCGTTCTCGGGCAGGACGTAGCTGCCGTACTGCCGGTTGTGGTAATGCGTGCTTCCGTTCAGCCCGGAGAAGGGCAGCGCCCCCACGGTCCACCTCGTGGCGTCGATCGTGCCGGCGTCGAACTCGTCGTCGAACGCGAGTGTGCGCGAGGAGTCCTGCGCACTGCCACGGCACCCGCTCGCCTGGATGGCGACCACGGCCGTCCTCGTCACGCTCGCCGGCCTGGACGAGGCGCCGGCGCCGCTCGGAAAGGTGACCGTTGTGGAGTTCTCGATCGTGGCGAGCGTCGAGGACGAGGTGTGGCTGTAGACGTGCAGCGAATACGAGCTACCAGGCGACAGCGTCAGCGACGGACAGGACACCGACTGCGCCCCGACATCGCCGACTGCCGCGCAGCCGCCGATGCCGTGCTGGCGCTCGACCGCCCAGCTCAAGTCACCACCGGCCGGCAGGTTGTCGGTCAGCGTCACGTCGGAAAGCGCGAACGACGCCGAATTGGTCACCGTCAGGGTGAAGCCGATGTCGTGGTACGGGGCGATCGACTGCTCGTCTGCGACGTTGCTCAGGTCGATCTTGTTCGACGGCACGGTGGGCGGATCGGCGGCGCGGGCCGCCGCGCCGAGCGCCACGACGATGACGAGGCCGGCTATGACGGGCAGGAACCGTTGTTTCACTGCGCCTCCTCTGTTCGGGAGGGTGCCGCCGTTGGGGGGTGGACGGCGGCACCCCGCCGGTTAGCAGCCGAGCAGGCCTTGGATCACCAGGGCGTTGGCGAGTAACTGGTTGGCCAACGTGGTGCCCAGTTGCTTGCCGGACTGCGCGCGGACGTGGTTGACGAATCCGGCCAGGGCGCTGCATGCGTGCGCGGTGTCGCCCGCGGTCAGCGCGTCGAGGGCGGCGTGCAGTTGGGCGGCGAAGCTGCCACCACCGGCGTTGCCCACCAGGTCGATCTCGTCGGCGAGCAGGTCGGCGGGCGAGGCGGTGATCCGTGTCGCGGAGACGCGCCAGAGCTGTCCGCGACTGGCGGGTTCCACCCAGTCGCCGTTCGACGGCGCGGCCGGCGCCTGCTGCTCGATGACGGCGTCCGCGCCCGATCCGGACGTGGCGAGGACGTTGCCGGTCGCCTTGTTCACGATCATGTAGAAGTCGCCGTCGCCGTTCGAGACGAGCGGCGGCGCGGTGCAGTTCGCCGGGGTGTCACCGCAGTTGCCGACCGCCACGACGTCCCATTCCTGGTCGGCGTTGGTCCCGCCGGTCGCGAACACGTCGGCGCTGCGCGGATTCTGCACCACGGGGCTGCCGCTCGCGGCCGAGCCGTTCGCGTCGAGAACGTTGGGGCCGCGTACCTGATTCATGTTGACGATCTGGAAGTAGCCGTCCCCCCGGTGGTCCATGGGCGTGGGGAAGGTGGTCGCGTTCTGGTCGGGATCGGCTCCTTGGGCGAGGATCTGCCACTGCTGGTGCAGGCTGGTGATCCCGGTGTCCGGCCCGGTGGCCAGCGCGGCTCCGGTTGCCGTCGACGCGCCGCCCGTCTCGAGCACGCCGCCGCTGGCGGCGTTCACGAATTTGTAGGCGAGGGTCGGGTCGAGTTTGCCGCCCAGTGCCGCCATGACGGGCAACGCGGCGTTGTCGATCGGGTTGCCGGCCTGGGCGAGGGCGTCGAAGACGCCGATGCCGGAGGTGGCCCAGAAGCCTCGGACTCCGGTGGCGCCCGGTACCGGTGTGGCCTCGCCGGCCCACCACTCCATGCCGAGGGCGAGATGGTTCGGGACGTTCTCCTCGACCTTGTTGAGGTCGATGATGCCTTGCCGGGACAGCGTCCTGGACGGGCCCGGAGGGTTCACGCCGTAGTACGGGTCCTGCGGGCCGCCCTGGGTTGTGTAGGAAACGCCGTCCTCCATGGTGAAGATCGGCAGACCGAGCCCGTTCGCCTCCGTGGTCATGCTCGCCCGCGCCACGTGCTGGACGGTGTTGCCGCAGTTCGTCACGTTGCACGGGTGCCAGGCCTGCTGGGTCTCGGTCAGGGGTCCGTGCCAGCCGGGGTAGTAGCTCTCGCACGCGACGTCGAGCGGAATGCCGTTGGTCTGGGTTGCCCCGGCGAAGAACGTCTGCAGGTCCGGGTTGCCGTCGACGTGGATGCAGGTGAGCGGCCGCGGCAACGGCGGTCCGAGCAGCGCCGGGTCGGAGGTGTCGGATGCCGCGTCGGCAATCGCCTGCATCGCGGCTTGCTGGATCCGCGGGAAACAGTTGGCCGTACCAGTGCCGCCTGCCGTCGCGGTCGGCGTGCAGTTCGTGCCTGACGGTGAGAGACCGTTGGCGCCGGTGGTGGTGAACATGCCGTTGTTGACCTCGTTGCCGATCGAGACGAGGTCCGGCCACGCACCGTTCGCCCGGAACAGTTCCATCTCTTGCTTGACGTAGTCGTACATGAGCCCCGCGGTCGGCGGAACGCCCGCCAACTGGTCGACGGTCTTGCCCGCCCAGTTGCCCGGCGTCTCGGACGTGTTGTCGCCGGAATAGAACAGCGTGACGTTGACCGACATCCCGAGCAGCTTGGCGCGCTTGGCGAGGTCCACCGCGGACCAGTCCGTCTGCGCGTGATTGCCGCTGCTCGTCCCGCCCGGAGACGCGGGGTTCGCGCTAGCCGGAATGATCTGGCTGGCCGGCGGCGGCGTCAGCACGTAGTTGTCGTAGGGCGCTGCGGTGATCGGGAAGCTGACCCCGTCGTGGACCACGGTGGTGTCGATCGACGCCGGGCGCACCCGGATCATGTTCATCCCCTGGTTCTTTAAGATCTGCAGCAGGTCCTGCCCGGGCAGATAGCCGTCGTGCCACCAGGGGGCGTTGGCAGAGTTGGCGGCCAACCGGTCGAACTCGGCCTTTGATTGCAGGCTCGAGTCGTTGCCCAGGAAGTAGGTCGGGCGGAGCAGCCACGACTGGGTCGGCGACGGCGCCCCGGCGAGCGGGGACTGGATCAGCCGCGTCCCCGCCGCGGTGCTGGAGGCCGACACGTCGAGCACGAGATGGGTGCCCGCGTTCATGATCGTGTTGTAGCCGTTCGCGATGTAGGTGAACACCCACTCCTGGGTCGGGACTCCGGCCCGGCACCGGTCCGGCACGGTCCATGTCGCCGCCGTTGGCTGCGCGCTGTCCAGGCACTGCCCGCTGCCGACGTTGCTGATCAGCCAGTTGCCGTCCGGCGCCTTGGTCAGCGCCCACCGCTGGCGGAGGTTCGTGAAACTCCGCGGATTCTGGACGACGCTGTGGCCGTCGAGATCGGCCTGCAGGCCCGACGGCTGATTGATCAGGTAATAGCTCTGGCCGTTGTTCGGACTCGGATCGATCGGTTCCGGGGGTTGGCTGACGGCTGCCCGTGCGGGTGCCGCTGCCACGGAGGCGAACAGTCCGGCGACGAGCACTGCGGCGGCGCAAACCGGTGACTTCATCAGACGCTCCCGCCCGACAATCATCCTGGACGCGATAGGAGTTGGCTTGCACAACCTTGCGGCCAACTGGGGCACATTCGGGCCAGCCAGCCGGGGCGATCCGGCTGGATAAACCGCTCGAAGAATAGACTGACCACACCATAACTACAAGCACTCCAACACGTCTGAGTGCGGTAATGCCAGTTGTCGCCCAGAACAAGACACCAATTCCAAACATGTGCTCGACCTGAGCGTCAAAGCGAACACATTCCAACAGTCAAGCGGGCCGAGGGCCGAGGGGTGAACTGTTCGCCGCGGCGGCAACCTTTGGCCGGAGGACACTTCACGAGTGATCCGTCCAGGTGTGCCGGCAGACCTTGCCACCGTGCGGGATGTGTTTCGCCGTGCGTCGCTGTCCAATTCTGGTGACCGTGCCGGCCTGCTCGCTCATCCGGAACACCTGATCCTTGGACCCGACGGGCTGAACGAGGGACGCACTCAGGTCGCGGAAGAGAACGGCTCAGTCGTGGGCTTCGCGACCTGGACAGTCGCGGACGGCGTCGTTGAACTGGAAGACCTGTTCGTGGACCCGGACTGGACGAGGCGAGGAATTGCCACTGCGCTGGTGAAGGGCATCGCCGACATCTTGCGAGCGCGTGGCGTCGAGCGACTGGAAGTAACCGCCAACCCGCACGCAATGAGCTTCTACAACACTCTCGGATTCACAAACTGCGGCGTTGCCAGCACCGAGTTCGGCCCGGCCCCCCGGATGGAACTGGCGATTCGCTGATTGCTGCCTCGGCGCTCCGACCTGACGGTCAGCGTCCGCCGATGAGAAGGCGGCCGCGACAGCCGTCGACCGTCCCACGGGACATACGGCCCGCGTGTACCTCGCGATGGTGCTCACAGGCCACACCCAGTCACCTCTCACTGGGCGCTGGGTGTTCGTGCGGAACCTTGCGGCATGTGGAATGTGCCGCCACCGCATGACGAGTGGATCGAGAACTTCCTGGAGATACACGCGCCTTCGCGCACAGCGCCCGACTGGTTCTCGACATTCTCGGCTGTTGTTCGCGATGCCCGGCAGATGACCGGCCGGAATCTGACGTCCGGCATCGTTTCGGACGAGTCGCACAGGGGAAGCTGGCTTGGTGCGCTCGGATATCTCGTCATGCTCGATCAGGTCGGGCAATGCTTCCGCCCGACGCCCGTTCCGCGCCAAGCGCCCCACCCGGCGGGCGTCGCGAAGGCGCTGACGTACTTCGCGCCGAAACTTGGCGATGACGAGATTCTGGCCTTGTACGCACTGCGCTGTGCGTTCGTCCACGATTTCGGGCTCAGCAGCTGGGGGACCATTCCGCACGCCGCGGGGCTCACCCACCGCTTCCGGCTGGTCGCCAACGCGACGTCTCCACTGATCGAGCTACCGGCAACGCCGTGGAACGGCGACTTGACCGTCGCGTCGCTGCGCAGGAGTCAGACGATCGTCAACGTCCGCGCGCTCGGCGACCTGGCCGAGTCGATCGTGGAGACGGTCCAGGCGAGGCAGCGGGCGGGCTTGCTCGAGATCGAACTGCCGAGCGGAATCAACGAGTTGTTCGCGCGTTTCGCAGTGACAACCTCGCCCGACGGAACCTGACGGACGAGCTGGCGACGCGGGCCGATCAGCCGCCTCGCGGACCCGGAGCGCGCCGGCTTGGGCGGGATCCGGCCGCCCACCGACCAGGGCAACAGCGCCCCGTAACCGGACGCTGCCTCGTTCCATCAGCGGACGATGGAGGTCTTCCGCGCCGCCGGGCTGCAACAGGAGGTGAAGGAAGCGGCCGGGCGCGAGTTCTCACGCAGGTGGGGCTCGAGCCGATCCTTCGCGAGCGCGCCGTCGAGCACGGCGCGGAGCACCGGTTCGACACAGACCTGGTCTCCTTCGAACAGCGCGACGACCATGTCATCTCGGTGATACGCACGGCGGCGGTCCCGAACTCGAACAGCGCTAACCCGCGCTGTCCCCTCAGCGGCTGTTCGTTCGTCGTCCGGGTATGAGCAACAACCCTCGACGCGAACCACACCACCGCACCACCGCATGCTTCGTCCTGCCCGTCCTGCCCAGCGAGCGGGCACGCGACCCGTTCGACCGACCCGCCGCCAACGCCGCGATGCCGCGGCACGACAGAACTGGGAGAGCCTGATGTCGAAACGTGCCGTAGCGACTGTTCCCGCTGCTCCCACTGTTCCCACTGTTCCCACTGTTCCCACCTGGGCCGTGCTGGCGGTGTGCTGCGTGGCTCAGTTCATGGTCGTCCTGGACGTGTCGATCGTGAACGTTGCCCTGCCGAAGATGCGGGCCGATCTCGACCTTTCGGCGTCTGGCCAGCAGTGGATCATCAATGCCTACACGCTCACGTTCGCCGGCTTCCTGTTGCTCGGTGGGCGCCTCGCCGACCTGTTCGGACGTCGGCGCGTGTTCCTGCTGGGCCTCGGCGTATTCACCGTGTGCAGCCTGCTCGGCGGCCTCGCCCACAACGGCGGGCAGCTCATCGCCGCCCGCGCCGTGCAGGGCATCGGCGCGGCGATCCTGGCACCGGCCACCCTCAGCCTGCTCACCACCACGTTCACCGAACCCGCCGCTCGCCGCCGCGCGCTCGGTGCGTGGTCTGCCACCGCTGCGAGCGGCGCCACGGCCGGCGTGCTGGCGGGCGGCATCCTGACCGACCTGCTCGACTGGCGGTGGGTGCTGTTCGTCAACGTGCCCATCGGCGTCGTACTGATCGCGGCCGCGGTCGTGTCGCTGGCCGAGTCCCGGGCGGACGCGCGGCCCAGCCTCGACCTCGCCGGCGCCGTCACGGTCACCGGCGGGCTGGGCCTGCTCATCTACGGGATCGTCAGCACCGATACCCGCTCGTGGGGGTCGCCGGCCACGATCCTCACGCTGTTGGGCGCAGCCGCGCTGCTCGCCGCGTTCGTCGTGATCGAGTCGCGCCTGGCCCACCCGCTGGTCCCGCTGGGGGTGTTCCGGCTGCGCTCGGTCGCGGCCGCGAACGGTATCGCCGCGATGATCGGGGCTGCGCTGTTCGGGATGTTCTTCTTCCTGTCGCTCTACCTGCAGCAGGTGAACAGCTACAGCCCGCTCAAGGCCGGCTTCGCCTTCCTGCCCGCAGCGCTGGCGACGTTGACCGGCGCGCTGTGCGCCTCACGGCTGGTCCCGCGCTTGGGTGTCCGGCGCCAGCTGATCATCGGCCCCCTGCTGGCCGTGGGCGGGCTCGCATGGTTGAGCCAGCTCTCGGCGGGCGACGGCTACGCCGCCCACGTGTTCGGCGCCCTTCTGCTCACCGGGTTCGGCGTGGGCCTCTCGTTCGTGCCGATGACCATCGCCGCGACAACGGACGTGCCGATACACCAGGCCGGGCTGGCGTCCGGACTGATCAACACCACCCGCCAGGTCGGCGGCGCCGTAGGCCTGGCCGTCATGGCGACCATCGCCACCGGGGCATCGTCACCGACGGCCGGCTACGACCGCGCGTTTTGGATCACCGCCGCCGCCATGTTGATCGCGGCCGTGCTGGCCCTCGCGCTGCCCGGCAAACCCAAGCCGGAACGGCAGATCATCAGCGGCGAGAAGACTGCCGAGGCCACCGCGCTGGTCGAGGCTTAGCCAACGTGGCCGGTCCCGCGCCTCGGAGCCCGGAGCAAGACCATTGCCGGGCGAGGGTCAAATCAAGCCGCGGCGGGTGGCGAGGGCACCGGCCTGAAAGCGGGATTGGGCACCGAGTTCGTCCAGCAGGTCCCTCACCTTGCGCTGGACCGTCCGGTGAGCGAGGCCGAGGTGGCGGGCAATGGCCGCGTCGGTGTAGCCGGCGGCGAGCAGAGCCGGCAGTGCTTGTGCGGTCGGGTCCGCCGGTGCATCACCGTCCTCGCCAGGTGTCGCTGCGTGCACGATGGGCACCGACCGCTCCCACACCTGCTCGAACAGGGCGATCAGCGCATCGAGCAGCGCGGACGGGTGGATGAGGACCACCTCGTGCACGACATCGAGCATCGTCAGCGGCGCAAAGCCGAGCCGGTCGTCGGCGATGCTCAGCTTGAGCGGCAAGGCCGGCGCCAGGCGGCTCTGCTCGCCGAGCGCGCGCTGATGCTGCACGTGCTCGAACACGCCCGGAAGGTCGAGGCAGGAGCGCTCATACACGGCCCGGTAGACGACACCGGCCTGCAGTTGATCCTCCTCGACCGGGTTCATCCGAGTCTCGGTCACGAACGGCGCCTTGTTGAAGCTGCGCATCTGAACGCGTGCGTTGCGCTGCACCTGATGCCACCGTTGGGCTATCGCCTCGCGCCCGTGGACGATCTCGACGACGTCGAGCGCGACCGGAGAGCCCGCCGCGGTTCTCCTCTTCCGGGCCAGGCGGGAAGCGTCGACCCGTAGCCGGGCCAGATCCCCTTCGCCCTCACGGATCAGAGCCTCCAGAGCGACATCGGGATCGGCCGGAACGTAACGGCGCGGCTTGCCGGGCAGGCGGCTCACCAGGCCGCGCTGCTCCAAGGCGGTGATCGAGTGCTGGACCTGAGCCCGGCCAACGGCGAGATGCTGAGCCAACTGGCCGGCGGTGGGGTCGCCGAGCTCCAGGAGCGCTACGTACATCCGCTCGGCCGCGGGGCTGATCTGCAGCGGCTCGAGCATCCTGCTCCTCCGTGCACCTGACGTATTTGCGCCGCGGGCGTAAAGGCGCCGCCGGCAAACCTGGACAGGCACGTTATCAGACACAAGGCTCAGCGTGCCCACGACAACGACAGCACATCTGGAGGACGCGCCTCATGTCGAGAAGGCTGCTGACACTTGTCGTCACTGCCGGACTGGTGGCCGGTACGACCGCCGTGGCCGTACCGGCTGCGGGTGCCCCGGCCGCGCCTGCGAGTTCGGCCACGGTGGTGTTGCCTACCGGTCAGCAGGTGATCGTCACCCAGACCGCGCACGGGTACCGGATCGGAGTGCCACCGGCGGCTCAGTCGCTGCCGGGCAGCCGAATGACCACACTCGTCTCGTCGGGGCACGCATACGCGCTGCCCGAGGCAGCCGGCGTCTACCTCGGGAAGGTGCTGGATCCGGATCTGTTCGACCTGGCCAAGCTGAGGCCTGCCGCGGCCGCCGGACGGCTTGCTGTCGATCTGCGCTACACCGGATCGCGCCCGTCGATTCCCGGCCTGACCTGGACTGGCAGCTCGACCGGATACCTGCCCCTTCCCGCGGGGGCGGCCGCCTTCGGCAAGGCAGCGGCGGCCGACCGGCTGCCGGCGAACCTGCTGCACATGTCTCTGGCGGGGGATCCGCCCGTGGTGCAGCCCAACTTCCTCATGCAGACCCTGACGATTCGCGGCATCAACGCCGCGGGCAAGAAGGACACCGGAGACTTCATCGCGGTGATGAACGTCGACAACGCTTCCAAGTTCTTCGGCTTCGCCGCCTTCAACGACGGCGTGGTCAAGTTCAGCGTCCCGGTCGGGCACTACATCGCGGTCGCCAACTTCTTCCCGACCAACGGATCCTGGCCGGTAGTGGTACTTCCCCAGTTCAGCGTTTCCAGAGACACGACGGTGACCGCCGACGCGCGCACCGCCACCGTTTCGCCCAGCGTCGCGCTGCCCCGGCCGGCCAGCTACGACGCCTCGGTGCTGACCGTGCTGCGCAGTGCGGCTGTCGAGGGCTCTTACAGCTCGACATCCATCGACTACCCATCAGAGCTCGGGGTTCACAACCGGTTCCTGATCACGCCGACCGCCCCGGTCACGGTCGGGGCCCTGCACTACGACACCTACTGGCACTACTCCTCCCCCACCGGCACCGGCGCCCCGTACACATATGACCTCGACTTCCCCGCCCGCGGCGCCATCCCGGCCGACCAGGACCATCGGGTCTCCGACGCCCAGCTGGCCAGTGTCACCGCGCGCTACACCAGCGATGTCGCCAACCAGCCGGCCGCCAGCGGCCACGGCGTGGCATACGACCTGGGCGGCGGCAGCTGGGAAACGTATACCGTGAACGTCCCATTCACGGCTCCGCTGACCCGCACGGAGTATCTAAGCGCCGATCCGGACGTGATATGGCAGTCCGACTTCTGGCGCAACGCCAGCTTCTTCGCCGGCACTGACGAACTCATCGACGCGCCGCGCACCTACACCCCGGGCCAGCGAAGTACCGAGACCTGGGCCGGTCAGCCGATCGTGCCCGGCCCACAGATCTACGGCCGCCCCATCCCCGTTCCGTGCACGGTGTGCCGACAGGAGAACACCCTCGATCTGACGGTCATGCCGTTCACCGACAGCGACGGCCACGCTGCCGGTCTGCTCGGCTTAGGGGACGGCTCGGCGGAGACCACCACGGGTGCCTGGCGGCTCGACTCCGGCGGCACCCAACTCGGCGGCGGCAGCGGCCTCCCGATCTACACCGAGGTAGCCGTCCCGGCCGACCCCTCGACCTACCAGTTGACGTACAGCGTCAGCCACACGGCGCCGTGGTTGACCCTGTCCACCGCAACCAGCACGACGTGGACCTTCGACACGGCCAGCGGCGCCGGCTCGCCTGCTCCCGCCGGCTACTTCTGCCTCGAAGCCGGCGACTGCCGGGTGCAGCCGCTGCTGTTCGTCCACTACGACCTGCCCACGACCCTCGCCGGTACTGAGCCTGGCGGACAGCCGACCAGTGCCAGCTTCAGCGTCACGCATCTGCCCGGTGCCCCAGCCAGCCCACCCAGCCACCCGGCGTTCCAGGTGTCCTTCGACGGGGGTACGACCTGGACCGCCGCTCAGGTCTCGGCGATCGGCAACGGGTCCTACACGGCGTCCTACACCAACCCGCCCGCCGCTGACAGCGACGGCTACGCGGCCATCAAGGTCGAGGCCACGGACCAGTCCGGCTCCCGGATCAGCCAGACCGTCACCCGTGCCTACGCGCTGTCCTGACAACACGCCGCTCTGCGAGCAGGGTCCGCAACCGGCTTGCAACCAGACCATCCGGCAGGCGTTCGCCGTGCCGGCCAACGAGGAGAAGACGTGAAGCTTCGCATCGCAGTCCCCATCGCCGCGCTGGCGCTGGCCGCGCTCGCATCGGCGCCGGCAGCAGGTGCAACCGCCGCATCGACGGCCGGCAGCGTTCGCGCGTGCGACCAGGCCGCACCGATGCATGCGCGGTGCCTGGCGCTCGTGCGTAGGGATAGAGCCACCACCACCGCGGCGCAGGCAGGCCAGGCCTCCGTGGACGGGCTGCCTGCCGGATACGGGGCGGGCGATCTCGACTCCGCCTACAACCTGCCGATCACCCGCGGCGCAGCGCAGACCATCGCCATCGTCGACGCCTACGACGACCCGAGCGCCGAAGCCGACCTCGCCACCTACCGCTCCACCTACGGGTTGCCGCCCTGCACCACCGACAACGGCTGCTTCGCCAAGGTGAACCAGCGCGGCGACGCGGGTCCCTACCCGCAGGTCGACGGTGGCTGGGCCGTCGAGATCTCCCTCGACCTGGACATGGCCTCGGCGGCCTGCCCCATGTGCTCCATCCGGCTCGTCGAGGGTGACTCGTCGGAGGTCAGCGACCTGGCCACCTCCGTCGACACGGCCGTGAAACTCGGCGCGGACGTGGTGAGCAACAGCTACGGGATCGCCGAGTTCAACGGCATGCAGAACTTCTATAACGACTACCGGCACAACGGCCACGTGATCGTCGCATCGTCAGGCGACGCCGGGTTCACCGCCGCCCAGTTCCCCGCGGTCGCGCCGCACGTACTCGCCGTGGGCGGCACCAGCCTGGTTCGCGCCGACAACGCCCGCGGGTGGACGGAGCAGGCGTGGTCCGGTGCGGGCAGCGGCTGCTCGGCCTACGTGGCCAAACCTGCTTACCAGAAAGACAAGCACTGCCACATGCGCACGATCGCCGATGTGTCGGCCGTGGCCGATCCGAACACCGGGGTCGCGGTCTACGACACGACGCCCAACCCGTTCGGCATCCCGGCCGGCTGGCTGGTCGCGGGCGGCACGAGCGCGTCCGCGCCGTTCATCGCGGGTGTCATCGGCCTAGCCGGCAACGCGCACAGCTTCAGCGCCGGCGACCTGTACCAGCGCAGGGCGGCGATCTTCGACGTCGTCGGCGGGTCCAACGGGTTCTGTGGCGGCGACTACCTGTGCGCCGGCAAGAAGGGCTATGACGGCCCCACCGGGGTCGGCACCCCCAACGGCAGCAGCGCCTTCTGACCGGCGGATGCCCCGCGGCTTTGCCGCCTGACGCTACGAGGTGACCGCCACGGCACCGGTGAGGGTCTGGTCGATGCTGTTGCCGCCGCGGTCGGTGGATCTCACGCGCAGTGCGACGTGGGTGCCGGGGCCAAGGGACGACGCGGGAATCGCGGCAGCGTATTGCCCGCTACCCTGCCGGCGTAACGACAGGGCATGCCAGGTCGCGCCGTCGGTCGAGTACCACAGGACGGTATTGGCGATCGCGGGCGACTGAGCACCGGCAAGGTGGTGGACGTCGAGGCTCACCGACAACGGCTGCGATGGCGGCGCTTGGTTGTCGACCCCGACGCCCACGTGATAGTCGACCTGCAGGATCGGCGGGACCAGCGCCGTACGGTTGTTTCCGCCGGCCGTGAAGTCCCATTCCGTATGGGCGACACCGCCGAACGGCACGACGGCCGAGTTGTCGACGTCGTGGATGAGCCGGTAATGGGCGGGACTCGGGTCGACATCGGTGTCGACGAGCATGCCGCGCTGATCGGTGAGCAGCTGATCATTCCGGTAGAGCTGCAGCCCTTCGATCGTCTTCGACGGATACTCCACATCTTCGATGTAGCCCATCATTCCGGAGGCGTCGGCTGCGTTGTTGACCACCAGTTGCAGGTGGGTGTTGTCGAGGATCGCGCGGGTCTGCGGATATGCGGGCGCTGCGAGCCGGGCGAGCGAGGACGTACTGCCGGCTGCGTAACTGGTCGGCTGTTCCTGCCGCAGGTAGATCGCGGCATTGCCGAAGTAGTGCGAGACCTCCTGCTGCCAGGTCACGGTGGCGGCAGTCAGGTACTCGTCGCGTTGTTGCGGCACCGGCAACCCGTCCGTCGCGCTCCACGAGGAGTTGACCCCGTCGCCGAAGACGAATCGGTCTTCGGAGTAGGTCGCAGGCCCGTCCAGGCTGCGGTAGTCGGAGCGTATGTGCGCCAGCCGAGCAGTGTCCGCAGATGTCAGGTTGTGCGTGTCGACGGCCGGCACGGTGCGCGTGATGAACGCGAGGTCGTAGAGGAACGGGCTCGTGCCGGAGCCGACTGAACTCGCCGGATCGGTCAGCCGCCAGTGCTCGATGTAATGGAACGTGCCAACCGTTGCGCCGCCCGACGGCATGACGCGCAACTGGCTTGCTTGGAACGGGCCGCCGGCTCCACCGTAGATGACGATGTTGGCCATGCCGAGTTGACCGGTTGCGTCCACCCGGTCGGCGACGGCGACGAGCATGTCGGGTTGAGTGGCTCGGGCGGACACCGTCGCCGAGGTGGGTACCGTGTCCCGCGCATCGAGCGAGACGTCGGTATCGGCGTGCACCTCGACCTGCGGGACCGCCACAACGCTGAAGATGTCACCGGTCGGCGACGAGAGGCGAAACGCCGACTGGACGGCATACGGCCCGTCGGGCACCCGCGCGGTGGCAGTCCCGTTCGCGTCGAGGGTGAGTGTGGAGAGGTACGTGTTCGCGTCGTTCGCGTTCATCACGTTCACCGACTCGCCGGCCGCGGGCGTGCCGTCCGACTCCGTACCGCGGACGGTGATCGTGTGGCTCGCGACCTCCTTGTCCATACCCAGGGGTACGGAGAGCACGGGATCGTTCTTGCCGGTCGGAGTCGCGGTCAGCGCGCCGCTGAGCCCGCCGGTCGCACCCAGCCGCGGGTTGACGGTCACCGTGACCGTGCCGGATCCCCCGGCCGGGATTGTCAGCGACGTCGGGGAGACCGTCACCATGGCAGCCGGCGCGCCGCGCAGCGACGCCGCGAGGCGCACGGTCGTCGCGGCCGTGCCGGTGTTCGACAGTGTTGCGGTGCGCGCCAGGGGCTGCGCGCCGTCCTGCGGGAACCCGGCGAAGCCGAAGTCCAGATGCTCCGTAGCGCTGATCACCTGCTGGGACAGTGCGTGCGCGATGTTGACGTCGCCCGCTCCGACGTCGTATCCGCCTGCCGCGATCGGGGTTGCGGTGTCGACCAGCACTGCCTTGAGCTGCGCCCACGACCATTCAGGGTGCTCGCCGGCGAGCACGGCGGCCGCACCCGCGACGTGCGGTGTCGCCATCGATGTGCCCGACAGCGTCACGTAACTGGCACCGACCGGATCGCCCAGCCAGGTGCCGGCCGCGCGTGCCCCGACGATGTCCACCCCGGGGGCGCTCACATCGGGCTTCATCGCATGATCGCCGACACGCGGGCCGCGGCTGGAGAAGCCGGCGACCTCGTTGTGGGCATCGATCGCGCCGACGGTGAGCGCGTCGTCCGCGGTTCCGGGGGCGTCGACCGTGCCCGGCTCGGGCCCGTCATTGCCGGCTGCGACGACGAACAGGGTGCCGTACTGCTCGGAGATCTGGTCGAGCGCGAGACTGACCGGGTCGGTGCCGTCGCTCGGGTACGACCCGAGCGACAGGTTCGCGATCTTGGCGCCGTGCTGGGCCGCCCACTGCATCCCGGCGATCACCCACGACGTGTCGCCGAAGCCACCGTCATCGAGCACCTTGACGTTGAGCAGCCGGGAATCGTAGGCGACGCCGCGCCGACGGTGATCGGCGGCGATGCCGGTGCCGGCGATGGTGGCCGCGACGAACGTGCCGTGCCCGAAGTGGTCGTCCGCGGTCGCGGAATCGGTGAGGTTGACCTCGGCGTCGACCTTGCCGACCAGGTCAGGGTGGCTCGTGTCGATGCCGGTGTCGAGGACGGCAACGGTGACCCCGGCACCCGTGGCGCCCTGCTGCCACGCGCTCGGTGCGCCGATCTGGGTCAGGTTCCGGTCCCACGCAGTGGCGCGCACTCGCCGATCCAGCCAGATGTGCTCGACACCCGACAACGGCCCGGCCGGCAGTCCGGCACGCGCTGCCGCTGCCGCCGAGCGAGGCTTGGTGTGGGTGGCCGCGAGCGCGGCACCCAGCGCAGGATCGGATTTCGCCTCGGTAACGGCGAGCGCGTCAATGCTGTCCAGCCGCCGCACCGTGCGGATGCCCGCCACGTCGCCGATCAGGCTGGTGTGCTGCGGCGCCTGCTCGATGATCAACGGCAAAGTGTGCGAGTGCGCGTCGTCGAGCTGCTCGGCGGCCAGCTCGCTGACGTCGAAGAGGGTCCGGTCGAGCACCGTCCCCACCAGCGACTGAACGTCGCTGGGCACCACGTAGACGTCCTTGCCGAGCTGGGTGGCTGTGAACACCACATGGCGTCCCGGCCGGTCGGCGGGGAGGACGGTCACCCCTGACGCACCGCCGCTCGAACCGAGGACAACCCGATCGCCCGTGATCAGCGTGACGGTCACGGCGGACCGCCCGGTCGCCGCGGGAGCCGGCGAGCTGGGCGCCGGTCCGGCCGTGGCGGGGGCGGGCAACGACCCGCCGACCAGGGCGATCACCGATACCAGCGCGGCCAGCGACGCCGCAGCGGGCAACCGTTTCATGCGTCCTCCTCGGTGTTACCGCGAATCGGCACTTCGCAGCGGGCTCGTCGGCGCGGGTCGTACCAGCCGTGGCCGGCCGACACACCCGGTGCGCCCGCGGCTTCCATGACGCGCGCCGGAGCCGACCTTGGCATGGCGCACGGCCCGAGGAAAGGTGCCGTCTTGGCCGGTTTACGTCATCACCGTAAATCGGCCGCATCGAGGGTGATTCGGTGCAAGGATCCGGTAGTGCTTGGGGTACTCGGCATCAGCGCTGAGGAAGAGGAGCTGTACATGCTGCTCCTCGAGAACTCACCGATCTCGACTCACGAACTCGACCGCCTCATCGGCGACCGGCCATGGGCCGACCAGGCCGGCACGCTCCTGGACCGGCTCGAATATCTCGGCCTGACCACGCGGCTGGTCAGCGATCATCCGCGCTATCAGGCCGTCCCGGTCGAGACCGCCCTCGATGGCGCTATCGACGCGGCCGCTCAGAAGCTTGGCCGAGCTCACCGACGCGCCGCTCAACTGGCGACCGCATTCCGGGCCGCGAGCCAGCGATCAGATCCGCGGACCTTGGTGGAAGTCGTCCGTGGCCGGCAGGCAATCGCGCAACGTCTCGAACAGCTCGAACGCAGTGTCCGTCACGAGATCCGCGTCTGCGACGCGCCTCCGTACTCCACGGGGCAGCACGAGCCCAGCGCGATGGAGCCGGAACTGTTGCGCCGTGGCGTCCGGTGCCGGGTCTTGTACGACCGCGTCGGCCTGGAAGCTCCCGGTCGGCTGGCCGACGTTGCCGTCGGCATCGCCGCCGGCGAACAGGCCCGGGTCACCGACGTGCCGACCAAGCTCGTCCTGTCCGACTACCCGCGCGCGCTGCTTCCGCTTCAGCACGACCCGGACCACGTCGAGACCTCGCTGATCGTGCACGACTCGGTACTCTGCGATGCGCTGTCCGCGCTGTTCGAGATGTACTGGGAGCGCGCCATTCCCCTGGAGGTCCATGACGGCTTCGCCCATCTGCCTGACACCGACGACGCACCGACGCAGGATGAGCGCGACCTGCTCCCGCTGCTCGCCGCGGGGCTCACCGATCGAGCAATCGCCGCCCAACTCGCCTGCAGCGAGCGGACCGTCCGCCGCCGCCTGAAGGCGATGTTCGATCGACTCGACGCGACGACCCGAATCCAAGCCGGCTACCAGGCGGTGGGGCGCGGATGGCTCGCGGTGGATCAGCAGGCATCGCAATGACACTCGCTCCGCGAGACGACAGCGCCGATCCGGCCGACGACGACCTCGCGGCGGCCGGCCTGAGCCAGGCCGAAGCCGCGGCGTACGCGCAGATCATCGCCCGACCCGGCTCGGCGGTGCGGGAACTCGCCAACTGGTGGACGCGCCCCGAGCAGCTAGCAAGGACGATCGCCGAACTGCTGGCCAAAGGCCTCGTCACCGACGACGACGGCGACCCACCCCGGTACGCCGCGGTCGACCCGAGCGTCGCCCTGGAGGCGCCCCTCCTGGACTACGAGGACCGGTTGCATCGCGCCAAGGAACGCACCCGACAGCTCGCCGCCCGGCATGCCGGGCGAGGTGTCGCAACTGATGTCGAGACCGTGGTGGAGGTCGTCAGCGGGCACCACGCGGTTCTCCAGCAGCTCGTCCAAATCCAGCGTGCCGCCAGGCAGGAATTGTGCTGCCTGGACAAGCCGTTCGGCACCGACGGCCCTTCCACAGTCGATCCCGGGCTGCTCCGCAGCGGCGTGCGCACCCGCACGATCTACGAACGCGCGTCCGCCGAGCATTTCACCGAGACGACGCCGCCGTGGGCCGCAGCCGAACACGTGCGCATCCTGCCTGCCCTGCCGATGCGGCTCTACCTCGCTGACCGCCGCTACGCGATCCTGCCCCTGCAAACCGATCCGGCAGCCATCGAAGCTGCCGTCGTCGTCCGCATGTCCGCGCTGCTCGATGCGTTGGTGAAGCTCTTCGACGGCCTCTGGCAACGGGCTCTGCCGCTGCCAGGGCTCGTCACATCAGGGCTGACGGCAGCGCCGAACCGGCACCCTCGAGTGGACGAGCAACGCCTGCTCACACTGTTGCTGTCCGGCCTTACCGATAAGGCAATCGCCCACCAACTCGGTACCACGGAGCGCACCGTTCAACGCCACGTCGCCTCACTCATGCGCAAGCTCGGCGCCCACAGCCGATTCCAGATAGGCATCCAGGCAGCGATCAGAGATCGCTCGCCCGAACCTTCCGGCGGCGTTCGAGTCCAGCGGCCGCAGGAACCCAGCGCAGCTCAGCGACAACCCGACCAGGACGACAGCCGTAGCTCGTTACAGTCCGACACCGTGCTCGGAGTCCGCGCCGGCACACTTTGATCATCTCTGTCGAATCTGCGAGTCATGGCGGATCCAGCAGAGATGATCAAGAGCCGTTGGGAAGTCTGGGACCGCGAGCAGCTATCGCGTCGGCGTGTGCCACGGCCGCGTCGTGCCGCGCCCGGCTACCGGTGCGACCGCCGAGCCGAGTTCGGCCGTGGGCTGGGTGCGGGCGACCCACGCGCCGTACCGCCTCGCTCCCACGTCGGCGGTGATCCCGTGCAGCACGACGCTCAGCAAGACGGTGAGCGCGATCGCCCCGGTGATGCGGGCGACGTCGCCGTTGTCGGGATACTCCTCCAACGCGATCAGCGCGAAGACGACCGACGCCAACCCGCGAGGGCCGAACCAGCCGACGAACCAGCGGGTGGGCTGGGCGAACCTCGTCCCGAGCAGAACGAGCGCGACCGGAACCATGCGCAGGGCAGTCAGCGACAGCAGCGCGAACACCGCACCCGACCAGGTGGCGATCTTGTCGAGGTGCGCCAACAGGATGACCCCGAACAGCCACCACACGGCGTATTCGAGCAAGGTGCCGAGCCGCGCTGTGATCTGAAGCGAGTCGCCACTTTCCGGTGCACCCGAACGGCGCTCGAGAGACGGCGCGAAGGCCACTCCCGCGACGAACGCGGCCACGAATCCGTTGCCGCCAAAGGCGACGGCTCCGTAGTAGCACAGCAGCGGAACCGCGACCGCACCGATCGGGAGCAGGCCCCGTTCGACGAATCCGGCGCCGCTCGCCCACGACAGCGCAAGCCCCGCGATCACGCCGACGGCAATGCCGAAAGCGACTCCCAGGGCGAGCCCGCGCAACGCTGTGCCTACAGCCTCATCTCGCCCACCCGTGCTGGCCGCCGCCAGCGCGAACAGCACGATCGGTGTGGCCAGCCCGTCGTTCAGGCCGCTCTCGACGTTGAGTATCCGGCGTACCCGTACGGGTACGACCGGATTGAGTACGGTCGCCGCGCCGAGCCCGGCATCGGTCGGCGCGAGCGCAGCGGCGAGGAGCAACGCCAGCCAGGCGCTCGACCCCGCGAACAGGATCCGGCCCATCAGGAAGCCCGCGGCGATGGTCAGCGGCAGCGCAAGGAGAAGCAGCCGAGCACAGACCCCGACGTCGCCGCGCAACTGGTGTGGCCGAACCTGGGCCGCGTCGTGAAAGAGCAGCAGCGCCAAGGTCACCTCGGCGAGTCCGCGAACCAGGGCGGGGTCAGGCCGGTGCGCAAGCATGCCACCGAGGACGACGCCGACGACGATGAACACGATCGGCGCGGTGATATGAATGCGATCCAGGACCTGCGAAAACGTCACGTACAACAACACCGCGGCCGCGAAGACAGCGATCGCAATGACGGACACGCCTCATAGTCACGCGCGCAAGCGACGCCGCGCCTCACTCCTGACGGATGGCCGAAACCTGGCGGCGGCCAATAGTGCTATTCGACTTAGCTCTATTGGCATGTACGGTCGACGGCATGACCAACGCCAAAGTCGTGTCCCGTGCCGCCGCCGTTGCCGTAGGAACGCTGGCGGTCGCCGTGCTTGCCGCTTGCACCAGCCGGCATCAGACCGCGCGCAATCCCAGTCCACCCGCCCGCGACGGGGTCGACGCACCGGTGACCTTCAGCGCAGACGGCGTGGAGGTGTTCGGCAGCCTGCGCATGCCCGCAACGACCGGTCGGCATCCGGCGGCGTTGCTCATCGCGGGCAGCGGCGCTGTCGACCGCAACGGCGACGTTTCGTCGCTTCCCGGCACGATTGGCACGCTCTCGCACCTTGCCGACGTGCTTGCGACGCACGGGGTGGCAAGCCTGCGATACGACAAGCTCGGCACCGGTGCCACGGGTCCTGGCCGCTTCGCCGGTCACGAGACGACGGTGGGTTTCCAGGATTATGTGGACGAGGCCGAGGCGGGCCTTCGTGCGTTGTCGGCGCAGCCAGGCATCGATCCATCCGACCTGTTGCTGATCGGCCACAGCGAGGGCGGCTTGATCGCAATTACCGTTGCGTCGCAGCACGATCATCGGCTGCCGCCGGTTCGCGGCGTCGCGATGCTCGAGTCACCCGGACAGCGCTATCTCGACGTGTTGCGCGAGCAGGGCCACGACGCATTCGCCGCCGGGCGCTCCGGCGCACTCACAGCGTTGCAGCTGAACCGGCTTGATACGGCGCTCGACGATGCAGTCACCGAGTTGCGCGCGACGGGCGCGCTGCCGGCCGACCTGCCACCGGCGATACAGGCAATGGGCCTCGTGGCGAAGAACGCCCACTTCCTTTACCAAACCGACCGCGAAGATCCCGTCGCCCTTGCGACCGAACTCCCCCGCGGTCTCCCGGTCCTGAACAGCTGCTCACGCAAGGACGTCAACGTCACCTGCGCCGAACAGGCGCGCATGCTCACTCACTTTGCGCAGCACACCCGCCTTCAATCCGTTGTGCTTTCCACCGCCGACCACGTGCTCAAAGACGTCGGTGCTGTCCAGTCCACCGGGCACGAATACGGCAACCCGCTGCCCTTCGACCAGCAACTCGCCAGCGCCTCACCGACTGGATCGACGCGCAGCGAAGCGGCAAATAAGCGCTGCGCTGTCGGCGCTGATACCCGCCCGTGCCCTGCGCTGGCGTATGGCGGACCGGGAGGGCTCACGAGCGCGCGCTGGCCTGCCCGATCGGACAGGCCCGCGCGCCCTGGTCCGATGTGTCAGTAGCTGAACTGTTGTAGCTGGCGGCCGCCCGGACCGTAGGTCCAGCCGGTGCGGGTTGCCGGATCGATCTGGATGCTGTGACGAGTCGTGAACGAATCATCGAAGATCGAAGGACTCACCGTGCCCCACAGGTTGAACGTCGACATCTTCTTGAGCACCTTGCCGGTGTTGAGATCGACGACGGAGATGGAACTCATCGGGTTGTTGTTCATCGGGCATCTGAACGTCCAACAGCGGTCGTTGCCTTGCAGGGAGCCGACAAGTGCGACGTGATGGACGGGATCGATCACCGGGAAGAGCAGGGAAGGTGTGGCGGTGACGTCGATCGGCTGGCCGGGCTGCGCGCTCGCTTCGTCGACGGGAAGCAGGTTTCCGTCGGGCGCAACCATCGCGATAGACGCCAGGCCCCCGGTGCTGAGATAGCTGCTCGTACCGTCCTGGCCGGCCGCGATACCGGACACGCACGGATCGGTCTCGCCGGCCGATCCGGCCGATCGACTGTCGAGGTTGACTGTTACGAGCTTTCCAGGATCGTCACGCCTGCAGTCGCCGCCGTCGACACTTCCGGACGCGAGCACGGCGTCGCCGGTTGCCCGATCGATATCCATCATGTGATACGAGGTGGGCGCGTCCGCCTGGTCGAGGGCGATCGGCGCCTGCATCGTGTTGGTGGTCAGGTCGAACGGGATCAGGCTGTGCGTGTTGTCGGGGTAGTTCCACGCGATGATCGCGCCGCGGTGCCGTGTCGGATCGACCTGCCCGGTCCACAGGTCGAGTTGCGAGCCCTCGACGGACACGTCTGAGGTCTTGGTGTTGGTGTTCAGGTCGTAGGTCTGCACCGACTGATCGGTCGACAACCCATTACCGTCGATCAGGCCTCGCCGCCCGACCAGGGTCACGTCGTGGGCGGCGTCGGTGCCGTAGGTCTCGTAGAGGGTGCCTCCCTGCGGGTCGCTGGCCAGGACCGAGCCGTACTTGCCGGTGGCCGGGTTGTAGCGCAGCAGTGCGGAGTCGGCCACCAAGCCGGTGCCTGGCGTCCACGTGTGGGTCGACACGACAGTCGCGTCGGGGCCGGCCACGGAGAAGTCTTCGATGGTGGATTGGCCGGGTAGTAGGCCGTCGTTGAGGACCATGAACGAGGTCGGTGAGGCCTGTCCGACCGGGCGGCCTTGTGGATCGACGGGCACGATGCGTACCGAGTAGTCCAGTGAGGTGGACAGGCCGAGTTTGACGGCGTCGAGGGTGGCGGTACCGCGTGCGGCGGGTAGTTGGTGGTAGATGGTGGATCCGGTGTCGATGCCGTTGTTGTCGCGCACGGTTCCGTTGGGGTTGTTGAACGTGGACAGCGTGTTGTAGAGGGTTGGTGCGGGGGCGGAGATTTCCAGGACCGCTTTGGCCGCGCCGGGGGTGTGGCGCACGTCGTAGCCGACGGTGAAGGTCGGCGCGGATCGCAGCAGGTCGACCTGGTGCGCCTCGGGTGACGCCGTACCGGCGCCGAACAGCGGCGCGTCCGGGCGGGTAGCCGCAGCACCGTCATCGAGCCGCACCGGGGTGAACTGTCCATAGAGAGCGCCGTTTGGAATGGTGGTGTCTTGCAGGATGCCGACGCCGTAGATTCCCTCGCCGGAGCCGAAGGCGCTGGCCGGTAATTCGATGGTGCCTGACGTTGCGGTCAGGTCGACCTTGTAGCCGGGATGGAAGCAGGGCGCGGCTGCCGGGCTCCAGTGCCCGGCGGTGGAGACGGCCAGCTGGGGGTGATCGAGGTTCGTGACGCCGGTCAGGTCGTAGTGCACCGCCACGGGGTGGCCGGGGTGGATCACCGGGGCGAGGACGGGGGCGAGCGCTTCGCCGTGGGCGCCGTCGGTGGGGCCGACGACCAGGCGCAGGTCGCGGCTGGCGAGCACCTGGTGCCCGCGCAGGATCTGGAAGCTGGCCGAGATCGCCCGGTCATCAGTGGACACGATCGGCTGCCCGGCCGCGGTGAGCAGCTGACTCGGCGTGATCCGCACCGACGGGGTGGCCGCGTCGAAGTTGCTCGAGCCGACCGTGAGCCGGTAGGTGCTGCCCGGCCCGGGCAGCGCCCCGGACAGGTCGGCGGCGAAGGTGATCGGGCCGAACAGGTCCTGGCCGTTGTCGCCGCTCAGCGAGATCGCCGACGGGTCGGTGGCCTCGACGAACGAGCCGCCCAGAGCGCCGAGCTCTTGACGGTGCGCGACCGAGACCCGCTCGATCGTCGGCGCCCCGAGTTCGGGTTTGCCGTCAGAGAGCACCGCGTCGATCGCGCGGCTCACATCGATCTGCGGGCCGACGTGCAGCGGCTGATCGATCTGCGGCGGGGTCGACACCGCCCGCCCGGTCCGCTCGAGCAGATCACGCACCTGCACCGGATCCAGATGCGTACCGTGCAGCCGCGCAGCCTGCAACACCACCGCGGCGGCCGCGGCCGTCATCGGCGCCGAGGCCGACGTGCCGCCCTCCAGCACCGGGACAACCGTCTGCGCCAGCCCGTGCGGGCCGACGAACGGATGGATGAACGAGGCGATCGCGTCACTGGGCGCGGACACGTTCACCCGGGTGCCGAACCCGGAGGAGAAGTTCGTCGCGCCGCTGATCCGGGTCGCGGCGAACGTACCCGTCTGCGCCAACGGCCCACCAGCCTGCGGCGGCACCGCGACCGTGTCATCGGTGCTCGTGCCGCCCACCGTGATCGCGCCGCTGTCCACGACCCGGCTCGGCGTCGTGGAGTAGTAGTCATCATCGACCGAGGTCGGCACCTCACCACGGCGAACCACATCGGTGGGCGTGCTGCCACCGTCCGGGCCGACCGCGGCCGGGGTGACCAGCCGCGTGCCGTCATTGGAGGCCACCGTCATCACGATGCCGTAGCGCTGCACCACCGCGGCGATCACCGCCTGCTGCACCGGGTCATCTTCCAGATAACGACCCGCGAAACCCACCGAATCCGACCCGAAACCCAAGCTGGCGTTGATCACATCCGGGCGCGGGGTCTGCGCCGCCGCGGCCAGAATCGCCCCAGCGATCTGCGAACTCATCGGCTGCGTCGGCACCACCAGCCGATACGCCGCCCCCGGCGCGATACCCAACAGATCCGTCGCGTCCGAACCGGTCCCCTCCGGCCGCTGCCGATCATGCGGAAGCGGCGCCATCACCCCGAAATCGAGCATGATCTCAGCCAGATACGGATCCTGATGCTCAGTCGTACCCAACGGATCCAACCCACCCCCCGGCGTCGAGGTATACGTCGGGATCAGCGGCATCGACGGCAGATCCAGATAACGCTGACCGTCCTGCACCACCGTCGTCGGCCCCACATTCAACGCGTACTGGTCATCGCCGACCGCCGACATGCTCCGGTCGATCAGATCACCCACCGACACATTCGTGATCGTCTCCCCCTGCCCCGGCAACTGACCGAAACTGGACTGCATCCGCGTATACGCCCCGACCGCGTTCACCCCATTCGCATTCAGGAAACTCTGCAACGACGACTGCAACCCGTAATTCGAGGGCACCTCACCCTTACCGCCCGGCGCAGCCGCGCCCGCGCCCGCGCTCGGATGGCTCAACCCCGGCAGCGCCGGCATCGGCACCGCCGGCGCGTCCATCGCATCCACATACCGATCAGGCTCCGCGAACGCCACACCCGGCTCAGCCCGCAACCGCGCCGCCGCCGCGACCGGATCCTGCCCACGCGTCTGCACCACCTGCACCCGCGACAGATCAACCGCCCCCGCACCAAGACGCGCCCGCGCCGCCCGGGCCAGCGCACCAACCTGCCCCGCCGGCAGCGCCCCGAACAACGGCGACACCGACACCGCATGCACCCCGGCCAACGCCCGGTTCAACACCGGATCCGACGTCCGCGGAGCCCGCGCCGCCGCCTGCCCCGGCCCCACCGGCGCACCGGTCACCGTCGCCGAACGCAACGCCACAATCACCCGATCCGGCGCCACCGCACCCCGCTGCGTATCAGCCAACTCCCTGGCCACCTGCCCATGAGAAGGACCCAACGGCCCCTCAGCACTACCACCCTGCACCGGCCACGTCATAAACGGCCGCTTCTGCCCATGCACGTCAGTCACCTCAGCCAACCCCGACGCACCAACAACCACCGAACTACCATCAGCCAGCCGAAACGACCCCGCAGGCGCAGACGCAGGCGCCGCAGCAGACGCACCCAACGGCACCGGCCGCGCCGACCCACCCGGCGACGCCGCCGCCGACGCACCCCCAGCAACACAGCCCACCACCGCCGCAACCAACGTCAATCGCCACTTCAATGACCGATTCCGCGCGACGCGCATGGACTATCCCTTCAGTTACCACTGATAGTGGTACTGAAACGTAGTACGAGCAGATGCGGGAAACAAGACTTTCGGTGTCTTGCATACGCCGCGCCCGTTTGGGACTGGTCCGTGACGGGGCCAGTCCCGGCCAGTCAGTCGGCGGCGGGTGGCCGCTTGCGGGCCTCGGCGCGCCGACCGCTCGTGTAGCTCGAACTCACCGATCGCAGGAACGCCATCATCAGCGCGGCAGTCGGAATCGCAATGAGCACTCACGCGAGAGCGGTGCCGAGCGGTGCCGATCTTGGCGGGTTTGCTGAGCCCATCGCGGTGAGGTGGTGTCGATGCGCGGTCGGCGCAGCCGGGAGTAGTAGCCGACGAACCCCGACCACGGCGTGAACACCGCCCCGTCGAGCAGCGAACACGGGTCCGGCGCGTTACCGGCCGACCTGCCACCCGCGATATAGGCAATGGGCCTCGTGGCGAAGAACGCCCACTTCCTTCATCAAGCCGACCGCGAAGATCCTGTCACGCTTACCGCCGAACTCCCCCGCGATCTCCCGGCCCTGAACAGCTGCTCACGCAAGGACGTCGACGTCACCTGTGCTGAACCGGCGCGCATGCTCACCCACCTTGCGCAGCACACCCGCCTTCAATCCGTTGTGCTCTCCACCGCCGACCACGTGCTCAAAGACGTCGGTCCAATCCACCGGCCACGAATCGGGAGATGATGACGTAGGCACCTGTGTGGTCGGCTCCCACATGCCTTCGGCGCCGACGCGCAAGACAGATCGTCGGTTCCGGCCGGGTTTCTCCGACACTGTCTCCGTCTCCTGACGCCCGCTCGAGGCTAGCGTCTCTCTGCAGCAATACAGCCGAATCGCACGAGTGGAGAGCGCCGATGACGGTCGTACGCGCCGCGATCACCCAGGTTGCCTGGACGGGTGACAAGGACACGATGATCAAGCGCCACGAGGAACTCGCCCGGGACGCCGCCGCAGCCGGCGTGCAGGTCATCGGCTTTCAGGAGCTCTTCTACGGTCCGTACTTCGGCATCGTCCAAGATCAGAAGTATTACTCCTACGTCGAGTCAATTCCGGGCCCAACGACAGAGCACTTCCAGGCGCTGGCCCGGGAGCTCGGCATGGTGTTCGTGCTGCCGATCTACGAGGTCGAGGGCGAAGGTGAGTACTACAACAGCGCGGCCGTCGTCGACGTCGACGGCTCCCTGCTCGGTAGGTACCGCAAGCATCACATCCCGCACCTGCCGCAGTTCTGGGAGAAGTTCTACTTCCGTCCCGGCAACGCCGGCTATCCGGTGTTCCGCACTGCGGTCGGCCGCATCGGTGTCTACATCTGCTATGACCGCCACTTTCCCGAGGGGTGGCGCGAACTCGGGTTGAACAAGGCGCAGCTCGTGTTCAACCCGTCGGCGACGAAGCCCGGCTTGTCCAATCGGCTATGGGAACTCGAGCAGCCCGCCGCAGCCGCTGCGAACCAATACTTCATCGCGGCAAGCAACCGTATCGGCCGGGAGTACGAGGAATTCGGTGCCGAAGCGGTGCAGTTCTACGGATCGAGCTACTTCGTGGACCCTCGGGGCAACTTCGTCGGCGATGTCGCCTCGACCGACCAGGAGGAAGTCGTGATCCGCGACCTGGACTTCGACGAGATCACCGCGACCCGCAATGACTGGCAGTTCTACCGCGATCGGCGCCCCGACAGCTACCAGCGAACAGTCCGGCCCTGACGGCACCGCGGATCAAGCGCCGTCGGCACTGCTCGATTCGTCGTCGAGACCGTCGTATTCCAGCGGGTAGCCGGCCAGCAACAAGCGCACGGGCCGCGCGGTCACATCCCGCGCAGCGCCCTCCGGCTTTCCGCGTTCCAGCTTCACGATGATGTCGAGCAGCGCCTGGCGTACCTCGTGCAGTTCTTCTGGAGTAAGCCAGATCTGCGTCCTCGACACCATGGACGCGCTGCGCCATTCCTCGGAGTAGTCGAATTGCCGCTGAATCCAGGTCTCGAGTAACTCCATTTCCCGGTTGGCGATGAGACTGCGCAAGGCGCGGATGGCCACCTTGTCAGGTTGATCGGCCGGCTCCGTCATGATCGACAGGTTCTTATGGGTCAGCCGCCAAGGACGATCGCGGCGAGACGTCGTGGCAACCTGCTCAACGAGTTCGTACTTTGCGAGTTGGTGAAGATGAAACGAGCAAAGCGAATGGCTTTCGCCAATGATCCGCGCGCACTGCGCGGCCGTCGCCTGTGACTCCAGATCGAGAACTTCCAGGAGCTTCCAGCGAAGCGGATGCGCCAGCGCGCGCATCTCCTTCGCGCTCGTCAACCGACGTACATCTGCCGGGTCGCCGGGGTGCACTTGATCAGTCACGCCAACCATCCTTGCAGCATCGTCCCTGTCCGGTCGCGGACTCATGATCAACCCGCATTTACCGGGAAGTGGCATGCGACCTTCTGTCCCGCGCCGGACGGCGCAAGCATTGGTTCGACCGAAACGCAAATCTCCTGCACTCGCGGGCATTGCTGCGCGAACGGGCAGCCCTTTCCCGGCGATAAGGCCGAATCCACCACGGCATTGATTCTTTCCGTGGACGGCTGGGGCCGGGCGTCGAGCGAGGGCACGGCGTTCAGCAGCCGCACGGTGTACGGGTGGGCCGGACGCTCGTAGGTGGATTCCCGATCGCCGATCTCGACGAGCTTGCCCTTGAACATCACGCCGATTCGGTCGGCCAGGTAGCGGACCACGGCGAGATCGTGCGAAATGACGATATAGGCCAGATCCGTGTCGCGTTGCAGGTCCTTCATCATGTTCAGCACTTGCGAGCGCACCGAGACGTCGAGTGCAGAGACCGGCTCGTCAGCCACGATTACCGAGGGCCGCAGAACGAGAGCGCGAGCCAGGTTGATTCGCTGCCGCTGCCCACCGGAGAACTCGTGCGGGTAGGCGAGGCCCGCGTCGGGCCGAAGGCCCACCTCGGTGAGGATGCTGCGCGCGCGTTCCCGTCGCGTCGATCGGTCACCGTCGCCCTGGATCACCATCGGCTCGGCGACGATCGTGCCGACGCGCATCCGCGGATCCAGTGCCGAGTAGTTGTCCTGGAACATCAGCTGGAGGCCGCGGCGCAGCCGGCGCCTCTTGCGGGCGCTGACCTCGGTGAGCTGGGTCCCGCGGAAGGTGACTTCGCCCGTCGTCGGCTGCTCAAGGCCGACGATCATCCGGGCGAGGGTCGACTTCCCGCTTCCGGATTCGCCGACGATTCCGAGCGTTTCACCTGGCCACAGGTCGAGGGTCACATCGTGCACCGCGCGCAGTTCGTCCTTGCCGCGTCGCAGGCCGCCGCTGGTTCGCAGCCGGTAGGACTTGGAGACATTCGCCAGCTGGAGCACCGGATCCGGCCGGGCCACGGCGTCGCCGCCAAGGGCCGGGGTCGGCGTGACAGGACCTCGCTGCGATGCGGCCGTACGGTTCTCGGGCGCTTGTTCGGCCGGGTGAACGCACGCGGCCTCGTGACCTCGGTCGAAGGCTTCGAGCACGGGAAGCGAGGCGACGCACGCGTCGGTCACGTGCGCGCATCGGGTGCTGAATCGGCATCCCGGCCCATAGTCGTTGAGGTCCGGCGGACGGCCCGGAATGGACAGCAGCCGCTTCGACGGATCCTGATCCAGTTTCGGAATCGCGTTCAGCAGCGCCTCGGTGTAGCGGTGACGGGCGCCGAGAAGCACGGCTTCGGTGCTCCCCTGCTCAACGATGCGCCCGGCGTACATGACCAGCACACGATCGGACCGGCCGGCAATCACGCCCATGTCGTGGGTAACGAGCAGAACGGCCATGCCGAGTTCGCTCTTCAGCTTGTCGATCAGGTCCAGGATCTCGGCCTGGATGGTCACATCCAGTGCGGTCGTGGGCTCGTCAGCGATCAGCAACGCCGGATCGCACGCCAGCGCCATGGCGATGATGACCCTTTGCCGCAAACCGCCGGACAGCCGGTGCGGGTACTCGTCATAGCGTCGCGCAGGACTCGGCAGGCCGACCATGCCGAGCACCTCGACGGCGCGATTCCGGGCGGCTTTCTTGTTGACCCGCTGGTGCCGCAGCACCGACTCGGCGACCTGGTCTCCGATCGTCATCCGCGGATTCAGCGAGGTCATCGGGTTCTGGAACACCATCCCGATCTCGTTGCCACGCAGGGCGCGCATCTCGGCCGGCGCGCACTGCACGAGATCTCGTCCCGCGAAGCGCACCGATCCCGCGGCGATCCGCACGTTCGCCGGCAGCAGTCGCAGGATCGAGTTTGCGACCATCGTCTTCCCGGATCCGGACTCGCCGACGAGGCCGACGGTCTCGCCCGGCGCGATCGAGAACGTGATGTCGTCGACGGGGCGAAGCACGCTGTCGCCGCGGGAGATCTCCGTGACAAGACCGCTTACCGCGAGAAGCGACTCGGCGGCGGGGTCGTTCACATCCGTGCTGCCACGCCGGCAGCGGCTCTGCTCAGCCGGTGTCGCCTCGGCGTCCGGGCGGGCCTCGCGCAACAATGCCGACGGCCGCCGAAGCTGGGCGTCCGAGCGTCTCATTTGGACCTCGCCAGGAAGTCGCCGAGGAAATTGAGGGAAACGACGAGAACGACGATCGCGACACCCGGCGGATAGATGAGCCACCAACGCCCGGCGCCGGCGAACTGAATACCGTTCGACAACATGCTCCCCCAGTCGGTTCGCGGTGCTGAGAGCCCGACACCCAAGTAGCCAAGGGCGGCCACCGTGAGAACCGCGTCGGCCACCTGGAAGGTGCCGTTCACGGTGATCGTTCCGATCGTGTTGGGAATGACGTGACGGATCGTCTTTCGAGCCGTGCTGCCGCCCATCAAGGTGACCGCGTGGACGTAGTCGCGCGTACGCAGGCTCAGCGTCTCTGCGCGCACGAGCCGTGCCGGCGCGAGCCAGGCGGAGTAGCTGACCAGCAAGATCAGCGACAGCACGTTCAACGTCGCTATCCGCGACACGACGATGACGATGAACAACGCCGGGATGGCCTGCAGGACATCGACTATTCGCATCAGGATCGCGTCGACGAATCCGCCGGACAACCCGGCGATCGCTCCCCACAGGGAGCCGAAGACCGTTGCGCACAAGGCAGCCGCGAAGCCGACGATTATCGAGGTCTGCCCGCCCTTCATCAACCGCCCCAACTCGTCGAAACCGAACGCGTCGGTTCCGAGCGGATGGCCGTCGCCGGGACGCTGCAGTCCGGCAGACAGGTCCGAGTGCACGACATTGGAGTGGTAGAAGAGCGGGCCGAGGAAGCAGAAGCCGATGACTATCAGCATCGCCGCGATACTGCCGACGGCAGACTTGCGACCCATGAGCGGGCGCGCGACGACGCGAATAGCCCGGTAGCTGTACCCCACTGACGTCATCTCGCGGTCCTCACTCTCGGGTCGAGAACTGCGTAGGAGATGTCCGCGAGCAGGTTTCCCACGACCGTCGCGGCGCCCACGATCAAACAGATCCCAAGAATGGTGGGATAGTCGTAGAACTGGGCCTGCTGCCAGAACAGCAGCCCCATGCCTGGATAGTTGAACAGTTGCTCGACCACAACGCCGCCTGCCAGGATCGCCGGGATACTCAGACCGAGCAGCGTCACGGTCGAGGCCAACGCATTGGGCAGAACGTGCCGGAAGACGACAACGCGTTCCCCCAGGCCCTTGGCGCGTGCCGTGCGGACGAAGTCCTCCACCAGCACGTCAAGCATCGATGAGCGCACGTAGCGACTGAACGACGCGATGATGCCCGCGGCCAACGTCACCACGGGCAGGATCAGGCCCGCCGGATTGCTGAAGATCTCGACGACGGAGCCGGTCTGCGGCGCCTCGGACGGCAGCCAGTGCAACTGGATCGCGAACACCGTGACCAGCACGAGGCCGAGAAAGAACGTCGGCGTGGAGTAGGCGATGAACGCCAGCGTGGTGATCGCATGGTCTTCGGGCTTGTTCTTCCGGACGGCCTGCAGCACGCCCAAGGGCAGCGCGACCGCCAGCGCCACGATCGTCGCCAGCCCGGAGAGGAGCACCGATTTCGGCAACGCCTGGCTGATCGCCGTCGAGACGGGTTCGTTCAGCGCGTAGGAGAACCCCAGGTCACCGTGCGCGAGGTCGCGCAGCCACATGAGGAACTGAGCGAACAGCGGCTTGTCGAGCCCGTGCTCCTGGTTGAACTGGGCGATCAGCGTGGGAGTGGCGTTCTTGCCCAGCGTCGCGCGGGCCGGGCCGCCCGGAAGCATGTGCAGCAGGATGAAGACGAGCAGGCTCACGAGAAGCAGAACGACAACTGCGTGCAGTAGGCGAGCGACGACGTAGCGGGTCATAGCGGTGACGGACGGTTTCCGGAGCCGCTGTGCAAGGCACCGCAGCTGTGCACGCCGCACCAATCGAAGGCCGGTGACGCCCGGCAGATCTTCGCGCATCGCGCATGGACGGTGCTGACGGGCAAGTCTGTCCTCCCGGGATCGAGCGAGCTCGGAGCCGACTTCTGCTGACATCGCTGGGGAAACCAGCGGCCTGCGGGTATACCGAGCCGGCAGCACAGAACACGTCGACGGCTCGGCCAGTTCGCACACCGGAGACTTCGCATCGTTCTACGCGAAAGAGTAGGCCGCCGCGGGCGGCCCAGCGACGCACGAACTGTCGCGAACAGCGCGTGGCCTGACGCCAGACTGTCCGTTGCCACCGCCATCTCAGTCTCCCTGGCAAGCTTGACAATCGGGCAATCACGCGTCGAAGGAGAAGCCCACACGAGGAAATCCGTGTGCCAGCGCCCGGACTTCGCCGCGCACGTCGGCGCGTTCACACCCGGCGGCGTAGATGAGCCGGGCAATATGCACCATCTCGGGCTCTCGCATCCCGTGCCGGGTTACGTCCGCGATCGAGATGCGGAGCACGCGCTGACCCTCGTCCGGCGCGGCCGCTGCCGTGTGGGTGAGGAGGATTCCGTTGTGCTCGCAGCGTCGTGCTATCTCCGGCGCAATGTCGGTGGCGCGCGCGAACAGCATGTGCGTGCAGGTGTAACCGCGGGCCGATCCCATCAGGCGAAAGCCACGGTCGGCGAGAGCATCGCCGAGGGCTCTCGCGTTG
This sequence comes from uncultured Actinomycetota bacterium, assembly GCA_963737425.1. Taxonomy (GTDB): domain Bacteria; phylum Actinomycetota; class Actinomycetes; order Mycobacteriales; family Jatrophihabitantaceae; genus DASXRA01. The sequence goes on from CAVTSX010000003.1 coordinate 534,386, forward strand.
GCGAGCATGGTCGCGGCGTACTCGTGCCGGTGTTCCAGTAGTTCGAGCAGCGCGATTGCGCCCGCGGCGTACTTGTTCAGGTCACGCGTCTGCAGGAATCGCGGGTAGGCCGACGCCCGGATGCGTTCTGCGATGGCGGGATCGTCGGTGACGACCAGGCCACCGACCGGCCCGCCCATGAGCTTGTGCGTGCCGGTCGTCATTGCATGAGCGCCGTTCTTGAGCGGGTGCGGGAATGTTCCGGCCGCGATGAACGGCCCGAGATGAGCCGCGTCGAAGAGCACTCGTGCTCCTACCGCGTCGGCCGCGTCGCGGATGTCCTGCAGCGGATAGGGAAAGAGCACCTTGCTGCCGCCGATCACCACCAACCGGGGCCGACGGTCCGTGATTGCTTCGGCAGCACTGCGCGCATCGATCTCGAATTCGCCGGTGGCCGGCAACGACATGGTCGTCAACCCGAGCAGACCGGCGAGTGCCTTGCTCTGATAGCTCACATTCGCACCGGCACCCATCGCCTGGACGGCGATCAGGTCGCCTGGCTCGGCGAGCGCGTGCATCGCGACCGCGTTCGCCATCGTGTTACTCGTCGGGCGCCACTCGATGAAGCGCGCGTTGAACAGTGCGGCTGCAGTGGACTCGATGAGGCGTTCCGCCTCGTCCGGCCAGGAGTGAACCGCCGACGGAAGACTCGGTTCCCGATGGCCGGGCAGCCCTTCCGACAGACGCGAGGCGACATCAGAAGATAGGACGGAGCGAGCCGTCCTACTCATGACACCCTCGCCCGCCAGAAGGCTCACGACGCCTTGTCGCCATTCGTCGAAGCGGGCCAGCCCTTCTACGAGCGCCTTTGCCTGCACACTCGGAGCCATTTCGTTCCAAGGCCCGCTCATGGCACTTCGGCGCGCGCCAGGAAATGCCGCGCCAGTGCCCGGGTCGGGCGACCTGTGGCGCCGGCCGCCCACGCATCGTCGGCCTCGACCTGCCAGGCGGCCGCCGCCATATCCAGGTGCGCCCACGGGACGCTGCCCACGAACGGCCGCAAGAACATGCCGCCGAGGATGGCCGGTGGTGCGCCCGCGATTGCACTTCCCGGCCAGCCGAAGTCGTAGTTGACCGCGTCGGCCACGGTGGAGCGCAACATCGGCGCGTAGTCGTTCCACAGCGGCAGCGCCCAACCCGGATCGCCCGCCTGCTCGCCCGCCCTGAGCAGGCTCGACACCAGAGAGTCGTCCGTGCCCAGGATGCCCCACAGGCCGGGGCCGAGTCCGGTGCCGCCGGTCAGCGTGCTGACGGTGACGATCTCGTCCGGTTCGCGTTCAAGGGCGTAGTCGATCGCGTCGGCTAGCACGAGGCGGCCTTCCGCGTCGGTGCTGACAACCTCCGTGGTGCGCCCGGACCGGTGCCGCACGATGTCGCTCGGCCGGTAGGAATTGCCGCCGGGCGCATTCTCGGCGCACGCCAGGTAGATCCGCACGTTGGCCGGTACACCGAGATCGCAGAGCGCCTTCACCGTTGCGAGGCAGGCGGCCGCACCGGCCATGTCGTACCTCATCGCGAGCATCGCGGCGGCACTCTTGAGCTGGATGCCGCCGCTGTCGAACGTGATGCCCTTGCCGACAAGGGCCGTCACCGGGCCGTCTCCACTGGCAAGTTCCAGAACGGCCAGTGCGGGCTTGTGCGCGCTACCGCCACCCACTGCGGCCAGGCCGCCGAATCCACCACTGACCAGGTCGTCGTAGCCGATGACCTCAGAGCTCAGCCCGAACGTGCGCGCCACCTCGGTACAGCACTCGGCGAGCGCCTCCGGGGTCAGGTCAGCCGGCGGTGCGTTGACCAGATCGCGCGCGAAGTTCGAGGCTTCGCCCAGCGCACGGCCGACACTGATTGATTGCTCGCCGGCACCGAGCAGGCGGATCTCGGCGACGTCGCCCCGGTCCAGGCGTTCCGAGCGGTACCCGACGTATTCGTAGGCGCTCAGGACGAGCGATTCGGCGACGATCTGGGCCGCGACGCCGTTTGAGAGTGGCGTCTCGGCGAGGGCACACGCGACGATCCTTCTGTCCAACGCCCGCCCAGTTCGCAGAGCGGCCCGCCGCAACTGTTCACTCGTGGTCGAACCACCCTGGCCTGACCCTACGCAGACGAGCATTACGTCCGGGCCATCCGGCAAGCTCGATATCGCGACGGTGCAAAGGTCACCGGGTTCGCGCAGCCCGAATCGCGCGGCGACCCGGCCCGCGTCGAAGCCGAATCGCGACGCCGCTTCGCGCGTGACCGCGGGCAACTCGGCGTCGGAGAAGACCGGCAGTACCACGAGGTCACAGTCGTTCATTCCGACCGCGACGTCGCTCCCGACAATCGCCGTGCAACTGCGTACCGCCAGAGATGTGACCGGCACACCCATGAAATGGCCTCCTCGTCGGGTCCGGCTGCCAGTGGAATGCCCTAGCCGGCAACGGAATCTCGCATTGCAGCGCGAGCAATCGTCAGCTCGCGCCTGGTTACATACCGTCCGTCGACGAGCACACCGCGGACGTCTCGCACGTGTGCGACGTCGTCGTACGGGTTGCCGCCGAGAAGCAGCAGATCTCCGGAGTAGCCGACATCGATGTCGCCCGGCCGAGCCTGGCCCTGACTCAACGGCGCGGAGACACACGCCCGGAACGCATCGCCGTCGCTGAGACCTGCCCCGACGAGATCGCGCAGCTCACGGTACAAGGACGTGCCGTGCGCTACTCCGGAGTGCAGGGCATCGGTGCCCGCGATCAGGCGCACGCCGCGCCGGTGGAACTCCACGGCGAGCCGCTTGACCAGATCGACGATTCGCCGGAATCCGTTGGCGTGTGCCGCGGAGTCGAAATTCTTCGAATAGAAATTGTTCGGCGGCAACCAATCGTCTCGCAGTTGCTGAGGGAGCGCCGCGAGGTCAGGTTGCGCGAACCAGGCATCGGCATCGCGAACCTGCTCATAGGCCGATCGGATCGCCTCGATCGTCGTGCCGACCGAGATGCCGCGCTCGATCAGTTCCATGGCGATCTCGTCCAAGGCCGCGCTGTCGTACTCGATCGGCTTGTCGTCGGCGAGCGTCTCGACGGAAACGTCGAGCAGCGCGTACACGAACTCCTCGAGATGCGCGATCTGCTGCTGTGGCGGCCGCAGGGTTTCGCGCAAGCCGACCGATCGCACGACGTGACCCACAACAGGCAGGTTCGCCGACTGCGCACCCGCCATGATTCCCGCGAAGCCGTCCGGGCTCAGCCGGCTGTACACCTTGATCGCGTCGTAGCCGGCCACAACGTGCTCGCGCACGACCGCGCGGCCTTGGTCGAGCGTCATGGCCGGGTCATCCTGCATCGGCCCCGTCGTGGTGATCCGCGGGCCGAGGCAGCCGCCGTCGGCTATCCGATCGCGCAGCCTCAGCACGGCGTCAGACCCATGCATGCAGAACACCCCGGTAATGCCGTGCATCAGGTACTCGATGGCGAGTCGTTCGAACACGGGCTCGGCGAAGTCCGGGAAGTGCACGTGCCCGTCAACAAGACCCGCGACCAGATAGCTGCTGCTCGCGTCGACGACATCGTCCGCACGTGCCGGCGCCCGGCCGGCCGGCACGATCGCCTCGACGTTCGCGCCGTCCAGCACGACGTCGACGCGGTCCTGGTGTCTCGCGACGCTGCCGGGCACCGTGACGTTGCGAAATATGGTCTTCACGGTCTTCCCCAGGTTCCCCAACAGGCCGGCGGGTACATCACGAGCTGAACGACCAGTTCTCCGGATTGATGTTGCCGAGCGGGCTCAACGGGGTCGCGCCCTTCAGCTTGCTCGACACTTCGGCGACGTTGAGATATTGCGACGGCATCCAGATCACCGGCACCTGTTCGGCCGCGTACTGCTCGTACTGCGCGAACACGCTGCGCGGGCCGTCGATCGTCGCTTTGATCAGCGCGTCCATCTTCGAGTCTGCGTAGCTTCCGACATTGAGGCCGGCGCCGGTCTGGAGCGTCTGGGCGCCGCCGGGGAATCCGGACGGGTAGAGGTTCGCCCCGTAGTTGCTGATCTGCCAGCTGCAGCCCGAGTCGGACGGCGCACACTGCATCGTCTCGGCAACCATCTGCTTCGGCGGCACATTGGTGAGCTTGATGGCGATGCCGGCCTTCGCCGCGTCCGTGACCAGCTGCTGGGTTTCCTGTTCCTCCACCGGGTTGGTGTAGCTGAGCAGGTTGAACTCGAGACGCGTACCTGCCGCGATCTTCGCTCCACACTGGCTCGGTCCGGTACCAGGCTGCGCGCACGTGGCGGTGCCGGACCCGCTCAGCGTCCACCCGTGCGAGGTCAGCAGTTGCCGTGCCCGGTCGACGTTGAACTTCAACGAGTTGTTCGCGGAGTTGCTGTCGATGAACGGATTCGACGGCACCGTGGGCACCGGCCCGTACTGCTCGAATCCGTAGCCGTTCTGCGCGTAGGCGATATACCCGGCCTGGTCGACCGACGATTGGAGAGCCTGCCGGATGTAGAGCTGGTGCAGCAGCGGGCCGACCTTGGGATTGTTGAAGTTCAGGAGCAGGTAGTAGAACCCCCACAGCGTCTGCGGATACAGGTTGTACGCCGGCGCCAGCGGGTTGTGACCGGCCGGGTCGGCCGCGGCCTTGCGCGGCAGGTCCTGCTGGGGGATGTAGCCCACCGATATGGTGTTGCCCGATCGCAGCCTGTTGTACTCGGCGGCCTCGTCGGTGAAGGCCAGGTACTTCAGCTTTGTGATCTTGGGCTTGACCGGGCCGGAGTAACTCGGATTCGGCACGAAGCTCATATTGCCGCTCGGCGAGTACTCGCTGAGGCGGAACGGGCCGTCGACGACCTTCCACAGCGGGTTCGTCGCGTAGCTTGCCTGGTCCTTGGCCTGCGAGGTCAGGTAGTCGTACACCTTCGGGCAGTTTGCTGCCTGCTCGCCAGGCGTCTCAGACGAGCAGGTTGCCTTGGTCCCTGCCGCCGTAAGGTCCCACGCCGTCGGCAGCGGGGTGATCTGGCTGAGCTCGTTGTACAGGAACCAGTCGGTCGAGACCCCGCGTGTCAAGCGCATCGTCACCGTGTTCGCGCTGTCGTCGTACGCAACCGACTTCACATTGTCCGGGAATTGGCCCGCAATGTAGTAGGCGGAATTCTTCTTCTCGCTGTTCGCGAGTCCTATCCAGAAGGCGACGTTACGTGGCGACAGCTTGGTTCCGTCCGACCACTGGTAGGGGCGCAAGTGGATCGTGACGGTGTCGTTCGTGCTGGTCCACTTGGGCGGGTCCGCCAGCGAGAGCGAGTAGTTGACCTCGGTGTTGCTACCTTCGCCGAACCAGTAGAGAGGACGGTAGAGCAGGTACTGAAGTTGTCGGACGTTCGGCGCGGTGTTGTAGGTGGCGTTGACGAACGGGAAAATGTAGTTCGGTGCGTTGCCCGCCTGCTCGGCGAAGACGGCGGTGTCCGGCGAACTGGTCGATCCACTCGAGGTGCATCCGGCCACTACCAGCAGCACACCCGCACCAAGCGCGGAACAAGTGCGCCTCGCGTACTTCCACATGCTTACCGGTCTCCTTCGATTCTTGGTGGTCGGACTTGAAGTAGGAAAACAATGCGAGTGATCGCAGGACGATTCGATATGCCCGAGTGAATTGACGGCCGTTTCGCTCGTGTCGATGGCCGAGTTCGACGAGACTGCGCAAAGGCTAGCCAGCATGCAGCCGGCCGCCCATGACCGTCGTGTCGTGCCTTGGTGCGCGAACGGCACAGAGTGTCCTGCACAGAATGACGTGGTGTGGACGCGAGAAATCGGCCCGGCGCGCGGCGAATCCCCTTCCTACGAAGACGAACGCAGCGCTCGACGTGGACGGAAGGGATTCCGCCGCCTCGATCACCTAGGCCGGAGGGCACGTCAACCCCGGCTAACGACACCCGATCTCGCGGCCCGCTCCGGAACGCAGCGGACAGGTGCGACCAGGCCGGTCGTCATGTCAACGACATCATGACGTGCTTGGGGTGCGTGTATTCGTCGATCGCAAGCGTCGACAGGTCGGCGCCATAGCCTGACTGCCGGGTTCCGCTGTGCGGCATCTCCGAGATCAACGAGCCGTGGTGGTTGATCCATACGCAGCCGCACCGCAGGGCGTTCGCGGTCCGATTGGCTCTCGCGAAGTCGCGCGTCCATACCGACGCCGCCAGGCCGTATGCACTCCGATTGGCGAGGGCTACCACTTCGTCCTCGGTGCTGAATCGCTCGACTGTGATGACGGGGCCGAAGATCTCCACCTCGGCGAGCCGGTCGGTCGACACGACGTTCGCGATGATCGTCGGCTCGAGGAAGAACCCCTTGGAGACCGGCTGACGGCCGCCGAACACGACCTCGGCACTGCCTGCGTAGTCGATCAGATCCTCGACGCGCGCGCGTTGCGCGTGACTGATCATGGGGCCGAGTTGAGTATTGACATCGAGGGTGTCGCCAATCGTGTAACCGGCGGCGATCGAGGCGAGTTCGGACACGACGACGTCGTAGACATCCTTGTGCGCAAGGACGCGAGTAGCCGCCACACAACTTTGGCCCGCGTTGTACAGGCCCTGATTGACAATTCTTCGCAGACCGGCGTCCGATACCCCGTCGGCGAAGATGATCACTGGCGCCTTGCCGCCGAGTTCCAGGTGCATTCGTTTGAGTGATTCGGCAGCGCCGGCTGCTACCCGCCGACCGGTCTCGACGGAGCCGGTGAGCGAAAGCGCATCGACATCGGGATGCCGCACCAGCGCTTCGCCCGTCGCATTGCCGCCGACGACGACGTTGAACGCGCCGCGCGGAAGTACCTGCTCGGCCAACTGCGCCAGCCTAACCGCCGACAGCGGCGTGTTCGGCGCCGGCTTGAGCACGCACGTGCAGCCTGCGGCGAGCGCGGGAGCGATCTTCCAGACCGCCGTGGACAGGGGAAAGTTCCAGGGAACGATCTGCCCGACGACACCGACCGGTTCCCGGCGGAGCACGGATGTGTGCATCGCCGCGTACTCGCCGGCCGCGGGGCCCGCGACGCATCTCGCGGCACCGGCGAAGAATTGCAGGTGGTCGACGACGCCCGGTATCTCATCGCGATCGACCGACGTGATCGGCTTGCCGGCATTGACGGCTTCGAGGTGGGCGAGCTCTTGCCCATGATCTTCCACCAGCGACGCCAGCCGGAGCAGGGCTTCCGCCCGCTCGGCCGGCGACGACGCAGCCCAACCCGGGAACGCGGCGCGCGCGCTGCGGACAGCGCTATCCACGTCCGCCGCTGACGAGTGCCGGTAGGAAGCGAGCAGATCGCCGTTGGCCGGGTTCAGCACGTCGATCGTCTCCGTGCCGGACGGCTCGGACGATTCGTGTGCGATGACGTTCGTGATCGGCCCAATGACGGTCATAAGTGGCTCTCCGCTCGGTCGGTCACGCGGGGCTGGCGTGCCCGGCTCCGGTCGCGAGGACGACGACGTTGCGTGCCACCGCCCCGCGCCGCGCCACGAACCCGTTGACCGGGCGGTCGACGAGCCGCAGCGCCATCAACGCCGCGTGCAGCCAGGTGCAGGTCTCGGCACAGTCCAGGTCGACGTCGAGCGCCTCTTCGATCGTCGAGAGGTGGTGGTAGAAGGCGGATCGGGACAGGTTTGCCTGGTGGGCGGCAGCCGACTTGTTGCGGGTGCTGTTGAGGTAGGCGCCCAGCGTCCGGAGTAGGTCTTCAGCTTGTGGATTCGCAGAATCCAGCAACGGACCGAGCGCCTGGTGCACGAACGCTTCGAGTTGATCGTCGCGTTTGAGGACTTGCAAGACTGACTTCAGTTGCAGGTCACGGCTTGTGTAGAAGCGCCTGGGCGGAACATTGTCGGATGCCGCGACCAGATCGGCGACGTTGACAGCGCCGCACACGGCCTCGCGAATCTGGCCGGCACGATGCGCAGTGGCGCTGACGGCGATCGAGCAGACAAGTCCGGTCAGCGATTGGCGGATGCACTCGACGGTTCGCGACACGACGACGTCGTGCGCCGCCACGTCATCGATGGCGACGACGACGCACAGTCGGGTGTCCGACAGGGACTCGGCAATCACCCGCAGCGAGGCGAACTTGGCGGACTGGCTCACCGAACGATCCGGGTGACGTCCCCTCGAGAGCGGGCGCAGGGCCGGCTGTGGGCTCAGGTCCGCCACAAGCGCCACGTAATTGTCGGCTTCGAAGTCGACGCCGAGGATCGATGCCTTTGCCATCAAGTCGCGGGTGCCGCCGCCCGGACTCTTGAGCAGGTCAGAGATCAGGCCCAGTTGCGATGGACGCGAAGACCCGTCGGTTGCCGGATCGAGGGCTTTGACCAGCGCGAAGGTGGACGCCGCGTGCTCTACCAGCGCCGACTGGTAGGGCGTGGGCGCGCCGCGCGTGAACAGGGTCAGCCAGCCGTGGACTCGCCCCTTCGACGCGATCTCGCTGCGCGCGACATCATGCGCCTGGCCGGCGCCGCCCTGACCGGGCCCACCTCGTTGTTGCGCCCACCAGTCCTCGACGGACTGCGCGACGTCCGACGCTCCGCCCTCGATGCCTACGAGGTGACGACCGGAATCTTCAAGCATGGCAGGACATCCGGCGAGCCTGGACACGGTCGCCAGCAGTTCGCGGGCGGACGCGCCGGCCAGGCACATGCTCGTCAGGGTGTTGCGCGCTTCGTCCACCGCCCGGTGATGGGCGAGCATGACGCGGCCGACGTAGCTGTCGATCTCGCGCGCCAGAGACGGTAGCTCCACCGGCTCGACGAACTCGATCAGCGGAATGCCTGCCCGTTCGCAGGCCCGCGACACCCGGCCCGGCAGCGCGCGAGCGCAGAGATCCGTGGAAACCGCGAGCGCGCTGATGTTGGCGGCGGCAAGACGGTCCAAGGCTGCTACCAGCTCGGATCGATCGTCAGGCACCGCAGCATGATCGAGCAGCAGCACCTCGCCATTGCGCGCCGCCTTCCAGAGACTCTCTCCGAAGCAGACCACGCGGGCGGCACGCACCGGCACGGACAGCGATGCGCAGGCTCCGGAGACCCTCGGTCGCGCCGCACTGACTGCGCCCAACTCGACGACGTCGCGCAGCGCAGGATACGGATCGCGGCGAACTGCCGTGCCTGCTGAAGTCGGTGCGTGGTAGTCGCCAGCGAGCGCTTCCGGCGGTGCCAGGACGGCTGTCATGAGGTCGCACCCCCATCTATTGCTTGCTGCCCGTCGACGGCGGGCAGGGGTTCGAGGACCAGCTGAGTGGCGAACGTAGCACTGTCTCAACTAAATGTCCAACAAAACCTGGAGGTCTGCAGTCAGGGGTGCTAAGTTGATTGAACAGTGATATATCTGAACCGAACTTCTGCATCGGCGAACGGCAAAGGTGTCCCGTGATCGTTGTCAACGGTAGGGCGATCTACTCCGAACTCTCAGAACTCGTGGCGGCCGAGCACACGGCGCTCGTTCTGGTCGACATGCAGTGCGACTTCATGGAACCGGGCGGCGAGTTCAGCAGACTGGGCGTGGATCTGTCGATGTACCCCGCGATGCGTGCGCGCCTGCGCCGGCTGCTCGAAACAGCCCGGGCGCGTGGGGTGTTCGTACTCCACCTGCAGATGACGTCGCTGCCCGGGCGCCGCAGCGAGTCGCCCGCCCAGTTGCGCTTCAACCTGAAGATGCACGCGTCCGTCCGTGCGGACGAGCAGCCCCTTACCTACTGTGTGGCTGAAAGTCCTGGGCACGCGTTCGTTGCCGATCTCGCGCCATCGGCTGACGAGCAGGTCGTGCCGAAGTGGCGTTCGAGCGGTTTCGCCGGCACGAATCTCGACCTGCTCCTGCGCAGCAGCCGGATCGAGTCACTTGTCATCGCGGGCTGCACGACGGAGGGCTGCGTCGAATCGACCGCGCGTGACGCGTTGTTCCATGACTATCACGTCGTCATCCCGGCCGACTGCGTCGCCAGCGACAGTCCCGAACAGCACGAGGCTTCGCTGCTGCTCATGCGCCACCGCTTCGACGTCGTGCAGTCGGCCGAGATCATCGAGACCTGGGGAGCACCGGTGCGCGGCACCCGCAGCGAGGCCGTAACCCATGGGTAACCCGACCAGGACCCGGCCGAGCGCCAAGACCCGGGCAAGCCGGCCGGCCCCGGCGAGCCGCTCGGCGGTCGACCACGCCTACGAGCAACTGCGCGACATGATCGTCGATCTGCGCCTGCCACCAGGAATGATCGTGAACGAGACCTCGCTCGCGGCGACACTCGAGATCGGCCGGATGCCCGTTCACGAAGCACTCGCTCGGCTCGCGTCGGAACGCTTCGTCACGGTCCTTCCTCGCCGCGGAACCATGATCACCACGTTGGCGTTGGCCGACGTTCTCGATCTGTTCGAAGCTCGCGAGGCGATCGAGTGCGGAGTCGCCCACATCGCCGCCACCCGAGCGACCGCGGCCGATCTCGCCGAACTGCGGCACCTGGTCGAGAATGCCGACCGGGCAAGGGACGGTGCCGCGCACGAGGAGTACCTGCGCGACGACCACGCCATCCACGCCTTCTTGATCCACATGATCAACAACGCTCCGTTGCGTGACGCCGGCGACCTGTTGCTGCAGCACAGCCTGCGATTCTGGCGCTGGTACTGGCAGACCCGGCCGCCCCGCAACCAGGCTATGCATTCGCATCACGCCCTGCTGTCAGCCCTCGAGGCCCATGAACCGGCCCAGGCGTCCGAGGCAATGCGAACCCACATCGTCGACTCACGCCAGGTCCTCAACACCTTGTTCTAGATCCCCGCCAGCAGCGGCATACGCGCTGAAGAAACGGATGTGAAGATGCGCATCGTCGACGTCGCCGCAGTCGCGATCGACAGTGGCTTCTACGCCGACGACCAGGCTGCGATTCGAGCGGGCGCCAAACAGGACAACTTCGCCTACCCCGGCACGCCGATCACGCCAGGCTTCTCCCGGATCCGCGAGCCTGGGCGCGCCGTGTCCGTGCTGTTGCGACTCGAAGACGGGCAGGTGGCGCAGGGCGATTGCGCAGAAGTTCAGTATGCGGCGGCAGGTGGACGCGACACCCCACTGCGACTCGGCTCGACCCGCGAGCAGATCGAGCAGATCGTCCGCCCGCAACTCATGAATCGCGAAGTGCGCAGCTTCAGCGAACTCGCCGAGATGATCGACGTGACTCGGGCGGGGCGAGACCGCCTGCACAGCGCGGTCCGTTACGGCGCGACCCAGGCCCTGCTCGATGCCGTCGCGAAGGCCAGTTGCAAGACGATGGCCGAGATCATTCGCTCCGAGTACGACACGAAGGCCGCACTGAGGATCGTGCCGGTGTTCGCCCAGTCCGGCGACAGCCGCTATGAGAACGTCGACAAGATGGTTCTGAAGAAGGTCGACGCACTCCCCCACGGCCTGATCAACAACGTCGAGACGAAACTGGGCGCGGACGGCGAGATCCTGCTCGACTACGTGCGGTGGGTGCGCGAGCGCGTGCTCGCCCTGCGCGACGACCCGCAATACGCGCCCGTGTTGCACTTCGACGTGTACGGCACGATCGGAATCGCTTTCGCTCGCTCGACGACGAAAATCGCGAGCTACCTGCAGCGCCTCGAAGCCGCGGCCGCGCCATTCGCCGTGCGCATCGAGCAACCCGTCGACGCGGGCAGCACCGATGCTCAGATCGACGCCATGGCACGCCTGCGCGAATCCCTGCGGGCACGCGGATCTCACGTGCAGATCGTCGCCGACGAGTGGTGCAACACGCTGGAAGATATAGGGCGATTCGCGGCCGCCGGGGCCGCAGACGTCATTCACGTGAAGACGCCCGACCTCGGCGGGCTCAACAACACGGTGGAGGCACTGCTGACGGTCCGCGCCGCCGGCCTCGGCGCCTACTGCGGGGGAACGTGCAATGAAACCGATCAATCCGCGCGCATATGTGCCCAGGTAGCCATGGCCTGCGCGGCGGACCTCATCCTGGCGAAGCCCGGAATGGGCGTAGACGAAGGAGTCATGATCACCCGCAACGAGATGGCCAAGACCCTTGCCGCAGTGCAGCTCACCGCGCGAGCGGTCACCGCGTGAGCGGCCGGAAGCCCCTCGAAGATCTGCGGATTCTCGCACTCGAACAGTACGGAGCCGGGCCGTTCGGCAGCATGCACCTCGCCGATCTCGGCGCCGAAGTGATCAAGATCGAGGACCCCGCGACCGCCGGCGACATCGGCCGGTACGTCCCGCCCTATCAGGAGGGCGAAGACAGCCTGTTCTTCGAGACTTTCAACCGCAACAAGCGCAGCATCTGCATCGACATCAGCAACGACCAGGGCCGGAAGGTGTTCGAGGACCTCGTCCGGGTCAGTGACGTCGTCTACTCCAATCCACGTGGTGACGTGCCTGGCAAGCTCCAGATCACCTACGCGGACCTGGAACACATCAATCCCGCGATCGTCTGCTGCTCGCTGACCGGCTACGGCACCGACGGGCCGCGCAGCGCCGAACCCGGCTACGACTACGTGATCCAAGGGCTTACCGGCTGGATGGACCTGACCGGTGAGCCCGGCGGGCCGCCGACCAAGTCCGGCCTGTCCCTGGTCGACTACAGCGGCGGCCTGGTAGCTGCGATCTCGCTGCTCGCTGCTGTCCACGCCGCCCGCCGGGACGGGATCGGCTCGGACTGCGACGTGAGCCTCTTCGACACCGCGCTGGGAATGCTGACCTACCCGGCGACATGGCACCTCAACGGCAATTTCGAGCCGGTGCGGATGCGCTATTCCGCCCACCCGTCGCTGGTGCCGTTCCAGGCATTCGCCGCAACGGACGGGTGGCTCGTCGTCGCGTGCCCGAAGGAGAAGTTCTGGCGTCGACTGGCGGAGGCGATCGGCCGGGCGGAACTCGCCGACGACGAGAGATTCTCGAACTTCGCCGCGCGGCGCACCAACGCGGAGGCTCTGCTGCAGACGCTCATGGAAACTTTTGCCACGCACGACGTCGAGCATTGGGTGCGAATCCTCACCCGAGCCGGGGTGCCGTGCGGGCCGGTGAACTCCGTCGCCGCCGCGCTCGCGGATGCGCAGACCGCAGCCCGCGACATCGTCGTCGAGACCGAGCACCCGTCGTTCGGCACCGTGCGTCAACTGCGCAGCCCCGTTCGGGTGGGCACGTACGTGCCTGAGTATCGCCGCGCGCCACGGCGACACGAGGACGCCGACTACGTTCTCCGCGCCGTTCTAGGGTACGAGGCGTCGATGGTCCGGTCGCTGTCGGCGGCCGGCGCCTTCGGCTCCGGTGATCACCTGCCGTCCGCCGTTTCGCCAACCACAGCGGGAGAAGACCAATGACGCTGAACGAGAATGGCTGGAAGGGCCGATTCTTCGAGGACTTCACCGTCGGCGACGTCTACCAGCATCGACTGGGCCGCACCATTACGCCGACCGACAACTCCTGGTTCACCCTGCTGACGCAGAACACTGCGCCGCTGCACTTCGACCAGCACTACGCGAGCCAGACCGAGCATGGCCAGCCTCTGGTCAACTCGGCGCTGACGTTAGCTCTCGTGACGGGCCAATCTGTCAGCGACATTTCGCAGAACGTCATGGCGAACTTAGGGTGGGATTCGGTGCGCCTGCCGAACCCGGTGTACGAAGGCGACACGATCTATTCGGCCAGCGAAGTACTGTCGGTGCGGCCGTCGCGTAGCCGGGCCGGCGTCGGGATCGTCCGAGTCCGCACCGTGGGGTTCCGGCACGACGGAACCACCGTCATCACGTTCGAGCGCACGGTCATGGTCTATCGGCGCGGGCACGGCCCCCGCCTGCCGGAGATCCCCGAGGCCATGCTGGGCAGTACGGCAATCTAGCTTGTTTGGCGTCACAAATTCGCGCGCGAAGTCGGCTTAGTGGTCGGTCCACTGCCCTGTCCAGGCCTGAGCCAGTAACTCTCGCCCTCAAGGCAGGAAGCCGCATGCGCCACTTCTCGCCCGCTAGCTCCGACACAGTGAACCGGCCTAGCGGCCCGGGTCAGCATCAGGGCGCCGAAACCTGCAACGGAACTTCTGACTCGGCACAACTAGGTGCCACGCTTGCGGGCGGCGGTCAGGGCGGTGGTCAATGTCTTCACAAACGCGTGAACGTCGGCCTCTTCGGTGTCGAAGCTCGTCATGAGCCGGTAGACGCCGGCGGCACGATCCCACACGTGGAAGGCGAAGTCCTGGCGCACCCGCGACGCGACGGCTTCGGGCATCGCGACGAACACGGCGTTGGCCTGGACGGGCTGTGTCACCTCGACGTCTGCGATCTCACGCAGGCCGGATTCGAGCAGGCGGGCCATCGCATTCGCGTGCAACGCATTCCGCCGCCACAGGTCAGTGCCGAGGAGTGCTTCGAACTGTGCGGCGATGAACCGCATCTTGGAACACAGTTGCATGTTCAGCTTGCGCAGGTATTTCATCCCGTCCGCGAGGCCCGGCCGGAGCACAACGACTGCCTCGCCGAGCATCAGGCCGTTCTTCGTGCCACCGCACGACAGCACGTCCACACCGACGTCCGCTGTCAGCGCACGCAACGGCACATTCAGCGCGGCCGCGGCGTTGCACACGCGCGCACCGTCCATGTGCACGCGTAGCCCCAGTGTGTGCGCGGCCTGGCACAGGTCGCGCAACTCGTCCAGCGAGTAGACCGTTCCGAGCTCGGTCGACTGCGACAGCGAGACCACCTCTACCTGCGCGGCCTGCTGATCGCCGGCTGACGCGACCAGCGCGGGAAGGTAGTCCGGCGTGAGCTTGCCGCTCGGCGCCGCTACGGCAAGCAGCTTGAGCCCGCCGACCTTCTCCGGCGCGCCACCTTCGCTGGTGTTCAGGTGCGCCGAGTCGGCACAGATGACTGCACCCCATGCGCGGGTCAACGCGCGAAGCGCAACGACGTTCGCGCCCGTCCCGTTCAGCACAAGGAATGTCTCCGAGTCCGGCCCGAAATGCCGGCCGAACAGCCGCGAAACCCGCGCCGTAACGGCGTCCTCGCCGTAGGCGGGCTGATGTCCGTCGTTGACGGCGCCGATAGCAGCGAGGACCTCCGGGTGGATGCCCGAGGAGTTGTCGCTGAGAAAATCCCTACCCACCGGGCGTCGGCCGCACGCGGGCGGCTTCGTCGATCGTGGGAGCCCCCGCGTCAGCCGAGCCTTTCGTCGGCTCCAGCCTGACCCGCGACCGGCCGGGCGATTCTTGCGCCACGGCAAGGCGCGAGCGGCGGAGCCGACCCGCTGCCCGCAAACCATCTATGCCGAAAGCCAACACGATGCACAGAGTGTCCGCCGATGCGCCACATCGCCAGGTGCAGCCTGTATCTGCTTGCCGTCGGGTGCTGCACAGGCTGTCCTGTACCGGTCACCTCGCAACACCTAGGTTCGTCGACATGCCAGACGCGATCGAGGTGGCCATCCCCTACGCAGGAGGAGTACTCGCCGGAACCTTGCATGTCGCCGGAACTCCCGTCGTCATAGCGGTGCACGGCTCGGGGCCGTGCGAACGAAGCACGTCCTACGTGGCTGCCCGCGTCGAACACCTCGTCGGCGAAGGACTGTCCGTTCTCGTCTACGACAAGCCCGGTTGCGGATCCTCGGACGGCGACTGGACGCAGCAGACATTCCCCGACCGCGCGGATGAAACGCGTGCCGCCGCCGCGTTCCTGAAGTCCCATCCTGCGGTTGCCGGAATGCCGATAGCGCTCGTCGGGCAGAGCCAAGGCGGTTGGGTGTCGCTGCTCTCCGCGGTCGACGCCGAAGACATCTCCGCCGTCGTCACGACATCGGGCCCCGGAGTGAGCGTCGCCGAACAGGAGATCTACCGGGTCGGGCACGACCGTGAACGTCTCGGTCTGAGCGTCGAGGAGTCCGCCGCGGCGGTGGCGTTCATCCGGCAGCGCATGGCCGACATCGAGGCCGGGCGGACCGTCGAGCAGATCTTCGAGCGTGAACTCGCCGACAGCGACGCACCCTGGCGGGCGGCCCTCGGGGGCGTGTCGATGAAGGAGTTGTCCTTCGAGGTCGGCGTCTACCCCTACGACCCCGCAGCCGAAATCCGCGCACTTCGCGTGCCGCTCCTCGGTGTATTCGGCGGCGCCGATCAGGTCATACCGGTGCGCGAAAGCATCGGACGCTATCTTGACAACATGCCGCAGGCCGATCCTCGCTCGAGGTTGCTCGTCGTCCCCAACGCCGGGCACAGCCTGGATCTTCAGTCCGGCCAGACGCCCCCCGGACTGTGGCGAACCATTCGCGCCTGGCTCCTCGACGTGACGACATCAGCCCGGACGCGAGGCGCGTACCCGCCGGATCAGCCAGCGTTGCAGACGTCAACCGCGTGACGAAGACCGAGACGGCGCCGCCGACGTCGCAGTCCGTCGCCGACATCCTCAACGAGATCCAGCGCCGGGTGCTGTGGCTCGCGGTGCGCATGGTGGACACGGCCAACCACGACCGTCCGGACGCGGACGGAGTCAAGGTCGGTGGGCACCAGGCGTCGAGTGCCAGCCTCGTCACGACGATGACGGTGCTGTACTTCGCCTTTCTCGACAGCGCGGATCGCGTCAGCGTCAAGCCGCATGCCTCTCCGGTCTTCCATGCGATCCAGTACCTACTGGGAAATCTCGACCGCGAGTACCTCACCACACTGCGCGCCTTCGGCGGCCTGCAGGCCTATCCGAGCCGAACGAAAGACCCCGACGCGGTCGACTTCTCGACCGGTTCGGTCGGTCTCGGGGCAGCGGCGCCGCTGTTCGCGGCGGTGACGCGCCGCTACGTGGACGCACACTTCGGTGCACGTCCGGCGAGCCGCTTCATCTCGCTACTCGGCGACGCCGAACTCGACGAGGGAAACGTCTGGGAAGCGATCAACGACGATGCGACGCACGGGCTCGGCAACGTCACGTGGATCGTCGACTTCAACCGGCAGTCGCTGGACCGGATCGTGCCCGGCCCGCGGATTGCCCAGTGGCGCAACCAGTTCGCGGCCGCGGGATGGCACGTCGTCGAGGCCAAATACGGCAGCCGGCTGCAAGACGCGTTCACCTGGACGGGAGGCGAGCACCTGCGTATGTGGTTGGACCGCATGCCGAACGAGCAGTACCAGTCGCTGTTCGGCCTGCCGCCGTCTGAGTCGCGGGAACGCTTCCTGCACGGCGCGCCGGACGCGGTTCGTACGCTGTGCGACCGCGTCGATGACGATCAACTGGCCGCCCTAGTCACCGACCTCGCCGGACACGATCCGGCCGCGCTGCTCGCGGCGCTGCACGAATGCGATCGCGAAGTCACCCGCCCCAGCGTCGTGTTCGCCTACACCGTCAAGGGTTGGGGCCTGCCGATCGCCGGAAGTTCGCGCAACCACTCCGCACTTCTCAATCCGCAACAGCTCGACGAACTTCGCGCTGCGTGTCGGCTGACCCCGGACAGCGAGGGGGATGCCTTCGATCCCACCAGTGATGTCGGCCGCTGGATCGCGGGCCGTCGGGACCACCTCGCCCGTCCAGCGCCGACCGAGCAGAGCACGGCAACACTTCCCGGGACGAGCGGCCTACGCGCCGCGAAGCCGGTCTCGACCCAGGAGAGCTTCGGCCGGATCCTCGTCAACCTGTCCCGCCATCCGGCCGTCGCGCCATTCCTGGTCACCACAGCTCCCGACGTCGCCACCTCGACGAACCTCGCGGGATTCATCAACCGCACCGGCGTCTTCACCCCGCGCGCCCGCCAGGACTGGTCAGCGGACAGCGCTATCCGCTGGACCGAAGGCCCAGCCGGTCAGCACATCGAACTCGGCATAAGCGAGATGAACCTGTTCCTCCTGCTCGGGCAACTCGGCCTGTCCGGCGCCCTGTCCGATCAGCCGTTGCTGCCGGTCGGGACGGTGTACGACCCGTTCGTCCTGCGCGGCCTCGATGCACTCATCCACGCGGTGTACTCGGGATCGCGGTTCGTCATTGCCGGAACACCCTCCGGAGTGACGCTCGCCCCCGAAGGCGGCGCGCACCAGTCCACCATCACGCCGTCGGTGGGGTTGGAGCTGCCGAACCTGACGTTCATCGAACCCGCCTACAGCAGCGCCCTCGACTGGCTGCTGTGCTCCGCGCTTGCGTCGATCGCGGCCACATCGCCGGATGAACGTTCGTACTACTTCCGGCTGACGACCCGGGCGATCGACCAGTCGCCGTTCGACGAAGCGCGGACCCGGCTCGGCGATGCCGTGCTGAGACGCCAGGTTCTCGCCGGCGCGTACCGGCTCGTCGACGCGAGCGGCGACCCGAAGGCGCCGGCCGTCCACCTCGTCGCAAGCGGCGCCGTGGTGCCGGAGGTTCTGGCGGCGGCGCAGGAACTCAAGGACGAAGGCGTCGCCGCCCACGTCGTGGATGTGACGTCCGCCGACCGGCTGTACCGGTCATGGCAACACAGCATTCGGCACGCGATCCGCCGGGCGAGCGCTCCTTCGTTACCCGGCTGCCTGCGCTCGGCCTTCCCGGCGCCGGCGCCGATCGTCACGGTGCACGACGCGTCGTCGCACACGCTGAGCTGGCTGGGCTCGGCGCTCGGCGTCCCGGCAGTCAGCCTCGGCGTAGAGGGCTTCGGCCAGTCAGGAACCGTTGCGGATCTCTACCGGGCCAACGACCTCGACCCGGGTTCGATCACCAACGCAGCGCTCGCCGCGTTGTCATTGGGCTGAGCGCACCGCGCGATCAGCGACCGCGTCCCCACCCGCCCGCGGTGGCGGCAATCGCCAGCTGCTCGATGACACGACTCTTGTCCGGGTCAACCAGCCCGATGGTGACGCGGATATGGCCCGGCTGGCCGGGCAGGACGGCGAACGGGGCGCCGGGCGCAACGCCGATTCCCTGACTGGCCAGCCGCACGAGCGCAGATGCCTCGTCGACAACGGGAATCCAGATGTTGATGCCATCGCTTCCGCCCACCTCGACGCCGTGCCCGGCCAGCTGCTCGATCGAAACGGCCCGGCGCCGCGCGTACTCGGCGCGCGCCTTGGCGACCTGGCCCGACGAGCGCTCGTCACTCAGCAGGTGCAGCAGGACGCGCTGCAGCAACCGGCTGGTCCAGCCCTGGCCGAGCTGGCGCCGGGCCATGATCTCGCCGATCAGATCGGCCGGGCCGCTGACGGCCGCGAGGCGCAGGTCCGGGCCGTGCGACTTGGAGTAGCTGCGTACGTGGAAGGTGCACTCGGGCAACCATCGGCCGAGGCTGATCGGCGGCGCCGTCGCGATCGCCCCGGCCGAGTCGTCCTCGATCACGATCGTCTCGGTCGACGCGAGCACCTTCGCGAGTTCGGCCGCGCGCTCGGACGTCATGGAGATGCCGGTGGGATTCTGCGCCCGAGGTTGGATCACGACGGCCGCGGCCGGCAAGGTCAACACCTCGGCCAGCGCGTCCGGCCTGAGCCCGTCCGCGTCTAGCGGCACGCCGACGGTCTGCACGCCGAGCGAGTCGAGCAGGTCGATCACCAGCGGGAAGCCGGGATGCTCGACGATCACCCGGTCGCCGAACCCGAGGACCGAACGGGCGATGAGGTCGACGGCGTCCATGGCGCCGTCGGTGACGGTGAATGCCTCGGCCGAGTATGGCCAGTCCGCGGCCAGCGTGTCGACGAGTTCGGCCAGGATCGGCTCGTCGAGGTAGCTTCCGGGTTTTGCCGCGGTGGCACTGAGATTGCGCAGCGCTCTGGTGAGGTTCGGCAGTAATGCCGGGTCGGGGACGCCGGTGGACAGGTCCAGATCGAAGACATCGGCCTGCTGGACGGCGCGGCGGTACCGGCGGGCGCCACCGGCATGCAGGTCGGCGACCGTCGTACCTCGCCGGCCGTCGGTCCGGATCGCCCCGGATCGGTTCAGCAATGACCACGCCGCACTGACCGTCGTCGGCGAGAGCCCGAGCTCGGTGGCCACAGTTCGGATCGGCGGCAGCCGCGTGTCGGCCACGAGCACGCCGTCTCGGATGGCGGAGGTCACCGCGGAGACGAGTCCGCGCGCTGTGGGCTCGAGCAGCCGTTCCTCGAGTTCGCTGAGCAGCGCGCGCATCTTTGTACCATAACAATCTGCTCTTTGATTGGCCTACTGCTGGAACGTAGCGTGGCGGCATGACGATCCGCATCTCGCATTGGATCAACGGGCAGCTCACCGCCGGGATGTCCGGCCGCACCGCGCCGGTGTTCAACCCGGCCACCGGCCAGCAGACGGCAAAGGTCGAGCTGGCCGGCGCGGCCGAGGTCGACGCTGCGGTGGCGACGTCCGTCCGGGCGGCCCGGGAGTGGCGGCAGTCGTCACTGTCCCGTCGCACCGCCGTCCTCTACGCCTTGCGCGAGCTACTGCATCAGCGCAGCGACGAGCTCGCGGCGCTGATCACCGCGGAGCACGGCAAGGTGCTCTCCGATGCGGTCGGCGAGATCGCTCGCGGCCTGGAGAACGTCGAGTTCGCAACGGGAATCCCGCAGTTACTCAAGGGCGGCTTCTCCGAACAGGCGGCCACCGGCGTTGATGTCTACTCGATCCGCCAGCCGCTCGGCGTGGTCGCCGGCATCACGCCGTTCAACTTTCCGGTGATGGTGCCGCTGTGGATGTGTGCCAACGCGATAGCCACCGGCAACGCGTTCGTGCTCAAGCCAAGCGAGAAGGACCCGTCGGCGTCGCTGTTCCTGGCGCGGCTCTGGCAGGAGGCCGGCCTGCCGGACGGCGTGTTCACCGTCGTGCAGGGCGACAAGGTGGCAGTCGACGCGTTGCTGGCGCACCCCGACGTGGCGGCCGTCAGCTTCGTCGGCTCGACCCCGATCGCCCGCTACATCTACGAAACCGGAACGAAGAACGGCAAGCGGGTGCAGGCACTCGGCGGCGCGAAGAACCACGCGCTCGTGTTGCCCGACGCCGACGTGGACGTGGCCGCTGACGCAATCGTCTCTGCGGGTTACGGCGCAGCCGGCGAACGCTGCATGGCGCTGTCGATTGCCGTCGCCGTCGGCGCCGTGGCCGACCCTTTGGTGGACGCGATCGCGGCCCGGCTGCCCAAGCTGACCATCGGCGACGGCGCGCACCCCGACACCGACATGGGTCCGCTCATCACAGCCGAGCACCGCGACCGGGTCGCCGGCTACATCTCGGCCGGCGAGCAGGCCGGCGCCACGGTCGTCGTCGACGGACGCGGCGCGCCCGTCCCGGCTGAGGGTTTCTTCCTCGGCACCACGCTGCTCGATGACGTGACGCCCGAGATGACCGTCTACACCGACGAGATCTTCGGGCCGGTGCTCGGCGTGGTCCGCGTGGACAGCTACGAGCAGGGCGTCGCGCTGATCAACGCGAACCGGTACGCCAACGGCACCGCCATCTTCACCCGCGACGGCGGCGCCGCCCGCCAGTTCCAGTTCGACGTCGAGGTCGGCATGGTCGGCATCAACGTCCCGATCCCGGTGCCGGTCGCGTACTACTCGTTCGGTGGATGGAAGGCCTCGCTGTTCGGCGATACGCACATGTACGGGCCGGAAGGTGTCAACTTCTATACCCGCGGCAAGGTCGTCACGTCCCGATGGCCGGATCCGGCAACGTCCACTGTGGACCTCGGCTTCCCGCGAACCCGCTGACGCACAACAGGAATCACGATGACTTCGACGATCGAGCAACTCACCGGCGAGCAGCGCGTTCGACGCGACGACCGGGCGCACGTGTTCCACTCCTGGTCGGCGCAGGCACTGATCGACCCGCTGCCGATCGCCGGTGCCCAGGGTTCGTACTTCTGGGACTACGAGGGCAAGCGCTACCTGGACTTCTCCAGCCAGCTCGTCAACGTCAATATCGGCTACCAGCACCCCAAGCTGATCGCCGCCATCCAGGAGCAGGCGGGCAAGCTGACCACCGTCGCGCCCGGTTTCGCCAACGACGCCCGCAGCGAGGCAGCCCGGCTCATCGCCGAGCTGGCTCCGGGCGATCTCTGCAAGGTGTTCTTCACCAACGGCGGCGCCGAGGCCGTCGAGAACGCGGTGCGGATGGCGCGGCTGCACACCGCCCGGCACAAGGTGCTCTCGACCTACCGCAGCTATCACGGTGCGACGGTCGCGGCGATCACGCTGACCGGCGATCCGAGGCGCTGGCCGTCCGAGCCCGGCGCCTCGGGCATCGTGCACTTCTGGGGCCCGTACCTCTACCGGTCGGCGTTTCACTCCTCGTCCGAGGAGGAGGAAACCGTCCGCGCACTGGGGCACCTGCGCGACGTGCTCATGGTCGAGGGGCCGCAGACGGTTGCCGCGATCTTGCTCGAGACCGTCGTCGGCACCAACGGAATCCTCGTGCCGCCACCGGGATACCTCGCCGGCGTAAGGGAAATCTGCGACGAGTTCGGGATCGTGCTGATCGCCGACGAGGTGATGGCGGGCTTCGGGCGGTGCGGTGAGTGGTTCGCCGTCGACCACTGGGGCGTCGTGCCGGACCTGATCACGTTCGCCAAGGGCGTCAACTCCGGCTACGTGCCACTCGGCGGCGTCGTGATCAGCGACGCGATCGCCGCCACGTTTGCCGAACGTGCCTTCCCCGGCGGTCTCACGTACTCGGGCCACCCGCTGGCCTGTGCCTCCGCCGTAGCTTCGATCAACATCTTCCAGGAAGAGGGCATAGTCGAGCACGCCCGCGCCATGGGCACCGACGTGATCGGGCCAGCGCTACACGCCCTCGCCGCGAAGCATCCCTCGGTCGGCGACGTCCGCGGCCTGGGCGTCTTCTGGGCGATCGAACTGGTCACGGACCGCGAGACGCGTGAGCCACTCGTCCCCTACAACGCGACCGGAGCGGCCAACGCGCCGATGGCCGAGTTTGCGGCCGCCTGCAAGGCCCGTGGTCTGTGGCCGTTCACCCACTTCAACCGCACCCATGTCGTGCCCCCGTGCACGACGAGCGAGGCGGAACTGCGCGCCGGCCTGTCCGCGCTCGACGAAGCCCTCACCGTGGCCGACCGGTACTACACGGGATCCTGAGCACTGCTCAGCCCATCGCGGTGAGGGTGGTGTCGATGCGCGGTCGGCGCAGCCGGGAGTAGTAGCCGAGGTCCAGGTCGCGCTCGAGGTGTCGCGCGGGCACGGCGAGGGGGCTCTCGTCGTGGTCGTGCCCCGCTTCGCACGCCTTGATCAGCTCACTCATCAGGTACCCGACCGTTGGTGCGTTCTTGAACTGATTTCCGGATGTGCCGACCGCCATGTAGTAGCCGTCGACGCTTGACCTGTCATAGATCGGGATCCAATCGTCGGTCACGTCGTAGAGATCGGCGATTCCAGTGGGTCTCGTCGGTATTCGAAGCGTCGGGATGCGGCGGGCGAGCCGATATACCTGCGCGTTCCACACGGGTTCGGTTACTCGCCGGTCGAAGACATCCGGATCGTCGATCCACTGCTTGGGATCGCAGTCGGGTCCCTCACTTCCGACGGAGATGCGATTGCCTCGCTCAGGGCGGAAATCGATGCCGAGGTCGGGATCGGAGACATGAAAGCCGAGATGTTCGTAGTCGAAGTTCGCCGGTGCCGGAACGTGGTGCACCTCGTGGCGCAGCGGACGCGTCCGGATCCGCATCTCTTCCTCGACGCCGACGAGACGATTGATGCGGCTGGAGTAGGGCCCGCCGGCATTGACGACGACGGCGGCGCGGATCGTCTCCCCACCAGCGAGACCGACTGCGCGCACGCGGCCGTTCGCTGTGCTGATCCCGGTCAGTTCGGCGCGGAACCGGAAGACTGCCCCTGCGGCTTCGGCCGCACGCTGCAGGTTGTGGGTGGCAAGCTGCGGATCGTCGACGAACCCCGACCACGGCGTGAACACCGCGCCGTCGAGCAGCGAACACGGGTCGTCCCAGAACCGCTCGTCGTCAGGCCGCTTCGGCGGCCAGAAGCTCCGGGTGTCGATGACGGGCAGTTTGCCGGCCAGTTGCTCGTTGGACAGGTCCTCGTAGGGAACGCCGACCTCGTCGTACAGCGGAAGCACTCGCTTGTGGTGGCCGTCCCGTCCTTTGAGCAGGAGCGTTCCGACCGGCACGAACTGCGCCGAACCGCGCTCGTCGCATTCGCCGGCATAAGTGGCCCACTGCTGCCAGCACAATGCTGACTCGTAGGCGGTCGTGACGCCCTGCAGCGTGGAGTAGTGGGCCCGCACGATCGCACTCGAACTGCTTGTCGAGCCGTACCCGGCCGCTGGTCCGCGGTCGATCACCAGAACGTCGCGGCCGCCCTTGGCGAGTTCGAACGCGATCGCGCAGCCCATGACGCCGGCGCCGATGACTACCACGTCAGCCATAGAAGGCTCCTCTGGATTACTCAGTAAGATGTCAGGCTCGCGCAGCGCAAAGCTCGACGGCGCTGGTTCGGCTTAGAACAGGTCGACGGCGCGGGTGCGGCGGTTGGTGAGATCCAGTGCCGCGGCGCGCATCCGCTCATGGTTGGCGGTGAGCTGCTCGGCCATGTTCTGCGCGGCGGCATCCGGATTGCCGGCGCGCATCAGCTCGACCAGATCCGGGTGCTCGTCCGGCACGTCGTCAAGGTCGAGGGCGAGCAGGCGGATCACACGCTCGAGTTGGTCGATGAGATCGGAAAGCACCTTTACCAGGCGGGCATTGCCGGACAGTCGCGCGATCTCGACGTGGAAGTCCTTGTTGGCCCGGACGAGAGCCGATCCACGTTCGTCCTCGGGCGCATCGCGGGCGGCGGGCTCGCCGGCGGCGAGATCGGCGAGACGGTCGAGATCGGCGCCCGTCAGCTGTTCCATCGCACGCCGCACGCCCTGCGGCTCAATCGCGATGCGCAGGTCGAAGATGTCGTCGATATCGCCGACCTTGATACCTGTGACGGCGTAGCCGACTCGCGGCATGGAGCGCAGCAGGTCCAAGCCGACGAGCCGCTTCAAGGCCTCGCGCACTGGTCCCTTGCTCACTCCGAACCGGGCGGCCAGGGAGTTCTCGACGAGTGTCTCGCCGGGCGCGAGCCGGCATTCGAGGATCTCGCGCTTGAGCCGTTCGTAAACCGTGTCGGCCAGCGAATGCTGCCCCGCGGCGACATCGCGCACACTCATGTACCAGACCCTCCATCGTCGTGCCTTCAGCTGACTGCTGGGTAACTCTTGCATCGATCTCCGTGAAATGCTACTAGTACTCCCAGTGATTAATCCAGCTCGCACCCCTGAGTAGATCAGAATTGAAGGAGCGGCAGTGATTACCCGTCGACAGTCGATCTTTGCGCGAACCCTCCTGGCTGCGGCCGCTGCATCGGCGCTGGTATCCGCCGGTTGCAGCACGGCAAAGCCGGCCCACCAGTCGCAAGGGCCCTCGAGCGCGGTGCGGGTGGTGTCGACTCCCGCCGCCGACCAACTCGATCGCAAGGGAGTGCTCTCGCTCTGCACGGAAACCGGGACGCCGCCCGCGGCGTTCTATGACAGCGCAGGCAAGCTGACCGGTTACCTGCCAGACCTCGGCAACGCGATAGCCGCACGGATGGGCCTGCCGGCGAATTGGGTCGACTCGGTATTCGACACGATCATCATCGCGGCCAACACCGGTAAGTGCGATGTCGTCATCGCCGACCAGTTCATCACCGCAGCCCGGCAGAAGCAGATCGACATGATTCCGTACGGCAGGGTCGGGCAACAGTTCCTCGCCACCGCCGGCAACGCCAAGAAGTACGGTGATCCGGCCGGCTCCCCGCTAACCCTGTGCGGACTGAAGGTCGGCACACTGCTCGGCGGCGCCGAAGAGGACTACCTGCACACCGTGTCGGCCAAATGCCAAGCGAGCGGCAAGCCGGCCGTCACGATCTCGACCACGACGACCACCCCGGCCGGCCTGCAATCCCTGCAAGGCGGCCTCACGCAACTGTTCTTCACTGACTCGCCGGTCTCCGGTTACTACGCGAAGCAGCAGCCCGGTCAGTTCGCCACCGTAGGAGCCCCGATCAACGACGTCGAGGTCGGCATCAGCGTGCCGATGAAGAAGACCGATCTGCAATCGTCGGTCAGGGCCGTCCTCACCGCCATGCAGGCAGATGGCAGCTATCCACGCGTCTTCGCGACGTGGGGGCAGCAGGCCATGGTGCTGCCCGAACCCGGCAAGCCATACGTCGGTCAGTAACGGCCGCGCGAGAGTCCGGCCGATCAGCGCACGGAGGCAGCCATCGACTTCCATACGTTCTGGCACTACGTCTGGCCACCTACCGGCCTGCAGAGTCCGGCGATCCGCGGCGGGCTGCTGGTCACGATGTACATCGCGATTGCCGCCCAATTACTGGGGATTCTGCTCGGATTCGCTGTCGCGCTGGGCCGCCGGTCGCGGTCGCGGGTAGTCCGCGCCGTCTCACTGGGCTACGTCACCTACATCCGCGGCACTCCGTTACTCGTGCAGATCACGTTGGTCTACTTCGGAGCGGCCCAGCTCAATCTCGTCCACTTCGATGACTGGCGATTGTCCGGACTCGTCGTCCCCGGGGTCGCCCAGGCCGGAATACTGGCGTTGGGCATCAACAAAGGTGCCTATGTCGCCGAGATATTCCGCGCGGCGATCGACAGCGTCGAAACCCAGCAGTGGGAGGCCGGCCAGGCGCTGGGCATGCGCCGCAGCACGACCTACCGTCACGTCGTGCTCCCCCAGGCTGCACGCATCGCCCTGCCCGCCCTGGGCAACGAGTTCAATGCCGTCCTCAAAGACACCTCGCTGCTGGTCATCATCGGCGGTGTCGAGCTCTTCCACTCCTTCCAGGAGTTGAACGGTCGGCTGTTCCAGCCGTTCGAGCTGTATCTGGCCATGTCGTTCTACTTCCTCGCCCTCACCGCCGCCTGGGGAATCGTCCAGAGTCTGCTCGAACGCAGGCTCGGGCGCGGCTACCCGAACCTGCGCAACGCCCGGCCCCGGCTCGGCCGCACAATGTGGAGGACGTCGTGAGAGCGAACAGCACTCGGGCGCCCGGCGACGCCGACGCCCTTGACGCCAGCGGGCATCCGGTCGTTCTCGTCCGAGACGTCAGCAAGGCGTTCGGCACAACCGAGGCTCTGCGCAACGTGTCGCTGTCGGTCATGCGCAGCGAGGCCGTCTGCCTCATCGGCCCGAGCGGCTCCGGAAAGTCCACGTTGCTGCGCTGCATCAACCACCTCGAACGTATCGACCACGGCGACATCCGGGTCAACGGACACCCGATCGGGTATCGCGAGGTTGCCGGCAAGCTCGTCGAGGACCGCGACTCGAACATCGCCCGGCAGCGACAGCAGGTGGGCATGGTCTTTCAGCGGTTCAACGTGTTTCCGCACCTGACCGTCGCCGAAAACGTGATGTGCGGACCTCGCCGCGTGCTCGGCCGGAGCCGCGCCGAAGCGCACGAACAGGCCGAGGCGCTGCTCAAGCGCGTCGGCCTGTCCGACAAATGCGACGAGTACCCGGCTTTCCTTTCGGGCGGTCAGCAGCAACGAGTCGCCATCGCCCGCGCCTTGGCCATGCAGCCCAGCGTGATGCTGTTCGACGAGCCGACGAGCGCCCTCGACCCGGAGACGGTCGGCGAAGTCCTCGACGTGATGCGCGAACTTGCGGCCGGCGGTATGACGATGCTGATCGCGACGCACGAACTCGGCTTCGCCCGTGAGGTCGCGGACCGGATCGTGATGATGGATCACGGAACAGTCGTCGAGGAATCGGCTCCTGGGCGGCTGTTCTCGGATGATGCCCAGCCCCGCACCCAGGCCTTCCTGGCGCGGCTGTTATGAGCGCGAGCTTCGACTGGTCGGTCTTCGCTCACTACGCCTGGCCGCCAACCGGATTGTCGAACCCCCTCATCGTGACGGGCCTCGTGACGACCATTTACGTCGCGGTCACCGCTCAGTTGCTCGCGTGCCTGATCGGCACGGTCGCAGCCCTGCTGCAGCAATCGCGTTCACGTATCGCGAATCTGCTGGTCGGTGCGTACGTCCTGTACTTCCGCGGGACGCCGCTACTCGTCCAGGTGGTCATCATCTACTTCGGCGCCAGCCGACTCGGCATCTACAAGTTCCCCGACATCTACTTCGCCGGTTATCTCGTGCCCGGCGCGGCGCAGGCAGGAATCCTCGCCCTTGGCCTGAACAAGGGCGCCTACATGACCGAAATCGTCCGCGCCGGCCTGCTCTCCGTCGACAGCGGCCAGACCGAAGCTGCCCGCGCGCTCGGTATGACGCGGGGGCGGGTGATGCGCCACATCGTCTTTCCGCAAGCGGCGCGGGTCATCGTGCCGCCGCTCGGGAACGAGTTCAACGGCACGATGAAGGACACCGCCCTGCTCACGATCATCGGCGGCGTGGAACTGTTTCATGCCTTCAGTCAACTCAACGGGTTGCTGTTTCGGCCGTTCGAGCTCTTCCTCGCAATGTCGCTGTACTACCTGCTGCTGACGCTGATCTGGTCCGGCGTCCAGGCCCTCATCGAACGGCGCCTCAATCGCGGCGTGAGCCGAACGGATGTGCGCCGTGTCCGACGACGCCGCGAAATCGGCGTGCTCACGCCCCGGAGCAACCCATGACCTATGCGACCCAACCAATCACCCTCGTCTACGACGAGCTCTACCTGTGGCATGACACTTCAGCCAGCGCGGGCCCGGTCTCCGGCGCCCAGCCGTGGATCGAGCCGGGCGCGCCGGGCGAAGGGCCCGAGTCGCGCCGGCGGCTCAAGAGCCTGATCCACGCCAGCGGTTTGGACAAGCATCTGCACATCGTCTCGCCCACCGAGCCGGCCGACGAGGATCTGGCCGCCGTACATACCGCCTCCTACCGCCAACTCGTCCAGGACGTCTGCTCCGCCGGCGGCGGGATCGTCGGACCGAACACCCCGATCGGCAGGCGCGGCTACGAGATCGCGTGCCTGGCCGCTGCCGGCGCGGCGGCCGCAGTCGATGCCGTCTTCGATTCCACGTCGAGACGCGCGTACGCTCTCGTCCGCCCAGCCGGCCATCACGCCGCGGCGGGCGGCGGCCAGGGCAACTGCGTGTTCAACAACGTCGCCGTAGCCGCCCATCGCGCTCGCCGCCGGTGGGGCGCAGAACGCATCGCAATCCTCGACTGGGACGTTCACCACGGCAACGGCACGGAGTCGATATTCCTCGATGACCCGAGCATTCTCACCATCTCGCTGCACCAGGACGACTGGTATCCGCGAGGTAGCGGACAGGCACACGTGCGAGGCACTGGCGGCGCGAACGTCAACATTCCGCTTCCGGCCGGGTCGGGCACCGGCGCTTACCTCGCCGCGCTCGACCACATTGCTTTGCCCGCCATCGACGCGCACCAGCCCGACGCGATCATCGTTGCCTGCGGCTATGACGCGAACGCGATGGATCCATATGGACGAATGCTGCTCAACAGCAACAGCTTCAAGGACATGACAGGGCGAGTGATCGCGGCTGCTGACGGCCTGTGCGACGGGCGTGTCGTCTTCGTGCACGAAGGCGGCTACGCCCCGCTGTACGTCCCGTTCTGCGGGCTCGCTGTTCTCGAAACGCTCAGCGAGCATCGCACCGACGTCACCGATCCGTTCCTCGAACGCTATTCCGGCGCGTTCCAGGACCTTCAGCCAGTGCAGCAACGCGCAATCTCGGGCATCCGCGATGCCGTCTGGAGCCACCAGTGGTCACAACGAGAACAATGACGAGCATCGCGGCCGCGGAACGGTCGGCGCCGACTCGTGTCGTCGACCTTCGCAGCGACACGCTCACGAAACCGTCAGCGGCGATGCGCGCGGCGATCGCGAGCGCAGAGGTCGGCGACGAGCAGAAGAGAGAAGACCCCACCGTCACCGCGCTCGAGGCGCGTGTCGCCTCGATACTGGGTCACGAAGCGGCCGTGTTCGTGCCGTCCGCGACGATGGCCAATCAGATCGCCTTGCGGACGCTGGGAAAACCCGGCGACGAGGTGCTCGCCGATCGCCGCTCGCACATCTTCCTCTACGAACTCGGCGCCCCCGCAGTGCTGAGCGGGCTCGTCATGAAGCCGATCCCCAACGCTCGCGGCACATTCGACGCCACGGACCTTGACGAGGCTTCCGTCGCGCCGGCGTGGTACCGATCCGGGTCTTCCGTGCTTTCCGTCGAGAACACCCATGCCGAGACCGGCGGCCAGGTCTGGGATCCACAGGCACTGGCCCGGGTCGTCGAATACGCGCGCTCCCTCGGACTTCGCGTTCATCTCGACGGTGCCCGCCTGCTCAACGCCTCGGTCGCGAGCGGCCTGCCACCGAGCGCGATCGCGTCGCAGTTCGACACCGTGACCTTGTGCCTGAGCAAGGGGCTCGGCTGCCCGGTCGGCGCACTGCTGGCCGGATCCGAACCGCTGATCGAGCAGGCCCGGCGCAGCAAGCAGCTACTCGGCGGGGCAATGCGGCAGGCCGGCCTGCTTGCTGCTGCGGGCCTGTACGCACTCGACAACAACATCGCCCGGCTCCGCATCGATCACGACCACGCAAAGCTGCTCGGCCGTCTGCTCACCGACGCCGGCGTACGGCTGGGGCAGGATCGCGTCGACTCGAACATGGTGCTGGTCGACGTCCGCCCGCACGCCCGGACGGCACTCGACACGTCGGCCCGCTTCGAGTCAGCCGGTATCCGCCTGGCGACCGTCAACGATCCCTACCTGCTGCGGGCGGTCACCCATATCGACGTAACCGAGGCCGACATCCGCCACGCCGCGGCGACCATCGCGCGCATCTACAACGACAAACCGATCACCACTGGCACCGAGGAAGGTTCATGACCGCGACAACAACTCAGTGGCACGGCATTGCCGCGCAGCTTCGGCCACCGTCCGACGCATTCATCGACGGAGACTTGACACCGAGCACGTCCGGCCAGCGATTCGACAAGCACAGCCCGGTCGACGGCCGCCTGCTCGCCTCGGTCGCACAGGGGAACGGTGCCGATGTCGACCGTGCCGTCACGGCCGCTCGCCGCAGCTTCGACTCCGGCGCATGGTCTCGCGCTGATCCGCAGGCCCGGCGGCGGATCATGCTCGCCTGGGCGGCGAACATCCGCGCGGCCAAGGACGAACTGGCCGTCCTCATCGTTCTCGAGATGGGCAAGCCGATCACCGACGCGCTCGACGAAGTGGACTACACGGTCGACGTCATCGAGTTCTACGCGGAGGCGATCAACAAGGTCTACGGCGAGGTCGCGGCCACCCGAGCGTCGTCGCTTGCGATGATCACCCGAGAGCCTGCGGGCGTCGTCGGGCTGGTCCTGCCGTGGAACGATCCAGCGTCAACCGCCGCGTGGAAGCTCGGTCCCGCGCTTGCGGCCGGAAACAGCTGCGTCGTCAAACCGGCCGAACAGACACCACTGAGCGCGCTTATGCTCGCTCGGCTCGCTACCGAGGCCGGACTGCCCGACGGCGTCCTCAACGTCGTGCCCGGCTTCGGCGAGACGGCCGGTGCCGCGTTGGGCCTGCATCACGACGTCGACAACCTGTCCTTCACCGGATCGTCCCCGGTCGGCAAACTGTTCCTGCGCTATGCGGGCGAGTCGAACATGAAGGACGTGTCGCTCGAATGCGGTGGCAAGTCGCCGCACATCGTGCTGCAGGATGCGCCTGACCTGCGCAAGGCGGCGAACGTCGCGGCCCGGGCCATCTGCGGCAACGCCGGTCAGAACTGCAATGCCGGCTCGCGCCTGCTCGTCGACAGGCCGATCGCTGCGAGTTTCACGCGACTCGTCATCGAGGAGATGAGCGCATGGCAGCCCGGTGATCCACTGTCTCCCGAAACGGTTCTCGGCGCCGTCGTCGACCGGGAACAGCTCGACCGTGTGCTCGGCTACATCACCGCCGGCCGCGACGAGGGCGCGTCTCTGCGTCTGGGCGGGTCGGCCGCGCGAACCGAGACCAACGGCTACTACGTCGAGCCGACGCTGTTCGCGGGCGTTCGCAACGATATGACGATCGCCCGCGAGGAGATCTTCGGCCCGGTGCTGTCGGTGATCGAGGTCGACGGCATCGACGAGGCGCTGCACGTCGCCAACGACAGTGCATACGGCCTGGCCGCCGGCATCTGGACCCGCGATATCGACACCGCACATCGCGCGGCACGGGCGTTGCGCTCCGGAACCGTCTACGTGAACTGCTATGACGACAGCGACATCAACGTCACGTTCGGCGGCTTTCGAGAATCCGGTATCGGCGTGGACAAATCGCTGCACGCCATGGAGAAGTACACGCGATTCAAGACCACGTGGATCGAGCTTTCCTGAAGGGCGAATCCATGAATGCCGAGCCTCAGGTCGTCCGAATCTGGACCGGCGCGACCGCCTGCGATAAGGCCGACGAGTACGAGAGGTATCTGGTCGAGACGGGCCTCGCCGGATACTCGAGTACGCCAGGCAACCTGGCCGCCTATTTCACCCGCCGGCCTCGAGGTGAGCTCACCGAGTTCTGCCTCATAACGGTCTGGGAGAGCCACGAGGCCATCCGCCGCTTCGCGGGTGACGAAGCAGAAACCGCGGTGTTCTATCCCGAAGACGACCAGTACCTGGTCGAGCGGGACGACACCGTCGCGCACTACGACATCTTCGCTTCCGCGCCTCCGGGGCAAGCAGGCAGCTGAGCGGTACCGGCCGGGCCGGGCCCGGGCCGCACGTGAATTCCACTAGCGCGACCGCGGGGATGCTGAGCGGCAAAGTCGTGCTGGTCACCGGTGCGAGTACCGGGATCGGCGCACACGCCGCGCGGCTGTTCGCCCGCGAAGGCGCCAGCGTGGTGCTCACCGCCCGAACGGCCGAACGCCTCGCCGAGGTGAGCGGCGAGATCAGCCGGGCCGGCGGCACCGCAAGCTACGTTGCCGGTGAGATCAGCATGGCCGATGACGTCCAGCGAATCGTCGACGCCGTGCTCGAGCGACACGGACGACTCGACGGCGCCTTCAACAATGCGGGCATCAGCCAGGGTGGCACCGCACTCGCCGACATTGACGAGGATCGCTTCGACCGGATACTCGCCGTCAACGTCAAGGGAGTCTGGCTGGCGATGCGCGCCGAAATCCGCGCACTGCTCGCCGGCGAGCGCCCCGGCTCGATCGTCAACACCAGCAGCGTCGGCGGTCTGCGCGGCGGCGCGGGACTTGGCGCCTACTCGGCGAGCAAGCACGCAGTCATCGGGCTGACCCGCTCAGCGGCACGCGAATACGGCCAACACGGCCTGCGAATCAACGTCATCACTCCCGGCACCACCGACACCCCGATGATCACCGCCTGGAAACAACGAGAACCCGGCATAGCTGAGCACCTCAACTCCATAACGCCGCTGGGCCGCGCCGCGCAACCGTGCGAGATCGCCGAAGCCGCGGTCTGGCTGCTCAGCGACCGCGCCTCCTACGTCTCCGGCGCAACGCTCACCGTCGACGGCGGCCTGCTCGCCTGACGGGTCCGTGGGGATCCCGTCCGGCATTCAACGAACCTCGCCGAGCAGCTCATCGACGAGTGCGCACAGCAAGGCCGTGCGCGCCGGCAGTTCGTCGACGACAACGTGCTCGTCGTCGGCGTGCGCACCGCCGCCCACCGCGCCCAGGCCGTCCAAGGTGGGGCTGCCCACGTCGGCGGTGAAGTTCCCATCAGAGCCGCCGCCCACCGATACCGCCGCGAGGGGGGCGAGCCCGAGCCGATCGGCAACAGCCGCAGCGCGTGCGAACAGCTCGGCCGAGGCGGCCCGTGGTAGCGGGGGGCGGTTGGGCCCACCCCGCACGTCGATCGTCGCCCCGGCGAGTGTCGGCCGCAGCGCCGTCAGCGCGGTGTGCACGCGGTCCTGCTCGGCGGCGGTCTCGACGCGCACGTCGACGGCGAAGCGGCCGTTCGCGGGGACGACGTTCGTTGCCGTGCCGGCGGACATCACCGTCGGCGTGACGGTCGTGCCGGCGCTGAGATCGCCGAGCCGGGAAACGGCGATGATCTGACGTGCGATCTCGACACTGGCGTTGACACCCGCTTCGGGGTCCAGTCCGGCATGGGAGGCGCGACCGGTCACGTTGACGACGTAGTTGGAAATACCCTTGCGCTCGCACTTGAGCGCACCGCCCGGAGCCGACGGCTCCAGCACCAGAGATGCCGCGCATCGCGCCGCCTCGTCCTCGATCAGCTGACGAGAGGTCGGCGATCCGATCTCCTCGTCGCCGGTGACGAGCAGGGTCACGCCACCGCTCTCGCGCCGCAGCGCGAGAGCGTGGAACGCCATCGCCAGCCCGGCCTTCATGTCGAAGCAGCCGGGTCCGCGTAACAACCCGTCCCGCACCGTGCACGGGTTGGTATCGATCGAGCCCAGCGGCCAGACCGTGTCGTGGTGCCCGAGCAGCAACACGTGATGTGGCGGCGGGCCCAGCCGCCAGCGCAGATGGGTGCATCCGTCCGCGACGATGCGCTCCGGTGGCACGCCGAGCCGCTGTGAACCGAGCTCCGCGACCACCGTTGCGCTGCGGGCCACCGCGTCCGGGTCGGCGGACGGCGATTCGCAGCTCACCAGCCGCGTGATGTCGTCGATCATCGTCGCCAACAGCTGATCGAAGTGCGTGACCGAAACGGCGGCGCGCACGCTCAGCCGACCCTGGGTGTGGCTCGTCCGCCGAAGTGCAGGCACCGCTCGCCGCCGGGCAGCGGTCCGGTGGCCGTGCGCCGCAACACGGCCTTGCCCGTCCTGGTCAGAATCTCGATCCGCACTCCGGTGCGCTCATACATGCCCTCATGCTGCCCGACGTCGCTCGCCGGTTCGTCGGCGAGTCACGCTGCGGCCGATTTGGCTCAGCGTGGCCCGGCGATGAGCGCGGTGTAGATCTCCTGCGTTTCCGGGCTCGGTGAGACGCCGAGTTCGTCGCGGAACTTGATGCGTAACGCCGTGTACGCCTGGACGGCTTCGGCCGTATTGCCTTGTGCGGCAAGGGTTTTCAGCAACAGCCGATGGGCCGACTCGCGAAACGGGGCGAGTTCGATCAGTTCGCGGCTCGCGCGTTCGGCAGTGGCCAGCTCGGTGTGCCCGATGTGCAAGGCAGCATCGGCGTAGGTCTCCAGCGATCGCTGACGCAGCACGTCTAGCTCGTGGCGAATCAGGTCGGCCCATGCGACCGTCTCGCCCGGCAGGAACGTGCGACGCGAGACGAACAGCGCGGTCTGCGCGGCGCCCCAGGCTCGGCCCCAATCCTGTTGCGCGGTGCCCGATTCGGCGCGGTGGATGGCATCGCGCGCGGCCTCGAGATCGACCCAGGCGTCCGGCGGCAGTTCGAGCCGCGCGGTGCCGTGCTCGACGACGCAGCCCACGACGCGCCGCAGCTTGGACAGCAGCGCATGCAGGGCGGACAGAGCCGCAGGCGGCGGCTGGTGTTCCCACACACCTTCGATGAGCGAGTCGAGGGGTACGGATTCGTGACGATGTACCACGAGGTAGGCCAACAGGAGGCGACCCTGCCGGCCAGGAAGGTCGTTCTCGCGCCGCACACTGTCGGCCTCGACGGCGATCCGGCCGCAGACCTGGAGCCGTACGCGTGGCGAAGCCATGCTCTCCTCAAGGTTGCGCCAATACTGCGGGCGTAGTCATTGTGCCGGTTGACAGGAGTGGACATGGCCAAGCTGATTAGGTGCGAATGCGGCTTCATCGCCATGGCGAGAGCGACGACCAGGTGGTCGCCGCGATCACGGACCACATGCGCGCTGACCATCCGGACGTCCTCGCCCGCGTCGGCCGTCAAGAGATCGAAAGCTGGATCGAGCAGACCTAGGAGGCTGCGATGACGACGTTCGACCCCGTCCGCTACAAGCAGGTCACCGTCGAGCAGTGGCAGGCCGCCGCCGATGCCTGGAACCGGTGGTCGCCCACGATCGAGGACTGGCTGGGACCGGCGACGTCGGTCATGCTCGATCTGGCCGGCGTCCGAGAGGGCAGCCTGGTGCTTGACGTCGCGGCGGGTGCAGGCGGGCAGACGCTCGCTGCTGCCGCTCGCGTCGGGACTTCGGGGCGGGTGCTGGCCACCGACGTCGCGCCTGCGATCCTCGCGTTCGCAGAAGAGAATGCGCGCCGGCGCGGTTTGACCAACGTCGTGGCCCGCGTGATGGACGGTGAGGATCTCGACGTCGAACCGGGTCACTTCGACGCGGTGATCAGCCGGGTCGGCCTGATCTACTTCCCTGATCGGCAGCGCGCCCTACACGGCATGCGGCGCGCCCTGCGACCCGGCGGGCGAGCCGCCGCAATCGTGTACTCGACGCCTGACCGCAACGGGTTCTTCTCCGTCCCGATCTCGGTGATCCGCGACCGCGCGCAGCTCCCACCGCCCGTACCTGGGCAGCCGGGCCCGTTCAGTCTGAGCGCGCCCGGCGTCGCCGAGCAGGCGCTTCGGGACGCCGGCTTCGTCGACGTCGTCGCGGTGCGCATCGAAGCGCCGTTGCGGTTGGGCACCGCCGCGGAATGTGTGCAGTTCGAGCAGGACTCCTTCGGCGCCCTGCACCAGATGCTCGCCGGCGTCGACGAGTCGCAGCGCGCCGCGGCGTGGGCGGAGATCGCGCAGCGACTCGCGGCCTACGACACTCCGGACGGATTCGTCGGCCCGTGCGAACTGCTGGTCGTCGCCGGGACGTCGCCCGGGGGCGCACCATGACGGTCAGCGTCGCCGCGGTTCAGGCAACTCCCGTGTTGCACGGCGACATCTATGGCGGTGACGAGGACTGGATGAGTCGCGGGCACAGTGCGATCGTCGCCCCCAGCGGAGATCTGCTCGCCGGCCCACTTCTCGATGAGGAAGGCATCCTCTATGCCACCGTCGACATCGTGGCCGCCCGCGCGCAGCGCCGCATGTTCGACCCGGTCGGCCATTACGCCCGTCCCGACGTCTTCACCCTCACCGTCAACACCACGGCCCAGCAGCCGGTTCGATTCGCCGCGACACCGGCGACGACGTGACCCCGGACCGGCCGGCCCGACTGTTCGAGCAGTCGTGCTAATTGCGGGCAGTAGCCGAATCGTGGTGACTGCGCACGCCGGACGCCTGATCGAGTCGTGCGTTCAGCGTGATCGCAGCGTCGATGAGCGCAAGGTGGGTGAACGCCTGCGGGAAGTTGCCCAACTGCTCGCCGGTCGTTCCGATCTCTTCGGAGAACAGGCCGAGGTGGTTGGCGTATGTGAGCATCTTCTCGAAGGCCAGCCGCGCGTCATCCAGGCGGCCGGCGCGGGCCAACGCGTCGACGTACATGAAGCTGCACAACGAGAATGTGCCCTCCGAGCCGCGCAAACCGTCCGGTGACGCACTCGGGTCGTAGCGGTAGACGAGGCTGTCGGTCACCAGTTCGGAGTCCATTGCGCGCAG
This sequence comes from uncultured Actinomycetota bacterium, assembly GCA_963737425.1. Lineage (GTDB taxonomy): Bacteria > Actinomycetota > Actinomycetes > Mycobacteriales > Jatrophihabitantaceae > DASXRA01. The sequence goes on from CAVTSX010000003.1 coordinate 571,728, forward strand.
CGTCGAAAGCCACATCGGGTCTTGCGGAGCGATGAAACCGACGCTCGACATGCGCAGCAGCGACGAGTCCAGCACCTTGTCGTCGTAATGCTGGACGAATGCCCCACGGTCGGCGTTCCAACCGCGTTCCATGACTTGTGCATACAACGCGTCGCGCACGCTGGTCCAGCGCTCGAGTGGAGCGGGCCGGCCGTGCACTATGGCCATCCGGATGGCGCGGTCGAAGGCCACCCAGCTCATCACGCGTCCGTAGGTGAAGTCCTTGGGGCCCCCGCGGGTCTCCCAGATGCCTGCCTCGGGCTGGTCCCAATGGTCGGCGAGCCAGTCGAGCACCGCGTGCAGTTCCAGCCACCCGGCGTGTCCGATGTCCAGGCCGCGCTGGAAGGCGAAGAAGATGCTGTCCAGGGCTTCGCCGAAGATGTCCAGTTGCAACTGCTCGGCGGCGCCGTTACCGATACGAACCGGGTAGGAGCCCCGATAGCCCTCCCACTGGTCGATCGTCTCCTCGGTCAGATCGGTGGAACCGTCGACGCGGTACATCAGGTTCAGCGGTGTCTCGGCGCCGGACCGCTCCTTGACGCGAGCCAGTAGCCAGCGGCTGAAGCAGGCCGCCTCGTCCGTGAAACCCATGCCGAGCAGGGCATAGACCGAGAAAGACGCATCCCGGATCCACGTGAAGCGGTAGTCCCAATTGCGCTCACCGCCGACCTGCTCGGGCAGTCCCGTGGTGGGCGCGGCGACGATGCCTCCGGTCGGCGCGTAGGTCATCAGCTTCAGCGTGATCGCCGAACGCTGCAGCGTCTCGCGCCAACGTCCGGCGTACGTCGACTGGCCGATCCAGTTCCGCCAGAAACGCACGGTGTCGTCGAACAGGCCCTGTGCTTCATCGACCCGAATCGCGCGCGGCGGACCGTCACTGGCCGTCTCGAGAACCAGCCCCCTCATCTGTCCGTTCTCAAGGGGAATGGTCATGTGCAGGTCGCCCGCGTCGCTCGTGCGTGCATGCGCCACATGTGCGTCAGTGGGCTCGCGGACAGCATGCATGGCCATCGAGGACTGGTCGCTGGTGAACACGGCTCCGTTCTCGGTGAGGTACACCTTGTGCGGCTGGCGGGAGTAGTCGAACCGTGGCTCGATGTCGACCTCGAAGGTCATCTTCCCGCGCACGCATCGCACGAGCCGGACGAGACGGTGGCGATCTGTCGCGACGTTTCCGCTTACCGGCATGAAGTCGGTGATCTCACCCACGCCCTCTTCGGTGAGATATCTGGTCACCAGAATTGCGGTGTCGGGCAGGTACATCTGCTTCGTGTCGAACGCGTCGCTCGCGGGGCGGATCTGAAACCGCCCGCCGTGCTGATGGTCGAGCAACGCCCCGAAGACGCTCGGCGAGTCGAAGCGCGGAAAGCAGAACCAATCGATCGAGCCGTGTGTGGTCACCAGGGCCGCGGTCTGCAAGTCTCCGATCAGCCCGTGGTTGGCGATGAGCGGGTAGTCAGCCATGTCGTCCTCGAAGGTGGGAGATGCACCGACCTGCTCGCCCGTTGAGGGGTCGGCCGCAAGAGACCACCGTCGCTGGCGGGTGGGCCAGTGGTCATCACCCCTGATGGATGACTGCGGTGGCGGGCACCGGTTCGCGACGAAGACCGCGGGCAGCGGCGGCGACGAGATGTCCGTCGACGAGCCGGTATGTCCGATCGACGAGCTCGAGCCCTTCCGGTCGGTGGCAGAGGAGCAGGACGGTTCGGCCCGATGTCGTCTCGAGCAGGTCGGACATCAGCGCTGTCGCGGTCGGCCCGTCGAGGCCTTCGGTGGGCTCGTCGAGTACCAGTACGGGCTGATCGGCCAGCAGCACGCGGGCCAGGGCAATCCGGCGGCGCTCCCCTCCGGAGACCAGCGCACCGCCCTCCCCGAGCCAGGTCGCGAGCCCCGCCGGCAGCGCCGCGTACCACTCACCGAGGCGAGCCCGGCGCAGCACGGCCACCAGCTCATCGTCGGTTGCCTGCGGTCGCGCGAGCCTGAGGTTCTCGCGCAGATCCGAGGCGAAGACGTGGGCGTCGGCCGCCACACAGCCGATGGTTCGGCGCACGTCCTCGACACGCAGATCGCGCAGGTCGACACCGCCGAGCAGCACGCTGCCCCCGTCTTCGGGGTCGAGAAAGCGCAGCAGCACAGCCGCGATCGTCGACTTTCCGGAACCGGACGCTCCGGTTATCGCTACGTGCTCGCCGGGCGAGAGAGTCAGGTCGAGGTCGTCGAGCACGTTCGGTGAATCGTCCGTCCACCGGGCCGCGACGTTACGCAGTTCGACCGGATAGGGACCCGCAGGAAGCGGCACGGGTGCGGACGTAGCTCGCACCGCGGGCTGTTCGTCGAGCAAGCCGAACAGCCGCCGCGCGCCGCTGCGAACGCGGGTCACCAGCACGGCAGCCTGCGGCAGCGGAACGAGCGCTTCGAAGGCAGCGAGCGGCAACAGCACGACGACGGCCAGCGCAACGCCCGGCAGCTGCCCGCGATGCACCGCCGGAGTCGCGAGCGCAGCCGACCCCCAGACCGACGCTCCGGCAGCGAGCACGGCAATGCCGGAGCCCAGCCCGGTAGCCCATGCCGCCCGCCGAGCCATGCGGGTCAGCTCAGCATCGCGATCGTCGATCTGGGCGAGCATTCGCTCGGTGGCACCGCACGCGATCAGGTCGGGCGCCCCGGTCAGCAGATCCACCACGGCAGCCGACAGTTTCGCGCGCAGCGGTGCGAGGCCCGCGGTGGCCCGGCGGGCCGCAGCGGCACTCGTCAATGGCGCGACCACGCCGGCGACCAGCAACCCGACGCCGAGCACCGCCGCCGTGGACGGCAGAAACGCGGCAGCGAGCCCGACGCAACCGGCCGACACCAGCGCCGCCACGGCTGCGGGTTCGACCACCCGCAGGCTGAAATCCCCGACCGCGTCGACATCGTGGACGAGGCCGGCCAGGACATCGCCGCGGTGGCGCCGGCCCAGGCGGGCCGGAGCGAGCGGAACGAGCCGCTCGTAGACGCTCGCACGAAAGTCCGCAACCTGGCGAAGCACGGCGTCGTGCGACACGAGCCGGCCGAGATAACGCAGCACCGGACGGGCGATGCCGAACGCTCGCACCGCGGCCACCGCGACCCCGAGGGTGAGAACCGGCGGCATCTGCGACGCGCGCGAGATGAGCCAGCTTGCCGTGGTCATGAGGCCGACGCCGGCGCCGGATGCGGCGGCGCCGGCGAGGATGCCGAGGGTGAGCCGACCCGAGACGCATCGGCTGCCGACCACGAGCCGGGCGAGTGACCGGTCGGTCCCGGCGGTCACACCGCTGCCCTTCCGGAGCGCTCGCCGATGAAGACGATGCGATCGCTGTCGGCGAGCAGCGCCGGCCGGTGCGCAACTGCGATCACGGTGCGGTTGCGGGCCAGTTGCCGTACCGCGTCGGCCACGGCCGCTTCGCTGATCGGGTCGAGATGCGCCGTGGGCTCGTCGAGCAGGACCAGGGGGGCGTCCCGCAGGAACGCACGGGCAAGTGCGATGCGTTGACGTTGCCCGGCCGACAGGCCGACGCCGTTCTCGCCGAGAACCGTGGCGCTGCCGTCCGGGAGGTCGTTCACGAATTCGCCGGCGTGCGCGAGGTGCAGCGCGCGGGCGACCGCGGCCGCATCTGCGTCCGGCCGAGCCAGGAGGATGTTGTCGGCGATGCTCACCGGGGCCAGCCAGGGTTCTTGCGGTACCCACGCGAGTTGGGATCGCCAGAGGTCCACATCGACGTCCGCGAGATCGACCTGGCCGAACGGCCCGTCAAGGACGATGCGTCCCGCGCTCGGCGCCACGAAGCCGAGCAACAGCCAGAGCAGTGTGGTCTTACCACAGCCGCTCGGCCCGGCGACGCCTACGTAGTCGCCCGGGCGCACGACCAGGTCGGCAATCGCGACCGCCGGCCGGTCGTCGTCGTAGTGGACGCTGACGCCCTCGATGCGCACCGTCGTTCGGGCCAGATCCACCGCGACACCGCCCGCCGTACGGGCGGCGGGCGTCTCCAGCACCGCGAAGATCGACCCGGCGGCCGCAACGCCCTCGGCGCTGGCGTGAAAGTGCGCCCCGACCTGCCGTATCGGCCAGTACGCCTCGGGCGCGAGTACGAGCACCACGAGGCCGGTGCGCAGGTCGAGCGATCCACCGAGCAGCCGCAACCCGACCGACACGGCCACAATCGCCACCGAGATGGTGGCGACGAACTCCAGGGCGGCCGAGGACAGGAAGGTCAGGCGAAGGGTCCGCATGGTTGCCCTTCGGTGTTCATCGGCGCGCCGTCGAATCGCCTCGGCCTGCGCGTCGGCCCGGCCGAACAGCAGCAGGGTGGGCAGGCCCTGCACGACGTCGAGGAAGTGCCCGCCCAGTACGGCGAGTGTGCGCCATTGGCGGCGCGCCGCATGTTCGGTGCCACGCCCGATCAGGGCGGCGAAGAACGGGATGAGCGGCAGGGTGGCGAGGATGATCAGTCCCGCTATGACGTCCTGGCTGAGTACGACCGCGATGACGGCCGCGGGCACGACGGCGGCGGTGGCGAGCGCCGGCAGGTACTGCGCGAAGTAGCCGTCCATCGCGTCGATGCCGTACGTGGCCGATGTGGCGAGATCGCCCGCCTGCTGGTGAGCCAGCCAGGACGGTCCGAGCCGAACGGCGTGTTTGAGCATGCCGCGTCGCAGTTGCGACTTCACGCCGGCCGAGGCGCGATGGGCCGCCACCTGCCCGCCCCAGGCCAGGCCGGCGCGGAGCACGACGACCAGCCCCAAGACGATCAGCGGCCCGCGGACCTCGGCAAGTCCCGCATGTTGCTGGAAGGGCCGCACGACCAACTCGCTGATGGCGAAGGCTTGCACGATCAGCAGCGCTGCGGAGAACACCGCGATCGCCGTTGATATCGCCAGGTACCGCCTGGCGGCCGACGCGTACCGGAGCAGCCGTGGGTCGAGAGTTCTCACGGCTGCTGCGGCACAGTCTTCGTTTCCGCGTCGGCCGGTGACGCGAACTTCCGGGCCGTCACCCGCCGGTGGAAGACGTGGTAGCTCCAGCCCTGGTAGGCCAGCACGAACGGCAGTAGGACAACGGCAACCACCGTCATGACCTTCAGCGCGTACGCGCCGGACGCCGTGTTCGCCACGGTGAGCGAGTAGGCGCTGTTGGTGCTCGACACCATCACCCGGGGATAGAGCGCAATGAACATCGAACCGATCATGCTGGCGAGCGCGGCCGTCGTGGCGGCGAACGCCCAGCCCTCGCGGCCTTCGGCCGCCAGCCACGCCGCGGCGAACACCGCCAGTACGGCGCAGGCTTCGATCGGGTTGACCAGCACGCCTTTGTGCTGCGAAGCATGCGTCCAGATCACGAAGCCGAGCACGGCCAGCCCCGCCGGTGGCGCGAGCCAGGCCGCCGACCGTCGCGCCCGCTTGCGCATCTCGCCCCGCGTCGTCAGCGCCAGGTACGTCGAGCCGTGCACGAGGCAGAGCAGCAGCACCGTCAGCCCGGCGAACAACGAGTACGGATGCAGCAGATCCCACACCGAGCCGGTGAACTCCTGATCCTGGCCGATAGGCACGCCGTGCAGCAGGTTCGCCAACGCGATACCCAGCCCGACGGCCACGATCACACTGCCGGCACTCATCGCGACGTCCCAGGTACGCCGCCACCTCGCGTGGTCGAGCTTTCCACGGAATTCGAATGACACGCCCCGGGCGATGAGTCCGGCCAACACGATCACGAGCAGCAGGTAGAAGCCGGAGAACATCGTGGCGTACCAGCCGGGAAACGCCGCGAACATCCCGGCAGCGGCCACGATCAGCCACACCTCGTTTCCGTCCCAGAACGGCCCGATCGTGTTGATCGCGGCGCGCCGTTCCGCCTCGGTGCGGCCGATCACCGCGTGCAGCGCGCCGACGCCCAGGTCGAAGCCCTCCAGCACGAAGAAGCCGACCCACAACACCGCAATGAGCCCGAACCAGAACGACTGCAACGCCATCGCAACCTCAATAACTCATGTTCAGAGCGGGGGTCGCCGCGTCGTCGGCCGACGGTTCGGCGAGTTCCTTGCGTGCGTAACGGCGCATGAGAACGAAATCGATCACGGCCAGCGCGCCATAGAGAACGAGGAAGACGATCAGGCTGATGGCCACTGTGGTCGTATTGATCGAAGGAGACACACCGTTCTTGGTGAGCTGAATGCCTTGGACGATCCAGGGCTGGCGCCCGTTCTCCGTAAGCAGCCAACCCGCGGTGTTCATCACGAACGGCAGGACCGCCGCCCACACGGCCACCCGGAGGAACCAGTGCGACGTGGCGAGCCGTTTGCGCCGCAGGAGCCACAACCCCCACATCGACAGCAGGAAGATCAGGCCGGCGGTGTAGGCCATGACGCGCATCGACCAGTACTGGATGAAGACGTTGGGCACGTAGTTACCGGCGCCGTACTGCTGCTCGTACTGGCTCTGCACCGTGTTCAGGCCCAGGACCTGCCCGTTCCACGAGTTGGTCGCGAGCAGTGAAAGCAGATGCGGTATCTGGATGATCTTCGTCGGCGTGTGGTCGCCATTGCCGCCGCCGATCTGGAACAGCGAGAAGGAGCAAGGCTGGCAGGTGTCCCACTGCGCCTCCGACGCGGCGATCTTCATCGGCTGGTACTTGTCCTGAGTAACTCCCAATTCGCTTCCGACGAGCATCGCCAGAATGATCGCCGGCGCCAGCACGACGAGGGCCAGGCGAGCCGCCGGCAGGAAGACGTCAGGTTGCTTGCCACGCCGCAACTGCCACGCGGAGACGGCGAGCATCACCACCGACGCTGTCACGGCCGAGGCGAGCAGGACATGCAGGTAGCCGCGGATGAAGATCGGGTTGGTCAGCACCGCACCGATGCTGTTCAGCTGCGGGCGCCCGGTCGACGGGTTGATCTGGTAACCCACCGGGTGCTGCATCCACGAATTCGCCGCCATGATGAACGCCGCCGAGAGAGCCGCGCCGATCGCCACCATCCAGATGGCGGCCAGATGAACGCGCGGGCGCAACTTGTCCCAGCCGAACAGCCACACGCCGAGAAACGTCGACTCGAGGAAGAAGGCGGCGAGCCCTTCCATGGCGAGCGGCGCGCCGAACACATCGCCGACAGTTCGGGAATAGGCCGACCAGTCCATGCCGAACTGGAACTCCTGCACCAGTCCGGTCACCACTGCCACAGCGACGTTGATCAGTAGCAGGACGCCGAAGAAACGGGTCAACCGCAGATAGTCCGCGCGGCCGCTGCGGTGCCACGCGGTTTGCAGGATCGCGGTGAGAAATGCCAAACCGATCGTTACCGGCACGAAAAGAAAGTGATAAATCGAGGTCATTGCGAACTGGATACGCGCGAGGTCGAGCTGGCTCACCTGACGCTCCCTCCGAGTCCGCGAGATCAATACAGACGAGCTCAGCAAAGGCTGCCTCGACTTGGCGATCGGAGTACTCACCCGGAACGGATGGTTGACGCGCGCGACGTGCGCTACCTCATCCGGGCGGGGTGAGGCGCACGCCGGAGCCGGTCAGCACAGTGGACTGCGTTCAGCAGCGCGTCGCACGAGAACGTGCTCCGCCACATCGGGAGGAGCTCCTGTGGCCGAGGACCAACACTATGACGTCATCGTCATCGGATCCGGCGCCGGCGGTGGGACGCTGACGCATCGGCTGGCCCCCACCGGCAAGCGGATCCTCCTGCTCGAACGGGGCGAATACCTGCCACGCGAGCGCGACAACTGGGACTCCAGCGCGGTGTTCGTCTCGGGCAAGTACCGGGCACCGGAGTTCTGGCTCGACGAGCACCTTGACGAGTTCCCGCCGGAGGTCAACTACTACGTCGGCGGGAACACGAAGTTCTACGGCGCGGCGCTGTTTCGGCTACGGCCGCAGGACTTCGGCATCATCGACCACAGCGCGGGCATCTCCCCGGCCTGGCCGATCGACTACCAGGACCTCGAGCCGTACTACACGCAGGCCGAGCACCTGTATCTGGTGCACGGCGAACACGGGGAGGACCCGACCGAGGGGCCGGTCAGCGCTCAGTACCCCTTCCCGCCCGTGCAACACGAACCGCGCATTCAGCAACTGAACGACGACCTGGAAAAGCAGGGCCTACACCCGTTCCACCTACCGATCGGGGTGCATCTCGATCAGGACGAGGCCGGAGGCGCAACGCGCACCAGCCCGTGCATTCGATGCGACCGGGTCGACGGATTCCCGTGCCTGGTCCAGGCCAAGTCCGACGCCCAGGTCATCTGTGTCGATCCCGCCCTTGCCTATGACAATGTCACGTTGATGACCGGCGCATATGTCGATCACCTGGAGACCGACGACTCGGGCCGAACGATCCGTGCCGTGGTGGCCCAGATGGGCGACGGCTCGACGGTCAGACTCAGCGCGGACGTCGTCGTCGTGTCGTGCGGAGCGGTGAACAGTGCGGCCTTGTTGCTGCGCTCCCGCAGCAACGCGTTCCCGAACGGGCTGGCGAACAGCTCCGACGTCGTCGGCCGCTACTACATGCGGCACAACAATCTGGCGCTGATGGGGGTGTCGAAGGAACCGAATCCGACGAAGTTCCAGAAGACTCTCGCGATCAACGACTGGTACCTCGGCGCCGACGACTGGGACTATCCACTCGGCGGCATCCAGATGCTCGGCAAGTCCGACACCGAGCAGATCCGGGCAAACGCGCCGCGGTGGGCCGGGAAGGTCTCGCCGGGCATGCCCTTCGAGGTACTCGCCCATCACGCAGTGGACTTCTGGCTGTGCGGCGAGGACCTGCCGGTGTTCGAGAACCGGGTCACCCTCGAACACGACGGCCGGATCAAGCTGACGCTGGACCAGAACAACAACGTCGAAGGCGTCAAACGACTCATGCACAAGCTGGAGGGCATGCTCGGCGAGCTGGGCATGCACAAGCACCGGCTGATCGACCACAGCATCTACCTGCACAAGGGAATGCCCATCGGCGCCACCGCCCACCAGGCCGGAACCGTTCGCTTCGGCACCGACCCGACCAGTTCCGCCCTGGACGTCAACTGCAAGGCGCACGACCACGACAACCTCTACGTGGTCGACACGAGCTTCTTCCCGAGCATCGGCGCAGTGAACCCGTCCTTGACAGCTATCGCCAACGCGCTACGGGTTGGCGACCACATCGCCGCGCGCCTCGCCTGACGCGGGTGTGCACGGTCCGCTTCAGACCTCGAGAACAGGCAGGCGAAACGCATGGCAACTGATCCCGTAGATGCCCTGGTCATCTTCGGCGCGACCGGGGACCTGGCCAAGTTGGAGACGTTCCCGGCGCTCGTCGGGCTGGTCGATCGCGGCGTGCTCGACGTCCCGATCGTCGGCGTGGCCAAGAGCGGTTGGAAACTCGACCAGTTCCGCGACTATGCGGCCGCGTCGCTTCGTCTGAACAAGATGGACCCGAAGACGCCGGCGGCCGCGAAGATGCTCGGCCTGCTGCGCTACGTCGACGGCGACCTCGACGACCCAGCCACGTACGCGGCGATGTCGCGGGAGGTTCCCGACAACGCGCGGCTGCTGTTCTACCTGGAGGTTCCGCCGTTCCTGTTCGGCCGGATCGCCCAGGGCATCGATGGCGTCGGCCTGGCGAAGAACGCGCGGGTCATGGTCGAGAAACCCTTCGGCACGGACCTCACCAGCGCGCAGGACCTGAACGCGACAATGCACAAGTACTTCGCCGAGGACGACATCTACCGAGTCGACCACTGGCTCGGGCTCGACCCGCTCGACAACGTCTTGTTCGCGCGATTCGCCAACTCGATCTTCGAGCCGCTGTTGAACCGGACGCACGTCGAGAGCGTCCAGATCACGATGGCGGAGGCGTTCGACGTGTCCGACCGCGGACGGTTCTACGACAAGACCGGCGCGATACGTGACGTCGTGCAGAACCACATGCTGCAGGTGCTCGCCACGGTGCTGGCGGATCCGCCGGACGGCTCCGGGTTCGATTCGTGGCTCGACTCGAAATCGCGAGTCATCCGGTCGCTGCGCCCGCTGACGCCAGATGACGTCGTCCGCGGCCAGTACCAGGGTTATCACGACGTCAAGGGCGTCGACCCGAAGTCGACGGTGGAAACATACGTTGCGGTACGGCTCCAGCTCGCGACCTGGCGCTGGTCCGGTGTTCCGATCCTCATCCGGGCCGCGAAGACGATGCCGGTCACGGCGACCGAGGTGACGCTGAAGTTCCGCCCCTCACCGTTCGAGATTTTCGGTCAGCCCCAGGCCAAGTTCGGCGTCACGATCCGGTTCCGCATCTGGCCGGAGGCCGCGATCGGGCTCACCCTCGCCGGGAAGAAGCCGGGGGCCGCCTGGACCCGCGAGACCGAGGACCTCTTGTTCGCCCAACAGCCCGGCGACGACATGCGTCCGTACGACCGGCTGATCGGCGCGGCGCTGGCGGGCAACCGGGTGCCGTTCGCCCGGCAGGACGCGGTCGAGGCGGCCTGGCGGGTGGTCGACCCGATCCTCGGCGACGCCGTCCCCGTCCACGAGTACGCGCAAGGCAGTTGGGGGCCCAAGGAGGCGGACTCGTTGCTGCCCGACGGCGACACCTGGCACGACCCGGCCGGCTGAGACATGCCCGAACGCGACGGTGGTGCTCACGAGCACCGTGTGGTCGTCATCGGCGGCGGCTTCGGCGGCCTGTTCGCCGCTCGTGCCCTGCGCCGAGCACCGGTGCAGGTGACGCTGCTCGACCGGGCCGGGCACCACCTGTTCCAGCCGCTTCTCTACCAATGCGCAACCGGCATCCTGTCCGAGGGCCAGATCGCCGACCCACTTCGGCACGTCCTGCGCCGGCACCGCAACGTGAACGTCGAACTCGCCGAGGCCGTCGACATAGACGCGCAGCTGCGCCATGTTGTCGCGCGGCGCCCCGGCGGCACAACCCTCACCCTGCCCTACGACGAGCTCATCGTCGCGGCCGGCATGCAGCAGTCCTACTTCGGGCACGACGAATACGCCGAATGGGCGCCCGGCATGAAGACGTTGTCCGATGCGCTCACCATCCGGCGCAAGGTGTTCGGCGCGTTCGAGATGGCGGCGACCGCGACCGATCCGGCCGAACGGCAACGCTGGCTGACATTTGCGCTGGTCGGCGCCGGACCGACCGGCGTCGAGCTGGCCGGTCAGCTGCGCGAGCTGGCGAGCAAGACGCTGCGGGCCGAGTTCGGCCATCTCGACCCGGATCACGCGCGGGTGCTGCTCTTCGACGGTGGAGCCGAGCCGCTCGCGTCGTTCGGGACGAAGCTGTCGAAGAAGACGGCCGGCGTGCTGCAATCTCACGGCGTCGAATTGCACATGCACTCGCGGGTCACCGATGTCGACCGGTTCGGCCTGCTCGTGCGCAACGCCGCCGGAGACGAGACGCGCTACGACGCCGGCACCGTGCTCTGGACGGCAGGGGTCGAGGCACCGCCCCTCGCCGACAAGATCGCCCATGCGACCGGGGCCAAGCAGGACAAGCAGGGCCGGATCGAGGTAACCGCGAACCTGACGATCCCCGACCACCCGGAGATATCGGTGATCGGCGACCTGATGAGCCATGGCGACCTGCCCGGCGTCGCGGAGGTGGCCATGCAGGGCGGTCTTTACGCCGGCCGCCGCATCCGGCACGAGCTGACCGGGCACGGTGCCAAAGGGCCGTTCCACTACCGCGACCTCGGGTCCGCCGCGTACATCTCACGCGGCCATGCGGTGATCTCCACGCGCAGGCTGCACTTCGACGGATTTCTCGGCTGGCTGTCGTGGCTGTTCATCCACATCGCGTTTCTCACCGGCTACCGCAACCGGATCGGCGCGCTGATGACGTGGGCCATCGCGTTCACCCGTGACTCCCGCCGCGAACGCGCGTTCACCACGTCGATGATCGACACGGCGGACGACGTGTACTCGCCCCGACCCGACAGCACCGCCGCGTAAACGAACCGATTTCAGTTGCCGGCCCGGGGACGGTCGCGCAGCCACACCCCGGGTCTTGAGATAGCGCCGACTCCTGGCACGGTGGCGAACTGTGACGATCTACGGCTGTCGTACCAGGGCAGGGTCATGATCGGGGCGCATCCGGCGACGGTTCATGCCTCGCCAGCCAGCCAGGCTTCGAGTTGTCCGCCGATGTGGGTCCAGCCGTGCTGATGGTCCCTCGTCCACTCCGGTGGCAGGGGTCGGTGTTTCACACCTACTCGGCGTACGCGCGGGGCATCGACATGCTCAACGGCGCGTACAACTTCCTCGACCTGGTACCCAAGGGGCGCGACGAGTCGGGGCAGGACTACACCCAGTTCTGGGTACGCCGTCACGACGAGTACTGAGCGGAGGACTCAGACCGCTCGCCTGATCGTATGGGCCTTCTCAGCCGCGCAGAGCTGATCCGATGGCGTCGACGATTGCGTCAACCTCATCCGGCAAGACGGTGACCAACGGCGACCGGGCAATCGTCAGCGCCATGGGCGAACCCGAATCCGTCGCCGCAGCACGGGCAATCTCGTCGGCGGCTCGTCCGGTTCCGGAGAGCACGAAGACCCGGTGCCGGGTTGCCACCGCGGCCGCTACGTCCCAGTAAGCGATCTCGCCACCGTTGGCCAGAACCGTGATCCTGGGAAGTTCCCCGGCAATCGCGGCAGTCACTGCGTGCAGCCAAGGCACCTCGTCGCCCCACGCCACCCCGGGCACGACGACGAAATGAGTGTGGTTGCGTTCGAGTTGCGCGGTGCCGTCGGCGGGCGACTGGCCGGGCCAGGCGACGGTGCCGCCGGCAACCACGCCGATCTGCTGTACGCCGGCTCCGGCTTCTCGCCGCACGCGGCCGAGCAGGCGCATGATTCCGGCGTCGGTGCCACCGTCGACGATCGTCGCGCCGGCGTCGATGACCGCAGGCAACAGCGCCTGCGCAAAGGCACTTTCGCACGTGATGGCGTCGGCGGGCGCGAGTCCACCGGCCCCGCCCACCACAGCCACGGCCGGCGCCGGTGAGGTGATGCCGCCGGCCGTCAACCGGCCCCGCAGCTCCTCGCCCAATACGCCGTCGGCCAGCCAGATAACGGAAATCTTCTTGCCCGCAAGGATGACGTGGTCAGGGGCGTCCATCAGCAGGAACGCTCCAGATGCGGCGGCCGGGCTCGCAACGCATCGATGATCGCCGAAAGGCGAATGCCCTCGTTGGCCGCATAGCTGCCACCGTGCTGATTCAACCGGGGCGTGTCGACTGCGCCTGCATGGTGCAAAGCGATGAGCGCCCAGTTGTTGTCGAATACCGGGCTGCCGGAACTTCCCGGTTCCGTCGGCGATCGATAGTGGACGTGGGTGCTGTCGTAATCCAGCAGCAGGTTGTCCTGCAAGCTGAATTGGGGCTGGCTGAGGCCACGCGGATGGCCGATCACGTAGGCCCGTTGCGGAGTTGCTCCGTCGAGGCGAGGCAGTTCGGCCGCCAGCGGAAGTGGATCTATGCCGTCAGGAAGACTTTCCAGTTCGATGATCGCGGTGTCGAGGCCCGGGCTGGTCGACGGATCGCGCCACCACAGTCCGGTGACCCTGATTCCCTTTGCTGCGACGTCGGCGTCCAGCCCTCGAAAGAAGACGAGAGCCTCGCCGGGCGGCAGCCCTTCGGGCACGACGTGGCTGTTCGTCATGAAGACCCGGTCCGGCAGGTCCGGATGCAAGCTCTTGCCCTCGACCACGTAGCCACTGCCGAAACCGTCCTCGTTGACATTCTCGACCTGCCCGACCGCCCGGCAGCGGCTCAGGCCGTTGCGGTACCAGGTGAGCGTCTTGAATCGTTCGTGCCCGAATACGCGCTCGAGGTGCTCATCGGCCTGGTCGCTGGGCGGGCGGCGCCGCACGTCCTCGCGCGGCACGACGACGGTGCCGCCGTCCTGCTCGAGCAAGGCCGAGCGCAGCAACGGCAACAGCGTGTCGCCCGGCACCATGTCCGTCCGCAGCTGCCAGACCTCGATCAGTTGCCGCAACACCGACGCGATCTTGAAGGAATCGGCGTCGCGGTCGTTGACGAAGCTGACGGCCCGTTCCAATGCATCCTGGTTGTCGCCGAGCGCAAGGCTTGCCTCGATTGCCGTCGCCTTGGCCCACGTGTCCGGGTCGAGATCGGCGTCGATGGCCCGCAGGATTCTCTGCGCGATTCGGCGCGCGTCACCGTCCGGATCGATGTGGTCGGCCAGGCCGATCCGCTCCCGAGCCGCAGCCGACAGGAGCGCGACGACATTGATGCCCTGCCACACCCGCGAGGAATCCTGCGCGTACGCCTCCTTGTAGGCCCTGAGTGACAGCTGCAGATGCCGCGACCGCAGCCCGGCATCCCTGCTCATGACATATAGCTGCTTCTCGCACCGGCCCAGACCACCTTGGGCTTCGGCGTGCTCGTCCGCACTGATGTCGTGATCTTCCATGAGGGAACGAAATACGAGCGCGGCAGCGGCCGGGGTGTGCCGGTCGACCAGCGCCTGCGCGAACTGCCGTCGCACAAACGCGTCGCCCATGCCCTGAGCCAGCAGCGCGTCGGCGATGAGGAGCAGTTCGGGGTACCTGCGGTTCTCCCGGAGCAGCCCGAGAATCGACCGGGCCTGCCGCCCTTTTTCGATCGCGGTTGCACTGCGCAGGTACTCGACATAACGCTGCGCAATGGAGGTGACGAACTGCCAGTCGAAATCGCGGGCCGCTCCCGCGAATGTCTGCTCCCAGTTGACCGAAACGGGCTCGTTCATGACAGTGCCATCTGCACAGCATGCCGGAGCGCCGGCTGGCTCAGGTATTTCGCAATGCTGTGTCGCCACTTGCCACCATTGGATACCTCGATATCGCTGATCCGCTCTGCCCCACGCCACCGGTAATCGCCCGCGATGCGCGGGTCCAATCCGCAGACGGGATCGAGCCGGTCGTACAGATTGGCCCAGTAGCGATCGCCGAGCCGCGCCGTCGGCCAACCCTGTTTGGCCGTCCACGGCGGCGTCAACCCGGCCTGCACCTCGGACAGGCCGAGTGGGCTCCCCACCGTGATCAGCGCGTCGATCGGCGGGATCTCGGTGGCATCGGTCAGAGTGTCGTAGCCGATCACCGTGCCCAGGCTGTGGCAAAGGACGATGTGCGGCCGCGGGCTCTTTGCCCCTTCGTGTAAGGCTTTTACGGTGCGCGCTCGCACCTCGTCTCGCACCTGGAAGGTCTCACCCGGGCGCGGGCAGAAGCGCGTATTGAACAGGTAATGGTGGACGTCGCGCAGGAACACCCCCATCAGCCGTCGCTTCAGCGGGCCGGGCAGCGGCACTGCCTCGAGCGGTGAGTCCGGGTCGATCGCGTTGGTCCCCGCATCCGCATCCGGCCCGACGCCGATCATGCCCACATCACGGGCCAACCGCTCGACGAACGCCTGCTGATCCGGTGGCGCAGCGAGCAACCAGTCCAGATCGGCCGCCTCGTCGTCGATTCCCTGTTCGAGCTCGACGGCGTTCGACTCGTGCGCTGCGGCAGCGGGCGTCGGGTGCGGGTAGAGAACGTCAGCCCAGTAGACCATCGACGAGGTGATGCCGCGGGCATCCAGATCTATGCCGTCGTTGTCGAGCAGGCTGATGCGCCACTGCTCCAGCAGCGTCGCCGGATCGGGCTTGTTCGCGATCCCGTGAATGAACGTTATATGCGCCACCGGACCTCCCGCACTCTTGCCCCCGGCGATTCAGCGAGTCAGAACCACCGCAAACTGGTCGCAGTGCCCGTGCATTCCGGCTCGGACCGCCGACGATCCGAGGCGCGCTACGCAGCTTTCGGACAAGGCGATGTCTACGATGCCCGGCCCGACTTCACCGCACAAGTTTCACGCGGGAAATGATCATTTACCCGAGACACAAGTAGGCCCAGGCGCGCGGACGCTGACAACTTGCACTGCGAGGATCAGGGCAAAATCGGCGCGACCCGGGCGATACGACGCCGTGGTCGCCATTTCTCTTGCCTATTACCTCCGACCAGGTGGACAGTATTCGTCACGCGCAGTGTCAGAGCATGTGCAAGCGGGGCCAGCAAATGTCGATCGCGGGGCTCAACGTGGTGCTCGTAGAGGTCGCAAGGCAGGCAAATGCTTTGCCGAATGACCAGATGCGAGGCCTTTTTGTCGTGCGGCGTTTCGAAATGCAGCCGCAACGTCGCGCCTCTTTCGACAAATGCGCCCCGAGAAATCATCGCTTGCTGACTTTGCACGACTATCGGAGTTCCGCGTGCACGGCGCAGATTCGTATCAGCCGGCCGCCTGTCGGCTATAGCCGACATTCAGCCGAGCACGGATGTCCGCAGACCGGCGGTGATACGTCCGCGCGGTGTGCGACGTATCACTGGAGGTCATCTGCGCCTCCACTCAGGTGGACGTCGCAGAGCCGCTCGCCGTTCGCACCGAACGGAGCAGGGAGCGAACACACATGGCCATAGTTCTGAGCTACTCCCGTAAAGACGAGGAAGTAGTCAAGGCGCTCGCCCAGGGCCTCACCGCCGCTCGGCGAGAGGTGTGGTTCGACCACGAACTCGGCGGCGGCGACGCGTGGTGGGACTCGATCCTGGCCAACGTGCGCTCGACCTCGGCGTTCGTCTTCGCGCTCTCGGACGCGTCCCTGCAGTCCAAGCCCTGCCGGCTCGAACTGGACTACGCCCTCAAACTCGACCGACCCGTGGTGCCCGTCCAGGTCGGGCCGGTGGCCAGCGTCCGTTCGAGCCCGATCGCCGAATTGCAGATCATCAGCTACAACCCGGACAACGCACAGTCCGGGTTCACCGTGCTTGCCGCCATCGACGACGCGACGCGGCGAGTCGGCCCCCTCCCCGACCCGCTTCCGCAGGCACCGAAGATCCCGTTCGAGTACCTGCTCGTGCTCGGACGCCAGATCGACAGTGGCGCGGATCTGACGCAGAGCGACCAACTCGCCATCGTCGATCAACTGCGCCGCGCGATCGGTGACGAGACGGACGAGTCCGTACGCAGCGACATCCTGTCAATGCTCCGCAATCTCAACAGCAAGCCGTGGACGACCAAACGGACCGAGGTTGAGATCAAGGCCGTGATGTACGCCCACGATCCCAAGGTGCGCAGCAGCGCGGGGGATGACACGCAGCCGCCACGGCCGCGACCGGCGACCACGTCGGCAGAGTCTCACGCCAACGCGCTGCGAGCGCCTGAACCCGAGGCTCGCGAGCAGTTCATGGAGCGACTCGAGCATCTGCAGCAGCAGCGCAACACCCATGAGCAGGCGCGGCCGGCTGACTCTTCGTCCTGGCGTCCCCCGCCCGACGCCGCAGCACTGTGGGGCCAGACCTTCGAGCGCAGTCAGAATCCCTCCGGCGCCGAAGGAGCGCCGAGACCCAACGCACCGGCTCCAGCGGCGGCGCCGCCGCAACCTCACGCGCCGCAGTACGCTGCGCCGCCCTACGCCGGGCCGCCGGCGCCGCAGTACGCGATGCCGCCGAATTGGGCGCCGCAAGGCGGTCCGCCAATACCCCAGGGCGGTGCGCCGATGCCGCCGGCTCCACCGAATTACTGGGCAATGAGCATCATTTCCTTCCTGTTGTCCTTCCTGTTCGGCGGAATTGCGATGTATTTCTCCTACCAGGTCGGCCAGCGCTACGGCGCCGGTGACGTGCGCGGCGCGCAGAACGCGTCCAGCAAGGCGAAGACGTGGGGAATCGTCGGCATCGTGGTCGGTGCCCTTTTCGTGCTCGTCGCAATCTCGTCCGCGTCGGGCAGCTGAGGGGACGTGGAAGACCTATGTCAGCACGAAGAAACGTCGTCGCTGCTCCATTCCTGACGCTGATCGCGTCGTTCGCGCTGATCCTCGTGCTCGGCAGCTGGGTCGGCACGACGAAGACCGTGCAGAAGCCGATCGCCCCGACTCCATCGCAAACATCGCGAGTCATTCACATCAGAATGGAGAACTTGAGAACATCTGACAATCTGGAATGGTTCCCGGGAATTCGCGTCAAGGTGATTCAAGGAACCGCCGAGAAGATAGGTGTTCCCACCGGCGGATCGTCCGGGGCGGACACAGCCAAGGTCTGCATAACTCCACCGCCCAAACTCGTCATCACCAGCGCGGGATGGAACCAGGGCGACGCCAGCACGCTTTGCCGCAGCGTCCATGTCACGGCGGGCAAGGTCGATCCGGTCGAGCTGGACCTGGAGCAGCGATGAACCGACGCGCGAGCAGCGACGCCGCTCCCCTACTCCTGGTGGCCGCGGGCGCCCTTGCCGGCGGACTGCTGGCAGCTGCGGTCCTAGCGATCACCCGAGACATCAAGCCACTCGTGGTCTTCGGGCTCATCGTGCTGGTTACCGCCCTGAGCGTCTTCGTCGCGGCCGGCCTTCTGCCACGCACCCACCAACCGGTTGAACCGGCGCCGGGCCGAATCCCGGTCCAGCCGTTCTCCTGGCCGGCCAGGGCCGGGCGGCCCGCGACCCCGGGTGGCCTGACTCCTCCGCGCGACGCCGAGGCCAACCGGAACGGGGCTTCGGGCCTCACACCCGCGGCGGACCCTTGGCCCCGCGACACCCCGGCACCGACGGGTCCCGAGCCGGAACCGGTGAGCGTCGCCGTCCCGGTTCCGCACAGCAGATGGTGGGACGCGGCCGCGGGTGAGGTGAACGCACCACGTTCGGCGTCAGCGAAGCGCGGGCCGGACGCCGCGCCCGGCCGTTCCGACGACACGTCCGACGCAGTGAAACGAGTCGTGCAGTGCCCGCAATGCGGGGACTTCGCGGTGGACGTCCGGCACCAGAACGCGGGATTCGCGTTCACGTGCAAGCGCTGTAGCCACCAGTGGACCTGGCAATCCGGGTCGGCCTGGCCGACGACGGTCATCCGGCCACGCCGCAAGAGCGAGTGGGCTCACGCGGCGGTGCCGAATCGATCAGACCCCGCGACATAGCAAGGAGATCCGATGTATCAGCAGACGTTCTCGCGCAGCACGCCGGGCTGCATCATCTTTTTGATCGACCGGTCGGACTCGATGCGCGCCCCGTGGGCAGGCTCGGGCCTCACGCTTGCGCAGGGAGCCGCACGCGCCCTCAACAAGATCCTGCTCGAACTGTGCGTGAAGTCGACGAAGGAGCAGGGCGGTGCGCTGCGCTGCTACTTCTACATCGGCGCATACGGATATGGCCTGTGCCCGAGCAACGGGACGGAAGGCGTCGAGTCCGCGCTGCCCGGTCCGCTCGCCGCGCGCGGCATCGTGCCGTTGCCCGAGTTGGCCGACAACCCGATCGCGGTCCGCGAAGAGCCCTCGATCGACGCGATGCCCGGCTCGTCGAAGGTGCCCGTATGGATCGAGCCCCAAGCCGGGTTCCGTACGCCGATGTGCCAGGCCGTCGCCACCGCCGGTGCGCACGTCTACGAGTGGGCGAACGCCTTCCCGAACTCGCTGCCGCCCATCGTGATCAACATTACCGACGGAATGGTGACCGACAGCCCGTACGAGGGTGCCGACATCTCGATGTGGGCCAAGCGCCTCACCACCATCGAGACCAGCGACGGACAGGTGCTGCTGTTCAACATCTTCCTCTCGCCCAGCCCGGCCTCGGGTGTCTGGTTCCCGTCGACCGACGCCAACCTGCCCTCCCCCGGCCCGGGCCTGTTCTCGATCAGCAGCCCGATGCCGCAGCCGATGATCGACAACGCGCGGTCGGCCCATATCGACGTGACCGAGGGCGCGCGTGGCTTCGTCTTCAACGCCGACCTGGCGATGCTCGTCAAGTTCCTGGAGATCGGGACCCGCTTCGATGTCCGGGACCACTGATCGCCATGTCCCACGTGCAGGCAGTCGTCTTCCACCTCCCCAAGGCGGGTTCAACCGCCGAGGAGTGGGAGGACGGCGCGGGGCACGACCCGGGTGATCCGGCGGCCGGGCGCAATGCGCGGTGCATCGTCGTCGACGGAGCGACCGAGGCGTACGACTCCATCCGCTGGGTGGGTCAGCTCGTCGACTCGTTTCTCGGCATCGACTGCGCCAACGGTGCTCCTGAGCTGACCGACGGCGGCATGGACCAGTGGTTCGGGCTGATGCAGCAGCAGTGGGTGCAGAACGCACCCGTCGAATTCGGCAGCATCTTCGAGGAGCGGAAGTTCCGCGAAGACGGCTCGTTCGCGACGCTGCTCGGCTGCGAGATCGCCGGCCTCGACGGAAGGCGGCCGCGCTGGACCGCCGTAGCGCTCGGCGACACCGTGCTCTTCCACGTGCGTGGTTCGCGAGTGCTCAAGCAGTTCCCGGCGCTCTCACCGGAGGACTTCGGCCTCAATCCGGACGGCGTGTTCACCCAGCCCTCGCAGCGGGAACGGATGCGGGCACGGCTCGCCCACGCCGACGGGGCGCTGGCCGTCGGCGATCGGCTCTTCGTCGCCACCGACGCGTTCGCCGAGTGGATGGTCCGGTCGGATCGACTCGACGCCGCGCGACTCTGGCCCATGCTGGACCGCCTCGACCACCCGGTGCTGTTCCGCCGCCTCGTCGCCGAGCACCGGCAGACCGGCGACATGAAGAACGACGACGTGACCCTGCTGCGGCTTTCGATCACCGAGTTCGGGCCTGACCTGCTGGGGGTGTGTCAGTGATGGCCTATCCCAACGCAGAGGACTACGTCCGCGCAGTGCAGCAGCCCGAGCGCGTGTTCCGCCGGCCCGAGTTGCACAACGCCGTGTTCGCGCTGCACCCGAGGTTCGGCATTCCGATGCCGGCATCAGGCAACGCCGCAGTCGTGTTCAAGGCCGGCGTTGCCGGTGAGGACGCGGCGCTGCGCTTCTTCATCCGGGAGGACGCGTCCAGCCGCGAGCGCTACACCGCTCTCGGCCGGCACTTCACCGACCGCGGCATAGACGGCTGCGTCGCCCACGCGCAGTGGATCGACGACGCGATCGACGTCAACGGGTCCACCTGGCCGATGATCCAGATGAACTGGGTGGACGGGCGCACCCTCGATGCCTATGTCGGCCATCTGGCCGAGACGGCGAACGTCCGCGCCCTGTCGTATCTGGCCGACGCGTGGCGGAAATTCATCGCCCGGGTCCAGGCCGCGGAGTTCGCCCACGGCGACCTGCAACACGGCAACGTCCTCGTCGACATGTCGAGCACGCTGCGCCTGGTGGACATCGACGGGTCCTGGATCCCGGCGTTCCAGGGAACGCCGCCGCCGGCCGAGACCGGCCATCCCAACTACCAGCGCACCGGGCGCGAGTGGGGCCGGTGGATGGACACGTTCCCCGGCCTCGTGATCTACACCGCGCTCCTCGCGCTCGCGCAGCGGCCCGACTCCTGGGCGACGCTGCACAACGGGGAGAACATCCTGTTCTCCGCGGAGGACTTCACGCCGCCGTTCCGCACCAGAACGTGGCAACTCCTGTCCAGCATCGTCGACGCCGAGGTCGGCTTCGCCGCCCATCGGCTCAAGCTGGCCTGCGATCCAGCGTGGCGGGCCGAGGACACCCTCGAGTCGCTGCTGACCGCGAGCGCGCCCGCGCAGATCATGAGCCAGCCCTCAACGCCCGCGACACCCTTCCCCGGGGTCGGCGCGCCGACCACCGACGCCGCGCGGTGGTGGGAGCACACGGCCGCCCCGGCCGGAATGGCAACCGGTGCGCCGGCGGGCACAGCGCCGTCAGTCCCGTCCATGGCACCGCCGAGCGGTTACACGATGCCGCCGCCCCCGCCGATGAGCGGACCGGGCTCACCGCAACAGCAGCCGATGCCGTTCATGACCGGCCCGGCGGGTGCCTGGTACCCACCGATCGCCCCGGTGTCCCCGTGGCCTGTCGGTGGCGGATCCGCACCCGCTCCGTGGCCACCGCCCAGTCAGCGCGGACATCGCTTACCTGGCGGCGTCATCGCCCTGCTCGTATTCCTCATCGCCGCGGTGGCCGGCCTCCTCGGCGCCGCCATCGGCGCCGGCGCCGGAGGGAACCCGGTCGCCACCGCGCTCGTGTTCGGCCTGATCGCCGCGGGCATCGCGCTTCCCCTGCTGTTGCGCAGGAAGCAGTAGCCCGGACGGCACGCGCCGTTCCCCGCGCCGTTGCACCGCCTGGCTGAGCCCGAGCCGGCGCGGACTCGAAGGTGCGACCATCGCAGGCGTGATCGTGCTCGCGAACGCTCGGGTCGTTGCCGGCCGCCGGGTATTGCACCCGGGCTGGATGACCGTCGACGGCAGGCGCATCGTCGGCGTCGGCGCCGGTGATCCGCCGCGCATTGACGCAGTCGTACACGATATGGCCGGTCGCTACGTCCTGCCGGGCTTCATCGACGTGCACATGCACGGCGGCGGCGGCGCGCAGATCACGACCGATGACCCGGCGGAGATCCTGCGCGCGGTGGCCTTCCACCAGACGCACGGCACCACCAGCACCCTGGCGAGCCTGGTCACTGATCAACTCGACCGGATGGTCGCGTCGGTGCGCACGATCGCGCAGATCATCCGCGAGGACGAAGGCCCGTCGATCATCGGGGTGCATCTGGAGGGCCCGTTCCTGAATCCGGCCAAGCGCGGATCCCACCACTCGGAGTACCTGCTGGCGCCGAATCTTCCCGCGTTGCGGCAGCTCCTCGACGCGGGCGACGGCAACGTCAGGGTCGTGACGCTCGCTCCTGAACTGCCGGGCGGCATGGATCTGTTGCGCGAGGTCGTATCAGCCGGTGTGATCGCCGCCGTCGGCCATACCGACGCCGACTACGACCAGGCCAAGGATGCCTTCGCCTCGGGTGCCCGGCTCGCGACTCATCTGTTCAACGCGATGCGCCACTTCCACCATCGCGACCCCGGCCCGGCCGGCGCGGCACTGGCCAATGAGGCGGTCACCTGCGAGCTGATCAACGACGGCGTGCACGTGCATGACGAGGCGACGCGGATCGCCATCCAGGCGGCCGGGCCGGAGCGGATCGCGTTCGTCACCGATGCGACTCCGGCAGCCGGCATGACGAACGGCGACTTCCACCTCGGCCCGGTGCCGGTGTACGCCCGCGACGGCAAGGTCACCCTGGCTGACGGCACCCTGGCCGGCAGCACGCTGACCATGGACGCCGCCGTTCGGCACGCCGTCCAGTGCGTCGGCATCCCGATAGTCGACGCCGCGATCGCCGCGGCCACGACACCTGCTGCCCTGCTGGGCATCGCCGACCGCACCGGAAGCATCCACCCCGGCAAGGACGCCGACCTCGTGATCCTGTCCGGCGATCTGCGGGTCGAGGTTGTGATGTCGCGCGCTTCCCAGGTCCACGGCCGGCTGCCCTGACTACAGCGCCGCTGCCGTCAGGCGTGCGTGCACTGGATGTCCAGCGTTACAGCGAGGTACCGGCCGGCCAGTCCGCGCATTGCTGTTATCCCTAACTCGGTCCGGTCGATTCGAGTCGTGGCCCGGACGCGAAACGTCCGCGCCGATACAGCCAAATGCTCGATCGACAGGCGGACGGGGCGGGTGACATTGCGCACGGTCAGCGAGCCGACGATGGTCGACTCGTAGATGGACTCCGACCGGAACGTCATCACCGGATACCGGTCGGCATCGAGGAAGCGCGCCGACCTGACCTTGCCGTCTCGTGCCGGATTACCGGTGCTGAAGCTGGCCGTCTCGATCTCGGCGTGGATGCTCGAATCGGTGAACGGCTCGGCGATGTCGATCGTCGCCGTCCGGATCGTGAAAGTGCCGCGAACCGCCGCGAGCCCGAACATATGCCGGGTCCGGAACGCGACGCCGTCGCCGCCGGCGTCCACCTCGTAGCGGCCGATGGCGGGCGCCTTGGCTGCAAGATCTGGTTTCGTCTGCATGCAGCAATTGCAGCCGGACCCGGGTGCCATGCGGCAGGGCAGGCGGTCGGATCCTGGAACGACGAAGGGCGGATCCTCCGCACGAGCATGCGACTTTAGTAGGTTCGCGCCCCGGCCGAAGGTTTGCACGCAGCAAATCGGCGTGCAGCCATGACCTACCGTTTATCCCGTGATCGACCAGCCGTGGCACGTCCGGCATCGGGTCGCGATCGACGTTGCGATCGCGATCTTCTTCGCGTTGCTCGACACCGGGGCGACGTTGGCCGGCGCCTCGTGGTGGCCGTCCCACCCTGGCGTTCTCGCCTGGGTGATGCTGGGTGTGCAGGCCGTGGCGTGCCTGTCGCTGATCGGCCGCCGCCGCGCGCCCCTGGCGGTCGTGGCGATTCTCGCCGCCTTCACTCTCGTGATCACGCTGCTGATCTCGCCGGTGGACGCCCTGACCCCGCAGCACAGCGGGAACGTGTGGGCGCCCTACGCGACCGCCCTCGCAGCGTACGGGCCCTTCCATCGTTCGAACCGGCGCACGGCGCTGCTCGCGATCGCCGTCTTGACCATCGTCGTCGCGCGCGTGTGGCAGCCGTCGGTCACGGTCATCACGCTCGGCGTGCTGCGTGTGACAGTCGGGCCGCTGATCGCGTTGTACGTCGGCGCGCGCATGTGCCTGGTGCAGGCGCTGACCGAACGCGCCGAACGGGCCGAGCGGGAACGTCACCTGCTCGCCGAGCGGGCGCGCACCGAGGAACGCGCCCGGCTGGCCGCTGAGATGCACGACGTCGTGACGCACCGGGTGAGCCTGATGGTGCTGCAGGCGGGCGCGCTGCGGATGACGGCGACCGACGAGTCGACGCGGCAGGCCGCCGAGGAACTGCGGGCGGCAGGCTGCCAGGCACTGGACGAACTGCGCGACCTGGTCGGCATCCTGCGCGCCGCACCGGGGGGTGACGAGACGCCTTCGACCCCGGGATTCGCCGCGCTCGTCGCGGAATCGACCGGCGTCGGCACACCCGCCGAGCTGATCGAGGATGGCGATCCGGCGCTCGCGTCGCCGGTCGTCGGTCGCACCGCCTACCGCATCGTGCGCGAGGCCCTGACCAACGTGCGCAAGCACGCGCCGGGCGCGCGGGTCGTCGTGCGCGTCAGCTACGACGAGTCGCGGGTGTGGCTCACGGTCCGCAACACACCGCCGACCGGCGAGCCCGCGGGCGCGCTGGCCGGCACCGGCTCGGGCCTGGGCATCGCCGGCCTGCGTCAACGCATCGAGGTTGTGCACGGCACGTTGCGGGCCGGGCGCTCGTCCGACGGCGGATTCTGCGTCGAGGCCACGCTGCCCGCCTACGTACCGACGGCGGTGTGACGCTTGGTGCGGGTGGTTGTCGTCGACGACGAGCCGATGGTCTGCGCGCACCTGCGCACGATTCTCGGCTCCGCCGACGACATCGACGTCATCGCGGCGGCACACGACGGAGCGGCCGGCGTCGAAGCGGTCGTGCGGGAGCGCCCGGACGTTGTGCTCATGGACCTGCGCATGCCCGGCGTCGACGGGCTCACCGCGATCGAGCACATCAACCGGCTCGCCGACCCGCCCGCCGTAGTCGTGCTGACGACCTTTGACGCCGACCAGTACGTACTGCGGGCGCTGCGCGCCGGCGCGTCCGGGTTCCTGGTCAAGTCCACTCCGCCCGAGGACCTGATCGGGCTCGTGCGGGTCGCCGCCGAGGGGCACACCGTGCTGTCACCGGCCGCCGCGCGCCGGCTGATCGCGGCGTCCGCCGACAACCAGTCGGCTCGTGACCGCGCGCGCAGTCTCGCCGGATCGCTGACCGAGCGCGAGGTCGAGGTGCTGGCCGGTCTCGGTGCGGGCCTTTCGAACGCGCAGATCGCGGCGCGGCTGTACCTGTCCGAGGCGACGATCAAGGGTTACGTGTCGCGGATGCTGGTCAAGCTGGAATGCGCGAACCGCACCCAGGCCGGGCTGCTCGCCCACGACGCAGGCATCGTCGGCGTATAGATCGCGCCGGACCCGCGGCTGATCGACACCCGCTGTCACCTTCGCCCGCGGCCATCCGTCATAGCAGTGACGAACGAAGCCCACCGGGCGTTCGGCGTCCTGATCCATTGGGTACATCGTCGAAGACTCTGAAGGAGAGCAGTCATGCAAGCACGGATGAAGAACCCAGCGATGGTTCTTCCGGATGCGATGGAAGGCATCCAGCGCCTTTACAAGGCGATGAGCAAGGGTGGTGTGCCGCAGGAAACGCTGGAACTCGTGCATCTGCGGGCGAGCCAGATCAACGGCTGCAGCGCCTGCGTCGACGCCGGCGCGCGCGCCGCCAAGAAGGCCGGTGAGACCGACGAGCGACTCTGGGCCGTGGCGGCGTGGCGCGAGTCGCCGTACTTCACCGACGCCGAGCGGGCGGCCCTGGCGCTCACCGAGTCCGCCACACGGCTCAGCGACCGGGAAGACACAGTGCCGGACGACATCTGGGACGAGGCCACGAAACACTTCGACGAGCAGGGGCTCGCGGCCGTCGTCCTCATGATCGCGACCACGAACCTCTTCAACCGCCTCAACGCGACGATCAAGGAGCCGGCCGGCGCGACCTGGTCGTGAACGGCATCGCGCCGAGTACCCGCCCACACAGCGAAGGAAGACCATGACCAACAAGACCTTCAAGAACGACATGACGATGATGTTCACGCTGCACGATGCGCTGCGGCGCGAACTGGAGCGCATCGCCCGCATCACGGCCCGCGCGGACGACGATCCGCAGCAGGTTCTGCGGACGGCCGCGGGGTGGGAGATCTTCAAGTCCTACCTGCACGTGCACCACACCGCCGAGGACGAGGCATTGTGGCCGGCGATGCGGCAGGCGCTGGCCGCCCGGCCGGACGACCTGGCACTGCTCGACGCGATGGAGTCCGAGCACGCCACCATCGACCCGCTGCTGAACGAGGTCGACGCCGCATTGGCCGACCGCGACCACGGCGGCGATCGGCTCGCCGAGGTGGTCGACAACCTGGCCACCGGGCTGCGCGGGCACCTCAAGCACGAGGAGGACGACGCGCTGCCGCTGATCGACTCGACGGCGACCGAGCAGCAGTTGCAGCAGTTCGGCATGGCCAACACCAAGCAGATCGGCCCCGGCATGTCGCAGTACATGCCGTGGATGCTCGACGGTGCCAGCGCCGAGACCACGGCGCACATCCTGGGCATGTTGCCGGAGCCGGTTCGTCTGGCCTACCAGACCGAATGGCGCCAGGCCTACGCCGAGTTCGAGCTCTGGCCGCCGCGCTAGGCATTGCAGTCGGCCCGGCTCGCGGTGGGTGGGCACTTGTGCGCTCGGTGGGCATTTGTAAGTGCCCACCTGCGGCACAACTGCCCACCTGCGGCGCCGCCGGCGCCGCCCGCCATGCCAGCCGGCAGCAGGCTCAGGTACGCGCGCTGGAGTCGACCGCCATCTCGCCGAGCTCGGACCAATCGTCCTGCGGGATCGTCATGTTGACGATGCGCGGCGTTGCCGCCAGATGCGACGGCAGTTCGCGCTGGGCCGTCTTGAAATGCTCGGACTGGACGTGTGCCGCGCCCGCGTCGCCGTCGCGGAAGGCCTCGACGAGGACGTACTCGGTCGGCCGGTCGAGGCTGCGCGACCAGTCGAACCACAGACATCCGGGCTCGGCGCGCGTCGCCTCGGTGAAGGTCCGGGTGATCTCGGGCCAGCTGTCGGCGTCTTCCGGGCGGATGTCGAACTTGGCAGCGATGAAGATCATGGAGTCGACCTTTCCCCTATCTGATTCGGCTGGGCGGACGCCGGCTCGAGGTGCGGATCCACCTGGACGGCGAACCGGTCGGTCAGACCAGTGAGTGCAAGGATCCGGGAGACGCGCGGCGACGGGTTTCGCAGCAGCAACCGGCGCGCGTTGTCGTCGCCGTCGCTCGCGAGCTCGAGCAACGCACCCACGCCGGTCGAGTCGATGAATGTCACCGCACCGATATCGAGTACGACCGCCTTGCCGGGCGAGTCGGCGAATGCCTCCTCGACAGCGCTGACCACGCTGTTACGGGTCAGCAGATCGAGGGCCCCCTCGAGGCGAATGACAGGAAACCCTGCGCCATCGACGCTGCGGGTAACGACGAGTTCCATGACGGTCACCTTACGGCGAGGCGCCTGTGCCGGAGGTCAGCCGAACAGGGATGGAAGCTCACGGCTGGCCTCGGGGACAGTAGGGTATGGCTGCCTAAGCAGCAGGCCGCTCAAGTCGTGCTGCCGTGAAGCCGTGCCGAGCACGACCTGCATGCCAGGACGAAGGGGTCGTAGCCGTATGGAAACCCTCCACCAGGCTGCCCAGCCGGTGGCGAGCCCGCCCCGTCTCGGGCGACTCCTGCTCATCGAAGATGACGACGGCGACGCCCTTCTGGTCGAAGCCGCGCTGCGCGAAGCCCGCCTTCCGGTCGAATTGACCTGGGCTCGTAGCCTCGGCGAGGGCTTGGAGTTGCTGGCGCTCAGACCGCATTGCGTGCTCGTCGATCTCGGCCTGCCCGATGCCGAGGGACTTTCCGCGCTAAAAGCCGTAGTTACCAGATCAAGCCGCACACCGGTCATCGTGCTGACCGGGCGCCATGACAACCGGGGCGAGGAAGCACTGGCCGAAGGCGCGCAGGACTACCTGATCAAGGACGAACTGACCGCGACGCTGCTGGCCCGATGCGTTCGCTACGCGATCGAACGTAAGCGGGCCGAGTCCACCGCGCTGCAACTGCGCGAAGCCCGGCTCTACGCAGCCGAGAACTCGCGGCTGGGCCGCGGCTTGCTGCCCAATCCGCTGTTCCTCGGCACCCGATTCGGCCATGTTGCCCATTACCGGCCGGGAAGCGGCCATGCGATTCTGGGCGGCGACTTCTACGACGTCGTCGAGACGACGGACGGGCGCCTTCGCGCGATGATCGGCGACGTGATGGGCCACGGGCCGGACGAGGCCGCGCTCGGCGTGCGCCTGCGCGTGGCGTGGCGGACGCTCGTACTCGCCGGCACCCCGGACGACGCGGTTCTGCCGGCCCTGTCGCGGCTGCTCGAAACCGAGCGCCACGACGAGCACTGTTTCGTCACCGCATGCGACATCACCATCGACACTGATCTGCAGAGCCTGACCGCGCGCACCGCCGGCCACCCGCCGCCCGTGCTGCTCGAGGCCGGCCACGCAGCCGTGCTGGACCTCGACGTCGGGCCACCGCTCGGCATCAGCCGGTCGGCCTCCTGGCCCGAGACGCGCCATCCATTGCACGAAGGGTGGACGCTGCTTCTCTACACCGACGGACTGCTCGACAGCTTCATGCAGGAGACGGACCCGTCGAGCATCGGCGTCGACGAACTCACCCGCGCCGTCGAACAGAACTCGGCCGATCACACGCCGCTTTCGGTCTGGTTGGCCAAACTGCTCGATGACTCCAGCCGCCGAGCGGTGACCGACGACCTCGCGACCGTGGCGATAACCTGCAGACCCGTCCAGACGACATGAGCTCACCGCCCGACGAGCCGGCGGTTGTACCGACCGCGCAGCCGCCGGACGTGCATCGTCGCGCGCCCACCCTGCGCCGCCGGACCGTGGGCGTGTTCGGTGCGCTGGGTGCCTTGCTGATCATCATCGCGGCGGTCGGAATTCTCGCGACCGTCCGGCTCGTCCGCACCAGCGACGAACAGGTGAACCGGTGGGATCCAGCGGCCGCGACCACCCGAGATCTGCTGGCGGCACTGGCCGATCAGGAGACGGGCGTGCGTGGCTACGCCATCGCGCACGACCCGTCGTTCCTCAAGCCCTACCGCGACGGCCAGGCTCAGCAAGATGCCGACGTTCGCACCCTGCGCGGCTACTTCGCGCGCCACGGCGAGCTCAACGCGGCCCTCGACACCCTCATTGCGTCCGTGGACATCTGGCGCACCTCGACGGCCGAAGAGCTCATCGCCGGTGCGACGCAATCCCCGCCGTCGACCCGGGTCGCAGCGGACGCCGCCGTGGACAAGGCACGCTTCGACCAGATCCGTCAGAACTACGGCGCGCTGCTCGCCGAGGTCGGCCACGCCCGGCGAGACTCGCGCGATCATCTGGCCACCGCCACCGCCCTGCTGATCGCGACCCTGTGTGCCTCGGGCGCGCTCATCGCCATCAGCGTCGTGCTCCTGTGGCGCGGGCTGCGCAGCTGGGTGACCGAACCGATCGCCCACCTGTCGGCCGAGACCCGGGTCGTGGCCCAGGGCGACATCGCGCACCGCATCGAGCCCAGCGGACCGGCCGAGCTGCTGGCCCTCGGCGACGACGTCGAGACCATGCGGTTGCGGGTCGTGAGCGAAGTGCGCGAACTGGAAGCGGCACGAGCCGACCTCATCCGGCGCGGTGACGAGCTGGCCCGCTCGAACGCGGACCTGGAGCAGTTCGCCTATGTCGCATCGCACGATCTGCAGGAGCCGCTGCGCAAGGTGTCCAACTTCTGCCAGCTTCTTGAACGCCAGTACTCGGACGGGCTCGACGAGCGCGGCCACCAGTACATCGACTTCGCAGTCGACGGTGCCCGCCGGATGCAGACCCTCATAAACGACCTGCTCGAGTTCTCGCGGGTCGGCCGCACCACCGAGCAGTTCACGACAGTGGACATGAATTCGGTCGTCGGGGAAGCAATCGCCGAACTCGAGGACGTCGCCGACCTCGCCGAACAGCCCGTGCACGTCGAAGCGCTGCCCAGCGTCTGGGGTGATCATCGGCTGCTGGTGACGCTGATCAGGAACTTGATCGGTAATGCCCTGAAATACCGCTCAGAACAGAAACCACAGATCAGGCTGAGCGCCGAGAAGGACGACGGATTCGCCACTTTCGCCATATCCGACAACGGCATCGGCATCGACCCGCAGTACGCCGAACGTATCTTCGTGATCTTTCAGCGGCTGCACCTGCGTGATCAGTACGGCGGCACCGGTATCGGCCTCGCGATGTGCAAGAAGATCGTCGAGTTCCACGGTGGACACATCTGGCTGGATACAAACCATCGTCCGGGTGCTAAATTCCGCTTCACTCTGCCGACAGGAGACGCCGGTGTCCCGTGACGATCCCAGCCAGGTCCTCGACGTCTTGCTCGTAGAGGACGATCCGGCCGATGTGATGATCGCCCAGGAGGCACTTCTGGCCGGGCAGCTCTCCAGTCAGCTCAATGTCGTCACCGACGGCGTCGAGGCGATCGCCTACCTGCGCAAGGAGGGCGGGCACGCCGGCGCCACCCGGCCCGATCTGATCCTCCTCGACCTGAATCTGCCGCGCATGTCAGGGCATGAGGTGCTCAGCGAGGTCAAGCGCGACGACGACCTGCGCCGCATCCCGGTTGTCGTACTGAGCACATCGCACGCCGAAGAGGACATCATCCGAAGCTACGACCTGCACGCGAACGTCTACGTTGCCAAGCCGGTCGACTTCGACACGTTCACCCACGTTGTGCGCAAGATCGACGGATTCTTCGCCACCATCGCCGAGTTGCCGTCGAGGTAGGTCCGAGGTCACCGTCCGGGCGGCCCGCTCAGGCTGGCACCGGCTGACTCAGCCCGGCTCGCTTCCCTCTGGGTCGAGCATGGGCTCGAGGGTGACGACCAGGTTCTCGTCCATGAGCACGCGAATCAGCGAGCCCGCCGGAATCGCGTCACGCACGTGCGGCGGCAGTTGCACCGCGCCGTCTCGGCCGATGACGGCGAAGTCCTCGCCGTCGCGGCCCTCGGCGCCGATGCGTCCGTCGCGGATGGTGATCGTTCGCGGGAATCGGTCCGCCACGCCGGGATCGTGGGTGACCGTGACAACGGTCGTGCCGAGTTCCTGGTTCACGCCCTCGATGGCAGTGAGGACCTCGTCGCGATAGCCGTGATCGAGCTGGCTGGTCGGCTCGTCGGCCAGCAGCAGGCCCGGGTGGGCGGCCATGCCGACCGCGACTGCCAGCCGCTGGAGCTGACCGGCGGTGAGCTCGCGCAACTCGCTGTCGGCGCTGTCGGCCATGCCGACCAGGTCCAGCACGTCGCGCGCGCCAGGCAGATCGGCGCGCCCGAGTCCGCGAGCGGCGCGCTGGGCGAAGGCGACGTTCTGCTCCGGCGAACCGTAGGGCAGCAGATTGTTCATGGCACCCTGCAGCACGATGCCGACCTCGAGTGCGCGCATCCGGTCGAGATCAGCGTCAGTGACGGCGGTGAGGTCGTGGCTGCCGACGCGCAGTCGCCCGGCGCTGGGTTTCTGCAGGCCCGCGAGCAGGCGCAGCAGCGTCGACTTGCCGGCCCCGGACGGGCCGAGCAGCGCGACCATCTGCCCGCTCGCAACGTCGAGATCGACGCTGGTCAGGGCGACGACATCGTTGCCTTCCATGCGGTAGATCTGGACGAGCCCTCGAGCCGCCACGGCGATTCCGCTCATCGTTCGCCCTCCCCTCGCCGGTCAGTGCCGAGTCGCCGCAACTGCTCCGCCCCGGCAAGCACCGCGATCGCGACGAGAACCGCGAGCGTCACCACGGCCGATACCGCTACCGCCATCCAGGGAATCGGTAGCTGCACCTTGGGCACCGAGGCATCGCTGACGAAGAAGGGGATTGCGGGCAGTGCCACGTGGGCGCCGACCAGTCCGGCCGCCACACCGACGAGCACGGCGACCAGAACGACTGCGACCTGCTCGATCGTGGCGGCCCCGGTCAAGGTCGCTCGCCGGATGCCGACCAGGCGCATGGCTGCCGCGTCGGATGCCCGCCCGCGCCGGGAGGTGCCGGACGTCAGCAGGATGACAAGCCCGGCGATGACCACTGCCAGCAGCGCGGT
This sequence comes from uncultured Actinomycetota bacterium, assembly GCA_963737425.1. Lineage (GTDB taxonomy): Bacteria > Actinomycetota > Actinomycetes > Mycobacteriales > Jatrophihabitantaceae > DASXRA01. The sequence goes on from CAVTSX010000003.1 coordinate 604,417, forward strand.
CGCGAGCGCGACCTGCATCGCCCAGGCCGGCGCGCTGGCGGCGAACGCGGCGCGATGGGCAGCGGTGGTGTCGCGCGAGACGATGGTGACGCCGTGCCGGGCGAGTGCCGCGATCAACGTGTGCTCGCGGCCCGGGTCGTCCTTACTGAGCCAGACCTGTGGGGTGCTGTCGATCAGCTGGGGCGTCGCGGTGACCGCCGCGACGTCGAGATCGACAAGCAACGCCGGCCCGCCCGCACCGGGTACCAGGGGCAACGACCCGACCGGGCGGTACGACGCGATCAGCCCGTCGATGTTGCTGTCGGACAGATAGCCGAGCTGGTCGGTCGGCGGCGTCGCTCCCTGCGTCGCCACGGCCGGAATGGCAATGGGGATCGCCAGGTGCTGCACGGTCGCCGCCACCCCGCCGTTGACCGCGACGAGCCGGAGCCCCCCGTGTGCGGCGGCAACGTCAATACTCTGCGTGCTGCTATCGACGCCAGGACTGTCCGGTGTGGACGAAGCCCAGGTACTGGCAGAGCCCAGCGCGACCGGGCGCAGCGCATCGGGCGAACCCGCGTTGAGCCTTGCGATCGTGGCGCCGAGCGTGATGGTGTCGGTGTCGGCCGTCGCGCGCAGCAGGCTTATCTGACTCAGCACGCAGCCACCCGTGCACGCGACCGGCGCGCGCAGGTTCGCCGTGAGGTTCGTGCCTTCGGGAATGGGGCCGACCGGCACAGCAAGCGGCGTTCCGTCGGTTTGAATCAGGCGCAGCAGCAGCGATACCGGTCCGCGTGTGCGCGCCACGAACGCAGCCCGACGTCGGGTGAGCGAGATGCCGGTCAGGTGCAACTGCACCACGCTGCCCCGCAGCGCGATCGCCGCGGGACGGCTGGGGTTGAGCCGCGAGGACAGCTCGGGCGGCCGATCCGCCGCCCAGCCCCATCCCGCGACGCGTGCAAATGCTGCCGGCTCCACCGCCATGACCGGCTCCGCGTTCGGCGGCTGCTGGAGCACGACCGGGGTTGCGTACCTTCCGGCCGGATCGGCCGCCAGCACGGCGTCGCGCAGTACCGACGCGCTCGCCGCCTGTGCGGTGAGCACGACCGGCGCACCGGCGTCGACCTCAGCCCGTACCGATCGATTGCGCGCCGCCACCGACCATTGATCCGCGGCCGAGACGACGAGCGCCGCGGCCACGCACAGCAACGTGACGACCCCCCGGCTCCCGGAGCGCCTCGCGATCTGCAGCGCAGCAAGCCCAATACCGAGCCGGCCCTGCCAGAAGGCCCGCCGCCCGGCCCGATGAGCGATCACCCCGACGGCGCGGCTCAGCGCCAATCCCACCACCAGCGCGATCAGCCCAGGCGTGACGATCGCCAGCGCGTTGTGTTTGTCGCCGGACAGCACGACGGCCGTGCCACCGATCGCCGCTGCACCGACCGCGGCCTCCACCAGGCCCACCCCGCGCTTGGAGACCTGCCGCGGCACCCGTCTCAGCAACTCCTGCACCGGTCGGCCCGCGGCCCGTCGCGCGACCAGGATCACCACGACCAACTCGACCAGGGTCACGGCGACGACAGCCGCGACGACCGGCCAGCGCAACTCCGGAACCGATCGTCCAGCCAGCCACCATCGTGCGGTCAGGGCGCACACCAGCCAGGCCAGTACCACCCCCGGCACGACGCTCGCCAGCACCAAGCCGCCCACCGGGCGGTCGAAGATTCCGGCCGCCCGACGCCGGCTATGGCCGCGCATACGGGCCAGCCCGAAGTCCATCTGCCGTCGGTCAGCCGCGGACACCATCACTATCGCGACGACCACGAGCACCAGAAACGCCAGTTCTGCGGCGAATACCGGGATGACCGTGCGCGCCTGGCGGCGTCCGTGATCGGCATCGTCGAACAACGACGGCAACGCGGTATGCACCACCGAACCGTGCGAGGCTGCCTCGTCCTTCGCCGCGAGCGCCGCAATCCCGCGACGCAACACCGCGATGTCGTCGAGATGGACGCGCGCAGTGTCGAGCGGCAGATCGGCTGCGTAGACGATGGACGCCCTAGCAGCCGGCGGCAGGAGGGGCGCGAGGTCGCTTTCGAATCCGGTTCGGGCGAACAACGTGTCTGCCGTAACGCCGTCGCCTTCGGCGCTCGTTGCTGTCGATACGCCCGCCGAGGACGAGTACGGATGGTCGAACCAGAACGCGTCGTCGGGGTCGAAGGGAACGTAGAGACCGACAACCTTGAGCTTGAGCGGACGCAACGGTTGCTCCGCGGGACGCGAGAGCCCAACGCCCTTGATAGGGACCTGGCTGCCCACGACGAGATGCAGCACCGCCGCACTCGACGTGCTCGCCACAACCTCGCCGGGCGCCGTTGGGCAGCGACCGGTGGCGAACCGCAGATGCTGGCAAAGCCCCGGCCGGGCGACCAACGAGGTTCCGGCTATCGTCTCCCCCGCGGTAAATGACACCGCGAGTTCGGTCGAGGTGACCGGCGGCCGGTAGAACGATGCGAAGCGTCCCGACGGCAACAGACCGTCGGTCGAGGTGTGTTCAAGGCCGGCACGCACTGACAGACCCTGGCTGACGAGCGAGCTCTGCTGCAGTGTCGATTGCAACTGCGCAGCCTCGACGGCTCGTCCGTACAGCGGGCCGAACGTACAAGCCGCGATCGCCAGTGCCGACAACGCGAACAACGCGACCACTTGGCCGGCGTGGAACCGCAGCGCGCGCACTCGCAGGCTTGCGCGGACGACGCCCGCCATTGATCCCCCAGAATGTTGATCTCGTTCCGACGAACCTAGCGATCCAAACGAACGGTCCTACAACGCATAGGTCACAGATCGGCACGCGCACCACGACTTTTCTGCGCAACCGGGGGCAAAGGTCGCACGGCGTCCTGCGACGAGAGCTGTCCTACCTTCGCGGTTCGGTCGAACGCCGAAGGTAGGACAACTCGCGGCGAGGGGGTCGGTCATTCGTGTCCTAGGCGTCTCGTATCGCGGTGAGCGCGAACCCGGCGACGATGGCAGCGACGGCGTAGAGGCAGAACACACCGAGGCCGGCCCAAGGGCCTAACGAACCGTGAGTGGGCACGGTCGTGAAGATCTGGCTGCCCGCGTTGGCCGGCATGTACGGCAGAACGTCGTTGTGCCAACTCGTCGGCAGCAGGTCGGCGATCGCGCTGGCTCCGAACAGCAGCCCGAAGAAGGCGGAGAGGGCACCGGCGGTATGCCTGATCACGGCGCCCAGGCCGAAGCCGAGCAGGCCGACGGCACTGAGGTAGAGGCCCCCACCGATCACCGCGCGAAGCACCCCGGGCTGGCCCAGCGAGACCCCGGCGTGCGCACCGGAAAGCAGCGCCTGCCCGATACCGAACGCGGCGAAGCTCATCACCTCGCCGAGCAGCAACATCGCCGCAGCGAAGACGGTCGCCTTTGCGGCCAGCACGACGCGACGTTGCGGCACCGCCGAGAACGTCGCGCGGATCATGCCGGTGCCGTACTCCGAGCTGATCACCAGGACGCCGAGCGTGCCGATCGCGATCTGCGCCAGGTAGATGCCGTTGAGGCTGGTGAGGGTCGCGTCGAACCCGTCGAGCTTGCCGGGACCGCCGTTGCGAACGATCTGCGCCCACCGCGCGCAGATCACCGCCCCGAGTGCGACTGTCGCCAGCACGGCGAAGATCAGCGTCCAGTATGTGGAGCGCACGGACCGCAACTTGGTCCACTCAGAGCGCATCACGTTGGCGAAGCCGACGGTGGTGGCGGGCTCGCGTGGCGCGACGGCCTGCGGGGCGAGAACGGCGCTCATGAAACCTTCTCCTCGACGCGAAACTCGACACTGTCCTGGGTGAGCTCGAGGAACGCGGCCTCGAGCGACGCCTGATGCGGAGAGAGTTCGTGCAGGGTGATCCCGTGCCGCGCGGCGAGTTCGCCCACGTCGGTGCACTCCACGCCACTCACCTCGATGCCGCCCTCCTCGCCCGGCCGAACCGTGGCGCCGGCGGCACACAACAAACCTTCGAGGCGCGCCGGATCCGGCGTGCGCACCAGCACGTGACTGCGCGCGCTCTGCGCCACGATGTCGGCGACGCTGGCGTCGGCGATCAGCCGGCCCCGTCCGACGACGATGACGTGGTCGGCCGTCAGTGCCATCTCGCTCATCAGATGGCTGGAGACGAACACCGTGCGGCCCTCGGCGGCCAGTCGCCGAAGGACGGTGCGTATCCACTTGATGCCCTCTGGATCGAGCCCGTTCACCGGCTCGTCGCACAGGACCACCTGCGGGTCGCCGAGCAGCGCGGCCGCCAGACCGAGGCGCTGGCTCATCCCCAGCGAGAACCCGCGTGCGCGCCGACCCCGCACACCTTCGAGCCCGACGAGTTCGAGCACCTCGTCGACCCGGTGCCGGCCGATGCCGTTGCTCTGCGCCAGGCAGAGCAGATGGTTGAAGGCGCTGCGCCCTCCGTGCACGGCACGGGACTCGAGCACGGCGCCGACCTCGTGCAGCGGGCGCCGGTGCTGCGCGTACGGCCGCCCCAGCACCCGCACGGTTCCGCTCGTCGGATGATCCAGGCCGAGGATCATCCGCATCGTCGTTGACTTGCCCGCGCCATTCGGGCCGAGGAAGCCCGTGACCCGCCCGGGCAGCACGTCGAATGACAGGTCATCGACTGCGACCGTCTTGCCGAACCGTTTCGTGAGACCACGTGCTTCGATCATCGCCGCACCATCCATGTCCGCATAGCGAAATGGTGGCCTCAGCGGGGCCGCGGCCACATCGGTTGTCAACCCCGATTTCGACCCTGACCTGACCCCTAGCCGGACTCGGCGATCACCGTGGTGCGTGAAAGGCTTGCGGGGTGGGCCAGACCATGACGTTCGGATACGACGGCGACGGCGGACTCGGCGATCGCCTGGTGGCCGCGGTGCTGCGTGGAGAGAAGACCGCCACGTCATCGCTCGCGGTCGAGTACCTGGCCGGCGATCCATTGCCGCGCGTCGGTGAGCGCCTCCCGCTCGTCGATCACCAGGGCGCCGTCCACGGCATGGTCGAGACGACAGGAGCGACCATCGTGCCGCTGCACCTGGTCGGCGACGACGTCGCGCACGCCGAGGGCGAAGGCTTTGCCGACGCCGCCGACTGGCGCCGCGCTCACGTGGCCTATTGGGAAGCCATCGTCGACCTCATCCGGGCCGAGGCGGGCGATCCCGACTGGACGTTGCGCGAGACCGAACCGGTCGTCGTCCAGTGGTTTCGCCTCGTCTCACCCGAGGCCGGGTAGTACGGCAGCCGTAGGTCGTCAGCGTCCGATGCGTGCTGGGCGTCCGCGCCGGCCCACCGTTGATCATCTCTGTCGAAGCCGCGAGTGATGGCCGATCCAGCAGCAGAGATGATCAAGATCGCGCCGCTCAGATAGCTTGCGCTCAGCCCGGCGCTGCGCCTGAATCGCCCGCACGCCCGTGCGCTTCGCCGGTGATGCGTGGGCGCGCCGTCGGAAAGCGCAAACCATCGCGGGAGTCGGCGATCCGCTCGTTCTCTGCGGCAAACAGACCGCGCTCGCGGCGCACGCGGCGCAGCCGCAGACCGCCGCGGCTGATCGCCGCGACGCCGAGCGCAGCGACGGCGGCGATCACCATTCCGGCGACGACGACCCAGTACAGGTGCACGTCCCACACCCGGCCGAACGCATGTATCTCGATGACACTATGGGCGTTCTGCGCTATGAGGACGCTTGCCGCGACGGCAGCCGCCGCGAGCAGGATCAAGCCGACAGCGATCATGGCTCCCCCATCTGCCGGTGACGCACAGCAGACCGGGGCGCTGACCGGCCAGGCCGTGCTGTAGACGCTCAGCGCCTGATCGCAGCCTTGATCTTCTCGATCGCCTGCCCGAGGCTCCCCTTCGCCTGCTGCGCCGTGTCGCCGGCTTTCAGCTCGTGGCCATCAGTATCTTCGCCGGTCTTCGTATCCGTGGTATCGATGGCTTTTGGGCGCGTGTCCTTGATCTTGTGCCTGCCGCTCAACTGATTCCTCCTTCGGCGACGACCTTCTGTTCGGATGTCGACTGCCGGGCCGTGGCCGGCGCCGTGCCCGCGGTGGTGTCGCGGGACGCAGTCGGGCTAGGGTGAGGCGCGACGGTGATCCGGATCGCCTCGTGCAGTCCAGCGTGACGAAGTACGCCGGCGTCGGCGTCGCTGATTCCGGTAAGGGTGAGCTCTCCGCCCAGCGCGCCAAGTTCGGCTACAGCGCGGTTGAGCACTCCGACGCAAATCGGCGAGACATGCGACAGGCCGTACAAATCGATGATCAGCTGGTGGTGTCTGGTGCGGATCAATGCCACGAGTTCCGCGCCGAGCTCGGCGACCGTGCCGGCACCGAGTTCACCGGACAGCCGAACCCTTGCGGTCGAGTGCCTTGCCCTCACGTCGCAGAACAGCGAGCTCGCTTCCCGTGCCACGCCCAGCTGGTCCAGCCGACGGCTGGGCCCGATCGCCGTATCGCGATCGAGCCCAGCCGTCCCCCCCGCGGCCCGCGCGCTGCCAACGGCAGCACCGCCCTCCGCCCCCGCATCGACATCCTGCACGCCGCTCAACTTACGCAGTAAGGCGGCAGTTTACAACGTAAGGTTCAGCTACGCTGCGCAGTCAGTACCAGACGAGATACCGACGCGACCTCGAGCAGAACCGGCGCCGCGGCCCGGCAGGCCCCGAGAGCGCAGGTGAGCTGAGGTGGCACCGAAACCGAAGAAGCCCGCGCGTGAGCGATCCACCGGCCGTTCGGCACCGCCCGAGCGACGCCCGCTCGATCGCAATCGGGTGGTGCGTGCGGCCATCGAGTTGATCGACGAGCAGGGCGTGCACGCCCTGTCCATGCGGCGGCTCGGCCGGCGCCTCGACGTCGAAGCGATGTCGCTCTATGCGCATGTGCAGAGCCGCGAGAATCTGCTCGACGGTGTTATCGAGGCGGTGGTCGACGATCTTTTCGATGACCCAGACACGCACATCATGGACACCGACAGCTGGCAGGACTACCTGGTGCGCGTCGCCAGCGGGGTGCGCCACAGTGCCCTGATCCATCCGCAGGTCTTTCCGCTCGTGGCCACCCGGCCTCCGGAAGCACCGTGGATCCGCCCGCCACTGCGATCGTTGCGATGGGTCGAGTCGTTCCTGGCCAGCCTGCGCACGCACGGGTTTGACGACGACACCGCCGTCTACACATACCGCGCATTCACCAGCTTCCTGCTCGGGCACCTGCTGCTGGAAGTCGCCGCCATGGGCGCCGACGTCGGTCCGGCCCCGCAACCCGCCAACGCCGACACCGACACAGCTGCACTGCGCCTCGACGATTACCCCAACCTGAAGGAACTGCGCTCGAAGCTCGCGCAGAACGAGGCCGGGGCCGAATTCGAAGAATCACTGGACAATCTGCTGACTCGACTCGAGGACGTCCGAACCCACGGAATCCCCTGACCTCGGTCGCGGCAACCCACCCGAACGCCGGCCGATGAAACCGAATCGGCGCTCCGCCACGAAGTACTCCGTTAACGGATGCGGACAGCGGAGGTGCGATGGTGGGTCGCCGCAAGATTGCGGTCGTGGGATCAGGCATCGCCGGTCTGACGGCTGCCCACGTGCTCCAGCGCGCCGCCGACGTCACCCTCTACGAGGCCGCCGAACGGCTCGGCGGCCACGCGCACACACACGACGTTCCGGTCGCCGACGGCCGGACCCTTGCAATCGACAGCGGCTTCATCGTCCACAATGAGCGCACCTATCCCTTATTGCGCAGGCTGTTCACCGAACTCGAGGTCGCTACGCAGGAATCGGACATGAGCATGTCGATCCGCTGCGGCGGCTGCGGCCTGGAATATGCCGGTGGTCGCGGGGTGTCCGGCCTGCTGCCGTCCGTGCGCACGACGATGAGCCCCCGATACCTGCGAATGCTCGGCGAAGTCTTGCGGTTTCATCGCCGCGCCTTGCTGCTCCTCGAAACCGAGGACGACACCCGCACTTTGCGGGAATTCCTCGCCGACGGATCATTTTCGCGGTACTTCACGGAGCACTTCGTCACACCGCTCGTCTCAGCGGTCTGGTCGTGCGCGCCGAACGGCGTCGGTGACTACCCGGCGCGCTACCTGTTCGTCTTCCTCGCCAATCACGGCATGCTCAGCATCACCGGCTCACCGACCTGGCGCACGGTTGTCGGTGGCTCAGCCCGCTACGTCGAGCGGATCGCGAAGGGGCTCAGTTGCATCCAGACGTCCACGCCGGCGCGCGCGATCCTGCGTCATGATCGCGGCGTCGAGATATACGACGACGCCGACCAGCGGTCGAGGTTCGACGCAGTGGTCGTGGCCACACACCCGGATCAGGCGCTGGCGATGCTCGCACATCCGACGCAGGCCGAGACAGAAGTACTCGGCGCCATCGGGTATATCCGCAACCCCGCGGTGTTGCATACCGATCGGTCGGTCCTGCCCAGAGCCAGACGCGCCGAGGCGTCGTGGAACTACTACCTGCCGCAGTGCACATCGGACGCCTCGAGCGTCAACGTCAGCTACAACATGAATCGCCTGCAGCGTCTGGACTCCGCAGAGCAGTTCGTCGTCACGCTGAACGGCACCGAGCACATCGACGAGGACCGCGTACTGGCGCGTATGGTCTACGACCACCCCGTCTACACATCAGAATCAGTCGCCGCTCAGCGACGCATTCCGGCGCTCAACGACGGCGTGATCACCTACGCCGGAGCATATTGCGGATGGGGTTTCCACGAGGACGGTTGCGTCTCCGGAGTGGCCGCCGCCGAATGCCTCGGCGTCACGTGGTGAACTCGCTCTACCGCGTGCAGGTGCGGCACGCGCGGGCCGAACCACTGCGCCATGCCGTGCGTCAACGTGGCTATCTCTGGTTCGTCGACCTCGACGATCTGCCGCGACTGCCCCGCGCGCTGCGGCCGCTCGCGCGGTTCGACAGTGCCGATCACCTCGGACGTGCCGACCGCAGCATCCGCGACAACATCGACGCCTTCCTGGCCGGGCACGGCGTCGACCTCGCGGGCGGCCGGGTAACGATGCTCACCTACGCGCGCAGCCTCGGCTATGTCTTCAATCCGTTGACGCTGTTCTGGTGCCACGACCGTTCCGGCGCCGTCGTGTGCGTTCTCGCCGAGGTGCGAAACACCTACGGCGAAAGCCATTGCTACCTGATCCGTGTGGACGCGGCGGGCCGCGGGTGGGTGCCGAAGCAGTTCTACGTCTCGCCGTTCTACCCGGTCGACGGGTACTACCGGATGAGCGTTCCCGAGCCGGCGCAGCGGCTGGCCATCACGGTGAGCCTGCACCGGCCTGGTCAGCGGCCCTTCGTCGCTACGATTCGCGGCAAGCGCACGCCGGCAAGCCCGGGAGCGCTACTCGCCGCCACGTTGCTATTCCCGCTGAATACCCTGCGGGTTCGGGCCGGCATCGTCCGTCACGGCGTTTCGCTCTATCTCAAAGGTCTCCCCGTCGTGCCTCGGCGCTCGGCCGGATGAGCGGCTTCGCCGGCGCCGAGTTGCTGGCCACCCTGCCTTGGACGGCGGGTGCAGTGCTCATCGTGCTCGTGCTGACCTTTGCCGTGGCGCGGGTCGTGGGCAGACACAGCGTGATCGACGTTGCGTGGGGCTTGATGTTTTGTGCCGTCGCGGTAACGGCATTCCTCTGCTCTGCCGGTGACGGCGACAATGCCCGGCGTTGGCTGTTACTCAGCCTCACCGTGGTGTGGGGCGCTCGCCTCGCAGTGCACATATGTCGGCGCAGCCGGGGCAAGCCGGAGGATCCGCGCTACGAGCAGCTACTAGTGTCGTGCGCCATTAATTCGTGCGATAAGTCGGCCGAGTGATTCGAGGATCTGGTCGGCGGTCTTGGTCCAGATGAACGGCTTCGGGTTCTCGTTCCAGTTGTTGATCCAAGATCGGATGTCTTTCTCCAATGCGGGCACGCTGCGGTGGTCGCCGCGTTGCAGCAGGTCGCTGGTGAGGTAGGCGAACCAGCGTTCGACCTGGTTGATCCAGCTGGAGTAGGTCGGCGTGTGGTGCATGTGGAAGCGTGGATGGGCGGCGAGCCATGCCTTGATCGCCGGGCTCTTGTGGGTGCCGTAGTTGTCGGCCACCAGGTGCACGTCGAGATGGCCGGGGACCTCGGTATCGATCTTGGCCAGGAACTTCTTGAACTCGATCGTGCGGTGCCGGCGGTGCAAGGAGCTGATCACGGTGCCGTCGGCGGTGTTGAACGCCGCGAACAGGCTGGTGACACCGTGCCGGACGTAATCATGGGTGCGCCGCTCGGGCATGCCCGCCATCATCGGCAACGCCGGCTGGGAGCGGGCCAGTGCCTGTACCTGGGACTTCTCATCCACGCACAGCACCACCGCACCGTCGGGCGGGTTGAGATAGAGCCCGACCACGTCGAAGACCTTGTCCACGAACAACGGGTCGGTGGACAGCTTGAACGTCTCGACACGGTGCGGCTTGAGCTCGAACGCCTTCCAGATCCGCCCGATCGTCGACCTGGACAGCCCGCTGCGCTCGGCCATCTTCGCCCGCGACCAATGCGTCGCGTTCGGCGGCGTGGACTCAAGCGTGGCCACGATGACCTGTTCCACCTGATCCACCCTGACCACCGGCGGGCGCCCCGGCCGCGGCTCATCGACCAGCCCGTCCAACCGATCAGCAACGAACCGTCGACGCCACTTGTTCACCGTGTTCGGCGCCACCCCAACAGCGGCCGCAACCTGCGTGTTCAACGCCCCCGGCACCGCACACGCCAACACGATCCGCGACCGCAACGCCAGCCCCGCCGCCGACTTCCGCCGCCGCGACCACCGCAACAACTGCTCCCGCTCCGCATCGCTCAACACCAACGACGCCTTCGGCCGCCCCGTCCTCGCCACCGGCCAACCCTACAACTTTCACCACGAATTAATGGCGCACGACACTAGCGCGGAGGCCGGGCAACCGCGAGTTACGCGCCGTGCGAGTCGTTTACCTCCTGCAGGGCGCGCTCGCCTTCGCGGTGTCGGCGCCCATTCAGGTCGGGATGTTCGAGCGCGGCGCAGTAGGCCAGTTGGCATGGTTAGGCGTAGCGCTCTGGGCCGCCGGCATGGCGTTCGAAGTCATCGGTGATTGGCAACTGGGTGCCTTCCGCGCCGACCAGTCCCATCGCGGCCAGGTGATGTCACAGGGTCTGTGGCGATACACACGTCACCCGAACTACTTCGGCGACGCCTGCGTGTGGTGGGGAATCTTCTTCGTCGTAGCCGATCGCTGGCCGGGCCCGCTCACCGTGGTGTCGCCGGTCCTCATGACCGTGCTGCTCACGGCCGGATCTGGTGCGCGGGTGCTCGACCGCTACCTCGAAGGGCGGCCGGGATGGGCCGAATATGCCGCCCGCACAAGCCGATTCATTCCCCTGCCACCACGAAGAGGAAGGCGCTGAGGGCCGGGTGATCAGCCGTAGGTACCGCGCAGCACGCTGGTGCCGGAGTACTCGTAGGGCGCGTTGATCGCCTGGACGCTGACCTCGACCGCGTTGTAGCTGGCCATCAGATTCGTCGGGACGGTGAAGTCACCCTTGCCATTGGCGCCGACCCAGCCCAGCGGGTGCATGCTGGTGCGGGCGGCGTTGGTGAGCCAGACCTCGTACAGCTTTCCCGCACCGGGCGAGGGCAGCGAAGCCGCATCGACCTTCATCTCCCGCCCGCCGACAACCGTCGCCTTGGCCTGGGTCACGCCCTGGTCGAACGGCGCCAGGGTGATCGTCTGCGACGACGGGCCGGACCGGGTCGCGTGCTGGGTGAGCACAACGGCCCCACCGCCCAGCACAACGCCGACGACGGCAGCTGCCGCAGCGATGGTCCAGCGCCGCCGGCCGGGGCTGCGCTGAGGCGTCGCAGCCTCGGCCCGCACTCGCTCGAACAGCTCGCTCAGATCGGGCAGGGCGGGCTCGTCCCGCGGCTCGGGCACTTCGGTAGCGGCCGCGGGCGCGAAACGAACGGCAGATGACAGCGAGGCGTGCGCGAACAGCGACGAGACCAGTTCCTGCCGGCAATCCTCACAGTGCCGAAGGTGTGCCGCGGCCGCGTCGAGCGTCGCGCGATCGGTCTCGCCGCGCAGCAATGACGGGAGTTCGTCGAAAACATGATCACTCATCGCCGCCTCCCGTCCTTTCGATCAGCGCGGCAAGTCTTTGTAACCCACGCGCGGTTCGCGTCTTCACCGTGCCGAGCGGAACGTCGAGCGCGATCGCGATCTCGCTCTGCGTGTACCCCTCGTAGTAGGCCATCTCGATCGCCTCGCGTTGCCCGTCGGGCAATTGTCTGAGCGCCGTGCGGACCTCGTCCGCCCAGGCCATCCGCTCGGCGATCTGGCGCCCGTCGTCGCCGCTGATCTCGCGCACCGAGTCGAGCGAGACGACCGTGTCGCGACGCTTGCGAAGGTGGTCGATCGCTCGTTTGCGGGCGATGCCGAGCACCCAGCCGCGCAGGCTCTGCCGCGGGTCGTACCGGTCGTGCACCCGCCACAGCTCGTAGAAGACCCGCTGCAGCACGTCCTCGACGTCAGGTTGCGGGACGTAGCGCCCGAGGTACGACACGACGAGCGGCCCGAGGGTCCGGTAACAGTCCTCGAGTGCTTCGGGCTCGCCCTGCACGAGCCGTTCGCCGATACCGGCGAGAGCGGGGTCCACGACCACCCATTCGTACCCCAGCCGGCCAACGGTTCCATGACGACACGCATTGATCGTGATTTGCGGTGGATGGAACCGTGCCGGCGTCCGGCCCGAACTGGCCAGCGACAGCACGTGGCGCGGCGACCCCCGTGGGGTGGGTCGCCGCGTCACCTCGTTCGAGACGATGTAGCCGCATATCTGCCGATCCCATGTCTGCTCGTCTACAGTTTCAGGGCATGGATTCCCTCGCCGGCTTCCTCGACGGACCGAGAGCTCGCGGAGCATTCCTGCTGCGTTCGATCATGAATCCGCCGTGGTCGCTGCGTATTCAAGACGAAGCGCCGCTCACGATCGTCGCGATGGTCAGGGGCGACGCCTTTGTCCGCTACGACGGTCGTGATCCGGTACCGCTGCACGCAGGCGACATCGCCATCATCCGGGGACCGGAGCCGTACACAGTCTCCGACGCTCCGACCACCCCGCCTCAGGTGATCATCCAGCCGGGGCAGGTGTGCGAAACCCTCGACGGCGAAAGCCTTTCCGAAGCGATGAACCTCGGCGTGCGCACCTGGGGCAACGACCCGCAGGGCGCTGCCGTGATGCTCACCGGCACATACCAGGCCGACGGCGAGATCAGCAAACGGCTGCTCAGCGCGCTGCGGACCCTGATCGTCATGCGCGAGGACGAGTGGCACTGCCCGTTGATCCCGCTGCTCGCCGACGAGATCGTGAAGGACGACCTCGGCCAGGAGGTCGTGCTCGATCGCCTGCTCGACCTACTCGCGATCTCCGCGCTGCGCACCTGGTTCGCGCGACCCGAGGCGGAGGCGCCCGCCTGGTACAGCGCGCACACCGATCCGGTCGTCGGCCGGGCGCTGCGAATGCTGCACAACAACCCGGCCCATCCCTGGACGGTCGGCAGTCTCGCCGCGGACGTGGGCATCTCTCGCGCGGCCCTGGCCCGGCGATTCAACGACCTCGTCGGTGAACCGCCGATGTCGTTCCTCACCGGATGGCGGCTCGCCCTCGCCGCCGACCTGCTGCTCGAGCCCGACGCGACGGTTGGCTCAGTCGCCAGACGGGTCGGCTACAGCAGCCCGTTCACGTTCAGCACCGCGTTCAAGCGTGTGTACGGAGTCAGCCCGCAGGCACACCGCACCAGCGAGTCCGGCAAGCGTCCGGTTCGGGCCGACACTGCCTAGCCAGGACTGTCGCGCCGGCCGATCCGGCCCGGCGCGACCTCGGCAGCGGTCGCCGCGACCATGATCACCTGCGGATTGCACACCGCCGACGGTGGAGGATCCGCAGGTGATCATCAGGATGATGTCGGCGGCCCCGCCACGTTAGGGCGGCATGCCCTTCGAACCCACCGCCCAACAGCGATCCCTGCTCGATCTGGTCGCCGGCCATCGCCGCGGAGTGTTCGTCACGCTCAAGCGCGACGGCACACCCCAGCTGTCAAATGTCAGCTACGGCTGGGATCCCGCACGGTACGTCGTCCGCGTGTCAGTGACGGCCGATCGAGCCAAGACCCGCAACCTGCTGCGAGATCCTCGAGCCAGCCTGCACGTCACGACCCCCGACTTCCGGTTGTGGACCGTCGTCGCGGGCCAGGCCGATGTCTCGCCGATTGCGACACAGTCGGACGACGCCGCCGTGCGAGAGCTCATCGACCTGTACCGCTCCGTGGCCGGTGAGCATCCGGACTGGGACGACTTCCGCGCCGCCATGATCCGCGACCAGCGGCGAGTCGTCACGCTGGCGGTCAGCCACGTGTACGGCCTGTCGTCCCAACCCCCCGGCGAGTGATACCCATCCCGCCTTGATCGTCTCTGCCGCAACCGCGAGCCACCGCGAGCCACCGCAGCAGGAGCAGAGACGATCAAGACCAACCTGCTACGGACGGGCCTCGAACACGAGATTGAACGGAGTCTCGGTTGCCCGGCGGAACCGGGTGAACCCCGCATCGGTCACCACCCGGCGGATTGCGGCCTCACCGGCCTGCGCGCCGAGTGCGTAGCCACCGCTCTGCGACATCGCGTTCGGGACGCAGAGCAACGTCGAGAAGTTGTAGTAGATGCGCCCGATGGGGTTCATGTTGTCACTCACCGAGTCACCCGCGGCCGGCTCGACGATCAGCCATGTTCCATCCGGCTTGAGCGTCGTGCGGACGTGCTTGGCCGTCGCGAGAGGATCGCCCATGTCGTGCAGGCAGTCGAACGTAGTGACGAGGTCGTAGCCGGTTCCGGCAAAGGCGGCGGCCGGTGCCACCTCGAACGATGCACGATCAGCCACTCCGGCGTCAGCAGCCCGCTTGCGGGCGAGGTCGATCGACCGGGCGTGATAGTCCGAACCGGAGACGGTCGACTTCGGGAACTCCTTTGCGAGCAGCACCGTTGAGGCACCGAGGCCGCAGCCGACGTCGGCAACCTTTGCGCCGGCGCGCAACTTCGCCTGCACACCGTCAAGAGCCGGTATCCAGGACGGCACGAGGTTCGCGACGTACCCGGGCCGGAAGAACTGCTCGCAACCGACGAAGACGTCCTCGTCGTGCTCGTGCCACCCGAACCCCGCGCCGGAACGGAACCGCTCGGCGATGTCGGCCTCAGCTCGCAATGCCCCCAGGGCGAGTACGAACGCGCCGGGCATGTAGACGCCGCCGTCCGGATTGGCCAGTGCGAACGCCTGCTCCTCGGTCATCGAATAGAGCTCGGTGCTCGGGTCGTACTCGACATAGCCACCGGCTGCCTGCCCGCGCAGCCATTCCGCGATGTAGCGCGGGTCGGTCTCGGTGCGTACTGCGAGATCCTCGGCCGTTGCGGGCTCTTCGGCGAGCGCGCTGTAGAGCCCCAGCCGATGTCCCACCACGACGTTGCCGGCTGCCACGGTGGCACCGAGATCGCCGACGAACCTACCCAGGAACTCGTTCAACTTGCCTTCATCCACTGCCATTGCTCTCCCCCAACTGCTTTCGCTGCCGGCCTGTCCGGCGCGATGCACATTGCCCGGCGCCGTTGCATCCGCATTGCAGTCGGGCTGCAATGGGCCGCGGGATTGTCGTAACCACCGGCGAAAGGGGGAACCCGATGCGCGCGAGATATCCCGAAATCGAGAGTTTCATCGAGCGCGATGGGGTCAAGGTCGGCTATGAGGTGTTCGGCACCGGCGACCAGACCGGTGCGGATACGTCCACGACCTGTACCGCCAGCTCGCCGCCTGCGATCTCGCCATGGTGCAGGGCGGGCTGACGACGACGATGGAACTCACCGCGAACCGCCGCCCGTTCCGCTACGTGCCGTTGCGCCACCACTTCGAGCAGAACCGGCACGTGCGGCACCGCCTGGACCAGTACGGCGCCGGGCGCTGCCTGGACGACGACGACACCGCACCCGACGTCCTCGCCGCCGCGATGGCCACCGAGATCGGCCGCACGGTCGACTACCGGCCGGTCGAGACCGACGGCGCAAAGCGGGCGGCGCTGCGGATCGCCGAGATGGTCTGACGCCGATCAGCGCAGCGCCGCGGACGCGGTTCGAGCAACATGCCGAAGGCCGTACCGCCGCGCAAGCTCGGCAGCATCGGCCAGTAGCGCCCGCGATTCGTCGACCTGCCCGAGCGCCGCCGCCGCCACGCCGTCGACGACCGAGCCTTCGGCCAGCGGGGCGACCCAGCGTGCGCGCTTCGCCGCCGCAAGCATCGGCGCGATAACGGCGCGCGCCCGCTCCGGTTCACCCCGCGACAGCCAGGCCCGCGCGACGCCGAGGTACGCACCGTCGCCCATCATCCAAGCCGACCCCGGGGGTGTGGTGACGCGGGCGAGCATGGCGTCCGCCTCGCTGAGCAGATCCGCCGAGCCGGTGGCCTCGGCCAGCGGGGCAAGGCAGCGCAGCCGATAGGACTCTGCGCCGTCCTGCTCGACGAGCCGCGAACCACGCTCGAACAGCGCGATCGCGTCGGCCGTTTCTCCGCTCTCGAGCATCGTCGTGCCGAGCAGCGCTGCGCCCATCGCGCCGCACCAGGCGTGCGGCATCTCTTCGTCCATCGCGATTGCCCGCCGGCCCAGAGTGTGCGCGTCGTCGTAGTTGCCCTGCAGCCGGGCCAGCCAACCGAGATGGGCGACGTGCCACGACGCGAATGCGGGAAAGCCGCTTCGGCGGTTGATCGCAAGGGCCTCTTCGAACCGGATCTTCGCGGTGAGCCAGTCGCCCGCCGCGACCGCGGTGAGCCCGGACTCGAACACCGCCCAGTGCAGCCGGAACAGGTCACCGAGTCGCCGCAGCAGCGGCTCGAGCTCGTCGAGAACCGGGATGAGTTCGTCGATCTCACCGATATACGCCAGCGAGGTCTTACGTCCGTCCAGGGCAGCGGCCAGGGCCTTGTCGTCTCCGGACGCTCGCCCGGCGACGACCGCCCGCCGGCCGTACTCGACCGCCTCGTCGAAAGCCAACCCGTTGGTCGCGATGATCGCGAGCCTGGCGAGCAGGTCGGCCTCCATCGCGCGGTCGCCGATCGATGTGGCAATACGCAGGCCGCGGTTGATGTGCGTCGTGGCTTGCTCGATCGGCCAGCCGAGCGCGACCGGCGCGTCGCCGCCGAGCGAACGCAGGGCGACCATCTCCAGTCGCCGGTCGCCGATCGCGTGTGCCGTCGCCACCGCCGCCTGAATGTCGGCGATCGCCTCGTGATATTCCACGCGGGCCTCGTGGGCGCGACCGCGGATGACGAGCGCCCGGCCGCGAATCTCCAGATCGCCGATGCGCTCAGCTGCCTCGAGGGCGCGGGTGAGCAGGTCGCTCGCGTCGTCGGCGGCTGCTCTGGCCAGCGCGTCCTCTCCGGCGAGCAGCCAGGCACGCGCGGCGCGCGGCCAGTCCTCGGCTGCAGTGGCGTGCACCGCCATCGCCTCGGGCCGGTTGGTGAGCAGGTCTACGGCACGCCGGTGGTATGCGAGACGCGTCGGTGCCGTCGTGGTCACGTAGAGCACCTCGCGGACGAGATCGTTCGCGAATTCGTAGTCACGGCCGGAGACGACGAGCAACCGTGCCACCAGCGCGTCCTCGCAGCGGGCCATCACCGCCGGCAGCGGCTGGTCCAGCAGGTCGGCCACGATGTGCGGCTCGAACGTCACACCGAGCACCGCCGCCGCACGGAGCAACTCCTCGACCGCTCGCCCGGCGCGCCTGACCCGCGCGAGCACCGCGGCTTCGAGCGAGGTCGGCACGCCGGTGTTGCCCGACGCCAGCGCGCGCAGCGTCTCGACCACGAACAACGCGTGCCCGCGCGTCTGCGCCAGGATCCGCTCGGCGTAGTCCGCCTGCCCGGCCACGGACGCAAGCCGCGCCACTGCCTGAGCAGGCAACGGGCCGAGCTCGACCCGCTCAGCCATCCCCGCAAGCTGATCCTGTACCTGCGCACCCTCCTCGGCGCGGACCGTCGCAACGACCAGCAGTCGGCTGTTGCGCGCCTGCCGGATGAGGAAGTGGACGAGTTCGACCGACGCATGACCGGCGTTGTGCAAGTCGTCGAGGCTCAGCAGCACCGGGCCCCGCTCGGCCAGCGCCCGCACGAATCCGGTTACCGCCTCGAACGCCAGACGTCGTTCGAGGTCGGCACTGCCACGCTGCAAGGGCCGATCGAGGCCGAGAACGGCGGCAACCTCCGGCACCAGCCCGGCGAGTACCTGGGCACGATCACCGGCAAGATCGCGCAACACCGCCGGCGGCAGGGCACGAACGATCGAGGAAATCGCCTCGACGACCGGTTGCAGGAACAGCGACCGCTCGGTCTCGTAGCACCTGGCCGCGAGCACCGCGCCGCCGGTCGACGCCGCGATTCCTACCAGTTCGTCGCACAGCCGCGTCTTGCCGATACCGGCTTCGCCCACCACCAACACCATGCCTGGACGCCCGTCGGCAGCTTCGTTCCAGGCATGCCGCAACCGGGCAAGCTCGTCGGCCCGGCCGACCAGGCCGAGCGATTCCGCTGCAGCGCTGTACGGGGCGCGAGGTGCCGGCGCGGGATGGTCGTCGTTTCGCAGCACGGCAAGGTGTATCTCTTCGGTCTCCGGTGCGGGATCGGCACCGAGCTCCGCGGCGAGCCGCTCGCGCAGGTTCGCGTACGTCGTCAGGGCGCGTGCGGGCTCGCCCGCTGCACGGTGCGCGCGCATGAGGGCTCGGCAGGCCGGCTCGTCGTACGGATCGGCCGCAACCGCCGCCTCTGCGACCGAGCGCGCCAGATGGTGGTCTCCGGTCGCAAGCGCAGCCTCGGCAAGAGCCTGTCGCGCCCGGGCCAGGAGCCCGGTCATCTCGACTCGGGCCGGCTCGGCCCACGCGGCATTCGGCTCGTCCTCGAGCACGGTTCCCGTGGCGGCGATGTCGTGCGCGCGGGTCGCCGCGGCCAGCGCCAGAGCGGGTTCGCCGGCGACCTGCCGACGTTTGGCTTCGTCGAGCCATTGGGCCGCGTCATCGATGTCGACGCGCACCTGGCTCGCGCCGCCGAGCCGGTAGCCGCCGCGGCCACCGGCGATCCCGTCGGGGCCGAGCACGTTGCGCAGGCGGCTGACGAGGGTTGCCACGTTCTCGGCGGGCCGCTCGGGCAATCGCGCTCCCCAGAGCACATCGGCGATCCGCTCGACCGACACCAGATGTGGCCGCTGCACGGCCAGCAGCTTCAGCAGCACGCGGGCCTTGCGGCTTCCGAGTTCGGCACCGGTCATCGGCTCATCGCCGCGGGTCACCCGGAACGTGCCGACGAGCTCGACGCGCACCACGGCGTCAGCCACCAAACCTCCCCCGGGACGCACGCCCGGTCGCTGCGTCCACTTGCAGTATCAAGCGTCTCGCAATACCAGGGGGCCGTGCGGCCGCCGGAAAATACGCAAGAAATCAGCGCGTGCCCAAGGCATCCGCTGCCCTTGACCCGTTATGCCCGCCTGTGTGTTTGACATGTCTGGCCGGACTTCCTAGCTTCGCCGCGTGGATGATCCGATCTCGGTCGACCGGCTGGTGCGCCTCGGACTCACCCAGTACGAGGCGCGCGCATACGTCGCACTGGTGCGCCGCGACGCCTCGACGCCGGCCGACGTCGCCCGGCTCGCGAGCGTGCCGCGTCCGCGGATCTACGACGTGCTGCGCACCCTCGTCGCCAAAGGGCTCGCCGGCGATCGCCCCGGACACACCGCGAAGTTCGTCGCAATCCCACCGGATCGCGCGATCGAGCAGTTGATCATGAGCCACCGTGACCGGCTGGCCACGTTGGAGGACGACGCCCGCGACGTCGTGGACGAACTGCGTCCCGCGTTCCAGGAAGGCCAGCTGCACACCGACCCGATGGACTACGTCGAGGTCATCAGATCGCCCGAGGCTGTGGCGACCCGGTTCAACGATCTGCAGCAGTCGGTTCAGCACGAGATGCTCGTCTTCTCCAAGGCCCCCGCGACGATCCGTGTCGACGAGAACGTGATCGGCCTCGAACTGGCGCAGCGCCGGGTGCTGCGCAGCGTGTACGAGATCTCCGTGCTCGAGGACGAGGCTCAACTTGCGGGCGTGCGCGGCTTCCTCGCGGCCGGTGAGCAGGTCCGCTTCGTCGATGAACTGCCAATGAAACTCGGCATCATCGACGAGCGAACCGTGCTGTTCACGATGCCCGACCCGATCGCGAGCAGCGACGACCTCACGACCGTTGTCATCGAGCATCCGCACCTCGCGCGCACGTTGAAGATCGGCTTCGAGTCGGTGTGGACGAGCGGCATCACCTTCGCGCAGGCGTGTCGACGTCTTGGCATCAAGACACCGCGCAGCAAGGCTTCCTGACCGGCCGCTGAATTGCTTGACCCGCCCCGGACCGTCCGCGTACCTTCCGGTACCACGCTCAGTGGTATCTCGGAGGATCGCATGAAGAACCGGGTCGTGTCAGCGCTGTCCGTGGCGATCCTCGGCATTGCCGGCGCCGCTGCCATTCCCGCCTCGGCGGCACCGGCCCTCGAGCCCGCCACGTCCCCGCCGGCCAGCGCCGTGCGGACCGTCACCCTGCTCACCGGCGACCGGGTCTCGGTCAGTCAATCGGCTGACGGGCGGCCGCCGGCGGTCACCGTAGCGCCACGCGACGGTGGCACAACCACGTCGTTTCAGGTGCTCTCGAGCGGTAGCCACCTGTACGTCATCCCTCAAGATGCCGCGGGCTACATCGGCCAGCCCCTCGACATCGGCCTGTTCGACGTGAACGCCCTGCCGGCATCCGGCTCCGCCCCGATACAGCTCAGCGCCAGCTACGCCGGCAGCGCCGCCCACGCGCTGCCCGGCACGGCCCTGACGGGGTCGTCCACGCTCGCCGTCCGAGACCCTGCCGCACTCGGCCGGGCGATCGCCCGGCAGTGGGCGGTCGGCAAGAGCACTGGCACGACGGGCGGCCACCTCTTCGACGGCATCCGCAGCCTGACCCGATCGGGCTCCCAGCAGCGCACGCAACCACCCGGAAAGCTGTACACGCTGACGGTGAAAGCATTCGACCGGTCCGGCCGGCGCGACAGCTTCGATCTCGGCACCGTCATGAACGCCGACGACATCGACACCTTCTTCGGCGGGCAGGCCTTCTACTCCGGGGAGCTCGCGTTCAGCGTGCCGGCCGGCGCCTACAGCGTCACCGCATACATCACGACCCACCACGCCGATGGCAGCCTGGACTTCACCCTGGTCACGGCACCCGAGGTGCAGGTCGCTCGCGACACCACCGTCGTGCTCGATGCGCGCAAGGGTCACCGCATCTCGGCGACAGTGCCCCAGCCGACCAGCCAGGTCGTCGGGCAGCTCAACCTCCAGCGCAATCCGGCGATCGGAGTCAGCTTGACGGACTCCTTCGTGGAATTCGGGGCCGCCCCGCTGTACGCGACCGCGACGGCGCCAGTGCACGCCGGCGAGCTGTACTTCTACCCTGCGCTGCGGCTCGGTGACCCGAACGGCAGCCTCGACCACGTGCTGTACGACATGGAGTTCCCTTACATCGGCTCGATTCCAGCGAACCTCAGCCTGGACGTGACAGCCGACCAACTCGCCACGATCGACGCGCGCTACCACAGCTCGGTTCCCGGGCGAGAAGAGTTCGAGGCTCGTAACGGCTACCTGCCATGGCAGGCGGTGCAGGTGCAGGCCGGCAGCGACTTCGCCGCGCCGCTGGCCCGGACGGAGTACGTGCTGGCCCAGCCCGGCATGACCTGGCTGCAGGAGCTGATCACCGACGAGCTGGACGGCTTCGGCTTTGCCTTCGACAGCCCGCGCACCTACACGCCCGGCGAGCACACCAGCGCCGACTGGACGGCGCAGCCGACCGCGCCCGGCGTCGAGCAGGAGACCGCCGCGGCGCAGGCGTGTCCCGCGTGCCGGTTGGGCGACAGACTCAACCTGCAGCTGTGGGGCTTCCAGGATGCGTCGGGCCATCGCATGCTGCCCGACCAGACAACCACCGAGAATCTCTCGCTGTACCAAGGCGATACGCCGGTCGGCCAAGCACGGGGCGGCTTCACCTCGTTCCCGCTGAGCCCGAACCCGGCGTCCTACCGCCTCGTGTACGACACCGATCGCCAGCAGGCCTGGTGGCCGTCATCAACGCATACGCACACCGAGTGGTCGTTTGACTCAGCCGAGCGGGCGCCTGACCCGCTGCCACCCGGCTGGATCTGTGCGGGCAAGGGAGCCGGTGCCGCGGCGGCCGGCGCGCCCGCTGACGGGTGCAGTTTCGAGCCGCTGCTGTTCGCCCGATACGCGACCGGAGCCGGTATCGACGACGTCGTGCCGGCCGGCGGCCCTGCCACCGTCGACGTGACGGTCTCGCGTCAACTCGGCGCGGCAGCATCGCCCATCACGTCGTTCTCTGCGCAGGTCTCCTACGACGACGGCACAACGTGGACGCCGGTCAGCGCGACCGCGCTTGGCGCCGGGCGTTACCGGCTGGCCTACGACCAGCCGGCGCTCGGCGCCACGACCGGCTTTGCGTCGCTGCACGTCACGGCCTCCGATGCGACGGGCAGCAGCATCGACCAGACGATCACCCGCGCATACCCGCTCGCCGTGTCACCCCCGATGCCGCCCACCGAGCCCCAGCCGGGCGCGCCGGCCGTGCGCGCGTGCGCCACGCCGACCACTGCTCCGTACATGCAGTGCATGGCCGTCATCAACGCGGCAGCCGGCGTCTCGGCCGACCAGCCGCACGGACTGGCACCGGCCGACATCCGATCCGCATACGCACTCGATGCGAACGACGGGCCGGGCCGCACGGTCGCGATCGTCGACGCATACGACGACCCGAACGCCGAAACCGACCTGGCTGCGTACCGCGCCCAGTACGGCCTGGCGCCGTGCACCAGTGCGAACGGCTGCTTCCGCAAGGTCAACGAGCACGGCGCATCCGCCCCGCTGCCCAGTCCCGATCCGGGTTGGGGGCTGGAGGTCTCACTCGATCTTGACGCAGTCTCGGCCGCCTGCCCGAGCTGCCGGATCCTGCTCGTCGAGGCCGACAGCTCCTCGATCGTCGATCTGCTGCCCGGTGTGCTCTCCGCGGAAGCCATGCATGTCGACGCGATTTCCAACAGCTACGGCAGTCGGGGCGAGTACTCCGGCGAGCAGACGCTCGAGGGCTACTTCCACGCGCTGCGCACGCCGACCCTGTTCGCGACCGGCGACTACGGGTATGGCAACGGCGCGATGGTCATCGGCGGCATCAGCTACCCGGCCGCATCGCGCTACGTGATCGCGGTCGGCGGTACCAGCCTCACCCGCGACAGCAGCCCGCGCGGCTGGACCGAGACGGCCTGGGACGGAGCCACCAGCGGTTGTTCGGCGTACATCCACAAACCGTCGTGGCAGAAGGATCGCCTCTGCGACATGCGCACCGTCGCCGACGTGTCGGCTGTTGCCGATCCGGCAACCGGCCTCGCCGTGTACGACACATTCGGTTACGGCGGCTGGCTACAGGTGGGCGGCACCAGCCTCGCCACGCCGATCGTCTCGGCCATCTACGCGATGGCGGGACATCCGACCAACCCCCGCTTCGCCGAGGGGCTCTATCGCAACCAGTCCGCGCTGTACGACGTCATCGGGGGAAGCAACGGCACGAACTGCAGCAACACCTATCTGTGCAATGCAGTCAGCGGTTTCGACGGCCCGACCGGGCTTGGCTCACCCGTGGGCGACAGCGCGTACTGGACCGGATCGCGGCCGCACGACTGAAGCGTGCCGCGCTCCTAGACTTCCCATCGAGCCTTGATCATCTCTGCCCGATCCGCCATCCCTCGCCATCCCTCGCGGCTTCAGCAGAGATGATCAACGGTGGGCCAGCGCGGACTCCCAGCACGCACCGTAACGATCTACGGCTGTCGTACTCAGAGACCGGCCCGCACGCGGGCGGCACCTGCGGCGAGGTGCCGAAGGCCGGCCGCGTCGCCTGCGCCGTACTGGCTCACGTAGTCGTGGGTGTAGGCAGCCATCACCTGGTAGTGACCGCCGTAGGTGGAATTCAAGTGCGCGAGACCCATCGCGTGACCGAACTCGTGGCGAAGGATCGCGGCTCGCTGCCAGGAGGGCGAGCGGGCATAGCGCGCGGCACAGATGACGATGTCCGAGCGGTACATGTACAGGCCGCCGCCGCGCAGCGAACCGTATGACCAGTAGGTGTTTGCGAGTACCGCCGAGCCACCCGTGCATCCGCCCGGGCCTTCGCTCACCGTGATGATGCCGCGGACGTGGGCGGGGTGGCCGTAGCCCTTGTAGGCGACCGGCAGGCCGAATGAGCGCAGGTTTGCTGTGATGATCGAGATCGCCGGCGACATCGTGCCCCGGTGCGGCGCATAAGGCGAGAGGTACACCTGGAAGCCGCCCGGTGCCTCTCCGACGATGCGCGAACTCGACAGGAGGTACCCGGGAGCCGCGGCCTGGGCCGGCGCGATGACGACGAAGGTGCCGATCAGCATGCTGACGATCGCGGCGATGCAGCCGGCGATGCGCAGCGCGAGTGACCGTCTGGTCGACGACACCCCGCGCGACTCGTCGAGCATGACGCTGTGGGTGGGCCGGCCGGTGGCCGAACGCTTATGCAGAATGGTCACTGAAAGTCCTCTGGTTGGGCACGCTCCGTGCACTACCTCCAGCTTCTTTGAGTGACGCGGCCAAGATCAGAGAGCAATGTCCCGGCCCACGGCGCACAACGTCTCGTTGATCAGGGGCCCTTCTGCTCGCCGGCGCCGCCGGAAGTCCCGATCCCGGCGTACCCGCGTCGACAGTCCCGGCCGATACCCGCAAGACACTTGTCGGTGGTCTTTGATGGACTGTCGCCATGACGACTTCGCAACGCGACACGGCCCAGCTCTTCCAGTCCCTGCATACGAACGACCCCGTTCTCGTCCTGGCCAATGCATGGGACGTGGCGAGCGCGCGCATCGTCGAGGCCGCCGGTGCAACGGCGATCGCGACCACGAGTGCGGGCGTCGCGTGGAGCCTCGGCTACCCGGACGGTGACGTACTCGACCGAGATCACGCGGTCGATCTTGTGGTGCGCGTCGTCGAGGCCGTCGCGCTTCCGGTCACGGCCGACATCGAGAGCGGCTACGCCAAGCAGGCCGAGGGCGTCGGCGAAACGGTGCAGGCGTTCCTCACCGCGGGAGCTGTGGGCATCAACCTCGAAGACGCGCACCACGGCGGGTCCGAACCGTTGCGCGACACCGCCGACCAGGCCGAGCGAATCGCCGCGGCCCGCAGTGCCGCCGACGCGGCGCAGATCCCGCTGTACATCAACGTGCGCACCGACACGTACCTCCAGTCGGTGGGCGACCCGGCCAAGCGGCTCGACGCCACGCTCGAGCGCGCCGCGGCCTACGTCGCCGCCGGAGCCAGCGGCATCTTCGTACCCGGTGTGGCCGATCTCAGCACGATTTCCGCCCTCGCCGAGGGAATCGCCGCACCACTGAACGTGCTCGTCGGCCCGGGCTCACCCACCACCGCCGAGCTGGCGGCCATCGGCGTAGCGCGCATCAGCGCCGGCTCGTCGATCGCGGTGGCCGCTTACGGCCTCGCGCAGCGCAGCGCTCGCGAGTTGTTCACGTCGGGCACGTACGGGCCGATCGCGAGCGAGCTCAGCTACGGAGAGTTGAACGGCCTGCTTCAGCGCCGATAGCCTCGCCGGCCACGGGAACGCCACCGTTCGCATCGAGCATTGCCAGGGCCGCGACGCTGTGCGCGTCCGGTAACTCGCCACGGCTGATCATCGAGCGCACATCGGGCTCGGCGAACCAGCGGTGGATCATGTCCTGCTCACTGGGCTCGCGATGCGGTTCGCCCGCGGTGAGCCCGGTGGCCAGGAACACGTCGAATGCCTGGTTGCTGTAGCCGTACGCGGCGAACAGCCGGCCGAGATGGCGCCAGGCGTTCGCCGTATGCCCGGTCTCCTCGCGCAATTCGTGCGCCGCGAGCTCGTGCTGGCTGCCGCCCTGCCCGCTGGACCACGCGCCCTGCGGGAACTCCCAGCAACGCTGTCCGACGGGATATCGATACTGCTCGACGAGCCAGAATCCCCCGCGCTCCCAAGGCATGACGACCACGAAGTCGGACTTCTCCAGTACGGAGTAGGTGCTCTGCGATCCGTCGGCGAAGGTGATCTCGTCGACGCGTACGCGCAGCCACGGATTCTCGAAGACGACCTCGCTGTCGCCGGGGACGATGTCAGGCATCTGCCCATCGTGCCCGCCCGGCCTGCCGCTACTCAGCCGGCACCGCCGTCCGGGCCCGCAACTCGCGGCCGCTGTCGGGCAGGACGTGGCCATGACCGCACACGAGGCTGGCGCGCACGGGTGCCCCGCATCCGTCGTGCTCGACGATCAGCGGCGGCCCCCCGCCGACCGGACGGTGCTTGTCACCCCATTGCATCAGAGCAGTCAGTGCGGGCTGCAATTCACGGCCCGCCTCGGTCAGCCGGTACTCGTACCGGGTGCGGGCACCTTCGTCGCGGTATTCGCGGCGGACCAGGATGCCGGCCTCGACGAGCGAGCGGAGCCGATCTGCGAGCACCGCCCGGGGCGCGCCGGTCGCCGCCCGGATCGACTCGAAGCGCCGCACACCGAGAAACGCCTCCCGCAGCACGAGCAGCGACCAACGCTCACCGATCACGTCGAGGGTGCGCGCCACCGAGCACACGCGGGCGGAGTCCATGCGACGAGTATCGCATCTGAGTTCGAAATTCGAATGCAGCCTGTTACCGTGCCTGAATGACCGATCTGCGTACCGACTCGGCGGCCCCGCCCGCGCTCTGGGGCGAACCCCGGCACAAGACAGTCACCTGGTACGACCCGCTCATCTCCGCCGAGCAGGGCGCGGCGATGAGCGGCATCGAGCACCTCGACGCCATCCGCACCGGCGAACTGCCGCCGCCGCCAATCGCCGCGCACTTCGAGTTCCGCATTACCGGCGTGCAGCCCGGCGAGGTCACGTTCGCGTGTACGCCGGACGAGTCCGCGTACAACCCGATCGGTCTCGTGCACGGAGGTCTGGTCTGCACCTTGCTCGACTCGGTAACCGGGTGCGCCGTCCAGTCGACACTGCCGGCCGGCGCCGCGTACACCAGCATCGAGATCAAGGTGAACTACCTGCGGCCGGTGCACGGTCACACCGGCGAGTTGGTCGCGCGCGGATGGGTCACCAAACCGGGCCGGCGGGTCGCGTTCGCAGAGGGCGAGGTGCGCGACGCCGAGGGCAAACTGGTCGCCACGGCGTCCAGCACATGCCTGATCATGAAGCGATGACCCTCGCGCTGCCCCGATCAGGCACTGTCCCGCGGGGTCAGAACTGGCCGGGTCGCGCGCGATGAGCGCCGGATACTCGAGCACGCCGCTGCCCCGCAAGCTCGGCATCGGCGAGCGATCGCGGGTGCTCCTCGTGGCGTCACCGGCGAGCCTCACCCTTGACCCGCTGCCGCCCGGTGCCGTCGTCCACCGCCGCGCCGGGCGCGACGCCTACGACGTCATCGTCGCCTTCTGCCCGGACGTCCGCACGCTGCAGTCACGTTTCGCGCCCCTGGCCGGCTCGCTCACGGCTGCGGGAGCACTCTGGGCCTGCTGGCCGAAGAAGGCGAGCGGCGTACCCACCGACCTGTCCGAGACCCTCGTGCGCCACCACGGCCTGCAGTCGGGTCTCGTCGATGTCAAGGTCGCGGCGATCGACTCGACCTGGGCCGGACTGAAGTTCGTGCGGCGCCTCGCCGACCGCTGACCGGGCGGCCACGCGGGCGGGTCCTCCCGCATGGACCGATCCGTCCATGTTTGGATAACGGCCGTGACCCAGAGCTACGCGCCACCGCCCGGGCCGGGCCCACAAGATCCGCAGGGCCCACAGGGCCCTCAGGGTCCGCCGGGTCCTCAGGGTCCGCCGGGTCCTCAGGGTCCGTACGGCCCGCAAGGCCCGTACGGAGCACCGCCCGATCAGCGGGGACGCATCGTCGTCAACGAGCTGACCAAGGTGTTTGGCACGATCCGCGCGGTCGATCGGCTCAGCTTCTCCGTCGAGCCCGGCTCGGTCACCGGCTTCCTCGGTCCGAACGGCGCCGGCAAGACCACCACGCTGCGCATGATTCTCGGCCTGGTGCACCCGACTTCGGGCAACTCGACGATCGGCGGCGTGCCCTACCGGCAGATCCACAACCCGATGACCGTTGTCGGCGCCGCTCTCGAGGCGTCGAGCTTTCACCCCGCCCGTACCGGGCGCAACCACCTGCGCATCCTCTGTGCCGCGGCGCAGTTGCCCGATCGCCGAGCCGACGAAGTGCTCGACCTGGTCGGGCTGCACGACGCCGCGCGGCGCAAGGTTCGTGGTTACTCGATGGGCATGCGGCAGCGGCTCGGGCTGGCCGCGACACTTCTCGGCGATCCACACATCCTGCTGCTGGACGAGCCGGCAAACGGCCTCGACCCGGAGGGCATCCGCTGGCTGCGCGGCTTCTTCCGCTATCTCGCCGGTGAGGGACGCACCGTGCTCGTGTCCAGCCACCTGCTCAACGAGGTCCAGGAATTCGCCGACCGGGTCGTCATCCTCAACCGCGGACAGCTGGTGCGCCAGGGCTCGATCGCCGAACTGACGGCCGGCACGGACACCGTGGTGGTGCGCTCGCCGCACCCCGAGCCGCTCGTCGAGGCGCTGACCGGGGCGGGCCATCAGCCTGACCGGCCCGACGCGACGACGCTGCGCGTACGCGGCATCGAGATGGAACACGTCGGCCACCTCGCCTTCACGGCAGGCGTCGAACTGCACGAGCTGAGCACCGAGAAGTTCGACCTCGAGCAGCTGTTCTTCTCCTTGACCGAGGGCGCGTACGCGGCCCAGAACCCGGGCCAACCCCCCGGTGGCCAATACGGCCCGCCCGCGGGTCCACAGGGAGGTGCGCCGTGGTCGGGTTGATCCGCGCCGAGTTCCGCAAGCTGCTTACCACCCAGGTCTGGTTCTGGATGCTGCTGCTCTGCATCGGCCTGACCGCCCTAGTCGTCGTGGGCAATATCGCGGGGACGAAGACCGACGTCGAACTGGCCGCCAATGTCCGCGACGTCATGGTCTCGGCCACCAGTTCGTTCACCTACGTGCCGATCTTCGTGCTGGGCGCGCTCGCGGTCACGACCGAGTACCGCTACCAAACGATCACGCCGACCGTGCTGGCGACGCCGTCGCGCTGGGCACTCATCACCGCGAAGCTGATCACCTACGCCCTGGTCGGCGCGCTGTATGCCTTGATATGCCTGGCGATTCAGCTCGCCATGGCCTTGCCGTGGCTGTCGGGCCGCCACATCCATGTGTCGCTGAGCGACCAGAAAGGCCCGCTGCTGGCCGTGTTCGCCGTGCTGGCGCTGTTCGCCTTGGTCGGCCTGGGGGCCGGCGCCCTGTTGCGCAACCAGATCGTCGCCGTGTCAGTGGGCGTCATCTTCATCCTGGTGCTGGCCCGGCTGTTCATCATCATCCCAGGCGTCAAGTACATATACCCCTACCTGCCGACCGGCGCCGTCGACTCGATCGTGACCGATCCGCACGACACCGAAAGTCGCGTGATCAACCACGTGCACCTGATATCTCCGGGAGCCGGCATCGCGGTGCTCGCCGTCTGGGGACTCGGCATGGCCCTCCTCGGCGCAGGCATCACCATGAACCGCGACATCACCTGAGGATCGTGAGGCTCGTCCCGCTCGTCGCAGTCGCCGCCGTAGCCGCAGCCGTTGCCGGCTGCTCGGTCGGCCAGCCGACGGGCTTCGTCGCGCGCAGCAACGACACCTGCACGACGGCGACCAAGGTGATTGACGCACTGAAGGCGCCTCGCGATCCGGGTGCCGCGCTCGCGTTCGCCCTCGATCGTTACACCGCGCTGGAGCACGCCGTCAGCACGCTCACCGACTCGTCCCTGCCGGGTGGGCAGAGCGGGCGCGAACTGCGCGAGCGGTGGCTGCGCCCGGCGCGTGCCTCGCTGCGCGGGGCCGACGACGAGCTGGCCCGGCTGCGAGCCGCCGTACGGCGCCGCGACGGCGCAGCTGCCAAGGTTGCGTTCGGATCCGCCGCTATGGCCGGAACGTCAGGTGTCGACACGACACTGCTGCGCACCCGAGGACTGACCAGGTGCGCCACGCTCTTCACCCCGAACACCCCGCCCACCTCGTGGTAGCCGGCTTGTGAGGAATGGCACCTGCCGAGCGCACTGTCTGCGTCTCGTGCGCATGACGAGCCAGAGGCCCCGGGCGTAACCTGAGAGACTGGATCAACTCGTCAGCAATCTCTCGACATCGAGACAACAGACCCCAAGGCGGCCCGACGACGTGGCGACGACGGAACAGTCGACAAGCGAACCTCATCCCGTGATTGGTGCCGACTTCGGCGCCAACGAGTGGCTCGTCGAGGAGATGTACGAGCGCTACCTAGCCAATCCGAAGAGCGTCGACGCCGCGTGGCACGACTTCTTCGCCGACTACCGACCTTCGAACGGTGCAGCGCCCCGCGGCACGGCTATTGCGCAGCCCCGTCAGCCGGTAGCCACCGAGCGCACGACCGCACCACCCGATGCGGGCACGCCGTCAACATCAGCACAGCAACCGGCGCCGACCGCGCCCGCCAAGGCGGCGCCGGCGGCGGCAAGCGGTGACCAGACCACCCAATTGCGTGGTGCGGCCGCTCGCGTCGTGTCGAACATGCAGAACTCGCTCGCGGTCCCGACCGCCACCAGCGTGCGCGCCGTACCGGCCAAGCTGCTCGCCGACAACCGGGTGGTGATCAACAACCATCTGCGGCGTTCCCGGGGCGGCAAGATCAGCTTCACGCATGTCATCGGATTCGCCATCGTCAAGGCGCTGGCCGACCACCCCGAGATGAACGGCCACTTCGCCGAGATCGACGGCAAGCCGGCAGTGGTCGCCCCCGAACACGTCAACTTCGGCCTCGCGATCGACCTGCAGGGCAAGGACGGCTCACGGTCGCTGGTCGTGGCGGCCATCAAGGGCGCCGAATCCATGGACTTCGCGGGGTTCTGGAGCGCATACGAAGACATAATCCGCCGCGCCCGTACGGGCAAACTCACCGCCGACGACTTCGCCGGCACGACGATCAGCCTCACCAATACCGGCACGATGGGCACAAACCATTCCGTGCCGCGCCTGATGGCGGGTCAGGGCACCATCGTCGGCGTCGGCGCGATGGAGTATCCGGCCGAGTTCAGCGGCATGAGCGAAGACGCCCTGACAGTGCAGGCGATCAGCAAGACCATGACTTTGACATCCACCTACGACCACCGCATCATCCAGGGCGCGCAATCCGGCGAGTTCCTGCGGCGCATCCACCAGTTGCTGCTCGCAGACGATTTCTACGACGAGATCTTCGCCGCGCTGCGCATCCCCTACGAGCCGGTGCGCTGGCTCGTCGACCGCGAGTTCGCCCACGAGGGGCAGATAGACAAGAACGCGCGGGTCATCGAGCTCATCAACGCCTACCGCACCAGCGGCCACCTGATGGCCGACACCGACCCGCTCGAGTACACCGTCCGCAGCCACCCGGATCTCGACATCACCCGCCACGGCCTCACCCTGTGGGATCTCGACCGCGAGTTCCCGGTGGGTGGCTTCGCCGGCGAGAAGCTGATGAAGCTGCGCGACATATTGGGCGTACTGCGCGACGCGTACTGCCGTCGAGTGGGCGTCGAGTACATGCACATCACCGACCCCGAGCAACGCCGGTGGATCCAGACCCGCATCGAGGTCAGGGGCGACGCGCCCAGCCGCGAGGAGCAACTGCACATCCTCGGCCGGCTCAACGTCGCCGAAGCGTTCGAGACGTTCCTGCAGACCAAGTACGTGGGCCAGAAGCGGTTCAGCCTCGAAGGCGCCGAGACGGTCATCGCCCTACTCGATGCCGTGCTGTCGCAGGCCGCCGACCAGGGCATGGAAGAGGCAGTGGTCGGCATGCCGCACCGCGGTCGGCTCAACGTGCTGGCCAACATCGTCGGCAAGCCGTACGCCAAGATCTTCAACGAGTTCGAAGGCAACATGGACCCGAGCACCGCGCAGGGCTCGGGCGACGTCAAGTACCACCTCGGCGCGAGCGGCACCTTCCAAGCTCCAAGTGGGCGAGACGTAGCGGTCACACTCACGGCGAATCCTTCGCACCTCGAGGCCGTCGACCCGGTGCTCGAAGGCATCGTGCGCGCAAAGCAGGACGTGCTCAACAAGGGCGAGGCGGGATTCACCGTGCTGCCCGTGCTGATGCACGGCGACGCCGCATTCGCGGGGCAGGGCGTTGTGGCCGAGACGCTCAACCTCTCGCAACTGCGCGGCTACCGCACCGGCGGCACGGTGCACGTGGTCGTCAACAACCAGGTCGGATTCACCACGTCCCCGTCGGCCTCACGCTCGAGCCTGTACTGCACCGACATCGCCCGCATGATCGCCGCGCCGATCTTCCACGTCAACGGCGACGACCCCGAGGCATGCGTGCGCGTCGCACGACTCGCCGTCGACTACCGGCGCGAGTTCAAGAAGGACGTCGTCATCGACATGGTGTGCTACCGGCGGCGTGGCCACAACGAAGCCGACAATCCCTCATACACGCAACCGCTGATGTACGACATCATCGACAACAAGCGCAGTGTGCGAAAGCTCTACACCGAGGCGCTCATGGGTCGCGGCGACATCACGCTCGAAGACGCCGAGGCGGCCTTGAAGGACTTCCAGGCGCAGCTGGAGAAAGTGTTCGTCGAGACCCGCCACGCAACCGGGCGTCCCACGCCTGAGCCCGACATCGAGCAGTTCTCCCCGTCGCAGGCAGTCACCACCGCCACCACCGCAGAGGTCATCAAGCGGATAGCCGACGCCTACGCGAATCCGCCCGAGCACTTCACCGTTCACCCGAGGCTCAAGCCGCAGATCGATCGCCGGGTCGCCATGGCCAGCAACGGCAACGTCGACTGGTCAACCGCCGAGCTGTACGCGTTCGGCGCGCTCGTGCTGGAAGGCCGCGCCGTGCGCCTGGCCGGGCAGGACTCGCGGCGCGGCACGTTCACGCAGCGCCACGCGGTGCTCATCGACCGTAAGACCGGCGAGGAATACACACCGCTGCGCTACCTCGCACCCGAGCAGGCGCCGTTCTGGGCCTACGACTCGCTGCTGTCCGAGTACGCGGCGATGGGATTCGAATACGGCTACTCAGTCACCCGCGAGGACGCGCTCGTGTGCTGGGAGGCGCAGTTCGGCGACTTCGGCAACGGCGCCCAGACCATCGTCGACGAGTTCATCGCCTCGGGCGAGGCGAAGTGGAGCCAGCGCTCGGCAATAACACTCCTGCTGCCCCACGGGTACGAGGGCCAGGGCCCTGACCACTCCTCGGGTCGCCCGGAACGCTTCCTGCAACTCGCTGCCGAGAACAACATGACTGTGGCGATGTGCTCCTCGCCCGCGAACTACTTCCACCTGTTGCGACGCCAGGGCATCTCGCCGGTCCGCCGGCCGCTCATCGCGTTCACGCCGAAGTCGTTGCTTCGCCTCAAGGCCGCGGTCAGCGACGTCGACGAGTTCACGACGGGCACGTTCCGTCCGGTCATCGGCGACGCCATCGATCCGGCCGGCGTGCGCCGGGTGCTGCTGTGCAGCGGCAAGATCTACTACGACCTCGCCGCGGCACGTGCCGAGCAGCAGCGCGCCGACGTTGCGATCGTGCGCGTGGAGCAGCTCTACCCGCTGCCGGTGGCTGAGATCCGCGCCGAGATCGGCCGCTACCCCAACGCACAGCTCGTGTGGGTGCAGGAGGAGCCGGCCAACCAGGGCCCGTGGCCGTTCATGGCGTTGAACCTGCCCGAGCACCTCGAGGGTCGCCCGCTGTTGCGCGCCTCGCGGCGGGCGTCGGCATCGCCTGCGGTGGGGTCGGTCAGCGTGCACGAGGCGCAGCAGCGCGAGATCGTTGCCACCGCCTTCAGCTACTGACAACCCACCCCCGGCCCCTTTCCGTCGAGTGGTGCGTTTCAGCTTGAGTGGTGCGTCATAACGCACCACTCGACGGGCAACGCACCACTCGACTGGACCGGGTGGCTATCTTGACGCCCATGTCGACATCACCTGAGCCCACCCGACCCATCCGCTGGGGAATCCTCGGCGCGGGTCAGCATGCCGCCACCGTCGGTGCCGAGATCGCGGCAACGGCGGGAAACGAGGTGGTCGCCGTCGGTTCGCGGGACGCCGCGCGGGCGGCCGCATTCGCCGAACGGCTCGCCATCCCCCGCTCCTACGGCTCCTACGCCGATCTCGTGGCCGACGACGATCTCGACATCATCTACATCGCAACAACGCACGGCCAGCACCACGAGCACGCGTTGCTGGCCCTGCAGGCGGGCAAGCCGGTGCTCGTCGAGAAGGCGTTCGCCCTCAACGCGCGCCAGGCCCGCGACATCGTCGACACCGCACGCCGCGAGCGCTTGTTCTGCATGGAGGGCATGTGGATGCGGCTCAATCCGCTCATCCGCCGAGCGCAGGAGATCGCGGCGTCCGGCCGCATCGGCGAGCTGATCAGCGTGCACTCCGACCTGTCGCGCCGGTTCGAGTTCGATCCGGCGCATCGTCTCTACAACCTGGCAGCAGGCGGCGGCGCGCTGCTCGATCTCGGTGTGTACCCGGCGACGTTCGCCTGGCTGTTCCTCGGAAGGCCCGACACCGTGCATGCCACCGGGTCCCTCTCCCCGACCGGCTCGGACGTGACGGCCGCGATGCAGTGGGGCTATCGCGACGGGCGCTTCGCCCAGGTGTCGTGTACCGCCCTCGGCCAGAATCCGCTGACCGGCGTGGTCACCGGCACCGACGGGTGGGTCTCGGTCGGCAAGCGGGTGCACCGGGCGCCGTACATCACCGTCCACGACGCAGCCGGCGAAGAGGTGCTGACCCAGACCATGGAGCGTGACGGCTTCGGGCCGGAGATCGTCGAGGTCGAGCGCTGCCTTCGCGCCGGCGAACTGGAGAGCCCGCTCGTACCCCTGGACGAGACGGTGGCGATCCTCGATGTGATCGACGGCGTCCGCGCCCAACTCGGCGCACGCTACCCGGCAGATCAGGAGCCGTAGGCATGTACTTCACCGATCGCGGCATCGAGGAACTCCTCGAGCGACGCGGCGACGAGCAGGTCAGCCTGGCCTGGCTGGCCGACCGGTTGCAGACCTTCGTCGACGCGAATCCGGACTTCGAGCTTGCCGTCGACCGGCTTGCGACCTGGCTTGCCCGCTCGGACGACGAGGACGCTTAGCCGGTGCTGCGCACGCGGGTCGAGCAACGTCTGGCCCGCCTGCGCGCGCTCGGGGTTCGGGGCGCATTCACCATCGAAGGCGCGACGCTGCGCCGGCTCGTCAAGTCCACGGCGGCCGCGACGCTGGCGTGGGAAGTCTGCTCGCTGATTCACAATCCGCGCCCGGTACTCGCCTCACTGGCCGCGATCCTCGTCGTGCAGGTGACTGTTCGCACGACGTTCTCGCGCAGCATCCAGCTAACGGTCGCGGTGATGATCGGCCTGGCCGGCGCGTTGCTGCTCGGCCGCGTTCTGGGCCTGCACTGGTGGAGCATCGGCCTGATCGTGCTCGCCGGCCTCGTCGTCGGTGAGTTGCTCCACCTCGGCCCGTTCTCGTCGCAGGCGGCCATCAGCGCATTGCTCGCGTTGTCGCTGGGTAGCACGTACGGATACCAGCGGGCCGTCGACACGGCAATCGGCGCCCTCATCGGCGTCCTCGTCAACGCGCTGATCGCGCCACCGACGTACGTCCAGGAGGCGTCGCAGGCGCTGCACAGTATCGGCGACGACCTCGCCACGCTGATCGGCGACATCGCGGTAGGCCTGCGCGCGCCGCCGGATCGCAGGACCGTCGAACGCTGGCTCACCCGTGCCCGGGAGATCGCCGGCGCAGCGCGGTCAGCCGACGCGACCGTCAGTCAGGGCGAGGAGAGCCTGCAGTTCAACCATCGGGCGCGGGCCGAGTACGAGCGCCTGAAGCGGATTGCCGAGGCACGACTCGCATTCGAGCACGCGACCTCGCAGACGCGCGGCATCGTCCGGTCGCTGCTCGATCTCGGCGACGCGCTGCACGAGCCGTCGAGCGCTCCGGTGCTGCTCGGCCTCGGTGACCTGCTGCTGGGCACGCAGGGGCAGGTGCTCGCGTTCGGCCGCCTGCAGGAACGTCCGGATTCGGCGGCCGATCGCGAGGCCGCGCTGAGCGCCCACGCCGCCGCCATGGTGGGACGTGATCGGGCCGCGGCGGCGCTCAAGGCCGTGCCCACGGCAGATGCGGCCACGACGCGGCTGCTGGCCTCGATCCTGGTCGACGGCGAGCGCCTCATGCGTGAGGTCGACGTGCGCGGCGGCGCTCATATGAGCGCGGTGAGCGCGGTCGTGTCCGATCAGGCCGAGCCGACCGACTCGGTCAGTTCGGGCTCGATGAAGAACGCCGATGGTCGTCACTTCCGGCGCTGGCGGCGAGTGCGCCAAGTGCCGTGAGCGCGACTACGAGCATGGCCACGCCGAGTCCGGTCATCGAGATCATGATGATCTACCCCCTGTGCTCAAACCCTTGCGATATTGGCATAAACGCCTCGTCGGCTGGTCGCATTTCGGCCTGGACTGTGACGTTGATCGACCTCGACCGGGCAGGCCAATCGGCGACCAAGGGCCGGGCAAACTGAACCGCACGCGAGTCCAATAATCTGGCCAATCCCCGGTAATTCACTGTCGCACCAGACCATTCGCGTGCCAGACTGGCCTGGTGCCGCCAATCTTCCGAATCAGTGGACGAGCCCTGTCCCGGTTACTGCCGGATGTGCACCAGTTGCCGGGTCCGGTCTATCTCGCCCTCGCCGAGAGCATCAGCGCGCTCGTGCTCGACGGGCGCGTCGCCCCCGAGACACGTCTGCCGTCAGAGCGCGAGCTCGCCGAGCATCTCGCGCTGAGCCGGGCCACCATCACCGCCGCCTACGACTCCTTGCGTGCCGACGGATTCGTCGTCAGCCGTACCGGTGCGGGCAGCTTCGTCACGGTGCCGGCCACGGCCCGGCGGATCTCACCGGCCCGCTGGGCGCCGGCTCCGATCGCACCTGCCGACGAAATCGATCTGTCCTGCGCGTCGCTGGCCGCCCCGCCCGGGGTACTGCCCGATGCGGTCGCCGAGGCGTCGGCCCAGCTGCCGGCGGCCGCAGCCGGCAGCGGGTACAACCCGCTCGGCCTGCCGGAGCTACGCCGGGCGGTCGCTGCGCGGTTCACCGCACGCGGTGTGCCCACCAGCGCCGAGCAGATCCTCATCACGAACGGCGCATTGCACGGGTTCGACATGCTGTTGCGAGTGCTCGTCGGGCCTGGCGATCGCGTCCTCACCGAGCTGCCGACCTACCCCGGTGCGTTGGACGCCCTACGCGCAAACGGCACTCGCATCGTGCCCGTGGCGATTTCGGCCGAGCACGGCTGGCCGGTGAGCGAGTTGCAGGCGATGCTGCGCCAGACCCTGCCCTGTATGGCATTTCTCGTACCCGACTTCCAGAATCCCACCGGTGCGCTGATCGGCGACCGCGAGCGCCGCGACGTGCTACGCGTCGCGCGGCGAACCGGCACGATGGTCGTCATCGACGAGACGTTCGTCGACCTCGGCCTCGACGGCCCGCGCCCGCCCACTGCCGCGCTTGACTCGTCCGTGGTCACCATCGGCTCGCTGTCCAAGCCGGTGTGGGGCGGACTTCGGCTCGGTTGGATCAGGGCGTCGGCCGACCTGGTACGCCGGCTCGCCGTGCAGCGGGCAGCCACCGACCTCGCCGGTTCGGTGCTCGATCAGCTCGTCGGCGTCGTCCTGCTCGACCGCCTCGACGACATCGCTGCGGCGCGGCGCGTTCAGCTGCGCGAACAGCGCGACAAGCTCGTTGCCGCGCTGGGCGAGTACCTGCCGCAATGGCGGGTGCCGGTGCCCCAGGGCGGATTGTCGGTGTGGGCCGAACTCGACGCACCGCTGTGCACGCCGCTCACCAGCCTCGCCGCCCATCTGGGTATCCAGCTCGTGCCAGGTTCGCGCTTCGGCCTCGACGGCACGCTGGAGCGGTTCCTGCGCATTCCCTTCGCACTGCCGGCCGATCAGCTCGCCGACGCAGTCCGGCGGATCGCGCTGGCCTGGGATCGCCTCGACCACTCGGCCGGCACGTCACGTCAGCTCGTCGTCGCCTGACCGCGGGAAGTTGCCTTCGCCGCACTCCGCCGCGCCCTCGGCGCCGGCCGTCAAAGATGTAACCCGTGATCGCCGCCTGACGATCGCTGACCGCCAAACAGATCAACGACGAGCATTCGGAGGAACCATGTTGATCGTCGTCGCCCGGTATCTCGTGACCGCCGGGCACGAGAGCACCGTGGTGCACCTGCTGCGCAAGAACGCAGAGGCCAGCCGTACCGAACCAGGGTGCCTTGAATTCTCCGTCTACCAGGAGATTGACGATCCCCGAACGGTGCTGCTCTATGAGCGGTACACGAGCGAGGACGCGTTCCAGGCCCACCGGCAGACACCGCACTTCAAGGACCTCATCGAGGGGCAGGTTGTTCCGCTGCTGGACGAGCGCGTTTGGACCCGGATGGGAGCGCTGCCCGCCGCGTGATCTCCATCGACTGACCGTGAAGTCCGCACCGGCCAGGCGCTCGGACCGTCAGCTGCTCGCGCCGATGTCGGTCAGCGCGGCGACTCCGTCTCGCCTGGCCTGATCGGCAACCGCTGCCGCAACCGCAGGTACCACCCGCTTGTCGAACGGCGTGGGCACGATCCGGTCGGGCGCGAGTTCGTCGGCGACGACGCCGCCGAGCGCCGCCGCCGCGGCCAGCTTCATGCTCTCGGTGATTGCACTCGCGCCGGCATCGAACGCTCCCGCGAAGATGCCCGGAAAGGCCAGGACATTGTTGATCTGATTGGGAAAGTCGCTGCGGCCGGTGGCCACCACCGACGCGTACCGGTGCGCGAGGTCGGGCGCGACCTCGGGAGTCGGGTTCGCCAAGGCGAAGATGATCGCGTTCGGCGCCATGCGTGCCACGGATGCCTCGCCCAACGCGCCCGCGCTCACGCCGAGGAACACGTCGGCACCCACCAGGGCGTCATCGAGTGAGCCCACCAGGCCCGATCGGTTCGTCATCGCGGCCAGTTTCTCCTTGACCGGGGTCAGGCCTGACCGTCCACTGTGGACGATGCCTCGCGAGTCGGCCACCGCGATGTCACCGATGCCTGCCGCGAGCAGCATGCGAGTACAGGCAACACCGGCCGCGCCGGCACCGGACACGACAACCCGTAGCTGGCTCAGCTCGCGGCCAGTTACCGTCGCCGCATTGCGCAATGCCGCAAGAACGACGACCGCCGTGCCGTGCTGATCGTCGTGGAACACCGGTATCGACAGGCGATCGCGCAGGCGCGCCTCGATGTCGAAGCAGCGCGGAGCCGAGATGTCTTCGAGGTTGATGCCACCGAATGACGGTGCGATCTGTTCGACGACACGGACGATCTCGTCGGAGTCGGTGGTGTTCAAAACGATGGGAACCGCATTGATACCGGCGAACTCGCAGAACAGCGCCGCTTTGCCCTCCATGACCGGCAGCGCGGCCGCCGGCCCGATGTTGCCGAGGCCGAGCACCGCTGTGCCGTCACTCACGACGGCGACGAGCCGCGACCGCCAGGTGTACTCACGAGCCAGCGCGACGTCGCGGGCGATGGCGCTGCACACCTCGGCAACTCCCGGCGTGTAGGCCAGCGAGAGTGACTCGCGATCGGTCAAGGCCAGCCTGCTCTGCACCCGGAGCTTTCCGCCCTCGTGTGCGCGGAAAACTGGTCCGGTCAAATCCGACGGATCGAATTGCACTGCGTTCGCCCCACAATCAGCGTCGATTGATGGTTACCCGATCTCTGCGGGCCAGGGATACGGCGCCGCATATCGAGTAGCCGGGGTTCGCCCGAATACCCGAGTCTGGCACGGTTGGCCCGCAGCCGGACAGGTGACCCGCCCGCACGGCTAGCGAACGCGACGCGGCAACCGGCGCCGTCCGGCCGGCCAGCGCAGCACGACCCTGCCCAACACGTCGGCAATGCCGTGGCTGCGGCTGTCTCCCGATGTCGCGTCGTTGTCACTGCGAAGCAGCCATCCGTCGCCGTCCGGGCGCTCCACGCGCTTGACGACGAACCGATCGGGCATAGTGCGAAACCGCGCGAGCACAACATCGCCGTGCCGCACCCGAGCCCCGTGACGTACAAGCACGACATCGCCGTCGTAGAGCGTCGGCACCATCGAAGGGCCTGCGACGCGCACCATCTGCCAGGGAAGGGGCACGGCTCCCATGCTGCCTTCTCGCAGTTCGAGCCGGGAGTAGGGTCCAGCGAGTAGCACAATCCGGTGTTCTCGCAGGAGGTCAAAGCGATGCCATTGTTCCGACCCACCATTACTGCTCACGCGCATTGCGATTTGCCGTGCGGCGTATACGACCCGGCGCAGGCCCGGATCGAGGCCGAGTCGGTAAAGGCGATCATGGAGAAGTACCAGGGCAACGACGACCCGGTGTTCCGTACCCGGGCGCTGCTGATCAAGGAGCAGCGGGCCGAGCTGGTCAAGCACCACCTGTGGGTGCTGTGGACCGACTACTTCAAGCCGCCGCACTTCGAGAAGTACCCCGAACTGCACGACCTGTTCAACCGGGCCACCAAGGCAGCCGGCGCCGCCGGCGGCAAGGGTGCCGTCGACCCCGCCGAGGGGCAGAAGCTGCTCGACCTGATCGCCGAGATCGACACGATCTTCTGGGAAACCAAGAAAGCGGCGTGAACAGTACGACCGACACCGAGGCCGGCTCCCGCGTGGGGCCGGCCTTCGTACTGCCCGGACCGCTGCCCGACGACACCGCGTTGTGGCTCATCCGCCACGGCGAGACCGAATGGAGCAAGAACGGCCGCCACACTGGCCGCACCGACCTCCCTCTGACCCGCCACGGTGAGCAGCAGGCCGTAGCACTGCGCGAGACCGTTCGTGATCTTCAGCCCTCGTACGTGCTGTGCAGCCCGCGCCAGCGCGCGGCTCGCACGGCAACGCTCGCCCGAATCAACGTCGACGCCATCGATGCCGACCTCGCCGAATGGGACTACGGCGACTACGAAGGCCTGACGACGGCGCAGATTCGCGAGCGTGTGCCGGGTTGGTCATTGTGGACGCACCCGGTGCCCGGCGGCGAGACCGCGGCCGAGGTGGGCGATCGCGCCGACCGCGTGCTGCGACGGATACTTTCTCGGCTGCCCGGTGGGCCTGTGGTCCTCGTCGCGCACGGGCACATCAGCCGGGTCATCGCCGCCCGCTGGATCGGTCTCGGCCCGCTCGACGGTGGACGCTTCGCCCTCGACACTGCTGCACCGTCAGTGCTCGGCGCGCAGCACGGGGCTGCCGTGATCGATCGGTGGAACATGCCCAATTCCGCGGTGGAGCAGCAAGGAGCACCGTCGTGACCGATGAGCACACGCACGACGACGTCGAGTTGCGGGTCCCGGCGAGCGGCGCCTTCGTGGCGATCCTGCGCACGATCACCGCCGGGCTGGCAGCGCGCTGCGACTTGACGATCGACGAGATCGAGGATTTGCGTATCGCAGTCGACGAAGCGTGCGCGCTCCTGCTGCCCCATGCCCGACCCGAGAGTTCACTGACCGCGCACTTCACCCTGCGGCAGGGCAGCCTGCAGTTTCTCGGCAGCGTTCCGGCCGAGGCCGGGGCGCAACCTGATCGCGAGGGATTCGCCTGGTCGGTCCTGCGCGCACTGGCCGACGACATCGAGGTCTCGACCAGCGATCACGCACTTTCCATCGGGCTTACCAAGCGGCGCGCGGCACTGGCACAGTGACCGCTGACGACTCTCTCGACGAGGGCGCCGCCGCAGTTCGGTCGCACGCCGTACGCATGCTTGTCGACATGCACGCGCTGCCCAAGAGCAGCCCGGAGCGACGCCGCCTGCGCGATCAGGTCGCCGAAGCGCATCTCCCCCTCGTCGAGTACCTTGCCCGCCGATTCACCGGTCGCAGCGAACCGTTCCCAGACCTCGTCCAGGTCGGCGCAATCGGGCTGCTCAAGGCGATCGACCGCTTCGAACCCGGACGGGGTGTGGAGTTCTCCACCTTTGCCACGCCGACGATTCTCGGCGAGATCAAGCGGCATTTCCGAGACGCCGGCTGGCTGATCCACGTGCCGAGGCGTGCGCAAGAACTGCAGGCGCCGCTCGCGAGCGCCAGGGCGGATCTGAGCCAGGAACTGCGTCGGGCGCCGACCGTAGCCGAACTTGCCGTCCGGGCGCAGATAAGCGAGGACGAGGTCATCGAGGCGCTCGAGGTTGCGCGCGCCTATGCGGGGGTGTCACTGAACGCGCTGACCAGATCGGAGACCGGCACGGTCGACAACGCGTCGCTCGTCGAGTTCGACGAACGCCTCGACCAGGTCGAGCAGCGCGCCCTGCTGCGCCCGGCGATCGCAACGCTTTCCGAGCAGGAGCGCGAGGTCCTGCTGCTGCGATTCGTCGCCGGAAAGTCGCAGACCGAGATAGCCGGGCTCCTCGGGGTTTCGCAGATGCAGGTGTCGCGGCTCGTCGCGCGCAGCCTGACCAAGCTACGTCGCGAACTCACCTAGCGCTGCGCTCGTCGCGGTCACGGTCGAGTTCGCGATCGAGAACGGCCCGCGCCGCGGGCGTGAACACCAGGTAGAGCACCGCCAGCGCACTGAGCAGGATCGGGGCACCGTAGGCCATGAGCCCGGCCTGGAAGCCGAGGCTGTAGCTCACGGGCAGCGCGAGCAACTCCAGCACCACGACGGGGGTGCGGGCCGCCGGGCGCAGAGCGAGCAGCCCGCGTCCGCACGAGATCAGCACCAGGGCGCCGATCAGCGCCATCGCCGCGCCCAGTAATGCCCGCATCACGCTGTCGGGATGATCGGCGATTGTCTTGGCGACCAGGACGGCCGCGATCACCGCCAGCGCGACGCCCTGCAGCGTCACGAGTGCCGCCCCAGCGCGCAATTGGCGGGGCACGGACTCATCGTCGGGATGCGCGGTCATCGGCTCCAGCGTATCCGCAGGTACGCTGCCCCGCGTGCGTGTGCTCGTTGTCGTCAATCCGCGAGCCACCTCGACATCTGAGCGACAACGCGATGTTCTCGCCCACGCTCTGGGCAATTCGGCCGATCTGCAGATCGAAGAAACCGCCAATCGGGGCCACGCCGCTGCGCTCGCCTGCCGGGCCATGCGCGATCACGTCGACGTCGTCGTGGCTCTCGGGGGCGACGGCACGGTCAACGAGGTGGCAAACGGCCTGCTGACCGACGGTGTGCACGGCCACGTCCCGGCCCTGGGCGTGGTGCCTGCCGGCTCGACGAACGTGTTCGCCCGGGCGCTCGGCCTGCCGAATGACCCGATCGAGTCGACCGGCATCCTGCTCGACGCATTGCGCAAGGGACGGCGCCGCCCGATCAGCCTGGGCCGGCTCGAGGATCGCTGGTTCACCTTCACCGCGGGGGTCGGCTTCGACGCCGCTATCGTCGCGGCCGTCGAGAAGCGACGCCGCCGCGGCAAACGCTCGACTCATGCGCTCTATGCCAGGGTCGGGCTGCGCGAGTACCTGGCATCTGACCGCAGGCGCCCGACGCTGCATGCCGAGCTGCCCGACGGCACGACGATCGAGGGCCTGTTCTACGCAGTCGTGGCCAACTGCGATCCGTGGACCTTCATCCGCAACCGGCCGCTGCGCCCCACCCCGCAGGCATCCTTCGACGCCGGGCTGGACCTGTATGCGCGACGCCGGATGGGAGCGATCAGCGTCGTGTACAGCCTCGCGCAGATGACCCGCAAGAAGCCGCGCTCAGGCGGCTGGGGTGCGGTCCTCGAGCACGATCTGCCCGGTTTCGTCCTGCGTGCCGATCAACCGATTCCGGTGCAGGTCGACGGTGATCTGCTCGAGCCGCGCGATTCGATGCAGTTCTGGTCGGTCCCGCGAGCCATCAACATGGTCATCTAGTCCGTTTTGCACCAGTTTCGTGTAAACTTCGTGTGGATCTTGGAAGATGTGACCAGACATCGCTTGCCGACTCGGGCGGATTGAGTAAGGCTGGACGACGGCCTGGAACAACCAGGGTGGCTGCGTGCGTCGGCGTGCACAAAATGCGTTCTGACGTGACATCGCCCGCATGACACAGACGGATTCCTTGAAC
The DNA here is from genome assembly GCA_963737425.1 of uncultured Actinomycetota bacterium. Lineage (GTDB taxonomy): Bacteria > Actinomycetota > Actinomycetes > Mycobacteriales > Jatrophihabitantaceae > DASXRA01. The sequence goes on from CAVTSX010000003.1 coordinate 648,840, forward strand.
TGCGAGCCAGCTCGTGAAATGCTTCACAAGCACGACAAGGCGACGGTGCTTTGCCGTGGTATGAGCCAGAGGAGAGATCGACCAATGGATTGGCGTCACCGCGCGATATGCCGTGACGAGGACCCGGAGCTGTTCTTCCCCATCGGGAACACCGGGCCCGCGCTACTGCAAATCGAGCAGGCCAAGACCGTGTGCCGGCGTTGCCCGGTCATCGGAGAATGCCTCGCCTGGGCCTTGGAAAGCGGCCAGGATGCGGGCGTCTGGGGAGGTCTGTCCGAGGACGAACGCAGGGCTCTCAAGCGTCGCAAGGCGCGTGCCCGCGCGAGGATGGCCTGACGGACATAGGTCGGTCGCGCCATCCGCTTCACCGGCGGCTTCGTGCTCATCATTGGCTTCGTGCGTCCGCAGTGGGACGCACGAGCGATACCGTGACTTGAGCCTGGGCCCCGCTCCTCCCGTCATCGCGTGAGCGCAGTTCCAGGGCGCCACCGAGTTCGGCCGAGACGAGCGTTCGGACGATCTGCAGGCCCAGCCGGTCTCCTTTGTCCGGGGTAAAGCCTGGGGGTAGCCCGACGCCGTCGTCGGTGACGGTGACGGTCAGCCGCCCGCGCACCCTGGTGGCCGCGACCTCGACGCAGCCGTGCTGTTCCTCGGATTGCCAGTCCGGAAACGCGTGCTCAACCGCGTTCTGCACGAGTTCGGTCAGCACCAGGACCAATGCAGTGGCGATCTCGGCCGGAACTTCGCCGAACGATCCGCTGCGGCGCATCCGTAGTCGACCGTCCGAACCGGTGACATCGCCCAGCATGGCGAGCAGTCGGTCCATGATGTCGTCGAAGGAAACCTCTTCGTCGACCGATACCGACAAGGTGTCGTGCACGAGCGCGATCGAAGTGATCCGCCGCATCGACTCCTCCAGCGCCGAACGGGCCTCGGGTTGCGCAACTCGGCGAGCCTGCAGCCGCAACAGCGCCGCGACAGTTTGCAGGTTGTTCTTGACCCGGTGGTGAATCTCGCGGATCGTCGCGTCCTTGCTCATGATCTGCCGGTCACGCCGCCGAACCTCGGTCACGTCCTGCATCAGGATCAGCGCTCCGAGCACCTCGCCCCTGGGGTGGAGCGGAAGGGCCCGAAAGGCCACCGTCGCGCCGCCTCCGTCGACCTCGACGCCGGTGGGATTGCCGCCGGCGATTGCCGACTCGACCGTCAATGCCAGGTCAGTCGCGTCGAACGGGTCGTCGACGATCGTGCTGGTCAGCGTGCCGATCGGTTCGCCGAGCACGTTGCCGTTCACGCCGAGCCGCCGAAACGCCGAGAGCGCATTCGGGCTGGCGTAGAGCACCGTCCCGTCCCGTTCGACGCGAAGCAGGCCGTCACCCGCCCGCGGGCCCGCCCCCTCCTCAGCATTGGACTCGGCCGCGGGAAACGATCCGTCGGCCACCATGGCGGCGAGGTCGGCGGCGCTTTGCAGGTAGACGAGTTCGAGTTGGCTCGGGCTGCGCACACTCGCCAGATTGCTGTCGCGGCCCAGCACGGCAATGGCCGATCCGTCGAGCCGGACCGGGATCGCCTCGCGCCTTATGGGTAAATCGCCGTCCCAGTCCGGGTCTGCCTCGCGATAGATCCGCGCCTCGTTCAGTGCCACTCGCATGGGCGTCGAACGGCCGCCGCGGATGACGGTGCCGACCTGGTCGTGCAGGTATGCGGTCGGCCCGGTAGTAGGACGGCACTGCGCGACGCACAGAAACGAACCATCGGGAGAGGGCACCCATAGCAGCAGATCGGAGAAGGACAGGTCAGCCAGCAGCTGCCACTCGCCGACGAGTCGCTGGACATGGCTGACCTGCGCATCGTCGAGCTTGGTGCTCGCGGCGAGCAGATCAGACAGCGCAGACATCGCCGCCAGCCTAGAGCGAGCCCGGCGCGCCGCCCGACCGACCCGGGACCTGCCCGGGACCTGCCCAGACGGGTCGACCAGGCCGATCCGCGATCGGCGCATCCGCGTACATACCTAACGGTGCGGGCACATTCGGGTACGTAATGAAGTACCCAATAGACAGTCCGCGACGTATTTCCCATGAAGCCGGTTCAGGAGGCTATGGTCGATCTGACCGTGCAACTGTGAGTTGCGCCATATGCAGACTCGGAGGCCTCAGTTGTCGAACCCGCACACTCGATCGCTCCCCAACTGGGTGCGAGTCGTCACCGCACTACTGCTGATCGTTCCTGTCATCGCCCTGCTGCTCGTGCCGACCTACACCAAGGCCCGGCCCACCCTGTGGGGCTTCCCGTTCTTCTACTGGTATCAACTGCTCTGGATGTTCATCGAAGCGGCGATGGTCTACGCCGCGTACCTGCTGATCAATCACGCCCGACGTGACAGGGATGCCCGATGAGCCCGCAGGCGGCCGGCTCGGGCGTGGACGGCGTTGCGCTCGGCGTGCTGGTCTTCTTCTTCCTCGTGGTCACGGTCGGCGGATTCCTGGCCGCGCGCTGGCGCCGCCCTGCCTCGATGGCGAGCCTCGACGAGTGGGGCCTCGGCGGGCGTGGCTTCGGCACGCTCACCACGTGGTTCCTGCTCGGCGGCGACCTGTACACGGCGTACACGTTCGTCGCCGTGCCCGCGGCGATGTATGCGACCGGCGCAGTGAGCGGCTATTTCGCCGTGCCGTACACGATTCTCGTGTATCCGCTGATCTTTGTGTTCATGCCGCGCATGTGGTCCGTCGCGCACCGACGCGGCTACGTGACTCCTGCCGACTTCGTGCGCGGACGCTACGGCAGCCGTGGCCTGTCGCTCGCGGTTGCGCTCACCGGCATTCTCGCGACGATGCCCTACATCGCGCTGCAGCTCGTCGGCATCCAGGCGGTGATCGACACGGTCGGCCTCGGCGGTTCGAGCAACGCGTTCCTGCGCGACCTGCCGCTGATCATCGCGTTCGCCGTGCTCGCCGCGTACACATACTCGTCCGGCCTGCGTGCGCCGGCGCTGATCGCGTTCGTCAAGGACACGCTCGTCTACATCGTCATTGTCGCCGCGATCATCTACGTCGCCGCCAAGATCGGTTTCGGCCCGATGTTCCACGCGGCCGAGACCAAGATGAATACGAAGACGCCCGCGGGCAAGGCAACCGGAGTCTTCATCCCGGGCAGCAACAACTACTGGGCCTACGGCACGCTGGCGTTCGGCTCGGCGATGGCGCTGTTCATGTACCCACACGCCATGACAGCAACCCTGTCCGCCAAGAGCCGCAACGTGATCAGGCGCAACGCCGCCATCCTGCCGACCTACTCGCTGATGCTGGCGCTGCTGGCGCTGCTGGGGTTCGCGGCGATCGCGAAGAAGACGTCCGTGTTCGGCTCGGACGGATTTGCCAATGCCCAACTTGCGGTGCCGCACTTCTTCGCGCAGGTCTTCCCCAGCTGGTTCGCGGGCGTTGCCTTCGCCGCGATCGCGATAGGCGCGCTCGTCCCTGCCGCGATCATGTCGATCGCAGCGGCGAATCTGTTCACCCGCAACGTGTATCGCGAGTACATCCGCCCACATGCCACGCCGCAACATGAGGCAACCGTGTCGAAGATTGCCTCACTCGTGGTGAAGTTCGGCGCGCTGGCATTCGTGCTGTTCATGGACCGGCAGAACGCGATCAACCTGCAGCTACTCGGCGGGGTCTGGATTCTGCAGACGATCGTCGCGATCGTTGGCGGGCTCTACACGCGGTGGTTCCACCGGTGGGCCCTGCTCGTCGGCTGGGCGGTCGCGATGGTCTGGGGCACCGTCACCGCCTACCGGCAGACCGTGCCGAACACGAAGGTCAAGCTGGTCGACGGCAAACCGGTCACCGAAGTGCACGGCACTCGCCACTTCGGCAGTTCGCTGGCGAACTTCCCGTTCACCCATAGCACGGTCTACATCGCGATCTCGGCACTGGTGATCAACATCGTCGTCTGCGTCGTGCTGACGCTCGTGCTGCGCGCCGTCAAGGCACCGCTCGGCACGGACGCCACTGAGCCGGACGACTATTACTCCGACTCCGGCACGGTTGCTCCGGAGCCGGTCGTGGCCGAGCAGGCGGCGGCTGACCAGGCGGCGGCAGACAACGTAGGGTCGCGGGCCTGACTGCTCACTGACGCCCCGGGGCGTTCATCAACAGAGGGATCCGGTCGATACTCGACCGGATCCCTCTGTTGATCAGCAGCTACGCGGGGCGGTACTCGTTGTGCGCGGCGTCGATGGTGACCTCGGTGAGGCGCACGCGGATGCGGGTACGCAGGCTCTCCGGAGCGATGTCACCGCCGCAGCAGCGGGCCACGAGGGACTTCACGTCCTGCTCGACTCCGAACTGGCGTAGGCACGGCGCGCAGTCGTCAAGATGCTGACGGATCCGATGTCGCAGGTCGGCGTCGGACTCGTCGTCCAGATAGAGGAACACGTCCTTCAGCACATCGTCGCAATCGATACCGCCGGGACCGAATCCGAGGCCACTCATGAGGACTCACCTCCGACGGCCGCCGGGATCAGCCCTCGCTCGCGCGCGTAGTCGCCCAGCAGCCGCTGCAACTGGCGGCGCCCGCGGTGCAGGCGAGACATCACCGTCCCGATCGGCGTACCCATGATTTCGGCGATCTCCTTATAGGCAAAACCCTCGACATCAGCGAGATATACGGCCAGCCGGAAGTCCTCCGGCAGCGCCTGCAGCGCCTGCTTGACGTCGGAGTCCGGCAGATGATCGAGCGCCTCCATCTCGGCAGAGCGCAATCCGTTGGACGTGTGCGACTCGGCCCGGGCGAGCTGCCAGTCCTCGACGGTCTCGCTGTTGGCTTCCTGTGGCTGGCGCTGCTTCTTGCGGTAGTTGTTGATGAACGTGTTGGTCAGGATGCGATACAGCCAGGCCTTCAGGTTCGTGCCCTCGGTGAACTGGTGGAAGGCGGCGAACGCCTTGACGAACGTCTCCTGAACGAGATCCTCGGCGTCGGCGGGGTTACGCGTCATCCGCATCGCGGCGGCGTAGAGCTGGTCGACGAACGGAAGGGCATCGCGCTCAAAGCGCGCCCGCCGCTCTTCAACCGTCTCTTCGTGCACCGCGCTATCCCCTCTGGCCGGATTTTCGCCGATCTGCTGTACGGAGGATACGGCGGTGTCCGGCCGGTGCGGACCCCGGATCGCGACGCTCGGCTCGTCGGAGCCAATAACCGGCCATTCTGGCCACTGCCGCATCGACGAAACCTGCTCGCGCGCCCCAACCACATTCATCATCCTTCCCTGCCCTTTCCGAACTGAACAGACCCGCACGCGGCCGGATTCCCGGCTCAGGTGCTGGCGGAGCGGTTGCGCGGCCGGACGGAGCGGGTATGCCGCGAGTGAGGTGAATGACGGATTGAGCCGGGAACGGCCGCCACCCGACGCATCGACAGCCGCTCAAGACCGTCGCCGTACAGTCTCGCGAGTGGCGACCGGAACCCCCGCTACAGCGCTCCTCACCCGTAAGAACGTGGCGCACACCCTGCATCCGTACCGGCACGACGCACGGGCCGGCGAGTACGGGGCAGAGGCCGCCGTCGCGCTCGGCGTCGCGCCCGAGCGCTTGTTCAAAACGCTTATCGCATCGGTCGATATGCGCCTCGTGTGCGCGGTGGTGCCGGTATCGGGGCGACTCGATCTCAAGGCGCTCGCTGCCACCGTGAGCGGCAAGAAGGCCGTACTGGCCGAGCCTTCCGCGGCCGAGCGCGTTACCGGCTATGTCGTCGGAGGCATATCGCCGATCGCGCAGAAGAGCGGGTTGCCGGTCGTCGTCGACGCATCCGCGAACCGGTACCAGACCGTCTTCGTGTCGGCGGGCAAACGCGGACTGCAGGTGGAACTGGCGCCCGACGACCTCGTCGCACTCACCTCGGCGGTGGTCGCCCCCATCGCCACGTGAGAGCATCCGGTGCCATGACCACGCCGCACATCACGCCGTTTCGCATCGAGACCACCGACATCGACGGAGTGCTGGTCATCCGGATGAAGCAGGTCACCGATGACCGGGGCACCATCCGCGAACTGTTTCGGCACAGCGCGTTTGCCGACGGCGGCATGAGCACGGTCGGCCCGTGGCTGCAGGTCAATGCCACCGAGACCAGCCAGGGAGCGATCCGCGGCCTGCACGGTGAGGCGATGACCAAGCTCGTCGCGATCGTGCACGGTGAGGCGTTCGGCGCCTACGTCGACGCCCGGCCGGATTCGCCCAGTCGCGGCAAGGTGGTGACCGTGCCGCTGATCACGGGCACGCAGGTGCTCGTGCCCCCAGGAGTGTGCAACGGGTTCCAGTCGGTGAGCCCCGGAATCAGCCAGTACCTCTACTGCTTCGATGCGGAGTGGACGCCAGGTATGTCAGGAGTCGCGGTCAATCCGCTCGACCCGGACCTCGGCATCATCTGGCCGATTCCCGTCGACGCCAACGATCGAGCCCAGTTGTCGGCGAAGGATGCCGGCCTACCCTCGCTGCGGGAAGTGCTCGGCTAGGAATCCGCTGACCGCAGCCCGGATTCCCGGCCGATCGTTGCGCAACGAGTGATTGGCTCCGTGGATCACGACGACGCGCCGGCCGCGCCGCTTCGGCGGCATGCCGAACGGGTCGCGATCGCCCTGAACGACCAGCACCGGCACCCTCGGCAGTTCCAGTTCGTCGAGTCGGCTCCGCTCCGGTTTGCCGGGCGGATGAACGGGAAAAGCCAGCGCGATCACAGCGGCGGCACCAGCCTCGGTGGCCGTGCGGCACGCGACTCGTGCGCCACTTGACCGTCCACAGTGGACGGTTGGCAGCGGGCCGAACTGCTCGAGCAATGCCGTCGTGACGGCAAGCCACGCCTCGTCCAGCCGCGGCGCAGGCGCGGGCGCGCGCCGCCCGGCCACCCGGTAGGGCTGCGTGATGCGCGCGACGATGTGCCCGGCGGCGAGGGCGGCGTCACGCGTGGCCAGCACGTCGGGCGCCTCGACTCCCCCGCCCGCGCCATGCCCGATGAAGACAGCAGCCGCCGCGTCGCCGTCGGGCCGTTCGACGTCGGCCCATGCTGTGCCGGTGGGCGTCTCGAACTCCAGACGGGTCATGGCAACCATGCGCCGATCATCGCGGGCCGGTCGGCGATGAAGGAAGACACCCGCTGGCTCCTCAGGTCAAACCGTCGTGACGGAGGTTCGCGACGATGCTAATGCCCTGAACGGTCACGGCCCGGGCTCGACGACTCAGAGCTGAAGGGGCTCTTGCCTCTCCACCGGGTCGACCGGCTCGATGAGTTCGGGGCCGTTGTTCTTGACGTTGCCGACGGCCTTGGAGACCTCGCGCGGTTCGAGGCGCGGCTCGGGAATGCCCTCGAGCAGCCGCTGGGCGACGAGTGGGTCGTCGGCGCTGCAGTCGAGCCACTGTGCCTGCATCTCGGGCGGGACGAGTACCGGGCAGCGGTCGTGGATGTGACCGAGTGTGTCGGACGCCGCCCGGGTGATGATCGTGCACGTCCAGACCCACCGGTTCGGATCGTCTTCGGGGAGCGAGTCGTCGCGCCAGATCTCGTAGAGGCCGGCCATCGCGAGCGTCTGCCCACCGGGTGCGTGGAGGAAGTACGGGATCTTGCGGCCGCCGTCAGGCTTCCACTCGAAGTACCCGATCGAGGGTGCCAGGCAGCGTCGGCGGGCGGCCGCCGACTTGAACGCCGGCTTACTCGCGACCGTTTCGCTGCGCGCGTTGATCATCTTGGCGCCGCCGGACCGAGATCTCGACCAACTGGGCAGCAAGCCCCACCCGACGGTTCGCAGCTGACGAATCGGAGCGGCGTCACGATCTCCGGTCGGATGTCGTTGCACGACGACACGGACCGGATCGGTTGGGGCGACGTTCCAGGATGGCGCGGGCGCGTCGCCGACCACTTCCTCGACGTCGAACTCATTGGTCAGGTCCTCGTCGGACCGCACCGACACATAGCGCCCGCACACGAGGTCCAGTATGCAGGCGACGGAAGCGCCCGAGCGTCCCCGTCGCTGTTCGGCGTAGCGGGCGTGAGCACGACCACCGAATCGGGAATGACACGCAGTCGCAGATGTGGCAGGCTGCCCAGTCGAGCGAGAGGAGGTGCGACACCGTGTCGATGACCGTTTCCGCGCCTCCTGGTGTCGGCTGATCGATCCCAGCCGCAGGTGGCGCCGCTGTGAGAGGTGGCCCCGTGGCCGTTCGTATCAAGAGCATCACCTTCGACCGCGCCGACCCCGAGTGCGAATCTCCCGTCGATCAACTCGGCCGCGCCTTCGACGCGGTTGGTGAGTTGATCAGCAACGTCCGACCGGAGCAGTGGTCAGCGCCCACACCGTGCACGGACTGGACGGTGCGCCGACTGGTCGAACACCTGGTCGGGATGAACCGTGTCTTCGCCGCGCAGCTCGCCGGTGAGCCTCCGCCACGCCGCGGCGGTGACATTGCCGAAGACGACGTTGTGCGTGCCTACCGGGAGTCGGCGGCAACCCTACGGACCGCGTTCAGCCAGACCGGAGTCCTCGAACGCAGCTATCACGGTCCACTCGGTGTGTCGACCGGCGCGGGGCGACTGCAGATTCGTCTTTACGATCTGCTCGCTCACGGCTGGGATCTTGCCCGTGCCACCGGGCAACCCGCCCGGCTGCCCGATGATCTGGCCGAACAGTCGCTGGCCTTCGTCCGCGCCCAGCTGACCGAGCAGGCCCGCCCAGGTCGCTTCGCGGCGGCCCAGATCGTCTCGGACGAAGCTTCGGCCATCGATCGACTGGTCGGCTTTCTCGGACGCCAGGTCGAGCCGGTCGACCCCGTGGAGACATTCGAGAGCCCGGACGGCACCCGGCTCGCCTATCGCCGCAGCGGCGAGGGACGGCCACTGATCTGCCTGCCCGGCGGTCCGATGCAGGCCTCGGCGTATCTGGGGGATCTGGGCGGCCTGACCGAACGTCATCCGACAGTCCTGCTCGACCTGCGCGGCACCGGCGAGTCTGCCAAACCGGTCGAGCCGACAAGCTATCGCTGCGATCGACAGGTCGACGATATCGAGGCGCTACGCCGGCACCTGCGCCTGGACCGTCTCGACCTCGCCGGCCATTCCGCCGGGGCGACCCTCGCGCTCCTGTACGCCGCGCGGTATCCCGAACACGTCAGACGGCTCGTCCTGATCACGCCAAGCCCCCGCCCGGTCGGGATCGAGGTCACGGACGCCGATCGTCGCCAGGTCGCCAACCTGCGCCGGGACGAGCCGTGGTTCGCCTCTGCCTACGCAGCGTTCGAGAGCATCTGGGCCGGCGGGGCCACCGACGCCGACTGGAAGGGCATCGCACCATTCACCCACGGCCGGTGGGATGCCGACGCGCAGCGTCAACACGCGCGGCAGGCAGCGGAACAGAATGCCGAAGCCGCCGGGCAGTACTACGCGGCCGGCGTCTTCGACCCGACCGCTGTTCGATCCGCTCTGGCCCAGCTTCAGGTGCCGGTGCTGCTTCTCGCGGGCGAGTACGACGTCGGGCTGCCTCCCAAGCGCGCCGCGGAATACGCCAGCCTCTTCCGTGCCGCCGAATCCGTCGTGCAACCGCGCGCCGGGCACTACCCATGGCTCGACGATCCGGTGCTCTTCGCCGACTCTGCACTCCGCTTCCTCGGGTCATAGGGGTGTCGGGGTAGCCGTCGCCACCGTGGCCTTCTCCTGGCAACAGGCCGCTCTGCGTCAGGAGATGCACTGACCGATTGCGCGGGCCGAGCACAGCAACTCCCCGGCGAGGGATGAGTCGTCGGCCAGTTGATCGCCGAGGTCAAGTCCAGAGACCGAGATCGAGGCGACGGGGTGCCCGCGCCGGGACCGGACGGCGGCTGCCACCGCGTACACACCCGGCTGCGCCTCGCCGCGCGACAGCGCGACGCCACCGGTTTCGCGCACTCGCGCAAGAATCGTCTGGACGGCTTTGTAGCGCTGTGCGCCGATGAGGGCTTTAGCCTGCGGCGGCGGCTGGAACGCGAGTATGGCGCGGCCGGAGGCGCCCCGGTCGATCAGATGGGTGTCTCCGATGTCGAGCACCGTGCCCAGCGGGACGAAGCGCGTCCAGATCCGTTCGACGACGGTAGTGACGTCGCCGACCGGGATGGACAGCGTGACCGACCACGGCTTGTCACCGATGACACCGGCCTGCACCTCGAGCAGGTAAGGCAGGCTGACGCGACGCACGAGCAGGTTGTCGACATAGCGGTTGGCGAGCAGCACGCATCGGGATCCGAGGCGGAACGCTCCGCCCTCCTCCTCGGTCATCCCGCATTGCGCCAGCGTGCGTAGCTGCCGATGCACGACGGTGCGGTCGAGCCCGGTGGCTTTGGCGACGTCCAAGACCGACATCGGGACCGAGGCGGACTTGAGGACGTCGAGGATCTCGAAGGCTCGGGCAACCGACTGGACGCTGGCGCGCCGGGACGCACCGGCGTCCGCGGAATCGGCGCCGGCGTGACTGCGGGGTGCCGACGCCATGTCCGAAGCTTAGCCGCGCGTGCGCAATGCGCATGAGCGCTGGCAACTGCGCACGACATCTCGCGCCTGCGTCATGCGGTCAGACATAGGGCTCGGGAGAGCGGCGCAGACCGAGGTACTGCTCGTGGTCGTGCTGGATCCACAAGGTGGCGCCCTCTTGCTCGAGCAGTTCACGCATGAGCTTCAGGCTCTGCGCGGATTCGGCCAGGTCGTAGTTGAGCGCAGCGGGAATGGCGTTGGTTCGCCAACTCTGCGCGCTGTGGGTGACGTCACCGGAGACCACGACGGGACCCGTCTGCGCAAGACGGACGAGCAGTGCCTGGCTGCCGATCGTGTGGCCCGGCAGCCGCTTGACGACGACCGTGCCATCGCCGAACACGTCGTGATCGCCGTCGAGGAGCACGACGCGGTTCTGCGCGAGGCCCGAATACGCTTCGGGGTCGTAGTGATGAGCGACCGCGTCCGGCCCGAACGCCGCGTCGTACTCGTCGCGCTGAGCCAGCAGCGTCGCGTCCGCGAACAGCGACACATTGCCGACGTGGTCGACATGAAAGTGCGACAAGCCGAAGAAATCGATGCTCTGCGCTGGGTGTCCGGCCTTCTCCAACTGCCCGGCGACGGAGTTGCTGACCTGGAACACGGCGTGATTGTCAACGACGAGCGGCTCGGTCCGGCCGGCCAGCGAATCAGGCAGGCCCGCGTCCCACACCAGCGTCCCCGCCGGATGGACGACGAGATAGACCGGATCCGCGAGGGTGCGCTTGCTACCTGCGGCGGCCGACGGGTCGTAGATCGACCAGTCGAGGATGTCGATCAATCCCCCGTCGAGGACGTAGAGCTCAACTGCCACGACAACTCCTCTGTGCGTATTGCGCACGTTCTGTGCGCAATACGACGCTAGCACGCGCCAAACGCATCGATCGGTCTGCGGCCAACGGCTACGGTCGTGGGCGTGCTGATGAGCTCGGCCTTCGGCGGATTCCGGCTGGCGTACGCACGCGAGGGCGGCGGTGCCCGCTCGGCCGTGCTGCTGCACGGCTGGCCCGGAGACCACACCGACTACCGCGACGTTGTGCCGCTGCTCGCCGATCGGGCGGATGTCGTCATTCCGGACCTGCGGGGGTTTGGATCCTCAGACAAGTATCCGGTCGATCCGGCCGACGGATACAGCGCCGTCGCGCAGGCCCGTGCGGTGGCGGCGTTGATCGACGAGCTCGGCCTGACGCGTCCGGTCGTCGCCGGATACGACATCGGCAGCCGGATCGCGCAGGCACTCGCCCGGCACCATCCGGATCTCGTCGCGGCGTTGGTGATCTCGCCGCCGCTGCCCGGCATCGGCCAGCGCGTCCTCGCCCCCGGGCCACAACGTGAGTTCTGGTACCAGGCTTTCCACCAGCTGTCGTTGGCTCACGACCTGATCGACGGGCACGCCGAGGCCGTCCGGTCATACCTTCGCCATTTCTGGGACCACTGGTCCGGGCCGGATTTCCGTCTCGACGAGGCCGCGCTCGACCATCTCGTCGACGCCTACGCCGCCCCGGGCGCGTTCAGCGCATCGATCGCGTGGTATCGCGGCGGCGCCGGTGCCATTGCGGTATCGCTGGCCGAGAAGCCACCGCGTCCGCAGGATCGCATCGCCATCCCTACGGCCGTGCTTTGGCCACAGTACGACCCGCTGTTCCCGCGCGAATGGTCCGATCGGATCGGGGAATTCTTCGCCGACGCCACTGTCCACGAGGTCGACGGAGTCGGGCACTTCACCCCGCTCGAGTGCGCGGATGAGTTCGCCGCACTGATCCGGGCGGCCCTGCCCACCGCGTGAACTCGCCCGTGGCGTCGGCCCCGCTCGCGCATGATCGGGCAGACTGAATGCGTGACACCCGATTTTGAGCCATGGCACGCACCGCGATCGGTGCGCCCTGTGCGCGCGATGGTCGAACTTCCCGGTTCGAAGTCGCTGACGAATCGAGCGCTGATACTGGCAGCCCTCTCCGACGGGCCCTCGCGTATCGAGCGGCCCCTTCGCGCTCGCGACACCGAGCTGATGGCCGAGGCGTTGCGCACACTCGGCGTTGCCGTCGACGACGACGGCCCCGACTGGCGGGTAACGCCGGGGCCGCTGCACGGCGGGGCGATCGAGGCGGGGCTCGCGGGCACCGTCATGCGGTTCGTGCCTGCACTCGCTCCTCTCGCGCACGGCCCGGTGACGATCGACGGTGACGAGCGCGCGCGAGAGCGTCCTATGTGGACACTCATCGAAGCGCTGCGCCAGGCCGGGGCGGTCGTCGACGACGCCGGACGCGCTCGGCTGCCCTTCACGGTGCGCGGCTCCGGATCGGTGCCGGGCGGCACCGTTGAGCTGGACGCCTCCATCTCGTCACAGTTCGTGTCGGGTCTCCTGCTTGCGGGCGCCCGCTACGACAAGGGAATCGAGATCGTCCACACCGGCGCGCGCGAGGCTGTCTCGCTGCCGCACATCGAGATGACGATCGACGCCCTGCGGCAGGCCGGGGTCGACGTCACCCGGCCGACGCCAACGTCGTGGCGGGTCGCGGCGGGGTCGATCCGCGCGCACGACGTCGCGATCGAGCCGGACCTGTCCAACGCGGCACCGTTCCTCGCCGCTGCTCTCGTCACCGGCGGTGAGGTGACCGTGCCCGATTGGCCGACTTCGACGACGCAGCCCGGCGACGAGTTGCGTGATCTGCTGGTCCGCATGGGCGGCGAGGTGTCATTCGACGGCTCGGGGCTCACCGTGCGCGGCACCGGAACCATAGCCGCGATCGACGCGGACCTACGCGACGTCACCGAGCTCGCGACCGTCGTGGCCGCCCTGGCCGCGCTCGCCGACGGCCCGTCCCGGCTGACCGGACTGGCGCACACCCGCGGGCACGAAACCGACCGCATTGCCGCGCTGTCCACCGAGATCAACCGCCTCGGGGGTGCCGTGACCCCGTCCGACGACGGTCTGCGTATCACCCCGTCGCCGCTGCACGGCGGTGTCTGGCGCGCCTACGGCGATCACCGCATGGCGACGGCTGGTGCGGTTGTCGGCCTCGCGGTCGACGGCGTGGAGGTGGACGACATCGGCACGACCAGCAAGACGCTGCCGGACTTCCCCGGCATGTGGTCACGGATGCTCGGCGTGTAGGTCGCCGGTGGCGCGAGATGTCGGCAGGCTGGACGAGGACGACGTACACGTAAGACCGGGCCGCGGAACCCGTCCCCGCTCCAAACAGCGTCCCGAGCACGGGGGTGCCCTCGACGGCATGGTCTTCGCCGTCGATCGTGGCCGGTACGCGGTGCTCGTCGACGGCGTCGAAACGGTAGCGATGCGCGCCCGCGAACTCGGGCGCAAGGGGATCGTCGTCGGCGACCGGGTCAGCGTCGTGGGCGACATCTCCAAGGGTCCCGACACCCTCGTACGCATCGTGCGGCTTCAGGAGCGCGAAACCATACTGCGGCGTACGGCCGATGACACGGATCCGTTCGAGCGGGTGATCGTCGCCAATGCCGACCAGCTGGTGATCGTCACCTCGCTGGCGGAGCCCGAACCTCGGTACGGGTTCATCGACCGTTGCCTGGTCGCCGCTCTCGCCGCCGGGCTCGAGCCGATCCTGTGTCTCACCAAGGCAGATCTCGCGCCACCCGACGAAACACTTGCGCGCTACCGGCAACTCGACATCGGCGTGGTGATCACACGGCGCGGGGCCGATCAGGGCCGGCTGCGAGCACGGCTCGTCGAGCACATGTCGGTGTTCGTGGGCCATTCCGGCGTCGGCAAGTCAACACTGATCAACACGCTCGTGCCCGGGACGAATCGCGCCACCGGCGTGGTCAGCGCGGTGGGCAAGGGACAGCACACGTCGAGTTCGGCCATCGCGCTTCGATTGCCCGACGCCGAAGGCTGGGTGATCGATACGCCCGGAGTGCGGTCGTTCGGGCTCGCACACGTCAGCGCCGATGACCTGCTGTGGGCGTTTCCCGACCTGGAGGACGGCGCGGTGCAGTGCCCGCCCGGGTGCGAGCATCTCGCGTCCAGCGCTTCCTGCACCCTCGACGCGTGGGTGGCGGCCGGGAACTCGACGCAGGAGCGCCTCGATGCGTTCCGGAGGCTGATCAGCAGCCGGTCCGAGCCGGAATGACATGGGCCACGAGTTCGCGCGACCCGTAGACGCGGCCCTAGCCTGTTCGACATGGCGATCACGCTGACGAGCCTCTACCGCTATCCGGTCAAGTCCTGCCGCCGCGACGAGTTGCAGCACGCCGAGGTCGAGCCGTGGGGACTCGCCGGCGACCGACGCTTCATGATCGTCGACGACCAGGGATCGGTGCTGACGGCCCGCGAGCACCCGCGTCTCGTGCTCGTCCACCCGATCCTCGACGGCAACGGACTGCAGCTCACCGCGCCCGGTATGCCGGACCTGACGGTGAAGGCGCCGGCCGGGAACAACCTGATGCCGGTGCAGATCTGGTCCATCAACCTCGACGCATCGCCGGCCTCGCCGGACGCGCACGAGTGGTTCAGCACGCTGCTGGGCGTACCGGTGCGGCTGGTCTATCTCGACGACCCGACGCGCCGCCGGCCGAACCCGAACTTCAGCCGGCAGAGCGACCGGGTGTCGTTCGCCGACGGCTACCCGATGCTGCTGGCATCCGCCGAGTCCCTCGACGCGCTCAACGACGCGATCGCCGAAGGCCGCAACGCCGCCGACGGCCCGCTTCCGATGACGCGGTTCCGCCCCAACCTCGTCGTGTCCGGCGCGCCCGCGTGGTCCGAGGACGGGTGGCGCCGTCTGCGCATCGGCGAGGTCACCTTCCGCGCTGTCAAGGGATGCCCGCGATGCGTGATGACGATGATCGACCCCCAGACGGCAGACAAGACCAAAGAACCGATCGCCACCCTCGCCCGGGTCCGCCGGTGGGACGGCGAGACCTGGTTCGCCATGAACCTCATCCCCGACTCCCCGGCGCCAGGCGACACCCTCCGGGTGGGCGACCCGGTCGAGATCCTCGAGGAGGTCGCCTCGGACGGGCCGCCGCGGTGAGGCACCCGCGCGTGAGACGATCACCGCGGTGGCGTCCGCTGCCGGCCCGGCTCGAGGAGCTGCCATGCGCAAGTTCGTGATCATGGGCATCCAGGGCAGCGGCAAGGGTACGCAGGCCAAGCTGCTGTCCGACGGCCTCGACCTCGAGCACATCAGCGTCGGCGACATCTTCCGCTGGAACGTGCAGCACCACACCAAACTCGGCGCCCAGGTGCGTCGGATCGTTGCGAGTGGACGGCTCGTGGGTGACGACGTCGCCGAGGCCGTCGTGCGCCAGCGACTGCACGATCACGACTGGAACTACGGGTTCATCATCGACGGTTTCCCGCGCAGCGCCCGGCAGGCCGAGTTCTTCCTGGAGAGCTACGACATCGACGGCGTCATCAACCTGGATCTGCCCGACGCCGAGGTGCAACGACGGGTCCTGTCGCGGCGGCTGTGCTCGCAGTGCGGGCTCGACTACAACCTGATCGCCTATCGGCCGAAGGTTGCCGACGTGTGCGACGTCTGCGGTGGGCAGCTCATGACGCGCGACGACGACAACCCCGAAGCACTCGCCGTGCGTCTCGCCGAGTACCACGAACAGACCAAACCGCTCATCGAACTGTTCCAGCGCAAGGAGTTCGTGGCGACGATCGACGCGACCGCTTCGGTTCCGGAGGTGCAGGCGACCATCCGCCGACACTTCTCGCTGCCGCCGAACTCCGGGCACCAGCCGTAGATCGCGACCTGGCCCGGGGCCGCGGCGCTCCCCGACTTCCCATCGGATCCTGATGATCTCGGCTGGATCTGGAATTGCTCGCGGCTTCGACAGAGATGATCAACGGTGCGCCGGCCCGTCCAGCAGGGTGTCGGACGGCAACGATCGAGCGCTGTCGTCCTAGCCCTGCGCCTTGAGCCAGTCGCCCATGATCTCGACGGCCTGGGCGATCTCGTCGCCGTCGCCGGCAAATGACATGCGGATGAACTTCGCGCCGTCGACGGTGTCGAAGTCGATGCCCGGAGCCACCGCCACACCTGTCTCGGCGAGCAGGCGCGCGCCGAACGACAACGAGTCCGACGTCCACCGCGAGACGTCGGCGTAGACGTAGAACGCGCCGTCGGCGGGGGCCAGCCGATCGAGCCCGATCGCGGGCAGCCGCTCGAGCAACAGGTCGCGATTCGCGCGGTACCGAGCGACGTTCGCGTCGAGTTCGGCGTAGGCGTCGAATGCGGCACTTGCTGCGAGCTGGGCGAGCGTGGGCGGGCAGAGCGCGAAGTTGCTTGCCAGCCGATCGATCGAGTCGAGCAGATCGTCGGGCGCGAGCACCCACCCGAGCCGCCATCCGGTCATGGAGAAGTACTTCGAGAAGGAGTTGACGACTATGGCGCGGCGGCTGGTCTGCCACGCACACGACCCTTCGCCGGTGTAGGTGATGCCGTGGTAGATCTCGTCGCTGATCAGCCGAACCCCGTTGGCGTCACACCAGGTGGCGATGGCGGCGAGCTCAGGTGCAGTCACCATCGTCCCGGTCGGATTGGCCGGGCTGGCCACGACCAGGCCGGCCGGTCGGACGTCCAGCGCGTCCAGCGCCTCGACGGTCGGCTGGAAGCGGGTGGCCGCTCCGCACGGCAACTCGACCACCTGGCAGCCCAGCGCGGTCAGCATGTTGCGATACGCCGGATAGCCGGGGCGGGCGAGCACGACGACGTCGCCCGGGTCGAATGCGGCGAGGAACGCCAGCAGGAAGCCGCCGGACGAACCGGTTGTGGCAACCACCTCGCCGGGATCGACGTCGAGGGAATACGTGCGCCGGTAGTGACCGGCGATCGCCGCACGCAACTGCGGGACCCCGCGCGAGGAGGTGTAGCCGATGCGGTCGGTGTCGAGGAGGCGGTGCGCTGCCTCGCGCACCGCGGCCGGAGCCGGCGTGCCGGGCTGCCCGGCGTTGAGCAGGTACGTCGGCAGGCCCGCGTCCCGGCGGGCTAGCGCCGCGTCGTACACCCGCATGGCGTAGAACGGCGGTACCTGGCCGCGCGCCGCGATGCGCGCCAACGGCTTCACAGGACGTCCACCCAGCCGCCGCTGCGCCAGTACTCGCCCGCCTCGCGGCTGAGCAGGCCCTCCTCGACCAGGTAGCGCCGCAGGGCAGCGACGTCCTCGTGCCACACCCGGAGCAGGGCGTTGACCTCCCGTTCCGGATAACGCCGGCCCGGTTCGAACACGGCGACCAGGTATTCCAGGACGATGCGGCGCTTGCGTCCAGGCCGCGGGATCGACTTGAGCCGCCCGTCGACGACGAATGCCCGCAGCACCTTGGTCACAGCCGGGTCGGCGGTACCGAAATCCTGCAGACCGCGTACGCGGGCCTTGTCCGTCACGCCTGGGACGTTAGCCGATCCAGTACGGAGCGGATCGCGGCGACCGACCGATCGACGTCAGCTTCGGTGGTCGACCAGTTCGACACCGAGATGCGCGCAGAGGCGCTGCCGTGCCAGACCGTCGGTCCGAACCAGCACGTTCCCTCGTCCTGGACGCCGGCGATGACCCGCCGGGTCAGCTCGTCGGAGTCGCCGAAACGGACCAGGACCTGGTTGAGGACAACGTCGTTACGCACCTCGACGCCAGGCACCGCCGCCAACTGTTCACCGAACCGTCGGGCCAGCGCGCAGCAACGTTCAACGAGATCGGCGACGCCGGACCGGCCAAGTGTGCGCAGCGCCGCCCAGACCGCGAGCCCCCGAGCCCGGCGCGAACTCTCCGGAACGTACGCGTCGCCGTCGCGCTCGCCTACTACGCCCGGCGGCAGGTAGCTCGCGGTCTTACGCATCGCGGCACCGAGCGCCTCGGCATGCGCGACGAACACCAGGCCGGAGTCATAGGGAACGTTGAGCCACTTGTGCGCGTCCGAGGCCCACGAGTCGGCCTGCTCGACGCCCGCGACGAGCGGGCGCAACGCCGGACTCGCCGCTGCCCACAAGCCGAATGCGCCGTCGACGTGCACCCACGCGCCGTGCGAATGCGCCAGCGTGCAGATCTCGCCGATCGGATCGATGGCGCCGGTGTTCACGTTGCCGACCTGCGCGCAGACGATCGTCGGCCCGTCGCACGCGGCCAGTACGTCGGCCAGCAGGTCGGCACGCATCCGCCCCTGCCCGTCGGCGGGAACGACGTGAGCCGTGCGATCGCCGAAACCGACGTACCGCAACGCCGCATCGATCGTGGCGTGCCGCTCGTCGCCCACGACGACGTGCACCCGCGGCGCCGCCTGTAGCCCGTCGGCCTCGACGTCCCACCCGGCCTTCGCGAGGACGTGGTGCCGGGCAGCCGCGAGGGCGGTGAAGTTCGCCATCATGGCGCCGGTGGTGAAGCCGACGGACACGTCGGCAGGCAGGCCGAGCACGTCGAGCAGCCACGACGCGGCGACCTCCTCGATCACCGCACCGGCCGGGCCGAGCGCGTACGCGGCCGCGTTGATGTCGGCACCGACCGCGAGCCAGTCGGCAGCGATCGTGGCCGGTATGGCGCCGCCGATGACGAACCCGAAGTAGCGCGGTCCGGTCGTCGCCACCGATCCGGCGTCGACCGCGTCGGCCAGCACCCGCACGGCGTCGGCCGGGTCGGTGGGCCGCTCGGGCAGCGAGCCACCGACCATCGCCGTCACTTCGTCGAGACCGGCGGGCGACCTGACCACCCGTTCGCCGATGCCGCGCTGGTAGTCAACGACGCGTTTCGCGACATAGGCAAGCAGGTCTTCAGTCATGTCACATCCCGGACGGCACGATGTTCTGGTTCAGGTGGAAGACATTCTCCGGGTCGTACGCGTCCTTGACCGCGACCAATCGCTGGTAAGTGGCCGGTGGGTACGCGGCGCGGACACGGTCCGGCCCGGAGTCGCCGATGAAGTTCACGTAGCTCTGGCCGGTGGAGTAGGGCTCCAGCGCGGCGGCGAGTTCGCGGGCCCAGCCGATGTTCTCGTCGTTGCCGGCCGCGCCGTTGTCCCAGCGGGCGATGATGTTCCAGACATACGGCGCGCCTCGTCCGGCGTACGCGGTGGCGTCGGCTGCGACCATGTCGATCGCCCCGCCCATGTGATGGACGTGGAACTCCGACATCAGACCGCGCGGTCGCCGGTCGAGGAACGGCATAACGGCGCTGACGACCTCGGGCCCGAGTTCGTTGAGGTAACCGGACTTGAAGAAGTTGGACACGCCGGGTCCCCACAGCGGGTCGAGCAGGCTCTGCAGTGCCACGTAGGGCATCGGGCCGAGCAGGTCGGCGATCGGCGGCCCGAAATTCTTCAATGGCTGGTAGTGCCGGTCGCCGTCCTCGACGGCCCCGGCAAAGCATCCGGCCACGATCGCGACGGGCTTGCCGTGCACCTCTTCGGGCAGGAAGGGCAGCGGTGGTGCGATCGTCAGGTCGACGAGCGAATTGACCTCGGACGAAACGCCGGCGGTCCAATCCCGGTACAGCGCAAGCAAATCCTCGATCCGATCGCCCGGGTAGAAGATCGGGCCGCCGTAGATGATCGGGCCGTGCAGGTGCAACCGGTACTCGAACGACGTGACGATGCCGAAGTTGCCGCCCCCGCCTCGCAGCGCCCAGAACAGATCCGGATTCTCGTCCGCACTCGCATGGACGAGGTTTCCGTCGGCGGTGACGAGATCAGCGCCGATCAGGTTGTCGCAGGTGAGGCCATGCGTACGGGCGAGGTGGCCGAGTCCTCCGCCGAGGGTGAATCCGCCGATACCCGTACTCGAGACGAGCCCGCCGGTGACGGCGAGGCCGAACGCCTGCGTCTCGTGGTCGAATCCGTGCCAGGTGACTCCGCCCTGCGCGCGCGCCGTCCGGCCCACCGGGTCGACATGAACGCCCTGCATCGGCGAGAGGTCGATCACCATGCCGTCGTCCACGGACGAGAAGCCGGCGATCGAGTGAGCGCCGCCGCGCACCGCGATGGTGAGGCCTTGGCTGCGCGCGAACCGGACGGCGGTGATCACGTCCGCGGTGCCGGCGCAGCGCACCACCAGCGCGGGACGGCGGTCATACATGCCGTTCCACACTGCGCGTGCGGTGTCGTAGTCGGGATCGCCCGGCATCGATGCGGTGCCGCGCAGCGTTTCGCGCAACTCGCTGATCGTTGCGTCGCCAAGCGCCGTAATCGTCATATCTGGTTCCCCCAGGGATTGCCCGCCCGGCTGTTCCGGGCGCTGGCGTCGTACATGTAAGTCGGCCGCTCTTACAAGCCACTTACAGCGCTTTACTCAGCTGTTCGCAGTAGGCGAGACCGTCCGGCCGGGACGTGTAGTCGAAGTGCTCCCGGGCCTCCGCGATCAGCGCGGACGGGTTGTCGCCGGCCCGGCGCACCGCCTCGGCCAGGCTGACCAGGGACCATCCGAGATGGGTTCGGGAACCCAGCAGGCGCTCGATGGCGACCTCCTCGGTCAGCGCTCGCCGCGCCGTCGCCAGGTCGCCGTCGATGAGCGACAACGCGCCCAGGTGGGACAGCGCGCTGTAGAGACCTGGCATGTCGCCGTTCTCGCGGAACATCGCCTCGGCCCGCGAGACCATGGCCAGGCCGCGGCGCATGTCACCGCCGATCGCGGTCCAGTAGCCGAGATTGCCGATGGTCTGCCCGATGCCACGCGCGTCACGAACCCGGCGAAATGTGCGCAGTGCAGCCTCGAGCAGGGCGTACGCACGCGGCATCTCTTGCGTGACGCCGGCGAGGTTGCCCAGCCGGGCCAGGGTGATTGCCGTGCCGCCGTCGTCGTCGACGTCCTCGAAGATCCGCAACGCTCGCTCGTAGCGGTCGCGCGAAAGCTCGTAATCGCCCCGCTCACGGGCGATGCTGCCCAAGTTGGCCGTCACGTAGGCCACCGCCAGCACGCCCGTTGGTTCGGTGAACGGGGCCGCCGTCTCCTCGAAGACCACCCTCGGTGGTCGGCGCTGCCCGGCGGGCGCCGTACGAGCGGCGAGATGTTCAGCACCGCAACCGGCTCGGCCGTGTCGACGATGCGTTCGACCCGCTCGAGAACGTCGAGCAGGGTGGCCTCGGCGTCGTCGAAGCGGCACTGCATCGAGGCAACCGTGGCGATGCCATACCTCGCGCAAGCCTCGTCTGCGGGCAGGTCGTGCTCTCGCGCGATGTCGCGTGCCGCGCGAAACGCCACGAGCGCGCGCGGCAGTTCCTGCGTGAGCCAGGCCTGCACCCCGACGTAGTAGTAGGCGTTGCTCAGGCCGCGGTGATCGCCGAGTTCCTCGAAGATGCGTACCCGTTCGGCGGCCTGAACGTGCCATTCGCTGATTCGGCCGCCCCGGTTGCTCAGCCCGCAAACGCCGAGAAGTGCCCGCGCCCGGACGGGCGTGCGGTCCGGGACTGCGGAAAGGGCCGCGTGCAACGCCTCCAGGCCCTCGGCGAGCCGCCCGGAACGCAGCCAGTACCGCCACAGCAGGCCGCCGAGCTCGAGCGCGCCCGGGGGGTCGGTCTCCAGCAGGGTGGCGAGCGCCGCACGCAGATTGCCGTGATCGGTGGCAAGGCGGCGCAGCCACCGCGGACGCCCGGTATGGGTCAGCTCAGGCGCGGCACGCTCCGCGATGGCGAACACCCACGACGTGTGGCGACGCCGCGTGGCGTTCAGTTCACCGGCGGCGCGCAACCGTTCGGCGGCGTATTCGCGAATCGTCTCGAGCAGGTGGTATCGCGCAGAAGCGTCGGTCTCGTCCGGGACGGCCAGCGAGCGTTCGACCAGGCCGGCCAGCAGATCGGCGATCTCGCCTGCGCCGAGTAGCTCGTCGGCGCACACGGACTCGGCGGCGCCGATCGAGAAGCCGCCGGCGAAGACCGCGAGGCGGCGCAGCAGAATCCGTTCCGGTTCGGTCAGCAGGCCGTAACTCCAGTCGACGGTCGCGCGCAGTGTCTGCTGCCGGGTCAGGGCCACCCGGCTGCCACCGACCAGCAGCCCGAACCGATCGTCGAGCCGCGCGACGATCTCGCCGATCGGTATCGAACGCAGCCGGGCGGCGGCCAGTTCGAGCGCGAGTGGCAGCCCGTCAAGGCGCCGGCACAGCGTCGCGACGTCCTCGGCGTTGCGATCGGTGAGCTCGAACGGGGGCGCCGCCGTCGCGGCCCGCTCGACGAACAGGCGCACCGCCTCGTACTCGCGCAGGCTCGGCACACTCGCCTGCCCGTACGCGTCGGGCAGCGACAGAGATGGCACGCGCCAGACGACCTCGCCGGGCAACAGCAGCGGTTGCCGGCTCGTCGCGACAACGGTCAGGTTCGGCGCCGTGGTCAGCAGGTGGTGGCTCACCGACGCGACATCGTCGAGTAGGTGTTCGCAGTTGTCGAGCACCAGTAGCACCGGCTGGCCACGCCCGGACAGGTGCTGGGCCACCGCCTGGGTCGGATCCGTGCCGGGCGGCTGCTGGACGTCCAGGGTCGCAGCGACAGAACGCGCGACCGCCTCGGAATCCGACAGCGGAGCCAGCTCGACCAGGTACACGCCGCCGGGGTAGGACCCGAGCAGCAGCTCGGCAAGCTCGATGGACAGCCGGGTCTTGCCGCAGCCGCCGGTGCCGGTGAGCGTCAGCAGCCGGGTGTGGCGAAGGGCCGCGCAGGCCTCGCGCAGTTCGCGCTCACGTCCGATGAAACTCGACAGGCGCAACGGGAGGTTGTGCGGCGTCGCGCTCAGCGCGCCGGTGTCGGCCTGCGAGCTGACCTGACGCCCGAGCTGGAGCGTCTCCTCGGCCGGCGCGACGCCGAGCTCGTCGCGCAGCGTCTCGACCAGACGGTGATACGTCGAGGCGGCAACCATCCGGCGACCGGCCGCAAGCTGCGCGCGGATGAGCAGGCGCGCGATTTCCTCGTCGACCGGATCGGCGTCATGCAGCGGACGCAGCAGGTCCAGGGCGGCCGCATGGTTACCGGAACGCAGATGACCCACGACGAGCTCGGCGACCAGCCGCTGATGGCGCCGGCGCAACTCGGTGCGCCGCGGCTCGCACCAGGGTTCGTACCGGTCCCCGGGGAGCAGCTCACCGCCGTAGGCATGCACGGCTGCCTGGACGTCCTGCGGCGCACCGGTGTTGTCGGCCTGCGCGGCTGCTGCCTCGAACTCGTCGACGTCGACGAGCACGTCCGTGCCGAGGGTGAGCATCTCGTCTTGCAGCTGCAGGTAGGACTCGTCGCTGCCGAGGGCGCGGCGCGCGGCGAAGAGCACCTGATGCAGGTTGTTCCCGGCCTGCTGGAAACTGAGGCCCGGCCACATCGCCTCGACGAGCTGATCGCGATGCAGGGTGTGCTTGGGCGCGAGCGCGAGCAGCTTCACGAGCGTGCGGGCTTTGCGCCGGCGCCACGCGCCGTCGCTCACATCGCGGTCGTCGACATTGACCGCAAAGCCGCCGAATAGCCGGATCTGGAGCAAGAATTGCCTCCCCCAAGGCACCGCCCGTCGAGTATGCGCGACAGTTCAGTAGAGGGTGTCCTCCGGCTCGTTGATACATCGGTAACGTGCGTTTCGTGACCAACTCCGGCTCGTTCGCCGACGACCTCGCATTGGCCATCTCACTCGCAAATGCCGCCGACACGATCACGCTCGACCGCTTCGGCGCGGTCGACCTGATCGTCGAGACCAAGCCTGATCTGACGCCGGTGAGCGACGCCGATCGTGCCGTCGAGAAGTCCTTGCGCGAGCGCATCACCCGCGTGCGCCCCGGCGATGCGGTATGGGGCGAGGAGTTCGGGCGATCCGGCGACTCGGCCCGGCGCTGGGTCGTCGATCCGATCGACGGCACGAACAACTTCGTGCGCGGCGTTCCGGTGTGGGCGACGCTGATCGCCCTGCTCGACGGCGACGACCCGGTCGTCGGCGTCGTGTCGGCTCCCTCGCTCGGACGCCGGTGGTGGTCCTCGCGCGGCTCGGGCGCCTTCGCCTCGGCATTCGGCGGTGCGCCCCGGCAGCTGTCCGTCTCGCGAGTCACCACGCTGGCGGATGCGAGCCTGTCCTACGCCTCGATCGGCGGATGGTCGGCGCTGGACGCCCGCGACCGGTTCGTCGCGCTCACCGAGCAGGTGTGGCGCAGCCGGGCCTATGGCGACTTCTGGTCCTACATGCTGCTCGCCGAAGGCGCGGTCGACATCGCTGCCGAGCCCGAACTCGCGTTGTGGGACATGGCTGCCGTCGCTGCGATCGTCGTCGAGGCCGGCGGGCGCTTCACCGGCCTCAACGGAATCGACGGCGTCATGCAGGGCAATGCGGCTGCCAGCAACGGATTGCTGCACGATGCCCTGCTGACCGCCGTCGGAACCGGCTGATCACCGCGCCGGGAAGTCGATGCGCTCACCCACGTCGCCGAACACGAAGCCGGTGCTGCCGTCGAGAAAGTCATACGGGAAGCCGATCTCGATCGCACTCGCATCGTCGAGGCGGGCCAACGCGGTCTCCGGCAGCACGAGGTCGACCGCCGCGAGGTTGTCGGCGAGCTGCTCCAGCGTCCTCGCACCCAGCAGTGGATGGACGTGCTTGCGATGCGCGCGGGTCCACGCCACGGCCACCTGCGAGGACGTCACGCCGAGTTCGGCGGCGACGTCCTGCACGACACCGGCGATCTCCAGCTCACGTTCGGTGATCTCGCGCCCGGCCAGGCGGGCATCCTTCGCCGCCTCCCCGCGATTGAACTTGCCGGACAGCAGCCCGGCCGCCAGCGGCGACCAGGCAGCTACACCGAGCCCGAGACCGTCGGCCATCGGCAGCAGTTCACGCTCGATGTCACGTTGAGCCAGGTTGTAGCGCACCTGGATGCCGGCGAACGGCGTCCAGCCCCGCAGCTCGGCAAGGGTGTGCGCCCGCGCCACCGTCCAAGCCGGCATGTCCGACACGCCGACGTAGAGCACCTTGCCCGCACGCACCGCGTCGTCGAGCGCCCGCATCGTCTCCTCGAGCGGGGTTGCCCGATCCCAGATGTGGACCCAGTACAAGTCGATGTAGTCCGTGTCGAGTCGGCGCAGACTCGCCTCGAGCGCGGCCCTCATGTTCTTGCGGTGATTGCCCGAGGCATTCGGGTCGCGGCCGTCGCGGGTGACCGTGTACTTCGTCGAGACCACCCAGCGCTCACGCTGCCCGGCCAGCAGTTCGCCGAGGAACGTCTCACTCTGCCCGTCGGTGTACTTGTCGGCGGTGTCGAGCACGTTGCCGCCGGCCTCGGCGTAGGCGTCGACCATCTTGCGGCACTCCTCGATCGGCGCGCCCCACTGCCACTCGCGCCCGAACGTCATCGTGCCGAGCCACGCATCGGATACACGCAGGCCAGTGGGCCCGAATAGCCGATATTTCAAGGTGATCTCCTCATCCTGGTTGGGAGGACCCGACTCTAGGACCGGCCGGCGGCCGCGGTCTTGTACGTCCTTGCGGTGCTCGCCGCGTACGCCCCGGGCGTCAACCCGAAGTTGCGGACGAAGTGCCGATGCAGATGGCTCTGATCGTGGAAGCCGCAGCTGCTTGCGACCTCGCCGGCTCCGCAGCCGCGCTCGAGCATGCGCCGGGCCAGGGCCAGCCGCAGTCCGATCTGGTAGCCGTGCGGCGGCACGCCGACGTAGTGCCGGAACGAGCGAACCATGACGTGCGGCGAGACCCCGCCGACGCTCGCCAACTCGGCGAGACTCACGTTGCTGGTCACGTTCGCGCGCAGGTACTCGCGGGCCAGTCGCGCCGCGGCGGCGGCCCGGTCCGACCCTGCCGGGGTCCGGACGCGCGCATCGGCCGATCGAGCGGCGATCGCCCGCAGCACGTCCAGCAGCGCGGTATCCAGCTCGAGCGTGCCGCCCGGTCGCGCCGACGCGCGGTGCATGCGGTCGAACGCGCACGCCAGCCGCCGATCACGCAGCACCGGGTCGGGGAACTCGGGACGCCGGCCCACCAACCGTTCGAACGCGCCGTCCTCGATCACGAGCAGCTGGCAGACCCACGCGCCGGCATCAGGCGAACGCGGGTCGATCGCGTGGCCGGCATGACGATCCGACGGATCCCAGACGCCGATATCGCCGGGCCGGAACACCGCCCGGCGCCGGCCCCGTTCGGCCCGGAACCCGCGACGGCTGATCAGGCCGACGAAGTACTCGCCCCGCGGCTCGGCCGCGTAGTGGGTCTGGGTTCCACGACCGAACAGCAGGTCCGGCTGGGCGGGCACGCGCCAGAAGGCCGGTGCGGTCACGCCGCCCTGCTATCGGGCAGCAGCAGGCAACTGTCGCCGAACTCGTGCCACAGGTACCGCTCGAGTACGGCCGAACGGTACGCCGCGCCGACCAACTCGGCGCCGGCCACCGCCTCGAGCAACAGAAGATGCGATGCGCCTGGCGCATGCCAGCCGGTGATCAACCCGTCGACGACACGCGCCGGCCGGTCCGGGCCGAGAACGAGATCGGTGAATCCCTCGCCCGGATCGACCCAGCCGTCCACGTGCGCGACGGTCTCCAGCGCCCGCGTCGCTGTCGTGCCGACGGCGACGACGCGCCCGCCCGACGCCTTGGTCAGATTGACCTGGCGGGCCGTAGCGCCGGGAACGGTGAACCGCTCGGGCAGGGGCAACTCGCCCTCCTCCATCGACGACACCCCGGTGTGCAAGGTGATCGGCGCGACGGCGACGCCCGACGTCACAAGCGCAGTGACGAGCTCCGTGGTGAACGGTCGGCCCGCGCTCGGCATCTCCGCACTTCCGGGGTCGCGCGCGAACACCGTCTGATAGGCCGAGATCGGCCATCGCCCGCTCACGTAGGAATAGGTGATCGGCCGGCCGTGCCGCGCCAGGTACGCCTCGACTCCGCCCTCGACCGCAATGTGCGCGCGCCACAGGCGGGTCGGTGCCGGGCCGGGCTGGGCCGATACCAGGCGGACCGAGACGCCGACCGGCAGCGCCACCTCCTCGTCGGCAACGGCGTCAGGTACGGGCCCGGTCGCGTCGACCGCGGGGCGGACCTCGACCAGCCACGTCCCGTCGTCGAGTTGCGCGGAGAAGTGCACCGCTACGTCGCGACCGTTCGCGCGCTGCCCGTCCACGGCGGCGGACAGTGTGGCCGACGTGTTGACGACGACCAGGTCGCCGGGGCGTAGCTGGCCGGCCAGCTCGGCGAATTTCCGGTGCTCGATCCCGGACGGCCGGGCCACGAGCATGCGCACCTCGTCCCGGGCCAGACCGCGCTCCTCGGGCGGAATGCTCGCGGAAAGGTCGTCGGCCAGCTCGAACGACTCGATCATCGAGCTGCCTCCAGCGCGGTGAGGTCGCTTGCCCGGTACCGGCCGCTGGGCGGGCGTTCGTCCAGCAGGCGCAGCAAGGACGGGACGACCGTTTCCGGTTCGGGCCGGTCGGAGATGTCCTCGCCCGGGAACGCCTGCTGATGCATCTCGGTGCGCATGTCGCCCGGATCGAACGCGTACACCGAAAGGCTCGGCTGCTCAGCGGCGAGGATCGCGCTCAGGTGGTCGAGAGCTGCTTTCGCCGAACCGTAGCCGCCCCAGCCTTCGTAGGCCTCCACCGCAGCGTCCGAGCTGACGTTGACGATTGCGCCGCCCCCGGCTAGCAGGGGTAGCACGTGCTGGGTGAGCGCGAGCGGGGCAAGCACGTCCACGTCGTAGACGCGGCGCAACTCGTCGATCGGATACTCCGCGAGCAAGGGCTGCGGACTCGGCCCAAGATGGCTCGCGTTGTTGTAGAGCAGGTCGAGCCGACCCGCCCGGGAAACGGCCGCCGCAAGCTCCTCGCGGTGTCGCGCATCAGCGACGTCGCCGGCGATCGCCACGGCTGCCGGCAGGTCGCGCGCCACGGCGTCAAGCGCATCGGCGCCGCGCGCATCGAGGACGAGCGACCAGCCGCGTTCGGCGAGCGCTCGAGCGACCGCGCGGCCCAGCCCGCGAGACGCACCGGTTATCAACGCAACAGGCATGTGATGACTCCTTGCATAATCGAAGTGGTCCATCCATCCTGAAAGTTGAAGTCAACTTCAAGTCAAGGGAAAGATTCAGTCGATGCTCACGACGGATTTGCTAACGGTCGGCGAGGTGGCCCATCGCAGCGGGTTCGCGCCTTCGGCGCTTCGCTTCTACGAACGGCAAGGGCTGCTGCACGCGATGCGGACGACTGGCGGCCAGCGCCGCTATCAGCGCAACGTCCTGCGTCGCCTGGCATTCATCCGCGCAGCGCAGAATGTCGGCCTCACGCTGGACGAGGTCGCAAGCGCGCTCGCCACATTGCCGGAAGCCCGCACCCCGACCAAGGACGACTGGT
Organism: uncultured Actinomycetota bacterium; assembly: GCA_963737425.1. GTDB lineage: Bacteria > Actinomycetota > Actinomycetes > Mycobacteriales > Jatrophihabitantaceae > DASXRA01. The sequence goes on from CAVTSX010000003.1 coordinate 677,649, forward strand.
CGCGGCTCTCGCGAGGATGGCGCAAGCGCCTCGACGACCAGATCGCGGCATTGGCCAAGCTTCGAGACGGCCTGGAATCATGCATCGGCTGCGGCTGCCTGTCACTTCGCAGGTGCGCGATATCCAACCCGTCCGACGAGGCGGCAGCGGCCGGACCAGGCGCGATCTTCCTGCCCAGGCAACTGCGCCAACCGCCGGCATCCTGATCGGGCGCGCGGCGCGGGCGGCTTGCCGAGGGCACCCGTGCGAGATCAACCCGCGCCGTCCCCGACTCGACCCCCGCAGGTGGGCACTTGTGCCGCAGGTGGGCACTTACAAGTGCCCACCCAGCACGCAAGTGCCCACCCACCGAACGCCGCGCAAAATAGTCAAGCCAGGCCGGACAGCCAGCCAGCTCAGGACGCGAGTCCCTCGATCACCTCGGCCGACGGCAGCGCGCCGAGCGTCGCTGCGGGCAGCGCGATCTTCGAAGCCCGCAGGCCGCTGCCGATAACCACGATCTCGCGACGGAGCACGGCGGCGTCGATGAGAATCGGCCAGTCGGCAGGCAGGCCGACCGGGGTGATGCCGCCGTACTCCATCGCGGACAGTCGCACTGCGTCATCCATCGACGCGAAGGATGCCTTGCGCGCACCGAGGCGTCGTCGGACCACGCCGTTGACGTCTGCCCGCGTCGTCGCGAGCACGACGCACGCGGCATAGGAGGTGATGTCGGCGCGGCGGCCGGCGATGACGACGCAGTTTGCCGAGTCCTCGAGCAGCACCGAATATCGCTCGCAGAACGCCGCGGTGTCGGCGAGCGACGGGTCGATCGGAGCGACCGCGAGGTCTGCGGCCGACGGCCAGGATTCCAGCGCCTTGGCAACCGGTTCGGCGACCAGATCGGCCGTGACGGGCTGCCAGTCGAGCGTGCCGAGAGCGATCATCCACGTAGTGTTGCGCAGGTGAATGTCGACATCACCAGCCGGGTGCTCCCCGGCATCGGCGTGTGCCAGGAGGTCGCACTCCGCGATGGCCACCACATCGGCATCGTCACCCGGCGCAATGGCTTGCGCGATCTCGTGCTCTACGACGACGAGGGCGACGGTGCTGCCGACACGATCGCGCTCAGCGACGCCGAGGCGAACGCGGTCGCCGAGATTCTGGGCGCACCGCAACTGACATTCCGGCTGGCCGTGCTGCAGCGGCAGGCCGAGGGACTTATCGTCGAACAGCTACCGGTACCGGCCGATTCACCGCACGCCGGGCGCGCGCTGGGCGATACGCAGGCGCGCACGCGCACCGGGGCGTCGATCGTCGCCATTCTGCGGCACGGTGCGGCGTTACCGTCGCCGACGCCGGATTTCGTGCTCCAGGCAGGCGATCTCGTCGTAACGGTGGGCACCCAGGCGGCCGTCGACCAGGTGGCAAGGATCTTGGACGGCAGCACAGGCGAGACCGGCTAGCCGTCATGACACTTGCGTCGAGCGGCACCGAGACGCACGCTGCCGTGCTGCTCGTCGAACTCGGCGCGGTCCTGTTCGCGCTCGGCGTCCTCGGCCGAATCGCCAGCCGATACGCGATCCCGGTGATTCCGCTGTACCTGATCGCCGGTCTCTTCTTCGGCCAGGGCGGCCTGCTGTCGCTGTCGGCGAGCCACGACTTCGTGCAGACGGCCGCCGATATAGGTGTGATCTTGTTGCTCGTCATGCTCGGCCTGGAGTACTCGGCGAGCGAGCTGCGCTCCAGCCTGCGCGCGCAGGCGCCGATCGGGGTGCTTGACGGCCTGCTCAGCGCCGTACCCGGGGCGGCCGTGGCGCTGCTGGCCGGATGGGGCGCAATCGCTGCGGTGTCGCTGGCCGGCATCACCTGGGTGTCGTCGTCAGGTGTCATCGCCAAGATGCTCGGCGACACCGGACGCCTCGGAAACCGTGAAACGCCCGCGATCCTCGGCGTGCTCGTGATCGAAGACCTGGCCATGGCGATGTACCTCCCCCTGCTCACCGCGCTGCTCGCCGGCGGCGGAGTGAGGACCGTGCTGGTCACGGTGGCGATCGCGATCGCAACGGTCACCGTCGTGATAGTCGTGGCCACCCGGTACGGGCGTCACGTCACCGCGCTCGTCTCGACGAACGACAGCGAATCGCTGATCCTCGGGGTACTCGGCCTGACGCTTCTCGTCGCCGGTCTCGCCGAGGAGCTCAAAGTGTCCGCCGCGGTCGGCGCTTTCCTGGTGGGCATTGCGGTGTCGGGCACCGTCGCCCAGGCTGCCGTCGAGGTGCTGTCGCCGCTTCGCGACGTGTTCGCGGCGGTCTTCTTCGTTTTCTTCGGCCTCTCGACGAGGCCTGGTTCGCTGGTCTCGGTGCTCCCGCTGGCTCTCATCCTCGTCGCGGTGACGGCAGGCTCGAAGATGACGGTCGGCTATGTCGCTGCCCGCCGGGCCGGCGTCAAGCGGCGCGGACGCTGGCGAGCGGCCGTGACCCTTATCCCGCACGGTGAGTTCTCCGTCGTCGTCGCAGCCCTGGCGGTCGGCGCCGGCGCCGAGGCGAAGCTGGGCCCGCTCACCGCGTGCTACGTGCTGCTCAGTATCGTGCTGGGCGCCGCGGTCATCCACCTGCCCGATCGGCTGCGACCGGAACACCGAGCCGCGCCCTGAGCGTTCACCCCATAGCGCCCTCTTCTCGTTGAGTGGTGCGTTTGGGCTCGAGTGGTGCGTTGTAGCGCACCACTCAACCGATAACGCACCACTCAACGGGAGGATGAGCGCAGCTGATCAGAACTGCAGAAGGAATTCGAGAATGACTGATGTCGACGCCGTCGTGGCGCGGTTGCTACGCACCTACGACACCATCACGGTCGTCGGCGCAAGCCGTGATCCCGAGAAGGCGGCACATCAGATTCCCTTGCAAATGCAGCGTTTCGGCTGGCGGATCATCCCAGTGAATCCGCACGTCGACGAGTTGTTCGGCGAGAAGGCGTATCCGCGCCTGGCCGATGTACCCGAGGCGGTCGGACTGGTTAACGTGTTCCGGCCGTCTGCGGATGCCGCCGACGTTGCGAGTCAGGCGGTTGCCGCCGGCGCCACCGCGTTGTGGCTGCAACTCGACATCGTCTCCGCCGCCGCGCGCCAGATCGCACAGGCAGCGGGCATCAGCTATGTCGAGAATCGATGCCTCGCCGTCGAGCGGGCAAAACTCGAACTACGCGCTCCGGTGCGCTGATCCGGAGGCGAAGTCGACTACCTGCTTAGCCACCAGTCGCAGGGCGCCGGCGAGAGGGTCGAGCAGCGCACCTCCCTCGGCGAACACCGGCTCGGCGGAATTGACCGCCACCCCGTAGGGCGTCGGCCAGCCACGCAGCGCATGGATCGTCGAGCGCAGCGAGGCCAGGGTGCTGCCGCATGACTGCCAGCCCGCGGCCGTGACGATCACTCCGACCGCACGGCCCTGCAGGTACGGGCGCCCGTCGTCGCGCAGGAACTCCAGGTGGTCGAGGCCGTTCTTCACCAGCCCGGACATCCCGCCGTGGTAGCCAGGAGTCGCGACGATGAGGCCGTCGGCCGCGGCGACGGTGCGGATCAGCTCCGCGGCGTCGTCGCCGAACTTCTCCTCGTCCGCGGCGTAGATCGGCAATTGGGACAGGAACGATCCGCCGAATGCGGCCGCGCGCGCCCCCAGCGCGTTCGCCTCGGCGAGCGCAACCCGAAGCAACTCGTCGGTCAACGATGTCGTGCGTGACGACCCGCCGATGCCGACGATGAGTGGCCGATGTTCACCAGACTGCTCCGCCTCCATGCTTGGACCGTACGCGGGCGTGCACATCGACATGCACGGCAGGCGGCGCCCGGGCGAGCACGGGCTCGGCAATGGGCGCCTCCTCTAATGTGAGCGACATGAGCCTCGAACGTCCTATCGCGCCTGACCCTTACTCGTTGCTGCCTGCCGTCGGCACGTTCACGGTCACCAGCACTGACGTCCAAGACGGTGCGCAGATGTCCCACGCGCACGTGTTCGACGGCGCTGAACCTGACGCAGGAAACCAGTCACCGCAGCTGGCCTGGACGGGCTTCCCGGCAGAGACCAAGAGCTTCGTCGTCACCTGCTTCGATCCGGACGCGCCGACACCTTCGGGCTTTTGGCATTGGGCGCTGGTGGACGTTCCAGCCACGACGACATCGCTGCCCACCGGCGCCGGTGCCGGTGACGCGCAACTGCCCGGTGCCGCGTTTCACGTGCGCAGCGACTGGGGCTCCAAGGAGTACGGCGGTGCGGCCCCGCCTGCGGGCGACCGCGCGCACCGCTACTTCTTCGTGGTGCACGCCGTCGATGTCGAGACGCTCGGCGTCGATTCAGAGGCGAGCGCAACCGTCGTGTCGTTCAACCTGGTCTTCCACACCCTGGCCAGGGCCCAGATCGTGCCGGTGTTCGGACACTAGTGGTCCGTCTGCGTTTTGATCTGGTGCAAGGCGGCTCGGCCGCGTCTGACTTTGGCAATGATGTCTTCGGCGGTGGCTTTCCAGATGAACGGTTTGGGGTCGGTGTTCCAGTGCTCGGCCCAGGTGGTGATGGCCTCGCTGAGGTTGGCGACGCTGGTGAATGCGCCGCGGCGTAGGCGCCGGTCGGTGAGTTCTTTGAACCAGCGTTCGATCAGGTTCAGCCACGAGCTCGAGGTGGGTGTGTAGTGCAGATGCCAGCGGCGCCGGTCGCGGTGGGCGAGCCATTTCGTGATCTCAGGTGTGGAGTGGGCGGAGAGGTTGTCCAGGACGACGTGCACCGACAGGCCGCGGGGCACGGTGGCGTCGATCTGTTTGAAGAACCGCAACACCTCGGCGCCGGCGTGGCCTTTGCGCAGGTCGGTGAGCACCTCACCGGTGGCCAGGTTCATCGCCGCGAACAGGTCGATGGTGCCGTTGCGTTTGTAGTCGTGGGTCATCGTGCCGGCCCGGCCACGTTTCATCGGCAGCGAGGGCTGAGTGCGGTCCAGGGCCTGACACTGGGTCTTCTCATCGAAGCTGAACACCACTGCCCGCGACGGCGGGTTGAGATAGAGGCCGACGACGTCGACGAGTTTCTCCTCGAACCGCGGATCGTTGCTGATCTTGAACGTGTCGACCTTCCACGGCTTGAGCTCGTGATCGGCCCAGATCCGCGCCACCGTGTCCTTGCCGATCCCGACGTGTGCCGCCATCGAACGGGTGCTCCAGTGCGTCGAGCCGTCCGCAGGCCGTTCCTGATGGGTCAGGCGAACGACCTCTTCGACCGTCCCGGCCGGGATCGAGGGCTTACGCCCGCGACCTTTCGCGATCACCCCGACACCCTCAACACCCTTATCGGCAAAACGTGTCCGCCACCGCCGCACCGTGTCCGAATCAACCCCGCACCGGCGGGCAATCTCCTGATTCGCGACCCCATCCGCAGCCAACAACAACCCTCTGGCCTGCACCACCGCGCGATGCGGCAACGACGTCGACCTCGACATGCGCACCAACGCCGAACGCTGATCAACACTCACCGGCATCGCCGCCGCAGTCTCGAAAGGCACGACCCATATTACCGCACTAAATCACAGACGGACCACTAGGGCCTGTCCCGTGGATCTTGGCCGTCGCGCAGCAGGCCGAAGATCCACGGAACAGGCCCTAGCAACCTGCAAGTACCCAGCTACCTGGCATGGTGCGGCGCTCCCAGCCGTCCCACCAGGTCTTGATCATCTCTGCTGGATACGCCATTCCTCGCAGCATCGACAGAGATGATCAACAGTGTGCCGGCGCGAACTCCACTCACGGTGTCGGAACGTAACGATCTACGGCCGTCGTACCAGTGTCCTGAGTCAGAAGTTCCTGTCGCCACCTCCGGCGACGAACTTCTGACTCAGGACACTAGATGGTTGATTCCGTGAAGCTTGTGTCAGTGGTCGTAGGCGATCAGGGATCTTTTCGTGGTGAGGCCGAGGGTCCAGTTGTGCCAGATTCCGGTGGCCATGGCCAGGATTCGTTGGGCGACACGGGTGCCGACGCCGGTCAGGGTTCGGCCGCCGTGGCGTTCGAGGCCGAGTTGGGATTTGAGGGTTTGGTTGACCGATTCGATCCATTGCCGGATGGCGGCGAGGTTGCCGTGGCGGTAGGTCTCATCGCGTCGGTCGGGGCGTAGCAGGCGAAGTCGCATCGCTTTGGTGAGCTGGTGAAACTCACGCCCGGCGAAGCCTTTGTCGGCCAACAAGATCTGTCCATCGCGGATGAGGTGATGCTCGTGATCGAGCAGCGCGGCCAGTGCCTCGCGTTCGCCGATCTTGGGGTGGGCCAGACACCACATCAGCGGCATCCCGTCCCCGGCGCAGACCAGGTAGAGCTTGAAGCCCCAGTAGTAGCGGGAGTGGCTGGCGCAGTACCCGTAGCCGGCGTGTCCGGCCAATGCCGAGCGTTTGACCGTCTCGCGTGAGGCCGCGCAGAGCACCGGGGTGGCGTCAGTGATCCACAGGTCGTCGAAGAACGACGGCGCGCGCTCGGCGATGACCCGGATCGCGGTGCACAGCAGGGGCAGCGCGGCCTTGAGCCGCTTGTGATACCCGGACTGTGTCGGCACGTACGGGAACATCGCACGCAACACCGGATCGGTGCGCAGATGACGAACCCAGCGCCGTTCGGAGTTGAAACCCAGCAGCACCTGCGCCACCGCCAGACAGACCAACTCACTGTCACTGAGTCGTGGTCTGCGCCCACGACCACGACGAGTCGGCACGACATGATCATCGATCAGCACATACAGTTCGGTCAGGAGGGTGTCCAGTTCTCTTCTCACAAATTGATCTTGGACACCCTCTCCCTATACCCCGAACAACGACACACCACATCTGAGCTTCACGGAATCAA
>CAVTSX010000004.1:0-348457 GCA_963737425.1 uncultured Actinomycetota bacterium
AAGAGGTTGCTCGACTGGTTCTGCGGCGTGGTAACGCTGGGTTGGGTGAAGACCGTCCAGGTGAACGGGTTGGAGTTCACTCTCACGCCGGCGGCGTCGGTGATGGTGACGCTCGCGGTATAGGCGGTAGCGGGGCCGGCCACCGTCCCGGTGATCGTGTTGCCCACGATGCTCAGCCCGGGCGGGGCGTTGTTCAGCGTCAGGATGCAGGTCGGGTTGCGGCAGGTCGGCGTGACCGGCACGTTGACGGTCGCCCCGATCGTCGTCTTCTGGTTCGCCGGAGTGGTGATGCTCGACGGCGATACCACAGTGATGTCGAAGTTGCCCGTCTGCGCGGTCGCACCGGCGGCGTCGGTGACAGTCGCCTTGATGTTCGTCTTCGAGCCACCCGGGACGCCCGTCATGAGGCCGGTGCTGCTGATACTGAGCCAGGACGGCGCGTTGCTGAGAGTGTAGGTGCACGGGGTGTTCAGGCACGTCGTTTGGAGTTGCAGGCTGAAGTTCGCGCCCTGCGTCGTGGTCTGGTCTGCCGGAGTCACGATCGTCGGAGCGGCGACGACCGACCACGTGAATGTGGCGGAGTCCGTGTGGCCGGCTGAGTCCCTGACGATGACCGTCACGCTGTAGTTGCCCGTCGTATTCGACGTGCCGCTTATCTTGTTGGTCGACACGGACAGGCCAGGCGGCAACCCGGTCGCCGAGTAGGTGTACGGGCTGGAACCGCCGGTCGCGACGAGCGTGAGCGTGTCGGACTTACCGGTGGTGATGACCTGGTCGACCGGCTGGGTGAGGGCAAGTTTGGGCACGACGGTCCAGGTGAACGTCTTGGTGGTCGAGCGGGTGAACGCGTCGGTCACCTGCACGGTGACCGACCCGGTTGACGGCGTGGCGGACGTCGGCGATCCGGAGATGACGCCGTCCGTGGTGAGATCGACGCCCACGGGCAGCGCACCAGCGGAGGTCAGCCATTGGAAAATCGGCACACCGGTGCCGTTCTGGACGCTCAGATCCAGGTCCACTGTGTCGCCGACCATCCAGGTCGGTGACGCGATGTCGTTGATGACCGGCGCCGGCGGGGGTGGCTGGTTGAGGCTGAACGCCGGGTCGAGCGCGGGGCTCAGCAGCGTGCCGGTCACGTAGGTGCAGGTCCGGGTCGCACCCGCGCACGACGAGTCCGTCCACGTCACCGCGACGACGGCGCGCAGGTAAGTGATCCCGGTGCTGCCCGTCGTGCAGTTGTCGGAGCTACCCGCCACGACGCACCAGCCGAGATACGTGTTGACCTGGTACGGGACGTTGTTCACGGTCTGCGTGACCTGGCTCGTCGGGATCGTCGCGGTCGCGCCGCTGCCCGCTGCCGCCGTGGCGTCCGTCGCCTGGCTCATGCCCGTCAGCCACGGATGCCACGGCGTTGGAGGCCATTCCCTGTGTGAACTGTGTCGCGACACTGCTCGTGTCCCGCCCGGTGACCAGATCCGACGCGTGCTGCACGCCGCGCACGGTGTCGACCGCGGACGTGGCTACTTGCGCGGCGAGCTGGCGGTCGCGCTGCCCATTCGTCGTCGCAATGCCGTTGGTGAAGAAGGTGGCGAGCGCCGCCATGATGACGGTGATCAAGCTGATGGCGATGATCGATTCGAGCAGCACGAAGCCGTCGTCACTGCGCCTGCGAGCACGTGCTCGCAGCCGGTGAGTCAGCCGCTGGTCAGCGGCGGCGAGGCTCGCCGCCAGCCGACGCGGGAATCGAATCATCGTGGATCGCTAGTTCGAGACGTCGCCGCTGAGCAACTTGTTCAGCTGGGCCAGTTGCTGCGGGGTCAGCGGCGCCGTGAAGACCGTGAGCTGCGTGGTCATGGTGCACGATGCGTCGACGGAGGTGCTCTTCGTATCTGCGGCGGGGGCGAGCTGCGTCGAGTTGACGAGCGCGCGGCGCGGGCCGGTGACCTGAATCGCCTTCAGGAACGCGAGCTGATGGGCAAGGCTGCCGGTGGAGATCAGCGTGACCGGAATCGCGAACGTCTTGCCGGCTGCGTTGTCCGTCGCGCTGGTGCCGGTTGTGCCGGTGCCGCTCGCCCCAGATCCCTTGTCAGTAGTCGAGGTGATCGATCCGACCACGATGCTGGTCAGGGCGATGTTGTTCTGCTGAGCCTGGCTGCTGAGCTGGCGGGTGAACGTGGGCAGGCCACTGTCGAACGGGAGCGCCGTCAGCGCGCTGCGCAGATTCGCCGTCAGCGATCCGAGCTTGCCGTTCTCCCGCTGCAGCTTGGACACCTGCGACTGCAGCACCTGGTTCTGCTGCTGCACTGAGTTCGGTTGCCGTGTGCAGCGATGACGTCGAGGAGCGCTCCGGGCTGATCAGCCCGAACCATCCGACGAGAACGATCAGCACCGCGACGGCCGCACCGCCGCCGAGCCATAGGCGCTTGCTCTGTGCGCGTGCCATCACTTGCCGCCATTCTTGGAGACGTCGAATCGGTGGCTGAGCAGCTTGTCGGTCAGCACGAATTGGAGGCTGTACTGCACGCCGGTCTCGTCGGCTACGTTCGATGTGGGCACCACATCGACGATGCCCGGGATTGCCGCGAGCTTGCTTGCGTAGATCGAGAGGTCGTCGAGCGTCTTCCCGACCCCGGAGATCGTCACGTTGCCGATGTGGGCCCGGCCGGAGGTATCCAGCCCAGCTCCGGATGTCGAGCCGGCGGTGCCGGCGCTTGCCGCTCCGGCGAGGCTGATCGTCACCGATTCCTGCTTGATGGTCATCGAAGCCGGGAGGCTGGCGCGTATCTGGCCCATCAACTGGACGAGATCTACGTCGGCGCTCATCAGCTTTGCGATCTCGGCCTGGACGTCGGTCACCGTGCCTTGGATCTTGGTGATGCCCGTGTACTTGCGGGACGTGGCCTGCAGCTGCACCGTCTGGCTTTGCGCCTCGTCGAGTGCGGTGCTCGCGGACGAGTGCTTCTCGCGCCGCGAGGACGTATCCTGCGGCGCAGATAGCGAGTATCGCGACCAGCCCGGTGACGATCCACTTGCGCAGCACCTTGACGTGACGCGAGTTGATGAGCTCGGGCGGGGTGAGGTCGGCTGCGATGCCCCAGCCGGGCATGGCTGCTCCACAGCTGAACGGGTCGGGTCGTGGTCATGCTGCCGCTCCCATCGCAAGGCCGACGGACACGGCGCTGGCCCATCCCTCGGACTCCTCCAACCGCCCCTGCTTCGAGGCCCAGCGGTTGCGGATGTGCTGCATCGGAGTGACGACATTCGTCGGCACGCCGATCTGCGTCGACATCGCCTCGGCGAGGCCGTGCAGGGCTGACGCGCCCCCGGTGAGCGAGATCCGCTCGAGCCGAACGCCGTCGTTGCCCGCTGCGAAGTAGTTGATCGAGCTGCGGATCTCGGCGATCAGCGGGCGGACGCCTTCCTTGAGCGCGCCGGCCACCACGGCGTGCCCGCCGGTCAATCCGACTTCGCACTTGGCCTGCTCGGCTTGCTCGGTCGGCATGCCGAGCTTCGCCGCGAGCTGTGTCGGTCAGCTCCTGGCCGCCGCGCGAGAGGGTTCGGACGAGCTTCGGTACGCCGCGGTCGTGGATCACGATCGTCGTCAGGTGAGCGCCCAGGTCGATGACCGCTTCCACGGCCAGGTTCTCGTCGGCGATCGAACGAAGCGCGGCGAACGACGACAGGTCGACTCGTGCGACCTTGAGTCCGGCTCGCTCGACCGCATCGACGGCGACCAGTACCGGATGGCGTGGTGTCGCGATCAGCAGCCCGCTCACCATGTTGGTCTCCGGATCCGCGGCACCGAGTTGCGCGTAGTCGAGGAACACCTCGTCCATCGGCAGCGCGACAATCTCGCGAGCCTGGAAGGGCAGCGCTTTCGCCCGCTGTTGCGGATCTACGTTCGGCATCTGCATGTCGCGCACCAGCACCTGCGGGTTGGCGATGCCGAGGATGACGTGGCGGCAGTTGAAGTCGTTGATGGCCCACAGCTGCTTGACGGCGGCGGTCAGCGTGTCCTGGTCGCTGACCACGCCGTTGACGACCGTGCCGGGCGGGAGGGCCACAGCGCCGAGGCCGTGCACGGTGACCGACGGCCGGCCCTCGAGAGTGCCGGGTGCCAGGATGGCCGCCCGTACCGCCGTCGCGCCGATGTCGAGTCCGATCGCATGGCCGTCGGATTGATGACCCCGACCTTGCCGAGGCCGACTTGACGATGCTTCATGGTTTCTCCCATGCAGATCGGGTGATCTGCGAGATCGGGCGGTGCGGATTGGGCGTCGAGCAGGTGCGGTCAAAGCCCGCCGACGACCGTGCGGTCTTCGAGCGAGCCATGAGGGCACCTCTTCGTTGGATTCGGAAGTCCGTGCTGGTTGGGTGGGGCGGCAAGCCGCCCCACCCAACTACCGAGTGCTTCGTGAACTGCTAGCCAGTGACACTTGCGACTGGCCACCGAGCTGTCGTAGGTGTAGAGCTTGCCGCCGTCCTGTTCTTGCCCGTGATCGTGTAGACGTCAGCTAAAGCCGAGTACGTCAAGCGTGTTGCCGCTCGACACCGAGAGCCGTCTGCATGTTGCCAGGTCCCGCACGCGAACGTCAGAGCGACACCGTTGACGCCGCCAGTCGCATCTGCGGTGACTGGGGTGGCGTTGCCGTTGTCCGAGATAGCACTGCTGCACCGTGGCTGATCGCGTTGCGAACGTCGGACTGGGCCGACTTGTTCTTGGCGCTCTTCTGGTAGTTCAGGTAGAGCGGGATCGCGATGGCGATCAGGATGCCGATGATCACGACGACCACCAGCAGTTCGATCAGGGTGAAGCCTTTATCACCCTCGGCGCGCTCCTCGCGGAGCTTTGTCAGCCGTTCGAGCATGAGAGCCTCCTTGGCTCGTTAGGTTTTGGCTCGGCGAGGAGTTGCCGATCCGCGGGTACTTCGCTGCTTAGATCGACCCGCCGGTCAGCGACTTGAGGGTTCGCGCGATATTTTTTGTGCCGAGCGGTCTCGGTTTGGCGGCGAACAGGTGATGTTTGTTGTGTGTAATGCGTCGAGCGCATAGTGCAACGCTCAGAGCCATCACGCGCCGGCTTTGCTAAGAGATGTGAACGAGGCGCTGCGAGTTGGTCCCGCCACGCATCGCGCAAGCCGATTGTCAGTTTGTCGGGGAGCCCGGCCGGACATCGCCCAGTACGACATCCGCAGATCGTTACAGTCCGGCACCGCGGGAGGTGTCCGCGCTGGCACGCCGTTGATCATCTCTGGCGAAGGTCAAGTCGCGTGTGATTGCCGATCCAGCAGAGATGATCAAGACCCGATGGGAGGACTGGCAGCGCCGCACCCGTGCCAGGTCGCGATCACCAGCGCAACCAGCCAGCGAGCCGTCCGAATTGATCGCGGTCGGTGTCCGAATAGAACATCTCCATCACGGTCACGGCGTTGCGGACGTCGGATTGAGCTGACTTGTCGAATGAGTTCGTCTCAGCGTTCTTTTCGCGCGAGCTGTCTTGGCGGTTCGCCGATCCTGGCAATCGCAAGATCGGCGCAGCGAACGGCAACTTGCGGGATGGCGCAAAGCGCACTCCCGCAGAAACTGATCGCCGCGGCTGGGTAGGCCGAAGGGCCGCAATGCATCCGCCGGCGACGCGGCTCTTCTGATTAGCGGGTCAGTTTGTTTGGATGTTCTTGTAGATCGAGAACATCGGCAGGTAGAGGCAGATCACCATCGTGCCGATCACAACGCCCATCAGCACGACCAGCAACGGCTCGAGGGCCGAGGTCAGCGACGCCGTGGCCGTCTCGACCTCCTCGTCGTAGAAGTCGGCCACCTTGTCGAGCATCTCGGTGGTCTGGCCCGTCTCCTCGCCGACCTCGAGCATCTGCACGACCATTGACGGGAACAGGGGATGGTTGGCAAGCGGCCGCGACATGGGAGAGCCACCGCGAACCGATTCGCGGACGTCGTCCATGGCCTCGCCGACGACCGCATTCCCCGCGGTGCCGCCGACGATTTCCAGAGCCTGGATGATCGGAACGCCGACGGCGAGCAGGGTTCCCAGGTTGCGGGCCCACCGGCTGATCGCCAGCTTGGTGAACAGGCTGCCGAACACCGGCAGGCGCAGCTTCAACCGGTCGGTACGCAGGCGGAACGCATGGTTGTCGCGCCGTGCCCTGCGGTAGAGGCGCATGCCGCCGACCGAAACGACGATTCCCAGCGGCAGCGCCCACCACATGTTGTGCGACAGGGTCACCATGATCTGCGTCGGCATGGGCAGTTTGCCGCCCAGCTGTTTGAACATCTTCTCGAAGATCGGGACGATGAACATGATGACGCCGGTGCCGAGCAGCAGCGAGAAGATCAGCACAATGACCGGGTAGGTCATCGCGGACTTGATCTTCGCGCGCAGGTTGGAGTCGGCCTCGTACATCTTCGCGATGCGCGCCAGCGCCTCGTCGAGGAATCCGCCCGCCTCACCGGCCTTGATCATGTTGACCATCAGCAGCGGGAACTGATCGGGGTGCCGCGCCATCGCCGTCGACAGCGTTGCTCCGCCCTCGACGTCGGCACGCACCAGAGTGACTGCCTCCTTGAGCTTCGGCCTGTTGGTCTGTTCCTCGAGGATGCCCAGCGTCCGCAACAGGGTCAGTCCGGACGTGGTCATCGAGGCGAACTGGCGGGAGAAGATCGCCAGGTCCTTCAGGCTGGTGCGCTTGCGGAAACCGGGAATGCTCAAGTCCCGCTGCAGACCCTGGCCGCTCGCAGCGACGGAGAGCGGAATGAGCTTCTGGGCAGCCAGCGTGCTCGCTGCCGCATCCGAGGAGTCCGAGTCGATCGTGCCCTTGACGCGGGCGCCCGTGGCGTCGAGCGCCTCGTAGTTGTACGTCTTCGTGGTGGTGGTCATGGCTGCAACCTCGCCAGTCGTTTGAACTCTTTGGGATCGTGGGCGATCTCGAGGGCGGTCGACTTGCTCACCAGGCGTTCGCCGAAGCGCTGGGCCAGATGCTGATCGAAGCTGATCATGCCGACGTCTGACGACGACTGCAGGAACGTCCCGATCTGGTGAATCTTCGCCTCGCGGATCAGGCTGCGGATCGCGGACGTGGCGACCATGACCTCGCAGATCACCACCCGGCCGTTGCCGTCCAGCGTCGGGGCCAGCGCCTGGGTGACCACCGCCTGCAGGCAGTTGGCGAGCTGCGCCCGGATCTGCTGTTGCTGGTGCGGCGGGTAGATGTCGATCAACCGGTCGATGGTCTGCGCGGCTGACTGCGTGTGCAGCGTGGCGAGCACGAGGTGGCCGGTCTCGGCAGCGGTGACCGCGACGGACGTCGTCTCCAGGTCGCGCAACTCGCCGACGAGGATGATGTCGGGGTCCTGCCGCAGCACATGCCGCAGGGCAACGTTGAAGTCGGCCGTGTCTGAGCCGACTTCGCGCTGGTTCACCACGCACTTGATGTGCTTGTGGAGGTACTCGATCGGGTCCTCGATCGTCATGATGTGTCCCGAGCGAGTCCGGTTCGCGACGTCGAGCAGGCTGGCCAGAGTCGTCGACTTGCCCGATCCGGTCGGGCCGGTGACCAGCACCAGCCCACGTGGCAGCGCTGCGAACCGCTCGACCGACGGCGGTAGGCCCAGCTCGTCAAGGCTGCGGATGTTGTGCGGGATCACGCGAAATGCTGCCCCGACGCTCCCGCGCTGGCGGTACACGTTCACCCGGAACCTGCTCACTTCGGGCACCGCGTAGGCGATGTCCAACTCCTGCTGGAGCTCGAACTGGGACCATTGCCTGTTGCTGAGCACGGAGCGGACGAGGGCCTCGGTGCGCGAGCTCGTCAATTCACGCTCGTCGGTGAGCGGTGCCAGCGAGCCGTGGACCCGCGCGCACGGGGCGATGCCGGCCGTGATGTGCAGATCCGATCCGCCGAGCTCGACCACGCGGGTGAGCAGCCGGTCCAAGTCGTCGCGGGCACCGTCGGCCGCGAAGGACGAGTCGACCGTGGAGGACCTCTCGACTGCTGGCAATGAATTCATGTGGGCCTCATTTCCATCGACGTCAGACCGTGACACGGGTGACCTCTTCCAGCGTTGTGTGCCCTTCGGCGGCCTTGCGCATGCCGTCGTCTCGCAGCGTCACCATGCCCGCGGCCACAGCGACCCTCCGGATCTCGGCGGCTGAGGCATGCTCCACCGCAAGGCGTGAGATCTCTTCCGACACCGGCATGACCTCGTTGATGGCCAGCCGGCCACGAAAGCCCGTGTTCCCGCAGGACCGGCAGCCGATAGGGCGCCACAGTCTCTGCGGTAGCTCGAAGTCGTCACTCGGCCGGCGCATCGGTGTCAGATCGTCCGAGGTCGGTGAGTACGCCTGCTTGCACCACTCGCACAGCCGCCGCGCGAGGCGCTGGGCAAGGATGCAGTCCAACGACGACCCGACCAGGAACGGCTCGATACCCATCTCGATCAGCCGGGTGACGGCGCTGGGTGCATCGTTCGTGTGCAGCGTCGAGAGCACGAGGTGGCCGGTGAGCGCGGCCTCGACCGCGATCTGGGCGGTCGGCCGGTCGCGGATCTCACCGATCAGGACGATGTCCGGGTCGGATCGCAGGATCGCCGGCAGCACCGCGGCGAACGTAACCCCCGCCTTGTGGTTGACCTGGATCTGGTTGACGCCGGCCAGCCGGTACTCCACCGGGTCCTCGACGGTGATGATGTTGACCTCGGGCGTGTTGATCTCGGTCAGCGTTGCGTACAACGTGGTCGACTTGCCCGAGCCGGTCGGCCCGGTCACGAGGAGCATGCCGTGCGGCTTCTGGAACGACGTCGCGAACCGCGCGTAGTTGTGCTCGGTGAAACCGAGCTTCTTCAGGTCGAGATCGATGCCGCCCGTGTCGAGCACCCGCAGCACGACCTTCTCGCCCCACACGGTCGGCAGCGTGGCGGTACGCAGGTCGACGTTGTGCTGGTTGAGCCGGACGGTGATCCGGCCGTTCTGCGGCACCCGGCGTTCGGTGATGTCGACGTTCGACATGATCTTCAGCCGGGAGATGAGGGCCGACTGAACACCATGCGGGACCTTGTCGACCTCGTGCAGCACGCCGTCGATGCGAAAACGCACCCGCATGTCCGTCTCGGTCGGTTCCAGATGCAGGTCGGACGCACGGCTCTGGATCGCCTGCTCGATCAGCGAGTTCACATACCGGACGATCGGCGCGTCGTCACCGGCCGAGCTGAGGTTGGAGACGTCGCTCTCGTCCTCGGATCGCAGCCCGGCGGCGACGTCGGCGAGGTCGCTGTCGTCGCGCTTGAGCCGGTCGATCAGCTTGCGCAGTTCGCTGCGTGCTGCTGCCACCGGGCGGATGACCATGCCCGTGGCCGCCCGGATGTCGTCCAGGGCCACGACGTCGTCGGGGTCGCTGATCGCCACGACGAGTTCGTCGTCGTTGATGGCGATGCCGAGCACGCGATGGCGGAGCACCAGCGGCAGCGGGATCTTCGCGACTGCCGCGGCGTCGATCGGGTAGCCGACGAGGTCGACGCTGCTGATCCCATGGGCCTCGGCGGAGGCCTCGGTCAGCTCCAGCTCGGTGACGACCAGATCATTGATCAGGACGTCACGGATGGATCGACCGGTGCGCTCTGACTCTTCGGCGGCTTCCTCGACTGCCTGCGCGTCTGCACCGCGCTTCACCAGCGCGTCGAGAAGCGGGCGAAACGTCTGGTACATGGCACCTCCCACAAGGGTCGAACCCCAATTGATCGGGCGCGCGAGGACGGGGCGATCCGTCACGTGCCTCCCTTCTCATCGGGCCCGCCGGGGTCGACCTGAGTGATTCACCGCGGGAAATAGCGTCGGTGCCGTTCCGGCCCTAGCACCGGGATGGCCGGGCCGGACACGGGGCTTGGAATCGCCGTGACCCGCGCTTGGACGTACGGTGTGCGCCATGACGACCGTGGGACCCCTGCCCGCCGCGATCACGATTCGTGAAGTCGGCCCGCGTGACGGGCTGCAGAACGAAGATCCGATCTCCGCCGACGCCAAGGTGCACCTGATCGACGCGCTGTCGCGCACCGGCGTCTCGCGCATCGAGGCGGTGTCGTTCGTGCATCCGGACGTGATCCCGCAGATGGCCGACGCCGACGAGGTGTGGGGGCGCATCGATCGCAATCCCGCGGTGCGCTATTCCGCCCTCGTGCCCAACATGCGCGGTGCCACGCGTGCGCTCGAGGCGGGCTTTCGCGAGATCGAGGTCGTCGTCTCCGCGTCCGACACGCACAATCGCAAGAACATCAACCGGTGGACCAACGAGTCGCTCGAGGAGATCGCGAGCATCGTCCCGGCAGTCCACGACGCCGGAGGCACGGTCGAGGTCATCGTCTCCACCGCGTGGGGGTGCCCCTACGAGGGCGACGTGCCCGTCAGCCGGGTGATCGACGTCGCGAAGTCGGCGGCGGCCGCCGGCGCCGACGCACTGACCTACGGCGACACCACCGGCATGGCCACCCCGACGCGCGTGACCGAACTGGTCAACAACACCCGCGAGGCGCTCGGCGAACTACCGCTGGCGCTGCACTTTCACAACACGCGCGGCACAGGCCTCGCGAACCTCTATGCCGCGCTGCAATTAGGCGTCACCAACTTCGATGCCAGCGTCGGTGGCCTCGGCGGTTGCCCCTACGCGCCCGGTGCCACCGGCAACATCGCCACCGAGGAGGTCGTGGCGATGGTCGAGGACATGGGCATCGCCACGGGCATCAACATCGATGCCCTGCTCGACGCCGCCTCGTTCGCGCAGGTAGCGATCGGCAAGGAGCTGCCCTCGAACGTGCTGCGCGCGGGACCTCGCTCGCGGCTTACCGCGGTGGCCGAAGCGCTCGGCTAGCGCCTCGGCCAAGCGCGCCTCGGCCAGCCGCCGGCGGCCTACTCTGCCGGAGCCTGGATGGCGAAGAACGTCGCGCCCTGCGGGTCGCGCAGCCCGGCGAAGCGGCCGTACGGCGATTCCTTGACCGGCATGATGACCGTCGCACCGAGCTCGCCCGCCCGGCTCACGGCCGCGTCGACGTCGGCGACGGAGAAGTAGACGGCCCAGTGCGGCGGCACCTCGGCCGGTACCTCTGGACTGATCTGCCACATGCCGGCAACGTCGCGTCCGTCGACTTGCAGCGTCTGGTAGTGGAATTCGCCATCACTCACGTCGTGCGCCCTGACCGGCAGGATCGCGGTGTAGAACGCCACCGATGCCGCCAGGTCACGGGTGTTGAGCTCGTTCCAGGTCGGCGCGCCCGGCTCGTTCACCAGCTGCGCGCCGGTGTGTTCGCCGGCCTGCCATGCGCCGGCGAAAGCGCCGGTGGTGTCCTGCCAGACCAGCATCGTGCCCGCCGGGCCGACCTGCATCGGGCCCAGCACGATCGCGCCACCGTTCGCCGTGACGAGCTCGGCGAGCTTCTGCGCGTCGTCGGTGGCGAAGTAGGTGTTCCACGCCGGGGGTTGTTCGGTGACCGGGATGCCGCTCATGCCGGCAACGGTCTTGCCGTTCTTGGTGATCGTTGTGTAGTGGCCGCTCTGCTCGTCGGGACTGATGTCGAACTCCCACCCGAACAGCGAGCCGTAGAAGTCGCGGGCAGCTGCTGGATCATTCGTGCCCAGGTCGGTCCAGGACGGGACTCCCGGTGCGTACGACGAGCGTTCGGCCATGGTCGCCTTCCTCTCCCTCGAAGTGATCCTCCGACCCTGCCATGGCCGGCGGCGCGTCGGAAGGCGATGCGGGCCCTCGCTTGCGTACGACGAGTCCGAGCCCCACGAGCACAAGGACCGCACATCCGGCAAGACGCCAGGTGACGGTCTCCTCGAGCACCAGCCAGGACGCGGCAAGCCCGAAGATCGGTACAAGCAGGCTGAACGGGGCCACCTTCGTCACCGAGTAGCGCCCGATGAGATCGTTCCACAGGCCGAAGCCGATCAGCGTCGAGACGTACGCGACGAAGCCGATGGCGAGCACCGCGCGCAGCGTCAGGTGGCTCAACGCATGGCCGACGTCGGCCGGCCCGTCGACGACCGCCGAGAGCCCGAGCAGCGGGATCGGCGGCACCAGGCTCGACCACACCAGCATCGACAGCGGCCGGGTCTCGCCGCTCGCCCGCGTGATCACGTTGGCCAGCCCCCACGCTGCGGCGGCGCCGACCGTCATCACGAATCCGCCGATCGCGATATGCCCGCCGGTGCCGCCGGTCGCGAGCAGGCCCATGCCCGCGGTCGCGACGACGGCGCCGGCACCCTGCGCTCGCGTCGGGCGTTCGCCGATGAGGAGTGCGGCGAGTACGAGCGAGAACAGCGCCTGCAGTTGCAGGACGAGCGAGGCCAGTCCGGCCGGCATGCCGTTGGCCATCGCGGTGAACAGCAGCCCGAACTTGACGATGCCGAGCATGACGCCGTAGCCGATCACGAACCGCAGCTTCGACGTCGGACGCGGCACGAAGAACACGAGCGGCACGGCACAGGCCACGAATCGCAGCGCGGTCAGCAGCAGCGGCGGGACATCCCGAAGGCCCTCGTCGATGACGACGAAGTTGACCCCCCAGATGATCGTGACCAGGACGGCGAGGGCGCGATGCGACGGCTTCACGGGCATAACGGTCCCGGGCGGGAAGATAAACGTCTAGTTCATATAACTTGCGTTGGGATGTAGCGTTGCTTCATGGACCTGGACGCCCGGCGGCTGCGCGTACTTCACGAAGTCAGCCTGCGAGGCAGCGTTACGGCAGCGGCCTCGGTGCTGCACGTGACCCCGTCGGCCGTGTCGCAGCAGTTGGCTCAGCTCGAACGCGAAGCGGGCTGCGATCTGCTCGAACGCGCCGGTCGCGGCATCGTGCTCACGCACGCCGGATCGACGTTGGCCCGCCATGCCGAGGCCGTGCTGCGCGCCCTGGAAGGCGCCGAGGCGGGGCTTGCCGCGGCGCGCACGGGCGTCGTCGGCACGGTTCGGGTGGGCTCGTTCCCGTCCGCCGCGGGCACGCTCGTCGCGCCCGCGGCCGCCCGAGCGCGCAGTCGTCACCCTGACCTCGACGTCCGGATCGCCGAGGTCGAGGACGTACCCGGCCTGGTTGACCTCCGCTCGGCCGCACTCGACGTGCTGATCGTTCAGGAGTACGACCACGTGCCGTGGCAGCCGCCGGAGGGAGTTGAGCGGCACCGGCTGGTCGCCGATCCGCTGCACATCGTGACGCCGCGCGAATGGAAGCGGGCGACCGGCCACCTGGCCGAACTCGCCGACCTGCCCTGGGTGGCGAGTCACGCCGACACCCCGTGCGGCCAGGCCACGTTGCAGGCCTGCCGCGACGCCGGGTTCGAGCCCGACATCCGCCATCGTGCCCTCGAGTTCGCCCTGCTGCTCGACCTCGTCGACGCTGGGCTCGGCGTCGCGTTGATCGCCGAGATGGGGCTGCGCCACGTCCCGCCCGGGGTCACGGTCACGCCGCTTTCTCGTCCCCGGCTGAAGCGGACGATCTTCGCTGCGACGCGCGCGGCCGGCGTCGGCCCGCGCCGCCCCGCGATCGACGCGTTTCTCGCCGAGTTGCGACGGGTTCCGCTGCGCAGGTCGCAGTAGCAGACTCGTCGTCGTGAAGACGCGACGACTTGTGCTGATCCGGCATGCCAAAGCTGCCGTTGGCGGCATCGACGTCGAGCGCCCGCTCGCCGAACGCGGCGAGCACGACGCACCCGCGATCGGCCGCTGGCTCGCCGAGCACGACCTGCTGCCCGATCATGTGGTCGTCTCGCCCGCGCGCCGCACGGTGCAGACCTGGCGCATGGCCTCGTCCGAGCTCGGCGCGTCATCCGAGCTCAGCGTGTCGAGCGAACTCGGCGCATCGACCGGGCCGGTGCTCGACATGCGCATTTACCGCAACACCGTCGAGGATCTGCTCGAGGTCGTCCGGCCGACACCCGCGAGCACACGGACGCTCGTGCTGGTGGGGCACAACCCATCATTGGAGGAGCTCGCCCTGACCCTCGACGACGGCCGCGGCGACGCGAAAGCTCGCCGTGAGCTCGCGGCGAAGTTCCCGACGAGCGCGATCGCCGTGTTCGACGTGCAAACCGACTGGTCGCAGGTCGACTCGGCCACCGGGACGCTGCGGCGCTTCGCCACGCCGCGCGGCTGACGCGCCGGCACCTCGGACTACCCCGCACGCGCTTCGCCGCTACACGGCGACCCGACTCATGATCATCTCTGCTGAATCCGCTGCCAGGGCCAGATTCGGCAGAGATGATCACGAGCGGGGGACGGCTCCGTGCCGCACGAGCGGCAGCGAGCGGCGCTCTGACATGTGGATCAGGGTGTGGACGAACGGGTGGACAAGGTCCACTCCTGGGGGATAACACAGCCGCTTCTGTGGACATCATGTTGACGAAGAAATTGATCTCCAGATTGTTTGCTTAAGCCCTTGTGCAGCCCGCAATCAGCCAGTAGAACTGCACACGTCACTTACTGATGGAAGCCGAGCCGGGGGCAACCTCGGACATCGTGAGGATCCGGGAAACCGGAGTTTCGCGGTAGGGCATCCGGATTGGTGGCCGGTAGCGCAACGCAGGCTCGTCGGGCAATCGGCGAGGAGTGCCGCGAGACCGTGCGAGGCCCCTCCATCTCATACATGGAGGGGCCTCATCCTATTCTGACCGATCCCCGCAACCTTTTCGCCGAGCGCCACACCATCCGACGGCGAAATGGGTGGGTATCGCCGGTTGCTCATGACAACGCGCGGCGTCACCGTCCGTATACGGCGACGCCGGCGGTAGGCGATCCCGCGCGGGGGTCAGCCGCCGCCCTGGGTGATGTACTGCTCTAGTTGGCCGCGATCCTGTTCGAGCTGACGGATCTGCCCGGCCACCACATCGCCGATCGTGACGATGCCGGCCAGTCCGCCGGCGGCGAGAACAGGCATGTGCCGAATGCGTAGCTCGGTCATGGCGCCGGCGACGCTGTCGACCGAGTCGTCGGGCTTGCAGCTGACCACCGTGGCGGTCATCAGGTCAGAGACGGTGGCGGCAAGCACGCTCTCGCCGCGCTCGTCGAGGCGACGGACGATGTCGCGTTCAGAGATGATGCCGGCGACCCGATCGCCGTCGACGACAACGAGCGCCCCGACATTGCTCTCAGCGAGCCGGGCGAGCAGATCGCGCACCGAGTCTTCGGGAGCGATGGTGACGACCGCTGTGCCTTTGTGCCGAAGTATGTCCGAGATCTTCATCTGAACACCTCGATTCCGGTTTGCGCGTGCCTGCATGTTGCTGATCACGCTAGCCAGCGCGCCCCTCGATCGGAAGAGGATGAATTCCTGAACGGGTCAGCCGGTGACTTTGCGGAATGCGTCCTTTCGGCACACACGGTCGCCGCGCAACTCGAACAGGTCGACGCCGCGGGCGAGCAGCGTGCCGTCGGCGCGGCTGCGGGCCGACCATTCGAGGAATGCGCGGTCACCGCAGATCACCGCGGCGGCGAACTCGTTGCGCGCAACCGGATCGGGCCCGGACAGCCGCTCGAAGGCCGCCCGCACCTCGGCCCGGCCGGTGTAGGTGCTGCCGAGGTCGGGGCCGGTCGTCGTGACGTAGACGCAGTCGTCGGTGATGAAGTCCATGCACCGCTCGACGTCGCCGTCCTCCCAGGCCTGTACGAACTGAGCGATCCGCTCGACCGTCATCTCGGACTCGGACGCGGACGCGGGCACGTCACCGGGAAGCCACACGACCCAGGTGACCAGATCGTCGCCGAACTCGAGGAACCGGTGGACGACGCCTTTCGGTACGAAGATCAGGTCGCCCGCTGCGAACGACCGCCGTGCCCCGGCCACCTCGAACACCCCGGCACCCGACACGACGACGTAGAGCTCGTCCTCGTCGTGGGCGCTCTGGTAGTCGTGCCCGCGCGGCGCGAACAGCGACATTCGCGCGCCGCCCGCGACCAGCGCGTCGACGTCCCAGACGCCGTCTGGCCACTTGGCGGTGGCCGGTCGGGGCAGTTCGGCGAGGGCGTCAGCGAGTCGGATCGCGGACGCCCCGTGATGCAGATCGGCGAAGATCGTCATGGTCGGCTCCTTCGGCGCGGATCCGTTCGGTGCCGACATTGTGCTGGAGGCCGGCGACGAACGTCGCACGATTCGCCAGGGACCGAATCCGCTCGCCATAGTGCGCGGGCGCGTAGGCGCTGGTTGCGTACCGGCGCAGGTAGTCGGCGTGCAGCTCGCGGTCGTATGACTCGAGCCAACCCAGGAAATGCTCGCGGACGCCTGGGCGTAAGTGCAGCGGGAGCGTGCCGATGACGCGGCCACCTGCGTCGCGGATGGCGCCTGCCACCTCGGCGAGTTGCTCGGGCGAGTCGGACAGGCCAGGCAGCACCGGTGCGATGAGCGCCCCGGTTCGGATGCCCGCCTCGGCGAGCTGTCGCATCGCCTCGACCCTGCGTCGGGGGTGCGGCGTGCCCGGCTCGGTGGCCCGCCAGACGCGTTCGTCCAGCGTGCCGATCGAGAAGTTCACCGTGACGTCCGTACGTCGTGCCGCCTCGGTGAGCAGGTCGAGATCGCGTACCACCAGCGCCGATTTGGTCAGTATCGAGAAGGGATTCGCGTGCTCGGTCAATGCCTCGACGACCCCACGGGTGAGCCGGTACTTGCCTTCGCAGCGCTGGTACGGGTCGGTGTTCGTGCCCATCGCGACGGTCTCGCGCGTCCACTTCGGGTCGGCGAGTTCGGCACGCACCTTCTCGACGGCGTTGATCTTGACGACGATCTTGCGGTCGAAGTCCTCGCCGGTGTTGAGGCCGAGGTATTCGTGGGTGGGACGGGCGAAACAGTTGTGGCTGACCACGCCGTTCGCGATGAAGTCGCCGGTGCCGGTGGTGATGTCATACATCGGCATCTCGAAGCCGAGGGACTTGACCGCCGCGACGCGTAGCGGGGAATCGGCATCGTCGACCGCGTCGAACCCGCCGACGCCCGCGAGCCGGTCGCCAACGACCAGATGGGCCCGACGGCCCTCGGGGGCAACGCGCCGCCAGCCGCGAGCGGTGAGGAATCGGTGCCCGCCGCTGGCCACGATGGTGGTGCCGCCGGACAGTTCGAGCTGGTACGCGGGCTCGACGGTCTGCCAGTGGGCGAGTACCGCGGTCGGAACATACTGCCGGGTACGGCCCTGCCGGACCGTGCCGTAAATGCGCTCGCCCGGGCGGATGTCGGCCAGCGGCTTGGTGCGCCCGTTCGCCAGCAGGATCGCGGTGTCGCCGGCCAGGCAGTAGGCGCAGGCGTGGCTGCATCCGCGGTAGACGTTGATGGTCCAGCGAAACGGCATGCGCGACTGCGCGGGCACCTCGTTGAGGATGCGCTTGGCGGCCACGTGCAGGAACTGCATGCCCGACAGCCGCCCGGTGCCACGCTGCGGCCCGGTGAGCCCGTCGACGTCGAACAGCGCCGGCTGCCCGTCACGCTCCTCGTCGGCAAGATGCCATCGGAACTCAGTCATGGTGTAACGCCCCGCTTCTTCTGTACGTGCTTTGGTTACGCGTTGGCGGGCCACGATGGGCCGCGGCCGCCGGAGTGCGTGATGGGTGTTCGGGTCATGTGGTCGGTCCGGTCGCTCTAACGGAAGTCCCGGGAGCTGGTGCGCAGGCCGAGCGGCAACCGCTCGATGTGCTCGGCCAGGATGTTGGTCACGCCGTCGACTCGTTCGAGCATTCCGCGGACGAGCAGGCCGCCCGCCTCGCGCGCCACCCGGCGATGCCGCGCCCACACCGTGGCCTCGCAGATGACGTTGACCATGCCCGTCTCGTCCTCGAGGTTGATGAACGTGACGCCTCGGGCGGTGGACGGGCGCTGCCGGTGGGTGACCACACCGCCGACGGTGACCCGGGTGTGGTCGCCCAGGGCGCGCAGGCTGGCGGCGGTGACGATGCCCAACCTGTCCAGGCGATCGCGAATCAGGGCAGTGGGGTAGCGCTCGGGCGTGACCCCGGTGGACCACATGTCGGCGATCAACTGCTCCGGTTCGGTCATGGCCGGGATCGCCGGCGTGCTCGACTCGTCGAAGATCGTGAGATCGAGTTGGCCCGGACGAGCCGCCGCTGCGGCACCGGCCGCCCACAGCGCGTCGCGGCGCTCGGCCCCGAAGCAGTCGAATGCACCGGACGTGGCGAGCGCCTCGACCTGGTCGGTCGTGAGCCCGACGCGCCGCGACAGGTCGGCCATCGAGACGAAGTCGCCGCCGGTGTCGCGTTCGGCCACGATGCGTTCGGCGAGGTCGGTGCCGATCGTGCGGACGCTGGCCAGCCCCATCCGGACCGCCGGCTGCGGAGCGTCCAGGCAAGGGCATTGGGACGGGCAGTCGCCGGCTTCGAGAGTTGCCCCTGCGGCCGAGATGTTGATGGCCGGCCCGCGCGTCTCGACACCGTGCCGTTTGGCGTCGTGCACCAGCGACTGCGGCGAGTAGAAGCCCATCGGCTGGGCGTTGAGCAGCGCGGCACAGAACGCGGCCGGGTAGTGCAGCTTGAGCCAGGACGAGGCATAGACGAGCAGCGCGAAGCTGATGGCGTGGCTCTCGGCGAAGCCGAACGAGGCGAACGCCTTGATCTTCTCGTAGATGTCGTCGGCGACATCTCCGGTGATGCCGTTGCGCGCCATGCCGTCGTAGAGCCGTGCCTGCAGCGCGCCGATGCGGTCGTCGGAACGTTTCGAGCCCATCGCCCGGCGCAACTGATCGGCCTCGGCCGGGGTGAAGTCGGCGGCGGCAACGGCGAGTTGCATCAACTGTTCCTGGAACAGCGGGATGCCGAGCGTGCGCTCCAGCGCGGGTTCGAGCTTGGGGTGCGGATAGGTGATCGCTTCTCGCCCGTCGCGCCGGCGGATGTAGGGATGCACCGAGTTGCCCTGGATCGGGCCGGGCCGGATCAGCGCCACCTCGATGGCGAGGTCGTAGAAGTTCTGCGGCCGCAGCCGCGGCAGGGTTGCCATCTGCGCGCGGGACTCGACCTGGAAGACACCCACCGAGTCGGCCCGGCCGAGCATCTCGTAGACGCAGTCCTGCTCCTTCGGGATGGAGTCGAGGTCGTGGCGCACGCCGTGCCAGTCGTCGATCAGGTCGAAGCAGTAGTGCAGCGCGGAGAGCATGCCCAGGCCCAGCAGGTCGAACTTGACCAGGCCGATCGCGGCGCAGTCGTCCTTGTCCCATTGGAGGACGGTGCGAAGAGGCTTCTGAGCACCGCTTGCGGTGCGACCGTGCAGTCGCCCCCACTCGACCGGGCACACCTCGACGACCGGCCGGTCGCAGATCACCATGCCGCCGGAGTGAATGCCCAGGTGGCGCGGCGTGTTCTGCAGTTCCGCAGCCAGCTGTACAACCGCCGGTGGCGGATTGAGGTCTCGACCGCTCGCTTCGCTCGGGTCGATCCCTCGATCCGCACCTCGCTTCGCTCGGGCCGCGTCGCGGCCGGCGGGCTCTTCGCGCGAGCGCTCTGGCCTGTCGCGCCCAGGTGGATCGGCGTTCCCGCCGCTCGCTTCGCTCGGGCGGACCCGCCGGTCCACGCGCAAGCCTTCGGCGCGGGGGCGCGGCTCTTCGCGCGAGCGCTCATCGCGTTCAGCGTCGGCGGTGAAGATGTCGGGGGTCCAGTAGTAGCCCATCTCGACTTCCTTGCTCCATGCGTCCTGCTGGCCGGGGGAATAGCCGAGCGCCTTGGCGACATCGCGGATCGCGGACTTCGGCCGGTAGGTGATCACGTTGGCCACCTGGGCAGCGTGGTCGCGTCCGTGCAGGTCGTAGACGTACTGGATGGCCTCCTCGCGGCGGTCGGACTCGATGTCGACGTCGATGTCGGGCGGCTCGCCGCGCTCCGGGGCAAGGAAGCGTTCGAACATCAAGTTGCGCGCCACCGCGTCGACCGCCGTGACCTTCAGCGCGTAGCAGACCGCGGAGTTGGCTGCCGAGCCGCGGCCCTGGCAGAGGATGTCGTTCTCGCGGCAGAACCGGACGATGTCCCAGACGACCAGGAAGTAGCCCGGGAAGTTCAGTTGCTCGATGATCTCGAGTTCGTGTTCGAGTTGCGTGTACGCCTTCTCGGTGGACGCGCTGCGTGGCCCGTACCGTTCGAGCGCGCCGTTGAAGGTGAGCTTGCGCAGGAAGGTCATCTCGGTGTGGCCGGCCGGGACGGGGAACGGCGGCAGCTCGGGCGCGATGAGGTCGAGTCGGAATGCGAGTTCCTTGCCCAGCAGCGCGGCGCGTTCGACGGCACCGGGCCAGCGGCCGAATCGGGCCGCCATCTCGGCGCCCGAGCGCAGGTGCTGGCCCGCCCAGGACGGCAGCCAGCCGTCGATCTCGTCCAGGCTGCTTCGTGCCCGCACCGCTGCCATGGCCGTGGCGAGCGGCCGGCGTGGTGGTGCGTGGTAGTGCGCGGCCGTGGTGGCGACCACGAGCAGCCCGGCCTCGTCGGCCAGCGTGCTCAGTGCGTCGTAGCGTTCGTCGGCGAGTGGGTCGAGGTCGTGGGTCAGTTCGATGACGACGTTCTCGCGCCCGAAGCGGCCGACGAGTTCGGCGAGTGCCCGCCTGCCGGAGTCAAGGCCGCCTTCCTCCAGTGCCGCGCGTACCGGCCCCTTGCGGCATCCGGTGAGCACCACCCACTCGTCATGTGCCAATTCAGCTAGCTCGTCAAGGTCGTAGACGGGACGTCCCTTGCTGCCGCCCCGGCGCTGGGCGGCGCTGATGGCGCGGCACAGATTGGCGTAGCCCTCGGGGCCTTTCGCCAGGGCGAGCAGGTGCCGGCCAGGTGGGTCGGGGGTGCCGGCTCGCGCCGCGATCATGCGTTCGGCCTGCGTTGCGGGGACCGGCACGTCCAGCGAGAGTTCGGCGCCGAAGATCGTCGGCAATCCGAGCGCGGTGGCGGCCTCGGCGAAGCGCACCACGCCGTACATGCCGTCGTGGTCGGTGATGGCGAGTGCGTCCAGGCCGAGCCGGACCGCCTCCTCGGCCATCTCCTCGGGCGAGCTGGCGCCGTCGAGGAAGCTGAACGACGAGTGGGCGTGCAGTTCGGCATAGGGGGTGTGCGGTCCGGCCGGCGGGGTTACCGTCGTAGGTTCGTAGGGATTGCGTTTACGTGACCAAGCTGGTGAGTCGCCGCCGTCGCCCTGTGGGGTCGGTGGGGGCTCCGGCGCAGGGCGCCCGGAGAGGCGACGCTCCAGTTCGCGCCAGGGGATCGGTGGGTTCTGCCAGCCCATCCCTCATTATTCGAACAAATGTTCGAGAAAGTCAAGGTCTGACGCGCGTGGGCCCGTGGACCCGTGTGCGGGCCTCCATGCGGGGGTGCACCATCACGGGTGGGCACGTTGGCCGCGGGTGGGCACTTACAACTGCCCACCTGCGGCGTAACTGCCCACCCAGGGCGCCCTGTCGCGGCGTGTCCGTCGTCGGTATGCGCGACCGGGGCAAGTCCGTCAGGAGACCGCTTCCATGATCCGTATCTCGCGCTCAGCCCCGTCGCCGAGCACCTTCAGCGCCTCCTGGTAGGCCGGACTGTGGTACGCGGCCACGGCTTGTTCGACGCTGTCGAACTCGATCAGCGTGGCGCGCAGTGCGGTCGCCCCCTCGAACGTGTGGACCGGATTGCCCCGGGCGAGGAACCGGCCGCCGGCCGCGCGCATCGCCGGGCCCGACAACTCGATGTAGCGCGCGAGTTTGTCCTTGTCGTGGATGGCCGTGAACGTGTTGATCCAGTACGCCGCTGTCATGACACGAGTCTCTCCCATAACGGTGGCCGGGCAGCCGGTCGGCTAGAGGCGGACGCTGCCGCTGATCCCGACCACGGTGTCACCGCCGACCCAGATGTCGTCGTCGATCTTGTCGATGTAGATGCGCCCGCGGCGTCGCAGGCGGGTGCCTTGTGAGGCGACGTAGGTGGGCGGCGCCATACCTGCCCCGATCAGCCACCCGGCGACGCCGGCGTTGAGGCTGCCCGTGACCGGATCCTCGCGGCCGGTCTCGGACGTGAACGCGCGGACTTCGAAGTCAGTGTCGGAGCCGGCGGGGTAGGCACCGACGACCCCGATCTTGAACGGGCCCATCGACCCCGGGTCTGGCTCCAGGTTCAGAACGCTGAGGGCGTCGGCGAGCAGGACCGCCAGCCATCCCGGACCGTTGTCGACCCACTGGGCATCGACGATATCGCCGACCGAGACGCGCAGTGCGCGTGCGATCCGGGCCAGATCCTCCGCTGCCACCGGACCGTCCTGCACGAGAGGCGGTGCGGCGAACGCGAGGCGAGACCCGTCCTGGCGTACGCGCACCGTTTCCACACCGCATTGCTGGATCAGCATCCCCGGTTCTCGCGATACGCCGCCCCGCTCGAGCCACGCCCGAGCCGACCCGAGGGTCGGGTGTCCGGCGAAGGGGAGTTCGCGTGCCGGCGTGAAGATCCGCAGCCGGTAGTCCGCTGACTGATCGTTCGGTGTCAGCAGGAAGGTCGTCTCCGAAAGGTTTGTCCAGCGCGCGAACGCCGACATCTGATCGTCGGTCAGCGAGTCGGCCTCGTGGACTACCGCTACGGGGTTTCCGAATAGCAGTTCGTCGGTGAAGACGTCGATTTGGTCGAAGGACGGCATCGCGCGAAAGTCTCAAATCCCTGCCACGGACGTCAACCGCCGCATGCCAGCACTTCGAGATTGGCCTGACGCGGCGGCGTCTTCTAGCGCGCTTCCAGCACGGCCAGATCGCGAACAGCGAAACGGTGGTGCTCGCATTCCTCCTCCATCACCACGCCGAGGCACTCTCCCACCGAACGCGATCCTTCGGGATAGCCGGGCGCGGGCGCGCGGGTGCACATCCGCTCGAGCTCAGCGTCGGTGAGATCGTCGACGATGCCCCGCACCAGCGCCATCCGGTCGGCGCGCACCGTCATCACATCGGCGAACGTCGGGCGTGCGTCAACGTCGATGCCGAGCGCCGCCGCGTCGGCGGGTGCATAGGCGGTCTGGGTGAGGCCGAGCCGGTGGTACGGCATCGGCTCGCCGAGGACCGTGCGGCTTGCCCAGGAGTCGGTGATGAAGACCAGATGGCGCATCGTCTCGACGAATGACCATTCGCCCCCGACCCGTTCGTAGCAAGCCGGTTCGGGTAGCCGCTCGGCGCGTTCGACCGTGTGCGACCAGAGCCGTTCGATCGTGTCCCACATCGCGCGGAAGTCGTCGGCGGTCTGCATCTTGCTCAGCTGCACACGTTCGGGATGTCGCCGGTCGAGTTCGGCGTTCACGAACGCCGTGACGTCGACGCCGTTGACGACGAAGTTGCTGACGTACCCGGACACGTCGATGTCGACGAGCCATGAGTCGACGATCTTGACCTGGCTCATGTCGCAATCGAGGAACTTCGCGCCAGTGAGGTCGGCGACCGTGAAGCTCGCCCCGCGAAACGCTGCGGTGTCGTCGCTGTCGTGATAGCCGGGCGACCAACGATGTGGACCGTACTGCGCTGCCATCGCACGATTGTCGCTGATCGACGCCAGGGTCAGGCCGCCGCCGGAAGCATCTCGGTCGGCATGAAGAATCGGTGCCCGAGCAGGCACAGGACGCAGATGTGCTCGACCGGGCCGTCCGTCGACTCCAGCACCAGCCGGTCAACGACCTCGGCCGGAACTTGGCAGCCCTCCTCCGGGCACGTGGTGTAGTCCATCGGACACTCCCCCAAGCCCGCGCCGCGGACCGTCGTGGCACGGGATAACTGCGGCGGCACATGGCCTTCCGATCGCGCGGCACGATGCCGCGCCATGCATGTGTAGAGGCATCGGACCCTCGGGCTGATACCCGGTTCGAGCACTGTCGCCGGGTCGATAGCGCCGGGCGCAGTCCCGGTGTGCCTGCTAGATACCGGGATGGGTGTCGAGCCAGCTCGCCGCCCTGCGTGGCGAGGCGCGCGACAGCCAGGCGTCTTGGACCACTTCGGCGAGCTCCTGTCGGCTGAGCTCGCCGATGCGACTGCCGCGCAACAGCACCGAGGGGTGGCCGTCGAAGTGCGCGGTGGTGAAGAACGGCGACGTCTCGTCCTGGACGAGTGCTTGCTTCTCGCCTTCGGACGCCACCCAGAACACGATGACGTCGGGATAGCGCTCTCCAGTCGCCGCGTCCACCGCGTCAGGTCTGGGATTGCGAAAGAAGACGAACGACTTACCGCCCACCTGATAAACGGGATTGTGTCCCGAGCCGTATTGCACCGTCGTGTGTGGCATGCCGAGAGCCAACTCGTGCACGTCGTTGATCCGGGCTGGCCCGTTCCGGCTGGCGGACACGATATCGCCTCACTTACAGACTCGTCAGGTTCCCCTGTCGCGCCGCCCTGTCCGCTCCGTTGGCGACCGCATTCGCCCATCTGGCCGGGGTAATTCCATAGGCGCCCTTGAACTGACGCGTCATGTGGCTCTGGTCGGCGAAGCCGGCCTCGATCGCGGTCTGGGCAAGCGATGTTCCGGACAGGATCGCGGTTCGGGCCAGATCGAGTCGCCGCATCGTCCGGTACCTGTCCGGGCTGGTGCCGTATGCGCGTCGGAACTGGCGGGCAATGGCGAACCGGTCGATGCCGGCAACCTTCTCAAGGGTGCTTGAGGTTGTCTGTTCCCGTACATGTGCGTCGAGATAGTCGCGGACGTCGGCAACCGCCTTGGTGTCGATCGAAACGCTGACTGCCTCGCGCTCGCCGCTGAGGTGAGCCAGCAAGTCGGCGAGGTTCGCCGCGGCCTCCGTCCGCGCCAGATCGGTGATGGGTTGGTCGATGTCGAAGAGGAGCGCCGCCAGATGACCAGACGCCGGCGTATGGTCCTGGACCGGGTCGGCGACAAAGGGGAGAGCCCGTCCTTCGAGCGCGTTGCGGATCAGGTCGGGCGCGACGTAGACGATTCGGTAGCAGAATCCGTCGGTGGTCGCGGCGGCGCCGTCGTGTGTTTCGTCCGGGTGCAGTACATGTAGTTGGCCGGGAAGGCAGATTCGCTGCTCGCCGCGATAGCGAAACGCCTGAACACCTTCGGTGGTGATTCCGATGCCGTAAGTGTCGTGGCGATGCGGCTGGAAGCCTCGGGCTGAGAAGTACGCCTCCATGCGCTGCAGTCCGTCGGCGCCTGCGCCCATGCGGATCGAGTCGCGCCGCGATCTGCACGATCGTTCAAGAGAGTTCGTGCTTGTGCCGCCTAACGTCCCGGGCATGTATCGACGCTATCGCGATTCACACTGCTGAGCTGCCTCTATGACGGCGCTCGGCGCAGGGTCGGTGGTGCCGCTGGTGCTCACATCCCTTGCGATCATGGGCAGTCCGGGTCCGGCGACGATCAGCCTGACGGCGGCGGGTGCGGCCTTCGGGGTCCGGCGCTCGATGGGCTACCTGCTCGGCATCGTGGCGGGGACGGCGATCGTGCTGGCCGCTGTGGCGACAGGTGTGACGGCGGTGCTCCTGTCGATCCCGGCCGTTCGCCCCGTTCTGCTCGGGATCTCGGCTGCGTACATCGTGTGGCTCGCGTATCACCTCGCGCGGACCCCGCCGCAGTCGGCCCAATCGCCGGACGCGGATCCGCCCTCGCTGCTGGGTGGGACGCTGCTCGGGGTAGCAAATCCCAAAGCCTGGGTTGCGATTGCTGCGGTCTTCGCGAGTGCCCGACTGGCCGAAGGTGCCGCGGTTGATGCCGCCGCCAAAGCCTGCGTCCTCGTGGCGATGATCGTTGTGATCAACACGGCGTGGCTTGTTGTCGGTGCGTCGTTCGCTGCTGTGTTGCGCGACCCGCGCCGGTCGCGGATCGTCAACGTCTCACTCGCGGGTTTGCTGCTCGCAGCGACCGCCCTGGCGCTCTTGGAGTGACGAGTCTCGTGCTACGGCCCCAGCATCCGCTTCGGAGGAGGTGTCCGTGCTTGCCGTCTGTTCGTGCTTGCGGGGCTAGTCACGTGGCTGTCTGCGTGCGCCGGAAGTCCTTACCCGTCACGGTGATTCCGTCTGGACGGGTTCATGTTCGAGATGTCAGCGCCGTCGTTGCGTCTCGTGGCGATCACCGAGGACCCGGATCAGGCCCCTGCCTGGCTCGCTGCTGAGGCGCCGGGGTCCCGGTACCCAAGCCGTCGGCTTTGTCTTCGCTGGCCGCTCGGATCTGCCTGAAATATAAGGTGATTCTGGTTGGACGAAGTCTGCGGTGATCGGATAAACTCGCACGCATGTTCGAGATGGACGAGTGGCAGCCGCCCACCGCGCCGCCGCCGTTGACTCTCGCGGAGATCACCGACGATCCTGATCAGGCCGCGGCCTGCCTCGCTGGTGAGGTGCCGGGTCCGGAGGCGGTGGCGGCGTTGTCGGTGCTCGACCCGGCCGTGCTGTCGCATTGTGGGCGGGTCGATGCGTTGGTCGCTTTGGAGCGGCACCTGGCCTGGTTGGCTGGGATGCAGGCCCAGGTCCTGGCCGCAATGGCCGCTGATGACTCGTCGGAGGATCGGTGGGTGCGCGAGGAGGTCGGCTGTGCGTTGCGGCTGTCGGCGGTGACCGCGCAACGCCGTCTCTCGGTGGCCGAAACGCTGGCTGACACGTTGGCTGAGACGGGGCGGGCGTTGCGCCGGGGCCGGATCAGCTACCTGCACGCCATGACCCTCGCCGAAGCCAGATATGGGCTGGACGCTGAGACCGCGGTCGCGGTGGAGGAGCGGGTGCTGCGCCGTGCGAGTGGGCAGACGCTGGCCGAGTTCAAACGCTCCGTGCGCCGCGCGGTACACGCCCTGGACCCGGCCCGGGTCGAAGAACAACGCGCGCAGGCGATGACCGAACGCCGGCTGTGCGTGACTGCACGGGAGGACGGCATGACCGAACTGTGGGCGCTGCTTCCCGCCGAGGGTGCTGCGGCGGTCATGACCGCAGTGGATGCGCTGGCGTCGGTCACCTCCGCCGCTGATCCGCGCACTACGGATCAGCGGCGCGCCGATGCGCTGGTGGATCTGGGCGTGGCGGCGTTGCATGACCCGTTGCTGCCCCGCGCGCAGGGGATGCGGCCCTCGATCCAGGTGACCGTCGCGGCGTCGACCCTGCTCGGCCTCGATGAACAGCCCGGCGAATTGGCTGGGCACGGACCAATCCCCGCATCAGTAGCCCGCCGGCTCGCCGCCGACGACACCGGCACCTGGCGGCGCCTGCTCACCGACCCCGCCACCAACACCCTGCTCGACTACGGACACACCACCTACCGACCACCCAAGAATCTCACCGACTACGTCATCGCCCGCGACCAGACCTGCGCCTTCCCCGGATGCTCACGCAACGCCGCCCGCTGCGACATCGACCACCGCATCCCCCACACCAAAGGCGGATCAACCAACCCTGAAAACCTGGCGGTCCGGCCGCCCTGTCGATTCCACACGCTCCCGGGTGACGCGTTGGCAGAGCCTGGCACAAGCCGGCTCAGAGCCACGACACGAGGAGTTACGTCATGCGGTTTCTCACGATGATCAAGATGGACGAGAACCTGCCGGCCGGACCGCCACCGCCGGCCCTGTTCGAGGCCATCGGCAAGCTCGGCGAACAGGCCGCCAAGGAAGGCACCCTGATCGACCAGGGCGGCCTGCTGCCGAGCGCTGCGGGCGCGCTGGTTCGAGTCTCCGGCGCGGAGATCACCGTGCTCGACGGGCCGTTCGCCGACGCGGGCCGGGTCGTCGGTGGATACGCGATGTTCGAACTGCCATCGAAGCAGGACGCGATCGAGCAGGCACGGCGCTTCATGCAGGTTCACGTCGACAACTGGCCAGGTTTCGAGGGCGAGTGCGAGGTGCGCCAGTTGATGGGCTGAGCCACATCCGCCGCGATACGCCGACGAAAGGGCATATGCCTTGACAGGCATATGCCCGTCCGGGCATCGTCGGGGCGTGGCTGATCTGTTCGCTGTTGTCGCAGAGCCATCCCGGCGGCGCATCCTCGACTGCTTGTTGCAGTCCGAATCGAGCGTCAACGAGCTGGCCGACGTACTCGGGTTGGCGCAACCGGCGGTGTCGAAACACCTGCGCGTGCTGCGCGAGAGCGGGCTGGTAACCACCCGGATAGCCGCGCAGCGGCGCATCTATGCATTGGACGCCCGGCCGCTGGCCGAGATGGATGCCTGGCTGCGTGCTTACCGGCGAACCTGGAGCCGGCACATCGATGCGCTGGCCGAACACCTCGACCAACAGCAACACGAGGAGGCAGCGCCGTGAACTCACCTGAACTCGCAGCGGACGGGGCGGCTTGGACGCTGGTCCTCGAGCGGATCCTCCCGCACGCGCCCGAGCGCGTCTGGGCCGCCTTGACGGAGACGGGCCAGCAGGCCGCCTGGGCGCCGTTCGTCGCCGCCCGCGACCTGACCTCGCCCGGACCGGTCGCCTTGACCGACCGCGGCGTCGCCGACCCGAATACCACGCAAGGTCACGTGAGTGCCGCAGATGCGCCGCACCTGCTCGTCCTCGACTGGGGCACGGACACCCTGCGATGGGAGCTGTCGAGCGACCCGGACGGCACCCGGCTCACGTTGCGACACCGCTTTGCCGAGCGAGACGAAGCGCCGAAGTACGCGGCCGGCTGGCACCTGTGTCTCGACGCCCTGGCCGCGGCCCTGGCCGGCACGCCGATGCAGTCCGTCGCCGGCGACTCGGCGATGGACCACGGCTGGAGCGAGCTCAACGAGCGCTATACCCGGCAGCTGCTCGGCTGACCAGGTCGCTGACGACGAGGAATCGCCCGATCATCGGGTTGACCTGTTCGGGTACCTCGAGCTGGCTGAAATGACCCGCCCCGATGCGCAGGCCGCGCTCGGTGCCGGGGGAACCGAGTATCAGCACCGGCACCTGCACCTGGCCGAGCGCGGCCCTGCCGTCGAAGTCCGCTATCGCCCGCCAGTTGGCCGCGGCGATGGCGGGTGGTAGCGCGGCCATTCCGGTGACGGACTCCGCTCGACGGGCGGTGTCGGTGGGCTCGAACAATCCCTCGGTGAAGGCGGCGCAGCGCAGGCGAGAGCGATCAGCGCGCCCATGCTGTGGCCGACGACAACGGGTCGATCGAATCCGGCCGCCGCCGCCACAGCCAACACGTCGTCGGCGAACGCCGAAACGTCATGGACGTGCGGGCCAGGCTGTGGCCAGCTGCTCTCGCCATGACCGCGCAGGTCCAGCGCGGCCACCGCATGGCGCCGCGCGAAGTGCTCGAACTGCGGTGCGAAGTAGCTCCGGTCGCACGACCAGCCATGGACGAAGACGATGGGCGGCTCGCCACGTCCTGCCGCATCGAAGGTCAGCCGGATGCCGCGCGCGGTGTCGAGATGCCGCGTCATGGCGGCAATACTGCCGCGCCCGGGCTGGGCTTATCCGGCTTCGGTGGCGGTTGGGCCGGATCCTCCGCGCTCAAGCCGGCACGCGCGGCCAGCCCACCCGACACGACCGCCACCGCGACCGTCACCAGCGCACCGAGGATCAACGCCGCGGACTCGCCCGGCTCGAGCAATCGCAACTGCTCGCCGACGGTCGCTGCCGCGATCGGCACGCCAAGTTGCGCAGCCGCCAAACCGC
Organism: uncultured Actinomycetota bacterium; assembly: GCA_963737425.1. Taxonomy (GTDB): domain Bacteria; phylum Actinomycetota; class Actinomycetes; order Mycobacteriales; family Jatrophihabitantaceae; genus DASXRA01. Next base: position 29,551 of record CAVTSX010000004.1, read on the forward strand.
CGAGATAGATCGGCTGACCGCTGAGCCGCGCGAGCGCGTGCGCGGCAATCGCGCCTGCGCCGAGCAGTACGCCGAGCAGGATGAACGACGGGTGTCGGCCGAGATCGCGCAGGTTCAGCGACGCGCCCAGCCAGACGAAGAACAGCGGGCCGAGGAAGCCGTCGCTCACCGCGAACAGTTGCTTGGCCAGCCGGCGCGGCTCGCCGACCGCCGCCATCGCAATGCCGAAGGAGAATCCGGCCAACATGATCGAGACGTGGGTGTGCACGGCGAGTGCGGCAAGGGCGAACAGGATCGTCAGGTTGATCCGCAACTCGAGCGCGAACCGGCGATCCTCGGATACGCGGTGCGCCCGCTTGCGCAGTCCGCTCCGCTCGAGGTGATACAGCGCCACGTACAGGAGTGCCGAGCAGGCCAGAACGGCCAGGGTGCCGAGTGCGGCGCGTCCGGCGTGCTTGGGATCGATCGCCAACGGCAGCGCGATGATGCATGCCGTGTCCGCGATCGCGACCTGTGGCAGAAGGTGCAGGATCGGCTTTCCGCCGAGGTGCAGAGAATCGACAATCGGCAGAACCAGTGCGGCAGACGACGATGCCATCAGGACTGCGTAGAGCGCGGTGTGGCCGGTGCCGAATCCATGCGCGATGAGCACGGCTAGCACGACCGAGACCACGCCGATACCCACTGCGCGCAGCGCGCCCACCATCAGGCCGGCACGGAGATTGCGGTCGCGCACCGGGACGTGTGAACCCGCGACGAACATGACCAGCGCGAACCCGATATTCGCCAGGAACGTGAACGTGCTGTTGCGGGCGTGCAGGATGTCAAGCCCGGTTGCCCCGAACACGATGCCGCCGACCAGCGGCCCGAGCACCACGGGCAGTTCCCACCGCTGCGGAAGCGCGAGCAGCGGGCCGAGCACGCCGATCAGCGCGATCAGCGCAAGCGTCGCGAAATCCATCCCGACCTCCCGCTAGGGGTTGAAGGATCAGTATCGGCGCCAGCCGGGCCCCGCACCGGCTCCCGCACTGTCCCGCTGTGTCCCTCGCTGTGTCCCGGCTCTGCCGCCCGGCTCTGTTGAGTGGTGCGTTTGGGTGCGAGTGGTGCGTTATAACGCACCACTCGACGGAAAACGCACCACTCAACGGGGGGACGCGGGCGATAGCGTGCCGCTATGGCGGTTCTGCTGGTCGTGCACCACACGTCCTCGCCGTCAATGCAGGAAATGCTCGAGTCGGCGCTGTCCGGCGCGGGCACCGACGAGATCGAAGGCGTGCAGGTTCTGGTGCGTCCGGCGCTCGCAGCTACGGCCGTGGACGTGCTGGGTGCCGACGGGTTCCTGCTCGGCACCCCGGCGAATATCGGCTATATGTCCGGCGCATTGAAGCATTTCTTCGACCAGATCTACTATCCGGCGCTCACCGCGAAGGTCGGCGCGCCGTACGGGCTGTACGTGCACGGCAACCTGGACACCGCCGGCGCGGTGCGTGGCGTCGAGTCGATCGCCAAGGGCCTGGGCTGGCGGCGCGTCCATGAGCCGGTGACGGTGATCGGCAAGCCGGGCAAGGCCGAGCTTGACGCCTGCTGGGATCTCGGTGCAACCGTCGCCGCGACCTTGATGTCATGACGGTGCATCTGGTGATGTCGCTGCGCACCGCTCAGTCATAGATCGCGTCGAGAGTCCACTGCCGGGCCGACATCTCGTAGGCGACGAGGAAGGCGCGACCGTGGACGTCGACGAACTGGAAGCGGGCGATGCGGCCGGTCGAGTCCGGGGCCCACCAGCGTTCGTCGACCGGCCAGGGACCGGCCCAGTACTGGATCGTCGCAAGCTCTGATCCGCTCGGAGCGAACCGGGCCGGCGGCATCGGCACCACCCCTCGTTCGGTGACGATCACCGGATGCCCGGCCTCGTCGAGCACCTGCACCGGACGGGGTGGGTCGATCAGCACCGACGGCGCCGGGGCAGGCAGCCGCCCGGGCCAGGGCTGCTCCGGGGAGCGCATCGCCACCGGATCGTCGCCCCACGGCACCAGCCGGGTGCGCCGCAGCGGATCGCGCCCGCCGTCGACGACCGGCGTGAGCACCGAACCGTGCCCGAGCAGCGTCTGCACCCGGGCCAGCGCCCGGTGGGCCCGCTCGTGGTCGGCGCCCGATCCGCCCCACAGCGCCTGCTGATGCACGCCGAGTGGCACCGTCTCGACCGGCAGCAGCCGCAGCCGGGTAATGCCGCCGGTCGGACGATGATCACTTCCCCGCAGCCAGCCCTCGAGTTGCCAGCGGATGCGGTCGACGACGTCGACGCTCGACAGCACCCCGGCGTGCCGCCACCGGCGCACCGCTTCCTCGCCGTTCTCGGTGAGCACCTGCAACTCCAGGCAGGTGCAGGCCAAACCGTGCGCGGCGAGACCGCCGATGAACTGCTCGACGACGCTTCGAGCCGAGAACGCCACCGTGTCGACGCGATCGACGGGCGGCTCGAGATTGAGGGTGACCACGAACTCGGCGGGCGGCCGGCGGGCGGCTACCGGCCGGTCGTCGTGGCCGCCGGCCTGGCGGTGCGCCCACGCGCCGAGCGGCCCGAACCGGGCGTGGACGTCGCCTGCCGGCAGCGCGGCAAACGCGCCGAGGGTCCGTATGCCCAGCCGGCGCAGCAGGTCGATCAGCGGGGAATCGCCGGATGGGTCGAGCGTGCTCACCGGCAGGTCGGCGAGGAACGCGGGCGACTGCCCGGCCGGCACGATGATTCCGTGCCGGGCGGCCTGCTCGGCGGCGAACGATCCGTCGGCGACCCCGATGAGAACATCGGTGGTGGTGTCGGCAGTAGCGCCGCGATCGAGAACCGGCGCCGCGCCGGCGACTGCCCGCGACAGCGCGTGCAGCACCGCCGTCTCGCTGCCGAAGTAACGGGTAGGGCCGCGCACCCCGATGCCGGCGAGCCCCGGACGGGTGACCTCGACGCCCGGGGCAATCGACTCGAGTGCCAGCACGATCGGCTCGAACGTGCGCGCCTCGGCTGCCTCGTTACGGGCCAGGACGACGAGTTCCGGGCAGCAGGCCTGTGCCTCGCGCCGGCGCAACCCGCGGCGCACCCCGGCCGTCCGCGCCGCGTGGGAACATGCCACGACCTGGTTGGCGGTGACGACGGCGACCGGCGCGCCGTCCGGTGCCGACGAGCCGGCCTCGGACCGAACGGCGGTGACCGGCCAGTCCGGGCACCAGACCGCGATCATTCTCGGCGGCACGAACTCACCCGGCCCGTAGTGATGGGCTGCCCAAGGCGCCCGGACCGACGGCCGGCGTGGCTGTTGCCTCGACGGCATCGACTCCTCCGCCGGCAGCCGGTAGCCACAGCTGCGCCGAACGTGGACGCGCCGCCTGCCCGCGGCCCTCGGCCAGGACGGTGACGCGCCGGCGTTGCAGCCGGCCGTACCCAGCGCCGATGCCTGACCAGTTGCCCTCGCGCACCGAGAGCCGGACGTCGGTTCCCGGCCAGCCTGCCTCGCCGGTGAGAAACGGGATCAGCACCGCATCGCGTGTGCGCGCCCGGGCCGCGAGCCGGCGCACGTCGCCCGGAACGACGCGGGCCGGTGGCCGGGTGACGACGACGTCGACCGCATCGAGTAATGCTCCGACGGCCGTGGCCCAGCCGCTGCCGGGCTGCGGAACGACAGCCAGGCGGGAGAGCTCGATGCCGTACTCGCCGGCCGCCTCGGCGCTGATCAGCGGGCCACCTACCAGCGCGCACCAGGCGCCCTCGGCCGAGGCCGTGCCCAGCAGGGCGAGCAGCAGCGACACCGAACCGGTCACGCTCACCGTGCTGCCCCGCCGCAGCCCGCCGGGCAGTAGCCTGCCCAGTGCCGGCGAGACGGGCAGCGGGGGAGCCGCTCGCCTGCTTTGGCTGGCCGGCCCGCCGCTCAACCCCGCGACCATGCTGTTGAGCGGTTGGTGGGTCGCGAGGTCGAGCATCCACCCATGGTCGAACACGCGTTCGACTCTGTCAAATCCTGCTGCGGGTTGTGCGGCCGACGACCCGCGCTGACCGTTCGTCGACCGAACGCGTACACACGGCCGGGCGTCACGTCGCGAATTGCGCTTGCCGGGGACGAACGGGCAGGTACGTTCAGGAAATGGAGACCATCAATCTGGGTAAGGCGGATGGGCTGCCGCCGGTGGAGTGGGCCGCCGTCGTCGAGAAGCTCGATGCGAGGTCGGCGCCGGCTCCGGACGCGGCGAACTCCCGCACGACGTGGCTGTCCACCGTCAACGAGGACGGCAGCCCGCACGTGACTGCGGTCGGTGCCCTCTGGGTCGACGGCACGTTCTGGTTCCAGACGGGCGCGGGTACGCGCAAGGGGCGCAACGTCGCGCGCGATCCGCGGTGTTCGGTCGCGGTGTCGGTCCGCGACGCGGACATCGTCATCGAGGGTGACGCGGCGCGGGTGACCGAGCCAGGCACAGTGGCGCGCATTGCGAAGGCGTGGGCCGACAACGGTTGGCCGGCCGAGCCCGACGAGAGCGGATCAGGCATCACTGCCCCGTTCAATGCACCGTCGCTAGGACCGCCGCCGTGGAACGTGTATCGGATCGAGCCACGCTCGGCGATCGTGGTCTCGGCGACAGAGCCGGGCGGCCTGACCCGCTTTCGCTTCTGACGCTGTCCGAGCGAGACGATTGCCGCGCGAGGAACGTGCCCACGCGGTGCTCAACGCGAGCAGTCCGGTGCCGGTGAGCAGTCCGGTACGTAGGCCGGCTGGTCCGTCGGATACTGCGCCGGCGCGAAACACCTCATGATCATCTCTGCTGAAACTGGCACTGGCGGCCGATTCAGCAGAGATGATCACGCCAGTCCGCGCGGCTCCGCCGCGGCCCCCCGCGCGGGCGAGTCAGTGGCCCCCGCGCGGCTACGCAGCGGCCCCCCGCGCGGGCGAGTCAGTCGGTGGTCGGCGCGTAGACCAGGTGCAGCACGCCGGTGGTGAACGTGGTGGCGGAGACCAGCTTGAGCGGCACCTTCGCGCCATCGGCGAACAGCTTCTTGCCGTGCCCGACCACGACCGGGTGCACGAGCAGGTGCAGCTCGTCGACCAGGCCCTGCTCGAGCAGCCAGCGGACCAAGGTCGCGCTGCCGGTCGTGCCGAGCCGGGTGTCCTGCTTGAGTTTGGTCAGTTCTGCCTTCACGTCCCCGCTGATGACAGAGGAGTTCTGCCAGGTTGCTTCAGTGAGCGTGGTCGACACGACGTACTTGCGCGAACCGTTCATCTGGCCGGTGATCGGGTCGTTGGGGTCGGCGTTGGGCCAGTAGCCGGCGAACTCGTCGTAGGTCTGGCGACCGAGCAGGGTGGCGTCGCTGTCGCCCATCAGCTCGCCGATGACTGCCCCCATCTCGTCGTTGAAGTAGTCGAAGTGCCAGGTTTCGGGCGACTCGATGACGCCGTCGAGCGAGATGAACAGGCTGGCCTTGATGGATCCCATGATCTCTCCTTGGTGGTGGATTGGGGCGTTGTCGCCCGGGTTGTTTCGGCCTTCACCCCATGTGCCGAACGGCGAGTAGGCGAATCGACACGTCGCGAGAAAGAAAATTTCGGCGCGCTGATCGCGCTTACTCTTGGCAGCCACGTCGCGCTGAAGAATTGCGCTCAACCTGTCGAAATCGAGCAGTGCAGAACGGCACAGCCTTCGAGGCAAGCGCCACCCGACCAACGACGAGGAGAACCGGCCGATGCGCTACATGGTGATGCACTACCAGACCCAGGACATGGAGGACGGCGTCCCTCCCACCCCGGAGATGCAAGCCGCGATCGGCGAGTACATGCAGGAAGCCGCGATGTCCGGCGTGCTGCTCACCGGCGAAGGGGTCGCGCCGAGCTCGGCCGGCGCGCGGGTCGAGGTCACCGACGGAAACGTGCGAGTCATCGACGGCCCGTTCGCAGAGGCCAAGGAGTTGATCGCGGGCTTCGCGATCCTCGAAGTCGACTCACTCGCCGAGGCGGTCGAGCACGCCCGCAGGTTCGCCCTGCTCGTGGGCTCGGAACGCGTCGACGTGCGCCGAGTCATCGAATTCTCCGACCTTCAGTAAGCCAAGCCACGTGGAAAGCCCGGACGTCACCGCGATGCTGTCGACGCTGTGGCGCGTCGAGTCCCCCCGCGTCATCGCCCGCCTCGCCAGATTGGTCGGCGACATCGACACCGCCGAAGAACTCGCCCAGGACACGTTCGTCGCCGCTATCGAGAAGTGGCGCCAGGACGGCATCCCCAACAACCCGGCGGCGTGGCTGAACACGACGGCACGATTCCTCGCCGTCGACCGAATCCGCCGACGCGACACCCAGCGGCACAAGTACCAGCAGGTCGCCGCCACCGCTCCGCAGAGCACGGAAGTCGACATCGACCAGGTCGTCGACGGCGAACTGGCCGACGACCTGCTCGGGCTGATCTTCATGGCCTGCCACCCGATCCTGTCTCCGGACGCCCGCTCGGCGCTCACCCTCAAGCTGGTCTGCGGCCTGACCACCGGCGAGGTGGCCCGCGCATTCCTCGCTCCCGAGCCGACGATCGCCCAACGCATCGTCCGGGCCAAACGCACCCTGGCGGCAGCGAACATCCGCTTCGAACTGCCCGAACCGGCCGAGCGGTCAGCGCGCCTCGACGCCGTGCGGGAGGTCGTCTACCTCGTATTCAACGAGGGATACTCGGCGACCAGCGGCGATACCTGGATCCGCAACGACCTGTGTTCCGAGGCGCTTCGGCTTGGCCGGATGCTGGCCAGCCTGACGCCGACCGATGCCGAGACGTTCGGCCTTCTCGCACTGATCGAGATCCAGGCATCGCGACTCGTCGCCCGCGTCGGGCCGAACGGTGAGCCGGTGCTGCTGATGGATCAGGACCGGACGCGGTGGGACCAGTTGCTGATCCGGCGCGGACTAGCCCTCATCGAGCGGATCGAGCAGTTGCACGGCACCGCAGGACCGTACGCACTGCAGGCCGCGATCGCTGCCTGCCACGCTCGCGCCAGGCACGCCGCGGACACCGACTGGCCGCGCATCGCCGCGCTGTACGAAGGGCTCGCGCAGATCAGCCCGTCGCCGGTCGTGGAGGTCAACCGTGCCGTCGCCGCCGGGCGGGCGTTCGGGCCACAGGCCGGACTCGACATCCTGCGCCCGCTCTTCGATCTCCCGGCGATGCGCGACTACCACCTGCTGCCGGCGGTCGCGGGCGACCTCAACTGCGGCGCTGGAAACCATGACGAGGCTCGTCAACACTTCCTGCGCGCCGCCGGCCTCACCGAGAACCGCCAGCAACGCTGGACGATGCAACAACGAGCTGCCCAGTGCGCGACCCACCACGCCGGACACGGGTGACCTGGATACGGAAATTCCCGCCGCGGACGGGTCCTAAGGCCCGGGTGAAGGGGACCGGCAGCGGCCTAGCGTTGAGGCATGGCGACAGTCAGCGCAACGATTGACATCAAGGGCACGCCCACCGAGATCCTCGCGGTGATCGCGGACCTGCCGGCGTACCCGCAGTGGTCGGCCGTGCACAAACAGGCTTCGGTCGACACGCGGTTTCCGGACGGGCGGCCCAAGCGGGCGAGCATGGGGGTTTCCGCCGTCGGAATGACCGACACCCAGGTGCTGGACTACACGTGGTCCGCGCACGGCGTCAGTTGGTCGCTGGTCAAGCCCACGCTGCAGCAGAAGGACCAGCAGGGCAGCTACTCGATCACGAAGGGGGTCGGCGTCTCCCACGTGAATTACGAATTGCGCATCGACCCGGCGATCCCGCTGCCGGGGCTCATCATTCGGCAGGTCATGAAGAAGGCGATCTCGGCGGCGACCGACGGCCTCAAGAAGCGCGTCGAATCAGCGGGCTGAGCCCGCGCGTCTCAGGTGCCGCGCAGCTTTGCGACCACGACGATGTTGTCCGTGCTGACATCGCCCTGCTCGAACGCGCACGTGACGAGGACGAGGCGATTTGGCACCGTACTGTCGGATGCCCACGACGGCAGCGAACTCGCAGATCTCGCCGAGAGGCCGATCCTGGCAATCCGATACGTGAATGTTCCGGACGCGGTCGTGACAATCACCTGGTCGCCGACGCTGGCATTATGCAGGCTCGTGAAAGGGCACACGTGGTGATGGCACGCATGCCCGTAGATATAGCTCGTACCCTTGCTCGGCGCGGCCGGATAACTCGATTGCTTCACCCAGACTGCGGTATTCCATTCCGCCGCGGTCTCGTGCGGCGGATCGACTGATTCATGGCTGGCCACGCTGATCGAGTCGACATGTGCCGATATATTTCCGGTGTGCATCCGCACCACGAGTGAGAATGCACCGCCACTGGCCGAGCTGCCGGTGCCCGGCGACGAGGCAGGGACAGGCCCTCCCGGCCTGGCAGTGCTGCCAGGCGTCGGCGACCGCGACCCGGCGTTACCCCGCGAGGTACGTGCCGAGCCCGTCGCCGACGGCGTGGGTGATGCCGTCGGTGACGGCGAGGTTGCCGCGTCCTGATGATCGGACCCGTCACCGATCTTGGTGATGGTGGCTGCCGCTACCAGCAGGGCAGCGGCACCCACCATCGCTGCGACGAGGACCTTACGCGTGATTACCACGGCGTCGTAGTGGTACCACAGCCACGATCAACGCAGACGCCAGCAGGGCTACCGCCAGGCCGAGCAAGACCTTCTTCAGCAGCGGAGCGCCCGGCCCGCTGTCGCCCGTCTGCCCGGGTCCGGGCACGAACGGTGAGGTGCTGGCGACGGGTTCAGAACTGCTGGAGACCGGTGCGGAACTCGAAGACACCGGTGGCGAGGTGGACGGCGGTGGAGTCGACGTGGACGGCGGCGGTGTCGACGTGGACGGCGGCGGTGTCGACGTGGACGGCGGCGGTGTCGACGTGGATGGCGGGGGGGTCGACGTGGACGGCGGTGGCGTCTTGGTGTGCGGCGGCTTGGAGGTGTACGGCGGTCGCGTCGGACTTGGCGGCGGACAGGTCGTGCCGTAGCCGCATTGGCCGCCGGTGAGTGCCTTTTCGGCGGTCTGTGCCGACGCAGCGCTCGCTCCGATCAGGCTGTACGCGAACAGCACGACAAAGCCGAGCACAGCGAGTGATCCCGCAACGAGCGTTCGCCTGCTGCGGCTCCGAAATCCTTTGCCCGCGGCAGCGTTATGTGCCGGCGGACCATTCTTGTCTTGCGCAGAGTAGGACATACTGTCCACTCCAATCTGACCGAAGTCAATTGGGCCCCGATTGGACATATGCCAAGGCAGCGGACGTTAATGTCCCCTGCCCCAACTAGCAAAGCATCCACGTGAAGTCATGGAAAAGCAAAGGCTATGATCAATTGACAAGTGACCGAATTCGCGAAATCGCCGATAGGGAAGCTAATCCTCGGTGCTATTCGTAGATCACGAACTAATCGCCGCGACCTGCCGCTGCATTCAGTGCATTACATTCCGTAATTGGTGACGGAATGGCGAGAATCCAATTACGCGGAGTCGCGAGGCCCCCTTTCGGCCGGGGGATGGCCGGCGCCGATCCGTCGTCGTACGGTGCCTGCACCATGGATCGAGGTTCGGGCCGGTGTGATCCGCGGTCACGTTGCCCGGCGCAGGCTGTTACATCGGTGGCGTTTGGTTCGTCATGGATATGACGCATGACGACGGAGGAAGGTAACAGTGAACGACGGTGACTGGCTGGCGGAGCAGTTCGAGGCGCACCGCACGCATCTTCGGGTGGTGGCCTATCGGATGCTCGGCTCGCTGAGCGAGGCCGATGACGCCGTGCAGGAGTCCTGGCTGCGATTGAGCCGATCCGACGCTGCCAGCATCGACAACCTGGCCGGTTGGCTGACGACGGTCGTCGGGCGGGTGTGCCTGGACATGCTGCGCTCACGCAAGTCGCGGCGTGAGGATCCGTTGGACGTGCATGTGCCCGACCCGATCGTGAGCGCAGCGAGCGGGGTCGACCCGGAGCAGGAAGCACTGGTGGCCGACTCGGTGGGCCTCGCCCTGCTCGTGGTGCTCGAGACCCTCGCCCCGGCCGAGCGGCTCGCGTTCGTGCTGCACGACATGTTCGCTGTCCGGTTCGACGAGATCGCGACCATCCTGGGACGCTCGCCCGCCGCGGCCAAGCAACTCGCCAGCCGGGCGCGCCGCCGGGTGCAGGGCGTCGAGACGGTGCCCGACGATCTGAGCCGCCAGCGCGAGGTCGTCGAAGCATTCCTGGCCGCTTCGCGCGGCGGTGACTTCGACGCATTGCTGGCGCTGCTCGATCCGGACGTCGTGTTGCGAGCGGACTGGGGCGCCGAGCCCGCAGGTGCGTCGAAGATCATCCGGGGCGCGCAGGCCGTGGTCGCCCAGGCGCGCTCGTTCTCGCGGGTCGGCACGTCCGCTCAGTTGGCGCTCGTGAACGGGGCCGCGGGCCTGGTCGCCATGCCCGGCGGCCGGCCGTTCGCAGTCATGGGCTTCACCACCAGGAACGGCAAGGTCGTCGAGATCGACATCCTCGCCGATCCGGTGCGCCTGGCGGAGCTCGACCTGACGGTGCTCACCGACTGACCTCTTTCCGGATTCGGCCGGTTGAGCGCCAAGTCTTGACTTGCCCCAAAGGCACAGTGACGATCCGTTTTATAGCTAAATCGTCACAAGTGTGTCCACGCGGATCCCTGCAGGAGGACTCGATGACCGAATTGCTGACCTCGCACCAGACTGGTCTGGATCGCGCCCCGAAATCCGGCGACGCCGGGTCGATGGCCCGCCGGACGTTCCTGGGCGCCGCCGGCGCGGCCGCGGCGGCGGCAGTACTCAGCCCGTCCGGCACAGCCAGCGCAGTGACACCGACCGGCGAGCGGAGCCGCGGGCGGCGCGTCAGGTTCGGCGTCAATTACGTCCCGACCGAGAACTGGTGGTTCTCGTGGGCGGACTGGGACCGAAAGTCGATCGCCGCGGACCTGCACGACATCGCCTCGCTCGGCGTCGACCACATCCGCGTCATGCTGCTGTGGTCGGAACTGCAACCGAACAGCACCTATGTACGCGGCGAGCAACTCGACCGGCTGGCCGAGCTGCTCGACCTCGCCGATGCACGCGATCTCGACGTCGAGGTCACCGTGCTCAACGGCGCGGTGAGCGGGGTGCTGTTCGTGCCGCCGTACCTGATCAGCAACAGCAACGGCCGGATCCGCAACGTGCTCACCGACCCGGTCGCAATCGAACGTGAGCAGTGGGTGCTCAGCCAGGTCGCGGCCCGCATCGGGAACCACCGCCGGTTCCTGGGCTTCGATCTCTCCAACGAGATCCACTGGTTCGCCATACCGCTGGGTATGGTCGCGACCCAGGCGCAGGGCGATGCCTGGCACGACGCCTTGTTCTCGACGTGCGAGCAGGTTGCACCGGGCAAGGTGCACGTGTCCGGGATCGACCACTGGCCATGGCAGAACAACGCCTACTGGACCCGGCAGGGCCTGGGCACGGCCGGCACGATGACCGCCAACCACACCTGGGCCGGCTGGACGGGGGTCATCCAGCAGTACGGAGCGCTGTCGACGCCGTCCACGCACTATTCCGAGTACTTCATCGAGGTGATCAAGGCCTTCCACACCGATCTGCAGCGCAAGGTGTGGATCGAGGAAACCGGCATGTCGACGGTGTGGATGGACGCGGCCGACATCCCGTCCTGGACCGAGCAGTCGATCCGCACGATGGCCAGTTGCGACAACCTGTTCGGCATCACCTGGTGGGATTCCCACGACCTGAACCCCAAGCTCAGCGGATACGTCAACCTCGAATACGACCTGGGGCTGTTCACCAACGACCGCCAACTCAAGCCGATCGGGGCCACGATCAAGCGCCTGATCGCCGAGTTCGACGACCACCCGCCGGCCCCGCTGGCCCGCCCGGACGCGCTCGTCCTGCCCGATGACATGATTCCGTGGAACGGGTTCTTCGCACCGTTCATGAAACTCATCGACCAGGGCACCCGACCTGCTGTCGTACTGCAGAGCCGCACCACCGACGCCGGGTACCTCGCGGCCCGGGGCATCGAGCGGCTCATCACGCTCGACCAGGTGTAGGCAGGCAGGAAGGCACTACGTGATCGATATCGGCAAGCTGGCCGCGGCCGATCGCCCCGAGTGGGAGGTTCTGTTCGCCGGCTACAACACGTTCTACGAGCGCACGCTGGCGCCCGAGGCGTACGAGCGGGCCTGGACGGCGTTCCAGGACGACACCCGCATGCACGCGCTCGGCGCGAAGATCGAGGGCCGACTCGTCGGTATCACGCATTTCCTGATCCACGCCAGCACCACGGCAGCGGACGTCTGCTACCTGCAGGACCTGTTCACGGCGCCTGAGGCACGGGGCAAGGGCGTGGCCCGCGCGCTGATCGCCGCGGTGACCGAGTGGGCACGGGGCCAAGGCTGCAGCCGCGTCTATTGGTCGACCCACCAGACCAACGCCATCGCGCGCCGACTCTACGACCAGGTCGCGGTGAACCGCGGCTTCATCCTGTACCAGATCACCCTCTAGCCCCGGGGGAGGGGACGCGCCGATGTGTACCGGGGTTATGCCTGGTTGCGCCAGATCAGGCGGTGGACGCCCAGGTGGCGAGGCAGCGAGCGCAGTCCGGGGATGAATGGCACCAGGATGAGCGCCAGGGTCAGGACCGCCATGACCGCCCAGACCAGCGCGTCGGCGTTGCCGGATGTCGAGAACGGCTTGACCTGGTACCAGAACGTGTAGAGCCACATCCAAGGCTGGCCAGGGTAGTTGCCCGTTTCGTTCATCATGCCCCACTGGTCGCCGCCGAGGTGGTCGGCTCGGGCTTGATCCTCCAGGTAGGCGCCGTCGGCGAGCAGTAGCAGCGGCTTGGTCTCGTCGCTGACGTAGAACGTGCTGCCTGACGTAAGCAGACCTTCGAGCCCACCTGTTCGGGCGAGGGCGAGGAAGCTCGTCGCGAGGGTGGGCACCGGTCCGTAGTCGCCGGCCTTGACCTGCGCCGGATCGCTGTCGGGGGCAGCGGCCAGTGCGTCGGAGTACGCCCCCGCCCACGTTGCCCGCTGGTCGGAACTGGCGCTGCGCCAGGTCTGCAGCGCAGCCGTCAGGGCCGAGTCGCCGGTGACCGTGCTGAGCGGCGTGATCACCAGATCGTCGGCGCTATCGATCGGGATGCGGACGGTGCCCCAGCGTTGCACGGGCAGCGGCCCGAGTTTCTGCCCGTCACTGGCCCGGTTGTACGGAGCGCCGTAGCCCGCACTGGTGCTGGTTCCGGCGAGCTCCGCGGCCGCGGTTGCGACGACGTCACTCGGCGCAGCCTTCGCCCAGCCCGCGAGCGTGATCGCCTTGCGGTCGGGCGAGGAGAACACGACGGCGAGCAGCACGGTCAGCGCGCCGACGACGACCAGGGCGATGACGAATTCCTTGACCAGGTCATAGGGACGCGTAGGGAAGAGGTGCGCGTCTGGGGTCGTGTCGCGGCGCCGACCGTGGGTGCGCGTGCCGCCTTCGCGGCTCATCGCGATCCCGCCGCCGAGTCGGCGGCACTCGCCACCGGCACCACCGGGGGTGCCTCAGCCGGGGTTGGCTCGCCCGGCCCGGCGTCTGCCTGGGCCGGGTCTGCCGACTCCGCTTGCGCGTGTCCGGGAGGCACTGCGTCGAACGGCGGTACCACGCCGTGCCGGCGGACGAGGATCACGTGTGCCACAACGAGGATGCCGACGATCAGCGGCAGCAGCATGATGTGCCAGAGCAGCATCTGGCCGGTATTCAACACGTTGAACAGCGAACCGAAACCGACCGCGTTCAGCCCGTCCTTGGCCTGCGTTGAGATCCACTGCGAGTCGAAGTTGGTCTGCGAGAGATAGCCGGTGAACGCCGTCGCGATCGAGCCGACGAATGCCAGCGCGCCAATGACCCACGTCCACGCGCGGTTACCGCGCCAGGCGGCTTTGCAGAACTCGCCCCACAAATGGATCACCATGAAGACGAAGAACAGTTCGACGCTCCACAGGTGCATCGAATTGAAGAAGTGGCCAACCGACGAGGTGTGCCACCACGTCGCCCCACCGACGGTCAGGGCTATACCGGAGACCACCACGAACACCAACGCCGCGAGGGTTGCCACGCCGAACACGTAGATCCACGACCGTACATAGGTCGGTTGTCGATCAGGTAGCAGTTGCCCGGACGGCACCGTGCGGCTCAGCCGGGTACGCAGTCGCACCGTCCAACTACGGGAGGATGACTGCTCAACGTTGGTCATCGTGACCCTCCTCGCCCAGGTCGCCGCGGCCATGAGGGAACGGAAGGATGAGAGCAAGCGCGAAGATCACCAGCATCAGCAGGATGATGACGAAGTTCGTCAGCGAGATCTGGATGACGCCCCAATGCAGAAAGTGCGCGTGGCCGGCCAGCAGTCCCTGCGCGCTCGTCATGACGCTTTCCGACGACGGATAAGGAGTGACGTCACGGCTGCCCCCTTTCGTCGATGCGAACAGAAAAGCGCCATGCCCGCGAGCGCTGTAGAGGCGAACGTCCCGATCTGCACATACGGTGTGTGGCTGGATAGGTCGTCACCGAAACTCCTGAGAGTGCGTCGGTGTTGCGCGGGAGACGCGGCCGGTCGCTAGACATCGCGGTACGGTGCGAGGGGGAGGCGTCATGTTCTACGGACTCCTGGCCGACGTGGTCGTGGTCATCCATCTCGGCTTCATCGCGTTCGTCGCCGTCGGGGGATTCCTGGCCTGGCGCTGGCCCTGGTTGTTGTGGCTGCACGTGCCGGCCATCATCTACGCACTTGTCATTGTGACGGTCGGCTTCGACTGCCCGCTGACTCCGTTGGAGAGAGGCCTGCGGCATGCCGCTGGGCAGCGAGGTTATGCCGGCGGCTTCGTCAAGCACTACCTGACCGGAGTTGTCTACCCTGACCGGCAGCTCGCCCTGGCCCAAGCCGTCGTGGCAGCCGCCGTCCTGGCTGGCTACGCGGGGCTGTTCATCAGGCATCGCCAATCGCGGTCCGGCACAAGCTGGCAGCGGCTCGGCACTCGCCGGCGTGCCACGAGATCGTGACGGCGTCGCCGAGTGATCTTGTGCAGACGCGTTGCTGATTGCCGGCGCGTCTGCACAAGATCGCCCTCCTAGCCGTTGACCGCGGTGTACAGCGCGTCAGCAAAGGCGGTGTCGCCGGCGACCGCGCTCGAGCTGATTCGCGTTCGAAACACCCTTACCGCCACGGCAGGTTGTGGTTCAGGCCGGCCGTCAGGAGCTGCGGCCCGCTGTCCACACGAGCGGACAGCGCGTCGAACTCACCCTGGCCGGCCCGGTCACCGGCCGGGCCGGCGAGACGCTGTCGGTGCGACTCGTGCTCTGACGCCGCGGTGATCATGTGCAGATCGGGTCGTTCCGGCGTCCCGATCTGCACATGGTCCGCGTCAGTCAGACAGCGCCGGCGCCAACTGCGCCTGCTCGACGGGCTGGTTGACGTCGCCGCGTGCGTTGGTGGTGCGCAGCGCGAGCGCCGCCGTGGCCACCATGAAGATGGCGCTGGCAAGCAGTGCCCGGTGGAATCCCGACGTCAGCGCGTGCGGCGCTGAGGTGTGCGTGGCCAGCAGATGGTTGGTACGCGAGGTCGCGATCGCCGAGAAGATCGCGAGCCCGAGCGCCCCGCCGATCTGCTGGGCCGCGTTGAGCAATGCCGCGGCCAGTCCGGCCCGGTCGGCTGACACCCCGGCGTTCGCCGCCGAGACGATGGATACGAACACCGCGCCGAGACCGAACGAAACGACCATCAGGCCAGGGAAGAGGTCGGTGAGGTACGAGCCGTCGACCGGAACCCGGGACAGGTAGTACAGGCCGCCGGCTGTGATCAGCGCGCCGCCGATGATCAGCGGTCGCGTGCCGGTGCGCGCCAGCAGTTGGGAGGTGATGCCGGCGGCGACGGCTACGCCGGCGCAGAGCGGCAGGTACGCGGCGCCGGTCTTGAGCGGCGAGTAGCCCAGAACGTTCTGCATGTACAGGGTGAGGAAGAAGAACATCGACAGGAATCCCGCGCACGCGATCAGATGTGTGACGTCGGCGGCGGCGAGCCCCTTGACGCGGAAGATCGACAACGGAATGAGCGGGTCCTTGGTGCGCTGCTCGTTGAAGATGAACACGGCCAGCAGCGCGAAGGCGCCGGCAAGCTCGCCGATCGTGCTGCCCGACCCCCAGCCCTGATCGGGTGCTTTCACCAGCGCGTAGACGAGCAGCAGCATTCCACCCGTTACCAGGACGGTTCCGAGGATGTCGAAGTTGGCCAGGCGCGCGCGGCGGCGTTCACCGGGGATCAACCCGAAGATCGCCGCGAGCACGAGTACGCAGATCGGGGGATTGACGAACAGCACCCAGCGCCATCCCGGGCCTTCGGCGAGCACCCCGCCGAGGAACACTCCGACTGCGGATGCGAGCCCGCCGACCCCGCCCCAGACGCCCAGCGCCTTATGGCGATCCGGCCCCTCCTTGAACAGGGTCGTCAGCAGGGAGAGGGCCGAGGGCAGCATCATCGCCGATCCGACGCCCTGCGCGAGGCGCGCGCCGACCAGGACGCCCGCACTTCCCGCGAATCCTCCGACGAGTGAGGAGATTCCGAACAGCGTCGTTCCCGCGACGAGGACACGGCGCCGGCCGAGCAGGTCGCCCGCGCGCCCGCCGAGCAGCATCAGGCCGCCGTAGGTGAGCAGGTAGCCGCTGAGGACCCACTGCAGACCTTGCACCGAGAAATGCAGGTCATGACGGATCCTGGGCAGGGCGACATTGACGATCGACGCATCGACGAAATCGAGGAATGCGACGGCACATAACAAGGTGAGCGTGAGCTTGCCCCGGCGGGTCGCGAGGAACGAGGTCTGTTCCGGGCGAGCCTGCCTGGACAGGTGATTTCTCTCGATCGCGTATTTGCCGGACCCGGGACTGTTCTGGGTATGGTTCTGCACTGCAAACCTCCTGATTGCACGGCTGCGGTCACCGGCCGTGGTGGGTTTCCAGCTAGATGACGGATCCCGGCGCGAGAACGTAACGGGTTTCTTTGCCGACGCTCAGGTCCGCGCGGTCGGCGCTGCGCTCGCGACATCCTTGCTGAAGAAGACGCGATGGAATCCCTCGTGCACAGCGCGGTGCGTTTCGACATAGCCGCGGCGCGGGTAGTAGGCGAGGTTCTCGGTCATCGCCGCGTTCGTGTACAGCCGGACCTCGCTGTATCCCTGTTGGTCGGCCTCGCGTTCGGCCAGGTCGAGCAGGATGGTGCCGACACCTCGTCCCTGCACGGCCGGCGACACGGCAATGCTCTCCAGGAACAGGTGATCTGTGCGCGGGTGCAGCACGAGTATGCCGACGGGCTCACCGTCCTGCTCGGCCAACCACACCGAGCCGTCGCGGATCAGCGCCACGTGATCAGCTGTCATCGGAGCGGGCGTCAGACCGATGCGTCCGAGTAGTGCGAGTACGCGGAGTCGGTGATTGCCGCGACGGCGTCCGCATCGGCGGCCGCCGCTCTTCTCGTGGTGACCACCCGATCAGTGTGCCCGGCGAGGTATTCTCACGGGCGGCGAGCAGGTCGCCTCCGTGTCCGCGGGAAGGGCAGAGCCCGCCTGTGCTGGGCCCGATCTGACTTACGCCCACCTCCTTTCAGCCTGAAGCCGCGGACGCAGGCGAACCGAAAGGAGGTCGGCATGCCGACCGTCCCATTGCCCGACCAGCCGTCGCTGGAACAGTTGCGCAATCTCGCCCGCGAGTTGGTACGCGCCGTGCGCTCGGGCGACCCTGCGGCGACCGCACATGTCGCCGAGCACTACCCGGACGCCGCGCCCGGCGAGCCGTTCACGCTTGGCCGGGCGCAGCTCGTTCTCGCGCGGCATTACGGCTTCTCGAGCTGGCCGCGCCTTCGTCATCACCTGGACGTCGTCGCGCGCTACTCGCGCACGCCCGCGGCGGTCGGGGCGACCGCAGATCCCGCGACGGAATTCCTGCGCCTCGCCTGTCTCGTCTACGACGACGCGGACGGGCCGGCGCGATGGGCGCTTGCCCGGCAGGTCCGCAGCGAGAATCCCGGCTTGGCCGCGGGCAGCATCCACGCCGCCGCTGCCATGGCCGATGTCGCCGAGGTGGGTCGCCTGCTCAGCGTCGATCCGTCGCTCGCCCGCGTCGACGGCGGCCCGTACCTGTGGGCGCCGCTGCTGTACCTGGCGTATGCCCGCCATGACCCTGACGTCGCGCGCGATGCGACGCTTGCGACGGCCCGCCTGCTGCTGCGCCACGGCGCCGACCCCAACGCCGGGTATCTGTGGCGTGGGCTGCCGTCGCCATTCACCGTCCTGACGGGGACGTTCGGACAGGGCGAGCAGGGCCCGGTTCGCCAGCCGCCCCATCCGCACGAGCATGCGCTGGCGGCGCTGCTACTCGAATCCGGCGCCGACCCGAATGACGCGCAGGCGCTCTACAACCGGATGTTCGAGCCGGGCAATGACCATCTCGAGTTGTTGTTCGAGCACGGGCTCGGCACCGGCGACGGCGGACCATGGCGGGCCCGCATGCCCGAGGCGTTGCCCTCACCGGGTGATCTCCTGCTAGGCCAGCTCGGCTGGGCGGTCACCCACGACATGCTCGATCGGACGCGGCTGCTGGTCGAGCACGGCGTCGACATTCGCAGCCCGTTGACGGGTGTTGCCGGTGGTGGGCGAGCGGCGCTGGAGCTGGCGCGGCTGTGCGGCTACGCACGGATCGTCGAGTACCTCTTGGCAGCGGGTGCCGCCGACGCCGACTTCGGCCCGGCCGACGGGTTCGTCGCAGCCGCGATGGCGGCCGACCGGGATGCCACGGCCCGCATCGTCGCCGGTGACGCCGGCATCGTCGACGAAGTACGTTCTCGGCATCCCGCGCTCGTGATGCGCGCTGCCGTGTCGAGACGCCTCGACTCGATCAGACTGCTCGCTTCGTTCGGATTCGATGTCAATGCGCTGGGCCGCCAGGACGTTCCGGTCGAGCAGCCGTGGGAGACGCCCCTGCACCACGCGGCGTCTGTCGGAGATCTTGCGTTGGCCGGCCTGTTGCTCTCGCTCGGAGCCGACCCTGACATCCGCGACAAACGCTTCAACTCGACGCCGCTCGATTGGGCGCGGTTCTTCGAGCAGGCCGATATGGCGGCGATGCTCGAACCGCTCACCAGCGAGCCTGTCGAGCCTGTCGAGCCTCCATGATCGTCGGCCGCCGATCATCGCCACGTTGCGGTGTTGCGTGCGGGCGCGCACGCTCTGCAGACATGTCCGTCCGCTCCTAGGAGGAACGCGATGCCTGGCCACACCTACCGCGTCAGCGAAGTCGTCGGTACATCAGCGGACGGAGTCGACGATGCGATCAGAGGCGCTATCACCCGTGCCGCCGAGACATTGCACGGTCTGGACTGGTTCGAGGTCACCGAGATTCGCGGCCACATCACCGATGGCCGGATCGGCCACGTGCAGGTAGGGCTGAAGGTCGGCTTCCGGCTCGACTGATCGGCGACGGCGTGTCCTGCCTGCCACGTCGGAAGTCCTTACGGACAAGGTGATTCTGGCTCGACGAGTGATCATCCATTGCCGCAGAGTCGCACGCATGTTCGAGGTCGACGAGTGGCAGCCGCCCACTGCGCCGCCGCCGTTGAGTCTCGCGGAGATCACCGACGACCCGGATCAGGCCGCGGCGTGGCTCGCCGGCCAGGCACCGGGTCCGGATGCGGTGGCGGCGCTGTCGATGCTCGACCTGGCTGGGTTGTCGCCTGGTGGGCGGGTCGATGTGCTGGTCGCTTTGGAGCGGCACCTGGCGTGGCTTTCCGGAGTGCAGGCTCAGGTCCTGGCCGCGATGGCCGCTGATGATGGGTCGGAGGATCGGTGGGTGCGCGAGGAGGTTGGGTGTGCGCTGCGGCTGTCGGCGGTGACCGCGCAACGCCGTCTCGCGGTGGCCGAGACCTTGGCTGGGACGTTGGCGGCGACGGGGCGGGCGTTACGGCGGGGCCGGGTCAGCTACCTGCACGCGATGACCCTCGCCGAAGCCACCTACGGACTGGACGACGAGACCGTAGTCGCGGTGGAGGAGCGGGTGCTGCGCTGTGCCGGTGGGCAGACGCTGGCCGAGTTCAAACGATCGGTGCGCCGCGCGGTACACGCGCTGGACCCGGCCCGGGTCGAAGAACAACGCGCGCAGGCGATGACCGAGCGCCGCGTGTGCGTGACTGCCCGGGATGACGGCATGAGCGAACTGTGGGCGCTGCTCCCCGCTGAAGGTGCCGCGGCGATCATGGCCGCAGTGGACGCGCTCGCGTCGGTCAAAGGATTGAGGCAACGCCCAGCGCGCAGGGACTCCACGTGAGGGCAGGCCAGCACGGGCCCTAGCTTTCGGCCAGTTCCTCGTCGAGATCGCGTTCGGCGTCGCGCACCTTGTCCGGATGCAGGAACACGAACCTCTTGTAGGCCCAGAACCGGAACAGGGTGCCGAGGCCGATGGTCGCCAGGTTGACGACGTTCATGACGAGATGGTCGTACTTGTAATGCAGCGGGTAGGCGAACAGGCCGAGAATCAGCTCCGCGCCTATCAGCGCGATCAGGTTGATGCCGAAGAAGTACGACGTCTCGCGGCCGAGGCCAGTACGGGCACGATGCGAGAAGGACCAGTGCCGGTTTCCGAAATAGGCGAACGTCGTGGCCGCGGTGGTGGAAATACACTTCGAGGTCAGAACGCCGACGTGCTGATGCAACAAGATGTTGAACAAGCCGATGTCGATGACAAGGCCGATCGCACCGACGACCCCGAACGCGGCGACCTCTTTGAGGAGCACCCGCCACGACCCGCGCAAGCGGTCGGTGAACGAGGGCCGGGCTGACGTGAGCATGATGTCATCGGAGTCTACCTGGCGATCTCGTGGGCCAATTTGCCCCCGTCTGGCGTGCGGTGAGCAGGTCGAGCGTCGCGGCGATTACCCTCTTGCGACGTGGACTCCCGCACCGGACTGCCGGTCGTCGGCATGGTCGGAGCGGGCCAGCTTGCTCGCATGACCCACCAGGCCGCCATCGCCCTCGGGCAATCGCTGCGGATTCTCGCCGCATCGGCCGACGACGGCGCCGCGCTCGTAGCGCCCGACGTCCTGGTCGGCGACTATCGATCCTTCGACGTGTTGCGGACGTTCGCGGCCGGCTGTGATGTCGTCACCTTCGACCACGAGCACGTACCCAACGAGCACGTGGCGGCGCTCGCCGCGGGCGGCACGCTGGTGCACCCGCAAGCCGACGCCCTGCGATATGCCCAGAACAAGGCCGTGATGCGCGCGCGTCTCACTGAGCTCGGCGTCGCGTGCCCGGCGTGGATCGACCTCGCAACGGTCGACGACCGCCAGACTGCACTGGACGACTTCGCCGACAAGGTGGGCTGGCCGCTCGTGCTCAAGCTGGCACTCGGCGGCTATGACGGCAGAGGTGTGTGGGTGGCCGAATCACCGGCTGACGCGGCCGAGCCGCTGGCGATCGCGGCGCCGTTCATCGTCGAGCAGAAGGTGTCGATCCGGCGCGAACTCGCCGCAGTCGTTGCCCGCTCACCATTCGGGCAGGGCGCGGCGTGGCCGGTGGTCGAGACCGTCCAGGCTGACGGGATTTGTGTCGAGGTGATCGCCCCCGCCCCGAATCTCGCTGACGAGGTGGCCGACGAGGCGCAGCACCTGGCCCTGCGCATTGCCGCCGAGCTCGACGTCACGGGTGTCCTGGCCGTGGAGCTGTTCGAGACCACCGAGGGAACGCTGCTCGTCAACGAGCTCGCGATGCGTCCGCACAACTCGGCGCACTGGACCATCGAGGGCTCGCGAACCTCTCAGTTCGAGCAGCACCTGCGCGCGGTGCTCGACTACCCGCTCGGCGTCACGTCCCTCACCGCCCCCGTCGTGGTGATGGCGAACCTGCTGGCGGGCCCGGACGACGTCAAACCCGCCGGCATCGACGAGCGCGTCCATCACTGCATGGCGCGCTGGCCGGATGTGAAGATCCACCTGTACGGCAAGGGTTTCCGCCCGGGCCGCAAGGTCGGGCACGTGACGGCGCTCGGCTCGGACCTGGCCGAGGTGCGTTCCCGGGCCGCAGCAGCCGCCGCTTACCTGACCAACGGCGACACGGTGCCCAGCCTGACCACGAGCGATACCTCATGATCATCTCTGCTCCGGACGTGTCCGGTCGCACCAGCAGCAGAGATGATCATGAACAGGAGCCGCGACCGCGAACGGGAGAGCGATGACAGCATCCGAAGGCGCCGGCGGGCCAACCCCGCTTGTCGGCGTGATCATGGGCAGCGACTCCGACTACGACGTGATGCGCGCCGCGGCCGGCGCACTCGACGAGTTCGGCGTGGCGTGCGAGGTACGGGTCGTCTCGGCGCATCGCACGCCGCTGGGCATGGCCGACTACGCCCAGCAGGCGGCCGCGCGCGGCCTCAAGGTGATCATCGCCGGGGCGGGTGGCGCCGCGCATCTACCGGGCATGGTCGCCGCCCTAACGCCGCTGCCGGTGATCGGCGTGCCGGTGCCGCTGAAGTATCTCGACGGCATGGATTCGCTGCTGTCGATCGTGCAGATGCCCGCGGGGGTCCCGGTCGCGACGGTGTCCATCGGTGGGGCGCGCAATGCCGGGTTGCTGGCGGTCCGCATCCTGGGCGCATCCGACCCCGTACTGGCGGCACGCATGAGCGCGTTCCAGGCCGAGTTGGCCGAGACGGCGCGCGCCAAGGACGCCGCGCTCGCCGACCGGCGAGCAGCCGAGCAACGAACGAGCGCCAGCTAGTCGTTCGAGGCGATTCTTACTACCCGAGGTCAGCACCGTTCCGCCGACTCGCGACGACCAGGATGACGACGGCTGTAACGGCTCCCGCCGTGATCCTGCCGCGATACGGCGCCGCCTTCTCCGAGACCCGATGCATGAGTGGGGTCGCCTTGGCCGCAGCTCGGTCCATCGTGCGCCGCACATTTGCCGGAGCCGACTGCTTCGCGCGTCCGGCCATCTCGTATGCCTTGCTCCTGGCCTGGCCCACCTTTTCGGCTGTACGTGACTTGACGTCCAGCTTGTCGCTGAGCACATTGACCGTGTCAGCCAACTCCGCGCGGGTGGCGTCCAGATCGGCGCGAACGGCGTCGGACTCGGACACGCCCGAGGGCTGGACCTCGACAGGATCGACCCCGCCGCGGTTGTCGGTCATGACCGACTCCTCCCTTTGAGCGCGTCCACGTCATGTTTGATTCCGCCGAGAGCTTCCGTCGGCACAGGCGGTGTTGCATGGGTGACCTCGTGTTTGCCCAACAGCGCCGCGACCCCGGCAGCGGCAAGCAGCACCCCGCCGACGATCAGAGCGGCGGCCCACGACGGCAGTGGTCCGCCAAATGCCAGGATCGCCGCGGCCACGAAGCAGGCGATGCCGTACAGGCCGATCAGACCCGCACCACCGAACAGGCCCATGCCGCGGCCCGCCTGCCTGCCCTTCTCGGTCATCTCAGCGCGGGCCAGCCGAAGTTCATCCCGCACAAGCCGCGAGGTCTGCTCCGATATCTGCGCCATCAGCGCGCCGACCGACTGGTCCTGCGGCGCGAGGTGCTGCGCCACGTGTGTATCGCCGTTCCTGGCCATGATCAGCCCCAATCATCGATGCCGTGGACCCAGTAGGGGCGCCGGTAAAAGCTCTTGGCATAGCCATACCCATCGAGCGCGGTTTCCACCCGGACCCGGCAGTGGTGGCTTGCTACCGCGAGCGCACCTCCGTGCGTGCCCTAGACGGTATGGGGGTCATGGCTGGGGCCTCGCGCACGTGTGAACGTGGGTTGCCGACGCAGGGTGGTCCTGGCCGGTAGAGCCACAGACGTGGGAGGCCCCAGTGGTGTTTCAGCGTACGAGTGTTGGGCTGGACGTTCATGCCCGTTCGGTCGCCGGGGCGGCGATCGATGGGCTGACCGGTGAGCTGCATCGTCGTAAGTTGACTCCGGATCGCGGTGAGATCGCGGCGTGGGTCGCGTCGTTGCCGGGGCCGGTGAGGGCGACGTATGAGGCTGGGCCGACCGGGTTCGGGTTAGCCCGGTTCCTGCTCGCGGCCGGGGTCGAATGTGTGGTCGCGGCGCCGTCGAAGCTGCAGCGTCCGCCCGGTGATCGGGTCAAGACCGATGCTCGCGATGCGTTGCATCTGGCTCGGTTGTTGCATCTGGGCGAGATCACCGCGGTCACTGTTCCGAGTGTTGAGCAGGAGGCTGCGCGGGATCTGGTGCGGGCCCGTGAGGATTGTCGCGGCGATCTGATGGCGGCGCGGCATCGGGTCTCGAAACTGCTGCTGCGACAGGGGATCGTCTACTGCGGCGGAAAGGCCTGGACCGGGGTGCACGACAGGTGGCTGCGGCAGCAGCGCTTCGAACTGGTGGGTTTGCAGCTGGCCTACGAGTCCGCTTACGAGACGATGTTGGCCACCGTGGCACGCCGGGATCGGCTCGACGCGGCGATCGCGGTGATGGCCGCCGACTCGCCGTTCACGCCGGTCGTGCACCGGCTGGGCTGCCTACGCGGCGTGTCGACGCTGACCGCGTTCTCCCTCGCGGTCGAGATTGGTGACTGGCAGCGGCTGACCGGGCGCAGCATCGGCGCCTACCTCGGCATGGTCCCGACCGAGCACTCCTCGGGGCAGTCGCGGGCGCAGGGCGGGTTGACCAAGACCGGCAACGGGCACGCCCGCCGGCTGCTGATCGAGGCCGCGTGGCATCACCGCGCGCCCTACCGGGTCCCTGGTCTCGATCTGCGCCGCCGCTGGGACCGGGCGCCGGCACTGGCCGCGACCCGCGGTCACGCCGGCAACCGGCGCCTGCACCAGCGCTGGCTCAGCTTCCTCGAGCGGAAGAAGACACCGGTGATCGCCAACGCCGCGATCGCCCGCGAGCTGGCCGGCTGGTGCTGGTCCCTGGCCGTCCTCGACGACTGACACCACGCCCAAACGTCCGTCCGGACAACCCGGTGGCGACGGCAGCGTGAGGAGTAACCCGCGGCACGCCCTATGAGCAATCGCCTTACCAACAAAGGCGATCACGCTCGTGACTAGACCCGCGGCGCGCTCCCGCCGAACAGCCCGTCCTGCGGTAGCCAACCCGCGAATATCAGAGTGACCACGCGTCGACACCGACACGCCCGTCACCACCGGACCGGACGGTCAAGAAGCGGCGCCCCCTACGACGGTGGGAGGCGCCGCTTCACCCTGCCTCTTGACAACCGGACCCACATATCAGGTCTTGGAGCAGTCGGGTCGTGGCTCGCGCCTCAGTTGGACGGCCGTATCCGGTCGACGGCCGTGGCGCGTCCAGGCTGTGGGTTTTACCGGCAGAGCACGAGATCGGCATGAGGGAATTCCACGCTCGGACGCTCGGCCTTTTTGCGCGACCTTGCCGGCCGCGGCCCGCGACGGCCAAGATCGGACAGGCTTGCCCTAGCCCGACGATCCGGAGATGGCCGCCGCGAGGGCGGCCCGAAAGTCGCTGGCGCCCGGATCGTCGGGAAACCGCTCGTCAACCTCCTCTGCGAGTTCCGAACCGACCATCAACAACGACGGCTGGCACCGGCGAGAAATCGAGAGGGCCCGGTGCCCGTACTCGAGCGCCTGACCCAATTCGCCGCGGCGCGCGGCGACAACGCCCAGTGTCAATTCGGCTTCGGCCGTGCGCATGGGCGAGATGATCGTGCCGTCGGCGGCCGTACTGCGGCGTATGGTCTCGCGGGCGTGCAATTCCGCGATGTTGTCGTCGCCGATCAGCCGGTAGCAATCCATCGCGTAGAAATCGAACTTGTCCGGGTCGACCAGGAAGTGGTGATCGGGTCGCTCCGGGTAGGGCAGCGAGTCGAGCAGCACGCGGCCGTTCTCAAGCGCCTGCGTGGCATTGCGCGGATTGCCCATGCGCGCCCATGCCTTCGCTTCCTGCGCGAACAGCTGTACGGAGACGGATCGTCCGGGCGCTGCGCTGCGGCCGGAATGCACAGCCTCGATGACCTCACGGAAACGGCCGTGCGTCAGCGAGAAGAACGCGAGCATCTCGTGCGCCCAGCCGATCACGGCCGCGTTGCCGGCTTCGACACCGAGTTGCAGCGCGGCGAGGCGCGTCGATTCCGCTGCTGCGAATTGGCCGTCGTCGTATTCGAGGCACCCGATCAGCAGAGTCAGCCACGCGGCTGAGTCGAGCACGTCGCGGTGCTGTGACAGCGTCAGGCGCTGCCCGAGTAGCCCGGTTATCTGCGAGAGCCATTCTCTGCTCTCGCCGATCAGGACGGCCGGCGGCTGCAGTGCGTAGTTGCAGCACATCTGCTCGACCGTGAGTTGCAGCGCGTCCAATGTGCTGTCGTCGATGGTCGAGCGACGAATGCGCGCGACGAGTTCGTGGGTGTCCATGCCACTGGCGGTCAGCAGCAATTCGTCAGTCGTGGAATGGCGAAGGGGCGGGCGCGGCGACGGGAAGATCGACTCGACGACCGTGCCAAGCGCCGCGGCGATGATCGGCCGGTAGAACTCGTCGGGACGGTTGCGGCCACGTTCCCAGCGCTTCCACTGGTCGAGCAGGCCTTCTGGCAGCGGCACCGAGGAAAACGTCCGCATCGCCTGCACGGCGTCGCCCTGCGACCAGTTGCGCGCGATCCGTTCGCGGCGAAGGCGCTGTGCCCACTCCGGCCGCTCTGCGTCGTTGTCGTCGGCCATATCGCTAGTGCGCGACCGGTGGGGGCACGCATGACCCCTTGCTCAGTGCCCCCACTCATGCCTCCTGCGTAATCGGTCGCGAACTTGCAGAGTCGGTAGGTGGCGATCGGTCACGGCCGCCGCTATTCCCAACGAGGAGGCTCGCCAATGGCAACGCAGCTCGGTACCGATCACGGTACGGGCGACCGATCCGCATATCCGGCGCCCGCCGTGACCGGGCGATCCTGGACGGTGGCGGCGACCAACGACCGGCTGCTCGGCGAGCGGCTCGACGAATTGATGAACGATCTGGCCAGCAGTGACGGGCGGTTGTCGGCCGTGTGTATCGCCCGGCTGGCGCGGCTGATCAGCGCGCTGAGCGAGCTACGTGACTCACACGCAATTGACGCCAAGGGCAGGTGTCGCAGATGCCGCGGCGGCCGGGTATGGCCGCGGCGGCAGGCATGCTCGGTGTACGTCGTCCTGGACGACTTCATCGGGCACGAGCCGAGCCCGTTGCTCAGGGCGCCGGACGATCGGCGTCCGGCGCCTCGTGTGAGCGCAGACGGGCCCGCAGGTTACGGGCGGCCGAGCGCGCGGTAGCGCCAGCCCGACTTGCGCCAGACGACCGGGTCGAGGATGTTGCGGCCGTCGACCATGTTGCGTTGTGCGACCTTCTCGCCGACGGCGACCGGATCCATCTCCTGGAACTCGTCCCACTCGGTGAGGATCATCGTGACGTCGGCGCCGGCGAGCGCCTCGTCGAGCGAGCCGACGTAGGCGAGTTCAGGGTGTTCGCGCCGGGCGTTGTCCATCGCCTGCGGGTCGTAGATGACGACGTCGCCGCCGCGTCGGCCGATCGATGCCGCGACGTCCAGCGCCGGCGAGTCGCGGATGTCGTCGCTGTTCGGCTTGAAGGCGGCGCCGAGCACCGCGATCCGGGTGCCACGGTAGCTGCCCTCGATCAGGTCGAGACCGAGTTCGACGGTGCGTGCCCGCCGGCGCAGGTTGATCTCGTCGACCTCGCGCAGGAACGACACCGCCTGGTCGACGCCGAGTTCACCCGCCCGGGCGATGAACGCGCGGATGTCCTTGGGCAGGCAGCCGCCGCCGAACCCGAGCCCGGCCCGCAGGAACTTGTGCCCGATCCGGTCGTCGTATCCGATCGCCCTGGACAGTTGCGTGACGTCGGCGCCGGTGGTCTCGCATATCTCGGCCATCGCATTGATGAAGGAGATCTTGGTGGCCAGGAACGAGTTGGCCGCGACCTTGACCAGTTCGGCCGTGGCGAAGTCGGTGATGACGACCGGGGTTCCCGCCTCGATCACCGGCGCGAACGCGGCCCGAAGCTGCTGCTCGGCCCAGTCGGAGTGCACGCCGAACACGAGCCGGTCCGGGTGCAATGTGTCCTGCACGGCGAGCCCTTCGCGCAGGAACTCGGGATTCCACGCCAGTTCGACGTCCTTCGACGGCGTCAGGCTGCGCATGAGCTTCTCCATGTGCACGGCCGTGCCCGCCGGGACGGTGGACTTGCCGACGACCAGCGCCTTGCGCGTCAGATGCGGCGACAGGGAAGTGAACGCCGCCTCGACGTAGCGCAGATCGGCCGAGTACTCGCCCTTCTTCTGCGGGGTGCCGACGCAGATGAAGTGGACGTCGCCGAATTCGGCCGCCTCGGCGTAAGACGTGGTGAAGCGCAGCTTGCCGCCGTTCACGTGCTTGATCAGCAGCTCCGGCAGGCCCGGCTCGAAGAAGGGCACCTCGCCCTTGGCGAGCCTGCCGATCTTCTCCTCGTCGACATCGAGGCCGATCACGTCGTACCCGAGCTCGGCCATGCAGACCGCATGTGTCGCGCCGAGGTAACCGGTACCGATAACGGACAGCTTCGGCCGGTTCTCGGTCATGAGGCGACCACGTTCGTCCGGTCGCCGGGATGGCTCGTCATGAGGCGACCACGCTGGTTCGGTCGCCGGGGTAAAGGGTCACCGCGCAATCCCTATCTGTCTGTTCTGGATAACCCGACGAGGCTAGCCGCCCGGGCTCTCTCAGGACACCACCGGGCTGCCTTGATCCACCTCACGCGCGCGGATGCCGGTGGTGCGACCCGGACCGGCGGGTGCTGAGATGGGACGCACGACAGTGACACGTTCGCAGCTAAGGAGGCCGCCGGATGGCCGCACCGGCCGCAACACCCCTACCTGAACAAAGCGCATGGAAAGGTCTCGCGGCGAACTATGAAAGCCTGCGCGGCACGCACCTTCGCGACCTGTTCGCCGATGATCCCGAGCGCGGCGAGCGCCTGACCCTGGACGCCTGCGGCATCTACCTCGACTACTCGAAGAACCGGATCACCGACGACACCATCGGCCTGCTGCTCCAGCTCGCGGCGGAGTCGCGTCTGCGTGAGCGAATCGATGCCATGTTCGCCGGCGAGAAGATCAACATCACCGAGGATCGCGCAGTGCTGCACGTCGCCCTTCGCGCGCCACGCAAGGAGCAGATCACCGTCGACGGCATCGACGTGGTGCCAGCTGTGCACGAGGTGCTCGGCCGCATGGCCGAATTCGCCGATCGCGTGCGTTCGGGACATTGGCGGGGGCACACCGACAAGTCCATCCGCAACATCGTCAATGTCGGTATCGGCGGCTCGGATCTCGGGCCGGTCATGGCCTACGAGGCCCTGCGGCACTACAGCTCGCGCGATCTGACGTTCCGCTTCGTCTCCAACGTCGACGGCACGGACTTCGCCGAGGCGACGCGCGACCTCGATCCGGCCGAGACGCTGTTCATCATCTCGTCGAAGACGTTCACGACGCTGGAGACGATGACGAATGCCCGCACCGCCCGGGCCTGGGTTCTCGACGCATTGGGCGACGAGTCCGCGGTCGCCAAGCACTTCGTGGCCGTCTCGACGAACGCCGACGAGGTCGAGCGGTTCGGCATCGACGTCATGAACATGTTCGGCTTCTGGGACTGGGTCGGCGGGCGCTACTCGATGGACTCCGCGATCGGGTTGTCGACGATGATCGCGATCGGGCCGTCCGCGTTCGAGGAGATGCTCGCCGGATTCCACGAGATGGACGAGCACTTCCGCACCGCGCCGTTCGCCGAGAACCTGCCGGTGCTCCTCGGCCTGCTCACCGTCTGGTACTGCGACTTCTTCGGTGCGCAGACGCAGGCCGTGCTGCCCTACGACCAGTACCTCAAGCGATTCCCCGCCTACCTGCAGCAGCTGACGATGGAGTCCAACGGCAAGCACGTGACACTCGCGGGTGAGCAGGTCGGCTACGACACCTCACCGGTCTACTGGGGTGAGCCCGGCACGAACGGCCAGCACAGCTTCTACCAGTTGATCCACCAGGGCACCCGGCTCATCCCCGCCGACTTCATCGGGTTCATGCATTCCCTCAACGCGCTCGGCATTCACCACGACCTGCTCACCGCGAACGTCTTCGCCCAGACCGAGGCGCTCGCATTCGGCAAGACGGCGGCGCAGGTCGCGGCCGAGGGAACGCCGGACTGGCTGGTGCCGCACCGGGTGTTCGAGGGCAACCGCCCGTCCAACACGATCCTGCTCGAGCGCCTGACCCCGGCCGCACTGGGCAAGCTCATCGCCCTCTACGAGCACAGTGTGTTCGTACAGGGCACCGTCTGGAACGTGAACTCCTTCGACCAGTGGGGAGTCGAACTGGGCAAGGTGCTCGCCAAGAAGGTGGCCGACGAGCTGGCCTCAGCCACCGAGCTCAGCCACGACAGCTCCACCAACGCGCTCATCCGCCGCTACCGCGCGGCCCGTCAGGAAGGAGCCAGCGAGTGAGCACCGCAGCGAAGCGAGGAGCGGAGCGAGCGTGCGATGAGCGCTCGCGCGAAGAGCGAGGAGAGTCAGCATGCAGCTCGGAATGATCGGCCTGGGACGGATGGGCGCCAACATCGTGCGACGCCTGATGCGCGACGGGCACGAGTGCGTGGTGTACGACCGCTCGGCCGACTCGATCAAGGCGCTCGAGGCCGACGGCGCGACGGGTGCGGCGAGCCTCGAGGAGTTCGTCGCGAAGCTGACGACGCCCCGCGCGGTGTGGGTCATGATCCCCGCCGGCGCCACCGGTGAGACGGTCACCGAACTCGGCAAGCTGTTCGACAGCGGCGACATCATCATCGACGGCGGCAACTCGAACTACCGCGACGACATCGACCGCGCGGCGGCCCTGAAAGCCAAAGGAATCCACTACGTCGACGTCGGCACGAGCGGTGGCGTATGGGGTCTCGAACGCGGGTACTGCCTGATGATCGGCGGCGAGACCGAGGTCGTCGACCACCTCGACCCGCTGTTCGCCAGTATCGCGCCCGGGCTCGACGCCGCCGACCGCACGCCGGGACGCACCGGCGATGCCGGCCGCGAGGAGCAGGGTTACCTGCACTGCGGGCCCAACGGGGCGGGCCACTTCGTCAAGATGGTGCACAACGGCATCGAATACGGCCTGATGGCGGCCTATGCCGAGGGACTCAACGTGCTGGCGCATGCCGACGCGGGAACGAAGTCCGAGGAGCACTCGGCCGAGATCGCGCCGATCGAGCAGCCGCAGTACTACCAGTACGACCTCGACATCGCGAAGGTCACCGAGGTGTGGCGGCGCGGTTCGGTGATCGCGTCATGGCTGCTCGACCTCACCGCCGGGGCGCTTGCCGTGAACCCGAACCTCGACGGCCTGGCCGGGCGCGTGTCCGACTCGGGTGAGGGCCGCTGGACGGTGAAGGCCGCGATCGACGAAGGAGTGCCCGCGCCCGTGCTGTCGGCCGCGCTGTTCGCCCGGTTCAGCAGCCGCGGCGAAGCGCTCTACGCCGACAAGCTGCTCTCCGCCATGCGGCAGGCATTCGGCGGCCACGTGGAGCTGCCCTCCGGCGAGTAGGCGACAACGGTTGCGGGTTCGTGCGGGTTCTCCCGCACGCGATCAACTGGCACACTGCTGGAAAATCCGTACGTCCGGACCAAAGGACAATCATGCGACCATTTCGCCGCGGTGCGCTCACCGCAGCCTGCGCTGCGCTCGTGCTCGTGCTGGGACCGGCCTCGCTCGCCCAGGCCCGGCCCACGTCGCCCGCCGACCAGACCCAACCCACGCCCGGACCGTGTGCCTACACGCCCACGCCGGATGACCCGGCGGTGCGTCCCGTGTCGCTGCCGCCGGACCCGCGCCACACGCCCGACCACGGCTACGCGCTGGTCACCCTGTTCACCAACCGGGGCCCGATCCCGATGGTGCTCAACCGCGCCGAGGCGCCGTGCACGGTGCAGAGCTTCGTGCACCTGCTGCAGTCGCGGTTCTACGACGACACGATCTGCCACCGGCTCACCACCTACCCGACGCTGTCGGTGCTGCAGTGCGGCGACCCGAGCGGCACCGGCGAAGGCGGCCCGGGCTACAAGTTCGGCGACGAGTTGCCCACGAACCTGCCGCCCGCACCGTCTGATCCCACGGGCGCGCGCCGGGTGTACGCACGCGGCGTGTTGGCCATGGCCAACGCCGGCCCCGACACCAACGGCAGCCAGTTCTTCCTCGTCTACGCCGACTCCGCACTTCGACCGAACTACTCGATCTTCGGCACCATCCTGCCGATCGGCCTGCGCACGTTGGACCGCATCGCCGCCGCCGGTGTGGCGCCCGACGACCCCGGGGCTCCGCTGGACGGCAAGCCCGCGCTGAGCACGAAGATCTACGTGGGCGTGCGCGGGCTCTGAACTGAGCTGACCGCTGACCGGGTCAGGCCGGGTGCTCGGCCCGGTCGCCCGCCCACTCGGTGTGGAACGTGCCGTTCTTGTCGACGCGCTTGTAGGTGTGCGCGCCGAAGTTGTCGCGCAGGCCCTGGATGAGCGCGGCCGGCAGGCGATCGCGGCGCAACCCGTCGTAGTAGGCGAGCGAGGACGAGAAGGCGGGCGCCGGGATGCCGGCCGTGGCGGCCATCGCCACCACCCGGCGCCAGCTCTCGACGCCGGCTCGCACCGCATCGGCGAAGTACGGCGCGACGAGCAGTGACGGCAACTCCGGGTCGGCGTCGTAGGCCTCGCGGATGCGGTTGAGGAAGCGCGCCCGGATGATGCATCCGCCGCGCCAGATCGTGGCCATCGCGCCACGGTCGATCTGCCAGCCGTACTCGGAGCTGCCGGCGGCGATGTGGTCGAAGCCCTGCGCATAGGCGACCACCTTCGAGGCGTACAGGGCCCGGCGGACGTCCTCGACGAACGCGTCGCGGTCGGGCACCGCGAGCGGGCTGGTGTCGTCGCCGAACGTGGCCCGGGCCGGGTCGCGCTGATCGGCGTGCCCGGACAACGCCCGCGCGAAGGTGGCCTCGGCGATGCCGGTGATCGGGATGCCGAGGTCGAGCGCACTCTGCACGGTCCAGCGCCCGGTGCCCTTCTGCTCGGCCTGGTCGAGCACCACGTCGACGAACGGCCGCCCGGTCTCGGCATCGGTGTGGGCCAGCACGTCGGCGGTGATCTCGATGAGGAACGACTCGAGGTCGCCCTCGTTCCAGGTGCTGAAGATCTCCGAAATCTCGTCCGGTTTCGCGCCGAGGCCGGTGCGCAACAGGTCGTAGGCCTCGGCGATGAGTTGCATGTCGGCGTACTCGATGCCGTTGTGCACCATCTTGACGAAGTGCCCGGCGCCGTCGGGGCCGATGTGCACGCAGCACGGGGTGCCCTCGACCTGGGCCGCGATCGACTCGAAGATCGGGCCGAGCTTCTGGTAGGACTGCGCGGACCCGCCGGGCATGATGCTCGGCCCGTTGAGCGCGCCCTCCTCGCCGCCCGAGACGCCGCAGCCCACGAAGTGCAGTCCGCGCTCGCGCAGCGCCGCTTCGCGCTGGCGGGTGTCGACGTAGTGGGCGTTGCCGCAGTCGATGACGATGTCGCCTTCGTCGAGCAGTGGCACCAGTTCGTCGATGACGGCGTCGGTGGGATCGCCGGCCTTGACCATGACGATGATCGCGCGGGGCCGCGCGAGGCTCGCGACGAAGCCCGCCATCGACTCACTCGGCACGAAGCGGCCCTCGTCGCCGTGCTGCTCGACCAGGCTGCGGGTGCGTTCGGGGGAGCGGTTGTGCAGGGCGACCGTGTGCCCGTGCCGGGCCAGGTTGCGCGCCAGGTTGCGGCCCATCACAGCCAGGCCGGTGACGCCGATCTGCGCGAGTTCGTCGGTCATTCAGTGCTCCCCGGATTGCCGTCGTTACCGCGTCCACCGTAATGCGAGGCCGGCCTGGTCGCGGCAACCGGCCGCCTGGCAGGGTCTTCGCCGTGACGGTGCTGACGTGGATCGCCGGGCTGTCCGGCGCGGCCTGGGTGTGGCTGGCCCTCGGCCAGGGATGGTTCTGGCGCACCGACCAGCGCCTGCCCGCCGCCGCGGCACGGTCGGAGGGGGCACTGTCCGAGCGGTGGCCGAGCGTCGCGGCGCTCGTCCCGGCCCGCGACGAGGCCGAAGTGCTGCCGGGCACGCTGCGCGCGCTGCTCGCCCAGGACTACGCCGGGCCGCTGCGGGTGATCGTCATCGACGACGCCAGCAGCGACGGCACGGGTCCGATCGCGCGCGCCGCAGGCGTCACTGTCGTCGCTGCCGGCGACCCGCCTGCGGGCTGGACCGGCAAGCTGCACGCCCTGCAACGCGGTACGGAAGAGGCAGCCGACGCGGACCTTCTGCTGCTGACCGACGCCGACATCGAGCACCAGCCAGGTTCGTTGACGGCACTGGTGTGCGCGGCGAGCGAGCGGGATCTCGTCTCACAGATGGCGATGCTGCGTGTACGCACGAACTGGGAACGTCTCATCGTTCCGGCGTTCGTCTACTTCTTTGCCATGCTCTACCCGTTCCGGTGGGTCAACCGTCCGCGTTCCCGGGTCGCTGCGGCGGCCGGTGGCTGCTCGCTCGTGCGCCGCGAGACGCTCGAGCGGGCCGGTGGCCTGGCGGCGGTGCGCGGCGCGGTGATCGACGACGTCGCGATTGCACGCATCGTCAAACGGGCCGGTGGGCGAATCTGGCTCGGTCTGGGTGATCAGGTCGCAAGCGTGCGGCCGTATCCGAGGCTTGCGGATCTGTGGCAGATGGTCGCGCGCAGCGCGTACGCGCAGTTGCGGTATTCGGTCCTGCTGCTCGCCGGCACGGTGCTCGGCCTGAGCCTCGTCTTCCTGGCGCCGGTCGCGGCGACGATCGGTGGGCTGGCATCGGGCGGCTGGCTCGTCGGCGGAGTCGGTGCCGCCACCTGGCTGCTCATGGCGGCCACGTTCATGCCGGTGCTGCGCTACTACCGTCAGCCGCTGCTGCTCGCGTTCACCCTGCCGTTCACCGCCACGCTCTACCTGGCGATGACCGCCGACTCCGCGCGCCGGCACTGGCTCGGCCGCGGAGCGTCCTGGAAGGGACGGACGTACACGACTACTGGTAGGTGACGATCTCGGGCTGCGGGCTCAACTCCATAACCTGCGCGGGCGTCATCAGCCCGGTGTCTGCCTTGTAGAACAGCTTGAATCCGGCATGGAACGGCGGGCAGGGGAAGCGCAGCTTCCGGTACACGGAGATCTTCTTCGCCGGAGTGGCCAGGCCGTCGGCGTGCAGCACCATCTCGAGGCCGGGCGGGCGGGCGATATTGCCACGGTCGGGCAGCATCGTCGTCGTGAACTCGTGCACGACGAGCAGCTTGTCGGGTAGGTGGTGACTCGTGACGATGCCGGACAGGTAGTGGCCGACGGCGTTGATGCTTGCGGCACTCGACGAGCCGATGACCTTCGCCGGCACCTGGCCGGGCCCGACCTTCCACTCCGGGTCGAGCGCCACGCTGACCGACGGGTCGAGCAGAAACGGCTCGTCCTGCTCGACCTGCGGGAGGAACTCGCCGCGGCCGGGCTGGAAGTCGAGGATGAGCAGCATCTTGTGCCGGTGCGCCGCGGCGAGGTAGCTCGCGATTTCGTCCGGTGAGATTGGTTTCGAGTACAGCCCGTCGCGGCCCGGGCCGCCCTGGGCCACCGTGGCGATCAGTTCCATCGCCGGCTGAATGTGGCGTCCGAACGGTGCGAACTTGGCCGCCTGCTTCTCGATCGCGGCAGCCGCTTGGTCTGGCGTGCCCCGCCCCAGCACGCCGAGCGCGTCACTGCCGGGCGCTCCGTAGTAGGCGACGATGCGGAAGTTCGGCAGGATGTGCCGGCCGCCCCGCGGCAGTTGGATCGCCGCGAGGCGGTGCGCGGTGGGTCTCCGCTTCGGATTGGGTTTCGGCTTCGGCTTCGACCGCGGTCGGGTGCGCGGCGCGGCCGACGTCGGCGTCACCGGCACCGGCGAGCGGGCAGAACCAGGCCGCGATGCGACCGGCGCCGGTTTCGCGGACGTGCACGCGGCGCCCCCGACAGCGAGGAACGCCACCACTGCCAAAAGCAGGGCGTGTCGTCGCATATGCCGATTGTGTCAGCCCGTGCCCAGATTGAGGCCAGGGTAGAGCGGGTGCGCGTCGAGCAGTTCCGCCGCGGCGGCGTGCGTCTTGTCGGCGACGTCGCTCGGCAGGTCGTATTTCGCCTTGGACGCCTTGCCGTCGGCGGTGGCGCCCGGCGAGGTCGCGGACAGGACGCCCACGATCAGTTCCGCCACAGCGTCGAAGTCGTCGGGACCGAAGCCGCGGGTGGTCAGCGCCGGGGTGCCGAGGCGAATCCCGGACGTGTACCAGGCACCGTTCGGGTCGCGCGGGATCGAGTTGCGGTTGGTGACGATGCCCGAGTCGAGCAGTGCCGACTCGGCCTGGCGTCCGGTCAGCCCGTAGGCCGAGACGTCGAGCAGCACGAGGTGGTTGTCGGTGCCGCCGGTGACCAGTCGTGCGTCGCGGCGCAGGAAGCTCTCAGCGAGTGCGACGGCGTTGTCGGCGACGTCGCGCGCGTAGGCGGCGAAGGCGGGCTGGCGCGCCTCGGCCAGCGCCACCGCCTTGGCGGCCATCACGTGCCCGAGTGGGCCGCCGAGCACCATCGGGCAGCCGCGGTCGACCGAGTCGGCGAACTCCGGTTGGCAGAGCACCATGCCACCGCGCGGCCCGCGCAACGACTTGTGCGTGGTGGTGGTCGTGACGTGCGCGTGCGGCACCGGGTCGAAGTTGCCGGTGAACACCTTGCCGGCCACCAGGCCGGCGAAGTGCGCCATGTCGACGAGCAGCGTGGCGCCGACTTCGTCGGCAATCTCGCGCATCCTCGCGAAGTCGATGCGGCGCGGGTAGGCCGAGTACCCGGCCATGAGGATCAGCGGTTTGAACTCACGGGCCAGCCGGCGCACCTCGTCGTAGTCGAGCAGGCCCGTCTCGGGATCGGTGCCGTAGGAGGTCTGGTGGAACATCTTGCCGGAGATGTTCGGCCGGAAGCCGTGCGTGAGGTGCCCGCCCGCGTCGAGTGACATGCCGATCATCCGCTGGTCGCCGAACGCCTTGCGCAGCAGTTCCCAGTCGACCTCGGACAACTCGTTGACCTGACGGGCGCCGGCCGCCGCCAGGGCCGGGCTCTCGACGCGCTGCGCCAGCACGGCCCAGAACGCGACGAGGTTGGCGTCGATGCCCGAGTGTGGCTGGACGTAGGCGTGGGGCGCACCGAAGAGCGCTGTCGCGTGGTCGGCGGCAAGTTGCTCGACGGTGTCGATGTTCTGGCAGCCCGCGTAGAAGCGATGCCCGATCGTGCCCTCGGCGTACTTGTCGGAGAGCCAGTTGCCCATCGTCAGCAGCACCGCCGGAGACGCGTAGTTCTCGCTGGCGATGAGCTTGAGCGACGCGCGCTGATCGGCAAGTTCCTTGCTGATCGCGTCGGCGATGTAGGGCTCGACGGCGCCGATCACCTGCAGGGCGTTCTGATAGGCGGCCGAGGCAGCGGCGGCGTCGAACTGGGTGAGGTTGCCGATCTGAGTCATGAGGCAGCCTCGCTTTTCTGGCTGCCGGGGTGCTGAGTCATGAGGCAGCCTCGCTTTTCTGGCTGCCGGGGTGCTGAGTCATGAGGCAGCCTCGCTTTTCTGGCTGCCGGGGTGCTGAGTCATGAGCGCGCCTTCCCTTTGGGTGTCTGAAGGCCCAGGCGCGCGGCAGTGTAGGCGAACCGCTCCCCGGTGGTTGGACCCACCTTACGAACACGCCAGTCACGGCCCGTCAGGGAGCCTAGCAAGGCCGACGCCACCGTTCGGTTTGAGTTGTCACACCTTGGACGATCGTGCACACGCCGAAGGTGTGACAGCTCGCAGAAGGGGCGGCGGCTCGAAGTACTTTGACGTCCTAGTATCGGGGTCATGTTGCGTCCTGCAAGCTGTCCCAGGCCAGCAGGTGTAAGTCCTGTCCGGGTAGACACCGGAGTGCCCGGTAGCAGACCCCGGTTCGTCATCGAGAGGTGGCGGGCTGAGCGGGGTGTCGAAAGCCTCTTTGGAGGGAGCAAGATCGCGGGCCGTACTGCCATCCGGCGGGAGTCCTGCAGCCTCGTCAGACTCACGATGGGGAAGCCGAGCCGCTCATGTCACGGTGAAGGCCATGTCCGCAAGACCCTGGTCCGGGGTCCGTCTTGCGGGTTCCTCCGGGGTACGGGGAGCGGCACGTGATCACGGTCTGGGGTGGAACAGGAGAGATCCATCTGTTCAGCCGTCGTCTGGCAAAGACCCGAGGTATAGGCCGATGGTGAAATCCGAGGGAGAACAGCGGAAGTCCGACGGGGTCGTAGTACCGCTGATCGCCGGGAGGAACGCGGCAGGAGGGAAGGGCCCCGACTTTGATCACGCTCGCGGCGGAGGTAAGCGCAAGGGCATGACCGGGACCGCCCGGTCCAACTACCCCGACCGGACACTTCCGGTCGATAACGTGCGACGACTTCAACGCAAGCTATGGGCTGCGGCCAAGCAGTCTGAGGAGCGGCGTTTCCACGCCCTGTTCGATCGGGTCTACCGGGGTGACGTCCTGGCGGAGGCGTGGAGGCGAGTCCGGGCCAATCGGGGTGCTGCCGGGGTTGACCGGCAGTCCTTGGAACAGGTGCAGGGGTACGGGGTCGAGCGGTTGCTCGGCGAGATCGCCCGTGACCTGCGTGAGGGTAGGTATCGCCCCGCGCCGGCCAGGCGTGTGGAGATACCGAAGGCTGACGGCGGCAGGCGGGCGCTGGGTATTCCGACGGTCCGCGACCGGGTGGTGCAGCAGGCGGTGAAGATCGTGCTCGAACCGATCTTCGAGGCTGACTTCTGCGGCGCCTCGTTCGGGTTCCGGCCGAAACGGTCGGCGACTCAGGCGAAGGAGAAGCTCCGCACCGGGTTCATCGCGGGCGGGGTGTGGGTCGTGGAGGCTGATATCCG
The DNA here is from genome assembly GCA_963737425.1 of uncultured Actinomycetota bacterium. Taxonomy (GTDB): domain Bacteria; phylum Actinomycetota; class Actinomycetes; order Mycobacteriales; family Jatrophihabitantaceae; genus DASXRA01. The sequence goes on from CAVTSX010000004.1 coordinate 68,591, forward strand.
TGACTTCTTCGGCAGCATCGAGCACGAGCGGCTGCTCGCGATGGTGGCCGAGCGGGTGTCGGACCGGCGGGTGCTCAAGTTGATCCGTCAGTGGCTGCAGGCAGGCGTGCTGGCCGATGGGGAGTTTCAGCGCACGCTGGCTGGGACTCCGCAGGGCGGGGTCATTTCCCCGCTGCTGGCCAACATTTACCTGCACGGCTTCGATGAGCAGATGCAGGCGGCGGGTATCGGGGAGTTGGTGCGGTATGCCGACGACTTCGTGGTCCTCTGCCGCACGCAGAAGCAGGCCGAGGCCGCCCTTGGTCTGGCCGGGGAGATCCTGGCTGGGTTGGGGCTGCAGTTGCATCCGGGCAAGACGAAGATCGTTGACCTGCGGGAGGGTCGGGAAGGGTTCGACTTCCTCGGCTGCCATTTCCGCGCCCGGATGTCTGGGCGGTTGTGGGAACAGAAGCGGATCGTGCGCTACTACCTGCACCGTTGGCCCAGTCAGAGGGCGATGAAACGGCTCCGGGAGAAGGTTGAGCACCGCACCGCCCGCAGCCGTGTCGGGGTCGATGTTCGGGTCGTCATCGACGAGCTGAACCCGGTCCTGCGCGGGTGGGGCAACTACTTCGCGACCGGGAACGCCGCCGATAAATTCATTCAGATCGACCGCTACGTCGCGTGGCGGCTCAAACGCTTGCAGATCAAGAAGCGGGGCCGCAACCTACGCGCCGGACAGGCCGACCAATGGACACCCGCCTGGTTTCACGACCAGGGCCTTCACAAACTGTCAGGCACCGTCCGCTACCCGAAGGCTGCGTAACCATGTCTAGAAGATCATCGGTAAGCCGTATGCGGGAGAACCGCACGTACGGATTGAAAGGGGGATGGGGAAACAGCACCGCGCCGCGGTCGCTGCGCCCCTGACTACCAATGGCTCTGGGCAACCCCGATTTCGACACTTACCGCCTGACCGACGAGCACATCATGCTGCGGCAGGCGGTCCGCCAACTCGCCGACGACAAGATCGCGCCGCGCGCGGCCGAGGTCGATGAGAAGGCCGAGTTTCCCTACGACCTGCTCGACGCGCTGACCAGGGCGGGCTTCCACGCCGTGCACATCCCCGAGGAGTACGGCGGGGCGGGTGCCGACGCGGTGGCCACGGCGATCGTGATCGAGGAGATTGCCCGGGCGTGCGCATCGTCCGCGCTGATCCCGGCGGTGAACAAGCTGGGCACCATGCCGTTGTTGCTTGCGGCGTCCGAGGAGCTGAAGAAGCAGGTGCTGCCCCCGGTCGCCGCGGGAGATGCGATGTTCAGCTACGCCCTGTCCGAACGTGAGGCGGGCTCTGACGCTGCGTCGATGCGCACGCGGGCGGTTCTCGATGGTGGGCACTGGGTGCTCAACGGCACCAAGTGCTGGATCACGAACGCCGGCGTGTCCACCTACTACACCGTGATGGCGGTGACCGATCCGTCGGCGGGTTCGCGCGGCATCTCGGCGTTCGTGGTGCACAAGGACGATCCGGGATTCTCGGTCGGTCCCAAGGAGCGCAAGCTCGGCATCAAAGGCTCGCCGACCTGCGAGATCTACTTCGAGGACTGCACGATCCCCGCTGACCGCATCGTCGGCGAGCCGGGTACCGGTTTCAAGACCGCGCTCGCAACCCTCGACCACACCCGGCTCACGATCGGGGCGCAGGCGCTGGGCATTGCGCAGGGCGCCATCGACGCGTCCATCGCATACGTCAAGGAACGCAGGCAGTTCGGCAAGCGCATCGGTGACTTCCAGGGAATCCAGTTCATGCTCGCCGACATGGCCATGCGCACCGAGGCCGCGCGCCAGCTCATCTACGCCGCCGCCGCTCGGGCCGAGCGAGGCGAGCCGGGCCTGACCTTCACCTCGGCCGCCGCCAAGTGCTTCGCGTCCGACACCGCGATGTCGGTGACCACCGACGCCGTGCAGCTGTTCGGCGGCTACGGCTACACGACCGACTTCCCGGTCGAGCGGATGATGCGCGATGCCAAGATCACCCAGATCTACGAAGGCACGAACCAGATCAACCGCATGGTGATGGCCCGCCAGCTGCTCACGTAGCGCTTGCTCACCGGGATGGGACGGCCCGGTCGACCACGACCTCGTAGACGAGGTCGGTGGTGATCGACCCGACCCGGGCGAGTTCGGACGTGATGGCCTCGAGGTCGGCCATGTCGGCGGCGACGATCTCGGCGATGTAGCAGGCCTCGCCGGTGACCCGGATGCACCGCACGATCTGCGGTTGCCGCGCGAGGACCTCGGCAACCTTGTCGTAGAGCGCCCCGTGCACCTTCATCCGCACCACCGCGCGCAGCGTGAACCCGTACGCGCCCGGGTCGACCCGGGCGGTGTATCCGGTGATCACGCCGCGCTGCTCGAGGCTTTGCAGGCGCGTGCGCGTCGCGGATACGCCCAGGTGAATCTGGCCGGCCAGCTCGGTGAGTGACGCCCGCGCGTCACGTTGGATCGCCTCGAGCAGTTGCCGGTCGGCGGCGTCGAGCGTGCCCGCTCGCTTGTCGGTCATGGCTCCACTCTGCCGCAAGTCCTGCGGCGTCTGCCGCCCGATACCGACAATTCGTTGTGTCGAGTCAGCCAGCGCGGCCCGTAGCGTCGATCTCAGTTTCAGCTTTCCACGAAAGGGGATTGATCGGCCTATGGCCACCTCGGTGCCGTTCTACTTCGTCGACGTCTTCGCGAACCGTCCGCTCACCGGCAACCCGCTGTCGCTGGTGAGCGACGCTGACGGCCTCGACGTGACGCAGATGCAGGCCATCGCGCGTGAGTTCAACCAGTCCGAGACGACCTTCCTGCTTCGACCGACCCTTCCTGGGGCCACCTGGCGACTGCGCTCGTTCACACCGATCGGGGCCGAGGTTCTCGGCGCCGGGCACAACGCGCTGGGTGCCTGGCTCTGGCTCGCCGCGTCCGATCGCCTCGCCGTGACCGACGGCCTGGCGCAGGAGATCGGCTCCGACGTGCTGCCGGTCGAGGTCACGCGCGAGCCCGGGCGTCCGGTCGCCGTGTCGATGGATCAGTCGGCGCCGCGGTTCGGCCGATCGGTCGACGATCGCGGCGAACTTGCCGCCTCGTTGGGCCTGGCCGAAGCCGATCTGGTGGCGGCCGAGCCCGCGCAGGTCGTCTCGACGGGTGCTGGTCATCTGCTGGTTCCGGTGCGCGATCGCGCCGCCGTCGACCGGGCCGCGCCGGACGCACCCAGGCTCGCCACAGCGTTACGCCAGGTTGGCGGGGAGGGTTGCTACCTGTACAGCCGCGACCCGGTCGAGGCCGACGCGGTCGCGTACACCCGATTCTTCAATCCGACGATGGGCATCCGGGAAGACCCGGCGACCGGAACGGCGGCCGGACCACTGGTGGCCCGGCTCGTCGCGTCGGGTGAGGTTGCCGACGGCAGTGTCGCGATCGTCGAACAGGGTTACCTGCTGGGACGTCCCAGCAGGATCGCGGTGAGCGTGTCGGGTCAGCGCGTTCGGGTCAGCGGCTCGGGTCTGGTCGTTGGCGAAGGAACGCTCTACATCTAGGAGGATTTGCATGGACGACCGCGACGAGCGCTATCTGCGCGTGGCTATCAGTCTTGCGGCACAGGCACGTGCCGCCGGGGACCCGCCGTTCGGCGCCTTGCTCGTGGGCGACGGGGGTGAGGTGCTGGCCGAGGACCGCAACACCACGCTGACCGGGCACGACATCACAGCGCACCCGGAACTCAAGCTGGCCCGCTGGGCGGCCCGCGAGCTTTCGGCCCAGGCCGCTCGGGCAACCACCATGTACACCAGTTGCGAGCCGTGCGATATGTGCGCGAACGTGATCGCGCGGGCCAATCTGGGTCGCGTGGTGTACGCACTCGGCGGTGATCAATTGCAGGCGCTCAAGCCCGCGGGCTTCGTCAATCCCGGTGCGGGTGTGCCGAGTTATTCGGGCCCCGCGCTGCTCGACGAGGCGCGAGTTCCGCTTGAGGGCTACTACCGCTGACCGGTCGGCGGCGACGGCCGCTGACCGGTCACTGATCGGCACTGGACGCTCGTGGCCTGCCTGATCCCCGCAGAGGCAGGATACGAGCGGCCGCTCAGATCCAGCCGTTGCGCACTGCGTAGGCCACGGCCTGGGTGCGGTTGCGCACCTTGAGCCGGCTCGTGACGGCCTGCAGGATGTTCTTGATCGTGCGCTCGGAATAGGCCATGCGCTGCGCGATCTCGCGGGTCGTGTACCCGTCGGCGAGCAACTCGAGAACGTTGCGCTCGCGCCGCGAGGGCCGCTGCGCGATCTGCTCGGCCCGGCGGGCGTCGAGCGAAGTTGTCGGTTCCGCTGCGTGAACCGGCGCCGTGGTAGCGCGGCTGTGTTGCGCGCGCAGTGCCTGTGGTGGCTGGCGGCCGGGCACATATGGCAGACGGCGAACATCTGATACGAACGTGCGGCGTTGCAGCGTCAGATCCAGATCGCGCACCGTCTGTCTCCCACCCCTATCAGCGGAACCCTGATCATGTGGAGTGGCATGAGACCGCGCTGATACGTCGAATTTCCCAGATCGCGTAGCCGATCTGTTGAGTGGTGCGTTTGGCGTCCAGTGGTGCGTTATAACGCACCACTCGGGCCGAAACGCACCACTAAACTAGAGAGACTGCATCTCGCGCAGATCGTGGGCCTCGACCAGGGGCGGCTCGGTGACCGCGCGCACCTCGTGCACCGCAACGCCCGGCGCGATCTCGCGCAGCATCAGCCCGCTGTCGGTGACGTCGATGACGGCGAGGTCGGTGATGATCTGCTGCACGCAGTGCTTGCCGGTCAGCGGCAGCGAGCACTCGTTGACGATCTTCGGGCTGCCGTCGCGAGCCGAGTGCTCCATCATCACGATCACCCGCTTGGCGCCGTGCACGAGATCCATCGCGCCGCCCATTCCCTTGATCATCTTGCCGGGAATGGTCCAGTTGGCCAGGTCGCCCGATGTCGACACCTGCATCGCGCCGAGGATGGCGACGTCGATGTGCCCGCCGCGGATCATGCCGAACGACGTCGCCGAGTCGAAGAACGACGCGCCGGGCAGCACGGTGACCGTCTCCTTGCCCGCGTTGATCAGGTCGGCGTCGACCTCGTCGTCATACGGGTACGGGCCGACGCCGAGCACGCCGTTCTCGGACTGCAGCACGACGTGCACCCCGGACGGCACGTAGTTGGGCACCAGCGTGGGCAGGCCGATGCCGAGGTTGACGTACTGTCCGTCGGCGAGCTCCGCGGCGACGCGGGCGGCCAGTTCGAGCCGGGTCAGTGCCACGTCAGCTCCTTTCCCGAGTTGTGCGCTTCTCGATCACCTTGCCGGTGTCGCCGACCTCGACGACCCGCTGCACGAAGACGCCGGGGGTGTCGACGTCCTCGGGATCGATCTCGCCGGGTTCCACCAGCTCTTCGACCTCGGCGATGGTGATGCGTCCGGACGTCGCGCACAGCGGGTTGAAGTTGCGCGAGGAGGCGTCGTAGACGAGGTTTCCGTGCCGATCGCCGCGGGCCGCCCGCACCAGGCCGAAGTCGCACACGATGCCGTGCTCGAGGACGTACTGCTGCCCGTCGAACTCGCGCACCTCCTTCGCCGGCGAGGCCACGGCCACAGAACCGTCCGCGGCGTATCGCCATGGCAGGCCGCCGTCGGCGACCCAGGTGCCAACGCCCGCGGGCGTGTAGAACGCGGGGATGCCCGAGCCGCCCGCGCGCAGGCGCTCGGCTAGCGTGCCCTGCGGGCAGAGCTCGACCTCGAGTTCGCCGCCGAGGTACTGGCGGGCGAACTCCTTGTTCTCTCCGACATAGGACGAGATGGTGCGGCGGATGCGGTGGGCGTCGAGCAGCAGGCCGAGCCCGAGGCCGTCGACGCCGCAGTTGTTCGAGACGGTCTCCAGGTCAGACGTGCCCTGCGCGAGGATCGCCGCGATCAGGCGTATCGGGACACCGCACAGACCGAAGCCGCCAACGGCCAGCGACGCTCCGTCCGGTATGTCCCGGACTGCGGCCTCGACCGTAGAAAACGTCTTGTCCATGGGCACTCCTAGGCACTTCTTGCCAAGCCGAACATTTCCTGCCGCCGCCTTCGGTCTGGCACCCTACCCAGGCACGGCCAGTAAGGTGCTGCGGCGGGGTGGAGCCGGAGAGCAGCCACGACGGGAGATGCCATGGCGGTAATGGCGGCGCCGCAGGTCGCCGATCCGCCTACGCGGCAACCGCGATCCTGGCGGCTGGTTGTAGCGGCACCTGAACTCGCAGTCAGCGCGTTCGCGGGCTTCGCACTGCCCGCCATGGTGTTGCTGCTGGTGGGCCGGTTCAGCCCAGGTTGGGTGCTGCCGTTCGGCATCGCCGGCGCCGCGATCGCGATGGCGATCCGGGGCTTGGGCGACGAGCGGGTCGATCGCCGCACCGTGCTGTGGACTCTCGCCGCCGCGGGCGTCGTCATCGCCTGGGTCGTCGCCAACGCGTTCTTCTCCGCCGAGAACATCTTCGCGCACCGGGATCCGGCTACCTACGACCTCGCCGGTCGATGGTTGATGGACCATTCACGATTGCCCATCGCGACACATCCGGAGATCTTCGGATCGCCGATCGGACTCGGCGATGCTTCCGCCGGCTTCGGCAACACCCTGAGCGGGGTTGGGCACGTCTATGCGCAGGGCAACCATCTGCTGCCGGCGATGCTGGCCGTCGTCGGCTGGCTGTTCGGCACCGCGGCGATGCTCAAGGCCAACCTCGTGTTCGGCGCGATTGCCCTGTTCGGGTTCTTCAGCCTCGCCCGGCGCGTGGTCAGCGCACCGCTGGCGCTACTCGCGATGTCGGCGCTCGCCGTGTCGATGCCGATGATCTTCGTCAGCCGCGACACGTACTCCGAACCACTCGCCATGCTCTTCCTCATCGGCGGCCTGGCGCTGCTGCAACGCGCCGTCGTGACCGGTCGCGTCCGCGATTTCGGCCTGGCCGGCGTGGTGGCCGGAATGGCCGCTCCGGCACGTATCGACAGCGACGCCAGCCTGCTCGCGATCATCGTGCTGGCCGCCGTGCTGATGGTGTTCGCCGCCGTGCCGCGTCGGCGGCACGCCGTGGCTTGCGCTGTCGCGCTCCTTGGTGCCGCGGCGGTGCCCGCCCTGATCGGCTGGCTCGACGTGTCGCTGCTGTCCAGCGGCTATTACCGCGACGAGCGGCAGCAGATCATGCTGCTCATCAAGGCAGGTTTCGTCCTGCTGGCATTGCTGCCATTCGTCGTGGCGATCGCCTGGCGGCCAGCCGTGCAGCGCTGGTTGGCGCGCCCGGCACTGCCGCGCCGCGCGACGATCGTGCTGGGCACCCTGATCGTCACCTGCTTCGTCGCGCTCGCCAGCCGTCCGTTCTGGATGCAGACGCGGGCCAGATACCTCGGATTCGTCACCGACGTGCAGCGCAGTGTGGGCGATCGGCCCGACGGCACACGGACCTACAACGAGCAGACCGTGCGGTGGCTCGCGATGTACATGGGCTGGCCGACGGTCGTGCTCGCGGTTGCGGGTTACGTGCTGCTCGTGCGCCGGTCCATTCGCCAGCGGTCGCTCGCCACGGTGGCGATGCTGACCATGGGGCTCGGCATCACGCTGCTCTACACCTACAAGTCGCAGATCACACCGGACCAGCCCTGGGCGATACGTCGATACGTGCCGGTGGTGCTGCCGCTGCTGGTGCTCGCCGCCACCTACGCGGTGTGTGTGCTGCTGCGCCAGCGCGCTCGACGGGTGCGTGCAGCGGGCGTGCTGGGTGCAGTGGCTGTGCTCGTCGTACCAGCGATCGTCACCGCGCCGGCGGCCGACATTCGCGAGGAGGCCGGGCAGCTCGGGCTGGTGCAGCGCATCTGCGCGCAGGTGAGCCCGGGCGGTGCCGTGGTCGAACTCGACCAGCCGTCCCTCGAGGGCTACGCGCAGACGATGCGCTCCTACTGCGGCGTGCCGTCCATCGGATTGCTCAAGGCGGCGCCCACGCAGCTCGCACAGGTCCAGCAAGCCGTCCATGCGCACGGCCTGGCGCTGTACGCCATCTCGCAGGACGTCACCGCGATCCCGTTCGCCGCGGGACATGCGCCCGCGGGGCCGTTCTACGACGTCACGACGACACGCTGGCCAAGCACCTTGCACGGTCCGCCGACGAAGGCGTCCAAGGAACGGGTGACCATCTACCTGGTGCGGGTGCGCGCCGACGGCTTCGCCGAGCCGGTGAAGGGACGCTAGGGCAGGACGCTCGTGGCGCGTTCCTGCTCGGCGCGCTTTTGCACGGTGTCTGCGGCGGCGCCGCGCACGATCACGAGTGAACCGCCGACGGCGAGCGGCGCGAGCAGCGCGTCGATCCAGTCGTCGGGGCCGCGCCACTCGCGAGCTGTGAGCAGCCGCGATCCACGCGTCAGGCCCAGCTCACCAGCCCGGGCCGCCGATTTCGCCACAACGTCAGCGCGCGAGATGCCCTCGATCGCCGGATCGGCGGGCGAGGCCGGCGGGTGCACGGTCGTCCAGGCGTCCGGCTGCGGGCGTACCGCCGCGACGTAGTCTGCGGTGCCCTCGGGCGGCGTGCCCGCCGCAAAGCCGCGCGCCGCGGAGTCCGGGGCGATGACGAAAACATCGGGCACGTCGGCGGGCGCGGACGCCGCAACGGTGAACGCCACCGAGGCACGGGCGCGATCGGTCGAGACCTCGAGTCCCGCCGTCCAGCAGCCGAGCAGCACCGGCACCGAGATCCAGTGCGCCGGCAGGTCGATGTACGCGGCGTCGCCGACGCCGAGTCCGAGCTCGTCGGTCAGCAGGAAATGCGTCTTGGCCACCCAGTTCGCGAGCGACTTGGCGGACAGCTCGGAGCGCTCGCCGCTGACCTCGTCGTAGAACGTGACGAACGGCTTGGACGGGGCGTCGGCGAGCACGGCCGCGAACAGGCCTTCTGGAGATGTCATCAATTGATACAGGTGCCTGTGTCGGCGGCGGTCATGCCGTTGGTCGACGTCGGCTTTGCGCCTGACGGGGCCGGGCGCGTCGTGGTGGTGTGCGTGATGACCTGCAGGCCGTCGCCGCCGAGCACGAGCGTGACGCGCCGCACGGAACTGGTCTGCTGAGCCTCCGCCCCGGGTATGCGAGCGGCCAGGGTCTTCGCCTGCGCCTTCATGTCGGAGGGGAACTGGATGACCGTGGCCGCCCTGCTCGGCGTGGTGTCGACGTGGCCGACCTTGAAGCCGAGTTGGCGCAGCGTGGTGGCATTGCGCGACGCGGCACCGTCAGTGCCCGAGCCGTTGAGGACGTCGACGGTGAACGAACCGGGCGCCACGGTCTGTGCGTTGCCGAACGGCGAGCTGCTCTTGCCATTGATCAGCTGCATCGCGAACTGCTTCACCTCGGCCTGACGGACCACGACGACGTTGCCGGCGTCGGTGTCGGCCGAGCCGTGCGTCGGGATCGTCTTGAAGATCAGGTTGCCTGCGCTGAGGTTCTGAAACTGCTCGGCGAGTTTGAGCGGGTCGAGGTTGTCGTCGAGTTGGAGCGAGGTGTTCACCGCCTTGAGCAAGGCCTTCAGCTTGAACGGGTTGAGCAGGACGCCTGCGCTGGACAGCTTGCGGAACGCCGCGGACAGGAAGTACTGCTGGCGCTTGATGCGATCGAGGTCGCCGTTGGGCAGGTTATACCGCTGGCGCACGAATGCCAGGGCCTGCCTGCCCTTGATGGTCGACACACCCTTGGGCAGGTCGATTCCGGAGTTGGCTTCCTTCTGCGGTTTGCACAAGTTGACCTGGACGCCACCGATGGCGTTGCTGATGCGGTAGAAGCCGAGCAGGTCGACCTGCACGAAGTGGTCGATGGTCAGCCCGGTCAGGTTCTCGATGGTGCGTACAAGCAGGCGTGCGCCCGCGGCCTTGCTGCCGTGGTTGTCGTTTATGCCGTCGGGATAAGCCGAGTTCAGCTTGCTCATGCCGTGACCGGGGATGGCCACGTACGAATCCCGCGGGAACGAGATGACCGTGGCCTTGGCACCGTTCGCCGGCAGGTGCATCAACATCATCGTGTCGGTGTTGTAGGTACCGCCGTCGCGTGTCGTGCCGAGTTGGGCAAGCTCCTTGTTGGTTGCGGTGTCGCGGTCGTCGTTGCCGACGACGAGCAGGTTCTGGTCCTTGCCGTCGACGTCGTGGGTCGGCTTGCCGACCGGGGTGATCGCATTCACCCGGCGCAGGCCCGACTTGAAGTCGTTGTACGTCCACCAGGCCCAGCCGCTCGTTGCCACGATCGAGATCGACGCCGCCGTCAGCACGGTCGCGAGGCCGACCACCACAAGGCGCTTCACGTCGCGCCGGTCATGATGGCGGGGGCGCTGCCCGTGGTCAGGGCTGTCGGGGTCGTCAGGCTCTGCGGCCGACGAGGCTGCGGCCTCCCGGTCGTGGGCGCGCTGCTCCTTGCGCCCGGCGCGGCGCCCGCGCGGGTTCAGTTCAGGCGGCAGGGGCGTGCTCGAAGGGTCGGGCCCCCGCCGTGGCGCATCGCCGTCGCCGTCGTCTGAAGCCACGCCCCGAGGCTACCCGCGAAAGCCGAACACATCGGCTTCTGATGTATGGCCCGGATAAGGAGTCAGTTGATGCAGTTCGGCTGTCCGGGCGGCGCTTTCGGTGCCTTCGCGCCGCCGGTGTGCGGCGACGCGTCCGTATTCGATTGGCCCAGGGCCTTGGCCTGAACGCCGTTGGAGCCGAGCACGAGTGTCACTTTGTGTACGGAACTGGTCTCGATGAGTGCCGCTCCTGGCACCGCGGCAGCGACGGCCTTTGCGCCGGATTGGGAGCCATTGGGGTATTCGACGGTGGTGGCCGCGGTCGGATCCGTGGAGTCGACCGTGTCGACGTGGAAGCCCGCGACGCGCAGTGCGTCGCCGTTGCGCCCGGCGCGCCCGGCGATCGAGGTGCCGTTGAGCACGTCCACGGACACCGATTGCGGCGGCGCCGTACCGGCTGACGCCAGTGCCGGATCGGCCGGCTTGCCCTGCAGGCGATTGATGAAGCCCGGCATCGCGGCGGTGTCGACCTGCACGATCGCCGTCGCGACGCCGTCCGGATAGATCAGCTGCGGCCCGTCGTTGGGAATCGTCGCGAACGTGATGTTGCCCGAGGAGAGGTCCTGCAACTGCCTGGCGAGGGACATGATGTTGAGCGACGGATCGGTCAGCAGCGACGAACTCACCGCGCCCAGCAGCGAGTGCATCTTGAACGGGTTGAGCAGCACGCCGCCGGACAGCACCTTGTCGAATGCCGCCGACAGGAAGTACTGCTGACGCTTGATGCGGTCCAGGTCGCCGCCGGGCAGGCCATGACGCTGCCGCACGAACGCCAGTGCCTGCGATCCTTTGATCACCGAGTGGCCCGCGGGCAGGTTGATGCCGGAATAGCCGTGCCCGTACTGATCAGCATCGGTCGAGGGGTTCTGGGCGCGCACCAGACAGACGTCGACGCCGCCGATCGCGTTGCTGATGCGGTAGAAGCCGAGCAGGTTGACCTGGACGTAGTGGTCGATGTGCAGTCCGGTCAGGCCGCTGATCGTGCGGATCAGCAACCTGATGCCGGCGCTCTCGCGGGCCGTCTCGCTACGGCTGTGTGCCGCGACGTAGCCGTCGCCGTAGGCGGCGTTGATCTTTGCCTTGCCGTTGTCGGGGACGTCGACCCACGCATCGCGGGGGAAGGAGATCACGGTCGCCTTGCCGCCGTGGGCCGGCACGTGCAGCACCATCATCGTGTCGGTGTTGACGCTGCCGCCGTCGTCCTGCGTGGAGAGGGCGCGCAATTCGGCAGGAGACGCGCCCGCCCGGCTGTCGTTGCCGAGCAGCAGGATGTTCTCGTCCTTGCCGTCGACGTCGTGTGTCCCTTCTGCCAGCGCCGGAACGGATTCACCGTGCGCGATGCTTGCGCTGAAGTTCTTGTACGTGGCCCAGGCGAGCCCACTTCCGACGAGCGCGACGAGCGACACCAGGGCGATCGCGAGGCGCAGCCCGACGCGCACGCCGTACCGGGTATCTCCGGCACTCGTCGGGGCTCCGCTGTCGTCCTTGTCGATCACCCACAGAGGCTAGCTTCGGCTGCTCGCAGATCCGGGTAGGCCAGGCCGGGGGCGCCGGTCGGCGCTGAACACAGTCGATTCCAAAAGTTGATCGGGCATACTGCTGTGCGTTCCGGTGCCGGACGGGTCGGTGTCGTCTCAGACCGCTGGCGTGCGGTCACGATGCAGACACGGTCCTCAGACGAGGGGTCCACGAGTTGCCGTCGGTGTACTTGCTCGGGTATTGGGCGACCCACCTGGCGCTGACGTCGGTGCTCATCCTCGCCGGCGTGCTGGTCGCGGCCACCTGCGGGCAGCGCAGCGTCGCCATCCTCCTGTCCGCGGGGTTCGCCTCTCTGGGTGGTCTCGGCTACCTGACGTTCTGGGTGTATCTGGCCGATGCGCACGCCGGCCGGGCCTTCGCCGTCGGCGCGATGATCGCGTCCGGCGTGCTGTGCCTCGTGCTCGGAGTGCGCCTGGGCCGCGAACGCTGGAGCCGGCTGCGGGTGTTCGCGGCGCCGTACGCGGTGCTGGCGGCCGCGAGCCTGTTCAGCCTCGCGTTGGGGTTCATGCACGGCGGGCGGGCCGATCCCGTCCACATGGCCCAACATCGCTACGTCGGACTGTCGTCGGACAACTGGCTGCCGTTCCGGTTCGCGCAGCTGTTGCAGGATCCGCACCGCCCGCTGCCACATTCCCTCTCCGGGGTGTGGCAGTCCAGCGACCGCCCGCCGCTGCAGACCGGCATCTACCTGCTCCAGCAGGGTTTCCTCGGCCGCGACGCGCAGGGTATGCACTACGCGACGGCCTCGGTGATCCTGCAGGCGCTGTGGATTCTGGGCGTATGGGCGTTCCTGGTCTCCGCGCATGTCGACCGGCGCGCGATCGCGCTCGTTCTCGGCGCGACCCTCTTCTCCGGGTTCGCGATCGTCAACACGTTCTACGTATGGCCCAAGCTGCTCGCGGCGGCCTTCACGATGGTCGCGCTTGCCTTGCTGATCACCGACGAGTGGCGAACCGCGCGCAGCCGGGTCGTCGCCGGCGTGGCAGCCGGACTCGACATCGGCTGGGGCATGATGTCGCACCCCGGAACGGCCTTCGCGCTGATCGGAGCGGGCCTGACCATGCTGATCCTGCGGCGGGGGGTTCGGTGGCGTGTCGCCGCCGCCGGCCTCGGGGCCATCGTCTTGGTCATGGCGCCCTGGTCGCTCTATCAGAAGTACTATGACCCGCCGGCCAATCGGCTCATCTATGGCCAGTTCGCACCCTTCGCCACATACAACCCGCACAAGTCGACGACATCGCTGATCGTGCAGTCGTACGAGAACGTCGGTCTGTCCGACACGGTGGGGAACAAGGCCCGCAACCTGGTCGAGCCGCTGCGCGGGGCGTTCGCATCGGCGCAGAGCGCGGCCTCGATCGTCAGGTCCTACGTCCTGCCGACGAAATCGAGCGAGCGCAAGCGGTTGGCAGAAGCCTTCCGGTTCAAGATCCAGGTCTTCCGCCACGTGCTGCCCACACTCGGATTCTTCGGCCTGGGCCCGTTGTTCCTGCTCATCGCGTTGGCTCGCAGGCGCCGGGCGGACCCCGATCTTCGGTTCGTCGCGACCATCTGGCTGACGGTCGCGACCACGATCGTCGTCTGGTCGCTGCTGCTGTTCGGCCCCGGTGCCACGGTCATCCATGGCGGCGCATACGCGCTCGTGCTGCTCGCGATGACCGGCGGCGTGCTCGCTGCGTGGGCGCTGTCCCGGCGGCTCGCCGCCGCCCTGGTGGCGGTCCAGTCCGTGGTCATGGTCTGGATCTACTGGGTCCTCACTCCGACACCAGACCGGCCGGGTGAGCTGTCCTCGCACGCGCTGGCGTCTGCGACGAGCCTGGCTGTGGCCGGTCTGGTCCTCACGGTCGGGTCGCTGGTTCTGATCGGCAGGCCCCTCGCATCGGACGGCGTGGGCGCGGTGGCCGATGCCGCAGACCCGCCCGATACCCCGCAGGCAGGTCACGCCGTCGGCCAGTCCGCCTCGCCGTCGCCGTTGTCGGCGGCGAAACCGGTCCAGCCGTAGACGCTTGACGGGGTCGACCGGGTGACTCTGGGATACTGGCTCGTCAAGCACTCGTATCCCGACTCTGGAGGTTTGCCGCGTCATGCGCGTTTTGGTCACCGGCGGAGCCGGCTTCATCGGCTCGAACTTCGTGCAGCGCACGATCGCGAGTCGCCCGGCGGCGATCACCGTGCTCGACGCCCTGACCTACGCGGGCAACGAGGCCAATCTCGAGCCGGTGCGCGGCCAGGTCGCGCTGGTCAAGGGCGACGTGGCCGACGCCGACACCGTCGACCGGTTGGTCGCCGATGCCGACGTGGTCGTGCATTTCGCGGCCGAGTCGCACAACGACAACTCCCTGCGCGACCCGTCGCCGTTCGTGCACACCAATCTGGTCGGCACGTTCACGCTGCTCGAGGCGGTGCGGCGGCACGGGGTGCGCTTCCACCACATCTCCACCGATGAGGTCTACGGCGACCTCGAACTCGACGACCCGAACCGCTTCACCGCGCAGACGCCGTACAACCCGTCGAGCCCGTACAGCTCGACGAAGGCGGGCTCGGACCTTCTGGTGCGGGCCTGGGTGCGCTCCTTCGGCATCCACGCCACCATTTCGAACTGCTCGAACAACTACGGCCCTTACCAGCACATTGAGAAGTTCATCCCGCGCCAGATCACCAATGTCCTCAGCGGCATCCGGCCCAAGCTCTACGGTGCGGGCGCGAACGTCCGTGACTGGATCCACGTCCACGATCACAACGACGCGGTCTGGACGATCATCGACCACGGCAGGCCCGGCGAGATCTACCTGATCGGCGCCGACGGCGAGCAGAGCAACAAGCGGGTGCTCGAGCTCATCCTCGATCTGATGGGCAAACCGGCCGACTGGTACGACCACGTCACCGACCGGGCCGGGCACGATCTGCGCTACGCGATCGACTCCTCGAAGCTGCGTGACGAGCTCGGCTGGGCTCCGTCGTTCACCGACATGCGGGCCGGCCTCACCGACACCATCCGCTGGTACACCGAGAACGAGTCCTGGTGGCGTCCGCAGAAGGCCGAGGTCGAGGCACGGTATGCCGGGAACGGCCAGTAGGCGCGACATGCGCTGGTTGATCACCGGGGCCCGCGGACAGCTCGGAGCCGACCTTCAGCAGGCTCTCGCGGCCGACGAGCTGCTCGCCGTCGGCCACGCCGAACTCGACATCGCCGACGCCGCGGCGGTCGCCGAGACCATCGCCGGGTTCGCGCCCGACGTCGTCGTCAACGCCGCCGCGTACACGGCCGTCGACGCCGCCGAGACCGACGAGGACGCAGCGCACCGGGTCAACGCGAGCGGGCCCGCCGTGCTCGCCGCCGCGCTGGCCGCCCACGGCGGCAAGCTCGTCCAGTTGTCCACGGACTACGTCTTCGCCGGCGACGCGAACCGGCCCTACGACGTCGACGACCCCACCGGCCCGAAGTCGGCGTACGGGCGAACGAAGCTTGCCGGCGAGCTCGCGGTGCGCGAACTGCTGCCGCGCGCGTCCTACGTCGTGCGTACCGCCTGGATCTACGGCGCCACCGGCACCAACTTCGTCAAGACGATGGCCCGGCTGCAGCGCGAGCGCGACACCGTCAGCGTGGTCGACGACCAGCGCGGCACGCCGACCTGGTCGGCCGATCTCGCGGCCGCACTCGCGCAGCTCGCACGCAGCGAGGCGCCCGCGGGCACCTACCACTGCACGAACGGCGGCGACACCACCTGGTTCGGATTTGCCCGGGCGATATTCGACGAACTCGGCGCCGACCCGGCGCGGGTGCTGCCCACCACCACCGAAGCGTTCCCGCGCCCCGCGCCGCGTCCGGCGTACTCGGTACTGTCCGACAACGCGTGGCGGCGCGCCGGGCTCACCCCGATGCGCCACTGGCGCGACGCGCTCCATGACGCGTTCTCCACCGCAGGAAAGGCTCTGGGTGCCACATGAGCGCCATCGAAACGCTGACGCGCGCGCCGATCCTGCAGTACCGCAGCCTGATCTGGAACTTCGCCCAGCGTGACCTCAAAGCACGGTTCAAGGGCACGGCCATGGGCTGGGCGTGGTCGCTGATCCTGCCGATCGCCTCGCTGCTCACCTACACCCTCGTCGCGCACTACATCTTCCGCGCTGCACCGCCGGACTTCGGCAATGGGCACAAGGGCAACTTCGCGGTCTGGCTGTTCGTCGGGTTGACCGCCTGGGGCTTCTTCGCCAACGGGCTCAACACCTCGATCGGCGTGCTGCTCGGCACCGGCGCGTTGCTGAAGAAGATCTACTTCCCGTCCTACGCGCCGGTGCTCGGCGCGCTCATCGGGGTGGGCATCCAGAGTCTCATCGAGGTCGGCCTGGTGCTGGTCGTCGTGTCGCTCTTCGGCAACGTGGGCTTCACCTGGCTGCTGCTGCCGTTCTGGGCCGCGCTGTTCCTGGGGTTCGTGGCGGGCGTGTCGATGGTCCTCTCGATCGCCAACATCTACTTCCGCGACCTCGCGCATCTGGTCTCGGTGTTCCTGCAGCTGCTCTTCTACGCCACGCCCGTCCTCTACCAGGCTTCGGCCATCTCCAACCCGACGATGCGCAAGATCCTGCAGAGCAACCCGATGAGCCAGTTCATCGACCTGTTCCGCGACCTCGTCTACGGGCTGACGCCGGGCGACTGGAAGAGCTGGGTCTACATCCTGCTGTGGGCCGCCGGCATGGTCGGGCTCGGCGCCGCGGTGTACAGACGCAACGGCCGTGACTTGGGGGAGCAGCTCTGATGGGCGCCTGCGTGACGAGTGGGGCGGGCCGATGACCGAGATCGCCATCGAGGTCGCGGGCCTGTCCAAGCACTTCCGGCTGGCCACCGAGCGGCGTGACTCCCTCAAGGAGCGCTTCGTCAGAGGCAGCGGACGCTACGAAGAGTTCTGGGCGCTGCGCGACGTCTCCTTCGAGGTCGAGCGCGGCACGACGTTCGGGCTGATCGGCCACAACGGCTCGGGCAAGTCGACGCTGCTGAAGATCCTCGCCGGCATCTACCGGCCGACCTCTGGAACGGTCGCCGCCAACGGCCGGATCTCGGCGCTGCTCGAGCTCGGCGCGGGCTTCCACGGCGAGCTCACCGGGCGCGAGAACATCTATCTCAACGGCGCGATCCTGGGTCTGTCCCGTAAGCAGATCGACGCGTCGATGGAAGAGATCATCGACTTCGCCGGCATCGGCGACTTCATCGACTCGCCGGTGAAGGTGTATTCGAGTGGCATGTATGTGCGGTTGGGATTCTCCATCGCCGTCACCGTCGACCCCGAGATTCTGATCGTCGACGAGATCATCGCCGTGGGCGACGAGGAATTCCAGCGCAAGTGCTTTGACCACCTGTTCGAGCTGCGCCGCCGGGGCACGACGATCGTGCTCGTCTCGCACTCGCTGGGCATCGTCTCGGACCTGTGCGACAACGCGCTGTGGCTCGACCACGGAAAACCGCGCGCGCTCGGCGACGTGCGCGAGGTCGTCGACGAGTACCTGCAGGACGTCAACAAGAAGGAAGCCGCGGCGAGCACCACCGTTGGCGCGGACTCGGGCGGGCCGGTCCGGCTCGGCTCGGGCGAGATCCGCATCCGCAACGTCGAGTACCTCGACGGTTCGGGTGCCACCGTCCCGTTCCTGATGTCCGGCGACCCAGCCACCGTCCGGTTGCACTACGACGCCACGGTCGACGTCGCCGAGGCGGTGTTCGGCCTGGCATTCGTGCACGAGTCCGGGGTCACGGTCGCCGGGCCGAACTCCGGCTTCGGCGATCGAGCGTTCAAGGTCGAGGCGGGCGGCGGCTACGTCGACTTCCACCTCGATCAGTTCGCTTTGCAGCCCGGTATGTTCCTCGTGACCACTGCAGTCGTCGACCGCGGCCACAGCTACGACTACGTCGACCGGGGTTTCGAGTTACGCGTTCGCGCCGACAGCGCCTCGGCCGAGCCGGGGCTCACCCGGCTGTTCGGCTCGTGGTCCTTGCACCAGGAACCGGCAAACGACCCCAAGGGAGCGAGCGCCCGATGATCACAGGCCAGATGCTGACCGCCTTGCTGCACGGGCTGTCTACCGGCTTCCCGGATCGGGCCATCAACGTCGCGTTGACCGGCGAGGACATCGACGACGACCTGCGACGTGCCATGGCCAGCGCGGTCTCCGACAACAAGACGCCGGCCGAGCAGGCGAGGGCCGTGGGCGACGTCCTGCGCGACGCCAAGGCCGACCAGTTCCTGATCAACGAGTGCTACCGGGCAGCCTTCTACCTCGGGCCGACCTGGGCCGAGATGGCGCAGAATCCGCTCTACGCGCACTTCATCGCCAACCGCGCGGGTCCCGTGCTCGACAAGTGGGTCCACTACTTCCCGATCTACGCCCGTCATCTCGAGCGCTATCGCGGCCATTCGGTGAAGGTCCTCGAGATCGGCGTCTACCGCGGCGGCGGCCTGGATCTGTGGAGTCGCTACCTGGGCCCGAACGCCCGGCTGGTGGGCCTCGACATCGACGAGGCGGCGGTGCGCGCGGTCGGCGACCGCTTCCCGGTCGTGCTCGGCGATCAGGAAGACCCGGAGATGCTGCGCCGGCTCGAGAGCGAGTACGGCCCCTTCGACGTCATCATCGACGACGGCGGCCACGCAATGCGCCAGCAGATCGCGTCGATCGAGACCCTCTTCCCGCTGCTCAGCGACGGTGGCACCTATCTGGTCGAGGACGTCCACACGTCGTACTGGGCCGA
Source organism: uncultured Actinomycetota bacterium (assembly GCA_963737425.1). Classification (GTDB taxonomy): domain Bacteria; phylum Actinomycetota; class Actinomycetes; order Mycobacteriales; family Jatrophihabitantaceae; genus DASXRA01. The sequence continues at coordinate 87,459 of CAVTSX010000004.1, forward strand.
GTTCGGCGGCTCGCTGCACGGGCCCGACACCTTCCTGGAATGGTCCAAGCATCGCGTCGACGACATGCACTCGCGCCACTGCAGCGACATCGACCGGACGAGCATCTGGGCCACCCATCTGGATGGCTTGCACCTCTACGACAGCGTGGCGGTCTTCGACAAGAAGGTCCGGTTCCGGCCCTTCAACGAGATCGTCGGCAGCTCCTCGTACCTGTTCGGCGACCGGTTCAGCGAGGGCCTGGGCATCGAGATCCTGGCAACCCGCGACGCCGTCATGCACGAGAGCGACCGCCTGCGCGAGCGGCTGGCCGAGTTCGAGGCCGACGAAGACTCGAGCGAGCGTGTCGGCTCGGTGCGCGACGCTGCGGCAAACGCCGACGAGCTACGGCTCGCACGCGCCGAACTGCAGCGGGCCAAGCAGCGTTCGGCCGAGCTCAGCGAGGCACTGTCAAACACCTCGGCCGAGGCCGAGCGGATGCGCGGCCAGCTCCTCGACAGCTGGGCGCAGGTGAAGAACATGCGCGCCACCCTGTCCTGGCGCGTTACGGCCCCGCTGCGCGCCGCGAAACGAATGAGGTCGCGGTGATGCTGCTCAGCCCGTCATCGGGGCGCCCTCGGGTAATCGACGAGGTGGCTGGCAAGGTCAGCTGCGAGCACGGCACATTGCCCGATACGGCGCCCGACCGCGTAGCGATTCTCGTCCACTACTCGACCTCGCCCAACGTCAGCCGGTCTTTTCGCACCCTCGTACGTGAGTTCGCCGATGGCGGCTACCTGCCGCTGGTCGTGTCGGCAGCCGCGGTTACGGGCCCGCTGGACTGGGGTGGCGGCCTGCCGCCGCAGGCGGTCGTGTTGCGCAAGCCGAACGTCGGCTACGACTTCGGGTCATGGGCGGTCGGGCTCAGCGCGCTGCCGACGGCGAAGAATGCCGGGCATGTGGTGCTGGCCAACGACTCGGTGGTCGGCCCGTTCACCAGCCTGGCGCCGCAGCTTGCGGCCTTCGAGCAGTCAGACGCCGACGTCTGGGGCCTGACCGACACCCGCCAGTACTTCCATCACCTGCAGAGCTACTTCATCGGCTTTCGCCGCGGCGTGCTCGCCGACAAACCGCTCGCCAAGTTCTGGAGCGAGCGCCGGCACGAGCGCAGCAAGTGGGACATCATCCGCCGCAACGAATTGGCGCTGAGCCAGCTGTTGCTCGACGAGGGTTACATCATGACCTCGGCGTTTCGCGCTGACGACGTGGTTTCCGCCGGTGAGAACCCGGTCATCCGCGCCTGGTGGAAGTTGATCGAGTACGGGTTCCCGTTCGTCAAGCGCGAGATCATCACCAATCCCTCGGTGGCGCCGCGCGCTGACTGGGTCGCCCGGGAGGTGAAGGCCCGGTTCGGGGTCGAGATCGATGATTGGCTGTGAAGCAGTGAGCACCTGCCCGAATGCAAGGACGAGCCGATGAGGCGAGTCACGCGCGCCGCCGTGGCGCGCCGGATCTCCCGAGGCCGTGCAGTTGCGGTGTCGCAGGTACGTGCCGCGCAGCAGCAGTGGCGCCGCCGCGGACCGCGCGTACCGGTCGACTTCGAGCGCTGGCTCGCCCGCCGCTCGGGCCGAAAGACCGCTGAATTCCCCGACGCGTGGCGCGTGCGCGCCGACCTGAAGTTCGACAAGCCCAGTCGCGTCGGCGTGCTCGTCCACGTCTACTACGCCGAGCTCATCACCGAACTGCTCACCGAGCTCGAAGCGCTGCCGGTGCGTTTCGATCTGATCGTCACGAACGCGAGCGAGCACCCCATCCACGTCGACGCCTCGCGGCTGCCGCACATGCGCAACTGCGTCGTCATCGACGTCGAGAACCATGGTCGCGACATCTGGCCGATGGTGCAGGTCATCAACGCCGGGTTGCTCAATCCGTACGAGCTCGTGCTCAAGTTGCACACGAAACGCAGCGAATGGCGTGAGCAGCACGAGCTGTCCGGCAGCGGCGAGGAGTGGCGCTCGGGCCTGCTCGCCGCCCTGCTCGGCGGCCGCGAGAACGTCGCGGCGGTACTCGGCGCCTTCGCCGAGAACCCCGACCTCGGCGTCGTGACGGCTCCGGGCAACCTGCTCGGACCCGAGTACTGGGGCGGCGACCTTCACCTGACCCGCGAGCTGCTGCGCCGCCTCGAACTCGACGTCGTCCCCGACTCGCTGCGCTTCCCGGCCGGGTCCTTCTACTGGATTCGCGGCTTCGTGCTGCAGGGCCTGCGCTCGTTGGGGCTGACCGCCGAGGACTTCGACAAGGAGGCCGGCCAGATCGACGCGACGACGGCGCACGCCCTCGAGCGCTCGATCGGCATCCTCAGCGAAGAAGCCGGGTTCGCGATGGTCACTCGCGACTCGATGCCCCAGCCCGGCCCGGAGTCCTGGCGGCGCTACGAGCACGGCGCCGCCCGCGCGCGGCGGGTGCGAATCGTGCCCTTCTACCTGCCCCAGTTCCATCCGACCCCCGAGAACGACATGTGGTGGGGCCGCGGATTCACCGAGTGGACGAACGTGACGGCGGCCCGTCCCGTCTACGAGGGACACAACCAGCCGAACCTGCCCGCGGATCTGGGCTTCTACGACCTTCGTCTGGACGCGGTTCGCCAGGCGCAGATGGATCTGGCCTCGGCCCACGGCGTCGAGGGATTCATGTACTACTACTACTGGTTCGCCGGCAAGAGGCTGCTGTCCGAGCCGATCGAGGCGCTGCTGCGCAGCGACGTGCAGAAGCCGTTCTGCATCATGTGGGCCAACGAGAACTGGACCCGCCGGTGGGACGGCCGCACGTCCGACGTCCTGATGGGCCAGGACTACGAACACGTGCCGGCCACGACGTTCATCGACGACGTCCTGCCGTTCCTGACCGACGAGCGTTACCTGCGAGTCGCGGGCAAGCCGGTGCTCGCGGTCTATCGGATCGGCCAGATTCCGGACTACGAATCGGTGGTCGAGCAGTGGCGCGAGCGCGCCCGCGAGGCCGGTATCGGCGAACTGCTGCTGCTGAGCGTCGATGTCGCCCGCGAGTTCGACGGCCTGGCCGGCAGCGCCAAGGAGGCCGGCCTCGACGGCACACTCGGGTTCCCGCCGCACAACCTCAAGTGGGACTGGCTGCCGCACGCCGGCCTCGGCGTCGACAAGCGCTTTCGCGGCAACCTGCTCAGCTACGAGTCGATGGTGCGCGACGCCGAGACGCGCTACGGCGTCATGGCCGACACCGACTTCCCCGGCGTGATGGTCACCTTCGACAACACGGCCCGCCGGCAGTGGAACTCCGACGTGTGGTTCGGCTCGAATCCGTACACGTTCCGCCGGTGGCTGGCCTCGGCCGCATCCGCTGTGTCGCACCGCGAGCCCGAGCACCGCATCGTGTTCATCAATGCCTGGAACGAGTGGGCAGAGTCGGCGGTTCTCGAGCCGACGCACCGGCACGGGTACACCTACCTGCTTGCGGTGCGCGACATCGTCCACGGGTGAGCCGGTAGTGCCGTCGACTGTCCCGGTCATCGTCGTCCCGGTGTACGGCCGGCTCGAGCTGCTCGCGAAGTGCCTGCGCGCGATCGACGACCACACCTACGTGAGCGTGCCCGTACTCGTCATCGACGACTGCGGGCCCGAACCGGTCGACGAGGGCGCGGTGCGCGAGGCGATGCCCTCGGGCCGGCAGTTCACGCTCGTGCGCCACGACCGCAACGTCGGCTTCGTGGCAACGGTGAACGACGGATTCGCCCGTTGCCCGGGCTCGGACGTCGTGGTCGTGAACAGCGACGTCTGCGTCCTGCCGGGGTGGCTGGTGGCACTGCGTGAGGCGCTGGGGGAGAAGCCCGACACCGCCACGGCGAGCACCGTCGCCGATCACGGCGGCATCCTGAGCGTGCCGGCCCTGGGCGCGCTGCGCGATGCGGCTCCGCAGGTCGTGCGGCAGCGCATCGAGCAGGCGCGGCGATCCACCGCCGTCGCCGTCGAGATACCGGTGGCGGTCGCGCACTGCACCTATTTCGCCCGGCACGCACTGGCCGAGGTGGGCGGCTTCGACCTCGCCTTCTCACCCGGCTACGGCGAGGAGGTCGACTGGAGCCTGCGGGCCAGCCAGGCCGGCTGGCGGCACGTCGTGGCCCTGCACAGTTTCGTATGGCACGACGAGGGCGCGAGCTTCGGCGCGAGCGCTGCCCGTGACCGGCTGCGACGCCGCCACGAGGCGAGGATTCTGGCGCGCTATCCGCGAAGTTTCGTGCGCATACGCAGGTTTGCCCGGGATGCGTCCTCGCCCCTGGCGACGGAACTCGGCGCGCTCGCCCGCGCGCTGGGTACCGATACCGGCCAAGTGGTGGCCTAGTGGCCCGCGTGCGGTAGGTTCGCGCGCGTTCGCAGCACCCAGGATGGAGAGTTCATGACGCAGCACCAGAGCGCCCGGTCAAGCGTGGACGCCTCATGAGTCCGGCCTGGCGTCGGCGGTCGGTGGGTTAGCCGCCATGAGCGACGTCAACGTTGTCTTCAGCAACCCGGGCTATTGCCATTGCTGCCGTAGCGCCACCACGTTCGTGGCGCGCGATGAATGGTTGCGCGACTTCTACGTCTGCAGCAACTGCGGGTCCATTCCGCGCCAGCGCCACATCCAGGCCTACCTCGACACCCAGGTCCCGGGCTGGGAGCAACTCGTCGTGCACGAGAGTTCGCCGTCCAACGACTACATCAAGCGTTTCGTGGCCGACTACACCGCCTCGCAGTACTTCCCGGACGTACCGCGCGGCGAGTACCACGACGGGATCCGCAGCGAGGATCTCGAGGCGCTCACGCTGCCCGACGGATCCGTCGACATCTTCATCACCCAGGACGTGCTCGAGCACGTGTTCCATCCCGACGCCGCGATCGCCGAGATCAACCGCGTGCTCAAACCGGGCGGCAGGCACGTGTTCACCACACCGAAGCACAAGCTGCTGGAGAAGACGATCCAGCGGGCGCGCATCGGCGCCGACGGCAGCGTCGAGCACATCCTCGAAGAGCAGTACCACGGCAACCCCATCGGCGATAACCGCGCCCTGGTCACCTACGACTACGGGGTCGACTTCGAACTGCTGTTGAGCGACTGGTCCGGTGGCAGCGTGCAGAGCGTTCACACCCGGGATCGCTCGCTCGGCCTAGACGCCGAATTCAACGAGGTCTTCGTCATCGCCAAACCGGCGCTTGCCGGCGACCCGCCGGCGCAACCCCTGCTGCCGAGTGGAGCGCAACGGCTGGCGAATCTCGCGCGGCCGGTCGTGCCCCAGCGGGCCCGCCCGATGCTGCGAAAGCTGCTGCAACGCGCCGATCAGCGACTTTCGGCGCGGACGGGCCGCAGGAGGTAGCCATCCAGTTACGACAGGAGCGGCGTGTACGGTGCGAAGCCGACCGTCCTATAGAGTGCCTGAGTTGTGAGTAGCCCTGCCGTGACGGCGTCAGACGTGCTGCACGCCGACGAGAGCGGGCAGGATGCCCCTGCGGCGGCCCGTCGAACGCGCCGCCTGCCATTGGCAGTGTGGGCCGTGGTGCTCATACAGGTTGTTTTCATGTTCGGTGCCACGGTGCTCTACCCGACCTTCCAGAATCCGGACGAGGCCGCGCATGTCGACTACATCCTTGCCCATCGGCACGGGCACTGGATGTACGCGCCGGGCGAGCGTTCTTACCAGGGCGGGGTCATCCTGGCGACGGGGCTCGTGCCCAACACGCAGTTCCAGACCCACGTCGGCCGGCGGCCGGTCAAGCCGCGCGACCAGCGGCCCTCCTTCGACCAACTGGGCACCTTCCCGGCCACGGATCGACAGCCGAACCAGATGGTGCAGCACCCTTCGCTCTACTACGGATTCGCCGCCGGGCTGAGTTTCCTGATACCCGGCTTCACCCACCAGCATTTCGACGTGCAGGTCTTCTGGCTGCGCATGATCTCGCTGCTCTTGCTGGTACCGGTGCCGATTCTGATCTTCCTGACCGCTCGCCGGCTCACCGGCGACAACATCGTCGGCATCGTCGCAGCGCTGATTCCGTTGACCATTCCGGGATTCATCCGCACTGGCGCCTCGGTCACGAACGACTCGATGGCCGTGCTCATGGGCAGCGTGTTGCTCTACCTGCTCGCCCGCGTCGCCACCGGTGACCTGTCGCGGTCCATGGCGGTGTGGACGGGCCTCGCGTGGGCCGGGGGTTTGTTGACCAAGGGCCTGGCGCTGGCCTTGCCGCCGGTCATCGTGGCTGCCTACTTGGTCGGCGCCTCGGGTTCGCTGCGTGAACGCATCCGCAGCGCCTTTCGCCCTGCGCTGCTGTGCGGCGCGGTCGGTGCAGCGGTGGGCGGCTGGTGGTGGGTGCACAACCTGATCGCCTACGGGGCGGTGCAGCCGAACGGTCTCGGCCCCATCTACAGCCAGCACCAGTTCGGCCCGGATCGCCCCGGCGGCACCGACCTGACGTTTATCGAGCATTTCGTCCGGCTGTTCAGCAAGCGGGTCTGGGGTTCGCTCGGCCTGCTTGACATACCCGCGATGCCGCCGGCGATCCCGGTGCTGATCGAGTTGGTCTTCCTGGCCCTGGTCGGGGTCGGTGTGGTCATCGGGCTTCGCCGCAGCCCGGCTCCCCGGTGGGCCGCCGCGGCATTCATCCTGCCCATCGTCGTCACGCTGGCCGTCCTGTACCTGGGAATGCGGCATTGGTACCTGACGACACAGAAGCTACCCGGCCTGCAGGCGCGATACCTCTTCCCGCTCATTGCCGGCATGACGACCCTCGCCGCGCTCGGCCTGCGACGCCTGGCCGGGCGGCTGTCGCGGTGGCTGCCACTCGCGGTGGCGCTGTTCGCCGTGCTGTTCCAGCTGGCCGCGGCCGCGGTCGTGCTCGACATCGAGATGTCGCCCAACGAGCCGGGGCGCTGGCGCCGGATCATGGACGGGTTGCATTACGTGCTCGGGTGGGCGCCGTGGCGCCAGCCGATCACCGAGGCAATCCTCGTGCTCGGCGGTATCGTCACGGCCGGCGCGCTCGCCTTCCTGTTGGTTACCGCGATCCGCAATCCCGTCCCGCCGCTTGCCCTCTCGCGCGCCGGCACGCGTGGCGACGCGACGCCTGAACCGTCGCACGGATGAGCATCGGGACACGAAGTACACTGCCGAGGTCGTCGCGCCCGGCTTGAGAGCATCCGCCGCATAGATTCAGGAGGTCGCGTGGCGCACATGAACGACGTCGCGCCTGCCGACAAGACCGCCGAGACCCGAGAGTGGGGCGAGCGGTCGATCGTCGATCCGGCACAGCGGCCGCCTACCTCGAGGTTCGGCTTCAGTGCGATCTGGCGGGGCGCTCCCCGGATCGTCGGCTTAGCGGTTCTGCTGAATGCGGCGATCATGGTGCTGTCGATCTTCGCCTGGCCGCCCAACCGCTCGCCCGACGAACTGGCGCACGTCGACATGATCGCCGCCGTGGCGCGGGGCACCGCGGTGCCGTGGCCCGCACCCGCCAAACTGCACTCGACCTTCGGCGACAAGGCCAGCGTCGTGATGGCCGCGGGTTGCCGGTGCGAACCGCTCCGCGCGCAGGACGCTCCGGCGGCGTGGCCGTCCTGGAACGATGCCGGCGGCGACAAACCCACGGTGCACATCAACTGGATGGTCGAGCACCCGCCGGTCTACTACGGCGTCATGGCCGCTGCGCTGAAGGTGTTCCCGAACTGGCGCAACCATCCGTACAACGTGGTCCTCGCCTATCTCAAGCTGGTCAATCTCGTCTTCATCCTGCCGCTGCCGTTGCTCGCCTGGGCCGCCGCGCGGCGGTTCACCGGCAACCGCACCGTCGGCGCCACGGCCGCGGTAGGGGCGGTGCTCATCCCGCACGTGCAGCACGTCGGCTCGTCGATCAACAACGACAACCTGCTGGTGTTCGAAGGTGCTCTGCTCGCGGTGTTACTGGCCCATGTCGTCAGGGGCGACACGAGCCGGCGCACCGGCATCTTCGTCGGCTTGACGCTGACGGTTGCGCTGCTGACCAAGGGCACTGCGCTCGTGTTCATGCCGTGGGCCTTACTTGCCTACCTGATGGCCTGGCGCCGGACGAGGTCGGCCGAGACCGAGCAGCGTCGGTTCGCGTTTCGGCGAAGCGTCGTGCCCGCCGCGATTGCGCTCGTCGGCTCCGCGGTGCTCGGCGGCTGGTGGTGGGTCCACAACAAGATCGCCTACGGCGTCGTGCAGGTCAACGGCTCGATCACCGACCAGCACGCGAGCAGCCACAAGCGCGTCCTCACGACGCTTGCCGACAGCGGCGTGCACTTCACGATCAAGCTCGTCCAGAACATGATCATCACCTACTGGCTCGACACCACCCAGCGACCCATACCCGACGACATCGGCGCGGCCAGTTTGACCCTCACCGCGATCGCTGCGATCGTCCTGCTCATCGGCATCCTGCGCGCGTTCGTCAAGCTTCCGGGTCGTGGATCGGGTGCACTCGAGCTGCACAGACTCGACGTGCTGTTCCTGGTTGCGGTGCCTCTGATGATCTTCTTCATCGTGTTCCAGGGTTCCTGGGGCGTCTGGCGCACCACGCTCGTCGCGCCTGGGCAGCAGGGCCGATACCTGAATCCGGGCCTGATCGGGGTGCTGATCCTGCTGGCGGTGGGCCTCTGGGTGCTCGCCGGACGCCGGTCGGTCCTGCTCACCACCATCGCGGTCGGCATCACCCAGTTGATGATGGGCATTGCGCTGGTCTGGACGTACTGGCTGCCGCGGGGCCGGCCGGTGACACTCGGCCTGTTCGCCGATGCCTGGCACACCATGGTGGTCTGGTCGGCGCTGAATACCCCGGCGATGGCGGTGCTCGTCCTACTTGTAGTGGCCTCGTTCGTGGCGCTGGTGTGGGAGGCGGCCCGCTTCCAGGTCGATGAACCCGGCCCACCGGCGGCACCTGCCTCGCCCTCGGCGGCGCATTCGCTGCCGGTCACCGTCGCCGGCTGAGCCCGCGGGCCGCGGTTGCCCTGCTGTCGCTGATCAACCGCCGCCGAAGCGTCAGTTACCCTCGCCGCGCAGCGCGGTGGCGGGAAGCTTCGTCAAGGCCGACAGCTCCTCAGGCGGCGCGAGGAACTCGCCGGCGCCGAACCGCATCTTCTTCGTGTGCTCGAGGGTGTCTTCGATGAGCATGCGATTGGTGCGTATGAGGTCGGAGATGATGCCGATGATGACGCTGAGGAATGCGACGATCAATAGCACGGCCCCGAACAGCAACGACTGAAGGTGGCCGCCAGGGTGCTTGTCGGCGATTTGAAAGAATGCCCAGCGCGCAAAGGGAATGATGCCGATGGCTCCGAACACCGCGGCCAGGAACGTGAAGATCACGTACGGCTTGTACATGATGTAACCGCGAATGATCGCGCCGGCCGAATTCAGCACGTGCTGATGCATCGACTTGAACAGGCGCGATTCTCGCGTCTTCGCATTCGTGACGACGGGAATGCTGGTGATCTTCAGCTTCTTGTTGCCGGCCTGGATGATCGTTTCCATGCAGTAGCTGAACCGGGTGATCGTGTTCAGCAGCATGAGGCTTTCGCGCGAGTACGCACGGAAGCCGCTTGCGGCGTCGGGCAGGCTGGTGCCGGCCGCCTTGTTTACGATCCAGCTGCCGAACTTCTGCAGCCGCACCTTTATCGGCGAGAAGTGCTGGACGAGGTGGACCTGCCGGTCGGCGATCACGATGTCGGCGTCACCGGAGATGATCGGCTGGACCAGGTCGGTGATCCGATCCTGCGGGTACTGGTTGTCGCCATCGGTATTGACGACGATGTCTGCGCCGAGTTCCAGAGCACGCTGCACGCCGTCGTGGAACGAGCGGCCGAGCCCGCGATTGCGCGCGTGCCGGACAAAATGCGTGACACCGTGGGCCTTCGCGACCTCGACTGTGCGATCGGTCGAGCCGTCATCGACGATCATGACAATGATCTCGTCGATCCCGGGGATCTGCTTGGGAATCGTCGAGAGCACCAGCGGGAGGGTCTCCTCCTCGTTCAAGCAGGGGACCTGTACAACCAATCGCAACGGATCACCTTTGTGTCTGGCTTGTGTCCGAACAGCTGCGTGTCTGACACAGCAACGAGGCTATTTGGCTCGTGCGCCGGCAGGCACACGACGCCACAGCTTACCTATTGGAGCGGGTCGGCCTGCGCAGCGTGGCCGCCGGGTGGGTTGCCGGCGAGTCAGGACTAAGCAGGACGAGGTGATCAATCGAGCGTCAGCACCGATGTCTGATCCGGGTACGGCAGGGTGGGGGTCAGGCCGCGCAGTCGGCGCTCGGTGACATCGGCGGCCGCGATCGCCCGGCGGTAACGGGCCCGTCGGCTGTTGTCGTAGACGATGATGCCGCCCGCAGCCAGCCGCGGAATCGCCGCGACCAGGCAGGCCTCACGGGCCCGCCCGTCGATGACGATCAGGTCGAACGAGCCGCCCACCTTGTCGATCGTGGCGACGTAGTCGGCGAAGTCGAGTCCCGCGTGGCCCTCTTTGGCAGACGGCACCGCCGGCCTGGCCGACTTCATTGGCTCGACGACGTGGAAGTCGATATTGGCGTACTGCTCGAGGGCCGGCCGAATGACCTCGGCGAAGCCTGCGTGGTGCTCGACGGAATGCAACTCGTCGACGCGGCGGGCCAGCCACAGCGTGCTCGAGCCCGAACCGTACTCGAAGACGCGGATCGGGCGTGGGTGGGCGGCCAGCCACGCCTCGACGACGTCGATGGCCCGGTATGTCCACCACGGCACGTCGAGCTCAGCCATGGCCAGGGAGTCGTGTACCCGGGTGAGGCTGTGGATCCAGTGCCGCAGCCGGTGGTCGCGCCCCGGGGCTTGCGCCGAAAGTACGCCGACCCTCCGTAGCGCTCGCCCCGCCTTTCTGGCCGCGGTCGCGTACGCAACCTTGGCCCGATAGAACAGATCACCTGCGTCCATGGATTCCTCCTGGATTGGGCGCCGCCAGGGGGGGCGTCGAGACAGCCAGCCGTATGTCGTGTTGATGGCGGTCTTCCTTGGCCGGCTTTGCTGACTTTGTGTCGAGCTGAGCGCGCCACAGACCCAGGACGCCGCCTAGCCCGTCGACGACGATGAGCAGCACCCGCGCCGTTGCGGCGACAGCGGTTGCCTCGGCGGCCGGCAGGCCGCTCAGCGCGATGAAGATGACCTCACGCAGGCCGGCGCCCGCGGGAACCGGAACAGCGAGAAAGCCGATGATCCATGCGGCGACCGCGGCGAACGCGATGCGTACCGCCTGGCCGTGATAGTCGAGTGCGTGGGTGACGGCGACCGAGGACGCACCGAGTAGCACCCAGGTCGGAATCGACCAGCCGATCAGCCGGAGCATGGCCGGCCATGGCTGCGGTTCGAGACTCAGTCGTCCGTGCGTGAGCCGGCGGCCGAAGGCGAGCACGCGCCCGAACACGGCCGGATGTACGGCGATCAGGCCGAGCGGGACGAGTGCGATCAGCGCCCAGCCCCACCCGATGCGCCCGCCGTCAGCCGCGGCGACGGGAGCGAGTACTCCGCAGACGAGGGAGGCTGCGATACACATCGACCCGTAGGAGATGAGTGTCGTCGTGTAGCCGACGGAGCGGCTGACGCCGCCGCGGTAGGCGAGTTCGCCGCGACCCACGACCGGCCAGATGCCCCCCGGTAGGTACTTGCCGAGTTCGCCGCCGAAATACCATGCGACCGCGGTGCCGGCGCTGCGCCGCTCACCGAACAGGGCCAGGCAACGCCACCACAGCACGCCGAGCCCGGTCATCGACAGGGCGCCGCAGATGAAGGCGAGCACGATCCAGCCGATCGATGCGTGCGCGATGGAGGGCCCGATCGTCGACCACTGATCGGCCAGGGTTTTGACGCAGAATGTCACCGCGGCGAGCGCGATGAGCAGCCCCACAGCGCGAAGAGCCAGCGCTGCTCCGGAGCGGCGCCGCTTGCCGCCGGCAGCCGGAGCGGCAGCCGTTTCCGGGGGATTCTGCACGACAACGCACTCTAGCCGAAGCAGCATCGCGCCGAGGCGACGCTATCGAGGCGCGAGGTTCGTGGTCCTGTTTCAGGCTCACGGTGAGCACCCGGCAACCGCAAGCTACGCTGCAGGCCATGCAGCCAGAGCGTAAGCCCCAATTGGCGTACTCCGAACTGCAGGGCAAGATGCTCGACGAAGCGGGTCGCCGAACGAAGGCCAGGAAGATCCGCAGCGTCCTGCATCATTTCCTCGGTCGCGACGACCTGCACGGGCTCGCGGCGCTGGATATCGGCTGCTCGACCGGATTCATTGCTGACGAGCTTGCCGCCGACGGTGCGAAGACCACGGGTGCCGACATTGATGTTCCCGGGCTCGAGCGCGCACGCGAGAACTTCGGCGGCCGAGTCGAATTCATCTGCGCGTCCGGCGATGACATGCCGTTGCCCGACAACAGCCTCGACATCATCGTGTTCAACCACATCTACGAGCACGTCGTCAATCCGGATGCGGTGGTCACCGAGATCCACCGGCTGTTGAAGCCCAACGGTGTGGCCTACCTCGGGCTCGGCAACAAGTACCAGATCATCGAGCCGCACTACCGCCTGCCTTTCCTGTCGTGGCTGCCGCAGCGCGCCGCCGACGCCTACGTGCGCCGCAGCGGTCGAAGCGAGGAGTACTACGAGAACTTCCGCACCCGGGCGGGGCTCAAGACGATGCTGCGTGGATTCCACGTACTGGACTACACGATTCCGGTTATGGCCCGGCCGGGAATGTTCGGCAGCGGCGACCAGGTCAAGGGCCTTGTGCCGAAATTGCCCCCCGTGCTGCTCAACGGCGCGATACCGATCGTGCCCACATTCATCTGGCTGGCGTCCAAGCAACACATGTCGCCGGCTTCGCGCGAGACGGCCCCGGGCCTGAAGTATCTGGATCTGACCGCCAAGGGCCGCTAGACCAGGGCATCGCGCCTGATCAGCAGGCCCTGCTTGCCGGCGCAACGCCGCACGCACGCCCGCTAGGCCTGCTTCGTCGCGCACGCCATGTACCCCAGGCTGACGGCTCGAGACAGCGGGCCGACGTCGGTCGAAACCAGGTTGCGGCACAGCTCCTGCGGGGCCGCGATCAGCGCCGAGACCGCCTTGTTGTCGACGAGCCACCGGAATTTGCCAAGCGCCCCGGCCAAGGCGCGGATGGCGCCGACGACCGCCAGCACGGCGAAGTGGACGACGAGGAGCACCGGGCCGCCTTGCGCGGCGATCTCGTCGACCTGCAGGCCGTGCCGTTGCAGCACGGAGCGCAGGCCGTAGTGCGTGGTGCGCCAGAAGTCGTAGGGCGCCTCGTGCGTCGGATACAGGAAGGGCACTGTGATCAGCAGGCGCCCGCCGGGCTTGAGCACGCGCGCGATCTCGCTGACTGCCGCCTCGGCGTCATCGACGTGCTCGAGGACCTGGGTGCACAGCACGACGTCGAAAGACTTGTCCTGAAAGGGAAGCGGCGCAGCGAAGGAGAGCGCGTCGATGCCGGGGGCGGGCGCGGCGTCGATCGCGACGACGCGTTGCACGCGCTCGCCGTACCAGGGCCGAAACGGCTGGTTGCCGGCGCCGAGATCAAGCAGGACCCCGCCCAGGTCGTCGGTGCGGCTCGCGAGCCAGCGCCCGACTGCGGCCCCCGGCAGCAGGGACAGCGTGGTGGCGCGATTCGAATACGGCACGCCCCGAACCATGCGCACCGTGCCCTGCCGATGACGACTGCGGCCTTCAGCGCTCATGTAAGAAGGTCGTCTTCCTCGTCGTGGTGATCGTGCCCAGCAGCGCGCGACGTTACCTGACCGGCGAAGCGAGCGAGACGACACTGTGCCACGTTGCGGCCAACCCGTCGCGAAGAGACGTGCGTGGGAACCACGGCAGGTCCTTCGCTGCACGGCTGACGTCCAGCCAGGTGCTGGGTGCGTCGAAGCCCCGGGCCGGCTCGCGGATGACCGTCACCTCGCGCGGAGCGACGACCGCCCGCACGGCGTCGAGGAGATCGGCCAAGCTCGTGGGTTGTCCCGAGCCGATGTTGAGCAGGCGCGGAGCCTCATCGGCCTGGTGGCTACGTACCAGGGCCTCGATGACGTCGTCGACGTACACGTAGTCGCGGGCGGCGGAATCGGGCCCGATGATGCGCACCGGGCCGTCGGCGGCGATGCTCGACAGCCAGTGCGCGATAACTCCCTGGCCGCGACGGGCCGGTTGGCCCGGGCCGTATGCGTTCGATACGCGCAGCACGGTGCTTCGCGGTGCGGCCGAACGGACGAGCTGCTCGAGCTCGTACATGGCCTCGCCGTAGGCGTTCACTGGACGGATGGGCGATTCTTCATGGTGCGGAGGGGTCGGCTGCGGGTCATAGACGGTTCCGCCGGAGCTGACCATGACGACAAGTGGCTCGCTCCCGCTGTGCTCGAGGCCATCGAGTAGGGTCTCGAGTGCACGGCGGTCGGCTGCGACTCGGTCGGCATGGCTGTCGGCGGTGGCCGGTCGCACGCTGCTCGCCAGCCAGAACACCGTGTCCGCTGCCGTCAGCTCCGCGTCGAGCCTGCCTGCACTATCGACGAAGGGATTTGATCGCGTGAAACACGCAGTGTGCACGCCGAGCGATCGGAACCGGGTGGCAAGGGCTGAGCCCAGAAAGCCAGCTGCGCCGACGATGGCAGCGTCCTTGCTCGTGGGCACTGGTGCATAACCTCCGGGCATCGAGATGAGTAAACGTCGTCGATTGTTGGTGCTCGCGTCGACCTTTCCAGTGTCGGCGGCTGACTCAACTCCCGCGTTCGTCCGAGACTTGGCAGCATACGAGACGGCCGAGTTCGACACCACCGTGCTCGTTCCGGCCGTGCCCAGCGGCGCGATGCGCGATCAGGGCGATGTCGATGTGCGCCGGTTCCGCTACTTCCCGCGCCGGTGGGAAGACCTTGCCGACGGCGCGATTCTTGAGAATCTGCGGGCACGACGCAGCCGGTGGCTGCAGGTTCCGCCCTTCCTGCTCGCCGAGATCATGGCGGTACGACGGCACGTCAAGCGATTGCGCCCGGATGTACTGCACGTGCACTGGATCATCCCGCAGGGCCTGGCCGCGATGCTGGGCGGCGGCCGCGTACCGATGCTGGTCACCACGTTGGGCGGCGACCTGTACGGCCTGCGCGATCCGTTCAGCCAGTGGGTCATCCGCGCCGTCATTCGCCGTGCGGCCGCGATCACCACCATGAACGAGGAGATGCGCCAGCGCCTGATCGAGCTCGGCGCGGACCCCGAGCGCACCTATGTGCTGCCGATGGGCGCCGACACCACCGGCATCCGCGCCACGGCCAGTCAGGAGTCGTGCGTGCCCGGGCGGCTGCTGTTCGTCGGACGCCTGGTCGAGAAGAAGGGCCTTGCCGTCCTGCTCGAGGCGCTTCGCGAACTCGACAGCAGCGGGATCGAGCTGAGGGTGGTCGGTGACGGCCCGCTGCGCGCCAAGCTCACCGAGAGGGCCGCGGGCCTCCCGGTCAAGTTCGTCGGCGCGTTGCAGCGCACGGAGCTTGCTCGCGAATACGGCGCGGCCGACGTCGTGGTGTTCCCCTCGGTGCCGGCGGCATCCGGGGATCAGGACGGCCTGCCGGTTGCACTGCTCGAGGCGATGGCGGCCGGCTGCTCGGTTGTCGCGTCGGACCTGCCTGGACTGCGCGACGCGATCCGCGACGGCGAGAGCGGCCTGCTCGTCGCGCCGGGCGACTCGCACGCGCTGGCAGCCACCCTCCGTGAATTGCTGGCGGACGCGGGCCATCGGCGCCGCCTCGGCGCCATGGCGGTCAAGCGGAGCGAGCGCTACTCGGTGAGCTCGATCGGCGCACGCTATCTCGCGTTGCTCGACGACATCGGGTCCGGCCGGCAACCACGAAGCGCCGCGAGCCTGGAAGAGATCTAGCGCGCGTGAAGCGCGTGCTCCTTCGCACGGTGCTGCCAATGGCCGTCGGGGCTGTGGCCGTTGCCGTGGCTCTCCTCGCGGTCGCGCGCCGGTGGGGCGGCGTGCACGAAGCCATCAGCAGTATCGGGCCGACGGATCTCGCCCTCTCGTTGATCTTCGGCATGATCGGCACATATGCGCCGTACCGCATCTGGCGCGAGATGCTGCTGGGACTTGGCGCGCGGTCTCAGACGCGCTCGTCGGCGCGGCTGTTCTTCGTCAGCCAACTCGGCAAGTACCTTCCCGGCGCGGTGTGGCCGGTGATCGCCCAGATGGAGTACGGCGCTCGCGCGGGCCTTAGCCGCCGCAGCATGCTGGCGGCGAACATGCTCACGTTCGTGCTGAGCCTCGCGGTCGGGCTCGGGCTTGCCGGCATCTGCCTTCCGCTGTCCAGCACGGCGGCTCTGCACCGATTCTGGTGGACGTTCCTGCTGATCCCGGTTCTGGTCGCGCTGCTGCATCCGCGTGCCATTCCGGCTTTCATCGACTGGGCGTTGCGGTTGCTCGGACGCGCGCCGGTGGGGGCGCGGCTGCCATTTCGGTACAGCGTGCGCGGTATCGCCTGGGGGTTGGTGAGCTGGATTGCCCTCGGCCTGCACCTGCGCGCGCTCACGAGCGGCCTGGGGGCGCACGGCTGGCCGGCACTGCTGGCCGCCATCGGCGGCGAGGCGCTGGCCGTGTCGGCCGGGGTGATCTTCGTCCCGGCGCCGGCCGGTGCCGGGATTCGCGACGCCGTCCTCGTCGCGACGCTCACGCCGAGCCTTGGCGCCACCAACGCGCTTGCCGCGGCACTGGTGTCTCGCGTCGTGCTGATCGTCGTCGACCTGCTGCTCGCCGCCCTCAGCTCGATCGGCCGGCAGCGGCGCGCGCCGGGCCATGCCGCGCCGCCCGCACCGCGGATCGATGGCAGGCGGCTGTTCGCGGCACGCCGCACGTCCGAGGGTCTCGACGCTGAAGGCCACACGCCCACGTCACCGGGTTAGCGGCTAGGGCCCTACGCCGGTCCAGGCGGGTCTTTCGTCCGTAGCTGTGCAATCGACGCCACCGAAGGATGAGAGGTGGCTCGGGGTCGTCCAAGGAAGAGAGCAATGAAGCGACCCCAAACGCGCACCGTCCTCGTCACTGTCCTCAGCACCGTCGCAGGTGCTGCGCTCGCTGCCGGCACGTTCGGCGCCGCCCCGGCAGGCGCATTCACCGCCGAAGTCAATCCGGCCCCTGCCTCGGGCGCCTGGACCGTGGACGGTGGCGGCAACGGCCACGGTCACGGCTTGAGCCAGTACGGGGCGCGTGGCGCCGCGATGGCCGGCCTCAAAGCCTCGCAAATCATCGCCTTCTACTACCCGGGAACCACCCTCTCGACATCATCGTCGTCGAGCATCCGGGTGTGGATCACCGACGCCAGCGGCGCGACGACCGTGGTTGCGGCACCCGGCCTCAGCGTCGCGGGCGTCGGCACGCTGCCGACGTCCGGCATCAGCCAGTGGCGGCTCGTGCCGAGCGGAGCCGGCCTGGCCCTGCAACGGCGCACGTCCACCTGGGCAACCACGAGGAACGGGCTGCCCGCGACCGCCACCTTCTCATCGACGGGCCCGATTCGCCTGGTCCACGGCGGCGGTTCGTCAGACTTCCGCGGCACCCTCACCGCCGTGCGCTCCGGGTCCGGCCTGATCACGGTCAACCGGCTGTCCCTAGACGACTACGTCCGCGGGGTGATCCCGAACGAGATGTCCTCCAGCTGGGCGGCCGCCGCCGTGCAGGCCCAGGCCATCGCGGCGCGCTCGTACGCGAGATACGCCCTCGAGCACAACGGATCCGGTGCCTACGACATCTGCGACTCCACGAATTGCCAGGTCTATCGCGGCATGTCCTCCGAGGAGTCCGGGTCGAACGCAGCCGTCAGCGCGACCGCGAACAAGATCGTCACTTACCACGGCAGCGTGGCATTCACCCAGTTCGCGGCATCGGACGGTGGCGCGATGCTGGCCGGCGGGCAGCCCTATCTCGTCTCGAAGGCCGACCCGTACGACAACGCCGCTTCGGGCGATCAGTACCTGAAATGGACCCGGACCGTCAGCGTCGCCTCGGTCGCCCGCGACTACGGCCTGGCACGAGTCACCGAGATCGACATCACCGGACGTTCCGGCGGCGGCCCGTGGGGCGGGGCCGTCACCTCGGCAACCGTGCGCGGCACCGACTCCTCCGGGGCGGCGCGGGCGGTGCCGACGACCGGCCCCGGCCTTGCATCGGCAATGGGCCTGTCCTACTCGCTGTTCCACCTGCGCGGCGGTGTGCTGCTGCCGGCCGGCCACGTCGACGGGATCTCTGTCGCGACCGTGTCGTCGTACCGGATCGGCGGCTGGACGTTCGACCCGGCGCGGCCCGCCGTGTCGACTCGGGTGCACGTGTATGTCGACAGCGGTGCCCGATCCTTCATCGCGAATCTCCCGCGCCCGGACGTCAAGCGAGCCTTCGGAATCTCCGGTGCCGCACACGGTTTCTCCGTCGTCGTTCCGATCCCCGCGACCGGCCGGCACAAGGTGTGCGTCTACGGGATGGACGCCGGGTCGTTGCGTCACAGCACGCTGTTGTGTACCTACCTGTCCGCGCCGGCGACGCCACTCGGGCACGTTGAGGCGGTGGTGCACTCCGGATCGTCCTATCAGGTCAGCGGCTGGACGTTCGATCCGAGCCGGCTGGGCGGCCCCGGACGCGTGCACGTCTACGTCGACCGCGCAGCGCACCCGTTCAACGCAGTACGCCCGCGCACCGACGTCGCGCGTCATTACGGCCTGCGCGACGCGAGGGTGGGCTTCGTGGTGAGCGTCCCGGTCCCGGCGGGGCTGCACCGGATCTGCACGTACGGCATCAACATTGCCGGCGCTGGCACCAACGTGAGCCTCGGCTGCGTGGCCGTGCGCGGCTGACAATCAGCACGGCTGGTGACCCGCGACGCCGGGGCGGATAGGCTTGCGCGTCCGCAGTTCCCTCGCCCGGTCTGGAGTCCACCCGTTGCTTCGCGTGCTCCTTGACGCGACGGCTGTTCCTCCCGACCGCCGCGGAGTCGGGCGCTACGTCGACAGCCTGGTGCCTGCGCTGGTGCGCGCGGGCGTCGAGTTGCGCGTCGCCTGCCAACCTCGCGATGCCGCCCACTACGGCGAGTTGAGCGGCGCCGATCCGGTGCCGGTGTCCAAGAGCGCCGAACGGCCGGCAACCCGGCTGGTCTGGGAGCAGATCGGCTTTCCCGGCGTCGTGCGCCGCGCCGCGCCGCAACTGCTGCACAGCCCGCACTACACGCACCCGTTGCTCAGTCGGGTGCCGCTCGTGGTCACGCTGCACGACGCGACGTTCTTCACCGAGCCCGGCCTGCACACCCGCGTGAAGGGGCCGTTCTTCCGGGCCGCCACCCGCATGGCGCTGCGGCGCGCGGCCTGCTGTGTGGTGCCCTCGCAGGCGACCGCGGACGAGCTGGTGCGGGCGGCCGGCGCCGAGGCGTCGCGGCTGCAGGTCGCGCATCTCGGGGTCGATCCAGCGGTCTTCTTCCCGCCCTCGACGGCCTCGGTGCGTGAGGTCCGCGCCCGCCTGGGCCTGCGTGACGATCAGGGCTATGTCGCCTTCCTCGGCACCCTCGAGCCGCGCAAGAACGTGCCCGCGCTGGTCCGCGGTTGGGTGGCGGCCGCGCGCGAGCGGCACAACCCGCCGGCCCTCGTGCTGGCCGGCGGCGCCGGATGGGACGGCGAGCTCGACACTGTTCTGGCGCAGGTTCCGCCGGAGCTGACATTGCTGCGGCCGGGGTACCTGCCGGTGGGCCAGCTTGCCGGGCTGCTCGGTGGTGCCGAACTCGTCGCGTATCCGAGCCTCGGCGAGGGATTCGGGCTTCCCGTGCTCGAGGGCATGGCGTGCGGCGCGGCCGTGCTGACCACCCGGCGGCTCGCCCTGCCCGAGATCGGCGGCGACGCCGTGGCCTACACCGAACCCGATCCGGCCTCCATCGCTACTGCGCTGGGTGCCCTGCTCGACGATCCGCGTCGGCGTGGCGAGCTCGCGGCTGCCGGCATGGCGCGCGCGGGCGAGTTCACTTGGGATGCCTGCGCGCAGTCACACGTCAAGGCCTACGAGCGGGCATTGCAGGGGAGTGCCACATGACCGCGCTGCCGGTTGTCGTCGTCACCTACTCCTCGGGCGAGTCGCTCGCCACGTTCCTCGACTCGCTGGCCGCCGCCACCACCCAGCCCCTCGACGTCGTGCTGGCCGACAACGGCTCGGCCGACGGCTCGGTCGAGGCCGCGGCGCTTCGCCCCGACGTCCGCGTCGTGGCCACCGGCGGCAACGTCGGTTACGGGCGGGCGGTCAACGTCGGTATTGCCACCACGAGCGGGGAGCTCGTCGTGATCGCGAACCCGGACGTGGTCTGGCAACCGGGCGCGCTCGACGAACTCGCCGCCGCGGCCAAGCGGTGGCCGCACGCGGGGTCGCTCGGGCCGCTGATCAACACGCCCGACGGCGCCATCTACCCGTCAGCGCGTGCGTTGCCGTCGCTGGGCCGCGGCATCGGGCATGCGCTGTGCGGATGGTGGTGGCCGTCCAACCCGTGGACCGCGTCCTACCGGCGGGAGCGTGGCGAGCCGGTCGAGGGCCCGGCGCAGTGGCTGTCGGGCTCGTGCCTGGTCGTGCGCCGCGCCGCGTTCGACGCCGTCGGTGGCTTCGACCCTGCCTACTTCATGTACTTCGAGGATCTCGACCTCGGCGAGCGCCTCGGCAGGGCCGGCTGGCAGAACGTCTACGTGCCGAGCGCTGTTGTCGTGCACACCGGCGGGCACGCCACGGCTCGTGATCCGGGCGCGATGGCCGCCGAGCACCACCGCAGCGCGTGGATCTACCTGTCGCGGCACTACCCGGGTTGGCGCTGGGCGCCGGTGCGCTGGACTCTGCGCGCCGGGTTGTTCGTGCGCTCGGCCATTGCCCGGCGGGTGCGCGGCGTCGCCGAGGGTGCGGCGCCGCAGCGTCGCGGCTGAGCTGGTCAGACGAAGTTTGTGCGCCCCTGCTCGCGGAGCAGTTCGGTGAGTTTCTTGACGTCTTGAGCGCGATCGCGCCGGCACACCAGGACGGTGTCGGGCGTGTCGACGATGATCAGGTCGTGGACGTCGAGGGTGGCCACCAGGCGTCCCGAACTCGGCACGACGATGAGACCGTCGCTGTCGATGCTGACGACGGGGTGGTCGCCGGCGTCGGCGTCGACGATTACGGCGCCGGAGTCGGCACGTCCCAGTAACGCAGCGACCGTTTCGAAGTCGCCGATGTCGCTCCAGCCGAAGTCGCCCGGCACCGTGCCCACCAGTCCGTCGGCGGCGGCCGGCTCCATGACGGCGTACTCGACCGCCACCCGGGGCACCGAGAGCCAGCGCCGGGCCAGCGCGTCCTCATGGCCCTCGGTGTCCCACACGTCGGCGATCTCGCGCACGGGGGCTGCGACGTCGGGGCGCCGCTGCTCGAGCTGGTCAAGGAATGTCTGCGCCTGCCAGATGAACATGCCCGCGTTCCACAGGTAGCGCCCGGACTTCAGGTACTCCGCCGCCACCTCCAGCGACGGTTTCTCGCGGAACGTGAGCACGTTCTGGACGGTGCCGATGGTGACCGGCGCGCTGCACTCGAGGTATCCGTAGCCCGTCTCGGGACGGGTGGGCGTGATCCCTATGGTCATCAGGCGGCCTTCGCGCGCGCCCTGGACGGCCGCGAGCACAGTCTGGCTGAACGCGGCGGCATCGCTGATCAGATGGTCGGCGGCGAACGAGCCGATCACCGCGCCGGGCGATCGACGGGCGATCACCGCGCTGGCCAGGGCAATGGCGGCGCACGAGTCGCGGGGGGTCGGTTCGACGAGGATGTTCTCGTCCGGCAGTTCGGGCAGTTGCCGGGCCACTGCAGCGGCCTGCGCGACACCGGTTACGACGTATACCCGCTCGGCGGTGACCAGCGGGGCCAGTCGGTCGACGGTCGCCTGCAGCAGGGATCTGCTCGTGCCGGTCAGTTCGTGCAGGAACTTCGGGTTGCTCTGGCGAGACAGCGGCCACAGCCGGGTGCCGCTACCGCCCGCGGGGACGACTGCATGCAAGTCGTCGGCGAGGTGCACTATGGTCCCGGTTTCGTCGCGCCGCTTCGGCGATGGCCAGTAGGTCAATGCACTCTAGCTGAGCGGCGTGCCCGGCTTTGGGTGGTTCAGAAGGGTGGCGATGAGAGCGGAGCACGCGGAGTCGATCTGGCGGCCGGGCCGGCCGGTCGATGTCGTCGGCACGCTCGCGCCCCTGCTCCGCGGGCGCGGCGATCCGGCACATCACGTCGACGCCGACGGCACGTTCTGGTGGGCGGCCGCCACGCCGCACGGCGCCGGCACGCTCGCGCTGCGGTCCTCGCGTGAGGGCGTCCGCGCGGCGGCCTGGGGTCCGGGCGCGCAGTGGCTGTGCGAGGGCGTCCCGGCGCTACTCGGTGCCGACGACGACTGGAGCAACCTCGACTGCTCGGTCCACCCGCTGCTCGACCGCACCCGGCGACGCTACGTGGGTGTGCGCCTGCCACGTACCCGGTTGATTCTCGACTCGCTCGTGCCCGCCGTCCTCGAACAGCGCGTCACCGGCATCGAGGCGCGTCGCGCGTGGCGCGGCCTGTTGCGCCGATTCGGTGCGCCTGCCCCGGGGCCGATGGAGGGTCTGCGCGTGCCGCCGCACGCGGCGGTGATCTTGTCGGTGCCGACGTGGGAGTGGCATCGGCTCGGCGTCGATCTGGCGCGGCAACGGGCTATCCGGGCGGCCGCAACGGTGGCCGATCGGCTCGAAGAGTGCGCCACACTGGCCGCGCCGGATGCGCTGGCCCGGCTGCGTGTGGTGCCCGGCATCGGCGAATGGACAGCGGCCGAGACGGCGCAACGGGCGTTGGGTCATCCCGACGCGGTGAGCGTCGGCGACTTCCACATTCACGACCTCGTGGTGCACGCGCTGACCGGGCGCCCGCGTGGTGACGACGCCGAAATGCTGCGACTGCTCGAACCGTGGCCGGGCCAGCGGCAGCGGATCGTCCGGCTGGTCGAGCTGTCCGGGGTGACCAAGCCGCGGTTCGGTCCGCGGCACTCGTCGGTCGACATCCGCACGATCTAGTGTCTGACTCAGGACACTAGGGCCTGTCCCGTGGATCTTCAGCCTGCTGCGCGACGCCCAGGGAGGCGCCTCGCTGCGTTGTCGTCGTCGGCCATAGCGCTGCTATGGCCCTCCTCCTCCGCCTTGCGATGCACCTCCCTGGCCGCCGCTCGCGACGGCCAAGATCCACGGGACAGGCCCTAGCAAAGCTTGGTTGACCGGTCTGCCCTAGCTTTGCCAGGGCCCTGGCGCCGCGCTCGTACGACAGCCGTCGCTCGTTACAGTCCGACCCCGTGCGGGCTTCGCGCTGGCACCACCGTTGATCATCTCTGTCGAAGCCGCGAGTGATGGCGGATCCAGCAGAGATCGTCACACTCGATGGGAAGTTTGGGATCCGCCGCACGCTTGCCCAGCCCGGGATGCGCCGGCGTCCGAGTTGACTTATACCGACGTGAGAATCGGTGAGTTGGCTCGACGCAGCGGCGTTAGTGCCCGGCTGTTGCGCTACTACGAAGAGCAGGGGCTCCTGCGACCGCAGCGATCGCCCAGCGGGTATCGCGAGTACGGCCCCGGAGATGTCGAGACGGTGCACCGCATTCGCGCGCTGCTCACCGCCGGGCTGAGCACGAGCCTGATCGCCCGGGTGCTGCCGTGCGTGCAGGACGGCGGCGAGCGGTTGGTGCCCAACTGCCCTTATCTGATCAGCGAGTTGCACAGCGAACGCGCCCGATTGTCTGAGGCGATCGAAACGCTGCGCAGGACCCGCGGCCTGCTCGACGACGTGATCGCGGCCGCGCCGGCGAACGTCGCCGAGCTGGCTGCGAGCCAGTCACTGCGCGGCGAGCGCCTGCTGGAACGGCACGAGACCGCTCTGGACCTCGGTGATCCGCCCGGAGGCATGCCACAGGTCGAACCACTCGTTGTCGTTGGGCACGAACGCGCGATCGAAGACGGCCAGGGCCAGTGACTGCAACTGTGCTGTCGGGGCGAACCCAGCGGCGGCCAGCCAGTCGCGCACGAACGGGCTTCCGACTGCACTACGCGCCCCCGCCAACGCGCCGACCAGGCACGCGCCGGCGATCGCAACGTTCATCCGGGCGGCTGAGATGTAGCCGGACGCTTCGACCACACTGGCCATTCCCTCGCCGAGGCGGGCCGCGGCCTTCTCCGGGCTCATGTTCTCCAAGCCGCCGACGAAGTTCATCGCCCCGTCATTGTCGAACGGTCCGGTGTCCCAAGAACTCACGAGTTCTGCACCCCCAAGATCTCGCAGGCTACTGGACAATCTGCAGAACGGCGTCGGAAAGCACGGGCCAGGCCTGCGCCGCCCACTCGCCGAAGGCCCGGTCGGCCAGCGCAACCAGGCCGACGTTCGCGTCAGGGTCGATCCAGAACATCGTGCCGCTCTGCCCGAAGTGGCCGTAGGTCCGCGGCGAGTTGCGCGTGCCCGTCCAGTGCGGATGCTTGTTCGAGCGGATCTCGAAGCCGAGGCCCCAGTCGTTCGGATCCTTCGCTCCGAAGCCGGGCAGCACGCCGCGCAGCCCCGGGTATTGCACGCTGGTCACGTCGGCGAGAGTGCTCGGATGCAGCAGCCCGGACGGTGCGAGCAATTCATGTACGACGCGCGCCAGATCGTCCACTGTGGACAGTCCGCCCGCGTGGGCCGGGCCGGGAAGCGATGTCGCTTCCAGTCCGAGCGGCTTGACGACGGCCTGCTCGAGATAGGTGGCGAAAGGCATCTCGACGCCACGTTCGACAAGCGAGGCGAGCAGATCGAAGCCGACGTTGGAGTAGACGCGACGCACGCCCGGCGCGAACGACCGCAACGGGCGCTCCGGCGCGAGTCCGGATGCATGCGCCAGCAGATGCCGGATCGTGGCTCCGGGAACGAGCTGCTCGTCGGCGGGGTCGGTGAGATCGACCGCACCTTCCTCGACGGCAACCAGGGATGCCAGCGCGACAAGGGGTTTGGTGACGGAGGCAAGGGGGAACACGTGGTTGGCCGGGCCGTGTGTGGCGATCACTCCGCCGGGAGAGACGACTGCCACCGCGACAGTGGGGACGGGCCAACTGTCCACAGTGGACAGAGCTGCAGCGAGTGACATCAGCCCAGCCGCGCTCGTGCGGCCGAGATCAGCTCGGGAATAGCCGGGGCGATGCCGTCGGGCAGGTCGTCCCACGAGAACCAGCGCAGATCAAGTGACTCGACGCTGATCACGGGTTCGGCGCCGTCGGGTGCAACGGCGTAATAGCACACGTCGAAGTGCCGAGTCGGCACACCGAGCGAGCAGGTCACCGGGTACACCGCCAGCTTGAGCGGCGTCGGGTCGAATGACAGGGTGCCGAGCCCGCTCTCCTCACGCGCCTCGCGCGCCGCGGCATCGAGCAGTGACCGGTCGCCCTGCTCGCAGTGCCCGCCGACCGGTAGCCATTTGCCGACGCGCGGGTGCAGGGTCAGAAGCACCGAACGTCGCGACGGGTCGAGGACGAGCGCACTCGCGGTCAGGTGTCCGGGAATGCAGGAGCGCCACGTCGCATCCGGTCTGGCGGCGAGGAACGCGAGAAACGCTTGCCGTGCCGAGGAATCCGGCTCGAACGCGGTGATCACCTCGACGGCTTCGGTGTGCAGTGGTGGTGCGATCTCGGTGGCTCCGCCCGCGTCCTCGCGGCCGACGGCGATCGCCTCGGCGGTGCCCAGGCGGAACAAGTCCTCGTCCGCGCCGCGGATCAGCGTCGTGCTGCCGAGACCGTCGTCGGGCAGTGGACGCATTCCGCGCACGATGGCCGCCGGGATGCCGGTGAGCTTGCCCTTGACGAGGTCGGCCGCCGCCGCGATCTCGTCGGCGATCGCGACCGTCGTGACGGTGAGGACGTTGCCGTGCGGGTCGACACTGCCGCGCGCGTCGAAGATGGCGCCCAGGCCGGCCACGCCAATGGCTGCGTCGGTGATGCCGGCGCGCCAGGGCCGGCCCATCGAATCGCTGATGATGACGCCCACATCTACCCCTGCGCGCTGCTGTATCGCCTCGCGCAGCGCCGACGCCGACTTGTCGGGATCCTCAGGCATCAGTGCGATCTCGTCGCGTGCGACATTCGATTCGTCGACGCCGGCCGCCGCGAGTACGAGACCCTGACGGGTCTGCACGATCCGCAGGTCGCCGCGCTGTGCGACCAGGCGGCTGGTCTGCGAGCTGATCGCCTCCTGCCGCACCTTTTCGCGCTGCGACGGATCGGTCGTGCCGACCGAGATGAGCCGTCCCTCGACCTTGGAGACGGCCTTCGAGGTCACCACGAGGACGTCGCCGTCGCGCAAGGACGCGTGCTGCACGATGACTTCGCCGAGATCGTCGCCCGGGCGCAGTTCGCCGATACCGCGAACGGGCAGGATCTCGATGCGCTCGGCCGAATGGTCGTCGGCGGTCGGGTCAGACATCCAGGAACTCCAGTGCCGTTCGCACCATCTGCGCGGTGGCGTCGTCGTCGGTCATCAGCAGCGGCACGACCCGGACGGTCACGCCGTCGATCTCGGCCGCGTCGGTACTGTGCACCAGCCAGCCGTCGAGCAGTCCGCCGTCGCGGCGGGCTCCGTAGTGCTGCCCGACGCCCTGCGCGGACACCTCGACCCCGATCGCCGGAAGGCACGCGTCAGCCATCCCGCGTACCGGCCGGCCGCCGACGATCGGTGACAGGCCGACGACCCGGGCGGCGCTCGAGGTCATGGCGTCGCGGATGCCTGGCACCGCCAGGATCGTGCCGATGCTCACCACGGGGTTGCTCGGAGCCAGGAGCACGATGTCGGCGGCGGCGATCGCATCGAGAACGCCGGGCGCGGGTTTGGCGTCGTCGAGACCGACCTGCACGAACGCCTGCGCCGGCACGGCGGCGCGGTGCTTGATCCACCATTCCTGGAAGTGGATCGCCTTGCGGGTGCCGTCGAGATCGACCAGTACGTGCGTCTCGCAGCGCTGGTCGGTCATCGGCAGCAACGTCACCCCGGGACGCCAGCGGTTGCACAGCGCCGCTGTCACGTCCGAGAGGGGGTAGCCGGCGTCGAGCATCTGCGTACGCACGAGGTGCGTCGCGATGTCGAGGTCGCCAAGGCCGAACCACGACGGCTCGGCACCGTAACCGGCCAGTTCGTCCTTGATCCGCCAGGTCTCGTTCGCGCGGCCCCAACCTCGTTCGGGATCGATGCCGTCGCCGAGGGTGTACATGACGCTGTCGAGATCGGGACAGATGCGCAGGCCGTGCAACGTCACGTCGTCGCCGGTGTTCACGATCGCGGTGATGTCGTCAGTGGCGCACGCGGCGCGAACGCCGCGCAGAAACCGGGCTCCGCCGATTCCACCGGCAAGGACGGTGATCCGCACCCTCCGAACGTACGCGATGGATGGTTGCATGTGCGGTGTGGGACCGGTCGTCGAGCTGCGGAGCCTGCCGGAACTGATCGCGTGCGCCGGCAGCGACGCCGTGATCACGTGGGCGGCCCAGCAGTTCACAACCGACGTTCGCGGTTGGCGACTCGGCGACGCCGTTGCGGTCGCGAGCAGGGGCCTTTCTCGCCGGCACCGGCTCGCGGTGCGCGGGCCGGACGTCGCCGTCGCGTCGCTGGTGCGGCATGCGTTCGCCGAGGTCGGCCCGGTGCGCCCGCTCGGCTCGCCCGAGCTGATCGCGGCGGTCTGCCGGCGGGTCGAATCGCTGCGTTTGATCGCGAGGTTCGGCTGGATGCAGGGCACGACACGAGGCGTCGACGACGCGCGCGCCCGCGTCCTCGCCGCCGACGAGCTGGTGCAGGTGGACGCACTGCTCGACCGCGCCTTTCCGGCGTCCTATGCGCGTCCCGGTGAGCAGGGCGTGCGCCGCTGGTGGGGTGTGGTCGAGCAGGGCGAGGTGCTCTCGTGCGCGGCCGACGCCTGGAGCGCGCCCACGGTGGGCTTTCTCGCCGGCGTCGCAAGCCATCCTGATTCCCGCGGCCTCGGTCTGGGCCGGGCCGCGGTGGCTGCAGCCGTGAACGCGATCGTCGAGACCTACGGCTGCGTGGCGCTCATGGTCGACGAGACCAACACCGCGGCCCGGAACCTCTACGCCTCGCTCGGGCTCACCTGGCGGGACCTCGCTGCTGCCGCCCTACCGCGACGGGCCGAGGCGGGTGCGCCAGCCATCGGGGCTCGGCGGCCTGCGCCAGCCGGGTGATCCGGCGCGGCGAGTTCGGCGCATTGCCGTCGCCGCGATCGTGACGACACCCTGAAGCGTCTCGTTGCCGAACGAGGAGACGAGGGGAGCGAGGTCTTGCCGGACCGCAGTGGGCCGTGGCCGTTTACCGCTGATGCCGCCCGCGACGGCGAGGGTCACGAGCACCGCTTCGCGGGTGTCGGCCGGCGCGCGGTCGTATTGCGCCACCCGCTCGAGCTCGTGCGTGAGCGCCAATACGGCGTCGGTGTCGGCGTCTGTGAATGACGCCGGCCAGCCGCGCTTCTGCTGCCATCGCCCATCGGTGAGCAGCTCTTTGCGCAGCGCGACGCAATCGGTACTGACATGGCGGAACCAGCGCATCCACGCGATGCCGGGCCGTCCGTCGACGGCGGCAAGCACTGCGTCGAGTTTGGCGTCGCCGGTCGGCTCGGCCATCGGGACGACGGCCGGGGCTCCCGCGTGATCGACGATCTTGCCGAGCATGGTCAGGTCGGCGAACAGCGCGGCGCGCAGCGCAACGTCCACCGAGCTTCGGTGTTTGATCCGACCGCTTCGCGGATCGCGAGCGACTCGTAGGAGATTGGTCGCGATGCGATCCGAATGTGCGGGCTCGGGCGTGACTGGTTGGGTTGAGTCAGGCACTCGGTCGATCCTGTCGTTCGCAGCTGTGGACGGCTTGACGGCGGGCCTGTAACAGCGCCCCGACCTCGTGCAGCGTGAGCACCACGGCACCGCGGCGGATCGCCTCGGCGCGAAGGTGCGGGGGCAGGTCGTAATGCCAACGCCACGGATGATCCTGGAAGAGCCGGCGCGGCATGCCGATCTGGTCGGCCATGCGGTGCAGCTCGGACCGCTCGTCGGCCAGCAGGTGGCAGAACTCGCTGAACCGGAGGCGTGCACCTGGATAATCGCGAATCGCGTCGACGTAGCAAGCCATGACGGGGCCGAGCCTACGTCGCCCGCCTCTGCCGCAGGTGGGCAGTTTTGCCGCGGGTGGGCACCTACAACTGCCCACCCGCGGGCTAACTGCCCACCCGCGGCTACGGTCGACCGTGACGCCCGCGGCGCCGGCGAAGGGATGCACCTCGATGGGGTTCTACGACAAGCGAGTCCTCCCGCGGATGGTGAACCTCGCGTGCGGCACCAAGGCCGCGGCCGCCCTGCGTCGCCGGGTCTGCGAGGGACTAGCCGGCGAGGTCGTCGAGATCGGCTTCGGCTCGGGCCACAACGTCCCCTTTTACCCGGCCGGCGTGACCCGCGTCGATGCCGTCGAGCCGTCCGATCTCAGTTGGAAACTGGCCGGCAAGCGACGGCAGGCGTCCTCCGTCGCGGTGCAGCGCAGCGGCCTGGACGGTCAGCGGCTTCCGTTCGCCGACGACAGCTATGACGCCGCCCTGTCGACGTGGACGCTCTGCACTGTCGCCGACCCGATGGCCACGCTGGGCGAACTGCGTCGGGTGCTCAAGCCCGGTGCAGCCCTGCACTTCCTCGAGCACGGACTTGCTCCGGACGAGGGGGTTCGCCGCTGGCAACGACGTCTCGACCCGCTGGAGAAACGGCTGGCGGGCGGCTGCCACTTCACCCGGCCGATCGTCGAGCTGCTGACGAGCGCGGGCTTTCTCGTCCAGGAAGTCGACGTCTTCTACGAGACGGGCGCGCCGAAGTTCGCCGGCGCCGACTCCCTCGGCACCGCACTTTCGCCATAGGGCACGTTGCTCCCATCGGGCTTGATCATCTCTGCCGGCTCCGCTATGGCTCGCGGCTGCGACAGAGATGATCAACGGTGCCGGCGCGGACTCCGAGCACGGTGTCACACCGTAACGGTGTAAATCTCATGCAGCAGCCGTTGCCGGTCCATAGCGGACGGACGCCGGCGCGCTATCTGCAGATGCGCCGCGCGCGGGCACCTGCCAGCGCGGGTCTGCGTTAGCCGGGCAAGGACGGTTGGTTCCAGCTCCGCGTGTGATTCGGCGAGGCATGGAGGTGCGGATGGCCTGGTTCATCATCGTCATCGCGGGGCTGCTCGAGACGGGCTTCGCAATCTGCCTCAAACTGAGCCACGGATTCAGCCGCCCTGGTCCGACAGTGCTGTTCGCCGTGTTTGCTCTGGGCAGCTTCGGCCTGCTCACGCTGGGGCTCAAGCGGCTCGAGGTCGGCCCCGCGTATGCAGTGTGGACCGGGCTCGGCGCGGCGGGCACTGTCGCAGTCGGCATGATCTGGCTGGACGAAACGGTATCCGTCCTGAAGTTCGTGTCCATCGGGCTGGTCCTGGCCGGCGTGGTCGGGCTGCAACTGAGCGGCGGCGCGCACTGAGTTGGCGCGCAGGCACTGGCGCGATCTGCGCCACGGAGAGATGCTGTAGCTGCAGCTGCAGCCCGGTTCCCCGGGCGCGGACAGGTGGAGGACCAGTGACCGTCCTCGTCGTCTACACGGCTCTCGTCGTGGTGCCTGCGACCGGGTTCTACATTGCCGCAAGAGTCATGGACCGGTGGTCGAGCCGTGGCCCGAAGTCGAGCACGGCAGGCGACGAGCCGCCGGCCGCTGAGAACCTCGGCCGGCTCGTCGACGACCTGCGGCGCCTGGAAGCGGAGTACATCAAGATCGAACGATCGGATCTGCCGGCACGAGCTGCGCGATTGCGCGCTGTCGCCCTTGCCTATGACGACACGTTGCGCGCGTGCTGCCTGGCGATCGGGCTGCCGGAGCCGGACGAGCGCCCACTGAGCGGCTTGATGCGATTGCAGACCGAGGCCGAACTCGCCCAGCGCGGGTTGGTCTGGTAGCCGTCAGCCGGCGCTGATCGGCACGTCGACGCGGCGGCCCTGGGCGAGCACGAGATCGAGCAGGCCGGGGAATCGTTCGTCGAGATCATCGCGCCGCAACTGGTTGAACCGCCGGGTGCCCTGGTCGTACTGGCGCAGTACCCCGGCCTCGCGCAAGACGCGAAAGTGCCACGATGCCGTGGACTTGCCGACGGGCAGGTCGAACGTGCCGCACGCGACGTCGCCGTCGTGGTCGGCGAGCGCGGCGACGATCCCGAGCCGCACCGGATCGGCCAGCGCGGTCAGCACATCGGTGAGTTCGATCTCGTCGGCCTCGGGCGGCCGGGCGCGCGTCGCGGTTCGGCTGGCCATGGACGCATGGTCCCACGGATGTTCTATTCGACGCGAACATGGACTATGTTCGGTCAATCTCGAACATTGGAGCTGGCATGGATCGGAGTGCGGTTGCCGGGCAACTCGGCCGCGTGGGCGTGTGGGTGGCGCGGATAGGCCGCGTCTCGGCCGACGACGAGCGCAAGGCGATCGCCGAAATCGAGCATCTCGGCTATCCCACACTCTGGATCACCGAGTCGGTGAAGGAGGCCTTCGCGCATGCGGGCCTGGCCCTGGCCGCCTCGCAGCGCCTGGTCGTCGCCACCGGCATCGCCAGCATCTGGTCGCGCCGGCCGGTCGCCATGGCAAGTGGCGCGCAGACGCTGGGCGAGGCGTACCCGGGAAGGTTCGTCCTTGGCATCGGCGTGAGCCATCCGCACCTGGTCAAGGCCTACGAACGCCCGCTCACCGCCATGCGCGAATACCTCGACGAGATGGACGCTGCTGCGTACGCGGCACCTGTGCCGGCATCTCCTGTCCCGAGGCTCGTCGCCGCGCTGCGTCCCAAGATGCTCGAACTGGCAGCGACGAGGACTGCGGGTGCGCACCCGTACCTCGTGCCGGTCGAGCACACGGCTCTGGCGCGGGAGGTGCTGGGCCCCGAGCCGATCCTCGCTCCGGAACTCGCGATCGTGCTCGACAGTGATCCGGCGAGCGCACGGGCGGCGGCCAGAGACTACCTGCGCCCCTATCTCGGCATGCCGAACTACACGAACAACCTGCGCTCGCTCGGCTTCTCCGACGACGACTTCGCCGACGGCGGCAGCGACCGCCTCGTCGATGCGATCGTCGCCTGGGGTGATGAGGACGCGATCCGCGACCGGGTAAAGGCGCACCTCGACGCGGGCGCCGATCACGTCTGCATCCAGCCGGTGCCGGCGGGTGGCGGCCTGGGCTTGGACGCACTCGCCGAACTGGCCCCCGCGCTGCTTGTCTAGTGTCGTTGTGTGAGCGAACTGCCGGCACCCTCCGAGTCAGCCCTGCGGCGGGCTCTGCGCCGCGCCCGCGACGGCGTCGCGCTAAACCCGGCCGAGGCATCCGTCCTGATGGCTGCGCGTGGCGCACAGCTCACCGAACTGGCCGGCATCGCCGCGAGGACCCGCGACGCCGGGCTGGCCGCCGCCGGTCGCCCCGGCGTGATCACCTACTCCCGCAAGGTGTTCATCCCGCTCACCCGCCTGTGCCGCGACCGTTGCCACTACTGCACGTTCGTCACGGTGCCGCATCGCCTGCCCGCGGCGTACCTCGAGATCGACGAGGTCGTCGACATCGCCGCACAGGGTGCCGCGCTCGGCTGCAAGGAGGCGCTGTTCACCCTTGGCGACCGCCCGGAGGACCGCTGGCCCCAGGCCCGGCAATGGCTCGAAGAGCGCGGCTACGACTCGACGGTGGCCTACCTGCGCGCGGCGGCCATCGCCGTGCTCGAACGCACCGGCCTGCTGCCGCACCTCAACCCGGGCGTGCTGACCTGGACCGAACTG
Organism: uncultured Actinomycetota bacterium; assembly: GCA_963737425.1. Taxonomy (GTDB): domain Bacteria; phylum Actinomycetota; class Actinomycetes; order Mycobacteriales; family Jatrophihabitantaceae; genus DASXRA01. Next base: position 120,392 of record CAVTSX010000004.1, read on the forward strand.
CAGCGCCTCAAGCCGGTCGCGCCGAGCATGGGCATGATGCTGGAGACCACGTCGCGCCGCCTGTTCGAGGAGCCCGGCCAGGCGCATTACGGCAGCCCGGACAAAGACCCGGCGGTACGGCTGCGCGTGCTCGACGACGCCGGGCGGCTGTCTGTCCCGTTCACCACCGGCATCCTGGTCGGCATCGGCGAAACTCGTGAGGAGCGGGCCGAATCCCTTTTCGCAATACGGCAAACAGCCCGTGAGTACGGGGCCGTCCAGGAAGTGATCGTGCAGAACTTCCGGGCCAAGAACGACACCGCGATGCGCAACGATCCTGACCTCGACATCGACGAATACGTGGCGACGATCGCGGTCGCGCGCCTGCTGCTGGGCCCGGCCATGCGCGTGCAGGCGCCGCCGAACCTCGTCGACCTCGACGAGTGCGGTCGACTGCTCGACGCCGGCATCGACGACTGGGGCGGCGTGTCGCCACTCACGCCCGACCACGTCAACCCGGAGCGGCCCTGGCCGCAGGTCGATGCCCTGCGCGAGCTGACCGCACAGCATGGATTCACGCTGCGCGAACGACTCACGGCGCATCCGCACTACGTCCGGGCCGAGACGCCGTGGCTCGACCCACGGGTCGTGCCGCACGTGCGAGCACTCGCCGAGCCGTCGGGGTTGGCCCACGAACCCGCGATCCCGCAAGGGATTCCGTGGCAGGAGCCGGACGCCGAGTGGGTGTCGCACGGACGCACCGATCTGCATTCAGCAGTCGACACCGAGGGACGCACCGACGACCGCCGCTCGGACTTCGACGAGGTGTACGGCGACTGGGCCGAGATCGCCGCCCGCATCAATACCGAACTGTCCACAGTGGACAGTGACATCAGAGCGGCTTTGCGTTCTGCCGAGCGCGATCCGACCGGACTGAGCGAGCAGCACGCCATCGCCCTGATGACCGCAGACGGTCCGGCGCTCGACGCCATCTGCCGGCTGGCCGACGACCTGCGCCGCGACACGGTCGGTGACGACATCACGTACGTGATCAACCGGAACATCAACTTCACCAACGTCTGCTACACCGGTTGCCGGTTCTGCGCGTTCGCACAACGGGCCACGGATGCCGACGCCTACACGCTGTCGACGGCCGACATCGAGTCGCGGGTGCGCGAGGCAGTCGCTGACGGTGCGACCGAGATCTGCATGCAGGGCGGCATAGATCCCTCGCTGCCTGCCACGGCGTACTTCGACCTGGCCCGCGCGGTGAAGCGGGCAGCGCCAGGCATTCACCTGCACGCGTTCAGCCCGATGGAGGTCGTCAACGGCGCTTCGCGCGCCGACATGTCCATCGCCGACTGGCTGAGTGCGGCCCGCGAGGCAGGCCTCGACTCGATCCCCGGCACGGCTGCCGAGATCCTCGACGACGACGTGCGATGGGTGCTCACCAAGGGCAAGTTGCCGACGAGCGCGTGGATCGAGGTGGTCACGACGGCGCACCGGCTCGGCATCCCGTCCACGTCGACGATGATGTTCGGGCACGTCGACCGGCCCGACCACTGGGTGCGCCACATCCAGCTCATCGGGCGACTGCAGGACGAGTCCGGTGGCTTCACCGAATTCGTGCCGCTGCCGTTTGTCCATACACAGTCGCCGATCTACCTCGCCGGCATCGCCCGGCCGGGACCGTCGCCGCGCGACAACCGCGCCGTGCACGCGCTCGCCCGCATCCTTCTGCACGGCCGCATCCGCAACATCCAGACCAGTTGGGTGAAGCTCGGTGACGAGGGAACCGTGCAGATGTTGCGCGGTGGAGCCAACGATCTCGGCGGCACGCTGATGGAGGAGACGATCAGCCGGATGGCCGGATCGACGCACGGCTCGCGCCGTTCGGCGACGGATCTCGTCGCGTTGGCGGCACGGATCGGGCGGCCTGCTCGGCAGCGAACAACCCTTTACGGACGGGTCGAATCGCCCGCAGTGGCCTGAAGGATCCCCTCGCGTCCGGCTTCTGGCAGATAGCAGATCCCAGCTTGACTTATCGGTAACGACACGGGTGTAATTCCAGATGTGTCATCCGGCTCTAAGAGTGCCCGAACGTCTCGGAGCCCGGGCATCACGCGAAGGAGGGCGCCGTGACGGACATAACGAGCAACGTGTACGAAGCCGACCTCGCCGAGATCTTCGGACTCCCTGAAGAGCAGAGTTGGCAGGAGCGTGCGCTTTGCGCTCAGACCGATCCTGAGGCGTTCTTCCCGGAGAAGGGCGGCTCGACCCGCGAGGCGAAGCGAATCTGCACCGGCTGCGAGGTGCGCGGCGAGTGCCTCGAGTACGCACTCGAGCACGACGAACGGTTCGGCATCTGGGGCGGGCTCTCCGAGCGTGAGCGTCGCCGCCTCAAGCGCCGCGCCGTCTAGCGCCTTCGATTGCCCTGCTAGCCAGGGGGATCGAGGTCGTCCACGTCCTTGCCGAGCAGTTCGGCAACCAGTTCGGTGACCACGTTGAAGACGATGTCACCGCGATCGAGCAGATCGGCGGCGCGGGCCTCGACCGGGCGGCGGTAGATGACCACGACCGGTTTGGTCACCGGCCCGAGCCCGTTTCGGAAGAGCCGCCCCAGCGCGATGCCGCGATCGGTGACGGTCTCGGGGTCGAACTCGACCCGCCCGGGCGGGGGTACGTCTTCGATCGCGAACTCGATGCCGGCCAGCTCGCTGGCCCAGTTGCGCTCCAGATCCTCCACAGCGTCGAGGACAAGGTCGTCGAACCGAGCGGCCCGGCTGCGCCCGATCGGCACCTCACGGGGGGCCAGAGGGGCGCGCAGGCCACGCCCCCGGCGGTCGCGCCGGTGCACCCGGCTCGGCCGGGGCGGGCGGTCGACGCGGTCCTCACGCTGCACGATCGACAGGGTACGCACGGAATCCGGCCGGGCGAGCGCGACACGAACCGGTCAGCGGCCTGCCATCCGTGGTCCAGCCGGTGGCAAGGGCTATCGTCGCGACTTGTGAGACATGTACGCCGTTGCAGCCGCACCGGCTGTGGTCGGCCCGCGGTGGCGACGCTGACGTACGTGTACTCCGACTCGACAGCCGTGGTGGGCCCGCTCGCCAGCTTCGCCGAGCCGCATTCCTACGATCTGTGTGAAGCGCACGCGGTCAACCTGACCGTGCCGCGGGGGTGGGAGGTCGTCCGGCACGCGGGCGAGTTCCCGGCGCCGATCCCGCATGCGGACGACCTCGAGGCACTCGCCGACGCCGTCCGCGAAGCCGCCCGCGTCGAGCCTCCCGTCCGGGGCGGCCAGGGGATGGAGGCAGCCGGCGGATCCGGTCACGCCGGCAACACGGGCCGGCGCGGGCACCTTCGCGTGGTGCCTCCGGCGGGCTGAGCCGCAGGTAACCGCCCGCCGGTAGGCTCCCGCCTCGTGACTGACCTGTCGGCGATCATCAAGGCCTACGACGTTCGCGGCGTGGTGCCCGATCAACTCGACGAGCGAATTGCCGCCGCGATCGGCGCCGCGTTCGTCGACGTCACCGGCGCGAAGCGGCTCGTCACTGCGCACGATATGCGTGATTCGGGGCCGGTCCTGGCGCGCGCATTCGCCGCCGGAGCATCCGCGCGGGGAGCCGAGATCGTCGAGTCGGGTCTCGCGTCCACCGACATGCTCTACTTCGCGTCGGGCCACCTGAACCTTCCGGGTGCCATGTTCACGGCCAGCCACAACCCCGCCCGGTACAACGGCATCAAGCTGTGCCGGGCCGGTGCCGTGCCGGTGGGGCGGGACTCCGGTCTGGCCGACATCCGCGAGCGGGCGCAGGCCTACCTGCGCGACGGGTTCGTCTCCGAACCGGCACCGGTCGCGCGCGTCGACCTGCTCGCCGACTACGCCCGCCACCTGCGTTCACTGGTCGATCTGTCGGCGATCCGCCCGCTCACCGTGGTTGTCGACGCAGGCAACGGAATGGGTGGCTACACCGTGCCGGCGGTCCTCGGTGACGCGGTCCTCGAATCCTTGCCGCTGACCATCGTTCCGCTCTACTTCGAACTGGACGGGACGTTCCCCAACCACGATGCGAACCCGCTCGATGCCGCCAACCTGGTCGATCTGCAGAAGCGGGTCGTCGAGGTGGGCGCCGACATCGGGCTGGCCTTCGACGGCGACGCCGATCGCTGTTTCGTCATCGGCGCCGACGGCGAGGCCGTATCTCCCAGTGCAGTCACCGCCCTCGTCGCCACTCGCGAGCTGGCCAAGCACCCGGGCGCAACGGTCATCCACAACCTGATCACCTCGCGCGCGGTGCCCGAGATCATCCGCGAACACGGTGGGGTGCCCGAACGGGCTCGCGTCGGCCATTCCTTCATCAAGGCCGACATGGCGCGAACCGGCGCGATCTTCGGCGGTGAGCACTCCGCCCACTACTACTTCCGCGACTTCTGGCGGGCCGATACTGGCATGCTGGCGGCCATGCACGTCCTCGCGGCGCTCGGCGAGCAGCCCGGCTCGCTCGTCGAACTCACCCGGCATTTCGAGCGCTACGCCGGGTCGGGCGAGATCAACTCAACCGTCGCCGACCCGCCCGGGCGGGTCGAGGCGGTGCGGGCGGCGTTCGCCGCTCGGGCGATCGACGTCGACGAATTCGACGGGGTGACGATCGAACTGGCTGACGGTTCCTGGTTCAATGTGCGCTCCTCGAACACCGAACCTCTGCTCCGGCTCAACGTCGAAGGCCCGAGTGAGCAAGCGATGAGCGTGGTGCGCGACGAGGCCCTGGCCATCATCCGAGCCGGTAACTGACGAGAGGGAGCGCGCCGTGCCCATCGATTCCGAACTGCTCGACATCCTTGCCTGCCCGAGCGACGACCACGCGCCACTGCGCGAGGAGACCCACGACGGCTCGGCCGTGCTCGTCTGCACGTTCTGCCTGACGAGATACCCGATCCGCGACGGCATTCCGGTGCTGCTGCTCGACGACGCGACTCCCGGCCCGAAGGGTGTCGGGGTCTCGGCCGCATGAGCTTCGACGAGGCGTTGCTCGACGACGCCGACGCGCTGGCGCTTCGCGACAGCGGACGGCTGCTGTGGGCGCTTGCGTCCAGCGGTGCCCACCTGCGTCGTGCCGTCGACACCGCGGACGAGTTCGACCTTTCCCGTCTGTGTATGGCCGAACCGCCGCGGGCCGTGCTCATCGCGACCGACAGCCCGGCCAAGGGAGCGGGCCGGGTGCTGACCAACCTGGTCACCCCGACCACTCCCGCGCTGCTCTGGCACGGCGTCGAACTGCCCCGGTGGGCCGGCCCGGCCGACGCATTGCTGGTCGGCTCGTCGGACGGAAGGCATCCCCGGCTGGCCCGGATCCTGGAGCAGGCCGGGCACCGCGGCCTCGCGGTGGCGGTCGCTGCGCCGGAGGGTTCGCCGGTCGCCGAGGCGGCCGGACGCGCTCCCGTGGCACACCTCCCGGCCGAGGTCAACCCGCGGGCGGTGTTGTGGGCGGTGCTCACGCCGCTGCTCCAGGCGGCCGACGCGCTCAGCCTGATCGAGGCCCCGCCGCTGCTGCTCGCGGAGATCGCCGATTCCCTCGACGTCATGGCCGAATCGTGCCGCCCATCAGGCGATGCGTTCACCAATCCGGCCAAGGCGCTGGCGGTCGAGTTCGCCGAGTCGGTGCCGTTGATCGCCGGCGCGGGCGACCTCGCAAGCGTCGCTGCCCGGCTCTTCGCCGACCGGCTGCAGTTGTTCGCGGGCCTGCCCGCCGTTGCGGTGAGCCTGCCCGACGGGGTCGCACCTGCCGGGGCGCTGCTTGCCGGCGACGTGCAGGACTCCTTCGACGACGAGTTCTTCCGCGACCGCGGCGCCGAGGTTGTCGCCCGGCCCCGGCTCGTCACCGTCGGCGACGAGCCCGACGACGCGCTCGGGCCACCGTCGAATGCGCACCCGCAGATCGACGACCTCGCGGCGCAGCGGGCCGCGGCCGCGCTGCACCGCATCGCGAACCAGCGCGGGCTTCGCTCGTCGACGATCGATGTGGGGCAGGGGCCACCGCTGGCCCGCTTCGCCGCCGCCACCTCATTCGGCGCGTTCACCGCGACGTATCTGGCGCTCGGCCTCGGCAAGGATCCGTCCGCGCCCAGACCTGGCGAGCTGATCCACTGATGCCGCTGCGAGCCACGGCCCGCACAGCACTGGACAAGATCGGCAAGGGCCGCACCGGCTGGACCCGGAAGTGAGCGCCGCCGGCTCGAAGGCGGTCATCGCCGCCCTGGGCGCCAATCTCGGCATCGCGGTGATCAAGTTCATCGCCTTCGTGATCACCGGCTCCGCGTCAATGCTCGCCGAGGGCGTGCATTCGGTGGTCGACTCCGGCAATCAGGGGCTGTTGCTGGTGGGCGGTCGCCGTTCGCGGCGAACGGCGACACCGGAGCATCCGTTCGGCTACGGCCGCGACCGTTACGTCTACGGGTTCCTGGTGGCGCTGGTGCTCTTCTCGGCCGGCGGCCTGTTCGCGCTCTACGAGGGCGTCGACAAGGTCCGTCACCCGCATCATCTCGATTCACCGGCGGTCGCGCTGGGCGTGCTGGCGGTCGCCATCGTGCTCGAATCGTTCTCCCTGCGCATTGCGATCCACGAATCCCGCTCGGTCAAGGGCGCGCTCGGCTGGGTGGCGTTCATCCGGCGGGCGAAGTTGCCCGAGTTGCCGATCGTGCTGCTCGAAGACGTCGCGGCCCTGATCGGCCTGGTGTTCGCCGTCGCCGGCGTCGGCCTGGCCGCCGCCACCGGCAACTCCCTGTGGGACGGCATCGGCACGATCTGTATCGGTGCCTTACTGCTCGGCGTCGCGGTGATCCTCATCGTCGAGACTAAGAGCCTGCTGCTCGGGGAGGCAGCGACACCCGAGATCGTGCGAGCCATCGGCGCCAACCTCGTCGGCCCGGGGGTCGAGCGCATCATTCACCTACGCACGATGCATCTCGGCCCGGACGAACTGCTGGTCGGGGCCAAGCTCGCGATGCCCAGCCAGGCCACCCTGGCCGAAGTCGCCGCGGCGATCGACGCGGCCGAGGCACGGGTACGCGCGGCCGTGCCGTCCGCGCGGGTCATCTACCTCGAGCCCGACATCGATCGCCCGCGTGCCGAGCCTTCCGCCTCATGACCCCGCCGGCCGCCCTGTTTGCCCTGCACGGCATCATCCGCCCGTACGCCTGGGGCTCGCGCACGGCGATTCCGGCACTGCTCGGCATCGCGCCTACGGGCCGGCCCGCCGCCGAGCTGTGGCTGGGCGCGCACCCGGACGATCCGTCGCCGGCCCCGGCGCACGGCACCACCCTCGAGCGGCTCATCGCGGCCGATCCGCAGGCGATGCTCGGCGCAGACGTCGTCGAGCGGTTCGGGCCGCGGTTGCCCTTTCTGCTCAAGGTGCTCGCTGCCGAGACGGCACTTTCGATCCAGGTGCATCCCGACCTGGCGCAGGCACAGGCGGGGTTCGCGGCCGAGGACGCGCGCGGTGTCGCGCGCGACTCGCCGCAGCGCAACTACCGCGACGCCAACCACAAGCCGGAACTACTCTGCGCGCTCACCCCGTTCGACGCGCTCTGCGGGTTCCGACCCGTCGAGGCGAGCCTGCGGCTTCTCGACGCGCTTGCCGTCGGCGCGCTGGCGCCGTATCGCCGGATGCTGGCGGGCCCCGGCGACCTGCGCGCCACGTTCACCGCGCTGCTCGAACTCGGCGAGCCCGGGCCACTGATCGCCGAGGTGGTCGACGGCGCGCGGGCGCTGGCCGCGACGGGTGCCGAATGGACGGACGAGGCCCGCTGGGTCGTGCGCCTGGCCGAGCAGTTTCCGGGCGACATCGGCCCGGTCTTGAGTCTGCTGCTCAATCTCGTCCACCTGCAGCCCGGCGAAGCCATCTTCCTGGCCGCCGGAAACGTCCACGCCTACCTGCGCGGGGTCGGCGTTGAAATCCTTGCGAACAGTGACAATGTGCTCCGCTGCGGCCTAACCCCGAAGCACGTCGACATCCCGGAGTTGTTGCGCATCACCGATTTCCGCAGCCTCGACGAGCCCCGGTGGCCGGCGCGCTCGCTAGGTGGCGCGGTGTCGGCATTCGAGGTTCCGGTGCCCGACTTCGAGCTGTCCGTCGTTGATCTGGACGGCTTGGACGATTCGGCCGACCTGACGAGCTCCGGGCCGCAGATCGTGCTGTGCGTCGACGGCGCCGCCGAGGTGCGCGCACGCGGCGAGTCCGTCCAATTGCCGCGCGGGTCCGCAGTGTTCGTCGCCGCCGGCCGACCCGCGGCGGTCAACGGCCGCGCGCGCCTGTTCCGGGCACGTCCAGGAGATCAGCCGAGAACTTGACACGACCGTGGTAAGGTTCCGGCCGATGCAAGCGTTGACGATCCAGCAGGCAGCTGCGGCCACCGGCTGGTCCCAGCGAATGCTGCGCTACCTGGAGCAGGCTGGGCTGGTTGCCGCCCTGCGCACGCCGGGTGGCCATCGCCTGTACGGGCCACGTCAGATCGAGCGGCTGCAGCGGCTGCGCGACCTGCTGGCCGAGCACGATATCGGCATCACCGACATCGCGTTCGAGCTGCGGATGCGTACCGATCCGCGGCTGGCACGTGCGGTGGACGAGTGGTTCGGTGCGGTCCACCGGGCTGCACCGCCGCCCGGGGCCGGCATATACCGCCGGCTGGCTATCGACGAACAGCCGTACCTCCCCACACCACGACTGACAGAACAAGGAGAAAACGTGAGCGTGACCCTCACCGCCGACTCTGCCGGTACGGTCAGCGACTTCAAGGTCGCCGACCTGTCGCTGGCCGCGTTCGGCCGCAAGGAGATCGAGCTCGCCGAGCACGAGATGCCCGGCCTGATGTCTCTGCGCAAGGAGTACGGCGCCCAGCAGCCGCTCAAGGGCAAGAAGGTTGCGGGCTCCCTGCACATGACCGTGCAGACCGCCGTCCTGATCGAGACCCTTGCTGCGCTGGGCGCCGACGTGCGCTGGGTCAGCTGCAATATCTTCTCGACGCAGGACCACGCGGCTGCCGCCATTGTCGTCGGGCGCGACGGCACCCCGGAGAACCCGCAGGGCATCCCGGTATTCGCGTGGAAGGGCGAGACGCTCGAGGAGTACTGGTGGTGCACCGAGCAGATGCTCACCTGGCCCGACGGCACCGGGCCCGACTCCATCGTCGACGACGGCGGTGACGCCACCCTGCTGATCCACATGGGTGTCGAATTCGAGGCGGCAGGTGCCGTGCCGCAGGCCGACGAGAACGACTCCGAGGAATACACGATCATCCTCGAGACGCTTCGTCGCTCGGTCGCGAGCCAGCCCGGCAAGTTCACCCGGATGGCGCAGGACATCATCGGCGTCACCGAAGAGACCACCACGGGCGTGCACCGGCTTTATGAATTCGAGAAGAACGGCACGCTGCTCTTCCCGGCGATCAACGTCAACGATTCGGTCACCAAGAGCAAATTCGACAACAAGTACGGCTGCCGGCACTCGCTCATCGACGGCATCAACCGCGGCACCGACGTGATGATCGGCGGCAAGCTTGCCGTCGTCTGCGGTTACGGCGATGTCGGCAAGGGATGCGTCGAGTCGCTGCGCGGCCAGGGCGCACGCGTGGTCGTCACCGAGATCGACCCGATCTGCGCGCTGCAGGCGGCGATGGACGGCCTCGAGGTCGTCACGCTCGACGACGTCGTCGGCAAGGCCGACATCTTCGTCACGGCGACCGGCAACAAGGACATCATCATGGCCGAGCACATGGCCCAGATGAAGCACCAGGCGATCGTCGGCAACATCGGCCACTTCGACAACGAGATCGACATGGCGGGCCTGGCCAAGGTGCCGGGCGTCCAGAAGATCGAGGTCAAGCCGCAGGTGCACGAATGGCGTTTTCCCGATGGTCACTCGATCATCGTGCTGAGCGAGGGCCGGCTGCTGAACCTCGGCAACGCCACTGGCCACCCGAGCTTCGTCATGTCCGCCTCGTTCTCGAACCAGACCATCGCCCAGATCGAGGTCCACACCAAGAAGGGCGACTACGAGAAGAAGGTCTACGTGCTGCCCAAGCACCTCGACGAGAAGGTCGCGCGGCTGCACCTCGACGCGGTCGGCGCCAAGCTGACCACGCTCTCCAAGGACCAGGCCGACTACATCGGAGTCGACGTCGCCGGCCCGTACAAGCCTGAGCTCTACCGCTACTGAGCCAGCGGCTCGGTCGCGGCTGTCCCACCTCCGGCAGATCATGATGCGCCGGAGGTGGGACAACTCCCGTTTGAGGGGGCACCGCACGGTTGCCGCTGACTTGTCCCACGCGCGTCAGATGCCCTGTTCACTTCCTGCACGTCAAGAAGATGTCAGGATGGACGCGTGAAACCACGCGTCCTCGTTGTTGATGACGATTCCGCCCTCGCCGAAATGCTCGGCATCGTGCTTCGAGCAGACGGATTCGACCCTGCGTTCGTTCCGGACGGCAGCCGTGCGGTGGCGGTCTTTCGAGATACCAAACCCGACATCGTGCTGCTCGACCTGATGTTGCCGGGATTGTCCGGCCTCGATGTCTGCCGTGCGATCCGGGCCGAGAGCGGCACGCCGATCATCATGCTGACCGCGAAGACCGACACCGTCGACGTGGTCCTCGGGTTGGAATCCGGTGCCGACGACTACGTGGTCAAGCCGTTCAAGCCCAAGGAACTCGTGGCCCGGATGCGTGCCCGATTGCGGCACCACGACGACATCGCGAGCGAGTCACTCACCATCGGTCCGCCGGAGTCGCCGGTGAGCATCGACGTTCCCGGACACCAGGTCAGACGCGACGGCGCCGCGATCGCGTTGACCCCCCTCGAGTTCGACCTGCTGGTGGCGTTGGCCCGCAAGCCTCGCCAGGTGTTCACTCGAGAGGTGCTGCTCGAGCAGGTTTGGGGTTACCGGCACGCCGCCGATACCCGGCTGGTGAACGTGCACGTCCAGCGCCTGCGCTCGAAGGTCGAGCGTGACCCGGAGAAGCCCGAGGTCGTACTGACCGTCCGCGGTGTGGGGTACAAAGCCGGACCGCCATGACCCACCCGACCAACATCGCCGGGGTCGGCCACGAGCTGCCCGCCGGCGATGCGCCTGCCGACCCGGCGGCCGAGGACGCCGGGCCGCTGCTCGGCGACCTGTCCGCGGTGCTGTCGCCCCTTCTGGCCTTCGACGAATCCCTGACGGCAACGCCGATCGGGCGCGAGCCGGCGAGCCTGTCGGCGCGCCTTGCCGGGTGGGGGAGGTATGCCGTTCGGTCGACGAAGAGCGGTGCACGCGCCGTCGCGCGTACCTGGAGCCATTCGCTGCAACTGCGCGTCGCGGTGACCACGCTCGTCGTCACGGGTGGCGTCATCCTGATCATCGGGATCTTTCTCGTCGACCAGATCAGTGGCGGCGTGCTCCGCGCCAAGCGCACGGCCGCAATCGCCCAGGTCGACACGGGCCGGACCTCGGCCAGCCAGGCATTGGGAGCGGCCAACTTCGCCGACATCCCGACCGTCGGAACCGAGGTCGCCAACGTCAAGTCGGCGCTCTCCGGGAGCGGGACCGACGCCGGCCTGTTCCGGGTGGTGATCAAGTCCGACACCGACAACAAGTTGCTGGCCGGTGTCTTCGACAGTGACCCCATTCCGAAGCCGCTTCGGCAGGTCGTTCAGCGCAACAAGGTCGCCGTGCAATACGCACCGGTCCAGGCATCCCCGAACGGCCCCCAGGTCGCCGGCCTGATCGTCGGCGAGCCCGTGCCGGCGCAGGGCGGCCTGTTCGAGGTCTACTACCTCTTCCCGCTCAAGGCCGAACAGGACACGATCGCGCTCGTGCAGCGGACAGTGCTGCTGGCCGGGCTCGGCCTCGTGCTCTTCGTGGCCATGATCGCCGTGATCGTCACCCGCCAGGTGGTGCGCCCGGTGCGAGTCGCGGCCAGGACCGCCGCCCGGCTGGCCAGTGGCGACCTCTCCCAGCGCATAAGGGTCCGGGGCACCGACGACATCGCCCAGCTCGGGCAGTCCTTCAACGACATGGCGGGCAGCCTGCAGCGCCAGATCCGACGCCTCGAGGACCTCTCGAGGCTGCAGCGGCGATTCACCAGCGACGTCTCCCACGAACTGCGAACGCCGCTGACCACCATCCGGATGGCCGCCGAGGTGCTGCACACCCGGCGCGGTGACTTTCCGGTGCAGGTGGCCCGCTCCGCGGAGTTGCTGCAGACCGAGCTCGACCGGTTCGAGGTGCTGCTGGCCGACCTGCTCGAAATCTCGCGTTATGACGCAGGCGTGGCCCGCCTCGACGCCGAGGTGATCGACCTGCGGGTGGTCGTGAGTCGGGCCATCGACGCCGACCGCGCGCTGGCCAGCCGCCACGGATGCGAGGTCACCGCGAGCATGCCGCCCGAGCCGGTGTCGGTCGAGGTCGACTCGCGCCGCATCGAACGGATCCTGCGCAATCTGCTCGGCAACGCCGTCGACCACGGCGAGGGCCGCGCCGTCGTCGTCACGGTCGGCGCCGACGACGACGCCGCCGCGGTCACCGTCCGCGATCACGGCACGGGCCTGCGTCCGGGCGAGGCCGGCCTGGTCTTCAACCGGTTCTGGCGCGGCGACCCCTCGCGCAGCCGGCTGACCGGCGGTACCGGACTGGGCCTTGCGATCAGCCTGGAAGATGCCCGGTTGCACGGCGGGTGGTTGCAGGCATGGGGTGAGCGCGGCGTCGGCGCGCAGTTCAGGTTGACCGTGCCGCGCCGGGTCGGGCAGGCCGTCACGTCCTCGCCGTTGCCCCTCGAGCCCGACCTCACCGCCGAGGACTCCGGGGGCCGGCGATGAGCCGCCGACTGCAATGTGCGGCGGTGATCATGGGCGCCGCGATGGTCGTGACGGGATGCTCCGGCGTGCCGACCTCGTCGTCCCCGGAGGTCATCGGCCCGGCGAGAGATGCTTCGGCAGCGTCGCCGCAGCCGGTGGTCCAACCCGAGCCGAATGCCGATCCGTCCCGGATCGTGTACGACTTCCTCAAGGCGAACGTCGGCGAGCCGGACGATCCACGCCGCGCGCACGTGTACCTGACCGATGCCGAGCAGAGCAAATGGTCCGACAGCACCGTAACGATCCTGCAGGAATTCCCGCGGATTAGCCCAGCCAGCGGTGGTCGCACACAGCAGACTGTGACGGCCAGCGGCGTTCAGGTCGGCCGGCTCGCGGCAGACGGCACATACACGCCCGATCCCGCGGCATCAGGCGGCGGCGGGCAGCCGGTGTCGTTTCAGTTCACCCTTCGGCTGGTCAAGGGACAATGGCGGATCAGCGACCTGCCGGATGGGCTGGTCGTGACCGACGCGGACTTCGGCACCGACCGGAACATCGTTGGAACCTATCGGGAAAGCAAGCTGTACTACTACGACCTGTCCGAGCAGCACCTCGTCCCGGACCCTCGCTATACCGCTCTCACGGACGTCCAAGCGGTCGCGTCGTGGCAGCTGCGGCAGTTGCTCGAAGGTCCGCGTTCGCAGCTGGAGAGCGCGGTGCATACCGAGCTGCCCAGCCAGCAGTCGCTGACCGCGCGAGCGTCCGTGACCGTGACACCCGGTCCGTTCGTCAGCGTGGAGCTTCCCGGCAGCTCCCAGCTCGACAGACTCACCAAGCTGAACCTCGCGGCCCAGCTGACGGCCACACTGGCGACCCAGGCGGGGACGATCATGACCATCACCGACGGCGGCAAGCCGGTCGACATCCCGAACCTGCCGGAGCGATTCAGCAAGGACGACGTCTCGGCCGCCACCGGCCAGTTCGGTTCGGCGAACCTGCCGGTGTACTTCATCGACGCACTCGGTCGGCTCGTCGAGCGCGTCGACGACACGGACTCCCTCATCGGCAAGAGCCCGCTCGGCGACGGCGGCGCCTACCACCTGCGCTCCGTTGCTGTCGCGGCGCGCGGCTCGGCAGACTACGAGGTCGCCGCGACGATCGGCGCCGGCAACTCGCAGACCCTGTGGATCGGCACGTTCAAGAAAGGCCTGCGAAAGACCGCGCTGGGCGCTGGTCCGTTGACCCGTCCTTCCTGGGCGCCGAGCCTGCACGAGGCGTGGGTCGGCGACGGCACGCGCATCTACCGCGTCGGCGCCAACAGCGGCATACCGATCTCCGTGCCGACCGGTTTGGCCGGCGGGCGTATCACGGCGCTGCGGTTCAGTCCGGAAGGCTCCCGGCTCGCGATGATCGTCGCCGCCCCGAACGGAGCGTCGCAGGTGTGGGTCGGCGCGGTCGTCCGATCAGGTCAGTCGGTGCGCATCGACAACCCTGAGCCCATCACGCCACCTGACTACGTGCTCAACGACGTGGCCTGGAACGACGACACGACCTTGTACATCGTCGGCCACAACCCGAACGCCGATACCTGGGTATGGCAGGTGCAGGTCGACGGGGCCTATCTGCAGCCACGTTCCTCCGCCGGCCTGCCTTCGATGCCCGACAGCATCACCGCCTCGGGGGGCCAGTCGGTGTGGGCGTCCGTGGGTAGGTCGGTGTACCAGGAGGCGACGCAGACCGCTTGGGTCAACCCGGGCGACGATCCGACCCTCGGCACCAATCCGCTCTACCTCGAGTAGCTCCGGATCTGGCGGATATCCACACGCCAGGTCGTTGTCCACAGCTGCGCCGACCGCCGAGCGTCGACGTCGTGGATCGCGCATTCTGGTGCCCATGCTTGGTGCGCTGGCCGATCTGATCCTTCCGCGGCGTTGTGCCGGTTGCGGCGATGCCGGCGGCCACGCACTGTGCGCGTCCTGCGCACCACCGCAGGCGCCGCTGCTGATCGGCGCGCCAGGGCTGCGCATCGCCGCGGCGGGCACCTACGACGGTGGCCTGCGTCGGGCCGTGCTCGGGTACAAGGAGCGCGGGCGGCGCGAACTCGCACGTCCGCTGGCTGGTCTGCTGGCGATCGCGGCCGCCACGGTGGCTGCGCCAGGCTCGATGCTGGTGCCGGTCCCGTCGATGCGTGCGGCCGCTCGGCGGCGCGGCGGCGATCATGTCGCGCGCCTCGCGCGGCACGTGGCCCGCCCGCTCGGCGGGCAGGTGTCGGCGGTGCTCACGTTGGCGCGGCCGGTCCGCGACTCCGCCGGGCTCGGCATCAGCGCACGACGCCTCAACCTGGGCAACGCCATGCGGGCGCGTGCTCCCGCGGCCGGCGGGCAGGCGATCCTGCTCGACGACATCGTCACGACCGGTGCCACCCTCGTCGAGGCAGCGCGAGCGCTGCGTGCTGCCGGCTGGCAGGTGGCGGGAGCCGCGGTGATTGCCGCGACTCCGCGCCGCGAGCACCCTCGGGCAAGGTCGAGGTGACTTCGGCCCGGTTCGGGGCGCAGTGTGTCTTTCGTCTGACCCGCCAGACGCTCTATGGCACATGCGCCAAGTCCGGTCTAGCGTGGTCATGACCTGACCGAGTTGGCGTTTCATCGCACCCGCGCGCGGTCACTGATCATCCACGCCGTGCGTGACGTCGGTGCTACGCCGTGATCAACGGTGGAGGGCACATGGAGGTTGTGGTGCATGGTCGCAACGTCGAGGTTCCGGATCATTTCCGCATTCATGTCACAGAAAAGCTTGGCAGGGTCGAGCGATACGACCAGAAGATCATCCGCGCAGACGTCGAGCTGCATCACGAACGAAATCCCCGGCAGAACGGCCGATGCCAGCACGTCGAGATAACCTGCCGCACCCGTGGACCGGTCGTGCGCGGCGAGGCGTGCGCCGAGGACTTCTACAAGGCGCTCGATGTCGCCTCCGACAAGCTCGAGCGCCGATTCCGCCAGGCCGCCGACCGGCGCCGGGTCCATCACGGCCGGCGCACCCCGACGTCGCTCGCCGCGGCCACCGCAGGCGCTCCGCCGTCGGTCGAGACCACCGTCGACGTCATCGACGACGGCACGGTCGAGGACGGCCCCGGTCACATCGTCCGCGAAAAGGATCATCCGGCCAAGCCGATGACCGTCGACCAGGCGCTGTTCGAGATGGAACTCGTCGGCCACGACTTCTACCTGTTCGCCGACGTCGACACCGGCCGCCCGAGCGTCGTCTACCGCCGCCACGCATACGACTACGGCCTGATCAGGCTCTCCGGCTGACGTCGGGGCTCACCAAGGCAAATCGTGCCTCGTCGCTGAACGTGCCGTCGGCGTTGGCGAGCCGTGCCTCGCGAATGCCGTCCGGCATGAAGCCGGCCGCGAGCGCAGCCTTCTGCGACGCGACGTTGTCGATCTTGGCGCCGAGTTCGAGGCGGGCGAAGCCTGCCTGCTGGAACGCCCAGGGACCCAGCAGGCGAAGCGCCCGCGCCGCATAGCCCCGGCCGCGGAAGCCGGGCAATATCCCGTAGCCGATCAGGCCCACCCGCGGCGGACCCGACTGGCGCAACGTGATCGTGCCGGCCACCGCGCCGGAGGCGATCTCGACTATCGCCAGGCTGGCGTACGGCCCGACCAGCCAGCGAAGGGCCGCGTGCGCCGCGATCCGCGCCGAGTCAGCTCGGTCCGGGGTGGCGGCGTCGAATCCCCAGCGCATCGCCTCGTCATTGCTCCGCTCCTCGTGCACGGCATCTGCGTCGGGGGCCGCGAGCGGACGAAGCCGCACGGTGGAATCCCTGAGACCGGCGGGCGGCAAACCCGGAAAGGCGCGGCTTATCGTCGCGGCCGAATCGCCGGCCAGGCGGGCGAACAGCGCTCCGTCGACGACCCCGTCCGGGGTCAGTTCCTTGCCCCGGGTGATCGCCTCGAACCGGAATCCCGCGATCAGCGCGGTCTTGGCCGACGCAATGTTGCCGACGGCGCAACGCAGTTCGATCCGCCGCACGCCGTGCTGGAACGCCCAGCCGCTCAGGGCGCTCGTAGCCTCCGCCGCATAGGCCCGGCCTTGCGCAGGCACCCCCACCCAGTAGCCGATCTCGCCGGAGGTGTCTCTCGGGCCCGGGAGGCGCAACTCGACTGCGCCCACGAGGGCGCCGCTTGCCGTCTCGACCATCGCGCCGGCGACGGCCGTGCCGGCACGTCGGCCCTGCACGCCGAAGTTTGTGACGAACTGCGTCGCGTCTGCGCTGGTATACGGGCTCGGCAATGGCAGAAATTCGTGCAGGGCCGGCTCGGCCATGATCGTCTCGACGTCGCTGGCGTCATCGCCATGCCACGGCCGAAGCGTGAGCCGCTCGCTCGTGATGACGACGTCGTCGAGCTCGATGTCGTTCCATTGGCCCATGAACCACACCCTGCCAGAGGCGGCAATCCGGTCAGGGCTGCATGTGCCGGCGCCCGGGGTCACAGACGCCGCCCGCGCTTGCGTCACGAACGCCGCAGCCAGGTGGCGACCGGATTAGGGCGAGTCTTCGCAGCACGGCCGCGATCATGTCTGACCAGACGAAACCACGCCGAGGAAGCGTCGCCCCTGTGACCGATCCGTGCCGTCCGGCTACTTACCCGTACCATGGCCGCCGTGGTTCTTGCGAAGATTTTGCGCGCCGGTGAAGGCAAGACGGTCCGACGCCTTTCGACCATTGCCGAGCACATCGAGACGCTGGAAGACGACTACGTCGACCTGACCGATGCCGAGCTGCGTGCGCAGACCGACACGTTCAAGGAACGCTTCGCCGACGGCGAGACTCTCGATGACCTGTTGCCCGAGGCGTTCGCGGTGGTACGCGAGGCCGCCCGTCGCACGCTCGGCCAGTTCCACTACAAGGTGCAGCTGATGGGCGGGGCGGCCCTTCACCTCGGTGACATCGCCGAGATGAAGACCGGTGAGGGCAAGACGCTCGTCTCGACGCTTCCCGCGTACCTGAATGCGCTCTCCGGCAACGGGGTGCACATCGTCACCGTCAACGACTACCTGGCCTCCCGCGACGCCGACTGGATGGGTCGCGTGCACCGCTTCCTCGGTCTGTCGGTCGGGAAGATCCTCTCCGAACTTCCGCCGGAGAAGCGCAAGGCCGCCTACGGCGCCGACATCACCTACGGCACCAACAACGAATTCGGCTTCGACTACCTACGCGACAACATGGCCTGGTCGCTCGACGATCTCGTCCAGCGCGGGCACAACTACGCCATCGTCGACGAGGTCGACTCCATCCTCATCGACGAGGCGCGCACGCCGCTGATCATCTCCGGTCCCGCCGAGGAGAATCAGCGCTGGTACCTCGAATTCGCGCGCCTGTCACCCAGGATGAAGCGCGACGAGCACTACGAGGTCGAAGAGGGCAAGCGCACGGTCGCGGTCACCGAAGAGGGCGTCGCGTTCGTCGAGGACCAACTCGGCATCGAGAACCTCTACGAAGCCGCGAACACTCCGCTGGTCGGCTACCTCAACAATTCGCTGAAGGCCAAGGAGCTCTACAAGCGCGATCGCGACTACATCGTCACCAACGGCGAAGTGCTCATTGTTGATGAGTTCACCGGTCGCGTGCTGCACGGCCGCCGTTACAACGAGGGAATGCACCAGGCGATCGAGGCCAAGGAAAGCGTCCAGATCCAGCAGGAGAACCAGACGCTCGCCACGATCACGCTGCAGAACTACTTCCGCCTCTACGACAAGCTCTCCGGCATGACGGGCACGGCGCAGACCGAGGCCGCCGAACTGCACCAGATCTACAAGCTCGGCGTCGTGCCGATCCCCACGAACATGCCGATGGTCCGTGACGACGAAACCGACCTGATCTACAAGACCGAGGACGCCAAGTTCGCCTCCGTGGTCGACGACATCACCGAGCGTCACGAGGCCGGCCAGCCGGTGCTGGTCGGCACCGCGAGCGTGGCCAAGTCTGAGCGGCTCGCCTCGCTGCTGCTGCGGCGTGGCATCCCGCACGAGGTGCTCAACGCGAAGAACCACGCTCGTGAGGCCGCGATCATCGCCAACGCCGGGCGCAAGGGCGCAGTCACGGTCGCCACCAACATGGCCGGGCGCGGTACCGACATCATGCTCGGCGGCAACCCCGAATTCGCGGCCGATCTCGCGTTGCGCGACCGGGGACTGACCCCCGACGAGACTCCCGAGGAGTACGAGGCCGCGTGGCAGGACGCCCTCGACAAGGCCAAGGCCGAGATCGCCAAGGAGCACGAGGAAGTCGTCGAACTCGGCGGCCTGTACGTCCTCGGCACTGAGCGGCACGAGTCGCGGCGTATCGACAACCAGCTGCGCGGCCGGTCCGGCCGCCAGGGCGACCCGGGTGAGTCGCGCTTCTACCTGTCTCTCGGCGACGACCTGATGGTTCGCTTCAACGGCGAACGGGTCGCGCAGATGATGACCCTGCTGCGCCTTCCCGAGGACGTGCCGATCGAGCAGCGCATGGTCTCCAAGGCGATCCAGTCGGCGCAGACGCAGATGGAGCAGCAGAACTTCGAGATCCGCAAGAACGTCCTCAAGTACGACGAGGTACTCAACAAGCAGCGCACCGTCATCTACGCCGAGCGACGCAAGGTACTCGACGGCGCCGACCTGTCCGACCAGATCCGCGACATGGTCGCAGAGGTCGTGCGCGGCTACGTCCAAGGGGCGACCGCGTCCGGCTACGCCGAGGAATGGGACCTCGACCAGCTGTGGACTGCGCTCAAGACGCTCTACCCGATCTCTCTCTCGGTCGACGAGGCCGTCGACCAGGCCGGCGGGCACAAGTCCGATCTCACCCGCGAGTTCCTCGTCGAGGAGTTGACCGCCGACGCCGAGGCCGCCTACGACGCACGCGAGGAAGATCTCGGCAGCGAGGTCATGCGCGAGTTCGAACGGCGCGTACTGCTGTCGGTTCTGGACCGCAAGTGGCGCGAACACCTCTACGAGATGGACTACCTGCAGGAGGGCATCGGCCTGCGGGCCATGGCTCAGCGCGACCCGCTCGTCGAGTACCAGCGCGAGGGCTTCGACATGTTCAGCGCGATGATGGACGGCATCAAGGAGGAGTCAGTCGGATTCCTGTTCAACCTCGAGGTCCAGGTCGAGGAGCCGGCTGAGCCGACCGCCGTACCGGCCGATGCCAACGGCTCGGCGCCCCGCCTGGACGAATCTGTGCTCGCTGCGGCCCAGCCGGACGACGACGTGGTGTCGCCGGTGAGCGATGACGCCGCCACCGACGGCACCGACAGCGCTGACGGCACTGACGGCAAGGGCGGCGCACCGCATATCTCGGCGAAGGGACTCGAGCGCGACAAGGCGGCGAAGCCGCTCGTGTACAGCGCACCGGCGCTCGGCTCGGAGACACCCGAGGTACGGGTGACCAGCGGCGAATCGGCGTCGGCCGCCAGCAAGTCGGCGAAACGTCAGCAGCAGTCGCGCGCCAACCCGAACCGCGGCAGCCGCGGCAACCGCAGCAGCAACGCCCGCAGGCGCAAGCGCTAGCGTCGGGGCACTAGCCGATCTGCAACCGCACGCAGCGCCACCGCCCGTCCAACCCCTCAAGGCGCGCGGCAATTGCGCGAAAGCGCGTGCCGGTCTGCACGACCGCCGACAACTCGGCCACGCCGTCGGCCGGCTCGCACACCCGAATCGATCGCAGCACGGCGGGATGCGCCCAGCCCCGCCGGTTGGGGCGATCCATATCGGCGATCAGCCCGCCGAACACGCCGTTGCTCAGGTGCGGAGCGAGCTGATGCGGCGACCTGCGTCCGGCCATCGCCTCGAGCGCCGCGATGAGCAGCTTGCGCCCGAACCACAAGGCATCCGGTAGCTGGCCACGTCCGGTCGGCTGCGCCGCGAACTCGTCGCAGTTGTTCACCAGTCGTCGGCGCGACGGAGCGAACGGCAGTGGCCGATCGTGTGGGCCGACCAGTGTCAGGTGACGCTGCATCATCTCGTCGTCGAACGGCGGTTCGCGTCGTGGTGCCGCGCGGACCGTTACCCGGTGACGGCAGGTGCTGGGTGTCGCGACTACGTGGCTGAGGGCGGCGGTCATGTGGTTTCTCCTTGACGGGCGTGGTCAGGTGGCGCGTGGAGGGTTTCGCCGGGTCGGATGAGGGATGGGTCGGCGCCGATCGTCGGTCGGTTCTGCGCGTACCAGGGCGGCCATTGGGCAGCGATCTCGGCCGGCGTGGCATCGGGTCCCAAGCGGTGCGCGGCGATCAACCAGAGGGAGTCGCCGGGCTCGACCAGGACCTCGCCGCCGGTCGATGACGACGCGGTGCTCGTCGAGCCGGGTTGGACATGGCGGGCGTGATGTGACGGTGGTGAGCTCGGCAGGGCCGGGGTCGGTACGTGCGGTTGAGGGTCCGGTGGACGATCGGTCGGCCAGCCGACCTGCAGCCGGGGCAGGGCGCCGGCGTCGGTGGGCCAGTCCGGCCTCGGCTGCGCGTTCGACACACCCGGCGCGCTGACCGGCCCGGCGAGGGCACGGGCGTCGGCGGCGATCGGCGTGATCAGCACGCTGAGTCCGGCCGCGCCGGCGATCGTGCGAAGCAGCGCCCTGGGCAGCATCTGCCGCGCGACATAGCGAGAGGTGCGACCCGCTCGGCCCGGGATGGCCGCCGCCAGGGCAGCGGCGAAACCGATCGCAAGCCACAGCGCCACGCACCACAGCGCCGCGCAACCCAGCGTGATCGCCGCATGGTCGGCGCCAACCCCGGCAACCCAGCGGTGCGGGGCAGCAAGGTCGCCCGCCAGCGTCGCCCAGTGCGGGCGGAGGCAGGCCAGCGCGGCGGCGTCAGCGCCCACGACGATGGCCGGCCAGATGACGCGTGTGGCAGCTTTCACGTCAATTACCTTTCGTTTGCATTCATTTGCCTTGATACGCTCTCGATAGCTGCCAGTCAAGTTGAATGATCTAATGCCCAGGGCGTACAGCGAACTGGGCGGGGTGGGGGAGTCAATGCGCTGGGAAGGTCTCTTCGCGGACCTCGATGCACAGGCCGCGGCGCTCGAGACAGCTGAGCGTGCGGCCCAGGTCGAGGAGCGGGCCCGCGCCGAACTTGGCCGCATCAGGCTGGTCGACCGCCTGCGTCCGGCGCTCGGCACCGTGCTACGGCTGCGCTGCCGTGGCGAGCTGACCATCTCCGGTATCGCCGTGCGCGTCGGCGCCGAGTGGCTTCTGATCGACGAGGGAGGCAATCGCGAGGCGCTGGTAGCAACCGCAATGCTGGTCAGCGTGTCGGGTCTTGGCCGCCTGTCCGACGTGCCCGATGCCGAGAGCGTCGTCGAGTCCCGCCTCGGCTTGCGTCATGCGCTACGGGGTATCGCGCGCGACCGTTCCGCCGTAGGCGTCCATCTCGTCGATGGCACGGTGGTGGCCGGCACGATCGACCGGATCGGCGCGGAGTTCTGCGAGCTGGCGGCACATGCGCCAGGTGAGCTGCGGCGCCATGGCGATGTGCGCGATGTCCTGGTGATACCGCTCGGTGCCGTGGTCGCGGTGCGACGCCAGGCGTGAGCTCGCGGGTCGAGCCACGTCCGCGGTCAGCGGGCGCTCAATCGGCACCGAGGGATGTCTCAGCATCGGTGAGTGGATGCTCGGAGACGAACTGCTTGGTCTGGTCGTACATGCGCGAGATATAGCTCTCGAGCTTCTCCCGCTCGACCCGCCACTGGCCGCGCCCGCCGATCTTGATGGCCTCGAGTTCGCCGGTGCGCACCAATGCGTAGGTCTGCGACGCGGAAATATTCAACACGTCTGCGACGTCGGCGAGGGTCAGGAAGCGATCGGTGGCCAAGGCTACGTTTCCCTTCGACTGACCTCTACGACCTGTGGACGCTGCCAGTATGGCGCAGCAGGGTGCACTCACCGCCGACGTTGTCCACAGGCCGGCGGCACGACGGCCGTGGCCGGGAGGCCACAGCCGCCGCGCTGGCGTCGGGAGCTGGTGCGCGTTCGTGCAGTCAGCCGGTCTGGTCGGTGTTGCAGCCCGGCCGCGACGGCAGGAACACCGCAACCAGGCCGGCCGCCAGCAGACAGAGCGCCGCGTTGACGGTGACGGCGCTGCTGACCCCGCTGAGCACGTGCCGCGGAGTGGGGCCGCCGAGCGTGTCGATGCGGGCGGTTGCGATGGCGGACATGATCGGGATCCCCATGGTGATCCCGACCTGCTGGCTCATCGTGGCCAATCCCGTCGCGAGCCCCTGCTCGGAGAGGGGCAGCCCCGACGTGGCCGTGACCATGAAACCTACGATGGCCACCAGATTGGCGATGCCGCCGAGGAACGTGGCGACAAGCAGTAGCGCGATCCAGCCCCGGCCGTGACCGAGAAAGATCAGCGGAACGGTCGCCGCCGTCTGGGCCAGCAGGCCGCTGACGAGCGCGTTCTTCGTCCCGTGGGCGGCGATGATCTTCGGTCCGAGCAGGCCACCGATGACAGTGCCGGCGCCCAGCACGGAGAACGACAGTCCGGCCGCGAGTGGGGAGTAGCCAAGAACCCGCTGCAGGTAAAGGGTCAGCAAGAAGACCAGCGAGGTCTCGGTTGCGAATGCCAGCAGGCCCGCCAGGTTTCCCCAGGCGATGTTGCGCCGGGTCAGGATGCTCACCGGCACCAGTGGCTGCGCAACGCGCTTCTCGATCAGCACGAATGCGCCCAGCAGGAAGACGCCGATGGCCAACGGTCCATAGGCGGAGGGGGTTTCCCACGAGTTCTGTCCGGCGGAGGTCAGTCCGTACACGACGGCGAGCAGCGCCGAAGTCGCGGTCAGCGCGCCCGGGAGGTCCAGCCGCGGTCGCTCGTCCGGACGACTCTCGACGAGCACAGCGGGTGCGATCGTCAGCACGAGTGCGCAGACGGCAACGTTGATGAAGAACGCCCAGCGCCAACTGAGTTCGTCGGTGAGAACGCCGCCGAGGATCGCCCCGGTCGTGAATCCGGCTGCCATCAACGCTCCGTTGAGCCCAAGCACTTTGGCGCGCGTCGGACCCTCCGGAAAGGAGGTGGTCAGCAGCGACAGCGCAGCCGGCGTGACCGCCGCTGTCGCAAGACCCTGCGCCACCCGCGCGGCCAGCAGCAAGCTCGGCACCGTTGCTACGCCGCCGACCAGCGATGACACCCCGAGCAGCACGATGCCGATCAGGAACATGCGTCGCCGTCCGAACAGGTCAGCCAGCCGGCCGAAGAGCAGAGTGAACCCGGCCGCACACAAGGCGAACGAGGTCGTGATCCATTGCAGGCTCGAAAGCGAGAAGCCCACATCATTTCCGATAGCGGGCAGCGCGACGTTGAGGACCGAGAAGTCCACCGCCAAGGTGAAGCCGGCCGTCAGCAAGACGGCGAGGGTCAGCCGCTGACGGCCAGACATGCGGGCAGGCCGTGGGTCGGGCGGCGACGCGTAGACGGTCGTCTGTTCCCTCTGTTGCATGGACGGCATGGGAGTTCCTTCCAGTTCCTTCCGATTCCTATCGAGCGTCGGAGGCGACGGTGCTTCCGCCGGCCACCGAGCTTTCGGCGGTGGACGGTTGTTAGCCAGGCCTCTGCTGCCCATAGGCGGGCCGTGCCTAGGCACGGCCCGCCTAGCACTCCCATGGACAGGCAGCGGGCCGGCGGCAGCGGCGACAATGGCGTGATGAGCCAGTCCGAGCAGGCCGACGCCGGGGCGTTGGGCGAGTTTCTGCGAAGTCGTCGAAGCCGACTGACCCCCGAAGCGGTGGGCATCATTTCCTACGGCGTGCGGCGGGTCCCTGGGCTTCGTCGCGAAGAACTCGCGCAGCTTGCCGGCGTCAGCGCCACCTACTACACGCGGCTGGAACAGGGGCAGAGCATCAACGCCTCGGAGTCGGTCGTCGAGGCGATAGCGCGCGCGCTCGGCCTGGACGACGACGAACGGGCGCACCTGCACGACCTCGCCCGGCCGAGGCCGGCCAAGCAACGGCGCCAGCCACGTCCGGACGCGGCCGGCCGCAGCACGGTGCGCCTGATCGAGGCGATGCCGGACGTGCCCGCCGTCGTGCTCGGCCGCCGCAGCGAGGTTCTCGCGTGGAACGAACTCGGACACCTACTGCTCGCGGGCCACCTCGACTTCGACTCGCCGGGCCGACCGGCCGATCGGCCGAACCTCACCCGCATGCTGTTCCTCGACTCGCACACTCGCGAGCTCTACGCCCGCTGGGACGAGGAGGCCGCGCGGGCCGTTGCCTCGTTACGGTTGGTGGCCGGACGTTTTCGGGAGGACCGCGAGCTTGCCGAACTGATCGGCGAGCTGTCGGTGAAGAGCGACGAATTTGCGCGGCTGTGGTCCAGGCATCCGGTTCAGAACTGCGTGTCCGGGTTGAAGCATCTGCACCACCCCGAGGTCGGCGACCTCGACCTCGAGTTCCTGGCGCTGCAGCTGCCCGATGACTCCGGGCACCGCCTCATGACCTACACGGCGGTTGCCGAGACACCGTCGGCGACTGCCCTTCGCCTGCTCGGGGTGCGGGTGCAGTCCCGCGCGCGCGTGCCCGATGCGTGCCCCGCGCACAGCGAGGCAGGCGGCACTGTAGGCAGACACCCACGACCGAGCTGACTCGGCGCCGCGCGAGTTGTCCACAGATGGCAGACGTCGCCTGCCGTGACGCTCTGAGGTTAAGTACGCTCGGCGCGTGCTCGGACGATTCCCGGCTTTACTGGCCGTTCCTATCATTCTGGTCGCAGGCATCGACCAGGCCCGGTCTGCTCTATGACCACGACATCTCCCACGGCACGCCGGGTCAAGACACCCAACTGGTTCGACCTTCGGCTGGTTGCCGGAGTTCTGCTCGTCATCGGTTCGATGGTGGCGGGAGCGGTCACGATCGCCTCCGCGGACTCCAGCAAGCGGGTGTGGGCTGCTACCCGTGACCTTGCGCCCGGCACCGTGCTCACCGCCGACGACGTGAAGGCGATCAAGGTGCGCCTGCCGAGCCAGGCCCTCTACTTTCCGACCGACAGCAACGGCAGCCAGGATGAGGTGGTCGGCAAGACGGTCGCAAGCCAGCTGTTCGGCGGGCAGCCACTGCTGCGGCCCGCCCTGCAGCAGACGGTGCCGGCCACGACGCTCACCGTGCCGCTGACCAGCGATCGAGCGCCGCGCATCGTCCGCGGGCAGCGCATCGAATTGTGGCTGTCCAGCAAGACATGTCGCGCGAGTGTCGTGTTGCCGAGCGTGACCGTGCAGGACGTGCAGAGCAGCAGTGGTGGGGCGTTCGGCACCAGCAGCGCTGAGAACGTCGTCATCCGCGTGCGGGCGCGGGACGCCGCTCGCATCGTGACCGCCCTCGGCCTTGACGGCACGGTTATCCGGGCCGGGCTGCTCAGCGGCAACCCTGATCCGGCGGAAGGCGGCGCGCTCGACGACCTCGAGCATTGCGGCGTGAGCTCATGAAGCTGCCGGTGCTCACTGCGGCCGAGGGCGCGGGCTGGGAAGCGGGTCTCGTCGTCGCGCTCGAACGCGGCGATCACGGCGTAGCCGTTGTGCGCCGATGCGTCGACGTGGTCGATCTGCTGGCTGTCGCGGCGGCCGGACAGGCTCGCGCCGCGCTGGTGGCCGCCGCCCTGCGCCGCTTGGACGCCGATGCCGTCGACCGACTCGTCGCCGCCGGGGTGATGCCGGTCGGCGTGGTACGCCGCGGCGACACCGCCGCGGAAGATCGCCTGCGGGCGATCGGTGTGCAGCATCTCGTCCCGGACGATGCCGAGCCGAGCGTCGTGGCGTCCGTGATCGCGCAGGCCGTTGCGGTCGACGACGGCAGCGGTCGTCCCCGTCCACTGCGTACCTTCGGCGACCCTGCGGCGGCGACGTCTCAGGTCATCCCGCCGACCGGCACGCCCGCGGGCGCGCCGCCGCCTCGTCGCCGCGGCTCGGTGGTGGCTGTGTGGGGGCCGACGGGCGCGCCAGGTCGCACCACCGTGGCGGTCACCCTGGCCGACGAGTTGGCGCGGCTCGGATGCACGAGTCTGCTGGTCGACGCCGATGTCTACGGCGGCGTGATCGCGGCGATCCTGGGTCTGCTCGACGAGTCGCCCGGCGTGGCCGCTGCCTGCCGGCAGGCCTCCTCGAGCAGGCTCGACGCGGCGGCGCTTGCCGGATTGTGCTGGCAGCTTGCCCCGACCCTGCGGGTGCTGACCGGAATCCCGCGTGCCGAGCGGTGGCCGGAGCTGCGTACGGCTGCCGTCGAGTCGGTGCTGGTCGCGGCCCGCGGCCTGGCCGACTTCACCGTCGTCGACTGCGGCTTTTCTCTCGAGTCAGACGAGGAGCTCTCTTACGACACGCTCGCCCCGCGGCGCAACGGGGCGACCCTGGCCGTGCTCGATGCAGCCGACGTCATCCTCGCCGTGGGCGCCGCGGATCCGATCGGCCTGCAGCGGCTGGTCCGTGGACTGGCCGAGCTGCGCGACGCCGAGATCGCGGCTCCGATCTGGGTGGTGCTGAACAAGGTGCGCCGCGGAGTCGTCCCGGGCGATCCACGCGCCGAACTGAGCGCGGCCCTTGATCGGTTCGCCGGCCGGCAACCGGCCGCGTTGCTGCCCTTCGACGGCGACTCCCTCGACGCAGCGCTCGCCGTCGGCAAGACACTCGGCGAGGTCCGGCCCGCCAGTCCGCTGCGGCAGGCGACCACCGAGCTAGCGGCCGGGCTGGCGGGAATCCCGCTGACCCGGAATCGGCGCCGCCGCGCCTGAGATCGTGCGGGTTCCGTGGTCCGCAAAGGGTGCCATGGGCGCTTCCGGGATGCCGCTATTCGGGCGCAGTTTCGCCCGCCCGGGACATCTGGGTTCGCGGCATGTCACGATGCATGGTCTGCGCGTGAGATCGCGCGACAATGGTGGGTGAGCGCCCAGCGAGGAGCCTGACCTGATGACCGACCGGCTTTCGGCCTTGGATGTGTCCTTCCTGTACCTGGAAGGGCGCACGACGCCGATGCACGTCGGCGGCCTGGCGATCTTCGAACCGCCGGCCGAAGGGTTCGACTACGAACGGCTCGTCGACCTGATCGAGGAGCGCATATCGCTCGTGCCCCGCTATCGGCAGAAGGTGCGCCTCGTGCCGGGGCACATCGCAAATCCGGTGTGGGTCGACGATTCGGACTTCGACATCACTTACCACGTACGGCGCTCGGCGCTTCCACGTCCGGGTTCGGATGACCAGCTGCACGAGTTCTGCGCCCGGATCCAGTCCCGGCCGCTGGACCGCAACCGGCCCTTATGGGAGATGTACCTGGTCGAGGGCCTCGAGCAGGGGCGATTTGCGATCATCACGAAGTCACACCATGCGATGGTCGACGGCATCAGCGCGATCGACATCGGACACGTGATTCTCGATGTCGCACCGACTCCGCGCGAAGTTCCCGACGACCTGTGGATGCCGGAGCCCGAGCCGAGCCGCGTGCAGCTTGTCACCGGCGCGGTCTCGGAGATGGTGCAGCGGCCAAGCGCGGTGTTCGACATGGTTCGGCTTGGTCTGCACGATCTGCGGTCCACGGTCCGGCGAGCGTTCCACGCCGTGGAAGGCATCGCCTCAGCCGCCCGGGCGGCCGTCAAGCCCGCGCCGTCCTCGCCGCTGAATGCATCGATCGGCGAGCAGCGGCGCTTCGCCGTAGCCCGCACGTCCCTCGACGACTACAAACTCGTGCGCAAGGAGCATGGCGGCACGATCAATGACGTCGTGCTCGCCACGGTCGCCGGCGCCTTGCGTGGTTGGCTGCTGTTCCGCGGCGAGTCAGTGACTCCCGCGACGACCGTCCGGGCGATGGTGCCGGTCAGCGTTCGCGCCGACGCCGAGGCGGGCGCGCTGGGCAACCGGGTGTCGGCCGTGTTCGTCGATCTGCCGGTGGGCGAGGCCAGCGCGGTCATGCGTCTGTCGCAGGTCAGTTACGCGATGAAGGGCCACAAGGAGTCCGGCCAATCCGTCGGCGCCGACGCGCTGGTCGCCCTGTCGGGCTTCGCGCCCCCGACCTTGCACGCAATGGGCGCGCGCGTGGCCAACGGCCTGACCCGCCGCCTGTTCAACCTGGTCGTGACGAACGTGCCTGGGCCGCAGATTCCTCTTTATGCGGCTGGAGCAAAGCTGCTCGAGATGTACCCGGTCGTTCCGCTGGCCATCGGGCAGGCGGTGAGCATCGGCCTGACGTCATACGACGGGGGCGTCTACTTCGGCCTGAACGCCGACCGCGACGCGATGTCGGACGTCGGCGTGCTGGCCGGTTTGATCGAGGAGTCCCTCGCCGAACTGGTCGCGGCCAGCGCCGGTTCCGCGCACCGCCGCGCTCCGGCCGAAGGCTGAAGCGACGGCACCGTGGCAGCGCCCAGCCGGAGAGTCTCGCCGTGAGCGAAGCGGCGGATATCGAGGCGCCTGCGCCGGGCGAAGGGCAGCAGGCTGCTCCGCGGCGCGCAATCGTGCTGGGCAGCGGCGGGGTTCTGGGATTTGCCTGGACGGTGGGCGCGCTGGCCGCCTTCGAGGCCGAGGCGCGAGTCGACGCTCGTTCGGCTGATCTGGTCGTGGGCACGTCGGCCGGATCGGTTGCCGCAGCGCTGCTCTCGTGCGGTGTGTCGGTCGACGAGATCCGCAGGCACCACCAGGGTGTGCCGGCGCCTACGGATCCACCCATCGCGTTCGACTACGACCTCGACACCGGCGGCGCTCTGCCGTTGCGGCCGAGGCTTCGCCCGGGCTCGCCGCGGTTGCTGTTCGATGCCGTGCGCCATCCTCGGCAGTCGCGCGCGATCGTCGCGCTGGCCGGCGCGCTGCCGGCCGGGCGGGGCACACTGGCCCCGGTGCGGCGGCTGATCGATGCCGTGACAGCCAGCAGTTCGCTCGGCGACGACTGGCCCTCCCAGCCGCGCACCTGGATCGTTGCGACGGACTACCGCACCGGGCGACGGGTGGTGTTCGGCCGCGACGTTCTTGCCCCGCTGCCGGACGCCGTCGTGGCGTCGTGCGCGATCCCGGCGTGGTACCCGCCGGTCGCCATCGATGGGCGGTCCTATATCGATGGCGGCGCCGTCTCGAACGCATCCGTCGATCTGGTCGCGGACGCGGGCGTCGACGAACTGTACGTCTTCGCGCCGATGGCATCAGTCGAGCGAGACCGGCCGATCTCTCCTGCGTCGCGGATCGAGCGTGCGGTTCGCCGTGCGATCACCCGTGGCATCATCGCCGACCTCGACGCGCTACGCGCTCGTAGTGTTCGCGTCATCTTTGTTACGCCCGGGCCTGAGGATCTCATGGTGATCGGGGCCAATATGATGAATCCGCGGCGGCGCCTCGAGGTGCTCGAGACCGCCATGCGCACGGCGGCGATACAGCTGCGAGTACAGCTCGCGGCGCGCTCGCGCGGCAATCGCCGAGCCGGCGGGCAGTCTCCGTCGTGAGGGTTTACCTACCGGCGACGACGTCGGTGCTCGGCCGGCTGGTCGACGAGCAGCCGGTCGGGCCAGCGCCGATCACCGCATTCGCGGTGACGCCCGGTCTTCGGGAGTGGTACGTCGACGACGACCTCGAGGAGCTGGAGTACGCCGCCATGCTGGACGCGTCACGCGCCTCCCTGCGTTTGCTCTCAGCCGATCCGTCGGCGGCTTCTCGCCGCGTGGTTCTGGCCGCGGATGTGCCCGACGAGCTGGTTACGGTTCGCGACGATCTCGACCGGGGCGTCGTGCGCCTCGCCCAGCCGGTGACGCTGCGGCAGGTGGTCTCGGCGCACGTCGATGACTCCTCGGCGGAGCAGGCGGTCATTGCCGCAGCGGCCGCGATCGATGGAGCCGACCTCGGTGACGTGGGCGCCCAGGACGTCGTCGACGATGCCGAGGCGTTCGAGCTCGCCTGGTATGCCACCCAGGAGATTCCAGCGCTGCTGAAGCTGCTATAGCTGCTCCAGTTGCTCCAGAGTCATCGGCTTCAGCGCCGTCGGCTTCGGTGTTGCCGGGGTTGCCGGCATCGGAGCGCTTGCCGCCGCTCCTGACCTGAGCCGCACGTCGGCTGCGCGGGCGCTGCTCCGGGCGCTGCTCCGGCGGCGCAGCCTAGGATCGGTATGACGTCGGCAGCGCTGCCGATGACGGTCACGGAGGCCAGAGCATATGGACGCGATTACCCACCCACCCGTCCCCATTAACGAGCCGGTGCGCGCCTACGCGCCGGGCAGCCCCGAGATCCGGGCGCTGGCCACCAAGCTCGGCGAATTCGCGAGCGGTGCCGTTGAGCTGCCGATGACTATCGGCGGTGCGCGGCGAATGGGCGCGGGCGACCGGATCGAGGTCGTACAGCCGCACCGGCATGCGGCGGTGCTCGGCGTGAGCGCCCAGGCAACCCCGGGCGATGTTCAAGCCGCGATCGACGCTGCGTTGGCTGCCGCCCCGGGTTGGCGCGAACTTCCGTTCGATGAGCGTGCAGCCGTCTTTCTGCGCGCGGCCGACCTACTCGCCACCACATGGCGCGACACTCTGAACGCCGCCACCATGCTGGGGCAGTCCAAGACCGTCCAGCAGGCAGAGATCGACTCTGCGTGCGAGCTGATCGACTTCCTGCGCTACAACGTGCACTTCGCGCGGCAGATTCTGGAGAACCAGCCCTCGAGTTCGCCGCTCACCTGGAACAGGTCGGACTATCGGCCGCTTGAGGGATTCGTCCTCGCCATCACACCGTTCAACTTCACCGCCATCGCCGGCAACCTGCCGACTGCACCTGCCTTGCTCGGCAACGTCGTCGTGTGGAAGCCCTCACCGACACAGCAGCTTGCCGCGCACTGGACGATGCGGCTGCTCGAAGCGGCGGGGCTGCCTCCCGGGGTGATCAACCTGGTGACAGGCGACGGCAGCGCCGTGAGCGAGGTGGCGCTGCCGCATCGCGACCTGGCCGGTATTCACTTCACCGGCTCGACGGCAACGTTCCAGCGGCTGTGGCAGGGCGTCGGCGCCCAGATCGGTTCCTATGCCACCTACCCCCGCCTGGTCGGCGAGACGGGGGGCAAGGACTTCGTGCTGGCGCATCCGTCGGCCGACCCGTCCGCGCTGGTCGTCGCGCTTGCGCGTGGCGCGTTTGAGTATCAGGGGCAGAAATGCTCTGCGGCCTCGCGCGCATACCTGCCGAAGTCGCTGTGGGACGCAGGGGTGCGCGATGAACTGGTGGCACTGTCCGAGTCGCTAACCTACGGCGACGTCAACGATTTCACCCAGTTCGGTGGCGCCGTGATCGACCGGCGAGCCTTCGACCGTCTCAGCGGCGTCATCGATCGACTGCACGGCGAGCCGTCTGCGCGCATCATTGCCGGCGGAAAGACTGACGACAGTGTGGGTTACTTCGTTCGCCCGACGGTCGTCGAATCGAGCGACCCGACCCACGAGGTGTTCGTTCAGGAGTACTTCGGCCCGATCCTCGCGGTGCATGTATACGACGACACCTCGGATGCAGTCGAGTCATGGCGTTCGACGATCGAGCAACTGGAGTCAGCGTCGCCGTACGCGCTCACCGGGGCGGTGTTCGCTACGGAACGCCCTGCGATCGACGAGGCATCGCGCATGCTGCGCTTTGCCGCCGGGAACTTCTACGTCAACGACAAGCCGACCGGCGCCGTTGTCGGCCAACAGCCATTCGGCGGCGGACGTGCGTCCGGCACGAACGACAAAGCCGGCTCCGTGTGGAACCTGTTGCGATGGGTGTCACCACGTTCCATCAAGGAGAACTTCGTACCGCCCACCGACCACCGGTATCCGCACATGGGCTAAGGCAGCGCGATCTGGATGGGCAGTACGTCGGACCCGGGTGCGAGCGAGCGCAGCTGCGGTTGATCGATGACGAGGACACCCCGCCCAGGTATCGCCAAGGCTCGACCGCGAGGAAGTCTGACGCCGAGCAGGTCACCGTCGCCGGGCCCCGGGCGCAGAAGCAGGCCACAACGGCTGCGCCGCACCTCGCTGGCGACGCCGCGATAGGTGACGGCAAGTTCGTCGCTGCGCCCGGCAACAACCGCGGCGATGTCGCCAGCCTTCACGTACTCGGTCAGCGCGTCGCCGGCCGGGGTGTCGAGGAACTGCTCGCTGTCGTCGACCAGCAGCAGCGCGGACTCGGCGCTCGTCGGCCGAAGCTGCCAAGCATCGTCTTCCGGCGTGAGGACTGATGCCCCCACCCCCGACGCGGCGTCGAACAGGGGAGATCGTCGGGGGGCTGCGACGACCAGCGTCCTGCGTGCTGCTGCTGCCTGCGCCAGGATCAGCCGCAGGACGGTGCTGCGGCCCGATCTCGGCGGCCCGGCAACGGTCATCCGAATGCCTTCGGCGAAGAGGTTCACCGCCACCATCTCGGCGGCGTCGCCGCCCAGGCCGAGGACCGTCAACCCCGAAGAGGCCGGGCCGAGCTCAGATCGGGTTATCCGGTTGGGCAACGTCCGGATCCGAAATGGCGGGTTGCTGCCAGCCTCGGTATGCGTCGTCGCGGCAATGTCGAGTGCCGCCCGTCGCTGCTCGGCGGCGCCAGGCGCGGTACCTGCGAACCCGAACTGCACCTCGGTGGCGTCGTCGGCTTTGATGGCGCGTCCGGGCGGCATTGCGGCGGGTATCGCCTGTGTCGGGATCCCGGCGATTGCGTAGTCGGCGCGATCGGCCAGGCGCAGGACGAACTTGCGCGCCACCGCGCCTGCCACACGTGCGGCAAGGGCGGAGCGATCGCCCGCCAGCACCACGGTGAGCCCCACTGCCGCGGATTCGCGCAGCAATCCGAGCAGAACGTCTACGCCCTGTCCGCCGTCGTGGTCATCGGCAGCTGCGGTGAATCCCTCCCATCCGTCGATGAGCAGGACGAGCAGGGGGAGTGGCACGGCCATCGCGGCGGCGCGGGCCTCGGCAATCGAACTCACCCCGAGTTCGGCCAGTGCCGACTGGCGTCGCGTCACCTCGGCCGACAGCCGGGCGAGCAGGCGATCGACGGCAGCGAAGTTGTCGCGGGTGACCAATCCGCCGCAATGCGGCAGCTCCGCCAGCGGGTGAAGGCCGCCGCCTGCGCAATCGATGCCATACACGTGCAGCTCATCGGGCGATAGTCGAGAGGCAGCGTTCAACGCCAGGGTGCGCAAGGTGGTGCTTCGCCCGGACCTCGGGCCACCGACCAGGATCATCGGTCCGCCGGCGGCGAGGTCGACGCACATCGGGGACTGAGCTTGCACGTCTGGAAGATCCAGCAGACCGAGAGCGACGGTGGCGGGCGGCACCGGCGTGGAAACAGCGCTCATCGGTAGGTGATCTGGAAGTGCCGGCAGCCAAGGTCGTGAGGGCAGCGGCCAGCCTGACCTTGCCGCAGCCTCGCGGCAGGCATCGACGAGCAGTTGCAGGTCGGTCTTGCCCTCGTCCGGCTCGGTGCGGCCTCGGGGGCGCCGACCCCATTCGTCAAGGCCGATGACGACGGGCGCGTTTCCATCGGTCGGGGCCGTAGCGCCGACCCGGGCGGTCTGGATCTCGGTCAATGCCGATCCGGCTCGCACGAGGGCACGGCCCGGCTGATGCTTGTCGATCCTGGCTGCTGCGTCGGAGCCGATAACGTCGGCGGACTCGGCGGGGTCGGTCACCCGCAGCGCGATGCGCAACGCGGTGTTGGCTCTGATCTCCGGCGAGATCACCCCGCCTGGGCGCTGAGTCGCCAGCACGAGATGTACGCCGAGCGATCGCCCGCGCTGCGCGATGCCGATCAGACCAGCCATGAACTCGGGTAACTCTTCGGCCAGGGCAGCGAACTCGTCGACAACCAGCACCAGGCGCCCGAGTGGCTCGGCGTCGTGCTGTGATGAGCTGCGATAGGCGTCGAGATCCTTGGCGGCGGCATTCGCGAACAACGTCTCGCGGCGTCGGAGCTCGGCGTTGAGCGACTGAAGGGCTCGCTGCGTCAGGTGCGAGTCAAGATCGGTGACCAGGCCGACTGTATGCGGCAGCCGCGCGCAATCGGCAAATGCCGCGCCGCCTTTGTAGTCGATCAGCACGAACGACATCACATTCGGTGCATTGGCTGCCGCCAGGCTCGCGACGAGCGACTGCAACAGTTCGGACTTTCCGGCGCCCGTCGTACCCGCGATGAGCGCGTGCGGCCCGTCGCGCACGAGGTCGAGATTGAAGGGACCGTCAAGCGCGACGCCGAGTGTGACGCAAGGTTCGCCGACTGCACTCCACCGGGAGAGCAGTGATTGCGGCGCGGGGTCGGCGAGATCGAGTAGGTCGAGCAGGCGGCACGAATCAGGGATGGTCGATACGGAATCCGCGCCAGCGTCGACGAGCGGCCTGAGTGCCCGGGCCAACCGCTCGGCCCAGCGCGCGCTCACCCGGTCACCGATGATCTCGTGAAGGTCAATGCCGCTCGTCGAGTGGACGGCCAGCCGAGTGCCGGTCTCGCCGCCAACCCGGGTCACTGTGACGCATGCAGTCGGCAGCCGCCGTTCCTCGTCATCCAGACACAGTGCAGTGATGCCGACGGCCGGGCCGGCGGCAAGCACACGAGCCAGGCCGGGAACATCGGCGAGAGCGCCGGATCGGTCGACGACCAGGACTGTCCACGGTCCCGGCCACCCCGCTGGATCAAGTTGTCTGGCGGCAAGTCGATCATCGATAAGCCGCGACAAGTCCGCGACCAGGGTGATTCGATCATCGGCAGTGCACGCGATTCGGGAGCGCAGGTGGGGTAGCCACCTCGCCCACCTCCACGCCGGTGCGGCGTCGTCAGACAGCAGGAGGATCAGATCTAGATCGGCAGGCGAGTGCAGTACGGCAAGCTGAGCGACGGCCCAACGCACTGTGCCAAGGGCGATGCCGCGCGGTCCAGCGATTCCGGCCGGACCGCGCCTCAGGTTGAGGCAGGCTGGCACGAGAGACGCCGTGTCGGCCGGCTGGACAACGGAGCCACGGCGGGCCCGTAGGGCCGCGGGCTGATCAGCAAGACCGACACGTACATCGAGCAGGTCCGGATCGCCACGACGGCGCTCCCACACGCGGCAGCCGGGAATCGCGGCCGTCCGCAAGACGGCCGCCGGATCAGGATGTGCGCGCCTTCGGTGAGCGATCTCGGCGCAGAGTAGGTCTTCCAGCGCGGCGCGCGCCTGTGCTTCGCGACGATGGAAACCGATTGCCGCGCGTCTACGGTCACGGCGCCAATGCAGGCGATCCCCTGCGGCAGTGCCGATCATGACGATGGGCGAGAGCAAGGTGAAGGCAAGGTACTCGGCGTTGTGCGTGCTGAGTGCGAGCACGCCGCCGGCGAGTGCCGGAAGTAGCGCAGCGAACCACTGCATGCGCTGCGGGCCACCTGACGGCGCGCGCACCGGCAGCGTGACCTCGCGCTCGGCCAGGCCAGGTGACAGTCTCGGCGGGCGATTGACCAACCGAGTGCCGTCCGGTCCCGGGCGGACCGCAGCTGCGGGCTCGTCAGCGCCGGCGATGCAGAGCAGTGATTCGCCCATGCGCAGCAGCTCGCCAGGCCGGACCGTCGAGCCGTCGGCCTCAACCGGAACACCATCGCGAAGCGTGGCATTGGTCGAGCCAAGATCGCGAACGGTGATACCCGCTGAGGTAACCGTGACAGTGGCGTGCTGGCGCGACACGTCCGGATCGGTCAAGGTCAGATCGCACGAGGGCGCGCGGCCGATCGTGACGACGCCCCGAGGTAGCGGCACGATCGTCCCGGCGTCCGGCCCCCCGACGACGTGTATGCGAAGGACAGCGCCGGCCGTAAGGTCCCGCTCGCCCGCTCGGCCGACATCAACGATGTCGCCTGGTCGCAGTCCCGGCCCGCCTAGCAGGGCGGCCACTGGCAAACGGCGTGAGCTGTTCCAGAAGTCCGGCTCGCTGCCGTCGGCGCGCGGAAGAACGGCGGCAAGTTCAGCCGCGACCGCGCCGAGCGACGTGCCGACTGGCGCGCTCAACTCGACGTCGCGGGAGTAGCCATCTGCGTCGCGTACCGACAGACGAATGTGCATGTCGCGAAGTCTGCCGATCGGGAAGCCCGGATTGCCTGGCGAAATCGAATCTGTGGATAACTTCCGCGGATGTGCTGGTTATCCACAGATCCGGATGAAGCCCCGCGAGGGTGTCGACGATGTGCGTAGCGTTCCGGCACGTTCCACACCGTCACTCGTGCCTAGCCCGTGCGATGGGCCCGGCTACCGCGAAAGGATCCTCAAAATGCCGAGTCTCAAGGTCACGCCACAGCAGCTTCAGTCGCTGAGCGGAAGTGTGTCGCGCACATCGGCCGATGTGCGCGGCTCGCACCAGAGCCTCAAGGGCCAACTCACGCCGCTGTTCGGCGCGGACTGGTCGGGTCAGGCGGCCGCACAGTTCAAGGGTCTCTATGAGCAGTTCGATCAGCACGCGAAAGGTTTGTCCGATGCGCTCGACGGCATCGGTCAACTCCTGGGCCGCGCTGGAGCGGCCTACGCCGAGGTCGAGCAGCAGATCGCCTCATCGTTTCGTTGATCTCGTCGATCGGTGCAGTGCGCCGGCTGGCGCCGAGGTCGGGCGCACTTTGCGGCTTGAACGCGACTAGCCTCGGGCACAGTGAGCATCTTTGGGCCGTCGGATCAGGATGTGCTCGCATCCGTCGAGCACTCGCTCATCGCGCGATACGGGGCCGATCCGGTGCGGGCGTCGGTGTCCTTCCTCGGGGTCGAGCCGATCGAAGTGTTGAGGTTCGACACCGGATCGAGGTCCTCGGCCTACGTCAGCCTGGGCATGTCACGCGAACCCATGAGCGGGTCGAACGAGGGGCTGGCTACCGATGCGGGTGTACGCGCCGAGTTGGTCCTGCACGCGCGGGGCAGCGCCGAAGATCTCTGGCGGCGCTTGGCGGTCCTCGCCGCCGCTCCTGCGGTCGAGGGGGTCGTGTATCGCGACGGCATGACGGTCGATCTCGGTACTCCGCTCGCCAAGCGATCACTGTGCACCGGCGCGCTGGTCGTGGCGTCGGGCTTGCCGTCTGTCGTGTCGGACCGGGCCGAGGTGCAAATCCTTGAGCTCGTGCCCGCGACGTCGACGGAATTGGCCTGGTGTCGCGTCCATGGAGCGAAGACGCTTCGCGAGCGGTGGGCTTCGCAGCGTGTCGATCTGCGCGACTTGACGCGGGACGCCGCGTGGCTGGATTAGGGCTTGTGCCGCCAGTCCGCGCCGCCGGCGACGTGGTCACTGGCAAGGGCTACCCGCTACGCGGTGCGCTCACCTGCCGACGAGCTCGCGGCGGGTGCCCCATTCGGGGCGCGGTCGCATCGGTCGCGCACCGCTGTGCCCCGTGGCGGCCGACGCCGGAAAGGGGTCGGAGGAATGCGCGACGAATCGCCTGACGCGAATGCCCACCACATCTCGAGCGGAACGAACGACGCGACGGCGACACAGTGCGGCAAGAAGATGATCGAGACCCCGGCGAACACGGCCAGATGAAACGACCACATGCCGAGCGCCACGCCGGTCTTCGTGCGATCGCTTCGGGCGAGGAGTACCAACGGTGAGGCCAGTTCGACGGTGATCATCGCGAACTGCATCGGCACCAGGAGCTGCGGCTTGTCGAGCAGCCAACTCGACAGCGGCGTGTGCCGTCGTAACATCGCTCGTTCAAGGGTTGCGCCGGTAGGCCAGTTCCATCCACCGAACCGGATCTTGGCCCAGGCAGCCAGAAAGTAGGTGACAACCACCGCAACCTGTACGCAGCGCAGGGCCCACCCGGCAGCCGCCGATGCCGACCGGTCGCGAGCACGGGCTCGCCCGACCGTGGGCAGCACGGCCAGGGCGATGAGGAACGCGAACCGGTCGTGGTCGACCTTGCCGTAGGACATCGCGATGAGCATCCACGCCAGGTACAGAACACCGGTGAGTGAGCCGGTGAGTCGCGGCGCCCAGCCGGTCGCTGCCGCGAGAGATGCGATCACGACGGCTACCTCGATCACGACGACGATCGCGGTGGTCGGTGTGGGCAGGTGTAGTAGGCGCGCCACGTAAAGGGGGTGGTACAGCGTCCCGCCGAGGGCAGCGTGTGATCGCACCCACGCGCCGGTAACCAGAACGTCGATCGGCACGTAGAGGTAGATCAGCACGCGGAACACGGCGATCCGCCCAAGCGGCACTGGCGTGAACCACCAACGTGTCACGGCGACACCGGTATCAAGCGGATCACCGAGATCGTGGGCGTCGTCGAGCGGCCGTGGTGCAGCGGGTGAACGAGCCACACGAGTCGAAGCGTGCGCGCCGAACCGTGCAAGTGTGCGGTGTAGAGCGGTACCAGCTTCGCCAGTTCAGATTGGTGGGCCACAAGGTCGCCGAGGCGCCCTTCGAGTTCGGCTCGGCGCGGTGCGCCTGCCGTATTCGTCACGTCGAGCACCTCCCCGGACTGGGTCAGCACTTGCACGCGCAGTTCGCGTACGGCGCCGTTCGGGTCGTCACGAGTCGAGTACATCCGGAACGGGCCGAACGGGAAGTCGTCATCGTCGCCGTTGACCGTGCCCGCCAGAACGACCACGGCACAAATTGCCACCGCAGCGAGTCGGACGATGACCCCCCGGCGCCGGAGTGCCGACTGCGTCGCAACGTTGTGCGCCAGGGTCACCGGCTCGCGGTTGCTGTTCCCGTCCTCACGCACGCTCACTGGTCGACCCAAGCAGGTGCGTCACGGTCACGAAGCGCATGCCGCGCTGCCGGATCGAGTCGATCAGCGCGGGCAACGCCGCGACGACCACCTCGTTGTTCAGCGTCCCGCCATCGTGGGCCAGAATGATCGACCCCGGTACGACTTGGCTCGCCAGTCTGGTCGCATTCGATGACGCGCTGTCGGACACGTTGAACTTCAGGTCCCAGAGCACGATCGGGTAGTGCATTCTGGCCGCCACCATCGTGGTGGCTCCGGAAAAGCAGCCGTACGGCGGCCGGAACGCGGTCGGCGCCCGTCCGGCGAGCCGCTCGATCACCTGCTCGGTCCGCTCGAGTTCGCGCGTCACAGACTTCGCGTGGCCGAGCGACATGTT
The DNA here is from genome assembly GCA_963737425.1 of uncultured Actinomycetota bacterium. GTDB lineage: Bacteria > Actinomycetota > Actinomycetes > Mycobacteriales > Jatrophihabitantaceae > DASXRA01. Next base: position 160,243 of record CAVTSX010000004.1, read on the forward strand.
CGGATGCGACCACGTGTGGTTGGCGATCTCGTGGCGCCGCGCGGCTCGCCTGATCACCGAGGGCAAGCCGGCCGCATGCCGGCCGACGACGAAAAAGGTCGCCGGAACCTCTTTCGCGTCGAGGATGTCGAGCACGCGGGCCGTGTAACGGGCCGATGGGCCATCGTCGAAGGTCAGCGCGACTGCGGGCTCGTCGGCCGGACCCCGATAGGCAATCGTGGTCTGGCGCAGGTCGACCGGCCGGGCGAAGCCGACGGCGTGCCCAGACAGGGACGCATCCTCCTGCAGGTGGTACTCGCTCGCGCCCGCGACGCCGCTCGCGCCGAGAATCGCGCCACCGGCAAGCAACCCGGTGCAGCGAAAGAAGGCGCGACGATCCACAGGAAAAGCGTACACAGTTTTTACATGACTGCCCTGTCGGCCGAGCAGCGGACATCACAGCCAGCCGTTGCGCTTGAACGAGCGGTAAAGCCCGATGCAGACCAGCAACACCGCCCCGACGATCAGCGGGTAGCCAAAGCGCCAGTGGGTTTCGGGCATGTGGTCGAAATTCATGCCATAGATGCCCGCCACCATCGTGGGCACCGCGGCGATCGCGACCCAGGCCGAGATCTTTCGCATGTCCTCGTTCTGGCCCACCGATACCTGGGCCAGGTTCGCCGCGAAGAGCGTATTGAGCAAATCGTCGAACGAGGCGACCTGCTCGACCACTTGGGAGAGGTGGTCGTCGACGTCGCGGAAGTACTCGCGGATGTCTTCGGCAACCAGGCGAAGCGGCCGATCGGCCAGCGTGCGCAACGGCGCCGACAACGGGGTAGCCGAACGTCGCAATGCCAAGACCTCGCGCTTGAGGACGTACATGCGGTTGCTGTCGGCGGCGCGATTGGCGCCGGCGAAGACCGAGGTCTCAAGCTCATCGATGTCGGCCTGCAATGCTGCCGTGACCGCCAGGTAGTCATCGACGGTCCGGTCGAGAATCGCGTGCAGCACCACCGACGGGCCGAGTGCCAGCAGTTCGCGGTCGGCCTCCAGTCGCTTGCGCAGGCCGCTGAGGCTCCCGTGCTCGCCGTGCCGGACGGTGATGACGTAGTTGGCGCCGAGAAACACCATGACCTCGCCGGTATCGACGACCTCTGCCGAACCGTGCGGTTGCGTCTCGTCGTAGTGCACCGTCTTCACGACAGCGAAGAGCATGTCGTCGTACTGCTCGAGCTTGGGCCGCTGGTGAGCCTGGACGGCGTCCTCGACGGCCAGGCGATGCAGCGCGAAGTGGCTTGCTATCCCGGCGAGCTGGCGCTCGCTGGGCTCGTGCAGCCCGATCCACACGAAGCCCGAGCGCTGACGAAGCACGTCGTCGTGTGCCTGCTCCCAGGTCGGCTCGCCCGGACCACGGCCACCGTCGCGATACACCGCGCAATCGACGATCGCGGTACTTCGGTCGACCTCCGGGATCCAGGGCACGTGAGCCTTCCGTCCCGGGCGCAGGGCACCGGGCCGGAACGAGCGAGGACGCGGGACTGTGGGCATCTCGCCACATTGTGCCCCGTCGCCCATCAGTTGGCGGCAAGATCCCATCCCGATGCGCCCAGATGACCGAAGATGGGCACAGCTCTGGTCGAGAGGGAGTGGGAACGTGCAGTTCGGGCGGTATTACGAAGAGTTCGAGGTCGGCGCCGTGTACCGGCACTGGCCGGGCAAGACCGTCACCGAGTACGACGACCACCTGTTCTGCCTGCTGACCATGAACCACCACCCACTGCACCTGGACGCCAACTACGCCGCCAAGACGACGGACTTCGGCAAGAACGTCGTGGTCGGCAACTACATCTACTCGCTGCTGCTCGGCATGTCGGTACCTGACGTGAGCGGCAAGGCGATCGCGAACCTCGAGGTCGAGTCGCTTCGGCACGTGGCGCCGACGTTTCACGGAGACACGATCTACGGCGAGACGACGGTGCTGGACAAGACGCCCTCGAAGTCGAAGTCCGACCGGGGCGTCGTCTACGTCGAGACCATCGGCTACAACCAGGACGGCACCGTGGTGTGCATCTTCCGGCGCAAGGTGATGGTGCCGACCAGGCAGTACATCGACGAGCGGGGCGGCGAGCAGCCGGGTCGCCCCGAGCCCCTGGCCCGCCCCTGAGCGTCTGGCCCCGTCAAGCGGGTAAGGCGTCCCACTCGGTCAGGGCTTCGAGCAGGCCGGGGGCGAGCTCGAACGACGCGAGCTCGCTGCGGGTCACCCAGCGAGCGTCCGCTGCGTCGTCGCCTGCCTCCAGCGCGCCGCCGTGCACGGAGCAGATGAAATCGTCGATCTCGTAGACGACGCCACCCGGCCCGGCGCGCTCGACTCGTCCGGCGTGTCGCACGATACGGACCTGCAGCCCGGTCTCCTCGGCGACCTCGCGCACGCACGCCTGCGATGGCGGCTCGCCGGGTTCGCAGCGGCCACCTGGAATCGACCACAGTCCGGCCGAGGGCGGCGTGTCTCGCCGTATCAGCAGCAATCGTCTGGCAAGGTCAAAAACAATTCCACCCGCACAGGGCTCACATTTAGGTCGCACAGAGTTAGTCTCTAACTACCCCTCGGTACTCGGCGCGGCTCTGGCAACGTGGCCCGTCGCTGCGGTACGAAGTACATGATCTGTGTTGATGGAAGTGAGGCAGGCGTGGACACCAAGAAAGTATTCGGTGCCGCACTTGGTGTGTTCGTCATTTTCTTCATCGTGACGCAACCGACCCAAGCTGCCGACATCACGCACAACCTCTGGAACGCCACGGTCAACGTCGCACACGGCGTCGCGGACTTCGTCGACAAGCTGTGAGGCGCTGTGCGCCGCCCTGAGCCGAAGATCGATCGGTACCTGCTCCCGACCGAGGAACGGGTATTCGCCGTGCGAAGGCACTGGGCTGCACTCACCTCGACGGTCGCGCTCTACGGGACCTTCGTGCTCGGCGGCCTGTTCGCGATGTGGGCGTTCAGCGGCACCGGACTTCCAGAGACTGTCGCAATCTTCTTCGTGATCTTCACGCTGATCTGGATGGCCTGGCTGATCGGCGACTGGTACGTCGAGCGGTTCGTGGTCACCAACCGGAGGGTCCTGCTCGTCACCGGCCTGCTCACCCGCAAGGTCGCGATCATGCCGCTGATCAAGGTCACCGACCTCACATTCGAGCAATCGGTGTCGGGGCGCATGCTCCATTACGGGACGTTCATCATCGAATCGGCCGGTCAGGACCAGGCGCTCTCGCGGATCGATTACCTGGCCCATCCGCTGCAGCGCTACCGCGAGGTTTCTGCGCTGCTGTTCGGAACCAATGTCGATCAGGATCCCGAAGACGTCTACAACAAGCACGACACCGCGCCGATCCCGGTCGTGCCCCCGCCGCGCCGGGGCTGAGCGCCCCGAGCACCGTCATCACGAAGCGCCCGTACGCTTCGCGACGTGACGATTGACCTGCACACGCATTCCACGGCCTCAGACGGCACAGATCGCCCGGCTGAGCTGATGGCCAAGGCGGCCGCGGCCGGTCTCGGCGTCGTGGCGATAACCGACCATGACACCACCGGCGGCTGGGACGAGGCGGCGGCGAGCCTGGCCCCCGGATTGACGCTGGTGCCCGGCGCTGAGTTCTCCTGCATGTACCTCGACGGTGCTGGGCAGCGCATCAGCTTGCACCTGCTCGGCTATCTGTTCGACCCCGATCACGACGGGTTGCGCGCCGAGCGGGCCCGGCTGCGCGTGAGCCGGCTCGGCAGAGGCCGGGCGATCGTCGACAACCTGGCCGCTGACGGGGTGCCGGTCACCTGGAACCGTGTCGTCGAGGTCGCCCGCGGCGGCGCGGTGGGGCGTCCGCATATCGCTCGGGTGCTCATCGAGAACGGTGTCGTCAGCGATGTCGACGACGCGTTTCGTGAACTGCTCTCGTCGAAGTCGAAGTACTACGTGCCCAAGGCCGACAGCGAGGTGTTCGACGCCATTCGGCTGGTACGCGAGGCCGGCGGGGTGACGGTCTTCGCCCACCCCCTCGCGCGCCGTCGCGGCGCGGTAGTCGACGACGCCGCGATCAGCGCGATGGCGCAGGCCGGACTGCACGGAATCGAGGTCGACCACCCTGACCATGCGCCCGACGACCGGATCCACCTCAGCGGGCTCGCGGCGGAGTTGGGCCTGATCTCCACCGGGTCATCTGACTATCACGGTGCGAACAAGACGATTTCGCTCGGCGCGTACGCAACAGCGCCCGATGCGTATGAGGCTCTTGTCAGCCAGGCGAGCGCACGGGCACCGCTCACGCAATGAGAGATGCCCGACGCACTACCGTGCAACCCATGAACACCGCACAACAGGGCGCAACCCGCGGACTCCGCTGGGGCGCGCGCACAATCCTTGCCGCGGCCGGCGTCCTCGGCGTCGTGCTCATCGCCGCGCCGTCCGCGGCGGCGGCCGATCCGGTCAGCGACGCTGAGACCGCGCTGCGCACGGCCAAGCTCTACGTCGACCCGGGGGCAGCCAGCGTCAAGATCGACAAAGCGAGTGTCGAAAGCGCGATTCCGAGCGGTGTCAAGATCGCCGTCCTGCCGACCAGCGCGGGCTCGGCAACCTCGCTGGCCGGGCAGATCGGGCAGTCGCTGGACCCGTCCGGCAAGGGGCTGACGGTGGCTGTGTTCACCTCCGACGCCAACAACTATGCGTTCGGCGCGGCCTCGTCGGCGTACTGCGCGGGCTATGCCCGTGAGAAGGCACAAGCAGCCGACAACGCCAATCGTGATGAGCTCAAGAGCACCCATGACGTCACTGCGCTGCTGAAGGACTTCGCGCTCAGCGTCGCGACCGGGCCCAAGGCGCATACCAGCGCATGCGGGCCGGGTGCAGGCAGTGGAGCGGCCGCGCCGGCCAAGAAGTCCGACAGTGGCGGCAGCGTGTGGCCGTGGATCGTCGGCATCGGCGTTGTCGGTGCCGGCGGCATCGGCGGGCTGGTTTGGTATCGGCGCCGCCGGCAGCGGCGCGAGCTCGACCTCGCCCGGTCCAAGGTCATGCCGTACTACGACCGGCTGGCCAGCGAGGTGAACACGCTCGATCCGAAGGACAATGCCACGGCGCGCCAGGCGGTCTCCGACGCGTCCGAGCGATTCAACTCGGCCGGCGCGCAACTGGACACTGCCGACTCGGTCGAGAAGTTCGCGCAGGCGCGTCGCACGACACTCGAGGGCCTCTATGCGGCGGTCACGGCTCGCAAGGCGCTCGGCCTCGACCCGGGCCCTGAGCTGCCGCCCATGGACGGCGCACGCGGCGATCAGCTGACCGAGCCGCGTGAGGTCACCGTCCAGGGCTCGTCATATCAGGGCTACCCGTCGTACACGCCTGGGGCGCCGTACTTCTACGGCGGCGGATATGGCGTGCCGGGTGGCTGGTACGCGACGCCGTTCTGGGAGACGTTGCTGATCGGCAGCGTCCTTGCCGGCGGCTTCGGCGGTGGTTTCGGCGGCGGCGGGTACGGCGCCGGGTACGACAGCGGCTACGAGTCCGGGTATGACGCCGGGCAGGATGCTGGTGGCGATTCCGGCGGCGGCGACTGGGGCGGCGGCGACTGGGGTGGCGGCGGCGGCGATTGGGGCGGTGGTGGCGGCGACTTCGGTGGTGGCGATTTCGGCGGTGGCGGCGGCGATTCCGGCGGCAGCTGGTAGCAGGTGAGTGAGGCCGAGCAGCTCTCCCTCGGCGCGATGCCGCGCCGGCTCTTCGCCTGCACGCCCTCGCGCCTGGCCGCCTTCGACTGCCCGCGCCGCTACCGCATGACCTATCTCGATCGCCCGCCGCTGCCGCGTGGGGCGCCGTGGGCGCACAACACGCTCGGCGCCGTCGTCCACCTGGCGTTACATCGCTGGTGGCAGCTGGCCAGACGTGATCGCACCCCGGAAAATGGCGGCCTGCTCGTCGGGCGGAACTGGCAGTCGGATGGATTTCGCGACGACGCGCAGTCGGCAGCCTGGCGGCGAACGGCGCGGGCGTGGGTCGAGCGCTACCTGGCCGACACCGATGCCGACGACGAACCGGTGGGCGTCGAGCGCACCGTCGCGGTAACCACCAGCCGCCTGGCCGTCTCCGGCCGAGTCGACCGGATCGACGACCGCGACGGCGAACTGGTCATCGTCGATTACAAGACCGGGCGAAGGCAGCTGAGCGCCGACGATGCCCGCAGCTCCCAAGCACTCGCTCTCTACGCGCTGGCTGCTCGACGCACGCTGCGCCGTGAGTGCAGGCGGGTTGAACTGCACCACCTGCCGACCGGGGACGTCGCCGCCTGGGAGCACACCGACGAATCGCTGCAGCGGCAGGTGGTGCGCTGCGAGGCCACCGCTGACGACATCGTCGCCGCCACCGACACACTCTCGAGTGGGGCCGATGCCGACGACGTGTTCCCGCCCGCACCCGGTCCGTCCTGCGCGTGGTGCGACTTTCGCCGGCACTGCCCTGAGGGCCGGGCAGCCTCGCCCGATCTGGACTCGTGGTCGGGCCTCGCCGAGGCAGTCAGCTGACCTGAACCGAGCCGACCTTGTTCAGCGAGAACGTCAGGGCGGCGTCGGCCATCATCTTCGCGCTGTGGCACATCGGATCGTCAGCTGACATCAGGAAGATGGGGTAGCTGCCGGCGTGTGCCGGCGAGAACGTGGCAACCAGCGAGCTGGTGCCGATCGTGAGCTGGGAAGGAACCTGATTCGCCGGCAGCAGCACGGCGCTGCGGGGCAGGTACTGCGGATCGTCTATCTCGTCGGTGCTGCCCGGAACGCCGACCAGCAGCATCTGCGAGGTCGCGCCCTCGGAGGCACCGGAGAACCGCACCGTCGCCTGCACCGTGTGCCCGTGCCGACCGGTGCCGAGCATCTGCTGATCTGCGGGCCCCGATGCGGCTGTGGCCTGCGACCCGGTCATGAATCCGGCGATGGCGAGAATCCCGACGGCGTAGACCGCGGCAAATCTGGGCATGGCGAGTGCTCCTCACCGGATGTAAGACCTTCATCACACTCCACGGTCGCCCGCCTCGCAAGGTTCACGCGGTGAGCGCCGCGCGCCGCATGGCCGCCTGGTACTCCGGGCCGTGCGTCCAGTGCTCGGGTAGGGCACCTATCGCGACCCGCAATACGCGCAAACCAGCGGTTGTGGCAGGATCACTGCCCGGGAGCGGCGGCAACCGGTACATCCGGCGAGCCCAATCGGGCAGCAGGCCGACCGCCAGGCACGACAGCGCCGTCCAGCCGAGGCGCGCCGGCACCACCCAGCGCGGGCTCACCGGAAGCGACGGAGCGATGACGAAGCGGGCCGCCTCGCGAGCCTCGGCCGTAAGCCGCAGCCGCGGGCGCATCTGCTCGAAGTACGCGGCAAGGTCGGCGACGGTGGGCGCAACCATCTCGTCCGGGACGCCGGCGAACTGCGCCGCGCGAGCCTGCTCGACGAGGTAGCGATCCGCATCGCCACTGGACAGCCGCACCCCGACGTGACGTGCGGCGGCGAGGAACGAGTCGACCTCGCAGGCGTGCACCCAGGCAAGCTGGGCGGCGTCTGTGACGCCCAGGCGGCGGTGGACGGCGCGAACGCGCGCTGCGGCCTCGTCGACCTCAGCCGTCGTCCCGAAGCTGACGGTCGCGACGTACCTGACGGTGCGAAACAGGCGATCCCAGGGATCTTCCTGGAAGGAGGATCGCGAGTAGAGAAGGCGCATCGCCTCCGGGTGCAAGGCCTGCAGCAGCAGCGCCCGCAGGCCGCCGACCATGGTCAGCGGTTCGCCGTGCACCCGCCACGTGATGCTGCCGGGGCCGAAGTAGCCGAGGTCGTCCATCGTGCGATCACCGCACCGATTTCCAGAACGACACGAATGCCTCGGCGGTCGACCGTGGATTCTCGACGGCAGGGGAGTGGGCGGCGTCGGGCACCTCGACGTAGGGCGCGCCGAGCCGTTTCGCCATCTGCGCCTGGATCTGCGGCGTCCACGCGTCGTCGTTTGCGCCGCAGACGACAAGCAGGGCCAGCCCGGTTGCCGCCAGGTCGTCGACGCGATCGGCTTCGCCCAGCAGGGCATCGCCCATGCCGAGCAACATTGCCGGGTCGCCGGCCAGGAAGCGCCGGCGGAGGAAATCGGCCATCTCCGGAGGCCTTGCTACGTAGCCGGGCTCCGCCGACGACAGCGCCTCCATCGCGTCGTAGACGGCGGCCATGCCGTGGGTGGCGAGCACCGGGCGCAGCAGATTCATCCGGGCGCGTCGGCCCCCGTCCAGGCCGGCCGGACCGGAGTCCAGCAGGATCAGCGACGCGAAGGCCTCCGGCTCACTGAGCACCGCTGCGCGGGCGACGAGCCCGCCGAAGGAATGGCCGACGACGTGCACGTGAGGCCCGACCTGTGACGCCACCGCACGCAGGTCGGCCCCGAGCGAATCGACGGTGTAGGCGGTCGCGTCGCCGTGACCCGGCGACTCGAACTGCCCGCGCATGTCGATCGATGTGACGTGATACCCGGCGTCGGCGAGCGTGCCCAGGATCGGACTGAAGTCCTCCTTGGTGCCGGTGAAGCCGGGGACGAGCAGCGCCGGCTCATCACCGGCGGCGCCCGCTTGCAAGGCGGCAATCGGGCCACCCGGAATGTCGAACGTGACCCGCTCGACCGCTCCTGCCTCGAGCGGAGAGGTCACTGGTACACCGTCGTGGACGAACCGGCGAGGAGAAACCCGTTGCCCAGCGGGAAGACCTGTACGCCCGGGCCCCCGGGCGGCGCGGCGAGCGGGTATTCGGTCGTCACCTTGCCGGTGTTGCCGTCGAGCGCAGCCACTCCGGACGAGGTCGGCGCCAACACCGTCGCGTCGTTGAGATCGGGAACGGCGCTCACGCCGTCGTTGGCGGTGACGGTTGGCAGCGCGTCGGCTGCAGCCGTCCAGGTCTGCGCGCCTGAACTGTCCAGCGCGTACACGGTGCCGCCGATCCAGACGAGCTCGGCATGGGCTGTGGACACCCGGTTGATGTCGTCGAGCGTGGTCGGTACCGGGTTCAGCGCTTTGCGGGCAACCACCGTGCCCTTGTTGGCGTCGTAGGTGACCAGCTGGCTCGTGGCGGGATCCAGCGCGCCGACGAACGAGTCGGCGGCGACGGGCACGGCGTCGGTCTTGTCGAGGCGCCACTTGATCGGCTTCGGGTCCTTCGACTCGTCGCCGGCGTTGGGATCGTGCAGCGCGAGGTGCTCACCGTCGGCGCACTGCTGGCTGATCAGTGTGCCGGCGCTGCCGAGCACGGCACTTCTGGTGTGGCATCCGTCTGGCTCGAGGTAGTTCCAGCGATCCAGGCCGCTTGCGGGATCGACGGCGTGCACTGCGGCGTCGGTGACGATCAGCAGCGTGTACGAGGACACCTGGTACGAGGGGTGACCGTTGTCGGTCAGCGTGCGGTCCCATTGCCGTTTGCCGCTCTGGGAATCGAGCGTGGTCACCTCGTCGCAGTTGCCGTCCTTCGCATAGATCGCGATGGTGTTGCCGCCGGCCTGCGCTGCTGTGCACACCGTGCGATCCGAGCGGGTGTAGGACCACACAACCTTTCCGGTCAGGGCATCGCGCCCGGTGACGGCGTGGCGCGAGTAGGTGATGACAGTGCCGCCCGTGAACGGGGTGCCGATCGCAGTGGCGTCCGTGCTCTGCCACGCAAGGGCAGGCTGCGCGGCTGGTGTACCTTGCCGAACCGAGCGTGGCGGATTCGCCGCTGTGCGTAGGTGGACGTGTGTGATCTCGCCGCTGAACCAGACGACGATCGCCACGGCGACGCCGGCCGCGACGACTGCGGCGATTGCCGCGAAGTACCAGCGGCGTTGGCGCCGCATCGAGGCGACATGACGTTCGAGCGCTATGTGCGCCGGATCGGGCGGCGCGCCCTGCTCGTCGAGATCCTCGTCGACCGTCACGGGTCAATCCTCGCGCATGTCCGGCGCGTTACTCGGCGGCGGGGCCGTTCGATCCGCGGCGCCGGTGCCGACCGGTACGCCGCGGGGTGGCTGCAGTGTCGGCGCTCGCCTGGCCGCCGTCTGCTTGGCCGCTCGGTGTGTCGCCTCGCTCGATCGGCTGGCCGGCGCGGGTACGCCTGCGTGCGCGATGTGGACGGTCGACCCTCGAGTTGCCCGTGCGCGGTTGCTCGATCGGCGCGACGGTGACCCGGCGACGTTCCGGCTTCGCCCGGCGCCCGCCGAGATCTTCGACCTGTTCGGCGTCCAGGCCGGCCCGGGTTCGCTCTGCGCGGGGCAGGGTCGGTCCGGCGTCGGCCGGGATGTCGAGTTCGAGGAAAAGGTGTTCTGAGGTCGAGTACGTCTCCGGCGGTTCGTGGAACGGCAGGCCGAGCGCGTCGCAGATCATCCGCCAGCGCGGCACCTCGTCCCAGTCGACCAGCGTGATCGCCGTGCCGGACGCGCCGGCCCGGGCGGTACGTCCGATCCGGTGGATGTAGTTCTTGTCGTCTTCGGGCGCCTGGTAGTTGATGACGTGAGTGACGCCCTCGACGTCCAGACCGCGGGCCGCCACATCGGTGGCCACCAGCACATCGACCTTGCCGGAGCGGAACGCGCGCAGCGCCTGCTCGCGCGCGCCCTGTCCGAGATCGCCGTGCACTGCCGCGGCGGCGAATCCCCGGTCGAGCAGGTCGTCGGCGACCTTCGCCGCGGTGCGCTTCGTCCGGGTGAAGATCATCGTGAGGCCGCGTCCGCGCGCTTGCAGGACTCGGGCAAGCAGCTCGGTTTTGTCCAGGGCGTGTGCCCGGTAGGCGAACTGGTCGACATGCTCGATCGCGGGGGCATCGTCGCTGCGCTGCTCGGCGCGGATCTGGACGGGTTGGCTGAGGAACTTGCGCGCCAGCGCGACGATCGGTCCCGGCATCGTGGCCGAGAAGAGCATCGTCTGGCGCTGGGCCGGTAGCCGGGCGAGCAGCTTCTCGATGTCGGGGAGGAATCCGAGGTCGAGCATCTCGTCGGCTTCGTCCAGCACCAGGATGCGCACCGAGCCCAGACGGAGGTGCCCCTGCTGGGCGAGGTCGAGCAAGCGTCCCGGCGTGCCGACGACGAGGTCGACGCCGCGCTTGAGCGCCGTCGTCTGCGGTTCGTAGGCCCGTCCGCCGTAGATGGTGAGTACCCGGGCGCCGAGCTGGCGGCTGGCCGCGGTGAGGTCGCCTGCGACCTGCACGGCCAGTTCGCGGGTGGGCGCGACGACGAGCGCCTGCGGTGGCGCGCCCTTGACCCCCGGCAGCTCCAGCTGGTTGAGCAGCGGTACGCCGAAACCGAGCGTCTTGCCCGTGCCGGTGCGCGCCTGGCCGATCAGGTCGTTGCCGGCGAGGGCGATCGGGAGGGTCAGTTCCTGGATCGCGAACGTGCGGGTGATCCCCACCGCTTCGAGCGCGGCGACAATCTCTTCACGGATGGGGAAGTCGGAGAACGCCGGACTTTCCGGACTCACCGGTGCGCGCGCGGCGAGCGGCTGGACGTCTTCGGCCGGCGTGATCGGTTCGTCGTGCATGGTGGTCAGGTTGCTGGGTGGTTCGGTCATGAATGTCCTTGTGTCGAGCATCGGTCGTGCGCCGACCTGCTCGAGGACGTCCGGCCGGAGAGGGCCGGAGGGCCGGCGAGACAGTGCGCTCGCGGCAGAAGCGGTCAACGCGGAGATACGGACTGCCGCGGTTGTCGTGACGGTCCGGTTACTGAGTCTAGCCGCCGCCGGCGAGATACCCTGCCGCCGTGCCCGATCACGCTGCGCTCGTCGACCTGCTCGGTGCTCTGGCCTATGGTGAATTGACAGCATTCGACCGTCTTGCTGAGGATGCCCGGATGGCGCCGTCGCTGTCCGGGCGCGCCGCTTTGGCCGGGATGGCGGCCATCGAGATCGGTCACTATCGGCGCCTCGCCGAGCACCTGGACTCGCTCGGAGTGCCGCCGCAGGAGGCGATGGCACCGTTCGTCGCGGCGCTCGACGGATTCCACGCCATGACGGTGCCGTCCAACTGGCTCGAGGGCCTGGTCAAGGCGTACGTCGGCGACGGCCTGGCCGCCGATTTTTATCGGGAGATCGCCGGCTTCGTCGATCCGGCCACCCATGAGTTGATCATCGACGTGCTTGCTGACACGGGCAGCGCAGCCTTCGCGGTGCGCGAGGTGCGTGCCGCGATCGCCGCGCAGCCGGCCTTGGCCGGCCGTCTCGCGCTGTGGGCGAGACGATTGGTGGGCGAGGCGATAAGCCAGACCCAGCATGTGCTCGCCGAGCACGATTCGCTCGCAGAATTGCTCATGCGTGGCACGGGGGATCTCACCGGTGTCGCCGAGTTGATCCGGCGGATCACCGATCGGCACGCGGAGCGCATGGCCACGCTCGGGCTGGCCAGCTAAGCCGTCTCGCTCTCGCGGGTCTCCGGCTCGCTGCCGTTTCGGCGGTTTCTGCTCAGCCTTGGCCCAGATGGTAGGGCGGTATGGCCTCGGGTGCTGAGTCGGATGAGAGCTCGCCGGGTGCCTGGATCTGCCTGGAATACAAGGGGATTCTGGTTGGACGGGGTCTGCGGGGTCTGCGGTGACGCTGATCCGTAGTGCGCGGTCGCGGAGGTGACCGACGCGAGCGCATCGACCGCGCGGACGCGCTGGTGGATTTGGGCGTGGCGGCGGTTGATGAGCATGGTCGACCAGTAGTGATCGCCACGGCGAGGCAAGGAATGCCGCGTACACCCGAACCGCGTTCACGTCCCGACCGCCGCAGGGCGGACGCCGCGGCTCGTCCAGATCGCACCGGTCAGTTGTCGGCGCGGATGTCGGTCCGGGTGTGGTCGCGGGTGGAGTGCAGGCTGCGGACCGGCCGACCAGCCTGTCCCAACCGCCGACGCTCAGATCGCCATCATCTTCTGAATGGCTTGCCGGGACACCCCAAGCTCCCGAGCCGGGTCAACATTTCGCGGACGACCGCAGGCCAGGTCGGCATGACGAAACGTGCGGGGCCGTTCAGCCGGCTACGAAACCGACCCTGCGGACGTCGGCCTGAGCGATCTCGACGTACGCGATGAGGTTCGCGGGCACGATCACCTTGCGGCCCTTCTCATCGCTGAGCGACAGGTTGCCGTCGACGCTCTTCAGCGCCGCGGCTACTGCCGCCTCGACCTCTTCCTGGGTCTGCGCGCTCTCCAGCACGATCTCGCGCGGCGTGTGCAACACGCCGATCTTGACATCCACGCGGACCTCCTGGTGCGACGTCTGACTCATGCGGTGCCCACGCTAGTCGAGTCCCGATGCGTCGCGCCGCGCGGCCGCTGCGCCGTCAGCGAACGGCGGACCGGCCGGTCGGTCAAATCTCGGGATCTTCCTGCCGCGGGAAGTTCGAGATCCCGCGCCACAGCAGCGACTCGAGCAGGTGCACGGCATCGGCGTGCGGCACCGGCCGATCGTTGTCGAGCCACCATCTCGCGGCCACCTGAGCGGCCCCGGTCAACGTCATTGCGAGCAATTCGGCACGGGACGAATCCAGTCCGGTGTCGGCCGCGACGGTGTCGGCGACGGCATGCATGATCTCGTTGGTACCGCGTTCCACCCGGTCACGCACAGCCGGGTCGTTGCCGAGGTCGGTCTCGAATATCAGCCGGAACGCCCCAGGTGCGCTGCGTGCGGTGCCGTCGACGAAGTCGAAGTAGGCCGTCAGCACGCCGTGTACGCGCTGCTGGTTGTCGTCGGTACCGGCCAGCGCATCTTTGATGGCGCCGGTAAGCGCTGTGGCCTGCTCGTCGATCAGGGCGAGGTAGAGCTCGAGCTTGCCCGGGAAATGTTGATACAGCACGGGTTTGGAGACGCCGGCGCGCTCGGCGATGTCGTCCATCGCGGCAGCGTGATAGCCGTTCGCGATGAAGACCTCCTGCGCTGCGGCGAGTAGCTGCCGTCGGCGGGCCGACCGTGGCAGCCTGCTGCCCCTGGCGGCATCGACGGTGTCCGGCATGCGGAAGTCCCCTCTTATTGCGCGAAATGATAGTGCCCGTACTGGATATGCCGCGTCGTGAGCGCCTTTGACGCGCACCGGAAGTGTCGTCCTGTCGGCCGGCCCTTCGCTACCGCGGCACGCCCGCCGCCGCGACACTAGCTGGCGGGCACCGCGGGCGCTCGCGGCAGCCGCACCCGGGCCGAGTCGTCCAAGGCGGCGGCGAAGCGATCGTCGTGCGCCTCGACACGCTCGAGCACCTCGGGCGCGGTGAACGAAAGGGGTGGCCCGTCCTCGACCTCCTGCCAGTCGAGGGGAGTCGACACGGTGGGCTGCGGTCGAGCGCGCAGGGAATAGGGCGCGACGGTCGTCTTCGCCGCGTTGTTCTGGCTCCAGTCGACGAAGACCTTGCCGCGCCGCAGGTTCTTAGCCATTTTCGAGACGACGAGGCGTGGATGTTCAGCCTCCAGAACCCGCGCGACCGCTTGCGCATACTCCGATGTCGTGTCGCCGTCGGTGACCGTGATCGGCGCGCTGACCTGCATGCCCTTAGAGCCGGATGTCTTGACTACCGGCGTCAACCCGTTCTCGGTCAGCAGGTCGCGCAGCAGCAGGGCGACCTCGCAACACTGGGTGATGTCGGCGGGAGCGCCGGGATCGAGATCGAACACGATCAGATCGGTACGAGGCTTGCGGCCTCGGGGCGCAATGTGCCATTGCGGTACGTGCAGTTCGAGTGCCGCGAGGTTGGCCAACCAGACGAGAGTTGCCAGCTCCTCGACCACGACGAAGTCGATCGTCTCGCGGTTCATGGTGGAGCCGGGCACCGGCAGCGTGACGGTCCGGACCCAGGACGGTGTGCCACGCGGGGCGTTCTTCTCGAAGAAGAATGCGCCGTCGACGCCGTTGGGGTAACGCTTCACGGTCAACGGCCGCCCGGCCAGATGCGGCAGCAACACCGGCGCCATCCGGCTGTAGTAGTCGATGATCTCGCCCTTGGTGAAGCCGGTTTCGGGATAGAGCACCTTGTCCAGGTTGGACAGGCGAAGATGCCTGCCCTCGACCTCCACCGTGATCCGTTCAGGCATTGCGGCCAACCTCTCGGGCGTGCTTGTCGGTACGTATCGCGAGAAACACCGGGTGGCGCAGCCGGCCGTCATCGGCCCAGTGGGAGTAGGAGACATCGACGACGACCTCGGGCTCGACCCAGGACGTGACCCGGCCGGGCGACGGTGCCGGCACCGTCCTCAGTGGACAGTCGGGCCTGGCGACGAGCAGAGATCGCAGCTGCGCCGACTCGCGGCCGGACAGCCCACTGCCCACCTTGCCGGCGAAGCGCAACTCGTCCCCGTCGTAGTAGCCGAGCAACAGCGAGCTCAACATCGCGCTGCCGTCCAGCGCGTCCGCCTCCCATCCGACGACGACGAATTCGTCACGGCGAACGAACTTGACCTTCACCCAGTCCGCGGCGCGGCGTCCCACGTGGTAGCGACTCGACACGCGCTTGGCGACGACACCTTCCAGACCATGTTGGCGAGCCGCGACCTCGGTCGCCGCACCGTCGTCGAACGATGGACTGACCGTCCACTGTGGATGGTCGGCCGCCAGCCGGTCGAGCGTTGCCCGCCGTTCGGTGAGCGGGCGGGCGGTGAGGTCGACGCCGTACAGGCGCAGCAGATCGAACGCGATGAACGACACCGGTGCCTCGCCGGCGAGGCGGGCGGCCTGGATCGGCGAGCGAACGTGCATGCGGGTCTGCAGCAAGCCGAATGACGGGCGGCCGGCGGCGAAGGCGACGATCTCACCGTCGGCGAGCGCGTCCTCGATGCCCTCGCCCAGGGACGAGAGTTCCGGGTAGGCGACGGTGGCATCGCTGCCCAGCCTCGTGCTCACGTGCACCGCACCGGCCCGCACCTCCACAAGCGCCCGAATACCGTCCCATTTGAACTCGTATGTCCAGTCCGGCCCCGTCGGCAGCGTCTCGGCGGACGTCGCGAGCATCGGCCTGATCGGGGCTGGCACAGGTCAATCCTGCCCCGCGAACCGGTGGATGATACGCAGATCTTCCTGTCGATCTGCCCCTGACGGCGGCTGGTGGGCCATCATGGACGTCTGTGTGATCGAGGGAACGGGTGAGGCGATGCGTGCAATCTGGAAGGGCGCGGTGTCCTTCGGTCTGGTGAACATCGGCGTGCGGATGTTCGCGGCGACAGAGGAGCGCGACGTCAGCTTCCACCAGGTGCGCCGCGCCGACGGCTCGCGCATCCGGTACAAACGCGTCGCCGAGGCCGACGGCGAAGAGGTTGCGTATGCCGACATCGCGAAGGGCTACCCGTTGCCGAGCGGCGAGACCGTGGTTCTCACCGACGACGACTTCGCCGATCTGCCGTTACCCAGCGCGCATGTTGTCGACGTGCTGCAATTCGTCCCGGTCGATCAGGTTGACCCGATCTACTTCGCCAAGAGCTACTACCTCGAACCCGACCAGCAGGCGGTGAAGCCGTACGTGCTGCTGCGCGACGCACTCGAGGGCAGCGGCATGGTCGGGCTGGTGAAGGTGGCGCTGCGCAATCGCGAGCAACTGGCGACGCTTCGCGTACGCGAGGGTGTGATCGTCCTCGAGACCATGGTCTGGCCCGACGAGGTGCGTGACGCCGCCTTCGGCTTCCTCGATCAGGACGTGACGCTCCGGCCGCAGGAGCGTGCGATGGCCGAGTCGCTGGTCGCCAGCATGGCCGGCGATTTCGAGCCCGAGCAGTACACCGACGAATATCGCGAGGCCCTGCAGCAGGTGATCGATGCGAAGATCGAGGGCCGCGAGGTCGTCGATACGAGCCCGGAAAAGCCCGACACCGGGCAGGTGGTCGACCTCATGGCAGCGCTTCGGGCTTCCGTCGACGCGGCCAAGCGCGGCCGCGGCGAGACGTCCTCGTCGTCGCGTTCTGCGTCGGCGAGCAAGTCGACGCCGGTCAAGCGGGCGCCGGCCAACAAGG
Organism: uncultured Actinomycetota bacterium; assembly: GCA_963737425.1. GTDB lineage: Bacteria > Actinomycetota > Actinomycetes > Mycobacteriales > Jatrophihabitantaceae > DASXRA01. The sequence goes on from CAVTSX010000004.1 coordinate 177,187, forward strand.
CCGCGGCGAAGAAGACCGCCACCAAGGCGCCGGCGAAGAAGGCGGCAAAGACGGCCCGCCGCAAGTCGGCGTAGGCACAGCGAGATGGCGTCCTCACCCGCGCGTCTTTCCACGGCTGACATGCCGCCGCTCGACTCGTCGATCCCGCCGTGGCCCGGCCACCGGGTGCACGTCGGCGACGCACAGATCTTCGTCCGGTCCACGCCGTCCTCCCCGTCCGCCGAACCGGCGCTGTTCGTGCACGGACTCGGTGGCGCATCGACGAACTGGACCGACTTCGCCGCTCAGCTCATGCCGTGGCTTTCGATCGAGGCTCTGGACCTTTCCGGATTCGGACACTCCGGGGCAGCGCCCGGACGCGACTACTCGATCGGCGCTCACAAGCGAACGGTCGTCAGGTACCTGGAGCAGTCCGGACGCGGCCCGGTGCACCTGTTCGGCAACTCGATGGGCGGGCTGATCTCGATACTCGTCGCGGCCAGGCGGCCCGATCTCGTGCGCACGCTCACGGTGATATCGCCGGCCGTCCCTGATCTGCGCCCGCGCCGGCTCGGCACGGACCCGCTGTTGGCCGTGGCCCTGCTGCCCGGCACGACACCGCTCGTCAAGCGCCGTATCCGGCGATTGACCGCCGAGCAGCGGGCACGCGCGATCATCAATCTCTGCTTCGCGAATCCGTCCGCCGTGCCGCCGAACCGGGTCACCGAGGCGGCAACCGAGATCCGCGCTCGCGACGACATGAACTGGGCGACCGAGGCGCTGATCCGCTCCCTGCGCGGTCTGGTGGGCAGCTACGTCGTGCGGCGATCGCGCGGGGTATGGACGCGGATGGCTGAGATCAAGGCGCCGACGCTCATCGTGTGGGGTGCCCGCGACCGGCTCGTCAACGCCTCGCTCGCTCCCCGGGTGTCCGCGACGATCCCGGACTCGCGGCTGCTGCTACTGGACCGGGCCGGCCATGTGGCACAACTCGAGGATCCGGTGACCACCGCCAGAGCAGTTCTCGGGCTTCTCGAGGACGTGGGCAACGACGCCGCCGGGCGCGACGCCACGTCGCAGACGCCCGCAGTCCATTGACCCACGAGCCGGGCGGGGTATGGCACTCTGGGCCCGTGGCAGATGATCCCCGAGACGGTGGAGTGACGCTCCGGCCACGCGATCGCTTCGGGAACGACGACGACCTGTCCTCCACCCGCTGGACGTTCGAGGACCCTCCCGACGACGAGGATGACGAACCCGGCTGGAGCATCGGGCAGGCGCTTCGCACATTCGTTGATCGCTACGGGTGGCGTGCATACGCGCTGCCGATCCTGGCCGTGATCACCGTCGTGGCGCTGATGACCTCCGCGAGGTCGTCGCACAAGGCAGCGCCGGCGAATCCGGTTCATGCGGCGCGCGGTAGCGCGGGCACGCCGAGCGCGGGCGGAGCGCCGCCGACCGCGTCCGGAACTGCGCAGTTGAAGACCGACCAGGCGGGCGCGAACTCGCAGAACGAAGCCCTTGCTTCAGACGCGCTCCCGGCGGGCGCGCCATACACGGTTCGCGGCAACGGAACGTACCGGGTGCTTGCCGGCAACGGTCCGGTCGTCGGCTCGGGCACCGTGCATCGGTACACGGTCGAGGTCGAGAACGGCGTGACCGGCGTTGACCTGGCCGCGTTCGCGCGACTGGTCGACAAGGTGCTCGACGACCCACGCAGCTGGACCGGCCACAACAGCGGCGTCGCGTTGCAGCGCGTCGACAGCGGGCCCTCCGACTTCCACGTCACGCTCACGTCGTCGATGACGATACGAAGCCTGTGCGGATACGACCAGCAGATCGAGACATCGTGCTACGCGCCGGATCGCAACTCACGGGTCGCGCTGAACGTCGCCCGCTGGATACGTGGGGACGTCGCATACATCGGCGATCTGAACGCGTATCACCTGTACATGGTCAACCACGAGGTCGGCCACGCGATCGGCCACATGCATAGCCACGTCTGCCTCGCGAATGGGCTCGCGCCGGTGATGATGCAGCAGACGATCGGTTTGAAGTCGGTGACCGGTGCGATCTGCGCGGCGAATCCCTGGCCGTATCCTCCCGGCGCGAAGGACGCCCCTGGCATCGAGTCGGCCGACACCCCGCAGAACAGCCCGCGCATCCCGAATTAGGTTCGCGCAGCGGGGCTTACCAGTTCGATCAGTCCGCCGCGAACTGCTGCCGCTGCCGCGGCCGCACGTGACGCGCAGCCGAGCTTGTCCAGGACGTGCTCGACGTGCTTGGCCACGGTCTTGTCCGAGACCACGAGTATCCGGGCGATCTGCGGATTGGTGTACCCGCTGACGATCAAGGTGAGCACTTCGATCTCGCGAGGAGTGAGCCCGTGCGGCAAGTCCGCGTCGTCCTCAGTGATGACGATTCCCGCGTCGATCACGCGGCTCTGCACCAGATGCCAGCCGCCGATCTCGTCGCGCCACCGGAACCGCTCGGGCAGGTCACCCCGTTGTGACGCCGCGGTGATCGCAGTCGGCAGCGGGCCGCGATCACGCAGGTGGTGACCCGCATGCCGGTCCGGCAGGTGGACGACGGTCGAATCGGCGAGCACGACGACACCGCGGGCGCTCGCCGGCACGTCCGCGGTGACCAGGCTGGAAAAGCGCATGGTGTCGATGAGATTTCCGAGCAGAGACTGCACGCGTACCAGTTGATCGGCGATCGCAGCTCGGCCGCCGCGAACCATGGCCGGCGATGCCACCGACAGGTGCAGGCTGCCGGTGTAGCTGCCGTTCAGGTTGTAGAGCGACAGCGTCACCGTGTTGTCGTGCCAGGTCGGTGCGCGGGCGAAACCGTCGTGTGCCTGCTGGTCCGCGCCGTCGAGTTGAACGATCCAACCGTCGAGCCGGGCAAGTTCTCCATCGCCGTATCCGACGCTCGCGACCGTCTGGTGGCCATGCGTCATCGGGTAGTAGACGGAGATGCAGGCCGCCTCGTAGGGTACGAGCCCTGACAGCAGATCGAGCAGTTCGCGAGCGACATCGGCGATCGGCGCGGGCCGCCCGTCGGCCAACCCGTCGGGATTTCGGTGTGTTCCGTCACTCACACGCGGACCTGGCCCCTCAGTGGCGGGGGGCCCTACGGACCGGCTCCGCAAGGCGCAGGGTGATCGGCGCGGCGCACCCCCCGATGCGTGCCGCAGTTGCGCATGCCCAGCATATGCGTGACCTGACGTATTCAGCTTGACCTATGCGAACACGTAACCTGGATCCAAGCGGGACGCCACCGCGGTTTGAGTCATCCCCCCCGAACTCCCGCGGTGGCCCCGTTCCTCCCCGCTGACACAAGTGGCGATACTGGGCAGGGAATGCTGAACACCGCACCTGCGGTTGCCCCAAGTGATCCGTTTCTCCGGAAGGACATTTGCCGTGTCACTACCGCCGCTGGTCGAACCAGACGGTCCGACAGCGTCGCTGTCGGTTGACGAAATACGCCGCTACAGCCGCCACCTGATCATCCCGGATGTCGCGATGGCCGGGCAGAAGCGCCTCAAGAATGCCAAGGTGCTCTGCGTCGGAGCGGGCGGTCTGGGTTCACCTGCGCTGATGTACCTCGCGGCAGCCGGTGTGGGCACGCTCGGCATCGTCGAGTTCGACGTGGTCGACGAGTCGAACCTGCAACGCCAGATCATCCACGGGCAAAGCGATATCGGCCGGTCGAAGGCTGAGTCGGCACGCGACTCGGTGCTCGAGATCAACCCGCTCGTCACGGTGAACCTGCACGAAATGCGGCTCGATTCGTCCAACGTGATGGACCTTTTCGCGCAGTACGACCTGATCGTCGACGGCACCGACAACTTCGCCACCCGCTACCTCGTCAACGACGCCTGCGTGCTGCTGCACAAGCCCTACGTGTGGGGCTCGATCTACCGCTTCGACGGTCAGGCGTCGGTGTTCTGGGCCGACCACGGGCCGTGCTACCGCTGCCTGTACCCGGAGCCGCCTCCGCCCGGCATGGTGCCCTCGTGCGCCGAGGGTGGCGTGTTGGGCGTGCTCTGCGCATCGATCGGATCGATCCAGGTCAACGAGGCCATCAAGCTCATCACCGGCATCGGCGAACCGCTCGTCGGATCGCTGATGGTCTACGACGCCCTCGAGATGGACTATCGCAAGATCTCTGTGCGCAAAGACCCAAACTGCGCGGTGTGCGGTGAGAACCCGACAGTCACCGAACTGATCGACTACGAGGCGTTCTGCGGTGTCGTATCCGACGAGGCGGCACAGGCTGCGGTCGGGTCCACGATCACCGCCCCGGAACTGAAGGAACTCATCGACGCCGAAAAGCCGATCTTCCTTGTTGATGTGCGCGAGCCGGCCGAATGGGAGATCGTGCGGATACCTGGCGCGACGCTCATTCCGAAGGACGAGATCCTGCGCGGCGACGCGCTGGCCTCGCTGCCGCAGGACAGACAGGTCGTCATGTACTGCAAGACCGGCGTGCGATCGGCCGAGACCCTCGCGGCGGTCAAGGGCGCCGGATTCGCCGATGCGGTACACGTGCAAGGTGGCGTTACCGCGTGGGTTAACCAGGTAGATCCCAGCTTGCCGTCTTACTGAGTCTCCCGGTCCGGCCGGCCGGTTCCCGTTGTCGCCGATCCGGGGTATGACTTGCGCATGACCGATCTACTCGCATTGTTCAACCAAGGACTCGCGGAATTCGGGTCACGGGTGCATCGGGTGGGTGCCGATCAATGGTCGGCGCCCACGCCGTGTTCGGAGTGGGACGTCAGCGCGCTCGTTGACCACCTCATCGACGAGCAGGTGTGGGTGGCGCCGCTGATGGCGGGCCACGATCTCGACACCGCGGCCGCGATCGTCGAGGAGTCCAAGCGCACGCTGGATCTTGACCGGGTCGCGGCGTGGGACGCAGCGGCACTCGGGTCGCGTGACGCGTTCGGCGCGGTCGGCGCCCTTGATCGGCAGGTCATGCTCTCGCGCGGCGAGACTCCGGCCACGGACTATCTCAACGAGATGATCTTCGACCTCGTCATCCATGCCTGGGATCTCGGCACCGCGATCGGAGTCACGGATGCATTGCCGGACGAGCTCATCCGGGTGACGCGGGCGGGCGTCGACGCATTCGGCGACCTTTCGGCCAGCGGCCTGTTCAGCGCTCCGGTTCCGGTGTCGGACGGCGCGTCGCCCGAGGAGCAGCTTGTTGCGCTGACCGGGCGCCATCCGCGGTGAGTTCGGACGACTCGCTGCCGCTGCGGATCCTGGCATGTGTCGAGTCGATCCCCGCGGGCCGGGTGATGACCTACGGCGACGTCGCGGAATATGTCGGGTCCCGCGCGCCGCGCCTGGTCGGCCGGGTGCTCGCGAACGACGGTGGCACCGTGCCGTGGCATCGCGTCCTGCGCGCTGACGGTACGTGCGCCGATCATCTGCGCGACGAGCAACGTCAGCGACTGATCGCCGAAGGTGTGCGCTTCGCCGACGGACGCGTCGATCTGCGTGCCTATCGCTGGGACGGGCGCTGATCCCTACCGGAATTCGTCGGTCGGTCGTGCTGGGATAGCGCAGTGAGTTCTTACCGGCTGGTGCGCCCGACGCATCGCGTGGTCGCTGCTCCCGAACTCGACGCTGCGCAGCGGCGGGTCGTCGAGCACGGCGGTGGCCCGTTGCTGGTGCTCGCGGGGCCGGGTACCGGCAAGACCACGACACTCGTCGAGGCGGCGGTAGCCCGGGTTGCGTCGGGTGTCCCGGTCGAGCACCTGCTGATGCTGACGTTCGGCCGGCGCGCGGCGGGTGAGCTGCGAGATCGCGTCACCGCACGGCTCGGTGGCACGGTGCGCGAACCGGTGGCGCGCACGTTTCACTCTTACGCGTTCGGCGTGTTACGCATGGCGGCGGTCTCCTCGGGGCTGCCCTCGCCGCGGTTGCTGTCCGGCCCGGAGCAGGACCTCGTGCTGCGCGAGTTGATCAGCGGCGACCTCGAGCGCGGCAATTCGCGATGGCCGGCGCACTTGCGTCCGGCCATGAGCACGCGGGCGTTCGCCGGTGAGCTTCGTGATCTGTTGTTGCGCGCGGTCGAACGAGGTGTGGACGGCCCGCGCCTGGCCGCACTGGGGCGCGCCCGCAAGCGGCCGGAGTGGGTCGCGGCCGGCGAGTTCCTGCAGGAGTACCTCGACGTCACCTCGCTTGCCCGCCCCGGGGCGTGGGATCCCGCCGAGCTGATCAGAGCGGCGACCGACGCTCTCCTCGCCGATCCCGCGCTGCTTGCCGGCGAGCTCAAGGCGCGCCGGCGCATCCTCGTCGACGAGTACCAGGACACCGACCCGGCGCAAGCGGAGTTGCTGGCGCTGATTGCCCGAAGCGCCGACGAGCTGATCGTCGTTGGCGACCCGGACCAGTCGATCTACGCGTTTCGGGGTTCTGATCCGTCGGCGATCCGCGACCTACCGGACCGGTTCGGCGACGTTCCGGTCGTCGCGCTCACCACGTCGCGCCGCGCGGGTGAGGCGCTGCTCGCGGCCAGCCGCCGGGTCGGTGAGCGGCTGCCCGGCCGCGGTGAGCAGCGTGCGCTGCAGGCCGCGCCGGGCCTGCCACCCGGGCGCGCCGAGGTGGCGCTCCTGCGTTCTGCCGCCGAGGAAGCCGCCTACGTCGCGGGCATGTTGCGTCGTGCGCACCTCGATGACGACCTGCCCTGGTCGCGCATGGCGGTGCTCGTCCGGTCCACCGCCTCGAGCCTCGCCGTGCTGCGCCGGGCGATGGTGACGGCCGGCGTGCCGGTGGCCGTTGCCGGCGGGGACGTCCCGCTTGCCGAGCAACCGGCTGTGGCGCACCTGCTCACTGCGTTGCGCAGCGTCCTGCGTCCGGACGAGCTCAGCGACGACGTTGCCGAACACCTGCTGCTGGGCCCCATCGGGCGCGCCGACTCCCTGCAGCTACGCCGCCTTCGCCGCGAGCTTCGGCGCTTCGCCGCCGGCGGCGAGCCGAACGCGCCGATTCTCGCGCCGGCCGTGCAGGACCTCGCGGGTGCGGCGGTTCTGCCCGAACGCGTCGCGCGCCCGCTCGAGCGGGTGGCGCGAGTGCTGGCTGCCGGGCACCAGGCACGTACGTCAGGCGCCGATGCGGAGGCTGTGCTGTGGGCGATCTGGCACGCCAGCGGACTGGCTGCGCGGTGGCATGCGGCCAGCCAGGCCGGCGGCGCGGCGGGCGCGGCCGCCGACCGGGACCTCGACTCGGTGATCGAGCTGTTCGAGGCCGCAGCGCGATTCGCCGACCGGATGCCTGCTGCCTCCGCGGTGGAATTCTTCGAGCATCTGGCCGCCCAGCAGATCCCGGGCGACACACTCGCGCCCCGGGCAGCGCGTGGCGAGGCCGTGCAGATCCTGACCGCTCACGCGAGCAAGGGTCTCGAGTGGGACCTCGTCTGCATCGCGCACGCTCAGGAAGGCACCTGGCCGGACCTGCGCCGCCGTGGCTCGCTGCTCGGCTCGGAGTTGCTCGTCGACGTGGTCGCGCAGCGGGAGGTTCCCGGCGTCGCCAGCTTGGCTCCGCAGATTGCCGAGGAGCGCCGGCTGTTCTACGTGGCCGCGACCCGCGCGCGCCGTCGGCTGGTCGTCACGGCCGTGTCCGGCGAGGACGAGCAGCCCTCGCGGTTTCTCGACGAACTCGATCCGGTCGACGACGAGCGCCCGTTCGCGTTGCCACTGCGCGGCACCCACCTGCCCGACCTCGTCGCCGAACTGCGGGCGGCGGCGTGCGATCCGGCCGGGTCACGTGACGAGCGCGCCACCGCGGCGGCCGAGCTGGCCCGGCTGGCCGAAGCCGGGGTGCCCGGGGCGCATCCTGACGAATGGTGGGGACTTGCCGGCCTCTCCGACTCGGGCCCGGTCGCCGATCCCGCTCGTCCGGTGCCGGTCAGCCCGTCCCGCATCGAATCCTTCCTGCGCTGTGAGCTGCGTGCGCTGCTGGCCGGGCTCGGGGCTCGCGAAAGCGACGAGATCGGCGCATCGCTCGGCACGCTGATCCACGAGGTCGCCGCAATCGCCCCAGCGGGTGCGGGGCAGGACGCGCTGGAGCGCCTGCTCGACGAGCGTTGGCACGTGCTCGACTTCGGCGCGTCGTGGCTTGCCGCCCATGAACGCGAACGGGCGCGGACCATGCTCGCCAAGTTGGTCGACTGGCTGCGCAGCACCCGCGGCGCGCTCAGCCTTGTCGCAACCGAGCAGGACTTCGACGTCGTCGTCGGCGATGCCCGGCTGCACGGACGCGTCGACCGCCTCGAACGCGACCCGGACGGGCGGGCGGTGGTGATCGACCTGAAGACCGGCAAGACCAAGGCCGACGATCCGCCGACGAACCCCCAGCTCGGCGCGTATCAGCTCGCCGTCGAGTCAGGCGGGTTCGGCGAGTTCGGTGCGGGCACTCGATCAGGCGGTGCGCGCCTGGTGCAGCTCGGCACGAGCGTCAAGAGCGTCGTCGAGCAGAGCCAACCGCCGCTCGACGACGACCCGTCCTGGATTGCCGAACGAGTCGGCTACGTTGCACAGCGACTGCGCGGCGCGGAGTTCAGCGCCACGGTCAACTCCTACTGCGGCGCCTGTGACGTGCGTTCGAGCTGCCCGCTGCAGCCCGAGGGCGGGCAGGTCACCGCGTGAGCGGCGTGACGGCGATCGAGCTCGCGCACCTGCTCGGGCTCAACCCGCCGACCGACGAGCAGGCGGCGGTCATCGAATCGCCGCCTGCGCCCGCCGTCGTCATCGCCGGCGCCGGATCGGGCAAGACCGAGACGATGGCCGCTCGCGTCGTCTGGCTCGTGGCCAACCGCTTCGTCACTCCCGACTCCGTGCTCGGCTTGACGTTCACCCGTAAGGCAGCGGCCGAACTCGGGCGTCGCATCCGGTGGCGTCTGGCCGGGTGGCGCCATGTGGTCGAGCGTGAGCGGCCGGCCGACCGTGAGCATCTCGCCGAGCTGCTCGCCGGTGAACCGACGGTGCTCACCTATTCGGCGTACGCCGCGCGCCTGGTCGCCGAGCACGCGATGCGAGTGGGCGCCGAACCGAACTCGCGGCTGCTGTCGCAGGCGGTTTGCTGGCAGCTCGCCGACTCCGTCGTGCGGCGCTACCCCGGCGCGCTGCCAACGGGCGTCGGCGCGCTCGGCTCGATCACGCAGTACGTCCTGGCCCTCACCAGCCAGCTCGTCGATCATCTGGTAGAGCCGGATGCCGTCGAGCAGTACTGCCGGGCTCTCGCCGACGAGCTGAGCGCGATCTATGCCGGCGACCCGCCGCCGTCCAGCGACGCCGGGAGGTTGTGGTCGTCCCTGCAGCACCGACTGGCCCTGCTGCCCCTGGTGGGCGACTATGCCGCGGCCAAGCGCGCGCTGCAGGCCGTCGACTTCGGCGACCAGATGTCCCTTGCGGCGCAGTTGGCGCAGGTGCCCGAGGTGGTCCAGGCCGAGCGCAGCCGTTACGGCGCCGTGCTGCTCGACGAGTACCAGGACACCGGCCACTCCCAGGTGTGCCTGCTCAGCGGGCTGTTCGGCGATGGGCATCCCGTCACGGCGGTCGGCGACCCGTTCCAGTCGATCTACGGATGGCGGGGTGCCAGCGCCGGCAACATCCGCCGTTTCGCGACGACGTTCCCGCTCGCGAACTCCGAGCCCGCAGCGCAATTCCCGTTGACGACGAGCTGGCGCAACGACGAGGTGGTGCTGCGCGCCGCCAACGCCGTGGCTGCTCCGCTGCGGCACGGCGCCGCCACCATCGAGTTGCGTCCGCGCCCTGAGGCCGGTCCGGGGCAGATCCGGCTGGCAGTCGTCGAGACCGTCGAGGACGAAGCCCGCTGGCTCGCCGCGCGGATGCTCGCCGAATGGCAGGCCCGGCCCGTCGGCGCGCGAACGGCCGCCGTGCTCGCGCGGCGCCGCTCGCAGATCAACGAGATCCGCGAGGCGCTGCTGGACGTGGGGCTGCCGGTCGAGGTCATGGGTCTTGGCGGGTTGCTCACCACGCCCGAGGTGGTCGACGTCGTGGCGAGCCTGCGGGTCCTGGCCGATCACCGCTCCGGCCCGGCGCTGGCCCGGCTGCTGACCGGCGCGCGCTGGCGCATCGGGGCGAGCGACCTGAGCGCGCTCGGTGCCCGGGCGAGCGAACTGGCGCGCGAGCGGCGTCCGGCCGCGGCCGGTCAGCGCTCGGTGCTCGACGAGCCCGTCGACCAGGGCAGCCTCATCGAGGCGCTCGACGATCTCGGTCGCATCGGGCGGTACTCGGCCGAAGGTGCCCGCCGGATGACCGCACTCGCCCACGAGCTGCGTGGCCTGCGCCGGCGCCTGTCCGCGCCGCTGCCCGAACTCGTGGCCGACGTCGAGCGCATGAGTGGCGTCGACATCGAGGTCGCGGCCCGGGCCGACCGGGCTGCGGTGGGTCGCGTCCACCTCGACCGCTTCCTGGACGAAGCCGCGCGCTTTGCCGCTGAGGCCGACGAGGCGACGCTCACGGCCTTCCTTGCCTTCCTCGATGCGGCCGAGGTCGAGGAGAACGGCCTGGACTCCGGCGAGGTGGCGGTGGAGAAGGAGCGGGTCCAGATCCTCACGGTGCACGCGGCGAAGGGCCTGGAGTGGGATGTCGTCGCGGTGCCCGGGCTCGTCGAGGGGGTGTTCCCGGCCGACCCGAAGGGCGTCGACTGGACCCGCGCCCGGCAGCTGTTGCCGGCGCAGCTTCGTGGCGACCGCACCGACCTGCCGTCGCTGGACCTCAACGGCGCCGCCGACCGAAAACAGGTCAGCGCTGTCCTGAAAGATCACGCGCAGCAGGTCAAGCGCCGTCACGCCGACGAGGAACGCCGCCTGGCCTACGTCGCGTTCACCAGGGCCAGATCGGTGCTGCTGGCCAGCGGGTATGCCTGGGACACCGCCAAGTCGGCCCGTTCCGCTTCGCCCTTTCTCGACGACCTGCGCGATTTCGCCGATGTGGGCGAGTGGTTCGTGCCGGCTCCCGACGCCGAGAACCCGCGCCTCGGCGTTGCCGAGTCGGCGACGTGGCCGCGTGATCCGCTCGGTCCGCGCCGGCCCGACGTCGAAGCCGGCGCCGCGCTGGTACGTGCCGCGATTCGCCGGCCGCCGGCCCGTCCGGTCGGCGAGATGCCGCTGCCTGGCCTGGTCGATGACTCGGCCGCCCGCACCGCGGCCTGGCGGCGCGACGTCGACCTCCTTCTCGCCGAACGAGCCCGTCTGGCCCGGGCCGACACCATCGACGTGGCGTTGCCGCGCCAGCTGTCGGTGTCGCAGTTGGTCGCTCTGCAGCGCGACCCAGACGAGCTCGCCCGGCGGCTGCGACGACCGTTGCCCAGCAAGCCGGCGCCGCTGGCCCGGCGCGGCACGTCATTTCACGCCTGGCTGGAACGGCGGTGGTCGGCGCAGACGCTGCTCGACGTCGACGATCTTCCCGGCGCCGCCGACGAAACCGCCGACGACTCCGACGTCGCCGCGCTGCGCGCCGCTTTCGAGGCGAGCGCGTGGGCCGATCGCACTCCGGTCGAGGTCGAGGTCCCGTTCGAGATGGCAGTCGGGCCCACGGTGGTACGCGGGCGGATGGATGCCGTCTTCGCCGAACTGGACGGGTTCACCGTCGTCGACTGGAAGACCGGCGCGACACCGCGCGGCGCCGACGCCGAAGCGGCCGCGGTGCAACTGGCCGCCTATCGGCTCGCCTGGGCGGCGTTGTCGGGCGCGGACCTTGCGAGCATCGGCGCCGCCTTCCACTACGTGCGCAGCGACGAGACCGTCTCGCCGGTCGACCTGCTCGACGCCGACGGGCTGCGCAAGCTGATCGCCGGCAGTTGACCGCGTGCGGACCTCGTCGACCGGTCACAGAGCCGCTCGGTAGCGTCATGCCCATGCCGACTGTCAGGGAGTTCATCGACGAGCACCGCGGCGAGTTGCTCGCCGATCTCGACCAGTGGCTGCGCATACCCGGGATCAGCGCGCAGCCCGAGCACCACATCGACGTCCAGCGCAGTGCCGACTGGTTCGCCGCCGCCGTGCGCCGCACCGGGTTCACCACCGTCGAGATCTGGCCGACGAAGGGCTTGCCCGCGGTCTATGCCGAGTGGCGCAGCGATGAGCCGAACGCGCCGACCGTGCTGGTGTACGGCCACCACGACGTCCAACCGGTCGATCCGATCGAGTCCTGGCGCACCGACCCGTTCGACCCGACGGTCGACGGCGATCTGCTGCGGGCCCGCGGCGCGTCCGACGACAAGGGGCAGATGCTCTTTCACCTGCTCGGCCTGCGCGCGCACCTGGCGGCGAGCGGTCGGACGAGCCCGGCGGTGAACCTCAAGTTCCTCATCGAGGGCGAGGAGGAGTCCGGCTCGCCGAACTTCGAGGACCTGCTGGCCGAGCGTCGCGACCGCCTCGACTGCGACGTCGTGGTCATCACCGACACCGGCATGCTCGCCCCGCACACGCCGAGCACCGTCACCGGAATGCGCGGGCTCATCGTCTGCACGATCGATTTCCACGGTCCGGACCTCGACCTGCATTCGGGATCCTTCGGCGGTGCCGTGCCGAATCCGGCCACAGCCGTGGCGCGTCTGGCCGCGGCGCTGCATGACGAGCAGGGCCGGGTGCAGATTCCCGGCTTCTACGACGACGTCCTCGAACTCACCGCCGACGAGCGTGAGTTGTTCGCGAAGGTGCCCTTCGACGAGGCCGAGTTCCTTGGCGTGGCCAAGTCCCGGGCGGTATCCGGCGAAGCCGGCTACAGCACCTTGGAGCGCGTCGGCGCCCGCCCGACTGCCGAGGTCAACGGCATCTGGGGCGGTTACATGGGGGCCGGCAGCAAGACGATCGTGCCCACCGATGCCCACGTGAAGCTGTCCTTCCGGCTCGTCGCGAACCAGGATCCGGGCAAGATCCGCGTGGCGGTCGACCAATTCGTCGCCGACCACACGCCGCTGGGCATCGAGCGGCAGGTCGAGTGGGAAGGCGACGGTGTGGCACCGTGCATCGTCCCGCTCGGCACGCCCGCCTACCAGGCGTTGACCGACGCGATCAGCCAGGCGTTCGACGGCACCCAGGTACTGCCCACCCGCGAGGGCGGGAGCGGGCCGGAGGCCGCGCTGCAGCAGATGCTCGCCGCGCCGCTGGTGTTTCTCGGCGTGGGCCTGCCCGACGATCAGATCCACGCACCGAACGAGAAGGTCAACCTGTCCATGTTGTACAAGGGGGCGGAGGCCACCGCGCTGCTCTGGCAGAACCTCGCCGGCCTCGGCCGCGAGGGGATCGCCGGGGAGACGATCGGATGAAGCTAGCTGGTGCCGCTGCGGTGATCGCCGCGGCGCTGGTGCTTGCCGGATGCTCGCAAACGGTGTCCGGCACCGGGCTTCGCGGCAATGCGCCGAGCGGGGCGCCGAGCCAGGGGCCGGGCACATCCGGGCCGCCGCCGCAAACCTCGAGCAGTTCGGCACCGGAGTCGTCCGCGCCGCCGGCGGCGCACCTTGCCTGCCCGCACGTCGTCGACTCTTCCGCCAACCTCGCCTACGACTGCATCGTCGCCGGCATGACGAACTCCACGACCAGCACCTGGCCGGTCAAGTTCGAGAAGGAGGTCGACGTCCAATGGAGCATGGATGAGGGGTCCGGCCGCGTCGACTCCAGCCAGAGTCCGGCGGCGGTCGCGGCCAGCCTGACCAGCAGCATGGCGGCGGCGGACTACGGGCCGCACGCGGGCGTCAAGAAGGAGCAGGACGCCGATACGACCGTCGACGGCAAGAAGGCCCATCTCGTCCAGACCCTGATGACCATCGATCCCACGTATCGCAAGCAGCGCCACCTCAAGGTGACCCAGGAACGGCTCTGGATTGTGGCCGTACAGGTCAGCGCGGATCAGGTCTCGGCGTGGTACGTCTCCGTCCCCAGCGTGCAGAAGGCGCTCTGGCCCAGAGTGCCCAACTTGATCAAGTCGCTCAAGGTCGTCTGAACCTGTTCGCGGCCGGGCCGTAGGGTGGTCGGGTGCCTCGCGTCGCCACTCTCGCATCTCATGCGAAGAAGCTGCCCAGCCCGACGTTCGATCTGACGCACGTGACCCTGCCCAACGGGCTGCGGGTCGTGCTCGCGCCGGACCGATCCGCGCCCGTCGTCGGTATCGCGGTGCTCTACGACGTGGGCTTTCGGTCCGAACCCGAGGGGCGCACCGGATTCGCCCACCTCTTCGAGCATCTGATGTTCCAGGGCTCGGCCAACCTTGAGAAACTGGAGCATTTCCGGTACGTGCAGTCCTCAGGTGGCACGTTCAACGGGAGTACCCATCCGGACTACACGAACTACTTCGAGGCGCTGCCGTCGAACGCCCTCGAACGCGGCCTGTTCCTCGAGGCCGACCGCATGCTGTCCCCGCGCATCAACGAGGAGAACCTCGCCAACCAGATCGCCGTGGTGAAGGAGGAGATCCGCGTCAACGTGCTCAACCGCCCCTACGGCGGCTTCCCGTGGCTCGAGCTTCCGCCCGTGCTGTTCGACACGTTCCCCAACGCGCACAACGGTTACGGCGATTTCGTCGATCTGGAGAGCGCCACGGTGTCCGACGCGGCCGACTTCTTCGATCGCTACTACGCGCCGTCGAATGCGGTTCTCGCCGTCGCCGGCGATCTCGACGTCGAGCAGACGGTCGCGCTGATCGAGAAGCATTTCGGGCCGATCGCGAAACGCAATGCCGCGAAACGTCCAGACTTCGGTGAACCGTTGCCCACGTCGGAGCGGCGCGCGTCCGCGGTCGACGCCCATGCACCGATTCCGGCGGTGGCGATCGGCTACCGCGTGCCAGATCCGATTGCCGATCTCGATGCGCATCTGGCCAACGTGCTGCTCGCCGAACTGCTCTCCGACGGCGACGCGTCGCGGCTGCAGCGCCGCCTGGTGCAGCGCGATCACCTCGTCACCGATGTGTCGGCCTACCTGGGCGAATTCGGCGACCCTTTCGACGAGCGAGACCCGAGCGTGCTGACCATCACCGCCCACTACCCCGATGCCGGCTCGCTCGATCGAATCGTGGGCGCCGTAGACGACGAACTCGACCGCATCGCCCAGGACGGCCTCGAGCCCGGCGAGCTCGATCGCGTGCGCACCCGGCTCACGAGCGTTCTGGTGCGCGAGATGGATGCGGTCATCTCCCGCACCTTGAACTTCGCCAAGTTCGAGTTGGTCTTCGGCCGGGCCGGCCTGATCGCGGAGTTGCCGGGGCGCTTCGCTGCCGTCACCGACGCCGAGATCCAGGTGGCCGCGGCGGCGCTGCGCCCTGATCGAAGGGCCGTCGTCGAACTGATCGCGGGGGGAGCGCACTCATGACTGTCCCTGACCTCACCCCACCGCGCCGGCCGAAGAAGCTCACGACGCTCGAGCGCACGCTCGACTCCGGGCTGCACGTACTCGTCGTGCGCAAGCCGGGGGTGCCGCTGGCCGAAGTGCGCCTGCGGGTGCCCTTCCTCTCCGGACGCGCGACCCATCCGGCCCGGGCCGCGCTCATGTCGGACTCCGTGCTCACCGGCACGTCGCAGTACGACCGCGCGGGCCTGGCGGCTGCGATCCAGTCCCTCGGCGGTGACCTCGGCGTCAGTGTCGATGCAGATCGTCTGGTGTTCGCGGGCAATGTGCTCGCCACCAACCTGCGCGGTCTGCTCGGCGTCCTGGCCGACGTCCTCAACGACGCGACCTACCCGACCAGCGAGGTGGTCGCCGAGCGCGAACGGCTCGTCGAGCGGTTGACCATCGCCCGCTCGCGCGCCGGTGTCGTCGCGGGCGAGGCGCTGGCCAAACGGATGTGGGGCGAGCATCCGTACGCCCGCGACCTTCCCGAGCCCGACGATGTCGCGAAGACGACCGCGGCACAGCTTCGCCGGATGCACGCCGACATGCTCCGGCCGGACGGTGCCGTGCTGGTCGTCGTGGGCGACGTGTCGCCGGCGCGCACGCTCGACCAGGTGGCCACGGCGTTGGACGGGTGGACGGGCAGCCCGGCCGCGATCCGGATGCCTGCGCTGCCCGACATCGCGGTCGGCCCGTTGTTGGTGCTCGACCGTCCGGGTTCGGTGCAGTCCTCGCTGCGGCTCGGCACGTCGGCGCTGCGGCGCGACGACGAGCGCTACCCGGCCCTGCAGCTCGCGAACCTGATCTTCGGTGGCTACTTCTCGTCGCGGTGGACCGAGAACATCCGCGAGGACAAGGGCTACACCTACGGACCGCACAGCGGCATCGATCACCATTCGCTCGGGTCGTCGCTGCTGATGCAGGTAGACGTCGCGACCGAGGTGACCGCGCCCGCGCTGCTGGAGACGCTTTACGAGATGGGCCGGATCGCTCTGCTCCCGCCGACTCCGGACGAGGTTGAGTCGGTGCGCCAGTACGCAATCGGCACGCTGGCCCTGTCGACCGCGACCCAGTCCGGCCTCGCGTCGACGATCACCGCGCTGGCCGGGGTTGGCCTCGGGCCGGACTGGCTGATCGAGCATCCCCGCCGGCTGGCCAAGGTCACGGTCGACGATGTCGCCGCGGCGGCAGCCGAGTTCTTCGCACCATCGCGGTTCGCGACCGTCGTCGTCGGCGACAAGGGCGCTGTCAACGGCCCGCTGTCCGCGCTCATCGCAGTGGAATGATGAACGATCCGTTCGGGCCTCCGCGCCTTGCCCGCGCCGGCTATGACCGCGCGGCGCTGCACCGCTCCGAGCCGGAATGGCTAGCCGAGGCTTGGACGCATGCACGGGTTATCGCGGTCAGCCCGCAGGCGACGACCCCCGTTCTACGCGGCGACGGCATCGTCCGGCTCGACCTACGCGATCCGTCCACCGTCGACAGTGCGGGCGGGCGCCGCCTGCTCGGCCTCGTCGACGACATCCCGTATTTCGCGGTCACCGTCGATGACGCCGACGACAGCTGGGCCACCCTGCGCGAGGTCGGAGCCGCGGCGGACGACCTGCACGCTGCCCTGCTCACGAGCGCCGTGGCACTCGAGCAGTGGCATGCCCGCCATCAGCACTGTCCGCGTTGCGGCGCCGAAACGGTCGAGTCGATGGCGGGCTGGACGCGTACCTGCCGCCGCGACGGCAGCGAGCACTTCCCGCGCACCGACCCGGCGGTGATCATGCTCGTGCACGACGGGGCCGATCTGTGTTTGCTCGGGCGGGGTCACGGCTGGGGCGAGCGCCGGTTCTCGACATTGGCCGGATTCGTCGAGCCGGGGGAGTCCCTGGAGGCGGCGGTGGCGCGGGAGGTGTTCGAGGAGGTCGGCGTTTCGGTAGCCGACGTGCGCTACGTGGCCAGTCAGCCGTGGCCGTTTCCCTCGTCGCTGATGCTTGGTTTCACCGCGCGGCTCGACGGCGACCCGGCGCTGCACCTCGATCCGAAAGAGATCGCCGAAGCGGGCTGGTTCACGCGAGCGGAAGTGCGTCAGGCCACGCAATGGGCCGATGGGCGCGAGCCACCGGCCGATGACGCCCGGTTGGCTGGGGTATCGCCACAGCTGTCGATCTCGCGCTACCTCATCGACGGCTGGCTCGATGGCCTCTGGTAAAGCCATACACATACTAATGTATGTGCATGGCTACGATGACGCACCGACTGCAGCTGTTGCTGGACGAGGAGCGCTACGAGCGCGTCGCGGAGGTGGCCAGAGAGCAGCGCACCTCGGTGGCTGAGGTGATTCGCGATGCGATCGATCGCGGCCTCGGCACGACGGTGGCCCGGCGGGCGGCATCAGCCAAGGCCATCCTGGCGGCGGAGCCGATGAAGCTGCCCGACGACCCGGCCGACCTGAAACGTGAGATCGACGAGATGCACGGCGGCCGCGTGCAGTGATCGTGCTCGACACGACGGTTCTGTCGTACACGTTCGCCGGCAAGCACAACTTCCAGGCTCCGTGCCGGCGTCTGATCGAGGCCATCGGTGCCGCCCGGGTCAGGGCTTCGACCACCGTCGAGGTCATCCAGGAATTTGCTTACGTTCGGGCGCAACGCCATCCGCGGGGCATCGCCGCCGACCTCGCGGGCAGGTACGCGAGCCTGCTGAGCCCGCTGCTGTCCGTCAGCGCCGACGATCTGCGCCACGGCCTCGAGCTCTGGCGGCGCCACGAACGGCTCGGCAGTTTTGACGCCGTGCTCGCGGCCACCTGCATCGGTGTGGGCGCGACGCTGGTGTCGGCGAACAAGGCATTCGCGCGAATCCGCGACCTCGACGCGGTGGTACCCGATCAGAAGGGCGTCGAGCGGCTGATCGCCGGGTGACGAGGGTCGTCGAACCGGATCACGATGTCGGCCACCGCGGCGGGGTCGGCGTCTCGGTCGTAATCCGCGAACGCGGGCAGCGTCCAGGCCCATGGCTCGGGCACCCGGCGGGCCCGAGCGCCGGCACTGAGCGCCAGATGGATCGTTCGATCGAACGGCAGTCCCCGGCCGAGTAGCAGTTCCCCGCTGACGAGCAGGATCGCGCCGTCGCGCGGGGTCCGGCGGTGAGCCCGAGTGGCCCGGTTCGTCGCCGGGTCGCGTAGCGAGGGCAGGTACGCGCCCGTGCCGCCCGGGCCGAGCGGTTCGAGGACCTCGCGCCGCAGCGCGGCCGCGTCCAGCCAGTCATGGCGAAACGCCTCGACGTCGTTGCGGCCGTGTTCGAGCCGCACCGAGGCGTCGCGCCAGAACATGTCGGCGCGCACGTGTGCGACATCGCGCCCGAGCAGGCGAAGGGGCGCCACGAGCGCGTCGGCCAGCTCGTGTTGCAGCGCGCCGCACGGCCCGTCGAGGGCGACGCGCAGCGCCCGTCCCGCAACGTCGGCGGCGACGAGATCGGTGGCGAGGACCTCAGGCAGGCGACTCGGATCGATCGGTGTGTATTCGCCCGTGGTCACGCGATCGACGTTAGCGGTGTCGCGCGGCAGGCGTTTCGGGTCAGCAGAAGATGCTGCTTGCGTGGAAGGCGTCTGCGGCCCCTCGTATCGACATGATGGTGCCGCCACGTTGGTCGGATGAGGAGCCGACGAATAGCAGCACGCCGTTGTCGGTCTGCACGATGATCCCGGCAGGGATGTTGCCGGCACCGGTCCAGGTGGGATCTGCGGTGAACGGTTTGGCCATCGAGCCGTAGGTGGCGGCGATCTGGGTCATGGAATCGCCGAGGCGGACCCCGGCCGAGGTCGTGACGGTTGTTCCGGGCCCGCTGGTGGAGCGCGTGGCGTCAAAGCACGTTACGCCCCAGGAGAATTGCGGCACCGTTGATCCGGTGATCGTGTGATCGGTGGGCCGGAAGATGCCGTCTCCGGGCGAGGACAGGCTGATGCCCGCGGCCGTCTTGGCCTGGTCGAGGGTCATGCCTCGCGTGACGGCACCCAGTGACTGAGCCGTGATCACGATGGTGTTGTCGGTCCAGCGCCCGGACGGCGCCGGCGGCGTGCTTGTCGTTTTACTCGCGGACCTGCTGGTAGTCGTCGGGCTGGTTGTGTGCGTCGCCGGCACGGGGGCGTGCTTCGTTGCTGTGGCGGTTGCTGTCGGGGATGGGGTTGGCGTGGTGGTGTCGGGGGTCGGCGTCGGTGAATTGGTCGTGGGGGTGGGCGCGGGTGTGGGGTGGGCCGGTCGGGTACGCCGATCAGCTTGCACGGCGCTCACCGTCGCGACTGTCGCTATGGCGACGATCGCCACGGTGGCGGCGGCCAGTGTTGGCGGTATCCAGCGCTTGCTCAGCCAGAGCTGCACCCGGTGCGGTGCCCGGCGCTGCGCGGCGCCGGCGATCAACCGCTCAGCGAGACCGGGTGGTTCCTCGGCCGAGTTCGCCACGTTGGCGAGCGTGGCTCGTACGTCGTTCTCGAAGTCGCGAAGCTCTGTCATGACTGTGCCCCTCGTGATGACTGCCACGCGGCCTGCTCGCCGAGCGTGGCCTCCGCACGCATTGCTGCGATACCTCGGCTGATGAGGCTGCGGACCGTTGCCGTGCGGCAACCGATCGCCTCGGCGATCTCCGCGTCGGGCTGATCGTGGAAGTACCGCATCACCAACGCTGCACGCTGGCGATCAGGCAACCGGCCCAGCATCTGCCACAGCAGGCCACGATCGGCGACCCGGTCGGCCAGGTTTGCGGTGTCGGCGACCTCGGGCAGGTCATGCAGCGATACGTCGCGAGTCGACCGGCTGCGTCGTGAGCTGACGAACCCGTTCGCGACGCAGCGCCGCACGTAGGCCAGCGGCGATTCGGCCGCCTGCACGCGTTCCCACTTCGGATACAGGCGGGCCAGCGTGTCTTGCAGCAGTTCCTCGGCCCGGTCAGCGTTGCCGGTCAACAGGTACGCCGTTCCGAACAGCGAGCCACTGTTCGCGCGAACGAACGCGGCGAAGCCCACCTCATCAGCCATGTTCCACTCCCATGCGCACTAGACGCATCAACCGACCGGATTGTGGCAGCCGATTTCGGCCTCCGGTCAGGACCGCCCGTAACCGCTGACCGCAGCAGGCTGACCGATTGCCTTTCAGATCCACAACGATTCTTGTGCAATATCTCTTGTGTAGTTACGGTGGGCCAATGCCCGACAAACCCGTCCGCCAGGTCACGGATTCGCGCGTACTCGCGGCGATGTCCCATCCACTTCGGCGTCGCCTGCTCGACGTGCTCAAGGTCGAAGGCCCGGCCACGGCGAGCATGCTCGCCGAGCAGACCGATGCTGCCGTCGGCAACATCAGCCATCACATCCGGGTGCTCGCCGCATGCGACCTGGTCGAAGAGGCCCCCGAGCTGGCCCGGGATCGCCGCGAGCATTGGTGGCGCCGGGTGTCGGGCGCGATTCGCTGGTCGAGTCGCGATTTCGAGGACGATCCGGCCACCGAGGCCGTCGCGATGGCGGCCGCCTCGCTCGGCCTGGAGCGCCAGGCCGAGCTGGTCCGCGATTGGCATTCGGCCGACGCAGAGCAGCGGGCAGCGTGGGGCGAGGGCCCGTTCTCGACCGACAGTTGGATACGGGTGACACCGGACGAGCTCGTCGAGCTCTCCGCCGAAATCATCGCCCTCATCCGCCGATGGGCGGATCGCGACATACCCGACGACGGACAGCAGCGCGGTGCGGTGTTCGTGTTCGCGCACGGCGTCCCCGCGACGCCGTGACGGCGGTACTCGACCGTCCGACGCATCCTCGCCCGGGCGGTCTGTTGCGGCATCGGGACTTCCGCCTGCTCTGGATCGGCGAGACGACCTCGAGCCTGGGCAGTTCGGTCACCAGCGTCGCGCTGCCACTGGTGGCGATCACGGCGCTGCACGCCGGCGTGGTCGCGATCAGCCTTCTCAGTGCCGCGGCGTGGCTGCCGTGGCTGCTGATCGGCCTACCGGCGGGCGCATGGATCGACCGGTTGCCCCGGCGGCCGGTGATGCTGGTCAGCGACGCAGCCTCGCTGCTGCTGTTCGTCAGCGTCCCGGTGGCGGCCTGGTGCGGCGTGCTGACGATCGCCCAGCTTCTTACGGTTGCGCTGCTGAGCGGCACTGCGAAGGTCTTCTTCTCGACGGCCTATCGGGCCTATCTTCCCGCCATCGTCGCTCCTGACGATCTCGTCGAGGGCAATGCCAAGCTGCAGGGCAGCGAGTCGGCGGCCCAGATCGCCGGGCCTGGCCTGGCCGGACTGCTCGCCCAGGCATTCGGGGCCGCGGCGGGTCTGTTGGCCGATGCCGGGAGCTTTCTCGTCTCGGCCCTGTGCCTGCGCTCGATTCACACGGTCGAGCGTCGCCGCGAGCGCACCAGGCGCCGCTTGCGAGACGAGGTCGGCGAGGGCCTGCGATTCGTGACCCATGATCGCTACCTGCGCTTCTACGTGGCGTTCGGCGGCGCCGCGAACCTCGCACTCACCGGCTATCAGACAATCCTCGTCGTGTTCCTCGTGCGTACGGTGGGGCTCAGTTCGGCAGCTGTCGGCCTGCTCGTAGCAGTGGGCAGCATCGGCGGCGTGATCGGCGCGATGATCGCTCCGGGCTTCGCGCGAGCGGTCGGCTCGGCACGCGCGCTCCTGTTCTGCAAGGTCGGTGTTGCCCCGTTCGGCCTGCTGATCCCCTTGACCGACAAGGGGATTCGGCTCGGGTTCTTCGTCGTCGGCAGTTGCGTGGTCGTCGCGGGCGTGGTCGGCGGCAACGTGATCTCGGCCGGGTTCATGCAGCGGTACTGCCCGGCCGAGATCTTCGGCCGGGTGGTGACGAGCATGCAGGTCGTCAACTTCGGCACCATCCCGCTCGGCGCGCTACTCGCCGGGCTGCTCGCCGGAGCGCTCGGCGCGCGGGCCACCCTGTGGGCGATGCTCGCGTTGTTCATGCTCGCCGGTTCGATCTTGCTCGCCAGCCCGTTTCGCCACCATCGCGAGTTGCCCACCCGCCCCGCGGAACCGTCGGTGCACGCTGGCACGATCAGGGGGTGACCGACCGCGACGCCGAGGCAGTGCTCGAGGGCCTCGATCCTGAGCAGCGGGCCGCGGCGACGGCTGTGCGTGGGCCGGTCTGCATCCTCGCCGGTGCTGGCACCGGCAAGACCCGCGCCATCACCCATCGCATCGCCTACGCAGTGCGTGCCGAGGCGATACCGGCGAGCCAATTGCTGGCTGTCACGTTCACTGCCCGCGCCGCGAGCGAACTGCGTACCAGGCTGCGGCGCCTGGGCGCGCCCGCGGTGCAGGCGCGCACCTTCCACGCAGCGGCGTTGCGCCAGCTCAAGTACTTCGCCCCACGGGTCCTCGGTGGGGCGATGCCCGATGTCGTCGAGAACCCGATCCGACTCGTCAGCAACGCCGCGGCGCGTGCTCGGCTTCGCACCGACCGTGCCGAACTGCGCGACCTCGCGACCGAGATCGACTGGGCCAAGGCCGTGCTCGCCACGCCCGAGGACTATCCGCAGCGGTCGGCCGCGGCCGACCGCCAGCCACCGCTGACACCGGCGACCGTCGCCGAGGTCTACGCCGGCTACGAGCAGGCCAAGCGGCAGGCCGGGCAGATGGACTTCGCCGACCTGCTGCTGGTCATGGCCGGCGCCATCGAGCAGTACGGCGACGTCGCCGAAGAACTGCGCTCGCGGTACCGGCACTTCGTCGTCGACGAATACCAGGACGTCTCACCGCTGCAGCAGCGGCTGCTCGACGCGTGGCTCGGTGGCCGCGATGACCTGTGCGTCGTGGGCGATGCGAACCAGACGATCTACTCCTTCGCCGGCGCGACACCGCGGCACCTGCTCGATTTCCGGGTCCGGTACCCCGAGGCCGTCGAGGTGCGGCTTTATCGCGACTACCGGTCGACCCCGCAAGTGGTCGAGTTGGCCAACAAGCTTGTCAAGGCAGGCAGTTCCAATGGCGGCGGCGTGACTCTCACCGGGCAGCGGCCGGCCGGGCCGGCTCCGACCTTCGCCGAGTACGACGACGAGCCCGCCGAGGCGGCAGCCGTTGCGGCCAAGTGTCAGGCACTGCTCGCGGCCGGCACACCTGCCGCCGAGATCGCCGTGCTGTTCCGGGTCAACGCACAGTCCGAGGTCTACGAGCAGGCACTGGCCGACGCCGGGGTGGCCTACGTCCTGCGTGGCGGCGAGCGGTTCTTCGACCGCCCCGAGATCCGCGAGGCCCGCCTGCTGCTACGCGGCGCCGCGCGCGCCGACGTGGGTGAGCAGCCGCTCATCGAGGCCGTCACGGCAGTGCTGGCGAGTGTCGGCTGGCACGCCGACAGTCCACCCTCGGGTGGGGCCACGCGGGAGCGGTGGGAATCCCTCGCGGCGTTGGTGAGCCTGGCCGACGATCTGATCACGACCGACCCGCAGGCGCGCCTGCCGCAGCTCGTCGCCGAACTCGACCAGCGAGCCGCGGCGCAGCACGCACCGACCGTGCAGGGTGTGACCCTCGCCTCGCTGCACAGCGCAAAGGGCCTTGAGTGGGACGCCGTGTTTCTGGTCGGCCTGACCGATACGACCATCCCGATCCAGCACGCCACGACCGCCGAGCAGCTTGCCGAGGAGCGCCGCCTGCTCTACGTCGGCATCACCCGGGCGCGCGAGCGCCTCGCGCTTTCGTGGGCGCTGGCCCGTAGCCCGGGGCAGCGGCGCGGCCGGCGACCGAGCCGATTCCTCGACGCCCTGCGTCCGGCTCCGACCGCTGTGGCGCGTCCGAAGAAGAAGTCCGTTGCGCCCGAGGCCGCCGACGCCGAGCTGTTCGGACGGCTGCGCGCCTGGCGCAAGCGTCAGGCCGAGGCGCAGAGCGTGCCTGCCTACGTCGTCTTCTCCGATGCGACGTTGGTGGCCATCGCCGATGCTCGCCCCGACAACCGGTCGGCGCTGGCTCGACTGTCCGGCGTCGGGCCGACAAAGCTCGACCGTTATGCGGTACCGGTGCTTGCCGTGCTGGGTGGCGCCGATCCAGACAGTGTCGAACCAGTCGAGGTCACGAGCTGATCGGCGCCGCGGCGCAAACCATTCGCGCAAAAAGACACCGTCCCCGGTCCTGCTTCGGTGTACGCTCACTCGCTCAGGCGTCCAGAGCGCTCGTCCTCGCGAGCCGGGACAGAATCTTCCCTACTAGGGAAAATTCCCTAGTCTGATCGGACGCTGAGCCGGGCCAGAAGTTAGGGAAGTAATTAGATTGCGGCCCTGTCGTACGCTCCGATAATCTTCGAGCACACCAAAACGAACAGCGCGCCGATGGTGCGTGACGACAGCCCAGACGCAGAAGGAGGTGGCCCCGTGAGCATTACGACGAAGACGTTCACGGCTACCCCGCGTCTGCGCAGCGAGTCGGCGTTCATGCCGCTCGGCACTGGAAACGACGCACACGGCGCGGGTATGTGGCGCAACGTCACACCGCCGGTCGCAGGAAACCAGTCTCTCGATCTTCCGACGAACCCGATCTACACCCGTAACCGCGCCGTTGTCGCTGCCAAGCAGGGCAGCCCGCCTCGAGGAGACCAACGCTGATCACGCGATCAGCAGGCACTCTTCGAGGCCGCGGCTCCCAGACGGGAACCGCGGCCTCGTTGTTTGTCTGCACCGTCCGACCCGTCCATCCACAAGAAGAGCTCCAACTCAAGGGAGGTGACCCGCCGTGTTAACCAGCTGCGCGCCAGAACTCGTCGCACTGGAGGGCAGAGCCGGGGTCGATGCCGGAATCGACGCAAGTCCCACGCTCGACCCGATCTCACCGCTTTGTCCCGACAACCTGCCATGCCGAGTGCAAGACGCAGACCTCTGGTTCGCCGAGTCCCCAGGCGATCTCGAAGTAGCCAAGAGCTTCTGCCTGGATTGCCCGGCGCGCAACGCGTGCCTCACCGGCGCCATAGAGCGGCGGGAGCCGTGGGGCGTCTGGGGTGGCGAGATCTTCGAGCGCGGCCGGATCGTCGCACGCAAGCGTCCGCGCGGACGCCCACGCAAGACCGACCGTGAGGTAGCCGCATGAGCGCCACACCGCAGTACACAGCCAGCTTCACCACAACACTGCCAGGGAGCATCAAGATGATCAGCATGCAAGAAGCGCTCGCTCGCGAGCGAATGTACGAGTCCCGCCGGTACGCCAGCATGGCGCGGGTCGCCAGCCAGATGGCGGCCGCCAAACGATGGCGCCGGCTGGAGCGGATAGCCCGCTCCGCGCATCAGCGCCACGCAGCCTCAGCCGCTGACGCCGCGAGCGTTGTTGACTGGGACTGAT
This sequence comes from uncultured Actinomycetota bacterium, assembly GCA_963737425.1. GTDB lineage: Bacteria > Actinomycetota > Actinomycetes > Mycobacteriales > Jatrophihabitantaceae > DASXRA01. The sequence goes on from CAVTSX010000004.1 coordinate 202,836, forward strand.
ACGCCACTGACAGTGCGGCCGCTGGACTTCGTTCCAGCGGCCGCGCTCTTATAGGTGGGTGCAGCAAATCTGCAGGATGTGCGGGCGGGTGGCCGACCCCGAAAGTGACGGCGACCCGCCGATAGCTTGGTGTGCCGACATCGTCGAGAGCCGAGACGGGCCGCGTACGAAGTGGATCTGCGATACCTGTACCCGCAGATACGTGCGCTCGATCGAGGCAAAACTCGATCAGGAGTGGTGGTAGGGCAACTCCATCTCGCAGCAGGAGGGTTCGGGTCGCCGCAGGTACGCGCGGCCGCGGAGCGCGTTGCTCGCCAGGTGGCTGCCCATTGCGTCGGCGGCGATGTGGTCAGTCCCACAGGGTCATCGAGCGTCTGAAGATGCCGGCAAGGTCTTCGGCGCTTGCCTCGCGGGGCGCGGTGGCGAGCAGTCGCTGTTGTTTGAGGGCTCCGTCGACCAGGCCGTCGACGTCTGCTTCGCCGAAGCCAATGGCGCCGATGCCTGCTGGCATGCCGATGTCGCGCATCAGTTGTACGAGTAGCCGGGGGAGGGCCTCCGGCCCGGCGCTGCGCTCGACCGTGGGATCGAGCAGTTGTGCCGCGCGCAGGTGTCGATCCGGGGCGGCGCCGAACGTGAAGGCGAATGCCTCGGGGGCCGTAAGCGAGACCGCCATTCCGTGTGGCACCAGCGCCTCGTCGTCCGGATAACCAGCCGGTCGGAACGAGCGCACCCGGCCCGCAATCGGGTAGGCGTTGGCGTGCGGAATATGGACGCCCGCATTCCCGAAGCCCATCCCGGCAAATGTCGCCGCCAGCGACATCGACGTGCGAGCGTCTCGGTCCTCGCCCTGGTGCACGGCCTGGCGGAAGCTCGCTGCGAGCAGGCTCAGAGCCCGCTCTGCCCACATGTCCGCGACCGGATTGGCACCGCAATAGGGCACTCGCGCCTCGGGTTGCTTGCGCTCGAAGGACGTGTACGGCCGGGCGGTGTAGCTCTCCAATGCGTGGCAGAGGATGTCCATGCCGGCGCACGCCGTGACCCCGGCCGGCTGGGTCAGTGTCAGGTCCGGGTCGACGACGGCGAGGGTCGGTCGTAGCCGTGGATGGCTGATTCCCGTCTTCACCTGCTGGGCCAGGACGTCCAGCACGCAGATCGTGGTGCTCTCGGCACCGGTGCCTGTTGTGGTCGGCACGGCAATGAGTGGAAGCAGTTGCTCGGCTGGCGGGCGGCCACCGCCAACGGGCTTGTTCACGTAGTCCATCAGGTCGCCGGGGTTCGTCAGCAGCAGATTCACCGCCTTCGCCGTGTCGATGCTCGAGCCGCCACCGACGGCCACGAGTGCGTCCCACGGCGCGCCCGCGAGGGCCCACTCGATGGCCGCGTCGAGGCTCGCGTCGGTGGGCTCGACGTGCACGTCGGCAAAGAGGGTCGCGTCGATGCCAAAGGCATGCATCTGTTCGGCGACGCGGGCGGGGGCGCCGGTGGCCGCGACGCCTGGGTCGGTGATGATCAATACTCGGCGGGCTCCTGCTGAGCGGAGGTCATAGCCGATCTCGTTGCTTGCGCCTGGTCCGAACTTCAGAGCGGGTGATCCGTAGGTGAAGATCGTCTCGGTCAATGGTCCACCAGATGTGATCGGGGTTTCGGGATGCCGGCTCACGCCGCGGGTTCGACGAAGCCCGGTTGCCAGCGTTCGGCCAGCGCGCGATAGGGCGCGGTCGCCCCCAGTTGACACAACACGGCGACCGAGCCGATCGTCACGCGATGGATCAGCAGGTATGAGGGCGGAAGATTCAGAAGCCGCCCGACCTTCGCCTCTTCGTTGCGCGGATCGCCGAGGCGCGCAGCCTGACCGCGCATCCATTCGCGCGTGAACGTGAACTTTTCGACGCTGAGCGGCTCGATGATCGGGCACAGGTAGTCCATGACCTGTATCGGGTCAACCTCTATGCCCGGCCGGATGAAACCGTACTTATACATCTCGGCCATCAAGCCGTCGCCGTCGCGGTTCAGCGCGAGCCGGGTCATCCGGCCCAGCGGCTCGGGGGCTCCCCCCGGCAGCCGGGCGACGGCGCCGAAGTCGACGACGCCGAGTCGGCCATCGGGGCAAAGTCGGAAGTTGCCCGGATGCGGATCGGCATGCAGCAGGTTGGCCCGTTGCGGTGCGGAGTAGTGCAGCAGCGCGAGCAGGTAGCCGGCGTGATCGCGTTGCTCGGTGTCGCCGTGCGCGATGATCCGCGACAGCGGAATGCCGTCTATCCACTCGGTGACGATCACCTTCGGGGCGCTGGCGACGACGTGCGGTATGGCGATCTCCGGGTCGCGGTCGTACGCACGCGCGAACGTCCGCTGGGCATCTGCCTCCAGGGTGTAATCGAGTTCTTCCAGTACCCGCTCGCGCAACTCGGCGAGAAGGGGTTTGATCTCGAGGCCAGGGGACAGCCGCGCGAACAGCCGCGCGAAACGCGAGAGCTGGGTGAAGTCGGCCAACAGAGCCGGCCCCGCGCCCGGGTACTGGATCTTGACGGCGACGGTTCTGCCGTCGCTCCAGATCGCCTTGTGTACCTGGCCAATGCTGGCTGCTGCGGCAGGCACGTCGTCGAACTCGCGAAAGCGCTTCGGCCAGGTACGGCCGAACTGCTCGGCTAGCACCCGATGCATGACCTCGGCCGGCATCGGCGGGGCCGCCTCCTGCAACCGGGTCAGCGCGGCCCGGTACGGCGCTGCGGACTCCTCGGGCATGGCGGCCTCGAACACCGATAGCGCCTGCCCGAGCTTCATCGCGCCGCCTTTGAGTTCGCCGAGCACGTTGAACAGCTGCTCGGCGGTGCGTTGCTGCAACTCGGCGGTGACTGCCTCGGCGGACTTGCCGGCGATGCGCTTGCCCAGGCCCATCGTTGCGCGCCCGGCGACGCCGAGCGGTAGCGAGGCCAGGCGCGCGGTCCGTGCCACCCGGTGTTGCGGGATGTCGGTCATAGCTGCGGCTCTGGTTCGCAGCTCGTCCGATCGCCGGGATCCTCCGTCACAAGGTCATTGTGCCCAACGGACGATCGGTGCGGTGAACGCACCGCACTCACAATCAGGATGAGGCGCCCAAGTACGCCGTCGGATACGCCAATCGGGCAGTTGGATCTCGAGAGTTCCCTCGATCGTCGCGGGGTCCTCGCCGCCCAGGAAGGCCAGCGCCTGCAAGGCAGCAACGCTGCCGACGAGGGTTGCCAGGCTGACGTCGGAGGGCGGGCCGTGCCGGGGCGGGATGGCCAATTGGACGGCCAGCGCCGACCACGCGTGGTCGCGGTCGAGTCGGTGCAGGTCGGCGCAGCGTAGGCAGCTGGCGACACCGGGTAGGGCGAGCGGGCCGATGACCCCGCGATCTGGTCCGGCCGACGCGACGAGATGCGGAACGCCGCGCGCCTGCAAGGCATCGCGGAGATCGGAGTCGACCGGACAGTCGACCGCGAGGATGACGAGATCGGGGAGGAAGCCGAGTGGCAAGGCGCTGGTGTCGCAGTCCGGCGCCCCCCGCAATACTGCTGCCGCAGCGGCCTTGGTGAAGCGTTCGCCTTCGTCTTCGGTGGTCAACCCGCCGGGTGCGGCCTGGTGCAGGTGCACGTCGCCGCTGCCTGTCACCGCGACGTGCCCGATGCCGGCGGCGGCCAGGAGCGTGCCGATGACGGCTGCGACCCGGCTGTTGCCGTTGATCGCGACGGTGGCCGCCTGCCGGCTGGCGAGAATATCGTCGGCCCGCTCGCCGTGGCGCACCCGCAGAGCCGCCAGATCGGCGGCAAGCCGGGGTACCTGGATGGCCCGGTCGCGGGGCGGGCGGCGAACGAGGAATCCGCCCGCACTGAGCATGTCGAAGGCATCCTCGACCAACTCGGCACAGTGCGCGTCAGTGTCCTGTCCGGTGAGGCGGCGCGCGCTCGGATGATCGACGCCGTCGATGACGATCCGACGTTCGCCGAGTTCGATCTGAACCTGTTTCGGCGCGCGCCAGAGCATCCGAGCGCCGGGGTTGAGAGTGCGCTGTGACTCGGCCCTGACTTGTGGATCATGCTTGTGGATCATCGCGTGACCCCTGGCTTGCCTGATGTGTACTGATTCATCGGCATACAGTCGCAGAATCATGCGTAGTGCGTCGTTTATTGTCCACAAGGGGCGTAGTGGCTGTGATCAATGCGCACAGAGCACCGCACCGTAGTCGGATAATCGCTCAGAGCAGCAGACGCTCTGATGTGCACACCTGTGGATAACCCTGTGCATGAGGTGCGCATAACTGCGGGTCCGCCTGTGGATAGCGCGTCGGCGGGAATCGCTGCGGCAGCGGGAGCGCGTCGTCACAAGAAAGCCAGGCTCCGGCGTCGCCATCTGCCGATACGGTGTCGAGGTGACCGAGCTGAATGTGCAGAGCGCGCCCGACGAGATCGAGGTACGGCGCAGTGCTCGCCGCCGTCGAACGGTGTCGGCGTACCGCGAAGACGGGCGCATCGTCGTGCTGATCCCCGCTCGATTCAGCCGGGTCGAGGAGCGGCGCTGGGTCGACGAGATGGTTCAGCGTGTCACCGCCCGCGAGCAGCGCGACCGCGGCCGTGGGCCGCGGCGCAGCGACGCTGCCCTCGCCAGGCGCTGCCGCGCCCTTTCGGCGCAGTATCTCGACAGCCGGGCGACGCCGGTCAGCGTGCGCTGGGTCGACACGATGCGAACAAGGTGGGCGTCGTGTACGCCGTCCGACGGGACGATCCGGGTCTCGAGCCGGTTGCGTGACATGCCGTCCTGGGTGCTCGACTACGTCCTCGTGCACGAGCTCGCACATCTGCGGATCGCGGGTCACGACCGTGACTTCTGGGCGCTGGTGGCGCGTTACCCGCGAACCGAACGTGCCCGAGGGTACCTCGACGGCGTCAGCGCGGCCGCGCAATTGCCGATAGTCGACGATCTTGCCGACGACATCTCCGTGAGCTATTCCGGCGAAGCATCCTGATCGTTCGAGCCTGATTCGCCGAGCTCGGGTAGTGAATCGGCACCCAGTTTCTCGGCGAAGCCGAGCGGGTCATCCAGATCGTCCGCGTCAGGCAGTAGGTCGGGGTGCGCCCACACGCCGTCGCGTCCGCCGATTCCGTGCCGCTCGGATACCGCCCACCACAATGCCGCTGCCTCGCGCAGCCGACGAGGACGCAGTTCGAGCCCGACGAGCGTGGAAAACGTCTGCTCGGCGGGGCCACCTGCTGCGCGGCGACGGCGTGATGCCTCGCGCAGCGCTGCCGCGCCGGGCATCCGATCTCCGGCGGCTGCGGACACGACCGTGTCGACCCATCCCTCGATCAAGGCGAGCAGCGTCTCGAGGCGGCGTAGCGCGACCTGCTGTTCGGGGGTCTCCTGCGGCTCGAACATGCCGCCGGCAAGGGCATTCTGCAGGCTCTCGGGGTTCGTCGGGTCGATCTCGCTCATCGCGCGTTCGAGGGCGGACGTGTCGACGGTGATACCCCGAGCGTAGGACTCGACCGTGTCGAGCAGGCGCTGCCGCAGCCAGGGCACGTGGCCGAACAGCCGCTGATGCGCAGCTTCCCTGAGCGCGAGGTAGAGACGAACCTCGTCCTGGGGGCGTTCGAGCCCCTCGCCGAATGCCGCGACATTCTCCGGCAACAGCGCGGCGACCCCCGCGGGTCCTAGCGGCAGGCCGACATCCGTGCCGGACACCACCTCCTGGGCCAGGCCGGCAAGGCCCTGCCCGACCTGTGCGCCGAACATCAGACCCCCGAACTGACTCATGACGCCGGCCAACGGCCCGGCCTGCGCACGGGCTTCTTCGGGCAGCGATGCCGACATCGCGGCGACCACGCGGGCAGCGAGCGGATCGCACAGCGACGACCACACGGGAAGCGTCTTCTCGATCCACTCGACTCGGTTCCAAGCCTCGATCGTGGTGATACCGGACGGCAGGTCAGTGACACCGTCGAGCCAGAGGTCGGCCAGCTTGACCGCTTCGGCGACCACCGAGGCGTCGCTGCTCGACACCGCACGATGTTCCGTGGCGACAGCCGAGATAGCGACCTGGCGGGCGAGGTCCCAGTTGACCGGGCCGCCGGACCACGAGATGAGCTTCTGCAGCTCGGCGAACAGCGGGATCTTTCCGGCAAGGTCGTCAGGCCCGCCCGGCTCCGGGTCGCCCGCGCTGAATCCGAATGGCAGGTTGCTACTCATACGACTCACGGTAGTGCCGACGAACGAACTGCGTCGCTGGTGCCGCGATCTGCGGCGGCGGCGTTGCGCCGTCAGCGAACGGCCTCGTCGGCGTAGCGTCACCGGACGTGGGCCAATATGCCTGGGCGTGGTGGTTGGCGGCACCCGTCGTCGCGACGGTCCTCGGCGCAGTCTGGACGTGGTGGCGGGGGCGGGCGCGGAAGCCGCAGCGCACGGCCGAGGCAATCGCCGCGCACCGTGCCTTTCTCGACGCCCTCGCCAGGCGACCCGCCGCGACTGCGGAGCAACCGAACCCGAGGGCCAACTAGCTCGATCCGTCCCTAGCTCGCGAATAGGTCTGCCTGAAGAACATCACATGGCCACGTTCTAGAGTGACCCGGTGACTCGCCGCGTTCGCACCCTTCTCGTCGCTGGGGTGCTGTTTCTAGCGCTGCTGTTCGTGGCGATTCTCATGCCGGTGCCCTACGTCGTGCTCAGCCCCGGGCCGACGCTGAACACGTTGGGCACCGACGACCAGAATCGCGTGATCATCGTTCTCAAGGGCCGCCAGGCCAACCAGACGACCGGTCACCTGAACTTGACCACCGTCGACATCACGACGAACAAGGTCACCGCCTTCCAAGCCTTGGCCGGCTGGCTGCAGCACGATCGCGTCGTCGTTCCGCGCAGCGCTATCTACCCGCCGGGACAGTCCCAGCAGGAGATCAACAAGGAAGACACCGAACAGTTCGCCAGCTCGCAGGACAACGCCACAGCCGCGGCATTCTGCGAGCTGGGCTACCCGCGTGGTTTCGGCGTGCTCAGTGTCGACGCGAATGCCGGTGCAAAGGACTCGCTCAAGGCGTTCGACCAACTGATCTCACTCGACGGCACGCCGGTCGACTCCTCCGCGAAGTTGACGGCCGCGCTCGCGTCGCACAAGGCCGGTGACAAGGTCACTTTGAACTTCAAGCGTTCCGGCAAACCAATGTCCGCGTCGATCACCCTGAGCCCGCCGGCACAAGGCAAGAAGGTCGCCCGCATCGGCATCACTGTGGGCGAGCAATGTTTCGCTCCGTTCGAGGTCGATCTCGGTTTGGGCGATCAGATCGGCGGGCCGTCTGCGGGTCTGATGTTCGCCCTCGGAATCATCGACAAGGTAGGCACCACAGATCTGACGAAGGGTGCCTATGTCGCCGGAACCGGCGAGATCCAGCCCGACGGCACGGTGCTGCCGATCGGCGGAATTCAGTTGAAGATGATTGCCGCGCGCCGCGCAGGCGCCACTGTTTTCCTTGCGCCGCAAGACAACTGTCCCGATGTTCGCGGGGCAACACCCAAGGGGCTCAACGTCATCAAGGTCGCGTCGTTGCACCAGGCCAAGCAAGACCTGCTCGACCTGCAGTCCGGCAAGCCGGTCGCCCACTGCTGATGCAATGCCGTCTCACAGGCTCGTCGTCGTGCCCGCGGCCGGCGGCCTGAGAGACCCCGGCGCATAGGAACCGCCTGCCCGCTCGGTACGTTGACCTTCCGGTGGACCGGTGCGCACCACAGCACTGCTGGTGCCTGTACCGGCCCGAACCTCCCGCCCGGCAAAGCAGCCGTGAGCGGGCCGACGATCGAGGAGCTGCCCGTGGCCATGCGGCCGCCGCTTCCGTCCTTCAGCTTGTCGAGACGGGCCAAGATCAGCCTCGGTGTTATTGGCACGCTTATCGTGGTGCTGATCGTGCTCGGCTCGCTTGTCGGGGTGTACGTCAACTGGCTCTGGTTCGGCGAGGTCGGCTACCGAGGGGTCTATCGCGGCATCATCACGACCAAGCTCGTGCTGTTTGTGGTCTTCGGTGTGCTGATGGCGCTGATCCTCGGCGGAAACATCGTCGTGGCATACCTGTTGCGCCCACCGTTTCGACCTCTCTCGGCCGAGCAGCAGAACCTCGAGCGTTATCGGGTCGTGCTCGAGCAACGCAAGCGGCTCATCCTCGCCGGCATCATGATTCTCGCCGGCCTCAGTGCCGGCCTGTCGGCCATGTCTGACTGGCGCACCTGGATGCTGTGGCGCTACGGCGGACACTTCGGCATCAAGGATCCGCAGTTCCACCGCGACGTCTCGTTCTTCGCCTGGGACTACCCGGCCTACCGGCTGATGCTCAGCTTCGGTTTCACCGCGATTCTGTTCTCGATCCTGCTTTCGATCGCTGTGCATTACCTGTTCGGCGCGATTCGGGTGCAGACGCCCGGGCCGAAGATCACGTTGTCGGCCCGGCGGCATCTCACCGTGCTGATCTTCATCTTCATCGTGCTCAAGGCCCTGGCGTATTGGCTCGACCGCTACGGCGTGGTGTTCTCCAACCGCGGCAAGGTGACCGGAGCGTCCTATACCGATGTCAACGCCTCGCTGCCGGCGAAGACGATCCTGTTCTGGATGGCGGTGATCATCGCGATCGCCGTGCTCGCCAGCATGTGGCTCAAGAGCGCGCAGCTACCCGCCATCGGCTTTGCCGTGTTGCTCGTGCTCAGCATCATCATCAACGGCATCTACCCGGCCGTCGTCCAGCAGTTCTCGGTGAAACCGAACGCGAGTGACAAGGAAGCCAAATACATCTCGCGAAATATCGTGGCCACGAGGCAGGGGTATGACATTGTCTCGGGCACGGACGGGGGGCCGGTCGACTACCGCACCTACTCCGTGAACGAGTCGCCGAGCACCACCGCACTCAACCCCGACAGCGCCACCGTCTCCGACATTCGCATCCTTGACCCGAACGTCGTCTCACAGACTTTCACCCAGCAGCAGCAGATCAAGAACCAGTACGGATTCGCGACGAAACTTGACGTGGATCGCTACACCGTCAACGGAGTTCGCCGTGACTATGTCGTCGGCGTTCGCGAGCTCGACGAGACGAATCTGTCGGGGAATCAGACCAACTGGATCAACAAGCACACCGTCTACACGCACGGCTACGGCTTCGTCGCCGCACAGGCCGACTCGGATGTGACTGCGACAGCGCAGTACACCGAGGGCGACATCCCGCCGTCCGGACCGCTCGGCTTGAGTGCGCCGGGCGCCAAGCCGCAGGTCTACTACGGCGAGCTGATGGACGACTATTCCATCGTTGGCGCAAAGGGAAAGCGCGAGTACGACGGTAGTGATCAGACGACCTCCTATACCGGTAAGGGGGGCGTGCCGCTCGGTGGTTTCTTCAGCCGGTTGGCGTTCGCCGTCAAGTACAAGCAGACGAACTTCCTGCTCAACGACGCGGTGAGCGCGAAGGGCGCGAAGATCATCTTCAACCGCGATCCGCGCGAGCGTGTGCTCAAGGTCGCCCCGTTCTTGAAGGTCGACGGCGACCCGTACCCGATGGTGGTCAACGGCCGCGTCGTGTGGATGGTCGACTGCTACACGACAATGTCGAACTTCCCGTACTCCGAGCAGAAATCACTGTCTGACCTCACCCAGGACACGCTGTCGCAACAGCGCAAGACGGCGACACAGCCGAACAGCAAGATCAACTACATTCGCAATTCGGTGAAGGCAACCGTCGACGCCTACGACGGAACGATCAGGCTTTACCAATGGGACCAGCAGGATCCTGTGTTGAAAGCCTGGATGAAGGCTTTTCCCGGCCTGGTGCAGCCGAAGTCCTCGATGCCCGCGGACGTGCTTGCCCACGTGCGCTACCCGGAGGACCTGTTCGAGGTTCAGCGCGGGTTGCTCGAGCAGTATCACGTCGATGACCCGGTGACCTTCTACAACGTCCGCGACAAGTGGACGGTGCCGACCGACCCCTATGCGGCCGGCGTCAACCAGCCACCGTTCTACGTGATGGCCAATCCGCCATCGGGTGGCGGCACTGCGGCGCAGTTCCAGTTGACCTCACCGATGAAGGTCAACAACCGCCAGAACCTTGCCGCCTTCATCTCGGTCGACAGTGACGCCGGCCCGAACTACGGCAAGATGACTGTGCTCAAACTGCCGACGACATCGGTTGTGCAGGGACCAGAGCAGATATCGAACATCTTCAGCACCACCGCCGTCATATCGAAGGACATCTCGCTGCTCGGCAGCGGTGGGTCCAACGTGATTCACGGCAATCTGCTGACGCTGCCGATCGGCAACTCGTTCCTCTACATCGAGCCGCTCTATGTCTCGAGCCAGAATGCGACCGGTTATCCGATCTTGCAGCGCGTTCTTGCCGTGTATGGCGGCAAGATCGGCTACGACGCGACGTTGGCCGGTGCGTTGGACAACCTGAGCCATGGCCCACCGGGCGTCAACCTGAACCCCAGCGGCACGTCCTCGCCCACGACGCCGACACCGTCGACGACGCCGACGTCTCCCGCGCCGAACTCGTCGACGAAGCCGCCGCCGACGAGCAGCGGCCCGGCGAACGCGCAAGCAGTGTTGCAGCAACTCAACACCGCTTTCGTCAAACTGCAGGACGCCTACAAGACGGGCGACTTCGCGAAGATCGGTGCGGCGCAGGCGGAGGTCCAGCGGTTGACGGCGCAGTATTTGGGGATGATCAACACCTCGGCGCCAACGTCGCCCAAGCCCACCGCCACTCGATAGGCCGCGTCGGCGCGGCCTCCGGCCGGTTTCCGTCCCGGAACCGGGACCCGGTTTGGAGGTCGCGCCGCTCGGTCGGTAGGCTGGTGTTACCAACGCGGGGTGGAGCAGCTCGGTAGCTCGCTGGGCTCATAACCCAGAGGTCGCAGGTTCAAATCCTGCCCCCGCTACCACCGCAAAGGCCCCCGAACCGGACAGGTTCGGGGGCCTTTCGCATGCCCCGGTGTGCTCCGGTGATCAGATTGGTGACCAGACGGCGTGCGCAGCTCCGTATGGGACGGTGATCAGGCGCCGGATTCGCAGTCCTGCTCGATAGCTTCCGCAATCTTGACTCACACTTCAGCCGAGCTACAGCGTGAGTCGCGCGGTGACACTCTGCCTCAGTTGGGGGTAGGCGTACCAATCAGACGCGTTCCCGTTAGTGCCCTGAGTCGCAAGCCATCTTGCTGATCTCGTCGCACTCCGGGAGGGCCCCCGGCAGACTCCAGGTTCGCTCGAACAGCTCCTCGATCATCGGCGGCATTGAGCTGGCCATCCGTACCTGATCGTTGACCCGCAGTGCGTCGTGGACGATCTTTAGATGCTGTGCGTCGAAGTAGCCAGCCAGTGGCATGACGAGGTTCTGCATGCGCTCCTCGGCCGACCGCCATCCTCCGAGAGCAGTTGCACGGCAGCCGTAATCAAGGCGGGTCGCGGCCGCTGAGCCACCACCGTCGCCAGCTCGCTCGCGCTCAAGGTCTGTAGGCGTTCTCCTACGATCCCCACTGTGACGTCACTGACTATGTCGCAGGCGAACACGCGCGTCCGCACGAGATCTGCGGATGGTGCGTTCGTGAGGATGGCGGTTACTTGTCAACGCCGCTCGAATCTTGACCCCCTATCGCCCGGCCGACAACTGATCAGATTTCGCGTGCCGTTGACATCAACGACCTAGCTTGCCGCGACTGACGGTCTCGGCGCTGGACAACGAGTCGCGGCGGCAACCGCGGATGCCCGTGCGAGATCGCCGACCACGGGTGCAGTCGCTTCGGTGGCCTGCCGACTTCGATGGCGAGTGATGGACCGTTATGACGTGGCCTCGGCCTATGGTGGGCCGGCCGGCCTCGCGTCGGAGGATCGCGCGCCGCTCGCGTCGGGTTTCGTTCCAACGATGCACCGCGCCAGGCCCGTCACCCGGTCCGTGCCGTCGCTCTCGAATGCGCTCACATTCGCGATGGCGTGTTCGCGAATCCGCTGCTGCGCCGGTTCGTCGACCTGCTGTAGCGCCGCACTGCGAGCGAGACGTGCTCGCTGATCATCTCCCAATACTGCGCTGGCCATTGCGGTCGGCACGGGCGTCGCGGCCGGTGCTGTCGGCGTTGCGCACGAGTTCGACGTCGACCACAGCTTGAGCACGCGCGCGAACTCGGCCGTCGCCTTGGCCACGTCCGGGAAGGACATGTAACCGAAACGGACGGAGACGCTATCGAATGTGGCGTTGTCGAAAGGCAGATTATCGGCGCTGCATATCGTCGTCTCGATATTGGCGACCCCCTTGCGCCCACGCTCGTCGCGCGGCTATGTCGAGCATCTCCGCGACGAGGTCGGTGAGCACGACGCGTCCCTTCGGCGACAGTCTCGCGATGCTCAGCCCCGACTCACCCGTGCCCGAGGCAATGTCGAGATGCTGCTGATCTTCACCGATGTGAAGACTCTCGATCATCGCTGCGCCGACCGGGCGCAGCTGATCCATGATGACCGAGTCCCACTTCTCCCAACCCGCAGAGAGCCCCGGCCCAGGCCGCTCGCTGAACGTCTCGGAGCTCATCGGCGCCCGTCATCGGCCCCCTGTCGCTGCATCCACCGAACACGAAAGGTTCTCCGGGCGGGAGCGCGTAATGCTGATCTGCAACAGACGGTTACCGCCACCGGATGAGGCGGCTGGCGGCGACTATCTACGGATTGATGCTTCATCGAGGTCGACGCCGATGACGGCGGCGACGTGTTCGAGGTCACCGTCGAGGCATAGCAGGGCAGCGCGGTGCCGCCAGGCCACGGCGGCGATCATGCAGTCGATCATTCCGTGTGGTGTGATGCCTGCGTGCCGGCAGTGACGGTAAATCAGTGCTGCTGCGTCGAAGTCGGTCGGCGCGTCGAAGTGCAGCAGGCCGCCGCGCAGCATTGGGCGCCGCAGGCGACCGCGCGGGCGTGTGCACGTGACCGGACTGGCCTTGCTTCGAACAGGGTTGGAGACGTGGCCGTCGCGCGCGCCACAGATGCGAGTCGCGGCGAGCAAGCCGACTTCGATGGCGGCCAGGTGCGTAGCCCTGCCGAAAGTCAGTTGCAGAGAATTCACTACTGGAATAGTTTGCGCGCAACATGGTCTGCAGGCAGGACCGATCACAAGAGAAAGGAGCAAGTAACGATGACGAAGAGGTGGCAGGCCCTCCTGCTGGTGCTGGTCAGCGCGGCGGCAACGCTGAGCGCGATGTTGGCGGGCGCGAGCACTGCCTCCGCGTCCACCGGCGACACTGCGGTGGCCGGCACGCCGCCGATATTCACCAGCGACGAGTGCGCAACCAACTCGGCTACCTACGCTGGCAAGCCCGTATCTTTCACGGCATGCTTCGAACCGTACGGCGATAAGATCTGGGTGTACGACGGCGGCGCTGACACTTACCCGGCCTACGGAGCTTGGGACAATTACCTGAAAGACAGCGCCGGCAATTGGACTATCTATCGGAGTGGTACGTGCGTGAACCATTTGGGCGCCGGCCATTGGGGCTACTGCAACTACGACTTCTACGAGGACAGCACCTACAACGCCGATTACGGCTACGGTAGCGGGGTCCGCGTGTATCCGGGCACCGATTACCTTGGGATCGGCCCCTATGCGTGGGTTCGCAACAGCGAATAGCTGCTCCGGGAGCGGTAGCGCCGACTGACGGGCGTCACTGGGTCGGCGCCGGTTGTGGCGGGGCGTCTCCGCAACTGGCGAGCTGCCGTAGCACGGCATGGCGCCGACGAGTAGCGCCATGAACTGGCGCCCCCGAGCCCGGCATCCTGGACGAGGGGGCGCCTTAATACTGCACGGCCGAGAGGGCCGGAAGGTGACCCCGGACGGGATGCAGTAGCAATTAAGCACATTTCGCGTGGCTCACGTCGCTTGTGTCTTGCGTCAAGTTCTTGGCACCGTTCGATGTGGATTTGGAATCACAAGCGTCCGGCCGTAATCGCCCTGGCCGCGGCATGAGCGGAATGCAAATGTCAGGAGCTCATGCGCGGTGCAGGAACCGGAAGTAGAACGCGCCGAACACGAGGACAATCCCGATGTTTACCGCCAATCGCGGTCCGAAGTGGTGCCTGAAGAACAGGACGTCCACGGCGACGATGACAGCGACGAGCGCCATCACATAGAGCACGACGGCTGCTGTTCTTCCCACGGCCACACTATGCACCCACCGTCTCACCCGGATGACTGCCACAACTCGGCAGTCCGCGCTGGCTCTGCGGCATGACCGGACGGCCGCTCGGCCCGACAGGGGTCCCAACTGGGTCGACGTGTGTCGAGCTGACGGTAAGCGCGGCTGTGTCAGCTATCTCCGAAGGAAGCTTTACGGTGCTTGTCGTGGGCCGGAGATCGCTCGTGCCGGCCAGATCCGGCGCTTTCAGCGCTGATCGTGCTCCTCAAATCGGCTCGATTATGCGTATCTCCCTATGGGCACCGCCGCCAAGTGCGGGGGCGCATCTTGGTATCCGGAACTGTTGTACGCGTCCACCGCCGCCGCGACAGTCTCGAACTCGATGAGCGTCGTGCGCAGAGACCACCGCCCTCGAAACCTATGCCGGGTTGCCGCGCGCCAGGAAGCGTCCACCCGCTGCGACCGTGGCCGGGCCGGCCCGTTCGACCTACCGAGCCAGCTTGGCCTCGTCGCTGATGTCGATGAACGTGTTGATCCAGTACGCCGTCATGGACATCGTGCGCGCGACAAACGGCTGATCGCCGCCGGCGCCTGCGGGCCCTAATTCGCGTACCACCCCGGCACAGCAGATCGGCGCCCTCGCGAGTTGAAGGTGAAACGATCCGCCGGGAGGCCTGCGTGACATTCAGTGAGTTCGTCGTCGAACGCCAACGTGGGTTACTGCGTTTCGGCATGGTGCTGACCGGCGATGCCCGGCTCGCCGAGGAGATCGTCCAGGAGGTTCTCGTCCGGGCGTACGAGCGATGGGCGCACATCGGCGCGGTCGAGAACACGAACGCGTACGTGCGCCGGATGGTCGTCAACGAGTTCCTGTCCTGGCGGCGCAAGTGGAGCCGCGCCGAGCCGTTCGACCCGGTAGCGCACGGAATCGCGCAGTCCGACCATGCCGACATGTACGTCGAGCGGGACGCCGTGCTCGCAGAGCTGGCCAAGCTGCCGCGAAGGCAGCGCGCCGTACTCGTCTTGCGCTATTACGACGGCCTGTCCGACCGCGAGATCGCCGAAGTGCTGGGCTGCTCGACCGGGACGGTTCGCGGCTACGCCTCGCGCGCGCTGGCCACCCTGCGGATCGAGTCCACCAGCCCGTCCACCACATCCGTCCGAACAGCTGCCACGAAGGAGATCGCCCGATGAGAACCGCAGAGGATCTGCGCGCCGCATTCGCCCTGCTCGACGAGCACGCGCCCACCGAGTGCGCGGGACCGCTCGACGAGCCGCGAACGAAATCTCGACGCCACAGAGTGCTGCCCCTAGCCGGGGTAGCCGCCGCGGTGGCGGCGGTCGCAATCGCCGTTCCACTGCTCGTGCCCGATCGTGGAGCCTCCACCCGGAGCACGCCGCCGGCCGCGGCATATGAGGCGCCGGTAACGCTGCGCTACTCGTTCACCGTCGACCACGTCGCCGGTTACACAATCACGCCAAGTGCGGTCGAGCGCGACGTCCAGCGGGCCAATATCACCATCGGTTCCGGCAGCGCGCCCGATGCCGCCGATGCCGACGGCGCGATCTACGTGTACGCACGCGGTGCCTTCGACCCGACTGCGGCCAAGGGCGGCCGTCCGGTCAAGGTCAACGGTCACGCCGGCTACTTCGCGAGGCTGACATCGCCGACGCTGACCGGTATCGACGGGATACCCGCGAAGCTCGACGCCGTCGTCTGGCAGTACGCGGCTGGCGCGTGGGCGATGGTGCAGGTGAGGTTCGCGGGCGATCAAGTCAACGCGCGGGACGAGGAGCTCAAGATCGCCCGTGCGGTCCACCCCGGACATCCAGAGCCGACGCGGGTCCCGTTCCGGTTCGGCTACCTGCCGGACGGGCTGGTAGCCGAAGGGGCAGAACTCGAGCGCGGCGGCGCGTGGATCTATCTCGGCGACGGCCGCCCCGGCGGCACCGATGGCGATCAGATGTTCGGCTCGGCGCTGAGCGTATTCGTTTACCCCGGCCTCAATCCGACCCCCGGCAGCGAACCGAATGGCATGTTCTGCCAGGGGCAGAAGAGGTTCACGATGGACGGCGCCCGCGGCTGCTTCCACGCCCCCGGTGGCCCCGGCCCCGACAGTCGCATCACCAACGGGCTGTCGCTGAACGCTCCCGGCGGGCTCATCGAGATGCGGGTCGGTGACACCCACCTCGGGCGCTACAGCGACGACCAGCTCAAGCAGATCGCAGGCACGCTGCGTATCGCGACGATCATCGATCAAAGCACCTGGTTCGACGCCACTACTGCGATGCCGCGCTGAGCTGAGCAACCAACACGCGCACCGCGTTCACCATTGACGGGCCGTACCAGGTCAGGTGCCGCCCACTGTCCAGCGCGACCGACCGGCCGTGGAAGCACTCCGGCCCGTCGGTCTCGCTGAACGTGTGCGGCTCGTCCGGCAGGACGATCAGCTCGGCTGCCTTGGTATGTGCAGCGACATAGCCAGCGTGGTCGTCGATCGGCTCCAGACCATGCCGATCGTCAGCCCCGCCGTCCTCACCGGGCATGTCCCAGCGTCGAAGCGGCGACTGAATTCACGTTCGTAATCTGGCTGCCTCGGGCAGACGAATACCGCGGTGTCGCCGTCGACGCTAAGCAGTTCGGCGTGGTGATCGGCGGTCACGCGGTGCGTGCCTTGGCCAGACACTGGCACCGACACGGCCGCCGTGGCGTTGATCGGGATCGTCACGCTGAGTTCGAAGTTGCGCTGCTGCTCGTCCCGGTGGAGGCCTCCTGGCCGCGCACTGTGTCGATGGCGGCGGAGGCGGCGGCTAAGAAGGCGAGGCCTGTCAACGGCTGAAAAGCAGGCGCCTTGCGCGGTCGGCATATTGGGGCAAGGGCTAGGTCACATCCACACTTGCAACATGGGGCGCAACCCGGGATCCGGTGCCGAGCGCGAGGCGAACTCGGCGCGCCGGCCGTCGTCGGCGGTGTCGGACGCGGTGCGCGGTTCCCGGATGAGCAGTAACCCGATCGTGCCGGCCGCTGCGGACCGCACCACGTCAGTGACGTCGAGTCGAACGGGCCCGGCGGCGCCGGGCGCGGACATCTGCCCGGCCGGGAAGACGGACTGCCCCACGCCGGTGGCGCGGGTCGCGGATCCGTCGACATACGGCGCGGTATCCCACGTCAGCGGCTGCCCCACCCAGGATGTATCGGTGAGCAGGTACACCGCGAACGTGAGCGGCGAGCCGTCGTCGCTGGTGCCGTGCAGCTGCAAGATCGCGCGGCGCACCAGCCCGGGCACGAGGTCGAACGCCAGGTAGCTGACCGAGGACGGGTTCAGCGACACCGGCAAGGTTCCAGCAGATGCGGCCGCGGCCGAAGACACGCTCGCCTCGGCAATCGCGTCGACGTCACGTCGCGCGGCGCCGTCCTGGCCGGCGACGGTCACGAGCCAGACCGCGGTCGGCGGCTGCTGCAGGGTCAGCGTGCCGGATCGCGGCAGGTCGGTGACCGCGACGATATCGCCGCTGTGCGTATCGCTGACCTCCTCGACGATCACCCGCGATCCGGTGGCCGAGAGCGGCAGGGCGCTGAGGTCCAGCGTCACGGCGCCGCCGATCTGCGGCAGCCAGGCGTAGTAGCAGCCGGCGGCCGGATCGTGCGCCACCGGCACCGTGTCGGCGCGCAACAGCCGCTTGTCGCCGGCGAATCCCTTAGCGAACAGCCGGTTGACCTCGCCGGCCTTGGTCACGCCATGGATGTCGTAGTTTCCCTCGTCCGCGACGTAGTAGCAGCCCGTGCCGTACGGGATTCCGTTGGCGCGCATGGTGTTCTCGAACTTGAACGTGATCATGCCCTCGACCTGGTGGGAGAGCGCGGCGCTCCAGATCCGGGCGAGGTCGCCGAACATCGTCGGCGAATTCAGGTCGTCGCCACTGGTCTCGAAGGCCGACGTGTTACGCCGGTTGAACTCGGAATACACGATGGGAAGCGCGACGCCGGTCGGCGTGTACTCGCGCATCTTGGTCCGCATCATGTCGATCTCGGCGGCGTACGTGTCGTAGGTCTTGTTGTACTGATGAGTGTCGAACACGTTGAAGATGTCGTAGTCGACGGTCTCGCCGTGGTAGTCGGTGCGCAGGCTCAGCAGCGAGATCTGGCCCCACCCGTATTCGTCGTCGCGGTGGTCGCTGTCGACGTCCTTGTCCATGTGGGACGGCCCGGACGCCTCCGACGCGTGCGTGATCACCGGCGCCTGGACGATCGCTCGAAGTTCCTTGCCGTAACGCGCGTTGACGTCGGCAATGGCGCAGCGAATCGCGTCCGACGCGACCTGCAGGCCGCGGACGTACACCTGCTGGTTCACGATGTCGCCCGCGGCGCTCGGATGGTCCGGTTCGTTGAGGAAGTTGTAGCGCTCGACGTCGTAGTGCCTGGCCAGGTGGTAGGTGAACCCGTAATGCTTCTGCCATTGCAGCCAGAGACCCGACCACGGGCGGTTCCACGCGAGCTCGGCGGCCTCCAGGATGGGCGTGATGCCGAGCCGCTTGAGTTCGCTGACCTGGTAGTTGAGCCGGTAGTGGTTGGTCGTCGAGTAGACATGGTTCTCGAACAGGTCTTCCAGAATCGCCCACTGGATGTAGGGATTCTGTTCCGGGTCGGCGCGCAGGTCGGCCTTTCGGGCATCGAAGTCCGCCACGTCGGCGATGCCGTCGCCCTGGTCGAACGCCTCGTCCGGTGCCCAGTCCGAGAAGGAGGCGAAGAACCGGGCCGCGTTTACACGGGAGTACGCCAGCCACGCCGAGGTGTTGCTGCCCGGCAGGTAATGGCCGGTGTTGTACCCGACGAGTGGCATGCCACGCCCGACGCTCACGTTGTCGACGACGACGCCGCTGCCCGTCACCGCAGGAGCCGACTGTTCCGCCGCCCGAGCCGGGGTCGGCAGCAGCGTGCTGCCGGCGACGACTCCGAGGCCGCCGAGGAAGCGGCGCCGCGAAACCCTTGGTGGCGATTCCATCAGCCGGTGAACGTGACGATCTGCGCGCTGCCCGGAGCGACGGTGATCGTCGCCTGCGTTCCGGTGACGCTCACCGGCGTGGCGACCGGCTCGCCGGTGGCGCCGTTGCCCGTAGGCGCGCTGCGCCCGCCGAGCGTGATCGCGGACGCGTCGGTCGAGGCGAGCCCGTCAGCGCCCGTGCTCTGCAAGGTCACGGAATGGCCGCCCAGGTAATTGCGGGGCAGGTTGACGGACACGACGTCGTCCACGCTGGTCGCCGTGGCCGGGTCCTGCACGTTGATGAGCACTGCGGTGAACTTGCCGTCAGCGCTCTCGACCCCGTACGCGCGCAGTTGCGGTAGGGCGGCATCATCGAGACCCAGGTTGACGAACCGGCCCTGTGGCACCTGGCGAAACGCCCAGAGACCGTAGTACAGCGGCGCGGCGGAAAGCTGGTTCGCGTCCAGCGCGGCCTGGTCGGCGGCGCAGAATGCGCCGTAGTAGCGGTACGAGATCGGGTAATTCACCGAGTCGCGTGCCTGGAAGTCGCCGCACTTCGCCGCGGTGTTGGTGTGGAACTGCACGCGGCTGATGCCGGTCTGCGCCGCCTCCAGCAGGTAGTCCAGCGACCACAGCGACGTCGCGTACGCGTCGCTCACCCCTGGCATTCCGCTGCACGACGCGCTGTTCGTCTCGTTGACGACGGACGGAATCGTGTTGTCCAGCCGGACACCGACGTCCATGACGCCCTGCAACTTGGTGCGCGTCTTGGTGTAGGTCGCCGCCGACATCAGCGCCGGGATCGACGTCGTCGACGCCCCGCAATGGCTTGCCGGGTAGTAGTGCGACGAGAGTTCCTCGAGCGTGTCCGCCGGCTGGACGGACGAGTCGCCCGACACCGCCGTCATGAAGTTGTCGAGGACGGTGTTCGTCGACGCGGTGTTCGCCGACGGGCCGACCATCTTGATGTGTGTGCCGGGGAGCGCGGCGTCGATCGCGACCTGGTAGCGGCGCAGCGTGTCGTAGTACTGCGCCGACGTCAGCGTCGTGACGTTGTCGAACTCGTTGCCGACCTCGACGCCGAGCAGGTCGCCACCGAGCGTCTGGTACGCGGCCTGCACCTCGGCGACCGCCTGGTCGAGCGTCACCGGCGGTGAGGGATCCTTCGTCGGGCTCTTGATCTGCGACGGGTCGATGATCGCCTTGAGCGGCACGCCGAGCGTGACCTTCCAGCCCGTCGCGTCCAGCAGCGCCTTGAGCTTGTCGAAGTCGGACTGGTCGACGACGCCGCCGATCGCCTGCGGCGGCGGGGGCGCGTCGCTATAGGCGCCGAATGCCGGCCAGACGAGATCCATCGAGTAGCCGCCGAGGCGGATCACCCCGGTGTTACCGAGGGTTTTGAGCTTTCGTGCCAGCAGGTCCTTCGTCAGGAAGCCGTGCGCGAAGTCCGCCGACTCGACCGAGAAGCCCTGCGTGTAGCTCGTTATCCCGGTGCTGGACGGGTCGCCGCTTGCCGTCAAAGTGAAGGCCGCCGAACCCGCCGGATCGGCCGCGCGGGCCGTACTGCCGGTGGCGAGCCCGGTGGCCAGCAGACCAACCGCGGCGATCGCGACTCCCCGAAACCTCGGCAGCTTACGGAGACGCTCATTGCTCATAACCTGGCTCCAACCAGTCGACGTCCGCGAAACACTGGATGCCTAGTGTGGTCAGAAAACGTATTCTAGAGGGCAATACTGAGTCAATGGGGGTTGTCGTATGGAACCCTCGGAAGAAGGCGCTCCGCGCCGCCGCCTACGCTTGCGTGTGATGAATGGCGCGCGGAGTCGACCAACGGTCTTCGATGTCGCCCGCTCGGCGGGGGCGTCGATCGCGACCGTGTCGCGCGTGCTCAACGGACGCGCGGTCGCCGACCGCGCCCTCGTGGATCGTGTGCGTAGCGCGGCTCGCGAGCTCGGCTACCGGCCGAACATGGTGGCTCGCGATTTCCGGCACGGCGTCACGCGCACGATCGGCGTGATCGTGCCCGACCTGGCCAACCCGTTCTTCGCCGAGGTCGTCAAAGGCTTGGCTCAGGACGTCACGGCGGGCGACCACCGGTTGCTGATCGCGGACTGCGGCGAGGACCCGGACGAGGAGATGCGCCTGGCCGGCGAGCTGGCCGGGCGCTGCGACGGCGTGGTGCTGTGCAGTCCGCGCATGTCCGCCGACGATCTCGCCGCGGTGGCCTGCTGGGGCATCCCGCTCGTCTGCACCAACCGTGAGGTCCGCGGACTCCCGCTGGGCACCATCGGCATTGACTCCGCCGTCGGCATGACCCAGGCCGTGAGGCATCTGGCCGGGTTGGGGCATCGCCACATCGGATATCTCGCGGGCCCGGCATCGTCGTGGTCGGACCGGCAGCGACGCGCCGGTCTTCGCAAGGCGGCCGGCGACGTACGCGTGTCGGTCCTCGTCGCTGGCTCGACCAGCGAGGCTGGCTACGCGGCGCTGCCGAGCCTGCTGCGCCGCAAGGCGACGGCCGTGCTGGCCTTCAACGATCTGGTCGCGCTCGGCGCGCTGGCCTGCCTGCGCGAGATGCGCCTGGAGGTGCCATCGGCGCTTTCCGTCGTCGGCTTCGACGACATCCCGGTCGCGGCGTTCCTCGGGCCGCCGCTGACGACAGTCAGCCTGCCCAAGGTCGAACTCGGCCGTCGCGCGGGCGCGATGCTGCGCGAACTACTCGTCGACGCCGCCGCCGTGCGGCGCGAGCGCCTGCCGTCCTCACTCGTCGTGCGCGAGTCCACCGCGCCGCCGTCGCGTGACCGCGCCTGACGCCGGTTGCGCGCCCGGGTGCGGATGTGGGCCCGCCCGCCGTGGACGTGCGCGGTCAGCCGTCGCCCTCGCGATCCAGTTGCACCGTCAGCTCCTGCTGCGGTCGCAGGACGACCGGGCCGAGGAGGCCGGATGTCTGCGCTGAGCCGTGTGCGTTCGCCGGCGTGTTCGTCACCGTCACGTCGATCTGGTTGCTTCCCGCATGCAGCGCGCCGCTGACATCGAGCCGGTACGGCGCCCACAGCAGCCGGCCGACCGGCGTGCCGTTCACCGACACGTGTGCGACGTCGCGGACGTCACCGAGGTCGAGGATCAGCCGCCGCCCATCGGCCAGGTCGGCCGCGGCCACGTTCACCGTCTTCTCGTAGATGGCATCGCCGGACCAGGCAGGGTCGAGCGCTGTCCAGGAGCCGAGCGGCCGCTCGCTCCAGTCGGCGCCGTCGCGGTCGAAGCGGAACCGCCAGGTGCCATCAAGCGGAATCGGGTCGAACGAACCCTCGATGTGCGCGGTGCCCGCGAACCGGTTGTCGCCGTCGACACCAGCGAGAGGAAAGTCGCCCGCCCGGTCGCTGCTCACTTGGGCCGCAAGAGACTGCGGACCCGATCGGGTCACGGACTCGACCGGCAACGGCGACTCGACCAGATGCGGCACCGGCGCGTCGCCGCGGAAGACCACGGCGAGCACCTGCGCCGGGTCGAGGTGCAGCGGCATCGCCGTCCCCGGGCCGCCGTCCGCGTCGGCGAACTCCGGCGCGACGCGATGCGATCCGTCCTCGGGATCCCACAACTCCGGCGTGCCGCGCTCGGGGAACGTCGCGGTCGTGTCGACGGCGCCCTTGCCCTCGTTCATCAGGATGAACACCTTGTCGTCCCCGTGCATTACCCGCAGCACCCGGACACCGGGTGCAGCGGGGGCGAGGCTCGCGCCCGGCGCGCCCGCGGCGCCGAGCGCCTGCTGGAGTTCCGCGACCGTCGCGACCCGCTGCGCGCCAGGGCTCGCGAACAGGCGGTCGAGCGCGGCGTGCAGCGCGTCGTCCTTCCCGTGCGTTTCATGCGCCGGCAGCGCACCGTATGCGATGACCGATCCGCCGCTCGCTGCGAGCTGCTCCAGCCGCTGTACGGATTCGAGGCTCATTGTCGGCGCCGGCGGGACGACGACCGTCCGGTACGCCTGCGGGCCGATGCGCAGCGCATTCCCGCGCACCTCCGCCTGGTGCAGCATCGCCGGGTCGCCGTCGAGCGAGGCCTCGTCGAGCATGTCGAAGTCGACCTGCGCGTCCTCCATCGCGTACGTGATCGCGGTGAAGTCGGCGTCGAGCGTGTCGCCCGTCGCGGTCCGCTGCCACGCCTGCGCCGCGCTCTGCGGGTGCAGGAGTGCGGTCGGTGCCGCCGCGCGCCCGCGGACGAGCTCCATCACCCGGCCCGTCCAGTCGACGATGCCGTCCATGTCGTCCCACCACGGGTTGCTCGGTTCGAGCGGCGGCGGATAGCGGACGCTGTTCGGGTTGGACCAGTACGCGTGAAGCACGGTGAGGTTGACGCCGCGGACAGCCATGGAGCCGTTGACGTAGCGGGCCAGCCCCGGGGTCACGCCCCAGCCGTAGGCGCCGAGGTTCTCGTGCAGGATCCGCTCGGCGCCTTGCTGGTGCCCGTCGCTCGTGACATAGCGCGGGGACAGGTTGCGCAGCCCGGGCGCGACGTGCCCGCTGATCGCATCGCCGCCCGGCACCTGGATCCACTGGTTGTCCTTGTGGATGTCTCCGGTCTCGCGGAGCATCCAGGACGGCGGCCGGTCGTCCGAGAGCGGGTTGGAGATGATCTGCGTATGGTGCGCGCGGGCCCAGTCGCCTTCTTGCTTGTAGTACGCCTGCGCGAAGGCGTCGGCGTCGGCCTTGGAGAGCACGCCGCGCGCGCCGTGGCCGGCATTGCCGTCCTCCGCGTACCAGGCGGCGAGCGCCTGCGCCGGCGTCGAACCGGCGCGCCGGACGTCGCTCTCGACGAGATCTGACCACGGCGGCTCCGGCCCGTAGCCCGTCGCGATCCGCGGCTCGTCGTCCCAGAAACCGCGGAGCAAACCGGAGTCGAACGCCCACGCAAAGCGGCGGTAGTACTCGTCGTGGACGACCTCGATGTAGCGCCGAACCGCGTCCTCGTCGAACAGGTTCAGGTAGCCGTCGCCGCCGAAATCCGTGCGGACGTGGCGGACGTAGTATTCGACCTTGTACTCGCCGGCAGGGACGCTCCAGGACTCGCCGGCGCGGAAGCGGTCGGTGAGGTCGATCGCGCCGTCGGCATCGGGTGTGCCGTCCCGGACCGGGAGCGCGGCGACGGCGATGACGTCGTCGGTCGGCGCGGGCGTCGCAAAGTCCTTGAGCGCGGCGTCGGAGTCGAACGCCTGCTCGTACAGCGGCGTGCCGTCGAGCGCCGTGACCCGCACGTTGTCGAATGTCGCCGACTCGTTCTGGCCGGTCGTCTCCCGGAACCCGACAGTGCCGCGCCCGAATGTCGCGTCGGTGAGCTCGTCGACGACGGCGCCGTCGACGGAGGTGACGAGTCGGCTGCCCTCGACGCGCGTTTCCACGTGGTAGGACTGGCCGCCGATCACGTCGAACGGGAGTTTGATGACCCGGGTGCCAACGTTCCTGCCGCCCACGACGGTGATACGCGTGATGTTCCCGCCGGTGGCGCCGGCCTGCGGGTAGTTGCCGAGCAGGTATACGTAGCCGTTCGAGGGGTCCTGCGCCCGGAAGGCCCAGCCGGCCTGCGCGTAGTCGTGGCCGCCCAGCGACGCCGTCTGCAGCGGTCGAGTGTCGAAGGACAGCGTGTAGTCGGTCCACGCGGTGCCGTGATTGAGGAGCGTCACGCCGCCGCCATCCACCGTGAGCTGCCCGTCGGCGACGCTCAACTGCGGCGGTATCAGGCCTGGGAACCGCTCCCGCAGGTCGAACGAACCGGGTCCGGACGCGGTGAGCCGGCTGCGGGCGATGCTCTGCGGACGCAGCTCCGGATGCGGCGCGTAGACCCGATCGCCGACCGTGCCGCCGTTGACGACGTAGCCCGCGGCGCGGCCGCTGGGGAAGTCCCGGTCGTTGAACAGCCACACCTTCATGCCCGTGCGCTGCGCCTCGCGCAGCGCGTGGTCGACCATCGCGAACCAGCCCTCGCTGAAGAACGCGGGCTGCAGCGCCGCCGTCGCGTCAGGAAAGATCACCGTCTCGCGGATGCCCTCTGCGCGCATGTCCGCGAGCTGCTGGTCGATCAGCTGCTCGGAGATCGTGCCGTTCCAGAACCACAGCATCGTGGGGCGGCTATCGCCCGGCGGGTGCTCGAAGCGGGTGAAGGAGAGCGCGCCGGCCCCAACTGCCGCCGGTGCCTGCTCCGGAGATGGCTCCGGCCGGGCCGGCAACGAAACGGCGAGCGAGCCTGCCATGGCAGCCACCACTACCAACGTGCGCCATGTCGAGCTCATCGCCATCCCATCTCTTCGCAACCCTCCGGTTCGTCCCGCCTGCCTGCTGGCTGCGAAACGTTTCAACGCCGGGCACCAGGCTCGTGAGCCGCATTCGATCTGTCAACAAACCCGTCCGGATCCGGCCAACTACGTGATGTGTGCGAGCCGCTGACCAAGAGGTAGGCCCGAACAATTGGGCACACGGGGCCCTGTCACCGGCGGCTGCCCGAGCTAGATCACCTGGTTCGCGACGTCGCGGCCCATGCCAGCGACCCAGCGGGGAGCGTCATGCGCAGCACCGTTTGACTCAGCCGGTGCGTCCGATCTCGCGCGCACGGTAAGGATCGGGTGATCATGCACGCGAGGCCTCCGCCGACGCTGTTACAGCAACTGATCCAGCAGCGTGAGGTCAGCTACAAGTAGGAGCCAACCGCGAGAGCACGACGAATGGCTGCTAGTCGAGGTCCGGCGCAGGCTCGAGGCGAACCCACACGCGCACGTGCGCTTCACCCCAACCTCCGCCTCCTGGACGAACCTCGTCGAGGTCAGGTTCGGCATCATCGAACGCCACGCCATCCACCGCGGCGCATTCACCAGCGTGAGTGAAAGACGTCAACGCCAAGATCCGCGCGTACATCGACGGCTGGAACGTCCGCTGCCACCCGTTCGTATGGACCAAGACCGCCGACCACATCCTCGCCAAAGCGAACCGTCAGAACACTTCAGAAACGCGGCACTAGACGTCGCGGAGGCAGCCACGGAGCTGATCCTGAACCAGGCGTAGCGCGTTCGATCCGCTGAACGTGTAGGCGCCGCGCTCTTGCTATTGATTCGGGGTCGCTGCCTCGACAGAGTTTTCACGAGCCTCGTCGAGATAGGCGGCACCGCTGGCGAGCAGCGTCTGGATTGACTGCATGCACCGGTCGAGCACGCGCTCGGGGTCGACCTGATCCGGATCGTCGGGGTCACCGGCCGCGGCGAGTATCTGGCACGCGTGCCACAGGTTGTCGCAGGCGTGGCCCCACTTCCACAGCTCGTAGGTGAAGTTGTCGACCTGGACCGGCGGGAGGGCCTCAGAGGGCGTAATCCCGTAGCGCAGTGGATCTTCGGCCGTGTTGCCTGAACCGACCAGTAGCGACCGGATCCGGCAGGCCCGGGCGAACTGGATGACGTCGGGGTTGTCATGGCTGGTCTCGATGAGCAGATCCAGATGGAGCAGCTCGCGTACGATGGCGCCGGTGCCGCTGATTCCTGCGGCCCGTGCCGCGCCCTCGACGGCGCCACGCGTCCAGGGCAGCACGTCATCGGGGTCGCTGGGGGCCACGCCGTGGGCAAACGCCCACACTGCGAGTTGCTCATTGCCGCGAAGCTCGCAGGTTCGCCAACCTACGCGCACCACGTGGAAATCGGGCTCATTTCCGGCGGCGGATCGGCTCGCTCCGAGGTAGTGACCGAGCGGGAAGATCAGCGGATCGCTGCTGTGCGAGTCAGTCATCGCCGGCCGCTCGGGTTCCGCCGCGGGCTGCCGTGCCGTCCGGCCAGGCCAGGCGAAAGTACGTGTCGAGGTAGGCGGCGTGCGGCAAGAGCAGCGCGTGCAGGGTAGGTAGGAAGCCGGTGAGCAGTGCCGCCGGGTCGATCGAGTCCGGTTCGGTGGCCCCGGCCCGGCGGGCGACGTCGGCCGCGTTCTCGCAGGTGGCCCAGAGCGTGTCGTCCATCGTCGACCACTGCCAGAGGTCGTATACGGGGTGCGAGACCTGCATAACCGGCTGATGCAGGAAGCCGATGCCGAACATGTCGGGCTCGTCGCTGCTGTTGCCGAGACCGAGCATGAGCGGGACGAGCCGGTGCGAACGTGCGAACTCGAGTGCCTGCTCGGTTCCGGGGGTTACCTCGGCGAGTAGGCCCAGGCCGAGTAGCTGGTCGACAAGCCCGGCGCCGCCTGCGACTCGTGCGTCTGTCTCCACCGCCCGTCGGTTCCAGGCTCGGCCGTCCTCGATCGTGTCGGGCGTGCCGTGTGCGGCAGACCAGACCGCGAACTGATCGTCACTAAGCTCGTGGAACGTCGCTCCACGGCGCACCTGGTGCGGAGCGCTCGGCCCGCTGATCCGGTAAAGGGCACCGACGGAATGCCCAACCGGCAGGAGAAGAGTGGCGGAGGTCTCGGCGTTCACGGCGGATGCCGTAGGGATCGTTTCGGTGGGCACGAGGTGATCGTAGCGACGGCCGGCGAACCCGGACAGCGCATAATGCTTCGACTCAAGCCTTTTGTGCTCAACAGCAAGTCAAGACTGTCGCCTTGACGGTCTGGGCGTGAAGCGATGCAGGAGGAGTTCCGTGATCACTCGCGAAGAGGCGGCCGAGAGCGCCCCGGCCGGTCGGTCGCTGCGGCAGTGGTGCACGAGTTCGATCTCGGCTACGTGGTCTGGGCCGAGCCTCCGGCCGACCAGTCGCCGGCCGTCGGTGCCGGGCGGGGGAGTATCGACCGCGACACCGGCGAGTCGTCGGTGTGGCCGTTGCTGCCCGTCGACCTCGTGATCAAGCAGTACCAACGAACGCCAAGCCGCGCGCGCCCGCGACAGCAGTGGACGTGGGACCCGGCCGAGCAGGCTCGGTGGGACCTGCGGCACCCGGCCACGCCACCTACATCACCCGTCTTCGGCTTTCAGGTCGCCTGACCGTGTCGCGCAGCGTGAAGGGCGACCGCGAGCCGCAGCACCATCCGCTCGTTCTCGAGTTCTTCCGCACCGGCTTCGAGCCGGAGTATCGCGAGCGGGGATACGAGCGCTGCTCCGAGGCCGCCGCGCTGTCTGACGCGCTGTACGCCGAGGACGCCCGGCGCCGGTCGGTCGACGATCCGGTACTGACAATCGACGAGCCGAACCGGCCTGTTCGCCGACGTTGGCATGGTGACCTATCGCGTGCGCGAGTCGGGCGACTGGTAGCCGGCACGAGCGGACCACCGTGCCTGTCGTGCGCGATGCTCCTGCGCCATTTCGGCTTGGTCCTGAAGCCGCCGGGGTTCGGTGTCGTGGAGGGGGACTAGGGCACGTTGCTAAACCCCACGCTCTGCTGCGCGTCGCCCAGGCACGCGATCTGCTTCGTTGTCGTCGTCGGCAGTAGCTCCGCTACAGCCCTCCTCCTCCGCCTCGCATCTCGCGCACCTGGCCGCCGCTCGCGACGAGCAGGGGTTTAGCAACGTGCCTAGGAACGGCCGAGCGGTTTCTTGCGATGTGGCTGTCATCGTGAGGTTCAGGTCGAGAGGGGCGATGGGCAACGGAGTCCGGCGTCGCGAGACTGGTAGACGCGCTGTGAACACGGCTTGACCGACCTCAGCGGCAGCTGCATCAGCGTTCGGCCGTGGCTACCTGGCCCAGCTTGACCCGAACTCGCGCAGCGTAGGACGGATCTATGTCAACCATTGCGGCCGCGGCCTGTGACCAGGCTGCCCGGGCGGCGTCGATGTCGCCCAGGGTCCAGCACGCGTCGCCCAGGTGGTCCAGCAGCTCAGCATGAAGCCCGTAGTCGCCGGTTTCGCGATTCAGGTCGATGGCGCGTTGATAGCAGGCGATTGCTTGCGGGACTTGACCGAGGTGATGGTATGCGTTACCGAGGCTGTCCAATGTGTAGGTCTCACCGGCAGTGTCGTTGATCTCGCGGTTCAGGTCGAGCGCCCGTTGGCAGTACTGCAGCTCCTTCTCGTGCTCACCGAGCATCCCGTGGTTCCAGCCGATGTTGTTGAGCGCTCGCGCCTGGCCCAGCTGGTCGCCGGCCCGCTGGAACAGCTCGACCGCCTCGTGTCCTTCCCCCGCCGCGGCGCGGTAGTCGCCCAGGCGCTGGAACTGACTACAGATGCCGGTCAGGGCTAGTGCCTTTCCCACGAGATCACCGAGCTCGCCGAACAGGTCACTGGCTGCCCGTAGATGCGTCAGTGCCTGCTCGGGCCGATCAAGTCGGGTGTGGGCCATGCCCACGGCACGGTGGGCTGCGGCGAGCCCGGCCCGATCGCCGAGCCGTTCGGCAGCCGCGAGGGCGGTCAGGTGGCTGGACAACAGATCCTGCCAATCCCCGCGGAGGTGCAGGAAGTAGCGGATCGCATAGGCCGACTGCACCGCGGCGGCATCGTAACCACGCGCGGCGGCGAGATGTATGCAGGCGAGCAGGACCTGCTCCTCGGCGGTAAACCAGTCGATGGCGGCCGCACGATCGGCCAGATCCTCCGGCCGCACGCCCGAGGCAGGCGCGTCAACCGCGATCGGGCGCCAGTACTGGTTGGCCAGCCGGTCGGCCGCGCAGGCCGTGTGCAGGTAGTGATCCAGCATCCGGCGCATGGCTGCATCGCGTTCCGGATCGGACTCGAGTAGCTGATTGGCGTAGGCGTGCAGCAGGTCGTGGAAGCTGAACCGGCCTGGCGCATGCTCGATCAACAAATGCGCACCACGCAACTCAGCCATCAGCCCGTTTGCCTCCTCGCGGGAAACGCCGGCCAGGCTGGCCGCCGCCGCCACCGAGACGTCCGGGCCAGGATGAATACCGAGCAACCGGAACAGCCGCGCCCCGGCCGAGCTGACCTGCTGAAACGACCAGGAAAACACTGTCGGCACACTGGCCGAGGGATCCCCGGCATCCAACCCAGACAGCCGAGAGCGAGCGTCCCGCAACGCCGCAGCCAACGATGCCAGCGAAAATTCCGGCCGCATCGCGGCACGCGCGGCGACGACGGCGAGGGCCAACGGCAGCCGGTCGCACACCGCGATCAGCTCCGCTACCGCATCAGGCTCGGACGTGATCCGTTCCGGCCCGAGCCGGCGGGCCAGGACTTCCCGCGACTCCTCCTCAGTCAGGACATCGAGCGAGAGCAGCCGAGTTCCGTCAGCGACCAGCCCACCCAGCGTGTTTCGGCTGGTTACCAGCACCAGACAGCCCGGACTACCCGGCAGCAGCGGGCGCACCTGCGCCGCATCCCGCGCATTGTCCAGAACGATCAACAAACGCTTACCGGCCAGCACGGTCCGGTACAGGCTCGCCGCAGCGTCGACCTCGGTCGGTATCTGCTCAGCCGGGACTCTGAACGCTCCCAAGAATCCGCGAATGGCCTGCTCCGGCGGTATCGGCGACCCCGACGGATCAAACCCACGCAGGTTCACGTACAGCTGACCGCCCGGAAACCGCTCAGCAACCCGATGCGCCCAATGCACGGCAAGCGCCGTCTTGCCGACACCTGCCATACCACCGATCGCCGAGATCATCACGACCCCAGCGGTCTCGTCGAGCAACCGGTCGAGCGCTTCCGCTTCGTCAGAGCGACCAACGAAATGCGACAAGGCTGCCGGCAACTGCCGCGGAGCATCGGGTCGGGCGAACGTAACGCCCGTCGTCGCCTTGCCTCGCGCAGCGCGCAAGAGTTCTGCGGACGCCTGATCGTCCAAGCCGAGCCCCCGCGCCACCGACTCCACCGTCCCGCGGTACGGCCGGCGCGTCCGACCTCGCTCCAGATCGCTGATCGCCCGCACGCTCATGCCCGACCGCTCGGCCAGTTCCTCCTGCGTCAGCGCAACTGCCTCGCGATGCCGGCGCAACAACCCACCGAATGTCGAGCCGCTTCGCGCGGATCCACCCATCACGGCCCCTGACGGCGTCCTCGACCGACCAAGTCCCCGCCGGCGAATTTTCGGCAACTCTACCGGCAACTCTGCCGGTCAGTTCTCATGGGCATTTCCCGGCGGAGCCCACACGCTGATCCCGAAAGACCAGACGATACGTCCGGCTGATGTCGAGGAGATGGATCCGGTATGAAGCTGGCGATCATCGGGGTGGGGAGTCTGGGGTGTGCGCTCGGCAAGCGCCTGGCTTCTGTCGGCTACGAGATCATCTATGCCCAGGGGCCTGCTGCTCGATCCGCCGCGTTCGCGCACTCGCGCGCGCGGGCGGCGGCCAGTATCGACGCGGTCCGCGATGCCGATGTGACGATCCTTGCGGTTCCCTTCCACGCCGTTGCCGGCGCGCTTGCCGATTGCGGAAACTTGGACGGAAAGCTGATCTGGAGTTGCGTACTCGCCTTGAAGCCGGACCGGAGTGGCTTGGCGGTCGGGTTCGATGAGAGTGCCGCAGAAATCGTCGCGCGGCTCGCTGCCGGCGCGCGCGTCGTAGCGGCATTGCCACCGTGCGCAGAGGTCGTCTCCTCCGGCGCCGATCTGTTCGGCGGAGTGCGGCCGACGACGTGGATGTGCGGTGGTGACCGTCAGGGCAAGGCGCTCATCGGCGAGCTGCTTCAGGCTCTCGGTACCGACCCGGTAGATGCAGGCGGCTTGGAGGCCGCGCGTCTCATTGAGCCGGCGATGGCGCTTGTCGCACGGCAGGCCCATAGCGTCGAACCACCCCGTATGCTCGCGCTGCGCATGATCGAGCAGGGGTGGGAGCAGTTAGATCAATGCCTTGAGCTTCCCGCCTGATGGTTGTGTAGCCCCGAAGACGTGCGCCGGTAGTTGGCCCTGACCGGGTGAGAACGGCGATTCGAGAGTCCCTGATTCTGAACTCGGCCATTCGAGCGTTTCGCAATCAACGATGTTGGTGCTGCTGAGATTTCGAATGAGTTTCTCGGCGACGATGGCTGCATCCACCGTAGTGGCGGCAATCGCTGTGGTGCCGACGATGTAGAAACTGCGGTTCGGGGTGCCGACGCGGATGGCGTGGTTCGGACTGAAGGAGGACCTGGCTTAGGGATATCGGAAGCCGGAGCCATCCTGTGGTGACGCTGAGTCGGCCGTCAGTGTCACCGCCTGTGCCGCGGCCGGAAGCGTCGGCAGCAGTTCGCCGGAACCGGATCGCATGCTGCATTCCGTCACATGCCTGAATGCGTCTCTGTTAATCCCTCGGTGGGCCATCAATGACGTCGATGATGACGACGACGTACCCGGTGATCCGTGGAGATTCCCATGGCGTCTTCAGTCAGGCCCGGTGGTCGTTCAGCAGGTAATCGGACTCGACCAGTCGTTCCCCACGTCGTAGGCAGCCGCCGACTCAGCCGACTACCAGGCGGGTCGGCCTGCTCGCGCTTAGCGGGGCAGATGTCGGGCGACAGCCCGGCCTCTCGAACTCGCTCAACCTTGCCCACCAGTTGGGACATCAGGTCTTTCACAGCCTGCGGGGAAGCGTCGTGCTCGCCCGCTCGCCGATGGCTTGGGACCACTGGGCGCTCCGGCCGCCGATTGGCGAATGCCGGTCGTCTCTCGTTTGCCGAACGTTTAAAGAATGTCGGCGTATGCGTTGGTTGCTGTCCCTAGGTTCCTCTTCGTTTGTGCGAAGAAGGGGCCATGGACACACGGCTTGCAATCCAGGCTCGGGGGATCACCGAGTCATTCGGCGATGTCGTCGCACTCGACCTCGTGGCGACCTTGCGCACGGGCAGATCCACGGGTTTGGTCGGGCCGAACGGCGCAGGGAAGACGACCTTGCTCGGGCCGCTGCTGGGTCTGGCTGTCGCTGACGCCGGCAGCGTCGAGATCCTGGGACGCTGGCCGGGCGGGCGCTCGCCGTTCCCGATGGTGTCGCGGGGATGTCCACTCCTTCCAATCTCTGCAAAATCTACCGAAATACTAGAGTTACCGGTGGGGAGGTCTGCGTGCCACAGAAGTGCTTCTACGTCGACACGGGGACAGTGGATTCCGGGAGTCGAGCCCTGGCGGGCGCTGCAGATGCGTTCGACCGTGCCGTGGGAACGTTTCAGGCTGGGGCCGCGCGTCCCGATGCCGGTAGCGCCTTCGGCGAATTGAGCGCCATGACCGAGGCTGGACGTCATTACCTGGAGATGGCGACGGCGACAGTGACCACCTTGCGCGAGGCACACGGGGCTCTCGGTCACGACGCGTCGCGCTTGAGCGCGACCGGACTGATGTATGAGCAGGCCGATGATGCCGTCGCGGCGTTCAGCGGCGTCGGGGGCGTTTCGGGTGGGCCGCGGATCGTCGCGGTGAACTTCGCTGATCTCCGCGACGCCCGCGACGACGCGGCCCGCTTGGCGCGCAATTTCGCCCACGAGATCGCGTCGATCGCCGTGCTCGACGCCCGGTTGTCGAAGGATTGGAAAGGGGCGGCGGCGAGCGCATTCCAGGACCGGATCGCGCAGTGCCAACGTCAAGCCTGCGCTGCGTTGACCGACATTGTCGCCTACCACCGGTTCCTCGAGGGCGCGCTGGACGTCTACGAGGCCAGTGAGCAAGATGCGGCCGAGCACTGGCCGATCATCCCCGACCCAGCTCCGCTGCCAGCGCCGGACGACCACGCCGAGTCAGTCCCCGTGGTCGGTTGGGAAGCTGCAGGCACCGACATCGCCCGCGCCGTACTGTTCATCTTCGGACTGCCCTGGCCGGGTGGGGTCCCGGTAGAACTGCGTGATCTCGCCAGTTGCTGGCGTGCGATGGCCGATGCTGCGGACGAGATGCTGGAAGGCCTCAACGCTTCAGCCTCAACCGTAGCCGGCGCGTGGCGCGGAAGGGCTGCGGTGGCCTTCGGCGAGCACGTTCGGGCCCAGCACGCACACCTGGCGCAGGCGCCGGCCAGGCTGCGCGCGGTGGCGTTCGCGCTCGAGCAGTACGCGGCAGAGGTCGAACAGATAGTCGGGACGATCGTCGTGATCGCCGCCGAGATCGCCGTTATGGTCTTCGCGGGTCAGTTGCTGGGATTCGCCACCGGATTCGTGTCGGATCTGATCACCAGTGGTGCGGTCGCGGCGCGAGTCGCTCGCATTACCGCTTGCTTGACCCGGCTGACCGAGTCGGCCGGACGCCTAGCCCACCTGCTGCGATCGACTATCCACACGATCGAACTGCTGCGGGCCATTCTGGCGACGTTGGCCGAAGAGGCGCGCGTCGAGCTGTCGATGTCCAGGGTCGGCGAGGCCGCGAGATCGCTCGACGCGATCGCGACTCGGATTGGCGGAGCGGAGTACCGCACGGTCGCAACGGAGATGGCACGAGAATGGCGGATCGACTTCGCCGCGACCGCCGCACAGCAATTGATCGTCAACGGGCACCTTGATCCCGGAAACGTCATACTCAACGCCACCGTTAGTGCGGTGGGGCGCGGAGGCCAGACCCGTTGGGAGGGCGTCAGCGCACTGCTGCGAAGCTGGCGCCAGAACCGGCCGCTGGTCTACGCCGGGGTGAGTGGTGCCATCATGAACGACCTCAACGGTGCCGTGGTCGACCCGCTATCGGGAAAGGACGCCGGGGAAACCGCGCTGGATCTCGCCGTTCGTCCCGCGTACAGCGGGCCCCGCGGTGTACTCAACAACCACGCCACGTTGGGTCCTCGCCGGCGCGGCGTCCCACCCTCCCAGACCAGCGTCGAGCAGACCACGCTCAAGGTTGCCGACAAGGTCAGCCGAGCACTGACCGAGACGCAGATCGAGGCAACACACGGCTACGCCTCAGAACCCGACTCCGCCATCCCCGCTGTTCCCGACTAAGGCCGCGGGTCGGCGGGTACGTGATCGCACAGGTCGGGAATCGCACAGGTCGGGACAGGACATGCCGCGCACGTTCACGAGCCCGCCCAACGATGGCACCTGACGATTCATCACGAGATCAGCCACGAGTAGGCGTTGACCCGCATCCGGGCCCATACCCTGATCACGGGACGGCCCATCAACGACACCACCCGCGGCGTCATCAACCACACGGGCCGGCTGAAATAGCCGATCCGCGGGGTCGGGGGATCCCCGTCAGTACGTCTGGCGATACCAGTTCGCCCAGGCCTGCTGGATCTCTGCCGGGTTGTAGTACGTGATCGTGCCGCCTTTGTTGCTCTTGGTTACCCCGGTGAACGGTGTTGAATCGTTGGTGTATCCGATGCGAGCTGCGTACAGCGCGTCGAAGACGCTGTGCTTGAGGGCCAGGTAGGCGTACACGCTGGCCGCCACGTCGTACCAGAAGCTGCCGGCGGCGGCGGAGCCGTTGTAGAGCTGCGTGTCGGTGGGAGGCCGCCCGGTGAACTGCGACCGAAGCGGGTTCGACTTCATTTCGTCCAAGTTGAACGTCAGCGCCTTCGGGTCCGGGCTTACCCGGTAGAGGGACTCGACGAACCCGGCGACGCCCTCCGCTGTCCAGGCGGGCGCCGGCTTGTCGCCGCTGTAGGCCCAGATGGTGTTGCGCGCGAAGATCGAGTGGACGAACTCGTGGACCAGCACGGCCGTGTTCTCGTGCGGGCTGCTCTGCGAGTGGAACACCACGCGCGCGCCGCCGACGGCGTTGGTCGTGACCCCGGACACGAGCGTGCCGGGCTGGCCCGGCAGGGGCTTGGCGTAGCCGGCGGGGTCGGCGATCCAGCCCTTGGGTTGCGGGCCCGTCCGGAACCACGATGCGCGCCGAGCGGTCTGGTTCGAAACGAACATGACGAATCCCGACTGCTGCAGGTCGTAGGAGTCGTTGCTCTTGAACAGTGCGATGTCGTACTCGGCCGCCTTCTCGGCGTCGCCGGCCAGCGTGTCGGCCAGGTGCTTCTCGTCGGGGTAGGCGGCGATCTTTACGTGCGGGCGCTTGACCACGTAGAGCTTCGTCAGGTCCCACGGTGCGTTCATCAGCGATTTCCACCCGGTGACTACGACTGGCGTCGATTCGGAGTCCTGATGGATGGTGAGCTGGTAGGACGTCTGCGGGACGTAGGCCTCATGGGAATCGGGGTCAACGGGGTCGGTCGTGTCGTGCGTACCGGCCCAAACCTTGACGGTGCCGTCGCCGGCTGAGTTCAGGGGCACCCGCGCGCTGACCGCGCCCTCCGGGTAGAACACACCCTTGGAAAAGCCCAGCGCGGCCATGTTCTGCCACCAGCGCGTCGCCGACAGCCTGGCCGAGCCGGTGAACGCGGCCAGAAACGCCGCGCTGTTGTGACGTGCGATGTCTTCGGTCAGGCCTTTGAACAGCGAGTCCGTGTCGGCCTCGGTCAGCGCCGGGTCGTGCTGACCGCTCGACGGCGACGTCGCCCCGGTGTGGTTGCTGGACGAGCAGCCGGCGAGGGCGATCGTGCCCACTACGGCAAGCACGACCGCCGCGGCGATGCCGGATCCGGCTCGGCCAGATCGTGACGTGCGCATGGTTGTGTTTCCCCTATCGGTTAGCTGGAGCAAATGCTTGAATTCTAGCGTTTGTCTGAATGGTTCGAGACGTTGCCTGGTCCAACTGGCCCCGACCTGACCGCGGGCGTACTGATCACTTGAATGGGTTCCCACACCGGCGGGGCCGCTCGAGGTCAAACGGTGTGCTCGTTCGCGCAGGTGGTGTCGCGAGCAAGTGCCCTTAACGGAGAGCCGAGCCTGTTCGCGCCGCCGCACCCGGTCGCCGAAGCGCCGCGGATGAGTCAGATGACGTGTTCTTGGCGGGCATCGCGCCCTGCGGTCGTAGCGATTTGTTGTCGGCGACGTCGCCGGGGCGTCCCGAGCTCGATCGTGGCCGTGTGCTCGTCGACGCCCCGCAGCATTGAGATCCGCAGCCGTCCGGTCGACGCCGCGGCGTCAATGGCGGCGTAGAGGCTGGCGATGGATCGCAGCTCGTACTGGCCGGCTCGAACCAGCATGTCGCCGCTTCGGATACCCGCGAGATCGGCCGGGCTGGCGTCCTGCACGCTGCGGACAAGCAGGGCTGGGGCCGGCGGCAGGCCGACTGATTCGCGCGCCGCGATCGCGATATGGGCGGGGGCGACCGTGAGGCCGAGCTTGATGGGAGCGTTCTCTGGCGGGTTGGAGCCCTCGAACTCGACCAACAGCTTGCGCAGGAGAGTCGCGAGCAGGGTGCGCTCGTCGTCGGTGAGCGCGGCCAGCAGGCGGCCCCCGTTCGCGACGTAAGACGGTGCGACCCGTTCGAACAGTTCTCGGCCGCGCGGTGTCAGGGTAATCAGCGTGCTGCGGCCGGAGTCCGGGTCCGGCCGCCGGTCGACCAGGCCTTCGTCGACGAGACGGTCCATGCGCACGCTGATCGTTCCGGACGTCAGCCCCAGCTCCGCCATCAGCCGTCGCTGGCTGACCCCGTGCTCGCCGCTGATGCGCGCAAGAGTGACCAGCACAGCGAGGTTCGCCGGTCCGAGGCCGTGCGCTTGTACCAGCGTCTGGAGCTCGGCGTCGATGTGACTACGCACCCGAGCGAGTCGAGCGACGATGCCGAGTGACTCGGCGTCGAGGTCTGGATAGTTCTGCCGCCAGGACTCCTGCAGTATGTCGACGGAGTCACGCGGCACGTACTGGTGGTCGCTGCGTACGCGACTAGGACGGCTCGTACTCACGTTGCTAGGTTAAATCATTGCCACATAACTTGAGCTCAAGCAGTGTGCTACCGTGTCGCCCGGTGGGCTCCGGCGCTGATCGGGTAGGACGAGCAATGTTGCATAGGCGCCGAGAACTGTGGAAAGCCTCCGCGGCGGTGCTGCTCTCGACCTGTTCGTTCGCGCTACTTCAGCCGAGCGCGATCGCCGCGCCGACAGTCCAGCCGGCCTGCAAGAGCGCGCCGCGGCCGAATGGGCCGATCCAGCAGGAACCCTGGAACCAGGCCTGGTTCGATGCGCCGGAGAAGATCTGGCCGTTCAGCACCGGGGCGGGCACCACGGTGGCGGTGATCGATGCGGGAGTCGACGGAACCCATCCGCAGCTGTTCGGCAAGGTGCTGCCCGGCTACGACTTCGTGCGCGCCGTCGCGCACGGAGACATCGACTGCCTCCCGCACGGGACCGCCGAGGCCGGCGTCATCGCCGCCACGCGGTTTCCCGGAATCGGGTTCTACGGCATCGCCCCTGACGCGACGATCCTGCCGATCCGGGTAAGCGACAAGGCCGTGGTTGACGATCGGTCCGACCCCGTCGATTCGCGAAAGCTGGCCGATGGCATCGACTACGCGGTGGACAACGGCGCCGACGTCATCGACTGCGCCATGGTCAGCTACGTCGGCAGCCCGCGGGTCGCGGCCGCGGTCCGGCGTGCCATCGCCCGGGGCGTCGTCGTGGTGGCCATGGTCGGCGACTCGCACAATGACGACCGCGACGGCATCGGCCCGACCCAGGTGCCCCCGCCGTATCCGGCCAGCTATCCGGGAGTGATCGGCGTGGGGGCCATCGACGCTGATGGCCGCCGGGTGCCCACGTCGCAGATCGGCCCGTACGTCGACCTGGTCGCGCCCGGATCCGATGTGGTCAGCTCGGCGATCCTGGGGCAGAGCGCGTTCCAGGGAACGAGCATCGCCTCGGCGTTCGTCGCCGCGACCGCCGCTCTGGTGTTGAGCGAGCGTCCCTCACTGATCGGGGGAGCAGCCGGGTCGGCCCGGGTCGACGCGGTGACGAAGCGGCTGCTGGCCACCGGCGGGCCGGAGCTGTCTCCGGAGGAGAGCCTCGCGTACGGCGCCGGCGTGGTCGATCCCTACCGCGCGCTCACCGAGGCCGCGTCGGGCCGTGCTCCGGCCCCGCTCGCCCGGTATCGGGCCCCGCCTGCTCCGCCTCGGGAGCCGGCGAAGGAGGCGGCCGAGCGGGCCAGCCGGCACATCGACGGGCTCGCGCTCCGGCTGGCCGTGATCGTCGGCGCGGCAGTCACGGTGCTGGTCGCTCTCGCCCTCGTCGTGCCCCGGGGCCGGGCGCGGCGCTGGCGGGCGGCCCGGGCGCCAGCGGTGCCGGTCACCTCCGAGGATGACCGGCCCGAGTTCGTGTCGGGCGAGGCGCTCTTCGAAGTACGCCACGGCTGATCGCTGAACACGCTGGTGGCCGCGGTCCGAGTTTCGGATCGCGGCCACCGGAGTGATGGGCAGGTCTCGCGTTCAGATCGAGAGTGCGGTGTTGAGATTCTTCTTCTCCGCTCCGTGCGCAAGCTCCGAAGCGTGGGCGGTCGCCCTGGAATGGGCCACGATCGCAGTCTGCGCATGCTTGACCTTGTCGTGCGCCTTCCTCAGCGGCCCTCCGATGAACGTCTCGCCGGCATCCGAGTGCCATCTCGAACCGAGATTGTTGTAGTCGCTGGTGGCCTCGGCGACGTGGCTATCGAGCATGCTCGCGAACCTGGCGGAATCCTCGGATATCTCGTTGGTCAGGTCCCAGTTGTGCTGGTAGGTGTTGTCGTAGCTCATGATGTTCTCTTCCTTTCAGGAGAGTCCCGCGGTGATGGCGGAGACGGCGCCCTGGACGCTCCGCATGACATCCGATTGGCCGGCGTCGCCGCTCTGGTAGGTCGCAAGCTGCGTGCGGGCGCCCTCTCCGCAGCTACGCATGTGGTCAATGACTTCGGTGAATGCGGCGTCGAGTTGGCACATGACAGCGTGGTGGGCGTTGGCGCCCTCGCCGTGCCAGGACGCAGCCTTCGCCAGCGTGTTCTCGCGCCACGCGTTGTGCTGGGCTTGCATGTGATTCGTCCGGTCCTCGTGCCGGGCGATCCAACGCCGCATCTCGTCGAAGTCCGCGGTTGTCTGGTTCGACATCGTCACTCGCTTTCTGACGGACCCTCGCGGGTCGCTGTGTTCACAGGATCAGGACGATCCCGCGCAGTGCATCAAGCACTGCCTCGTGTCTCGCATGCCTCCCTTCCTCGAGGAGTCGGCTCAGCTCTGGCGCTGGGCCGCCTGCTGATCCAGTGCGTCGCCGGCCGGGATGCGGGCCACGATCGAGACCGGCATCTGGACGGGAGTGACGGCGTCGTAGCCCAGCGACTTGCGAGCCTGATCGTCGGCGATGCCGTAGCGCCTGCCCTCGTCGGTCACCAGGAACAAGCTGCCGCTCGTGGCGGTGGGCGACGGCATGGACTCGACCAGCGCGCCCCACCCGGGCTCGACCTCGACCCGGTTGGCCAGCACGGTCCCCTTCTGGGTGCGTTGCGCGGTCGCCGGTGCCAGTTCGGCGCCCTCGACCGCCGCCTCGACCGCGACGTCGGGCACGAGGCCGGCGTCGCGGAAGGAGGCGCACACCGTGGACTTGTTGGAATTGACCGCGGCCATCACGGGCTTGGCCTCGGGCGGATCGGTCGGGCCTACCGGCGGGAGGTCGCGGCGCGGCACCGAGTTCGCCACGGCGGCCGCGAGGGGCCGGGCCGCCGGGGTGCGCCCGCCGTACACCAGGCGGCGGACTGCGGGATCGGCCAGCGTGATCGCCGCCTGAACCGGCGTGATCGCCTGGATCCGACCAGCCTGCACGAGGTAGTACTGCGTGCCGCCCGCCGAGTGCACGACGCGAACCTCGCCGATCGTGGCCCCGCCCGCCAGAACGGAGGTGTGCTGGCCACGGCCGGGAGCGGGCGGAACCGCCAGCGGCTCGCCGTGTGGCAGCGCGCTGAGCCAGGCCGTGCCCACCTCGATCTGGGGCTGGTCGCGCCAGGTCAAGCCCTCCAGTACCGATGCCTCGTCGAGGATCGGGTAGTCGTGGCCGTGCCAGACCAGGTGCAGCGTGCCGCGTTCGATGTCACGCGCCAGGATCGCCGACTCGTCGATCGCGATACCGCTGGTCCGCTGCCGGCCGACCACCAGTGCGGTATTGGGTACCTGCTCGCCGCTGATCGTCTGCGCCGGCAGCGAGCACAGTGTCCACGGCGCGCCGAGCAGGTGATCGCTGGTGGGGATCGCGTCCGGCGCATCGGGCAGACCGAGCCGGGGCCCGCGCGGTGCGTGCAGCAACTGCTGGGTGGATACGTACGTCGTGTCAGTGGATCCGGTGAGCAACGCGGCCGAGGCGAAGTTGGTGGTCGGGTACAGGAAGTACTTGCCCGTCTTCGGGTCGGTCATCCAGGTGTAGCGCGCGCCGGATGCCTTCTCGACGATGACGTGTCCGCTGGATTTCCAGTCGGACGTCGCGGACGGCTTGAGCACGCCGACGACACCCGCTATCGCAAGCACGACGACGGCGACCATCACGCTTCCGAACGCCGCACCGGCCATTCGGCGAAGGGGTGGCTGGGCCGGATCGGTCTCGTGCAGCACCAGCGCGGAGACGACCCGCCGGACCATGAATTGGTAGGACTGGAACTGGTCGCGCCTGCTCGCCATAGTGCCGGCCCCCGGGACTATCCGTAGAGATGGCGCATGTAGCCGACGAATCCGGCCAGCAGGCAGGTCATCGGTACCACGGCGATGATCAGTAAGACGTCGAGGATGTCGGCGATCCGTCCGAGGTAGGGGCCGGGCGAGTGGCGCTCGTAGCGCCGGCCGGCGGTCAAGACCAGGCCGGCCGTCGCCAGGAGCACGGGGATCATGACGGCCAGTCGCAGGCTCTCCGATCCGGTAAGGGCGCGCAAGACGAGCGCCGCCGCGCCGACCACGCCGGCGGTCAGCGGTGACGCGCGATGGCGCAACGTCGGGAACAAGCGCGCCTGCAGCAGCATCGCTCCGGCGACCAGGCCGATGAGTACTAGTGCCGTGCCGCGGCCGTCGAGGGCGAGGATGACCTGGCCGACGATCGCCACGACGGCGTTCGCCATGAGCATGCCGGTCAGCAACTCATCGGACCGGCGCACCGACGCGTGGACGCGGGGGCGGGGGATACGCGGCTGGTCGGCCAGCAGATCCTCGGCCGTGACGGGCAATGCCGGAACGGGCAGCTTTCCGAGCCGGATGGACAGCAGCGGCAGGGCCGGCGCCAGAATGACAGCTGCGGCGGTGAGGATGCCGGCGACATCGGCGGTGTGCAGGTCGCTCGCGCCGATCAGCGCGGCCACCACGCCGAATATCGCCGCGTACACGCCGCAGACGAAGAAGTGGGTTCGGTCGGCGATCCCGACGTAGCACAGCGCCGCAACGGCCGCCAGGGCGGCCGAGCCGGCGAGCAGTTGCTGCGACTGCAGTTCGAGCAGCGAGCGATCGCCGTTGAACACGGTCAGTCCGCCGGCGAGCCCGAACAGCATCGCCATTGTGCCCACCGCGGCGCCGGCACCGGAGTCGCCGAGCGCGCGGGACAGTGCAGCCGCCGCAACCACGAACAAGCCCGCGCCGCCCAGCAGGACGATCGCCGGCTTTCCCCAGGACGGTCCCGTGCTCAATGCCAGGGGCACCACGAGCGCGCTCGCAACGGCCATGACCGCAATCGCCGCGCGCCGGGTCGCCGTCCCGTCCCAGGTCCGGACCTGCCGCCTGGCTTCGGCGGCCACGACGTCCATCACGTCGTCGTAGTCGATGTCCGGCCAGGTCTCGCGCCGCGGGCTCAGATGCAGGATCTCGCCGTCACGGAGCGACTGCGCGGCCAGCGTCTGCGCCGGGTCGATCGCCGAGCCGTCCCAACGCCGGAGGACCCAGCCGCCCTGCTCCTGCCCCGAGTCGGCGAGGTCGTCGCCCGCGTGCAGAAGCAGTCCGGGCAGCAACTCAGCGGCCGGCACGTACTCGGGCAGAGCGAGGTCGACGCGGCGCGTCGGCGTCGCGACCGTGACGCGAGCGAGGCTGCTTGCGATGCTGGTCACCGGGGCGTGCGCATCCTCTCGCTACCGAAGGGACACGCGTCCCACGTCGAATCGGTCGGCACAGACGATAGACTTATAACTTGGGTTCAAGCAATACAACTTCTGCTGCGTGAGACTGGTCGCACTCGACCTGAAGCGTCACGCAAGAGCAGCAAGAGCAGGAGGCGTCGGTGGGCACCATCGTGCTCAAGCGGCATCCCCGCCGGAAGGCGCCGGAGCTGCCCTCGGGGGAAGTGATCCTCGATCCACCTCCAGTGATCCCCGAGGCTGAGGGCCGCAACTGGAGCCAAGTGATGATGATGATGCCGATGCTGGCCGGATCGGCGGCCATGGCCCTGATGTTCTCCGGGTCTCGCGGCGGCGGCGCCCTCACCTACATGACCGGTGGCCTGTTCGGGGTCTCGGCCCTGGGCATGGTCGGCATGCAGGTCGTGAGCGGCGGCGGGAAGAACAAGCGGGAGATGGTGTCTGCGCGCCGCCACTACGCGCGGCAACTCTCGCTGCACCGCCGCAAGGTCCGGCGAACAGCCGCCCAACAGCGGCAGGCGATGTTCTACCGCCACCCCGATCCCGCGGACCTGTGGTCACTGGCCGCGAGCGCACGGCTGTGGGAACGTCGCCGCGACGACGCGGATTTCGGCGTGATCCGGATCGGTGTCGGCCCGCAGGATCTAGCCACCTCGATCATCCCGCCGCAGACCCGACCTCTGGAAGACCTCGAGCCGGTGTGCGCATCGGCTCTGCGGCAGTTCGTGCTGGCCTACGCGCAGGTGTCGGATCTGCCGGTCGCGATGGCGGTGAACGGCTTCAGCCGGGTCTATCTGCGCGGGCGCGATGAGCACGTGCGCGGACTGTGCCGCGCCGTACTGGCTCAGCTGGCGGTGCATCAATCTCCGGATGATGTGTTGATCGCGATCTGCGCGTCCGAGGACCGTCGAGCCCAGTGGGAGTGGGCGAAGTGGCTGCCCCACGCGCTCCATCCCGAACGCTCCGACGCGCTTGGGTCATTGCGCATGGTGGTGCACAGCGTCCCAGCCCTCGAGGCGATGCTCGACGAACTGCTCGCCGCGCGGCCGCGGTTCAACCCGAACGCACCGGTGCCTCAGGTGGCCGGTCAGCACCTGATCGTCATCCTCGACGGCGGCGAGCAGGCCGGGTCGAACCACCTGATGACTGAGGGTGGAGTCGAGGGCGTCACGATCATCGACC
Source organism: uncultured Actinomycetota bacterium (assembly GCA_963737425.1). Taxonomy (GTDB): domain Bacteria; phylum Actinomycetota; class Actinomycetes; order Mycobacteriales; family Jatrophihabitantaceae; genus DASXRA01. Next base: position 246,829 of record CAVTSX010000004.1, read on the forward strand.
TGCAGGATCCGCCGCCCAAGATGCTCGACCGGGCCACCCTTGTACTCGAGATCGACGACAAGACGGCGTTGCGTGGCCGCACCGTCGACGGTGAGACCGAGATCGGCCGGGCCGACTCGCTGAGCCACGCCGAGACCGACGCCCTGGCCCGGCAGCTTGCGCCGCTGCGGATGTCGGTCAGCGGGCAGGGCGAGCAGAGCATGAGCGCGACACTCGGCCTGGCCGAGTTGCTCGACCTGGGCGACCCGTACTACTACGACCCGTCGGCCGGTTGGGCGCCGCGACCCAACCGCGACCGGTTGCGCGTACCGATCGGCGTCGGCCCTGACGGCCAGCCTGTCGAGCTCGACCTGAAGGAGTCGGCGCAGGACGGGATGGGCCCGCATGGGCTGCTCGTCGGCGCCACCGGCTCGGGCAAGTCCGAACTGCTGCGCACGCTGGTGCTGGCCCTGGCGATGCGGCATGACCCGGAGACCCTCAACTTCGTGCTGGTCGACTTCAAGGGTGGCGCGACGTTCACCAAACTCGACCGCTTGCCACACACCAGTGCGGTCATAACGAACCTCGCCGATGAGCTGCCGCTGGTCGACCGCATGACCGACGCCATCAACGGCGAGCTCGTCCGCCGGCAGGAGCTGCTGCGACGGGCCGGGAACTTCTCCTCGACCCGCGACTACGAGAAGGCCCGCATCGCCGGCGCACCGCTTGCGCCGGTGCCGAGCCTGCTGATCATCTGCGACGAGTTCAGCGAGCTGCTGTCCGCGAAGCCCGACTTCATCGACATGTTCGTGCAGATCGGCCGGGTCGGCCGGTCGCTGGGCGTACACCTGCTGCTGGCCTCGCAACGGCTGGAGGAAGGGCGACTGCGGGGCCTGGACACCCACCTGTCGTACCGCATCGGGTTGCGTACGAACTCGGCGATGGAGTCCCGGGTCGTGCTGAACTCGCCCGAGGCGTTCGAGTTGCCGCGAGCTCCCGGTCACGCCTACCTGAAGTTCGGAACCGAGCCGCTGATTCGGTTCCGGGCGGCGTACGTCTCCGGCCTGTATCGGCGGCCGGGGGAGCGCAACGCATCCGGTACGGGCGATGACTGGCGGGGCATCCGCGACTACGACACTCGCTACCTGGCGCCGCCGGTCGAGCCGGAGCGCGACGCTCCCGAGACGGACGACGAGGTCGAGGACGCTATCGGGCAGAGCCTGCTCGACGTTCTGGTCGAGCGTGTCGAGGGCAAGGGGACGCCGGCCCACCAGGTGTGGTTGCCGCCGCTCGGCGACGCGCCGACCCTCGACGCGCTGCTGCCGACGCTCGTGAACGACCCCCCGTTCGGACTGACAGTGTCCAGTCCCGATCTGCGCGGGTCGCTGCGGGTGCCGGTCGGCATTGTCGACCGGCCGCTGGAGCAACGCCGCGATCTGCTCATGCTCGACCTGGCAGGCGGTAGCGGGCATGTGGTGATCGTCGGTGGTCCGCAGAGCGGCAAGAGCACACTGATCCGCACTCTTATCGCGAGCATGGCGCTCACGCACACGCCGCGCGACGTCCAGTTCTACTGCCTCGACTTCGGTGGTGGATCCCTGTCGTCACTGCGCGAACTGCCGCACGTCGGCGGTGTCGCCGCGCGCGTCGAGACCGCGCCGATCCGCCGGACCGTCGCTGAGATGGTCACGCTGCTCGCGGAGCGCGAGCAGCGGTTCGCCGAGCACGGCATCGACGGAATGGCCACGTATCGGCGGCTGAAGCGGCAGGGTGAGCACGCCGACGACCCGTTCGGCGACGTCTTCCTGGTCGCGGACGGCTGGCTGACGATCCGCAACGACCACGAGGATCTCGAGGCGGTGCTGACCGATCTGGCCACTCGCGGACTGTCCTACGGCATCCATCTAGTCGTCGGCGTGTCGCGGTGGATGGACCTCCGCCCGCCGATCCGGGACCTGTTCGGCACCCGGCTGGAGCTGCGCCTGGGCGACCCCGGCGACTCGTATCTCGACCGGCGCACCGCGATGAACGTGCCGATCGAGACGCCGGGGCGCGGTATCACGGCCGACCGGATGCACATGCTCACCGCCCTGCCGCGACTCGACGGCAAGTCCGAGACCGAGGACCTGGCGGACGGTGTGGCCGCAATGGTCGACGACATCCGCAAGGCGTGGTCGGGTCAGCCGGCGCCGTTCGTGCGGCTGCTGCCGGATATCGTCGGCTACGACAGGGTGCCCACCAATGCCGAACGGGGCATCGCGATCGGCCTGGCCGAGAACGACCTGGGTCCGGTCTACCTCGACTTCGCCACCGATCCGCACCTGGTCGTCTACGGCGACGCGGAAAGCGGAAAGAGCGCGCTGCTGCGCAGCATGGCGACCCGGATCGCAGAGCAGTTCACTCCGCAGCAGGCGCGACTCATCATCGTCGACCACCGTCGCAGCCTGCTCGGCACAGTGACCTCCGAGCACCTCATCGGCTACGGCACGTCGACCGAGTCGACCAGCGCCATCATTGCCGAGGTCTGCGAGGTGATGCGCGGCCGGCTCCCGGGCCCCGACGTCACGCCCGAGGAGCTACGCAACCGGAGCTGGTACTCCGGCGCAGACCTCTACCTGCTGGTCGACGACTACGACCTGTTCGACCTCAAGTCGGCGCTCAGCCCGAGTCCGCTGGAGCCTCTGGTGGAGTTCCTGCCCCGCAGCCGCGACGTCGGGCTGCACCTGATCGTGGCGCGCCGCAGTGGCGGGGCCGGGCGAGCCATGTACGAGCCGGTACTGATGCGGCTGCGGGAGCTGTCCTCGCCGGGCCTCGTCCTGTCCGGCGACCGGGACGAGGGCGCGCTCGTCGGGAATGTTCGGCCGTCGCCGCAGCCCCCCGGACGCGGTTGGCTGGTGACCCGCAAGGGCGGTGCGCGACTGGTTCAACTGGCCTGGAAGCCGCCACTTGGGTGAGCCGGACTGCGAGTTGCGCGTCGTTCGGGCTGGACAGAAACGCCGGGTTGCGAACTTGGCTGCCAGTTCTCGTTTGAATGGGTGTCATTCAGAGCTCGCGCGGGTTAAGGTCGTGTTGCAAGACTGCTTGAAGTCAAGCATTAATGTGAGAGCTTGAGGCGGGGAGCGGGCATGGCGGACGGCACGAAGATCACTCCGGACATTGGTGCCATTGCTCAGTTCGGCGAGACGATGTTGGAGCTGCAACAGCACCACGCTCGTGGCGCGTCGCGCGCGACCGGCAAGATGGCCGGGGCGATAACGCTTGGCATGACCGGCACCAGCGAGGCGCAGACGCTGCGCGACTCCTACGGCCACATCCTCGAGTGCCAGCGCACCGGGGAAGAGGACCTGAGCAGGTGCTTCGAGTCGCTCATGTACGCCGCGGTCATCATGACGGCGAACTACCGCCAGGGTGACAAGGCACAGGCCGCGGCGATGAACGTGAACGCGCTCTGGGACGTGTTCACGCCGGCTGCGGGTACGCCGTCGATCGCCCGCGACGCGGCCAAGGCCGAAGCAGCGGCGGCCGACCGGGCGGCTGGACAGTTCGCGCAACAGCGAGAGGACTACTTCCATCCAGCAGCGGCGGCCGACCGGGCGGCTGGACAGTTCGCGCGACAGCGAGAGGACTACTTCCATCCGGCAGCGGCGGCCAAGGGCGGTCAGCACGCGACTGCTGAGCACCGCACGGACGAGGCCTATCTCCATCCAGGATCGCCAGCGGCGATCGGCGAGGAGCAGGCCAAGCGGATCACGGCGTGGGAGCAGCAGCACGTTCCGGCCCCGGAGTCGCCCCAGGAGCAGGTGCGGCTATTCGATAAGGCGTATAAGCGGGACATCCCCAACCCGTGGCCGACGGTGTTCGTCCCCCATCCGCACGCGCCCGGTACCTGATTGTGGTCCGTCAACCAGACAGCGTCGCTCTCGCGCCCACGGGCGGCGCGCGATGGCACCCGCGGGTGGACGCCGGGCGAACGAAGCGCGAGCGGCCATGAGTAACGGCGGCACGGCCGGCAGTTCGAACGCTGCCCCGCCGGATCTGCTCGCGCACGCCGACATCAGGATGATCTACCAGTTCGTCATGATGGAGCGGCCGCAAGACATCGACGCTGCAGGCGACGGCTGGAAGGACTACAAGAGCCAGTTGCTGCACGCCATCAGCGTGCTGGACAAGCAGAGCGACAAGCTCAAGTCGCAATGGCAGAGCGAAGCGGCGGACCTGTATTACACCTTGATCGGCAACACCCGGTCGTGTCTTGTCAGCTGGTGCGACACCGCGGACGCAAACGGCTGGTCCATGCACCGGCTGGCGGACCGGATCCGGCCGCTGCAGCAGCGCATCACCGACCTCTGGGACGAGTTCCGAAGCAAGGCCGTCGCCGCCAGCACGCAGGAGCATCGTTCCCACTGGAACCTGCGCGAACTGGCCCACGATGCCGAAGATGTTCTCCTGCTCGGCGACAGTAGCCGCCTCGACCCGATCGTGAACGACTACACGGACCGGGCCATCCGCGAGGTGGTGAACCCGCTCAACGACGCCTACAAGGATGCGTACGTCGCGATGTACGCGCAGGTTCCGTTCGCCGGGCCGACGAATGCCCAGAAGCCGACGCCCCAGCAGATGATGGCGGCGTTCGGCCCGCCCGGCGGTCTGCCCGGCGGCTTGCTCGGCGGCCCGCCGGGAGCTCCTCCGGCACCTCCGGCCCCTCCGGCCCCTCCGGCTCTGCCGCCGATGCCCCCCACGCCGTCGCCACCGGCTCCGCCCGCTCTCCCGGCGATCAGGCCGGAGTCGATCCCCAGACCGCCGGCGCTGCCCCGCGGTGTGCGGGGTGCGTTGCCACCTGCTCCGCCGCCGCTGCCTTCCGGCATGCCGGGCATCCCGCCGGCGCCTGGCCTTCCGGGCGCCGTTCCGCCGCCGCCTGCTCCGGGTCGCGTGGCGATGGGTGCTCCGCCGTCTCCGCTCGGCCCTCAGTTCGGCGGCGCGTCCCCGAGCATGAGTCGCCCACCGGGCGCGCCGCCCGGCCCGCGCACCCTGCAGGGCCGCGGTCTGCCCAGTGATATGTCCGAGGAGCCCCCGAGTTCGGCATTGCGTCCTCCACCGTCGTTGTCCGGCCGGCCGTCGAATCCTGGCGGCACGAAGGCCCGGCCGCCCCGACCCGGTATGTCGAGCGGCGAGCCGTCAGAGGCGCTGCCCTCCACGCGTGGCCTGCCGAGCCTGACGGGTCGTCATGCGCTCACGTCTGGCCACTTCGACGAAGCCGACTCGCGGCGACCTAGGTCGCACGGCGACGAACCGCTCAACCCTGGGCGGTTCGGTACCCCGCGCAATCTGCAGGGCATTCGCGATCCGGGATCAGATGCCCGGCCGGGTTCACTCGCGTCGGAAGAGGTGCTGATGGCGCGGCTGCCGACGTTGAGAAGTCAGCCCGCCTCACCCGGCGAAGCCGGTGCGGCCGAACTGGATCCGGCCGCGCAGGCTCTGCGACAGGGCCTTGGTGGTCGCGGCACGCTGCGACCAGATACACGCGGCGAGGTTGACGGCGGCCGCGCGCGGGGGGTCGTGGCACCTAGCGGGGATCAGCGTCCGGACGACCGAGCCGACCGAGCCGACCGAGCCGACCGAGCCGACCGAGCCGACCGAGCCGACCGAGCCGACCGAGCCGACCGAGCCGACCGAGCCGACGAGGGCATGCTCCCTGCGGCGCGGATCGATTTCGTCGGCGACTCCGGCCTGTTCGTCGCGGACGAGACGGCACCCGCCGTCATCGAGCGACCGCCACAGCCCGGGGCAGCGGCAACGGAGGACCCGGCGGTCCGACTCGCCGCGCAAGCAACCTGACCCGGGCCGGCCGGCCGCGCAGCGGCCGGAATCCACGGAATCCACGGAATCCACCGTCCGCTGCGGACTCGAGGCATATTGGAGACAGGAGAGATGGTGCAACACGGCGACGAGCGTCGTGTCGTACCGGCGCGCGACTCGGAGCAGGACGACGATCGGTCCTCCGCCGAAGGCGCCACCCAGCCACAGCAGGGGGGTGACCCGGGGGCCGTCGGCGCGCTGTACGCGCCGCCGGCGGCCCGTTCGGCCGAGCCCTCGCCGACGGCACCCACCGACGCCACGGCCCGACGAGACGCGGTCATCGGAGCAAGGCCTGCTGCCGACCCCGGTTCGTCATCGCCCGCGCAACGTTATCCAGCCGTGCTGACGGTCAGTGTGCCGATGTCGGCTGCTGCCCCGGCCAGTACTACGCCACAGGCGGATGCCGGCGGCATCGATTCGACAATTCCTCGCGGGCAGGCGCACGCTGCTTGGGCCGCTCAGCAAGCGGCCGGTGGCGTGGAATCAGGGGCGACGCCGGCCATGCTTACCCCGCCAGCCGCAGCCGCCTGGAGCCCGCCGCGGTACTGGCCCGGCGACGCCGGGACGAACGCTGAGACCGGCGCCCGGGCGCAGGCCAAGGCGGCGGCTCGCAACCCGGGCCGGCCGAAGACTCCCACCCGGCCGGCAACAGCAGCGATGTTGCACGCCGCGCAGATCGTCGCATGGCAGTTGGCCATCCTCGGTTTGCTGATCGCCTTCCACCAGCCCGTCGTGGTGATGGCACTGCTACTGCTGGGTGCGGTGGTCCTGCTGGCTCTGACGATTCCGCGGGCGGGCGGGCGATGGGCCTATCAATGGCTGGGCATCTGGCTGCGCTTCGTCGGCCGCCGACGGGTTCGGTCGGTCGAGGTCGACGACCCGATCGTGGAGTTGCTGCGTGCATTCCTGCGCGGCGTTCAGCTCGATACTGTCGAGATCGACGAGGTGCAGCAGGCCCTGCTGGTACATGCCAACGGGTTGACCGTCGTTCTCGAGGCATTGCCCGTCGACGCCGCGATGTTCGCCGAGTCGCCGGTCGTCGTTCCGCCGCCCACGGTGCTGGCGCCGTTGGGCGGGGAGTCCGGTGCGCCGGTGTCGGCGCAGCTGGTCGTTCAGGCGGTGCCCGCGCCAGGAGCCTACGGAGCGCACGGGTTGGTCGCCGAGTCCTATCAGGCGCTCGCACAGGGAACCGTCCCGGCTCGGCGGCGATCTTGGATCGCGTTGCAGGCCCTGCGCACCCCGTCCGATTCCGACGATGACGCCGAGCTGAAGGCAGCGCTGATCCACGCGGTCGCGCGGTTGCAGCGGCGCCTGCGTAAGGCCGGTATGCGCGCCCACCTCTTGGACAGCACGCAGCTCGCGGCTGACCTGCACGGACTGAGCGGCGCGCTCGCCGGGCAGTGGGGTCCGGGTCCGCCGGCTGTGCGGCTGCGGGAGCGCTGGACGGGTTGGGCAGCCGGTCCGCATCCTCAGGTGACCTACCGCCTGCTGGGCTGGCCGGACCTGGGCACCGAGATCGGTCGCGTCTTCTTCGACAAGCTCGTGACGATGGCAAGCACGGCAACTACGGTGGGCATCGCCGCCCGCCGGGCCCCATGTCCCGACGCGAACGCTGATGTCGAGCTGGAGGTGGCGCTGCGGGTCGCTGCTCCGCCCGACCGCAGCGATGGGCTGGAGCTGGATCTGCGCGCCCTCGCCGGAGGGCACGGCGTGCGCGTGCAACGCATGAACGGCGAGCACGTCTTCGGAGTGGCGGCCTCCTTGCCGCTGGGCGGATTCCTCACATGAGCACCGTCCCTTCACTCACCCAGATCGGGGCACAGCTCGCCGATTCCGGTACTGCCGAGGCGATCCGGGTACACACCGGCGGCGCCGGGTTGTTCTTGGGCGAGGACGCGAGCGGCCAGCCGACAATCGTGTCGCTCTTTCGTCCGGAACCGACGCTCGTCGTGGTCATCGGGGGTCTGCATCTGGCCCAGCTCGTCTGCTTTCGCACGGTCGCCCTAGGGGCCGCCGTTACTGTCACCAGCGTCCGGCCGGGCGCTTGGTCGTCGCTCGCGGAGGTGGACCCGGCAGCGATCGAGGTCTTCTGGCCGGACGCCCGGACCAGGCAGTACGGCTCGAGCCTGCGCCCGCAACTGCTGGTCGTCGACACCGTCGCGACTGCGACAGTGGGCGCGATACCAGCCCGGCCGTCGTGGTCGACGATGCTGATCGTCCGCGAGCAGGTGGTCAATCACGACGTCAACCTGCTCGGGCGAGCCGACCTGATCGTGACCCAGCGGCTCTCGCTACACGAGTCGACATTGCTCTGCGGCGCCGCCGGCGTCACGGACCACACGCAGGCGCTGATCGCCCTGCCGGCAGATAGCGTTGCGGCTATCGCTCAAAGCCGGGTCCGCTCGGCGCGCCTCGTCCAGACCACGATCGAGCGCTACCTGATCGGCCCCGTGTCGCGATGCTGAGTCAAAGGCTGAGCAGCACGACGTTCTCGCGCAGTGCGCGCACGTCGACCCGCGGCACCAATGCTCGATAGACCCCGCGCTCGACACGACTGAGACCCAGTCGTTTCGCCACCGGGACCAGCCCGCCGGTGTACTCCAGGAGCAGCTCGTCGTCGCGCTCGTCGATCAGCTGGAACGGCGTCCCGCGCCATTCGCAGACGGTCGTGACGTGCAGGATCGTCTCGCACTCGGTCGCCGGCACTGCGCGCACGTAGCGATCTGATGCGATCTCATCGAAGCCGTCGGCAGGCCGCTCCCGGTAGAGCCGGATGAGCAGCCGGTCCGGCTGCGGGTCGGCCGCGGCCGCATACTCCTCACCCCGCCACCGGGCACGATAGGCAGGCGTCATCAGGACTTCTCGCTTACGGCCGGCAGTTGCATTGCGTCCGCGTCGACGGGTACGAGCAGTAGCCACGCGCAACGGTCGGCGTCGAAGTAGGCCCGCGGCTGCACGTCGCCGCCGAAGGTAATCTCGCAAATCGTCGCGCCGTGAGGCAGAGCCAGCGCGTTAACCTTGTATTCGCGGATGAGGTGCCCCGGGCTGGCCGCGAAGCCCAGCCCGGCGAATGGCGGCTCCTCGATGATCCATCCGTCGACTGCTGCCCGCGAAGGCTCGTCGATTCCGCCGAAGGCGTTGCGGTACAGCTCGAGACCGACAGCCGGCCATCGCAGCACGTTTACCGAACCTTCCTCGTTGACCAGCTCTGAGCGCTCGGCCGCGTGCCCCAGTGCTTCGATCAGCCGGTCCGGTGCTTCGACGGACGCGATGTCGATCACCTGATGGCAGTAGCCGGACACGTGGGTGACGGTCGCCTGCAGCAGCTCGCGCACGTCGGCGTGGCGTAGGAGCTTGAACATCATCGGCGTCCTGGCGGCCGGTTCGAGCTGCCGGTCCTCGAGCAACGTCGGCGCCGCGAGCCGCGCCAGCGTCGCCGGCTCGATCGTGACCTGAACCGGAAGGCCCGGATTGACGGCGAGCCCGTAGCGGTGATCGGGCCACGCGGCCGCGAGCTCGGGCAAGGTGACGGGGCGTGCGTCGCCGGCCGCGCTGTCGGTTCCGGTGCGCATCGACTCGATCGACGTGTACGCGACGATCCAGGTTCGGTCGGGCGTCGTAACGGCGGGCCAGGCGGCCGGTTCGCGGCCTGTCGCCGCCGCAGCGGTGAGCGGAATTGCCAGCGGCGCCTCGCGGATCAGGGTCAGTACAGCGTCGTTGTCGCCGGCTGTGACGGCTTGGTGCAGGTCCTGCTCGAATGGACTCGCGGGTTGCCACGGCTGCATCGACCGCACCTATCTATGCCCCGGTTCAGGCGACCTACGGTGGGCCAGATCGCAATCCACCCATCGCGCCGGACGCCGCGGTAGGGTTCCGAGAAATTCTTTCAAGCCAAGCAATCCATGATTCCTTCGAACCAAGCATTTTGAGGCATGAGCCGTACTCTACAAGTGTCTCCTGACCGCAGGGGTGCGTACACGACGATCCGGGACGCGCTGGCTGCGGCGGTCGGTGGTGCCACGATCGTCGTCGACCCCGGCGTCTATCGCGAATTGGTGCACGTCTCCGGCGGCGGCATCACGATCGAAGCAGCCGCGGACGGAGTCGTGCTCGACGGCGGAGAAACCCTCGAGCCGATCGTCGACTGCCGCCGCGGCGCGCTGACCCTGCGCGGCGTCACGGTGCGGGCCGCGCAGGTCGCAGTGAGCGGGCGTAACGCGCGGCTGGTCCTCGAGGACTGCAAGCTCGCTGGCGGGTACGGTCCGGCCCTGCTGGTGGCCGATCGGACCGAATTGACGATCAGCGGTTGCATGATCAGTGGTGCACAGCAGGGCATGGTGATCGAGGACAGCACGGGCACCGTGTCCACGACCACCGTCGATGACATCAGCGACGACGGTGTCATCGTCCGCCTCGGGGCCCAGGTCGTGTTCCGCGACTGCCGGATCGTCAACTGCGGCAGCCGCGGTCTGTACGTGTACCAGTCCGGGCGGCCGACGCTGGAGACGTGCGAGATCGCCGGTACGGGCGCCGAGGGCGTCGCGGTCGCGCACCAGAGCGCGCCGATATTGAAGCGGTGCCATGTGCACGACACGCGCGGTGTCGGTGTCTCGTTCGCCGCGACGACCTCCGGCGAGGTCGACGGCTGCAAGGTGGAGAACACCGCCGAGCCAGGGCTGCTGATCGCCGATGGCGCCAAGGTCAAGGTTGTCGAGGGTCTGGCGGCCGGCATCTCCGCCAATCGCTCGCCCAACGATGCCGCGAAGGTCGACGGCCTGCTCGCCGAACTCGACGCGATGGTTGGACTTGAGGGCGTCAAGGCGGAGGTGCGCGCGATCATCGATGAGATCCAGGTCAACGAATGGCGGCGCAACGCCGGCCTGAACGTCGGGGCCGTGAGCCACCATCTGATCTTCGCCGGCGCCCCGGGCACCGGAAAGACGACCGTCGCGCGCATCTACGGTCAGCTGCTCGCCGCGCTGGGTGTGCTGTCCGGCGGGCCGCTGCGGGAGGTGTCCCGACGTGACCTCGTCGGTCAGTACATCGGGCACACCGCGGAGAAGACAGCGGCCGTGTTCGACGAGACCCGGGGCGGCGTCGTCTTCCTCGATGAGGCCTACACCCTGTCCCGTCAGGCGGGTGGCGGCGGCAACGACTTCGGTCAAGAGGTGATCGACACCATCGTGAAGCTGATGGAGGACATGCGCGACGAGATCGCCGTCATCGCCGCCGGGTACACGAACGAGATGAACGACTTCCTGAACGCGAACCCCGGCCTGGCCTCGCGGTTCGTGAAGACGATCGGGTTCGAGAACTACTCGCCCGACGAGCTGACGCTCATCGTGAACCGGATGGTCGCCGCCGGCGACTACGCCCTGCAGCCCGAGGCCGAACCCATGCTGCTGCGGCATTTCGCGTCGATCGCGCGCGCTCAGAACTTCGGCAACGCACGCGACGCGCGGAAGTTGTTCGAGTCGCTGCGAAAGATCCAGTCACAACGGCTGCGGCTGCTCGGCCGCACGCCCACCCTCGACGAGCTGCGCACGCTCAGCGCCGATGATGTAGCGGCCCACGTCGGCGGAATCAGCCCGCGCTAACCGTGCGGGCTTAGGGTTCCGGGCCGGACAGTCACGCTGGTCCGGACGCGCCGGACCGCGGTGCATTGCGCGGCGGCAGCCGGACTATTGGTATTCCTCGTGTGCTTCGTCGAGGTAGGCCGCGCCGTGCGCGATCAGCGTTTGGGCGGCCGCGAGGCACTGGGTGAGGATCTGCTCGGGATCGGTCGCGACGGTTGACGCCTCGTCGCCCGGGGTGCCACCGGGCACCGCGTCGCCACGGGCCGCCGCAGCGAACACCTGGCAGGCATGCCAGAGGCTGTCGCAGCCGTGGCCCCACTTCCACAGCTCATATGTGAAGGCGGGCACGGACACCAGCGGGTAGTCGTCGGTCGGCCCGATGCTGAAATGCGTGACGTCGTGGGCGGTGTTGCCCAGCCCGATCTCGAGCGCTCGGATCCGGCACACCTGAGCGAACTCGACGGCCTCCTCGGTGCCTGGCGTGACCTCGATGACGAGGTCCTTGTCGAGGAGCTCGTCGAGCGCCACAGTTGCCTGCGGCAGGCCGGCCGCACGTGCGGCGCCCAGCAGGCCCGAGTGCGTCCAAGGGTCGGGCTCGGCGCTGTCGGGCACGCCGTGCGCCAGCGCCCACACGCCGAACCGCTCGTCGCTTTCGAGCCGGTAGACCTCCCAGCCGATGCGCACCATGTGGCAGTCCAACCCGGCACCGGCCCGGGGGTGATAGGCACCGAGGTAGTGCCCGATCGGAAAGATCAGCGGACTGCTGATGTCGACCTCCTCATTCGTCAGCGTATTGCCGTTGGGGACGCATGGCGCCGACTGAGATCAGCCGCCGTCCGGGAGCGTAGTCACGCCGGCCGTTCATCCGTGCTCTTGCTCGGCGTAGCCCAGCAGCCTTGCCAGGAAGTCTCGAAGGAGAACGGCCGCCCATTCGGAGGCGGCCTTGCTCTCGGCAATGGCGTCGGCCAGCTCGGCTACCAAGGGACGGAGCGCTTCCAGATGGAGCGCGATCGCCCTGGCTACGGACTCGATCTCCTGGAGCCGCTCGCCGAGGAGCTGGCCGTGCACGCCCTTCATGTCGTCCATTATCGAGAACAAGGACACGAGCCAACTCATCAAGTCGTAGACACTGTTGTTCGTAGCGGTCGTGATAGCCATGTGGTTCGCTTCGGCGTGGCCCAAGCCGGGCCACTCTTCCGCCACGCCGGCGCTCATCGCTGAGCTGACGACTGCGTTGGGGAGCCCGCGCATCAGCTGGCTGGGGAAGAACGGCGGTCGCAGTTTTGGGAGCTCGCGGGCCGGCACATACGCCGCGGCGATCGGCCCGGTCCGAGCTGGCGCCCGATCATGCCCGAGCCACTGCACGACGTCGGCGCGGAATTCGTCGACCCGCGTGGCCGCGTCGGTCGCGGAGCCCTCCGTCAAGGACTCGAGGCGCTCCTCCAGGTGTGCCCTCGCGCCGTGCGTGTACCGAGTCAGCTCGCTCCACAGGTCCAGCTTGAGCGCGAGTGCGTACTGCGGGTGCGACTCCTCCATGAGCTTGTAGTACCTCGCAAAACCCGTAGCGGCGAGTGTGTGGCTCACGACCAGGTTGAAGATGGAATTGAGTATCTGGATCACTCCCTCCGCGGGATTGATCAACGACGCTAGGCCCCCCGATCCCAGGCCGACACCCAGCTCATCGGCCGCGTAGGCGAGCATGACCATCAAGGAACTCGAGGTTCGCAGGGCCGCATGACGCGCAGCCATTTGCGGCGGGTTGAGTTCCACGAACTCCGTGGTCGGTGGCTCTCCAGACCGCTCGACCGGCGTGACGTTCGCCGTCCCCAAAAGCTCCTCGGCGGCCGCGGCCGCGCGCTGCACCGCAAGTGACCAGGCCAGCGCCTCCTGGACCGCAGGCGTCTCTTCGAAAAGAGCTGCGCTCGTGTCGGCTGTGCCAAGCTCGCGTCCGCGGTGGTGGCGCTCGTCATGGGGATGCACCTGCTCCCGACGGGCCGTCATACTCAGCTGCCTGATGTTGCTGGACGTCTTGGCCGTGAGCGGGGTGAGGAACAGGCGCAGGACGTCTCCGGCGAACACGATGAAGACGTACCTCAAGTCTCCAGCGCCAATTGTCAAGGTGAGACCGCCGACGATCTGGGTGATGACCGTCCGCAGGTAGCTGCGGAAGAACACGCGGAATGGCGGGGTCCGGTCCGGGATGTCGCGCGCTACGGTCGCCCAGGCCACGGGGATGCGGGGGCGGCGAGCTGGCGCCGGCGCGCTGCTTCGCATCTCGATCGGGCGCTCCGCGGCCATGACCCGCACTACCTGCGTCGCCGAGAGTTCGCCCTCGACCACCTTGTGTTCGAGCTGTGGGAGTAGCTCGGCGATGCGCTCCTGGACTCGCCTCGTGGCTTCGAGGTGCTGGTGTACGTCGGCGATCACGTCCTTGACTGCCTCGGCGGCGTGGTTGCCGAAGGCATCGGTGGCACCGTTGCCGCGACGTGCCTTGCGGCGCGCTTCGGCGGCGCGCCGTCTCAGGTCCTGCTTCTCGGCAGCGGTGTTGCTCCTGTGGTCGGCGATGGCGTGGAACGACCCAGCGACAAGGGACAAGATGACTGCTGCGGCCTCCAACGCAATCTCCCCAGGTGTCCACGGGATCCGGAAGTGGACGTGCGGAGCGACGTGATCGAGGAACACCTTGTGCCGGTAGAAGGCCAGGCCCAGTCCGGCGAGCCCCTGCCCGGCATAGGTCATGATGCGCCTGCGGACGTACCGGCCACGGGCCGGGACGCGCGAGGGTAGTCGGCCCTGCGCGACGGCCTCACGCACCTCATGCAATGTCTGGTCGAGCCACTTGGCGCGGCGGCTGGGCTTCTGCAGCCCGCTGACGAATGCCGCGAGATCCGGTGGAAGATCCTGCACCGTCGCGGGATCGAGCCAGCGGGCGAACTCGCTGTACGCCCGCCGCAATGCGCGCCGCTCGCGAAAGCCCTGCTGCCGGCAATGGTCTGCCCGGGCACGGATCACCGCGAGGTTGCCCGGACTCGTCGCCACCGGGTCTCGGCCCGTGGGCAGGGCGTCGAGATCGATGGAGACGCTAGCTGCCGTCCCCCTGTCCGCGTCGTCGACCGCTTTGCCGAGCAGGTAGTGCAACTCCTCGAATGCCTCGGTAATCGACATGCGGTGGAACAGCCTCGCGATGGCACGCAACGGCGCCTGTTCGTCCAACCGGCCGAGGTGTTCCAGCTGCCCGCCGACACCGTCGAACGGGAGAGCCTGCAACGCAACGACCAGCGAATGGCCGTTGTTCGTCACGAGGCGCAATCCCTCGGCGAGGTCACCGCCGATACCGAGCTCGCGCAGCTCGTCCGCATTCACCCGGTCGATCGACCTGGCGCCGATCCGTTGCCTGAGCTCCAACGCCCGCTCGCCCGCGGTGGCCTGCCGGGCGAGCTCCTCGACGTCCAGCTGATCCTTGGGATCGACGGCCCAGCGTTTGCTGTGCCCGCGCAGCTTCTTGAGAGAGCGTTTCAGATCTTGCAGGTGAGGCGGCAGATCGTCCAGCACATCCGGTCGTCCATCACGCCGCTTGACGGCGTTGAGGTTCGGACCCGGGCCGCGGCGGAATTCCAGCCGTAGCATGTGCGGGATGATCACGCCGGGAGCTCGGTCGTGCTCGTCGGCGAACGCCGCGAGGTACCCGTGAGCCCAATACCGGTGCCACGGATCGGATTCACCGCTCGCGCGAATACGGTCGACGTAGCCGCGGAAGTCCGTGGTGTTCGTCGGGTCGACGCCCGCCTTGATGGCGTCCTGCGCCATCCCGACGACGCTCGAGAACTGACCGGTCAAATCACGCTTGGTTATCGAGGCTCGAGTGGGCTGAATGACGACGCGCCAGCCGCCCGCGCCCAAGCCGCTCTGGGAATCCCGCTCGGGAGCCGGCAAGGTCGGTCTGGACTCGTCAGTCGGCACACCCAGGCGTACCTCCACGGGTATGCGTTCGCCGCCGTGGGTGAGCTCGACTTCGATGTGCAGGACACCGAACGAAGGCTCGCTGATCACGTCGATGCGGTGTGCCCCCACCCACCGAGTGAATGCCGGGTCCGTGAGCTGGTCACGCAGCCAGCGCACGTCGACGATGGGGGATGCCTCGGGTATGGACGCCATCGGGCCGCGTCGCCCGGCTCGCACCACATCGCGGAGGTCGTTCGGAAGCATGGCCAGCCGTTGCTCGCGGCCCGGCATCTGCCCGAGGTGCGGGCGTTTCGCGGCGAGACCCATGGGGCCAAGCGCATTGGCCACGTCCCGGCGGACGGGGCCCGCTTCTCGCCAGCCGCCTTTCTGGAGAAGGGCTCTCGCCGCCCGGAGCTGGGCGAGTGGGCCCTCGTCGGCCAGCGAGAACTGCTTCGGCACGTGCGGGTCCACGGAGAACACGTCGGGTGCGAGCAGTGCTTCACGCAACCGCTCGACCTTCTCGATCGCGGTGGTCAGTGCGGTGTCGCCTTGGGCGTTGTTCCGGGCGGTGTCAATCGCCGCGCGAACCTCGCCGTCGACCTCGCGCTCCGCCTCGACCGCGGCACCGGCGGCGCCACTCCCGGTCACGGCGGCGATCGAGCAGGCCGGCCGCAACGCGGCGCGGCGCAACGCGTCGATGATCTCGGGGTCGTGGTCAGGCGCTTCGTCGATCGCGGTGAGGGCGTCCATGGTGAGGTCGACGCGTCTGGCGATCTGGGCCACCTCGTTGGCCATGATCATCAGGGTTTGCGCGGGGCTGAGCTTTGGATCGGCGCGTGTGGCGAAGTGAGTCAGGTCGTCCGCCGCGAACGGTGTGGTGACCGCGGCGTGCGTCCCCGCGTCGCCGAATCGAAGCTCGACGTCGAAGGTCCAGCCGTTGGGAGTCGTAACGGCGGATGTGTTGATGCCGGTCATCTCGAAGCGGACGCCGGCGGCAGAGCCGACGAGCGGCGCATGATCGTGCAGTGCGATCAGCCGTGAGTCCCGAACGGGCAGCGGGTGGGAAGGCATGCCCTCGGGCATCGACGGGCCGAGCGGGCGGCCCTCGAACGGCACCGGGACGTCGTGGCCGTCCACGAGCTGGGACTCCACGACTACGACGTCGGTCCTGCGGGGCGGACGGGCCACGACCAGTTCCTCGTCGACGTTGAGATACAGAACCCGCTGCTGCGATCGGTCGGCGTAGGTGAGGATGTCGATCCGGTACGCCCCGGAGCCGGCGTCGCCGAGCGCGAGGTCAGCTTCCCCCCGGGCCGCGGCGATCACCGCGTCCCGCTCCGCGATCGGCAGCCCCGACGCGTCGGCGAGCAGATGCGGCAGCGCCCCGGTGTACTCGATCAGCCTCGTGATCGCATCGGGTTCTTCGGTGATGATCGGACGGCGTGGGTCGCCCTGGTGGAATCCGTCGCGAGTGGGTTCAGCAGCTACGGTCGGCCGGCCGCGAAACGTCTCGACGAAGGCGATGATCTCCTCGACGTCCCGGCCCGCCAACGCCGCCAGGACGAGCGCGCGCAACCGGTCCGGATGCATGCCGGCGCGGAACTTGCCGGTGTTCGGGTCCACCAGCGCGTTCTTGAGCGCCTGGAGCCTCACCTTCAACGCCGGGACGAACCCGCCCGGCTCGTAGTAGCGGCAACCGGTCGTGTCCTCGCTCGGGTCGACGCGCTCTGCATGCCAGGGATCGGCCGCCGCCGACGTGGGGTTGAGCAGCGCCCACTCCGGTCGACCGGCCAGGTTCTCCGCGCTGTGCGGGTCGAGCCCGCGGAGCACCCAGCCGGCCGCCTGCGTTGACTCGACGTCGTTTACCTCCTGCTGCCGCGCCGCGGCAAGGACTTCGTCAGTCAGCACCGCCTGGGTCGGTCCCCTCTTCTTTGGCCGGGTCAGCGCGTGCGCGATCCGACCCTTCCGGGCGCCGGCGATTGCCTCAACAGCCGCACTCTCCTTCTCGGCGACCGCCGCCTGCAGCCGCTCGTACGCCTCGGTGCTGCCGAGGAACACGACCACATCGGGTTCGTGGCCGAGCATGTCGGCGTCGGTGGCATCGGCTGCGGCGACGAGGGTATGTGGCCCGAGCCTGCGGATCATCTCGACGAGTTGCTCGACGTCCTCCTTTGCCGACCGGCGTATCAAGGCGGGATCGACTGCGACGGTGATCGGACCGGCGGTCAGCTGCCGGGCCCGCGAGAGCATCCCGGCGACCTGATCCGGGCGCTCGGCATGGAAGAGGCGTGGGCCGTTCAGCCGATGCTTGGGCGGCTGGACGGTGGCGGCGGGGTCCGTCGGCTCGGCGGCGGCCGGCCCACCCGGGCTGGGTGCGTCCGGCGTCGGCCGCTGCGCCGCGTCGTGCGGCTCGCGCGGCAGAAGTGGCTGCGGTAGCTGCGGTAGCTGCGGTAGCCCGAGCTTCTGGCGTCGATGTTGATCAGGACTGAGCGGGTCGCCGGCGAACGGGTTGATGTGTCCGTCGGCGCCGAACGGTGATCCCGCGGGCAGCACCTGCGGGGGAGACCGGAACTCGCGCGGTGCCTGCGTTGCTGCGTCGGGTCCAGCAGTTTGGGCCGGCGGTGCATTGTCGATCTCGTGCACGCTGGCCGCTGCGACGAGTGGAATCGGCCGGTCGAGCCGTAGCACGAGAGTGCGGGTCGGTGCTGCCGGCGACTCCCGGAAGAAGGCGCCGCCCGTCGCGTCATCGAGCTGGCTACCAGCTAGACGCGTGCGCGCCGCCGGCCCGAGCTGCAGCGTGATCGCATCCGCGTCCAACGACACCGCGTTCGGGACGTGCTCGTGGGCCAGGTCGCTGAGGTGGCGCGACTGCGGGTCCTGCTCGATCTGCAGCACGACATCGGCAGCCGCGAGCGGATGGAGGCGCCCGCTACCGTCGCGATCGGCTGTGCGGCACAACGCCGCGCGCGGATCCCGCGGCCGGAGCCCGCGCGCGCCGTCGGCGTCGAGCGGTTCGAGCCCGCTCTCCCGGGCGAGCCGGTCGTGCTCGGCCATCAGCCAGTCCATCTCACGGAGCACGGCCACGAGATGATGCACGTCGCACGCTCCGGACTCGTCCAGGAGCCGGGCGACCTCGGCGTCGACGTCATCGAGAACGGCGGCTACGCGGCGGCGGATATCGGCGACACCTGCGATGCCTGCCGCCGCGGTGTGACCGGCGGCGAGCGCGTCGCGGACCGACTCGGTCCACAGCCGGGTCGTGACGCCGCGGGCCTCCGAGCGCGCCGGGCCCGCCTCCAGTTCCCCACGCGGTTCGCCGACCCTGGCGGCGAGGGCCGCCGTCGCCCGATCGACGGCCGCGTTGCCGTGCTCGGTGACGATGTGGCTCAACTGCCGCCCTGCCCACTCGCGGCCCTGCCGGATTTCGGCCTCCGGGAGTTCGGCGAATGCCCGCTCGAAAGTGGCGCGCAGGTGCTCTTGCCCCGTGTCGGCGCGAAGCTGGCTGCCGATGATGCCGGCACGTATCTCGCGCAAGCGGTACCTGCGGAAGACCGGCGACGATGCCAGCAGGATCATGCCGGAGATGGCCGTCCACGAAAGGCCGACTTTGAGGCCGATGAACACGAACGGCACCGAGACGACGGCCGGCAACCAGCGCCTACGGCGAATCAGCCGGCGGACCCGCGGATTCTGCATGACGGCATCGGCCACTTGCCGGCGCTCGCGGGCGTCGGCCAGCCGAGCTTCGTCCGGATGCGCGCTAGCCGGTGCCAGGGCCGCCGCCTCGTGGCCGAGATGGCCACCGCGCTCGATCAGCTCGCGAGCCTGTGGCGCCAGCGGCAGCTCGGGGTCGCCCCGACCGAGCCATCGCCGCACCTGCCGTTCGGCCTCCTGTAACTCCTGCAGATGCTGTGCGCGATGCCGCAACTCGTCCAACTGCGCGGCGAGCGAGTCCTCCATCTCGACCAGCTCGGTCGCCATCTCGAAATCGCGGCCGAAACCTTCCTTGAGCCAGGCTCGCCCGCCTATCTGCAGCCGAGCCCACAGGATCAGCGCCTCCGCATGCTCGGTCAACCGGCTGACGGCCGACGACCACGTTGCCGAGGCGTAACCGGCGAACGCCGTGAAGATGAGGCTGACCAGGATGGGGGTGCCCGCGAACGCCGAGAACATAGCGGCGCCGCCGCCCGTGATGACCGCGAACCTCGTCGATCCGCCTTCGACTCGGAATAACGGCAGCAACCAGTTGTAGAGATCCCGCCGCCCCGGGAGAAGGTCGTGCAGGATTTGGTCGACGCGTTCCCTGACCTCACCGGTCAGCCACTCCGGGGCTGGCTCGCCGGCGGCCGCGGCCAGGAGCCGCAGCGCTTCCCCGACGTCCGGCGTATCGGAGCCCGCCTGCTCCCCGCGCATCAGCCGGTGGACGTCGTCGAGCGCCCGGTTCAGCGTGTCGCTGATGCGCTGCGCCTCCAGAACCCGCTCCTGGAGTTCGCGTTTACGCAGCTTCAGATTCTCGCGGTACAGGTCGGTGAGGTGCGTGCGCAGCTGGTCTAACGGATTGCCGTTCGCTTCCGGGATTTCCGCGTTATCGCGCTGCCGGTCGGCGATGCGCAGCGCGGTCGCCGGGGGCGTGCCGAGCGCCTCTTCGCGCCAGATGGCGACCTGCCACGCCACCAGCGGAGCCATCTCCGCCGCGATGTCGCGGGCCATCCGTTGCCGGATACGCGGCACCCAGTCCTGGGCCACCTTGTGATCCATGAACCAGCGCCGGATCCAGTACGCGACGATGCCCCAAGCGCCAGGTCCGGCGGCGATCGGCCATAGCCACCAGTTCGCCGGCTGGAACCAGCCGAGATTGATCAGGCCCATCTCCTGTGCCGCGAACGCGGCAAGGATCGAGGCGCTCTCCGTCAAGAAGATCCAGGGCTTCTGGAATATGTACCGCACGTACGGGACATCGCGATGGCGCAGTCTCAGTGCCTCGCGGAACCCTTTCCAGTTTCCGGTCAGCAGGCATGAGATGGCGACCTGTGGCCAGTCTCGCGGGGTCGGCTGCCCCTGCTGGCTGGGCACGACCGCGCCGGTCGCTTCCCCGAGGGCCCGGCGCTCAGCGGCGCGCCGCTGCGCGGCCTCGTGCTCCGCTGCGCGGACCCGCGCGCCCTGATCGGCTTCGCGTGCTGCATCGACCGCTTGCCTGCCCTGCTGCGTCACCTGACGCGCCTCGATATCGAGCATGCCGATCGTGGCTTGCACGCCCTCGACCTGGCGGACGACCCGGTCGGCCTCCTGACCGGTCACCTGATTGAGCCGCTCGGACAGGTGACGCTCGACGATCCCCCAAGACCGCCGGTCGTTGGAAAGCATGTCGGCCACGCGCGCGAACAGCGCGCGCACCGGATCGGCGCTCCGATCGATCCCGTCGGGATGGATGAGCCCTTCGAGATACAGCTCGAGGTAAGCGCCGCGGAGCCGCTCGCGGACCGGGTTGTCCGGGTCCGTCGTGGCCAGATGCGTCGCGAGATCCTGCACGTCGGCGCCCAGCAGCGCCACCTGCAGCGCCTGGAGTCCGTCACGCTCCGCGCGGTTCAGACGCTCCAGTGTCTTCGGCAACGACTCCTCGAGCACCGTGCGGTTTCGTTGCGTGATGGCCTCGACCGCTGCCTGATCGAGAAGCCGCTCGGCGCGCACGTCGCCGACGCCGTAGGTCAGATTGTCGACGACCGCCGCGATGAGATAGGTGATCGCGATACCTTCGTCGGCCTGCCACCGCGCGAGTTCGCCGCTCGGGCCTGCCGGTGACAACGCGTGGATCTTCAACAACGCCTCGACGAGCAACGTCAGGCTGACCCCGACCGTGATGTAGGTGTACTTCTGCAGCTCCCGATTGGAGTAGGGCCACATCTCGACGAGCTGGTGCACGACCCTCGACAACAAGCCGCCGTTCGCGGGTAGCCGGTGCAGTAGCTCCATTTCCATGGTGGTGCCGGGGATCTCGACCGCGTCCGGATCCACCAACGGCCGAAGGATCGCGGCTGTGTCGACGAACCGGGCGATCACATCCTCCGGATCACCCAGCCCGAGGATCCGGCTGACCACATCGCGGATGTCGCCAACCTCATCGGTGAGCTGTTCGATCGGGCCGCCCGCCTGCTCGCCGATCGCGGCGATCAGCGGTGGCATCAAGGCGCGAACGGTGCGCAGATGGGCATCCCATTGGGCGGCACGCTCCCGGGCGACGGCCAGCTCGCGCTCGAGCCGGGTGATGTCGTGCGCCAGATTGATCCGATGCTCGCCCGTCGCGCGCAAGTTCGGCAGCACCCACGCGCACTGCTCGCGCTCTGCTGCCGGCCGTGCGGGGTCCGCGACCACCGCCTCGAACCGCGCTATCTGCGCGTCGATCTCGCCGCGGCGCGCGTCGAGTATGCCGTGCTCGGCGCGCGCCGCGGCCAGCTCCCGTTCGAGTTCGACGGCGTGCCCGAGTGCAGCTTCGCGCTGCGAGAGCGCCTCTACGGCCTCATCGTCGCGCCCGATCGTGTCGCCGATGCTCGCGGACAACTCCGTGACCGCGTCGGCCTGCTGCTGTGCTTCGTCGCGTTCGCGAACTGCGGCCTCGAGCTGGATCCCGAGCCGGTACCGCCGCGCCCGCAGATCGTGCAGCCGCAGACCTCCCCGGACGGCCCACTCTTCTCTCCGAGCACCGAGAGCGGCCTTCGCCGGCTCGGTCTCGTGCGCGAAATCTCGCGCGACAGCCAGCGGACTGTGCCCTGCGGCGAGCGAGTCGTTCATTCGTCGCTGCAACGGTGCGGCCCGGGCCCGCTCTTCACGAAGCCGGGTATTCGCCTCGTCGAAGTCCGGGTCGGACGTGATGGCCTGGATCTCTCGCTCGGCCCGGTCGACTCGAAATTGCAGGTCGTCGACCAGTTCCGTGAGCTGGGCCGCCCGCTGTTGGTACCTCTCCTCCCGGCGGGCCAGCGTGCCGCTGTCCGCAAGGTCTCGAAGCTGGTTGACGTAAGCGGCGCTCGGCAGGTTCTCCTGGTCTCGCAGCTGATGCGCTGCGGCGATCGCCTCGTGGTGGGCGAGTACGTCCTGCCTCGACCGCAACGTAGCGGCCCGATCGGCCACCCGCCGTTCCGCGTCAGCCAGCTCGGCGTCGAGCCGGGCGAGCTCGGCCCGCTGGTCGCCGTGGCTCTGCACCCACGTCGAGGTGCCGTGCAGCATGCGACGGCGCCGCGTCTCCCGCAGCTCGTCGCGAACACCCCGCGCGTGCCGCAGCGCGGCGTCGTGGTCGGCCCTCGCTGCCTCTGCGCCGACTCGTGCCTCGCACCACGCGCGGGCGTGGTCGCGCTCGATGCGCAGGGCTGTCAGCTGCTCGTGGAGCTGTGCGAGCAGCGCATCCGCTTCATCGATCAGCGCCTGCTGCCGGTGCAGTTCCGCGACGTGTGGATCCGTGGCCGCGGCTTCGCCAGCGACAGACGGTCCAAGATGGCTGGCCTCCGGCGGTTCCTCGCTGTTGCGCGCCAGCCACTCGACAAACCGGTCGACGTGTCCAAGACGCATGTAGCGGTCGGCCTGGGCGTGCAGCAGGATGCGCTTGCCCTCGTCGGTCGGTGGGATCTGGTCGACCAGTCGCTGCCACTCGTCGGGCAGCTGCACCCCGCCGGCGGCCAGAGCATTCATGAGCAGCAGCCCGAACCAGTCGGTCACGATCTCGCGCTCGTGCGCTATCCCCTCGGCCTCGTGGCGCCACGACTCGGTCGCGCCGGCCACCGGACCGGAGCCGGCCGGTCCCACCAGGCCACGGTCGCGGGCGTCGTCGAGTGGCGATCGCGCCAGCAGCGTGGCGAGCACCTCCTCGGTGGCGCGCCCGACGGCACCGATCAGATCCTCGTCGGGCCGGAAAGCCGTGTAGCCGGGGCCGTCGGGGGTTCTCGACTCCCAGTCGACCAGGCCGGCCGTCTCCCCGGTGACAAACCGGCCGAGTCGATTTGCTACGTCTGCCGGGACGTGCGCGCCGAGATCGTCGATGGGGACCAGGCGGTCCATCACCTTGTCGACCCAATCGCCGACCTCGTCTTCGGTCATGTCCACGAAGTGCGGGTTCTGCCGCGTGAACTCGGCGAGCGCAGGAACGACAGTACGAAGCGCATCATGAATCGCGTCCCGCCATTCGGCGAAGGTCCTGCCAGCCCTCCTCTCGTTCGCGAGCGGCCGCAACTGCGCCACGACCGGATCGAGCACATCGGCACCGAGCACGGGTAGGTCGGCGAGAACCTCCGCGGACACCCCCAACGACTCAGGGGCCAAGCGGTCGCCCGCGGGCGTCGCGTCCGGGCCGGGCAGTGGCGCGTCCGGCGTGACCGTGTTGGCGTCCGCACTGTTGCCGAACAACGCGACGGTGAGCTCGTCCACCTGGCGCTGAGCAGCGTCGCGGCGCTGCGTTACCTCCTCGATCATCGCGTGTACGTCGCCGAGGTTCACTTCGATCTCGGCGACGTGGTCGGCGACAGCCAGCGCGGCCGCCGTGCTGACTCCCGCTGCACTCGGCAGGTGCTTGCGGTGCTCGCGGGCGAGGTCCGCCTCGGTTCGCTCGACGTCGACCTCGAGTTTTCGCGCGGCGGCCTCGCCGGACGCGATCTGCTCGTCGAATTCGCGCACCCTTCGAGCGGCCTCGTCGCAGGCCGCGCCGACCCGGTCGGCGGTGCGCGCGAGCAGCCGCAAATGGTCGGCGGTGCCTTCGTCGAACCGGGCCAGCGTGGTGCCGCTGCGCGCTGCCAGTGGCTCGGCCTGTTCCTGCGCGGTTCGCAGGTCGTGGTGCGCTTTCAGCAACCGCCGCCGGAGCCGTTCCAGCCTGGCGCGCTCCCGCTCACACTGAGCTCGCGCCTGCTCGATCGGGATCTGCGCACGCACGATCTCGTCACGCAAGACTGCGCGTCGATTCTCCAGGTGCGCGAGGACCCCGAAGCGCTGCCGCTCGGGCGGGACGGGGGCGATGGCCTCGGGCTCCGCAGTGGCGGGCGGAAGCGGGCCGTCGAGGACGGCCTCACGGCGCCGGGTCTCCTCAGCCACCCACGCCAACGGTCCGGCGTCACTGCGGCGGCTCACCGAGTCGTATGCCGCTACTGCGCGGCTCAAGTCGGCGTGCGTCTCGTCGAACCGATCGAGGAGCGCCGCCGCTGTTGGCGTGTCTCCAGGAATGCCACGGCCGCCATCATGCAGCGCGCGAGACTCGAGCACGTAGTCCTTGCCCGTTCGCAGCACCAGATAGCGCCGGCGGCGTAGCAGCACCTCGCCCCGATGCCGGGACTGCTCCGTGGCGAGCGCGGCATGCAGCCCGTCCAGGCGCTCCTGTTCGAGTTCGATCAGCTGCTGGATGCGAAGGGCCTCACGCTGCTCGGCCGCATGCAGCGAGGTGGTCTGCTCCGCGCGTGGCCAGTCCGCATCGTGGTTGTCGAGGTCGGACTGCAGGGCGGCGACCTGTTCCTCGGTCGCCTGCAGTTGGCCGCGCAGCGCGTCGAGACGGCCTCGAACCTCGTTCACCGCCAGGTGCAATAGCTCGGTTCGAGTGCGTCGAGCCACGGGGACCGCCGCCGCATCGGCCGCGCGCGCGGCGTCCAGTTGCACGGTCGCTTCCTCCAGACGCGACCGCGCGGCAGCAGCGCGCTGCTCCACCTCGTCGAGCGCCGACGCCGCACGGTCGAGGTCGCGTGCCACAGAGGCCTCGGTCAACTCGGCATAGGCGGACGGGTTCCGGCGCGCATCGTCGAACTCGCGCTGCAGGTCCTGGTGCATGAGCCGCGCCCGGACGACCTGAGCACGTGCCTCCGCGGCTTCGCCACGCGCCTCGGCAACGGACGCCTCGGCGGACTGCACCCGCGCGGCCAGTTCAGCGCGGACGGGCCCGGGTGCCGGTGCGCCGCCCTGCTCGGCGTCGAGCGCATCCTGCGCCGCCGCGATGTGATCCTCATGCCCGGCGAACGCTGCCGCGAAATCCGTGACCGCACGCCGGCTCTCGCCGAGTGCCGCCTCGCATTCCTGTTGTGTGGCTTCCACCGCCGGGCGCGGGTCGTCGCCGTGCCGCGCGCGGGCGGTTTCGAGGTCGGCCAGCTGCTGCTGGTCGCGGCCCTGAGCTGCGGACAAGGTCTCGTGCAGCTGCCGGTTGGCCTTGATCCGGCGCTGCCGCTGCGCAGCGTCGCCCTGCCCGCGATCGACGGCGTCCAGCTCGAGGAGTGCTGTGACATTGTCGATCAACCGCTGGCGCTCTCGCAGCCGGTCGCCGACGCTTGCGGTGTGTCGTTCGAGGTGCTCTCTCTCCACCGCGGCGAGCTCGGCGTCGACCGCCGCTGGGTGAGCTCGCACCTCGTCCTGGCAGGCCTGCGTCAGCTCGAGCTGGGCAGCGGCCCGTTGCCGGGCCGCGTCGGCTGCCGCCCGGATCGCGTCTCGCAGCTCGGTCAACGCGGCCGAGCCGCTCGCCGGGAACGGCTCCGCGCGATCCAGGTCAGGCAGCGCCACTTGCCCCGCGTCGGCGGCCGCCGCAAGCCGGTCGTCCAGCCCGGCAAGCAACGTGGCGAGGTGATCGACAGCGATCTGCTGCGCAGTGGCGAGCACGTCGAGATCCGCCGCCGCAGCGCGGGCACGCGTGTCGTGCGCCGCCGCGACCGCGGCGTGCTCGGCTGCCTCGTCGGCGCGCGCGTTCGCGGCCCGCTCCCGCAAGAGCGGCCCCACCGACGCGGCCCGTTCGGCGGTACCTGTGAGTACGGTGACCCGCCGGCTCTCCGCCGCGGCGTCGGCCCGCGCCTGGTCGCGCTGCTGCGAACGGCCCGGGATGCGCGGCCCCGCCCGCCGCTGCAGCCGGCGCAGTTCGTCGACACACTCCGCGGCAGCCGACGCGAGCGGTCCGGCATCCGCGGCCGCGGCGGAAGCGGCATCCCCGAACCGCAGCGCGGCACCCGCCGCGCGCTCCTCGGCGACCTGGGCAGTGAGGGCCAGCCCCCGCTCGGCCCGGGCTTGTTCGTGCAGCGACCGGATCTGCTCACCCAACTCCGCGACGTCTGCGAGCGCACCGGCAATCGGACGCCACACCGCCAACAACGGCTGCCCGCTGACCGGCGGCGGCGTCGCCTCCGGCATCGCGCGACCACTCTCGGCGCGCTGCGCCTCGGCGCCGCCCGTCGGCAGTGCGGCGGGTGGCGGCGGGCGCCTGTCCACGTCGTCGACGAAGCTCCACGCCCGCACCGCGCGTTTGCGCGCCGCGTCGCCGGCCGGGTCGTCCCACGCCGACTCGCCCCGGGCCTGCGGTGCGGGACCAACATGAGGCACCGGGACATGCGGATGAGCCGGCGCGAGGGCGCGCAGCCGCTCCGCCTCCGCGGCCAGATCCACGGCGAGCCGGTCGAGGACCTCGGCCGCCTGCCGATGACCCTGTGCCTCTACCCGATGCTGTTCGGTCTCGGCCCGCGCCGCACGGTCGGCGGCGCGTGCCTGCCGCTCGAGGTCTCCCAGCTCAGCGACCCGCTCGCGTGCGGACTCGAGCTGATCGGCGACTGCTTGCTCGCACGCCAACGCACGCGTGACCAGCTCGTCATGCTCGGCGTCGCTCAGCGCGCCCTTGTCGAGCTTCGCGCGTGCCCGCTTCACCGCGCGCTGCGCTGCCTTTCGTCCGGCCGCGAGTTCATCCCGCATCCGCCGGGCCGAAGTCAGGTCCGTCGCGCTGTCCGTCGCTATGGTCGCTGCGGACTCGGCATGGGCCGCGCGTTCTCGTGCGAGCTCCTGCTGCTCGGCTGCCCGGTGGCGACTCGCCTGCACCCGCTCGGCTACCGAGGCCACGTCGTCGTCGACGGCGCGCGCGTCGGCCTGGAAGCCGGCCAGTGTCGTCGTCCGCTCGGCGTTGTGGGCGGCCGCGGCCTCCGCCTCCAACACGAGTACCCGACGGTCTAGCCCGGCCGATGTCGCGTCCGCCTCGACTGCGGTCGAGCCGGCCATCCGAGCCCAGGTCACCACCATGTCGAGGGCGGCCTCGAACGCAGCCGCCCGCTCCAGCACGCCGGTACGCTCTACCGGCACGCCGCGCACCGTCTCGCCGGCGTGTTGATCAGCCGCATCCGGCACGGCCCGGACCCGCGCGGTCATCCGGTCCGCAATCGCGGACAGTTCCTCGGCTATCTCCCGAACGGCGGCCACTCGCGCGTCGATCCGGGCCCGGTCGCGTTCCCTCGCCGTCGAGGAATCGGGCCGTCCGGCACGGGGGTGCTGCGCGCGGGCCTGCCTGGTCTCGTCGTCGGCCTCGGCCGCCTCCCGCTCGGCCCGCTCGGCCCGTTCGGAAAGCTCGGTACGGGTCGCGGCGAGGATCGCGTCGTCGCCGGCTGTCACCTGCTCGACGGCCGCGCGGAAACGGGTCGCGCGGTGACGCCGGCTGGCCGCAAGCTCGTCGTTGCGCTGTTCGAGACGGTCGGCCGCCGCCTGAGACCGCTCTGCCTCGACGGCCTGGACCTGGGTGCGTTGCCGGACTGCCTGTTCCTCGCCCAGCTGCGTGTTCAGGTCGGTCAACCGCGCGGCAAGCGTGCGTGCCCGACTCCAATCGTCCTGCCAGCCGTCATCGGCGACCGGGTCGCGAACGGCAGCGCGGCCGGCCTGCAGGAACTGCGCGTGGGTGAGTTCGACCGATGCGCCACCGCCGGCATCGGCGGGCAGGGCTGGCGGCGGGGACGGCGGATGCGGGCCGCCGTCCGGATTATGCGGCGCCAGCAGGTCAGGGCGCTGCGGCAGTCCGCGCATTCGCCGCCGGTCCATCGGCGAACCGCGCTCTAGGAACGGGTCGTGGCCGGGAGGTTCGTGCGGTCGGGGCGTATCCACGGAACCCGATGGGCTGGAGCCACTCGCCGACGGATCGGCTGGCGCGGTGCGTGCCGCTTCGGCGAAGCGTGCGGCGAGCCACTCATGCACCTCGCCGATCCGGTTCTGCAGGAGGGTCAGATGCCCGTCGTCGTCGGACAGCCTGGCCTCGACGCCCGGGATCTGCCCCGCCAACCACATGCCGTGGCCGATTGGCACGAACCCGTCCTGGCGGCCATGCATGAGCAGCACGGGGCCGGAGATCGTGGGCAGTTCGAACCCCCACGGCGATACGAGCGCCCACCCGTCGTCCCACCAGCCTTGCCCGCCGGGACCGAGTCCTTCGTGATTGGTCGTGGCGAGGAATTCCGCCATGGGGCCAGTCAGGGCGGCGGCGTCGACCGGTGTCAGCAGCGATTTCATGCCGCCGGCTACGTCTTCGGTGGACGCCGCGAGCAGCCGCTTCCGCTCGTCGTCCAGCCTGCGCCGGGCGGCGGCCGGGTCAGTCGTCACCAGCCGGAAGTTGGCCGCGTTCCCCTTGCCCATGCCGGCGTACCAGTCGAGACCGCCCGCTGTGGGCGGCGCCAGCGACGCGAGCGACGCGACGGCCACCACCAGGTCGGGCAGAAGCGCGGCGCAGGCGAGCGCGTGCGGCGCACCGCCCGAGAAGCCCCACATCACCACGCGGTCGATGCCGAGCGCGGCGCAGATGCCGCGGACGTCGGCGGCGCAGTCGGACACGGTTCGTCCCTCGTGCGGCGTCGAGTCGCCGTAGCCGGGCCGGTCGTAGCTGATCAGCCGCAGGCCACGGCGCACCGCGTCGGCGACAACCGGGCCGTACAGCCGCCGGGAGTTCGGCGTGCCCATGTGGACGAGCACCGGCACGCCGTCCGGGTCGCCGACCTCCTCGACCGCGAGCACCCGGCCGTCCGGCGTCTCGACGGTGTGCTGCGTGACGGTCAACCGCTCCGCGGCCTGGCCGACGGACTGCGGCGCTCCTTCAGGCTCGGCGCCCGAAGAGGCGGTCGGTCCATGGCGCGTCGAGTCGCCCTGCGGATCGGCCGGGTGCGTCTCGGGAGCGTCGACTGCGTCACCAGCTGGACCGCTGTCGTCCTCGCCGTCCGGATCCACGTAGCTGCGGACGGCCGCGGCCGCGGTGATGCCGTCGGGCAGATCACTGCCGTCGGCCAGCCGGTCGAGGTACTGCTCGGCGTCGACTCTCGGGTCGATCATCAACCCGGCGAAAACCAGCGCCATGAAGAAGCCTCGGTGCTGCGCACTCGCGCTGCGATCGAGCGTCACCCGGTCGAGATGCTCCAGCAGATCGGCACGCCAGGACCTCGGCACCCACGCCGTTTGATAGGCGGCCCGGAGTTGGGCAACCTTGCGCCACATCCGGGTGTCTGCCGGTTCCTGGGCGATCTGCTCGGCCCACTGCCCGTTCAGATCGTTGATCTCGTCGATGGCGCGGTGCAGGTCGACCAGTTCGCCTGCGGCTGTACGTAAGTCATGGGCCGGCAGCTCCGCTGTCGGCGCGTCCGATGCCCAGCGGGTTCGAAGCGCGCCGCGCACCGCGTTGAGCCGATTGATCGCCGCCGTGACGCGTTGTGCAGATTCTGTCTGATGTTCGAGGACGTTGCTGGCCGGACCGCCCGACGCATTGTCCATGTCTTCGACCAGGGCCCGGAGTGGGTTGTCGAGGAGGTCGGTCGCTCTCGCCCAGGCAACAGGATCGACGGATGCTGTGGCTCGCTGATTGACCAGCCGGTCGAAGTAGTCGCAGATCTGCGCCACCAGCTTGTCGACGGTCAGTCCAGGTTCAACATCCGCGCCCAACGCGGCCAACAGCTCCGAGCCGTCCGGATCTGCGACCCAGAACGCGAACAGTTCCGCGAACAACTCCAGGTCGGCCTCGGTGTCATCGGTGCTTCTGCGCCCCAGCACATAGTCGGACAGCGCCGTGTCGGGCAGAGCGCGAACCTTGGCGGCAATTTCCTTGAACTCCGGCGAGGAACTGGCCTGAGGCTCCTTCGTCGCGCCGATGGTGAACGCCCAGCAACTGTCGACGAAGTGTCCGATCTCGTGCCGCAGCGTCGCTCGTACGTGACCCAGTGCCTGGCACGACTCGTGGCGGTCCGGATCAGTCTCGACGCCGTCCGAGTTGGTGTCGCGGCGCAGCTGGTAGCCGGCGGGTTCTTCGGGGTCGGCGTCGTGCGGGTCGAACGTGGCCGGACTTCCTATCGTCGCGCTGGCGAACGCGGGAAAGAACCACCCGATCCCGCGATCGAATAGCGGCTTGCCTTGGCCGAGCAGGTTGAGCAGTCCGTACTCCGCCGCGGCATTGGACGCGGAGGCATAGCCGTCTGTGAGGGTGAGGTGGCCATGGTGGCGTTCCAGAAACCGGTTGAGCTTCTGCCAGACGGCGACGTGAATGGCCGGGGCCGCGGCGAGATGGGTATAGAGCGCCGGCGAGAGATGGTCTTCCGGTTCGATGCGGAGTCGATCTTCGAGGAGCTCCAGGAGCCACGCTTTGAGCGCTGAGGCGTCGTCCGGCGCGATCCAGGCATGCTCACCCTCGCGTGATTCGACGACGTGTGGACTTCGGCGAGCGGCGAGTGTTTCGGGCAGCACCGCGCCGAGGACGTCCTCCAAGGGGGCGCCGAAATGCCTGACGAGCACGTGATTCAGGGTGGCCATCTCGATCATGTGCTCGCGCACCTGATCCGGGCGCTGGCCGGAGGACTTGGCGCGCGCGCCGAGCCAGGCCAGAACGGTGGCCAAGCTGTCACCGGACTCGTCGATGCGAATCCTCAAATCGAGGGCGGTCGCACTCAGCGGCGATACGAGCATGCCGGCCGGCGGAGCAGGCAGCCATTGACCGACGGCGGGCGGCAGTTCGCCGTCGCGATAGGCCACTGCTCCGGTGGCGCCGACCGGGCGCACAGTCGGCGCCAGTTGCGCCCCGATCTCGTCGACCGGCGCGCGAAGGCGGACGAACCACTCGTCGAAGTCGCGGATCGGCTCGTCGAGATCCAGCAGCACCTCCGCTGCGTCCACTGCAACTGCATTCGCCTGCTTGCGGCCGAGCAGATCGGCGTACCGGTCTCGCAGAGCGGGGATGGGGCCTAGCCGGGCGGGGGCTTCGTCGGCGACGTCAGCCGCCTCGATGAGTCGGTGGTGCAGGTCCTTGACCGCTTCGGGATCCTCGGCAAGACCGAGAGAATCCAGGGCCTCTTCGAGCAGAACGCCGACGCGCTCGACCAGATCAGAGCAAGCACCTCTCACGTAAGCCGGCCGGTTGCCGGCTTTGAACGCCGCATACAGAGCACGCTCGGCGTATCGCAATTGGTCTACCCATGCTGGCCACCGGTAGGCCGAATGATCACGTGCCGCATTCACGCGTTCCTGAGCACGGCGGGGTGTCTCGGTTTCCGCGAGGTGACGAGCCTGGGCGAGCTCGGCGTCAGCAGCTTCGTTCAAGTGAGGTCCGGCGGCCAGGACGCGCGCCAGTGTCCGTCGCAGGGCCCAGGCCAGCTGAGCCTCGGCAGTCGGCGGCGGATTGTCGGACGCCGCATCGTGATACCCGGATGCCGCCCACCGCGCGCTCGTGGCGGCCCAGCGCCACTCCTCCTCCGCGGCGTCAACGAACTTCGACACCAGCTCCAGCATGTCGCGGGCCGGTGGCGGGCGTTGGCGGCGAGCTTTGTCCGTGACGGCCTGCTGAGCCTGCGGCTCGTCGGGTGCGTGGGGAAGCGCTTCATTCGCTGTGTCGCGCTGCTCAGCTGTGTCGCGCAGTGAGTCGATCGCCGTGGCGGCGACTACGGGTTCGGCACCTCCGTCAGCATCGCGTCCGGCCGTACCGGGGTCGGATTCGTTCTCTCCAGGACCACCGTCAGTTCCCCCTCCTCCATCTCGCTTGGAGTGGGCGCCTCCAGACTGATCAGCTGCACCGGCTGTCCCGTCTGGCCCTGCAACAGGATTCCCGGGCACAGGTTCCCCGACCGGGTCTTGCCCGTCGCCAGCAGCCCGTTCCTCCAGGGCAGATCCAGCACCTCGAACACGTGGAACGAGGCGTCCGTCGGACGTGAGTTCATAACCTGCCTTCCAATCGATGGCGCCGGCTTCGGCGCGGGCAGATGAGTCTGGGGCGAGGGGTGTCGCTCTGATGCCTCGCACGGCGTCGCGGACCGTGTCTTCGACGTAGGCGTCGTGGGGGTTCGAGCCGACGACGAGGACGTGAGCGTCCGGGGCGCCGTCGATCAGGTCGTGCAGCTGGTCCGTGTTGTCTTTGGTGAGGATTAGGACGTCGACCAGGACGAAGCCAGGCCAGCCTGGGCCGGCTGCCTCGGCGAGGGCACGTGGGATGTCTTGGCGGGCTTGGTCGGGGTCGAGTACGCCGGGGTGGGCCACAACCACCACTTGCGCGGGCTGCAGGTTTTCTTTGGCCCATTCGACACCGAGGTCGCCCCCGGTGGCCCATTCGACGAGGCGTGCCAGGTAGGGCGGGACTATCGCGGTTTCGGCAGCCCCCCTGTCGGGTTCGCCGGTGGCGTCGTCGGTTGCCCGCGCGTCGGCTGAGCCCGCCGGGAGTTGCGCCAAACGGGACTGCGCGTCGCTGGGTGTGGCTGGCCCGCTCACCTCAGTGGACTCGTCGGTTGGCAGATGGACGGGCAGGCCCGTCTCCTGGGCGTCTGCTTCGGGGTGTTCTGCTGCGGGGTTTGCGGCGGGCATGGTGTGTTCGGTCGCGGAGCCCGACTCACCGGCGGCAGGAGGTTGGCTGTTCCTGTGCTGGGCGGCGGCTTTGGCAGCGGTCCCAGATGGGTCTGGGGCGGGGGATGGGTCGTGGGCCGCCGTGCCGGTCGGCGCCGCGGCAATGCTCGACGGCGACGCGGCGCTGTGGGTGCTGCCCGATCCGGCTGCGCCGGCTGATCCGGGGGCGCTCTGGCCGCTCGCCGTACCAGCTGGCGCGCTGCCAGTGGCGGCGGCTGCGTGGCCGGCTGCTGACGACGCCACGGTGGACCGAGGCGCCGCAGTGCTGGCATCGCCATCGGTCGCGAGGGGGGCGAGGCGGGCCGGGGTCGCCGGAGCGGCCGGCGGGCCGGCGGCGGCTGGGGGCGGGACCGCAACTCGGGGCAGAGTGGGGCTCGAGCCAACCTTCGCAGGGACAAGCGGCGCGGGCTGGTCCGGCTCGGCTGATGCTGCGAGCTGCCCTGATCCCTCGTCTGGTACGTGGATCCGGTCGCCGGATGCATCGGTGGCTGGTGTCGACGTCGCCGACGGTTCGGAGGTCGCCGTTTCGGGCGCTGGCTTGGCGAGCTCGGAGAACGCGGGCGTCGCAACGGGCGGCCTGTTCGGCAGCGGCGTGTGGTACTCGGCGTTTTCCTGCAGGTCGGGAACCAGGGCAGCGTGGGCGCGTCCGGCCTCGTGGAAGAGAGCCTGGCGGGCACCGGGGTCTTGTTCGACCTCGGCGGCCATGAGGAGCAGGCGTGCTTCTCGGACTTGGGGAAGGTGCTGATATTGCGCGAAGATCTCATCGTCCGCGGCGATGTAGAAGCGAGCGATGCCAGGCGTGCCGATCTCCGTGAGGCCCAGGCCTGGCAGTGCGCGTAATACGCCGCGGCCGGCTCGGCTCATTGCCTGGATGTCCCAACGGGCCGTTTCCGGGCTGTGGCCGGTGATGAGCACCCGGGCGCCACCGAAGTAGAGGTCCGCGAAATTCTTGGACTTGATGAAGCTGTCGTTGGTCGGCTTCGCGTCGAAGCCGCGCTCATACGGAGCGATGAGGATCTTTCCCTTCTTGCCAGCCTCCTCAGCGATCTGGTCCATCATCTTGTCGGGATCGAGGCCTGCGCGGTTCCAGTCGGTGATAACCGTGGCATCGACGACCTCGACGTGGTCGTAGAACTTTGCGAGGCCTTCTCGCTCGCCGTATTCGGCGACGAATCTCGCCTTGAGGCTTTCGGTTACCTTGAGGCTGACGTCGTTTCGGTGCGTGACGATGTAGGTGAAACGGCCCTTGCCGTGGTTCCAGTAGCGGAAGGCGTCATTGGCAATGGCCCTGACCTTCTCCTGGCCGTTGCTGAAGAACTTCTCCGCCAGGACCTTGAGATTCGACTCTTGGTATTGGGGAACCTTGGAGACGGGTTTGCCGTAGTGGCGTTCGGCTGCCTCGTTGGTGCCGGACAGGGTGATATCGGTGTCGTAGAGGCGTGCCAGCTGCGATGACGTGATCTGACGGGTTCCGGTCGCGTCGGCGCGGACCTTCAGGCCGAGGTCTTTCTCGCCGGCTTGAGCCATACCGTCGTTCCACCGCGAATCCATCGCGCGTTTCCGGCCGAGCATGGGTTCGCCGTTTTTGACGATGACCAACTCGCCCGCGCCGACGCTGTAGTCCACGTCTTTGACGAACTCCCGGCCGGTGCCCGGTTCCAGGAATTTCCCGTTGTAGCTCCAGTAGTCCTTGCCTTCGATGAGGACCTTGCCGGTTTCGGGGTGGGTGACCTCGTGGTACTCGATCCAGTCCTTGATCGGAACCAGGCGGCGGAAGTTCCGGAGTCTGAGCAGGCGGCGTTCCGCCGCCGCGCGTGGGTCGTCCTCGCCGGCGAACGCGTCGCGGACGACCGGGCTGTTCAGCGCGTCGGTGAGTTTGGCCTCCGCTCTGTTGGTCAGATGCCAGAGGCCGTCCTTGCCCAACTTCCAGTCGGCGTCGGCGAATTCCTTGTTGTCGATAGCCTTCTTCGCCCAATCGAGCTGCGCGGTCACTTCCTTGCCGGCGTTCTCTTCGACCCCGTTGCTGAGGTACAGGGTCTGCTCGCCGTCGAACCTCGAATCGCCCTCGTCCTCGATCCGAAAGCGGCCGGGGACGTGGGGCAAATCCCTGAAGTCCAAATCCGCGAGCTCACCCTGGAGCAAATCGATCGGCAGCTCCAGAGCCTCGGCCTGGTGAAGCGTGTAGGAGAGGAAGTCCTCCTTGGTGCCCACATAGATCGTGGGACCATCGGGTGGCGCGTAGTTCCCCTTCTCGTCGACCCGTATCACCTTGACGCCGAGGTTCTCTGCTATCCCTAGCAGGCTGGCATAGTCGCGGTCGGCCAACATTTTGTTCGCCGTGTACACGTGCACGGCGCCGGCATCGAGCGGTGTATCGCCGTTGACCCAGCGCTTGTATTCGCGGACCGCGAGCGGCAGCGCGGCCACCGCCGTGACCCAGGTCTTGCCCTGACCGGTCTTCATGTCGATGCCGGCGATCGCGCCCTCGGCGCCGTCCATCAACTCGTCCGCGCCGAGCAGCTGGGGCGACCACAGCCGGTACCCCTTCTTGACGCGAATGCTTTCGAACATCGCCGCCAGTTGGTCGATGCGGTCGTCGCTGTCGAGCAGCTCGGCCAGCTTGTCGTCAGGTATGGGCTCGCTGCGGCGGAGCTCCAATTCGCGGCGCACGTGTCTGAGCCGCGCCAGGACATCGCGCTTCAGTTGCCGAGCCTTGGCCCACTTCTTGGTCCAAGACTCCTGTTGCCCCTCCTGAGCGACCGCACCGTCAGCCTCGGCACCGTCCGCTGGCTCGGCATGCACATCCTCGCGGTGACCGGATTCCGCGTGTCCGCCGACGTCGTTGTGCTCGCTTATGGCCTGATCGACATGGTCCGGATCCGACGCCTCGGGGTACTCGCTCTGGCCGTCGTGGTTGGTGACCGCGGCATCGCGCGGCGAGACGATCTTTCGGACCGTGTCTCGCGCAGCGGATGTCCTCTTATCACCGGACGTACCTGGCTCTGCTCGGCCCGGGCTGGCCGCAACGCTGTCATCCAATCCCTCGCCCTTGGGCCGGATGCCGTCGACCGGCCCATTCGGCGTGCCCACGGCGGCGCGATCGGAGCGCACGACCGGCTCGGTCTTGCCGGCCGGGAGGACCGTGCCGTCAGCGCCGTCCAGGTGGGACTCGGGCGGTATCGGGTGCTCGGGCGGCGAGGCGGCGTCGCCCGGCGGGATCTCGGTTCGGGCATGGTCTGTGGTCAGCATGTGGTCCGGGTGATCCGGGTGCTGCGAACTAGCAGTGCCTTCGGGCTTGCCGTCCGATGCCGGGGTCGATTCGTGCGTGTGCGGCTGATCGCCGGCACGCGCCTCCTCGCCGGGCGCGTGAGCGTCGGACGCCGGATGTTCTGGCGGTTCGTGTCCTTCGGCGACGTGGTGCGTGTCCGGGGTGTCCGGTCCGCTGCTGCTGCGGCCAGCACTGGCGTCGCGGCCGGTTCTGTCGGCGTTGGCATCGTTACCGTTGTTGCCGGAGTGGTTTGCACCGTTGCCGTTGCTGTCAGTGGTGGCGGTGCCGTCGGTGTTGGGGCCGTTGCCGTTGGTGGCGTGGCTTGCGCCGCTGTGGGTGGTGCCGTTGCTGTTGCTGCCGGTGTTGCCGTCCTCGCCATTGCCGGGACTACCGGCGGGCGGCGTCTGGCCGGGCTGGGCCGTGGTGGTCGTGCCGTGAGTTGCCGGACCATTGTCGGCTGCCGGGCCGGAGGTGTCGGTGGGTGGGACGGGGTCGGTGGGTGCGTACCGGCCAGGCGAGTGATCGAGGTCGAGTCGAGCTTGGTTGAGGCGAAGCGCGTCGCCGGGGGCGTGGACGAGCCGGGAGGCGCCGTCACCAACGACTCGGCCGATACTGCGGGCGCCCTCGTTGGCGCCGTGCAGGGCGGTGCCGCCTGCGAACCCGGCCAGGGCGGTGTGCCAGTTGAGGGCGGCGCCCAGGTCGAGGCGGCCGGTGAACGGGGCGGTGAACAGAGCGGTCGCGGCGCTGGCGGTGGGCATGGCCACGCCCATGATCAGGCCGGTCTTGATTGATCGGGCGCCGAAGCGTCCGGAGCTGATGGCTGACCGGCGGCCCAGGCCGCCGGTCAGCTGTTCACCAGGCACGTGCTCACCGAAGGCGGCAAGCCCGGGGATGCGCGCCAAACCGAGGGTGATCGCGCCGGCGGCGGCACCGGTGAGTGTGGCGGAGGCGATCGCGCCCCAGTTGATCGGCGCGCTTGGGTCGATGATCTGCTGCACGACCGTGGCCGCGATGGCGGCGCCACCTAGCTGCGCCGTTTGCAGCTCCACCGCGCGCAGCATCTGCCGGCGAACGCCGCGCATCAACGCTGCTCGCTGCGCCTCATCCAACCCGGTCAAGCCGACCCGTCCGGCCAGTTCGCGGGCCCCTGCCTCCGCAGCCAACCGCTCCGCCGACGCGGCAGCTCTCTCCCCACCGGATCGCAGCGCGTTGGCCCCGAACCGTTCCCCCAGCGCGGCGGCCAGCTTCTCCAGAATCCGCCCGATCTGCTCTCGTGCGATGATCGGGAGACCGCCCGCAGCCACTGCGCTCCACCCGCCGGTGACGAACGCCATCACTATGGCGATTGCGATGGAGATCACCGTGGTCACGACGATCATGACGATCATCAGCTCGGAGAACTCAGCCTGCGCCGCCGCGTTCCGCGTCTGCGCCAGCCGCGCCTGCAGCTTCTGCATCGCGTTCGGCAGCCCGGTGTAGATCCAGTCCTGGCCGCGCAGCTGCGTCGGCACCTGCGCCGGAGCTTCCCAGTTCCCCGATCCCACCTGGTGGTCGAACGTCGGGGCCGTGTCGTCGACAAACGCCTGCAGCGAGTGCAGCGCCTCCTCGATCGCATCCGCTGCCTTGTCCGCCTCGCCGATCAGGAACAGCGGCCAGTCCGACTGCGTGATGATCAACAGGGCCCAGTGGGCCCATGGGCCGTGCAACCACTCCCACGGCGGCAGCACATCAGATGCCACGGCATTCACCCCCGCCGGATGCAGCGCATGACGGCATGACGACTTGGCAACGCAGCACTACCTGCAAGACGCCGTGCCCTTCGTGATCCGGGAGTGGGAAGCGGACCGTGCGCGTGGCTAGTCGTCGACTGCGGACA
This sequence comes from uncultured Actinomycetota bacterium, assembly GCA_963737425.1. GTDB lineage: Bacteria > Actinomycetota > Actinomycetes > Mycobacteriales > Jatrophihabitantaceae > DASXRA01. The sequence continues at coordinate 284,924 of CAVTSX010000004.1, forward strand.
GGCCGACCTTCCGAACGACGGCGCCCTGTTCCGAACTGGATTCGAGCGAGCGATGCAGCATGTTGGGGATCGTCTCTTCTATGAGCTTGCGGATCGCCTCGACGTGGCCTGCCGCGTTCTGCGGCTGGCCCTTGCCGTCGACGTCAGGCGGTCCGAGCTCCTGGCACACCTCAGCCGGCGGGCATGCGTTACGGAACGAGGCGCCGTACTTGTCGTCGCCAGCCCACGCCGCCGACCCGAACACAGTGGCGGCGTGCTGGACCGCGGCGATCACGTCCGAACTGTCGCCGACCGTCGCGGCCGTCTGCATCCCATCGTCGATACGGACGTAGTCGCCCACTGTGATTACCCCTCTCCTCGCATCTGCTTGCGCATCACCTCGGTGACGGCGTCGAAGTCCCCGCTCAGCTGCGCCTCGACCTGCTCACGGGGGACCAGCGTGGAGAGCATGCCGATGACGTCCTCTTGGGCCTTGGCGCCGGCCTTCTTGACTGTCTCCGTTATCTGATCGGCCAATGCTCGAGCGTCCGGTCGCTGGTAGATGCGTGGATCTAGTTCCAGCTTGAGCAGTTCGCCACGGGGTCCGACGGTCGCTGCGATCAGGCCGTCGCGGGACTTCTCGGTGACCCGGAGGGAACGCATACGCTCCTGCAGCTTTGGTCCGTCCTCCTGGATTCGCGAGAACCGCTTCTCCAGCTCGCCCAGATACGCGCGCATCCCCGCGGTGTCCGGCAAGTTGAGGCTGATGTCATTGCTTGGCTGCATGCACACTCCTCGTAACAAACAGGCGAATCAATGCTTGTATTCAAGCAATATACGTCCGAGACTCTCGCGTTGACGACACAATCGGCAACATGGATGCCGTGCACTCGCTCGGCTACTACGTGCGCGCTGTACGGATTGGCTGTTGGCGCTGACCTGTCGTGGGCTGGTGCCGCGTTGGATCAGGCTTAGGCGAGCGCGTCGAGGTGTTCCCAGCCCTGTTCGATGAGACGAAGGCCAAGTCGGCGGGGTGGGGTAACAGCGTGGGCTTGGTGGTGGAGGAGCAGCATGGCGGGTTCGATGAGACGGGCTGCCTCGAGCGGGCCGGCATCGAGGGGCTCGGCGCCGATGGCGTGAAGCAGACCGGCGATAACCGCCTTGTCTTGCCGGCTTCCGCCGCACATCCACGTGGTGGGTCGTGCTCCGTCGAACACGTCGAGGCCGCAGCTGATCACGTCGGGACTGGGGGGCAGGGCGGCCACGACGCGTGCGGTTGGGACGCAGCGGGCCACCGTCTCAGCCGCCGAGTCATCGAACCCGACGGCCAACCGGCTGCCGTCATGGGTCACCGCGTTCACGCAGCTCCAGACAAGCTTGCCGTGCAACGGACCGCACTCGCCCAGCGCGGTACCCACGGCGGCGAACGGCACGGTCAAGACGACCAACTCGGCGTCGCCGACCGCATCGACGTTCACCGCCGCCGCCCGAGTACCTGGTTGCGCTGCTGTCGCCTGGAGCGCGGAGTTCCCTCGCGCGTACACAACCTCATGCCCGACGCGGGCAAGCCGCTGGCCCAGGACGCGGCCCAGCCGACCCGACCCGACAACGGCCAACCTCATCGGACGCCTGCCCTGCGGCGACCGGCCGATGAACTCATCGGCCCTGAGCCGTACGGGACCGATTACGGCTGTTGACGAGAGTCACGGCGTCGACCCACCGATGCCGTGGGCGAACGCGCCGGGATCGAATCCGTTGATCTGCAGGTCTTCGAGGGTGCTCGGGCTCGGTGGGGAGTTCGGGATAGCCCGACGATCCGGACCGGGTCGATAGATCTCGGTCGACATGACACGCCGTTCGTCGGCGCCGATGACCTCGTGGACGGAAGACACCACACGGGTGCCGTCGGTCGCACGCGCGAGATGGACGACGAAGTGCACGGCGGAAGCGATGAGTAGGTTTGCTGCTTCCTGGGGGAGTCGTTCGGGATCGCGGACGGCGTGCCCGGCGAGGCGGATGAAGGCTGTCCGGCTGCTCGAGGCCCGCAGCGTTGCCATCGATCCGTCGTTGCCCTCCGACATGGCGTTGCAGGCCGCGACGACATCGACCCCACCGAGCTCGCCGATGATGAGGCGATCCGGTAACAGGCGCGGCGCCCAGTGCAGCAGGTCGGCCTGACTGACTCCGCCGGTGCCGTCGCCGCCGGCGTCCCGCGTGCGCAACATGATCGCATCGGGATGCAGCGTCGGGTCGTGTTCGAGATCGAGCTCAGGAACGTCTTCGATGACGACCAGTCGCTCGCTCGAATCGACGGCTGACGTCAGCGCGCGTAGCAGGGTCGTCTTGCCGGCCATGGCGGGCCCGGTGATCAGCACGTTCTGGCGAGCTCGAACCAACGCTCGCATGAGATCGCACAATGTGGTGTCGAGCATGCCGAGGGTGCGCAGGAGGGGCAGATCGGCCGACCGATGACGGCGGCGTTGTATCGACAACAACGGGCGTTCGTCCGGAGTCCCTGCCATGACGGCAAACAACCGGGACCCGTCGGTGAGTCGTAGCCCGATCGTGGGGGATCGGCCGGCGCTGTCGTGGACATACGATCCTGACTCGATGGCCAGGCACCTGACCATCTTCTCCACCTCTGCATCGGTGGAGGCAACGGGCGGCATCTGCGCCCGGGCCCCGCCGGCGTAGCGCACGAACACTCGATCGCAGCCGTTCACGTGGACGGCCTCGACCTCGGGGTCGTCCAGCAGCGTCAGGACGCCGTCCATCCCGAGGATCAGGTCCGTCGCGGACTCGCGGACCATTGCATCGTCGCGAACCGCCGAAGGTGTGTACCCGGTCATCGGACCCAGCCTCAGCCGACGTGAAAAATCGACCGGCGCGACCTCGTTCGCGCCGTCGACGGTACTGGCGCGATGACTCTCTGTAGACGGCTGCAACACGCTGCCAGGCTGCCGGAAATATTGCTTGAATTCAAGCATTTCGGGTGAACATTTTGTGACGACGGTCGCGGTTCGTGCGAGCTGGCCAAGTGCGGACTGCCGGCTGCCAAGGGTTTCATCAAGAATCTCGGAGTCTCGAGGGCCGGTGTCGGCCGGGCGGCGGTCGCATACGACGAAACGGCCGATCGGCTGACAGCCAGACCGGTGCGACGTATGCGCCGAAGGACGGCTACTTTCTGGCCACCGGCGGTTCCGGTAAGCAGCTCGACACGGGCGGACGGCCACCGTCGGCGTCGCAAACTTCCGTACTGCGTTCGGCAGTCCCGACATCTCTGGTCCGTTCTGCGGATTGGCGCGTGGTCACTCGTTTTCGCGTTCCTGGCTTTGGCGTCCGGCGTTCGGAGTCGCTCTGCCTTTAGCGGTCGGTCTTAGCCATCTGACGTTGTGCGGGCAACGATGTACCCACCGCCCGCAGCCGGGGCCGGTGCGCCTCGAAGCGCTGAGCCGGCCAGTCGGCTTCGTCCATCGGTCACGCCATCCGAGCGCCAAGACTCATAGAAGTGAGCCTTCCGCCGCGTCGAATGTGACGCTCAGAAACGTGAAGATCGACCGGCTCGGTGGTGTGTGGAATCCTCCACGGCAGTCGGGCGGCCTTGGAGGGCGCCTCCGGCGTCGCTGACGCGATGGCGCAAACGCCCCGCCCAACCGGCGAAGCCCAGTCCTCGACCGGGCTTCGCCGGCTCGGGCGTTCTAAAACCGACTATGCGTTGTTGCGGATCCACTGATAGTCGGCGTCGCAGATTGCTCCGCATGGGTACAGCCGGATGCCGCTGCCCTTAGATCCGTAATGGTTGGTGCTGGTGTCTTCGTAGAAATCCTTGTCACAGTAGCCCCAATGGCCGTAGCTCAATTTGTTCAAGCACGCACCCTGGCGATACAAGGTCCAGTTGCTGCCGTCCCATAGGTAGTTCTCCCAGCGGCCGTCCGCCGAAACGCCGTCGGCAGCAGTGTCTTCCACCCATATCTTGTCTCCGTCCTTCTGAAAGCAGACGTAGGTTCCCTCGCCCGACGAGCAATCTGTGTTGGGGTCAAAGGCTGGAGGTGTGCCGGCCACGGCATCGTTTATTTCCAACGCTGAGCTGAGCGGTACGGCCGCCGCGTGAGTCGCACGAACGGAGAAGCCCGTACTCGGTGCCGCAGAGGCGGGACTGGCACCCAGCAGCGCTGCGCACATTGTTACCGCAGCGACCATGGACAGGTTCATACTGATCGGCACTTTGTCTCCTTCGCTGTTGACGAGTCAGGCGAGCGAACCCGATCAGGTGCCGGCCGCCTAGCCGTGAGGTAGGTAGTGAGTCGCCCAGGTTCCGAGCCGCTCTCACACTGGGTCCGTCACACCCTCCTCGGTGCTGACAAGTTCACGCCAGGCCGTCGCAGGCTCAAGCGCCCGGCCGCGCTGCCTTGCCGTACGGCGCTGCCGGATGATGCCCGCGACGACGACTATCGCGACCGTCCCGAGCGTTGTGAACAACCTCGCGCGAGTCGCCGGCTCACTGGCCATGCCCACGAGGATCAGCAGTAGCGCGCCGATGACCGCACAGGTGAGATACGGATAGGCCCACATGCGAACTGTCAAGGTGTCCGGCGCCTCGCGGTTCACGCGGGCGCGCCCACGCAGCTGGGTCACCGAGATGAACAGGTAGACGACCACGGCGGCGGCACCGGACGAGTCGAGCAGGAACTCGAATACCGAGTCGGTCGGCAGGAAGTAGTTCGCGCCGACGGCGATGAATCCGCCGAGCGATGCCAACAACACTGCGTAGATGGGCACGCCGTGGCCGTTGGTACGTCCGAGCACCTGCGGGGCGTCACGCCGATTCGCCAGCGAGTACAGCATCCGCGACGACGTATAGATGCCGGCGTTCAGGCACGAGAGCACGGCAGTCAGGACGACACCGTCCATGATGTAACCAGCCACCGGGACGCCGATGTGGTCGAGAACCGCCACGAAGGTGCTCTTGGCGATACCGGCATCGCTTGCGGGCAGAAGGGTCACAGCCACGGCGACGGATCCCACGTAGAAAAGGAGGATTCGCCACACCACGCTGCGCATACCTCGACGTACCGCGTTGACCGGATCGTCCGACTCTCCCGCGGCGACGGTAATCACCTCGGTACCGAAATAGCTGAAGATGACCGTCAGGCCGGCAATCACGACCAGATGGAACCCGTGCGGCAGGAATCCGCCGTGGCCGACCCAGTTGGTGGTCCCTGGCGCCGACACGTTCGGGATGAGGCCGAGGATGGCGAGCACGCCGATGACAAGGAATGCACAGATTGCGGTTACCTTTATAGAGGCAAACCAGAATTCGAATTCACCGAAGTTGGTCACCCGAAGCAGGTTGGAACCGGCCAGCGTCAGCATGAACACCAGGGCGGCCAGCCATGCCGGCACCGAGTGCCACAACCCGTGGACGATCGCCGCCCCCGCGGTTGCCTCGAAGCCAATTGTGATCATCCACTGGTAGGCGTAGAGCCAACCCACCGATAGGCCGGCCCATTGCCCCAGTTCCCGGTTGGCATATGCGGAAAACGAGCCCGTCTCCGGCTTTGCAACCGCCATCTCGGCGAGCATCCGCATGACGAGCACGATGATCGCGCCAATCCCGACGTAGGCGATGATCACACCTGGCCCGGTGTTGTGAATGACTTTGCCGCTTCCGACAAACAGCCCGGCGCCGATCACGCCTCCGATGGAGAGCATTGTCGTATGCCGGCGCCTGAGGGCAGGTTCTAACTCTTGGCGCGGAGCGTGGTCGTCAGGACGCACGTGATTCATCGTTCCTCCTCGGAAATGAGTCACCCAGCCGGCCGAAGCCGGTATTGGCCTAGATCGAGCTATCTAGCGAACTAATCCCGGCGCGAAGGATCCGGATTCGATGCTCCACAGTTGCGCTCGGAGTTCCTGCTCTAATGCGACAGAAGGATCTTCGGTCGTCCTCGCACTAGCCAGACTTTGCTTTATAAGTACGGCAAGGTCGCGAGGTGCATTGGCAAGATGACGACTGACTTCATGGGCTTCGCCGAGCAGGCGATCGTCGGAGGTGCACCGCCACACGAGTCCAATGCGTTCCGCATGCTCGCCGTCGACGGCCTGACCGAACAAGGTCATCGCGGCCGCAGCCTGGTAGCCCACGGCGCGGGACATCATCCAGCCGTGCCCGCCACCAGGGTGCAGACCCAGGCGCAGGAAGCGAGTGTCGAAGCGTGCCGACCGTGCGGCCAGGCGCACGTCGCACGCGAGTGCGAGATTGACACCGGCGCCAACCGCTGGGCCGTTGACGGCGGCAATCGTCGGCAGCGGGCAGTCGCGAACAACCGTGAACGCTCGGTATATGTCGCGCAGACCGTGATCATCGGCGTTGCGGAGATCATCGAGCACCGCGCCCGCACAGAAGGCCGTGCCTGCGCCCGTGATGATGATGCTTCGAGTATCACGCGCATCCGTAGCAGCTCGGACGGCGGCCACCAGTTCGTCGGCGAGAGCGGAACTGATCGCATTTCGCCGGTCCACATCGTTGAGGACGAGTGTCGCGACACCGTCTGCGGAGGAGATCTCGATCATCGCCATGTACCTTGCCGCCTGCCATGAAGGGAACTAGGATTGCGCGTAAGATACGGTACGCAACTCGGGTTCCGTCAAGGGGTCAGGCACAAAAAGATTGAAGTCAAGCGGATCGACGTGCGGAGGATGCATGAGAAGCCGTGATGTCCCACCACCTCGCACCTACGAGGAACTACGGCAGTCGTTGCAGGACCTCCTGCCGCACCTCAGCGCCGGCCAGCGGCGTATCGCACGCATCCTCTTGATCGACCCCGAAGGCAGCGCATTCCGCACGATCGGCGAGACGGCGCGTGCAGCTGAGGTCGCCGAGTCGTCGGTGGTCCGATTCGCTACCGCACTCGGACTGGCTGGCTATCCCGCACTGGTGGACCTGTGCCGACAGCAGCTCGCGGATCAGGCGCAACTGCTCCGACGGTTCGAGCAGGCACAACAACCGGAAGTCGCCGGAGATCTTCTCGGCAGCGTAGTCCAGCACGATCAGCTGAACCTGACTCGCACCTTTTCTCAAATCGACGAGAACAGCTGGGAAACCGCCGTCACCATGCTCAGTGAGGCGCCGGCGGTGCACGTCATGGGTATGCGCAAGTGCTACTCGGTCGCGTACCTGCTGACCTACCTGCTGCGCATGGTTCGGCCGGGCATCCGACAGCTCGCCGCGAGGTCCGATGTGTTGGTCGATGAGTTGCGCGATATCACGAGCGACGACGTCTTCGTCGCCATATCAATACACCGCTACACAGCAAACACTGTGCAGGCGCTGGCCTATGCCAAGCAGCGACATCTGCAGACGATCGTCCTTACGGACAACGCCGCGTCTCCGCTTGTCACATATGCCGACGTAGTGTTCTACGTGGAGACGAGCGGTGTGACGATCCTTCGATCGCTCTCGGGATTCATCAGCCTCGTCCAAGCGCTGGCGACGGCGGTGGCCTTGCGGCGGGGCACCCGCAGCAGGTCGGAACTGCTTCTCGACGAGTCCCTGCTCGATGAGTTCGGGGTGTACGCGTCGGAATCCAGCAGGTCGCCCGCCGTCGTCGCACTCGACGAGACTCACGCAACCAACGACTCGCACGAGAGCCCCGAATCAGGAACGCGAAGAAAGCGGAACGCAGTCCGGAAGACGAATCAACAACGTCGTCCATAGAAAGTTCGACGCCGGACCGAGACCCAGCCTGTTGCCGAGGTAATACCAACGGCGGCGACTGCGCGCCCGGGCGGCTATCCGATGTTTTCAGGTGGAAGGATGATTGTGGACAACGCACCAGAGGTGATCGCCGACCGCATCGGGCCGGTCTTGCATCTCACCCTGAATCGACCGGAGCGGCTCAACGCCGTCAACGAACCCCTCTACGAGTTGCTGATCGAGCATTTGGCCATTGCTGATGGCGACAAGGACGTCCGATGCGTGGTCGTGGCGGGTGCCGGTCGGGCCTTCTGCTCAGGCGCGGACCTGAAAGCGCATGCCAACGGCCATCGCGATGATGCCGCACGTAGGCGATACATCGGGCTCGGCCAGCAAGCTTGCCTGCAGATACAACGGATGGGCACGCCGGTCATCGCCGCCGTCCATGGATACATGCTCGGCGCCGGAGCCGAACTCGCCGTAGCCGCGGATTTCCTGGTCATGACCGACGACGCTCGTGCCCGGTTCCCGGAGATCAGCATCGGCACGTTCGTGGGCGGTGGTGTCACACACCGGCTACCCAGACTGGTCGGCTTGCGTCGGGCCACTGACCTGCTCGTTCTCGGCGACTGGTTCACCGGCGCCCAGGCCTATGAGTGGGGTCTGGCTTGCGCCGCTGTGCCTGCAACCGAACTGAGTGCGACTGTCAATGACCTTGCCGAACAAGTGTCCGCGAAGGCGCCGCTGTCGCTTGCGGCGATGAAGGCAGGCCTGGCTCCTCAACGCGGGCTCGACCAGGCCTTGCGTTACGAGTCCAAAGCGCTCGAATCAATCATGCGTACCAGCGACTGGCGGGAGGGTGTCGCGGCCTTCTCGGAGCGACGCGCCCCGGCTTTTCACGGCAGATGACGCGCCCGCCGACGACAACGATTGAGGCCGCCCATGGCACTATCGCAATCTGACATCGATGCCCACCAGCCTCTGGCAAGCTCGATCAGCGCCAGTTCGCGGTTGGAGCGGATGTTGTATCCCCGGTCGGTAGCAGTGATCGGCGCATCCCGCAATCCCGCGAAGCGAGGCTTCCAGGCGATCTCAGCCCTCTTGGAGTCAGGCTACGACCTGCCCATCTATCCAGTGAATCCCGCTGGCGGGACGATTCTCGGCATCCCCGTGTTCAAGTCCATCCAGAGCGTCCCTGCACCAGTCGATCTTGCCCTCGTTGCAACTCCGGCTGAGCTCGTCCCTGACGTCATTGCCGGTGCCGCGGCAGCGGGTGTGGCAGGAGCGGTCGTCCTTGCCGTCGGATTCGGCGAGACCGGGCCAGCGGGCCACCTGCTCGAGAAACAAGTACGAGACGTGGTCGCCAGCACCTCTATTCGAGTCATCGGCCCGAATACGTCCGGCCTTTTCAATACGCACGCGAAGGTGAACCTCGTCGGCGTCGCCAACGTGCCGGTCGGTCCGATCAGCGTGCTGACCCAGTCCGGCAACATGTTGCTCTCGCTGATCGCGGACATGAAGGCTATGGACGGCCCCGGCTTCGCCACCTATGTCGGCGTGGGCAATCAAACCGATGTCAGCTACGACGAATTGCTGCTTGCCCTCGCTGACGACGACAGAACAAACGCTGTCGCTGTTCACTGTGAAGGATTCCAGGACGGGCGGGCATTTCTCCGCAGTGCGGCCGCCGTCGTCAAGCGCAAGCCGGTCGTTCTTCTCAAGGGTGGTCGATCAGAAGCCGGCCGCCGCTCCGCGTTGTCGCACACCGGCGCGATCGCCGGCTCAGCCGTCGTCGCCGACGCCGTGCTCCGACAAGCCGGGGTCGAGGTGGCAACTCGATCCGACGAACTCGCGACACTCACCAGTGTCCTCGCTACCACACCTCTCCCGGTCGGCGATCGGGTCGCGGTGCTGGCGGACGGCGGTGGGCACGCGACGCTCGCGTCTGATGCCCTTACCGCAGAGGGGCTTCCGCTGGCCACGCTCTCCGATCGGACCCAGGCGCGGCTGCGCCAGCTCTTGGGCACCGCTGCATCGGTCACCAACCCGGTCGACGTCGCCGGCGCCACGGACCGCGATCCGGCGCTGTTCGGCGACTGCGCGAAGCTGCTGTTCGAGGACGACGAGGTCGACATGGTCTTGGTAGTTGGCCTCTTCGGCGGATATCAACTGCGCTTCGGCGCCCACCTGGCGAGCGCGGAGGAGACCGCTGCGCATGCCATGAGCGAACATGCCGGCAGCTGCGGCAAACCGCTGCTCGTCCAGACCTGTTACGCGTCCGAACGCACGGTCCCGCAACAGATTCTGCGGCGCAATGCGGTGCCGATCCTCGCGTCCATCGATGCCGCCGCCCGCTGTTGCGCCGCGCTCGTCCGGCGGTCGCGCTTCCTCGCGACAGCGGAGAGCCGTAGCTCCTTCACCACGACACCGGCGGCGTCGGCGTCGTCAACGGCCAAGCATGCGCTCACCGAACCCGACGCACGTGTGTTGCTCGCCGACGCAGGTATCCCGACCGGCGGGTGGCGACTCGTCACGACCGTCGAGGAGGCGCGCGACGCCGTTGTCGGCTTCGACGCGCCGTGCGCGCTCAAGATCGTCTCGCCCGACATCGTGCACAAGTCGGATGTCGGCGGCGTGCGCCTCAACGTCACGGTCGACTCGGCGGGTGAGTCGTTCATCGACCTATTCGCAACAGCACGGAAGAACCAGCCTGACGCGACGATCGATGGCGTTCTCGTCACGCCAATGGCTTACGGCGTCGAGCTCATCATCGGCGGCGTTCGCGACCAGACGTTCGGTCCGCTGGTTGCTTTCGGCGCTGGCGGGACATTGGTCGAACTGCTCCACGGAGCATCGTTCCGCGCGGCTCCGCTCACAACTGTCGAGGCACACGAATTGCTCGGCGAGGAGCCAGTAGCCAGACTTCTCGACGGTTATCGCGGCGCGCCGTCCGTCGACCGGTCGGCGCTGGCCGCACTCCTGGTCACGATCTCGCAATTGATGGCCGACCGACCCGAGATTGTCGAGCTCGACATCAATCCAGTCCTGGCGAGCGGGGACACGTTCGTAGCGGCAGACGCGCGGATCGTCGTCAGTAGCGCCGAATAGGCGCAGAGTGCAGCTACACGTCACGAAGCTGCCCCGAGGTCCCAGTGCCGCAGCGGCACGTGATCTCGTGGAGGTGAGCACGTGGGGTCAGTGCAGCGTTGTTGTGAGACACGAAGGCCTCCCGGTTGGTGAAGCGGTGCCTGGACAGGTCCACTTCATAACCGAGAGGCCTTCGCCTGTCTCAACGACAGATCAAGCTCAACCAGGAACAACGCCCCTGCGTATCACAACTAGCTATTGTTGCGAACCCACACGTAGCCGCTGCCTATATCACCGTTCTCGGTGCATGGATATACGCGGACCCCGCTACCATAGCCACCATCAGCGTTGAGGCTGGTGTCCTCGTAAAAGTCGTAGTTGCAGTAGCCCCAATGGCCGGCGCTCAAGTGGTTGGTGCACTTGCCATTACGGTAAATGATCCAATCTCCGGCGCTGTTTCTTAGGTAGTTTTCCCAGTAGCCTGCCGCCGCCTTACCGTCGGCTTTGGGGTCGTACACCCAGATCTTGTCGCCGGACGGTTCAAAGCACGCCTTGGATGCGTCGATCTCTGCGCACTGGCCGCTGCTAAACGTCGGCGGCGTGCCGGCCACCGCAGGGTCGTCGACGTAGGCGGATGCTGGGCTCGCGCCCACCAACATCGCAGTGAACATTGCCGCCGCGCTGACCAACCCCAGCACAGTGGCCCGCCACCTCTTCTTCATGCCTGCTCTCCTCTCGCTGTTGTGATCGATGGCCCACGAGCGCGGTGTCAGCGCAGCGTTGTCGTGGGACACGAAAGCCTCCGGATTGGTGAAGTGGTTCCTGGATGGCTCCACGTCAGCACCGGAGGCCTTCGCGTGTCTCAAGGGCAGATCGAGCTCAACTAGGCCCAATGTTTTTGGGCATCACAGTTAGCCATTGTTGCGGACCCACGTGTAGCTGGTTATCGGACCGGTCTCGGTGCATGGATACACACGGATTCCGCTGCCCTTGCCGCCGTCGGCGTTGCTGCTGGTGTCCTCGTAGAAATCGTAGTTGCAGTATCCCCAATTGCCCGCGGTCAAGTGGTTGGTGCACTGGCCATTACGGTAGATGATCCAATCTCCGGCGCTGTCTCTTAGGTAGTTTTCCCAATATCCTGCCGCCGCCTTACCGTCGGCCTTGTGGTCGAGCACCCAGATCTTGTCGCCGGACGGTTCAAAGCACGCCACGGATGCGTCGATCTCATGGCACTGGGCGCTGTCAAGCTGCGGCGGCGTGCCGGCCGTCGCACTTTGGTTGCCGTCGGTGGACGCGGAGGCGGGGCTCGCGCTCGCCAACATCGCGCTGAGCATTGCCGTCGCGCTGGCCAGCCCCAGCACAGCGACCCGCCACCTCTTGTTCATCATTTACTTGCTCTCCTCTCGCCGTTGTGATTGATGGCATACGAGCCGGCCGTTTTGACCGGCATCTCCTCTCCGAGGTGGGCCACCTACCGCGACAAGCCTGCCCGGCTCAGCCGTGGTCGACATTTTGTCGCCAATGCTTGATATCAAGTCGTTTATGCTGACCCTAGCGCGTCAAGCGTCAGGCGACGACTCCGCGATCCCGACCCTGGGCTTGTGGTCCGTGCCGCGGCGGCAGTCCACGGATCGCGCGCTGTTTGAAGCCTTGCTGGCGAGCGGCAACCGATGCCCGCCGCTGTCGGGACATTGCCGAGGTTGGTGACGTCGACCTGGATCAGCGCGGCAGAGCGGTCGGGTTCGCAGCGTCGCAGCGGTTCTCGCCGGTGACCCGGTCGATCGCGGCCAGGCGGTTGATGCGGCAGTAGACCAGTGGCGCATGCACGGTCGAGGCCGGCAGCGGGCGCCGGTCGGCGATCGGCACTGGTTCGGCCGGCGCCGCGACCGCGGACCCACGATCTGTCGAACCACCGGCTCGGCGTTTCTTGCCGGGCTCCTGTAAATATCTTCGCGGCCGCCGAGTACGTCCAGGAGTTCGCGGCAACGAGTTGGGCATGTCGCAGCCGAGCACGCGGTGCCAGTGCAGCGCTGTCGTGGGACGCGGAAGGCCTCCGGGTTGGTGAAGTGGTTCCTAGACGGCTCCACGTCACTACCGGAGGCCTTCGCGTGTCTCAAGGGCAGATCGAGCTCAACCAGGAACAACGCCCCTGGGCACCGCAGCTAGCCGATGTTGCGAACCCACGCGTAAGTATCTGGGTCGACCTCGCCGGGCTCGGTCAATGGATACACACGGATCCCGCTGCCATAGCCGTCGTAGGGGTTGTGAGTGGTGTCCTCGTAGAAGTCGTAGTTGCAGTAGCCCCAATGACCGGCGCCCAAGTGGTTAATGCACTCGCCAGTACGGTAGGCGACCCAATTGCCAGCGCTGTCTTTCAGGTAATTGCTCCAATATCCTGCCGCCGCGAGACCATCGGCGTCGAAGTCATACACCCAGATCTTGTCGCCGGACGTTTGAAAGCACACCTCGGCGGCGTGGATCTGTGAGCAATCGTCGTTGCCGGTAATCAGCGGTGGCCCACCGGCCACTGCAGTGTCGCCGGTGGACGCGGAGGCGGGGTTCGCACCCACGAACCCCGCGCTTAGCACTGCCGCCGCGCTGACCAGTCCCAGCACAGCGGCCCGCCACCTCTTCCTTATCATTTACCTGCTCTCCTCTCACCGCTGTGATCGATTGGCACCCGAGCCGGCCGCTTGGCCGGCATCTCTTCTCCGAGGCGGGCCACATACCGCGATAAGCTCGCCCGGCACGGCTGCATCCATCAGATTGTCCTCAATGCTTGGGTACATCGCAGACGCGCACGCGGCCTCATCGTAAGCTGTCGAAGGTCTCCAGGTTGGTGAAGCGGCGCCCAGACGGCTCCACGTCACGACCGAGAGGTCTTCGCTTTGTCTCGACGAGAGATTGAGCTCAACCAGGAACAACGTCCCTGGCCATCACAGCTAGCCGATGTTGCGAACCCACGCGTAAGTGCCTGGGTCGACCTCGCCGGGCTCGGTCAATGGATACACATTGACCCCGCTGCCATAGCCGTCGTAGGGGTTGTGAGTGGTGTCCTCGTAGAAATCGTAGTTGCAATAGCCCCAATGACCGGCGCCCAAGTGGTTAACGCACTCGCCAGTACGGTAGCCGACCCAATTACCAGCGCTGTCTCTCAGGTAATTGCTCCAATATCCCGCCGCCGCGAGACCGTCGGCGCTGAAGTCATACACCCAGATCTTGTCGCCGGACGTTTGAAAGCACGCTATGGATGAGGCGGTCTCTGCGCACCCGTCGCTGTCGTTAAACGTCGGCGGCCCACCGGCCACTGCAGTGTCGCCGGTGGACGCGGAGGCAGGGCTCGCGCCCACCAACCCCGCACTGAGCATTGCCGCCACGCTGACCAGTCCCAGCACAGCGGCCCGCCACCTCTTGCTCATCATTGCCTGCTGTCTCCTCTCGCCGTTGTGATCGATTGGCACCCGAGCCGGCCGCTTGGCCGGCATCTCTTCTCCGAGGCGAGCCACATACCGCGACAAGCCCGCTAGAACTGTATCAACATTTGTTTCGAATGCTTGATATCAAGTAGTTTGGGTCGACTCTAGCGCGTCAAGCACCAACTGACGACCCCGTACCCGGGCCGCAACAGCGGATCCTCGCCGCCGAAGGTGCCGGCGTAGGTCTCGCCGCGAAACCACGGGCCCGTCTTCAGAGACGACAGCGATCAGCGCTGGGAGCCGCCAGGCAGTACCTGGTAGCGTCGTCGATCACAGTGCAGATCCGCCAACTCCCGCCAGCGCTGGTTTCGAACTCGCTGAAGTCGGTCTGCCAGACCCGATTCCGCTGCCGCGATCAGCCGTGCTTCTCGCTTACTGGCGCTGAGGTTACGGCGCCTTCTCGTCCGGGCTGATGGGTTCGGGGTGCAAGTCTACGGCGCTAGTTCGTCAGTGCCCATACTGTGCCACGGTGGCTTGCCGGTGCCGCGCGGCGCACCCGCCACACTCGCGCCAGCCCAGCTTGCCCTGCCAGCCGGGCCCGTAGGACACGAACGGCCTCCAGGTTGGTGAAGTAGGTCCTAGATGGCTCCACGTCCCACCGGAGGCCTTCGCCCGCCTCAACGACAGATCGAGCTCAACCAAGGAACAACGTCCCAGGGCATCGCAGCTAGGCGTCGTTGCGATCCCACACGTAATTGTCTGGGTCGATCGCGTCGGGCTCGGTCAATGGATACAGACGGACCCCGCTGCCGTAGCCGTCGTAGGGGTTGTGAGTGGTGTCCTCGTAGAAATCGTAGTTGCAATAGCCCCAATGACCGGCGCCCAAGTGGTTAATGCACTCGCCAGTACGGTAGGCGACCCAATTACCAGCGCTGTCTTTCAGGTAATTTTGCCAATAGGCTGCCGCCGCCTTACCGTCGGCGAGGGTTGCGTCGAACACCCAGATCTTGTCGCCGTACGGTTCAAAGCACACCTCGCTTCCGGCGACCACTGCGCACGTGCCGTTGCCGAACGACGGCGGCGAGCCGGCCTTCGCACTTTGATCGCCGTCGGTGGACGCGGATGCCGGGCTCGCGCCCGCCAACATCGCACTGAGCATTGCCGTCGCGCTGACCAGCCCCAGCACAGTGGCCCGCCACCTCTTCTTGATCATTACTTGCTCTCCTCTCACTGTTGTGATCGATTGGCACACGAGCCGGCCGCTTGGCCGGCATCCCTTCTCCGAGGCGGGCCACATACCGCGACAAGGCCGCCCGGCACGGCTGGGTCAACGTTCTGTCTTCAGCGCTGTACATCGCAGATGCGCTCGCGCGGCCTCAGCGCAAACTGTCGTGGGACACGAGGGCCTCCAGGTTGGTAAAGCGGTGCCTAATCGGCTCCACGTCCTAGCCGGAGGCCTTCGCCTTGTCTCAACGACAGATCGAGCTAAACCAGGAACTACGTCCCGGGCATCGCAGCTAGCCGTCGTTGCGAACCCACGCGTAGACGTCGCCTATCGCACCGTTCTCGGTGCATGGATACACGCGGACTCCGCTACCCTTGCCACCATCGGCGTTGAGGCTGGTGTCCTCGTAAAAGTCATAGTTGCAATAGCCCCAACTGCCGGCGCCCAAGTGGTTGGTGCACTTGCCATAACGGTAGTAGAGCCATTGTCCAGCGCTGTTCTTTAGGTAATTTTCCCAATATCCGGCCGCCGCGGCGCCGTCGGCCTTGGCGTCGTACACCCAGATCTTGTCGCCGGACGGTTCAAAGCACGCCACGGATGCGTCGATCTCTGCACACTGGCCGCTGCTAAACGCCGGCGGCGAGCCGGCCACCGCGGCGTCGCCGGTGGACGCGGAGGCAGGGCTCGCGCCCACCAACATCGCACTGAGCATTGCCGCCGCACTGACCAGCCCCAGCACAGCGACCCGCCACCTCTTGCTCATCATTACCTGCTCTCCTCTCACCGTTGCGATCGATCGCACACGAGCCGACCGCTTGGCCGGCATCCCTTTCTTCTCCGAGGCGGGCCGCCTAGCGACAAGCCCGCTCGGCACAGCTGCGTCCAATATTTGGTATCACTGCTTGAACACGAGTGAGCCGTGCTCTAGCTAGCTCGTGAAGGGCCGGCTGATTCTTGAGGTCTTGCTGGCGAGAGACAACCGATGCCCGCCGCCGTCGGGAATATTGCCGAACTTTGTGACGTCGACCTGGATGATCAGCACGGCGGGTTGATCGGGTTCGTAGGGGTCGCAGCGGCTCTCCGGTGATCCGGTCAATCGCGGCCAAGCGGTTGCTGCGGCAGCGGACCGGTGCCGCCACCCCGGACCCACGATCTGTCGAACCATCGGCTCGGCCCACTCGCCGCCCGTGCGCGGGGCGGCCGTGAATATCTTCGCCGCCGCCGAGTACGTCCAGGTGTTCTCGGCACCGAGTTGGGCATATCGCGGATGAGCACGTGGTTTCAGGGCGGCGTTGTCGTGGGACGTGAAGGCCTCCGGGTTGGTGAAGCGGTGCCTGGAGGGCTCCACGTCACAACCGGAGGCCTTCGCCTGTGTCAACGACAGATCGAGCTCAACCAGGAACGACGTCCCTGGCTATCACAGCTAGTGGTTGTTGCGAACCCACACGTAGTCGCCGATCACACCGTTCTCGATGCATGGATACACGCGGACGCCGCTACCGTAGCCACCTTCGGCGTTGTGGCTGGTGTCCTCGTAGAAGTCGTAGTTGCAGTAGCCCCAATGGCCCTCGCTCAAGTGGTTTACGCACTGGCCATCACGATAGAGGTGCCAATTTCCAGCGCTGTCTTCAAGGTAATTTTGCCAATATCCTGCCGCCGCCTTACCGTCGGCTTTGGCGTCGTACACCCAGATCTTGTCGCCGTACGGTTCAAAGCACGTTGTGGATGCCTCGTTCTCTTCGCAGATATCGGAGCCAAACGTCGGCGGCCCGGCGGCGGCCTTCGCACTTTGGTTGCCGTCGGTGGACGCGGAGGCAGGGCCCGCGTTCGCCAACATCGCGCTTAGCATTGCCGTCGCGCTGACCAGCCCCACCGCGGTGGCCCGCCACCTCTTCTTCATCATTTACCTGCTCTCCTCTCACCGTTGCGATCGATGGCACACGAGCCGGCCGCTTGGCCGGCATCCGTTTCTTCTCCGAGGCGGGCCGCCTAGCGACAAGCCCCCCAGCACAGCTGCGGCCGATGTTTTGTTACCAATGCTTGTTTTCAAGCGATTTATCCGACTCTAGCGCATCAAGGGCCAACTGACGACCCGTTAGGCGCTCATCGAACTCGGTCGAGTGGGCGGCGTCGATGTTGGCCGGGTGCCGGGCCGGCTCGTCGAGCATCCCGAGGCCGTCGCCACGCGAATGAGCGTTAGCTGGCGCCGTTGTCCGACAGGACGTGCTCGACTGTCACGCCATGGTCGGCGAACCGGGCGATGGCGCGCTGCCAGACCACGGTGGCGGTGTGGCTCTTCTGGTCCTTGCAGGTCTCGACGTAGGTGATGCAGGGAGTGGTCGTCGATCACAAGTGTGCTGGTAGGCGTCCCCGACCTTGGATTGTGGTCCGTGCCGCGCGGCAGGCCAGGGGTCGTGCGCTGGTTGTTGAGGTCTTGCTGGCGAGCGACAGCCGATGCCCGCCGCCGTCGGGAACCTTGCCGAACTTGGTGACGTCGATCTGGATGGTCAGCGGGGGATGATCGGGTTCGTAGCGTCGCAGCGCCTCCCCTCGTCGGCGCAATCGAGGCCCGCGGTGGGCGGGCCTCGACGGCGACTTGGGACTGGTTAGCGGAATGGTGCTGTGGGGGCGAGGTGGGGGCGTGCCCTGCGGTCTCGGGTTGAGATCATCCGGTACCGCATGGCATCGGAGTGCCGCTAGCCCGCACATCAACCTGCATTGTTGTGCTGGCCGCGGGGTTGCCGGTCTGCGGGAAACCGATGGTGAGATCGTCGCCCGGAGGCAGTTGGCCGGGGTTCGCGGTGAACGAGATGTGCGGTGGCGCCGGCTCAACGGCGCCGTCCTCGGTAAGCACTCCAGAAGCCTCCGCGACCGTCGACCCGGGCCCGTCCATCACATAGGACGGCGATCCGGTAAACAGCCGCTGCCAGGTATACGGAGCGTGGAATGTGGACGCGTCACCACCGAACATGGCGAGTTCACCTTTACTAGTTCCGGTCGGATCGTTCCACAAGCACTCGTTGGGAATCGTGACGACGTTCGCCCGCAGGCTGGCCGCGCGCAGCTTCGCCTGCAGGCCGGCTGGGTCGCGGTAGTCGGTGATGGTGACAGTCACCGATCCATCGGCGTGCTTCGTCACCGCCCACGCTGCGCCGGTTCCTCCGTGGTTGGGCGAGCCGGGTAGCCCGACGACGGCAACGGCGGCGCCTGCGGCAGCCGCGACGCCGACGCCGATCGCGAGCCGCCGCCGGACGCGGGGCGACCGGCCCGCCGCCGGCTCGGTCTGCAGACCGGTGCGCGGAACGGCCAGAATCCGTTCGAAGGCGGACTGCCCTTCCGGGTCGGCCCATGCGGGGCGGGCCGGGTCTGCTTCGGCGGGATTCGCTGCCCGAGCGAGCGCGGTCGCAATGTCAGTGCGCGATGTCATCTACAGCACCTCTTCTGAGAGTTGGAGTGGGACGTTTCCCCGAACCGGTTGCGCCGACTCGACCGGCTCCTTCAGGGACTGTTCATGCACAGCCGCGAGTCGCCGGCGCGCTCGATGCAGCCGGACCCGGAACGTCGCCGGCGAACAGCCAGCGACCTGAGCAGCGGTTCCGATGTCTAGCTGCTCCCATTCGGTAAGCGCCAGTACCTCCCGGTCCTGCGGCGGCAACATCTCAAACAGGTGCCGCGCGAAGAGCTTGTCGGTTACCCGGTCGGCCGGATCGTCTGCGTCGCTACGTGGCTGGGACTGCAGACGCTGATCCAACCGGACTCGCCGGTCCTTGCCGCGATACGCATTCGCGAGCAACTTGCGGGCGGTGACGTAGAGCCACGCCGGTTCCTTGGCGCTGTGCAGCGTGTCTATCCGTCGCCAAGCCGCCAGGAACGTGTCGGCGGTGACGTCCCGAGCGGTCTGTGGATCGCTACGGCGAGCGACGAAACACAGGATCTGGTCGTAGTAGCCGCGGTACAGCGCCTCGAAGCGTTCCCGGTCGCTGTTCACCTTCGGATGATCCTGTCTGTACGCCGTCATACCCACTACGTGTCCGACACCGACCCAAGCATTACCGGCGCGTGTGAACAGCGCAGAGCAATTCTCAAGACCCGTGGATCGATCTTGGCCGGGCAGCGGCATCGACGGGCGGCTCGACGAGTGTGCCCTAGAGGAACCTGGCGCCGGCAGGGACGAGGGCGACGAGGTGTCGTGCGTTGACCGCCGCCAGCGGTCTTGGGCAGCCATGATGGCCTTGTAGGCCATCTGCCGAACTGCCCGCGCGCCACGCTGTTCGACGCGAGTGAACGTGACTTCCGCGGCGCGCTCGTCCACGACGCTGGTTCGCGGACCAGTCCTGAGCGGCTGGCCGACCTCGAACGGATCGGCGTCACACCTCACTCGACGTCGGACCGGACGACCAGATCGCGCGCTGGAACAGACGAGGACCGCGAGGGACCACCAGCGTTTCAATCCCGAGTCGTATATAGGTCGGCGCGTGGTCGAAACGTGGATCAGCAAGCGGCGCACGAATTCGCAGTCGCCACCCGTTACGACAAACGCGAGAACGTCTACGTCGGCGTCTACCGCGACGTCGCGTCGAGCATGGCTTGGCTTCGCGAGCCACCCACACACCAGTTGCAGGACGCGCCATACACTGGCTGACGCAAATCACGCTTGTCCCGTCTCAACCGACACGACGAATCTCGAGCGGTACTACGAAGAAGGGCCCCGATGGACGCCAATCGTGGCGACGATCTCGTGTTACCGATCGGCCAGCGGCTGGGCCCGTACTACTTCTCTGATGATCCCGACGAAGTCGTTTATCGCGTTCGAGTCGGCCCCGACGTGCGTCAGCTCGCGGCCGATGCGCATAAGGTCTGGGATCTCGCACATGGCTCACCGGACGAGTTCGACGGGACCTGGACGGTAGGACTGGTCCTAGAGGCTGCCGCGAAGGCAGGAGCCGACGATCCGAAAGCGATCCTCGACGACCTGATCAGCAGGTGCTGCGCGGTGGTCATCAGCCCGGAGTTGGAAAGTTACGTAGCTTTCGGCCGGCAGCACCTAATGGTTCCGACGATGCTCGGCTTGGGTAACAGTCGGCACGATCCGGCCACGTTTGCCATCGGTGTGCTCGGCGGCCCGGCGGCGACCGTCGATCCCACCATCTACGACATCTACCAGTGGTCCTACTTCGACACCGATCTGTGGTCGGCGTGCCAGAGCGCGGCAGCGGTGAACCGGCGACTGGAGGTCGTGGACCCTGTCGTAACTGAGGCGGACCTGCTTCTCGGCATGCTGACCGACCACCTGCACGCTTTGCTCATGGCGCGAGCCATCTATCTCGACACCAGCCGGGCCGAGAGAAGTCTGGTCTCGCGATTGGCCCGCTCAGCCCGGGAGACTTCGGATGCCTAAGCTGATCTTTCCGCTGGGGCACTACATGGGCGAGTTCTATCCGCGTGTCGGCGAACCGCGGAAGCATCACATCGTGCGGGTCGGGCGCGGCAGCCCGAAGTTGCGCGACGAAGACCACATGGCGATGTGGGGGTTGCTACATCCCCCGGCCATGATGATCGAGGCGGTTCCGACATGGGATCGCGCCACCGTGGAGCAGCTCGCGGTGGACATGGGAGTCGGCAATGTGGCCGAGCTTGTCGACGAACTGCTGTTCCTCGGGCTCGCGGTCGAGGTCGACACCTCGGGCGACGAGCTAGTCGACTTCGCCCGTCGACACCGGCTGCGCACCCTGCTGCACGGTCTGGGTAACACGTTCGCCGATCAGGAGCAGTTCGGAATCGGAACCGTGGAGACGGGTCCGGTCATCGCTGTCGGCGCTCAGGAGTACGAGCTGTGGCAATGGGCAGCCATGACGCCCACGCTGTGGGACACGTACCAGTTGCTCGTCGCAGTGTGGTCTCATGACGAGGTCACGCACCCACTCAACACGGATTGTGCCGAGAGGTTGCGCGCCGACACGGAATCGCTGCGGCTACACCGGTTGATCGGTCAGGGTGCCGCATACCTCGACGAGTCCGCGCCGTAGACACCGCGGTTCCCCGTCGCTGTTGGGTCATCGTGGTGTTCCGCTGCGTTGTGTTCAACTGGCCGGGTCGCACAGATACTCACGCGATCGCCCTTCCTCGACGATGTCGCGATGTAGCTGAACACACAGCCCAAAAGCTGGGAGCCTGGGGCGGCTGCACAAGAGCTCGCACTACTGGCGGTGAGGGTCGCGTCCACTGTCACAACTGCGCGCTCCATGTCCATAGCTGGCAGGGGTAACCTTCCGCGCATTTAGCTTGAGGCCAAGCATTTGGACACATAGTCATTGACTAGGCTCGTCTGCACCGACATTGGCACAAGGGAGCTGACGTGGACGAACTGCTGCGGAGAGCCGGCCTGTTCCAGGGCGTGGCGCCACACGATGTCGCGGCGCTGGCCAATGAGTTCGAGGAGGTCGAAGCACTGCGTGGGACGGTGTTGTTCCACGAGCGCGAGCCCGGCGACCACCTCTATATCGTCCTGGATGGCAAGGTGAAACTTAGCCGGCGATCGTCTGACGGGCGGGAGAGTCTCGTCGCGATCATGGGCCCTACCGACCAGTTCGGCGAGCTCTCACTGTTTGATCCCGGCCCGCGGACGGCCACGGCTACCGCACTCACCGACGCGCGTTTGGCCCTGCTGCCCAAGGAAGCATTGCAGAAGTGGGTGCAGGAGCGCCCGCTGATCGCGATGCAGATGCTGCACGTGATTGCGCGTCGGCTGCGTCGGTCGAACACCATGCTCGCGGACCTGATCTTCGTCGATGTCCCAGGCCGGGTGGCCAAGCGGCTGCTGGAACTAGCGCAACGATTCGGCTCCACTAACGGCGATCAGTTGCGCGTCGCGCACGATCTGACCCAGGCGGAACTGGCGCAGCTCGTCGGCTGCTCGCGCGAGACTGCGAACAAGGCGCTGTCCGACTTCGCGTCCCGCGGTTGGTTGTGGCTCGACGGCAAGAGTGTCGTGATCACCGACCGCGAGCGCCTGGCCCGTCGCGCTCGGTAGAGGGCCGGCCGGTCTAACGCCCGATGACCTGCCAGTCCCGTTGAGTGGTGCGTTATGCGTTGAGTGGTGCGTTGTAACGCACCACTCGAGCCAAAACGCACCACTGAACGGAAGGGACGGCCCAGCGTAGTTTCGGGCTGCCTCAGCTGTAGTCGCGGAATCCTTTGCCGGTTTTGCGGCCGAGGCGTCCGGCGGTGACGAGGTGTTCGAGTAGGGGTGCGGGGGCGAAGCCGGGTTCGCGGAATTCGAGGTAGAGGGCGCGTTGGATGGCCAGGGAGACGTCGTTGCCGACGACGTCGAGCAGTTCGAAGGGGCCCATGGGGTAGCCGCAGCCGACTTTCATGGCTGAGTCGATGTCCTCGGCGGTGGCGTAGTGGCCTTCGAGCATCTTGACCGCGTCGTTGAGGTAGGGGAACAGCAGGGCGTTGACGATGAACCCGGAGCGGTCGCCGCAGCGCACCGCGTGCTTGCCGATCGTGCGGGTGACCTCGAGTACGGTCGCCTCGACATCGGGCGCGGTCGAGACGGTGCTGACCACCTCGACGAGTTTCATGACCGCGGCCGGGTTGAAGAAGTGCATGCCGATGACCTCGCCCGGGCGTGAGGTGGCCGCGGCGCACTCGATCACCGGCAGGCTCGAGGTGGTGGTGGCGAGCACTGTGTGCGGTGCGCAGATATCGTCGAGGTTTGAGAACAGGGCCTGCTTGACGGTGAGATCCTCCACGACGGCCTCGACGACCAGTTGCACCCCGGACAGGTCGTCCAGGCGGGCCGTGCCGCTGATCCGGGCGAGCGCGGCGTCGCGGTCGTGTTCGCTGAGCTTGCCGCGTTGCACGGCCTTCTCCAACGAGCGGGTGATCGCGTCGTGGACGTTGGAGACCTTCTGCTTGCTGCGCGCGACGAACAGCACGTCATAGCCGGCTTTGGCGAAGACCTCGACGATCCCGGTGGCCATCGTGCCCGAGCCGACGACGCCGACGCGCTGCACCGGGCGCGCGCCCTCGATCGCCTCGATCGGCGGCGGGGTCTGGGCATCGGCGATCACGTTCGGCGAGTCGGGCGCGTCGTAGTGGTAGAAGCCGCGGCCGCTCTTACGCCCGAGCAGGCCCGCCGTCATCATCTGCTTGAAGATCGGGGTCGGCGCGTGCAGGCGGTCGCGGCTCTGCTTGTACATCGTGTCGAGGATCTCGTAGGAGGTGTCCAGCCCGATCAGATCCAGCAGCGCGAGCGGGCCCATCGGCAGACCGCAACCGAGCTTCATCGCCGCGTCGATGTCCTCGCGGCTCGCGTAGTGCGACTCATACAGCGAAGCCGCGTGGTTGAGGTAGCCGAACAGCAACGCATTGGCGATGAATCCCGCACGGTCACCGATCGTGACGTCGACCTTGCCCAGCTTCTGCGTGAACGCCTCCATGTCATCGACGACGTCCTGCTCGGTGACGACGGTGCGCACGATCTCGACCAGCTTCATCACCGGCGCCGGATTGAAGAAATGCACGCCGACGACCTTGCCCGGCCGGCCCGTCGAGACCGCGATCTCGGTCACCGACGACGAGGAGGTGTTCGTGGCCAGCACGGCATCGGGTTTGCAGATGCCATCAAGCTGGCTGAAGATCGCCCGCTTCAACTCCAGATGCTCGGGCACCGCCTCAACCACCAGATCGACATCGGCCAACGCCTTCAAATCGGAGCTGAACTCGATACGGTCCAGCAAGTCCTGCTGCTCGGACGCCGCCAGCTTGCCCCGGGCCACCGCGCGTCCGGTCGACTGCTCAATATGCCCGCGGCCCCGCGCGATCGCCGTCTCGTCGATCTCCACCGCGACAACCGACCGGCCATTACGCGCAAACACCTCAGCGATACCGGCACCCATCGTGCCGAGCCCGACCACACCCACCCGCTGAAACTCATGACTCAAGGCGCACTCCTACCGATCGCGTCGTGGCACCATAGCGCGGGCGCTGCGCTGCGGAGGTCGTTGTGCGGGCAGTCTCACCATCCGCAGTGGGCGCGGAGCAGGCGCTCGAGCCGGGCGATGTCGCGCGCGACCACAGGAATGTCAGCACTTCAAGCGGATCGAATGATGTCGATGCTTGAATCCATGGAGTTTGCTGAGTACTTGGGGCTAAGCAATAGCTCAGCAGCTGTCACCGGACACTCTCGGGTGGCCTCTAATTCCTCGTTTGGCCGCGATCCGGCCAAGATCTGCGGGACAAGCCATAGCGTCGGCGGGCTGCGCGTGAAACGACCGGGCCAGCACTGCGACCGGGCTCAACAGGGCGGCCGGTGCCTGCTACTGATAAAGGAGACGGTCCGGGTCGGCGAGCAGCAGTACCGAGAGACCACGCTCGCCCTGTCGCTGTCGGATCGCACGGCTACGAAACGGTTCTGGCAGGCGCTTACGGGCCATGTGCGCAACGGCGGACGGCTCGATGATCCCGTGGTCTCGCAGTGGTTCAGCGCCGAGCGCGGCCGAGTCGCCTCCGGTGACGACCCGCGGCAGGCAGCACCGCAGCCAACCGGATCGCTCACGCGATGAAACACCCTGCGACGACGTCCACGACCCCGGGCTCCTCGCTGGCCCTCCCGCGGGCCGCTGCCCGGCGTCGAACTCCGCGTGGCGCACCTACCTACCACGGATGCACCATGTTGATGGGCTGATCGGCGGGTCGTAGAACGAGAATGCCCTTGCGCGGCAGGGGCAATCTATCTCGTCTAAGGATCAATCCAGCCCGTCACGAAGAGCATCTCGCAGGGTGCGACTATCTCGTGCCGTGACGGTGCGGTCGGCGGTCTCCAGACTCGCCATTGCCGTTTAACGTGTCCAGTGCCGGCCGGGCAAGTGCCGATGTGTTCGGGTGCCATCCGATGTCGTCAGGTGAGGATGCTCGAGGATTGATCCAGCTGCTCCCAACCGTGCTCGACCAACCTCAACGCCAACCGGCGCGGCGGAGTCACGCCGATCGCCTGCCGATGCACCAACATCATCGCGGGCTCGACCAACCGCGCCGCGTCCAACCCACCGGCATCAATCGGCTCAACCCCGACCGACTCCAACAACCCCGCCACCACGGCCCTATCCGCCCGCGACTCGCCACACACCCAACTCGAGGGCCGCACCCGACCAAACAGTCCTGGGTCAGCCATCACATCAGCACACGGCAACAGCGCCGCCACCACCCGCGCCTCCGGCACCAACCGTGCCACCGTCTCCGCCGCCGAATCATCGAAGCCCACAACCAGCCCCCCACCATCCGGGCTGACCGCATTCACACAACTCCACACCAACGTGCCGTCCAACGAACCGCACTCGGCCAACACACCCGCCACGGCACCAAACGGCACCGCCAACACCACGACATCGGCATCAAGCACCGCATCAGCACAGCCCGCCGCCCGCGCTCCCGGACACTTCTCGCCCGCCCGCAACGCCGCCGACTCTCCCCAGGCAAACACCACCTCGTGCCGAGCCCCAACCAGCCGCTGACCCAACACGCCACCCAACCGACCCGACCCCAAGATCAGCACCCTCATGCCGCACCCCGTCCGCAGCGTCGGCGCACAACCGTGCTCGCCGTTAACTCGACAACCGCAGTGCCCGGCCCCCGCTCTGCGCTCAATGCGAGCCAACCAGGCCGATGGCGACCACGATCGCGATGATTGCAAGGACGATGGCCCAGCCCTGCCAAGTCTGCGGCCGCAATCCAAAGCCGACGCGCGGCCCAAGCCAAGGACGTGAGGTGTTCCTATCCATCCTGTCTCCCAGTGAGAAGCGGTGAAATCCATTATAGTTTGCGCGCAAATAGGTTCTCCGAGTTGATGGCGCAGGCGCCGTGGGGCAGGGATTCCACGGCTTGAGTTCGTCGCGCAGGCCAGTGAGCGCCGCCACGCAAGCCCCCGGCGGTCCGTACCGAATCCGCCTGGACCTCCCCCAAACCGTCATAGCTCATCTGGTTGATGCCGTAGTCCTGACCGAGCAGGCGGCTCACCTGGGCCTGCAGCCTCCGGTTGGTGAAGCCGAGACCGGCGTTCAGGGTGAGCCAGAGGGCGCCGACCAGGGCCATGATCCGCGGGTCGCCGAAGCGTAGGGCTGGGGCTCTCCTGCCATCGGCAGTGTCCGATGGCAGCGAGACCCGCTCGAAGACTGGGCTCGCAAGGCACAACCGTGGTCGACTCGTTCAGTATCGAGCAGTCGGGCATTGGCGGCACGGGCTCTGGTCTTGCAGTTCGCTGAGGATGGGCAGGCGGCGCTGCCAGCCAGGTCTTCGGTGGGGTTGATAACCGTTTCGATGCGTAGCGCGCTGGTCGTCTTCGAGGTATTGCTTGATTGCCGGAGTGTTTGAAGTAGGCGTTCACGCTGACCTGGGTGTCGCGGGTGATCACGCTGGTCTTGCACGGCTGGTCGTGCTTGATCGGGCGGCCCCGGCCACCGGGGCGTTTGCCGGTGAAGATGAGTTCCACGCTGCCCGGGCGGCCCAGGTCGAGGTTATCGGCGACCAGCGCCTCGACGAACCCGCGGGCCCGCCGCGGTGCGTCGAACCGGATCGTGCGGGACTGGGTCGCTGGCCGTGGCGAAACCGTTGGACAGCGCGGTGAACTCGATCCCCGCCTGGGTGGCCTGTCGTTTGGCCCACTCGTGCCGGTTGACCCAGACCTTGATCGGATAGGGGAAGTAGCAGCCGACCTTGGATGTTCTGCGCCGGCGGTCTGCAGTGGGCGGACCACAGGTCGACGTGCGCCGGGCGTGCGGCGAGCACGTCGAGGTCGCGCTCGGCCAGCCACGCGCGCCGGGCGGCGTAGTCGCCGGCGTAGGCGCGTGCGCGTCGAGCGGTTGCGCGGGCGCGCTCGAGTGGGAAAGGGTTTGCCTGTTGCACCGCACGCAACTCACCGCAGCACGCGCCGCGCTGGACGCCGGCCAACCCGTCGACCAGGTCGCCGCCGCGTTCAGCGTCAGCCGCGCCAACATCTACCGCAACCTCGCCGAGCGCGACATCGAACACCCGGCGACTCACTGAATCGGCCTACTTTGCGGATGGCGTCAGCTTCGAGTCCTGGCTCTGCTGTGAGTTCAGCGGGACTGAAGGTTCGTCGTCGGGATTCACGGCTTTCCGGCCGCTGGATGGCACGATCGACGTGAGTTTCCCGGGGGAATTGCCGGCGGCCATCGGAGTCGGAGTCCGTCCGGCCGCAGCCATGCGCAACTGCCTTGAGGCGTCCCAGCTTCATTGCGGAATGTGACCAAGAGGCTTGGGCGCGAGCACGCCAGAGCCGTCTGCTCGATGATCCTGGCGCTGCGAGCTCAGCGCAGATGAACCTGCTACGCCGGAGGTTGTTGCAGCCAGGACGACAGTCCGTCCGCACGCGGCTCGATCTGCTCCATCCTCAAACTGCACAGCCATCGGCAGAGCTGAGCGCGCACGATCACGCATCATGGGCGAGTCGCCCAAGCCGCCGACCGGGAGCTACGCGACAAGCTCGATCATGCCGAAGCCGGCCGGATCGTCACCCGCCGTTCGCTGGACGGTAGGCCGGTGCCGGGTGCGCGGGTGTCACCCCGGTCCGGGACAGGCCGGCGTCGGATGATGGCAGGGTGTCGACCGCGTCCAGGAATTCGCGGCCCATGATCGCTCGGGCCTGCACTGCGGGGTGGGTCGCGCCGAAGTTGCCAGCATCGGACTGGCCATGCGCAAACATTGAGTAGATCAGTACCGGATGACCGGCAGTGTCGAAGATGACACCGGCCTCGTTACGGCCGTCGTTGAACCACCCGGCCTTCGTCGCTATGCGCAGCCGCTCGTCCGCGGACATTGTGCGGCGGATGCCGTCGGTGAACGCGATCGGCGAACGTAGCAGCGTGAGCAGGTGCCGCGAGCTCGGCGCTGACAGCAACGTGCCGTGCACCAACGCCGAGAGCAGGTCGTGTGTCTCACGCGGGGTCGTCTGGCCGAGGAAGAACCGGTTCGGGTTGGCCACCGGTTGCACCTGCGTGTTCGGGAAGCCTTTGGCGACCATGGTGTCGTTGATCTCCTTGGCCGGCACGACGAGTCCGCACAATCGGGCGGCCGTGTCGTCGGAGATCGTGAGTAGCGCGGCGAGCACGTGGCCGATGGTCACCGAACTGGGGTAGACGCCGTCGAGCTGGAAGATGCCATCGCCGTCAGCGCTGATGATGTCGGCGGTGACATCGACATGCGTGTCCAACGTGAGCCGGCCGCGGTCGATCTTGTCCATGACCGCCGTGGCAACAGCGAGCTTGTTGACGCTGTACGCCTCGACGAGGTCATCCGGATAGTCCTGCACCGGCTTGCCCGCGACGCTGATGAAGGCGTTCCAGATTCCGCCTGTCCGCAGCGACTGGTTGACGTACGCGCGGCGCACACGAGCCAGCGCAGCGTCCAAGTCGAGAGCACCGGCGGGACCACCACCAATTCCACTCGCTGTTATCGCGGTCGCGGCGGCGGCCGTACCGCCCAGGGCGAGCAGAGTCCTTCGGCTGACGTGAACGGTCATCTTTCCCTCTCGGTGAGTGTCGATCTTGCCGCACGAATATGGCAAAAGCCGGACTGAATGCGACGACCTGTGCAGGTGCAGAGGAGCAGTTCGGCGCGACAGCAGTCACATCTAGCCGAGTTCATCCAAGTCGACCTGCCCGTGCCCTACCGCGTCGAATCTGCCCTGCGCGCGGGGCGAAAGTCCGAGCGGGGAGCCTGAGACGTAGCGAACGTCAGAGTCGCCTGCGCAGTCGACTCGCAGGCTTACGCCAGCGTGTCGATCAACAATAGCTCGAATCCAATCATTGGGGTCAATTCAGATGGGAGTCTATAGCGCATCACGCTCGCCGGACACCCCCACGGCGACCCGACCGCACGGTCCCGCTGGCCTGGCTGGACTACCGCGACACCACCTCGCCGCACACCGCCAGCTCGCTGGGCACCGAACCAGTCGCGCGGCTGACCGGTGAGGGCGTCAAGTACTGGCTGCGGGTGCTGGCCGAGATCAAAAACCGCGGCGTCGCCGACGCGTGCATGGTGGTCTGCGACGGGCTCAAGGGCCTGCCCCAAGCGATCGGTGAGGTCTGGCCCCAGGCGATGACCCAGACGTGCGTTGTGCACCTGCTGCGCAACTCGTTTTTTGCTACGCGTCAAGCGGGACTGGTCGGCGATCGCCAAGGACCTCAAGCCGGTCTGCACCGCCCCGTCGAAGCAGGCCGCGCTCGAGGCGTTTCTGGCCTTCGCCGAGAAGTGGGAGAAGCGCTACCCGGCGATCATCAAGCTCTGGGAGAACGCCTGGGCGGAATTCGTGCCGTTCATACGCTTCGACAAGGAGATAAGGACCGCGGTCTGCACGACGGATGAAATTGTCAACAGCGGCGCCGCCGCTCACGGTCGTTCTGCGCCATCGTTTCGGCCCGCCGCAGCTGCTTGAGACCGGCGGCGCGCAGTCGCGGTCAAGGTGGAGCGCCCGGCTGGACGAACGACCTTGACCGCGGCGAGGACCGCGGTAACGTCGGGCTGCGGTGGGCGCGGTCGACCGCCGAGCGAAGAGCAGAACACAGGGACTTGAAGTGCTGCCGCGCTGCTAAGCCTCACGGCTTGAGAGTCGCGTCCCCTTTTGCTGGCGGCTGCGCCCTCCGCCACCCTGACTAGCCACTATGGCTGGGCGCGGTCCTGATCGTCACGCCGGTGTTGGCCGCTTCGGTTGCCAGTGGGCGACGAGAACTTCGTAGGCGTGCTCGGCCTGCTCGACTGCGAGCTTCTCCTCGTTGCGGCGTTGCTTGTCGTTATAGGCCGCACCGGGCAGGCGGAAGTTCCCGCGGCGTGACGGTGCACCGGCGGCGAGTTCGAGTTTGCGGCGCTTGTGGGTGACCAGGCCGGGTCGGGTGAAGGCATAGTCCTGGTCTTTGGTGACCAGGTGCCATGCGAGCACGGTCATCTTGCGGGCGGTGGCGACGACGGCCTTCTGGAATCCGCGTCGAGCCTTGACACGCTGGTAGAAGGCACGCAGCGGCCCGGGCGCCCGCGAAGCTGACCACGCAGCTTCGACCAGTACGCCGCGCACGTGCGCGCGGCCGGCCTTGCTGATCCGGCCATGCACTGGCGCGGAGTTGCCCGACTGGCGCACCCGCGGGTTGAGCCCGACATAGGCGACCAGCTTGTTCGGATCGTCGAAGCGGGTGAAGTCACCGACCGCAGCCACGATCGAGATCCCGGCGATCGCGTCGACGCCGGGGATCGTCATCAACCGCGCCACTGCTGGATCGGCGAGTGCTTCAACGGCCAACTCCTTGTCGACGATGGCAAGCTCGTGGCCGTGGAAGTCGAGCTGGCGCAGCAGCGCGGCCACCGTCGCGCGCTCGTCGACGGGAAGCTCTTGCTTGGAAAGCCAGTGCCGCCCAGTCTTGCCGAACAGGTCCGACACCGGCGGGGTCGCGGCGAGGTTGCGGGCCAGGATCGCGTGCACCTGGTTCTTGATCCTGGTGCGTTGCCGGACCAGGTGAGCGCGTCGGGTCACCTGCCGGCGCAGCGCCCGGGTGCGTTCATCGGGCAGTCAGACCGGTGGCAGGAAGTCCGCGGCCAGCAGCTGCGCGAGGATGCGTGCATCGACCTTGTCCGTCTTGACCTTCGCCTCGGCGATGGCCCGGGTCTTCGATGGGTTCGACACCACCACCCGCCCCACCAGTGGCGTCAGCAGGTTCGCGATCGCGTCACTGTTCCCGGTCGCTTCCAGCGCCACCTGATCGTCGCCGCGCAGACCGTCGGCCCACGCCCTGAGCGCCTCCGGCGTGACACCGATCCGGCCTTCGTCC
The DNA here is from genome assembly GCA_963737425.1 of uncultured Actinomycetota bacterium. GTDB lineage: Bacteria > Actinomycetota > Actinomycetes > Mycobacteriales > Jatrophihabitantaceae > DASXRA01. The sequence goes on from CAVTSX010000004.1 coordinate 316,163, forward strand.
CGGACCAGACCATCCTCGAGCACCGCGAGCTGCGCGAACCCCGGTGCACGTCCATGCCGATATAGCGGACCATCCCGTGCTCCCCTCGTCGATCGACGGATGGGGAACCGCTGGGACGGAACGACACCTACGGATACGCGCTCGCAGCGCAGCCGGACAAGTCGCAGGGGCGGCCAACTACTAACACGGGCTCGCAGCCCAGCGTGCAAGATCGGCCTGCCCATACGTGTTCCCCGAAGGCCCCTGTTCCGGACGGTCGCACCGTATGCCCAACGCCAGACGCCGAGCCAGCAGAACAACACGCGGGCCTCCGCGTCATTTCATACCGGGTACCAACGCGATTGAGTCGATCAACGCCCGCATCCGGCGCGCCGTCAACGCCCGCGGCCACTTCCGCACCGAACAGCCCTCAAATGCGTTTACCTCGCCCTGATGAGCCTCGACCCAAAGCCGCCGGCCAGAAACGCTGGTCCAACCGCTGGAAGGCCGCGTTGAACGCCTTCGAGATCACCTTCGACGGCCGGATATCCGCCGGTCGCCAGTAACCCCCAAAGATCAGTTACACCAAGGTCTTGGCAGACCCTGCTGGCGCATCCGGCGGCAGACCATGTGGAGCGGCTGGCTCACTCTACGAGCGGCGGTTGCCGGCGTTCGGCCGATGATGTCAACCAGTCCTGAATCAGCGCGAGGAAATCGTCCGGGCGTTCCATCGCCGGTAGGTGCGCGGTGTCTGGCCAGTCGACGCGTCGTGCTCCGGGGATCCCGTCGGCTACGCGTCGTGCCGCGTCGTGGATCGCGTCGAGATCGAGCGCACCGAGCAGCACCAGGGTGGGCACCCGGACATCAGCAAGTCGGTCGAGCGTGGGTGGGTCAAGTTCGCTCTCCTCGACATCGTCCCAATCAGCCGTCACCTCGAACGCCCGCCGTTGCATCTGTCGGACGAGGTCGCGCACCGCCGGATCGACGAGGCCCGCGGGTCGCTGCGGACCGTCGACCCACCAGGCGAGGTTCGCCTCCACGGCGCCGTCCAGGTCATCACCAGCAAGAGCGGACCTCTCCGCTTCGATGAACGCACTCAGATGCGGTGTGACCTCAGCGATGAGCGATCCACCAGGGGCGCTGAGCAGCACGGAGGACACGCGGTCGGGCCGGGTCAGCGCGACCTCGACGGCCACGCCGGCACCGAACGAGGCGCCAACCAGATGGGTGCGGTCGATGCCGAGTTCGGTCAACGTGTCGAGCACGTCATCGACGGGGGAGAGGTCACCGCGTGGACGCGCCGTGGACTCGCCGAATCCACGAAGATCCAGCCGGACGACATCGCGCTGGGCAGTGAGGGCCGGCCAGACGGGTTCCCACATGCGGCGATCGGCGACGCCGGCATGGATCAGGACGACGGGCAGGTCGCCGCGGGGGCCCGCTCGGTCGTAGGCGATGCCGGACGGCGTGTGGGAGGCAGCGGTCAACAGGACTCCTCGCGGTTGTGGAATGTCGGCCCAAGAGGACCACCCGGCGCTCGCCCGGAACAACCGATTTCCCGGCGAGTTTGCCCGAACGGGCCGCTTCATGTTCGGTGACGGCGTAGCACGCGTCTGTTTCGACGAGACAGAGCATGCCGGACGGCTCGGCGCTCAAGGTCGCCGCCGAGTTCGACCTTCGCGAAGCGATCAATCCTGGCGTATTGACATGCCTCAACGGACCGGTCAGCATGTTGGAGAAGCATCGGGAAAACGTTTGCCCGATCGCTCGCTCATCGGCTTGATGATCAGAGGGTGCGTCGTGGACGATCGTGTTGGGTCGTACAGTCGCCGGACTGCGCTCGGCGGAATCGGGGCCTTCTCGGCGGCCGTGCTCGGCTCGGTCGTCGCACCGGGAGTAGCCCAGGCCGCCCCACTGCCACCGCCCGGCTACGGCGTCGACGTCCGCCGGATGGGCGCCAAAGGTGACGGTCAGGCGGACGACTCCGTGGCCGTCCAGCGAGCACTCGATCTTGCCGGCAGCGGCGGTACGCATCTGGTGGTCATGCCACCCGGCACGTACCGGATCACCCAGCCGTTGGCCGCCGTTGCGCCGATCCACATCGTCGGACTTGGCGGCGAGGCCAGCAGCATTCTGAACTTCGAAGGGGCCCTGCCGTCCGGTCTCACGATCACGCAGGCGTCGACGGAGGAGCCGTACCCCGGTCCGCCGATCGAACTGTCCGGACTCACCTTCCAGTACGGCGGTTCCGGGGCAGCGCTGTTCATCAGCGAGGACGGCGTGCGCTCGCCGTTTCAGAACACGCGAGTGGCCGGATGCCGGTTCTACGTCAAGGGTTCAGCCACCGGATTGTCGAGCCTGAACCAGCGCTCGCTCGTCGTCACGCAGTGCCAGTTCCTCGGCTCGGGGCACAGCACCGGGATCGCCATCAATGATTCCGACAACACGACGATCGTGCAGAACGTCTTTTACCATATGCAGTACGGGATTCATGGCATCAGAGGAGCCGTGCGCGTTTACAACGCCGGGTGCGTGGTGATCGGTAATTCCATGTCCGGCTTCGAGAAGGCGCTGTTCTTCGAGAACTGGGAGTCGGTGCAGATCGTCGGCAACATGCTCGACGGCGCGTCTCAGCAATGCGTGCACATGGTCGACTGCTACCGCGGGAGCCTGTCGGGCAACTACCTCGGCCCGACAGGCACCGAGTCGGCGCTGCTCATCGAAACGGTGACGCCGCGCGGCGGTCTCGGCCAGATCATGTTCCAGGACAACTACATCAACCACTACGCGGGCAACGACGGGCAAGCGGCCATCGCAGTGGTCGGCGCCAGTCCGCAGATCCCGGTGGACCAGGTCACCATCGGTGGAAACATCGTCAACGGTTATCCCGCGCTGGGCGCCATACACCTGAAGAACGCGCAGAACGTCCTGATCACCGGCAACACGTTGAACCGGGCGAGCGCAACGGCCGACGGTGTCGTGGCGATCTACGACGAGACACCCGGCGCCAACCACATCGTGCACAACATCGTCGATGCCGAGATCGTCGCGACCGGCGACACCGTCGCCGACAATTTCGACCGCGTGCCGGTGCCGGCTTGAGAGTCCGCTGTCGTGACGAACGACGCTCGAGCGCTGAGTCGGTATCGAGCGGGCGGCGGAGTGGCTGGTTCACGACTCTGTCGTCGCTGGATCAGTTGGGCGCGGAGACCTTCCGCACGAAGGCATCCGACGAAGTCAACGTACGGCCCGCCGCGTCCCTGACCTCGAGCCTGTGTACTGGTCGTTCGTGCCTCGTATCGAGCAGCACAGAGTGCGGCTCCTCTTGCTCGAAGAGGTAGTCCTCGCCCCACTGCCGGAGTCCGACGATGATGGCGAACAGGTCGCGTCCCTTCTCGGTGAGCGCGTACTCGTGGTACGTGGTGCCGTCTGATGCAGGAACGGCCTTGAGGATGCCTCTCGACACCAGTTCGCGCAGCCGAGACGCGAGGATGTTCTTGGCCAGCCCGAGGTTGCGCTGAAATTCCCCGAACCTGCTGATGCCGTCGAAGGCATCTCGGATGATCAGTAGGGACCAGCGGTCCCCGATGACATCGACCGCCCTAGCCACCGGGCACTCTGCCCGGTCATGAGTCACGCGGCGCGGCACGTTCGGCCCCCTGCAGTCCCTGGATCAGCCCACTCGGAATTCTTCCCGAGCGATCGGTTGCAAGTTTAAACCATCCTTGCTACGGTCCGCCGAACTGGTTTCAACTTGAAACCGATGTCGGGAGAACGGCAGCCGAAGGAGGAGTGTCATGACGGCACCATCAGAGGTCTCCATCGAGACGCGAGTCAGCGCGGCGCGGGTCGCGGTTGTGCAGTTCGAACCGCGAGTCGGAGTCGAGAACCTCAAGTCCAACGCCGCGGCCGTAGAGGAGCGACTGGCCGTGGCCGCAGACGCCGGCGCCGGCCTCATCGTCCTGCCCGAGCTGGCCACCACCGGATACGTGTTCGAGACCCGCGATGAGGCCTTCGCGCATGCTGAGCCCGTTCCGGACGGCCGCACTGTGGAGTCATTCGCACGAATCGCGGCCGACCGTGACGTGTACATCGTCGGATGCGTCGTAGAGCAGGCTGGCGAGAAGCTCTACGACACTGCGGTCCTTGTCGGTCCTGGGGGGTACATCGGTCGGTACCGCAAGACGCATCTGTGGAACACCGAGAAACTCTGGTTTACCCCTGGCGACGAAGGCTTCTCGGTGTTTGAAACGCGCATCGGGCGCATCGGGCTCCTTGTCTGCTGGGACATCTGGTTCCCGGAGACGGCGCGGATCGTCGCACAGATGGGCGCGGACATCATCTGCATCCCGACGGGCTGGGTATGGACGCCTCCACCCCTCTACGACGACAGCGGTGTCTGTATGGCCGCGTACCTGACGATCACGGCTGCGCACGCGAACAACGTCTTTATCGCCACCGCGGACCGAATCGGCCAAGAGCGTGGCGCGGGGTTCATGGGGAACTCACTCATCGCGGGCACGAACGGCTGGCCGATCGACCGGATCGCCGGGCCGGATGAGGACACAATCATCTACGCGGACGTCGATCTCACCTCGTCGCGGACCGCTTCGATCTGGAACCAACTCAACGACCTTCATCGTGACCGTCGCACCGACCTGTACGACCAGATGCTCGGCTACAAGGGCAGCGCTCCGCTGCCGAGGTGACGCCATGGTGACAGTCCAAGGCGCATGGAACCTCCCGCGCACGCGTCGGATCGGGCGCACCGTGGGCCTTCTGGGTTGCGCTCTTCTGGTTACATCGGTCGCCTGGGTCCTGGCCGCGAGCACCTCGGATGTCGTGGGGCAGCCGTGGAGCGGCGACTACAGCGACGTGGGCCACCTGGCTTCCTGGCTGATCTCATCGATCAGCGAGCCGCAGTTCTACGCGGCTGCCCCGGCCAGCGCCTGCATGCTCCTGGGTGGCCTCTTCGCGCATCTCGCACATCGGCGGTCGTGGCACTACAAGGGATTCGTCCAGGCCTGTGGCTCAGGGATCTGGCCATGGGTAGTCACGAGCGGGCTGGCCAGCCTGCTGCTGAGCAATCTTGTTTGGGGATGGACGCTGCGGCCGGGCCTCTGGCAGCCACTGTTCGTGCCGCTCGTTTCGGTCGCGCCAGCCATGGTCGTCCTCTACGGTCCCGGATGGGGCGTCAGCCTGACGGGCGTGATCTCGGGGGCGCTCCTGGCTCCGCCGGCTTCCATCCTTGCGGTGGACTACGTCTGCAAGCCGTTGGAACTCCCACTGGTCGTCGGAGCCACCACCGGAATGTGGGTCGGAGCCGTCGCAGCCTTCTGGCTGTGTCGACGGCTCCCGTGGATGCCGGCACCCGGCGCGTGGCGCACCGACAGGTACGACCGCTCAAACCCCACGGCGACCATCGGGCCCGCCTCCTCACTGATGTGGATCGCGCGCCCTGCTCTGGCGGACTTCAGCGAAGCCCAGTTCTTCGGCAACGAGTGGGCGAGCGCGGCGCTGATCCTCGGAGCCGTCGTCACATACCTGGTCAGCCCGTCGACCCCTGCCTACGGATCAGGCCTACTCCCAGCCGTGCTTACCAGCCAAGCGGTCACTGCCGTTGCCGGGGTGATCCTCTGGCGACGGCGTTGGAAGGCCCACGGCTTCTACCCGACGTTCGTGCCGGTAGTCTCCGTCGCCCCGGCCTGTGTGCTGACCTTCGGCGGAACAGCGCAGTCCATCGCGGCCGGTGCGTTAGCCGGCGCGCTCATTGCTCCCCCTGTCGCCGCGGCCATCTCAACTCGGCTGCCTGCCACCGTCCATCCCGTCATCGGCAACGTGGCTTCGATGACTATCTGCACGGCTCTCATCGTTCCGCTACTCAAACTCATACCCGGATTGGCCCCATGACCCCGGCACTCTGGCCCGGACCCACAATCGTCGAACTCGCTCAAGCCCTACGCACTCGCGAAACGTCGGCAACCGAACTGGTCGAGCAATCGTTGCGGCGTGCCCACGAGCTCAACCCGACCTTGAATGCATTCGTCCTCATCGACGAGGAAGGCGCCCGCACAGCGGCGCAAACGGCTGACGAAGAGTTGGCTGCCGGCGTCGATCGAGGTCCCCTGCATGGCATTCCTGTCGCGGTCAAGGATCTCATCGACATGGCCGGATTACCCACCACCTGTGGATCGGCGACATCCTTCGGCTCCACCGCGACCGACGACGCCGACATCGTGAAGCGATTGCGGCACTGCGGCGCAGTCATCGTCGGAAAGACCACGCTGCACGAATTCGCCTACGGCGCCACCGGTGACCGCTCGGTCCATGGCCCCTCCCGCAACCCGCGAGATCCCAGCCGCATGTCAGGCGGTAGCAGCGGCGGAAGCGCGGTCGCCGTGGCATCGGGCATCGTGCCGCTCGCGCTAGGAACAGACACAGCTGGATCCGTGCGTGTGCCAGCCGCCCTGTGTGGCGCCGTCGGACTCAAGCCGGCCTACGACGCCCTGCCCAGCAAAGGCGTGTACCCCCTGGCGCCCACGCTCGACCACGTGGGCGTCTTCGCTGTTACCATCATGGACGCCCACATTGGCTACGACGCACTCAGCGATCGGCCGACCGGGATCCTGCTCGACAATCCCGCTCAACTCAGCGTTGGATGGATCCCACCGAACGACATCGCAGCGACAGATCCACGCATCGAAGTACTCACCCGGGACCTCGTCGGCCAGGCCGGGTTCACCCTGGCCACGGTGCAGGGCTTCCCGGGACGACAGTGCGAGCAAAGCCTGTTCGACGTCTTCTCCACCCTCCAAGGCAGCGAGGCATTTCGCGTACACCAACACCACCTCGAACGAGACCGAGATCTGATCGACCCAGAAGTCCTCGCGCGACTCAACCACGGCCAGGAGATATCGACCACGCTCTACGCCCAAGCCAACGAGGCCCGCAACGACCTGCGCATGACCGTCAACGAGCTACTGTCTGTCCACGACGTTCTCGCTATGCCGTCCGTACCGATCGTGGCCCCGCCCGTGGACGCCCGCAGTGTCATGGTGGCCGACACCAACCTTGAGGTACGCACGGCCCTTCTCTCCCTGACCTATCCATGGAACATGGCAGGCGTACCGGCCATGAGTGTGCCCGCAGGCGAAATCGAGGGACTGCCCGCATCGCTCCAGCTAGTCACTGCTCCCGGCAACGAGCACCTGATGTTCGCGGCAGCCCAGGCAATTCAGGACGCACGCCTGCAACCGTCTGCCCCACGTTGAGATCGACCCGATCACGCCGCTCCAAGCAGAAGATAGGAACCCCGTGCCATCAATCCAGATCGACCTGCCGCTGACTGTGACCCCACCGACCAAGCAGGCCCTGGCCCAGCGAGTCGGCTCCATCTACGCGCAGATCATGCAGGTGGGCATGGACATTCTCACGATCTCTGTGCACGACCTCGGGGAGGGGAGTGTGTGGCGGTGTCGAGCGTCCGGCCCGCCAACCCCCTCCTCGCTCATCATGTGTGACATCCGAGAAGGCCGTCCCGTCGAGACCAGAGCCAAGCTGGCGCAGTCCCTGATCGACGTGTGCGTGGAGATGTTCGATCTGGACCCGCTCTGGGTCAAAGTCGAGTTCACCCAGCATGCCAGCGAGGACATGTACCACCCGCACTTGGGCGGATTCAACTCCGACTGGCGCGGTGACGAGACCGAGCAGACGGGACCTGCCCCGGCGGCGACTAAGGATGGAGTGGCTCGCGATGGCGGCGAGTAAGAACAGGCTGCTGTGGCATCAGTTGCCGGACGCTGTTCGCCGACAGGTCGAGCGAATCGCGGGCGATCGGGTGGTCGCCGGCGAGAATCAGCCTGGTGGGTTTTCGCCGGGCCTGGCCTCGCGGTTGACGCTTGCGGGCGGTGGTCGGGTGTTCGCCAAGGTGATCAGCAGCGACTGGCCCGCAGAGGCCGACTTTCACCGCAACGAGGCCCGGATCGCGGCCGCGCTGCCGCGCGGCGTTCCGGCCCCGCGACTGTGGGATTCATTCGACGACGGTGAGTGGATCGGTCTGGTATTCGACGACATCTACGGGCACGAGCCGGTGCAGCCGTGGCGCGATGCGCAACTGTCTCGCGTACTGGCGGCGCTCACGGACCTCGCGCGCGCGACGACGCCGTCGCCGGTCGCGGTCGGTACTGATCACCCTCGGCTGGGCGGCTGGGCCGAAGTCGCCGGCAAAGACGAGGCGCTGCGCCGTCTGTGCGCGGTCGAACCTTGGGCGGCTGATCATCTCGAACTGCTCGTCGAACTCGAACGTGACGGGCTCGCGGCTGCGCGTGGCAACAGCCTCGTGCACTTCGATCTCTACCCGCACAACGTGTTGCTGGGGCGCGAGCGCGTCTATTTCGTGGACTGGCCGCACGCGCGTCTGGGCAACCCGCTGGTCGATCTCGTCCTCCTTCTGTCGACCGTTGCTATCAGGGGAGCCGACCCCAGCCCATTGGCCCGGTCGCATCCTCTGACGGACGGCGTCGACCCGGGCACGCTCGACATGATTCTCGCGGCGCACGCAGGGTTCTGCATGGTCGGTGCGCTCGGCCCGGGTACTGCCGAATACCGGCCGATACTGGATGCCAAGCTGACGCTGGCGCGTGGCTCGCTCAGTTGGCTCGCCCATCGGATCGGTCGGCCGTAACTGCGCGACGGCTAGGCAGATGGCCAAAGTCTGCCATTTCGGATTTGCGCCACCAGAAACTGTGGACGGCCATCGGCGCGGCTGACAACGTCGCACGGGCGCATCACGGTGATGTGCTCGTGATCTGCGGGGGGCCTTGTGCCTGTGCCGACTTCCGGAATCCGCCGCGGCCTCACCGCGCTGGCCATCGCTGCCGTAACGCTCGGCATCGTGAACCCGGTGACCGCCGGGTCGCAGCCGCCCGTCGAAGGCGCGGCGCGCAAGGTCGAACCGGCGTTGCTGGCAGACCTCGGCGGTGGTGGCCGGGCCGCCACCGTCATCGAGTTCACCGATACGGCGGACCTCTCGGCGGCGAGCCGGATCAAGGACTGGAACCAGCGCGGCCGGGCAGTGGTCGACGCCCTGCAATCCACGGCTAAGCGCAGTCAGGCTGCGGTCGCCGACCAGTTGACGAGGCAGGGCGTGCACTACCAGTCGTTCTGGATCGACAACACCATCTACGTCGCGGACGGCACGGCCCCGCTGGCCATGGCTGCGGCTGCGGACGCGCACGTGAAGTCGGTGCGCACGGCACAGACGGTCCCCTTGCAGAAACCCGTTGCGGGCAAGGCACTTGCGACGGCGGCCGGCGGCGTCGAGTGGGGCATTGCCGACATCAAGGCCGACCAGGTGTGGCAGACATTCGGCGACCGTGGCGAGGGCATCGTGGTGGCGAATATCGACTCGGGGGTCCAGTTCGATCACCCGGCTCTCGTCGCCGCGTACCGCGGCAACCGCGGCGATGGCAGCTTCGATCACAACTACAACTGGTGGGATCCGTCCTCGGTCTGTGGCAGCCCGTCGTTGGCGCCGTGCGACAACAACAGCCACGGCACCCACACGATGGGGACGATGGTCGGCGACGGCGGCGACGGCAACCACATCGGCGTCGCACCCGGAGCGAAGTGGATCGCCGCCAAGGGATGCGAGTCCGGTGGCTGCAGCGAGTTCGCACTGACCTCGTCCGCGCAGTGGGTCCTGGCGCCGACCGACCTCGCCGGCGCGAATCCGGATCCCGCGAAGCGACCCAACATCGTGAACAACTCCTGGGGCAGCGCGGGCGGCGACGACTGGTACCGGGACTTCGTCCACGCCTGGGTGGCGTCGGGGATGTTTCCCGCCTTCGCGGCGGGCAACGACGGCCCGGCCTGCGGAACCGCCGGATCGCCCGGCGACTACGACGAGTCCTACGCGGTGGGAAACTACGCGGCCGGCGGAACGATCTCGCCGAGATCGAGCCGGGGAGCCGCGGCCTCGGGGCAAACCAAGCCGGACATCTCAGCACCGGGCACGAACGTTCGCTCGAGCGTCCCGGGCGGGCGCTACGCCGCGTACGACGGGACGTCGATGGCCACGCCGCACGTCGCCGGAACTGTCGCGCTGATGTGGTCGCGATCCCCGGCACTCGTCGGTGACATCGAGGGCACGCGGCAACTGCTGGACGACACCGCCCGCGACCACGCCGATGCACAGTGCGGCGGCACCCCGGACGACAACAACGTGTACGGCGAGGGCGAACTCGACGCACTCGCGGCGGTGAGCGCCGTGCCCACCGGCGACGTGGGGAGGCTGTCCGGCACGGTGACCGACGTGGCGACCGGCAAGGCGATCGCCGGCGCGGTACTCGCGTTCACCGGGCCGTCGGCGCGCAACGCGACGAGCCGGCCGGACGGCACGTACTCGATCAGCCTCACACAGGGCGGCTACGACGTCGCGGTGTCGATCTTCGGCTATCGCACGGCCCATCTCAGCGTCGTCGTGACGGGCGGGCAGGCAGCGACCCGCGACGTCGCGTTGTCGGAGGCACGGCGTGTGGTGATGAGCGGACAGGTTCGCGACGGCTCCGGTCACGGCTGGCCGCTGTACGCGAAGGTCGTCGTCGAAGACACTCCGGTGAGCACGTACACCGACCCCGTCACCGGCCGGTATTCGGTACAGCTACCCGAGGGCAGTTCGTACGCCGTGGACGTCGAGTCGCAGTACCCGGGCTACGTCGGACAGACGCAGCAGGTCGAGGTCGACGCGCCGGTGACGCGCGACTACATGCTCACGGCGGACGCGGCCAGTTGCAGCGCGCCCGGGTACCGCCGCGGCGCGGCCGGCCTGCACCAGAGCTTCGATTCCGGCGCGACGCCCGCCGGATGGGCGGTCGTCGACAACGGCAGCACCGGGCAGGTGTGGCGTTTCGCCGACGATGGCGGGCACGGCAACCTGACCGGCGGCACCGGCCGGTTCGCCGTGCTGGACAGCTACAAGTACGGCGTCCACGGCCAGCAGGACGCCTCGCTGGCTTCGCCGCCGACCAACCTGCGCGCAGTGGCCGATCCGGTGCTCGAATTCCGCACCGACTTCAAGGACTACTTCCACGACCGGGCCGATGTCGACCTGTCGCTCGACGGCGGCTCGACGTGGACGAACGTCTGGCGCCCCAGCGCCGACGTCCGCGGGCCGACGAAGGTTCGGGTGCCTTTGCCGACGGCGGCCAATCAGCCGTCGGTGCAGGTGCGATTCCACTACGGGCCGCGCAGCTACGGCTGGTGGTGGCAGGTCGACGACGTGTACGTGGGCTCGTCCGGCTGCGAAAAGGCCCCTGGTGGGTTGCTGCTCGGCCGCACCACCAGCAGCGTGACCGGCAAGGGCCTGGCCGGCGTGGCAGTCGGCACCGAGGGTGCCGTTCCGTCGACGAGTGCCGCGACCCCCGACGACACGCGGCTCGGCGACGGCCTCTACTGGCTGTTCGCATCGGCCGGGTCCGGCGCGAGCCGCTACACGGCCGCGCTGGTCGATTACAGCGACCGCACCGAGAAGATCCAGGTGCGCAGCGATGCGGCGACCCGGCACGACTTCGCGCTCGAATCCGGACGGCTGACCGCGCCACGCAGCATCACGGCGACCGTCGAGCTCGGCCGGAAGTCCACCGTCGAGATCGACCTGGCGAACACGGGCGACCAGCCGGCGACGTACGAGCTGGGCGAGCGCGAGGCCGGCGGCGACGTCGCGGCGAAGGCCGCCGCAGCTACGGCGACAGATGTGCCGGTGCTGCACATCCCGGTCCACGCGAACCCGCTACCCGGCACCGAGACCGAGACCACGACCGTTCCGATGAGTCATCCGGTCGGCGGCGAGTGGACCGACCTGCCGAACTATCCGCTCGCCGTCGAGGACCCGGTTGTGGGCGTGTACGGCGGCCGGCTCTACTCGTTCACCGGCGGAGGAACCAACCCGGCGTCGTACCGGTACGACCCGGCGACCCAGGTCTGGACGCAGATCGCCGATGCGCCGATAGCCCGGGAAGCTGCCACGGGCGCGTACGTCGGCGGTGGCCGGTTCGTCGTCACCGGCGGCATTGGCGGCATTGGCGGCACGGACAGCGCACCGGTCGCGGCCACGTCGATCTACGACGCCGACACCGACACGTGGTCAGCAGGCGCACCCAACCCGGCGCCGTCGGCGGGTGCCGGCAGTGCGGTGCTTGACGGCAAGCTCTACGTCGTCGGTGGCTGCCTGGACACCTGCGGGCGTACCGACGTGCTGCGCTACGACCCGGCGTCTGACCAGTGGACCAGACTCGCCGACTTCCCCTATGCCGTCGCCCGGTCATCCTGCGGCGGCATCGGAAGCACGCTCTACTGCGCGGGCGGTATCGGCCCGGAAGCCGACGGGCTCGCGACCTGGGCGTACACGCCGGCCACGAACTCGTGGCACCGGGTCGCCGACATGCCGCAGGACATGTGGGGCGGCGGCTCCGCGGTGGTCGGCGACGAACTCGTGGTGTCCGGCGGCGTCGTCAACCACGGCTCGATGAAGACGAATGAGAGCTACGCCTACGACCCGGCGGCGAACCGGTGGCGCACCCTGCCGAACCGGCAGTACGCGCTGTTCAAGACCTCTGCCGCTTGCGGCTTCTTCACCGTGGGCGGGACCGACGGGGAGCGCTTCATCTACCCCTTCGTCGAGCAGCTACCCGGATTCGGCGACTGCGCGCTGCCCGCTCATGTCGGCTGGCTGTCGGTCGACCGTCCGAGCCGCACGGTGCCGCCGGGGCACAGCCAGATCGTCCGGGTGACGCTCGACGCCTCCCGCGTGACGCAGCCAGGCACGTACCTCGCTAGCCTGCGAGTCGCTGAGCGGACGCCGCACCCGGTGGCGCCGATCACGGTGCGGCTGGTGGTGAAGCCGCCTCGCTGAGCGTCGTCGCCCGACACGGAGGAGAAGCGATGCCCTACGGCTACATGGGTTCGCTCAAGGCCAAGCCCGGCCAGCGCGAGGAGGTGGTCGCACTGCTCCTCCACGGTGCGGACGGTCTGCGCGCTGCGGGCTGCAGCGCCTACGTGGTCAGCGCCTCGACAACAGATGAGGACACGATCTGGGTGTTCGAGATCTGGCAGAGCAAGGAGCACCATGACGCGTCGCTGCAACTGCCGGAGACCAGGGCGGCCATCGGCAAGGCGATGCCGATGCTGACCGGTGAATTCACCAGTCAGGAGCTGGCGGTTCTCGGCGGCCTCGGGGCGTAAGGCGCCGCTACGCCTGCGGTAGGGGAGCGAAGAGGTCGACGGGGGTTCCATCGGGGTCGTGCACGACGGCGTAGCGCATTCCCCAGAACGCGTCCCATGGCGGCAGGTGACCTTCGTAGCCCGCGCCGGTGAGCTCGGTCCACGCCTTGTCGACCTCCTCGGGGGCGGCGCAGGCGAACGCCAACGCGACCCGGTGCCCACCTCCCGCCGGGCGCGTCCAGCCCGGGTCGAATGAGCGGACGGTGTCCTCGGTGTCGAACGCGAGGCGCATGCCGCCCCCGAGGTCGACATCGACGTGCGGCTGCGTATCGACGTCGGCCGGAATGTCCAGCCCAAGCTGGCGATAGAAGGCGAGGGTCGCGGGCATGTCGGCCACGACCAGTTCGACAAGGGCAGCTCGTAGGTTCATGCCGGCAACGCTATGCGTCGTCACCGACGAGGTCTTGAATGTTTCGGACACGCCGCCCCGCAACATCTACTGAGCGGGGCGACACCTGACACCTGCCACGTCGCCACGGATCTGGCAGGTGCCCGCGCCGTGCGGCACGACCGCAGTGGTGCCGCGAGCGATCGCAGTCGTGCCCCACTCGCCGGACAGCTCCCCGCTCCCGCCGGTGATCACCAGCACGCTGAACCCGGGGGCCAGCACGCCTGCGGAGACGCGCTCAGCGCGGAAGAACGGGTCGGCATCGGCAGGCAGCAGGGAACCCACTGCCGGCTCGCGCAACTCCGCCAGCCGAGACGGCGGGCACGCCCGACGGTCGACACACGAAAGAGCCGCGTCGAACGGCAGGCCGAGCGTCGCGTCGTCGGCGGTGAGCGGAAAGCCGTCCCACTCGAGCAGCACGGAGAAGTCCGTCGGCTCCTGCAGTTCGACCAGCAGGACGTCCTCGCCGATCGCGTGCGGCATGCCGGCCGGGCACAGGATCGAGTCGCCGGCACTGATCGGAACCCGGTTGGTCGCCGCGAGCAGGGACCCGATGTCTTGCGCTGCCACCCAGCCTGCCAGTTCGTCCGCGGACACGTCGCGGGCGAACCCGAGATGGACGAAGGCCTCCGGCGCGGCGTCCAGCACGATCCATGCCTCGGTCTTGCCGTACGGGCTGGCCAGATGCGATCGCGCGAACTCGCGCGACGGGTGCACGTGGACGGGCAGCCGCTGGCCCGTGTCGAGCAGCTTGACCAGCAGCGCCGGATCGCTGCCGAACCGGTTGACGTGTGCTGCGCCGAGCCAGCTCACCGGGTCAGCGGCGATCAGGTCCGCGAGCAGCGAGCCGTCGAGCAGCGTCGTGAGACCGGCTGGCGCCCGGCCGAACCGCGCCGTGGTCGAGGCAACCCAGTCCTCGGGCCGCGGCTCGAGGTCGAGTCCGCGAAAGGCGCCGAGTCGGCCCGAGCCGCGATAGAACGTCTCGGGCTGGTTCGGTCCGAGCAGCAACGGTTGCACACCGACACCTTCCACCATCGCGTCCCCGCCCGCCTCCCGGGTTGGCTCGGCGGCTTCCGTTGAGTGGTGCGTTTGCGTTCGAGTGGTGCGTTGTAGCGCACCACTCAACGGATAACGCACCACTCAACGAGAAACCCGGGCCGGGTGTCGGCACTTGATCTCAAGTGCACTTGAAGTTGGAAGATCCGGTATCGAATGTCTGCCGCGTCGTTGAGGAGTGTGGAGATGAAGGTGGCGCTGGTGACCCGGTTCGGGCCCCCGGATGTCTTGGTGGCGAGCGAAGTGCCGGACCCGGTCGTGAACGCCGGCGAGGTCGTGATCGACGTTGTGGCAGCGGACGTGCTGTGGGTCGAGACGATGATTCGCCGAGGGAGTGGCGGCGAGTACTTCGATGTCACGCCGCCCTACGTCCCGGGCAATGGCGTTGCCGGTCGGGTGCGTGCGGTCGGCGAAGGCGTCGATCCGGGCTGGCTGGGCCGGGAGGTCGTCGCGCACACCGGGGAGCGAGGTGGGTACGCCGAACTGGCCATGGTCCCGGTCGACGGCCTGTCGGAGGTACCGGCCGGGCTCGGGCTGCGTGACGCCGCGGCGCTGCTGCACGACGGGCCGACGGCGTTGGCACTGTTCGAGAGAACGCGGATCCGGGCCGGGGACTCCGTTCTGGTGGTCGGGGCCAGCGGCGGGCTGGGCCTGGTGTCCGTGCAACTTGCGCGTGCTCGCGGCGCGCGGGTCGTAGCCGTCGCCCGCGACGAACGCAAAGTCGCGCGCATCCGCAGCCTCGGCGCGAACGCTGTCATCGACTCCGACGATCCTGGATGGGTGGCGCACGCCCGGGCGGCGCTCGGTGGCGAGGGAGCCGACGTCATCCTGGACAACGTCGGCGGACGGGTGGGCCAGGCCGCCTTCGAGGCGATCGCACCGTCGGGCCGGTTCTGCGCGCATGGCACGCCGAGCGGGCGGTTCGCGGTGATCGATCCGGCGGCCGCGCAACGACGCAACGTGACGCTGTTCGGGATCCAAGACGTCCAACTCGGGGCCGCTGACCTCAAGCGGCTGACCGAGCAGGCGCTGGCCGAGGCAGCAGCAGGCCGTATCGAGCCGGTCATCGGCCAGATCTTCCCGCTGGCCCAGGCAGATCAGGCGCACGCCGCAATCGAAGCGCGAACCGTATTCGGCAAGACACTGCTGGTGACCTGAACGCTCGGGTAGTCCGCCGGTGGGCAGTTCGGCCACGGGTGGGCACTTGCAAGTGCCCACCCGTGGCATAAGTGCCCACCGACCGAGGTCGAGCACGACGTCGCTGTCAGTCGGTGCCGCGGATCCGGGCGGTGACCTCGACCTCGATCAGCATGCGCGGATCGAGCAGGCCGCAGACCATCATCGTGGCCGCCGGGGCAGCCTTCGCGAACCAGCGACGAAACGTCGGCCAGCACGGCTCGAAATCGGCGCGCTCGGGCAGCAGGTAGTGGACGCGGACGACGTCGTCGATGCTCGCCCCGGCTTCGGTGAGCGCCGCCTCGACGTTGCGTAAAGCCTGTTCGGCCTGCGCCACGACTCCGTCGGCAATGCTCATCGTCGAGTAGTCGAAGCCGGTGCATCCCGACACGTGCACCCAGTCGCCGTCGACGACGGCGCGCGAATAGCCGATCTGTTCTTCGAATGTGGATCCGGACGTGATGTGGCGACGCTGGCTGGTCACCGTAGGAACCTTAAGGCTCGCCGTTGAACAGCATGCTCACCACCGCGATTGCCAGGCCCAGGCCGGCCGCCACGAGGAAGACCCGGTCGTAGCCGGCGGCGAGGGCGGCGGCCGGGGAACTCCCGCTCGCCTGAGTCGCGGCTCTGGCGCTGGCGGCCGTCGCGAGCACCGCCAGGCCTACTGACCCGCCTACCTGACTGGCTGTGTTGGCCAGGCCGCCGACGATTCCCGCGTCGCGCTCGGGAACGCCGGCGGTCGCTGCGGCCATCAGGGTGGGAAAGGTCAGCCCGATGCCGACCGCGATGAGCAGCGTCGGACCGAGCACGCCGGTGACGTAGCCGGTGCCGGCATCGGCCTGGGCGAGCCAGCCGAAACCGGCCACGAAACCGCCGCAGCCGGCCAGCACCAGCGGGCGCACACCGGTTCGCGGCAGCAGGGCGGCGGCCAATCGCGCGATCACCACGAACGCCACCGCTGCGGGTGTCTGCCCGAGCCCGGCTCGAAGCGCGCTGTAGCCGAGCACGTTCTGCAGGAACAGCGACGTGAAATACCACATCGCGATGGCAATCCCTCCGAACAGCAGCAGCATGCCGTTGCCGACGGCCACCCTCCGGGTTGTGAACAGCCGCAGGGGCATCATCGGCGCGGTGGCGAATCGCGCCTCCACCACGGTGAAGACGACGAGCAGGAGCAGGCCCGCCCCGGCCGGCCCGACGACCGCCACGGACGTCCAGCCATGATCGGCGCTCTGCATCACCCCGTAGATCAGCGCGGCCAACCCCGCCGTCGCCGTGACCGCACCCGTGAGGTCGAGCGATTCCCGCGGGCCGGTTCGGGCGCCGGCCAACGACATCATGGCCAGCGCGATCAGCACGGCGCCGATCGGCACGTTGATCAGGAAGACCCACCGCCACGACAAGCCTGTTGTGATGGCACCGCCCGCGACTGCGCCGGCCATCCCGCCCACACCGCCCGCGGCAGACCATGCGCCGAATGCCCGGGCGCGCTCGTGCCCCTCGGTGAAGCTGGTGTTGATCACGGCCAGCGTCGCCGGGGCCAGCATGGCGGCTCCGATGCCCTGCGCGACGCGGGCCGCCACCAAGAGTTCCGGAGTGGTTGCCAGGCCACCGGCCAGACTCGAGGCGGAGAACAAGAACAGCCCGGCGATCAGCATCCGGCGATGGCCGAACAGATCAGCGGCGCGACCGCCGAGCAGCATGAAGCCGGCGAAGGTCAGCAGGTAGCCGTTCACCACCCAGGCAAGGCCAGTGGCGCTGAAGCTGAGGTCGCGCTGGATCGACGGCAGGGCGACGTTAACGATGGACGCGTCCAGGATCACCATGAATTGGCTGGAGCACGCCAGTGCCAGGACCATCCAGGCGGGGCCGGTCCTTGCTCCCGCGTCACCGCGGGCTGATTGCTTCGCTCGCCACGAGCGCCTTGTGAACGCGGAAGGCGATTCGGCGATGCCTTTTACGGGGTGCTGCATTGTGAACGAGACCTCCCGGGAGTTGGGCCGGACGGGGCGTGATTGCGCCGGACCCCGCACGGTGCTGGCGCGTAGACCCGGCGGATTTCAGGCGAGCGCGGGGTAGTCGGTGTAGCCGCGGTGATCGCCGCCGTAGAACGTGGCGGGGTCGGGCGTGTTGTAGGGGCCGCCGGCGGCGAGGCGGGCGGGCAGGTCCGGGTTGGCGAGGAACAGCGCCCCGAAGGCGATCAAGTCCGCCGTACCGTCCTCGATCAGTCCCAGCGCATCCGGACCGGTGGGCGCGGCCGGGGTGTGCGGGTTGAGGATGAACGCGCCGGGCCACTCCTTGCGAAGCCGGTGGGTCAGGTCGCGGTCCGGTCCCTCCATGAGATGCAGGTAGCCGAGCCCCAGCGGGGCCAGCCGCGCGAGCAGCCTGCTGTATGTCTGTTCCGGGTCGTCTTCGGCGATGTCGTTGTTCGGGCTTCCGGGCGAGATGCGGAGCCCGACCCTCTCGGCGCCGACCGCGTCGGCCACCGCGCTCGCCACATCGACGCCGAAGCGGACACGCCCCTCGACCGAGCCGCCCCAGGCATCGGTACGGCGGTTGGTGTTGGGCGCGAGGAACTGGTGGATCAGGTACCCGTTGGCGCCGTGTAGTTCCACCCCGTCGAACCCGGCGGCCATCGCGTTGCGCGCCGCGGCGGCGAAGTCGTCGACCGTCTGAGAGATCTCGGACTCGGTCAGTTCCTTCGGCGCGACGAAGTCCTTGGGGCCGTCGTGCGTGAACGCCTGTCCGCTGGCGGCCACTGCGGACGGGGCGACGGGGTGCAGTCCGTCGGGCAGCAGGCTGGGGTGGCCGACCCGGCCGGTGTGTAGTAGCTGCGCGTAGATCACTCCGCCGGCGCGGTGCGCGGCGTCGGTCACTGCTCGCCAAGCCGCGACCTGCTCGGCGCTGTGCAGCCCTGGGGTGTCGGCGTACCCCTGGCCGACTGGCGAGGGCTGGGTGCCCTCGGTGATGATCAGGCCGGCGCCGGCTCGTTGCGCGTAGTACTCCGCGGTCTGCTCCGTCGGGCTGCCCCCAGGGCCGTAGGCGCGGCTGCGGGTCATCGGCGCCATCACGATGCGGGTGGCCAGGCGTTTGCCGCCCAGCTCGTACGGGTCGAATGCCATTGGCATGGTCCGGTTTCCTGTTCTTGACAAGGTCGCCGCCCGGCGCGGCAAGCGTTGCCTGTCCGAACAGGTAAATTGCCGGGCCTCATTCCAGCAATCGACGTGACTCACGTCACTAACAGTGAGATTTGGCTAGTATAGCTAAGGGTTTGTCTACCGCGACGTGCCGGCAGTGTGCGGTAGGCTGGTCACTGTCCGAGCAGTTAAATGAGCTGGCGAGAGACAGATGACTCCTTCACGCAACGCGGCCGATGGCCGGTCGGGTCCCGCCGCGGCCGACGCGCCGCTGCCGGCGTCGATGCCAGCCGCACCGCTCACCAACGCAATCGTCCGGGTGGCCCGGCTGCACCGGATGCTCGCGGCCAACCTGCTGCGCCGCGTCGGCCTGCACACCGGCCAGGAGCTTGTGATGATGCAACTGTGGGACCGCGGCCCGCAGCGCCAGACGGATTTGGTGCGCACGCTCGGCTCCGACGCCGCGACCATGACCCGCACCGTGCGGCGCCTGGAAAACGCCGGGTTCGTGCGCCTCCGACCGTCCGCCACCGACAAGCGCGCCACGATCGTCGAGCCCACCCCCGCCAGCCAGTCCGTGCGCCGCGAGGTCGAACGCATCTGGGCGGAGCTGGAAGAGACCGTCGCCGGCGACTTCACGCCCGCCCAGCAGGCCGAAGCGCTGGTACTACTCCAGCGCATCGAGGACAGCCTCATTCGTGCCACCGCGCCGCCGACCTAGTGTCCCGCGGGACACTAGCGCGGGAGGGCTACGACATCGCCGTCGATGCCGGCTGGGTGACGGTGGGGGCGCTCAGCTCGATTTCGCGTCGGCCGGTTCGAACGTGGCCAGCAACTGCTCCAGCGCGCGCTGGTCCGGGCCGACGAACGGTTCACCATCAGGAGCGACGGTGAGCATGCTGAGCAGGTCCGCGGCGTGGTCGACGGCGGGCGGCAGGTGAGTGCTGAGAATCGTCTGCGGATCGAACGCCCGAAGCGGTTCGATCGTCGCGTAGAACCGTTCGGCGTCGACGGTGTGGACCCACGGGCTGTCGACGGCCGCCCACAGCAGTTGGCCGGCGCGCAGGGTGTCCGCCGGCACGTCTCGTACGTCGTTTCCGCTGGCGAAGTCGGCAGTGGGCAGCGGGGCCCCGAAACAGTCGGAACTGAAGCACGTCCGTGACCGAGGGTCGTAAAACCCTACGGTGGCGGGATTGTCGAACAGTGGCGGCCGGAAACCGGTCAGCACGCGATCGCCAACGTCTAGGGATTGCCCTGGATTGAGCAGGTAGACGCGATCTATGGGCAGCGGCCGCTCGGTCGACATGATGCCCACGCCGGCAAAGGTTGTGATCACCCGGGCCCGCGGAGCCGCCTCGAGCAGATCGAACAGGCCTCCGGTGTGATCGCGGTCGGGGTGTGTCAGCCAGATCCAGCGCACATCCTGCGGATCGATGACTGAGCCGAGTGCGTCGACGAAATTGCGATCCGGCAGGCCCAGCCCGGTGTCGACGACGACCGGTTCGGCCGCGTGCAGGACGAATGAGTTGACGGCCAGGAAGCCGAGGCCGGGCACCTCGAGGTGATCGTTGAGCACTGTGACGTCAGCACCGATGCGGTGTGTTTGCATGTGAATCATCCCCCTGATGAGACTTGTCAGAACGGCACGGCGACGGCGAGCAGGCCGTCCCCGTGTTGTCGGCCGGAAACGGTCCGGCAGAACTCGATCGCGTCGAGTTCCAGGTTCGAGGCGCCGGTGCCGGACGACCAGGTGCCGCCGGCCGGCCCGGTGAGGTGCAGCGTGTAGGGCTGCTGATGACGCTCGGCCCACTCGGCCACGATGTCGGCCACGATCTGGCCGTCGTGATCGCTGGTGAGCTTCATCGGCCGGGCCGTGGCCCGGGTGATGTCGATGCGGTGCATCCACACGTCGCGCGTGAGGATGACATCGGTGAGATAGCCGATCGTCCACCATTCGAGGCTGTCGCCGACCTGTTGCGCGACCGGCATCCGGCGCCGCCTGATGAAACCCGGAGCGCGCTGCCGCCCGCGGGCCGCGCGCGGCCCGACAACCACGAACTGTTCGGCAATCTCTGACGGTGCGAGCCCGGCACGCTCGTCCACCTGGAGTGCGGTCAGAGCGTCGATGAAGACGCCGCCGCGGCGTACGGCTTCGCGCCGTTGCCGTGCTCCCTCGCGGATCGACGCCGATCCGGCTGCCATGCCCAGGACGTGACAGGCCATGGCGCGCACGTCCCAGGGCGGGCATTCGGTTGGCTTGGCCCAGTCGGATGCGGCCAGGCCATGCAGCACCTCGGCGAATCGCTCGTATTCGACGGAGGCAAGTCGCATCGCGAGCCGGTGTTCGAGCGTCGAGCTGCGCGGATGCGCGCTGCGGGGCGGTGTTTGGGTCGTCGGCGTCATCGGAGCGTCCTCGGGCGGCCGGGCAGGCCGACGTAGTCGGCCCACATGTCGATTGCGGGCTCGACGAGTCGCGCCCATCGCTCGCCGCCTGGATCGTTGGCCTGTTGCTGGTCGATCAGGCCGCTGATCAAGGCGGTATTCAGGTCGATCGCCTCGCTGCCATCCACACCGAACCTGGCCAGATACTCACGTAGCCGGTCCAATACCCGCACCGCTGGCGCATAGGCAGCGGCGCTGGGCTCGAATCCGGGAATCACGCGCTGATTCATCAATTGGTGGCGCGCCAGATCGCTTACCGCGAAGTCGAAGAATGCCCGTGCTATCCGTTTCGCTGCCGCGCGGGGCGAACGTGGCAGGCTGCGGCCGACTTCGTCCATCGCCTTCTCGCACTCGGTCCACGCCTGGCCGAACATCGCGTCATATATGGCGTTCTTCGACTCGAAGTGCGAATAGAGCGACGGCGCTCGCATGCCGACGCGTTCGGCGACGTCGCGCAAAGTTACCGCGGACAGGCCGTGTTCGCGGGCGATCGCCCACGCGGCATCGAGAATCTCGAGCTGCGTCGCCGCACGCCGTTCGGCCTGCCGATCTCTGATAGGAACGCCTAACATGGTTAGGTACTGTGCAACATGCGGAACCCATTGTCAAGCGAACGTGCTTACTTAGTCGAGGGATTCGATGAATCGGGTGATCTCGTCTGCGATGGTCTGCGGCATTCGTCTCGGCAGGTTGTGGCCACCTCTGCCGACGAGAACGAGCTGGGCGTGCGGCAACGTGTCCCGCAGCGCGTAAGCGGTGGCGACAGGAATGATCTTGTCTCCAGGGTCTGCGATCACCAGTGCCGCAACGGTGGTCTGTGCCAGGCGTTCAGTGAGCCGGTCGAGGCCGTGCACGAGTTCACGCTGCTCGGTGAGGAATGTCCGCCACATGGCGCCATGCTCGTGGCGCGCGCTTCCCCAGACTGCCAAGCTCACGTGCTCGTGCGCCTCCAGCGGGCGATTGCGCGTGCGCTCGATGCGTGCCAGTCGGCGCCGTGCCACCCACGGGGTCAGCCACCAGGCGGCAACCGCGCATACCGGCCCGATGTACGGCGCAGCCAACAGGGCATCCCATCGATCCAGGCAATCCGGGCCGACGCTCGCGACCAGTACCAGGCCGCGTACACGGTCGGGAGCCATTGCGGCCGCGGTGAGCGCAACGCCGCCGCCGTAGGAATGGCCCACCAGCACGGCGTGCCCGATCCCGACCCGGCCCAATTCGGCAAGCAGCCATGTCGCGTTCTCGTCGAAGCCGACGGGCGGGTGCGGATTGTCCCGATAGCCGGGGCGATCGAGGGACATGCTGTGGACGGCCGGCGGCAGATGCCGCACGGTCGCGTCCCAATCCGATCCGGCGCCGGGCTGGCCATGCAGGAAGACAACGGTCAGATCCTCGTGCGGGCGCCCCGGGCCGTTGCCGGCGACCGGACTTGTCATGCGCCTTCCGTCTCCGACGAGCACCGGCGAGGCTCGGGCGGCGTCTGGTTCGCCCGCCGTGTCGTCAATCGGCTTTGCCCATTCCCGCACGAACGGCGGCGATCGGCAAAGCGAGAACGTCGGTGGCTTCTTGCTGCCGGAGAAACGGGGGACGCGGAGAGACTCGATACCGTACGGTGTTGCGAGATTCGCTGCCGTCCAGTGCCTCGAACTCGGCACCGCACAGTGCAGCGATAAGGAATTGGCGCAGACCCACGGCAGGATCGCGTGTCTAGTCGGCGCCGATTGTGGGTATGGGACAAGGTGACGACGGTTCGCGATCATGTGGATGCGTCCTGATTGCACACCGTCATGCACGACAAGGAGGCAACCACGCATGCAGAGTGAGCAGGCGGCCGGCGATCGCCACGAGGTGGAGCTGCGGCTGCCCGCTGACCGGCGCTTCGTCGCCGCATTGCGTTCGCTGACCTCGACCCTTGCCGCCCAGTGCGACCTGACCGTCGACGAGATCGAGGATCTGCAGATCGCCGTGGACGAAGCGTCGGCGCTATTGCTGCCACACGCAAGGCAACCGGAGGCCTGGTTGTCGGCGCGCTTCGGACTCGCCATGGGTTGCCTCGACGTCGTTGCCAGCGTGCCCGCTCGCCCGGACGCAGCGCCTGACCGCACCGGATTCTCCTGGACAGTGCTGTCGGCGCTCGCCGATCGCCTGGAGGTCACCTCCTCTGAGGGCGTACTCGCGATAGGTATCACCAAACAGCGCGAGGCGTCTGCCCAGTGACGTCCGAGGACATCGGGCGGGACAAGAGACGTGAGGAGGCGATGCGCCTGCTCGCGGACCTGCATGCGCTGCCGGCCAAGAGCAAGCGGCGCGGTCCGATTCGCGACGCGCTGGCCGAGATGCACCTGCCGCTCGTCGAGTATCTGGCGCGCCGCTTCACCGGCCGCGGCGTGCCGCTGGAAGATCTCGTCCAGGTCGGATCGATCGGCCTGCTCAAGGCGATCGATCGCTTCGAACCCGCTCGAGAACTCGAGTTCTCCACCTACGCCACGCCGACAATTCTCGGCGAGATCAAGCGACACTTCCGCGACGCGGGATGGCTCGTTCATGTGCCGCGCCGCGCTCAGGAGTTGCAGGCCACACTCGCGCGGGCTCGCGCCGAACTGAGTCAGCAACTACGCCGGGCACCCACGGTGGCCGAGCTTGCCCAGCGCGCCGAGGTCAGTGAGGAGCAGGTCGTCGAGGCGATCGATGTGGCCCGAAGCTACAGCGGCGTTCCCCTCGATGCGATCGTCGATCCCGACGGCAGTGCCGGCGGTTGGGTCGTTGCAGACCACGACACCGCGCTCGATCGCGTTGAACTGCGGGAGGTGCTCAGACCTGCACTCAAGGCATTGCCCGAGCGGGAACGCGAAATCCTGCTGCTGCGCTTCGGCGCCAGCAAGACCCAGAACGAGATTGCCGAGATCATCGGGGTCTCGCAGATGCAGGTGTCCCGACTGATCGCCCGCAGCCTGGTGCAGCTTCGCGAGACGATCGCGTTGGACGAGAACGACGCCGACACGGGTTGACTCAACCCGACCCGCGGGTAACGCCGACCTGCAGGTAGCGCACGACAAAAAGAGAGGACGTCGGAGACACCGAGGCCGCGGTCAGGATGTGGCTCCAGCGTCTCCGACGGACCTCCCCGGCCGTCCGCCAGCCGCCAAGCGGGTTCGATCACCGCTCGGCGATGCACTCATCCGGCGGTTGGCTGGCCTTCCGTACGGCGGTGCCGCGGGTGGATCAGGCGTCCGAGACGCCCGGAGCCGTTCGGCGCGTCGGCCGCGACGTCTGAGTCGGTGGTCGCGTTGCGGGTTGCCGATGCTGCACCACTACCTGCTGGCGGCATCGGCCTGACTGGTTCGGCTAGTTGGTGTGCCGGCTGCGGATGCACCATCGTGGCGGCGTCATCGTTGGCCGGGTAACCGGATGCGTAGCTGTCGGCAAGGCGCTCATGATCGCGGACGAGCATTCGATGCTCGCGACGCAAACGCCGATACCGCGCACCGCCACTGCGCATCATCGCGAGCCCACCCAATCCGACAGCCGTGATGATCAGGCCTGCGACGACCAGCCAGTAGGCATGCACATTGGACGTGTGCCCGAGGGCATGGACGTCCAACGTCGCGTTGTTGTTCTGTGCGATGAGGATGATCGCGGCAGCAACAGCGGCCGCGAATACCACAAGGCCAATGATGATCATGCTCAGCCTCCGCATCTCTCCAGTGTCTGTCCGGAGGTCGGACTGGCTGTGCTGGCTGACGCCGCACACCTCGTCACAGCCGACAGCAGCTACCTTTCTAGCCACCTATAACCGACCTACCCACCTACGGCCAGGATCAAACAGCGTCCGGCCGACGGCCCCTGCCGTGCTCGGCCGCTGCGCCGCGAATGCGCAACAGCGCACGAGGTTAGGTCGGCATCAGTTCGATCATCTCTGGCAAGACCGCCACTGATCGCGGCTCCGGCAGAGATGATCGGGAAGGCGACGCGCCCGCGGCAGTCCAGGCGTCGGTAGCGCAGGGGCCGTGATGGGTAGAGGTATATCCATGGCCGAAGAAGGTGATGGCGCGGGCGGAAGCAAACTGACGGTTATCCTTGCCCTTCTGGCCAACGCATGTGTCGGGGTGCTCAAGCTCGTCGCCGGATTGCTCTCGGGTTCGTCGGCGTTGGTGTCCGAGGCGGCGCACTCGGCAGCCGATACCTCGACCGAACTGCTGTTGCTCACCGCATTGCGCAGGTCATCGCGTCCGGCAGATGAGGTTCACCCGTTCGGCTACGGCAAGGAACGCTACTTCTGGTCGTTGCTCGCTGCCTTCATGATCTTCGCTTCGGGCGCCGCCTTCTCGGTGTACCAAGGCCTGCACACGCTGATCGGCGGAGCGGAGTCGACGAGCCGGTTGTGGATCAACTATCCCGTGCTGGCGCTCGCATTCGTCCTCGAGGGCACCTCCTTGCGCCAGGCGCTGCGGCAGACCCGCGGTGAGGCGCGCGAGCGGCGGCGCTCGATCGGTGCCGTGGTCCGCGACCCGCACGATCCGACCGTTCGCAGCGTGGTGCTCGAGGATACGGCCGCGCTGATCGGCATTGTGACTGCCGCGGCGGGCGTGGTCCTGCACCAGATCACCGGATCTGCGATGTGGGACGGCGCGGCGTCGCTGGTCATCGGCGCGCTGCTCGCGGTTGCCGCAGTGCTGCTTGCGCAGACGTGCCAGGGTCTGCTCATCGGCAAGCAGGCGGACGCCCGCCTGATGCGCCGGATCGAGGAACGAATCGAGGCGCAGGACGAGGTCGACGATGTCATCGACCTGCTCACCATGCTCACAGGCGTCGACCGGGTGTTGTTGTGTGTGCGCGTCGACTTCGTGGACGGCTTCTCCACGTCCGATCTCGAGCGAGCGTGTGTGCGCATCGACAGCCTTCTGCGCAAGGAGTTTCCGACACTCGACGAGATATTCGTGCAGCCGGCGCCGAAGTCAGATCCTCGCGTCCAGGAGCGTGTTCGGGCTCGCTACGGTCATCAGCTGACCGATCACGAGTAGCAGGCCCGACGGCACAAACTGATTCGGCTAGCTGAGAGAGGAGAACGCATGTCGGCGGCCCGGGCCACGTTCGATGATTTCGACGGCAGGGCCTGGCTGAACACTGCGCATCAGGGTCCGTTGCCGTTATCCGCCGCCGACGTGGCGCGTGAGGCGGTTGTCCGCAAATGCGCGCCGCACCGCATGGGCGACGATGACTTCTTCGACGTGCCGATCCGGCTTCGCGCGGCGCTCGGCAGGTTGATCGGCGCCGACCCGGGTGAGATCGCGCTGGGCACCAGCGCGTCGTACGGGTTGAACCTGCTTGTTCAGGGCCTCGGCCTTCGTGCGGGTGACGAGATCTTGCTCGTCGAGCAGGACTTTCCGGCCACGATCTTCCCGTGGCTGGCGCTGGAGAGCCGGGATGTGACGGTGCGGTTCCTGCCTACGCCGGACGGCGCGCCCGATCCTGCGCGGCTGCGCGCAGCACTCACCGAGCGCACCCGGGTGTTCTGCGCGAGCTGGGTCTTCTCCTATACCGGCTACAGCGCCGATGTCACGGCCCTGGCGCAGGTCTGCCACGAGCGCGACGTTCGATTCGTCCTGAACGGCTCGCAGGCCGTTGGCGCCCGTCCGACGGACGTCCACGTCCTTGGTGTGGACGCTCTTGTCAGCTGCGGTTACAAGTGGTTGTGCGGGCCGTACGCGACCGGTTTCTGCTGGCTACGACGGGACTTGCTCGACCAGCTCGACTACGACCAGGCGTACTGGCTGGCGCACAGCCGTAGTCGTGACCTCAGCGATCCCCCGCGCTTCGAGCTGCGAGACGACCTCGGTGCCGCAGCGCACGACGTGTTCTGTACCGCGAACCTGTTCACGTTCCCCGCGTGGCTGCGCGCGATCGAGCTGATGCTCGAGCGGGACATCGATGCCATCGCCGATCATGATCAGCGGCTGGTGCAGCGCCTCATCGACGGCCTGCCCGCCGGTTGGCGGCTCACCAGTCCGGCCGATGGAGCGGCACGGTCCACGCTCGTCATGATCGCCCCGCCGCGCGGTGACGACATCGAAGCGGTGATCGAACGCTTTGACCGTGCGGCTGTCGACGTTGCGCAACGTTCTGGGCAGATCCGCATCTCACCGCACTGGCACAACAGCGACGACGACATCGACCGGGCGCTGCGCGCGATGTGTTGAGCGGGCGCCGGCGGGGGTTCGCCTTCGGTCAACCGCCGGGCATCCGCTCGAAGTCGGTGGCCGGGCCGTCGGCAAGCTCGACACGATTGCGCCCGGCCCGCTTGGCGCGGTACAGCCCGGCGTCTGCGGCACGCAGCAGCTGGTCGATCTCGGTGCCGTGCTCCGGGTAGCAGGCCACGCCGATGGACGCGGAGAGCGGTGCGTCGGCGACGCTGGACTTGG
The DNA here is from genome assembly GCA_963737425.1 of uncultured Actinomycetota bacterium. Taxonomy (GTDB): domain Bacteria; phylum Actinomycetota; class Actinomycetes; order Mycobacteriales; family Jatrophihabitantaceae; genus DASXRA01. Next base: position 344,038 of record CAVTSX010000004.1, read on the forward strand.
TCGCGATCAGCGTGGATGTGCGTAGCTCGGCGATCCGTTGCCTTACCCGTTCGGCGGTCTCCATGGCCCGGACGGGATCGGCGCCGGAGAGGATCGCGACGAACTCCTCGCCGCCGAATCGGCCGACCGTGTCGTAGTCGCGTAGTTCGCGAGTCAGGCATTTGCCGATCTCGCGCAGCACGACATCGCCGGCGAGGTGACCATGAATGTCGTTGACGGCCTTGAAGTGGTCCAGGTCGATGATCAGCACACCGGCCGGCTTGTGATCTCGCGCGGCACGTGACAGTTCGCGGGCGGCGAGCTGTTCCCACGCGACGGCGTTGAGCAAACCGGTCTTGGAATCTGTCGACGCCGCTTGCTGAAGCTGCTTGACGAGGGCGGTGCGCTGCAGGGTGAACATCGGCGGCAGGGCGAGCAGCGTCAGCCACGGCTGGTGCAACACGGCCAGGGCGGTCAGACCACCGAGGCAGAGGGTCGCGAACTCCAACAGGTTTTCGTCCCAGGTGCCCAGCGCCGTCACGGCGCGCTCGGGCCGGGTCGCCAAGTAGATGCCGCCCGAAACGAGGCTCGTATTGATCAGGGCATATATCGCGATACCGACCCCGACGACCAGCGCTGATATGAGAGAAGATGTCGGCTTGTCGGCGGCCGGCACCACGTGGCGCACCAGCGTGCCGCACGCGAGGCTTGCGAGCATCATCGATGCGGCGGTGTAGATCTGCCGATAGCAGTGCATTTTGTTGTGCCGCTGGTGTCGAATCCACATATGCGTCCGAACAAGGACTACCAGCGCGACTGCATAGGCGGCCGGCAGTACTATCGCGCCGGCGAGTAGCCATACGGACGTCATGTCGACGTAAACGCCAATGGCGATTTTGAGCCTAAGACGGTCGACAGTCCGCGATGCTTCTTCAAATGCCACTGCAAGGGACAGCAGAATTAGCAGGCGAACGGTTGAACTCCAATGCGGCGAGCCAGATGCCAGCGCCGCCCCGCCCACCATGAATGTGAGTACATCGGTGGTCAGAATCAGGACTATTACCGGCCGCGGTGCCTGCCATAAGCCCCAATTACGCCAGCCGAACATACCGTGTGGCGTCGATCGACCACGCGGCGCGACAGCGGGCGACATACTGAAGACTCCAGGGCGCTAATGAATGGCTCAAGCGTAGTCGACAGCGCACCGTCCGTCACTCCTGTGCAAATGCGACTGATTTCGGGGACTAGGGAGGTGATTGCCATGGCGTTTGGCAAGTCTTGGCCATGATCGGTCCGTTCTGCATGCATACGATCGGTTTGGGGGAGGGCGGCCGGTGCCGGCCGATAACTGCGCCGGCGAGAGCAGAGGGGTGGTGTTGACGGTGACCGCGTTTGGCAAATCTTGGCCGTGAGGGACCGCTCATGTCATTCGGCAGAAGGGAGGCCTTTTGTCGGAGTCACCGAGCGTCGACGCCTGCCCAGGCCGGTGCACTGCCGCCCGGCGAAGTCCACGGCGTCCCGGGCATCCGAGGCAAGCGCGCGCGTTGGGCCGTCTGACCGTTGCTCGACGCGAGCGACGAGCGGCGACAGACACCGCCCGGTCATGCGCGCTCGCCCGGCGGCCCGGTCCGTGCGACGTCCATGCGATTCAGCGGGAACGGCCGCGCGCGGCCGTGCGTCACGCGCAGGCGGATCGGATGTCAGCGATCGGCGCCGATTGCGCGAGCGGATTCCGGTAGGCGTGAGCCTGCCGCCGCGCGCGTGCGCGCGCGTTCCCAGGCCACGCCTAAGACTGCCGCAAGTGCGACCCCGATAGAGCCTGCCAACCCGATTGCACGCGGGGCTCCGAGATGATCGGCGAGTAGGCCGAAGGCGGCGATGCCGAGCCCTTGCACGGCAATCAGCCCAGACTGGGCGAGGCCGAACGCGTGGCCGCGGTGATGGTCGGGGACGATGCGCATGAACGTCGTCGATGCCTGCACCTGAAACGCGCTGAATAGGCCGCTGGTGGCGAGAAGGGCGAACGAGACGGCTACACCGGGCTTGAGTACGCACACGATCAGCGGCACGCCGGCCAGAACCGCAAGGGGCCCGATCAGCCGTGCGCGCAACTGTTCGGGAACGAGACGAACGAACAGCCCCGCGCCGATGCCGCTGCCCGCCGGATCGGCGGCCATGAGCAGGCCGACGACGCCGGAGCCGCCGCCGATGGCGGCAACGTAGGACGGCGCGAGTCCTTCGGGCACGACGTAGAAGGCGGCCAGCCAGGCGAGCAGCACCAGCGATCGCAGGCGCCTGTCGGCGAAGACGATGCGCGCCCCGTCGAACATCGAATGCCAGTACCGCGGTCGCGGTCCGGTCCCTTCACGAGGCGGTGTCGGACGGTGGCTGACATAGCGCAGGACGAGCGCGGCGGAGATCGCAAAGGTCATCGCGTCGATTGCCAGACCCCAGTGCGAGCCGATCACGCTGACGATCACGCCGCCACCGGCGAACCCGGCGAGTTGCGCCAGTTGGCCGGTGGTCACGCGCAATCCAGTGCCCACCACGTAGAGCTCGCCGTCGAGGATGGCGGGCATGATCGCGGACTCGGCAGCCGAGAACGGTGAGGTCGACAGCACGGCGAGCACGACCAGGACGCAGATGATCGCAAGCGGCGTACCGGGGATCGCGGCAAGTCCGAACAGCGCAGCGCGGATCAAGTCGCAACAGACCATCACCTCGCGACGCGGTAGGTGATCGGCGAGCCCGGACAGCAGTGCACCGCCGACGATGGCCGGCACGTAGGTGAGCGCGTACACGAGGGCTGTGACGGCGGGCGATCCGGTGCGCTCGAAGACGAGGACGGCGAGGGCTACCCGGGCTAGCTGATCGCCGGCGATGGACTGCGCGTCGGCGAGCCAGATAGCACGGAACTCGGCGATACGTACGACGTCACCAAAGCCGGTACGTTTCGCACCTGTCTGGGGCATACCACGCCTCTCTGTCCCGTGCTGGGCAAACCATAACCTGCGATCGCGACCGGCCGTGAGTGCTGCCATGCTGGTAGTAGTCATTGCGACTGCAACATCACTGCAGGGCGGCGCATGGGAGTGCATAGTGATGGTTCGTGCCTGATCAGGTTGGCCACTATGCCGATGGTTTGACCGGCCTCTCGACCCTGACAACCTTGCGCGCACTCGACGCCGCAGCCGAGCCGTGGTCGCCGGCATCGACCATGACGGTGTTTGTTGTCGACCTCGACCGCTTCCGCACAGTGAACGACCTGCTCGGCTACGACCTCGGTGACGCGATGCTACGGGCCATCGGGCAACGGCTGGCCGGGTGGGCTGCGCCAACCGGTGTCGCGGCGCGAATAAGCGCTGACGAGTTCGCGATCGTGTGCCCGGACTTCGCCGCCGAACGCGGTGAGCCGGCGGCGGGCGCACGCGAGCTGGCCGGACTTGTCGTGGCCCCGATCGAACTCGGTGGTTTGTCGGTCAGCAGGTCGGCAAGCGTCGGTTACGCATCCGGCCGGCTCGGCATCGACTCGGTGGTGTCGACCTACCGGCGAGCCGACGAGGCGAAGCGCAGCGTCAAAGCCGCAGGGGGCGGTGCGGAACGGGCGTTCGAGCAGGCCATGAGCGACGAGGCGTTCACCGCGGCGGCGATTGAGCTGCATCTGCGTTCGGCGGTCGCCACCGACAGTCTCGGGCTGGCCTACCAACCCGAGTTCGATCTGCGCGATGGCACCCTGCTCGCCGCCGAAGCGCTCGTGCGCTGGCAGCATCCGACACTCGGGCCGTTGCTGCCAGACCAGTTCATCGCTGTCGCCGAGGACGCGAACATGATGCGCGAACTGGGGGAGTGGGTTCTGCGCGAGGCCTGCCGCCAGCGTGCGGAATGGGACGCGCAGTTGGGCGGGCGTCCGATGATGCTGCGGGTGAATCTCTCGCCCGCACAACTCGTCGGCGACGACCTCATCGACCTGGTGCGCGCGGTGCTCGACGAGACGGGCGTGCCGGGCAACCAGCTCTGCCTCGAGATCACCGAGCGTGCCGTAGCCCCGGATGCCGCACACGTTGCGTCGGTGCTGGCCCGGCTGCGCTCGGTCGGCGTCACGACCGCGATCGACGATTTCGGTACCGGTCACAACTCGCTGACCTATCTGAAGTCGATGCCGGTCGACACCCTCAAGATCGATCGGAGCTTCGTCGCCGGTCTCGGCACCGACGCCGGCGACACGATGATCGTCGAGGCCCTGGTGCGCCTGGCCGAACGGCTCGGACTCGCCGTCGTGGCAGAGGGGGTCGAGACTGAGGTCGAGGCCGCCGAACTCGTACGCATCGGTTGCTTCCGCGCGCAGGGACACCTGCTCAGCGAACCGTTACCGGCGAAACAACTCGACTCGCTGGTACGCGCCGGTGCCCTGCCGACCGGTGCGTTGCGCGGTGCCCCCTAG
>CAVTSX010000005.1:0-890464 GCA_963737425.1 uncultured Actinomycetota bacterium
ACCCGGCTGGCCGAGCGCGCCCGCGCCGAGTCCTGGTCGCACGAGGAGTTCCTCGTCGCCTGCCTGCAACGCGAGGTCTCCGCCCGCGAGAGCCACGGCGGTGAGGGCCGCGTCCCCGCGCAGCACGCTTCCCGTCGCGCAAAAGCATCGAGGAGTTCGACTTCGAGCACGCCCGCTCCCTCGAACGAGACACGATCGCCCACCTCGGCACGCTGGACTTCGTCACCGCCCGCGAGAACGTCGTGTTCCTCGGCCCGCCCGGCACCGGCAAGACCCACCTCGCCATCGGGCTGGCGATCCGCGCCTGCCAAGCCGGACACCGGGTCGCGTTCGCCACCGCGACCAGTGGGTCACCCGGCTCGCCGACGCCCACCACGCCGGCCGGCTCCAGGCCGAGCTCGTCCGCCTCGGCCGCTACCCACTGCTCGTCGTCGACGAGGTCGGCTACATCCCCTTCGAACCCGAAGCCGCGAACCTGTTCTTCCAACTCGTCTCCGGCCGCTACGAGCGGGCCTCGCTGATCGTCACATCGAACAAGCCCTTCGGCCGCTGGGGCGAAGTCTCGGCGACGACGCGTCGCCGCCGCCATGATCGACCGGCTCGTCCACCACGCCGAAGTCATCGCCCTCAAGGGCGACAGCTACCGGCTCAAAGACCGAGACCTCGGCCACGTCCCCACCGCCACGACCGAAGAACCATGCAACCCAGCAAGTGGTCAACATTCAAGTGCCGAAAGTGGTCGAGATTCGGATGCCGTTGACACAAGGAACCGCCTGGCTTGCTGTGACCGTCAGCTTGTGCTTCGGCCGCTTTCGTCAACCTCAGTGGCAGGCGCCCAAGCGCATGATTTGTCGATCGGTGATCATCAATGAGTTGTAACCAGTGCGCCACGCATAATGTCGCGCCCGTGGTCCGTCGCGTGCTTCACCCACCGAGGTATCACCGATTCGTGGGAGCAGTCATGTGAATCGCATACCTGCACCTTGACCTGTCATCGTGAGGTCATTGCGCGACGGTGACGCCGACTGGCTCATTAAATGTCGCGCACGCTGTGATCGGAACCGATGTCGCCAGCACTGCAGCGAGCCCGCACAGTAACAGACGCGCGCTCCTTCACACTGGGCGCGGTAGTTGCTCGCGTCGCCCTTGGCTGGCTCCATGATCAGGCCGCCAATGCGCGCGGTGGGTACCAAATGGGGGACAAGGCACAGCCTACCGGCCGCGCAACCGCTCCCGGCTCACGGCGTGCGCGCGGAGCACCTCCGGCGCGCCGTCCTCGGCCGCAGCCGGGGCGGACCCACCAGATGACCGGCCCAAACCACAGACGCCAACTCAGGTATGTCCTGCCCCCCGCAGGCACAATTCTCCACGGCAGCCCGGCCGCGTCAATGGTGCCCACGGCGTCGCAGGCGATGGCGTAAGCGCCACCATTGACCGACCGACCGGCCGAGCAATGCGGCAGCTACGAAGGGCAGGGACGAGTCTGCGCGCAGATCAACTCCTGCGGTATCGCACCCCGGCGCGGATCGCGGGCATAGCAAGACGCTAGCCGCTGTGCCCGATGAGCGGCATGGTCGGCCGGACGCCCGCTCCGACAGCGGCATAAGCGGGGATAGCGCTCCGGCACCGCTACTTCGAAGCGTTGACCAGGGCGTCACCCAGGTTCGTCGCGTCGGGGAGGTACGCGGATTCCGAGATCTGGCCGGGGACATCGCTAATTGCAGACGAGTACTTCGGCGTCCAAACCTGGAAGCCGTCCACTTGCCCCGAGGATTTCAGAAGCAAGAAGGCGTCGGTCCCCCACTCGGGATGCTCAGTGATTCGATCCGTCGACCCAGCGACTTGCTCTTGCCGACCGCAGCCCGTAGCCCTTCCTTGATTGAGACGAGGCTCCGGTTCTTGTTCGGACCGCTCGTGAAGGGGAACGCGCGATCTGGACTTCGAGACCAGGATCGGACGACGTCTGAAATGCGCAGAGGGCTCGATTTCCGTAGTCGTCCACACGGACTTCGACCACCGTCGTTTCAGCGCAGCGCTGACGGCGGCGGCGTTCAGGGGACATCCGGCCGACGCGACGGGCGAGCCAGAGCTGGTAACCGATGTTCCCGGCGATTAAGGCGGCGAGCCGGACTGGCCCCGCTCGACGAGCACCCGGCTAGTCCGGATTGCTCGACGAGGCACAAAATCGCCGTAACCCGAATGTTCACTCCTGCAGTCTCCTTCCGCCCGACTGAACACGCTCCACATTTGCAATCGGCCGTACGGCGGCGAATCTGAGCCGCGTGCTGACGTCCGCAACCTGGGGTACGAACTGGGGAACAACCGACGCAGACGAGCCCGGACGTGCACGGACTATCAGCGACGAAAGGTCACCGAATCGCTGCCCTGGATCGGCCGAATCACCGACACGGTAGGTCCTTCGGGACGAAGAAGCCCGCGACGCTACCAACCTTGGATCCGCTGGCGTCGTAACGCTCACGGTCAAGGCGAGAGTTGCGCCAGTACAGCAATGCAATGCCCGGGAAGACGACCAAATACCAAACAAAGTGCGATCTCCAGGTTCGATCGCTACGACCGCGGCGACGGACGCGGGCCCAGACACGCTTTGTGCCAGACGGATTGCAAGGCCGGTGATCGACTTGGGATAGTTCGCCCGTGACCTGGCGGACGCTTCCACCTGCATCCAGATCAACGGTGTCTCGTCTTGCTGGAACTGTTCATTGCTGGCCTCGCCGCTGCAGCTGGCGTCGTCGCGCAATGCATGACCCAACCGCGCGGCCTGGTTGTACGTTCTTGGCGCCGGCGTGATCCTGGCGGACGTCCCATAGCCATAGGGGTTCGTCGCGCCTATTGGCTGAGGTCCCGCTCGCGCGCGGAGATCGTTGACCAGAGCGAGACCCAGCCGAGCACACCTACGTCAGAGACGTGATCAACCACGGCCGGGGCGCTGACAGCACGATTGACAGCAACCAGGGCGGACGCGACACACCGACCGATTGATTATGAGCGCGGCGCCAGGCCGCGTGCGGCGTATGGACCACCTCGGACGGCCCGGCGCACCCTACGGAGGTCGACCGCCAGGCCATCAACGATCACGACGTGCGAAGATCGATTTGACGCGCATGCTGCGGCAGTGCTGGATGTGGCCCGCGCGACCCTCAGTGCGATCTGGCGATACGTGGCTTTGCCTGGCTACCGATTCGTGGTCGCCGCTGTCGGTCACCGAGCGCGCCGAACGCTACGCGACATGGCCCACATGGCGACGTAGCGTCCGGCCCGTCGGCGTCGACCTCTACTGGGCCGGGGTCATCTGGTTCACGACCCACGCCGACCACAAAACGACCGCACTGATCGTGACCTACGTCGTGTGGGCCGCACTGATGCTCACATTCGCCGCCGTCGGCATCAGGGACTGGACTCTCCGCCCGCAAAGCACACGAGCACGCGATTGAGTGACTATCTGCGTGACAATCGCAGGCAACGAAGCCGGACCTCAGCGCGCCCAACGCGAACAACTTCACCCGGCTTGCCGCAGGCAGCTTCCCCGAGGCAGCGGTCGTCGACGAGGCGGACACCATCTATATGGGCTTCGGCCTGGAGGGCATCACTGGCAACGACACCCGCAACACGATCCTCGGCAGGGCGATGACCTACCTGCTCCGGTAACCGGTGCTCCGGGGGTTCGGGGGATTCGCGTCGAACCTCCGGATGCTTGTACTCGCACTCGCACATCTGTACGGCTTGACCCAACGCTCCCCGGCCATATTCGTCAGGCTATGCAGAGCACGAACCCGGCCAGGTCACGCCGCTTCGTATCTTCGGTTGCCGTCAGGAACCGGTCGTGCCGAGCGCAGCTGCGATTGCCTGGATGGCATCGGTTTCGGCCGGGCTCACGCTCTGCCCGTCTTCGCGGTGCGCGGCTGCGACCTTGTTCGCGAGGGCAAGGACGAAGCGCCGGTAGCCCTCGAGCTCTTCAGCTGTCGCCTTGCTCTCGACCAGCGCCGCCGCGTCCCGGATGTGCACGAGCCCGTTCTCTCTGAGATCTTCGGCAGAGTGGTACCTGGTGTGGTCCGTCTTGGGCTTCGCCGCGACGATCTCGTCGAGGAGCTCGCTTTCGCCGTGCTGCGCGCGCGCTTCGGCGTAGCTCTTCGACATCGCGTACGTTTCGCGGAACGTCCCACCGTGTGCAGCCGTGATCACGATCATGCCGGCGCTCGTCGGGCCCTCGAGAACTACGTTCCATTCCTCGGAGGAAAAGGCGGATTGTGTCGTCATTCCAGCTCCTGTGCTCAGGGACGTGGATACGAACCTACCGACGCGCGGCCGTGCTCGCGACAGACTGGTCATGGTCGGCCAACTTGTTGCTCGGGGCTTCGAGGCCCCTATCGCGGGATCCTGCTCCTTCGGTGTGCGGAGCAAGCGGTGAAAATAGTGATCATCGGACTGAGTCCTCCTCATACCCTCGACCTGGTGCAGCCCCCGAGCCACCGCCCGCCCGGCGACCACCGCGGCCAGGTCGGTTGCTCATGAGATCGCCGTATACAGCAATCCGGTGTGGTGGTTGAAGATCACTGCATCGCTGTCGATTCGCGCTCTTGACGCCTACGGGGCTAGTGCTGGGTGGACGAGGTTGTCCCGTGATACGACCTCCTGCCGCAACGTCATTTGACAGCGAAGACTGTGACGGAGTCTTCCGCGCGATTTGAAACGTACGCGTGGTGGCCGTCAGGAGTGATTGCCATCCCGAACGCCGACCTACCGATGGAAATCGTGCTGCCTAGGGTGTCGGTGCCTGTGTCGATGACGTAAACGTCCTTGTCACCCCCGGTGGTGATGTAGGCCCGCCGACCGTCAGGGCTGAGTGTGACCGACTGGGCGTTCTTGGTAAGTGCGATCTTCTTGACGCACACGTTCGCGGTGGCATCGATTACGTAGACAGCGTTGCCCTTGTTCGCCGTGACGTAAAGCTTGTGGCCATCGCGGGTGATCGCGATGCCCCAAGCCTGCCCGGGGACACACGAAATGTCTTTCGTCACGCCGGTCTCGGTGTCAATCATGTACACCGTGTTCTCAGTGGTTGAGGCGGCATAGACCTGTCCACCGTCCTGGCCGACGGCGACACCCCAAACTCCCTTCTTCCCGGTCCGGATACTGCGGATCATCTTGGTGGAGGTATCAATCACGCCGAGAACGCCACTGGTGAAGCCGATACCGTAGGCGCGGTTGCCGCTGATCGTGAAGGCCGGGCCAGCCACCGGGAGCCGCGTCACCAATCTGTCCGTGCGCGTGTCGATCACTGACACTTCGTGCCCGAACGTGGGTACATAGAGTTCCGTGCCGTCGGCGCTGATGACCACGCCATAGGCGCCGTCAGGTACTGGGATCGTGTTCGTGACGACGTTTCTAGCGGTGTTGATCACCGACACGGTCCCTTCGCCAGCGTTTGCGACGTACGCGTGGCGGCCGTCCGGTGAAATTGCGACGCTCTGCGGCTGTGTACCGACTGCGATGCGGTGTAGCTGCGAGGTCTTCGGCTTGAGGGCCACCCACAGTGCGGCTGCTGCCACAAGGGCGAGGGCGACGAGGACGGCGATCCAAACTCGTCTCGACGGCGGGCGGTGGCGGCGCGGTCCCCGAGCCGGTGCCGGTACTGGGGTAGGCGCCGGGGCGGGTGCTGGTCCCGACGCACCGACAATCGTGGCCTCGATGCGTGGCTGATCACTCTGAATCGGCGTGACGTCGATGCTGACGGGGAACCCGAACTGAGCGGAAGCGGGACTGACCGACGCAGAGCTGTCTGGAGAGGTTTGCATGGCCTCCCGGGCTTCGCGCTGGGCCCGTTCCTCGGCAAGGACACGTTGTGCGTGGGTGGCGAGCTGGTCGGGGTCGGTGGCGGATGGGTCGAGGCGGCCGAGCTTCGCGTTGACGTCGAGGACGGCCTGCCACTGGCCTCCGGCGGCGTGGTCGCGCAGCTCGCCTTGCAGGTCGAGCAGTCGCTGCCGGGCCTGGCACGCTTCACGGCGGGCGGCTGCATCGCGATAGGTTGGGTCGACGACCAGAATCTCGGCGTAGGCGGTCGCCGCGCCGGTCCATTCGCCGGCAGCTTCAGCATCGACGGCCCGTTGGTAGGTCTTGGCGAGGTTACGCTGTTGGGTGGCGTCGGCGAGGGTTGTGTCCAGCACCTTGAGCAGCCGGCTGGTGTCGAAGTCGAAGTGGCCGGGGTTCAGTTCGAGGGCATTGCGGCGTACCAGTTTCGCGAGGCTGGGCGGCAGCTGGTCGGGGCGTGGCATCCGAGCCCCTTCCACCAGGATCGGGATGACGCGGATGTTGCGGTTGAGGGCGGCCTCGATCTCCAGTCGCACGAAGTCGTCGGGGTTGTCAAGGCGGGCCCTTCCTTGCTCATCGGTGATCGTGAGCCACTGATCACCGATCAGCGCCAGGAGCACGTCGCAGGAGCCGACCGCGGTAGTGATCACCTCGACGAAGTCGTCGCCGAGTTGGATCGAGTCGATGTCTTTGAAGATCTGGCTGCGGCCGAACCGGTCGGCAAGGCGGTCGAAAAGCGAGATGGCCGCATAGGCGGTCTCCTCCCGCCGGTAGCTGATGAAGACCCGGCCGGCGGCTTGTGATGGAGATTCGTCCTTCATGCGCGCCCCCCGACGTCGGCACAACGTGTCGTGGCGTGGCCTGCGGAAGGTTTGGCGGCCGGCGTGCACATATCGTCGGACACTGGTGCCACCCCGCAGTGCGAGGCGCCAATACGAACGTCTCGGCTAAGTAGAGCACGCCAGACCGTTTGGTGATACCGAATGGCGCCCGATACCGCCGCCCATGCCGATTGAAAATGGGGCCACACCTTCGTTGGTGTTGGTAAGGCTTGGTCTGCGGCGGTGGCTGTGGTGCGGCCGAGGGTCGCGGTCTTTGAGTCGGTAGCCGTCGCCTTTGCGGGGCGACCCGAGGAAGACAGACGTTGTCTTTGGCGGTCGCGAAGTCCAGCGTGCCGAGGTGGGCGATGAGGTCGCGCTTGAGACCGCGAGCGCCTCGAAGTCGAAGTCTTCGAGGGACTTGCGGGCGGGGAAGCGGGCGGTGCGGATTCGGCATTCGCCGCCGTGGGATTCTCGGGCGGAGAACTCGCGTTGCAGGCAGGCGACGAGGAACTCCTCGTGCGACCACGACTCGGTGCGGGCTCGTTCGGTCACGCGGGTCACGGCCTCCCGCATCGTCGGCGCCTTCAATGCTCGGGTCAGGAATGAGATCTCCGCGGTGAGGTCTCGCGTCGAAGTCTTGGCAGCACCGGGCATCAGGCGACCTCCTCGTCCAAGCCGAAGACCTGGTCGCAGTCGCTTAGCGATCGCTGTTCGACCTCGTCGCCGGTGGTATCGCCGGGCGCTGCAGTGTCGGCAGGGTGTCTGCCGCGGTTCGGTGCTCTGCCTAGGTGATGCTCTGATGCCTGGCCCCACAACACTTGTGGGTGGCGACGGTGCAGTCCAGCTCGGCGGCGTAACTCGCGACGTCCAAGCCGACGACTGATCTCGCACTCACCACAGCCAGGTCAACGAACGCTGGTTCGAGGCCAAGGGTTTCAGGAGCGTAGGCCGCTGCGCGCCCGCCGGGGTGCGGGGAAATGTGGTGGTCGCCCTGGTCGACGCCGATTCAACTGTGGTGTGGTCGAACCCGTGTCTCAGGATGGCGCTGGGAACCTTTACGCGAGTCGTGAATTGTTGCTTTGAGCACGCGGGTCAGACTGATCTTGATCTCCTGGTTCCCCATCGTCCATGCTCGACGATTGCGAAGCATTTCGAAACGGATCTAGAAGGATCAGCGAAAGGCAGACAGCGTGCTGCGACAATTGGCGGCATTGGGCATTCCAACGTTGTTTGCCGTCGCGGCAATCGCTGGATGCACTACCAGCGGCGCGGGCCGCGGTGTTCCGTCCGCCCCTGACGCTGACACCCCGTCGTGGCCTTCGGCGGCGAACCACTCGGCGGGCTCAAATGGGGTTCACCAGAGCCACCTATGCCGGGTTTCCGCGAGCGTCGCACGGAGCCGTGTGGTGACTACCCGCGATCGCGAGCTCCTCGTCGATGATCTGTAAGGTCCGCTGCATCGCAACCGGACGGAGACCGCCGATTCCTTTGTGGAATGGATTGTCCAGCGCGTACAACAACAGCAGCATGGCCGTGATGACCGCTACCACTGTGCCCATCAGGAGAGCCTGAACGACGGCTCGTTCCCCCTTGTCGGCGAAGAACAACATGTAAACGAAGATCAGCCCGGAGATGAAGAACAACACGATCCACAGCGGCGTCGGGATCACGCCGACCGCTCCGTGGATGCGATCGTTGCGAGCCGACTCACGATCCGACGTCTGGCTGAGCCACGCGTCGAATGCCGACTGTTCGGCCGTGGTCTTCGGCTCGACCGTCCGCAGCGTCTGAAATAGCTGCGACCCCCACGGGTTGAGTTGCTCGCCGAGCTTGCCCGCCTCCATCTTCTCCCACTGCACGCCAGCGACCGAACGTGCGTAGCAGACCAGCTCACCGGTCAGCTGGTCTCGTACCGACGGAGGAAGCAACTGAGCTGTCTCGACTTGCTGCGCCACGATGACGGCTTCCTGTTCTGCTCCGGATCTGGCGGCGTCGTAACTGGTGAAAGCCAGGAAAACCACGAAACCCAACAGCACCGCGAATCCGGTCGCCAACACGCCGAACACACCGGCGGCACGGTCTCCGTCGTGAAAATAACTGCCATCGGGGGCGTTGCGACGCACGACCAGCATCGCCGCGACAGCGACCGCAGTCACGGCGACGACGACGAGAACAGCAACGAAAATATTCATCGGACTTGCTGCAGTCTTACGCGTCTGCGCGGTGACCGCATCCCCATCGGTTCGTCCGCCTTCACTGCATGCGTCCGGCCCGTTCGTACGATTTGCTCCGGCTGCTGGTGCTCCGGCTCGGCCGTGGTAGCCGACGGCGCTGAGGCGTTGGCCTCAATCTTTCGTGATCTTGGTGATGGGTCGCGGTGAGTGGTGCGGCGGGCATTTTCGTTGCTCGGGTGTGGCGGGTCGTCGGCGGTCGCGCCGATGCGTTGTTTCCGGGTCCTCGTGTCGTCGGGGCAGGTGTTGAGGTTCAGGTGGGGTCGGGGATCGCCTGCAGTGTCGCGATCGCGGAGACGAGGGTCGCTGCCCAGGGCCAGTGTCGGTCCAGGCGCAGGTGGGTTCGCCGCCCGGTGGGCCGCGACCTAGCTTGGGGTGTAGGTCCGCCCGGCGGTCTGCAGGGCCTTGACGTAGCCCGCGCGCTCGTACGCTGCCTCGTCCACGCCGGCCGGGACGGCGAGCAGCCCGCGGAAGTCGTCGACCGTCGCGAATCCCTTGCGCGCCATCCATTCGGCCAGGCCGTCCAGCAGAACGCCGGCATGCTCAGGGCCGTGGCGCAGCAGCGCCGATGCGGTCATCACGATGTCGGCCCCAGCCAGCAGATACTTCGCGACGTCCTCGGAAGCCTCGACTCCCGTTGTCGCAGCCAGGGCGGCGTCTACCCGTCCGCGCAGGATGGCGATCCAGGTACGAGCCAGCCGCGCCTCGACCGGGTTGGACAGGTTGATGATCGGTGTGACCGCGAGTGTCTCCGGGTCGATGTCAGGTTGCATGATCCGGTTGAACAGCACCAGCGCGTCGGCGCCGGCCTGGTCGAGCCGCACGCACATCTCGCCGGTGGAGCTGAACTGGGGACTCAGCTTGACCGCGACCGGGACGGTGACGTTCGTCTTGACGCGGGTGAGGATGTCGATGTGCCGCTGCTCGACGTCGCGGCCGGACAGGTGCGGATCGCCGGGCACGTAGTAGATGTTCAGTTCGATCGCGGACGCTCCGGCGTCCTGCATCGAGCGGGCGTACTCCACCCAGCCGCCAGGCGTGACGCCGTTGAGGCTCGCGATCACCGGGACTTCGACGCTGTTGGCTGCGCGTTCGAGCAGGCTCAGGTAGTGATGCGGGCCCACACCCTCGTCGGCGGCAGCCGGCAGGTAGGACAGCGATTCGGCGAAGCTCTCCGTCCCGGCGTCGACGAGCCGGGCGTACTCCAGCGCCTCACGGCGCAGTTGCTCTTCGAACAGTGAGAACAGCACGACAGCGCCGACGCCCGCGTCCGCCAGGCGGCGAACGCCCTCGACTGTGCGCGACAGCGGCGATGGCGACGCGACGAGCGGGTTGCGCAGCGCGAGTCCCATGTAGTTCGTCGTGAGATCCATCAGCGGCCTCTTCGCGCGTCAGCCGTGAACCGTTCGGGTCCGCGGGTCGCCATCTCCTCGTACACCGCCCAGCGCTGGTCGACGACCTCCTGCGCCAAGGCGAGCAGCCGTTCTGCTTCAGCGGGATCGGAATTCGCGAGCATCTTGTAACGAAGTTCCCGGTAGACATAGTCGCCGAGGGAGATGCGTGGTCGCGGCGAGTCGAGCAGGAACGGGTTGCCGCCCGCCGCCCGCACGAGCGGGTCGTAGCGGATCAGCGGCCAGTGCCCGCTCGCTGTTGCCCGGTACTGCTGGTCAAGGCCTTTCTGCATGTCGATGCCGTGCGCGATGCAATGGCTGTAGGCGATCACCAATGACGGCCCGTCGTAGGCCTCGGCTTCGCGGAACGCGCGCAGCGTCTGCTGGGGGTCGGCGCCCATGGCGACCCGGGCGACGTACACGCTGCCGTAGGCGATCGCCTGTAGGGCGATGTCCTTCTTCGGCACGGTCTTACCGGCAGCGGCGAACTTGGCCACTGCGCCGAGTGGCGTGGCCTTGGACATCTGCCCGCCCGTGTTGGAGTAGACCTCGGTGTCGAGGACGAGGACGTTCACGTTGCGCCCGCTGGCCAGCACGTGGTCGAGGCCGCCTGACCCGATGTCATAAGCCCAGCCGTCGCCGCCGACGATCCACACGCTGCGCCGGATCAGGTGATCGAGCACGCTGCGCAGATCCTCGGCAACGGGCCCCTCCACGTCGGTAAGTCGTGCTTGCAACTGCGCCACCCGTTCACGCTGCGAGCTGAACTCCGACTCGCGTAACTGCGTCGTTTCGAGGATCGAGTCGGCCAGCTCTGCGCCCACCGTGTCGCGCAGTTCGGCCAGCCTGGTACGCGCGAGTTGAGTGTGCATGTCGGCGGCGACCCGCAAGCCGAGCCCGAACTCGGCGTTGTCCTCGAACAGCGAGTTGGACCAAGCAGGGCCCCGACCGGCGGCATTCGTGGTCCAGGGCGTCGTCGGCAGGTTGCCGCCGTAGATCGACGAGCAGCCGGTGGCGTTGGCGACGGTCAGCCGGTCGCCGAACAGCTGCGAGAGAAGCTTGATGTAGGGCGTCTCGCCGCAACCGGCGCAGGCGCCGGAGAACTCGAAGAGCGGCTCGAGGAACTGCGCGCCACGCACCGTGCCGAAGTCGACCCGTGATCGCTCGTTGACCGGGAGCGTCTCGAAGAATTCGATGCTCTCGCGTTCCCGGCCGACGAGCGGAGCGCGGTCGGCGAGGTTGATCGCCTTGCGGGTCGGGTCGAGCGGCGCCTGCGCGGGGCAGGCTTCGACGCACAAGCCACATCCCGTGCAGTCCTCGACATAGACCTGCAGGGTGTAGCGGACGTCGGGCACGCCGACGGCGTCCAGCGGAGCAGAGGCGAACCCACCCGGCGCATCGTCGAGGCGCGACTTGTCGTAGTACTTCGAGCGGATCACGCTGTGCGGGCAGACGAAGCTGCAATTGCCACACTGGATGCACATGTCGGCGTCCCACACGGCTACGGTTTCGGAGACATTGCGCTTCTCGTAGGCCGTCGTGCCGCTCGGATACGTGCCATCGACCGGCAACGCGCTGACCGGCAGGTCGTCGCCGCGTCCGGCCATCATCACCGCGGTCACCTTCTGGACGAACTCCGGCGCCTGCAGCGGCACCACCCGCGGCAGCTCGCGGGTCGCTGTCGCCCGCTCGGGCACGGTGATGCGGTGCAGGGCGGCCAATGACCCGTCGACCGCGGCGTTGTTGCGCGCCACCACATCCGCCCCGCGCTTGCCGTAGGTCTTGGCGATCGACTCCTTGACCCGCGAGATCGCCTCGTCGCGCGACAGGACCCCTGAGATGGCGAAGAAGCACGTCTGCAGCACGGTGTTCGTGCGACCCGGCAGGCCGACGTCGCGAGCAACCCGGCCGGCGTCGATCGCATACACGTCGAGGTTCTTGTCGAGGATCTGCTGCTGGACCGGACGGGGCAGCGCATCCCACACTGCGCCGGGCTCATACGGGGCATCGAGCAGCAGCGTGGCGCCCGGAGCCGCGTGGCCGAGCACGTCGACGCGATCGAGCAACCCGAACTGGTGGCAACCGACGAAGCTCGCCTGGCTGACGAGGTACGGAGCCCGGATCGGGTCGGGCCCGAATCGCAGGTGCGACACCGTCTGCGAGCCCGACTTCTTCGAGTCGTAGACGAAATAGCCCTGGGCGTGAATGAGCGGGTCGGCGCCGAGAATCTTGATGGTGTTCTTGTTCGCACCGACGGTGCCGTCTGAGCCCAGGCCGAAGAACACCGCGCGTACGGTGCCGGCCGGCTCGATGTCCAGCGTCGCGTCGTAGGGCAGGCTGGTGTTGCTGACGTCGTCGTTGATGCCGATGGTGAACCGGCTCCGCGGCCGATCGAGCGCCAGCTCGGCGAATACGCCGGCGACCATGCCGGGGGTGAATTCCTTCGACGACAGGCCGTACCGGCCACCGATCATCCGAGGGAGCACCGCGATCTCGCCGTCGAGATGCGCCTCGGTGAGCGCCGCGACCACGTCGAGGAAAAGTGGCTCGCCGCTGGATCCGGGCTCCTTGGTCCGGTCGAGCACCGCGATCTTGCGGACGCTGGCCGGCAGCGCGTCGAGCAGCGCCCGAACCGGGAACGGGCGGTACAGCCGTACCTGCAGCACGCCGACGCGTTCGTCGCGGGCGTTCAGGTACGCGGCGGTCTCGCGGGCTGTCTCGACGCCCGAACCCATCAGGACGACAACCCGCTCGGCGTCCGGATCTCCGACGTACTCGACGAGGCCGTAGCGACGTCCGGTGCGCTCGGCAAGGTGCGACATGATGTGCTCGACCACGCCGGGCGTGCGCGCGTAGAACGGGTTGACCGTCTCACGGGCCTGGAAGTACACGTCGGGGTTCTGCGCGGTACCCCGGATGAACGGACGTTCCGGCGACAGCGACCGCGCTCGGTGATCGCGGACCAACTGCTCGGGAACGAGCGCGCGCAGGTCGTCGTCTTCGAGCATGTCGATCGTGTTCAGCTCGTGCGACGTGCGGAACCCGTCGAAGAAGTGCAGGAAGGGAATGCGGGTGAGCAAGGTGGCCGCCTGCGCCACGAGAGCGAGGTCGTGCGCCTCTTGCACGGACGCCGAGGCGAGCAGCGCGAAGCCCGTCTGCCGCACCGCCATCACGTCGGAGTGATCGCCGAAGATCGACAGTCCCTGCGCGGCGAGCGACCTCGCGGCGACGTGCATGACGGCCGACGTCAACTCCCCGGCGATCTTGTACATGTTCGGGACCATCAGCAGCAGACCCTGCGAGGCGGTGAACGTCGTGCTCAGCGCACCGCCCTGCAGCGCCCCGTGCAGCGCTCCCGCGGCGCCACCTTCGCTCTGCATCTCGACGACCATCGGCACGCTGCCCCATACGTTGGGACGCTGCTTGCTGGCCCACTCGTCGCAGAGTTCGGCCATCGGTGACGACGGCGTGATCGGGTAGATGCAGCAGACCTCGTTGAGCCGATACGCGACCGATGCAGCCGCCTCGTTGCCGTCGACCGTGGCGCGCGTCATTCGGGCTCCGGTTCCATCTCGATCGCGTGTACCGGGCACTGTTCGAAGCAGGCTCCGCAGCCGGTACAGCGGCTGTAGTCGAAGCGGTAACGGTGCCCTTCGCCGAGCTTGATCACCGCGTCCTCCGGGCAGGCGCCCAGGCAGCCGTCGCATTCGAAGCAGTTGCCGCACGACAGGCAGCGATGAGCTTCGTAGTCGGCCTGCTCGGTGGTCAGCCCGCCGACGACCTCGCCGAAGTCGACCACGCGCTCGTCGAGTTCGAGCTCAGGTTGGATGCGACGCGGCGCGTCACCGAAGTACCACAGGTGCAGCGCATCGAACGTCGCGACCTCGTGCTTCGGCGGCCGCTCGTACGTGGTCTCGCGCAGGTAGGCGTCGATATGCCGGGCCGCCTTCTTCCCGTGCCCCACGCCGACGGTTACGGTGCGCTCACTGGGGACCATGTCGCCGCCTGCAAACACGCCGGGGCAGCCGGTCATCATCGACGGCGACACCTGCACCGTCCCGTCGTTGGCGAATTCCACTCCCGGGACGCCGCGCAGGAACGCGGTCTCGGTCTCCTGGCCCAGCGCCATGATGACGGTGTCGGCCGCCAGCGTCTCGAACCGCCCGGTACCGCGCGGCCAGCCGGACTCGTCAAGCTCCATGACCTCGACCGTCAACTCCGGCCCGTCGAATGCGGTGATCGTGCGCAGCCAGTTGATCCGCACGCCCTCGCGTTCGGCGTCCGCGGCCTCCTCCTCGTGGGCAGGCATCTGCTCGCGGGTACGGCGGTAGACGATCATCGGCTCCTCGGCACCCAGCCGGCGGGCCACTCGTGCCGCGTCCATCGCCGTGTTCCCGCCGCCGTAGACGGCGACGCGCCGCCCGATCACCGGCCGCTCGCCGGACGCGACGCCGCGCAGGAACGACACCGCGTCGACGACGCGAGCCGCGTCCATCGCCGGGATGTCGACGCGCTTGGACAGGTGGGCGCCGACCGCGACGAACACCGCGTCGAACTCGCCGTCCTGCTGCTCGGCAACCAGGTCCTCGACCCGATGATCGGTGACGATCCGCACGCCCATCCCGGCGATCCGGCCGATCTCGGCATCGAGGACGTCGCGGGGCAGCCGGTAGGAAGGGATGCCGTAGCGCATCATCCCGCCCGGCTCGGGCCCGGCGTCGCGAATCTCGACCTCGTGACCCAACCGGGCCAGGTGGTACGCCGCCGACAGCCCACTCGGCCCGGAGCCGATGACCAGCACCCGCTTGCCAGTGGCGGGCGGCGGCAGCTCGAACAACCATCCGCGGTTCATCGCGAGATCGCCGAGGTAACGCTCGACCGAGTGAATCGAAACTGGGCTGTCGAGTTCGGCGCGGTTGCAGACGCTCTCGCAGGGGTGGTAGCAGACCCGGCCGTGGATCGACGCGAGCGGGTTGTCGGCGACGAGTTGCCGCCAAGCGCCCTCGTGGTCGCCCGCCTGGACGTAGGACAGCCACGCCTGGATGTTCTCGCCGGCCGGGCAACCGGAATTGCACGGCGGGAGCAGATCCAGGTAGAACGGCCGGCGCTGCCGTACCGGCCCGGAACGGGAAAGCCCGTGGATCAGGTCGGGCAACCGCGTGATGTCACGCGGCAGCTCCGTCATATCCGCTCCGGCGACGCACAGCTCACCGGCAGCTTGCCGTGGGTAACCACCGGGCGATCGTATGCGCGATGTGTTCGCTGCGAAACCGCTGGCAAGGCGTCGTCGCCGGATCTTCGCGCAGATCGCAGGAACTCAGGGCTGATCCTCGCGGGCAGGGGCCGTCGCGGCCGCCGTGTCCTTGCTGTAGTCGCCGCGTAGCGCCAGGACCGTGATGTGGATGTTGGTGCCGTGGGCTGGCAGCTCGCTTTGGAAGATCCGGCTGAGTTCCTTGCGCTCGAAGTACCTGCCCGCGTCTTCGAGCGTGTCGAAGCTGAACTCGACGACGCGCTGGGGCGTCGCTGAGAAGACGTTGTCGTAGGACGCGAGCCGCTTGAGCTCACCAGGAGCCTGCAGGGCGTCCGCGATCGATCGGACCCACTCCAGGTACGCGCGCTTCTGTCCAACCGGATAGTCGATCTCATAGACATACTTGATCACCGCACAAGCCCCCTTCCCGTCAAGACGGCGCCCTGGTGAGCTTCGATGGCATGCGGCTATGGTCCGTCCGGGCTGGGCGCCGGGCAAGAGCGCAGCCCGCCCACGGACGCGCGGTGTCATGAGGTCGATGAGCCGAACCAGACCGAGCGATCTGCGAAGTACGTGCTGACGCGACGTCGACCGTGACGGGCGCCGTCCGGCGTCGGCTGCCTAGGCGGTCTGCGGGGTCGTGCCGACAGAACGCTCACGATTCACTTCACCCGTCTCGGTGTGGCGCGCCGGCAGTCGCCGGCCGACCATTCCTCCCACGCCGCGTCCTCGAGGCGCTGCCGCCGCTGGCGCGCCTTGTCTCGTGGCGTGCTTTCCGACACGATCGTGCTGGGGCTCGCTGTACCTGTCACGTCGTCCTACCTGGGCCGGCGCATGCGGCAGGCAATGAACCTCGAGGAGGGCGCTGTGAGTGTTTACCGGGTTACCGATCTAATCGGGACGAGCAGCGAGTCGTGGGAGGACGCCGCGACTACCGCTATAACTGAGGCGCGAAAGACGCTTCGCAACCTCAGGGTCGCCGAGGTCATCGAGCAGGACATCGACATCGACGAAGGCGGCGCATTCACCTACCGCACGAAGTTGCGGGTCTCGTTCAAGTACGAGTCCGAACAGTAAGCATCGGGGATCCAACAACCGTCGCCGCAGCGTCCGGGTAGACGCAGAGCCACACACGCCTACAGCGGCACTCGCGATATCCGGGTATGTCGCGGCGTGGGCTCACGGAGTCACTTGAACGACACGGAAGGCGCACTGCATTGAAAATGCAGGCATGCAGAACGCATGTTCTGGTCAACGCGTCTCAATTTCAGTCTCAGTTCGCACTCGTACGGTGCCGTGCAGACGCACGCCGCATCGGCGATCTGAAAAGCGGTAGGTCGAAGGTTCGATCCCATCCCTGGCCACAAGCATTTCCGGGAGCTCCGGCTCCGCCGATAGTGGTCAGCCCGGAGCCACCTCCCAATAAGCGCCGCAGCGCAGGCCGAGCGAGCTGGGCGGCTCACGGCCGGTAGGCCGCGCTGTGAACACGCAGAGGCTACTTCCGCAGGTGAGCACTCGCTGGGTTGCGGTTCGCTATTTGACGTTCCCGCGGATCGCGGCATGCGCATGCGTTCCGGGCGAAGGCGGTCCGGTGCTGTCGGTAGCGTGCTGTCCGTGGGGTCCAGCCCGGTCCTGTTCCGGGGCGTGGAGGTGTGACATGACGACGGTGGTGTTCGATCTCGGTGGCGTCGTCGTGTCTTGGGATCCCGTGCCGGCCGTCGCCGCGGTCGTCGGGCCGGAGCGCGCCGAGCGCTTCGTCCACGGCGGCGCCTTCGACTTCAGGGCGTGGAACTACGCCCAAGACGCAGGCCGGTCGTGGGCGGACGCCGAGGCAGCGGCCACGGCCAGTCACCCAGACCTCGCCGAGGAGATCGCCGCCTACCGGCCCAACTTCGCCCTCTCGCTACGGGGTTTGGTCCCTGGAACGACCAGGATCCTGCGCGCCCTTCACGACCGCGGCGTGCGACTGGTAGCGCTGACGAACTGGTCCGCCGAGACGATCCACCACCTGCCCGAGGTCTTCCCCGACGTCTGTGCTCTCTTCGACGACATCATCGTCTCCGGCGCGGAAAGCGTCGCCAAGCCCAACCCCGAGATCTTCCAAATCCTCGCCCGTCGGCTTGGCCACCCGATCGAAGGGGTCTTCTACGTCGACGACAGCATCCGCAACGTCAACGCCGCGCGCACCGCGGGCATGGATGCAGTCCACTTCACCGACGCCACCACCCTGCTCACGCAACTCCAGAAGCGCGCCCTCATCGACTGACGCGCCAGCCAATCCAGTCACCGGCGCGAGCACGCACTACCCGCGGCATGAGCACCGTGTGGGAACCCGATGCGCTGTGCGCCGGGTGGATGCACTGCGAGCACGAGGAATGCGCCACGCTCTGCTGGCACGATTGGCCCATGCTTGCGGCCTCGGGAACAGATCCTGCGGGGTGGTAGCTAGCGCGCGTAACGCGGCAGGGATCGCGCGGGCGAAGCGTCGCCGCTACCTTCGAGCGATGAGCGAGAGGGTGCGTGCAGCTCAAGCCGGCGATCTTGAAGCGGTGGCGGCGATCTGGTTCGCCGGTTGGCACGACGGGCACGACGGACACACCCCGGAGGAGCTCACCCGGGTTCGGACCGAGGCGTCGTTCCGAGATCGCGCCGCGGCCCGGCTCGGCGACACCACGCTGGCCGAGGTGGATGGGGCGGTGGCCGGTTTCGTGGTCGTCCGCGGCGACGAGGTCGAGCAGGTCTACGTCGCCGCCGAGCATCGCGGCACCGGGCTGGCGGGACGGCTACTCCGCGCGGCGGTCGGAATCGTCGCCGAAGGCGGGCACCGGCGGGCGTGGCTGGCTGTTGCGTCCGGCAACGCCCGGGCCCGCCGCTTCTACGAGCGCGCCGGCTGGACCGACGAGGGTGCTTTCGACTATGCCGCCGAGGGCCCCGACGGCTCGATCGCCGTCCCCTGCCACCGCTACTCGAGTCGCGTCAGGGACTGACCGCAGGCCGCGCGGTCGTCGCAAACCCACGTTCCGCCCCTCGTCCAGGAGCAACTCGACACCGCGTGCGGGCATCGGCTCATCCCAGCAAGAGCACGAAGGTCTGACGGCCCAGCATCTCGTGCCGCTCATCGGCAGAAGCGCGCCCGCAGCGGCCAGATGGGGGCGCCTATTCCGAGGTTGACGCGGTGTGTCGCTTGCGAGTCCATTCCTCGAAGTCGGCAGGAGTGCGCACGCCGTCGTCGAGCACGGCAGCGTAGATGTCCCAGCTGGATACGCCTTTTCCGTACTCCGGTCGCCCAGCCCAGCCATCCTTCACCAGCAGAATCGCGGCACGAGTCTCCTCGGTCAGCCTCGTGGGGAGGTCCCTCACGTGGGCAAGATCGGGTTGGCGGTCGGGCTCGTCTACGAACCAGATGTCGATCTTCCATCGTTGGCCGGCGCGGCTACGGCACTGCAAACCCAAGTACAGACCATCGGGATAGTGGGGATCGGTGTTCCAGTCGCCGGTGTCGTTCCTGAAGCACACCTCACGCATCTGTCCATGCAGAGCCAGTTGTGCACCGGTTTGGGCCACCCCTTCGGTGTCCAGGGTTGGGCAGACTACCGTCAGGTCCAGATCACGCCAGACCATCAGGCCCAGCGCGGCGCTACCGACTCCCGTGACGCGGCCATGCGGAGCCAGGATGTCATCGAGTGCCAGGTCCGCCCGTAGGTCGGCTGCCTCGGACTGGAGCTCGTGCTGCCGACGGACGAGGTCATCGATCTTCACAGACTGATCGTTCCAGCCCTCGGCGGCGAAATGATGCCTCATCTCGCAAGAGCAGCCACACACGTTCGCTGATCGGCAGAATTGCGCAACATCAGCGGCATGATCGTGCGTTCGGGCGTCAGTCGCCGCGCGCGCAAACCCGCTGGGAGCCGTGCAGCACGGTGGTTGACGGCGCTAGCCTCCCATCTGGCAAGGGAAGATCGATCTGCTGTGTCGGCCGGACCACGGTGTGCCGTCTGTCGGAATGGCGGGAAAGCGTGGATGCACCGGCTCGACCCCGAGAAGGCCCAGTACCGGGTCTACGGCAACGGTCACACTTGGGCGGACGGGGCCACACTGTGTGCGCGATGCGAGAACCTCTATCTGGCCGGTGACGCCGAGAGCGTGGTCGCGCTGTGGGACTCGACCGACGCGGACGAGATCGCGCGAACGCAGCTTGCCGCGTTGCGCCGTGCCGACCTCGGGGCGATACCGGTGGCCGAGTGGTGGCCGCCCGGGGTTGGTCGCCGAGTTGGTGGCGCAGGGCTTCGTGCCACTGGAGGATCTGACCGGAAATCTGGAGATCGCGTCCGACTGGCCGGAAGGTGACAAACGTTCGGTGCCGGAGACCCGCGCCGGGTGGGAAGACGCTTGGAACGACGGGCGGTGCTGGCTGGTCCGCTCTCCGTACAACTCGAAAAAGCCGAGCCCGCGCACCCAGAAGTCCGTGGAAGCAGCCAGATCGGACGTCGAAATCGTCACGAACGCCGGCATTCCATAGATGCCACGAAACGGCTCCGGCGCAACCGCATCCGGCCCCGGGGTCGGCACGGGACTCATCTCAAACGCGTTGAACAAATCGCTCATGCACGGCATCGTCCACCCTCACGCGGTGTGAGGGTCAAACTGCTCCCGGCATTGACAAGCAAGGACTAGGCATGCGGCTCGGCCCCCGTGCGCGTCGTTGGCGAGAACGTGTGATTCTCGCGGTGGGTCAGCGACGAAGCCGCCATGAGCAGGGGATCTCCGTGACGTCAGCGAGCGAGTGCATCGTCGACACGTGATCTCGGAATTGCCTGGGCGTTGCCTCCAAGCGACGTCGACTCAACACATCGGGCTCGAGATGTATCTAGAAGGTGTCAGGCTGGAGTTCTGGAGGAGTTGACGTGGATTTCGATGAGTTCGCCCATACCGGGTTGCGCCCGCTGCTGCGGTTCACGCGAGTGCTGACCGGCGACCGCGGACTCGCCGAAGACATCGTCCAGGAAGTACTGGTCCGGTTGCACGCGCGCGGCGACCGGCTCGGTGACATCGAACATCTCGGCGCTTACGCGCGCCGGATGGCAGTCAACGAGTACCTCAGATGGCAACGCAAGTGGTTGCGTCAGCGACCGACGTCTGTTCTTCCCGAGCCGCCGCCGCAACTGGACCACGCCGACCGCCACGCCGAGCACGACTGGCTGCAGTCCGAGCTGGCGCGGCTGCCGCAGCGGCAACGTGCGGTACTCGTCCTGCGCTACTACGCCGGCCTGACTGACACCGAGATCGCCGACGAGATGGGATGCAGCCACGGCACGGTGCGTTCGCACGCCTCGCGAGCACTCGCCACGCTGCGCGTCGAGATCGCTCACCTACAGGAGTTGTTGACATGATCACTGAATCGGACGTGCGGGCCGTCCTCGCCGAGCAGGCGCACGACATCAGCGAGCCCGACGAGATCCTCGCCCGGATCACCTTCGACCATCGACCGGGCCGCCGCCGCTCACCCGGCCGCCGGCTTTGGATCGCGCCTGTGGCCGCCGCCGCGGCGGTTGTTGCCGTCGTCGCCGGCGCCGTCGCGCTGACCAGCGTTAACCACCGAACGCACAACCGGTCGGAGCAAGCCGGAAGCCACACGCTGCCTCCGACGGGTGGCATCGAACTGCGGTACATCGGCTCTATGGGACGGGTGCCCAACTACCGGATCGGCCAGCCCATCTTCGCGAGCGATCGGCAGGTCACTGATGTGTCGGGACACGGCGTGGAGGAAATTGCCGATGTGACGGTCTACAACGAGGGCGCGTTCCAACCGTCGACGATCGAGCACGCCCAGCCGGTCATGGTGGGGCAGATCCACGGGCTGTTCGGCGTGGTCGCCGTAACGATTCCGGACCTGTCGAAGCACGTCGTCCCTACACCGACTCTGGCTTGGCAATTCAGCTCCGGTCGGTGGGCCACCGTCACCGGGTGGTGGCCCAGCGAGCTAGCCCTCCACCATCTCCAGCTCGATCCGCTGACCGAGGCCAAACGGATCGCCGTCGCCTTCGACACCTCCGTATCCCGTCCCTTGCTGGTGCCGTTCCGGGTCGGGTACCTGCCAAGCGGGCTGGAGCGGGTCGACGGCCGATCCGACCCTTCACCGACGACCGCCTCCGCCATTCCCTGGCGTTCTGTTGACGTTGACTTCAACACCCCGCGGGGGGGCTCAATGGTCAACGTCGTGGTGGGGGCCCGGCCGAACCGGGGGACCCGCCTCCCCTCGGGCACGTTCGACCTTGGTGGCCACCCCGCCCTGATCCACACAGACAAATGGATGGACCTGGATATCTACTTCGGACAGACGGTGGTGACGATCGATACCCTGGGAGTCTCCCGGGACGAGTTGATCAAGATCGGCCGTTCGGTCTCGGTCGCCAGCAACGTCAATGACCGGTCGACCTGGTTCGACGCCACGAAGTAGCCGCGACACCCCGGGTCGTGCCCGAGCATCGGCCGCGCGACTTGCCCGAGCTGAACTCGGCTTCGCCCTCCAGCACGCCGCGCGATGGTTGTCGCCCGGCGTGCTGGTGGGCACCGGCGTCCATGTCCCCAACGGAGCAGAACCCTCCTGCTCTGAGGCCTTAAGCGCAGGACACGCCTAGGCAATTCGGCGGGGGCGTGTTGCCGTGCGCGATGTTGCGGCCGCCGTCAATGGTGCCGTCGACAACGGAGATTCCGTGGTTCTGGTTGGCGTTGGCCACGTTGGCGGTCAGGACGTTGCCGGTCGAGTCCCCGGGCTGGTCCTCAAACACTCCGATGCCCACATCACGGTTCCGGTTCGCCACGTTGCCACGCACCGTGTTGCCCGTCGCGGCGACGACGACGATGCCACCGCCGTCACCGGGAGCGCCCTGGTTCGCATTCGACACGTTGCCGACAACGACGTTGTCGTTCGCGCCGCCAGCGACCACGAGTCCGGCATTACCGTTGCGGCTTGTGTCGTTGTTGACGATGCGGTTGCCCGCGGAACCGTTCTGGCCGCCTTCCAGGTCGATACCCACCGCGTTGCCCCCGGCCCGGTTGGCACTGATCCGGCTGTTCTGCAGGTCGAACATGAACAGGCCGGTGTCGCCATTGCCGGTCAGGGTGTTGCGCTCGATCCGGGCACCGGAGACTGCTCCGACGACCAGCCCGTCGGCCACGTTGTTCCCGGCGCGGTTCCCGGCGAGGAGGGTGCCATCGGACCCGGCGTTGACCTCGACTCCCTGGTTCTGATTCCCATTGAGTGCGTTGCCGATGACGCGGGTTCCGGGCGAGAAGAGAACGACCATGCCGTTCCAGGCGTTGTTGGCTATGCGGTTCCCGCTGACCGTGGTCCCGGCCGAGGACAACACGTCGACGCCGTCGGACTGGAACGCCGACACGTCATTCGTCACCGTGCTTGCGGTCACCGATGTGTACGGCGAGTCCTTGACCAGCACGCCGGCCGAGGTGTCAGGCTCAGCGCCCCCGGCGCCGATCTTGCGGATCGTCAGGTTGCTCACCACGCTGTGCGGCGCGCCGCGCAGACCCACTCCGTTGACGAAGAAGTTCGCGATCGTCCCGTTCTTGATGCGGACGCCCCCGTGACCGTCGTCGGCGATGCCCTCGCTACCGGCCGCGTTCACGCCGTTGATCGAGTGCCCCGCGAGGTCGACCGTGATGTTGTCCGCACCGATCACCAAGCCGTCACCGGAGCAGCCGACCAGGCTGTTCGCCAGACGAGTGCTGGAGGTGAGCGTCTGGCCGCACCTCACCACATTCGAACCCGGAGCCGCCTGAGCAGCCACTGGCGCGGCCCAGGCCGCCAAGGTCAGACTCGCGACGGAGAAGAAGACAGGCAGGTTTCTACGCACGATGATCGCCCCCCGGGATCGGCACCGCCAGACACTGACGCGCTGAGGGTGTTGTACCCCGCCGGGTGAGCGCGGCGCCAGTGCCTGACGCCGCGCTGGCATACTCTGCCCGCCGACACTGACTGATGACGCCCAAAGGCCGCAGTCACACCGGCCAGGGGGCACACGGTTCCATCAGTCCCCCAACCCACTCAACGTTCGCAGGTTTTGCCAGGCAGCGGATATCGCCCGCCGAACGCTCATGATCACCTGCGCTTTGCCCACCGTCCGCGGTACAGAACCCGCAGATGATCACCCAGTATGAGAGTCGTCGGCGTGCGGGGCTCCCACACTCGCATCGGGTCTTGATCATCTGCGTGCCAGCGCCGAATCCTCGCACCATCAGAGATGGCGGCGCGCCGTCAGAGCGCGCTCAAGCCGTGTGGGCTGCCGGCGCCGGTTGGCGCGTCGTAGCCCTTCTTGCCGGTGCACAGGTAGTCGCCGCCGCAGTATCCGTTCGAGCCACCGACCGGGTCGTAGAGCGCCGACGTGTGCGCGTAGATGTAGCCGGCGTCGTCGATCTCGTGGCCGGAGCGCGTGATCATGGCGGCGACGAGCGGACTGGCCAGACTCGTCCCGCCGACGATCAGCCAGCCGTTGTTGTCGCCGAGCCCGAATGTGTCGTAGACGGCAAGGCCGGTGTCCGGGTCGGCCACGGCGGAAACGTCGGCCACGGTGCGCATCGAGCAGTGCTTGTCCTTCTGCCAAGCGGGCTTGGCGATGTAGGCCGAGCACCCGCTGCTTGCGCCGGACCACGCCTGCTCCGTCCAGCCGCGCGTCGTCGTCGATGCCTTCGTCAGCGTCGTGCCGCCGACCGAGATGACGCTGCCGAGCACGGCCGGGAACGACGCCGGGCCGAATCCGCTGTCGCCGCTGCTGGCCACGATGGACGTGCCAGGGTGCACGTAGTGCGCCGCGTACGCGTCCATGCCGGTGAACTCGGTCCCGCCGTAGCTGTTGGAGACGGCCACTGCGCCAAGCGCGACCGCCGTGTCCTCGGCGGTGGCGAGGCTCGCCAGGTCCGCGCCGTTGCCCTCCACCAGCGTGATCGAACACTGCGGGCAGGCCGCCGACACCGCGTCCAGGTCGAGGGACATCTCGATCGCCCAGCCCGGATCCGGATCTGGATACGGCCCGGCTGCGCCGTCCTGGTTCAGCTTGTGGAAACAGCCGTTCGCGGTGGTGCACGGCGGCAAGCCGTAGGTCGCGCGATAGGTAGCGAGGTCGGACTCGGCGTTCGGGTCGTCGTATGCGTCGACGATGGCCACGGTGCGGCCGGCGCCGCCATCGCCGGTCAACGCGTATGCCGAGGCGATATCCGCCGGCGACAACCCCGGTGGCGTTGGCGTTGTGACCTGTGCTCCGGCGGAGTGGACGGCCCGGTACTCGGCGAAGCACCGGACGTCATGCCCTGATGCCACGGCGCAGCTCGCCTTGGTTACTGGCCCGAGCGTCGGCGCCGCGCTGGCCGAGCTCGGCGCTACGACGCCGATCAGGCTCGCGGCGGCAATCGCGGAGATGGTCAGGGCGGTTCCAGAGCGGTTCAACGGTCAGCTCCCGGCGATGGTGTAGGCGGTCTGCACGGTCTGGGTGATCGAGCCGCCGGCGGCGTCGGTGGCATGCAACTGGACGGACATGCCGGTGCCGGCCGTCGCCGCTGGATTGACGACAGTGATCAGGTAGCGGCCGCCGCCGAGCGGACGCACCTGCTGCGGCGTGAAGTCGCTCCCGTCGACGGCGACGCCGAACGACAACCCGGTGATCGCAGTCGCGGCCGCGGCCTGTACGTGCCCGACGGTGACGACGAAGCTGGACGCCCCGGGCGGCATGGCGCCGGTGAGGCTGGTCGGCATCGCGTAGCTGACCGTCATCATCGGCAGCACCGTGCACGGGGTGGCTGGATCGGCGTCGCACACCCAGCCGCTGGGCACCTCACGGTCGGCGCCGGTCGAGCGGAAGTCCCACTCGGTGCTCGCGTGGGTCGAGCGCACCTGCCCGTCGGCCGCGCCGTCGTATGTGCCGATCACCTGGTAGTCGTGATCACCGGCCGCGGTGTCGAAGCTCGGTGCCCGGCCGTAGAAGGCGAAGTCCTGGTCGAAGATCACGATCCCGTCCTGGCGCACCTGCATGTGCTGGTCGGCCTGATCCGGCGATCCGCCGAAGGGCCACCCGATGTGCGACGGGTCCGAGTCGTTGAATGCGGTGACGCCGAGCTGCATCATGGTGGCGGTGCGGCAGGCCTGGCAGTAGGGCCACGCCGCCGGGCCGGGCTGCGAGAACGCGCCGGGCGCGAGCGGGCCGCGGAAGAAGTCCTCCCGGTAGGACTGGCCGGCCCGGAACGCGCGCGCCTGCGTCAGCTCGCCGATGATCGCCGACCCGTCGGGCAGTTCCTGCTGGGCGTCGGTCACCCAGGTTGCGTCGGGCGGGCCGTAGACGTACTCGGTACGCACGCCCGGCGCTCCGGGCGTCTCGCTGTCGCTGAGGAAGCCGGGGTTGAGGTACGGCAACACAGCGTCCCGTCCGCCGAAGCCGACGAGCGCCCGGCCGTCGCCGTAGTAGTGGGCCTCGATGGTGGCGAGGTCAGACTGCGGCACGTTGACCCGTTCGTCGCCGACCACTTCGTTGGTGTGCGCCTGGGCCAGGTAGTAGCTGTAGGGATCAGGCGCGGATGACGGTCCGTTGAGTTGCCCCCACGCGACCGTGCTGATCTTGCCGTGCGGGCCGCCCTTAACCGACTGGATGAAGTCCTCGACGCTGGGGTCGTCGCGCCATCCACCGAAGTTGATCGCGAGCTGACCGCGGTCGTCCGAGATGCCGTAGGCGATGGCGATGGTCTGTTCCGTGGCCGGCCGCGGCAGGTTGACGAAGCTCGGGTAGGGCGACGCGGTCGCGCGGGAGGTGTCCACGACGGCGGTCTGCCCGTCACCAGTGACGTTGACATCCGCCGCGAAGGCCAGCCAGTCGCGATACGGCGCGCCGTCGGTCGTCGGTACCGAGATTGCCTGAGCCATCAGGATGTAGTGGCCCTTCGGCACGCTGATGCGCTGATCGTCGCCGGTGAACCCGTAGGCGCTGTTGAACTTGCGCGCGTCGTCAACGTTCACCACGAACAGGCGGTTCTGCTCGGGGGTGACGCCGGCCGGCGGTTTCACTCGTACGTCGAGCGTGTACTGCTGGTACGCCGGCGTGACGGCGGCCGGCTGCGGCACGTCGAGCGACATCCGCTGCAGCCCGGGCACGTTGCCGCGGGCGGCCCGCAATGCGGCACCCAGCTGTGGCGCCGACGCCGGCGTGACGTACCCCGTGGCCGAGTCGCCCGAGCGCGACGTGATCGTCACCCCAGGAACGCTCGCACCGGTGAGGTGCAGCGACACGGGGATGCGGTCCTGGTGCTGGGCGAGCCGCGCGACGTCGAACATCGACAGATCGAGTTCTGCAGTGTTCGCCTCGATCGGGATCGCGTAGGTGTGCCCGGCCACGCGCAGCACCTGCACCTCCGGCGCACCGCGGACGATCACCTTCAGGTTGGCGCCGGCGCCACTGATCTGGATGTGCTCACCGGTCGGCAGCACCACCGAAGCCGGCACGCCAGCCGCCATCGGTGCGGGCGCGGCGTTTGCCGTGCTCGGCGCGACAAGGCCGGTCAGGCCGGCGGCGGCAACCGCGGCAAGTGTGATGCGAAGGCGGTTCATGCTTTTAGCTCCCCTGCGATGGAGTGGCGGCGTGCGATAGCGGACAGCCCGCCCCGGCAAGCGACGCGGGCTGCCCGCTGGTTGGACGATCGGTTAGCCGTTGACGGCCTCGGTGAGCGTCCACCAACCCGAATGGGGACCGTGCAGCCGGCTGAAATCGAGGCCGTCCAGAACCCGCCGAGCGGTGGCCTGGTCGTAGCCCGTTCCGATGACCGAAACCCAGTAGCCCGCAACATGCCTGCTGGCGCCGCTACCAGGGCCGCCTACCGGGACGACGCCGGGCTGACCAGTTGCATCCAGCTCGATCATGATCGAGCGGCTTCCCGCGGTCAGCGTCAGCGCGACCGCGGGGTTGCCGACCGAGCCAGACGCACTGGTCAGGGTCAATCCGGCCGGCAGCCAATGGGCTCGATAGCCACTACGCAGTGGTGCGGGCGCCGCCTGAACGCTGAGCTGTCCCGCGTCGTGAATGAGCGTCGCCAGCGGAACGTCTGCGAAGTCTGCGCCGTCAGCCATCATGCTTTGGAGGACGACCCAGGTGCCGTCGCCGACCGGCCAGGCCACGGTGTTTCGCGGCCTACCTGCCTTGCTTGCCTGTTGCGGGTCGTTGGGGTCGATCAGGTAGATCAGCGCCTTGCCCGCGTAGCCGTGCGCGCCGGCCACCGACACCGGATGCTGATCAGTGAGCCGCTTTGCCGGGTCGAACCCGCTGGCGGGCAGGGCCATCGCCTGGATCCCGTCGAGTCTCGGCGGCGTCAGTGTCTCCATCCGGGCGCCGATCTCGTAGTCGCTGGCGCCCGGAATCGTGATCAGATTGGCGAGCGCTAATGCGGTGCGGGGCGAGGCGACAACCGGTCTGCTCGGGCTGGACATTGGCGCCGCGGCTGAAACGTCTTTCTGCGGCGGGGCCGGTGTCCGGTGTGAAGGCTTTGCCGCCAGCACGATGCTGCCACCGGCCACGGCGAGGACAGCGGCGGCCGCGGCCGCCGGCAACCAGGTCCGGCGCCGAACCGCCGGCGCCTGATCGATCGGAATCCGCAGGTCGATGGGTTGGGACGGCTGTCTCTCGGCCGACGGCTGCTGCTCGGCTGCGATGAGCTGATCGGCGCGCACTGCGGAGTGCTGCATCGCCTCGCGCAGCTCGGTTTCGGTATACATCGGTGCTCCTTTGAGGTGACGGCGATTAGCGAACGACCTCGAAGGCGGCCGCAGTGGTGTCGACCCGCAGCGTCTTCAGGGCGCGGTGAATGTGGATGCGAACTGTCCCCGCCCGGCAGCCGAGAACCTCGCCTATCTGCTGGTCGGTGAGATCCTCGAAGTAGCGCAGGACGACCGCCGCACGCTGCCGGGCCGGCAGGCGGCTCAGCTCACGCAGAATCGTCTCGCGCCGGTCGACAACGCCGATCGGATCGTGAATGGCCCGATCCAGGTCATGGTCCGGCCGGGCCTCGACGCGGCCCCACTTGCGATGCCACGAGACCACTTCGTTGGTGAGCATCCGCCGGACATAGGCGTGCGGTTCGTCCAGACGACCGATCTTCGGCCACCGCTGCCCAGCCCGCAGTAGTACCTCCTGGAGGACGTCCTCGGCCAGTTCGGGATCGTTTGTGAGAACTACGGCGTATCGCAGCAGTCGGCGCCGTGACTGCGTCACGTACGTCTCGAAGTCCACATGTCCTCCTGAATCGGCTCGGTCGCCCAATCCTGTAACGCAGCGCGAGCTCGGGTTGTTTACACCAGTCGAGCGCTACGTCGCGGCACCAGATCAGGCACACGGTCAGCCGCCTGCCGCTCGAGGATCGAGATCGGGTCTGGTCGTCGTGGCGCAACAAGCCAGTTCGCGATCCGTTCGGGTGGTGTCTGCTTGCGCAACCGCCGCCCGCGCGCGACTCGCTCCTCCAACGTTGCTTGCGGCAGGTACTCCGCGTTGGGGAGCCGCGGTACCGGTGTCAGTGTGTTCGTCATCGTTGCGTCACGTCCCTGCTTCGTGGTGTCTGCGCCGCTTCAGCGGCCGACGATGCCTGCGTCGATCCGGGCTCCAAGAGTGGTATCGACGACGATGCAGGCCGTCACGTTGCTACGACGACGGGCTCGGCGACACCGAGTTGCCGAGTCATGTGGCGCCTCTCGCGCCGCAGCAACACCCAGACGAGCACAATGGCGAGCACGGCGTTGGCCATCGTGAACAGGGCGGAAATGCCTCCGCCGCCCTTACCGATGAAGGCCGCGAAGTCCCACAAGCCGTGCAGCAGCATCGCGGGAACCAGCGAGCCCGTAAGTCGACGCGTGAGGTACAGCGTCGTTCCGGTCGAGAAGGCCAGCAGGACTTGGCCGGCGGCCACGGGCCCGGCACCAAAGCCCCAGTTGGGCAAGTGGAGCAGTCCGAACAGGAGCGAGGACAGGAACCACACCTTGGGTTCGCTGTAGGCGGCGCGGAAGCCGACGATCAGCACGCCCCGCGTTGCTGTCTCCTCGCAGAAGCCGACCGGCAGGCTTCCGACTACGAGCAGCCAAACATCTTGGTGGTGGTGTTCGAGTAGTGCTTCGCGGACAACATCGCGATCGCACCGATGGCCATGAACAGCGGGCCGATCATGAGCCAGCGCGGAGTCGCTCGCCGCACCTCGGAAAGCACCGGCCGCCACCAGCCGAGTACCGACACGGCGATGACGAGCAGCGCCGCACCACCGGCCAGCGGAGCCACGTACCACTTGAAGATCGTGCTTGCGGAGTCGCCGATGTGCTTGTACTTGACGCCGTTGGCCATCCAGATCCCATAAAACACGGCAAGATAGGCCAAGAAGACGACGACCGCCGTACGCGGACGCGGCAAGTGCTTCATGATCCCCCGATTTGACAAGCGTGATGACGACGAACAGCCACTGCCGACCGGCCGTGTTGCAGCAACTCGGAGGTCCGCACCCTTCGTGTGATCAATAGTTGTGTTCATCGCGTGGAGGAAACAGGGCCGTATGACCCAACCGCGAACTACCTTCGACCCTGGCGCGCTCGAGGTACGGTCCCAACCTGTCTTCCCCGCAATGCGAGGCGTCCCCACGGTCGTCGTCGCAGGCCGACAGCCTCTGTCCATCCAGGCTGCAGCGTGAAAGGCGTTCCACGCATCGGACCGAGCGTCGTGCAGAAGCGAGCTCGTTTTGCGAGGTTGTGCCGCGTCATCAGGTCGGAGTATCGCCAACGCTCGACGAGATCTGAACGGCGACACAAGGACCGCGCTGGTTGAGTTGAAATACTGCCGCTGTGCAACGGCAAACCATCCTGTCAACGACCCGCCTCGTCGCCACCACATGGCTGCCGGACGACCTCGATGACCTGCATCGACTGCATTCAGACCCGCTCACAATGCGCTACGTCCGTCATGGTCGACCGGAAACCCGCGACGAGACCAAGGATCTGCTCGCCCGGTACATCCGCGAGCAGGCCACGAGCGGGTACACGAAGTGGCGGCTAGCCGGCCACCACGGGGAGCTGATCGGGCGGGCCGGCTTCGGAGCACGCGGAGACGACCGGGAGTTGGGCTACACGATCCGTCGCGATCTCTGGGGATGCGGGCTAGCCACCGAGGCTGCAGCCGCGCTCGTCCAATGGCACCAAGACGACAACGGTGCTGAGCGGCAGGCCCAGCTATGGGCTCTCGCGGCCATCGAGAACACACCCAGCCGCCGGATACTGGAAAAGCTCGGCTTCGCCTTCGCTCGCGACACGGACGAAGACGGCGTGCCGTGCGCGCTATATCTTCTGCCTGGCTGAACTGGGGAATCCGGTTTCGTCGGTGGGTTGCAGGGTCGGCCGGGACCATGGCGCCGGGTCTTTCAGGCAGACTGTGGTCATGTCACCGGGTCCGGCTGAGCAACCCGTGCGGGCGCGCTGAGCATGGTTGGGCACGCGCTCCCGGTTCGTCGGGTGGGGCGAGCTACTGGTGCCGATATTGACGTTCGGAGCTGGCCGGCGAGCTTGGCCTGTGTGCGCCACGTGCTTGAGGCAGGTCTCGAGCTTGGGCCGCTGACCGTGTTCGTGGGTGAGAACGGGTCGGGCAAGTCCACTCTCGTCGAGGGCATCGCGCAGGCGTATGGGTTGTCCTCGGAAGGGGGATCGACCGGCGCCCGGCACAGCAGCCGCTCGACGGAATCGTCGCTGTGGCAGGCGCTCTCACTGTCGCGCGGCGTCGGGGCGTCGCGGTGGGGATTCTTCCTTCGCGCCGAGACGATGCACGGCTTCTACAGCTACCTGGAACAGAACCCGGGCAAGTCCACAGAACCGGTCTTTCACGAGATGTCACACGGCGAATCGTTCATCGAGGTACTCGCCACTCGGTTTACCGGCCCGGGCCTGTACGTGCTCGACGAGCCCGAGTCTGCGCTGTCCTTCTCCGGTTGCCTGGCCCTGGTCGGGCTGCTGAATCGCATCGCCACGAGCGACACGATGCAGGCCATCGTCGCGACGCACTCGCCGATCATCGCTGCGACCCCAGGGGCGCAAATCCTCGAAGTGGGCGAGTGGGGACTACGCGAACAGGCGTGGGACGAGCTCGAACTTGTCCTCAATTGGCAGAGCTTCCTCAACAACCCCAGCCAGTATCTGCGTCATGTCATAACCTGACCGACCGAGACGCACACACATGCAGCCGTGGGCGCGCTTGCGAATGGGCGGGTCGGCTACTGCAGTCACGGCATTCCGGCTGATTGCATCCTGGCGCTCGTGGCGCCATAATGGCGCTGTGCCTAGCGTGCAGATCAAGGACGTTCCGGAGCAGACCCACGCCGTCCTGCGTCAACGAGCGGCGGCCGCGCACCAATCATTGCAGGAGTACCTGCTCGGACGCCTGATTGAGGAAGCGGCGCAGCCCACGCTCGACGAGGTTCTCGACCGAGCCGGCGGACGCTCCGGAGGATCAGTGCCGTTCAGAGCGGCAGTGCGCACGATTCGCTCCGACCGTGCTCGTCGTTGATGCGAGTGTCCTCGTCGTCGCACTCGCCGACGACGGCTCCGACGGCGACGCGGCGCGAGCCCGTCTGCGTGGAGAACGCCTCGCCGCACCCGAACTTATCGACCTCGAAGTCGGTTCCGTACTGCGCCGCCAAGCGGCCTCGGGCCAGATCGATGCACGCCGCGCGGCGCTGGCGTTTCAAGACCTCGAGGCCTTACCGCTACAGCGCGCATCACACGTTCGATTGCTGGCGCGGTGCTGGGAGCTTCGTGCGGACATGACGATCTACGACGCCGCCTACGTCGCACTGGCCGAAGCGCTGCAGGTCAACCTGCTCACCGGCGACCTCAAGCTCGCCCGCGCCACCGGCCCCACTTGTCGCATCGAAACTCTGACACCCGTGCGCTGAGGACGAGGCAGAACGGCACGCTCGGCCGATGAGCGGATGGTGTCTGACGCCTCTGGTTTGCTGGACGCCTACTGAGCATCGACTTCGGGAGGCCTCGTGGCTGTCGACTGGACTCTGACGATCGATTGCGCAGATCCAGCGAGGTTGGCCGCCTTCTGGAGCGTGGCGCTCGGGTACGTCGAGGCTCCGCCGCCAGCGGGATTCGACACGTGGCCGGAGTGGTTCACGCGCTTCGGCGTCCCGGAAGACGAGTGGGACGACGGCGCCGCGCTGGCCGACCCGGACGGAGCGCGCCCCCGGATCTCGTTCCTCAAGGTTCCTGAGCCCAAAGCCGTGAAGAACCGCGTGCACCTCGACGTCCAGGTCGGCGGCGGCCGTAGCCAACCCTGGGAAGCGCGATGGGTGCGGGTAACCGAGGCGGTCGAGCGACTCACCGCCGCCGGCGCCACAGTGATCGGTGAGGTTGCCCAGGATGGCCAACCGGACCATGTCATGATGGCCGATCCGGAAGGAAACGAATTCTGCGTCCTCTGACGCCGAGGCGCGGAGTGTGCGTCACGGTCAGGTCGACGCGCCGCCGAATCCGATCTCGTTGCCGTCCGGGTCGCGGAAGATGGCCTTGCGGACACCGTTGGTGTAGGTCTCGTGCTCGGCTGGCGCCAAGCCTCGCTCAGCGATCTGGGAGATGCGAGCATCGAAGTCGTCGACGAAGACCGTGTGCATGGCGTGCCCGGCATGCTCGGGCCGCACCTCGATGAACACGTACCCGTGCTCGGCGACCTCCCACACCGCCTCGGTGTCGTTGGGCAGGAACGCCGGCGGGAAGCCGAGGAGTCGCTCGTACCAGGCCGTCGCCGAGGTGTAGTCGCGGACGGGGATACCCGCGAACAGGTCTACGGTCATTCGGTCATGTTAGGGGCGCGGACAAACGTCCAAGGCGCTACTGGGGCCGCCTTACTTGCAAGGGGACGAATGCCTCGCGACCTATCGCGAGTGCGCCCCGCGCCGTAGCTTGGGTCGATGGCCACCGATACCGAGTGTTTGGTCGTCGGAGCCTCTGCGGCCGGTCTGGCCACGGCAGCATCGCTCAAGCAGGCCGGTCGGGCGTTCGAGATCCTCGAGGCCACCGACGTCGTGGCAAACGCTTGGTGTCACCATTACGACCGGCTTCACCTGCACACGCCCAAATCCAGCTCGGTCCTGCCTGGCCTCAAGATGCCCGGCCAATGGCCGCGTTACCCGGCCCGGGATCAAGTGGTCGACTATCTCGAGCACTATCGCGATCACCACGGCCTCCAGCCGCACTACGGCCAGAAAGTCACGCGCCTCGAACGGCGCGACGATGCATGGGTTGCCACAACGGCCGACCGCGAGTGGCGGGCCAAGACCGTGGTGGTCGCGACCGGAACCACGCGGCTGCCCGTACGTCCGACGTGGCCGGGGATGGAGTCCTACGGCGGCCAGGTCCTGCACTCCAGCGAGTACCGCAACGGCGACCCGTGGCGGGACCGCCCGGTGCTCGTCGTGGGATTCGGAAATTCCGCCTGCGAGCAGGCGATCGACCTCGTCGAATGCGGCGCGCACCCCCACCTGTCGGTGCGGTCTCCGGTCAACGTCATCCCGCGCGACATCCTCGGAGTGGTGCCGATCCTCCAGGTGGGCATCCTGATGCGCTATTTGCCGCCGGCGACTGCAGACGCGTTGGCGTGGCCCATCATTCGGCTGACCGTGGGCGACATCGGCAAGGTCGGCTTGCGCAAGCTTTCGTATGGACCGATCACTCAGATCACCCGCGACCGGCACATCCCACTGTTGGACATCGGCACGATGGGTCACATCAAAGACGGCCGCATCCTCGTCCACGGCGATATCGCCCGGTTCACCTCCGACGGCGTCGTGTTCACCGACGGCACCGCGCTCGCCGTCGACGCCGTGGTGCTGGGCACCGGCTACCGTCCGGGCCTCGAGGAGTTCCTGCCGGACTGGCGCACGGTCTGCGACGACACCGGCATTCCCCGCACCTCCGGTCGGCCTACGGCGCTGCCCGGCTTGTACTTCTGCGGCCAATACATGTCTCCCGCCGGCATGCTGCGCGAAATCGGGATCGAGGCGCGACGCATCGCCGCACACATCACCGCGGCATGACGACTCGGCAGCCAGCACGAACGGGTCACCGTGCGCGGCCGCCCTTCTGCCGCACTGATGACCATCGATGACCGGGACCCACTGGAGGAGGGCATTGCCGTGCTCTCGGACACCGCGGCGCTGCGCGCCGCTGGCAGAGGCCGACGCCGAGCCGGCCCGGGGTGAGGGCTCTGGCCGCCGCGACGGGCTCGTCGAGCCTCAGCCCGCTTCGTACTGCTGATCTCGCCGACCGCCTCGTGCTCGTCTGGATCTGATCCGTTGTGGGCGGCGGATCCGATCCGACTGGTGCGAGGTGCTGACTCTCGGGCTTACTCGCCCCCTCCGTCGGCTCGCGCCGAAAGCCCTTACCGGATAAGGTGATTCTGGGCTCGACGCGCATGATCATCTGTTACGGTGGACTCGCACGCATGTTCGAGATCGACGAATGGCAGCCGACCACCGCGCCGCCGCCGTTGGGGGTGGCGGCGTTGCACGACCCGCTGCTGCCCCCCGCGCGCAAGGCCTGCGCCCGGCTATCCAGGTCACCGTGGCCGCGTCGACCCTGCTCGGCCTCGACGAGCAGCCCGGCGAGTTGGCCGGGCATGGTCCGATTCCCGCGAGCGTGGCTCGCCGCTTGGCCGCCGACGAAACCGGCACCTGGCGACGCCTGCTCACCGACCCCGCCACCGGGCACCTGCTCGACTACGGACACACCACTGCTGAGACTCGATCTGTCGCTCGCATGGATGGCGCGGCTGATGGCGACAGAGCCGGCTCACCGCCGTTTTGGGACTGTTCGAGGTGACCGATGGCATCTACCAGGTCCGCGGGTCGGACCTGTCGAAAATGACGGGACCCCGCGGTCTTCAAGACCCTCATGGACCTCACCGACGCGCCCGACCCGAACTTCGCCGTCGTCAGGCCGTAGCCCCAGCGTCCCGGTGTTCATGCCGCTCGCATCGGTTCCGTACCCGTGCGAGCAGGCGGCGCACGGCGATGACGTGACCGCGCGTGCCAATGACGAGCAGGCGGTAGCAGCTACCGGCCCGGCCGGGAAAGGCAGCCCGAGTTTCGGCGCGTAGCAACGACCGTCCCGGACCGATGTGTTCGAGGCGAAAGGTCAGCGCGTACGTCGAAAATCGATGACGTCCGGCAAGCACCAGCTCGACACCAGGCGCGGCGGCGGCGACGTGAAAGCCAGGCACCGTCGAGCCCACCGCGAACGGGCGAGGCCCGGACGCCGTGCAGTCGGTGCATCCGACGATCCGCGCATAGCTGGCCGCGCCGGCTCGTGCGAATGATCGGTCGACGGTTTCGAGCAGGACGGGCCAAACCTCATCGGCGCCAGCCGCGATGGCCGTCGCGTGCTCATCCACCCATGGCAGCTGCGAACTCTGCATCAGGTCTCACGTGTCCCGCGTGCGGGCCAGCTGGGTGTTCATCGCGTCGGCCAGGGCGCGCACGGCGGTGAGTGGTCGGACCATGACGGTGAGCTCGTCAATCCATCCGTTCTCATCGAGGTGCAGGAAGTCGCATCCCTCGATCTCGAGTTCGCCGACGCGAGCACGGAAGACGAGCGCATGGTCCGTGGCGTCCGTGGCGCCGATCTCGCGCACGTAGCGGAAGTCGGAGAACACCCTGGAGACGGCGTGCAGGATCGGTGCGACAGCGCGCCGGCCGTGGTGAGGCTGGTACGCGACGGGGCTGCGGAAAACGACATCGTCGCGCAACAGTGCGACGGCCGCGTCGACATCTCCGGCTTGTAGGGCAGCGCCAAATGGATGCACGGCTTGACCCTCCAATAGTCAACTAGTTGAATAGCTATCAATGAGAGTAAGCCAGAGAGGGGCGGCTGACCAGATGGCATTGCGCCACGCTGTGCTCGCAGCGCTGCTGGGAGGCGAGGCGTCGGGCTACGAGCTCGCCAAGCGCTTCGACGTGTCGGTCGCCAACTTCTGGTCGGCCACGCCGCAACAGGTCTATCGCGAGCTGGAGGGTCTCGAACGGGACGGGCTGCTCCGCGCCCGCGTCGTGCAGCAGCGCAAGCGTCCGAACAAGCGGGTGTTCACCGTCACCGCAGCCGGCCGCAAGGAGCTGCGCGCATTCACCGCTGCGCCTGCCAGACCCACGGCGATGCGCGACGACCTCCTGGTCAAATTGCAGGCAATGGACGCCGGTGACCGCGAGGCAGTCAGCGAGGCCATATCCACGCGACTGGAACACGCCCGCAGCAAGCTGGCCCGCTACAACCGCGTACGCGACGACATGCTTGCCGGTCGCGACGAGGACGAGTACCTGCGCGACGCAGAGCTTGTCGGGCCGTACCTGACATTGATGGCCGGACGCATGTACGAACGGCTCAACATCCGCTGGTGCACGGCTGCGCTCAAGATCCTCGGGCAGCGGTCAGCAGCGATGCAGCCGAAGACGGCAACCCGCTGACCCGGCGCGAGGTTAATTTCGTTCAAGACGCCCTCGCATCGCGTTCATAAGGTCGGTCAGATCGCCCCGTGCCGAGCGGGAAAGTCGAGAGGGCCGATGATGACGGATATTGCGCAGCGATCAGGACCGTTCTGGGACGTCGTGCATGGGCGCGCGCCCATGCCTCGTGCGGCGAGAACGTTAGGACTCGAATTCATCGACGCGGACCCAGACCGCGGCACCATCGATCTCGCATTCACGGCAACCGACGAGTTCACCAACCCGATGGGCAACGTGCTCGGAGCCTTTCTTGCCGCGATGCTCTACGACACCGTCGGACCGGCCCTTCTCGCCACGCTCGGGACCGACGAGTTTCAGTCCACGATCGAACTCAAGTCGAGCTTCTTCAGGCCGGTTCGGCCAGGCCGCATCGTCGCCAAAGGCCGAGTGGTTCATCGCGACGGAGATCTTGCCTTCCTCGAGGCATCGCTCTACAACACCGACGACCTGATCATCGCGAGTGCTAGCGCGACCGCTCGCATCATCCCGCTCGGCGTGGTTGCACCGTGAAAGGGCGGTGAGCCGCGCGCATCTACTTGCACTTTCCGGATACGGCATTCTCCAGATTGCCGACCGAGTTCTTCACCTGGGTGACGGCCGATCCGACCGCCGCGATCGTCGTCGCCGACAGCTGACCCTGCGCAGACTTGATCGCGGTCTCCAGTCCGGACAGTGCGTTCTGCACCGCCGTCGTCTGTGGCTCGAACGTTGATTTCGCCTCACTGGCAAGCGTTTTCGCGTCGTCTTCGACGGTGGTGAGCGCCGACTTCAAAGAGTCGACACCGTTCTTGGTGACGTCGACATCGCCGAGCTTCTGCACCGATGTCTTGAGTTGGTCGGCGTCAGCGCAGTACTGCGGCTTACTGCTGGAGCCGCTGCTGCCGCTGCTGCTGCTGCTGCATCCGGCAAGCAGCGAGCAGAGCACCAGGGCAGCCGCCACGAGCGTCCCCCGGCGCGCCCGCGGCCGTCGATCAGCGGTGTCCACGTCACAAACCTGCTTCCACTTGGACGCGGCCGCTGCGGCCCGCTTCGGCGAGCGCAGCGTGGTCTCGTTCGTTCTGGTTCGCATAGAGCTCCGCGAATTCGACGATTGCCTGGACGAACGCGTCATCCTGGCCGAGGTAGGACGCGAGCGCGATCCGGTCGCCGGAGCAGGCATGAGCCCGGGCGAGGGTCCAGGCGCAGGCTTCGCCGAACACTCCCATGCCTTTTGCCGGCATGGTTTCGAGGACCGCTGAGCCTTTCCAGTCGCGTAGCTGGCGTATGTAGAAATCACGCCGCTGACCGTCGATACCTTCGATGGCTTCCCAGCCCAAGAAGATGTCGCTCGCGGCCTGCATCAGCCTTTGCCCGGCCACGACCCGTTCGCCTTCGTTGCGGTAGGTGGGTAGCCCGGTCGCGCGTACGTGGTCGGCCAGGACCGAACGTTGAGCTTCCTTGACCTGCAGGAACAGTGGATCGTCATCGTCGCGTCCGCGTAGCAGCACGATCCAGCAGCGGGTGCCGACGCTGCCGACGCCGACAACCTTGCGCGCCATGTCGACGAAGGAGAACCGTTCGAGCAGCACGCGCCGGTCAC
Organism: uncultured Actinomycetota bacterium; assembly: GCA_963737425.1. Lineage (GTDB taxonomy): Bacteria > Actinomycetota > Actinomycetes > Mycobacteriales > Jatrophihabitantaceae > DASXRA01. The sequence continues at coordinate 38,661 of CAVTSX010000005.1, forward strand.
TTTGCAGGGTGCGCCGGTACCGGCTCAACAGCATGTTGATTGCCGCCTCGAGCAACTGTCGGTCCGCGTCGGGCAACAGGTCACCGACCGGAACGATCAGCGGCGGAGCGCCGATGATGCGCGCCTGCCCGTCGACTTGGCGTACCAGCTTGCTGTAAGCCTGCATGCTGTCGCGGGTGCGCGCCTTTGCGCCGGCCTTGGTCAGCGTCTTCACCTGCGCCCTGGACAGCGGCTTGCTCAACAGCCCTTGCAGCGTGGACATATCCACCCGCGAGTACCACACGTCCAGTTCGCGGAGCGTTGCGAAGTATTGCATCGCAGCCTGGTAACGGCGCACCGTCGCGCGGACGATACGGCGACGCTCCTTGGAAGTGAAGCCGTTCTCGCGAGCAGCGACCACGAAGCTGGTGGCCAGCCGCTTGACGTCCCACTCCCATGGACCGGGATAGGTCTCATCGAAGTCGTTGATATCGAACATCAGCTGCCGCTCGGGAGAGCCGAACACCCCGAAATTCGACACATGGGCGTCACCGCACAGTTGCACCGTCAATCCCGACACCGGCGTCAACGCGAGGTCCGCGGCCATCACGGCTGCCGCACCGCGATAGAACGTGAACGGCGAAACGAGCATCCGCCCGTAGCGGATGGGCACCAGCTCAGGCACCCGCGATTCACCCTGACTCTCCAACAGTTCGACCGGATCAGCGCGATCCGTCGGCGGCCCGAACTCCGCATGCCGCTCCGGCGGCACCTCGGCACGCGCGGCAACACCCAATGCAGATCGCTCGGCAGGCGACAAATGCGTCACCGCACCACGCGGCAGACGCAACCGCCGCGGCCCGACCTTCAAAGCCGACTCACCATCAGTCTTTGTCATCCGCACTCCCTGCCATTCTGCAGCCGTTCTGCACCTACGCAGGCGTTGCCGGTGCGACGAACGAGTCGTGATCGAGCCTCGCTTCGTGCTTGCTGACCTGCATCACCCCTGCTGGGTGATGCACGAGTCGCGCCGCGGCGGTCGACTGGGGAGGACCGGCTGCCGGGGGGAAACCGCGCACGGTCCACGCTGCTGAAAGGAAAAGACCATGTCCATCGGTCCGGTACAGCTCGTCGTGCTTGGGTTCAATCAGCCCAACTTCCACGGCGAGATCATCGAAGCGCTCGAGCAACTGAAGAATGACGACACCGTCCGGGTGATTGACGCCCTGGCCGTCTACAAGGACGCCGCCGGCAATCTCGAGGCAGAGCACCTGAGCAATCTCACTGAGGACGAGGCTGTCGAGGTCGGTAGCAAGATCGGCGCCCTGATCGGCCTCGGCTTCGCCGGCGAGGAGGGGGCCGAGGTGGGTGCGCTGGCCGGCGCCGAGGCGGCGGAAGAGGACGTCTCGCTGCTCGCCGAGGCAGGCGCCTGGGACGTACTCGAGGACATTCCGCCCGACTCCGCTGCCGCTATGGTCCTGCTCGAGCACCACTGGGCCGTGCCGTTGCGCGACGCAATCATGCGCGCCGGAGGCTTCCGGATCAGCGACGGATTCATCAGCCCGCTGGACCTCGTCGAACTCGGCATGCTGGAGGCCGAGGAGGCCCAGCAGATGCACGAGCTCGAGAGGAAAGCGGAGGCCACACCGGCCTAGTTCCACCTTGCCGGGCCGGTCGATACGACGGCCGGCCCCGCAGACCCAACCCGAAGGAGCAGACATGTTTGGTAGCCGTCGAGTAGCGCGGCGCACAGGTCGCCGCACCGCACGCCGCGTCAGCAGGCGCTGATCGGTCAGACCCACTCACACCGACTGGCTCGTCGGAGCTTCCGGCGAGGCGGTCGGTGTTTCCGCTTGTGCGGCCTCCGGCTGGCGTGACGTGCGGAGCCCGCCGGCGGTCGGGTCGGGCAACCGGATCACGACCACATATGCGACCACGGCGGCCACCACCTCGACGGGCATGACCGTCAGCGCGTCGGGCAGGAGGAACAGGCTCGTGATCAGCACCGCGGTCATCGGCAATCGCAACATTGCGGTCGTCATTGCGGCGATGCCCATCGCCGCTCCGGTAACCAGCGGCAGCCCGGGCAGATGCGACAACGCAATGCCACCGACCGCCCCGAGGAACATGCCGGGAAAGGTCGGCCCGCCGCGGAAGCTCGACAGTGACGCGCTGTAGGCGATTCCCTTGCAAAGTAAGAGCATCAGCAACGCGCCCACGGAGTATTCAGCGCTGTTGTCGATCAGCGTCGGCAGCGCGGACTGTCCGGAGAACAGCACCTCGGACGAGTTCTTCCCGGTTGCCTCGGCATAACTGATCGCGAGCCCCGCGACTGCGATGCCGACAATGGGGGTCAGCGCCAGCCGATGCCGTGACACGTACGGCCGCAGCAGCACGGCGCCCCGGCGGATGCTCCAACCGAGCACGGCGGCCGCGATGCCGATACCGAGCGCCCACCCGAACTGCGCTACATCGGGATGTGTGGCGCTGGGCAACTGCGGAACGGTCAGGGAGAACGTGCCGAACCCGGTCCACGAGTCCAGCCCGACGAAGATCAGCGCGCCGATCCCACTGGCCAGCAGGCCGGGAACGAGCACCACTTCCAGCATCGCGCCGGCCAGCCCTGCCGCTTCCATAAGCAGAAACGCGCCGGCGAGCGGCGACCCGAGCAGTGTGCCGATCGCGGCGAAGCTGCCCGATGCACCCACAATTGCGATGGCCTGTGCGGGTGTTTTGCGATTCACCGCACGTATCAGCAGAACGGCGAGCGCGGCACCGAGCGCCACGAGCGGTGCCTCCGGGCCCAGAACCGCGCCGCAGCCCAGCGTCGCCAGCGCGGCGATGGCGATGCCCGGGATCGCCCGCGAAGGGCGAACGCCGCCTGGCTTGAAGCCGTCCACCGGTGATTCGCCGCCGCCCCCAGGCAAATACCGGATGGTCGCGGCGACCAGCAGGCCGCCTGCCGCCAGCACCGGCACCGGCCACCACGTCGGCGGCGAGCTGAATCCCAGCCCGCTGGGCAGGTCCTTGTACATCCACGACTGCAGAAGACTGCTGAGCTTGAGGAATCCGTACGCAGCGGCCGAGATTGGTACACCGAGCAGCGCGGTGACGATAAGCAACCCCAGGTACCGGCGGCTTTTCAGCACCGCCAACGGGTCGACGGAGCGGGCCGTGCCCTCGCTGCTCACGAGGGCTCCGCCGTCGCGAAGACGCCCGACCGGCTCAGCACGTCCCACCCCCTCGTCTCATTCAGCGACTCCGCCGTGATCGGCGGTTGGGGCGATTGGGCAGGGCTTGCGGGACAAGGTAGGGACCGCACAGAAGCGTCCGAGATCGAGCCGGTGCGGCGACCTCGAGGCGGCAACCATTTTCCAGGATGAGGTCCAATGCGAGCGGTTCAGGACCGAGGCGCGCCACCTCGCGCCGAGGCAGGGTATGCACAGCGCCGTGCGCGCTTGCGACTTCCATCGCGTGTACGCGGATCTCCGCCGGCCCGCGGAACACGATCAGCACGTTGCTGGCCCACGCCGCACGTGAGACCCGTTTCGGCCAAGTGGTCTTGAAGCTGGGCAACCACCCGGAGCTGACTCGGATCTTGCAGCGAAAAGTGTCCGGCTCGCGCCGCAACAACAGCATTGGCCGCAGGACAAGGGCTAATCCGCACACTGCGAAAGCGCACAGCGCGGTCACTGTCGCAACGACCCATGCCATGTGTCCCCTCCGCGCCTCAGACGCCTCAGCAGCGTCGTAAACGGAAAATCACCGGATCTGGCTTTGCGTCCCGCCGGCAGTGTCCATGCGTCCGCGTCGGACCCCGTCACCGTCATTCCCGCTCGTCTTCTGACGATGGCTAATCGAACGCGCTCGATGCCGCGGCAACATCATCCGAGGCGAATGAATGCACGTGGTTCGCGCCGTCGCATCTGAGTTGAATCACGATGCACGGAGATGCGCACCCTTCTCTTCACCCATCAGGGGTGATACCCGGGGCCCTCGCGCCAGCGAAGTCTTACCTGATCTGACACTTCTGCGGGAGCGTTGACACGGCCGGCGCGTTTCGGGGCGTCGTAAATCTTGATATTCGGGACTCGGTTCCGGACTGGTCACCGTACTAGCAGGCGAAGGCTTCGGACGGCGTGGCCAACGGACAGTTCAGTCTCTACTTCGGCGACGTGCTGGTCGGTGGGGGGCCGATCAAGACCCAGCCCGGCAAGTTCTCCATCGCCGGCGAGGGTCTCAACGCCGGCCTGGACCGCGGAGAGCCGGTCACCGACGACTTCCCCGGCCCGCAGCCGTGGGCGTTCACCGGCCGCACCGTGCACCGTGTCGTCATCGACGTGTCCGGCGACGCGTACGTCGACCTCGAGCGCGAAGCGGTGGCCATGCTGTCCCGGGAATGACCAACCCTGGCGGATCGGGTCACGCCGGCGACGAACACGAGTCGATCGGCCCGTACCTGTCGAAGTTGCAGATGATCGCCCGGGACAGGAACTTCGCGGTCAGCACACTGACGGCCCCTGCGGCACCCTCGGCGGATCACGCGATGACCGGCTGCGATGCGGTCGTCCGCCAGGGGTGATGCCGTGAGGGCGAATTCGAGCAACGGTCAAACACAGACTCGGATCGGCAGTTTCGCGGGCGGGAGGTGAGCTATGTCGTTTGTGCCCAAAGCCGATCGCCCGGTTCGCCGTGCGATCGCAGCCACTTTGCTGCGAGCCACGTTGAGCGCTACCGCCCTCGTCGTGCTGTATTACACGCTGCCGTTCGACCGCAAGTTCGGCGACTCGGCCGTCGTGCTGCTGCCGATTGGCATCGCCGTCTTCTGCACGCTGACCTGGTTCGAGATGCGGCGCATCGTCCGCTCCGACAAACCGCTCATGCGGGCGATCCAGGTCCTGGCAACGATATTGCCGTTCTTCTTGATCCTCTTCGCCTCGGTCTATTACGTGATGTGCAAGGACAACGCGGCCGCGTTCTCCGTCAAACTCACCCGCACCGACTCGCTGTACTTCACCATCACGGTCTTCTCGACCGTCGGCTTCGGCGACATCGTCCCGGTGAGCGACAACGCGCGAATAGTCGTGATGGTGCAGATGCTCGGCGACCTCGCTCTGCTTGGCGCCGGCGTCCGACTGCTCAGCGGCGCCGTACGCATGAGTGTGGAGCGAAAGCGCGCCACCAACCACGATGACGCCGCTCCGATCGCCCCAGCAGAGCCGAAGCACATCGATCCCGTGCAGTGACGGCTCACCCCGCACGGAGGATCAGCGGCCTCACCGAACCCTAGATGCTGTGCAGCGTGGATCTGTCCGATCTCGACGCTGCGTCGATCATCGAGGCGTTCGTTCTCCTGCTGATCGGCATCGGTCCGAAGATCGCGCTCGTCCCGTTCCTGGACCTCACCGCGCAGAGCCGAAGCCTCGGCGGCCGTGCTCGCCGTCTTCGTCGGCCTGCTCGGGGTGATCGGGCCGGTGCATCGACGGCGCTCAGTGCATGGACAATGCCTGGCGTAGCAACAGCGTGCGATCGAGCGCCGGCGACGGCATGGGCACACCCGGCCGATCTCGCGGAACGCGTACCCGAAGGGCGAGCGGCCGGATCGAGCAACGTACCGGCGTCGGCATCATCACGGCCTCGCCGTCGATGCCGACCGGGATCTCGTCGGCATCGGCGTCAATAACGACCTCTCTGGCCAGGAAGCGTTGGACGCCACCCGAGCGCCCTCCGCGAAGTAGGTTCACCGCCTGGGCGGCATTGTCGACCGTTACCGCGATGACGCCGAGCGCTCCGGAGTCCAGGCGTACGCGACGGCCCAGGCCGGCTAGATCCCCTAGTTCATAAGGGTTGTTGCTCACCAAGAGCGCCTTCGGGGCCTCGATCGTCACGTCGTCCACGTGCACGACGAGTCGCGGACCGCGGGTTCCGGACAATAGATCGGGAAGCATCTGCAACGTGGTTCCACGTTTGTCATCGCGATATGCGGGGCTCTGCACGACCTCGGCGTAGACGCCGAATGACGCGTTGTTCACGAAGGTTCGCCCGCCGATGAGGCCGATATCGAGACACAACTCGACGCCATCGGTCAGCGCATCGAGACCCAGATCGGGCCGTTCACGGTCCAGGCCGAGGTCCATCGCGAAGTGGTTGCGCGTTCCGGCCGAGATGACGAGAAACGGCAGGCCGTGCTCGGCGGCGATGCCGGCGACGAGCGCCTGCGTCCCGTCGCCGCCGGCCACTCCGAGCAGGTCGGCCCCGTCGGCCACCGCCTGGCGGGCCAGCGCCGCGACGTCGACCTGGCCCGGCCCCTGGATCAACGCGACCTCGGCGCCCGCCGCCGTCGCCTTGGCGTCGAGTCCGAACTTGCCGACCTTTCCCCCACCGGAGCGGGGATTCATGATGACAAAGGGCCGCTGCGGCGGCGGCTCTGCCCGCTCCGGCATGCCGGGCGGAGGCCGGTTGCGCACTAGTGCGGCTCGCCCGGCGACGACTGCGATGGCCGCCAGTACCACGACAACGATCACCGTCCACTCCACCCGGCGAGCGATGTAGATCAGGGCCAGAACCGGCGTAACCACAACAACCACGGCCGCGAGCCAGCGCACGACGCCGCGGTTGGTCATGAACCACCAAACGCCTGCGATGGTGACCACTAGGCCGATCACGCAGGCGATAAGGGCGCTGAGACTCCTGATACCGCCGAGGATGACGATCACCAACGCGCCGAGCGCGGCGAGCAGCGCCAGCCGCGCCAGCCAGCGCTGCGCTGTAGTCACCGGCTCGCGCCCATCGGTAGCTACGGCTGCGTCGGGCCCATGCCCGCGCTGGATGGCTTTATCCATGACTCTAGTGAAGGGCCGAATGGACGGCGAGCAGTCCGACGACGCCGACGATCACCACGAAGGTCATCGTGGCCAGGAAGACCATGAAGTTGAAGACGAGGTCGTGGCGGCGCCAGCTGCGCTCGCGCGCCGCCGCGCCAACCGTGAGGCCTGATCGGATCGTCATGGTTGCGCCAGTGCACTTGTGCGCAGTTGCACCCGCTGCGCAGCCGCCATCAGCCGTGGCACGCGCGCAAGGCGGGCGGCCAGCAGCTTCGGATCCTCGTGGGCATGTCTGGCCGCGATATCGGCCAGGCGGTCCGGGACGCTCATCGGATTGCCCATCGGCCCCGCGGTCATATCCGCGTACGCCAATGCGTCAGCGACCGCACCGTTCTCGCGAGAGAACCGCGACAACGTGCCCAGCAATCCCTCCGCCTCGGCGAGCAGGCGCGACTCGGAATGGTGGGCGACCAGCGCGGCCAGGCGGCTCGGCGCTCCCATCGTCGCGAGGAACGCCGCGCCATCGACCGGGTGGAACCCGGTCTGGTGCAACATCGGCGAGTAGCCGATGTCGTGAAGCAGCGCGGCGGATACGAGCAGATCACCGTCGGCCGCAGAGACAGTCGCAACAACGCTTCGCGCCTGCGTACCGGCCTGCAACGAATGGGCCAGCCGGTCGGGGAGCCCGCGAAGAAGCACCGTGACGAGAGAGCGAGCGTGGCCCGGGCTCCACAGCGGGCGGCCGCGCCGGCTCAACGTCGTACGGCCGGGAAAGTCAGTGCCGGACTCGACGACCGCAGCGGTAGCGGAACCCATTTCGTGACCCTCCCGTCGAAAGATGCAGGTGTGTAGTCCGACAGACGCGCGAACCTATTACATTTCAGAGCGCATTTCGTGGCCGTGCACCGCGATGGCGTAGATGACGAGGATGTCGAGGGCGATCACCGTCATCGCCCAGAACGGGTAGGCGGCGATGAACACGAGGTTTGCCACCGCGCTCAGACTGGCCAGCAGTATGCCGACCACCCGCGCCCACATCTGACCGGCGAACAGGCCCAGGCCGGCGCATACGAGCAGTACGCCGAGGACCAGGTGAATCCAACCCCACCCGGTGTAGTTCACGCGCACGAGCAGATGGTCGTTGTTGACCGCGTAGTACGTGTGCCGGAACAGCGCGGTCAGGGCTTCGATGATCTGGAACATGCCGACCACCATCAGCATGACCCCGGCGAAGATGATCCAGCCGGTCCAGGCCGATGGAGCCTCTTGTGTGTCGTAGCCGGACTGCCGTGTCGTCGGTACCTGGCTGGTGGTCATGCGAACACATCTCCTTCGCGGTCCGGCATTTTGCGTACGCGTCATGAGGGAGGTTTGCCGTGCTACTACGACAGTTTCTGGCGTCGCCACATGGCGTCGCCTCACCCGTGCGGGATGAATCCGACTACGCCTGAAATGGAGCCGGATCGGCTGGGCAGTGATGGCAACCCGCAGGACGAGGCGTCGCTTTCCTGGCCCCAGAACCCAGAGGCGTCAGTGGGTCCCGGGGCGCTGATCAGCTCGTGCCGGCGGCGGCAGGGGCCTTGCCCTGCAGTTCTGCCTGAAGCTCCTTCTCGGCGTCCTTGGACAGCGACGACTTCAGGACCGTTCCGCCAAAGCGACTCATCGCCTCGACCGCCTTGTCCGGCGTTACCTTCTCGACGACGAGGAACAGCGCCGACGTGCCCGGCTTGACCATGTCGCGGACCTGGTCCTGGAACTGCTTGTCGATGCCGGTCTTGGTGACCTTCCCCATCAGTGCGCCAAAGCCTGCACCCAACGCCAGGCCGAACACCGGGACGAAGAAGAGCATGCCGAAGAGCAGGCCCCAGAACATTCCCCAGGTGGCACCCGAACCGACTGGATGGTGGGTGGTGGTCACGTGATATTTGCCTTCGGCATCACGTCGGATCGAGGCGATGGCATCGGCCTCGATGATGAGGTCCTTCGCAAGGCGTCGTGCCTCGTCGGCGGCCGCAGCAGCCGTGGTCTCGTCGTTGTAGCCGATCGCGATCAGGTCTGACATGAAAACCATCCCTCTGTGTGACCCTGAATGCCCCGAGAGGCCCCAGGCTGTGCCGGTGCGCCGGCGGGCCGCCGCCGCGCTTCCCAGTCTTTGCCCGTCAGCTGGCGCCGCCGTCACCCGCGCGGGGTGATCCGCCGTCCCGTACGCCAGCGGCGTTGGCGCCCGTCTCGGTGGATCGGCCCGGACACGCCGCAGCCACAACGGGGAGTTCGGCGGGCGGTGCACCTCGCGGTGGGTGGGCACTTGTGCGCTGGGTGGGCACTTGTAAGTGCCCACCTGCGCCGCAACTGCCCACCCGAGCAGTGGCGTTACCCCGGGGGGGTCGGGCCGGGCCCTCCGGGGTCCCGACATCTAGTCGTTGAGGGCAGGCGGTCCTTGCTTGACGTCTACGAGCTCAAGTCCGAGTGCGCGGACGAGGTCTAGCAGGTCATGCAGATCGGCCTGGTCGAGGTCGCCGGACAACACTGTCGTGGTCGGCTCGACATCCAGCGAGAGGCCGGCGAATGCCTCCCGCGCCGCGGGCCCGAGCGATCCAACCACCCTGATCTCGTACGAGCTGCGAACCATCTCGCTCCCTCTCCGAGCACCCCAATTACCAGCCACCTTCGCAGTGATGCCAGTCCGCCGGATCATCCGCGAACGGTGAGGCGGTGCCGGTGCATCCCGGCCAGGCATGTTCAGACGGTGAGGCAGGCACGAGTAACCAAGTGGTCGCAGCGCGCAATGTCTCACCGACACTGCGCCGTTCGGCTCGACGTGGTTCAGCAATGGCTACGGGCGCGAGGTCAATGCACCTCGTCCAGCGGCACGGACTGGCCACGTGCTCGGCGTACCTCGATCAGATCGAGGCCGAGCGCCCGAATACGTTCGAGCAGTCCGTGGAGCGCCGCCTGGTCGAACTCGCCGCTGAGAACGGTGGTGTCGCCATCGGAAATGACCTTCAGGCCGGCGAAAGCATCGCTTGCGGGCTCCTCGAGTCGGCCCCCGAGGCGGATCTCGTATCTTGGCATCGCGAGGTCCTCCTCTCGATGAGGTGTTCCCTCGTGAGGTTGCCCGCGACGGCCGTCATTCACGTCATGCGCAGGGAATGACCCGTGTTCTTCAGAGCAACTCGAGTTCGCGCGCCCGCAGGACCGCTTCGCGCCGCTTGCGGGCCGCCAGCTTGCGGTAGATCGCCGCAAGGTGGGTTTTCACGGTATTCACCGACAGGCACAGCTCGTCGGAGATTTCGGCCGTCGACATGCTCGTGGCAAGGAAGCGCAGGACACCCTGTTCACGGTCGGTCAGCGCTTCCGGCAGATCGCGCGGTCGTTTGGGTGCCACGACAACGACAAATCTGTCCGGCAGGACCGCAAGCGGCGTCGGCCAGCGCGCGGCCACGGTGGGATGCCGGGCCAGCAACGGCGCAAACGTGTCGGCGACCCGGTTGAAGGGCCGGGCGATGTCACCGTTCGCCAGCTCCAGCGCACGCACGAGCATCTCCATCGCGCGACTCGCATCGTTCGAGCGCTGGGCGATCTCTGCGTCGCACAGCATCGCCTCGACGAGGTGGTAGCGCGTGACCGGGCCGCCCGTGCCGGTCAGCACCCGGCGAACGCAGTTCTGGGCGCTGTCGAGGTCACCGAGAGCCAGGTACGCACCGGCGCTCTGCACGGAGGCAGCTAAGTCGAACGGTGTTCCGCGGTAGACCGAAAGGAGCGCTAGCGCACCCCTTGCCCGGCCCAGGCTGGTTTCGATACGCGCCAGCAGCATGTCCCGGTACGCCACAATCAGCGTCGGCTTGGTGCGGTCGGCCCAGACGCCGGTGTTCAGTACACGGCGCGCTTCGTTGGCCCGCCCGCCGTCGAGCAACACCTCAGCCTGCGCCACCACGAGCGTGGCGGCGACGACGGGATCAGCCTCGATCGCGTCCTCTGCCAATGCTTTACGCAGCGCACGGGCCACGGCGCTGAGGTCAGCCGTGACGAACGCACGCAGGGCGATCGCCAGCTCCAGAGTGGCGGGCGGCTCTTCGTCGGGCATTTCGCGCAGCAGGGCCCGGGCTCGACGCATGGCATCGTCGGCGCTGTTGTGCCGCGACCGGTGGATGCTGACCAGCGCGGCCATTGACAACACCTCGACCTCAACGGCTCGCGCTCCGTCACGTTTGGCCTCGGCGAGGGCGCTGTCCAGTTGCGCGTCAAGGTCTTCGAAATGCCCTTCCCAGAAGGACGTGCGCGCTCGGGCCAGCTGGACGCATGCCCGAAGGCCGGACTCGTGCTCGCCCGCGCCGTTGCGTGCCGTTCGGGCCAGCAGGCGAATCGCCGCGGCATCCACGGCGCACGCGTCGTCGGCGCGCTGGCCGAGGATGAGCTCGGTCAGATCCGCGGTCATCAGCAGATCGGGATCCGACACCACAAGCTCACTGCGTTGCGCACACACCTGGGCGAGATCGTCCGCGGCGGACCGGCGGTCGCCCGTCACGGCCAGGATCGCTCCATCTGCGATGGCCGAGAGCGCGGCCAGCTCGTCGTCCGCAGCCAACTCCAGCGGCAGCAGGTTACGCAGGCCAGAGGTCGAGAAGTCCTCGCCGTGGACGAACGCTTGCGTCAACCCGCCATGTGCGAGCAGCCACGCAACCTTGGGCCGATCGCCGGCCCGTACCGCCCAGTACAGGGCGCTCCGCAGATTGCCTTCCGCCTCGAACCAGCTGGCCGCTCGCCGGTACAGCGTCGGCGCCAGTTGCGGGGCACGCCGTCGCAGCAGGTAACGAAGAGTCTCGGCGAGCAACTGGTGGTAGCGAAAGCGGGTCCACGTGTGATCGAGCGGAATGACGAACGAGTTGCCCTGAGCTAGCTCACCCAGCATGTCTCCGCAGCCGTCGAGACCGGTGATCGCTTCGGCAAGCCTGCCATTCACCTCGCCGAGAAAGCTTGTCTCGATAAGCAACCGGCGCAGGTGTTCGGGTTGATGTTCGAGTACCTCGTCAATGAGGTATTCGCCGATGCTGCCCTGATCCAGTGCCAATTCAGCTACAAAGTCCGCCGGGCGCGAGACACCCTCCATACGGATGGCGGACAGTCGCACACCGGCCATCCATCCTTCTGTGCGCGAAATCAGTACCTCGAACTCCCGGTCGGGCAGCGTCACATTGTGGGCCGCAAGTAGTTCGCGGGTCTCCGAGCGGGTCATCGCCAGATCTACCGCGCGCAATTCGCGCATCTGCCCGGCCAGTCGGTAACGGTGCAACGGCAGCAACGGGTCGCTGCGCGCCGCAAGTATCAACCGAAGGCGCGGATGCCAGCCTCGGATGATTTCGTCCAGACCGCCCAGCACCTCTGGATTGGTCAGCATGTGCGCGTCATCGATTACCAGGACGAGCGGATCGGACAATTCCGCAACGTGAGCCGAAAGCGTGTCGAGCACTTCGATGGTGTCGCTGCCGGCAGCCAGGAGTGGCAGGCCATCCTGGGCGATGACGCCGCTGGCGCGTACGGCCGAGTGGAACAGCCGCCAGAAGTGCCGCGGCTCGTTGTCCTCCGCAGTGAGCGCAAGCCAACCCGTAGGCGCAGTGCGCTGACGCGCCCAGTCGCTGAGCAGGACAGTTTTGCCCGCACCCGGTCCGGCGGCTACCAGCGTCAGCGGTGCATCGCAGGCAATATCAAGAGCCGAGAGCAGGCGCGAGCGCTCAATGTGCCGCGGCGGCAACGGCGGAAGGATGAAGCGCGCGCCCGAAGGGTGACCGGGCATCGGGTTTCTCCTGTGGGGGCAGGACTTTCCGACCGTTATGACAATCGGCTGTGCATGAAAGCCTTCAGGGTTCAGCGCCTCTACAGTAGGGCCGTTCGTCCCTGACTTTGTCAAACGGTGAGACCACTTCGCGACGTATGAGAAACCTTTTCGCGAATTACGCAACGGATTCCAAGGTGACTGGTACTACTGCGCACATTCTGACCCTGCCGCGCTGGCGGGCGATAGCGCAAGCAGTAGGACGGTGCGCAAAGGTGCGAACCCCCTTTCATGACCCGGCGATCGTCCTCAGCCAACCCGGCAACGACGGTCACGCCGCAGCACGCGTGCTGGTTCGGTTGTGCCACCTGCTCACCATTGTGGTCCTCGGTCCACGCCGAACTCGTCCATTCCCAGACGTTGCCGATCATGTCGAGCAAGCCCCAATCGTTCGGCGGATAACGACCGATCGGGCTGGTGCGTCCGATTCCGGACGGATCGAGGTTTTCCCACGGGAATCTGCCGTGCCAGGTGTTGGCCATAGGCCGGCCCTTCGGCATGAACTGCTCGCCCCACGCGTAGGTCGACGCCGGCCGTCCGGCTCGTGCCGCGTACTCCCACTCGACCTCTGTGGGCAGTTCCTTTCCAGCCCAGTCGGCATACGCCAGCGCATCTTCGAGTGAGACGTGGACGACGGGATGCCGCTCGCGTCCGTGCAGCGTGCTGCCCGGACCGTCAGGCGCACGCCAGTTGGCGCCCGGTGTCCAGTGCCACCAGCGGCGCCAGTCGTCGAGCGGCACCGGCCCCCGGGTCGGCTGGAACACCAGCGATCCCGGCACCAGTTCGGCCGGGTCGGCCCCCGGAAAGTCTTCTGCACAAGGAGAAAGTTCGGCGATGGTCGCGTAGCCGGTGGCCTTTACGAAGCGGCGGAATTCGGCATTCGTCACCGGATGCTCGTCCATCGCGAAGCCCTCGACGGACTCCTCGTGCGCGGGCGACTCCTCCGGATAGTGGTCGTCACTGCCCATCAGGAATTCGCCGGGTGGCACGCGAACCATGTTCTTCGGCAACAGGCTCGGTACGGCCGTGCTCATCGCATCGCTCCCCTCGCGATTCTGTTTTCCACCTTCTCAGCCGGGCGGTGCGCCCAAAATCATCCGCGGAGGGTGAGTGGGCGATCGTGCGGGATCAGCTTGGATGAGATCATGTTGGGCAGATTGGCGATCCGCCTCGTAGTGCTCGCGGTGATCATCGGCCTGGTCGCCGCGATCGTGCCTGGCATCGATCTAAACGGCAGCTTCGTCTGGCTGGTGTGGATCGCCCTGATCTTCTCGGTGGTGAACTTGATCCTCGGCCCACTGTTCCACCTGCTCAGCCTGCCGTTGATCGTCATCACGTTCGGCCTGTTCCTGCTGGTCGTCAATGCGGCCCTGCTGGCCATAACGGCGGGCCTGTCCAGTCACCTCGACATCCACAGCTTCGGAGCCGCGGTGCTCGGCGGGTTTCTCATCGCCGTATTCAGCTGGCTGGCTGAGCTGGTGCTGCCGGCCCGCGTGAAGAAGAAGGCTGACCGCAACTCCTGACGCAAACGGAGGCCCCCAATGGCGCTCGACACGTTCATCCTGTTCGCCGCGAGCTATGACTCGCAGGACGCCGCGATCGCTGACTACGACGCCGTACACGAGATCTACGTCAAGTCCGGGCTGATCGATACCTATGACGCCGCGGTGGTGAGCCGCCATGACGACGGCAAGGTGAAGATCGTCAAGAAGCATGAGCAGCCGACGCGACAAGGCGGCTGGGGCGGTCTCGGCATCGGCCTGGTCGGCGGAGCCCTCGTCGCCCTGTTCCCCGCTGTCGGCATCGGTGCGGTGGTACTGGGCGGCGCTAGCGGCGCGGGCCTCGGTGCACTGGCTGGGCACGTCGCGGCCGGCATGAGCCGCTCGGACCTCAAGGATCTCGGCGAACTCCTCGATGCCGGCCAAAGCGGGCTGGTCGTCGTCGCCGCCACCGACATGGCCGAGCACGTCGAGCGCGAACTCAAGCGGGCCGGCAAGGTGACAAAGAAGGAGCTTCGCGCGGACGAGAAGGCGCTGGAGAAAGAGATCGACGAGGCGACCAGTTCCAAGTAGCTCGACCTCTAGTGTCCCGCGCCAGAAATTGGGCGAGTAAGTCCGGTGATCCAGGTGTGCGCTCGCAAGGCGGACGAGGAGCCGATACCGGGGTTGTATCGGCGACGAGGACAACGCGGCGAGCGTGCAGCTGGGCGCCGGAATTACCGTCTGAATTTCTGGCGCGGGACACTAGCTCGACAGGCCGCCGATGCCCTTGCCAACGAGCACGACGCCGATCACCAGCAAAAGCACGGCCATGACGGTCGCGTTGTTCTGAGTGAGCCAGCCGCGCAGCTTGGTCAGCGGCTCGGCCATCTTCTCCCTTGCGGACAGGTAGATGACGACCGGTGCCGCGACCGTGCTCGCAGCCAGCATGGTGAAGATGAGGACGCTCACCACGTCGCCGCCTACGGACAGGTGGCCTGCACCGATCGTCGTACCGGCCGCTACGCACATCAGCAGGTTCTTCGGATTCACGGCCGAGAGCAGGAAGCCGAGGCCGAGCGATTTGGCGAAGGTGAACGAGTCGATAGCGCTCATCCACTTGGGCATGACTGCCTTCTCGCCATCCGCCGGCCGCCCGTGCCACTGGCGCGCCGCCAGCAGAAGCAGCAGGACCCCGAAGACGATCTTCAGCACCGACGAAACGGTCGACGGGCCGGTAGCGGAGTTGCTCGCCTGACCGACAAGGACCAGCACGACAGTCGTGACGACGACGATGCCCGCGATCCAGCCGATCAGGAAGCCGACGCTCGCCTTGCCGGCGTTGCTCGACAGCAACATCAAGATGACGGCAATGATCGGGATCGGACTGATCGCCACGCCAATCGCCAGCGGGAGGAGGTCGCCGATCACGGTGCCCATGGGCGCTCCTCAGCTTGCGTGGGGTCAGTCGATCTTGTCCGCACACGAAGCCCCCGTACTCACCCAAGGCGGATGACACTGCGATCGGGCGGGCGCCCGGATTCGGTCCGGGAGCTGTCTCATCCGAAATCGGTGAGGTTTTAGGCCGGCGATCCGCCTACGTTTCGACATGCCCGGCACGTCATGGGTACGGCGCACGTGACAGGGGCGTGAGCGATGGACTGGTTCTGGCACGTGCTGATCGTGTGCGCAGTCGTCGTCCCGGTCACTGTCTTGTGGATCGCGATCATCGTCGAGCTTTTCCGCCGCCGCGATCTCAGCGGAGTCGCTCGGGCCAGCTGGCTCGTGATCCTGTTCGTGCTTCCGCTTATCGGTGCCTTGCTCTACGTCATCGTGACGTGGCGGCACGGGGAGGGTGACCGAGGCGGCACGAAGGCGCCCGCCGCCGTTGATGAGGCACGCCACTCGACGACCTCCGATCTCCCCGACAGGGCGGTCACGGAAGAGGAACTCGTGCAAGACAAGGGGCACGTGCTCGAAGCCGGGCGCGGGCGTCATTCCTCGGAAGGGGTCGGCACGTGAACTGGTTCTGGCACGCACTGTGGATCTGCCTTTTCGTCATACCGATCACGATCTTGTGGGCCGCGTGCGTGTTCGACATGGTGTGGCGCCGCAGGGAGCTTGTGTGGTGGAAACGGCTGGCCTGGCTGCTCCTCGTGATCCTGGTGCCCGTCATCGGCGCACTGATCTACGCGTCCGTGGCCCTCAGCGGCGACTCGGGAATGCACCCGCGAGGCGACATGACCGACGTCGAGTACCAGCAACAACGGGAGCGCATGTACGCGCAAGGTCGGTCTTGAGATATGACGTCGCCGACCGGTCACCAAGACTCCGAAGAAATGCAGTCGGCGCTGGATGAGTTGCGCGCGCGCAACGCCGAACTCGAGCAGGAGCGCAACGCTTCGACGGCACGCAGGGTGGGACGAGCCGCCAGGGCATCAGGATCAACGGTACTGATCATCGTCGGAGTGCTGTGCCTCGTTCTCATGCCGCTGGCGATCTGGGGCCGCAACCTCGTCCTCAACACCGACCGCTACGTGCAGACATTGACGCCGATCGGGGCTGATGCGGGGGTACAGGCCGCAGTCGTACAGGCAGTCGACCGGCGGGTAGCGGAAAACCTGGATGTCAAGGCGCTGGTGGCAGATGTTCTCCCGCCGCGGGCACAGGTGCTCGCAGCACCCTTGCAGAGCGCGGTCAACGGCTTGGTCAACACCATCGCGACGAACTTTGTGCACAGCGACGCGTTTCAGAAGCTGTGGGTAGAGGTCAACCGGCTCGCCCACCAACAGGTCGTCTACCTGCTCACCGGCCACCGACCGTCGAACTCGGCTGTCGTTATCGACTCCTCGGGGCGGGTTCAACTGGATATCTCACAGGTCGTACAGAACGTCAAGGATCGCCTGACGGCGGCCGGCCTTTCCGTGGCCTCCAAGGTGCCGGCGGTCGGCGCCACGATCGAGATCGCCGATGTGAAGGGAATTACCAGCGCCCGCAAGGCGGTTCGGCTGCTCAACGCGCTTGCGAACTGGCTGCCCTGGATCGGGCTGGTCCTCGTGGCGGGCGGAATCGCGGCCGCGCGCAAGCGTCGGCGCGCGCTGATCACAACAGCGCTCGCGTTCGGCGGGGGGTTGATCGTCCTTGGCATCGGCCTGCTTATCGGCCGAAACGTCTACCTGGACAAGATTCCGACCGACAAGCTGCCGCGCGACACCGCCGGGTTCATCTACGACACGCTTGTGCGCTATCTCCGTTATGGAATCCGGCTGTTGTTGCTGATCGCTCTGCTCGTCGCCTTCGGCAGTTGGGTTTCCGGTCCGTCCCGATCCGCGGTCGCCACCCGGCGAGTCGTCATGTCCATACCGCGACGCTTCGGCGCGAAGCTCAACACCGGGCCGGTCGGGCCGTTCGTCGCAGAGCACGCGATGGCACTGCGTATCGGCGTCGTCGTGCTGATGTGCTTCATACTGCTGCTCATCGACGCGCCGTCGCTCGCCACCGTCATCACGCTTGCAGTTATCGCCGTAGTTCTCCTGCTGCTCGTTGAGCTGCTCCGCGCGACCGCAGTACGCAGCAAACCGGCCTGATCGCGCGGCTGCGGTGAAGCCACCGGCAGCAATCCGCTCGCTGGCCCGAAGCGGCCGGGCGATCGTGCCGGACCGCTCGACGCTGCGGCGCGACGTTGTGGCCGGGCTGCCGGGCGCGATCTCCAGCGTGCCCAGCGGGATGGCCTACAGCGTCCTCGTCGGGGTCAGTCCGGTGCACGGCCTGTACGCAAGCGTGGCCGGACCGATCGCCGGCGGGCTGACCGCAAGCACGAAGCTGATGGTGGTCACCACCACGAGCGCTGCTGCGCTCGCCGCTGGGTCGGCGCTGAGCTCGGTCGACCCGGCGGACCGTCCCGGTGCGCTGACGCTGCTCACGCTGATCGCCGGACTGGTGATGGTGGCCGCCGGGGCGGTTCGCGCCGGGCGGTACACCCGATTCGTCTCGCATTCGGTGATGACGGGATTCCTCACCGGCATCTCGGTGAACATCGTCCTCGGCCAGATCCCCGACCTGGTGGGCACCACGGCGCACGGCGCGTTTCCCCTTGCGAAGGCGCTAGACGTGCTCGTCCATCCGAGCGAGATCGATCTGGCGTCTCTGCTCACGGGCGCCGCGGCCGCCGCGATCATCGTCGGCCTCAGCCGTACCCGGCTCTCGTCGGTCAGCGCGCTCCTGGCGTTGCTCGTGCCGACTCTCGGCGTCGTGATCTTCGGCGCCGACAGCGTGGAGCGGGTCCGCGACCTCGGGACGATCCCGGCCGGCATCCCACTCCCGGCGCTGCCCGGGTTCGGCGACTTCAGCTTCGGGGTGCTGACCGGCGCTCTGTCGGTGGCTGCGATCGTGCTCGTGCAGGGCGCCGGCGTGGCCCAGTCGGCTCCCAACCCGGGGGGCGGAGCGATCGATCCCGACCGCGACTTCATCTCGCAGGGAATCGGCAATATCGCGTCCAGCCTGGTGCGCGGCCAGCCCGTCGGCGGCTCGGTCGGCCAGACGGCCGTGAACATCGCCGCCGGTGCTCGCAGCCGGTGGGCCGGCATCCTGTCCGGGGTCTGGATGCTGGTGATTCTCCTTGCGTTCTCCGGGATTATCGGCCTTGTCGCCCAGCCGACGCTCGCCGCCCTGCTGATCTGCGCCGGCATCGGTTCGATACACCCTCGGCTGATCATGACGATCCTGCGTACCGGGTCGATTTCGAAGGTCGCGTTCGTGACCACCTTTGCCGCCACGCTGTTCCTGCCGGTCGCGGCCGCCGTGGGAATCGGGGTCGCGCTCTCGCTGATCCTGCAACTCAACCGTGAGGCGCTGGATCTTCGCATCGTCCAACTCATCCCGGGCGCGGACGGGAGACTGCGCGAGCAGGACGCGCCGGCCACGCTCACGGCGCACACGGTCACGATGCTCGACGTGTACGGCAGCCTGCTCTACGCCGGATCGCGGACGCTGCAGGCCCACCTGCCCGGCTGCGCAGACGCCGAGCGGGCAGCCGTCGTCATCCGCCTGCGCGGACGTACCGAACTCGGCGCGACGTTCTTCCTCGTCGTCGACGATTACGCACAGCGGCTCGCCGACCAGGGCGGACGGCTGTTCCTGAGCGGACTGGATCCCACCCTCTTGGCCCAGTTCACCCGCGTCGGCGGCCCGGCCGCGTCGCGCATCACGATGATCGCGGCGACCAACGTGATCGGCGAGTCGAGCGCTGCTGCGTACGCGCGTGCGCGGGCGTGGGTAGCTGCACCGCATCAACATCCCTACCAGCAAGGCGTTTTGCCCGGCCTGAGCGCTGATACCGACTCCGGTCACGGCGCGCAATAGCGCCAGCCCGGACGCACTCGTTCACCCTCTGTTGATGAGGCGGCAGCCTCATCGCCGCGTCACGCTTCGGCTAAAGCCGATCACTTCGGAAAGGACGGGGCCATGTTGAACAATGCGTTGCCTGCGGCTGCTCAGGACTACCCGCTGCTCAACCTGTTCTGGACGATGTTTTGGCTATTCATCTGGGTTCTCTGGCTATTCCTCCTGATTCGCGTGGCTATCGACATCTTCCGAAGCGACGACCTGGGTGGATGGGGAAAGGCCGGCTGGCTGGCGTTCGTGATCGTGCTTCCATACCTCGGCGTACTGGTCTACCTGATCGCCCGCGGCGGAAAGATGGCGCACCGCGAGGACACGGCCGCTGTCCAGGCCAGCAATGGCGCCGTGCACGGTGCGCGGCAGCCCGCCAACTCGTCGACCGGCACAGCGGACGAACTGACCAAGCTCGCCGCGCTGCATGATCGGGGCGTCCTTACCGATGCTGAGTTTGCCTCGCAGAAAGCCACCATTCTCCGGTAGCGCCGACGTACGCTTCGGGCTCGATACTCGAGAAAGTCGGTAGTCGTGTCCGTCCCGTCCGGAGCGGCACCTCCGAACGAGGTGCGCTCCCCGCCTGCCGAGGCACCGCTGGTGGCTCTCGTCGCCGCCGTGCTCTCCTCGGCAGTTCGGGCCGCCCTCGAACTGCGGGCGCTGGTCGAGCGAGCGGCGGGTCGCACCCACCGCGACGATGCAGGCACCGTTGCGCCAGTGGTCGATGCGGCATTCGATCTGGCGTTGCGGGCCACTGCGGCCGCAGCCGGCGCTGCGGCGGAATTGGGCAGGCTCGCCCGGCCGGTCGCGCTGATCGCCTTGCGGCCTCCGCTGATGCCGTCGCGGTTCTGGCCGGATACGGCGCTGGCCCGGATGGTCGAACGCGGGCGCGCCGCCCGCGCGAACGCCGACCGGGTCAACGAGCAGGTGGCCGGCCAGCTCCTGGTAGCCGTTGTCAATGAGGCTCTCGACCGTATCGACCTGACCCAACTGGTGCTGGACCGGGTGAAGCTGAACGACATCATCGCCACGGTGGACATCGACGACATCGCGACTCGCCTGGACATCGTCGCGATCGTCGACCGGGTACCCATCGACCGCGTCATGGCGCGAGTCGATGTCAACGAGATCGCCGCCGGCGTCGACGTGAACGCGATCGCGGCCAAACTCGACGTCGGTGAATTCATCGCACGCATCGACCTGACCGGGATCGCCAACCAGGTGCTCGAGGAGATCGACCTGCCCGACATCATCCGCGAGTCGAGCGGCGCAATGGCCTCCGAGACCGTGGTCGGCGTGCGGATCCGTGGCATCGAGGCCGACGAGCGCATCAACCACGTGTTCGACCGGATCCTGTTCCGCCGCCGTGACCGCAACACCGCTGCGCCCCAAGCGCCACAGGAGCCGCGCGCTGCGGCGCCGCAGGGGATGCAGGAGCCGCCCGCGCCACAGGCGCTTCAGGCGCCGCCCGATCCGGAGGACCGCGATGGTTAGCGAGCACGCGGCGCATCTGTCCTCGATACCCACGCCCGCGCGGCCCTACCAGGGACGGCGCGCCGGAATCGTGACGCGCCTGCTCGCAAACGTCGTCGACGTCGGCGTCGTGATCGCCATTCTCGCCGCGATCTACGGTGCGATCGTCGCGGTCGGGTTCCTGGTCAATCCACGTTCGTTCCACTGGCCGTCCGGACTCGGCTGGAGCATCCCGGTCTTCGGGCTCGTGATAGCGATCCCGTACCTGACCCTTTCCTGGTGTACGACGGGCCGCACGTGCGGTGACACGCTGCTCGGCCTGCGCGTCGTCAACTACCGCGGTGAACGCATGCGAATCCCCGGCGCCTTGCTGCGCGCTGTCCTGTGCGCGCTGTTCCCGATCGGCGTGCTGTGGATCGCGGTCAGCCGGGCCAATCGGTCGCTGCAGGACGTCGTCCTGCGCACATCGGTCATCTACGACTGGGCGCCTCGCCCGACCAACACGTAGCCGGTCGACGTTCGGCGGTACCGCCCGATCCTGATCCAGCGCGCTGCGGGCGCCCTCTGTTGTGATCTGCTGTGATCACCTGCGGATCGCCCACCTCCGGCGGTGCACAAAGCGCAGGTGATCACGAACGGGCGGCGTGGGGCGGCCCCGCCGGCCCAGTGAAGATGCGCGCTCAGCCGAGCGAGATCGCGATCTGCTCGAGGTGATCCATCGCCTCCTGCATGCCGCCTCAGGACGCGAGCGCGCCGCCGGCTGCTAGCCACTCGTCGAAGGTGGTCGGCGCGATGCGCGCATCGGCGCCAGGCAGCAACACCTCGCCGGACATGCCGGACCGGAATATCCCTTGCCAGGTAGGGACAATCTCGACGGTCTCGCCGCGAGCCACGAAGCTGCGCCGAGCCATGTCGATGAGATCCTGTGGGCCGGGGCCGGCCAGGTCAGGCATCCGGCCCTGCGACTGACCGGCAGCCACCTCGGCCAGCACCGCGGCGACGTCGCTCGGCGCGATGGGCTGCATCAGCAACGGCGCGAGGGACACCGTGTCAGCCTGGCCAGACCACGAGGCGACCATCAGCGGGAAGTCGAAGAACTGGGTTGCCCGCACGATCGTGGCCGGCACTCCACCGTTCTCGACCAGTTCCTCCTGCGCCCGCTTGCCCACGTAGTGAGCGTTCCCCTTGATGCGGTCTACGCCGACGATCGAGAGCAGTACATGGTGCCGGACGCCCGCCTGCTTCTCGGCGGAGAGCAGATTGTTGGTAGCAGTACTGAAGAATTCGACGGTCTCACCAGGATCGGTGGCCTGCGTGTTGGTGACGTCGATGACGGCGTCGACATCTGCCAGCGCCGCGTCGAGGCCGGCGCCGGTCGTCACATCCACACCATGGGATCGGCTGGCCGGCACAGCATCGTGGCCGTCTCGAACAAGGCTGTCGACCGTGAGCCGCCCGATTCGCCCGGTGGCTCCGATGACCGCGATCCGCATTGTTTCCTCCGTTGTAGTCGATGACTCCATGCAAAAGCGACGCTATCATGGACTATTAATATCCTTAATAGCTGGGATAAGCTGCCCGAGTGAAGCTGCCGGACAGCACCGAATGGGCACTGCACAGCGCCGTTTCACTAGCGTTGCTCGGCGAACGCGGGACAGCGTCTGCGGCCGCGCTCGCGCAGTACTACGACGTACCGCCCGCCTATCTCGCCAAGCAACTCAAGGCGATGGTGCGTGCGGGAATCCTCGCGAGCACCACCGGCCCGCGAGGCGGCTTCCGGCTCGCCAAGCCCGCCCAGCAGGTGACGCTGCTCGACATCGTCCAGGCCATTGACGGCACTTCGGCGCCGTACCAGTGCCAAGAGATCCGGCAGCGCGGAACCGGCGCACTGCCCGAGCAGCAATGCCGCAGGAAGTGCATACTCGCCGCGAAAATGGCCGATGCACACGAGGCATGGCAAGCGAGCCTGGCATCGGTAACCCTCGCCGACATCACGGCCGCATTGCCACGCTCAAGCGCGCCGCGCACCCGCGTGTTGCTGTCTCGCATTTCCTGAATCGCCACCGCGCCGACGGGCACCTTCCGTTCCGCGCGCCCTGTGCGCAGCCGCCTTCACACGGTTCTGGCACGCCGTCGAGCAGAACCGCCGTGTGCCGTTCTTCGAGGCGTCGACGTACACCCGGTCGCAGATCGGCGCTTCGCATACGCCGAGCCGGTCGGCGTATGCACTACCGATGGCCGTCGCCAGCCCGACGCAGATCCCGCCACCCCAGCCGGACGGGTCGCCGCCGGATCGTCCGTGGAAGTGCAGGTGCCAGGGCTGCCCGTCGTGGTGTTCGAGATACGGCGCTGGTCGGTAGGTCTCGAGCAGGTGATTGACGAGCAGCGCGGCCCGATCGACGTCGCCCGAGGCCAGGTACTCGAAGACGGGCCGGATGGCGGTGCCGAGCGCCACGAATGCAGGCACCCTGGCGTCGGACAACGGCTCGTCGACGCTGCGGCCGGACGCGATCGCATCGGCGACTGCCTCGCGTAACGCGTCGCCGGGAACCGGCTGATAGGGCCGGCCGCGCCGAGAACCCGGAGTCACCGCATTGACCAGCGCCACCGCGGCTGCCACGACAAGTTGTGCATGACCGTCAAAGTTCACTTGACCAGTTACTCCATTCCGGATTACCGTATCTGGCTATCAAGCCTACGACAGTTACGGAGACGATCGTGGTGACACGGCAGAAAGCACTGCAGTGGCTCGAACGCTGGGACCGCCAGCAAGAGTTCTACATGCCGGACCGGGAGGAACGCTTCACCGTCATTGCCGACGTACTCGAGGCAGTGACCAACCGCGCCGACCCGCTGGTGGTCGATCTCGGCGCCGGCCCCGGCTCACTGTCGGCCCGCCTGCTCGACCGGTTTGCTGGCGCGCAACTGGTAGCGGTCGACTCGGATTCGCTGCTGCTGGGCCTCGCGCGCGCAGCGTACGCCGACCGGACTCGCTTGCGGATCGTAGAGCAGGATCTGCGCGAACCTGACTGGACGGCGGCGCTGCAGCTACCGCGAGCGGCCGACGCCGTCGTCAGCACCACCGCGCTGCACTGGCTCACCGCACCGCAGCTCGCGTCGCTCTACGCGCAATGCGCCACCCTGCTCGCGCCCGGCGGGGTGCTCGTCAATGGCGATCACCTCTTCGATACCCCGACTCGGCCGCGGCTTGCGAGCGTGAGCCGGCAGATCCGCGAGACCCGAGCCAGTCAATACCGCAGCCCGGACGCCGAGGACTGGGCGACGTGGTGGGACGCAGCCCAGCAGGCACGCGAACTGCGCGAGCTGGTCACCGAACGCGGCCCCGTGCCGATTGACCACTCCCTACCCGACCCGCCCGGGCTCGACGACCACATCGCCGCGCTTCGCAATGCCGGGTTCACCGAGGTCGGCACGGTATGGCAGCGCGGCGACGACCGCGTACTCGTAGCGCTGCGCTGAACTCCGGGCGGGTAGCTGGCCGATCAGTGGCCCACGAACAGGCAGAACGGATGCCCGGCGGGATCCAGGAATACCCGGACGTGGTCCTGCGGCTGGAACTCGGCCAGCACCGCCCCGGCCGCGGTTGCGTGTGCGGCAGCAGCGGCCAGGTCGTCGACCGCGATATCGAGGTGCACCGACATCTGCTGATCGCCCGGTCCGGCCGGCCACTTCGGCGGCACGTAGTTCTCCTCGGTCTGAAACGAGAGCCCGGACCCGCCGTGTGGTGAGCGCAGCTTCACCCAGCCGGTCTCGTCTTTTTCGACCGCCCAGCCGAGCAGCCGCCGGTAGAACCCGGCCAGCGCCTGGGCATCCGGCGAGTCGAGCACGACTCCCGAGAGCTTCATCGCCGGAGTCTGATCCATCGCACATCCTCACTGTCAAAAGCGCACGAGCACGCCGACCGTAGCCGCCGGGACTGACACGCAACGCGATCGCGGGCTGCCCCGTCCGGCTCGCTGATCTACCGTCGAGCGATGAGCCGTCGCATCATCAAGGCAGCACCTGGACTGATCCTGGCCCTGGCCGTCGCCGGCGGGCTTTTCGCGCTCGGTCGCGCCACCGTCGACCGCGACGCGGCGCGCGCCGATGGCTACCGCGCCGGTCAGAGCGCCGGTCAGAGCGATGGCTACTTCGCCGGCCTGCGGGTCGGCGAAGCGCGCGGCCGCCAAGAGGGCCGGGCGCAGCAGGCCGAGGCGTCGGCGCCGAACGGGTCCGGCAAGTCCGTCGCGGACGCCTTCAACGCCGGCTATACGGCCGGCACGAACGACGCCTTCGCCGGCTACGACGGTGGATGGGCGCTGTCGGCACCGTATGTCGTCACGCTCCAACCGGGTGATGGCCGGATCGTCTACCGGATCAGCTCACGCACCGCGCTAGAGCGAAACGTCAACTACTTCCTCTGCCCGAACGGACGCGAGCTGTGCCAGGAACCGCGCCGCTAACAGCGTGGGCGCGCCGTTCACGTGGCCGGCTTGGGCCCGACCCCGGCGTCGGATTCGACCATCTCGTGAGTCGCGCCGCCCGGATCAGGTGCCCCCGCGGCGGCCTCGGCGCGCGCTGCCTCCATGCCCGAGACGCGGCGTAGCGGAACCTCCTTGAGGAAGAACGCGAGGACGAGGGCCAGTACCAGCACAGACCCACCGACCAGGAATACCAGGTCCATCGCCTGCGAGAAGCCGGCCTGGAACGGGTGCGCGAGCGCATGGTCGAGGTGCTGCACGAACGACGTGTCGTTGAGGCTGCCACTGCCGCCCTGGATCGCCTTGAGCTGATCCGGATGCTCCGCCGCCGCAGCCTGGAACGCGGGCGTCTTCTGCGCGGACGCGTATTGCGAGGCGATCTTGTGCGGAGCGGCCGAAAACAGGATGGACAGGAATACCGCCGTACCCATCGTGCCGCCGACCTGGCGGAAGAACGTGCCGGACGACGTGGCCACCCCGATGTCGCGTGGGGGCACCGCGTTCTGCATGGCGAGCTGGATGGTCTGCATGTTCATGCCGAGGCCCGCACCGAACAGCGCCATGTACAGATCGGTCTGCCACAGCGGGGTGTCGGCGCCGACCGTGGACAGCAGGAACATCGCGACGACCAGCGCGAATCCGCCAATGATCGGGAACTTCTTGTACTTGCCGGTGCGCGAGGTGATTTGACCGGCGATCATGGACGCGGACATGATGCCCAGCACCATCGGCAGGATCAGCAGCCCCGCCTTGGTCGGTGACGCGCCCTTGACGATCTGCAGGTACAGCGGGATGGACGCGATACCGCCGAACATGCCGATGCCGATAACGAATGACTGCGCGGCACCGGTCGAGAACGGTCCGGAACGGAACAGACGCAGCGGGATCAGCGCCTCGTCACCCATCCGGTTCTCGACCCACACGAAGGCGACCAGCCCGCCGAGTCCGATCAGGTAACACGCCCACGCCGCGGCTGATCCCCAACCCCACTCCCGGCCCTGCTCGGCGATGATGAGCAACGGCACCAGGCCGATCACCAGCATCATTGCGCCGTGCCAGTCGATGCCGTGGTCACGCCGGTGGTGCGGGATTCGCAGCACCCGGTTGACCACGACCAGTGCGACAAGGCCGATCGGCACGTTGACGTAGAAGATCCAGCGCCATCCGGTGACGCCCAAGATCGAGTCCTGGCCGGACAGGAAGCCGCCGATCACCGGACCCAGGACGCTCGACGTGGCGAACACCGCCATGAAATAGCCCATGTATCGCGGACGATCCTGCGGCGAGACGATGTCGGCCAGGATCGCGAGCGCGAGGGAGAACAGCCCTCCCGCGCCGATTCCCTGGAAGGCGCGGAACGCGGCGAGCATGTACATCGACGACGCCAGCCCGCACAGTGCCGAACCGGTGATGAAGATCGCGATCGCGATGAGGAACAGGGGCTTGCGGCCGTAGATGTCAGACAGCTTGCCGTAGAGCGGCGTGGTGATCGTCGAGGTGATCAGGAACGAGGTCGTGACCCAGGCCTGGGCGCTGAGCCCGTTGAGATCATCGCCGATGCGCCGGATCGCGGTCGCGACGATGGTCTGGTCGAGCGCCGCGAGGAACATGCCGAGCAGTAGGCCGGTCAGGATCGTCATGACCTGCCGGTGGGTCAAGGCACCCTCGCGAGGCTGCGGCTTCGCCGCCGTGGCGGTCATCAGGACTCCCCTTCTGTCGCCGCGTCCTGCTCGCCGAACAGGTGCGGCCGGTACTTGTCGTAGTCGTCGGTAAAACGGCGCAGCAACACGGTCAGGCGGCGCAGGTCGCGCTCGTTCCAGCCGGTCAGCATCGCCGCAAAGTGCTCATTACGCATTTCCATTTGCGCTCGGTACGCAGCCTTGCCTCTCGGCGTGACGACGAGCAGGCTGGCCCGGCCGTCGATGGGATCCGCGCGCCGTTCGAGCAGGCCGTCCTTGACGAGGGTCGCGACCTGGCGGCTGATCGTGGACGGGTCGGACTGGACGGCCTCGGCGAGCGCACTCGCACGAAGCGGGCCTTCGCGGGCAACGCAGGTGATGATCACGCTGGCCGACCATTCGACGTTCTGCTTGGCGGCGGCCAGAAACTGCTGGCGGGTGCGGACTGAAGAGCGGGTAAGTCGGCTGAACGTATCGGCGAACGCCGCGATGTCTTCGGCGGCGAGGCCGGACTCGACGCCCGGGCTCGCTGCGTCCTTCCGCACCGACATGAATACACCTTTGATTGGTTGCTGCATGCAATTAGTTGCGTGCGCCAAGCATCGACTACAACGCGGCGGATTGCAAATCCATTTCCGACAAACCGCGACGGCCACGAGATGGATTCGCACACGAGCGAATCGTTGCGGGCGACGCGGGCCGTTGCGAGCCTTCGACCGAACATCGGCAGCCGACGATCTGGCGGAGGGAGACCGTGTGGACGACACTCAGGCACTCACCGCGCACAACCTGCGGTTCATCGAGGCGTTCCGGCACGGGTCATGGCTGATGCTGCAGCCAATCCTGTCCCAGTCGTTCTCCTACCTCGACGGCGACACCGGCGAGGTGTGGGACATGAAGCGATACATCAAGGATCTCCAGGAGAATCCCGCACCGTCCCTCGCGATCGACCAGGTCGTCATCCACGTGGCGAACCACACTGCGCTGGTATCCGCACGCACCAGCAGCCGCCCCGATCGGCACAACCGGTATGTTGACACCTACCACCGCGAGGGCGGCGAGTGGCGGTGCGTCCATGCATGCGTCTGGTCACTCGACCGCGCTTAGCCCAACGCACTCCGGCAGCGCTGGCCACCGTTCTTCGGCGCAGCGGTCTGGTCACGTCGTGGCGGTCAGGCTGGCGCGCCGACACTCGACATCGCGCGAGACGACACGGCCTGACCGCACTCACCCGCTTGCTTCGCGGGAGGCAAGGATCCGGCTTGACAGCCAATCCGCCCGGCGTGCAGCGCGCATAGCCGTAGACAGACGTCAGCGCCGTGCTGGGCACGGCGCTGACGGTGTTTGCTGTTTACCGATCGATCAGGCGTCCACGGTCGTGTTCGTGTTGCCTTCGAGCAGCGAGCGGACTTCGGACTCGCGGTAG
Organism: uncultured Actinomycetota bacterium; assembly: GCA_963737425.1. Classification (GTDB taxonomy): domain Bacteria; phylum Actinomycetota; class Actinomycetes; order Mycobacteriales; family Jatrophihabitantaceae; genus DASXRA01. Next base: position 67,222 of record CAVTSX010000005.1, read on the forward strand.
CGGCGGTGGCCGCCCAGTGTGCGAATCGAGGTCAGCTTGCCTGCCTTAGCCCACCGAGTGACTGTCTTCGGATCGACGCGGAAAAGCGTCGCAACCTCTGACGGCGTGAGCAGTGGCTCGGATTCCGGACGGTGACGCGGAGTCGTCATCGCATGGCCCCCCTTCTGGGCACTATGTAACGCCGGTCCTGTTCGACGTCACGTGACCAGTATGCACACGCCCCCGGAAAGTTCCTACGGAAACTTTCTTATGTGTCCACTCTGTGCCAAGCCCATAGCAGTGTCGGACTTGCGGAGGCCCGGATTTGCGGCTATGTCGTGAGACAGGCCGAGGCGCGGACCACGCCGCTTGTCGGCCCGATTCAGCCGCGGAGAAGCCTTGGCCGCAGTCGCCGCCGATGATGTTGATCGTTCGGTTTGGGTGACCAGGCGATCTACCCGGCGGCTCGGCGGGCCGGTGCCGTCCGGATCGGGCCGCGCAACGGGTACCGAGCATGACGAAGACGACAGCGTCACCCCCTCGAAGCCGCGTGCACGCGCTACGTACTGCGAGGTACGCTCGACCCACGAGATGACAACTTTCCCGGAGCATGCCGCAGCCGCTGCCCGGACGACCGTGTGAGCGAGGGGGTCGAGCCATGGGGCGCGGCCGTGCGAAAGCCAAGCAGCAGAAAGTGGCCCGGGAGCTCAAGTACAGCTCTCACGCCACAGACCTCGACGCGTTGCAGCGCGAGCTGTCGACCAACCCCGATAACTCCTCGGACAAAGACGAGTACGAGGACGACGACGACGACTGGGCGCACGCTCGCCGCTGAGCGTCAGGCCAGCGCCGTCCCGGCATAGTCGCCGGTCAGGGTTACGACTCCGGTACCTGGGCGCACCTCGCCGCATCGCCAGGTATTGACGCCTCGCGACTCGGCGAGTGCGATTGTTCCTTCGGCATGCTGGGCGGCCACGACCGCGATCATGCCGATGCCGAGATTGAACGCACTCTCCATGTGGTCGCGAGCAACGTGACCGGTGTCTGCGATCAGCCGGAAAATCGCCTGCGGCGCCCAGGTCGAGCGGTCGACGATTGCGTCGACGCCGGGCGGCATGACACGCGCAAGGTTGCCGGCCAGCCCGCCGCCGGTGATGTGGGAGAAGGCGTGCACGGCGAACTCTCCGGCCAGCGCCAGGCAGTCCCGGGCGTAGATACGGGTAGGCACCAGCAGTTCGTCGGCAAGCGTCGGGCCGCCGAGCGCGTCCGGGCGGCTGTCGAGCGCCAGCCCGGCGAAGACCTTGCGCACCAGTGAATAGCCATTGGAGTGCAGCCCGGACGATCCGAGCGCAATGAGCACATCGCCCGGCTGCACACGCTCCGGGCCGAGCAGCGAGTCGGCGTTGACGACACCGACCGCCGCCCCGGAGATGTCGTACTCGTCGGCCTCCATGACGCCTGGATGCTCCGCGGTCTCGCCGCCGACGAGTGCACAGCCGGCCTGCACACATCCCTCGGCGATACCGCTGACGATCGCCGCGATCCGCTCGGGCACCACCTTGCCGGTGGCGATGTAGTCGGTGAGGAACAGCGGCTCGGCGCCCACGACGACGAGGTCGTCCACGACCATGGCGACCAGGTCGATACCCACGGTGTCGTGCCGGTCGACGGCCTGGGCGATCGCCAGCTTGGTGCCGACGCCATCGGTGGAGCTGGCCAGCACGGGCTGGGGGTACCGGCTGAGGTCGAGCCGAAAGAGACCGGCGAAACCACCCAGATCACCCAACACCTCGGGGCGGCCGGTGCGCTTGACCGAGGCCTTCATCAGCTCGACTGCTCGCTCGCCGGCCGCGATGTCGACGCCAGCCGCTCGGTAGGCGCCGTCAGAACGCTCAGACATCACGGCCGTACGGTACCGAGCCGCCCACGCCGGCGGGCAGGCATGTAGGCGATCGGGGGTGAGTCCAGCAGGATGTCGATGTGGTGATCGCCTGGGTCCAGCGCAGGAATCGCCGAACCACGATTGCGATGCGGACGATCGCCGCGGTCGTCGCGACGCTGTGCGTCTTGACCCTGACGATGGCCGGGATCGCCCGCAGCACCGTGCTCAGCCGCCAGTACTACCAGCTCGTCCTCGATGACCAGCACGCCTACGACCGCCTTTACGACGAGGTGCTGGTCGATCCCGCATCGGCGCCCACTACGCGCGACCTGCTTGCCCGGCTGCCGGTACCGAACACGACGCTGCTCGCCAACCTGAAGATCGTCCTGCCGCCGACGACGCTGCGCCAGCTCGTCGACGAGCAGATCACGCACGCCGTCAAGTATCTGCGTGGCGACACGTCAACGCTGGGCCTGACCGTGAATCTGGCCCCGGTTGTCGCGAACATCGCGGTGCTCGCCGAGGTCTATCTCGGTGATCTCGTTGCGGCGGTGCAGGAGCGATCAACACCCGACTTCCCGGCGTTCGTCAAATCCCTCGACGGCGCGCTGAACGCCCTCTCCGAGGGCCGGCGCCCGGCCGGGACGCTGATCGTGAACCTCGATCCGAAGAATCGTGCGACCGCCGTGCGGATCCTGCTCAATGCCGTGCCGAACCAGGCTCGAGCATCGGTAGAGCCGGCCGTTGAGGCGGCCATGGACACCGGCGACCTACCGTCCGCGCTCGCCGCGATCGGCCCGTACATCCTCACTGACCGATCAGGCACCGCCGGGCGTGACCTCGCGTCCCTCGTGGGCAACGTCCGGTGGGACATCGTGCCGGATCTGGAATCGGCAGGCATCGACGTCGGCGCGGTGAAGTCGGTGCGCTCGGTCACCAGGCTGGCGCTCGGCCCAGTGCAGATTCTGGCCATCGTGCTCGGGCTACTGGCGATCGCGTTTCTCTGGGTGAGTGGCGCGTCGGCGGTGCATCGCCGGCTGATGGCGACCGGTGGCGTGCTCGCCGCGGGCGGCGCGCTGACGCTCATCGTCATCCTGGTCGTCCGGTGGCAGCTACACGCGCTGACGCCGCAGCCGTCTGCCGGTTGGCCGCCGTCGCTGCGCTCGCTTGTCGTCGATCTGGAGCAGGAGGGCGCGTCGTCGTTCCTCGGCGTCGGGTTGATAGCCGCTGTGGTGCCGATGGGCATCGGGCTGCTGCTCCTTGCCGGGGCCTGGGTGTATCGACGCTTCTCGGTCGTGTCGCGATTCGCGGCGCGACATCAGGTGCTGCTGCTCGGCGGCATCGGGGTGCTTGTGCTCGGCACCCTGATCGGCGCGACGATCGCTCCCGCAGCGGCAGGTCACCTCAAGCAGCGATGCCTCGGATCGGCTCGGATGTGCGCGCTGCGCTACGACCAGACCGCCTTCCTGGCAACTCACAACTCGATGTCGTCGACAGCCGCGAAGTTCATCGGGCCGCTGCAGGATCCGAGCATCACGAGCCAACTCGACGAGGGAGCGCGCGCGCTGCTGATCGATACCCACTTGTGGGAGCGTCCGGACGAGGTCTTTGCCAAGGTGCAGTCAGCCGACTTCCCGGCTGACCTCAAGGCGCAACTGCCGGATCTGATCAACCTCGTCAACCCACCGAAGCCCGGGCCCTGGCTGTGCCATGCGATCTGCCGGGCCGGCGCGATCCCGCTCGTCCCGACGCTCAAGCAACTCGGCGCGTGGCTTGACGCCCACCCCGGCGAGATCGTGACCCTGATCATCCAGGACGAGATCACCGGCAAACAGACCGAGCAGGCCTTCACCGACGCCGGACTCGATCGGCTGATCTACACACCGTCCGCCGACCCGAACAAGCCGTGGCCAACCCTCGGCGAGATGGTGCGCGACAACAAGCGACTCGTCGTCTTCGCCGAGCAGGCCGACGGACCCGCACCGTGGTATCGCAACTTCTATCGCTACGGGATGGAGACACCGTTCGCGTTCACCTCGGCGTCGGCCATGTCCTGCGAACCCAACCGTGGCGGCACCGGCAAGCGGCTGTTCCTGCTGAACCACTTCATCACGGCGTCGGGTGGCAGCCGGCTCGATGCCGGCGAGGTGAACACGCGGCAGTTCCTGCTCGATCGCGTCCATCGGTGCGAGGCGGAACGAAGCAGCCCGGTCACCTTCGTCGCGGTCGACTACGCGTCGCTCGGCGATACGGAGGGCGCGGTCGAAGCCCTGAACGCCGAACGGCTCGCGCGCCTGTGAGCATCAGGCCACGACAGCCTCGGCGTCGCGTTCGCCTATGACGTCGGCCGGGCGGTGCAGGCGCAGGTTGCGCACATCGGGCACCAGGATCGGCACCGACATCGTGATGAGCACCAGAACGGCCGAGGTGGCCAGCGGCCAGACCGCACCGAACGCCCCGGCGAGTAGCGGGCCGAGCGCGTAGCCGAGTGGCATCCCGCCGAGCGATACGAGCCAGTCATAGGCGGTGACGCGAGCGAGCACGTGCGACGGAATCTGCTGCTGCACCACCGTCTCCCAGACGGGGTTCATGAATCCCAGGCAGCCGAGGGCGATGCCGTAGCAACCGACCACGATCCAGGCGGGCGCGGCGAACGCGAACAGCAGCAGCGGCGCTGCATAGGTCAACAGCGCGACGTTGCCGACCAGGACCGCGCGGCGCACGCGGGTACGGCTCGCGATGACGGACCCGATCAGGTAGCCCACGGCCGAGGCCTGCAGCGCTGCGATCCACACCCCGTCGCCGCCCAGCCGTTTGACGGCGATAACCGGGCCGAGCGTCATCAGCACGCCGGCCGCGAAGTTCCAGGTTGCGTGCCCGATAAGGGTGGTCCAGTACCACGTGCGCGTGCGTACCTCCGCCCAGCCCGCCGTCAGATCTTGCCGTAGTGACTGGCGTGGAACGTCGACATGGCGCACCCGGACGATCGCAAGTGTGCACGCGCTGAACGCGAACGTCGCTGCATCGAGTACGAAGGCCCAGCCTGCGCCCGCGGTGAAGATCAGGACACCGGCAAGTGCCGGGCCGGCCAGCCGGGTGGCACTGCCGGCGATGCCCATGAGGGAGTTGGCCGCCTGCCGCGCGTCGCCCTCGACCGTCCCCGCGACGAGCGGCGAGGTAGCCGGCATGCCGAATGCCGATGCGGCACCGCCGAGGGCGGCAGCTACCGCGATGTGCGCCAGCCGGATGTGCCCGGCGAGCAGTTCAATGCCGATGAACAACTGAACGGCGCCCCGGATCGCGTCAGCCACGAGCGCCACCCGGCGTGCACCCAGCCGGTCGACGAGCACACCGCCGAGCGGAAGCAGGGCGAGCCGAGGCACCATCGTGCTGGCCAGCACCAGAGCCAGCGCGCCGGACGATCCGGTTGCCTGCACGATCGCGAGCGTCAATGCAGCCGGTGTCACCGCATCGCCGAGTTCGTCGACGACTCGCCCGACGAACAGCAGCCGGAAGTTCCGGAGCCGGAGGGGGTGCGACATGACCGAAAGATTACTTCGCCACCGAAAGATTCGTCAACGAAAAGTCTGGTGCGGAAGTACCTGTCATACTCGCGAGCATGGAGCGGGACTCGGTCGACCGGCACATCGAGCACTGGATCAAGGAGATTCCCGACCTCGATCCGCTCATCGAGGGCGTCATCACCCGGATGCAGCTGTTGGTCAAGCACCTCAAGCAGCAGCGCCAGGCGACGATCGAGGCGCGCGGGCTCGAGGACTACGAGTACGACACGTTGCACATGCTGGGCGGGGTCGGCGCGGACCACCAGGCCAGCCCGACCGAGATCGCCAACTGGCTGCACATGTCTCCGGCGGCGATCACCGGCCGGCTCGACGCGCTCGAACGGCGCGGCTTCGTGCGGCGCCTGCCCTCGCCCGACGACCGGCGCAAGATACTCGTCGAGTTGACCGCTGCCGGGCGTCGCATCTGGCGTGCCGCCGGCGGCGAGCAGGGCGCCGAAGAGGCCCGGATCCTCGCCGTGCTCGACCACGACGAGCAGACGCAACTGTCGGCATTCCTGCGCCGGATGCTGCTTGTCGTCGACCGACCTGAGTTGCTGTCGACGCCCAACGAGGCCAAGCGGACGCGGCGCCGCTAGGCGTCGGTCTGTGCGGCTGGCAATCGTGCGCCCATCGTGGGTGATCATCTGCGGGTTCTGAACCGCGGACGGTGGGCAAAGTGCAGGTGATCATGAAGGTGGGGAAGGGTAGGCGCCGTTCGGGCCGGATCAGCTAGGTGTGCGCCTCGCGGGAATGCAGCGCGCGCACCGTCGGCGACGTCGCGACCTTTGCCGGATCGCGAGCGGTGCCGAGCACCCGATCAGACACTCCAGCCGTCGCGACACCGAACCAATAGTGCTCGTTCTTGTAGTGATGCAGCCGATGGTGGCGCCAGATCGCGCGGAACACCCGGCTGCGCGGGCGGTAGTCGGTGTGGACGAGATAGTGCGTCCATTCGTAGACGATGCCAAGCAGTCCGGCCATGATCAGAAACGACAGCCCGGTCGCGACGCGAGGAAACGCGAACAACGCGAGGGCAATGTAGCCAGGCACGATCCAGGCGAGCGCCTGCCACGGGATGAAGATCAGCGGGACGTCGCGCGGGTCGGAATGATGCAGGCGATGCCTTCGGGCCAGCACGGGATCGAGCGTGACTGGCCCGACCCGACGTGGCCGCCAGTGCAGCACGCAGACGTGCACGACCCACTCGAAAAACGGGAATGTGGCCACCGCGAGCGCTGCTACCAGGCCGTCCGACCAGCCCCAGCCGGCCACGACGACCCGGGCCACGGCGGCGATGAGCGCCAGGCCGCCGATGATCCACGGCGACGGATGGCGGCAGAATTCGCGAGCAGCGTCGCGCAGTGTCAACGACGTCCGGCGAGCGCCGGTGATGCCGGCCTCGGTGTCGGCCACGGTCATGAGCCGGCCTGCAGGGTGTGGATCGCGGCAAGCAACTCCTGCGTGGCCGGCGTCAGCAAATCGGCCGCCGCACTGCGCGCCTCGTCGCCGGTACCGGCAGCGATCGCGTCGACGAGGGCGACGTACGCCTCGTGCCGGGACACCTCGGCGTCCATGATCGCGGCGAGCGCACCGAGCGCCGGTTCGTAGGCAGCGCGCAGGCCGTTGTACATCAGGCGGAAGACGATCGAATCGGCGCCGTCGACCACGATGTCCCAGAACGCGAGCGCACAGCGCTGCCGCGCGACGGCATCGGGCGCCGCTGCCAGCAGGTCCAGCGACTCGCGCAACGCCGCCGCCAGCCGCGGCCCGGAGCGCTCCGCGGCAAGTTCGGCGACATAGGGCCCGATGTAGAGCCGCGCTTCGAGGATGCTGCGCGCAACCGCCGGGTTCAGCTCGCCATTGCGCACCAGCAGGTGCGCGAGGACGTCGAGCCCGGCGTGGCGGTGGAAGTCGTTGATCGTGGTCAGGTCGCCTTGCCGGACGTTGACGACCCGGCTGTGCGCCAACCGCTGCAGCGCCTCGCGAACCGCCGGGCGGGAAACCCCGAGAACCTCGGCCAGCCGGCGCTCGCTCGGCAGTGCCTCACCGGGTGCAAGCGCCCCGTGCAGCACGTCACCGACGATCTGGTCATAGACCTCGTCCGGAAGGGAGCGACGGGTGACGGACTGGAACGGCATGACCGGAGGCTAGGCGAACATAGGCCAGGTGGTCAATTGGTCAGACCAGTGCCGGCCTCGCAAGGCGAGGCACCAGGAATGTACGGAAATGTCTTACGGGCGGTTGAGCGCGTCCTCGAAGCCGGCGACCGGATCGGGCTCGCGGGTCGACGCATGTACCGACCGCTCGATGCCCTCGAGGATGTGTTTGCCGACGATCTCGGGAAGCGGGATCGGGTACTGACCGTCGAAGCAGGCCCGGCACAGCCGCGTCTTGGGCTGATCAGTAGCGGCGATCAAGCCCTCGAGCGAGACGTAGCCGAGCGAGTCGGCGCCCAGCGAGGCACGGACGCCCTCGACGTCGAGACCGTTGGCGATCAATTCGGCCCGCGAGGCGAAGTCGATGCCGTAGAAGCAGGGCCACTTGACCGGCGGCGACGAGATGCGCACGTGCACCTCGATCGCGCCCGCCTCGCGCAGCATGCGCACCAGCGCGCGCTGCGTATTGCCGCGCACGATCGAGTCGTCGACCACGATGAGGCGCTTGCCCCGGATGACGTCGCGCAACGGATTGAGCTTGAGCCGGATACCCAACTGCCGGATCGTCTGCGACGGTTGGATGAACGTGCGCCCGACGTAGGCGTTCTTGACCAGGCCCATGCCGTACGGGATGCCGGACTCTTCGGCGTACCCGATCGCGCCCGGCGTGCCTGACTCCGGAGTCGGGATCACCAGGTCTGCATCGACCGGGTGCTCGCGGGCCAGCCGCCGGCCGACCGCGACCCGCGCGGAATGCACGCTGCGCCCGGCGATCGTGGTGTCGGGACGGGCGAGGTAGACGTACTCGAACAGGCAGCCCTTCGGGTCGGCCGGGGCGAAGTGCGCCGAGCGCAGGCCGTCGTCGTCGACGGCGATCAACTCGCCCGGTTCGATCTCGCGGACGAACGAGGCGCCGACGATGTCGAGGGCCGCCGTCTCGGACGTGACGACCCAGCCGCGGTCAAGCCGGCCGAGGACGAGCGGGCGCACACCCTGGGCGTCGCGGGCGGCGTAGAGCGTGTGCTCGTCCATGAACACCAGCGAGAACGCGCCGCGCAGGGTGGGAAGCACCTCCAGCGCAGCCTGCTCGACCGAGATGTCAGGGCGTGCCGCAAGCAACGCGGTGATCAGGTCGGAGTCGGACGTGGAACCGAGCCCGCCGGCGATCTGCAACCGGGAGGCCTCCGCCGCGAGGTCGGCGGTGTTGACCAGGTTGCCGTTGTGGCCGAGCGCGAGCCCGGTGCCGGCAGCGGTCGTGCGAAACGACGGCTGCGCGTTCTCCCAGGTGGTCGAGCCGGTCGTGGAGTAGCGGGTGTGGCCGACCGCGATGTGCCCCTGCAGCGTGTTCAGCGTCGCTTCGTCGAACACCTGTGAGACCAGGCCGAGATCCTTGTACACGAGTACGGACGCACCGTCGCTGACCGCGATGCCGGCGGCCTCCTGGCCGCGATGCTGCAGTGCGTATAAGGCGAAGTAGGCGAGCTTGGCGACCTCCTCGCCGGTCGCCCACACACCGAAGACGCCACAGGCATCCTGCGGTCGCTTGTCGTCGGGGTGGAGATCGTGGGTGAGCTTGCCGTCGCCGCGCGCCACGTTTCGAGTGTACGTGCTGGGCCGAGCAGTTTCAGCGATGGTGGTACGGGTGCGCAGCGAGGGCCTTGGAGATTGCCGACAAGGATGCCCCCGACAGCAGGCCGGCCCGGCCCGTGCTGGCCGTCCGCTCGACGATCTCGTAGATCACCGTGCCGTGGCTGACGAGCCAGCTGGCCACCGACTCGGGGTGCAGCACGCTGGCCTGACTGTGCAGGAGGTCCAGGCTGCGGAAGTAGGGCAGCAGATCCGGAAGCGACGAGGCGGTGAACGAATCGCCCAGCATGATCGTCGGGTCCTGGTACAGCGGAGCGGACGTCGTCTTGTTCACGACGTGCGTTCTCGTGTACCGCAACTCCGCTTGGCTGCCTGGTTGCTGCGTGATGCCCGCACGCACGACGGGATAGGACAGGACGTGGTCGGTGGTCTTGTGCCCGGTAAGGACGCTGAGATCGCCCTGTGCGTCGACGTATCCGGCCGGGTTGACCGTGGTGCCCTGCGCGAGGCGAGAGTCCAGCGCGGCGGCGAGCGTCTGCGCGTAGATCGACGCGCCGAGCGGGCTGAAGTGCGAGTCGTGCGGGCGCGACATCGGCAGGCCAGTGCGCTGCTGCGCTTGCTCGAGCGGCGCGAGAACATCGACCAGGTTGAGGCCCGGCGTCGCGCGCAGGCTCGTCCAGAACTGATTGCTCCACGCTGTTGCGCAAGATTTGCCAGGGTAATTGCCCGGCAGATTCTGCGGGTACGACGTGCTCTTGTCGGGCGCGACAATGAGTAGGAAGCGGCGTCCGGAGTTCGTCACGGCGCTGGCCAGCCGCTGCATCCTGGCCATCGTCTGGTCGATGCCGTAGCCCGGATTGCATTTGTTGGCCATGTCGTCGCCGAAGTACAGCCAACCGTCCTTGCCACCAAGGACGTACGGGTACGCAACCGGACCTGTGCCGGTCGTCCCGTAGCTCGGGTAGTCGTCGAAGACGCGACGGGTCACCGTGTCGTTGGCGTCGACGGCCTGCTGGCGTCCGGGCAGGTGATCGACCGCCCACTGGCCAAGTTGCGGCAAGGCCTTCCAGCCCTGATTGACCGACGGGAACGCGGTCAGCCGCCGATTCTCTATCTCCTTCGCGCGTCCTCCGCTGAGGTAGGCGACACCCGGGCCGAAGAAGAACACCAGCGCGACGACGGCGAGCAGGATGGTGGCCCGTCGGCTCGGACGCAGACGGCGCGGCGCCGTGGCCGGGCGTGGGGGCGCGATCTCGCCACCCTCGACCTCGTCACGTTCCACCGTCGTCACGGGCAAGCTCCTCCTCTGCTGCGAAATGTGCTCAGAACTGGAAGTACAAGAACGGACTGAACGTCCCCGCCGCGACCAGAACGGCTGCGTAGGGAAGCAGCACACCGATCACCGCCCACCGCACCGGGACTGCCCAGAGCAGGTCGCGCCGCTCGATCAGCCGGCCGGTGACCAGCGACGCAGGGAACACAACGACTACCAGGCCCACGATAAGCATTGCGATGCGGTGGTGCGTCCAGACCGCTAGCAACGAGTCCGGCATCGGCCCCGTCCGGTAGACGAACATCGCTTTCAGGTATTGCAGCGCGTACCGGAAGCTTTCGGCCCGGAACAGCACCCAGCCGACGATCACGATGAGCAACGTCAGGGCACGGCGGCCCACCAGTCCGACCGGGCCGAGTTCACGACGGTCCCAGCCGGTCACCCGCTCGATGACCAGCCACGAGCCGTGATACAGCCCCCAGATCAGGAAGGTCCATGCCGCTCCGTGCCAGAAGCCGGTGAGGACGAAGACGATCAGCAGGTTGCGATACGTCCGTGCCGTGCCGTGCCGGTTGCCGCCCAGCGGGATGTACGCGTAGTCGCGGAACCAGCGCGACAGCGACATGTGCCACCGCCGCCAGAAGTCCGTGATCGAGTGGGCGGAGTAGGGCCGGTTGAAGTTCTCCGGAATGCGCAGCCCGAACATCTGCGCCAACCCGATCGCCATGTCGGAGTATCCGGAGAAGTCGAAGTAGATCTGGACGGTGTACGCGAGCGCACCCACCCAGGCGGTACCCGTCGTCAAGGTCGACGGGTCGGTGACGAATGCCGCGTTGGCGATCGGCGAGACCGTGTCGGCAATGATCACCTTTTTGCACAAGCCCAATGCGAAGCGGGGGAAACCGTTGGCGAAGTCGGCCAACCGATCACGTTTGGTGTCGGCGAGTTGGTCGGCGATCTCGTGATAGCGGACGATCGGCCCGGCGATGAGTTGCGGGAACATCGCTATGTAGGTGACGAACTGCACCGGACTCTTCTGTGCGTGCCGGCTGTGCCGGTAGACGTCGACCACGTAGGACAGATGGTGGAACGTGAAGAACGAGATGCCGATCGGCAGCGCTAGCGCCACGACCGGCGAATCGCCAAGACCCAGCGTGTGTGACAGTGCGTGGACCTGCTTGCTCGCGAAGCCGGCGTACTTCCAGACAGCCAGCACTGCCAGGTCGAATACGACCGCCGACACCAGGATGGTGCGCCGCGCCCGAGGGCGATCTGCGAACCGATTCGCGTCGACGCCGATGCCCGCGGTGAAGTTGACCGCGATGCATGCGAGCAGCACGAAGATGAAAGCCCCGGCACCGTACACGTAGAACGTCAGGCTCGCTATTGCCAGCAGCCCGTTTCGCCATCGTCCGGGGAGCACCCAGTAGGCCAGCAGAACTGCTGGCATGAAGTACCACAAGAAGATCGGTGCGGCGAAGGACATAGATGGGTGAAGTTTCCAATAGCTCGTTGACCCGGTCAGTCGCATGACATGGGTCTGGGCGAACCGAATAACCGTAACAGCATCGGCAGGAGCGACCCGAAGCCGCGGATGGTGCAGCCCGCGTCGATCATGACGCTTTGTCCGGCGAGGTTCCGGGTTACGGGGCGCGGCTCAGGATCGGATCAAGACATCACCGGCAGGTACGGGCTGAGGTCGGCACGCAAGCCACTGGCGTTGACCGACGCGTCGGCCCAGCCGATGCGTCCGGTGGCAAGACGCACCCAGGTCATCGGGTCGGTCTCGACGACGTTCGGCGGCGTACCGCGCGTGTGCCGCGGCCCGGCGATGGCCTGCACGGCAATGAACGGGGGAACGCGAAGCTCGACCGTGTGGCCCGGAGCCTGCACGGCGAGGATCTCGGCAAGCGTGCGGGTTGCGGTTGCCAGCGCGCCACGCACCAGCGCTACCGGGTCACGCGAAGGTAGCGAGCGCGACAGATCGTCGGCGTGGACGACCATCTCGATCAGTCGTGTCGCGAGCCAGTCGTCGGCTCGAATCGGCCCCCGAGGTCCGCTGACGACGGTGCCCGGCGAAAGGCCGGCAATGCCGCTCACCGGATCCGGCGTCGCACCCAGCGCCGCAAGCAACTCAGCCGGCGATTGGTCGCCCACGGACTCGCCGGTGCGCCGCCCGATGTCGTCCACGTCGCGGCGATACCGCGTGACGTACTCGGCAACCGGCGTCGCCGGTGGGTCGGCACGGGTACCAAGTTGCGCGGTGGTACCGCGCACGGCCAACAGCACATGGCCGACCAGGGTGCGCAGATCCCAATCAGGCAGGACCGACGCAGACGCGAACTCGGCTTCGGGCACGTCGGCCAGCCACTCGCGGACGGCGGTGATCTGTTCGCGCAATGCGGACGCGAGTGGTTCCAAGCGCATCAGCTGGAGTAGAAGCGGAACTTCCAGTTGCCGTCCTTGTCCTTGCGCATGTCAACGGCACCGAACGACGACGGGCTGATTGCCGCCGCCGGTATGTGCGCAGTGTTGCCGGTGACCGCGATTTCGGACGGGTCGTCAACGGTGAAGCCCTTGTACTCGGCCTTGTCGGCCGTCGACTTCAAGGTGATCTCGTTGCAGTTCGTGAGCGACTTCTCCTTGAGCAGGCGCTTGAGGTCGGTCGGATCGATCAGCGGGCAGAACGTCGCGGAGTCGCTGGAGCCGATCGCGTGCAGCACGGTCTCGGCGTTGTGCGCGATTGCCGCCTGAGCGGACGCCTCGGCGGCTGAACTCGACGGGAGATCCGTCGGCAGGTCGGTGGGCAGATCCGTGGGCAGCGCCGTCGACGGTGCGTTGGTCGGGAAGTCGGGAGTGCTCACCCCGGTGCTCGCGCCGGTCGGCGGGGTCGTCGGCTGCGAGTCGTGCTTCTTCTTGCCGCCGCTGGCCAGAATGATGCCCGTGGCGGCGCCGGCGACAACGAGCACGCCGACGATCGCCAGCACCACGATCATCGTCGTGTTGGAGCGGCGCGGTGGCGGGGGTGGGCCCCACGGCGAGCCGGGCGGAGCCGGTGGCCCGGGCGGCGGTGGCGGCGCGCCCCATTGCCCTGCGGCCGGGGGTTGCTGATACGGCGGCAGCGGCTGAGTCGGGTACGACGGCTGCTGGCTGCCCCACCCGGACTGGCCGCCCCACCCGGACTGGCCGCCCCAGCCAGGCTGGCCACCGGGTTGCTGCGGCGGCTGCGGCGGCTGTGGGGGCTGCGGTGGCTGGCCACCCCAGCCGGGCTGCTGCCCCGGCCAGTTCGGGTCATACGGTGGCTGGCTCACGTGCTCCCCCACAGGTGATCAACAAGGTCGGTGCAGACGTTATCGGGCGGTCATCTTATGCCTCGCGGATTACGGGCGCGCCGCTAGCCGAACAGGCCAGGCAGGGTAGCGGTCCACGCCGTTCGAACCTCGGCGAGCGAGACGGTGAAATGGCCCTCAAGTTCGAGCTCATTGCTCAACACGTCGACGACGCCGATGCGCGCGTACGGCAGTTCGTTCGCGGTGCATATGTCGGTGAACCGGGTTTCCTGGCCGCGCGGGACGGTGACGATCGCGCGTGCGGCCGACTCGGCGAACAGGAAGACGAAGGGGTCGAGATCGGCCGGCACGACCACCCGAGCACCCACGCCGCGATGCAGGCACGCCTCGACGAGTGCCGCGGCCAGGCCGGCCTCGGCCAGGTCGTGTGCGGAGTCGATCAGCCCGTCCCGCGATGACGTGATCAGGACGTCCGCGAGCAGGCGCTCGCGTTCCAGATCGACCGCCGGAGGCGTGCCGCCAAGGAAGCCGTGGACGGTTTGCATCCACTCCGATCCGCCGAACTCGTCGCGAGTCTCGCCGAGCAGGTAGATCTGCGCGCCGTCGGTGTGGAACGCGTGCGGCGTGCGGCGGGTGACGTCGTCGACGACGCCCAGCACGCCGATCACCGGCGTCGGCAGGATCGGGGTGTTGCCGGTCTGGTTGTAGAAGCTGACGTTGCCCCCGGTGACCGGGACGCCGAGCTGGCGGCATCCGTCCGCAAGCCCGCGTACCGCCTCGCTGAACTGCCACATGACGCCGGGGTCTTCGGGCGAGCCGAAGTTGAGGCAGTTGGTGACCGCGAGCGGACGCGCACCGGTGGTGGCGACGTTGCGGTACGCCTCGGCGAGCGCGAGTTGCGCGCCGGCGTACGGATCAAGGCGGGTGTAGCGGCCGTTGCCGTCGGTGGAGATGGCCACGCCGCGGGTGCTGTCGTCGGCGAGGCGGACCATGCCGGCGTCCTCGGGCTGGGCCAGCACGGTGTTGCCGAGCACGTAGCGGTCGTACTGCGCGGTGACCCACGACTTGTCGGCGACGTTCGGCGAGGCGATGACCTGCAGCAGCGTCGCTCGCAGCTCGTCGCCGCTTTGCGGACGGCGGAGCTCCTTGCCGTCGTTCTCGATGATCGCGTCCTGGTCGGCCGGCCGCTCGATCGGCCGCTCGTACACCGGGCCGTCGTGGGCGACGGTGCGCGGGGGAACGTCCACGATCTGATCACCGTGCCAGAAGATCTGCAGCCGCCCCGAGTTCGTGACCTCGCCGATGACGGTGGCGAGGACGTCCCACTTGCCGCACATGGCGAGGAACGCCTCGACCTTGCCCGGCTCGACGATCGCGCACATGCGTTCCTGCGACTCGGAGGCGAGAACTTCCTCCGGCGCCATGGACGGTTCGCGCAGCGGCACTGCGTCCAGGTCGATCCGCATGCCGCCGTCGCCGGCGCTGGCCAGTTCGGTGGTGGCGCAGGACAGCCCGGCGCCGCCGAGGTCCTGGATGCCCGTGACGAGGTCGGCGGCGAAGATCTCCAGGCAGCACTCGATGAGCACCTTCTCGGCGAACGGATCGCCGACCTGAACACTCGGCCGCTTCGCTTGGTGCTCGGCGTCGAACGTGGCGCTGGCCAGGACCGACACCCCGCCGATACCGTCGCGGCCGGTCTTGGCGCCGAACAGGATGACCTTGTTGCCCTTGCCCTTTGCGCTTGCCAGCTTGATCGCGTCGGTACGCATGACGCCCACACACAGCGCGTTGACCAGCGGGTTGCCGGCGTAGGACTCGTCGAAGTAGGTCTCGCCGCCGATGTTGGGCAGACCGAGGCAGTTGCCGTACCCGCCGATTCCCGCCACCACGCCGGGCAGCAACCGGGCGGTGTCGGGGGCATCAGCGCGTCCGAACCGCAATGAGTCCATGACCGCGACCGGCCGCGCGCCCATCGTCAGAATGTCGCGGACAATGCCGCCGACGCCGGTGGCCGCACCCTGGTACGGCTCGACATAGGACGGGTGGTTGTGCGACTCGATCTTGAACGTGACCGCCCAGCCGTCGCCCGCGTCGACGACTCCGGCGTTCTCGCCGATGCCGACGAGCAGTGCGTCGGTCTGCGGAGCCTTCTCGCCGAACTGCTTCAAGTGGATCTTGGACGACTTGTACGAGCAGTGCTCGCTCCACATGACCGAGTACATCGTCAGTTCGGCGCTGGTCGGGCGGCGGCCGAGGATCTCGCGGATGCGCGCGTACTCGTCGTCCTTGAGGCCGAGTTCGGCGTACGGCTGATCCTGCTTGGCCGACTTGCGCGCCGCCTTGATCGTGTCGACCGTCACGCCATCCACCTTTTGCCGATTGTGCAACTCTCGGCGTCGTAGCGACGCCCGTGGTTGCACGATCCGTCGATCATGCCGTGGCCCCCAGCAACGACGTGAAGAACGCGAGGCCGTCGGTGCCGCTTCCGGTCAGCGCCTCGACGGCGTGCTCGGGGTGGGGCATGAGACCGACGACGTTGCCCGCCTCGTTGCAGATGCCGGCGATGTCGTGCTGGCTGCCGTTGGGATTGCCGCCGACATAGCGCACGACGACCCGCCCGTTCGCCTCCAGCTCGTCGAGGACGGCCGCGTCGGCCACGTAGCCACCCTCGCCGTTCTTGATCGGGATGGTGATGTCTTGCCCGTCGCGATACTCGCTGGTCCACGCCGTCGAGACGTTCTGGACGAGAAGGTGCTGATCGCGGCAGATGAACTTGCGGTGATCGTTACGGATCAGCGCGCCGGGCAGCAGGTGCGACTCGCAGAGCACCTGGAAGCCGTTGCAGATGCCGAGCACCGGCATGCCGTCGTTGGCCGCCTTGACGATCGACTCCATGACCGGGGCGAACCGCGCGATGGCCCCCGCGCGCAGGTAGTCGCCGTAAGAGAAGCCGCCCGGCAGGATCACGGCGTCGACGCCGTGCAGCGACGCGTCGGCGTGCCACAACAGCGTCGCCTCGCCACCCGCCAGGCGCACGGCACGCGCGGCGTCGCGATCATCGAGACTGCCCGGAAAGGTCACGACTCCAACGTGAGTGGGCACGGGGCAAGGTTACCGGCGAGCCGACAGCGACTGACCATGCGCCGCGTGCATCCGCGCGCCGCGCTGCCGAAGCGACCCGGGTTCCGATGCCCGCAACCCGAATTGGTCGGCTTATGCCGCATGCCCTAACCTCACGCCCGTGCCGAGCCCGGTCTTGCGTCATCCACCGAGCGGTGGGCCAGAACGACCTGCATCGGCCATCCTGAAACGGTGAAGCCACGCCAGGTCATCATTGGCCTGATTGTTGCGTTTGTCCTTGCGCTCGCCGTTTACAACGGCAGCTCAAAGAAGAACAGCGACCAGTCCGACCTTCTCGTGGTTCCGTCGAGTGCCACCATCCCGCCGGGCCACAACGGCGTGATCGACGTGCGCCTGACCAACTCCGGACCAGACCCGATGAGCAACACCGTCACGTTCACACTGACCGCCGACCCGCATCTCGTCATCAGAGGTGTCGGACAGGTGTCCGCGGTCGAGCCCGACCTGCCGTTCTCGCCAGGCACGGCCTGCACGGTGCAAAACAGCGGCGAGGCGATGACGTGCACGGCGAATGTGTCGCTCCATGTCGATCGCCACCTGTTGTGGCGGGTTCCGGTGAGTGTCGCCAAGGACGCTCCCGCGACTGCGCCGCTGGAGCTAACGGTCACCGCGAACGGCAACTCGCACTACTCCGACCCGCACCAAGCCAACAACACGACGATCGGCTTCATGGTCAACCCGCAGGCGGCACGCGCGACGCCCGCGCCGAGCGGCAGCACCCCCAAGCCGTCCTCGACGAGTCGTCCTCCGTCGTCGCCGCACAGTTCACCGACGGCACAACCCACGGGCAGCTCCGCCGCGCCGGCCGGCGCCGCGCCGACCACAGAGCCCGCGAAGAAGATCGAGAACACAGCGCAGAAGGCGCTCGCTCCCATCACGATCGCCATTTGTCTGGTGGCCGTCCTGGTCGCGCTGATGGTCGGCGTGCTCGTGCTGGTGGCTCGCCGCCAACAGCGCGTGCCGCTCGACTACATCGCGCCCCGGCGCGACAAGCTGCACTGACCGATCGTCAGCGCGTGATCGTGAAGTCTTCGATGACCGGGTTGGCCAGCAGGGTGTCGGCGAGCTTGCTGATGGCTTCGTCGTCGACGCCGTCCTCGACGTCGAGTTCGAAGTGCTTGCCCTGCCGAACCGACTTGATTCCTTCGATGCTGAGCCGGCCGAGTGCACCGAGTATCGCCTGGCCCTGTGGGTCCAGGATCTCAGGCTTCAGCACGACATCGACGACCACGCGGGCCACGGCAGACTCCTTGATCGGGGACCTGGACAGCCTATCCGCCGGGTCCGGCGAGCCAGTCGGCAATCTGCAGTCCGGTAAGTCGCTCATATGCCTCGACGTACCGCGACCGGGTCGCGGCCACGATGTCGTCGGGCAGCGGCGGCGGCGGCGTCGAGCCGTCACGCTGCCACCCCGAGGCGGGCGAGACGAGCCAATCACGCACGAATTGCTTGTCGTAGCTGGGCTGCGCGTGGCCTGGCTCCCACCGATCGGCCGGCCAGAACCGCGACGAATCCGGCGTGAGGATCTCGTCGGCCAGGACCACCGTGCCATCGGCCGCGACGCCGAGTTCGACCTTCGTGTCGGCCAGCAACAGACCGGCGCGGCCGGCCAGCGCGGTGCCCCGGTCGTACACGGCAATGGTCAGATCGCGCAGATGCCCCGCGCGCTCGCGACCGACCGCGGCGACCACGTCGTCATAGGTCATCGGCTCGTCGTGCGCACCGAGCGGCGCCTTCGTCGTCGGCGTGAAGATCGGCTCCGGCAACCTCGAGCCGTCGGTGAGCCCGGCTGGTAGGTCGATGCCGCAGACGCGTCCGGTGGCCCGATAATCCGTGAGGCCGGAACCGGCGAGGTAGCCACGCGCCACGCACTCGACCTTCACCATGTCGAGCGGCTGGCACAGCATCGCGCGCCCACGCCACTTCGCGGGGATCGCCGGGTCATCGACGCTGATCAGGTGATTGGGCGCGATGTCGCGCAACTGCTCGAACCACCAGACCGAGAGCGCGGTGAGGATGCGTCCCTTGTCGGGGATCGGGGTGTCGAGAATATGGTCGAAGGCAGAGATTCGATCACTGGCCACCATGAGCAGCTCGCCGCGTGCGGTGCGATAAAGATCGCGCACCTTGCCAGAGTGGAGTGGCGTCAGCCCCGCGACGTCAGGGCCGGCTGCTTGCGTCACCGGCTGATCCTCCCATGGGTGCCATGCGGCGTTGCATCGCCGGCGGCCGGCCGCTTGGGTTTCCTGAGCAGCGGGGGCGGGGCTGGGGGCCTGGGCCTGCCGGGCTAGAGGATCGGCTCGGGCTGGTAGGCGGCCGCTTCGGGGGTCATCCGCGCGTCGACCGCCGCTACGACGCGCGAGACCTGGGCACGCGCGGCGCCGGTGAACGAGAGCGGGTCGGCGAGCACCGCATCGAGGTCGGCCACCGACAGGCCAAGGCGCGAGTCAGCCGCCAGTCGGGCCAGCAAGTCGTTTCCGTCGGTACCCTTCTCGCGCAACTCCAGCGCCACGGCGACGGCGTGCTCCTTGATCACCTCGTGTGCCGTCTCGCGCCCGACGCCCGCGCGCACCGCGGCCATCAGCACCTTCGTCGTGGCGAGGAAGGGCAGGTAGCGGTCGAGCTCGCGGGCGATCACCGCCGGGTAAGCCCCGAACTCGTCGAGCACGGTCATGGTCGTCTCGAGCAGGCCGTCCAACGCGAAGAACGCATCGGGCAGCGCGACGCGACGCACGACCGAGCACGAGACGTCGCCCTCGTTCCACTGGTCACCGGCCAACTCGGCGGCCATCGACGCGTAACCCCGCAGGATGACCGCGAAGCCGTTGATGCGCTCGGCGGATCGGGTGTTCATCTTGTGCGGCATGGCCGACGAGCCCACCTGACCCGGACGGAAGCCCTCGGTGACGAGCTCATGCCCGGCCATCAGCCGGATCGTCTTCGCCAATGACGACGGAGCGGCGGCCACCTGGACGAGCGACGACAGCACGTCGTAGTCGAGGGAACGGGGATACACCTGCCCGACGCTGGTCAGCACGTGGTCGAAGCCGAGATGGCCGGCGACCAGACGCTCGAGCCCGTCCAGCTTCGACGCAGAGCCGAGGAGGTCCAGCATGTCCTGGCCGGTGCCCACGGGCCCCTTGATGCCGCGCAGCGGGTAACGCGCGATCAGGTCGTCGAGCCGGGCCAACGCGACGAGCAGCTCGTCGGCAACGGTGGCGAAGCGCTTGCCCAGGGTGGTGGCCTGCGCGGCGACGTTGTGCGAGCGGCCGGTCATCACCAGCGCGTCGTACTCGGCAGCGCGCCGGGCCAGCCGCGCGAGTACCGCGAGCGTTTTGGTCCGGACGAGCACCAGCGAGCGCCGCACCTGAAGCTGCTCGACGTTCTCGGTGAGGTCGCGGCTGGTCATGCCCTTGTGGATCTGCTCGTAGCCGGCCAGCGCCGCGAACTCCTCGATCCGGGCCTTGACGTCATGGCGGGTGATCCGCTCGCGGGCGGCGATCGATTCCAGATCGACCTGATCGAGCACCCGCTCATAGGCCTCGACCGCGCCGTCGGGAACGTCAACGCCGAGATCGCGCTGGGCGCGCAGCACAGCGAGCCACAGTTGACGCTCCAGCACGATCTTGTTCTCGGCCGACCAGGTCACCGCCATCGCCGCCGATGCGTAGCGTGCGGCCAGGATGTCGGGGATCGCGGGTTTGGGCACGTCCCTATTCTCGCCGATCAGTTCGGGATGGGTACGGTCATCACCCATTCCCGCGCGGCGGCGACCGGCATGTGGGCGTCCCACGGCCCGCGAAGGGTCGCGGCCACCTCCCAGGGGCCGCGTTCAGCGCTGACGATAACCGTGCGCGGAACGATCACCCGCCCCCACTGCAGCGGCGTATCGAACTCAACGGTCGGCCCTGACGTGGCCGTGGCCCTCCGGCTTACGCGCGTCTGCGTCAGCCGGATCGTGACGGTCGGTGTGGCGGCATCGAGCGACTGCGAGAAGACCACTCCGGTCGCCGGAGCGAACCACACCCGTCCGGCTCCGGCCTCGGCGCCGGTGAACAGCGCGTTGAACGACGCCCACATGTCTTGCCGCGCGCGACCCTCGACCGTGCAGACCACGCCAACTGGGCACCTGCTGCTGCCCTCGTAGAAGTACGCCGAGGACATCCCGACCGGTCCGGCCGCGGGACTCGGGGCGATGCGGGCGTGAACGGGCCCGTCCGCGACGAGGACGCCACCGAGCATGATCGCTGCCAAGGCGAGACCACCGACCGGCGTTCTGGTGCACAGGGCGGCGGCCCGCACAAGCCAGGCCGGTGGGCGACGCTCACGCCCATCGGCGAGCATCTCGTATTCGCGCGGACGGGTTTCGGCGTCCGGCACGAGCTCGACGAAGTCGAGGCCCTCGGCCACAAGCTAACGGTGCGCTTACCGGCGGAGGGGCGCAACTAAGTGGCAGTGACTTCGCCGCGGACCGCGCGCAAGGCGATGTCGCTGCGCGAGTGGCCACCTGGTAGCGAGACCGTCGCAGCCAGCGCATAAGCCTGGTTTCGGGCCTCTTCGAGCGTCCGCCCGGTGGCCGTCACCGAGACGACCCGGCCGCCGGAGGAGACGATCGCACCGTCCTCGCGCCGTCGCGTGCCCGCGTGGATCACGCCGGCCTGCTCGGACCCGGTGATCGGGTCGCCGGTGCGCGGCGCGGCCGGATATCCCGCCGCGGCAATGACGACCGTGACCGCGGCGCCGTCGCGCCACACGAGCGGCGGATGCTCGGCGAGCGTCGCGGTGGCGGCCGCATGGAGCAGGGAGCGCAGCGGCGACTCGAGCAGCGCGAGCACGGCCTGCGTCTCCGGATCACCGAAGCGCGCGTTGAACTCGACGACTCGCGGGCCGTGCGAGGTGAGCGCCAGTCCGGCGTAGAGCAGGCCGGCGAACGGCGTGCCGCGTTTGCGCATCTCGTCGATGGCGGGTTGCGCGACGGTCCGCACGATCTCGTCGACCATGCCCTCCGGCAGCCAGGGCAGCGGGGCGTAGGCACCCATCCCGCCGGTGTTCGGCCCGGTGTCGCCGTCGCCGACACGCTTGAAATCCTGCGCGGGGACAAGGGGAATCACTGTCGTGCCGTCCGTGACGCAGAACAGTGACAGCTCAGGGCCGTCGAGGAACTCCTCGATCACGACCCGGTCGCACGACGCGGCATGTGCCAACGCTGCGGCCCGATCAGAGGTGACGACAACACCCTTGCCAGCGGCCAATCCGTCATCCTTGACGACATACGGCGGCCCGAATTCGTCCAGGGCCGCGGCTGCCTCAGCGGGCGTCGTGCACACACGCGCCGCGGCCGTCGGCACTCCGGCGGCGGCCATCACATCCTTCGCGAACGCCTTGCTGCCCTCCAGCTGTGCGGCAGCCTTGGACGGTCCGAAGCAGGCGATGCCGACGGCGCGGACCGCATCGGCCACGCCGGCGACGAGCGGGGCTTCCGGTCCGATGACGACCAGTTCGGCGCCAAGGTCCGTCGCAAGCGCGGCAACTGCGTTGCCATCGCTCATATCGACGCGGCGCTGCTCTGCCACCGCGGCCGTTCCTGCATTGCCAGGGGCACATACCAGCGACGTGACGGACGGGTCGGCCGCTAGTGCGAGGCACAGCGCGTGTTCACGGGCACCGGATCCGATGACGAGCACGCGCACGACTCGCGAGCCTAGTGGTCACGACCGGAAGCACGTTGGTGACACCGCTTTGGAGTCGTGACGCTGGTGGTTGGCCGCCAGCGGTGCCGTGAGGCCGGTGGTAGTTGTAGTGGATGTTCCACACGCCGAGGGCGGCTGCTCGTTCGTCTTCGGAGTCCCATTCGCGGGCGTAAAGGAACTCCTCTGCCAAGATCCGGTTGTAGCGCTCCACCTTGCCGTTGTGCCGCGGCGTGTAGGGCGTGATGCGCTGGTGGCGTGACCCGAGTAGTGCTCGGGCAAATGCGTCGGCGCGGTAGCACGCTCCGTTGTCTGTGACGATCCGCTCGATGTGGGTAATGCCGTGGGCGGCGAACCATGCGCGGGCACGGTGCATGAACGCGATCGCGGTGACGGCCTTCTCATCGGGCAACGCTTCGGTGTATGCGAGCCGACTGAACCCGTCGACTGCCGAGTGGAGATACACGTAGCCACCGCGTTTGCTTCTTCTTCAGCCGGTCGGCGTTCTTGGCCCGCTCGCTCCCGCGGCCGTGGACACGCCAACCTCCGCCGTCGGGGATCCGGCCGACCTTCTTCACATCGACGTGGACCATGTGGCCTGGCCACCTGGCGCTGATCCTGCGGGGCTCCCGGTTCTGTTCGCCGTTCGGGTCGATGAACTTGCGACGGTTGAGCCCGAGCCTCGCCAGGTGCCGGGTCACTGTGCGGCGGCTGACAGTGATGCCCTGAGCTTGGAGTTCGAACGCGATCCGCGACGCTGACCACTTCTGGCTGCGCCGGAGGTCTGCGATTCGGGCCACGACCGTGGCGTCTGTCGCGGCGGATTGGCTGTGTGGTGTCGAAGAACGGTCGAGCAGGCCGATTTCCCCGTAGCGGCGGTAGCGGTTGACCCACTTCGATGCACAGGCGCGGGAGATCCCCATCTCGGCGGCGACGTGCGCTATTGGACGAGTCCGGCAGCGCTCGACAAGTCGGCGTCGACCTTCGACGGTCAGTGGAGCATTGGCGTGCCTCATGGGCAGTTTCCCGTGACGGCTACGAAGTTGGCGGGGAAGCGATCTTCGGCGGTCATCACACCGGTTAGAGGCTGACTGATGTGTGTGGTCACGGCTGCTGGCCGAACTCGGTGCTGTGGTCGATGGCCCACTGCGCGAAGGGGCGGGCCGGCATACCGGTCAGGCGCTCGACATCATCGGTGACAAGGCGTGATTCCGGTCGCCGCGTCGACGCCGTGATGAGGGCATCGACCAGCCGCTCGGGACGGCCGTCCGCGAGCATTCGTGCGCGCGCGATATCCGCGGGGACCGGCTCGAAGCGCAAGTTTCGTCCGAGTGCGGCACCGAGGATTCCGACCTGGTCGGCCCTGCTGAGCGGCTCTGGCCCGGTCAGCAGGTAGGGGGTGCGATCCGAATCGTCCTGGCGTCGAAGGAGCACCTCCGCGGCCGCGGCCGCGACATCACCCTCGTCCACGACTGCTGTGCGCGCTATGTCCGGACCTCTGACCACGTCGCCTGCGCGCAGCTGTGCCGCCCAGCCCCGAGTGTTGGACGCCAGCGTGTCGCTGCGCAGCACGGTGGGATGCAGGCCGGCATCACGGAGCCGGCGTTCCATGTCCGCGTGTACCTGCACAATCGGGTCGCTTTGGCGAGAAGAGGCGTCATCGATCGCAGTCGAGGAGAGGTAGACGACGCGCGGCGCTGCTGCGGCGAGTTCTGCGATCAGAGGCTCGGCGGGGGCGGAGTCAAGCAGCGGCCATATGAGGAAGACGGTGTCGATGTCGTCGAGCGCCGCACGGACGGAGTCGGCGTCGGTCAGGTCACCGCGCACCGACTCGATGCCGGGTCGCGGGCCAACACGGCGACGGTCGAGGCACCGCACAGCTGCTGCGCGCGCGTGCAGCCGGGCGAGGAGCTCACGGCCGAGGTTGCCTGTCGCTCCGGTGACCAGGACCGATCGGGAACAAGCAGGAGTAGGCGGGGTGGGAGAACTGTCAGGCATGCTGGGGACGCTAAAGGTTCAGGTCGACATCAAGGCAAGGGCGAATGGCGATAACGATCGGCGAGGCGGCCGAGCAGCTTGGAGTCGAGGCCCATGTCCTACGGCACTGGGAGCACGTCGGAGCACTCACGGTGCGCCGGGACGCGAACGGTTACCGTCTCTACGACCACGACGTCCTGGAGCAGGCACGAACCGTGCTGAAACTGCGACAAGTCGGGCTCTCGTTGCCGGAGGTCACCGCCGCGATGTCCCCGAAGAAGTCCGCAGCGCAGGAGGTCGTGCGCGCGAAGATCGCTGCGCTCGAAAGTGAGGTCCGCAGCAGACAGCAAGCGATCACCTTCCTCCGGCACACCGTCGAGTGTCGCCATCGGTACCTCGAGGAGTGCGCGGACTGCGCGACATTCGTCCGCGACCCTTGATCATCCGATGTGAGGAATTCACGGTCGACGACCGTAGCCCTTGATCAGTAGCAAGTGACCGCGGACATCAACGTCTTGGCCCGCAACAACTAGTGGTCTGCGTGCGCCATCAGTCAGGCCGTGCCTTCGTGCAGCCCGCGGTCGAAGGTCGCGAGCATTGTCCGAAAGCTGGCGTCGACGCTCGCCGGTATGCCGTAGCCGCCGATTCGTTCCAGCTCGACGAAGCCGTGCAGTGCACTGCGCAGGGCCCGCAGGGCGTGCACGCCGTCGACACCGTCGAGGCCGTAGTCGGACATGATGCCGCGCAGCAGGGCGACGATCTGCTCGGCCGGCGCCGCGTGGCGGTCGCCCGGCTGCGGCGCACGCTGCAGCGCCTCGTAGCGGCCGGGGTGCGCCCGGGCATATCGGCGGTAGGCGGTGCCGGCTGCGAGCAGTGCATCTCGGCGGTGCTTTCCCTTCACCGCTCGCTGCAGCGCCTCGAGCAGCCCGGACGCCCCTTCCAGCGCCAGCCGGGAGCGCAGGTCGTCGAGCCCGCCGACGTGCTTGTACAAGCTGGGCACCCGAACCCCGAGCACGTCGGCCAGCGCCGACAGGGAGATCTCGTGCAGGCCGTCCCGGTCAGCCATGTCAGCAGCTGCCGAGACGACCTTGTCCGATGTCAGGCCTTGCCGCGGCACGTCAGCCCGTCCGCTTGAGGAAGGAGATGATCGCCGGCGCCACGACGTCGACCGCTTCGGCGTGCGGGTAGTGCCCGCCGCGGCCGATGATCAGCTTCTCGACCGACCCGCCGAGCGCGTTGACGACGTAGTCGGCCTCGGCGAGCGGGTCCGGGAAGTCAGGGTCCTTGCTGCCCATGACCACCATGGCCGGCGTGGTGACCTCGCCCGCGACGGCGGCCGACCGGTCATGGCCGGCCCGCATCATCGCCTGCGCGGCCGGCATCCGGCCCTTCTCGCTGAGGTTGGCCTTCAACGCGGCGAACTGCTCGGGGTAGTCGGCCGGCTTGTGCAACGGCCACAGCCGCTTGTCGTACCAGGACAGCCACAGCGACCGGCCGAGCGGGCCGTGCGTGACCAGCGACTGACCCAGCCGGGTGAGGAGGCTGCCGCGGGGGGTACGCACGAAGGCGCCGGTAAGCGCGATTGCCCTTATCGCATCGGGACGTTGGTGGGCTGCGATCACCGCGGCACCTGCGCTGTAGGAGCTTCCGACGATCGCAGCGGGCGCGCCGCCGAGTTCGTCGATCAGCGCGAGGAAGTCGGACGCGATCGCCGTGGTGCTGTAGTCGGGCCAGTCGACGCTGGATTCGCCGTGCCCACGCAGGTCGACGTTGGCCACCCGGTAGCCGGCCTCGACCAGCCGCGGCGCGAGGAAGCGAAAGGTCGCGCGGATGTCGCCGAGACCGGCCCCGAGGATGACGAGTGGGGCGGCCGGATCGCCGAGCAGGTCGTAGGCGATGGTGCCGTCTGGTCGGTGCAGGATCTCTGTCATGTGGCTACAGCTATTAGCCTTAGCCATGACTGTCAAACGAAGTTCTCCGCCGCCCGCCGCCCCGCTCGCCTCCACCGTTGAGTGGTGCGTTTGGGCTCGAGTGGTGCGTTACAACGCACCACTCAACAGCCGGGGCCCTAGGACCAGTTGTAGGCGACGACGGCGGAAACAGTGCCGACGAAGACCGCGTTGCCGTACAGCGCCGGCGTGGCGAAACGGGTGACGGTGCCGATCGGGACCGAGCCCAGATCGGCGCCCGTTATCCGATTCAGCATGTGCAGCCGATGCGCCGCGACGTCGAGCGACCAGAGCCGGCCGCCGCCGATCACGGGCGAGCCGGTGATGCCGGTGGCGGCGTGCCAGCGCACCGTCATCGTGCCGTTGGGGTTGATCCGAACGGCTCGCAGCCCGTCGGTGCAGGGTACGAACACGACCGAGTCGATGACGGCCGTGCCGCCGAACGATCGGCACAGCGGCATCTGCGACACCGCACCGCCGACGCCGCCGAGGGCATTGCGGCGCAGTACGTAGGCGGTTCCCGACTTGCCGGCGATGAAGACCCAGTTGCCGACGATGGTCGGGCCCTGCGATCCGAGGTCGAGATCAGCGGCATTGTCGCTGCGCCAGGTACTCGGCGAGAACGAGTCCTGGATGTTCTCGAATTCGATCTTGAGCACCGAGTCGCTGTGATCGTATGGGCCGTTCGGATCATCCTCGCCCGAGGCGCCGTTGCCCACCGCGACGAGCAGGCCGCCGCCCGGATTCTCCGACGGTCCCGGCGCCGCCCAGATGCCGGCCTCTCGCGCGGTCGGCACGGTGAAGTGCCAGAGAGCGGCACGGGTCGGGTTGCCGAGGTCGACGCCAACCACGCTGCCGCGGTACGCACTGCAATCTCCGGCGAGCCCGCCGTACGGGACGTACACCCGCCGGCCGGCCACGATCAGAGCGCCGCGCTGCTGCATCGCCTTCGGGTCGATGCCGGTGACGCTTTTCGGTACGTCAACATTGCGGAACCACCGTTGAGCTCCGGTGGACGGGTTGAGCCCGACCGCGACGTGGCGAATCGGATTCGCCAGCTCCGCGACCACGACCACGGTGGACGTCGCGCGGTCGAAAGCGGGCGTGCCCGTGATGCCCAGCGGGTTGATGTTGCCGCACGGCAGACTCGTCCGCGGCACCGGAGCGCCGAGGTGCCGCTTCCAGATGACCCGGTTGGCGGCGATGCGGTAGACGGTGTTGTTCTCGGTGACGACGATCTTCGCCCCGTTCGCCACGATGGGCGACGCGTACACCGCGCCGTCCAGGGTCAACGCCCACACGCGACGCAGCGGCGAGAGGACCAGCTTCAAGGACCGGTTGACACCGGTTCGCTGGTTGTCGCCGTGATAGGTCGGCCAGTCCGTGGCGGTTGCCGCCGCCGCTGCCCGGGCGGCGGGAGCCGCCGGCGGCGCCTGCACCGAGCCGACCGGATCGCCTGACACGGCCGCCCTGGACGGAGGCGCCGGCGACCGGCCGCCCGAGGTACATGACACCGTCAAGAGGGTCGCCGCCAGCACGGCGAGGGCTGCGCGCATGCCCCAGTGTGACTCGATCAGCGCAGTAAGTCGCGCACCGTAACCGTCTCGTCACGTCCGGGGCCGACGCCAATGGCCGAAATCGGCGCCTTGATCATATCTTCGAGCGCCGCGACATAGTCGCGAGCGTTGCGCGGTAGATCGTCCAGTTTGCGAGCCAGCGAGATGTCCTCGTCCCAGCCGGGGAATGTCTCGTACACCGGCACCGCCTTGGCAAATTCGCTTTGGGTCATCGGCATTTCGTTGTGCCGAACACCGTCGACCTCGTAGGCGACGCACACCGGAACCTCTTCCATACCGGTGAGTACGTCGAGCTTGGTCAGGACGAAATCGGTGACGCCGTTGACTCGCGCCGCGTAGCGGGCGATGACGGCGTCGAACCAGCCGCACCGGCGCGGCCGCCCGGTCGTCGTGCCGAATTCGGCTCCAGCGTCACGCAACCGATCGCCCTTGACGTCAAGGAGTTCGGTCGGGAACGGACCTTCGCCGACCCGGGTCGTGTACGCCTTGACCACGGCGATCACCCCGGTGATGCGGGTGGGCGGGATACCACTGCCGGTGCAGGCTCCTCCGGCCGTCGCATTCGAGGAGGTGACGAAGGGATACGTGCCGTGGTCGACGTCGAGCAACGTCGCTTGGCCGGCTTCGAGGACGACCGCCTTGCCGTTGTCGAGCATCTCACTGAGCAGCAAGCCGGTGTCGGCGACCATCGGACGCAGCCGATCGGCGTAGCCGAGCAGTTCGTCAACGACGGCGTCCGGATCGAATGCCTTGCGGTTGTAGACCTTGACAAGCACCTGGTTCTTGAAGTCCAGCGCGCCGGTGACCTTTTCGCGCAGCGTGTCAGCGTCGAGCAGATCCTGGATCCGGATGCCGACTCGAGCCATCTTGTCGGCATAGGTCGGCCCGATGCCGCGACCCGTCGTGCCGAGCTTTCGGTCGCCGAGGAACCGCTCGGTGACCTTGTCGAGCGTTCGGTTGTACGGCGTTATCACGTGCGCCGCGGCACTCACGACAAGCTTCGAGGTGTCGACCCCGCGCGCATCGAGCCCGTCAAGCTCGTCGAACATGACGCCGAGATCGATGACCACACCATTGCCGATGATCGGCGTGCAGCCGGGGCTGAGGATGCCCGACGGCAACAGGTGCAGCGCGTACTTCTCGCCGTCGATGACGATCGTGTGACCGGCGTTGTTGCCGCCGTTGAACTTGACGACGGCATCGACCCGGCTGCCGAGCAGGTCAGTGGCCTTGCCCTTGCCCTCGTCGCCCCATTGGGCGCCGAGCAGAACGATCGCGGGCATACGTCACCTCTTCCGTGGTTGCGGCCATGAACGCTAGACGACCGATCTGCCGGCACTTCCAACGGCAGCCGCAAGCGACGATAGTTGCGGCCATGCCTAGCACTGATCCGAAGCGCACCAAGATCACACTGGACGAAAGCGAGATGCCCACCCAGTGGTACAACCTGCTCGCCGACCTGCCCTCGCCGCCACCCGCGGTGCTGCACCCCGGCACGTTGCAGCCGATCGGACCGGACGACCTCGCGCCGCTGTTTCCGATGGACCTCATCGCGCAGGAGGTCAGCGGCGAGCGCTATATAGACATTCCTGGCGCGGTGCTCGACGTGTACCGGCTGTGGCGTCCCTCGCCGCTCTACCGCGCGCACCGGCTGGAGAAGGCGCTCGATACGCCGGCGCGCATCTACTACAAGTACGAGGGCGTCTCGCCGGCCGGTTCGCACAAGCCGAACACCGCGGTGCCGCAGGCGTATTACAACGCGGCGGCCGGCGCGCGGCGGTTGACCACCGAGACGGGCGCCGGCCAATGGGGCACGGCGCTGGCCTTCGCCTGCGCGCAGTTCGGCCTCGACTGCGAGGTGTGGCAGGTGCGGGCCTCGTATGACCAGAAGCCCTACCGGCGAATCATGATGGAGACGTTCGGCGCGGTCGTGCATCCGTCCCCGTCGGATCTCACCGAATCGGGGCGCGCCATCCTGGCCGAGCACCCGGATTCCACCGGATCACTGGGCATCGCGATCAGCGAGGCGGTCGAGGTTGCTGCCCAGAATGCCGACACCAACTATTCGCTCGGCAGTGTGCTCAACCACGTCCTGATGCATCAGACGATCATCGGCGAGGAAACCCTGCTGCAACTGGCAAAAGTCGGCGAGACACCCGATCTGATCGTCGGATGCACCGGTGGTGGTTCGAACTTCGCCGGGCTGATGTTCCCATTTCTGCGGGAGAAACTCGCCGGACGCGGCGCGCCGGTTATTCGCGCAGTCGAGCCGGCGGCCTGCCCGTCGCTGACCCGCGGCGTGTACGCCTACGACTTCGGCGACACCGCCGGCATGACCCCGTTGATGAAGATGCACACGCTCGGGCACGGATTCATCCCGGACCCGATCCACGCGGGCGGGCTGCGCTATCACGGCATGAGCCCGCTGATCAGCCATCTCTACGAGCAGAAGATGCTCGAGGCCGTCGCCAAGCCTCAGCGCGAATGTTTCGCGGCCGGCGTGCAGTTCGCGCGCACCGAGGGCATCGTGCCCGCGCCCGAGCCGACTCACGCGATAGCGGCCGCGATCGAGGAAGCGCTGCGGTGCAAGGAAAGCGGCGAGTCGAAGGTAATCCTGACGGCACTGTGCGGGCACGGGCATCTCGATCTGCCCGCCTACGACGCCTACCTTTCCGGCGTCATGGACGATCGCGCGCTGGACGAGGCGGCGTTGGCCGACGCCGAGGCGCAGCTGCCCGCGGTGCCGGTGGGCTGACCCGCCCGTCCAGGTCGGCGATCGTGCAACTTTCTGCGGTCTGAGGCCGCAGAAGGTTGCACGATCCGAGAAAGCGTTACCGCGACAGCGCCGCTACGGCCGCCGGATCGCTGTCGGCCAGAAAGGTCTCGCAGCGCTGCGCCTCGTCGACCTCGCCGATCGCCGCGGCGGCCTGGCCGAGTGCATGCAGCGCGCGCAGGAATCCGCGGTTGGGCTCGTGCTCCCACGGGACGGGCCCGGTGCCCTTCCAGCCGTTGCGCCGCAATGCGTCCAGTCCGCGGTGGTAGCCGGTGCGCGCGTAGGCGTACGCCTCGATAGTGCGGCCGTCACGAAGCGCCGCCTCGGCAAGGGCGGCCCACGGAGCGCACGAAGCGGGGTATGCCGCCGCCACCTCGGCCGGGTCGTCGCCGGCCGCCAGGCGCGTGGTGGCGGGATCGTCGGGCAGGCGAGTGGGTTGGGCGAGCAGGTTGCCGTGTGGGTTCATGCGGCTGATTGTCGCGCTGGACGATTGCACGACGTGAACAGGCCTGTACATACTCGGATTCTGACGAAGGCAGGTCGATGCTCGGCACGTATCGGGAGTGGACGCCGGTACCGGCGCTGCGCGCGCGGAGCAGGTGCGTGTGGTTTCGCCGCATCGGCGCCGTCGAGGCTGATCCCGTCCGCGTCGTTCCGGATGCCTGCATCGATCTGGTCTGGATGAACGGCGACCTGCATGTGGCCGGTCCCGACACCACGGCCTGGATGAGCCGCATGGCGCCCGGCACCGAGATCGTCGGGCTTCGCTTCCGCCCGGGAGCCGCGCCGCCGGTCCTGGGGGTGCCTGCGTCGGAACTGGTCAATGAGCGGGTGCCGGTTTCGGCGCTGTGGGGCCGCAGCGGCGCCGCGCTCGTCGCTCGGCTGCAGTCTGCCTCGACCCCCGCGGTTGTGATGCGCGTGCTGCAGGACGAAATGCAGGCCAGAGCGGCTGATGCCCCCGCGACGGATCGGGTCGTGCGCGATTTCGTGGCAACCGTCGGCCAACCGGAACAGCGTCAACTGGCCCGCGTGCCCGCGTTCGAGCAGAGATGCGGGCTCAGCGAGCGCCAGCTACGCCGTCGCTGCGTTGCCGCGCTCGGCTACGGGCCGAAGACATTGACGCGGATCCTGCGCTTTCAGCACTTCCTTGCCCTCGCGATCCACGCACCTTCGGGCACGCTCGCCGAGTTGGCCGCGCGAGCCGGATACTCCGATCAACCGCACCTCAACCGTGAGGTCGTCCGGCTGGCCGGCCTGCCGCCCGCAGCGCTTGTCAGGTCACTGGTCCGTCCCTGACCGCAGGACGTTCGCCGATCAGGCGGTGGGCGACGTGCCCGCCGAGAGCAGGTCCTCGCAAGCGCGCGTCACGCGGGCCGCCATGCCGGTTTCGGCAAGCTTCAGGTACGAACGCGGGTCGTACGCCTTCTTGCTGCCCACCTCGCCGTCGACCTTGAGCACGCCGTCGTAGTTGGCAAACATGTGCCCGGCGATCTCGCGAGTGAACGCGTACTGCGCGTCAGTGTCGACGTTCATCTTGACGACACCGTACGAGACGGCCTCGCGGATCTCGTCCAGTTCCGATCCCGAGCCGCCGTGGAAGACGAGATCGAACGGCCGTGCGCTGCCGACCTTCGCACCGACGGCGTCCTGGATCTCCTTGAGCACCTCGGGACGCAGCTTGACGTTTCCCGGCTTGTAGACGCCGTGGACGTTGCCGAACGTCGCGGCCAGCATGTACCGGCCCTTCTCGCCGGTGCCAAGCGCGTCGGCGGTGCGCAGCGCATCGTCCGGGGTCGTGTACAGCTTCTCGTTCATCTCGCCGACGACGCCGTCCTCCTCGCCACCCACGACGCCGATCTCGAGTTCGAGGATGATCTTCGCGGCCGACGCCTTGTCCAGTAGCTCCACAGCGATCTTCAGATTCTCGTCGAGCGGCACGGCAGATCCGTCCCACATGTGGGACTGGAACAGCGGGGCCTCGCCGCGGTTAACGCGCTCCTGCGAGATGGCGATCAGCGGGCGGACGTAGCCGTCGAGCTTTTCCTTCTGGCAGTGGTCGGTGTGCAGCGCGACGTGAATCGGGTACTTGTCGGCGACCACGTGGGCGAATTCGGCCAGCGCGACAGCGCCCGTCACCATGTCCTTGACCTTGGTGCCGGACGCGAATTCGGCGCCACCCGTCGATACCTGGATGATGCCGTCGCTGCCCGCGTCGGTGAAACCGCGCAACGCCGCATTCAGCGTCTCCGACGACGTCACGTTGATCGCCGGATAAGCGAAACCGCCCTGCTTGGCGCGGTCCAGCATCTCGGCGTAGATCTCTGGCGTAGCGATGGGCATGGCGCACTCCGGATATCGGCAACTCGGGGCTTCCGTCGCGCGCCAGTGTATGGCGCTGACCCCGCTGCGCTGCGGCCGGTGACCGCTGCGCATCGCGACCCGAGGAGGCACACACCACAGTCACCACGCCGACAGCGAACATTCTGGACGTGGCCGCCCATCAGCTGATCAGGTGGTCGGTATGGATGTCTTGGTGATGGGCGGAACGGTCTTCTTGGGGCGCGCGGTTGTGGCCGAGGCGCTGGCTCGAGGGGCCAACGTGACGATCTTCAATCGTGGGACTTCGGGAACCGCGCCGGACGGTGTCGAGCAGATCACCGGCGACCGCACGGTGCCTGCCGACCTGGCCGTGCTGGCCGACCGCAAATTCGACGTCGTCGTCGACACCTCGGGCTACGTCCCGGCCGAGGTCACCCTCAGCGCGAACCTGCTCGCGCCCAATTGCGGTCATTACGCATTCGTTTCCACCGTGAACGTCTACCCGGGCTGGCCGGACGCCGACGACTACCACGTGGCGGGTGTCCACCAGGGCAATCCCGACGCGACCCGCGACGACGCCCCCGCCGATGACCAGGCCGCGGCCTACGGCTGGCTCAAGGCGGGCTGCGAGCTTGCCGTGCAACGGGCGTTCGGCAGCGACCGCTCAGCGCTGCTTCGCGGCGGCTGCATCGTGGGGCCCGACGATTCGCGTGTCGGACGGCTGGCCTGGTGGGTCGACCGCGTCGCCCGTGGCGGCGAGGTGCTGGTGCCCGGCCGCGACGACGCGCCGATGTCGCTGATCGATTCACGCGACCTGGCTGCCTTCGCGCTCGCCGGTGCCGCCGGCGAATTCGAGATGTGCGGCCTGCCGACCACCCGCGGCGAGCTGATGGCCGCCTGCCGCGAGGTCACCGGGTCCGATGCCACCTTCACCTGGGTGGACGACGAGTGGCTCGGCGCTCAGGACGTCAATGCGTGGACCGAGATTCCGCTGTGGGTTCCGCCCGCCGAGTCGCCCAGCGTCTTCGCACACGACACCACTGCGGCCGCGGCGGCAGGTATGCGCTGGCGCCCGCTGCAGGAGACCGTCGCCGGCAGCTGGGCGTGGCAACAGAGCGTCCCCGGCGGCTGGAAGCACGCCGACATGACCCCGGGACTCGACCCCGAGAAGGAAGCCGATCTGCTGCAGTCCTGGCACGCCCGCTGAGAGCGGGGCATCCGGCCGGAGGAGCGATCCGTACACTCCGGCCTCATGCATGCCCTAGCAGGACCGGCCGCAACCGTGGTCGCATCGAGCCCGCTCAACACGCATCATCTGCTCGACAGCTTCGGACTTGCCGGGCTAATTGTGATCATCTTCGCCGAGTGCGGGCTGCTGATCGGCTTCTTCCTGCCGGGCGACACGTTGCTCTTCTCGGCCGGGCTGCTGCTGGCGATCGGCAAGCTGCACACCCCGCTGTGGGCGTTTCTGATCTGCGTGCCGATCGCGGCGGTCGCCGGCAACCTCGTCGGCTACTGGATCGGCTACCGCGCGGGCCCGCTCGTCTTCGACCGGCCGAACTCGCGCATGTTCCGGCCTGAATACGTCGAGCGATCGCATGCCTTCTTCGAGCGATTCGGGTCGTGGACGATCATCCTGGCGCGGTTCGTACCGATCGTGCGCACCGTCGCCACCGTGATGGCCGGCGTCAGCCGGATGCGATTCAGCCTGTACGCCGTCTACTCGGTCATCGGCGGCGTCCTCTGGACGGTCGGCGTGATCCTGGCCGGGTACTGGCTCGGCCATATCGTCTTCGTCCGCGAGCACGTCGAGCCGCTGATCGATCCGATCCTGATCGGCGTCGTCGTGCTGTCACTGGTTCCGGTCACCGTGCACTGGCTGCGCTCCAGGCGGTTGCCGAAGCACCAGCTCTAATCAGCGCTCAGCGAATCCGCTGGCACTGCGCCTTGATCTGCTTGTTGCTCGGCGTGAGGTGTACGCCGAGGAATCTTGCGTCGCATTTCTTCGCCGCGCTCTCGATGTCGGCGCGCTGGGTCCACACGAAGATGCCTGCCGCGACGACGACCGCTGCCACGATCAGCCGTCCGACGAGCTTGCTGACCAGAAAGCTGAGCAACGCACCAGCCACCACAACAGCGAGGATCACGACGATAGCGACTGCCTTGGCCTGGTCAGTACTGAACGCAACCGTCACAACGGGCACGCTACGCCTGGCGAACGCCACGGCCCGATAGCCTCGACTGGTGACACGAGACGGTCTCGACGAACCCCAACACGGTCCTGGCCTGCCGCCACCCCTGCCTGACAGTGCCCTGCGCGTGGTCGCGCTCGGCGGAATCGGCGAGGTCGGCCGCAACATGACGATGTTCGAGCATCGCGGCACCGCCGGCCCGCGGCTGCTCGTCGTCGACTGCGGAATGCTGCTCGGCAAGACCAACTCGCCCGGGGTCGATCTCACGCTGCCCGACTGGGAGTACTACCGCGATCGACTCGACGACATCGACGCGGTCGTCCTGACCCACGGGCACGAGGACCACATCGGCGCGTTGCCCTACCTGCTGCGCGAGCGTCCCGACATCCCGTTGTTCGGCTCCCGGCTGACCCTTGCGCTGGTCGGCGCCAAGCTCGACCAGCACAAGATCCGCCCCGACTTCCGTCAGGTCCGCGAAGGTGAGCGCACGTCCGTCGGCGACTGGGATCTCGAGTTCTACGCGGTCAACCACTCCATCCCGGACGCGCTCGCCGTGGCGATCCGGGTCGGCGAGCACACCGTGCTGCACACCGGCGACTTCAAGATGGACCAGACGCCGCTGGACGGTCGGCTCACCGACCTGCCCGGCTTCTCGCGGCTGGGCGACGAGGGCGTCGACCTGCTCCTTGCCGACTCGACGAATGCCGAGGTTCCGGGCTTCATCCCGTCCGAGCGCGAAGTCGGCAACGTCATCACGGACGTCATCACCAAGGCGCCCGGACGGGTGATCGTCGCCTGCTTCGCCTCGCACGTGCACCGGGTGCAGCAGGTGCTCGACGCCGCAGTCGAGACTGAGCGTCACGTCGCGTTCGTCGGCCGGTCGATGGTGCGCAACATGCAGATTGCGCGCGAGCTCGGCTTGCTGAAGGTGCCCGACGGCGTGCTGATCGACCTGAAGGACGCCGAGGACCTACCGGCGCCGCGCGTCCTGCTCGTCTCGACCGGATCGCAGGGCGAACCGCTGTCGGCGCTGTCGCGGATGGCCAACCGCGAGCACGCGACCATCCGAGTCGTCTCCCACGACACGATTCTGCTTGCCTCATCGCTTATTCCCGGCAACGAGAACGCGGTCGGCCGGGTGATCAACGGGCTCTCGCGGCTGGGCGCGACGGTCGTTCATCGGTCCACCGCGCTCGTGCACGTCTCGGGGCACGCTCCGGCGGGCGAGCTTCGTTACCTGCTCAACGCGGTGCGTCCGCGCAACCACATGCCGGTGCACGGCGAGTGGCGCCACCTTCGCGCGCACGCCGCGATCGCGCGTACGACGGGCTTGCCCGACGAACGGATCATGCTCGCCGAGGACGGCACGGTGGTCGACCTCGCCGGTGGGCTCGCCTCCATCGTGGGCACGATCCCGGTCGGCTACGTGTACGTCGACGGGCTGGCCGTCGGCGACATCGGCGACGCCGCGCTGAAGGATCGGCGGATTCTCGGCGAGGAGGGCTTCATCTCGATCCTCGTCGCCGTCGACATGCCCACCGGCAAGGTGGTGTTCGGCCCGGAGATCACCGCGCGCGGCTTCACCGACGACCCGGCGGCCCTCGACCCAATCCGCAAGGATCTGATCACCACGGTCGAACAGTCCTTGGCGGACGGGGTGCGCGACGCCGATGCACTCGAGCACATCATCCGGCGGGCAGTCGGCCGCTGGGTCGACCAGACCTACCGTCGTCGCCCGATGCTGATGCCCATGGTGGTAGAGGTCTAGCCGGGTCGCCCGGCGCGCAGCCGGCGGCTTCCCCGTTGTGTGGTGCGTTATCCGTCGAGTGGTGCGTTATAACGCGCCACTCGAACCCAAACGCACCACTCGACAGAAGATCGCCGCGGGGCTGAGGCAAGATGGACATATGCCAGTCAGCGCCGCCCTCACGCCCGCGAGCCTCTCGCCCCGGCGCGCCGTACCGCCGTCCATCCCGCGGCCGCACTACGTCGACTCGACGGGTCCCGCCGACTTCGACGATCCGATGGTCAAGGATGCCGCGACGATCGAGCGCATGCGTACAGCCGGCCGAATCGCGGGTAACGCGCTGGTCGAGGTCGGCCGACATGTCGCGCCCGGCGTCACCACCGACGAGCTCGACCGGATCGGCCACGAGTTCCTGCTCGATCACGGCGCCTACCCGTCGACCCTGGGTTACAAAGGCTTTCCCAAGTCGCTGTGTACGTCGGTCAACGAGGTCATCTGCCACGGCATACCGGACGCACGCCCGCTCGCCGACGGCGACGTCGTCAAGGTCGACATCACTGCGTTCAAGGACGGCGTGCACGGCGACACCTGCGGCACGTTCTACGCCGGAGACGCCGCGCCGGAGGTCCGAGACCTGGGCGAACGTACCCACGAGGCGCTCATGCGCGGCATCCGCGCGGTGCATCCGGGACGCCCGATCAGCGTGATCGGCCGGGTCATCGAGTCCTACGCAAAGCGCTTCAACTACGGCGTGGTGCGCGACTACACCGGGCACGGTGTGGGGCCCAGCTTCCACACCCGGCCGACCATCCTGCACTACGACGAGCCCCGCGTCACCACCACGATCGAATCCGGAATGACGTTCACCATCGAGCCGATGCTCACCCTCGGTGGCGTCGACTGGTTCATGTGGGACGACGGCTGGACTGTGCTCACCCGCGACGGCTCCTGGGTCGCGCAGTGGGAGCACACGCTGGTGGTCACCGACGACGGCGCCGAGATCCTCACCGCGCCGGACGCCTGACCAACCGCCGCCCGGTGTTGATCACCTGCGGGTTCTGCACCGTCGGCGGTGCGAAATCCGCAGGTGATCAACCTCGAAGTGCACAACTCAACCCAAGCATTGACGATCGGGCGACGGCCACCCCCGTCGGGCGCGACACGATTGCGGAATCTCGCCAAATCTGCGGGATTCGCTAGAGAGCTGGATACAGTCCGATCGTGGACCCTGTGCGTAACCCGTACGCGCCAGGCGCCGGCCAGCGCCCACCCGAGCTGGCCGGGCGCGACACCGAGCTCAAAGCGTTCGACGTGGTGCTCGAGCGCGTCTCGCGCGGGCGCCCCGAGCGCTCGATCGTCAATACCGGGCTTCGAGGTGTCGGCAAGACCGTACTGCTCAATGCCATGCGCAGCGCCGCCGTCCGCCGCGGTTGGGGCACCGGCAAGCTCGAGGCGCGACCCGATCAGCAACTGCGCCGACCACTCGCCGCCGCGTTACACCTGTCGATCCGCGAACTGGCCAGCGCGCACAAGGACGAGGAGCGCCACGTCCTCGGCGTGCTGAAGGCATTCGCCCAACGCGAGCAAGTCGCGGCTCGCGGCCGGAAGCAGACCGCGGCGCGCGATCGCTGGCAGCCCGGCATCGACGTCCCGACCGTCAGCGGGCGCGCCGACTCGGGCGACATCGAGATCGATCTCGTCGAGTTGCTCAGCGACGTCGGGGGCCTCGCGGCCGACGCCGGCAAGGGCATCGCGATATTCATCGACGAGATGCAAGACCTCATGCCTGACGACATATCCGCGATGTGCGCCTCCTGCCACGAGGTCTCACAGCAGGGCGTCCCGCTGGTGATCGTCGGAGCCGGATTGCCGCACCTGCCGGCTGTGCTGTCGGCGAGCAAGTCCTACTCCGAGCGGCTGTTCCGCTATGCGCGCATCGACCGGCTCGATCGCGATGCCGCCGACACCGCGCTTCGCCGGCCGGCTCGGGAAGAGGAAGCCGACTTCACCGAGGACGCGCTGGACCTGATGTACGAGACGACGGCCGGCTACCCGTACTTCGTCCAGGCCTACGGCAAGGTCGCCTGGGACGTGGCGCCGGCCTCGCCGATCTCCGCCGCGGACATCCGTGTCGCGGCGCCCGAGGCCGAGGCGGAACTGGCGGTCGGCTTCTTCGGATCGCGCTACGAGCGGGCGACCCCCGCCGAGCGGGAGTACCTACGCGCGATGGCCGACGTCGCCGAGGGCGGCGCGGACGATGCCGTGGCGACCGGATCGGTGGCCGAGGCGCTGCGGCGCAACCCGCAGTCGCTGTCGCCGGCACGAGACGCGCTGCTGAAGAAGGGGCTCGTCTACTCCGGGCAGCGCGGATTGATCTCGTTCACCGTCCCGCACTTCGGCAGGTACCTGCGACAGCAGGAACTGTGACATGGCAGCGGCCCCGCTCCCGAAGGAGCGGGGCCGCATAAGACCGCCAGATCAGTGACGCACGTGCGCCGCAACCAGCATGCCGAGGAAGAACGGCAGGCCATTAGGCGTACCGACGCCGGTTTCAGCGTCGTAGCCGTGGGTGCTGTGGATCGTCGTGGTCTGCACGTCGATCGTCTGCAGCTTGAAACGCACGCCGCCTGACGCGTCGACGCCGTTCGCGTACTCACTGCGCACCTGGGCCACCGGCGACTTCGGCGCGGTGATGTCGTGCAGCGCCTGCGTGTGCAGCAGCTTGTAGTACAGCGGGTTGGTGAAGCCGAGCTTGCGGTGCCCGAGCTGGTCGACTACTGCGATCACGCCCGCCATCAGTGGCGAGGAGAGGCTCGTCCCGCCGATGCGATACTGGTCCCAGTACGTGCCGTCGGGGAACACCTGCGTCTCGCCGACCGCGAACCCGGTGTTGGGGTCACCCGGCATCGCGATGTCGGGAACGGTGCGCATCGGCGTCGACCCGAAGTACTCGGAGACGGACGCCGGCACCTTGCCCTTCTGGTAGTCCGGCTGGTCGAACAGGGTGCTCGTGCCGCCACCGCCGCCGGAGCTGTACGTCCCGGGCGGTGCCGGAGCCCACGCGTTGCCGTTCAGCAACGAGTACGAGCTCTGCCAGCCGTACTCCCACATCCAGTTGCCGCGTGCGCCGATGCCGACGCTGGTGCCGCCGATGCCCGACACGTAAGGCACGTCGGACGGGAACGAGACGCTCTTGCTGCCGGGGTTCGCGCCGCCGTTGGTCTGGTCGCCGGCGTCGCCGCTGGAGAAGTTCACCGTGATGCCGGTGAGCGCCGCCTCGAGGGCGAATTGGTTGTAGAACTGCACATAATCCGCACCGAGCAGGTTGATGTCGTCGGTGCCGTCGCCCCAGGAGTTGGTGACGATGTCGGCGACGTGGTTGTCGATCGTCTGCGCCCAGGCCTCGTCCAGCCCGCTTGCGCAGTCGGCCCCGCCGACGTAGACGACGTTCGCGCCCGGCGCCATGGCGTGCACGGCCTCGACGTCAAGCGTCTCCTCGCCGTACCAGCCGTTGCCACCGCACTCGTCGATGAGGTCGTAGCCATCGGCGGCCGGGGTGATCTGGCTGAACTGCCCCGGCTTGAACAGGGGCTGGTGGTGCACCTGGTTGTACTTCTGGGCGTCGGCAAGGATCGTCGGCGCGGCGTACGCGTCGGTGATCGCCACCGTCACGCCACGCCCGTCAACGCCCGCGCGCAGCAGGTCCGACTCGCCGTACGCCGCCTGGTACTGCTGGGGCCCGTAACCGCACACGGCGTAGGGCTGGTGCTTGCCGTAGGCGGTCGGCTGGTCGGTGGCGATCTTCTGCCCGGAGTAGGCCGAGCAGGGATCGACGCCGAACCGGGCGCCGGGAGGCGGTCCAGGCAAGGTGTCGGCGTGGGTGTGCAGTTGCGCGCCCTGGTCGACGCCGAGGATGCCACCGACCGCGTTGGTGACCGCTGCCGGCGTGCCAGCGGGGAACGACAGAGTCGTCGCGTTGGAGCGCACGGTCTGCCCGCGGTAGGAGTAGTTGCGCAGCGTCGTCGAGAACGTCTTCTCAACCTGCGCGGCAGTGCCACGCGCCTCGACGTACATACCGCTCGGCAGCGTCGAGCGCAGCTGGAAGCCCTGCGACTTGAGCCAGTTCTGCACCGCCGAGACATCGGCGGACGACGGCGCGTAGCGTGCCCGGAACTGCTGATTCGACAGCCAGTGCCCATAACTCGGGCTGTCCGGATCGGAAACCTGCTGCAGGGTTGCGGCAGCACCGGCCTGGTCGCGCATCTTCAGCATGACGCCGAAGTCGACGCGCGAGCTCGGCGAGGTCGTGCTTAACGCGCGGGCGTGGGATATCCAGCCGGGCGCGCTATCGGGCACAGCATGCGGTGACGGCGAAGCCACCGCGACCTGGGCGACTGAGGTGACAGCCACGGCTGTCACGCCCGCCGCGAGACAGGCGGCGACTCGCCACCGCCCGGACCTTGATACGCGCATAGATGCGCCTCCGCTGTTCGTTGTGGTAAACGGCCAAACCTCGCAAGCAAAGCGTGCCAGGCACGTGCGGTCAATATGCCACAACGCGGCGCTCGGTAACGTTAGCCCCATGACGACCCCGCCGCCCATGGAACCGATCGAACCGATCGACGAGGACTGGACGAGCGCGCTCGCCGTCGTCGCGCATCCCGATGATCTTGAGTACGGCGCCGCAGCCGCGATCGCTCGCTGGACCTCGCAGGGCAAGCACATCGCGTACTGCCTGGCCACCAGCGGCGAGGCCGGCATCGACGGCATGACTCCGGAGGAGGCGGCCCCGCTGCGGCGGCAGGAGCAGCAGGCGTCCGCGGCAATCGTGGGGGTCGACGACGTCTCGTTCCTCGGCTACCCCGACGGCACGATCGAGTACAGCCTGCCGCTGCGCCGCGACATCGCCCGCGCCATCCGCAAGGCCCGTCCCGAAGTCGTAGTGACGATCAACTTCCGCGACACCTTCGGGCCTGGCTTTCTCAATCAGGCCGACCACATCGCCGTCGGGCGAGCGATCCTCGACGCGGTCCGCGATGCCGGAAACCGCTGGGTGTTCCGCGAACTGCTCGATGAGGGGCACGAGCCCTGGGGCGGAGTTCGCGCGGTGTTCGCCGCCGGATCGCCGCTGGGCAATCACGCGGTCGACGTCACCGACTCGTTCAGCAAAGGCATCGAGTCGCTCAAGGCGCATGCCGCGTACCTGGCCGGACTCGGCGGCGGCCCGATGTCCGAACCCGAGGAATTCCTCGAGTCGTTCGCGCGCCAGACGGGTACGAGGCTAGGCACGACGTTCGCCACGTCGTTCGAGGTGATCAACTTCTGACGGCGGGCGTCACGGAATCGCTGCGTGCTGGCGGATCCAGGCGTGCATCGCGATGCCGGCGGCGACCCCTGCGTTGATCGAACGGGTCGAGCCGTACTGAGCGATGGAACAGACCAGTTCGGCGGCCTCTCGAGCTTCGGGGCTCAATCCGCGGCCCTCCTGGCCGAATAGCAGTAGCGCGCGCCGGGGCAGCGCGACCGCCTCGATCGGCGTCGCGCCGGGCAGGTTGTCGATCGCGACCACGGTGTACTCGTGCGCCTGGTCGAGCAGTTCGGTGATTGAGTCGACGTGGCGGATGTGCTGGTACCGGTCGGTGACCATTGCGCCGCGGCGGTTCCAGCGCCGCCGCCCGACGACGATCACTTCGCGGGCGAGGAAGGCGTTTGCCGTCCGCACAACGGTGCCGATGTTCAGATCGTGCTGCCAGTTCTCGATGGCGACCCCGAACTCGTGCCGTCTGGTGTCGAGGTCGGCGACGATCGCCTCGAGCCGCCAGTACCGGTAACGGTCGACGACATTGCGCCGGTCGCCGTGCTCGAGCAGGTCGTGATCGAGGCGCGGATCGTCCGGCCAGGGGCCGGCATACGGACCGACCCCGACCTGAAGGTCAGGCGTCGCGTCGCCCGTCCCGTCCTCGCGCGGGTGGGCACTTTCGTCGCGGGTGGGCACTTACAACCGCCCACCCGCGGCCGAACTGCC
Source organism: uncultured Actinomycetota bacterium (assembly GCA_963737425.1). Classification (GTDB taxonomy): domain Bacteria; phylum Actinomycetota; class Actinomycetes; order Mycobacteriales; family Jatrophihabitantaceae; genus DASXRA01. The sequence continues at coordinate 110,339 of CAVTSX010000005.1, forward strand.
CACCCGCGGAGTGGTCAGCGCAGGCCAACTTCGGCCATGGTGTACGCGGCGCGGTACTCGAGCCCTTCGGCGCGCACCGCGTCGCCCGCACCTCGATCGACGATGACGGCGACGCCGACCACGTCCGCGCCGGCGTCGCGCAGCGCGGCCACCGCCGTCAGCACGCTGCTGCCCGTCGTCGACGTGTCCTCGACGGCCAGCACCCGGCGGCCCCCGACGTCCGGGCCCTCGATGCGCCGCTGCAAGCCGTGCTGCTTCTCGCTCTTGCGCACGACGAATGCATCGAGCCCGCTACCGCTTGCGTGCAGCATCGCGGCGGCGACCGGGTCGGCGCCCAGCGTCAATCCGCCGACTGCGTCGTATTGCCAGTCGGCCGTCAGGTCGAGCATCACCTGACCCACCAGCGGCGCGGCCTTGTGGTGCAGCGTGATCCGGCGCAGATCGATGTAGTAGTCGGCCTCCCGTCCGGACGACAGGATGACCTTGCCGTGCACCACGGCAATGTCTTTGATCAGCGGCAGCAACTCATCCCGGGCGGTCACGTTGGCCACCCTATTTCAGGACGATTCTCGTCGCCCTGGCACTACCGCCGCAGATCGCGACCATGGCGCCGGATGCGGCGCGGACTCCTCGCACGGTGCCGGACTGCAACGATCTACGGCTGTCGTACTAGACGCCCCGGCGCCGCATGATCCGGTGCAGCACCGAACGCGGGACGTGCCGCGCAGCGCCTGTGAGCACCTTGTACTTGGCACTGGGCACGCTGACCGGCTTGCCCCGCCGGGCATCGGCGAGGCCCTGCGCCACGACGGCCTCGGCATCGAGCCACATCCAGTCGGGTACGCGGGACATATTCGCCTGTGCGCGCTGGTGAAACTCGGTATGCGTGAAACCGGGACAGATCGCGGTGACCCGGATGCCGTGCCCCGCGCACTGCACGGCCAGTGCCTCGCTGAACATGGTTACCCACGCCTTGCTGGCGGAATACGTGGCGTTGCCACCACGCGGTACGAACCCGGCCACCGACGAGACGTTGATGATCTGGCCGGAACCCCGCTCGGTCATTGCTCGTATCGCGGCGTGCGTAAGCCGCAGCACGGCGCGGACGTTCAGGTCGAGCTGGCGCTCCTCGTCCTCGAGCTCAGCCCGGCCGAACCGCTTGTAGGTGCCCATTCCGGCGTTGTTGATCAGCGTGTCGATCGGGGCGTCGGCCGAGGCAATTCGCGCGGCGACTCGATCGCAACCGTCCGCGGTGGACAGGTCGGCCGACAGTGTCTCGACGTGAATGCGGTGCCGGTCCTCGAGCGCGACCTTGGCTGACTCGAGACGTGCCTCGTCGCGTGCGACGAGCACGATGTCGTTGCCGGCCGCCGCGAGCTGGCGGGCGAATTCAGCGCCAAGCCCTGCGGTGGCCCCGGTAATAAGAGCCGTAGCCGGGCTCATGAACCCTTCCGGGACTTCCCGCGGTTCTTCGCCGTGCCGGTGCCGCTTGGCCTTGCCGCGGGCTCCTGGGCCGACGGCGGTGCGGTGACGTCGACACTCGCCCGGGCCTTGGCCTTGGTTCGCTTCTCGGCGGGGCGCGCGGCATTTCGGGACGCGCTCGCGCCGGCCGGCTTCGTCTGCTTCGGAGCGATAACGGCGTCGGGCTTCACGGCCGGACGGGTTTCTTGCCCAGCCGTGGGACGCGGCCGCGGCGCGAAAATGTTGCGCAGCCCCATCGGTGCCGCCCCAGTCGTGCCGGCCTTGGCGCCACGTGTCGCCGCGAAGTACCGCGACGACTCGGGCAGGAACAGCAGCACGATCACCGCGATCCCGGTCAGCCCGATGAGGGCCGAACCGGCGCGCATCATGATCGGGGCGTGCCCGCCGATGCTGAGCAACCGGAACGGCGCCTGCACCACGATCAGCAACACGAGCACTGTCGCCCAGCGGGCCCAGCCCTTGCCGCGGCGAAAGTTCACTGCCAGCAACACGAGCAACAACCCGAAAACGGCCGTCTGGACAAGGCCGACAGTCAGGCCGCTGTGCAGGTCGTGATTCAGATTGTGGAGCCCTTGAGCGGTGTCGCTGTAGTCCTTCTTGTGTTTGTCGGTCGTCTTCAGCTTGTTGTTGGACTTGATCAGTTGGCCACGCAGGTAGCCCTGATAGCCCCAAAGCAATGCGGCATTGGCGATCGATACCACGACGTTTGCGATCAGCGCCGCGAACGCGAGGTTGATCATGCGCGGTGGGCTGATGCTGTCAGGCATTTCGGCGGTGTCGGTCACGCCGCGCAGTGTACGTGCGGAGGGCATGTGCCATAACCGTTCCCGCCGACCTGCGGCCTTGAATGGTCGCCGATCGGCCGGGCGCGCGGCGGGCGCTCTAGAGTCGGGACAAGAATTGCCCGCACAATCCGGTCGACGATGGAGCACGTGTGAGCTCGCAGCCGCCACCTGACGACTACGGTGCGCCGCCTGGACTACCCATGCCCGAACCGGGCTCACCTGACGATCCCTACCGATTCGGCCGGCCCGAGCCGGGCTCGGTCAGCGATCCCTACCGATTCGCCGTGTCTCACCCGGGTGTGCCCGGCGGTTACCAGCCTCCCGCCGCCAGGCGGAGCAACGGGATGGCGGTCGCTGGTCTCGTCCTCGGGATCCTCGCCGTCGTGTTCTTCTGGGGCCTCTTCTTCGACTTGCCGTTCATCGTGCTGGGCATCGTCTTCAGCGCGCTTGGTCTGGGTGCCGCAAAACGCGGCGCCGGCGGACGTGGAATGGCAATCGCCGGCCTCACCTGCGCCGTTGTCGGCGCGCTGGGAGCCACCGCGTTGACGATCTGGGCGGTCCACAAAGACAGAAGCTGCAGCGACAGGTTCGACCGAGGTTCGCACGGCTACGAACTCTGCGTACGCAATCAGGACTGATCACATGACGAGCCCATACGATCCGCGCGAGGACAACCCGATCGACCCCAATCCGGGTTACGCCGGACCGCCCTCGAACGACCAGTACCCGCCCTACCGCGCTCCGTCGCCGCCGCAGGGGTATCCGCCGGCCTACCCACCGCCATGGGACTCCGGACGCCCCAGCGGGTTGGCCGCAAGCAGCGTTCTCGCCTACATCAACGCGGGCCTGCTGATTCTGGCCGGGCTGCTACTGCTGATCGGCGCCTCCGCCGTCGACAGCTGGAACAACGCGTTCGGTTCGAGCGATCAGGGCTTTACCGCGGAACTCGCCACAGACGGTCTGGTCAACCTCGTCAGCGCCGGTCTGCAGATCGCGGGCGGCGTCATGATGTCTGCCCGCAATCCGCGTGGTCGCATCTTATTCAGCGCCGGCGCGGCAATCTGTATCGCCGCCGGGCTTTACTGGGTCCTGCGCGTCCATGACGCCGGCGTGGCGATCTGGACCGCCGTGTTCGTCGCGATGCCGATCATCGGGTTGTCGACCGCATGGACGGCGCCGGCGACGATCTGGCTACAGGGCGGCGATCCACGGCAGGGTGCGCCGCGCCCGTTCGGCACCTGATCGAATCAGCCGTCAAAGCCGTTGGAATCTGGCGGCCAGACGTAGAGGCGATTATCAGGATTCTGCAGATCAGGCGGCGCCGCCATCGTGCCGAGTACCGGCACCCGCATGAGCACGCCGAATGACTTGAGCCCATGAAAGCGCGTGGCCAGGAAGCTCTCGTTGTTGGGCGCCATCTGCCCGTCCGTCAGGCACCGGACGGAGCCGAGCACGCCACGGGTGTAACCGCCGCTGCAGATGGTCAGCGTGGTGGCGCTGTTGTTCGGGTTCGGGATCCGGGCGAGTAGACCGACGTCCTCGGTCAGGCCGAGGCTCGGATCGAGTGTCGGCGCGAAACGCATCGACTCGTCATCGCGCATCGTGAAGATCTCGCCGTCGGGCGCCTTCGGGTCTTCGGCTTGGCGGACGGGAAGGGTGAGGTGGTCGAAGAACCATCGCGTGGCGCTGTTCAGCGCTGCCCGGCCGAGCACCACCACGTGGCCCACCAGGTCGTCGGCGATCAGCGCGCTGGCCAGCCGGTAGCGCACGTCGGCCTGCGGATTCATCGCCCGGATGTGCCCGAACAGCTCAACCATGGCGTCGAGGTCGGAGAACGCGGAGAGCTTCACATAGTTGGGATTCGACGCCGACCGATAGGGCGATGCATGCTCGTCGGGCAACGTGCCGCAGACGAGCCGGACCTGCGCAGCGCCCGGCAGGTGCCAGAAGCTCGATGCCGAGGATGAATCGCCCGCCGCTGCGTTGCGCAACGCCTGAAGATCGCGCTTTATCCGTTCGCGAGTCTCGCGCTCGGCCTCGGTCAGCTCGCCTGGGTCGACCAGCTGTGGCTCGGGCGTGGTGATCGAGCGCCGCGTGGCGAAGAAGGTGGCGTACTGCTCGAGGGTCTCGTACTGGGGGATACGGGCAGAGCGCTCGCTCTCCCAGCTTGAAATCGACGGAACGCTCACGCCGAATGCCTCGGCGAGCTGCGCCTGGTTTACCCGCACATCGGGCCAGTGGTCAGACCGCAACTGCTTGAGCCGGCGCGCAAGCGCTGCCCGCGCCTCAGGTGACTCGTGATGTGGCCGCATGTCTGCCCGCTCCATTTGCGTTGATCGATCGCAGTATCTTGCGTACTTCACAGAGCCCTTCAAAGGCTAGTGAACTTCTGCGCGATCGGGCAACGAATCGCCGACCAATGGCACATCGTTACCTCACTGTGCCTCTAAGTGATTGACGCGAGGCCACTGTCGGCTCATCCTGATGCCCCGGACTTCAGTGCTTCACGAAAGTTCGCGAAATACCACTCAACGGCGAGGGGCAGGCGAAAGTGTAGGCAAAAGGATCTTGGTCTACCGGCCATGGGAGGTGAGTCGCGTGAGAACGTTCGAGCTCGCAAGACCTCTGGGATCGCGGCTTGGCCCAAGCCATCACCACGCCTCGGTCACGGCCGCGGGCGTCGCTCACCCCCAGGCCACCGGACTCGCCATGGCGGTCTTTCTGTCGTTCGCCGTCGCGGTGATAGTCGGCAGCGTGGTCCTCAGCCTGCTGCGCAAGGCGATCGAACTGGTCACCCAGGCGACCAAGCTGTCCGTCGCCCTGATGCTCGCGATCGGGATCGGCGTCATCCTGATGTTCGGGGCCGTGTCGCGCCCGTCGGACGGGACACCGGTGCCATCGCCGTCGCCGACACCGTCGCTGGTCCGATACACCCCACCGGTGACACCGCATCCGTCACACACCTGAGACGGCAAGACCCGAGCGGTCCTCCAGCACGTCGACGTGGACGGTCTGGCCGTCACGGATCTCGCCGGCCAGCAGCTTGCGGGCCAGCGCGTCGCCGATAGCGGTCTGCACCATGCGGCGCAACGGCCGGGCTCCGTAAACCGGGTCGAAGCCGTTGATGGCCAGCCACTCGCGAGCGCCCTCCGTCACGTCGAGCGTCAGCCGGCGTGACGCGAGGCGCGCCGAAAGGGCGTCGACCTGGATGTCGACGATCTTGGTCAGCTCCTCGGTGGTCAGCGACTCGAACACGACGATGTCGTCGAGCCGGTTGAGGAACTCGGGCTTGAAGTGCTCGCGCACTGCGGCCAGCACAGCGTCCTTCTTGTCCGGCCGGTCGCTGACCAGCGCGGCGGAGCCCAGATTCGACGTCAGCACCAGGATCGCGTTGCGGAAGTCGACCGTGCGTCCCTGGCCGTCGGTGAGCCGCCCGTCGTCGAGCACCTGCAGCAAGACGTCGAACACGTCCGGGTGCGCCTTCTCGACCTCATCGAGCAGCACGACGCTGTACGGACGGCGGCGCACGGCCTCGGTCAGCTGGCCGCCCTCCTCGTAGCCGACGTAGCCGGGCGGCGCACCCACCAGGCGGGCGACGCTGTGCTTCTCGCTGTACTCGCTCATGTCGACGCGCACCATGGCCCGCTCGTCGTCGAACAGGAACCAGGCGAGGGCCTTGGCCAGCTCGGTCTTGCCGACACCGGTCGGGCCGAGGAACAGGAACGATCCGGTCGGGCGGTCGGGGTCGCTGATGCCGGCCCGCGCGCGCCGCACCGCGTCGGACACCGCGCGGACCGCAGCCGTCTGCCCGATCACGCGCGCGCCGAGTTCGTCCTCCATGCGCAGCAGCTTCGCGGTCTCGCCCTCCATGAGGCGTCCGGCCGGAATGCCGGTCCACGCCGAGACGACGTCGGCGATGTCGTCGGCGGTGACCTCCTCCTTCACCAGGACGTCCTCGACCGGTTCGGCCTCACTAGCGGCCGCAAGTTCCTTCTCGAGCGCGGGAATCTCGGCGTAGAGCAACCGGGATGCCGTTTCGAAGTCGTTGTCGCGCTGCGCACGCTCGGCCTGCCCGTGCAGGTCGTCGAGGCGCTCCTTGAGCTCACCGACCCGATTCAGGCCGGACTTCTCGCGCTCCCAGCGGGCATTCAGCGCGTCGAGCTTCTCGGTCTGGTCGGCCAGCTCGGCCCGCAGGCGGGCCAGGCGTTCACGCGATGCGTCGTCAGTTTCCTTGGCGAGCGCCAGTTCCTCCATGTGCAGCCGGTCGACGGCCCGCTGCAACTCGTCGATCTCGACGGGACGGGAGTCGATCTCCATGCGCAGGCGCGACGCGGCCTCGTCGACGAGATCGATCGCCTTGTCGGGCAGGAAGCGGGCGGTGATGTAGCGGTCGGACAACGTCGCGGCGGCGACGAGTGCACCATCGTTGATGACGACCTTGTGGTGCGCCTCGTAGCGGCTCTTCAGTCCACGCAGGATGGCGATGGTGTCTTCGACGGACGGTTCGCCGACGAGCACCTGCTGGAAGCGGCGTTCGAGAGCCGCGTCCTTCTCGATGTGCTCGCGGTACTCGTCCAGCGTGGTGGCACCGACCATGCGCAGTTCGCCGCGGGCGAGCATCGGCTTGAGCATGTTGCTGGCGTCCATGGCGCCTTCACCGGACGCTCCGGCGCCGACCACCGTGTGCAATTCGTCGATGAATGTAACGACCTGGCCACCCGAGTCCTTGATCTCGTTCAGGACGGCCTTGAGCCGCTCCTCGAACTCGCCGCGGTACTTCGCGCCGGCGACCATCGCGCCCAGGTCGAGGGCGACCAATCGCTTGCCACGCAGGGATTCCGGCACGTCGCCGGCGACGATGCGCTGGGCCAGGCCCTCGACGACGGCAGTCTTACCGACGCCGGGTTCACCGATCAGCACCGGGTTGTTCTTGGTTCGCCGGGACAGCACCTGGATCACCCGGCGGATCTCGGCGTCGCGACCGATGACCGGGTCGATCTTGCCCTCGCGGGCGCGGGCAGTGAAGTCGACGCCGTACTTCTCGAGCGCCTGGAACGTGCCCTCCGGATCGGGGCTGGTCACCCGTTGCGAGCCACGAAGGCTGGCAAGCGCGTCGCGCAGCGCCGCCGGGGTGACGTCGGCGATGACGCCCTGGTCAGCGAGCCCGATCAGCAGATGCTCGGTCGAGACGTACTCGTCGGAGCGATCGCGGGCCTCCCGCTCGGCGGCGCTCAACACGGCCAGGAAGGACCGCGACGGCTGCGGCGCGGCCACCGTCGACCCGGCAGCGGCCGGCAGGGCATCGACCAGGCGCTGGACAGCAGCCCGTGCGGCGAGCGCATCGACGCCGACGGCGGCGAGCAGCGGGCGGGTCAGCCCCTCGGCGTCGTCGAGCAGCGCCACAGCCAGATGCGCCGGTTCGACCGCGGGGTTGCCGCGCTCGGCGGCCGTCCTTACCGCCGAAGAGACGGCCTGCTGGCTTCGGGTGGTCAGGTCCATGGGAAAACACTCACCTCATCGCGGGTCATTGTTCGAGCGCGACATTGCTGCGCTCTCAATCGGACAACGATCGGCAGATTGAGTCTGTTCCACTCAACTATGCTGCTCGGCCCTATCGCCGCGACGGACATTGATCATCTCTGTCGAAGCCGTGCGTGGTGGCGGATCCAGCAGAGATGATCAGACCCGACAGGAAGTCCGGGAGCCCCACACCCGTGCCAGGTCGCGATCTGTGCCTGTCGTACTAAAGCGTCCCGTTTCCGTTGTGACCGGGCGGGGCCTCGACCGACTGGCCAGACCACGGCTGTTGCGTTTTCGCAGCGCCGAAGTAGTCACCGCCCTTGCTTCGTGAGTCGTCGGTTCCCCACTCGCGGCGATGTGGCACGTGCATCATTCGCGGGATGTGCTTGCGGCAATGCACGTACGCCTCGTCGACTGCCACCACCACCCACCGTTCGGGCGCGCGCCCCTTGACCTGCTCGGCAGGCAAGCCGGCAACTCGAGCCCGCAATGCGCCGTCTTCCACGATGTGGGCGGTGCCGTTCACGTGCAACCCGATCAGATCCCGCACGAAATCAATCATCAGGATCGCGATGTGCGGGTTCTCGGCGATGTTTCCGAGGCTCGCCATGACGCCGTTGCCGCGGTACTCGGGGTAGGCGATCGTGCGCTCATCGATGACGTGCAGAAATCCCGGCGTTCCAGCGCGGAAACTGGCGTCGCACTCGCCCGTCCCGTCCGACGTGGCGATGAAGGCCATGTCCTGGCGAGCGATGAATTCACGCATCGCCGGGTTGAGATGGGTGAGAACCTGGTCACGATAGAAGCGCTCAGCGCGCTGCGTCGTGTCGTATCGGCACTGCAATTCGTGTTCGCCGGAACTGCCCGGCTTGGCATGGTCGACGGCGCCGAACTGGGTGTCTTGCGGGGACGGGAACATGCCACTCCTCGGGGTGATAGCGCTGCCCGAACGCCCCCAATACGCCGGTCAGCGCATCCCCCCTGGATGGCATGACGGACCGCGGTCAGCTTGTCACGCCTCGCGTTCGCTCGGGCGACAAGCTGCCTGATGTTTCAATTTCGGACACAGACTAACGAGCCATAGGGGGTTAGCGATACGCGGCCAAAGCGTTAGATTGGTGTCCGTCGCCGAGGCACACGGCGGCAAAGGGGGGTTTCGCGAGAAACACGAAGGGAACCGAGTGCCGTCACAGGCGCAGCTAATCAGACAAAGTTGGGCCATCGCCGAGCCGGCGGCGGATCGAATCGCGCAGTACTTCTACGCTGCGTTGTTCCACCGCAACCCGTCGCTGCGCGCGATGTTCCCGGCGACCATGACCGTCCAGCGCATTCGGCTGCTGCGCGCACTGGTGCAGATCGTGCAAACGATCGACGAGCCAGACCGGTTCTCGACCTTCCTTTCTGAACTCGGGCGCGACCACCGGAAGTTCGAAGTGACCGCCGAGCACTACGAGCAGGTCGGCGAGGCGTTGTTCTACGCGATACAGCTACAGATACGCGAGCACTGGACGCCGGACGTCGCGCACGCGTGGGAAGAGGCCTACGACCGAGTCTCGCGGGAGATGCGCCGGGCCGCCGAGGCGGCTGCAGCGTTCGGACCGCCCTTCTACCGCGGCACCGTCGTCGATCTGGAACGGCCGGCCCACGACATCGCGATCGTCCGGGTCAAGCCGGAGCCAGAGCTGGTGTACCGGCCAGGCCAGTACGTCAGCGTCGAGACACCCCGCCGGCCGCGGATGTGGCGGTCGATGTCGATGGCCAACCCGCCCGCCGTCGGCGGCGAACTCGAGTTCCACGTCAAGGTGGTGCCCGGCGGCTGGGTCAGCGGCAGCATCGTGCGCGAGACCGAGATCGGCGACGTGTGGAAGGTCGGGCCGCCGAGCGGCCTGCTCGGCCTGGTCACGCACGGCGAACGCGACCTGTTGATGGTGGCCGGTGGCACCGGCATCGGCCCGCTCATGTCGATGCTGCCGGACCTGGAACAACGACGGCCCTCCACCCGGCTGCATCTGTTCCACGGCGTGCGATACAGCCGAGATCTGTACCTGAACGGAGTCCTCGACGATCTCGCCCGCCGCGACCCGTTGCTTGACGTGGTGCAGGTCGTCTCGCGTGAGCCGACCTACGGCGGCGTGCGTGGTTCGCTGCCGGACGTCGTCGCCCAGCACGCGGACTGGTCCGCGTACGACGTCGTCGTCAGCGGGTCACCGAGCCTGATTCAGGCGACGGTCCGCAAGCTGAGTGACCGGGGCGTGCCGGCGTCGCGGATCTACTACGACACGTACACCATCGACTGACCGCGGGCACGGCGGCTGCGGAGAGTACGGACGATCACCCGTTCCTCATACGCAGCGTGACCCTTTGGCGGAATCCTTGGTCCGCCGCAAACCGACCGTTATCGTTGCGTAGCGTGTCGTCACCCTCCCCGCAATGCCCGGTCGACCACAGCAGGATCTCACCGCCCGCCGCGCCAAGCGCCGGCGAGGTCGATCTTGACGAAGCCATCGAGTTCGTCGAGTTGTTCCACGCCGAGAATCCGGACGCCGGTGATGTGGCCCGCCGGATCGCCTGGGCGCGCGCCGAGATCCTGACCACGGGCACCTATCACCACACGACCGCCGAACTGACCTGGGGCGCCAGGGTGGCCTGGCGCAACAGCGCGCGCTGTATCGGGCGGCTGTACTGGAACAGCCTGCGCGTGCGGGACCTTCGCGCCGTAGCCGATGCCGACGGCGTCGCCAAGCACTGCCGTCGCCATCTGCGCCTGGCCGCGAACGGTGGCCGGGTTCGGCCCGTCATCAGCATCTTCGCGCCGGACGCACCCGGCCGCCCCGCCCCGCGGATCTGGAACGAGCAGCTGATCCGGTACGCGGGCTACCCGGACGGCCGCGGCGATCCCCGCTATCTCGGCTTCACTGAGGCCGTCACGGCGATGGGCTGGGAACCACCCGCCACCCCGGGGGATTTCGACGTGCTGCCCCTCGTGGTCGAGACCGCCGCCGAGGGTCCGCGCATGTACGTCCTGGATCCGGCCGACATTCTCGAGGTGGAGTTGTCGCACCCCGACCTGGACTGGTTCGCCGATCTGGGGCTGCGCTGGCACGCTGTGCCGGCGATCAGCAACATGACGCTGTGCGTCGGCGGCATCTCCTACCCCGCGGCACCCTTCAACGGCTGGTACATGGGCACCGAGATCGGCGCCCGCAACCTGATCGACGTCGACCGCTATGACATCGCCGCAACCGTCGGCGCGCGCATGGGCCTGGACATGAGGTCCGAGCAGACCCTGTGGCGCGACCGGGTCGTCATCGAGATCAACCGCGCCGTTCTGCACTCATTCGCCCGCGCGGACGTCACGATCACCGATCACCACACCGAGTCGCGGCGATTCCTCACCCATCTCGCCCGCGAGGAACGGGCCGGCCGCAGTTGCCCGGCGGACTGGAGCTGGATCGTGCCGCCGATCTCGAGTGGCCTCACCCCGGTGTTCCATCGCTATTACGACTCGACGCAGCGCCGTCCGATGTTCGTCACCGACGCCGACGCAGCCACCCGGGGCCAGCGCGGTGCACCCGCGCACTTCACGGGCCCGCGCGCCGAGGCTGTGGTGGCCGATGCGTGGCCGGCGAGGCTGTTTCCCGCATAGAACCCCGACGGATCGCTCAGTCGAGCGCTACGGCCGTGTCGGCGACGGCGGCCAGCACCGGGTCGTGAGTCGCGCAGAGCACCGCGCGCCCGCCGGCCGCCGCCTCGGCCAGCACCCGGGCGACGATCTCGGCGTGGGCCTCGTCCTGCGATGAGGTCGGCTCGTCGAGGACGATCAGCGGCCGCTCGACCACGAGCGAGCGAGCGACGGCGACGCGCTGCCGCTCGCCGCCCGACAGCAGCCGCACCGCACGACCGCCGAGCGCCGAGAGACCGAGCGACTCGACCGTCTTGGTGATCAGATCCGGATCGGGCGCCAGCCCGCGAGCGGTGCGCGCAAGCGCGAGATTCTCCAGCACGTCCAGCGGCTCGGCGAGCGCCCCGCCCTGCCCGAAGACGGCGACGTGTTCGCGACGCAGGTCAGCGCGGGCCGCGCGCGAGAGCCCGTGCAACTCGACGCCGGACAACTCGGCGCGTCCCGCGTCGGCGTCGGCGAGCCCGGTCAGCACCCGCAGCAACGTCGACTTTCCCGACCCGGAGCGCCCCCGCACCAGAGTGAGGACGCCGGCGCAGACGTCGAGTGACAGCCCGTCGAGGACGACCCGATCGGCGTAGCGGACCCGCACGTCGTGCAAGCGAGCAAGCGATCCGGTGACGATTGCCGACGGCCCGGTACCCGTGCGTACCGGTTCGGCGGCGACCGCCTCGTCAGCACCACTCAGCACGATGCGTCCGTCCTCGGCGCTCGCCCGGACGCCGCGCGATGCACCCGCGCTCCGGCGCAGCTGTTCGGGCAGGCGCACCCATCCGCGGTCGTCGACGACGAGCATCTCGTCGCCGGGCGCGTGCGGCGACCACTGCTCGGACAGCCGGCCGTCGCGAATGCGCACCATGCGGTCCGCAATACGGGAAGCGCGCTGGTCGTGCGTGACGAGCAGCAAGGTGGCCCCGATGGCCGCAACGGCCGACGCGAGCAGGTCATAGACCTCGTCGGCCGATGCGAGGTCGAGCTCGCCGGTCGGCTCGTCGGCCAGCACGACAGCCGGGTCATGTGCCAGTGCCGCGCAGACCGCGACGCGCTGCGCCTCACCGCCGGACAGGGTTGCCGGCGAGCGTTCGGCAAGGTGCGTCAATCCCAAGCGCGTCAGCGCCTCACTGGAGCGTCGCCGGGCTTCGGCGCGTCCCACGCCAGCCAACCGCAACTGCAGCGCGACATTGTCGAGGACGTCGATCTCCGGACGCAGCGTCCGAGCGCTGTGCTGGTCGACGACGCCGATTCGGGTCAGCCGCAGGCGGGACCGGGTCGCTTCGTCGGCACCGGCGAGGTCGACTCCGGCGATGCGCACGCTTCCCGCGCTGGGCGGCACCTCACCGGTGAGCACGCGCAGCAGCGTCGTCTTGCCGGAGCCGTTCGGGCCGTGCACGACGAGGCATTCTCGATCAGCCACGGTGAGCGAAAGCCCGCGCAACGCTGCGACCGTACCCCCCGGTATGGGGTACAGGCAGAACGCGTCGGTGACGTCGATAGCACTCATCCGCTCGCCCTCATTCTGCCGCTCATCGCAGATCCGTCTCTGGACGAACCGGCAACCGCTCGCGCAGCATTCTGGCGGCGACTGCCCACGAGACGGCCACCCCCAGGCCGACGCCGAGGAGTAGCACGACACCCGTCCACAGCGGACCCACCGCAGCCTGCAACGGGGGACGCGGCGCGACGCCGGACGCGTCGACCGCAACCAGTGTGGCACCGGCGCGAGCCAGCACCAGGCCGGTCAACAACCCGAGCGGTAGGGCCACGCCCACGACGGACAGTGCGCGCAGGAACAGCACCCTCCGTAACGTGGCTGGCCGCAGGCCGTCCGCCTCCCACGCGTGCAGTTCACCGGCGTCGTCGCGGCGTTCGCCGATGACGAGCAGCACCAACGCGACAGCGGCAACGAGCAAGGCCAGTCCGGCGATCAGGGCGAGCAGCAGTTGTGATCCACGCGCGACCGGATCGGAGGCCAGCCGCGCCTGCATGGGTGCACGCTGCGCGACGGTGATCCGGTCATATGGCGCCACCGACAACGCATGATCGAGGGCGGCCCGCGACCCGGGCGGGGCCGATACCCAGAGCTCGCGTATCGCTCCGGTGCCCGGCTGGGTTCGGTCGAGCAGCGCCGTGACCACAGCCTGGTCCGCTATGACGAACCGGTCGGACGTCGTCGGGAACCGCGGCATCGTCGCGACCACCCGAGCCGTGATCGTGATCTGGTCGAAGCTGAGGCTGAGCTGCCCGCGGTTGGCCGAGCGAGCGGTGGTCGGATCGACCGCCACCGGCAGCACTGCTGTTGCGGTGTAGCTCGGGATCACGACCACCGGCGAACCTTCGAGCCGGTACCGCACGCTCAGTGCGCCGCCCGGCGAAGCGGTCTGGGAGTTGAACGATCCCCAGCCGGCCCACTGCCACGGGATGCCGGAAGCGTCAGCGGAAACTGCACCGAGGGTGATGGTGCCTGCGACGATCGGTTGGTCGGTGTTGCCTTCGCCGATGGCGTGCTGGTGGTGCGTCGCGTACTCGATGTTCTCCTTGAGCGTGAAGCCCACCGCTCGCAACGGGCCAGGGCCGAGTTTCGGCACCTGCCCCGACAGGGTCGTCCCGTTCCCGCGCAGCGCGACTGCGTTTTCGCGGCCGTCACTCGAGGCAAGCCACAGGTCGAGATCGACCGGCGCCGCCAGACCGGTGACGTTGACGCTGAGCGTGCGCGTACCCGCCGGCACCACTGGCGCCGTGGTTGCAGTGCTCGGTGGGCGTAGCGACCTGGCCAGCGATCCCGCACTGGCGGACGTGCCCGTGACGCGTGACCAGCGGCGCACCTGCGGCAGCGCATCCCGGTCGACGCCCACGACGGGAACCCCGGTGGCATCACCGTTCGACGTCCGGATCACTGCCGAGGTACGCACCACGCCGTAGGCGCGCGTGCCCGGGGCAACGGCAGCGAGTTGCCCTGCGCCGGTGACCTCGAGCGGAGTGGTGACGTCGCGGCCGCCGGTGAGTGTGGCATCGAGCGGCACGGCATAGGCGGCCTGATCGGCTGAGCCGTCCAGCAAGGTGGCGCGGTAGGCGCCCGCGAACACGACCGATGCGACGGCGGCGGTCAGAAAGGCCACCGTCACGACCGGTCGCAGCGGACGGCGGATCGCGCCGAGCAGCCCGATCCGACCGGCCACCGAATGCCGAGGCAGCAGACGTTCGGCGAAGCGGGCGAGCGGCGCCCACAGGCGAGCCGCGACGAGTCCGCCGACGATGGCGGCCAGCACCGGCAGCGCGACCACCAGCGGATCGCTGCTGCCCGCCAGCGAGTCGGCCGAGGCCGAACCTCGACTCGCCGCCAGCAGGGCCGCGCCGAGGCACGCCGCGCCGGCGAGTTCGACGGTGTGCCACACCGCTTTACGGTCGCGATCCGGCCACAGCAGCACTGCCACCGTGACTGCGATGGCCGCGGCCGAGAGCAATCCGACCGCAGGGCCTGCGGCGCCGAGCGCGTGCCAGATCGTGCGCCACGGGGGCAGGGTGGCGCCGTTCGCGAGGCCGGCGGTGACGGCGGCACCGATCGCGCAGCCCAGAACCGCACCGCCGAGACAAGCGGCGATCGCCTCGATGGCGGTGAGCCGCGTGATCCGGACCAGGCGGGCGCCACGGCGGCGCAGGACCGCGACGAGTACGCCGTGCTCGCGCCGCAGCCCGACCGCGGCCACGACTGCGAATCCGAGCAGTAGCGCAGCAGCCGTGCCACCGAGCAGGCCGAACCGTCGAGCGGAGAGCGATGCGCGGTGATACTCGTCGACCAGCCGGGTGTCTGGCGTGACGATGGCCGCGCCGGCGACCTTCTCGAGAACGGTGTCGGACACGTCGGCAGAACGTTGCACGTATGCCGGGACGCCGAGCGCGATGACGCGGTCGACGTCGAGGCGGGTGACCCAGCCGTACGTGCGGGCGAACAGGGAAAGCGACGAGAGCAGCGACATGCGATCGGTACCGTCGCCGAGCAGCAGCGGCACGTCACCCGGGTCGAGTTCGCCGCCGAGCACGGTTGTGTCGGTGCGCTCAGCTCGTCCGACTACCTCGATGCCGAGCGATGCCGAGCCGTGTGCCAGCGTCGCCTGGTCGCCGCCGATGGCAACGACCTCGCAGCGCGTCGGGGCGCACGACCGTGGCATCCGGCCGCTGACGAGGCGCACCGCGGAGCCGAGATCGTCGGCCGCCCCGAGGTAGAACGTCGCGCCGGCCAGCGCCAGCTGATGAAAGATCAGCTCTCGCCGCACCGGCGCATCCGACAGCCGGCCCAATTGCTGGCGGGTGAGCGTATTGAACGCCGCGAAATCATGCGGGTTGTAGATGGTGCCGGTACCGAGCACGGTGATCGCCCGGTCGCCCGGCGACATCTGTTTGACGGTATTTCGCACCGTCTGTGCAGCAACCGAGTCACCCGCACCGGCCGCGACGACCGGGATGGCAGCCGCCAGCGCAACACCGGCCACCAGCAGCGCCCAGCGCCCCGGCCGATGCCGCAACTGCGCGCCGGCCAGGGATGCGACAATACCCACCCAGCTAACCCCTTCGCCTTGAGTTGCGGTTAGCATAGGCGACATGGCTCGGCAGGTCGATGGTGTATGGCTGCCCGAGCGTGTGTCCGCCCATCCGGCGCTCGAGTTGAACAACACCGTCGGCGGGTGGCTGTTCGAGGTGCCGCGCGAGTACCTCGCCGACTACGGCGCACTGGTGATCCTGGGCCGTGACGTCGAGTTGATCTCCCCGGCCGAGTCCGCCGCCCTGCTTGCGTCCGCGCAACGGCGAGTGTCCGCGGCGGACGCTGTACTCGACGACACCAAGCAGCTGCGGTCGGCGCTGCATGCAGTCCTCATCGAGGACCCGCTGCCTGCCTCGGCCGCCGCCCAGATGCATCGGCTCGTCGAGGCAGCCGTGAGCGAGTCCCATTACGTGCGTGATGCCGATAGTTCGCTGCGCCTCGACGGTGGCGATGGCCTACGCCTGCCGCTGCACCGCTTCGCGCTGGCTCTGCATTCGCTGCTGGAACGCCATCCCCGCACGGCCATAAGGCCTTGCGCCGATGAGCGGTGCGGCTGGGTGTTCCTCGATCCATCCGGGCGGCGGCGTTGGTGCGAGATGTCGGTGTGCGGCAATCGCGCGAAGGCTCGTCGATTCGCCGAGCGCCGGCGCGTGCGCTAGCCGCAACTAGTGCCCCACGCCAGAAATTCAGACGGTAATTCCGGTGCCCAGCTGCACGCTCGCCGCGTTGTCCTCGTCGCCGATACAACCCCGGTATCGGCTCCTCGTCCGCCTTGCGAGCGCACACCTGGATCACCGGACTTACTCGCCCAATTTCTGGCGCGGGACACTAGCGGCGCTGTGGCTTCCAGACGACGAGCGCGGTCGAGGGCCGGGCGTTCAGCTCGGAGTAGGCGTGCTGCAGTTCGGCGGCAAGCTCGGCGACTCGGGCCTGGAGCGCCTCGACGTGGGATTCGAGCTCGATGATCCGCTTGATGCCGGCGAGATTGACGCCTTCGTCCTGCGAGAGACGCTGCACCTCGCGCAGCAGCGCGACGTCGCGTGCCGAATAGCGCCGCCCGCCACCGACCGTGCGGCCCGGGGTGACCAGACCGATCCGGTCGTACTGGCGCAGCGTCTGAGCGTGCATGCCGGCGAGCTGCGCGGCCACCGAGATGACGAAGACGGGAGCGTCTTCGGGGACGTCGCCGTGCCGGACCTTGCGGGGATCAGCCATGGCTCTCCTCCGTCCGGACCGGACGGCCGACGGCGGCCGTGATGTGCGGGCGCGGATCGTCTTCCTGCGCGGCCGCGTACTTCTCCAGTGCCTCGCGGGCCTCGGCGTTCATCTTCTGCGGAACCGCCACCTCGATCGTCACGAGGAGGTCGCCCGCACCCGAGCCCCGCTTGGGGAAGCCCCGGCCCCGTACCCGCAACGTGCGGCCGGTCTTGGTGCCCGCCGGGACGCGCAGGGCCACGGAGCCGTCCAAGGTGGGCACGCGCAGCGTCGTACCGAGCGCGGCCTCCGGGAACGTGACCGGCACCGACAGCGTGAGGTCGTCGCCCTTGCGGCCGAACAGGTCGTGCGACTCGACATGGACGGTGACATAGAGGTCGCCCGCCGGCCCGCCCCGCGCACCTGGCATGCCCTTGCCGGGAACGCGCAGCCGCGCGCCGTCGCGCACACCTGCCGGGATACGCACGTTGATGGTGCGGGTCTGCGTGGTGACGCCGCTGCCGTGACAGTCCGGGCACGGGTTGTCGATGATCTGGCCGGTACCACGGCAGTCACGGCACGGCTCGCTGAACCCGAATGCGCCTTGGTTGCGGCTGATGAACCCGGATCCGCCACACGTGGGGCACGCGTGCGGCCGAGTGCCCGGCTTGGCGCCGCTGCCGCCACAGGTGCGGCAGGCGCCGGGTCCGGAAAGCTGCAGGGGCAACATCGCGCCCTGCACGGCTTCGTCGAACCCGAGCCGAATCTCGGCGTCAACGTCCTGGCCGCGCGTGGGCCCGACATTGCGCTGGCGCCGGGAGCTCGTGCCGCCGGTGAAGAGCCCGCCGAAGATGTCGCCGAGACCGCCGCTGGCACCGCCGGTGTTGCCGAACAGGTCGGACATGTCGAAGGTCGCGCCGCCGCCGCTGGCGCCACCGGGGAAGCCGCCGGGGTACGCGCCGCTGCCGAACAGCGTCCGCGCCTCGTCGTACTCCTTGCGCTTGCTCTCGTCGGAGAGCACGTCGTATGCCTCGGACACGTCCTTGAACTTCGCCTCGGACTCGGCGTTGCCCGGGTTCTTGTCCGGATGCAGTTCACGGGCGAGCTTGCGGTAGGCCTTCTTGATGTCGGCGGCGGACGCGTCCTTCGCGACGCCCAGCGCCTTGTAGTAGTCCTTCTCGATGTAGTCCTTGGTGCTCACCGGGCGTCACCTCCTTGTCGTGTTGTTCGTCTTGGCCGATCTTGACGCCGACGTTGCGTTATGACTCCTGTTCAGTATCAAGATCGACTTCTGCGGGGTCGGCCGCGGCGGGTGCCGGATCGCTCACCCCGACCATCGCCGGGCGCAGCAGCCGCTCGCCGTGGCGGTAACCGCGGCGCATGACGGTGGTGGCTGTCGGCTCGCTGACCTCAGCGCTCTCGTCATGCATCACGGCCTCGTGGATCGCCGGATCGAACGGGTCGCCCGGCTCACCGAACCCCGTCAGGCCGATCTTGCCGAGCACGGCCTCGAGTTGCTCGGCGACAGCCTTGAAGGCGCCGGTGAGGTCGCCGTGCGCGCGCGCCCGGTCGATGTCGTCGAGAACGGGCAGCAACCCGACGAGCGCAACCCCCACCGCAGCCTCGGCGTTCGCAACCCGATCACGCTCGACGCGCTTGCGGTAGTTGGCGTACTCGGCTTGCAGTCGCTGCAGGTCGCGGGTGCGCTCCTCGAGCAGAAGAGCTTCGGCTTTCGGAATGTCGTCCTCCTGCGATGGTGCGAGGTCTGGCGTCGTCGGGACGCCGGACGTCGCACGATCGCTCTCGTTGCCGGGACGGACCTCGCCGGTAACCGGATCCAGGCGTCGCTTGTCGCGGATGACGACCCGCTCCTGGTCTTGCTCTTCCGGCATGCTCGGCCCGTGGCCGGTGCTCATGCTTGGTTCGCTCCAGGCGTGTTCGGGGCGGTGCTCAGTCACTTCACTCCCCGCTCTTCGCCCGAGCGCTCATCGCTGCATTCGTCCATTGCGCTGCGGTGTTCGCTCACTTCTGCTCTCCGGACGCAGCGTCCGGGCCCTCGTCGACAACCTCGGCGTCGACGACCGTGTCGTCGTCGGCCGGTGGCGGAGTCGAGCCGGCGTCGGCGGTCGGGCCGGCTGCGCCCGCAGCGTTAGCGGCTTCGTACATTGCCGCTCCGGCTTCCTGCGAGAGCGTCGCGAGCTTCTCCTGGGACGACTTGATCGAGTCGATGTTGGTGCCGCCGAGCGCCGTCTTCAACTCGGCGAGCGAGGTCTCGATCTCGTTCTTCTTGTCGTCGGGGATCTTCTCGCCGTTCTCGGTGAGGAACTTCTCGGTGGCGAACTGCAGCGACTCGGCCGTGTTGCGCGTCTCGGCCTCCTCGCGGCGCTTGCGATCGTCTTCCGCGTGCGACTCGGCATCGCGCATCATCCGGTCGATCTCGTCCTTGTTCAGGCCCGAGCCGCCGGTGATGGTCATGCCCTGTTCCTTGTTGGTGGCGAGGTCCTTCGCCGAGACGTGGACGATGCCGTTGGCGTCGATGTCGAAGGTGACCTCGATCTGCGGCACGCCACGCGGCGCCGGCGGCAGGCCGGTCAGCTCGAACATGCCGAGCTTCTTGTTGTAGGCCGCGATCTCGCGTTCGCCCTGATAGACCTGGATCTGCACGCTTCCCTGGTTGTCGTCGGCGGTCGTGAAGATCTCTGAGCGCTTGGTCGGGATCGTCGTGTTGCGCTCGATCAGCTTGGTCATGATGCCGCCCTTGGTCTCGATACCAAGGCTCAGCGGCGTGACGTCGAGCAGCAGCACGTCCTTGACGTCGCCCTTGAGCACGCCGGCCTGAAGGGCCGCTCCGACGGCAACCACTTCGTCAGGGTTGACGCCCTTATTCGGCTCCTTGCCGCCGGTCAGCTCCTTGACCAGTTCGCCGACGGCGGGCATGCGCGTCGAGCCGCCGACGAGTACGACGTGGTCGATCTGGCCAACGCTGATGCCGGCGTCCTTGATGACGTTCTGGAACGGCGACTTGGTGCGCTCGAGGAGGTCGGAGGTGATGCGCTGGAACTCGGCCCGCGAGAGCGTTTCGTCGAGGAACAGCGGGTTCTTCTCGGCGTCGACGGTGATGTAGGGCAGGTTGATGCTGGTCTGCTGCGAGGACGACAGCTCGATCTTCGCCTTCTCGGCGGCCTCGCGCAGGCGCTGCAGCGCCATCTTGTCCTTGGTCAGGTCGATGCCGTGCGCCGCCTTGAACTTGTCGACGAGCCAGGTGATGACCCGTTCGTCCCAGTCGTCGCCGCCGAGGTGGTTGTCGCCGCTGGTGGCCTTGACCTCGATCACGCCCTCGCCGATCTCGAGCAGGCTCACGTCGAACGTGCCGCCGCCGAGGTCGAAGACGAGAATGGTGTGCTCGGTGTCGCCCTTGTCCAGGCCGTAGGCGAGCGCGGCCGCGGTGGGCTCGTTGATGATGCGCAGGACGTTGAGGCCCGCGATCTGGCCGGCCTCCTTGGTGGCCTGGCGCTGCGCATCGTTGAAGTACGCGGGCACCGTGATGACCGCGTCGGCGACGTCCTCGCCGAGGTAGGACTCGGCGTCGCGCTTGAGCTTTTGCAGGACGCGGGCGCTGATCTCCTGCGGCGTGTAGGTCTTGCCGTCGATGTCGACCTGCCAGGTCGTCTCGCCCATGTGGCGCTTGACCGAGCGGATGGTGCGGTCGATGTTGGTGACAGCCTGCCGCTTGGCGACCTCGCCCACCAGGACCTCGCCGTTCTTGGCGAACGCGACGACGCTCGGGGTGGTGCGCGAGCCTTCGGCGTTGGCGATGACCTCCGGTTCGCCGCCGGTCAGTACCGCGACGACGGAGTTGGTGGTGCCTAGGTCGATGCCGACCGCACGTGCCATGTGATGCTCTCCTCTGATATTTGCTCTGCTTACGTCTCGCAACGGGCGGGCATACTGCGGCCAGCCCATTGCCTCTATTAATAGAACCTGTCAATAGAACTGAGTCACGTGCGCTCAAGTTCCCGCGTACATTATGGCCCCGCCCACAGGCGCGCCGCCATCTTGCGCTATTCGGTCACGACGATAGGCGGTTCGCGCGCACGCCCGCGCGACGGGGCGCCAGCACCACGGCCGCTACAAACGGCACAGCGGCCGCAAACAACCACAATCCGCGCGGCGAGCGCTCGTAGCCGATGCCGCCGAGCGCAGGCGCGAGCACCATGCCGCTGATCGATGCCGCGGCGTAGAGGCTCTGATAGGTGCCCGCGAAGCCGGGCGGCGCGGCGTCGGCCACGGTCGCCGTCGCGGTGGGTTTGTACAGCATCTCGCCGGCGGTGACCACGAAGGTGGCCAGCACTACCGTCGCCAGGGCCGCGTCAACGCCGATCACGAGCCAGCCGAGACCCACCAGCGCATACCCGGCGGCGATCACTACGGCCGCGCGGCGATGCGTGAGCCGCATGGCGATCTGGACCTCGAACAGCACGATCACCACGCAGTTCAGGGTGAGCAGCAGGCCGAAGACGATGGGCCGCTGGCCGAGATCGCGCAGTTGCAGTGGCAGCGCGACGTAGTACTGGCGGTAGGCCGTGTCGACGACGATGACCGTCGCCAGGACGGCGATCACCACTCGGTCGGCGCGCAACGCGCCGAGCAGGTCGCCCATCCCCAGGCGCACGGCGCTTCTCGTTGCATCGCCCGCCGGCACGCGGCGCCAGATGATGGCAGCGAGGACGAGGCTGGTCAGCGCGTCCACAACAAAGATGACGCCGAAATGCCAGCCGGCGGCGAGCGCACCGAGCGGCGGCCCGACGATCGTGCCGGCGTTGTAGACGACCCGGCCGAGCGCGGCGCCTTCGCGGCGACGCTCACCCGGCAGCGCGGACAGCACGACGGCCGACATCAGCGGGCGAGCGCCACCGCCGAACAACCCGGCGAGCACAAGCACGACCGGCAGCGGGCCAAGCGGTGACACCGGCACGCACAGGCAGGCGATCGCCCAGCCGAGCAGGGTGAAGAGCAGTGCCCGCCGAAGCCCGATCCGGTCGCCGACCCCGCCACCGGCCAGATTGCCCACGATCAGCCCGGCGCCGTACAGAGCGGCCAGAAGACCGGCATGCCCGCTCGTGGTGTGGCGGTCGGTGACCAGGTAGAGCGTCAGGTAGAACCCGGCGAGCGCTCCCGCCGCGTTGACGAACTGGCCGACGAAGACCGCCTTTATCCAGGCGGGCAAGTCCCGCGCACTACGCCACGCGTGCAGCACAAATCCTCCGATGAGTTCCTAAAAGGAACTGACAAGTTCAGATCGTAAACTGAGGGTCATGCCACGGGCCAGCTGGTCTCCCGATCCGGCCTGCGCGATTGCGCAGGCGCTGAGCGTCGTCGGCGATACGTGGACGCTGCTGATCTTGCGTGACGTCGCCCGCGGCATCAGCCGGTTCGACCAGCTCGTCGGCGAACTGGGACTCTCGCGCAAGGTGCTCGCCGAACGTCTGCGCCACCTCGTCGATCACGAGATCCTGCAGCGGCGTCCCTACCAGGACGGCCCGGCCCGGTACGACTACGTGCTCACCACGCGAGGCCAGGCCCTGCTACCGATGCTCGTGGGGTTGCAGGACTGGGGAGACCGCTGGTTGCTCGGCGATGGCGAGCTATCGGGCACGTCGACCAGCCGCGCGGCCGACACGCATCGGCTGCGGTCCCTGATCGGGTCACGCGTGCCCGAGATCTCGCTGCCATCGGCCGGCGGTGAGACTGACGTCGTCGCGAGCGACGCGCAGGCGACCGTGCTGTTCGCCTATCCGGCGACGGGTATACCCGGCCCGCTACCCGAAGGCTGGGACCGCATCCCCGGAGCCATCGGCTGCACCCTCGAGAATCGACTCTTCCGCGAGCGGTACCGGGCGTTCATCGCGGCGGGCGTCGCGGTGCACGGCGTCAGCACTCAGCGCCCTGACGAACAGCGGGCGTTCGCGCAGATCGAGAACATCCCGTTCCCGTTGCTGTCTGATGAGAATCTGCGGCTGGCCGCCGCGCTGCGGCTGCCGACGTTCCGGGCGGCGGAGGCCCTGCGGCTCAAGCGCAGCATCCTCGTCATCGACGCCGCTCGGGTGGTGCAGGCGGTGCGCTATCCGGTGACAGACATTCCCGACGCGATCTCGTGGTCGCTGACCCGGGCATCAGCGATCGCGCAGCGGCGAAACACTCCCGCTGCGCGACGCTGATTCCCTGTGCCCTAAGGGAAGATCACCACCGCGACGATCGTGCCGACAATCAGCCCGGCCACCACCGGCACGAAGCACCGCCTCGCCAGGTCGATGACGGGCACGCGGGCGAAGCCGGCAACGGCGATGAGCGACGACCAGGCGACGAGCGTGCCGCCGCCGGACCAGATGTTGCCCATCTGGCCAACCGACGCGAGCGTCCCGGCGCTGACGCCGGCCGCCGGGCCCAGGCTGCCGGCCAGCGACCCGGTCAGCGGCAGGCCGGAGAAGCCCGAGCCTTCGAGGCCCGCGATCATGCCGATGATCAGGATCGCGAACGCGGCGATGAATGCGTTGTGCGGGATGTGCTTCTGCGCCGAGGTGACCAGGTCGTAGAGGAACGCCGGCCCCTTCGTCGGGTCGGCCGTGCCGAGGATCTGGCCGGAGAAGTCACCGTTGCCGATGAAGAAGAACCCGGCGATCGGCAGGACGACGCCCATTGCCTTGAACGCGAACACCAGACCGTCCACGACGTGCTCGGCGGACGACTCGAGGAATGTCTTGTTGTCACAGGCGAATGAGGCGAGGAAGACGATCAGCGCAGCGATTCCCCCTACGAGAGCGGCAGCATCGCCGCCCTTGAGGTCGGGCACACTGCTCGACACCTTGGCCGCGATCAGGTAGGCGATGAGCGCCAGGTAGGCCAGCGGCACGAAGAGCGCGAAGAACGTCGATACCGCCGGGCGAGCGCCGGGGCCGTCAGAGTCGCCGCCGCCTTGCAGGTCGCGGGCGAACTCGTGGCGCAGGGCAATGCCGTGGCCGATCGTGGGCGGGCCACCGCGCAACGACGGAAGGTCGCCGGCACCGGTTCGTGCACCGGTCCCGCCGTTTCCGCCAGCGCTCCCGCCGCCCCCGTTGCCGTTGCCGCCCGAGCCGCCCGCGCTCCCCGTGCCGCCTTGGCGCACACCGGCTTCAACCAGCTGACGCTCGTCCTCCGTCACCGCGAGATCCTCGGCCAGCTCGGCATCGGTGACGCCCGAGCTGCGGTCGCTCGTCGACTCCCACTCGGCGAGCAGGGCAGCCGACGGCTGGCGCATCGTGCGGAACTCCATTGCGTACGCGACGAGAAGAGCCGTGCCGCCGACGACGAGCGACAGCACCATCGCCCGATCGGCCACCACGTTCGGGTCGACACCCGCAGCCTTCGCGGAGAGACCAGGCGCGACGCGGATGACGTAGTCGGACGACAGTGCCATGCCCTGGCCCGCGATCGCGACGACCAGCCCCACTGCCATTGGGCGAAGCCCGGCCCGAATGGCGACCGGGACGAGCACCGCACCGATCAATGGCACCGCAGGCGTCGGCCAGAAGAACAGCGAGATGAAGTAGGTGACGACGACCAGCGTCCAAAAGGCTAAATGGCCGTTGCGCATCACCCGGCGGAAGGGCGCGACCATCTTGCGGTCTGCGCCGATCGCCTGCAACGAATGCAGCATCGCCGTTACCAGCGCGATGATCAGGAAGATGTTGAACAGGTTCGTCGCCGCCACAAGACTCGCGTTGAATACCGACGACAGCCCGCGGATCAGGCTGTGCGAGTACACGAGCGCCGTCACGAATGTCGCGACGACGGCGGGGACGACGATGTTCTTTCTGGCGATCATCGTCGCGATGATCACGACGACACCTGCCAGATAGACCCAATGCGCCGCAGTCAAATGCATCTGCTACCTCACAGCGTGGATGGCCCTGCCGGGAGCGGAGTTGGATTAATCGTGAAGGGTGCGCGCGGTAGGACGCAGCGTCTAGCAATGATGTGCACAGTGCAGGACGCGAAGATTGTGCATGCTGCCGTAGCCGACTATCCCCACGTCACCGCAAGCTCAAACCGAGGCCGTGACAGACACAGCAAGTGAACAGGAGAGGGCAGGACGTGCCGGAGATCGCCGCGCAGGCACGCCCGTCCGTCCCGACGCAGGCTCCCGGCGCGGTTGTGCTGGTGACGCTGCTCGGGGCCACGCTGATCGGCACGGTCATCAACAACATCCTCAACGTGCCATTGCGCGACATCACCCGGGACTTCCACGCGCCGCTGTCGGGCGGGGTACTGGTCGTCAGCAGTTTCGTGCTGGTGCTCGCAGCAGCGATGCCGTTCAGCGGATGGGTCGGTGACCGGTTCGGACGGCGGCGCACGCTCATCGCCTCGCTCGGACTGATGACGGCCGCGATGGTGGGCGCCGCGCTCGCGCCGTCGCTGCCGGTGCTGGTGGGATTCCGCGCTGTGCAGGGTCTTGCATGCGCCGCGTTCCCGCCCGCGGTGATGGCGATGCTGTCGAGCATCTACGGCCCGGCCCGCCGCGCTCGGACCATGAGCGCGTGGGCGGCCGCCAACGGCGTCGGACAGGCCGTCGGGCCGCCGTTGGGCGGGTTGCTCGCCGGTGTGTCCGGCTGGCGGGCCATCTTCTGGGTGCTGGCGCCGGTAACCGTCGTGGTGCTCGTGGCCACGCTGCGATTCGTGCCCGACGATCGGGGCCGCGTCACGCCGTTGCATTGGCCGGGCGCCGTCGCGCTGACCGCTGGTGGTGCCCTGCTCATGACAGCGGCGACGGCGGTGCCGCAACGAGCGGTGCCCGGCTGGCTCGACGTCGCGCTGCTCGTCCTCGGACTCCTGCTCGTCGCAACGTTCGTCGCGGCCTCGAGACGGGCGCCGCATCCGTTGATCCGCCCCGCACTGATCATCGAGTCGCGGTTCCTGCGCAGTGCGGTGGCTGCGTTCGCGCAGATGTTCTGCCTGGCCACCGTGCTCGTCGCCGTGCCGCTGTACGTCACGGGCACGCTCGGCCGGAGCACCGCGGTCACCGGACTGCTCGTGTTCGCACTGCCCGCCACGATGGCCGCGTTCGCGCCGGGCATCGGCGTGCTCAGCGAGCGCACCAGCCCACGTTGGGTACTGCGCAGCGGGCTCATCGTCCTCGCGGCCGCAGAACTGGCCATGGGCTGGTACATCGACGGAAACGGGCGCAGCACCGCCCTGCTCGTCGGCGTGCTCGTCGTGGTCGGCGTGGGGGTTTCGCTGGTACAGACGCCATCGGCGACCGGCGCGACCAGATCGCCGGCCGGCCGGTCGGGCGCGGCGCTCGGGCTGTTCAACATGCTGCGCTTCGGCGGATCGGCGCTGGGCGCCGCCTGGGTAGCCGTCGTCTACCCGCACGGCGCGTTCCTGCTGCTGTTCGGCGGATGCGCCGTGATGGCCCTGGCCGGGTTGACGGTGAGCTTCGCCGGGCCGGATCCGGTGCCGCACCGCGCGGACGAGTTCGCTATGACGGCCTGACGTCGCGGTCGACGGTTGCTGCCGTCTCGGCGAGAAGGTCAAGCTTGTAGGCGAGCCACACGGTGAACTGGTGCTCGGCGTCGCGCAGATCCAGTTGCAGGGCGCGCGAGGCCCGATCGAGCTTGTTCAGCATGGTGTTTCGGTGGATGTGCAGCGCACGCGCCGCCGCGTTGAGGTTGCCGCCGGACTCGATATAGGCCATGACGGCGGGCTCGAGGCGGCCCGCGCCCGGGCGGTGCGCGCGCAGCGGTGCGAGCATGTCGCGGGCGAACGCCTTGCCCTGCTCAGTGCCGGCCAGATCGACAAGCGTCGCGTAGACGCGCAGTTCCTGGAACCCGCATACCTCGTCGATGCCCAGCCGGTTGCGCAGGCTCAGGGTCAGGCGGGCTTCGCGGTAGCTGTCGAATATCCGTCCGGCCCCGGTGACCGGACGCCCGTAGGCCACCGGAACGGGGCGGTGAATGCGCCGGGCCAGTTCGTGTTCGAGCGCGCTTGCGTAGTCGGCCAAGGCGCGATTGGCGGCGTCCGGCGAACCGCTGCGCACGTGCGGATCGACCTGGCGGATCACCGCGAGCACGTCGCCGACCACCGTGGCCAGGGTGTGCACGTCGTTACGCGGAACGAGCCGGGTGGCGTCACGGGCCAGCTGGAACAAGGCGGTCAGCGAGTCTGTCGCCCCGCCGGCGCCCAGGTTGCCGGCGACGATCACCCCGTACGTCCCGTCGACCGGGAAGTCGTAATGGGCCGCGCGGGCCTCGAGATCGTGCGCCGTCGAGAACCGGCCGTGCAGCAGGGCGTGGACGAAGTCGCCCCGAGCGCGCTCCTCGGCCTGCTCGACGCTGCGCATCCGCAGCATCTCGGTGCCGACGATGGTGGCCGCCTGCTCGACCACCACGCGGTGTTCGGCGATGTCGTGCGGATGCGGCGGGTCGGCCGACTCGATCACCGCGACCCATCCGTCATGGCGTCCGCCGAGCAGGATCGGGTTGACGACACAGGTGATCTTGGCGCCCTCGATGGGCAAGGCGACCACGGTCGGAGTCGGCCCGCGCGACGCGTCGGGCAACTCGTCACGCAACGCGGCCGCGACAGCCGACGGCTCGAGCACCCGGTCGCGGCTCTGCTCGAACGCCAGCACCCGGTATTGCGGATCGAGGATCGCGACGCCACTTTGCGAGAGCCGGCCCATCTGATGGCACAACGCCGCCAGCCCCGCGCCGCGATAGAGCAGTTCGACCAGCGAGCGGTGCACGGTCAGCCCGTAGCGCAGCACATGTGTCTCTCGGGCCAGGGCAAGTTCAGCGACGAGGCGACTGACCTCGCCGTAGCTGACCTTCTCGCCCACGTACAGGACCGGAACGTCGTACGTCGTGGCCCCTCCGTCCGGCTCGCCGGCGACCAGGACCGCCGTGGCGGGGGCGAGCGAGGGCAGGCTCGCGAGCTCGAACTCGTCCGGATGCGCGTAGACCACCACGCCGCTGAGCCCGCGCCGCGACTGCACCGCGTCGGCCCAGGGCAGGCACCAGGTGACGGGCCGGTCCAGGGCATCGGCCCGGTGAGCTCGCTCGGCCGGGTCGGCTCGGTCGGCCGGGCTGACCGGGGAGGCGCAGCGCAGCAGCCGTTCCTGAAGCAGCCGGCCGAGCGTCAACTCGTCGTGCTCACCGCTGCTGGTCATGTCGTCCCCTTGGACAGGTTGCACAAGCTTTGTGCATCCTGCCACTGCACCATGGCCATTGGTGAGGCTCGGAACTCCTGGCACTCTGGCGCCTGAAACCCATTGCCTACAGGGAGTCACGCTGTGCACAAGGTCTACCGGATAACGCTCGACGACGCGCTGCCGATTCTGGCGGCCGCACGCGCGAAGGCCGACGAGATCGGCGTCAAGCAGACGATCTGCGTGTGCGACGACGGCGGCCACCTACTGGCCTTGCACCGGTTGCCGGGCGCCCGGCTGACCGGGGTCGAGATCGCGATGGCCAAGGCGTTCACTGCGGCCGGGCACGAACGGCCGACCCACAAGTTCAACGAGCCGCCGAACGGTCCGGCACTGCCCGGCAACGAGGCGTTCGGCATCAGCCACATGTATCCCGGCAAGTTCGCGATATTCGTCGGCGGCTTCCCGATCGAGTACGACGGCCAGATCGTGGGCGCCGTCGGCGTCAGCGGCGGCAACGGCGAGCAGGACAAGGCGGTCGGCGCCGCCGCGCTAGAAGCATTCGCCAAACACGTCGCATCGCTAAACCTGGCCTGAGCGGTCGCCCTGAGCGGTCGCCCTTCCGCGATCCTGTGCAGACACGCCGGTCTGCACGCGCGTGTCTGCACAAGATCCGCAATCGACGCGGCCGTGGACGCAGCGAACCGACCGCCGATCGTGATCCTGCCGTCGAGTGGTGCGTCGCGGGTTGAGTGGTGCATTGCCGGCTGAGCCGAGCGGCCCGCTCAGTTGAGTGGTGCGTTGCGGGTTGAGTGGTGCGTTACAACGCACCACTCGACGGATAACACACCACTCAACTGGATAGGGGCGGGCGGATCGCGGCGGTTAATTCGACCTCGACGGGGGCGCCGGATGGCAGGCTGGCCACTCCGATGGCGGAGCGCACGACCGTACCTCGCTCGGCGAGCCGCGCATCGAGCGCGAGCGACGCGCCGTCGGCCACCGCCGAGTGCTCGGTGAACCCCGGCGCGCACGCGATGTAGACGGTCATGCGCAGGCAGCGCTCGATGCGGTGGAGGCCGCCGGCGGCGTCGGCCACCGCGGCGAGTGCGTTCGCGGCGGCGATGCCCGCTGCGGCCCGGGCATCATCGAGGCTGAGGTCGACGCCGACGAGGCCGCGGTGCGCAAGCATCCCGTCGACGCGGGGTGTCATGCCGGCGCTGAACGCCAGCCCGCCGTGTACGACGGCCGGCACGTAACGCCCTTGCGGCAACGGCACATCCATCGTGTCAGCCACCGAGCACCACGCCGTCCTGGCGCGGATCGGCGCCACCGGCGAGGCACCCGCGCTCGTGATCGGCCGAGACGACCAGCGCGCTGCCGCCGGCGTCCCACGGACCGACCACCCGCACCCCCTGTCCGGACGCGCGCAGCCCGGCGAGCGTGCCGTCGCCGAGGCGAGACTCGCAGATCAGCTGCGGCGCGGAGCCCACCACGTCCGCGTCGCTGCCGGGAAACACCGTGAATCGGGGCGCCGACACGGCCTCCTGAGGGTCGAGTTCGTGATCGACGAGATGCGACAGGATCTGCATGTTCCACTGCACCTGCCCGTCGCCGCCCGGCGTGTTGCCGACGTGCGCCAAGCGGCCGGCATCGTCGGTGGCCAGCCAGGCGTTGAGTGTGTGCAGGGGACGGCGCCGTGGACGCACCTCGTTCGGATGCCCGTCGACGAGGTAGGCGCCCCGCCCGAGCCGGTTGTTCAGCACTACCCCCGTACCGGGCACCGTGATCTTCGCGCCGAATGCGAACGCCAGCGACTGGATGAAGCTCACCGCGCGCCCGTCCGCGTCGACCACGACGGTCGAGGTCGTGTCGCCGTCGGGACGCAGGCCGGCGACGGCCATCGGCAAACCGAGTTCGGCCCGCGCCGAAGCGATCGCCTCCGGTTCGAGCATCGCCCGCCAGGCATCGGTATCGCTGCCGCAGTGCTCCCACCGGTCACGGAACGCCCGGCGCGCCGCTGCGGCCAGCCGGCCCACTGCGTCTGTGCCGAGCCAGGGCAGCTCGCCCAGGACACCGTCGCACAGGGCGGCCTGCTGCAGCACCATCCAGCCCGGTGTCGGCAGCGGCGTCGCGTGCAGGGTCAACCCGCCGTAGCGGCCGGTTATCGAGTCGCCGGCCAGCGCGACCCCGGACGCCGCCCACTCGTCGCCGCTGAACGGCGCCCCGGCCTCGACGAGCGCGGACACCGCGCGCTGGGCGAGGTCACCGTGATACAGGTCGTCCGGCTTGCGCGCGAGCAGCCGCATCGTCCGGGCAAGTTCCGGCTGGGGCAGACGCTCGCCGATCTGCGGCGCTCGGCCGTCGCGCAGGAATGCGCGTCCGGTGCCGGCGTCCGCGCGAAGGGCCGTCTCGTGATCGAGGATGTCGGCACGGTTCTTTGCGGTGCACGGCAGCCCGCGCTCGGCGGCCGCGATCGCGGGTGTCCACAGCTCCGCAAGCGACTGTGACGCGCCGCGACCGTGCAACGCCGACATCGCCCCCACCGCCCCCGGCGCACTCACCGCGAGGGCGCCCGAAAGCGGGACCGCGGGTAAACCGCGGCCACGGTAGAAATCCGGATCGCCGCCGTCGGGGCCGAACCCGCTGCCGCCGACCGTCCACACCGAACCGTCCGGGTCGCGGACGACCGCGAACACGTCCCCACCGACACCGCACTGGCCGGGCAGCGCGAGCCAGCACATCGCCGCCATCGCCAGCGTGGCGTCGATCGCGTTGCCGCCGCCGGCCAGCACACGCTCACCGAGTGCGGTCACCGCCGGGCTGCTGGACGCCGCGAGGTGGTCGCCGGCGAGCACCGCATTGCGTTGTGGCGCCGGCCAATCACCGGCCATCACCGCACCGGCTTGCGGCGACGGGGGCCACCCGCGGCAGCATCGGCGGCGCTCACCTGGACGAAGATCTCGCCGCCCTCCTCACGCACCGGGTACGTCCGGATCGGCTCGGTCGCCGGCGGGTAGATGGCCTCGCCGGTCTCCAGATCGAAGACGCTGCCGTGGCACGAGCAGCCGATGCCGTCGTCGACGAGCTTGCCTGACGAGAGCAGGCAGTCCAGATGCGTGCAGTAGTTGGACGTCGCGTACGCCTTGCCCCGGAAGCGGGCGACGCACAGCTCCAGGTCGTTGGCATAGAAGCGGCGCACGTAGCCGTCCGGGATCTGGCCGGACCGGGCCACGCGCACGAAATCGGTGTCAGTCATGGGCTCACATAGACGGTCTTGTCGACGGTGTAGAAGTGCATCATCGTCTCGCCCGCCTGTTCCTTGAAAGTCTGCGTGCTGGAATGTTTGAGGCCGCCGAACGGTGCGTTCATGGCCATGCCGGTCGTCGGCTGGTTTATCTTCACCAGGCCGCTGTCGACCTGCCGGGCGAAACGCAGCGCCTGCTCGATGTCGCGGGTCACGATGCCGGCCGACAGCCCGTACTCGGTGTCGTTGGCCACTGAGATCGCCTCGTCGAACGACGCGACCCGCAAGACGGCGAGGACCGGCCCGAACACCTCCTCGCGGGCCAGCGCCGACGACCGCTCGACATCGGTCAGCACGGCCGGACGGGCGAAGTGGCCGTGCTCGTGCTCAGGGCCGAGCGGCTCGTCACCGGCGTACAGCTTCGCGCCCGCTTGCGCGGCGGCGTCGAGGTAGCCACGAACCCGATCGAGCTGCGCGCGAGTGGCCAGCGGGCCCATCTGCACTCCGTCGGCCAGTCCGTCACCAATCCGTCGAGTGGCCGCAGCAGACGCGATGCGCTCGACCAGTTCGTCGTGCACCGCCTCGTGCACGATCAGCCGGCTGGTGCCCGTGCACGCCTGCCCGGAGAGCCCGAACGCCCCGCGTACCACGATCGCCGCCGCCCGTTCGAGGTCAGCATCGTCCAATACGACAACGGGATTCTTGCCGCCCATCTCCAGCTGGCAACGCACACTCGGCCCCACGGCACGATGGATCGCCGAGCCGACCGCGTACGAGCCGGTGAACGTGACCGCCCCGACCCGCTCGTCCGCAACGAGCGCAGCGCCTGCTTCGGCGCCGCCCTGCACCAATGCCAGCGCGCCCGCGGGCACGCCCGCCTCGACCAGCGCCTCGACCAGCCGCTGACCCAACAACGGCGTGACCTCGCTCGGCTTGAACACCACGCCGTTGCCAGCCGCGAGCGCCGGGCCGAGCTTGCGCGACGGGATGTTCAGCGGGAAGTTCCACGGCGTGATCGCCACGACGACGCCCACCGGCTCGCGGGCGGTGAACACCAGGGCGTCGTCGCTCGCGAACGTCTGCCCGGACACGCGCAGCGCCTCGCCCGCGTAGAAGCGCAGGTTGGCCGGCGTGCGGCGCGTCTCGGTCAGCGCCTCGGTAAGTGTCTTGCCCTCCTCGCGGACGAGTTCGCGGGCAAGCTCGTCGGCGCGACCGGCGAGAATGTCGGCCGCGCGATTGAGCACGTCGGCCCGCGCCTCCGGGCCGCGATCGGCCCACTCGCGGTAACCGGCCGCCACCACGGACACGGCGTCACTCGCGTCCTTCGCGTCGGAGTCCGGGACGACCGCGACGACCTCGCGGGTGTCGGCCGGGTTGCGACGCTCGCGGGTGCGCCCGCTCGCCGAGCCGGCCCACTCACCGCCGATGAAGTTCACAGTTGCTCCAGGGTGGCCAGTTCGGCGAGGTCGACGTCCTCGTCGAGAAGGGTGTCGGCATCGACGCTGCGGCGCGTGGTGATGAGTTCCTTCGCCGCGATGACGTCACCGCCGCGGTCGACGCCGAAGGCCGCCCGGATCACCTTGTCGCGCAGGTAGAAAGCCACGAAGTCGAGATCGTCGATCGAGCCGCGCACCACCAGTTCGTCCCAGGACGAGGCGTGTCCGGCGTACTGCAGGTTGACGTCGTACTGGTCGGACCAGAACCAGTGCGGGTCGTCGAACATCGTGTTGCGGCCGAGCATGTTGTTGGCCGCTGCGGCAGCCTGCCGGTTTGCGTTGTCGAAATGCTCGACGCGGATCCGCTCGCCGAACAGCGGGTGCAGGTGATTCGCCACATCGCCTGCGGCAAAGACGTTCGGCAGGTTCGTCCGGCAGTACTCGTCCACGAGGATGCCGTTGTCGACGGCGATGCCCGACCGGCGGGCGACGTCGACGTTCGGCGTGATGCCGACGCCGACCACGACCAGATCGCCCTCGACGCGACCGCCACTCGTCACGACCACGCCGTCCCGCACGGACTCGACCGTCTCGCCGAGGCGCAGGTCGACGCCGTTGTCGCGGTGCAGCCGCGCACAGACCGCGCCCATCTCGCGACCGAGGACGCGTTGCAGCGGGACGTCCAGGGCCTCGATGAGCGTGACGTCCGCGCCGCGGCCGCGTGCCGTGGCGGCCACTTCGGCGCCGATGAACCCGGCCCCGATGACGATCAGCCGGAGGCCCGGACGCAGAGCGGCGCGCAGCCGGTCGGCGTCGCGCACCGTGCGCAGGTGGCAGACTCCCTCGGCGCCGGGCAGTTGACGCGGGCTTCCGCCGGTAGCGATCAGCACGGCGTCCGCGGCGATGTGCGCGCCATCGGCCAACTCGACCTCGCCGCCGCGGACCTGCGTCGCGGTCACGCCGAGACGCAGGTGCACGTCGTTGCTCGCACACCACTGCTCGGCCAGCAGGAACAGCCCGTCGTCATCGCCGCTTGCCAGGTACTCCTTGGACAGCGGTGGGCGCTGGTAGGGGCGGTCCGGCTCGTCGCCGACGATCTCGATGCGCCCGTCGAAGCCACGCCGGCGCAGCGTGCGCGCGGCCACTGCCGCCGCCTGACCGGCGCCGATGATCACGAAGCTCGTCATGCCGGGACTCGCACCTTCGGCCGTGGGTCGACGTAGATGTGCCCGTCGTCGACCCGGACGTCGTAGCTCGGCTGGCAGCGCTGCTGGTCCTCCACCCAGCCCGTCGCCGGATCGAAGGACCACTGATGCCCCGGGCAGATCACCCGACCGTGCAGGATGGCACCCTTGCTCAGCGAGCGTTCCTGGTGGATGCACACGTCGCGCAGCGCGAACACCTCGTCATTGATGAGGAACAGCGCCACGGTCTGATCGGCGACGGTTACCTGCTTGCGCTTCCGGCGGGCGAGCTCGGACAGCTCGGCGGCCAGCACCCAGTTGTTCATGCCGTGCTCGCGTCCTTCGTCTAGCGATCTTGTGCAGACACGCCGGCTACAACGCGCGCGTCTGCACAAGATCGACGGGGGATGGGGGCGGCTCAGGTCGTCACGAGGTCCGGCGCCACATAGGTGTCGTAGAGCGCGCGGGTGTAGCTGTAACGCATCTCGGCGCCCCAGCGGACGAACTGCAGGCTGCGTTGCTGCAATTCCGCGGTGTTGGCGTGATCGAGCACGATCTGGTAGCCACGCTCGCCGTGCACCTCGTCGGACGTGATGTGCAGTTCGAAGAACTCGATCTCGTCCTCGGTGAAGCCGTACGCCTCGCGCAGCGGAACGATCTGCTTCTTGTAGATGCTCGGCACCTGCGACTCGAGTCCGACGACGAGCGCAGCGGTGGCCACCGCGAAGTGCTCGCGCATCGACGTGGCGTAGCACCAGGCCTGCAGGCCACGCGTCACCGCGTTCATGTTGTTCGGATCCTCGATGCGCTCGCGCGTGGTGCCGCAGGCCTCGGCGAAACGGATCAGCAGATCGGTGTGCCGGATGTCGGCCAGCTCTTCCTCATACATGTTCTGCAGCAGGAAGTCCTTGGCGTCGGTGAACGCGTCCGGGGTGTTGCCGTAGATGTAGCCGAGGTAATCGGCGAACGGGCCGACGTAGTGGTAGTGGTTCTCGGCCCAGCGCGCGAAGTGGTGACGCGCCAGCTTGCCGTCGGCCCAGGCCTGGCTGAACGAGGCGTCCTTCGCCTCCCGCCCCTTGATCGCGTCCTGCAGGGCCACTCGGAAGTCGTCACGTGACAGCAGTCCGGTCATTCGTCTTTCGCCCCTTTACATAGCGTGGGTTCCGCGCCGGCAAGGCTGACACCGCCGGGCTCGGTGTTCTCACGCTAGGCACCGGCACGCGGCGCACCCACGGTCAAGCTGCACATGCTTGGCGACTTATCCGTGTGCAGGAACCACACGCGTCGGCGGGTTGGCCTGCGCCAGACTCGGTACCCGTCTCGCATCCGTCGACGCGCTCGGGAGGCAGTGGATGGCGCCGGAGAAGCAGCGCGATGCGCTCGTCGTGGTACTCGCGATCAACAGCGGCGCGACGGACGCCATCGGCTTTCTGGCGCTGGGCGGGGCGTTCACCAGCGTCATGACGGGCAACATGGTGCTGCTCGGTATCTCGGCGGCCCGGCACGACGCCACACTCGCCACGCACACGGCGGCAGCGATCGTGTGCTTCATTGCCGGCTGCGCGATCGGCGCTCGAATCGCAGGCACCGCGCGGCCCGACGACCCGGTGTGGCCCCGTGCCGTGACCCTGGCGATGAGCGTCGAGGCGGCAGTGATCGCGATCTACGCCGCGGGGTGGTGGATGGCCGCAAGCCATCCCCGCGGCGCCGTGCAACTCGGGCTTCTCGTGCTCAACGCGGTGGCCGTCGGCATCCAGAGCAGCACCGTGCAGCGGTTCGGCGTCCCCGGCCTGTCGACCACGTATCTGACCGGGACGCTCACCTCGCTGGTGATCCGGCTGACCGCAGGACGGCGCTTGCGCGACGTCTCGCACAGCGGGCAACTGCTGCTCGGCTTGATCGGCGGAGCAGCGCTCGGCGCGCTGCTGGTCGCCCGCCTGCCGGAGTGTGCGCCACTCGTCCAGCTGGGCAGCCTTGCGACGGTGCTGATCGTGTCCGCGGTCAAACTCCGGCAACCCGTCGCCGACCGCGTGCTGAACTAGCGTCGAAACCGGGGCATATGGTCGCGGTGTTTGCCGCTGCCCCGGCGAAGGGTGACCCTGGCTGGTGTGACCGATGACCCCGATGACGACGTTCTCGAGGCGCGGCCGATACGCATTCGCCGATGGCACATCGCGGCCATCGGCATCGCCGTCCTGGCATTCGGTGCGATCCAGGTCGTGCGCCACACCCGCGACCACGAGCCCCTCGCCCGCACAACGCCGCAGCCATCGGTCAGCGCCACCCCGGCCGGGCGCGTCATCGAAGGGCAGGCGTTGCTCAGCAACGTGGTGGGCAACCGCTGCCCGACGAGCGTCGTGTGCGGGGTCGGCGCCACGGTGTCCGGCGGCATGGCTGCGACATTCCGCGCCGACTTCCCGAACGCGGCGATCAGCTTGCAGGCGAGCGCCTTCGACGCCGGCAAGCCGCGGACGTACTGGCAGCAGATCAGCGCGACGGCAGCCGCCGGTGTGTCGATCGTGCTGACCGAGCAGCGACTGCGGGTGCGGCCGACCGGCCCGGCCGGACTGGTCGTCAACCGTTCACTCGACGGCCAGGCCGCCTCGGTCAGCATCAACCGGGCCGGCTGGCAGGTCATCGCCAACCTCACCGGCACGGGGACGCTTCCGGTCACCGCCGCCCGGCGCTGGGTGACGGCAACGCCGCTGCCCCAGTGAGACCAGTGAGACCAGTGAGACCAGCGAGACGAGTGACATCGGTGGCTCCTGTGATTCCGGTGATTCCCGCCGCCCCGGCGCATGCCGTTCGCCGACGTGGCGGACACTGGTCGTCGTGAGCGACGAGCGCGAGACGCACGACGGTCAGCGCTGGCCTGACACGGTGTGGCTCGCCTGGCTGATCGCCGGCGGAATCCTGGTGCTGCTGGCGGTCAACGTCGTACGCCACCTCACGGCACGCACCGGCGCCGACCACATGCACATGCCCACCGGCCAGGCGCTGTTCCGCGAGGGCAGCGCTCCGCTCGGGCCGCTGCTCAGCCATCGACTCGTCACGGCCTGGCACCTGGACGCCGTGGCCGTGGCGTTCCTCGTCCTGCTCGCGGCCTGGTACGTCGCCGCGTTGATCAAGCGAAGCCACCGCCGCCGGCGGGCCGACCCATGGCCCGCAATGCGCACTGCGTCTTTCGCAGCCGGGCTCGCCGTCTGCGCATTCGCCACGAACGGCAGCATCGCGGTCTACGACATGTCATTGTTCTCGTCGCACATGCTCGGTCACCTGGCCCTGGTGATGCTCGCGCCGGTGTTGCTGGTGGCCGGTCGGCCCCTGCGCCTGGCCGTCGAGTCCAGCCGCGAGCCCACCGCGCAGCGCATCGAGCGGATCGCGCAAGGGCGCACCGTGTCGCTGCTGACCGCCCCGCCGGTGGCTCTCGCCTGCTACACCGCGGTCATCATCGGCAGCCACCTCACCGGCATCATGAACACGGTCATGCGCAACACGGTTGCCGGGCAGGTCGAGCACCTCGTGTATCTCGTCGTGGGCTATCAGTTCTTCGTATTGATCGTCGGCGACGAGCCGATCCGGTGGCGGCTGTCGACTCCGGCCCGGTGGGGCCTGCTGGCCATCTCGATGGCGGTCGACACGTTCACCGGCGTCACCTTGATGATGGCGACCGTGCCGATCGCCATGGCGCCGCCCGCCGGTGTGGTGGTCGACCCGCTCGCCGACACCCATACCGGTGGCTCGATCATGTGGTTCGGAGGCGACCTCATCATGGCCGCGGTCATGGTCCTGGTGGCCTTCGGCTGGCAACACACGGCGGGGCGTTCACTGCGCGACCGGTCCAGCTGGCTCGAACAGGCCCGGGTGACCACGCTGGGCGATCGCATCGGCGGGCAGCCGGGCAGCGCTCGCGCCGCCGCCGCCGACTTCGACGATGACGACACGCGCCTGGACGCGTACAACAGATGGCTCGCCGGAATGGCTCAACCCGAGCACACCGAGCGGCGCACGCACACGTGAGCACTCTGCTGTCGGCCGCCTGAGCATCGCGCGAGCGGTCAGAACGATCAGGCTAGGGTCTGCGCATGCAGGTTCAATTGCGACACAACCCATCATTTACCGTTGCCCGTTGCATGCTTGCGCCCGGCGAGCCGCTGCGCGTCGAAGGCGGCGCAATGCTCGCGCACAGCGCGGGCGTGCAGCTCGAATCCAAGGCTCAGGGCGGCATCATGAAGGGCCTCGCGCGAAGCGCGCTCGGCGGTGGCTCCTTCTTCGTCACCACCTACACCGCGCCGCAGACCGGCGGCTGGGTCGACGTCGCAGGTGTGCTGCCCGGCGACACCGTGCCGATCACCATCACACCCGACCGGCCGTACTTCCTGCGTCGCGGCAGCTGGATCGCCAACTCATACGGCGTCGAGATCGACACGCAATGGGGCGGCATGGCCAACCTCTTCGGCGGCGAGGGTGGCTTCGGCTTCCGCGCGGCCGGGCAGGGCGAGGCGCTCGTCAGCGTCTACGGCGCGGTCGACTACATCGACCTGCAGCCGCAGGAGGTTGTCACGATCGACACCGGCCACGTCGTGGCCTACCACCTCGACATCCAGTTCCGCATGCGCCGCGCAGTCGAGGGCCGCAGCATCCAGTCCCTCAAGAGCGGAGAGGGCTGGGTGTTCGACTTCGCTGGGCCAGGACGGGTGCTGCTCCAATCGCGCAACCCCGAGGCCCTGCAGCAGTGGGTCGCCGAAGTCGCGCCGGGGCGGGCGCCCCGCGAGGGCATCGGCGGCGTCGCCGGCAGCCTCACCGGACTGCTCGGCCGCTGATCTTCCCGATCGTGCAACTCTCTGCGGTCTCGGGCCGCAGGAAGTTGCACGATCGGTTTTACGGCGATGCCCAGAGCGGGATGATCGCGTCCCGCAGCTGGCTGGCGACATCCCCCAGGACGTGCTGGCCATCCCGCACGATCACCCGCCCGTCGACGATCACGGTGTCGACGTCCGCCGCCGACGCGGCGAGCAACGCCTGCGCCGGGTCAGCGCCGGCCGTGCGTACGGTGTCGAGCCGCACGGCGACCAGGTCGGCTCGCGCCCCCGCCTCGATCCGCCCCACGTCGTCCCAGCCCAAGCAGCGATGTGCCGTCAGCGCATCGACGAGCTCAGCGGGGCTGAACCGGCCGCGGTGGCCGGTGGCCAACCGCTCGTTCATCTCCAGCGCCCGGGCCTCTTCGAGCAGGTCGATCACCGCGTGCTGGTCGCTGCCCAACCCGAGCGGCGCGCCGGCATCGAGCAGCTGCCGTGCCGGGCCGATACCGTCGGCGAGATCTCGCTCGGTGGTCGGGCACAGGGCGACGTTCGTATGCGTGCCGCCGAGCAGGGCTATGTCGGCGCCAGTTAGATGCGTGGCGTGCACCGCGGTCGTCCGCGGTCGTAGAGCGCCCACCTCGCCGAGCAAGCCGGTGGGCGTCAGGCCGTAGGCGCGCAGGCACTGCTCGTTCTCCGCCGGCTGCTCCGATACGTGGACGTGCAGCGGCCGCTGGCCAGCCGCCTCGACGACCACCGGCAACTCGGCGCGCGGCACCGCCCGCACCGAGTGGATCGCCGCGCCGATCATCGTGTTGCCGTCGGGTCGCAGGCCGGCGACCCGCTCGGCCCACGC
Organism: uncultured Actinomycetota bacterium; assembly: GCA_963737425.1. Taxonomy (GTDB): domain Bacteria; phylum Actinomycetota; class Actinomycetes; order Mycobacteriales; family Jatrophihabitantaceae; genus DASXRA01. The sequence goes on from CAVTSX010000005.1 coordinate 150,240, forward strand.
CATCGCCGTGCCGTCGGAGAATCGACGCTGACGCTCGTGCAGCGGCTCACCGGCCAGTCCGCCGGTCAGGTAGCAAGTGTCGAGCAACGTGATCCTGACGCCCGCCTGGCGCGCGGCTTCGATCACGGCATTGCCCATCGCGTTCGGATCGGCGTACCGGCTGCCATCGGCGGCCTGATGCAGGTAGTGGAACTCGCCCACGCTGGTCACCCCGGCCAGCGACATCTCGGCGAATGTCGCACGCGCAAGAGCAAGGTATGAGTCGGGATCGAGTTGCGCCGCGATGGCATACATGCCTTCGCGCCACGTCCAGAACGTGCCGCCCGCGGCGTGGGTTCTGCCGCGCAGGGCCCGGTGGAAGGCGTGGCTGTGCGTGTTCGCGAAACCGGGCAGGACGAGCCCACGCAGTGGCTCATCGCCGTCCGGCCGCGGTGATTCGGTTTCGACGGCGGCGATCTGTCCACTGTGGACAGTGATCCGCACATCGTTGGCAACGCCGCCGTTCACCCACGCGTGGTCGGCCCGGTAGGTGGTCACCGGGCCAGCTCTTCGAGCACGCCGGTCAGGGCGTCGACGCCGGCCAGGCAGTCGTCGCGTTCGGCGAATTCGGCCGGCGAGTGCGAGACGCCCGTGGGATTGCGCACGAACAGCATGGCGGCCGGGATCCCCACGCTGGTCAGGATTCCCGCGTCGTGCCCTGCTCCGGTGGCGAGCACGGGCGCGCCGCCGAGGACCGCGGCCAGGCGCTCGCGCACCGCGGGGTCGAACGCCGTCTCGTCCGTCCAGGACTCTTCGGTAACGGTTCCGCCGGGCAGTTCGGCGAGTTCGGCCACCACACGGCGCACCGCATCCGGCTGCGGCGCCCGCACGTCGATCCAGGCCGTCACGTGCGACGCGATCGCGTTGACGCCGTTCGGCGCGACGCGCACCTTGCCGCACGTGGCCACCGTTTCGTGCCGCGATGCAGCGTCTCGCGCGGCCAGGACGAGGCGGGCGTACGCGAGCATCGGGTCGTGCCGATCGGCCAGGCGCGTGGTGCCGGCGTGGTTGGCCTCACCGGGCAGGTCGACCCGCCAGCGTCCGTGCGGCCATATGGCGCTCGCGACGGCCACCGGAGTGCCGAGATCGACGAGCCCCCGGCCCTGCTCGACGTGCAACTCGACGAACGTCGCGACCCGTCGCAATGCCTCGTCGTCGCGTCCGACCGTCTCGGGCACCCGGTCGGCCGAGCGCAGCGCCTCGGCCATCGTCACGCCGTCACCGTCGCGCAGCCCGAGCGCCCGCGCCGCCGGGAGCGCCCCGGTGATCAGCCGCGATCCGGCACACGCCACGCCGAACCGGGCACCCTCCTCGTCGACGAAGTTGACCACTCCGATCGGACGAGATGGCACGAATCCCTTGCCCTGTAAGGCATCCACAGCGAGTAGCGCCGATACGACACCGAGCGGCCCGTCGAATGCGCCGCCGTCCGGAACTGAGTCGAGATGGCTGCCGGTTACCACTCCTGACGTTACGTCCGGATCGCCCCACCAGGCCCACTGGTTTCCGGCGCGATCGAGCGTGACGTCGAGCCCGCGGGCCTGCGCCGCCGCGGCGAACCACTCGCGTAGGACGAGGTCGGGCGGCGTCCAGGCAAAGCGACGGTAGCCGCCGGTGTCGGGGTTGCGACCCACCTGTTCGAGGTCGCTCCACAGCGCATCAAAGCTCACCCGACCAGCCTCGCACGCCGAACGAACCCGATCGTGCAACTTTCTGCGGCGTGACACCGCAGAAAGTTGCACGATCGCAAGAGCTAGCTAAGGCCGTTCTGCGACAGCCAGTCCTTCGCCACCTTGTCGGGATCCTGCTTGTCGCTCTGCACCTTCGCGACGAGCGAGGCCAGCGTGGCCGTGTCGAGCTTGGCCGAGACCGCGTTGGCCGCATCGGCGACGGTCTGGGTGACCTTCGCCTTGGTCACCAACGGCACGATGTTCTGCGCCGCGAACATGCTTTGCGGATCGGTAAGTGAGACGAAGTTGTTCGCCGCGATCGCCGGGTCGGTGGAGAAGATGTCGGCCGCGTTGACCGAGCCGTTCTTCAGCGCGGTGACGGTCACCGTGCCACCCGCCGCCAGCGGCGTGAACTGCTTGAACGTCACGCCGTAGACGCTCTTGAGCGCCGGAACACCGTCGGCACGCGTCTGGAACTGCTGCGGCGCGCCGAGGATGAGCTGGTTGGCCACCGGGCACAGGTCGGCGAGGGAGGTCAGCTTGTACTTCGACGCCGTGTCCTTCGTGACGGTGATCGTGTCGCTGTCCTGCGCGGCCGCATAGTTCAGCGCGGTGAGCTTCGGGCCGGCTGCCTGCTGCAGTGCCGCGTACACGTCGGCTGGCGTCTTCGCCGTTGCCTTCGTGTCGAGGTAGGACAGGATCGAGCCGGAGTACTCGGGGATGAAATCGATCGAGCCGTCATTGAGCGCCTTGATGTACGCGGCGCGCTCGCCGATGTTCAGCTTCTTGCTGACCTTGACGCCCTTTGCGGACATGGCGTCGGCGTATATGTCGGCCAGCAATGTGTTCTCGGGGAAGTCGGCCGAGCCGACCGTTATCGAGCCCGTGCCGCTCGGGAACGTCGCCGCGCCCGAGGCCGGCGCTGACGCGCTGCCGGATCCGGCGCTGCTCGACCCGCCACTGGCGCCCGCCGACGGGCACCCGTTCGAGCTGCTACCACCAGAGGCCGGCGGTGCCGTTGTTCCTCCGGAGCTACCGCTGCTTCCGCACGCCGTCACAGCCAGCATGAGGCCGCTCAGCGTCGCTCCCAACATAAGTGTGCGCTTCATATCTCTCCTTATGGCGTTCGTTGATCGTCGCGGGCACCCCCGCGTCTGCGACGGAGTCATGCTTGAGCCAGCTCCACCTCCGCTGGGGTGGCGAACATCTGCCTCTTGGAGTAGTGGCCGGAGATGCCCGGCGAGACCAGGAGCCGCTGAGCTCCGATCAGCACGAGATCGGCGACAACGGCCAGCAGCGCAACGAGAATCGCCCCGGAGACCATCTTCGGGTAACCCAGATGCGGATCGTTCAGGTTCGTCAGCCCGTCGAGCAGCAAGCGGCCGAGGCCGCCGATGAACGGGAAGTACGCAGCCACCGTGGCGGTCGCGATCACCTGCAGCGTTGCGCTGCGCAGGCCGGAGAAGATCAGCGGCAGCGCGCACGGCAGTTCGACCTTGCGGACGACCTGCGCCCCGGTCATGCCCATACCTTTCGCCGCGTCGCGCGCCGCGGGATCGACATTCATGACACCGGCATACGTATTGGTCAGGATCGGCGGAATGGCCATCAGTACAAGGACAATCAGGGTTGGGATCAGGTACGGCAGGCCGCCTCGCGGCACGATTCCCGATACCTCGCCGGTGATGTGGATGGACGGCGAGATCCACACGACGAGCAAGACCAGCAGGCCGTACGTCGGGATGGCGCGCAGCGCATTGGCCGATCCGGCCACCAGCACAACGCCACGGCCGGTGTGCCCGATGATCAGGCCGAGCGGCAACGCGATGAGCAAGGCCACCACGACCGCGAGGAGCGAGTAGACGATGTGCTCGCGCAGATAGGTGAACACCCCAGGGCCGCTGGCGGAGTCGTGCCAGTTGGCGGGATCGTTGAGCCAGACCCAGACCTGGTTGAAGTTCAACGATGTGTCCATGACCGCCTCACCTCGCCGCCACCGCGCGCTGCCACGGCGTCAAGATTCGGGCCGCCAGCAGGATGGCGCCGTCGAACGCGAGCGCCAGGGCGACCGCGAGGATCAGGCCGAGAATGATCGGGGCGTATGTCGAGAGCTGGTACCCGGCGGTGAACAGCGAGCCGAGTTGCGGTACGCCGATGACGGCGGCCACCGACACGAGCGCCACATTCGAGACGGCGGCAACCCGCAATCCGGCCGCGATCACCGGCACGGCCAAGGGCAGTTCGACGCCGAAGAGCCGCTGCCGGCCGGTGAATCCCATCGCCGTCGCTGCCGAGCGCGTGTCGTCCGGTACTGCCTTCAGCGCGTCGGCGACGACCCGGACGAGCAGCGCGACCGTGTAGATCGTCAGCGCCACTGCCACGTTGATCGTGTCGAGGATCCGCGTGCCGAGCAGACCGGGCAGCACGATGAACAGCGCGAGCGACGGAATCGTGTAAAGCAGCCCGCCGACCGTGACCGCTGGCGGATATGCCCACCGGAACCGTGCGGCGACGTAGCCGATCGGCAGGGCGATGACGAGCCCGACCAGCAGCGGCAGGCCCGCGAGCCAGGCGTTGTTCCACAACCAGTGCAGTACCTCCTGCTGATTGTCGCGGAAGTACGTCCACGGGTTCACGTGACGGGTTCCTTGGCCAGGTCGGCGGTGGCGTGGCGCAGCGCGGCTGCCTTCTCCTCGATGCGCGCCAGCACCTGCGACGCCGACACGGTGCCGCGCAGGCGGCCGTCCGCATCGACGATGACGCCGCGGCCGCTGGGCGAGGAGAGTGCGGCGTCGAGCGCCTCGCGCAGCGTGCCGTCCTCGGTAGCGAGGGTGCCGCCGAGATTGAGCAGTTCCGGCCTCACTTCGCCGTGCAGCGCGTCGTCGGCCACTCCGGTGAGCGCCAACCAGCCCTGCGGGGCGTCGTTCTCGTCGACGACCAGCACCCAGCCGTCGCGGGCGGCGTCGAGGGCACGGGAGAGATCCGAGCCGAGGGCGACGGTCGATTCGGACGTGATCGGTAACTCGCCCGCTGCGGCGAACCCGAGCGCGCGGTACCCGCGATCACGTCCGACGAAGCCGGCGACGAACGGGTCGGCGGGACGCGACAGCAGGTCGGCGGGGGTGGCCAGTTGCGCGAGCGTTCCGCCGACGCGCAGCACGGCGACCTGGTCTCCGAGCTTGATCGCCTCGTCGATGTCGTGCGTGACGAACACGATCGTCTTGCCCAGCTCGGCCTGCAGGCGCAGGAACTCATCCTGCAACTGCGCGCGCACCACCGGGTCGACCGCGGAGAACGGTTCGTCCATCAGCATGACCGGAGGGTCGGCCGCCAGTGCGCGCGCGACGCCGACGCGCTGCTGCTGCCCGCCGGAGAGCTGTGCCGGGTAGCGCTTCGCGAACTGCGCAGGCAGGCCGACGCGTTCGAGCAACTCCATCGCTCGGGCCCGGGCCTTGCGCCGCTCCCATTTGAGCAGCATCGGCACGGTCGCCACGTTGTCGACGATGGTTCGGTGCGGGAACAGACCGGCGTGCTGGATCACGTAACCCATGCCACGCCGAAGCGCCGCCGGCGCCACGGTGGACGTGTCACGATCATCGAGCCAGATGCGGCCCTCGGTCGGATCGATCATCCGATTGATCATGCGCAGACTCGTGGTCTTACCGCATCCGGAAGGGCCGACCAGCACTGTGATCTGATGCGACTGCGCTTCGAGGCTCAGCTCGTTCACGGCCACCGTGCCGTCCGGATAGCGTTTCGTGACGGATTCGAAGCGGATCACCGGGCTGTCTCCTCCTGGGTAGCGGGCGGAGCCGGGTCGCTGCCTAGCGGCACGTTTGATCGCGCCGATCTGTACGAGCCTGGCACATACGGCCGACAGCGGCCACAACATCACGACTTCGGGTCGGCGCACGTGCGAGCGGTCACCATAGAGATGGGAGAGATGCGAGACGATCACGGGCATGCAACAAATGCGACCGGTTGAGCGCAGGGCAAAGACCCGACAACCAGCGACACCGGTACGAGCACACCGTGTCATCGGAGTGTCGGACTTTCTGCGCCTACGGGTGGCGAAACTCCGTTCGAGGCATAGGCTCGGCGCACTGCAAGCACACTACGGACATCAGTGACTCCGCTGACCTTCGGTGGTTACTCGCGAGTAACACTAACTAGGCTTAGGCGTCCATCTGACGTAGGAGAGAGCCAGTGGCGCTGCGCCTCACCATCGCTCTGATCATGCTTGTGCTGACCGCCGCGATCGCCGGGCGCCGCATCGTCTGGCTGATCAAGCTGGTCCGTTCGGGACAACTGGCACCTGGTCGGCTGGACCGCGCCGACAAGCGCGTCCAGGCCGAAGTCGTCGAGGTACTGGGCCAGCGCCGACTGCTGCGCTGGTCCGTGCCCGGGGCGGCCCACTTCCTGACGTTCTGGGGCTTCATAATCCTGGGCCTCACGATCATCGAGTCCTACGGCGCACTCGTGATCAGTAGGGACTTCGCGTTCCCGTTCTTCGGCCACGCCCGCTGGCTGGGATTCATCGAGGACGCCGCGGCCGTCGCGGTGCTCGTCTCGCTGATCGCATTCACGATCATGCGCATACGCCAGGCTCCGGCCCGCCGGCAGCGCGCCTCCCGCTTCTACGGCTCGCACACCGGCGCGGCCTGGCTCATTCTCGCCATGATCACTTTGGTGGTCGTGACGCTGCTGCTGTATCGCGGAGCGCAGTACAACACCGGCCACTTCCCGTGGGGCACGTCGAAGGCGCCGTTCGCCTCGTACGCCGTATCGCGAATCCTCGGCGACGGCGCGTACAACCAGGGCGTCGAGACGTTCTTCCTCATCGCGCAGATGGCCGTCGTCTTCGCGTTCACGATCCTGGTCGTCTACTCCAAGCACCTGCACATCGCGCTGGCGCCGATGAACGTCAGCGCCAAGAGGCTGCCCGACGGCCTCGGCCCGCTGCTGCCGGCCGCCGACGCCGAGGGCAAGCCGATCGACTTCGCCGACGTCGAGAACCTCTCCGAAGACACCGTGTTCGGCCGGGGCAAGATCGAGGACTTCACCTGGAAGGGCTACCTCGACTTCGCAACGTGCACGGAGTGCGGCCGCTGCCAGTCGCAGTGCCCGGCGTGGAACACCGGCAAGCCGCTCTCACCCAAGCTCGTCATCATGGACCTACGCGATCACATGTTTGCCAAAGCTCCTTATCTGATAGGGGGAAAGTCCGCACCGGCTGACACCGTCGTCGAGGCATACGAGCCGCACGTCCCCGAATCCGGGTTCGGCCGTGTGCCCGGCTCGGGTCCCGATCAGGCCGTTCGCCCGCTGGTCGGCGACCTCGCATCCGGCGGCGTGATCGACCCGGACGTGCTGTGGTCGTGCACCACGTGTGGCGCCTGCGTCGAGCAATGCCCCGTCGACATCGAGCACATCGACCACATCATCGACATGCGCCGCTACCAGGTACTGATCGAGTCGGCGTTCCCGTCCGAGGCCGGCGTCATGCTGCGCAACATCGAGAACAAGGGCAACCCGTGGGGGCTGCCCGAACGCGCCCGCGAGGACTGGACGGAGGGCCTGGCCTTCGAGGTGCGGCGCGCCGTACCGGGCGAGAAGTTGCCCGCCGACGTCGAGTACCTGTTCTGGGTCGGCTGCGCCGGTGCGCTGGAAGACCGGTCGAAGAAGGTCACGCGCGCATTCGCCGAGTTGCTGCACACCGCGGGCGTCGAGTTCGCGATCCTCGGCGCAGCCGAGACGTGCACGGGTGATCCGGCCCGGCGGCTGGGCAACGAGTTCCTGTTCCAGATGCAGGGGATGCAGAACATCGAGACGCTGAACTCGATCACGCGCGCCGCGCCGCTCAAGATCGTCGCCACCTGCCCGCACTGCTTCAACACGCTCGCCAACGAATACCCGCAGATGGACGGGCACTTCGAGGTCGTGCACCACACGCAACTGCTCGGACGGCTCGTCTCCGAAGGGCGCCTGACCCCGGTCGAACCGATCGACAAGAAGGTGACCTACCACGATCCCTGCTACCTCGGCCGCCACAACAAGGTGTACACGCCGCCCCGCGAGGTGCTCGGCTCGATCCCGGCGCTGCAGTCGCAGGAGATGCACCGGTGCAAGGAGCGCGGCTTCTGCTGCGGCGCCGGCGGCGCGCGGATGTGGATGGAGGAGAAGATCGGCAAGCGGGTCAACGTCGAGCGCACCGACGAGGCCCTCGGCCTCGACCCGGACATGATCTCGACGGCCTGCCCGTTCTGCATGGTGATGCTGACCGATGCCGTCACCGCCAAGCAGGCCGACGGCACTGCTCGCGAGGATGTCGCCGTGCTCGACGTCGCGCAGATCTTGCAGCAGTCACTGGCGAAACCAGTAGCTGGCACAACAGGCTGAGCGCGCCGCACGTGTTTGAGGTGGAGACTCTGACGCGGAGGGCCGGTGCTCAGGCCACGGTGGTGCGGCCGTCTGCATGCACGGTCCAGCCCGGGTTGTGCGCGACCTCCCAGGGGTGGCCACTCGGGTCGACGAAGATACCCGAGTAGCCACCCCAGAACGTCTTCGCCGGCGCGCGGGCGATGGTGGCGCCGGCCGCGCGGGCCTCGCCGATCACCTGGTCGACCTCGTCCGGCGAGCTGACGTTGTAGGCGAGCGTCACCCCGCCCCAGCCCGGTGAGTTCTCGACCCCGCTGTCCTCGGCCAGCTTCGCCCGGTCCCACAGCGCGACGATGACGCCGCCCGCCTGGAAGAACACGACCTGGTCGTTCTCGTCGTCCACCCCGCCGTCGACGTGCCAACCCAGCCTCTCGTAGAACGTCCGCGCTCGGGCGAAGTCGGTGACACCCAGCGTGATCAGGCTCAATCGTTGATGCATCTGCGTCTCCTCCGGTCGATACGCCAACGCTAGGCCGCTGACCGGGATACGGTCGCGGGATGAGTGAGCGCCCCTATCTGAAGCCCAACTGGATGCAGCGCCACGTCGGCAACACGCTCGCGCCGCTGTTCCAGCAGAAGATGATCTCGAAGCTGTCGGTGCGCGGCCGCCGCTCCGGCCACGTGTTCACCGTGCCGCTCGCGGTTCTCGAACACGACGGTGAGCGGTACCTGGTCTCCTATCGCGGCGAGAGCGAATGGGCTCGCAATCTACGTGCCGCCAAGAGCGGCCAGCTGCACAGTCGCGGCGAGGTCGAGGAGATCACCGTCGTCGAAGCGCCAGTCGAGGATCGCGCCGCCCTGCTGGAGATCTACGGCGACCGGTTCGGCAAGATGCCCACCGTCGGCAGCGTGCTGCGTGCCCTGCCCGACCCGGCCGATCACCCGATCTTTCGTATCGTCAAGCCATAGCGCTCAGCTGATGTTGAACAGGTGGCGCAGCGGCTCGATGGCGAAGTAGATGGCGAACGCGGCCGAGATCGCCCACATCAGCGGATCTACGTCGCGTGCCCGGCCGATGGCGGCCCGCAACACGACGTAGGAGATGAAGCCCGCGCCGACACCGTTGGTGATCGAGTACGTGAACGGCATCAACACCATGGTCAGGAACGCAGGCAGCGCAATGGTGAAATCGCTGAAGTCGATGTTGCGGACCTGCGCGATCATCAGCACGCCCACGACGACGAGCGCGGGCGCTGCCGCCTCGGACGGCACGAATTGCGCCAGTGGTGAAAGGAAGATGGTCACCACGAACAGCAGACCGGTGATGACGCTGGCCAGACCCGTGCGCGCACCGTCGCCGATTCCGGCCGCCGACTCGACGTAGGTCGTGGCCGACGAAGCGCTGGCTACGCCGCCGGCCATGGCGGCCACGCCGTCGACGAGCAGGACTTCCTGGATGCGCGGCAGGGTGCCGTCCTTACGCAGCAGGTTCGCCTCGCTCGCCAGACCGATCGTGGTGCCCATGACGTCGAAGAAGTCCGACAGCACAAGGGAAAACACCAGGATCAACGCGGACAGGACGCCGACGGCTGAGAAGCCGCCGAACAGCGACACATTCCCGACCAGGCCGAAGTCCGGAGCGCCGAAGTGCTTGCCGGAGAAGGACGGGACGTTCAGCGCCCAGCCTTCCGGGTTGACCACCTTGCCGGTCGCATCGGTCTGCGGGCCGATGTCGAGCGCAGCCTCGAGGATGACGGCGAGCACCGTGGCAGCGACGACCCCGATGAGGATCGCTCCCTTGACCTTTCGTGCGTAGAGCACGCAGATCACGAAGGCGCCGAAGACGAACACGAAGGTCGGCCAGCCGTTGAGATGGCCGTCGATGCCGATGTCGACGGGCGTGCCGGCGCCGGCTCGCACGAAGCCCGCGTCGACAAACCCGATCAGCGCGATGAACAGGCCGATGCCTGCGGCGATCGCGCTCTTCAACTCGGCCGGGATGGCGTGGAAGACCGCGACCCGGAACCCGGTGAGCACGAGGATCGTGATCACCGCGCCCTCGAGCACCACGAGGCCCATCGCGTCCGGCCACGACATCTTGGTCGCCACCTGGAACGCGACGAACGCGTTCAGCCCGAGGCCGGTAGCCAGCGCGAACGGGTAGCGGCCGACGATGCCCATCGCGAGCGTCATGACGGCCGCCACCAGTGCGGTGACCGCGGCGATCGCGCTGATGTTGGGTATGTGCCCGCCGCCGAGTAACTGCCCTTGCTTGTCCGGCACGGTGCCGATGATCAGCGGATTGAGCACGACGATGTAGACCATGGTTACGAACGTGACGAGGCCACCGCGCACTTCGCGGACGACCGTCGAGCCCCGTTCGCTCACGGAGAAGAACCGGTCGACCGCGCTGCGGTAACCCGAGATTGTGTCGGTCATGACGGCCCTTTCGCGGCGGTCGATGCATGCCGGCGCTCCCGCGCCGCCCGATAGCGTCCCGTATCCCACCACGTTCGACAATGCGCCCGCTACGGCACATCCAGTCCGGAATCGGGTCAGGCCGTAGTGGCCGCCAGCTGCTCGGCCAGGACGCGCGGAGCGTCAATCATCGAAGGTCCGTACCAGGTCAGGTGGCGCCCGCTCACCAGCGCCACGTCCTGGTCCGGGAAACACTCCGGGCCGTCGGCCGGGCTGAACTCGTACGGCTCGTCGGGCAGCACGATCAGCTGCGCCGACCGCATGTCGTCGAGCGTCACCCGTGGGTAGCGATCGGCGCTTTCGGCAAATGCGTTGCGTACGCCCAGGCGCGCGAGCATGTCTCCGGCGAAAGTGTCGCGACCGAGCACCATCCAGGGACGTCGCCAGATCGGGACGGCTGCCGTGCGGATCGGACGTGGCACCACCGCCGACCACGCCGCCACCACATCGTCGAGCCAGCGCGGCAGCGCCAAGCCGCAGGCCACGGTCAGCATCCGCCGCAGCGACGTGATCGCCTCGTCGACGGTACGAACCTGGGTCACCCAGACCGCAATGCCGGCCGCGCGGAGGGCGTCGAGGTCGGCGGCGCGGTTCTCCTCCTCGTTCGCCAGCACCAGGTCGGGTGCGAGCCGCACGATCCGTTGGACATGCGGATTCTTCGTACCGCCGACGCGGATGACGTCGAGATCAGCGGGATGCGTGCACCAGTCCGTCGCGCCGACGAGCAGCCCGGGGGCGCTCGCCGCGATCGACTCGGTCAGCGACGGAACGAGCGAGACGACCCGCTCGATCGCCGCCGGCCGGTCGACCGCAGCGCCGAGATCGTCGCGCAGCGGCTCGGGCATAGCTGGGCACATTGCCCGACTGCCGGCCCGTCCGCCAGCCCCTGCCCGCATTCGGTTGCCGTGCTCTCGGGCGTCAACTTGCGCGCCCACGACAAGTTGTCCTACCTAGAACGCGCCAGCAAACACCCAAGGTAGGACAAGTCCGCAGGAGGAGATTCAAGCAATGTCGTGGCCCGGACAACGTGGCACTGTCCCGGTCGCGTCTTGTATCTGAGAACCTGGCCCGAGAGTGCCGAAGGCACGGGAGGTCCAGTGACGTTCGAGGAGTTCGCGGCGACGCGGCTCGATGCCGTGCTGCGCTTCGCCGTCGTGCTCACCAACGACCGCGGGCTCGCGGAGGACGTGGTACAGGAGGTGCTGATCCGTGCACACCGGCGCTGGTCGCAGATCACCGAGATGGAGCATCCCGAGGCGTACGTGCGACGCATGGTGGTCAACGAGTTCCTGTCCTGGCGCCGCAAGTGGGCCCGTTACGTCCCATACGCCGAGGTCGACCCGACCGCTCGTGAACCCGACCACGCCGACGCGCTCGCCGAGCGCTCGGCCCTGCTCGGCGAGGTCGGCAAGCTGCCGCGACGGCAACGGACGGTGCTCGTGCTGCGTTACTACGAGGGCCTGTCCGACGCGCAGATCGCAGACATCCTCGGCTGCGCCGAGACGACGGTGCGCGGCTATGCCTTCCGGGGCCTCGCAGCGCTGCGGATCGAACTGACGGCTGATCCGGCCAGGCCCGAGGAACGCGAGATGAGACACCAGGAGGACAACCGGCGGATGACCGATACGGCCGGCCAGGTGCCGGAGCGCCACGAGCGCGGAGCAGGCACATGAGCAAGCGGACCGAGGACGAGCTGCGCGCCGCGTTCGCCGCGAAGGCGACCGAGGCGCCGCAGGCGCACGACGTGCTTCGCGCAGTGCGGCAGGCCGAGCAGTCCGCCCACTCCCGCCGCAATCGACTGCGCTGGCTGGTGCCCGCTGTCGCGGCCGCCGCAGCGGTGGCGGTCGCGGTTCCCCTGGTGATCAGCGGCAACGGCGCGAGCAAGAAGTCCGCCGACGTCAACGTGAACCAGCGCGCCGCCAGTGCCGGCGGGACACATGCTCCGGCCAGCAGTCCGCGCGTTCCGGGCGCCACGCACGATCAGTCGGCCAAGGGCGCCGAGGCGAAACCGGCCCCGTCCCAGCCGCGGCTGGCGCCGAACAGCCTGTGCCAGCCGCAGGACGTCACGGCGACGCTGACCGTCGCCGACGCCACGAATGCGACGCTCACGCTCACCGCTCGCACGCAGGCCTGCTCGGTCCTGCGGGTTCCCAGCTTGCGGTGGGACTCGGCGCTCGCCCGGCCGGATACCCCGCTCGTGCCTGACAGCGCGTCGGCGAGCCTGCCCAGCGGCGGCTCGGGCCGCCTGGCCGGCGGCGCCACCGCGACCGCGCTCGTGCACGGGAACGCGCTCTGCTCCTCGGCGGTACCCCGCGTCGTCCAGGTCAACTGGGGCGCGGGCGATGTCACCGTCAGTCTCACCGGAGCGACGGCCGGGAAGTGCGTCCCGGGCGAAAAGCCGCTCGACCTCAGGATCAGCGCGTTCTCCGGCCTGGACTGACCCCGGGAGAAGTTGATCTCTCATCAGCTCGATATCAGCCATTTCCCGTACCCTGACCGCGTGAGAAGCCGGGCCGTCATCGACTACGCGCTGCAGCGCCGCGCGCGGTTGACCGACGTCGCCATCGGGCGCGTGTCCCTTGGCGAGGTATGCGACGCCCACCCGTATCTGCGACTCGCCGCGCGTCACTACGGTGAGCCATCCAGGCAAGCGTGCCCGGTATGCCGCAAAACTGCGCTACGCCTCGTGCACTACGTCTACGGCGACTCGCTGGGCCGCTCGTCCGGCCAGGCGAAGTCGCGGGCCGAGCTTTCCCAACTTGCCGTGGCGCTGCCCGAGTTCGACGTCTACGTCGTCGAGGTGTGCCAGGACTGCGGGTGGAATCACCTGATCCGGTCGTTCGTGGCGGGAGCCGCGACCGCATGACGGCACCTACCCCGCCCTGCTCGTCGAGTAGTGAGCCGGCGTGACTGACGCGGTTCAGCCACCGCGCATACCCCGAAGGTTGGATCCGGGTAGGCGCCGGCGCATCGAGCAGCATCTGCCGCAGTGGTGGCAGGTGCGACGCAGGCGTAAGCGCGCGCGGCTGGCCCGCATGTCGAGGGCGCAGCGCATCTGGCGACGGATCGGCCTGGACTTCACCTGGCTGCTCGCGTTCGTTGCCGTGATCACGGTCGCCGCCGTGGTGCTGTTCTACACGCTGTCGAATGTGCCGAGGCCCGAGGACCTGCCGGTTCCGCAGGTGGCGCTCGTCCAGTACTCCGACGGCTCGACCCTGGCGCGCATCGGCACCACCAACCGCATCCCGGTGGCGTTGTCGAAGGTGCCCAAGCAGGTCCAGTGGGCCGTGCTCGCCGCCGAGGACCGTAACTTCTACTCCGAGCCTGGCGTCTCGATCAAGGGCACGCTGCGTGCCGCGATCAACGACCTGACCGGTGGCGACACCCAGGGCGGCTCGGGCATAACCCAGCAATACGTCAAGAACGCCTACCTCAACTCCTCGCGCACGCTCACCCGGAAACTGCGCGAACTGGCGATCGCGGTGAAGCTGTCGCGGCAGTACTCGAAGGATCAGATCCTCGAGTGGTACCTCAACACGGTGTACTTCGGCCGGGGCACCTATGGCATCGAGGCTGCCTCCGAGGCGTACTTCGGTCGCGGTGTCGACAAACTCAACGTCGCACAGGGCGCCCTGCTGGCCGGACTGCTCCGTGCGCCGAGTTACTACGACCCGGCCGCGAATCCGACCGCGTCCAAGGACCGCTGGAAATACGTCATGGACGGCCTCGTCAGCACCCGGCACCTGACCGCCGAGCAGGAACTCGCCACCAAGTTCCCCAAGACAAAGCCGTACAGCGATGCCCAGCAGAGCGGTGGGCCGAACGACCTCATCGGCGCGGCGGTCACCCGCGAACTCGAGGCCGACGGCATCAGCGAGGCTGAGATCAACACCCGCGGCCTGCGCATCACGACCACCATCGACCGCACTGCGCAGGCCGACGCGCTCGCCGCGATCAGGCAGACGTTCGGCGATCTCACCAAGCAGCAGCGCAACATGAAGAACGCACTCGTGGCCGTCGATCCGAAGACCGGCGCGGTGCTGGCCTACTACGGCGGCCCCAATGGCAAGAATTACGCGGGCAGACCCGACTACTTCGACTACGCCGGCCAGGGTTGGCGCCCACCTGGCTCGTCGTTCAAGCCATACACACTGGCCACGGCCCTGATCCGCAATCTGCAGGGCAAGAAGCCGGCGTACGCGATCAACTCGGTGGTCGACGGCAGTCAGACCCGGATCATCGACGGCACGCCGATCAGCAATGACCCGAGCGATGTCCAGTACAGCGGGCACGTCACGCTCGCGTTTGCGATGAAGGTGTCGCTGAACACCGCATTCGACGGACTGGCCAGCGACATCGGGCCGGGCAGCGTGGCGGCCGTCGCGCACTCGGCCGGCATCCCGGCAACCCGCGCGGACGGCACGCCCACGCTGCAGGGCGCGAACGGCAAGACCGGATTCGGCATCGGGATCGGCGACTACCCGGTGCGCCCGATCGACCAGGCCGTCGGCTTCTCGACGTTCGCCACCGGCGGCGTCGAGCACAACGGATACCTTGTGCAGAAGGTGACCGATTCGACGGGCCACGTCCTGTACGAGCACCACGGCTCGAGCCACCGGGCGTTCGACCCGAAGGTCGCCAACGACGTCACCCTCACCCTGGAGCCGATCGCGGGATTCTCGGACGTTGGGCTCGCCGACCGCCCGTCGGCAGCCAAGACGGGCACCGAGGGAATCGGGAGTGGGCCGAACATCGGCAAGAACAGCGACGCCTGGATGGTGGGCTTCACCCCGCAGGTGAGCACCGCGGTCTGGGTGGGCAGCGGCGACTCCACGCATGCGATCTACAGCGCGTCCGGCGGCATGGAGTACGGGCGTGACCTGCCGGGCAAGGCGTGGAAACTGTTCATGGACTCATACCTGTCCGGCAAGCCCGTCTTGTCGCTGCCGAGCACGCAGCAGATCACCGAGGGGCAGAACCTCTCCGCATCGCCCACCCCCACGCCCACCACCGTCACGCCGTCGCCCACGCCGACCACCACTCCGCCGACCAGCACGCCGACGCCGTCGACGACCCCTCCGACGACCACCCCGCCCACCTCGAGTCCGCCACCCACGTCGACGTCCAAGTCCTCGCATCCGCCGCCGACGCGCATCTCTCCCGGACCGCCCAGCACGACGCCGGCTGGGTAGGGTCGCCACCACTTCTCTCGTGGTCGCTGCCCGGCAATTCCCCCCAGGTGGGCGGGCGACCGAACCGCGGTCCTGATCGTCGCGTGGAAGGATGCTGCGCGTGACGCACGCGGCCCCGGCGAGTCCCCCCGCCGACGCGACACCTAGCCGCAGCGACCCGACGGTCTGGCGGGCCAGCCGCGTCATCGGCGGCCCCTGGGGGCGCTACGCCACGGCTGGTTCGTGGTGGACCCCGCTACGCGTCCTGCTCCTGCTCACGTCGTTCACCCTGCTGCTCGCCTACGGCGAGAAAGCGCCCTGCGCCGACGGCAACTGGACGGCGAACAAGCAGTACACGCATGCGTGCTACTCCGACGTGATCCCGCTCTGGGGTGCTGAACGACTCGACGCAGGCGCGGTGCCCTACCGCGACAACGCGGTCGAATACCCGTTGCTCACCGGCGGATTCATGTGGATGACGTCGGGCCTGACGCACGCGGCGCACGCACTGTTCGGCTCGCAGAACGAGGGCCTCCTCTTCGCGATGCTCACGAGTCTGCTGCTGGCCGGCTGCGGGCTGCTGACCGTCGCCGGAACCGTGGGAGCCGCAGGCTCGCGACCGTACGACGCAGCGATCTTCGCGCTGAGCCCGTTGCTGATCTTTCACGCCTATTCGAACTGGGACCTGCTCGCGATGGCCTTCGCCAGCGGGGCCCTCTGGGCATGGGCCAAACAGAAACCGGTGGCCGCAGGCGTCCTGCTCGGATTGGGCACCGCGGCCAAGCTCTACCCGGTCTTCCTGCTCGTGCCCATCGCGGTATTGGCGATACGGACGGCTCGTTATCGACCCGCCGCGTGGTGCGTGCTCGCTACCGCAGCGACCTGGCTGGCGGTGAATCTGCCGATCGCAGCTGGCTATTACAGCGGCTGGCGCGAGTTCTACTCGTTCAGCGAGACGCGCGACACCGAGGCCAGCACCGTCTGGTTCATGATCCACTACCTGATCACGACCGGCGTCGGCAACGGCTACCCGCCGGGCTGGTCGCCGCCGGGCCTCGCCGTCGCTCTCGCGCTCATCGCGGCCATGGCCGCCGTGGCGGCGTTGGGACTGATGGCGCCGGTACGTCCGCGCCTGGGACAGCTGGCGTTCCTGGCGGTTCTCGCGTTCCTACTGACGACGAAGGTTTGGAGCCCGCAGTACTCGCTGTGGCTCGTGCCGCTGATCGCCCTGGCGCGCCCGCGCTGGCGGATCACGCTGCTGTGGCAGTTCAGCGAGATCGTCGTGTGGGTGGTCACGCTCTTCTGGCTGCTCGGCTTCAACGACTCCAGCCACGCCACCGACTACGGCTGGCTGATGCTGGTACTGGTCGTCCGGGACGGGTTCCTGTTCGTGCTCGCCGGGCTGGTCATCCGCGAGATGTGGCAGCCGCATCTCGACGTGGTGCGCGCGAGCGGCCTGGACGACCCGGCCGGTGGTGTCTACGACAACGCGCCCGACGTCTGGCACGCGCGACGGATCGAGCGGCGCATGGCCTACGCCGGTGCGGCCGGTCCGGTCGATCTGGCCGGTGCGGCCGGTCCGGACGGGGACGCCGACGAGGATGCCGACGCCGACGCGCCAGACTCAACCAGCTAGCTGAGTACTAGGGCCTGTCCCGTGGATCTTGGCCGTCGCGAGCGGCGGCCAGGGAGGTGCATCGCAAGGCGGAGGAGGAGGGCCATAGCAGCGCTATGGCCGACGACGACAACGCAGCGAGGCGCCTCCCTGGGCGTCGCGCAGCAGGCTGAAGATCCACGGGACAGGCCCTACAGCCGTAGCTCGCGACCTGGCACGGGTGCGGAGCTGCGAGACTTCCCATCGGGTCTTGATCGTCTCTGCTGTATCTGCCATTGCTCGCGGCTTCGACAGAGATGATCAATGGGGTGCCAGCGCCGACGCCCGCGCAGCGGCGGACTGTAATGACCTACGGCTGTCGTACCAGCGCCTTGCGCAGGAATTCGATGTCGTCGGCCTGACCTTCGCGTGGGGTCTCGACGATGACGTCGCAGCCGGCCGCGCGGGCGATGGCGGCAATCGCTTCGGGCTCGATCTGGCCGCTGGTCAGGTTGGCGTGCCGGTCGGCGCCGGAGTCGAAAGCATCGCGGCTGTTGTTGGCGTGCACCAGGTCGACGCGCCCGGTGATGGCCCGGACGCGGTCGACGATTCCCTCGAGTTCCTCACCGCCGGCGTGCGCATGGCAGGTGTCGAGGACGAAGCCGGGGTCGAATTCGCCGATCGCGTCCCACAACCGGGCCAGGCTGTCGAATCGCCGCGCCATGGCGTTGTTGCCGCCAGCGGTGTTCTCGATGAGGACCGGCAGCCCGAAGCCGCCGTCGTCACGCGCGCGAGCGAACGTCTTGCGCCAGTTGTCGCAACCGGTGGCGGGATCGTCAGCGGCATTGAGATGCCCGCCGTGGACGATGAGCGCCTTGGCTCCGATCGCCGCCGCGGCAGCAGCGTGCTGGCCGAGCAGTTTGCGGCTGGGAATGCGGATGCGGTTGTTCAAGGTCGCGACGTTGAGGACGTACGGCGCATGGATATATATCGTGAGATCGCTGGCCTTGATGGCCGCCGCGTGCTCGTGCTCTACCGGCGCCTTCCAGCCCTGCGGGTCGGCGAGGAAGAACTGCGCCGCCTCTGCCCCGACCTCGGCGGCGGCTGGCAATGGGTCGGCAGAATCGACGTGGGCCCCGATGTTCGGCATGGGTCCGAGGCTACGACGCCGCTCCGACAGCGCCGCTTCGGGTCGACGCTGTGAATCAGCGGCGAATCAGCGGCGGATAGCAGGGCTGAACCCGACACGCACGCCGCGCTACCCCAACGTAGTGACATCTGCACAGGTCGGACATACTGTGACTCACGTACGTGGCTAGTGAACAGAACGTAACCCCTTACTCGAGGCGCTCGTTGACTGAGCGTCAGCGATTCACCCCCTGGGAGTGCTGTAATGCGCATCGGACGTCCGCCGCGTGGAACTCGATGGCTGGCAGCAGCCGTCGGGCTCGGCGTGGCCGTCACTGCCGTCATTGTTGCCGGCCCTGCGGGAGCGGCCACGACTGTGCCTGCCCAGCTTGCGCTTTCAGGCGTCGTCACCACCAAGTCGCCCACCGGCGGCAGCGTGGTCGGCATTCACCCCGGTGATGCGGTCGACTTCAAGGCCGCGCCAGCCGGTGTGTCGACCCAAGGGCTCAATGCCCTCGGCATCCCGCTTGGCGATCTGCTCGGCGGCCTGCTCGGCCAGGTGGTCGGTTACCAGGTCGTCGTCCACCTGCCGGCCAGTTTCCCCGGCGGCAAGCGCGACGTGAAGCTTGGTCCATGCGGCGGCGCGAGCGACCTGAAGGTCACGTTCCCGAGTAGCGGCACGTACAACATGACCTGGTCGGCCTACTCGGTGACCGTCGTACCGCTGCTCGGCACCTGCAGCCTGAACACGCTCAACCTCGACGGCAACCAGCTCAAGCAGGCAGGCATCGCGCTCAACGCCTCCAACCAGTGGGTCGGCCAGATCGTGGTGGCGGCCAACCCGCCGGCCGGTGGCATCGGCGTGCAGCTTCCCGGCGTCGGCGTGCAGCCGAGCGTCCCGGTTGTCGGGCAACTGCCCGGCGCCAGCCTGCCCGGCGGAACGGTTCAAGGCGGCGGGCACAGCTCGAACCCTCCGGGCGGCGCGCCCACCCCGACGCCTACATCATCCGGTTCACAGGCGCCGTCCAGCGGAGGCGTCAACTACAACCCACCGGGCCAGTCGGTCGAGGACAAGACCGTTCCGAAGGGCTATGGCTGCTGCGACGAGGGCGCCCACCCGTCGGCCGGCCGGGCGAACAGCTCGGTGCTCGGCCAGATCGGCGGCCACCCGAGCGGTGCGGGCCAGACCAGCGCCACCAACGGTCCGGCCTACGCCGCCGGTGAGAATCCGCCGTTCGGCGTGCCGGCGCCGACCCGCAGCGGGCAACCGATCAACCTCGCCTCGAACAAGGCTCCGGTGGCCCAGATGCCTGTAGTGCTCGCGATCCTGGCGATCATCGCGCTGTCGCTGGTCACCGCCACCTACTCCCGGCTCTACCTGCTGCGTCGCAACGTGCACTGACGCTTCGTATCAGCGGCCCGCCATGGCTCCGGACAGGAGCTATGGCGGGCCGTTCGTCATTTCGGGCACCGATTTCGGCTTTCCTTTGCCCGGCAGGTACCCTGACACGGTTTGTTGCTCCCACGTTGGAGCGCCCTCCTGCCGCGGACCGTCCGCGGCCGACCGAGCCCACAGGAGGAATGGCACTGTCATGCGCCATTACGAAGTCATGGTCATCCTCGACCCGAATCTCGAGGAGCGCACAATCGCTCCATCGCTTGACGCGTTCCTGAGCGTGGTCAAGAAGGATGGCGGCACCGTCGAGAAGGTCGACATCTGGGGCAAGCGCCGCCTCGCCTTCGAGATCAACAAGAACACCGACGGCATCTACGCGGTGATCGATCTGCAGGCCGAGCCCGCGAGCGTCCTCGAACTCGACCGTCAGCTGAACCTCAACGAGTCGGTGTTGCGGACCAAGGTCCTGCGCCCGGACGCACGGTAGGGAGCGCAATGGCTGGCGAAACCGTCATCACCGTGGTCGGCAACCTGACCGCCGACCCCGAACTTCGCTTCACCCCGTCGGGCGCCGCCGTCGCGAGCTTCACGATCGCGTCGACCCCGCGCACGTTCGACCGCAACAGCAATGAATGGAAGGACGGCGAGGCGCTGTTCCTGCGCTGCTCCATCTGGCGTCAGGCCGCCGAGAACGTCGCCGAATCGCTGCAGCGCGGTATGCGCGTCGTCGCGAGCGGGCGACTCAAGCAGCGCTCATTCGAAACCCGTGAGGGTGAGAAGCGCACTGTCATCGAACTCGACGTCGACGAGATCGGCCCGTCGTTGCGCTACGCCACCGCAAAGGTCAACCGCACACAGCGCGGATCGTCCACCGGTGGTGGATTCGGCGCCAGCGGCTCTGGCTCTGGCTCGGGTGGCGGCGCGCCGGCTGACGACCCCTGGGGTTCGGCGCCGGTCGCTGGCAGCACCGACGAACCCCCCTTCTAAATCAGCAGATTCTCGAATACAGACGGAGCATCACGATGGCGAAACCACCGATCCGCAAGCCGAAGAAGAAGCAGAATCCCCTTACCGCGGCGAAGATCGACTACATCGATTACAAGGACACCGCGCTGTTGCGCAAGTTCATCTCCGATCGCGGCAAGATCCGCGCGCGGCGCGTAACCGGCGTCAGCTCGCAGCAGCAGCGCGAGATCGCCAAGGCGATCAAGAACGCACGCGAGATGGCGTTGCTGCCATACACCTCGACGGCACGATAAGGGGACGCGCCATGAAGCTGATCCTTACCAGAGAGGTTGCCGGCCTGGGCCTCGCCGGCGACATCGTCGAAGTTGCCGATGGGTACGGGCGAAACTTCCTCGTACCGCGTGGCGCGGCGATCACCTGGACGAAGGGCGCCGAGCGTCAGATCGCGCAGATCAGGCGAGCACGCGACGCGCGCGAGATCCGCGACCTCGGCCATGCACGCGAGATCAAGGCCGAACTTGAGAAGCTCAACGTCCGACTCGGTGCCCGAGCCGGCGAAGGCGGCAAGCTGTTCGGCTCGGTCACCGCGAACGATGTCGCGACGGCGGTCAAGCAGGCGGGCGGCCCGCTGATCGACCGCAAGCGCATCCAACTGCCGGGCCACATCAAGACCGTGGGCTCGCACACGGTCACCGTCGACCTGCACCCTGATGTCGTCGCCACCGTCCCGGTTACGGTCACCGCAGTCTGAGAACTGTCGCAAGAGTCCCCCGGCGCGCCTAGCCGGGGGACTCCTGCGTTCTTGGCACGACATAAGCGCATTCCGGGGTCGCGATCTCACGTTGATCTTGTGGCGACGCGATGTTCGCCCCTATCCGACTTGCCCATGTGGACGGGCCGCGCCCCGGCGGATGTCGCCGGCCGCGTAGCCATGCAATCGCGGTGCGCACCTGCCCGCAAACCGCACGGCGGACGCGACACGCCGGGCGGCTCAAAGAACTTTTCGTCCACAGCTCCCGGTCGATGCAGGGCAACGAACCCGGGGGGCATGCTGGCGGGGCGAGAGAAAGTCACAGCGTCGTCCACCGATGATCTACAAGCTACGCACAGGGTTATCCACAAGTGTGTACACAGATCGAATTGATGACCGTGCCCGCTGCCCCCTAGCGTGAGCCCCGCAGCAGCGAACGCCCTCAATGACCGGCTCGTGCTGCCAGAAAATGTCAGTGCGGGGCCGGATCCTGTGTAGATGTGCGCGGGATTCCGGTGGTAACAGGGGGGAACAAACAGGTGACGCAGGCTGTCGACGCGCGCGCTGCGGGCGCTTCAGACGCCGCATACGACCGCACACCGCCGCAAGACGTGGCGGCCGAGCAGTCTGCGCTGGGCGGCATGCTGCTCAGCAAGGACGCGATCGCCGACGTTGTCGAGGTGCTACGTCCGAGCGACTTCTACCGCCCGGCCCATCAACTCATCTACGACGCGATCCTCGACCTGTACGCGCGGGGCGAGCCGGCCGACGCAGTCACCGTCTCGGCCGAGTTGACCCGAGCCGGGCAGCTCGCCCGAGTGGGTGGTGCGCCGTACCTGCACACGCTGATCTCGACGGTGCCCACCGCGGCCAACGCCGGCTACTACGCGCAGATCGTCGCCGAGAAAGCCGTGCTGCGCCGGCTGGTCACGGCTGGCACTCGCATCGTGCAGATGGGCTATGACACCGCCACCGGTTCGACGGGCATCACCGGCAGCGTCGACGACGTGGTCGATCGCGCGCAGGCCGAGATCTACGACGTCACCGAGCGACGCACCAGCGAGGACTACGTCCACATCGAAGCCCTGCTCACCGGCACGCTCACTGAAATCGAGCGGATCGCCGATTCCGGCGGAGTAGGCACCGGTATCCCCACCGGTTTTGCACGGCTCGACGAGATCACCAACGGCCTGCATCCCGGCCAGATGGTGACCGTCGCCGGGCGCCCGGGCTCGGGCAAGGCGCTCGCCCTCGACACCCCGCTGCCAACCCCAGGCGGCTGGACGACGATGGGGGAGGTACGGGTTGGCGACGCCTTGCTCGGCCCGGACGGTCATCCGACGCGGGTGGTCGCCGCCACCGAAATCATGCGCGGGCGCCCTTGCTTCGAGGTCGAGTTCTCCGACGGCACCGTGATCGTCGCCGATGCCGAACATCAGTGGCGTACGTCGGCCCGGGCTTCGGTGCTCAGCCACGCGGGCGGGCGCCGGTCCTCGCTCGACTCGATCGTCACGACCGAGCAGATCGCCCGGACGCTGCGGTGTGGCACGGTCACCAATCACCGGGTCGCGTGCACGTCGCCGCTCGCGTTGCCCCGCAGGGCGCTGCCGCTGCCTCCGTACGTGCTCGGCGCCTGCCTCGGCCGCGCGGGCGTCCACGGCGAGCAAGTCGCGTTGAAGGCGCAACTGAAGGCGCTTGGCGTGTCGGCCCACAAGCACATCCCGATGCAATATCTGCGGGCGAGCGAGGCCCAGCGTCGCGCCTTGCTCGCGGGCGTCCTCGACGCAGGTGCGGTCGTGACCCCGTCGGGCAACGTCACCTTCTCGGTCACCAGCAAACGGCTCACCGACGATCTGCGCGAGCTGTTGGCGAGCCTCGGTTACCGTCCGACGCTGCGTCTAAAGCCAAAGCCGCAGGTTGGTTACACGATCGCGTTCACTCCTGGCGATCAGGTGTTTCGGTTGAGCCGCAGCGCGCACCGGCTTCCGTCATCGACCCTGCGCAAGGCGCACAGCCGGCAGATCGTCGCGGTGCGGCCGGTGCGGTCCGTGCCGGTGCGTTGCGTCCAGGTCGACAACGCCGAGCACATGTACCTGGCCGGGCATGCGATGGTGCCCACGCACAATTCGACGCTGGCGCTGGACTTTGCCCGGTCGGCCGCGATCAAGCACCATCGGCCGACCGTGGTGTTCTCACTCGAGATGGGCAAGCTCGAGATCATGATGCGGCTGTTCTCGGCCGAGGCGCTGGTGCCGCTGCGCAGCATGCGGTCGGGGCACATGAGCGACCAGGACTGGTCGCGGCTGGCCCGCCGATCCGGTGAGCTGGCCGAGGCGCCGCTGTTCATCGACGATTCGCCGAACCTCACCATGATGGAGATCCGGGCCAAGGCGCGCCGGCTGCGCCAGCGCCACGACCTGCAACTTGTCGTCATCGACTACCTGCAGCTGATGACCAGCGGCAAGCGGGTCGAGTCGCGCCAGCAGGAGGTCAGCGAGTTCTCTCGTGCGATCAAGCTGCTGGCCAAGGAACTGAACGTGCCGGTCATCGCGCTCTCGCAGCTCAACCGTGGCCCCGAGCAGCGCACCGACAAGAAGCCGATGCTGTCCGACCTGCGCGAGTCCGGCTCGATCGAGCAGGACTCGGATGTCGTGCTGCTCGTGCACCGCGAAGACATGTACGAACGCGAATCGCCCCGTGCCGGCGAGGCCGACCTGATCATCGCCAAGCACCGTAACGGCCCGACGGCCACGGTGGCCGTCTCGTTCCAGGGCCACTACAGCCGCTTCAGTGACATGCCCGAATAGGGCGCTGCGCGAGAGCTATCTCGAGAACGCGAGAATCAGGCCCACGCGCCGGGAGCTTCATCAGCGGTGGTCAGCCGACTTGCGCGGCAGGCCATCGTTGCCGGGCGCCGGGTTCGATGCTGGCCGGGTGGCGGCGATGACGAGCAGGTTGGCGGCCGTTGTGGCGGCGCCGGTCCAGGCCGCGGTGGTGTAACCGGATTCGTGTGGGAAGACGTCGGTGGTGTAGCTGGCGAGGATGAGTCCGCCCAGGGCGCTGCCGATGGAGAAGCCGACGCTGCGCACGACCTGGTTGACGCTCATGGCGCTGGCGGTCTCGGCCTTCGGCGTGGCGGCGAGGATGACGGCGGGCATGGCCGCCGAGAACGCCCCGACGCCGATGCCGAGGATGCTCATGGCGATCACCGGCTCGGCCAGACGGGCGCGGGCCAGCGCGAACAGGATCGACGCGGCGAGCACGACGGCGGTGCTGACCGCCAGCAGCGTGCGGGAGCTGTGCCGGTCGCGTAGGCGGGGCATCAGCTTGCCGGCAGCGAAGCCGAGTACTGAGAACGGGATGAGCACGAGGCCGGCTTGGAAGGTGTCAAGCCCGAAGCCGTATCCGGCCGCGGCGGGGGTTTGGACGTAGCGGGTGATCAGGCTGAACAGTAGATACATGCCGATGCCGCCGGTGAACATCACCAGGTTGGCGGCCGCGACGGCCGGGTGGCGCAGTAGCCGGATGTCAACCAGTGGCTTCTCGACGCGAGTCTCGAGGACGGTCCACAAGGCGAGGAGCAGCACGGCCGTGGCGAGGACGACAGCAGCGACGCCGGTGTGGTGGCGCCACAGATCGACTTGGCTGATCACGACGAGCAGGGCGAGCAGCGCGACGGCGAGGAGCGCTGCGCCGCGCAGGTCGACCCGGCTGGCGGGCCGTTGCGGCGCCGGCGGAAGGACGAGGGCGGCGGCGAGCAGCGCGGCGGCGGTGATGACCAGGCCGAGGGCGTAGGCGGCCCGGATACCCGACAGGTCCGTGAGCAGCCCGGCGAGGGGGTAGCCGACACCGATGCCGGCCGTGGAGGCGACCGACAGCAGCGCGATCGTGCCGGCCGAGCGCTGTTCGGGTAGGTGATCGCGGGCGGTAGCCATCATCAGTGAGATGAGCCCGAGGCCGACACCCTGAATGGCCCGGCCGACGAGCAGCACCGCGAACGGCAGCGGGATGACGGTGAGCACGCTGCCGGCTACGACGACAGCCAGCGTGCCCAACACGACCGTGCGGCGGTAGGGCCCGGACCCAAGGCGGCCCAGCACCGGGGTGGCGACAGCGCCGGACAGCAGCGCGATCGTCAGCGTCCATTGCGCGGCGGCCAGCGAGACGTCGTAGTGCTCGGCCACCGCGGTGATCAACGGTGCGCCGAGGCTGCCGCCCACCGCGACGACCAGGCCGATAAAGACGATCACGGCGACGAGGAACCGCGGCGCTGCCCTTGCGGCAGTATCGGTCGCCGCCGGGCAGGCAGCGTTCGACCTGGAGGCGGTGCTCATCGGTTGGTCTCGCGGGTGATGTGAGTGAACAGGCCGGCCTGGATGCGCGTGCGCGCCTGCCGGGCCCACTTGTCGTCGACCTCGCGCAGCTCGAGCGCGGCGCTGGTGTTGAGCAGCATCCCGAAGGCCAGGAACGTCTTTACGGTAACCGGGTCGAGGCCGGCGGTGTCGGCGACCGCCTGCCACAGCCGGCCGAAGCTGGCCCGCACGGCGTCGCGTACCTCGACCTCGCCGGCCGCCGCTGCCGCGAAGCCTTGCAGCTGCAGCAGCAGCGTGGTGCGGTCGGCCAGCATCGCGTTGTATTCGCGACCCATTGCGGCGAGCGCCTCGATGCCGCTCGCACCGCCGGCGGCGGCCATGAGCGCCAGCGTCATCCGCTCGAACGCGGCGTCCACGCAGGCCACGAACAGCTGCTTCTTGGTGCCGAACAACCGGAACACGTAGGCCTGGGTTATGCCGGCCCGGTGGGCGATTGTCTCCGTCGACGCACCGGGGAGGCCCGCGGCGGCGAACTCGAGCTCGGCCACGGACATCACCTGCTCACGGCGCTGCTGACCGGTCATTCGGGTCGACGGCATGGCCGTCAAGTTAGTGGGTAGTAACTACTAACTTCGAGCGGTTGTTGCCGTTCTCACCCGGGCTGCGTCGGTGGCCGCCGCGCGGGGCAGCAGGAGCGGCGTAGCGAGCAGGAGTAGGCCGGCTGCGGCGAGCGCCCAGCGCGGGCTCGTCACCGTGGCGAGGAGTCCCCACAGTGCGATGACGGCGGCCCGGCTCGCGGTGCTGCTCACCGACCACGCGGCCAGGACGCGGGAGACGCGGTCGTTATCGGCGGCCTGAAGCCGGTAGGTGGCCAGGACCGGGTTGAAGATGCTGCAGCAGATGATCAGGACCAGCTCGGTGGCCATCACGATGAGCAGGCCAGGCAGGCCGGGACGGACCAGCACGAGGCCGAGGGGCCAGCAGGCCCGCAAGCGCCCGAACACGCGAAGGATTGTGGCACTGCCGTAGCGGGCGGCGAGAGGTCGGGCGAGCCGGGAACCGATCAGGCCTCCGACGCACGGGACGGCGAAGGCGAGCCCGTACTGCCACGGTTGAAAACCGAGCCGGCCGAGCATGAGGACCGCCAGCGGTGCTTCGCCGGCCATGATCAGCCCGTTGACCGCCATTGAGTTGAGGAACAACAGCCGGAGCTGCCGGTGTCGCAGAATGTAGCGCCAGCCCTCGGCCAGACCAGCGAGCGTCAGGCGGGAGGGTGGGGTCGTCGGTGTCGGTTCCCCGCCGCCGATCGCGGTGATGCCCAGGGCCGACAGCAGATAGCTGACCGCGTCGGCGGCGACGGTTACGACCGGGCCGAGCAATCCGATCGCGGCTCCGCCGAGCGCGGGGCCGATGACCGTGGCCGACCAGGTCGTGGACTCGAACCTGGAGTTGGCCACCAGCAGATCCGCCGGGTCGACGAGCGCCTTGAGGAACGCGCCGCCGGCGGCGGTGAACGCGATGTTGGCGGCCGAAACGACGACCGAGACGCAGATCAACTGGCCGATGCTCAGCACGCCCAGGGCGTAGGCGATCGGGATCGAGGCCTGTGCCCCGAATCGGATCAGGTCCATCGAGATCATCACCGGTCGCTTGCGCCGGAACTCGACCCACGGCCCGAGCGGCAGTGCCACGAGCGCGCCGACGGCCAGTCCGGATGCCGATAGCGCGGCTACCTCAGCGGTGCCGGCGTGCAGCACCCTGATCGCGATGAACGAGAAGGCGCCAAACCCCAGCCACGTTCCATAGGTGCTGACCGCGTAGGCGGCCCACAACCAACCGAATCGCCGGCCCAGCCCTCCGAACGGCACGGGCCCTCCTCCACCGAGTTGATCACGTTGTCGGCCGAATCCGCGACGCATCGATCGCTGATCGTGATGGCTGCGTGTTCCGACCGCGCCTTGTTGGGTGCCCCGGTCTTGGCTTGACTCGCGATGAGGCGGAAACCGCCGCTCGAAGCCGACCGGAGCAGAGGAACAGGCCATGACCAGCACCGAACCCAGGCACGTCGTCCAGCGCTATTTCGACGCGCTGGCAGCAGGCGACGAAGCCGTGATCTGGGAATCCTGGGCCGAGGACGGCACCTGCTGGTACGGCGGCGATCTGCCGATCTCCGGTACCTGGCAGGGCCGCGAGCGGGTGATCAACGGCTTCCTGGCGACCGCCTTCGCACACCTCGACCCGGACCGGGAGATCGGCGTGCGGGTCGCCAACGTCTTCGGCGAGGGCGAGCAGGTGCTCGTCGAGTGGGACTCCTGGGCCACCGGCAAGACCGGCCGGCCGTACAACCAGAAGAACGTCGGCGTCTTCACGGTCCGCGACGGAAAGATCGTCGACATGCGCGAATACGCCGACACCCAGAACTGGGAGCGCGCGCTCATCGTCGACCCGTCGTGAGCCGCTGAGACTCAACGCAGGCCGAGACCGTGCGCCTCGAGCGCAGCCTCGATGATCCCGAGAGCCTTCGGCCCCATGCCGTGCAGCTTGGCGAGTTCGGCACGAGGGACATCGGCAAGCCGGCGCAACGTTGTGTAACCGGCACTGGTCAATGCCCGGGTGGCCGGCGCGCCGATCTTCGGCAAACCATCAAGCGGCGACGTCATGGGCGAAGGCTACGACGGCGCACCGACACAACGCCCCAGCCTTACGCGCAAGCAGCTAGCAATGCGCCGCGAGGCGGCGGCGATCCGCTGCGCGGCTCCGAGCAATGCTGCATGCAAGTGGTTCCGGCATCCACCGATCGGTGGATGCGGTCATTGACCGAAGCGCCGCCCAAGCCGGCCTCGACAGACGATTCGCCGCGGCGCGCACACGCGAACACTCGAATCAGCTGAACTCGACGAAGCCCGCACGCGATGAGAGGGACCACCATGAACACCCTGAACCGCTCCCAGGCAATCTCGCACGACAGCCTGAACCACCCGCACACGCTGGAGGCATTCGGCAACATCCGGCGCCTCATATTCGGCTACCTCGGCATCAGCGTGCTCGCACTCGTGGCGATCGTGCTGCTGCGCAACGACTCGGCGGATGTCAACTCGGCGGTATGGACGCGGGCAATCATCGTCGTCATCACCGCCGTGTTGCTGCTCATCTTCACCGCACGCGCTGCCGCAGGTTCGCGCGGGGCCTATCGCCGGCTGCGGATCATCTCGATCATCACGCCGGTGGCCATCGCATGCATCATCGCGCTTCCTGGCACCTTCCCGTTGTGGATGAAGATCGAGCAGGGCGTCTGCGGGCTCGTCATGATCGCGGTCGCCCGGGCCGCAAACGGCAAGCACCTACGAGCGTTGTTCGGAGCCGAGCGGGCCGGCTGACCCGGTGCGCCAGTGCCGTGTTCGGATGCGGGTGACACCATCGTCAAGGTGAGCGACACGCTCGTCGAGGACCCGTGGCAAGCGCGCATGGACCGCATGCGGCGCCTGCTGCCGCTACCGCTGCTGGTCGTGTCCACGGCAGCAGCGCTCGCCGATACCAGCCACTCCCAAACCCGGCTTCGCTTCGACGGCCTAATCGTGGCCGGTGCGGCGGCCGTCTGGGCGGTAGCTGTCAGCACACGCCTGCGCCCGGACACATCCACGAGATGGCGGCTCGCGACGTTCGCGATGCTGACGGTACTAGCCGGCGTCCTGGTCTGGATCAGCCCCTGGTACGGCGTGTTTGCCTACACCGGCTTCCTGTTCGCCTACCCGCTGGGGGCTCGATGGCGAACGGCCGGCTTCGCGGCGACGGCTTTGGTGGTGTCGGCGGCGATGTCCGGCGGCTACCCGTCGGGACACGCCGGTCATAACCTGACCTACCTGCTGGTCGCCGTCGTCCTGCTGGCGCTGGTGCTCAACTCCGCCAGCATCACCAACCGGGCCGTGGAACAGAACCAGGAGCGGGGACGGATGATCGACCAACTGGCCGAGGCGAATCGCCGGCTCGAGGCGTCGATGGCAGAGAACGCGGGCCTGCATGCGCAGCTGCTCATCCAGGCCCGCGAAGCCGGCGTCGTCGACGAACGCCAACGCCTCGCCGGCGAGATCCACGACACGCTGGCTCAAGGCCTGACCGGGATCATCGCCCAGCTCGGCGCGGCCGAGCACGTCCGCCGCGATCCGGACCAACTCTCACGCCACCTCGAGCTCGCACGAACACTGGCCCGCGCAAGCCTCACTGAAGCGCGCCGGTCGGTACAGGCACTTCGTCCCGAGCAGCTCGAGGGCACGAGCCTGCCGGACGCGATCGACGCCCTCGTCCAAACCTGGTCGCAACAGTCGACGATCACGGCCGAGCGCCACACGACCGGCACCCAGATCCGGGCCGGTGCCGACACCGAGGCCGCCCTGTACCGCGTCGCGCAAGAGGCGCTGTCGAACGTCGCCAAGCACGCCAAGGCGTCGAAGGTTCGACTCACGCTGACCTACCTCGACGACACCTTGCTGCTCGACGTCGCCGACAACGGCGACGGGTTCGATCCGGCAGACCATACCGACGGGTACGGTCTGGTCGGCATGCGGCAGAGGCTGGCGCGCATCGGCGGAACACTGACCATCGAATCCACGCCCGATTACGGCACCACGCTCAACGCCGCCGTGCCGCTCGGAGCCAAGTCGTGACGCCGATCAAGCTGCTTATCGTCGACGACCACCCGATCATGCGCGACGGCCTGCGCAGCCTGTTCTCCGGCGACGCCGAGTTCGAGGTCGTCGGCGAGGCCGGCGACGGCGCCGAGGCCGTCCGCGTGGCGCAGCAGGTCGACGTCGACGTGATCCTCATGGACCTGCGTATGCCCACGATGGGCGGCGTCGCGGCCATCACCCGGCTGCGCGAACTGCAACACCCGGCCCGCGTGCTGATCCTCACGACCTACGACACCGATCGCGACGTGCTGCCCGCGATCGATGCCGGGGCCACCGGGTACCTGCTCAAGGACGCGCCGCGCGACGAGCTCATCCGCGCGGTGCGCGCAGCCCACGCCGGCCAGTCCGTCCTCGCTCCATCGGTGGCCAGCACGCTGATCAGCCTGGTCGGCGCCAACAGCCCCGACACGCTCAGCCCGCGAGAGCTCGAAGTGCTGCGCCTGGTCGCCGACGGCGCCACCAACCAGGTCGCGGCCCGGCAACTGCTCGTCAGCGAGACCACGATCAAGACCCACCTGCTGCACATCTACACCAAGCTCGGCGTCCGCGACCGCGCTGCCGCCGTGGCGGTCGCCTACAAACGTGGCCTGATCGGCGACTGATTCCGGATCCCGAGCCGGTTCAGCTGGATGTACCGCGGCGTCCGCCCCCGCGCAGTGGGTGGTCGGCGGTGACCAGCGGCCCGAGGTGGCGCAGCTTGTCGGGGTTGACGACGGTGCGGATGACCTGGATGGTGCCGTCGAGGATGTCCAGGCCGATGACGTTCATCAACCGTCCGTCCGAGTCGAGGAACAACGCGCCGGGCTGCCCGTTGACCGGCACCACCTCGAAGTGCAGATCGAAGTCGCGGACCGCATCGCGCACGGCCGCCAGCACCCGCAGAACCTTGTCCCGTCCGTTGATCGGCCGGGGCAGTGACGGGCCGTTGCCGCCACCGTCGCCGTAGGCGACGACGTCGGCGGCGAGCATCGTGACGAGGGGGTCGAGGTCGCCGACTTCGAGGGCAGCGAAGAAGCGGGCGGCGAGTTCGTCGCGTTGCCGCGCGTCGGCGTCGAAGCGGGGCTTGCCGGCCTCGATGTGCTGGCGGGCGCGGCTTTGCAGCTGCCGGCAGTTCGGCTCGGTCTTGTCGAGCATGCGCGAGATCTGCGGATAGTCGAACTCGAACACCTCACGGAGAAGGAACACGGCCCGCTCGGTCGGCGTGAGCGTTTCGAGCAGGACGAGAAAGGCCATCGACAGGGTGTCGGCCAACTCGACCCGCTCGAACTCCGGCCGGTCGTCCGTTTCGACGAGCGGTTCCGGCAGCCAGGTTCCGACGTAGGCTTCGCGCCGCTTCCGGGCCGAGCGCAGATGGTCGATGCTCAACCGGGTGACCACCGAGGACAGGTAGGTCTTCAGCGAGGCGATCTGGGTGCCGTTCGCTTCCGCGCGACGCAGCCGCAGGTAGGCCTCCGAGACGATGTCTTCGGCGTCGGCGACGCTGCTCGTCATCTGATAGGCCAGCGAGAACAGCAGCGGGTGCAGGGCGACGAAGCGTTCCGCGTCCTCCACATCGCTCTGCGCCATCTGCGGCTCCTCTTCTCGTGGTCCAGTGTGCCGAGTCAAGACGAGATACGTCCCTGAGTTGTGACAGTCGGGTGCCTGTCACAGCTGCGCGGCCAATGTCGTCTCAGAGGGCATCACACCAGACCTCTGGAGGAGCGCAATCATGCAACGGCTGACGAGACAGGAGGACCAGCCATGACATCGCCCGTTCTGGTCACCGGCGGAACCGGCACACTCGGGCGGCTTCTCGTGCCGCGGCTGCGAGAGAGCGGCCGCACCGTGCGGGTGCTGAGCCGACACCACAACGTGGCCGCCGTCGGCGTCGAGTACGTGACCGGCGACCTGTCGAAGAACGAGGGAATCGACGCCGCCGTGGAAGGCGCCGAGGTGATCGTGCACTGCGCGGGCGGGCCCAAGGGCGATGACGAGACGACCCGGACCTTGGTGCGGGCAGCGTCACGGGCCGGAGCGAAGCACCTGGTGTACATCTCGGTCATCGCGGCGGACCGGGTCCCGCTGGGCTACTTCCGGTCCAAGCTGGGCGCCGAGCAGGCCATCGCTGACTCGGGGCTGTCGTGGACGACGCTGCGGGCCGCCCAGTTCCACGAGCTCGTCCTGACCGTGGCGCAGAAGCTGGCGAAGCTGCCGGTGATACCAGCGCCGTCCGCAATCCGGCTCCAGCCGGTCGCTGCGGACGACGTGGCGGCCCGGCTGGTGGAACTGACGCTCGGCGAACCGGCCGGCCTGGTGCCGGACCTGGCCGGACCCAAGGTGTACCCGTTGGCCGACCTCATCCGCGACTACCTGCGGGCACGCGGCAAGCACCGGCTGCTGGTGCCGGTCCGGCTCCCCGGCAAGGTCGGCCGAGCGTACCGGGCCGGCGAGAATCTGTCCCTCGACCCGGCCGCGGGCCACCGAACCTGGGAGGACTTCCTGGCCGAACGCGTCGGCACCTGACGCGGTCCCAGCGTCCCGGCGGGTCTTGATCATCTCTGCTGGATCCGCCATCAGTCGCGGCTTCGCCAGAGATGATCAAGGGTGTGCAGGCGCAGATTGCCGCGCAGTGTCGACCACAGATCGGCGAGCTCACCTCCCGCCCGGAGTTGATGAACCGGGTTAGGTTGGGAGCCTCCGACGGCAGGACACTGAACCATGAAGGCGATCGTCCAAGACACCTACGGTTCGACGGACGTGCTGCAGTTGCGCGACATCGACAAGCCCGAGATTGCCGGCGACGAGGCCCTGATACGCGTTCGTGCGGCGGGCGTGGATCGGGGCGTCTGGCATCTGATGACGGGCCTGCCCTATCCGATCCGTGTCGCGGGCTACGGGTTGCGGGCGCCCAAGACACCCGTTCCGGGAACGGACGTGGCCGGAATCGTGGAGGCGGTCGGCGAGGGCGTCACCAGGTTCGAGCCGGGCGACGAGGTGTTCGGCATCGGCAAGGGGACCTACGCGCAGTACGCGCGTGCTCCGGAGAGCAAGCTGGCGCCCAAGCCCGCGAACCTCACGTTCGAACAGGCGGCGGCGCTCGCCGTCTCCGGCCTGACCGCCCTGCAGGGCCTGCGCGACCACGGCAAGCTCAGGCCGGGGCAGCAGGTGCTGATCATCGGGGCGTCGGGCGGCGCGGGCACCTTCGCGGTGCAGCTGGCCAAGGCGTTCGGGGCCGGAGTCACGGCGGTGTGCAGCACGGCGAAGGTCGACATGGTCCGCGCCCTGGGTGCCGACCATGTCCTCGACTACACGCGGGACGACTTCGCCGACGGCAGGCATTCCTACGACCTGATCCTCGATATCGGCGGGAACTCGTCGTTGTCACGGCTGCGGCATGCGCTCACCCCGAAGGGCACGCTCGTCATCGCCGGCGGGGAGACCGGCGGGCGGTGGCTCGGCGGCAGCGATCGCCAGATGCGGGCACTCGTGCTGTCGCGGTTCGTCAGCCAGCACCTGGGCACGTTCATCTGCCGGGAGAACCACGAGGACATGCTGGCCCTGAAGGAACTCGTCGAAGCCGGGAAGGTCACGCCGGTCATCGACCGGACCTTCCCGCTGAGCGAGGCCCGTGAGGCTATCCGGTACATGCACGAGGGACACGCGCGGGGAAAGGTCGTCATCACGATTTGACGCGTCAGCTGGGCGAAGCGGCTTCAGGTCCGCTCGGACGCGTAAGTGAATTCCTGGACGGCCTGCGCGAACACCGCCGGTTGGTCGAGCGGGATCAGCGTGTAGCTGTCGTCCACCTCGACGAGCCGGCTCTGCGGAAGGAGGTCGGCGAGGCGACGCCCATGCTCGACCGGCATGACGCGGTCCCGGCTTGCCCACACGACGAGGGCGGGGCGGTCGAAGCTCGGAAAGCACTCGGCCGCCTCGAGCAGGAGAGGGGCGTCAGCGGCTACCGCTCGAAGCATCCGCACGGCATCGCGGCGAATCTCCTTGTGCATCAGCACCGGCTTCATCCACCGGACGGTGGCGGCGTCGCCGCGCTTGGTCAGCCAGCCGAACGCGATCGGCAGCCGCCGGACCATCCGAAGCCGCATCTGTTGCATGAACAGCCCGAACATTCGAGGCGAGAGCTTGCCGGTGAGCATGAGCGTCTTGCCGGTCAGCCCGGGCGGGAAGTTGTCGAATGCATCGCAGGAGGCGAGCACGATCCGACCGACGCGGGCCGCGCCGTCGCTCATGAGCAACTGGACGAGCGCCCCGCCGGTGTCATTGCCCACGAGCGTGACGTCATGCAGGTCGAGACGGTCGAGGAACTCGGCGACCAGGCGGGCGATCCCGCGTAACGACAGGTCGGCGTCGGTGTGCATCGCGTGCCGGTGCGCGCCCATCGGCAGTGTCGGCGCCACGCACCGGTGATCGACGGCCAGCGCCTCGATCGGGGCGTCCCATATCGAGGAGTCCATCAGCAATCCGTGCAGCAGCACGATCACCGGGCCGCTGCCGCCGGTGTCTTCATAGTCGATGGTGCCGGCGGACAGTTCGATCTGCTGCATTGCCGTCTGCCTCAGCGCATCGCCGGGTCGGAAACGGCAGGTTCGGCCGGTGCGTGATCGAGAACGTGCCGGCGCAGGAAGGACAACTGCGCTTCGGCGGCCTGCTCGTGTCCGTCCAGGAACGGCGCGTAGTGCCCACCGGGCATGCGGACGAGCTCGGCGTGGGGAGCACGGTTCGCCGCCTTCACCGACGGCTCGACGAGCGCGGTCTGGTCCTGCTCGCAGACGAGAACGAGCAGCGGGCACTGCACCCGCGACGCGTAACGGCCCGGCCGGTAAAGGGTGAGCCGCAGCGCGGAACGGGCCGCGACCGCCTGCTGCCAGTCCGGGTAGTTGGCCGCACGCAGCGCGCGGTCGCCGTCGGCGAGGGCGTCCGGCGTGGTGAGCATCGCGACGGTGCCCGGCCGGCCGACGAGAGGCACCAGTCGCGGCGGCCGCCCGACGAGGCTGCCAACAGCATCGAGAACGGCCCGGCCGGTGAATCGCAGCATCGCGCCCGGCTTCTGGTAGCGCGCGGCGTTGCGGGATGCGGCGGGGCCGTCGGCATTAGGGGTCTGCGCGATCGCCGCCGCCAGAGACGGATTGCGCGCCGCAACCCGGAAGATGTGCCCACCGGAAGCGGAGAATCCCCAGAGCGCGACCTTGGCCGGGTCGACGTCCGGCAGCGCGCGGGCGAAGTCGATGGCGGCCTGCCAGTCGTCGAGTTGCAGCCGGATCGGGAGGGCGAGGCGGGGTTGGCCGCCACTCTCGCCGAGGCGGCGGTAGTCGAACGCGAGGACGCCGAACCCGGCGTCGTTGAATCGCTGCGCGAACAGGTCGGTGGCCGGTTCCTTGGTCACCGCGAACCCGCCGGCCATGATCACGCAGGCGCCGTTGGTTCCCGGGTAGTGCCAGGCGGCGCACTCGGTGTCGCCGCTGATGAATCGAACCTTCTGCCGTTGCACGGAGACCTCCGAGTGGACGGGATTCATTCTCCAGAGAAGTGAACCACGCGGTTCACTTCCTTGTCCAACGAATCTCGGCCCGGTTACTCAGCGGCCTCTTCCCGCTCCAGTGCACGGGCCAGCGCATCGAACCCTGCGGCGATACCTGCCGTATCGCCGCTGGTGCGCGCATCGACGAGAAAGCCCCGCAGGGCCGCGAGAATCATCTCGGCGACCTCGAGCTTGCGCTGCTCAGACCAGTGCTGCGGGCACAGCGAGAGCAGCGAGGGCAGGTACTGCTGCGACGCCTCACGAGCGAGTTCGGCGTAGCGGCCGGGGTCGTACATCGCCAGGCCGATGGCCTGATCGAGCACCCGCGCCTCCTCGCCCACGAGGATCGGCCACACGGCGCGCGCCCAGGCCGCCAGTGACCGGCGCGAGCGTCCGCTGGTGGCAACGGCCAACGCCTTGTCGATGCGCCTTCCGCGCAACTCGACGATCGCCTGCACGAGCAGGTCGTCGACTCCGTCGAAGTGGTAGAGCAGCACCTTGTGCGTGGTGGCGGCGGCCCTCGCCGCGCGCCGCAGCGAGAAGTCGACCAGGCCGTTGGCCGCGAGGTCGTCGGTGACTCGATCTAGCAGTTCGCGGCGCCTGGCCTCGCCGCGGGGCGAGCCCGTCGATCGCCGGTAGCCTGACCGCTCCGGTCGGCTATGGCCCGCAGGTTCGACCGCATCCATGGGCTCGGACGCTGTCACATCGACGCGGCCGGCCATTGGTAGTCAGGGGCGCAGCGACCGCGGCGCGGTGCTGTTTCCCCATCCCCCTTTCAATCCGTACGTGCGGTTCTCCCGCATACGGCTTACCGATGATCTTCTAGACATGGTTACGCAGCCTTCGGGTAGCGGACGGTGCCTGACAGTTTGTGAAGGCCCTGGTCGTGAAACCAGGCGGGTGTCCATTGGTCGGCCTGTCCGGCGCGTAGGTTGCGGCCCCGCTTCTTGATCTGCAAGCGTTTGAGCCGCCACGCGACGTAGCGGTCGATCTGAATGAATTTATCGGCGGCGTTCCCGGTCGCGAAGTAGTTGCCCCACCCGCGCAGGACCGGGTTCAGCTCGTCGATGACGACCCGAACATCGACCCCGACACGGCTGCGGGCGGTGCGGTGCTCAACCTTCTCCCGGAGCCGTTTCATCGCCCTCTGACTGGGCCAACGGTGCAGGTAGTAGCGCACGATCCGCTTCTGTTCCCACAACCGCCCAGACATCCGGGCGCGGAAATGGCAGCCGAGGAAGTCGAACCCTTCCCGACCCTCCCGCAGGTCAACGATCTTCGTCTTGCCCGGATGCAACTGCAGCCCCAACCCAGCCAGGATCTCCCCGGCCAGACCAAGGGCGGCCTCGGCCTGCTTCTGCGTGCGGCAGAGGACCACGAAGTCGTCGGCATACCGCACCAACTCCCCGATACCCGCCGCCTGCATCTGCTCATCGAAGCCGTGCAGGTAAATGTTGGCCAGCAGCGGGGAAATGACCCCGCCCTGCGGAGTCCCAGCCAGCGTGCGCTGAAACTCCCCATCGGCCAGCACGCCTGCCTGCAGCCACTGACGGATCAACTTGAGCACCCGCCGGTCCGACACCCGCTCGGCCACCATCGCGAGCAGCCGCTCGTGCTCGATGCTGCCGAAGAAGTCACGGATATCAGCCTCCACGACCCACACCCCGCCCGCGATGAACCCGGTGCGGAGCTTCTCCTTCGCCTGAGTCGCCGACCGTTTCGGCCGGAACCCGAACGAGGCGCCGCAGAAGTCAGCCTCGAAGATCGGTTCGAGCACGATCTTCACCGCCTGCTGCACCACCCGGTCGCGGACCGTCGGAATACCCAGCGCCCGCCTGCCGCCGTCAGCCTTCGGTATCTCCACACGCCTGGCCGGCGCGGGGCGATACCTACCCTCACGCAGGTCACGGGCGATCTCGCCGAGCAACCGCTCGACCCCGTACCCCTGCACCTGTTCCAAGGACTGCCGGTCAACCCCGGCAGCACCCCGATTGGCCCGGACTCGCCTCCACGCCTCCGCCAGGACGTCACCCCGGTAGACCCGATCGAACAGGGCGTGGAAACGCCGCTCCTCAGACTGCTTGGCCGCAGCCCATAGCTTGCGTTGAAGTCGTCGCACGTTATCGACCGGAAGTGTCCGGTCGGGGTAGTTGGACCGGGCGGTCCCGGTCATGCCCTTGCGCTTACCTCCGCCGCGAGCGTGATCAAAGTCGGGGCCCTTCCCTCCTGCCGCGTTCCTCCCGGCGATCAGCGGTACTACGACCCCGTCGGACTTCCGCTGTTCTCCCTCGGATTTCACCATCGGCTTATACCTCGGGTCTTTGCCAGACGACGGCTGAACAGATGGATCTCTCCTGTTCCACCCCAGACCGTGATCACGTGCCGCTCCCCGTACCCCGGAGGAACCCGCAAGACGGACCCCGGACCAGGGTCTTGCGGACATGGCCTTCACCGTGACATGAGCGGCTCGGCTTCCCCATCGTGAGTCTGACGAGGCTGCAGGACTCCCGCCGGATGGCAGTACGGCCCGCGATCTTGCTCCCTCCAAAGAGGCTTTCGACACCCCGCTCAGCCCGCCACCTCTCGATGACGAACCGGGGTCTGCTACCGGGCACTCCGGTGTCTACCCGGACAGGACTTACACCTGCTGGCCTGGGACAGCTTGCAGGACGCAACATGAACCGACACTACGGCGATCAGTCGCGCTGCGCCGGATCAGGCTTGCCGCCAGCAGGCGCTTCCGCCGCGCGCGTGGCCGGTGTCGGCCAGTTTCGTCCGACCCTATTGCGCCGACGTTTGCCCACGGTAGACAGGACTTCGATCCTGTCCGGCGTTGTCGGCCGCATCGATACGGGAGCTCTCAATGCTTGATCGTCGGCAAGCGCGGACTGCGCGCGCTCCCTTTGTCGTGGCGCTCTGTGCCGTGCTCATCGGTTCCTTCTCGATCGTCGCCGCGGCCGACGGCGTCGCTCCGCTCCGCGTGGCGGGCCTGCAGGTCGACTACGCCCGAAATCCGCTAGGCATCGACGATGCCCATCCGAGCCTGAGCTGGCAACTGACGTCACCCGTGAACGGCGAGCGGCAGACGGCCTACCGAATCCTCGTGGCGAGTGCACCGGACCGCCTCACCCCGGGACGCGCCGACGTGTGGGACAGCGGCACGGTTGCCTCGGCCGCGTCCGTCGGCGTCGCGTACGACGGACCGGCGTTGCAGTCGACGAATCGCTACTACTGGACGGTGCAGGTGCAGGGCGTGCACGGCGGGCCGTCGCCGTGGGCGTCGCCCGCGTGGTGGGAGATGGGCCTGCTCGACCCGGCCGGCTGGCACGGTGCGCAATGGATCAGCCCGGATACGGCCGGTCAGGACGTGTGGTCGGATTTCACCGTCGACGTGGACTTCACGATCCGCAAGGGCGCGGCCAGCCTGCTGCTCCGGGCGCAGGACCCGAACAACCTCTATCTCTGGCAGGTCAATTCCGAGGTCGACCCGGGCAAGGTCATGCTTCGCCCACACCTCGAGCTGAACGGGTCGTTCAGCCACCTCGTCCCGGACGTCGACGTCAGCGCGGTCATCACCCAACAGAACCTGACCGATTCGCATCACCTGCGCGTGCAGGCCGACGGCCCGACGATCAGCACCTGGTTCGACGGCACCCTCGTCAACACACTGACCGACAGCACGTTCAGCAAGGGGACGATCGGGTTCCGCGTCGGCGACTCGACCGAGGACGCGCTGTACGACAACCTCACCGTGCACGGGCCCGACGGCGCGGAGTTGTTCTCCGACGACTTCTCCACGAGTCCCGATCCGGGCTTCCCGCAGACGCCGATCACCGACGGGCAACTGCACCCGGGCGGCGGCATCACCCTGCTCAATCGCGATCCGAGCGCACCGATGCTGCGCGACTCGTTCACGCTCGGCAAGAAGATCGCCCGGGCGCGCGCCTATGTCGACGGTCTCGGCTTCTACGAACTGCGCATCAACGGCGCCAAGATCGGCGACGACGTGCTCAGCCCAGGCGACACCCCGTACCAGCAGCGCGATCTGTACGAGACGTACGACGTCACGAACGATCTGCGCCAGGGCGCCAACGCGGTCGGGGTCTGGCTGGGTAACGGCTACGGCCCACGGTTCAGCCCGTTCGGCTTCCGGTGGCTGGGGCCCAAGCAGGCAACCCTGCTCATCGAGGTCACCTATACCGACGGCACGCAGCAGGCGATCACGACCGACAACAGTTGGACGTGGTCGAACGGCCCGATCATCGCCAACGACATATACGCCGGCGAGGCCTACGACGCGCGGCGCGAGCAGCGCGGCTGGGACCAGCCCGGTTTCGACGCCTCGGCCTGGAATCCGGTGACGACGGTCGCGGCGCCGAGCGCGAACCTCGTCGCCGACCTTTCGCCGGTTCGCGTCGTGCAGACCCTTCGTCCGGTGCGCATGACCGAGCCGCAACCCGGCGTCTACGTCTACGACCTCGGGCAGAACATCGCGGGCTGGGAACGGCTGCGGGTCACTGGTCCGGCCGGCACGACCATACGCATGCGTACGGCCGAGGACGTCGGCCCGGACGGGATGCTCGACACGACGACCAACCGCAACGCCGCATCCACCGACGTCTACACCCTCGCCGGTAGCGGCGCCGTCGAGACGTACGAACCGCGCTTCACCTATCACGGTTTCCGCTACGTCGAGGTGACCGGCTACCCCGGTACACCCACACTCGACTCGATCGCCGGTCGGGTCGTGCATGCCGACGTGGCCTCGACCGGCGATTTCGACTCGTCGGACGCGTTGCTGAACCAGATCTGGCAGAACAACCGACGGACCATCCTGAACAACTCGATGAGCGTGCCCACCGACAATCCGGTCCGCGACGAACGGACGCCGCCGGGCATGGACGTGCAGGCCTATCACGACGCGTCGATCCGCGAGTTCGGCATGGACCGCTTCTACGCGAACTACCTGGCCGACATGCCGCCGGGAACGGCGCTGCCCAACGACGCGGGCAACGCCCAGAACCCGGACATGGGCGGCGACCAGATCTCGCTGGCCTGGACGTTGTACGAGCAGTACGGCGATCGCGCAACCCTCGCTCGGATGTACCCGGCCATGAAGGCGTTCGTCGACACGAACGACGTGAACGTGCCGGGCCATATCTGGCCGGCCAATCACGGCTTCGGCGACTGGTGCCCGCCCGTCTACGGCGACGGGGTGAACGGCGGCCTCGGCAGCCCGGGCATCGGAAGCTGCACGAGCGAGGTCTCGCTGGTCAACACGGCACTGTCATACCTGCAAGCGTTCGATCTCTCGCAGGCTGCAGCCGCCCTCGGCCAGACCGGCGATGCGGCGAACTACGCAACACTTGCCGCTGCCATCAGGGATGCCTTCAACGCGACATTCCTCAACGCCGCTCACGACGGGTACGCCGACGGGCGGCAGGTCACGAGCATCCTGCCCCTCGCGTTCGGCATGGTGCCGGCAGCTGATGTCGAAGCCGTCGGTGATCAACTGGTGAGCACGATTCTCGACACCGACCAGGGCCATCTGGACACCGGCATCTTCGGTACCCGCTACCTCATGGACGCGCTCGCCCGCATCGGCCGCATCGACGTCGCGATGACCGTCCTCGACCAGACGAGCTATCCGGGATTCGGCTACGAGATCAGCCAGGGAGCGACGACGGACTGGGAGCAGTGGACCTACCGCTCGAACATGGAATCACATGATCACGCCATGTTCAGCGGCATAAACGCGTCGCTGTACACCGATCTCGCCGGCATCGAGCCCACCAGCGCCGGCTATGCGACGCTGCGCATCGCACCGCAAGTGCCGCCCGGTTTGGCTCACGCGTCCGCCTCGATCGAGACGGTACGCGGCCCGGTCGGGTCGTCCTGGACGAGGAGCACCCACGCCTTCGACCTCACGGTCACCGTGCCCGTCAACGCCACCGCGACCGTGTCGGTGCCACTCTTCGGTCGCGGCGTATCCAGCGTCAGCGCAGACCACCACGCCACGCTGCTTCGCGTCGAAGGCGACACGGCCGTGTATGGCGTC
Organism: uncultured Actinomycetota bacterium; assembly: GCA_963737425.1. Lineage (GTDB taxonomy): Bacteria > Actinomycetota > Actinomycetes > Mycobacteriales > Jatrophihabitantaceae > DASXRA01. Next base: position 192,382 of record CAVTSX010000005.1, read on the forward strand.
GGCTCGGGCCACTGGGGCTTTGCCACCCGCTGGTAGCCGCTCGCGGCTTACGGACGCGAGGCACCGGCCGGGTTGGCGTCTGCGTCGAGGTAGGTGCCGTGGCCCGTGACGACCAGCGGGCCGTCGAAGGTGAGCACCTCTGCGACGAGGCCGCCGCGCTGGTTTCGGTAGTTGATCACTAGCGTGGCGACCCCGACGTAGTAGCCCACCAGCTCGAAGTGCAGATCGGGAATGCGTTGTAATCCCTCGCTCCAGTAGGCGCGCAACGCATCTTTACCGCTGATGATGCCGTCACTCCCGTCGAGCAACTGAGCCGCGACCGGCGAGGTGAACACGACGTCGTCGCGGTAGTGGCTCAGCAAGGCCTCGAGGTCGTGCGCGTTCCAGTCGCGCAGCCAGTGATCGACGAATTCTTTCGCGGCGAGCCGGTCCATCAGGGCATCATCCCAGCGGCCGACCGGACCGGTAACGTGCGCGGTGCCTGCGTCGGCCTAAGGAGCCAATATGTCGGTCCTTCCTGAGCTTGCCGAGGCGCTCGCCTCCGGCACCGTCGAGGTCATCGATCTCACCGCGCCGCTGGCGCACGACACCCCGACCCTTGCGCTGCCGCCGCAGTTCGGGCAAACGGCGAAATTCGAGTTCGAAGAGATCAGCCGCTACGACGAGCGTGGTCCGGCCTGGTACTGGAACAACTTCCGCACCGGCGAACACACCGGCACCCATTTCGACGCGCCCTGTCACTGGATCACCGGCAAGGACGGCGAGGACGTCGCGTCGGCTCCGCCGCGGCGGCTCGTCGGACCCGCCGCGGTGCTCGACTTCTCTGCCCAGGCCGCCGAGAACCCCGACTTCCTGCTCGAGGTCGATCACATCCGGGCGTGGGAGAGCGAGCACGCTCCGCTGCCGGCCGGAGGCTGGCTGCTCTACCGCACCGGGTGGGACGCCCCGGTCTCATTCGCAAGAGGCGTTCCTCAATGCGGATGCCGACGGCCCGCACACGCCTGGCCTGTCGGTGGAATGCGCGCACTGGCTGGCTGAGCAGGCGCCGATCGTCGGCCTGGGCGTCGAGACGGTCGGCACGGACGCCGGTGCCGCCGCCGGGTTCGACCCGATGTTCCCGTGCCACACGCTGATGCACGGCGCGGGCAAGTACGGGCTGACCCAGCTGCAGAATCTCGCTGCGCTTCCGCCGACCGGGACGATCCTCATCGCATCGCCGTTGAAGATCGTCGGCGGCTCCGGCAGCCCGGCGCGGGTGCTGGCGCTCGTCGAGCGATGACCGTCGCCCGGGCGATCGGTAAGACCCTCGCCGGGCTCGGCGTCGACCACGTCTTCGGCGTCGTCGGCTCGGGCAACTTTCACGTCACCAATGCCCTTATCGAGGCGGGTGCTCGGTTCGTCGCCGCTCGGCATGAAGGCGGAGCAGCCACGATGGCTGACGCCTACGCGCGGATGAGCGGCACCGTCGCGGCGCTGACGGTGCACCAGGGCCCGGGCATGACCAACGCGATGACCGGCATTGCCGAGGCGGCCAAGAGCCGAACCCCGTTGGTCGTGCTGGCCGCCGACGTCACCGAGGCCCGATCGAACTTCTACGTCGACCAGGACGCCCTGGCGCGATCGGTCGGCGCGGTCGCGATGCGAGTCGAATCGGCGGACGAAGCGGTGGCCGTTGCCGCCCGGGCCTACCGCGCTGCCCGCGATGATCGGCGCACGGTCGTGCTCAGCCTGCCGCTGGCCGTGCAGGCGGCGGCCGCCTCCGAGGCGTCACTTCCGGTGCTGTCGGGCCGGTCCGACACTCCGCCGAACGATGCCGAGCTGGCCCGGCTCGTCGAGGCGCTCACCGGGGCGCAGCGTCCGGTCTTCGTCGCCGGCCGCGGCTCGCGGGCGCCGGGCGCGAGAGAGGCACTCGTCGAACTCGGCGACGCGTGCGGCGCGCTGCTCGCAACCAGTGCCGTCGCAAAGGGGCTGTTCCACGGCAACGACTGGTCACTCGACATCTCGGGTGGCTTCAGCACGCCATTGGCCGCAGAGCTGATCCGTGGCGCGGACCTGATCGTCGGCTGGGGTTGCGCGCTGAACATGTGGACGACACGGCACGGCAGCCTCGTCGGCCCGGACGCCACGCTGGTGCAGGTCGACCTGGACTCGGCGGCGCTCGGCGCCCATCGCGAGATCCGCTTCGGAGTGACCGGAGGCGTCACCGAGACTGCGCGCGCCGCGACCCGTTCCCTTGGCGGGCGCGAGCGTCGTGGCTATCGCAGCGATGAGGTCCGTGCGCGCATCGTCGCGCAGGGACGCTGGCGCGATGTCGACTACGACGACACGTCGACGGCCGAGCACATCGATCCGCGGACGCTGACGATCGCGCTCGACGACCTGCTGCCCACCGAACGTGTCGTGAGCATCGACTCGGGCAATTTCATGGGCTATCCGAGCATGTTCCTGTCGGTGCCCGACGAGGGCGGTTTCTGCTTCACCCAGGCGTTCCAGTCGATCGGGCTCGGCCTCGCGACCGCGATCGGTGCCGCGCTGGCGCAACCCGACCGGCTGCCGGTAGCGGCACTCGGCGACGGCGGCGCGCTGATGAGCATCGCCGAACTGGATACGGTCAGGCGGCTCGGCCTGCCCATGGTGCTGGTCGTCTACAACGACGATGCGTACGGCGCGGAGGTGCATCACTTCGGGCCGGATGGCTTTGATGTGTCGACGGTTCGGTTCCCGCCGACCGACATAGCGGCGATCGCTCGCGGCTTCGGCTTCTCCGCAGTTACGGTGCGCCGCGTCGAGGATCTGGACGAGGTGCGAACCTGGCTCGACGGCCCGCGCGCGAGGCCGCTGCTCATCGACGCGAAGGTCACCGCCGAGCGCGGCTCGTGGTGGCTCGAGGAAGCCTTCCGCGGTTACTAGCGTGATCTTCGCGCACCGCCCGCCGCGGTGCGGGACCCGCAGATGATCACCCTGGATGGGCCCAGGTTTGCCAAGCCGCGGATATCGCCCCGCCGAACGCTCATGATCACGTGCACTTGAGGGTGTGCCCCGTTGAGTGGTGGCGCGGCGCGGAACTGCCCGCGCACCGCGAGGCGCGCTGCTGCCCCCGACCCGCTTGCCCTCGGGTTAGGGTCTGTCCCGTGGTTGAGGCGGCGACGGCGGCCGAGCGCGGTCCGTCTGTACGGCGAGAGCAGGTCCGTCGTCGCGTGCTCGCTGACGGATTTGCCCGCGTCGACGATCTTGCCCGCACGTTCGAGGTTAGCCAGATGACCATTCACCGCGACCTTGATCTGCTTGAGGCCGACGGATGGTTGACGAAGATCCGCGGCGGCGCCACGGCAAATCCATCGGCGCTGGTCGACGCCGGCGTGCGTGAGCGAATGTCAGCTCTGCACAACGAGAAGGCGGCGATCTGCGCAGTGGCGGCGCAACTGTTGGCACGAGGGCAGACCGTATTTCTCGACGACAGCACGACCGCGCTCGGGCTGGTGCCGTTTCTGGTGCAGCACTCGCCGTTGACGGTGGCCACGAACTTCCTGCCGGCCGCGACCGCACTCGGTGATGCGACCGGGATCGAGGTTCACTTGCTCGGCGGCGAATACCACCCGCGCCAGGAGTCCTGCTCGGGCCTGCAGACCGTCCACGCGATCGCCGACCTGCACGCCGATGTGTTCTTCATGTCGACCACGGCGCTCAGCGCCGGGCGCTGCCTGCACCGCTCGGAGTCGACGGTGATGGTGCGCCGAGCGTTCCTGGCGAATGCGGCCCGAAACGTGCTGCTCATCGATCACGCGAAGTTCGGGCGTCCGGCCCCGCATGTGCTCTGTGCGGTCGCGGAATTCGACACGGTGATCACCGACGACGGCATCGATCCCGAGGATCTCGCCGACCTGCGTGAACGCTGCGACGACGTCCAGGTAGCCACCGTCACTCGCTGAGCTGTCGTACCGGCGCAGGCATCGCCGCCGCGATGGGTCGCGTTCCGCGTGAACCCCATGCCGGACAAATGCCATCTTGCATCATCACAACTTCGATGTTATATCTAACACGCTTCCAGTGAGATCCGAGTTGAGAGACGAGCCAGGCGTGGCGGCAAGCCCAATGAGCACGGCGAATCCAGCGTCCGGACGGCGGTCCGCGTTCTGTGGGATCGACGTTGGGACGCAGGGCGTGCGCGCGGTCGTCGTCGACGAATACGGCACCGAGCTCGGCAGCGGACGCGCCCCGATCGCGCACGGCACCCGCGACGACGTACGCCATGAGCAGTCGCCGCAGGCGTGGTGGACGGCCCTCGCGCTTGCCGTTCGCGAAGCGACCGACTCCGCCGGCCCCGTGGTGATCGAGGCGGTGGCCTTGGACGCCACGTCCGGATCGGTGCTGGTCGAGGCTGCGGACGGCTCGGCACGCGGGCCGGCGCTGATGTACGACGATGCGCGGGCGCAGCCGCAGGCCCGTCGCGTGCAGGACGTGGGCAGTCCACTGTGGACGGCGCTCGGCTACCGGATGCAGCCCTCCTGGGCGCTGCCGAAGCTGCTGTGGCTCGTCGAGCACGAGCAGCTGCGTCCGGGCGATCGAGTCGTGCACCAGGCCGATCATCTGGTGCGTCGCCTGACCGGTCAGCGAGTGCCCACCGATGTCTCGACGGCCCTCAAGATGGGCGCCGATCTGCGTGACGCCACCTGGCCGGCCGGCGTCCTGGCCGAGCTCGGCGTCGCCCTGGAGTTGCTGCCGGATCTGGTCGCACCGGGCACCCTCGTCGGCACCGTCAGCGGCGATGCCGCGAGCGCGACCGGGCTGGCCGAGGGCACGCCGGTTCGCGCCGGCATGACCGACGGCTGCGCCGCGCAGATCGCCGCGGGTGCGTTGCGGCCCGGTCACTGGAGCAGCGCGCTCGGCACGACGCTCGTGGTCAAGGGCTCGACCGAGCGTCTGGTACGTGACCCAACCGGCGCTGTGTACTGCCACCGCCATCCCGACGGCGGCTGGCTGCCCGGCGGCGCGTCGAGCACCGGCGCGGGCGCACTGGACGCGCTCGGCCCGGCCGACCTTGCCGAGCTCACCGAGCAGGCCCGGCCGTTGGTCCCGCACCCGGGCCTCGTGTACGCGCTGGCCGGCGCCGGAGAGCGGTTTCCGTTCGTCGCACCGCAGGCACGCGCCTTCTTCGAGCCGCCGCCCGGGACGCCCGCGGAGCACTTCGCCGGGTTGTGCCAGGCAATCGCCTACATCGAGCGACTGGCCTACGACGTGCTCGGCGGCCTGGGCGCGGACGTCTCCGGGCCGGTGGCGTTCTCCGGCGCGACAGCAGCCAACGTCTGGTGGAATCAGCTGCGCACTGACGTCCTGGGCCGGCCGACCCTCGTCCCCAGATCGGCGCAGGCGGCTACCGGCATGGCTGTGTTGGCGGCAGCGCCCACGGGCGGGCTGACCGAAACGGCCGAGGCGATGGTGCGCATCGCCGCACGCTACGAGCCGGATCCCGAACGGTCGGCCGCGTTGCGTCCCGGATACGAGCGCTTGGTGAGCGCCCTCGTCGATCGAGGCTGGCTGGACGCGAGCCTCGTGTGCGCCGACCGGGAGGTCGCGACATGAGCGTGACGCCGGACCCTTCCAGCACGACGCTCGTCCTGGTGCGTCATGGGGAGACGGTCTGGCACGGCGACAACCGCTACGCCGGCGGGCAGAGCGACATCGACCTCACCGACACCGGAACCCGGCAGGCCCGCCTGCTCGCGCAATGGGCCACGGCCACGGCGCCGGATGCAGTGGTCAGTTCGCCCGTGCGACGGGCCGTCGAGACCGCCACACCGGCAGCGACCGCGCTCGGCGTCGAACTGCGTATCGAAGAAGACCTGCGGGAGGTGGACTTCGGCGTCGCCGAAGGACGCACCGCTGCGGAATTGCTCAGCACCGATCCCGACATCATGCATCGCTTCCGGCGCGACCCGGTCGCCCATCCGTTCCCGGGCTCGGAACACCCGCATGCGGCGGCCCGCCGCGCCGCCGAGGCGCTTCGCAAGACCGCGGCGCGCCACCCGGGCGGGCGGGTTCTCGTCGTCGCGCACAACACCGTGCTGCGCCTGGCGCTGTGCCAGTTGCTCGACGTCTCCGTGTCGCGCTATCGCCAGCTCTTCCCGCGCCTGGACAACGGGGCACTGACCGAGGTGCGCGTCCCGGTTGCCGACGGCCTGCCGGCATCGCTGTTCAGCCTCAACGTCGGCGTGGAGGCATGGCGATGACCCGCGTCGCCGAGCACCAGTCGAGCCGCACCTCGTCCGTACCGACGAACCAATCCGACGCAAGGAGTATCCGATGAGAATGCTGGTAACCCGCAAGGCTGGCATGGTGATAGCGGTGCTCGCTGTTGCGATGATCGGCGCCGCCTGCTCGACGAAGACCGCCAAGGGCAACGGCGGGGGCGACGTCAACAAGGCCAAGATCGCCTTCCTGATGCCCGACCAGGCATCGACCCGATACGAGCAGCACGACCATCCGGGCTTCGTGAAGAAGATGCACGAACTGTGTCCGGACTGCACTGTCCTGTACAACAACGCCGACGCGGACGCGTCCAAGCAACAGCAGCAGTTCAACTCGGCGCTTTCGCAGGGAGCGAAGGCGATCGTCATCGACCCGGTCGACTCGACCGCCGCGGCCTCACTGGTCAACGAGGCAAAATCCCAGGGCGTGCAGGTTATTTCCTATGACCGCCCGATCCCGTCGGCCCAGCCGGGCTTCTACGTGTCGTTCGACAACGAGGCGATCGGCAAGTCGATCGCCCAGTCGCTCGTTCAGCACCTCAAGGCCCAGCACGTATCGCCGAGTACGGGTGGCCTGCTCGAGGTGAACGGGTCGCCGACCGACGCCGCGGCGGGCCTGATCAAGAAGGGCATCCACGAGGGGCTGGCCGGTAGCGGCTACAAGACCCTTGCCGAATACGACACTCCTGACTGGGATCCGGCAAAGGCCCAGCAATGGGTCAGCGGGCAGATCTCGCGATTCGGCAAGCAGATCTTCGGAGTTGTCGCTGCCAACGACGGCACGGGCGGCGGCACGATCGCGGCGTTCAAGGCCGCCGGAGTCAGCCCGGTGCCGGCGGTGACCGGCAACGACGCAACCCAGGCGGGCCTGCAGCTGATCATCTCCGGCGACCAGTACAACACGATCTCCAAGCCGAGCGAGATCGTCGCCGCGGCTGCCGCCGAGGCGGCGATGACCCTGCTCAAGGGCGACAAGCCCAAGCAGACGGCGGACCTGTTCGGTACGCCTACCGAACTGTTCACGCCGACCGTCGTGACCCAGGAGAACCTCAAGGCGGAGATCATCGACAAGAACATCGCCAAGGCCGCCGACCTGTGCACCGGCCGCTACCAGGCCGGCTGCGCGAAGCTCGGCATCACCACCTGATCGGGGAGCGATGACGACAGCTCTGGAGAAGAGATCGCCGGCAGGCACCGCCGTGCTCAGCATGCGCGGCGTGTCGAAACACTTCGGTGCGGTGTCGGCGCTGACCGACATCGACCTGGACGTGTACTCCGGTGAGGTGGTCGCGCTTGTCGGCGACAACGGCGCGGGCAAGTCCACGCTGGTGAAGATCCTCGCCGGAGTCCACGCCCCCGATGCGGGCGAGATCTCCTTCGAGCGACAGCCGGTGCAGATCGCTGATCCCAGCGCTGCGCTTGCGCTCGGCATTGCGACCGTGTTCCAGGATCTCGCCCTCTGCGAGAACCTCGACGTAGTGGCGAACCTCTTTCTGGGTCAGGAGGTTTCGCCGCTACGGCTCGACGAGGTGACCATGGAGACCCGGTCCTGGGAGCTGCTCAACGAGCTGTCGGCGCGCGTACCCAGCGTGCGCACGCCCGTCGCCTCGCTGTCGGGTGGCCAGCGCCAGACGGTGGCGATCGCGCGTTCCCTGCTGCTGCAACCAAAGGTCATCATCCTCGACGAGCCGACCGCCGCGCTCGGCGTGGCGCAGACCGCCGAGGTTCTCGACCTGATCGAACGGGTTCGCGATCGCGGCCTCGGAGTGGTCATGATCAGCCACAACATGGAAGACGTCCGCGCCGTGGCCGACCGAATCGTCGTGCTGCGGCTCGGCCGCAACAACGGCGTGTTCGATGCCGCCGCGTCCAGCGAAGCACTCGTCACTGCCATCACCGGCGCCAGCGACAACTCGGCATCGCGGCGCGCTGCCCGCCGGGCTCGCCCGGCCGAAGCCCCAGTGCCAGACGGGGGAACACGATGACCGACACCACCACCAAGGCCCAGCCGGCCACCCTGCTCGACCGGCGCGATGAACGCATCGAGCATCAGGCCGGGCTCGCCGGGGCGGCGCGCGAGTTCGGCCATCGGCTGCGCAACGGCGACCTCGGCGCAGTGCCGGTCATCGTCGGTCTGGTGATCATCTGGACGATCTTCCAGATCCTCAATCCGATCTTCATGTCGAGCCAGAACCTGGTGAACCTGCTGTTCGACAGTTGCTCGGTCGGGGTCATCGCGCTCGGGATCGTGTGCGTGCTGGTACTCGGTGAGATCGACCTCTCGGTCGGCTCGGTCAGCGGGCTGTCCGCGGCGATCATGGGCGTGATCTGGGTGAACCGGGACCTGCCGGTTCTGCTCGGCGTCGTGGCCTCGCTCGCGGCCGGCCTGGTCATCGGCTGGGTGTACGCCCAGCTCTACAACCGATTCGGCATGCCCAGCTTCGTCGCCACGCTCGCCGGGCTGCTCGCATTCCTCGGCCTGCAGCAGTACCTGCTCGGCAACCATGGCTCGATCAACCTGCCCTACGGCTCGACGATGGTGAACTTCGGGCAGCTGTACTTCATGCCGCCGGTGGCCGCCTACGTCGTCGCGGCGTTGGCTGCGGGCGCGACGTTCGCCACCGGCTACCGGCGCGAGGCCCGCCGCCGGCAGGCGAATCTGTCCGCGCGCAGCGTCTCACTGCTGGCGGCGCAAAGCCTGGCGCTGCTGGTGATTCTCGAAGTAGCCGCCTGGTACCTCGATCGCGATCGCGGCGTCCCGTGGATGTTCGCGCTGTTCGGGGCGCTCGTCGTGGCGATGAACTATGCCTTCACCCGCACGAAGTGGGGCCGTTCGATGTTCGCGGTCGGCGGCAACCGCGAGGCGGCGCGACGCGCGGGCATACCCGTCAAGCGCATCTACACCTCGGCGTTCATGCTCTGCTCGCTGTTCGCCGCGATCGGCGGCATCCTCGGCGCGGCTCGTCTCGCCTCGTCCAGCCAGCAGAGCGGCGCCGGCGACGTCAACCTCAACGCCATCGCCGCAGCGGTCATCGGCGGCACCAGCCTGTTCGGCGGACGCGGCAACGCCTACTCCGCGCTGCTCGGCATCCTCGTCATCCAGTCCATCTCGAGCGGATTAACCTTGCTGAATCTCTCGTCCTCGCTGCGCTTCATGATCACCGGCGCGGTGCTCGCCATTGCCGTCCTGGTCGACTCGCTGGCCCGCCGCTCGCGCGCGGCCCACGGCCAGGCATGAACGCGGCCGGGTTTGACGCGCACCGGGTGCTGTGCGCCGGCGACCGGTTCATCACCGCTGATGCGCTGGGCACCGCGATTCGCGCCGAACTCGGCCCGCAGACCGCCGTCGTGCGGCACGAGTCGACGTGGCCGGACGAGCCGTTCGGACCGGTCGGCGGCGTGCGCGAGGCCGCCGGCGACCCGGCCGAACTCGCGGCGCTCGCCTCGGACGTCACCGCGATACTGACCCATCTCGGGCCGGTCACGGCCGAAGTGATCAGTGCGGCGCCGCGCCTGCAGGTCGTGGGCGTGACCCGCGGCGGCCCCGTCAACGCCGACCTGGACGCTGCCACCGCCGCCGGGGTTCCGGTCGTGTACCTGCCTGGACGCAACCTCGGTGCCGTCGCCGAGTTCACCGTCGGCGTCATGATCGACCTGTGCCGCAACGTCACGGCCGCGGCGCGCGAACTCGCGGCCGGACGGTGGGATGCACGCTACTTCCGGGCTGAACTCACCGGCCCGGAACTGCGCGCGGCAACTGTCGGACTGGTCGGGCTCGGCGCGGTGGGAGCCCGCGTGGCGCACCTGCTGCGCGGCTTCGGCACGCGGGTGCTGGCCTACGACCCGTACGCGTCGCCTGCGGCCGTCACGGCTGCGGGAGCCGAACCGGTGCCGCTGCGCGAACTGCTAGCTCGGAGCGACCTGGTCAGCCTGCACGCCAGGCTCAGCCAGGAGACCCGGGGCATGTTCGGCGCCGACGCGTTCGCCGCGATGAAACCCGGGGCGCGCCTGATCAACACAGCGCGCGGCGAACTCGTCGATCAGGACGCGTTGCTCGCCGCCCTGGAGGTTGGCCACCTTGCCGGCGCGGCGCTCGACGTCTTCGACCCGGAACCACCCGTGGCCGCCGAGGCGCTGCTGGCCCGCCCCGACGTGATCGCCACGCCGCACCTGGCCGGAGCGTCCCGGCAGGTCGCCACCGAGTCCGCGGCCCGGATCGCGGCCGAGGTCGCCGAGGTGCTGCGTACCGGCACGATCACCCACTGCGCCAATCCGAAGTGGTCAAGCGCCCGATCGGCCGTGCGCCAATGAGCGGCCGATGAGCGCGCAATGAGCGTCATCGGCCTGGATGTCGGCACCTCGCGCGTCAAAGCCGTCCGCTTCGACTCTGCGTGGCGACCGGTACACGAGGCGGCGGCGCAGACGCCGGTCAGCCGCGGTCCGGGTGGCGCATCCGAGCAGGACATGCACGCTGTGTGGGCCGCCGCCGCCGAGGCGATTGCCGAGATCGCTCGCGACAGCCCGGACGGCGTTGACCTTCTCGCTCTCACCGCGCAGGGCGACGGGTGCTGGCTCATCGACGGTGCCGGCGAGCCTGTGCGGCCCGCCATGCTGTGGAACGACGCCCGCGCAACCGCCGTCGTCGACGAGTGGCAACGCGACGGGACACTGGACGCCGCCTTCGAGATCACCGGATGCTTCGGCTCAGCCGGACTGGCGAATGCGCAGCTGCGGTGGCTGCTGCGGCACGAACCCGCCGGCGTGCAGCGCGCGGAGGCGCTGCTCAGCTGCGGCAGCTGGATCTATCACCGGCTCACCGCTCGACGGGTGCTCGAGGTTTCCGACGCAGCGAACCCGTTCCTGGCCGCGCGCACCGGCTGCTATGACGCCACCTTGCTCGACCGGTACGGCCTGGCCGAGGTGAAGCGGCTATTGCCGCCACTGGTGAGCGGATCCGAACGCATCGCGCCGCTGCGCGGCGACGTCGCATCCGAACTCGGCCTGCGCTCGGGAACGCCGGTCGCGCTGGCCCCCTATGACGTCGTGTCGACGGCCGTCGGAACCGGCGCGATCGACACCGGGCAGAGCTTCACCGTGCTCGGCACGACGTTGTGCAGCGGGACGGTCAGCGACGACCCGCACCTGACCCGGGCACCCGCCGGCATGACCTTGCCCATCAGGCCGAACCGGTGGCTGATCGCCCACGCGACGATGACCGGAACCGGGGCGCTCGACTGGGTGGCGAGCATGCTCGCCGTCGGCGGGGCGGCCGAGTTGCTCGATCTCGCAGCGACGTCAACCGGATCGCCGCACGACCGGCCACTGCTGCTGCCTTACCTCTCACCCGCCGGTGAACGCAGCCCGTTCCGCGATCCCGCGATTCGCGGTTCGTGGATAGGTCTCGACACCACGCATACTCGCGCCGACCTGGCCCGCGCCGCGATGGACGGCTTGACGCTCGTCGTTCGAGATTGTCTCGGCGCGCTCGGGCCGATCTCGTCGCTGGCCGTGTCCGGCGGCGGCGCCCGCAGTGAGCTGTGGTGCCAGGCGATCAGCGATGCGACCGGGGCCGCCGTGCACTGCCCGGACACGTCCGAGGTCGGCGCCCGCGGTGCCGTGCTCGTCGGCGCAGCCGACGCCGGCCTGTTCGACGGCCTGCCGTCCGCGGTCGCTGCGATCGTGCATCCGCGCCACACCCACCTGCCCGAGCCAGGAGCGCGGGCGCGATTCGAGGCCGACTACCAACGGCTCCTCGCCCACCGGTGTGCTCAGGGAAACGCCGGTGATCCGGGCTCGGGCTGAAGTCTCGCGGCTCGAGCGACGAACGAAATCGCGTGATACCAGCCGCACACGAGCATGAGGTCGATCGCGCCCTCCTGCCCCACGGCGTCAATCAGGGCGTCCCACTCGGCATCTGACAGATCCGAGGCGTCGTGGAGCGCGTCGACGGCCTGCAGCACCGCGCGGTCGCCGGGGTCGGTCCAGCACGCATCGTCCGGACGCCCTTGCGTCACCGACAGAATCTGGTCGCCGGTGAGTTCGGCCTTCTGGGCGAACACCGCTACGTGAATGCCCCATTCGTATTCGGCCCGGCAGCGGGCCGTCGTGCGGTGGATGACGAGTTCGCGGTGCCGGAGGTTCAGCGCGGATCGGCGCGACAGGTAGTAGCTGCCCCAGCCGTGGATCGCGCGCGCCCGGTCGGGCCGGCGGGCGAAGAGCCGGAACAGCGCAAGGGGCGGGCCGAGCGCTTCGAGCGCCTCGCGGGTTTCCTCGTTGTACGGCGGGTTGGCGAGCTCGATTCGCGGCGTAGCATCGTGCTTTGCTTTCCGAAGCACACAGATGACGCTAACATGCATGCTTTGGAAAGCAAAGCAATGAGGCAGGGACGAATGGCAACGAAACGCAGGAGCGCAGCCGACACACCGGTGCCGGGTCGGGCGGTGCGCGGCTCCGAGACCGGGCGGCCGATCATGGCACTGCTCGACCTACTGGGCCGCCGCTGGGCGCTGCGTGTGCTGTGGGAGCTGCGCGATACAGCCGCACCGACATTCCGCGATCTCCAGCAACGGTGCGGCGGAGTCTCCTCGAGCGTCCTGACCGACCGGCTCAACGAGCTGACCGAGGCAGGCATCGTGCACCGCAGTGACGCCGGGTACAGCGTGACCTCCGACGGCAGCGAACTGCTCAAAGTCGTGTTGCCCATGGAGGAATGGGCAACCGGATGGGCGAGGCGTATGAAGCGGCGAAAGGACAGCCCGTAGTCCGCGCTGGCACACTGCCTCGCGGCTGGTGGGCACTTATGCGCTGAGTGGGCACTTGCAAGTGCCCACCTGCGGCTCAACTGCCCACCTGCCGGGCTTAGGCGGGCACCCGTTCGCGCTGCTTGGTGAATTCACGTACCGCAGCCACGACGATCACGCCGGCTGCGCACAGCCCCGCGCTCACCGCGGCCGCGATGTTCCAGCCGTGGACGAGCTGCGCGGTCGTCGGCGTACCCGTTCCGGGAACCGCCAGCGCGATCACGACCGCGACGCCGGCGGCGCCGCCCAGGTAGCGCGCGGTGTTGTTCGCGCCGCTGCCCAGGCCGGCCTGGCCGGGCGGCGCGGACGCGACGGCGAGTTGGCCGAGCGCCGCGTTCGTCACTCCGGTGCCAACTCCGGTCAGGATCAGGCTGGGCAACAGCACGGCCCATCCGCCACCCGCCGTCGACTGGGCGAGCCAGGCGAGGCCGGCCGCGCAGGCCAGCAGCCCGAGCAGCAGACGGTACCGGCTGCTCAGCCGCGCGGGCAGACGGTGGGCGTGCCACGACACGACGGCGCCGGTGGCCGACCAGGACGTGAGCAGCACCGAGCTCGCAAGCGCCGACAGGCCGATGGCCCGCTCGAAGTACGACGGGGCGTAGCTCATCAAGGCGATCGTGGTCAGGCCGACGACAAGTGCGCCCACGATGGAATGCACGAAGTCGGGACGCCGCAGCAGCCGAACGTCGAGCATGGGCTGGGCGGAGCGCAGCTCGATCACAACGAAAGCGCTCAGCAGTACCAGTGCGGCGGCGAGCAGCCCGAGTGTCACATCGCCCGTCCAGCTCTGGCGGCCGGTGATCAGCGCGGCGGTAAGCGCGGCCATCCCGCCGACGAGCGTGACCGCGCCGAAGGCGTCGAACCGGCGAGTGTGCGGCGATCGCGACTCGGTGAGGCGTCCCGCCCAGACGGCCACGAGCGCCAGCAACGCAGCAATCAGCCAGTAGCCGGCCCGCCAATCGGCCGCCCGGGCCACCGCCGCCGAGAACACCGGACCGCTTGCAATCCCGACTCCGAGCGACGCGCCCCAGATGCCCGTGGCCCGGATCCGGGCCCGTCCGGACGGATACACGTGGCCCACGGTGGCGAGCGTGGCGACGGTGATCGCTGCGCCGGCGACGCCCTGCGCGATACGCGCGGCGACGAAGACGGCGATCGAGGGCGCCGCCGCGGACAGTGCGGTGCTGGCGGCGAGCAGCACCAACCCGATGCGCATCGTGCGCCGGCGGCCGAATCGATCGGCGACGGTGCCCGCGGCGAGAAGGGCGGCAGCAAGCCCGAGGCTCATCGCGCTCAATGCCCAGGTACGCCAGGTGACAGAGGCCCCGAGCGTCTTGGCGGTGTCTTGCACGGTCGGCAGGACGGCGGTGAAGTCGACGAGCACGAGCATCGTCGCGACCGCCGCAATGGTGAGCGATCGGGCCTGGGCGGTGATTGCCATCGCGCAAGATCTCCAGTTCGGTGATTGAACTGCGACCATAGCAGAGTCAGTTCAATGACCGAACTTGCGAGAGTAGGCTCACGGCATGCTCGGGAACACCTACGCCGGCCAGGACTGCTCGATTGCGCGAGCGCTCGAGATCATCGGCGAACGCTGGACGCTGCTCGTCGTGCGTGATGCCCTTTATGGAGTCCGCCATTTCTCCGACTTCGCACAGCATCTGGACATCCCGCGCGCGGTGCTGTCCGATCGATTGCGCAAGCTCGTCGAGAACGGCGTCCTCGTCCGCGTCGACGACGGGTCCGGCGTCCGCTACGAACTCACCGACGCGGGCCGCGACCTGTGGCCGGTAGCGCATTCGCTCGCGCGGTGGGGCCAGAAGCACGCCGCCGACACGCGTCCGCCGCGCACCTTCACGCACGCCCGCTGCAGCACACGACTCGACGCACACGGCTACTGCCCGAAGTGCGGGTTGACCCCAGACGTCGACGACGTCGTCAGCTCTCGTGGGCAGGTGCGCCCGGTGCGCACCGATCGGGTCAGCGCGGTGCTGGCGAAGCCGCACCGGATGCTCGAGCCGATCTGAATCCGGCCGGCTCAGCGACGCCGAAGCGATGCGAACTGGGTCGTGTTGCGATCGCGGAGCCGCTTCGGCGTCATGTTCATGAGGTCGGTCACCGTGACCTCCTGCAACGAAGATCGCCACGCCTGGTGGGCCTTCAGCATCACGACTGAGATCGCGCACGGCCGGCGATAGTCGCCCCCTGGCACAGCACCGCTGCCACATTGCCGGATCTCCTGGCAGACGAACGGCGCCGCGGAACCCTCGATGGCCTCGACGATGTCGAGCGCAGTGATCTGCTCAGCGGGACGGGCCAAGCGGAATCCGCCGCTCGGACCGGGCGTCGCCAGCAGCACGCCGGCGCGCACCAGGGACTTGAGGTGCTTGGCGAGGTAGGCGTCGGGCAGCCCGTAGTGGTCGGCGAGAACCTTGCGCGGCACGGACACCCCGTCGGGCGCCTGCGCGATCAATCCCACACCGTGCAGCATCCATTCGACACCTTGCGAAACCTTCACGACGTCAATGTTACTGTCTCAATTGTAGATGTTTGATATCCACGTTTGACAGGACGGAAAGATGACCC
Source organism: uncultured Actinomycetota bacterium (assembly GCA_963737425.1). Lineage (GTDB taxonomy): Bacteria > Actinomycetota > Actinomycetes > Mycobacteriales > Jatrophihabitantaceae > DASXRA01. The sequence goes on from CAVTSX010000005.1 coordinate 208,013, forward strand.
GCGCAGACACCCTTGCTGCCGAGATCCGGACGACCGGCCCCCGTGCCGTCCCAACACGCGTACTGACCGTGTTGTTGACGGCCACCTTCATGGCCCAGTTCGACTTCTTCGTCGTCAACGTGGCGGCGCCGTCGCTGCGACACGACCTGCACGCGAGCGACTCCGCGCTCGAATTGGTCGTCGGTGGCTACGCGTTCGCGTACGCGGCGGCACTGGTGCTGGGCGGGCGCCTCGGTGACCTGTTCGGCCATCGCCGCATCTTCGTGCTCGGCATGCTCGGCTTCACCGCCACGTCCGCCTTGTGCGGCATCTCCGTCAACCCGGCTCAGCTCATCGCGTCGCGGCTCGCGCAGGGGCTGACGGCGGCGCTGATGCTGCCGCAGGTTCTCGCCGTCATCTCCTCATCGTCGGACGCGACCACCCGCCCGCGAGCGATGGCGTGGTACGGAGTCGCCGCCGGAGTCGGATCGATCGCCGGTCAGGTGTTCGGCGGCCTGCTGGTCACCGCGGACGTCGCCGGACTCGGTTGGCGGCTGATCTTCCTGGTCAACGTGCCGATCGGCCTGGTCGGCGCGGTGATCGCCCGTCGCGTCCTGCCCGAAGCGACCCGCTCCTCCGCTCGACGCTCGTCGCTCGACCCGCTCGGGGCGTGCGGCTTGGCAATCGGCCTCGCGTTGCTGCTCGTTCCGCTGACGATGGGGCGCACGGCCGGGTGGCCGTGGTGGATGTGGGTGTCGATGGTCGCGGCAGTGCCGGTGCTGGCCCTGACGATTCGGTGGCAGCGGGTGCTGCACAATCGCGGCGGGCAGCCGCTGCTCGAACTGTCGCTGTTCCGCGCGAGGTCATTCACGACCGGGCTGCTGGCGAGCTTCGCGTTCATGGCCAGCTTCGCCAGCTACATGTTCACCTTGGCGCTACTGCTGCAGATCGGACTGGGGCTCAACGCATTCCATGCGGGCCTGGCGTTCGCGCCGGCGGGCGTCGGCTTCTCGATGAGCGCACTGCTCGCGCCACGTCTCGTGGCCCGGTACGGATCGGCGGCCGTCGTCGGCGGCTGCGTGGTGGCGGCGGCCGGTCTCGCGGCCCTCGGGGCAATCGCCGCCGGCGGCGGCCAGGACGCGTCGGTCGCGTGGATCGTCGTGGCCGCCGCGGTGATCAGCATGGGCAACGGCGTCATCGTGCCCACGCTCATCGGATCCTCGCTGCGCGACGTACCGCCGCAGCACGCCGGTGCCGCGGCCGGTGCGCTGTCGACCGCTCAGCAGTTCGCCGGCGCGACGGGCGTCGCCGCGATCGGCACCCTGTTCTTCGCCACCGCGGGGTCGGGAGCGGGCGACGGCATGGCCTGGGCTGCCGCCGCCGACGCCCTGCTCATCCTCGCCGTCGCGGCCCTCGTCGTAGCAGGCGCCCGCGGTGGTCGCAGGAGCGAACGCCTCGCTCAGCGGTAGATGCGCAGGTCGGCCACACTCCACCACTGGGCGGCGCTTGCGGTCTGCACGATGCGCACGTACCGGAACGGCTGGTTGGGCAACGCGAGACGAGTGAACTGGCCGGTTCCGCTGCCGGTGCGCGGCGCTGACCAGGTGCTGCCGTCGCGGCTCGTCGACACCGCGTACCCGCGCGGGTAGTCGCCGACGTCCGGTCCGGTGTCGAGGACGAGCAGGCGGGCGGGCGTGTTGGCGCCGAGGTCGACCTGCAGCGTCTGGCCGGGTTGCTGGGCCGCGCCCGTCGTCCAGCGGGTGCTCGCGTCGTCGTCGACCGCATTGGCGGCGTCCGCGCCAACCGTGGCGGTGGCGGTCATCGCGCCGGCCGGCTGCAGCCGCAGGCCGTTGTCGAGCGCCTTGGCGGCCGGCCACACGAACGTCGCCAGCGCACCGCCCGGCAACGTGTAGTCGAAGGACGCGTCGCCTTCGGCAACCGCGAATGCGGCCGGGTTGTCGTTCTCGTTGTGCACGACGAGCGCGGTCGAACCGTCCGGGTTACGGAACGCGGCGTCCATGATCTGCCCGTTCCAGCCGGTCGTGCCGAACGACGTGCTCGCAATTCGCACGGCGCCGGGCCGGACGAACCGCGCCATATGGCCGAGCGTGTAGTACTCGGCATCGCGGGTCACGGTCTGACCGGGACCGACAGTGAGCACGCCCGTGCACGTGTCGCAGCCGTTGTTGTGCGGGCCGCCGGACGGGTCGAGCGCGAGGTTCCAGTTGACCACCGTCTGGCCCCAGTTGCGGGTGACGCCGAGGACGAGGTTGCGCGCATGCCACTTGAGCGTGTCAGAGAAGACCTGCGCGGGCGGGTCGGTCGGCCCGTGCGAGCCGGAGCACTCGGTGAACCAGATCTCCTTGTCCGGAAAGGCATTGTGCAGCTGCGTCTGGCGAACCTGATCGCCGTTGTAGCAGTGGAACGCGGTGCCGGCCAGCCAGCGTGAGGCGCTGGTGCCCAGCAGGTCGAACGGGTAGTCGACCTCGGGATCCTCGCCCGGCGGGGTCGACGCGATGTCGTTCGGATGCTCGGACCAGTTGTGGTCGTAGCCGAACAGCTTGGTGTGCAGGCCCGCGCGTTGCAGTGCCGGGCCGAGCGCATTGATGAGCTTGGCCTCCTGGGCCACCGGCATGTCCATGCCCGGGTAGCCGTTCGGGTGGCGGTTCTGTGGCTCGTTCTGCAGCGTCACCGCGTAGATCGGCACGCCGGCCTGCCGGTAGGCCTGGACGAACTTCACGAAGTAGCGCGCGTACGCGTCGTAGATGCGCGGTTCGTCGATGAGCCGCCCGCCGATCAGCGACTCCGGCGTCTTCATCCAGGCCGGCGGGCTCCAGGGTGTGGCGATGATCTTCAGTGCGGGGTTGAGCGCCAGCGCCTGGCGCAGCAGCGGGATGATCTGCGCGCGGTCATGGTCGACGGAGAAATGCGCCATGCCGTAGTCGGTGGTTCCGGCCGGCATGTCGTCGTAGGTGTAGAACGGCCCGTCCACGAAATCGGATGCGCCCATCGGCTGGCGCAGCACGGAGAGCTGGTCGGTGCTGAACAGGTCGCGCATCGCCGCGGCCCGCTGCTGCGCCCCGAGCCGGTACAGGACGCTCGCCGAGGAGTCGGTGATCGAGGCACCGAAACCGTCCATGCGCTGGTACGACCGGCTCGGGTCGACCGTGACAGTTGGATTCGCCGAAGCTCCTGCGCGAAACGCGACCGCGCCGTCGTCGTTCATGCGCTGGCTGCCGTCGGGCGTCGTGACCCACACGTGCGCCGACGGCAACGGTGCTGCGGCAACGGCGACAGGGCTCGTGCCGGTCAGCAGCCCACCACCTAGCAGAGCCGCACCGGCGACCAACATCCACTTGCGCATTCCGCACCTCCTGACAGGGACCGCCCGTATGACACCGTTGACACCGGTCTGGGGTCTCGTCAAGAGTTCCGGAGGATCTCGGCCAGAACCCCCACTCAGGCGTAGCTGTGCGCCTCGTCGGGGTAACGGCCCGCTGCGACGTCGGCCGTGTACTGCTCGACGGCCGCGGCCAGGGCGACGGCGAGGTCGCCGTACCGCTTGACGAACCGGGGAACACGGCCGGTCGTGAGCCCGGCGAGGTCCTGCCACACCATGATCTGCGCGTCGCAGCGCGGACCACCGCCGATGCTCACGGTCGGCACGCGCAGCGCCTCGGAGACCCGGCCGCCCAGCTCGGCGGGTACGGATTCCAGGACGACGGCGAACACTCCGGCCGCCTCCAGCGCCCGGGCGTCTTCGAGCAGCCGATCGCCGGCGTCGCCGCGACCCTGCACCCGGCGCATGCCGCTGAGCACGTTGACGCTCTGCGGCGTCAGGCCGAGGTGGCCCATCACGGGGATACCCGCCTCGACCAGAGTGCGCACCTGCGGCAGAACCGTCCGTCCACCTTCGAGCTTCACCGCCTGCGCGCCGCCCTCTTTCATATGACGGACGGCGTTCGCCAACGCCTGCTCGGGCCCGCTCTGGTAGCTGCCGAACGGCAGGTCGGCGACGACCAGCGCGGTGCGCGTGCCACGGACGACCGCCTGCACCATCGGGATCAGGTGATCCATCGTGATCGGCACGGTGTCGGGGTAACCGAGAACCATCTCGCTGCTCGTGTCACCGACGAGGATGGCCCGCACCCCCGCCTGTTCGAACACGCCCGCGGTCAGGGTGTCGTAGCTGGTGAGCATCGCCCAGCGCTCGCCACGATCGGTAGCCGCCTGCAGATCACGGATCGTGATTCTGCGGTCGGGTGGCCACGTCGAATCAGCCATAGCTCCTCCATCTGGTCACCACCACGTTGGGGTTGGCGCCAACCCGGATCATTCACCGGCAATTGCCGTGCCGGGATACCAAAGTGCGAAACCGCACAGACCGCGATGGACAAGCTTCAGCGGTAGCCGGTGTCGTCGGCGGGCAAGCCTTTGTCCTGGACCTCGACGACGTAGCGCCAGCAATCCGGCTGGGTGCCGTCGATGTCGGTGAACCCGTAGATCGGCGCGAGTTGCCCACTGGACACGACCTGCCCGGACCAGCGGGCGACGTCGGGATCGGCCGCGAGTGCCGCAACAGCCCGGCCGACATACGTCGGTGACTCGGAGATGCAGAAGTGCGGCTGGACGCGTGTGCCCTCACGCCAGTTTGCCTCGGTCACGCCGAAGTGCTCGAGCATCGCCTCCGAACGCAGCCACCCCGGCGTGACCGCCACGGCCGCCCCGCCGTAGGGCTCCAGTTCGTAGGCCTGCGCGAGCGTCATACGGGCGACCGCGGCCTTGACCAGGTCGTAGAAGAGGCCGGTTTGATGGCGGTAGGCGGCGTTGTAGTCGGCGGTGCCGTCGGTCGTCTCGATGACCAGGCCGCCCTGACGCTTGATGAGGAGCGCCAGCGCGTAGTGGCTGGTGATGGCGTGGGTCTCGATGCCCATGCGCAGCATGCGGATGCCGCCGGGCAGGTCGTGTTCCCAGACCTTGCTGCCGAACTGCACGTACCGGTCGCCGCCGAAGATGTCGTTGACGAGTACATCGAGCCGTCCGTGATCGGACTGGATTCGCTCGACGAGCGCGCGGACCTGCTCGATGTCGAGGTGATCGACGCGCACTGCGATGCCGGTGCCGCCCGCGTCGGCGATCAGGTCGCCGGTTTCATCGATGGTTTCGGGCCGATCCATCTCGGAACGACCCGTAATCCGGCTGCTGCGCCCGGTGGCGTAGACCGTCGCACCTGCGCGGGCAAGCTCGACGGCGATCGCCCGGCCGGCGCCGCGCGTGGCGCCGGCGACGAGGGCTACCCGTCCGGAAAGAGAAGTGTCAGGCACGAACCCGACCCTGGCACGACCCACTGACACGGCCTGATCAGGACGCCTAGTCCGACCCTTGATCATCTCTGTCGAAACCGCGAGCGATGGCGGATTCAGCAGAGATGATCAAGAAATCTGGGGGCGCTGCGACCAGGCCGCGAGCTACGGCTGTAGCGCCAGGGCGACCGCCGGAACCGGGCTGATCCTCGTGCGCAGCCGGTCGCGCAGGGCGGGCACCAGGGCCGTCAGGATCAGCGCGCCGGTCAGGGCGAACGCGGCCGAGTAGCCGGTGCGGCCCACAACCACGCCGAACGCGACCGGACCGGCTCCGTAGCCGAGGTCGTACGCGAGATTCCAGACGGCGTTGACCATGCCGTAGCCGGACGGGGGAACGCGCTCGATCATCATGGCGAGCGTGACGCTCTGCATGACGCCGAAGCCGGCGCCGAAGAGCACCGCACCGACCAGCAGGCTGACCGGATTGCCGAGGCCGGCCAGCATCGCCATGCCGATGGCCGTCGTGACCAGGCCCGGCACGAGCAGCCGCGAGTGGCCGTTGCGGTCGCCGTAACGCCCGGCGGCCCACCGGCCGACCGTCGCGGTCAGGGCCTGTACGAGCAGGGCAGCCGCGCCGGCCGCGCTCGAGGCCCCGGAAAGTGGCAGGAACGCCACGAGGATGCCGGCGGCGACCGTGGTGGCCACGAACGCGAGGGCCGGGCGCCGCTGGTCGGCTGCCCGCAGGCCGTCGAGCAGGCTGACGGACGGCTCGGTCGACGTCTGCGCGGCGGACTGCTGCGATCCGCCGGGACGGACGGCCAGCGGGCCGATCGCGGTCACGGCGGCCAGGACGAACACGAGCGGGTACCCGACATGATCGACGAGCCACACGCCGGCCGGCAGCGCCACGATGCCCGGCACGCAGACCACCAGTCCGAATATGCCGAGGCCCTCACCGCGCCGCTCGGCCGGAACGAGCGAGACCACCATGGCGCCACTGGCCACCATGGTGAGGCCGAAGCCGAGTCCGCGCACCAGGCACACCGCCATGACGACCGCGAGCGGATCCGCGGCCATCAGCAGCAGCGCCGGCGCGCCGAGCAGAACGAGCCCGATCACCAGCACCCGGGCCTCGCCCATCCGCGCGATGAGCCGTGCAGCGGCCAGCTCAGCCAGGACGCCGCCGAACATCAGCAGTCCGGTGACGGCGCCCGCAGCACCGTCCGAGCCGTCCGAACCGGAGGCCGTGGCGAGCATCGGGATCACCGACAGCAGCACGTAGAAGCTGCTCAATGCCCCGAAAGATGCCACGAGTACCCGGACGAACGGGCCGGTGATGAGGGTGGCCTGCGCTTCGGTCTTCGTGCTCATGGAAAGGACCGTAAGAGCGCGATTGGTCGCTGATAAGGTCCATTTCCAAGCTGGTTCAGTGGACCGATTTCGAGGCCGTCCGCTCTGGCTCAGCCACCAGCCCGGACCGGGCGATAGACAAGCAGCAGCACGTCGGGGCCGACGTTGCGCGACTCGACCAGGTGCAGGTCGGTGGTGCCGCCCGCCTCGGCGAACAGCCGCTTGCCGCTACCCAGCACGACCGGATGCAGGATCAGGCGGTATTCGTCGACCAGGTCGTGCGCCTGCAGATAGCCGACGAGGGTTGCACTGCCGGCCACCAGGATGTCGCCGGTGTAGCGCTCCTTCAGCCGCGCCACTTCGCCCGCGATGTCGGTGGAGACCACGGTGGTGTTGTTCCAGGACGGGTCGGTCAGCGTGGTCGAAACGACCATCTTCGGCATCCCGTTCATGCGCTCACCGAACTCGCCCGCCGAGTCGGCCATCGCCGGCCACGCGACCGCGAACCCCTCGTAGGTGATCCGCCCGAGCAACTGCACGTCGCTGGCCTTGAGTTCGTCGAACTTGTACTGCTGCCCGTCCGGTGCGGGAAAGCGCATTGCCCAGCCGCCGAACGGGGTGCCCTCGGCGCCACCTGGGTCCTCGATGACGCCGTCCAGCGAGATGAATTCGCTGACCACCAGCTTGCCCACGATCGCCTCCTTAGCGGTTCGCTTGCCCGATGGCCCGGGCAAGTCCAAACCGTATGCGGCGGCAGCGCTATATGCGACGACCGCCGATCAGGACCGCACTTGGCAGAGCCAGCCGGCACCTGATGGGATCGAGCGCATGTCGCCTGATGCCGTTTTTGACGAACTCGTCAGCGAAGGTTCGACCGTTCCGGTAGCGGGGTGGGACTTCTCCTGGTTCGACGGGCGGGCCACCGAGCAACGACCCAGCTGGGGGTACGCCCGTCTGATCGGCGAGCGGATGGCGTCCGCGCGGGTGGCCCTCGACGTGCAGACCGGTGGTGGCGAGGTGCTGGCCACCATCCCGACCGCTCCGCCTGAGCTGATGGCTACCGAATCCTGGCCGCCGAACATCGCGATCGCTCGGCGCAATCTCAGCGCCCTCGGCGCGGTCGTTACGGAGGTCGACGATCAGGCCGACCTGCCCTTCCCGGACGCCCGGTTCGACCTGATCGTCAGCCGGCATCCCACCGTCGTCCGCTGGGACGAGATCGCGCGAGTCCTGGCGGACGGCGGCACCTACCTGTCACAGCAGGTCGGCGCAGGCTCGGTGCGCGAACTGACCGAGGCGATGATGGGTCCGGCCGAGGTGAGTCAAGTCCGCAGCCCGGATCGCGCCGCTGCCCTTGCCGAGTCCGCCGGGCTCAGCGTCGTCGACCTGCGCAGCGAGGCGCTGCGCATGGAGTTCTACGACATCGCGGCCGTGATCGTGTTTCTGCGCAAGGTCATCTGGATCGTCCCCGACTTCACCGTCGATGAGTACCTCGAACCGTTGGCCCGCCTGCACAAGCAGATCCGCGCAGACGAGCCGTTCGTCGCGCACTCGCAGCGGTTCCTGATCGAGACGCGCAAGCCGTGACGGCTGCGCGGCCCCGCTGCAGGCGCCCAGCCGTCCCACCGAGTCGTGATCATCTCTGCTGGAACCGCCATTGCTCGCCATTGCTCGCGGCTTCGACAGAGATGATCAAGAGTGTGCCAGCGCGGACACTCCCGGCACGGCCGTCGGACTACAACCGTCTACTAGACGACTCCCGCGTCCGGGGATGCCGACGGCGACGTCACCGGGGGCGGCGGTGGCACTTGACCCTTGTGCGCCGTGCCGCCGTGGTGTTCGAGTGCGATCTCGTCCGCGGACGAGACGTCCGATGGCAGGTCGATCGTCATCTTCGGACCGGTGAACCACTTCTTCGCCGACAGGTGCCAGCCGATCCACAGCGCGAGCAACGCGCCCCCGATGACGATCGGCGTGTAGTTGACGAACTTCAGGCTGGCCCAGCCGAAGCCCGGGTACCAAGGCGCTCCCGCAACGGAGGTCGGCATGATCGCGATGAAGGTCGTCACCGCGATCTCCGCGACCGCGACGAGGCACATCCACTTGTACTTCTTGCCCAGCGTCCAGGCGCCTGGTTTGAAGCTGTCACCGGCTCTCCACCGGAGAAAGATCGGGATCGCGAAGGCGACGTAGAGGCCGATCACGCCGATCGAGACGACCGCGAAGAACGCGACCGGTGAAGGCACCAGTTCATCGCCGACCGGGATGTTCACCGTGACGATCGCCGGGAGGGTCAGCACGATCGCCACGACGACGGACAGCAGAACGCCGTATACCGGAACACGATTCTTGCTCAGCTTCGACCAGTACTGCCCGCCGGGCACGGCACCGTCCCGGCTGAACGCGAACAGCATCCGCGATGTGCTGGTCATGCACGCCACGGTGCAGAAGAACTGTCCGACGGTCGCGATGGCCAGAACGATGCTTGCGCCATTGGTGGTCAGGGCCTGGTTGAAGATGATCGCGACGCTGCCGCCGGTGTAACCGGCACCGCCCGCGGTTACGGCCGCCTCGTCCCGGACCGCGAACAGGAAGGCGAGCAGCAGGATCCAGCCGCCGATGGCCGAGTAGAAGATCGATTGCCAGATGCCCTTGGCTGCGGAGTTGGCGGCCTTGTGCGTCTCCTCGGACAGGTGCGCGGACGCGTCATAACCGGTGATCGTGTACTGGGTGAGGATGACCGACAGCGGCACCACCCCGAACCAGAACGCCGCACCGCCGCTGTGCCCGCCGAAGAATCCCGTGTTGTTCACCGTGTGCGTGAACACCGACGACAGGCTGGCGTGATGGCTCGGCGCGAAGACGAGGATCAGCACGATCGCGCTCGCTCCGGCCACGTGCCACCACACCGAAACGTTGTTCAGCATCGCGAGCAGCTTGCTGGAGAAGATGTTCACCACCGCTGCCAGCACCAGCACGATGACGAAGATCAGGAAGACCCGCTTCAGGCTGTAGCCACTGGCCCATGACGTGCTGTACGTGTCGAGCGTCAGGTCGAAGAACGTCGCACACCCATATGCCACCGAGGCGTCGATGGCGAACAGGCCGATCAGGTTCAGCCAGCCCGTGTAGTAACCGGCTTTGGCGCCGCCGAGTTTGGACGCCCACCAGTAGATGCCGCCTGATGTCGGGAAGGCCGAAACCAGCTCCGACATGCACAGGCCGATGACGAGGATGAACGCCGCGGTGATGGGCCAGCCCCAGGCGATCGCCGCCGGGCCACCGTTGTTCCACCCGACGCCGAATGTGGTGAAACAGCCCGCGAGGATCGAGATGATCGAGAACGAGATCGCGAAGTTCGAGAAGCCGGACCAGGTGCGATTCAGCTCCTGCTTGTAGCCGAGCTCGGCGAGCCGTTGCTCGTCGGCGTCGAGTTTCAGGGTGTCCGCCACGGTATTCCCCCTAGATTTCACTGGCTAGTTGAACGTCCGCGATCAATGTTTCGAGATCGGGACCGCGGAACTCGGCGATCGCGCGCTCGTACTTCTCCATCCCCCAGGACCAGAAGTCGAAATCGACGTCGCTCGTTTCGGCCTGGATGCACGCCCAGAGCGTCCATCCGTACTTGCACATCAGCCCGAACAGGCGCACACGGGCGACCTTCGCCCGTGACGGTCGGCCGTAGTAGGCGGCCACCAACTCGTCCAGACGAGCGAGGCCGAGATTGGCCTCGCTCCAGATGTTGCCGAGTTCGAAGCACGCATCGTTGTTGCCTGCGTACTCGTAGTCGATGAACCAGATCCGCTCCCCGCCGTCGATCATGTTGGCTGCGAGCAGGTCGTTGTGGCACGGTACGTACCCCTCGTGACGCACCGTCATTGCCGAGCGGATCTGATCCACCTGCGGCATGAACTCGACGTAGTTCGGGGGTAGCCGGAACCCCCGGTCGCGGACGATGTCCAGATAGTTGCGCTGGACGGTGAACATGTCGAAGTCGTTGGCGAAAGGCGGGCTCGCGTGCAACCGGCGGCACATCGCCGCAACACGCTTCAGGTTCGCGCTGTCATCGAGATCGGCGTCGGTGAAGGTTCGGCCCTCGATCCATTCGATGACCAGGACGCCGCGTCCGGGCAGGTAGCCCGTGACTATCGGCCCGACGCCCGCACGTGCGGCGGATTTGGCGTTGCGCTGCTCGGCCTCGCGATCGATGTGAAGCAGCGCGGACTGCTCCGACGAGACGCGCACGACAACCTCGCGCCGGGCGGCCGTAACCACCCGGTAGTTCCGATTGGTGAGTCCACCTGGTAACAGTTCGACACGGACCGGCGGACCGGAAAGGGACGGCAGGTCATCGAGCAGGTCGCGTATTTCGCGCCATTCGGGTCCGGCCGTATCGGCAGGAGCGGGCGGCATCGTCGCGCAATGCGGAGCAGTCACACGCACTCCTCCCTCTACGGGCGGGACGCTCGTACCGCGATCAACGGCCGTTGCGAACGGTGTCGGGATGGTAGGCCAGTGTCGCGCCAACGGTCTAGTCCCCAGACCTTTTCTTCTAGCGCGTCGCGCCCTTGTCCGTGGACGCACGGTGACTGCATGATGGGCAGTTGTGTCCGCAGACCAGCAGTTACCCACTGCCGCCCGGATAGTGGTCATCGGCGGCGGGGTGGGCGGCACAAGCGTCGCGTATCACCTGAGCCAGCTGGGCGAGCGCGACGTGGTCGTCGTCGAACGCGACCAGTTGACCAGCGGCTCGACCTTCCATTCCGCCGGGCTCGTCGGGCAGTTGCGGGCCGATCCGGCATTGACGCGCATGAACATGTATTCGGTCGAGCTCTACCGCTCGCTCAAGGGCGGCGAGCACGCCGTGGGCTGGACCGAATGTGGCGGCATCAAGCTGGCATCGAGCCCCGAGCGGCTCGAGGAAATCCGGTATCAGATCAGCTGGGCGCGCGCGTATGGCCTGCCGTTGCAGGAGATTTCCGTCCGCGAGGCCGCCGAGCTGTTTCCGCTGATCAGCACAGACGGTGTGGTGGGTGCGGCTTATCTCCCATCCGACGGATATATCGACCCGTCGCAGCTCACCAACGCCTTGGCGAACCTGGCTCGTGCCGGCGGTGTACGCATCGCCCCGCACACCAGGGTTGTCGGCATAGACGTCGACGCCGGGCGGGTAACGGCCGTGCGTACCGACCGGGGAGACATCGCCTGCGAGGTTGTCGTCAACTGCGGCGGCATGTTCGCCGCCGAGATCGGCCGGATGGCCGGCGTACGGGTGCCCATAGTCCCGATGTCGCACCAATACCTCGTGACCGAGGCATTCCTGCCCCCACGTGAGAAAACCCTGCCGACACTGCGCGATCCGGACCTGCTCGTGTACTACCGCCAAGAGGTCGACGGGCTGGTGATGGGCGGTTATGAGCGCGACCCGGCGCCGTGGACGGCGACCGCCCATGATTACGACGAGATACCGGCCGACTTCAACGGCCGGCTGCTACCTGAGGACTGGCCGCGATTCGAGCAGCTGGCGCAGAACTCGCAGATCCGGGTGCCCGCGATGAGCGAGGTCGGCGTGCGGATGATCGTCAACGGGCCAGAGGCGTTCACACCCGACAACGAGTTCTGTCTCGGCGAAACGAACGTTGCCGGCTTCTTTGTGGCCGCCGGCTTCTGCGCGCACGGCATCGCCGGTGCGGGCGGTATCGGCAAGATGGTCGCCGAGTGGATCGTCGAAGGCGAGCCGAGCCTTGACCTGTGGCATATGGACATCAGCCGCTTCGGCCGCGACTACCGCTCACCCGGCCGAACGTTGGCGCGCACCGTCGAGAGCTATCAGCGCTACTACGACATCAGCTACCCAGGACGTCAGCGGGTGGCCGGGCGGCCGTTGCGCACGTCTCCGGTGTACCCGTGGCATGCGCAGCGCGGCGCAAGCTTCGGCGAGAAGGCCGGCTGGGAACGCGTCGACTACTACGAGTCGAACGCTCCGGCCGCGGTCGATGCGTTGCGGCCGGACGGATGGGCGGGCCGTTACTGGTCGCCGGCCATCGCCGCCGAGCATCTCGGCACCCGGCATGCTGCCGGGCTGTTCGACGAGACGTCATTCGCCAAGATCGAAGTCAGCGGGCCTGATGCGGCGACCTTCTTGGAGTGGGCGTGCGACAACCGCGTCGCGCGGGGAATCGGCAGCCTCACGTACACGCAGGCGCTCAACCGGCGGGGCGGGATCGAGGCGGACTTCACGGTGAACCGCGTCGCGGACGACGTCTTCTCCATCGTCACCGGGACGGCGTTCGGTTCGCACGACATGGCGTGGCTGCGCAAGCAGGCCCGGCGCACCGGCGCGCGGGTTCGGATCGACGACGTCACCGGCCGCGACGTCTGCTTCGCGCTGTGGGGTCCGCGCTCACGCGAGATCCTGGCCCGGCTGACGCCTGCCGACCTGCGCCATGAGGCGTTTCGGTTCATGACGGCGCGCGACATTACCGTCGCCGACGTGCCGGTCCGCGCAATGCGGGTGACCTTCGTCGGCGAACTCGGCTGGGAGCTGTACGCCTCGTCTGAGTACGGGGCCGCACTGTGGCGCAGCATCTGGGCAGCAGGGGAAGACCTCGGCCTGGTCGCCGGCGGCTATCGGGCGATCGACAGCATGCGGCTGGAAAAGGGTTACCGCGTATGGGGATCCGACATCACCCCTGAGACGACCCCATACGAGGCCGGGCTGGGCTTCTGCGTCAAGCTCGACAAACCCGGTGGCTTCGAGGGCCGTGATGCGCTCGTCGCGTCCAAGGCGGAGGGTTTGTCCCGGCAGCTGTGTGCCATCACGCTGCGCGCTCCGCGGTCGGTCGTGCTCGGCAGCGAGCCGGTGCGGGCCGGCGACCAGATCGTCGGCCGCGTGACGTCGGGCGGTTACGGCTACACGCTCGACGCGTCGATCGCCTACGCCTACCTGCCGCTGGATGCGGCAGTGCCGGGCACTGACGTGTGCGTCGACCTGTTCGGCCGCTGGGTCGAGGGCGTCGTCGCCGCCGAACCGCTCTTCGACCCGGCTGGGCACCGGGTCCGAGCCGCCTGATGCGCCGTCCTGACTACGAACGGACTGCTGGACGTACCATTCCCGGTGTGCAACCTGCTGTTGTCCGCGAGCCTCCACGAATCGGCCTGACCACATATCGCGAACGCGCGTCGTGGGGCGTGTGGGACGAGCCGGCCGACCTGCTGCCGGTGAGCTACTCCGACGTGATCCAGGAAGCCGGCGGCGTTGCCTTGCTGCTTCCGCCCGGCGGCCGCGACCTGCATGCCACCGCGCAGGCCACGATCGACGGGCTGCACGGACTGCTGATCGCCGGCGGTGCCGACCTCGACCCGGGCCGCTACGGCGCGGCGCGCGAGGCGCCCACCGGCGCGGCTCGACCCGATCGCGACGCGTGGGAACTGGTGCTGGCCGATACGGCGCTGCGCCGCGGCCTGCCGGTCCTCGGCGTCTGCCGAGGGCTGCAGGTGCTCAACGTGCTGCTCGGCGGAACCCTGGTGCAGCATCTACCCGACCGGGTCGGGCATGACGGGCACTGCCCGGTGCTCGGCGTGCACGGCCGGCATGCAGTTCGCGTGGCCGAGGGGACCCGTCTCGGTGCGATTCTCGGCGCCTCGGCCGACGTCGCCACGCACCATCATCAAGCCGTCGACACCCTCGGCGCCGGACTGATTCCGACCGCCTGGACCGACGACGGTGCCATTGAGGCGGCCGAACTGCCCGACGCCACCTGGGTCATGGGTGTGCAGTGGCATCCGGAGGTGCACGACCGCGATCCGCTCTTTGCCGCGTTCGCCGGCGCCTGTGCCGCGTGGCGTGATACCGGCTCGACCGCCGATCCTCGACTCGACCCCGCCGCGTCATGACCGAGCACCCCGGCCACCGGTCGAGCGTGGTGGCCTCATGACCGAACTGACCGAGGGCAGCGTCGAGGCGCTATGGGCGCGCGCCGTCTTCTCGCCGGTACCGGTACGCAACGCCTTCGAGGTCACCGTCGAGCGCCTGGCCCAGGGCATCCGGCTCGGCGTGCTGGTCGGCGGCGATCGCCTGCCGCCCGAGCGCGAACTGGCCGAGACCCTCGGCGTGAGCCGGGTGACGCTCCGCGAGGCGATCAAGGCGCTGCGCGACGCCGGCCTGGTCGAGTCGCATCGTGGTCGCGGCGGCGGCACGTTCGTCGTAGCGCCGAAGACGAACAGTCCGCGCCGGGCCGAACAGATCGGCCGATCGTTGCGGCACGTTCTCGACGACGCGCTGGACCTTCGCCGCATCGTCGAACCCGGAGCGGCTGCCCTCGCCGCCTCGCGGCCGCTGACGGCCGCTGACCGCGCGACGCTGCATCGATGCCTGGAAGAGGCGACACACTGCTCACCCGAAACCCGACGGCTGGCCGACTCGCGACTGCACATGGCGATCGCCGCAGCCGGCGGCAGCGCATCGGTAACAGCGGCCGTTGCCGACGTGCAACTTCGACTGGACGAGCTGCTGCGCGCCATCCCGGTGATCGCGGCCAACATCGCGCACTCCGACCGGCAGCACGCGGCGATCGTCGACGCCATCCTCGCGGGTCAGAGCGAGCGCGCCCGGGTTCAGATGGAGGAACACATCGACGGAACCGCCGCCCTGCTCCGCGGCTTCCTGAGCTGACCGGCACATCCGCTTCCCGAGATCCTCTCGAGAAGGTACGGTCAGCAGACCTTCGAAGGAGAGGTGGCGTGGCATGCCGAACGCCCCGCTGAGTGTCGACGATCTCCGGGCCGGCGTCACGGCCGGAGCGATCGACACGGTCGTACTCGCCATAACCGACATGCAAGGGCGCCTGCAGGGCAAGCGATTCGCAGCGGAGCACTTCATCGAAGACGTCCTGGCGCACGGCACCGAGGGATGCAACTACCTGCTCGCGGTCGACGTCGAGATGAACACCGTTGGCGGATATGCCATATCGAGCTGGGACCAGGGTTACGGCGATTTCGCGATGATCCCTGACCTCGCCACCCTTCGTTACACGACCTGGCAGCCGGGTACCGCCCTGGTGCTGGCCGACGTGCAGTGGCTCGACGGCACGCCGGTCGGCCCGTCACCCCGGCAGGTGCTCAAGCGTCAGGTCGACCGCCTCGCCGAGCGAGGCTGGACGGCGATCGTCGCCACCGAACTCGAGTTCATGCTCTTCGACGAAAGCTACGAGTCGGCGTCAACGAAGCGATACGCCGGTCTTGCACCGGCCAACCAGTACAACGGCGACTACTCGATTCTCGGCACCTCGCGCGTCGAGCCGATCCTGCGGGCAATCCGGCACGGGATGCGTGACGCCGGCCTGAACGTCGAGTCGGCGAAGGGCGAGTGCAACTTCGGCCAGCACGAGATCGCGTTCAAGTACGCCGATGCCCTCACGACCTGCGACAACCACTCGGTGTACAAGACGGGTGCGAAAGAGATCGCCGCGCAGCTGGGCGCCGCGCTGACGTTCATGGCGAAATACGACTCGCACGAGGGCAACTCGTGCCACATCCACCTGTCACTGCGCACTTCCGACGGCGAGCCGGTTTTCGCCGGTGCCGGCGAAGGAGGCGTGTCGCCCGTCTTTGAACACTTTCTCGCCGGCCAGCTCGCGGCCCTGCGCGAGATGACGTACCTCTTCGCCCCGAACATCAACTCCTACAAGCGATATCAGCCCGACTCGTTCGCGCCGACGGCGGTGAAGTGGGGACGCGACAACCGCACGTGCGCGCTGCGCGTCATCGGCCACGGTCCGGGCCTGCGGTTCGAGAACCGGGTGCCCGGCGGCGACGTCAACCCCTACCTCGCTGTTGCCGGCATGATCGCCGCCGGTCTGTACGGCGTCGAGCACGAACTCCCGCTCGAGCCGCCGTTCGGTGGCAATGCGTACGTCAGCGACGCCGAGCAGGTACCGCAACTGCTCAGCGACGCGGCGCACCTTTTCCAGGGCAGTGCAATTGTCCGCAAAGCCTTCGGCGACGAAGTCGTCGACCACTACGCCAACGCCGCACGGGTCGAGCTCGCCGCGTTCAACGCCGCGGTCACCGACTGGGAGCGGATCCGTGGCTTCGAACGGATGTAACAGATGCAGGTGATCAACCCGGCGACCGAGCAGGTCGTCACCTCGGTCGAATCCCTTGACGTCGAGGCAATCGACGCGGCGATCGCCCGCGCCCGGGCGGCCTTCGCGTCGTGGCGGGCCGTTGCGCCGGGCGATCGCGCTCGGCTGCTGCGGCGTTTCGCCGAGGCGGTCGACGCAGATCGGGAGCATCTTGCCCAGCTCGAAGTGGCCAACTCAGGTCACACCATCACGAATGCCCGATGGGAGGCCGGCAACGCGCGCGACGTCATTGCCTACTACTCGGCGGCGCCGGAGCGGCTGATCGGCCAGCAGATCCCCGTCGCCGACGGACTCGACGTCACTTTCCACGAACCACTCGGCGTCGTAGGGGTAATCGTGCCGTGGAACTTCCCGATGCCGATCGCATCGTGGGGGTTTGCGCCGGCGCTCGCCGCCGGCAACACGGTGGTACTCAAACCCGCCGAACTGACGCCGCTGACCGCGTTGCGGCTGGCCGAGCTCGCGCTGCAATCAGGCATCCCCGAGGACGTGTTTCAGGTGCTGCCCGGCAAGGGCAGCGTGGTCGGGCAGCGGTTCGTCGACCATCCGGACGTCGCGAAGATCGTCTTCACCGGCTCGACCGAGGTGGGCCGCGCGATCATGGCCGGCTGCGCGCAGCGGATCAAGCCGGTCACGCTCGAACTCGGCGGTAAGAGTGCCAACGTCGTGTTCGCCGACGCCGACCTGGAGCGCGCCGCGGCGGGCGCCCCGTACGCGGCCTTCGACAACGCCGGGCAGGACTGCTGCGCCCGCTCACGCATTCTCGTCGAGCGCGGCGCCTACGACCGGTTCATGGAACTGTTCGAGGCGGCAGTAGCGGGCGTCGTCGTCACCGAACCGTCCGACGAGAAAGCCGAGATGGGGCCGCTGATCAGCGCGGCGCAGCGCGAACGCGTCGCGGGCTACGTCTCGGACAATGTCGCCTTCCGCGGTAACGCGCCGGCCGGTGCCGGGTTCTGGTTCCCGCCGACGGTGCTCACGCCGCCCGATCCGGCCGATCGCGTGCTGCACGAGGAGATCTTCGGCCCGGTCGTCGCGGTGGTCCCGTTCGACGACGAGGCCGACGCGGTTCGTATGGCCAACGACAGCGACTTCGGGTTGTCGGGTTCGATCTGGACCCGCGACGTGGGCCGGGCGATCCGGGTCAGCCGCGGCATCGAGACCGGCAACCTGTCGGTGAACTCGAACTCATCGGTGCGGTACTGGACGCCGTTCGGCGGGTTCAAGTCCTCGGGGCTCGGCCGCGAACTCGGACCCGATGCGCCATTCGCCTTTACCGAGACCAAGAACGTGTTCATCTCGACGGCCTGAGCCGTCCAATCAGAGGGGCTGCGCCATGGCAGATCGGCTCGCGGGAAAGGTCGCCGTCATCACCGGCGCAGGCAGTGGCATCGGGCTCGCGGCGGCGCGCCGCTTCGCCGCGGAAGGCGCCAGGGTCGTGTGCGCCGACATCGACGACGAGGCCGGCACGAAGGCGAGCGTCGAGGTCGGCGGGCTGTTCGTGAAGGTCGACGTCACGTCCGAAGCTGAGGTCCGCGCGCTGTTCCAGGCGGCGGTCGACGAGTACGGCGGCCTCGACATCGCGTTCAACAACGCGGGAATCTCGCCGCCGGAGGACGACTCGATCCTGACCACAGGCTTGGACGCATGGCGGCACGTGCAGGACGTCAACCTGACCTCGGTGTATCTGTGCTGCAAGTACGCCATCGAGCAGATGCGGAGGCATGGCGGCGGATCGATCATCAACACCGCCTCGTTCGTGGCCGTGCTCGGCTCGGCGACGTCGCAGGTTTCCTACACGGCGAGCAAGGGTGGCGTGCTGGCAATGAGCCGCGAACTCGGCGTCCAGTTCGCGCGCGAAGGCATCCGCGTCAACGCGTTGTGCCCCGGGCCGGTGAACACCCCGATGCTGCAAGAGCTGTTCGCTAAAGACCCCGAGCGCGCGGCCCGCCGCCTGGTGCACGTGCCGATGGGTCGCTTCGCTGAGGCCGACGAGATCGCGGCCGCTGTCACGTTCCTCGCCAGCGACGACGCCTCGTTCGTCACAGCGTCGACGTTCCTCGTGGACGGCGGCATCAGCGGCGCCTACGTAACGCCCCTCTGATCCGCGGGACGGCTCAGCCGATCTCGATGATCGCCTTGATGTAGCCGTCGGGCTTGTGGATCAGCGCATCGAACGCCTCGTCGACCTTGTCGAGCGCGTACCGGTGGGTGATCAGCGAGCCGACGTCGATCCGCCCGGCGGCCGCGAGGTCCAGGCCACGCCGGGTGCTGTCGCGGAGCCGGGCACCGTCGCGCACATGGGCATTCACCACGTCGATCGCCTTGCCGTTCCACATCTGCATGTCGACGTTTCGTACCTGCTGGTGATAGCCGAGGATCGAGACGACGCCATGGGAACGCACCAACCGGCTGGCCAGGTCCAGGCCGGCCTGGCTGCCCGACGCCTCGAATACGACGTCGAACCCGCGCCCGTCCGTGGGCCCGTCCGCTGACACGGCGTCCACGTCAGCGGCGAGCGGGTCGACGGCCTGATCCGCCCCGTGTGTCAGCGCGTGAGCCCGGGCGTCGGCGCGCGAGTCGACGGCGACGATCTGGCTGGACAGCGTGCGCCGAAGCAGTTGCAGCAGGCACAGGCCCATGAAGCCCGTACCGACAACGGCAATCCGGTCGCCCGCATCGATCTTGGTGCGCCGGACGCCCTCGACGACGCAGCCGAGCGGTTCGCCGAGTGCCTGTTCCGGGGTCAAGCCCGGCGGAACGACGACCAGATCGCCTTGTTCGGCAAGGGCAAAGTCGCACAGCGACGGGCTGACGCGTCCGGCGACGAGGTCGCCCGAGCGGATGTGCCGCACGCCGGCTCCGACCGCCACGACCTCGCCGACCGGCTCGTGTCCCAACCGCAGGCGCGCGGCGGACTCGGCCGATGCCCAGTCCGCCACGTCACTCGCGCAGATGCCGTTGATCAGTACCCGGATCAGCACCTGGCCGATGCCCGGCTGCGGTACCGGCTCCGTCGTAACGACCGAACGGCGCGGCGAAACGATCCAGCTCACCCGATTCGGCGCAACCGGAAACAGCGACGGCGAAGCGTTGAGATCAGACGTCAATCGGAAGCCTCCTGATCTATCGGTATCCATCCCATCCTGGCGCACTGATCGCGTCGAATCGCGTCCGATCGGCTCGCATCGGCACCGACTCGCGGTATCAGCCGCGATCACCGGGCCTCCTCCTCCGCGACTGGTGGGGAGCGCTCATGGACGCCGGGAAGATGCTGTCGCAGGCGGGAGTCCCGCTATTGCGGGTGCCGGACGCGATCCCCAGACCGCTCATTGCGATCGCGGCCATGCTCGTGCTGGCCGGCCTCGACGTGCTGGGCGCGGTGCTTGCCCGTCGCTGGTCCCACGGCGGCTCGCTGCTCTTCTTCGCCGCCGGAGTGGCCTGTTTTGCCTTGCTGTTCTGGGTTTACGGCTCCAGCTTGCGCTATGCGAACCTGATCCCGGTCACGTTCGGCTGGATCGTCGCGCTGCAGGTGGGGCTGATGCTGATCGAGCGCAGCCGCTCGTCACAGGCGGTCCCCATCGGCCACTGGATCGCGGCGTTCGCGATCATCGCGCTCGAGGGCTACCTGCTGTTCTCGTCCGAGACCGGCTGACCCGAGGGGCATATCCCATACTTCTCACCGGGTCTTGATCATCCCTGCTGGAACCGCCATTGGTCGCGGGTTCGCCAGAGATGATCAAGGGTGTGCCAGCGCGGACGGCAACATCTTCCGGCGCATCGGCGTCACCGACCGGACTTCCGCGGCGATGTGGGCGGCGAGCACCTGACGGACTGAGCAGCTCGCCCACCGCCTCAATACCTTGGCGGAT
This sequence comes from uncultured Actinomycetota bacterium, assembly GCA_963737425.1. GTDB lineage: Bacteria > Actinomycetota > Actinomycetes > Mycobacteriales > Jatrophihabitantaceae > DASXRA01. Next base: position 228,662 of record CAVTSX010000005.1, read on the forward strand.
CGCGCTCTGGCGCAGGTTGCCGAATCCGAGGACGAGCTCGGCCGGCTCACTCGCCCCGCTCGCGCGGTAGTCGCTCATGCCGTACAGGCCGACGCGGCGCCGCAACGCTTCGGCCACCACGGCCTGCTCATCGACTCCGTCGGGCAACTGCGCCACCGCATGGAAACCCGCTGCCAGCCCCCGCAGTCGCACGTCCGGTGCGTGCTGGGCGAGCGCGTCGACCAGCTCACGGCGGCGAGCCGCGTAGACGGTTCGCATGCGCCGAAGGTGCCGGTCGTAGCGGCCGGATTCGATCAGCCGCGCCAGGGCGAGCTGATCGAGTCCGGGCGACCCGCGATCGGCCATCCGCTTCTCGTCGGCGATCAGCTCGACGAGGCGAGGCGGGCAGATGACCCAGCCGAGCCGCAGCGCCGGGGCCAGCGACTTGCTCACCGAGCCCACCGACGCGACCCGATCCGGGGCGAGGCCCTGCACGGACCCGACCGGTTGGCGGTCGTAGCGGAACTCCGCGTCGTAGTCGTCCTCGATGATCACCGCGTTCGTGTCGTTGGCCCAGGTGACGAGCTCGTGGCGTCGCGCCGGTGCGAGCACCACGCCGGTGGGCGTCTGGTGGGCCGGCGTCAGCACGACCGCCCGCGCGCCGCTCGCCGCCAGGGCCGCGATGTCGGCGCCATGTTCGTCGACCGGGATCGGTACGGCTTCCAGGCCGGCGCGCGCGACGAGGCCGTCGTTGTCGCGATCGCCGGGATCCTCGAGCGCGACACGACGCACGCCGTCCCGGGCGAGGGCGCCGAGGATCAGGTTGAGTCCCTGCGCGAACCCGGAGCAGATGACCATCCGGTCGGCGGTGAGCGCGGCGCCGCGCACCCGCCGGACGTACGCGGTAAGGACGTCGCGCAGGGCATCGCTGCCGCGCGGATCGCCGTAGCCCGCGGCGGCACTCGGCGCCCGGCGACCGGCCTCGTTCAACGCCCACAGCCAGTCACGCATCGGGAATGTCGCCAGATCAGGCACGCCCGCCCGGAAGTCCGCGTCGAGCGGCCGGGGCGTCGCCGCGCCCGTGACGTCGGCCGGCAGCGGCGCCGCGCCCGCCGCGACGCGCGTCGCCGAACCCAGTTGCGTGGCCAGGTAGCCCTCGGCCTCGAGTTGCCCGTAGCAGTCGAGGACGAGCCCGCGCGAGACGCCGATCTCGCGCGCAAGCGCGCGAGAGGACGGGAGCCGCTCGCCGACGCTGAGCCGGCCGGACCGGATCGCCTCGCGCAACTCCCGTTGCAGCTGGGAGCCGAGGGGCTCGCGCAGGTCGCGGTTAAGCCGGACCAGCAGCTCCGGGCCCAAACCGGCCCACTCAACCGGCACGGAATTGGACCTTAGCAGCGGGCCGGACGGCCCATAGCGTCTGCATCTCGGAGGACTCGAAGGATGGCGATGACCCCTGCCCACAGCACGACGGCCGCTGCGCGACCGCGCCTGCTCACCCCTGCACTCTGGATGGCGTTCGCGGTGAGCTTCGGCGCGATGACGAGCTTCTACCTGCTGCTGTCGGTGATTGCGCTGTACGCGACGCACATCGGGGCCGGCCGCACCGGCGCGGGCCTGGCGACGGGCACGCTGCTGCTCGCCACCGTGGCCGGTGAACTGGCCACGCCGCGCCTGCTCGGTCGGCTCGGCTACCGATGGATGTTCGCGGCGAGCCTGCTGCTGCTCGGAACGTCCGCCCTCGCGATGACGGTCGCGACGAACATCGCCGCGCTGCTGGCCGTGTGCGTCTTCCGCGGCATCGGGCTGGCGTTCGTCGTCGTGATCGGCAGCTCGCTGGTGGCCTCACTCGTTCCGGACGAGCGGCGCGGTGAGGGGCTCGGCAGCTACGGCGTGGTCGTCGGGGTGCCCGCGGTCCTGGCGCTGCCGCTCGGCGTCTGGCTCGCTAAGCACGTCGGATACTCGCCACTGTTCGTCACGTCGGCGTTGATCGCACTCGCCGGTCTGCCCTTCGTGCTCGGCCTGCCGGGTCGCGGCGGTGCACTGGACCGGTCCTCGGGCGTGCTCGACGGTCTGCGCGCGCCGGCCCTGATGCGGCCGGCGATCGTCTTCTTCGCCACCACGATGGCGGCCGGAATCGTCGTGGGTTTCGTGCCGCTTGCCGTGACCGGCGCGTCGGGAACGCTCGCTGCGCTCGCCCTGCTCGTCCAGGCCGTTGCCTCGACCGGCAGCCGGTGGTGGGCCGGACGTTACGGCGACCGTCGCGGCTCGTCCTGGCTGCTCATTCCCGGACTGGTCAGTGCGGCCGTCGGCCTGCTGGCGCTCGTGCTGACCGCAAGCCCGGCCGCGGCGCTGCTCGGGATGACGCTCTTCGGGGGCGGCTTCGGCGTCACCCAGAACGCCAGCCTGACCGTGATGCTCAGCCGCGTAGCGCCGTCCCGATACGGCATGGCCAGCGCCGTCTGGAACATCGCCTACGACGCGGGCATGGCCGTCGGCGCGGGCGGGTTCGGCATACTCGCTGCGCGAACCGGCTACGCCCCGGCCTTCGCCATTGCCGCCGCCCTGATGCTCACTGCCCTCGTGCCCGCACTTCACGATCGCCGCCCCGGCCAGCGCCCACCGGCCTCGCCCACCGGCGGATGATCACCTGCGCTTTCCGCACCGCCCGCGGTACACAGCCCGCAGGTGATCACGGTCAAAGACGTCGCTGCTCAGGCGGCAGCAGCGGGGGATCAGCCAGGCGCAGCGTTACCGTGTCGGCGTCCAGCTCGGCGGCGATGCCGATCGGGTACGTCTGGCAGTTGTCGCCGTGGCCGACGTTCGCCCAGCTGATCATCGGCACGCCCAGACAACCCAGTCGCTCTTCCAGGATCGCCTGGATGTCGGCCTTCTCGCCGCAGTTCTCGAACGTGCCGGCGACGATGCCGGCGACACCGTCCAGGTATCCGGACCGCAGCAACTGGGTGAGCATGCGGTCGATCCGGTAGTCCTCTTCGGACTCGTCCTCCAGCAGCAGGATGCCGCCCCGGGCCGGCCACGACGTATCGGTGCCGAGCGACGCCGCGAGCAGGGTCAGGTTGCCGCCGAGGGTGACCCCGCGGGCCCGCCCGCCCACGACGGTCTGCGCGTTCGGATAGTGAATCTCGCCAGCCCGCCCGGGATGCATCAGGCACCGCAGCATCGACGCGAACGAGTAGACGTCGAAGAAGCACACCATCGTGCTGTGCAGCGACGCCCAGCCGAGCCGCACCGCCACGCACTCGAGCACGGCCGTCACATCGGAGTAGCCGGCAAGCACCTTGGGAGCCAGCTTGTCGAGCCCGTCCCAGTCCATTGCCGCAAGGGTTCGCTGCGCGCCGGATCCACCGCAGGCGTACACGATTCCGGCGATGCTCGGGTCGCACAGCGCGGCGCGCAGTTCGTTCGCCCGCAGCGCGTCGTCGCCGGCCAGGTAGCGGCGCAGGCTGCCCAGGTCGCGAGCAGAGGGGTAGACCACCGGCTCGAGGCCGGCGAAGCGCAGTGCGTCCAGGCCGCGCTCCAGCGGCTCCTGCCGCGCCGGACTGCTGCTCGAGAGCACTGCGACGCGGTCGCCCGGACGCAGCGCCGGCGGTCGGGCAAGTGAGGCCGTCATCCGATATCCGCAATGTCAATGTTCATGGCATAGCTATACAGCTCGACCTCGGCCCGCAATGACGCCACCACAGAAGACGCCTTGCGAAACCCGTGGCCCTCGCCGTCGAAGATGTGCAGGCGGTTCCACAGGCCGCGGGCGCTGACTGCGTCGATGATGGCGTGCGCGTGCCGCGGCGGGCAGATCGGGTCGTCGGCGCCCTGCAGCATGACGAGCGGGCTGGTGATCCGGTCGGCGTGCCGCAGCGGCGACACCCGCTCGAAGCGCGCCCGATCCCGAGGCAACGTGCCCAAAAGGCTTTCCAGATAACGGGATTCGAAGTCGTGGGTGTACTCGCCGGACCAGTGCAGCGCATCGCTGATGGGGTAGTACACCGCGCCGGCGCAGAACACGTCCGTGCTGGCCAGGCAGGCGAGTGTGGTCCAACCACCGGCCGAGTCGCCGCGGATCGCGATGCGCGCACCGTCGACCAATCCCAAACGCGCCAGTTCGCGGGCGACCGTGACGCAGTCGGCGACGTCGACGATTCCCCAGGAATGCCGCAGCCGCTCGCGGTACGCCCGCCCGTAACCGGTCGAGCCGCCGTAGTCGACAGCCACGACCGCGAATCCTCGGCTGGTGAACAGCGAGTACTCGACGGACGGAGTCGCGTCGGCGTGACTGGTCGGACCGCCGTGCGCGTAGATCAGCAGCGGCGGTCGCTCACCCTCGGGCGCTGCGTAGTGCGGATTCGTCGGTGGGTAGAAGTTGAAGTGGACGCCCTGCGCGGTGCGCCGCTGCGGGATCGATATCCAGGCGGCGAGCTCGGATGACTGCGCGCGCAGGCATCGGATTGCGTCGACGCCGGTCAACGGCACGCGCAGCACGGTCTCGCGCTCACGTTCGCAACCGCCGACGATGACGGCGTCACGCGCATCGGCCCAGACATACGTGCCGAAGTCGTTCCACCCGGGCGCGAGGTCGCGCAGCGCACCGCTCGCGGGATCCCACAGCGCCAACTGCTGCGCGCCGACGCCGTGCCGCAACACGACCCGCTCGCCGGCAAGCGCGAACCAGGTGGCGCCCACCCGCCACAACGCGCTCGCACATTCGCGCGTCATCGCCAGGACGCATTCGACCTTGCCGCCCAGCACGTCGACACGGTGCAGGTTCCACCACCCGTCCGGATCGGCCATCGCGTAAAGGGTGTCGTTGTCTGCCCATTCGGCCTGTGGCACCGAGACGTCCGTGCCGCCGAGCACGCACCTGGCGTTGACCGCGACGCCGTCGGCCAGGTCGGCAACCATGAGCTGCGTGGCGTCCCAGGGCATCTGCGGGTGATCCCAGCCGATCCAGCACAGGCGCCGCGCGTCCGGGCTGATCCTGACGCCCGACAGGAAATGCTGCATCTGCGCCACGACCCGGATCGCACCCGGATCGTCGGCGGCACGTCCGTCGAGCGGCACCGCGACGACCTGCCGACAGGTACGTAGTGCCGGATCATCGTCGCCCGCAAGCGTGATCTCGCGGATGCACCACAGCTCGCCATCATCGGGATGAAAGATCGGGTCGGCGTAGCGGGCAGTGTCGTCGGGCGGCGTCAGCGGTGCCGGCTGGTCGCCGTCGAAGCGATAGACGCGTCGGTCGCTGTCCTCGGTGAAGGCCAGCAGGCCGTCGTCACGCACCGCGTAGGGCCGGCCGCCGTAGCCGATGACCCGGTTGCGCACCGACCAGCCGGCGCCGAGCACCGGCGCCACCGATCCGTCGATGTCGCGGCGCATCAGCGCGACCGTCGCGGTCTGCGGATCGGACGCGCACCACCACGTGCAGCCACCCGCACCGGACGGCCAGGTCAGCGAGCCCGAGGCGGCGGCCGCGATGTCGACCGTGACCGGCGAGGGCCACGCGCCGTACGGGGCGATCACGCCGCCCGCTCCTCGCTGAGGATGACCAGCAGAAGCAGGTCGTCGCTCGCCTCGGTGATCTCGTGCTGGTCGGACGCGCTGAAATGGCAGCCGTCGGATTGGTGCAGCGTCCGGACGACGCTGCCCACCCGCAGGTCGCATTGCCCTGACAGAACAGCCACAAACTCCTCGCCGGGATGGCTGATCGGCTCGGCGTGATCGGCCGGCGCACCACGCACGAGGCGCGCGAACAGCCGCGCCGAGCCGGCGGCGGTCAGGTCCCAGACCCCCGAGCCGTCGGGCAACTGCGCGAGCAACGGCACGGCGGCAAAACGCGGCTCGAACCGCTCGACGAGACGGCCCTGGGAGGCGACGTCGCCGAGCAGGCAGCCGACGTCGCTGCCCAGACCGGCGGCCACCCGGGCAAGCGTCCCGACCGTGGGATTGGCCGAACCCGACTCGATCTGCGACAGGTACGCGGGTGAGAGCCCGCTGCGGGTGGCCACCGCCGAAAGCGTCAGGCCGGTCGTGCGGCGCGCGCTTGCGACCCGGCTGGCCACAACCCGGTTCGCGTCCTCTGATGCCGATGTCAAAGACATTCCGTGCCTTGACGCCGACATGGGGCGAGAGTATGACTCATCCACACTTATCTCAAGAAATCTGCCAGAGCTTTCCACTCTGAACAAAAGGTGCGGGGGGCCGAGCGATCGCGTCGGGCATCGAACGAGCCACACCGGTGGCGCTCACCCTCGCGCCGGTGCCGGCCCTCGACCTGCTCTGCGCTGCTGCGGCGCACTTCGGCGAGATCGGGCAGCGGCTGTTCAAGACGATCGCCACGGACTACCCCCGCTCCCTCGAGCGGCGTCCGGCCCAACTGCTGCAGGCCGCCGACGCCACGCCAGAAGACCTCGAGCGACTGGTGCGCGCCGCGGGCTTCGTCGACACGGACGACCTGCGCCACCGGGCGGCGAAGCAGCAGGGTCGCCGGATCACCGCGCCAGACCTGCGCTTCACCTATCGCGACGGCGACGGCGATGCCAGCCGGGCCGAACTGCGGCGAATCCTTCGCCTCGAACACGAGAATCTGACCGAGACGCTGCAGTCGCTGCAGGCCAACGGAGCGCTCGAACTCGCCGCCAAGGCGATCCTCGCCAGCCGCCGGCGCTGGGTGATCGGCGACTTGAAGTCCACCGGCTACGCGTCGCTGTTCGCCGCCGACCTGACGTGCGCGCTGCGCGATGTCAGCCTGATCCAGCCGAACGCGGCCACGGCGCTCACCGCCGTGAGCGACGCCCATCGCAGCGACACGCTCACCGCGTTCTGCTTTCGCAGCTACAGCAGCCTCACCCTGCATGTCGCCGAACAGTTCCACGCCATGGGCGCGACCGTGATCGCAGTGACCGATCGCGACGACAGCCCGATCTGCGCGTACGCCGCCCACTCGCTGCGAGTCGCCACACGCAGCGAGTCCGCCGCACATTCGCCTACGGCAGTGGCCGCCGTGGGCCACATCCTCGCGTCGCTGTCGGCAGCGGGCGCAAAGGGCGCCGCCCGTCGATCGCGCCGACGGCACGAGGTCGCAGCGGCCGTCGGCTGCTACGCGGGTGACCAGTCATGACCGGGCTCGAGACGGATGTCGTCGACTTCTGCTCGCGCCTGATCCGGTTCGACACATCCAACTACGGCAACGGCGACTCCCGCGGCGAGCGCGCTGCCGCCGAGTGGGTGGCCGAGGTGCTCCTCGACGCCGGCTACTCGCCCGTCGTCCTCGAATCCGCGCCGAGCCGGGCGAGCACCGTCGTGCGCATCCCGGGCGTCGACCGCGAAGCACCCGCGCTGCTGGTGCACGGGCACCTCGACGTCGTCCCGGCCGAGGCCGCCGACTGGGCGTTCGAGCCATTCAGCGGCGAGATCCGCGACGGCTCGATCTGGGGTCGCGGCGCGCTCGACATGAAGGACATGGACGCGATGATGCTGGCCGTCGCCTGCTCCTTCGCCCGCTCCGGGTTCGTCCCTCCCCGCGACATCATGTTGGCCTTCGTGGCCGACGAGGAAGACACCGGCGAGTTCGGCGCGGGATTCCTCACGCAGCAGCATCCGAACCTGTTCGAGGGCGTGACGACCGCGATCGGCGAGTCCGGGGGATTCGAGGTACACCTACCCGGCGGCGGGCGGCTCTACCCGATCGCCGCGGCCGAACGCGGCACGGCCCGCATCCGGCTCACCGCCCGCGGGCAGGCCGGGCACGGGTCGAGGCGCAACCCGAACAACGCAGTCGTCGCGCTGGCGCGCACGCTGACCCGGATCGCCGACCAGCAGTGGCCGGTGCAGTTGATCCCCACCGTCGCGTCATTGCTCGACGGGCTGAGCACGCACCTGGACGTGAAGGTCGACCCGGCCGACCCCGCCAGCCTTGCGCAACTCGGCGACGCCGCGCGCATCGTCGAGGCGACGCTGTCCAACACGCTGAACCCGACGATGCTCAGCGCCGGCTACAAGGTGAACGTCATCCCGAGCGAGGCCACAGCCTGGCTGGACGGGCGCATCCTGCCCGGCACCGAGGACGACTTCGCCGCCACCCTCGACGCATTGCTCGGCGAATCGGTCACCGGCGAGTTCACCAGCTACAGCGCACCCGTCCACGCCGACGACGGCACGGACGAGTTCGCCGCAATGGCAGCGGCACTGCGCGCACACGATCCGCAAGCGCTCGTGTTGCCGTTCTGCATGGCGGGCGGCACTGACGCCAAAGCGTTCACGCCACTGGGCATCGCCTGCTACGGCTTCGCACCGGGCAGCACTCCGCAGGGCTTCTCGCGCGGCGAATACGTACACGGCGTCGACGAGCACATCCCGATAGAGAGCCTGACCTTCGGCGCGAAGGTACTGGACACCTTCCTACGAACCGATCCAAGGGAGAACAGATGAAACGCCGCATTATCGCGGCGGTCGCGAGCGTGGTGCTGCTCTGCGCGACCGCCTTGTTCGGCGCGGTGCCCGGCGCTTCCGCGAAGTCGCAGACGACGCTGCGCATATCCACCGAGGAGATCAAGACCTTCAACCCGTTCCTCGCCTATTTCGACAGCGAGCTGGACATCCTCGGCAGCATCTACCCGTCATTGACCCGGTACGACGCGAAGAGCAACCCGGTGCCGTATCTCGCGGAGTCGTGGACGACATCGCCTGACCACCTGACCTGGACGTTCAAGATCCGCAAAGGTCTGAATTGGACGGACGGCGAGCCCATCACGGCCAAGGATGCCGCCTGGACGATCAACCTGATCATGACGAACGACGACGCCGGGACGGCCAACGGTTCGCTGGTCAAGAACTTCGCGTCGGTGACCGCGCCGGACGACTCGACGCTGGTCATCAAGACCAAGACGCCGCAGGCGAACATGCTCTACGTCCTGGTCACGATCAACGGCATCCCGATCGTGCCGCAGCACATCTGGGAGTCGAAGGTCAAGAATCTCAAGAACTACCAGAACACCGACTTCCCCGTCGTCGGCTACGGGCCGTGGAACCTCACCGGCTACCAGCCCGGGCAGTTCGCGACCCTCGAGGCCAACAAGGACTTCTACGCGGGTAGGCCGAAGTACGACCGGATCATCTTGCAGTACTTCAAGAACCGCGACGCCGCCGTCGCGGGGCTGCGCAGCGGGCAGATCGACGTGGTGCCCCTCCTGACCGCGACGGAGTACCTGGCGCTGAAGCAGGACAAGAACATCCTGGCGTTCCAGCAGGTCGCTGCCCACTGGAACGGCGTGGAGATCAACTCCGGCGCGAAGACGCGCAGCGGCAAGCCGATGGGCACCGGCAACCCGATTCTCGCCGACCCGAAGGTGCGCATGGCGATGGCCTACGCCATCGACCGACAGACGTTGGTCGACAAGATCCTCGACGGTCTCGGCACGCCGGGCATCGGATACATCCCGCCGGCGTACACGCAGTGGGCGTGGAAGCCGTCGGCGGACGAAGCCGTCGGCTACGACCCGGGCAAGGCGAACGAGCTTCTCGATGCCGCCGGCTACACCAAGGGCTCGAACGGGATCCGCATCGATCCCAAGACGCACAAGCCGCTGGCCTTCCGGATCGGTACCCACTCCGACGACATCAACGACCAGCAGATCGCCCCGTATTTGGTGGGCTGGATGAAGGCCATCGGCATCAAACTCACGCCGCAGGCACAGAGCATGAGTGGTCTCAACGACAACCTGGCCAAGGGCGACTGGGACCTTCTCATGGACGGCTGGGGCACCGGTCCTGACCCGAGCTACCTGCTGAGCATCCAGACCTGCGGCACCCTGCCGAAGGACGACGGGTCCGGCGGCAACACCGATGCGTTCTTCTGCGATCCAACCTACGACAGCCTGTTCAAGCAGCAGGTCGGACAGTTCGACGTCCGCAAGCGCGGGGCAACCATCGGGCAGATGCAGGACATCCTGTACAAGGCCAACGACGACATCATGATCTACAACGACAACACCCTGTACGCCGTGCGGACCGACAAGGTGTCCAACTTCGCCCTCGGCAAGCCGGACGCCAACGGCGCCTACCCGCTGCAGGACTACTTCCAGTCGTGGCTCAACGCCGCGCCCGTGTCAGGCGGCGGATCGTCGTCGTCGAGCAGCAGCGGGTTGTGGATCGGCATCGGAGTCGCCGCGGTGGTGATCGTGCTCGCGGGCGCCGGCTTCGCCTGGCGCCGCCGCACAACCGCGGCCGAACGCGAGTAGCGCGTGGTCGACGCGATTGCCGCCGAGGTCACCCGGGAGGTCCCCGATGTGGGGACGTCCCGGGCCCCCGGCGAACGTTCGGGACGTTCCAACTTCCTCAGCTACCTGGCCACCAAGATCGTCGGTGCAGTAGTCAGCTTCCTCATCGCGATGGTCATCGGCTTCACGATCTTCAGCGTCATGCCGTCCGACCCGGTAGCCACATTGACCCGCCAGCATCCGACGAGTCCGGCGCAGATGGCGGCCCTGCGTAAGCAACTTGGTGTCGATCTGCCGGTGTGGCACCGCTTTCTCAACTTCGTCGGGCACACGTTCCAGGGCAAGCTCGGCGACTCCTGGCAGTATCACCGATCCGTCGGGTCGCTGATCGCGAGCCGCCTCTGGCCGACCATCCTGCTGATGGGCTCGGCGACGATCATCTCGGTCGCGCTCGGGCTGTGGCTCGGCGTGCGCAGTGGTTGGCGGCACGGCAGCGCATTCGACCGAGTGTCGTCCGGGGTTTCGCTCACGCTTTGGTCGGTTCCCACGTTCTGGCTCGGGCTGATCCTGCTCGTGCTGTTCACGGTCGGAGTCGGGCCCATACCCTCCGGTACGTTCCCGGCCGGGCAGATGTCGACGCCCGGGCTTGCCGACGGAACGCTCGGGCACATCGGCGACGTCGCGCGCCACCTGGTGTTGCCCTGTCTGACGTTGGTGCTGGTGATCTTCGCCCAGTACGTGACGATCATGCGCTCGTCCATCATCGACGAGCTGGGCAGTCCGTATCTCCTTACCGCGCGGGCAAAAGGCCTGCGCGACGACGAGGTGCGGCGCAGGCACGCGGTGCCGAACGCGCTGCTGCCATCCGTCACGGTGATCTTCCTGCAGTTGGGCACCATCGTCGGCGGCGCCATCACCGTCGAGACGGTCTATTCGTGGCCGGGCCTGGGCTACCTCACCTTCCAGGCCCTGCAGATTCCGGATCTTCCTTTGCTCGAAGGCACATTCATCGTGTTCAGCGCCTCGGTGATCATCATGAACCTGATCGCCGACGTGCTCTATCGCTTCCTCGATCCGCGAGTGCGGGCGCAATGACCGCCGTTCTGGAAGCACCACGGCGCTTCGCCGGGCTGCGCCGCTTCGGGCGCGCGTATTTCTCCATGCCCACCGGCATCGCCGGTCTGGCCATCCTGGTGGCGTTCACCGCGCTGGCGCTGTGCGCACCGCTGTTCATCGGCCCGGACGACCTGGACGTCACGAAGGTGACCGGCCCGTCGTTGAGCCCGCCGAGCAGCCACTACCCCCTGGGCACCGACCAGCCAGGACGTTCCGTGCTGCTCCTGGTGATCTGGGGCGCCCGCGCGTCGCTGGCCATCGGGCTCATCGCCACGGCGCTGACTGTGGTGCTCGGCAGCCTGATCGGCTTGCTCGCCGGGCACTACCAGCGCTTCCTCGGCCGCGCGCTGATGCACGTCACCGACTGGTTCATCGCGTTGCCGAGCCTGCCGCTCGCCATCTCGTTGTCGGCAGTGATCGGGCAGGGGCCGACTTCGATCACGATCGCCATCGTCGTCACGTCCTGGACTCCGACCGCCCGGCTCGTGCGCGCCCAGACGCTGGCCGTCGAGGCTCGCCCGTTCATCGAGCGGGCGAAGGCGCTCGGTGCCGGGCACACCCAGATCATGCTGCGACACGTACTGCCCAATGTTGCACCGCTGATCCTGGTGTCGAGCACGCTGACGGTGGCGAGCGCGATCCTGGCCGAGACGACGTTGACCTTTCTCGGGCTGGGCAATCCGACCGAGGTCTCATGGGGCACGATGATCAACCAGGCGTTCGTCGGCAGTGCGATCACCCGCGGCGCGTGGTGGTACCTGCTGCCGCCGGGCATCGCGATCGTGATCGTGGTGCTCGGCTTCACCCTGACCGGGCGCGCCGTCGAGCACGTCCTGAACCCCCGGATGGTCCGATGAACTCGCCCGCCGCTGCGCCGCCCCCCGTCCCGTTGAGTGGTGCGCGATGACGCTTCTGGACGTCCGCAATCTGGCCGTCAGGTACGGCAATGTGCGCGCCGTGCGGGGCGTCGACTTCAGCCTCGATGCCGGCCAGACGCTCGGCATGGCCGGCGAATCCGGATCGGGCAAGTCGACAGTGGCCCTGAGCCTGCTCCGGTTGCTGCCGCCGAGCGCGCAGACCACCGGCGTGGTCCACTACGCCGGCGAGGATCTGCTCACCGCCAAATGGGGCCGGCTGCGCGCGGTGCGCTGGGCAGAGGCGTCGGTCGTGTTCCAAGGAGCGATGAGCGCGCTCAATCCGGTCCGGACGATCGGCGAGCAGATCCGCGAACCGATCCTGCTGCACGAGAAGGTCGGCGCCCGGACGGCCCGGGCCCGCACCGCCGAACTGCTCGACAGCGTCGGCGTACCGGCGCGTCGCCAGGCCAGCTACCCGCACGAACTGTCCGGCGGGCAACGGCAACGCGTCATGATCGCCATGGCCTTGGCCTGCCGGCCCAACCTGATCATCGCCGACGAGCCAACCACGGCCCTCGACGTCATCGTGCAGGCCCAGATCCTGCAACTGGTCACCGACCTGGTCCGCGAGTCGCACATCAGCATGATCATGATCAGTCACGATCTCTCCGTCCTCGCCGATACCTGCGAGCGGCTGGCCGTCATGTACGCGGGACGCATCGTCGAGATCGGCCCGTCCCGGCAGATGATCGACGAGCCGCGCCACCCGTACACCAGGGCGCTGTCGAACGCGTTCCCCCGCATCGGCGACCCGAGTTCGCGGCTGGCACCGTCCGGGCTGCCGGGCGACCCGCCCGATCCGAGGCAGGTCGGACCGGGATGCCCGTTCGAGCCGCGCTGCCCCGAGGCGTTCGCCGACTGCCGCACGCACGACATCGGGTTGTGGCAGGCCGGCGACGAGCGCGAGTCCGCCTGCCTCAAGGTTCTGCCCGAGTTCGCTTCGACCGCGCTGAGCGACCGATGACCGAGTCTGCCCTGGAAGTGCGCGATCTGCGGGTCACGTTCCCCGCCCGGCGGGGCCGGGCGCCCGCGCGAGCCGTCGACGACGTCAACCTGACCATCGGCGCCGGCGAGATCGTCGCGCTGATAGGCGAATCCGGCTGCGGCAAGAGCACGCTCGCACGTGCTCTCGTCGGGCTCATCCGGCCGACTGCGGGCGAGGTCCGCTACCAGGGCACGATCCTGCGCTACACGAGTTCGGCCCTCAAGCAGTACCGCCGGCACGCTCAGCTCGTCCTGCAGGATCCGGGCGGGGCGCTCAACCCGAGGCAGAACGTCTTCGACGCCGTGGCCGAGGGTCCCCGCCTGCACGGGATGCGATCGGGCCTGCACGAGCGCGTGCATTCCGCACTCTCACGTGCCGGGCTGCGCCCGCCCGAGCAGTTCATCGCCCGGTACCCGCACGAGCTCTCCGGCGGCCAGCAGCAACGGGTCGTCATCGCCGGTGCGCTCGCGCTCGAACCTTCGGTGATCGTTGCTGACGAGCCGGTTGCCTCGCTCGACGCATCCGTTCGGGGCGAGATCCTGCGGTTGATTCTCGACCTGCGCTCGGCATTGTCACTGTCGGCACTCGTGGTCAGCCACGATCTCGGCCTGGCGTGGAACATCGCCGACCGGGTGGCCGTCATGTACCTCGGCCGGATCGTCGAGATCGGTTCCGTCGAGGACGTCCTGCTGCGTCCACGCCACCCGTACACCCAGGCGCTCGTGGCGGTATTGCCCGGCAGCCCCGGCTCGTCCGCGCCGCTCGGTGGCGAACCCCCAGATCCCACAGCGATTCCGCGCGGCTGCCGGTTCCATCCACGCTGCCCGCGAATGGCCGCGCTGGACCCGGCCGACGATCGGCGGTCCCTGTGCACGGGACGCGATCTGCCCGTGCTCTCCGCCGCCGAACTCGGCGTCGCCTGCCACCTGGCCGACGAGACCGCCGCGTTACACGCCGGCTCCGGCTAGCCACTTCCGCCAGGGCACCCGATCCAGAGGAGGGTCATGCGAGTTCTCATCTCCGCCGACATGGAAGGCGTCACCGGCGTCACGTTCCCGGACGATGTCGAGCCCGGATCCGCGCGGTGGGACTACTACCGCGTGCTGTTCGCGGACGACGTCAACGCCGCCATCGCTGGCTTCTTCGATGCCGGAGCCGACGAGGTACTCGTCAACGAAGCGCACTCCACCCAGCACAACCTGTTACTCGACCGTCTCGACGACCGGGCGACGTTGCTGATCGGACGGCACAAGCCGCTGTCGATGATGGAAGGCATCGATCGCGGTTATGACGCCGTGGCATTCGTCGGCTACCACGCGGGCGCCGGCACACAGGGCGTGCTCTCGCACACCTACCTGGGAAACACGATCACGGGCGTCTGGCTCAACGACGCACCGTGCAGCGAGGGCTACATGAACGCGCATCTCGCCGCCGAGTTCGGCGTTCCCGTCGTGCTCGTCACCGGCGACGACCGTGCCGTCGAAGACGCAAAGAGCTATGCGCCACAGGCACAACTCGTCGCGGTGAAGACCTGCGTCGATCGCTACACCGCCATTTGCCTGCCGCCGGCCAGGACGACCGCACTGATCCGCGAAGCTGGCGCAGCCGCGCTCGACCCGTTGCCCATCGTCGAGCCGGCGCAGGGGCCATTTCGGTACGTTATCGAGTTCGACGCCACGAATCCGATCAACCTGGTTACCGGCATCCCCGGCGTCGAACAGGTCGCCGAACGTCGCGTCGCCTTCGAACTACCCACCATGAAGGAGGCAATCCGCTGCTTCCGCGCCGCGACGGCGTTGGCCAGCGGCAGCGTGGAGAAGACCTACGGATGACTCGCTCTGCAGGCAAGCAACGGATCAAGATCATCTTGTGACCGTCGAGAGCGACCCGTGCTCACATCCTCGACGGACTCGGCCCCGCGCAGCCACGGAGCACACTGCACTTGATGAATACGGGTCGAAATCAGAGCAATTTCTACACTATGGTGCATTACTCGCCGAACTCCTTGTTGCTGATTATTCGGTCGGCTGAACATGCACCGCCGAGCCAATTCACCAGCAAGATTTGAGTGACCCAGATCACTTTTAGCCGGGGGCCTAGGTCACATCTTCGGTCTCGACGCGGCTGTGGATAAGGGTTTAGTCAACGGCTTCTAATGGCGCAAATATCGGGCGTAAAGCGCTGTCGCGAAGCAACAGCTCGCCGCGGCGCGCGCAAAAGAAATTCCGGCTTGAATTCGGAATTACCTTGCCCAGCAGGGAAACTAAGTCGCCATGCACTCATCCAAGATCGGCAAAGGACAAAGTCCCAGACCCCACTCCCGAAGCCGGGTCGCGTGGATCGCCCCAATCCTCGCGGCCTTCCTCAGCGCCACAGTTGCCGTGACCGGTGCAACTGCCGCGAATGCCGCAACACCGGTCTACCCGGCGACACATAACCCGACAGGAGTGTTGGGAGTCGCTATTTCTGGACGAACGGTGCATTTCTATGGCTCCGCCACCGACGTCGATGCCAAAGCACCGCTCGTGCTCGTCTACTACCTCAACGGCACAGCCCGTGAGATCAGCCGGACGAGCAATTCGCACTTCAATCGCACGTGGGTCCAGCCCTATGGCGCGTACACGCTCAAGGTCCTCGCGCTCAATGTGGGTACCGGTAACGCCAACACCGTGATCGGTGCAAAGTCGTTCCGGTTGATCAACCCAGCAACACGCAACCCACGCAGCAATGCGCATTTCGCGCACACACCCACGTCGGTCTACGTTCGTGGCGTCGCCTACGATCCGGACCGGATGTACTACCCCTTGGTCGTGCGTGTATTCAGCAATGGTCACAAGATCGGCGTGACCCGCGCTCGCCCGCAGAGCCACAACTACGTGCTCAGGGCAACGCTGCTCCCAGGCGTCAATCACGTCAGCGTCGTCGCGTACAACATCGGCCTGGGCACGCGCAACACCGTCGCCGGCCGGACGGTTCTGGCGAGGCGAAGCGTCGCAGCGGCCAGCAGTTACCGCGGCAATCAGGCAATCGCCGCGCGCATGCTGGCCAGCTACCACTGGGGAACCATCGAGATGCCCGCGCTTGTGGCGCTGTGGAATCGCGAGTCAGGCTGGCGCGTCAACGCGGCCAACCCGTCTGGCGCCTACGGCATCCCGCAGGCGTTGCCTGGCAGCAAGATGGCCTCGGCGGGTGCCGATTGGCGTACCAGTGCAGCCACCCAGATCCGCTGGGGGCTGAGCTACATCCGTGGCGTGTACGGCTCGCCGCGGGCGGCCTGGGCACACTCACAAGCCCAGGGCTGGTACTGACACCCGGTAAGAACTGATCGCTGGGCGATTCCTGACTGTCCATAGTGGACGGTCAGGAATCGCCTTTATCTTTGGCGAACCCGTGTCTGGCAGGCTGATCGGCGTGGCATTGACAGCAGCCGAGTTGCGGCGGCGGCGCTTCGCCGCCCAGGACCTGCATGCGTTGCCACACCGCGCAACCCCTGACGTGGTGCACGATGTGCTCGCCGTACAGGCACAAGACCTACGGTCGGCGCGGCTTGCCGTCCGCGCGCGCACGAACGGCCTGGTGGCACGCGACGTGGACAACTCGCTCGACGAAGGCGCGATCGTCGTGTCATGGCTGATGCGGGGAACTCTGCATCTCGTCCACCGCGACGACTACGCGTGGTTGTGGGCCTTGACGGCACCCACGTCCGCCTCGTCCAACCGCCGGCGGCTTGCCCAGGAGGGCGTATCGCCGGCAGACGCGGAGAAGGCCCTCGCGACTATCGAGAATGCGCTTGCCAGTGAAGGCCCGCTGCCGCGTACCGAGTTGTCCGGGCGGATAGCGCGGGTCGGCGTTCGCACCGCCGGGCAGGCGACTCCTCACCTGCTCATGCTGGCGGCGTTGCGCGGGTTGACGGCGCTCGGTGCTGTCCAGCAAGGCAAGCAGTCATTCGTCCTGACGCGCGAATGGTTGGGACACGACCCGGCGGACACGCCCTTCTCGCGCGAGCGTGCTCTGGGCGAACTCGTCAGGCGCTACTTGCGCGGCCACGGGCCGGCATCAGTCGTCGACATCGCGACGTGGTCCGGCCTCGGCCTGCGCGACATCCGCGCGGGGTTGCGCGAGGTCTCCGGCGAGGTACGCGAGGACGGCGATCTGGTCGACCTCGCTGCCCGCGCGACCGCGAGCGACAACCTGCCTCCCCGGCTGCTGCCCGCCTTCGACCCGTACCTGCTCGGGTGGCGCGATCGCACGTTCGCCGTGCCGGCCAAGCACCATCGTCGGGTCTATCCAGGCGGCGGGATGCTGCGCGCTACGGCCGTGGTGGGCGGTAGTGCCGTCGCCAACTGGACAATCACCCGGCGCGGCGGCAAGGCGGCCGTCGAGATCGACGCGTTCGGCAGGCTCGACGGCGCGACCGATGCGGCGCTGCGGGCCGAGAGCGACGACGTCGCACGCTTCGAAGCAGGCGGCAGGCCCAGGTGATCGTCTCGCGAAAGCTCCCACCAGAGGCCTCTAGCGACTAGCTTGCGTTCGTGGCCCGAATTTCCAGAGACCAGCGAGATCAGCGTCTGGTGGAGTACGAGACCAAGCTGACCGCTGCCAAGGGTCCGGTCGCGGTCATCGAGCTGTTCGCGCAGGCACGCGAAGCGCGGGCACGCCCGGGCGAACCGCCGCTGGAGGTTGCGTTCGCGGGCACCGACATCGAGGACGGCAGCCCACTGCCCGCCGCCGTATGGGTGGCGCTGCGCCAGGGCGAGGTCGACGCGAGCGTCGAGGCGCTGCTGCGCGCCTCGCAAACGGTATTCGTCGTCGGCGAGCACGAGGAGCTTGATGCCAACTACCGGCTGACCACCATCGAGGAGCAGCGCACGCTGCCTGATGTCGACCTGCTGCTGACGCAACTGGCGACGTTCCTGCAGATTCCGCGGGATGTCATCGCCATGATCGCCGACTGGGGCGCGGACGATCCCCGTACCGCCAAGGAGATCGATGCGCTGCTGGGCGGACGATTCGGCGGCACCACGGCGCCGCCGCCCGATGTGTCGACCGCCCAGCCGCATCGCCTCGAGATGTCGGCCGACGAGCTGACGGCAATGCTGCAGCTGACCCCCGACCAGGGCAGGCTGCTGCAAACCCTGGTCCGGCAGGTCGATGTCACGATCACCGCGACGACGACCAAGGTCCAGGGTGAGTGACGCACCGCGCGTCCTCGTGTCGCCCGACAAGTTCAAAGGCTCACTGTCGGCGGGCGAGGCCGCTGCCGCAATGCGGCTCGGCGTGCTCGACGTGCTACCTGACGCCGTCGTCGAGAGCATCCCGGTGGCCGACGGAGGCGAGGGCACCGTCGATGCGTTCATCACCGCCGGCGCAATGGCGCGCGAGGTGACGGTGAGCGGGCCGCTGGGCGATCCGGCGCGGGCTCGCCTGGCGGTACGTGGCGAGGTTGCGGTCGTCGAGGCGGCGCAGGCATGTGGCCTTGGGCTGATCGACCGCCCGGGACCGGGCACCGCACTTGCGGCCGACACGCTCGGCGTCGGGCAGCTCGTTCTCGACGCTGTGTCGGCGGGGGCGGTGCAGGTCGTTGTCGGGCTCGGCGGCAGCGCGTCGACGGACGGCGGCTCGGGACTTGCCCGCGGGCTAGGCGTGCGGCTGCTCGACGCTGGTGGCCAGCTACTGGCTCCCGGCGGCGGTTCGCTCGCACAGCTCGATCACATCGACCCGTCCGGACGCGTTGAGCTACGCGGCGTACGCGTTGCGGCAGCATGCGATGTGCAGGCGCCGCTCGTCGGCGAGCACGGCGCGGCCCGCACCTATGCCGCGCAGAAGGGCGCCGGTCCGGACGAGATCACCTTGCTGGAAAAGGGTCTTTGTCGCTGGGCTGAGCTCGTCGAGCGGGAGATCGGCCGACCGATCGCCGACATCGCCGGCGGCGGTGCCGCCGGCGGGCTGGCGGCCGGCGCGGTGGCCTTCCTCGACGCCGAGATCGTGTCTGGCGTCGACATCGTGCTCGACCTGCTCGGGTTCGCGCAGGCAGCGGCCGGGGCCGACCTCGTCATCACCGGCGAGGGATCCTTCGATGCTCAATCCCTCGACGGCAAGGCGCCGATCGGCGTTGCCCGCATGGCGCGCCGGGCCGGCGTGCCCGTCTGGGTGATCGCCGGGCGGGCGGCCGTCGAGCAGCGCGATCTCGACGCAGGCGGTTTCGCCGGCGCGCTGGCGCTTACCGACATTGCCGGCGCCGCCGAGGCGATGCGCGACGCGGGCCCGCTGCTACGTCGACGCACCTCCGACGCGGTCCGACGCTGGCAGTCCGCCTGAGCGCGTCCTCCTGACTTCGGTCAATTGATCATGCTTTGGGTGAGTGAGCTCCGGTGTTTGCTGGGTTGGAGCACACAGCAGCCCGATCGCCTTTCGATGATCGGCGACCTGGACGGTGCAGGACAACGCGCAGCCTGTCGACTACTTGACGGGAGCCCTTTCGATCGCGGGGGGCAGCCACGAGAATGCCTCGGTGATCGTCCCGGCGGGAGCGGCGGCCTCGGCCATCTCGTGTGGCCGACTCGACTGTTTAGGCCTCGCGGTCGCGCTCGTAGGTTAGGTGGGCGAGGCCGTTCCCCACGGTCTTCGTGTGGACTAGGCGCAGGGGTCGTTTGTCGCTGGTCTCGCCGAACAGGCGCTCGCCCGCGCCCACCGCAACCGGGAAGACGGTCAGGCGCAGCTCGTCGACCAGGTCGTGCTCCATCAGCGTGCGCACGAGCGGGCGGCTGGCGTACACGACGATCTCCCCGTGTATCTGTTGCTTGAGCTTCGAGACCTCGCTGACTACCTCGCCCGCCAGGACGGTCGCGTTCGTCCATTTGGGCGCTTGGAGCGTCGCGGACACGACGTATTTGGGCAGGCGGTTCAAACTGTCCAACCACTCGCCGCTCATTATTGACGACCGTGTGCCGAAGTACTCGTCGGTCCGCCGACCCATCAGCAGCGCCTCGGCGCCTTGTGCCTCGGCCAGTTCGAGCTCCGCCCACGCCTCCCAGTCCTGGCCCATGAACTGAAGAAACCAGCCGCCGTGCCTGAACCCTCCCTCGCCGCTTGGGTCCTCGACGACGCCGTCGAGTGTGACGTTCTGGCTGACCACGATCTTTCCCATCTTGATTCTCCCTGTATCCGGGCGCGCCCCGGACCGGGACCGCCTCCAACCGGATAGACGCCACCGCCCGCCCGAATTGGGCGCCGCAACGCCGCCCAATTCGCGGGCCCAGCGGCGTCTGTATCAGTAACCAAGCCGAACGCGGCCCTGCGGAAAGAAGAAGTGCGAGGATGCATGCCGATGGAGATGGACACGACGGACCTGATCGCTCGGGCTCGGGCTGGCGACCAGAACGCGTTCCGCGACCTGGTCCAGGGCCACTCCCACGAGTTGCAGGTGCACTGCTACCGCATCCTGGGATCCCTGCAGGACGCCGAGGACGCACTCCAGGAGACCCTCGTGTCCGCCTGGCGTAACCTCGGCGAGTTCGGCCAGCGCTCCTCGCTCCGGACCTGGCTCTACAAGATCGCGACCAATCGGTGCCTGAGCATGTTGCGCGCCGATAGCCGACGCCCCCGCATCGCCCCCCCGCTGCCCGAGGCCACCCTGCCCGAACCCGCCGGCGCCGGCGACGCCCCGCCCTGGTTGGAGCCCTACCCCGACGTCCTGCTCGACCACCTCGTCGACCAGCGCCCCGGACCGGAGGCCCGCTACGAGACCAGCGAGGCCATCTCCCTGGCCTTCATCACCGCGCTGCAACTGCTGCCCCCACGCCAACGCGCCGCGCTCGTCCTCCGCGACGTCCTGGGCTACCACGCCGGCGAAGTCACCCAGATGCTCGGCACCACCCAGGAAGCCGTAAACAGCGCCCTCAAACGCGCCCGCGCCACCGTCGACAACCACCTCGCCGACTCCAGCCGCAGCGGCACCGGCAGCAGCGGCACCGGCAGCCGCAGGCCTGCACGCCGACCCGACACCGCCGCCGAACAGCGGCTCGTCGCCCGGCTCACCGACGCCGTGGAACGCGCCGACCTGTACGCCCTGATCGAACTGCTCGTCACCGACGTGAGACTCTCCATGCCCCCGGCCATGCTGGAATACCGCGGCATCGAATCAGCCCAGCGCGTCTTCGCCGCCGTCACCTTCCGCCCCGGCCGCACCTACCGCGTGGTACCCACCCGCGCCAACGGTCAGCCCGCCTTCGGCTTGTACCTGGCAGACCCCCACGCCAGTGTCTACCGCCCCTACGCCCTCCTGGTCATCACCACCGCCGGCGACCACATCACCGCCATCACCTGCTTCAGCACCAACGTCATGACGCGCTTCGGACTACCCCGAACCCTCCCCGAAACAGATTGACAGCCTTCTGGCGCCACCCTGTTGTCCCGCGCCTTGAAGGCGCCTGACCGCAACGTGCGCACTAGTTTGGCCGAAGTCAGGTCCTCCTCGCCGAGCTGACCAGTACCGCCCCCGTAGTTCTGGTCAGCCCGGCGAGGAAGTTGTGAACCCCCGTCTGGGCTTACATACGGACGCACGCCTCGTTCGGTTCAGGGCCGTACCTACTGCCACACTGCCCAGGTGGTGTCCGGCTCGAATCGAACCGTGCCCGACCCGGCGCTGGTCGTCCTGGTGGGCCCGTCCGGCTCGGGCAAGACCACCTGGGCGGCTTCGCACTATCGGGCGCAGGAGATCGTGTCGTCGGACGCGCTGCGCGGCGTCGTCGGCAGCGGCGAGCACGACCTCGACGCGTCTGTCGATGCCTTCGCACTGCTCGAACAGATTGTTGCCGCCCGAACCCGGCGCGGCCTTACGACGGTCGTCGACACCCTCGGCCTGGACGCCGCCCGCCGACGTCCGTGGCGCGACCTGGCGCTATCGGCCGGGCTGCCCGGCGTCGTGCTGCTGTTCGGCGCTGACCCGGCAACCTGCCGCCGGCGCAACCGCGCCCGCGACCGTCCCGTACCTGCTGCGGTGCTTGATGCCCAGTTGCAGAAGATGCGCACCGTCCGGGACGAGATCGCCGCCGAAGGATGGGACGTCGTGATCGACGTCGCCGACGCGGGCGAGCTCGAGCCGACGCACACACCCGGCGTGGCCCGAGCCAGCGTCGAGCAGCATCGCGCGCCGGAGCAACTGGAGTTCGTGCTGCAGATCTCGCGCTTTCCGTGGCAGGACGATCCGGCGGGCTGGCTGCGGGCGGTCGCGTCGGCCGCCGGTGACGCAGGCTTCGCAGGTATTGCGCTGATGGACCATCTGATCCAGGTGCCGCAGGTCGGGCGCGCGTGGGAGCCGATCCCCGAGCCGTGGGTGACGCTCGGCCTGCTTGCCGGCCTGACCGCGGACCTCCGGCTGGGGACGCTGGTCACCCCGGTCACGTACCGCGCGCCGGGCATCATCGCCAAGACGGTCGCCACTCTCGATGCGCTCAGCGGCGGGCGGGCGTTCTGTGGCATCGGCGCCGGCTGGTGGGCGCGCGAGCATGCGGCGTTCGGCCTGCCGTTCCCGGGGCCTGCCGACCGGCTCGACAGCCTCGAGGCGGCAATCGAGACGTTGCGCGCGCTCTGGGGCCCGGGCACGAAGGCATATACGGGCAAGCGGGTGTCGTTGCCCGAGACGACGTGCTACCCCCGTCCCGTCTCACCGATCCCACTGATCGTGGGCGGTTCCGGCTCGCGCACGCTCGGCATCGCCGCCCGGCTCGGCGACGGGTGCAACGTGGCGTCCCAGCTGGACTCGCTCGACCGCAAACTCGCGGTGCTGCGGGCACATTGCGCCGACGCCGGGCGCGATCCGTCCGAGGTGGCCGTGACCGTGCTCGACATCCCGATCGTGGGACGCGACCGCGAGCACGTTGCGTCCCTTGTCGAGCGGCTGCGCGGGGCTACGTCTGCCACCACGGTCGCCCGGCGGCATCATGCGGGCGTGCCGTCCGATCATGTCGGCCGCTACCGGCTGCTTGCCGAGCGCGGCGTCTCCACCGTGTTCCTCGCACTGCCTGACCTCGCCGGCCCGGACGACGTGCTGCGGCTCGCCCCGGTCGTGCGGGCATTCCGCTGATGCGCCTGCTGACCTACAACGTCCGATCGTTACGCGACGACGGGCGGGCGGTCGCTCGGGTGATTCGCGGCGCGCGCGCCGACGTCGCCTGCATCCAGGAGGCGCCGCGTTTCCTCCGCGGGCGGGCGAAGTGTGCGCGCCTGGCCCGGCGTAGTGGCCTGCGCATGGTGGGCGGTGGCCGCGCAGCGGGTGCAAATCTGCTGCTCGCAACGTCGGCGGTCGAGGTCATGGCGACGCGTGACGTGCTGCTGACGAGGACGCGCGGCTACCACCAGCGTGGGGTGGCGATGGCCGTGATGCGGTTGGACGGGGCCACTTTCGCGGTCGCAGGAACGCACCTGGACGGACTGTCACGGCCGCATCAGATCGGCGAAGTGCACCGCGCCCTGGATGCCTTCGCGCCGGGCGTCGCGGCCATCGTCGCGGGCGACATCAACGCCGAGCCGGGCTCGGCCGGGTGGGACGCGCTGACGGCCCGGGGTGCCGACGCGTTCGCAGTGGCCGGATCGGGCGACGGTTTCACGTCAAACATCGTCGCGTTGACGCGTCGCATCGACGCGATCTTCGCCGACCCGCCGATCGTGGTTCGCGCCGCCGAGACGATCGACACGCCGGACGTACGCGTTGCCAGCGACCACCTGCCAGTGCTTGCCGATCTCGATCTGCCGACCGGCGGGTGAATCGTCAGTTCGCTCTTGCCGACCGTGCGGCATAGGTGCGCAGCGCGCGCAGAAAGTCGACGTACCGGAAGGCCGGCCAGTAGGTGTCGCAGAAGTACAGCTGCGAGTTCACGCTCTGCCAGAGCAGGAAGCCGGACAGCCGCTCCTCACCGCTCGTGCGGATCACGAGTTCGGGGTCTGGCTGGCCGGCGGTGTACAGATGCGCCGCGATCGCGTCAGGCGTGATCTCCTCAGCGATCTGCCCGACCGTCTTGCCCGCTTGGACCTCGTCGGCGAACAGCGACCGCACCGCATCGGCGATCTCCTGCTGACCGCCGTAGCCCACGGCGACCGTGACATTCGCCCCGGTCGTGCAGTCGCGAGTGGCCTCGACGGCTCGCTTCAGCGCACGGGCGGTGGTGTCGGGCAGGACGTCCATGCGCCCGGCCACGTGCACCCGCCAACGGATCGGAGGCTGAGCCAGCCGATCCGCCACGACATCCTCGATCACCCGCATGAGAAAGTCGACCTCGGCCGTCGGGCGCGAGGTCAGGTTGTCGGTCGACGCCACGAACGCGGTGACGTTCTCGATGCCCAACTCGGCGCACCAGTTCAGCACTTCGCAGACATGGTCAGCGCCGTAGCGGTGACCCACGCTCGGGTTGTCGAAGCCCATCTGCCTGGCCCACCGGCGGTTGCCGTCCATCACCAATGCGACGTGCCGGGGCAGGCGCCCGGCCACCAGCTTCGCCCGGAGCCGTCGTGCATACAGCGCGTACGCCGCGTCGCGGATCGCCATGATCGCCAACCTAGCTGGCGCATCTTGAGGGGGCGCTGTACGAGCCCGCTACCTTGAGCGGATGCGCACAGGCACTGCCGCGGCTGCCGCGGCCGCGTTCGGCCTTGCTGCCGGCGTCGTAGTCACCCGGCGAGCCCACCGCCACCCGTCCTCACCGGCGTGGGCCGAACGAGTCGGTGCGACGCGCCTGCGCCGAGCCGATCTCCCCGTCGGCGGCACGCTCGCGCTGGTCGCTTCGGTTGGCCTTCGGGCGGCGGGTCGCTCCCAGGCGGCGGCGGTAGTGGCTGCACTCGGCCTTGGTGCCGGACTCGGCGCGGTGGGCACCGGCCTCGCCGAACCCCTCACGCCTGCGCCTGCCAGACCCGGGTGACTGATCTACTCGCACGCGTGTTCGAAGATGAGCCGCCGGTGTCGATCGTCGACGCGCCACCGTTCGGACCAGCTTGCGCAGCGCAAGGACGCCGCACCGCCCAGGCCGCGGCGGCGTTCATCGAGCGTTGTGCGAACACCTCGCCCGAGCCGCCGCGGCCGACACCCTGTCCAATGCGACGTCCGCGCCTTGACGCCGCTACGAGTGCAAGGTGACCTCGACGCTCGCCGACGGCGTGTTCGCGGCTGACACCGTGACCACCGCGTGGTGCGTGCCGTGGTCGGTATAGGTGTGACTGCCGCCTATCGCGTACGCGCTGTTCACCGTGGTCGGCGTCGCCGCGGTCCCGCTCACCGTGCCCGCTGAGGTGCTGCCGTCGCCCCAGTCGATCGTCGCGGTCACGGCGCCTGGGGCGAAGCCGGGCGCGGACAAGGTGGCCAGCGTTCCGCTCACGTCACCGCCGTGCACCTGCGGGTTGGCCGCCGCCAGGTCCAGACGCCACGGCACCTCGGGCGTCGGGTAGAAGTTCTGCCCGCGCGACTGGAAGCGGGCGCCCTGCGCGGCCAGCCGGGGCAGGAAGTCCTGGTAGGCCGGGCTGCTGGTCGACGTACGGTCGGCCTTCGGTGACCAGCCGAGCTCAGCCAGCGCGAGTAGCCGCGGGAACACCATGTAGTCGACGTCGCTGAACAGCCTTGTCGTCTCGCCCCAGATCGCACCTTCGACGCCGATGACATTGGCGTCGGTCACGCCGTCGACATACGAGCCCGGATCCCAGTTGTAGAACCTGTCGACGTCGCAACCGTTCGAGCCGCATGCCCAGGTCAGACCGAGCGATGACGGAACGCCCTTCGCGTACTTCTGGTCGAGGTAGGCGTGATTGGCCGGCGCCATCACGATCTTCATGTTCTTCTGCACAGCCTCGGTGCCGGTCGCGGTTCCCGACGACGAGCCCGATGCCGGGTTCCAGTACTCGGCGACCGATCCCGGCGGGGGCGTGGTACCAGGTCCGGCGATCTCCGCCCAGCCCATTGCCGTCTTGCCATTGCCGTTGACGACGCCGAACTCGCGGTTGACGAGCGCGGCGTACCGGTCCTGGGTGAGGACGGTCGAGGGCACCTCGTCTCCACCGAGGTCGTAGTACGGGCTGGACGACATCGCGGAGAGCTGGCTGACGATCGCGTTCAGGATCGTCCAGGTGTTGTCGCTTTCCGGGCAGAGCGCGCTGTAGCCGACGTCGCCGGTGAAGTTCCAGACGGGCGGGTTGTTCTTGCTGCAGTTGATGTCCTGCGGATGGCCGTTGAGCAGCGGGTTCGCCGTGTCGCCGTACTCGGACATGATGATCGCGTTGTTGTGTCCGGGCGTGTCGACCTCGGGCACGACGTTGATGAAGCGCGCCTTCGCGTACGCGACGACCGCGCGGTACTGGGCCTGCGTCCAGAAACCTCCCGGGTCCATCGTGCGGCCCTGGGTGCCGACCGAGCCCTGCGAGCCGATGGCGGTCAGGTTCGGGAAACCGTTCACCACAATGCGGAATCCCTGGTCGTCACTGACGTGCAGGTGCAAAGTGTTGATCTTGTACTCGGTGGCCTGATTGATCAGCTGCATGACCGCCGCGGGCGTCTGGAAGTGCCGGGCGATGTCGATCATGATGCCGCGGTAGCCGTAGCGCGGGTAGTCGACGACCTGCACGGCGGGCATGGTCCAGGCCATCGGCACATCGGTTGGACTGTCGATCCACGGCGGCAGCAGCTGCCGGATCGTCTGCACGCCGTTGTAGAGACCGTGCGGCGTCTTCGCCTCGACCGTCACGCCGTCGGGTGTCGCCGTCAACTGATAGCCCTCGCCGAACGTGTCCGCGCCGAGTGTGCCCGGGTCGCCGAGGTGCAATGAGATGTCGCCCGCGCGGGGATGGTCACTCACCACTGGCAGTGGGTAGCCCGTCGCCGGACGCAGGTATCGAGCAAGTTCCAACCCGATCAGCGCTGCCGCGGCGGATTGTCGATCGACGACAACGCGCGCGTGCGACCCGAGCGTGAACTGCCCATGCCCAATGGTGGTCGACACCGGCTTGGGCACGATCTGCGGTGCTGATGACGCGTCAAGGTCTGTCGTTGACGTGTCAAGCGGTGCCGGTTGCGCGCTGGCCGCCGGCATCGCCGCTAGCACCAGCGCAGCCGCTGCACTGAGAACCAGCAGTGCGCGGCGGCCCTTTCTGATCGGACGGGACGTGATCTGCAGCTTGGACACTGGTGCCCTCTCCGCCGAGCGCCAGTGCGGGCATACCGGCCGACTGGCGGGCTACCTAGATGGTCTATACCAATATGTCATTGGTCTACGCCAAGACCGCGATGAAGGCAAGAGTGGACGCGTGGCTAATACCGGACGAACGCTCATGGGCTGATCGCATCGATCGCGCGGTAGATGCGCTGCTCGGACACCGGGCGCGCCGTGCCGAGTTGCTGAGCGAACAAGCTCACCCGCAACTCCTCGATCAGCCACCTGATGTCGTCGACGTCCGCGGCGGCCGCACGGGCAGCCGGCAGCGCGGCTACCAGCTCGCGGTAGGCCACCTGCATCTGATGCACGCGCAGCATCCGGGCCCGATCGACGTCGACCTCACGCGGCAGCTTCTCCAGGCGCCGCTCGATCGCCGTGATGTAGCGGGCGAGATCCGCGAGGCGGGCGCGCCCGGCCGCCGACACGAACCCGACCGCAAGCAGCGCCTCGAGTTGCGCCCGCATGTCGGCGACGGCATCGGCCTGCGCCGGGGTGGGGGTGCCCGGCAGCGCCGCGCGCACCGCATGCGCCGCGGCGAGCACACGCTCGGCCTGCGTCGCGGTTTCACGGGTCAGGTTCGGCAACTGCGCCCGCACCACGTCGACCAGACCGGCGAACGATGCGCGATCCCAGGCCGGTCCGCCGTTTCGCCGGACCAGGTCGTCCACGGCGGCGTCAGCACAGTCGTCCAGGACGCCCGGCACCCCGACGAGACGCGCCCGGGTGGGCAGCGAGCCCTGCACCGCCTTCACCGGCGACGGAACCGCGAGGCGAAGCAGGCGCCGCGTGCCGATCGGCATGGCGTTGCGCTGCTCGGCCTCGGTGGCGAAGACGCGCACCGCCACCGAGGCGCCGAGGTCGACCAGAGCGGGATACCCGCGCACGGTGTGACCGGCCCGTCGCTGCTCGACGGTGCGGGGCAGGGCGTCGAGGTCGTCCGGCCAGTGGTGCAGGCCATCGCGTTCGAGGCCGGTCCCGGTGGCAATCGCCACGCGAACCGGCTCGGCCAGTTCGGCTTGCAGCACCGCAAGGTCCTTGCCACTCGCCACGACGCGGTGCTCCGCGTCCTCGACGGCGAACGTCATGCGCAGGTGCCCTGGCACGCGCGAGAGGTCGAATGCGTCGAGCGGGACGAGGATGCCGGTCCGCCGGTGCAGAGCGCGTTGCAGGCCCTCCAGCAGCGGCTCCGTGCCGGGGGTGAGTTCGGCCAGCACGGTGCGGGCCGTGTCGGGCGCCGGCACGAAGTTCCGCCGCAACTCCTTCGGCAGGGACCGGATCAACGCAGTCACCAGTTCCTCGCGCAGCGCCGGCACCTGCCAGCCGAAGTCGGTGTCGCCGAGCCGGGCCAGTACGTCCAGCGGCACGTGCACGGTGACGCCGTCGTCGTCGGCACCGGGTTCGAACCGATAGCTGACCGGCAGCGCCACGTCACCGTCCTGCCACACATCCGGCTGCTCGCCGTCCGGCACGCCGCCGCGCAGCAAGTCGTCGCGGGTCAGCGTCAGCAGGCGCGGATCGTCGTGGCGCGCCTTCTCCCACCAAGCGTCGAAATGGCGAGCCGACACGACCGAAGCCGGGATTCGCCTGTCGTAGAAGGCGAAAACCTCCTCGTCGCCGACGAGCAGGTCTCGCCGTCGGGTGCGATCCTCCAGTTCGGCCAGGGATTCGATCAATGCCTGGTTGTCACGGAAGAAGTGGTGCCTCGTGTCCCAATCGCCCTCGACGAGCGCGTGCCGGATGAACAGTTCGCGCGAGACCTCGACGTCCACGTTGCCGTAGTTGACGCGACGGCCGGCGACCAGCGGCAGCCCGTAGAGCGTGACGCGCTCGCGGGCCATGACCGCCCCACGCCCGCGATCCCACTCGGGCTCGCTGTAGGTACGCACGACAAGCTGCGCGGCGAGTCGCTCGACGTCGTCCAGCTCGATAGTTGCCGCGACCCTTGCGTAGAGGCGGCTCGTCTCGACCAGTTCGGCGGCGACCACCCAGCGCGGCGGGCGCCGGGCCAGCGTCGAGCCCGGGGCTATGACGAAACGCGTGTTACGCGCGCCCTGGAACTCGCGCGCCTCAATTCGCATACCGACGTGGGACAGCAGCCCGGCCAGAAGGGCGGCGTGGATGCTGCGGGCATCGGCCGGCTGCTCGGATTCCTTGATATCAAGGGACTTGGCGATCTGGCGCAGTTGGCCGACGAGGTCCTGCCATTCGCGAATCCGCAGGTAGTGCAGGAACTCCTCGCGGCACATCCGCCGGAACTGATTGCCCGAACGTTCGTGCCGTTGCTCGCGCAGGTAGTTCCACAAGTTGAGGTAACCGGCGAAGTCGGAGTGTTCGTCGGCGAAGCGCGCATGCTTCTGCTGCGCTGCGGCCTGCTGGTCGATCGGACGCTCACGCGGGTCGGGAATCGAGAGTGCCGCGGCGATAACGAGCACCTCGCGTACGCAGTTCTCGCGCTGCGCTTCGATGATCATCCGGCCGATCCGCGGATCGACCGGAAGCTGCGCGAGTTGACGGCCGATGGCGGTCAGTCGGCCGTCGGCGTCGAGGGCGGTGAGCTCGTGCAGCAACTGCATGCCGTCGCGGACGCTTCGCCGGTCGGGTGGTTCGACGAACGGGAACGCCTCGAGATCGCCGAGATCGAGCGCCTTCATCTGCAGGATGACCGACGCGAGGTTGGTGCGCAGGATCTCCGGCTCGGTGAACTCCGGCCGCCCCGCGAAGTCCTTCTCGGAGTAGAGCCGGATGCAGATGCCGTCGGCGGTGCGGCCGCATCGTCCGGCGCGCTGACCGGCGGACGCCTGCGAGATCGGCTCGATCGGCAGCCGCTGCACCTTCGTGCGCCGGCTGTATCGCGAGATGCGCGCTGTACCCGGATCGATGACGTAGTGGATGCCGGGCACGGTCAGCGAGGTCTCGGCGACGTTGGTGGCGAGCACGATCCGCCGCCCGCTGTGCGGCGCGAAGACCCGATGCTGCTCGGCGGTCGACAGGCGCGCGTAGAGCGGGAGGATCTCCGTCGACGGCAGATCGAGCCCGCGCAACACTTCGGCCGTGTCGCGGATCTCGCGTTCACCGCTGAGGAACACGAGGACGTCGCCCGGCCCCTCGGCGCGAAGTTCATGCACCGCATCGACGATTCCCTCGGTCTGATCGCGCGCCTGTACCCGGTGCACAACCTCGTGGTCGGGGTCGTCCGGATCGTCGTCGTCCGCCTCGGCGATGTCGGCTTCGAGCGGCCGGTACCGGATCTCGACCGGATAGGTGCGCCCGGAAACCTCGACGATCGGCGTCCCGCCGAAGTGGGCCGAGAACCGCTGCGGGTCGATCGTCGCGGACGTGACGATCACTTTCAGGTCAGGCCGCTGGGGGAGCAGTTCGGTGAGGTATCCCAGCAGGAAGTCGACGTTGAGGCTGCGCTCGTGCGCCTCGTCGATGATGAGGGTGTCGTAGCGCAGCAGCTTCCGGTCGCGCTGGATCTCGGCGAGCAGAATGCCGTCGGTCATCAGCTTGACGAGCGTCCGGTCGCTGACCTGATCGGTAAAGCGCACCGTATAGCCGACGACATCGCCAAGGTCCGTGCGCAGTTCGTCGGCGATCCGCTGCGCCACCGTTCGGGCGGCCAACCGGCGCGGCTGGGTATGGCCGATCGTGCCGCGTATGCCGCGGCCGAGTTCGAGGCAGATCTTGGGCAGCTGGGTGGTCTTGCCCGAACCGGTCTCGCCGGCGACGACGACCACCTGGTTGTCGCGAATCGCGTCAGCGATGTCGTCGCGCCGCGCGCTCACCGGAAGGTCCGGGTACGTGACGGCCGGGACGGCGGCCCGGCGCTGCGCGATGACGTGCTCAGCCCGGTCGACCTGCTCGGCGAACCGCTGCAGTCCGCGGCGGTCACGGCGTGTGCGTTCGAGGCGTCGCCCGAGCCGGACCTCGTCGCGCAGCGTCAGCAGCCCGAGCCGCTCGCGGAGCTCTGCAATGGACGGCGGCGTGGACATGGCTTTGCTCAGCCTATGCGGCGTCGATGCCTGACTGCGCCCGGTGAGCACTGCGCTCAACCGCGCGCGCCGTTCAGGCGGTCAGGCCGCGCTCGAAGACGACCCGGTCGACGCCCGGACCGTCGTAGTCGGCTACCGGGCCGTCCACCGCAAAACCCATCGCGCGGTGGAATGCGATCGACCCCTCGTTGACGGGCGACGTGATCGCACGGACCCGGGTACATCCGTCCCCCGCAGCGGCCGCGAAGAACGCCTCGTACAGGCGACGGGCCAGGCCGCTGCCCCGCGCGGTCGGCGATACGCCGACGAAGTGGATGTACGCGTCGCCGGGCACGGACGGTGAGTGGAATCCGACCAGGAAACCCGCCAACTCGCCGTCATGCTCGGCGACCAAGCTCGTCGCGTTGAAGTGGTCGAGGAACAGGCGCGGCAATACTGCCGCGATGGGTCGGCCCCACCACTCGTCGACGACCGACACGATGGCGTCGTAATCGTCCGGGCGAGCGGGCCGCAATTCGACCTGAGGTGAGGGCGAATCATGTCGCCGCTCGCCGTCAGGTTCATGCGGCGTCGACATGCCGTGGATCGTAAGCGCCGTCCCTACCGGACGATGAGGCCGGCCTTCGCCGCGTCGCGGGCATCGAGGTAGCCGACAATGCGCTGGTGCGCCGCCGCGTACGTGGCTCGCGCCTTGCTCGACGTCGCAGCCGAGGCCAGCGCCGCAGGCAGATCGACGAGGCGCACCTTCGGTGCGATATCGATCCACGTCGGGATCGCCTCCGCCCTGGTGATCTTCCACCGGTGCGGGGCTACCTCGGTGAACGTGAACCGCGGCATGACGCCCTCGCGATCATCGTTGATCGGCTGGGCATGCCGTGAGATCTGATCGCCCATGCAGTACGCGACCCATTTGCCGCCGATCCGCTGGAACGGCTCGACGGCGTGGGCATGATCGCCGAGGATCACGTCGATGTCGGGCGAGGCGAGCAGCGCACGTGCCTGCGCGTCCTGCTCGGCCGTGACACCGTGGTTGTACTCGACGCCCCAGTGCATGCTCAGCACCACGATGTCGGCGCCGGCCTTCTTTGCTCGACGCGCAGCCGCCAGGATGGCCGGCACGTCGGTGAGGTTCGCTTCCCATTCCTTGCCGGCCGGGCGGGTCAGCCCGTTGAAGCCGAAGGAGTAGGCGAGCTGGGCGACCTTCGCGCCGTTGCGCATCGTCATGATCAGCGGGCGCGCCGCCTCGGCCGCCGTCCGGGCGCTGCCGGTGTGCTTCAGACCCGCCGCGTCGAGCTCGTCGAGCGTGCGCTTCAGGCCGTCGGTTCCCTGGTCGATCGTGTGGTTGGACGCCGTCGTGCAACTGTCATATCCCGCGTGGACGAGCGCGGTCAGCACCTGCGGCGGCGCGCTGAACGTCGGATAGCCGGCGAACGGGCCTTGCGGCGGCGCCAGCGCTGTCTCCATCTCGCAGATCGCCAGATCGACGCCACGCGTAACCGGCGCGACAGCGGAGAAGATCGGGTCGAAGTCGAATCCCTTGCGACCCTCGGCCCGCGCATCGGCGGCGGCCTGCTCCCACACCGGCGGATGGATCAGCACGTCGCCCGAACCGAGCACGGTGACCGTCCGCTTTGGCTTGGGCGCGGACGCGGGTGGCGATGTGTCCGGAACGGCCGACGCCGACATAGACGCAGGCGTAGCCGGGGCAGGTCGTTTCGGATGTCGTGCGCCGCCGCAGCCGGCGAGCCCGAGCACGGCGACAACCAGCACCACGGCGGCTGCTGGACGACTCACCCCAGCATCGTTGCTTGCGCTAGCTGCGGGACTCGACGCGGGCGCGCTTGCGCTCGCGCTGCTCGACGAAGCGACTCGCCTGCAGATCCAGCGCGCCCATGAACGCAGCGAGCTCCTCGCGGGCCTGCTCGCCGGCCGAGCCCATGTCGTTGCGCTCGAATACCCGCCAGAACTTGAGGATGGGCGCCACGACCTCGTCATGGTGCAGGCGCAGGTCGTAGATGCCCGCCTTGGCGATCGTCACCGAGTTGCGGACGAAGTCCGGCATGCCCGCGCCCGGCATCTGGAATCCGACGACCTCGTCGCGGATCGCCTCCATCGTCTCGTCCGGCGCGATCTCCAATGCTGCGGCAACGAGGTTTCGGTAGAAGACCATGTGCAGGTTCTCATCGACCGAAACGCGCGCGAGCAACTGCTCGGCCAAGGGGCATCCGGTCGACCGGCCGGTGTTGCGGTGCGAGACGCGCGTGGCCAATTCCTGGAAAGAGACGTACGCGACGGCCTGCAGCATCGACTTGTCGCCGGAGTCGTAGCCCGCCGTCATGTGCGCCATGCGCAGCGCTTCGAGCTTGACCGGGTCGACCCCTCGCGTCACCACCAGGTAGTCGCGGATGGCGATGGCGTGGCGTCCCTCCTCGGCGGTCCACCGGCCGACCCACGCACCCCAGGCGCCGTCTCGTCCGAACCGGGTCGCGATCTCGCGATGGTAGGAGGGCAGGTTGTCTTCGGTCAGCAGGTTGACGATCATCGCGGTCTGCGCGACCGGATCGAGCCGGGAATCCGCAGGCTGCCAGTCCTCGCCGCCGAGGAAGGCGAAGTCGCGTCCCCGACTCCACGGGACGTAGTCGTGGGGCTGCCAGTCCTTTGCGATACCGAGGTGCCGTTCGACATTCGCGGCGACCACCGGCTCGAGTTCGTGCAACAGCCGGGTCTGCAGGGCGTCCGTCGTAGTCGTCATCTCAATTCTCCGGTCGAGGGCATCTTCACCCAACCTACGCCACCGTAACCTCGTGACCGGCGGGCGGATTATGCGTCCGACCTGAGGACCAAGTCCATTACGTAGCACGATTGTTATATGTCCATGCCTAGTCGATCTTGCGTAGTTCGCCCGTAACCACCAGACTGCCTATGCCGCCACGGGGGCGGCGTCTGCGCCGACGCGTGACAGCTCCGCGGGGGGCCGGACATCAGACGAGGGAATGGGTCTTCATCATGCCGAAAATCGGCGGCCGAACGCGACTTCTCAGCGTCGGCGGCGTGGTCCTGGCTGGCGTAGCCGGGGTCGCAGGACTGGTCTTGCTGGCGAACCCCGCGGGAGCACACACCGCGGATCTTCACGGCGTGGCCACCTGCGATACACAGTCGGGCACGTACACCGTCAAATACAGCGGAACGGCGGATTACCTGTCGCTGGACCCGGTCGTCACCGTCACCAACTCATCACCGGACGGTGCTGGCGTCTCGGTCGCGCCGCAATCGCCGCAGGTTGCGAGCAACGGCAACTACTCGATTACCCAGACCGGCATTCCGGCCTCGAACACGTTCGCGAGCCTCAGCTTGCACGTCGTCTGGACAGACGGCTTTACGCAGAACCCCGCGGCGCAGGTGGCACTGCCCTCGGGCTGCACGCCCCCGTCCACGCCGGTAACGCCCGGCACGCCCACATTCGCCGACGAGTCGTGCACCACGCCCGACGGCGCGGGCTTCACCATCCCTGACACCGAGGGCGTCGACTACGTCGTCGACAACAACAAGGTTGAGCCGGGCGCGCACTCGGCCGCTGCGGGCAGCACAGTCACCATCACCGCGGTCGCCGAGCCGGGCCACACGCTGACCGGGACCACGACGTGGACGCACACCTTCCCGGCCGCGCCGACCGACTGCGAAGGTCCGACCGCGCCGAGCTTCACCGATGACGCCTGCGCGACCTCGGCGCCGGCCGGGGCGAGCTACACGATCCCCGACACCGAAGGCGTCGACTACCTCGTCGACGGAACGAAGGCCGCCCCCGGAACTCACGAGGCCACCGATGGCAGCAAGATCACCATCACCGCCGTGGCGCAGGACGGTCACCCGCTCAATGGCACGACCACCTGGACGCACACCTTCGCGGCTGCTCCGACCGACTGTGGCGCATCCGGCGCGGCACCTGCACCGACGTTCACCGACGCGACCTGCGACTCGCCTGATGCGAGCTACACGATCCCGTCGTCCACGAACGTCACCTACCTGGTGAACGGCGTGGAGGCCTCGGCCGGCAAGCACAGTGGCACCGCCGGCACCAAGGTGTCGATCAGCGCGGTCGGCAAGGCCGGCTACACGATCACCGGCACGACGAGCTGGGCGCACACCTTCGAGGCCACCACCGCGCAGTGCATCGCGGGTGGCGCAGCCGGACCGGTCACTGGTTCCGGTCCCGCCGCTGGCGGTCCGGCCGCCGCCCCTGTGCTCGCCAACACCGGTCTGGACTTTCCGGCCGGCCAGACCGCGATCGTCGGCATGCTGCTCGCACTGCTCGGCGGCGTGTGCGTGTGGGCCGGCCGCCGTCCGGGCACGCCGGGACGTCACTCCACGGTCAAGGCCTGACGATCTGGTAGGTCGCTCGTAGCTCATCCGCAGACCCCGGCGAGGCGCAAAGCCTCGCCGGGGTTTTGCATGTCGTGACATCAGGCCCCGCGATTCTCGCCGTGCCCAGCCGTTGCGCCCTGACACGCTGTTGACGGGGGCAAGGCGGGTGCGCGGGTCCTGCGGATGCGCGGGTGGCGCGGTGCACCTCGCGGTGGGTGGGCACTTGTGCGCTGGGTGGGCACTTGCAAGTGCCCACCTGCGCCGCAACTGCCCACCTGAGCAGTGGCCTTGCGGGCGGTCGGGTGGGCCGCCGCTTCGATCTTGTGGATCTTGTGCAAACGCGCGGGTGGCTCGCGGCGAGTCTGCACAAGATCATCCGGCGCCCAGCGCACCCTCACCATCCAGCCGCCGCGCCGTCAACAACCGCGGGGGTCCCGACACATAGCCGGGCGCACCCGCCCGCAATGCGGCACCGGCTCGGTGCTCGTGGCCCGATGCCCAGTCGACTCCGCCGCGCATGCACGTCAACGCATCGACGCATCGCCGGGCAGGCTTACCGAGCGAATAGCCGAGCGGCCAACGAAACAACGTGCGCCACTACGGCGAAGAAACCCGCAGTCAGGATGTTGGGCAGGTCGGCGTGGGTGTCGGCGTCGGGGTGCCGTCGGCCGGGCTAGGCGTCGAGGTTGCCGTTGATGTCGAACCCGTCGGCGTCGAGCCGGTACCGGCGCCACTGTCAGTCGGCGTGCCGGAGGGGCTCGTGGGTGGCGTGCTCGGGTCGGTCGGCGTGGGTGTCGGCGTGGGGCAGGTCGGCGTGGGGGTCGGCGAGCCCGACGGCGAGGTCGCTGTCGACGACGGCGTGGGACTCGGCGAGCCCGGACGCGTCGTCGGCTTACCCGAAGGCGGCGGGACGTGCACCGAACCGGACGACGAGTGCGGGTGCGTCGCCGCGAGTGGCGGACCTGGGTCCACCGGTGGCAGCACCGGCTTCTCGCCCGGCGGTGGGGTCGGATGCGGTCCGGTGACCGGAATGCTGACCCCGGGCGCACCCGCGGCGTAGACCTTCTCGAGGGCCAGCACGGTCGACAGGTAAGCGTCGGAGTCGTTGTAGCTGAGCACCGCGCGAATCTGGCCGGCGGCGGTCTGCAGATTCCCACCGGCCGCGCAGAGGTAGTTGGCCGCTGCTGTTGCCGCGTCGTAGATGTTGGACGGATCGATCACACCGTCGCCATTGCCGTCGACGCCCCAGTGGGCCCACGTCGACGGAATGAACTGCATCGGGCCGACAGCCCGGTCATAGACCTTGTCGCCGTCGAGGCGCCCGCCGTCGGTGTCACGGATCAGCGCCGTGCCAACGCCGTTCAGCGGTATCCCGACGATTCGCGGCGCGGAGGTTCCGTTGGCGTACAACTGCGAATCGGCGAAGCGGCCATGGTCAGACTCGACGCGCCCGATCGCGGCAAGCAACGGCCACGGCAGCCCGCACCCGGGATAGCGCGTCACGGACTCGGCCGCAGCTCGGCGGTAGGCGTCGAGCGCGACGGTCGGAATGCCGTCGGCCGCCAGGCTGGTCACCGCAGGACCAGCGGGCAACGGTGCGGTGCTCGGAGGTGGGTACACACCGGTGGGCGGCGGAAAGAACGGGGCAACGGTCGGCACGCCGGTGGTCGGTGCGCCGCCGCCGATCGGGACTGGACCGGAGGGCCAGGTGGACGAGGGAGTCCAGCTGGGCGCGGCGGAAGAACTGAACGGGCTAGACGACGGTGCGACCGGCGCCGCGCCGACGCGGTGCGCCGTGACGCTGGCCCCGGCCAGGCAGACGAGGCCCGCCGCGACGATGGCTGTGGAAATGGCGGTCCGCTGCATACCCGGCGTCCAGCGCGGCATTTGCAGCCACACAGTGGCGTGCGCCGGCCGATGCCTCGGCGCTCGATCTGGTGGTGTCATGCCCCGTGCTCCTCATAGACGTCCTCGAGCCTTCGACGTTAGTGCGGATTCGTCCGAATAGCACGGCCCAATCCGAGCCAGATTCCAGCCTCGCATCTACGCGGGCGATATGGCTACCCAGCGTTGCTGCGCATCACTCACGCGTCAGGATGCC
Source organism: uncultured Actinomycetota bacterium (assembly GCA_963737425.1). Classification (GTDB taxonomy): domain Bacteria; phylum Actinomycetota; class Actinomycetes; order Mycobacteriales; family Jatrophihabitantaceae; genus DASXRA01. The sequence continues at coordinate 266,532 of CAVTSX010000005.1, forward strand.
GGGACTCGTCGATGCTGGCGAGCAACTCGGCCAATCCGCACGAACATCTGCCCGGCTCAGCCGGACAGCCCGCATCATGGCGCCCGTAGCGCCGTAAGCCGTCGGCCAGCGCGTCGCGCTCGGCGCGAAGTGCGGCGATCTCGGCCCGACTACGCATCGCAACCGGCCGTTCGGCCGCTGGATGCATGACATATCGCGCCGCGGCCTCGTCGCCCTGTCCGGCCAGCGCGCTGAGCGCCTCGCTCAGCCCGTCGAGGTCGGTGCCCAACGCGACAAGCACCTTCACCACACGACCTTCGGGCTCGCCCAAGAGGGCCAGCGCGATATGCGCGGGTGCGATGAACTTCTGCTTGTGCCGGATGGATTCACGAAGCGACAGCTCCAGCACCCGCTTTGCGGACGGGGTGAACGGGATGTGCGATTTGCGCTTGCCGCCATGGCCAAGCTCACCCTGCACCACCCGGCGCGCGTCCTCCAACGTGACGCCTGCGGTCGCGAACGCTCGTTCGGCCGGGTCGTCGACCTGAAGGACGCCGAGAAGGAGATGCTCGGTGCCGATGTAGTCGTGGCCGAGCATGGTTGACTCGCCTTGCGCGTAGACGATGATCTCTCGAGCGCCGTCGGTGAACCGTTCGTATATGAGAACCAGCTCCTCTGCGTCCGAGACTAGCCCTGCGCGACCCGAAAAGAACTTCCAGCGCCCACCTAAACTCTGGACATGTTGGTAGCGGTTGCGACGTTCGCCGTTGCCGCGGCTCTGATCGTGGTGTTGCCGGGACCCGACACCCTCGTCGTGCTGCGGGCACTGTTGCGTGATGGTCGCGGGCGCGCCGTGCAGGCGGTGGCCGGCGTGCTGTGCGGGCTGGCCGTCTGGGTCGGTGCCGCGACGCTCGGGCTGTCCGCGTTGTTGCAGGCCAGCCATGCGGGCTTCCTGGTGTTGAAGGTTGCCGGTGCCGCCTACCTGATCTGGCTCGGCGTGCAGTCACTGCGAATGCGCCGGATGGCCGATGACGCAGCCGGAAAGCCGCGGCGGCAACTGCTCGGTCGTGGCTTCGCCGCTGGACTTGCCACCGACCTCCTCAATCCCAAGGTCGGCGTCTTCTTCGTGACGTTCCTGCCCGGCTTCATCCCGCATGGTCAACCTGTGGCGTCCACCTCGCTGCTCCTCGGCGCACTGTTCATCGTCGAGACCGCGCTGTACTTCGCGGTCTTGCTCGCCGTCGCCGCGCCGGTCACCCGGTGGCTGGCAAGCAGCCGGGTTCGCCGGCGGATGGACGTCGGCACCGGGGTCGTGCTCATCGGCCTGGGCGTTCGGCTGGCCCTGGAGCCCTAGCTTTGCCGAGCGTGCTGAGCCGCCGCGCGATCAACCGGGCGACGCTCGAACGGCAGCTGCTGCTCGACCGCGCCGAGCTGACGCCCGTCGACGCGATCGAGCATCTCGTCGGCATGCAGGCCCAGGCGCCACGAGCGCCGTTCGTCGGGCTCTGGACCCGCCTGTCCGGATTCCGGCATGAGGAGCTCTCCTGCCTCGTCACGACGCGCGCGGCGGTGCGCGTCGCGTTGATGCGCAGGACGCTGCACCTGGTCAGCACCCGTGACTGCCTGCGGCTTCGCCCGCTCCTGCAGCCCGTGCTGGAGAGCGGGCTGTGGGCCAGCCCGTTCGGGCGACGCGTGCGGGGGATCGACCTCGACGCCCTGCTGGACGCGGGGCGCGCCGTGCTCGACGAGCGTCCGCGCACCCGCGTCGAACTCGGCCGGCAACTGGCCGAACGGTGGCCCGACCACGACACCGAGTCACTCGCGTACGCGATCAGCTACCTCGTGCCGCTCGTGCAGGTGCCGCCACGAGGCACGTGGACGGGCGCCGGCCAGGCGACCTGGACGACGGTCACGTCCTGGCTGGGCAGCACGCGCACACCCGCTCTGCCGGTCGAGGATCTGGTGCTGCGCTACCTCAGGGCGTTCGGGCCGGCCAGCGTGACGGATGTCCAGGCGTGGTGCGGTCTGACCCGTCTCGGTGAGGTTGCCGAGCGCCTGGAGCAGAAGCTGCGCAGGTTCCGCGACGGCGACGGCCGCGAACTGCTCGACCTGCCCGACGCACCGCGTCCGGACCCGGACACCCCTGCGCCACCGAGGTTTCTGCCCGAGTACGACAACCTGCTGCTGTCGCACGCAGACCGTACCCGGGTGGTGATCGACGGCGAGCAGGTGCCGCTGTATCCGGGCAACGGTGGCACGCGGGGTGAGTTGCTGGTCGACGGGTTCTGGCAGGCGAACTGGGCGATCACCCGAAGCGCCGGCAGAGCGACTTTGACGGTCGAAGCGTTTCGCCGGCTGCCGAAGCGTGACACCGCCGCGGTGACACGTGAGGGTGTGCGCCTGCTGGCTTTCGCCGCAGCGGACGCCGAATCGCACGACGTCCGCATCACGGCCCGTTAGTGGGTTACTTGTCGGCGGTGAGCTTGCCGCCCTGGCCCCAGTTCTGCGGCGCGGTCTCCTGAATCCAGACCTGCACACTCTCGGCGGGCACGCCGAGGCTGTCGACGAATGCGTCGGTGATGTTCTTGACGAGATCGCGCTTGAGGCTGATGTCGCGTGGACCCTGCAGCACAGTGACGACGGGCATGACTGGTACCTCCAAAGAAGTCGTTCGGCCGGGCCATCTGCCCGCACGTCAATCACAGCCCGGACGCACTCGCGGACCTAGACGCGATCGCGATGTGCAGCGATCATCCGATGTGATCGGTCGCCTCGACTTCCCGGCAGGCCTGCAGCAGCGAAGCGAGCCTGGCCGTCGACGTCGCGGCCGGCACGGCCAGCGCGGTCGGGATGCGCAACTCCGGTTCCCGCAACGGCCGGAACGCGACCCGCGACGCGCGCAGGTCTTGTGCGTGCGACGCGTACACCACCGTCCAGGAGGGCACGCCTGAGCCGATCGATGCCAGCGTGTCCTGCAGTGTCGTCGACCGCTGGCCGAGCAGCGGCTCGAATCCGGCCTGTGCACAGGAGTCCATCACCAGATCGACGAGCGGCTGGTTGAGGCGCCGCGACACGATGCGCAGCGGGAGCCCGGCGAGGTCGGCCAGCCGGATACTCGGCGCCGCCGCAACCGGGTGATCGGCGGGCACCGCCGCAACGATCTCGTCCTGCCACAGCGGGATGAGCGCGAGCCCGGGAATGGTGCCGGACGCGCGTACGAACGTCGCATCGAGCTGGCCGGCGCGTACGCGGTCCAGCCGCGCCCGGGTGGACGCGCTGACGAGTTCGACGGACGTGTCGGGAGCGATGCGCCGGAGATGCGTGAGCACCGCGCCGAGCCGTTCGCCGAGCCCGGTGCTGGTGCCCAACCGGAGCACCACGTCAGTGCGCTCGTGGAATCCGGCGGCGACGTCACGCGCGCGGTCGGCCGCGGCGAGCACCGCCCGGGCTTCGGGCAGGAAGCGTTGCCCGGCCTCGCTCAGGCGGACCGTGCGCGATGTCCGGTCGAAGAGCGTGACGCCGAGTTCGCGTTCGAGCCGCTGCACCTGCTGGCTTACGGCCGGCTGACCGATGTGCAGGCTCTCGGCGGCCAGGCCGAAGTGCAGCCGCTCCGCCACCGCGGCGAAGTAGCGCAACTGGCGCAGTTCCACGCCGCTCATTGTCGCGCGAGGCTCGGCCTAACTGACGGCGACGGCGAAAACGTGGATCGAAGCCGTGCCTCCCGTCGCGTGATCACTGACGGCCGGGAGCGTCACCGACGCCACCGTCTTGGACGCGTCCAGGTCGACGCCGTGGAAGAAGATGTACGCGTTGCGGTTGATCGTCGTTCCGGCGTAGTGGTGATAGGTGGTCGTCAGCGCGACGTCCGTGCCGGACGGCAAGGTCGGCACCTGCCAGTCCGGATCGGTGATCGTGAACGGCTGCGTCGAGCCGTCGGTGTAGGTCACCGTTCCGGTACCGGTGATCGGCCCGTACGTCCCGACCGTGAGCAGGCCGAGCCTCGAACCCGACGTGCCGACCTGGACGATCTGCCCGTCCGCCAGCACGTTGTCGGGCTGGTCGGCGGGCACGTCCGGCCAGGTGAACGTGACGCCGCCGTGCGTCACCGTCCCGCCCGGGGTGGCGCCCGCGGCGGCGAGCGCCTGCGTCGAGTAGCTCGACCCGTCGCCGTCGACTCCACCGTCCAGGTTCGACGGGGCGGTGCCGTCATCGGTGATGGCGATGTTGTCGAATGCCTGCCCGAGCGTCGAGAAAGGCACCGATACCCGCAGGGTCAGCGGATCGAGCGCGGGCGATCCGGCCACCGTGATGTTGATCGGGACGCCGGTGACGCCCGGGGTGTCGCCGGCGGAGGCTTCGATGTCGGTGCTGGCCGTCGCTCCCGGCGCGACCGTGACCGTTCCGTGCGACGGGCTCACGGTGACACCGCTGCCGGCTGGGGGCGTGGCGGTCCAGGTGACGGTCAGCGGCGCCCCGGCTGCGCTCGACACCCGCAACGACGCGGTGGCCGGGTGCCCGGCGGTGACGGCCACCGACGCCGGCGACAGGCTCGCGGAAATCGGCGACGGCACGTTCGCCAGCACCGACGAACTCGTCCGGCCGCCGTCCCAGGTCACGTCCGCGATGACGCGGTACTCGCCGGTGCTGGCAGTGATCGGCACGTCGAGCCGCAACGTCACCGTCGCCGAGTGGTGCGCCGGCACCGCCCCCGTCGCGCTGATCACATGGGCCCGCAGTGGCGAGGTGTCGTCGATCGAGTACGCGTTGACGGCCACGTCCAGGTGAGTCAGCGGATGGTCGCTCGTGTTGGTGACCGTCGCTTGCACGCGGTTGTCGCCGAGCGCAGGCAGCGTCGCCGGGACGTCGAGGTGGACGGACGCGTCGGCCGGTGCGGCCGCGTAGAACTGGATTTCCGCCACGTCGGTGAACCCGCCCGCCGGGCTGACGTAACGCAGCCACCGGTATGCGTGCTGGTCGGCGATGGGCATCTCGATCCAGTCATAGGTCGGCCGCCACTGCACCTTCGCCAGGTCATGGCAACCGGTGTCCGGCCCGTCGGTGCAGCCCTGGAAGAAGCCGCCGACCATCCGGGTGGTGTTGTGGATGCCTGCATCGCGCGGCACGAACCGCACCGCGGCAACCGTCGACTCGTGGCCGAGATCGATGCCGGTGTACCCGCCGTCGGCCTGCGCCAGGTCGACGAACGTCGACACGTCACCGTCGAATGCCTTGTCGTACGTGGACGAACCGTTGTCCCACGCCGGACCGCTGCCGAAGGGCGTGCCGCTCAGCGCGACCGAATCGCGCGGCCGCGTCTCGGGCAGGCCCGGCGGCGAACCGATCCGGTCCACCTCGTCTTCGAAGGCGAACAGGCTCGACGCCCGCGGCCCGCCCCACGCCACGGCGGCGAGCACCGAGTCGGGACGATCACCGAACCAGTTCAGGTACGCATCGGGCAGCGCGCCGATGTTGTCGGACCAGCGCGAGATCTCGAAGCCCAGCAGGTGCGCGTCGACGGGCGGCGTCCACGACTCGTACAGGTACTTGTCGTCCGGATGAAGCGAGCCGCCCGGTGCCCCGCCGGGTGTCACGTAGAGCAGGTTGCCGGGTGAGCTGACCGTGTCGTAGCCGGCCGCAAGGTACGGGTCGGGCGAGCCGGTCCACGCGTCGATGATGATGTTCTTGCTCGGCAGGACCGTGGCGCCGCCCGCGTTGTCCCACCAGTTCCAGATCTCCGGTCGGCGCCCCAGGTCGGTAACGACGGCGGCCATCTTGTTCAGCCAGTCGGAGATGACGTCCTCGGTGGAGGCGAATCCATGCGCCGCCGCGTAGTCGACGAGTTCGGGGCACTGCTGCTGCGTCCCGAGACCCGGGTACTCGTCGCCACCGAGGTGGAAGACCGGCGAGTACCGGAACAGCGGCACGAACTCCTTGAGCAGGTTGGTGATGAACGTCGTGGTCTGCGGCTTGGTCACGTCGACGGTGAAGGCGGGCGCACCGCCGTTCATGGCGGCGCAATCCCATTGCAGCGACGGGTCGAAAGCGGTGATCGCGCTGGCGTGCGCCGGAATGTCGATCTCCGGGACGAGCGTCACGTGGTAGCGATGCGCCAGGTCGACGAACCGCTCGATGTCGGCGTGGCTGTAGGACTGCGACGAGGCCAGACCCGGATAGGTCGTGCTCTGCAGCCGGAACGCCGCGGCCTCCGTCAGGTGCAGGTGCACGACGTCGAGCTTCTGCCAGGCGGCGTCGCGGATCTGCTGCTCGATGTCGGCGGGCGCGTAGTAATGACGACCGGCGTCGATCATGAAGCCGCGGTGCCCGTAGTCGGGCCAGTCGCGCGCACTGCCATGGGGCAGCGAAGCGCCGAGCTTGAACAGCTGCTCGACGGTCTGCTCGCCGTAGAACGTGCCGGTGGCGTCAGCTCCGCGGATCGTCACGGCGTCGTCGATGTCGAGCTGATAGCCCTGGGCGGCTCGGGCGGCTTCGCCGGTCGCGCCGAGCGCCAGGACGATGTCGCCCGGGTGGGACGCCGCAGCGACGAGCGGCAACCGACGCCCGGTCAGCGTCGCCAGATCGTCCCGGAAGACGGCGGCGTCCGCGCCCAATGCGGCCGCAGCGCCCGGCGCGAGAACGATGCGCGATCCGGTGCGCAGCGAGAATGTGCCGGTCGCGCCGGTCCATTCATGCAGGGCCGGTGCAACGGCAGGTGCGGCGTTGACCGACGCTGCTGCGATTGCTGGGAGCGCGACGAAGATGCTGGCGACGAGGGCCGAGACACCTGCAAGAGCAGCGCCACGGCGACGTAAATGGTCCATCGATGACCCCAATTAGGTGCTCGACTCTGCTCGATTGGCCTGAACCTATGCATAATCAATCAGTCGGTCAAGATGGCTGGAGAGATCGGGCAGGCTGTCCATCACCGATACCGAGGAGTCCACGCATGGGTGACGCGTTCTTCGTCCAAGAGGCGGCGGACCGCTTCGTGCCGACCGAGTTCACCCGCGGACCGTGGGACGCCGGCGCGCAGCACGGCGGCCCGCCGACGGCGCTGGCCGGGCATGTCATCGAGCACCGCCCCGGCGGCCGAACCGACATGCGGGTCACCCGGCTCACCGTCGAGATCATGCGTCCGGTTCCCATCGCGCCGTTGAACGTGACGACGCGCGTGGTTCACGCGGGCAGAAGTGTCGAGGTGATCGAAGCGGTCCTCACGCCCGACGACGGTCGGGCCGTGCTGCGGGCTACCGCCCAGCGCATCCGCATTGATCTAGGCGCCGCCGCGCCGCACCTGCCGCTCCCGCTCGTACCTTCGCTGAGCGATACGCCCGAGCACGGCTTCTCGTTCCCGTTCGACGTCGGGTACCACACCGCGATGGAATCGCGGTTCGTCTCCGGATCGTTCACCGAGCGGGGGCCGGCCACGTGCTGGATGCGCATGCGCGTCGCGCTGCTGGACGGCGAGCCGGTCGAACCGCTGTCGCGCGTGCTGGTCGCCGCCGACTCAGGAAACGGGGTCAGCAACGTCCTCGATCTGCGCGAGCACCTGTTCATCAACCCGGACCTGTCCGTGCACCTGCACCGCTATCCGGACGGCGAGTGGGTGTGCATCGAGTCGCACACCACGATCGGCGACACCGGCGCGGGTATCGCCGACACCGCGCTGCATGATCAGAGCGGTCCGATCGGCCGGTCGGTGCAGAGCCTGTTCATTGCACCGCGCCGTCAGCCAAGTCGCCATGCCTCCGGCGGCGCACCGAATGCCGAAGGCATGACGACGTGAAAGTGAAGAGGTGTCCCACGTGACGCAGATGATGCGCGAGATCAGCGAGCAGCCCGAGGCCATGGCTCGCACGCTCGACGCGCTGCTGCCGTTACGGCCGCAGGTTGCGCGCCTGGCCGCCGGGCGCGGGCACGTCCTGTTCGTCGCACGCGGCTCGTCCGACAACGCGGCCATCTACGGGCGCTACCTTTGCGAGGTACTTGCCGGCCACCAGGCCGCGCTTGCCGCGCCGTCCGTCGCTACGCACTACGCGGCCGATCTCGACCTGTCCGACACGGTGGCCGTATGCGTGTCGCAGTCGGGCGAGACCGAGGAGATCGCCGACACCCAGGCCTGGGCCGCGGCGCACGGCGCACGCACCATCGCGATCACGAACGTCAGCAGCAGCACCCTGGCCCGGGCGGCCGACCTGGCGCTCGTCACGCAGGCCGGCGCCGAGCTTGCCGTCCCGGCGACGAAGACATACACCACGCAACTCGCTGCCATCGGCGTGCTCGTCAGCGCGCTTGCCGACCAGGCCAACGCCCTCGACTTCGGCCGCGTCCCGGCTGCTGCGGCGCGGCTGCTCGAGTGCGCACAGGCACCCGCCGAGAACGCGGCCGCGCTGCTCGCCGGTACCGCCGACACGTTGGTCACCGGACGGGGCATCACGTACGGCACGGCGCTCGAAGTAGCACTGAAGCTGGAGGAGACCTGCCTGCGCCCGGTACGCGGGTTGTCCTACGCAGACCTCAAGCACGGGCCGATCGCCGTCGTCGACGCCGACCTCGCCACAGTGCTCGTTGCCGCACCGGAAGGTCCGACCGTCGCCGGCATGACCCAGCTGGCCACGACCGTGCGCGAGCGGCACGCGAGCGTCGTCGGCATCGGCGGAGACGCCGCGTTCGCGGCCAACTGCGATATCACGCTGCCCGGCCCGGATCTGCCCGAAATGCTCGCCCCGCTGGCGCTGGCCATTCCCGGCCAGCTGATGGTCGAGGCGCTGGCGCGGCGACTGGGCCTCGATCCGGACAGCCCACGCGGTCTGTCGAAGGTCACCCAGACCGACCACTGACGCCAACCCGGCCCGATCGTGCAACTTCTCGCGGCGTCAGACCGCAGAAAGTTGCACGATCCATTCGCCGTGGGCCATGACCGCGTCCACGTCGAGGTCGTCGGACAGGACGACCAGATCGGCCGGCCGACCGACGTCGAGCGAGCCCGCATCCACACCGAGCACGCTCGCCGGGACGGCCGTCAGCGCCGCCACCGCGTCGGCCAGCCCGACGCCGGCCGCCACCGCGTTTCGCAGCGCGGCGTCGAGCGTCAGTGTGCTGCCCGCGATCGAGTCGCCTTCGGCAAGCCGCGCAACTCCGTCGCGGACGCGTACGCGCAGGTCACCCAGCAGGTACTCGCCGTCGCCGATGCCGGCAGCGCTCATCGCGTCGGTGATCAGCGCGATCCGGCCGGGCGCCGCCTTGCGGCACACCCATCCGACCAGCCCCGGGTGGACGTGGACGTTGTCGACGATCAGCTCGAGGACGGCGTCGCTGTCGAGCAGCGCGGTGATCACCCCGGGCTCACGGTGATGCACTGGCCGCATCGCGTTGAACAGATGTGTTCCGACGGTGGCTCCGGCAGCTAGGCCGGCGCGGGCCTCGTCAAACGTGGCATCGGTGTGCCCGATCGCGGCGACCGAGCCGGCATCGACGATCTGCCGGATCGCGTCGGCGGCACCAGGCAATTCCGGCGCGATGGTCACCATGCGAACCGCGCCGCGTCCCGCCGCCAACAGGGCGCCGACCGTGTCGGCGTCGGGTGCTCGCAGCAGGGCCGGATCGTGCGCGCCACATCGGACGCTCGCCAGGAACGGGCCCTCCAGGTGGATGCCGGCGAGCGTTCCCTCGTCGACGAGCGGCGCGAGCGCCGCGATCTGATCGGCCATCACGGGCACTGGCGCCGTGACGAGGCTCGCCACGCTGGTCGTCGTGCCGTGGCTGCGATGGAAGTCGAGCGCCGTGCGCGGATCGTCGTCCAAGGATGCGCCGCCGCCACCGTGCACGTGCATGTCGACGAAGCCTGGCGCCACGTAGCGCCCGCCGAGATCGACGCCCGGTTCGGGCGGTGCGCCGATGCCGGTAGCTGCGATACGCGAGTCGCGCACGTCGAGCCATCCAAGCCGGACGCCGTCGGGCCGGATCAGGCGGATATTGGCGAGGATCACGCGCGGCCCAGGATGCTCGCCAGGGCGTCGAGGGCGCCGGGAACGACCCGGAAGTACGCCCATTTACCGCGCTGTTCACGCTCCAGGATGCCCGCGTCGACAAGCACTCTCAGGTGATGCGAGACCGTGGGCTGCGAGAGCCCGACCGGCTCGGTCAGCTCGCAGACGCACGCCTCGTCGCCTTCGTGCGCGGCGACGAGGGACACCAGCCGAAGCCGGGTCGGGTCGGCCAGCGCCTTGAGCACCTGCGCCAGCTGCTCCGCTTCGGCGGCGGCGATCGGCTCCCGAGTGATCGGGCTGCAGCAGGCGACCAGGTCCAACGAGGCAGTCATGACACGAGCGTACGCATTGACAGCAATCAATGCGTGAGGCATAGTTAGATACATAGACGGTTGTCGATATGAGGAGGCCAATCATGACCGAGGTGCGCGAGCAGGTACGCCAGCGCTATGCCGAGGCCGCGCTCGCCGTCACCAACGGCACCGCATGCGCCACCGACGGATCATGCTGCGGGTCAGACAGCACGTGTTGCCCTGATGCGACCGAGGCCGCATTCGGGCCGAGCCTCTACAGCGCCGACGAGCAGGGCGAGATCCCCACCCAGGCGCTGATCGCCAGCCTGGGTTGTGGCAATCCGCTCGCCGTCGCCGATCTGCACGAAGGCGAGCGGGTGCTCGACCTCGGCTCCGGCGGCGGTCTCGATGTGTTGCTTTCCGCGCGACGAGTCGGGCCGACCGGACGCGCGTACGGCCTCGACATGACCGACGAGATGCTCGCACTCGCCCGCGCGAATGCCGAGGCGGCCGAAGCGGACAATGTCGAGTTCCTGCGCGGAACGATCGAGGCGATCCCGCTGCCCGATGCCGCGATCGACGTGATCATCTCCAACTGCGTGATCAACCTGTCCGACGACAAGCCCGCAGTCTTCACCGAGATGCACCGCGTGCTGACCGCCGGCGGGCGCATCGGCATCTCCGACGTCGTGGCCGAGGACTCGCTCACGGCGGCCGATCGGGCCGAGCGCGGCAGCTACGTCGGCTGCATCGCCGGTGCGTTGAGCCGCGCCGAGTATCTCGACGGTCTGGCCGCCGCCGGCTTCGTCGACGCGTCCGTCGAATTCACCCACGAGGCGGCACCGGGCATGCACGGCGCGATCATCCGGGCCCGCAAGCGCATGTGATCCGCGGCCGTGTTGCGGCCCGCTCGACGCTCACCGGAACGGCCGTCGGACACAATGGCGACGTGATCTCAGTTCGACCGCTCGCCGACACCGATTGGCCTGCTGTACTGCGCATCTACGCCGAAGGCATCGCCGCCGGCAACGCGACGTTCGAGACCGAGGTGCCGCGACACGATGTCCTCGATGCACGGTGGCTGACCGGCCATCGCTGGGTCGCCGAGGTCGCCGGTGTCGTCGTCGGCTGGGCCGCAGCGAGCCCGATCTCGACCCGGTCCTGCTACGCGGGTGTTGCCGAAACCTCGGTCTACGTCGCCGATCACTTCCAGGGCCGGGGAATCGGTCGCGCACTGGTGCGCCAGCAGGTGGCCGCCGCGGATGCCGGTGGACTTTGGACCCTGCAGACGTCGATCTTCCCGGAGAACATCGCATCGCTGGAACTGCACTACGCAGCGGGCTTCCGGTTGGTCGGCGTACGGGAGCGGATAGCGCAGCATGGCGGCATCTGGAGGGACACGCTGCTCATCGAGCGCCGACGGGCCGAATGAGACATCTCAGGCAGCGCCCATATCAGCCTGGCTAGACTGCGGGAGGCGTTTTAACCGTCCAGAGGGGGACCTGCGATGCCACGGCAGCTGCGGCGGTCGCGCCCGATCGGCGCGCTGGCCATCGCCGCGCTGGTGCTGACCGGCTGCACGGTGACGGTGTCCGGCCACAACGTCGCCCTTCCCGTAGCTCCTAACTCCAACCTCAGCGTGATCGGCGATTCGCACGGAAACTTCGATCAGACCGTCAAGAACTCCATCGACGACGTCCTGGCCTTCTGGCGCAAGCAGTACCCGTCAATCGCGAATGGCAAGCAACTGCCCGAGCTCAAGGGCAAGCTCTATTCAGTCGACGGCGCGCACCCCAGCGACGAGGTCAAACAGAACGGTTGCCTGCGCAAAGCGGGTACCGACGCCGTCGTCGACAACGCCTTCTACTGCGAACTCGACGACTCCATCGCATGGGATCGCGACCCGCAGCATCTCGTGCCCGCGCTCGGCACGAAATACGGGCCGCTGCTCGTCGCGATGGTGTTCGCGCACGAGTTCGGCCACGCGGTTCAGCAGCGGCTCGGCCTGTTCAATCAGCAGGTCGCCACGATCGTGCACGAAAGCCAGGCCGACTGCGCGGCCGGAGCGTTCACGGCCTACGTCATGAAAAGCCAGGCGCCGCACATCCGGTCCACACCGAGCGATCTCGACCGCGCGCTGATCGGGTACCTCAATGTCCGCGACGACACACCGACCGATGAGAAAGAGATCTCGCACGGGGACGGCTTCGACCGCATCGGCTCCGTCGCCGACGGCTTCCAGAACGGCGTCACCGACTGCTTCAAGTCAAATTGGGCCGACCGCCAGTTCACCGAGCGCCCGTACGCGCCGAACGAGGAGCAGCAGCCGGAAAGCCCCGAGGGAAACGAGTCCTTCGACAAGGTGATCGACGGCAGCTCGCAGGGCGGCGGGCTGCAGCCGGACCTGAACAAGTTCTGGAAAGCGACCGCGCAGCGTTACAGCAAATCCTGGACCGACGTCAAAATCGCCGAAGCCGACCACCCGAAATGCGGCGGGGATTCGAGTAGCGAATTCGGCTATTGCCCGAACGACAACACCGTCTATTTCAGCAAGTCGTACGCGCAGACTGCTTACAACAGCATGTCGGTCCTGAACATCGAGCGCAGTAGCGCGAACGTATCGGTCATCGAGAACCAGCCGGCCGATTTCGCACTGGGCACGCTGTTCTCCTACGGCTGGGCAATGGCCGTCCGGCACCAGTTCTTCAACCGCGGCTTGGACGACGGCACCGCCCTGCTCGCGGCAAGTTGCTACACCGGTGCCTACGCCAAGAGCATCAACGTCGCGCCGAACACCCCTGGGCACAACTTCTTCCTGTCGCCGCCCGACATGGACGAGGCAACGTCGGCCGTGCTGAGCCTCGTCGGTACCGATCAGGCATTCGGCTCGCGCGGCACGACCGGCTTCGAGCGTGTGCAGAGCTTCATCAAGGGTTACGACGGCGGCCTTACCGCCTGCTGATCGGTGCGGGCGAGCAGTCCGGTGCAGGCCCGCTCTATTTGCCGCAAGACGGTGACGAACCCATCCGCGTCGTCGTAGTACGGGTCGGGCACGTCCAGATCGTCTTCGGCCGCCGCCGCCTGGTCGAACGAGCGCAACAGCACGACCTTGTCGCGCGCCGCCTGCGGATCGTCGGCCAGGTCGGCCAGGTCGAGAAGGTGCCGCGCATGGCCGCGATCCAACGCGACGACCAGATCCCGGCCGGCGAAGTCGGCGGCGGCGAACTGCTTCGCCTCGTGGCGCGGCGGGTCGTAGCCCTGTGCGATCAGCGTGGCGCGGGCCCGGGCGTCCATGTCGTCGCCGGCGTGCCAGTCACCCGTCCCGGCCGAATCGACCTGGAAGCCGTCCGTGCCACGATCGCGAAGCATCGTGACGAAGACGGCCTCAGCCGTTGGCGAGCGGCAGATGTTTCCTGAGCAGACGAAGCAGATGCGCACCGTCCCATTCTGCCCGCCGCCCGTTGCCCACGACGTGTCCTACCCAGCGCGGCCGCTCACGCGGCGAAGGTAGGACAACTCGGCGGAACCCGGCGGGCGCAACAAGCTTGAACCCGGTCGGTAGGTTCAACGCATGCCCGACATTGACCCGTCCTTCCTCGCCCTGCCGGTGCGAGACCTCGCTGATGCGGCCCTGGGCCGAGCCCAGGAGCTGGGCGCCGAGCACGCCGACTTCCGGCTCGAGCGCATTCGCGTGAGTACCGTCAGCCTGCGCGACGCGCGGCTCGACTCCAGCGCCGACACCGAGGACTTCGGACTCTCCGTCCGGGTCATCCACGACGGCGCCTGGGGATTTGCCAGTGGCATCGAACGCACCCCCGATGCTGCGCGCCGTCTGGCCGAGCAGGCTTTGGCCGCCGCGAAGGTGAGCCGCGTGCTGAGCGAAGATCCCGTCACGCTCGCCTCCGAGCCGATTTATGCCGACGCCACCTGGGTGTCGGCTTACGACATCAACCCGTTCGACATCCCCGAAGCCGACCGCGTGACCCGGCTGGCGGACCTGTCCGAGCGGTTGCTCAGCGCCGACGGCGTCGACCACGTCGACGCGCTGATGATGCAGGTACTCGAAAACAAGTTCTACGCCGACACCGCGGGCACGAGCACCACCCAGCAGCGGGTGCGCGTCCACCCGCAGTTCACTGCCGTGCACGTCGACCGCGCGGCCGGCAAGTTCTTCTCGATGCGCACGCTCGCCGCGCCGGCCGGTCGCGGTTGGGAATACCTCACCGGCACGGGCTGGGATTTCGACGCCGAGATCGCCGAGTTGCCCAGCCTGCTCGCCGAGCACGTCAAGGCGCCGAGCGTCGAGGCCGGCGAATACGACCTGGTCATCGACCCGTCGAACCTGTGGCTGACCATCCACGAATCGATCGGGCACGCCACCGAACTCGACCGAGCCCTCGGCTACGAGGCGGCGTACGCCGGAACGAGCTTCGCCACCTTCGACAAGCTCGACCGACTCAAGTACGGCAGCCCCGTCATGAACGTCAAGGGCGACCGTACCGTCGAGTACGGACTTGCCACGGTCGGCTACGACGACGAGGGCGTGCAGGCGCAGGAGTTCGACATCGTCCGCGATGGCACGCTCGTCGGCTACCAACTCAACCGGCAGATGGCGCAGGCGAAGGGATTCGGGCGCTCGAACGGCTGCGCGTTTGCCGACTCGGCCGGCCACATTCCCTTGCAGCGCATGGCGAATGTGTCCCTGCAGGCTGCGCCCGGCGGTCCGTCCACCGACGAGCTGATCAGCGGCGTCGAACGCGGCATCTACATCGTGGGCGACCGCTCGTGGTCGATCGACATGCAGCGCTACAACTTCCAGTTCACCGGGCAGCGGTTCTTCAAGATCGAAAACGGACGACTGGCCGGCCAGTTGAAGGACGTCGCCTACCAGTCCTCGACCACCGACTTCTGGGGTTCCCTGCAAGCTGTCGGCGGTCCCGATACGTATGTGCTCGGCGGCGCCTTCAACTGCGGCAAGGGTCAGCCCGGCCAGATCGCGGCAGTGTCACACGGCTGCCCGGCAACGCTGTTCCGGGGAATCAACGTGCTCAACACCGTCGCCGAGGGAGGGCGCTGACATGACTCGCGCACAGGACTTTGTCGACCACGCGCTGCAACTGTCCACTGTGGACGGTTGCATTGTCGTCGCGTCCGACCACACCGAGACGAACCTGCGCTGGGCGAACAACAGCCTTACGACGAACGGCCAGATGACGTCCCGGTCGGTCACCGTGATCTCGACGGTCGCCGGCGAGCGTGGCACCAGCGCCGGCGTCGTGACCCGATCGGTCAGCACGCTCGACGAGCTTGCCCCGCTGGTGAAGGCAAGTGAGGCGGCGGCACGCGATGCCGCACCCGCCGACGACGCCACGTCCCTGGTCGAGCCGTACGCGAACTCCGACGACTGGTCGGCCGACCCGGCCGGCACGAGCGTCGAGGTCTTCGAGCGGTTCGCGCCCGTACTCGGTTCGGCGTTCAAGCGGGCCCAGAAGAACGGCCGCCTGCTGTTCGGATTCGCCGAGCACCAGATGAGCTCCACGTTCGTCGGCACGTCGACCGGGCTTCGCCGCCGTTTCGACCAGCCGAACGGACGGGTCGAGCTCAACGCGAAGTCCGACGACTACACGCGCTCGGCCTGGGCAGGCGTTCACACACGCGATTTCGCCGACGTCGACGTCGACGCGCTCACCGACCAGTTGCACACCCGCCTGGACTGGGCAGGCACCCAACTCGAGTTGCCCGCCGGCCACTACGAGACGCTCCTGCCGCCCGGAGCGGTCGCGGATCTGATGATCTACGCGTACTGGACCGCGTCGGCGCGAGACGCCGAGGAGGGGCGCAACGTCTTCGCCGCCAATGAGGGCACGACCCGAATCGGTCAGCAACTGAGCGCCCTGCCGCTCACCCTTCGCTCCGATCCGGCCGAACCGGGCTTGGAATGCTCCCCGTTCGAGATCGTCACCGCATCCGAGGCCGGCCTGCAGTCGGTATTCGACAACGGAGCGCCGGTCGGGGCCACGGAGTGGATCAGCCAGGGCACGCTGGCCAACCTGGTCCGCACCCGCGCGTGGGCGGCGAAGACCGGCGCCGAACCACGGCATTTCACCAGCAATCTCGTCCTCGACGGCGGCGGCACCGCGTCGCTCGACGACATGATCGCCTCGACCGAACGCGGGCTGTTGCTCACCTGCCTCTGGTACATCCGCGAGGTCGATCCGCAGACGTTGTTACTGACCGGGCTCACCCGCGACGGCGTCTACCTGATCGAGAACGGCACGGTGCAGGGCGCGGTGAACAACTTCCGGTTCAACGAGTCACCTATCGACCTTCTCGGCCGGGTCGCCGAGGCGGGCCGCACCGAGCACACCCTGCCGCGCGAGTGGAACGACTACTTCACCCGTACCGCCATGCCGACGCTGCGCGTTCGCGACTTCAACATGTCGACGGTCAGCCAGGCGTCATAAGGCGCGACCGGTCAGCCCGGCTCGACCACGTGGTTGTGGACGTGCTCGAACACCACCGCTGTGCGCACGTCTGCGACCTCGGAGCGCTTCGTGAGCGAGTCGAGGACAAAGTCCTGTAACGCGTCCGTGTCGGGCACGGCAACGTGGACGAGTGTGTCCTCGACCCCGGTGATGATGTAGACGTTCAGCGTCTCGGGCAGGGCGGCCACGAAGTCGCGGAACCCCTTCATGGTGGCGCGGGACTGCGGCCGCAGTCGGACGAAGATCATCGCCTGGACGGGCCGGCCCATCGCGGTCAGGTCGACCGAAGCGTGATAGCCCGTGATCACGCCGCGAGAGCGCAGCGCCCGGGTGCGCTCCAGACTGGTCGACGGCGCGACCCGCAACGCCGCGGCAAGGTCTCGATTGCTGCGCCGACCATCGGCTTGCAATGCGGCGACCAGCGCCGAATCAAGTTCGTCCATGAAGACCTCCGCCGGGCAAACGCCGAACTTTGTTCAAAGGATGTGCGATCGCGTCCGCGATTCTCCTAGATTTGCCGGCCATGACCACTCAAATGACCGTCCGGCCCGACACGAAGATCGCGGTGATCCTGCGCGAAGATCTGCCCACCTGGCAGAAATTGAACATGACCGCATTCCTCGTCAGCGGCGTCGCGCACACCGCACCTGAGTCCATCGGCGAGCACTACGCCGATGCTGACGGCACGAAGTACCTGCCCATGTTCGGGCAGCCGGTCATGGTGTTCGCCGCCGACGCAGAGGGCATGCGTCGCACGATCGACCGGGCGCTGAGCCGCGACGTCGTCCCCGCCGTCTTCACCGACGAGCTATTCGCGACGGGCAATGACATCGACAATCGTGCGGCCGTTGCTGCCGTAGCGCGCGCCGATCTGCGCCTGGCCGGCCTGGCGTTGCGCGCCGACCGGCGCGATGTCGACAAGATCACGAAAGGTCTGCGACTGCACACGTAACTGCCCTGAACCGTGCTGCGCATCTCTGCGCATGCAGGCTTGAGTAAGCCAGCATTGTGCAACAAGTCCGGGTGTGCGTCCCACATTGTGAGCAGAGACGCACAGATCGCGGCGCTTGCAAGCGCTACCGGGAACTACAGTCATGTGAATCCCCGACGATGACCGCGGCGGCGCCATTCGGCGCAAGCTGCCGGCAGTCAGCGACGACTGACGAGGAGATTCACCATGACGATAAGCACAATTCCTGGCCTTTCGGCCGCGCCGACGAAGCACCAACGGCTACTTGCCTGGGTTCGGGAGACTGCGGATTTGACGCAGCCCGACCGCGTCGAGTGGGTCGATGGTTCGCAAGAAGAATGGACGCGAATCACCGACCAGCTCGTCGAGGCCGGGACGTTCACCCGGTTGAACCCGGACAAGAAGCCGAACTCGTTCTACTGCGCCTCCGATCCGACCGACGTCGCTCGGGTGGAGGACCGCACGTTCATCTGCAGCCGTGATTCACGCGATGCAGGGGCCACCAACAACTGGATGGACCCCGACGACATGAAGGCGATCCTGACCGAGCGGTTCCGCGGCTCTATGCGTGGGCGCACGATGTACGTCCTGCCGTACTGCATGGGCCCACTCAGCGCAGACGAACCGTTGCTCGGCGTCGAGATCACCGACTCCGCGTACGTGGTCGCATCGATGCACATCATGACGCGGTGCGGCACCAAGGCTCTCGAGAGATTCGGCGACGACGCCGACTTCGTGCCCGGCCTGCACAGCGTCGGCGCCCCGCTCGAATCGGACGCTGTCGATGTTCCCTGGCCGTGCAACGAGACCAAGTACATCGTGCACTTCCCCGAGGAACGGCTGATCTGGTCATACGGCTCGGGCTACGGCGGCAACGCACTGCTGGGCAAGAAGTGTTACTCGCTGCGCATCGCGTCGGTGAAGGCGCGCGACGAGGGTTGGCTGGCCGAGCACATGCTGATCGCCAAGCTGACCTCGCCGGAGGGCAAGTCCTACAACATCGCCGGGGCCTTCCCGTCCGGCTGCGGCAAGACGAACCTCGCGATGCTCGAACCGACCCTGCCCGGCTGGAAGGTCGAGACGCTCGGCGACGACATCGCCTGGCTGCGCATCGGCGACGACGGCCGGATGTACGCCGTCAACCCGGAGAACGGCCTGTTCGGCATCGCGCCCGGAACCGGC
Source organism: uncultured Actinomycetota bacterium (assembly GCA_963737425.1). Taxonomy (GTDB): domain Bacteria; phylum Actinomycetota; class Actinomycetes; order Mycobacteriales; family Jatrophihabitantaceae; genus DASXRA01. The sequence continues at coordinate 285,427 of CAVTSX010000005.1, forward strand.
TGGCACACCAACGCGAACGCGATGCGCACCATCGCCGGCGGAAATTCGATCTTCACCAACGTCGCCCTGACCGACGACGGTGACGTCTGGTGGGAGGGCATGACCGACGAGGCGCCCGAACACCTCACCGATTGGAAGGGCCGTTCGTGGACGCCAGGCTCGGATGAGCCGGCCGCTCATCCGAACTCGCGCTTCTGCACGCCGCTCGCGCAGTGCCCGATCGTGGCGAAGGAGTGGGACGACCCGAAGGGCGTTCCGCTCGACGCGATCTTCTTCGGTGGACGCCGTCGCGACACCGTGCCGCTCGCCATCGAGGCCCGCGACTGGCAGCACGGCGTGTTCATGGGCGCGACGCTCTCGTCCGAGACCACTGCCGCAGCCACCGGCGCCGTCGGTGTGGTGCGCCGCGATCCGATGGCGATGCTGCCGTTCATCGGTTACAACGCGGGCGACTACTTCGCGCACTGGATCGCGGTCGGCAAGGGCGCGGACGCCGTGAAGTTGCCGAAGATCTTCTACGTGAACTGGTTCCGGCGCTCGGCAGAGGGCAAGTTCCTGTGGCCGGGGTTCGGCGAGAACATCCGCGTGCTGAAATGGGCAATCGAGCGCATCGAGGGCAAGGCAGCGGCACACGACACGCCGATCGGGCGCGTTCCGACCGCGGAGTCACTCGACATCTCCGGCCTGGACCTCGCCGACGATGCGGTGCAGGCGGCCGTCAAGGTCGACGCGGCCGAGTGGCGCACCGAGGTGCCCCGGATCGAGGAATGGTTCGACAAGATCGGAACCCAGCTCCCCACGTCGATGCGCGACGAACTGGCTGCGCTCAGGCTGCGCCTTAGCGAATAGGACAGTCACCTAGCGAACGCGCAACGTCCTCCGGCCTGACACCGGGGGACGTTGCGCGTTCGCCTTGTTGGTGGCCTTTTCGCCGGCGGCTGAACAGTTCGCATCGGGGGTACCGGCCGAGTCGTCCGACACGACACGCACGCGCGAGAGCAGGCTGTGCAGCTGCGCGCGCTCGTCGTCGTCCAGGTCGGCGAACAGCTCCTGCTCTGCGGCGGCGGCAGCCCGCTCGATCTGGCGTAGCGCGGCCGCGCCGTGCCGCGACATCTCAACGATGTGACGCCGGCGGTCGGCTGGATCGCGACGCCGGGTGGCCAGGCCCGCACGCTCGAGATCGTTCAGGATTGCGACGAGGACGCTGGGGTCAACGGCCAGCACCTCGACCAACGCCTGCTGACTGGTGGGCCCGTTCTCCTTCAGTTGTGTCAAAACGTGGCCATGACGTGGCATGAGCCCGGTGACGCCCAGCGCGGCGCGCATGCGCATATTGACGAGTTGCCCGTTGCGAGCGAGCAGGAAGCCCAGGCGCTCTTGCGCAATCGCGGTCTGGTCCACGGGCATACCTAAAACTGTACCGGAGCGCGACAACGATCACATCACGTCAATCATTGACAGTCTTCAACTATCTGCTAGCTTCGACGGTACCTCCGAGAGTTGAAAGGTCAACCATGTCTCACTTGCTCCGTGTCGACTCCAGCCTTCGCCAGACCGGCTCGTTCTCACGCGATGTCGCCGACACGTTCCAACGGGCCTGGCTACAAGCCAATCCGGGCGGCACCGTGACTGTCCGCGATCTCGGCAAGGATCCGCTGCCGTATCTCACCGACTCCGATATGTCGGCCGGCATGCTGCCCGAGGACGAGCGCACACCGGAACAGCAAGCCGCCGCCCGACGCTCCGCCACACTGATCGACGAACTGCTCGCGGCCGACGCAATCCTCATCGGCGTGCCGCTCTACAACTGGGGCCTACCGGCCTCGGTCAAGAGCTGGCTCGATCACCTGTTCGCCGAACCGCGCACCCGGGGACCACAGCCGCTGCTCGCCGGGCGCGCGGCGGTGGTCGTCAACGCGCACGGCGGTACCTACAAACCGGGCACATCCCGCGAAGGCTGGGACTACGCCGAGCCGTACCTTCGGCGAATCCTGGGCGAGGTGTTCGGCCTCGACCTTCAGGTGATCACCCCGGAATTGACGCTCGCCGAGGTCAACCCGGCATTCGCCGAGTTCAAGGAGCACGCGAAGGTGTCGCTGCGCGAGGCGCACGAACAGGCCGACACGCACGGACGCACCCTCGCTCAGCGCCGAGCCGCCTGAGCTACCGATACGCGAAGGACCGTCGCGTTACGAGGCGACCTCGGAGCGCGACGGGGGCTCGGCATCCAGGACGAGGACCCGGCCGGTCACCGAATCGCCATCGAGGCGCGCGATCGCCTTTGCCACGGACTCGGTGCTGACGATCGACGGAAAGCTGTTCGGGGCGAGCGCGTTGGCGCGCACGCCGAACACCCCGAACTCGGCCGCCATGTGCCGGGTGAGCTGATTGAGCGCCGCCTTCGACGCCGCGTAGACGGCCTGCCCGCCCGGATACACGCGAGACGCGGCGATGCTCGAGACGTTGACGATATTGCGATTCCTGCTGCGATTCTCGTCGTCGCGATGCAGCCAATGACGTTGCGCAAGGCGTGCGGCGAACCGCAACGGAACGCCGACGTTGACGGCGAAATGCCGTTCGACGCTGTCGATGACGGCGTCACCGTCGACGATGCCCTGCTCGTGCCAGTAGGAGTACGCGGCGTTGTTGACCAGGAGATCCACCTGGCCGAACTTCGCCAGCGCGATGTCGACCACGTGCTCGACCTCACCGTCGGCTTCGAGGTCAGCATGGACGACGAATACCCGGGCGTCGTTGTCGGGCAACGCCGAGTCGGGATCGAGCGGATCGACGAACCACTCATGCTGCGACGCCACGCCGGGGGCACGCCGGCGGCAGACCGCGACGATGTCATAGCTCGCGGCGTAGGCGCGGCAGAAGGCGTCGCCGAGGGTGCCGCCCGCACCGGTCAGCAGGCAGACCCGGCGTTCACCAGTACTCAATGCTCTGATCCCCCCACCGTTGCAAGACCTCGTCCTTCGTGCGGTGCAGCCACATCACCACTGAGTTGCGCGGCTTCGTGTGATTGCTGACGAACCCGTGCCACGAGCGGGGCGTGCACTCGAACAGCACCATCGAGTTGTTCACCGGCGGGATCGCTGCGGGCGGGCCCAGGTGCGCGGACGCGATATCGGCGAACAGGCCGGTCTCACCGCCGTCTCCCGGCTGCCAGGGCGGATTGCCCAGGTAGAACAACAGCGATACGCCGCGGATGCACTCGCGAGCCTCGACGCCCGGGCGGCGCTCGCCCGTGTGCAGGGCGACGCCGTCGGAGTGCTCGAGGCGAATCTCGTCCGGCTGCGGCGGTGGGCCGGCGAACCATGCGGGGTTCAGGTCGTTGTGCGGCCAGCCGCTCCCACTGCCCGGGTCGTGATGATGCAGGTTCGCATTGACGTCGCCGGTGGCCCGCACGCCGGCCACCCGAGCGATGAGGTCGTGCCATTCCCGCGAGACGAAGACACCCAGTGGCCCGTCCCGGAATCGGCTGATGCTCGCGCCCGAGGCGTCGTACCCCTTCATGTTGCGCTGGAATGTCTCGGGACGTTCACGCTCGATGCGATGGAACTCGTCGTCGAGTTGCGCGTAGAAGTCGGCCACGAACACGTCGCGTGCGTACACGTGCGGGAAGGGTCGGGTGCGTTGCACCCAGCGGCGGCTGGCTAGTAGCTCGTCGAAGTGCCACCTCGGTTGTTGGCTGGGCGATTGCGCCGGCGTGGCGACCTGCGTCTCGGCAGTCACGTGCCGCCCTCCAGTCCACTCGATCCGGTATGCCCGGCCTCTACTATGCCTGGCCGTATCGTCCACGTATCGAAGAGCCCACCCTTTTCCGTTGAGCTGACTCATCACGTGCGGACAACGAGATCGGCGCCGTCTCGGGTGGCCGCGATCAGTTCGGCATTGAGCTGGTCGCTGCCGTATGCGCGACCTTCGGCTTGTTCGCGGGTGCGTCCGTAGTCCACATGCCGCTGAACGAGCCGCTCGAGCCGGGTCGCCTCGTCCGTCTCGACGAACCACACCTCATCGAGTAGCGCATGCGCGGATGTCCAGTGCAGCAGGTAGTTCCCCTCGGTGATCACGAGCGGTACATCACGCCCGACCGCGATGGTGCCGGCAATCGGCTCCTCGATCTCGCGGCGAAACGACGGCGCGTAGACCACGTCGTCCACGCGTTCGCGTAACCGGCGCAGCAGTGCGACGTACCCGGCGGCGTCGAACGTCTCCGGTGCTCCCTTGCGTTCATGCCGGCCGAGACGGTGCAACTCGGCGTCCGCCAGGTGAAAGCCGTCCATCGGCACGAGCACCGCGTCCGGCGCAAGCGCCTGGACAAGCGCGGCAGCGAGCGTCGACTTCCCGGCACCCGGCGCACCGGTAATGCCGAGCATTCGCCGACAACCAGGCGTGATCAGCCCATGCACGCGTTCGAGCAGCTGCGTCAGGGGCGGCGTCACCGCGTCATGCAGCGATCGAACGTGGCCGACATAATGCCTCCGTACGCTGGCGTATGGTGCAATTCCGTACGCTAGCGTACGCCCATGCCTGATACCCGACTTAACCGCGACAATTGGATCGACGCCGCCGTCGAGGCACTACTACGCGAAGGTCCGGACGGCGTCGCGGTACAGCCACTCGCGCGACAGCTTGGTGCGACGAAGGGCTCGTTCTATTGGCACTTCGCCTCGCGCGACGACCTGCTGCGCGCTGCACTTGCGCGGTGGGAAGCCGTTGCCACCGACGACGTCATCGCGGCTGTCGAGGCCGCTGCGGATACGCCGGGCGGGCGCGCGGCGCTCCTGATCGCCGAGGTCACCGCGCGCAGCCAAGAACGTCCCGGTGAACTTCTGTTGCTCGCCGGAACCGCGCACCCCGACGTGGGCGACGCAGTCGAGCGGGTGACGCAGCGTCGCATCGACTACCTCGCGCGTGTGCTGCGAGCAAGCGGGCTCACCCAAGCGGTTGCCGCGCGGCGCGCCACACTCGGATACGCAGCGTATGTAGGCAATGCGCAACTCGCACACGCAGTGCCTGCCGTGTTGCCGGCGAGTGCTCGCGGCCGGCGGGCGCTGGCGACCGAGACGGTAGACGCCCTGCTGCGACAAGACTGAGCGCGGCGGCGTGTACGCCGCGTAGCTGGCAGGACGACGTCAATAACACTCAGACCCTTGTGCGGGGCGTGTGACCTAGCCAATATTCACGCTTGGGTACACGGCCGCCCGAGCCGTGACGATCCGACGAATCTGGGGGAGCCGATGAAGTCTGGGCACAAGTCGAGGGTGTTGCTCACGGCGCTGGTTGCCACTGGGCTTGCTACGGCAGGCCAGGTGGCGGCCGGGGGCGGTGCGGGAGCCGCGCCGCCGAGCACGGCCGGCACCACCCGAGCGGTGATCGTGGTGCTTCGTGATCAACTTCCGTCCGTACCTGCGACGCGCGAGCATCTGAGTGCCCGCAAGTCCAAGGCCACGAGCGCTCAGCAGGCCGTGCTGAGCCGGCTGCCCGGTTCGCGACCATCGCATCTGAAGCAGTTCTCGGTAGGTAATGCGTTCTCGGCGACCGTCACGCAGGCGCAGGCCGACGCGCTTGCGGCCGACCCATCCGTCGCGGCTGTCGTGCCTGATGCTCAGATCGCGGTGACCCCGCAGGCAACCCCGGCGGCCGCAGCCGGCGGCACGGCGAAGAGCAGCGCGCCAGCAGCACCGAGCGCCGACGGACCCTTCGCGATCTGCCCGTCTGACCCGAGCAAGCCGCTTCTCGAGCCCGAGGCGCTGACGTCCATTCACGCCGCCAGCACCGACGGCAGCCCCAGCGCGCAGGATCTCGCTAGCGGCGCCGGAGTCAAGGTGGCCTACATCGCCGACGGCATCGACCCCGACAACCCGGACTTCATCCGCCCCAATGGCGATCACGTGATCGTCGACTACCAGGACTTCTCCGGTGACGGGCCGAACGCCCCGTCCGGAGGGGCCGAGGCATTCGGCGACGCATCGTCGATCGCGGCGCAGGGCACGGTCACCCATGACCTTTCGCAGTTCGTCAACCAGGCGCACCCGTTGCCGCCGGGCTGCAACATCCGCGTCGTCGGCGTGGCACCCGGCGCGAGCATCGTGGCCCTCAAGGCGGGCGGCGAGTTCCTGGCCAACTCCTCGATCCTGCAGTCCATCGACTACGCGGTGAACGTCGCGCACGTCGACGTGATCAACGAGTCGTTCGGCCTGAACCAGTACCCGGACAGCAGCTCGCGCAACACGATCCAGCTGTTCAACGACGCGGCCGTCGCCGCCGGAGTCACGATCACGACGTCCACCGGCGACGCCGGAATCACCAGCACCATCGGCAGCCCGGCCACCGACCCGAAGGTGATCTCGGCGGCGGCAACCACCGACAACCGGCTCTACGCGCAGACGACCTACGCCGCGTTCCCGTTCTCCAACGGCAAGTGGATCAGCGACAACATCTCGGCGCTGTCGTCGTCCGGCCTTACCCAGGGTGGCCGCACCGTCGACGTGACCGCGCCCGGCGAGGGCAACTGGTCGGTGTGCGAGCCAGGCTTCCTCAACTGCTTCAACTTCCGGTCACCGCCGCAGCCGACCGACCTGCAGTCCTTCGGCGGCACGAGCGAGTCCGCGCCGCTCACTGCTGGTGTGGCCGCGTTGGTCATCCAGGCGTACCGCGGAACGCACGGCGGCGCCTCGCCGTCGCCGGCCCTGGTGAAGAAGCTGATCACCAGTACCACGACCGACCTCGGCCTGCCCGCGGACGAGCAGGGCTCCGGCCTACTCAATGCGCGGGCCGCCGTGGAAGCAGCGCTCACCTATCCCGGTAGCAGCAGTGCCCCGGCCGGCGTCAAGTCGAACATCGCCCTGTCGACCGACCAACTGACCCTCGAAGGCGCTCCGGGCAGCAGCCAGTCCGCCACGGTGAAGGTCACCAACGTCGGCACGAAGCCGCTGACCGTGTCGGCGTCGACGCGTGACTTCGCGCCGCTCTCGTCGGCCACCCAGTCGACGACGTTCGACTCGACGACGCTGCCGACGTTCACGTACTACAACGGCGCGCAGTGGGCGTTCAAGGAGGTCAGGTTCAGCGTGCCTTCGGGCGCCCAGCGGTTGCTGACCCGGATGGCTTGGAACGGTCAGACCAACGCCGCCGGCGTCACACCTGTCGTCCGGCTCAGCCTGCTCGCGCCTGACGGCACGTTCGTGGCCAACAGCCGTCCACAGGGCGGGCCGGCGTCAGCCAACTACGCCAATGTCGATGTGCGGAATCCGGCCGCAGGCACCTGGACCGCCGTCCTCTACTCCGCGGCCGGGCCTACCGGATACACCGGCCCGATCCGGCTCGGCATCGACACCCAGCGCACGGTGCCGTTCGGCCAGGTCAGCCCGGCGGTATTCGGCCTCGCGGTCGGCCAGACCAAGTCCGTGCACGTCACGTTCACGACGCCATCGAGCGGCGGCGACGCCGACTACTCGATTCAGTTCGGCAGTTCGGACGGGCACCAGACCACGGTGTCGGCGATCCTGCGCAGCCTGGTTCCGACCCGCTCGGGTACCGGCCACTTCAGCGGGACGATCACGGGCGGCAACGCACGCGGTGTCTCACCGGCGCAGACGTTCACCTACGCCTTCGACGTCCCCAAGGGCAAGGACGACCTTGACGTGTCGCTCGTGCTGAGCAAGGACGCCGGAGACCTCGTCGCCGGTGTGCTGATCGATCCGAACGGCGAACTGTCCGATGTCACAAGCAATTCCGCGCTGGATCCGTCGTTCAACCAGGTCCAGGGCAAGGGATTGCAGCTGTTCAGCGCGAATCCCCTGGCAGGGCGCTGGCAGTTCGTAGTCGTCGTGCAGAACCCGGTCACCGGCAACGATCTTTCGCAGACGTTCGACGGAACGGTGACCTTCGACAAGGTTCGGGTCGACGCGCCGTCGCTGCCCAACTCGCCGAGCGTGAAGCTGCCCAAGGGCCAGCCCACGACGGTCAACGTCCGGGTGCACAACACCGGTGTCGAGCCGCTCGCGGTGGGCGTCGACGCCCGCACGTCCAAGGTGCAGACCCTGCAGGCGGTGCCCATCCAGGGCAGCGCCACCTTCGATCTGCCGCCGGACCCGGCGCAGGAGCCGATCTACCTGACCCCGCCGAACACGAGCAAGCTCACCGTCGCAGCCAACTCGACCACGCCCGCGCAGCTCGAACTGCAGGGATCCGCGGCCGGCTTTGATCTGTTCGGTGACCTTGCGCAGGCGCAGCAGGGCAATTCGCTCTCCGTGGCATCCGTGAGCGAGAACAAGGGCTACATCAGCAAGGGCATCTGGTTCACGAACATGCAGCAGATCGGGCCGTTCACCGACGCAGGTGCTCCCGCCGGCTCGTCGACGCTCAGCGCTTCGATGAAGACGCTCGGCTTCGACTCGGCGGTGACCTCGTCGACGGATGACCCGTTCCTCGGCTCGATCGACCCGACCGCCGGGCTCGGTTCGCCGGCGATCATCGCGCCAGGAGCCACGGCCACAATTCAGGTCGTCGTCACGCCAACCGGCAACAAGGGCAGCAAGGTCGACGGCCTGCTCAATATCGTCACGCTGCCCCTGCTTTCGACGACCACGGCGAACGGTGGACTGCCGCAGGTCACGACCGGCAGCGTGATCGCCGCGCTGCCTTACCGCTACACCGTCGGCTAACCGACCGTGGGCGCCGGGGCTGTCCTGGCTCCGGCGCCCACCAAATCTCCTTGGCGTAGGCGAAATCCACTTGCGGGGCACGCGTAGCGTCGAATAACCGTGAGCGACAATCCGGTGTCCGTTGTCCAAGAGTCGAAAATCGCCGGGTTACCGGCCGCCAACGGCGGCGAAGAGGTACTCGCGGCCGAACGTTCCCACCTTGATCTCGCCCGTCGCTGCCTTGACGTGATGCGCGCTTCCGCGCAGGGCATCGCCGACTACGGTGTCGACGCACTTGCCAGTGAGAGCCTCGGTCGGCTGCGCGCCCAGCGACTCAAGGCGTTGGCCGCCGACCCGGACGCCCCACCCTTCTTCGGCCGCACCGATCGCGACGCCGAGCTGGCTGCGCAGGACGCGCCGCACACCGAGACGTTCCATATCGGCCGCCGCCACGTTCGCGATGCCGACGGAGACCCGGTCGTCATCGACTGGCGAGCGCCGATCTCGCAGGCGTTCTACCGCGCCACCCCGGCCGACCGGATGGGCGTGCAACTGCGCCGCCGCTTCGGATTCCACGACGGCGTGCTCAGCTCGTTCGAGGACGAACACCTCGACCGCGGCGAGGCGCTGGGCCTCGAGTCCCACCTGCTGCGCGTGGAGATCGAGCGGCCGCGCGTCGGGCCGATGCGCGACATCGTCGCGACCATCCAGCCCGACCAGGACGAGCTCGTGCGCGCCGACCTCGACACCTCCCTATGCATCCAGGGCGCGCCGGGTACCGGAAAGACGGCCGTCGGCCTGCACCGCGCGGCCTATCTGCTCTACACCTACCCGGCTCGGCTGCGCCGGTCGGGCGTCCTCGTCGTCGGCCCCAACCGGGCCTTCCTGCACTACATCGCGCAGGTGCTGCCGGCGCTGGGCGAGGGAGGCATCGAGCAGGCCACCGTCGACGAGCTTGTCGGCCACGTGCCGATCAAGGGTGTCGAGCCGGTAGCAACCGCGGTGCTCAAAGGCGATGCGCGCATGGCCGACGTACTGCGTCGCGCGGTGTTCTCGCACGTCGCTCGCCCGACCGACGATGTCGTCGCAATCATCGGCACGAAGCGTTACCGAATTCCCGAGCACCGATTGCGCCGCTATGTCGACGATGCCCGACGCGCTGACGTGCGCTGGGCGCTGGTGCGCGATCGGCTACGCCAGCAGGTTGCCGAAGACGTGCGGCGCCAGCGTGAGGACGCAGGCGGCGCGCCCTCCGACGCCGAGACGACCCGCATTGCCCGATCATCGGCAGTGCGCGAGTTCGTCGACACCGTATGGCCGGCGCTCGACGCGCGGAAATTGCTCGCCCGGCTCTACTCCGACGTCGAGTTCCTGGCGCGCTGCTCACGGACGACGCTGACCGACGACGAGCGCGCCCTGCTGCATCGCCCGGCGAAATCACCGCGCTGGACGCCGGCCGATGCCGTGCTCCTGGACGAACTGACCTCGATGCTCGACGGCGTTCCCTCCTACGTCCATGTCGTCGTGGACGAGGCACAGGATCTCTCGCCCATGCAATGCCGCGCCGTCGCCCGGCGGTGCCCGCTCGGGTCGGTCACGGTGCTCGGCGATCTTGCGCAGGCCACCACTCCTTGGGCTCCGGGCTCGTGGCCGGTGACGCTTGCCCACCTTGGCCACGACGGCGCGTCGATCCGGCCGCTGACGGCGGGCTATCGCGTGCCGGGCGAGGTGCTCGAGATCGCCAACCGGCTGCTGCCGCACGTCGCTGCCGACGTGCCGCCCGCGACCTCCGTACGCCAAGGTACGGACGCCCTGCGATACGCGTCATCGGCGCACCTCATCGACACGGTCCGGGCGTATCTCGACGTCGAGGGATCGATCGGCGTGATCGTGCCGGACGAGCAGGCCGCCGGCATCCTGCGGACCCTGACCGGTGCCGGTATCGCGGCCGAGCGACTCGACGACGAGGACGATCCGCGGGTGGCAATCGTTGATGCCAGTTCGGCGAAGGGCCTCGAGTTCGACTCGGTCGTGCTTGTCGAGCCCGCGCAGATCGTCGCGGCCGAGGCAACCCGACCGGCCGGGCTTCGGCGGCTCTACGTCACCCTGACCCGCGCGGTATCCCGGTTGACGATCGTCCACGACGAGCCACTGCCGGCCGAACTCGGCTAGACAGGCGAGGCGTGACCGCTCGGTGGTGAGTGGTTGCGAGCCCGGGGCCTCGCTCACGCAAGTTCAGCCATCGTGCTGGGAGTCCGCGCTGGCGGCACACGATCGATCATCTCTGTCGAAACCGTGAGCAATGGCTGATCCAGCCGAGATGATCAAGACCCCGTGGGCAGAGAGCGCCGCACTAGTACCAGGTCGCAACATACGGCTGTAGTAGTAGCACCCGGTACTTTCCGGACCTAACACGCGTACAACTTCGCGGCGCTGTGCGAGCATTGCGGGCCTGACGGCGGCCGGACCGCAAGCGCAGATATGGTAGGAACCCCTGGGAAATCCTGCGGTCCGCCATCCCTGTACCAACGGATAATCCAGAACATCGCCAGGCGGCACGGGCGCGGTGACCCCGCACTCAGTGCTCGGATGCGAGGAGCGTGCGCATGCCAGCAGTACCTGCCCTACCGGACTTCGAGGCCAAGGATGGCGCCGCAGCGCTGCACGCCGTCCCGCCCGAACCTGACATGGTTCAGCTTCTGACGCCTGAGGGCGTCCGTGTCGAGCACCCGGACTACCCGCTTGACATCTCCGACGACGAGATCAGGTCGCTGTATCGCGACCTCGTCCTGGTCCGTCGCATCGACACCGAGGCCATCGCGTTGCAACGACAGGGCGAACTCGGCCTGTGGGCGTCGCTGCTCGGCCAGGAAGGCGCGCAGGTCGGCGCCGGACGGGCCCTTCGCCAGCACGACATGTCGTTTCCGACCTACCGCGAGCACGGCGTTGCCTGGTGCCGCAACGTCGACCCCCTCGTGCTACTCGGGCTGTTCCGGGGCACCAACCTGGGCGGCTGGAACCCGCACGACAACAACTTCAACCTCTACACGATCGTCATCGGGGCGCAGACCCTGCACGCGGCCGGCTACGCGATGGGCGTGGTGCGTGACGGCGCGGTCGGCACCGGCGATCCCGAGCGCGACACAGCCGTACTCGCGTTCTTCGGCGACGGCGCCTCCAGCCAGGGCGACGTCAACGAGTCGTTCGTCTGGTCGGCGGCCGAGAACCTCCCGATCGTCTACTTCTGCCAGAACAACCAGTGGGCAATCTCCGCACCGGTGACCACGCAGACTCGCGTGCCCCTTTACCAGCGGGCGAGCGGCTTCGGCTTCCCCGGCGTGCGCATCGACGGCAACGACGTGCTGGCGAGCCTGGCCGTCACCCGCAAGGCGCTCAACGATGCGCGGAACGGCCAGGGGCCAACCCTGATCGAGGCGTTCACCTACCGGATGAACCCGCACACGACCTCCGACGACGCCACCCGCTACCGGCTGGCGGCGGAGACCGAGACGTGGAAGCTCAAGGATCCGATCGAGCGCGTACGCGCCTACCTGACCCGGCACGCCCAGGCCGACCCCGAGTTCTTCGAATCCATCGCCCGCGAGTCGGAGGCGCTGGCCGAGCACGTGCGCGAAGGCTGCCGGGCGCTCCCCGAGCCCGATCCGATGATGGCGTTCGAGTACGTCTACGACGAGATGACCGACGAGTTGCGCGAGCAGCGTGACGGATACGCCGCCTACCTGGACACCTTCGAGGTCGCGACGGCCGGGGGCAAAGCATGAGTCCGATCACGCTCGCGAAGGCGCTCAACGAGGGCTTACGCAAGAGCCTCGAGGACGACCCGAAGGCCATCATCATGGGCGAGGACGTCGGCAAGCTCGGCGGCGTCTTCCGCATCACCGACGGCCTGCAGAAGGACTTCGGCGAATCGCGGGTGTTCGACACCCCGTTGGCCGAATCCGGGATCATCGGCACCGCGGTGGGCCTGGCCATCCGGGGCTACCGGCCGATCTGCGAGATCCAGTTCGACGGCTTCGTCTACCCCGGCTTCGACCAGATCGTCAGCCAGGTCGCGAAGATCCACAACCGCTCGAACGGCACGCTGCGGATGCCGATCACAATCCGCATCCCGTTCGGCGGAGGCATCGGCGCCGTCGAGCATCACTCCGAGTCGCCCGAGGTCTACTTCGCACACACGGCCGGCCTGAAGGTCGTCTCCTGCGCCAACCCGTCCGATGCGTACTGGATGATCCAGCAGGCGGTGCGCTCCGACGATCCGGTCATCTTCTTCGAGCCCAAGCGCCGGTACTGGACGAAGGGCGAGATCGACGAGAACCCGTACCCGCTGCACAAGGCCCGGATCGTTCGGCCGGGCCGCGACGCGACCCTCGTCGCCTACGGCCCGATGGTCGCCACTGCGTTGGAAGCCGCGTCAGCCGCGGCCGATGAGGGCCGCGAGCTCGAGGTCATCGACCTGCGCTCGATCTCGCCGCTCGACACGGCGACGGTCGTCGAGTCGGTCGAGCGGACGGGCCGCCTTGCCGTCGTCCATGAGGCCGCGATCAGTCACGGGGTCGGCGCCGAGATCGCGGCCCGGGTACAGGAGCGGGCCTTCTACTCGCTCGAAGCGCCGGTATTGCGGGTGGGCGGGTTCGACACCCCGTACCCGGCGAGCCGCCTGGAAGAGGAGTGGTTGCCGAACGTCGACCGCATCCTCGACGCCGTCGACCGGATGTTGGAGTACTGAAGCGTGAGCGATCTCAAACAGTTCAAGATGCCCGACGTCGGTGAGGGCCTGACCGAGGCTGACATCCTCAGCTGGTCGGTCAAGCCGGGCGACACGATCGTGGTCAACCAGATCATCGTCGAGGTCGAGACGGCAAAGGCGGCCGTCGAGCTGCCTTCGCCGTACGCCGGGGTCGTCACCGAGCTGCATGCCGCTCCGGGCGACACGGTCGACGTCGGTGCGCCGATCATCACGGTCGACGTTGGCGGCGACGCCGCGCCGGCGGCCACGGCTGCGCCCGCCGAGTCGGGCAGCGCGAGCGAGGATTCCAGCGCTCCCAGCTACTACCGGCAGGTCGCTGCGGCGGCGAATGAAGCAGCCGAGGAGCCGGGTGGCCGGCAGCCAGTACTGGTCGGCTACGGGCCGCGTGCGGGAGCCGCCAAGCGCCGACCTCGCAAGGTGCCCACGCCGCCTGACACACCTTCGGCCAACCCCGCCTTCAATATCGCTCCGACGCCCCCGGCGACGGACGCTCCCGAGACCCGCCATCGGGTGCTCGCGAAGCCGCCGGTCCGCAAGCTGGCCAAGACGCTCGGTGTCGACCTCAGCACGGTCGAGGCGACCGGCCCGAACGGCACGGTATCCCGCGAGGACGTGCAGGCTGCCGCGCCGCAGGTGGGCACTTCGGCCGCAGGTGGGCAGTTGCAAGTGCCCACCCCGGGCGAAACTGCCCACCTGCAGGGCGAAACCCGCATCCCGATCAAGGGCGTGCGCAAGCACACCGCCGCGGCGATGGTCGCGTCGGCGTTCAGCGCGCCGCACGTCACCGAGTTCATCACCGTCGACGTCACGCCGATGATGGAACTGCGCGAGCGCGTCGCCGCCCGTCCAGACTTCCGCGGCGTCAAGGTCTCGCCGCTCGTGTTCGTCGCGAAGGCCCTCATGCTGGCCGCGAAGCGCACCCCGCAGATCAATGCCTTCTGGGACGAGCCGGCCGGCGAGATCGTCCTCAAGCATTACGTGAACCTGGGCATTGCCGCGGCAACTGACCGTGGGCTGATCGTCCCGAACATCAAGAACGCCGACCAGCTCAGCCTGGTCGAGCTTGCCCGCGCGATCGGCGAGCTCACCGAGACGGCGCGGGCCGGCAAGACGTCGCCCGCCGACATGGCGGGCGGCACGATCACCATCACGAATGTCGGGGTGTTCGGCGTCGATACAGGCACGCCGATCCTCAACCCGGGCGAGGCCGGCATCGTGGCGTTCGGTGCGGTACGCAAGATGCCCTGGGTGGTCGACGACGACATCGTGCCGAGGTGGGTCACCCAGCTTGCGGTCTCGTTCGACCATCGCTTGGTCGACGGCCAGCAGGGCTCGCAGTTCCTCGCCGACATGGCCGGGGTGCTGGCCGACCCGGGTATGGGGCTGCTGTAGCCGGCAGGTACTAGAGCAGGTGCGCGGCCCGGTAGATCGGCCGGGTCGCCGCCGTAACCATGCCGTTGTCGTCGAAGAAGCGCATGATCTTCTCGCCCATCCAGCGGACCGTCTCGCGATGGTGCGGATTCGCCCGGGCCACCCGGCGTGCCTGCTTCGGGTCGAGGCCGACCGACGCGTAGACCTTCGGGTCGATGAGCACGCTCGCCAAGGTTGCCGAAACGGCCGCGGTCACGAGCTTGTGCCAGCCGCGCCGCCGTTTCGACAGGCGCGAGAGCGTCCGCGTCAATTCTGTGCGCGCAAAGCGCACATGCCGCGACTCCTCGATCACGTGGATGCGGTTGATCATGCGGATGAGCGGGTGGATCTCGGAGTCGTTCATCGACGCACGCTGCAGGCGGTCGGTGATCTCTTCCGTGACGAGCACCGGCCCGAACAGCATCGGCCCGCGCGCGGTCGCCTTGTAGAGCCGGGCCAGGTGGTGGACGAAGCGCGGCGGGCGATATGCCGGCACTCCCATGCGGGCCAGCGTCTTGGCGAACATGATCACGTGCCGGGTCTCGTCGCCGATCTCGGTCAGCTCATAGTGCGTGCGTGGATCGCGCGGGTCACGGTGATACGCGTCGCGACTGAGCATCTGCATCAGGATGATCTCGGTCCACAGGCCGATGTTCACGATGCTCGCCAGCTCGTGCTTTGACAGCTCGATGCGCTGTTCGGCGCTGAGGTCGTCCCAGAGGGGCGTGCCGTAGAGCGACATTCGCTCGAACGGCATATACGCGAGGCCCTCGGGCAGTGGCGCGTCCCAGTCGACCTCGAGTTGCGGATCGTAGGAGTTCTTCGACGATGAGCCGAGCAGGCGTTCCGCTTTCCTGACCTGGTCGGTCAGCTCTGCGGTCATGACCGTTGCCTTTCGTCTGTCGTGTCTGCAACACGCTGTATCAGTTACTTGCCGTATAAGTTAGCGAGCTGTACCCAGATCGGCAAGGCCCCGCGCGATGCAGTCGACGACGATGCCCGCTGCCGATCCGGCTCCGTCCAGGTCTGGGTCGTAAATACCGACGTTGGCGCCGACGGCGCCCGGTGCCAGCCCTCGCAGCAGCCCGATCAGTTCCTCGGCCAGGAGACCCCCGGGCGACGGGCTGTCGACGGCCGGCATGACTGACTCGTCAAGCACGTCGACGTCGACGTGCAGCCAGTAGCCGTCGAGGCCCTCCCGGCCGACAACGCCGACGACCCGGTGGGCGGTATCGACGGCTCCGGTTTCGCGCAGTTGCGCCGCCGAGACGACCAGGCCGAGCACATCCCGAACCTCCTCGAGCGCCTCGTCATCGTCTCGATGGCCGACATGCACGACGTCGCTGGGATCGAAGTGTCGCGAACCACCCAACAGCGACACGGCCGGCCAGTGCAGCCCCACCGCGGCGGCGAGGTCCTCACCCGCGAGGCTGGCACAAGCATTGGAGTTGCCCGGGTGGCGGAAATCCGTATGCCCGTCGATATGAACCAGGCCGAACCTGCCCGCACGGCGCAGCGCCAGGCCGACGCCGAGCAGCAGACTGCAATCGCCACCGAGCACGACGGGGCGCCCTCCGGCGGCCATCAGCGTGCCGAGCCGGCCCGCGAGGCGTTCGGAGAAGTCAAGGATCGCCTCCTGGTTGCGGATGCGACCTGGTGCTACGTCATCGACGTAACGCGGGCAGACGACCAGGCCCGCATCGTCGGCCCGAAGCCGGCGGTATAGCCCGGCGGCGCGCAAGACCTCGGGCGCCTTCGAGCAGCCCGGGGTTGCCGACACCACCGGCGGGCGAAGGCCCAGATTCGTGGGCGCAGAGAGCAGCGAGACGGTCATGGGCGCCAAGATATGCGGCACGGCCGACAGCTCGGCGTCCAGACAGAATGAATCGCGGGCCGAAAGGCCCGAAGATGCGATGTTGTAAGTCACAAGAGGGCATACAGGCACTTGTTCTTCGGTTTACGGAGTATGATCGTTAATGAAATGAGGATCAGCTAGCTGGCTTCCTGAACGAAACCAACTGACTGCCTAGCCAGACCCCCGACCCGCAGAAACCAGAGGCAGACCATGAAGACCAAGATCACGAACAGACTCCGCCACCGCCGCCAGGTGCTCGCATTCGAGCGCGTCCTGAACTCCGCTTCGCCGACGATGCGCAGCGAGCTGATTGCGATGGCGCAGCGGGAGAGTTACGTCCGCTGACGCGGACTGATTGCACAACCGACCGGAGCTCGATCCTGCACGGATCGGGCTCCAGGCATGTGCGGGTCAGTTCGCTATAGCGGCGGCCAACGCGCGTAGCCTGCACGCCAGAGGAACCCACCCGCGCACGCGGCTGGTCGCTCCGAAAGAGGAGGCCGTGCCCGAGGGAAGGCCGGACCCGGATGCGATGCCCCCGTCGAACAAGGCGGCGGCGGCTGGAGCACGGGTCGCGGCGCAGAGCGAGATCCTGCGCCTGATCGCTGCGCACACCCCGCTACCCACGATCCTCGCCACGCTCGCCCAGCTCCTCGAACGCGAATTGCCCGGCAGCCGAGCAGCGATTCTGCTTGCCACCAGCGACGCCAAGCAGCTGCAGGTCGCGGCAGCACCCACCCTGCCGACCCAATTCGTCACGGCCGTCAACGCCCAGGACATCGGTCCGAACAGCAGAACCTGCGGGGCCTCGGCATTCCACCGCCGGGTGGTCGTGACGGCCGACATCACGCAAGATCCGAACTGGCGAGCCTGGCAGCAGGCTGCACTCGAGTCCGGCATCACGGCTTGCTGGTCGATACCGTTCCTCGGCGCCCACGACGAAGTGCTCGGCACCTTCGCCGTCTACTTCGGCGAGGCTCGCACCCCTTCGCCGGACGAGCTGGAGTGGCTGCACGAGGCGGGCCACCTCGCCGCGGTTGCAGTACAGCAGGACGCCTCGCAGCGCAGATTGCGCGAGCTTGTCCGAACCGATCCGCTGACTCACCTCGCGACCCGCGCGGTGCTCACCGACCGGCTGCAGGTCGCGCGTGCCCGCGCCGCGGAAACCGGTCGCTTCTACGTCGTGATCGTGCTCGGACTCGACGGTGTGTCGGCGGTCAACGAGTCCTTCGGGCACACAGCCGGCGACGAACTGCTGCGCCTGGTCGCCCAGCGCCTGCTGATCACGGCGGGCCCATCAGCGACCGTCGTCCGGATGTGGGGTGACGAATTCGCCGTGCTGCTCGAGAACGTGCACACACTCGACGAGGGCACTGCCCTCGCAGTGCGGCTCCGGCGCGCCCTCGCAGCGCCGTTCGACGTCGATGGCCTCGACCTGTCGGCAAGCGCCGGCATCGGCGTGGCCCTGTTCGGTGCGAACGCCGATGAGTCCGAGGCCTTGCGCGCGGCAAGCGCCGCGCTGGATCGCGCCAAGGCGTTGGGCCGTGGCCAGCTCGTCGTACATGACCAGCGCGCGCCAGGACGAGACGACGTGGTCGCGCTCGCGCCTGCGCTCCGGCACGGAATCGAAGCGCAAGAGTTCGGGCTCGCCTACCAGCCGATCGTCGATCTCAAGTCCGGACACATCACCCGCTACGAGGCGCTGTTGCGCTGGACGAGCGGCGAGCACGAGGGCGTCCCGCCCGAGACGTTTGTGCCGATGGCCGAACGCATGGGCCTCGTCGGCGATCTCGGCCGGCATGCGCTGGTCGAGGCACTCGGTGAGCTGCACCGGCAGACGAGCCCGCACGCGGTGCCCGGCGTCGGCGTCTCGGTCAACGTCAGCGTTCACCAACTGTTCGATGATTCGCTCCCGGCCACAGTCGAGGAGACGTTGGCCAAGTACGCGCTGCCGGCCCGCAGCCTGACCCTCGAGGTCACTGAAGGCGTGCTGCTGCGCAGTGGCGGAGTCGGCTGGCGGATCCTCTCGACGCTGCGAGGCATGGGCACTCGCATCGCCATCGACGACTTCGGCACCGGCTTTGGCCAACTGTCCTACCTGCGCCAGTTCGTCTTCGACGAGATCAAACTCGACCGGTCGTTCGTGTCGGACATCGTCGACGATGCGCGGGCACGCGTGATCGTCCGGCACGTGATAGCGCTCGCCAACGCCCTCGACGCCGAAGTGGTGGGCGAGGGCATCGAGCGTCCGGAGCAGCGTGAACTCCTCGTCGAACTCGGCTGTCACTACGGGCAGGGCTACCTGCTCGGGGTGCCGGGTCCGATGCGTTGACCGCTTGCAGCGCCTAGGCGATGGCAGTGTCGATGCGTCCGAGGCGAACGGCGTTGCGACCGTCGTCCTTCGCCGTATAGAGCGCATCGTCTGCGGCCCGGAGCAGATCGTCGAGATCGATGCCCACGCCGGAGGCAGCAGCCACCCCGACCGATGCCGTGACCCGCACCGTGCCGGATCCACCGACGCGACGCTCGACCGTGACGTTCAACGACTCGATCCGGCGCCTGATCCGCTCACCAACCCTTCGCGCCGCCGGTCCGTCGACACCGGGCAGCAGCGCGACGAATTCCTCGCCGCCGAAGCGGCCGACGGCATCGTAATCGCGCAGTTCGTCGGCGAGCGCCTCGCCGACCGCCTTCAGTGCGGTGTCACCGGCGAGATGGCCGCAGGTGTCGTTGATGTGCTTGAAGTGGTCCATGTCGATGACGAGCACCGCTGTTGTGGTGTGCTGGCGCGCGCCCCGTTCGAGTTCGCGCTGGGCCAGCCGTCGCCACGCGGCGGCGTTGAGCAGTTCGGTCTTGGCATCGATCGTCGCCGCATGCACGAGCTGGGCGAGCAATGCGTGGTGCTGCAGCAGGAAGATGGCGGGCAACACGATCACGGTCAGCAGCGGCACCGTAACCACCAAGGCCACGGTGACCCCGCCCAGAGCGAGGGTTGCGAATTCGAGCGCGTTCTCCGACCACGAACCGAGCAGTTCAGACGCGGCCCGGCCGCTGACGACCATCGCCGCGGCAAGCAGCGCGCTGTTGACGAGCCAGTACGCGATGATCGCCACGACGACGGATACCGCCCCGCCGACACCGGCCGGAAGCCAGTTGCGGTCGGCGGTGTGGACCAGTGCCGAAACGGCGAGGCAGGTCAGCACCGCGGCCGACGCGCTGTAAACCGTTCGGTAGAGCCGAGCCCCGTCGACGCGACCCCAGGCACGTATCCAGGAATGCACGTATATCAGCGCTACGAGGGCAACAGCGAGCTTGGCCGGAAGGACGACGGCCGCCGGAAAGGTCCACACCGAACTGATGTCGGACTGCACGACGCCGCTACCAGACAGCAGCCGACGGCGATGTTCGACTTGCCGCGCGACCTCCAGATAGGTCACGCTCAGGGTGGCGAGCAGGCCGAATCGAAGGAGGTCGTCGCCATTGACTGAGTTGCGCGCAATCGCAGCGGAGCTACCCAGCAACGCGAGGGCGTCGACTGCAAGGACCAGAACGATCACGCGAAGTGGGGCGGCCCAGAGGGCCCACCGTCGTATTTTGAGGGCGGCCAACGCGGATCGCTCTGTCACCGTGTCATGCAAAGTGGCCAATGCCCTCTCCGACCCCCGTCGACGGCTCCCCGCCAGGTTAGCCCAGCGGAGCCGGTCATGTCATCACTGCCCACGGTCAACTGTGTGCAGATCGTGTGCGCGCAATCCGCAGGAGAAAGCTGGCATATGAGCCAATGCCCGCGGCGACCTGTAGCGCCGCGTGAGCTCACCACGTCGTCAAGGAGGTGACCTTGATGTTCGAGAACAAGAACTGGACCTGAGCCATCTGCCAGGTCGACCTGGCTTTTTCGCGGGGGTTCGGCGCTGATGCTCGAGCAACGGGGCTGTGAGCTGGCCAAATGGCACATGTCGCCTCGGCATGCCGGAACACACCGCGCGGGCGACCGGTTGGTCGTCGCGTGACCCCTTCGCGCTTTCGCGTCCGCGCCCCGGAGCTGGCGGCCAGAGGCGGCTGGCTGAATACCGCCGAGCCGTTGTCGCTGACGCGTTTGCGCGGCAAGGTCGTGCTCCTCGATTTCTGGACGTTCTGCTGTGCGAACTGCCTGCACGTCCTTGATGAGTTGCGCCCGCTCGAAGAGAAGTACCGTGACGTCCTGGTAGTAATCGGGGTGCATTCGCCGAAGTTCGCACACGAGACCGATCACGATTCTGTGGTCGCCGCGGTCGATCGTTACGAGGTACGACACCCCGTGCTCGACGACCCGGATCTTGGCCTGTGGCGCCAATACGCAGTGCGTGCCTGGCCGACGCTCGTCGTGATCGACCCTGAGGGATACGTCGTCGCCCAGGCGGCCGGCGAGGGGCAGGTGAGCGCGCTCGACCGGATCATCGGTGAGCTGGTCACGTCCCACGAGGAAAAGGGCACGTTGCATCGCGGCGAGGGGCCCTACGTCGCGCCCACCCCGATGCCGACGGACCTTCGGTTCCCGGCCAAGGCGATCGCCCTGCCGTCGTCACTGCTGGTCGCCGACGCCGGCCATCATCAGATCGTCGAACTGGATCAGGACGGCGAGACGGTACTGCGACGTATCGGTACCGGCGCACGTGGTCGCACGGACGGATCCGCTGATGTCGCGTCCTTCGCCGAGCCGAACGGCCTCGCACTGCTTCCCGAGGGCGTGGCGGCCTTCGACGTGGTCGTTGCCGACACCGCGAATCATGCGCTTCGCGGCGTACGCCTGGCCGACGCCGCAGTGGTCAGCACGATCGAGCTGGCGACCGGCCTGGAAACTGTCACGGGCCCCGTTCCGGACGTCACCTCGCCATGGGATGTCGCGTGGTGGCCGGCGATCGGACGCCTCGCGATCGCGGCCGCCGGAGTGCACCTGCTGCTGGCCTGGGATCCGGCGACGAACGCCGTCGAGATTCTCGCCGGGACCACCGTCGAAGGCCGCAAGGACGGCCCGGCGCTCGATGCGTGGCTCGCCCAACCCTCGGGGCTGGCCGTCGACGGTGACCGCTTGTGGTTCGTCGATTCGGAGACATCAGCGCTGCGGTATCTGGATGTCGACGGGATCGTCCACACCAAGATCGGCGAGGGACTGTTCGACTTCGGGCACGTCGACGGCCCAGCCGCGAAGGCGCGCCTGCAACATCCGCTCGGCGTGACCGGCCTGCCGGACGGTTCCATCGCAATCAGCGACACCTACAACGGCGCGATCCGGCGATACGACCCGGCGGCGGACGAGGTGTCGACGCTGGCCGGCGGCCTGGCCGAGCCGAGCGGTACGGTCGTGGTCGACGGTGATCTGGTGGTTGTCGAGTCGGCGGCCCACCGGCTCGTCCGGCCGGTGGCCGCGGGCACGCTCGTCCACGGCGACTCGCTGCGTACGCAGCGGCCGGTAACCGAGGTGGCACCCGGCCGTCTCACACTGGACGTTGTGTTCGCGGCGCCGCCCGGGCGCAAGCTCGACGAGCGGTACGGACCGGCGACACGGTTGACGGTCAGCGCCTCCCCGCCGGAGCTGCTCCGCGACGGCACGGGCGAGTCGAGCGAGCTGCGACGTGACCTGCTGCTGGGCGGCGCGACCGAGGGGGTCCTGCACATCACCGCGCAGGCCGCTGCCTGCGACGACGATCCGGCGATCAAGCACCCCGCGTGCCACGTGGCGCGGCAGGACTGGGGCGTGCCGGTGCGCATCGCACCCGACGGCGCGGCCGAATTGCGCCTCGTGCTACTCGGCGACTAGCGCGGCGCGCAGTTCACTGGTGTCGGCGTCGGTCCAACCGTGTTCGCTCAACCACTTCGCCGCACCGCCGTGCGCATCGTCGAGGTTCGACAGGAACGTCTCCATCGTCGCCGGCCGCGGCAGATGGTGATCGAACGGCACGTCGCGCAGATCGTCGACATAGGTGCGCGAGGCCGAGAGCCTGGCCAGGATCTGCTTCATCCGATCGCCGCTGCGCACGAAGTCGTCGACGATCGCCGAGCGCTCGACGCCGACGACGTCCAGGGCCAGCGCGACGATCACGCCCGTGCGGTCCTTGCCGGCCGCGCAATGCACGATCGTGGCGCCGTCCGTGCGCGCGATCAGACGCAGCGCCGCGACGACTGAGTCAGGCCGATCATCGAGGTAGCTCTGGTAGATCGTGGACGCCGCGCGCCGGTCGCCTGCCCGGGCGGCGCGCTTGTGCCATGGCAGCACGACCGGCCCGTCGTCTGACTCGGCCGCGAGCACGTCGGAGTCGTCGACCGACTCGGCGAACATCGACAGGTGCTCGATGGTGACCCGCGGGTCATGGCTGAGCGGCCCGTCGCCCTCGCTGGCGACTTCGGTGCGGGTGCGAAGGTCGGCGACGGCACGCACGCCGTGCTCGCCGACCAGCCGCTCGACGTCGGCCGCGGTGAGGCCCTGCAGGTTGTCGGAGCGGATCAGCCGTCCGGGCCGCGTGTGCCTGCCGTCGTCGGTCACAAGCCCGCCGACATCGCGGACGTTCACCGCGCCGTCGAGATCAATCCATAGCGGTTCTGCACTCACGACATCCGACCCTACTGGTCGCTGACAACGGCGCAGGTCGTCCATTCGATGACCATTGGCCATCGAATCGGTGACTCGTCAGAACGAGTCCTCGGAGACGTCCATCAGGCTGTTGTCGGTGCCTTCGGTGACGACGCGGCGCGCGGTCAGCTCCGGCAGCACGGTCTGCGCGAAGAACCGCGCAACGGCAGGCTTGCCCTCGTAGAACCTGCGCTCGGCATCGGAAAGACCGTTCTCGCTGATCTTGGTCAGCGCGACGGCCGCTTGCCGCAGGAGCAGGTAGCCGACAAGCAGGTCGCCGACCGACAGCAGCAACCGTGTGGTGTTCTGGCCGACCTTGTAGATGTTGGCGACGTCGTCCTGCGCGCTCATGAGCTGCGTGATCATGGCGCCGACCATGCTGCCGACGTCCTCGAGCGCCTTCTGCACCGCCTCGCGCTCCTCCTTGAGACGGCCCTCCTCGGCGATCGACTCGAGGAACTGGGAGATCTCGGCCGACACGGCGCCGAGCGCCGCACCCTTGTTCCGGACGATCTTGCGGAAGAAGAAGTCCTGACCCTGAATGGCGGTGGTGCCCTCGTAGAGGGTGTCGATCTTGGCGTCGCGGATGTACTGCTCGAGCGGGTAGTCCTGCAGGTAGCCCGACCCGCCGAACGTCTGCAACGCCTGTGCGAGCTGCTCGTAGGACCGCTCGGAGCCGGCACCCTTGACGACGGGGAGCAGCAGGTCATTGATCGCTTCGTCGGCAGACGTGTCGTTGCCCTCGTGCGCGCCGACGATGATCCGGTCCTGGACGCTTGCGGTGTAGGCCACCAGGGCCCGAAGCCCTTCGGCGTATGCCTTGTTGAGCATGAGGCTGCGGCGCACGTCGGGGTGATTGATGATCGCGACCCGCGGCGCCGTCTTGTCGGTGGCCTGAGTCAGGTCGGCGGACTGGACGCGGTTCTTGGCGTAGTCGAGCGCGTTGAGATAACCCGTCGAGAGCGTGGCGATCGCCTTGGTGCCGACCATCATCCGGGCGTGCTCGATCACCTGGAACATCTGCGCGATGCCATCGTGCACGTCGCCGACCAACCAGCCGATCGCGGGCTCTTTCTCGCCGAAGCGCAGTTCGCACGTAGTCGACGCCTTCAGGCCCATCTTGTGCTCGACGTTGGTGACGTAGACGCCGTTGCGCTCACCGAGTTCGCCGGTCTCGACGTCGAAGTGGAACTTCGGGACGATGAACAGCGACAGGCCTTTGGTGCCGGGTCCGGCGCCTTCGGGGCGGGCCAGGACCAGATGCAGGATGTTCTCGGTCAGGTCCTGCTCGGCCGATGTGATGAATCGCTTGACGCCCTCGATGTGCCAGGTGCCGTCGGCCTGCTCGACCGCCTTGGCGCGTCCGGAGCCGACGTCGGAACCGGCGTCCGGTTCGGTGAGCACCATGGTCGCGCCCCAGTCTCGGTCGATCACCAACTGGGCGATGCGCTTCTGCGTCTCGTTGCCGTTGCGGTAGATGATGCCGGCGAACGGCGCTCCGGCGCTGTACATGTGCAGGGCCGGGTTGGCGCCCAGAACCTGCTCGATGACCGACCAGACAAGGGCACGTGGAACGAGGTGGCCACCGAGTTCGGGCAACGTCTCAAGGCGCCACCACTCGGCCTTACGCAGCGCTTCGTACGACTTCTTCAGTGAGTCCGGAATTGTCACCGAGCTCGTAGCCGGGTCGAAGACGGGCGGGTTTCGGTCGGCGTCTGCGAACGATTCCGCGAGCGGACCTTCGGCCAGCCGGACCACCTCCGCGAGCATGCCGCGGGCAGTTTGTTCGTCGAGGTCGCTGAACGGACCGGCTCCAAGCAGCTTGTCGGTGCCGAAGACCTCGAAAAGGTTGAACTCGATGTCGCGAAGATTGCTCTTGAAATGGCCCATGGCCGGGACCCTCCTGATGCGGCTTGGCGCCGGTTACTGGTCAGTAACCCAGGAGTTTATTACTGACGGGTAACCCGATGCAAGCGACCATGAGTCGCGGCCAGGCGCACCGACAGCGCGACGCCCGCCGGCCTCAGGCCGGAGAAGGCTGCAGACCAGGCCCTGTCCGGTGGATCTTGGCCCGCGCAGCAGGCTGAAGATCCACAGGACAGACCTAGGACAGAACGCGCAACCGAATCGTTTCCGGCAAGGCGCGCACCTGGTCGAGCATCTCGTCGGTGTAGGTGGCACTGATGTCGGTCATCACGTAGCCGACGTCGCCACGCGTGCCCAGAAGCTGCGCTTCGACGTTGACCTTGTGCTCGGCCAGGATGCCGTTGACCGTCGCCATCACGCCCGGCACGTTGCGGTGGATCAGGATGAGCCGATGGGTGTGCGGCGGCTGCGGCAGGCTGATGCCCGGCAGGTTGACGCTCATCGCCGTGGCGCCCTCGACGACGAAGTCGCGGAACTTGCCCGCCACGAAACGGCCGATGTCCTGCTGCGCCTCCTCGGTCGATCCGCCGATGTGCGGAGTCAGGATGACGTTGGGCAGGCCGCGAAGCTCGCTGACGAATTCGTCCCCGCGCCGTTTCGGTTCGACTGGGAACACGTCGACGGCCGCACCCGCGATGTGCCCTGACTCGATGTGCTCGCGCAGCGCCGCGTAGTCGACCACGAAACCGCGTGACAGGTTCAGGAACAGGCTGCCGGGCCGCATGGCGGCGAATTCAGCGGCGCCGAAGAAGCTGTTGTTCGAGGCCCGCCCGTCGACATGCAACGTGATCACGTCGGACTCGGTCAGGAGATCCTCGAGCGTCTCGCAGCCGCGCGCATTGCCGAGGGCGAGTCGGTCAGTGGTGTCGTAGAACAGGACGCGCATGCCCATGTCTTCGGCCAGCACCGACAACTGCGTGCCGATGTTGCCGTACCCGACGATGCCGAGCGTGCGACCGCGAACCTCGTGCGCGCCGTCGGCTGACTTGTCCCAGACGCCCGCATGCATAAGGGCGTTCTTGTCGGCGAGGCGACGGGTCAGCGCAACGATCTCGGCGATCGCCAGCTCGACGACACTGCGCGTATTGGAGAAAGGGGCGTTGAAGACGGTCACGCCGTGCTCGGCCGCGGCCTGCAGGTCGATCTGGTTCGTGCCAATGCAGAACGCGCCGATCGACATGAGCGCAGGCGCGGCATCGAGCACGCGCTGCGTCACATGAGTCTTCGAGCGGATGCCGAGCAGGGTGACCCCACCGATTCGCTCGATCAGTTCGTCCTCGTCGAGCGCCCGGTCGACTGTGTCGACTTCGAAACCAGCGCCCCTGAGCAGGGTTGCTGCATCGCTGTGGATTTGCTCGAGTAGCAGTGCGCGTACAGGCGTGTCGGCCACGCGGCGTCCTCACTCGCGGTGACGGGTTGCCCGTCAAGTCTAAGAGAGGACGCCACGCCCAATTCGTCCGCGCGCCGCACAGGCACCAGACGGCTCAGATGGTGAGACGCCGGCGGCGGCCGCCGGTGCCCACTCGACGGTAGATGAGTAGCGCGATAACGGCGCCGATCACCGAGCCGAGCAGCCCGGAAGGCTGCAGGAAACCGTCCTGGCCGTCCTTGTGGAAGAGCACGTAACCGAGGAAACCGCCGATGAATGATCCGACGATGCCGAGGACGATGGTGCCGCCGATGCCGATCGGGTCCCGACCCGGAACCATTAGACGGGCAAGTGCTCCGGCGATCAGTCCGACGATGATCAGCGTGATGATGAGTCCGAGCACGGCAATACCTCCTTGGGTGACCGGCTTGCTTCGAGGTCAGCCGTACCCGGTCTGGACCGGCGCCAAACCCTGCGCTGATGTCAGCGGGCGGCCGCGACGCGGCTAACCCCGATGCCGCCTGGGGTATCGGCCCCGTAGCGGGCCTTCTCACGCTCGAGGTCCAGCGGCCGGATCTTCGCCCGACCGGCGAGCGCCGCTTCGTCGAGAGCGTCCGCCGGGACGATCCAGGCGATCTCGAACTCGAGGCCGTCGGGATCCTTGCCGTAGAGCGACTTGGTGGTGCTGTGATCGGACGCTCCAACCAGCGCATCTGCGCTGGCAAGCTTGACCGCCAGCTGCTCGAGATCTGCCAGCGTGTCGACCTCCCACGCGAGGTGATACAAGCCGACCGTGCCGCGACCGGCCGCGGAATTGCCTGCCTTTTCGCCGATCTCGAACAGGCCGAGATCGTGGTCGTTCGTCGAGCCTGGTGCGCGCAGGAACGCTGCGCCCGGAATGGCGCCCATCGCAGCGATTGCGTCGAAACCGAGAACGTCATGGTAGAAGGCGACGCTGCGCGCGACGTCGCGGACATAGAGCACGGCGTGATTGAGGCGGTGGATGGACATGGCGTTTCCCCCTTGCGGTTCCGCCAGGCTATCACCAAGAGAGTTGAACTCTCAACTAATTTCCGACTGACCGTTCCGCGTATCCTCGACGTGTGGCGAAGACCCGCTGGCTCAGCGCATCCGAGCAGCAGGCGTGGCGTGCGTACCTCGAGGCGACCACGCTGCTCTTCGACGCCCTCGACCGCCAACTTCAGCGTGATGCCGGCATCCCACATGCCTATTACGAGATTCTCGTTCGCCTGTCGGAAGCCGACGGGCGCAGCATGCGCATGAGCGAACTCGCCGACGCCACCCGCTCCTCGCGCAGCAGGCTCTCGCACGCCGTCGCGCGCCTCGAGGAGCGCGGCTGGCTCGAACGGGTCGAGTGCGAAACCGACAAGCGAGGGCAGGTCGCCGTACTCACCGACAGAGGGTTCGCCGCTCTCGAAGACGCGGCGCCCGGGCACGTCGACGCCGTGCGAAAGCACGTCATCGACCAATTGACTCCGCAGCAGATCACCCAGCTCGAGCAGATCGGTGATGCGATCGTCGCGGCGCTCGAAACATCGGAGTGCAAGGCCGCTCGCGCAGAGGACGACCGAGTACCCGTCCGATGACAGTCGCCACAAATCGGCGGAGATCGCGACCAGCGATAGACACCGACATTAGGGTTGCCTTACCTTCTCTTGTGTGACCTTGACCCGCACGCTGCTACTGGGCTTCATCGCCGGAGTGACGATCCTGCTCGGTCTGCCGATCGGCCGACTGCGCCGGCCGGTGCCGTCGCTGCGGGCGACTCTCAATGCCGTCGCCATCGGCGTGCTGCTGTTCCTGGTCTGGGATGTGCTGAGCGCGGCGTGGGAACCCATCGATGGCGCCCTGGCCGCCGTGCACGAGAACACCGGCGGGCTGGCTCCGGTGTTCGGCTACGGCGCGTTGTTCGCTGGTGGCATCGCGGTGGGCCTGCTCTCCCTGGTCGGCTGGGAGAAGGTCATGGGCCGGCTGCGCGCTCCCGCGCCGACCGCTCGGATCGGTCCCGGTGCGATGTCGCAGGCCGAGGCCACGCTGCTGCACGCTCGCGGATTCGCCACGTGGTCGGCGGCCAAGCGCCTGGCGTTGCTCATTGCAATCGGCATCGGCCTGCACAACTTTGCCGAGGGGCTCGCGATCGGCCAGTCCGCCGCGAAGGGCGACATCGCACTGGCCACCCTGCTGGTGATCGGTTTCGGGCTGCACAACGCCACCGAGGGCTTCGGCATCGTGGCCCCGCTGGCGGCGAACTCGAGTTCCGAAGCGAACGGGGCCGTGAGTTCCCGTCCGAGCTGGGGATTCCTGCTGCTCATGGGCCTGATCGGCGGCGGGCCGACCTTCGTCGGCACAGCGGTCGGCCACGGCTTCACGAGCGAGGCGGTCAGCGTCGTATTCCTGGCGCTCGCCGCGGGCTCGATCATCTACGTCGTTGCGCAACTATTCGGCATTGCCGCGCGGACCAAGCGCATGGATCTACTCGCGTACGGCCTGCTGATCGGGCTGCTCGCCGGATTCGTCACCGATGCCATAGTCACCGCCGCCGGCGTTTGAGCTGAAGGCGGCTTCCGACCTGCGAAATCACGGCCGCGTCGGCCATAGTGGCGGGTATGGCGCTGCATCGAGGATCGTCCGCCCAACCGTCCCGCTCGACCGACGCGAACCCGTTTCTGGGGCAGGCCAACCCCGCACTTGGTGAGCGAGTCACGCCCCCTCGTGACCGCCTCGCTGACGATCCCGTTCCGCCGGGCGTCGCATACCAGCTCATCCACGACGAGTTGCTGCTCGACGGCAGCTCCCGGCTGAATCTCGCCACGTTCGTCACCACGTGGATGGAACCCGAGGCGCGTGCGTTGATGGCGGACTGCGTCGACAAGAACATGATCGACAAGGACGAGTACCCACAGACCGCCGAACTGGAACGCCGCTGCGTCGCGATCCTCGCCGATCTCTGGAATACCCCTGCGGCGGAGTCGGCTACCGGCTGCTCGACGACCGGCTCGAGCGAGGCGTGCATGCTCGCCGGAATGGCGCTCAAACGGCGCTGGGCGGCGCGCACCGGTGCCGGGCCCGACCGCAAGCCCAACCTGGTCATGGGCGCGAACGTCCAGGTCTGCTGGGAGAAGTTCTGCCGCTACTGGGATGTCGAGCCGCGCCTGGTGCCGATGGAAGGCGAGCGATTCCACCTGGACGCCGCGAGCGCGGCGGCCGCCGTCGACGAGAACACCATCGGCGTCGTGGCGATCCTCGGCTCGACGTTCGACGGAAGCTACGAGCCGGTGGCCGAGATCGCGGCCGCCCTGGATTCGGTTGCCGCGAGCGGCGGTCCGGACGTGCCGATGCACGTCGACGGAGCGTCGGGCGCAATGGTCGCGCCGTTTCTCGACCCCGACCTCGTCTGGGATTTCCGGCTGCCCCGCGTGGCATCGATCAATACGTCCGGGCACAAGTACGGCCTGGTCTATCCCGGCGTCGGCTGGGTGCTGTGGCGCGATGTCGAGGCGCTGCCGCAGGAACTGGTCTTCAACGTCAACTACCTCGGTGGCGACATGCCGACCTTCGCGCTCAACTTCTCCCGACCGGGCGCCGAGGTGGCCGCGCAGTACTACACGTTCTTCCGTCTCGGCCGGTCCGGCTATCGCGCGGTGCAGCAAGCCGCCCGCGATGTCGCGATGTATATCGCCAACCAGGTCGAGAGTCTCGGCGACTTCCGGTTGATCACCCGCGGGGACGAACTACCGGTATTCGCGTTCACCACTGCCGATCATGTGACGGAATGGGACGTTTTCGCCGTATCGCGCCGGCTACGCGAACGCGGCTGGCAGGTGCCGGCGTACACGTTCCCGGAGAACCGGCAGGACCTCGCCGTGCTGCGCATCGTCTGCCGCAACGCGTTCACCCACGACCTCGCCGATCTCTTCGTCGCCGATCTGCGCGCAGCCGTAAAGTCGCTGGGCGAGGTTGCTTCGGATGGTCCGCTTACCGGACCGGCTGGATTCCATCATTGAGCCGAAGAATCGCCGGATCGGCCGTTGTGCTGCTACGGTGACGCTTGGTTGTCAGCAATCTTCCTCCACGTTATGACGCGCAGGATCTTTGCGCCGCGCGTCTCGTCCTTCCGGGTTCGACGTGAGGCAAGGCAATTGCCGGGGTTACGCAAGGTGCGGAACTCCGTCTCACGAAGGGGAACACCGGAATGACGCAAGGCACCGTGAAGTGGTTCAACAGCGAGAAGGGCTTCGGCTTCATCTCGCCCGACGGTGGGGGAGCGGACGTCTTCGTTCACTTCTCGGCCATCGCGGCTGATGGCTACCGCAGCCTCGACGACAACCAGCGCGTCGAGTTCGAGACCACCCAGGGCCAGAAGGGCCCGCAGGCGGAGAACGTCCGCCCAATCTGACCCAAGCACGTCGGGGGACCCTGGTCGTACGCGACCAGGGTCCCTTTCATATCCAACCCAGAGCCTTTCGCGGTATAAATCACGAAACCGAAATGCCGACGACCGATCCGTTGCGGGAGGTGTCCACCACGGCCGAGGGCCTGCTCTATGACAGCCGCCGCCAGTGCTACTACGGCAAGCCGAAGCTGCGCGGCTGGCTGCACCTAGCGCTCTTCCAAGCATCGCTGGTGATTGGCACGCTGGTGCTCACTGCCGTGCACGGCGGCGTGCGGGTGGCCGCCGTTGCGATCTACGTGGCCACGGTCAGCGCGTTGTTCGGGACGAGCGCCCTCTACCACCGCGGCCAGTGGAGCGAGCGGTACTCGCGAGTGCTGCAGCGCGTCGACCACGTGATGATCTTTCTGCTGATCGCCGGTACGGCCACCCCGGCGTTCCTGATCGGGATACCTGGGCGCCTCGGCGTCATCGGCGTCTCGGTCATGTGGGGCGTCACCCTCGTCGCCGCGTCGACCCATCTCGTCTGGATGGACGCTCCCGAGTTGCTGGTCGGCGGCACGTTCATCGCCTTGGGCTGCGCTGCCGGCATCGCACTTCCCGCCGTGTGGGTGCACACGGGAGTCACGGCGGGCGTCCTCATGCTCGCCGGCGGACTGCTCTATGCGACCGGCGCTGTTGCCTACCACGCTCGGTGGCCGGATCCGTCGCCGTCCGTGTTCGGATTTCACGAGGTCTTTCACGCATTCGTCGGCGCTGCGGCGGCCTGCCAGTACGTGGCGATCGCCCTCTTCGTCGTCTGATAGTCGAGGTATCTGATGGCGTCCGCGGCGCGGATTCCACACACACTTGCAGTGATGGCGGATAGTGGATGTCGAGACGTGGCGGGGAGCGTCTCACCCCCCGGGACTGCCTAGATCCGCCACGCCTCGCTAACTCGGGCAGAGGCCGCCTCATCTCGACGCGCCCAGCCGGGCTGGTACATGCTTCCTGTCCGACATGAGACGGGAGCCGCGCGTGGATTTCTTCATCTATGGTCGCGACGAAGCGGGCCGCGACGAAGTGCGCGCCGAGAACACCGAGGCTCACTGGTCCTACATGGACGGATACGCCGACGCCATGATCGCCCGCGGTCCGACCCTGACCCCTGATCGGCAATCGGCGACCGGCAGCATGCACATGATCAACGTGGCGGATGTGGCCGCCGCACGGCGATTCGCGTTCGACGAGCCGTACTACCTTGCCAGCGTCTTTCGCGAGGTGCTCGTGCATCGTTGGCGCAACGCGCTCGGGCTCACGATGTGGGACTTCGATGGTTCCGCGTTCGGCGATCAGCGCTACCTGATCATCGGTCATGGGCGGCCGGGTATGAGTGCGATCCGCGACAACCTCGTCGAAGAGCATCGCCGGTACTTCGCCGATCGGAGGTACCTCGACCGCTTCATCGAGCGGGGGCCGCTGCTTTCGGACGACGGCACCGAGTGGATGGGTAGTGCGATGCTGGTCGAGCTACCGGATCGCGCCGCAGTCGAAGGCATGCTGGCCGACGAGCCCTACGTGCGGACCGGTTTGTATGCCGACATCGAAATCCACGATTGGCAGTTCGGCGGTCGGCCGGCCTGATCGCCGTTGCGTTCTGATGTCTAGGCGGGTGGGGCCACGGCGGCGGATGACTGACTCGCCCGGCGCAGAGCGTCGGCGACGAAGCCGCTCGCCTTCAGCTTCTCGACCAGTTCCCGGAGGAACTGCACGGTGCCGGGACGTTTGGTCTTAGCCGTGCCGACCGCTTGCTGGATCTGCATGAACCGGCCGTCGATCAGCCGAACGTCGGGATGCGTCCTGACGAACTCGGTCATCGGCTGCCTGATGCCGGCTGCCACTTCCAGGCCCTGCGCACGGAACACCTCGACGCCTTCGTCTCCGCGCACGATGCTCCCCTGCGCAAGGGTGCGCGAGAGGAACAGGTCGTACGCGGATCCGCGCTTGACGCCGACCCGCACGCCGGGCCGATCGACCTCATTTGCCGTGGTGATCGCGGATTCCTGGGGCACGGCGAACACGCCCTCGATGACGACGTACGGCGCCGTGAAGGCGATCTCAGCCTCACGTGCGGGCTCGATGGCAAGAAAGCAAATGTCGGCGTGGCCCGCCATCATCGCCTCGTATGACTTTCGCGCGGCGTCGAAGCACACGAATTCCACCGGCACGTCCAGTCGCGCGGCGACCTCACGCGCGATGTCGACCGTCACGCCGGTCGGTGCTGTGGGCGTGCCCTGAGCGAGCACCGGATTACCAAGGTTGATCGAGGCTCGCAGCGTGCCACTCGGCGCCAGGTCGTCGGTGATGTCGGCGGTCGCGATGCTCATGAAAGGACCTTATGGCACCTCGGGAAAGGTGCTTCGCCCGAGACGGTGAGGCCTGGCCAGGGCCATCGCATTGGCACTTGGAGTGAGGCGCGCGACCGTGCACGATCCAAGACTCGTGAGCACTGCGAGTCCGCTGCTGGTTCTGTGGGATATCGACCAGACCCTGATCGAGATCGGCGGGGCCACCAGGCTGGCCTACGCGGCGGCGTTTCGCCGAGCCACCGGCCGGGCGCTTGAGCAGCCGTGGCAGTTCAATGGCCGCACCGAACTCGCGGCCGCCACCGAGGTCTTGCGCGCCCACGGGGTGAACCCGTCGCGAGCCTTGGTCGACTCGTTCATCGCTTTGATCGTGGAGGAGTTGCACGATCGGGCCGACCAGATGCGGCGCGAGGGGCGGGCACTACCCGGAGCCGAAGACGCGCTAATGGCATGCCGCGCGGTACCGGGGGTCCACCAGTCGGTGCTCACCGGCAACGTCTACCCGCTCGCCCTGCTGAAGGTGACGGTATTCGAACTGATCGAGCACTTGGATATGCGAATCGGCGCGTATGGCGGTGACGGTCTCGACCGCACCGAGCTACCTGCCCACGCGTGGCGTCGCGCAGGTCGGCATCTCGGGCGCCGATTCTCCGGCGCCGACACGGTCATCATCGGCGACACGCTGCTCGACGTAGCCACCGGCAAGACGGCTGGAGCGCACGTCGTCGCCGTCTCGACCGGTCGGGACAGCGCGGCAGATCTACGCACTGCTGGTGCGGATATCGTGCTGCCGGACCTCACGGACACGGCTGCCGTCGTGGACGCGATCGTCAATCGCTGACCTACCCGGGAAGCGCATCCTTCCCTTATCCGGTAAGGGAATCCCTACTGGACCGGGTGACGAGAATCCAACTCGCACTGCCAGCTCGAAGAACGTCCCAAAGCCTGCAATCGTGGCCATCGCACCTGCCAGCCGCGGCCGGCCATCGGCGCAGTGGTAAGCAGTTCGGGTGATTCGCGCCGCCGTAGCTGAAGACCTACCAACGCTCCAGGACATCGAGCGGGCTGCCGGTGACGCATTTCGCGATCTAGGTATGCACGTAGTGGCCGATGACCCGCCGCTAGCGATAGAGGTCCTTCGCCTGTTTCAGCGTGACGGCCGGGCGTGGGTGTTCGCGGACGGCGACGACCGCCCGGTCGCCTATTTGCTGGTCGCGGCCGTTGACGGCAGAGGTCACGTAGAGCAGGTCTCGGTGCATCCGGCTCACGCTCACAACGGCATTGGACGCCGACTGATCGACCATGCCGATTCATGGGCGGCTGAACAGGGGCTGCCGGGGTTGACCTTGACGACCTACGTTCACGTGCCCTGGAACGGCCCGTACTACCAGCGGCTCGGATTCCGAGCCATGCAAGACGATGAGATAGGCGAAGGGCTACGCGCTATCCGTGAAGCGGAAGCTGCAAGCGGACTCGACAAGTGGCCGCGTGGCGTCATGGTCCGTGATCGGTAAACGAAGTCCGACTGCTCGGGCCGAGCCATCAGCCGGCCGGGCAGGCTGATCGGTGTGCGGACGGAACGGCTCGGCGACGACGCCATCGTGTTCACCGAGGAATGCCCTCCAGCGCCGGACGGCTCGCGGCTGGCTCCCGGCCGGCGACTCGCCCGTCGTCGGTGGGTTGTGGCCGCTTCTCTCGTCGTCGCTGCTGGCGTGCTGATGACAGTGCGGGCGGCGCCGGCACAGGCTCCTGGCTCCGGTCGCAGCACATGGGGCGGGGCAACCGCCGTCCTCGACCCGTCAAGTGGCGAGGTCATCTGCGCTGTTCGCACGGCGGCAGACCGCTCGGTTCGCTCGCGCTCGACCGTGCTGCTTGACGCCGGGACGGGCCGTGCTCTTTGCTCAGCATCCGATCCGTGATCGACGCGGGCGGCTTTGATCATCTCTGCTGGATCGGCCATCAGTCGCAGCTTCGACAGAGATGATCATCGGTGCCACCGCGCCGCCGTACGGTTGCCATCGACCAAGTGCTGCTGTTCCTGCGCCGATGAGTTTCACGGTCACAGGACGTTGATACGGAGGACAGCTAAGAATCTGAGGAGGCACACGATGGGCAAAGTGTTCACCCACATGACGATGTCGCTGGATGGGTTCATCGCGGACCCGAAGGATCAGGTCGGGGAACTGTTCGAGTGGTACGGCGCCGGGGACGTGGCTGTGCCCAGCGCGAATGACGACGTCTCGTTCCACGTCGACGACGCCAGCGCGCAGATGCTCCGAGAGTTGACTGGAAACACCGGTGCACTCGTCTCCGGCCGGCGCCTGTTCGACATCACCGATGGTTGGGGCGACAACCACCCGGCGGGCGCTCCCGTCGTCGTGGTCACTCATCGCGCACCCGAGGACGCCGCCAAAAGGTGGCCGAGAACGACGTTCGTCGATGGCGTGGACGCGGCGATCACCAAGGCCATTCAGATCGCCGGTGACCAGGACGTCACCATCGCCAGCACGACGATCATCCAGCAGGCACTCGCCCTCGGTCTGGTAGATGAGGTGTGCGTCAGCCTCGTACCAGTGCTGTTCGGCGAGGGGATCCCCTACTTCACCAAGCTGGACCAGGGCCACCAACTCCTCGACGATCCGGTCGTCGTCCAGGGACGCCGTGCCCTCCACCTGCGATACCCAGTCCGACGTTAAGCCCTCGGACTCGCACCGGTGGATCGAGACTGAGGGCGACCCGGCCAAGCCCCCCGCCGAGGATGAGCGGCCAACTCATCGGACTCTGCGCACCGGCGAGGTACATCCGATTGAATGGCGGCATGGACGAACTTGCCGGTCTGCTGCCCGCAGCTGCCGGCGAATGTGCTGCTGTCCTGCTGGGTCATACCGATATCGACTGGCGGGACATCGGTGCGTCGGACTTGGATTGGAGCTGCTGGCACGCAGCACTGCACATGGTTGATTGCGTGTACTTCTACGCGATGCAGGTCGTGTACGGCCGCCCGGACGACTACCTGTGTACCGAGCTTGCCCTCGACAAGAGCGCATCGCCATCGCGCCTGCTGGATGCGCTGACCGCGCATGCCGAGATGCTGCATTCGCATTGTGCGAACGGCTGATCCGGAACTGCGGGCGTACCGCACATACGGCGTCTCCGACCCCGATAGGTTCGCCGCGATGGGGCTGGTGGAGATGCTGATCCACACCTACGACATGGTGCGTGGGCTGAATCCTGACAGCCCGTGGCGGCCGCCCGGCGATTTCGCCGCCCCGGTGATGAACCGGCTGTTCCCGCACGCTCCCACCGGCGATCCAACCCACGTATTGCTGTACTCCTGCGGACGCGCCTCGCTACGCGAATTAGCTCGGCAGGCAGCGTGGCGGTGGGACGGGAGGGTCAGAAGCTAGCGCAGCGATCGAAACCGGAATCGCGCCGTGCGAGCGCGCGGCCGCTGACGTGTCGAGGGGCATGTGCGGGCCGGCCGCTGTCAGCGCGTCCGGCCATAGATCAGATAGAGAATGCCGCCGATCGGAACCCCCAACACGCACCGGACGATCCAGGCCCGCTTAGTCAGGTAGCGGACTTCGCTCGCTCCGGAGATGTCGTGGATCAAGAACGTCTCCCAGCGCAAAATAGAGCACGATCGCCATAGCGACAACCAGCGCAGTTAGCGCGTGCTGGAGCGTGGTCGTGCCCCTCTCGTGGCTCGCCGTTCGGTCGCGTCGTGTCCTGCCAGGCGCCACGATGGATGCCGTTGTGCGTGATCATCACCGGCGTACCGTCGACTCTGTGAGCGGCTTCGCCGACGTGCGACGTGGGAGCAGGGGTGCCGAGACGGAGTTGCTCGTCGCCGCAGCGGCGTGGTCGGCGGTGGTGTTCGTCGTTGCGCTCATAGCGGGGACGAACATCTGGGGATACGGCGTTCTCTACTTCGCCGCGATCCCCGCCACGTTGACGTTGATCGTGCATCTGCTGCTAAGGGTCAGCCGCGCTCTTGGCCATCCCGCAGCAAGAATCGCCGCGATGATCGCTTGCTGTCTCGTCGCGCTCGCGGTCATGCTGAGTTTCGTCATTCCGGCTTTTGCTCTGTTGCCAGCGTGCGCGCTGCTCATCGTTGCCTGCGCCCGGCCAGCAACGATCTGAAGCCCGATCGAGCACGCGCGCGGATTCGCGCGCGGCCGACCGTGGCCAGGGTCATCCTGTCTTGACGATCAACGACGGCCGACAGTGAGGGCAGGCGACAGCGAATGAGTGAAACGATCACCGCATTGCTATCGGTGCGCGGCGAGGCGCGGGTGACTGTGGCACCGGACTTCGTGGTGTTGAACGGCGTGCTCACGGCCACGCAGGACACGAAGGCAGAGGCGTTGGAGGTTGCCGCGGCCGGGTTGAGCCAGCTGACCAGCGAGCTCGGCTCGCTCGGTGGCGTGCCGCTCACCGTCGGACCCGAGAGACGACCGCTGAGCTGGTCGGCGTACTCGGCTACGACAGAGGCGGAGCACGAACATGATGAGCAGACCGGGCGTTATGGACCGACCGGGCGGATCATCGCGTCAGTGGCGCTGCATCTCGTGGTGCGCGCGTTTGACCTCCTCGACCGGCTCGGGGGCGTGCTGGCCACCCATGAGGCGTTCAGGGTCCATCACGTCGCGTGGGAGGTCGATCCAGATAACCCGTCATGGCCCGAGGTTCGCGCGGCGGCCATCCGAGCCGCGATCGACAAGGGACGCGATTACGCCACGGCCCTGGGCGGCTCGCTGAATCGTGTTGAGCACGTCGCAGACGTCGGGCTACTCGGCGGCGAGGCGATGACTCACGATGGCGCGAGCATCGCCGCGAGGTCGTTGTCTTTCCATTCCGCCGGCGGGATGCCCGAGACGCCCTCGCTCGATCCGGTTCCGCAAGAGCTGATCGCGATCATTGACGCCCGGTTCATCGCTAACGTCGCCGAGTTGTAGCTGTCCGTTTCCCAGGGAAACCTACCGGCCATCACCTGAGACAGATGCGTCCAGGATCAGTCGGCTCTCGATCACTGCCCATAGCCTGTGTGATCCGTCGGTTGATACGCGACGGTGCTTCGGTACGCGCGCCGATGATGGCGCCGAGCGCAGGGCGGTCGACGGTTCATGGCCGACGATCGGATGTGCCGCACATGCTGGACCTGCAACGATGCCGAGCGTGAGTGCGTCGATCGCTCGATTGTTGTGCCTCCACCGGGTCCGTCGAGGCGATCTTGTGCAGACGCGCCGGTTGGCGCGAGCGAGTCTGCACAAGATCGGCACACGACCGGCGGATCTGCTGGCGCGAACGCCGGCGTGCCGCGTTGGCTCTGAGCGAACGCATTCCACGCTGGGCCGGGATGTCGCTACGGTCTGAGTTGTGGACAACGTCATTCAGTTGCGGCCTCGCCTGGTCGCTGATCCGGAGCGGTTGTGGCGCGAAGCGCTCGGCGAACAGTTGCGCGATGAGCGCCGAGAGCGTGGCGAGCGGATTGCGGACGTCGCCGGGCGGGCGGGCATCTCACCGCAGTACCTTTCGGAGATCGAGCGGGGCCGCAAGGACCCGTCGTCGGAGATGCTTTCCGCGGTATCGGGGGCGCTAGGGGTTTCGATCCTGGATTTGACCCGACGGGCGGGGCGGCACCTTTCGGGCGGCGTTCGCGGGCCGGTCTGTCGCGCGGCTTAGACGCTGCGTTTGGGCCGCCGGGTCAGTACTGCGTCCACCACTCCGTACTCCAGTGCGGCTTGCGGGGTCAGGATCAGGTCGCGCTCGGTGTCGTCGCGGATCTGGGAGGGCGTGCGTCCGGTGTGCTCGGCGAGGATCTGCTCGAGCATCGTGCGGACGCGTTCCACCTCGTCGGCCTCGAGCACGAGGTCGGGAATCGTCCCGCGCCCCTCGGCGGCAGGTGTGTGGATCACGACTCGGCCGTGAGCGAGGATCTGTCGTTTGCCGGCCGTGCCGCCGGCGAGCAGCATCGCTGCGGTCGCAGCGGCCTGACCGACGCACGTGGTCTCGATGTCGCACTGGATGTACTGCATCGCGTCGTAGATGGCGAGCGTCGCCGGGATCGACCCACCCGCGGAGTTGATGTAGAGGTTGATCGACCGTTCGGGGTTCTCGGACTCGAGGTGGATCAGTTGGGCGATGATCGCGTTGGCGACGCCGTCGTCGATGCCGGTGCCAAGGTAGATAACCCGATCGGCGAGCAATCGACTGTAGATGTCGACGGTCCGCTCACCCTGACTGGTGCGGGTGGTGACGTAGGGGATCGCATACGTGCTCACCGTTGCACCCCCAGCCCGAGAGGACGCTGCGGTCCCGGTAGGACATCCTCGGCCGTGTCGACGATGTGATCGACGAACCCATACGCCAGGGCTTCGTCGGCGCTGAACCAGCGGTCGCGGCGTGAGTCCCGCTCGACGGTCTCGATGTCCTGCCCGGTGTCTTCGGCGATGAGCCCGAGGACGGTGTCGCGCGTTCGGCGCAGGTCGTCGGCCTGGATGGCGATGTCTTGAGCGGTACCGCCGATGCCGGCCGAGCCTTGGTGCAGCAGGACTTTCGAGCGTGCCAGGGCGTACCGCTTACCGCGCGTTCCCGCGCTGAGCAAGAACTGGCCGGCGCTGTAGGCCATGCCGATGTTGACGGTGACGACGTCGTTGGGAATCGCGCGGATGCAGTCGCGGATCGCCAGCATGCCAGGCACCGACCCACCGGGAGAGTTGATCAACAGGCGGACGTCGGAGTCCGGGTTCTCAGCGGCCAGCAGTAACAGTCCGGCGCAGAGCCGGTTGCTGTTCCAATGCTCGAGAGGCTCGCCGAGCAGCAGCGTGCGCCGCGCGAACAGCCTCTGGTAGATCGCCTCGTCAAGCTCCCGTCCAGGAGCCCAGGAATGATCGCTCATGCCTCCAGCTTTGCCGCCACGCGAGCCGGTTGTCTCGCGACGCTGCTGCAAGCCGCGCTGCCGTCAGCCGCGCGCCAGGCCTACGTCGCGCACGCACCGCCAGGCCTCGGCGATGACAATCACCTAAGGATCGATGTGTGTTGCTCACGAGCCAGCCCGGCGCGCGCGAGAACGACGGCTATCGAGCGGCGCCCCTCTGCCTTGGCCCCGCACAGTTATGCAACGTCGTAGCCCGGATCAACCGCACTGTCATGCCGCTGTCGCGCCGCAGCGCCATCATGCGTCCGCCGCGGGCGAAGTAACAGCGCGAACGGACATATCGACCGGTCTCGGGGGCGTCAGCCGAACACCACGGCTGGCGCTTTTCCCTTTTCTCATAGGGGATTCTCAGTGTGGAGCGGGTGACGAGAATCGAACTCGCACTGTCAGCTTGGGAAAGCGACACCAGGGCGTGTCTCACCTGGAATCCCGGGACCGATGGTGCCCCGTCGTGACCACTGATGACCGCCACGAACAGCACGCGGACAGCACGCAGCGGCATGTCGGCCCTCTCACGCTGGTGCTGTCTGCACAGTCCATTCGAAGCGCTCTCGGAAGTCGGCGAAGCAATGTTCGCAAACCCAGTGGTAGTCGTCTTCTGTGACGTAGCCACGCTCGACTGCATCCGGATCGTCAGCCGCCAGCGGGACGCTGATGTGGCGTTGGCAGAACGCGCAATGGTCGTGGTCCCAGCCTTCGCGGTAGGGCCACCACTGGCGATGCGCCAACTTTCGCCCTTGTAGGTAGCTCTGCTGACCCATCAAACGCCAGTCGTCCACGTGCTAATGATCTCGCACTGCCACCTGGCCGCATACCTCTCCCTGCCCTTCGTAGCTGCCGCATTGCTCGGCTGGCCGGTCGTGTCAAGAGTGGCGCTTGCGCCATCGCGTGCGACGCCGTAGGCGCCCTTGACGCGGCCGGACTGCCGTGGACGATCACGGCAACGGAGGGCAGGCACACACCACCCTGCCGGGTGATCCGATCAGATCAGACAGGCCACCAAATTGATCCGCCCGGCTGCGGCCGAGGACGGCGCGCCGGAGGTGTCCGCCCGCAGGCCGTGAGCCGGGCGGAGCGCGGCCGGCAGGCCGCGCCTTGATCCCTGAGAGGCTAACTCGGCAGTGGCGGGTGCTGGTTCGTGTGTGCTCCGACGGTTGATGCGCGACAGTCGTTCGCCAGGTGACGTGCGGCAGTGATCCGCCGAGACTGGCGCTGTGCGACTGGGGCACGTTGGTCGAATCGCACTCTCTATGCCGATGAGCGGAATGCAAAATAATCGCCCAGGATGGGCAGATAGTCTGTGAAAGTGCCTCAGTTGCAGCTTCTTCGACGCGACCACGCATCTGCGGTCATGGCGTTCGAACTGGCCAATCGAGCGTTCTTCGCTACGGCGATCTCTGACCGTGGCGACGCGTACTTCGAACACTTCACCGAGCAACACAACGAGCGGGTGGCCGAGCAGGAGACAGGCCTGGGCGCGTACTACCTGCTCGTCAATGGCGACGCGTCGGTGCTTGGCCGATTCAACCTGATCTTCGGGCCACAGGACACCGCCACACTCGGTTACCGGGTTGCCGAGCACGTCTGCGGGCAGGGCGTGGCAACCGCGAGCGTGCGTGACCTGTGCCAGCTTGCCGCCACTCGACATGGCGTCCGCACGCTGAAGGCCGCCACGTCCCACAGCAATGTGGCCTCGCAGCGAGTCCTGACCAAGGCCGGGTTCGTCCCCGTCGGCCCAGCAGACCCGGCAGATCTCGGCGGCAAGTCAGGCTCCTGGTACCAGCGCGTTCTGACGGTCGAACCAACACCTGATGAATGACCGACTACCCGCGCGGACATGCCGCGACGAGTGCGCAGTCGTGCCGATCAGCGGACGCTCGATTGTGTCCCTAACATGACGCACGTGAAGCGCACGAACGCACGGGGGAACGCGCTGCGTGAGAGGTTCCGCCTGGAGCACAGGCAAGTCGTGACAACGCCGTCTGGAGAACGACTCGTCGTTGTCGCGTCCCCTCGAAGCCTGACCGGTGACCTGCTCGACTGGCCGCTGCCGTGGCCCGTTCTGCTCGGCTGGGTAGCCGTCCGTCAGTTCGTGTTCGTAGTTCGCCGTCAGCCGGGCTGGCAGGTCGAAGTAGCTCCGGCTTGGGAACCCAACTGCGCCAGGGTCGTTGCGAAGGCATCGAAGGCGGACGCAATCCGGAGAGTGGACAGAGAAGCAGCTGCTGCTAGAGGTACTGCCTGAAACGGGCACTCATGCCGCTGATGGTGAACGAGACCGGCGGTCGCTTGCCGAAATCTGGCCTACGTCTCCTGATCGCCGTCGCAGATCATTTGGCGGGGAAGTGTCGCGCATGTCGTCGGGTCACACGGGTGCTGGTCTGTCAGACAGGCGTCCCAGCTGTACGTAGAGCGTCGGCGAGCTGCTGCATGTCGGTCGCAATGCCGTCGGCGCCGGCATCTTGGAGCGTGGCTGCCTTGCCGGGCTTATTGGCGTAGCCGATGACGAGCACCTTCGCGGCGTGTGCTGCCTGGACGTCGGTCGCGGCGTCACCGATGAGCACGGCGTCACTCGGTGGTGCGGCGGCCTGGTCGAGGGCTCGCTTGATGGCCCACGGGTTCGGCTTCATCCGCCGTGCGTCATCACGGTCGCGGCCTTCGATGTGCATCACGAGGTGGCTGAGCTGGTGCCGATCGAGATAGGCCGCGATGGCGTTCGCGTTGTTGTTGCTGACGATCACGACTGGCCGTTCGGTCTGCTCGCAGGTCGCCAGGAATGCG
This sequence comes from uncultured Actinomycetota bacterium, assembly GCA_963737425.1. Classification (GTDB taxonomy): domain Bacteria; phylum Actinomycetota; class Actinomycetes; order Mycobacteriales; family Jatrophihabitantaceae; genus DASXRA01. Next base: position 328,490 of record CAVTSX010000005.1, read on the forward strand.
GCTGCGCCTGGCGTGGGCTGTGCTGTCTTGATGGCGTCGAGCTCGGCGGCGGCCAGCTCGGTTTCGACCAGGTGTGCAGCGTCTTGGTCGAGAGTTGCGGCGTAGGTGAGCACGCCGTGCGGGCCCAGGTCTTCTATGCCGTCGGTCGGGTAGCCCGCTGTATCGAGCGAAGCGCGCAAGTGCGCTGCGACTGTGGCGTCTCCGACTCCGGCGAACACGGCACAGACTGGGCCGTCGAAGTCGAGCAGGATGACTCGTGCCCGGCGCAGGGTCGCGTCAAGCTCGCGCCTTGCGCTGATGCTGGTCATGCCGCGCTGTCTTTGGCGATACCGGGCTGGCCGTCGCCGAGCTGCGCGAGCATATGGACGAGTACGTCGGGCCTGGACGCGACGCGTTCGTGTTCACCGGCCCGAAGGGCGCCCCGATCCGTCGGGGGAACTTCAATCCACTGGTGAGATGGGCCGAGGCTGTCGCGAAGGTCGGTGCTCCGGGTCTGCACTTCCACGACCTGCGCCACACCGGGAACATGCTCGCGGCCAACGCCGGGGCGAGCACTCGCGACCTGATGGCTCGCATGGGCCACGACAGCATGCGCGCCGCGCTGATCTACCAACACGCGACGACACAAGCAGATCAGGCCATCGCCCGGTGGCTGGACGCAGAGTTGCAGCGCCGCCGCGACGCATCGGACTCCGACGACGACGGCCCGGACGATGACGACGATGACGGCACGGCAGGGGTACTAGCCAGGGCGAAGTAACAGCACGCGGACAGCACGAACGGACAATTCGACCGAGTCGGGGGGCGTCAGCCGAACACCATGGCTGGCGCTTTTCCCTTTTCTCATAGGGGATTCTCAGTGTGGAGCGGGTGACGAGAATCGAACTCGCACTGTCAGCTTGGGAAGCTGATGTTCTGCCATTGAACTACACCCGCGAACTCGCGCCATGTTACCGCCCGGGCTGGTTCGCTTGCGTCCTGGGCGATTGGGCGAGGCAGGCGGGCGCCCCCGAGCACCCGCCCCCACGCAGCGGCCTGGGGGAATCGCGTTTCGACCCGGTCGTAACCACGCCGGTTCGCGGTACCGCCGCAATTGAGGTTCTATCGCGACGGGAGCGCCATGAAGTGGCAGATTGTGACAGTGGCACTTGACGGCCTCGATCAGATTAGGTGGCCTAGTGGGCGCGGACGATCTCACCGATCATCTCAATCTGCTCGGCGTCAGTGAGGATGGCGCCCGGGTTTACCGATCGCTGCTCGACGAAGGCTCGGCGAGCGTGTCCGAACTCAGCGCCACGCACACGATGTCGCACGAGGCGATCTACGACGACCTAGCCGAGCTGATCGACGCCGGCCTGGTCGGCCGGACCGGACCGTCAGGCGACCGGTTCGCGCCGGTCGCGCCGGACGCCGGCCTGAAAGTGCTTACCGCCCGCCGGGAATCCGAGGTCAACGCGGCGATGGTCGCGACCCTCAACGCCTACGCCGAATTCCGCCGGTCCCGGCTCTCACCGTCGACGGATCACCTCGTCGAGGTCGTCACCGGTCCGGCCATGCTCGAACGTGTTCAGCAGGCCGAGCGCAATGTTCATCACGAAGTGCGACGGCTCGATTCCCCTCCGTACTACATGGAAGGTACGGAGAACGACACGGAGCTCGACCATCTGACGCAGGGCATCCGCTACCGGGTCGTGTATTCGCAGTCCTCCCTGGAACAAGACGGTTATCTCGACGGCAACGTGTTGCCGTGCATGAAAGTCGGCGAGCAGGCGCGGGTGCTGCACGACGTCCCGGTAAAGCTGAGCGTTGTCGACGACACGATGGCGCTCGTGTCGCTGCCCATCGGCGAGGCCGACGTCAACCGGTCACTGCTGATCGTGCGCCCGAGCAGCCTGTTCTCCGCGCTGGTGGGCCTGTTCGAGCTCGCCTGGCGGGCCGCATTGCCGATCATGCCCTCCGGCGAGGCCGGTGCCCGGCTCGAGCCGATCGAGCAGCGACTTCTCGCCCTGCTGGCGGCTGGGGTCGCGGATGAGGCGATCATCCGCACGCTGCGCATCAGCCGCCGCACATTCTTCCGCTACCTGGAACGGCTGCAGGCTCGGGCCGGCGTCAACAGCCGCTTCCAACTCGGCGTGCAGGCCGTCCGCAACGGCTGGCTCGCGCCGGAAATGTCATAGCGAGCCACCCGAGCCTGCCAGCTGGGTCCGACTAGCCTTTCGGTCATGCTGCTGAGTGACCGCGACATCCTGGCGGCGGTCGACGCCGGCCGCCTCGTGCTCGAACCGTGGGACACCGGACTCGTCCAACCGTCGAGCGTCGACGTACGTCTTGATCGTTACTTCCGCGTCTTCAACAACTCGCAGTACACGCACATCGATCCGGCGCAACAGCAGGATGACCTGACGACTCTGGTCGAGCCCAAGGATGACGACCCGTTCGTCCTGCACCCAGGCGAGTTCGTACTCGGCTCGACGCTCGAAGTCGTCACGCTTCCCGACGATCTCGCCGGGCGACTCGAGGGAAAGTCGAGCCTCGGCCGGCTCGGGCTGCTGACCCATTCCACGGCGGGCTTCATCGACCCGGGCTTCACCGGCCACATCACGCTCGAATTGTCGAACGTGGCCAACCTGCCGATCACGCTGTGGCCGGGCATGAAGATCGGCCAGCTATGCCTGTTCCGGCTTTCGAGCGCCTCGGAGAATCCGTACGGCTCGACGGCTGCAGGCTCGCGCTATCAGGGCCAGCGTGGGCCTACGCCGAGCCGGTCCTACGTCAACTTCAAGCGCTGGCCGACGTCGTAACTTTCGGACGCAGCGGCGCCAGTGCGGCGCTGATCTTGGCGAGTTCATCGAGCATCTGCGCCGCACTTTCGGCCTGATGCTCATCGGCTTGCAACTGCCCGTCGACGATGTGCCGCCGGACGTCGCGGATAGCCACCGCGTCGTCGATGGGCACCATCCGCAGCGCAGTCAGCGCCGGCTTGATCGCGTAAGCCGCGCGCAACCCGCCGGAGATGCCGCCGTAGCTCACCAGTCCGACCGGCTTGTAATTCCACTCGTAGTACAGGTAGTCGAGCGCGTTCTTCAGCGGAGCCGTGAACGTCCGGTTGTACTCGGGCATGACCAGGACAATGGCATCGGCGGTGTCGACGGTGGCGCTCCAATGCTTCGTGTGCTCGTGCGCGTAGTCGTCGCGCGCGCTGTCGTTGGGCTCGTTGAGCAACGGGAGCGCGACCTGCGCGAGGTCGGCGATTTCGATATCGAAGGCTCGGTGCGCCTGGGCACGGGCGGCGAACCAGTCAGCGACTGCCTGGCCGCGGCGACCCGGGCGGGTGCTGGCGATGATGATCAGCAAGCGAGGCATGGTTCCACCTTTGGTTCGCCACGCACCGCAAGGCGCGGGATGAAGTAGTGAGCAAGGGGGCCGATCAGCACGGCGTATAGGACCGTTCCGACGCCAAGTGACCCGCCGAGCAGCCAGCCGAAACTGAGCACGGTCACTTCGATCGCCGTGCGCATGACGCGGATCGAGTGGCCGCGAGCGGCAAGACCGGTCATGAGACCGTCGCGGGGGCCGGGCCCGAGGCCCGCCCCGATGTAGAGGCCCGTGGCTACGCCGTTTGCCACGATGGCGACGATCAGGAGTAGGACGCGCATCGCCATTGGCGATGGCGCCGGCACGACATCGAGCGCGGCGTCGACCGCAAGCCCAACCACGATGACGTTGCTGACGGTGCCGACGCCTGGGCGTTGCCGCAAGGGCACCCACAGCAGCAGCACAAGCGCGCCGACCGCGATGACGATCCAGCCGAACTGCAACCCGGTTTGGCGCGCCAGGCCCTGATGCAGGACATCCCACGAGTCGAGGCCGAGGCGGGCCCGAATCATCAGCGCCATGCTGACGCCGAACAGAACCAGGCCGACGTAGAGGTTGGCCAGACGCCGCACGTATAACGACATGGAATCACCTACTTGACGTGTCATGTAGAAGGCTAGGGCGCCCTTGCATGACATGTCAAGTAGATTCTAGGATGCCTCATGGCGAAGACGCGATGGCTCGACGAGTCCGAGATGCGGGCGTGGCTCGGTTACCGGCGGATGCACTTGCTGCTGAACGCACAGGTGAACCGCGATCTCCTTCGCGACTCGGGGCTGTCCGAACCCGACTACGACGTGCTGTCGAATCTATCCGGCGCCCCGGATCAGCGTGGTCGGCTCAGTGAGCTGGCCACCCGGATGCTGTGGTCGCAAAGCCGGCTCTCGCACCACATCAGCCGGATGGAACAGCGCGGCTTGGTCGTGCGCGAGGAGTGCGAGTCGGACGGACGTGGCTCGGTGATCGCATTGACCGATACCGGATTGCGCACCCTGCAATCAGCCGCGCCACAACACGTCATGTCCGTACGCCGGCACATCATCGACCTGCTCTCGCCCGCGCAGATCAAGGCGCTGGGCGACATCAGCGAGACCGTTGTCGCCCACCTCGCCGAGGCAGACACATAGTCCATACGCATAGGTATGGACGACGCCGCGGTCGCTACCAGCGGACACGCATAGCGCGCCACAGATCGGCCAGCGCGTGGTCGCCTTCGATCTGCACATCGGCCGGCCTGTTCCACAGCCAAAGGTAGATGTCCGACGCACTGGCACTGACCGCACACTCGACGTCCCCGGTACCCACCGTGGAGCGGATTCCATCTGGAGCGAGCGTGACCAGCCACGATTCGCCACCACGCGGGCGAATGGCCAGCTTGCGCTCGCGATCGACGGCGCGAAACGACCTGCGCCGTGAGGCGAATCCGGTCAGCAACTCATCGATGCCGTCCATCGCGAACTCGTCCGAGTGCGCGGTGATCGGGCCGTTCGCCGACTCGACGTCACAGCGATGGATCGCCGTTTCGTGAGCTTGCCGCCGCGCCCAGAACGCCAAGGGCGACGGTGCCGGAAGGAACGCCCAGCACTGCACGTCGGGCGGGGCCCCCCGCAACGTCCGCAGGAGTTCGGCATGGCCGCTCCGAAACCAGGTCAGAACGTCCTGCTCGCCGGGCGTCTCGAGATCGCCTTCGGGTGACGCGTCGTGGCGGTCGCGCACGATCGACGCCGCCCAGCGATGCACGCCACCGCAGTGGACTACCACCTCGCGCACCGTCCACTGTGGACACGGCGGCACCGCCGCATCGAAGCCCGCCGCGTCAGCCGCATCGGCAAGCGCGGTGCCGTCGCGCTCGAGTTGGGCGATGTGCTCGGCGATCTCCATGACAGATTCCTACCTCCACCCAGGCCCAGCAGCGACCTCAGGGAGCGCGCCGATGTCGTCCTTGAGCGGCACAATGCCGGGCAACGGCGAATGGCCGCAGCGGCCGACCGCCTGTTTCGAGAATGGACCGCCACGGAAAGGCGCACTGATCACGATGGCACAGTTCATGCTTCTCTTCGTCGGACTTGGCGCGCCTGAGCAGGCCGACGACGCCGAGACGCAGGCGTACACCGTCAAATGGGGCGAGTGGATGGCCGGCCTGGCCCGAGCTGGTGCGCTCCAAGCCGGTGGACCATTCGTCGGTACAGGCAAGCGGGTCGAGCGTGATGCGACATCCGAACTCGTGCTCGAACGCATCGACATCGGCGGCTACGCGCTGGTGAGCGCCGACTCGATCGAGGATGCCGAGGAGATCGCCCGATCAGCGCCGCACACCGCGCTCGGCGGCGCCACGCTGATTCGGCCGATCATGGCGCGTGACTGAGGCGGTCAGGCCTTACCCGAGCGGGTACATCCACCCGTGCGTATCGGCGGCCCGACCGGTCTGCAGGTCGAGCAGCGTCTTGCGCAGTTGCATGGTGATCGGGCCGGGCTGGCCGTCGCCGACCGTCCATTCGCCGGCTGCGCTCTTGACCTGCCCGACCGGCGTGATCACGGCCGCCGTGCCACAGGCGAACACCTCGGTGAGTTCTCCGGACGTGTTGCCCCGGTGCCAGTCGTCGGTGGAGACCTTGCCCTCCTCGACGGCATAGCCCGCCTCGTGCGCCAGGGTGAGCAGCGAATCGCGGGTGACGCCGGGCAGCAACGCGCCGGTGAGCGCCGGCGTGACGATGCGGGCAGTGGCCCCGGACCCGTACACGAAGTACAGGTTCATGCCGCCCATCTCCTCGACCCAGCGGTGCTCGACGGCGTCGAGCCAGACGACCTGGTCGCAGCCCTCCGCCGCCGCCTCGGCTTGAGCAACGAGTGAGGCGGCGTAGTTGCCGGCGAACTTCGCCTCGCCGGTGCCGCCCGGGGCGGCCCGGGTGTACTCCGTCGACAACCACACGGTGACCGGCTTGACCCCACTCGGGAAGTACGAGCCCGCCGGCGAGGCGATGAGCAGGTAGCTGTAGGCATTGGACGGGCGAACGCCCAGGCCGACCTCGGTGGAGAGCATGAACGGACGCAGGTACAGCGACGCTTCGTCCTGGCTCGGCACCCAGTCACGGTCGATGTCGACGAGCGCGCGGATCGACTCGACGAACAGCTCTTCGGGCAACTCCGGCATAGCCATCCGGCGTGCGGAGCGCTGGAACCGAGCCGCGTTGGCGTCCGGCCGGAACGTCGCGATCGAGCCATCCGGCTGCCGGTAGGCCTTGAGCCCCTCGAAGATGAGCTGGGCATAGTGCAGCGACATCGTCGCTGGGTCGAGGGTCAGCGGACCGTACGGCAGTACCTCGCCCGCATCCCAGCCGTCCGGCTCGATCCACTCGATTCGGACCATGTGATCGGTGAAGTACCTGCCGAAGCCCGGGGCGGCGAGAATCGCTGCCCGCTGCTCGGCACTCTTCGGGTGGGGGTTGCGCTGCACCGTGAACGCCATAGTCGGACATCCTAGTAATGCTTGCCGTATTGCGACCCAGCCATTTCTGCGGTCGTGGTCAACGCATCAGGACAGCCCGGCGAGCCACCGCGGGTCGACGTTGCGCACGACGCCCGGCAACGCGTTGGCCAGCAGCGCGAGCAGGTCCTCCCGCGGCACGGCCGGCGTGCTTGTGCCGGACAGCCAACTGATCACCGCTTCTTCGCAAAACGCCACCCAGCCGCGGACGGCGATCTCTGAGCGCGCGTCGGCCGGCAGGCCAAGGACTTCGAGGTGCTTGAGTACCCGGTTGGCCATTTCGGTGCGTGTCTCGTCCGATACGCGGCGCACCGTCTCATCGCCACTCGCCGCGCCACGTACGAGCGATACGTAGGCGTCGTGATTCTCGGTCACGTAGTCGATGAACGCGGACAACGACGTGGTCAACTGCTCGAGCGGAGCCAACGTGTCGTCCGGCGCGGTGCGTTCGAGCAGTTCGCGGGCCGCCGCGCGAATCACCTCGAGGTGGAACTCCTGCTTCGAGCGGAAGTAGTGAAACAGCAGGCCGCGGGAGATGCCGGCCTCTTCGGCCAGGGCCTCGACCGAGAGATCTTCGAGCGTCCTGGTCGCGAGCATGCGCACACCAAGGTCGATGAGTTGCGCCCGCCGCGCATCCGGACTGAGCCGAACTCTCTTGGGCATGCGATCATCCTAACGTCTATTGAATCAGAGTCAGGAGCTATTGACTCCTGTTCAGTTGGAATCGTATCCTGCGCTTATGCCGGATTTAGCTTCCACGCCTCGCCACGTCGAGCTACTCGTTATCGGCGGCGGTTTCGCCGGGCTGGGCACCGCGATCAAACTGACCCAGGCCGGCAGGCACGACTTCGTCGTGATCGAGCGCGGGCCCGAGGTCGGTGGCACCTGGCGCGACAACACCTACCCGGGTGCGGCCTGCGACGTTCCCTCGCACCTGTACTCCTACTCCTTCGAACTGAACCCGAACTGGACGCGATCGTTCTCCTCGGGCTGGGAGATCCAGGAGTACCTGCGCCAGGTCGCCCGCAAGTACAACGTGCTCGACAAGCACGTCTTCAACTGTGAGGTACTCGCAGCGCACTGGGATGCAGGTGCCGACCGTTGGGTGGTCGAGACCTCGACCGGGGCCTACACGGCGAAGGTTCTCGTCAGCGCCGTCGGGTCGCTGTGTGAGCCGGCAGCGCCCGATATCGAAGGCATCGACGACTTCACCGGTGAGATCGTCCACTCCGCGCGGTGGAACCACCACTACGACCTGACCGGCAAGCGCGTTGCCCTCGTCGGCACCGGCGCGTCCGCCGTTCAGATCGGCCCGCATATCGCTGCGCGGGTCGCGCGCCTCGACGTCTACCAGCGCACCGCGCCGTGGATCGTGCCGCGGCGCGACCGCACCTACTCACGACTGGAGCGGCTGGCCTACCGCCACATTCCCGGCCTGCAACGGCTTGCCCGCACGCTGATCTACTGGGGCCGTGAGACATTCGTGTTCGGCTTTGCGATAAACCCCAAACTGGCCGCGCCCGCCCGCAAGATGGCCGAAGGCAACATTGCCCGCGGCGTCAAGGACCCAGGCCTGCGTGCGGCAGTGACTCCGAAGTTCCGGATCGGCTGCAAGCGCATCCTGCTCTCGAACGACTGGTATCCGATGCTCGAACGCGACAACGTCTCCCTCGTCACCGACGGCATTGCTGCCGTGCGGGGCAACGCGATCATCACGACCGACGGCACGGTCCGCGAGGTCGACGCGATCATCACGGCCACCGGCTTCCACGTCACCGACTCGCCCGCGTACGACCTGATCAAGGGCGCCGACGGGCGCACGCTCGGCGAGGTATGGCGGCAGGACGGCATGCAGGCCTACAAGGGCTCGACGGTGACCGGCTTCCCCAACCTGTTCTTGCTGGTCGGCCCGAACACCGGCCTCGGGCACAACTCGATGGTGCTCATGATCGAGTCGCAACTGAACTACCTGATGGACGCCCTGCGCACCATGGACGAACGCGGGCTGGCCACCGTCGAGGTACGCGCCGACGCCCAGCGCTCGTACAACACCAACCTGCAGCGGCGGATGCGGCGCACCATCTGGACGACGGGTGGCTGCGCAAGCTGGTACCTCGACTCGAAGGGCAGGAACACGACGCTGTGGCCAGGTTTCACGTTCACATTCCGGCAACGAACCCGCCGCTTCGACCAGGCCGCATATGCGAGCACCCGTCGGTCGGACACGGATGTCTCGGCATGACGCCCGCAACCCCCGCGACCTGTCATACCTTCAGCGATCGCCCGCGCGCCGAAGGTATGACAACTCGCAATGGACTGGAGGCGCGGCCATGGCGGTGAGCCACTTCGCCGGCAAGGTCGCCGTCATCACCGGCGCCGCGTCAGGCATCGGCCGTGCGCTCGCGTGCGACCTGGCGGCACGTGGTGCCCGGCTCGCGTTGTCCGATGTGGACGAGACGGGCCTGACCGAGACGGCGCGCCGGGCACGACGGGCCGGCGCCACCGTCCGCACGGACCGGCTCGACGTCGCCGACCGCGAGGCCGTGCTTGCATACGCCGCCGCCGTCGTGGATCAGTTCGACGCTGTGCACCTGGTGATCAACAACGCGGGTATCGCCTTCACCGGCGACATCGAGGAGATGACGTTCGGCGATATCGAACGGGTCATGGACGTCGACTTCTGGGGCGTCGTCAACGGAACGAAAGCGTTCCTGCCCCATCTCATCGCGTCCGGCGACGGGCACCTGGTCAACATGTCGTCACTGTTCGGGCTGCTCGCGACGCCCTCGCAGGGCGCCTATAACGCGGCGAAGTTCGCGGTCCGTGGTTTCACCGAGGCGCTGCGCGAGGAGATGCTCGTCGCCGGCTATCCCGTCAAGGTCACCTGTGTTCATCCGGGCGGCGTGCGAACTGCGATCGCGCGCAATGCCGGTGCGGCACCGAGCCGGGACGCCGCCGCGCTGAGCGAGTTCTTCGATCAGCATCTGGCCCGCACCTCGCCCGAACGCGCGGCGAAGACGATCCTGCGAGCGGCCGAGCGCGGCCATGCACGCGCGCTGGTCGGCATCGACGCCCGGCTGCTCGACGTACTCGTGCGACTGACTGGATCCGGCTACCAGCGCTTGTCGGCAGCAGTGGCCAGACGCGTCGCTCCCGCACCGAAGGTGCCCACTACCCGGGGTCGCTGAGCGGCGCAATCGTTCCGATCAGATGTTCCTTGCCGGACTTGGCATTGCGCACGTCCAGGCGCCACCGATCGTCCTGGCGTGAAGCCGCGCAGCGGACCGTCGAGGGCAGCAGCAGCGGAGCCTTGAACGCGACGTCGACGGTGAGCGCTGCCGGCAGGCGAGCCGCCAGAGTGGCCAGCACCCGCGCCTCGAGCCACATCCCGTGCGCGATCGCTCGCCGGAATCCGAACACGCGCGCAGTGAGCGCGTACAGGTGGATCGGATTGCGGTCGCCCGACACGGCCGCATAACGACGGCCGGTGTCGCTCGGCGCCCGGATCAGCACTGCCAGTCCGGGCGGCGGATCGTGCTCGATTCGTGGCCCTCTCGGTCCGGTCGGCTTGCCGTAGCGCAGATACGTACTGCGCGACCGCCATACAACCTCCTCGCCCACCACCGCTTCGGCCAGCAGGTCGAACTGGCGTCCGGCCCGGTGAGCACGCAGGTTCGCGGCACGCACCGAGATGGTCACCTGCTCGTCGAGGCTGACCGGGCGCCGTTGCTCGATCACGTTGGCGATGTGCACCAACCCGGCAAGCTTGAACGGGAACGACGACTCGGTCATCAGCGCGACCGACAGGGGAAACGCCAGCACATGCAGGTAGGTCGGAGGCAGCGCATCGTGCACCCGGAAACCGCACAGCCGCTGGTAGGTGGCCAGCCGCGCCGCATCGATCGGCTGATCGCGCAGCACGACCTCGGAATCAGGCAGCCCGTCTCCGCGACGCCGTGCTGCGGTGACCGCCGCCCGGGCGTAGAGCGGCAGCAGGCTCGGCGGCCTCGTCAGCTCGCGAACGCTCATGCGCCGACGAGGTTCTGGCCGCAGACGCGAAGCACCTGACCGTTGACGCCCCCAGCCGGGGGAGATGCGAGCCACGCAACGCCCTCGGCGACATCGACCGGCAGGCCGGCCTGCTGCAGGCTGTTCAGGCGCCGGGCCACCTCGCGCGTCGCGAAGGGCATCCGCTGCGTCATCTCGGTGTCGATGAATCCCGGTGCCACCGCGTTGATCGTCGCGTGGTGTCGCGCGAACGCGGGCGCGAACGCTCGGACCATGCCGATGACGCCCGCCTTGCTCGCGCCGTAATTCGTCTGCCCGCGATTGCCGGACAGGCCCGTGGTGGACGACAGGCACACGACGCGCCCGCCATCGTGCAGCACCTCGCCGTCGAGCAGGGCCGCGTTGATGCGCAGTTGCGATTCGAGGTTGACGGCCAGCACGGCCGACCAGTGCTCGGGCTTCATGTTGACCAGCAACTTGTCACGGGTGATGCCTGCGTTGTGCACAACCGCGTCGACTCCGCCGAATCGGCTGGCCAGGAACCCGAGCAACTGATCAGGCGCGGCCGGCGAGGAGATGTCGAGTTGCAGCGTGGTGCCGCGGACCCGGTTGGCGACGCGAGCCAGGTTCTCGCCCGCCTGCGGCAGATCCGCGCAGACGACGTGGGCCCCGTCGCGGGCAAGGACCTCGGCGATGGCCGCGCCGATGCCCCGCGCGGCACCCGTGACGACGGCAACCTTGTCCTCGAGTGGTCGCTGCCAGTCGGCGGGTGACGGGGCGTCGCCGGCGCCGATGTGGATGGGCTGACCGTCCACGTACGCCGAGCGGGCCGAGAGCAGGAAGCGCAGCGCCGACTCCGGCGAGGCACCTTCGTCGACCAGTAGCAGGTTCGCGGTGGCCCCGGCGCGCAGCTCCTTCGCGAGCGACCGCACGATGCCGTCCAATGCCTGCCTGGTTGTGTCGACCACCGGGTCGTCGCTATCGGGCGTCCGGCCCAGCACGACGACGCGTCCGCAGGGCAGCAGCCGACGAAGCGGCGTCGCCAGACCATCACATATCGCAGCAAGGTCCGCCACTGCCGATACGCCGGTTGCGTCGAGGACGAGCGCGCCCCACCGGGTGCCGTCGGCGTCGACGGTGCGAACCTCGGCACCCGCGGCGGTCAGCAAGGCAGTGAGATCGAGCTTGGAGCCGGGCGTAGCCACCAGCAGCAGTGGACCGGGCAGCAGCGGCTGCCCCGGCTCGTATCGGCGCAGCGCGGCCGGGCGCGGCAGGCCCAGCCGGGACGCGACGCGCTTACCGACGCCGGCGTTCACGAGATCGAGATACCGATCAGGCACGATCGCACCCCCCACCGTTCCGCTCACCGCCGGTCACGCCGCCTCCAGAATTGCCACCACGCCCTGACCGCCGGCCGCACAGATGGAGATCAGGCCGCGCCCGGAGCCCTTCTCGTGCAACAACTTCGCCAGCGTCGCGACGATGCGCCCGCCCGTCGCGGCGAACGGATGCCCGGCGGCGAGCGAGGAGCCATTGACGTTCAGCCTCGACCGGTCGATCGGGCCGAGCGGCTCAGCAAGCCCCAGACGGGACCGGCAGAACTCCGCGTCCTCCCAGGCCGCCAGGGTGGCAAGCACCGTCGAGGCGAACGCCTCGTGGATCTCGTAGAAGTCGAAGTCCTGCAAAGCAAGCTTGTTTCGCTCGAGCAGCCTCGGCAGCGCGTAGACCGGCGCCATGAGCAGGCCGTCCTCGCGCCGGTCGCCGCGGACGTAGTCGACGGCCGCTGTTTCCGCATCGACGAGATGGGCAAGGACGGGAAAGTTGCGCTGTACCGCCCATTCGTCGGAGGCGAGCAACACTGTGGACGCGCCGTCGGTGAGCGGTGTCGAGTTGCCGGCGGTCATCGTCGCGCCCGGACCCTTGCCGTAGACGGGAGCCAGCGCGGCGAGCTTCTCGAGCGACGAGTCCGGCCGCAGGTTATGGTCGCGGGCCAGCTTGAGGAACGGCGTGACGAGGTCGGCGAAGAACCCTCGCTCGTACGCCGCCGCCAGGTTGCGATGACTCGCGACGGAGAGTTCGTCCTGTGCCTCCCGGCTGATCTGCCATTCGGCTGCGGTGATCGCGGCGTGCTCGCCCATCGACAGGCCGGTGCGCGGCTCGGCGTTGCGCGGGATCGCAGGCTTGATCTGGCCGGGGCGCAACCCACCGAGCGCGCGGAGTCGCCCGCCGACGGAACGGGCGCGATTGACGTTCAGCAGCACCTCGCGCAATCCTTCGTCGACGGCGATCGGCGCGTCGGAGACGGTGTCGACGCCCCCCGCGATGCCCGCTTCGATCTGGCCCAGCGCGATCTTGTTGCCCACCAGGACGGTCGTCTCGAGCCCGGTGCCACACGCCTGCGAGACGTCGTAGGCGGGCGTCTGCGGCGCGAGCCGTGAGCCGAGCACCGACTCCCGGGTGAGGTTGAAGTCGCGGCTGTGCTTGAGGACGGCGCCAGCCGCGACCTCGCCGAGCGCGGCGTCCTGCAGGCCGAAGCGTGCGACGAGTCCGTCCAGCGCCGCCGTCAGCATGTCCTCGTTGGACGCATGCGCGTACGGGCCATTCGCCCGAGCGAACGGGATGCGGTTGCCGCCGATCACAGCGGCGCGTCGTGTGGCCACCGGATTCCCCTCTACTGGCGAGTAGCTGGCTCGCCCCACGGTATCCGGTACCGTCCGTAACGTGAAGCGCCCGGTGTCGAAGACGGCGGAGGCGATCACCGAGTCGGCGTCGGCGGCCCCAGCCGAGGCGAGCGAACAGGTTCGCCGCACGGCGAGCAGTTCCCGCAAGGACGGCCGTAGTGCGCGATGGGCCGAGCACCGTACCGCCCGTCGCGCGGCGCTGATCGAGTCGGCGATCAGTGCGATCCGCGAATACGGCGCAGGTGTCGGCATGGACCAGATCGCCGCCGTCGCACACACCAGCAAGCCCGTCATCTACCGTTACTTCACCGACAAGGCCGACCTGCACCGCGCCGTCGTGGGACGAGCTGCCGCCGACCTGCTCGAGCGGCTGGTGGCCGCACTCGAGTCCGTCACCGATCCCCGCGACACCATCGCAGCGGGCATCGACGCGTTCCTCGCCATGCTGGACGACGACCCCGAGTTGTACCGGTTCGTGGTGAGCCATCAGTCCGACACCGCCGGGCTGATGCGTGAGTACGTGGCCGGCATCGGCGCGATCATCACCCAGCGCCTGGCTGACTACCTCGCCGCCGCCGGCCGCAACCCGAGCGGGGCAACTCCGGGCGGCGTGGCCATCGTCGGATTCATCCGCGCCGCGGCCGACTGGTGGATCGAGCATCCCGACCAGATGACCCGAGCAGATCTGACCGAGTACCTTACGTCGTTGCTGTGGGGCGGAGCGGCGGGCGTCTACGCACTGGCGGGAATCACCGTCGACAACCGGCCGCCAGAGCATCTGTTTCCGACGCTGTGACACCTTCGAAATCAGGGGAATGCGAATGACGCAAGCAGGATGGACCGCTGTCGACGACTATTTCACCGAGGCACTCACGCCGCCGGATGCAGCACTCGACCAAGCCCAGCGGGCTAGTGCCGCCGGCGGCCTGCCGGCGATCAGCGTGTCGGCCGCCCAGGGCAAGCAACTGCATCTGCTCGCGCTCGCCCAAGGGGCCCGCTCAATTCTGGAGGTCGGCACGCTCGGCGGGTACAGCACGATCTGGCTGGCTCGCGCGCTGCCCGCCGACGGCCGGCTGGTGACGCTCGAAGTCGATCCGCATCATGCCGAGGTCGCACGGGGCAATCTCGCGAACGCGGGCCTCGACGCAATCGCTGAGGTGATCGTCGGCCCGGCATTGCAGGCGTTGCCGAAACTCGACGGACCCTTCGATCTGATCTTCATCGACGCCGACAAGCCGAGCAACGCCGACTACTTCGCCTGGGCGGTAAAGCTGTCCCATCCCGGCAGCGTGATCATCGTCGACAACGTCGTCCGCGACGGCAAGGTGATCGACGCAGCCAGCCCCGACGCGGCCGTGCAGGGCGTGCGGCGCCTGGTCAGCGCGGTGGCCGCCGAGCCCCGGGTCAGCGCCACGGTCATCCAGACCGTGGGTGCTAAAGGCTACGACGGCTACCTGCAGGCGATCGTCACCGGCTGAGTCGCGTCACTGCCGCGCGGTGGCGACGAACGTCGCGGCGGCGAGCGCGTGCTGCCCGACGTTGAACCCGACGGCCGCAGCGTGCGTTGTTGCGGCGAGCCCGAGGCTCGGCACGTCCAGCGCCACGACGGTGATGTGGTAATGGTGGGTGACGTCTCCGGCCGGTGGGCACGGGCCGGTGTAGCCGAACCCGCCGCCGTCGTTCGCGCCGTTGACCGCACCTGCGGGCAGCGCGGCGCCGGTCGGTAGCGAGGTCGTGCTGCCGGGCAGATCCCACGCGACCCAGTGCCAGAATCCGCTACCGGTCGGAGCGTCGCTGTCGAACATCGTGATGACGTAGCTCCGCGTCGCGCTGGGCGCGCCGTACCAGGACAACTGCGGCGACTCCGTGGTGCCGTCGCAACCCCAGAACGGCTGCTGCGGGATGGGCTTGCCGGCTCGCAGGTCCGTGCTCGTCACGGTGAAGTGGGCCAAGCCCTTCGGCAATCCTTCGCGCACCTTGTGATAGCCGAAATGGCGAGAGGCGGCGGCCGCAGCGAGCGCTGTCCCGAACAGGACGACGGCGGCGACTGCGACGATCAGGGCACTGCGGCGGGTGGCTGCACGCATCTTGCGGCCTCCATAAATCGACGAGGCATTCGGCCTGATCCGCGCACCACGCGAGTCAGGCCCTGGCACCTATCCAGACGAACCGGAAATCAGTTGCGTTCAGTTGACACGCACCTCTCGCAGTGATGTATCGTGCTGATACATCGGGTCGAGATAGGGACGGTGCGGGGTGCTCGAGATTGCCGTGCTCGGGCTGCTGAACGAAAGCCCGATGCACGGATATGAACTCCGCAAACGATTGGCCAATCTTCTCGGCGCGTTTCGGGCGTTCTCCTACGGTTCGCTCTACCCGACGCTTCGGCGGCTCTCCGAAGCCGGGTGGATCACCGAGGAAGCACCTGAATCGGTAACCGGGCCGGCAACCAGGTCGCGGCGGGGTAAGCGGGTGTACCGCTTGACCGCCGACGGCAAGGAGCATTTCGCCGAACTGCTCGCCGGCGTAGGTCCCGAGGCCTTCGACGACGAGGGATTCGGAGCACGGCTTGCGTTCTTCGCGCAGACCCGCTCCGAGATCCGGCTGCAGATCCTCGAGGGACGACGACGCCGGGTCGAAGAGCGACGTGACGGCATGCGCAGTTCGCTGGCACGCACCCGCGAGCGGCTCGACCGATACACGCTCCAGCTACAGGAACACGGTCTCGAGTCGGTCGACCGCGAAGTGCGGTGGCTGACCGAACTGATCGAACAAGAGAAGTCCTAACCACTCATCCACAAGACAGGAGGCCTCGATGGGCAAGATTCGAGTCGGCATCGTTGGCGTAGGCAACTGCGCGGCATCACTGGTGCAGGGCGTCCACTACTACCGCGACGCCGACCCGGCCCATAAGGTGCCCGGCCTGATGCACGTCGAGTTCGGCCCCTACCACGTCAGCGACATCGAGTTCGTCGCCGCGTTCGACGTGGACGCCAAGAAGGTCGGCCGCGATCTCTCCGAGGCCATCCTGGCCAGCGAGAACAACACGATCAAGATCTGCGACGTCCCGCCGCTCAGCGTCAGCGTGCAGCGCGGGCACACCCTCGACGGGCTCGGCAAGTACTACGTGGAGACCATTGAGGAATCCGACGAGGAGCCGGTCGACGTAGTGGCCGCCTTGCGCGCCGCCGAGGTCGACGTACTGATCTGCTACCTGCCGGTCGGGTCCGAGGACGCCGCCAAGTTCTACGCCCAGTGCGCCATCGACGCCGGCGTGGCCTTCGTGAATGCGCTCCCGGTGTTCATTGCCGGCACGCCCGAATGGGCGAAGAAGTTCGAAGACGCAGGCGTTCCCATCGTCGGCGACGACATCAAGTCGCAGGTGGGCGCCACCATCACCCACCGCGTGCTGGCCAAGCTGTTCGAGGACCGCGGCGTCGAGTTGCAGCGCACCATGCAACTCAATGTCGGCGGCAACATGGACTTCATGAACATGCTCGAGCGCGACCGTCTTGAGTCGAAGAAGATCAGCAAGACCCAGTCCGTCACGTCGCAGATCCCGCACCGCGATCTCGGCAAGCGCAACGTGCACATCGGCCCGTCCGACTACGTGCCGTGGCTCGACGACCGCAAGTGGGCCTACGTCCGGCTCGAGGGCACCGCATTCGGCGACGTGCCGCTGAGCCTCGAGTACAAGCTCGAAGTGTGGGACTCACCCAACTCGGCCGGCATCATCATCGACGCGCTACGCGCCGCGAAGATCGCCAAGGACCGCGGTATCGGCGGCCCGATCCTGTCGGCATCGAGCTACTTCATGAAGTCCCCGCCGGTGCAGTACTTCGACGACGAGGCGCGCGACGCGGTGGAGAAGTTCATCCGCGGCGAGGTCGACCGCTAGCCAGATCGGCGATCCCGACTGTCGTTGAGTGGTGCGTTGTGGCTTGAGTGGTGAGTTATAACGCACCACTCGACGTCTAACGCACCACTCAACAGATTCAGGGGGCCGGACGGACCGGAAGGAGAACCATGACTGACGCCTTTCACCCTGCACTGCGGCACATCCCGGCGAGCGAACTCGACTCGGAGACCGCCCAGTCGACCGGCATGCGGCGCTTCGCCGCCATCAGCAACAAGCAGGTCGGCTCGGAAAAGCTGTGGATGGGCCAGGCACACGTCGAACCGGGACTGCGCTCGGCCGATCACCACCACGGCGAGGCCGAGACCGCGATCTTCGTGGTCAGCGGCACGCCCGAGTTCGTCTTCCTGGACGGCGACGAGGAGCGTCGGATCAAGGCACAACCCGGCGACTACGTGTTCGTCCCGCCGTGGGTGCCGCACCGCGAGGAGAACAACGACCCGGATGCCGAGGCGGTTGTGGTGGTCGCCCGCAGCACCCAGGAAGCGATCGTGGTCAACCTCCCGTCGTTGCGCGGCGGCGACGCGCAGAGCTGAGACGCCCAGCGCTCAGTTCAGGCCGAGCTCGGGCGGGTACGTCGAGAGCATGGTCAGCGGAGGCGGCTGACGGCGAAGCACCCGACTCCACAGCTGGCGCGGGTCGAAGGTGAATGCGTCGTCGGCCCGGCCATCGACGACGTACCACGAGCCGGCCGCCATCTCGTCCGCGAGCTGGCCCGGCGCCCACCCGGAATGG
This sequence comes from uncultured Actinomycetota bacterium, assembly GCA_963737425.1. Taxonomy (GTDB): domain Bacteria; phylum Actinomycetota; class Actinomycetes; order Mycobacteriales; family Jatrophihabitantaceae; genus DASXRA01. The sequence continues at coordinate 346,689 of CAVTSX010000005.1, forward strand.
CCGGCGAACACGCGCAGCCGAGTCGTCATACCGGTGATCAACGCAATGTCGCCATCAAGATCGACGGTGGCGAGCCCGGCCGCGATACGCCGCACACCCGGGCCGTTTTCGCTGTGCCGGCCGGTCAACTCGGCCAGGCACAGCGCGCCGTCGGGCATGACCGGGCCACCGCTGAACACGACGCTCGGCTCGCTGACCGCGTGCCGCCAATCAGGCAGCACCTCGCCCACCGCCGTCTGGCTGGGCCGGTTGAGCACCACGCCAACCGTGCCCCCGCCGTCATGCTCGAGCACGTACACGACCGACCGCGCGAACGTCGGCTCGTTGAGCAACGGGCTGGCTACCAGCAGACGTCCGGACGCAGGCACATGACCGGTCCAGGCGCAGGGTGTCGACTGCTCTGCGGGCACGGTGACATCTTGCCCGGTATGCGCACGCGACGCGCGCCGTACCTCGCCCTCCTACCACTACGGTCAAAGAGTGCGCGCCAACGGACACCTTCGGGCATCGCTCCGGCGCCCGGACTTCCGTCGGCTGTACTCGGTTCGGTTGCTCGGGCAGTTCGGTGACGGCGTGTTCCAGGCCTCGCTGGCCGGCGCCGTGCTCTTCAATCCGGAGCGGCAGGCGCATGCCGCGGACGTTGCGGCGGGCTTTGCGGTGGTGCTGCTCCCGTACTCCCTGGTCGGCCCATTTGCCGGAGTCCTGCTCGATCGGTGGTGGCGGCAGCGCGCCCTCGTCATCTCGAACGTCCTGCGCGCCCTCGGTGTGGCTGCGGTTGCTGCAGAGATCGGCGGCGGCCTGCACGGTGAGCCCTTCTATGCCAGCGCTCTGGTCGTCATATCCGTCAACCGCTTCATCCTGTCCGCGCTATCGGCGGGCCTGCCCCACGTCGTCGATCCACGTGAGCTCGTTACCGCCAATGCGCTGTCCACGACGAGCGGGGCCATCGCGACGACCCTTGGCGGCACCTTTGCGATCGGCGTGCGCGCCTTCATCGGCGACACCGACGCCGCATATGCCGCAATCGCCGTCGGAGCAGCTGTGCCCTACCTGGCGGCGGCGTACGTCGCGCACCGTTTCGCGCGTCAGGCCCTGGGGCCGGACGACGTCGAGCGCACCAATCGCGAGACGATCGGCGCCGTCGCCCGCGGCCTGGTCGCCGGCGGCCGGCACATCATCGCGCGCAAGCCCGCGTTCTACGCGCTGCTCATGATCGGCGCGCATCGTTTCTGCTACGGCGTCAGCACGGTCTGCACGCTGCTGCTGTACCGCAACTACTTCCACGACGATGGCGTGTTTCGAGCCGGACTGGCCGGCCTCGGCCAGGCGATCGCAATGGTGGCGATCGGCTCGGGCCTCGCCGCCGTGGTGACGCCGATGGCTTCCCGGCACCTCGGGTTCGTCCGCTGGCCGGCGTTGCTGCTCGGGGTCGCGGCTGTCGCCGAGATCGGCCTCGGCCTGCCGTACACCATGCCGCTGCTGCTGCTCGCCGCGTTCGTGCTCGGCTTCGTCGCACAGGGCGTCAAGATCTGCGTCGACACCCTGATCCAGCAGACGGTCGACGACGACTACCGCGGCCGGGTGTTCTCGCTCTACGACACGCTGTTCAACATCACGTTCGTCAGTGCAGCCATCGCTACCGCGGTGCTCCTACCGGACAGCGGCTACTCGCCGGTCTCGGTCATCGTGCTCGGCGTGGTCTACGCGCTGACCGGGCTGACGTATCTGCGGGTCGCCGGCCGCCTGCCCGCGCCGGTTGTCACACCCGAAGCGGCCCACTCGGCGGTATGACTGGCTCATGAACGGACTCATCGCAGTGACCGGGGCGAGTGGCTGGGTCGGCGGACTGGTGGCGCGCGACCTCGCGGCGCGCGGAGTGCGCCAACGCGTGATCACCCGCAACCCGGCCCGAACACCGCTGCTCGACGGCGCCGAGGTGGCCATCGCCGACTACGCCGACCTGACCGCGATGCGTGCCGCGTTCGACGGCGCCGCGACGCTCTTCTTCGTCTCGGGGCGCGAGGCACCGGACCGCCTCGACCTGCACCGGGGAGTCGTGCAGGCCGCTGCCGAGGCGGGCGTCCGCAGAGTCGTCTACACCTCCTTCATGGGCGCCGCGCCCGGAGCGACCTTCTCCTATGCCAGAGACCATGCGCACACCGAGCGGGCGATCGTCGACGCCGGGCTGTCCCTGACCGCGCTGCGCGACAGCATCTACGCCGACTTCGCCCCGCTCCTGGTCGGCGCGGACGGCGTACTGCGCGGCCCGGCCGGCAACGGCACGGTCGCCTGGGTGGCGCGGGCCGACGTCGCGCGCCTGGCTGTCGCGGCGCTACTCGACGACGCACACGCCGGCGCGATCTACGACGTGTCCGGCCCGGTCGCGATCGACCTGCACGAGACGGCCCGGATGCTCAGCGCGGTCACGGGCCGCGACATCACCTATCACGCGGAGTCCGTGGACGAGGCGCGCGCCTCACGGGCCGGCGCCGCCGACTGGCAGATCGAGGGCTGGATCGGCTCGTATCTCGCGATCGCCACCGGCGAGGTCGGCGTCACCAGTCACACGATCGAGGCGCTCACCGGCGTACGGCCGATGACGCTCGGCGAGTTCCTGCTCAGTACGCCCGAATCGTGGGCGCACCTGCGTTCCTGATCCGATCGTGCAACTCCTGGCGTTCCCACGACGCCGACGGTTGCACGATCGTGGGCTACTGGGCCGCGGCCCAGGCCTGCAACTCCGCCACCGCACGGTCGCGGCCCAGCGGTCCGTGTTCCATGCGCAGGGCGAGCAGGTGCTTGTACGCCCGCCCCACCATCGGACCGGGCGGAACGCCCAGGATCGCCATGATCTCGTTGCCGTCGAGGTCCGGGCGGATCGCGTCAAGTTCCTCCTGATCGCGCAACTGCGCGATGCGCTCCTCCAGCGCGTCGTACGCCGACGCGAGCGCGGCCGCCTTGCGCAGGTTGCGGGTGGTGCAGTCCGACCGGACCAGCTTGTGCAGCCGATCGAGCAGCGGGCCGGCATCGACGACATAGCGGCGCACGGCCGAGTCGGTCCACTCGCCGCGCCCGTAGCCGTAGAAGCGCAGGTGCAGGAATACCAACTGCCCCACGTCGTCGACGACGTCCTTCGCGTACCGCAGCTCCTTCAGCCGCGCCCGCGCCATGCGCGCGCCGACGGCCTCGTGGTGGTGAAAGGTGACCCGGCCGTCCGGCTCGAATCGCCGGGTGGCCGGCTTGCCGATGTCGTGCAGCAACGCCGCCCACCGCAGGACTAAGTCAGGAGCCCTTTCAAGGTCGATCGCCTGGTCGAGCACCTGCAGCGTGTGCGCGTAGACGTCCTTGTGCTGGCCGTGCTCGTCGGCGGCCATGCGCAGTGCCGGCAGTTCGGGCAGCACCACGTCGGCCAACCCGGTCTCGACGAGCAGTTCCAGGCCGACGCGCGGCGCGGTGCCGAGCATCAGCTTGGACAGCTCGGCCTGTACGCGTTCGGCCGTAACCCGGGCCAGCTCGCCCGCCATCGCGGACATCGCTTTCTGCACCTCGGGCGCGGGCGTGACCCCGATCGTCGAGACGAACCGCGCCGCCCGCAACATCCGCAACGGGTCGTCGGCGAAGGACTCTTCGGGCGTGCCGGGCGTACGCAGCACCCCGCGCGCCAGGTCACCGAGCCCGCCGAACGGGTCGGCGAAGACGCGCTCGCCGGTGACCGACAGCGCCATCGCGTTCATGGTGAAGTCGCGGCGGCGCAGATCGTCGACCAGGGACCGGCCGTAGACGACGGCGGGATTGCGGCTGATCCGGTCATAGCGGTCAGCCCGGAATGTGGTGACCTCGCATTGCCGGCTGCCGATCTGCAGACCCACGGTGCCGAACTCAATGCCGGTCGTCCAGGTCGCCGACGTGAGCGGCGCGGCGATCGTGAGCACCTCGTCCGGATGAGCATCAGTTGTGAAATCGAGGTCGGCGTCCGGTCGGCCCATCAGCGCGTCGCGGACGGTGCCGCCGACGAGATGCAACTCGTGGCCGGCCGCCGCGAATGCGGCACCGAGCCGTGCTGCCTCAGCGGGCACTGCGATCAGGTCTGCGGGGTCGCGCGCTGGCGTCATCGGACTGCCATAGACGGTACGGGAAGGGGGAGCGGCCGAACCACGGCAAATCGGCCGCCGACGAGGGCTGTCACGGACGGCCAGGCTACCGGCCTGCGGCTACCATCGGGCCATGCCCCGAGCCCCCGATTCGCCGTCGCCACGGCGCTCGGGCCAGGCTGGCTCGTCCGCCAAGGCGGCGAAGGCGGCACGTCGCGCTCGGCCGAGATTGAAGCGGGTCGACGAGACCAGCGCGGGCGGCCTGGTCGTCGATCTCGACGGTGATGTACCCCTCGGTGCGCTGATCGGGCGCGTCGACCGACGGGGCCGACTTCTCTGGTCATTGCCGAAGGGACACGTCGAAGAGGGCGAGACCCCCGAACAGGCGGCGATCCGTGAGGTTCGTGAGGAAACCGGCATAAGCGGTGAGATCCTCGCCGGGCTCGGGACGATCGACTTCTGGTTCATTGCGGAGGGGCGCCGGGTCCACAAAACGGTGCATCATTTCCTCATGCGGGCCGTCGGCGGCGAACTGTCCGACGCCGACGTGGAGGTCGCCGAAGTCGCGTGGGTGCCACTTCCTGAGATCACCGAGCAGCTGGCCTACCCGGATGAGCGGGGTCTGGTCGACGCGGCGGGACGGCTGCTCGCGGAGAGCGCGTGAGGTTCGAGATACACACCCTGGCTCGCTGGGCGCCCAGGGCGGTCATGACGGCCACCCTGCTGACTGGCGTCATGCTCTTCGGTCTGCCCAACGCAACAGCGAAGGCGCAACCGCCGTCCGGTCAGAGCGTCGCGGTGTCGGTCATCGACATGGCGCCGAACACTCCCGCGTACACGACCACGCCCAGCAAGCTGACCATCATCTTGTCGGTGACGAACAAGACCTCCTCGCCGCTCTACAACGTCACCATCGACGTCGACCGCGACGTGCCACTCATCGACCAGGCACCCCTCGAGCAGTTGATCGCTCACCCCGCGGCGAGCAGCGACCCGCACGCGCTGTCCCAACTGCCGCCGATCAATATCGCGGCACCCATCGGGGCGCACGACACCGTGCGCGTCAAGTACCAGACCACGACCAGCGAGCAGAACGACGGCAAGGGCATCTGCCTTTGCCAGAGCAGCGGCGGTGCGGTCTACCCGATCAACTTCACAGCGATCGCCGCGACGGAACCGGGCGGCGAGACGAGCCAGGTGGGTTTCGGGCAGACGTTCCTGCCCTCGTTTCGCGACATTCCCAAACCGGTGCAGGTGAGCTGGATCTGGCCGCTCATCGACCGCCCGCATCGCCTGGTCAACGGCCCCACGTTCGTCGACGACGGGCTCGCCCAGTCGGTGCGCCCCGGCGGTCGCCTGGACCGCGCGCTCTCCGTGGTCGAACTGGTCGCCCCGAGGGTGCACCTGACCCTGGTGATCGATCCCGAACTGATCGACGAACTTGCCGTGATGAGCAGTCACTACAAGGTCGAGCAGGCCGGAAGGATCTCCGACGGCACGGGCACCGAGGCGGCCCGATCCTGGCTGGCCCGGCTGCATTCGGTCGTCGCGTCGACAGAGGTAAGCCTCACGCCCTACGCCGACCCGGACATCGACGCAGTCACTCGAGCGGGACTGTCCTGGTCCAACAATTTCGGACCGGACCAGGTCAAGCGGGTCCAGGGCGCGCTCGGAGAGCCGGCCGGTAGCAGCATCGCCTGGCCGGCCGGCGAGACGATCACCTCCGCGGCATTGCGCCAACTGCTCAGCCGCGGAACGTCCGAGGTCGTGCTCAACGACGCCACGCTGCCGGGCGCCAACTCCGAGACGCCGCGCCCAGACGCCCTCGCGCCGATCCCGGCGCAGTACGGGGGCCCCGGCTCCGTCGCGGCCGTCACCGACCGGCTGCTGCAGAAGCTCGCCGCCCCGATCCTGACCTTCGACAAGGCGAGCGCGCAGACGCTGCCACAACTCGTCTCCGACCTGGCGATCCGTGCCGTGGAGCAGTCCGATCGCCCGCACTACGTGGTGATCACGGCCGCGCGGTACGTCGACCCGTCGCCGGAACTCGCCGCCCGGGCAATTCTCGGCACGGCCGACGCCAGTTGGTCGACCTCGCTGACGCTCGGCCAGGCGGCGGCCACTGTGCACCCCGTCGACCACGGTTCGCTCGTCGAGCCGAACGCCAACGCCGAAGTCGCGCCACCGGTGATCGCCGCTGCAGCTGACGCGTCGGAATTCGTGCGTTCGTTCAGCAGCGCGCTGACCACCAACGACGCGACGACGCTTCTCGGTGGCCTGCCGGCTGCCATCCAGCGCACCGAGTCCTCCGCGTGGCGCTTCAACCGGCCGCGCGCCCTGTCCTTCTCAGCGGCGCTCACGCGTCAGATTGATAAGTGGCAGTCCGGCGTGTACATCGTCCGCCCGTCCAACGGCACCTACACCCTCGCCTCGAATGATTCGCCGCTGTTCGTCACCGTCGTCAACACGCTGCCCGTCGAGGTCAACGTGCGAATAGCGATCACCACCGTCAATGGCTTGTCGGGCTTCAGCACCGACAACGTCCGGGTACAGCGCATCCCGAGCGGCGCGCGTAGTTCGTTGAAGATCCAGGCGCACGTCCAGCGCACCGGCCGTTTCCAGGTCGACGCCTCGCTGCAGGCACCGGACGGGCTGACGCTCGGGCGATCGGTGCGGCTGAATATCCACTGCACTGCACTCGGCGCGGTGGGTGTGATCATCACCGCCGTGGCGTGCGGCGTCCTCGTTCTGGCACTGGGATTCCGGGTCGTGCGCCGCATCCGGTCGCGGCCGCAGGGGCCGACCATCGACGAGTCGCCCCGGCCGGAGCCGGCGGGGGTCGGCGCGTGAGCGACCCTGCGCCCCCCAAGCCCGGCGACGGGTGGAGTACGCCTTCGATGCACGGCCGCCGGTTGATCACCGTCGAGCCGCGCACCTTCACCGAAGACAACCCGATGACCGGCGTCCTGATGCCGGCGTGGCAGCGGGTGTCCGACGAGGAGTGGGCGCACGCCGAAGAGCAGTGGGGGTCGGTCACCTACGGCGGCCGGCGGCGCTACCGACCGGAAGCCCCGGCGAAGACGACCGTCGCCGGGCCCGCAGCCGCCGAAGACGGTGCGCGCCGTGAGGGCAGCCTGCTCGCGTCGAGCCGGACGATGGCCATTGCGAGCATCGCCAGCCGCGTCACCGGCTTCCTGCGTACCGTCGTGCTCGCCGCGGCGCTCGGCACGGGGTTGGTCGGCGACGCGTACAACGGCGCGAACAGCTTCCCGAACATGGTCTACGAGCTGATGCTCGGCGGGGTGCTGTCGAGTGTGCTGATCCCGTTGCTCGTCCACGCCGAGCAACACGACCGGGACAGGGGCGAGGCCTACACCCAGCGGTTGCTCTCGATCGCCACGGTCGCGCTCGGCACCGCCACGCTCATTGCCGTGGCGGCCGCACCGCTGCTCGCCGCGCTGTTCGTCAACAATTCCAGCGAACGCGACCTGACCAGCACGTTCGCGACGCTGCTCCTGCCCGAGATCTTCTTCTACGGCCTGGGTGCGATGTTCACCGCGGTGCTGAACATCCGCGGCGTCTACGGCCCGGGTGCCTGGGCGCCGGTGCTCAACAACGTCATCACCATCGCGACTCTGGGCGTCTTCGCCATGCTGCCCGGCCCCAAGACGCTCATCCCGGCGAACATGACCACGACGCAGATCCTGGTGCTCGGCGTCGGCACCACGCTGGGCATCGCGGCGCAAGCCTTTGTCCTCATTCCGTTTCTTCGACGCTCGGGTTTCCGCTGGCGCTGGCGGTTCCACGCCGAGGCGCACGACGAAAGCGGTATGCGCGAGGCCGGATCGTTGACCGGCTGGGTCATCGGCTACGTCATCGCAAGCCAGATCGGCGTCAGCTTCATCGTCAAGGTCGGCTTCAACCACCCGGGCGGCGTCACCAACTTCACCTACGCCGACCTGTTGTTCCAGGTGCCGTACGGCATCCTCGGCGTCTCGCTGCTCACCGCGCTCATGCCGCGCATGTCGCGCGCCGCCGCACGCGGTGACCAGGAGGCCGTGATCGAGCACCTGTCGGTGGGTTCGCGCCTGTCGGCTGTGGCGCTGATCCCGGTGACCGTCGGCCTGATGGTGCTCGGCCCGTCGTTCGCCATGGCGATCTTTGTTGGACGCACGAACGTGCATGATGCGCGGCTCATCGGCACGACGCTGGCGCTGTCGGCGTTCGGCCTGTTGCCGTTCGCGCTGGTCATGCTGCAGATGCGGGTGTTCTACGCGATGCGTGACGCGCGCACGCCCACGATCATCAACATCTGCATGGTCGCCACGAAGGTGACGCTCGTGCTGATCGCGGCCGAAACACTGCACGGCGACCATGTCATCGAAGCGCTGAACGTGTCGACGTCGGCGTCCTACGTCGTCGGCGCCGTGCTCGGACATCTCATGCTGACTCAGCGGATGGGCAATCTCGGCTTCAGCAGGGTGATGCGAACCATCGCCCAGATCAGCGTCGCGTCGGCGTTCGGGGGCGCCGCTGCGCTGGGCATGGTGGTGTGGGGCACGAGCCTGTTCGGGCACGGGCGCACCGGCGCGCTCTTCGGCGTCATTGGTGGTTCGATCGTCGGGGTGCTCGTGCTCATCCCGGTGGCGTGGCGGATGCGCATACCCGAGGTGCGTGAGATTCTCACGGCCGCACGCCATTGACCTGCGCCGCACCGCTAACCCGCTCGGGAATCTCGGCGCACTTAGGATCGTTGCGCGGCATGTAGGCACCAGGGATCGAGGCAAATAGTGAGCAATTCCCAGCACCGCAACGTCATCATCGTCGGGTCGGGCCCGGCGGGATATACGGCTGCGCTCTATACCGCTCGCGCTGATCTCGCGCCGCTGCTGTTCGAAGGTTCGCAATTCGGCGGCGCGCTGATGACCACCACGGACGTCGAGAACTACCCGGGCTTCCCGGACGGGATCATGGGCCCCGAGCTGATGATGCACATGCGGGGCCAGGCGGAACGCTTCGGCGCCGAGATCGTGAGCGACGACGTCGTGTCGGTCGATCTGGCCGGCCCAGTCAAGAAGGTCCGCACGCACGACGCCGAATTCAGCGCCGACACGGTGATCCTCGCGATGGGCTCGGCATACCGGAAGCTGGGCGTTACGCGCGAAGACGAGCTGTCCGGGCACGGTGTGTCGTGGTGCGCCACCTGCGACGGTTTCTTCTTCCGCGACAAGGACATTGCTGTCGTCGGAGGCGGCGATACCGCTATGGAGGAGGCCACCTTCCTCACCCGTTTCGCGAAGTCAGTCACTGTCGTGCACCGACGTGACGCGCTTCGGGCCAGTCGCATCATGGCCGACCGTGCATTCGGCAACGACAAGATCAACTGGGCGTGGAACTCCGAAGTCACCGACATCAGCGGCGAGGGCACCGTCGACGGGATTCGGCTGCGCGACACATCCACCGGCGAGCAGCGCGATCTGCCCGTCCAGGGCCTGTTCATCGCGATAGGGCACGAGCCGCGTAGCGAACTGGTCAAGGGCCAGATCGACCTCGACCCGGAGGGCTACATCCTGACCCAGTCCGGCACGACAAAGACCAACATCGAAGGCGTGTTCGCGGCGGGCGACGTCGTCGACCACGTCTACCGGCAGGCCGTTACCGCCGCCGGCACCGGATGCCAGGCCGCCTTGGACGCGGAGCGCTACCTGGCCAGCCGTGCTGACGCATCCGACAGTGGCAGCAGCGTCGCAGCCGGGGCGTCCGCCTGACCTGCGGGGAATGGCTGTCTCATCGACACTGTTTCATCAGAACCAGCCGACAAACAGGAGAACGACATGGGGCAAAACACGAAGACCGTTACCGATGCCACCTTCGCAGCCGACGTGCTCGGCGCTGACGGGCCGGTGCTCGTCGACTTCTGGGCAGAGTGGTGCGGGCCGTGCAAGATGGTCGCCCCAGTGCTCGACGAGATCGCCGGTGAGTACGCCGGCAAGATCACCGTTGCCAAGGTGAACATCGACGAGAACCCGGCGATTGCCCGTGACTACCAGATCCTGTCCATCCCGACCATGTCGGTCTTCGACAAGGGTCAGATCGTCAAGTCGATCGTCGGCGCGCGCCCGAAGGCAGCCATTCTCAAGGAGCTTGCCGACTACATCCCGTAACACCTAGCTCCAGCGCATATGCGGCTTTCGCGCTGGAGCCCGATTGATCCCTTATACGACAAAGGCAGCCAACTATGGCTGTCTTTGTCGTATTTTAGGCGGGTGGACTCGCGGACTTTATGCCCCGTTCGGTATCCGAGCAAGGCTGGGGCACAATGACTGACGGCCCGCTGTCCAAGACAGTGCCCTTCCCCGATAGCTCCGTGAGGTTTCTCGTTCCGATGCAGCCACTCCGCCGCGGCGCTGCGGGTGACGCGGTCGCCGAAGTGCGGCGCGTTCTCGCCGGACTCGGCCTTGTCGCCAATATCGACCCAGCAACCCAATCGGTGTTCGACGCCGACACCGAGCTTGCCGTTCGCCATTTCCAGCAGCGGCGCGGCCTGTCCGTCGACGGCGTTGTCGGCATCGAGACGTATGCCGCACTGGCCGGTGCCCGCTGGCGCCTCGGTGATCGGGTGCTCAGCCACAACGCCACGAACCTGCTCGCCGGCGATGACGTCGCGTCGCTGCAGCAACAGTTGCTGGAGATGGGCTACGACCTCGGCCGACCAGACGGCGTCTTCGGACGACGCAGCGAGGCGTCCCTGCGTACCTTCCAGCGCGACTACGGACTGGTCCCGGACGGCATCTGCGGTCCGGCGACGCTGCGTGCCCTGCGCCAGCTCGGTCGCCGCGTCATCGGCGGTCGGCCGCAACTGCTTCGTGAGCAGATGCGCGTCGTCGAGGCGGGTCCGAGTCTGCTCGGCAAGCGTCTGGTGCTCGATCCCGGTCACGGTGGCGACGACCGGGGCGTCGAGGCCGACGGTATCTGCGAGGCAGACCTCGCCTGGGACCTCGCGACCCGTCTAGAGGGCCGGTTGACCGCGCTCGGGGTCACCACCTGGCTGACCCGCGGCCCGTACAACGGGGCGAGCGACGAGGAGCGTGCCAACTTCGCCAATCAAGTCGGCGCCGACATGCTGCTGTCCTTGCACGTCGACGCAGCACCGTCGCCGCTCGCCAACGGCGTCGCCAGCTATCACTACGGGGCCGGTGAGTCGAGTTCGACGATTGGTGAGCGGCTCGCCGATCTGGCCCAGCGGGAGATCGTCGCTCGCACCGGCATGCTCGACGGACGTGTGCACCCCAAGACCTGGGCCTTGCTGCGGCTGACCACCATGCCGACCGTTCGCGTCGAGGTCGGCTATCTCAGCTCGCCGATCGACCGGGTACGACTGGTCGACCCGGCGTTCCGCGACACCGTTGCCGAGGGTCTGCTCGTCGCGGTGCAACGGCTCTACCTGCCGAAGGCGGAAGACCCGCCCACCGGCGTGATGCGCCTGCCCGCGATCGCGTCCTAGGCGAGCGCGCCAATCAGCCTCGCGACAACGCGGCGGTCGACGGCACCGGGGAGAAGAGCCGCTCGATCGCGTACTCGACGTCTTCCTTCCACGACACGGTCGACTTCACGTCCAGGCGCAGCCGCGGGAACTTCGGATGCGGGCGGACGGTCTTGAACCCGACGGCCAGCAGGTATTCGGCCGGCAGCAGGCAGGTTTGCCGAGCCTTGTCGTCGCCGTCGACGCCCGCCCCGATCTCACCGAATGCTTCGACGGCCTTGAGACCTCGCCGGGCTATGTCACGAACGACGGCCTGGACGAGCATCCGGCCGAGCCCGCCGTCGGCGAATTCGGGCATCACCCGGGCGGTAACCAGCAGGACTGCGTCGGCGCTGACCGGCGAGGTAGGGAAGGCGACCGCGCGCGGCACGTACGCCGGTGGTGCGAACAACACGTAGCCCGCAGGCGCCGCGTCGACGTAGGCGATCTTGCCGCAGCTACCCCATTCGAGCAGGGTGTCGGAGACCCAGGCCTCCTTCTCCAGGTCTGTGCCACCTGCCTCGCATGCGCGCTCACCGGCTACCGGGTCGAGTTCCCAGAAGACACATGATCGGCAGCGGTTGGGCAGGTCGATCAGATTGTCGAGCGTGATGTTCACCAGGCGACGGGACAACGCAGCGCTCCAAGCGACGGTGTACCCCGCGATGCTAAGACGGTATTCGCAGCACGGCGAGCCTGAACCTGACGATTTCCGGCCCAATGACAGGACGAATGCCGCGGATGAGCGGAAGTGGTCCCGCTCAGCGGATGGCGCTACTGGCCCTGATAGGTGTCGAGGAACGCGCCGATCCGTCCGATCGCCTCGGTCAGGTCGTCGGCCCGGGGGAGCGTCACTATGCGCAGATGATCAGGGCGCGGCCAGTTGAACCCGCTTCCCTGCACGACGAGGACGTGCTGCTCGCGTAGCAGTTCCAGTACGAATGCCTGGTCGTCCTGGATCGGATACAGGTCGAGATCGAGGCGTGGGAACACGTAGAGCGCACCTCGCGGCTGCACGCAGGTGACCCCGGGGATCTCCTTGAGCGCTGCAATCGCGGCGTCGCGTTGCTCGCGCAGTCGCCCTCCGGGCAACACGAGGTCGTTGATACTCTGCCGCCCGCCCAGCGCCGTCTGAATTGCGTGCTGTGCAGGCACATTCGCACACAGTCGCATGTTCGCGAGGATGGTGATGCCTTCGATGTAGCTCGATGCCGGCCGCTTCGGCCCGGTGATCATGAGCCACGCGCTCCGGAATCCGGCGAGCCGGTAGGCCTTGGACAGGCCGTTGAACGTCAGGGTGAACAGGTCGGGGGCGATCGCGGCGAACGGCGTGTGCGTGGCGTCGTCGTAGAGGACCTTGTCGTAGATCTCGTCGGCCATGACGACCAACTGGTTCCGCCGGGCCAGTTCGGCGATACTCTCCAGTACCCCCGCCGGGTATACCGCACCGGTCGGGTTGTTCGGGTTGATGACGACAATTGCCTTTGTACGCTGGGAAATCTTCGCGGCTAGGTCATCAAGGTCAGGCAGCCAGCCGTTGCTCTCGTCGCACAGGTAATGCACCGCGCGACCGCCGGCGAGAGCGGTCGATGCTGTCCACAGTGGATAGTCGGGCGCGGGTATGAGCACCTCGTCGCCGTCGTCGAGCATGGCCTGCAGCGACATGGTGATCAATTCGCTGACGCCGTTGCCGAGCCAGACGTCGTCGACCGTCATGCCGTGCACGCCGCGCTCCTGGTAGTGCTGCACCACGGCGGTTCGGCCGGAGAGGAGCCCTTGCGAATCTGAATATCCCTGCGAAACCGGCAAGTTCCGGATGACGTCGACCAGGACCTCTTCCGGAGCCTCGAAACCGAACGGTGCCGGATTGCCGATGTTCAGCTTGATGATCCGGCGGCCTTCTTCCTCGAGACGCTTCGCCTCCTCCAGCACCGGCCCCCGGATGTCGTACAGGACGTTTTCCAGCTTGCGCGACTGCCTCAATTCCACGGGCACACGATCGCACACGAGGCGCCTGCCGAGATACCGCATATCCCGGCAGGCGACCTCACGGCCGCGCGGCGCTGATCATGCGCTTGAATGTCGTCATGGAATTCGCCGATGTCGTACGCAAGCGGCGAATGGTGCGCGCCTACGACCCGGCGCGGCCAGTCAGCCGCGTGGTCATCGACGAATTGCTGGCCTTGGCATTGCACGCGCCATCCGCCGGGTTCAGCCAGGGATGGCACTTTTTGGTGCTCGCCGCACCGGCGAGCCGAGAGCGCTACTGGGCAGCCACGACGGACGTGACGGCACCGGCCGACAGGTGGTTGACGGGTATGCGTACCGCACCGGTGCTGATTGTTGCCTTTTCTGACAAGCAGGCCTATCTCGACCGCTACGCCGAGGCCGACAAAGGCTGGAGCGATCGCGACGAGTCGCGTTGGCCGGTGCCGTACTGGCACATCGACACCGGCATGGCATCGTTACTCGTCCTACTCGGGGCAGTCGACCAGGGGCTGTCCGGCTGCTTCTTCGGCGTACCGCCCGCGCACTGGAGCGCATTGCGCGTCGCATTCGAGGTGCCCGGCCGGCTGGCCCCGATCGGGACGATCAGCCTGGGGTACCGGGCGGCCAACCACCGCTCACCGTCACTTCGACGTGGGCGCCGGCCGCTGTCCGACGTCGTCTCCTACGACTCGTTCGGGCCGGCCGACTGACCGCGAACTGTCGCCACCTTGGGCGCGATAAGCGCCACGATTCGCTCCAGGTCGTCTACGGACGCGAACTCGACCGTGATCTTGCCCTTGCGGCGACCCAGGTCTACTCGCACACGCGTGTCGAGTGTGTCGGAGAGCTTGTCGGCGAGATCAGCCACGCCTGGCGCAACGATTCGCGGCGTTGCCGGACGGCGCGACTGCTTCTTGTGTGCCATCCCGTGCAGATACATCGAGACGAGCTCCTCGGTCGCCCGGACCGAAAGACCCTCGGCCACGATCCGCCCAGCGAGTTCTTCCTGTGTGTCGGCCTCCTCGAGGCCGAGCAAGGCGCGGGCGTGTCCGGCTGAAAGGACGCCAGCTGCCACTCGTCGCTGCACCGGAACCGGCAGGTTGAGCAGTCGGATCGTGTTGCTTATCTGCGGCCGGCTGCGGCCGATCCGCTGAGCGAGCTCGTCGTGTGTTGTGCTGAACTCGTTGAGCAACTGCTGGTAGGCAGCGGCCTCTTCCAGCGGGTTAAGCGCCGCACGATGAATGTTCTCCAGCAAAGCGTCGCGCAGCATTGCGTCGTCGTCGGTGTCGCGGACGATCGTCGGAATCGTCTCCAGGCCCGCGGCCACGGCCGCACGCAGCCGGCGCTCACCCATGACGAGCTCATACCCCGCGTCGCTGCGCCGAACGACGACCGGCTGCAGGACACCGAACTCGCGGATCGAGTGTGCGAGCTCAGCCAGGGAGTCCTCATCGAAGACCTGACGGGGCTGCCTTGGATTCGTCGTGATCGAGGCGACCTCGACTTCGACGTAGGAGGCACCCGGAACCGGCAATGGGCCGCCTTGCAATGCTTCCTCGCTCGCGGCCGCCGGTGCCGTCATGGGGGAGTGGTCGGCGCCGTTCTGCTGGAGCGATGTCCTGGCGTTGGCTGAATCTGACGGTGCTCCGAGTCCGCTCTGGGTGGCGGGCGGCGCCGGGGCCGTGGGGATGAGCGCGCCAAGTCCGCGTCCTAACCCGCCTACACGCGTCTTGCTCACGATCTCTCCTCATCGGTTGATTGCATCGGCTCATTCGGTGTGTACCGGCCCCGTTCGGCCAGTTCGCGGGCCGCTTCCAGATAGCCGACGGCGCCCCTCGATCCGGCGTCGTAGGTCATGACGGTCTGGCCGAAGCCAGGCGCCTCGGACACTCGTACGTTACGAGGGATCACCGATTCGATGACCAGGTGGCCGAAGTGGGAACGAACATCAGCGGCTACCTGGTCGGCGAGACGAGTGCGGCTGTCGTACATCGTGAGCAGGACCGTCGTTACGGACAGCGTCGTGTTCAGATAGGACTGCACCATCTCGATGGTGCTCAGTAGTTGAGCAAGTCCTTCGAGCGCGTAGTACTCGCACTGGATCGGGATGAGCACCTCGCGCGCAGCTACAAGGGCATTGAGTGTCAGCAGACCCAGTGACGGCGGGCAGTCGACGAAGATGTAGTCGAGCTCGTGATTGACGCTGAGAAAGGCGTCGAGGGCGCGCTGCAATCGGTACTCACGGGCGACCTGGGACGAGAGCTCCAGGTCTGCGCCGGCCAGGTCGATGGTGGCCGGCACACAGAACAAGGTGTCGGCGATTTCCACCTGCGCGACGACGTTGGACAGCAACTCGTCACCGAGCAGCAGGTCGTAGGCCGACGGCGTACCGATGGGGTGCTCAACACCGAGCGCGGTGCTCGCGTTGGCCTGCGGATCCAGGTCGATGACGAGTACTCGCAAGCCGTGAAGCGCGAGCGCAGCCGCAAGGTTGACGGTGGTCGTCGTCTTACCGACGCCACCCTTCTGGTTCGCCACGGTGATGACCCGAGTCGCCGAAGGTCGGGGCCACTGTTCGCGCCGGACGTTCATGACATGCACCGCTTGCAGCGCCTCACGGGCAATCGGCGTATCGATCGGTGTTTCACGTGAAACCAGATCGCCCGGTGTTTCACGTGAAACCGCATCCGCCGTCGCTTCGGCGGCGGTAACTGGTTTGCTCATCGGCTTCCTCTGACACTCCGCGCTCGCTTCACCGCTCGCCGCACGGTCACCACCTTGACTACCGGATCGACGACGCCTTCGCCGCATATTGCGACTGACACCTCGTCACCCCCCAAGCGACGAATCGCCGCCATATGAGCCTGGATCTCAGATGCGGCCTGAGCGCCCTTTATCGCAAGAAGTGTTCCGCCTGGCTCCAGCAGTGGTAGGCACCATCTCACTAACCGGTCCAATGGCGCCACCGCTCGTGCCGTCACCCACGGAGCATTTACAACCGACGTTAGTATCGCTGGATCTTCCGCTCGACCATGCAGGACTCGCACTTGGCCGGAAAGATCAAGAGCCGCGACCGCCTCGCGTAGGAACGTGACCCGACGGTCGAGCGACTCGACCAGGTCAACTCGCAGGTCAGGCCGACAGCAGGCCAGGGCTATCCCAGGTAGGCCTGCTCCACTGCCGACATCGACGATCCGAGCGCCAGCCGGGACCAACTCGGCAACCACGGCACAGTTGAGTAGATGCCGGTCCCACAACCGTGGCACCTCACGTGGACCGAGCAGCCCGCGCTCGACGCCGTCCGTCGCCAACAGGTCGGCATATCGCAGGGCCAGATGCAGTCGTTCACCGAAGATGCGCCGGGCGGCGGGTGGAGCCGGCGCACCCGGCGTCGCCATCACGGCTCGATGAGCACGACCACGCGGCGCTCTGGCTCCTCGCCCTCGGACTCGCTGCGCACCCCGTCGACGCCGGCGATGGCGTCATGCACCACCTTGCGCTCGAACGGATTCATCGCCGCCAGGCGTACCGACTCGCCGGTATCGAGCACCTCCCGCGCCACCGTCTCGGCCAGCGCTTTGAGCTCAGCCCGCCGCGCCTGCCGATGCCCACTGACGTCCAGCATCAGGCGACTACGTTCTCCGGTGCGTTGCTGCACCGCGAGCCGGGTTAGCTCTTGAAGCGCGTCCAACGTTTCGCCATTGCGGCCTACCAATGGCTGCAGATCGCTGCCTACGATCGCCACAATCGCCCGGTCGTTCTCAACATCGAGGTCGATGTCACCGTCGTAGTCGATGATGTCGAGCAGCCGCTCCAGGTAGTCCGCGGCAATGTCTCCTTCACGTACCAGCAGGTCGCCATCGCCGGCAGCGTCGTCAACCATTTGCTCGTTCGGCGATACTTCGGTGTCACTCACGGGCGGGTGGTCCTTTCGAAATCGAACATCGGCGTCGACAGCTAACGACGCTTCTTGGCTTGGCTTGGTCGCTTGCTGGTGGGCCTGCTCGAACCACGATTGGGCCGCGCGCCTGGGCGTGGCGTGCTGGTGCGTGGCGCAGGCGGCGACGCCTGCCCATCAGCAGGGACGTCGTCGTCGACAACCTCGGCAGGCGTCACATTGATTGTCCGGCGATCCCGCACCGGCTTCTGGCCGGGCTTGGGGGCAAGCGTCTTGCCGACCTCGCCCACTGGAGCCGACTCCGGCTCGGTGTGCGGGTGGAACTTATTGATGTAGAACTGCTGACCCAGCGTCCACACGTTGCTGGTGAACCAGTACAGCAGCACGCCCAGCGGGAAGATCAGCCCGGAGAACAGCACGCTGATCGGAATGAAGTACAGCATCAGCTTCTGCACGGTGGCCGCCGTGCCGACCGGCGTCGTGGGCTGCCCGCGCCGAACCAGGATCTGGGTGAAGTAGGTCGCCGCCGCGCTCACCAGGACGAGCACCAGCGTGACTGTTCGAGTGCTTGCGAGGTCGCCGCCGAGCTCGTGAATCTTCGCCGCGCCGTCGCGCAGCGAAGCCGCGAGTGGCGCCCCGAACAGCTTGGCAGTCGCCGCACTGTGCGTCTCGGCAGCAGTGAAGGTGTACAGCGTCAGCTTTGGATTACCGGAATCGACCGGGATGTTGACCGAGTTCGCCAGGTGGCGCAGCACATGGAACAGCGAGATGAAGATCGGGATCTGCAGCAGCATCGGCAGGCAGCCGGCGACCGGATTGAAGCCTTCCTCCTGCTGCAGCTTCATCATTTCGCGCTGCATGGTGGCGCGATCGTTCTTGTACTTCTCGCGCAACTGCTGAATCTTCGGCTGCATCAACTGCATGTGCCGCTGGTACTTCACCTGCTTGACGAAGAACCGGAACAGCAGCAATCGCGCGGTGATGACGAGGAAGACGATCGACAGTGCCCAGTTCAGGCCGCCGTTCTCGTTCAGCCCGATCGCCGTGAACAGCTGATGCCAGCGCAGCAGCACCCACGAGACACCGGTATATAAAAAGTCGAGCACGGACGCGTCTCCTAGGCGGCTGTCCGGGGCGACCGGACAGGGACGGGATCAGGGCGTGATGAATCGGCCGATTCGGCAACGAGCGACGGCACCGGGTCGTGCCCACCACGATGCCACGGGTGGCAGCGCATCAGCCGACGCACCCCGAGGTAGCCGCCGCGGATCAGGCCGAACCGCTCGATCGCCTCTGCTGTGTAGGCACTACACGAGGGCGTGAACCGGCACGACGGAACCCGCCACGAACTGACGAACACCTGCCAGCCGCGAATCAGCCCCAACGCAGCGTGTGCGCCGATCCCGCGTCGGCGCACAGACGGTGCGCCTGGTACGGCACTCATCGAGCCGGCTCTCGCAACACTCTGGCCAAGGCCGAATCCAACTCAGCGCCTAGCTGGGCCGAGGAGGCTGCGCAGGATTCAGGAAGCGCTCGAATCACGACGCCGCTGCCTGGCGGCAGTGCATCAAGGCGACCCGCCATCTGTGCCCGCAGCCGGCGGGCAACCCGATGACGCACGACGCTGCCGCCGACCGATCTGCCGACGACGAGTCCGACCTGCGCGGGGCAATCAGAGGTCAGGTCTCGCTGCAGGTGCACCACGAGTGCGCCGCGCCTGATGCGTGCGCCACGCCGGACGACGGAGGTGAAGTCACCAGACCGCCGCATTCGGTTCGCCCGCGGAACCACGAATCCAACTGCGGGCTGGGATCAGGCCGACAGGGCGTTGCGGCCCTTGCGCCGGCGAGCGGCGAGGATGGCGCGCCCGGCGCGAGTACGCATACGCAACCGGAAGCCGTGCGTCTTGGCACGTCGGCGGTTGTTCGGCTGGTAGGTCCGCTTGCTCACGGTCGGGCTCCATCAAGGTTGTTCGGGCTGTCGTCTACGAAGTATCAGTGCGCGCGCAACTCGCTGCTACGAGTGTCGCAATTGCCCCTGGCCAAGGCGGAAGGGGTGCGCGTGCACGGCATCCGTCCACAACGTGGGGACCGACCTACGGTACGGATCCACAAGGGCCCGGGTCAAACCAGCCACCCGCCGAACTAAACACCCTACCGTGCGCGGCCTGTAGCCCTACGCAACGACACGCCGCATTAGTTGTGAGACCTACGGAGCCGCTGTTAGGTTCACGAGCCGTGCCGCTCGCCGCCGGTCGGCACGACTGCTCGGACGAAGTCAGTGCTGGATCTCGATCGGCCAGAGGTGTGCGTACACAGTCTGTGGACGACTCTGTGGACTGACCGGCTTGCGTGTCGCGGATCCGGTCCCTGCTGGTGTGCGGCGTGGCGCAGCGCATGAGACTCTCTGTGGAGGACAGCAGGCAAACGCTGACGTGGGGGGATGGATTCGGCTCTTGGACGACACGACCGACCTCGGCGACGTCTGGACACGCGCCATCCGCCGCCTTGATGACGACACCATCCGCCCGCACCACCGCGCGTGGATTGGCTTGACTCGACCGCTAGGTCTGGTCGAGGACACCGCATTGCTCGCGGCTCCGAACGAGTTCGCGAAGGACTACCTGGAAAACCGGCTACGCCCGCTGATTGCGAAGGCGCTCAGCGCCGAGCTCGGCCGTGAGATCCGGGTGGCAGTCACCGTCCAGCACACCGACGAGCAGCTTGAGATCACCGCAGAAGCAACGAACGACCGCATCAACGGCGACCCGCCTGATCTGTCCGACATCCGCTTCGACGACTGGGCGGTAGGCCAACGCACCAATACGCCGCCGGTGAATGCGTACCCCATGGATCGCCCGGTTTCGCGTCTGAGCGATCGCGAAGCTCGCCTCAACCCGAAATACACGTTCGACACGTTCGTCATCGGGTCGAGCAACCGCTTCACCCACGCGGCCGCTGTCGCTGTCGCCGAAGCGCCGGCCAAGGCGTACAACCCCCTGTTCGTCTATGGCGACTCCGGGCTGGGTAAGACCCACCTGCTCCACGCCATCGGCCATTACGCGCAGCGCCTGTTTCCAGGGATCAAGGTCCGCTACGTATCCAGCGAAGAGTTCACCAACGACTTCATCAACTCACTTCGCGACGACAAGATGCAGGCCTTTCAGGGCCGCTACCGCTCGCAGGACCTCTTGCTCATCGACGACATCCAGTTCCTCGAACGTGCTGAGCGCACGCAGGAGGAGTTCTTCCACACGTTCAACACCCTGCACAACGCGAACAAGCAGATCGTTATCAGCTCCGACCGCCCGCCGCGCCAGCTGTCCACCCTGGAGGACCGTCTGCGCACACGGTTCGAATGGGGCCTGATCACCGATGTCCAGGTGCCTGATCTCGAGACCCGCATCGCCATTCTGCGCAAGAAGGCCGCGCAGGAAGGCATGAATCCGCCGCCCGAGGTCCTCGAGTTCATCGCGACGAAGATTCAGAGCAACATCCGCGAACTCGAGGGTGCTCTGATCCGGGTCACCGCGTTCGCCAGCCTGAACAAGCAGGAAGTGGAGATTCAGCTCGCCGAGATCGTCCTCAAGGACCTCATCAGCGAGTCGGACAGTCCGGAAATCACCGCCGCGCACATCATGGCCGTGGTCGCCGAGTACTTCTCCGTGTCGTTGGACGATCTCACCGGCAGTTCGCGCAGCCGTGTCCTGGTCAGCGCGCGACAGATCGCCATGTACCTCTGCCGGGAACTGACCGATCTCTCGCTGCCCAAGATCGGGCAGACCTTCGGCGGCCGCGACCACACCACGGTCATGCATGCCGATCGCAAGATCCGCGGACTGATGGCCGAGCGGATGAGTGTCTTCAACCAGATCAGCGAACTGACCAGCCGGATCAAGTCGCGAGCGCGCGCATGATCACCGCCGGCGTCCGCCCGGTCAGTGCACCACGTCATGCACAGTTTGTGGGTACAGCTGTGGACAGTCACGGCATCATGGTGGAAGACGGTGCACCTCGCCTGTTTGTCCACGGCTTACCAGCAGGCCGACGCCGCTGCGGGCGCTCGCCTTCCACAGTCGTACCCCACGGGTTTACTGGGCAAGCTGAGGTTGTCCCCAGTGTCCACACCTGTGATGACGACAGACGATGATTGTTCTTCCAAGAGATGAACTACAAGAACACAAACAAACCCCGATCTGGGGACACCGGCACGTGATGGAGGCAGCATGAAGTTCCGGGTCGAACGCGACGCGTTGGCCGACGCTGTGGCGTGGGCTGCTCGGAGCTTGTCCACCCGCCCGACCATCCCGGTACTTGCCGGGCTTCTACTCGAGGTCACCGACTCGAGCCTGTCCATCTCTGGCTTTGATCTCGAGGCATCGACCCAGGTTGACCTCGACGTCGCGTCCGCTACCGCGGGAACCGCTCTTGTGTCGGGTCGACTGCTCGCCGACATCGCGCGCGCACTTCCTCCGCACCCGGTCGACGTCGCAGTCGACGGCGCACGACTGACGATTGCGTGCGGCTCGGCGCGGTTCACCCTGCCGACGATGCCGGTCGAGGACTACCCGAAGTTGCCGCAGATGCCGACCACAGCCGGCACCGTCAACAGCGCCGCCTTCGCCACCGCGGTCAGCCAGGTCGCCATCGCGGCCGGGCGCGACGACACGCTGCCGATGCTCACCGGGGTCCGCCTCGAGATCGACGGCGAGAAACTCACCTTCGCGGCCACCGACAAGTACCGCCTCGCCGTGCGCGAATTGGCATGGAGTCCGTCAAGTGCCGGGGAGGCGTCCGCCCAGGTTGTGATTCCGGCCAGGACGCTCGCCGATGCTGCGAAGAGCCTGGCGCAGAGCGACGAATTGACCATCGCGCTTTCGGCATCGGCCGGCGCCGGTGACGGCATCATCGGCTTCACCGGCACCGCTGGCGGGCGCGCCAGCCGTGCCACCACTCGACTGCTCGATCCGCAGTTCCCGCCGTACCGGACCCTGTTGCCCACCGAGTGGTCCTCGACCGCCGAGGTTGCCGTGGCGCCGTTCGTCGAAGCAGTCAAGCGGGTCGCGCTGCTGGCCGACCGCAGCACACCGGTGCGGCTGGAGTTCGCCGAAGGCGGTGTGAACCTCACCGCAGGCGGTGAGGACGAGGGCCGCGCCGAGGAACGACTCGAGGTCGCCTACGACGGCGAGCCGATCACGATTGCCTTCAACGCGACGTTCCTGCTCGACGGCCTCGGCGCGCTTGACACCTCGTCGGCCCGGCTGCTGTTCCCGTCCGCGAACAAGCCGACGGTGTTGCGGCCTGCGGACTCCGACGACGAGTACTACTACCTGATCATGCCCATGCGGCTACCGCATTAGTCCACGTCATGTATGTGCGGCACCTCTCGGTCGCCGACTTCCGTAGCTGGGTGAGTGCGGACGTCAGCTTCGAGCCCGGCCCGGCCGTGCTCGTCGGTGCCAACGGCCAGGGCAAGACCAATCTGATCGAGGCGCTCGGGTACCTGGCCACGCTCGGCAGCCATCGGGTACCGACCGATGCACCGCTCGTGCGCGCCGGCGCAGAGCGTGCGGTCGTGCGTGCCGCGGTCGTTTCGGACGGGCGCGAACTGCGCATCGAGATCGAGATAGCGCCAGGGCGGGCCAACCGGGCCAAGCTTAACGGCGCACCGGCCACCCGGCCGCGCGACGTCCTCGGGATTTTGCGGTCGGTGCTGTTCGCCCCCGAGGATCTCGCCATCGTCCGTGGCGATCCGAGTGAGCGGCGTCAGTTCATCGACGAACTGCTTGTGCAGCGCAGTCCACGAATGGCCGGCGTTCGCGCCGACTACGAGCGTGTTCTCAAACAGCGCTCGACACTGCTCAAGTCGGCCGGATCGGCGCGCCGCGGCGGTGGCACGGGCGACTTGCGGACGCTCGACATCTGGGACGGCCATCTTGCCGAGCACGGTTCGGCCCTGCTTGCGGCGCGACTCGAAACGCTCGACGCGTTGCGTCCGCATGCGGCACTCGCGTACTCGCAGGTCGCGCCCGACAGCCTTCCGCTGCACCTGGACTACGTGAGTTCGATCGGCGCCGGCCTGCCGGATGACCCCAGCGTCGAGGTGCTTGAGGCAGCGCTGCTCGCCGAGCTCGCGCGGCTGCGCTCGCAGGAGCTCGAACGTGGCGTGAATCTGGTCGGCCCGCATCGAGACGATCTGGCCTTGCGTATCGGAGAGTTACCGGTGCGTGGGTTTGCCAGCCACGGCGAGTCCTGGTCAACTGCACTCGCACTGAGGCTGGGTTGCTACGAACTGCTTCGCGACGAGGGCCCGGAGCCACTTCTCATCCTCGACGATGTCTTTGCTGAACTTGACGTGAGCCGGCGTAACCAGCTCGCGTTGGTAGCAAGCAAGGCGGAGCAGTCAATCATCACTGTCGCGGTTGCATCCGATGTGCCCTATGAACTGGCTGGAGCACGATTCGACGTGCATGCCGGGGAGGTGCGCCGTGTCCGATGAACTAGGAACTGATGAGACTCAGCTCACAGGTCCGTCCACAATGGACAGTGGAAAACCCCCGAAAGCTGTGGATGACCCGTCACCTAACGTAGATACTGATGCGTTAGATCTAACGCAGAGTGCTCTCGTTAACGCACAACGCGTATCTCGGGCATCTGCCCGGGTGGCGCGCCGCCGCACTCAGGCCAACCGCGCGGGGCGGCGGCGAGGTGGCTATTCCGGCCCCGGCCCGGACGACCGTGACCCGCAATCCGTTAAGGAAGTGTCTGCCGGCCTGTTCGCAGAGCGAGGATGGGATCGCCCGATCGCCGAGGCGAGGATCTTCTCCGACTGGGCATCGCTGGTTGGCACCGAGATCGCCGCTCGCTGCCGGCCGGTGAGTCTAGGTGATGGCGAACTACGCGTGTCTGCCGAGTCGACCGCGTGGGCAACCCAGTTGCGCTTGCTCGGCGGCACGCTGCTTGCCCGGCTCGCCGCCGAACTCGGCCCGAAGGTCGTCACGCGCATCTACGTCAGCGGGCCCGTCGGACCGAGCTGGAAGCACGGAATGCGATCGGTGCGGGGCGCGCGCGGCCCACGCGACACCTATGGCTGAGCGACCCGCGCGGCGGCGCTGCGGTGAGGTCAAACCCACGCGGCGCGGCGTCGTCGTTCGGGTACCGGGCCGGGCCGCTCGTCAACCGGCTGGAGCGATCGCTGAGCCCGACACACCCCCGATCGCGTGGGTGCCTGTGCGGCTGGGGTTACCCGGGCCTCTGTGGCGTGAATAGGCCGCGTCACACGGCGGATCTGAGTGGTCCATGCACTAGACTTACCTGGTATTGAGTAGTCGATATGGGGTCGGTACCACGCCGGTTCGATGGCGCCTGGTCCGCCCCCGCGTTCATGTCAGAGTCAAGATCGTTGCGTCCCGTGCCCAAACAGGCCGGTGAGAAGGAGATCGTCGGTGGCCGCAAGCGCCTCAAAGAATGGCAAATCTGACTACACCGGTAGCTCCATCACCGTTCTGGAAGGACTCGAGGCCGTACGCAAACGGCCGAGCATGTACATCGGCTCGACCTCTGAGCGTGGGTTGCACCATCTCGTGTGGGAGGTCGTCGACAACTCCGTCGACGAGGCGCTCGCCGGTTACTGCGATCGCATCGAGGTAACTCTGCTGTCCGACGGCGGCGTGCGGGTGGTCGATAACGGCCGAGGCATGCCGGTCGACATGCATCCCACCCAGAAGAAGCCGACCGTCGAAGTCATCCTCACCGTGCTGCACGCCGGCGGAAAGTTCGACGGCAAGGCGTATGCGGTCTCCGGTGGTCTGCACGGCGTCGGCGTATCCGTCGTGAACGCCCTGTCCGAACGGCTCGAGGTAGAGATCGACCGTGACGGCTCGCACTGGTCGCAGCCCTATGTGAACGCGAAGCCCGCAGCGCCATTGACCAAGGGCGCGAAGACGACCAGGAAGACGGGCACCACGGTCACCTTCTGGGCCGATCCCGTGATCTTCGAGACCACGACGTACTCCTTCGAGACCATCAGCCGGCGATTGCAGGAGATGGCGTTCCTGAACAAGGGGCTGACCATCGTGCTGCGCGACGAGCGGCCCGGCCTCGTCGTCGACGAGGAGGATGCCACGTCGGCGCCGTCCAAACCGGCCGGCCCGAAAGAAGTCACCTACCACTACCCGGGCGGCATCGCCGACTTCGTCAAGCATCTGAATGCGACGAAGAGTCCGATGCACAAGTCGGTGATCTACTTCAGCGACGAGTACCGCGAAGACAACCGCTACCGCATGTCGGTCGAGGTCGCTATGCAGTGGAATGAGGCGTACTCCGAGAGCGTCTACACCTTCGCCAACACGATCAACACCCACGAGGGCGGCACGCACGAAGAAGGCTTTCGCACCGCGCTCACCAGCGTGGTGAACAAGTGGGGCATCGACAAGAAGATCATCAAGGACACGAAGGAAGATCGCCTCACCGGCGACGACATCCGTGAGGGCCTGGCTGCCATCGTCTCGGTCAAGCTGGGCGAGCCACAGTTCGAGGGGCAGACCAAGACCAAGCTCGGCAACTCCGAGGCGAAGTCGTTCGTGCAGAAGGTTTGCAACGACCGTCTCGCCGGCTGGTTCGACAGCAACCCGAGCGAGGCGAAGATCATCGTCACCAAGGCGACGCAGGCGGCTCGTGCGCGTAAGGCGGCGCAGCAGGCCCGCAAGCTCGCCCGCAAGAATGCGCTCGACACCATGGGCATGCCGGGCAAGCTGTCGGACTGCCGCTCCACCGATCCGCGCGAGAGCGAGCTCTACATCGTCGAAGGCGACTCCGCCGGCGGCTCGGCGAAGTCTTGCCGAGACTCGATGTTCCAGGCGATCCTGCCGATTCGCGGCAAGATCATCAATGTCGAGAAGGCCCGCATCGACCGCGTGTTGAAGAACACCGAGGTCCAGGCGCTCATCACGGCGCTCGGCACCGGCATCCACGACGACTTCGACATCAGCAAGCTGCGCTACCACAAGATCGTGCTCATGGCTGACGCCGACGTCGACGGCCAGCACATCACGACGCTGCTGCTCACGCTGCTGTTCCGGTTCATGCGTCCGTTAATCGAGGCGGGCCACGTCTATCTCGCCCAGCCGCCGCTCTACAAGATCAAGTGGTCCAAGGGTGAGCCGGGATATGCGTACTCGGACAAGGAGCGCGACGGCCTGGTGAAGGCCGGCCAGGAAGCCGGGCGCCGACTCCCGAAGGAAGACGCGATCGCGCGGTACAAGGGCCTCGGTGAGATGAACTCCAAGGAGCTCTGGGAGACGACGATGGACCCGGCGCACCGGATCCTGCGACTGGTCACCCTGGACGACGCGGCGACTGCCGACGAGTTGTTCAGTGTGCTCATGGGAGAAGACGTCGAAGCCCGGCGCTCGTTCATCGTGCGCAACGCCCACGACGTCCGGTTCCTCGACATCTAGCGCCCAAGTGTCTCTCCGTCTCCACCACTCGCTGACGCTCGGGTGGATCCGTCGAGCCAGCGCAAGCCCTTCGCGCGAGCGCTCATCACCCGGTGGTCATTTAGAAAGGCAGTTGCTTCGTGACTGACACCACTGACATCAACGGTGGTTCGTTCGACCGGATCGAGCCGGTCGACATCCAGACCGAGATGCAGCGTAGTTACATCGACTACGCCATGTCGGTGATCGTCGGGCGCGCCCTGCCCGACGTGCGCGACGGTCTCAAGCCGGTGCACCGCAAGATCCTCTACGGCATGTACGACTCCGGCTTCCGACCGGACCGCAACTACGTCAAGTGCGGCCGCGTCGTCGGTGACGTCATGGGCAACTACCACCCACACGGCGACACCGCCCTCTACGACGCCCTGGTGCGCATGGCCCAACCGTGGTCGCTGCGTTACCCGATGATCGATCCGCAGGGCAACTTCGGCTCTCCCGGCAACGATCCGGCTGCGGCGTACCGCTACACCGAGTGCCGGCTGGCGCCGCTGGCCATGCACATGCTCGCCGACATCGACAAAGAGACCGTCGACTTCATCCCGAACTACGCGGGCAACACCGTCGAGCCCGTCATCCTGCCGGCGCGTTTTCCCAATCTGCTGGTCAACGGCTCCGAAGGCATCGCGGTCGGCATGGCCACCCGCATCCCGCCGCACAACCTGCGCGAGGTGGCTGCGGGGGTGTCCTGGGCGCTCGATCACCCCGATGCGACGTCGGAGGAGTTGCTCGAAGAACTCATCCGATTGGTGCCCGGCCCGGACTTCCCGACGAAGGCGCTGATCGTCGGACGCGACGGTATTGAGGACGCCTACCGCACCGGCCGCGGCTCGATCCGCATGCGTGCCGTCGTGAACGTCGAGGAAGACGTGAAGGGCCGCGTGATCCTCGTGGTCACCGAGCTGCCCTACCAGGTCAACCCGGACAACCTCGTCGAGTCGATCGCCACGCTGGCCAAGGACGGCAAGGTCGCCGGCATCGCCGACATCAACGACGAGTCATCCGACCGCATCGGTATGCGGATCGTCGTCACGCTCAAGCGCGACGCGGTGGCCAAGGTCGTGCTGAACAACCTGTTCAAGCACACTCAATTGCAGACGACCTTCGGCGCCAACATGCTGGCGATCGTCGACGGCGTGCCGCGCACGCTGCGCCTTGACCAGTTCGTGAGCCACTACGTCGACCACCAGGTCGAGGTCATCGTCCGACGCACGCAGTACCTCCTGCGCGAGGCCGAACAACGCATCCACATCCTGCGTGGGCTGCTCAAGGCGCTCGACCAACTCGACGCCGTCATCGCACTCATCCGCGCTTCGGCATCGGCCGAGATCGCACGCGGCGGCTTGATGCAACTACTCGACATCGACGAGGTGCAGGCCACCGCGATCCTCGACATGCAACTGCGGCGGCTCGCCGCCCTGGAGCGGCAGCGGATCATCGACGAGCACGACCGCATCGCCGCCGAGATCGACGACTACAACGACATTCTCGCCAGGCCCGGACGTCAGCGCTCGATCATCCGTGACGAGCTCGCCGACATCGTCGAGCGGCACGGCGACGAGCGCCGAACGATCCTGGTGCCCTACGACGGCGACGTCAGTATGGAAGATCTCATCGCCCAAGAGGATGTGGTCGTCACGATCACCCGGACGGGGTACGCCAAGCGCACCAAGACCGATCTCTACCGGGCGCAGCGCCGCGGCGGCAAGGGCGTGCAAGGTGCAGCCTTGAAGACCGACGACATCGTCGCGCACTTCTTCGTCGCATCGACCCACGACTGGATCCTGTTCTTCACGAACAAGGGACGGGTGTACCGGGCCAAGGCCTACGAGTTGCCCGAGGCGAACCGGAATGCACGCGGCCAGCATGTCGCCAACCTGTTGGCATTCCAGCCGGGCGAGGCCATCGCCGACGTCATCACGATCAAGAACTACGAAGTCGCGCCGTACCTCGTGCTGGCGACCAAGGCGGGCCTGGTCAAGAAGACGAAGCTCGCCGACTTCGAGTCGAACCGCACAGGCGGCATCGTGGCGATCAACCTGCGCGAGGACGACGAACTGATCGACGCGTCACTGATCTCGGCCACCGATGACCTGCTACTGGTCAGCCGCAATGCGATGTCGATCAGGTTCAAGGCCGACGACGATGCGCTGCGCCCGATGGGCCGCGCCACGTCCGGCGTCATTGGCATGCGATTCGCCGGCGCCGACGAGTTGCTCGCCATGGAGGTCGTGCGTGGCGATGTCGAGATGCTCGTCGCGACCGAAGGCGGCTACGCGAAGCGAACCAAGATCGACGAGTACCCCCAACAGGGCCGCGGGGGCAAGGGGGTGCTCACGGCGCGTATCGTGTCCACGCGAGGTGGGTTGGTCGGTGCAGTTGCCGTCCGTCCCGAGGACGAGATCTACGCGATCACGTCCGACGGCGTGGTCATTCGCACGAAAGCTGCGGAGGTCCGCCGGGCACAGCGGCAGACGATGGGCGTGCGGTTGATGAACCTGCCCGAGGGGGTAAACCTGGTTGCGATCGCCCGCAACGCTGACGAGCCCGACGAGCAGGAGTAGACGCAAATGAGCGAACGCACCGAGCGAATCAACGCGCGCCGCGCAGGTAGAGCCTCGTGCCCGTTCGCACCGCCCGTTTCGTTCACGCAGGACGATGCAGCGGTTTCGCGTGGTCGAACGCGCCGAAAGTGGGCACACGCATGAGCCGGCCGCCGCACTTGGGTGAGACGTTCAGCCCGCCTGAGCCGGTCACCAGAGCGCACGACGCAATGTCTGGGCAAAACGGTGGCTCGTCCACGCCAGAGGCACTCGACAACGACAATCCGAACGACAATCCCGACGAGACCAGGCCGCGTTCCTCGTTCGGTCTGGCCGGATCCGGGCCGGCCGGCGGCTTCGAGCCGAATCCGATGCCGCCGTCGCTGCAGCCCCCGGACAGCGGTGCGCCGGCCGGCGACCAGTCCGATGCTGACGGGTTTGGCCAGACCACCGCGTTCGGCCAGCCGTCGCTGCATACGCCAGGCAACCCGCCATATGGTGACGTTGCCGAGACGGAAGGCTTCGGCCCGCCGACCGAGTACACGGGCCCGCCCACCGAGTACGCCGGGCTGCCGACCGAGTTCAGCCCGCCGCCGGGCGAGTTCGCGCCGCCAGTTGAGTTTCCGCCGCCGGGCGACTTCCGGTCGGCGCAAACCGAGTTCACGTCGCCGCCTGGCGGCGGATTCGGCCCACCGTCTCCCGGATTCGGGCCTGCGCCCGGATCGTTCAACCCGAACCTCGAGGGATTCAGCGCCTCGACAGGCGGTCCACCGGCGGGTGGGCCTGGGGCGATGGGCGGCCTGCGGCCACCGCAGATGGACGGCCCGGGATCGCCACTGGGCGCCGGGCCCCGCTCAGGCGCCCCGACTGGTGCTAGGGCACGTGGCCCCCGTCGCGCCCGGCTGCAACTGCGCCACATCAATCCGTGGACGGTTCTCAAGTTCTCCTGCGTGTTGTCGATCGCCCTGTTCTTCGTCTGGCTGATCACCATCGGCTTGCTTTACGGCATCCTGCAGGCAGCGGGAGTCATCGGTCACATCAACAATGCGGCGACGACGATCAACGGCTCGGGCTCGAAGGACCCGGTCACCCCTGGTCTGGTGTTCGGTGGCGCCGCGATCATCGGCGTCGTGAACATCGTCTTGTTCATCGCGTTGTCGACTGTCGGCTCCGTGGTCTACAACCTGTGTGCCGACCTCGTCGGCGGAGTAGAAGTGACATTGTCTGAACGCGACTAGCCGGTTTGAAGCACGCACAGCGCGACCGCTAGGCTGACTCTTCGCGTTTCCGGGCCTGTAGCTCAGACGGTTAGAGCGCATCCCTGATAAGGATGAGGCCGGAGGTTCAAGTCCTCCCAGGCCCACCGCGTCATCTCGGCGGCCGCAGTCGCGGTTGCCGGTCGGCGCCTACGGAAGGTGTAGACCGTGCGCAAGCCGCTCCTGCTGGTCGTTGTCATCGCCGGGGTCGTCGCGATTGTGCGCAAGCGGTCGTCGAACCAGGCGAGTGCTTCGCTCTGGCGCGAGGCCACCCAAGGCGGAGCCTCCGGCCCCGGCCAGTCGTAGTCTGAGGCTGAGTCCTCCGGGGACGTAGCTCAATTGGCAGAGCACCGCCTTTGCAAGGCGGGGGTTAGGGGTTCGATTCCCCTCGTCTCCACTCCGTAAATCCGGGCCTTCCATGATCTTCTGGCTCTTATCGCAGGCTTGTCGTGCATCGGGTCGTGCATCGAGCGTTGCTACGTTGTGCCCATGGCAGCGCCAAAACGCCGGCCCCGCGGCCACATCCGTCAACTGCCATCGGGAAGCTTCCAGGCGATCGTGTACGCCGGGACGGACCCGTTGACGGGCAAGCCTCAC
The DNA here is from genome assembly GCA_963737425.1 of uncultured Actinomycetota bacterium. Classification (GTDB taxonomy): domain Bacteria; phylum Actinomycetota; class Actinomycetes; order Mycobacteriales; family Jatrophihabitantaceae; genus DASXRA01. The sequence continues at coordinate 378,078 of CAVTSX010000005.1, forward strand.
CGCGTGCGGGAGACGGCAACTACATACGCTGCCGCCGCTGCTGCGCTCACGAGGCTGCAGAGCCAGGTCGACGAGAACCGCCACCCGAAGTCTGACATCACGGTTGGGCACGCGATCGCCCAGTGGCTCGATGTCGCAAGGCTCGAGGACACGACCCGTGACCGCTACAAAGATCTGATCCGCATCTATATCGCGCCGACCGTCAGCCAGGTCATCGCGGGCAAGCTCGACGCCGAGATCCTCGAAAGGTTCTACGCGCGCCTGCAGCGCTGTCGAACCTTATGCGACGGCCGACCGAAGGCCGGCCACAAGTGCGAGCCACTCAGCACCAGCACCGTCCGGAAGATCCACTACATCATGAGTGCGGCGCTGGGCCAAGCGGTGCGATGGCGCCATCTCAACGTCAATCCGGCCTCGCTCACCGCGGCGCCGTCTGCGGGCCGGCCAAACCCAGATCCGCCGTCGGCCGACGAGGCGGCCTCGATCATTGGAGCTGCCTGGCGCGATCCGGAATGGGGTCTACTGCTCTGGCTGGTAATGGTCACCGGCATGAGGCGCGGCGAGCTCAGCGCGCTCCGCTGGCGCGACGTCGATCTCCGTAATGGCGTCGTCCTGATCCAACGCGCCAACGCGCAGCCGCGGAAGGGCGTGAAGGAGAAGGCCACCAAGAGCCAGCAGCAGCGCCGTCTCGCGCTCGACGAACTGACGGTCGCGCTTCTCACAGACCATCGACAGCGATGGCAAGAACGCTGCTCAGCCCTCGAATTTGTCTTCGGTGACGACTTGTTCGTGTTCTCGCCAGCGCCGGATGCATCGAAGCCCTACCAGCCGCACTCGCTCAGCCAGCGATACCGGCTGCTCGCCACCAGGCTCAAGTTGCGCAGCACACGGCTCCACGCGCTCCGCCACTACTCGGCCACCGAGCTGATCGCCGCCGGCGTCGATGTGCGGACTGTTGCCGGTCGGCTAGGTCACGGCAGCGGAGGTGCGACAACGCTTAAGGTCTACGCAGCCTGGGTCAGCGAAGCCGACCGACGCGCCGCCGTGGCGATCGCCGGCATCATGCCGCCGCCAGTCGCGACACCGCTTCCGCCACGAGGCCCGTACGAGATGATCGCCGCGGAGCTACGGGCCGACATTCTCGCTGGCCGACTTGCACCCGGGCAGGAGCTGCCAACGCTGGTGGAGCTTGGGAAAACGCATCAGGTGTCACCGGCTACAGCACAGCGGGCCCTGGCGGTACTCCGCAGCGAGGAACTCATCGATGTTGCGCGGGGTCGGCGAGCAACCGTGCGAGACATCAGCCTCGCTGGGTCAAGTGCGTCGCAGCAGTCGGCGTAGTTGCCCGACGCGGAGATAGACAGCACTCAGGCCCGGGGCTGGGGTTGCTCGCGAGCTGCCGTGATCAGCGCCAGGAGATCGTCGAGCAGGGCTGGCGAGCACGCGATGGTCGCTCCAGAGCCCATGCGGTGCGCAGAGCCGTCGGCGTCTACGGCTAGTGCGCCAGCCTCTCGTGCGATTACGACGCCGGCCGCGGTATCCCATGGGTGGTTCGACAACATGATGCTCGCGTCGAGTCGGCCAGCGGCGACCCAGGCAAGATCGATGGCCGCCGAGCCGAACATACGCACGCGCTGCACCCGCTTCGTCAGTTGCTCGGTGACGGCGAGTCGTGCCACGTTCCTTGCGGTGCTGTCCACGCCGACGGCGTAGTCGCCAATGCTAACGATCGCGTCGCTGAGGTTGCGGGTCGAGGAGGCTCGGATCGGAGAACCGTCGCATTGGGCCCCTCCGCCTGCGAACGCCCAATAGCGGCTGCCTAGAAACGGCAGGTCAATGACACCTACGACCGGGATGCCACCGCGGACGAGAGCTAGCGACGCGCCACAAAGTGGCAGGCCGTGGATGAGGTTCGCGGTTCCGTCGATTGGGTCGAGGACCCAGACGAGGTCCACCGACGAGTCGTCGCGGCCTTCCTCCTCCCCAAAGAACCCGATTTCAGGTGTGCGATCTTTGAGCAGGGCGCGGATTCTCCGCTCCACCGCAATGTCGAGGTCGGAGACCATGTCGCGCTCACCCTTTTCGGTGATCGACCCGACAGGATGGGTAAGAACGATTTCGCGGGCGAGATCGGCAGCCTCATTCCCTACGGCGACAAGCTCAGCCAGGCCTGTCATATGCGCCTACCGCTCTCCCAGAGCGCGGTGAAGACTTGCTCAAACGTGTTGAACAGTCCAGTGACAGACCGCCGTTGAATCAGGAAGGTTGGACCCTCAACGCCGCGACTGGCTGGCAAGTAGGGCTGTACGACGCAGGTCGCATCGTCAACGACCGTGACATTGAAGCGGACGGTCTGTTCGTAGACCGCGATCTGGAGTCGATCCCGAGCCGCCTCGCTGAGCCGGTCCCCGACCAGGCGCGTGAGAGTTCCGATATTCAGCTCTGTAAGCGTGGCGAGATGGCCAGGTACGTGACCCTCCTCAGCCTCCCGTGCTCGCATCGCGTCGCTCGAAGGATCAAGGAACAGACACTGCATGGTCGCGCCAGCTTCGATCAACTCACGCGTCCGCTGATCAGCCAACTGCTGGCAGATGTAGTTGAGTGACAGACCGACCGCACGAATCTCCCTCGCGCCGTCGAATAGCGCCTCCGGTGGCATCGCCGCGCTGAACGCCGCTCTGGTCATGAAGACCGCAGAGAGGTCGCCGAAGCGCTCAGCCATGAGCCGGCCTACGAGATCAGACGACGCGTTCGACATGCCCTGAGTAGCACCGTGCGCGGCCAAGCCCGCGGCGACAAGGACGTCGCCAGGCGGCACAGTCGTGGTTTGCCATGACTCGACCGCTTCGGGCGAGGGCTGCCATCCCAGCAGGGGACCGAGCAACTTGGCGAAGTCTGCATCATCGACGCCGAGTGCCGCTCGCGCAGCTGTGATCTGCTCCCGAGCAAGTCCCGCTACGTCCGGCTGATAACCCGATCTGGTCCGAAGATCAACAACCTTGTCATCCGTCATTGCGTCACCCAGCAGCAGATCGCTTCGCTCTGCCTGTTGTTCGCGACGCTCGCTCGTCCGGCAGTGCCTTGTGCGGGTACGGCTGCCCGAGGCGTGCGTACAAGTCCATCAGGTGAGTTTCGATAAGTGCGGTCTGCCGACGCAGCTCTCCCAGATCGTCTTGCAACTGCTGGAGCCCAGTAGGCGTGCTGTCGATCTGTCGGGCGAGGCCGCCGACCTTTTTGCTCAAACCGTCGACTCTGCGGCGAACCTCGTCTAGATCGACCCGCTCGGCTTTGACGGCCTCCGGTGTCGCCACGACGTACACGGCCTTGCCGGGCTGACCTTGCAGGATGCCGTCCGATCGCAATTCGGCCACTGCGGCCCGCGCGACCGTCGCGGACACCTTGTATTGCTCGCACAGTTGGCTGGTTGACGGGATTGGCGCACCAACGGGGTACTCGCCAGCGCTGATCTTTGACCGCAGGTCATCTGCGAGCTGCTGATAGGCCGGCTGGCCGATGACGGTCTGCACGTCAGTACCTCTCACACATAGCTGAACCACGCACTACAGGTCTGCCCAACCCTAGCCAGCTCGACACTCAGGCTCCAACTATGACTACATAGTCCAGCCATGTATGTATAGTTACCCCGAGACGGCCAACAGGTGGCCGGAGATTCAGGAGGTAATCGGATGCAGCCGCTGAGAAAGCCCGACGGGCTTCCAGGTGGAGCGCCGCCCCGCTTCTACACCGTCAGTGAGACGGCAGGCATGTTGCGGACGTCGGCGATCACGATGTACCGCGCGATCAACGATGGAGAGTTCCCGGCCGTGCGCGTGCGCGGACGGTTGATCATCCCGGCGAAGGTGATAGACGCCCTCATCGAAGCGGCAGTCGAGAGTCGTTCGCTGGTTGACGCCGCAGATTGGGTAGCACCGAGCGATTCTGCGGCAGCTCGATCGGGACAGGACCGAAAACAAGGAGCAGACCGGCCCCGCCCAGGCGCCAACCAGTCCGGGGCCGGTTCTTTCAGCACCCAGCACACGGCCGGGTATGGCGAGGATGCCACGTCGGCGGCCGACAGCGCGCGGCTCGGGGGTGCCCGGTGAGTGGGCGGCGGCGGTCGCGGTGGTTGCGGCGCGCGTTCCTGCTCGGGGCCGGGATGTTGTTCGTCGGGTCGAAGACGAGCGATACGGGCTTCGGTGTGCGGCTGCTCGTGGTCGGCCTTGTCCTGGTGGCGGTGCCGGTGGGGGTGTGGTGGCGGCGTTGGTCGGGGTCGATCGGTGCGGTGCGGTGGTGGTCGTCGCGGTCGCGGCGCAATCACGGGTTGGCGTCGAGGTGGCAGATCTTTCGGGTGGCGTCGCGGTTTGCGATGCGGCGGCGGATGTGCACGTTGCGGCCGTCGTATCGGGAGTTGTCGTGGTGGCAGCGCCGCCGGGTGCCGACAAGCGAGTTCGCGTATCGGTTGTGCAAGGTCGGCTGGTGGTGGATCTGGGCTAGCTGCGAGGACGTGACGCAGACGCTGGGTCGGCCGCGGTGGGGGAAGTCGGTCGCGGAGATCTGTCGGATCATCGACGCGCCGGGCGCGGTGATCGCCACGTCCACTCGGGCGGATCTGTATGAGAAGACGCACCGGTTGCGCGCGGCGCGGGGGCCGGTGTTCGTGTTCAACCCGTCGGGCCTGGGCGGGATTGCCACCACCGTGGTGTTCGATCCGCTGACCGGGTGTACGGATCCGAAGACGGCGGTGGACCGGGCCGGGGATCTGATCGCCGGTGCCGCGACCGGTAGTGAGGGCGGGTCGTCGCAGGGGGATCGGGAGCACTGGGCCGGGCAGGCCCGCGACACCCTGGCCGTGCTGATGCACGCTGCCGCGTTGGGTGGGGCGTCGATGCGGGACGTGCACGCCTGGGTGTCCAACCCGGGCCCGCACTACAACAAGGTTCGGGAGATGCTCGAGGCCAGCCCCGAGGCCGAAGGGTTCGGGCACGAGCTTGAGCATTTCGTCAACACGAACGACCGCACCCGTACGTCGATCACGCAGTCGATCCGCCCGGCGCTGATGTGGCTGCACGACGCGAGCGCGGCCCGCGCCGCGGGCCAGGTGGTGACCGGGCCGGTGATCGACGCGACCGGTGTCACGGTCCCGGACGGCCCGCCTCCGGCCACCCTCGATGTCGAGGCACTGCTGTTCCAGCGAGGCACGATCTACCTGCTGGGTGCCGAGGACGCCCAGCACGCGCCGCTGCTCACCGCGCTGACCGGGCACCTGGCCCGCACCGGCCGCCAGGTCGCCGGCCGACAGCCCGACGGGCGGTTGGACCCGCACGCGACGTTCGCGCTGGACGAGGCCCCGAACATCTGCCTGATCCCGCTCGACAAATGGACCAGTGATTTCGGCGGGCGGGGCATGCCGATGCACATCCTGGCCCAGTCCAGCTCCCAGCTGGCCCAACGCTGGGGCGAGCACGGCGCCGCGACGATCACGAACAACGCCGGTGCGGTGGTCATCTACGGCGCCACCAGCGACAAGGACCTGCGCGCGCACTCCACCCTGATCGGCGACCGCGAAGAACGCGTACTCACCCGGGACCACCGCGGCAAGGTGATCTCCGAGACCACCCATCGGGTGCCGATCTTCCCCCCGGCCCAGCTCGCGCAGCTGCCCCGCTTCCGCGCCGTCGTGCTCTACGCCGGCATGCCGCCGGTGATCGGCAAAACCGAGAAGTACTGGAAACGCCCCGACTACCGCGCCATCGAGCGTGCCGACCGCCGCGACAAGCGCGCGAAGGTGTGGGCGCACCGCCGCGAAGTCGCCGGCCACCACTGGGCCGAACTCACAGCCGCCGTCGCCGAGCTGGTCGACGAAGCAACCGACCTGATCGCCCAGCTATACGGGCAGTACCAGCAAGCCGCCGAACGGCGCGCCAAGCGCCGCGCCCAGCAGACCGAGGCCGACCGGGCCGCGCACGAATCGATCGACCCACAACCAGCCGGCCCCGACCGCCACGAACCCACCCCCGACCGCAACGACGAGGACGGCGAGGGCGGTGACCACAATGACTGACACCACCACCACGGCCACCGGCACCGCGGCCCGGCCGTCCTGGCTGACCCACCCGATCCAGGCGTGGCGGATGCTGCTCGCCGCGCAAACGGACCGGACCGACTCCCAAGCCCGCGCAGCTGGCCTCACGGTCGAGGACCTCAGCCACGGGGTGCGGCGCTACCGCGACGCGCACCTGGACGAGGCGCTGGCCGCGTACCGCGCTTGCAACAGCGCCGACCGTGCCGACGTCGCCACGCTGGTGTCGTCGGAGTGGTCACCGGTCCGGCTCGTCCCCGCTCGGGGGTGGTCGCGGTGAGCATCCTCGCGTTGTCGGTACGCCGCCCGTGGGCGCAGCTGATCATCGGCGGGCACAAGGCGGTGGAGAACCGGAGCTGGGTCGCGGCCTACCGCGCCCGGCTGTGGGTCCACGGCGGGCAGCGCTGGGACCCGGAGGGCGCGGATCTGGCCGCCCACATCGGCCTGGTCGAGTTCACCGACCCGACGGCCTGCCCGACCGGCTACCTGGGCACGGTCGAACTGGTCGGCGCGCACGCCGCGGCGCCGACCCGGCGGTGCTGCCGGCCGTGGGGCCAGGCAGGCCCCGGCGTGTGGCACTGGCAGATGGCCGACCCCCGGCCGCTCGCCGAGCCGGTCCCCGGCTCGGGCCGACTCGGCCTGTACCGGCCACCGGCCCACCTCGCCGCCGCGCAGCCCGAGCTACGCCCCAGCGCGCCAGCCCGCTGCCTGGACTGCGCCGCCAACCTGCGGGTCGACGAGGCCACCGGTGCCCTGGTCGACCAGTGGGGCCAAGCCACGTGCGGGGCGAGTTACCGTGCCCACGCACCGGACCTGCCCCCGGTCGACGCTGAGCCGGCGGAGCCGACAACAAGCATGACCGACCGCCTGCGGCGGGCTGCACCACGGGCAGGGGCCGGGGCGGTACCAGACCCGCCACTCCCGCATCAAGCCGGCTGCGCAAGATCCTTCCCGGACGGCTCCGCTGAGAAGCGCTGCGCCGGGAAGCATCTTCCGGTCCGGCTTGACCCGGGAGACCCTGCGGGCCCGGTACCTAGCGCCCCGCGGGCAGGCGCACAGAACACCGCGCCAGCCCGCCTCCCATCCGGCCCCGCAAACAACACGTCGGGTCGTGCCCGATGAGCGCCACGGCAATCGCTAGGAGAACCGGTACGGACGTGCGCGACGTGGCGGATGAGGAGTTGCTCGCGTGGGTCGGTTCGGGGGACCGGGCGGCGTGGGGGGAGTTGTACCGGCGGCATCGGGGCACGGTGACCGGGTATCTGGCCCGCCGGACGCGGTCGCGGGACGAGCTGGACGACCTGGTTCACGATGCGTTCCTGACGGCGTGGGATTCGGCCGACCAGTACCGGCCCGACGACCCGCGGCCGGTGGGGGCGTGGTTGTGCGGGCGGGCCGGCCAGGCGCTGCGCGAGCACATGTGGAGCCGGCATCGGGACACGCTCGCGGTCGAGGTCGCCACCGACACCGCACGCCGCCCGCTGGATATCACGCCGGAGCAGCGGGAAACCGTGCCGCTGTCCGAACCGGTGCGCGCCGCGGTCGAGCATCTGTCCCCGGCGCAGCGGCAGGCGGTGAGTCTGCGCTACCTGCACGGGCTCAGCGAGGCCCAGGCCGCCGAGGCCGGGCAAACCAGCCCACGCGCGATCCGCTCCTCGGCCGAGCAAGGCCGGCGCAAGCTCGCAGAGCAACTGGCCCACCTCGCCCCCACGCCGCGCTCACCGTTGGCCGAGCTGCCCCGCCGGCAGGCCGCCCGGATCGCACTCGACGCGACCGGCGGACACGTAGCCCAAGCCGAGGCATGGCTACGGCAACGCGGCATCCACATCAGCACCAAGACCGTTTACGACGCCCGCAACCACCCCGACGGGCGTGACGCCGCTCGGCCCGACCAGCAGCGGCCCCCCGCGCCCGCGTACACGATGCCCGAGCACATCGCCGCGCTCGACCCGACCGAACGCGCCCACGCCGCCGGCCGTGACTGGCACACCCACGACGGGCAACTGCCCAGCATCAGCCAACTCGCCGCCGCCACCGGAGTCGCGCACGCCACCGCAGCACGCGCGCTACGAGGACTCAAGACCGACCCGCACGCATTGCCGCACACCGCTGCCAATGCAGTCGACGCGTCGGCAGCTGCGCGGCCCGCGCCCACAGCCCACGCCGTAGCCGACCAGGAGCATCCACGCACCGCCGCGCCGGGCCCATCCACCACCAGCGAGCCCGGCGACCGGCACCGCCCCCGCGGGGCCCGCTTCGGTGACGAGCTTTCCCGGGCACAGACCCGGTCCGGGCCGCCGGCCGTTGACACCTACGCGTCAACCCACCCGACCGAGCCCCGGCACCGCGTGCCAAACCCGGTCCGGTCCGGTGGCCGGGACCGCGTGACCGCACCCGACCCGACCGTCATCACCACCGACAAGACGGATGCGACAGATCGTCGGCCACCGGCCGATGTGTCGATCGCGCATGCCCGGGCCGCGGTCGCGGTGCTGGTCGCCCACCGGGCCGTGCGAGAGCAGCGCCGGGCCGCCGACCACGACCGCGCCGAGCAGACCGCCCGCTGGCGCGGCGCCGACCGTCACCACTCCGATTCCCGTTCCGACGCCGAAGGGATGTGCCGATAATGACAGCCCCCACCAACCCGCCGGACCCGGCTGAGGACTGCCCGACCGCGACATCGGTAGGCGGGCTGGCCCGCGACCTGGACGCACTACGCCGCGACGTGACCGGGCTGGCCGGCCTGTCACGCCGGGTCGAGCAGCTGACCCAGATGCTCACCCAACTCGCGCAGGCGACCACCGCCGCCGCAGACAGCGGGCAGGACTCGGCCGTCGCGTCGTGGCTCGACGTCGCGCCGGACCCGCACGACCCGGGCGAGGCCGAACAGATGCTCGGGCGGCTCGCGCCGTGGGTGGCCGGGGTGTTCCTCCGCTACCCCGACGCCGAGATCCCCGACTGCTGGCTGTGGCACCCCGAGATCGTCGAGGAACTGCTCTGGCTGCACCAGGCCTGGCTTGCCGCCTACGCCGACGGCGCCCGGGTCACCGCGGCCGCGGACTGGCACGACCGGTACCGGCCCGGCGCGGCCGCCCGGATCAAGACCTACGCCCAGCACTGCGCCCTGGAAGATCACCAGCCCGGCAAGGTCCGGCACCGAGCCGCCCGGACCGCGCCGGTCCTGGACGCGCTCCCGGTGATCGCCGCATGGTGGACAACCGACCGCAGCAAACCCGCACCCGCGCCCAGCCCCGAGCAGATCACGGCCGCCAACCAGGCTCACCGCAACGGCAGCCGGCGATGACCCGAAGCCAGACGACCCGGGGGAGCCGGGCGACCTGGGCCGCCGGGCTGGCCGTCGCGGCCGGCGCCGGCGTGGCCACCGCGCACGGCCTGTACCAGGTCGCCGCCGCCGCAGGCGTGCCGCACCCGGTGGCCTGGCTCTACCCGCTGATCACCGACGGGCTCGCCCTGGTCGCCTACGCCGCCACCGCCCGACTCCACAGCACCGGCCGCCGCTACGCCGCGACCATCGTCGTCCTCGCCGCTGGCCTGTCCGGCCTCGCCCAAGCGGTCTACCTGGCCGGCGGCATCACCACCCACGCCGCCGCGCCGGTCGGGTTGCGGTTCGGCGTCGGCTACTGGCCCGCCCTCGCGGCTGCGATCGCCGCCCACCTGCTGCACCTGATCGGCACCGATGACCGCCGAGCCGACCCGACCACCGTGGCCGTCGTCGAGGACGGACAAGACGAACACGCCGCGGCCGAGGAGGCGCCGCCGTTCAGCGCGGCGTCCAACTGGACGTCCAACCCGTCCAACGATCCGGCGTACAACCCGGCCGTACAACCGCGTCCAACCGAGCCCCGTACAACCCCGCCCGTACAACCCGAGCCCGAGCCGCAGTTGTACAACTCCGCGCCAGGTTTGAACACCGAGCCGCCCGCGACTGGACGGCACTCGGCGGCCGGGCGCGCCCAGGCCGCCGCCGCAAACCACCGCGACCGCACCGGCGCCCTGCCCACCGTCACAGAACTGATGCGCCTGGCCGACGTCGCCCGCGGCACCGCCGGAACCGCCCTCAAAACACTCCGCGAGCAACGCCCGCCCCTGCACCTGGTCAACCAAACGCCCCCGAAGGGCACCCAGCAATGACCACACGACCCTCAAAACCCCAACTCAAGATCACCGAACAGACCACCGACCCAGCACCAAGAACTCACCCACCCTCACCACCAGTCCACCGACCAGACCCTCACCCCAACCACACAAAGACCAAGAACCACAGACACTGCGCACCCATGCATCCCGATCCGACGGACCGCCTGCGGCGGGCAGAACCCACCACACGAGTTGATCTTGAAATGACCGGCAATGCCACAGTTGTTGATCTTGAAAGGGGAACCGGACCGTGCTGACCATCTACCGCGGTTACTCGGTGCAATACCTGACCCGGGAAGTGGCGACCGGTCGCGAGAACTACTACACGGGTGCGGTGTCGGAGGGGGAGCCGCCCGGGCGCTGGTACGGGAATGGTGCCGAGGCGCTGGGTCTGTCCGGGTTGGTGGATCACCAGGACATGGAGGCGCTGTATGAGCACTTCGTGGACCCGCGCGATCCGGCGTTCAAAGACCGCGGCCGGTGGACGGAGGCGTCCAAGCTTGGACACGCTGGACGGTCGTACAAAACCGCTGAACAGTTGTACGCCGAGGCGTTGGACGCTGAGCCGTACGCCGACGCTGAACGGCGCGAACAGTTGCGGGCCGAAGCGTCCAAGCGTGAACGCAAGAACGTCGCGTTCTATGACGTGACGTTCAGCGTCCCGAAGAGCATCACCGTGTTGCACGCGGCCTTTGAACACCAGGAGGTGCAGGCCCGCCGCGCCGGTGACACCGAGGCGGCGGCGGCGTGGGCGGCGCACAAGCAGGCTGTCGAGGATGCGATCTGGGCCGGGCAGCGGGCCGCGATGGACTACCTGGGTGAGAAGGCCGGCTATTGCCGGGTCGGGCATCACGGCGGCGGGGGCGGGCGGTTCATGGACGCGCACGGGCTGGTGGTGGCGTCGTTCTTCCAGCACACCAGCCGCGAGGACGACCCGCACCTGCACATCCACGGCGCCATCCTGAACCGGGTGCAGGGCACGGACGGGGAGTGGCGCACGCTGGATGGGTGGTCGTTGTTCGTGCACAAGCCAGCGGCGGCCGCGGTCGCCGAGCGCACCAGCACCGAGCATCTGGCCCGGTCACTGCGGGTGTTGGCGGTGATGCGCCCGGACGGCAAGGCGCGGGAGATCCTCGACGTGCCGGACGAGGCGAACAAGCTGCTCTCGACCAGGAGGCGGGCGATCGGCCCGAAGACGCAACAGTTGGTCGCCGCGTTCGTGGAGCGGTATGGCCGCGAACCGAACGCGTTGGAGCGCGACCGGCTCGGCCGCCGGGCGTGGGCGATCACCCGCCCGCGCAAGTCGCACAACGGGGAGACCCTCGAACAGCGCCTGGACCGGGTCGAGGCGCAGCTGCGCGCGGAGATCAACGTCAACTTCGAGGCGATCGCCCGCCGGGTGCTGGCCAAGGCCGGGCAGGATCTGCGGGCGCAAACGTTCAACCCGGTCGCGGTGATCGAGACCGCGCTGGCCGACGTGCAAGCCACCAGAGCGTCGTGGACGGAGGCCGATCTCGCCGGGGCGATCAACAACGCGCTGCCGGACTACCTCGGCGGGCTGGACGCCAAGGATGTGGCCGAGCTGATCGACTCGCTGACCAGAAAGGCCATCGAAGCGCATGCCGTGGCGCTCACCCCGAACGGGCCGGCGGCCGAGTCGCTGCCCGACGAGCTGCGCCTGGCCAACGGCGCCACGGTCTACCAGCGCCCCGGCGAACGCCTGTTCGCGACCGAGGATCATGTCCGCTCCGAACGGGCGCTGCGCGCCGCGGCGATCGAGCGCACCGCCGCGCGGCTGGCACCGGAGCTGGCCGCCGCGTTCCTCGACGAGCTCGCCGAATCAGGGATCGAACTCGGCGTCGACCAGGCCGCCGCCGTCCGCGGCGTGCTGAGCTCCGGCGCCGGGGTGGAGTCACTCGTCGGGCCAGCCGGGACCGGGAAATCCTTCGTAGTCGGCGCGATCGCCAAAGCGTGGCAAGACCCCACCCTCTGGGGAGGCGAACAGCACCGCGTCGTCGGCCTCGCCACGTCGCAGATCGCCACGCAGGTCCTCCAAGGCGAAGGACTGACCGCACGGAATATCGCCCAATGGCGCGCCGTGCAGCAACGACTCACAGACGGTAGGGCGTTCGGTGACGACCGCGACTGGCAGCTGACCGAAGGGGATCTGGTCGTGATCGACGAGTCCGCGATGACCGACCACGACGACCTCGCCGCGGTGCACCAGATCGCCGAGCAGGCCGGCGCCAAGGTTCTCTTGACCGGCGATCACATGCAGATGGCCTCGGTCGGCGCGGCCGGCGGCATGGACATGATCGCCCGCGTGGCCCCCGCCTACGAACTCACCGAAGCCCGACGGTTCACCCACGCGTGGGAACGCGACGCCTCCCTGCGCCTGCGTGAAGGCGATGAATCAGCGTTGGGGGCCTACCGCAAACACGGGCGGATCATCGACGGCGGCCCGATCGAGCGCACCGAACGCCTCGCGGCCGAGGACTGGCTGGCCGACTACCTCGCCGGCAAACGCAGCCTGCTCATCGTGGACACCAACGAGCAAGCAGCAAGCATCTCCGCCCAGATCCGCACCCGACTCGTCCACCTGGGCCTGGTCGACGAGCACGGCGTGCCCGTCGCATCGCACAACACCGCCGGCGTCGGTGACATCGTGCAAGGCCGCCGCAACGGCTGGGAACTACGCGGCGTCGAGGGGAACCGGCGCGGGCCGATCAACCGCGAGCAATACCGCGTCCTCGCCACCCGCGAGGACGGCGGCCTTGTCGTCGCAGCCATCCTCGGCCGTGCCGATGGAGCCGAGCAGCTCGGCGAGCGCATCACCCTCCCCGCCTCATACGTCGAGCAGGATCTCGCGCTCAGCTACGCCACCACCGTCCACGCCGCCGAGGGGCTCACCGTGGACACCAGCAAGACCGTCGCCACGCCGCGCACCGGGCGGGCCGCGCTCTACACCGCCGTGACCCGCGGCCGATCCGAGAACCACATCTTCGCCAACACCCAAACCGCCGCCGAGGACGCCCCCACCGGCACCGTCAACCAAACCCGCCGCCAAGACCCCGTCGGCATGCTCGCCGCCAACATCGAACGCGACGAACCCGACCTCGCCGCCATCGTCCAAGCCGAACACGACACCGCAGACGCCGCATCGCTGGCCACGATCGGCGAACGATTCGCCGACGTCGCCGAACAAGCCACCGCCGGGCGCACCGCGAGCATGTTGGACCGGCTCGTCGACGACGGCACCCTCACACCCGCACAGCGGGCCACCCTCGCCGCCGACGAAGGCACCATCAGCCTCGCCCGCGTGCTCCGCCAGGCCGAGATCGCCGGCCACGACCCCGACCACATCCTCCGTATTGCCATCACCAGCCGCGATCTCGGCGACGCGCGCAGCCTCGCCAACGTGATCCACCACCGCATCACCGACACCGTCGACCTGCACCCCGCTGGCGACAAGTTCACCGACTGGGTGCCCAAACTCGATAACCCCACCTGGCAACGCCACCTGCACGACCTCGCCCGCCTCGCCGACGCCCGGCGCGAGCAGCTCGGCGAACACGTCGCCGACACCCGCCCGCAGTGGGCCGTCGAAGCGCTCGGCCAGCCGCCGGCCGACGACCGCGACAAGCGCGACGCGTGGATCGAACGCGCCGCCACCGTGGCCGCACACCGAGAACTGACCGGCCACGACGACCCAGCCGAAGCGCTACCGCGGCCGCCGAAACACGGCCAGGTCGAGGCCTACGCGTCCTGGCGGGCCGCGTGGAGCGCGCTCGGCCGCGACGACGAATCACGCGCCGAAGCCGAAATGAGCGACGGGCAACTCCGCGTCCGGGTCCGCGCCTACCACCGCGAACAAGCCTGGGCACCCGACTACGTCGCCCCCGACCTGTCCGGGACCCTGCAAGCCTCCCAACGCCACCGCACCGTCGCGCAGTTGCGCGCCGCCGAGGCCGACCACGAAACCGACGCCGAGCGACGCGACCAGCTGCACCGCGAAGCCGTCGAGTCCGCTGCCCTCGCCGACGTGCTCGACCGGCAAGCCGCCCAACTGAAAAAAGCCGACGACATCCGCGCCCGCTGGTACGCCCACACCGCGGCCACCCGCGCCGCCGAACAACGCGCCCGCGTCGAACTGTCCGACCGCGGCGTCAACCCCGACCACGACCAGCGCGACACCACCGCCGAACACTGGCTCGACGCCCACCGCGCCGACCAGACCGTCGAAGACCAACACCGCGAAATCACCGACGAACACGACCTCACCGACATCGCCGCCACCCGCGACGCCGACCAACGCACCGCCGAACCGGTCGCGTCCACCGACGCCGCCGAAACCAACCTGGCCGACATCCGCGACCAAGCAGCACGAGAAGCCAAGCGCGAACCCCGGGCCGAACACGACTGGACCCGCGTGCCCACCGCGCACGAGACCGCCGACACCATCACCCGCGCCCAACGCGCGCTGGCCGAACTCGAAGCCCGCACCGCCACCGAACAACACCGCGACGCCGAAGAAGACCACGGCCGCAAACTCGCCCGATGGCACGCCGACGACCACGCCGCCCAACGCGCCGCCGCCGACGAACACGACCTCGGCCGCGCCATGTAACCGAAGCGGAACGGGATCGGTCAGCCGGCCGCCGCATTGGATATGTCCAGCGGCGGCCGGCCCGACCCATGCCACGTCCACTCCAACGTCGCCATCACCCCACGCGCCCGCTCCCGCACAAACGACGCCGCGGTCGCCGCCGCCAAATACTCAGCGTCGATCGTCTCCGGCATCGCCGAATGCCGCCGCCGCGTCAACGGCGCCACCGGCATCTCCCACCGCCCGATCACCGACACCCACACCGGCTGATCCGACAGCCACTGACACGTCCGCAACACACCAATCAGGTACGGATCATCCGGCCCCGGCTGACTACCAAGCCGTTGAGCCAGCACCCACAACGCACCGAATTCGCGCCGGGATACCCGCAGGTTCTCACCCGGCACCCTCGCCACGCCCTCAGCCGAGACCGCCACGCATCCAGCATGAGACCCGCCACCGACAACGTCCGCGGCCACACAGCAGTACCAGGGGCGCGTGATGTCGCGACCTCCGCCCGCCGCACACGAAGCCCGCATCCGAGGGCAGGCGGTTGACGCGTAGGTGTCAAAGCGCGATTCGAACGAGTCGAGGGCTCGCGACCGACGTGCCCTTCGAGCGGTCCCTACCGGCACGCGGGAGACATGCGCCCGGATCGCGGCGGGGGCGTGACCGTGTCGACGGTCTGCAACTTCGTCGACGGGCATGATGCCGAGGTGACCCGCTCTCGCCGGGCCCACGTTGGGGCCGCGCTGCCGGCCGACGCTGCGGGCGCACTACGCGCGGTCGTGCCGTGGAGACGGCCGCTCGCCGGGCGCACAAACAGACGGCCCGAGCGGCGACCGGACGGCTGCTCGTGGCTTACCTGGACGCGGGCTGTCAGGCGTGCGAGTGAAACTGGCTCACGTGGTCGGAATAGCCGCAAGCAGATCCGCCACCAGTTGGTCTCCGCGCGCGGTTAGGCCGCTCGCGTCGAGGGCGTTGCGTATCCGGCGGCGAAGCGCTTGGAACGATTGCTGTGGCAGTTCGACCGCCTGGGCGAGGTGCTCGGCCGCTACGGCGATCTCGACGAGTTCGCGGTGTAGCGGGTTCGCCGCGTCGTACAGCGGGATTGGTGCTTGCCAGACGTATTTGTCGAAGTCTCGGGGGTTGTGTTCGCCGCGCGCTTGCAGGGGTTGCACGATGCGCAGCAGGGCGCCGCTGTTGAGCACGGCGACCAGGTAGCGGGCCTCGTCGAGGCTTTCGACGGCGGCCCAGTACAGCTTGTGATCGATGACCGCTGCCGGGTTGTCGATGATCGCCGCGGCTAGGTACATGCCGCCCTTGCTGTAGACAACGCGGATCGCTGACCCGGGCAGCTGGTTCTGTAGTCCGCGCTGATAGTCGAGTCGATCGAGAAGACTAAGTGTGCTGCCAGCGGATTTGTTCGTCTCCCAAATGTCCGCGGCCTCCCGCCACCACTGCGCGAGGCCGGGGTATCGGTCTAAGCGCTCGCCGGTTGTCGCTTCGATGCTGGTGCCGTCCCACGGGATGATCGCCTCTTGCGGCGCCCGTGGCCTGAATGGCAGCACGCTGTCGCCGACGAGGGTCGGCTGGATGAACTGTCGTTCGACTGACCCGGATAGTCCGGGAAGCGACTTCCACGGCACCTTTTCGTTGGTTGAGCGTTTGCTGCGCACTGCCCGGCGGCCGGCGCCGGCGCCAAGCGGGTTCGCGGCGGCGTCCTCGACGAACAGTAAGAAACGCGGCACTAGGGTCGCGCCCTGTTGCGTCCTGCAAGCTGTCCCAGGCCAGCAGGTGTAAGTCCTGTCCGGGTAGACACCGGAGTGCCCGGTAGCAGACCCCGGTTCGTCATCGAGAGGTGGCGGGCTGAGCGGGGTGTCGAAAGCCTCTTTGGAGGGAGCAAGATCGCGGGCCGTACTGCCATCCGGCGGGAGTCCTGCAGCCTCGTCAGACTCACGATGGGGAAGCCGAGCCGCTCATGTCACGGTGAAGGCCATGTCCGCAAGACCCTGGTCCGGGGTCCGTCTTGCGGGTTCCTCCGGGGTACGGGGAGCGGCACGTGATCACGGTCTGGGGTGGAACAGGAGAGATCCATCTGTTCAGCCGTCGTCTGGCAAAGACCCGAGGTATAAGCCGATGGTGAAATCCGAGGGAGAACAGCGGAAGTCCGACGGGGTCGTAGTACCGCTGATCGCCGGGAGGAACGCGGCAGGAGGGAAGGGCCCCGACTTTGATCACGCTCGCGGCGGAGGTAAGCGCAAGGGCATGACCGGGACCGCCCGGTCCAACTACCCCGACCGGACACTTCCGGTCGATAACGTGCGACGACTTCAACGCAAGCTATGGGCTGCGGCCAAGCAGTCTGAGGAGCGGCGTTTCCACGCCCTGTTCGATCGGGTCTACCGGGGTGACGTCCTGGCGGAGGCGTGGAGGCGAGTCCGGGCCAATCGGGGTGCTGCCGGGGTTGACCGGCAGTCCTTGGAACAGGTGCAGGGGTACGGGGTCGAGCGGTTGCTCGGCGAGATCGCCCGTGACCTGCGTGAGGGTAGGTATCGCCCCGCGCCGGCCAGGCGTGTGGAGATACCGAAGGCTGACGGCGGCAGGCGGGCGCTGGGTATTCCGACGGTCCGCGACCGGGTGGTGCAGCAGGCGGTGAAGATCGTGCTCGAACCGATCTTCGAGGCTGACTTCTGCGGCGCCTCGTTCGGGTTCCGGCCGAAACGGTCGGCGACTCAGGCGAAGGAGAAGCTCCGCACCGGGTTCATCGCGGGCGGGGTGTGGGTCGTGGAGGCTGATATCCGTGACTTCTTCGGCAGCATCGAGCACGAGCGGCTGCTCGCGATGGTGGCCGAGCGGGTGTCGGACCGGCGGGTGCTCAAGTTGATCCGTCAGTGGCTGCAGGCAGGCGTGCTGGCCGATGGGGAGTTTCAGCGCACGCTGGCTGGGACTCCGCAGGGCGGGGTCATTTCCCCGCTGCTGGCCAACATTTACCTGCACGGCTTCGATGAGCAGATGCAGGCGGCGGGTATCGGGGAGTTGGTGCGGTATGCCGACGACTTCGTGGTCCTCTGCCGCACGCAGAAGCAGGCCGAGGCCGCCCTTGGTCTGGCCGGGGAGATCCTGGCTGGGTTGGGGCTGCAGTTGCATCCGGGCAAGACGAAGATCGTTGACCTGCGGGAGGGTCGGGAAGGGTTCGACTTCCTCGGCTGCCATTTCCGCGCCCGGATGTCTGGGCGGTTGTGGGAACAGAAGCGGATCGTGCGCTACTACCTGCACCGTTGGCCCAGTCAGAGGGCGATGAAACGGCTCCGGGAGAAGGTTGAGCACCGCACCGCCCGCAGCCGTGTCGGGGTCGATGTTCGGGTCGTCATCGACGAGCTGAACCCGGTCCTGCGCGGGTGGGGCAACTACTTCGCGACCGGGAACGCCGCCGATAAATTCATTCAGATCGACCGCTACGTCGCGTGGCGGCTCAAACGCTTGCAGATCAAGAAGCGGGGCCGCAACCTACGCGCCGGACAGGCCGACCAATGGACACCCGCCTGGTTTCACGACCAGGGCCTTCACAAACTGTCAGGCACCGTCCGCTACCCGAAGGCTGCGTAACCATGTCTAGAAGATCATCGGTAAGCCGTATGCGGGAGAACCGCACGTACGGATTGAAAGGGGGATGGGGAAACAGCACCGCGCCGCGGTCGCTGCGCCCCTGACTACCAATGGCTGAATCTGGGGGCGTAAGGCGAGCCGGCGGTAGTCGACGCAGTCGCAGCCGCCACCGCACGCCTCGTGAGTACCGCGCGCGCTGCGGTGAGTTCGACCGCGCCGCGCAGGCGGCCGGCCCAGGCTTCCGTCGGCCCCGTCAATGGCACCGGAGTCGTCGCTTGTCGGCCGAGCACGACGGCCGCCGGCACTGGGAAGAAGGATGGCTTGACCTGGTGCAGGTCCCACGCCGCTTCGAACGCGGCGTTCACGACGCCGGTCTCCGATATCCCCCAGGTGCCGGTGCGGAAGCCGGCGAACTGGCGACGTGAGAGCACGGCCAGGGGCATGACGAATGCGAACCGGCCACCCGGCTTGAGGTACTGCTGAACGGCCCGCGCCACGAACAGCGCCGAGAGGTCCTGGTGTGTCGCAACCGCCGCGCCAGCCCAGAAGCCTCGGGCGGTACTCATCGTGCGGAACGTGTCCTTCATCGCCGGCGGCATGAACCGGTAGGACAGCCACGGCGGATTGCCGACCAGCACGTCGACGTGGTTGTCCGGTCGGGTCAGCCACAGCGGCCGCGCGAGGTTGCGCAGGTAGTAGCCCCAGATGTGGTCGCGGCCTTCGTCGTGCAGCCGGCACATGGTCGCGAACGTCGCGGTGAGCACCGGCTGTTCGTCCTCACGGATCGCGTACCGCCGGAACACCGCCGTCAATGACGGAGGAGTGGCCGACCTGTTGGGCCGGGCAGCCATGTCTGCCAGCTCGGCGACCAGTCCGTCGAACCGGCCCGCGTCCTCGACGACACGATCGGGAAACCGCAGATCGTCGGCGAACAGCTGCGCTCCGTCGTTCGTTGGCACGACCAGCGCGTCGCTGGTGATCAGTACGTCGTCCTGCCCCCACTGCACGCTGTCGCCCAGGTACACCGGTACCGAGAACGCCGGCCGATCGTTCGACGTCAGTCGCTCGCGCCCGAGAGCCAGTAGATACGTGACGCGGGCCAGCGTGACCGCCACGGGGTGTACGTCCAGGCCGAGGACTGCGGAGGTGACTCCGGTGATCGCAGTTGGAGTCGGCACTCCGGCTGCCTCGGCGGCATCGAGGTAGTGACGTACCGCGTAGAACAGGAATGTGCCCGACCCGCAGGCCGGGTCGAGTACACGCGCCGCCAGTGGGTCCTCGACCGTCTCGCTCACGATGGCCTCGGCAAGCCAGTCCGGCGTGTAGTACTCCCCGAGCCGATGCCTCGTGTCCGGCGCGATCACCGACTCGTACAGCACTTTCATCACGTCATGCTCGACATCGACCCAGCGGAAACGTGTCAAGCGGTGCGCCAGAGTCCGGACGAAGGCTGCCCCACCATCGACCTCAACGATCCAGTCGAAGAAGTCCTCCTCGACGACGCCGCGGATCTGCGCGTCAACGAACAAGTGCCCGGCCAGCAGGGTTGCTGGGCTGATGCTCGCGTCGGTCGGGTCGAAGCCGACGACCGCGTGGCCGATGATTTCCGCTGTGGCGACGAGCAGCGTGTGTTCGACGAACAGTTGGTCCTCGTCTTCGAAGCTGGTGCCCAACGCCGTCGTCAGGAGTTTGGCCCACAGTTGACGCTTCAAAGCCACGCTCGGGTGATGCCGGTACCGGTGATAGAGGGCCAACAGATCAGCGACGTCGAGGGCGTGGGCCGTGCTCCCCGCGCCGAGTCGGCGGCCGATCTCTGCGGGTGTCGGTGTGATCTTGTCCGCGGTAGCGAGCACGCCGTCGAGCCAGATCACCAATCCGTCGACGTCTAGCGTGCGCGGATCGAGTTCGAAGGCTGATACCTCGTGCAGGTGGCCGTCATCGAGGTGGTAGAGCTGCCACTCCACCCCGTCAGTGAGCACCCCGACGTACCGCGCGCCCATCGTCTCGGCCCGGGCGCGGACGTAGTCTGCCAGTTGTTCGACGGCCTCGGAACGCACGTTGCCCGCCCGGAGATCACGTTTCACCTCGAAGACGGTGGCACCGACCTCCACGTCAATACGCCGACGTAAGCCAACCGGAGCCTCCAGATTGACGTCCTGCAAGTCACCGTCGCGCAGATTCAGCCCGGCGGCGAGCAGCAGCATCCTGAGGTCGCTTTGTACCAACGCCTCTGCGCGGTTCGATCGGCGATCGGCGAGCCGAGCAGCGATCGCCTGGAGGTCGATGACAGCGGCAGACACACCGGCAAGTTACGGCATTCCGCCTACACCGGCTGGACGACGCGCGCCGGAGGTGTCCGCCCGCAGGCCGTGAGCCGGGCGGCTGCACGGCCGGTAGGCCGCGCACTGATCAGATCGGAGGCGAGTTCGGGCAGCAATCGGATAAGGTTTGTGGGCTCGTAGATTCAGTCGCATTCACTATCCACTGAGGACAGCTTGTCGACTTGCGTGCACACCCGGGGCCCTAAGCCCGCCGCGCTATGACAGCGACGAGTGTCACACCTGTCAGCGGGACGGAAACCGGTGGCCGAACAACAGGTCGTAATATTCGAACGCCTTATTCTCGTTACCGGCGAGGTAGTAGTTCAATGCCGTTCGGGCGCGACTGGCGCCGCTGTCGACCTTTGAAGCAGCTTCCTGCGCCTTCGCCTGAGTAGAGCAAGGATAGAAGCGTCCAGCTGCGCCCTTCGGATCATTCATTGCCGCCAGGTTTATATCCTTGAGGTATTCGAGGAACAGGCAAATGTCGTAAGGCGGGCTGAATGATGCTTCGGTCGACAGCCACTTAGCAGCACGCATCTCTAAGTAGAATGACGATACGGGGACGCTGTTAAAGTATTTCCATGCTTTAGCCAAGCGTGAGAGCTTCTTGGCACCCCCCAGTATCTTCGCGATTTGGTTCACCTCCGTCACATAGTTGAGGTGTTCCGCCGGCGCCGTGTCGATCCAACCGGTGTCTGACCCAGGGATGTCGTAGACATATACCTCCTGTCCGCCGCGATTGGTTAGGAATCCGGGGACTACCTCCCACCGCTCGTTCCCTCCCGCGAAATCGATGACGACGGCTGGGCGGCGAATCTTGACAGTGGTAGTCGGAAAGCTGTCACTCAAGGACTTCTTGACCCAATTCAACGCGGTGTCCGACGATCCGGGCTTGCTCTTGAGGCTTACGAGGAGGTCGACGTCGTAGTGGCCACGAACACCTGTTCCATGGCCGAAGGACCCGATCTCGCGAAAACGGCGCACTTCGAGCGCGTTGCGCAGCGAGGTCTCGACGCTCGTTCGATGCCGAGCAGAGGCGGCCCGCGCCGCCTCGGTCGGCGTAAGCAGATCCAAGAATTTGGTGAACCCTTGGGAGACCGTAAGCGCCACTGTTCATCCTTGCTCTATGTCATCGACGGCATAATCTTGGCCACCGGAATCCAGATTCTTGCGAGCTCTTTTGTATAGCCGCCTGCTCGGAGGTTCGGCCGTCTTGTTTTGTTCGTCGCGCCGCGCTGTTAGCTCGCCGAGAGCTGCCCGCGCCTCGTCCAGGTCCATGGTTGGCAAGTCAATTTCGCGCATCTGCCGCGCGGCGGTCTGTATTTCCAAGTAGGCGTTGCCGGCAGAGGCGGCCTGGTTCATTCGGTGTGAGGCATTCACTGTGGTGAGCGTCGCGCCGAATGCAGCCGCCGCCAAGGCGATGATCCCCGCAGCGACGCGGCCCGCAGTCGTTACGAGCGCCGTAACACCGGATACCGCGGCGAGCGTGCTGGCCGGCAAACCGAGGGTCAGGTTCACTGCGCGCCACATCTTCGTGCCTTCGAGCTGCATCTGGGCGCTCCACATGGCGCTCTCTTCGAGCCGCCGCACCTCGCGATCGATAGCCCTGCGACGCTCATCGTCGCCGTGATCGGTGCTTGAGGTCACAGGCGCAAGGTACGGCAGACCTCGGACAACTTCGCTCAACGCATCGGGTCGCGGCTCTGGGCTCATCACCCTCCGGTGATCGAGCCTCAATTGGTAGCGATGTGTGTGGCGGGAGGACCGATCGACGACGGATCACGACTCGACCGTCGATCGGGAGTCAACCGCCGCAATCAGGGCGCCGCTGATGTCCAGTCGCGGCAGCTGCGATTGTCACTCAGTTACGCTCTCTCGCTGCGCGATGTCGTTCACATCGGCGGCCTATGAAGTGCTCACTGAAATCGCTCAAGACCTGAGCACTGGCCTCGATCGGCAGGGCATGGCCAAGTACCTCATTGTCGGCGTTCTCACACTGGTCTTCGGATCGCTGGCCGCCGCCGTGCTATTCCCACTTCTCTTCGTGGTCGTCATTCCGGGCTCGATCATTTGCTTTATGCGCGCCTTTACCACCAAGACATGCCAGGCCGGCCGGCGAGATATGCCCACGAAGGCGACCATCTGCCCATCCTGTCACCTGAGTGCGGCCTCGCTGACCTGACGAGGTGTGCAGTCCCGCAAGCCAGGTCGATGACCTGCGCAGGCAGGCGTACGTCCCGATCTCGCACGCGGGGGCGTGGCGCAATCCAGACTGACGGGGGTTCGTGATCGCTCGGGTGCTCGGTGTCTTGAGGGCGATGGCTCAGATGCCGATCGCCCGGGCGTGCTTGCCCGTATCGCCCGGTCGCGCCTGGCGGAATGATCTGAGGGTGCACATAGACGTCAAGATTGCTTGACGGAGACAGTCAAGGTATCTTGACGCCATGAGCAAAGGTAGAGCGCCGTGGCAGGACGGTCGTCGAGCATGGAATCGCCTCAACGGTTGGCACAACGAGAACCCAAACGCCGTACCAGGACACCCCGATGATGGCGACGAGGCCCTCAAAGCGCTCGTCGACATACACCTCGTGCGCGGCCTTCTCGAACGCGCCGAACTAGTGGCGGTCAAGACCGCGCGCAGGCACAACAAGAGCTGGTCAGAGATCGGAACGATGCTCCACATGACCAAACAGGCCGCTTGGGATCGATGGCACGACACCGACGAGACGCAGACGGCGCCTGCCCAGTAGTCGACACGCACGCGGCGGAGCCGTCGCTCGTTGCGTGTGCTTGCGCCAGGAGATCACAGACACCGATCCATAAGTCCACGCGTCACGCGACTCGACCAGACCGGTCCACCAGACCTGCTCGTCGGGCGCGGGACTCGGCTTCGCGCTGGGCATGGCGCTACTCGCCGTCCTCGAAGAAGTCGTCGTCCACAGCTTTGAGCTCGTAGGTTTCGCGCACTGCGACGCCGACGTTGTAGCGGACCATCAGGCGGGTCAACTCGGTGCCGTCGATGAGGACGAGGCGCACGGCGACCTGGTCCGCGAACTGCCGTGCGCCGCTGCTGAACCGGCCCGTCGTGACGAACACGCCGCGGCTGGTCTGCGCGCCTTGCAACGCGCCGGCGAACGCCTGCATCTCTGGGCGCTGGACGGCGGCGTCACGGTCGTACCTCTTGGCTTGAACGCCAACCAGATCGAGGCCGAGGGCGTCCTGGCGGATGATCCCGTCCAGGCCGCGGTCGCCGGGTTTGCCGGTGTGGGTGAGCAGAGCCTCGCGGCCGCCGTAACCCATCGCGCGGAGCAGTCGCAGGCTGAGCAGTTCTAAGAACGCGGGCGGCTGCGCGAGCACCCGGTCGAGCAGTTCTGCGGCCACTGCGTCGTCGGCGTCCGAAACTAGGCGCTCGATCGCTTCGGTGGGCGAGAGGGCGGAGACGCTGACAGCGCTCGGCTCGCCGTGCGTTCCGACGGGCTCACCCTTCTCGTTGCGCCGCGCTTTGAACTCGAGGAACTCGGGAAACTGCTCCAGGACTTTGTTGTCGACGCGCTCAGGGTGCTCATCCAGCATCGTGCGGCCCCGGTCGGCGATGACATACACACCGCGCTTTGGCCGGGTGACAAGGGCCGCCTGCGACATGTAGGTCAGGGCCCATCCGACGCGGCTCCCGAACACGGTGGCCTTGCCGCTCGGCAGCATCTCCGCCAGGTCGTCCTCACCGATGCCGGTGGCAGCGGCCACGGCCTCGCGGATCTGGCTGCGAGTCTGCGGCCGGCCGTTCGCCAAGGCAGCCAACGTCGGGCGCATCAACGTCTCGTAGTCCGGGACTCCCACGATCGGCACCCTAGTGGGGTGCGCGACCCAAGGCCGCGGATCCGATCGCCGAGGACACAAGCCGCACCAGACCCGGCGATCGGCGCGCATGGCTGACCACTCCGACCTGAGTTGCGACCGCGCGCCGTGTCGGCCGCACTCTGCCCCAACTACGACTGCCACATGAGTGACCAGTTCCGCGCCAGGGCGTCGGTCAAATCCGACTCGCGCCCGTTAATCGGAGGCCGAGAACATCCCGGGGCGCCACGACGGCCCACCACAGTCCTGGCTACCGGCCAGGGGCACATTGACACTCGGGTGGGAGCGGAGAAAGAACACCCCGGCCGTGATGCCGGCCAGGATGAGCAGTGGGCCGATGATCGCCTGGCGCTTGACCGTGCGGTGTATGTGCGAAGTCCACTGTCGCCCGTCGAAGCAGCGGTCGTAGTCCGTGTTCCACGGCCGTGCGCCGTGCGCCGGGTCCTTCGACCCTTCCCACTGGTCTGCCGCGGGCGCCATGCTATGCCCGGAGCGACCGCGTGCCTCGCTATGAAGCGACGAGGTGAGGAAAGGATCATTAAGTTCCTGATAGCAGTGCTGATCGGCGCCACCGCAACGGCCTGCTCGTCCGGCGCGTCGCCGGGTAGCGCGGCGCCTCGCAGCACCTCGTCATCGCGGCCACCGATTACCGGCGCTGCTAAGCCCAACCCAGTTGCCCTCTTGCGCAAGCTGCCAGGCTGCAAGACAGACCCGAATGCGACTGTGGGGGACTGGTCGCCTTGGGGCAACTACGCCACCTGTTGGTACACGGCGAAAGACCCCATCAATCGCAATCCCGACGGTAGCGGCGGAGGCGAGAAGGTCGAGCTGTACGCGACCGGCAACCAGGTGTCTCCGGCGGTAATCGACCCTGAGGACCACGAGGCTGTTCTCGTCGGGAACGGGTGGATGGCACTGGTGAACCCTGAGATTCCCGAGAGCGGGCCCTATACGTTCCGACTATCACCTGCCGTCATCGCGAGTCAGCTCGGCGGCAAGGTCTACAAGGTCTGGCCGTAGACCGACGGCGACCTGCGCGTTCGTCGGCGCGGGCCGGTTCGGCTGGTGGGCTTACGATCTCGGCTGACGTGGGAGGAGACCTTGATCGTCGATCATCGGCCGGTGCATGGCTCGCCTCGTGGCGCGCTGACAGCGTTCTTACGGTCAGTCCATGTTCCTCAGCGGCGCGCAAGGCAACGGTGGTAGGTAGCCGGCCTCGCGGGCTTGGGGGGAGCAGGCCGACGAGGTAACCGCCTGCTGCTCGCCTTCGTAGGCCTGCGCACCTACCTGCGCAGCCGGGACCGGATCGCGCGACGTCTTTGACTCCGAGGTCGGGGACTCATGTGCCCGCCGTGTGTGACGATCTGAGTGGGGTGATGAGGGCAGCACACCCCGACCAGTCAACGGCGCCGCCCAGGTGATCATTCACGAGCTTGCGTCCGGCGGTTGGGCTGTCCTGACCGCGTCACCGATCGCCTTGCCGGTGGTCGCCGTCGTGGTGGTCGTCGTTGTTGTTCGCGGCGTGCGACGGCTCAGGTGGGCCTCGATCGGGCGGGACCCGGTGCGCCGATTCAGCCATGCGGACAAGGCTCTCCTGCTCGCCCGCGCGGGCGGACGCTGCGAATGGCAGGGTTGGCTTGCGGTGCGCTGTCGCCGCACGGACGGGCTTGAGGCTGACCACGTACACCCGCACAGCCGGGGTGGACGAACGGTGCTCAGCAACGGGCAGGTGCTGTGCCGACGACATAACCGGCGCAAGTCCGCGCGGGTGCCCTTCGCGTGGGAGCTCAGGCAGCTGGCGAAGCGCCGGCGCAGGTACTACCCGCCCGGCGTCTGCGGGACGATCACGAGACCGGCCAGACGCGCACCCGCGAGGACACCGCAGGCCGTAGGCCGGGGAGCGGCTGACGCACACCACGCAGGCCTCGAACATGTGTTCTACAGTGGCGGTATGACGGTGCGGCCATTCGTGAAGATCACGATCCCGCCGTGGTCGGGTCAGCTCGATGTCTGGGGTCGGGCCGACGTCGGCTGGTTCGGGCTGGTGATCTGGCGCGAGTACGTCGTCGACCGGCGCCGCGAGGACACGTCCAATCGTGCGCTGTCGTGTTCGGCCTGGATCGGTGCCGCACATCTTGCGCCCGGGCAGGACATCGACTACACGAACGTCGAGCGGGTCGACTTGCCACTCGACCGGCGGCAATGGCCAGGGCCGAGCGACCGGCACGAGGCGCACTGGCCCAGCGACGGCCTATGCCTGGGGCTCATGGTCGGCGGGCCGGTCAAACTGCCCGTCCACTATCAGATCGTCGGCACTCCGGAGCGGCGCGGATAAGCAGACCGCAACCACGTCGCCCGGCTCGCACGTGCCGCGCCGGACCGGCCGCCGTCTCCACAGGAGGAAGATCTGCCGCGATACCAGCGGACCCGCACAGCGCCGTCCTGCCGGGAGCGTCCGTCGGGGTGCTGGTTGAACACGATGGGACCAGAGGTGAGGCAGGGTCGACTTAACTGGCATGGCCTTACGAGGCGGCCACGCCAGCCTGATCGGCACGCCGCGCGCCTGGTTGCCCTGCTCTGAGGTCGGCGGGTGCGTTGTTGCATGATGCGGGCGTGCCTGCAGCTCGCCGGCGCCGAGGATCGGCGCTGCCGCTACCCGAGACCGCCGCGGCAGTGCTGCGTGCCGCGCGATCGGTGGAGCTGGCCGCCGGTGGCTGTGCAGAAAGACGCGGCACGCCAGGCGACCGGACGGCTCATCGTCGCCTACCTCGACGCGGGTTGGACCCGGCGGCCGGTAGCCAGCGCGCTCGCGATGTCAGCGCGCACCATCGGCGAACGGGAGCGCGCGGCCCGCCGCGACCCGCATCCGCCCCTCGGCGTGAGGATCGAGACGCCGCCCGGCAGACGAGAGCCGCGACTGGATGAGCTGGCGTGGCTTCGGCCCGGGCAAGCGGCGCAACTGATGGGCGTACATGTCAACCAGCTTTGGGTCTGGCGCCGGACTGCTGCCGAGCACCCGCAGGACCGCAAGCGGCGCGCACCGTTACGCTCGCGAAGATCTGCTCGAGGTCGTTCGGTTGCGCGCCGGCCGCAAGATCCTTCCGGCAGGTACGGCCGCGCGTGGCCAAGTAGCTGATCTGACCCGCAGCGTCGTCGCGCCGGTGCCCCGCAAACTGACCCACGCGAACCGGCGGCTCGCGGCGTCCTCGCCCAGCTAACCGCCGCAACTGGGCGCCGCACGCCGCCGTGCAACGGCTCGTGCATCGAACTGGCGGAATCCGTAGAAGTTTTTGGCAGTACCAGCAACTTCGACCCGAAGCAGAGCACAGCGAAGACGCTGGTGCTATCGCGGCTGCTCGCCTTTGCAAGGCGGGGGTTAGGGGTTCGATTCCCCTCGTCTCCACCCTGATATTTCTGGGCTAAATTCTCGAGTTCCCGCAGACCGAAGTGCGCGAACGTGTCGATGTTGGCCACGATCGCGGCGGCGCTGCGCGCTGGCATCCCTCGTGTAGATCTGTCGGACATCATGTACGGGCGCCTGTGCAGTTCGCAGCAGTTCCCCACGCCCGGCACCCGCGCTGCTACGCAGTCCGATCGCCCCGGGTCGCCTGCAGTTCTACGTGGACGGACGGCAAGCTGGTTGCAGACGCCGAAACGCCGGTGACCACGCCGTTCGTGCTCAACCCCGGGGCGTTGACCGGCGGCGCGAAACCCGGCTCGCCCGTCACCACCGACTACCCGTCACCGTTCCGATTCACCGGGACGCTGCACGAAGTCGTCGTCGATGTGTCCGGAGAGCTGATCGCCGACACCGACAGCGAGATGCGTATGGCAATGGCCCGCCAGTAGCGGTTGCGACGCTTACGCGCGTCCATAACCCTGCGTACCGCGGCCCGATACGCCGAGCATCAAGCGGCCGGCGACACCGAGCCGAGTATGGCCTCGGCCTCGGCCAGTTCTGCGTCGGTGGGTTCGGGTAGGTCTGTCAGCTCGCGCGCGTGAGCGCGTCGAGGTGTCTCACGGGTAGCGACGCCGCGACGATGGCGACGAGCCTGATACGGCAGCGCGCCAGGTGAAGAGCGATCCGGCGCCGGGCTATAGTACACAGCCTCTTCGGCCGCCTTGCCGCGCAGCGCGCTCTTCGCGAGGCTCGCGGCCACGACCTCGGCCGGCTCGCGGCCCGACGCGAGCTGGTCGCGAAGGCTCCAGACCTCGCCCGCCGTGAGACCGGCCCACACGCCGTGCGGTACGTCGCGGCTCAGCGCGAACGCGAGGCAGTGTGCGCGAACCAGGCAGTCAGCGCAGATCCGTAGCACTGCGGGAAGCACGCGACTATGCGGTTCCGGAAACCACCACTCGCCACCGACCTCCGCGCACGCTGCCTGGTCCGGCCAGGACGGCGCAGCGTTGTCGTATTCGTTCGCGCTAGTCATGACGCACCGCCGCCGTGCGGGCGACCGACGGGTAAATGCCGTGCGGAGATTGTCGAGTCGATCAGGACGGAAACAGCGCCAGCGGAACTGGCGGGTCGAGCGTTGTCGTGCGACCGCATGCAGATTGTGGTTGGGAATGGGTTGCGCAATCCCAAACACCTCCTCGCGTGGGTACAGCGGGCGACCGCCGCGTCGACGTCTGCGGGTGATCCGTCGTCGCGGTGGAGGGCTTTGTCCGCCCTGTCATTGAGTTTGCGGTCTGGAGGGGTACGCCGTCACTACCTGAGACTGACCCGGTACAACTTTCGTCCGTCCTATGACGATATGTCACTACAGTGTTTCTGTGCGCGCTCTGACTAGCGCAGTGTGTGGCCTTTATGACGGAATGTAGTCAGGAACTACGGAGGGATGATTGACAGGCCCTGCCTGGGCCGGTCGAATCAGACAATGACCGCGACTCTCGTCCGAGACCTTGTGCGCGATCTCGGTGCGGAGTCCGCCAGCCTCGACGACCTGGTCACCCCGCTGTCCGCAGATCAGTGGGCCACCCCGACTCCGGCCGAAGGCTGGACGATTGCCCATCAGATCGCGCACCTCGCCTGGACCGACCGCCTCGTGTTGCTGTCCGCGACGGACGAGGACGCGTTCGCAGCCGAAGCGTCGCAGGCCGCCGCTGATCCGGCCGCCTACGTCGCGAACGGTGCGCAAGAGTGGGCCGGCGAGGAGCCGGCCAAGCTGCTCACCCGCTGGCGCGACGGGTGTATCGAGCTGGCCGAGCAGATCGCGCACCTGCCCGGCGGGGCGCACATTGCCTGGTTCGGTCCCGCGATGAGCGCCGCCTCAATGGTCACGGCCCGGATCATGGAGACCTGGGCACACGGCGAGGACGTCGCCGACGCGCTTGGGGTCATCCGTCCGCCGACCCAACGACTCAGGCACGTTGCCCACATCGCGGTGTCCGCACGCGGCTACGCCTTCGGCATCAATCGCCTGGCGCCGCCGGACCAGCCGATCCGGGTCGAACTCACTGCTCCCGACGGCACGCTGTGGACCTGGGGCCCGGAAGATGCCGCCGAGCGGGTCACCGGCCCGGCCCTCGACTTCTGCCTGCTCGCAACCCAACGGCGTCATCGCGACGATCTGCACGTGAAAGCACAGGGCGAGCACGCCGACACCTGGCTCGACCTCGCCCAGGCGTTCGCCGGCCCACCTGGTCCGGGCCGGGTCCGGGACCAGTTCAGCCGACGCTGAGGCGACCACGCGGACGTCCTCGCTACGGGCGATCACCGCATTGCGTGAAAGCCATGTATAGACAGTTGTGCCATTGGCACAACTGTCCGAGCTGTCGCTCTGGCGGCTGATCGGACGGACGCATAGGTTAACGGCCACGTGTGCCAGACCTGCGCTTTGCCGGTCGTGTCGGCCACGTTCCGTTCCATCCGGTCTATCCCATAGGGGGGTTCCAGCACATGCTGAGACGGACTACCGTCCGCGCCGCGACCTCGATAGCAGCGGTTTCGGCGCTCGCTCTCGGGTGTTGTCTCGCCGCCGCTCCAGGCGCAGACGCCAACACTCCACGCCAGGCGGTGCCGAACACGAAACCGACGTGGCTCGGCCACGCCAGCCACGTCGGCGCACCGGCCAACAACGCGTCAGTGAGTGTGCGGGTCTACCTCGCACCGCGCGGCGGGCTCGACAATCTCAAGGCCGCGGTCACGGCAGTTTCCACGCCCGGCACCGCCTCGTACCGGCACTTCATCACTCCGGACGCCTACCAGGCGACGTACGCGCCGACCAACGCCACCGTGCAGAGCGTCGAGTCCTGGCTTCGCTCGTCCGGACTGAAGGTCACCGGCGTCGAGGCGAGCAACCGCTACGTCACTGTCAGCGGAACCGTCGCGGCGGCGCAGAAGGCGTTCGGCGTGTCGCTGCAGCGCTTCAACCACGACGGGCAGTCCGTCACCGCACCCACCAGTAGCGCGACCGTACCGGCCAGCATCGCCGGGTCCGTGCTCTCGGTCGCAGGCCTCGACACCACGGTGCACAAGGTTGCTCACACGTCGGTGACCCCGGACGCTCCGCCGCCGGCCGGCTTCGTCAACGCCCGTCCGTGTTCCCTCTCGTACGGGCAGATTCAGGCCAAGTACCAGGCCGACTTCCACACCCCGCTGCCGAAGTTCAACGGCACCGTGATTCCGTACGCGCCCTGTGGCTACACCGGCCCGCAGTTCCGTGCGGCGTATGAGGGCAACTCCGATCTCGATGGCAGCGGCGTGACCGTCGCCATCACCGACGCCTACGCCGCGCCGACGATCGCCAAGGACGCGAAGACGTACGCGAGGAACCACGGCGACGCCGGTTACGCGACTGGCCAGTTCACCCAGTCGAAGCCGGCCAAGTTCACCCATCAGGCCGACTGTGGCCCGTCGGGTTGGTACGGCGAGGAAACCCTCGACGTCGAGGCCGTGCACGCGATGGCGGGCGGGGCGAACATCATGTACTACGCGTCGGCCAGTTGCTTCGACAGCGACTTCCTCGACACGCTCGCCAAGGTCGTCGACGACAACCAGGCATCGCTCGTCTCGAACTCGTGGAGTGACGTCGAGGCCAACGAGTCTCCTGACAACGTCGCCGCGTACGAGCAGGTCTTCCTGCAGGGCGCGCTGCAGGGCATCAGCTTCGTCTTCTCCTCCGGCGACAGCGGCGACGAGCTCGCTCACACCGGCCTCAAGCAGGTCGACTACCCGGCCTCGGATCCGTACGTCACCGCAGCTGGCGGCACCTCGACCGCGATCGGCGCTGACGGCTCTCTGGCGTGGGAGACCGGCTGGGGCACGATGAAGTACAGCCTTTCGGCTGATGGCACGTCCTGGGGGCCGGTCGGCTTCCTGTACGGCGCCGGCGGTGGCTACTCGGCGCTGTTCAACCGTCCCGACTACCAGAACGGCGTTGTCCCGGCGAGCGCGCCGGCCGGGCGAGCAGTTCCCGACATCGCGCTGGACGCAGACCCGACGACGGGCATGCTCGTCGGTGAGACGCAGACGTTCCCGGACGGCGTCCACTACGGCGAATACCGCATCGGTGGCACCAGCCTCGCTGCGCCGCTCTTCGCCGGCATGACGGCCCTCACTCTCGAGAACGCAGGTGGCGGCATCGGTCTGCTGAACCCGACGATCTACTCGCAGGCCGGATCGGGCACCTTCACCGACGTCAAGGGCAAGCCACAGGATCTGGGCAACGTCCGGGTCGACTACGCGAACGGCGTCGACCCCTCCGGTGGGCTGCTCTACAGCGTCCGCACGTTCAACCAGGACTCGACGCTCAAGGTCGTCAAGGGCTGGGATGACGTCACCGGCGTCGGCTCGCCGAACGCGGGCTGGCTGACAAGTGTGAGCTGATTTCTGTTTATCTAGCCGGACAAACGGGGCGCGTCGGTCCAATGGGCCGACGCGCCCCGCTGCGTCCGCGTAGCGTGCCGATCGTGCTCGAAGCGGACTTCACAGTGGTGCTCGACGCCGCTTCGAATGGAGACGAGGCGGCGTTCGCCAAATTGTGGCGAGACATGCACCCTGCGCTGCTCCGTTACCTACGGGTACTTCTCCGGGACAATCTGGCTGCCGAGGACGTCGCCGCAGACGTCTGGGTCGACGTGTCCCGCCGACTGGGCGAGTTCCGCGGCGATGAGCATGCGTTTCACGGCTGGCTGTTCACCATGGGACGCAGGCGCGCCATCGACACCTGGCGACGGGCGAGCCGGACGCCGGTGCACCTCACCGATGACATCTCGCGGCTGGACCGTGCAGCTGACCACGACACGGCCGGTTCAGCACTCGAGCGGCTCGGCACCGAGCGTGCCCTCGCCCTGATCGCGACACTGCCCCAGGACCAGGCCGAAGCGATCACGCTTCGGGTCATCGCGGGCCTCGACGTCAAGCAGGTGGCTTCGCTGCTCGGGAAGCGACCGGGGGCCGTGCGTGTAGCCGCGCATCGAGGTCTGCGAACGCTTGCCGCACGGCTTCGGGACACGTCTTCGCTGCAGGGTGTAACGCGATAGCGACTGCCGTCGATTCTCCATACGACATGACGCGCCGCCGCCAGCAACCAGACCTCACCTCGTCATTGGACGAGGTGGCGGCCGAACGGCTGCTACGCGGTCAACGTCCGTCCGTGGGCGCGTCATCCGACGAGCAGGCTCTGGCGAAGCTGCTCGCCGTTGCGTCGGCGCCGCCTTCGGCTTACGAGCTATCCGGAGAGGCCCGGGCGGTGGCTGCGTTTAACGCGACCCGCCCGGCGACCACGGGTCCGAGACATGCCCGGCACGTCGCACGCCGGCATCGATTCGTGCTCAATTCACGAGTCAGTCACGGAGTCGCAGCCGCGGCGGCGCTCGGCGCATTGACTGTGGGAGGTGTCACAGCTGCCGCGTACAGCGGCTCATTGCCCGACTCGATGCAGCGCCTCGCACACGACCATCTCGGCGCGCCGCGGCACCATCCGGTTAAGCCGCATCCGACCCGGCCGCCTACGCACATCGCGCTGACCCATACCGCGCTGCGTTCCAGTGACGCCGCTGAACACGGGCAGCCAGGGCTGAGCGCGGCCACGCCGAGGCAGACGCCGCGTGCAGCGACGTCGTCGACACGCCCCGCCAAGGCCGCGCCGACCCAAAGCATCAGCGCGCAGCGTTTCCTGCTGTGCACCGCATACGAGGTGGCGCGCGACCATGGCGTGCAACACGACGCCGACCGGCTTTTCCGTGAACTCAGTACGCTTGCCGGTGGGCGCGACAAGGTCGTCGCGTACTGCGCGCCGATCTGGCACCCCACGCCACAGCTGAATCCGCGTGATCCGCACGACCCTGGGTATCCGAGCCTGCACCCTCCGAAACCCACCGCGCGGGCATCCGCCGACGGGCGACCACCGAACTAGCACGAGTCGCCCCCACAGACGGCGCGCCAGCGGGAAACCCCCCTCCCCCCGCACCCGCTGATGCGCCTGGAGGTGCCGGCCTTCCACCCACGGGAAGGCCGGCACCACTTCATGGCCGTGTGTGATGGCCAGCAAGCGCCGGTAACCTGTGCTCATCATGACCCGATACCCCACATCGTGAAGATCTCTGCGGTCTGGCTTGGCAAGCTGACCCTGCTGATGCTGCGACTCATCGGTCGCCGCGGAAATGCACTACCCGGACTGGTCGTCGAAAAGATCTTTCCTCGCTTCCTGCCCCGGGCGATGGACGGCCTCACGCATGGGGTTGTCGTCGTCACCGGCACCAATGGCAAGACGACCACGACCAAGATGATCGCCACGATCCTCGCCGAGCGGTACCGGGTGCTCACCAACGACACCGGCAGCAACTTCGTCCGCGGTGCCATCACGGCGACCGTCGAGCACTCACGCTGGTCGGGTCGGTTGCCGTTCGACGTCGCCGTGTTCGAACTCGACGAAGCGTGGGCCGTGCGGTTCACCCAGGTCGTGCCACCGCGGCGGCTGTTGCTCCTCAACGTCATGCGTGATCAGCTGGACCGATTCGGCGAGATCGACGCCACCGCGCGCCTGCTCGCAAAGGTCGCCGAGGCGACTACCGAGTCCGTGGTGCTCAATCGCGACGATCCCCGGGTGGCGGCCATCGCCGATCAGACGTCCGCGAAGGTTTCCTATTTCGGTGTCGCACCTGAGCTGCGCATCCAGTTCCCGAATGACGAGGAGCTCTACGGCGGGCCGCTGTTCCAGTCCAGCGTGGCCGCTGACGCCGAGCTGCGCAGCCTGCCATCCGGCGCGTCGCCCGACACCGTGGTGAGCATCGAGGGGTCCGAGTACGGCGTCCTGCTGCGCGCCGAGGGAGCGCACAACGCGCAGAACGCCGTGGCAGCCGCGGCCCTTGCCCTGACCTTCGGCTTCACTCCACGCGAGATCGCCGGTGGGCTGCGCCGGGTGTCGCCTGCTTTCGGGCGCGGGCAGACCTTCGACATCGACGGCCGCCCGCTCGTCCTGCAACTGGTGAAGAATCCGGCCGGCTTCCGGCAGACCCTGCGCACTCTGGAGAACTCCGACCCGGCCGCGATCGTCGTCGCGATCAACGACGACTACGCGGACGGTCGGGACGTCTCCTGGCTCTGGGATGTCGACTTCACCGCGATGCTCGCCGGACGCTCGTGCAGGCTGTCGACATCGGGCACCCGCGCCGCCGACATGGCCGTGAGGCTGAACTACGACGGCATCGCCGTGAACGGCGTTGAGCCGGACCTGGAGAAGGCCGTGCGGCAGGCGGTAGCAGCCGTCGAGCCGGAGCGGCGGGTCGTGGTGTTCAGCACGTACACCGCCATGTGGGCGCTGCATGCCATCCTGTTGCGGCTCGGCCGGCCCGCTGCCGAGGCCGTAATCGCAGACGAAGAGGAGGCCGAGTCGTGACCTCGCTGACCCTCGTCCACCTGTACCCCCGTGAGATGAACATCTACGGCGACACCGGCAACGTGATCGTGCTGCGCCGACGCCTCGAGTGGCGCGGCCTGGCCTGTCAGGTGGCCACGATCAACGTGGGCGATCCGTTGCCGCACGACGCCGACATCATTCTCGGCGGCGGCGGTCAGGACGCCGCTCAGGGCGAGATCGGGCACGACTTCGTCTCACGCGCGGCCACCTTGCGCGCAATGGCCGACGACGGCGTCGTGTTCCTGACCATCTGCGGCACCTACCAGATGCTGGGCCACGAGTTCCTCACCCAGGAGGGCGTGCACATCGCCGGTACGGGCGTGCTGGACGTGACGACCCGTGGCACGCAGGCCCGCCTGATCGGCAACCACTACATCGAGACGCCCGAGTTCGGCCGTCTGGTGGGCTACGAGAACCACAGCGGGATGACCGAGCTCGGGCCCGGCGTGCGCCCGATCGGCACGACCGTGACGGGTCGCGGCAACAACGGGCGCGATCGCACCGAAGGCGCCGTGCGCGACAACGTGTTCGGTACGTACCTGCACGGGCCGGTGCTCGCCAAGAGCCCGCGATTCGCCGACGAGCTGCTGCGCCGGGCCTTGGCG
Organism: uncultured Actinomycetota bacterium; assembly: GCA_963737425.1. Lineage (GTDB taxonomy): Bacteria > Actinomycetota > Actinomycetes > Mycobacteriales > Jatrophihabitantaceae > DASXRA01. The sequence continues at coordinate 414,176 of CAVTSX010000005.1, forward strand.
CGCCGCGGCAGTTCCGCCCAGCTTTCACCGCTGGATGATTCCCTGCCCGAGCAGGCCGCAATGGTGGCGGTCGGCCGACCACGCTGATCCGCCGCGGCGATCACTTACCCTCGGCAGGTGTGAGGCTCATGATCGTCGGGTTCGCGACGGCTGCCCTGCTGGTCGGCTGCGGCGGGCGGCATGAGCCAGTGCAGATCTCAACGCACACGACCACACAGACGCTTACCAAGACCGCGCCCCGCTCGACGCCGATAGCCGAGCCGACCGGTGCCCGACCGGACGGGCCGATCACGACGGTCGAGGGCGACTGCCCGTACATCAGCGTCCCGGATGCTTCGACCAGAGAGGGCAACCGCATCGACAAGCACTACGTGCTGACGGCTCGCGGCAAGGTGGTCGGCTGCCGATTCATGTTCTGGACGGACGCCTATGCGGTCCTCGAGATCACCAAACACACCTATGCGAGCGCGGATGCTGCCTACAACGCCATGATTCGTATCGGGCAGCGTGGCGGGAACTCTCACGGCGTCAAGGGACTGGTTCCTGGGGTCGACGCCATGCTGTACCAAACACGCTTCTACGCAGTCGACGGCGCGACGGACTGGGCCTGCACCTTCGCAAAGGGCACCACTGTGGTGACGGTCAAGACCGCGCAGAACAACGTCGAGTTCAACGCCCGCGACATCGCCAAGGCGATCGCTGCCAAGTTCTGATCGGCCGTTACGCCTCGTCAGTGCCGGGCGGTGGCTTCGGTGTCGCCTTCTTCGCGGGCGCCTTGCGCGGGGGGCGAGACGTCGCACTCGAAGTACGCGGCCGGGCCGGGGCTTTCTTTGCCGGACGCTTTGCCGGGGTCGCCTTCTCGGCGGGCGGCTGCTCATCGGATGTCGTCGTCTCGGACTTCGGGTCGCGTGTCTCGGCTGCGGGCGGCTGCGCAACGGGTGGCTGGGTGGCCGTCGCGTCCGGCACAGTTTCGGTTTCGGTCTCAGCCTTGGCCGCGGTCGCCGGGGTGGGTTGCGGCTCCGGCTCGACCGCTTCCGGCTCGGCCGGCTCCGACTGGGTCTGCGCCGGCGTTGGTGTGGGCATCGGCCGCGGCGCCCAGGACTCCGGAGCGGGCGTGACGTGCAGCGGCGCGTCGTCCGACGGGCGACGCAGTCTGCGCGCGAGCGCCAAGCCGGCGCCGACGAGCACTACCAGGGCCAGCAATCGCTTGCCGCGCCGGCGCTTTCGCGGTTTGGGATCGGCGAAGCTCAGGGCGCTGACGCGTTCGGCGACGGCCGCACCTGCGGCCTGAAGTGCTTCGGAAACGTCAGGACGGCTGCGCTTCTTGCGGATGAAGCCCACCGATCAACCACCTTCGGGTCGAGGACACGGATCACGACTGCTGCACCTACTGAACTACCACACCGGTGTGCGGGTATCGCTGCCTGGACCATGTCAGAAGCCGTCTGCTCGGCTCAGCTTGGACGCGTGGCAGGATTGGGGCAACCAGGTCCCGCAAATTGGTGCGTGCGCTGCGTACGGAGCGGGGTTTCGCCCCATCGAGCTATCAGGGAGTTTCCGCTGTGTCCGAAACCCAGACTGCCACACTGCACACCTCCGCAGGCGACATCCGGGTCAACCTGTTCGGCAACCAAGCGCCCAAGACCGTGCGCAATTTCGTCGAGTTGGCCCAGGGTGCCCGCGAATGGACTCATCCAGAGACTCACGCCAAGACCACCGATCGCCTCTACGACGGCACCATCTTCCACCGGGTCATCTCCGGATTCATGATCCAGGGAGGCGACCCGCTCGGTCAGGGCTTCGGTGGACCGGGCTACAAGTTCGCCGACGAGTTCCACCCCGACCTCGTCTTCGATCGTCCGTACCTGCTCGCCATGGCCAACTCCGGGCCGGACTCGAACGGGTCGCAGTTCTTCATCACGGTGGGCCCGACGCCACACCTCAACCGCAAGCACACCATCTTCGGTGAGGTCGCCGACCCGCAGAGCCAGGCAGTCGTCGACGCGATTGCCAATTCCCGCACCGGGCGCAACGATCGACCGGTTGACGACATCACGATCACGTCGGTCACGTTCGACTCGACGCCGGGGAGCTAAGCAGCCGGATGTCCGAAGCGCACAGCCAAGCCGTGCCCAACGACGAGCACGGTACGAGCGGCGGCGGCGAGGTGCCGCCGCCGGCGATCGCGCGCTGCTACCGCCATCCGTTGCGCGAGACCGGCGTGCGCTGTGTGCGCTGCAACCGGCCCATCTGCCCGGAATGCATGCGCCCGGCGTCGGTCGGGTTCCAGTGCCCGGACGACGTCAAGCTCGGGCAGGTGACCCAGCGCGCGCCGCGCACGGTGGTCGGTGCGTCGGTGCGCGCGAACTACCCGTACGTCACCTGGACGCTGGTGGCGCTCAACGTCCTCGCCTACATCGCCACCGCGGCCGGCTCAGTACATGGCGTCAATCAGAACCACACCAGCCACCTGTTCACCAAGTGGGTTCTGCTTCCGTACAAGGTCGCACACAACGATCAGTTCGGGCGCCTGATCACGTCGGCGTTCTTGCACTACGGGTTAGCGCACATCTTCTTCAACATGCTGGCGTTGCTGATGATCGGGCCGTATCTCGAGCGCCTGCTGGGCATGTGGCGTTTCGCGTCGTTGTACCTGATCTCCGCACTCGGGGCGTCTGCCGTCGTCTACGCCTTCGGCTCGCAGTTCCAGAACACCGCCGGCGCGTCCGGGGCGATCTACGGCCTGTTCGCGGCCGCGCTGCTGCTGGCGCGCGAGTTGCGACTCAATCCGCAATGGCTCATCGGCACGATCGTGCTCAACTTCGTATTCACCTTCAGCGTCCCCGACATCTCGAAGCTCGGGCACATCGGCGGCTTCATCGTGGGCGGGCTGGCGACGGCGGCGATCGCCGGTGTGCCGTGGAACCGGCAGCGGTTGCCAACCCGGATTCAACTGTCAGGCCTCGGCGGGCTGCTGTTGGCGATATTCGTCGCCATCGTGTGGCGGACGGCTGTGCTCTCCTAGCGTTGCGTCTACCCGCCGGCTGTCGTGCGCGGGTCGAAGGCCTGGAGCAGACCCAGGACGGTGCGCGGGTCCTCGCCGAGGGCTCGCCGGCTGAACACGAGAAGCAGTGAACCCGCGTCGATCTCGAGGGTGCGGCTCATCAACCCAAGGTGGTTGCGCTCGTCGACGCGGATCGCCTCGATGTCCGACCAAGCGAGTTTCGCGCGGGTTGTTGGCGAATGCACGCGCAGCCCGTCCGCGGAGGCGACGAGCCTCGGCCAGAACAGCAGGTCGGTGGCCACGTACGCGCAGAGCACCACGGCCGCAAGACCGGCGAGCAGCCGGCCCGCTGGGTCGTGCGACACGATCACGGCGGCGATCGCCACAGCCGCGAGCGCCGCGGCGAGGGCGGCGAGGCGGCGGTCCGGACCGAACCGGCAGACCGGCGCCCGCGCGAGTTCAGAGGGGTCGGCCATGACGCCAGAGCCTACGACCGACGTTATCCACAGAGTTTTCCCCAGGTGGGGACAGAACTACAGCTGTGTAATCACGCTGAGGCATACATGTGGATGGGCGCGATCTAGCGCCAGCGGACGGCCATGACGAGGCCGACCATCATGATTCCGAACGCCACCGCGAAGTTCCACGCGCCGATGTCCTGGATGACCGGAACCTTGTCTCCTGCGATGTAGTACACCGCGATCCACGCCAACCCGATGACAAGCACCACGACCATCACGATCGGGTACCAGGCGGGGCTCGGCGCTAGCGCCTTGGTGCTCGGCGAGAGCGAAGATGCAGACGCCGACGCCTTCGGCGTGTACTCGCTCTTCTTGCGGACCTTCGACTTGGGCACTGCTTCTCCTCGGGTACGCCGTGCGATCGCGCCGGCGTGGTGCGGTTAGCGTAGTCGGCGAACGAGTGTTGATGCACGACTCGGGTGTCGGCGACGGTACGGGAAGGCTGATCGGGTGCGAGCGTCGGCCATGCGGGCCAAGCTGAGAATCGCCTCGGCAATGCCCGCGCGGTCGGTGTGGCGGTGGCTGGTCCCGGTCGTCTGCGTCCTGGCCGGCCTGCTATTCGCGACGAGTGCGCACGTCTCGCGCGGTACCGAGTTGCGTTCGCCGCAGAATGCCAACCTTGCCGGGCTGGTACGCGCGGCCGAGGCCAAGGTTGGCGGCGAATCCGATCAACTGGCCGCCCTGCAACACGATGTCTCGGATGCCACCAACCGGGCCGGTCTCGGTAACACCGCGGTCGCGGCTGCGCAGGCGCAGGGCGCACCGCTGCGCCTGCCGGCCGGGCTGACCGCGGTGCACGGCCCGGGCATTCTTGTCGTTCTCGACGACGCGCACAGCGTGCCGGCCGATCCGTCCGTCGATCCCAATCAGCTCGTCGTCCACCAGTCCGATCTGCAGTCGGTAGTGAACGCGTTGTGGGCCGGTGGCGCCGAGGCGATGTCGGTCGCCGGTCAGCGCATCATTGCGACCAGTGCCGTACGGTGCGTCGGAAATACCCTTTTGCTGAATGGCCGGGTATTCTCTCCGCCGTTTCGAGTCCAAGCGATCGGGCCGTCACGGCCGATGGAGGATTCGCTCGATCGGGCTCCGGGGGTCACACTGTTCAAACAAGCAGCCGGCTATTACGGCCTCGGCTACACGGTCGAGGCACAGGACTCGGTGCAGCTTCCGGCCTATGACGGGCCGATCGGGCAAACGTACGCGAAAGCTGGTTCCAGATGACCGAGGACGATGGTTGGACGAGCATCGCCCTGTGGTCCTTGGCAAGATCAGCGCAGAATGATCATGACGTCAGAAGAATTTGAGCAGCGAGGCCGACAGTGAGCGTTGACGACCAGGATCCGATCGGCCCACGCCACGGCGCAGCGACGCGCCGCCGTTCCAGACCGCAGGAATCTCGCGGCGATTGGCTGCGATTCGGGTTGCGGGGCACCGGGCAGACGCTGATCACCGCCGGAATAGTGGTCCTGCTCTTCGTCGTCTACGAGCTGTGGGTGACGAACATCTTCGCGCACGAGAAGCAGTCGAAGGTTCACAGCGCCTTGGAGAAGGAGTGGGCCGCAGGTGACGACCCGCTCGTGGGTGGGCGGCTCAAGCTGCCCGGCGGCAAGCAGTCGACCATTCCGGTAGGCACGGGTATCGCGAATATCTACATGCCACGCCTCGGGCCCGACTACCACTTCACGGTCGTCGAGGGGACCGACGATGGCTCGCTGGAGAAGGGGCCGGGCCACTACGTCCACACGGCTCTGCCCGGCGAGGTCGGCAACTTCGCCGTGGCCGGTCACCGCGTGGGCAAGGGTGAGCCGTTCCTGAATCTCGACCACCTGCGCCCCGGCGACGCCGTCGTAATCGAGACAAAGTCGACCTGGTACATCTATCGAGTCAAGGGCAACGCCCAAACCGGCAACCTGAACGACGCCGGCAGCGACGGCGTCCCGGGCCGCGAGATCGTCAGCCCGAGCGACACCCAGGTCATCGCACCGGTGCCAGATCACGTCGGGCAGAAGCCGACCGAGAAGCTGATGACGATGACCACCTGCCACCCGAAGTTCACGGCCAACCAGCGCATGATCGTGCACGCCGTGCTGGCGCGGGTCGTACCGCACGTGGCAAATGAGCTGCCGAAGGAACTCGCCGGGGGGACGCTGTAGTCATGTACGTGTGGATCTGGAAGCACCTACCCGGCGGCGTCAGCTGGAAGATCCTGCAGACGCTGATACTGCTCGCCGCCGCATGCGCGCTGCTGCTCTTCCTCGTGTTCCCCTGGGTCGAGCCGAAGCTGCCCATCAGTCACGTCACCGTCAACGGGCAATGACAGCTCATGAAGATCCTGGTCATCGACAACTACGACAGCTTCGTCTACAACCTCGTGCAGTATCTGGCCCAGCTCGGCGCCAAGGTCGAGGTACGCCGCAACGACGCGGTGCATCCGGACGAGCTTGATTCACTCGACGTCGCGGGCGTACTCATCTCGCCGGGCCCGGGCACGCCGCAGGATGCCGGAAACAGCATGGCGATGGTGCAGGCGTGCATCGAGCGGCGCCTGCCGCTGTTCGGGGTCTGCCTCGGACATCAGGCGATCGGTGCGGTGTACGGGGCGCCGATCGTTCGGGCACCGGAGCTGCTGCACGGAAAGACCAGCGAGGTCCAGCACGACGGATCCGGCGTGCTGGCGGGGATGCCGCAGCCGTTCACCGCAACCCGCTACCACTCACTGGTCGTCGAGGAGCCTGCGCTCCCGGCCGAGCTGGTTGTGAACGGGCGGACGGCATCGGGCGTAGTCATGGCGATGCGGCACAGCGAGCTGCCCATCGACGGCGTGCAGTTCCACCCCGAGTCGGTGCTGACCCAGGCCGGACACCTCATCGTGGCGAACTGGCTGGCCCGGTGCGGACTGCCGGTCGATCGCCCCCGGGTGACCGAGCTGAGCGCTGGGGTCGAGACGCTGCGAGCTAACGCGTTCGCCGGCGTCTGAGCGTCAGGCGTGGGTGTTTCGCTTCGTTGCCTTGGCGTCGTCGCGGGCAAGTGAGCGGGCGAGTACGTCGATGATGACGAGCGCGAGCAGGCCCGCGATGAGCATTGCGATGACGAAGTTGGCGATGACCACGGGTCCATCAGACGCCTGCGCAGCGCGTCCAGGTGGCACCCGAGCGCGCTCCTCACGAATATCCTCACGGACCACTCACGGGCCGGGGTTTCAGTCGATCAGGTCGTACGCCGGCAGGGTGAGGAACGCCGCGAAGTCATCGGCCAGAGCGACCTGCTCGAATACGGTCCGCGCATCGCCGCTGAATCCGAACTCGTCCAGGATGGCGCGAACCCGATCAGGCGTGACGACCTCGCCGGTGTCGGCGAGCCGCACGCCGCCGTGCACCCACTGCCAGATCTGCGAACGGGAGATCTCGGCGGTCGCGGCATCCTCCATGAGGTTGTCGAGGGCGGCGGCGCCGTTGCCGCCGAGCCATGCGTCGAGGTAGCGCACGCCGACGCTGATGTTCGCGCGCAGGCCGGCGTCGGTGACAGCTCCGCCGACTCCGTGCAGGTCGATCAGCGCTGCCGGGTCGGGTACGACGTCGTCGCGCAGGCGACCGAGCTGATTCGGGCGCTCGCCGAGCACGCCGTCGAACACTTCGGCGCACAGCGGTACGAGATCGGGGTGGGCCACCCACGAGCCGTCGAAGCCGTCGCCGGCCTCGCGCTGCTTGTCGTCGCGGACCTTGGCGAACGCACGCTCGTTGACCTCGGCGTCACGCCGGGACGGGATGAACGCGGCCATGCCGCCCATCGCGAATGCTCCCCGCCGGTGGCAGGTGCGCACGAGCAGTTCCGTGTACGCGCGCATGAACGGAGCGGTCATCGTGACGTCGGCGCGGTCCGGCAGGACGAAATCCGCACCTGCGTCGCGGAAGTACTTGATGATGCTGAACAGGTAGTCCCAGCGTCCGGCGTTCAGCCCGGACACGTGCTCGCGCAGTTCGAAGAGGATCTCGTCCATTTCGAATGCGGCGGGGATCGTCTCGATCAGAACGGTGGCCCGCACCGTACCTTGCGGTATGGAAAGGGCATCCTGGGCAGTGACGAAGACGTCGTTCCACAGCCGCGCCTCGAGGTGGCTCTCCATCTTCGGCAGGTAGTAGTACGGGCCGGAGCCGCGATCGATCAGCGCCTGCGCGTTGTGGAAGAAGTGCAGCCCGAAGTCGACGAGGGCGCCCACGGCGGGTCGGTCGTCGATCGTCAGATGACGCTCGGGCAGGTGCCAACCGCGCGGGCGCACCACGATCGTGGCCAGCGGCGCGTCCTGCCGAAGCTCGTACACCCGGCCGTCCGGATTGGTGAACGACGCCGAGCCACGCACGGCATCGACCAGGTTCACCTGACCCTCGATGACGTTGCGCCAGTGCGGGGTGTTCGCGTCTTCCAGATCGGCGAGCCACACCTTGGCGCCGGAGTTCAGCGCGTTGATCATCATCTTGCGCTCGGTCGGGCCGGTGATCTCGACGCGCCTGTCGCGCAGGTCTGGCGGCGCCGCAGCGACACGCCACTCGCCGTCGCGGACGTGCGCGGTGTCGGGCAGGAAGTCGAGGCGGTGCGTGCGGGCGACGTCGTCGCGGCGGACGTCGCGGCGGGCCAGCAGTTCGTCGCGTGTCGCCGCGAATTTGCGGTGCAACAGCGCCACGAACTCGAGCGCGTCGTCGGTAAGGATCTCCGATGACCGCTCGACCTGTGGTCCGGAAACGGTCACTCCGTCTGGCATGCGCACCTCATCTGTCTAGTCGAAGAACTCGTCGGCGGCGACGTGCTGGTCGGTCGGTAGCAGCGACGACCACCGCTGCACGACTGCAGGCCGGGCCGCGTCCGGCACGGATCCGTTCAGGCGCAGCCGCGAAATGCCGCCGTCGGGGTGGATGTCGAGGCGGACGCGCTCGACCGAGGCGGCGTGGCGCAGCCGCAACCGGTGCTCGGTGTCAGGCAGCAGCGGCGTGCGGGCCAGCAGTTCGGCGCCGGTGTCGGCATCGGTGAGCCTGGCCCAGCCCGGTGCGTTGCCGACGAATCGTGACGTGTCGATGACGGCGTCGTGCAGCATGCCCGGAGCGGCGAGAGCCACCACGAGCCAGTCGTTGCCGTCGTCGCGCCGACGGGCGGTCTCCCAGCCGTCGGACATGACGGCTGCGCGTCCGGGCGCCAGCACGTTGGCCGGCGACGCGTAGAACATGTTGCTGCAGTCGACGATCCGCCCACCGTGCACCGTTGCCGCAAGGTCGACGCGGGCACCGAGCAGCCGCGGGTCGGGCACCACCTCGCCGTGGGCCCGGAGCCGGGCGACGCCGCCGTCCGGGTAGATCGTCAGGCGCAGATGGGTGACGAGGCGGTCGGGACCCGTGACGGGCAGTGCGTTGCGCGTGTCGCCCCGCAGGGCCGCCTTGGCGGCGAGCGGCGCCCACGCGGCCGCGCGCACTTCGTCCGAGCTCGGGTAGCCGAGCAGGCAAGTGCCCTCAACAGAGGCGAACTGCGGATAGTTGCCGGTGAAGTGGGCGGTGTCGACGACCACGCCGCGCACGATGCCGGCGACACCAAGCCGGATGAGCGCGCAGTCGGCGCCGGGTTCACGTCGGCGCCTGGTCTCCCACCCGTCGTAGACCTTTCCGCGCGGGCCGTACGCCGACGGATCGTGGCCGGGCGGGCCTGGCGTGATGAGATTCTCGGCGCCGGCGAAGAACTCGTCGTTCGTCCAGATGACCGTGCCGCCGAGTGCCCGGCTGGCGAGGTCGGGCCACTGCTCAACGTCGGTCACGAGCCGGTCCGGCGGAGCAGGAGCCCACGGGGATCGCGGGGCTCGCCGAGATCGGCGCCGATCCGTTCACCGCGTAGCCAGGTTTCGTGTACCACTCCGAGCAGCGTAGTGGCGGCGTACGGGGTGACGGGGTGGCGGTGCCGGAGACGGGCGGGGTCGACCACCCACGTCTCGTCCGCGGCGAAGACGGCGAAGTCGGCGTCATAGCCGGGCGCGATCGCTCCCTTGGCCGCCAATCCAGCAAGCGTCGCCGGACCACGCGACATCCAGCCGGCGACGTCCGCGAGGCCGAAGCCGCGCTTGGACGCCTCGGTCCACACGGCGGCGAGGCCGAGCTGGACGGACGAGATGCCGCCCCACGCGGTCGCGAAGTCGCCTCGCTTGAGCTGCGGCGGGCACGGCGAGTGGTCGGACACGATGCAGTCGATGACGCCGTCGCGCAGGCCGTCCCAGAGGCGCTCCCGATTCGCGGCGTCGCGAATGGGCGGGCAGCACTTGAACTGCGTTGCACCGTCGGGGATCTGCTCGGCGGTCAGCGTCAGGTAGTGCGGGCACGTCTCGACGGTGATGGGCAGACCCTCGGCCTTCGCAGCCGCGATCTGGGGCAGGGCGTCTGCCGCCGAGAGGTGGACGACGTGCGCACGGCACCCCGACTCACGCACCGCCTCGATCAGCGTGGCGATCGCGCGGGTTTCGGCGACGGGCGGGCGCGATTCGACGAAGTCGCGGTATGACGGGCCGCGGACCGGGCCGATTTCGGTGGCCGACTCCGCGTGCGCAATCAGCAGGCCGCGAAACGATGCGATGCGTCGCATCGCCGCGCGCAGGCCCGCCGGGTCGAGGGGCGGGAACTCATCGACACCGGACGGCAGCAGGAAGCACTTGAACCCGACGACGCCCGCCTCGTGCAGCGGCTCCAGGTCCCCGAGGTTTCCCGGGACGGCGCCGCCCCAGAAGGCCGTATCGACGTGCACCCGGCCTCGTGCAGCGGCCTGCTTGGCGTGCAGCGCGGCGATCGTGGTGGTCGGCGGCACGCTGTTGAGCGGCATGTCGACGATGGTGGTGACGCCGCCGGCGCAGGCCGCGGCCGTCGCGGTGGCGAAGCCCTCCCAGTCGGTGCGGCCGGGCTCGTTCACGTGGACGTGGCTGTCGACCAGACCGGGCAGCAACGCGTAGCGCGCGGCGATGGTGACGTCGGCCGGAGCGTCCACGGCGGCGGTGACGGAGGCGATCCGACCATCGCGCACGACAACCGTCGCGGGCCGCTCACCTTCCGGCGTGACGACTCGATGCGCCGAAATGACCGTTTCTGCCCGCGCAAGTTGCTGCCGCGCAAGTTGCTGCATGTTTCTGCCCCCTTCCTAAGTGCCACGACCTGATTGAACAATCTCCGAGCCTGCTCAGTTGCATGGAGACCTACAACGGCTGGCGCCACGCGTGAGGCGTTACCCCCCCGACGTTCTCACGCGCGAGAGGGGAAGGAGCCCGTCGGCTCCTTCCCCTCTCCATATCCGGCGCCAGGCGATAGCGTGGCGCGGTGGTCGCACCGGCAAGCATGGCGGATTTCGACGAAGTGCCCGTAACCGACGCGGCAGCCGAACTGCTGCCCTGTTGCGCGAGCCGTCGCTGGATCAGCCAGATCATCAACGGCCGACCTTACGGAAGTCTCGAATCGCTCGCCGACGCGTCCGACGCGGTGTTGGCTGACCTCGCCTGGCCGGATGTGGCCGAGGCGCTTGCGGCGCACCCGCGCATCGGCGAGCGCACGTTGGCGCAACGGCGCGAGGACGCCTGGTCCAGGCAGGAGCAGTCCGGCGCGCATCGGGCCGAGCCCGACGTCGAGGCCGCACTTCGCGAGGGCAACGTCACCTACGAGAAACGGTTCGGCCATGTCTTCCTGATCAGCGCGACGGGGCTGTCCGCGGCACAGATGCTTGCCGCGCTGCAAGCACGACTCGCGAACTCGCCCGAGGTGGAGCAGGACGTCGTTCGGCGCGAGTTGACGAAGATCGTGCGGCTGCGGCTGGCCAAGGCCTTTCGCTGACCAGGTTGTAGAGGCCGATCGTGCAACGCTGGGCGTCCCCACGACGCCGAACGTTGCACGATCGAGGAAGGGGAGAGCTCAGGTGACCGTGTCGACGCACGTCCTCGATGCGGTGCGCGGCGGGCCCGCCGCCGGCGTCGGTGTGCGCCTGGAGCGGGCCGACGGCACGCTGCTGGCCGCCGGCGTCACCGACCGCGACGGGCGGGTCGTCGACTTCGCCGGTGCGGTCGAGCCCGGTATCTACCGCCTGCGGTTCGACACCGAGACCTACCTGCGGGTCGACACGTTCTACCCGGAGGTGATCGTCACGTTCCGGATACGCGAGGCGGCGGCGCATCATCACGTCCCGTTGCTGCTCAGCCCGTTCGCCTACTCGACGTACCGGGGGTCGTGATGCTGGGCCCGAATCGCTACGGCAAGGCCGAGGTCCGCGTCGTGCGCGTGACGCGCGGTGAGCAGCACGAGCTACGCGACTGGAATGTCTCGATGGCGCTGTCGGGCGACATGGCAGCGGTGCACCTGTCCGGCGCGAACGACAACGTCCTACCCACCGACACTCAGAAGAACACGGCGTACGCGTTCGCCAAGCGGCTCGGCGGAATCGAACCGGAGACGTTCGCGCTCGCGCTCGCGGCCCATTTCGTCGACACCGCCCCGTCGATCTCACGCGCCCGGGTTGCGGTCGACGAGTACAGCTGGTCGCGGCTCGGCCCGCACTCGTTCGCGCGGCACGGGGGTGAGGTGCGCACCTGCGTCGCCGTCCACGATGCGCGCGACGGCGTGAGTGTCGTCGGCGGGCTCCGGGACCTCGTGCTGATGAACACGACGGACTCGGAATTCTGGGGCTTCGCTCGCGATGCATATACGACACTCGCCGAAACCACCGACCGCGTGCTTGCCACCGAGGTGAATGCGCAGTGGCGGATGCGCACGTCCGATGCGGACTGGGCGAGCGCCTTCGCCGGGGCGCGGCAGGCGCTGCTCGACGCCTTCGTGGGCACGTACAGCTACTCGCTGCAGCAGACGCTGTATGCGATGGGCTCGGCCGTCCTGGCGGCCATTCCGGCGATCTGCGAGGTCCGCCTGGAGTTGCCGAACAAGCATCACTTCCTGGTCGATCTCGAGCCTTTCGGGCTGACCAACGACGATGAGGTCTACTTCGCCGCGGACCGGCCGTACGGGCTCATCGAGGGTCACATCCTGGCCGACGACGCCCCGGACCCAGGCCTTGCCTGGACGTAGCTGACGAGCCGGGTCGTGCCGACGTGGCAGATCTTGCCCGCCTGAGCCTGCCGCTCTGGCGGTTATCGTCGCTGCGGGGGTGTTTACGTGGAGTTCGTACGCCCGACGACCTGGGCCGACGCGTTGGAGATCAAGGCGACCATGCCCGCGGCGCTGCCGATCGCCGGCGGCACCGACGTCATGGTCGAGATCAACTTCGACCGGCGCAGGCCCGAGGCATTGCTCGACCTCAATCCGATCGGCGAGCTGACGCGCTGGAGCACCGAGGCGGCGTCCGCTGTCATCGGAGCCGGAGTTCCGTACAGCCGGCTCATCGACGAGTTGGGCACGCGCCTGCCGGGCCTTGCCACAGCGTCGCGCACCGTCGGCTCACCGCAGATCCGCAACCGGGGCACGCTGGGCGGCAACCTCGCCTCGGCATCGCCCGCCGGCGACACCCATCCCGTCCTGCTGGCCCTCGACGCCACCGTCGAGGTCGCATCGACGCGGGGGGCACGTTCCATCCCGATCGACGAGTTCTACGTCGGGGTGAAGCGGTCGGCGCTCGAACCGGACGAGCTGATCCGAGCCGTCCGGGTGCCGCTGGATACCGGCCCCTGTCACTTCGCCAAGATCGGCACTCGTAACGCGATGGTCATCGCGGTGTGCTCGTTCTCCGTCGCGCTGCACGTTTCCGATCGGACGGTGCGTACCGGCATCGGTTCGGCCGCGCCGACGCCGCGGCGGTCGGTGGCCGCAGAGGCGCTCGTCGCCGACCAACTCGACTGGGAGAACCGCGCGCCCCTCAGCGAGCCGATGGTCCGACGCTTCGGCCAGCTGGTCGCCGATGCCACGTCGCCCATTGACGACGTCCGCGGCACCGCTGCCTACCGGCGCCACGCGCTGGCGGTGCTCGCGCGCCGCACCCTCGCGTGGGCGTGGGAGGAGTACCGGCAATGCGGGTGAACGTGACAGTGAACGGCGAGCAACGCCAGGTCGATGACGTCTGGGAAGGCGAGAGCCTGCTCTACGTCCTGCGTGAGCGAATGGGCCTACCGGGCAGCAAGAACGCGTGCGAGCAGGGCGAGTGCGGTTCGTGCACGGTCTACCTCGACGGCGAGACCGTGTGCGCGTGCCTTGTTGCCGCCGGGCAGGTGGAGGGCCGCGAGGTCGTCACGGTCGAGGGCCTCGGCTCGGCCGGCGAGCTCGACCCGGTGCAGCAGGCGTTCCTCGACGCAGGCGCGGTGCAGTGCGGCTTCTGCACGCCGGGCCTGATCGTCGCAACCCACGAGCTGCTCGCCCGCGACGCCTCACCGTCCACTGTGGACATCCGTGAAGCGCTGGCCGGAAACCTGTGCCGATGCACGGGGTACGAGTCGATCATCGCGGCCGTGCGTCTGGCGGCGGAGCGGGTCGTTTCGCCATGATCGTGATCAAGAACGCCTACGTCGCGACGGCCGACGCCGCGGACACCGAGTACGCCAATGGGCACGTCGTGCTCGACGGCAACCGGATCGCGGCTCTCGGTGACGGACCGCCGCCGGCGCAGTATCGAGACGCATCGGCTCTCGACGGCAGCGGTTGCCTGGTCACTCCCGGCCTGGTGAACACCCACCATCACCTTTACCAGTGGCTGACCCGTGGCATCGCCCAGGACAGCACGCTGTTCGGGTGGCTCACCACGCTCTACCCGATCTGGGCGCGCATCGACGCCGAGGCGGTTCATGCCGCGGCGGCGGCCAACCTGGGCTGGCTCGCTCTGTCCGGGTGCACGACGAGCACCGACCACCACTACGTGTTCCCGCGCGACGCAGGTGATTGCCTCGATGCCGAGATAGCTGCCGCCGGCGAGATCGGCGTCCGCTTCCATCCGACCCGGGGGTCGATGGATCTCGGTCAGTCGAAGGGTGGCCTGCCGCCGGACTCGATCGTCGAGGACCGCGACGTGATCCTCGTTGCCACCGAGGCGGCCATCGACCGCTGGCACGATCCGTCGTTCGACGCGATGACCCGCATCGGCGTCGCGCCATGCTCGCCGTTCAGCGTCACGGGCGAACTCATGCGCGAGTCAGCAGACCTGGCGCGCCGCAAGGGGGTTCGGCTGCATACCCACCTGGCCGAGACGGTTGACGAAGAGCAGTTCTGCCTTGCCACATATGGCCAAACTCCAGCCGAGTACGTCGACGACCTTGGTTGGCTGGGCGATGACGTGTGGCTCGCGCACTGCGTCCACCTGGCCGACGGCGCGATCAAGCGCTTCGCCGAGACGCGCACCGGCGTCGCGCACTGCCCGACCTCGAATGGCCGCCTGGGCGCGGGAAGCGCCCGCCTGCGCGAACTGGTCGACGCCTCCGTACCGGTAGGTATGGGAGTGGACGGGTCGGCGTCCAACGAGGCGAACCGGCTGGTCGCCGAATTGCAGGCGGCGTTGCTGGTCGCTCGCCTGCGGGGCGGCCCGGAGTCGCTCACGGCGCGCGAAGCCTTGCGGATCGCGACGATCGGCGGCGCGCGATGCCTGGGACGTGCCGGCGAACTGGGTTCGCTGGAAGTCGGAAAGCTCGCTGACGTAGCCGTGTGGCGCGTCGACGGACTCGGCGGCGGCGGGGTGGATCCCGTGTGGACGCTGGCCTTCGGGGGAGGCGCGCCGCTCGAGTTGCTCGTCGTCAACGGCCGGGTGGTCGTCGAGCACGACACGCTCGTCACCGCAGACGCCGCCCGGCTCGCCCGCGAGGCGGCGGCGGCCAGCGGACGGATCCTCGACCGATGACCGCGACGAAGACCGAAGTCACCGGCGGGATCGGCACCGACGCCGCGCGGCCGGACGGCGTGCACAAGGTTCGCGGCGAGTTCGCGTACTCGTCCGACATGTGGCTCGACAACATGCTGTGGGGTGCCACGCTGCGCAGCCCGCATCCACGCGCCCGCATCGCAGGCATCGACGTCACCGACGCGATCAAGACCCCGGGCGTCCATGTCGTGCTCACCTGCGACGACGTGCCGGGCCGCAACCGCTATGGGCTCGAGATTGCCGATCAGCCCGTCCTGGCCGAGAAGGAAGTGCGCTACGAGGGCGAGCCGGTGGCGATCGTCGCGGCCGATCATCCAGAGATTGCCCGGCAGGCCTGCAAGAAGATCGCGGTGTCCTACGAGATCCTGCCGCCGGTGACTGATGCTGTTGCCGCGATCGAGCCGGGCACGCCGTTGGTGCACCAGACTCCGGTGCCGGGCCGGGGCATCGATGGCAACGTGCTCCGGCACATGCACATCGAGCGTGGTTCCCCGGACGTGACGGCTCCGGTCGTCGTCACCGGCGAGTACGAGGTCGGCATGCAGGATCAGGCGTTCCTCGGCCCCGAGTCGGGGCTTGCGGTGCCGGCCGAGGACGGCGGGGTGGACCTCTTCATCGCCACCCAGTGGCTGCATGCGGACCGGTCCCAGGTCGCCGTCGTGCTCGACCTGCCCGAGGAGAAGGTGCGTTTCACGCTGGCCGGCGTCGGCGGCGCATTCGGCGGCCGTGAGGACGTGTCGATGCAGGCCCATGCGTGTCTGCTGGCGTTGCGCACGAACCGTCCGGTGAAGATGGTCTACAGCCGCGAAGAATCCTTTTACGGGCACGTGCATCGGCACCCGGCCGTGCTGCGCTACGAACACGGTGCTTCGAGCGACGGCCAACTGATATACGTCCGGGCATCGATCGTTCTCGACGGTGGGGCGTACGCGTCGTCGTCTACGGCGGTCGCCGCGAATGCGGCAACTCTCGGCTTCGGCCCGTACGAAGTGCCGAACCTGACGATGGATTGCCGCGTCGCCTACACGAACAACCCGCCGTGCGGTGCGATGCGCGGTTTCGGCGCCGTGCAGGCCTGCTTCGCCTACGAGTCGCAGATGGATCGGCTGGCCGACGCCTGCGGGCTGGATCCGGTCGAAGTGCGCATTCGCAATGCGGTGCACGAGGAGTCGATCATGCCCACCGGGCAGGTGATTGATTCGGCCGCCCCGGTCGCCGAGTTGCTACGCCGCGTGTCGTCGGCGCCGCTGCCGATGGCAGCCGGGACTGATCGTGACGTGCTCGATCTTCCCGGCGGTGCGTCGAATGCTACGCACGGCGAATCCGTACGCCGGGGTATTGGGTACGGCGTCGGCATCAAGAACGTCGGATTCTCCGAGGGATTCGACGACTTCGCGACCGTCCGGCTCCGCCTCGAGTTGGTCAACGGCGAACCGGTCGCGTCGGTGCAGACGGCGGCCGCGGAGGTCGGTCAGGGTCTCGTCACGGTCATCGCCCAGATCGTGCGCACCGAACTCGGCGTCGAGCGTGTGGTGCTCGTGCCGCCCGACACGTCGATCGGCTCGGCGGGTTCGACGTCGGCGTCGCGCCAGACCTACGTCACCGGCGGCGCGCTGCGAGCCGCCTGCGAGGCCGTACGGCGGCGTATGGAACTAACCGGTCTGACTGCGCCGATCGATGAGACGGTTGTGTGGCGCCATCGGCCGACCTCAGCGCTGGATCCCCTTACCGGGCAGGGCAATGCGCACGTCCAGTACGCGTTCGCGGCCCATCGCGCCGTTGTCGATGTCGATACCGAACTCGGACTGGTCAAGGTCGTCGAGATCACGACTGCGCAGGACGTCGGTCGGGCGATCAATCCACAGGCCGTGTTGGGGCAGATCCACGGGGGCACCGCGCAGGGCCTGGGCCTCGCGTTGATGGAAGAGATCCAGATGGTTGACGGCGTGCTCAGGAACCCGTCGTTCACCGACTACCTGCTGCCCACCATTCTCGACATGCCGCCGATGAACGTCGACGTGCTCGAACTCGCCGACCCGCATGCGCCATATGGCTTGCGTGGCGTGGGCGAACCGCCCACCATCTCGTCCACGCCGGCGATCGTGGCGGCGATCCGGGCAGCGACCGGTGTGCCACTGCGCCGGGTTCCGGTACGTCCGGAGCACATCACCGGGACGTAGGCGACGCGGCGGCTGCCTGTTGTTCCAGGACGCCCAGGACGTAGCGGTCGATCTTGTCGTCGACCACGCGCATCTCGAAGTTCTCGACGCCGAGCCACGCGTCCAGATCGGGGTAGCCGAGCGTGGCGAGCCAGCGATCGACGTCGCTGCTCACGTCGGCGAGCGGGACGAGCGCCTCGGGCGCCGGCGCTTCGAAGTAGACATGGTGCAGGCCGACCAGTCGGTCCAACTCCTCGCACGGAGCAGGATGGTCGTCCACGCGCAGATCAAGCTTCACGTCGTTGCCGCCTGCGTACCCGGCGCCTTCGGCGACGACCAGCAGCGCGGCGGACTCGCGCCCGCGCCGATCGCCGCCGGCTTCGTCGCCCGCGCGCAGTGCCGCGAGCAGTCGACGCGCGAGCGGGCTTTCGGCATCGGACGCCAGCCACGCCAGATGCATCGCCTCGACGACCTGCGGGCCGGCGAGGATGTTGCCCTGGATGGCAGCGCCGTCGGCGGCTATACCGCCGGCCCAGTCGTGGCATCCGGGTCCGGTGAACGTGGCAGGCCGCCCGGCCGCGTCGACGATTCCGGCCTGCCGCTGGTCGCGGCCATCGTCAGCGGCGAGCAGCGCGTCCAGGGTCTGCTGAGCGGACTTTCCTTCGGCCAGCAGCCGCAAGCCGTCTGGACGGTAGGCGACGTTGGCATACGACTGCGTGGCGATGGCGCCGACCGGCGCCTTCGCGGCCGGCACGACCGCGCCCACGGCGAGGAACTTCGACGCCACGGCAACGCCCCACTCGATGCCATCCGCGCTGCGCGCCACGATCGAGAAGGTCATTGCGGCACCCTACGGGCTCGGTGGCCCGCCAAATTCCGAGCTTGTGCAGGCGCGCCGAGATCGCGGCGCGCCTGCACAAGATCGCTCCGCGCTACCCGGCGCCGAGCATCGACTCGCTAGGCTACGACGTCTGCTTTGCATGAAGAAGGAGCTTTGCGTCGATGCCAATCCACCGGACACTCGCGGTCGCCTCGGCCGTACTCGGTCTTGCTGCTGCCGCGACGATTGCCGTCTCGGTCAACAGCCGTCCGGTCGCTGCGGCGACTGCGCCGATGCCACAGCCGACACCGGTCGCGTCTTTGCCTGGGGCATACGGCGCGGTCGCGCCCACCCGGCTGCTCGACACGCGCACCGGAGTCGGCGCGGCCCGGACTGCGGTCGCGCCCGGTGGGTCCGTCGTCGTCCAGATCAGCGGACGAGGGGGAGTGCCGAGCGCGGACGTCTCGGCGGCCCTGCTCGTTGTGACGGCAGTCAGCCCGGCAGGAAACGGAACGGTCAAGGTCCGGGCAAGCGGCGACACCGGCCCGGGAACGTCAGTCATCACGTTCGTCCACGGCGTGAGCCTGGCCAACCTCGTTCTGGCGCCGCTGAGCCCGGACGGCAAGACCGAGCTGATCAACAGCTCGTCCGGCACCGTGCAGCTCGTCGCCGACCTGTCCGGCTACTACCGCGGAGGCACCGTGCAGGACGCCGGTTCGATGCAGCCGCTGCCACCTGCCCGGCTGCTCGACACCCGGTTCGGCATCGGCGGGCCGAAGGCTCCGGTCGGGCCGTCGAAAACGCTCGGCCTGCACGTCACCGGTCAAGGCGGCGTCCCGGCGGCCAACGTCGCGGCGGTGCTGCTCAACGTCGACGCGATCTCGCCGACCAGAAACGGATCGGTCGCGGTATGGCCCGCCGGGTCGACGCAGCCCGGTGTTTCCCAACTCAGCTTCGCGGCCGGCAAGACTTCCGGCACCTTGGTGATGGCGCGCGTCGGCGCCGGAGGCGTCGTCGACTTCGCGAACAAGTCCGGCGGGACGGTGCAGCTCGTCGCCGACGTCTTCGGCTACGTGCTCGCGGGCACGCCGGCTGCCGCGGGTGTGTTCGCGCCGGTGACGCCGGCCCGGCTGCTCGACACCCGCTCCGGCGTAGGAGCGCCGAAGGCCAGGGTCGCCGGGCGCGGCACCGTCACCGTGCAGGTGGCCGGTCGCGCCGGACTGCCGACCACGAACATCGGCGCCGTCGTGCTCAGCGTCACC
The DNA here is from genome assembly GCA_963737425.1 of uncultured Actinomycetota bacterium. Lineage (GTDB taxonomy): Bacteria > Actinomycetota > Actinomycetes > Mycobacteriales > Jatrophihabitantaceae > DASXRA01. The sequence continues at coordinate 433,789 of CAVTSX010000005.1, forward strand.
GCCCTCGCGCCGTCGGGCACCGGAACGGTCACCGTCTGGGGCGATGGTCAGGCAAAGCCCGCTGTCGCCAACCTCAACTATGCGGTGGGGCAGATCTCGGTCAACCTGGTTGTCGCCCCGGTCGGCGCCGACGGGAAGGTCGAGCTGTCGAACAACTCGCCCACCTCGACCGAACTCGTGGCTGACGTGGCCGGTTACTACCGCGCCGACCCGCACACGCTGGTGACATCGACGAGCCACTACGTGCGCAACCTGACCGATGGGTCGTCTGATGTATCCCTGATGAACAGTGAGGGCTGTGCCGATGCGCAGCACGATGCTCCCGGCTCGCAGCACCTGATCCTGCTCGACATCGGCGGGCAGGTCATGGTGAACGGCGTGCGTGGCGTCGAACTGTCCGCGACGTCCACGCTGCTCACCGACGCGCAACTCCTCACGGCTCTCAATGGCTATGTCGACGGCTACGTCAACTGCCGGACCAGCCCCGACCCGACGTTCATCACGGTTGCCACGAACAACGACGGCAATCTGCGCGACGGTGCCGCCGCGACCGATTGGGCCGACAGCGTCATCGACCCGATGGCGGCGCACGCGGCAGGCCGTGAGGGCATCGTGATCGCCGGCGCCAACGACATCGAGCCGGACTTCGCCGGTACCGAGGCCGAGGCCGAGGCGTGGACGAGAGCGTTTCTGGCGGCCACCTCGGCGCCGTACATGTTCGTGGGCGCCGCAAGCGGTTGCTCGAGCACCGGCGTCGGCGGCACCTGCAACTACGGTTGGACGCAGGGCAACTTCTTCAACCTGGCGCACGGCATCTCGCCGTCGCGGATCCTGGCGCTGCCGCAGATCTACTACCCGGTGAACGCAACGCAGTGGAAGTACATCTCGCTGTCGCACGCGTCAGGCGCTGACCGCATCGACTTCGTGGGATCGCTCAGCGAGTTCGCTGCATGCCAGACCGCCGGCAGTGGCTGCCCGAGCGGGTACCTGACCGCCGCTGAATCCTGGCAGGCACTGAGCACCGCCTTGTCAAGCAGCGCGGCAATCAACCTGCAGCGCCTGCCAATCTCGACCGATCTGCGCATCGACTCCGCGCCCTCGGCTGGTGTGAGCGCCAAGCGGGTAACGACCGCCGGAGTTCGCTAGCTGGCGCGCTCCCTGCTCGTGATCACCTGCGGCTTATAGACCGCGGGCGGTGCGCAAACCGCAGGTGATCACGGTCCGGTTTGCTCGGCGATGGCGGTGCCACGGCGACGGCGGTGCCGTGGGCACGGTTACGGCATCGGTGATGCGCTCAGGTCGTGTGCCAGTCCCACTGCGGAACGACCTGGCAATCGTGCAGGTCCGCGTCGCTTTGCGCCTGCGAGTTGACGAGCGCGACCTCGGTGCCGAATTCGAGATAGCGGGTCAGCGCCGTTCGGAACGGCTCGTCCGCGGGCAACCCCACCGCGTCAGCCGCCGCTAGGAACAGCTCGATGAACCGCTGCCGTTGCTGCTCGGAGATGCGCAGGCCGCGATGGGCGGCGAGCAGCGCAGGGAAGCCGCCGAGGTCGTCGGTGTAGCGGGTCGGGCCGCCGAAGACCTCGCTGAAGAACGCGGTCAGGTGGTCGACGTGCGTCGGCCGGCCCTCGCCGAAGAGCGGTTTGAGCACCGGATCGGCGAGCACTGTCGGATACCAGTAGGCGATGACTCGGTGCAGGCCTTCTTCACGTCCTGCGTGCTCGTAGAGCGTCTCGGTCATGGCGTGCAGATTACATGATTACAAGTGGCTGTCTCGCGAATTTCGTGCACCCGTGCGAGCGGGCTGATAGGACGACTAGATGGCTAAACGGATAGCTGCGCTCGCGATCGACTGCATCGACGCCGAGGCGCTCGCCGCCTTCTGGGTCGACGTTTTGGGCTGGAAGATCACCGAACGCGACGCGGCGGGCAACTACTGCGCGAGCGCGTCGAACCGCAGGTCCAGCGTCCGACGCACATACCCTCCCCGGGTACTTGACGGCCCAGGTTATGCTCGGTGCGACGGATACCCCCAGGGGGTAATTGCCAACGAAGAGGTGACGGACACCGTGACGACGACGAAGACATATCAGGTCAACGGAATGACGTGCGACCACTGCGTGAATGCCGTTGGTGCGGCGGTGCAGGCAGTGGCCGGCGTGGTCGACGTCGAGGTCGACCTGCCGAGCGGACGGCTCACCGTGACCGGCGAGGGCTTCGCCGACACTGAGGTCGGTGCGGCGGTCGACGAAGCCGGCTACGCGCTGGCCGGGGCCCACCCATGATCACCGCGGAGTCGAGGCAGCTCACGCGCGTCGCGGTGTCGGCGACGCTGCATTGCCTCACCGGCTGCGCCATCGGCGAGATCCTCGGCATGGTGCTCGCCACCTGGTGGGGCTGGTCGAACGCACCGAGCATCGGGCTCGCGATCGTCCTTGCGTTCCTGTTCGGCTACTCGCTCACGATGGTGCCGGTGCTGCGTGCGGGCGTGCCGCTGCGGCGCGCCCTCGGGGTCGCGTTGGCCGCCGACACCGTGTCGATCGCCACCATGGAGATCATCGACAACGCGTTCGTCCTGGCCGTGCCGGGTGCGATCAATGCCGGCCTGGGTGACCTGCTGTTCTGGGCGAGCCTGCTGGGCTCGCTGGTCGTGGCCTTCGTTGTCACGGTGCCGGTCAACCGTGCGCTGATCGGTCGGGGCAAGGGCCATGCGGTGGTACACGCGTACCACCACTGAAACGCAGAACGGGGCGGCCGGTGTGGGCTGCCCCGTCCTGCGTCAGACGACCTGGCGACCGCCGCGCCATACCTGCGCGACGAGCGGCACTCCCGGTCGGTAGGCGAGATGCACGTAGGACGGCGCGTCGAGCGCGAGCAGGTCGGCGCGTCGGCCACGGGCGATGACCCCGACGTCGTCGCGGCGTAGCGCGGTGGCGCCGCCCGCCGTCGCGGCCCACACGGCCTCAGCGGGCGACATCCGCATTTCCCTTACGGCAAGGGCGATCGCGAGGGGCATGGACGTCGAGTAAGCCGAGCCGGGATTGCAGTCCGTGGCCAGAGCGACGACGACTCCGGCGGCGAGAAGGCGTGACGCGTCCGGGTAAGCCGAGCGCGTCGAGAACTCCGCGAGCGGCAGCAGCGTCGCGACCGTGGACGATCCGGCGAGGGCGTCGACGTCGGCGTCGGAGAGGTGCGTGCAGTGGTCGGCGCTCGCCGCGCCCAACTCGACAGCGATCTGCACGCCGGGCCCGGCACTCAATTGGTTGGCGTGCACCCGGGCGCCGAGCCCGTGCGAGAGGCCCGCCCGCAGTACAGCACGCGTCTCGTCCGCGTCGAACGCGCCCTGCTCGCAGAATGCGTCGATCCACCGGGCGTGCTGCGCGCACGCGTCGAGCATCGGGCCACATACGAGGGCGACGTATTCGTCGCGGGGGGTGTCCGGCGGAACCACGTGCGCGCCGAGGAAGGTCGTCTCCGGCGTGAACTCGCCGGCGATGCGCAGCGAGCGCTGCTCGGTTGCGACGTCCAGGCCGTAGCCGGACTTGCACTCGAATGTGGTCACGCCGGCGCGCAACAACTCGGCGGCCAGGCGCTCGACGTTGCCGCGCAGCAGCACGTCGGGCGCTGCGCGCGTGGCGGTCATCGTGACCCGGATTCCCCCGGCGGCATAAGGCATTCCGGCCATCCGCGCGGCGAACTCCTCGGAACGGTCGCCGAGAAAGACCAGGTGCGCGTGCGAGTCGACGAACCCGGGGATGACGGTGCGGCCGCCGAGCCCGAGCAGCCGGTCGGCATCCGGTGCCGACGACACCGGACCGACCCAGGCGATGGTGTCGCCGTCGATGACGATTGCCGCGTCGCGTATCTCACCGAGTTCGGCGTCCTGTGTGGCCAGCAGGCCGATGTCGGCGAGCAGCGTGGCGGTCACTTGGCTTTGGCCGCCGCCTTCATCTGCTGTTTGTAGGAACGCACCTTGGCCAGCGACGCGTCGTCGACGACGTCGGCAACCGACCGGTACGAGCCGTCGTCGCCGAACATGCCGGACGCCTCGCGCCAGCCGGGCGGCGTCACATCGAACTGTTTGCCGAGCAACGCGGTGAAGATCTGCGCCTTCTGCGCGCCGAATCCGGGCAGTGCCGCAACGCGCTGGATGAGTTGGGGGCCGTCGACGGCCTGCGTCCAGACGGCGGCCGCGTCTCCGCCGAAGCGCTCGACGATGATCTTGCCGAGTTCCTGCACCCGCTTGGCCATCGCCGCGGGGAAGCGGTGCAGCGCAGGCGGAGTGCGGAACAACTCCTCGAAGGCCGCCGGCTCGTACTCGGCGATCGTCGTGACGTCGAGGGTGCCGCCGAGTCGCTCACGTAGCACGTGCGGCGACGTGAACGCCTTCTCCATCGGGATCTGCTGGTCGAGCAGCATGCCGATCAGCAGTGCGAGCGGATCGTCGGCGAGCAGTTCGTTGGCCTCGGGCGTGTACGCGAGATGCATGGCGTGCATAACCCGATCTCACCACAGGCGTCGGGGCGCGTCACCGGCTCGCCAGGGCGAGATGGCCGAAGGTCTGTGCAAGCCGGGTCGTTCGGTCCTCTATCGTGACCGCTTAACGTCGATTTTGTACGTAGCCGGAGGTTCGCGGGCGCCCGCGCGACCGTCCATTCCGAGTGGCGGGAGCGTCCGTGAAGCTGTTTCTCTGCCTGCGCAGGCGTGTTCTCGCGGCCGGACTGGTCGCAGGCATGCTCGCAGCGATGCTCCTCGCGATGAGCGGTGCCGGCGCCGCGACCGGCGTCCCGCGAAATGGCGAGGTTGTCGCCGACGGGTCTTGGTGCTGGTTCCAGGATCCCCGGGCCGTGCACTACGTCGGCATCCACGACCGCACCTACGTCGGCTACGTGACCTCGACGGGCGACATCGACGTCATCTCCCAGGACGCCGGCACTGCAACGCTGACGCACACCACGCTGCACCCACGACTGCAGGCTGACGACCATGCCGCGCCGGGGCTCGCCGTGTTGGGAGACGGCCGGATCGCCGTGTTCTACACCCCGCATACCGGAACCACGATGTACTACCGGATCTCGGTGAACCGCGAGGACATCAGCTCGTTCGGCCCTGAGTTGACCGTGCCGACGAACACCGGCACCGCGGTGGGCTATACCTACGCCAATCCGATCTACCTGTCCGCCGAGAATCGGCTGTATCTGTTCTTCCGCGGCGGCAACAGCCTGCCTGCAATGGCGTGGACGACGGACTACGTGCACTGGTCGACGGCGGCCACCGTGGCGGTACCTGATCACACGCCGCCGTTCACCCGGCCGTACGCGAAGTACGCCACGAACGGCGTTGACACGATCGCGATCGCATTCACCGGCGGCCACCCGGACGAGCTCTCGCCGAACTCGGTCTACGAGATGACCTTGAAGGGCGGGGTGCTGCGCACGCCGGACGGAGCGCCCGTGACGGTGCTCGATCCGACGATTGCGGGCGGCACAGGCGGCGCCCCGCACACCGGTGCCGCGCACACGGACTGGCTGGCGGCGGATCCGGCGAGCGGTGGCCTCGTGTACCAGGACCCAGGCAATGCCCCGGCCTGGCTCGAGGCGACTGCGTTCGATGCGAACCTGAACCCGATCATCGTGTACTCGACCTACCCGACGCATGCGGACGCGCTGTACCGGTACACGCGCTGGACCGGCGCGGCCTGGGCGGATTCGGGCATCACCGATGCCGGCGGGCCGATCGAAACCAGGGACCCGTCCTACTCAGGTGCCGCGGATATCGACCACAACAGTCCGGGCACGGTGTACCTCTCCCGGGAGACCACGCCGACCTCCCGCGTGTGGGAGATCGAGCAGTGGAAGGTCGCCGCCGACGGTACGGCCTCGCGCCAGGCGGTCCTTCCGCAAGATCTGACGCAGAAGAACGTGCGCCCGGTCGTTCCATGGGGAGCGCCCGGCGAGATCAACGTCTTGTGGATGAGCGGTGCCTACACGAGTTGGGCGGCCGGCTTCCACACCCAGTTGCGCGAGCTGACCAGCGGCCGCGCGCCGACCTCCGCCCGAATCGGCGTCTCGGCGATGGGCATCAAGGCCGGCGCCACGGTGAACATCAGCGGGCATATCGCCCAGGGCATCAACGGCGCCCCGGTTCCGGGCGCGCTGGTCGAACTGGTCGGCCACACCGCGGGCCAGCCGGACCAGGTGCAGCAGCGCGCGTACGCAAACGGATCCGGCATCGCGGTGTTCACCCGCAGGCCGGGCGCGACGACGCGCTACACGATTCGGGTGGAGCCCACCGCGGTATGGGGCGGGGCGGTTTCCGCGTCCGCCCTTATCACGGTCCTGCCAGGTTCGGCGGCCCACATCAGCACGTCAGCGACGACGATCCGGCGCGGGCAATCCGTCGTCGTGGGCATGCGTGCCGTGAGTGCCCGCACGGGCGCCCCGCTGCCTCGAGCGACCATCGAGTTGTGGCAGCACGTGTACCTGGGCGCTTGGCAGCGGGTCGGCCGGTACACCGCGTCCAGCACTGGGCTCGTCACGGTCCGGCGTTCGCCATCGGTGAGCGTCGTTTACCAGGCACGGGTCCTGGCCACCAGCGCCTACTCGGCCGCATCGAGCGTGGCGGCCACCGTGCACGTTTACTGAGTCGGCGCCGACGGTTGCACGATCGGGTCGGGTGCCCGCTCGAAGAACGTCTCCAGCACGACGATGGCCTGCGTGCCGGTGACGCCGTCGACGGTGAAGATCTGCCGTAGCGCGGCCTGCAGGTCGTCCGTGCTGGCGGTGCGAACCTTCACGAGCACAGACGCGGCGCCCGCGATGACGTGGGCCTCCTCGATCGCCGCGATCTTGGCCAGCTCGTCGCCGGCGTCGCCCATCCACGCATTCGCGTCGATCAGCACGAAGGCGAGCACGCCCCGCCCGACCGCCGCCGGGTCGACGTCGACGGTCGTGCGCCGGATGATGCCGCGCTCACGCAACTTGCGCACGCGATCGTGCGCGGCCCCCGCCGAGAGGCCGACCGCTTCGCCGAGTGCGGCGTACGGCTGGGTGGCGTCGCGTTGCAGCTGTGCCAGCAGCTTGCGATCAACATCGTCCATTTGCTTGACTCTACCGAACCACAATCGGTAGAACTAGCAAATCACCCGATGAGATTCAGGAAGGTTGGCATGGCACAAATCGAGCTCGACGCCTACGAGGTCCTCGACGAACGCTTCGCGCGCCTTGAAGGCGACGTCGCCGTCGAGCAGCTGTACCAGGGTTGCCGGTGGGCCGAGGGCCCGGCGTACTTCCCGGCCGGGCGCTACCTCGTCTGGAGCGACATCCCCAACGACCGCATGCTGCGCTGGGACGAGACGACCGGCACGACCGGCGTCTTCCGCCAGCCCGCCGGCTACACGAACGGCAACACTCGCGATGCGCACGGCCGGCTGCTCAGCTGCGAGCACGGCAACCGGCGCATCACCCGAACCGAGCACGACGGGTCGACCACCGTCATTGCCGATCGCTACCAGGGCAAGCGCCTCAACAGCCCGAACGACCTCGTCGTGACCGACGACGGCGCGGTGTGGTTCACCGACTCGTCCTACGGAATCGACAGCGACTACGAGGGCATCCGGGCCGAGAGCGAGATCGGCGCCTGCCACGTCTACCGCGTCGACCCGGCAAGCGGCGAGTGCCAGATCGTCGCCGACGATTTCCTGCGTCCGACCGGCATCGGCTTCGCACCGGACGGGCAGCGGCTCTACATCGGCGACAGCCGCGCCAACCACATCCGTGCATTCGACGTGAAGGGCAACGCGCTCACCGGCGGCGACGTGTTCGCGACGAATTCGGTCGGCAGTTTCGACGGCTTCCGGCTCGACACGACCGGGCGCATCTGGATCGCCGCCGGAGACGGCGTGCACTGCTTCGAGCCCGACGGCACGCTGATCGGCAAGATCCGGCTGCCCGAGATGGCGGCCAACGTCGAGTTCGGCGGGCCGAAGCGCAATCGCCTGTTCATCTGCGCATCGACGTCGGTGTACTCGATCATGCTCACCGTGAACGGCGCCGCCCGCTAGCCGGGCGCCGGCTCAGGCTTCGCGCATGGGCACCCGCACGCCCCGCTCGTCGGCCACCTCGGCGGCACGCTCGTAGCCGGCGTCGACATGCCGGATGACGCCCATTCCCGGGTCGTTGGTGAGGACGCGTTCCAGCTTGGCCGCCGCCAGCGGCGTGCCATCGGCGACGGTGACCTGGCCGGCGTGGATCGAGCGGCCCATCCCGACACCGCCGCCGTGGTGGATCGACACCCAGGTCGCCCCGCTCGCCGTGTTGACGAGCGCGTTCAGCAGCGGCCAGTCGGCGATCGCATCCGAGCCGTCGGCCATCGCCTCGGTCTCGCGGTACGGCGAGGCGACCGATCCGGCGTCGAGGTGGTCGCGCCCGATGACGATCGGTGCGCTGATCTCGCCGTTCTCGACCAGCTTGTTGAACTCGAGCCCGGCCCGGTCACGCTCGCCGTAGCCGAGCCAGCAGATGCGCGCGGGCAGGCCCTGGAAGTGGACGCGCTCGGCCGCCAGCCGGATCCACCGGGCCAGCGACTCGTTCTCCGGGAACAGGTCGAGCACCGCCTTGTCGGTACGGGCGATGTCGCGCGGATCGCCCGAGAGGGCCGCCCACCGGAACGGTCCGCGGCCCTCGCAGAACAGCGGCCGGATGTAGGCGGGCACGAACCCGGGAAACGCGAACGCCCGGGAATACCCGGCCAGTTGCGCCTCGCCGCGGATCGAGTTGCCGTAGTCGAACACCTCGACGCCACGATCCTGGAAGCCGACCATCGCCTCGACGTGACGGGCCATCGATGCCCGGGCGCGTCCGGTGAACTCCTCGGGCTTGCGCGCGGCATAGTCGTGCCAGTCGTCGAACTCGACGCCGATCGGCAGGTAGGCGAGCGGATCGTGCGCGGACGTCTGGTCGGTGACGATGTCGATCGGGGCGTTGTTGGCCAGCAGTTGCGGCACGAGTGATGCCGCATTGCCGAGCAGGCCGATCGAGAGCGGGCGTCGCTTGTCGCGGGCCTCGACGGCTAGTCGCAGCGCCTCGTCCCGCGACGATGCCTCGACGTCGAGATACCCGTGGTCGAGCCGGCGCTGGATGCGGGACGGATCGCACTCGATGCAGATGGCGACGCCGCCGTTCATTGTGACGGCCAGCGGCTGCGCGCCGCCCATGCCGCCCAGCCCGGCAGTGAGTGTGATGGTGCCCGCGAGTGACCCGTTGAACCGCTTCGCGGCGACGGCGGCGAAGGTCTCGTAGGTGCCCTGCAGGATGCCCTGCGTCCCGATATAGATCCACGAGCCGGCGGTCATCTGGCCGTACATGGTCAGGCCGAGATGCTCGAGGCGGCGGAACTCCTCCCAGTTGGCCCAGTCGCCGACGAGGTTCGAGTTGGCGATGAGCACGCGCGGCGCCCACTCGTGGGTGCGCATGACGCCCACCGGGCGCCCGCTCTGCACCAGCAGTGTCTCGTCGAGTTGCAGATCGGTGAGCGTTCGGACGAGCGCGTCGAACGACGGCCAGTCGCGCGCCGCCTTGCCCGTGCCGCCATAGACGACGAGCTGGTCAGGGTGCTCGGCGACCTCGGGGTCGAGGTTGTTCTGCAGCATCCGCAGCGGCGCCTCGGTCTGCCAGCCACGGGCGGTCAGCGCCGTGCCGCGGAGTGCGCGAATCTCGCGAGGTGCGCTCATTGGTCATTCCTTTCCGTGATCTTCCTGCGCGTGCGGTGCTGAAACACGCTGAGCGCAGGAAGATCACGACTCGACTTGGCAGGATCGGTGCCGTGATCTCGGTGCAGGACGCGACGCCGGACCGCTGGCCCGACATCGAGGCTGTGATGGCGACCCGCGGCGACCCGTCGCGGTGCTGGTGCCAGTACTTCCGGCTGCGTGGCGCGGACTGGCGCAACTCGACGCGAACGTCGAACCGGGCGGGCTTGCAACGCCAGGTCGACAGCGAACGGCCGCCGGGCGTGCTCGCGTACTCCAACGACGTCGCGGTTGGCTGGTGCGCGGTGGCGCCTCGCGTCGCGTACCCGAGGCTCGCGGCGTCGGCGGTCGCGGCGTCGGCTCCGGATGTCGACGGGCTCTGGGCGGTGACGTGCTTCGTGGTGCGAGTAGGCCAGCGCCGCCGTGGCGTTGCTGGACCCCTGCTCGACGGTGCGGTCGACCTCGCCCGCCGCAACGGCGCGACCATGGTCGAGGCCTGTCCGGTCGATCCGTCCGCGCGCGAGTCGGTGTCGTCGTCTGAGCTCTATCACGGTCCGTTGCCGGTGTTTCGCCGCGCCGGGTTCACCGAGGTGTCGCGGCCGAGCGCCGCACGCGCAGTAGTGCGTCTGGCTCTCTAACCCCCGTGACCTTGTTGCGCCGTGTGCGCTCTGATCGCCCGGACGCAACAAGATCACCAATGTCGACATTAGCCGAGCGGTTCGGAAAGCGCCGAGTTTGCGGCACTGACCGCGGTGCCCGAGCCGACGAACTCGACCGTCGTCTCGATCTCGGGAGATAAGAACCGATCAGGCCCGGGGCCGGCCACCTGCGCTCGCAGCGCCGCTACGACGGCACCGGTCGCGACCCCCGGCTGCAGGGGTGCGCGCAGGTCCAGCGCGCGAGCGGCGGTGAGCAGTTCGATCGCCAGGACGCGAGTGAGGCCGTCCACGGCACGCCGCAACTTGCGGGCAGCCGACCAGCCCATCGAGACGTGGTCCTCCTGCATCGCCGAGGACGGGATCGAGTCGACCGAAGCCGGAACGGCCAGCCGCTTGAGCTCTGCGACCAGGCCAACCTGGGTGTACTGCGCGATCATGTGCCCGGAGTCGACTCCGGCGTCGTGCGCCAGGAACGGTGGCAGCCCGCGTGACCGGGCGACGTCGAGCATCCGGTCGGTGCGCCGCTCGCTCATCGAGGCGACGTCGGCGACCGGGATGGCCAGGAAGTCCAGGACGTAGGCGATGGGCGCGCCGTGGAAGTTGCCGTTCGATTCGACCCGGCCATCCAGCGTGATCACCGGATTGTCGATCGCCGACGCGAGTTCGTGACCGGCCACCGAGCGCGCGTACGCGAGGGTGTCGCGTGCCGCCCCGGCGACCTGGGGGGCGCAACGCATCGAGTAGGCGTCCTGCACGTAGACGCAGTCCGGCCCGGCATGGGACGCGATGATCGGCGAGCCGGAAAGCAGCGCGCGGATGTTCGCCGCAGCGACCGCCTGGCCCGGCTGCGGGCGCAGCGCCTGCAGATCGGCGGAAAACACACGATCGGTGCCGAGCAGGGCCTCAACGCTCATCGCCGCGGTGATGTCGACGGTGCGCAGCAGCAGGTCGAGATCGTGCGCCGCGAGCAGCAACTGGCCGAGCATGCCGTCGGTGCCGTTGATGAGGGCAAGGCCCTCCTTCTCGGCAAGCTCGACCGGCGCGAGGCCCTGCTCGGCCAGCACGTCGGCGGCTGGACGCAGTGCGCCGGATGCGTCGCGCACCGTCCCCTCACCGAGCAACGCCAGGGCGACGTGCGCGAGCGGCGCGAGGTCGCCCGAGCAGCCGAGCGAGCCGTATTCGGGGACGACCGGAGTCACGCCCAGATCGAGCAGCGCGGCCAGGGCCACTGCCGTCTCCGGGCGGATACCTGTACGCCCGGTGGACAGCGTCGAGAGCCGCAGCAGCATCAACGCGCGGACGACCTCGCGCTCGACCTCGGGCCCGGAACCGGCCGCGTGCGACCGGATCAGCGCGCGTTGCAGCTCCGCCCGCTGCGCGACCGGGATGTGCTTGGTGGCAAGAGCGCCGAACCCCGTCGAGATGCCGTAGTGCGGCTCGGCGTCGTGGGCCAGCGCCTCGACCGTCTTGCGTGACTCGGCGATCGCCTCCAGTGCGTCCGATGCCAGGCGTACGCCGACGCCGTCCCGTGCGACCGCGACGACCTCGGACTCGGTAAGCGGCCCCCGGCCGACGACGATGCGCTGCATGCACAGAACTGTAGGTCTTGGGTTCAGCCGCCCGGCATTGACGACAATTTGTCTGGTGCGTGGGCGATTGGCAACAGCTGCAAGGATTGGGCGCTCGCCCCGAATCGGAGGAGACCAATGCGTGCCGTCGTGATCACCGAACCCGGCGGACCCGAAGTGCTGCAGGTGCACGACGTCCCTGACCCCAAACCGGGAGCCGGCGAAGTGCTCATCGACGTCGCAGCCACGGCGATCAACCGGGCCGACGTCCTGCAACGGCAGGGCAACTATAAAGTGCCGCCGGGCGCCTCGCCGTATCCCGGGCTCGAATGCTCGGGCACCATCGCCGCGCTCGGCGATGGGGTGACCGGTTGGCAGGTCGGCGACGAGGTCTGCGCGCTTCTTTCCGGCGGCGGCTACGCCGAGCGAGTGGCCGTGCCGGCCGGTCAGTTGCTTTCGGTGCCGGTCGGACTGACGACGCTTGAAAGCGCAGCGCTGCCGGAGACTGCCTGCACCGTCTGGTCGATGGTGTTCGACATCGGCCGCCTGCAACCGGGCGAGACCTTCCTGGTGCACGGCGGCAGCAGCGGCATCGGCACACTGGCGATCCAGCTCGCGCGCCAGCACGGCGCTCGCGTCTTCGCCACTGCGGGCACGCAGCGCAAGGTCGACTTCTGCCGCGAACTCGGCGCGGACTTAGCGATCAACTACCGGGAGCAGGACTTTGTCGCGGAGATCAAGGCGGCGGGCGGGGGCGCCGACGTGATTCTCGACAACATGGGGGCCATGTACCTCGCCCGCAACGTCGATGCGCTGTCGATCGGCGGGCGTCTTGTCGTGCTCGGCCTGCAGGGCGGGCGTCAGGCCGAACTCGACCTCGGCATGCTGCTCGGCAAGCGGGCCAGTGTGTCGGCCGCCGCGTTGCGCGCCCGGCCAGCAGGCCAGAAGGCCGAGATCGTGGCCGCCACGGCGGCATTCGTGTGGCCGTCGATCGAGTCCGGCGAGGTTCGACCAGTGATCGATCGAGTGCTGCGCCTCGACGACGCCGCCGAAGCGCATCGGGTCATCGAGGCCAGCGACCACATCGGCAAGGTCGTCCTACGCGTGCGCGACTCAGGACACTAGGGCCCTATCACCACAGCGGTAGATCGCGACCCGGCACCCGGATGCGGCGCTTCCCCGGTTCCTATCGGGTCTTGATGATCTCTGCTGGATCCGCCATCACTCGCGGCTTCGGCAGAGATGATCATGAGTGCATCCAGCCGAAACCACTAGTGCGCGGCGGTGCATCCGGGGTAGGGCACGTTGCCGAGGTCGGAGAAGCCGCCGAGGTTGTCAGTGACTGCGTGACCAGCCTGCGTGTAGCCGAGCACGAACTGCGCGGGCAATGGCCCTGGGCAGGTCACCAGCACCTGCATCAGCACCGTGATCCAGGTCGTGGCCCCGGGGCCGAGCACGAATCCGGCGATAGCGGAGTCGCGCACCGAGGGCAGCTCACCGCAACTGCCCACACTGCTGCGCACCTGGCGCAACCCGCCGAGCGGAAGGTCGGTATGGACGTCGCCGAGTGTGACCGGCGCTGCCGATGCGTTGGTGATCTCGATGCCCAGTTGCAACTGGGTGCCCGAGTGAGCCGAGCATTGGGCGCCGGTGGCCGACACCGGAGACGTGGGGACCGGCCGCGTGGCGGCAGTCGACGACGGCGACGCGGCCACCCGGATCACCTTCTTGCCGGCGTGCTTCCCCGATATGTAGCCGAGCGCGGCGCCGAGAATCAGCGCGGCGACGACTGCCGCGATGACCAGCTCGCGACGGCCGAGGCGATCCAGCACGGACAGAGGTCGGGTGGTGTCGAGGACATCCGGCGCACGGGTACCGGCCGCTGGTTCGTGGCGCGGCTCGACGAAACGGATCTCCGGTTCGTCTCCGCCCTGGCGCATCCGTCGAGTGTGCTCAGTCGAGTCTGTTAGGTGAGGTCGCCGAGCGCGCGGGCGAGTTGCTCGACCTCGGCGCGGGTCGTGTGCGGCATCAACCCGGCGTGCACGGTGCCGCCGAGCTCGTCCGCGCCGAGCGCAGTCATGAAGTGGTTCATGCCGTTCGCGCCCGTCCACACCGAGACGCCGCGCTGTTGCAAGAAGTCGCCGACCTCGGAGGGCTTGTGCCCGTCGACCGCGAACGACACGAGGGGCACCCGCCGGGTGGGCGATCCGAGCACCGTGACGCCGGGGGTCGATCGCAACCGGCGGTCCAGCAAGGCGAACAGCTGCCGTTCGTACTCGCCGGTGGCGGTGAGCGACGCAACCAGGCGCTGCCGCCGTGACCCGGTGGCCCATTCGTCCAGGCTGGCCAGATGATCGACCGCGGCCACCACGCCGTCGAGCAGTTCGACCGGCAGCGCGCCGAGTTCGTAGCGTTGCGGCACCGGTGCGATTGAGTCCTCGTCGATCTCGTACAGCAGGCCTTCCCGGGCCACCATGGCACCGACCGTCGGCCCACCGAATCCGGAGATCGAGACGCCGAGCAGGTCGGCGCCGAGTTCGCCCATGTCGAGTGGCATGTGCGGCAGGGCGGCGCCGGCATCGACGACGACGAGCGCGCCGGCCGCGTGGGCGAGGTCGGCAATGTGACGGGTGTCTGGGATCGCGCCGGTGGACAGGTTGGCAAGTGGCACGGTGACCAGGCGGGTGCGCCGGCTGATCAGCCGGTCGTACTGCCACTCGGGTAATTCGCCCGTCTCGACGTCGACCTCGGCCCAGCGGACGATCGCTCCGACCGTCCTGGCTGCCGCCAGCCAGGGGCGAACGTTCGAGTCGTCGTCCAGCCGGCTGATGACGATCTCGTCGCCGAGTTGCCATTCGTGCGCGATAAGACCGGCGAAGCGGTCGATCAGGGTCGGAACGTTCGCGCCGAGTACCACGCAATCGGGCGTTGCGCCGACAAGATCGCCGATCGCGCGACGCGAACTCTCGACTGTGGCCGCGGAGCGTTGCGAACGTGCCGACCGTGAGCCGGGCTGTGTCGGCGATGATCTCAGCGTCGTGATGATGGCTCGAATGACGGTTTCGGGTTGTAGTGCACTGAAGTTGCCGTCGAGGTAGGCAATGCCAGCTCCCAACGTCGGGTACAGGCCGCGTACCCGGGCGACATCGAAGCTCATATAGGCGTTCCTACCGGATCGCACGCCATTTTGGTGGTGGGGCGCAGATCGCGCAGCGACTGCGTTGGTCGTTTCATCCCCGCCAACCTCGCTTTGCTGTCGCGGGCACCGCGTGCCCGGGGGTGTGCTCGTATTCGTCGTGGGCTCTGGGCCAGACTGGGCGCATGACCGACAACACCCAGCACGCCGGTGAGCCCCAGCGTCCCGCGGAGTCCGATGCGCCAGTTGACGCTGTAGTCGCAGCGTCTGCCGGCGGCGGCGCCGCTGGTGCTGGTGACGACGGTGACGAGATTACGACCATGGTCGAGCAGCCTGCGAAG
This sequence comes from uncultured Actinomycetota bacterium, assembly GCA_963737425.1. Taxonomy (GTDB): domain Bacteria; phylum Actinomycetota; class Actinomycetes; order Mycobacteriales; family Jatrophihabitantaceae; genus DASXRA01. The sequence goes on from CAVTSX010000005.1 coordinate 449,241, forward strand.
GTGATGCGGATCGGCACGATGATCAAGCAGCTGCTGGAGGAAGTGCGCGCGGCTCCGCTCGACGAAGCCGGTCGTCAACGACTGCGTGAGATACACGACCTGTCCATCCACGAGCTCGAAGAGGGACTCGCGCCGGACCTGCGCGACGAGCTCGAGCGCTTCACCTTACCGTTCGGCGAAAGCGTGCCATCCGAGGCCGAGCTGCGCATTGCCCAGGCGCAACTTGTCGGCTGGCTCGAGGGTCTTTTCCACGGCATTCAGACCGCGCTGTTCGCCCAGCAGATGGCAGCGCGGGCCCAGCTCGAGGAGATGCGCAGGCGCGCACTGCCCGGGGGACAGAGTGCGCCGATGATCGTCGGCCCGGGTGGTCAGCTCATCCCCGGGCAGCACTTCGGCCAGGCCGGCCCGGAAGAAGGCGGCGAGCACGGCACCGGCCAGTACCTGTAGCCAGCGCTAGCGCAGATGCGCGGTCAGGAGGGCCGCCACCTGCGCGGCGAGCGAGGTGAACGCGTCGCTGGTCGCCACCGCGACGAGGCAGAGCCCACGCATGAGCGTCCCTTCCAGGTCGAACTCGACATGACCTACCGCTGCGCGAGGAGGGAGTCGATCAGCGTCGCAACCGCGTCGTCGTCGTTCGACGCGAGAACTTCGTCCGCGGCGGCCAGCGCGGCGGGATGGGCGTTGGCGACGGCGTACGAGCGGCCCGCCCATTCGAGCATCGGGACGTCGTTGGGCATGTCGCCGACGGCCACGACCTCGCCGGCGGAGATGCCGTGTGACGCCGCGACCTCGGCCAGCCCGCTGGCTTTGGTGACTCCTGCGGCCGCGATCTCGAGCAGCCCGTGCCGCGACGAGTGCGTCACCGTCGCCCGGCCGGCAAGCAACTCAGACGCAGCAGCCATGAACTCGTCCGGGTCGGCTGCGTGATCCTTGGCGAGCAACTTCACCGCCGGTTCGCCGATGATCTCGTCGAGGGGCGCGACTCGCGGCCCCGGGATCGGTTCGCCACGATGATCATGACTCGGGCTGATCTCCCAGTCGTGGTGGTAGCCCGGCTCGTAGCCGAAGTTCAGGCCGTACTCGACCCCGAACAGCACGTCCGGAAAAGCCGCGCGCAGTTCGAGGGTGATCGAGCCAAGCAGCTCGGGCGGGAGAGCGTGCATGCGAAGCACGGTTTCGGTCTTCAGGTCGTAGATGACCGCGCCGTTCGCGGCGGCGGCGACGCCGGTGTGACCGGTCTGCTCCGCGATCTGGTGCAGCCACCGCGGCGGGCGTCCGGTGACGAACGCGACGACCAGGCCGGAGTCGGCGGCCCGGCTGAGCGCGGCGCGCGAGGCGGTCGAGACCGTGCCATCGCTGCGCACCAGCGTGCCGTCGAGGTCGCTGGCGAGCATCCGAACGATGGCGGGCGCGCCCCGGCCGCCGGTCACGACGGTGCCAATACCTCGCGCCCGCCAAGCCACGGCCGCAGCGCCTTGGGCACGTAGACGGTGCCGTCGGGCTGCTGGTGGTGGTCGAGCAGGCAAGCGATGGTGCGTGCTACCGCGCACAGCGTCCCGTTGAGCGTGGCCACCGGGGTCGTGCCTTTCTCGGTGCGCGTGCGGATGTTGAGCCGGCGGGCCTGGAACGTCGTGCAGTTCGACGTGGACGTCAACTCGCGATAGGCGCCCTGCGATGGGAACCAGGCCTCGATGTCGTACTTGCGTACGGCGCTGCTACCGAGATCGCCGGCCGCCGTGTCGATGACCCGGTAGGCGAGTTCGAGCTTGTCGATGAATTCGCGCTCCCAGGCCAGCAGTCGCTGGTGCTCGCCCCGGGCCTCGTCGGCCGGGACGAAGGAGAACATCTCGACCTTGTCGAACCAGTGCACCCGGATGATGCCCTTGGTGTCCTTGCCGTATGAGCCGGCCTCGCGGCGAAAGCACGACGAGAAGCCCGCGTAGCGGCGCGGCAGCTCGGTGAGGATCTCGTTCGAGTGGTACGCGGCGAGCGCCACCTCGGAGGTGCCGACGAGATAGAGGTCGTCATCGGCCATGCGGTAGACCTCTGTGGCGTGCGCGCCGAGGTAGCCGGTGCCCTCCATCGCCTCGGGTTTCACCAGGGCCGGCGCGATGACCGGGGTGAATCCCGCCGCCTGCGCCTGCTCCATCGCGAGGTTGACGAGCGCGAGTTCCAACTGCGCGCCGATGCCGGTGAGGAAGTAGAAGCGCGCCCCGCTGACCTTGGCGCCGCGCTCGGTGTCGATCGCGTGCAGCGCGTTGCCGATCGCGACGTGGTCGCGTGGCTGGTCGACAACCGGCGGCGTGCCGACGGTTTCGAGGGTGACGAAATCGTCCTCACCGCCGGGCGGGACGCCGTCCTCGACCACGTTCGGGATGGCCAGGTGTGCTTCCCGAAGGGCGGCGTCGGCGGCCTGCTGGTCGGCCTCGGCGGACTTGACCTCGTCGGCCAGGTGCTTCGCCTTGGCGAGCAGTTCGTGGCGCTCGTCCGGTGCGGCCTTACCCACCTGGCGGCTCAGCGTCTTCTGCTCAGCGCGCAGGTTGTCAGCTCTGCTTACTGCCGCGCGACGCTTGTCGTCGGCGGCGAGCAGTGCGTCGACGAGTGACTCGTCCGCGCCGCGGGTGCGCTGCGAGGCCCGCACCCGGTCAGGGTCGTCACGCAGCAGTCGAAGGTCAATCACCAGGTAAGGCTACTGACCGCCTGACCGCCGCCCACTGCCGAGTTGTCATGCCTCCGCGGTTCGGTGGCGCGTTGTAGGTATGACAAGTCGGAGATTCCGCGGACGCTCTGCGAAACTGGCGCGGTGCTCGACATCTCGGCGTCCAGGTTCGAGGAGCTTGTCGGCGAGGCGCTCGATTCGATTCCGGCGCCCTTGCTGGGGCTGCTCGACAACGTCGTCATCCAGGTCGAGGACGTTGACCAGGACGACGCGTCACTGCTCGGCGTCTACAACGGCACGGCGTTGACGGACCGGCTCAGCGACTACACCTTCGCGCTGCCCGACACGATCACGGTGTTCCGGGCGCCGATCGTCGCGATCTGCGACGACGAGGAGGAGGTTGCCCGAGAGGTGGCGATCACCGTCGTGCACGAGATCGGCCATCATTTCGGCATCGACGAGCGGCGTCTGCACGAACTGGGCTGGGGCTGATCCACGACTTTTCTGCCGTGGCCTTGCCCTGATGTAGCTGTGTTGTCCACATGCCTCAACGGCGCATCGTGGTGTGACCTAGGCTCGGTTCGTGACCGACCGGCTGCCGATCAAGATGCTGCATGATCGCGTCCTCGTACGGATGCCAACCGATGAGGGGGAGCGTCGATCTTCCGGCGGCATCGTCATCCCCGCGACTGCGCAGATCGCCAAACGGCTGATCTGGGCGGAGGTGCTGGCCGTCGGCAACCACGTACGCAGCGTCGAGGTTGGCGACCGGGTGCTGTTCAGCCCGGACGATCGCCACGAGGTCGAGATCTCCGGCGACGACTACATGCTGCTTCGCGAACGTGACATTCACGCTTTGGCGGCTCAGCGGATCGAACCCAACACGGGTCTCTATCTCTGACCTGGCCACCGGCTCTTCTGGTTTGCTCGGGGGTGTCGCCACCCACGACGGCGACACCCCCGTCACTGCAGCTTTGCCGGAGCCCAACGGCCTAGCGGCGGTCAGGCTCCGGCACGGCACTAGATGCCGGCGAGCAGCGGGCCGACCGAGGGCAGGCCCGTTACCGGCAACGCCGACGTCAGCGTGCTGAACTGGTTGGCGGCTGCCTGCAGTTGGTTGATGAGTGCGTCTGCGGAGGGTAGGCCGTTGACGGGCAGTGCGTTGACGGGCAGGGCCGTGGTGAGGGTGTTGAGCTGGTTGGCGGCTGCCTGCAGTTGGTTGATGAGTGCGTCTGCGGAGGGTAGGCCGTTGACGGGCAGTGCGTTGACGGGCAGGGCCGTGGTGAGGGTGTTGAGCTGGTTGGCGGCTGCCTGCAGTTGGTTGATGAGTGCGTCTGCGGAGGGTAGGCCGTTGACGGGCAGTGCGTTGACGGGCAGGGCCGTGGTGAGGGTGTTGAGCTGGTTGGCGGCTGCCTGCAGTTGGTTGATGAGTGCGTCTGCGGAGGGTAGGCCGTTGACGGGCAGCGCGTTGACGGGCAGGGCCGTGGTGAGGGTGTTGGGCTGGTTGGCGGCTGCCTGCACCTGGTTGATCACCGCGTCCGCCGAGGGCAGGCCATTGAGCGGCAGGCCGTTGACGGGCAGGGCAGAGGTGACACTGCTGAGCTGATCAGCTACGGCACCCACCTGGTTCAGCAGCGCACCGGCCGAGGGCAGGCCGTTGACCGGCAGAGCGCCGACCGGCAGTCCCTTCACCGGCAGCGCGATGCCCGGCAGTGCGGGCACCAGGCTCTGCGGCTGCGCGCTGGATAGGCCCGTGCTGGCAAGCAACGGGCCGACGACCGGCAGGTCGCTTGCGACGTTCGTCTCCTGCGGGGATGCCGTGACGAGCAAGCCGCCGTACGGCGACGCGCCGCCAGCCGCGATTCCGGCGTCGCCAGAAGTAGAAGCGGCACCGCTCGACCACACCGAGATCGGCATGCCGCCGACGTCGGTGGACGCGCTGCCACCGGCCATCACGCCGCCGCCGGGTGTCGTCTGCGCGTCAGTCGACGCGGAGACCGATCCGCCGGACTGCGCCGGATTCGCAGCCTGGAGGCCGGCGTGCAGTCCCACGGAGGGAACAGCTGCCGCACCGGCGTGGCTCGGCGCTGCTTTCGCCAGATGCGGCGCGGGCAGCATCGGCGCAACGCCTCCCGGCGTCGTGACGCTACGGACGACGTTCGTGACGAGGCCCGTCGTGTTGCCGAGCATGCCGCCGAGCGAATCCCCCTTGACCACGTAGTTCGGCTGCTGATCGTTGCCGAGGAGTCCAGCCGGCTGGTGCGATCCTTCGGCGTTGGCGATGCCGGTACCGATGCAGATGAGCCCACCTGCGAATAGGCCGACCTTGAGCGACCTACGTATCCACACGTTCATTGAGAAGAAACCTCTTTCGACGATTCTGATTTGGGCGCCGCCGCCCTGGGCTTGCCAGCGCGCGGCACTGCAAGCTGAGATCGCGAAAGGGTTAGTCGGGTACGACAGGTGGTTTCGTCGCGCTGTTGCGCACGGTGTGCGATCGGGTCCGCTCCGCCGTGCCGAGCAGGCGCAACTGCTGCGCTGCCCACGTCTCGGTTGCCCGCGCCGAGTAGACGCCGCTGCCCGATCCTGGCTTGCTCGCCGAGGCAGTGCCAGAGGCACCGGCCAGGGCAACATCAGGCATAGCCGGAGGAGCGGGTGGCGTGGGTTTCGGACTGCGGGCGCCGCCGAAGCCGGCCCGAGGAGCGCTCGCCGAATGCGATGCGGCCAGCGGACGGGCCGCCGTCGCGATGTCCGCGGAAGCCGACGGCGCGGTGGGACGGCGCGCCGCGACGGCGGTTCCCATCCGGTCGGCCTTGCGTGGTGCAGGAACCTTGAACGTCAGAGCGGGCAGGTGCGCGGGCGGCGTCGAGGTGGCAGGGACAGGCACGGTGGCCGCGTTGGTCGGTCCGATGTGGATCGTCAGGCCCACGATCGGCAGCCGGACCGACAGTGCCTCCGTGGCCCGGACGGCATCCGCGACAGCCTGCAGATCCTGGCTGAGTGGTTGGCTAGCCGGCGCCGGCGCCGGCGCCAACGCCGGGGACTCGACGCCGGCGCCGGGTGTGTTGAGCGGCGCGCTTACCCGGGTGACAACCTGGCCGACTGCCGGCACGACGCCGCCGAGCAGACTCGACGAGGGCTCGGCGGCGTGCGGTGCGGAGTGGTGTGCAGTCTGCGCCTCGGTGACCGACGCGAGCAGGTGAGTGGCCGCTACGGGCTGACCGTTTCCGCCTGGATCGGCCGAGGCATTGGCGGCGCTGGCGATTGCCACGCCGAGCCATCCGAGCAGCATCATCGCGCCGACGAACAGCAGGCGCCGGGGACGCGTGCCGAGGCATGCGGCGACCACGCGAGCCCAACGGGACTCCGTACTCGGCACATTTACCTCAAGTTGGTCTTGTCGGATCGATCGCTCGAAAGTAGCGAGAGCGCATGACGATCGCAAGGACCTCGTTGATCTTGTCGAATGCAATTAATACTTGTATTACCGGGGAGAATCACCGGGTTGGATCAGCGTAAACGCACCTTGTGCTTGCGTGTTCGAGTTGCGGCGCTCTGTCGGACCGAGGCAGCACAGATCATCTGCGCGCCAGCCGAATGAGCTATTTCAGTGGACGCCCGCGGCGCAGGTTGACCGGCCGCGGGGGAAACGGGTCTCCGTTGTTGAACTGCTTCTGCAGCCGGACGAGCTTCTCGGCCAGCGCGTCCGCGACGAGCGCTGACAAGCCCTGGTACCCGCGTGCGTACGGAGTCGTGGCGATGACGGCATTGCGCGCGTCCTCAGCAAGTTGGCGCGGCACGTATACCGACAGTTGCTCGGTATCGGCCGGCACCTGCTTGCCGGTGCGCCGGGCGGGTGCCGGGTTGGCGCGTCGCCGCGGCTCGGCCGTCACGGTTGCGCACCGGTCTCGCGAACCTTGGCCAGCCAGGCGCGCGCGTCGCTGAAGTCATCGTCCGTCCGACCGGCCGGCACTGGACCTTGCATCCCGTCGCGACGCTCGTACGAACCGAGAAAGCGGACGTCGGCGCACACGCGGTGCAGCGCTGCGACCGCGTCGCCGACCCGCTCGTCCGCGATGTGTCCCTCGCAGTCGATCGAGAAGCAGTACTGGCCGATGCGTCCCTTGGTCGGGCGGGACTCGATGCGGGTGAGGTTGACGGCGCGAGCGGCGAACTCGGTGAGAATCTCGAGCAACGCGCCGGAATGGTTCTCGCGCAGGTAGGCGACGATCGTGGTGCGGTCGTTGCCCGTCGGCTTCGGCGGTGGACCCGGCCGCGTCAGCAGCACGAATCTGGTGACTGCGCCGCGGTTGTCGGCCACGTCGTGCGCCAGGCTGACCAGGCCGTACAACTCGCCGGCAATCGGGGGCGCGACGGCCGCGTCGTACTGTCCGGCGGCGACGGACTGCGCCCCGCCGGCCGTCGAGCCGACGAGCGCGACCGCCGCCGCAGGCAGGTTCGAGAGCAACCAGCGGCGTGTCTGCGCTTCGGCATGCGGGTGGGTCGCGACGCTGCGCACATCGCCGAGGACCGTTCCCGGGCGCGCCAGCACGTCGAAGAGCACCGGCAGGTAAGTCTCCTCGGTGATGATCAGGTGCTCGCCACCGGCCAGCTCGTCGAGCGTTGCGGGTACGGCGCCCTCGACCGAATTCTCCAGCGGGACGAGCGCGCCGTCGGCCTCGCCCGAACGCACGGCGTCGATCGCGAGCGTTACGTTCGACTGCGGTAACAGCACCGCCTGCGCGGCGATGGGCAAGGTGCGCAGGGCGGCGTGGGCAAACGTTCCGGCCGGTCCGAGGAACGCCAGCCTGGGCTCTGCGTCGGTCACGATCGCTGAGCGTATCGGCGCTCGCTCAGTGCCGGCGGTCAGCTCGCGATTCGGCCCGTTCGTTCCGACTTGTTGACACGGCCACGACGTCGCAGCGCCGCCTCGACCGCCTGGTGCTCCTCGGGCGACAACTCGTGCTCGCCCGTGCCGCCGTTGATGCCCTTGGCGTACAGCCGGGTGTCGGTGCGCCCCGTGATAGCAGTGAGCGCCACGCCGTCGCCGTCGTCGTCGAGCATGGCCAGTGAGAACGACATCCGCCCGGAAATGTCCTCGAATGCGTCGTAGCGAACCAGCGCGACATTGCGCAACGAGCGGGCCGTCTCGGTGTGCCTTGCCCGGACGGCGGATGACAGCTCGGCCCGCGTCGAATCGACGTAGGAGCGCAGGGTGCCGAGTTGCTCGGCGACGGCGCTGGTCAGCGCGATGTGCCGCTCGGCAGCTTCGACGAAGGTCTCGGTGCCGCCGCTGCCGCGTCCGAGGACGGCCGTCGCCCGCCGGAGACGGGCGAGCGTGCGCAGCGCCAGGAATCCCGCCACCAGACCGAGGTAGCCCAGGATGAGCGCGAACACCGCGACGTAAGTCGTCATCGGGTTCAGGTTAGGACGCACCGGCCGTCGAGACCGGCCGACACGTCGGCGCGGGGCACACGGGAGAATAGTGGGCAATGACTGCTTTCCTCGCCGCCTTGCTCGCGACATTCGGCGTCATCCTGCTCGTCGAACTGCCGGACAAGACCCTGATCGCGACGCTCGTGCTGTCGACGCGCTACCGGCATCGTCCGGTCCTTCTCGGCGTGGCGGCAGCGTTCGCCGTTCAGTGCATCGTCGCCGTGCTGGCCGGCGGCTTGCTGCACCTGTTGCCGCGCCGCACCGTCGAGGGCGTCGTGGCGGTGATGTTCGTCGTTGGTGCAGCGCTGCTCATCCGGGAGAGCTTCGGCGAGGACGATCACGTCGAACTCGACGCGGCCCGGCAGAACGCCCCGACCCGCCGGGTCGTGCTCATGTCGTTCGGCGTGCTGTTCGCCGCCGAGTGGGGTGATGCCAGCCAGATCGCGACCGCCGGGCTCGCGGCCCGCCTCGGCACTCCGGTCGCGGTCGGCGTCGGCGCGTGGGCGGCCCTCGTCGGGGTAGCGATCGTGGCGGTGGTGGCGGGCCGGGCCGTGGTCAAGCGGGTGCCGGTGCGCGTCGTCCACCGCGTTGCCGGCGCGCTGTTCGCAAGCTTTGCTGTGGTCGCGGGCATCAGCGCATTGCTCGGGTGACGCGATCCGGCCAGCCGCTGCGTCTCCGCCCGATGTCGAGAACGCTGCGCCGGCTCCGACGCTCCTTTGACCCGAACGACGACTCCCGCGAAAGGGACGGCCATGAAGACCCACACGCTGAAGGTGCCAGGCGCCGAGCTGTACTACGAGGTGCGCGGCGCCGGACCGGTACTGCTGCTCATCTGCGGAGGTGTCTACGACGCCGCTGGGTACTCCAGCCTGGCCCGGCGGCTCAGCGACCTCTACACGGTGGTGACCTATGACCGGCGCGGCAATTCGCGCAGCCCGCTCGACGGGCCGGCCGAGCAGCAGAGCATCGAGACCCACGGGGACGACGCGCACCGCGTGCTGGACGCCGTCGGCGCGACGAGCGCTAACCCGGCGTACGTCTTCGGCAACAGCTCCGGAGCGCAGATCGGCCTGGAGTTGGCCGCGCGCCACCCGGAGCAGGTGCGAGTCGTGGTTGCGCACGAACCGCCGAGCTTCGACCTGCTGCCCGACCGCGACCACTTCGACGCACTCATCCGAGACGTCGAGGAGACCTTCGCCGTGCAGGGCGCAGGCGCTGCGATGGGCGTGTTCGGTGCCGGCATGCAGATGCGCGGCGGCGAGCCGGACGACGATCACGGCGAGCGCATTCCCGGGGGAGCGGAGGCTCCGCAGGCCCCGCCGGACCCGGAGACCGCGGCGATGATGGCACGCATGGAGAAGAACATGGAGTTCTTCATCGGCTACGAGGTGCCGCCGTTCGGCAGCTACGTCCCCGACATCGCGGCGCTCGGCTCGTCATCGGTGCGAGTCGTCGCCGCTGCGGGTGAGGCGTCCGACGGCGGGCCGCCGAACCGGGTCGCTTACGCGCTGGCCGAGCGACTGGGCAGCAAGCCCGAAGTGTTTCCCGGCGACCATGGCGGTTTCGGGCTGCAGACCGACGAGTTCGCCGTGAAGCTGCACGAGGTCCTGACGACGGTCTAGACGGGGCCGCCGCCGGCTGGAGACCGAGATGAGCGTGAAATCACTATGGTCGATTTATGCGGATCGGAATCGGACTTCCCAACACCGTGCCGGGCACCTCCGGAGCCCGGCTCCTGGAATGGGCGCAGCGCGCCGAGCAGCGCGGCTTCGCGGCGCTCGCCACCATCGACCGGATCGTCTATCCGAGCTACGACTCGCTCGCCCTGCTGGCTGCCGTCGCCGGCGCCACCTCACGCATCGGCCTGACGACCAACGTCCTGCTGGCGCCGGTGCGCCAGCCGGTGCTGCTGGCGAAGAACGCCGCGAGCGTCGACCAGCTTTCCGGCGGCCGGCTCACACTTGGCCTCGCATCCGGTGGGCGTCCGGACGACTACGCCGCCGCTGATCGCGACTTCCACACCCGCGGACGCGACTTCGACGCTGCTCTGGAGCTCATGCACGCCGCGTGGCGTGGCGAATCCGTCGGCGGCGGCGACAAGCCGATCGGCCCGACGCCCGTCAACGACGCGCGGGTGCCCATCCTGATCGGCGGATCGGGCGATCACGCGATCCGCCGGGTCATCGAATGGGGAGCCGGTTGGACGAGCGGCGGAGGAGGGCTCGACCAGGCCGCGCCGGTCGCCGAGCGCGTGCGGCTGGCCTGGAAGGACGCCGGGCGCGACGGCGAGCCCCGGCTGGCCTCGCTGACTTACTTCTCCCTCGGCGCGGACGCCGAAGAGGACTCGCGCTCCTACCTCGGCAGCTACTACGGCTTCCTCGGCGACTACGCGCAGCGGATCGCCGAGAGCGCGCTGCGTTCGGAGTCGGCGATACGCGAGACCGTCCGCGCGTTCGAGGATGCGGGCTTCACCGAGTTGTACCTCGATCCGACCACGGCGTCCCTCGACCAGGTTGATCGACTAGCCGACGTCGTCTTCTAGCCAGCTTGTGCAGCTGACGAGCGTTGATGGTGGACATACTGTGCAGTTTGCCGCGTCATCGCTGTCACACTTGCCGACCGGGTATCGGAGACGCAAGGTGAGCACATGGCCAATCCTCCTGCCGCCTCGCCCATCGCCCTGACGCCGGAGGAGCGCGACGCCGACCTGACCACCGAGCGGCTCAAGCAACTCGTCGGCCTGGTCGACTACGACGCCTCCACCGACCCGTTCCCGGTCACCGCCATGGACGCGGTCGTGTTCGTCAGTGGCAACGCCACACAGAGTGCGCGCTTCTACCAGCACGCGATGGGCATGCAGCTCGTCGGATACAGCGGCCCCGAGACCGGAAATCGCGACCACAAGGCGTTCGTGCTGCGGTCGGGTTCGGCGCGCTTCGTCATCATCGGCGCGGTGGCGCTCGACAGCGAGCACGCCGACCACCATCGCCGGCACGGCGACGGCGTGATCGACCTGGCCCTCGAGGTGCCAGACGTCGACAAGTGCATCGAGCACGCGCGGCACTCGGGCGCCACGATCCTTTCCGAGCCGCACGACGTCAGCGACGAGAACGGCACCGTGCGCACGGCGGCCATTGCGGCGTACGGCGACACCCGGCACACGCTCGTCGACCGCTCCGCGTACAGCGGCGTGTACCTGCCCGGATTCGTCGAGCAGGGCTCTGGCATTCCGGCTCCGGAGCGTCGCCTGTTCCAAGCCGTCGACCACTGCGTCGGCAATGTCGAACTCGGTCGCATGGATGAGTGGGTCGACTTCTACAACCGCGTCATGGGCTTTGTGAACATGGCCGAGTTCGTCGGCGACGACATCGCCACCGACTACTCGGCGTTGATGTCGAAGGTGGTGGCCAACGGCAACCACCGGGTCAAGTTCCCGCTGAACGAGCCGGCGCCGGGCAAGCGCAAGAGTCAGATCGACGAATACCTGGAGTTCTACCGAGGCCCCGGCTGCCAGCACATCGCGCTGGCCACGAACGACATCATGCGCACCACCGACGAGATGCGTGCGCGGGGCGTCGAATTCCTCGACACGCCTTACTCCTATTACGACGACCCGGAACTGCGGGCGCGTATCGGGGAGGTCCGGGTGCCGATCGAAGAGCTGAAGAAGCGGCGCATCCTCGTCGACCGGGACGAGGACGGCTATCTACTGCAGATCTTCACCAAGCCGGTCGGTGACCGGCCGACCGTATTCTTCGAACTGATCGAGCGGCACGGCTCGCTCGGTTTCGGCAAGGGCAACTTCAAGGCCCTGTTCGAGGCCATCGAGCGCGAGCAGGAACGCCGCGGCAACCTCTGACCGCTGGGCCTGGTCCGCCGTCCCGGGTGGGCACTTAACGCGCAGGTGGGCAGTTGCAACTGCCCACCTGCGGCCTAACTGCCCACTGGGCGAAGATGGGAGAGTTGACATATGACCATTCGGTTGCGCGACGCCATGGCATCACTGCCCGGATACGTCCCGGGTCGCACCGTGCCAGGAGCGATCAAGCTCGCCAGCAACGAGACGCCGCTGCCGCCGCTGCCCCACGTCCTCGAACGCATCGCGCAGGCGGCGCAGACCGTCAATCGCTACCCCGACAACTGGTCGCGCGAGCTTTCCGAGGCGCTGGCCGGCCGGTTCGGCGTTGACGCCGCGCGGGTCGTCGTCGGCTGCGGCTCCGTGTCGCTGTGCTACCAGCTCGGCGCGGCCGTGGCCCAGCGCGGCGACGAGGTTCTCTACGCGTGGCGCGCATTCGAGGCGTACCCGATCGTCACGGCGATCTCTGGCGCCGACCCGGTGCAGGTGCCGCTGCGTGACCACGTCCACGACCTGCCGGCGATGGCTGCGCGCATCACCGACAGGACCCGGCTGATCTTCATCTGTAACCCGAACAATCCGACTGGCACGGTGGTTCATCGAGCCGAACTGGCCGAGTTCCTGGCGGCGGTGCCCGACGACGTGGTCGTGGTGGTGGACGAGGCGTACCACGAGTTCGTCACCGATCCAGACGTCACCGACGCGGTGACGCTGCTCGACGAGCATCCGAACCTGATCGTGCTGCGGACGTTCAGTAAGGCGTACGGACTGGCCGGCCTGCGCATCGGCTACGGCATCGCGGGCAACGACGAACTGCCCGCCGCCCTTCGGCAGACGCAGAGTCCCTTTGCCGTCACGGCTCTCGGCCAGCAGGCCGCCCTCGCGAGCCTTGAGCCCGAAGCCGAGTCGCAGCTGATGGACCGGGTGAAGGACATCATCGCCGAGCGCGACCGCGTCCAGTCCGAGCTGGGCGCCGCGGGCTACGACGTGCCGCCCACGCAGGCCAACTTCGTCTGGGTGCCGATGGGTGACGACGCGCTTGAGTGGGCCTCCGGGTGCGCCGACCGCAAGGTGATTGTGCGCCCATTCGCCGGACACGGTGCCCGCGTCACGATCGGCACGCCCGAGGAGAACGATCGGTTCCTGGCCGCCGCCCGCGAACTCGCGCCATAGCCTCACCGCCCGCCCAGCCCGCCCAGTGCCGCGCCTCCCGGGCTGGCCGCTTACCCCGAGCGGACTGCTTGCCCGCGCCGCTCACCCGCGCCGCTCGCCCGAGCGGGTTCGGCCGGCCGATGCCCGGTACCCCGCCCATCCTGGGTGATCACCTGCGGATTGCGTACCGCAGACGGTGGGCAAAGCGCAGATGATCACGAGCGTTCGACGGGCGATATCCACAGATCTGCGCGCAGGCCAACAAGGCAGCCGCCGCGGCGTCACCATGACCGGATGCACCTGCCAGCATGGCTCGACGACGAGCTGCCACTGCTAGATCCGGTGGCCCTGCCCCGCATTCTGACCCGCCAGCAGGCTCACGCACATGGTTGCTCGGACCGGGTCATCTCACGCCGACTTGCGACGCGAAGATGGTGTCGCCTCCTTCCCGGCGTCTACCTCACCGAGCCGCCGCCGATCGCGGCCGACCGGATCCACGCCGCAGTGTTGAGAGGTGGCCCGGCGAGCGGACCGCGCCCGACACCATCCAGTCACCCGCGACGGCGCGTGCGCCACAAGGACGAGCAGAACGCCCGAGCACATCGGCACATCAAGCCGGGTTGGCGTCGAGGCCCGCCGGCGACTATGAAGAGGTCGCTACTGCACGCACGGCGTCGGCCACCGCTTTGGGTACGGACGGGTCGAAGACGCTCGGGACGATGTAGGCGGCGTTGAGCTGCTCGTCGGTCACGCAGCGCGCGAGCGCCTCGGCGGCGCGCAGCAGCATAACGGTGGTGACCTCATGCGCGCGGGCGTCGAGCAGTCCGCGGAAGACGCCCGGGAAGGCCAGCACGTTGTTGATCTGGTTCGGGTAGTCGCTGCGCCCGGTGGCCAGGACGGCGGCAAGCCGGTGGGCAGCGTCCACGTCCACCTCCGGATCAGGATTGGCAAGGGCGAACACCACCGGCGAGGGGGCCATGTCCGAGATCCAGGCGGCGGGAAGCACGTTCGGCGCGCTCACTCCGATGAATACGTCCGCACCACGTATCGCGTCGTGCAGATCGCCGGTGACGCCCGCCGGGTTCGTCAACGTGGCGAGCGACTGCTTGGCCGAGTTCAGCCGCGGGTCGGCCGGGGCGAGGATGCCTTCGCGGTCCCACACCAGCACGTTGCACACGCCGGCCGCGAGCAGCAGCGTGACGATCGCAGTGCCGGCCGCGCCGCCTCCTGCCACCACCACGCGGGCCGAGGACAGCGACTTCGAGACGCAGCGCAGCGCGTTGGTCAGGGCGGCCAGGACGACGATCGCAGTGCCGTGTTGGTCGTCATGGAACACCGGAATGGTCAACTCCGCGCGCAGGCGCCGCTCGACCTCGAAGCAGCGTGGCGCCGAGATGTCTTCCAGGTTGATGCCGCCGAATCCCGGCGAGATGTGCCGGACAGTGGCCACGATCTCGTCCACATCCTGCGTATCGAGGCAGATCGGCCAGGCGTCGATGCCGCCGAACCGTTTGAACAGTGCGGCCTTGCCCTCCATGACCGGCAGCGCGCCGCCAGGGCCGAGGTTGCCGAGCCCCAGTACGGCCGACCCGTCGGTCACGACGGCCACCGAGTTGCCCTTGATCGTCAACCGCGTGACGTCCTCGGGATGCTTCGCAATCGCGAGCGCCACCCGGCCGACGCCCGGCGTGTACGCCATTGACAGGTCGTCACGCGTCTTGAGCGGCACGCGCGATTCGACCGAGATCTTGCCGCCGAGATGAAGCAGGAACGTCCGGTCGCTGACCCGGTGCACCTCGACGCCGTCCACGGCCTGGATGGCTGCGACGATCTCCTGCGCATGCTCGCCGTTCGCGGCCGAGCAGGTGACGTCGATGGTGATGCGGTCGTGCCGCGACTCGCTGACGTCGATGGCCGTGACGAGACCGCCGGCCGCGCCGACCGCCGTGGCGAGTACACCGACCACTGACGCCGACGGCGAAGCGTAGATCCGAACCGTGATCGCGTAGGAAGCGCTGGTCGGCAGAGGGCGCGGATGGGCTGAATCTGGCAGGTTCACGCCACCCATCCTGTCAGTGAACGCCGGTAGTTCGAGCAGGATGGCGGCTCGCGCCACAGCGTGTCAGGATCCCGGGATGGACAACCTGGATCTGCTCGCCGAGCAGATCGCGTACTACCGCGCGCGGGCCCCGGAATACGAGCGTGGGCTGTACGCGACCGCCGAGGCGCAGGCCCTGATCGGCGACGTGCTGCGACGGGTCCCGGCCGGCCAGGACGTGCTCGAACTCGCCTGCGGGACCGGCGTATGGACCGAGCGGATCGCCGGGCAGGCCCGCTGCCTGACCGCCGTCGACGCCGCGCCCGAGATGATCGAACTCGCGAGCGCCCGAGTTGTCGGCGCCGACGTCCGGTTCGTCCACGCAGACGTGCTGAGCTGGCGCCCGCCACGGCGCTACGACGTCGTCTTCTTCGGCTTCTGGCTTTCGCATGTGCCCGCCGAGCGGTTCGCCGACTTCTGGGCGCTGCTCGAAGATTGCCTCGTCGACGGAGGCCAGGTCGTGTTCGTCGACGAGCACGTGAGGAGCGCGGGCAACGAGAGCTGGCTTGCCCGCGAGGTGGCACAGCGGACGCTGACCGATGGATCCACGCACCGGATCGTCAAGGCCTACCTGGACCCGCCGGAGGTGACGGCTCGCCTGGCCGCGCTCGGCTGGTACGCCGACGTGCAATCGCTGGGCAGCGGCTGGGTCATCGGCCAGGCGCGGCGAGCCGCGTTTTCACGGGGGTAGCGGCCGACGCGGATTCTCCGACTAGCCAACGTGACGGTAAGTGGGCAAAGGGTGGTTCCACCCACTTCTGGTCGCCGTGCTGGCGAGCTGATGCGAGGATGGGCTTGCTTCCGACCGTCACAACGAGGTGACACCCATGAGCGAGTTGAGGGCGCACGATGCGCCCGAGGATCTGCGGCCGCCCGGCGCCATGTTCGAGGTGTTCTCGCACCGCTACCTTGCGCATGCTCCGAGCCAGCTACCCGGACGAGCCGGCAGCGCCCTGACGGCGCTTGCCCGCGACAACCTGGCATTCGGCGCCATCCGCCGCGCCGACCAGACCCTGATCCGGATCCTCAACGTCGACCCTTCGACCACTGCGGTCGATCTGGTCACCGACGACGCTCCGTATTTGGTCGACTCCGTACGCGCCGAACTCGACCGGCTCGGTCACCCCGTCGAGCGGGTCCTGCACCCGCAACTCGTGGTCGCCCGCAACGCCGAGGGCAACCTGGACGAGATCTTCGACATCGACGACAACGCCGAGGTCCCCGAGAATGCGTCCACCGAGTCGTGGATGCACGTCGAGATAGACGCGGTCGACGAGTCCACGGCGGCCGACCTGCGCATCGCCTTGCTGCGTGTGCTCGACGACGTCCACAACGCGGTGGCCGACGCCCCGGCGATGTACAAGCTCGTCCTCGATCTCGCCGACGACCTCGAGGCCGACCCGGGCCAGTTCGACCGCGAGACCAGCGCCGAAGCTGCGGCGCTGCTGCGCTGGCTGGCCAACGGTAGCTACATGATCCTTGGCCACGCGGCATATTCGGCCAACGAACTGGCGAGCCCGGCCAGGGCAGCCGCTCCCGCCGACGCGAAGGGCGTGCTGCGCGGCGATGCCACGATCTCGCCGCTCGAACTTCTCCCGGCATTCCGCAGCGGCGCCCCGCTGGTGATCTTCAAGTCGCCGCTCGTGTCGCGGGTGCGCCGCTCGGCCCACTACGACTGCGTCACCGTCGT
Source organism: uncultured Actinomycetota bacterium (assembly GCA_963737425.1). Classification (GTDB taxonomy): domain Bacteria; phylum Actinomycetota; class Actinomycetes; order Mycobacteriales; family Jatrophihabitantaceae; genus DASXRA01. The sequence goes on from CAVTSX010000005.1 coordinate 466,132, forward strand.
GACGCCCTCGCGCGGCATCGGATCGTCCGTCGGCCAGACCGTGCACGTGTTCCTCGGCCTGATCACCACCAGCGAGGACGGCACGGTCGGGCGCGTGCCGGTCGTTCGCAAGCGCATCGCCGAGATCCTGCTGCGGTCCGGGGTACGCGGCAACAGCCACACGGGCCGGCAACTGCTGGCCGCCCTGCGCACGCTGCCTCGCGACGAACTGCTCGAAGCGCCCACCGCCGACCTGCTTCGCCTGGCCCAGCTCGTCGTGGCCCGGGCCGAGCAGGGCCAGGTCGGCGTGTTTGCCCGGACGCATCTCAACCGCGATTTCGTCAGCGTCCTGGTCTACTTCCCGGCCGACCGATTCGGCCCGGAAACGCGCCGACGCGTACGCGATGTCATCGTCGCGCACTGGCCAGGCGAGCTCATCGGCCGCGAAGACCGCATTGTCGAGCTGGGCCTTGCGCGCATGCAGTTCCTGATGGCGCTGCGGCCGGGCGCGATCGTTCCGTCGCCTGACCGCCACCTCGTCGAGGAGGAGGTCCTGCGCGTCACCCGCCGGTGGAGCGACGACCTGGCCGACCTCCTCACCGTCGGGCACGGTGAGGAGGAAGGCGCGCGGCTTGCACGTCGCTACGACGGCGCGTTCCCCGAGGCGTACAAGGAGGACTTCGGCGCAGGCACTGCGGTCGACGATCTCAAGCGCCTCGAGAGCCTGCCCGAAGACGACGGCCTCGGCTTTCATCTGTACACACCGCCCGCCGAGGACGACGCTGACCGCCGGCTGAAGGTGTTCCGCACCGGTCGCACGCTGTCGCTGGCCCGGGCGCTGCCGATTTTCACCCAGATGGGTATCGAGGTTCTCGACGAACGTCCCTACGAGATCGCCCGCCCCGACGGCAAGGCGGCGGCACCGGAGGCGCCCGCACCCACGGTCAGAACGCCGCGCTTGCCCGCGTCCGCCGAGTCACGTGCGCCCGCTGAAGGTGTCTCGCGTCCGGTGGCGTGGATCTACGACTTCGGCCTGCGGCTGCCCGCGGGCGTCGGGATGGACACCGATCGCGCAGCCGACATCGTCGACACGCTTCGTCTGCTGTGGCGCGGCGAGATCGAGCAGGACGGTTTCAACGGGCTCGTCCTGCGCGCCCGAATGACCTGGTGGCAGGCCAACGTGCTGCGCGCATATGCCAAATACCTTCGCCAGGCCGGCACCACATTCAGCCAGGGGTACATCGAGCAGGCACTGATCGATCACCCGCTGGTCGCGCGCAAACTCGTCGAACTGTTCGAGTCGCGCTTCGACCCGGCGCAGTCAGGCACTGCCCAGGTGATCGACGACGGGCAGGGCGGCACGCTCACGCTCGTCGAATCCATCGAAGCCGACCTTGCGGCGGTGGCCAGCCTCGATCAGGACCGCATCCTCCGATCGCTGCTGCGGCTGATCCGGGCGACCTTGCGCACCAACGCGTACCGCACCGACGACGACGGCAACCGGCGTACCGCGCTCGCCTTGAAGCTCGAGTCGCGCCACATCCCCGAATTGCCCGAGCCGCGTCCCCGCTTCGAGATCTGGGTGTACTCGCCGAGGGTCGAGGGCGTGCACCTGCGCTTCGGGCTCATCGCCCGCGGTGGCCTGCGCTGGTCCGATCGCCGCGAGGACTTCCGCACCGAGGTCCTCGGCCTGGTCAAGGCGCAGATGGTCAAGAACGCCGTTATCGTGCCGGTCGGCGCCAAGGGGGGATTCGTCGCCAAGCGGCTGCCTGAGAGCAAGGGAGATCGCGAGTCTGCGGCCGCTGTGGCGGCGGAGGGCATCGCCTGCTACCGCACGTTCATCTCCTGCCTGCTCGACCTCACCGACAACTACGACACCTTCGGCAAGGTCGTCGCGCCCCCGCAGACGCGTCGCTACGACGGCGACGACCCGTACCTCGTCGTCGCGGCCGACAAGGGAACCGCGACGTTCTCCGACATCGCCAACAGCATCGCGCTCGAATACGGGTTCTGGCTCGGTGACGCGTTCGCCTCGGGTGGCTCGCAGGGTTACGACCACAAGGCGATGGGCATCACGGCCCGCGGGGCGTGGGAGTCGGTCAAGTATCACTTCCGCGAGATCGGCGTCGATACCCAGACACAGGACTTCACCGCCGTCGGCATCGGCGACATGTCCGGCGATGTCTTCGGCAACGGCATGCTGCTGTCCGAACACATTCGCCTGGTCGCAGCGTTCGACCACCGGCACATCTTCCTTGACCCGACGCCGAACGCCGCTGACTCTTACGCCGAACGCAAGCGACTCTTCGAGCTGCCGCGATCGAGTTGGGCCGACTACGACTCGAAGCTGATCTCAGCCGGCGGTGGCATCTTCTCGCGCTCACTCAAGGCGATCCCGATCACCTCCCAGGTGCGCGAAGCCCTCGGACTCCCGGCCGACACCGTGCGGCTCACTCCGAACGAGCTGATCCACGCCATCCTGATCGCACGGGTTGACCTGCTGTGGAACGGCGGCATCGGTACCTACGTCAAGGCGTCGACAGAGACGCAGATCGACGCCGGCGACAAGACGAACGATCCGGTACGCGCGGACGGTTCTGCGTTGCGCTGCAAGGTCGTCGGCGAGGGCGGCAACATCGGCTTCACCCAGCGTGGGCGAATCGAGTACGCCCGGGCCGGCGGGCGCATCAACACCGATGCGCTCGACAACTCGGCCGGCGTCGACATCTCCGACCACGAGATCAACCTCAAGATCCTTCTCGATCGCGCCGTCACGGCGGGCCGTCTTAGCCAGATCGAGCGCAACGACCTGCTCGCGGCCGTGGGCGACGACGTTGCCGCGCACGTCCTGCGCGACAACTACGGGCAGAACGTCATGGTGGCGATGACCCGCTACATGGGCCCAGCGATGGTCACCGTGCACGCACGGCTGCTGCAAACACTCGAAGATGCCGGACGGCTGGATCGCTCGCTCGAGCACCTGCCCTCCCCTCGCGAGATGGCCCAGCGTGAGGCTGCCGGTGAGGGGCTGAGCTCTCCGGAGATGGCCATCATGGCGGCCTACGTCAAGATCGTCCTCACCGAGCAGATCGCGGACTCCACCGTTCCGGACGAGCCGTGGTTCCAACGTGTCATGTTCGGCTATTTCCCGCCGTTGATCGCCAGCCGGTTCGCCGACGACCTGGCCAGTCATCCGTTGCACCACGAGATCATCACGACCTGCGTCGTCAACGACATGGTCAACCGCGGCGGCACCACGTTCGTGCACCGTGCCATCGAAGAGACCGGCGCCGACCCCGCGCAGATCACCCGGGCATACACGATCAGCCGTGAGGTCTTCGGGCTCGAACAGTTGTGGGCCGACATCGAGTCCCTCGACAACGAGGTGCCTACCGAGGCGCAGCACGCGGCCTACCACGAGGTGCGTCGCCTCATCGACCGCGCGACGCGCTGGCTTGTCGACGTCCGCTTCCCGATCACCGATGTGGCCGGCGAAATCGAGCGATTCGCTCCCACGGTGCACAAGCTGTCGCCGAAGATTCCGCAGTTGCTGCGCGGGTACGAGCGGGAGAACCTGTACGCCGAGGCTGATCGTCTGGTCGGGATCGGCCTGCCACGCGATCTTGCGCTTCGCATCGGCGAACTGCTCAGCGCCTTCCTGCTGCTCGATGTCGTCGAGATAGCGCAGGCGGGCGGCCATTCGCCGTCCGACATCGCGCAGTTGCATTTCGCCGTGTCGGATCGGTTCTCGGTCGACGAGATGCTGACCAAGATCACCGAACTGCCGCGCGATGACCGGTGGTCGACCCTTGCGCGCGCCGCATTGCGGCACGACCTCTATGCGGCGCTGTCGACGATCACCTCGGCGGTGCTGACCTCGACCGATGAGAACCTGTCGGCGACGCAACGGTTGGTCCGCTGGGAGCGGGCGAATTCCGCTCGAGTCGCCCGTGCGCGGTCAACGGTGGCCGAAGCGCTCGCGCGAGACACCGTCGACCTCGCCACGTTGTCGGTGGCGCTTCGGGTGATGCGCGGCCTGCCGACCTGACCGGGTCGGGGTTTCGGCCTCAGGCCGAGGAGAGTTGCACGCTCGATGTGCGCCCGGGCAGGTGGGCCCAGACGGTCACGGTGTCGGGGCCGGACTTCACGCCCCAGAAGTCGGCCAGCGCGGACACGATCGCGAGGCCGCGCCCGCTCGTGTCGTACGGGCCGGCAGCGCGGGAGCGGGGGCGTTGCTGTCCGCCGCCATCGGTGACGCTGATCGTTATGCCGCCGGCGCTCTGTTCCCAGCTGACCCGCAGCTGCCCGGACGGCAGCGAACGGGCGTGCCGGACGGCATTACCGACCAACTCGGAGGCAACCAGGACGACGTCGTCGACGATTTCGGGGACCACGCCGGCAGAAAGCAGTTCACCGTAGATGTCGTGGCGGATGGCCGCCGCACTCTGCGGCTCTGCCAACACCCATCGCGTGGCCATGTATCCGTCCGTCGGATTGCTTTGAATTCCTTTGCTATCTGGACGCAGTCTGCCCGGCTGCGAGCCATGTCTAACCGGTTGCGTCACTCTTCACGGGCCACCGGATCCCCCTGGTCTAGTCGCTTCACAACGTCCGCCGGTCGATTCGTGATTATTGCGTCGATACCTATCTCAAGTACGAACTCGACGTCATTGGGTTCATCGACCGTCCATACGTAGACCAGGTTTCCCCGTGCGTGTGCTCGTGAAACAAATTCCGGCTCGGCGCGTAACGCAGCCAGGCCAGGCCCGGCAATCCGGACACCCGTCGGCAAAAGGCCGTCGCGCCGGACGGGCAGCAGGCGCTCGAGTAGCAGCACGGTGGGCACGTCGGGTGCGAGCAGGCGGATCCGGCGAAGCGCGGTCGGTGCAAAGCTCATCACCGTCACCGGTCCCTGCTTGAGGTCGACGGCCCGCCGGCGCCTGTCGCTGACCGGCCCTGGCCGGCCAGCCCAGCCGAAGCGGGCAAGCTCGCGCACCAGTTCCTTCTCGACCAGGCCGCTGTAGCGCGTCGGATGCTTGGTCTCGACGAGTAGCTGCACCGGGCGGCTCGCGTCGTGGACCATGCCGAACAGGGTCGCGAGCGTCAGCACGCCGCCATGATGATCGCGATCTGGCGCCACGCCGGCCAGATAGGGCTCCTCGCGCATGAGCTCGTCGGCCGAGTCCGGCCATTCTTCATGCCAGGACGAGAAGTCGAGCGCGTTGAGGCCGGCAAGGTCGAGCTCGCTCACCAGGCCTTGCCCGTCGGAGGTCCGGTTGACACTGCGATCGTGGACGCACACCAGGTGCCCGTCGCGAGAAAGCCGCACGTCGCATTCGAGGGCGTCCGCTCCCGATTCGATCGCGGCGACATAGGCGGTGACGGTGTGCTCGGCGACGGCCAACGATGCCCCGCGATGCGCGACCACCAGCGGCCGCTTCGGCGGTGTCCTGGCCTCGCGCCTCCCTCGAGGTCTCACGGCAACAATGGTGCTCTGCGGATCACAACACGTGTGGCGGCGCGCCCGTGTCGCTGATCATCGGCCGGTGCGCGGTGGCCCACGCCAGCATGCCGCCGTCGAGGTTCGTCGCCTGGAATCCCTGCTGGTTGAGCCAGGCGGTGACCTGGGCCGAACGCCCGCCCATCTTGCAGACGACCACGATCTTGGCGTCGGCAGTCAACCCGCCATCGTCGCGTCCGAGCCGATGCGGCAGGTCGGACATTGGGATGTGTACGGCGCCGTCGACATGGCCGGCGGCCCATTCGGCCGGTTCGCGGACATCGAGCAAGAAGGCGTCTGCGGGCAGTTCGTCGACCGACACACTCGGGACGTCAAAAGGATGCACTCAGCCAAGTCTGCCCCAGCGTGATTGGGGCATGCCAGGCGGGCGGGCGCGCGTGCCCGAGCGGACGTGGCCGGGTGACGCTTCGTGAACCGCGGGCGGTGCGGTACCTGCAGATGATCATGTTCGGCTGGCGCGCGTGAGCTGGGTTGTGTCGTATGGGGTCGGCGCACGCGGGTTGCGTTGATGTGGGCAGGTCAGAGTGCGCGTTCGCTACTTGAGCAGCTTGGACATGCGCCGGTCGGCCAGCTCGCGGCCTTCGGTCTGGCACGTCGGGCAGTACTGGAACGATTTGTCGGCGAAGGACACCTCGCGCACGAGGGTGCCGCAAACCGGGCAAGGTAGGCCGGTGCGCGCATGCACCTTCAAGCCGGAACGCTTCTCCCCTTTGAGCTTGGCCGCCTTCTGGCCGACGGACCTTGCGACGGCGTCGGTCAGCACCTCGCCGATAGCCGTGTGCAGCCGCTCGATCTCGTCCGGGCTGAGCTTCGCGGCGAGCTTGAACGGCGAGAGCCGGGCAGCGTGCAGGATCTCGTCCGAGTAGGCATTGCCGATGCCGGCGAGCACGGTCTGATCAGTCAGCACGCCCTTGATCTGCGCGCGCTGCGTCCGCAGCAGCTCACCGAGCTGGTTGGCGTCGACCGCCATCGCGTCCGGGCCGAGCCGGGCGATGCCGGGCACCTCGTTCACGTCGCGTACCAGGTAGACGGCCAGGCGTTTCTGCGTTCCGGCCTCGGTGAGGTCGAAGCCGGACACCGGTCCGCCGGGGAGCTCAGGGGCAAGGTGCACCCGCATCGCCAGCGGTCCTTTGCCTGGACGCGGCGGGGCCGGCGGCAGCGAGTCGCGCCACTGCAACCACCCGGCTCGAGCGAGATGAATGACCAGGTGCAGGCCGTCGACGTCGATGTCGATGAACTTGCCGTGGCGACCAGCGCCGGTGACCGTCGCGCCGTTGAGCGCGGACAGTGGCGGGTCGAATGTCTTGACGGCGTTGAAGGCGGCCACGTCGGCGCGCACCACGGCGCGCCCGACTGCTCGCTCGCGCAGGAATGCAGCGAGCGCCTCGACCTCCGGCAGCTCCGGCATCCCGCCAGCCTACGTCCCGGACATGCGGCAGGTGGGCACTTTCGCCGCAGGTGGGCAGTTACAACTGCCCACCCGCGCGTCAACTGCCCACCTGCGTAACGTCGAACGGCGATCACGTCCGGGGCTCGTCCAGCAGCCGCTGGACGGACGGCGCGAGCAGGGCGACCAGGTCGTCCTCGGTCGCGGACGCGAGCGGCTCGGCCGCAACGATGGTCGCCGCCATAGCGAGCCCGATTAGCTGGGAGAAGACTCCGGCGGCGCGCAGCTGCGAAATCCCCAACGCGACCGAGACTCGTTTGAACATCACGTCCTCGACGAACTGACGCATCATCGCCGCGCCCTGCTCACTGGACGCCGCGGCGCGCAGCATCGCCTGCAGCGGTTGTCCGGTCCGCGGGTCACGCCAGGTCCGGCTGAACAACCGCACGATCCGCTCGCCGAGCTGGGATCGCGGCCCGGCGTCTTGCAACCGGGCAACGACCTCGGCGGGGTTCAGCGGCAGGTTCATCGCCGCGACGAAGACCTGCTCCTTGCTGCCGAAGTAGTGGTGGACGAGCGCGGCGTTGACGCCGGCGTCAGCGGCGATGGCGCGGACCGTCGCCGAGTGATAGCCCACCTCCGCGAAGCGGCGTCGCGCGGCGGAAAGGATTTCCGCACGGGTGTTGCTCGGTCCGGGTCGGCGCCCTGCGCGTGCCATCGACGGCCTCCCCGCGTTGACAATCCACGGCACCGTAACTCTAATTCATCACATGGTTAATTCAGCGATCGACTGCGCGGACCTGGTCGTGGTGCGTGGTGGCGTCGAGGTGCTGCACGGCGTCACGATCTCCGTACCGATGGGTATGGTCACCGGCCTGCTCGGACCCAGCGGCTGCGGCAAGACGACGCTGATGCGTGCCGTCGTCGGCACGCAGATCGTCAAGGGCGGCACGGTGACCGTGCTCGGACGTCCGGCCGGCCACCCGGCGTTGCGCACCGAGGTCGGGTACGGGACGCAGAGCGTCTCGGTGTACTCGGACCTGACCGTGCGCGAGAACCTGCGCTACTTCGGCGTCGCGGTGGGCGCGCCGACCGACGACGTAGACCGCGTGCTCGAACAGGTCGACATGAGCCGCTACGCAGGCCGATTGACGTCTCGCCTGTCCGACGGGCAGCGCAGCCGCGTCAACCTGGCGGTTGCCCTGATCGGCCGGCCCAGGCTGATCGTCCTGGACGAGCCGACGGTCGGCCTGGATCCGGTGCTGCGCGAGCATCTGTGGCGCCTCTTCCACGAACTGACTGCCAGCGGGCTGACCCTGCTCGTCTCCAGTCACGTGATGGACGAGGCGGAACGGTGCGACGAACTGATCCTGATGCGCGACGGGGCCGTCGTGGCCCAGGCCAGCCCGTCCACACTCAAGCAGCAGACCGCGACAGCGTCGATGGACGCGGCCTTTCTGCAACTGATCGCAGCCGGGCAGGCAGCACCGTGAACCCGACGCTCACGATCGCCACAGCGCAGCGCGTCCTGATCCAGCTTCGTCATGATCCGCGGACGGTCGCGATGCTCATCGGGGTCCCGTCGCTGCTCATGGTGCTGATCCGGTACGTGTTCGACTCCAAGAGCACGTTCAGTTCACTGGCGCCCGCGTTGCTCGGCATCTTCCCGTTCCTGTTGATGTTCCTCGTCACCTCGATCGCCACGTTGCGCGAGCGATCGTCGGGCACGCTCGAGCGGCTGATGACGACGCCGATGGCGAAGCTCGACCTGCTGCTGGGCTATGCGCTGGCCTTCGGCCTGGTGGCGATGGCTTCGGTGATCGTCGCGGTAGCGGTGTCCGTCGCGCTCGGCCTGCACGTGGTCGGCTCGTTCTGGTTGCTGCTTGTGGTCACGGCGATCGACGCGCTGCTCGGCGTTGCGCTCGGCCTGTTTGCCAGCGCGTTCGCGCGTACCGAGTTCCAGGCGATTCAGCTGATGCCCGTGGTCGTTCTGCCGCAACTGCTGCTGTGCGGCCTGTTCCATCCGCGCGGTGAGATGGCGACCGTGCTGCGCTGGGTGTCTGACGTGTTGCCGGTTCCTTATGCCGTCGAGGCGCTCCGCCTGGTGGCGAACTCGCCAACTGTCGGCTTCGACTATGTGCGTGATGTGCTGGTCGTCGCCGGATTTGTACTCGGCGCTCTGGTGCTCGGCGCGGCAACGCTTCGCCGCCGTACCGAGTGAGGTCTGGGCGGCCCGTAGGCTGCCGGGGTGGAGACGCGATCAATCCGATGGGGACGCGTCACGCGTATCAGTGCAATCAGCCTGCTCGTACTGCTCGTTGCCTGGTTTATCGGTGGCTTCTTCGTGATTGTCCGTCCGCATGTGAACCACCCGGAGCACGCCGATGCGATCGTCGTGCTCGGTCCACCCGACGACAACGGTCGGCTCGACACCGCGGTCGCCATGATCGAGAAACATATCGCGTCGAACCTTGTCATCTCGGTGGCATCAGAGGAGCAACGTAACGCGAAGCATCTGTGCACCGCGCCGCAAGAGGGTTTCACGGTCACGTGTTTCCAGCCCCATCCTTCGACGACGCGAGGCGAGGCCGAGCAGGTCAAGCGCCTTGCGCGGCAGCACGGGTGGAAGTCGATCATTGTCGTGACGTCGACCTACCACGTCTCCCGGGCCCGGATGATCGTCAAGCGCTGCTTCGACGGCCGGCTCTTCATGGTCGCCGCACGTCGAGACATCTCGTTGTCGTCGTGGGCATTCCATTACTTCTACCAGGCCGCCGGATATGTGAAGGCCTTCCTGCAGTCCGGTTGCTGATCGGCTAGGTCGCCGGCCATCAACCGCCGAGCTCGGCGGACGCCAGGTCCGCAGTAACGGCCGAGGCTCTCGGCGAGGTCCTGCTGGTGGTTGTGGTCGCCGGCACCGCGAATGCGGAGGAGTCTCGTCCGGTAGTGGCCGCGATCGGCGGTGATCATTTCGACCTTTGCGCGCGAGAACAGCGCGTTGCCGAGGCTACGAGTCCCTTACGTCGTAGGCCACTGTTCGCTGGATGCGTTCGCAGGACGTAACCTCGTGTTATGACGCAGTGGGGCCTCGACACGCTCTTCAATCCAGCGAAGAGACATATGGATGAAGAGAAGCGCCGCCTGCAGTCCACCCGCGAGGAGGTCGGCGACGCCTCCGGCGGCAACCGCATTGATTTCGAGTCTGGCAAGGTCACCATCCGTCGAACGACCAAGGCCACGGCCGACGGGGACGAGCCCGGCGATGTCGCCGAGACGAGCGAATCCGCCGAGCTGGCCGAGACCGCTGACGCCACGCAGCAGGCCGACGAAGCGCAGGACGCGGACGCCGCGCAGGACGCCGACGCCACTCAGGACGCGGACGCCGAGTCCGATGCGCCGGTTGCCGAAGCCGACTAGCAGTTGCTGAGCGCTTCGGCGCGGAGTTTGTCAGGTCGCAGGCTGCCGACATGAGCAGGCTCCCGGCAGTCGGGGGGGCCGCCGGGAACCTGTTCGTCGAGATCTAAAACAAAGCAGATTCCCGGCAGGCGGGGGTGCCGCCGGGAATCTGCGCTGCCGATCCGAGCCCCGCGATGGTCGGGGGTCCACCGCGAGGCCCGAAGTCACCGTCGAACACGGAGTGCGGCCGAGGTGTTTCGCGCTGTGGCCGGACGTGCTGTCGTATTCGGTGGGTGATCGCTTCGACACACAAACAATGACCGCTGATCTTGGTGGCGTCAAGCCTCGATAAGGTCTTGAGCGCTAAACGCGACCAAGGTCCCACGCACGGTTGGGACTAAGGTCAGATTCCCAGGCGTCGCAGCACCTCGTCGGCGGCTGATCCGGGTGACTCTCCGTACACGCCGGATGCTTGAGACCTGAGGCGATTGTCAAGAAAGCGGCGCGCGATCGGCTCGGGCGCATCAGCGATAAGCAGACGCGCCTGCAGGCAACGAGCAACCAGTGCGGCCAACCCCCGCGCGCCTCGCTCGTCGGCTGCGCGGTCGGCTCCGAGATTGCGGAGACGGTCGCGTAACTCGGTTATTGCCGCATCAAGCCCGGAGTCTGCGCCGGCGACCGGGTCGAGTTCGGCCAGCAGCGCGGCGACGCTCTTCGGGTCGCGCTCCGCCGCGCGCAGCACGTCCAAGGCGATGACGTTGCCCGAGCCCTCCCAGATGCCGTTGAGCGGTGATTCCCGAAACAGCCGGGGAAGGCCGCTGTCTTCGACGTAGCCATTGCCGCCGAGGCATTCGAGGGCCTCGGCGACGAACGCGGGTGTGCGCTTGCAGACCCAGAACTTCGACGCGGCAACGGCCAGTCGCATGAAGGCCGACTCGCCCGCATCGACGGCCCGGGCGAGCCGCAGGAACAACGCGGTCGACGCTTCCGACTCGACCGCGAGATCGGCGAGCACCTCGCGCATCAGCGGCGCCTCGACGAGCGGTCGGCCGAACGCCGATCGGTGGCGGACGTGATGCACCGCCTGGGAAAGGGCGGCTCGCTGGCCGGATGCGCTGCCGATGACGCAGTCCAGCCGCGTCATCGTGACCATGTCGATGATCGTGCGCACGCCCGCGCCCTCGTCGCCGACGAGCCAGCCGTGCGTCGCCTCGAACTCGACCTCGGACGAGGCGTTGGAGCGGTTGCCCAGCTTGTCCTTGAGGCGCTGGATCAGGAACGGGTTGCGGGTGCCGTCGGGCAGTACGCGCGGCACGAAGAAGCACGACAGCCCGCCGGGTGCCTGCGCCAGGACGAGGAACAGGTCGCACATCGGTGCCGAGCAGAACCACTTGTGCCCGGTGAGCAGGTAGTGATCGCCGAACTGCTCGGCGCGGGTCGTGTTGGCTCGCACGTCCGAGCCGCCCTGTTTCTCCGTCATGGCCATGCCGGCGAGGAGCCCCGCCTTGGTCTGCGGCGCCCGCAACCCGAAGTCGTAGGTGCTCGATTCGAGCAGCGGTTCGAAAATTGCGGCCTGTGCCGGGGCATGACGCAGGGCGGGCACGACCGCGTAGGTCATCGAGATGGGGCAACCGTGGCCGGCCTCGACCTGTCCCCATATGTAGAACTTCGCGGCCCGGACGAGGTGGTTGCCTGCGCCGGAGTCCTGCCAGGCTGCGCCGTGCAGGCCATTGCCCACCGCGACCTTCATCAGCTCGTGCCAGGCCGGATGAAACTCGACCTCGTCGATGCGGTGGCCGAACCGGTCGTGCGTGCGGAGCACCGGCGGGTAGGCGTTGGCCAGGCGTGCCCACTGCTCGGCCTGCTCGCTGCCGGCCAACTCGCCGAGTGCGGTGAGTTGCTTGGTCTCGACGTCGCCGAGTTCGCGCAGTCCGTCGACAAGCGCGGTGTTGCTGCTGAACGCGTTCTGGCCGGTCAACGGCGGCGGGGTGTTGAAGACCTCGTGCGTCGGCATCCCCCCAGTGTGCCAGGGTGCCTACCCGTGGGTAACCGCGTCGAGCGGCATGTCCGGGTCAGCTAGCTGCTTGGTGTCGACGGCGGCGCTGGACTCGATCAGGGCCTTCGTCTGATCGGTGACGTCCCAGACGTTGACGTTCATAGCGGCCAGGACGCGGCCGGGGCCGTCGAGCCAGAAGGCGATGAATTCGCGCGAATCGAGCTCGCCACGAATGACCACCTGCTCGTACGCGCCAAGCGGGGCGTGCCCGACGTACTCCATGCCCAGGTCGTACTGGTCGGTGTAGAAGTAGGGCAGCAGATCGTAGATTGCCGACCTGCCGAGCATGCCCGCCGCGGCGACCGCCGGCTGGTTGAGCGCGTTCGCCCAGTGCTCGACGCGTATCCGCTGCCCGAGCCGGGGATGCTTGGCGCGCGCGATGTCGCCGGCAGCGTAGATGTCGGGCTCGCTGCTACGCAGCGACGCGTCGACGAGCACGCCGTCGTCGACGGCGAGGCCGGCGTTTTCGGCGAGGCTGGTCAGCGGACGCGCGCCCACGGCGATGAGCACCGCGTCGGCGGGAATTGCCGTGCCATCGGCCAGTCGCACGCCGCGAGCCGTACCGCCGTCGAGGATGACCTCCGCGAGCTGGACCCGCGTGCGCAGATCGACGCCGTGCTCGCGGTGCAGGTCGGCGAATACCCGTGCGAGCTCGGGACCGAGAACAGCGAACAGTGGCAACTCGGCGGCTTCGAGCACCGTGACGTCGGTGCCGGCCTGGCGGGCCGCCGAGGCGACCTCGAGGCCGATCCAGCCGCCGCCGACAATGACGAGCCGCTTGCCCGAGCCGAACGTGGCCCGGATGGCGTCGGAGTCGCCCTTTCGGCGCAGGTACAGCACATCGCCGGCGTCGGCACCCGGGATGTGCAGGCGGCGCGGCGTCGATCCGGTCGCCAGCAGCAGCTTGTCGTAGTTCTGGTCCGTACCGTCGGCGAGTTCGATGCGGTGCCGCTCGGGGTGGATCGCGCGCGCTCGCGTTCCGAGTCGCAGTTCGACGCGATTCTCCGCGTACCAGGTCTCGGGATGGACGAGCGCGTCCTCCCACGGCGAGTCACCCGCGAGGTAGCTCTTTGACAGCGGCGGCCGTTCGTAGGGCGGCAACTGCTCGTCACCGATCAGCACGATCTCGTGGTCGGGGCCACCTTCGCGCAACGCCTGCGCGGCCTTGGCTCCGGCTAGGCCGGCTCCGATGATCACGAACGTGCTCATGTGCTTCTCCGATTCAGTAGCGGTTCAGGCCGCGGACCGGGTCAGGGCGAAGAATTCTTCGCGAGCGCGGGCGTCGCTCCGAAGCGTGCCGAGCAGCGTCGAGGTGATCGTGCTCGAACCCGACGCGAGCGCGCCCCGCAATGTCATGCAGGTGTGCTCGGCATCGATGACGACGCCGACGCCGTGCGGGGCAAGGTTCGATTGCAACCAGTCGGCGACCTGCTTGGTGAGACGTTCTTGCACCTGCGGGCGGCAGGAGAAGTGTTCGACGATCCGGGCAAGTTTGGACAGGCCCAGGATCCGCTCGCCGGGCAGATAGCCAACGTGGGCCACCCCGACGAACGGAAGCAGGTGGTGCTCGCACACCGAGCGAAATGGGATGCGCCGCGCCAGAACCAGCTCGTCATAGTTCTCGTCGTTCGGGAAGGTCGTGACCTCGAACGGGCGCGGCTCGAAGAATTCGACGTACGCCCGGGCCATGCGCGCCGGAGTCTCGCGCATACCCTCGGTGCCCGTATCGACGTTCAGCGCGGCCAGCAGGGCAGCCGCTGCGCGCTCGGCAGCGACCAGGTCGAAGCCGGTGTCGCCCCGAACGATTCGCAGCGAAGGCATGGCCTCGACGTCGAAGTCGGCTAGCTCACCGGGCATCGGCTCTCCCTCGTAGGCATTTCACCAATAGAGTTTGGCGCTTTACGAGACGCCCAGTCAATAGGGAGTTTTTCTTGTATCGGAGAGTTTCATTGGCGTTATCCTAGGCCTGTGGAAGGGCAGACAAGTATCGAACGCCGGTCCATCGCCGCGGTGGCTGCGCTCGACGACGACGTCCGGCGCGCCCTGTTCGAGCACGTGCGTGGCGCTCGCCGTCCGATCACCCGCGAGGACGCGGCCGCCGCTGTCGGCGTCTCACGCAAGCTCGCCGCATTCCACCTCGACAAACTCGTTGCCGTCGGCCTGCTCGACGCGAGGTACGAGGCGGTCGACGGGCCACGCCGGGTCGGCCGCGCCCCGAAGGTGTACGAACCCACGGGCATCGACGTCGCGGTGAGCGTTCCGGCCCGCCGGCACGCGGTGCTCGCCGAGATCCTCGTCGATGCGCTGGCGTCGCACCGCACCGGCGAGAGCAGCGACGACGCCGCGATGCGGATCGCCCGCTCGCACGGCGAGCAGATCGGCTCGGCCGAGTACGAACGTCTGCGGCCCGGCCGATTGGGTGCCGAGCGGGCATTGTCGCTCGCCAGCGCGCTGACCGAGCGTTACGGCTTCGAACCCTGCCGATCGGCGAGCGGTGGGGTGCGGCTGCGCAACTGCCCGTTCCATCCGCTCGCGCAGCAGGCGCCCGCGCTCGTCTGCGGCATCAACCAGCAGTTCCTCACCGGCGTACTCACCGGCCTGCACGCCCGGGGCGTAGAAGCCTGCCTGGACGCCCGGCCGGGGGAGTGTTGCGTCGAACTGCGCGCGTCAGGCCAATAGCCGTAGAACGCGACCTGGCCCGGGTGCGGCACGGCCGGACTTCGCACCGGGGTCTTGATCATCTCTGCTGTATCTGCCGCTATTCGCGGTTTCGACAGAGATGATCAACGATGTGCCAGCGCGGACGCCCGCACGGTGTGCGTTCCGCACGGCGGCGGACGGTAACGATCTACGGCAGTCGTACTGGAACGTTCGACGGCCGGGTGCGCCCCCCGGTTGATCGGGGGCGCAGCCCGGCCTTGGGTTGCGAGCTAGTTGGACGCTCCGCCCAGCGTCGTGCTCGTCGTCGTGGACGCGCTGCCGCGCATGTAGGTGAGCGACACCTTGTCGCCGGGCGCGTGCGAGCGGATCGCGGCGATCAGGCCGTCCGCGTCGTCGATGCGCTGATTGTCGACCCGGACCACGACGTCGCCGGCCTTGAGGCCGGCCTTCGCGCCCGGCCCGTTCGCGCTGACCGAGGTCAGCCGGGCACCAGTCGTGCTCGCATTGCTGTTCTGCTGACCCGATACCTCGACGCTGAGCACGGCATGGGTCGCCTTGCCGGTGGCGATCAGCTGACCGGCGATGCGGCTCGCCTCGTCGGACGGGATGGCGAAGCCGATACCGATGCTGCCGGACTCGGTCGTCTGACCGGGAATCTGCAGGCCACCGGAGTTCGCGGTGGCGATCGCGGCGTTGATGCCGACGACGTTGCCGTTCAGGTCGACGAGCGGCCCGCCCGAGTTGCCCGGGTTGATTGCCGCGTCCGTCTGCACCGCGTCGAACACGGCCTGGTCGCTGTCGCCGGATCGAACCGGACGCGCCGTGTTGCTCACGATGCCCGATGTGACCGTGTCAGAAAGGCCGAGCGGCGCGCCGACCGCGACCACGGTCTGGCCGACGACGAGCTTGGCCGACTGGGCGAACGTCGCCGGGGTGAGGTTCTTGAGCCCGTTGACCTTGATGACCGCGAGGTCGTCTGACGTGTCGCGGCCGACGATCGTCGCGCTCGCCTGCTGGCCGTCCTGGGTGATGACCGTCATCGAACCGCCGCCGGAGGCCACCGATACGACGTGATCGTTGGTCAGGATGTAGCCGGTGTTGCGGATGATCACCCCCGACCCGGTGCCCCGCTCTTGCGCACCGGTGACGTTGATGGTGACGACACTGGGCTGGATCTTCTCCGCGGCCGCGCTGATCGTGCCGTCGATCTTCGCGGCGATCGGCGCGGTCTGGGCGGTCTGCGGCAAGCTGCTGTAGGTCGTCGTCTTGTGGCCGTTGTCGAGTAGGGCAACGGTGCCGGCGCCTATTCCGCCGCCGACGAGGGCGGCGGTCGCCGCTGCGACGAGCACGGTCCGGGTGGGCCGCGACTTGGCCGGGGTGGCCGGAGCCGCCGAATCCGCCGGGGCCGATGCCGTCGGAGGCTCGGGCAGCGGGCCGAACATCGAGTACGACGGCTCGGCGGCCGGCGGATACGGCACGCTGCCTGGCGCCGGGTATGACCAGGTCTGGCTATAGGGATCGCTCGGAGCGCTTGGTGGCTCGACGGGCGGTTGCGGCGCCGGGTGTTGCGGTTGCAGCGCCGGATGGTCCGGTTGCTCGTTGTTTGGGTGCTCGTCGGTCATGCAAGCTACCTTCCGCTCGCCCGCTGTGCTGGCGCTGAGTCGTAGCTGTGCTGCCGGTACGACCAGCTACTTTCCGCTCCCGCAGGCGTGCCTAGGCCGAGGCGGATGGGTCGTGGTGGAGGTGGCAGGAAACCTCCACATCCGTACCGGTTACCGGCAAGAGGCGTGGCGCGACCCGCTCAGCGAAGCGGATGTGCACCGCGCTGCCGTCGGCGGTCATCTGCTGGACGCCATGCCACAACGGCTCGTCGCGATCGTCGGCCTGCTGCTGCTCGAGCAGGTCGAGCAACTCGCCGGCCGAGCCGCCGGCCGGACGCACGACGCCCTCGCCCGGCGACGCCTCGGCAAGGTCGAAGCGTTCCGGGTCGCCGACCAGCTTGGACTCGCGGGCGTACTGATCCGGGTCGACCGCCGTCCAGCGCTGTTCGAGGACCATCCGCACGTCGCGCATCTCCCAGCCGCAGGGCTTGAACGCCTGCGGGCAGCGCGGGTGGAAGGGGCAGCCGGCCGGCGGGTTTGAGGCGTCGGGAACCTCGCCACGGGGCAGGTCGCGCGCCATGCCACGCGAGGGGTCAGGATCGGGAACTGCCTTGAGCAGGGCCTGGGTGTACGGGTGACGCGGGTTGGCGAAGATCTCGTCCGTGGGCCCGATCTCGATCACCTTGCCGAGATACATGATCGCGATGCGGTCGCAGAAGAATCGCGCGCTCGCGAGGTCGTGAGTGATGTAGACGTAGGTCAGGCCGAGGTCTTGCTTGAGTTCTTCCAGCAGGCCGAGGATCTTCGCGCGCACGCTCATGTCGAGCATCGAGATCGGCTCGTCGGCGACGAGGAGTTCCGGCCCCAAGGCGATGGCCCGCGCGATCACCGCCCGCTGCTTCTGACCGCCGGACAGCTCACCCGGGTACTTCGGCATGAAGCGGGCCGCCGGGGCGAGACCGACGCGTTCGAGTGCCTCGGCCACAGCGTCGTCGCGCCGGTCAGCGTGCAACCCGTGGATGCGCAGGGCGTCGGAGATCGCTCGCCCGACCGTCATCGACGGATTGAGTGAGGCGTGCGGGTCTTGGAACACCATCTGCAACTTGCGGCGCATCGGGCGAAGCTGCGATGCCCGGAGTCCGACCAGTTCGCGGTCCCGGTAGCGGATGCTGCCTTCGCTCGGGTGGACCAACCCGAGTAGCGCGCGCCCCAACGTCGACTTCCCCGACCCCGACTCGCCGACGATGCCGACGACTTCGCCCTGCGCGAGATCGAGGTTCACCCCGTCGACGGCGCGCACCATGCCGGACGAGCGGCCGATCAGGCGGGCGAGGGCGTTCGTCCGCAGCGCGTAGTTGACATGCAGGTCGCGGATGCTGATCAGCGGCGATCCGGGTGCCAGGTCGGGCGCGACGGCGTCGGGTGAGACCTCAGGCTTCGTCGGCAACGGACACCTCCGCCCGGGCCAGCGGTGCGCGGTCGGCCGCCGACAGCGAATCGTCGAGCAACCAGCACTCCGTGTGATCGATGGTCGGCGGCATGCGCTGCGGGCAGATCTGCATCGCATGCGGGCAGCGGGGATAGAAACGGCAGCCGGATGGTGGATCGCTGAGGTCTGGCGGGGCTCCGGCAATCGAGTGCAGCTCGCGGGTGGTCAGCGAGATGACCGAGCGCATCAGCTCCTGGGTGTATGGGTGGCGCGGGTTGGCGAAGACGTCGCGGACTGGCCCTTGCTCGACGATCCGGCCCGCGTACATCACGGCGACGCGATCGCAGGCCTCGGCGACGATGCCGAGGTTGTGGGTGATCAGCAGGATGGCCGGCGAGTAGCGCTCACGGATGTCGGCGAGGATGCGCAGGATCTGCGCCTCGACCAGGACGTCCAGGGCCGTCGTGGGCTCGTCGGCGACGATGAACTTCGGCCGCAGCGCCAGTGCCAGGGCGATCATGATTCGCTGCCGCATACCGCCGGAGAACTCGTGCGGGTAGTTGCGATACCTGGTGGGCGGAATCCCCAGTGCGCGCAAGGAGTCGAGCGCCCTGGTCTTCGACTCGGCCTTGGACAGCTCCGGCGCATGCACCTTCAGCGCCTCGCGAAAGTGCTCGCTGATGCGCATCAGCGGATCGAGGCGGGTCATCGGTTCCTGGAAGATCAGCCCCATACCGCCGCCGCGCAGCTTCTCGCGCTCGCGGGCCGGCAGGCCGAGCAGTTCGCGTCCGGCGAAATGCAGTTCACCGTCGACTGCGGCGCCCCGCGGCAACAGGCCGATCAGCCCGCGCCCGAGCGTCGACTTCCCGCAACCCGACTCGCCGACCAGCCCGAGAACCTCGCCCGGCTTCAGCGTGAAACTGACGCCGTCGACGGCCTGTACCGGCGCCTTCGGCGAGGCGTACCAGACGCGCAGGTCGCGAACGTCGAGCACTGGTCCCGTCGTGTCGTCGACCTCGACGGCCAGGTAGTCGGCGGTCACGCGCCGGCCTTCTCGCGGGCCGGCAGTTTGACCGGACTGAGTTTCGTCGTTCGCAGCAAGGGATTGAGCACGTCGTTGAGGCTCTCGCCGACCAGCGTGACGCCGACGACCATGAGCACGATCGCGATGCCGGGGAACATGCCCGTCCACCAGATGCCGGCAGCTGTGTCAGACAGGGCCTTGTTCAGGTCATCGCCCCACGAGGCAGCAGAGGACGGTTCGATGCCGAAGCCCAGGAAGCCGAGACCGGCCAGGGTCAGGATCGCGTCGCCGGCATTCAGCGTCGCGATAACGGGCACCGTCTGCACGACGTTGCCGAAGATGTAGCGCGTCATGACGACACGCGGCGTCGCGCCCAGCGTGTGGGCGGCCTCGACGTACGGTTCTTCGCGCGCGGCCACCGTCGCGTTGCGCACGACGCGGAAGTACTGCGGCACGTAGACCACGGTGATGGCGATGGCCGCCGAGAGGATGCCACCGGTCTTGCTGCTCTGCCCGCCGGCGATCGTGATCGAGATGATGATCGCGAGCAGCAGTGGTGGGAAGGCGAACAGTGCATCGGTGACGAGTACGAGGACCCGGTCGAGCCAGCCGCCGCGGTAGCCGGAGAGCAGGCCGAACGGAACGCCGATGATGATCGAGAACAACACGGCCAGGATGACGACCTCGAGCGCTGTGCGTGTACCGAACACGACGCGAGACAGGACGTCCTCGCCGCCGACCGTGGTGCCGAACCAGTGTTTCGCCGACGGTGCCTGCAGGGTCTGGAACGTGACGCCGTGCGAGGAGTCTGCGTTGAAGCCGTACGGCGCGATGGCCGGTGCGAACACGGCGATCACCAGGAAGAACAGCACGATGAGCGCGCCGGCGAGCAGCATGGCGCGTTGGAACCCGGAGGTGGCCCGCAACGCGGCAAGCCCCGGGATGCGGCTGTGCCACTTCTCCCGTACCGCCTCGGTCTCGTCGCTGTCGGCGAAAGCGGTGGTCATCGGCGGCTCACCCCCTCATCCGCGTGGCTCATGCCCGCGCCGGGCGCGGGATCGACCCGAACGCTCTGGAAACGGCGGCACGACGGGCGCATCAGTACCTCACCCTCGGGTCGACAATCGCCGCGATCACATCGATGAGGAAGCTGACGACGGCCACGATGAGAGCGAGGGCCGTGACGATGCCCTGCACGGCGATGAAGTCACGCCTGATCAGGTACTGGGTGAGTGTGTAGCCGAGGCCCTGCCACTCGAAGGTCTCCTCGGTCAGTACCGCCCCGGACAGCAACGCGGCGAACTGCAGCCCCATCACGGTCACCACCGGGATGAGCGCGTTGCGGAATGCGTGCGCGCGCACGACCCGCCGTTCTGGCACGCCGCGCGCCCGCGCAGCTTCGACGTAGTCGGCACGCAGCGTCTGCAGCAGGTTGACCCGAACGAGTCGCAGGAAGACCCCCGCGACGAGCAGGCCGAGGGCTATCGCGGGCAGTACGGAATGTTTCAGCACGTCGATGACGTAGCTGTTGTCGCCGTAGAGGATCGCGTCGATCAGGTAGATGTTCGTCTTCGGCGAGACGTTCTGGATGGCCAGTTCGACGTCTGTGCTCGCTCGTCCCGAAGCGGGCAGCCAGCCGAGCTTGATCGCGAACAGCAGTTTGAGCAACAGCCCGAGGAAGAAGACCGGTATGGCATAGGCGAGAACCGCGAACAGGCGCAGCCCCACATCGGGAAGCCGGTCGCGGTAGCGAGCGGCGACCCGGCCGAGCGGGACCCCGACCACAATGGCGAGCAGCCCTGCCCAGAACGCGAGCTCGAGAGTTGCCGCGCCCTTGACGATGAGCACGTGGCTGATCTTCTGGTTGTCGGTGATCGCCGTACCGAAGTCGCCGTGCGCGACGCCCTTGAGGTAGTCCCAGTACTGCACGAATATCGGCTTGTCGAGGCCCGCGTTGTGCTTACGGATCTTGATCTGATCCGGCGGAAGCCTGCCACCGAACGCGGATGAGATCGGGTCGCCGATCACCCGCATCACGAAGAAGACGAGGGTGACGAGCACCCAGATCATGGGGATGACCAGCAGAAGCCGCGTCACCAGGTAGGTGCGCAGCGACCCCGATGAGGTCGTTGTTGCCACGAGCCGCCTTTAGTGGTTGCGAACGGATGGTCGTCCGGGGGCTGCAGGGGTCAGATCGTGCCATACCGCATGGCAAGTCCGTCCTACCGGCATCCCCGAACGACCTCCCGTCGCATCCACTACGTGCTGCCTAGCTCTTGCTCAGCATCCAGAAACGGAACAGGAAGGAGATGTCGAGCGTGTCCTGCACGCCACTGACGTTCGTCCGTGCGACGGCGATCTGCTCGCCCTCGAGCAGCGGCAGGTACGGCAGTTCACCGGTGGCGAGTGTCTTCTGGATCTGGTTGAACGCCGCGTTGCGGGCGGTGCCTGCTGCGGTTTGCTCCGTGGTCATCGGCTGGGCCATCTTGTCCTTGTCGCATGGCCGGTCGGTGGCCTTCGGGTCGCAGTAGTGCGCGTGCACGAAGTTGTTCTCGACGAGGAACGGGCTGAAGTAGTTGTCGCCGTCGGGGAAGTCCGGGAACCAACCGAGCTGGTAGACCGGGTAGGCGTCCTTGACCCGCTGGTCGCTGTAGGTGTCGAACTCGGTCGACTGCAGGTTCACCTTGAACAGGCCGGTGGCCTCGAGCTGCCGCTTGATCTCGTTGTATTCCTGGTCAGAACTCGGGCCGTAGTGGTCGGTGGTGTACTCGATGTTCAGCGTGACCGGTGTCTTGACGCCCGCCTGCTGAAGCTCGTTGGCGGCCTTTGCCTTGTCCGGTGACGCGCCGAACTCATCCTTGAACGCGTCGATGTGCGCGGGCAGACCGTCCGGGATCATCGAGTAGGCCGGCTTGTACGTGCCCTTGTAGACCTTGTCCGAGATCGACTGCCGGTCAACCGAGTACGCGACCGCGCGGCGCACGGCGCGTTTCTGCGCGTCGGTGCCGCCGGGCATCGTCTTGAAGTTGAAGACCATGTAGCGCAGCTCGCCACCGGGCCCCGTCCACACCTTGACGTCCTTGGCGCTGCGCAGGCTGTCGATGTCGGTCGGGGTCAGGCTGCGCCAAGCGACGTCGATCGCCCCGCTCTGGATGTCGAGCTTGAGGTTGGACGCCTGGGTGTAGTACTTCAGTGCGACCTGGTTGGCCTTCGGCTTGAAGGCGCCGCCGTAGTTCGGGTTCGCTGCGAACTGGACGAGCTGGTTCTTGCTGAAGCTCGTGATCTTGTACTGGCCGGAGCCGATGGCCTTGTCGTCGGCGAGCAGTTTGTCGGCCGGGAAGACCTTCGAGTCGACGATCGGTCCCGCGGACGTGCCGAGGATGTACGGCCAGGTCTGGTCGTTGGCGTTGTTGAGGGTGAACACGACCGTGCTGTCGTCGGGAGCGGCCACCGACTTCATGTTCGCGAGCAGCGACGCCGGCCCGTTCGGGTTGTTGATCTTGATGATGCGCGAGAAGGAGAAGGCCACGTCCTTCGCCGTGAGCGGGTCGCCGTTGGAGAACTTCAGGCCCGGCTTCATCTTGCACGTGTACTCGGTCGGCTTGGTGAACGAGCAGGACTGGGCCGCGTCCGGCTGCGGCGTCTTGCCGCCGGGCGGAATGTCCATCAGGTACTGATATACCTGGGTCTCGAGCATCAGCGAGCCATTATCGTAGGAGCCGGCCGGGTCGAGCGCGACCAGCTTGTCGGTCGTGCCAACGGTTAGCGGCTTGTTGCTGTTGCCGCCCGTTCCGGGCGTGCCGCTGTTCCCGCCGTTGTCGTTCTTCTTTCCCGCCCCACAGGCCGCGAGTGACGCGGTGATGATTGCGGCTGCCGCGGACACGGCTAATAGTCGCTGTGATCGACGGTGTGTCACCAGCATGTCGCCCTCTCTTCTAGCAGACCTCATCGTCTGCGCACCATTGCAAGAACACGGCGCGAGCCGCCCGTGAAAGGTGGATCGTACTCATGGCCGAGCTTGACGCGGACGGATGAAAGGTCACGAGTCGGCGGCTATTCGTCCGTGCGCCGGCCGTCAGGTCGCATTCTGGCCGGGCTGCTCGGCGTCCCAGCCACCGCCGTGCGCCCGCTGGATCAAATCGTTCACGACGGGACCGACGACCTGCGGGAACCCGCCGAGTTGTACCGCGATGCTGAACCGATCGCTGGTGACGCCGGCAGCCGGGTTCTGCGGATCGAGAGTCATGCGTTCACTCAGGGTAAGGACCTGGAATGCGAGGCCGCGGGCGTTGAGGAAGGCGCTCACCAGTTGGACTTCCTTCTCGTCGACGGTCTGCAGAAACAGCTGCCCGGTCAACCATCCAGTCATCTCCATGGCACTCATCCTGTCCGACGCACGCTCGCCGCGCTCTCGGGCATCGACCAGCACTTGCCGCGATGCACCGTCGCAAGACAAGGCAATCGCAGTGGTCGGGCGTATCACGACGTCAGCTGGTGACTGCCGGATCTCGGCCGATGAGGCCCGATATCTCGTCGAGCCAGCGCAAAGCCGGAACTGCGAACAGGCCGGCGGCAAGCAGCGACACACCAGCTGCGCTGAACCACTGCCCCGCGCCGTTGCCGGCGTCGACTCGAGCGGCGTCAATACCCAGCCCGAGCAGGACGAGTCCGGCCGCGCCGAACGCCGTTGCTGCGACAATGGATACGAGCGGCGTACTCAGCAGCGACCAGAACGAGCGCGCCCGCGTATGCATCCGCTGCATCCACCAGGCCAGCGCCGCGAGCACCACGAGTCCCACAATCCCTGCGGCGAAGCGCTGGAAGAGACCGTCGGACAGGTTCTCGGCGAGCGCGGCCCGGGCACAACTGTGCGCATCCGGGTGAAGCGCCAGCCAGTGCCGGCAGTCGCTCGCGGCATACGTACGACCCGGGGCATCGGCAAAGACGAACGACGAGCCGGCGATGCCGGTCATCGCTGTGGCGACCACGCCACTCAGGCCGACAGCGACAAGCGCGACGCCACCCAGGGCCACGCCCTGCTCGGCCAGGCGCCCGGCACGAATCCGCGGCCGTGGACTCGACCCGTTGAAGCGCTGGGCAAGGTCGTCGACGCGGCCGAACTGCGCTATGGCCTTGTGCTGCGCATCGGCCGGCGTCAGGCCGCCGTCCACTCCGGCCGAAACCGCATCGGTCAGGTGATCCTCGGTCTCGCGAAGCATCCGGCGGATGTCGCGCGGCGCGCCCCGAAGGCGTGGCTGCAGCGCGTCCAGGTAGGCGTCGATCAGCTCGGTCATGCGTGCGCCCCCAGGACGGAGCCGACCGCGGCCGCGAACCGGGACCACTGCTGGCGTTCGGCCACCAGCGCCTTGCGCCCGGCCGCCGTGAGCGCGTAGACGCGCCGCCGCCTTCCCGAGTCCGTCGTCCAGCGGCTGCTGAGCAGACCCGCGCGCTCGAGGCGATGCAGCGCCGGATACACCGTGCCCTCAGGCAGATCGAACAGTCCGTCGCTGCTCGTGCGCAGCGAGACGATGACGTCGTACCCGTGTGCAGGCCGACGTGCCAGCACTTCCAGAACAAGCAGATCGAGGTTGCCCTTGAGTCGTTCCCGCATACCTAGAGATACTAGGCTATCGATCCGTTGAGTGGTGCGTTATCGCTTGAGTGGGCAGTTACAACGCACCACTCAAGGCGCAACGCACCACTCAACGGGAAGACAGCGGGGCGTCAGCGCAGGGCAGTTCACGGCGTCAGGCGCACCACCTGCGGGTCGTGGTCGCTCGTCTGGTTGGTGAACTCGGCATTGATGTGCACGACCTGGTACTCGACCGGCCCGGCACCCTTGGTCACCAGGATGTGATCGAGCACCTGTGAAACTCCGTCGAACACGTAGGTGTACTGCTGGTTCGCCGGCAGCGTGCTGATCAGATCGGTCAGTATCGACGGGCCGGTGCCATCGGCCGTGCCGGTGCGAAGTGCGGCGACCGCCGGGCTGAACTGGAAGTCGTTCAGGTCGCCGAGCACGACGACGTCCGCCTTCTTGTCGACGGCGAGGATGTTCTCGATGAAGTCGTGCACCACCTGCGCCTGGCCGGCGCGCTGCACGGCCGACGACTGCGCCGGGAACTGGAAGCGCCCGTCCGCGCTCTGGTCGCCGCCCTTGGAGTCGAGGTGGTTGCCGACGACGAAGACCGTCTGGCCGCGGAACAGGAACTCGCCGACGAGCGGCTTGCGACTTGTCGACCACACCGGGTTCGTCGGGTCGATCCGTCCAGGCGAGAGCGTGAGGTCGGGCTTGCCCTGACTCTTCACGACGGCGGTGCCGGTGGTCGAGCGATTGACTGTGGGGCCGCCACGATCGACGAACGTCACCCGCGACGGGTTGTAGAGGAACACCACCCGGATGTTGCCGCCCGGCTGGCCGCCGTCCTTGTCGTCGACGGGGTCGATCTCGCGCCACGCGTAGTCCGGCCCGCCCGCCGCGACGATCGCGGCGGTCAGCTTGGCCAGGGTCTGGTCGGCCGCGACCACGCCGTTGTCGGTGGCGCCGGTGTTGTCCTGGACCTCCTCGACGGCGATGACATCCGGAGACGCGAGGTGGGTGACGACGCCCTGCCCGAGCCGTTGGTACTTCGCGTCAGCGTCGGACGGTGCGAGGTTCTCGACGTTGTAGGTGGCCACCGCGAGTTGCTTGGTCGACTGCGCCGTGGCCGATACCGGGGCCAGGCCGTTGTCCTGCTTGGCGCCGAGAGTGGTCGCCGCGATCACGTAGCCGCCGAAGTTCGAGTAGTCGACCGGGCCGACCGTCGCGCCGGTGAACACGTCACCCACGTTCACACCCGGCTTGCTGCCGTTGGCCGGGATGACCTCGACGCGCCCGGACGGGATGGCGTTCTCGGCCGTGATCTCGGTGCCGCCGCGGTAGGTGGCGGCCTGCGCCGGCTTGGTCGTCACGAACTGCTCACCGAAGCTGTTCGACGGGCCGACGACCCGCGCATCGTTGACCTGTACGAGCATGCCTTCGCGTGACTCCCAGAAGTCGAGCGCGGACCGCGCCGGCGTAACGGGCGTCGATTCGATGTTGCCGCCCGCGAGGTCGGGCGCGTAGGTGTCGGGCACGGTGGTCGGCGTGATGACCTCGGCCGCCGGCACCGGGTTGCCGTGCGAGAGCACGATCGTCGTCGGGCTGTCGATCTCGGTGATCGACAGGTTGGACGTGGTCGACACGGTTTCGCCACTACTGAGCGGGTAGAAGTCCTTCACCGAGCCGGACACGAGCACCGAGTCGCCCACGGCGACGCCGGGTGATGAGGTGAAGACGAAGATGCCCTCGCTGGTCGCCGGGTTGGCGTCCGGTGTCGGGTCCTGGATCCAGAAGCCCCTGCTGCTGCCGGCCGCGCGTACACCGGTGACGATGCCCGGCACGTTGGTGACGGTCTCGCCGTTGTGAGGCGAGATCCAGCCGCTGCCCTGGATGTCGTGGATGCGCAGGGGCCCAGGCTCGCCGGTGCCTCCGCCGCCCCCGGCGTTGGTGGCTGCCGGCGTGGGCGCCGCCGCCGCGAAATCGGTGCCGTTGTTGTCGGTGTCGGCGGCGTCCGTGCGCTGTACCGAGCTCGTGTTGGATGCCCCGGCGGCCGGTGTGCCCTCGTTGATCACGGCCGTGCCGTAGCCGACCAGGTCGACCGACGCGGCTTGGCAGGACGCGGAGTCGGCGCAGGTCAGCGCGGTGGCCGTATTGACGAGCGCGACTGTTCCGGCGGTGCCCGACATCGGGATCGACCCGGTTGCGTCCGGCGGAGGCAGCGGCTGGGTGCCGCCCGTGCCCTGCGCCTCGGCGATCAGGTAGAACGCCCCGGGGGCGAGTGAGCCGGACAGCGCCGTGACCTGCCACGCGCCCGTCGCGCTTCCCGAGTGGTACTGCACCGACCAGCCGTCGAGGGGCACGGCGGCGTTGCTGCGGTTGGTGAGTTCGATGAAGTCGTTGGTGTACGTGGCGCCGGAGTTGCCGCCGCCGCCGTAGACCTCGTTGAGCACGACGGTCGTCGACGGCACTGCCTCGGCCGAGGTCGCGACGACGGCGAGCGCCGCGCCGAGGCAGGCGGCCGCGCCGATGACGGTGGCACTGCGGAGCAGATTCACGCGCACGAAGTCCTCCGATGGTCGATGGCTAAGCAGAATCTTTGGCCATACCGGTTAACGGGGGGTAACAACGACTAAACACGTCGGACGCACCGTAGCGTGCGCGGAGCGTGTTGGCAGTAGCACAGATCTGCTGAGTTCTGTCGCTTTTCTCGGCGTCTGCTGCCAGGGTGGCGATATGAACGTGCTGCTTATCGGACCGCCCGGTTCGGGTAAAGGCACCCAGGGCGAGCGACTGGCGCAGCGCATGGGGCTGAAACACATCGCGGCCGGAGATCTGCTGCGCGCAGAGGTCAAGGCCGGCTCGCCGCTCGGGCGCGAGGCCCGCGCTTATATGGATCGGGGCCAGTTGGTGCCCGATCGGTTGATCATCGGCCTGCTCATGCGGGTGGTCATCGACGCCGGTCTGGACGGCGGGTACCTGCTCGACGGCTTCCCGCGGTCGGTCGCCCAGGCGCGCGAGGCGCGCCAACTGGCCAATCGGGAGGGCGTCGGCGCCGACGCTGTCATCTACCTGGATGCGCCGCGCGATGAGCTTATCGAGCGGATCCTGGCCAGGGCACGGGTCGAGGGGCGCGCCGACGACACTCCAGATGTCGTCCGCAACCGGCTCGAGGTATTCGACGAAGCCACCGCCCCGCTGGTCGACTACTACCGCGACCGCGGGCTGCTGCGCGTCGTCGACGCCAGCGCCAGCGAGGACGAGGTGACGGCCGACATCCTGGCGGCTCTGGGCGTCGACCCGATAGACGCTTAGGCAGTAACCCGAGATGTCGTTTGCGGGCCGTAGTGCCCGCAGCGCATCGAAGCCCAGTGGGCGCAGCCGAATCCTCAGATCGGCGCCGGACGTGCCGATTAACGCTGGGTGACCCGTGCGACGATTCGCGGCAGAGCGCTCCTGTTCGGCGCGCTCTGCGTCGTCGTCGCGTTCGGGGTGATGTTGCAGGTTCGCCCGGGTGGCGAGTCGATGCTTCGCACAGTCGACGATCTGGGCGAATTCGCGGTGGCTGCTGCGGCGGCGTGCTGCTGCGCCTGGCGTGCGTCGCGGATGGCCGGTCGCTCTCGCCTGTCCTGGCTGCTGCTGGCCGGCGCGACGGGCGGCTGGGCGATCGGCGAGGCGGTGTGGTCGTACTACGAACTGCTCAGCGACCGGGCGAGCCCGTTCCCGTCCCTCGCGGATGCCGGGTTCCTGGCCTTTCCCGCACTGGCGCTTCCGGCGTTGCTGCTTCGGCCGTCGGCCGCTTTGGCTGGATCCGGGCGGGTGCGCCTGGTCCTGGACGGCACGATGGTCGCGGCGTCACTGTTCAACCTGAGCTGGGCGACCAGTCTTGGCGCGGTGTATCGCGCAGGCGGCGGCAGCCCACTGGCCCTTGGGGTCGGCCTTGCCTACCCGGTCAGCGACGTGGTGATGCTGACCGTCGCCGTCCTCGTGGTCGCGCATGCACGCGCGCGAACGGGGCTTGTGGCGTTCAGTGTCGGCCTGTTCGCGATGGCGATCGCCGACAGTGCGTTCTCCTATCTCACCGCGGCCGGCACGTACCACACCGGCTCGTATATCGACGTGGCCTGGGTCGCGGCCTTCGTGCTGATCGGTTTGTCGGCGCTGACGGACCACACCGCGGACTCCGCCGGGAAGCACGCCAGCCAATCTTCGAGACTGCTCGTATTGCCGTACGTGCTCGTCGCAAGCGGAATCGTCGCGGCGATCGTGTCGATCAGCCGGCCGAACGGTGACCGGATGGCGGTGCTGATCGGCGCCGTGGCGCTCGCCGCGATCCTGGCCAGGCAGTTCCTGACCCTGCTTGACAACCGGCGGCTCATCACGAGCGTTGCCGCGACGCGCGACGAACTGCACCATCAGGCGTTTCACGATTCGCTGACCGGCCTCGCGAACCGCTCGCTGTTCTACGACCGCGTGCAGCACGCGCTCGACCTGCACCTGCGCGACATGCGTCCCGTGTCGATCATGTTCTGCGATCTGGACGACTTCAAGACCGTCAATGACACGCTCGGGCATGCGGCGGGTGATGCGTTGCTCATCGCCGTGTCCGAGCGCCTTCGGGCGACGGCGCGTGCAGGCGACACCGTCGCTCGCCTGGGTGGCGACGAGTTCGCCATGCTGATCGAGGACGACGGCGACGTGATGACAGTGGCCGCCCGGTTGCTCGACGCTCTGTCGGTGCCGGTCAGCGTTGCCGGCCGCGACGTGCCGGTCCGGGCAAGCATCGGCGTGACGAGCGTCGACCCGGCCGAGGGTGCGGTCGAGAGCGAGGAACTGATCCGACGCGGGGATCTCGCGATGTACGTGGCGAAGCGGTCGGGTAAGGGCATCGCGGTGCCGTACCACGCGTCGATGTCCGAGCATCCCGACTACGACCTTGACGTGCAGTTGGCCCTTGCCAGTGACATTGCCGCGGGCCTGGTCCGCACTGCCTTCCAGCCGATCCTCAGTGCAGTCGGCGAGATCCGTGGCTGCGAGGCACTC
The DNA here is from genome assembly GCA_963737425.1 of uncultured Actinomycetota bacterium. Lineage (GTDB taxonomy): Bacteria > Actinomycetota > Actinomycetes > Mycobacteriales > Jatrophihabitantaceae > DASXRA01. The sequence continues at coordinate 495,807 of CAVTSX010000005.1, forward strand.
GCGCGCTGGACCTACGAGGACCAGCCGATGTCGCCGGCAGTCTTCATTCCGATCGCCGATCGGGCGGGCCTGCTGCCAGAGCTCGACATGCTCATGGTCAGGAACGCGATCGCCTGGGCCGCGCAGGCGCCACGGCGGACGTTCGTCACGGCGAACATCGGCGTGACGCACCTGCCGGACCCGCGGCTGCCGGGCCGCATCGAGGCGTTGCTCGACGAGTACGGCCTCGAGGCGGATCGGCTCGTCATCGAGATTCCCGAGAACCACGCGATCGACGAGGAGGGAGTGCCGCTCACCCTGGCGGCGCTTCGCCGGCTCGGCGTCAAGGTCGCCCTGGACGACTTCGGCGTGGGCTACTCCACCTTGAGCCGCCTGGACGCGCTGCGTCCGGACATGGTCAAACTCGATCGATCGTTCGTGTCGCCGTTCGATGATCCAGAGGCTCCGCAGGAATTCCTGGGCGGGATCATCGACCTTGCGCATCGCCTTGGCGCCCTCGTCATCGCCGAGGGCATCGAGAGCGAGCAGCAATACGCGACGCTTCGCGAACTCGGCTGCGATGCGTTCCAGGGTTACCTCCTGGGCCGGCCCGAAGAATTGCCGGAGCCGAGGCGATCGGCGCACGACGTGGGCCGGACCCGAGCCGCCGTGCACCCGTATGGGCTCAGCGCCGATCGGCGCCTCGTCCACCGCCCGGTCGAAACGTTCGACTGATCCAGCGCATTACGCACTTTCCGTCTTGCCAATACTTATTTGCAAAGCTATGTTTGCAAAGGAGTGAGGGGAGTTGGGAATGCGTGGCTTGTGCCGATTGCTGGCGAGGCATCGCGACTATCGATTCCTGCTTTCGGCCGGACTCGTCTCGCTCGTCGGCGACTGGGTGCTTCAAATCGGCCTGCTCTTCTACGTCTACGAGATCACCGGGTCGACGATGGCGTCCGGAACGGTGCTGCTCGCGTCGTTCCTGCCGCAGGTTCTGCTCGGGTCGGTCGCCGGCGTGTTCGTCGACAGGTGGGACCGCCGCCGCACGATGATCGCCGCGAATGTGCTGCTGGCGCTCGGCCTGCTGCCGCTTCTCGCCTTCGACGACTCCGGCCGGGTGTGGATCGCCTACCTCGTTGTCTTCTACGAAAGTTGCGTCGAGCAGTTCTTCACGCCGGCCGAGTCATCGCTCGTCCCGCATCTCGTCGGCGCTGACGACCTGATCACCGCGAACGCGCTCAACGGACAGAATCGCAACATCGCCCGCCTCGTCGGCGCCGCGATCGGGGGGCTGGCCGCCGGCGTCGGTGGCGTTGCCCTCGTGGCGCTCGTCGATGCCGCGACGTTCGTCGTTGCCGCGGTCCTGCTCTCGCGGATCAGGGCACGTCCGGTGCCGGCCGGGCAACGCCCGAGTACGTCCCTGCTCGCCGAGTGGCGCGACGGTCTCGCCCTCGCTTCGCGCGAGCCCACGCTGCGCGTGCTGTTCGCCGTCTGCGCGATCACGTCCGTTGGCGAGGGAATCATGGGCACCCTGTTCGCGCCGTTCGTGCGCGACGTGCTGCACGGCAACGGCGCGACGTACGGCGCGATCAATGCGGCCCAGGCCGTCGGCGGAATCGCATCGGGGTTCGTGGTGGCCGGCTTCGGGCATCGCTTCGCCGCTCGCAGCCTGCTCGGCTGGGGAGCGTTCGCCTTCGGCGCAGTGGATCTGGTGCTGTTCCTGTACCCGCTCATCGATGCCGTCATCTGGCCGGCGTTGGTCTGCATGGTCGTTGTCGGCCTTCCCGGGTCGGTCGTGGTGGCGGGCACGGCGACCCTGTTCCAGACCAGCTCGGCCGACTCGCATCGGGGCCGGGTGTTCGGCGCTGTCGGAGCTTTGCAGGGAACGGCGATGGTGCTCGGCATGGTCGTCGCCGGAACGCTCGGCGACGTGGTAGGCATCGTGCCGGTCATCGCGGTGCAGGGCGCGGGCTATGTCGTGGCCGGGCTGCTCGTCCTGGGCTGGATGCCACGACGCGATCGGGCCGTCGCAGCTTCGCTGACCCTGCAAGCCGCGTGAGCGCGGCTACGTTGACGGCCATGACTGACGAGCGCCCACCTGTCGAACTGACCGATCCTCGAGCGCTGCGTGCCTATGCGCACCCGATCCGCGGCGAGCTCGTGGGCCTGCTGCGCAGGCACGGTCCGCTCACCGCGACCCGCGCCGGCGAGTTGCTCGGTCAGAGTTCGGGCACCATGTCGTTCCACTTGCGCCAGCTCGCCAAGTACGGGCTGGTCGAGCCCGCGCCGGGGGGCAAGGGCCGGGAGAAGCCCTGGCAGGCGACGTCGCTGATGACCAAGGTGCCCGCGATCTTCAACCGGCCGGAGGCCGCCGAAGCGGCCCGGCAGCTGCGAATCGCCATGGCAGAACGGTATTTCGAGTCGATCGTGCATTGGTTGCAGCGCAGTGAGGACGAACCCGAGGAGTGGCGCCGCGCTGCGTTGTTCGGCGACCGCATCCTCTACCTGACGCCTGAGGAACTCACGGCGCTCGGGGACGCCATCGAGGAACTGATCGAGCCGTACGGTCGCCGGCTGGCGAACGTGGCCGAGCGTCCCGCCGGCTGCCGTGAGGTGGGCTACCTGCGCTTCGCGTTCCCGATGGAGCCGCCGTGATCTCACCGCTCTTACGCGAGACGACGTTTCGACGGTTCTGGCTCGGTCAGACGGTTTCGCTGCTGGGCGATCAGATATCGCTGTTCGCCATCCCGATCACCGCCGTGCTCGTCCTGCACGCCAATGCTGCCCAGATGGGGCTGCTGACTGCGGCCGGTCTGGTGCCCAGCCTGCTGTTCTCGTTGGCCGCCGGGTCGGAGATCGACCGGCGCGGACGCCGGCGCCAGACCATGCTCGGCGCCGACCTCGGCCGCGCGTTGCTGATGTCGACGATCCCGCTGAGCTATGCACTCGGGCGGCTCGGCCTGCCGCTGCTGTACGCGGTGACGTTCGCGGTCGGCACTCTCGATGTGCTGTTCTTCGTTGCGTACGGTGCCCTGTTCGTCTCCGTGGTCAAGCCGGCCCAGTACGTGGCCGGTCAGTCGTTGCTCAACGGCAGCCGGGCGATGTCGTTCATCGCGGGACAGAGCGGTGCCGGCCTGCTGGTCGCCGCGTTCAGCGCGCCAGGGGCGATCGTCCTCGACGCGGTGACGTTCCTGGTGTCCGCGTGCGCGCTGGCTCGCATCCGCCCGCCCGAGCCGCCGCCCGAGCGCGCCGGTCGCGGCCACCTGATCGCGGGGGTGCGCTTCATCCGGCACTCGCCGATCATCCGCGCGGCGCTGGGCGCAACTGCGACCGTCAACTTCTTCACGTTCGCCTTCAGCGCGATCTTCATCCTGTACGCCACGCACGAACTGCACGTCCGGCCGGCAGTTCTCGGCCTCGTACTGGGAGCGGGCGCGGTCGGCGGGCTGCTCGGCTCGCTGATCGCGGGACGCGTCGCGGGGCGCATCGGCATCGGGCCGACGTTCATCCTCGGCTGCGTCGTGTTCCCCGCGCCGCTCGTTCTCGTGCCGCTTGCGGGTGGGCCGCACGATGTCGTGCTCGCTTGCCTGTTCGCCGCCGAGTTCGGCTCGGGCGTCGGCGTCATGCTGCTGGATATCTCGGGCGGAGCGATCTTCGCCGGCGTCGTGCCGGATCGGCTGCGGTCGCGAGTCTCCGGCGCGTACCGCACGGTTAACTACGGCATTCGGCCGCTGGGTGCGGTGACCGGCGGGCTGCTCGGCAGCGCGATCGGCCTGCAGCCGACACTGCTGCTCGCCGTTGCGGGGGCGGCCACGTGCGCATTGTGGCTTGCGCGCTCGCCCGTGCCGAGGTTGCACGATCTCGCCGAGCACGCGCTCGAGCCTGCATTACCTTCCGCGTAATCGACGCGATGACCTCGTCCGGCCATCGTTGTCGTCATGACAGCGACACTTCAAAGACCTGCAGTAGCAGCCGACACCGCCTCGCCGACCTGGCAGCGCTGGCTTGCCCTCCCGGTCATCCTCGCCGGCATGTTCATGATCACCCTCGACTTCTTCATCGTGAACGTGGCCGTGCCCGCAATGCAGACCGACCTGTCGGCGACCTCGACGTCGATCGAGTGGGTGGTGGCGGGGTACGGCTTGGCGTTCGCAGCGGGGCTGATCCTCGGCGGGCGGCTCGGCGATCACTACGGACGCCGGCGGATGTTCGCGCTCGGCCTCGAGCTCTTCACGCTTGCCTCGCTGGCCTGCGGCATCGCGCCGAGCGCCGGTGTGCTGATCGCAGCACGGGTCGTGCAGGGTGTCGCCGCCGCGCTGATGGCCCCGCAGGTGCTCTCGATTCTCGGCCTCACCTACACCGGTCAGGACCGGGCGCGCGCGTTCACCGCGTACAGCCTGACGCTCGGCTTCGGCGGGATCGGCGGCCAGTTGATCGGCGGGGCGCTCATCAACGCCGACGTCGCGGGGCTCGGATGGCGGGCCTGCTTCCTCATCAACCTGCCGGTGGGCATCGGCGCGCTGCTCGTCACCCGGCGCTTCGTTCCCGAGACGCGCGCGGACGGGCACAGCCGTCTTGACCTGGTCGGTGCCGCGCTGATTTCCGCGTCGCTCGTCGCGATCGTGCTGCCGCTCGTCGAGGGTCGCCAGAACGGGTGGCCGCTGTGGACGTGGCTGAGCTTCGGCGCCGCCGCAGTGATGATCGTCGAGTTCGGGTGGTGGGAGCGCCGGCTCGCCACTCGTGGCCGCACCCCGTTGGTCGACATGTCGCTGTTCCGGGAGCGGGCGTTCAGCGCGGGGATGGCGACCACGCTGACCTTCTTCGCCGGCCTGGCGTCGTTCTTCCTGGTGCTCGCGCTGTACCTGCAACTCGGCCGCGGCATGGACGCGCTGGAATCCGGCGAAATCTTCAGCCTGCTCGGTATCGGTTTCCTCGCCGCGTCGATCGCGGCGCAGAAGCTGGCCGAACGGCTCGGCCGTCAGGCCCTGGCAATCGGTGCGCTGGTCCTGGCCCTCGGCCTGGTGATGTTCCGGATCGACGCGAACGGCTCGACGCTGGCGCTGATCCCGGCGTTCATCGTCGACGGTGTGGGCATGGGCATCGTGATGGCGCCGCTGACCTCGACGGTGCTCGCCGACCTGTCGCCGCAACACGCGGGCACCGCGGCCGGCGTGCTGTCGTCCGTGCAGCAGGTGGGCAACGCGCTCGGGGTGGCCGTGATCGGCATCGTCTTCTATAACGCCGCCGGCAACTCGACCACCGGGCTGGGAATCGTGTACGCGTTCGAGGCGAGCATCCCCTACCTGGTGGGTCTGGCCATCGCCGTCGCCGGTCTCGTCCAGCTACTGCCGCGCAAGCGGTGACGACCCGCTCGACAGCCCCGCAACTCTCGACGGTTGCGGGGCTGGCGGTCCCAACCGCTAGCCCACGAGCAGCGTGCCGTCCATGACGGTGACGGCGCTCCCGGTGAGGTGGACACGGTCGCCGCGGACGGCGGCGCGCACCAGTCCCGTTCGGGCCGATGCCTGCAGCCCGGTCAGTTCGTCGCGGCCGAGGCGTGCCGACCAGTACGGGACAAGCGCGGTATGCGCGCTGCCCGTCACCGGATCCTCGGGAATGCCGTCGGCCGGCGAGAAGAAGCGCGAGACGAAGTCATAGCCGCGGCTCGGATCTGCCGCGGCCGCCGTGCACGTGACGCCCCGGATGTTGTCGCGGCGGGCCAGGCGAGCGACGGCGGTGAAGTCAGGATCCAGCCCGCGAACGGTGGCCTCGTCGGGGAGGACGACCACGAGATCGCGCAGCGTGCCGGTGCCGTAGGTGGTAACCGGCTCGGCGCCGATCGCGGCCGCCAGCCCGGCGGGAACCGCCGTCTCGGCCGCAGGCGCTGCTGGGAAATCGAGGGTGATGCTGCCGTCATCGTGGGCGTGCGTGATGAGGACGCCGCTCAGGCTGGCGAAGCTGACCGTTCCCGACGTGCCACGGTCGCTTCGCATCGCGTGCGCGGTGGCCAGCGTCGCGTGGCCGCAGAGCTTCTCCTCGACCACCGGGGTGAACCACCGCAGCGCCCAGTCAGCCTCGGATCCAGCCGGCAGAGGGTGCGCGAACGCCGTCTCGGCCAGGTTCATCTCGGCCGCGACGCTTCGCATCCATGCCTCGTCCGGCCACCCATCGCCGTCGAGCAGACAGACCGCGGCCGGGTTACCCGCGAACGGTCGTTCGGTGAAAGCGTCGATGATCCGGATGCGCATACCTGACGCTAAGCCTCGGCCGACTCGGCTGCCCAGCGCCAATGACGCGGCAGTGGCCGGGTGACGCGGCAGTGGCCGGGTTACCGGTGCGTGACGACGTCGCTGGTGATCAATCCGTGGTTGCTGGCCAGGTCATGCACGTACCAGTGCCCGCGGTCGTCGTCGCCGGCATAGCGCGAGGTGGATCTGCCGTCCGATTCGGAGGTGACGCCGTTCGCTCGGGAAAGGACACCGGACGATCGCACGTACTCGGTCGACTGCCGAACCGGGCGCCACTGCGGCCCGGAACGCACGGCGTCGGACAGCGTCTGGGTCATGTCGACGCTTCCGGTCAGCGAGAAGTTCTGGTCGTTGACGTAGTTGGCGGCCGAGTAGTCGATGGTGATCGGGTACGAGTACGCGTGCCGGCTGGCGCTGGTGTGCCCGCGCACCGTCGATGTCGACGTCTGCGTCCCGTCGTCGGTCTGCACGATGTGCTGCACCAGGCCGTTCGTCGTGACCGTGTCGTCGCTGCGGTAGGCCATTGCCCGCGTGACGTTCGTGTAGACGCGTCCCGCCGAGGTGTCGACGTAGCCCGCGGTGACGTCATTCCGAGCGGTGGTGTCGACGATGCGGGTGCCGCCGCTGACGTCGCTCTCGGTGACGTGCTCGGTGGCGGTGGGCGCCACCTCGTCGGTGGTGAGCGCGCCCTGCGTCTGCGCAGCATGGTGATCGGTGTAGAGCAGCAGCGTGGCGACGACGCTCCAGCTGTCGCCGTTGTTCTGGACGCTGAATGCGAGATCGTGCGCGCCGCCGTCGACGAGCGTGCCGACGAACGGCGTGATGTCGACCGTCTCGGCGGTGAGGCTGAACGTGTGGATCGCCGGAATCGGCCGCCACAGCGTCGGCACGATGCCGCCGGTGTAGATGTGCGGGAACGTGTGCACGGCCGCCACGGGCGCGCCGTCGAGCGTGGCGTCGGCCTCGCGGTACGGGCCGTGCGTGCACAGCCCGGCGCTCGGGTACTTCGCCGAGACGTCGGCAGGGACGTCGCTGAACCACTGCTCGTCGCAGCCGCCGCCTTCGAGGGTGACCTCGAGGTAGGCGCGGGTGATGTTGCGGGGAAGGCCGTTCAGTGCCAGATGCGTGACGTTCGCGCTCGGGCTCAGGTGCTGGCCGGGGAAGCCGACCACGGCGTCCGGTACCTCGGCGGGCGTGTGCCCCCGGTAGTAGGTGAGGGTGACCGTCTGGTCGTAGTTGCCGGTGTACACGTCGCTCATGAAGTTGCCGATTCCACCGGAGAACGGCTGTGGGCTGCGCAGCAGGGCGCTGTACTCGGTGAGGTCCTTCGACACCGTGTAGGTGATCGGTGTCGGCCCGCTGGGCTCCTCGGTCGTGCCCCAGTACACCTCCGTGCCGCCGATGTTGACGTCGCCGACGCGGTCGAACTGCCGGCCGTTGACGCTGACCGTGTAGTCCATGACCACTTTGGCCCACGGTCCCGGGCATGCCGCGGGCGGCGACAGCGTGCCGGAGAACGTCTGCGGCGTACCGTCGGCAGCGTTGGACATGAAGTGATCGGCAAGGTTCACCGTGCAGTGCGGGGCGTTCGGACGCGACACCGGCGGCCCAGCGGTGACCGGGTTGTCGGTCTGGGTCTCGATGAACAGCGGCGCGGCGGCAGCGGCGGGTGCCGCGAATGCGACGGCAGCGGCGAGCGTGACCAGTGCGGCCAGCGCACGTCGACCGAGGTGACGGACCATTGCGGGCTCCAGAGGTGATGATCGACGCGCAAACGGCATGCCGGATATCTACGAGATGGACTTTATCGCCGATCGGGCCGGATGGGCATCGGCTGCGGATCGGAGCAGAGTGGCCGGCATGACCGCCGATCTAGCGACTTCGACCGCCCGATACGCCGACCGGTTCCACCGCGCGACCGGTGCCGGTCATCACGTCGCATCGCCACTCGGCGCGTGGCTGTTGCTTGCTCTCGCCGCCCCCGCGGCCACCGGATCGGCGCGCGACCAGCTCGTCGAGGTGCTCGGCATGGATGTCGACGAGGCGGCGAAGGCGACCTCCGCGCTGCTGGCAGACGCCCATCCGGCGGTTGCGTGTGCCGTCGCATCGTGGCGCCGCGATGTGACGAGCGAGTCGCTCGAGCGGTGGTTCTCCGCGCTGCCCGCGGGTGTCGAGATCGGCGCCATGCCCACGCAAGCGGCGGCCGACGACTGGGCGCGCGAGCGCACGCTCGGCCTGATCGACGCCTTTCCGCTCGCGCTCACGCGTGAGGTCGTGCTCGTACTCGCGTCCGCGCTGGCCACCAAGGTGTCGTGGCAGGCCGCGTTCGACCTCGCACCGGCCGAGGAACTCGGCGCGGCGAGCCCGTGGGCCGCGCGCCTGACGCAAGTGCTGAAATCACCACGCGTGCACCACGCGTTCATCGCGACAACGCAGACAGCGGGCGACGTCGCGGTGCACACCGCGAGGTCGACGGACGGGCTCGCGGTCACCTCGGTCATCGCATCAGCCGACGTCGCGCCCGCGGACGTTCTTGCCGCCGCGCACGAGGTCGTGCTTGGCACGTCAGCGACCCGGTCGCTGTTCGACCTGCCTCTGGGTGAGGGTCCATTGTGGACACTCACCGAGCGCCCGTCCCCGTCCGGCAATGAGGAGCGGGTTGTTGCCGTATTGCCGGCCTGGTCGGCGCACAGCGATCACGAACTCGACGCTGATGCGCTTGGGTTCCCGGCCGCCGCCGAGGCGCTGATCGCGTTGCTGCCGCCGGGCCGGTACGACTTCGCGGCCAAGCAGTCAGCACTCGCCCGCTACTCGCGCACCGGATTCGAGGCGGCGGCGGTCACCGCGATAGGCATGCGCGCAACGGCAATCCGCGAGCGCCCGGGATTGCGGCGCACCGCGGTGTTGCGGTTCGGGCATCCCTACGCGGTGGTGGCCGTAGCGCAGGGCGGCGGGCCGTGGGACGGCGTCCCGGTCTTCTCGGCCTGGATCGCCGAACCGGAGGAGGCCACGGAGTAGGCCGGCGATCATGTGCAGATCGCAGCGCCGGGGCACCTGGATCTGCACATGATCACGCGGCCTCGGCCTGACCCTCAGAACGCGCCGATGCCGTTCGGGCTTCCGAGACCGGTCGGGCCGTCGTATCCCGGCCCGGCGGTGCACAGATAGCTGCCACCGCAGCTGCCGTTCGACCCGGACGTCACGTCGAACAGCGACCCGACGTGGCTGTACGGGAACGAGCCGTAGCTGATCGAGCCGGTGTTGCCGGCGAGTGCGTACACGCTGGCGATGATCGGCGACGACGCGCTCGTGCCGCCGACCTGCACGTACCCGTCCACACCCTGCGCGAGACCGAGCGAGATCAGCAGATCGCACAGGGCGCTGTGCCCGCAGCTGTTGTACGTGTCGTAGACGGCGACACCGGTGTTCGGATCGGCCACGGCCGAGACGTCGGCGACGGTGCGCTTGGCGCATCCCGAATCGTGCTGCCAGGACGGCTTCGGCTCGAACGCCGAGCAGCCCGAGCCCGCCCCGCTCCACGCCGTCTCGGTCCAGCCGCGAGAGTTGCCGGCCTTCGACAGCGACGTTCCGCCGACGGCCGTGACAAAGCGCGACGATGCCGGCCAGCTGACGCCGTACCCCGAGTCGCCCGAGCTTGCCGTGACGGCGACGCCGGGGTGATTGAGGTGCGAGTCGGAGGCGGTGATCGAGCCGTCTTCGGCGGCGCCGTAGCTGTTCGAGATCGCGACCGCGCCGAGCCGGGCCGCGGTGTCGACCGCGGTCATCAGCGGGTCGATGTCGGCCGAACTCGCCTCGACAAGCAGGATGTGGCAGTCCGGGCAGGCCGCCGACACCATGTCCAGGTCAAGGCTGATCTCCTCGGCCCAGCCGTAGTCGCCCGCGGGCAGCGGTGCCGCGGCACCGGTCTGGTTCACCTTCTTGAAGCAGCCGTTCGCCGTGGTGCAGGCGGGCAGGCCGAAGTGGCTGCGGTACACGGCAAGATCTGCCTCCGCGCTCGGATCGTCCATGGCGTCGACGATGGCGACGGTGCGCCCGCTGCCGTGCAGCCCGGCCAGCTTGTAGGCCGACTGGATGTCGGCCGGCACCAGGCCGGTCGGCGTGGTCGTCGTCATCGGGGCGATCCGGCCGTTGGACGCGCGCTGCACGCGCATCTTGCCCAGGCACACGACCTGGTGGACGTGCGTCTTGGCCGCGCAGCCGAAGTTTGCGGTCAGGCCGGCCATCGCCGGGGTTGCGTCGGCTGGCGGCGTTGCCAGGACGGATGCGACGAGCACCGCGCCGCCGAGCACGGCGGCGGCGCGTCGCGCTCCTCGGGCGCTGAGGGGAGAGACGGAAACCATGCGACCTCCTCGGTTGGGGCCACTGGCAGGCGGGTTCGCCACCTGTCGCCGGGCAAACCGGTAGGTACCATGACAGACAGGCGGCCTCAACTCGAAGCAGCGACTGCCTCACTGCGGAGCAACAGCTGCGCAGGCCTCACGGCATGAGATAGCTGTCGAGCATCCGGCGCAGCTCCCGGTCGAGCAGCCTGGACGAGAGCCGGTCGGCGACCAGATGCGCCGACATGATCACCGACTGCACGGTCAGCAGCACCATCCGGGCCAGCACCGCGGGACGGCCCGCACGGATCGATCCGTCCTTCTGCCCCGAACGCAGCCAGCCTTCCAGGATGGTGAGGCTGGCGTACTGGCTCGAGCCCAGCCGTTGGAAGACGTACGTGGCGAGCAGGTCCTGATCGACGGCGATCAGCTTGCGGAACAGCACATCCGCCCGTAGCGCCGCGGCAATGGAGACGACGTGATTGACCAGCACAGCGCGACCATCGGCATCGGCGTCATCGCCCGGGCGCGTGCTCTCGATGATGCCGAGCAGTTCGCGGGTCAGCACGTCGGCCACCATCGCGCGGGCGTCACTCCAGCGGCTGTAGATGGTCGGCCGGGAACGTCCGCTGCGCCGGGCGACCTCGCTCAGCGTTGTTCGGCCGACGCCGAAGTCGAGGATGCATTCCCTTGCGGAATCGAGGATTCCCTCGAGGACGGCGTCGTCGCTCACGGCGGCGGGTGTCACTGCCCGTCCCGGAGCGCTGCGTCGACGGCGGGGCGGGCGCGCTCGATGTCGCTGCGTACGAGGCCGATTCTGGTGCGGCGGTGCAGCAGGTCGTCGGCGTCAAGCGCGCCCTCGTGCTGAACGGCAAAGCGCAGCTCGGCGGCGGTGATCTCGATGCCGGGAGCGATCGGCTCATGCAGTTCGCGCGGTGCACCGTCCATGACGGCCGGCGCCTCCGTGCCGTACCGGGCGACCAGGCGTGCCGGCGCGTCGATGCGCGACAACGCCTTGCGCGGAGCCGCGCCGACCAGCGCAAGCCGGCGGGTTCGGCACGGCCGGCCGCTGATGCCCCGTTCCATCAGCGCCTTGTCGACGGCGTCTTCGGCCATCCGCCGGTACGTCGTGAGCTTTCCGCCGACCACGGTGATGACGCCGTCGGCCGAGACGCGCACTGCGTGACGCCGGGACAGGTCGGCCGTGCGACCCGGGTCGCCGTCGAGCAATGGGCGCAGTCCCGCGTACGCACCGATGACGTCCGAGCGGCGAACGGGCGTGCGCAACGCGGTGTTGAGCGCGTCGAGCAGAAACGTGATCTCCTGCTCGGACGGTTCGGCGGTGTCGGGCAGTGGCCCGTCGACGGGCTCGTCGGTCAGGCCGACGTACACCCGACCGCTCGATTGCGGCAGCGCGAACACGAACCGGTTGAGCTCACCCGGAACGGGCACCGTGATCGCGGTCGTGAGATCGCCCAGCACGTGGTGCGGCAGGACGAGATGACTGCCCCGGCTAGGGCGCAGCGAGATGCCGTCGACGAGTTGCCCGCTCCAGACGCCCGCTGCGTTTATCACGGCCCGGGCGTGTATCTCGATGCCGGTGCCGGTGAGCTCGTCGCGCAACTCGGCGCCATGACCGGTGACTTTGACGGCGCTGCACCGGGTGATGACGCGTGCCCCGTGTGCGGCAGCGGTTCGTGCCAGGGCGACCACGAGCCGGGCGTCGTCCTCGAGTTGCCCGTCCCAATAAACGAGGCCGCCACGCAGTCCGTCGGCGCGAACGGCCGGGGCGCGGTTCTGCACCTCGACCGCGCTGATCCGCCGGGAGCGCGGGAGCAGCGTCGGGGGAGTCCGGGCGGCAGCGCGGAGCGCGTCACCGAGCGCGAAGCCGCCACGGGCGAGTAGTGCCTGCGCCGTGCTGACGCCGGGGAGCAACGGGATTGTCATCGGCAGTGGCCGGACGAGATGCGGCGCGGTGTACGCCAGCAACGTGCCGCGCTCGACCGCGCATTCGTAGGCGATTCCGAACTCGCCGTGCCCGAGATAGCGCAGGCCCCCGTGCACCAGTTTCGAGCTGAAGCGGCTGGTGCCGAAAGCAAGGTCCTGCTTGTCGACCAGGAGCACCGACAGTCCGCGCGACGCCGCATCGAGCGCCACGCCCGCGCCGGTTACCCCCGCGCCGACCACGAGTACGTCGACGTGTGGGTCGCCGGAGAGAGCGTCCAGGTCACGCGCGCGGCGAGCGTAATTGAGCGAGCTGCCCGCTGCGATATTCACGAGTCAGCTTTACAGATTGTCGTCACATGCAAGATTGTATGAGGATGACGAACGCCGCGCGCCGCATTCCGGACATGCTGTGGTCGGGTTGGGGGCGGCCCGAGAATCGCGTGACCCTCGACGACAAGGTCCGTGGGCTGCTGGAGCAGGGCCTGAAGATCAAGCCTCGCGAGGTCGGCGCCCTCGACGCGGCAGATGTGGTGCTGCCGGAAGCCAGGCTCACGGCCGAGGCGCAGCAGGCGATTACCGCCGTCGTTGGCCAGCAGAATCTGCGCGCCGATCAGCACAGTCGGCTGCTGCACAGCGCGGGCAAGAGCACGCCGGATCTGCTGCGGTTGCGGGCGGGCACGGTCGAGCGGGCGCCCGATGCCGTCGTGCTGCCGGGTGATCACGACGAGGTCGTCGCGGTGCTTCGTGCCTGTGCGGCTCATCGCGTCGCAGTCGTGCCGTTCGGCGGTGGCACGAGCGTCGTCGGCGGCATCGAGGCGCAGGCCGGCGACCTGGCCGCCGTCGTGGCGCTCGACATGCGCAGTCTGGCGCAACTCGTCGCAGTCGACGAGGAGTCGATGACCGCGACCGTGCAGGCTGGTCTGAAGGCACCCGAGGCCGAGGAGCTACTTGCCGCTCGCGGCCTGACGATCGGCCACTTCCCGCAGAGCTTCGAGCACGCCAGCATCGGCGGGTTCGCCGCGACGCGATCGGCCGGTCAGGCGTCGTCCGGGTACGGGCGGTTCGACGAGATGGTCGTCGCGCTCAAGGTCGCCACCCCGGTCGGCACGCTCGAACTGGGCCGTGCGCCGGCCTCGGCCGCCGGACCGGATCTGCGGCAGCTCTTCCTCGGATCCGAGGGAACGCTGGGCGTCATCACCGAGGTGACACTGCGGGTGCATCCGGTGCCGGCCGTTCAGCTCGACGAGGCATGGACGTTCGCCGACTTCGCCACTGGAGCGGCCGCGCTGCGCGGGCTCGCGCAGGCGTCCGCGCTGCCCGCGGTCACCCGTCTTTCGGACGAAGTCGAGACGGCGATCAACCTTGCGCTGGCGGGTGATTCGGGCGTCTCCGGGGGTTGCGTGGCCATCACGTGCTACGAGGGCACGGCAGAGTCGGTCTCGTCCGAACAAGCTGCCGTGACGCGGAGGCTGACGGCCGCAGGTGGCCGCCCGGGGGGAACGTCAGCGGGAACCCAGTGGCGGCAGGGCCGCTTTCACGCGCCGTACCTGCGTGACGCGCTGCTCGACGCCGGCGCCCTTGTCGAGACCCTCGAGACGGCGACGAGCTGGTCGAACCTGCAGACGCTGTATGCCGCCGTCCGTGATGCCGTCACCTCAGCGCTGACCGAATCGGGAACGCCGCCGCTCGTGCTGTGCCACATCTCGCACGTCTACCCGACCGGCGCCTCGCTGTACTTCACCGTCGTCGCGGCGGCTGGATCCGAGCCGCTCACCCAATGGGCAAAGGCGAAACAAGCAGCGAGCGACGCGATCGCGGGCTGTGGCGCGACGATCACCCACCACCACGCCGTCGGGTCGGATCACCGCGCCTGGATGAGCGCCGAGATCGGTGACCTGGGCGTTGCCGTACTGCGGGCGGTGAAGGCCACCGTCGATCCCGGTGGGATCCTCAATCCCGGAAAGCTCATCCCGGACGCGTGATCCCCTTATTCGAACGGCACAACGGGCCGGTTGCTGCGGATGACCCCACCCGGGTCGCAGGCGCGCTTGATCTTCTGCAAGCGGTCGAGGACGTCCGGCGGGTAGATGGCAGCGGCGTCAGCGCCTGAATTCGGCGGTGTTCGTCCGCTGCTGTGCGGCGCCATCGCGCCGCGCACCTGGGCCAGGCACGAGCTGAGCGCAGGCGCCATTTCCGGCACGGGCACTGCTCCGACGCAGACCATCGCGTACGGCTCGCTGATGGGCCCGGCCGCGCCCGTATCGTCGACCGGCCGCGCCAGCGCGCCGCCGAGGTGGCGGATCTCGACGATCGTGAGCGGCGAGGGCCGGCCCGGGCGGACAGCCCCCAGCATGGTTTCGATGACCGGCTCGTCGAACGCGTTGAGCAGCCACGCCGCGTCTATCGACGGCGCGGGCTCGGTCGGCTCGGCACAGATGTCGGCGAGCTTCGCCAGCGGCACTGTGTCGAGCGATCCGGCCAGCAACGGCGCCGCGTCGCGCAGCCCACGCAGGAAGCGTTCAGCCTGCGCGCCGTCACCCAGATAGGTGATATCGACAGCGAGGGTCCACCGGCCCCGTACCGGCTCGGGGATGAAGTCGAAGCCGGGCAGGTTGAGCAGGTTCGCCCACAACGTCAACTCGTCGGGTGCTTCGGCCGTAGCGGCGGCATAAGCGCTGAGCACGGCCGGCGCGTGCTCGACCGCCCAGAGCAGCCGCCCACCGTAGATGTGCTCGGCGGGAAGCAGGTCCAACTCCAGCGCCGTGACGATGCCGAAGTCGCCGCCACACCCGCGCAGCGCCCAGAACAGATCAGGGTCGCTGGTGGCGTCGATCCGTACGTGCTCGCCGTCCGGGACGACGAGTTCGGCCGCGCGGATCCGCTGCGCGGCCATGCCGTACTTGCGGCCGAACCAGCTCAGTCCACCGCCGAGGGTGTAGCCGACCACCGACGGATCGCCCGAACTGCCCGGCAGGCTGGTCAGGCCGGATCCGGTCAGCGCCTCGTTGAGTTGCTGACCCTGCACGCCCGTCTCGACCTGCGCGACGCGTTGGTCGCGGTGGACCCGCAGCGTCTTCAGCACAGCCGGCCGCAGCAGGACCGTGCCGTTCAGGGCAGTGGTCGCACCGTGCCCGCGAGGCTGTACCGATACCGAGACCCCGTGCTGCCCGGCAACGCGAACCGCGGCGCTGATATCGGCCACACCGGCAATCTCGACAACGGCGAGCGGATGCTGGTCGACGTGAAGGTTCCACGCCCGTCGAGCCGCGTCCCACCCTTCATCGGCCGGCCCGACGACTCGCCCGGACAGTTTGCGGCGCAGTTCTTCCAGTACAGGTTGGGTCATGCTGTGCTCATTTCGAAGCAGGGCTGGCCAATCTGGCGCAGCACGTTGCGAGTGTCGCGTCCATGTCGCGACGATTCTCGGCGGCGAGATGGGCTCGCAGGCATGCCTCCTTGGCCTGCCAGGACATCGACCGCTCCCTTCTTGCCGGCGGTAGCTCTTCGATCGTGCCGCAGCACGGGCAGGTCCAGCCTGGCCGAGGACGGGCCGGCTGTCGTTGTCATCGCGCGCACGGCGATATGCCACCTGCGCACGATGCCGAGCGCATTGACCCGGTCTCGTGCTCGTTACGCAGGCCACCTTGATCAAGCAGGCAATCCCGTTTCAGGCAACGCGGTGACCGCTGGTGGGCGACCGGAGCACAAAGCGTGATGTTCGATGCTGCGCCGTTGATCACCTGCGGGTTCTGCACCGCTGGTGGTGTGCAACCCGCAGGTGATCACGGGTCCGGAGAGGCGCAAGGCCTGCGATCCACGGCGCGGCGGCGCGTTCGCGGCCAATCCAGCTCGCGGTACGTCGCGGGCCTGAAGGGGGATCAGGTGGGACATGTCCCACCCGAAACCTGACCCGCGCGTGATCGGCGCTCGGCTCTGGCAACCCAGCCAGGCCGTGAGCGAGGCGATCCCGTCAGCGAAATCGGGTATTACCTGGGTAGCATTGTGGTATGAAGCTCAGTGTAAGCCTGCCGGAGGAGGACGTCGCGACACTGGATGAGTACGCGCGCAGCCAGGGCTTGAAGACACGTTCCGCGGCGCTCAAGCACGCGATCCGGATGCTCCGTAACCCCGAACTCGAGCAGGACTACGCGGCGGCGTGGGACGAGTGGGAAGCGTCCGGCGAGGAGGCTGCCTGGGAGGCCTCGGCCGCCGACGGGTTGGCCGATGCGCCGCGGTGAGATCCGCTTGATCGACCTTGAACCGACGCTCGGGGGTGAGGCGAACAAGCGCCGCCCGGCCGTCATCGTGAGCAACGACCGCGCCAACGCCACTGCCGAGCGCCTCGGCCACGGAGTCATCACGGTTGTCCCGACGACGAGCAACATCGCCCGGGTCTACCCGTTCCAGACCCTCTTGCGAGCAGAAGAGACCGGTCTGCGCCTCGACTCGAAGGCACAGTCCGAGCAGGTCCGATCCGTGAGCGTCCAGAGGATCGGAGCGGTGCTCGGCCACGTACCCGCGGCTCGAATGGCCGAACTGGATGATGCTCTTCGGCTCCACCTTCAGCTCTGACGGGCCGTCTGTCGATTCCCGTGCGCCTGGCCAGAAAGCGCGACCAGATAATGCGGGCGTCGAGCGACGACGCCACCGGCGCGACCCGGTTCTCCGGCTGGCTCGGACTGCTGCGCGCCCTCGCCGGCGCCTCAGGCGGCGCCGAGGACATTCACCGCGACCCGAGGAATGCGTAGCATTGCGCGCATGGCCTCAGCGCCGCAGATCACTCTTCGCGGCCGCGACACCGAACTCGGCGAACTCGGTAACGCTGTGGATCGTGCCCGCTCCGGACGGTTGACGATCGTCCTGGTGGAGGGCGAGGCCGGCATCGGCAAGACTCGTCTGCTGGCCGAGACGCTGGGGACCGCGCAGCGTCGAGGATGCGAGGTGGCCGCAGCCAAGGCCGACGAGATGGAACAGACCCGACCGTTCGGCGTGATCGCCGACGCGTTGGGTTGCGCTCGCTCCGCCTCCGATCCCAGACGGGCAGAGATCGCCGCGCTACTGGCGACCCACGTGCGCGGCGATCATGGCCCGATCACGATCAGCAGCGACCCCGGGCTGCGGTTTCGGACCGTGGACGCGCTATGCGACTTGGTCGAGTCGCTAGCGCTGCAGCAGCCGCTGGTGATCGGCCTGGACGACCTCCAGTGGGCCGACCCGTCCAGCCTGCTGACGCTCGCGGGCTTGGGCCGGTCGGCGGTCGGCCTCCCGGTCGCGGTGATCGGCTGCTACCGCCCATATCCGCAGCCGCCCTTGTTACGTCGCTCGCTGGAGGCCCTCGATGCCGCAGGCGCTGCGCATCTGCGGCTGGACCGGCTGGCCGAGAACGACGTGTACGACCTGGTGACCGAAGCGCTCGGAGAAGAGCCAGGCGCCGGCCTGCAAGCTGTACTTGCGGGCGCGGCCGGCAATCCACTGTTCGTCATTGAACTTTTGAACTCGATCGTCTACGAAGGCACGCATAAGACCGGCGGCGGGTGTGCCGAGGTGATCGCCACGAAGCTCCCGCCCTCGGTGCGCCTCACCATTCTGCGTCGACTCAGCTCGCTTCCCGAGCAGACGTTGCAGGCGCTGCGCGCCGGGTCCCTGCTGGGCTCGAGCTTCTCGTTCCGCGAGCTCGCAGCGATCACCGCTCGGCCGGTTGCCGAATTGGTTCCGGCGCTCGAGACGGCCATCACCGCCGGGGTGCTCGACGAGGACGGCATCCGACTGCGGTTCCGGCACGACCTGATTCGCGATGCGATCTATGCGGACATGACGCCGAGCCTGCGTCTCGGATTGCATCGCGAGGCCGCTGTCCGGCTCACCGAGATCGGAACCCCGGCCACTCGGGTCGCCGACCAGTTCACCCGCGGGGCCACGCCGGGCGATCCCGAGGCGATCGACTGGCTGACGAAGGCGGCGCGCGAAGCGGTTTCTACATCTCCTGACACCGCCGCGGACTTCCTCGAGCGGGCCGCTGAGTTGATGACGGCCACCGATCCCCGCCGCGACCCGCTGCTCGTCGAACGAGCGGACAGCCTGATGCTGGCCGGCAAGGTGGCCGAAGCCGTCGTCGCGTGTCAGTCACTGCTCGATCGCGAACATCGGTCGGCCGCCGACGCCCCCGCACGGGTCCGGCTCGGCGCGGCGCTGCTGGTCAACGGTCGACCGGCCGAGGCGCTGCGTGAGTTGGATGCGGTAGCGCAATCCGCGGCAAGTACGGATGCCGAGCGTGTGCGCAGCCTTGGCGAGGCGAGCACCGCCAGGCTTTGGCTCGGAGATTTCGACGGTGCGGCACAGACAGCCGAACAGGCTCACATCGCAGCCCTACGGGCCGGCGACCACGTCACCGCCGCCTCGACACTGGCCACCCAAGCCGTCGTTGCCTGTATGCGCGGACAGGTGGCGCGGGCAATCAAGATCAGCGGCGAGGCTGTCGCGCTGGCCAATGACAGCCCGGATCGGATCGGCCACGACTATCCGGTGTATGCCCCCTATGGCTGGATCCTCATGGAGCACGACCAAGCCGCACAGGCTCGGACGGCACTCGACACCGGGCGGCGCCTCTGCGAAGAACTCGGCGTGCGGTGGCCGCTGGCCACCTACCAGGCATACCTCGCCGTGGAACGCTTCCACGCTGGCGAGTGGGACGACGCGGTAGCCGAACTCGAGGCGGGAATCGGGTTCGCCGAGGAGACCGGCGTCACCTACGCCCTCAAACCGAGCCACAGCGCGCAGGCGATAATCCGGCTGCACCGCAACGACATCCCCGGCGCGTGGCAGGCCGTCGACAATGCCGCCGCCGTCGCTGACAGGGGGTCCAGGCTCTTCGATTACCGAGCCCTGTTGGCCCGTGCCCTGTTGCTCGAGGCCGAAGGCGACACCGCCCAGGCCTTCACAACACTCGCCGACAGGTGGCGAATATGTCAGGCCGCCGGAATGGCCATCGATTACCCCGTCGTCGGTCCGGACCTGGTACGCCTGGCGCGCGCGGTCGGCGACGCGAGCCTGGCCGAGGAGGTCACGGCCGCCGTCAACGACGTTGCGTCAGGCAACCGGGTTCCGTCCATCACCGGTGCGGCGCTACGTTGCCGTGGCCTGTTGGATGACGACGCGGAAGCCATGAGACAAGCACTCGACGCCTATTCCGAGAGCCCGCGCCGGCTGGAGACCGCACTGACCTGCGAGGAAGCCGCCGGTCTCGCCGCCCGGCGGGGCGACACCGTCGACGCCCGATCCCTGCTGGAGCGAGCGACCGGGTTCTTCGAGCACCTCGACGCCACCCGTGACCTGGTCCGGGTCGACGCCGCGCTTCGCCAACTCGGTGTTCGGCGCGGACGGCGCGGGCCGCGGCGGCGGCCGCATTGGGGATGGGCCAGCCTGACTCCAACCGAGCGCACCATCGCCGACCTGGTAGCCCAGGGGCTCACCAACCCACAGATCGCCGGGCGGCTCTACGTTTCACGCCGCACCGTGCAGACCCACGTCTCGCACACCTTCACCAAGCTCGGCATGGCCTCACGCGCCCAACTCGCGGCAGCGGTCGCAGCCCAGAGTCACCCAGAGCGTCAACCGTCCTGAGTAGTGCACGCCGAACCTGGCCTACGGGCAGCGACGCTCCAGGGTCAGTTTTCAAGCGGCGCCGAGAACATGAACAGGGTCAGTGATCCTGGCGGAGGACCGTCCAGTTGGGTCAGCTCTGCGCTCCCTTGATCAGCGGGCTCGGGGTTCGAGGCCCGGCGGCGCACCCCGGTGTTTCTCGGCCAGCCCGGGCGTTTGTGCCTGGTCCTCGCGCGGGTCACGCCGCACCGGGGTCTCGCACGATGTCCACGGTCTGGTCTCGGGTGAAATGGAGCAGGAACCCGAACTCAGAGGTGAGCACCGCGGTCGCACGATCGTGCTCGACGGCGATGACGCGCATCTGCCAGTCGTTGAGTCGGAAAGTGTCGCCGACCGTGAGCTGTCGGACGGGAATTCTCATCGGTGGCCTCGCAGGAGAATCGGACGAGCTACTGTCGCGTGGACGAGACACCGCGGTACATCTGGGCGACATCACGCCGGGAACTTGTCGAGGAAGCCGAGGACGCTGACCGGCCGGCCGCGTCGGCGACGGCGACGGCGACGGCGAAGCTGAAACGACCGGCTCGGCCCCGTCCAGACCCAGGCCCGGGGCGAAGCGGGCTTGGCGGTCATGGTGTCCACCGGCCTGGCAAGCCTGATCCGCGAGCCCGGGAACTGCGCCTGGGCGGACGGCGGCCATCGGCGCGTCGGTCTGGCCGGGGCCATGCGCCTCGTCGAGAGCCTCGATGTAGGTAACCTGCTCGGCCCACACCGCGTCGACCAGCGCACGCCGCTGCCGTGGGTCGGTCTCTTGCCGGACGTCGATGTGGCGTTCGATGGGCTCTTGCATGCGGTACTCCTGGCTGAAGAACGGACCTGATCAGACTGCGGCTGCGCCAGCCGCGCAGACATCCGCCAGCTGGCCGATCCTCAGCCGAGGTGAATCGCCTCGCGTTCCTGCAGGTGGCAGCCCTGTGTGATTCGTCCGGTGCGCGTTTAACGCGCGGCTTCGCCGCCGGCGTCCGCCGGCCGAGCTGATGTTGCGCCCGCGACTCAGTGGTGCCGGGCCGTCTCGGCGGCGAGCTGGGAGCGGGCGGAGATGTCGAGTTTGGTGAACACGTGGGCAAGGTGGGTCTGCACGGTGCGCCGCGACACGTAGAGCCGATCGCCGATCTGCGGATTGGAGAGTCCCTCGGCCACCAGCCGAGCGACGGTCTGCTCGGTCGGGGTGAGGCTGGACCAGCCATGCTGCGGACGGCGCCGCGCTCCCCGGCGGCCGCGTCGGATGCCCGCCGCGCGCAGCACCGCCTCGGTCCGGGCCAGGTCGCGGGCAGCGTCGAGGCGCTCGTAGATGTCGACGGCCTGCTCCAGCAGAGGGCGAGCGCGGTCCACCAGGCCCCGGCGGGCGAAGGCGGCGCCGGCGTCCTCGCAGGCAAGGCCCAGTTCCAGCGGCCGCGGGCCGCGGCCGTAGGCGGAAACGGCGGCCTGAAGGGTTTCGGCATCGTCATCCAGCAACCCTCGGCAGCGCAGTGCGGTACCGGTCAGCGACGGCACGTCGTTGTGCGCCGCGAGCTCCGCGACGCTGACCGAAACGTCACGCGCACGGCGGGTGTCGCCGACCGCGAGTGCCAGGCGAACCAGGTCGGGGCCGAGCGCCCGGTACTCGATCAGGACACCGCTCGCAGCGCATTCGTCACAGGCCTGAGCCAGCGCGGCGAATGCGTCGGCGTGCCGACCCTCGGCCTCGAGTGTCAGCGCACGTGCCCAGGGCGCCCACTGCGAGAGGTATCGCGTCCCGGTCGCGGCGAGAGCGCGGGCAGCAGTCTCCGCGGCGCTCACGGCGCCTGCGATGTCGTTGCGGTGCAGCTTGATCAGCGACTGCACGCAGTGGCTGAGAACGAGCCATCGACGCATGCCCGTCTCGTCTGCCAACTCGATGCTCGCCTCGACCTCGGCAATGGCGTCGTCCCACTCGCCCACCAAGTAGCGTTCGACAGCGGTGGCGATGTGGTAACTGGGCAGGTGCCAGCCGAGGTTGGTCCACCCGCGACGGGCGATGAGCAGTCGTCATCAGCTGTGGATTGACCTGTTCGGGTGCGGCCACGACGCGAAAAAGGAGTCGTACCCCATCGGCACACTTATGGTGTGATCCGGTCAGCCCTACCCGCTCGCTCCGATGCCCGCCGCCTGCTGGTGGGCACGTACCTGTCGGCGCTCGGCACGGGAATGACCCTGCCGTTCCTCTACATCTACCTGCACGAGGTCCGCGGCATCGACGCGACCGTGGTCGGCATCGTGGTGTCGTGGATGGGTGCGCTCAGCCTCGCGCTGGCCGGCCCGTGGGGCGCGCTGATGGACCGCGTCGGCCCGCGCCTGGTCCTGCTGCCACTGATGGTGGTCGGCGCGTGCGGGGCCGCCTCGTGGTCACTCGTCCACCACCCGTGGCAGGCGTTCGTGTCCGCCTCGTTGATGTCGACCGCTGGGTCGGCAGTGTTCTCCGGCTTCAACACCGTGCTGGCGACGGTGACGTCCGAGGAGGAGCGGCAGCGGGTCTTCGGCCTGTCGTTCGCCCTGCTGAATCTGGGCATCGGCACCGGCGGTGTGGTGAGCGGCTTCCTCGCGGACGTCCACCACCCCGACTCGTTCCGGGTCCTGTACCTCGTCGACGGGGTGTCCTGGTTGCTGCCGGCGCTCATTCTGGCGTCCATGCCGGCGGTGGGCCGGGCGGTGCCCCAGGCACACGACGCCGAGCCGAGCGGTGGGTACCGCACGATCTTCGCCGACCGGGCCTTCCGTCGGCTGTTCGTGTTCTCGTTGCTGTTGATGTCGTGCGGCTACGCGCAGATCGAGGTCGGGCTGCCGGCGTTCGCCACGTCCGTGGCGCATGTGTCCACGCGCGTGGTCGCGTGGGCCCTCGTCGCGAACACGGCGGTGATCGTCTGCGGCCAGCTCGTCATGACGGCCCGCCTGCAGGGCCGATCACGCACTCGCGCTCTGGCCGCGGCGGCGTCGGTGATCGCGTTCTCGTGGCTGATCCTGGCCGTCGGCGGGTTCGGCCGGCACACCGGCTCTGCGGTGCCGATCATCGCGACGGTGTGCTGCGCGGCGGTGTTCGCGTTCGCCGAGACGATGTTCTCGCCGATGCTCCCGGCGCTGACGAATTCGCTGGCCACCGACGAGTTGCGCGCCCGGTACAACGCGGCCGGTTCACTGGTCTGGGGGATCACGTCGATCGCCGGACCCTTGACCGCGGCGCCGCTGATCGGTCACGGACTGGCCGGTGTCTGGGTCGTGCTCATCGTCGCGGGCAGCCTCGGCGCCGCGGCCCTCGCGCTCTCCTTGCGCCGGCTGCTCACGACTGCGCAGGACGGGCGACTGGATCCCGACGATGCCTTGCTCGCCGACCCGGAGCTGGTCGGTGCATCGGAACATCTCGATCTCAGACAGGTCGACCCAGCCTGACAAGGGGGTGCTGCAGGTCGAAGCGCTGTGCCTGCGAGGCCAAGGTCGTGGAGACGCTCCCGACTGTCACGGCGGCGGTGTACGGGGTCTGCGGGCGAGGGCGGACGGCATCGATGGTGTCGGCGATCTGCGCTGCGGGCACGCCGAAGGGGGCGACGAGCGCGAGAGCGTCGGTGTGGTGGAGCCACGCCCGGCACCGTTGGGGTGCCTCGTCGTAGGTGCCGTACAGCAGCACGTCGTGCGCCAGCCGCTCGGCCGCTGCCGGCAGGCGGGTGTCGCGCGGGTCGGGATTGGCGTCGAGGACGGCGTCCAGCTCGCGGTGGTAGCCGTGCCGGCGCAGCATCCTCGGGTAGATCGGTCTCATGCGGGTGGCGTAGGTGACCAGCCAGCGGGCGGCGATGCGTGCGGCGCCGTCGCGGTCCGGGGCGAGGGCGAGCGGGACGGAGGCGGTGACCGTGGCGGCGTCGGTGCGACCCGCTCCGGCCGCGGCGTCGGCCAGCGCTGCCGGTGGCGATCGAACGGGCGGCCCGGCATCCCGACACGGTGGGCCGTCTCGTGCTGTACGGCGGCTGGGCACGCGGCCCGGACATCGCGCCCGCGCCGGTACAAGATCACGTCGTCGGCCTTGTGGAAAGCCATTGGGGGCTGGGCGCCGACGGGCTCACGGACGTATTCGCCACGGATGCGTCGAGCGGCACGCGGTCCGCTCTGGCCGGCTACCAGCCTGTTGGCACTCTGCTACCGCATCGACGTCACCGGCAGCCTGGCGAACGTGCGCGCCCCGACACTCGTCGTGCACCGGGAACACGACCGGGCCGCGCCGGCCGACCAGGCCAGGCTCATCGCGGCCGGAATCCCGTCGGCGCAACTGCGCATCCTGCCCGGGCGGTCGCACCTGCCGTACATCGGCGACGTCGACGCCCTGCTCGCGGCGATTCGCGACTTCCTCGGCCTTCCCGCGCTGCGCCGCACGGCCGCGCCGCGGCTGACCGCTCGACAGCGCGAGGTCGCCGCTCTGGTCACACAGGGCCTGACCAACCGGTAGATCGGCGAACGGCTCGGCATCGACGAGCGGTCCGCCGAGGGACACGTCGAACGCATCCGCATGCGGCTCGGTGTCCGCTCGCGCGCACAGATCGCCGCCTGGTGGGTGGCCACGAACCCTGACCGCGGCAGGGGGTGAGATTCGCCGGGCGGCTCGCCGGGGCCACCCATCGTTCGATCGCGAGGATCGCCTGCTCGGCTCGTTCGGCGTGTTGATGAAGAACTCGGTGCAACGCACGACGTGGCAGTTCGACCAGCCCGGTCCCGGCCGTCTTGTCGGCACCGAGCGCAGTGTCGCGACGGCACGGGCGCGGCGGCTGGCACGGCCGGGCGGCGCCGTCGACAGGACGTTGTTGTTCACGCTCGCGGTCACCATGGAAAACCAGACAGCGCCGCTGAACGTCGGCAGTCCGGATCTGTCGGTGAGGGGACAGCGAACGATCGGCGCCGTCAGGCGATCCGGCAGGTACGAGCCGGCCGGGCCGGGGACCGGCGGTCCGCGGCCACGGGTGCGGTGTCGCAGTGCGCGACAGCGGTGAGCGGGAACCGGTCGCTCCGGCGGGGGCGTCCGCGCGGGCGCTTGCGTCCGATGATCTCGCCGCGGTCGAAGATCTCGCCGCCCCACACGCCCCACGGTTCGCGGCGGGTGACGGCTCCGCGCAGGCAGGCCGGCCGGGCCGGGCAGTCGCGGCAGAACTCCTTGGCCATCTCGAGCTCGCCGGGGAGTTCCCCGAACCACAGATCGGGGTCCTGGACGCGGCACGGGAGGTCCTCAGGTGCCTCCTTCGACCACGGGTCGACCCCGATCGCGAACCTGCTCACGCCGCCGGACGCGCGGTCGGGTCGGCGGCCCGGCCGGAGGTCGAGGCCGGGGCGCGTCGCATGCTGCGAGCGAGTCGTCCGGCGCGCAGGATGTCGGGGTCGCGTGGGTCGAGCGGCAACACCTCGGCCGTCCGCTCGGCGGGCCGCCTGCGTGACCTGCGCAGTCGGGTCTGTCTCATCGCAGAGTCCCTCCAGATACGTTCGGGCTGATCGCGGCTGATCGTGGCCTGGTCAGCATGCGAGACGGCGGCCGCGCAGACATCCGCCACCTGGCGGATGTCTGCGCACCTGTGCAGCGGGAAACGTTGCCGTCGATGAAGATCGTGGTTTCTCTCGGTTCGACGGAGCCTCCGGTCGGCGAGATCGTGCTGATCGGCGATGATCAGGCTCCCGACGACGACGCATCCGCCGACCGCGTCGAGTTCGCCGGCTGGCTCGGTCTGCTGCGTGCGCTCGAGAGCGTGCTCGGGACGCGGTACGAGCAGGCGGACTGACCTCCCGTCCCCAGCACATCCGGGTTGTCGCCTCGCCCGGGTCGACGTACCCGTCGCTCCACCCGTCGGGCCACCGGGGACCCGCCTTCGCGCGGTTGAGGTCCGCGAAGGTCCGGGCACTCTCGCCCCGGCGGACGCCCGGCCTGCCGCGCCGCACCCGCAGACTTGGTGGGGGTCCCCGCTCGCGATGCCTGATCCGAGCCACTTTGGCCCTCCAGGTGGGACATGCAACCCGGAGGGATGCTGACGGCCCTCAGCTCGGTGTTGGCGGGATGAGCGGGCACTGGAGGTCACGACAAGGGCGTGCCATCGGGCATCATTGCCTTCGTGCCAGAGTCCTTGATCGATTTCTCCCCCGTAGGTCGGCGTGGAATGCGCGTCACCCTGCGAACGGGGACGGGCTGGGAACTCGAAGCGCAGGGTGACCTCGACCAATCGCGTCCCGAGTTCACCGGAGCCAAGCAGCTCATGGACAACCGGGTTGTCACCGTCAATCTCTGGGCCTTCGCCTGTGCGGAGAAGGAGCGGCGGCTGACGCGCGATCAGAAGCTGAAGAAAGAGCTCGAGAAGCGGGCGCGTTCCCACGCCGACTTGGCGCGGAACGTGGCAGACCTCGTCGACAAGGTCGGACCCGAGGCACGCAAGGAGTGGTGCTCCGCCTGCTACGAACACGTGAGGCATCGGAAGGTCGAAGCCGCCTACTCGATGCCGACGTACCTCTGCCAAGGCTGTGGCGCAGCGACCCTTCCCTGCGTGGCCCCTCGCTGCGGGAACATGGCCACACGCGGGTTCGGCGTGGTCAGGATTCCTCGGTACTGCGCCGAGCACCGTCATGACATCCCGAGCTTCGAACATGGGTCGGACCGAATCGGCGACCTCTCCGAATTCGCAGACCTGCTGAAGTTCCAGAGGAAGAATCTCGCCAAGACCACGAAGACGGCAGGAACCGCCCTCGTCGCCGCCGGAGCGATGACCGGCCTCGGCTTTATGGCCGCCCCCCTCATCGGAGGATTCATCGGAACGACCGTCGGCGGGTACACCGGCGCGGCCGCGACGAGCTACGGCTTGGCCCTTCTCGGAGGCGGCTCGGTCGCGGCCGGGGGGCTCGGTATGGCCGGCGGCACCGCTGTTGTCGCGGCCGTCGGAGGCAGCTTGGGCGGCGTGCTCGGGGCCAGGCTGACCAGTGCCTACGTGCGACAGGACGAGTCTTTCGCGATCGAGAAGCTAAAGGACGGCACCGACGTGCCGGTGGTCGTTTGCTCCGGCTTCCTCACGGAAGGCAAGCAGGGATGGGGAGACTGGGAGCGGATCATCACCGAGAAGTACCCCGAATCACCTGTCTACCGGGTGCACTGGGGCGCTGAGGAGTTGAAGGACCTGGCCGCAGTAGTTGGCGGCAACCTCGGCAAGGCGGCGGCGGCCAGAGCTGTCAAGATGGCGGCCCTGAAGGCCAGCAAGCACGCGGCCAAGAAGGCAAGCCCAATTGGCGGGGCGCTGATCTTCGTCGATCTCATCAGGAACCCCTGGTGGAGAGCACGGGAACGTGCCAACAAGACTGGTGCGATCGTCTCGGACCTGATTGCGCGCACTGACATGGGCGAGGTGGTGCTGGCAGGCCACAGCCTCGGGGCACGCGCCATGATCTGCGCCGCAGAGGCCCTCGCCACCAAGAACTCGGCGCCCAAGGTGCGGGATGTCCACCTCCTGGGCGCGGCGGCGGGCGCCAACGGCGACTGGGGGCGGCTCAACGCGGCCGTGCAAGGTCTCGCCTGCAACTACCACTCCCGCGAGGACAAGGTCCTCAGGTTCTTCTACTCGCTGGCGCAGGCGGGCAGCCCAGCGGCGGGCTACTCCGGCATGGCGACGAGGCTGAAGAAGATCAAGAACGTTGATGTCACCAAACGGGTATTCGACCACTCCGCTTACTGCAAGTCTCTCTCGCTCATCTAAGCGCACCTGCCCCCCCGGCCGCGCGAGGCAACGTTCCGCTCACACAACTATTCATCTGCACAGGTCTCTGCTCTCGCACCGAGCGCACAGAACGATGGCGAGGGACGCGCGCCCGGACGGATTGCGGCAGGCCCAGCACGCATGGGGGCGCGGACCGAACAACACGCACGACCGACCGGCGACCGGTGGACGGTCGGTCTCGCCGGCAAGCGGCCGCGAGACATTCGTGAGATGTCACCTCCGACAACTGAGACGATGCCCATATGGAAGCGGTGCGGGTCGGCTAGTCCTGCCGCGCTCGGATTCGCAGCGGTATCGCCGATTCGGCGTTCCCGCCGCTCCCACGGGGGAAGACTGCGCGCGTCAAGACCCCTGGCTCACCGAGCGTGACCACCGCGTCCGCCGAGATCGTTTCTGTACGCCTGCAATAGGCGACTGTATTGCTCCGGCCCGAGCAGTGATAGCTGGGTTCCGCGCCGGGTGACGGTGTCCGACGCGGTGCTGATCGCCAGGTTCATGGCGCCCTCGGGCGACAACCCTGCGGCTAGGCCGACAGCAAAGGCGCCGATGAACGCGTCGCCGGCGCCGGTCGTGTCGATTGCGCGCACGCTTGGCGCTGGGACGCGGCAGATGCTGCCGTTCTGGCGGCTCAGCGCCGCTCCGGCTTGGCCCAGCGTCACGAGGAGCCTCGCGGTCATTCGCGAGGCTGCGGCTGTCAGTGTTATGTCGTTCGGACCGGTAATGCCATCGAGCCGCGCCAGGTGCGCGAACTCGGACTCATTCGGAATCAGCCAGTCGGTGACTGCGAGCAGGTCCGGGTCGACGTCGGCCGCGGGTGCGGGATTGAGGATCGTCGTCGCGCCGACCTGCCGGGCCGCCCGAAACGCGGCGAGGGTTACCGGCTGGGGGATCTCGAACTGGCCGATCACGAGGCCCGGCTTGAGGCGCTCGATTGCCGCCGCTGCCGCGCCGGGATCGATCTCGTCGTTCGCGCCGGCGACACAGGCGATTCGGTTGGTGCCGCCGGGTTCAACCCAGATGGGTGCGACGCCGCTTGTGGCACGGTCGCTGCGCTGCATGCCACTCACGTCGATGCCTTCATCGGTGAGGTGGTCGAGGGTGAGGTCGCCGAAGACGTCACGGCCAAGGCAGCCGATCATCGCCACGTCAGCTCCGAATCGTCGGGCGGCGACGGCCTGGTTAGCGCCCTTGCCGCCGAAGCCGAGTTCGAAGGACCCGCCGATCACTGTCTCGCCGGCGGACGGCAGCCTGGGCAGGTAGCTGATCATGTCGGTCATCAGGCTGCCCACGACCGCGATCCTGGGCGCACCAAGTGCCGATTCCATTGGGTCTTTGCTCCCTGAGGCCGTCCATCCGCCCTGGTCCGTTGACCAGAGCAGGACTAGGACTCTACGATTTCTGCAATCGTTCTTACAACGTAAGCCAGCCGACAAAGGGATCAGGTAGTGGGCGCGATTTCGACGATCGCGGACGTGGCGCGGCAGGCTGGCGTGTCACCGGCAACGGTGTCCCGCTACCTGGTGGGCAAACCGGTTCGGACCGAGCGCGCGATCCGGCAGGCGATCGAGGAGCTCCGATTTCGTCCTAGCCATGTTGCCCGGAGCTTGAAGTCCGGGCGGACCTCGCACCTGGCGTTGGTGGTCCCGGATGTCACGAACCCGTTCTTCGCCGCGGTGGTGAAGGGCGCCGAGTCGATCTCGCGCCAGGCCGGCTACACGATGGTGCTCTACAACACCGACGAGAGCAGCGAACTCGAGTCGCAGATCATTCTGGACCTTCCCGGACGGGTCGACGGCGTCATCCTGGCACCGGCCGCGGAGGACGCGACCGGTCACAAGCGGCTCGGCGAGGCGGGCATCCCGGTGGTGTTCCTAGACCGCGAGGCGTTGCCTGCCGGTCAGTGCGACACGGTCGTAGTTGACAACCTCGGGGGCGCGCGGGAAGCGGCCGAACATCTGGTCGGCCTCGGGCACCGGCGCATTGCGATGATCACCGGCGCTCCCGATTCGACCCCGGGTCGGGAGAGGGCGCAGGGTTTCGCGGCCGCCCTTGAGAGCTGGAACGCCGCGCTCGCTGATGAGCTGGTGGTCGGCGGCGGTTTCCGCGAGGACGGCGGGTATCAGGCCATGCTGCGGCTGCTGGCGTTACCCGAGCCGCCGACTGCGGTCTTCGCGACCAACAACCTGATGACCTTCGGCGCGTTGCGGGCGCTGCGCGACATGGCGATCAGCGTCCCGGCCCAGTTGTCACTGGTGGGTTTCGACGACCACGAACTCGCCCCGCTGCTGTCGCCGGCGCTGACCGTGGTGCACCGGCCAATGGAGGAGCAGGGCGTGCTCGCGATGCGTCTGCTCGTGCAGCGCTTGCGCGGGAAGCGATCCGCCGAGCCGAGCCGGATCGTGCTGGCGACTCGGCTGATCGTGCGTGAATCGACCGCCGCGCCATCGACATCGACCACGCGTTCCGGACAGGCAGACATCAGGAGGCAGTCATAAACGAGCTCATGTCGCGTCGTAGTTTTCTGCGCAACGGCGCGGTCCTGGCCGGCGGCGCCGGCCTGGCAGCGACCGCACCGTTCTTGGCGGGTTGTTCGTCGAGCTCTCCTTCACGCGGGAGCAACTCGTCAGGGCAGCGTCTGACCTTCCAGCTGGGCTGGCTGGCCAATGTCGAGAATATGGGGGTGTACACCGCGCTGAACGCGGGCTACTACGCCGCGAACCACCTGGACGTGAACGTTGTCCCCGGCGGACCCGCGGTGTCGGTGGATCCGATCGTGGTCAGCGGGAAAGCGCCGGTCGGCCTGGACTCCGCCGACACGATTGCCCGAGCCCGGCTCGCCGGCGCCAAGCTGAAGATCGTCGCCGTCACGCTACAGAAGAATCCAACCGCGATCATGTCGCTGGCCAACAAACCGATCCGCACCCCGCAGGATCTGGTCGGCAAGAAACTCGGCATCCAACAGTCCGGCACGGCGATCTTCGATGCGTTCCTCAAGGCCAACCACATCGACTCCAAGTCGGTGACCTACGTGCCTGTCCAGTACGACCCGTCTCCGCTGGTGAACGGGCAGGTCGACGCGTTCTTTTCCTTCCTCACCACCCAGCCGATCCAGCTCAAGGACCAGGGGATCGCGACGGTGACCTTCCTGCTCGCCGACTACGACTACGCGATCTGGGCGGACACCTACCTGGTCACCGAGTCGACCCTGGCCGACAGCGCCCGGCGAGCGGCGGTGGTGAACCTGCTGCGCGGCAGCATCCACGGTTGGCAAGACGCCATCGCCAACCCGGATAAGGCAGCCGACCTGATCGTCAACAAGTACGGCAAGAGCCTGAAACTCAACAAGCGCGACCAGCTGCTCACAGCCAACTCGTTCATCCCGCTGATCCAAACCCCGGAAACACGCAAGAACGGGCTGTTGACCATGAGCCAAGCCGGCATCGACGCGAACATCGCCACCATGCAGTCCGTCGGCATCAACATCACTGCCAAGGAACTGTTCGATACCAGCCTGATCGAGGAAGCGACCGCACAGTGACGGGAGAGACTGCCGGGATGGACGCCGCCGATCCGTGGGTCGACGTATGCACGGCGCACGGACTGCCCGCGGACGAAGTGATCTCCGCGCTGCAAAAGTCGATCCGACGGGCCGCGTTGGAGAACGCCGCGTTGCTCGCCTACGAGATGTACCAGACCAGCCCCGAGCTCGAGGAGTACCTCTGGCAGCGACTGCAGGTCATCTCGGTCGAAGACGCCTGCTCCGGCTCGTACCTCGAACCGGTGATCGTCGACGCGCTGTATCGCATGCACCGCCGCATCGACCGGAACCGCGGGGATCGGTTCCTGTTCGCCCTGCACGCGGTGCGCTGTCTCGTCGGCGCCCCGAAGGACCGGATGACCGATGAACTGGCCAACTGGGTGACGCTTACCGTCGAGCGCGACGGCACGCGCCCCGAGATACCCGACGTCGCCTTGGACATGCACACCGCGCGGGGCCAGGCGCTGGGACGGGGGTTACGGCACTTCCTCGAAGAGGGTGCACAGGTCGAGCAGGAGGTCGTTGACCGCGACGAGACCTACCGGCGCCGGCTGCTCGCCGCCTTGGACGACGGATCCCTCACATGAGCACTCTCGCAACCGGTCGCCGTAAGGCCAGCCACCAGGTGGAAGCCGGCGTCGGGCTGCGCGCCGAGGCCGTGGCCAAGACCTTCCGGCTACGGCGCCAGTCCCTCACCGCGCTTTCCGACATCGACCTGCGCACTGACGCGGGCGAGTTCACCGCGCTAATCGGCCCGTCCGGATGCGGCAAGTCGACACTGCTGCGCATGTTCGCGGGCCTGGACACCCCCAGCGAAGGAGCGGTCTCACTGCTCGGCCGCACTCCCGAGCAGATGTGTCGCGAGCATCGGATCGGAGTCGCGTTCCAGGACCCTGCCCTGCTGCCATGGCGGTCAGTGACTGCCAACATCGCGCTGCCCTTCCAGGTCGCCGGGCGACGCGTAGACCGCGCCGCGCTCGAGGCACTCGTCGAACTCGTCGGGTTGTCCGGCTTCGAACGCGCTCGGCCAGCACAGCTGTCCGGCGGCATGCGGCAACGGGTAGCGATCGCCCGGACCTTGGCCATCGAGCCGGACATCCTGCTGCTCGACGAACCGTTCGGCGCTCTGGACGACATGACCCGGCAGCGGCTCAACATCGAGCTGCAACGCATCTGGCTCGAACGCGCCACGACGACCCTGCTGGTCACGCACTCCATCCCGGAAGCCGTGTTCCTCGCCGACCGCGTCATCGTGATGACCACCCAGCCCGGCCGAATCCTGACCGACGTGGCCGTGGACCTGCCCCGTCCCCGGCGGCCCGAGGCGCTGCGCAGCCCGGAGTTCCACCAGTTGTGCGACCGTCTTGCGGGGCTCCTGTTCGCGCAGCACAAGCCGCAGTGAGCGTGCTGCGATCCGTCACCGGCTTTGGGGACCACGGCCGGCAGGCACTCGCTGCCCTCACCGGCGTGGCGCTGGTGATCGGGATCTGGATCGTTTGCGCCGCGATCTTCGCCACCGAGCATGTGATCCCGACGCCCTGGGCAGTGTGGAACGCCGTCTGGTCAGACCGCGACGTCTATCCGACCAATATCGCTGTCACCGTCAAAGAAGCCACGATCGGCTTCATGTGGGGCAACCTGGCCGCCATCGCGCTCGCCGTGCTCTTCGTGCAGATGCCCGCAATCGAACGCGTCCTGCTGCAACTGGCCATCGCCAGCTACTGCGTGCCGCTCGTCGCGGTGGCTCCCATCCTCGTCGTCGTCCTGTCCAACGACCAGCCCAAAGAGGCCCTGGCCGCGCTCTCGGTCTTCTTCACCACCCTGGTCGCGGCCGTTCTCGGACTGCGTTCCGCCCAGCCGGCAACCCTCGACGTCATCCGAGCCAGCGGCGGTCAATCCCTTGCCCAGCTTCGCTACGTACGAGTGCGCGCAGCCCTGCCGAGCCTGTTCGGTGGCCTCCGTATCGCCGCCCCCGCCGCCGTGCTCGGCGCCATCATCGGGGAATACCTCGGCGCGAACGAGGGTCTCGGCGTGGCACTCGTCCAAGCCCAATCCTCCTTCGAGGTCAGCCGAACCTGGGGAATCGCACTGGTCATCTCGGCGCTTGCCGGGTTCGCCTACGGTGCGGTGTCACTGATCGCCCGCCTGCTCACCCCCGAATCGCACAACGCGCTGTCCGCCAACGCGATCGGCGCGGCCCGAACCCCTCGCGCGGCAGGACTGCGCAGCCGAATCCTGAGCGGCGCCGTCTTCTTCACCCTGTCGATCGCCACCATCGTGCTGCTCTGGTACGCGCTGCTGCGCCTCTTCCACCTCAACTCATTCTTCGCAAAGACCCCGCTGGATGTCTGGCGCTACATGTTGACCGCGCCAAACGCCGCAAACAACCGTTCCGAACTCTTCTCCGGGCTCGGCATCACCGTCAACGACGCGCTGATCGGCTTCTTCATCGGCACCGCCGCCGCGGTGGCCGCAGCAGTCGTGATGGTCAGCCTCCCCTTGATCCACCAGGCCATCCTGCCGATCGCTATCGTGCTTCGCTCGGTGCCGATCGTGGCGATGACCCCGCTAGTGGCGCTCATCTTCGGTAGAGGACGCGTCGGCGTCACCGTCGTCGTCGGCCTCGTCGTCTTCTTCCCCACGCTGGTCAACGTCACGATCGGCCTGCGCGCCGCGCCGAAACAAGCGTGCGACCTTGTGACCTCCCTCGGCGGCACCCGATGGGCCGTCATGGCACGGGTGCGACTCTTCTACGCGCTGCCCGCGCTATTCGCCTCCGCGCGCATTGCCATCCCGGCCGCGCTCGGCGGCGCGACGCTCGCCGAGTGGCTGGCCACCGGCAAGGGTCTCGGCAGCTTGCTCGTCGTGTCCTACAGCAACTCGGCCTTCGACACCCTCTGGTCGGCCGCTGTACTCATCGTCGCCGTGTCGGTCCTCGCCTACGCCTGCATGAGCGCCGCCGAACAATGGGTGACCCGCCGATTCGGAGGCTAGCCACTGCGCCACACGGGGAGTGGGAGCAGGGCGCGCTGGGCGAACGAGGCGCGCGGCGCGAGACCGCGTAGCCGAGTTTCACGCAGCACCGATGCCGCCCCACCCTCCAGTTCCGTCACCGCATCAGGCTCGGGCACGGAGTCAGCCGGAGCGAACATCGAGCGCCACCTCGCCGCTGGTGAACCCAGCACGATCTGACTTCGCCCGCTTCACGGGACTCCATGAGCCGGATGCGCGCGACCTCGCCGTGATCGTGAAACCCATCGGCTGTTCGAGACCGCCCAGGCGTTCGCTGTATACACCATGTGCAACCTGCCGCCCTCCCGCGGCTGAGTAACCGGCGATCGCCGAGGACCTTTCTAGGTCCTGCGATTTGCGTGTGGCCAATGCGATGGCCGGTCAGCGACGCGGTCCCCAGCGTTCGCGCACCGCACCGATACGCCGGACTGGGCTTAGGGCGACTGCCGAGATGTCGCGGCCGCGGCTGGGTCAGCGCTGAGCGCCGCGCGTTCTCTTCGTTCGTGCAAGCGCCCTGTCGAATGCGGCGCGTATGCGTGTGCCGCGGCGCTGGAACCCGAGTTCGCGCATGAACGCCTCGAATAGTTCGTCCTCGGTGCGAAGTAGTGTGTCGGATTCGATCCAGCGCAGGATGTCGTCGAGTTCTGCCTCGGTGTAGGACGTGATCGGCAACCCGGCCGGTACGGACGGTCGCGGTGCCATGCGTGTCGCGGTTCGCATTGCGGCGTCGATTGCAGAATCTGCCTGGGGAGTTCGGGATCGCTGGGGGATGGTGGTCCAACCGTTCGCGGCTGCGTCGGCTGCGGCGACGGCTTGGTCGTAGGCCAGTCGGGCTCTCGCGACGCAGGTGTCGGCGTCGGTGAACCAGTCGGTTGACCAGATGCGGTGGAAGGACCAGCCGAGGCGTTCGAGTTGTTCTTGGCGGAGTCGGTCGCGGTCGCGGGCGGTCGGAGACGAGTGGTAGGCGGCGCCGTCTGCCTCGATGGCGAGCACCATCTTGCCTGGCTGGGTGGGGTGCGCTGCGGCGAAGTCGATCCAGTAGCCGGCGACGCCGTACTGCGCGACAAGGGGGATGCCTGCCGCGAGGAGCCGGTCCCGGACGGAGATCTCGAACGGATTGAGGGCTGGCTTGGCCATCGCGACGTCGCCAAGGTGTTCTCCGCCGGATGCCGCGTACTGCAGGTAGGCGCGCAGCATCTCCACGCCGGCTGCGTTGGAGCGGTTCGGGTCCATGTCGTGGTGGCTGAACGAGCTACCAGCGTCATCCGGCTTCGCGCCCGGGTGATCGCCACGTTGAGGCGACGGTGCCGCCCGTCCTGTAGCAGCGGGCCGAACCGGTAGAGCAGGCGTCCGTCCGGGCTCTTGCCGTACCCGACGGACAGGATGATCGCGTCGCGTTCGTCGCCCTGTACCCGTTCAAGGTTCTTGACGAAGAACTTCTCGTCGG
Source organism: uncultured Actinomycetota bacterium (assembly GCA_963737425.1). GTDB lineage: Bacteria > Actinomycetota > Actinomycetes > Mycobacteriales > Jatrophihabitantaceae > DASXRA01. Next base: position 531,713 of record CAVTSX010000005.1, read on the forward strand.
CGACTCGTCGAAGAAGGCGATGCAGCGCCGGCCGCTCGCGCAGGCGTTCTCGTAGCCGCGGCGTCGATGCGGTCGGCGTGCTTGATGCCCATAGTGATCACGCCCAGTGACTCCTCCGGGCGGGTCTCGGCGTGCTCGAGGATGAGCGTAACGACCTGGTCGACCTCAGCGGTGACGCTGTCTTCCTGGCCGGCGGCGCTTGGCTGCTGAATGACACGAGGACGTGCGACAGGCACTGCCCGCCGGCCACCCCGGGGAATGTAGTCAGAGAGTTGTCATAGACCCAGCCGTTGGAGAAGGCGATCAATCGTTCGTCGTGGCTGCGGTAGTGCCAGGTCAGTGACCGGCTCCGCCCATCGCCCAGGCCCGCGGTCAGTACGTCGAGGATCGACTCGTAGCCGGTGGTCAGTGCGAGGTTGATGCTGCCGTCGTCGTTCACGGCCTGTTCGACATCGCTGTCGCCGTCGCTGGCAACGGAGAAGAAGCTCGTGGGCGGTAGCTGGTTGCGGTCGCCGGCGACCACGACCCGGCGTGCTCGCAGGATGGCCGGGATGGCGTCGGCGGGCACGATCTGGCTGGCCTCGTCGAAGATGACGACGTCGAAGTACGGCCGGTCACCGGGTAGCAGTTGGCTCACGACCAGCGGGCTCATCGCCCAGCACGGTTTAAGTGCCGTCATCACGTCGGGTGCCGCGGAGAACAGCTGCCGTAGGGGGAGGTGTCCGCGCTTGCGTGTTGCCTGGGCCTGGACCAGGGCGCTTTGGTCGTCGTACTCATCGCGCTGGCGCACCAGCCGCTCCGCCGCGGCCCGGCGTACTCGGGCCGTGGTGGTCTCGATGTGCTTGGTATCCGCGTCCCGGAACGTGGTCGCGTAGCTGTGATACAGCGGCCCGTCGAAGGTGGCGATGACCTGATCGTCGAAGCCGGCCTGGTCGAGGATCGAGGCGTACCAGCAGGCATCCAACGTGGCGGTTGCCAGCGTGGGATCGAGGCGGCGGGTACGCATGTCCGCGATCAACTCGTCCAGCCCGGCCCGGTGGAAGGTTGCGGCAAGCTCGTTGATCCGCGGCATCTTGCGTAGCGTTCGCTCGTCACGCGCGAGCGCCGACAGGGTCGGCTCGAGGTCTGTTGTCAGAACTGCGCCGAAGTCGGTTCCGGACAGGTAGGCGCCAAGCGCCGCCAGCTCGCGGGTCAGCTGATCGAATCGCCCGTGGGCATCGGTCAACGATTGCGGCAGGCGGGGCGTCCCTACGTCGGTCGCGTACACGGGCCACTGTGAGGCTACGTCGTGCGCGTCGGTCATCGCCGTGGACAGGTTCTGCTTGGACGGTTTCTCTGGTGACATCCACAGCGATCTCGCCTGTTTGCGCCAGCCGCGGCGGGTCAACCAGCCCGCCGAGGCGCCCGGCCAGTCGCGGTGTTGTTTGCGCCAGCCGCGGGTCGCGCAGCCGGCGACGAGCTGTGGAAGGTCTGCGGTGAATACGTCGCCTCGCACCCGGGCCAGCACCGAGGCGACCCGGTCGAGCAGGCCCAGTGCGCCGGTCCAGTCATCGAGCGTGCGCGGCGCGCGCAGCCCGGTCTGCCGCAACACGTCCTCGAGGGCGCGGCGCGTTTCGGGCACCGTCCGCGACCCGAGCTGGGTCGCCGCATGAAGCGCGGTCTCGGCTTGGTCTGCCGAGACGATGTGCGCGTCGGCCCACAGGCTCTCAGTCCGGGTCAGGGTGAGCCCGCCTAGGCTCGCGAATTCGTACAGGCTGTTGCGGAGGTGCCGCATCGCGGCCGCGTCGAGTGCGGCGAGAACGCCACCGCGTACCCGGACCGCCGTCTCGGCAGCTGCTCCGTGCTGCTCGCGAAGACCGATCAGGGCGCTCTGTGCGTCGAAGACGCTGGTCTCCCAGGGCGATCGCTTCGCGTGCATTGCGCCCGCGTGCGCATTGAGCGAATCACGGCGGGTGACGAGCCGCTCGTGCAGCACGCTTGCATCCGGGCGGGCCACGGTCGCGGCGGCCCGTAGCCCGGCCGCCAGATTCTCTGCGAGCGTCCGCCGGGAACCGGCGCCGTCGTGCAGGTCGAGCACCAGGTCCGCCAACCCGACACGCTCGAGCCGATGGAGGACCGCATCGATCGCGGCGCGCTTCTCGGCAACGAACAGGACGCTCTGCCCCCGCGCCACCAGGCTGGCGATGAGGTTCGTGATCGTCTGGCTCTTTCCGGTACCGGGCGGCCCGGACACAACCACGGACTGGCCCGCGACCGCTGCATTGATCGCGTAGCTCTGCGACGAGTCCGCGTCCAACACGAGAAACTCGTCGATCGGCGGCCGACGGTCAGGATCGGTGAGGTCGACCTCGTTCCCGGCCGACGACAACGCGACCTGAGCCGGACGATGGCCGGCGATCGCCGCCACAACGTCATGCGTGATCAGTGCATCGAGGTTGGCGTTGAGGTCATTGACCATCGGCAGTTTGGCGTAGGAGAAAGTACCCAGAACCGTCCTGGGTCGGATTCCGAAACCGGCAACCGCCGAGGCCTCCTTCCGAATGCGGTCGAACAGCGGCTCCGGATCGAATTGGCCCGGCAAGATCAGGTCCTCGAGATCCTCCGGCAAGCCGACCCGGAACTCCTCCTGGAGGAAGTGTCGCAAGGTCGGGTTAACCTCGGTCTCCCCCGTGAGCGCCAACTCGAAGTCGTCCTCAGCCGCGCCCACGGCGGCGATCGCCGCCTCACGGAGCAGCACCGGAGCAGCCGGAGTCGCCGTGCCAATCGAGTTCGTCCACGTCGCCATCCCGATCGCGACAAAGCACGTCGCTATCCCCCGCTCTTCCAGCGCCTCGCGGGTCTTGTTACGGATGGCCCGAGCACGCTTGCGGCGATCCGACAGATCGTCCTCGTCGAACAAGCGGGACAGCGTGACTGTGCGCCCGTCCATGAGCGCATCCAGCGCGGCCGGCGAAGCATCGCCCAGATCCAGCGTGCCGACCTTGAGATCGCGGTAATACAACAACTGGTTACGCCCACCAAGATCGATCAGCTGGCCCGACCAGATCCGAGCGGCTTCACTTACCTGCTTGCGCCGCTGTTCTGCCAGCGCCTGATCGCGCGTCGGTACCGGCTCACCGATCTGTCCTCCCGCGGCCACTCCACCCCTCCCAAACACGACCAGATGGCCCGCAAACCCAACAGAGACTAAACGGAAGTAGCGATAGTGGCCACCCGACGGGTCTTGACCTGCGGAGCACGAAGTCCGTTGCCTCGAGTGAACCCGTCGGCGTCGGGAGTCGCCGCGCGACGGCTTCGGGAGATGAGCTCGCATCATCTGCTGTTCTCCGGGGGCACCGGGCTTCTCGTCGAACCACAGCTCGATGCGGTGCTAGGAACGCGACCGATCGCCCCAGCCGAGGCTTGATTGCACACCCGCCGCCGCCCGGGACAAAGATCCCCGGATGACCGAACGCCAGGAGGCGAGGAGCGCCGTGTCCAACTACCCATTCACGATCTCAGCCGACGACACCTGCGTCTCGGACGGCACCCCGACGTCGGAACGTCGGCAGCGCTGCGTGCCGCGGTCGAAGCCTCGCACTCTGAGGTAGCGCGGCTCGACGCCGAGGTCGCGCGCTGGTGGCGGCGCCTCGGTCTCGAGCCAGGGCTCATGAAGCGACCCGTCGACCTCGCGGCAGGCCTCCCCCCTCTGCCGATCGACGGTGTCGGAGGCGCCTTCATAGAGGCTCGGGTGGGACATGCCGTGCGGAGCAATCACTAAAGGCCCCAGTCTTCTGGGGCCTCGAAGGGTGGGCAAGGGGGGAGTTGAACCCCCACGTCCTTACGGACACACGGACCTGAACCGTGCGCGTCTGCCATTCCGCCACTTGCCCGTAGCGGCGGGAAATTCCGCCGCGCACCAGCCGCTGCAGTGCGCAAGGCTAGCACGCACAGGTGCCTCGTCTGGTGGGCGCAGGTCCACCCAGGGCGCACGCAAGTACCATCATTCGAACGCGCGGAGCGACCGCGGCGTGTTGTCGTGCCGTGGCGGGCTCCGCGTACCGCCGACAAGGCCCGTTCCGCGGGCCACGACACCATTAGCAGGAGGGCTGCGATGGGCCAGCGCAGCGGCCGAGCGACCAGGCTCGACACGTACGGCACCCAGGCGCAGCGGGCAACGAAGCGAGGACGGACATGAGCTTGGCGCAGCGCTTTGAGCGCCGTCTCGAGAACGTAGTGGGCACGGCCTTCGCTCGCGTCTTCAAGGGACAGGTCGAGCCGGTCGAGATCGGATCGGCACTGCAGCGTGAGGCCACCGACAAGCGCAACGTGATGCCGAGCGGCGAGGTTCTCGCGCCGAACCGGTACCGCGTCACGCTCGCCGCGTCAGACCACGAGCGCCTCATGCCGTGGGAGGTGCAGCTGACCAACTCGCTGGCCGAACTCGTCCAAGAGCATCTGGACGAGAACGGGTGGCGAACGGCCGGCGACATCGAGGTCTACCTGGCGCGCGACGACGCGTTGCACACCGGTGTCTTCGGCGTTGCGTCGCGCATGGAATCCAACGCCGCGCCGCGTCGGCGCCCGTACGACTCGCTGTCGTTGCCGTCGGTGCCCGGGCAGCCCCCGGCGACTACCAGAATCCGTTCGGCAGCGCGCCTCCGCAGCAGTACGTGCCGGGCTTCGACCACGGCATGCCCTCCCACGAGTCCGACCCGTACCTGGGCGGCCCGACCTCGGCGATGCCGCCGCCGGCGCCCTCGTTGCCGCCACCGCCGCCGTCCTACCCGATCGGCGCCCAGCCGATCCAGCATCCCCCGCTACCGTCCGGGCCGTACATGCCGGCCGCGCCGTATACGCCGCAGGGAGCGCCGGTTGCCCCACCGCCCCCGGTCCAGCCGACCGAGCATTTCGCGCCGCCGCAGGCCCCGCCCGGCATCCGTGGCGTCCTGGTCGTCGACGGCTCCAATCAGCGCTTCGAACTGCGCAACGGCAGCAATCTCATCGGCCGGGGCAGCGAGGCGGACCTGCAGTTGCTCGACCAGGGCGTCTCCCGGCGGCACGTCGACGTCCAGTTCGACGGCAACTTCGCGACCGCCTACGACCTGGGCTCGACGAACGGCACCAACGTGAACGGGCACGACATCAAGAGCCAACTGCTGCGGCACGGCGACGTCGTCCGCGTCGGGCACACGCGGCTGGTCTTCCATCAGGAGCACGGATGAGCAGTGGGCACGTGCACGTGACCACTCACGAGCTGACTGCCCGGCGGCGGAGACGCTCGTGAACTCACCGCTGGCCATCCAGCTGATGCGGTTCGGGTTTCTCGCGCTCCTGTGGCTGTTCGTCCTCGCCGCCGTGCGCGTCGTCCGTGCGGACCTGCGCGTCAGCGGGCAACCGCGCGTCGCCATGCCGCCACCGGCGCGGCGCCGCGGACGCAGCGCGCCGCCGCCTCCTGGGCCGCGCCGCGCGTCGGTCCTGGTCGTCACCGCGGGCGGGTTGGCCGGAACGCGCATCGGGCTCACCGGCGCGCCGGTGCTGATCGGGCGCGCCGACGACTCCACACTCGTGCTGACCGACGACTACGCCAGCACCCGGCACGCCCGAATCAGCCAGCAGGAGGGCGTCTGGTTCGTCGAGGACCTCGGTTCCACGAACGGCACCTACCTGGGCCAGCACAAGCTCGGCGGCCCGACGCCGCTCGAGGTCGGCGTGCCCATCCGCATCGGTAAGACCGTCATGGAGCTGCAATGACGCAGGCCCCACAGCTAGGCGCGCACGCGGGGGCAACCGCATGACGCTTTCCCCCGGCCACGAGTTCAGCGTGGTCGCCCGATGACTCTTGCCCTGCGCTACGCGGTCCGCTCCGACCGCGGGCTGGTACGTGGCAACAACGAGGACTCCGTATATGCGGGCCCCCGGCTGCTCGCCATCGCCGACGGCATGGGCGGCCACGCCGCGGGCGAGGTGGCGAGCAAGATCGCCGTCGCCGCGATGGAGGGCCTGGACGAAGACCGCCCCGTCGCCGACCTGCTGGCCGAACTGCGCCGGGCAGTCGAGGACGCCAACGCGCGCATCGCCGAGTCGATCGCGTCCAACAGCGATCTCGACGGCATGGGCACCACACTGACCGCGCTTCGGTTCGTCGGCGGACAGGTCGGCCTGGTGCACGTCGGCGACTCCCGGGCGTACATGCTGCGCGGCCAGCATCTGACGCAGATCACGCACGACGACACCTACGTCCAGTCACTGGTCGATTCCGGCCGGCTCACTGCCGAGGAGGCGAGCCACCATCCGCGCAAGTCGGTAATCCTGCGGGCCCTCATGGGCACCGACGTCGACCCGGACGTCTCGATCCGCGAGGCGCGTGCGGGCGATCGTTACCTGCTGTGCACGGACGGGCTCACCGACGTCGTCACCGCGTCCACCCTGCTCGAAACCCTGAGCGACGGCGACCCGCAGGAATGCGCCGACCGGCTCGTCGAACTGGCATTGCGCGGCGGGGGGCCGGACAACGTCACCTGCATCGTCGCCGACGTCGTCAACACCGGTTTCGGCGACGACGTGCCGGTCATTGGCGGCGCATTCATCGACCCGACCGAGCCGGCCGTACCTGCACCGGATGGCGCCTCGAGCCCGGCCGAGCGCGCCGCCCAGATGACCCGCGCGCCCCACCCGAGCCATGTCGATCCGCCGCGCAGCCGGCGCCGCTGGCTGCGCCGGCTGGTGTTCACCGTCGCCGTCCTGGCCATACTCGTCGGCGGCACGGGCGGGTTCTACGCGTGGACGCAGACCCAGTACTTCGTCGGCCGGTCGGGCGACGAGGTGGCGATCTTCCGCGGCGTCAACACCGAGTTCGGCCCGCTCAAGTTCTACAAGCTCTCCCGAAACACTCCGATCAAGATGGCCGATCTGACGCCGGTCGCGCAGAGTCAGGTCCAGTCCGGCATCACCGCGCACAGCCAGTCCGGCGCGGAGCGGATCGTCGGCAACCTGCTCACCCAATTGCTGCCGCCGTGCCCTGCCGCCACACCGACACCGAGCACGACACCGTCAGACCGGGCCACCGCGATCGTTCCGTCGACGTCGCCGACGAAGAAGCCGACGACCAGCAGACCAGCGGCACGCATCGAAGCACCCCGCCGCCCGGCGCACAACGGCTCGTGTCGCTGCGCACGCGACGACGCCTCATCGCGCGGCCGCTACCACGCACCCGCGCCTGACCACGACACCGCGCCTGACCACGACACCGCGCCCGACCTTGACACCATCCAGTGTGATGCCGAGCGCGCCATCCTCGACCCCGCCGCCGTTCCCCGCCACGACCACGCCGCCTGAAGGTTGCCGGTGACGAACAACGTCGCAGTCACCGAACCGCACCCGCCGACCCGGCGTGGCGCGGAGTTGGTGCTGCTCGTGTTCGCGATCGGCATCGTGATGGCCGCCGAGGGAATCATCGAGGCCACCCGTGACGGGAGCATCAACAGTCACCTGCTCATCGACAGCGTGGTCCCGCTGGCCGCGGGCGTGATCGCTCACCTGGTGATCCGCCGAGTCGCGCCCTACGCCGATCCCCTGCTGCTGCCGATTGTGGTGCTGCTCAACGGGTTGGGGCTGGTGATGATCCACCGGCTAGACCTGGGGCTCAAGCAGCAGTCCGACGACGGCACCGGGCCGAAGTTCGCAGGAGCAGCGGCGCCAACCCAGATCGTCTGGACGGCGCTTGGCCTGTTGCTGTTCCTGATCATCATCTGGTTCATCCGCGACCATCGCGTGCTCGCCCGGTACGCGTACACGCTGGCCTTGGCGGGCATGTTCTTCCTGGTCCTCCCGGCCGTGCTTCCGGCCCGGTTCAGCGAGGTCAACGGTGCACGCATCTGGATCCGCGTCGCGGGGTTCTCGATCCAGCCCGGCGAGTTCGCGAAAATCCTGCTGACGATCTTCGCCTCGGCCTACCTGGTGACGAAACGCGACGTGCTTTCCCTTGCTGGGCGGCGCTTTCTCGGCATTGACCTGCCGCGTGGGCGTGACTTCGGTCCGCTGCTCGTCGCCTGGCTGGTCTGCATCGCCGTGCTCGTCCGCGGACACGACCTGGGCTCATCGCTCATGTTCTTCGGTCTGTTCATCGTGCTGCTGTACGTGGCCACCGAGCGGGTCAGTTGGGTCATCGTCGGCATCCTGCTGTTCGCCGGGGGCGCATACCTCGCCTATCAAGTGTTTCCCAACGTGCAGACCCGAGTCACGGTCTGGCTGCACGTTTTCGACTACCCGGACGGCATCGGGCTGCAGGTGAGCCAGTCGCTGTTCGGTCTCGGCACCGGCGGTCTGTTCGGGACGGGCCTCGGCGGCGGCCATCCCGAGATCGTCCCGCTGCCGGCCACCGACTTCATCATCTCCTCATTCGGCGAGGAGATCGGGTTGTTCGGCCTCGTCGCGTTGCTGGTCGTCTACATCCTGTTCATCGCGCGCGGCTTCGCGGCAGCCCTCGCGGTGCGCGACACGTTCGGCAAGCTGCTGGCCACCGGGTTGTCCTTCTCGATCGGCCTGCAACTGTTCGTCGTCGTCGCCGGGGTTACCCGCCTGCTGCCCGAGACCGGCCTCACGACGCCGTTCCTGTCCTACGGCGGCTCGTCCCTGCTGGCCAACTACGCACTGCTCGCGCTACTGGTGCGGGTGTCGGACTCCGCGCGCCGGCCCGCTGCCCCCCGCCGCCGCCCGCCGCGCCGGCAGCACCGCCGGCAGCCATGCCCGAGGTCCTCCTCCTTTTTGGCGGTGCCCGCATGAACCGCCAGATCCGTCGGGTCGCGATCGCGGTCGGGGTGCTGATGGCCGCCCTGCTGATCAACCTGAACTTCGTCCAGGTCGTGAAGAGCGACGCGTACCGCAACAACAAGAACAACCGCCGCGTCATCCTCAACGAGTACTCGAATCCGCGCGGGTCGATCATCGTGCAGGGCACGTCGATCGCCGAGTCCGTGCCGACGAAGGATGAGTTGAAGTATCTGCGCAAGTACCCCGGGGGACCTGCGTACGCCGGCCTCACCGGGTGGTACTCGCTCATCTACGACAAGAACGGCCTGGAAGAGGTCGAGGACGGCCTGCTGTCCGGCAGCGACAGCCGCCTGTTCGGCACCCGCATCACCGACCTGCTCACCGGCCGCACGCCGAAGGGCGGCAGCGTCGCGCTGACCATCAACAAGGCGGCGCAACGTGCCGCATTCAACGCACTCGGGGGACGCCGCGGCGCGGTGGTCGCACTCGATCCCACGACCGGCGCTATCCTCGCGGCAACCAGCGCTCCGTCCTACGACCCGAGCGTGCTCAGCTCGCATAATCTCGACTCGATCAGCGCCGCGTACAAGCGACTCAACGACGACAAAGCGCAGCCGATGCTCAATCGCGCATTCCAGGCGAGCTACCCGCCGGGCTCGATCTTCAAGGTGATCGTGTCCGCTGCGGCGCTCAAGGACGGCAAGAAGATCACCGACCAGATCCCGGCGCCTACCGTGCTGCCGTTGCCGGCGGGCGGCGCGATGCACAACTTCAACGGCGAGTCCTGCGGAAATGGCAAGACCAGCACCCTGATCGAGGCCCTGACCGTCTCGTGCAATACGGCTTTCGCGAACCTTGGCATCAATCTCGGACTGCAGCGCGTGCAGGACGAGGCGACCCTGTTCGGAATGGACGGCCAGGACATGAGTGTGCCCCTGGACGTGTCCCGATCGACAATGGGCCAGATCGACGACGGCTCGCAGCTCGGGCAGAGCTCGATCGGCCAGTTCAACGTGCAGATGACGCCGCTGCAGGCGGCGATGATCTCCGCTGCCGTCGAGAACGACGGCACGCTCATGAAGCCATTCCTGGTGAAGCAGGAACTGGCACCGAATCTGTCGGTGCTCAACACCACCAGTCCGGCGAAACTGAACGACGTGCTCGACCCGGCGCTCGACGATCAGCTCAAGGCAATGATGGTGAACGTCGTGCAGAAGGGCACAGGCACCGCAGCCCAAATACCGAACGTCAAGGTCGGGGGCAAAACTGGTACCGCTGACAACGACGACGCGCACGGGCACCACCTCGCCCCGCATGCGTGGTTTACCGGGTTTGCCGAGGATCCGGCACACCCGATCGCGGTGGCCGTGGTTCTGGAGAACGCGGGTGTGCGCGGTGACGAGAGCGCAGGCGGGCTGGCGGCCGCGCCCGTTGCGCAAAAGGTGATGCAGGCATACCTCGACGACATGAGGGGCCGATGACAGTGGCGAAGATGCACGATGAGTGAGGACGTTCGATGATCAAGGTCGAGTCATGACGACGAGCCCTCGTTTGATGGGGAACCGGTACGAGCTCGGTGAGCTCATCGGTTACGGCGGGATGGCCGAGGTCCATCGGGGTCGCGACGTTCGCCTCGGCCGCGAGGTTGCCATCAAGATCCTGCGCGCCGACCTCGCGCACGACCCAGCCTTCCTGATGCGATTCCGCCGTGAGGCGCAGTCGGCAGCCGGCCTGAACTATCCGGCCATCGTCTCGGTATACGACACCGGCGAGGACCCGAGCCTCACCGCAAATGGTGCCGACAGCGTGGTGCCCTACATCGTCATGGAGTACGTCGAGGGACGCACCCTGCGCGACGTGCTCAAGGCCGAGGGGCGCCTGCCGATTCATCGCGCGATGGAGATCACCGCCGAGGTGTGCGGCGCGCTGGATTTCAGCCACCGCAACGGCATCGTGCACCGCGACATCAAGCCGGCCAACGTCATGATCACTCCGGCCGGCGCGGTCAAGGTCATGGACTTCGGCATCGCCCGGGCGCTGTCGAACAACGCCGCCGCCGTGACCCAGACTGCCGCGGTGATCGGCACGGCCCAGTACCTGTCGCCGGAGCAGGCACGGGGCGAACCCGTCGACGCGCGCTCTGACGTGTACTCCACCGGCTGCCTGCTCTACGAGTTGGTCACGGGCAGCCCGCCATTCAACGGCGACTCGCCGGTCGCCGTGGCCTACCAGCACGTGCGCGAGAACGCGCCGGTGCCGTCGTCGGTCAGCCCCGAGGTGCCTCGCTCGCTCGACTCGATCGTGATGAAGGCGCTGGCGAAGAACCCGCTGAACCGCTACCAGTCGGCGGCGGAGATGCGCGCCGATCTGCAGCGGGCGCTTGCCGATCGCCCGGTCGAGGCCGAGTCGGTCATGACCGATGCGGAGAAGACCCAGTTCATCCCGCGTACTCCGCCGCCATTCGCCGCGGGCGGGATGCTGCCGCCGGGGTGCGGTGACGGTGACGACGGCGACGAGGACGACCGGCAGCAACGCAAGCGCGCGCTGATCTGGACGGCGGTGGTTGCCGCGCTGCTGCTGGTGATCGGCGCGGGCGCCTACGCGGTCGTATTTCTCGGCAAGTCCGACAAGCCGAAGAAGTTCGCGGTGCCGTCTCTTGTCAATCTGACCGTCAACGCGGCCAACGACCTGTTGCGGCAGAAGGGCTTCGAACCCGACAACAACCCCGGCGCCACCAGCGACCCGTGCACCGACGGCGCCGGTGAGACGGTGACCGTTGCCGAGAGGCGCGTCTGCACGCAGAGCCCGGCGGCCGGCTCGCAGCAGACGAAAGACACCCCGATCACGTTCAGCACGTACAAGAAGCCGACCGTGTCAGTGCCCTACGTCGTCGGCATGCAGTACGCCGCAGCCGCAAACGCGCTCAAGGCCAAGGGCCTCAATCCGCTGCGTCAGGACGTCGACAGCGACAAGCCGGTCGGAGAGGTCACCGATCAAACGCCGCCCGCCTACCAGTCCGTCGCCAAGGGCGAGAGGATCACGTTGCAGGTGTCGAACGGCAAGACCGGCGTACCGAATCTGGTCGGCAAGAAGATCGGCGATGCGCAGCAGATCCTCAGCTCGGGCGGCTGGACGGCACCGCCGAGGATCAACGAGCAGCAGACGAACGACCAGAAGGAAGCGGGCATCGTGCTCGCGCAGTTCCCGACGCCGAACAGCAAGTACCCGAAGGATCAGCAGATCACGCTGACCGTGGGCCAGTACGTCGCGCCGACTCCGGATTGCACGACACCGACCACGCCCGGGAGTATGACGCCGTCGAGCCCGTCGACCACACCCACGACGACACCGCCGGGGCGGGGGCCGACGACCCCTCCCAGCCTCACGTTCGGAGGCTTCGGACCGCAGGCGGCACCACCGGGGTCGACGACGCCGGCCGCTCCGACGACGCCCGCCTGTACCAGTTGAGGCGGCGCGCCTGATCGTGGCGGGCTCTCTGCGTCACCGAACGCAGAGGCCCGCCGGGGCCGGTCAGCGCGGCTGGCTGTGCACGACCGGCAGGGTGACGATCGCCCGCAGGCCGGGCTTGTTGTCGGCGAGGCGAACGGTGCCGCCGTGCGCGCGCACCAGATCGCGCACGATCGGCAGCCCCAGACCGGTTCCGCCTGACTCGCGCGAGCGCGAGCCGCCGACGCGGTAGAAGCGGTCGAAGACGCGCTGGCGTTCGTGCGCAGGGATGCCCGGGCCGTCGTCGGCGACGTCGAGTTGTATGGCGGCCGGACCGCCGCGTCCCGTGCTCGGGGCGAGCGATACGTGGACGCCGGTGCGGGCGTACCGCACGGCATTGTCGATCAGATTCACGATCACCCGGCGCATGCCGTCGGGATCGCCGTCGACCACGACCGGCTCGACCGATGCCGTCACGGGCACGCGCGCCTGGGCGTAGCCCTCTACGGTGCGTGTCACGAGGCAGTCCAGTTCGACCATCTCGCGCCGCCGCAGGGCACCTCCGACCTCGTCCAGGCGGGCCGTCGCGAGCAGGTCGTCGACGAGGAGCTCGAGACGGTTCACGTCGACCAGCGAGTCCTGCACGACGCTCTGCCAGTCGGTGGACGGGCCGAGTCGCTCGGCCACCTCGAGCTGTACCCGCAGCGACGCCAGCGGCGAGCGAAGCTCGTGCGCCGCATCGCCGACGAATGTCCGTTGGCGCTTGGTGGACGCGTCGATGCGGTCGAGCATGGCGTTGAGGGTGACGGCGAGGCGCTGCACCTCGTCTTGCGCGTCAGACACCGGCAGGCGCTGATCGGCGAGTCCGGCGGCGGTGATTTCCTCGGCGCCGAGACGGAGTCCGGCCACGGGGCGCAGCGTGCGACCGACGATCCAGTATGTCGCTAGCGCCATGATCAGCACCGCAAGCGGACAGCCCACCAGCGAGACGTCGCGCAGGATGTGCACGCTCTGCTCGAGGCGGGCCAGACTCGTCGCTACCAGAATCGTGTCGTCGCCGGCTGACACTCCAGTGACGCGAAGCTGTGAGTCGATGCCGGCCCACTGGCCCGGGATGGTGAGCTGGTGACCTTGCCGGGCGAGCGCGAGTTGGTCGACCTTGAGCATCGACTTGACCGCATCGGCTCCCGGCGAGTTGCCGAGCACCCGGTTATTGGCGTCGACGACCTGCACGTAGTCGCCACTGCTGCCGGCCAGAATGACCTTCGGCTGGTTGCCCTTGTTGAACAGATCGGCGAGGTCTTCGCCGGACTTGTTGGCCGAGGAGTCGATCGATCTGATCAGCGACAGCCGCAAGATGGCGATGAGCAGCACCGTGCCGGCCACGACCGCGATGGCGAACAGCGTGCTCGAGACGATGGTGATGCGGGCCCGCAGTGAGCGCCCGCCCCACCAGTCCGACAGCCACCGTAACCGCGGCCAGAACATCGCACCCTAGTCCGTGGCGAGGCGGTAACCGGCGCCCCGAACGGTCTGCACGCTCTGACGCTGAAAGGGCGTGTCGATCTTTCGGCGCAGGTAACCCACGTACACCTCGACCACGTTGGCGTCGCCTTCGTAGTGGGCGTCCCACACGTGGTGCAGGATCTCGGCCTTCGACACCGCCTCGCCCGAGCGGCGCATCAGATATTCGAGCAGGGCGAACTCGCGCGGTGTCAGGTCGACGTTTCGGCCCGATCGCGCAACGGTGTGGGCCGCTGGATCGAGCACGAGGTCGCCGACGGTGAGCGCGGCCGGCCGGGGCGTGACCCCGCGCCGCAGCAACGCCCGCAGCCGGGCGAGCAGCACGACGAACGAGAACGGCTTGGTCAGGTAGTCGTCGGCGCCGAGGTCGAGGGCGTCGGCCTCGTCATACTCGCCGTCCTTGGCCGTCAGCATGAGGATGGGCACCCAGTTCTTCGCCTCGCGAAGGCGCTCGATGATCCGGTATCCGGACAACCCGGGCAGCATGATGTCGAGGATCACGGCGTCGTACTTGTTCTCCTGCGCGGCATGCAACCCGTCCGGCCCGGTGTGTGTGACGTCGACGGTGAATCCCTCGCCGATCAACCCACGTTGCAGGGCGGAGGCCAGCCGAACCTCGTCCTCGACGATCAGCAACCGCACCTATTTCTCCTCAATGCTCAGTTCTGTCTTACGCAGTCTGCCGCTTTCGAGAGCAGCGACGCTGAGATTTCCCAGCGATGTCAGGGTGCCATTACCGTGCGTCGCCGTTCAGGACCGCTCAGCCCCATCACAGTGCCTCCGGCGCATCCTCGTAAATGTGAGTGCAACCGCAATCTTCCTCCGTCACCACGCTTTGCGTTGGATCGTTCCCACCGGGGTAGCCGGTGTCGTCGCCATTGCGGCGAGCGGCGCGCTGAACGCCGGAGCCACCCCGAATCTGCCACCACGTACGGCCGCCCAACTGCTCGCAGATGTCGAAAGCGCCAACGTCAAAGGGCTGTCCGGGACGATTGTCGGCAAGACGGCGCTCGGCCTGCCGGCGCTGCCTGTCGCGTCGTCCACGGGCGTGCTCGGCCTGCTGAGCGGCTCGCACACCGCCCGTGTCTGGTACGCCGGAGGCGGCAAACAGCGGTTCGCGCTTCTCGACACGATGAGCGAGACCGACATCTTCCACAACGGCCGTGACCTTTGGTCCTACGACAGCTCGACCCATCAGGCCACCCATACGCTGCTGCCGGCGAGTGAGGCCTCGCAGCCCGACACCCCGCCGGCCGCTGCGCCGGTCACACCAGGCGAGGCGGCAACCGCGGCGCTCAAGGCGATCGATCCCACGACCGTCGTCGCCACCGACTCCGCACGCCGAGTGGCCGACCGAGCGGCGTACGAACTGGTCCTCACCCCGCGCGATGCGAGCTCGCGCGTAGGTTCGGTACGCATTGCGATAGACGGCAAGACGAAGGTTCCGCTCGGCGTGCAGGTGTACCCGCGGGGCGGCTCGTCACCCGCGCTCGACGTCTCGTTCACCCAGATCAGCTTCAGCGTCCCGGACGACGACAACTTCATCTTCACCCCGCCCCCGAACGCGATCGTGAAGCAGAGCTCGCACAGCAAGACGCACGGCACCTCGACCCTTCCGGAGATCTCCACGATCGGGCGCGGGTGGACGACGATCGTCAAGTCGTACACGCCAGGCGTCGTGTCGAACGCGAGCGGTGAGCAGAAGGCGATGCTCGATTCGCTGCCCCGCGTCAAGTGGGCCGGTGGTGGCGGACGGATGTTCGAGTCCAAGCTGATTACCGCACTGCTGTCCGACGACGGCCGCCTCTACGTCGGCGCGGTCGACCCGAACGTCCTGATATCAGCAGCCGAACACCACAAGTGACCCTGGCCGAGGCACCTGCCGCCGTCCCACCGTCCACAGTGGACGATGGGGTGGCGGCGATCTCCTCAACCGGGCTCACCAAGCGGTTCCGGGGCGGGCAGGTAGCCGTTGGCGATCTCGATCTGCGCGTGCCCGACGGCGCCGTATACGGGTTCCTCGGCCCGAACGGGTCAGGCAAGACCACCACGATCAGGATGCTGCTCGGCTTGATCTTCCCGACGTCCGGCACGCACACGTTGCTAGGTCAGCAATTCCCCGAGAAGGCGGCTGTCGTGCTGCCCCGGGTGGGCTCGCTCGTCGAGGGCCCGGCGTTCCATCCGTACCTGTCCGGGCAGGCGAACCTGGCCCGGCTTGACGCCGCCGACCGCAGCGTCGACTCACGCACCGCACGCCGGCGCATCGGCGAGGCGCTCGACCGTGTCGGTCTCGCCGCCGCGGCGGGCAAGCGATATCGCAACTACTCGTTGGGAATGCGTCAGCGTCTGGGTATCGCGGCTGCGCTGCTGCGTCCACGTGACCTTCTCATGCTGGACGAGCCGACCAACGGCCTCGACCCGCAGGGCACCCGCGAGGTACGCCACCTCATCCGGCAACTCGGCGACGAGGGCGTGACGATCTTCGTGTCATCGCACCTGCTGAGCGAGGTTGAGCAGGTGTGCTCGCATGTCGGCGTGATGAGTGTCGGACGCATGGTCTGGCAGGGTTCGCTGGCCGAGTTGGCCGCCGAGCAGAAGGTGCGCGTGCACGTCACGACGCTGATGCCGCCGGGCGCTGCCGAAGTGCTGACTCGTCTCGGCCTCGCCGAAGTGTCCACAGTGGACGGTGGGGCGAGCGCCGTGCTCGGCTCGATCGAGCCGGAGCGCGTCGTCGAGGCGCTCGTCGTGGCGGGCGTCGGAGTGCGCGCGTTCACCGTTGAGCGTCCGAGCCTCGAGGACGTTTTCGTGGGCCTCACCGGGGAGGGCTTCGATGTCTCGGGTTGACCTCACCGATCGCGCAACCCCTGGCGTCGTAGCGACGCCGAGAGTTGCACGATCGGTGCTGTCCGTTCGATTCTTCCGATCGGAACTGGCGATGGTGTTCCGCCGCCGTCGCAATCAGGCTCTGCTCGTCGTCCTGGCCGGCGTCCCGATCCTCATCGCGATCGCGATCAAGGTGAGCGGCGGCAGCAACGGCGGCAACGGCGACGGAGCGGCGCTGTTCGGCAGCATCACCGACAACGGCGTGTTCGTCGCGTTCTCGGCGCTGTTCGTCGTCATACCGCTCTTCCTGCCGATGGCCATAGCGGTCGTGGCGGGCGATGCCGTTTCGGGTGAGGCGAACACCGGCACGTTGCGCTACCTGCTGGCGGTTCCGGTCGGGCGCACCAGGCTGCTGGCGGTCAAGTACGCCGCCATCGCAGTGTGGTCGCTCGTATGTGCCGTCGTGGTGGCCGTCGTTGGCGTCCTGATCGGGCTCATCCTGTTCGGTGGCGGCGAGGTCACACTGCTGTCGGGCACGACGGTGTCGTTCGCGGCCGGCCTTTGGCGGCTTGCGATCGTCGCCGGCTACGTGGCGGTGAACATCGCCGCCATCGGGGCCATCGGGCTGTTCGTCTCCACCCTGACCGAGGTGCCGGTGGCTGCAATGGCCACCACCCTGGGCTTGACGATCACCAGCCAGGTGCTCGACGCCGTGCCGCAGATCAGCGCCATTCATCCGTGGCTGCCGAGCCATTACTGGCAGCAGTTCATCGACGTGCTGCGTGATCCGATGGCACTCGACCGGGTGGGCCACGGCGTGGTCGTCTCGGTGACCTACGCGGTGTTGTTCCTGTCGCTGGCCTGGGCGCGCTTCAACAATAAGGACGTGTCGAGCTAGCCCGCCGCTTCGGCCGGTTCGCTCGGCGCGGCCGGGCGTTCATCGGCCAGTCCCGCGAGCGTGGACGTCTTCTTGGGCACGTGGATCCAGCCTTCGGTGGCGGCACGCCGGATCTCCTTCGCCGAACGTGGACGCCTGGTCTGGCGCATCGCCACCGCGCGCGCCACAAGGGCACAGATCAACGCGTCGAACGCGTCGTGATTGGTCTGGCACAGCTCACGGGAGCCGTCGGCAAAGCGGATCGGGACGTTGGCGACCACGGCGTCGAAGAGGGCGTGCAGGGCGCTGCGGTTGTCGGTGCGTTTGTAGCTGCCGTGCGCTTCGGGTATCCACTGCCGGATCGCGACCGCCGGGTACACCTCCGCAATCAGGCCGGAGCCGTCGCGGCGCAGTCGCTTGCCGGCATTGGGTCCGGCGCTCGCGTAACGATCGAGCAGCAGCGCGCAGCGTAGGGCCACGACGCCGATGCGATCCGTCGACACCGACAGCGGCCACCGCCCGTCGCGTTCGTGCACGATCTCGTCGGTGAGCCGGTACTTGGCGTGCTCGCGGTACAGATCGGCTTCGACATCGCGGCCTGGCCACGCCTTGCCCTTACGGTGCGCCGTGATCGCGTCGATGAACGGCTCCGGCCAGCCCAGTGGGCAGTCGATGCCGATCTTGTCCCAGGGCACGGCCATCAGTTCGAGCAACCGATCGTCGGTGGCTCGTTGCTCCACCGTGGCGAACGCTCGATCACCGTCCCAGGCTACCGAGCAGATCGCCGTACGTTCCGGTTGCGCCGCCAGATCGATTCCGAGCGTCTTCATTGATTTCTCCGTGGAAGTTCGATTGCAGCAGCAGGAGACAAGCGGCGCTACTGGAGGTAGCCCTCCACGTCGCCGACCGGCCGCTCCCGCGCAGCGTCGGGGTCTTCGCCGAACTCCTCCCGGGCGCGGCGCTGGCGCAGGAGATCCCAACACTGATCGAGGTGCCGCTCGATCGTCTCGAGGCGCTGCCGGTTATCGCCGGTGAGCCCACGGCCACGATGTGCCGCGCGCAGCGCCTTCTCTTCGTCCACCAACTCGTTGATGTGTTGCAGAAGTGTCGAATCGTCCACCGAGTGTCATCCTTCCTTCTCCGCGTGCGCAGGATTGCCCACGGTCACCACCACAATCAATGCCGCGACGCCGAGCAATGTCGCACAGCAAATAGCGACGACACGGTAACCGTGCACCATCACCGCCACGTCGCGGTAGCCCTCACCCCGCAAACCGGCGAGCGGCGGCAGTACCGCGACGGCCAGCAGCGACGCCGCCCGCGCCACCGCGTTGTTGATGCCAGATGCGACACCGACCTCGTCCGGGGGAGCCGAGCCCATGACCGTTGCGGTAAGCGGCGCAACGAATGTCGCCAGCCCGAGCGCGAAGACCACGATGCCGGGCAGCACATCGGCCACGTACGAGCGATGCTGCGCGTCAATGCGCAACGTCAGCAGCAGTCCGGCCGCGCAGAGCAGCGGCCCGACCGTCATCTGCAGCCGGGGCCCGATCCGGGTCGCGAGCGCTCCCGAGCGTGCCGAGAGCAGCAGCAGGACGACCGTTATCGGAAGTGTCGAGATCCCTGCCGCGAGGGCGCCGTAGCCGGCCGAGATCTGCAGGTTCAGCACGAGCACGAACAAGACCGCGCCCAGCGCCCCGTAGGCCATGAACGTCATCAGGTTGGCGCCGCTGAAGGTGCGATTGGCGAACAGGTCCAGCGCGACGAGCGGTTCCGCGGTGCGGCGCTCGACGGCCACGAACACGCCGAGCAGGACCAGGCCGGACGCCGTGATGGCGTATGCCCTCGTGTTCCAGCCATCCGAGCCTGCGCTGGTGGTTCCGTACGTGAGCGCTGCCAACCCGGCCGCGACGAGCAGCGTGCCGGGTAGGTCAAGGCGCGACTGGCGGTGTTCGCTGCGGCTCTCCGGGACGTACTTCAGCCCGAGCATGATGACGGCGATCGCGAACGGGACGTTGATGCCGAACGCCCACCGCCACGACACGTCCTGCACCAACCACCCGCCGAGGAACGGGCCGATCGCCGTGGCGACACCGCCGAGCCCGGACCAGGCCCCCACCGCGGCCGCGCGATCCTCGGCCGCGAACGTCGCCGAGATGATCGCGAGGCTGCCGGGAGTGAGTAGAGCGCCGCCGATTCCCTGCAGGGCACGCGCCGCGATCAGCACCCCGACGTTCGGCGCGATGGCGCACAGCAACGAGGCGCTCGCGAACCACGCGACGCCGATCAGGTAGACGCGCCGGCGCCCGAGCCGGTCGCCAAGCGATCCACCCAGCAGGATCAGGCTCGCCAACGGCAGCAGGTAACCGGTTTGCACCCACTGCAGCGCGCCGAAGCTGGCGTTGAAATCCTGTCCGATGCGCCTGGTGGCGACGTTTGCGATCGTGCCGTCGAGAAAGACCATCCCACTGCCGAGGATCGTGGTGGCCAGCACACCGCGTCCGGCAGCGGTGCCGAGCCTGATCGGTGCGGTCACCCGCGACAGTCTGCCCCGTCCTGCCCGCATGCGGCGTAGTCCTCAGCCGGTACGGTGGACCGCGTCCTCGGAGGGCTCGCCTAGTGGCCGATGGCGGCGGTCTTGAAAACCGCTAGGGGGTGGAAGCCTCCTCGTGGGTTCGAATCCCACGCCCTCCGCTCAACGGCTGGTCGGGAGCATCTAAGCCAGCAAATCCGGGGCCTCTGCGGTGGGCGCTCGGGGTCGGTCCGGCACGCGCTCGCTGTGGCTCGCCACGATATCACACGAGTCCGTCGCAATCTCACGAGCTATGGGCCACTCGATGGGCCGAGCCGGATGACAATGTCCGGTGAGTCCGTAGGAGCTGGCGCGTCACGGGCACGCCAGTTCGGGAGCGACTGGTTCCGCAGGTCGGAGCGAACGACGGTGGATGCCGTGGGCGAGGCGATCTGGGGTCAGGCGGATGGTCGTGTCTCGGGACGATCTTGGCTCGTCTGGTCGTTTTATCGAGGCGCCCGAGAGCCGCTGCGAACGCGTCCGCCGATCCGGTCGACCGTCATTCAGCTTCGGGAATCGTATTCCTCGGAGATGCCGGCGCGCCGGATTCCCGGCAGCTCGCTGTGCCAGTAGCGGTTGTCGTCGACCACGGACCTAATGCAGGTGCTTTGCGTTGTACCTGCGAACTGGGACGTTAACCGGAACCACGATCGAATCGGGACTCGTGTCGGATCCCGACTCGACGATCCCGTGCGGACCGGACGACGTGTGCTCGAGTAGAACTCGCTTCGCGCGTCGAGGTCCTTCGCGGCGACCATTGCGGGCGTCTCGCCGAATGCTGAAGCATGGCGTCAACTCCGGCGGCAGCGCCGAGTCTTGCGATATTCCACCGGCACGTCCACAGAGGGCGACGCCTACGGGACGAATCGGCATGCCGGTCTTGCAGATCTCGGTGTTGAAGCGCCTAGCGTCCGGTGGCGCCGTCGATGCGCTCGCGCAGCAGATCGGCGTGGCCGTTGTGGCGCGAGTACTCGGCGATCATGTGTACGTACACCATGCGCAGCGAGAAGTCCTCGCCATGAACGTCGAAGGTGTCGTCGAATCCGATGTCGGCAACGGCCTCGTCGGCGCGGCGCCACTCGTCGTGCAGTCGTGCGAAGTCGGCTTCGGCTTCGGCGGGGTCGAGGTCGTCGAAGTCGGCGTCCTTGCCGCGAGCAGGGTCATACATCGGTTCGACGGATTCGCGAGCGGCGCGTTCGCGGAACCAGATGCGTTCGACCTTCGCGACGTGCCGGATCAGCCCGAGCAACGACAGGTTCGACGACGGCAGCGGCCGGGTTGCCAGTTGCTCGCCGGTCAATCCGGCGCAGATATTGAGCAAAGTCCTGCGCTGGTAATTCAGATAGGTCTCGAGGATGGGCCGTTCAGGGCCGGTGAGCGGTCCGTCAACGGGCTCGGGCGTAGGTGCAGTCCACATAAGTGGATGCTTTCACGTACGCCGCCTTGACTGGCGCGCTGCCCCGGCTGGGCGGGTCGCTTGGGCGGCCACCACGCACACGACGACCAGCCAGCCGAATTCATCGCCGCGCTGTCCACCTTCCTCGACTCAGGGCACCATGCGCAGTAGGCGGTTTCGCTGCCGCCATCTCGACTGATCGGGCGCGGGACATCGCGAAAGGGGTTGCACCATGGCCATTCATCCAGGCCGCTTCACCGCAGAGATCGACGGCGAGTTCGTCGTGTTCCTGATCGGAATGCGGTTGAACCGGCCGCTGAAGGTCAGCCGTTGGTGGCCGGTCTTCTCCGCCATGCCGAGGATGCTGCGGGTGCTCGACCAGCATCCCGAACTGGGATGCCTCGGCTACCAGTCATGGTTCGGTCGCACGACGTTGATCCTGGCGTATTGGCGCGACTTCGATTCACTAGATCGTTTCGCCAGGGACAAGGACCTGCCGCACCTCGAACCCTGGCGCCAGTTCAACCGAGCGATCCGTGCTTCCGGTGACGTCGGCATCTGGCACGAGACCTACCGGGTCGAAGCCGGCGCATACGAGGCGATCTACGGAAACATGCCCGTGTTCGGCCTGGCGGCAGCCGGTCGCCACGTGCCGGTGGGGCGCAGCGGCCAGGCGGCTGCGGCTCGCATCGGAGTGGCTACGGTCGACGAGCCTGCGGTGGAGCCCTACTGAGCGCGGCAATCACCGACATGTACGGGTCGTGAACTTCACGAAGCAGATAGCGCGCGTCTCGATCTAGGCAGCGGCGCGCATCGAACGGCGCTGGTACGGTCCTTCTGTCTCACGGTCCCGGGGGCTGCAGTTCGGCGTAGTCAGGACCGATGCGACATCGACTATCACGTCTGGCGGTACGGGCAGCGTCTCTGCCGCCTTTGACCCGCAGCTACCTGCGGGCGTTGCAAGTGGCTGACCGTGCGGCGTCGGGCGGCCGCGAGCGAGCCGTCCTCGGCCCGATAGCCGTCACCCGCGGCGCTCAGGAGTGCCGACGATCGTGAGATGAGGCGGCAGTTTGACCGGCCCGCCGACCATGATTCCAAGACACAGCCCGGTGTCTGGCCAGCGCGCTCCGGGTCGATCCGCCGGCCCCGGCCACTGCCTCCGGTCGACTGGTAGTTCGATCCGCTCGACCTGCGCGTAGTCGATGTCCTGTCCCGGCGCGAGATGGGCAGCCGCGATCCAGGCTGAGCACGACTGGGCGCGGTTCGCCGCATCGCGCCGGCGGTCGATGACGTACTCGCGCCAGATCACCAGGCCGTACCAACCAGCGTCGGCCCGACCCCAGACGTCGAGCTGACCAGACCATGGCGGGACCGTGATCTTCACGAACGGCCGCCCTGTCATGGCGCCATTGTATAGAACACGCGTTCGAGCGTCGAGATATTGCACGGCATGATCTGTCGCGCGGCCCGGCGATTCTGCGCAGGTGGGCACTCTTGCCCTGGGTGGGCAGTTGTGAGTGCCCACCTGTGACCTAACTGCCCACCCGGGCGATCGGGGCGAGCCTGACCATGATCAACTACGACCCCGCCCTGTTGATCACCGCAAGTCGCCTTGAGTAGGAACTCGCCGGCCAGACGCGGTAGGTCGTTGGCAGGCGAGTTGCTCGGTCTGCGCCATGCAGTGCAGCCAGCGTCCCGTCCGAGTTCTCTACGACAGGCACCGTTTACCCTCGCCCCGGACGAGGGTAAACCGAACACCCGGCTTGTCGTGGGCAGATGCTTGGCTGTGCCGAGTAGGGGAGCAGTCAGGGAGAGGAGCCTCGTGTCCGACGTGAAAGACGAACTGCATCGTAAGCTCCAGGCCAGCCGCGCAGCACTGCTGTCTAGGCTCGATGGTCTGAGCGAGTACGACCTTCGCCGGCCGATGACGCCGACCGGTACGAATCTGCTCGGCCTGGTCAAGCATCTGGCCGGGCTCGAGTATGGATATCTCGGCGAATCGTTCAACCGCCCGGCACCCGAGAGGTTGTCGTGGTACGACGACGGTTCGGTCTGGCAGGGCGCCGACATGTGGGCCAAGCCCGACGAGTCCAGCGACTACGTCATCGGTCTCTACCGGCGCGCGTGTGCTCACGCCGACGAAGTCGTCGCCGACCTCGACCTGGATTCACCGGGATCGGTGGCCCACTGGCCCGAGAGCCGACGCGCCACCACGCTGGGCGTGCTGCTCATCCGCATGGTCGCCGAGACGGCCCAGCACGCCGGCCACGCAGATATCGCCCGAGAACTCATCGATCAGAAGGCCGGCCCGGATCACGACGCTTTCGACGAAGCCTCGTGGAAGCAGCATCTCGCGCAGGTCCAGGCCGCGGCTGATGCCTTTGCGCCGACCGGCGAGCAGGCCGGCCCGAACGGGTAACCGGATCTTGCGCACTCGAGGTCGAGACCGCCGCGCGCAGCGGAACGACCTGGCCGGACTCGCGTAATGCCGTCGACAACGCGATCGCGAGCAGCGGGATGAGTGCGAGGACGACGAACGCCGCCCTGGGGTCCGTGTCGGTCGGCGACCTGTCCGACATCTATCCGGTCCGCACACGTGTGCGTGTCCGAGATCTATCCGGAACGCACACGCCATTACTCGCGGCTTCGACAGAGATGATCAACGGTGTGCCAGCACGGACTCCTAGCACGGTGCGGCACCGTAACGAACTACCGCCGGTTACCCACGACCTACGGAGCGCCTTCCTGTTTAGGGTTGTTGGACCGTCGCAAGCGCAATTTGCCCTTACGGGACAGGTACTTCCGTCTATTCAGCAGCCGTGTCGGCCCGATTCCCGTGAAAGACGGAGGCTAGGGGCAGAGCGGCTTCACCATCACGCATTCCCGGCTCGTGCCGTCAGCCAGCAGGGCGCCGAGTTCGTCGGTGAGGACGAAGCCATTGCGCTGATACAGCG
The DNA here is from genome assembly GCA_963737425.1 of uncultured Actinomycetota bacterium. Taxonomy (GTDB): domain Bacteria; phylum Actinomycetota; class Actinomycetes; order Mycobacteriales; family Jatrophihabitantaceae; genus DASXRA01. The sequence continues at coordinate 556,057 of CAVTSX010000005.1, forward strand.
CCATGGCGGCCTGATTGCCAGGAATCACGCTGAGCTTGAACGTCGTAGCGCCCGATCGCAGCGCCCAGGCCTCGACGGTCGCAATCAGCTGGTCGCCGACTCCACGGCCGCGGGCCGCTGGATCGACCCAGACCGACCTCAGCTCGCTCGTACCGTCGTCACCCGGAATGCCGCTCGCCATCCCGACGGTCTCACCGTCGAGCGACGCCACGATGTTGAGGATGCCCGGCAGCTCCATCCGGGCGCGCCAGCGCTGCTTGTCGCCGTTCTGCCAGTCGGCGAGTCGGGACTTGAACGCGTGTGGCGCCTCCGCGAGCGCAGCGAGGCGCGCTGATCGCCATATGGGCCAGTCCGCGGGCGTGAGCGTTTCTACCGTCAGCACGACGACGAGTCTGCCTGCGGCAGTTGCCGCGACGACGAGCCGGGGCAGCGCGAGCAATGCCAATCCGGATCACCGATCCACCTTTCCACTCGCCGATCAAGGCCACCGGAAGGAATGACGCGTCCGATTGCCGCCAGATACTCGTCGGCCGTCGTGTCAAGGTTGACGCCGTACAAACCCGCCCGGCTGTGTCGAGCCAGTCGCGGCCGCTCGCCGGGCGTCGGGGGTCTGACCATGAAGGGATCATTTGCATGTCGAGGATCAGTGTCATTACCGGCGGCAACCGCGGACTCGGTTTCGCCGTCGCGTCGGCGCTTGCCCGTGCGGGAGACACGGCAATCATCGGCGGACGTGATGCAGCAGCAGCACAGGTTGCCGCCGAGAAGATTCAGTCCGAGGGCTTTGCCGCTGAGGCGGTGGTGCTCGACGTGGACTCGCCGGACAGTGTCGGCGCGGCCGCCGAACAGGTGCGGCATCGGCACGGACGCGTGGACGTGCTGATCAACAATGCCGGCATACTGCCTGAGGCCACCGACGACCAGCAGCACGAGTTCGCCTCGATAGACCTGTTCCGGCGAACGTTTCAGACCAACCTGTTCGGTCCGGTGGCCGTGATCGAGGCGTTCCTGCCGTTGCTGCGGCGCTCGGACGCCGCTCGGGTCGTCAACGTCTCGTCGACCGTGGGTTCACTCGCCGATCAGAGCGATCCGGGTTCGCCCTACTACCAGCTGATCGTCCCCGCCTATCAGAGTTCGAAAGCGGCATTGAACAGTGTGACCATCGCGCTGAGCAAGAAGCTCGCGGGCTCCGGCATCAAAGTGACGTCGGTATGCCCCGGCTTCGTCCAGACCGACCTGACTCCCATCAACCGCGAGCAGGCCCCACTCACGGCGGACGAAGCCGCAGAAACCGTCGTCCGCGCCGCCACGCTTCCCGACACCGCGCCGTCGGGCACGTTCATCGATCGCAGCGGGCCAGTCGCCTGGTAGCACCGGCGAGCGGCCCGTAGGTCAATGTGCGCCTCAACATCGGTCGGCCGGTGGGCGGTGATATGCCGGGCCTGCAGTTGATCGTGATGATGATGTGGGGCCCATGTCGTAGCCGCAGATGAGATCGAGTGCCACCCAGTCGACGGCTGGGTGGCTTCCTCATTTTCGTGACCGGCGCTGGCCCACCCTGCGCAGCGCGTCCGGCGCGGTTTCTGACCTCTAAATCAGCCAAACGGAATCCGGAATTGGCTCAATGTTTAGCTGCCGCAGCCGATGGGAACGTTGAGACGGCGGACAGGTGATCCGATGTGCTGAGCATCTGTGCCCGGCCGGTGTCAGGCGGGCTAACGCTCTGTCGTGAACAGTCACGGTGGGCGCTGGTCCGTCGGCCACCGCAAGTTGGATCCAGGAAAGGACAGGTCCGCCGTGACCGAGGCAGCCGCGCATGTCATCGACATGCCGGGCCGCCGTGCCATCGCACGCCAGGCCGGGACGACAGTGCTCATCGTGTCGGTGCTGCCAATGGGCGTCTTCTACCTCACGATGATGCTGGCCGGCCTGCGGGTTGCTGTCCTCGTCACGGTTGGCTGGTACTACGCCGGTCTGCTGATCCGACTTCTGCACCGCAAACCGATTCTCGGTGCAGCCATGCTGGGCGCGGGCCTGCTGACCATACGTGCCGTCGTGACCTTTCTGACCGGCAGCGCGCTCGTGTACTTCCTGCAGCCCGTTGCCGGCACGGTGGCTACTGCGACCGCATTCGCCGCCACTGCGCTAGCCGGGCGGCCGATGCTCGACCGGCTCACTCACGACTTCTGCCCGTTGCCCGTCGAGTTGTCGCGCCGACTGCGCAGCCGCCGGTTCTTCACTCACCTGTCGGTGGTGTGGTCACTGACGTACTTCGTAAATGCCGCCGGCACGTTATGGCTGCTGACCAGTTCGTCGATCGGCGGCTTCATCGTGCTCAAGTCGGTTCTTTCACCCGCCGTGACCGGCGCCGCCGCTGCCGTGTCGTACCTGTTGTTCCGGCTGGCCCTGCGCAATGAGGGCGTGCGTGTCCGGTGGGGGCATCACCCCCGGTTTCGGCAGCTGCCTGAGTTCGGACGCGTTTCGAGACGAATCCTGACGGCACCCAGAGCACGGTCGATCAGACGATCTGCGTTTCGGGGTGGACCGCCATGGTGTCGGACCACGAGAAGAACCATTTCGGTCTGAGCTGAACGGGAGCGGGCTGCTGCGCGTGCTTGCCGGTCGCGCAAGACTGTCGGCCGTGCCAGAAAAGCGCAGCGCAGGGATCTTGTTGTTCCGCCGAGTCGCCGGCGGCGACGTCGAACTACTGCTCGGCCATATGGGAGGGCCGTTCTGGGCGGCACGCGACGCCGGCGGCTGGAGCATCCCGAAGGGTGAGTACGACTCTGCCGAGCAGCCACTCGACGCTGCCCGACGCGAGTTCGAGGAGGAGCTAGGTCTGCCCGTGCCAGCCGTCGACCTGATCGACCTCGGCAGCGTGCGCCAGGCAAGTGGCAAGGTGGTGACGGTGTGGGCGGGCCACAGCGACCTCGATCCTGAGCTCGTCGTTCCCGGCACATTCGAGATGGAATGGCCCAGAGGCTCTGGCCGCATCCAGCAGTTTCCCGAGCTCGATCGCGTCGCCTGGTTTGGGCTCGACATTGCACGGAGCAAGCTCGTCAGCGGGCAGCGGGTGTTCGTCGATCGCCTGATCGAGCGGCTTCCCGCCTGAACGCGACGATGCGATCGCGCCAGTCTGGGGTCAGTCGAAGGCGGGTAGATCGAGATGGCCGTTACGCGAGGCAATCACGCCGGCCTGGAAGCGCGATGACGCCCCGACCTGCGCCATGTAGTCGGCGATGTGACGCCGGCACGTTCGCACCGAGATCGACAGACGTCGTGAGATCGCCTCGTCCTTCTCTCCGTCGGCCATGAGGCGCAGGATCGCCACCCGGGTCTGGTCCAGCTCGGGGTCGGGCTGCTGTTCCTGGTGCAGCAGCTCTTCGAGCGATGACGCCTCCGACCACAACTGCTCGAACGTGGCCACGACCCACGCAACGACGTTGGGCTCGCGCACGACGGCGAGCCAGGATGTGCCCGGTTCGCTGGGCGGACTCGGCAACAGCGCGACTTCGCGATCGACCACGAGGCTGCGTCCGGGCACGGACGGTGCGAGCCTGATGCGAGCGCCGTGATCGGCGAGCTCACGCAGATACGAGCGAGTGGCACGGTCGCGCAGCGCGACGTGCTGGTAGATCGCGCGCGTCACCACGCCACGACCGAGCGAGTAGAGATTCGCGGTGCGTGTCTGGGTGTCTGCGCGACCACCGGGCCCACGCCCGGGAGCCACTGACAGGAGCTCGTGCTGACACTGCTCTGCGAAGTGCATCAGCACGTTCTTGCGGGCCGCCGGATCGCTGACGACCTCGACCGCGGTATGCGGCGTCATGGCACGGACCGCGTTGGCCCAGTCGGGCATGACCCGCCTGATCGCCTTGCGGCGTACCTCGATCGCCACCCGGCGCGCACTGAGCTCGAGTTCTTCGGCGCCGAGCGATGACATCTCGGCAAGGGACGGGTTCACAGCATTGAAGTGCACGCCGTCTTCGGAGTCGATGAGGCCGATCTCGCGAAGGACGGCGAGCGGCTTGTCGAGCTCGTCGCTTGTCACCCCGACACAGGCTGCAAGGTTGCTGACTATGCTCGCGGGGTGCTCAACCAAGGCGCGGTACAGTGCGACGTCGAGATCGCTGAGATCGCCACCTTCTGTCATGTCGCCATCCGCATCGCAGTTGGTGTCAGGCAGCTAGCTGCCAGCCCGAGTGTTTGAAATCGTGTCCATGCTCGACCGATCCTATGGGGGTCGAGGCGTATGCCAGGCCCCGTCGGGGAAATTGGTTCGAGACCTTGGTCCCGAACCAGATGAAGGGGGTCATTTTGTTTGCAACGCGCGGGAGACGGCTAGCGCTGGCCGTTCTAGCGGGTGTTCTGTTCGGCTTGTTTGGTACGGCAGTGGCGAATGCCGATGCACAGGCCGCGACTCCGGCTCCTACGACGGCCCAGGCTGGCACCCAAATGCACGTTGTTCACCCCGACTTGCTGGACTGGTGGGACTAGCTCCTCGACCAGAGCAAGTGAACTAGACGTTGTGGCCGTAGTCCTGACGGCCGCGACAGCAGGGCCCGGCTCTGTTCGCGATATCCATCAGCATCGCGTCCGTCGGTGATGCCGACAAGGTGAATCGCGACGAGAACCGGAAGGCCGCCGTGGCGGGCTTGTGGAGCACTGAGGACCGACGTTCCCTCCCCCCGGAGCTGCGGAAGACTCGCCTGCGCGAGCGCCCACGGCGGCCATTGCCCTTCTGGTCCTTCAGTCATTTCCCTTTGCAGATCATCATCAGCGCCGATCAAGTGCTGGCTGTGCCACGTCGCGGATCAGGACGCGGATGATCAGTGCCACCGGGACGGCGAACAGTGCGCCGGGGATGCCGAGCAGCGCTCCGCCGATCAGCACGGCTGGCACCGTGATCACGCCGGGTAGCTCGACGCTGTAGCGCATCGCGCGCGGCTGGATGAGGTAGTCCTCGGTAAGGCGGAACGCGACATAGAAAGCCAATGTGGCGATCGCAGTCGGCAGGCCGACCGTGAGCGAAACCAGACTGACGATCGCTCCGCCGATCGTCGAGCCGACGGTCGGAATGAGATCCAGCACCGCCACCAGCGAGCCGAGCAAGATCGGGTACGGCACGCCGAAGGCCCACGTCCACGCCCAGGTGGCGATGCCGGCGAGCACTGACGTCAGCACGTTGGCCAGCATGAACCGGCTGATCTGGCGCATCAGCTCGCCGGTTACCCGCTCGACGGCGGGGCGGCGCGAATGCGGCAGCACGCGGTAGAAGAGCTCGACGATCTGCGGCAGGGCGATCAGCAGCCACAGCGACAGCGCTCCCACGATCGCGACGTCGGCAAATGCGTCGAACACGAGCTGGCCGCCGTGCAGCACATAGGTCACCACCTTCTGCGGCGAGATGCTCGCGTTCGTGGACGAGCTGCTGGTGATGTTGCGAAGCCGGTCGCCGAGGCTGCCGAGATTGTCCTCAGCTTTATTGATCAGCTCTGGGACGTTGTCGATCAGCGTCGGCAGCTGCGACGTTGCCGCGTCTATCGCCAGCACGATGGGAGCCATCAGCACCGCCACGGCGCTGAGCCACGCTCCGAGCGCCGCGACCCATCGACGCAGGCCGCGACGTTCGAGCGCCGCGACCAGCGGCTCGAGGGTGAGGGCGATGAGCAACCCGAGCGCAAGCATGACCAGGACGGTGCGCAGCTGTTCGACGATCCGGAACAACACGTAGGCGAGGCCCGCGCCGAGGGCGAACAGCAGCGTCCAGCCCACGACCGAGCGCCGTCCGCGGGGTTTCAGGCTGCGCGCAGCGGCCTGGATTTCGGATTCCGCCGCGTCTTCGCGATCCATGTCGTCGGCCGGCTCGACGCTGGGCGCGTCGTCTTCGTCGTCGTCAGCCTGGGCCACGGCCGCGAGCCTTTCACGAAGCGGCGACGGCGTGACAGAACTGGCCTGGCTTGGCGGGCCGCGTGCTAGAGGTCGCCGAGCGCGGTCACCGGCGATTCGATGCAATCGGCAACGAATCGCAGGAAACCACCAGCCGAGCCGCCATCGCACGCACGATGGTCGAACGACAGCGTCAGCTCGGTGACCTTGCGGACCGCGAGCTCGCCGTCGACCGCCCAAGGCCGGTCGGCGATGCGCCCGATGCCCAGGATCGCGACCTCCGGGTGATTGATGATGGCGGCCGAGCCGTCGACTCCGAACACGCCGTAGTTGTTGACGGTGAACGTGCCGCCAGTGATATCGGCCGGGGCGATCGCCCCCGAACGGGCTGCGGCCGTGTGCCCGCCGATCGCCCCAGCCAGCTCGCGGGTTGTCATCGTGTGGGCGTCGTGGACGACCGGCACAATCAGGCCGCGGTCAGTCTGCGCCGCGAAGCCCAGGTGCACGGCGTCAAGCAGCACGATTGCGTCGCCGTCGATGCGCGCGTTGAGCTCGGGGAAGCGCCGCAGCCCGAGCACCGTGAATCGGGCGAGCAGCGCCAGTAGGCTCACCGGTTCGTCGGGTCTTGCTGCGTTCAGGCGGGCGCGCGCGTTCAGCAGGTCGGTGGCATCGACGTCGACCCAGACCGTCGCCTCCGGAATCTCGCGCCGCGAGCGTGAGAACTTCTCGGCCGCGAGCCCGCGCGCTCCGGTCAGTGGGATCCGGCGACCGGACGTAGCGGTGCCACCCGTCGTGGGAGCTGCCTTGGACGACATTGCCTGCTCGACGTCACGACGCAGCACGGTGCCTTGCGCGCCGCTTCCCGGTAATGCCGCGAGGTCGATCCCGTTCTCCCGGGCCAGACGGCGCACAAGCGGCGAGATGACCGGACGGTTGCCACCCGCGACCGATGGCGTGGCTGCGCGCGAGCGTCGATGCCGGCGTCGGGAGATCGAGGTCCCGTAGCCGACGAGCACGCGGCCGGATTCCTCGGCGGGTGCGCTCACGATGCCGGGCTCGGCGAAGCCGACCTGCTCGTCAACGGCGAGTAACGCGGCGCCGACCGCGATGGTGTCGCCGACCTGGCCGTGCAGTGTCGCGACCGTGCCCGCGAACGGAGCGGGCACCTCGACGCGGGCCTTCGCCGTCTCGACCTCGACGACGGGCTGGTCGACGCGGATCGTGTCTCCCACCTGCACCAGCCACTCCACGATCGTGGCGTCGGTGAGTCCCTCGCCGAGGTCGGGCAGCCGAAACTCGGGCATCAGCGCGCCCGTCCGGGAAGCACGGCCGAGTCATCCCACTGCAGGCGACCGATCGCATCGAGGATGCGATCGACGCTCGGCAGGTAGTGCTGCTCGAGCATCGGCGGCGGATACGGGATGTCGAAACCGGTGACCCGGGCGACCGGCGCGTGCAGGTAGTGGAAGCACTGCTCGGTCACCCGCGCGGCCACCTCGGCGCCATACCCGAGAAAGCGTGGCGCCTCGTGCACGACGACGGCTCGTCCGGTACGGCGCACCGACTCGCAGACCCTCGCGTCGTCGAACGGCGCCAGCGATCGCAGGTCGATCACTTCGACGTCCCAGCCCTCGTCGGTGGCGGCGTCCGCGGTTTCGAGCGCGGTGGCCACCATCGGCCCGTATGCGATGAGCGTGACGTCCTTGCCGGGACGCCGCACGACTGCGCTGTCGAGCGGCGCACCGGGGCGGAGCGTGGCCTGCTCCTTCGACCAGTAACGGCGCTTCGGTTCGAAGAAGATGACAGGGTCGGGGCAGTCGATGGCGGCGCGCAGCAGGCTGTAAGCGTCGGCCGGTGTTCCGGGCGTGACCACGCGCAGGCCGGGTGTGTGCGCGAAGTACGACTCGGACGAGTCACTGTGGTGTTCGACGCCGCCAATGCCGCCGCCATAAGGGATTCTGATGACGACCGGCACCTCTATGCGCCCGCGCGTGCGGTTGCGGAGCTTCGCGAGGTGGCTGGTGATCTGCTCGAACGCGGGGTAGGCGAAGGCGTCGAACTGCATCTCGACGACCGGGCGCAGGCCGTTCATCGCCATGCCGATCGCGGTGCCGACGATGCCGGCCTCGGCGAGCGGGGTGTCGAAGACGCGTGTCTCGCCGAACTGCGTCGCAAGCCCGTCGGTGATGCGAAAGACGCCGCCCAGTGTGCCGACGTCCTCGCCGAAGACCAGGACCCGATCGTCGGCCGCAAGCGCATCGGCCAGCGCTCGGTTCAGTGCACGCGCCATCGTTACCGGCTCGGTAGCGGTGAGCGCCGTCTCGGTCACTGGGTCGCCAGCTCTTCGGCGAGTTCAGCCGCCTGCGCGCGCAGTGCCGGGGTGGGCGTGGCGTAGACGTGTTCGAAGAGCGCAGCCGGGTCGAGCATCGGATCGGCGTTCATGCGGTCGCGGAGCGACTCGGCGTAGGCCTCCGCCTCGGCGGTGATCTTCTGCCGCCCGTCCGCACCGAGCATGCCTCGCGCGGTCAGGTACCGCTCGAGGCGGTCGAGCGGATCGCGCGCCAGCCACTGCAGCACCTCGTCGTGGCTACGGTAGCGGCCCGCGTCGTCGGCGTTGGTGTGCGCCTCGATCCGGTAGGTCAGCGCCTCGATCAGCGTCGGTCCGTCGCCGCGTCGCGCCGCTTCGGCTGCGTCGCGCACCGCACAGAAGACCATCGCCGGGTCATTGCCGTCGATGAGCATGGACGCGATGCCGTAGCCGATTCCCTTGTGGGCCAGTGACGGCGCGGCGCTCTGCTTCGACAGTGGCACGCTGATGGCGTAGCCGTTGTTCTGCACCAGGAAGACGACCGGGGCGCGCCACACGGCCGCGAAGTTGAGTGCCTCGTGCGTATCGCCCTCGCTCGTTGCGCCGTCGCCGAGCAGGACGAGCGCCACGGTGTTCTCACCCTTGAGCCGCGCGGCGTGCGCCAGGCCGACCGCATGCACGGTGTTGGTGGCGAGCGGGGTGCACTGGGGTGCGACGTGATGTTCGTACGGGTCGTAGCCAAGATGCCAGTCGCCGCGCAACAGGCTGAGTGTCTCGACCGGATCTACGCCTCGGGTCACGATCGCCATCGAGTCGCGATAGGTCGGAAACAGCCAGTCCTGGGCCTGCAGCGCGGCGACGGCGCCGACCTGGCACGCCTCCTGGCCGCGGCTGGACGGATAGACCGCAAGACGGCCCTGCCTGGTCAGGGCGGTGGCCTGCGCGTCGAAGCGGCGACCGATGACCATTCGCCGGTGCAGATCGAGCAGTACGTCCGGGTGGGGCAGCTTGGCGTCAGGTGCCGCCTCGCCGCTCGGCGCGAGCATGTGGAGTGGCGTCTCGGTCGGTAGCAGGGCGCGACTGGTCAGCTCGGGGTGTGGCGCGGCAACAGCGGACATGGCCTGATTGTCAGACGTGGCGAGCCAATCCTCCAGAAATCTGGCCATATTCGAGACGAATGGCTGTTCACTCGCTAGCGTTCGACCACATGACCGGATGGACAGGCGACAGCCGCCCCACAACTGGACGATCGGCGCCCGCGCCAATCGACGACACCGACCGCCGCATCGTTGCGGCGCTGCGCGCTGATGGACGCATGTCGATCCGAGCCCTCGCCGAGAGTCTGCACATCTCGCGGGCGGGTGCATACGCGCGCGTCGAGCGGCTGCGCCGCGACGGCGTCATCACCGGCTTCACCGCCGTCGTCGACCCGGAGCGCTACGGGTTCGACATCTCGGCATATGTTCACCTCAAGATCAGCCAGCATTCGTGGAAAGAGGTGCGCAGGCGGATCTCCGAGATCCCCGAGGTTTGGCACGGCGCGCTCGTCTCCGGCGAGAACGACCTTGTGCTGCTGGTGCGCACGCACGACGCCGCGAGTCTGCGGGACCTGGTACTGAACCGCTTTCAGACGATGCCTGATGTGCTCTCGACGCAGACCGTGTTCATCCTCGACGAGATGCAGCGCGCCCTATGAGCGCCTCGCATCCCGACTTGTCATACCGTCGGCGTTTCTCGGAACGCTGAAGGTAGGACAAGTCGGGGAGGGGCGGCGGGCGGGGTGACAATGCGTCTATGGCCCGTGCCGGCAAGGGCGACGACGCCGATCTGACCTTGCCCACAAGCGCGGCGGACGACCAGGCCACGGACGACGAGGTGCTCGCGCTGGGGGGTCGGGGCTCGCCGCCGTCCTGGCTGATCGCGCTCGGCATCGGGGTGCTCGTCGCCGGTGTCATCGCCATCGCCGTCGTCCGGCGCGTCGGCCACCACGACGCCGTTCCGGATCTGACGCCGCTGCCGTCCGCGTCGTCGTTCGACGTGCCCCAGCCGATAGGTCCGGGCGAGGCGGTCGACCTTGGTCAGACCCAGGCGGTCGACCTCGCCGGCACCTCCAGCATGCTGCTCGTCCTCACCTCGAACCCGCCGCGGCTGGGTCAGATAGACCCGCGCACCGGCCGGCTCAACCGGCAGGTCGAGGCGCCTCGAGGCGCTGCGCGACTCGTCCTGGACGAGGCCGGGCAGCACGCCTGGGTCACGGCCGGTCGCCTCGTGTTCGCCTATGACGCGCCGACGCTGGCTTCGATCGGACAGGTCCGGGTGCCGCGGCCGGTGTTCGCGGCTGCTGCACTCGGCGACCGCCTCTACCTCGGCACCGACCAGGGCGTCTACGTGACCGGGCGGGGCGGCGCCCCCTACCTCGGCCTGCCCACCACGACATCGCGCATTCCGGGATTCACCGGTGGGGTGCAGACGATCTCCGCCGATCCGTCTCGCCATCGGCTGATCGCCGTGTCCCAGAACGACAACTTGCTCGTCGTCCACAGCGGTGGCGTGCAGGTGGTCCGGAAGCTGCACGGAGACACGCCAGAAGCCATCGAGGTGACCGAGGACGGAATCTGGGCAGTCGGCTTCGGCGATGCCGGCGGCACCCGGATCGGGCGTCTCGACCCGGTGACCTGGCAGATCACGCTCGTCGACGCAGGCGACCCTGACGCCCCACGGACGGTGCGAGCCTGGCCCGGGCAAGGGGTGTTCTGGGTGAATGCGGCCTACACCGACTCGGTCATTTGTCGGGACGCGCGAAGTGGAAAGGTCGGCGGGGTCTTCTCCGGACTTGACGGGCCTGTCGTGTCATCTCGTGGCCTGGCGTACGGGCGAGACGGCGACTCGGTCGTGCGGGTCGGCACGACCGCGTCCTGCCCCGGCTGACCTCAGCCGAGCACGCCGGCGATGATCGCCTTCGCCTCGTCCTGGATCCGGCCGAGATGCTCAGGCCCGCGAAACGACTCCGCGTACAGCTTGTACACGTCCTCTGTGCCAGACGGCCGGGCGGCGAACCAACCCGATTCGCTGACCACCTTGAGGCCGCCGATCGGCGCGCCGTTACCCGGGGCGGTTGTGAGCCTGGCGGTGATCTTCTCGCCGGCCAGTTCGGTGGTATCGATCTGCTCGGGCGAAAGTTTGCCGAGCAGCGCTTTCTGTTCGCGGGAGGCAGGCGAGTCGATGCGCGCGTACGCCGGCGCGCCGTACTTCGCGGTGAGCTCGTCGTAGATCTGGGACGGCGTGCGATCGGTGATTGCGGTGATCTCGGACGCGAGCAGGCACAAGATGATGCCGTCCTTGTCCGTCGTCCACGCCGAACCGTCTCGTTGCAGGAAGGACGCCCCCGCGCTCTCCTCGCCGCCGAATGCGACCGAGCCGTCGAGGAGTCCGGGCACGAACCACTTGAAGCCGACGGGAACCTCTAGCAGCCGGCGGTGGAGGCCCGCCGCCACTCGGTCAATCATGGACGAGCTGAACCAGCGTCTTGCCGATGGCGGTGCCTTCGGGCCAGTCCGGCCGGTGCTCGAACAGGTAGGAGATCGCGACGGCTAGGTAGTGGTTGGGGTTCATCAGCCCACCGTCGGCGGTGATGATGCCGTGCCGGTCGGCGTCCGCGTCATTGCCGGTTGCGATGGTGAACTCGACCTTGCAGGGCGATCAGCGACGCCATTGCCGAAGGGGACGAGCAGTCCATGCGGATCTTGCCGTCCCAGTCTCGTGTCATGAATCGGAACGTCGGGTCGACCAGCGGGTTGACCACGGTGAGATCGAGCCCGTATCGCGACGCGATCTCGGCCCAGTACGCGACGCTCGCGCCACCGAGCGGGTCGGCGCCGATGCGCACGTTGCGGATCGCGTCGAGGTCGACCACTGCCGGGAGTGCCGCCACATACTCGCCGAGAAAGTCGTAACGCTGCGTCGTGTCGGCGGTACGGGCTCGCGAGTACGGGACGCGCCGCACGTCGCGCATGCCCGCGGCGAGCAGGGCATTGGCGCGGTCCTGGATCCACCCGGTGATGTCGGTGCCGGCTGGCCCGCCGTCGGGCGGGTTGTACTTGAAGCCGCCATCGGACGGCGGATTGTGCGACGGCGTGATCACGACCCCGTCAGCACGGGCGTCGTTGCCCGCATTGTGCGCCAGGATGGCGCGCGAGACGGCAGGCGTCGGGGTGTACCCGTCGCGCGAATCGATCAGCACGGTGATGTCGTTGGCCGCGAACACCTCGAGCGCCGACACCCGTGCGGGCTCAGACAGTGCGTGCGTATCAGCGCCGAGGAACAGCGGGCCGCCGATGCCGTTGGAGGCGCGGAAGTCGCAGATCGCCTGGCTGGTCGCGACGATGTGGTCCTCGTTGAACGTCGCCGTGAACGACGATCCGCGGTGCCCCGAGGTGCCGAAGCTGACGCGCTGCTCGGGGACGGACGGATCCGGGTGCTCGGCGTAGTACGCGGTGACAAGCTTGGCGATGTCGACGAGGTCAGCCGGGGTCGCGGGCGTCCCGGCGCGTGGATCCGTCATGGGATGGATCCTCCCGCACGGCGTACTACCCGGCGAGGACGGCCTGGGTCTGGGTCAGCTCCGCAACCAGGCGATCGTCGTTGTCGCGCACTTCGGTGCGTACGGCGATGGTCGTGCGGCCGACGTGCAGGGGCTCGGACGTCGCGGTCACCACGCCGGACCGGACGGCAGCCATGAAGACTGTGCTCGACGAAATGGTCGATGTGCCGCTTCCCTGCGGCAGGTTGAGGAATGCGCACACCGCTCCGATGCTGTCGCCGAGCGTCATGATCGCTCCGCCGTGCATTACACCTGCCGCGGTGGTGCGATCCTCGGCCCATTCGAGGCGCCCGACGACTTTCTGCTTGGTTGCCGAGACGATCTCGACGCCCACCGCTCGGGCGAACGGCATCAGCGCCAGGATGTCCTCGGGGGTACTCATGCGCTCGTCCGCGCGGGGTAGTAGACGGTCATCAGGCGAGTGTGCCGAAGCCTCGCGCGGAGGGGCACCCTGCTATTAAGTTCAGAGCTCCAACAAAAGGTGGGGATCATGACGCAGCCAACTCGCGCCGACAAGTTCACCTTCGGGCTGTGGACCGTCGGCTGGCCGGCCCGCGACCCGTTCGGCGACGCCGACCCGCCCGCCGCTCGACCCGGTCGAGGCGGTGCACCGGCTCGCCGAACTCGGCGCGTACGGCGTCACCTTCCACGACGACGACCTGATCCCGTTCGGCTCGTCCGACGACGACCGCGACAAGCACATCGACCGGTTCCGAGGCCGCGCTGGACGAGACCGGGCTCGTCGTGCCGATGGTGACGACCAACCTGTTCACCCACCCGGTGTTCAAGGACGGCGGCTTCACCAGCAACGACCGCGTCGTGCGCCGCTTCGCGCTGCGCAAGGTGCTGCGCAACCTCGACCTCGCCGCCGAGCTGGGCGCGAAGACCTACGTGTTCTGGGGCGGCCGTGAGGGCGCGGAGTACGACGCCGCCAAGGACATCCGCGCCGCGCTCGACCGCTACCGCGAGGCGCATCGACACCGCTCGCCGCGCTACGTCAAGGACCGGGCTACGACATCCGGTTCGCGATCGAGCCCAAGCCGAACGAGCCGCGCGGCGACATCCTGCTGCCGACCGTCGGGCACGCGCTGGCGTTCATCGCCGAGCTCGAGCACGCGCGACATGGTCGGCGTGAACCCCGAGGTCGGGCACGAGCAGATGGCCGGCCTGAACTTCGCGCACGGCATCGCCCAGGCGCTGTGGGCCGGGCAAGCTGTTCCACATCGACCTCAACGGCCAGCGCGGCATCAAGTTCGACCAGGACCTGGTGTTCGGCCACGGCGACCTGCTCAACGCGTTCTTCCTCGTCGACCTGCTCGAGAACGGCGTCCCGACGGCGCGCCCGCCGTACGACGGGCCCGCGGCACTTCGACTACAAGCCGCTCGCGCACCGAGGACATCGACGGCGTGTGGGCCTCGGCCGCGGCGAACATGCGCACCTACCTGCTGCTGCAAGGAGCGGGCGCGGCGTTCCGCGCCGACCCCGAGGTGCAGGCGGCGCTGGCCGCGACGCGGGTCGGCGAGCTGCCGACGCCCACGCTCGAGCCCGGCGAGACGCTACGCCGATCTGCTCGCCGACCGCAGCGCCTTCGAGGACTTCGACGCCGACGCGGTCGGCGAGCGCGGCTACGGCTTCGTGCGCCTGAACCAGCTGGCGCTCGAGCACCTGCTCGGCGCCCGCTGAGCCGCATGACCCTGGTCGCCGGGGTCGATTCGTCGACCCAGGCGTGCAAGGTCGTCATCCGCGACGCCGAGCACCGGCGCGCTCGTCCGGCACGGGCCGGGCAGCGCATCCCGACGGCACCGAGGTCGATCCCGCGGCCTGGTGGGCTGCCCTGCAGGCGGCGATCGGCGAGGCCGGCGGCCTGGCCGACGTCGCCGCGCTTTCGGTCGGCGGTCAGCAGCACGGCATGGTGTGCCTCGACGACAGCGGCTCGGTCGTCGGCCCGCCCTGCTCTGGAACGACACGCGGTCCGGGTCGGCGCCGCGTGACCTCATCGCCGAACTCGGCGGACCTGGAGCATGGGCCGAGGCGGTCGGGTCGGTGCCGGTTGCGTCCTTCACCGTGACGAAGCTGCGCTGGCTGGCTGAGCATGAGCCGGCGAATGCCGCACGAACGGCGGCGGTCTGCCTGCCGCACGACTGGCTGACCTGGCGTGCCTGCGCGGGTCGTTCGCCGCCGACTCCCTGACGACGGACCGCAGCGACGCCAGTGGTACGGGCTACTGGTCGACCGCCTCCGGGCAGTACCGAGCCGATCTGCTGCGCCAGGCGCTCGGACGAGATGCGGCGGTGCCCGCGGTGCTCGGCCCCGGACGCGACGGCAGGGCACACCGCGGACGGGGTCGTGCTCGGCGTCGGGGCCGGCGACAATGCCGCAGCGGCGCTCGGTCTCGGCGCCGGGCCGGGCGATGTGATCGTCTCGATCGGCACGTCAGGCACGGTGTACGCGGTGAGCGCGACCGCGACTGCCGACGCCTCGGGCACCGTGGCGGGATTCGCGTACGCCTCCGGCGACTTCCTGCCGCTGGTCGCGACGCTCAACGCCGCCCGGGTGCTCGACGGGGTGGCCGACCATGCTGCGCGTCGACTTCGACGAGCTGTCGCGCCTTGCCCTGGCCGCGCCGCCCGGCGCCGGCGGGCTCGTGCTCGTTCCCTACTTCGAGGGCGAGCGCACCCCGGATCGTCCGAACTCGACCGGGGCAGTGCACGGCCTCCGGTTGGCCAACCTGACGCCGTCGCATTTGGCGCGCGCCGCGGTCGAGGGACTGCTTTGTGGGCTTGCCGACGGGCTCGACGCCTTGATCGGGCAGGGCGTCCGCGTCGATCGGGTGATCCTGATCGGCGGCGGCGCGCGATCCCTGGCAGTGCGCCGCATCGCACCGGCGATCCTGGCGCGTCCGGTCAGCGTCCCGCCGCCCGGCGAGTACGTGGCCGACGGCGCAGCCCGGCAGGCGGCCTGGGCGCTGCGCGGCGAGCTCCTGCAGTGGACCCGGGTTGGCACCGAGACCTTCGAGGCAGAGTCGACGCCGGGCGTGCGCGAGGCCTATGCGGCGGTCCGCGAGATGACGGCGGTCAGGCCCGCCCCGGACGCCCCACGTTCCAGTAGCCCTTGACGTAGAGATCCTCGTTCGCCAGTCCGTGCGCGTGCATGCGCGCCCGCAGCGCGGCGACAACCCGGCTCTCGCCGAGCAGGTAACCCCGGCCGCGACCGGGTGGTGTCGCGAGGGTGTCGATCGCGGCGCCGAGCAGATCGGGGCTGCCCGGCGGCTGATCGCCCCGGTGCAGCCATGACGTCTCGCCCTTCACCGGCATTTCGTCGGATGGATCGCCGACCTCGATGAGCGCGACGACACTCTGGCCTGGCGGCAGTGCCTCGATGAGCGCCTCGACCGCGGGCACGGCCGATTCGTCGCCGACGAACAGGTGCCAGTCGGCGTCGCGCAGTTCGAGCTTGCCGCGCGGGCCGAAGAACTGGATCGGGTCGCCGGGCGCGGCCGTCGCGGCCCACTGTGCCCCTGGGCTGCGCGCGTGTCCGTGCAGCAACGCGTCGACGTCGATCTCGGCCGATTCCGGGCGGAAGTGCCGAATGGTGTAGCGGCGCTTGACCTTGCGGCCCGTGGCGTCCACCAGGACCAGCTCGACGTCCTGAGCCGGCGCAGGCGTGGTCGACATGGTCGGCACGTGCAAGGTGATGCGGCGCATTCGTGGCGTCAGGTCGCGGACGGCGGTAACGGTGGCGTCGTGTAACGGCGTGCGGCGGATAACGGGCGATGTCACCGCACCAGTGTCCCGGTATGTCGCGGGAAGTAGGTGCAGCCTACGGTCGTTCGGACGGATACGACCGTCTCATCAAAGGAGCGAAATGCCGATCCAGCTGACCAAGGTTGCCTACACGACGTCTGCCGCAGCGAAGGGTGGCCGTGCCGGTCATGTCCGAAGCACGGACGGGCTCATCGATTTCGACCTCGCCCAGCCGGGCACGACGCCCGACCCAGCCGTCAATCCCGAGACGCTCTTCGCCGCTGGTTACGCGGCCTGCTTCCAGGGTGCGCTGTTGAACCGGGCGAAGACCAAGGGCATCGACGCCGCAGGCTCGACGGTGACCGCCAACGTCTCATTCGGGCCGAGCGAGGACGGTGGCTTCGGGCTCGCGGTCGAGCTCGAAATCGACATCCCGGACCTCGAGGCGGCGCAGGCCCAGGAACTCGCCGAGTTGGCGCACGAGTTCTGCCCCTACTCGAAGGCCACGCGGGGCAACATCGAGGTCACGCTCACCGTCGTCTGACCGCAGATCGGGCAACTCTGCGCGTCTCGCCGCCGCGCAGGGTTGCCCAATCGTGTCTCGGGGGATGATGGCCACATGGTCATCAGCGTGTTCGACCTGTTCTCGATCGGCATCGGCCCGTCGAGCTCGCATACCGTCGGGCCGATGCGGGCCGCGCGGACGTTCGCGATCGGCCTTGCCGACGACGGCCTGCTCGACCGGGTCACGCGCGTGCGCGTGGAGCTGTTCGGTTCGCTCGGCGCGACCGGTCACGGCCACGGCAGCGACCGGGCCGTGATTCTCGGTCTCGAGGGCGAGCTGCCCGAGACGGTCGAGACCGCGTCGATGATTCCGCGCGCGGCCGCGGTTCTGCGAGTCCGGCCGGGTGAACCTGCTCGGCAAGCACGACGCGCGGCCTCGTCGACGACGACCTGGTTCTGCACCGGCGCAACTCCCTGCCGTTCCACCCCAACGGCATGCGCTTCTTCGCCTACGGCGGCCGACGAAGCGTCCGATGAGCTACTGCGCGAACGCACGTACTACTCGGTCGGCGGCGGCTTCGTGGTCGACGAGGAGGCAGCCGGCGCCGACCGGATCAAGGCCGACGACACGCCGGTGCGCTACCCGTTCACGCACCGGCGCCGAGCTGCTGGCGCAGTGCGCGGCGTCCGGCCTGCCCGATCAGCGGCGTGATGCTGGCCAACGAGCAGGCCTGGCGGCCGGAGAGCCGACGTGCGCGCCGGTCTGCTGTCGATCTGGTCGGTGATGCAGGAGTGCGTCGATGCCGGCTGCGGCCACGGCGGCACGCTGCCGGGCGGGCTGCAGGTGCCGGCGCCGCGCGGCCGAGCTGTATCAGCGGCTGTGCACCGAGCCGTTCTCGACCGACCCGCTGCGCGTCATGGACTGGGTGAACCTGTTCGCGCTGGCGGTGAACGAGGAGAACGCGGCCGGCGGGCGCGTCGTCACCGCGCCGACGAACGGCGCGGCCGGCATCCTGCCCGCGGTGCTGCACTACTACATGCGCTTCGTGCCGGGGGCGTCCGAGGACGGCGTCGTTCGCTTCCTGCTCGCGGCCGGCGCGATCGGCGTGCTCTACAAGGAGAACGCGTCGATCTCCGGCGCCGAGGTGGGCTGCCAGGGCGAGGTCGGCTCGGCCTGCTCGATGGCCGCCGGCGCCCTGTGCGAGGTGCTCGGCGGGACGCCCGAGCAGGTCGAGAACGCCGCCGAGATCGGCATGGAGCACAACCTCGGCCTGACCTGCGACCCGGTCGGCGGCCTCGTGCAGGTGCCCGTGCATCGAGCGCAACGCGATGGCCGCGGTGAAGGCGATCAACGCGGCGCGGATCGCGCTGCGCGGCGACGGCCGACACATCGTCAGCCTCGACAAGGTGATCAAGACGATGCGCGAGACCGGCGCCGACATGAAGACCAAGTACAAGGAGACGGCCCGCGGCGGGCTGGCCGTCAACGTCATCGAATGCTGACCGCGCTAGGCCTCGGCGCGGCCTGACCAACGCAGATCGTGCAACCCGCTGCGGCCTGAGACCGCAAGAAGTTGCACGATCGACAGCAGCGTACGAGGGGCTAGGCGGCGCCGGTGACCGTTGCCTCCTGCGGGTCCGGCAGGTCACTCTTCTTGACGTTGATCACCACGAGAGCGACGACGATGGCGACCGCGCCGAAGATCGTGGCCGCCAGGAAGCCCATGCCGGACGAGTGAGCCTGCACTTGAGCCACCGCATGGACGGCGATGTTGTCGTGCTGAGCCGCAGTTGAGGCCTGTGCCGCCGGACTGCGTCCCGGCGACCTCACCGAAGTGCTGCAGGGTGCTGGACGGGATCTGGCCGGCCTTGACCTGTGCGGCCAGTTCGCTGACCTTGCTCTTGCTGGCGTGGCGCCCGGCAGTCGCAGCCACCGTTGTCAGCACGGACAGGCCGATCGCGCCGCCGACCTGCTGCCCAACGTTGAGCAGTGCCGACGCGAGCCCGGCGTCGGTGTCCCGGACCTTCGACACGGCAACCGTGGTGATCGGGACGAAGATGAAGCCCATGCCGATGGCGAGCACCATCATGCCCGGGAAGATCTTGCCCCAGTAGGTCGAGTCGGCGGTGACCGTCGAGAGCCAGAGCAGCGCTCCGGTCAGCAGCACACTGCCCGTGGTGATGAGCGCCTTCGGCCCGATCTTCGGCAGCAGTTGCGCCACAATCTGCGACACGATGCCGATCACGAACGCCACCGGCAAGAACGCCAGACCGGTCTTGAGGGCGCTGAAGTGCATCACCTGTTGCACAAAGAAGGTCAGGAAGTAGAACATGCCGAACATGCCGGCACCGGCGACCAGCATGACCAGGTAGGCGCCCGAGCGGTTGCGATTCTCGAAGATCCGCATCGGCATCATCGGGTCCTCGATCACGAACGCTTCGAGTAGTACGAACGCGACGAGCAACACCACGGCGGCGGTGAACAGCGCGACGGTCGAGGGGGAGGACCACTTGCCGGTGTTGGCGACGTGGATGAACCCGTAGACCAGAGTCACCATGCCGGCCACGGAGAAGAAGGCCCCGAGGAAGTCGAACTTGCCCCGCAGTCGCTCGCACTCGTGCAGGTACAGGAACGCGCCGGCGATCAGGACGATGCCGATCGGGACGTTGACGAACAGCACCCAGCGCCAGTCGAGGTAGTCGGTGAGGATGCCGCCGAGCAGCAGGCCCAGTGCTGCACCGGCACCGGAGACCGCGGCGTACACGCCGATCGCCCGGTTGCGCTCGCGTCCCTCTTCGAACTCGATCGTGATCAGTGAAAGCGCGGTAGGCGAGGCGATCGCGCCGCCGACGCCCTGAATTACCCGGCCGGACAGCAGCAGGCCGAAGCTGGTCGCGATACCGCCGAGTGAAGCTGCCGATCGTGAACAGCGCCAGTCCGACGATGAACATTCGGCGCCGGCCGAGGATGTCGCCGGCTCGCCCGCCGAGCAGCAACAGGCCACCGAACGCGAGGGTGTAGGCGTTGAGCGCCCACGTCATGTCGGTCTGCGTCTTGTGGAAGTAGTCGCCCATCGACGGCAGGGCGATGTTCACGATGGTGGCGTCAAGCACCACCATCATTTGCGCACCCACGATGATGAGCAGCACGAGCGCTGGGTGTGTCGCGCGCCGCGCGGCTCCCTCGCTCGTGTCAGTCGCAACCTCGGTCCCAGTCACGGGCCTGCTCCGCTTCAAGCTGGTTGTGCGTGATCTTTAGGGGACGCTTGCGTTCCTTGGAAAAGCTAGCTGGCGCTTATAAGGGACACAACCGTGTGTTAAGTTGCCCGGCTCAGTTGACTCACAGACATGATGTACGAAGGGTCTGACAACGATGAGTGCCGCGCCAGTCAATTTCGCTGAGCGCGTGACCGGTGATCACGCGCCGGCGGCCGACCACGCCGCCACCGATGAGTCGCCGACTTCGAAGCGTCAACGCCGATGGGGTGCAGCGGGAACTCACCAAACAGGAGATGGATTTCGACGCATTCTGCGGCAAGTTCGTCGAACCGATGCAGCTCATCGAGGGCGCGATCGACGACGACATGTCCACCCGTGACGCCCCACTGCACGCAGGGCAGCGGATGTCGGCGGTGGCATCTGATGCGAGCGAGGCAATCCGGGCAGCCGCCTGCGAGATCAGGCGCGATACTGAGCTTGCCGCGGCGCTCGAGGAGCAGGTGAACTGCCCGAACGCGAGATCATCCTCGGCGTCCTCCGGCGCAGCGACGTTCGCGCGAAGGCCGCTGGTGAGCTGGTGGCCGACGTCCTGCCCGCAATGATCATGTTCACGTTGATCTTGCAGAATCAAGTCGTCGATGACGCATCCCTGACGCGTATCGTCGACGATGTCGTGACGCCATTACTGCGGCTCGCCTGATCGCGGCTTGGCCGATCTCGGCAGCTGACTCGGGGCGGCAAAGCGGCGTACGGCACTATGTCTGCGATGTTCGCGTTTGCGCGAGCGTGGACGAGTCAGGCGACAAGGGAGTCGGCAAGCGTGCCCGTATCGGCGCAGCGCCCACAGTCCGTTGAACCATCGACGGGTCCGCAGAGGTTTCGGGAGGGATATCTGCGCCGTTCGCCGCAAATCGTGTCGGCGGTCGCGGCGCTGGTCGGCCTGCTCACCCTGATCGCCGCGCTGTGGTCGTCAGAACGCGACCGGGTACGTCCGATCACCGATGCCTTGGGCATCCCGGCAACTGCGGCTGCTGCGGCGGTGAGCGCGGTGGCCGGCCTACTGCTCATGCGTCTTGCCGCCGGCCTGCGTAAACGCAAGCGTCGTGCCTGGGCCGCATCGGTATGCGTCGCGGTGGTTTTGGCCGTGGCTCACATACTCAAGGGCCACAAGATCGCTGAATCGATCATTGCGCTGGTCTTGCTGGTGCTACTGGTCACTGCCCGCTCGCAGTTTCGCGCGAAGCCCGATCCAGCGTCGCGATGGCTGGCCCTTCGCGCCTTCGTCCAGTTCATCGTCGCTGCGCTGGTCTACGGCATGGCGATGCTGTACCTCTACCCGCACCGCGTCATCGGGCACCCCTCGTTCTGGGCGCGGCTGCAGGAAGTCGAGTACGCGGTCGTCGGCGCCAACGGGCCGGTGGTCGTCGTGGGCGAGCGGTTCAGCGACATATTTCACGGCACGCTGCTCGGCTTCGGATTGCTCACGGGCGTTGTCGTGGCGATGCTCGCGCTGCGTCCGTCCGAACCGATTGCCGGGTTGTCGGCAACCGACGAGGTGCGCCTCAGAGAGTTGTTGGCCAAGCAGGGTGGGCGTGATTCGCTCGGCTACTTCGCGTTACGCCGCGACAAGTCCGTGGTCTGGTCGCCAACAGGCAAGGCGGCGATCACCTACCGCGTGGTGCAAGGGGTCGCCCTGGCCAGCGGTGACCCGATCGGTGATCCGGAGGCGTGGCCGGGCGCGATGTGCGCCTACCAACAGCTTGTGGACGAATACGGCTGGACCTCTGCCGTGATCGGATGCAGCGAACTCGGGGCCACTGTGTTCAAGCGCGAGTGTGACCTGGCGGCGATCGCGCTCGGTGACGAGGCAATCGTCGAGGTCGACGAATTCACGCTCGAGGGCCGCTCGATGCGCGGCGTGCGCCAGGCGTGCACGCGGGTCGGACGGGCGGGCTATCAGGTCAGCGTCCGCCGCGCGAGGGACATCGACCGGGCCGAGTTTGCCGAACTGCTCCGCGTCGCGGCTGCGTGGCGCGGGGCAGGGGTGGAGCGCGGCTTTTCCATGGCGCTGTCTCGACTCGGCGACGAGTCGGACGGAGACTGCGTGGTTGCCACCGCCTGCAAGGACGGCGTGCTGCGTGGCGTACTGCATTTCGTGCCGTGGGGATGCCAGGGCTTGTCGCTAGACCTCATGCGCCGCGACCGCAGCGCCGACAACGGCCTCAACGAGTTGATGATCGCTGAGGTGATCAAGGCCTGCCCTGACCTTGGAGTCAGCCGGGTATCGCTCAACTTCGCGGTCTTCCGGGACGCGATTGAGCGTGGCGAGAAGATCGGCGCCGGACCGATCCTGCGGGCGTGGCGAGGTGTGCTGATGTTCGCCTCGCGCTGGTGGCAGATCGAGTCGCTGTACCGCTTCAACGTGAAGTTCCGCCCCGACTGGGAGCCTCGTTTCCTCTCCTACCCGTCCACGCGCGACCTTCCCCGAATCGCGGTTGCCGCCCTCGAGGCTGAGGCGTTCCTCGTCCGGCCTCATCGACTCAAGCGAATGCTGGGCCGAGTCTGACCCTCTAGGCGGGAGGCTGGGCTTGCAGGGTCCGTGCACCCACCCCGGACACGGTGCGCGTTGGTCGGCCGTCCGGGCGCCTTGTACGCTGATCGACCGGTGGCCTTCGGCGATGCAACGGGACTTTGCGCCGTGCCGCAAGGCGCCTGGAGGCTTCGCCTAGTCTGGTCTATGGCGCCGCACTGCTAATGCGGTTTGGGTTAACCGCCCATCCCGGGTTCGAATCCCGGAGCCTCCGCAAGAACCCGCTTAACCCCCGGAAACGCTGGGGTCCGGGCTGCTCGATCTCTCGACCCGAGTCCGGCTGGCTACGGCTACCCACGGCTGACAACGAGTAGCTGTGCCGAATACGTGCCGAAGTTCCCAGCGGGGGCCAGAGATCTGCCACGCCCAAGTTCGCCTGCCAGCGTCGCCACGTGCAGCGCTCGCGTTCCGTTCACGGCGGCTGTGTCGGCTGTCCTGCTGGTACCCACGCTGCGTAGGGCATGGTCTCGTCGTGGCCGGCGGTCGAGACGCGTTGCTGCCAGGTGCTCAACGCCAGCGCCGATCCTGTCTTCCTCGAGATCGTTCAGGGATGGCTTGTCGGGCAGGACAGTTTCCGCGATCTCGCAGTCTATCGGTGCGGCCGGGGGAGGATCGGTGCATGAACAGCGGTCCGCCGCAGACGTGGCGGGAGCACTGGTTCGAGCACGACCAGTTGCTCTACCTGGCCGGGGCGAGCATCCACGTCGCGGTCTACTTCGATGCGGACGTGAACGACGACGCCGCGCGCTGGCTGCTGCCGTACCTCGACGACGCTTGGCAGTACACCAAGCAGACCTACGGGGAGTTCGGACCTGATCCGTTGCTGTACTCGATCTTCCACCAGGGTCGTTACGCCGGTGGGCATCCGTCCAGCTACCAGGACCCGAGCCACGACAACCGCAACGTCACCGACTGCGGTCCCGGCCCGTACCGCGAGGGCGAGCGCGGCATCCACGAGATGGTCACGCACGAGATCTCGCACGTCGTTGAGGGCGCGAACAACGGCGCGTGGGGATCGCCGGCGTTCCCGATCTGGGGCGACAGCAAGTGGGCCGAGTTCTTCATCTACGACGTGTACACAGCACTTGGGCGCCATCAATGGGCGGCCGACGTCGCGAAGGTGTTCGACCGCAACTCCGATGCCTTCCCCCGTCGGGACACGCACTGGTTCCGTGACTGGTGGCGTCCACTGCGGACGGACACGGGCGGCGGCCCGCAGGTCATGGTGCGGTTCTTCAGGCTGCTCGCCGAGCACTTCCCGCGCGGCGCGGACACCCACTACGTGCGCGACCTGACCTGGGGCGAGTACCTCCACTTCACCAGCGGCGCGGCAGGAGGCGATGTCACCGACCTGGCACGGCGGGCCTTCGGCTGGCCACGCAGGTGGACCCGGGAGTTGGCGCGGGCTCGAGCCGAGTTCCCAGCGATTACCTACTGATCTAGTTCCATTTGTCGGTGAGGTCCAGCCCGTAGTGCAGACCGTCGCTGCCGTAGTAGGACACCTTGAACTCCGTGGTGTCCTTGCTCTAGAACAGGTCGCTGCACGTCGTGTGCCCACCACCACGGGAAGGGCACGTCGGTAGGCGTTTTGCTCCTCGTCACCGTCACCTCGTGGTGCGTGCCGACGCCGCCGACCGGGTGGTAGTTCGTGATGCACCGGCGATATTTGCCGGTGTGGCCGCTGGGGTCTCGCGATACACCGTGACCAGGTCGTCGGTGACGACCCGCGCGCCGGCGAGCGCCGTCGGGTGATGGTGCGGACCTTGCGTCGCGCCGGCGACGGCTGGATTGGCGAGACCGGCGATGACGAGCAGTGTCGTCGTCGCGGCGAATGCCGATCAGCTTGCGCATCGCGGATACGTCGGTCAGGGCCCAGGTCGCCGACTTGGCATCATTGTCCCGGTGATACGACGCCTCGCTCTGCTGCTCTGCGCTGTCCTCGCGGCGGTAGCGGTCCCCTTCATGACGCCTGCCTGGGCCTGTGGCTGCGGCGCCTACGATCCCGGCGCCGGCGGGCATGCGAGCGTGCCGACCGAGACCGCGCTCGTGCGCTTCGGCGGTGGCGCCGAGGACGTCTACCTGTCGCTGACCGTGCACTCGACGGCGACCACCGGGGCGCTGATGTTCCCGGTTCCGGACAAGCACGCCACGGTCAAGGCGGCCCCCGTGGGCCTGTTCGACGACCTGGCCGAGCTGACCGATCCGCCGCACGACGACAGCGCCGGACCGGGCGCCGCGAATGGCGGGGCCCAGGCGCCGGCGCCGTCGGTGACCGTCGAGAGCCGCCAGCAGATCGGCCCGCTCGACGTCGTCACGCTGACGTCCGGCGACGCGGCGGCGCTGACCCAGTGGCTGCAGCACAACGGCTTCGCGGCCAAGCCAGCCCTGGCCACGGCGGCCAAGCCCTACACCGACCAGGGCTGGACGTTCGTCGCCGTGCGTCTGCGCCCGGACGCGGCCGGCGCCATCCTCGACGGCGCGCTCGACCCGCTGCAGATCCACTTCGCGACGTCCCAGCCGGTGTACCCGATGCGCCTGTCCGCGATGGCGGCCGAGCCCGAGACCGTGCACTTGTTCGTCCTCAGCGCACACCGGACCGAGCTGAACACCGCCGACCAGGGGCTGTCGGCGAGCTGGGCCAACCAGTTGTCCGGGCGGGAGCTCGGCCCGGCCCTGACCAAGGTCGTCGCCGGCGGGCCGACCTACCTGACCCGTTTCGACGGGCAACTCGACCCGCACGCGATCACCGACGACATCCACTTCCGGACCGCGCCGAGCGACCAGGCAGTCGGCGCTGCGCCGGAGACGGCCACCGACACGAGCGGACACGTCAAGACCAGCAGCAACGTCGGCGTTCTCGTCGGTATCGCGGTCGCGATCGTGGTGGTCGGCCTGGTCGTCTGGCTCGCCGTTCGCCGGCGTCCCCGCGGGGTTGCCCGCTAGCCGGATATTCGCATCGCGCCGTCTGGGAGGGTCCCCGAACGCAGCCACCGCTACCGACTAGCGTCCCGCGCCAGGAATTCGTTGAAGATATGTGTTGAGCCAGGACGAGCTGGTCGCGGTGAAGTGCAGGTGGAAACGGGGATGCGCGGCCAGTCATCTCGCGATGGCCGGGGTCTTGTGCGTGGACAGGTTGTCGCAGATCAGGTGCACGTCCAGCTCGGCGGGCACTTGTGCATCGATCTTGGTGAGGAACTTGCGGAACTCGATCGCCCGGTGGCGGCGGTGCAGCGACCCGATCACCTGGCCGGTCGGCGATCGACGTGACGCCCAGTAGCTGCATGTTGTGGACGGTCTCGTGGGTGACCATGTCGACCACCCGCTGGACGCCGCGGTCACCGCCGGCCATCAGGCCGTACAGATAGGCGCGCCCAGCGGGGCAATCTTCGTCGGGGATGGCGACGATCCTCCCGCGACGCGGGATTCGCGGTTACCCGATCGGTGCGAACGCGTCGATGCCCGTCAGCTCGGCCGACAGTGCCCACAGGCGGGCGGCCTCGCCCGGATCGATCGCGTACTCGCGGACCCCGCCGTCGAACGGCTCGCCGCTCGGGGCGATCTCGGCGATATCGCAGTCCTCGCAGTAGACGCCACCCATGCCGGCCAGCTGCGGCGAGGTAGCTGCCCAGACCTGGGTGGCTGCGCCCTGCTCGGGCGTCTTGAACGTGGGATTCAGCTGGTTGCCGTGCTCGTCGATCCAGCCGGCCTCGACCATCTCCTCCTTCGCGAGGTGTCGTTGCAGCGGAGTGAGAATCCCTCCGGGATGCAGCGAGAATGCCCTTACGCCAGCGGCCTTTCCTATCGCATCGAGGTGCACTGCGAAGAGCACGTTCGCCGTTTTCGCCTGGCCGTAGGCCTGCCACTTGTCGTAGCCGTGCTCGAACTGCACGTCGTC
This sequence comes from uncultured Actinomycetota bacterium, assembly GCA_963737425.1. Taxonomy (GTDB): domain Bacteria; phylum Actinomycetota; class Actinomycetes; order Mycobacteriales; family Jatrophihabitantaceae; genus DASXRA01. Next base: position 582,806 of record CAVTSX010000005.1, read on the forward strand.
CCAGCGGATGCGGCGAGTTGTGGTGTCCGCCGGACGACACGGTGACGACACGCGCGCCGCCGCGCTCGATCGCCGGCCAGAGCAGGTTCACGAGCGCGTAGTGACCGAGGTGGTTGGTGGCGAACTGCGCCTCCCAGCCCGGGCCGAGGCGGGTCTCCGGGCACGCCATGATGCCGGCGCTGGCGATGACGATGTCGGCGCTGCGTCCGGACGCGAGGAATCTCTCGGCGAATCCGCGCACGCTCTGCAGATCACCGAGATCGAGATCGTCCACCTCGACGCCCTCGATGCCGCCGACCGCCTCCTCTGCCGTCGCTCGCCGCCGGGAGGGAACGACCACGTAGGCGCCTGCGCCGACGAGCGCGCGCGTCGTTTCCAGGCCGATGCCCGAGTAGCCGCCGGTGACGATGGCGAGTTTGCCGGTGAGATCCGTTCCGAGCAGAACCTCCGCCGCCGTGCTCTGCGCCCCGAATCCGGATCCGATTCTGTGCTGCGGTGTTGTCATGATTTCAAGGCTACGAACTAGAGCGCCCTCTAGGTCAAGCCGTGACGCCGGCTACGGCTACTGCACCTCGCACTCGCGGTTCTTCTGGGGGTTTCGGCTCTACCTGATCACCGCTCCCGACTAGCCCGCCACCGCGCCGGCCAGCCCGAGAAGGGACCGTGGCCGTCGCCGGCTGTGGCCCGTTGTCCGGCGGCATGGCTGGCTGATCCGAATTGCCCGGCTGGCACCTGCCGTCCTCCGGATCAAGGAGCGGCCGGGCTCAGCTTCGGAGTGTCGAAGCCGATGTTTGACACGACGTATCTCTGCCATTGGGAGTCGACGTGGGTATCGCACGAACCATCGGGGCGTCGCGTCGCGCTGCGTGGTGGAGCGCCGCCGCTGCGACCCTGCTGTTCACCCTCGTGCTCTCGGCGCATGGTGGTGACGGGGAGCCCTGGATCGCGTTCGACGACATCGGCGAGTCCATCACGCCGTTCGTCGCCGCCCTGTTGTGCGGGCTGACCGCCCGCAAGACGACCGGACGGGAGCGGGTTTCTTGGGCGATGATCGGCGTCGGTGCAGGCAGTTGGGGTATCGGCCAGGTCATCTGGACGGTATTCGAGGTCGGGCTCGGTCGCGAGCCGGTCTCGCCCTCGGTGTGCGACATCGGCTTCCTGCTCAGCCCGCCGCTGATCATCGCCGGCTTGCTGCTGTGCGTTAACACGCCCGCCGGTTTCCTGTCGCGCCTGCGCGGTGGCCTGGAAGCGCTGCTGATCAGCGGCGGGATGCTCATCGCGATCTGGCCGGTGTTCCTGGCTCCGGTCGTGAAGGACTCAAGCGAAGGGTTCGCCTCGCAGGCAGTGACGCTGGCCTACCCGATTCTCGACGCGATAGCGCTGGCCGCCTTGCTGTTCACCGCAACGCGGCCCCGGATGAACACATTCGGCAGCCTGGCGGGCGTCGCCATCGGCATCGGCATGCTGGCTGTCGCGGACTCCACGTTCTGGTACCTGACGACGGTCAAGGACGTCGGGGGCGTGCACCCGAGCGACGGCGGGTGGTTCGGCGGATTTCTCGTTATCGCCGCCAGCGCACTGCCGGTCCGTGCCGTCGCGAGAGTTCAGCGCCGCCGCTTCGAAGTGCCCGGCCTCGGCGCGGTACGCCATGCCCTGCGGCGTCGCCGAGCATGGGTGATGGTCGTGCTGCCGGAACTCGTCGCCCTGGTCGGCATCACGGTCGGCGTCAGCTGGCAGGGCCTGCACGGTGACGGGATGAACCGGCCGCTGGCGTACCTGATCACGGTGCTGGCCAGCGTCGCCGTGCTGTACGGCATGGGTGTCCTCGCGGAGAACCACGTCCTCACCTCGCACCTCGAGACCCGTATCGTCGAGCGCACCGAGCAACTGGCGGCGCGGGAGCGGCGCTATTCCGCCCTGGTGGAGAACTCCTTCGACGCGACGATGGTCGTGTCGCAGAACCTGGTCATCCAGTCTCTGAGCGACGGCGACGACCGGGTGTTCAGCGCCGGCGCCTACAGCCTGGTGGGCCGCCGTCTCGACGAGTTCGCCGATCGGTTCGCGCCGCTCACCGAGTTGTTGGCCTCGTCCCCGCCCATGGTCGGTGACATCCGGCAGCTGACCTGGCGGCTGGCAGACCGCGACGGTGCACGATTCGCCGAATCGCACATCACGAACCTGATCGACGACCCGGACGTGCGGGGCTACATCATCAACACCCGCGACATCACCGGCCGGGTGGTGCTCGAGCAGGAGATGCGCCACCAGGCGTTTCACGACCAGCTCTCGGGCCTGGCCAATCGTGCGTTGTTCAACGACCGCGGCCAGCACGCTCTGCTGCGCGCGCAGCGCACTGGCATGTCCATCGCCGTCCTGGTCATCGACCTCGACGGGTTCAAGCACGTCAACGACAGCCTGGGGCACCACGCCGGCGACGCCGTGCTGTGCAGCGTCGCCGCGAAGCTGCTCAGCGTGGCCCGGGTGGGCGACACGGTGGCACGACTGGGCGGCGACGAGTTCGCGATCTTGATGGAGGACCTCACCGACGACGAGGATCCGGTCGTCGCCGCGGAGCGCATCCGGGCCGAGCTGCGCGAGATCGAAACCACCGAGGACCTCGTCGACTACGTCGTTACGGCGAGCATCGGCGTGGCGGTCAGCGACGGCACGAACTCGGCGGTCAGCGATCTTCTCCGCGACGGCGACATCGCCATGTACAGCGCCAAAGCGGCCGGCAAGGACGCGGTGCACACGTTCGAGCGATGGATGCACGACAAGGCCCGTGAGCGATTCCAGCTCCAGTCCGAGATGGCCGGCGCGCTCGGCCGCGGCGAGTTCGTCGTCTACTACCAGCCTTGCTGGTTGCTCGAGACCGGGCGGCTCGAGGGTTTCGAGGCGCTGATCAGGTGGAGGCACCCCGTCCTCGGGCTGATCGCGCCGGACCAGTTCATCCCACTGGCCGAGGAGAGCGGGATGATCGTCCCGATCGGCCGATGGGTACTGCACGAGGCGACGCAGCAGCTTGCCGATTGGAGCCGCGACCTCGCCGACGCCCGTCGTCTGACGATGGCGGTTAACGTGTCGGCTCGGCAGATATTCGGATCGAACCTCACCGACGCGGTGCATTCGGCGATCGAAGCCGCCGGCATCGCGCCGCATCGCCTCATCCTGGAGATCACCGAGAGTGTCCTGGTCACCGACGCCGGCGTCGTCGGCCAAGCCCTCGAATCGCTGAAGGAACAGGGCGTTCACATCGCGATCGACGACTTCGGCACGGGGTACTCGTCTCTCGCCTACCTGCAGAACCTGCCGATCGACATCCTGAAGGTCGATAAGGTGTTCGTCTCGCGGCTCACCGATTCGGGCGCGACCACCGACGGCAACCTGCTCGGCGCGATCATCAACCTGGCCCGATCGCTCGGCCTCGCCACCATCGCCGAAGGTGTCGAACTGCCCGGCCAGGCGCGGATGCTGGCAGAGCAGGGATGCGACATCGGTCAGGGCTACCTGTGGTCACGCCCGGTGCCCGCAGCCGACGCGTGGGTGCTGGTCAAGGACTCGATAGCTGCCAAGACACCCACCACCCCCGCCGCGCCTGCGGCCTGAGGTGGTCTTACCCAGCGTGGATCTTGCGGGCGTCGCCGATGATGTCGAGGCCCTGCCGGAGTTTGTCGAGCAGTTCGTAGAGCATGCCGACCCCGAAAGGCATGAGCGGGAAGCGTTCGACGCAGATGGTGGGCCACGCGACAAGGTACAGAAAACGGGGGCTGTAGGTGGTTCGGGACCGACAGCACGCCCGTACGCTCACACGCCTGCTAATGCGGTTTGGGTTTAAAGCCCATCCCGGGTTCGAATCCCGAGCCTCCGCCCCGCTTGTCTGGGTTGCGCCCGTCCAATCCGCTCCTCTGAGTTGCTGCTAACAGACCCTTGACAAAGAAAGCTTTCCGAGGAAGTATGTTTCTTGTAAAGAGCTGGGGTCGGTCAAGCGCAGGGGACCTGATCGGCACAATGCAACTGGTTTGTATGAGGGTTCGGCGGTCGTGGATTGGATCTCGGGGGTTCGATTCGCGGCCACCCCGCCAACATTGCAGATAGCGCTAAGCCGGGCACTTCGAGTGAGGTGCCCGGCTTCTATTGCGGCTTCTATTGCGACGGCCGACCCCGTCGCCGCCGATCAGGCAGGGCGGGGTCGCGCTCTGTCGCAACGATGCCGGGATCCGGCGTTTCGTCACCGCGCCGGCGGCTGGCCGGCGCGTCGCGCAGCAGTCGAACGGCAGCAGTCAGCTCCGTGAGCCGACTGGGCGACAAGACGCCGAGGACGTGCTCGCGCAAACCCGCCTGATAGAGCGCCGCACTGCTCTTGGCTTGCCGCAGACCCTTCGGTGTCAAAGTGGCGTAGACGATCCGCCGGTCGCCGGATGAGTTGCGCCGATCGATCAGGCCCTCACGCGCCATCCGGTCGGCGAGCTTGGTGAAACCACCGGCGGTCATGGCGAGATCGCGGGCCAGCGCGCTCATCGCCATTCGGTGCTCACTGGTGCCGAGCAACAGGCGCAGTACCTCGAACCACTGCCCGGGTAGGCCGTCTTTCTCGATCTCTGCCAGGATTCGCCGCTGTGTGGCGGCAACACCGTCGCGGATCAGATCCCAACTCGCGGCGAGATCGTCGTCTGGGCCATCGGCCGAGGGCGTCACCTGGACGAGGCTACTGATCATTTGCGGTACCGGCAGCAAGGCGCGGCGCGGCCTGCCTGTAGACTCGCCGATCGGCACGATGCGCCCGTAGCTCAACGGATAGAGCACTTGACTACGGATCAAGAGGTTGCAGGTTCGAATCCTGCCGGGCGCGCACACCATCGTCCAGTAATTCCACAGCAGATAGCGCTTCCAGCGTTACTTGCGAGGTTGATCTTCTGTCCATGAGGATTCATGGACACGCGATCTCCAGCTCGGGACTCCGCCCGTTCGAACGGTGCTTGTAGCCAGCGGTTTGTCGGTCCTACAATGCTGGGGTGGAGGTGCGGTGGGCGCACGCCAGCCGCAGACATCGCATCGGCCGGGCATACGCCCGGCACGTCATGAACACGGTCAGGCCTGTCGCTACCACCACGAGCAGCGGTAACGAGGCGCTGCTGTGGATCGGCCCGGACGATCGCGGGATCGAACTGGAGGTCATCGCCGCAGCGCTGCCCGGCATGTACCTGGTCATCCATGTCATGCCGACCGAATTGAGGAGCTGAACCGGATATGGCGAATAAGAAGAAGATCCGCATCAACGACGCCGACCTCGTCGACGGCGGCGACATCGATCTGGACAGCGAAGAAGTCTATCTCGCCGACGGCACCCGGCTTACGGAAGCAAGGGCCCAGGAACTGTCCGAGGAGGTGCTGCGACGAACCGCCCGCGGCCGGCCCTCCCTGACCGGACCCGGACGACACTCGCCCCAACTACGCCTATCCGTGCCCGAAGAGCTCCAACAACGGCTCAAGTCGCGCGCCGAACGCGAACACACCAGCGTTTCCCAGCTCGCCCGCGAAGCACTCGAACGCTACCTCGCTTCCTAGGAACCTGGTGTCGAACGGCAGTCCGTGGGTTGCCGCTGATGTTGGGACGGCGATGAGCTGGCGGCGTTCTTGAGAATGGGCGCGTATTACGCATCTGGGTGCTGAACGGTATGTGCGTAAGGCGCCGTCCGAGGTGCAGTGCGATTTGCAGACCAGGACGCCGAATCCGACGGCCAACGGGAGATGAGCCCTGCCGGCGGTCGGCACGGCTCACCGACTTAGCGCGACGCCGGAAAGTCAGGGCATGCCGTCCATGCCGGGCAGTCGGTTTGATGGCGTCGTGTTGGAGCCATCGAAGGAACGCGGCGGCTTCGGTCACCAGCTAGCACTCCGGCCGCCGTTTGGTAGGGCAATCGTGCTACGAGATCAGCCCGAGCACCAGAAGCGGATTCGGTGCGCCGAAACGGTCGGCATCCGCCGTCCGGTGGTCCCGGGAACTGCGAGATGTGAGTTGGCACATGCCGGGAACTCGGCGGCTGGTCGGTCCGACTACTTGGATGTGTCCGGATCATCAGGTCGTCCATCAACTGCCAAACGACTGACGGCGCAGGAGCGCTTGGCCGCGAAACGGGAGGCGGCGGCGCAGGCCCGCTTGGCCGCCGCCCGGCGCCGCCGGCTGTTGGTCACCGTCGGCGGCCCGCTCACGGTCGTATTGGTGGTCGTGGTGGTCCTGGTCGTGGTGAAGGTGGCCACCGGTGCTGGCGGACCGAAGTCGGGCGAGAAAGCATCGACGGCACCGCAAGGGGTGGTGGCGCAGGTCAGTTCGGTGCCGGCAAGCGTGCTCGACGCGGTCGGCGTCGGGCAGCGCGAGTGAGAAGCCGACGGCGATCACCGCCCCCGCGCTGACTGAAGGTGGCAAGCCGCGGGTGCTCTACGTCGGAGCCGAGTACTGCCCGTACTGCGCGACCGAACGGTGGGCGGTCGCCGTGGCGCTGTCCCGGTTCGGGACGTTCACCGGACTCGGGCAGACGACGTCGTCCCCGTCCGACGTGTACCGGAGCACCGCGACACTCACCTTCCACGGCGCGAGTTACACCAGCGGCTACTTGTCGTTCACCGGCAAGGAAACCCAGAGCAACCAGGCCGTGGGCGGCGGGTACGCGACCTTGGACACGCTCTCGGCCGCCGACCAGGCCCTGTTCGCCAAGTACAACGCGCCGCCCTACGTGAAATCGACCGGCTCGATCCCGTTCATCGACATCGGCGGGCGCTACCTCGTCTCCGGCGCCTCCTACGACCCGCAGGTGCTGCAGGGCAAGACCCACGAGCAGATCGCTGCTGCCCTGTCCGACCCGAACTCTGCGATCGCCAAGGGCGCCGACGGGACCGCGAACCTGATCACCGCGGCGATCTGCCAGACCACGAACAACAAGCCCGCCGCGGTGTGCCAGTCTCGCGCGGTGACCACCGCGAGCGCCGCGCTGAACCACTGACCGTGACCGTTGACCGGCCCGGTGCGGGGCGATCCGTCCGGGCGAGCATCCCGTCGCTCGGCTTCGCGGCCGCGGGCCTTGCCGTGTCGATTTACCTCACGATCGAGCACTACCGAGGTTCGACCGCACTGGCTTGCCCGGAGAACGCGACCATCAACTGCGCGAAGGTCACCACCAGCAGCTGGTCACACTTCCTCGGCATGCCGGTCGCGGTGCTCGGCCTCGCCTACTTCGTCGTCATGACACTGCTCGTGCTGCCCCCGGCCTGGCGCCGGCGGCACCTGGACCCGGTCCGGCTGGCCAGCGCCGGGCTGGGCATAGCCATGGTCCTCTACCTAATCTGGGCCGAGCTGTTCCGGATCGACGCGATCTGCTTGTGGTGCACCGCTGTCCACGTCTGCACCCTCGGCCTGTTCACCGCGATCCTCTGGCACACCGCCAATCCTCCGCGGCACCGCCCGGGCGTGACGCATTCCGGCCGGGTCGCTGGGGCAGGTCGTCGTCACCACGGTCACCGTGCGGGATTGATCGGTTGCGCGCTGCGGTGTGGGGACGGAACGCGACGACGGGCAGTTCGCGGACGAGCCGGCGGCGGGCCTGGTCGGTTCCGTCGTAGCGCCATCCGACGAGCCAGCTCAGCACCCGTCGGACGACGGGGGTGGCGAGGCGGTTTCGCCGCTCGTAGTCGGCGAGGACGGCGGCGGCCTCGGAGGGGTCGAGGGTGCGGTGGGCGGGGCGGAACCGGCGTCGTCCGATGGCGACTTCGACGGCTGGTTGTGTTTTCAGGTTGCGGTACCAGTCCGCCGACCGGCCGAGTCCGGCGATGACGATTACCTCGCCGCCGGGGCGGGTGGCGATGACTTCGAGCATGGTCTGGTGCTGTCGCCCGGTTCGGCGGCCGATGTGGGTGAGTCTGAGGAAGCGGCGGCCGAGGAGCCATCCGAGGTGCCAGTCGTAGAGACGTGCGGGAGATCGCAGCAGGCGGCGTGCGGTCGGCCCCATCCGGCGTGTCGTCATCGCTGGCTGCGCCCGGATTGTGTCGCGGCAAGGCGTTGCGGCGTGGCGGCTGGAACGGGACGGGAGTGTAGTGCGCTGAGCACCTGTTGATGGGTGAGCCACCCGATCAGGTTGGCGCCGGTGTGGTCGAGGACCGGGATGGCGGCGGCTGGTGAAGCGTCGAGGGCGTCGAGGGTGTCTTCGAGTGGCTGGTCGACGCGTGCTGTTGCCGGTTGTTCGATGATCGATGCGACGGGCGTGGCGTCGTGTTGGCCGTCGGCGACGGTGTCGGCGAGAGCGCGTGCGGTGACGATGCCGAGGTAGTCGCCGGCCGCGTCGACGACGGGCAGTTGGCCATGCTGGGTGCGGACGATGTGCTCGGCGGCGTCTATGAGGGGCGTGCCGGCGGGCAGTGTGTGCCCGACGGGTTCCATGACCTGCCCGGTGGTGATGGTCGTGAGCATGGCTGCTTGCGGGTGCTCGTCGAGGTCGATGCCGCGGCGGTGCAGTTTGAGCGTGTAGATGGTGTCGCGGGTGGCCAGGTGGCTGACGCCGGTGGCGAGCACGATCGCGGCCATCAGCGGGAGGATGATCGTGTATTCGCCGGTGAGTTCGAACAGGATGATGACTGCGGTGATCGGTGCGCGGGCGGCGCCGGCGAACACCGCGCCCATGCCGATCAGGCCGTACGCTCCTGCGGGCCCGGCGATCCCGGGCGCGATGTGGTGCAGCGTCTGGCCGTAGGCGGAGCCGAGCATGGCGCCGATGAACAGGCTGGGTGCGAACACGCCGCCGGATCCGCCGATGCCGATGGTCAGGCTGGTGGCGACGATCTTGCCGATCAGCAGTGCCAGCAGGAACCCGATCGCGTACGTGCCGGCGATGCTGTTGCCCAGAACCGGGTAGCCGACGCCGTACATCTGCGGCAGGAGGAGGAGCAGCCCGCCGAGCAGCACGCCGCCGGCGGCCGGGCGCAGCCACTCCGGTCCGCGCAGCGCATTCCACGCCCAGTCGCAGGCGTCCTCGATCGAGGTAGAGCACACGGGCGAACACCACGCCGACCAGGCCGGCGAGCAGGCCGAGCGCGGCGAAGAGCAGGTACTGGCCGACGTTGTGCGCGGCGAAGGCCGGCAGATGCAGGAACGGCTCGTTGCCGAGCGCGGCGCGTCCGATGACGCTCGCGGTGACCGACGCGAGCACGACCATGCCGAACGATTGCGCCGCGAAGTCGCGCAGGATCAGCTCCATCGCGAAGAACACACCGGCCAGTGGCGCGTTGAAGGTCGCCGCGATGCCGCCGGCCGCGCCGCAGGCGACCAGCACCCGCATCCGCGACTCGGCCAGCCGGACCAGCTGGCCCACCGTGGAACCGAGCGCGGAGCCGATCTGCACGATCGGTCCTTCGCGACCGACGGATCCGCCACCGCCGATGCACAGCGCGGACGCCAGCGCCTTGACCGCCGCCACCTGAGGGGCGATCCGCCCGCCGCGGCGGGCAACGGCGTACATGACTTCGGGGACGCCGTGCCCGCGGGCTTCCCGGGCGAAGAAATGCACCAGCGGCCCGTACACGAGCCCGGCCGCGACCGGAGCGAGCAAGACGAACCACCGGCCCAGCGCGGGGACGTGCGGGTTGGCGACATGACCGAGGCCGGCGTAATCGCGGTGGCCGGACAGGGCCAGCGTGAACGTCGTGATCAACCACCGGAACGCCACCGCACCCGCACCCGCCCCGGCGCCTACAAACAGCGCCAGAGCGAGCAGGCCGCTGTTCGACGATCGCAGCGCTGACGCGAGCCGTGCGCGACCGGCCGGCATCCGAACCGCCGCGCGGGGTAACGGGTCAGCGCGTAAGGAATCCATCGTTGCATTATGCAATCATTGCTCTGTGCGTGTCAGTGCGAGGATGGGTGCGGTGAGACGCGAGACACCCCTCGGCACCCATGACGCGACGGAGGTCGACGCCTTCGTCACCGCATTGCTGACCGCGTCACGGGTTCTGGTCGGCGTCTCGGCGCGGTCGCTGGCCGACATCGAGGACACGGTCACGGTCACTCAGTTCCGCACCCTTGTCGTCCTCGACGGCCACGGCGAGATCAGCCTCAGCCGGCTCGCCGACCTGCTCGGCGTCAACGCGTCCACGGCGATGCGCACGATCGACCGCCTGCTCGCGGCCGGCCTGGTCACCCGCCGCGACAACCCGGCCAACCGGCGCACCGTGCTGCTCGGCCTGACCACGGCCGGCAAGCGGGTCGTCGGTCAGGTCACCGCACGGCGCCGCACCGAGATCACCCGCATCGTCAGTGCCATGCCCGCAACCCAACGAAGCAAACTGATCTCCGCCCTACACGCGTTCGCCGACGCCGCTGGTGAACCAGAACCGCCCCCCGACACCATGACCGGGCTCGGCTGGTGACCATCCGCGCACAGTGGGGTTGCTGATCGCGGCCGCGGTCGAGTGTCGCGTCGTCCGTATGCAGCACGATGTAGCGATGCTTCGATGCGACTGGTTCGTGACATGAGCGACGTCGAGCCGTTCGGCCTCGTTGTCTGCCTGGCTGCTCTTGCGCTGCTGGCGGCCGTCCTGTCCAACCGGGCGAGTGGGTGGCTGCGGGTGCCGGCACCGGCGATCTTTCTGATCGTGGCCGCGGTGGCGTCCGATCTGTTTCACGGCCTCGGATCGCTGTCCATCAAGGTCGACCAGCGGATCGTGACGGTGGCGTTGGTCCTGATCCTGTTCGAGGGCGGGATGCACATCGGCTGGGAGCGGTTCCGGGCGGCCGCCGGCCCGGTGATCTGGCTCGGCGTGGCCGGCACGCTGGCCACCGCTGCAGGGCTGGCGCTGGCCGCGCACGCTCTGTTCGACCTGGGTTGGCGCTCGTCGTTGCTGATCGGCACGGCGCTGGCGCCGACGGATCCGGCGGTGGTCTTCTCGGTGCTCGGACGGCGCGAGGTGTCAGGTCGATCAGGCACGCTGCTGCAGGGCGAGTCCGGCGCGAACGATCCGGTCGGTATCGCGCTCATGGTCAGCATTCTCGGTGCCAGCGGCAGCGGCTGGGGCGAGGTCCTCGGAGGCGCCGGCGAGTTCGCGCTACAGATGGCGGTCGGGACGGCGTTCGGAGCGATCGGCGGCCTGGCTCTGCTGCGGGTGATGCGTCTTGCGCTGCCGAACGAGGCGCTCTATCCGGTGCGTACGGTCGCATTCGGCGTACTGATCTACGGGGTCGCCACCGTGTGCCACGGTTCCGGCTTCTTGGCCGTCTTCCTGGCCGGAATCGTGATCGGCGACGCACGCGCTCCGTACAAACGCGAGATCGAACGATTCGCCGCTGCGCTGAGCAGTCTCGCCGAGATCGTCGTGTTCACCACGCTCGGCCTGACCGTCTCGCTGCATGCGGTGCTGCGCGGAGAGGATCTCTGGACGGGGCTCGCCCTGGCCGCCTTGATGATCGTCGTAGTGCGCCCGATCCTGGTCGGCCTGCTGCTGATCCCGATCAGGCTTGGCTTCGGCGAGCGTGTGTTCGTGTTGTGGTCAGGCCTCAAGGGCGCGGTGCCGATTCTGCTCGGCACGTTCGTGCTCAGCGAGGGCGTGGCCCATGCGTCGCGGATCTACAACATCATCTTCATCGCCGTGACGGTGTCCGTGGTCGTCCAAGGTGGGTTGGTGCCCGCCGCGGCCCGACTGCTGCAGGTGCCGATGCGGGTTGTCGAAACGGAACCGTGGGCACTGGGCCTGCGCTTCCGCGATGAGCCCGAGGGGTTGCATCGCTATTTCGTCGCCCACGGATCACCGGCCGACGGCTGCACGATCGGCGACCTGGCCGTGGGTGATCAGGTGTGGATCAGCATGGTCAGCCGTGGCGGACGCCTGCTGCACGTGGACGGGCAGACCGTGCTCAAAGCGGGCGACGAGGTGCTAGCGCTCGCCGAGGAGGGCGCGCGACTCGACGGCGTGTTCACCCGTGCCCGCCGGCCGGACGGCTGACGACCGGCCGCGTCGGGTTGAGCATCGCGCGCAGGGCGGCGATTCCGGCGGCAACGTCGAGGTCGGGGTCGAGCAGCGCGTGCAGAAGCAGGCCGTCGCCGACGGCTGCGAGCAGGGTGGCGATGTCCGCAGGAGGAGCGCCAGGGAAGACGGCGCCCCCACGAGGTCTTCCTCGCCCTGACCGGAACCCGTGTCGAACCCGAGACCGGCAACGAGGAGGCCGTCGCATGAGCGGCGCATCGACCACAGCGACTCCCGGCACCAGCCTTCACTCACCGACCATGCCGGTGCTCTCCGCACACCCGCGCCCCGCCCAGGCCGGTGCACTCTCGGCCTCGCTCACCTTCGCCTGGCGTTCGCTGCTCAAGATCAAACATGTACCCGAACAACTCGGCGACGTCATCGGCATCCCGGTGCTGTTCACGCTCATGTTCACCTACCTGTTCGGCGGCGCCCTAGCTGGATCAACAGCGCACTACCTGCAGTACCTGCTGCCGGGCACCCTCGCCCTGGCGGTCGTCTTCGTCACCGTCTACAGCGGCGTCACGCTCAACCGGGACCTCGCGACCGGGGCCTTCGACCGGTTCCGCTCGATGCCGGTCTGGAGGCCAGCGCCGATCATCGGCGGCCTCATCGGCGACGCCGGGCGCTACCTGCTCGCCTCGACCATCGTCATCGCGCTCGGCCTGATCATGGGATTCCGAGCCGGCGCCGGACCCGTCGGCGTCCTCGCCGCGGTCGTGCTGGTACTGGTATTCGCCTTCGCGCTGTCGTGGGTCTGGACCACGCTCGGCCTGATCCTGCGCACACCGAACGCGGTCATGAGCATCGGGTTCGTGATCCTGTTCCCGCTCACCTTCATGAGCAACATCTTCGTCGACCCCGAGACCATGCCCACTTGGCTGCGCTCGATAGCCGCCGTCAACCCGATCACCCACCTGGCCACAGCCGAACGTGACCTGATGACCGGCACGGCAACCGGGTCACAATTGCTCTGGGTGCTCGGGGCAGCCGCCGCGCTCACCGCCGTGTTCGCGCCACTCACCACGCTGCTGTATCAGCGCCGCGGATAGCCTGGCGCCGCGCCGGACAGCTGGCTGCTCTCGTTCAATGCATGAGCTGCTCCTCGGACGCCACCCAGTGCCATCCGCACCTAACTGTCCACAGTGGACGGTGCGTCCGTGAGTCTGTCCATGAACGCCTGTCGTCGGCTGCCAACGATGACAGCACAGACATCCACGAGGTCAGTATTTCCGGCGTCACACAGCCCGGCCACGCGAATCACTGATCTACGGATCAAGAGGTTGCAGGTTCGAATCCTGCCGGGGACACAAATCCGGTCCGGATACTCGGGCCCGCCGGTATTTCGGGACGCACAGCCGAAGCGGACGATGCGGCAATCGCCCGCTTGACCCCTGCAATTGACCCCAGCGTCACTCGTCCCCGTCCTGGTCGTGGTCCTCGAACAGCGAGCCGAGCTGGTCGAGCGCATCCCGGTGAATGCCCTCGGCAACGTCCACGTAGATCAGCTTCGTGGTCACCGGCGAGCCATCTCCGCGGCCTGCCGGACATCGACCAGTCGCTGGTGCCCAACGTCCTCAGGTGATGTCGGATGAACCAATCCATCAAATGTGTTTGATGTATTCTCCGGTCCGTGGACGTAGGCCCGGCGCTACAGGCGGACGTTTTCCCACCGGTGTTCCTACGCCTGGCGGGTCATCCGCTGCGCTGGCGGCTACTGTCCGAGCTCACCCGCAGCGATTGCCGAGTCGGGGAGCTGACCACGCTGGTCGGCAAGCCGCAAAGCGCGGTCTCCTACCATTTGGGCCGTCTACGGGCGGGCGGGCTGGTGACGGCGCGGCGCAGTTCGGCTGACGGCCGCGACAGCTACTACCGCATCGACCTGGCCCGCTGCGCCGAGATGCTCGCCGCGACGGGGGCGGCGTTGCATCCGGGCCTGGCTGCCGCGCCGGCGATCTCGCCCCGCCGCCGAACGCGGCCGGTTCGGGTCTTGTTCTTGTGTACGGGTAACAGCGCCCGATCGCAGATCGCCGAAGCCTTCCTCGCGCAGGTTGTCGGCGACCAGGTCGAGGCATCCAGCGCGGGCAGCAGCCCCAAGCCCGTGCACCCGAACGCGCTGAGAGTGCTGCGCGAGCATGGCATCGACCCGTCCGGGCGGCGTAGCAAACACGTCGATGAGTTCGCGCGGTGTCGCTTCGACTACGTGATCACCTTGTGCGACAAGGTCCGTGAAATCTGCCCCGAGTTCCCCGGTCGGCCCGAGCCGGTCCACTGGAGCATCCTGGGCCCGGCTGGCCGCAACTACGCCGCGTTCCGCGACGTCGCCGCCGACCTGCACGCCCGGGTGGGTTTCTTCGCCCAGGCCATCGCCTCTGGGAAGGGAGACGTGCCATGACCAGCGTCGACGACAGAACTGTTCACCCCTGCCAGCATGTGATCTGAAGAGCGAATCGGGCATGGACCAGGATCGTTCCCTCGACCGTGTCACCGACTTTCTCACCTACCGCTACCCCGCCCTGCCCCGAGCCGAAGTGGCCGAGACCGTCTACAAGGCAAAGGCCGAACCGCGCTCACGGGCCACCGTGACCGCGCACCTGACGTCGTTGACCCGGCGCCGGGCCGAGCAGATCCGCGCCGCGCGACAATCCGCGATCGGCGACGTCGGCGGGACCCGATGATGCCGACCGCGCCCGAGGGAACCGAGCAGCACTCCGCACCCCCAACGCTGCGCACCGTGCTGCGGGAATGGGGCCGCATCGGCTGCATCGGCTTCGGCGGCCCGCCCACCCACATCAAGCTGTTGCGCCAACTATGCGTCGAGCGCCGCCATTGGATCAGCGGCACCGAGTTCGAAGACGCCATCGCCGTGACCAACCTGCTACCCGGCCCCGCCTCCACCCAGCTTGCCATCTACTGCGCCTGGCGGCTGCGCGGCCGGCGCGGCGCGCTCATCGGTGGCGCCGCGTTCATCATCCCCGGCCTGATCGTCATCCTCGCCCTGGCCGCGCTGTTCCTGTCCAGCTCACCACCCCGCTGGGTCCTCGGCGCCGGTGCCGGAGCCGGAGCGGCCGTGGCCGCCGTCGCGGTACAAGCCGGTATCGGACTCCTGCCGGCCAGCTGGATCCGCACCGCTCACCGCGCCCGCTGGATCGCCTACCTGCTCGCCGGCGCAGCCGCCGCGGCGACCATCGGCCCCTGGCTGGTGCTTAGCCTGCTCGGCTGCGGCCTTGTCGAACTCGCCACCCGCCACACCCCGCCACACCGCAACCGGGCCAGAGCGATCGCCCCGCTGCCGCTAGCCGTCGGCACAGCCACCGCCGGCACGTTGCTGAGCCTCTGCTGGGTCGCCTTCAAGGTCGGGGCCCTCTCCTACGGCGGCGGATTCGTCATCATCCCGCTCATGCAAGCCGACGCCGTCAACCACTACCACTGGATGAGCGCCGGGCAGTTCCTCAACGCCGTCGCCCTCGGCCAAATCACCCCCGGACCCGTCGTGCAAACCGTCGCCGTTGTCGGCTACGCCGCCGCCGGCCTTAGCGGTGGCGTACTCGCCTCGATCGTGGCGTTCGCGCCCTCGTTCAGCTTCATCCTCATCGGCGCCGACCGCTTCGACCGCATCCGCACCGACCCACGCGCTCGTGCTTTCCTCGACGGCGCCGGCCCCGCCGCAATCGGCGCTATCCTCGGCTCCGCCGTCCCCCTTGCCCGAGCGCTCACCGAACCCTGGCAGTACGGCGTGCTCGCCGGCGCCGCCGTCCTCCTACTCGCCCTACGTCGCGGCGTCGTGCCCACTCTCTTGCTCGCCGGCGCCGTCGGCGTACTCATCGCCTCGGCGGGCGGTTCAATCCCGCATTAGCCGCAACCACCACGCCGGCCGCTGGTCGGACTCGCGTTGAACCCTGATCATCGGAGCCGGTCGTAACGCGGTCGGGTACTTCGACTTGGGAAGGACGCCGTCTCGATGTCGTCCTGTTCTGCGACATACGACCGGCGCCAGCACCCGGTCTACGGATCTGCGTGCCGCTCGGCGATAGGCCGGGTTGCGCGCTCTCAGGCGTCGCGAGCTGCGTGACGAGCCGGCGGACGCGACCGAGCTGACGTCGCCGTACCGGTGACGCTGAACGCGTAGCGGGAGCGGCCAATCCGTTGCCGTGCAATGAAGACTTCTGTGTCGGTCTAGATGGTCCTGCGGGTGATCAGACCTCGGCCGACCAGGTCCAGGAACGCGTCGATGAGCGTTTCTCGTGCTGAGGGTGCCTCGTCCGGCCATGGGGCCGAGAAGTAGTCCCGACAGACCATGCACGGCGGCCCAGGCATTCGTGGCGGCGATGTTGCGATCTGCCGCATCGAGGACTCCCGCGTCCACCATGCCGTCGAGCGCCTGCTCGAGCAGTTCGCCCGGACATCAGGCCTGAGTCGCCCGCGCCGCGTGATTCATCCCCGGAGTGAGCGGCATGGTCGCCGGGACGAACCGGCGCATGCCCGGTGTGAGCCGTCGTCTTGCGGGGCGCGAACGCGGTGGCGAACAGCCCTGGCTCGCTGAGGGCGAAGTGAACGTAGCCGCGCCCGACCGCGCCCAGGCGGTCGATGGCGTCTCGGCCTGCGTCGCCGCTGGGCTGGTATTTGGCCAGCTCGGCCTCCATCGACCGCGCCAATGCGGACAGGGCGTCGAACGGCCACGGCCTCGACCAGGTCCGGCAGCGCGCTGAAATGGCGGTACGCCGCATTCGGGGAGACGCCGACGCGTCGCGCGGCCTCGCGCAACACGATCGCCGACGGGCCGCCTTCTCGGGCGAGCTCGGTACCCGCTTGCACCAGGGCGCGGTACAGGTTGCCGTGGTGGTAGGGCTGGTGCTTACCCGCGTCGGATGCCGTCACGAGACGCAATGTTGACACCGTGAACTTCGTGTGGCAAGTTCACGCTGTCAACATCGAGCTCGCGAGGGAGTTCGCCGTGTTCTATCGACTGGGTCTGAAGATCGTCGCCCGCGCCCGGCTGGTCCTCGCGGTGAGTGTTCGTCGCGCTCGTGCTCTCGGCTGTCCTCGGGGTCGGCGCGTTCGCCCGGTTGCTCAGCGGTGGGTTCGACGATCCGGCGTCGGCCTCGAGTCAGGCGAAGGTTCTGCTTGACCAGAAGTTCGGCGGCGAGCCGGACATGATCTTCCTGGTGCACGCGCGGACCGGGACGGTCGACGGCACCGCCGTGACCGCCACGGGCCAGGCGCTGGCACGCCGGTTGAGCGCCGATCGCCAGACTGCGTGGTGTCACGTCGTACTGGACGGCGCACGCCGCCGGGCTGCGGTCGCGCGATGGCACCGACGCGCTGATCCTGGCCAACGTGATCGGCGACGAACAGACTGCCGATACGAACGCCAAGGCGCTGCTTACCGACTACGCCCACCTGGACGGTCCGGCCGCGACGGTGCGCATCGGCGGCGCCCGGGGCACCGATGTCGGCACCCAGGTCGGCAAGGATCTCGCGGTGGCCGAGTCGATCGCCGTCCCGATCACCGTGATCCTGATGATCATCGTGTTCGGCAGCCTGGTCGCGGCCCTGCTGCCGCTGGCGATCAGCGGTTCTCGCCGATCTTCGCCACGTTCGCGGGGCTGGATCTGCTCACGCACGTCACGAGCGTCAGCGTCTTTGCGATCAACCTCGCGACCGGGCTGGGCCTGGGCCTGGGCATGGACTATGCGCTGCTCATGGTCAGCCGGTTCCGTGAGGAGTTGGCCAAGGGTGTCGATGTCGGCGATGCGGTAGCCCGCACGATGGCCACCGCGGGGCGCACTATCGCGTTCTCGGCACTCGCCGTCGCTGCCGCTTTGTCGGCGATGCTGGTGTTCCCGGTCTACTTCCTGAAGTCGTTCGCCTACGCCGGGGTCGGCGTCACGATCTTCTCTGCGGCCAGCGCACTGCTCGTGTTGCCGGCCTTGCTCGCGGTTCTCGGTGGGCGGGTGAATTCCGGACGGATCCGCGGGATCCGCCCGATGCGCAGTGTCGAAGCGCCGTTCTGGGGGCGGCTGGCTGCCGGCGTGATGCGCCGCCCGATCGTGGCTGCGCTCCCGGTCATCGCAGTGCTGCTGTTCCTCGCGACACCGCTGCTCTCGGTCACTTTCGGGACCCCGGACGAGCGCGTCCTGCCCACCAGCGCGGCGAGTCACCAGGTCGGTGACGCCCTGCGCAACGACTTCGCGACCACCCCCGACGTCATCGACGTGCTGATCACCCCTGCCCTTCCGCAGCCCGAGCTGCAGAGCTATACCCAGCAGCTCAGCTCACTTGAGCGGGGTGCAACGAGCCGACATCAGCGTCGGCAGTGGCAGTGCCGGTCAGCCAACCACACAACGGGTGAGCCTGAGCACCGGACTGGACTCGGCCTCGGGCGCAGCGCAGGACCTCGTGAGGCACGTACGTGCGGTGCCCGCGCCGGCGGGAACGAACGGTGCTCGTCGGCGGTGCCACCGCGACTCTCATCGATGCGAAACATGCGATCAGCTCGCACCTGCTACTGGCCGGTGCGCTGATCGTGGTGACCACCTTCATCCTGCTGTTCCTGTTCACCGGCAGCATCCTGCAACCGATACGCGCCCTGCTCGGCAACGCGCTCACCCTTGGCGCGACCCTCGGCGCGATGGTGTGGATCTTCCAGGACGGCCACTTCGCGTCCCTCCTCGGCTTCACCCCGAGACCGACCGATACCGCGATGCCGGTCCTGCTGTTCTGCATCGCCTTCGGGCTCTCGATGGACTACGAGCTGTTCGTCATCAGCCGGATCAAGGAGCTGCACGATGCCGGCGCACCCAACGCCGATGCGGTCACCGGCGGGCTGGCCCGCACCGGCCGCATCGTGTCCACCCTTGCCGCACTGCTGGCCGTCGGCTTCTTCGCCTTCGGCACCAGCCACGTCAGCTTCATCCAACTCTTCGGGCTCGGCACCGGACTGGCGATCCTCATCGACGCCACCCTGGTGCGCGGCGTCCTCGTCCCCGCCTTCATGCGCGCGTTCGGCGAGCGGAGTTGGTACGCGCCCGCGCCGTTGCGGCGGATCCACAACCGCATCGGCGTCAGTGAGCACGTTCCCGACGAGCCTGTGTTGGTCAATGTCTGATTCGCCACGGACAGTTCGCTGAGGCTGTCATCGAGGTGACCGGCCTGCGAACCGCCCCGGGTTCTCCGGACACTCGGTTTGGTGTGACCCGCGCTCGTTGGCGCAATTCTGTCCGGCCTACTAACGCCCGACGAAGCTGCGGATCGTCCGCCTCTGCTCGTCCCGCCCGCTAACCAGGAGCCACCACCGTGACCTACACCGAAACAGAGCTTGTCGCCACGATCGAGCGTCTCGCCGAAGTGGACCTCGCCGCGCTGACCCAACCCCAACGAGACCAATTCGACCAATTCCACAGCGGCGGATCCGAGGCTGTCGACCGACTCCTGCCCAGCCTGCACCTCGCACCAGGAATGACCGTGCTCGACATCGGCTCCGGACTCGGCGGGCCCGCCCGCCAGATCGCCCGCAGTTCCGGCTGCACCGTCGTCGGCGTCGACATCACCCCCGCCTACGTCGACGCCGCGCGGGCCCTTACGTGACACGGCAGGTCTCGAGCCAGGTCAGCTTCATCTGCAGCGACATCGCCGCTTTCGACCGCACCAACTTCGACGCCGCCTACACGATGCACGTCCAAATGAACGTCGCGGACAAGAAGACCTACTTCACCGAGATCGCCCGGCGCCTGCGGCCCGGGGCGCGCTTGGCAACCTTCGAGGTCTGCCTGACCGGCGACACCCAACCAACCCCGCCCCTGCCGTGGTCGCTCGACGGCACGGACAGCTACCTCGCCACAGCAGAGGAGTTGCGCGACACGATCGCCTCCAGTGGCTTCGAGACTCTCGAGTGGGTCGACGAGACCCAGTGGGTACTTCGATGGTTCGAGGACCTCGGCAAACGCATAGCCGCCGGCGGAAGCGCAGCTACTCTCCCCGCACTTCTGAACGACGGACCGATCCGCATGATGAACTTCGCCGTCGCGCTCACCACAGGTGTCGTGACGGTGCACCGCGGCTCGTTCATCCTCGCGCGGTGAGCACACTCGGGCGGCTCCCTCACCGGCTGCGCAACGTGAGCCATCCTCAACCTGGACCTACACGCTTGAGGCCACAAACGGCGGCGGGAAGTCGGTGGAGCGGGACAGCTCGGCCCAGGCGTGCAACTGCTCGAGTTGAGCGCTGTGCTGCGAGCGCAGCAGTTCGTAGCAGTCGGATCCGAGGGGCAGCTGGCGCGGCGGACGGTCGAGTTCGGTGATGGCGATGACCGCCTGAGCCAGACGGGCCGGGTCTCCGGGCTGCGAGCCGTCCAGCTCGGCCAGTCGCCTTCGCAGTACGCCGACCGTGTGCTCGTATTCGGGCAACGGGACGCTGCTGGTCAGTCGCGTCGGCGACAACACCGGCGTGCGGAAGTCGCCAGGCTCAATGATCGTGACGGAGATGCCGAAGGGCTCGACCTCTTGGGCGAGGGCGAGGGAGGCGCCCTCGACCGCGAATTTGCTGGCGTGATAGGCGCCCAGACCTGGAAACGCGGAGCGCCCCCCGAGTGAACTCATCTGCAGGATCCGTCCGCTCGCCCGCTGCCGCATCGTTGGCAAGACGGCGCGAACGATCGCCAACGGCCCGATCACATTCAGCTGCAGCTGAGCCCATAACAGCTCGTCCGAGAGTTCCTCGATCGCGCCGACGGTCACGCCGCCGGCGTTGTTGAACAGCACGTCGATGCGACCGAAATGCTGCTCGGCGCTGGCCACTGCTTCGCGGATCGAGGCAGCGTCCGATAGATCCAGGCGCAGCGGGAGCAGTTCGTCGCGCTCGGGTAGGTCCAGGCCCTTGAAGGAGTCGGGCGTGCGCGAGGTCGCGGCGACTTGGAAGCCGCGCTCGAGTGCCGCCCGGGTCACTGCTGCGCCGAGCCCGGAGGTGCCCCCGGTGATGAACCACACCGGCCGCGACATCACAGCTCCAGCTGCGCGTCGATGCCGAAGCCGGCCAGCTCGCCGAGAAGTTTCCCGGGGTCGGCGATCTGCGCTGCGGCCAACACGCCCGGCCGGGCAGCACCGTCGGCGACGAGGGCGGCCAACAGGACGGAGATCTTGGCCGTCGCCCCGTAGGTGTCGTTGCCGCGCACCTCGCCGCGGGCGCGAGCGCCACTCCTGCTGACGGCTTCCAGGGTGATGAAGAATCGCTGCTCGGCCCGGGCCTGCTCGTCGGGCCCGTCCGGAAGAGCGGCGATGACCTCCTCCGGCAGCTCGGTCGCAAGTTGGGCGGCGAGTTCGGCCTCTCCGACACCTTGCACATGTCGGACGTCGACGTGCCGAGGGACGGTGATGACCTCCTGCAGCGCGAACTTGACGACCGGCTTCTCCTCGACCGTATCAGGGAAGCGGATCGATCGGCGACGAGCCGGCTCATCCGGCAGCCAGGCGCCGTCGGTGTAGGTGAGGCCGCCGCTCCGGACGGTCTCCAGGTTGGCGGCGAAGGTACGCAAGGAACCGCGGGACAACCCGCCACCCACGATGGAATGGGCGGTGATCAGTTCGTCGAGCGGGCCGAGTTCGTCGAATATCCGGTGGGCCAGCAGGTCGCCGGGTACCCCGGCGTCGGTGGCGGCCGGAACAACGCTCACCCCGGCCTGGACGGCCTCGGCGGTCAAGGAATCGAAGATCGCCTTGATCATCGGCTGCTCGCCGGAGGTGTCCAGGTAGTGGCTGCCGGCGGCCACGGCGGCGCGGGCAAGCCGGATGCCGGAAGCCACGAACGGACCGGCGCAGTTGATCACGGCGTCCAGGCCGCGCAAAGCGCCGACCAGGACGTCGGGTGCCTCCAGCGACGCCGTACGCCGCTCGGCGTCGACCAGACCGAGTTCGGCTGCGGTCGACTCGAGGCGGGCGGCGCTGCGGCCCATCAGAACCGGCTCGAGGCCGGAGCGGACGAGTTCGTCCACGGTCAGCCTGCCCTGGTATCCGTACGCCCCGTAGACCCCGATTCGCATCTGGCTTCCTTCCGTTCCGGCCACCCAGCCGTACGCCGTCGGCTCGCGTTCGACGCTATTGGCCAGACGCAAGACGATCTATGGTCGAGAATCTGGAATTCATGTCCGTTCGTCTGGCATCGGAGAGCGTGGCTAGCATGCGGACATGGACGCCCTGAGTGACGCGCTTGTCGTCATGCGCTCCGGCCGACCGCACTCAGCCCGGCGGGACCTCGGCGAGCCGTGGCGACTCGCGTTTCCGGCGACTCCGGCGGCGGGGTTTCACGTCGTCCTGGAGGGCCGCGGCTGGGTGCGGGTCGCGACCGGCGCCTCGATCCCGCTCGCCGCCGGGGATGTCGTCCTGGTCCCGCACGGTGATCGCCATGAACTGTTCAGTTCGCCGGACGCGCCCCTCGTCGAGTTGTCGATCGATGAACTCGACGGGCGAGACCGGCCGACGGAGACTCGAGCCGGTCACGGACCCGCAGACGCCCGGCTGCTCTGCGGTGGGTACCTGTTCGACCGCAGCCGAATGCACCCCTTGCTGGCAGAGTTGCCGGAGCTCATTCACCTTCCGGCGAGCCTGATCCGCCATTCGTCCCTACGCATTCTCGTTGAGGCCCTGGCCCAGGAGTTGACCGAGCCGCAGCCTGGCCGCGACGTCGCGCTCGCCTCACTACTCGAGGTGCTTCTGCTGTTCATGTTGCGAAGCTGGTACGCAGATCGGGTCTCGCGGTCGCTGCACGGACGTTGGGGTGCTGCCCTCAGCGATCCCGCGGTCGCAGCCGGGCTCGACGCGATTCATGGGCAACCGGCGAAGCCCTGGACCGTCGCTGCGTTGGCCGCTCATTCGGGCTTGTCCAGGGCCGCCTTCGCGAGCAGGTTCACCGATCTTGTGGGCCACCCGCCGCTCGGCTATCTGACCTGGTGGCGGATGACACTGGCTGCCAAGTACCTCCGCGAGGAGGACGCTGGTCTGGCTGTCATCGCGCGCCGAGTGGGGTACACGTCCGAGTTCGCCTTCAGCAGGGCGTTCAAACGGGACTTCGGGCTTTCCCCCGGCGGATACCGACGGCACAGGCAAGCTTCGCTGGCGCAGTGAAGGCCAGCCGTGTGCTGAGCGGCGATTCTGCGTCGGGTCTATACGTGGGGGGCCGCTTTGACGAGGTTGTCAATCGATGAATACGGCAGGATCGGGGGCTCTCAGCGGACCTGGTGGATGCAGACGCGCGTCAGCCCGTCGTCCAGGGACGGAGCTTCTCGGGGTTGCGTACTACCCAGATGTGCTTGATCCGGTCGCCCGCGACGTCGAACGCGAACACCGTCACGGTGACGCCGTCCTGCTGAGCCACCAGGCCGGGCTGGCCGTTGACCGTCCGCTCCAGGAACGTCATGTTGCTGTCGCCGCCCGGTTGGCGATTTCGACCCAGGCGTGGGCGATCTGCTCGCCGCCTTCGATGGGGTGCAGGAAGGTCAGGGCGAGGCCGCCGCCGTCGGCGATCGCCGTGGCGTCGGGGTCGAGCAGGCCGATGAGCGCGTCGATGTCCTTGGCCTCCCATGCCCGCTTGAAGTCCCGGACGATGTCGGCGCGCTGGGCGGCCGGAGTCGCGGGAGCCTGCGCGCGCGAAGGCGGCGGCGGGCCGAGGAGGCCAGCTGGCGGCATGCCGCCGGGGTACGGCCGACGATCTCGGCGACTTCGGCGAAGGAGTAGCGGAAGACGTCGTGGAGGATGAACGCGACGCGCTCGGCCGGAGTCATCGATTCGAGCACGACCAGGAAGGCCATGTTGACCGACTCGTCGAGGGTGACCCGGTCGGCCGGGTCGACCGTGGTGCCGCCCGAGCGCCCGGTGATCCACTCCGCACGATCGGGTAGCGGCTCGGGGATCCATTCGCCCACGTAGGTCTCGCGCCGGGCCCGGGCCGAGCCGAGCAGGTTGAGGCAGATGCGGCTGGCGACCGTCGTCAGCCAGGCGCCGGGGGATTCGATGGCTTCCTGCTGCTGCCGGGACATGGCGTACCAGCGGGCATAGGTCTCCTGGACGACATCCTCGGCCTCGGCCAGGGAGCCGAGCAGCCGGTAGGCGAGATTGATCAGCTGACGCCGCTCGCTCATGATCGCGTCCAGGCCCGGATCGGGCCGGCCGTGTCCTGGCCCGGATCGGGTGGTCATGGTGCCGACGGCTCCCTCGGTCGCAGCTGCCCTCACCAGTTCGACAAGACAGCGCACCGGAACGTGAGGTTGGCGCGTCGCCTCACATTCCGCCGGGCTGTCTTGTCGAACCGCTGAGACGAACACATCATCCAGCGACCAGCTCAGGAGACATCATGACCACCCCGATGCCGACAACATCGTTCGCCGACCCGGCGCCCGCGCAGCGCCTGGAGCGGGCGGCCGCCGCGCTGACGGCGAACGATTTCGCCGTCGAAATCCTCGACGACGCCGCCGCCGCGCGTACCCGCGTCAAAGACCTGATTCCCGAGGGCGCCAGCGTGTTCACCGGGGCCAGCGAGACCCTCCGCCTGTCCGGCATCGACGAGGACATCAACGACAGCGGGCGATACCGACGCCATCAGGCCACGCGGCCTGGCCATGGACCGCGCCACCCAAATGGACGAGATCCGGCGGCTGCTCGCCAGCCCCGACGTCATCGTGGGCAGCGTCCACGCGGTCACCGAAACCGGCTCCCTTGTGGTCGCCTCGGCCAGCGGAAGCCAACTACCCGGCTACGCCGGCGGCGCCGCTCGCGCGATCTGGATCGTCGGGGCACAGAAGGTGGTGCCCGACCTGAGCACCGCGCTGCGCCGCGTCGAAGACCACTGCCTCCCGCTGGAAAACGACCGCGCCATGAAGGTCTACGGGGGGCCCAGTGCCGTCAACCGCCTGCTCATCCTCAACGCAGAACCCCACCCCGGACGCGGCACCGTCCTGCTGCTCCGCGAAGCCATCGGCTTCTGAAACCACCAGGACCGCCGCACCGGCAAGAGCCTCAAGGTCCGCGCGCATGGCGTGCGGCACGGCGCTGCCCACCGCGACAGACTCACGCAGACGCGTCGGGCGAGCTCGTCGTCCAACCACGGTTGTGACTCGCGGCCAGACCGCCTTGAGACCCCGGCGCGTCGCCACACCCGCAGCGCGTTCACGAGAAGACACGCATTGTTCAGGGCAGTCCTTGGCCGAGATGGTGACGGCGGAGATGAACCGGGTTGGGCCACCTCCAGCCAGCTCGCCCCACCGGTGACACAGCGCGGGATGTCGGAGAAGCCCGCTGACTTCCACTGACCCACCGGCAGGCGTTGTCACATACGCGGGTCCGTCGGTGTCTTCATGCCGAACAGGCAGACGTATACACGTACAAGGAGAACACCATGGCGCTACGCATTCCGAAGGCCGAGCTCCCGACCGAGCTCAAGGAAAACATGATCAAGCAGCTCGGTGCCGTGCCCGAACACGTCGAGGTGACTGTGGCACAGCCCCAACGTCGCCCGGGACAACCTGGAGTTCGGGGGCAAGGTGGGCGCGTGGGATGCGGCCGATGAGAGCCTCAAGTCGTTCGCGCACATGGCCGTCGCGGCGCAGGTTGGCTGCAGCTGGTGCCTCGATATCGGCTACTTCCAGGCGCAGAACCAGAACCTCGACCTGGTCAAGGCGAGCCAGGTGCCGCGCTGGCGGGAGTCGGAGGTGTTCACGCCGCTGGAGCGTGACGTGCTGGAGTACGCCGAGGCCATGACGAACACGCCGCCGACCGTCACCGACGAGATGTCGGCGAGTCTGCTCGACCGGCTCGGCCCGGCGGCGTTGGTCGAGCTCACCGTGTTCATCGCCTTTGCCAACCTGGCGACCAGGACCAACGTGGCGCACGGGGTCACGTCGCAGGGCTTCTCCGATGCGTGCGAGATTCCGCTGGCCGCGCGTCCGGAGAAGTCCGGCGTGGCGTCGACGGCATGACCGACGACCCGTTCGTCGCCCATCGCAGCCTGCTGTTCACGGTCGCCTACGAGATGCTCGGGTCGGCGGCCGACGCGGAGGACGTGCTGCAGGAGTCCTGGCTGCGGTGGGCCGACGTCGACCAATCGCAGGTGCGTGACCCGCGGGCGTACCTCGATCCGGGTCGTCACGCGGCAAGCGCTCAACCGCCTGCGAACGTTGTCGCGCCGCCGCGAGGAATACGTCGGCGAGTGGCTGCCGGAGCCGCTGCTGACCAGCCCCGATGTCGCCGAGGACGTCGAACTCGCGGAGAGCGTCTCGATCGCGATGCTGACCGTGCTGGAAACACTCGGGCCGATGGAGCGGGCGGTGTTCGTGCTCCGCGAGGTCTTCGAGATGCCCTACAGCGAGATCGCCGAGGCCATCGGTAAGTCCGCGGCCGCGGTACGGCAGATCGCGCGGCGGGCACGCGAGCATGTGGCGGCCCGGCGGCCGCGGGTGCCGGTGAGTCGGTCGGAGCAGCAGGCCGTGGTGGAGCGGTTCCTGATCGCGCTGCGAACCGGGCAGCTGCAGGAGCTGATGGAGGTCCTGGCGCCCGACGTGGTCCTGATCGCCGATGGTGGCGGGCTTGTGGCCGCCGCTCCGGCTCCGATCCACGGGGCCGAGCTAGTGGCGAAGTTGCTCGCGGGCCCGAACCGGGCGGTGTGAGAGACGACCGTGTGGCTCAACGGCGCGCCTGCGGGCCGGATCGAAATCGACGGCAAGCTGGCCGCGGTGAGCCTCGTGGTGGAGAACGGGCGGGTCACTCGGATCTACGCCACGGCAAACCCGCGGAAGCTTACGCGGTTGGATGAACCGGCCGAACTCACCAGGTGAGCCCGCTGCTCCCCTGGCGTCGTGCGTGTTCCGGGCGAGGGATCGCGTTGGCCTCTGGGAAGGCCCGACCGGCGCGACGACGACCACTTATAGCGGGGCCGATGCGCCCTGCGGTTCAAGTCCGTTCGTCTCGCTCCGGAGCCACCCGAGGCCACGGCAGTTCCTTTCACCCCGCTGCGCCGTCGAATTCGGGCAGCAGCTAAGTTGGCTCTCGCCCGGTGGATCCCCGATCGCCGTGGAAGTCACGATCTTTCCCTTGGCGTGGATCCGTCCGGCTCTGGGGCGAGACGCCGTGGCATGCCAAGAAGGCGGCCGTGCCTGCGCAGTCACCGCCGTCGGGACGACTTCGGCTCGCAGTCTCGTCGGCCGGACGAAATAGTCCGGCCCGCTGCGAGAATGGCTCGCTCGCGGGCCGCTTCAAGGAGGATTCATGCAAGGCAGGAGATTGACGGCGCGCTGGATCGGCCTCGGCCTGGTCGGTGCGTTAGCCGCGGTAGCCGCCGTGGCCGTGGTCGTGACCAGCGGCCAGCACCCCGCTGCCGCCACCGAAGCCCAGCCCGCTACGTCGACGGCGATGTACACAGGTGTGTGGGCGCCCGGCAGCGGGCCACAGGTCTGGCGTACGAGCATGTCGGCCACCGCGCTGAGCAGCTGGGACCGCACGTACATCACGAAGAGCCTTCGCATCAAGGACCTGCGGGTCTCGCCTGGCGGTACGGACTACACGGCCGTCTGGCGGCCCGGCACAGGCACACAGGTTGTCCGGTTGGGGCTGACCTCGAGCGAGTTCGTCGCCGCGAACGCGTACTACGCGAAGAAGGGGCTGCGGATCACGTCCCTCGACACGAGCCACCGGATCACCGCCGTGTGGCGGCCGAGCAGCCACGTGCAGACGATCACGATCCGCCTTACGACGCCGCAGTTCGCGGCGAAGCTCGCGGCCCTCGCGAATGCATCAACACCGCTGCGGCCGGTACTCGCCGACTACTACAAGGTGAGCGGCCAGGCCTACTGGGTCGGAGTATTCGAACAGGGCACCGGCGCGTACCAGGTCCGTACGACGTCGTCGGCCACTGTCTGGCACAACGACGTGACGAGTTACGGCGCGAGCGGACTTCGTCTGGTCGGCCTCGGCTCCAATCCGTACACCGGCGTATGGCGTCCGGGAACCGGCGCATACCAGGTACGCACGGCGCCCCTGTCGACGTTCCAGGCCGACACCGCGGCGTATTACAAGCAAGGCCTTCGCCTGGTTCGCATCGGCCGGTGGATGTCCTAACCAACCTCGCAACGTTCCGCGACGCTCCTCTCGCCGTGCTGACACTCGGCGAGGGGAGCGTTGCTTCCGTTCGGCACAGGTGCCGACTTCGCCGCCAAGATCTGCAGGGTCAGGTGACCGGCGAGGTCATGGCCCCGGATATGGGACCCGTTCGCCCGGTGGGTCCTCTCCGGTGAGACCGTCCACCGATTCCCGGATGAGGTCGGCGTGGCCTACGTGCCGCGCGTACTCCTCGATCATGTCGACCAGGAGCCGCCGCAGGCGGGGTGACTCGCCGCTAGAGGCCGTGTACTTGGCCAGCTGCTCCATGCCGCCGCCGGCCAGCACCTCCGTGACCGCCGAACGGGAGCGGGCGACGGCGCCCTGCCAGATCGTCAGGAGCTGCTCGGGGGTGTCCTCGGCGGCCGAATGCCACTCCCAGTCGGGATCGGCGTCCCAGTCCACCGTGTCCCACGGCGGCCCCAGCTCTCGCCCGAGCAGCTTCTGGGAGAACATGTCGTCCTCGACGAGGGCCAGATGCTTGAGTAGCCCGCCCAGGGTCATCGTCGAAGGTGCGTGCGTCACCCGCAGGCCGGCGGCGTCCAGTCCTCCGCATTTCCACGCGAATGTCGCGCGCTGGCGCTCCAGCGAGCCCAGCAGAGTGGCGGTTTCGTCGCCTGCGACGGGAGGTTCCAGGTACGTCATACGCAATGAACCTACTGGGCGCGGCAGCTATGTCCAGTGACTCCTGGCGAACATGCCGCACTTGACGGCCACAATCTAGCTCAGTCAGAATTGAGGCAATGAGTACTGAGCGAGTTGTGGACCACCTGGCGCTACGCGCCGCGATCCACGCCGCACTGGCTGACCCGGCACGACTTCGCATCGTCGACACGCTCACTGTCGGGGACGCCGCTCCGTCGGAGTTGGCCGCGATGCTCGCGATGCCGTCCAACCTGCTTGCGCATCATCTGCGGGTGCTCGAGGGCGAAGGCCTGATTGCCCGCACCCGCTCAGAGGGCGACAAGCGCCGCTCCTACCTGCAGCTGGTGCCAGGCTCACTCGACGGGCTCGCGCCAGCGTCGTCGCGCGCGGTGCGGCGAGTGCTCTTCGTGTGCACCGCGAACTCGGCTCGTTCGCAACTTGCGGCGGCGCTGTGGCGGCACGCCAGTCGCGTGCCGGCGGCGTCGGCGGGCACTCACCCAGCGCAGCGGATCGACCCAGGCGCGGTCGCCGTGGCCGAGCGGCAACGTCTGCCACTGCGTCGCGCCCGGCCGCGACGGATCGACGACGTTCGCACCGCCGGCGACTTGGTTATCACCGTGTGCGACCTTGCCCACGAGGAACTTGGCGAGCGGGCTGACCTGCACTGGTCGGTTGCCGACCCGGTCCGTGCCGGAAGCGCGGCTGCGTTCGACCGCACCTTCGACGAACTCAGCGATCGCGTGAACCGCCTGGCTCCTCGTCTGCGCGGCGCGGCATAAGAGAGGCGCCCGATGACTGAAACCGAACGCGCGCCGGGCATGACGCTCGACCAGCAGGTTGCGCTCAAACACGCCACCAGCCGACTCGCCCGCGAGTTCATCGGCACGTTCGGCGCCGAGACTGTCGAGCGATTCTTGTATTCCTCCTACGACCAGTTCGCCGGACGCGCCACTGTTCCAAACTTCCTGCCACTGCTCGCCGAACGCTTCGCCCGACAACGCCTGCACGCCCTTGCTCGAGTCGACGGGCACTACCGCGAGGGCAGGCCGACCGTGCTGTTCCTGTGCGTGCACAATGCCGGCCGTTCGCAGATGGCAATGGGCTTCTTCACCCACTATGCCGGCGACGCCGCGGTCGCCTGGTCGGGTGGGTCCGAGCCGGGCGAGCAGGTTAACCCCGCCGCGATTGCAGCCATGGCCGAGCGGGGCATCGACATCTCCGCGGAATACCCCAAGCCATGGACCGACGAGGTCGTACGCGCTGCCGATGTCGTGGTGAGCATGGGCTGCGGAGATGCGTGCCCCGTGTTCCCGGGCAAACGCTATGAGGAATGGATCCTCGACGACCCGGCTGGTCTGGACGCGGCCGACGTGCGCCCGATCCGCGACGAGATCGAACGCCGTGTGCTCGCACTGCTCGACGAACTCGGCGTGCCCGCCATCGCATAGCTGGGCTCGACGCGCCCGGCTCGTTCAGACGCTCATCGGCGCGCGCTCGATCCGTAGCGGCGCCGATGTGGGGGTGCAGCATCCGCCGCCGGCGGCGCCGTCCGGGTCGTCGTAAACGCCCGCGCCGCCGCAGACCCCGGTGTCGGGCAGCGCAAGTTCGACCCGTTCGGCGGCCGCGTGGTCGCCAGCAAGTTCGGCGACGACGCTGCGGACCTGCTCGTAGCCGGTCATGGCCAGGAATGTCGGCGCGCGGCCGTAGGACTTCATCCCGACGAGGTAGAGGTCGGGCTCGGGATGCGCCAGGTCTTTGGCGCCAGTTGCCGCGACCGAGCCGCAACTGTGGATGTTCGGGTCGATCTCAGCGGCAATCCGCACCGGCGCTTGCAGCGTCGGGTCGAGCTCCAGGCGCATCTCGGAGAGGAAGGAGTGGTCGGGACGGAACCCGGTCAGCACCACGACATTGTCTGCCGGCGGCAGCGAGCGGCCGTCTTCAGCGACCAGCACGGCACGGTTGTCGTTGCGCTGAATCTGCTCGGTCCGAAAGCCGGTAACGACTTCGACAAGGCCTGACTCGGCGGCTGCCTTCGCGCGCCGTCCGAGGGCTCCGCGCTCGGGCAACTGGTCTGCGCTGCCGCCGCCAAAGGTGTTTCCGATGACCCCGCGCCGCAGCGCCCAGGTGATCCGCGTGCCCGGGTGTGCTTCGGCGACTCGGGCGAGTTCGATGATGGCCGTTGCCGCGGAGTGGCCGCTGCCCACGACAACGGTGTGCTTGCCGGCAAATGCCGCCGGCTGGGCGAAGTCCGGTACCTGGTAGGAGATCAGATCGGCTGCGGCGCGCTCGCCCAGTGCCGGCAGGCCGTCCGCACCGGCCGGGTTGGGCTGCGTCCAGGTGCCCGAGGCGTCGATGACGGCGCGAGCATCCAGGCGCGACTCGACCCCGGCGGAGTCGACGACGTGGACGGTGAAGGGCTGCTCGTCGCGACCGGCGTCGACCAGCCGGTCTCGCCCCTTGCGTGATACGCCAATCACGCGCGACTCGTAGCGGACGTTCGCCCCGAGCAGATCAGCCAGCGGGCGCAGGTAAGAATCGATCCACTCCGCACCGGTCGGGTAGCCCTCGGCCGGCGCCGTCCACCCGCGCAGATCGAGCAGACGGGCCGCGGCCGGGTCGACCAGTTCGTTCCAGGATGAGAACAAGCGAACGTGACCCCACTCGCTCACCGCATGCGCAGGGCCACTACCGGCTTCCAGTACCAGCGGCCGCATGCCACGCTCAAGCAGATGTGCCGCAGCGGCCAAGCCCTGCGGCCCGGCACCGATCACAACGACGGGTAGCTCACTCATCCATGGACTCCTTGTGGCGACGAGACTCTCGATACATCGACTATCATCAATGTATCGCGCTCGGTCAATCGGACTCAGCTGGGTAGAGCGCGCCACGCGTCACTCGGCAGCTGTGACGAAGACCGCCAGGTCGTCGACTGAGGGCACAAAGTAGTAGCCGCCGGTCCGCGGCCGGGAGTATCGGGTCAGTTCGTCGCGGGGGCCGCCGTGCACGCCGGCCATGCTGTCGAGCATCGCGGCGAGCGGGCCTTGCTCGGCGCTGAAGCCGACGAACATCGTGCCGTGCTCGCGTACCGACCCGTACGGCGTGTTGCGTCGGAAGATCGTGCCGAACACGTCCTGGTCGGTGCGGGCGACATGCGAGGTCTCCGGCCGAAGCTCCAGCTCGATGCTGTCGGGCTTGGTGCGTCCGATGACCTGCTCTTGTTCTGCCTGGGTCAGGGCGCTCCATGCGGCGCTGTCGTGAACCCACTTCTGCAACAGCAATACCGTGCCGCCCGCTCCGGGCCACCCGGACGGGACGAGCACCCGCGCCGGGGCCGCCGACAGCGATGGGTTCTCCGTGCCGTCGATGAAGCCGGTGAGGTCGAGGTCTCGGTGGTAGGACCAGCCAGCGGTCTCGTCGGCGAGAACGGCCGAGTCGCGCAGTGCCGTGAGCACGCCGACGGTGGCATCGAATACGACGTCGTAGGTACCCCCTGCGATCCATAGCACCAGGTCGTGCTGAGTCGCCGGCATCGTGTAGCCGTCGGCCCCGACAACGGGCCGGTCGAAGCCCGCGAGTCCGTGCGCGCCACTGCCCGGCGCGATCTCCGACCACAGCTCAGGTCGGAATCCGGTGACCAGATTGACGCCGCCCATCGTGGTGCGTGGCTCGCTGAGGTTGGCGACCGTGGTCGCCAGGGTCCAGGCGTCCCTGCCCTGAACAAGATCGAACTCGAGGTACACATGCGACGGGTTGCCGAGGGCGAATATGCCGGTCTGGGGGAGCGCCACGGTTACCTCGTTCCTGCGACGTAGGCACCGCGGAGTCTAAGGCTCGCCCGAACTTTGCGGGCTCTTCTGCGGGCGACCCGCGCGCGTCCCGGGTGCACACGCGACCGATCTGGGCGCAGGCTCATCCGTTCGGGGCGATGCCACGGCGCGCATTGGTCACGGATGCTCAACAGCAGGCCGAGGCCAGGGGGATCCGCGTTGCTGTCGAGTTGGAGAGATACGCCGACTAGGAAGACGATCATCGATTTCGTCGAGTGGGCGTCTGGAGGCGACGGTGTGCCTGCTGCAGAGCGGGTAGCGGTCTTCGACAACGACGGCACGCTGTGGTGCGAGAAGCCGATGCCGATTCAGCTCGACTTCATCCTTCGCCGCCTCGTGGAGATGGCCGCAGGCGGAGCCGGCGCTGCGCGAGCGCCAGCCGTGGAAGGCGGCCTACGAGCGTGACTACGCCTGGCTGGGCGCGGTCCTGGCCGAGCACTACGCCGGGCGACGACACGAATGTGCAGACGCTTGGCGGCAGGCGTCCTGGCCGCGTATCGCGGGATCAGCGTCGAGGACTTCGAGGCACAGTCCGATGCCTTCCTGCGCACCGCGCAGCATCCGACGCTCGGTCGCGGCTATCTCGAATGCGCCTACGCGCCGATGGTCGAGCTGCTCGGCTACCTGGAGGCGAATGGGTTCTCGAACTACATCGCCTCGGGCGGCGGGCGCGACTTCATGCGGCCCGATCAGCCAGGACGTGTACGGCATTCCGCGTGAGCGGGTCATCGGGAGCAGCAGCCACGTTCACGTACACCAGCGACGCGTCGTGGCGGCACGATCACCCACAAGGCCGAGGCCGACTACCTCGACGACGGCCCGGAGAAGCCGATCCGCATCTGGAGCCGCACCGGCCGCCGCCCGCTGCTCGCCGCCGGGCAACTCGAACGGTGACATGGCGATGCTCGAGTTCACCCACCATGCCGACAAGCCCACGCTGCGCCTGGTCGTCATGCACGACGACGACGAGCGCGAGTTCGACTACACCACGGGCGCCGAGCAGGCGCTCAAGCAGGCCGAAACCGACGGCTGGACCGTCGTCAGCATGAAGAACGACTGGGCCACCGTCTTCTGACCACTGCGAGTATCTCGGATCGGGCCCGAGCAGGACCGGGAAGGCTGGCCACCCGTCGGACGTTGTTCGAGGTGTCGAACGAAGGAGCGAGACGATGACGACCCCAACGACTGACCGGGCGGTCCTTGCTGGCGGGTGTTTCTGGGGAATGCAGGACCTGATCCGCAAACGGCCCGGTGTTGTCTCCACCAGCGTCGGATATACCGGCGGTGATGTGCCGAACGCGACCTATCGAAACCACGGGACGCACGCCGAGGCGATCGAGATCGTCTTTGACCCGGAGCGGGTCTCCTACCGCGACCTGCTGGAGTTCTTCTTCCAGATCCACGACCCGACGACGAAGAATCGCCAGGGCAACGACATCGGAATGAGCTACCGGTCTGCCATCTTCTACACAACCAACGAGCAGAAGCGCATCGCCGAGGACACCATCGCCGACGTCGATGCGTCCGGGCTGTGGCCCGGCAAGGTGGTTACCGAGGTAGCGTCAGCCGGCCCGTTCTGGGAAGCCGAGCCGGAGCACCAGGACTACCTCGAGCACTACCCCAACGGCTACACCTGCCACTTTCCTCGCCCGGGCTGGCGACTTCCGCACCGGCAGGAGAGCGTCGGCGCGTAGGCCGCGCGGCAAGATCATATTGCGATGCGGGCGCAACCCGAAAATGTCGCAAAGCGTGCGCTTCAGCTCACCTTCAGTAAGGCTTCGCTCGTGCGCTCACCAGACTGGGTCACATCAAGCTGATGGAGTTGTGCCGAAGCCCTTCCGGCGCCTTGCGCGGTAGCGAGTTTCTGGACGGAGCCGACGTCGACGACCCCACGGGTTACCAGCGCGAGGACCGGCCGAGGTACCTGCGCCACCTCTGCCTGGACAATGCCCGCGCGTGGCTTGCGGCGGCGCGATTTCGACCACCGGAAAGTCAGCCTGACGGCATTGCCGTGCGCTGATCACGCAGGTCCGGCGGTGCGCTGGCGCCGGTGGTCACCATTGCGGTCGGATCAGCGTGTTGGCAGGCGTGCGCACCAGACGGGTGGGGTGAGCCTGTTAGCGGCCCGCTAACGTAGCCGTCGTCCGTCGCAGGTCGTGAGAAAGGCCCCAATGGCTCCCGGTCCCACGTCGATGCCCCAGCGCGATAAAGGAGATGTCGCCTGCCCGGCTATCCCGATCTCGGTGGTGCGAATCGGCGAAGAAGAGGAGCGCCTCGTACTGGAGGTCCTCCGATCGGGTCGGCTGGCGCAGGGCCCGATGGTCGAGACACTCGAGCGTGAGTTCGCCGCCACACACGAGGTCGAGCACGCGGTTGCAGTGAACAACGGCACGTCGGCGCTCGTCGCCGCGATCCAGGCGCTTGCGCTGCAACCTGGCGACGAGGTGATCACCACGCCCTTCAGCTTCGTCGCCACGCTCAACGCCATCCTCGAGGCGGGCGCTACGGCGAGATTCGCCGACATCGGGTCTGACTTCTGCATGGATGCCAAGTCGGCGGAATCGCTCGTCAACGCCCGCACCCGGGCCGTCATGCCAGTCCATCTTTACGGTCTCGCCGCGGACATGCCGGCGCTGGCTGCACTTACCGAGCGTTATGGCCTCGCCTTGATCGAGGATGCAGCGCAGGCCCATGGTGCCCGCATCGGCGATCGCCCGGTCGGCTCGTTCGGACTCGGCTGTTTCTCCTTCTACGCCACCAAGAACGTCGCCAGCGGGGAGGGCGGAATGGTGACGACACCTGACGCCGTTCTGGCGGACAGGCTGCGGCTCCTGCGCAATCAGGGCATGCGACATCGCTATCAATACGAGATCGTCGGACACAACTACCGAATGACTGAGCTGCAAGCCGCGGTCGCGATCCCGCAGCTACGCCAGATGTCAGAACGAAACAAACGACGCCGTGCGAACGCCGCCCGGCTCAGCGCAGGCCTGGCCGACGTACCAGGCATCACGACTCCCGAGGTTCCCGAAGGTCGCGAACACGTCTTTCACCAGTACACGATTCGCATCGGCCACGGGTCGCGTGCCGATCGGGACGTGGTGGCGAGCTCGCTCGATGCCGCAGGAATCTCCTCCGGCATCTACTACCCGCGTCTCATGCACGACTACGCGTGCTACCACGATGACCCGCGAGTGGTTGCCGACGACACGCCGAACGCGAGGCGCGCGGCCCAGGAAGTGCTGTCGCTTCCGGTGCATCCCTTTCTTGCCGACGAGGAAATCGATCGGATCGTGTCTGCCGTTAGAGAGGCGCTTTCGTGATCAGAATCGCTGTGGTGGGCGCAGGAATCATGGGGTCGAATCATGCCCGCATCCTGCAGACGCTGCCGGGCGTCCAACTCACCGCGGTCGTCGACCCGGATCGGACGAGAGGCGAGGCGCTCGCCAAGGCATTCGAGATGGAGTACCTGCCGGTCGTCGATGACCTCGGCCGGATGGCTGACGCAGCCGTGGTGGCAACACCTAGTGAATCGCATGCCGATGTCGGCATCGCCCTGCTGAAGATGGGCTTGGACGTCCTCATCGAGAAGCCGCTGGCGAGCACTGTTGAGGACGCAGATCGCCTTGTCCAAGCGGCGGCCGACCATGACCGGGTCGTGGCCGTCGGTCACGTCGAGCGATTCAATCCGGCGGTCCTCGAACTCGACCGCATCGTCGTAGACCCTGTCCACATCGAACTGACCAGGATGGGCCCGTTCTCACCGAGGATCACCAGCGATGTCGTCCTCGACCTGATGATCCACGACCTCGACCTCGCATTGTCCGTCGCGCGGTCTGAGGTCTCATCGGTACAAGCGATCGGCCGCAAGGTCCGCACGTCGAGCATCGACATCGCGACCGCTCTGCTCGAGTTCGAGAACGGCGTCACCGCCGCGGTCACTGCCAGCCGTGTGGGGCAGACAAAGGTGCGGCTCGTACAGGTGACTCAGCGCGAGAACTACGTTGTTGCTGACCTCGTCCGGCAGGACGTCACCATCAATCGGGTGGACCACAGTGAGTTCACCTCGGACGCGGGTACGAGTTATCGCCAGTCGGGCCTGGTCGAAATACCGTTTCTCGAGAACCGGGGCGAGCCCCTGGCGCTCGAGCTTCGCGACTTCATCTGTGCGGTACGCGATCGCCGAGCCCCGCACGTAACCGCCGAGCAGGCTCGCAAGGCACTGGAGCTCGTGTTGCGGGTCCGTCGCATCGCGGCAAAGGGCGCGTGACGTGTACAAAGACCACACGATCTGCATCGTTGTACCCGCCCACAACGAGAGATTGCTGATCGGCAAGACGATCGCGACGATGCCCGACTTCGTCGATCACATCATCGTGGTCGACGACAAGAGCACCGATGACACCGCTGATGTTGCCGCTGCTGTCGCAGATCCGCGCGTCACGATCGTCCGCCATGAGGTCAATCTCGGCGTCGGGGGCGCAATACTCACCGGCCATCGCCGTGCCCTCGAGATCGGCGGCGACATCAACGTAGTCATGGCCGGCGATGCGCAGATGAATCCCGACTACCTGCCAGACCTTCTCGATCCGATCGTCGACGACGGCTACGGCTTCACCAAGGCGAACCGATTCTTCAGCTCCGAATCGTTCGAAGGCATGCCCAAGCTCCGGATCTTCGGAAACGTCTTTCTCTCGTTCCTGACCAAGATGTCGTCCGGATACTGGCATCTGTTTGATCCGCAGAACGGTTACACCGCTGTTCGGCAGGACGTGCTGCGGCGGCTGCGTCTGGACAAGATCGCCTTGGGTTACCAGTTCGAGAACGACTTCCTGATCAACCTGTCGATTCTGAACGTGCACGCGAAGGATGTGCCGATCCCGGCCGTGTACGGCGAGGAGATATCGGGGATCAAGTTGTCGCGCGTCGTTCCAGCCATTTCCACCCTGTTGTTCAAGGGATTCTGGAAGCGGGTCTGGATGAAGTACGTGCTCTGGTCGTTCTCACCGATCGCGTTGTTGTTGTTCGTCGGCATGTTCCTGATGGCGATCGGTGTTGCCGTCGGGATCTTCGTGCTCGTCTACACAATTGGCTCGCGGACCGCTAGCGCCGGAAGCGTGTTGCTGTCCGTAGCTCCACTGATGACCGGAACGTACATGCTCGTTCAGGCCCTGGTTCTCGACATTCAGGAAACCCCGGACTGAGCGACGTCCTCGACGTAGAACCAGTCGCCGAGATCGCGGATTACGGCGCCCTCGCGGTAGCCGAGCTGCGCCTGCAGTGACCAGTCGTACGGAAAGAAGTTTATGTGCAGGCTGAAGCTGTACCAGTACGG
Organism: uncultured Actinomycetota bacterium; assembly: GCA_963737425.1. GTDB lineage: Bacteria > Actinomycetota > Actinomycetes > Mycobacteriales > Jatrophihabitantaceae > DASXRA01. The sequence goes on from CAVTSX010000005.1 coordinate 620,746, forward strand.
ACGTTGCTTCGGGACGACAATGATCAGCCTGCGACGGGTGACCCGCCGCAGTTCGGCGATGGCGAGGCCAAGGCGTTGCACGTGCTCGAGCGTGTGAGTGCAGACGACAGTGTCGAAGCTTGCATCGGGGAACGGCAACTGCTCGATGTTGGCCTCGACGAACTCGATGTGAGCGAGCCGCTTTCGGAGCTGCTCGTTTACCACGATGTCGGACGCGGTGACCGACATCGATTCGCTCATCAGGTTGGCGAGATAACCACGACCGGCCCCCACCTCGAGCGCAGCGCTGCCGACGAGGTTGGTGAGGATCGCCTCCGTGCAACGGGGATTCAGGTCGGTCTCGCCCTGTAGTTCGCTGACGTCCCCGGTCGATCGGTACACCTCGGCGAACTCGTCCTGCGACATGGCGAACGCGCGCTTCTTGAAGTCCATGATCGTCGTGGCGTGCCCGCGAAAGAGCAGCTTCATGGGCAACCACATGAGCCACCTGGAATCGCGCAGGCGCGGTGGCAGCCACTGATCCAGGACGTACTGAACTGCTAACGAGAACTCCCGGCTTACGCGCAGCCGCGCCACCGCGTGCCTCCTGTCGGTTCGTTGCGGTGGCTCGGCAGGCGCTCCGCTCGGCAGCAAAGTATGTCAGTCCGTGCGCGTGGGAGACTTCTCGGCGTGCAGAGCGCGAGCGGCCCGTCGATCGCCTTGTGGCTGCAGCATCACCCGTTTCCGCGCTATGTGGCGACAGGGGGCGTCTGCTTCGGGATTGACCTGCTTGCCTTGGGTGTCTTGCATGGCGTGCTCGGCGTGGGTCTCGTCGTCGCCACGATCGTCGCCTACGGCGTCGCGTTCTTCGTCAATTTCACGCTGTCGAGGCGGTGGACTTTTCGCACTGCCAGCCCGACGAATGCCCGCCGTCAGGCGTCACGATTCACCATCGTCGTGCTGTGCAACCTCGTGGCCACGGTGGTCATTGTCGCGGGATTAGCGGGCGCGGGCATGAACTACCTGTTGGCAAAGGTGATCTCAGGGATGGTCATCGCGCTGGTCAACTTCGTGGTCAGCCGCCGTTGGGTGTTCATCTGAGAATGATGTGGCCGCGACGGTGCGGTTCAGCCGCGTTGGTACCAGCACGACTGCCACCCCGAGCAGTACCCAGGCGCCGGACTCCACGATCGTGTTCGTCCATGCCCCCAGGGGCGGCTGCCACCGCCCGCCGGAAAGCGTAATCGGATGCATTGGGCCGACGACGTAACGGCTCAGGCACTTGACGAATGCCGCGATGTTGGTTGCCGCGATGCACACAACGAGAACCACGGGCACGAACCAGGCGCTCAGCCGACTCGATCGGAGTCGCGCAGACAGGGCCAGGCCGGCAAGGACGACCAGGCCGACCTCGATCGGCAGGGTGTATCGCGGCTGCCATACGCCGGCGCCGACCTTGTTCCACGACAGCGCGTCCAGCACGATTGGTGCCGCGAAGACTGCCACGGCCAGCAGGGCGATGCCGGCTCGTTCGCGCCACCTTCCCAGGATCAGCGCAGACGCCACGAACACGGTCACGACGGCCAGGTACGGCAGCAGAATCGAGTGCGGCAGCGGTGTGTCGAGCCACCCGAAGTTACCCACGTAGCCGTACACCAGGAACCGTTGACGGTCGAAGCCGCCCCATGCGAGATCCAGCCGATGCGCAAGCGTGTAATGCGTCGGCGGACCGAGGTGGCCGATGTCGAGCGCCTTGGCCAGCACCGTCCAGAGCAGCGCGCCGATCACTGCCGCGGCAACCACCGCGGACCATTTCAGCAGGTCGGGTGCGAGCAGTTTTGCGCGCTGCCTGAGCCCGAGAAAGACGACCAGAACCACGGCGATGACGAGCAGCCAGAACGGCGACAGCCCGCGGGTGACGACCATCGCGCATGCCGAGATCGCGGCGCGGCGAAGCAGTACCGACCGAGATCGTCCCCGATCGAGTCGCAGCGCCAGGGCCAGACAGACCCAGCAGGCGAGGCCGGCGGAAATCTCGAGACCGTTCGGATTCACCGCGGCGCCGAGAAACACCACCATGGGGGTGATCGCGAGCAACACGGCGGAGGCCGCGAGACGCGGCCTGCGCACAGTCATCGCTGCGCTCAGCGCCCAGGCGAGGAAGAAGGCGCTCAGCGCCCCGCTTGCGAGTCGCATCCCGTAAAGAGCCCGGGAGGGGGAGAACGTCAAGGACGGAAGGCCGACCAGCACGTAGTAGACGGGGTTGTAACGTGCTGCGGTGGACGGGAGCCGAACGGGCGTCGCGTCATTGGTGAGGGGTGGAAGGCAGGCCGGATTGCCGAGGGCATGCCCTGCATAGCAGGCTATTGAGTACTGACTCTTCTTCCAGCCGAGTGGAACGTCGACGTATCCGCCGGTGCCCAGCAGTGCCGCTTCGGGCTTGACGTACAACGCGCCCCGAGCCGCGGCATAGGCGCGATACGCGTGCTGGTACTCGTCGGCCGAGCCCCAGATGGGTGTCGCGACAACCCAGCCGACCATGGCCGCGAACATCAGCACGAAGAACAGCGCGAGCCACCGAAGCCGCAACGCAGGATGCAGGCTGCTGTCGTCGCCCGGTGTGTCCGTTCCCGCCGCCGCTGGCGGTGATGTCGCGGTCGCGACCCCAGACTCCACGTCCGGAGAGCCTAGACCGAATGTTCAGCGTGCTGCGGAGGCACATGAAACCGCGTCGACCCCGGACCCTGATTCGTACTGGACGTGTGCCTGATCAATGCGCGGGGACCAGCCCGATGATGATCACGGCGGCCGGGAACGCCGCGACGATGGTAGGCGTGACGGGTCGGCCCCGGCGAGACTCGAGCAGATTCTCGCTGCGCAGTCGTCGATACGCGGCGAGCACTGTGTTGGCGTTGATCTGCAGGACGGTGGGCATCATCGCTGCTTCCGGCCAGCGGCGATAACCGGTGACTGCGGTCAGTGTCGACACGAACGCAGATTCGGCCCATGATGGTCGCAGCGCCCGCGGATACCAATGCGACCCTGGTATTCGTCCGTAGCTGCGGATATCGTATGCAGTCATGACCGCATTCCGCATTCGGGAAGCAGCCGAGCTGCTCGGGGTCAGCGATGACACGGTTCGGCGCTGGGCCGACGCAGGCCGCGTCCGCACCAGTACCGATGCCGGCCGCCGGGTCATCGCCGGGGCCGACCTCGCCCGCTTCGCCGAGGAGCTCGCTGCGAGCGCGGAACGCCCGAAGCCGCGAACGGTCATCGGCGAGTCGGCCCGCAACAGGTTCACCGGGCTCGTGACGAACGTCGTCCGCGACACCGTTATGGCGAAGGTCGAGATCCAGGCCGGACCGCACCGCATCGTGTCGCTGATGAGCCGTGAGGCCGCCGACGAGCTTGAGCTCAAGCCGGGCGTGATCGCTATTGCCTCGGTCAAGGCCACCAACGTCGTCGTCGAGGTCCCCGAGCACCGTTCCAGTCGCACCACATAGTCCGGTCAGTGCGTTAAGTCCCGTGCCGAGCGCGACATCGCCGAGGAGCATTGACATGCAACGCCGCATCCTCACCGTGACCGCCTTGGCGGCCGCCGCCGTCGCCGCAGCCGGCTGTTCATCGAGCAAGCCGTCGTCGGATTCCTCCGCGCCGGCGTCCGTCCCGGCGGGTGGCGCGAGCTCCAGCTCGGCGCCGGCGATCAGCGGCACGGTCACCGTCTTCGCCGCGGCCTCGCTGCAGGAGGCGTTCACGACGCTCGCCACGCAATTCCACACGGCCAACCCGAGCGTCACCGTCAAGCTGGACTTCGGCGCGAGTTCGGCGCTGGCCACGCAGATCAATCAGGGCGCGCCCGCTGACGTGTTCGCCTCGGCGTCGCCGAAGAACATGACGCAGGTCGTCGACGCCGGGGCCGCGTCGGCGTCGACGAACTTCGTCAAGAACGTCATGGAAATCGCCGTGCCGCCGAGTAACCCAGCCGGTGTTGCCACTGTCGCCGATCTCGCCAAGGGCAGCGTCAAGGTCGCGCTGTGCCAGCCGCAGGTGCCCTGCGGCGCGACCGCGGCAAAGGTGTTCGCCAATGCCAAGATCACCGTGAAGCCGGTGACGCTCGAACCGGACGTCAAGTCGACACTGTCGAAGGTCGAGCTGAACGAGGTCGACGCCGGGGTGGTGTACGTGACCGACGTCCGCGCGGCCGGTAAGAAGGTCCAGGGAATCGCGATCCCGGAAACCATCAACGCCTCGACCGAATACCCGATCGCCGCGCTCTCGAAGGCCGCAAACTCCGCCGGGGGTAAGGCATTCGTGGCCTACGTGCTGTCGGCGGCAGGCCGGTCGGTCCTGACCGCGGACGGATTCGAGCAGCCCTGACCCGCGTATCGGCACCTCGCAGACCGGGCCCGCGCAGCCGGACGCGCGCACCGGGAGGGCGTGGCGTTCCGGTGCTCATCGCCGCTCCGGCGTCGATCGGGTTCGCGTTCCTCGTCGTGCCGCTGATCGCGCTGCTCGTGCGTGCGCCGTGGCGTGGCCTCGGCCGGCTGCTCTCCGACCACCAGGTGCTGACGGCGCTTCGGTTGTCGCTCGAGAGCGCGACCGCGGCTACCGCCGTGTCGCTCGTTCTCGGCGTGCCGCTGGCCTGGGTCCTGGCGCGGATCCGGATGCCGGGCATCGGACTGATCCGCGCTCTGGTCATGCTGCCGCTCGTTCTGCCGCCCGTCGTCGGCGGTATCGCGTTGCTGCTCGCGCTCGGGCGCAACGGTGTCGTCGGGCGCTACCTCGACCAGTGGTTCGGCGTCACCTTGCCGTTCACCACGGCCGGCGTGATCGTGGCCGAGACATTCGTCGCCATGCCGTTCCTCGTCGTGACCGTCGAGGGCGCGCTGCGCACTGCAGACCGCGACCTGGAAGAGGCTGCGGTAACGCTCGGCGCATCGCGGCTCATCGTGTTCGGGCGGATCACCCTTCCGACGATCGCCCCGTCGCTGCTTGCCGGCTCGATCCTGTGCTGGGCCCGTGCGCTCGGCGAGTTCGGAGCCACGATCACCTTCGCCGGGAACTACCCGGGAACCACGCAGACGATGCCGCTCGCGATCTACAACGCATTCGAGGAGGACCCGCAGGCCGCGATCGCGCTGAGCCTGGTGCTCCTGCTCGTCGCTGTCGTCGTGCTGGCCGCGCTTCGCGAGCGCTGGTTGCGGGGACCGGTGACCGCATGACTGATGCGATCAGCGCGAGCCTGGAAATCGTGCCTGGCCGGGCGGCCGATACCGGCAGGCTGTGCATGACGGCGATGGTGGAGCGCGGGAGGTTCCGCCTCGAGGTCGACTTCACGGTCGAGCCCGGGGAAGTGCTCGGTGTGCTCGGCCCCAACGGTGCCGGGAAGACCACGGTGTTGCGGGCGCTGGCCGGGCTGACCGCGCTTACCGAAGGCCACATCACGCTCGGCGGCGAGACGCTCGACAGCACCCGGTCGAGAGTCTTCGTGGCGCCCGAGCGGCGCCCGGTCGGGTTCGTGTTCCAGAACTACCGGCTCTTTCCGCATCTGACGGTCCGCGACAACGTCGCGTTCTCCCCGCGCTGCCGTCGATCCGGACGACGCCGCTCTCGCGAGATCGCAGACGGTTGGCTCGATCGGCTCGGCCTCGCCGACCTGGCCGCGCGCAAGCCTGGCGAGCTGTCCGGAGGTCAGTCGCAACGCGTGGCGCTTGCCCGGGCGCTGGCGGCAGATCCCGGGTTGCTGCTTCTCGACGAGCCGCTCGCCGCCCTGGACGCCCGGACCAAGCTCGAAGTGCGCGCCGAGCTGCGCCGCCACCTAGCCGAATTCCCCGGCGCAACCCTGCTTGTCACGCACGATCCGCTCGAGGCGATGGTCATGACCGATCGGGTGCTTGTGATCGAAGACGGGCGCGTCGTGCAGCAGGGCACCCCTGCCGCAGTAGCCCGCCACCCGGCAACCCAGTACGTCGCACGCCTCGTCGGACTCAACCTGTACCGCGGCGTGCTCGACGCCACCGGTCACGTCCGGCTAAATGACGACGGCCCGACGCTGATCGCCCCGCCGCCCGTCCCAACCGGATCGGACGACACGGCCGACCCGCACGCAACGGCCGGCCCGGTCCTCGTCGCGATCCGCCCGAACGCAATCGCCGTGCACACCGCACGGCCCGACCACTCAAGCCCCCGCAACGTGTGGCAGGGAATCGTCACCGGGCTCGAGCTACTGACCGATCGCGTGCGCGCGCAGGTCACCGGCGCACCCTCGGCACTGGTTGACCTCACGCCCGATGCGGTTGCCGACCTCAACCTCGTCGAGGGCAAGCAGATCTGGCTCAGCGCCAAGGCAACCGACCTCGACGTCTACACCGACCCGCGATAACCACTCGCGTTTGGCGGGCTGCTGATGACGGTGGTCGAACGCACCAACACAGTGCTCAAGGCCAGGGCGGAAGCGGCCGGGATGCGCTTCGCCGGCGTCAGCGTTGAGCCTGACTATGTCGGCCTCGAAGCGCTTACCGGCCTCGTCGACTCGGGCCGGCTGCGACCCTTCGTGGAACATGCGGTCCCGCTCGCCGAGGCGGCGAAGGCTCACGAGCTGATCGAGTCGGGGCACACCATGGGCAAGGTCGTGCTGACGGTCTGACGTCATCGCCCGGCGCCGCCCACCGCCGGTAGCGCCGAGCGCGGCGTCAGGCCGAGTCGTGGTGAGCTGCGAGCAACGGCAGAAGCAGTTCCGGTGGGCGAGCCACCACTGCCCGGTCGGCCCAGATGACAACCGGTCGCTCGATCAGCTCGGGGTGCTTGGTCATCGCGTCGAGGAGTTCGTCGGCGCCCCGGCATTTGGAGCATCGGGGGTTGCACCAGACGACCACGCCGTCGTCGGCCATGGACGGTCTTGGCAAGGGGCTACTTGGCGGGCTGCGGCAGCAGACCGTGCAGTGTCATGGTGCCCTTGACCGAGATCATCGAGGGCTGCGCCAGCCCGGCGTCGACCATGCGCCGCGAGCATCGAGAGATGACGTCGTAGCTGACCCCGAATCGGCGGGCCAGGTCGCCGAAGGTGGCCGGCCGGGAGTCGACCTTCATGCCCTGGAGAAGTGTCAGGATCTGCTGTTCGATATCCACGGGCATACCCCTGACCCTAGCCGCCTGAGCCCATGCGTGGTTACCAGATACGCCACCAACTTTCTGGCGGTCGCTCGCCCGTCCGTCGCCGAACGTGATCGGGATCACCCGACGAAAGGGACATTCAAGTTGTGAAGGGATATCAGTCGGCGAATGGTTTAGGCCATGCAGGCGAACACGATCATCCGTGTCTTCGCTGTCGACGGGCCGTGCTACGGCCTGCAGTACCTAGACCTCGACACCGGGCGCGTCCTATTCGGCAATGCAGCTGACCACAGGTGGTACGTCTACGAACTCGATGACGAAAAGACCGTCTACACCGACTTCGGGCCGAGCCGTACGGCTCATTTCGACCACGTAGAACGGGCGCCGGAACCGGATTCCCTCGACGGTGACTGGGCGCAGAACGTGACCATGCTGGACGAGTGGGCAGCGCAACGCCCCGCGCTCGCGACGCGAAAGCGCGTCGTCGGCTGAATCGGTCACGATGCGCCCTCACGGATTGCCGTCGGTTCGTCGAAATGGTGGATGCGCAGCCCGAGCCGAGGCGTTCCGTCCGGCCGGAATTTGCTGCACTACGGTGACCCGGTGGCTCTGACAGGCGTCGTCCTATTCACCCTCGGCGGAACGATCTCGATGACCGGGAGTGACGGTGGCGTCGTGGCTCGGCTCGGCGGCCGAGAACTGATCGCCGGCGCAGGCGAGCTCGGTGACCGTGTTCCGGTCGATATCCGAGACGTGCGCGCGGTACCGAGCGCGCACCTGTCCTTCGGCGACATTCTCGACGTTGTCGACGCGGCGGCCGAGGCGGTGGCCGACGGTGCGTGCGGCATCGTGCTGACGCAGGGAACCGACACGCTCGAGGAGACCGCGTTTCTCATCGACGCCGTCTGGACGCACGACACCCCGTTCGTCGTCACCGGCGCGATGCGCAACCCGACCCTTGCCGGCGCGGACGGGCCGGCGAACCTGCTGGCTGCGGTGCAGGTGGCGGCCGCACCTGACGCCCGGGGTCGCGGTGCCCTCGTCGCATTCAACGACGAGATCCATCTGGCGCGATATGTGCGCAAGGCACACAGTCTGAGTACGGCTACCTTCGGCTCACCCGATCTGGGGCCGATCGGGCACATCGTCGAAGGCGTTCCGCGTTTTCTCGCGCAGGTGCCGCGGCTGCGGCCGCTGCCCGCGTTCTCGCGGGCTGATCTGTCGGCGACGAAGATCGCGCTCTACACCACGACCCTCGACGATGACGGCGTGCTGTTGGACGCCATCGCCGCCAGCCACGACGGGTTGGTCGTCGCAGCGTTCGGTGTCGGCCACGTCCCTGGCGCAATCGCGCCGGCACTGGGTGACCTGGCCGCTTCGATGCCGGTCGTGCTGACCTCGCGCACCGGCGCCGGTCCGGTGCTGGCCGACACGTACGGCGCAATCGGTTCCGAGCGCGACCTGCGGCAGCGTGGCCTGATCAATGGCGGGTTCGTCCACCCGTACAAGGCTCGGGTGTTGCTGCGGCTGCTCGTCGCGGCAGGTGCCGGAACGGACGAGATCGCAGCCAGGTTCGCCGAATTCGGTTAGGTCGAGATCATGCCTGGTCGATAGCAATCCGTCCGGGCGTTCGCAGCGGTTCACCGAGCTTGTGCAGGTGTCGAAGTGCTGCCGCGTACGAACCGAACAGGCTCGTCTCGGTGTAGGCGATCCGATTTTCCTCGCAGTACGCGCGAACCAGGCGCTGCGCTTTGCGCAGGCTCGGCCGGGGCATGTTCGGGAACAGATGGTGTTCGATCTGGTAGTTCAGCCCGCCCAGCAGCAGGTCGGTGAACCAGCCGCCACGCACATTGCGCGAGGTCAGCACCTGGCGGCGCAGGTAGTCCTGCTGCTCGCCGGCGGCGATGATCGGCATTCCTTTGTGGTTGGGCGCGAATGAACACCCCATGTACAGGCCGAAGACGGCCTGGTGGATCGCGACGAATGTCAATGCCTTGAGCGGCGAAAGCACCGCGAAGACAGCAGCCAGGTACCCGATCAGATGCATGCCGAATAGGACGAGTTCGGTGCGCCGGTACCGGTGGCTGCGCCGGCCGCGCAGGTAGCGCAGGCTGTCGACCCGTAACTGAATGCCCTCGAGAGTCAGCAACGGGAAGAACAGCCAGGCCTGATGGCGGGCGACCAACCGGCTGACCGTTCCGGTACGCGCGTCGACGTGAGCCATGGTGAATGCCAGGACGCCGTCGCCGATATCGGGGTCCTGGCCTTCGTGGTTCGGATTCGCGTGGTGACGGTTGTGCTTGTTCAACCACCAGCCATAGCTCAATCCGACGAGCAGGTCGCCGGCGACGAGACCGACCGCGTCGTTGCCGTGACGAGACTGGAAGACCTGCTGATGGCCGCCGTCGTGGCCCAGGAAGGCGACCTGCGTGAACATCACCCCCAAGACGGCGGCGGTGATCATCTGGTACCAGGAGTCGCCGACGAAGAAGAACGCTGCCCAGGTGGCAGCAAAGGCCAGGCCGGTGAGCCCGACCCGAGCGATGTAACGCGTGCGGCGGCGGTCGAGCAGGTTCGCTGCGCGGATCTGACGACATAGTCCGGCGAAGTCGCTACCCCGTTGCGACAGCACCGCAGTTGGATCGGCCATTCGATACTCCGCGGGGTCGGCCCGAAATTGTGTTGGTCAGAAGTCCATGCCGCCGCCCGGCGAACCTCCACCCGACGGCTGCGGCTTCTCGGCGACGATGGCCTCGGTCGTGAGTAGCAGGGCGGCGATCGATGCGGCATTCTGCAGCGCGGATCGGGTGACCTTCGCCGGCTCGACGATGCCGGCCTTGACCATGTCGACGTACTCGCCGGTGACCGCATTGAGGCCGTGACCGGCGCTCATGTTCGCCACCTTGTCGGCAACCACGCCACCTTCGAGGCCGGTGTTGATCGCGATCCGCTTGAGCGGCGCCGTCAAGGCGATTCGGACGATGTTCGCTCCCGTCGCTTCGTCACCGGTCAGGCCAAGATGGTCGAAGGCGGTGGCAGCAGCGTTTGCCAGGGCGACGCCCCCACCGGGCAGTAGCCCCTCTTCGACTGCGGCCTTGGCATTGCGAACTGCGTCTTCGATGCGGTGCTTGCGTTCCTTGAGTTCGAGCTCGGTGGCGGCGCCGACCTTGACGATGGCTACGCCTCCGGCCAGCTTGGCCAGGCGCTCCTGCAGCTTCTCGCGGTCGTAGTCGGAATCGGTGTCGTCGATCTCAGCTCGGATCTGCCTTATCCGGCCCTGGATCTGCTCGGCGTCGCCGAGCCCCTCGACGATCGTGGTCTCGTCTTTTGTCGCGACGATGCGGCGAGCCCGTCCGAGCAGCTCGAGACCTGCGTTGTCCAACTTGAGGCCGACGGTCTCGGAAATCACCTGACCGCCGGTGACGATCGCGACGTCGCCGAGCATCGCCTTGCGGCGGTCGCCGAAGCCGGGCGCTTTCACCGCGACCGAGTTGAACGTGCCGCGGATCTTGTTCACGATCAGCGTCGCCAACGCTTCACCGTCGACGTCGTCGGCAATGATGGCGAGCGGCTTGCCGGTCTGCATGACTTTCTCCAGCAGCGGCAGCAGATCGTTGACGGCGCTGATCTTGCCTTCGACGAGCAGGATGTATGGATCTTCGAGTACGGCCTCCATGCTGTCGGCGTCAGTCACGAAGTACGGGCTCGTGTAGCCCTTGTCGAAGCGCATTCCCTCGGTCAGTTCGAGCTCGAGCCCGAAGGTGTTGGATTCCTCGACGGTGACGACGCCTTCCTTGCCGACCTTGTCCATCGCCTCGGCGATCAGCTCACCGATCGCGGTGTCACCGGCCGAGATCGATGCTGTGGCCGCAATGTCTTCCTTGGTTTCGACCTCATTCGCCATCGCGGCGAGCACCGTGCAAACCGACGCGACCGCGATCTCGATGCCACGCTTGAGCGCCATCGGGTTCGCGCCCGCCACGACGTTGCGCAGTCCCTCGTGAATCAGTGCCTGCGCCAGCACGGTGGCCGTCGTCGTGCCGTCACCGGCGACATCGTCAGTCTTTTTGGCGACTTCCTTGACGAGTTCGGCGCCGATGCGTTCGAAGGGCGTGTCGAGTTCGATCTCCTTCGCGATCGACACACCGTCGTTGGTGATGGTGGGTCCGCCCCACTTCGCGGCCAGCACCACATTGCGACCGTTGGGTCCGAGCGTCACCTTGACGACGTCCGCGAGGATGTTGACGCCGCGCTCCAAGGCTCGCCGAGCCTCTTCGTCGAACGCGATCAGCTTTGCCATTCGGGTCGTCCCCTTCCGCATCGTGCGACTGAATCCCGTGAGGGACGGACCTAGCTGGGCTCGTACCTGGCAGCGCTTCGGGTGCTACGCGTGATCGGTCGCGCATCGCGGCAAGGGTTCGAGGGTCGTCATCGTGCGCGCCGATCCAGGCCCGAGAACGGGCCGGTTGCTCAATCACCTGGGGCTTCCGACGTCGGAAGCCGTCGTGCGAAATACCCTCGGTAGTAGCAACCGTACGCCTCGTGAGCCCATCGGCCAGCCAGACCGACTTATTGGGGCAGATGGCACGTTCGCCGGATCGACTCTGACTTGGCCAGCTAGCTGACCGCTCCGGCCGGAACGTGCACACGGCCCGAGGGGCCACGAGCGACTGGGCTCGTCGGACCCCTCGGGCCGGATCTGTTTCGTGATTTAGGGCTGACGCCGGTGGCTCGCGAGTGCCACCGGCGTCGGCCACCGAGGGTGGTGCCTGGGCTAGCCGGGCTGCTCGGCGACGACGAACTGCACGCGACCGTCCTGATCGACCGTGGCGTCCAGAGCCTTGTCGTCAAGCACGCTGAGCGCGGCCGAGTCGAGGAACACCCGAGCGCCTGAGGTGTCGACCACTGCGTCGCCACCCGCCGGCTCCGCGGCGAGGCTGAGGGTCAACGAGCCCGCGTTCGGGTCGGATGCGATGCGCATTCCGCCGCCGGCGGGAACGTCCGGCCGGCCGACGAGGTTACGGATCTCTGCGGCGGCATTGTCAGTCACGGTGAGCATGGTGGAACCTCCTCATGGTTCATTGCGGATGAAAACCTCCTGCGCACGGAATGGCCCAGCGTTCGTGGCCACGCGGGAGGAGGGACGGAGCCGATGCGGCTAGGGCAGTCCAGGCAGTCAGCGCTTGCGCCCGCACCAGGAGATCGGCGCGGGGCTTGCCTGAGACCCGTAAAAGCAGGACTTCCTCTCCGACGAGTAGTCGGTCAACGGCCATCCACGCCCCACGTTTCACCTCATGCCCGCGTACGTCAAATATCCGGGCTCGACAGGTAACGGGGGTTTGATTCCTGCTGAGACTGCCCCGTACTGGCCCGTTATGACCGGATAAGCGCCGTTAGGCCGGTTGTCGGTAGAACACGGACTGGTTCGAAGCGGCCCCGCTGTGTGAGGATCGCGGCCATGGACGCGGGGTCCGGTCAGACGAGCGTGCGTCGCTCGTGGCTGGAGCAGGTGCTCGATGTAGTGCGGGGTCTCGGGGCGAACGGTGACTTGCACGAGACCTTAACCCGCGTGGTCGAGGCTGTGGTCGATGTCTTGGAGTTCGGCGCGGCGGCGATCAACGTCACGACTCCAGAAGGTGACGCACTGCGCGTCGATGCAGTCGCCGGGCCGCCCGAAGCCCTGGATCTGCGCGGGCAGAGCAGCGACATGCAGTACTGGCTGGACCTCCTTGACGCCTCCGAGGAGTGGGGCGCGCTGCGGTTCTTCAGCCACGAGCACGACCCGGCCCCGATGGACCGCGTCGTGAGCTGGACGCCGAAACAGACGGACGAATCCGACCCTGAGACGTGGCAGGCCGATGACGCGCTGATGGCCCCGCTGCGCGATGCCAACGGCGCGCTGCTCGGCGTGCTGAGCGTGGACCAGCCAAGAAGCGGTCGGCGGCCCGATCTCGAGCAGCGGACGGTTCTCGAACTGTTCGCCGCACAGGCGGCGATTGCCATCACGGACGCCATGGCGCACAAGGAGTCGGAGTCACGCCGGCGCGACGCTGAGCTTCGCTGGCAGGTCGCCTTCGCGCACAGCCCCGTCGGCACCGCGATCGTGAATCCTGGCGGCGAGCTGTCGGAGTTCAACGACGCACTCGTCGACATGCTCGGATATTCACGCGAGGAGCTGCTCAGCGGGTCGCTACGAGGGTTCGCCCATCCAGACGACGAAGACAACGACGCCGAGCTGCTCGCCGAGCTCATGTCGGGTACGCGCGACACCTACGAGATCGAGAAGCGTTACGTGCACCGGGACGGCCACATCGTCTGGGGATTGCTGCACGTCGGCGTGGTCCGCGACGATCAGGGCGTGGTGCAGAGCGTGGTCGGCCAGGTCAACGACATCACCGCCCGCAAGATCGCCGAGCAACAGTTCGCCTACCGGGCGATGCACGATCAGCTGACCGGCTTGCCCAACAGGTCGCGCCTGGAGGAACTGCTCGCGGCGTACAAGGCGGCCGGGCGTCCGGCGGGAGTGCTGTGCTGCGGGCTGGACCGCTTCAAAACCGTCAATGACAGCCTCGGACATGACGCGGGCGACGAGCTGCTGATCGCCGTGGCGCAACGCCTGCAGGCCGCGGTCACCGAGGGAATCACGGTTGGCCGCGCCGGTGCGGACGAGTTCGTGCTGATCGTTCCCGACGAGAGCGATCCGGAGGCGTTACGCGGGTTGGCCGTCCGGCTGATCGCCGTCCTGCAGCAGCCGATTGCGCTGCGTGGCTATCAGCACACCGCCAGCGCCAGCATCGGGGTGACGATCTGCGGGCCGAGGCACGAGCACGCGGACGAGGTGCTGCGCGATGCGGATCAGGCACTGCGTCGGGCAAAGCGCCACGGCCGCGCCCGCGTCGAGATGTACGACCCGACGCAGGACCGGCCGGCGACCGTTGCCGACCTCGAACTCGAGCACGCGCTGCGGGCTGCGCTCGCCGACGGGCGCGGCCTGTTGCCGTACTTCCAGCCGGTCGTCAGCCTCGACACCAACGCGCCGGTCGGCTACGAGGCCCTCATCCGGTGGGCGCATTCGGAGCGCGGGCTCCTCGAACCGGACGACTTCCTGCCGCTGGCCGAGCAGTCCGGCCTGATCGCCCCGCTCGGCTGGTGGATGCTCGACGTCAGCTGCCAGGCGGCAGCCGACCCGCAGCTGACCGGCGGCTGGTCGCGCTGGGTTGCTGTGAATGTCTCCGGCAGTCAACTGGGCCGCGGCCAACTGGCCCCGGCGATCCGGCAGGCCCTGGACGCGGGCGAGCTTCCGGCCTCCCGCCTGCATCTGGAGATCACCGAGACCGCCCTCGTCGAGGCGTCGCCGGCGGCCATCAAGGAAGTGCGCGAGGTCGCCGACCTGGGCGTGCGAATCGCCCTGGATGATTTCGGCACCGGCTACTCGTCGCTGTCGTTGCTTCGCGACCTGCCCGTCAGCACCGTGAAGATCGATCGCAGCTTCGTCAAGCCCATCGCGTCAGACCGCACTGCGAGAGCAATCGTGCGAAGCGTGATCGCGCTGTGCCAGGAGCTCAGCATCGTCACCGTGGGCGAGGGCGTCGAGACCGAGGAACAGATCACGTCGCTGCGGGCACTCGGATGCACCCTTGCGCAGGGTTATCTGCTCGGCCGGCCGAGCCCGTTGCTGCACCACGACGAGCACCGCGACAGCTGACCACCGCTCACGTCTCGCCGCCGATGTCGGTCTGGTAGGCCTCGAACACGAGATCGGCGCCACGCTGGCGGTGCTTGCGGAGTCGGGTCAGCAGGTCGTCGCCGAGACCGCAGATCTCGTCGACCTGCTGCAGGCGGGTGATCGTGCGCGCGCGGGCGCTCAGATCGGTCACCAGGTCGGTGATGACCGCGTGCTCGGCCACCAGACGCTCGACGGCACGCGCCAGCCGCGGCGCGGTGATGACCACGTCGCCGTGCAGGCCGCCGGCACCTTCGGTGATCGCGACGTGGGCGCGGATGTCAGCGGCAAGCGCGACTAGCGCGACATTGACCCACTCGGTCCACTCGGCCAGCCGGCCGGCTGCCCGCTCGGCGAGGGCCTGCTCGAGTGCGGCCATCGACTCGAACAGTTCGGCGCGCCGCATGCGCAGCGCGTCCAGGCCCGGATCACGGGCCGAGACCGCTGGTTCCATCGGGCCTCCCGGGGGTGGAGCCCTTGATGGTGCCTGGCCTTCGCCTGTCACGTCTACCCGCCGGTACACCCTTCGCCAAATCTCCCGTTGAGTGGTGCGACGGATCGAGGTCGTCCGCATCGTCGACATCGTGGGGCTCGACACCCAGGCCGACGGCGGTACGCACATGGCGTCCACGGCCATGATCGGACGACTCGAAGTGGTCAAGACCGAGAACAAGGGCCGAGGTTTCCGCCGCCTGCGGGTGCGGCTCGTCTAGCTGGATGCGCGGATGACCATTGCATGCAGCGAGCCACGGGCGTCGGGCACATGGCAGGGTGAACGGGTGACCGATCGACTCACCGAACTCTTCGAATTGCGCTCAGCAACCCTCTACGACATCGATGAAGGCGGCAGGCTGCTCGTCGGCAACGACGAGTCGGGCTCCACACAGTTGCACGAGCTTTCTCCGGACGGCACGCGCACCGTGCTCACCGACCTCGGCGAACCGTGCTGGGGCCGCTACCTTCCTGGCGAGCGAGTGGTGGTGGTGTCGGCCGACGACGGCGGCACCGAGCGCGCCCAGCTATGGCTGCTGCCGCTTGATGCGGGCGGGGAGCTTGAGCCGTTGGTACGCGATCCGGCCTACATCCACTCGCTGCTCGACGTACTTCCCGACCGCGTCCTCTACGCCACCAACCGGCGCAACGGCGTCGACTTCGACGTTGTGCTGCGCGCGGTCTCCTCGGGCGAGGAGATCGTGGTCTGGGACGGCGGTGGCTGGGTGAACACCGCAGCCGTGTCTCCCGATGGCCGCTACATCGTGATGCAGCGCGAGTCGTTGCTGCCGGCGTCGTCGCAGCTGTTGCTGGCAGACACCGAGACGGGCGAGGTCGTCCCGATCACCGACGAGGCGCAGGCGGGCGACTGGACGACACCGCTGTGGCTCGGCACAGCGCTGGTCTCAGGCTCGGACGCCGCGGCGGAATTCCACTCGGTACGCCGCTACGACGTCCCGGCGGGGGAGTGGACGGGTCTGCTCGACGCGCACGACTGCGACCGGCGCGCGTGGCCGTCGCCGGACGGTGCACGCCTTGCCGTGATCACCACCGAGGACGGCGCCGACCGGCTTTCGGTGTACGAGGTCGCAGGCGATGCCCTGCGCAACCCGATCGAGGTCGAGTTGCCGGGCCTCGGGGTGGCCGCATTCCGCACCGAACTGGTCTGGTCGCCGGACTCCGCTGACCTTGGCCTGACGTTCTCCTCGCCGGTTCAACCGCCCGAGGTCTACATGTGGTCGAACGGGGCGCTCGAACGGCGCACCGTGTCCAACCCGCAGGCGGCGACCGCGGGGCTCATCGACCCGGTGTCCTATCGCGTGCCCACGGCGGACGGCGAGCAGATCCCGGTCTACGTGACGCGCGGCGACGACGCGGACGGCTCGGTGGTGCTGTCGATCCACGGCGGCCCGGAGGCGGCGTGTGTCAGGTCCTGGTCGCCGTGGAACGCCGGGCTGGCGCTCGCGGGCCACACGGTCGTGGCGCCGAACGTGCGCGGTTCGGCCGGTTACGGCCGGCGCTGGGTATCCCTCGACGACGTCGAACTGCGGCTGGACTCGGTGGCCGACCTTGCCGCCATCCACGCCTGGCTGCCGACCGTCGACGCCGACCCGAACCGAGCCGCGCTGTACGGGGGCTCGTACGGCGGCTACATGGTGCTCGCCGGGTTGGCGTTCCAGCCCGAACTCTGGGCGGCCGGAGTCGACGTCGTGGGGATGTCGTCGCTGGTCACGTTCCTGCAGAACACGTCGGCGTACCGCAGGCCGTATCGCGAGCGCGAGTACGGCCGGCTCGACGCGGATCGCGAGTTCCTGGAAAAGGCGTCGCCGCTGTCGCGGATCGCCGACATACGTGCCCCCTTGTTCGTCGTCCACGGCGTGAACGATCCGCGCGTGCCGCTGTCGGAGGCGTCGCAGCTTGCCGAGGCGCTGCGTTCACGTGGCGTCGAGTGCGAACTGCTCGTCTACCCCGACGAGGGCCATGGCCTGGCCAAGCGAGCCAATCGGCTCGATGCCTACCCGAAGGCGGCCGCGTTCCTCGAGCGGCACCTGCGCTGAGGTACGTTCGGCGCTGATAGCCGGCGAAGGCGGCGCAGCAGTTCGCGCACGCGTGCCGGTATGAGCATGCGTTGTTTGGCGCACCGCGGGCGATTCGCACGAGATAGCGCTGTGGCAGGGTGTCAGCTCGTGCGCGGATACTTGAGCGGGCAGACACCAGACGTGGCGCGCCGTAGGCATAAGGGGTTTTCAGGGGGTTCGGATGCCAAGCGTCGTCAACATCGGTCGTAGCCTCACCAGCAATCGCTACGCCACCGACGACGAAGGATGGCTGGCGCCTTGCAGCGCGCCGGACCTGGGACGCATCGAGGCCGTGCCATGACCTATCGCGCATTGCTGATCGGCAATAGCGGTCTCGACCTCGCTTTCGGACTGAACCCGCTCGAGACGCCCGTCCGGGATGTCGCCCGGCTGCATCGCGCACTCGCCAATCGCGAGACGGGGCTGTTCACCGATGAACACGTGCGCCTGGGCACTGACCCAGCTTGCGACGAAATGCTCGATGAAATAAGCAGATTCTTCGATGCCGGCCACAAGGACGACCTGCTGCTGCTCTACTACAGCGGCCACGGACTGCTCGACGAACGTAATCGGCTGTACCTGTGCGGCCGCGACACTCGCCTTGATCGCCTGCCGGGTACGGCAGTGAGCGAGACGCAGATCAACGAGTTGGCTGTGCGATCCATGTGTCGGCGAACGGTTGTCGTGCTCGACTGTTGTTCGGGAGGAACGTCGAGGCCGGAGCCGACCGGCACGCTGTTGTCCGGTCCTTATGTCGTCTCGAGCATGCGCAGCGCCGAATTCGCCAACGATGCGACGGGCACCAGCCGGTTCACCGGGCATTTCATTGAAGGTCTGCTCGGCGCGGCGCCCGACATCAATGGCAACGGGTTCATCGATTTACGCGAGATCTACGACTACGCGCGCAATCGCCTGCGCACGACGGCGCACAGGCTGCACTACCGCTTCGACGGCGACGCCGTCATTCCACTGGCCCGGGTGCATGCCGCTGCTCGTGCCGGATCGCGTGACCGCAAGGTCGAGCCGACTTTCGCCCTCGCCGAGAATGTCCTTACCGTGCGCGATGTCGCGGTGGCCGAAGCGCCCCGCTCCGAGCTTGTCGAGGTGATCCCGTTCGGCGGCACCCCGCTCGATCTCATGGCCAGCACCGCTGACGACTGGCTGCAGGCGACCGTGTCGACCGACGGTGTGCGGGTCGTCGTCCAGCCCCGGCCAGGCCACAACGTCGGCTCGATCACCATTCGCGATATGACATCGGGAAGCGCGCAGGTACTTCGTGTCGAGGCGCAGGTGCGCCCGCCGGTATCCGTGTCGACGAACGCCGGTATCGGCGCGATAGCGACGAAGGCATCCGAGATTCGGCCGGCGACCGCTACAGCCATCGAGCCGGGTCCGGCGCCGCCCGCGGCACGGCGACCGCGCGATGAGCCGCCGCCGGGCTACGCGCCCGTCGTGCGAGCGTGGGACCCGCCATCCGGGCCGCAGACGCAACCGGAGGTTACGGATCCGCCTGGGCGATCCGTCAACGGCGTCGGTCTCGGCATTGCCGGGTTGGCCGCCGTGCTGCTGGTCATCGCCTTTTCGGCGCTGAGTTGGTACGACCTTTCCGGCCAGAGCGTGAGCGCGACCGGGCTGCATGACCGTGCATCGCGGGTACATGCTTCATTCGCTGGAGCATTCTTCGGTGGTGTCGACTGGCTGCTGGTCGTCGGGGCTGTCGTCGCCGCCGTGCTCGGTAACCTGCCGACCGGCCGGGCGGCGCCATGGTTGCGCCGCGCCGCCGTGCTTATCGGGGCGTTCAGCATCCTGCTCACAGTGGCCGCGCTCGGTGAGCTGTGGGACAAGGCGCGTCAGCGGGGCGAATCGAACGTCGGCGTCTGGCAGCACGCCGGCGCCGGTCTCGGCTTGGCGCTGTGCGGCTTCGCGCTCGCGGGTGTCGCCGGAACGGTCCGGCATCGTCGACGCAGCCACGCTAACCGCTGAGGGTGCGTGCCAGCGCGGCGATATCGGCCGGCGTTACCCGACAGCAGCCACCCACCAGCCGAGCCCCGTTCGCTACCCAATCCGTCACGGCGCTCGGATCGAACGCCGCGGTACCCGTCCAACCGGAGTGCCACGTCTCGCCGCTGTTCGGGTAGACGACGACCGGCTTGCGGCCGTGCGCCGCCGCGAGCGAGACGAGGTCGGCCGCGTCGGCCGGGTCGACGCAGTTGACACCGATTGCGAAGACCGCGTTGCAGTCGGCGGCCATGGCGAAGGCTTCGGCAGCCGGCTCGCCCGCGCGGGTGCGCGTGCCCGCGCAGGTGAGTGACAACCACGCGGGCACGCCGAGTGTGTCGAGTTCGTCGAGCAGCGCGTCGACCTCGGCCAGGCAGGGAATCGTCTCGACGGAGAGGATGTCGGCACCGGCGTCGGCGAGCACGTTCAGCCGTGGGCGATGAAAGGCGCGCAACTCGTCGACGGTGCGGGCGTAGTCGCCGCGGTACTCCGACCCGTCCGCCAGTACCGCACCGTATGGTCCGACGGATGCGGCAACCCACTCGGGCTCCGCGCGGCGGGCAAGCTCGACGCTGCGCCGCATCAGTCTCGCCGCGTCGGCGCCGAGTCCCTCGAACGACGCCTGGTAGCTGGCGGTGATCGCCACACGCGCGCCGGCATCGACGAATGCCCGGTGCGCCGCGACGATCTCGTCGGGGTCGTCCGCGAGCAGCCGCGCTGACCACAATGGTGAGGACAGGTCGTTGCCACGGCGTTCGAGTTCGGTGGCAAGGCCGCCGTCGAGGGTGACAATCTCGGTGGCAACGGCTTCGACGAGGCTGGGCACACGTCAAGTGTGCCGCCAGCCCGACAAGTTGCGAGGTGGGCCGGGCGGCCAGATCCAGGCGGCGTTCAACCGCAGGGAGGGTGATCAGGCCGGCGCGCTCGGCGCATCGAACGTCAGCGCGGCGGGCGCGTCAGCGGGCACGATCGGCTTGACCGGGAAGACCGGGGCCACGCGCCGGTAGGGCGCACCGAGGGGTGGACGGGTGTCGGCCGTGCCGTGGTTCGGCCACAGCGCCATCGCCCGCTCGGCCTGCGCGGTGATCGAGAGCGACGGGGTTGACGCCCGAGGTTCGCCGACAGCGCCGAGCCGTCGACGACGTGCAGCCCGTCGTAGCCGTACAGGCGCTGGTATGGGTCGACGACGCCGGTCCGGCCGAGTCGCCGATCGGGCAGCCGCCGATGAAGTGCGCGGTCATCGGGATGTTCATCAGGTCGCCCCAGGTGCCGCCGGGCGCATCCGCCGACGTTGTCGGCGAGCTGGCGGGCGGCCTGGTTGGCGACCGGGATCCACGTCGGGTTCGGCTCGCCCTCGCCCTGCCGACGTCAGCTCGTGAGCCGAGCCGGTCTTCTTGCGCAGCACCGTGATCGAGTTGTTCAGCGACTGCATGACAAGCAGGATGATCACCCGCTCCGACCAGCGCCGGGGCACCAGCGTGGTCAGGAGCAGCTTCGGATTGCGTACCGCCACTGCAGCCACTGGCGCCACCGGTGCCGGCGGGTGCCGCCGTCGGTCATCAGCGGTGTTGAGCAGGCCCATCGCGTTGCTGCCCTTGCCGTAGCGGACCGGCTCGATATGCGTGTTCTCGTCCGGATGCCACGACGAGGTGATCGCGACGCCGTGCGTGTAGTCAGGATTCTTGTCGTTGCTGATCGCACCGAGCAGCGCCTCGGAGTTGGTGCGGGTGAGGTAGCCGAGGCGTGGCGAGATGTCGGGCAGGCGTCGTCGTCGCGCAGGCGGTGCAGCAGCGTCTGCGTGCTGTACGTGCCGGCGGCGAAGACGACGTGCGTCGGCGGTGAGCGTCCGGTCGGGCTTGCGCGACCACTTGCCGGTGCGCACGGCGTCGACCGCGTAGCCACCGCCGGGCAGCGGCCGGACGTCCGGTCACGGTGGTGAGCGGGATGATCTGCGCGCCGCCGTGCTCGGCGAGGGCGAGGTAGTTCTTGACGAGCGTGTTCTTCGCGCCGTGCCGGCAGCCGGTCATGCAGGCGCCGACATTGGATGCAGCCGCGTGCGTTGCGGCCCGACGCCGCCGAAGAACGGGTCGTCGGCCTCGACGCCCGGCTCTTTGCGGCCGTCACGGCCGAAGAAGACGCCGACCGGGGTGCGGTGGAATGTCTCGCCCTTGCCGAACTGGTCGGCGAGGCGCTGCATCTCGACGTCTGATCTGGTCATGGTCGGATTGGTGACGACGCCGAGCATCTGCTTGGCCTGGTCGTAGTACGGCGCGAGTTCGTCTCGCCAGTCGGTGATGTGCGCCCACTGCGGGTCGTCGTAGAACGGCTGCGGCGGCTCGTAGAGCGTGTTGGCGTAGTTGAGCGAGCCGCCGCCGACGCCGGCGCCGGCGAGGATCACGACGTTCTTCAGCACGTGGATGCGTTGGATGCCCGTGAGGCCGAGCCGCGGTGCCCACAGGAAGTTGCGGCTGTCCCAGGACGTTTGGGCAGCGTGCGTCGGTGAACCGCTGGCCGGCCTCGAGCACGCCAACCCGGTAGCCCTTTTCGGTCAGCCGCAGCGCGGTGACGCTGCCGCCGAACCCCGAGCCGATCACGATCACGTCGAAGTCGGACACTGGCGCACTCCTATTGAGCAAGGATCAGTAGCCCGGACATTAGGCGTAGCGGCAGGCCTGGTCAACCACGCCGCCGACGGATCAGCCTAGGACGCCCGCGACGCCACGAGCACGGATCGCCAGCGTGGCAGTCCCTCGTCGCGGGCAAGCTTGAGTGCCACCAGCGCCGTGGCCAGAGCGGGAACAGCGCCCCCGACCAGCAGGCCCGTTCGCGGTCCGAACTGTTCGTCGATCATTCCCAGCAACGGCCCGCCGATCGCGCCACTGCCGATGAAGACGAGCAGGTAGACGCCCATGACCCGCCCCCGGATCGAGTCGTCGGCGGCAAGCTGCACCGACGAGTTCGCCGAGGTGATGAAGAGCAGGGACGCAGCGCCGAGCGCAATCAGCGCCACGCAGAACGTCCATTCACTCGGCGCCAGCGCGGTGAGCATCTGGATGCCGGCAAGCGCGCCGGCGATCGTCACCAGCGTGCGGAGCCGAGTTCGCGCCTGTCTGGCCGAGATCAGCGCACCGCCCAGCGAACCGATCGCTACGACCGAGCTGAGCAGCCCGTACCCGCCGGCGCCCGAGTGGAACACCGTTTTCGCGTACGCGGCGAGCGTGACCGGCAGATTGATGGTGAACATGCCGAACGCGCCGACCAGCACGGTGGGCCACAGCACGTGCCCGCGACCTGCGACGTAGTGCAGCCCGTCGCGCAGCCGGCTGCTGTGCGCGGCGGCAGTTGGCGGCGAGTGCAGGTCGCTCTCGCGCATCATCAGCAACGCCGTCGTGGACGCCGTATACGACAGCGCGTTGATGGTGAATGCATAGCCAGAGCCGACTGCGTTGATCATCACGCCGCTGATCGCCGGGCCGATCAGCGCGCCGAGCTGGAACACCGAGGCGTTGATGCTGATCGCGTTGCGCAGCTGATCGGGCCCGACCATCTCGTTCACGAATGACTGCCGGGTCGGGTTCTCGACGGACGTCACCGTCCCGAGGCCGAATGCGATCAGGAATACGTGCCATACCTGCACCTGATTCGACAGTGTGAGCACGGCGAGGGCTGCCGCCATCGCGGACATACCGACCTGGGCCGCGAGCAGCACGCGGCGTTTCGGATACCGGTCAGCGATCGCTCCGCCGATCAGACCGAACAGAAGTGTCGGCAGGAACTGCAACGCGGTGGTGATTCCCACTGCTGTAGTGCTGCCGGTGATGCTCAGGACCAGCCAGTCCTGGGCGATGCGTTGTACCCAGGCGCCGGTGTAGGAGACGAGCTGGCCGCTCACGAAGAGCCGGAAGTTGCGGGTACGTAGGGAGCTGAAGGTAGACGTTCGGGGATTTTGATCCTCGGGCGGGGAAATCACGATCATCCCAACTAGTTGCGTGCGGGTTCTTCGTGCCCAATCATGGGCATCAACCGGTCATTCCCAAAGCGAATTGATCATATTAGTGTTATCGCGTTTGGTAATGAGGAGGAAGAACGTCCGTGTATGACCCGGAGTTGCTGCGCACGTTCCTCGCCGTCGCCCGCTCGCTGAGCTTCACCCAGGCGGCGCAGACTCTCGGCATTCGGCAGCCGACCGTCAGTCAGCACGTTCGCAAACTGGAGACTTCAGTTGGCCGTGCGCTGTTCATTCGCGACACGCGAAGCGTCAGGCTCACCGCCGACGGAGATG
Organism: uncultured Actinomycetota bacterium; assembly: GCA_963737425.1. Taxonomy (GTDB): domain Bacteria; phylum Actinomycetota; class Actinomycetes; order Mycobacteriales; family Jatrophihabitantaceae; genus DASXRA01. The sequence continues at coordinate 644,411 of CAVTSX010000005.1, forward strand.
CCATGGCCGGATTTGCTCGCACGATCCTGGCCGCGCATGAGCAGGCGACCGGTTACTTCACCGGCTCGGGGCTGCGTGGCAGGCTGCGCTTCGGTGTCTCGGACGACCTGGCGCTCACGCCGTTGCCGCGGATCTTGCGCGACTTCCGGCAGCTCTACCCGCGCATCGATCTCGAATTGACGGTCGCGCAGAGCGGCAGCCTGCACCGGCGTCTCGAGTCCGGCCACCTCGACGTGGCGTTCGTCAAGCACGACGCCGGCGACGGGCGCGGGCGCCTGGTGCGGCGCGATCGCCTCGTCTGGTCGGCAGTCCAGGATGCTCGGCTGGAGCCCGATCGCCCGATGCCGTTGGTCGTCTACCAGGCGCCGAGCCTCTCGCGTTCGCGTGCCGTCGAAGCGCTCGAACGCGTCGGGCGGGCCTATCGCATCACGTGCACCGTGCGCGGCGTCAACGGCGTCCTTGCCGCCGCGCGGGCCGACCTCGGCGTCGCGATCTTCGCGCGCAGCCTGATGCCCGACGACCTCGTCGAGGTACCGCAGAGCGCCGGCCTGCCCGAACTCGGGGAGATCGACCTGGTCTTGCTCACCAGTCCGCGAGCGGCCACCGAACCCGCCGAGGCGCTGACCGCGGCCATCCTCGGCAGCGGCCACACCGTCAAGCCCAGCACGCCCAGCTGAGCCCCCTCATCCAGTTGAGCCCGCCCCGTTCAGTTGAGTGGTGCGTTCCAGCTTGAGTGGTGCGTTGTAACGCACCACTCAACGATTAACGCACCACTCAACTGGAAGTTGACCACAGGGCGATGAGCGCTCGCGCGAAGAGCGATCGCGGCGCTGCGATCAGCCGAAGCGGCCGGAGATGTAGTCCTCAGTGCGCTGATCATTCGGGTTGGAGAAGATCTTCTCGGTGTCGTCCATCTCGACGAGCTGACCCGGCTTGCCCACTGCGGACAGGTTGAAGAACGCGGTGCGCTCGGAAACCCGCGCCGCCTGCTGCATGTTGTGCGTGACGATGACGATCGTGTACTTCTCCTTGAGCGTCTGGATGAGGTCCTCGATCGCTAGCGTCGAGATCGGGTCCAGCGCTGAGCAGGGCTCGTCCATCAGCAGCACCTGCGGCTCGACGGCGATCGCCCGGGCGATGCACAGCCGCTGCTGCTGGCCGCCGGACAGGCCGGCGCCGGGCTTGGCCAGGCGGTCCTTGACCTCTTCCCAGAGGTTGGCGGCCCGCAGCGACTTCTCGACGACGTTGTCCAGATCGGACTTCTTGATCCGCCCGCCCTGGAGTTTCAGCCCAGCCACGACGTTGTCGTAGATGGACATCGTGGGGAACGGATTGGGCCGCTGGAACACCATGCCGATGGTGCGCCGGACGTCGACCGGATCGACGTTGTTCGCATAGATGTTGTCGCCGTCGAGCAGCACCTGCCCCTGTACGTGGGCACCGGCGATCACCTCGTGCAGCCGGTTGAGCGTGCGCAACACGGTGGACTTGCCACAGCCGGACGGGCCGATGAACGCGGTGACCGACCGCGGCGCGATGGTGAAGTTGCACGTCGCTGACGGCGAGGAACTTGCCGTAGTAGATGTTGAGGTCCTTGCCGTCGATGCGCTTGGCCATGTCCGTGCTTCCTCTAGTCGTGACCTTGTTGAATCGACCGAGCAGCCGGGCGATCAGGTTGAGTCCCATGACGATGATGATCAGCGTGAGCGCCGCACCCCACATGCGATCGGCGGCGTAGTGGATGGTCGCGGCCTTTCCGTTCACAATCACGTGCGTGTTGCCAAGGTTGCCTACCTGGTCGTAGATCATGCCGGGCAGCGAGCCCTGGAAGCCGTTGAACAGATCGCTGTTGGTATCTACTGTGTAGCCGACCAAGATGAGCAGCGGCGCGGTTTCGCCGGCCACGCGGGCGATTCCGAGCACGATGCCGGTGATGATGCCGGTGAGCGCGGTCGGTACGACGATTCGGGTAATGGTCTTCCATTTCGGTATGCCTAGTGCGTACGACGCCTCACGCAGTTCGTTGGGGACGAGCTTGAGCATCTCCTCGGTGGTGCGGACAATCACGGGAATCATCAGTAGCACCAGCGCGAGTGAGACGAGCCAGCCGGCGCGCTGCCCGTGGAACGTCGTGATGAACACCGCGTAGATGAACAGGGCCGCCACGATCGACGGGACACCGGTGAGAATGTCGACCATGAATGTCGTCGCCCGGGCCAATGGGCCGCGGCCGTACTCGACCAGGTAGATGCCGACCAGAACCGCGATAGGTATGGAGATCACCGAGCAGAGCGCGACCTGTTCGAGGGTGCCGAGGATCGCGTGAAACGCTCCGCCGCCCGCATCGCGGTAGGTGATTCCGCGCTGGCTCTCCGTGAACCAGCCGTTGCGGGTCATGGCATGCAAGCCCTTGCTGACCACGGTCCAGAGCAGCCACACCAGCGGGATGAGCGCGGCCACGAACGCCAGCGTGACGAGCACTGTCGCGAGGTTGTTCTTGGCCTTGCGCAGCTTGTGCGCCCGGCGCCAGGGACAGCGCTGTCATCGTCGTCATGACGAACTCCTTGCGCCGGCTTACGACGCTGCGTGCAGCGGCGTTAACGGCGAACGTGAGGACGAACAGCACCAGGCCGGCGGCTATGAACGCGCCGGTCTGCTTTGGCTGGTTGAACTCGGCGGCATTGTTTGCGATCTTCGAGGCGAACGTCTCGCCGCCGTTGAAGATCGAGAACGTGAAGGGCGATCCGACGCCTGGCTTCGACAAGATCAGGGTTACTGCGATCGTCTCGCCGAGCGCCCGGCCGAGGCCGAGCATCGCGCCGCTGATTAGTCCGGGGCGGCCGTATGGCAGCACCGCGAGCCGGATCATCTCCCACCGCGTGGAGCCGAGTGCCCACGCCGCTTCGATGTTCTCCTGCGGCGTTCGGGCGAATACGTCGCGTCCGATCGCAGTGACGATCGGCAAGATCATCAGCGCCAGCACGACGCCGCCGTTGAAGATCGTGCCCTGCTCGACGTTCTTGTCCTCGAACAGCGTGAAAGCACCGAGGTGATACAGCAAGCGCTGCACCGGTTCGAGCTGTGGCGCAAGGACCGTGATACCCCAGATGCCATAGATGATCGAGGGACGGCCGCGAGCAGGTCGACGACGTATGCGACCGGCTGGGCCAGCCGTTTCGGCGCGTACTGCGTGGTGAACAGCGCGATGCCAACCGCGATAGGAACCGCAATGACCATGGCCAGCAAGGAGATGATGACCGTCACCCAGAGCAGATCAACCACGCCGAAGCGCAGCGTCGACCCGTCGACACTCCAATCTCGGGAGAAGAGGAAGTTCGACTTGTCATCGGCGATAGCCGGAGCGGCCTTGACGATCAGGAAGATCGTGATCAGTGCGATCAGGATGACGACGAACGCACCAGAGCCGGCGGTCAGGCCATGGAAGACTCGGTCGCCGACCCGCACCTTCTTGCGCGGAGTGCCAGGCGATACCGGGCCGGCGCCGAATACCGGTGGAGTCTCCTCCATCTGGCTCACCGCCAGTGGCTGCGCTGACCCGATCACCGTTGGTGTATCGGTCGAACTGAGCGTCCAGAGGAGCTTCGGGGTCCATCGACTCGCCGCCTACCCGCGGTGGCGGCAGCGGGTGGGAAGACTCGCCCGATGCGTCTCGACCGGCCATCGTCTCTCGCTCTGACATTGCATTCGCGCTTCCCTCGAACGAGAAGCCCCACCGCGCGGCCGGACTGTCCGGCGCCCGGCGGGGCTACCTCATTAAGCGGTTGTGTTAGCTGATCTTCCCAAGGGCTGCCTGGACCTTCGGTGTGATCTCTGTCGGCAGCGGCGCGTAGCCGAGGTCTGCCAGACCATTCTGCCCGTCGTTGCGGTGTAGGTGAAGAACGACTTGACCAGCGCAGCGATCTTCGAGTCGGAGTACTTCTCGCAGACGAGTTCGTAGGTGACGCCGGTGATCGGGTAGGCGCCGGGGACCTTGGTCGCGTAGTCGAGCTTCAGCGAGAGATCGTCGCCCGTTCCGACGACCGTTGCCGAGCTGACCGCCTTGCCCGCCGTGTCGGCGTTCATCTCGACCGCGCCGCCACCATTGTCGATCTTCGCACTGTTCAGGCCACCGCTGACGACGAAGGACCACTCCAGGTACCCGACGCCGCCGTCGACGGACTTGACGCCCTGCTGCACGCCGTCGTTGCCCTTCTTGCCCTGGCCGATCTTCTCCGACCAGGTCTTGCTCGGCTCCGCGGTGTACACCGACGGAGCAGACGCAGCGAGGTAGCGCTCGAAGTTCTGCGTGGTGCCCGACTCGTCCGAGCGGAAGAACACCGTGATCTTGGTCGACGGCAGGCTGGCACCAGAGTTGAGCGCCTTGATCGCCGGGTCGTCCCAGGTCGTGATCTTGCCCTGGAAGATCTTGGCGGTCACGTCAGGCGTCAGCGTCAGATCCGTGATGCCCTTGACGTTGAAGGCGACCCCGATCGGGATCGTGACCATCGGCAGGTCGAGCGCGGTGCCAGCGCAACGCTTGTTGGCAGCTGCGATCTCGCCCTTCTTGGGGTCGAGAGCCGCGTCCGATCCGCCGAAGTCCACCTGTCCGCCGGTGAACTGCTTGACGCCGGCGCCGGAGCCGGTGGCGTTGTACGCGATCGTCGTGCCAGAGCACATCTGCTGATACTTCTGAATCCAGTCGCTGATGACGTTCTTCTGTGCGGTCGAGCCCTCGCCCTTGAGCGAACCGCTGGCGCACTGAGTGGACGGTGCACTGGACGAGCCGGCTGAGGTCGAGCCGTTTCCGGCCGGCGCCGACGAGTTGTTGTCTGCTGAGGTCTTGTCCGAGCCGCAGGCGGCCAGCGCTAGCGCCCCCGCGAGCAGACCGGCTGCGACGCCAGTCCGGTACAGCTTCACTGTGATCCCTTTCGTCAGAGGCAGGTGCCGTCTCGGACGCTAGGGCTGGGAGGTGGCGTGCTGGCGTGATGCAGATGAACGAGAAGTGAACGCCCGTGCCTGCCCATGTGACGCTTGCTGAACGGCCGGGTGGCCGCAAGGTGAACGAGCCTCGCGGACCGCATGGAACGGCCGAGTCCGCCATTCGGGCGAAGTTGGCGCCCGCCCGCAAGACATTGACATCTGTCTATGTGAACGGGCATATTTCCTGCGGTCCATCGGCAGGCGCCGGTCCGCGGCGCACACGACTCGCGGGAAATCACATGGTGCAGTTGTGGCGTCGCGTGCTGGCTGAGCTGCTTGGCAGCCTGCTGCTCGCCGCCGTGGTCGTCGGCTCCGGGATTGCAGCGCACCAGCTCTCGCCCGGCGACACCGGGCTCCAATTAGCCGAGAACGCAGCTGCCACAGCGGTCGGGTTGTTCGCGATCATCCTGATGGTCGGCCCGGTCAGCGGAGCGCATCTCAATCCTGTCGTGTCGGTCATCGACGCCGCCTTCGGCGGGCTCGCCTGGCGCCACGCGCTGGCCTACCTGCCCGCCCAGGTCGGTGGCTGCATCGGTGGAGCGGTGCTCGCCAACGTGATGTTCGCTCGGCACGCGGTGAGCATCAGCACTCATAGCCGGATGACGGGGCCCCATTTCGTTGCCGAAATCGTGGCCACCGCAGGACTGATCCTGATCATCTTCGCCCTGGCGCGATCCGGACGAAGCGCCACCGCGCCAGCGGCCGTCGGCGCGTATATCGGTGCTGCCTACTGGTTCACCAGCTCCACCAGCTTCGCCAATCCGGCAATCACGGTCGGGCGGATGTTCTCGAACACGTTCGCCGGCATCGCACCGGCGTCGGTGCCGGGCTTCATCGTGGCGCAACTGCTCGGCGGCGCGGTCGGGTTCCTGCTGGTGCGGCTGCTGTATCCCGGCCTGACTGCGGCCGATGCAGCGGACGCCGTTGTGCCATCGGATGGCCACCATGTCGGCGCCGGCTAGTTGAGCTACCGCCCTGGATCGCGACCTGGAATGGACGCGGGTCTCTCAGACTTCGCATTGGGGTCTTGACCATCTCTGCTGGATCTGCCATCACTCGCGGCTACGACAGAGATGATCAATGGTGTGCCAGCACGGGCTCCCAGCACGGCGTTCGACTGTAACGATCTACGGCTGTCGTGCTAGGCGTCGCGGCGGTACTGCACGTCGACGTCATGGCGGGCGAAGCCGAAGCGCTCGTACAGGCGCATCGCCGCAGCGTTGCTCTCGTCGACGTAGAGCATGACCGTGTCGAGGCCGCGCTCGCGCAGGTAGGCGAGGCCCGCTACGAGCAGCGCCGGTCCGAGACGGATGCCCTGCGCCTGCGGGTCGACGCCGAGCACGTACACCTCGCCGATGCCTTTGTCGTGGACCTTCGTCCAATGGAATCCGAGCATCGCGCCCGCTCGTTCAGCGAGCAGGAACCCGGCCGGGTCGAACCAGGGCTCGGCCTCACGTGTGTCGATGTCGTCGCGCGTCCACCGGCCTTGCTCGGCGTGCTCGGCAAATGCAGCGGCATTGACCGCCAGCCACGTGTTCTCGTCGCGGCCCGGCACGAACGACCGGATCGTGACGCCCTCGGGCAGCGGGGCGTCCGGGATATCGCCGAGCGGCCGACGCAACTGCCAGAGCGCGCGACGGCGGGCGTACCCGCGATCCTCGGCAGCCGGGCCGACCGGGCTGCGCTTGCCGTGCGACCACACCAGCAGGTGTTCGTCAGCTTGCGCCTCCAGCGCCGCGAGCAGCACGCCGCTCGCGTGCCGACCGTCAGCGATCTCGGCCACCGTCGCGTCTAGTTGGGCGTAACCAAGGAGTTCACCGTCGTCGCGCGCCGTGAGGTGGATGAGCCCCGCGCGGGCGCGGCCGAGCTCGAGCATCGCGTGGTCGCTCAACGGTGGCGCGCCGTCACGTGCCTCGACTGCGCTGATCAGGCCGCGAACGTCCTCGCGCAGCGCCGGGTCAAGGGCATCGTGCGGTTCAACGGCAACCATCCGGCCACGCTAACGGCCTGCCCGTGCTCGAGGATTGGTTGAGTGGTGCGTTTCGCGTCGAGTGGTGCGCTATAACGCACCACTCAACAGATAACGCACCACTCGACAGAAAAGGTAACCGCTAGAGGTCGACGAGGTCCTCGGCGGGCGTACGGCGCATCTCCAGCGTTTCGGGTTCCGCAGCCGGACGGACGAACTTGTAGCCGACGTTGCGCACCGTGCCGATCATCGCCTCGTGCTCGGGGCCGAGCTTGGCGCGCAGCCGCCGCACGTGGACGTCGACAGTGCGCGTACCGCCGAAGTAGTCGTAGCCCCAGACCTCCTGCACGAGATGCGACCGGGAGAAGACCCGGCCGGCGTGCTGGGCGAGGAACTTCAGCAGCTCGAACTCCTTGTAGGTGAGATCGAGCGCGCGGCCCTGCAAGCGCGCGGTATAGGTGGTTTCGTCGATCGACAGGTCGCCGACGTGCACGCGTTCGGGCGTACCCTGCGAACTCCTGGTCCGGCGGTCGATCGCCAGCCGCAGCCGGGCGTCGAGTTCGGCGGGGCCGGCTGTGTCGAGCACGACGTCGTCGACCGGCCAATCGGCGGACAGGGCGATCAGCCCGCCCTCGGTGAGGACGGCGATCACCGGCTGATGCAGGCCGGTTGCGCTGAGCACGCGGGTGAACGTCCGGGCACCGGCCAGGTCGCGGCGGGCATCGATGAGCAGCAGATCGCCGCCAGAATGGGCGACGAGGGCGGCCGCATCCTGCGGTAATACCGTGACCGAGTGTGGCAACAGGCCGAGAGCTGGGAGTACTTCGGTTGTCGGCTGCATTGCGCTGGTGAGCAGCACCAGTTCCACGTGCGCCTCCCCGGGAGCTAGGGCAGAACCAGGCGGCGCTGCCCAGCGGGAATACAAGGCAGGATAGCAATGTGAGCACTTCGGGGATGGTCGCCTTGACCACATCGGACGGTGTCCGCATCGCTGCGGACTACTGGCCCGGCAGCGGAGTGGGCTACGTGGTCGCACACGGATTCAGCGGTTCCGCAAAGGTGGAGCGGGTGCTGCGTATCTGCGATCAACTTGCCGCAACGGGCGCCGGCGTGCTCGCACCGGACTTTCGCGGGCATGGTCGGTCCGGCGGCCACTCGACGCTCGGTGATCTCGAGGTGCACGATCTTGCCGCAGCCGTCGGCTTTCTACGGGAAAAGGGCTATTCGCAGGTTGCGACGCTTGGCTGGTCGATGGGCGGGTCCATCGTGCTGCGTTACGCCGGACTAGGTGGCGACGCCGATGCGATCGTCAGCGTCAGCTCGCCCGGTCACTGGTGGGAGCGCAGCACGCCGGCGATGCGCCTCGTGCACTGGGCGGCCGAGACCCGCGCCGGTCGGCTGGCAACCCGGGTGGTGCTGCGCACCCGCCTCGACCACGGCTGGGCAGAGCTGCCCGAGTCACCGGTCGAGGTCGTCGGCCGCATCGCGCCGCGGCCGTTGCTGATCGTCCACGGCGACGCCGACCACTACTTTCCGGTGCGGCACGGGCAGGTGCTTGCTGACGCGGCACAGGCCGTGGCGCCGCCGACGCCTGCTGGCAGATCGGGCCCGGACGGTTCGCCCGGCACTGCCGAATTCTGGCTCGAGCACGGCATGGGTCACGCCGAGAGCGGCACCACACCGGAGTTGGTGGCGCGCATCGACAGCTGGGTACGGGCCGTGATCAATTCGACAGTTCGTCACGGTCTGCGACGATGACGACCGTGTCTGGTGACCCGTCTGCGCGCCGCGGGGTGCGGTGGGTCGACCCCATCGACATCACGGCCGAGCTGCCGGCCGTCGACGATTTCACTCGCGAACTGCCCGCTCAGCGCAATGGCGCCGAGCATCCGCCCGCTGCTGCCCCCGCAGACCCCGGGCCGGAGACGCCGGGAGTGGCAACGCCCGCCAAGCCGTCGGGAACCGGTCGTCGGGAACCCGGTCGTCGAAATCCCGGTCGTCGAAATCCCGGTCGTCGAAATCCCGGTCGTCGGAATCCTCGTCCAGGCGACCCCGGCCAGGCGTAGGTGCCCAGTCGGGCGGCCCGCCCGACGTCCCCACCGCGGCAACACCATCAGCCGTCAACCACCTGGGCAGCGCCGCGGTCGCCGTCCTGGCCGGAGCCGCCTTGAGCCTGACGGCGAACATCAGCGCGCTGGATCTGCTGATCGCCGTGGCGGTACTGCAGGGCCTGCTCGTCACGGCCTGGGTATTCGGCACCGGGTTGCCGGGCCGCATCGGCGCTCTCGTCATCGGGGCGCTCGCCGCAGCGGGGGCGGACGTGGTCGTTTCGCGGTGGCCACACGGCCAGCTCGGCACGCTACTCGGCGTCCTGGCCCTCGCCGTCCCGGCGATGTTCATTCACCAGCTCACCCGCGGCGTAGTGCGTGCGCGTGTCACTGAGTCGTTGTCCGATATCGCCGTGCTGGTGGTGGCTGTGGTCGCCCTGCCCGCGCTGCTTCAGTTGCGGCACGAGACGAGCGGCAAGCTGATGGTGAGCGTCGTCGTCCTGGCGGCCAGCAGCGCCCTGGTCGTAGGCCACCTCGTCGATGCCGTCCTTCCGCTGCCGCGATTCGATCCGACCGTGTCGCGCGGCCTGCTCGCGGTCATCGTCGCGATCGGTGTCGGCACGGCAGTGGGCTACCTGCGCCTGCACGACACGGTCGAGTTCACGTCCGGCCGTGCTTCGTTTCTCGGGGCGGCCATCGGCGGCATGGTCAGCCTGTTCGCGGTTGGCGCCGCGTTCGTGGAGCAGGCATCGTCTGCACCCCCCGGCGCGAGCAGATGGTTGCGCCCGGTCTTCGGCGTTCTGTTGCCGCTCGCGTTGCTGGCCCCCGTGGCGTATCTGCTGTGCCTGGCGATCCGCGGGTGATCTCCAGCCGAGCTGCGTTTCGATGACCCATCGAATGTCCACACCGGGGCTGGGTAAAGTCGCCGGATGGTAAACCCGGGTCCGACGGCTGTTCCGGTCGGCATACCGCCTTCGCCAAGGCCTGCGCGCCGGCGCCGCTGGCCTTGGGTGGTTGGCATCGTCGTGGCGCTGCTTCTGGCCGCATTGGCAGTTGCCGACCGGGTCGCGGTCGCTATGGCGCAGTCCGCCGTCGAGAAGCGTCTGGCCGAGGAGAGCCCGTTCGACTCAGGCGCCAAGCCGCACGTGTCGATCCATGGAATCCCGTTCCTGACGCAGGCGACGTCGGGTAGATACGACGACATCGAGGTGTCGGGCGAACCGCTCACGATCGACCGGGTCAGCGATATCGATCTTGATGCGCACATGCACGGTGTGCACGTTCCGCTGAGCGACGCGATGAATGGCGACGTCTCCGAGTTGCCGATTGATCACGTCGATGCCTCGGTGGTCATCCCCTACGGCGAGGTCGTGCGCCTGACCGGAATCCATGGCCTGTCGCTGTCCGGCGGCAAGGGCGTGTTGCACGTGTCGGTGCCGGTGACCGTGCCGGGCACCGTCGCCACGGTAACCGCCTCTGCCGATGCCGACGTCCACGTCGCCGGCAACCGGCTGTCCTACGCGGTCAAGCAGATCTCTGTGGCGGGTGTGGCGGTGCCGTCGGCTGTGATGTCGGTCGTTGCGTCACAGATGAATGGCGCCTTCACCCTCCCGAAATTGCCCTACCGGCTCGCAGTCACCGGCGTGACGCCGACGTCGTCGGGGCTGCGGGCAACGGCCAGCGCTGACCACATCGTCGTCGATACCAGCTCCTGAGCGTGCGTTCGACAGGTCAGGGCAGCTAGGCTGGCGGCCATGGGCATTGCGCTCTGCGCTGTGAGCATTCCGCTCACCTCTCGCCGCACGGTCGACCTGTGCCGTGTGGGCAGCTGCCTGTGTTGCGCTTGCTAGCCGGTTAACCGACCCGTTCCTCGCGCTTTCTTGCGCTGTGCCGGCCGTCCCGGGACCCCGGACGCGGTTTCGCACCGTGCGCAACCCTGCACAGCCTCGCCCCTCCCATCCGAAGAAGGAGAATCCCTATGAGCCGCGCAGACGTGCTCGTCTCGGCCGACTGGGCCGAGGAGAACCTGAACACCCCCGGCGTCGTCTTCGTCGAGGTCGACGAAGACACCTCCGCCTACGACGGCGGCCACATCGCCGGCGCCGTCAAGCTCGACTGGAAGACCGACCTGCAGGACCAGGTCCGCCGCGACTTCGTGAGCAAGGAGCAGTTCGAGGCGCTGCTCTCGGCGAGAGGGCATCGGCAATGACGACACCGTCGTGCTCTACGGCGGCAACAACAACTGGTTCGCTGCGTACGCGTACTGGTACTTCAAGCTGTACGGCCACGATCAGGTCAAGCTGCTCGACGGCGGCCGCAAGAAGTGGGAGCTCGACGGCCGCGAGCTGTCCAAGGACGCCGTCTCGCGCCCGGCGACCACCTACATCGCGAAGGACCAGGACACCTCGATCCGCGCCTTCCGCGACGAGGTCATCGACCGCGATCGGCAAGCAGAACCTGGTCGACGTTCGCTCGCCCGACGAGTTCTCCGGCAAGCTGCTCGCCCCGGCGCACCTGCCGCAGGAGCAGTCCCAGCGCGGCGGCCACATCCCGACCGCGCTCAACGTCCCGTGGAGCAAGGCGGCGAACGAGGACGGCACGTTCAAGTCCGACGACGACCTCCGCGACGCTCTACGCCGCCGCCGGCCTCGACGACGCCAAGGACACCATCGCCTACTGCCGCATCGGTGAGCGGTCGAGCCACACCTGGTTCGCGCTGCACGAGCTGCTCGGCCACGAGAACGTCAAGAACTACGACGGGTCGTGGACCGAATACGGCTCGCTCGTCGGCGTGCCGATCGAGAAGGAGGTCTGAGCATGTGCGGAGCCCCGCCCAGAGCACCGGAACTGCCCGCGCAGCGTCGACGTCGACGAAGGAGACGGTGATCTACGGCGTGGTGTCGCAAGGACGGCGCTCCGGTCCCGGCCGCGTACGTCCGGCTGCTCGACGCCACCGGTGAGTTCACCGCCGAGGTGGTCACCAGCGGCCACCGGTGACTTCCGGTTCTTCGCCGCCCCGGGCGAGTGGACGCTGTCGGTGATGCACAAGGACGGCAAGGTGCGCAAGGACGTCCACGCCCTCGAGCCCGGCCTGGTCGAGGCGCCGCTCGTCCTGGCCTGAGTCCCCTGCTCGGGCAACTTTCCCGGTCCAGCCGGGAAAGTTGCCCGATCGGTCAGTAGACCAGGGCCTGCGCTTCGGGCTGCAGGATCTCGTCGACGAACGACGCCGACCCGCGATCCGCACCCCATCGAGCACAGCGTCCGTCGGTGATGTCCCGCCGGGCGGCGCACTGGGTGCACACCGTCAAGGTGCCGCCGGCGAGCACCGCGTCACGCAGCTCGGCCAGCGGCGACGCCTGCGGCAGCTCGAACTCCTCGGCGCGGCCCGGCAGCGCGAACCACGCCGCCTCGCCGGTAAGCCACAGAGATACCTCCGCGCCGGACGCGAGCGCCGTCGCTGCCACGATGAACGCCTGGGTGCACCGCTCAGGATCATCTGAACCGGCAGTGCATTTCACGACGAGTGGGCGCGGCCTGGATGAGCGGTCATGCCGATATTCTGCCCGGCATGGAAGCGGCCTACCTCGTCGTGCTGATCGTGACCTTGATCGGCATCGGCACGTTGTCGCTCTACGTCCGTCTACAAGCTGTTCGCCGGCCAGCGGTGAGCCACGGGCACCGACACCACCGACCTGCGGGCTGGCGCGCCGCTCAATGATGCGCTGCTTGCGCTGCTCCCGCTGGTCGGCGTGTGGGCCGGAACAGGTGCCGGGGTGGCGGCCTCGACCGGGGTCGAGTTCCGATACCGCCAGCACGCCACTTTCGCCCACGATGGCAGGCCGTTCCTGGTCTACGAGTCGCGCGCCTGGCTCATCGATGCCGACGGTGCCGACATCCGCCCCGCGTTTCGCGAGTCAGGATTCCTGCGCCCAGGTGCTGGACCCGACGACATCGAGATGATGACTGCTGCAATCACCGGTGTGACGCAGCTGTTCACCGGTACCGCAGGCGACCAGCGATGGGAACTTGCCACGATCGCGGTGTCGACCACGCCGACGGCGAAGCCAGTTCACGGCGAGCGCCGCCTGTATGCCCTGTCCGGTGCGACGCTTGCCTACGCCACCGAGTTGGCCTTGCCCGGTCAGGAATATGCGCCGCACCTGAACGCGACATTGCAACGGACGTGATGAGGCAGAAGCGGGCCTAGCTCTGGCAACGCTGCGGTGGTTGCAGGCGATGCACCGGGTCGAAGCGGCTCGTCACTCGATACTGGCCGGCTGCCGGCAGGGTCAGGTTCAGCCAGCCGTTCGCATTCGACAGGCACGCCCCTACCGCAAGCGTCCCGTCTGGATGCTGCACTGCGAGATACGGCGACCACCGCACCCGCAGCTGCACAGCATCGCCTGCGGTGGCGGCGATCGTGATCCGGGTGGGTTCGACGCGCAGCACTTGCGCCCCCGCGGCTAGGGGGTTGGCGTCGGTGACCCGGTACAGCTTCCAGGACGGGTTCGACCAAGCGAGGCGCAGGTAGCCGAGACCGCCTCTCACCAACTTCGATTCCGCCACTGCCGAGTAGTCCAGCCGGGCCGCAGGCAGCGCTACCCAGCCGACCGCGAGGTCGTGCAACCACGCCTGGTACGTATCGGCGTTCAGCTGATCTTGGTGATAGAAGATCGGGTCATTGGCGACATCGGCCTGACGATCCCAGCCGCGCGCCAGGGATGCGCGATTGGCAAGGTAGACCGTGGCGAAATGATTGACCGGATCGAGCACCTCGACCCGCTCGCCGACTGCGATCGGGCCGGCCTTGGCCTGCTCGTCGGCCAGGGCCACGAGCAACGGGCGGTAGTACGCCGCCGTGGTCGACGGGTCGCGGGTCGCGGAAAGCTGCTGCACGAGGTCGATCGTCGGCCACAGCGCGAGCAGGCCGAGCAGGATAGCGAGTAGGCCACGCCGCAGCGGCGAGTACGCAACCGCTACCGGAGCAGCGCAGATCCACGCCAGGCGAGTGACGTTGTTGCCGATGGCACCGGGCGCGGCGAGAAAGATCGGCAGAGCGAGCATGAGCAGCAGCGCAGAGGCGCGTACTACTCGGGTGGGGCAGCACAGCGCGACCCCGAGGCAGCACAGCGCCGCAGGGATCAGGTCGGTGGCGTGGAACGGCATTTCGCCAGTGCCAGGGAACAGCAGCGCCATCGAGAGGCCGAGTGCGCCCAGCAGCACCGCCAGCGCCGCGGCGGCCCGCCGGCGGGTTGGATCGGTTGCCAGCACCGCCAGCAACGCCAGGCCCAGGAACAAGCCGGCGAGTGGGCTTGCAAAATACGCCGCAGCAACGAGGGGAGCGGTGAGCAGTGGTCGCCTTGCCTGCAGAGCAAGCAGTGCGCCCGCACCGAAAGTAACTCCGACGGCAAACGTGACACGGCCGTCAAGCAGATTGGCCATCTCTGCAACAGAGAACGCCACCGCACCCGCACGTGGCCGGCGCGCGGTCGTGATCAAGCGGGCGCTGATGACGCCACCGATGACGACGGCGACCACACCCGTTGCCCGAACGCCGAATATCGCCATCGACGACGGAGCGAGCAGGCTGTACGTCGGCAGCGATAATCCGCCGAACCAGCCGGTCCACCAGGACACATTGCCCGCTGAGCGGACGATGTTGGCGCGTGCGATCTGCGCGGCAAGATCGGGTGCGAGGGGCCGCCATTGCAGGTAGACGAGCGCGAGGATGCCGCCGACAATGATTGCCCAGGCAGCAGGCGAGAGCCGTCCGGCAACGCGCCGAACCGACTGAACAGCGTTCTCGCCAGCACGCACGGCCTGGCCGGTCATGGACACCTTCACTGCGAAGTGGACGCGGCGTTGCGCTCATCCGCGTGAGCCTCTGGAATAGGACTGAATTGCCTTTGCCGAGGCTACGCGCTGGGCGGGTGACGATGGCGATCACCCAGCGTGGGCGTGTTGATCCACACACTTGTACGAATCGCGTGGATGCTACGACGCATTACGAATGGTGCAGCCCCCGAGCCTTGATCGCGCCAGGGCGAGTCGGCTGGACGGGCCGACGGCTCGGGGGCCGGGTAACTGTCGGGGTACTGCTGCCGCCGAGACTCGGCGCTGGACTTCCAGCGCCGGACCGATCGTCGGCGCGCTGTCTTGCGACAGCTGCATACCTCGCGTCCGGGAGTGCACGGACCATCTGTCGATGATCCTCAGCGGCTAGCGGACAGCCACCTCACGTGTCCGAGAAGTACTCAACTCTGGACCACCTCCTTTCCCGTGTGGAGCAACCGTACGATGCCCGGCGGTTGATCGGCAACGGATTTCGCCCTTGGCGTTTTGGGCCTTCCTCACTCGTCATTCAGGATGCGAACGGGAATATCCAGCGGTCGGCGGAGGCCGGTCGAAATGGTCAGAATCCGGCGAGCTTCTGCACTGCGGATACGAGGGCCAGATCGCGCGATCGAGCACGGCCGTCGAGTTCGACGACGTCGACGGGTCCGCGCACGGTACCGGTCAGGAAGATTGCGTCCGCGGCGTGCAGGTCGTCGACGTGGGCTGCGGTCGAAGCCGTTCGCCAGCCCGACTCAGCCGCGCGCTCGAAGAGCAGTTGCTGGGTCGTGCCAGCCAGGATTCCCGTTTGTCCAAGGGGGATTGTGTGCATAGTGTCGCCGTGCGTCCAGACGACCGACGACGTGGGCCCTTCGAGAACCTGGCCGTCCGCGGCAAGGAAGATCACGTCGTCGACGCCGCGCCGCGCGGCCTCGCGCTGCGCTGCCATGTTGATCGCGTAGGACAGACTCTTGACGCCGCCAAGGAGCCACGGCGCTTGGGCGAATGCGTCGGAGGCGGTGCCGCGGCTCAATGTGATCACTCGGATGCCGTCGCGGCGCTGTGCCGGGTAGAACTCTGCGATCGCAGCGATGGTGACGATTCCGGTCGGCGCGCAGCCCGGGCGTCCGCGGCTGAGAAACCATCGCATGGTGGCTTCGCCGGACGTCGTCCATGCTCGCAACGCCTCGGCGACGAGCGACTGCCAGCCGTGGTCGTCGAACTCGATCTCGAGAGCCGCCGCTGAGCGCTGCATGCGGGCCAGGTGCGCGCCCAGCTTGTCGATGTTGCCGTCGACGATGCGGCAGCCCTCAAAGCACCCATCGCCTCGAATGAAGCCGAGGTCGTCGGCGCTGAGCACCGGGCTCGCCGGGTCGACAAGCCCGACGCCGAGCACACCGACCACCTGAACCGCCATCTCGCCAGGTTAGCGACGGTGGGTGCCGGCACCGGTGTCGCCCTACGATGGACTCGATGCCTGAGAACACCGATCTCGCCGTGCGGCTGCGCTCGCGCGGCATGCGCATGACGCCGCAACGCGATCATGTACTGGCCGCGGTGCTCGAGCTCGGTCATGCCACGCCCGAACAGATCGGCGAAGCGGTGCCGGGCATCGACATCACCACCGTCTACCGCACGCTGGAACTGCTCGAAAGCATCGGCCTGGTCCGGCACACCCATCTGGGCCACGGCGCACCGACCTTTCGCCCGGCTGACGACGATCACGTCCATGTCGTGTGCCACGCATGCGGCCGAGTGGTCGACGCGCCGCATTCACTGGCCGACGACCTGGCCAAGCGCCTTCGCGACGAGCAGGGCTTTCTACTCGATCGATCGCACTTCACCGTGTTCGGGCGGTGCAACGAGTGCGCTGCCGCGGAAGGCGCGGGACTAGCGGAACAAACCGGCGCCACCGAGCGATAGGTCTTGATATGACGGGCGTGCTTACTTCAGAGGGCATCGACGCTGGTGTGCCGATGCACTACGGCGATCTGCTCGGAGAGCAGCGAACGTTAGCGACTTCCGCCGGCGTGGTCGACCGATCGAATCGGGGCGTGCTGATCGTCCCGGGCGAGGATCGATTGTCCTGGCTGCACACCATCTGCTCGCAGCACGTTTCCGATCTCGCCGATGGCGAGTCGACCGACGCGTTGGTGCTCTCACCGCACGGCCATGTCGAGCAGCACTGGCAAGTGACCGAACTCGACGGCAAGGTGTGGCTGGACGTCGAGCCGGGCACCGCGACAGAGGTTCTTGGCTACCTGCAGAAGATGCGGTTCTTGAAGAGGGTCGAGCCGGCTGACGTTTCCGATGAGTGGGCGGTACTCACCCTCGCTGGGCCGGCCACCCTCGACACTCTGCGCGCGGCGGGCCTGCCCGAACCGTCTGATCGAGCAATCGCCTTACCTGACGGCGGATTCGTGCGAGGCGCTGCGCTTGGGGCCGACCTCATCGTGCCGCGTGGCTCGGTGCCGGCGATGCTCGCCACGCTGTACGCGGCCGGCGCGGCGCCGACGGGCATGCTGGCCTTCGAGGCGCTACGTGTCGAGGCGCGTCGTCCGCGTCTCGGCCTGGAAACCGATCACCGCACGATCCCGCACGAGGTGGGTTGGATCGGCAGCGCTGTGCACCTCGACAAGGGCTGCTACCGCGGGCAGGAGACAGTGGCACGCGTGCAGAACCTGGGTCGGCCGCCGCGGCGTCTTGTCCTGCTGCACCTTTCCGGCGAGTCGGACGTCCTACCGCAACCAGGAACTCCGGTCGAACTAGACGGCCGCGCCGTGGGATTCCTGGGCACCGCCGTGCATCATCATGAACTCGGCCCGATCGCCCTGGCGGTGATCAAGCGCTCGCTGCCCGACAACGCGCCGTTGACCGTGGCCGGCAGCGCCGTGGCCATCGACCCGAGCTAGGCCGAGGGCTGCTCGACCGTTTGCGCGATGTAGGGCGGCTCGCCGAGCCGTTCGAGCAAGTCGAGCGAGTGCGCAGCCAGAGCCCGCTCGGTGTCTCGCTACCATGCCCCTAACGGCGGAGGGGCCCGCCGAAACCGCGACAGCCGCCAACGGTCCCTACCTCTCGACCAGAGCGAGGTAGCGAAGTGCCCCCTGACGTCACCGATGAAGATCCACGCGCGCGTGGTGAGTCGCCGTACGGGG
The DNA here is from genome assembly GCA_963737425.1 of uncultured Actinomycetota bacterium. Lineage (GTDB taxonomy): Bacteria > Actinomycetota > Actinomycetes > Mycobacteriales > Jatrophihabitantaceae > DASXRA01. Next base: position 662,395 of record CAVTSX010000005.1, read on the forward strand.
GCGGCGGCATCGCTAACAAGATCATCGACTCCGATGTCGACCTGCACGATCCTCGTCAGGCCGCCGAACTGCGACAGCACTGGGACGTCCTCGCAGTTATCGCCGTCGGCGGCGTGCTCGGCGCCGAGGCGCGGTACGGCATCGACGTGGCAATGCCCCACACCGCGTCGCAGTTTCCCTGGGCCACTCTCATCGTCAATGCCAGCGGGTGCCTTGTCATCGGCGCGCTGATGGTCTTGCTGCTCGAGCTGACATCGCCGCACCGGCTGGCCCGGCCGTTCTTGGGTGTCGGAATCCTCGGCGGCTACACAACTTTCTCAACGTTCGCCGTCGAGGCCGAGCAACTCGTGCAGGCTCATCGGCCCGGCATGGCGTTGCTGTACGTGACGGCGACGGCGATCAGCTGCATGCTGACGGTGTGGATCGGCAGCGTGCTGGCCCAGCTCGCCGGCCGGGCTGTCATCGACGCCCGGGCGCGAGGGACGATGCGACGAGGTGAGCGATGACTCTGTCCGGGTCTGCCAAGCGTCTGACGATCATCATCGACGAGGATCGCACCTGGCATCACCGGCCGCTGTGCGCGGAGATCGTCAAGCGTGCCCATGACGCAGGTCTGGCCGGGGCCTCGGCATTTCGCGGCATCGAGGGGTTCGGCGCGTCCAGCCGAGTGCACACGAGCCGGATCCTCAGCCTGCTGGGCAAACTGCCGGTCATGATCATCATGGTCGATACGGCCGACAAGCTTGCTGCGTTCCTGCCGCAACTCGACGAACTCAACATCTGCGGTGTCGCCACCCTGGAGGACGTCGAGGTGGTGCGGGTCGGGCAGGTGGATTCGCCGTGATCGCGCTGATGGTCGCACTCGGCGCGCTCGTCGGGGCGCCTGCGCGCTACCTCACCGATCGCGCGATCCAATCGCGGCACGAGTCAGTGTTTCCGTGGGGAACGCTGACCGTCAACGTCGTGGCCAGCGTGATATTGGGCCTGATGGTTGGTGCCGCCGCGCATCTTGACTCGCAGGTCATTGCACTTGCCGGAACCGGATTTTGCGGCGCGCTAAGCACATACAGCACGTTCAGCTACGAGACGATGCGCCTGACCGTCGAGGGCGCGCGTTTTTACGCCGTTGCCAACATTCTTCTTGGTCTGGTGGCCGGAATCGGTGGTGCGGGAATGGGCTTGTCGATAGGTATGTCTTTTTAGGTAACGTCCGCTGGACGGCGTGTCACTATTGCAGCCCTGCCACTGGTCAGCATGACGTTGCATGATGGCTCGATGAGCGTCCACGACAATGGCGGGGGATTGCGACGGCGCGGGCGGCCGATGCGATCCATTGTCCGGCGCAAAAAAACCGTGGCCGAGGTGATGCAACCTCTCGTGAGTGCGGCGCTCGGTGGTGAACTACCGATCCGCCTGCGCTGCTGGGACGGCAGCGAGATCGGGCCGCCGGATGCCAAGGTGCGGCTCGTCATTACGCGCCGGCGCGCGCTACGGCGGTTGCTGTGGGCACCGAACGAGCTCGGGGTCGCGCGAGCCTATGTGTCGGGTGACGTTGAGATCGACGGCGATCTGCTCGAGGCCCTAACCCAGCTGAATCGGCTGAATACTCGCGGCACCGGACCGGGCGTGGTGATCAACGCCGAGCTCAGGCGCGCCATGGTGCGGGGCGTAGTGCGGTTGGGGATTGTCGGGCCGCCGCCCAAACCGCCCGCCGAAGAGGCCAAGGTCGCCGGGAGACGGCACTCCCGCGCGCGCGACGCCGATGCGATCACGCACCACTACGACGTCGGCAACGAGTTCTATGACATCGTCCTCGGCCCGTCGATGACGTACTCGTGCGCGTACTGGGAGAAAGCCCCCGGCCCGGCGTACCGCGTCGAGGACGCGCAGCAGGCCAAATGCGATCTGGTGGCCCGCAAGCTCGGGCTCGCCGAGGGCATGCGCCTGCTCGATGTCGGCTGCGGTTGGGGCACCTTCGTCGTACACGCGGCCCGGACCTACGGGGTGCGGGCAGTCGGCATCACGCTGTCGCGCGCGCAGGCGGACTTCGCGCGCAAGCGGATCGCTGACGAGGGGCTAGGCGAGTTGATCGAGATCCGGGTGCAGGACTACCGCGAGGTGCGCGACGGACCCTACGACGCGATCTCGAGCATCGGCATGGCCGAGCACGTCGGATTGTCGATGCTGCCGACGTATGCCGCACACCTCTACTCGCTGCTGCGTCCGGGCGGGCGCCTGCTCAATCACGCGATCGCTCGCCGTCCCGGGACACCGACGGGATTCTCGAAGACGTCGTTCATCGCCCGGTACGTGTTCCCCGACGGTGAACTCGAACCGGTCGGCGTCATGGTCAACGCCATCGAGGGCAGCGGCTTCGAGGTCCGAGACGTCGAGTCGCTTCGGGAGCACTACGCGCTGACGCTACGGGCATGGGTGGCCAACCTGGAGCGTGGCTGGGACGACGCCGTGCGCCTGACCAGTCCCGGCCGGGCACGGGTGTGGCAGCTCTACATGGCCGGGTCAGCGCTCGCCTTCGAGGCCGGACGAATCGGCGTCAATCAGGTCCTCGCCGTCAAGCCGGACGTGGATGGGTCCAGCGGCATGCCCCGAACGCGGACGGAGTGGCTGCAGCGCACCTAGCCGAGTCCCGCCCGTATCACGGCTGCGCGCCGTGGCGGGAGTTGCTATTGCCTGGGAGCATTGGCGGTATGCAGCGCAGTCATCCGTTACTCACGTTCCTGCTGTGCATCGCCGCGCTCATTGTCATCGGGGCGGTTGCGTGGTGGGTCATCAAGGTAGTACTCGGGGCCGTGTTCTACCTGATCATCGGCGCGGCAGTGGTCGGCGGCGGCATCTACCTATACGGCAAGGCGAAGCGCTCGCTCAATGGTGGCAATAGCACGTTCGGCCGGTGACCAGACCTGCTCGTAACCCAAACAATCCCCGGTCTGAGACCGGGGATTGTTTGCGTGGTGCCGGCTCGAGCTAGACGCGAGCCAACGTGTCCTCATCGCCGTGTCGCGTCGTGCTCGGCATACCGCGCGCCCCCGCCGCGTCCTCGGCGTCGATGGAGACGTGTGGCGTGACCTTCTCCAGTGCCTTCGGGAAGAACCAGTTGCGCTTGCCGAACATGTGCATCAGCGACGGCACGAGAACCGTCCGCAGCACGAACGCGTCGAAGAAGACCGCGCCCGCGAGGCCGATGCCGAGCAACTTCACGACGCGGTTCGGGTCAAGGATGAACCCGGCGAACACCGCGATCATGATCAGCGCGGCGGCGGTGATGATGCCGCCCGTCTCGGCCTGACCCACCGCGGATCGCGCGGCGGTTGTCCCGGGTGTGCACCCACTCCTCGTGCATCCGGCTGACCAGGAACACCTGGTAGTCCATCGACAGCCCGAACAGGATCGCGAAGAACAACACCGGTGCCCACGCCTCGATCGGGCCGCCCTTGCCGATGCCCAGCGCGTCGGACAGCCAGCCCCACTGGAAGATCGCCACGACCACGCCGAACGACGCGCCCGCGGCGAGCAGGTTCATGACCGCAGCCGTGAGCGGCACGACGAGGCTGCGGAACGCGATCAGCAGCAGCAGGAACGACAGCCCGACCACGGCGCCGATGAACAGCGGCATCTTGGCGGCGAGCACGTTGGTGAAGTCGACGTAGATGGCCGTCTGGCCGTACACGTACACGTGGTCGGGCGTCCCCTTGTACAGGCCGGGCAGCACGTCGTTGCGCAGTTGGTGCACCAGGTCCGTGGTGCTTCGAGTCCTGCGGCGACGTGACGGATCTTGAACGAGATCAGGCTCAGCGTCGGCGTGAGCCGACTTCGGCGGCACGACGACGCTGCTCGGGTCGACGTCGCTGACACGCTCTGGCCAGCGGCGGACCCGACTTTCGTGTGCGGTGTCGCTGCGCCGTCGGCCCGGACGACGACAAGGGTCAGCGTCGAGTTGTAGCCCGGCCCGAAGCCCTCGAGCGATCAGGTCGTAGCCCTTGCGGGTGGTCGTGCTGGCGCGGTCGTTGCCCTGGTCGGCGTCGCCCGAGCCGCATCGAGACAGAACGGGATCGGCGAGCGCGACGATGACGCGCCGCGCCGGTCAGCCGCGTAGCGCCACTTGCGCCTGGCCACGAGATCCGACCAGCGCGCCCAGAAGCCCGTCGGCGTGCGGCGTCGACGAACTCGCCGGCGCGCACCGTCGCGGCGCTGCTTGCGGGGCAGCACCTTGAGTCCGAGCAGGCTCAGCAACGCCGGCAGCAGGGTCAGCGAGGCCAGCATCGTCAGGCTGACCGCGATCGCGGTGCCGATCGCCATGCCGTAGAAGAAGCTGACGCCGAGCGCGATGAGGCCGAGCATCGCGATGCAGACGGTCGTGCCGGCGAAGAGCACGGCCCGGCCGGAGGTGTCGATCGCCGACCGTGATCGAGTCGTTAACGCTCATCCCGCGCCGCAGGTTTCGCCGATGCCGGGTGACGATGAACAACGCGTAGTCGACGCCGACACCGATGACCATCAGCTGGGTGAGTTGCGGCGTCACGTTCGAGCACGTTCATGGCGTGGCTGAGCATGCCGATCAGTCCGAGGCCGCTGCCTAGTGCGGCGATGGCGCTGGCCAGCGGCATGCGCGGTCGCGCCGAGCGTGCGGAAGACGATGCCCAGGATGATCAGGGCGGCGATGAAGCCGAGCATGAACGGCGGATGCCGCTCTCCTTCTGGCCCTGGCCCTGGAACCCGTCGCCGGTGAACTCAACCTGCAGGTTCGAGCTGTCGAGGTTCTTGAGGTGGTCGTACACGCCGTCGAAGAGCTTCTGGTCGTACTTGGCCGAGTGCCAGTTGACGTTGACGATCGCGATCGTCTTGTCCTTGGAAAGCTGGGTGGGTTCGGCCACGGTCTGTGTGCCGCCGCCGCCCGGACTGCAGGTGTATGACTGCCACGGCGACGTGACACTTACGACGGCCAACTTGTCGTTGCACAATTTCTGTAATTCGGGCAGAACACCGGCGGGCGGCGTTTGCAGATCGCCAGACTTGGCATGCATCACGACCTGGCCCGACAAACCGTTCTGGTTGTCCTGCCCGGAAGCCTTGAGCAGCTTGACGACCTTGTCGGTCTCGGTGTGCGGCAGGCTGAAGGTGTCCTTGTAGTTGGGCCCGCCGAGCGCACCGGACATGCCCTGTGCCAGGACGATGAACGCGAGCCAGACGACGATGACCAACCACCTGCGCTGGATTGCCAGCCGAGCTAGCTTTTGCATGGTGCACTCCGAGGAATTGTCAGCGACGATGTTTCGAGCCGCTTGCAGCCTGCCTGGTTATCGCCTCATGCGCGATCCAATTCTCAGGCGGCTGACAGCCGTTCTCAGGTTGACGCCAGGTGCGATCGAGTGTCGTCCGGAATCCATGTGATCACCTGTAGCAGGAAATTCCCGGCGGCCACCCTGGTGTGTCGGAGAATCTGGCCCTTGCGGGCTGAGTGTGAGCAAGTCCGCTAACAGACTGCTTGCAATTGCTAGCGCTTGCGGGGCAGACTGGTGCTGTGAACGTTGAGGGTCTCAAGGAGTCGGCCAAACGTGCCGCGACGATCGGAGAATTCATCCGCGAGCAGCGGGTCCAGGCCGAGGTGTCGCTTCGTCAGTTGGCGCGCCTGGCCGGTGTCTCGAACCCGTACCTCTCGCAGATCGAACGCGGGCTGCGCAAACCGAGCGCGGACGTCTTGCAACAGATCGCCAAGGGCCTTCGCATCTCGGCCGAGCAACTGTACGTACGCGCCGGGATTCTCGAGGCGCGGCACGGCAATCCGGAACTCGTGGCCGCCATCCTGGCCGATTCCGGCCTGGGCGAGCGGCAAAAACAGGTCCTGATCGAGATCTACGAAACGTTCCGCCGCGAGAACGCGCAGGACGCGCCGAATGCGGTGGCCGCCAACGGCAAGCCGCGATCGCGCTGAAATATAACCGCAAACACGACAGGAGAAACTCGCATGTCGATCACAAATGATGTCCGTTCCTACGCCGACGCCGCTCTCGAGCAGGGCAAGCAGGCCGTTGACCACGCACAGGCGAAGCTGACCGAGGTTGCAGGCGACGCCACGGGCCTCGCCGGCAAGGTCGGCGGCACTGCCGCCGAGGTCGCCGAGAAGGTCCAGGGTCACGCCCAGGGTTTTGCCGGCAAGGCGTCCGGCACCTATGGCGAGTTGCGCAACTTCGGTGAGTCGGTCTACGGGCGCGTCGTCGCGCTGCCGGTCGTCGAATCCGCGGCTTCGACCGCAGAACCGTACGTTGCACAGCTCAACGGCTACCGGCTCGTGGTCACCGGGAAGATCGAGGCGTTCTACGCGGACCTGAAGAAGAACGACCAGATGGCGAAGGTGCTCGACGGTGCAGAAGCTGTAGCCGGTCTCGTTCTCGGCACGGTGAACGAGCGCGTGGTGAAGCCGGTTCGGTCACTGGTCGAGAGCGCGCCGGCCACTCACTCGGCACCGGTCAAGGCTGCGGCCGGGAGGGCGCCGGCGAAGACCACCACGGTCAAGGCCACCCCGGTCAAGACCGCTTCGGCCAAGACGGGCGCGGCCAAGCGCACCGCATCTCGCCAGTCGACCCCCAAGGCCTGACGAGCTCGTCACTGGCCCGCAGCGACCTGGTCACTCCGACGCCCCGCACCGCTGATCCGGTGTGGGACGTCGTGTGTCGCGACGGACAACTACGCTCATCGCATGCACCTGGTTGACGACGTCTACTTCTGGGTCGATTGGGTGCTGTATTGGGGACTTGTCGCGCTGCGCGCGTGGGCTGTAATTGACTGCGCCACCCGCAAGGCCGCCGCGTTTCCCGCAGTCGACAAATTGACCAAGCCGGCCTGGCTCGCCATCACGATCGTCAGCGGCGGCATCGGCGCCCTGTTCTTAGGCCAGCCGCTGCACTTGATCTCGTTGATCTCGTTGATCGCCGCGCTCGTATATCTCACTGACGTACGACCAGCCGTGCGCGAAGTGTCCGGCGGCAGCCGGTAGGGGTACCCGCCGCGCTACGTCGAGCGTCGATCGCGGGCTCGCCCAGCCCGACCATGAGGTCGCGCACCCGGCGATGGACCGTGCTGGCGCTCACGCCGAACGGAATCGGAGCGTTCTAGCGGTTGCTCCGGTTGTGGCCGCCCAGCCTGTGCCGGCTGGGCGGCCACAACCCGGCTTATTTCACGGGCATTTGCCGATGTCGCTCTCTGCCGAGGCGAGGACCACATCCGTCCTTGCGAGACCTACTCGGCAACGGCGAACTCGGCGGTTGGTTGTGCCGACAGCACGTTGTTGAGGATGGCCGGAGCGTTCGCCTGCACGTTGGAGATGACCGGGCCCACGCGCTGAGCCGGCTACGAGGACGGCCGATGAGCAGGCTGGCGCAGGGCGCCCGGTTCTGGCGATCTTGTGCAGACACGCGCGCTGGGGACGCCGTGTCTGCACAAGATCGCGAAGGACGGGGGCGTGCCGCCAACACGGCACGCCCCCGTCACCGGCTACTGCGTTGCGATGCGGTACACGCTTCCGCCGTCGGTTCCGGCGTAGAGCCACTGCCGTCCGGCGAGGTGGCCAGGCTGCCGACGTCGAGGTCTGGCAGGCCGGCGGAGATGTTTTCGTAGCTACGTCCGCCGTCGTGGCTGACCAGCACACCGCGGCCGCCGACGGGCAGGTTGCCTGAGTCGAAGTAGGCGTTGTCGCCTGCGTACACCGTGCCGTCCTGCGCGATCAGCAGCGTGCTGATGTTGAGCCGTCCCGCCGCGGACGCTCGCCTGGCGCAGGTGCGCCCGCCGTCGAGGCTGTCGTAGAGGCCGTGCCCGCCGATGAGCAGGTGCTCCGGGTTGCGCGGGTCGAGCGCCAGGGCGGTGACCGGGGTCGTCGAGAGCCGGGTGACCGTCTGACCCTGGTCGTCGGAGCGGTACAGCCCGCTCGGCCCACCGAGCCAGATCCGGTTGGGGTCGACTCGGATCGGCCGCGATGGCCGAGACGACACCCGGCGTCGCGTTCATGCGCCAGGTGTGGCCGCCGTCGCGGGTGACCAGCACGCCGGGGCTGTCGGTCCGTCACCGCGACGTAGACGAAGTTCGGATCGGCCGGGTCGACGAGATCGGCGACGGTGTGCCGGGGCTGCGCGAGCCGACTACACCGGTCCAGGTAGCGCCGCCGTCGTCGGAGCGATCGATGCTGATCCGGCTCTGGGCGTTCTTGAGGGCGTCGTAGACGATGCTCGGATCAGCGGGGTCGACGCCCAGCGCCAGGATCCGCTGGTCGATCTGGCCTTCCTCGCCGGTGATGCCCCAGTCGCGGGTGGCCGCGGTGACCTTCGTGGCCTCCGGCGGCAGCGCCGAGAAGGTCGCGTACGTCGGTGCCGACGAGCAGTGCCTGCTTGCCGGCGGCGTCCTTGTCGATGACGAGCGCGTGCACGTCGGCGGCGGGGAGGCCGAGCCGCTGGTAGCTCGCGCCGCCGTCAGACGTTGCGTAGAGGCCGACGTCCGGGTCGGAGACGAGCAGCCGATCGTTGCTGCCCGGCCACGCGCCGACCATCCACCTGCCGACATCGAGGTCGTCTCCGGAAGCGGGATGGGCACCGACGTCCACGCGCCGCCGTCTTCGGCCCAGATGTGCCCGCCGCCGCCGACGTAGATCTCGCCGTTCACGAGCTGCACCGTGGCTCAGGAAGTTGTCCTCGTCCGGGCCGGTGAAGACGGTCTGCCAGCTTGCGCCGCCGTCGCGCGACTCGAGCACGCTGCGCCGTGGTGTTCGCCACGAGCCTGGTCGCGTCGCCGGTGAAGTCCTGCACGAACTCGAAGCCGGGAGCGGTGTAGAGCGACCTGCATGGGCGACGGGTCGCTGTCGACGTTGCGGACGACGTACACGTTCTGGCCGGCGGCCAGGTACAGGTCGTGGCCGATCGTCCGCGCCTTGACGATGAACCCGCCGATGGCGGAAGTACGAGGTCCAGGTCTGCCCGCGGTCGGCGCTGACGTACGCGACCCGTCGATGGCCGGTGACGGTCAGGATGTTGCCGGTCGCGTCGATGGACAGGTCGCTCGGGTTCGGCATTCGAAGCCGGGCAGCGTGGTCCAGGTGGGGCCGGCGTCGTAGCTGGCCAGCACCCGACCGGCGTAGGTCGGGTCGCCGCCATGGCGCACCGCCAGGTAGACGGTGTCGGGGTCGGTCGGGTCGGCGACCAGGCCGTAGTCGCGCCCGTCGCCCACCGGCAGATTGTGGAACTCGCGCCAGGTCGTGCCGCCGTCGTCGGTGCGGAACACGACCGGGTGCGGCGCGACATTCGGCATCGCGTACATACGGCCCGGCCGCGAGGTGGAAGGCCACGTGCCCCGCGCCCATGCTGTACGGCCCGACCGATACCCAGTCGCCGTGGCTGCGCGCCGAGCTCTTCGAGGGTCGACGCACCGTGCGAGCGTGACACCCGACGTCGGCCTTGACTTCCGCACTCAGCTGGTAGAGCCCGGCCGGCCCCTTCGGCACGGTTGCAGTCCACCAGCCGGTCTGGTAGAACGTCGACGTGATCGTGGTGGCGTGGTGGTCGGGCGCGGTGACAGTGACGACCGGTGCTCCGATCACGTTCGCCTCGGCGTGCACGAAGACCGTGCGCGGCCGAGGCGGTCGGGTCGGGGTCGGCGTGCAACTCCAGCGGCCGGGCGGCGAGCAGGTACGGAACGGTCGCGATCTGCGAGCCTGCGGTCTCGGCGCGCAGCCAGCCGTTGAAGTCCTGGCTCGCGGTCGGCCGGGTGCCGTGCACCGACAGCGTGACCGTCAGGCTCTTGCCGGGCTTGACCTTCCGCGCTGCGCGGGCTCACCTTGACCGTGCCCGGCGAGCCTGGTGCGGGCTGGGCGTTGAAGTGCACGGTCTGGGTCTTCGTCGAGACGTTGGTGAACGTCACGTGCGCCGACGCGCCGAACGTCGGCCCGCGAGAGATCGGCCAGGCCGAAGTCGACGGACCGCGGCGTGGGCAGCAACGCCGTGTTGTCGGACGGCGGCGACGTCGAGGCGGCCGGCGCCCTGGGCGATCGCGTCGTAGCCGGACAGAATTTGGCGCCGCCGGTGAGCGCGGCGGCGACCTGGTCCGCCGTCCACGTCGGGTGGGCCTGGCGCAGCAGCGCTGCGGCACCGGCGACGTGCGGGGCGGCCATGCTGGTGCCGCTATCGTCGGCGTAGCCGCCACCGGGCCAGGTCGAGCCGATCTCGACGCCGGGAGCGACGAGGTCGGGCTTGAGGGCGTAACTGCCGAGCGCCGGGCCGTGCGCGCTGAAGGACGGGATCTGGTCGGTCGCGTCGGTGCCGCCGATGTGAGATGCGCACCGGCCCCTGCAGCCAGCCACTGCGCGAGGTCGGTGCCGTCGGCGCCGTCGGCCTGCACGGCGACGATGTTCAGCTTGTCCGGGTCGTCGGACGGTCCCGGCGGCGAAGTCCGGTAGCGGGCCGGTCTGGCTGCCGCGATGGGTGTAGTCGTTCGTCTGCTGGAAGACGATCGCGGCCGCGCCGTGTGCTGTGCGGTCTCGGCCAGCGGTCTGGCCGAATGCGTCGGCGTTGTTGCCGACGTAGACCGCCTTGCCGGTGACGTCGAGGCCGTCGTACTCGGACGGCTGACCGCTGCCGACGTCGACGAGGTCGAGGTCTTCGCCGTCGGCCGGCGGGTTGGCCGAAAGGCCCACGCGCTGCCGACGTGCATGGCGCGGTGGACGGGGGAGGTCACGGTGACGGTCGGGCAGGTCGACGCCGGTGGCGCTGGCGCCGACGGCGATGACGTCCGGGGCGGCTCGGCGGGCGAGCGGACGCGTGCCTTCGCCGGGGCCGTTGTTGCCGGCGGCGGCGACGACGACGATGCCGGCGTGGATCGCGTCCTCGCTGGCCTGCTCGAGCGGGTCGTTGGGACCGGGCGTGGCCGGCCAGGCTCATGTTGACGACGTCGGCGCGGTAGGGGTTGTCGACGCTGACCGCGGCCTCGAGGCCCTCGATGATCGTTGACTCCGAAGCCGTAGCCGGTGGGGTCGAGGACCTTGTAGGCGGTGAGGGTGGCGTCCGGCGCGACGCCCGGTCCGCCCGCCGGGCGTGGCCGGGTCGCCGGCGATGATGCCGGCGACGTGGGTGCCGTGGCCGTTGTCGTCGATCGGGTCGGGGTCGTCGTTGACGTAGTCGTAGCCGGCGGCGACCTTGTCGCCGCGGCCGAATCCGCCGCCGAGGTCGGGGTGGTTGTAGTCGACGCCGGTGTCGAGGACGGCGATCGTCTCGCCGTCGCCTTGGATCGGCAGGCCCTTCGAAGTGTGGGTCTGCCAGACCTGCGGGGCGTTGATCAGCGAGAGGTCCGCGTCGACGCTGGCGTGCATGGTGATGTCGGGGTAGACACCGGCCACGCCGGGCATCGCACGCAGCCGGGCGACGCCAGCGGCGTCGGTGGTGACGGCGACCGCGTTGAGCACCTGGCTGAAGTCACGCGTGACCGTGGCGTGGATGCCGTCACCGGCGAGGCGTTGCCGGAATGTGGCGTGCGTGGCGCGCAGCGCGGCCGCCTGCTGGCGCACCTCACCGACAGCCTGCGCCTTCGCCGTGGCGGTTGTCGCGGTCTTGGTGGCCAGGCCGTTCGCTCCGGACAGGGCCGGTGCGCCGGTGAACTGCACGATCACCCTCGTCGTCGCCGGGGCGGCGTTGGGGGTGGCGTTGCTGGGCGCTGCGGTCACGCCTGGGGCCAAGGGCACAAGCAACGCCAGTGGCGCGGCGAGCGCCACCACCGCCCGAGCGGCACGAGTCGACGCACGACGCATAGGGCACTCCTGGATAGATGAAGCGATTGGATCACTGACCGCCCTGAAGTGTGCGCAATCGGATGACCGTGCGACCAGTGTCAGAGCGGGCATGATAGGGCCAATGTCATCGAATGGCCATGGCCGTGCGGCGGATTATCGAGGCGAGACGGGCAGCCGACCTGATGAATCCGCTTTGCGGACGACTTATTGATTCAGACCGCGACCGCCCGATGTGGCATTCTGATGACAATGTCCATAAAGGGTAGGCGCGCTCCGAGAAATCGTGAGCTCCTCGGCCGACTTTCCGTCCTTGGCGTATCGCCGCTCGATGAACAGCTGTACCGCGAACTGCTCAGCGCACCAGGCTCGACCTTGGCCGAACTGGCAACGCGCGTCGAAGTCGGCATTGCACGCGCCCGGCAGGCGGTCAGCAGGTTGGAACGGTGCGGCTTGCTGAGCCGGCGCCCGGGTGTTCCGGCTCGGTTCGTCCCGGCGCCGCCCGATGTCGCAGTCGGGGCCTTGATCGCCCAACGGCAGGACGAACTCGAACGTGCTCGGCTGCTGGCCGACGGCTTGGTGGCCGACTTTCATCGCGGCACACGGTACGAGCACACCTCGCAGGTCATCGAGATCATCAGCGGTCCCGACGCCATCAACCAGCGCGCCGTCCAGTTGATGCGCAGTGCGGAGAGCGAGGTGATGATCTTCGACAAGCCGCCCTACATCGGCGCGCCCGACAACCCGGACGAGTTGGCGACGCTCGCCCGCGGCGTGCGCTGGCGCGCGGTCTACTCCACCGAGTCGTTGCAGGGACCAGGACAGCTCGCGACTATCACCCGGTTTCGCGATGCCGGCGAACAGGCACGACTTTCGCCTCTCGTGCCGACGAAGATGGCCATCGCCGACCGCCGCCTCGCCCTGCTGCCGCTCACCATCGATCGGCCGGCGACGGAGGAGACGGCGATCCTGGTCCACCCGAGCTCCATGCTCTCCATGCTGACCATGCACTTCGACAGCGTCTGGGAGCGCAGCATCCCGTTCGACCAGTACGTGAACGGCCGAACCTCACCGGCGCAGCCCAATGATCATCCGGATCGGCAGGTTCTGCAGTTGCTGGCGGCAGGTATGAAGGACGAAGCCATCGCCCGGCAACTCGGCGTGAGCCTGCGCACCGCGCGTCGCTGGATCGCCCACGTGATGGCTGATCGTGGGGTTACCACTCGATTCCAGCTCGGCCTGATCGTTGCCCGCGAGATGTCCGCCGCTGATCAGTAGTTCCCCGGCTCGTGCGGCAGAGCCGCCGCTCGAAGCTTGACTTTCGCGGCGATGAATTCGAAAGAGAGTAGGTACACATGCAGCACCGGAAACTTGGCGCCACTGGTCTGGAAGTGTCGGCGATCTGCCTTGGGTGCATGAGCTTCGGCGACGCCGAACCGCGGCACTCATCCCTGGACGCTGGACCGAGGACGCCAGCCGTGCCGTTCATCTCGCAGGCGCTCGACGCGGGCATCAACTTCTTCGACACCGCGAACGTCTACTCCGCCGGGTCGAGCGAGGAGATACGTCGGCCGCGCGCTGCGCGATTACGGCCATCGCGACGAGATCGTCCTCGCGACAAAGGTGAACGGCCGAATGCGACGATGGTCCGAACGGCGCGGGCCTGTCGCGCAAGGCGATCATGTCCGAGATCGACAACAGCCTGCGCCGGCTCGGCATCGACTACGTCGACCTCTACCAGATCCACCGCTGGGACTCGTCCACGCCGATCGAGGAGACGCTCGAGGCGCTGCACGACGTGGTCAAGGCCGGAAAGGCCCGCTACATCGGCGCGTCGTCGATGTACGCCTGGCAGTTCGCCAAGGCGCTGTACCTCGCCGACCTGCACGGCTGGACCCGATTCGTCTCGATGCAGAACCACTACAACCTCATCTACCGCGAGGAGGAGCGCGAGATGCTGCCGCTGTGCGCCGACCAGGGCATCGGCGTGATCCCGTGGAGCCCGCTCGCGCGCGGCCGGCTGACGAGGGATTGGGACGAGACCACGACGCGCGCCGAAACCGACGAGTTCGGCAAGACCCTTTACCAGGAGAGGTGATCGGATCGTCGTCGACCGCGTCGCCGAGCTTGCCGGGCGCCGTGGCGTATCGCGGGCGCAGGTCGCACTCGCGTGGTTGCTGCACAAGCCTGGCGTCACCTCGCCCATCGTCGGTGTCACCAAAGCTGCGCACCTTACTGACGCGATTGCGGCCGTCGACCTACGCCTCGACGACGAGGAGATCTCCTATCTCGAAGCGATGTACACCCCGCACGACATCGCCGGCTTCGCCTGAGCCTGCCTATCCGGCGACGTTCAGGGCGTGAGGCGTTGCAGGATCTCCGGGCTGGTGTTGCCTCCGGACAGCACGAGTACGACGGTGCTGCCCGGCGCGACCCGTACCGCGCCGTCACGGCTGGCATTCCAGGAGCGGGGTGTGCACGACGAGTGGGTGCAGACGCTGCGCTGCGTGCTCGATGTCGGCGCCCTCGATCAGCGCGACGTCCTTCACGTGCGATCCCGTTCCCGCCGGTGCTCCAGGCCGGCCAGGTATTCGGCGATGGCCGCGTGGACGCCCGGCTCGCTCCACTGCTGCAGCACGATCATGTCGTCGGCGTCGCGGTATTGATCGATCAACGCTCGGGCGGGCCGGTGCAGCTGCGCCTTCGTCATGGCATATGCGGCCGGGCGCAGATTCGCCAGCGTCTCGGCCCGGACGCATGCCAGGTCGACCAGGTCGTCGGCGTTCACGACCTCGTCGACCAGGCCGACCTCGACGGCCCGATCGGGCTCGAGGGTGACGCCTGTGAGGGCGAGCGTCTGGGCCGCCGCACCGACCGTATGGCGCACGATCTCCAGCGCTGCAACGGGAAACGGCACTCCGACGAGCATCTCGGTTAGCCCGATCCGCCCCGCCGACATCAGCCGGGAGTCGGCAGCGGCCGCGAGCACGCAACCGCCGGCGATCGCATGACCGTTGACCGCCGCAACGACCGGACGTGGGCAGTCGAAGACGCACAGCAACGCGTTGGTGAGCGCCGGGAGGTACTCGCGCACGTACTCGGCCCCACCATCGATGATGCGGCGAAGGTCGACTCCGGCGGAGAAGGCCCGACCGGCACCGGTCAGCACGACCGCCCGCGCGTCGGCCAGGTCGACCATCGTGGCCGATATCGCCTGGAGCAGCTCGAGATCGAGCGCGTTGACCTTGCCGTGGTCCAGTTGGACGAGTGCGATGCCGTCCCGGTCGGTCAAGTCGATCATGTCGATCATGTCGATCCTTCCTCGGCGACGAATCGGCCCGCCCGCAGCCCGAGCTGGAAGCGGGTCTGCACGCCGAACAGCTCCATCAGCGAGCTGATCTGCCGTTGGACTGTGCGGTAGCTGGACTGCACGTGCCGGGCGATCGTCTCGTCGGTGCAGCCGCTTGCGAGAAGTTGTAGCAGGCGTTGCTGGCGGCTGCTGAGCTGGATCGCGCCGATCGGCTGGTCGGCCTGGAAGGCGGCCAGGGGCAGCGCGCTCTGCCACACGCTCTCGAACAGCGCGCTGAGCGCATCGAGCAGGGCCGACGGGTGCACGATGACCGCGCCCGCGACGTCCTGGGGCTGCTGCAGCGGGGCCAGCGCCATGCGGTCGTCGGCGATGAACAGCTTGATCGGGACGGCGGTCGAGACGCGGCAGTCCTCGCCTGCCGCAACGGCCTCCCAGATGCCGGCGAGCTTGCCGGGGTGGTCGAGCGCGGCCCGGTCGTACACGGTGCGGTAGGTGACGCCGGTGTCGAGCAGTCCGGGCTCGGCGGGATTTCCCGGGTCGATATAGGGCGGCTTGTCGAACACGCGCACCTCGCACTGCGCGCTGCGTTGCAGTTGCAGCCACCGCTGGTGGATCGCCTCAGGTGCGCGTACCACTTCGATGAGCTCGTCGGGGCTGCCGGCGCGGGTGGCCGCCTGGAACCGTTCGGTCAGCTGGGCCAGCGAGCTGCGGACCTGCCCGAGCCGTTCCTCACGCTGGCGAAGCAGCACGCCGACAGCAAGCTCCGGCCGTACTGGTGCGTATAGAGCGGGCGATCCGGCCAGCCGGGTGACCAGACCCAGTTCCTGCAGGTGGTCAGCACCCGGCTGGTCTTGGGCCGGGTCGTGTCGCACACCTCGGCAAGTTCGTCCACGCTTGACTTGGATCGGTCGAGGGTGGCCAGGTAGATGGTCTCTTCCAGGTCGTTAAGGCCGAGTTCTTCGAGCGCGCTCACCCGGCGAGCATGACGCAACGCAAATGGCCCGCTCAAGGGCGTTTCCTGTTGTGCCGTCCGAGCTACAGGCCGCCGAGGCCGTTCGGGCTGCCGACGCCGGTCGGCCCGTCGTAGCCCGGGACCGCCGTGCAGAGGTAGTCGCCACCGCAGTATGGCGCCGCCGGCGGTGCCGCCGACGACGTCGTTGAATGCGGCAGTGTGCCGGTAGATCCCTGCGGCGTTCTTGATCGTGGCGCCGTTGCCGGCGAGCGCGATCCCGGCGGCGACGAACGGAGCCGACGCGCTGGTGCCACCGGCCACGAGCCAGCCGGGCAGCTGGTAGCTGTCGTAAACGGCGACGCCGGTGTTCGGGTCGGCGTCGGCCGAGAGGTCGGCGACGGTGCGCATGTGGCAGTGCGCGATCCTTCTGCCAGGACGGCTTCTTCACCCACGCCGAGCAGCCGCTGCCCGATTCCGACCATGCTGTCTCCGACCAGCCACGGGCGTTGTCCGCGCGCACCAGAGACGTGCCGCCGACGGCGATCACGCTTGTGTAGACGGCCGGCGCCGAAGCCGCCCCGAACCCGTCATCGCCCGAGGACGCGACGATCGGCACGCCCGGATGGTTGTAGTGCGAGCGGTAGGAGAGCACGCCGGGGAACTTGTCCTCGGCAAGCCCGTAGCTGTTGGACACCTCGGTGGCGCCCAGGCGAACGGCGGTGTCGACGCCGGCGGCGAGGCTGTCGAGCGAGGCGTCATCGCCCTCGACGAGCAGGATGTGGCAGGCCGGGCAGCCGGCCGACACCATGTCCAGGTCGAGGGCGATCTCGACTGACCATCCGGCGTCGCCGACCGGAAGCGGCGCCGCATCGCCGCGTTGATTGACCTTGCGGAAGCACCCGTTCGCCGTCGTGCAAGGCGGCGAGACCGTACTGGGTGCGGTAGGTGCCAAGGTCGGCCTCGGCGTTCGGGTCGTCGTAGGCGTCGACGATCGCGACGGTCTGGCCGGCACCGCCGGTGGCCGGGAACACGTACGCCGATCGCAGGTCGGCCGGGCCGTATCCGGCGGGCGTCGCGTCGAGCGGCCGCAGCGCGGGCTCGCGGTACAGGGCCAGGCACCGCGCCCAGCCCGGGTGCGTGATGCTGCACGCGGTGTGCACCTGTTCGGAGGAAACCGCCGCGGAGGCAGGCAGCCGCGACGACCGAGCAGGGCAAGTGCCGCAAGCAGCGGCAGGACGAGTCGGCGGATCACTGGGCGCTCCCTGCGGCGGTCGATCGTGTAGGCGTGGTGCACGATCTGGGTGAACGTGGCCCCGGCGGCGTCGCGGGCGCGTCACCTCGTATCGCGACGTCACCGCCGGCGGCCGACGCCGGGTTGGTCCAGCGTGCGCGGTAGTGACCGCCGCCGAGGCTCGCGGAGATCGTCGGCGTCCAGGTCACCCCGTCGTCGAAGGAGACCTGCACGTGCGGCGGTGCTGATCGGGGTGGCGGGCGCCCCGGGTAGGTGGCCGATCGCGATGTCGAGCTGGTCCGGGCCGGCGGGCGCGGTCCCGTCGGTGCCCACCTGCAGCTGGTAGTTGACGTTGAGCAGCGGCAGCACAGTGCAGCCGAGGGTGGTGTTGCGGCACGTCCAGCCCGGCGGTAGCGTGGTGCCCGCTGGGTGCGTGCTGGCGAACGTCCATTCGGTGTGCGACGCCGTCGACTGGCGCACCCATGTCGCCTGCCGGGTCTCGTCGACGGTGAGCGGGTAGCTCGCCGGATCGGCCGGCACGGTGACGGCCTCGTTCAGGCGCGCGGTTGTCGGCCAGCACCGTGGCGCCCTGGCGTCAGCACGACATGGGTGTCGGCGACGGTGTGGATGCCGCCGAACAGGAACGGGACCTCGGTGTGGCCGGGGGTCGAGTCGACGGTCGGGCGAACGGACAGGTTGAAGGCATCGCCATTGCGGCAGGCCGGGCAGAGGAACGACGTGGAGGCGCCGGAGTCGCGCCGAATCCCGGCACGAGTGGGCCGTGGAACCAGTCGACGTTGCGGTGGTGCCGCCGCCGTAGGTGCGCGGCGCGTCGATGGTCGGCGTGGCGCGCGAGTTCGGCGCCACGTTGTCCTGCCACGCGACGGCCGGATCCGCGGTCACGTACTCGGTGCGGGTCAGCGGCAGTGGCGAACGACTGGGCGAACTGGAAGCCGATCGAGCCCGTTGCCCAGCATGGCGACCCGACGCGCTGGTGGCAGGTCCGACCGGCAACGTCGGTGAAGTACCGGGCGTGCAGCGTCGCCAGCGTGGCGGCGCTCGCCCGGTAGTGCTGGTCGGCCGGCACCGCCCCATCAGCTGGGAAGGCGAGGCTGTACGTGTACGGGCTCGCACTTGCCGCCGGTGAGGACAGATCGAACACGGCGCCGAAATGCAGTTCGCCGACCGTGGCGTAGTCACTTGGCGCCTCGTACACCGCGATGCCCGGACCCATCAGCGCCTGCGAGTCGGCGCCCGCGCCGGCGGCGGATACTCGTTGCCAGTGCCAGGTCGACCCGTCGGTGACGGTCGGGTCGCGGCGTCGTCGCGCGTGACCGGCAGCGCCTTGCGGCTGTCGAGGGTCAGGGTCTTGTTCTTGCTTACGGTGGAGTGGGTGATCGACACCTCGCGTAGCGCGGTGAGGTCGCCCGCCGTGTCGAAGGTCGGTCGATGTCGGCGAGCGCACTGTAGTTGCCGGCCGGCACGCTGACCTGGGTGGCTCCGTCGAAGATCGGCGGCGACTGTCGGTGTACCGGCTGCTGTCGTCGGTGTTGAGCAGGTCGACGAGCGCCGCCGACGCCGGTTTGCCCGCGCCGTCGAGCACCTTGACCTTCAGCGTCCACATGTCGATAGTCGGGGTGGACGCTCGTGCCCGGCGTCGTCTCGGCGTCGGCCAACTGCACCGAGGCGGTTCCGCCGGGAAGGCTCGGCGCGCTCTGCCACCCGGTCGCCACGGCGCGGCCGATCTCGTGCCGCAATGCCGCGCCGAACGCCGCAGCGTCGGTCAGAGTGCCGGTGCCCGCGCCGGTTCCGGTGACGCCGGGCGGCGTTGCGCCGCTGAACCGCATCGTTATCGCGGCGTCCTCGCCCGAGCGAACCAACCGGCTGACGTCGAACAACCCGAGGTCGAGGCCCCGGCCCAGAAACGGTTGCGCCACCGAGGGAATCACGTACGTGTCGCCGTTCATGCGACGGGCGAAGAACGCATCGTGGGGATGGGCACCGAGCACGAGCACCGACTGGCTGCCGTCCGTCGTGGTCGTGAGCTGTATCTGGTCTCCGGTCGGGAGAGTCACGTCGCGCACGCTCGAGGTGGGTGACGTCGAGGTCGGGGCGCCGGATGCGGCGGGCAGGCCGCTCACCGTCCCCGCGACGAGAGCGAACGCGGCGATGGCGGCGATGCGCTTGGGCTGCACGGCGAATCCCTTCCAAAGGCGGCAGGCATCGATGAGTCGGGCGGAGCCTCGCATGCCGGGCGCGGCCCATGAAAGCTTTCGAGAGGGCGTCTTCGCGCCATTGTGGTGAATACGCCAGGACGCCGACGCGTATGTCCACCGCCCCGTTTGCGCCAGTGGATGCCGGGGATAGCGTCGACCTGTGTCGCTTTGGAATCGACTTCTGCGCGAATATTGCGAGCTGACGAGCATCGATCCCGATCTCGCCGGGGCAGTGGTCGACATCGAGCAGGTGGACGCGCTGCCGTCGAACCTGCCGACCACCGAACTGGCCACCGGAGCAGTAGCCGCCGCATCGCTCGCGGGCGCGCTGCTCGCCGCCGCCCGTGCCGGGCGCGCCGATCCGATGCCGCGGGACATCCCGGCGGTGCGCATCGAGGCCGGCCGGGTCGGCGCATCGTTCACGAACGACCGGCTGCAGCGCTTGGACGGGCAGGGCGCAGGCGCATTCGCTCCGCTGTCAGGTTTCTGGGCGGCGCAGGACGGTTGGGTCCGTACGCACGCCAACTACGCGCACCATCGCGAGCGACTGCTCGCAGCACTCGACCTGCCGGACGAATGTGACCGTGCGGCGCTCGTCGAACGGTGCCGCTCCCTGCCCGCGCGCGAGATCGAGGACCGTGTTGTCGCCGAGCGCGGCATCGCGACCGCCGTCCGCACGCTGGCGCAGTGGCGGCAGCATCCGCAGGCGGCGGCGATCGCCACCCTGCCATTGCTGGGCATCCGCACGATCGGCGCGGCGCCGCCTCGTCAGCTGTCGCCCGCACCGGACGAGCCGCTGCTTCCGGCGGCCGGCTTGCGGGTGCTCGACCTCACTCGGGTCATCGCCGGTCCCGTCGCCACCCGAACCCTGGCCTTGCTGGGCGCGCAGGTACTGCGGATCGACCCGCCGGCAATTCCCGAGATCGTCTGGCAACACCTCGACACCGGAGCAGGCAAGCGATCGGCCCTGCTCGATCTGAAGTCGGCCGTGGGCCGGTCGGTCTTCGACCTGCTGCTCGCTGACGCCGACGTTGTGGTCACCGGCTATCGGCCGGGAGCGCTCGACGCCTTCGGCCTGACACCGGACGAGCTTGCGGCGCGCCGTCCCGGAATCGTGGTCGCATCCCTGAGCGCGTGGGGTGACGTCGGCCCGTGGTGCGAGCGGCGCGGGTTCGACAGCATCGTCCAGGCTGTGGCGGGCGTTGCGATGGCCGAGTCCGGCGACGGCGAGCGGCCCGGAGCGTTGCCGGCGCAGGCCCTCGATCACGCAACCGGTTACCTGATCGCGGCCGGCGTGCTGCACGCCGTCGCGCAGCAGATGCGCGACGGCGCGAGCCGGTCGGTACAGGCCCACCTTGCCCGGACCGCGCACTGGCTCACGTCCATGCCCGACACCACGCCCCTGGCGCAGGCGACCTCGAGCCCCGCGGACTTCCTCGTTGAGCGGCAGGCGCCGAGCGGCCAGCTGCGCTATGCGTCGCCGGCCGTGCGGTGCTCCGGCAGCCCGGCCGATTACGCAACCGTGGGCGGCATCTGGGCCGCGGATCAGCCCACCTGGGCCTGACGGCCGGTTCCAAGATCGTCCGCACGGCGAAGATTGCGTGCTAGTTGATCTTGGCGGCCTAGCATCGATGTGTGATCCTGGTGTGGTTGCCGTGATCAACTGACTTCGGATGCACTTCGACGCGCGTACTTCCGGGGGACCGCTGGGGGGCCATCATGACGGGTGCCGCTGACCGTGTGCCTGCGCAACGAGCATTGACGGCGTCGAGAGCGTCGCGGCGTGGGGCTGCGCGCCGCGACGCGAGAGCGCAATGACGCAACACGGCGAATCGCCGATGCTGGTGAGCGGCATCCTGAGCGGAGAGGTCACGAGCGATCCGTTCGAAGGCTGGACGACGCTCATGTTCCGCCTCGATCTCGAGATGCGCGGTGCGCCGCGTGGCGAGGTCACCGTCGCCAACCTTCACCTGCCGGTGCGAAGCTGGCGCCAACTCGCCGGCACCGTGGTCACCAGCGGGCCGGACGGCCTAGATTCCCCAGGCGCGGTCGTGGCTTTCGTCCAACTCGGCGACGAGGCATGGCTCGCGAACATGGACTACCTGGCGCTCAAGCCGGCCGAGCGCGGCGACATGAGCCTCACGATGCGCCTCGAACTGCGCGACGCGGCGAACCGCGCGCGCCGCATCGTGCTCGACGGAGACCTGCAGGTCGGCGTCATCCGCGTATCGGGCGGGCATCGAACACTCGCGGCCGTCGCTGCGCTGCTCGACCTCCAGGACTTCGAGCCCGCGATCGACGCCGATACCGACACCTTCGTCCTGCTCCCAAGGGGCAGCTAGCGCCGTCGCCTCGCGCTTGTCGTCCGCGCCTTCCCGCGAGTTGTCCTACCTTGGCGGCTGGTCGTGCGCTGAAGGTATGACAACTCGGATGGGACGGGCAGGTTTACTTCGCCGCGACGATGTCGATGGTGTGGATGTTCGGCTTCTCCGCGAGTAGCTCCGGGCCGACCGTGTCGAGGGCTGCGGGGATCTGGCCGTTGAGGTGCGCCTGCCGCCCGTGCTCGTCGTTGAAGGTGTCGAATACGCCGTAGGTGGTGTCGCTCAGCTTGAAGG
The DNA here is from genome assembly GCA_963737425.1 of uncultured Actinomycetota bacterium. Classification (GTDB taxonomy): domain Bacteria; phylum Actinomycetota; class Actinomycetes; order Mycobacteriales; family Jatrophihabitantaceae; genus DASXRA01. The sequence goes on from CAVTSX010000005.1 coordinate 684,495, forward strand.
CGTACCAGGTGACGGTTCCCGTCTCCTCCGCCGCCAGCGCACGGCCCTGTTCGAGGAAGGCGGCGAGCTCGGCGCCCTTGCCCGGCTTTGCCTCGAGCAGCGCGAGCAGTCCTCGCGTGACGGTCATGGTGTTCCCCTTCCGCGTAGGAGTAATGGCAGCGTGTCTGCACGAGTACACACCGTGGGTGACGACTTTGGCCTGCGCAGCGCCCAGCGAAGCGGCGATCTCGGCGTCGCCAGCGCCCACGGCTATGCCGGTGGGCTCGGTTCGTACGACCAATCCGGTAACGGCACGGTCGGCGGTTGGCGGGGGTGCAGACGACCGTTGTGCGATCGTGTCCGCTCCCACCGCCCCCCTCCCCCCGCCGACCGCGCCGCCCCCGACCCCGTCCCTCCCATCCCCGTCCCCACGCGGGGCGAGGCGTCGCTCCGTCTGTGCGGCGCGACGGACGAGCCACCACGAGACGGATTTGCCACAGTCGCCAATTTCGGCGTGCTGAGCTCGGTGCGGGTTCGCTGCTGGCCCGTGGTTGCCGAGCGGTGCGCCACGGCCGGCTGCGCCCTCGGCGCCCGAGTCCTGATCGAGTTGGGCCCAGTGGCGGCGCGGGATCGGGCCTCGGTCGGCGCCGTTGACGGGGCACCCGCGGCGCGGCCGCCGGATGCGACGTCAGTGGCCATGAGATACCCGTCCTCTCGCAACTCAGGCCCCGACCGAGTGAGTTAATCATTGCGGACGGTATCGCATTAAGGCGGATTGTGTAACACCAGAATCACAATGTTTTGCGCCGCGGCGCATGGGGTTCACCGTTCGGCACGTTCGAGCGCCTGCTGGGCCCGGCGCAGATCGTTTCTCGCTCGCCCGGCGCGCAGTCGCGCCTCGTCCAGGCCACGCTGCATTGCAGAGACCTGGCTCTTGAGCTCTCGGAGCAGTTCGCGGCGCTCACGCTCGTCAGAGTCGGCGCTTGCGAGCTGCCGTTCGGCATCTGCGACCTGCTTTTTCGCATCCGTGATCCGGGACCGACGCTGCGCGCGACGCTCCTGCTCGGCCGCGCGCTGAGCCGCCCGAGTCTGCGCTGCGGTCGGGGCGCTCTTGGCCGGCGCGGCGCCGGAGATCCGCTCGTGTATGGCGGGCTTTCTCGCCGGCCGAGGCGGCGCCGGGACGAGGGTGAGGTCGGGTCGGATGCCGGACCCGAAGCCGTCCCATTGGGCGGCCCGCAGCACCGTTCCGGCGCGCAGCAGCGCGGCCAGATCAGGGTCAGCGAAGGCTGCGGACACCGTGTTGTTGACCTCCTCGCGCAGCGCCGCGGACGGCGCAGACTGCTTGCTCGCGGCGAAGGCCTTGCGAGTGACGGAGTTGACGAGTTGGCGGCGTTGCGTGGAGAGCTCGCGCAGTTGCTGGCCGTCGAGGCGCCGCTCGGCATCTCGAAGCTGGTCGCCCAGGGCAGCGACCTCGTCGAGGAGTCCCGGCTCGGCGCGAGCGAGCACGTTCAGCGTCCAGGCGCTGCGGGTGGGCTTTCGCAGCGCGGCAATCTGCTTTGCGGCAGCTGCCTGGCCGGTGCGTCGCGCGTCGTCGGCCAGCGCGCGACGACGTTGGACGAATTCGTCCGGATCGATCGAGTAAAGCTCGTCGGATGCCTGCTGAACCAGATCGGTGCCGGCCACTCCGCCATCTTGCCCGCCTGACCAGCCGCCGGACACCCGGTCATTAGCGCATCAGCGAATTGACGGCATCGATGATGCGCGCGGTGCCGGGCAGCCAGGCAGCCGTCATGTCCGCGCCGTAGGGGACTGGCGTGTGATTGCTGCAGACCAGTTTCGGCGGAGCGTCGAACGGGTTCGCGCGGTTGTAGAGCGGCCCGTCGCCGCGGCTGAGCAGGATGCTGAGCTGCGCGACACCGCAAGACGAAACCGGACCAGCGACGACCAGTCGACCGCGCAACCGCGAGAACTGCGACATCAAGCGCGTCACTGCAGCGGCGAGCCTGTGGCGCGTGGACGTACACACCAGCATTTGCGCGCGCAGCGCGCGGCCGGGGTCGAATCAGGCGAGAGCTCCCTGCGGCGAGGTCGCTGTCGAGTCGTTCCGCGCGCAAGAGCGCGGCGAGCCCGTCTCGCAGCCGTGGATACATCGCGACGGCGCCACCGGCGCCATCGTCTAGCAGGAGCATGGTCTCTGGACCCTTCAGCTCGTCCTTGTATTGCCTACAAAGCAGAATGCCCGGCTGAGGAACCTCGCCGCATCCGACCGAATTCCTAGGCGTTGAGTAGGGCGGCGCCTTAGGCGGGTTCGACATCAGGGCACGCACGGGCGCAGGCTGGGGTTGTGAACAGGGCAGATCTGCGTCGATGGATCGAGGACGCACTTTCCCGTCACGACCGCGACACCCTCGAGCGCGACGAAACCGTCACTGACGTGACGGTGGACGAGATCGTCGATGCGGTCTGGGGGCGGTTGCCCCTCGAGATCCGGCGGCAGACGTCGCGCGCCCAGGTACAGGCGAGCCTGACGATGCTCACGCTGCGGCACGGCGTTGCACGCGCTCGCGACGACACCGACGCCGAACCCGCCCAGATCGAACGCTCGCGCTGACCGTCCTGGCATCAGTACGGGCTGGACAGCGACCACGATGGCGGCGAGTGGTCGGACGCGCGCCTCAGCTCGACGGCGGGGTGGTGTCGCCGCCGGTCCAGGTCGGCTCCCGCGCACCCACGGAGTCCCTCGGATCCGAGTCGAGGTCTCAGCCACTGACGGCAGATTTTCCGACGGCACCGCGACCGGCGCCATTGCCAGCGTGCTCGCCGGCGGCCCGCCACCTTCGAGTTGCAGGTTGGGGGTGATCCGATCCAGCCACCTCGGCAGGTACCACGCGTGCGGGCCGAGCAGCGCCATGACGGCGGGCACCAGGATCATCCGCACGATGGTCGCGTCGATCAGGACCGCGACCGCCATGCCGACTGCGAGCATCTTCACCGTCGGGTCGTCGCTGAGCACGAAACTGCTGAACACGACGATCATGATCGCGGCGGCGGTGGTGATGACCCGGGCCGTAGCGCCAATGCCGATCGCCACGGACCGATGGCCGTCGTTCGTCTCGAGATAGGCCTCGTGCACGCGCGAGAGCAGGAACACCTCGTAGTCCATCGACAGGCCGAACACGATCGCGAACATGAGCATCGGCACGAATGACGGGATCGGCAGGGTCTCCTGGATCCCGACGAGCGACGATCCCCAGCCCCACTGGAACACTGCGACCACCACGCCGTACGCCGCAGCGACCGAGAGCAGGTTCATGACGGCGGCCTTCAGGCCGATCACGATTGACCGGAACGCTGCCGTCAGCAGGATCAGAGCGAGGATGACAACCCCGCCGATGAGCAGCGGCATGCGCCCCGCCACCTTGTTGGTGAAGTCGATGTAGCCCGCCGTCGTGCCGGCCAGATAGGTGGGTTCCTGCTGCTTGGAGAGCACGTCGGCGCGCAGGTGCTCGACGAGCCGGGTTGTCGCCGCATCCTGCGGTGACGTCGTGGGAAGCACGTTCATGACCGCGGTGTCGCCGGCCTGGTTCACCGTCGGCGGGGCAACTGTGGCGACGCCGGGGTACTTGGTCAGCGTCTGCTGCAGTGAGGTCAGCACTGCCTGGTTCGCGCTGGCATCCTGCTTCGGCAACTGCACGACGACGGTCAGCGGGCCGTTGGCGCCGGGCCCGAATCCCTGCGCCACCAGGTCGTACGCCTTGCGGCTGCTCTCGTTCGTCGGGTCGGTACCCGCGTCGAGTTGGCCCAGCCGGATGGAGAACAACGGGATGGCAAGCACTCCGAGCACGACCACGGCGGCGATCGCCCACGGCCATGGGCGGTCGCTGACCATGCGTCCCCACTGGGCGAACGCCGTGTCCTCGTGCTTGATCGCCTGATGCGCCGCAGCCGCGCGTCGTGCGGAGCGGCCGCGGACGCGCATGCCCGCCGCGCCCATGAGCGCCGGCACGAGCGTGAGCGCCGAGATCATCGTTACGACGACGACCACCGCTGACGCCGCCCCGAGGGCGCCCACGAACGGGACGCCGGAGAGGTAGAGCCCGAGAATCGCGATGACGACGGTGCTCCCGGCGACGACGATCGCCGCGCCCGACGTCGATTCGGCATAGCTGATCGACGTCTCGACATCCATGCCTTCGTCTAGTTGATCTCGATGTCGGGCGACCAGGAACAGCCCGTAATCGACCGCGACGCCAAGGCCCAACAGCGTGGCGACCGTGGGGGCAGTGGTGGGGAAGTCGGTCGCAGCAGCCAGCAGGCCCACCAACGAGACGCCTGCTCCGACGCTGAAGACGGCCGCCAGCAGCGGAATCGAGGCAGCCACGACGGACGCGAACATGAGTACCAGCAGCACGAACGCCAGAACCAGCCCGATCACCTCGGAATTGAGGTCGTGCGCCTGCTTACCGATCTGCCCGGCACCGGCGCCGAACTCGACCTCGAGCCCGGCGGCGCGTGCCGGTTGAACGGCCGCATCGAGATCGTCGAGGTAGGCGTGGTCAAGCGACGCGGGCACGACGTCGAATGACACTGGGGCGTTCACGATGGTGCCGTCCTTGGACACGTTCGGAGATCCCGACGTGCTCAGCGGATCAGTGGCCGACGTGACGTGTGGCAGCTTCGCGACTGCCGCCATCGATTGGCTGACCGCGGTCGACTTGTCGCTCACCTTGCCGGTAGGTGCACGGAAAACGATCTGACCGGCGTAGCCGCTCTGCTGCTGGAATTTCTCAGTGAGCAGATCGCGTCCCTGCGACGACTGGCTTCCCGGCACGGAGTAGTTGTTGACGAATTCTCCGGCGAACGCGGATCGCAACAGCAGCACCCCGGCGAGAATGACCAGCCACGCGCCGATGACCCACCAGTGCCGTCGCGCCGAGGCCCGACCCAACCATATGAGGAAGGCATGCATGTGCGCTCCAAACTGATATGAGACTCCGGCTCATCTCAGGTGCCCGTACATGGTCGCGCCCAAGCGACAAGAATGCAGCACGTGCACGTAAAGGCGATTGTCATTTACGACGAACGATGTGCACGGCGACCAATAGCGCTTTGCTATCGCGGTATGGCAATCACGTCATGCCGTAATTGCTCGCAAGATGAACGGCCAAATACGACTACGTCGCGGCATGCTGGAAGGTCGTGTAGAGCCCGTATACGGCAAAGGCCGAGCCGCCCAGTGCTAGAACGAAATTTGGGATGTGCGCACGGCCGTGGCGGGCGACGAATCGCGGGTACACGGCGAAGACGATGAGCTGGCTGAGCCAGAGTGCGATCAGCGACGGCTTGAGCAGGTCGTCGTAAAAACGATCAGGATTGATAAGGCTGATCGGCGCAGCTCCGACGAGAGCGACAGCGAGCACGGCGATGATCGGGCGCACTGGACGGGCGGTGAGTGCGTGCAGCAGCCTGCTGAGCGCGAGGTACTCGGCGAGCATCACCCCGGCCGTACTGGCAGCGACACCGACTCCTACCGCGACTGCGAGCGTGTGCCCGGAAAACACCCGCGCAATCGACACACCGGGTATCGGCGCGCGGGTGAACGCGGGATTGGCAGCGATCGGGAAGACGGCCGCCACGACCCCGACGGCGGCGAGCAGGTAGCCAGTGGTCAGCCCGCGCCGCACCGTGCGCGACGGCCGCGCCACTTCGCCGCCCAGGAACAGCGGCAGGCTGCCGCACACGTAGAGCAACGCCGTCTGCCCGGTGACTGTGGCGATCGAGCCGGTCGGCGCGTGCACGCCGAACGACGAGGCCGGCGCGTCGTGCCCGATCGTGACCGCCGCGAGAATACCGAGCAGCGCCATCTGCCCAGCGGCCAGGCCGCCCAGCACGATCAGCGTGATGGTGCGGCCGGCGAGCATCACCGCGGCGAGCGCCACGGGCAGGGCGATCTCCAATACGCCGCGGTACGGACGGATGCCGGGAAGCACCGTCGGCAACACGTCGTAGACGATGAATGCGCTGGTGTAGATCAGGTACAGCAGGTAACTGGCGATCCACAGGCCCGCCTGAACCGCTCCGACGCGGGGGCCGGCGGCGGCTACGACGAAGCCGTACAGGCCGCCGGAGGTCGAGACGTGGCGGGCGTATCGCAACCACACCAGCAGCGGAACGCCGAATGCAACGGCCGCCGCGACCATGACCAGGCCGGCCGACGAGGGCGTGTCGACAACGATGCCCGGTGCGTAAAGTGCTGCCAGCGCAAGGGGTCCGCCGAATGAGGCGACGGTGACCCCGAGGAAGGCCGCCGAGGTGATCGGCGAGCCCGCCTCGCGACCTGCTGGCGGTGCCGGTGGAACGCTGCCACCCGACTTGTCGAGTAGGAGCGGCTCGCCGGCACCAGCCGGGCTCACGACCAGCCGCCCGCCTTGGAGCTACTGGCCGAGGATGCCGGTGACGAGGCGCCACCGGCGCTGGTGATCGAGTCGCCTGACGGCGCTACCAGCCACCACTTGGCGCCGAAGTTGTCGCTGCCCTGGCCCTTGGTGTCGCCTGCGGTGCTGTCGAGCTTGAAGTAGTACAGCGGATGCCCGTTGTAGGTAACCTGCTTCGTCCCGTCCGCGCGCGTGATCGTGCCGAGCATGTTCGCCACCGCATCGCCTTTCGCCGCTGGCGTACCAGCGGCAGTGAGCGGCGGCCAGAACGATGCGCACGATCCGGTGCAGTTCGACGCCGTGCTCGTATCGGACGCGAAGTCGTAGAGCGCCCGCCCCGATCCGTCGGTCAGGTAGGTCCCCGCGTCACCACTGTGGGTCTCTACCGTTATGGCGCCGCCAGTTGACGCGCCTGACCCCCCGCCGCCTGCTGGCGCTGTCGCCGGCGGGTTACTGGACCTCGCCGAACTGCTGCATGCAGCCACGAGCAGCACTGCTGCCACGACAACGCCGGCGAGCCGGCCACAGGCCACGATCGGCCCCCGAATACCTGCCGTCATGATTGCTCATCTCCTTGGTCCTCGGCCGTGTTCGGGGTCACCCCGTTGGCCTTGCGGGCGTTCACTGCTGCAGTACGTGACCGCCGCCAGGTCGGTTCATTCGCAGTGATCCCAAGGGATTTGACGCCGAGAGCGCGGAGAGGTCAGGGTTCTGGATGCACGAGTAGCCGGGCGTAATTGGCCATCGACCGCTGGTAGCGGGGCAGGTGCGGTGCCAGCGCGATGATCGCGATGGAGACCGCCTCCCGCTCCCGCCCGACATCGGTTAGTGCCAATGCCAGAACTGCGCGTACCGCGTCGTCGAGGTGGTCGGAGCCGGAGTTCATCTCAGCCGTGAGCAGTTCGATGCTCGTCTGCGACTCGCCGAGGTTACGCAGCGAGCTGGCCAGCTGGATCACTGCACGACGCCGGCGTTCGCCGGTCAGCCCGGCGTGGAGTGCCTTTCGGTACAAGGGGACTGCGAGGTCTGAATGGCCCGTGGTGTCGAACGCGCAGGCCCGCTCGAAGGCTGCAATGCCGCTGTCTGCGGGAAGTTCAGCGACGAGCTTTTCGATAAGCGCCACGAAGTCTGGCTCGCTCAGATCGTCAATCGACGACCATGCGTCCGCCACTCGTTGTTCCCAATCTGCATCGGTCATTGGTGCAGCCTCACATAGCTATCGCTGACCGTCGCCTGATTTCCACCTCTCGTACGACAGCCGCAGATCGTTACAGACCGACACCGTGCTCGGAGTGCGCGCCGGCACACCATTGGGGCTCGTCTGGCGCCTGTCGAACTCGCCGACGTCACGGGATTGGCGCGCCGCTATGTCTCGAGGTTGCTACGCAACCCGGAGCGCGCGAGCGCCCGCATCCTCGCGCTGCAGGACGAGTTCACCGCGGCACTGGGTGGTGCGCGCAGCCGGCGTGCCCGCGAGTTCCTCCGCACGGCGCAGACGTTGCTCGACGGATAGGCGCAGTTTGCCCGGCCCGCAATGCAGGTTCTGCCGGTTCAGCCGCCGCTGAAGGACCTCCTGCGCAAGCACGGTGGGTCCGACGTCCCGTGCGAGGCGGGACAGTCGACACTGTTGGCGGGCGCAGGTGTGGCGTGAACTAGCTCACAGAGCCGAACGGGGCGACTCGAGCCTTCAAACCAAGGCAGCCGATGACACGAGTTACGGCAGCCACCAGAGTCTCGAGGAGCAATCGACATGACGCTAGCCAGCAAAGCGGAAGCCTTGTTCATCAGCAGCTTGCAGCCCTCACAGCACCCGACGAACGAGCAGCTCGCGGCCGCGATCCGCGACAGCCTGCGCCAGCACGGCGGAGTCAGCGGCTGTGCAGAAGCCTTCGCCGCCGAGTACGGCGAGCACCCGGAGACTTCTCGCGACCGCATGCGGTGGGCCCTGGCGGCAGCAGCCTGATCGAGCGCGATCACCTGCTCGCGCAACACGATCCCGCACCACGCGCCAGCGATTCGACCCCTAGCGGGTCTCGCCCAACGCTATTGATCAACAACTCGCGACAACTATCCACGCACGTTAATCTCACGATGACGTCTGTGCCGAAAGGAGTGGTTGGCGTGCAGCGACTGGTCGCTTGGGTTCGTGAGCTTGCGCGGACGAGTGATCTCGCCGGCAGCGCGCTCACCCGCTTGATCATCATCGGCTGCATCGTCGAGACCTGGAACGACACGGGTCTCACTCGCCCCGTGACCAGTCCGGTAACGCCATCGGCCAGGGTCCGGCGGTCATTGCGTCACAGGCGACCGCTGGCAGTCGCGCACGCCTGGCACGGTGTGGCACCGTAACGATCTACAACGCCATGATCGACGGCGAGTCCGGATCATGTCGCGCCGGCCGGAACGAGCGCGAGCCCGATCTTGCGGCTGCTCGCCCTGCCCTACTTCGACCACCCTGATTTCCAGCAACAGTGGCAAGTGGCGACTGACTTCATCCAGACCGACGCATCCGGAATGAAGCAAGCGATCTGAGGGCTGCCGCCCCAGATAAGCCGAGGCTTCGGTCAGGACGCCGTGTCGGTCGGATTGTCCGCCGCGGAAAGCCCGAACGTCTCCGCGAGGCCGCCGATCGTCAGGACCCGCGCTGGGCCGGCGGGTACGTCGACGAGATCCATGGTGACGCCACGGTCGGTCGCCTGGTTGCGCAGCTGGACCAGGATGCCGACACCGCTGGAGTCCAGGAATGTCAGGTCGGCGAGATTCAGGCTAAGGCCGATCAAACCGGGAACTGCCAGTTGCGCCTGCCCGGCATTGCTGAGGATGGATCGGGTCGCCATTTCGAGTTCACCGTGCAGGACAAGCACCGCGTACCCGTCGTGCCTCTGCGTCTCCACGTCCAGACCGGCCACGCGGACACTGTTCCACACCGGTGTGGTGTACGCAGCTGTCTCTGCGCCGGCAATGTCAGATCGGTCGTCGAGCCTGCCGAACGGCCATGGCGGTGACGTCGTCGTGGCCATCGCCGCGGACCCGAGCTACCAGCTTGTCGAGTGCGCCGCGTAAGTCTGCATCGCGCAGGAGATTAGCGTTGTCGTAGGCCCGCTGAAGCCCGACGTCGATCACCTCGCCGCGTCGTTCGACCAGCCCGTCGGTGAAGAGCAGCAGCGTGTCGCCGGCGGCCATCGCAAATGTGCTCGGCGCGTCTGTGTCAGGCGCCGCACCGAGCGGTCGGCGAGGTGGCGTCTCGGCGAACTGCGGCGATCCCTGCGCCGGCACCAGCACGGGCGGGTAGTGGCCGGCGTTGACCAACTCCAACTGACCGAGGTGCGGATCGATCACCGCGTAGACGACAGTGACCAGCCGCCGCACCGACAGCAGCGCAAACATGTGCTCGAGGTGGGCCAACACCCGGCACGGCGCGGGGTCGACGCTGATGAAGGCGCGCACCGAGGCGCGCAGGTGCGCCATGGCGGCGGCAGCGTCCAGCCCGTGCCCCATGACGTCGCCGATACACACCGCGAGCCTGCCGTCAGGCAACGGCAGCGCGTCGTAGAAATCGCCGCCGACCTCGGCGTGGCCGCCGGGTTCGTAATGGGCCGCGATCAGCCAGCCGGCAATGGCATCGAGGTTGGCGGGCAGCGCGGCGCGTTGAAATTGCAGTGCGACGTCTCGGGCCTGGCTGTGCAGGAGCGCGTTGTCGATTGCGGTACCTGCGCGCCGGCCGAGGTCTTCGGCGATGGCGAGGTCTGCCGGTCCGTAGCGCTGGTCGGTCTCTGCCCTGATCAGGCTGATGACCCCCAACGTTCGAGTATGCGTCGTCAGCGGCACGACCATCGAACTGCGCAGGTGCAGTCCGCGCAGCAGGCGCAGGTGTTCCTCGTCGCGTGCGTGCGCAACCAGCATCTCGTCGGTGATCTCCTCATACAGTTCGCTGATGCCGGTCCGCACGACGTTGGCTGCGCCGCGAGTGGCATGAGGATCAGGCGGGTATCGCCGTCGCAGGTCCCATGCCCAGGCCACCTTTGCCGGGTCGGTGTGTTCGACGGCGAGGGTGGTCAGCGCGTCGTCTTCGAGAATGTCGACAGCGCACCACTCGGCCAGGTCCGGGACGACGAGCGCGGCAACCTTGGCGAGCGTCGACCGGTAGTCCAGGCTGCGGCCCAATTCAGCGGACGCGTCGGCGAGGAATCTGAGTTGCCGCGCGCGTTCGGCGGCCTCGCTAGATGCGAGCACGCGACGGATTGCCTGGCCGCAGGCCTCGGCAAATGTTGTCAGCAAGCTGAGCTCACCAGGCCCAGGAAGCCAGTTGTCCTCGAAGGTCATGCCCAGGGCGCCGACCGGCGCAGCCCCTGCTCCCAGCGGTAGGCACACGATCGAACGTCTCGGGGGAATCTGGTCGCGCAGGGACGGGTAGCGCTCCTCGATCCGCGCGACGTCAGACATGCATACCGGCCGGCCCAGTCGCACCGCCTCGCTGGCCGGGTTGTCGGCGTCGACCGGGAACGAATGCCACCGCTCGCTGATGCCCGGCTGCAGCCCATGACCGCCGACCATCACGAGTTGATCGCCTTCGCGCACCAGCAGGGTGGTCACGGCCGCGCGGATCGCCTCAGCCACGTGCGTCACGGCTGCGTCGATAACTTCTGCCATTGATTCGGCCGCACCGAGTTCGGCAGTGACTTGCGCGAGTTGTTGCAGCCGCAGCGCGCTATCTCCGCCGGGCGCTGAGAAGCCAGCGCGATCGGCAACTGCCCGACGATCGCCCCGCCCCGTCATCACACCATCGTCGCAGTCCGGCCAATGCCTGTCAGTCCCCTTTTCGCCCTGTGACACAAACTGGCACCACGTGGACGAGAGCAATTAGGCCGCCGAAACAGGGTCGAAATAGTGGCCGAAGAACACAACGCGTGCCCTTTAGGTCGACATGAGCGGCCGAGCCTGCGCGTCTCGTTGATCGGATCAGAACCGAAAGGGTAGACATGCTCTCGGAGTAACCCCTACCGACCGGGCGGACTTAACGGATGTGCCAAATTAGTGCGGCGACTTTTCCAGGTGACGCAGCTACGCCGCAGCGCGCACGCGAGTTTTGTTTGGCCTGCCTACATAAACTACTTTCTAATAGTCCGGCCGGAATCGAACTAGTCGCTGATTGCATGCTTGTGATGAGCGAACTGGTCACGAATGCGGTGAACGCCGGATGCAGCGAAGTCGACGTGACCATCGAGGTTCACCGCGATCGAGTACGGATCTCGACCAGGGATGACGCGTCCGGCGAGCCGATTCCGGTTACGGCCGGGCCCCGCGACGAGCACGGCAGGGGGCTTGTCATCGTCGAGCACGTCAGCCAGGCGTGGGGCGTGCTGCCTGAGGCAGAAGGCAAGCTGATCTGGGCGGATCTTGCCTTCCCGACCGAGCTCACGTTCGCGGTCAACTGCATGCCCTGACCCATCGACGATGAAAGCACGCCCTTAGAGCCTCGAACCGGGTCGCGAGCTGTTCGCTCGCGCGTCAGTCGCGTGCGACCTGTGCGAGTGCGTCGCGCACGACCGCGAGGTCGGACGGATCGATGCGGTCGATGAACAGCTCCCGCACGAGCGTGATGTGCGCGGGCAGGATACGGGCGAGCAATGCCTTCCCGTCCGGTGTCAGGTGTAGCAGCACGGCTCGGTCGTCGTCGGTGCTCGCGCGACGCGCGACCAATCCCCGGCCCTCGAGCTGACCGGCCTGATAGGTCAACCCGCTCTTGGTGACCACGAGTCCGCGCGCCAGCTCGCTCATGCCGATGCCGTCGGTCTCCGAGCTGAGCTGGGCGAGGATGGAGAACTGCACCTCGGTCAGGTCGTAGGCCCGCAGCTGCTGCGCCACCGCCCGCTGCAAGCGGTCGCCAGCGCTGCGGAGCGCGAAGTACGCGGCGAGCTCATCGTCGCTGAGAGCCCTGACCACACATCCCCCCGTTGTTCAAATTCGAACTATGGGCTACCGTCGGACTCGTTCAAATTGGAACGATACCCGGCGGTTCTGCCGCCGGACAGGAGTACATCATGCGCATTGCCGTCCTCGGCACCGGCCACATGGCCCGCACCCTCGGCGCGGGCTTCAGCGGCGCCGGTCACGACGTCGTGTTCGGGTCCCGCGACCCCGGCCAGGCAACAGACCTCCCCGCCCCCGCGTTCGGCCACGTCGAGGCCATCGCCGGCAGCGACGTCATTGTCAGCGCCCTCGCCGCGGCTCACTCACTCGCGACCCTCACGCCGCTGCGCGAATCGCTCGCCGATCGGGTGCTGATCGACATCGGCAACGCCGTCGACCAGCAGATGGACTTGATCTACCCGGACTCAAGCCTGGGTGAGCGGTTGCAGCAGGCGCTCCCGGACACGCGGGTGGTCAAGACGCTCAACACGGTCGGCGGCCCGATCGGCGTGAACCCGGCCCTACTGCCGGCCCCGACGAACGTGTTCCTCTCCGGCGACGACGCCGCCGCCAAGGGGATCGTCGGGGGCCTCCTGACGGAGCTCGGCTGGGCGGCGGACCGACAGGTCGACCTCGGCGGGATCACCACCGCGCGAGCCGTCGAGCACTACTTCCTGCTCTTCGCTGCCCTGATAGGCGCTCTGCGCACCCCGGCGTTCAACATCGCCGTCACCCGCTGACCCGACCACCGAGGAAACGACAACCTCACCAATGCCGGCCAGTTCATTCGCGCGAACCTTGCCCGCGTACACAACTGACCGCGCCCCCAACGAGGTGGAAGCGGGGGACGCTCCTCATGCCACCGCTTCCACCTCCCACGCAGGAGCAGACCGCAACCCGCGAGTGCGACCGTCACAGGAGTTGCGCCGCGCGCCCGTTAGACATCTGCACGGGCGTCAAGGGATATGACGGGCCGACGGGTCTCGGATCACCGCGCGGCGTCGGGGCGTTCTGACCGAATCCGGTACAGCACATTGCGGCGCAGCGGACCGTCGGGCACGTCCGGATCTCCACACCCTCGAACGGCAGGCCGTCGTCGACCGGGTCCAGGCCGGTGACGCCGATGAACTCGCCGGTCTCGGCAACCTCGACCGCCCACCAACCCCAGCCACGCCGATCGAGTTCTGCCTGGAAGTGCGCTATCGACGCCGCGCTTTCCTCGCGGGTGAGCACTTGTGGAAAGTGCTCGCGAACTTCGGGATCGGCGTTCATGGCTGCCCATGGGTCGAGGTCAGACTCTCGCCACTGGCGGAGCACGAGGCGATCGGTGCGGGGTTCGGGCATCGCGGCAGGTTACTCAGATCCTGCGGCAGCTCACGGCGACTTCTTACCGGCGACAGGAAGACGGGCAGGAAAGCGATCGCCATTAACGTGCCGCCCGCCCAGAGAGTGACGTGCACGCTGGCCAGTTCGCCGATCACGCCCGCCACGGCGGAGCCGACGGCGAGCGCGCCGGTGAGCAGGAAGCGGAATGTTGCGTTCATGCGGCCGAGCAGTGCGTCCGGGGTCATCCGCTGGCGCAGGCTTACGCCGAGGACGTTGTCCATGCCCGTCTTGAACATCGCCAGCAACCAACCGGCGCCAGCCACCCACAGGCAGGTACCGCGCCCGATGAGCGGGACGAGCAGGCCCGCAGGCGCGATGCACAGGCCGGCCAGCGCGAGGGTGCGCCCGTAGCCGAGACGCCGCGCGACGGGACGCGCACATCGGGCGCCGAGCAGCAGGCCGACTCCGCCCGCAGCCCAGAACAGTCCCAGCGCGCCGGCCGGGAATCCGAGTTCGCGGATGAACAGCACCGGCAGCATCGTGTTGACCATCTGCGCGCCGAGGTTGGTGAGCGCCGCGGTCAGCGCGAGCGCGCGCAGTTCCCCGTTGCCGTAGACGTGGCGCAGCCCGTCGCCGATCTGCGCCATCAGCCGGGCAGGTTGCCCGGCCGGTGGCGCGTCCCGGCGGCGAATCGCGGTGAGTCGGAAGGCCGATCCCAGATAGCTCACGGCCGCGCACACCACGGCCACCGGCGCGCTGAGCAACTGGGCCAGGCCGCCGCCCGCACCCCGTCCGGCCACATTGCCCGCAGCTATCAGGCTGACCACTGCGCCGTTCGCCTGGACGAGGGCGTCCCGGCCGACCAGTTGCGGCAACACGCTCTGCGAGCCGACGTCGAAGAAGACCGTGGCCGCGCCATTGAGCAGGACGACCACGTACAGCTGCCCGAGGGTGAGGGTGCCAAGCCACCAGGCCAGCGGGACGGACCCGAGGAGCACCGCGCGCGCCAGATCGGCGGCGATCAGCACCCGGCGCTGACGCATCCGGTCCACCCACGCCCCGGCGGGAAGGCCGATGAGCAGAAAGGCGACGGTGCTCAGGGTGGCAAGTGCCCCGACCTGGCCGGGGCTCGCGTCCAGAGCGGAGACCGCGATGAGCGGGACGGCGACGTAGCCGATGTTGGTACCGAGCTGGCTGATCGTGGTCGCAGTGAACAGGGTGCGGAAGTCGGCGATCCGCCAGGGCGAGTTGGGCTGCATGGTCCGTTCATCGGTTTGGCACTTCGGTCAAACGCGGGCTGGTCCGCGCGATCCGGTATCAACGCTGCCTGAGTAGAACCCGACAGGACAAGTGAAATGTTCTGCAGATACCGTTAAAATTCGCTACATGCTCGATGTGCGGCGCATGCAGGTCCTCGGTGCAGTGGTCAGCAGCGGTTCAGTCACCGCGGCGGCGGCGAATCTCGGCTACACGCCGTCCGCGGTCAGCCAGCAGGTGGCCGCCCTGGAGAAGCAGGCCGGCATCGCACTGCTCGAACGCGTCGGGCGGGGCGTGCGCCCCACCGCGGCCGGGCGGTTGCTCACCGAGCACGCCGCCATCATCGGCAAGCAGGTGGCCGAGGCCGAGACGGCGCTGGCCGATCTGCGCGCCGGGCGCACGGGCCGCCTCGCCGTCCGCTACTTCGCCACCGCGGGCGCGATCCTCATGGCGCCCGCGCTGGCCCGGCTTCGCCGCGAGCACCCCGGCGTGCAGGTCGATCTCAAGCTGATCGATCCCGACGACCCGCTGCCCGAGGTGGAGCAGGGCCGGGCCGACCTGGCGATCGTGGTGCGGGCGCGCGACCGGATCCACGCGGGCATCCGGCTCGTCCACCTGGTCGACGACCCGTTCCGCGCCGTGCTGCCGAAAGGCCACCGGCTCGCGTCGAAACGGGTCGTCGACCTGACCGATCTCGCCGACGAGCCATGGGTCGGCAGCGAATGGCCGGGCCCCTGCCTCGACGCCGTTGCCGAAGGCTGCGCCGCCGCGGGCTTCTGCCCGAACTTCGTGGTGCAGAGCGAGGACTACGCGACCGCGCAGGGGTTCGTCGCCGCCGGTCTCGGCATCAGCCTGATCCCGGAGATGGGGCTGGCCAACCGGCACCCCGCCGTCGTCGTGCGCAAGGTCCGCAAGCCCCAGCCGGTTCGGGCGATCCACGCTGCCGTGCGCGAGACTTCGCTCGGTCAGCCTGCGCTCGACGGCTTGCTCGAAGCACTTCGCGACACCGCCACGCGGTGACGTGTCCGGCTGGCAAAGGATTTGCCTGGCTCCGCGGTGCGCCGCTGGGCTCCCGCGGTCAGGCAGTCAATTCGGCGCCGTATTCGACCACGCTGGTCGAGACGAGGATCTGCCGCGGCGCCGTCGCCTCGCTGCGCCGCCTGTCTTCGATCCGCTCGCAGAGCAGGGTGGCCGCTTTGCGGCCGAGCTCGCGCGGGTCGTACCTCACGACGATCAGCGGCAGCGCGAGCATGTCGGCGAGCTCGAAGTCGTCGAAGCCGGCAAGGCTGACGGCGGCGTGGTGCGCGCGGATGGCGCGGTACGCGCCGATCGTGTTCCGGTTGTTCGCCGCGAACAACGCCGTCGGCGGGTCACGCTGGTCGAGCAACTTCGCCGCGGCCTGCTCGGCGCTCGTGACGTCGAGGTGGTTGCGCGACACGTACCGATCCTCGACCGACAGGCCTGCTTCCTCGATTGCGGCGCAGAACCCGCGGAACCGCTCCGATCCGGTCCACGTCGAAGCGGCGGGGCCGAGAAACCCGATGCGGGTGTGGCCGCGTTCGATGAGCTTGACGACGGCAGCCCAGGTTCCGCCGAAGTCGTCGAGCAGCACCGAGTCGACGCCGATCTTCGCGCCGGGGCTGGCGGTCAGGACGACCGGCACGCCACCGAGCTTGACTGGATCGAGATGTCCGTGGTGGTTTCCGGAAGGCACGACGATGATCCCGTCGAGCCGGCGCGCGGCGAAATCGTGCGCGAGCTCGTCTTCTCGTCGCGCGTCCTCGCCGGAGTTGCCGAGGATGACTCGCATGCCGTTCTCGGCGGCGACGGCTTCGACCCCGAGCGCGAGCTGGGAGTAGAAGGGGTTGGCGAGGTTGGTGACGATCAGCCCGAGCAAGTGGTGGGAACTGCCGAGGCGGAGGCTTCGAGCGACCTCGTTGCGACGGTAACCCAATGCGCCGACGGCATCGAGTACGCGCGTCTTGGTTGTCTCCGAAACCCGCGGGTCGTCGCGCAGGGCACGAGAAACAGTCATCGGACTGACACCGGCCTGCGCCGCGACGTCGCGCATCGTGGGACTGCTCATGGTCCGGTCTCCAGCGTCACGACGTATACCCACACGCTCGTCATTGGACCAGCGCCTTGACCACCATCACGGGAGACGCACCGAGCGCGGTGAGCCGGTACGGGCCGACGCTCGCTGGGATCACCAGCGTCTCAGCGTAGACGAGGCTGTGCTGTTCGGCGCGAGTCTCGACGACGACGCCGTCGCCCGCTACGACATTGAGCACGTGGAAGCGGTCTGCGGTGTCGGCGCGAGCGCAGCCGGAGGGTTCGATGACCACCCTGCGCACCTCGAAGAACAGCTGCGGCAGCATACCGATCGACTCCTCCCGCCAGTCCTCGCCTTGCACGAGTGTGTGCGGCTGCTGCACGAGATCGCGCCGCACCGCGGCACCGGAGCGCCACGGATCGAGGTTGCGGAATGCATGTCCGACGTGGACCGGTCGCTGATTGCCGGCTGCGTCCACGCGCAGCCAGTCGTAGAAGCGCAGCGAGTAGAGGTACGGAGTGGCGCTGACTTCCAGCACCACATTGCCCTCGCCGCTTCCGTGCGGGGTACCGGCCGGGATCAGAAATAGTTGGTGTGGCGTCGCGGGATGGGTTTGCACGAATCGTTCGATGTCGAACGCCTGCTGGTCGGCATCGGCGGCGTGCGCGTGCCGGTGGAATTCGTCGAGGTCAGCGTCCTCGCGCAGTCCCAGGAAAATGTCGTGGTCTTCCCCGCCGACCATGACGTAGTAGCTCTCGTGTTGCGTGTAGGGCCAGCCGAAGACGTCCCGCATGTACGCCTCGCGCGGATGGCAGTGCACGGACAGGCTGCCACCGCCCACGGTGTCGAGGTAGTCGAACCGAATCGGGAACGAGGTGTGAAACCTGGCCCGCACGTCCGGGCCGAGCACGCGGTCCGGGTGTGACGCGACGACGAGCTGGAACGGGATCTCGACCGAGCGGCCCGGCTCACCGATCAGCACGCCGCTCTCCGGCGCGATCAGCTCATATCCAACGGCGGTGTTCTCCGCGTCGCGTCCCAGTCCGAGCCGCTCCTGCCCCCAGTGCCCGCCCCACGACGTCGAGTTGAACGTCGGCAAGGTGCGGAAGGGCCGCCCGGCTAGTTCGGCGATAGTCAGTCGCACGTCCGCGCCGTCGAGCCAGGTCGGCCGCGGCGGGTCGCGAACGTCGATCCACCGGTCGACGCGCCCGATCACTGCATCGCGGTGCCGGTCCAGCAGCGGCCAGTCGATGTAGAAAAGCCGGCGAGTGGTCGAGGCGCCATCGCCGGGCAGCTGGCCCAGGTTGCGTCCCCGGCCGGCCCCGACGGCCGCTTCCGCATATCGCTTCGGCAGGTCGGCGTACCAGAGCTGATCCGAGCCGAGCAGCGCCGCGCCTGGGCCGAACGCAACCACGACCGCGTCCGGAACTGCCGGCAGGGCGGGCGGTTCGTCGTAGAGATCGGCGATCGTGCCATTGGCAAGCGTCGCGAAGTCGGGATCGTCGGCAAGCGCTTCGACCGGCGCGGTCCGCTTGACGACCTGCTCCCACGAGACCATCTGCTCACGAACGTCCACGGCGACGACGGGAATCTCTCGCACGCGCAACGCGGCGGTGATGCTGTCGACGACCGCCGTCCAGTCAAGGACGTTGGGACCGTCGACGGCCAGCACCGTTCCGGGCCCGAGATCGGTGCAGGCCGGATCCCAGCCGCTGCGGACCACTCCCCGTACCGGCTGGTACGTGGGCTGCGGTTCGTACGGCCGGGCGACCCTCATCTGCACGCACCTCCAGTCGACACTGCGCGCGATGCTATCGCAACCATTTACCGATACGGCTATTTCTACTGAAAACCAAAGAACATCTCTGCCGAGTCTTGTGCAGCTAGCGTGGTAGCGATAACCTCCGGCAATGCCTGATCAGGTAGGCATCCGGCGTGAGGCGCTGCACCAGGAACGGTGCCGAGCGAACGGGTCAGGCATGGCTCTCGTCGGGCAAATCCGATGCGGTGCAGGTCGGGCACGTGTCTTCGTACGCGGCGTTGCCTGTCCGGTCCGTGTGCCCGATTCTGCGCCGCCATCAAGGTCCGCTCGGCCAACTTGAAGGAGCACGGCATGAATACCCTCGATCGTCGTACGTTTCTCAAGGTCGGAGGCGGGGCCGCGCTCGCGGGCGTCAGCCTCCCGTGGCTGCTGGCCGCGTGTGGCAGCGGGTCGGGAAACGCGTCAAACCTCCAGTTGTCGAACGACAAGCCGACCTGGCAAACCTGGCTCCAGACGGAGGGAAACGCGGCCAAGAGCGCAGTCGGCGTGGGTTGGACGCCGCGCGAGTACTCCGACGAGGACGTCTACCAGGCGGCGATCAAGACTGCCGGCGGCTCATCCAAGGCGCCGGACATGTTCACCTGGCAGTCGAGCTGGGGGATGAAGGACGTCGTCGACGCGGGATTCGTCGCTGATCTCTCGGCGCAGTGGGACAAGGAGGGCGACGGCTACAGCGCGGACTTGCGCAAGCTGTTCACGTTCGACGGCAAGACGTACGCGGCACCGCTCTACATGGCTCCCTGGGTGGTCTTCTACTCCACGAAGGTGTTCGACAAGTACCAGCTCCAGCCGCCTAAGACGTGGGACGAGATGCTGCACATTCTCGATACGTTGAAGGGCAACGGCATCGCGCCGCTGGGTGCGACCGTCGACGGCGTGTGGTCTTTCCTCTGGTTCCAGACGCTGCTCGTCGGGAGCGACCCGGAGCTCTACAAGGCCGTCACGACCGGCAAGGCGAAGTACACCGACCCCGGCGTCGTCGACGTGATGAACCTGTGGGCGCAGATGATCAAGGCGGGATATTTCACCGACCCGTCGTCGGTCACGTTCAGCACGCGGGGCACGAACTTCGCGACGCCCTTCAAGCAGGGCAAGGCTGCCATGGCCGAGATGGGCACCTGGTACGAGGCGACATTGACCAGCGCCGGCATGAAGCCGGGCGTCGACTACGGCGCGTTCATACTCCCCAGTATCAAGCCAGGCGTGCAGAACACGATCGTCATCGAGTCGGGGCCGATGTGCGTCGCCACCCACGGTCGGCACAAGGACAACGCCGAGAAGGCGCTCAGCTGGTTCATGTCGAAGGAGGGCCAGCAGGAGTGGGTGAAGCTCACCGGCTTCATCTCCGGACGCTCCGACGTTCCGTCGACGTCGCCGGTGGACCAGCAGATCATCGCGGACATGAAATCCGGCAACTACCAGCAGGTCAGCCGCTACTACGAGGCGACGCCACACGACATCGTGCAGACCGCCAACGACGAATTCCAGAAGTTCCTGCTGCATCCAGGCGACCCCACGTCGATCCTGAGCACCATCCAGGCCAAGGCCGACAGCGTATGGAAGGCCGTGGGGTAGCCCAACGTGAAGGTCGAGACCTGGCGAGAGCTGGCCGTGCTGCCCAGCACCTGGCCGGACGCTGCACCGCGTCGCGAGTCGCGATCATGGTCGCGCGCGGCGCGGGCAGCGACGCCGTATCTGTACCTCGTGCCGATGGTTGCGCTGGTGGGCGTCTTTCTGCTGTATCCCGCGATGGACACGATCTGGGTGAGCTTCACCAACTGGGACGGCATCCACGCACCGGCGTTCAACGGGCTGCACAACTACAGCGCGTTCGGGTCGGATCCTGCGTTCGGCACGGCCTTCCTGAACACCCTGTACTGGGTCGCGGGCATCATGCTCCTACAGGTGGGCGCCGGGCTACTCCTGGCGATCGTGATCAACGCGAGCCCACTCGGCGGATTGTTCAAACGCATCATCTACCTGCCGCACACGATCTCCGGCGCGGCAATCGGTGTGCTCTGGTTCGCCATCTACATTCCTGGACAGGGAATGCTCAACAGCGCGCTGCGTTTCGCGCACCTTGGTTCGCTGGCGCATAACTGGCTGACGGACCCGCCGCTCAACACGTTCGCCATGATCGCGGCCGGCATCTGGCAGGGCATGGGCCCAACGATGATCCTCTTCCTCGTCGGCCTGCAGAACCTCCCGCGTGAACCGCTCGATGCCGCGCGCATGGACGGCGCCACCGCGATTCAGATGTTCCGGTACGTGACTCTTCCGCTCCTGCGGCCGATGACGGTCGTCGTCGTGGCGATCTCGCTGATCAACAGCTTCAAGGTCTTCGACATCGTCTGGGTCATGACCCAGGGTGGGCCGTACCGCTCGTCCGAGACGCTGGCCGTCACGATGTATCGCGAGTCGTTCGTCAGCTCCGACTTCGGCTACGGCGCCAGTGTCGCCGTGCTGCTGACCGCGATCGTCTTCGTCGTCTCCGTTCCCTACATCCGCAGCATGTTCGCGCGGGCGGAGGTGAACTGACATGGCCGCATCCGAGCGTGCCGCAAGCCGGGCGCGGCTTGGCCGCTGGGCGATCACGATCGTCCTCGCGCTGATCTGCGCCCTGTGGCTCGGGCCGCTGTGGACGCTGTTCACCACAGCGATGAAGTCGACACCCGAATCGGTCAGCAACACGTCGCAGTGGGCGCTGCCGAGGTCGCCGGGGCGTCTGTTCGACAACCTGCGGGAGGCCTGGTCGACGGCGGGCCTCGCGTCGGGCTTTGAGGCCAGCCTGCTGTACGCGGTGTCCGGTTCAGCGCTTGCCATCCTGTGCGCGTCGCTCGGCGCCTACTCGATCACCCGGCTGCGCGTCCGCGGACGGTTCTTCTGGTTCGTGCTCGTGTTCAGCGGGACGTTGTTCCCGGTGCAGATGTACGTCATCCCGCTCTTCAAGCTGTACCAGGACACCGGGCTGTACGACACGCGGGGCGGGCTGATCTGCTTCTACACCGCGATTTCCATTCCGTTCTGCCTGTTCGTCTTGCGCAGCTTCTTCGCCACCGTGCCCAACGAGGTACAGGAAGCGGCGCGGCTCGACGGTGGCAGCGACTTCACGATCTTCTGGCGGATCTTCCTGCCGCTGGCCAAGGCGCCTATCGCCGTGCTGTTCCTGTTCCAGTTCATCTGGATCTGGAACGATCTGATGTTCGGCCTCGTGCTGTCCACGTCGGACGGCATCCGGCCGATCGCGCCGACCCTCGCCGGCTTGCAGAACCAGTACGCCAGTAGCGGCCAGCCGCTCGTGCTGTCCGCGACGTTGATCGCCAGCCTCCCGACAGTAGTGATCTTCCTGCTGCTCGGGCGATACATGATGCAGGGCTTGCAGCTCACAGGAGGAACAGCTCGATGACAAAGGCAAATGCGCTGCGGTCGGCCCACTGGATGGGGGAGATGATCCAACGCTCACTCCCGGCCACCCGCGAGACCCTGCGTGCCTCGGTCGCCGTCCGCGTGCTCGACACCCGCAACCTGCAGGTTGAGGCGTCCTGTCCGCCGTTGTTCCGGCGCGCCGGCGAGCGGCTGATGCAGACGGTGCGGCTGCACGTATCGGCCGCAGACGCCCTCGGATCGCTTCGGTTCACGCTGCGCGACCCGCACGGCGCGATCGTGGACGAGGCGCCGGCGGTGGTGACCGGGGGAGTGCTGAGCCTGGACCTGCAAGTGCCCGAGGTGCAAGAGGAGTCGACACTCACGCTCGAGGTCGCCGGGGCGGGCGAGCCCCTGTCCGGGCAGGTCACCGTGACGCCGCAGCGGAAGTGGACGGTGTACCTGATCCATCACTCGCACCTCGACGTCGGATACACCGACCCGCAGGGCATGGTGGCCCGACACCACGACACGTACTTCGACTCCCTGATCGACCTGACGGACGCCACCGAGGACTGGCCCGACGACGCCCGGTTCAGATGGAACGTCGAGGCCTCGTGGCCGCTGGTCCACTGGCTGCGCACGCGATCGAGATATGCCGCAGACCGTCTCCTCTCCCGCGTGCGCGAGGGGCTGGTCGAGGTGACGGCGCTGCCCTTCAACCTGCACACCGAGGCATGCTCGACGGACGAGCTGTACCAGCTCCTGCGTACGACCGAGATGTTGCGCAACGAGTACGACGTGCCCGTCACGACCGGCATGCAGACCGACGTCCCCGGGTCGACGGTCGGTCTGGTGGACGCGCTTGCCGACGCCGACATCGGTTATCTGTCGGCAGCGCACAACTGGGCGGGCCGGTCGGTGCCGTTCCGCGTCGGCGGGCAGGATCTGCAGCGGCCGTTCTACTGGGCGGCGCCGAGCGGGAACCGGGTGCTGACCTGGTTCACCGACAGCGCCCACGGCCTGTCCTATATGGAGGGCAACATCATCGGGATGGCCGATGACTACGAGACTGCGGTGGCCGTCCTGCCCGCCTACCTGCAGGCGCTGGCAAGTCAGCCCTACCCGCTGGCGCACATGGTCCCCGGTTGGTCGAAGCTGATCGAGGGTGTGCCGATCACCAAGCGCCCGTACGAGCATGACGTGTTGCACCTGCGGGTCCAGGGCGCGTTCGCCGACAACGCCTCGCCGAGCCTCGTGCCGGCCTCGATCGTCCGACAGTGGAACGACACATTCGCCTATCCCCGGCTCCGCATGGGCACGAACAGCGAGTTCTTCGCGGACGCGGAGCAGCGTCTCGCCGGACGTATTCCCACCTACACCGGTGACTGGACGGACTGGTGGGCCGACGGGATCGGTTCCGGGGCGCGCGCACTCGGCTACAGCCGGCGGGCGCAGGCCGCCGTGACCACGGCCGAGACGCTGCATGCGGCCGCCGACCTGCGAAGCGGCGCGCAAAGTGACGTGACAGATGAGACGGACCGGGTGCACGAGAAGCTTGCGCTTTTCGACGAGCACACCTGGGGAGCCGGCAACCCGTGGGACGACGGCGAGGAGCATCGGCATTCCGGTGGGCTGCAGTGGGCTCGCAAGTCCGAGTACGCCCACCAGGCCCACGACGACGCGCAGGACCTGCTGGCCGCGGGCGCCCGGCGACTCGGCGACACGTTCGCTCCCACGCCCGGCGCTCTCGCCACCGTCGTGGTGGTCAACGCCGCCAGCCGGGCCCGTACCGACCTTGCGCGGATCTTCCTGCCCTCCAGCCGGGTGCCGCTCGACGTGCGGATTCGCCTCGTCGACGCGCGAAACGGCACGCCGGTTCCACACCGGGAGGAGCCGCAGGAGAACCCGCGCCGCCCGATCGGCCGGTACCTGGAGTTCGTGACCAGCGACATCCCCG
The DNA here is from genome assembly GCA_963737425.1 of uncultured Actinomycetota bacterium. Lineage (GTDB taxonomy): Bacteria > Actinomycetota > Actinomycetes > Mycobacteriales > Jatrophihabitantaceae > DASXRA01. The sequence continues at coordinate 708,599 of CAVTSX010000005.1, forward strand.
GCGTGGGGTTCGCCCGGATCGACGTGGTCGCCGGTGACGGCCCGGAGCACGAAGTCGAACTCGACGATTCGACGGTGGTCGAGAACGACCGCTACCGGTTGACCTATTCGCTGGCCGACGCCTGCGTGTCCTCGATCTTCGACAAGATCGCCGGCCGGGAGCTTGTCGACGAGGACGCTGCCGCCGGGTTCAACCAGTACCTCTACGACAGCTACACCACCGCGCCGCACGTCAACCACCTGTCCAGCCGCACGACCGCCGACCCGTCGCTGCTGGGCGACCGCACCGTCGGCCATCACGCCACCGTCGTTCGCGCGACTCGGGACGCGGTGGGCGAGACGCTGGTCGTCGACCTGCAGGGTGACGGGACGGAGTGGATTCGCACGACCATCCGGCTGCCGCGCGGGGTGGACCGGGTCGACATCACCAACCGCCTGCACAAGCGGGCAGTGGCGGGCAAGGAGGGTGGCTTCTTCTGCTTCCCGTTCGACGTCCCGACCGGTCCCGTGGCGTACGAGGTGAGCGGCGGTATCGGCGCCTCCGATGGCCCGGTCGTGCCCGGTGCCGCTGCGCACATGCGGGCCGTCCGGCACTGGGTCGCGCTCGAGCACGACGATCTGGCGGTGGCGTGGGCGACGCTTGAGGCTCCGCTCGTCCAGTTCGGCAATGTGCACCTGCCCTACGCACCGTTCCCGCCGACACTGCAGCTCGACCGCGCGGAGCCGGCGACCATCTACTCCTGGGCGCTGAACAACGTCTGGGACACCAACTTCCCGGCACAGCAACAGGGGGAGATGACGTTCCGGTACGCCATCGCGTCCTCGACCGGCATGCCGCCCCGCCAGCTCGCGACGGCGGCCGCAGACGGGCTCGTCGTCCCGCTCGTCGCCGTGCTCGCGACCGGGCCGGAGAGCGGTCCGCCCGACGGCGTGTTCTGCACGGTCGACCATCCCGGCGTGCGGATCGCCGCCATCGGGCGGTCGAGGAGTGGGCACGACTTCGCGATCCGGCTGCTGTCGTCCCATCCGAGCGAGGTCCGTACGCGGCTGCGGCTGCCGGGCCGGACGGCGCGGGCTGCGTGGACCGGGACGTACCTCGAACGCCGGCTCGTCCCCGCGACCGTGACCGGCGACGGCGTCGACGTCGTCGTACCGGCCGAGGCGGGCGCTGCCGTCGTCATCGATCTGGAGTGAGCTTGGCCCCCGCAATACGCATGGACCGGATACAAGTGGTCAGATAACTGTCCTCAAGGAGGTTCGCGTGCACACGTCAGACAACACTGAGGGGAACGACTCGAACTCGGCGGGCGGCGTTCCGCGCCGCAAGTTCCTGCAAGGCGCGGGGATTGTCGTAGCCGGCAGCATGCTGCCCGGCGCGGCCAACCTGCTGCACATCGGCGGCGGTTCCGCTGCGGCGGCCGCCGAGTCCGTCGACCTGGTCGTGGACGCCGCAGCCCGCGGACCGGTGATCCCGGGCGACTTCACCGGCCTGAGCTTCGAACGCGGCGCGCTGAACTCCGGCAATGCGGATGTGCCGGGGTACTTCTTCAGCGCCTCGAACCGCGAGCTGGTCACCCTCTTCCGCAACGCGGCGATCAAGCACGTGCGCGTCGGTGCCGGCACGGTGGACCAGCAGATCCCCGTCGGCACAGGCAGCGACGGCTACACGGCAGTCGACGAGCTGTTCAGATTCGCCGCCGCGGCCGGGGCGAGAGTGAACTACAACGTGCGCTTGTACAACCCGGCAAGCGCTCCCATCCCGGATCTCGTGTCGGACGACGCGGCGGCCGCGCGCTACATCTGGCAGCGCTACCGCCACCTGGTCAGCTCGTTCTCGATCGGCAACGAAGTTGACTGGCATTCGTTCCACCTCGGCGATCCGGCCATCTACGAGACCACCCCGAACGAGCCGGGCACGGCCTACCCGTCCTTCCTCGACACCTGGCGGAAGTTTGCCGCCGCCATGCACGAAGCAGCGCCCGGCGCGAAGTTCTCCGGGCCGGAGACCGGCAACTACGGCACCCGGGGCGGCCTGCCCTACGTGACGTTCACCCCGGACATGGCGACGGGCATTTCGTGGACGGAGCAGTTCACCAAAGACGAGCGCGGTTCTGGGCTGCTCAAGGATGCGTTCCAGCACTATTACGTCGGCGGCAGTCCCCTCACAACGACCGCCGCGCAGGCGATCGACAACATGCTGTCCGCCGACTGGGTCGAGCAAGCCGACATCGGCACCCAGCCCACCGGGGCGGACTCCAAGACCACCGCGTACGTGCCCTACCCCTGGCTCTACAGACGCATCGTCGCGCCGACCGTGGCGGCCGGCCTGCCGGTCCGGCTGACCGAGTCGAACGACTACCTCACCGGGATTCCGGGTGCCAGCGACGCCTTCGCGTCCGCACTCTGGGCGCTGGACTACATGCACTGGTGGGCGTCGCACGGGGTGAACGGCGTGAACTTCCACAACAAGCAGTGGATCTACACCGACACCGTCACCCCGGCCCTCGGCACCTACGTCCCGCTTGGCGGGTCGTGCAGCGCTCCCGGATGCGGGAACTACCGGGTCGCCCCGAAGGGCTACGCCATCAAGGCGTTCGACCTCGGTGCGCGCGGGGAGGTGAAGCCCCTCAGCGTGGCCAAGCCGTCCAATGTCAACCTGACCGCGTACGCGGTCGGCGGCGACCGCGATCTCTACATCACCGTCATCAACAAGATGCACGGCGCCGGCAGCGCGGACGCTCAGGTGACGATCGAGCCGCGCGACTTCGCCTGGACCGACGCAACGTCGATCACCTTGGAGTCCGGTGAGCCAGGGAATCTGTCATCGCACACCGCGACGCTCGGCGGTGTGGCGATCGCCAACAACGCGCCCTGGCAGGGACAGTGGACCCCGGTGAGTTCGAGTAGCCGGGGCCGGGTCGTCGTGACTGTTCGAGCGGCCACTGCCGCCGTCATACGACTTCACCGGTAGCCGCCGGTAGCCGGAGCACCGCGTGGCTCAACCGCGCGGTGCGCGACGGCGGGCCGCCACAGTGGAGCAACAGCGGGCTGGGACCCGGGCATCGTCGACGTGGCATCGAGGCGCCGATCCCAGGTATCCAATCCGGCTTATGGGCACGGCACATAGCGCCGGTAAAGGCCAGTCCGCGCCAGCACACTGATGATCAAGACCCAATGGGAAGTGCGCTCGAGAGCCGTGGACCAATCAACCTGACCCACGCGGCAAACGAGGTAGCACGCCATCTGGGAGTGTCGCGAGCCAATGGTCTACACGAACCTCAACACGATTCGCGGAATCGCCGATACGAGCCAATAGCCATGGAGTCCGAGAAGGGGTCATTGCGGGTCGGCCTGGTGTCCCCATACGAAGTCCTTGATGTCGCGTGAGCGCATCATCCTGCGGGAGAGGGCCGGATAGGCGGGCAGGGCCTGTGCCGGTGTGATGATCTCGGGACGTTCGAGCAGGTAGTCGCGGTTCTTCGTCCGCAGGGTGAATGTGTCGGCGGCGATGACGTTGCGGACCCAGTTCGACTGCGCACCGTAGAGGACGGGGATGACGAACCCGTCTCCGAGCGGATAGGCCGAGACGGGATTGCGGTACTCCCGGCCCGAGCGACGTCCGACATGCCGCACTATCGAGTAGGCGCGAAACCACCTTCCAGAGATCGTCAGAAAGATGCGGTTCGAAAGAGTACGTACGGGGTCGCGCTTTCGTTCTTCTTCCATGGTGACGGTCTCCTGGTTGTCGGCTGTAGCGGCAGTTCGGTGTGGCTGGGGTCGCGTGCGGCGTCGCGGCTCAGTCGCGCTCGGCACGGTCGGCGACACTGAGGTGGGTGATGAGGTCGATGACCTGCTCGGCGATGGTGTTCTCGGTGGTCCGGGACAGCCTGCGCCTGGTCTCGAACGCGCGCTCGACGGTCAGCGCGAGCAGGTCAGCCCTCGCTTGGATGTCGGATCCTGCCGTTCGATGGGTAGCGGCTTCAGAATGAATGAACCCTTCCAACGTGGCCAGGAAGGCGTAGGCCAGCTCGTCGGCATTCAGATCGTCGCGGAGCACCCGGTGCTCCGAGAGCAGCTCGAAGTACGCCTGCGACAGAACGCCATGGCGCGCCTCTCGGGCGCGGTTTGGTGGGCTGACCAATTTGCCGAGCACTTCGGAGTCGGCGAGGAAGAACGCCCTGAGTAGCGGCCGGTTCATGATGGCCAGGAAGTAACAGGATGCGAGGCGGTGCGGCCGCCAGGTGCCCGGGTCGCGCCGCAGCGTGTCGAGCAGTTCCTCGATCGCCGTGAGGACCTCCCGCTCGAAAACCGCGCGGAACAGGTCATCGCGGGTCTTCCAGTGGAGATAGATCGTGCCCTTGCCGATGTCGGCCTCACGTGCGACATCGTCGATGGTGACCCGGCGGTAACCGAAGCGGAGCAGGAGATCGGTAGCGGCGGCGAGGATGCGTTGCGCGCGTTCCGCTCGCTTGCGCGGGTCGCGGAGTCGATCGCCGGTCATACTCACCGCCTGAGGATATGACTAACTTCGATTCTTGGTCAACTACAGGTCGTCGAGGCGAGCATGTGGGCGTGGTGCAGGGCGAGGAATAACCGGTTGTCACATTCATCGCGACACTGGACTGTGACGGGCATGGACAATTCCGCTGGACTGCTTGCTGCCTATGACGATCAGCTTCGCACCGACGCCGAGACTCCAGGCGCGGTCGCCGTCACCCGACACGGCCCGCTGCGCCTGGTGACCTTCGCCGGTGGGCGCGGTTTCATCACCTACCGAGACCTGGGCGGAGCGGACGCTGACATGATTCGGCAGCTCGTTGCCGAGGCGCTCGCCCACTATCAGGCGGTTCCTGAGATCAGCCGGGTCGAGTGGAAGACTCGTGGACACGATCATGCGCCGGGCTTGCACGAAGTGTTGCTGGAGAACGGGTTCGTCCCTGAGGAGCCGGAGTCGATCATGATCGGCGAGGCACGGGTACTCGCCGTCGACGTTGAGCTGCCCGAGGGGGTAACCCTTCGTCGGGTCACCGAGGAGGCAGACGTCCGCGCGATGAGCGCGATGCACGGCGAGGTGTTCGGTGACCCCGTTTCCGATGACATGGGGGACTCCCTGCTGCGCCGGCTGTCTTTCGATGACGGGATGGAGCTGTGGGTTGCGGAGGTTCAGCGGCAGATCGTCAGCGCCGGGCGGCTGGAGCCAGTGCACGGGACCGGCTTCGCCGGAATTTGGGGCGGCGCAACCCGTAGGGAGTGGCGCGGCCGCGGGATCTATCGCGCGTTGACGGCCGCGCGGGCCCGATCAGCGCTCGGTATGGGCAAGACACTCATCAACAGCGACTCGACGGAGTACTCGCGCCCGATCCTCGAACGTTCCGGTCTGGTGAAGGTGTCGACCACGACCCCTTACACCTGGCGACGCTGAGCGCTGCCCCGTCGACCAGAGGTCGGGTACACATCCCTGCCCAGCGTGTTGCCGCGCCCGTCGACATAGGATCGCGGCCACGGCAGGAGGCCCGGCCACATGAACTTCGACGACCTTGACGCACTGCGCCGCGCGAACCCGGCGTGGCGGTTGCTGTGCGCCGACAATGCCCCGCTGCTGCTCAGCTTTCTCGGCCGGGTCTTCGTTGATGAGAACGTCCGGGAGATCTCCGCGTCCGAGCTCACCGACCTGCTCGACGACGAGCTGTACGCGCTCAACCAGCGGCTCGGCGAGGGCACGTACCCCAAGTCGGCCAAGGCCTACCTGGACGACTGGGCAAGTTCTGGGTCCGGCTGGTTGCGCAAGTACTACGCGGCCGGGGCGGACGAGCCGCAGTTCGACGCGCTCCCGGCCGTCGAGAAGGCGGTGTCTTTCGTGCGCAGCCTGCGCAGCCGCGAATTCATCGGTACCGAGTCGCGGCTCAACACACTGCTGGACCTGTTGCGTCAGATGGCCTACGGCACCGAGGACGACCCGGCCAAGCGGCTCGCCGAACTCCACCGGCAACGCAGCGAGATCGAGCGCCAGATCGCCGAAGTCGAGAGCGGAAACCTCGCGATCCTCGACTCGTCCGGGCAGCGCGACCGCTTCCAGCAGTTCGCCTCGATCGCGCGCGAACTGTTGTCCGACTTCCGCGAGGTCGAGGCGAACTTCCGGCAGCTCGACGCTCAGCTTCGCGCACAGATCGCGGGGTGGACGGGTTCGAAGGGCGAACTGCTCGACGACGTACTAGCCGATCGCGGCGACATCAGCCGGTCCGAGCAGGGTCGCAGCTTCAGCGCGTTCTACGACTTCCTGCTCTCGGCCAATCGGCAGGCCGAGTTCGAGCAGCTGCTCGACCACGTCCTCGCCCTGGACGCGCTCGCCGATGCCGATCCGCGCACCCACCGCATCCACTACGACTGGTTGGCGGCCGGCGAACGCACCCAGAGCACGGTGCGTCTTCTTTCCGAGCAACTGCGGCGCTTCCTCGACGACTCGGTCTGGCTGGAGAACCGAAGGATCGTCGAGATCCTCAACAGCGTCCAGTCGCACGCCATCGCATTGCGCGACCGGAAAGCCGACCTGCCGGGCAGTGACATCGACGCGTTCGTACCCGAGTTCGTGCTGCCGCTGGAAAGGCGGCTGTACGAGCCGGGGCGAAAGGTGCCGATCGACAGCGAGGTCGACGAGTCCGAGGCAGACGACGCCGACTCGTCGGCCCTGTTCGAGCAGTCCTACGTCGACGCGGCTGCGCTCGCCCAGAACGTCCGTGACGCGCTTGCCGTTCGGGCACAGGTCGGCCTACCCAGCCTGCTTGGCGAACGTCCGCTCGACGAAGGCCTGGCCGAACTGCTCGCCTATTTCGCGCTGTCCGACGAGGGCTTCGCGGTGGTGTTCGACGAGCTGAATTCCGACACCGTGCAATGGCGCGGGCCGGACGACGCTGAGCGCGTCGCCACCGTGCCGAAGGTGAGCTTCGTGCGCAACCTGCCGTCAGGGCGGGGCGAATGAGCGTGGGAGCGAACGGCGACGCCGACTTCCGTGTCGGGTTGATCAATGTGCTGCGCGGTCCGATCTACCGCGACGAGCGTGAGGGGTTGTGGCGTCAGCTGGTCGCCGCCCGGCGGCGCATCGACGAGTATGTCGGGGTTCTCGGCATGACCCTGGTCGTCGACGACGTGAAGGGCTACGCGTTCCTGCGCTCGAATATCGACGCCGACGATCCGGATGCTCCACCACGACTGATTCCCCGGCGCGCGTTGTCCTATCCGGTGAGTTTGCTACTTGCCCTGCTGCGCCGCCGTCTGGCCGAATTCGACGCGACGAGCAGCGATGCGCGCCTGGTACTCAGCAAGGACGACATCGTGCGGATGCTGCGTGACTTCCTGGCGGCTGGCTCGAACGAGGCTCGGGTGATCGACCTGATCGACGGCTATATCAAGCGTGCGCGCGACCTGGGATTCGTACGCGAGCTGCCCGGCCAGCCCGGCCAGTACGAGGTCCGCCGAATCCTCGAGGCATTCGTCGACGCGCAGTGGCTCGCCGACTTCGACCGCCGATTGGCGCAGTACGCCTCGCCAGAGGCGCAACGATGAGCCTGTTCGGCGCCGCCGACCTGGAAGCGGCGGCGCAGATCCGCGGCGGCTATCGGATGCACCGCCTCGAGCTGCTGAACTGGGGCACGTTCGACGGCCGGGTGTGGACGCTTCGCCTGGATGGGGCGAACACGCTGCTCACCGGCGACATCGGATCGGGCAAGTCCACGATGGTCGACGCGGTCACGACACTTCTCCTGCCACCGCGAAAGATTGCCTACAACCGGGCCGCCGGCGCGGAAACCCGCGAACGCGACCTGCGTTCGTATGTGTGCGGCTACTACAAGTCCGAGCGCAACGAAACGACCGGCGCGTCACGCCCGGTCGGGTTGCGTACGGACGGCACGTCCTACTCGGTGCTGCTCGGCGTCTTCAGCAACGAGCAACTCGGCGAGACGGTCAGCCTGGCCCAGGTGTTCTGGACCAACGATGCCGAGCGCGGGCAGCCCGAACGGTTGCACATCGTCGCGGATATCGACCTGACAATCGCCGACGACTTCACGAAATTCGGTGATTCCATCGCGCAGCTCAAGGACCGGCTGCGCAAACGCGGTGTACGCGATTACCCGAGCTTCCCCGAGTACGGCAAGGATTTCCGCCGCACGATGGGCATCCCGGCCGAGCAAGCGATGGACTTGTTCCACCAGACCGTGTCGATGAAATCCGTCGGCGACCTGAACGAGTTCGTCCGCGTGCACATGCTCGAACCCTTCGACATGCAGCCGCGCATCGACGGGCTGATCCGGCACTTCGAAGATCTGTCCAAGGCCCATGCCGCGGTTCGGCGAGCCCGCGACCAGCTCGCCGAGCTCAAGCCGCTGCTGGCGGACTGCGACCGTTACGACGAGATCGGCGCCAACCTGAACGCGGTCGCGGCGCAACGCGGCGCCCTGCCGGCGTTCGTGGCGAGCGGTAAGGCCCGTGACCTACGCGCCGAGATCGCGCAGCTGACCGTCACTCGTGACGAGCTCGACGGCGGCCTCAACACGGCCGTGCGCGAGCTCGGCGAACTGCGTGAACAACTCGACCAGGCCAAGCGGGTTCGGGACGGTCTCGGCGGCGGGCGGCTTCGCGAGATCGAGCAACGCCTGCCGGAACTGGAGCAGGAGCGGCACGCTCGGCAACAGCGGGCCAAGAGATTTGGCGACCTGCTCACCGAGCTCGGTCTCGAACCGGTGGCGGACGAGTCGCAGTTCCTCGCCCGCCGACGCGACGGAGCCCAGAGCCGGACGGACCTCGACGCCCGCCGCTCCCACGTCGACAACGACATGCAGGAGCGTGTTGTCGAACAGGCGAGGTTCGACGACGAGGCGCGCACTGTAAACGCCGAGATCCGCAGCCTACGCGAGCGACCGAGCAACATCCCGTCGGAGCACATCGCACTGCGCCACCGGATGTGCGAGGCGATTCGGGCAGACGAGAGCGAGATGCCTTTCGCGGGCGAGCTCATCCAGGTCGCCGACAGCAGCGCCGAGTGGCAGGGCGCGGCCGAGCGGCTGCTGCGCAGCTTCGGTCTGGCGCTGCTCGTGCCCGACGCGCTGTATCAACGGGTTTCGGCCTGGATCAACGCCGTCCACCTCGGCCAGCGGCTCGTCTACTTCCACATACCGGCCACGCTCGGCCCCGAGCCGCCCGGCCGGCCCGCCGGCGACGTCCTGGCGAGGCGGCTCGAACTCAAGCCCTCGCCGTTCGTCCCGTGGTTGCGCCGCGAGCTGGACCGCCGGGCCGACTACGAGTGCGTCTCGACGATCGACCAGTTCCGCGCCGCGGTACGCGCGGTCACCCGGGAGGGTCAGATCAAGCACGGCCGGGGCCGGCACGAGAAGGACGACCGGCGCGCCGTCGGCGACCGCAGCAACTACGTCCTCGGCTGGAGCAACACGCAGAAGCTCGAGGCGCTGCTCGCGCGAGCGTCCGATCTGCAGCGCCGGCAGACGGCGCTCGGCGCCACGATCGATCAGCTCAAGGCCGAGCAGGGCACGTTGACCAGGCGACGGGAAGGGCTGGCCAAGCTCGATGTCTTCACCTCCTGGGACGAGCTTGATTGGCGGAGCAGAGCGACGACGATCGCGAACCTGGAAGCCGAGAGGGCACGGATCGAGCAGCAGTCGCGTGAGCTCGCGGACGTCTCACGCCACATCGAGAAGTTGGAAGCGGCGGTCGACGCGTCGGATGAACGCCGCCGCGAGCTTGATCGGCAGCTCGCCGTCGTCGACGACAAATTGGGCACCTGCGGCGCGGAACTGGTCGAAGCGGAAAGGCTGATCGCAACCGTCGATCTGGCTGCGTTGACCGATGTCTTCGCGCAGCTCGGCTCCCGCGCTGCCGGCAGTCCGGCCGGCAGCTGGGACCGCGTGCACGCGTACCTGTCCGACCAACTCAACGAGTCCGAGCAAGCCGCGCGCGCGGAACAGGCGCGGGTCAGCAATCGGATCGTCAACAAGATGGCGGAGTTTCGCCGTCAATACGACGCCGAGACCCGCGAACTCGACAACTCCGCCGAGGCGATTCCCGGCTACCGCGAGCTGCACGACCGGCTCGTCGGCGACGACCTGCCGCGCTTCGAGGCGGAGTTCAAGCAGAACCTCAACCTCAACACGATGCGCGAGATCGCGCAGTTCCGCACCAAGCTCTACGAACAGCGCGACGAGATCCGCCGGCGCGTCCACACGATCAACGAATCCTTGGTCCGCATCGACTACAACCGCGGCACCTATATCGCCCTTGAGCCGAACGACACGCCCAACACCGAGATCCGGCTCTTCCGCGACGAGCTGCGCACCTGTACCGACAACTCGCTCGGCGGCGACGGGTCCGACCAATATGCCGAGGAGAAGTTCCTCGATGTCAGCCGGATCATCGAACGCTTCGCCGGCCGCGACGGCCAGGCTGACGCCGACCGGGCCTGGACGAGGCGGGTCACCGACGTCCGTGAGTGGTTCACCTTCTCCGCCTCCGAACGCAACCGCGACGACGACACCGAGCGCGAGCACTACACCAGCTCCGGCGGAAAGTCGGGCGGGCAGAAGGAGAAGCTGGCCTACACCATCCTGGCGGCGTCGCTCGCCTACCAGTTCAAACTCGAGGCGAGCAGTGGCGCTGCCAAGACGTTCCGGTTCGTCGTGATCGACGAGGCGTTCGGCCGCGGATCCGACGCGTCCACCCGATTCGGCCTCGAGCTGTTCGGCCGACTCGGCCTGCAGCTGCTGATCGTCACGCCGCTACAGAAGATCCGGGTGATCGAGCCGTACGTCTCGGCGGTCGGGTTCGTCGACAACGAGACGGGTAGCTATTCGCGGCTGCAGAGCATGACCATCGAGGAACTCCACGAGCGCCGCCACCGACACCTCGCCGGCAGCGAATGACCACCGGCTGGAGCACACCGGCGGACGTGATTGCCCGGCTGCGTCGGCGCTGGAACCGGGGCGAGTTCTTGCCGTCCTGGGCGCAGGACCTGCCGTTCGAGAACGTTCGGGTGCCGATTCGGGGACCGTCGCCCGCGGAGTTGTCGACGCGCTTCGACGACGCGCGGTCATGGGTGGCGACGTGGGCTGCGCTCGACGTGGCCGGCGTGCGGGTGGCAACGCGCCCGGCTGGGCAGCGGAGCATCGGCGCCAACGAGGTGCCCAGTCGCGTCGAGGTCGACAGCTACGACGCGTTGTGGCGGCTGCTCGGCGTGTCGGCTGACGTGCGACGGTTCGCCGAGCTGCGGACCGCGACGGAGGTGGAACTCGCTGATCTCGTCGACTTCATGAACCGCAGCCCGATGAGGGTTCTTGCCCATGCCGGTGAATGGCGCAAGCTCGTGCGCACGGTGCGCTGGGTCGCGTCCACCCCGTCGCGCCAGCACACCTACCTGCGCGAGGTGCCCGTCGCCGGGGTCGACACGAAGCTCATCGAGCGCCGCCGCGGCATCCTGTCCGAGCTGATCGACGAAGTGCTGCCCGCCGAGCAGATCGATCGTGCGTATCCGCCGAGCCAGTTCGAGCGCCGCTACGGGTTCGCGTCCAAGCCGACGCTGGTGCGCCTGCGCTCGCTCGATCTGCAGCGCCCGCTGCTACCGGGGATCAGCGACCTGACGATGCGAGCTGTCGAGTTCTCTGCCGTCGCGCCGGACGTCGCCACCGTCTACATCGTCGAAAATGAGATCACCTATCTCGCCTTCCCGGATGCGCCCGACGCGGTGGTGCTCTGGGGGAGTGGCTTCGCGCTCTCCGGATTCGCCTCGCTGCCGTGGTTCTGCGACCGACGCGTCGTGTATTGGGGCGACATCGACACGCACGGCTTCGTCGCGCTGGACCGGCTGCGCGCCGTCGTCCCGCACACGAAGTCGTTGCTCATGGACCGCGAGACGCTGCTGGCGCACGGCGAGCAGTGGACTCGAGAGCCAAGTCCCACAACTGTGCCACTACCCCACTTGACCGACCCGGAACGGGGGCTCTACCGCGAACTCGTCGACGGTATTCACGGCGACCGGATCCGCCTTGAGCAAGAGCGCGTCAGCTACCCGTTCGTCGAGGCCGCTATCGACGCGCTTCGCCATGACCTTGGTCGCTGAGCTTGCGTCGCGCGGTGGCGCACGTCACGTAACCAACGCTGTCACAAAGATCAGCTCGCCGGCATCTCATGTTCGTAAGCACGCCGCGCGCGATCCGCGTAGCACGCAACTCCACGAGCAGGAGCTTGGTCATGAACGAGCACACCACACACCAGAAGATCGCCCTGATCACCGGGGCGAATAAGGGGATCGGCCGCGCGGCCGCCGAGCAGCTCGCCGCGTTGGGCATGACGGTCCTGATCGGCGCCAGAGACCCGCAGCGCGGCGAGGAGGCCGCCGCCGTGCTGCGAGCGGCGGGCGGCGACGCGCACGCGGTCATCCTGGACGTCACCGATCCGGCCACCGTCCAGGCGGCGGCAACACAGGTCGAGGAGCGCTTCGGCCACCTTGACGTGCTGATCAACAACGCTGGCATCACCGGCTCCGGGCAGGTATCGCCCGCAGACGCCCATGATCAAGTCCCGAGCTCCGTCGACCTGGACATGGTCCGGGCGGTGTTCGAGACCAACCTCTTCGGGGTGATCGCGGTGACCAACGCGATGCTGCCGCTGCTGCGGCGGTCACCGGCGCCGCGCATCGTCAACGTCAGCAGTCACGCCGCATCGCTGACCATCACCAGCGACCCGGACGGCCCCTTTGCGGCACTGCTGTCATCGGCCGCGTACACGCCCTCCAAGGCCGCGCTGAACGCGCTGACCGTGCAGTACGCCAATGAGCTGCGCAAGGACGGCATCCTGGTCAACGCCGTTGCCCCCGGCTTCGTCGACACGGACGCCAACAACCACACCGGGCTCCTCACCCCCGCGCAGGGCGCCGCAGTGTTGGTGCGCTTGGCCACGCTCGGCGCGGATGGGCCGACCGGCGGCTTCTTCAGCGAGGACGGCCCGGTGCCCTGGTAACGGTCGGGTGAGTAGGCCGGCCACGACCGCCGGCCAGCCGTGATGGCGGTCGCGGTCTTTTATCTGCGGTGTTCCGGCTGACCGCTTGCGGGCACATCCGGGGCACCGGCACGAGAACAACCCCACCGAAGAGCAAGAGGTAAGGAACAGCATGCGAATACAGCGACGTCGGTCCACCCCTGCAATCGCCACCCTGACATTCGGTGCGGTGCTGGCCGCCGTGGCCTCGCTGGCGATCCCAGCGATGGCCAAGACCAGTCCCGGCCCCGCGGGAACAGGCAAGCCGGCGGCCGCGACGGCACCGGCGTTCCCCGCGTTCGTGCATCTGCCGGCCGATCAGGCAGCGCACCCGAACACACCCAGGAATGGTGGTACGTGGTCGGCCACCTCAACGCCGGCGGCCACCGGTTCGGCTACGAGGTGCAGATCGTCGGCGGCCAGACACCACTGGCTTCGATCGCGATCACTGACAAGACCACCGGCGCGTACTACACGCAGAGCGCGAACTACTCGCCTGACCAGACCAGTTTCTCCACCACCGACCTCGACGCACGCGTGCCCTCGGCGGCGCTGTCCGGGCCGATGGACTCGATGCACCTGCACGCCACGCTGCCGGTCGGCGAGATCGATCTGACGCTCAGTGCCCAGGGACCCGCGATGTACAACAACGGCACCGGGCTGATGCCCTTCTTCGGCGGCACGAGCTACTACTACTCCCTGCCCCGCCTGGCATCACAGGGGACCCTCACCGAGAACAACCACATCTACCCGGTGACCGGCCAGTCGTGGTTGGACCACCAGTGGGGCACCTGGGACTGGAGCACCGTGCAGAAATGGACCTGGATGCCGCTGCAACTGTCCAACGGTGACCGGGTCAACCTCTGGGACCAGTTCGGGCCAGACGGCGAGTCCCACTACGCGACCGTGCTCCACCCGGACGGAACAGAGGAGATCGTCGCGGTGAACCCGCTCGCCGACACCACCTCCGGCTTCTGGACCAGCCCGACCACCGGCAAGCGGTACCCCACCCGATGGACCGTGAACATCCCCGCACTGGACGCCAACCTCACCGTCATCGCCCAGCCACAGGGACAGGAAATCCAGGCATACGGCGGCATCTACGAAGGCGCAAGCAGCGTCACCGGACACTACCGGGGCAAGCCGGTCACCGGACAGGCATACGTCGAACAGCTCGGCAACTGGCGATAGCCGCCAACAGCTAGATCGGCTTCGGGTCTGACGGTGCGGGGTCTGACGGCGCGGGCGCGCCGTCAGACCCCGCTCGACCGGGCGCGCCGTGACCCCGCACGACCCGGGCGCCGCGGCGCCGTTGGCGTTGCCCGCTCGCGCGAGTGCCGACCGGGCGTGCGCAACAAACGCGTGTCCGGCCGGGGCGGCGGGGCCGGGTGATCTCCAGGCGAGTGCCAGTCGCCCGTGCAGCCGGGGCCGGGTGATCGCCACTATGTGCAGCCGTGCGCGGTGAGCGTTTGCGATCGAGGCCGGCAGGATGGCGACACCGAGGCCATGCCGCGCGAACCGGACCAGCGCCCGCGGATCGCTTGCCTCGAACGCGATCTGAGGCGCGAAACCCGCGCCCGCGCAGGCGTCGTCGAGGTAGGAACGCAGGCCGCTGCCGCGCGGAAGGGTGATCAGCGGCCGGTCTCGCAGCGAGGTCAGCCGGATCGCGTCCCTGTCGGCGAACGGGTCGCCTGGGCCGACGACGGCGACGATCGGCTCGTCGGCGACGATCTGCGTCTCGATGCCGGGCGGCGGTGGCGCGGCTAGTCCGACGATCGCGGCGTCGATCCCTCCCGCATGGAGCGCGGCGAGCAACTCCGCGGAATTGGCCTCCCACAGGCTGATCTCGACCGACGGATGGCGGCGGTGGAAGTCGGCGAGTAAGCGGGGCAGGTCGACCGACGCGATTGCACCCACCGACCCGAGGGCGACCTTCCCGCGCACCAGCCCGGTGAGTTCGTCGACTGCTTGCCGGGCCCCGGCGACCGCGTCGAGGGCGGCCCGCGCGTACGGGAGAACGGCCGCGCCCGCCTCGGTCAGCCGGACCGTTCGTCCCGTCCGGTCAAGCAGTTCCTGGCCGAGCTCGCGTTCCAACTGGCGGATCTGAGCGCTCACCCCGGGCTGGGTGACATGCACGCGGGCCGCGGCCCTGGTGAAGTTGGCCTCCTCGGCCACGGCGACAAAGTAGTGCAGCTGCCGAAGTTCCATAAGCGATGATTCTAGTTTCGACACAAACTAGTTGTTGGACTTCCTGCGGCGTCTGTCTGCATCGTGGACTCATGACCGATCGCCCCTGGCTCACCGTCGCGGTTGCCGGCTGCGCACAGTTCCTCGCCGTGCTGTCGACAACCGTCGTCAGCGTTGCGCTGCCCACGATCGGCCGCGAGCTACCGGCCAGCCCGACCGGCCTGCAGTGGATCGTCGACGCCTACGTACTCATCTACGCCAGTCTGCTCGTCGCCGGCGGAGTGATCGGTGACCGCCGAGGCCGCAAGGGCATGTTCCTGCTCGGTATCGGCCTGTTCGGGCTGGGCTCGCTGCTGACCGGGCTCGCGCCCTCGATCGGGATTTTGCTGGGCGGCCGGGTCGTGCAGGGTCTAGGCCCGGCGCTTGTGCTGCCGGGCAGCCTGGCCATCATCCGGACGATCTTCGATGACGTGCGACAGCGGGCGACGGCGATCGGGCTGTGGTCGATGAGCTCCGGATTGGCGCTCGCGGTCGGGCCCGCGTTCGGCGGGCTCATCGTGGACACCGCTGGCTGGCGCTGGGTGTTCCTGCTCAACGTGCCGGTATGCGCGGCGCTGATCGGCCTGGCCGCGCGGACGATGCCCCGCCTGGCGCACACGAGCGCCGACGGCCGCTTCGACTGGGCCGGCGTACTCCTGACCACCGGCGGCATGGCGGCGCTCGCGTTCGCGATCATCGACGGCCAGGACCGCGGGTGGCTGTCCAGCCCGATCCTCGCCGCGTTCTTCGCCGGGCTCGCCGCGCTGGCTGGACTTGTCGTGGTTGAACGGCGACGGGCCCACCCGCTGGTCGATGTCACGCTGTTCCGCATCCCGGCATTCACCGTGGCGAACGCCGCCGGGCTGGTCGTGTTCTTCTCCTTCATCGGCGCGATCATCTACTTCAGTGCGTACTTCCAGCAGGTGCAGGGCCGCTCGCCGGTCACAGCCGGGCTTTCCGTCTCGGCGATCGGCGCGGGAGTCGCCCTCGCCGCGCCGATCGCCGGCCGGCTGGTCGGCCGCTTCGGTCCGCAGCCACCGATGCTGGCCGGCCTGACGATCGCGGGCGGCGCGACACTCGGCCTGCTACGGCTCGGCGCGGACACCGGGATCGGGGCGATCTGGTGGGACTTCGCATTGATCGGGCTCGGCGTCGGCGCGTGCCTCACCCCGATGACCACGGTTGCGGTCGGCGCGGTCGAAGCCGACCGCGCCGGCATGGCCTCGGCGATACACAACGCCATGCGCCAGCTCGGCCAGGTGCTCGGCGTCGCGGTGCTCGGAGCGCTGGTATACAGCGGGCAGCCCGGACGCGGGGCCGGGCGGCGGCTCGACCCGCTCGCCTCGGCGCGGTTCGTCGCCGGCCTGCACCACGCGCTGTGGGTGTCGGGCCTAGCGGTGCTCGCCGCCGCCGCCCTCGCCGCGCTAACTTCCCGGCCGCAACAGCCCGTCGCATCAGGCCGAGAACCTCGCGGCCCCAGCCATAGCGACGAGAGAGTCGGAGTGATCCGCGAATAGGACACTGCCACGGCACCGGGCCTCCTATCGAGACGCATGGTGGGCGTGCTGGCCGGACCCGGTCAATTTCCAGGCAAAGGCTCGCGATCGAGGCGGCTCTCTGGCAGCTTGTTGAAACGCTGCAAACCTGATCCTCCTGACCTGAGCGATATCGAGATCACCCGCTTTCCATCGAAGGGCCGCCGATTGTGATCACCCGAAGGTTTGCCCGTGCCGCGTGGCTCGCCCTAGCCGTGGTGGTAGCAGCTCTCGGCACGTTCATCGCCGTTCCGGTGACGGCGTCGGCCGCGGTGACCACGACGCTCACCAATTTCACCCCGGACGACCGGCAGGCGACCAGGTTCGACACGGCGGGCAATCCCGTCGACGCGCACGACGGGATGATCGCGCAGTTCGGCGGCAGCTACTACCTCTACGGCACGAGCTACGACTGCGGTTACCAGTGGCAGTACAACCGCGACTTCTGCGGCTTCAAGGTCTACTCGTCCCCGGACCTGGCCCACTGGACGGATCGCGGCTACGTGGCCACCCCGCGGCAGTGCACGTACTGTTTCCGGCCGCACGTCGTCTACAACGCCCAGACGCATCGGTACGTGATGTGGGTCAACGACCAGGACGCGCTGGACAACTTCCGCGTCTATACGGCGCCCACCCCGATCGGCCCGTTCACCGAAGCGCCGGTTCCGGACCTGCCTTCGGCGACGCCGTGTACGGCCGACCTGGGCCTGTTCGTCGACGCGGACGGCACCGGCTACCTGACGTGCAGCAACGCGGGCTGGCACATCGCCGTCATCAAGCTGACGCCTGACTACCTGCAGCCGACGGATCAGTGGAGCGTCGTCGGTGTCACGAAGGTCGAGGCGCCGTCGCTGTTCGAACGGGACGGCACGTACTACCTCACCATGTCGGATCCGAACTGCGGTTACTGCGCGGCAACCGGCACCTCGTACGTCACGGCACCGACGCCGCTCGGCCCGTGGCACGGCACTGACGCGTGGACGGTCACGGACGGCGTGCTGCAAGTCCGTGGCGGGCTCTACGGCCTGTCGAAGGAGGGCGCCGACTGGACCGATTACACGTTCTCCGCCGACGTCGCACCGCAGCCCGAGATCGGCTCGACGACGACGGTGCAGGCCGGCTGGTCGGTGCGAATGAGCAGTTCGGACAAGGGTTATCTCTTCCTCCTGCACGGCACGCCGACCTCGGCCGGCAAGCTCGACGTGCTGGTACGCAACGGCGCCACCGTGCAGGGCCACACCGTCACGCTGCCGTACCCGGTGGCTGCCGGCGCGTGGCACCACGTCTCGGTGACCGCATCGGGCAGCACGATCATGACGAGCATCGACGGCGTCCAGGTCGACTCGTTCACCGATTCCACGTACCCGACCGGTGGCGTCGGATTTCGCGAGTACCGCGGCGCCGCGGTCGAGGTCGGGTACTTCGACAATGCGAAGGTCGTCGCGGCGGACGGCACGACGTTGCTCTCGGACGACTTCTCGTCAGATGACCTGACACAGTGGGTTGCGCCGCTAGCGGGCACGAAGATCAGCACGGACTCGTGCGGCGGGCAGCCGTCCTTCGTCACTCAGTTGACCGGCGCAGACGGGTCGGCGATCTACTTGTACGCCAGCGACCTGTGGGACTTCCACACCAACGAGGGACTCGCGAACTACTACTGGGAGCCGCTGCGGTTCGACGCTGACGGCTCGATCCAGCCGCTGCGCTGCGACAACGGCTCGGTGGCACTGGCCGGCTCATCCGCATCCGTGCCGCCGGCGCCCGGCGAGGATCAGAGCAGCGGTGGCGCCGCGTTCTCCCCGTCATGCGTTGTGAGTGCGGGGCATTCGTACGGTCAGACGTTCACCGCCGGACGCAGCGGCCCGCTGACCTCGCTCGCTGTCAACGTCTACCGCGACGGCGCCGAGGTCGGCCGGGTGCTGCGCAACCCGCCGACGGCGCCCTTGTCGGTGCGGCTGGCGAGCGTGCAGGCCGACGGCACGGTCGGCGCCACGCTATGGGCAACCAGCGTCGCGTCTGAGCGGATCGGCTGGTCTGCGCGGCAGTTGCTCGTCAGGCCGCTCGTGCCTGTCGTGCGGGGCGAACGGCTGGCGATCGTGTTGTCGACCGACAGCCTGCAGGGCTGCTACGGCCTCGAGATCGATCCGACCGACCCGTACCCGGGCGGTTCGGCGCTCGCCGGAGGCGACCAGCTCAACGCGGTTGCGGGGACGGACGTGCGGTTCACGACCACCGTCGGCAACGACGGGTGGACGCCGCCGCGGCTCGATCCCCACGCAGACGTCGCGATCCTCGGGCCGGCGTCGGGCGACGTGCCGGTGCTCGCCACGGGCGACACCCCGGCCGTGGTGTGGATCGCGAACCTGACCCACCACGCGGTGACCATTCCCGTTCGGGTGAGCGTGTCACGCGGTTACTCGACGCACGTCGAGCCGACGGCGACGGTCGACGTGGGGCAGACCGTGCCCGTCGTCGTGAACGTAGGACGATCTCGTTCGGCGCCGGCGAGCGGCACGTTCACCGTGACCGCGGCGAGCGGCACGCTCACCGTGCCCACCACCGCCACCGACGACATCGTGCGCACCGCCGTCATGGGCGCGTCGAGCACCCACACCGGGTGGCATCCCGCTCGCACGAACGACGGACAGACTGGCGCCCAGACCGACGACGCGGCGTGGAACGCGGGCGCCGGCTGGAACGACAACGACAAGGGCGGCTGGCCGGACACGCTGAGCGCGATGTGGCCGGCGCCGGTGACGCTCTCGCGCGTCGAGGTGCTGACGCTCGATGCACCGGACGCGCCGGCCGCGTCCAACGGCCTGCGCGACTACGACGTCCAGGCCTTCGTCGACGGGGCGTGGACGACCGTGGCATCGGTGCGCGGAAACACCCTCGGGACGATCGTGAGCAGCTTCCCCCGGGTGACAACGAGTGCCCTCCGGCTGCTGATCACAGATAGCAACGACCATGGCTACAGCCGGGTCGTCGAGCTGGAGGCATACGCCGGCTGACGCGGTGCGTGGCCGTAAACCCGCGACGTTGTTGACCCGGTCCTTCGGGGGCGTAAGCATGAGCCGGTGACGGGGGTGCTGGAAGCCGACTATCTGGTGGTCGGAGCAGGTGCGGCGGGGATGGCGTTCACGGACGCGCTGATCGACCATGCCAACGTCAGCGTGGTCATGGTGGACCGTCGGCACAGTGTGGGTGGACATTGGCTGGACGCCTACCCGTTCGTCCGCCTCCATCAGGCATCGGCGTTCTACGGCGTGGCCTCGACGATGCTCGGCGACGGGCGGATCCAGCCGGACGGCCCCGAAGCGGGCTTGCACGAGCGAGCGACGGCGCCGGAGGTGTGCGCCTACTACGCCAGGGTGCTGCACGAGCGGATGCTTGCGTCGGGAAAGGTGTCCTTCTACCCGAACTGTGACTACCTCGGCGACGGCAAGTTCGTGTCGCTCTTGTCCGGAAGGCGTTATGAGGTTCGCGGCAGGCGGCGCATTGTTGACGCCCGCTACCTTTCACCGCAGATACCGGCAACGACTCCCGCACCGTTCGGCGTTGCGGGCGGCGTGCGCGTGGTGGCCGTCAACGAACTGGTCAGGCTTGGTGGGGCGGCTTCGCATTATGTGGTCGTCGGTTCGGGAAAGACCGCCACTGATGCGTGCATCTGGCTGCTGGACAACGGGGTTGATCCGGGCGCGATCTGTTGGGTGCGGCCCCGCGATCCGTGGATGCTCAACCGCGCGGTGGTCCAACCGGACCCTGCTGTCTTCATCGGGATGGCGGCCGACACCGTGCAGGCCGCGGCCGAGGCGGCGTCCCCGGACGACCTGTTCTACCGCTTGGAGGCGGCTGGGGTGATGCTGCGCATCGATCGGTCCGTGACTCCCACGATGGCGAAGACCCCGACGCTCGCCCAGTGGGAACTCGACCGGTTGCGCACGATCGAAAACGTCGTCCGGCTCGGGCACATCCGGCACGTTGAGCCGACCAGGTTGGTGTTCGGCGAGGGTGCGGTTGCCACGGCGAAGGACGCGGTGATCGTGCACTGCGCCGCATCCGGGTTGCAGTACCAGCCGTTGGTGCCGATCTGGGGTGCCGAGGCGATCACGCTGCAGCCGATTCGCACCGGCTTTCCCTGCTTCGGCGCGGCGCTAGCCGGGTACGTGGAGGCCATACGCGACGACGACTGACGAGAAGAACCGGTTATGCCCACCGTCGCCTTACTCCAATACGCCCACCGATTGGGCGCGGATGCAGGTGCTGGGCAATCGGGCGTCGATGTCGTTCGGGGCTGACCCCGACATCAAGGCATGGGCCGACCAGGTCTCGCTGAATCCGGCTCGCATCCCGCCGGATATGGCCGGCTCCGCCGAACTGGCTGCCGCCGTGGAGCGCTTTCGGAAATACGTCGGTGCGGGGATGACCCGGATGGCTCAACTCTCTGGAATGTCGTAAGTCTTTCCCGCAAGCGCCTGTCACCGCGATTTCGTCTGTCATGCGGTGTCCAGGTCGCCCGGTTAGCTCGCGACGACGGTGGCTGCGGCGAAGAAGTCCGCGGGCATTGGGGTTTGGAGTTTCCAGGTGATGGCGATGGGTCGTTCGCCGGCGTGTTGGACGTAGCGTGCTGGCCCGAGGAACACGTAGGGCGCGGTGCCGAACTCGTCGGTCTTGTGCTGGCGCACGAACAGCAGGATGGAACTGTCCCTCTGCGCGTGGTTGAGGTAGCGCTGGCCGGTGTCGGACGCGATGGACGTCGTTGACTGGCTTTCCCAGTGGAACAGGTCGGGGCTGATCGGGTAGTCGCGATACATCGTGGTGGGTGAGTATTGGGCCTCGGACTTGACGAGCGTGACGAGGAACGCGTCGGCGTTCCAACGTTCCGAATACAGGACGCCGGATTGGAAGGTGCTCGGTCGCCGCTGTAGTGAGGCGTAGTCCAACGCGGCGAGGATCTCCTCGCGCTGATATCGCGCATGCACCCGTAGCGGGAGCTCGGGCGAGGGGTCCGTTCATCGGTGCGGCGACGTGGCGTGCGGCATCGAATGCCATGACGATCAGTGTCTGTAGTTCTTCGCGCGCTGCCGGTTCGTCACGTAGCGCGGCGAGACCTTCGGCGTAGGTGCTGAATCCGCCGCCGTCGGGCCAGAGGGAGAAGAACAGCATCCGCGCGTACACGCGTTGTGCATCGCTGAGGTCGCTGTAGTCGGCGGCGTCGTCGTCGAGTAGTTGTAGGTAGGTCTCGGCGCGGTCGTTGTCATCGACGTGGGTCAGGGCGCGGACGCGTTTGAGGAGCGCGGTCTCGTGCTCGCCGCCTGACCGGGTTGGCAGGCCGGCGTCGCGGCGCAGCGCAGTCCAGCTGTGGTTCCCGCGGACGATGTCGCTGAGTTCGAGACCGCTCTCGGCAAGGAATGAGGGCAGGTCGCGGTCACCGTAGCTGCGCAACTCGGCGACGATCTGCGGCCACCGGTTGGCGATCTGACTCTGGATGTTCTGCAAGCACGGCGCGTTGTGCTTGCTCGTCGAGCACGATCTGACAACCCGAGGGCAGGAACGGGAATCCTCGCTCGATCTGGCGTTGCAGTCCCCGTCGAGTTTCGCCGGTCAAGGCGCGGTAGCGGGCATCGAAGCGGAACTCACGCCGGTGATGGCCCACGAAATCCAGCGCGGTCAGCACCGCCTTGCCGGTGGCTCGGCGAAGGCCACGACCTAGTTGCTGCAGGAAGATCGTGGCGCTCTCGGTCGGGCGCAGAAACAGCACCGTGTCGACTTCGGGGATGTCGAGTCCCTCGTTGAACAGGTCCGCGGCAAAGAGCACGTTGACCCGCCGGCTGCGTAGGTCAGCGATCGCGGCCTCGCGTTCCTGAGGCGGCGTCGTGCCCGTGACAGCCCGCGCCGGAATCCCGGCCTCGACGAACACGCGTGCCATGTACTGCGCGTGCGCCACGGACACGCAGAATCCGAGGCAGCGCATCGCGGCCAGGTCGGCGACCTTGTCCCGTAGTTGCTTGATGACCAGCCGCGCCCGAGCATCGTTGCCCGTGTAGAGCGTCGACAGGCCAGCAACGTCGTAGCTTCCACGTTTCCACTCGATCGCGCTCAGATCCGTGCCATCGGCCAACCCGAAGTAGTGAAACGGGCACAGCAGATCCGCGCCCAACGCGTCCCAGAGCCGAAGCTCCGCGGCGGTGCGTCCGTCGAAGAACGTTCGTACATCGACACCGTCGGCCCGCTCCGGTGTCGCGGTCAGACCCAGCAACTCCTTCGGGGCCAGGTGATTGAGGATCGCGCGGTAGGTTGCCGCCTCGGCATGGTGGAACTCGTCAATGACCACGATCTCGAACTGGTCTGCCGCGATCTTGGCCACGCCATACGAGTTGAGCGACTGAACGGACGCGAACACGTGCCGCCAACGATCCGGGCGAGTGCCACCCACGTAGAGCTCGCCGAAGTTCGCGTCGGTGAGGACCTCACGGTACGTGCGCAGTGACTGCTCGAGAATCTCCTTGCGGTGGGCCACGAACAGCAGTGCGGGTCGCCCGCCGGCGGCCGCACACAGGTTGCGGTAATCCAGCGCCGCTAGAACCGTCTTGCCCGTGCCGGTCGCCGCAACGATCAGATTCCGGTGCCGGTCGTGGATCTCGCGCTCAGCGGCAAGCTGCTCCAACATCGCCGCCTGATACGGGAAACGGCCGGACCTCCAAGCCCGCCAAGGAGATCGTGACCCGCGAGGACTGCGTGCGCCCAGACGCCTCGGCCAGCGCATCGTCCAAACGATCGGCGTCTCGATCGGGGTCGTACCGTTCGAACGTCGACATCGTTCCAGTACGTGTCGAACGTGGCCCGGAACTTCTCCAACAAGGCCGGCGTGCCCACCCGAGACAGCCGCACATTCCACTCGACTCCATCGAGCAGCGCGGCCCGCGACAGGTTCGACGATCCCACGTAGGCAGTGTCGAATTCCGTCCGGCGGCGAAACAGCCAGGCCTTCGCGTGCAGCCGGGTCCGCAACGCGTCGTACTGGATCTGAACGTCAGCCCCGAAATCGCGCACGAGCCGATCAAGCGCCACCCGCTCCGTCGCCCCGACATACGTCGTCGTGATGACCCGCAGCGGCACGGCCCGCTCCCTCAGCCGAGCAAGCTGGGACTCAAGTACCCGTAGGCCATGCCATTTCACAAACGCACACAGCAGATCGACCTCGTCTGCGCTGTCGAGTTCCGCCCGCAACTCGCCACCCAGGTTCGGCTCACCATGACTGTTCGTGAGCAGCGCCGCCTCACTCAACGGCGTCGCCGGACGCGCTGGCGCTTCGCCCGCTAGGACGGCCAAAAGCAGCCTGGGATGGTCAACCACCCAATCGTCATCGCGCGCCGCGTCGAGAACGCGCAGCACCTTATTGACCAGCAGGACCCGGTCGTCCGGATGGCGCACCGTCGCGAGAGCCCGCTCGGCCGCATCTGCCACGTGGCGGGCAAGAACATGCGGCTGATCAGCCAGATCAACGTCCTCGATCTGGCTCCTCAAATCGCGCGAGTGGGCCTCATCGATGCCGCGTCGGAGGTGCTTCGTCACGAGGCTCTCGTGCAGCCCCTCCTCCATGAAGCCCTCCGTCCGACCGGGCCGCGACGCGCCGTTTGATCATTCGGCCCGTCCCCACCTCCGTCAAGCGGACAGCCCCGCGATCCCATGAATCAGCCGGGTTGTGATGGGTGCGGCAGCGATCAGAGCCCGTCGGGCGATCGAGTCACGGCTGCTGCGCCGACGCTTTTGTGAGGCGTCCGGGACAGGATCGAGGCGGTGATCTCGTCTGCGGGGAGGAAGGCCTCGAGCTTTAATTCGGCGAGGGTGACGTCGACTGCGGTGGCGAAGGTCGTGACGGTCGTGATGAGGTTCAACTCGCCTTCGGCCGAGTGCAACCGCAGGGGAACGGCGAAGCCGAGGCGGCCGGGCGCCAGGCTGCGGTGTGGCACGTACTCGTCGAGTTCGGCGTGCAGGTCGGCGAGGCGCTCGTCGGGGTTACGCAGAATCTCCGCGTGGAGCCGTTCGACGATGTGTTGGGCCCACTCGTCGAAGTTCGCGATTCGCGAGGCTATGCCGTTGGGGTGCAGCGCGAGGCGGTAGACGTTCACCGGTGGTTCGAGCAGGTCGGGCGCCGCTCCGTCGGTGACGAGGTCGAACGCCGCATTGGCTGCGACCAGGTAGCCGTGGTGGTCGATGACGATCGCGGGATAGGGCAGGTGTCCGGTCAGGATATGTCTCAGTGCGGTCTGCACTGGGGCCAGTCCCGGGTCGTTCAGCGGGGTCTGCGAGTAGGCGGGAGCGTAGCCGGCCGCGAGTAGCAGGCCGTTGCGCTCCCGGAGCGGAAGGTCCAGCGATTCGGCCAGGCGTATGACCATCTCCCGGCCCGGCTCGGATCGGCCGCTCTCCAGGAAGCTGAGATGCCGCTGGCTGGTACCGGCTCGCAGTGCGAGCTCCAGCTGGCTCAGACGGCGGCGGGTCCGGCCTTCGCGGAGGGCCTGGCGGAAGTCCACCGGATCAGTTGTACCTTCCGGCATGCGGGCCAGGCCATTCTTTGCAGGGAATTGCCGCCATGTATGGGTGGCCCGCAAGATCCGGTGCGTGGAAGACGACATCAGCATTGGCGTGCTATTGCCGATTGGAAGATCCCAGTGGGGTGAGGGCGCCGATCCCCGTGAACTCATCGACTTCGCGGTCCGAGCGGAGGGGCTCGGTTACGACTCCTTGTGGGTCAATGACTCGCTGCTGAGCCCGCGTATCGAGGCACTGACCATGCTGGCCGCCGCAGCTGCGGTGACCGATCGAGTCACCCTCGGTACGGCGGCGCTCCTGCCGGTGCTGCGCCGGCCGGTGCAGGCCGCGCAGACCCTGGCCTCGCTTGATCTGCTGTCCGGCGGACGGCTGACCGTTGCAGTGGGTGCGGGTTTCCCGGGTCGCTTCGGCCGGCCGCTGTACGACCTGTCGGAGGTACCGTGGGCCCGCCGGTTCGCCCGGCTCGACGAGACCATCGCGCTGTGGCGACATTTGTGGACGACCGAGGGCGCCACGTCCTTCCACGGTGAGCTTCTGCGTTTCGACGAGATCCCGCAGGCGACGGCGCCGTACCGGACAGGTGGGCCACCACTCTGGCTCGGCGGAGCGACACCGGCGGCGCTGGCCCGCACCGGCCGCCTTTACGACGGATGGCTGCCCTACCCACCCGACGCCGCGGACTACCGGACCGGCCTGGCCCACATCCGGCGGGCCTGCGCCGATGCGGATCGTGACCCGGACGCGATCACGCCAGCTCTTTTCGTGGTCGTACTGATCGCGGACACGGTGGATCTTGGCCGCCAGGCATTGGCCGAATACAGCAAGGCGAACTACGGCCTTGCCCTGGAAGAGCTGGAAACCATCCAGGCTCTGGTCACCGGCCCACCGGAGCACGTGTTGGCTCAGCTCGGCGCCTACCTCGACGCCGGAGCGCGGCACCTCGTTTGCCGCATCGGCGCCCTCGACCTGGTGTCACAGCGGGAGCAGTTGCAACAGATCGCTGAGCTCGTCCCGCTTCTCCGTCAAACATGACCGTGCCCGAGAAAGAGACCACTATGACCGACTTCAACGAATTCGCAGATCGCTATGTCGCCCTCTGGAATGAATCGGATCCGGAGCGGCGCCGCAATGCCATCGCCGAGATCTGGGCAAGCGAGGGGCACTACTGCAACGGGCGAGCCGAGTATGTGGGCCACGACGCGATTCAGACCGCAGTCGCCATCTCCCACGATAAGTGGGTCGGGACTGGCTATACCTTCCGCTCCCGCAAGAACGCTGAAGGTCACCACAACGGCATGAGGTTCAGCTGGGATATGGTCCCGGCGGCTGGTGGTGACGTCGTGTCGATCGGATCGGAGTTTGTCATCCTGGACGACCACGGCCGGATTCGCTACGACTACCAGTTCATCGATAAATGAGCCGGCGCCGTCGAGGCGCGAGGTGACTGCCCCGGTGGTGGCCCCAGCGGTTGCGACATATGGCGCGTCGGACGGCGTGACCGTTACGGCGCAACTGCCGCACGCGCATAACTCCGCACATACGTTGTGCAGATCCTGGCGGCGGAATCCTGAACGCTGCTCTCGCCCCCGCCCGCGCTCGACGTGGCGATACGAAGAGCGCGGGCCGGGCTTGCGATCATGGTTGCGTCACTGCCCAGCCTGCGAGGAAGACGATTCGTGATGCCAGACGTTCCCGCCGATCCGACTGTGCTGCACCCGATGCCCGAGCAGCCGCGCGTCGTGCTGCTCAAGCCGCTCGTCACGTCCCCGCTGATCGACGTGGGGGAGTTCTCCTACTACGACGACCCGGATGATCCGACCGCCTTCGAGACCCGCAACGTGTTGTACCACTACGGGCCGGAAAGGCTGGTGATCGGGAAGTTCTGCGCACTGGGTGAGGGCGTGCGGTTCATCATGAACGGTGCCAATCACCGAATGGACGGGCCGTCGACGTTCCCGTTCCCGATCATGGGCGGTTCCTGGGCCGAGCACTTCGATCTGATCACCGGCCTGCCCGGACGGGGTGACACGGTGGTGGGCAGCGACGTCTGGTTCGGATACCGGGCCACGGTGATGCCCGGAGTCCGTATCGGCGACGGAGCGATCATCGCTGCTGGGTCCGTCGTCGTCGATGACGTCCCCGCTTACGGCATCGTGGGCGGCAATCCGGCAAAGCTCATTCGCCGCCGCTACAGCGACGACGACGTCACCCGCTTGTTGGCCCTGGCCTGGTGGGACTGGCCACCACAGCACATCACCGAGCACATCCGCGTAATCATGTCCGGCAGCATCGACGACCTTGCGGCTGCAGCGCCCGGACAGCAGTAGCGCCCGCAACAGCGATCGGTCGAACCGGCATGATCGTCGGTACGACGGGGCGAATTCTGCGCGCCGCCGGCAGTGTCCTGGTTCAGGACATCGGAATGGGATGTCTCACGGCATCGGAATAGCGTGTCGCAGGTCTTCGGAATGGACAGTGCTGCGCAGGCTGCGGCGTGTCGAAACGTCGTCCTGTCATCACCGCCGTGCTCGCCGGCCAGTCCCAGTCCGAGGTCGCCCGCGCCTACGGGGTCTCCCAGGGCTGGATCAGCCGGCTCATGGCCCGCTACCGGGTCGAGGGCGAGGCGGCGTTCGAGCCGCTCTCACGCGCGCCCAAGACCAGTCCCGGGGCGACCCATCCCGAGACCGTCGAGCCCGCGCTGTCGGCACGCCCGCGGACAGACGTGACGCTGGACGCGGCCGTCATCGTGGAGTACATGCTTGGCGAGCCGGCAGTTGGAGCCATCAGCGTTGCGCCAAAGCCCATGGAACAAGACGCCGTCAGTTGACGGGATCGTTACGAAGGTTCGGACCTTCGACCCTGCATAGAGGGGTCCGACCTCACTAACGGAGCCGTCCACGATCGCGGACTGTCAAGGCGTCCCCATTTCCTGCGGAGGAGGGCCGTCATGAAACATCATCACCCGATCCTGGTCCTCACGATCATGGGCACCATGCTGTTGGCGATCGCCGGAGGGCCTGTTGGCTTTGTGCTGCTGCTAATGGCCAGCCCGTTGATCATCATCATGATCTTCTCGATACACGGCGTCCTGCACGGCGGTGGAGGCATTTCGCATACTGAGTCCCAGCTTCGTGATGCTCGGCGTGGAGATGCATTCAAGCCAGACAAGACCTAGCGCGGCTCGGAAACAGGTGGGGTCCTCAGTCCATCGCGAGCCGACAGCCGAGATGGGCCAGCCGCGTCAGTCGACGCGGGGCGTCGATTGACCGCTTGCCAGCAGAGTGAGTTGCTGGACTAGACGATCTGTCCGTCGAGCCTGCGCAGCTGCGACTCTTCGATGGTTGAGGTGGTCCTGCTTTGGCTGGTTCGAGCCGCGCACAGCCCGCGAGCGGCCCGATCTTGGAGTGCGCCTCTGGGGTCGCCAGCGATCGCTTGTCGTCGACAAGCAACGCGTCATGGGGGGTGCGAGTTCATCGTTCCGTCTGCGGGCGGTCGGTCGGTAACGCGACGCCAGTACCCAGGTTGACGATCCCTATAACGAAATGTGCGTGCCACAGTTCGGGGTGTTCGGGCGCGGGAACTGGGCCGACGCCGCCGACGATGCTCACGCTGTGCCACCCTGCGGCGCTGCCGAGGACGCGGAATCGTTCGTGCAGTCGCACGGGGTCGCCGACTGGCAGCAGGTCACTGATGTCGTGGTGGTGCCAGCAGGTTGCGGTGACGTCCTCGTCGATATAGCGAATCCGGATACTCGCGGTGGTTGAGGTTTCGAGGATTCCGTCGCGCCAGCCCCACGGTGACTGACCGACCAGCCTGGCTTGGATCGTGTGCACGAGGTGGCCGTCTCGGTAGGAGATGCATTCGCCGTCGCGTAGGTGGCATGCCGAATAGGGCATGGCCGTCCTCATCCGTTCCGGGATCGAAATGCTCGTCGATCCGCCTTGCTAGCCCCCGGTTGGGTGCTCGCCCGGTCTTCCATCGGGACCACCCCATGCGGGACAGGGTTGGCGTCCGGCCTGCCGATGGGCATCACGCCGGCACTCGTGACCTGATTCAAAGATATCGGTGCCACCGAAAGTGGGAAGCCGACGCCGGCGGCAGACGCGCTTGACTAAGCGGCACGAAGGTTGGACGGCAGCGCATACGCGAGCTTCAGCCATTGCGGCAGGGACGGGGGGTTCCCGGCCGTGATTGCGGCGACGAGGCGTCGAAGTGGACCCCAGCCAAGGTCACCACTGAGCCAGCGCGGCTCGAGTTCAGTCATGAAGTCCCGTCGATGACGTCTGACTGTGGCAGCGTCTGCTGGACCCACCCGGGCGACCTAAGCGGGACCCACTTGGCCGGTTTCGGGGCGTCGCGGGCAATCTAAGCGGAACCCACCTTCCACCGTGGCTGGCAACTATTGGTTGCTCGCGGTGGAGGTTGCGGATGAGGTCACGGGGGGACTGCCCGGTTCGACCGCGCTGGCCCGCGCCCGCGAGTCTGGCGCGTTCACGCCGGCTCATGACGCGTTCTGGGCTACTTCGCGCAAGGTCAACGGCGACGCCGAAGGCACCCGGCAGTTGATCGACGTGCTGTTGTTGCACCGTTCCGTGCCGGCGGATGCCGTGATCGCCGGTATCACGGCAGCGCTGCAGGTCGGCGCGGTGAGCGCTGACGTCGTCGCGGTCGAGGCGCGCCTGCACGCCAACACGGCGGACGCCGATACAGACCGCGATGCCGCTGCGACCTCGGCGGAACCATTGCGGGCGCAGCGGGTGATCAGCCTGACTCGGTGGATGCCTATGACCAGTTACTGCCCACCCGCAAGGCCAGCCAGCAGAGTGCTTCATGAGTCCGTCCGTTCCCGCAACCGCGATCACCCCGACCCTGCGCCGCCGCCGCGGCCTCACCGAGGAAGCGGCGAAGACAGCGGTCGATCAGACGTGTCGCCGGCTTCGGTTGCCGACGACGCGCACGGTGCTCGACGAGGCGCTCAAGGCCGCCGAACGCGAACAGCTGTCCTACCAAGGATTCCTGGCCGAACTGCTGCTGGCAGAGTGCGATGACCGCGACCGACGCTCCTCGATCCGGCGCGTCAAGGCGGCGGGATTCCCGCGCGAGAAATGGCTCGGCGACTTCGGCTTCGAGGCTAACCCGAACATCAACCCCGCCACCATCCACACCCTCGCCACCGGCGACTGGATCCGACGCGGGCACCCGCTCTGCCTCATCGGAGACTCCGGCACCGGCAAGAGCCACCTGCTGATCGCGCTCGGCAGCATCGCCGCGGAGAAAGGATTCCGCGTCCGCTACACCCTCGCCACGCGGCTCGTGAACGAACTCGTCGAAGCCGCCGACGAGAAACAACTGGCCAAGACGATCGCGCGTTACGGCCGCGTCGACCTGCTCTGCATCGACGAGCTCGGCTACATAGAACTGGACCGTCGCGGCGCCGAACCCCTCTTCCAGGTCCTCACCGAACGCGAGGAGAAAAACAGCATCGCCATTGCCAGCAACCACGCCTTCTCCGGCTGGACCAGAACGTTCACCGACCCACGACTCTGCGCCGCCATCGTCGACCGGCTCACCTTCAACGGCGCCATCATCGAAACCGGCACCGACTCCTACCGCCTTGCACACGGCCAACGCCAAACGGCCTGAACCCAGGCTCTGAACTAACCTGCATCGAGTGACCCAGTGCGAGGAATGCGGCTACGACCGGGCGAGCCCGACCGAACACGCCATCGCAGTCGTCGCAGCCTTTCCAGGCCACGTGTCGTCGCTGCTGCACGATCTCGGTGCGCTCGACACGGACGAACGTCTGCGGGCGCGGCCTGCCGCCAGCGTGTTGTCACCGTTCGAATACATCGCGCACGCAGGTGATGCGATCGCCTGGCATGGACGACGGATGGGCCGGGTGGTGACCACCGACCGTCCTACGCTCGAACGGCTCGGCTGGGCAGCCCGAACGGACGCTGAGCGTTACCACGAGCGGCAGCTCCAAGACGTCCTGAGCACGGTGGGACGGCAGTGCGGGCAATTCGCGGCAGACCTGGCCGCACTCACCGCCACTGATTGGGCGCGCGAGGGCACGGGGTCCGACGGCAGCCCTCGCACCATCGCGAACCTGGCACACCGCGCCGCACATGAAGCCCAACACCACCTGCACGACATCGCGCGCGGTCTGACTGCGCCCAGGCCGAAGAGAACGCTGCTCGTCTCTGACCTCGACGGGACGCTGCTGCGGTCAGACGGAACGCTCGGCGCCCGCACCATCGACACGGTCAACGCCTTCATCGCCGGCGGCGGGTTGTTCACCTACGCCACTGCGAGGTCCTACGCCACCGCGTCCCGCGCCACGAACGGGCTTAATCTCACGCTCCCGGTCATCACCTACGGCGGCGCTGTCATCGTCGATCCCACTTCGGGCAGGCCCCGACCCGCTCAAATGGTCGGCCAGGAGACGGCCCGGGCCGTGATCGAACTGACCGAGACCTCCTCGTCCTTGCAGCCGATCTTGTTCGCCACACACGGCTCACGAGACCGCGTCTGCTGGCTCGCAGGCAAACAGACCGCCGGCCTCGATGCCTTTCTGGCCAAACGGCAAGGCGATTCCAGGCTGATGCCGCTACAGGAGTGGTCAGATATTGACCTCGCAGCGGTGTTCTACATCTCGATCATCGGAGGACATGACCCTCTCGCCGAACTTCGAGAGCTCATTCCGAATGCCGACGTCCACGTCATGTTCTCCCAGGACGTCTACTCGCCAACAGAGTGGTGGATTGAGATCTCAGCGGCCCACGGCACCAAAGCCGCGGCGCTGACCGCGCTAACCCGAGAGCTCGACGTCGACGAACTCATCTGCTTCGGCGACAACCACAACGACCTACCGATGTTCGCCATCGCGAACCACTCAGTAGCCGTGCGAAATGCCACCTCAGCAGCGCTGGCAGCCGCCACGCAGGTCATCTCGGCGAACGACGACGAGGCCGTCGCTCACTGGATCGCAGACGCCTACGGCATCCAAGCCACACCCGCCCGCTGATGGACATCGACAAGGTTCACAAGCTTCGCCGCGACGCTCGCGAACGGGGCCGTGAACGGGCCGCGACACGACCGCGCGAGCCGGAGGTGGCTGCTGTCACGGATGGAGACGCCGACGGAACGGCGTTTCGCCGCTACACCTCCGACATAGCAGCCGATCCCCGATGGGTCGCCGTTTTCGCTCACGGTGGATACTTCGTGTTCGGCGATCTCGACCTCCAAGACCGTTACTGCCGTCGCCTGGCACGGGCAATCCCCGGAGACGTCATTTCCGTTGACTACGGACTTGCACCCGAACGGTCGGCGACGAACTCCGTCCACGATGCGGTGCGATGTGTTGAGTACGCGCGGTCGAGCACCCCCGGCACGCGCATCGTGCTCTGCGGCGACTCCGCAGGCGGCACCATCGCCTTCCTCGCAGCTGCACGGCTACGAGATGCACGCCAACCGGTCGAGGCGTTGTTTCTGACGAACCCGAACCTCGACCTAACCTTGGCCAGGTTCAGCACTCAGGCATCAGGCGGCCCAGACCTGACCTTGCTGAAAGAGGCGATCCAGGCCTGGGCAGGAACCGACCCTGCCGGCTCGGGATTCAGCCCACTGAACACGAATCTCCAAGACATGCCACCAACCTTCATCGCCGTCGGTGCACTCGACGCGCTTCGCCCGGAGGCAGAAGCAATGCTGCGGACGCTCCAGGACTCGGACGTCGCAGGTCGACTGCGCATCTTCGACGGCATCGGCCACGGCTTCATGGGCGGTCAGTCGGCGTCAGAGGCTGAAGCGCAGGAGGAGACCCTCACCACCGTCGCAGCGCTTCTCGCATCGCTAGATCAACCCAACCGACGCTGAACCACCTTGACTCCGGTGGGTCCCGCTTAGGTTGCCCTCCTGGGCCCAGCTGAGGTTGACATTCTCAGACGTCAACCCGTCACAACAGTGCAGCTGTGGTGGAGCACCGCTCGGCAGAGGATCTTCTGTTCGGCCCGCTGGCAAAATAGGTAGTCGGGTAGCGAACCCAGATTGCATATGGCGCGGTATTATTCGCCCATTGTCAGACTTCTCTTGATCCAAACTAAATGATCATTGGCAAAACCATAAGGCAGAATACGCCGGGATGGTCCCAATTGTCGAACAATGCTATTGATCTTGCGATCCAGGACGGAGCGGTACGTCGAGTAGCCGTTGACGTTGGTGGAACGTTCACCGATGTATTTGGTTTCGCACCAGAGGGTGGATGGGTCGCAATCGCGAAGGTCCCGACGACACCCGACGATCCGGTCCGGGGAGTCGTGCGTGGCCTCGATGCAGCGGCCATCGACCTGAGTCGCGTCGCAGTCCTGATACACGGAACCACCGTTGCCACCAATGCCTTACTCACTAGGGATCTTCCTGCGACGGCGATGGTCACGACCCGCGGGTTCCGGGATGTGATCGAGATCGGCAACGCGACGAAGGAGGACTTGTGGGACGTCTACTCCGACACCTCCGCACCGTATATCCGTCGTCGTGATCGGTTTGTAGTGACCGAGCGAATCGACTCCGAGGGCTGGGTGGTGCGGCCATTGGACGAGTCCGACGCAGCTGAGGTTATCGAGCAGATACGGTCTCGCGGATATCGGTCAATCGCGGTTTGCTTTATCAACTCGTACGTCAATCCGGAGCATGAGCAGCGAATGGCGGCGATGCTGCGAGAAGCATTGCCAAACGCCCGGGTGATTACATCTAGCGAGGTACTGCCAGAGATATTGGAGTTCGACCGATTCTCGACCGCTACGGCTAGTGCTGTGCTCGCTCCGGTTGTCGCCGGATATCTCGAGCGAATGAGCAAAAGCATCGAGAAGTCCGGCTACCGTGGCCAGATCTTGCTGCTTCATTCCGGCGGCGGCGTCATGACCGCGGAAGATGCTGAGCGCCATGCAGTACGACTCGCCGCGTCCGGGCTCGTCGCCGGTGCTGTCGCTTGTCGGGCGGTTGCTGAACTCTGCGGCTACGAGAATGCGATCGGCCTCGACATCGGCGGGACCAGCGCAGACATCTCACTTGTCGCGCATGGTCAGCTACGGACGACGAACGCGTGGTACGTCGAGTTCGGCCATCCGATCTGTTTGCCTAGTGTCGATGTGACAACCGTCGGGGCCGGTGGCGGTTCCGTGGCATGGATCGATGAAGGCGGCTCCTTGCGTAGCGGGCCAAAGTCTGCGGGGGCATTTCCTGGGCCTGCCAGCTATGGATTTGGGGGCACGCAGCCTACGAATACCGATGCGCACCTCGTGCTCGGTCAGCTCGGTGGGCAACTCGCGGCGGGTTCAAGGGTGCTTAACCAGCATCTTGCCACGGGTGCTTTACAGGAATACATCGCGCGGCCGTTGTCTATGAGCGTCGAGGATGCCGCGGCGTGTGTTCTCGAGGTTTCGTCCGCCAATATGGCTAACGGGTTACGGATGATGACGCTCGGTCATGGGTACGACCAACGTGACTTCGCGCTCGTGGCGTTCGGGGGCGCCGGGCCCATGTTCGCCGCAATGCTCGCGTCCGAGCTTTCGATACCATGCGTCATCGTTCCGCCGCACCCTGGCGTGACCTCGGCGCTGGGCGGCCTGTTAGTCGATATGCGGCATGACTACTCGCAGATGTACCTTCGCGAGGCCGAAGAAGCAGACCCAGACGACATCGAAATTGCCTTCGCATCGCTTGAGCATCGCGCA
This sequence comes from uncultured Actinomycetota bacterium, assembly GCA_963737425.1. Classification (GTDB taxonomy): domain Bacteria; phylum Actinomycetota; class Actinomycetes; order Mycobacteriales; family Jatrophihabitantaceae; genus DASXRA01. The sequence goes on from CAVTSX010000005.1 coordinate 743,681, forward strand.
CACATCCAGTTGGCCAAGAATGGTGTCCCGCCCGAGAGTAGAAGCCTAGCTCGTAGCATCTCGATGAGGTACATCGGTCAGTGGCGATCACTCGATGTGCCCGTGGCCGGCCCGATCAGGTCGATAGAGCCAATTATTGCGACGTTCAATGAGACGCATCTTCGCGAGTTTAAGTTCGAGCTTGCGGCGCCGGCCGAGCTATATCGTCTGCGGGTTGCAGCCTTTGGCGTTGTTCCCAAGTTTGTTCCGGCTCGGCACCCGTCTGCGAAGCGGCGACCGCAGCCCAATGGACAACGACGGGTTCGATTCATCGGTTCGGATGAATGGTTGAGCACCCCGGTATTCGATCGGTCGACACTGCCCGCCGACACCATCCTGACTGGACCGGCGATCATCGAAGCGTTTGACTCGACGACTTTGCTGCCGGCGGACACGGCCGCACGGGTCGACGAGTGGGGCAATCTTCGCGTGACTATCAAGCCGAGGTGGCCATGACCAGCCTCGAGCGCGCGAACAGCCGCGAAACCCCCCGGTTGGACCCGGTTACTTTCGAGGTTCTTCGAAATGCGTTCCGTACGTCAGTTGACCTCATGGCCGAGCAACTCCTGCGTACCTGCCACTCGTTCATCATTCATGCTCGAGATTTTTCTGCTGCGTTATGCGATCGCAATGGTGACACCGTCGCTCAGGGCAGCGAGGACGTCGCAGTTCATGTCGGAACCTTGCATTTCACCGCCAAGGCAGTGCTTGCGGCGTTTGAAGGGGACTTGAATGAGGGCGATGTCTTCGTTGTGAATGATCCGTACGTCGGGGGTACTCATTTCAACGATGTACGCGTCGTACGACCAATCTTTTACGACCACACGCTCGTCGGCCTTGCTCAGTGCAACGGGCACTGGGCCGACATCGGCGGCCGCGTGCCGGGCTCCTTTGACATCACAGCGCGCGAACATTTTGGTGAGGGCCTGCGAATCCCGCCTGTGCGGCTTTGGCATCGCGGGACGTTCCTTCCCGACGTGGGTGAGCTCATCGCCAGCAACACGCGCTCTCCCGGCGATGTTCTCGGCGACCTTCGAGCGCAGGCAGAAGCAACACGCGTGTGCGAACGGGACGTGTGCAGGCTGATCGAGCGATACGGTATCGAGACCGTCCTGGCGGCGTTCGATGAAGTACAGGATTACGTCGAACGCATCGTGCGTCGGAGGGTGTCGCACCTGCCAGATGGACAGTGGAAGACCGAGGACTATCTCGACCTTGATCCAAACCATGGCGAGGGACTCGTCCCTGTATCGGTGCAGCTGACGATCATGGGCGACCAATTGATGTACGACCTCAGTGAGTCGGCACCGGCAGTTGGAAGCTTCCTTAATTCGACTTTCTCGGCAAGCTTTTCCGGAATCGTTGCAGGCACGAAATGCTTCTTCCCTGACGTTCCATTGAACTCGGGCTTCTATCGTGTGTTCGACGTAGAATTGGGGCCGCCCGGGAGTGTGGTGAATGCGGCGTGGCCCACGGCCGTCACGGGATTCTACGCAGGCCCATACGAGAAGATCGTGAATGCAATCTTCCAGCTGTGGTCGGCTCTACTCCCGGAGCGGGCGATTGCCGGTTCGTTTAATCTGGAGTACCTACTCGTCGGCGGCCGAGATCTTCGCCGAAGAGGCCATCCGCTATTCATGTTCTATGACTGGATGGCCGGCGGTTGGGGAGGACGCAACGGCAAGGACGGATCTTCGGCTACAGCTAGCGTCTTCGGCGCAGGCCATGCCATTCAGTCGATCGAGGCCCAAGAGCGCATGGCCCCCGTGCTCACAACCACCTATGAGCTCGTCACTGACTCGGGCGGACCCGGTGAGTACCGGGGTGGCCTGGGCGTCGAGAAAGGTGCCACGCTCACTGACTGTGAGATGACGGTGATGTCGTACTGTTGCGACAGGTCACGTTCGATCATTTCAGGTCTCGCGGGCGGGCTCCCTAGCTCTCCACATGGGTTATGGCTGAACGCCGATTCGCGGTCTCCTGCCTTCCTCGGCGCGATGTTGTCGAATCGGGCGGTGACGCCGGGGGATTCGTTCGTCCGGCCTTCGGCAGGAGGTGGCGGCTACGGCGACCCGCTTCGTCGTGATGCCGCCGCGGTGCTTGAGGATGTTCTCGACGGATACGTGTCGACGAGACGTGCAGAGCGCGACTATGGAGTGGTTCTCCGACAGAACAACGATGCGGACGGCGCTGGGCTGGAGGTCGACGTGCCCAACACCGAGCGGACGCGGCGGCGCATGCGCGCAGAACGCCGAGGTCTGTTGGGCGCGGACCCGAAGGCGGTCGCACGCCTCTATCGCGACGGTGAACTCGATGTGTACGACGTCATCAGGCACTACGGCGTTCTGCTCGACTGGGGAACCGGCGAGCTCCTCCCAGAGTCCACACATCAATTCCGCGCAATGCTTCAGAGCCGCTGCGCGAACACGTGGGACCACGGTGGATAGGTGCAAGCGACGGGCACGCGACCCGCTCACGCTGAGCGGCGGCAACGTGTCTCGCGGCCGCTCAGCGACAGCATTCCTCGTTCTGCGGAGTGGCTCGCTGTGCACGGCCGCGAGGAGTCCATCGCAGGCGGCCGTCGAGTGGGAATGCTTGTCTCCTAAACACCGCGTGGTGTGTCATCTCCACGCGCAGGGGCATGATCTGTCAGCGAGCACAATTGAGTGGATGTCTCACGCCAGGGATAGTTCTCCAAGGCGAGCGCCCGGATTGCCGCATCTCGATTGCGGTACGGATGGGGACGACCGACGCTTCAGCCTTGCGGATCGACCGGGAAGGGAGATGCCAGCGGATGTGCGCTGCGAGATCGCCGGCTACTTGTGGTCGCGCCGTGCTCATAGCATCGGGAACGGCGCGCAAGCATCAGCCGACGGCTGCGCGCGCTGTCACTGAGGGGCGAGGTTGCCGTGCTCACGCTCGAGGAGATTACGAGTCTTGGTCACATTCAGCTCGAGCTTCGCGACGGCGGGGATGCGAGCCTGCGCTCGAATGAAATCGCGGGAGTGCGAGTCCGGCCCCTCGGAGCATCGCTAGACGAATCGGACCGAGATGCGCTCGTACTCACGAGTTGCGAGAGGTTCCACGATCGGCCGAAGGCTTGGACGGCTTTCACGACCGACGCCGTTAAGCACGGTGTCGCGGCGATCGGGTTGGCCGCCTGCGAGCTACCGCACCCGTTCCTCGACCGGTCCGCGGACCGTCTGGCGGTCTTGACCTGGCCGGCGTCGATCGCCTTGCGGGACGTCGCCGAAGCCGTGGAAGACAGACTGTCGCGCGCAAACCTGTCGCTGTACCGGCGGATGGTCAACCTGCAGAACAGCCTGATCGAGGCTGTATCCGGCGCCCGACCTTCTGAATCGCTAATAAGACAGCTCGGTCGGGTACTCGGTGGAAGTGTGATCCTCTATCGACCGGACGGACGCGTTCTCACCTCAACTGGCGAGGCCCCGTCGGTGGCGATCTGGACGGCGATAAACAAGGACACGCGATCCGTTCAGCGCTTTGAGGCCGGTCGCTGGCACGTCGTGGCTTCGCCTACCTCGCCATCGGAGCAACCCATTCGGTGGATTGTCGTGGCGACACTTGAGCACGCAGCGTCCGAGGAGCTGGCCGTTCCGCTCACCAAGACCGCTGAGCAACTACTGGCCGTCATTGAGCTGGCCCGTGCCGGCGCTGTGGCCGAGGATCAGGTCCACCGGGCGGAGATGCTGGACCAACTGCTGCGCAATCGGCAGCGTAACCCGGTCTCCTGGGAACGCTTGGCCCCATTCGGCTTTGAGTCCCATGCGCCGTCGTGGGTGGCCGTCGTTGCCGGCCACGGCTGGCTGAGCGGCCAGCTGGACGCGGAACGCCACGCGTCCGAGGTGACGGCCGTGATCCAGCACCTACGCATCCTGACCGCGGACTCGTCGCGTCCATCGCTCATCACGCGCGCAGATCAGGCTGTTGCGCTCTTGGTGCAACGTGCTCCCTGCTCACTCCTCGAAGAGTGGCTGGCGAATCTCGCCGGGCGCGGATACCCGATGTGCGCGGGTATCGGTCGCGGCGTTTCGTCGCTGGCCCAGATCGTGGACTCGTATGAGGATGCCCGGTTGGCTCTCGACGGGGCGTTGCACAAGAGTCTCTTCGGCTCGGTTCTCGTCCAACGATTCGACGACTTCTCTGTTGCTGATGTCGCCGTGAGCACAGGTGCCCAAGACCAGCTCTTGCGGCGGTCGCGGTCCCTTGTCGCGCGCCTGGAGGCCAATCAAGGCCTCCTGGAGGCTCTCGTGACCTATCTCGACAATGATTTGAATGTCATCCAGACAGCCGAGACATTACATATCCATCCGAATTCGGTTCGATATCGGCTGGGAAGAGTGGAGGCGCTCGTAGGCGCGCCGCTCCGCGAGGTCGCGACACTGGTTGATCTCTATCTCGCGCTGCGAGTTCTCGCCAGGCACCGCGACGTTACTGCAGCGCGCCGGCCGACGGCGGCATCTCACGATGAGTATCCAGAGGACAATGAGACGTAGTTAGTCCCGTCATTGCACGATGGGTCCTTGGGAGACCTCTTGCGGTTGCCGCCCGCTCGTCATATGACGAGCGGGCGGTTGACCACGAAATAAGCGCCGGCCGACTCGAGCAGGCGCACTCGTTCTGATGGCTGCCGCGTCAGGCGTGCACGGGGCGTCGGCGCAGCGCTGGACGGGCCTTGGCGAGCACACCCAGGGCGACCAGCGTCGCTGCGATCGCCGCGACGGCCACGACGATGAACGTCCACACCGGCGAGCCGTGGTGGACGACGATCGGAGCCGGGTCGTGCACTTGTGCCGGCGGGGCACTCGGCGCCACGCCACCCGGCCCTCCGGCGGGCGGCGCCGGCCGGGCGAATGCGGCCGGACCGAAAGCGATAAGCGTCGCCGCGGCGAGTAGCAGGCTGCCGCACAAGACGCGCGCGTAGCGGATGATCTCCATTTGATCCCCCGGAGGTTGAGATGGAATATCGAACTCATTGACGATGCGCCTGCGTCCTGCCATATCGCCATGTGACGTTCTGCGTATCGCGACCCGCCCGGAGCCGGCCTAGCCTGTAGCGAAATACGGGGGAAGGCTGGTGGTGCAACCGTGACGAACCGCCTCAGCGTCGGCGCCGCAGATCTGCGCGAGCTATGCGCGGTGGTGGACAAGAATCACCTGACGCAACCGGGCGAATCCCTACCTTCGTCGGTGCTGCAGGCGTTGGCGGAGTTGGTTCCGTGCGACGACATCACCTATCAGGTGATGGATCCGATCCGAGAAATCATCTTCGAGGCGCGGGACCTCTCCGGCCCTGAGAGCGAAACCGACTCGCAGGGCATTGAAGCGTTGTTCTGGCGAACCTTCCGATCCTCGCTGGCGTGCAGTTATCCGCAGCGAACAGGTGATTTCACCAGCGTTCATCGCGCGACAGACTTCTATACGCCGCGAGAATTCCGATCCGGCATTATCTCGGAACTGTTTCGCGTGCAGGGTGTTCGGCACGAAATCCTCGTACCCCTCCCGCCTGAGGGCGATATAGACCATCGCATCATCCTGTGGCGCGTCGACGGCCCGGACTTCAACGATCGAGACCAACTGCTGCTTACTCTGCTCCGGCCCGCGCTGGCCGAACTGGACCTTGCGCTGCGCCTCAGGCGGACCGCGCCACTGACCGTCCGCCAGTCGCAATTGCTCGATCTCGTCGCCGACGGCCTGACCAATCGGCAGATCGCGAAACACCTGAGCCTTGCCGAAGGCACGGTCCGCCGGCACCTGGAGAACAGCTTCGAACGCCTCGGCGTCAACAGCCGTGCGGCCGCGGCGGCACATGTCGTCCGGATGAGAAGCGGCGCCTATCTCGACCCGGTGCGAGACGTCGACCAGGAATACGCATCCTGAACGGACAGGCGAACGGACCGGAATAGGTGACCTGTGGCCGGACTGCCTTGCCGGGCGCACCGCAGCGATCACTGCCCCGACCAACTCGTCACAGAGATGGCGCTCGCCATCGTCGCGGACCAGACCCACAGCCTGCGCCGCCTCCACATACCGGCGCGCCGTCTTGCGATCCACCCCAGCTCGCTCGGCCACGACGCGCAGACCGTCACCGGCAAGCCAGCAGCGCAGCACCTCTTGAACCTCGTTCACCCGAACCTCCCGGAACGCCACCCGCGACATCCACGCCATCAGTGATGACGTGATCGCTAGCGGCCGTGGCGAGCGACAGCCCAGGCCGTTCGGGCATTCGTGCGCGCCACTCGGTGGGACGAGGAGGCGTGAATAGCGACCGAGGTCGCGCGGACGCAACTTTGTCTCGGTGGACCATTCCGGCACGGTCGTTGTTCCTGTTTGCGCGCAGGCCCGGGCTCAGTTGATGGCAGCTCTTCTGTACATCGTCACGACGCAAGCGCCGCCGAGTCCGATGTTGTGCTGTAGCGCCACTTTCGCGCCGGACACCTGCCGATTCCTGGCGAGGCCCCGGAGTTGCCAGTTCAGCTCGGCGCACTGCGCGAGCCCGGTTGCCCCCAGCGGGTGTCCCTTGGAGATGAGGCCACCGGACGGATTGACGACCCATGTACCGCCGTAGTCGGTCGCGCCCTCGTCGATCAGCTTGCCACCCTGGCCTTCTTCGCACAGGCCCAGGGCTTCGTACATGACGAGCTCGTTGGTCGAGAAGCAATCGTGCAGCTCGATCACATCCACGTTCTCGGGGCCGAGTCCGGACTGCTCGTACACTTGCCGGGCGGCGACCGCCGAGACCTCGCTCCCGACCAACTTGATCATGCTCTTCTCTTCCCACGTGCTCGGGAAGTCGGTCACCATCGCTTGGGCGAGAATCTCGACCGCATTCGTCTCGAGGTGGTTCTCACGGACGAAACCCTCGCTCGCGACGACGGCCGCGGCCGCTCCGTCCGACGTCGGCGAGCACTGCAACAGGGTCAGCGGTTCGTGGATCCTCCGTGCCGAGAGCACGTCCTGGAGCGTGACGTCGTTCTGGAACTGCGAGTACGGGTTGTTCACCGAGTGCTGGTGGTTCTTCAGGGCGACCTTGGCGAACTGCTCGGCGGTCGTGCCGTAGCGCTCCATGTGCTCGAGGCCGACGTTGGCGAACAGCTGTGGGGCCACCGGGCCCGCGGAGACGCCACGCGCCTCGCTTCATGACATCGAGGAAACGCTGCATCGGTTGGGCGCGGTCTGGAAACTTCATCTGGAGCGAGCCGGGTTCCATCTTCTCGAAGCCGACCGCCAGTACGCAGTCGGCGATCCCACCTTCGACGAGCTGCTTGGCGAGAAAGAGCGCGGTGGAGCCCGTCGCGCAGTTGTTGTTGACGTTGTAGACCGGGATCCCGGTGCAGCCCAGCTCGTAGATGCCGCGCTGCCCGCTGGTCGAGTCGCCGTAGCAGTATCCCGCTAACCGCCTGCTGCACCTTCTCGAACGGAATCCCGGCGTCGGCCAACGCCTTGCTCCCAGCCTCCTTGACCATGTCGGGGTAGTCCCAGTCGCGGCTGACCCGGCTTCTCGAACTTCGTCATACCGACGCCGACGACGAACGTCTTTCTTCCCATGCCTGCCTCCCTGGCCTTGTTCGAGCAGTCAGCCGGCGATCGGCGGGACACGCAGATGCCAGTCGGTCCTTTGCTGATACGCGTCTGCGGCGCGCAGCACGGTCGACTCTTCCCAGTGCCGGCCGATGAGCTGCATCCCGAGGGGAAGCCCGGACCCGGTGAAGCCGATGGGGACGTTGATCACCGGGTTTCGCAGCGCGTTCCAGATCGGGGTGAAGATGGGCAGGGCCATCAGTGTGAGGAAACTGAGCCCGTCCACATCGGGCGCGCCGCCGCCGACAGTGGGGGTGACGATCAGGTCGATCGAGTCGAACAGCTCGTCGGCCCGCCGCCGCGCGGCAGCGATCACTCGACCGGCCTGCACGTAGTCAGCGGCTGAGTAGAGCGCTGCGGAGCCGATGATCAGCCGAGCGTCCTTGCCGTAGTCGAGCCAACGCTGCTGCAGGTTCCTGCGGTGGTAGGCAAAGGCCTCGGAGAAGTAGGCGACCGCGGTGGCACTCCTGACCTCGTCGACGAAGGGGATCGAGATCTCGGTGACCTTTGCGCCCCCGGCTTCGAGAACTTCGACAGCCGCCTCGAAGCGTTCGACGGCGGCCGGGTCCACCCCGTCGACGCGCGTGTGGTGGTCCCGCTCGACGCCGATGTGCAGTCCCTCGAGAGAACCGTCGAGGGCGGCGGTGTAGTCGGGAACGGGAACGTCCGCGGATCGCGGATCGTCGGCATCGAACCCGGCCATGACCTGCAGCATCAGCGCACAGTCGCGAGCACTGCGTGCGAGCGGCCCGACGTGATCGAATGACCAGGACAGCGGGACGGTCAGCGTCTTCGGCACCCGCCCGTATGTCGGCTTGAGCCCGCGTGATCCCGGACATGGCGGCGGGGTTGCGACAGCTGCCGGCCGTGTCGGTGCCGACACCGCCGAGGAAGCATCCGGTCGCGATCCCGCTCGCCGTTCCGGAGCTGGAGCCGCCCGCCCACTTCGAGCGTGTCCCACGGGTTGCGCGGAACCGGGAACGGCTTGTCGGGATCCGGGCAGCCGGTGACGAACTCCATCGTGGTGTTCTTGCCGGTGAAGACTGCGCCAGCGGCCCGAAGGCGTGCCACCACGGAAGCGTCGACGCCTTCGGTCCACTTTCCGTCGAAGGCCAGGCTCTGCGCGGTAGTCGGCGCGTCTTTTGTCGCGAAGACGTCCTTGAGGCCCAGCGGAATTCCCTGGAGTGGGCCCAGATCGACGCCGTTCGCGAAGTCGGCATCCGCCCGCTCGGCATCGGCGAGTGCCTCCTCGTCGCGGCGGTACAGGTAGACGCCGATCTGCTCGTCGACGCGGTCGGCTTGCGCGATCGCCTTCTGCGTGAGCTCGACGCTGGTGAGGGCGCCCGCACGCAGCTGTGCCGCTGCGTCGCTGATCGTCAGGGGAAGCGTCCATCACAGCCCCTCCTCGATCTCGACGGCATGGAGCTGCTCGGTCATCTGCCGGAGCATGGGAGCCATGGCGACATACGTGGCCATCTCCTCGGGGGTCGGCTGTAGGCCGTGCGCTTCGAAGCTTGCACGCACCGTGCGAGCCGTATCGTCTTGCGTGGACATCGAGACCTCCGTGCAGGGGACTGTCAAGGGTTGGTCGGAGCTGACGAGGCAGCTCCGTCGGTGCTGGAAATGGCGGCGAGTCGAGCGGATCGCAAAGCCGAACGCCTGACTTTTCCGTCGTCGCCGCGCAGCGGCTCGGTGACGCGGTCGAACGTCCGCGGCAGCTTGTAGCTGACGAGTCGCTCACGCAGGTGCGCAAGCAACTCCTCGTCACTCGTGGGGGCGTCCACCTGGACGATGGCGTGGAGCACGTTCCCCAGATCCTCGTGCGGGACGCCGACCACACAGCTCGAGGCGACCAGGGGATGCTGTTCGAGCGCCGACTCCACCTCGGCGGGGTAGACGTTCCTGCCCCCGACCAGGACCATGTCGCCTTCCCGGTCGGTGATGTAGAGGTACCCGTCGCTGTCGAAGTACCCGAGATCACCCAGGGACTCCCAGCCGCCGTCTCTCGATGTGGCCTCGGCCCCGATATAGCGGTACTCGGGGGGAGCGTCCGGGCCGCGCCGCATCCAGATGGTGCCCGTCTCCCCGGCAGGAAGTTCGGCGCCGTCGGGGCCCAGAATGCGCATCTCACCCAGCGCGACACGTCCCACGGAGCCCTTGTGATCGAGCCACTCCTTGCCGGTGATGGCGGTGCCGGCCTGACCTTCGGTGCCGGCGTACAACTCCCACACGCGATCCGGCCCCAGCCAGTCGATCCATGCCTCCTTCAACCACACCGGGCACGGTGCGGCCCCGTGGAACAAGACTCGGAGCGACGCCAGGGAGTAGGCGCGTCGAGTGGTCTCCGGCAGGCGCCAGATCCGGTGCATCATCGTCGGTACGACGTGCACCCAGTCCACCTGATGCCGTTCGATGAGGGCGAGGCAGGTCTCCGCTTCGAAACGGGTCATGACCACTTGATGGTTACCGGTCAACAAGTCCGACGATGCCAGTCAGGAAAGGTGCATTGTGATACAGGGGCCCGGCAATGAGCTGGACCCCGTTCTTGCTGCATTTGGAACAGCTTTCCCAGGAATGCAATGGCCTCGAAGATCGCCGGTGCGGTCGAGACGATGAGTTTGGGGCGGCCGGTACTTCCTCCGGAGGTCACCGCTTTCCAGGAAGAGGCGGCTTTCGGTTCCAGCGGCTCACAGGACAGAGCCGGGTCGGGTTCGAAACCCATCGGCACAGCTGGGCTGCCCGGCTTCGGCTGCCTCGATCCCGACAAGTAGAGCGGGGTTCGCCAGCTCGATGATCGCGGCGCGTTCGGCCGCAGGAAGGCGCCACGAGATCGGCTGGGGCGTGGCGCCCAGCTTGTAGGTTGCCAGCACGGCTTCGAAGAACTCGATGCCGTTCGGCAGCCCGATCGTCACGAACGAGTCCTGGCCGACCCCGAGCTCCGCATAGGCGCGCGCCAGCCGGTTCGTTCGTTCCTCCAACTCTCGATAGGTTCTGCTCACGCCATCGTGGGTGATCGCCGGCCGGTCCGGCAGACGCTCCGCCAGCCCCGCCAGCGTCACTCCCAGCGGCGTCCGCCCATCCGGCTCGTGAGCCGAGTCGAGTTGTTTGTTATTTCCATTTCTGTCCTCTGGTTTTCGGGGACATCAGTTGTGTCCGGAACGACACTCCTGGACCGCAGTGGATCAGGCCATTGGATCGACGCCCTCCCACCTTCTGTCGATCCGGCGGATGCCTCCGTCGAACGGGAAGCCTTGGGGCCTCTGGTGTCGCCTCGCACGCCGGTGCGAGGGCGGCAGTGCCGGGCGCGATCGATGCGGTCGGTCGACGCACATTCGCCGCGACTGCCTCACCTGGCGGCGAACGGCCGGGCGCAGCGGTCCACCGTGCCGAATCCTTTGAGCGGAGGCAGGGCCAAAGAGAGCACAGACCTACGACGGCGGCGATGCCGAAGCTGAGCGTGAAGCCCAGCCCGAGCGGCATGCCCGTGGTGTGGAGACGTCTTCGAGGCCAGGACGCTGGCGCAGATCTGGGCACCGAGGACTTCCGCCGATGCTCCGGGCGGTCAACGGCAGCCCCGCGGCGAACCCGACGTCCTTGCTCCTCGACGGAGTTGGTGATCAGGTTGATCAGGGCGGTCAGCGCGAGGTAGATCCCGACCCCGGACAGGGAGACCGCGAGGACCACGTGCCACTTCTGCGTGTGCAGGAGCACAGGCTGAACAAGCCCAGGGTGAGGGTGAGCATCCCGAGGCGGACGATGGCGCGGGAACCGATGCTGCGATCCAGATAGCCGGTGAGCGGGCCGACCAGCACTCCGGCCACGCCGAGCGGCAGGAGCAGACATGCCCACCTGCGTGGTGTTCGCGCCGAAGCCGATGCCGTCGACGCGGGGCAGGGCGGCGAGGAGGGGGACCAGGGTCATGCTGGCGAAGAGTTCCGAACCCGATGGTGAGGCTGATGAGACCGGTCACCCAGACGCTTCTCTGCCGCAGCAGGTCGACCGCGATCAGCGGCTCGCGTGTGCGTGCCTCGAGGAACACCCATGCGCACAGAATGGCCAGCGCGAGCCCGTACAGGGCCAGAGTCTTGCCGGACAACCAACCCCAAACGGGCGAAAGCATCACCGCGAACAGGAGCACGGTCAAGCCGAGCGACAGCCCCACGGCTCCGAGCCAGTCGACGCGCTGCCTCGCGCCTCTGGCGGGTCGACGGAAGACACATCCAGGCGACGAAAGTCGACAGGACAGATCGCCACGAACGGGAAGCAGGAAGAGCCACCGGTAGGACAGACGCGTCCAGGACGTAGCCGGGCAGGACGAAGCCCAGGACGCTACCGATCGCGCTCGCGCCGACGAAGACCCCGACGGCCACGGTGACACGGGAGGGCGGGAACATGCTGCGCAGGATCGCCACTGACAGCGGTACCGATCCCATCCCGATGCCCTGCATGGCCTGCCCGACCGCGAGCATCTGTATCGAGGTGGCGACGGCGGCCAGTGCGATGCCCGCGGACAGGATGGCGAGCACGGCCAGCAGGACGGGGCGGAGTCCGTAGACATCCCCCAACCGCCCGGCGAGCGTGGTCGAGACGGCCGCGCAGACCAGCATGGCCGTGAACACCAAGGCGATGGAGGAGTTCGAGGCGTGGAGCTGCTTCTGGATCACGGGAAGAGCTGGAGAGATCCAGACTTCCAGGGTGGTATAGGCGAAGAAGATGATGACGAGGGCGGCAAGCCCGACCCAGGTCCGTACCTGGATACGGACGCTGTCAGGTAGGGGTTTCGGCTGCGACGCTCATCGGACGCTCCTACTCCGCGGGATCGACCCGGCTGGCGAGATGGTCGGGCACGGCCGGGATGATCACGGCCGTGACCTCGTTCAGGAATCCACCCATGCGCTTGGCGCGCGGAGTGTGCAGCTTGATCACCCACCCACCCGCCTGCGTGACCGGCTTTCGTTCGTTGTGAAGATGCGGGGCGATGACCCTCGAACGTGACGTAACGCTTTCGTTCCGCGCGCTGATCGTGGCAGGTGGTCGAGCCGCAGCTTCGAGGACGCGTCGGCTCTGATAGACACTGTGATCTGGAGCTCAGTGATCACTGGCTCGGTAGATTGCCACGGCCGCTGCGCCCCTGCATCGTGCGATTCGATGAAACGGCTAGGCGTCGTTCGTCCATCTGGACGATGCGGCACTGGCGAACTGTGACCTTAGATGGCAATGCAGCCGGGAGGAGTCGCGAGCCAGTGGGCGACGAGCGCGCCGTCCGAGCTGTTGGGGCAGACGCACCGAACCCCGCCGCCCGACGGCGCAGCCCGGCTCTGGTCGCCCGAGAGGGCTGCCGGGAGAGTTGTCCACCTGGCCGGTCAACGTAATCGATGCGAAACAAGCAAAGGTTGGTGTCATGCTGATTCAGGCCATCAAGGCCTTCAAGCGCTGGCAGTACCGCGGCGGCCGCCCACGGCGATGGGCCCGAATCGAGAACCGGTTGTGGGCCACGATCGCCGCTGCGGGCCTCATGCCGAAGGGATCGGCAACCCTCGAGGTCCGTGGGCGCAAGTCGGGCACGGATCATCTCCTTCCCGGTCGCCATCGCCGACTACGAGAGTGAGCGCTACCTGGTGGCCATGCTCGGGGAGAAGACGAACTGGGTGCTCAACGCCCGCGCGGCCGACGGGCAGGCGGTGCTCCGTTACGGACGTCGCGAGGAGGTGCGCCTGGTCGAGGACTTCTCCGACCGCCGCGCCGCGATCCTTCGCCGCTACCTGGAGGTGGCGCCCGGGGCTCGCCCCCATTTCCCGGTCGACCGGCGTGCGCCTCTGGAGGAGTTCGAGCGCCTCGTCGGCCGCTATCCGATCTTCCGGATCACTCCTGCGTCCACCTCTCCCGGCCTGACCTGCCGTCCGGCGTATCACCTCGGAGAATCAATGAGCCTCATCCACGATCTCACCGCGACAGAGCAAGCGGAGCTGATCAAGGCCAAGGAGATCAGCCCGCTCGAGCTGATGCGGCATTGTCTGGAGCGGATCGACCGGCACGACCGTCGGCTCGGGGCCTTCATCACGCTGACTCCGGAGACGGCGCTCGAAGCCGCCGAGCGAGCGACGGCTCAGGTTCAGCATGCGGAGGACCCCCGGGAGCTCCCGGCCCTGTTCGGCGTTCCGACGGCCATCAAGGACCTTCACCTGACGGCGGGCGTCCGTACGACGCTGGGCTCGGCCGGGCTGTCCGACTTCGTGCCGAACGTCGACGCCCATGCCGTTGGCCTGATCAAGGCCGCCGGACTGATCTCGGTCGGGAAGACGAACGTGCCCGAGTTCGGCCTGACCTGTTACACCGCCAACGATCTGGCGCCCGATGCATGTACGCCGTGGGACGAGACGCGTTCGGCGGCGGGCTCGAGTGGTGGAGCCGCGGCGGCGGTGGCCGGTGGTCTGCTTCCCATCGCCCACGGCAGCGACGGTGGCGGGTCGATCCGGACACCCGCCGCGACCTGCGGCCTGATCGGTTTCAAGTCCAGCCGCGGGCTGATGTCGACCGGGCCGAGCCTGACCTGGAGCTCGTACGTCTCCGAGGGCCCGCTGGCCCGGACGATGACGGATGCCGCGAACTTCCTCGAGATCATCACCGCGCGCAATCCGGGAGATCCGCACAACCGGCCGTTGCCCCGCGGGTCGTACCTGGCCGCGTTGCGCCGCCCCCCGGAGCGGCTGCGCATCGCGCGGACTGCGCGACCGGGCGATGGCGGCCCGGTGAATCCCGAGTGCCTGGCCGTGTGGGAGCAGGCGAGCAAGGCCCTGGCCGACCTCGGCCACGAGATCGTCGACATCGAGCCGCCCGACGGGCCTGTGTTCGAGGCGATGACCGATCAACTCCTCACCCTCATGGGCGTCTCGGCGAAGGTGGTCACCGACGCGCTCATCCCGGCCGAGCTCCAGGACAGGCTGCGGCCGTTGTCGAAGTGGCTGGTCAAGATGGGCGAGCAGGTGTCCGGGGTTGAGGTGGAGCAGGCGTACCGGATGCACGTCGCTGCCGCGAGCCAGATCCTGCTCGCGCTCGAGCCGTACGACGCGCTCCTGACGCCGACGACCACCGACCTGCCCACACCGCTGGACTGGCTGAAGGCCGACGATGACCCAGTGGAGTCCTACCGCCGGATCGCTGCCTGGTCGGCGTTCACCCCGGCCTACAACCTCAGTGGCCAACCGGCTGTGAGCCTCCCGTACGGGCAGTCCGTCACCGGCCTGCCGATCGGCGTGCAACTGGTCGGTCGTCGTTTCGAGGACGACCGGCTCGTGGCGCTGGCGGCCCAGCTCGAACAGACCACGTCCTGGCAGGATCGTCACCCCGCTATCTGGACCGAAGACTGACACCAGAACCGGAATCGTTTGCGTGGGACCACGAGGTCATCCCGCACGACAATCTCAACCGCACGTGCGAGGAAGATCCCTTGCACCAGAGGAGGTAGCTGTGAGCTTGCCACGGCACACGTATCAGGTACTGCCCACCCGGTCGATCCAGGGAACCGGCGTGCCGTGGCCGCACGACGTGCACATAGCGCTGCCCCCGTCGTACGACCATTCCGACCGCACCTACCCCGTGTTGTGGGTGACGGACGCATCTCTCGGCTTCGCGCTCGTCGT
The DNA here is from genome assembly GCA_963737425.1 of uncultured Actinomycetota bacterium. GTDB lineage: Bacteria > Actinomycetota > Actinomycetes > Mycobacteriales > Jatrophihabitantaceae > DASXRA01. The sequence continues at coordinate 758,962 of CAVTSX010000005.1, forward strand.
CGGCCTGATGAACTCGCTCGGCCTGGTTCAGGAGCTGCCCGAGCTCATCCTGATCGGAGTCGGCGCTCCTGACGATCTCGACCTCGCCGAGTTCAATCTGCGGCGAACGCACGACTTCTACTCGAGACCGAGATGGATCAACGCGGGCCCCGGCGGCGCGCAGATGGCAGCGGTCCTGTCCGACGACATCCTGGAGGCGGGCGGCGGCGCAGACGCCCTGTTGTCGTTCCTGGTCGACGAGTTGCGCCCGCAACTGGCAGCCGAGTTCAGGTTCGACGACGACCACGGCCTGGTGGGCTTCTCCGCCGGCGGTCACTTCGTGGCCTACTCCCTGCTCTCCCGCCCAGAGGCCTTCGGACGGTACCTGGCCGACAGCCCTCCGCTCAGCGGATGTGAGGACCTGCTGTTCACGCTGGAGGCGGAGTACGCCGAGAGCCACGACGACCTGGCGGCGAAGGTCTTCTTCGCCGCAGGTGAGGCTGAGCTCGTCGATCCGTACATCGCCGCAGCCGATGTCGTCGGGTCGATGGCCCGCATGACGCAACTGCTGCGACTGCGCAACTATCCGTCACTGGAGCTGACCTCGCGCGTGTACCCGGGGCAGACCCACGGCTCGGCAGCCTCGTACGCCCTCAGCGAGGGTCTGCGCGCCCTGTACCCCGCGACTCCGCCCGACATCGAAGCGCAGATCGAGGCTATCGGTGTGAACCGCCAGTCGGTCGCCGGCGAGTGATCGATCAGTCGGCCCGAAAGCCGACCGCCGGCGAAACTGGATCGAACAGAACCCGAAAGGCCTGTCGACGTGGGAAAGCTTGACGGCAAGGTTGCCATCGTCTCCGGATCCGGGCGCGGCATCGGTGCCGAGATCGCGCTCAAACTCGCCTGCGACGGCGCGTCCGTAGTGGTCAACGACCTCGACGAGGGGCCGGCGGAGGAGACCGTGGCCGCCATCGGGGCCGCCGGCGGCGAGGCCGTCTCGTGTATCGGCAGTGTCACCGAGGACGGCTTCGCGGAGCGGTACGTGCAGACCGCGGTGCGCTCGTTCGGCGGGCTGGACATCATCGTCAACAACGCCGGCTACACCTGGGACACGGTCATCCAGAAGATGACGGACGAGCAGTGGGACGCGATCCTGGACGTGCATCTCAAGGCGCCATTCCGCATCCTCCGGGCGGCCCAGCCGATCATCTCAGCCGCGGTGAAGGGCGCTCGGGAAGCTGGTGATCCGGTCCCGTGCCGCAAGGTCGTGAACATCTCCTCCTTGGCCGGTCTCGGCGGCAACGCGGGCCAGGCCAACTACGCCGCCGCCAAGGCGGGAGTCACCGGCCTGAGCAAGACACTGGCCAAGGAGTGGGGCCGCTACAACGTCACTGTGAACACCGTCGCCTTCGGGCTGATCAAGACCCGGATCAGCGAGGTCGCTGCCGACAGCGACCGGACCATCGAGGTCCAGGGCAGACAGATCAAGGTGGGCATCAACCCCGACGTCCTGGCGGCCATGGAGCGCATGACCGCACTCGGCCGCGCTGGTTCCCTGCAGGAAGCGGCCGGCGCTGTCTACTTGCTGTGCGTCCCCGAGTCCGACTACATCAGCGGCCACACCCTCGTCTGCAGTGGCGGATTCATCGCCTGAGCCGCGCCGCCCAGCGCCTGGGGTGGGGCCGCCAGCCTGACAACGCACCCAGAGGAGAGGTCATCGATGTACGACGTGGTGCTGCGCGGCGGGACCGTCTTTCACGACGACCGAGATCGTGGGCAACTGCGGGTTGTCGTTCGCGCCCCTCACCGAGGAGCGCTGCCCGAGGCGCGGGCCAAGCTGCACGAGCTCTCCGGCGGGGTCGAACTGCGCGCGAGGACGTTCGGCGACTACCTTGACGCGATCGAGGGCCAACCTGGCCGTGCTCGTACCCGCCCCGGTTGTCACCGAGGTCGGCTACCTGCTGGGTCGAGAAGCCGGCGCCCACGTCGTGCCGATGTTCCTGCACGGCATGGCCAATGGTGACCTCGTGCACGTAGAGCTGGCGTCTGCCGACTACGCGCGCATGGCCGATTTGGTCGAGCGGTACGGCGACCTCCCGCTCGGCACCACGGACGCAGCACCGATAGCTGGCCTACAGCCCCTCCGCCGTGAAGCCCTCAATCCGGCCGGGCCGCAAGGTGCCGTTTTGATCATTCGGCCAGTCCAACCTCCGTCAAGGGGACAGTCCGGCGTTCCCTCCGATCAGTCGGGCCGTGGCGGTTGCGAGCTGGCCTTGTCCGGAGCGACTCCGGCGTGTTCGGCGGCCGGGAAGCGTCGTGCTGCGGCGGAGAGTTTCTGCTTAGCGGCGTCGGCGAGGTCGATGTTGAGGGCGCTGGCGAGTCCGACCAGGTAGATGAGTATGTCGGCCATCTCCTCAGCCGCGCGAGTGTGCAGCGGATCCCGGCGCGCCAGAGCAGCGGCTTGATCGCTAGGAAGCCATTGGAAGAGCTCGGCCAACTCACCTACTTCGCCGACCAGTGCGAGGATCAGCGACTTGGGGTCGTGGAATTGATTCCAGTCGCGTTCGTCGACGAAGGAGCGGAACGCGTCACGCAGGGCTGCGAGGTCCGACACGCAGCGAGCATGTCATGACGAGCGAGGGCTCACTGGTTAGCATCGGGCCTGCGGCCCGACGGGCTGGCGTTTTGGCGTGATCCTGCGCTTGAGCGCCTTGGATGTGCCCCCACCCGCACGAATCGATTCGTGCTGCCTGGGGACTCCCGTTGACGCTTCGCTATACCGCTGCCGCGCTTGCGCAGGCTGCGGCGACGGATTCAGTGGCGGAACGATTGTTCGAGCAGATCCTCTATCAGGCCGGCCGGCGGTCCGCGCCTGCCGAGGTCCGGTCGTGGAAGCGAAGCCTTCCAGTATTGGCGCAAGATTTGATCGACGCCGGATTAAATGACGTCGAGGTGCTCGTCGAGTATCAGCTGCCGCTGACCTCGCAGCGCGCTGATGTCGTCCTTGCCGGCGTCCACCCGGGCACCCAATTGCCGTCCTATGTGGTCGTCGAACTCAAGCAGTGGACGTCTGCCCACCAGTGGGAGGACGACCCGAATCTCGTTGAGGTCGACGGTCAGCCCGGCGGGCCGAAGTCTCACCCGGTGCGTCAAGTCAGAAACTACTGCACGCACATCATCGACTTCGCCCGAACTGTGCGCGGTGATGAAGACTCCGTCGCCGGTGCGGCCTATCTGCACAACGCAACGAGTCGAGAAGCGGTCGCAGACCTCTTCCACTTCCGGCCCGATCTTCACGGCCAACTATTCATAGGAGCAGATCGAGCACGATTCCATGAGTTCCTGCGCAGCCGGCTCGACCCCGACGTGCCCGGCGCCCCGTATGCGGATGAACTGCTGCGCTCCGCGGTCGCACCGTCGCGCCAACTGCTCGCCGTTGCTGCTGCAGAGATCCAGCACCGCGAGCAGTTCACTCTCCAAGGCAACCAGCAGTTGGCGGTTGACCTGGTGATGCACGAAGTGGCTCGGGCGCAGCGCGCCGACCACAAGGCCGTCATCATCGTGTCCGGCGGACCGGGCAGCGGCAAGAGCGTGATCGCGCTTTCCCTGCTTGGCGAGTTGGCTCGCCAAGGCCGAACCGTGCTGCACGCGACCGGGTCACGATCTTTCACTCAGACGCTGCGCAAAGTCGCGGGAACCCGCTCCCCGCGCGTCCAGAAACTGTTCAAGTACTTCAACCAATTCATGGACGCCGAGCAGAACGGGATCGAGGTGTTGATCCTGGACGAGGCACACCGCATCCGCGAGACATCCGTCAACCGCTACACGTCGGCGAAATACCGAACGGGCCGCCTGCAGATCGACGAGTTGATGAGCGCGGCGCGCGTTCCTGTCTTCCTGCTGGATCAGAATCAGATCGTGCGTCCCGGCGAGATGGGTGCCGTGGACTCCATCGAGTCGTTCGCAGAGGCGAGCGGCCTTCGTGTCCACCGGGTTGACCTTCCCGAGCAGTTTCGGTGCGGTGGCAGCGCGGCCTACGTTCGATGGGTCGAACAACTCCTCGGCATCTTCGAGGACGAACCTGAGCCATGGGGTGGCGACGAGCGATTCGAACTCGTCCAGGCTGACTCGCCTCTCGAGATGGAGCAGCTGCTCCGGACAAAGGAAGCAGACGGCTACACCGCTCGGATGTCCGCCGGGTACTGCTGGCAATGGAGCGACCCGCGACCCGACGGATCCCTTGTGGCCGATGTTGTGATCGGCGATTGGGCCCGGCCGTGGAATCTCAAAGGCGACCGACGCATCGGCGGTGCTCCACCGGCCGCGCTGTGGGCCAGCGACCCGGCCGGCATCGGCCAGGTCGGCTGCGTCTACACAGCGCAGGGTTTCGAGTACGACTGGAACGGCGTGATCATCGGCCCAGACCTCGTGTGGCGAGACGGACGCTTCGTGAGCAACCGCGCTGCCAATCGTGACCCCGACTTCAGGAACCGGAACACCGTCTCGGACCGGCAATTCGATGCGCTCGTGCGCAACGTGTACAAGGTTCTCCTCACCCGAGGCATGGTCGGCACGGTCATCTATTCAGCCGACGCCGAAACACGTGCCGCGCTGCGCCGCCTCGTCGGGTCAGGCGTGATCATGACGCCAGCAGACACTGTATGAAGACGTCACGACGGTGCCGCGTGATCGGAGCCGCTATCTACCTGCTGTCTACGGCCCGCTGACTTGCCGAGCCGATGGTCCGGGCCGGGACTTGCGAGCAGGTTTGCCGGCAGGCCTCGACGGTGATCACAGGAGCAGTCGCTGGACTGTCACTACCGCCGATCCGTGACGCGTGACGCGTGACGCGTGCAAATTCCGACTGTTACTGAGCCGCGCGCGCCCGAGTCGGCGCTGCGTCTCCGTGTAAACCGACGCGATCCCAGTCGCCGGCGGCTCGCGTTCGCACCAGTGACAACTCCACAGTCACAGTGGCATCTCTGGTGCCCTTGGGCACCGAAAGGATTCGAGCTCGAGTTCCGCGTGGCGCCGCCGCGGGATCAAACCTGGCACCATGAAACGGGTAAAACGACCACGATGCGTCGCTGCCGCGCGCCAGAACTCCCGAATTCTGGGTCTACCGCGGCGCCACCTTCGACCGGCCGGTGAATGGTATGTACAGCTTCGTGCCCGCCGTCCCGGCCGACAATGACGACTTACGATTCGCTCGCCCAGCCATCGAACTTCCGGGGTTGATGAATCCGGCGAGCAAGCAGAGCACCTGGGGCTCCAAACGACCGCTGCCCGCATCCGAGGTAAGGACGGCTTGGGAACAGGTCCGTCATCAGGTGCTTGCCGCAGACCTCGTACTCGTGGTCGACCTGAAGATCCCGCCGAAGCGCGCGGGCCACAATGTTGTCACCGCGGCCCGACCCGAATGCTGAGCCCGCTCGAACACTCCGCCAGCCACCGTGGGCGCTGGGGGAGCGTGCGGTCGATCGGTGTCTCGGAGGTGGTCACGTCGATGACGATGGACCCTGGGCGCGCTCCAACCCGCGGCAATACGCTGGCCAAAGAGGCAAGGAGGTGCGCCATGTCGGTTCTGGTGACCTACGGCTCGAAGCGCGGCGGGACCATGGGGCTGGCAGAGATGGTGGCGACAGGCTCGCGCGCCTTCTCGGCCGCGTCGGCGTGTGCCATCTTGTGTGGCTGTCACCCCGATGCGCGAAGGATCAGCGGGGTGGGGTCATCCGGGTGCGATGAAGGCTCGGGGTTGCGTGAGGGCAGGCGAGTGATGAGTTAGACGAGCAGGCCGTCGACGACGACCTCGAGCATCGGCCCGACGGATGCGGCGGGCAGGTTGCCCTGGTCAACGACACTGGCGATTCCGCCGACGAGTCGGGCGAACTGGAGTGAGTCGACGCCGGGCCGAAGATCGTCTCCGAGCTGCTCGATGATCTGGGCGTTGGCGGCCCGGAGGGTCTGACACTTGGTCCGCATCGGCGAGGTGTCGTCCTCCATCGCCAGCGTGATCTTGGCCGGTCCGCCCTTGTGTAGCGAGATCAGCTCGACGTATTGCTCGAACCAGCGCAGCAGGAGTTCGCGCGACGTGCCGCCCTCGGCGAGAACCTTGCCGACGGCGTCGTTGACCCGCTCGACCCAGGCCTGCATCACCGCATCGACCAAAGATTCGCGGGTGGGGAAATGGCGGTACAGGGTTCCCGCCCCAACGCCCGCGGCCTTGGCGATGTCGTCCAGTGGGGTGTCGTAGCCGCGCGTGCGGAACGCCACCCGAGCAGCCTCGACGATCTTGTCGCGATTGCGCGCCGCGTCCGCCCGCACCGTCGGCCTCCTGAATTCATAAACGCACTTGCTAAGCGGAGACTGTCTCCGTATCGTCGTGCGTGGAAACGGAGAACCTCTCCAGATCAGTTTACGTCGGCCTTCGGCCAAACGCACGCAGGCCAGAACAGGACTTCACCCAGATGTCTGCAATGCTGCAAACCCGACCCGCTCCAACGGGGTCCGCACGCCGCAACCCGGCGATCGGTATGTGGGTCGTGCTCGTCGGTCAACTCATGCTCGTGCTGGACGCGACGATCGTGAACGTCGCGCTGCCGCACATCGCCACGGACCTGCGTTTCGGCTCCGCCTCGCTGTCGTGGGTCCTCAATGCCTACAGCCTCGCGTTCGGTGGCCTCTTGTTGCTCGGTGGCCGCCTGGGAGACGTGCTCGGCCGACGCCGGGTGTTCATGACCGGCCTGGGCCTGTTCACGCTCGCCTCCTTCGCCGGCGGGTTCGCCCATGCGCCGTGGGAACTGGTCACCTCGCGGGCGCTGCAGGGCGTCGGTGCCGCGCTGTCGGCGCCATCCGTGCTGGCCCTGATCGCCACCAACGCGCCGAACGAGGCCGCCCGCAACCGTGCCCTGGCAGCATTCGCCGTCATCTCCTCGGGAGGAGCGGCGCTCGGCTTGATGCTCGGCGGCATCCTCACTGATCTGGTGTCCTGGCGATGGACGATGTTCGTCAACGTGCCGATCGGCCTGGCCGTCCTGTTCCTCGTCCCCGGGCTGGTCAACGAGACAGCGCGGCGCCACGGTCGATTCGATTTCGTCGGCGCGGGCTCCGCCACCGCCGCTGCGGTATCCATCGTGTGGACCGTCATCAACGCACCCGAACACGGCTGGGGCAGCGCGCGCACCATCGCCGGCTTCGTCCTCGGAGCCGCCCTGCTGGTGGTGCTGGCCCTCACCGAGCGTCGGCACCCACACCCGCTACTGCGGCCGGCGCTGCTGCGCAGCCGGCAGCGGATCGCGGGGTTGGTCGCGATGGCCGCCGTCTACGGCGGCATGCTCGCGACCTTCTTCCTCACCGTGCAACTGCTGGCCCACCAGTTCGGCTACAGCCCACTTCGATCCGGCGTGGCATTCCTGCCCGTTCCACTGGGCGTGTTCACCATGTCGCGCCTGGCACCCCGCCTGGTCGCGCGGATCGGGCCGGCCCCGCTGATCGCCGCCGGTACCGCGAGCGTGTTCATCGCGATGGGCCTGCTGCTCGGCATAGACGCCTCCACCAGCTACGCCGCTGGCGTCTTCCCGTCACTACTGCTGATGGGCCTGGGCATGGGCGCGAGCTTCATGCCGATCACGGTCCTCGCCCTCAACGGCGTCGAACCGGAGCACACCGGATCGGCCTCCGGCCTGCTGCAGACCATGCAGCAGCTCGGCGGAGCGGTCGGGCTCGCGGTGGTCGCCTCCGTCTTCGCCGGACGCAGCGCTCACGGCTTCGACCCAGCGCTACGGGCCGGCTACGGCGCGGCGACAGTGCTGGCCGCTCTCGCACTCGCCAGCGGGCTCACCCTGCTCGCCCGCCGAAGCATCGCCACCTCGGCCTAGCGCGGCAGATCCACCAGCAAATCCACAGACAGATCGACGTCGTCCGCAGGAGCCGGCCATGACGCTAGCCCTCCGCCCGGCCCGTCGATACCTCCCGTCGAACAGGCGCCACACGACATCGCAGAAAGACATCACCGGGTGTGTCAGAGCCCTCACGCGTCTTCTCAGCGTGGTGGTGGCCGGGCTGCTGGTCTGGATCGTCATCCTGGGTGTCAGCCTGCCGACGGCTGACACGACCAGGCAGTGGAGGCTGCTTTGGATCGGCTTCGACACCGCGGAGGTCGCAGCCCTCGGCGTCACGCTATGGGCCGTGTACCGCTCGCGCCAACTTGCGATTCCTGCCGCACTGATAACTGGGACGCTATTCGCCTGCGACGCCTGGTTCGACGTCGTGCTGTCTTGGGGCACTCATGGATGGTGGTTCAGTCTCGCCACTGCCGTCCTTGTCGAACTGCCACTCGCAGCCCTGCTCTGGGGCAGCGCCCGCTCGATGGCCCACGCGGTCAGCGCTCACCAGATCCCACAGACTCCGCAAACCACCAGCAGACCACACCTCCACCAGCTCGAACTCATCCCGCACGAGCACCCAAGCCAGGACCGAAACGCCGCTCCAGCGGTTCATGATGTCCAGCCCGCAGACCGGGTGACACTCATCGAGCCAATCGCGGCCAAACGAGCCCACGCATGGGTCCCGATCAGATTCATCTGAGCCAGGCGCAGTCGAGCGTCAGCGGATACAGAACGACGGTTATCGAGCGGGGTCAACGAGTTCCCACCCATTCATACGTACTCAGAGAATTGGGAGTCGGCCGAGAACGCACTGACACGCCGCGAGGCGTGCGGCACGCTAACGTTGCAAAGTCGATCTCGGTGGCAAGCAGTGTTCGCGGCCAGCGGTGTGGCGTCGCCAGCGAGTGGTTACGCGCTCGGCGCCCCTTACCCCCGGCCGTAGCGCGATGGCGCACGCGTTCGGCCCGCGCAGCACCCGGGCACCAGATCCGGCACCAACCGCTGACACGGGGGCGCTACGCCGTCGGCCGCTCTTGCGAGGGGCCGAAGTCCAGTGGACCTGAAGGGGTGGCGTCGTCGTCCTACACCGCCGGCGTGGTGCTCGCGCTTGCCTTCTTCCCGGCGATGGCCGGACTCCCGCTGGTGCTGGCGCTCTACTACCAGCAGGGGCTTGGCTACACCGCCCTGGAGTCCGGTCTGTGCCTGCTGCGGAAGGGAAACGCCGGCTCAAACACCGCAGCCGATCACATTGCCGTGGTGCGCGCGGCGCTGACGCAGCTGCCCGGACACAAGAGCGGCACCCGACCCGGCCGCAAGATCCTGATCCGCGCCGACGGTGCCGGGTGCACGCACGAGTTCCTGAACTGGCTCGTCTCCCAGCGCCTGTCGTACTCGGTCGGGTTCAGGTCCCCATCTGACACTGCCCGGCGGAGTCCACGCGGGTGATCCCATTGCCGGTTTCCGCCGTACCTTGGCGGCACTCCGGGTCGCCCAGATTCGTTCGACGATCGACCTGGGTTGGTTAGCGCGTTGCCTGGTTTGTGTCGCGTGCCGCGGCAAGGCTGCGGAGAAACGCGGTCGGCGCGCGGGCAGCGGTGGCTGCCCGCGGCGCCTGGACCTCACCGTTCCGTCTGCGGACCGAATACCCGGCCAAGGCGGCTTGATGAGTGGTTACGCGATGAGCAGGAGCGCGCTGATCGCCAGCATCACCACTGCAGTAGCGCCGTGGATGCCGTAGACGGCCGCCTTGGGCCCGTTGCTGCGCAGCACGATCACCGCGTCGCCGACGGGTATGGCGCTGGCGGCCAGCATGAACCAGCCCAGCAGGTGGGTTGTCCCGCCGACCAGCACGATCAGGATGAAGAGCCCTGAGGCGATGTCGCGCACGCCCTTGACGGCTAGCCAGGCGTGGAAGGTCCGGCCCTCGGTCGGCGTGTCGGGGATCCCGAAGCCGACCGCGGCCTGCGGTGCCCAGAAGAAGCTGGTGCCCATGAAGATGACGCCCGCGCCGATCAGTCCGGCGAGCACGGTGGCGATGGTGCTGAGCATGAGTTGTCCCCTTAATCCTGGATTGGCCCTCGGGCGGGCGGGATGTTGTGGTTGAGGCGGAAGATGTTCTCCGGGTCGTAGACGGCTTTGAGGCCGGTCAGCCGGCGGTAGTCCGTGGCGCTGTAGGCGGAGCGCACCTGGGTGGCGGCGTTCTCGCCGTTCATGAAGTTGAGGAACTGGCCGCCGGTGCTCCATGGCGCGATCGCCTCGAACATGCGCGCGTGCGCCGGCTGGATCTGGGTGATGTCGGCGCGTTCCAGCCGGGACACCACGTTGAGCAGGTATCGCGCGTCGCGGTTGCCGACGGCGTTGTCCACGGCGGGCGGGTGGGCGAGCCTGCCGCCGAGGTGGCGCAGTTCGACGATGTGCGGCACCGGCGCGTGGGGTCCGGCCAGGTCGAGGATGGCTTGCACGGCGGTGGCGTCGAGTTCGCCGAGCATGGCCGTGCCCGACTCGACCGCGCCCGGTGCGACGGGGTCGTTGTAGATCGACCCGGCTTCGGTGTAGGCCAGCTCGCCGAGGGTGTCGCTCAGCGGGCCGATGGCCCGCAGCGGCGCCACCAGGCGCTCGCCGGCTCCGGGATCGCCGGCGGCGCAGGCGATGCGGATATGGATGGTGTGACGGCCGCGCAACGGCTCCGGGATCGCTGGAACGTCCGGCAGGGCAGATCAGCGCGATCGAGGAGTTCATCGCCTCCGGCACGGTGGCGGCCCATTGCAGGTAGGTGCCGAACACATCGGCGGCCTTCTCAACGGGGAAGACCAGTGCTCCGCCGTACACCGTGGTGACCGGCATCAGATCGATCTCCATTGCGGTCACCACGCCGAAGTTGTCCCGGCCGCCGCGCAGAGCCCAGAACAGGTCCGGCTCGCAGTCCTGGGTGACGTGCCGCAGGCGGCCGTCCGCCGTGACGACGTCGAGCCCGCGCACGTGGTCGGCGGCGTAGCCGAAGCTTCGGGACAGCAGGGCCAGGCCGCCGCCGAGGGTGTAGGAGACCGCGCCCACGTGCGGGGCCGAGCCGGACAGGGGTGCCAGCCCGGCCGGTGCCGCCTCGCGGATCACCTGATCCCAGCGCGTTCCCGCGGCCACCCACGCGGTGCCGGCATCGGCGTCCACCCGGACGGCGCTCATCCGCGCGGTGGTGATCAGCACTCCGCCCTCGGCGGCGACGGCGGCCGAGGCGTGCCCGGTGCCCTGCACCGCCACCGGGAGCCCGCGGCCGCTCGCGTACGTCACCGCCGCCTGCACGTCGGCGGGCCCGGCGGCGCCCACCACCAGGTCGGGTCGATGCCGGCGGGCGGTCTGCCAACCGGCGCGTTCCTCGTCGTACCCCTCGTCGCGGGGCGCAAGTACCGGCCCCGTCACCTGATCGGCCAGCCGGTTCATGCTTCCTCCTTCTCGCCGCGGAGCCGGGTGGCCAGGAACCGGCCGGCACGCTCCAGCGCCGCTGCCGCCTCGGCCGATTCGGCGTCGAGCTGGAACACGTGTGGTTGACGCGGAGCCACCTCCAACGTCACCTCGACCTCGTCGGCCCCGGCACGTCCGGCGAGCCGTACGGCGTCGTCCAGCAGGAGCTCGCTCGAGCCGACCTGGATCAGCAGGGGCGGCAGCCCGGTGAGATCGGCGAAGACCGGGCTCGCCTCCGGTGCCGCACCGTCGCCGCCGGCGAGGTACCGATCGAAGAGCCACTCGAGATCGGCCGGAGCGAAGAACGGGTCCACCCCGTCCTTGGACCGCATGCTCGCGCCGCTGAGGGTTAGATCGACCGCCGGCGAGAACAGGACCGCCGCTGCCGGCATCGGCAGGCCCGCGTCCCGGGCGCGCATCATGGTGACGACGGCCAGCGCGGCACCGGCCGAGTCGCCCGCGATCACCAGCCGCCGCGGTTCGACACCAGAGTCCAGCAGCTCGCGGTACGCCGCCAGGCAGTCATCAGGCGCGGCCGGAAACGCGTGCTCGGGCGCGAGCCGGTAGTCGAGCGAGACCGCCCGGCCGTCCAGGTGGCGCAGCAGCGCGGCGGGGAGGTGGGCGGTGGCACGCGCCGACCCGACCACGAACCCACCGCCGTGCAGATACAGCAGCACGTCCTCGCCCGCCGTGCCGGGCGTCGCGGTCCGCAGCTCCAGCGCCGACCGCCCGCCGAGAGTCGTCGCCGACACGCCGAGATCCGCAGGCAGGGGCCGCGTGAACATCGCCGCGAACTGCTCGCGCCGTTCGGCAATGTTGAGCACTGTCGTCCTCTCAAAATTAGTCAAGCACCCTGACAGTCAGGCGACCTTACCATGTTGGTTGGTACTGTCAAGCGGCCTGACGAACTCGCCTGGGAGGAGGAACGCACGACGATGACGACGCGTTCAGGAACGCCGGAGCGGCAAGACGAGCCGAAGCTGCCACTCCCCACCCTGCTCACGCAGGCCAGGGGCATTGCGCTCGAGGGACTTCACCAGCAGCTGGCCGACGAAGGGTTCGAGGGGATCCGGTTCGCCCACGGCTCGGTCTTCCGATACATCGACGCCGAAGGCACGCGGCTGACCACGCTCGCCGAACGCTCCGGGCTCACCAAGCAGGCGATCAGCGAACTTGTCGGCGAACTAGAAGATCACGGCTACCTCGAGCGGATCACCGACAAGGCCGACCGCCGCGCGAAGATCATCCGACTCACCGACCAAGGCAGGACCGCTCAGGGCGCAGCCGCCCGGATCCTCGCGGACGTCGAGCAGCAATGGTCTCGGCTTCTCGGCAGGGACCAGGTCACCATGCTGCGGCGCGCTCTGGAACAGGTCATCGCCCTCGAAACGGTTAGCACTCCGACCGTGTCCCCCCCGCAGTAGGCGTGCCGGAACGGCGCCGGGTGTACTGCGCCGGGGTGTACGGGTGGATCGCCGGGGCGTCTCCGCCGCCGACCAGAATCCCGATCACCAGATCGACGCCCTGCAGCGCGCCGGCGTGGCGGCCGGGAACATCTTCGGCGACACCGCCAGCGGCGCCAAGGCATCCCGGCCCGAGCTCGACCGAGTGCTGTCACTCCTGAACTCCGGCGACACGTTGAAGATCACCCGGCTGGATCGACTGTCACGCTCGGTCCAGCATCTGATCAACCTCGGCGCCGACCTGCGCGCCGCCGGGATCGAACTACACGTGGTCGAGCAGGGCATCGACACCTCCATCATGGAGGGCCGCCCCATGTTCGGCATGCCGAGCGTGCTGGCCGAACTGCAACGCGAACTCATCGTCGCAACCACCAACGATGGCCCTGCCGCCGCCCGTGCCCGCGGCCGCGTCGGCGGCCGCGTCGGCGGCCGCCGACCCAAACTCACCCAGCGGCAGCTTGACCAGGCCCAGAAGATGTACGACGACGGCACCCACACCGTCGAAGCGATCGCACAGACCTTCCACGTGTCCCGCCCCACCCTCTACCGGCACCTCACCGCGCGCCACGAGGGCCGCGACTGCGCCCTCATCGTCTACCGCGGAAAGACCGCAAAGACCGACACCGGCAACCGCAGGCTCGGCGAAACCGGCGCCGGCGAGCGGGTCCAACTCGACACCGACCGCAAATCGTGGCCCATCGCCCCGGGCCGCTGCCCGGTCGTGCTTGTCATAGCCGAGGTGCTCGCTCATCTCCGCCTCTAGCCCGCCGCTTTCACGGGTGACCGCGTGGCGGTGAACTCGCCGACCTGGAGTTGCGCCACCGCCGCCGCGCTCGCTGCGAGGACCGCATCCGCGTCGCGAAAGACACCGGATTGACCAACCTGCCGCTGCACGACTTCGCCCAGAACGAGATCTGGTGCGCCATCGTCGCGCTCGCAGTCGAACTCACCGCCTGGATGCAGATGCTGTCCCTAGGTGGGCGGTGTCAAACGGCTGTCCGTGGGCGGCGGTTGATGCTGCAGCGGTGGTGATCGCTGCTGCGATGCGCGCCCATTTCGCAGTTGGGCGTTGAGCGGTGGCTGCCACTTGCCGTGCGAGGGTGGCGTCCTGGTGAGCGTTTCGCCTGCAGGGTGAGGCTTTCAGCGTCCTGTGCGGTTCATCGGGTCGCGGTGGCCCATCCTGGTCCGGGGCCGCTGGTCACGGCCAGCGCTGCGAGGCGTGCGAGGTTGACGGCGGCGGCGAGCAGGGCGAAGTCGGCGGCGATCTTGGTGGTGCCTCGGACGCGGGCGCGGCGTCCGCCGTGGCGGCGGCGCATCAGGTGGGCGATCTTGCGTTCGACCTTGGGTCGGGTGGCCCGGTAGTCGGTGATCCAGTCCGGGTCGCGTTGTCGGGCCCGCGCTGCGGCGAGGTGTTTCTCGTGGATCCCGACGGTGATGGTGCGTCCGTCGGGGGCGGTGGTGCACTGCTGGCGCAGCGGGCAGTGGGTGCAGTACGGCCAGAAGCTGGCGGCGCCGGCCCCGTTGCTGCTGCGCCGGATCGGTGCGGTGCGCCCGGCGGGACAGCGCACCGTGTCCTGATCGAGATCGATGGTGAAGCGGTCCTTGGACAACATGCCGCCGGCGGCGACCGGCTGCTGGGTCTTGCATTTTGACTCGATCCCGGCCCGTTCCAGCCGTGCGTGTAATTGCCCGGTGCCGTAGGCGTTGTCGCCGTAGACACTCGCCCGATCCGCTGTGCTGGCCTCGCCCCGATCACCGACGTCCTCGGTGGAGTCGCCCTCGACAGCGGTGTTCTCGGTGGAGTCGTCGAGCAGGTCGGTGATCAGGTCCTTCGCGGCGCTGGCGTCCCCGGCGTTACCCGCGGTGACCGTGGTGGCGGTGATGATCTCCGAATCGGGGTCGAGGCCGACATGTCCCTTGTAGCCGTCGAAGCCGCGTGCCGCGCTCTTGTGCCCGTGCCGAGTGTCGGGGTCCACGGTGGAGATCACCCGGTCTTTCGCGACCCGCCGCGCGATGCGGAACACCCCGGTCTCGTCACGGTCGAGGTCCTGGCCCAGCACGGTGCCCAGCAACGCCGCGGCCTGGGCCAGCGCCTCGGACAGCTCGCGCCCGTCCAGCACCGCGAGCAGCGCCATGCCGTCTGTGGCCAGCGCGTCGACCAGCCCGGCCCGGGCGGCCGCGTCGTCGTAGTCACACACCGGCTTGCCCGCGCCCGCATAGTCGTCATCGCGGGCCAGCACCGCCCGCAACTGCTCGCCCAGTTCGCCGCCCGCGACCTTGAGCAGCCCCCGGATCGCCGAGCGGACCAGGGTGACGGTGTCCATCGTGGCCACCGCGTCATACAACGCTGTCGAGTCCAACACCCGCCGCCGGCCCACCAGCCCGGCCGCCTTGGCCACCTCCAGCACCACCTCGAAGATCCGGTTCGGAGCCTGCGAGGCAGCCAGCCGGGCGCGCATGTCCACCAACACCGTGTGCACGAAGCCCGGATAGTCGAAATCCAGCCCGCCCGCCGCATACTTCCACCGCGCATCGAAGCAGAACCGCTCGACCGCCTCCCGGTCGCTGCACCCTTCGATGCGCTGCAACACCATCACCACCGCCACGATCATCGGCGGCACCGAACGCCGGCCCACATCAGTGAACAAATCCGCGAACATCTCATCCGGGAACAGCCGATGACACTCCCGATGCAGCAACCCATAGATCGACTCCGGCGCGACCCGCCCCTCACAGAACCCGGCCGTAGACCCAAACAAATCCGCCTGCCTCGGCGCCCGCCCCAACGTCACCGCTCAACCCGACAACCAAGCCCCTGCCTCATAGGAACATTCTCCCGGAACGATCAACGACACCATGGACCGCCACACGGCGAAAAACACCAGCCACCTAGCCGGTCACGACGCTCGCCGCTGGGAACCGAAACGCCTACGGCTACGACTGTTCAGCATCGCCGGCCGCCTCGCGCAGCACGGCCGCACCCGATGCCTGCACCTGTCAGCGCACGCACCCTGGACCGGAATGCTCGCCCAGATGATCAAGACCTTGCAGGGCCTGCCTGCGCCCGGCTGAACGCCACCAACCCGTCCCGACAACCAGCGCACCCGGCGCGTGGAACCGGAGAAACCCGAGCCACCTCGGGCAACAGCCACACCCCCACGGCACAATCACCGATCAGCGACCCCAACACGGTCGCCGACATCATCAACCAGGGTCGCGCGAACGATCCGGGCTAGGGTGGCGTCAGGAACGTGACCGTGTGGATGCCGGCGCGCCGCAGTCGGCTGCGCACACGAGAGTGTCGGACGAGCCAACTGCTCCCGTATCCCGTACCAGGTGACGATGGCAGGGGACCGAGTCACGTTCCACGAACCGTTCCACGACGACACGACGCGATAACCGGAAGCTCTACAGGCCAGCAAACATCGAGGTGCCCCCGGCAGGATTCGAACCTGCGACGCCCGGCTTAGGAGTCCGGCGCTCTATCCCCTGAGCTACGAGGGCTGCTCGTCCGACCAGCCTACCGAGGCTCGATGACAGCCTGGAGCAGGCCGCGCTCGCCGGACAGCTTGTGGGGCACCTTTGCCGCGAGAGTCGGATGCGGTGCTGCTCAGCTCGTCAGCCGACAGAGATGTTGGACGCGGCTGATGACACTATGTGCTACGAGTGCGGTGACCCGTCGCCGAGTCGATGAGGCCGTGCTGGGCTGATGGAGCCCGTCGCTCGGAGCATCCAGCCTGCGCGGCAAGTGAACCTGTTCTCGGATGTTATGTCCGAGGTGATGCCGTGGGGTTGATGCCGCCGACCGCTCGGGTGAGCGTGAGTGGGAGCGAACCCGCAGCTCGTGAGGGTCTCATGCACCAGGTGGTCGCTGAGGTCGGCTTGCTCGATGATCGTGGCGGTCTCGTCTGCCCCAGCGAGGTGGGAGGCGGCACGGGTGGGGTACGCGAACCCGGCGCCGGGCAGGCAGTCGCGGTTGTACGCCGGCCTTCCGCGTATGCGGAATCCCGTCAGGTCACAGCGCGGAGCGTGCCGTCGGGCTGGCCGCGGAGCCGTTCCATGGCGTGCGACGTGGCATCGTCGGCGTGAAGGAAGACCACAACGTGCTGCGCGTCTGGTTGGCAGTTCGAGTGTCTCCCGCTGCCGGATGGTTAAGCCGTAAGGGAACGCGCGGGGGTCGTATGTGGTGGCATCGGGTGAACTCGGGCCCGGCGATGGGGGAGAGCTCTGTCGTGAACCACTCGGCGTTCTCGGCCGATGGGCCGAGCCAAAGGTGGAAGGCCTGTTCGCCCGCGACCTGGTCCCAGCGCCGGAGGATGCGTCGATCGGGGCGGTGCCGTTCCAGGACGATCGAGGGCTGTTAAGCGAATCGCCTGCCGTCGGCGAGCATCGCCTGGTATCCGGCGGCATCGGTCGCGTAGCGGCCACCACCGAGGATCGTCTCCTCGCCGCCATCACTTCGATCGTGGCCGGCCGCTTGTGCGGGTCTATTCCGATGACGACTGCACCCATCCCTACCAATAGGGATGTTCGAGCCGGGAGGGCACCGCTACTTCAGGCAGCACAAACGCCTCTTGAGCCTCTTCCGCCCACAGGCGACGCCCGCTGTCGGCGACGCAGGCCAAATGAGAGCCACGCGACCAGCGTGGGCAGCCGAAATGAGAGCGACGAGCCGGGCGCCTAGACCCAACCCTGCCGGGCGCGGCCTAGAGAAAGTGAACAAGTAGCCGATGGTCGTGCGTTTGGAATGATCGTGATTGGAATCCGGATCGACCGCGTATCGAGTGGTCTTTCCGTCAGCCAAACCCGCACACCTGGACGACTGTCCCGGCGTCGACCCGGGCCGTGACGCGGGTTTCCACGAAGTCCAGATTGAACGTCGCGTTGTCGCCCTCATAGGGCAGAAACACTCCGCCTGCGGTCTCGACTCGCCGCCGGGCGCCGTTCTCCGTGCACCCGATGAGTGACGTGAGGTCCAGGTTGCGGAGCGCGGCTGGTAGCGGGTCGGCACGGACATAATCGACGCGGAGGAAGGTAACCGGTCGCGGTCCTTCGATTATGACGATCACGGAATCCGGAGCAACCGCCTGATTACCCGTGCTGTCCACCAGCAACCAGCCCGCGAAGGCCCGGGAAGACGCCAGGCCGTGCGGTCCTCGACCCGCACCACGAACGACGCAAGCCCGCCCTGAACGGTGTGCGGCGTAACGAACGCGGTGGCCGCGTAGTCCTGCTCCCGCGGTGTCAGCGGTGGGCCAGAGGCTCGACCGCCCTGCTCCGATGTCAACCAGATGATCTCGCCCTCAAAAGGCAAGTGGCCTTGATAACGCACACCTGCATCATCGCCTTCCAGGAGCGCCCCGTCGAACGTCCGGATCTGCCGCTGCAGGCGCGATTCTGCCGATGTGCGCATGGCCTAACGATTGACGAGATGAGCGTCATCCAAATCCCCAAGGATGACGATCTTGTCCTTCCCGCCGCGCTCGCCATGGCCGGGACCGGCTCGCAGTTGGGATTTGGACTTTCCGCTAGTCGGCTAAGTTGGTCATCAACGCAGCCCGGAGACGGCTGGCTTCGTCGCGGAGCGTGACTGGGCTTGCGCGCGTATGAATACCTCTGCGCGCGCGGGCCCATTGGCGTGGATGGCGCGATGGCAATCCGGCCCGGGTTAGGCTCCGTCTTGCCGAGTCCAGCTGCCGCGTGTTCTCGAGAGGACGTCATGCCGTTCAGCAGCTTGATGCCTAGAGACGAGATGGCTGCGGTGATCGCCGCGTTGGATCAAGCCATGTATCGGCATGAGCAGTGGGTCAGCAGTGTGTACAGCTCGCTCATCTGCCGGTTACAGCCGGACGAGCGCGACCTGTCGGACAATCCTCATCGCCGCTGCCCGTTTGGGCAGTGGTACTACGCCCAGCATGACCCGAATCTGAGTCAGCATCCAGGATTCATCGCCATCGCCCCGGAGCACGAACAGCTCCACCGACTCGGAGCGCACATGCTCATCACGTCGCGGGCGAACGAGCCGATCCCGGTGCGCGACTATGACAGCTTCGCCAATGCGGTGACCCGGATGCGGGCAGAGATGATCGATCTGCGAAATGAGCTCGACGACGCGATCGCGAACCTCGATCCCCTGACCGGGGCGGCCAGCCGGACCGGGCTGCTCGCCAAACTGCGAGCCCAGCAGGAGATCGTCAAGCGGGAACTGCACTCGTGCACGATCACGATGATGGATCTCGACCTGTTCAAGAACATCAACGACGAATACGGCCACCAGGCCGGCGACCTCGTCCTGACCCACACCGTGCGGTACGTGATCAACCACCTCCGCCCCTACGACGAGTTGTTCCGCTACGGCGGCGAAGAGTTCCTGCTCTGCGCCCCGGGCACCGAGCTGGACAAAGGTCACGACATGATCGAACGCCTTCGCGAAGGGCTCGCCGCGGCATCGATCGAGGTGAGTGAGGGGCGCGTGCTGCGGGTGACAGCATCCTTCGGCCTCACCCTGCTCGATCCCCAACTACCGGTGGAGGAATCGGTCGCCCGAGCCGACCAGGCCCTGTACCAAGCCAAAACCGGAGGACGCAACCAGACCTGCACCTGGAAACCGGTCAGCACCTGAGCAACTCTCCGTCGATAAGGTCGACTGGCGGTGCATGCAGGATGACACACAGAATCGTTCGGTAGCTTCGGGGCTTTCCATGCGCATCACAGATTCGGCGACTTGTTTAGCTCTAGGTCGGGAGTCTGAGGGTTGAGATCCTTAAGCGTTGGACTCGGTGGGCTCGCTCGCGAATCGGCTGCCGTTGTCTGGCTCAGGAACGGCCTGCGGCCCGACCGGGTCCTCCCGGTGAGGTTGTGGCTCAAGACAGGTTTGCTGTGCCGGTAGTTGCATTGCCCTCCTCGCCAAGGTTTCTGTCGGTTCAAGCGAGGAGGCGATGTCGTGGACGACGGCGTGATGATCAGCGTGGATCCGCGCAAGGCGAGCAACACTGCAGCTGTTCTGGATCCGGCTACGAAGACAGTGCTCGCCAGTCAGAGGTTCGCCAACACGGCGGCCGGCTACGGCGAGTTGCGTAGGTTCGGTGACCGGTGGCAGCAACGTCGCTGGGCGGTTGAAGGATGCCACGGCGCGGGGCGGTTGCTCTCCCGGCGCCTTGTCGCTGACGGCGAACTGGTGCTCGACGTGCCGGCCAAGCTCGCCGCCCGGGTTCGGGTCTACTCGCAGGGCCATGGCCGCAAGACCGATGCTGATGACGCGGTCTCGATCGGCCTTGCCGCGTTGAACGGCAACGGAGTCGCCGCGGCGCGCGCCGCTCACGTGGCCTGCTCAGCTTCCTGCAACTCCGCGAGCAATTGGTTCTGCCCTGCCAGCAACTCGGTCAAGATCCGCCGGGCTGCGCGCATCAAATCGGCCACATCACCACCGGCAAGCGCATAGACGACCGTGTTACCCGTCCGGGTCGCGGTGACGATTCCCGAGCGCCGAAGCACACTTAGCTGCTGTGACAGGCTCGACGCCTCAATGTCGATGGCCGTCAGCAGATCACGCACCGGGCGCGGCCTCTCGATCAGCAGTTCCAGGACGCGGATCCGAACCGGATGCCCAAGCATCCGGAAGAACTCCGCCTTGGCCTGATACAGCGGTACCGACACCCACAACCTCCACACCTGAAACCACAAGCTGAGAAATTGAAGAACTCTTCAACTCACGGGTAGAGTAGCCGACCATGGGTCTGCTCGTGTTCGACAGGCTGGACATGCTGGTCACATCCGAGCCGGCGGCCGAGATCGACGGTGCGCTCGCTCAGGCCGTGTGCCGGCTTCACGCAGCCCGATCTGTCGGCGAGGTCCACACCGTCCGTCAGCTTCTGGCATGGATCGACTTCCGACTCGATGACCGCTGCCAGATCGCCGACAACCCGAGATCGGACACCTGATCGATGACGCGCATCCTTGCCTGCCTGATCACCGCCAAACACCTCGACGATGCCACAGCGGCAGCGCCCGGCTACCTGCCCGCGATACTGCTCAGCGGCCGGCCCGGACTCGGCGATCTCGGCTCTCAACTGGAACACCTCGTCAGCCGCGGCTGGTCCTACGCCGAACCCCCCATGCGCCTCACTCCCGTACCGTCGCAGGACTCTGAAGCCCACGTGCAGAGCGCGCGGCAACCGATGCTGCTCACACCCTGTCCGTCACCGGACGAACCGACCCTTGTAGGCCTGGGCGCGCCACCCCAATCACGAAGCGAGTGGTCACAACTCGTCCGCCAGCTCGAACAGCGATGCGCCGTCGTCCTCGCGCCCACCGTAGATCTGCACGCATCCGGCCTTCGCGAGCAACTCGACTGCGAGGCGAGCCGCGGCCGGATCATCTGGACCACGGTCCGGATTACCTGCGCCACGGCCACACCATCCGGGCGGGCCGACGCGGTGGCTCCGTGACAGCTCCGCAACCGCCCGCCACCCCGCAACCCCGGCCGCAACACTGCCTTCATCAGCGCCGCGCGCGCGAGAACCGCTGGGGCTGGTTCAGCGCCGAGACGATCTGCCTCGCCTGCGGGCAAGCATTCGACCCCGAACAAGAAGCACGGTTACGCCAAGCAGAATCAGCCGAGAGGAGCAGCGCCCAACCCCCGACCCGCACGGTCCCACGCGGTCGGTCCCGATGAGCGTCACCGAACATCCCCGCGGTAGGACGGGGCGGCAGGCTGATCGGGCTGCGATATGTCAGCCGAGTGCTGTGCGGTTTCTGCCGGCGGTCTTGGCGGTGATCATTGCTGTGTCGGCGCGGTCGATTAGCGTGGTGGCTGATTCTGTGCCATCGGTGACGGCGACGCCGATGCTGAGCGTGACGCTTACCTGGATGCTGTCGAGATCGATCCATCCGCTGGCGACCAGGTTGCGGACTCTCTCGGCCAGCGCGAGGGCCTCGTCGGGAACGGTGATAGGCGCGACGATCAGGAACTCTTCGCCACCCCAGCGTCCGACGGTGTCGGTGGGGCGCAGGCAGTCGCGCATGGTGGCCGCGACGAGCTGGAGCACCTGGTCTCCCACGCTGTGGCCGTGGCGGTCGTTGACTTTCTTGAAGTGATCGATGTCGGCGAACAGCACCGCGAACAGGCGTCCGTACCGGCTGAATTCGGAGAGATTGCGCTGTAGCGACCGACTCAGCATCCGGCGGTTACCCAGACCGGTGAGTGGGTCGGTCAGCGCGGCCGCGCGGGCGGCGTCGAGCTCATCGGCAATGCGGCGAACGTCAGTGTTGTCGTGGAACACTTCAACCGCACCGCGCACTTGACCGTTAGGGTCTCGCAGGGCGGCGGCAGATATTGCCACTGGGACCCGGTGGCCGTCGCGATGGTGCAAGAACAGCGACACCGTGCGGGGCTGTCCGTCGCTGATCGTTCCCAGCAGCGGGCAGCTCGCCCGGCACATCAGCTGGCCGGCCTCATCGACGTGATTGAGGATGCCGTCGCGGCAGTGGCGCCCGATCACCTCGGCGGCGCTGAACCCGGTCAGTCGTTCGGCGGCGGGGTTCCAGTAGGTGATCATCCGGTCGTTGTCCACAACGTAGACGGCCTCGCTCATGGCTTCGAGCAGGGCCTGGGACAAGGCGGCATCAGCAGCTGGCATGCCGGCCTCGCCCGCGTCGGATATACACGGGACCAGTCGGTGCAAGATCCGCCGCTGGCCCGCACGCGCGGTTGCCCCGCCACGATCGCCGCCCGCTCGTCATCCGGTCTCTCCTACTCAGAGCTTCGAGGTCCTATTCGGCCGCGCCCCGAGCAAGCTGAGGGAATCTCGTGTCTTGACGTGGCTCCACGCCCAACCCGAGCGGTTCTCCCGAGGTACGCGATCTGTTGTCCCCGATGACTTTGTGCTTGATTCGCGATCTGTCGTGGTGGTGGCGATGATTTGATGCCAAATGTCGATCAGGTCAGCCCGCGACGGAAATCAACAAGAAGCACTCAAGCGGCCGGTGAGGCGCGCGGTGCCTGGAGAAGGAAAGACCCGGAGGCATGATCGCAAGCGGCAGCCATTGGATGCACGAACGCTTGCACGAAAGTCTGTTTGCGACCCCGATCGGACTTGAACCGGCGACCTCCGCCGTGACAGGGCGGCGCTCTAACCAGCTGAGCTACGGGGCCTAGACGTACTTGGTGGTGTCTTTAGGTACTGCCGTGCCCCCAACGGGATTCGAACCCGTGCTACCGCCTTGAAAGACCGGTCCGGGCCTAGATCAGCATCTTCCGTACCGTCAAAGTGCCCCGCTCACTTGGATCTGCAGCTACTACGCCGTCTCGGCCGATCGCTACTTCATTTCACGAGCCATTGCACGTGGAAGGACGCCCGTGGCGAGAATCGTCTAACCGCGCGCGCCGGACAGGGCGGGCTAGTCGTGGACAGCCGGCCGCTGACGTTCCCGCTCCCCTATCTTGGCTGAGCTGATGCTTGACACGTTGCCTCACCTGGTGCTTGACAGTTGCGCTACGGACTTGGGAAGCCAGAAGTCTTTACGGATCTGCCGAATTGAGTACCTCGGCGCTGCCGAGACAGCTCTGCGAATCAATCGACTGCGAGGTCACCTGGCTCGGGAAGAGCCGAAGGCATTTCGTCGGTCATCCATGCGTATTCCAAGCAATCGATGTATCCGTGGTCGTCGAGCCAGAGCACCAGCATGCCGATCGGTTGTCCATCGCCGCCGACGACTGTTGGACGGCTTGGGACAGGACTGGGCACCTGGCTCGCCGGAGGCCGTGTGCGATCCACTCGAAGATTCATCATCGTGACCGGACCGTCGACGTATTCAAGGCCGTCCACTTGCGCGAGCAATTCGGCTCTTCAATTTTGAGCGGGCAATGATCTTGGTGCTGCTGTTGCTGCCCGCGCGGTGCGGGTGCAGTGGAACCGTACTCGGCGGTGTTGGTTGGCGATGTTGCGGAACCCGCAGCCGGAGCGTTTGACCTGTTTCACCAGCCGGTTCAAGCCCTCGGTCTTGGCGTTGGTGATGCCGGTCTGGATGAATGCTTCGATCTCGGGCCACCACGTCTCGATCGTGGTGGCCAGCGTGTGCAGTTCGTCGATCGTCGTCGAGGCGCACCAGCTGTAGAAGACATAGAGTTGCGCGGCGATCACGTCCCGCGGTGCTGCGGTGCGGGCGAGCGCGAGCAGCGTGCGTAGCTCCTCCTTCGCGATCCAGGCGGTGAGGATCTGCCCGGACTGGTCGGCATCGATCAGCGAGTTCCACATCGCGGCGAACGCGTTCGGGCGCAGACGCTGTTTGGCGGTCAGCAGCCGACGCCGGTTGGCCCAGGCCGGGTCGACAGCCCGGCCGCGGCGGCCTTTCTGCTCCCAGATCGTGCGGCGCCGGACCTTGGTCACGCAGTCGTTGGCGAGCTTGACCAGATGGAAGTGATCCACGACGAGGCGGGCGTTGGGTAGCAGCCCCTCGGTGCGGACCGCGGCGGCGTAGACGGCGGTCGGGTCGATCGCGACGAACTCGATCGCGTCCCGGAACTCCGGTGTCTGCTCGCGTAGCCAGTCCACCACCGTCTTGCTGGTCCGCCCCTCGCGTTGCCCCAGCAGCCCTTGATCGCCGGCCAGGTCGACGAAGCCGGTGTCGTAGGGGTCGATGCGTCGCCACGGTTCCTCGACGCTGTCACGGACCCAGCGGGGCTTGCCACGGCGGGTCTCGTCGATGCCCAGCATCGTCGTGGGTTGCGGCGTGGTGAGCAAAGCGTCGGCGTGTTCGACGAAGGCGGCATGCGCCGTCGGCCACGACACCCCGAACGAGGTGCTGACCTCGGCCACGCTGCGACACGCGTCCCCGACTGCCGCGCCGATCGCGCGGCGCAACCGCCCGGTCGTGCGCCGCCCGGACGGGACCTCATCGATCGCCTCGGTGAACGAGCCACGCACGCAGCTGCGCTCCTTGCAGCGCCACCGGGTCTTGTGCCAGACAACCGAGATTCCCCTTTCGCCATACGGCACATCCTGCGGCGACGTCGTCGGATACTCCTTGGCCGAGGTGGACACCACCCCGCACCCTGGGCACCCCGACGCCGACGTTCCCGGCACCGTCTCGATGTGCACCACCCGGGCGCCGAACCCGTCCTGCTCGACACGCGCCACCCGAACTCCGGGCAGCCCGAACAACACCGTCGTACCGTTACTCAAGCCCGTGGCCTCTCTGGTCTGCTGCGTCGCAACAGTCAGACTTCAAGAGGTCACGGGCTCCTCAGCTCAGGCGCGCTCAACCTGCCGGAATCCGGGCCTTGCCCGGCCAAGATCGAAGAGCCCAGTTGACTGCGCGGTCCTCTCAATCAGCGGGTCGCGCATTTCGAATGTCGAATTGCCGCCGCGGTCAATCACGGAGACGATCGCAGTGCGCAACGTACGGATCTCTGCCGCGATCCGCGGAAGCGTCAAGCCGGCAAGGGCGACTCCGTGAAGGCCTGTCGAAGAGACCTGTCGAAGAGACCCCACTGCGGAATTGGCCTCTGTCTGTTCAAGGCGCCGGGTGCCGACCGCTCGCGCGCTGCTAGCGACGACGAGACGAGCTAGATCATCGGAGATAGTCTCCCGAGATGGATAAGGACCCCCCGCGACTTGGCGATCGCAAACTGACGCCACGTGGAAAACGGCGGTTCCTGACGACGGCCACAGCGGTCTTGCTGATGATGACCGTCGGTGGCTTCATCCTCGGCTACGAGCTAGCAGACGGCTCGAAGAAATTAGTCAGCGGAATACTCTCGGCCTTCGCGAGCTGGATTCTCTTCATCATCGCCTTCTGGGTCTTCCTAGCCACGGTGAACGCCCGACGAGACCGACACCCGAACCCGCCGTGACAGCGCCGGTGCCGTGGGACCGGGGAGCTGACGACCATCCATGCGGATCGATCGCGTGGTGATCGTGTCGGTCAACAGCAGTCACTACCGGCCACCAACAGGCCGGAGATTTCTGCCCAGAGCCGTCCTCGTGTCGCGCTTCCAAGCTGACAGTGCGGACTGTCTTTGCGCCTCGCGCCGGCGACGATCAGCCGAACGTCCGGATCTGCCGCGGAGGGCGCGGTTCTGCCGAATGGAATGCGCTGCCTGCCCGTGTGTTCAACCGGGGCGCTGGTACCGGGCCTTCTTGTACTTGTTGACCGCGTGGCGACTCGCCCGCCACACACCGTCGGAGCCCTGGTGCGCGTCGAGCCGGCCTCGTCGAGCGGCTTGACGCAAGGCCTCATAACTGAATTCGTCGTCTTCGAGCGAACGGAGCGGTACGAGTCGGGCGGGGCCGGCGATGTTCGGCACGACGAAGCGGTGCAGGTTGTCGATCACCGACCGGGCGAGCAGTTCGGCGAGGCGTCCGGGTTCGCCGTTGTCCGCCTGATCCAGAGCTTGAAGGTACCGATCTCTGTCGCGTTTGAAGATGATCGCGGGCGGGAAGCCGAGCCGCACGAGGATCAGGTTCAACACCAGCCGCCCCGTGCGCCCGTTGCCGTCGAGGAAGGGGTGGGTCCGTTCGAACGCTGCGTGCACATCGGCGAGGGCAAGCGCAAGGTCTCGGGGGGGCATCGCTGCGGCAGCGGTGTCGGTGCCGAGGGCGTTGACCCGATCAGCCCAGCTGGTCAGTTGTGGCTTCACGTCGGTCCATGACGGCGGTGTCATTCCGCCGGAGAACGGGCGGATGTCATGCTCGCGGAATCCGCCGGGCGCCTCGGCAGGGGTCGCGTGCGGGTGCGGGTCGACTTCCCACACGGGGCCCATCGCAAGCCGGTGGATCTCGCGGATTTCAGTGACCGTGACCAACTTGCCGCTGAATGCGTGGCCGCCGTGCGCCTGCGCGTACACCCATCGCGCGGCGTCGCCGTAGCCGCGGACTTCCAGGTAGTCCTTCAGCGGTTTTGCGCCGACGGCTTTGCCGTCCTCGAGCAGCTGCGCGACTTCGCGCAGCACCAGCGTGTTGCCTTCGATTGCTGTGGAGTTGTGCGCTTCCAGGTGCCACAGATCGTCCCAGATGCTGCTGGCCTCCGCGGGCGTGGGTAACCCGCCGAACTGGTCGAGTTCGGCTGACGCAGCGGCGAACCGTTCGAAGATCGTCTCCCGGCTCGGCCGCCCACGCGCTGGCGCCACCGCCGCCCCCTCCATCCGGACTTTGATACAGCAGACTGCGACACAAATGTACAGGACACTTTACGGGAGTTGATACAGTATCGCGCCGCCCAACTGAACACGACACTTTGGGCTCCCGGCGGTCATCGCCGTCCACGCCCGCATGCTGAAGCCCGGTTACACCAGACCCGCCTCGAACCGCACGCACATGCCGCGGGGAGTGCGAGTTGGCCGGCGCTTGAAGATGCCGATGAGTGCGTGTCTTCGTTGCTTGGCACACTGGCGTGCGTGACAAGGCCGAGTATCAGCCAGCTTCGCGATGACGAGTTCCTCGTTTGCTACGACTACGGCACGGGAAGCCTGTGGGGGTGCTCATTGGGCCATCGCGAACTGCGATAGGCGCGAAATACCCGGAGCTCGAAATCGCTGACCAGGTGCCGACATGGATGACCGACGAACGTCTCACCGACCTCCGCTCACTCCCGCTCTGGCTCGACGACGACCCACCCCAGGATCTATTGAGCGCGTTGGTCGCTGATCGCAATCGCTAGCCGACACGCGCGCTCGTGCTGCTGATCGCGCGCAGTGACTCTCGCCGTGACACGCTGAGCGGATGGACCGCCAAGATGTGGGCCTTTCGCTTTTCGTTGTTGGCTTCGCCATCGGCGCTTTGAACTGGTGGCAAGCGCGGCACTTCGGCTCGTACAACACAGTGCGTGGGGTCGCACGAGGTGTCTCGACCTGGCTGCTGTTCATCGGGAGTGCAGTCGTGGTCTTGGCAGGGATTTC
Source organism: uncultured Actinomycetota bacterium (assembly GCA_963737425.1). Taxonomy (GTDB): domain Bacteria; phylum Actinomycetota; class Actinomycetes; order Mycobacteriales; family Jatrophihabitantaceae; genus DASXRA01. The sequence continues at coordinate 786,642 of CAVTSX010000005.1, forward strand.
GCTCTACGTTCCGCCGATCTAACCCGGTGCTCTCCCCGAGCCGATCCGGTAAGCGAACGCGCTATGGGATTCCCCCAATATCGTGAAGGGTTCCTTATGCCGCTGCTGGTTGGTCAGCGGTGATCTTCTCAAACTCGGCCGTCGGCAGCAGGTTGGCGCTGCTGTGCCGTCGTCGGGTGTTGTAGAACTCGTGGCACCAGGCGAGAACGATCTTGCGTGCCGCGGCCTTGGTGGCGAAGGTGTGCCGGGAGCGGACTTCGTGTTCGAGGGTGGAGAAGAACGACTCCGCGGCGGCGTTATCGAAGCACGACCCGACTCGGCCCATCGACTGGACAATCCCGAGTTTGTCCTTGCACAGGCGGGTGAAATCGCCAGCTGCGTAGGTCTTAGGTTCAAGGGGTCGATGCAACACCGGCTTGTGGGAACGAGGATAGGTGCTGGGCGAAGGCTTCGGCGGGAGTGCGCCACTGGAGTGTCTTGCGTGGCCGGCTGTTGAGGGTCGTGGCGACTGCGGCGAGGTCCTTGATGCTCCAGCGGGACAGGTCGGTTCCTTTCGGGAAGTACTGGCGCAGCAGGCCGTTGGTGTTCTCGTTGCTGCCGCGCTGCCAGGGCGAGTGCGGGTCGCAGAAGTAGACCTGCAGACCCGTGTCGATCTTCAACTGGACGTGGTAGGCCAGCTCGGCGCCCTGGTCCCAGGTCAGCGACCGGCGTAGCTGCTCCGGCAGCGTCGCGAACTGTGCTGCGATCGCGGCGTTGACGGCCTCGGCGCCGTGCCCGGCCAGCGGCGGACCGTTCTTGGCGTAGGGAGTAGCGCCGAAGCCGTCCATGCGTGGCAGGTGCAGCAGCATCGTGTACCGGGTGGTGCGCTCCACCAGCGTGCCGATGGCCGACTTGTCCAGCCCGATGATCAGATCGCCTTCCCAGTGCCCCGGCACGGCCCGGTCGGCGACCTCGGCAGGGCGCTGGCTGATCTTGACCTCGTCGGTAACGAACGTCTTGCCCTTGCCGTGGGTGCGGGCACGTGGAACACGTAGCGCCCGCCCGGTTCGCAGGCACGCGGTCAGCTCGCGTTTGAGCGCGCCGCGGCCTTGAACGTAGAGCGAGGCGTAGATCGTCTCGTGGCTGATCCTCATCGACTCATCCTCGGGGAAGTCGACCGTGAGGCGCTGGCTGATCTGCTCCGGGCTCCACGCGGTGCCCCAGCGCCGGTCCTGGCGGCGGCCGTGCCGCCGTCCGGCCCACGGCACGTTCGGCCCCGGGATCGGCCGCCCAGCGGCATCGACGACGGCGCCGGACAGGCGTTGTTCGATGTACTCGCGCAGTCGCGTGTTCGTGGTGAGCTTGGCCGGCTTGGGGCGCTTGGCAGCCTGCTGCGCCTTCCACTGCGCCACCCCGGCGCGGTAGCCCCGCTGCGAGGCGCGGGTGGCGGCGTTGCGGCGCAGTTCACGGGAGATCGTCGAAGGGGCTCGACCGATGCGCCGGGCGATCTCACGCACCCCGTGATTCTGCGCGTTCAGCAGCGCAATCTCCTCCCGCTCAGCGAACGACAGATAACGGCCGGTGGGCTCGGCCAGGCTGATCGGCGACATCCCGCCAGCGTGTCGAAACCACCTGCCCGCCACCGGCGTTGACACGCCGATCTCGGCAGCCGCGTCCTCGCTGCTGACCCCGGTGGCGATCAGCCGCCAGAACGCGCGCTCCACCGCACGCGACGGCACCGGCCGGCCAGGAGAACGCATCGGCGCACGCAACGCCCGATCCGCCGCCCACTGCCGCCGCGCCCCCACCGGCCTGCCCACCGTCGGGTCCTTGAGTTTCGACATCGCATTCCACCTCCGGATCGAGGTGTTGCGACGACCCCTGGAATCCGCCGGTCGATCCGCGGTCGCTGTGGAACACGACACCCTCGATCTTCTGACGGCCGCCGCGCACCGCGGCGGCGATCTTGATCGCGTCACAGACCAGCTCGGCGTCGGGGTGCTCGCTGATCGGGCAGGCCAGCAGCCGACGTGAGTACAGGTCGATCACAGTGGCCAGGTAGAGCTTGCCTTCACCGGTCGGGATCTCGGTGATGTCGCCGCACCACTTGAGGTTCGGTGCCGGCGCGGTGAAGTCCCGCTTGAACAGGTCGCCGAACTTCGCGGCCTTGCGGTCTTGACGCGTCAATCCCTTACGCCGCTTGGGTTTGCGCCCGAACAGGCCCTGCCGGCTCATCGAGTCCGCGACGGTGTTCTCACCCACCGACCAGCCCGCCTCGAGCAGGTCGGCATGGATCCGCGGCGAACCGTAGGTGCGCTCGCTCGCGACGAACAACTCGCGGACTGCTGCATCGAGCTCGCGACGCCGCTGCACCTGCGCCGCGACCGGGGCCTTGACCCACTTGTAGAACCAGCCCACCGACAAACCGAGGATCGCGCAGCACACCGCGACGGGCACGCGGTAGAACGTCCTCTGGTCGGCGATGAAGCGTGCAACACAGGGATCTTCGTCTTGATCTTGCGAGATGAGGATTCATAGCCGATGATCACGCGTTTCGGATCTTGAGTTGGTCGAGGAGCTCGCCTGGACGCCGGCCGCGGATTCGAGGAGGGTCGAGGTCATGAGGAGGCTGGCTGGCGGGCGGGATCTGGCCGTGCTCGCGATTAGCCTGGCGGTCTCGACTGCGGGGGATTCCGCAGCGCTGGTCGCCCTGCTGCTGCGGCTTCGGTCCGCTGGCAGCGGATGGGTCGCTGCGCTGCTAGCCGGGCAGCTGCTGCCGGTCGTCGTGTTGGCGCCGGTCGCTGGGCTTGTCGTAGACCGTTTCGAGACTCGCCGGATCCTTGTCATCGCGCTTGCTGGCCAAGCCCTGTTGGCCGTCCCGTTGGCGTTGGTCGCCGCGCCCTGGGCGACGGTGGCTTTGTTCACCGGCCTGTACGCGTTCTCGGTCTTCGTCCGCCCGGCCACCGCCGCCCTGGTGCCAGCGATCACTGGGGAGGGCGAATCGGCTCGCGGCTACTCGCGGCTGGCTACCGGCAGCAGCCTGGGTTGGATCATCGGCCCGGCCGCCGGGGGCCTGATCACAGGCACCTTCGGGGTGACGACCGCTTTGCTGCTCGACGCCGCCAGCTTCGCGATCTTGACCGGTGCCGCCGCCCTGGTCCGTGCCCGCCGCCGACCGTCGGGCGTGCGAGAGCGCCGACCGGGCCGGCGCGACCTCGACAGCGGTTTCGGTGTGCTGTGGCGATCGGGCGTGCTGCGAATCGCGCTGTTGGTCACCGCCATCGCAGTCGGCTGCGCGGTCGTGGACAACGTCGCCGCGCCGTTCCGCTTCATCGACCAGCTAGGCGCCAGCCCAAGCGGGTACGGCCTCTACCTCACCATCTGGGGAGCGGGCGCCTTCCTCGGCGTACAGCTACTGCCCCGCCTGCCTGCGCGCCACACTCAAGCCGCCCTCGCCACTGGCAATCTGTTGACCGGTCTGGGCATTGCCGGCATCGGCCTTGCACCCAACCTGCCAGTGGCATTCGCTGCCGCCGCGCTCGGCGGCGTGGGCAACGGGCTCGACAACGTCGCCCAAAGCGCCCTCATCGCCGACCACACCCCGCCCGACCACCGCGGCCGAGCCTTCGCAGCGGCCGGCGCCCTCCTCCAAACCGCGATCGGGATCGGCACCGCCGCGGCGGCCCCCCTGGTGACACTCCTCGCCGCAAACGGCGCCATGATTCTTGCCGGAACCCTAGCCGCCCTCGCCGCAACCGCAGGCCTGGCCATCGCCGCCAAGCAACGACCGCATCCCATGCGTCCGTCACCGACGATGTCGAGTCCAGCGTGTCGATGAAACCTCCTGAATGACTTACTCGACTCGCAGTCACATGCCGCGATCTGCGGAATCGTCAAACCGGTGAGCGCAACCCAGTGAAGGTCCCACTGCGGAATTAGCCTCTGCTAGATCAAGGCGCGGCCTGACGGCCGCGCGCCGCCTGGGCACCCTGCGCGTGCGGCGCTGGCGCGCCGTTCTCGGGCACCCTGGCGGCGCAGCCAATAGGCCACAACGAACCCCAAGCGGGTCCACTGGCAGTGTGTGTGGTGTCTGCCCTCCGCCGCACAATCGTCCACGGCAGCCCGGCCGCATCAAGGGCGCCTGACGGCGTCGCTGACGCGATGGCGCAAGCGCCACCATTGATGCGACCGACCAGCCGAGCAATGCGGCAGCTACGAAGGGCACAGGGAACCGTGCGAGCACAGGTCAACTTTCGGTTCGCACCCGGCGCAGATCGCGGCAAGTCCGGCTGCTTCCGTTGTGTACCTAGATCAAGCCGCCCGACGCATACAACACGGTCCAAATTAGTCCGAACGCAGAAAGCCATACCGCCAAGATCGCCGTGGGCCGGGGCCATCCAGCCTGAGGGGTGGACCACCATGCCGCAAGCACCGCAACAGGGAGGCCCACCAAACTGACGTATGGGATCCAAGAGCACAGACCAAGGACGATCGCCCAGAAAGCGGCAGCCCTTTCGAAGTACTTGTAGCGGGCCTGCGCCCTCGTCACATGCAGATGATCGCATTGGGGACTAACTGGGGGACAATCCCAGCAGTCGAACCCGGACGTTCATGGACTACCCACGACGAATATCGCCACGAGGCCGCAGGCGAGGCGCACGTTCACGGACGCTGTGCGTGCTTCGGGACGAAGAAGCCCGCGGCGCTACCAACCTCGGATCCGCTCGCGTCGTAACCGCTCACGGTCAAGGCGAGAATTGCGCCAGTACAGCAATGCAATGCCCGGGAAGACGACCAAATCCAACACCGTCAGCAGGACGAAATGATCGCGTATCGCCAGGACCAGCCACACGGCGCCGATCAAGGAGCCAGCCGACACCAAGCAACAGCCATCGCCACGGCTGCGGCCGAGACCGTTCACGTCGCTCGTGTCAACGCCAACAATCGCCTGACCACCTGGTCCTCCTGACCCTCGACGCGCTCCCACGGTCAATCTTCCAATCGACGGCAGCGCCCCTGCCTTTAACTGCGTGGCAGCCCGTGCCATTAACGTGCCATTACCACCGTCAGGACGTGGCCACTCCAGACCGCTCACGACCATCAACGGGCCAGCAAACACGGTCGATCAGTGCACGTCCCCGCGTCTTCCAAGCTGAAAGTGCGATCTCAGGTTTGATCGCTACGACCGCGGCGACGGACGTGGGCCCAGACACGCTTTGTGCCAGACGGATTGCCAGGCCGGTGATCGACTTGGGATAGTTCGCCGGTGACCTGGCGAACGTTTCCCCCTGCATCCAGGTCTACGGTGGCTCGTCTTGCTGGACTGTTCATCGCTGGCCTCGCGGCTGCAGCTCTGGCGTTCGTCCGCGCAATGCATGACCCAGACCGCGCGGCCTGGTTGTACATTCTTGGCGCCGGCGTGATCCTGGCCGACATCCCCATAGCCATAGGGGTTCGTCGCGCCTATTGGCTGAGGTCCCGCTCGCGCGCGGAGATCGTTGACCAGAGCGAGACCCAGCCGAGCACACCTACGTCAGAGACGTGATCAACCACGGCCGGGGCGCTGGCTGTCAACGGCAACTGAATGTTGACCCTCTGGTGGCAATCGAAAGTTGACCCCCGTTCCGGTTCTATTTGTTGTCGGTCGCGGCGGTGGGGACGCGGCCGAGGTCTCGGTCTTTGAGTCGGTAGCTGTCGCCTTTGAGGGCTATGACTTCGGCGTGGTGGACGAGGCGGTCGATCATGGCGGCTGCGACGACGTCGTCGCCGAATACTTCGCCCCAGCGGCCGAAGGGCTTGTTGGAGGTGACGATCAGGGAGGCGCGTTCGTAGCGGGAGCTGACGAGTTGGAAGAAGAGGTTCGCGGCTTCGGGTTCGAAGGGGATGTAGCCGACTTCGTCGATCACGAGCAGTGGGTAGCGCGAGAGGCGTAGTAGTTCGTCTTGGAGTTTGCCGGTGTGGTGCGCGATCGCGAGCCGGTCGACCCATTGGCTGGCGGTGGCGAACAGGACGCGGTGTCCGGCTTGGCAGGCGCGGATCGCCAGGCCGGTCGCGAGGTGGGTTTTGCCGGTGCCGGGTGGCCCGAGGAACACGACGTTCTCCTTGCCCGTGACGAAGTCCAGGGTGCCCAGGTGGGCGATCACGTCGCGTTTGAGGGAGCGGGCGTGTTCGAAGTCGAAGTCCTCGATCGACTTGCGGGCCGGAAATCGGGCGGCGACGATCCGGCCTTCACCACCATGGGATTCCCGTGCGGCGACTTCGCGTTGCAGACACGCAGCCAGGAACTCCTCGTGGGTCCAGGACTCGGCCCGAGCCCGTTCGGCGAGCCGCTCGATCGAGTCTCGCAGCGTCGGTGCTTTCAACGCCCGGGTCAGGAACGTCAGCTCAGCAGAGACGTCTTTCGCGGGTTTGGTGGTGGTACGGGTCGCGGCCATCAGGCGACACCGCCATCGAGACCGAGTCGTCTGTCGTAGTCGGCCAGGCTGCGGATCTCGACGTCGGCTTCGGCCGGTGGGCGTACGACCTCCAACCGTTCGCGTCGTAGTGTTTTCGCTGCGGCGACATGCTCGGGGTCGTGGATGGTTTGGTGCTTGGCCCAGAGGCGTTCGTGGTCGGCGACCAGTCGCCCGTCGCAGAACACCCTTACTTTGTCGAGAGATCCGTGGATCTCGATCCGCCTGCCGATCACTGACGGATGCACCGAATAGTCGTTGGAACCGAAACGGATGTAGTGATCACGCGGCAACCGCTGCGATGACCGCCAACCCGTTGCCGGCGCCACCGGCGGCAACGCAAGCATCGCCGAACGATCCGCATCCACCCTATCCACGGGTCGACAACCGAGCGCTCGATGCTGACGGTTGTTGGCCAGGACAAGCCACTGCTGCAACTGGGCGTTGAAATCCTGCGGCGAGGCGAACACCCGACCGGGCAGAAACGAGCGTTCCAGATAATCGTGGAACCGTTCGACCAAACCCTTGGCTTCCGGATCCGCCGGTTTGCAGATGATCACCTTCGCGCCGAGCGTTCCCCGGAACGCATGACACTCACGCGTCAGTTCCGGTTGGCGTTGCCGCCACCGCCCGATCGCGCCCTCACCGTCCCAGACCAACACCCGCGGCACCGCACCAAAGCGTTCGATCAGCTGCCACCAACCAGCAAACAGATCCTCCGCAGAACGGCTCGAGATCAGCATCGCGCAGGCCCAGCGTGAATAGCCAGCCACCATCGTCAACACCGGCAGCAGCTTCGCGCTGCGGTGATGACCGAACCCGACCGGCACCTCGATGTCGGGGAACCAGAAATCGCACTGCCCGATCTCGCCCGGCTCGTAACTGCTCCGACCCGCCGGATCCGGTGGCAAGTAAAACGGGCGCAACTGCGCCACCCGCGAGGACAGCGTCCGTGCCGAGTGCGGCCAACCGATCCGCTCACCGATCACCGTGGCCGGCATCGTCGGGAAGCTCTGCAACAACTCCCGGATCCGCGGCTCGAACCCATCAGCCAGCACCGGCACCTGCGCCCGTTCATACCTCGGCGGCCCATCACTACGCAACGCCGCCCGAACCGTGTTCTTCGAAACGCCCAGCACCCGCGCGATCTCCTTGATCGGAACCCGCCCCGCGCGATGCAACCGCCTGATCTCGGCCCAATCCTCCACACCCAGCACCCGCTTCCTCCCCTCGGCTCGAAAACTCGAGGGTTTCGGGGAAAGGGGTCAATCTTCGATTGCCACGCGGGGGTCAGCTTTCACTTGCTGTCGACACTGACAGCAACGATTGACAGCAACCAGGGCGAACGCCGACGACACCGACCGATTGATTATGAGCGCGGCGCCAGGCCGCGTGCGGCGTATGGACCACCTCGGACGGCCCGGCGCACCCTACGGATCAAGTGATGGGAACGTCCGGTTGGCCCGGCCCGATCGCCTGTACGGTCGCGCGGCGTCCCCGAGAGACGCAGATGAGCCCTTCCCTTGCGAGCACGGCGATCGCGCGGTGCGCCGTCGCGATCGACACGTTGTGCGCTACTGCGAGCGCGTGGGTCGTTGGGACCAGGTCGCCTGGCGCGAGACGACCGTCATGGATCTGCTCACGCAGGCTTGCTGCGATGACCTCGTACGGACCCCTCGGAGCACGCGGGGCCGGCTCCAGGAGCTGCGGCATAATGTTCGCCATTGCGCCTGCGGCGCGCTGCCCAGCCTCGTCAACCCACGCCGCGTAGATCCTCAGCGTTGTCGCTCCGCCGCTGCCGTGGCCGAGGCGCCCTGCAACGGTGCGGATGTCGACACCGGCCGCGATGAGCTCGGTGGCCGAGTAGTGCCGTAGGGAGTGGAGCCGCCGGCCCTCGGCTGGGCGTTGCTGCGTTCGATCCGCACCGAACCTCGGGCCAGGTCGAGGTGCTCCCACCGGAGCGCGCTCACTTCGCCACGGCGGGAGCCGGTGACCATCGTCAGCCACAGCAGCAGTCCCCAGTCCGCGTCGCTAGCCCAGGCTGCGCTGAGCATCCGCGCTGCCTCCTCGGCAGTCGGCGGATCGGGCTTGCTCGGCGCCTGCGGCGGCGTCACTGCGATCGCCGCTTTGTTGACGCCGAGGTGCCGCCAGCGCACCGCACGTTCCAGCGATCCGTGCAGAATGAAGTGGATCTTTCGAACGGTGCTGCCGGCGAGCGGGAGGCACTTGTGACCCGACGCCGGGCGGCCATTGCACAGTCGCCGGCACCGCTGCAGCCGCGCGTAGAACCGCTCCAGTAGCTCGGCGTCGAGCTTCGCAGCAGGCAGGTCGCCGAACGTGGGCGTGATGTAGATCCGGATCAGGTCCTGGTACCGCTCCCGCGTGGTGTCTTCGAGCTCGGCGACCTCAAGCCACTGGCTCACTGCCTGGCGGACCGTGATGCCTGACTTTGGATGGCGGTCCTCGTCCACCTGGGACTGAAGCCGCGTCAGCGCGACCTCAGCTTGGTCGTATGTCGCGCAGGTCTCACGAAGATAGTTTTGCTTGCCGGTCAGAGGATCGATGCCGGCGTAGACCATGGCCCGGAAACTGCCCGACGGTAGTTCGTGGATATGTCCCCGGGGGCGACGACGGCGCGGTGCCATGATCGCAAGCTAGCAGCGCGTCATTTCACGAATCATTTCACGAGCCCGGTTTGCGACCCCGACCGGACTTGAACCGGCGACCTCCGCCGTGACAGGGCGGCGCTCTAACCAGCTGAGCTACGGGGCCTAGACGTACTTGGTGGTGCCTTTAGGTACTGCCGTGCCCCCAACGGGATTCGAACCCGTGCTACCGCCTTGAAAGGGCGGCGTCCTGGGCCTCTAGACGATGAGGGCGGGCGAGCCGCTCCATGCTACAAGTCCCGCTGGAGTGCTCGACCAGCATAGAGCACGCACGCGCGAGCTCGTCACACCGGACGTCCCTCGAGACCTGTCCTACCTTCGGCATTCGTGACGCCGCCGCAGGTAGGACAAGTCCGGAGAGTAGCTCAGGCCTGAAGAGCAGCCGCGTTTGGGAGGGCGCCGCATGTCGCACCTGTGTCGCATCTGAGCGATCACGCGGCGAGATGATCGCCTTCCCATAGGCTGCGGAAAATGCGATCTGTCACGCAAGCAACGCCATGTGAAAGCCACCCGACCGGGGCGGCGCACCACCGGAGGATTGACCGAATGCGCAGAGTTACCGTCGCACTGGCCGCGTCCGCGCTGGTCGCCACGCTCGCGGCGTGCAGTTCTTCGGGCAACGGCCAGAGATCGACGCCGGCCACGGCGCCGGGCACGAACGCTTCAGCGCCTGCCGGCGGAGCCGGCACCGATGCGCCACTCGAGGCGGCCCAGTTCGTCCAAGCGGCCACCGCGGCGACTACGAAGGCGCAGACCGTCAAGTTCAAAGAGTCGATGAATCTGCTCGGCGCGGCCATCACCATGAACGGAGCAGCACGATTCGGCGATGAGGGAGTCGACGCGAGCGTCACGTCCACCACGCCGATCGGCACGATTCAGGTCGTGATTGTCCAGGGCGCCGTCTACATGAAGATTCCGGGCAAGGGTAAGCCCGGGCGTCCATGGGTGAAGGGCGACTTTGCCGACCAGCAGCTCGCGCCCGCGCTCAGGCAGGCCGACCCGCGTCAGGCGCTGCAGCTCCTCGCCGGCGTCGGAACGCTGAAGCCGGCCGGGCACGACACGATCAACGGGGTGCCGAGCACGCACTACTCGGTCACGGTCGATCTCACCAAGGTCGGCCAGAAGAATGCCGAACTGGCCAAGCTCATCAAGCAGCTCACCGACGAGGGCGTCAAGGTCCAGGACGTCCAGGTCTGGGTCGATGCCGACAAGCGGCCGGTGCGACTCGTTACCTCGATACAACTGCCCAATCCCCGTAGCCCGGCGAACAAGATGACCTCCACCCAGACCGTCGACTACACCGGCTGGGGCGCGCCCGTCACGATCACTGCACCGCCCGCCAGTCAGGTCACCGTCGGCTAGCAGGTCCGACATCCGGCCAGTTCGTGCCGAGCTGGCCGGGTGCGTGCTGAGGTGCAGCGCGCCGGGGGTCGAGCTGCGGTGTGCAGGGCGGGGGGCGTGCCAGCGATTGGCCTTGATTACCGGAGCCCGCCGTCACCTCTCGATCCCGGCGTTAATGATCAACAGACGGATCCCGTCGATAATCGACCGGATCCGTCTGTTGATCACGGGCGGGTGCCCGCTAGGCAGGTCGCTTGGCGCGTGCCGAGAACCTGAATCGTGACGCCCTAGTCGGACGGCGCCGACTCTTTGGCGGCGCTCGTCGGCAACAGTTCGTAGCGGGGATTCGCCAGCGCGAGGTGGCCCTTGTACTCGCCCACCGTCCCGCTCGCGCGCACGATAGCGCCCGGCACGATACCCGGGATCCGGGTCCGTCCGAAAAAGAGCAGCCGCACGCCGCCGGTCTCGTCGAACACCTGGGCTTCGAGACATTTTCCCGCCGTCGTGCCGACCTGCACGATCTTGATCCGGCCTTCGACGACGACTCGCTGCTTCCAGGACACCGCGCCGATCGGAGTCGTGCCGTCGCTACGCGAGCGATGCGCCGCCACGTCCGGCGCCTGGTCGTCGACGCCGGTCTGCACCCGGGTGGCGGCCAGCGCCGGCTCGAGAGCCGCCTGCTGTTGCCGAGCCTCGAGCCGGGTAACCGCCTCATAGGGCAGCGTCGTATCGAACGGCACGATGGTCGCCGACACGTGCGGGATCCGGCCGACGGCCTCGGCGATGCGGTCGGCCGTCCGGTCGTGCAGCAAGCGGTTGGACAGACGGTGGAAGGTGCGCCGCGGCAGCAGGACGGTGACCTCGGCCCGATCCTGCACCACGGCGCTCAGCGCAAGCTCGCCGGCTCCACGGATCAGGCGCCGGTCGGGGCATTCGACGATCTCGAGCGGGAATCTGTCGCCCAGACCTCGTTCGATCCAGTCTCGCTCGAGTTGGCTCGCCACCTCGCTGTCGGTCATGAGGTGGACGGCGCGCAGCTCGGTCGGACGGAGGCTGCCCGCGTAGCGAAGCCCGCGCAGCACTGCGAGGTCGAGGCGATCGACGAGCACCAGAACGACGTGCCGTGGATAGTGTGGCGCGGCAGCCTGGTCCTGGCGGATCCAGGTGACGAGGTCCAACGAGTGCGCCTCGTCGCGGTACTGACGGTTGAGACGCATCAGGATCAGCCACAAGATCGGGAACAGCACGACGACCAGCCAGGCGCCCTCGGTGAACTTCGTGACGGCGAAGATCAGCACCACTGCCGCCGACACGATGCCGCCGGTGAGGCTGATCACGAACCGGTGCCGCCACTTTGCCTCCCGGTGGCTGCGGTAGTACCGCGCCATGCCGAGACCGGCCATGGTGAAGCCGGTGAAGACGCCGATTGCGTAGAACGGGATCAGCTTGTCGACATGCGCGCCCACGCCGAAGACGAGAGCGAGCGCGGCGACAGTCAGGACGACGATGCCGTTGCTGAATGCCAGCCGATGCCCGCGCCGGGTCAGCTGACGGGGCAGGAACGAGTCCTCGGCGATGAAGTTTGCCAGGAAGGGAAAGCCGGTGAACGGCGTATTGGCGCCGGTGATGAGGATCAGCGCCGTCGCCACCTGCACCAGCACGAATCCGGCGTGCCCGTACCAGTCGGTGCCGAACGAAGCCTTGGCGACCTCACTGATCACCGTCGGCGTGCCGTCGGTGTAGGGCGTCGCGTGCGTCTCGTAGGAGAGGTAGGAGATGCCGAGCACCAGGCCGCCGAGCATTACGCTCATGACCGATAACGTCTTGCGCGCATTGACGCCCTCGGGGCGTTTGAACGCGCTGACGCCGTTCGAGATCGCCTCGAGTCCGGTGAGTGATGCGCCACCGTTCGCGAACGCGCGCAACAGGTAGAAGATCGCGACGCCGGACAGGATCTGGTGGTGCCCGTTAGAAATGTCGATCATGCCTGGCACATGCGAGTAGCGCGGCAGGTCGCCGAATATCTCGCGGATGATGCCGACGACCACGACCATGCCCGCCATGCTGACGAAGAAGTACGTCGGGAACGCGAAAGCCTTGCCCGCCTCGCGAACGCCGCGCAGGTTGCCGAAGGCGAGCAGCAGTATGACCGCGACCGTGATCTCGATCGTGAGCGGTTTGAGCGAAGGAGCAAGCGAGGTGATCGCGGCCGTGCCGGCCGCGGTCTGCACGGCCACCGTCACGATGTAGTCGATGAGCAGGGCGACGGATGCGATCTGCGCGATCTTCGGCCCGAAGTTCTCGCGTGCGACGACGTACGAGCCGCCGGCCCGGGTGTAGACGGTGACGACTTCGCGGTACAGCAAGGTCATGATGGCCAGCACGCCGATGACGACGGCGGTCATCGGCAGCAGGATGTGGAAGCCGGTCAGGCCGAAGATGGGCAGCAGCCAGATCAGCATCTCTTCGGTGCCGTAGGCCGAGGACGAGATGCAGTCGCTGGACAGCACGCCCAGCGCGGCCTTCTTGGACAGTTTCTCCTCGCCCAGAGCTGCATTGACGAGCGGCGGTCCGAGCAGGCTGCGTTTGATCCGGTAACCAATGCGCTCCGGCAGGTCGACCGAGGCGATCGACGCGCTGGAGTGAAGAGTTTCGCTCGCCAGCTTGGACTGGGCGGGCAGGTCGGCCGTCATGCGCCAAACGCTAGTGCTTAGCGCGGCAGGCGTTTGCTCCGCGGGCGATCGCCACTGGCCGCTCGCCATGTGGTGAGAATCACCACGGTGCCGGCGATGGCCCCGATGATCGTCGCTGCCTTGCGGATGTCGAATTCATCGTGGAAGAGCAGCGCGCCCAAGCTGCCGCCTGCGTAGGAGCCGACGATGCCGAGCAGCACAGTGCCCCAGAATCCGAGTCGCGCCGGGCTGCGCACCAGCAGACGGCCGATCGCGCCGGCCACCAGGCCGACGAGCAGCAAGGCGATCAGAGAACCGAGCATTGCGCAATTGTGCGCCGCCCTGGCAGGGAGGATGTCTAGAACAGACCGTCCACGACGCGAATGGCGCCGACCGGGACGCCACCGCCCAAGACCGCGAGTTCGTCCAGCCCAGGCAGCGAGATTCCGAGCCGACTCAGGGTCGCGACGACGGCTCGGTCGGCGGCCCTCGGAGCGCCGTCGTCGATCTTGACGGCCACCGCCGAACCGTCCGGCATCGCGGCCGCGAACACACCTTCGGCGCCGTCCTTGGCGATCAGGCCGGGGACGCCCGCCATGAGCAGGGTCGGTGTGCGCCCGGTACCGCCGACCAGATCGGGGTGGGCACGCATCGCGGCGGCGACACTGCGCTGCGGGCCGTCCGTGGCCGACGCGATGCGGCCGAATGCGCGGGCGACACCGATCAGCGTCAGCGCGAACAAGGGCGCGCCGCAGCCGTCGACGCCGGTGGCAGCGACCGGTTCACCGGCAAGGTCCTCGACCGCAGCTCGCACGGCCTGCTGCAGTGGATGCGCCGGGTCGAGGTAGCCGGCTGCGTCCCATCCGTTGGCCCGGCAGGTGAGCAGCATTGCGGCGTGCTTACCCGAGCAGTTCATGCAGATTCGCTGCGGGCTGTGGCCCGCGGCGATCCACTCCTCGCGTGCGGTATCGCCGAGTGGCCAACTCGGTGGGCAGCCCAGGTCGTCCTCGCTGAAGCCGCCCGCCGCGAGCATCTTCCGTACGACGTCGACGTGCCGGGTCTCGCCGGAATGCGAGGCGGCGGCCAGCGCCACCTGCTGGGCCGGTACGTCCAGTCCGCAGCGCAGCATGCCCACCGCCTGCAGGGGTTTGTTGGCCGAGCGGGGAAACATCGCCTGGCGCGGTTCGCCGAGCGCCGCGACGACTTCGCCCGCCGCGTCGAGCGCGATCAGGTGCCCGCTGTGCACGCTCTCGACCACGCCGGAACGTTCGACCTGGACGAGCGGGACACCGCGCTGAAGCACGATCACGAGCGCGGACACATTCCGAGCAGGCGCACGCCGTCGTCGTCGCGCAGCACGGCGGTGACCCAACCGCCCTTGCGGCCATGCGTCAGCAACGCAACGGGATCGGAGGCGAGCTCGACCGGGATGAACGCGCGTCCCTCCCAATCCATGCGGGCTCGGTGGCCGGCGCTGGCGAGTTCCAGCACCGACCCGGCGTCGGCCAGGCTGTTGCGAGCGTCGCCCAACCGGGAGATGGCGTCGTCGAGGGCGCCGACCAGAGACGGATTCGCGTCGCACCAGGTGGCGACCAGGTCTGGCCGGGTGCGCGCGACCCGGGAGCCGGACATGTACGAGCCGGCGGCAAGCGAGAGCCCGAGGGGTCCACCGCTCAAGCCGGTCAGCGCGAGCACCTCGGCGAGAACGTGCGGCAGGCCGATGACGTGGGCCACCGCGGCATCCTGGTCGGCGGCGGTGGCGGGCACCGGTTTCGCGCCGAGGTCGCAAACCAGCTCGGCCAGGGCCAGCCACGCGGCGAGGTCCGTGTCGTGTTCGAGGGTGAGCGACCACGGCGCGTCGCGAAACAGCAGCGGGTCGGCGGCCGCCCAGCCGGTGTTCTCCGTTCCGGCAAGGGGGTGCCCGCCGACAAATCGCGTCGACGGGACGATTTCGCGGGCGAGTTCGAGCACCGGGCCCTTCAGCGTCCCGACGTCGGTGAGCACCGCCCCAGGGGCGAGATGGGGGGCAAGCGACCGCAGCGCGGCCGCCACCTCGGGCAATGGCATGGCGAGGATGACGAGGTCGGCGCCGTGGACTGCACTCGCGTCACTGGCAGTGACCGGAAATCCGGAACCGCTCGCCTCCGAGGCCGTCTGCGGGTCGATGTCGTACCCCACGACGTCCAGGCCGCTCTGCCGAATGGCGTGCAACAGCGAGCCGCCGATGAGGCCGAGGCCGAGCACCGCCGCGCGCCCAAAGGCGGCCGTCATGGGCGGTCGCTGCCCATATCGGAGCCCGGCGCGGCGCTGTTGCGAGAAGTCCTCATGGGTTCGCACGTTATCGCTCTTGCGCGTTCTGACTACCGACGGCACCTTGTGACGTGTCAGGATCAACGCAGCTCGTCAGTGAATTCGCAGGACGGTGGGGTCATGGCGCAGCGCGGGTTCGCGGTCGCGGCATTCCGCGACGCCGGTCAGTGGCGGTGTGAGCCGCTGCCCCCGGCCGTCGTCGGCGACCTCGGGGCACTGCTGGCGGCGCTTCGCGGGCAGCCGCCCGAGGGCGGCCCGTTCGTGATGGCGATCGTCGATGACGAGTTCTTCCTGATCGCGCGGCAGGACGGGCCGCGTATCTCGTTGCTGCTCTCGGACATGACGGCGGCCGTCGAGTACCCGCTCGCCGAGCAGGCGATGGTCCGCCTCGGCGAGGAACCGCCGGACGACGACGAGCTCGACGAGGTCTGGCCGGTCGGCGATCTGGACCTGTTCGACGATCTCGGAATTTCCGAGGACGAGATGGAGCACGTCCTCGACGATCTCGACGCCTACCCCGACGAGATGCTCGAAACAATCGTCGAACGTATCGGCCTGGGTGAGTACTACGCGCAGGCCACTGAGTCCGCGCGAGTGACATCGGTGAGTTACTTCGCCGCCGTCCTGGTCCGCGCCGAAGACGACTGGCGCGCGGAAGAGGTCGATCTCGACGATTGCGAGAGCGTCGAAGACATCGCCGAAATCGTGCGTGACATCCCTGGCGATATCCGGCTGCTGGTCATCGAGCAGGACGACGAGTACGCCATGCTCGTCCGCGTCGACGACGCCGACGATCCGCAGGTCTTCCTCTCCGACGGGCATGCCGCGGACGCGTACCCGCTGGCCGCCGTGGTGGCCGAGGAGCTGGAGG
The DNA here is from genome assembly GCA_963737425.1 of uncultured Actinomycetota bacterium. Taxonomy (GTDB): domain Bacteria; phylum Actinomycetota; class Actinomycetes; order Mycobacteriales; family Jatrophihabitantaceae; genus DASXRA01. The sequence goes on from CAVTSX010000005.1 coordinate 802,933, forward strand.
AGATCGGCGAGGACGTGCTCGACGGCGACGAGGACGCCCCGCCCGCGCACGACAGCGCGCCGTTCGGCGACGCGGACATCGTCGAGGATCTCGGCACGTCGGCCGGTGAGCTGCTCGAGATGTGTGCCCACGAGGGCACGCTGCCGATCGACCTGCTCGTCGCCGTGTGCGAGAAGGCGGGCTGCGCCGAGGCGTTCGAGGCCGTCCGGGTGTGACCGTCTGGCGCCGTCATGATTGAGGCCGACGCGGCGATGGCGGCGGCGCTGCAGGTGGCCCGCGCGGCAGCTGCCGCCGATGAGGTGCCGGTCGGCGCCGTCGTGCTCGACTCGTCCGGCGCGCTGATCGCGACCGCCCACAACGAGCGCGAGACGGCCGGCGATCCCACGGCGCACGCGGAGGTGCTCGCGCTGCGCCGGGCGGGCGCGGTGGTCGGCTCGTGGCAGCTGTCCGGCTGCACGCTGGCCGTGACGCTCGAGCCGTGCACGATGTGCGCGGGCGCGATCGTCCTGGCCCGCGTCGCCCGGCTGGTGTTCGGGGCCTGGGATCCCAAGGCTGGCGCCGTGGGTTCGCTCTGGGACGTCGTGCGCGACCGGCGGCTCAACCACCGGCCCGAGGTGCTGGCCGGGGTGCGGGAAGCCGAGTGCTCGGCGCTGCTCGCGCAGTTCTTCGCCTCGCGGCGGTGACCGCTTCGCGAGGGCGTCCGGCGTGCCGCCGTCGCTGCGTTCACGACTGGGGCCGCGGGTTTGCGGTGGACGAGTGGTTCCGTCCCACATGTATCCTCGTCGGCGGTGGCGTGTCCGAGCGGCCTAAGGAGCACGCCTCGAAAGCGTGTGAGGGTGCAAGCCTCCGTGGGTTCAAATCCCACCGCCACCGCCATATGAAACAAGGAAAAGCGCCGGGTCAGCCGTGTCGGTTGACCGGGCAGTTCATTGCTCAGTCGTCACAACCGGAAGTTCGTGCGGGGCGCGCATCAGCTCAGGTGCGCAAGCTCGACCCGTCCTCCGTCGGTCGAGAGCGATAGAAAAGACCTCGCAAGATACCCGACTTGGGCCAGGTTAGTGCGCACGGCGGGGGGTTAGAGATCGTTTCTCAATCGCCGGGCGAGGCTGACATCAGCAGCACCGATGCCGTCTCGCCACAACGGATTCTGCGCCGGCGCCGGCAAGGCCGCGCTGCGATCGGTGCGCCAGGAGGTCGTCGAAGGGCTTGTGGTGGGTCCTCGCATCGATCAGCCTGGTCGCAACCGTGCTGATGTGGTGTACGGCCGCCGCGGATACGAGAGCGCGGCTGTGAACAGGGGGTGTCGTCGATGAGGATTCTCTTCGGTTCCTGGCCGGCTTACGGTCACCTGCTGCCAATGATGCCGATGATCCGGGCGGCGCAGCAGGGCGGCCACGACATTGTGGTGTCCTCCGGTGCTGACATGTCAGCGCTGATCAGCCAGGCGGGCGTGCCGGGGCATACCTCGGGGGTCACGCTGGCCGAGTCGTATGCCCGGATGCCCGGCCACGCCACGATCAGCGAGCTGCCCGCCGCCGAGCAGCGGGGTTTCGCTGCCCGGCACCTGTTCGGCGCGGGCGCGGTCGACCGTGCCCGGGACGTGCTCGAGCTGATGCAGACGTGGCAGCCGGACCTGGTCGTGCACGAGACATTCGAGCTGGGTACACCGAGCGCCGCTGTCCTTCGGGGCATACCGCACCTGACTCACGGCTACGGCCCGATGATGCCGCAGCGGTCCTACTTCCTCGCAGTGGCCGGGTCAGCAATCGCCGACGCCGGCCTGCCCGACCCGGTCCTCGACATCTTCGCCGCGCCGTATCTCGACATCTGCCCGCCAAGCCTGCGCGGGCGCGAACCGAATCCTTGGACCACGGTGTACCCACTGCGGCCCTCGCCCGGTGAGGTCGACCCAGCTGCCACGCTGCCACCGGAGTTTGCCGCACTGCCGCATGCAGACACCGTCTACGTCACCCTCGGCACGATCATGAACCAGAACCTGCCGGTGTTCCGGGCCGTGATCGACGGCTGCGCGCGGTGGCCCGTCAATGTCGTCGTGACCACCGGTCCCGGCGTCGACCCAGCATTGCTGGGACCCCCACGCCCGGCTGTGCTCGCCGCACCGTTCCTCCCTCAGGCGGCCATCCTTCCCCGCTGCCGCGTCGTTGTCTCCCACGCCGGCGCGGGCACCATGCTCGGCGCCCTGTGCCATGGCCTGCCGCAACTGTGCCTGCCGCAAGGCACCGATCAGCCGTCCAACACCGCCGCGCTGCTACCAACCGGCGCCGCGCTCGCCCTGCAACCGGACGAGATCACCCCCGACCGGGTGGCCGACATGCTCGGTCGACTCCTTAACGAGACTGCCTACCGGCAGGCCGCGCTCCGGGTACGCGCCGAGATCGACCACATGCCGGCCCCCAGCACCGTGCTCGACCAACTCCTGACCAGCATGACTCCTCCCGAGGCAACCGAACACTGACACCTCGAACGGCAACCAGCCCACCGAATAGGAGTTCAAACAGTCCTGTCGGTTAGCCGTGGCCGCCCTGCGTCACGCCGCCACGCCGAACATTACGAACTCCGGCTGTCGTATTAGTGCGCGAATCCGCGCCGCTCAGCCCCCTCCAGGCCAGCAAACGCGGACCGCTTACCGCCCAGCTTCGTGATCTTGGCCCAAGGCCAAGCTCAGCCCGTCCTCTGTCGAGATCGATAGAAAGACCTCGCAAGATACCGATTCGCCAACGGAAATGTGTTTCGTTGCATCGACGTAGAGGTCGTCGCTAACCAATCATGCGTTTCCAATCCGTCAGCCGAGCATTGCACTCAGTGGCGCACGTTGGCCGTGTTGGCGCGAGCGGGTGCAACGTGTCGCGAGGTCCAGTCGCGCCGCGCAATTCGGTACACGACCGAGGGGCGCAGCGGATGCCGATCAGGCAGCAGCGGGTACTCGAAATCGTCGCCGGGGCCGTAGCTCATGCTGAGGCGCTGCATCACGGCGCGCGACGGTGCATTGGTCCGCGTGGTGATGGAAACGACCTCATCGAGTCCGATCGTGTCGAAGGCGTAGGTCAAGACCGCGCGGGCGGCCTCCGTCGCGTATCCGTTGCGCCACGCCGAGCCGGCTTGCCACCGGCGTAGCGCCCACCGTTCGGTGCGCAGTTCGGGTCCGGACCGGCCGAGATCGGTTTGCTCCACGTCACTCCCGTCGTCGCAACACCGTACTGTCGGCCGCTTGTTGCCGACACCTGCACGAACGCGAACCTTCCGTAACTCTTACATGCTTGACAAGATTACGACTCAATCGTAATCTTGACACTCTGTCAAAGATAAGGAGGTGGCCAATGGACGCGCTTGAAGAACCGGCGGTCGAGACGTCAGGGTTGACGAAGCTGTTCGGCGCCACGCGGGCCGTGGACGGCATCGACCTGCGCGTGCCGGCGCGTGGGGTTTACGGCGTGCTCGGGCCGAACGGTGCGGGCAAGACGACAACGATCCGGATGTTGGCGACGCTGTTGCGGCCCGATGCGGGCAGCGCGCGCGTGTTCGGTCGCGACGTCGTACGCGAGGCCGAGGCCGTGCGGGAGCGGATCAGCCTGACGGGGCAGTTCGCCTCCGTGGATGAGGACCTGACCGGCTCGGAGAACCTGGTGCTGCTGGGCCGACTGCTCGGCTACGCGCGGCGGCAGGCGCGGAGTCGGGCTGACGAGCTGATCGTGGCGTTCGAGCTGGCGTCGGCCGCGGACCGTCCGGTCAAGACCTACTCCGGTGGCATGCGGCGCCGCCTCGACATCGCTGCCAGCATCGTGGTGGCCCCGCAGCTGCTGTTCCTGGACGAACCGACCACCGGCTTGGACCCGCACAGCCGTAACGAGGTGTGGCAGCTCGTCCGCACCCTCGTCGCGGAAGGCACCACCGTCCTGCTCACCACGCAGTACCTGGACGAGGCCGACCACCTCGCCGACCGCATCGCGGTCATCGACCACGGCGTCGTCGTGGCCGAGGGGACACCGAGTGAACTGAAGACGGCCACCGGGCCCGGCACGTTGCGGCTGCGCCTCGGCGACCCGGGCCACGCGGCGCAGGCCGCAGCGGAGCTCGCCCAACTGCTGAAGGTTGCCGTCGAACCCGGCTCCGACCAGGCGGAGCTGATCGCGGTCGGCGCCGACCCCGCGACGGTCACCTATGCGCTGGCCGAGCTGAGCCGGCAGGGACTCAAGGTGGCCAGCTTCGCGCTCGGCCAGCCGAGTCTCGACGAGGTGTTCCTCGCCCTCACCGGCCACCGAGCGACCAGTCAGGAGAACGCCGCATGAGCCAGTCCAACGCTGCTCTCGACCGTTCGCCGGCGTTGCGCCCGCTCACGTCAGTCGCGCGCCCGCGGCGTCGATCCGGTCCGATCTCGGCCTCCGTCACCTTCGGCTGGCGCGCGTTCCTGCGGGTCAAGCACGTGCCCGAACAGCTGACGGACGTCATTGCCGTGCCCATCATCTTCACCGTCATGTTCACCTACCTGTTCGGCGGAGCAATGCGCGGCTCGACGCACGGCTACCTGCAGTTTCTGCTGCCCGGCACGCTCGTGATGGCCGTGCTGCTCGCCACGATGTACACCGGGATCAACCTCAACACCGACCTCAGCAAGGGCCTGTACGACCGGTTCCGCACCCTGCCGATCTGGCGCCCGGCGCCCATCGTCGGTGCGCTGATCGGCGACGCATTCCGCTACCTGCTCGCCTCCACCCTCGTCGTCGGGCTCGGGCTGGCCCTTGGCTACCGCGCCCGCGGCGGCGTCGGCGGTGTCCTGCTCGCGGTCGCGCTCGTGGTCGCCTTCGCGCTCAGCCTGTCCTGGATCTGGACGGTGCTCGGCCTACTCATGCGCTCGCCGCAGGCGCTGATGAACATGGCGACGGTGATCCTGTTCCCGCTAACGCTGGCCAGCAACACCTTCGTCGATCCGCACACCATGCCGCACTGGCTGCGCGCCACCGTCGACGCCAACCCCGTCTCGCACCTGGTCACCGCGGTACGCGCTGCCATGACCGGCACGATCACCGGCGCTCAACTCGGCGGCGTGCTCGCAAGTTGCGCAGCCCTCATCGCGATCTTCGCGCCGCTGACCATGCGGCTTTACCGCATAAGGCGGTGACGGCGCACGCGCGGGACACTCGTACTACAGCCGTGGGTGCGGCGATCCCAGACTTCCGATCGGGTCGCGTGCGGAAGGGTCATCGCCCGGACTGCCTGATTTACTCCGAGTCCGAGTCCGAGAGCGGCGCGGCATCGGTTGTGGCGACGAAGTGCGCCACGACGTCGGCGAAGCGGTCGGCGTGCTTGTGGTGTGGCTGATGGGTCGAGCCGGGGAACAGTTCGAGCCGGCTATGGGGCAGACGCCGGTGGGTCGCGTATGCGTGGCTGACCGGAATCACGTGATCGTCGCGCGACCACACGATCAATGTCGGAACGTCGCGCGCGAAGTAGTCGACGTTCGGCTGGCGCTGTCCGGACGGCTTGATCACCGAGTGCAACGTGGCGAAGAACGCGGCCCGGCCGTCCGGGCTGGACAGCCCGCGCCCGGCCCGGCGGAGGTTCGTCACCGTGGCCGGCGGCAGCCGTAACGCTCGGTGCAGATGCGGAGTGCGGTACACGACCGCCGTTCGACGGTTGACGAACAGGCGCAGCAGCGTGCGTGCCCCCGGCAGCGTTGCGGCGCGCAATGCCGGGTGCACGTGCTTGCCCAGTCCGCCGCTCGAGACCAGGACGAGCCGCTCGAGGTAGGCCGGGTAGTTGTAGGCAACGTGCATCGCCGCGGCACCACCGAGCGAGTGGCCGACGAAGGTAGCGCGGGACACGCCGATCGCATCGAGCAGTTCGGCCAGGCTGCGAGCGAACCCGTCCAGTGAATAGCCGTACGCCGGCTTGTCGGACCTCCCGTGGCCGAGCAGGTCAGGGGCGATCACCCGCAGGCCCCGCTCGGCGAGCGCTGGAACTGCCAGCTCCCAGGTGCCACTGTCGGACGCCAGCCCGTGAACGAGCACGAGCACCGGCGCGTCCACCGGCCCAGCATCGACGAACGAGAGCACGTGCCCGGATTGGCCCACGATGCTTCGCCGCACCTCGGCATCCCCCATAACCTGACGGTACGACGCGCGATTCTCGCCGGTGACTGCGCCCGCATGCTCCCAACAGCGGGTGGGCACTTTCGCCGCAGGTGGGCACTTGCAACTGCCCACCTCCTCGCAAACTGCCCACCCGCGCGGGCGACGGGCGGATACCGGCGGTGTCCGATTCGTTCAAGGCCATCAGTGGTGCTGGCCTCGACGATGGTGTCATGACAACCAATGTTGCCGCCGCTATGGCGTTCGTCGCCACGCATGCCCGCATCCTCGACCGGCATCGACTCCGCCTTGTGCTCGATCCGGACAGCGCCCCGGCTGCTGATCAGGCACTGGCCGCACTGGCCGCTTACCGAAACGCCGACAGTGGGTACGGCTGGGGCCTGGAACCAGACCTGCGATCGACCGAGAGTCAGCCGGGCGCCGCCTTGCACGCATTCGAGGTCTGGGCGGAGGCCAGATCACCGGTGGGCCCGGACGCAGAACAGCTGTGCGACTGGCTGGCGAGCGTGTCATTGCCTGATGGTGGATTGCCCTTTGCGTTACCGGTAACTGATCCGGCTGGTTGTGCCCCGTGGTGGGCCGAAGCGGACAGCAGCGTGTCGTCGCTTCAGATCACGGCCGCAGTTGCCACGAACGCCCATCGGGTCGCCGCTCATGATCCGAGGGTCTCGGCCCACTCGTGGCTCCGCAACGCGACCGGATACTGCCTCAATGCGATCGGGGCGCTGGATGCAGCACCGCACGCCTACGTCCTGAGCTTCAGCTTGCGATTCCTCGATACGGTCGCCGAGACGGCGCCCGGAGCCCCGGCGCTGATCGAGCGATTGCTCGGCTTTCTGCCCTCGAGCGGTGTTCTGCCGGTGGCGGGCGGCGCTGACGGCGAGATGTTGCGGCCCCTGGACTATGCGCCTGACCCCGGCTCCGCAGTGCGCACGCTGCTGCCGCCGTCCTCGCTTTCGGCTGACCTGAAACGGCTCATCGGCTTGCAGCAACCCGATGGCGGCTGGCCGGTCGACTGGGCATCGTCCTCACCGGCTGCAGCCTTGGAATGGCGCGGCTACGTCACGGTTCGGGCGCTGGCGCATCTGCGCCGCAACGGCCGGCTTGACTAGGTGAGCTACCGCCGTAGATCGCGATCTGGCGCGGATGCGGCGGCTCCCAGACGTCCCATCGGGGTCTTGATCATCTCTGCTGGATCCGCCATTACTCGCCATTACTCGCGGTTTCGACAGAGATGATCAATGGTGTGGCCAGGCCCGTGCAGCACTCCCGTCTATTTACTTGACCGGTACAGTTCGTCAAGCTACTGTACCGGTCAAGAAAGCAAGACGGACGAATGGAGTTTGGTGATGGAGCTGGTAAAGGACCTACTGGGAATCGGATTGGTTCGCGGGAGGCTGAGCGCCGCGCGCAGCGCCCTACCGGATGCACCGGTGATCCCGCATGACGAGCGCCGACGCGGCGCACGTGTCGACGTCGTGGCGCTGCTGCGTCGTCTCGCTAGAGTCGTGGCGGCGCCCAGCAAAGGCACACCGAGCCCGGCTCTGCGCGCGGCATCGGTGAACGGAGTTGGACCATGGGACGAGTCACACTGCAGACGATTGCCGAACGCGTCGGCGTAAGCCGGATGACGGTATCGAATGCGTTCTCGAACCCGGGCCAGCTGTCGGCAGACCTCCGCGAGCGCATTCTCGCCGTGGCTGACGAGCTCGGCTACGTGGGGCCTGATCCTGCGGGCCGGGCTCTGGCCAGCGGAACTGCCGGCAGCGTCGGGATTCTGCTGACCGACACGTTGAAGTACGCGCTTACCGACGAAGTCGCCATGAACTTCCTGGGCGCGATCGCCGAAGAATTGGCGCCGACCGGGCTGTCGCTCACGCTGCTCTCGGCGTCACCACAGGCCGGCACGGTGCCGGCGAGAGACGTCGCGATCGACGGCGCGGTCGTGTATTCATGCAATCTCGAGTCGTCGTCCGTGAGCTGGCTGATGCGCCGCCGCCTGCCCATCGTGTTCGTGGATCAGCCGCCGGCAGCGGGCATTCCGAGCGTCAACATCGATGACCGTCTCGGCGCCGAAGCCGCCGCGCGGCACATTGTCGAGCTAGGGCATCGGCGCGTCGCCATCGTCACGTCCGGTCCTGGCGGCACGTACGGTCTGCTCGACGATATCGAGGCCGCTAAGCCCGCCTACCTCGAACGGCTCCGGCTGCGCGGTTGGTTGGATGCGCTGGATGCCGCAGATATTCGGCCGACGATCATCCGCCAGCCGCACGGTGGGCCGGCCGAGGACGCCGGCTACGACGCCGGACGCGCCCTGGTCGCCAGCGCGCAAAGGCCTACCGCGATCCTGTGTTTCTCAGACGCCATAGCCAGCGGAGTCATGCGGGCAATCCACGACGCAGGCCTGCAGGTCCCGGACGACATCTCCGTCGTCGGCTTCGACGACAACCCCCTGGCCAGTCGCACGCGCCCGCCGCTCACCACCGTGCGGCAGGACGTCGTCGCCAAGGGGCAAGCCGCCGCTGCCGCCCTGACGGCGGCCATCGAGCGCAAGAAGGCCGGGGCAAAGCCCGAAGCTCGCAGCCGACACCTGGTGCTACCCACCTCGCTCATCGTCCGCGACAGCACCGCGAAGCCAGCACGCCGCTCCGGCGCGTCCGATCATGCAAGTGCCACGCGTCGAAGCAAGAGCAGCGAGCGGCCCTCCTAGCGCGGCGGCAGATCCGGCACGGTACGGCGACAGTAGAGCGTGACGGCATCGGCCTTGGCAAGTACGATCCGTGACGGATTCACTACTGAAAGAGACCGCGCGTTCGAGTCCGTCGTTCGGCGGGGAACGAGGCTGGGAGGGCCGATGACCGATGAGATCGTGTACCGCAACGCCAACTACTTCGCCTTCGAAGGCGAGGGAGTGTCAGGTGTCATCGATACGACCTCGCTCTCCGGCGAGCCAACCGGGTCGATCGCTGTGGACGGCGGCGAACCGCACCGCATCGCTGTAGCAGAAGCTTCGTGGGGGTGGACGGGCGAGGCGTTGGTGGACGAGGTCGAGGACGCATTCACCAGCACCGTCACGGTCATCGTGCCGCACGTGCACACCGAAACTGGCGGCGAGACGTTCGACGGGATCGCGATCCTCGTGACACACCGGTCGAGTTTCGGCGGTCCTGCCCTGATCAAGGGCGTGCTCGAAAGCTACGAGGTCCGGCACGTCTCCGGTACGGCTGCCTCGGTTGTGAGCGTAGGCGGCAACGCTACGTAAGTTGCGAACTCCGTCAGCGGGGCCGGGCCTCGTGAACGCGCTGTACGGGTCGCCGGACCGCACAGGTGCGGGTTCTCGATCACGCCGTCCAGTGAGGCGTACGTCGAGTTGACGATGCGGCGCACGGTTTCTCCTTGTCTGGAAAGGTGATCCGGTTATCGAGCGGGGCGAATGTTCTGGTTCAGGTGGAAGATGTTGTGCGGGTCGTAGGCGTTCTTGAGGTTCGTCAAGCGGGCGAGCTTCTTGGCCGGGTAGGCGCGGCGCACACCTTCGGCTCCCTCGTCGCTGAGCATGTTGACGTACACCCCGCTGGCGAACGGTTCGAGCGCGGCGGCGCAACGCCGGGCCACGGCCATCCGGTCGTAATCCTCGGCGGGGTCCGTCCAGCGGGTGCCGGTGCTGAATTCGAACAGCGTGCCGCGGTGGCTGAACGCTGCGTCCTCGTCCGGCACCTCGGCGATCGCCCCGCCGTGCGCCTGCAGGTCGACGTTCGGCAGGTTCTCGGCGCTGCCACCGGGATGCCCGCGGGTCAGGAACGCCTCGATTGCCTCGTCCGGGAACTGCTTGAGGTAGTGGCCCTTCGAGTAGCGCCGCAGGGCATGGCGTTCGACGCTGTCGTCGGACGTCTGCAACTGCAGGTAGGACAGCTCCGACACGTGCTCGCGATGGGGGCGTCCGAGCGCGCGCATCGCCGGCAACAACCGCTGCCCGGCCTGCGGATCGCCCACCCAGACGAAGCCCACCGTCGCCAAACCGTCGCCGCCCACTGACGCGGTGAACGTGGCCTGCCGTGGCGCTACTGCGTTGAGGTCGCGCCAACTGCGCAGTACCGGCAGAGCGTCCTCGATCCGGAATGAGTACTCGGCCACGAGGGTCCGTGTGCCGACCGGATGCAGCTGGAACTCGAACTCGGTGACGACGCCGAAGTTGCCGCCCCCGCCGCGCAATCCCCAGTAGAGATCGGGGTTCTCCGTGCGGCTGGCGCGAACCACGTCGCCCTCCGCGGTCACCATCTCGTAGGAGACCACGTTGTCGCAGGCCAGCCCGTACTGGCGAGCCAGCCAGCCCATCCCGCCGCCGAGGGTCAGCCCGCCGACGCCGGTGTGCGAGACGTTGCCCGCGGTCGTGGCCAGGCCGTGGCGCTGCGACGCGCGGTCCAGCGCCCCGAGTAGCGCGCCGCCCTGCACCCACGCCCGGCGCCGCGCCGGGTCGACCCGGACGCCGCCCATCGGGGTCAGGTCGATCATCAGGCCGTCGTCCGGGACGGCCATGCCGAGGATGCTGTGCCCACCACAGCGCACGCCGATCTCGAGGTCGAGCTCGCGGGCGGTGCGCACGGCGGTGACCACGTCGGCCACGCGCGCGCAGCGGATGATCATCCGCGGCCGCCGGTCGACGATCGCGTTCCAGACGGTGCGGGCCTCGTCGTAGCCCGGGTCGTCCGGCAGCAGCAGCTGCCCGCAAAGCTGACTTCGCCGTCGTCGTCATGTCAACGAGGCTGTCAGCAATCGGTATGCGGGATAAGATCCAATCCAATGGCCGGATTGGGGACCAATTCTCGTCTCGGGGGCGACCTGCTCATCACGCTCCGGCGTAATGGCGGCATCCCGCTGCATCGGCAGATCGAGGCGTCGATCCGCGACGGCATCCGGTCGGGACGACTCCGGCTGGGCACCGCACTGCCGCCGACGCGCACCATCGCCGCCGACCTCGGGGTATCGCGCGGCGTCGTCGTCGAGGCGTACCAGCAACTGGTCGCCGAGGGGTACCTGACCAGCCACACCGGCGGGTACACGCAGGTCGCGATCGGGCCCGAGGTCGCACCGGAGCCGGTGAGCCCGGGTCGTGCCGGGCCCGCCCTGACGATCGACTTCGGCTACGGCCGCGCCGACGTGTCCAATTTCCCGCGCGCCGCCTGGCTGCGCTCGATCCGCAAGGTGCTGACGGAAGCCCCGAACGACCGGTTCGGCTATCTCAGCGGACGCGGGGTGCCCGAACTACAGGTGGCGCTGGCCGATTACCTGAACCGGGTGCGCGGCACCTCGGCCAAGCCCGACAACGTCGTGATCTGCAACGGCTACGCGCAGGGCGTCACGCTGGTCATCCAGGTGCTGGCAAGGTCCGGGGTGAAGCGACTGGCCGTCGAGGACCCTTCCGCGGACGACGACGCCCGCGTGGTCGCTGCATCCGTCGGCGTCGAGGTGGTGGGCGTCCCGGTCGACGACGACGGTATCCGGGTCGACATGCTCGAACGCAGCGCTGCTGACGCCGTGATCCTGACCCCGTCGCACCAGTGGCCGACTGGCGCGGTGCTCTCGGCCGAGGCTCGTGCGGCCGTACTGCGCTGGGCGGTCCGACGGCAGGCCGTGATCATCGAAGACGACTACGACGCCGAGTACCGCTACGACCGGGCGCCGATCGGGGCCGTGCAGGGCCTGGCACCCGACCAGGTCGTCTACGCGGGCACCGCGAGCAAGACGCTGGCGCCCGGGTTGCGGCTCGGCTGGCTGGTGGTTCCGGCCCGCCTGGTTGCGCAGGTCGCCGAGGCGAAGGTGATCGCCGATCGCGGCTCGCCGGTGATCGACCAGCTCGCGTTCGCGGATTTCCTCTCCCGCGGCGAGTTCGACCGCCATCTGCGACGCATGCGCCCGGTGTACCGGCGGCGCCGCGACGCGCTGCTGGCGGCACTGGGCGAGCGCCTTCCGGATCTGGTGCCGGCCGGGGTGTCGGCGGGGCTGCACCTCGTCACCTGGCTGCCGCCCGGGCTCGATGAGTCGACGGTGGTCGAGGCGGCCGCGCGGCGCGGACTCGGCGTCTACGGGGTCACGCCCTACCGCATGTCGAGCACAGGGCCGGGCGGATTGATCTTCGGGTACGCCACCCTGAGCGAGCGCACCATCGCCGAAGGCATCGGCGTTCTCGCCACCGTGATCAACGAATTGCGTTCTCGCTAGCGCGCCGTCCGTCCCGTGTCTTCCTGTGTTTTTCGTTGAGTGGTGCGTTTGGGCTTGAGTGGTGCGCTAGAACGCACCACTGAACGGATAACGCACCACTCAACGGAGAGGGACGGGGCGGACGGTGGTGTCCTGGGCTAGCGCGTCCCGCCCGTCTGCCATGTCGATCACGGCACGTTCCAGTCGCCTAGCCCGTCCCAGGAGGCCATGGTCGGCCCGGGGGCATTCGGGTAGTGCGCGACATCTCCGAGCTGAGAGAACTGGACGAACTCGCCCGAGTTGGCCCGGTGACGCTCGGCGTCCGGCTGATCAGCGTGATCGCAGACGACATGCAGCACGCGGGCCAGGCCGCCCTGGTGCGCGGAGTCGTCCAGCGGCGCTGAACGGTCGCTCGGCGCGGCAATCACTGGTTAAACGTGACCGATCACGGACCGTGTGACATTCTTAACGGGCCAGCGTTCAATCATCGGTTGACGGTCCTGACGTCGTTGGCGGTTACGGGCCGACGACCGTCGAAGGCAGCCGCCCGTTGACCCGATCCTGGAGTAGATGCCTCGGTGGACTTCCGTGAGTACGTGCGTGTACTCCGCAAGCGCTGGCTGTTGGTCGCTGCTTGCGTCATCGTGGGTACGGCAGCAGCCGCGGCATATGTCCTGACCAGCACCAAGATGTACGAGTCCTCGACCCAGGTATTCGTCGCCAGCGCCTCGGCTTCCGACAACAGCCAGCTAGCACAGGGCAACACCTTCGCCCAGGCTCGCGTCCAGAGCTACACGTCGATCCCGAGTAGCCCCAAGGTGACCCTTCCGGTCATCGCCCAACTCGGCCTGCCGATGACTCCTGATCAGCTCGCTCGCGAGATCAGCGCCGACGCACCGACCAACAAGGTGCTCGTCAACATCCACGTACGGGACAAGTCGGCCCAGCAGGCGGCGCGGCTCGCCGATGCCGTCGCCGCGCAGTTTTCCACTGCGGTCGAGGAATTGGAAACGACCAGCCCGACGGGCGCGCCGGTCAAGCTCACCGTGATCCACCCGGCCAAGGTGCCCGGCGCAGCGGCGTCGCCGCAGACCCGTCTGGATATCGGGCTTGGCCTGGTACTCGGCCTGATCGTCGGCATCGGCGTGGCCGTGCTGCGCGAGGTCTTCGACACCGTCGTGCGCAGCGTCGCCGATCTCGAGGACGCCGTCGATATCCCGGTCCTCGGCATGGTGGCCTTCGACAAGCGGGCCTCGCGCAACCCGCTCGCGCTGCGGGCCGATCCGCATGGCCGGCGGGCCGAGGCGTTCCGGCACCTGCGCACGAATCTGCAGTTCATCGACGTCGACTCCCAGCCGCGCATCATCGCCATCACCAGTGCGGTCTCGGGCGAAGGCAAGAGTTCGACGGCGCTCAATCTGGCGGCCAGCCTGGCCGAGGCCGGTTTCCGGGTCTGCCTGATCGAGGCGGATCTGCGCCGGCCCACCCTGGCCAAGACGCTCGGGCTGGTCAGCGAGGCCGGCTTCACGTCCGTGCTGGTCGGTAAGGCCGCGGTGGACGACGTGGTGCAGAACGCCGGGCAGAACCTCGCCGTTCTCACCGCCGGGATCGTGCCGCCCAATCCGAGCGAACTGCTGGCTTCGCAGCATGCGCGCGCGGTGATCCGCCACGTCGCCGACCAGGTCGATTACACGATCATCGACACCGCCCCGCTGCTGCCGGTGGCTGATGGTGCAGAAGTAGCGACCATGGCTGACGCGACGCTGCTCGTCGTCCGCGCCGGGAGTACCCACAAGGACCAGGTGGTGCGCTCACGCGAGGCTGTTGAACGCGTGGGCAAGGTGCTGGCAGGTGCCGTCCTGAACATGGCCTCAACCAAGGGCCCCGGCAGCGATTACGGCTACTACTACTACGGAAGCTATGCGCCTGACCAGCAGGTCGCAGAGCCGAGTCCACCGGCGTCGGTGCCGAATCGCCGCGCGATGAACGGTTCCTCGCGTAGCCGCCGCGGGGCGGTGCGCACCGGACAGTCTGCGCGGTCAGCGCGGTCAGCGCGGTCGGAGCGGTCAGCGCCGTCCGCCCCGGCCGCAGCAGAGGTCTCAGCGGGGCAGCCGACGCACGACGAACCGGACGATCACCGGCGGACAGCCGACGAGCCGGCTGATGCAACCGCCGCGAGCCGCCGCGATAACGCCTAGGACCCTGGCCGCTTTCCCGCCGGCACCACCCATGACCTTCGCTACCGGTACGACGGTCATGCCGTTCTTCTCGTATGGCTCGCCGAAAACACGCTTGGCCGTCAGGGTGTCTGTGGCCTGCGCGGTCACGCTCCCTCAGCGGCTGTCGAGAATGCGCAACAGGAGTTTGGTCAAAGTCTTCGACTCTGCGGCCGAAAGGGTGCCCAGCAGTTCGGCCTGAGCGTCGCGCAGCAGGGCGCTGAGGTTCTCCAGGTGATCCTTGCCGGCGGCCGTGATCGTCACGATATTGCGGCGGCGGTTGGATGGATCCGGGCGTCGCTCGACAAACCCCCCTCGCTCCACCATCGCGTTGATCGCGGCGACGACGTCGCTGCGATCGATCCCGGTGCACCTGCCCAGGTCGGCCTGACTGGACGGCCCGAACTCATCGAGCGCCGCGAGCATCGTGAAGTGGTAGCGACGTGAGCCGGTCTCCGCCAGGGCACGGTCCGTCAGCCGGTTGGCCGCAATTGCCACCTGGTTGATCGACCAACTCGGCAGCGCGCGCACGCGGGCAGGCGTCGGGTTCTCGACGTTGTCCATCGCCCCAGGTTACAGAATTGTTGGCGCAACCATCAATATGGACCTCGCCGAGCCGGACGCCCTCCGCGCCGCTCGACCTCACCGATCACAGGCGTCGCAACCGTCTGGGAGCGCCGCAGCCTTCATAGCCGCTGCGCCTCGAACAGGCCGAGCAGGTCGAGCAGTTCGTCGATCGCAGCCGACACCTCTGTGGCGCATTGGCGGGCGGCCTCGATCGGCTGACGGTACGGGTCGCGGATGTCGTCCGCACCCAGCTGCGGCGGCTCAATCGTGCCGCGAACCGCAGCCACCCGGGCCACCCGCTGCGGCATCGGCTCCGGAGGCGGGCCGGTCAGCGTCCGTCCGAGGCGCAGAAACTCCTTGAGCGCAAAGGTGCGGCGATGAGCGGACGGGAGCGTGCGCAGGATGCGCTCACGCTGGCCTGCTTCGGCGGTCAGCACGAGCGCAGCCTCGCGGGCCATGTCGACGCTGAGCCGGGCCGCCCGATGCTGCGCCGGCGACGTGCCGAGCTCGCTCAACGCCTGCTGGCAGAACGCCTCCATCGGCTGGCCGACGAGCGCACCTAGCCCGGCGCTACGAGCTCGTGTTGCCGCATCGGCCGGCACTCGCGAGTTGAACAGTTGCTCTGCGATCGGCGACCGGCACAGGTTGCCTTCGCAGACGAACAAGACGGTGAGCGACACGCACCGAGTATGCCGTCCGGCCAACCGGGGCGGTCAGCGCAGCACGACGAGCGCCAGCACGCCCGCCACCAGGAGCAGCCCGATACCCGTCATGATCAGGTTCAGCGCGATGCGGCCGTTCGGGGTGTGCCGGGCCCAGCGCCGTACCCGACGGTACGGTCGGCCCAACCGCGATCGCCTCGCCGTTGTCATGATCGTCATGCTGCCAGATAAGGCGCCGGATTCCGCTGCAATCCGTTGGGTATTCGTCGAAACTCGATGGAATGGTGTCACTGCCCTGTGACACGCTCGGCGCGTGCCACTCGCCCCCTATCAGCGTGTTCTTGCGCTGCCGGCTGCCCGGAAGGCGATCTTGCTGGGCATCCTGGTTCGCGTCCCGCTGTTCGCGAGCGGAGTGGCGCTCACGCTGCATGTCGTTGCAACGCTGGGCAGAAGCTACGCGCAGGCGGGACTGGTAACGGCGGGCGCCACCATATGCATCGCCATCAGCGGGCCGTGGCGCGGGCGTCTGCTCGACCGCATCGGGCTGCGGCGGGTCGTGATTCCATCGCTGGTGGTCACGGCGATCAGTTGGTCGATCGGGCCGTTCACCGGGTTCTGGCCTCTGTTCGCACTTGCCGCACTCGCCGGGCTGTTCGTGGTTCCGACGTTCTCGATCATCCGGCAGGCGGTGATCGCGGCGGTGCCGGCCGACGACCGCCGCACCGCGCTTGCGCTGGACTCGATGGCCGTCGAGATCTCGTTCATGATCGGCCCGGTCCTCGGCGTGTGGGCGGCGACAACGTGGAATACGTCGTGGGTGCTGTTCTGCATCGGCATGAGCGAGGTTCTGGCCGGCACCGCGCTGTGGCTGGTCAACCCCGTCATCAAGGCCGAGGCCGCAGACGTCGGCGATTCCGAGCCGGTGCAGGTTGCGCGCGGTGGCTGGCTCACGCCCAGCTTCGTCGCGGTGTGCATCGCGGCGGGCGCGGCCACGATCGTCCTGTCCGGTACCGACATCTCGATCGTCGCGGCGCTGCGCGACTTCGACGCGAGCAGACTGATCGGGCCGATCCTCGCGCTGTGGGGACTGGGTTCGCTGCTCGGCGGTCTGATCTACGGCGCGCTGCACCGGTCCGTACCTGCGTTCCTGCTGCTCGGCGGATTGGGCCTGGCGACGATCCCGATCGCGTTTGCGCCGAGCGCATGGCCGCTGGCCGCGCTGGCTTTCGTCGCCGGGCTGTTCTGCGCGCCGACGATCACGGCCACCGTCGACCAGCTGAGCCGGCTCGTGCCGGACAACGCCCGGGGCGAGGCGATGGGCTGGCACGGATCTTCGATGACTGCGGGCTCTGCCCTCGGCGCGCCGCTCGCGGGTGTGGCCATCGACTGGTGGGGCGATAGCGGCGGGTTCGTCGTCGTCTCGATCGTCGGCGTGGCGGTGGCCGCTCTCGGCTGGCTGACCACGTCGATGCGTCGGCGCAGCCAGCCGAGCACCGCCGAGCCGCTCGTCGCGTCCAGCGCGAAGGCCGCTTGACGCTTACGTGCCAGTGCCTTCCGGCGACGCAGGCCTCGCCGGGACGCGCCACACGAGCCTGGTACCGCCGCCATTCTGTCGCGCAACGGTCAGCTCGCCACCATGCCTCGTGGCGCGTTCGCGCAGGCTGTCCAGCCCGCCATGGCGATCGAGGTCTTCGTCGATTCCGATGCCGTCGTCGGTTACCTGCAGTTGCAGGAATCCGGCCCGCGGGTCTGCCTGCACCAGCACCTCGACACTGGACGCCCGTGCATGCTGGGCGAGGTTGCTCAGCGCCTCGCGAAGTGCGGCGATGATGTCGATGCGAACCGCGTCCACGGCCATCGCGTCGAGGGGGCCGTCGAAGAGGACGTGCGGTTCGAAGCTGAGCGTCGAGCGTGCCTCGGTTACCTCGAGCAGCACCTCGGTACGCAGGCTTGTCGATGGTGCGACTGTGTGCTGCTGCAGGGCAAATATGGTTCGCCGAATCTCGGTGATCGTGTCGTCGAGATCGCGCACGAATCCGGCAAGCCGCTCGGCCGTTCCCTCGCGCGAGACCATGTGCGATGCGCCCTGCAGGCCGAGCCCGACGGCGAACAATCGCTGGACGACCAGGTCGTGCAGGTCGCGGGCGATGCGATCACGATCCTCATAAACGGCAAGCAGTTCTCGATCGTGCTGCGCCCTGCGGTACTCCAAGGTCAACGCGGCGTGCACCGCGAATGTGGTCAGCAGGTCGACGTCGGCGGCGCTGAAGACGGGGCCGCCCTTCGGCCTGGTGACGGACAGGATGCCGAGAACATGCCCGCCCGCGCTAAGGGGAATCAGGGCGACCGGACCGTGGCCATTCGACGAGATGAGCACCTCGGCGTCGGTGCCGGGTTCCGCCTCGTCGATCAACTGAGGTTGCCCGGACCGCAGCACCTCAGCGAGCGCTGCCGTTTCTACCGGTACGGCGCGGCCGATGAGATTCTGGACACCCGGGCCGTCTGCCACCTCGACGACAAGTTGCTCGGCGTCCTCAGCCCGAAGCGCGAGCACTACCAGCTGCGCGTCGGCGACCTGCCGGGCCAGATCAGCAACCAGTTGCAATGTGTCGTGCGCGCTGCCTCCGGACATCAGACTTTCCGCGATCTCGGTTGTTGCCGCGAGCCAGCGTTCGCGCCTTCGACTCTGCTCGAGTAGCCGGGCGGTTTCGACCGCGATGGCGGCCGCCGCGGCGAGGGCGTCGACTGCCTGCTCGTCCTTCTCGGTGAAATGCGGCCCGTCGATCTTCTCGGCCAGGTAGAGGTGGCCGAATACCTCGCCACGTGCCCGAATCGGGACGCTGATTCCATTGCCGTTGTGCGGATTGACGGCGGCTTCCTGCGCATTTCCGTCGCCACCTACCGAGACAAGTTCGGCGACGGTTCGGTCGGGTCCGAGCAGTCCGAGCGCTGCGTATCGAGCATGTGCGAGCTGCTTTGCCGCCTGCGCGAACCGTCGCAGCACGTCAAGCAGCGAGACGTCGGGTATGCCAGAGGCTGCCCGCGGCTGCGTGTTGTCTTCGCCGTCCATTGAACGAGTTCCCCACCCAACTCGACTTGCACCGCAGATTACTGGCTGATGCGCCTATTAACCTAAACGGCGGGCCCGGTATCGACCGGCGTTTCCGTCTTCGACTCGCTGGTCTTTGCCGGTCGTAGGCGCCAGCCGTCGATCATTTCTACTGAAATGCGAATCAATCCGTCTTGGTCTGTGCCAAACCATGACGGCGGCATTTTCGCATCGAGTCGGGTGATCTCTTCCGGATCGGTGATCTGCGCTGTTCGCCCTACGACCAGCACCGCCCAGCCGCGGTGCGATCTTGGGTCAAGATGATCAGCCTGGAACGCGACCACGGCGTTGCGGGCGACCGCTGCCAACTTGGCCCCATTGCCGGTCCGGATGACAACCGATCCATCGTCGAGAAGAAACGGCACGGGCTGCACCACGGGCAGCGCGTGATCGGTGAAGGCGATACGACCTATTGGCGCCGATTCGAGAAGGCGCAGGCTGTCCTTACGCGTCAATACGTCGTGCTCGTTGAGGTCAGACATGGTTCCCCGTTTCGAGCCAGAGCCCTGGCGGTGCCAAAGTGCCTCGGCGCGGCATGAAGTTCCCTATTCGCGCCGCCTCGACATTCCTTGGCCCATCAGGCGCTTTTGATGGGACGATACCGCTGTCGGCGGGCGGATGTTTCGCATTCTGGGGCCGTTGTCGGTGAGCTCGCGCGATCGCCCGGTCGCGCGCGCAGACAGACCCAGGAGCCGTGATGATCCGGGTATTCGTGCTTGACGATCACGAGGTGGTGCGCCGGGGCGTCATCCAGCTGCTGGAAGCCGAAGCGGACATCGAAGTGGTCGGCGAGGCGGCGACGGCAGTGCAGGCCTACAGCCGCATCCGCGCCGTCCACCCTGATGTTGCGATTCTCGACGTGCGGCTCGCCGACGGCGGTGACGGCGTCTCGATCTGCCGCGATGTCAGGTCCGAGATGGATCCGGCGCCGGCGGTGCTGATGTTTACTTCCTATGCCGACGACGAGGCATTGATCGAGGCGATCATGGCTGGTGCATCGGGCTACCTGCTCAAGCAGGTCGTCGGCAGTGACCTTGTCGGTGCGGTACGCCGGCTCGCTGCCGGGGAGTCGTTGCTCGATCCCGCATTGGTCGGCACGGCCATGGAGCGTCGGCGCCGACGCTCGGAGGAGGACCCGCGGTATGCCTCGCTGGGCCAGCAGGAACGACGCATTCTCGATCTCATCTGCGAGGGCCTGAGCAACCGGCAGATCGCCGAGCGAGTCTTCCTTGCGGAGAAGACGGTGAAGAACTACATCTCCGGGATGCTGCGCAAGCTCGGGGTGAGCAGCCGCACCGGCGCGGCGATGTATCTGGTCGGGCGCGAGCGCCGCGACGATCCGCGCTGACTTTCGACAATCTGGGGGAGACGCATCACTGATGGGAGCCCTACTCGCGGTGATCGCCCTACTGGGTCTGGCGATCGGCTCGTTCCTCAATGTCGTGATCTACCGAGTGCCGCGCGGCGATTCGCTGATCACGCCTGCGTCGCACTGCCCGTCGTGCAATGTGCCGATTCGCAATCGGCACAACATCCCCGTGTTCGGCTGGTTGATCCTTCGGGGCCGGTGCGCCGACTGCGGCGCGTCGATCAGCATGCGCTACCCACTGGTCGAGTTCTCGACAGCGTCGCTCTTCGTTGCCGTGACGCTGCGGCTTTCGGATTTGGGCTTGCTCACCGCGCTGCCGGCCTATCTGTATTTCGCCGCTATTGGGATTGCTCTTGCCCTGATCGATCTCGATTGCCGCCGCCTGCCGAACGCGATCGTCTACCCGTCGTACCCGGTGATCGCCGCGCTGCTGACGCTTGCCGCCGCGTGGCATCACGACTGGTGGCCGCTCGAACGTGCCGCGATCGGGGCGGCCGGGCTGTTCGCGTTCTACTTCGCGTTGGCGTTTGCCTACCCGGCGGGGATGGGGTTTGGCGACGTCAAGCTCTCGGGCCTGCTCGGCGGCGTGCTCGCGTACCTTTCCTGGTCGGCCCTGTTCGTCGGCGCCTTCGGCGGATTCCTGCTCGGCGCCGTTGCCGGTGTCGCCGTACTGGCGACCGGTCGTGGTGGCCGGAAGACCGCCTTACCGTTCGGGCCGTTCATGATCGTGGGCGCTCTCGTGGCGATCTTCGCGGCACCGTCCATTGCGCACGGGTATACCCACCTCATCGGCCGCTCGTGAGCCGGTACGCCACTTTGTCCTTGATCATCAGAGGCGAGGGTTGGCGCCAGTCTTCAGGGCAGTGCATACCGTGTGTCCGACGCCCACGATGTCGGACCTGGCCATGGTGGCGGCCTGCGGAATGCCGCGGTGAATGGTCGTGTCCGGTCAGCGGATGTGATTCCAGCTCAAGACTTTGAGCGGAACTCCGCTGGCGTCGGTGAGAATCCTTACCTGCACGTTCGGCAGGCCAGTAGTGGGGCACTGTGTCTGGCCCGACTGCTGTAGCGACGCCACCGTGCAGGTCCAGACGTTCACGTAGCGGATCGTGTACGTGGTGGACACGGATATTACGGGCGCCGGGGTATTGGTGACGGTCGACGGGTACGGGGTCGGCTGGACGATCCCCACACTCTGCTTCGGCAGTTGCACGAACGGGATATTTGGCGAGACGCCGTTGACGGAGACGGAGAACGCGCGCAAGAGCAGTCCCCAGTTGAAGACCTGGCCGGCGGTCGCCGGGTCATTCTGGTTTTTGAATGTGAGTTCAACCCGGGCGTCTGGGGCGTACACATAGCCCTGTATGTGGAACGTCGACTTCCCATTGCTGTCTGTTTCGAACAGGCTGCCACCGCTGCATCCGGACGTGGCGAAGCAGGCCCCGCCACTGGGTTCGGTGGAGACCGTGCTGATGCTGGTGCCGTTGCCGATCGCCGGATTGCCGAACACCGCAACTGGGACCGCGCATGACTGGGTCGTACACGATGTGGGGTCGATGTACGTCGCGCATATCTCGAATTTGTTGTTTGCCGGGAGGTTCACCCTGCTCGTCCCGCCGAAGACGAACTCAACTCCACCGAAGTTGTTCTGCACAGAGGGGTTCGCGCAAGCACCCGGGAACAACGTGGCCAGGGACAGGTTGCCCAAGGTCGAACTGCTGAGTGTTGTCGCGTTCGTGCCGTCGAGACCTGAGATCTTGCTGCCGTCCGGCTTCGTCGGTGTTCCCCCGATGACCGTTCCGGGCACGTTCCAGTCGCCCCCGTTGTCGAGATCAAAGAAGTAGGTACCTGGGGTGAACCAATCGACGTCTGCACGAACCCAGTTGTTTCCCTTCTTGCAGGGCGTTTGCAGTGAGCTCTGACTGCTCGACGTGAGGAGCGTGTACTTCCCCGGCAGGAACGCGGCGTAGAGGTTGCCGTTGGCGGTCTGACAGACGGCGGGCTGATTGAGGGTGGTCGGACCGCTGGGCGTTGGGGCGGACGGAATCGCCTGGGCGCTCGAGATGTGGGTGCACGGTGTCGGGGTGAAAGAGTTCGCGTTACCAGTGCAAAGGCCGAGCGCCGCCACGGTGAGCGGTGTCGTCCCGTTCGGGCACTTGTCCGAGTCGCTGGTATGGCTCGCTTGAACGTGAAGCGTCGTGTTGCCGGAACCGGCGGTCGAGATAAACGAGTTGGAACGGATGCTGCCGCCCTCGATGCAGACAGTGTTGTTCCCGCTATATGTCTGACCCTCGGACGACTGACTGCCCTGGCCAACGGTCAGTATTGCGTCTGTAGGTTCATTGGTCAGGCCGATCGTCAGCCCGGAACTCGAGGTCGGCGGCGGAGGGGTGACCATCGTGGTCATCGTGACGGTAGGCGGTTGGCTGACCGATGTGGACGTGCCAAATCCGTTGATGGCATCGGGCGTGCAGCGCACGTACGCGTTGATCGATCCTTCTTGTGACGACACCGGGACATAGAAGGGTGTCGCGGTGGAGCCCAGGATCACGGGCATCGGATTGCTTGGATCGCTGCAATTGATGCCGGACGTCTTGAGCGCATTCAAGACAGCATTGGTCGCGCCGTCGGCCCCGTAGTTGTCTGACGCCTGGTCACGAAGCTGGACCGTGCTTCGGATGCTGGTGTCCGTTTGAGCCAGGATCGCGCCCATGACCAGGCTCACCACCGTCGTAATGATGAGCACGATAATGAGGGTCGCGCCCTTGTCGGCGTGCTTCGGATGCTGTCGTGTCTTCATGACTGCCTTCTCTGCCCGGTGAGGTTGACTGGCCCGCTCGGAGCGGCCCGATCGCCTGGGCCTGACGAAATGACGAGCGGAAGCGAGATGGTGGCCGGCGGCGTCGCGCCGTCACACGCTGTGGATGCCCCGCCGGTGGCTGTGCATTGCGGAGTGTTCACGGCCTGAAGGTTGTGGACCACCGTGACGTCGATCGGTGCGCTCGTCCCAGACGCGCAATAGACTCGGTGCAGCGTCCCCGATTCCACGACATAGGCAGCGCTGTGGATCACCGTGTAATCGAGAGGGTCGCCCCACTTGAGGAGTAGCGCTGCATTCCCGAGAGCGGCGGCGCACGGAGCCGGCGCGGTGCCGACCCAGACGGACTGCTGAAAGCTCGTGCTGGTCATGGATGGCCGCACGCCGATGTTCGCAACGTCCTGGCTGAAGTACGCAGCCGCAATCTGGATATCGTGGGAATCAGAAAGCCGCGACTGTGTGTCAGCAACGTTCTTGAAGTACGCCAGCGCGAAGTTACCGAGCGGCAGCGTGATAATGCCCATGATCACGATCGTGATCACCAGTTCGATGAGAGTGAATCCGCCGTCAGCCTGGCGGGGCAGCCGCCTCATGTCACGCTCCTGAGTACCACGACGAGCGATTCCGATACGAGGCCGTCCTTGCTCGTCAGCGTCAGCGCCACCTGCTGCAGGCCAGGGTCGGTCGACGGGTAGGAAGTACTGAAGCTCGTGCCGCCCCAGTAGCTGACAGCCTCGATGGGTGTCTCAAAGCCGTCCGGTGGTGGGAGCGGCGAGACGTAGTCGGGCGGCGAAGTACAGCCGTTGCACGGAATGTATGCGGACGGCGACTGGAGAGCCTCCGCGTAGTTGTGCAGGAATTGCTGTGCGGTCGCCTGGGCCCGATGGATAGCCGACATCTTTACGCTGAGCACGATTCCGGAACCGATCGCAACGACGCACACCCCGAGGATGGCGATTGCGACGATCAGTTCGAGCAAGGTGTCACCGCGCTCGCTCTGGGATCGGCGTTTCAGGGCGTTCATGTCACACCTTGACCTGGCCGGAAGATGCCGTACATCGCCGAGACAAGCGCGATGGCGACGAAGCCGACGAGCAGGCCCATGACGATGATGACGGCCGGCTCGAACAGCGCCGTCAGCTTCTTGAGCTTGTAGTCGAGCTCGCGCCTCGTAGTACTCAGCGGTGACCTCGAGCTGGGTGTCGAGGGTGCCGGTCTCCTCGCCGACGCGCATCATCTGCCCGCTGTGCTCGGGAAAAGCCCGGTCTTGGCGAGCGGGTCGGCAAGGCCCTCGCCCTCCAGCATCGCCTCGCTCACGCCGGACAGCGCCCGCGTGAAGACGAGGTTGTCGCAGCGACTCGGTGGCGACCCGCATTGCCTCAGGCAGCGGGACGCCGGCGCTGCACCATCGAGGCGAGGATGCGGCAGAACCGCTCGACGAGCGCGAACCGGATCGTCTCGCCGAGTACCGGCATCGCGCAGGAGCAGGCGGTCCCTGGTGTGCCGACCGGCCTCGGTCGTGAGCGCGGCGAGAGCGCCGAGCACGACGACTGCTGATGCCGCCGGCGAACGGCCCACCACCATTGGGTGAAGAAGTCGCGTCACCGCCAGCAGCATTCGCGTGGCCAGCGGCAGCTTCGCATTCAGGCTGGCGAAGAAGACCTTGAACTTGGGCAGAACGAAGCCGGCCAGGACGACAACGGTCACGAGCGACATCACGGCGATCGACCGTGGGATAGATCATCGCTGCCTTGATCTTGCGCCGGGCCTCGAGATCGCGCTCCAGGTACTCGCCGAGCTGGTCGAGCACCGTGTCGAGCTGCCCGGTCAGCTCGGCCGAGCGGAGGATGCCGCGGTAGAACTCGGGGAAGACCCTCGGGTGCCGGTCGAAGCACTCAGAGAGCTTCTCGCCGCGACGCAGACCGTCCTCGACGTCGTGCCATCATCCGTCGCACGGAACTGTTGCTGGCTTCCGTCGCCGAGCGTGTGCACCGCGTCGATCAACGGCAGGCCGGCACGAATGAACGCACCGAGTTGCCGGGAGAGGTGCATGACCTCCTCGCGCTTGACTCGCTTGGCCAGCAGATCTCGAGCTGCAGGGCGGACTTGCTCTCCTGCACACGGATGTCGCGCAGCTCCCGCTCGTACAGAGCAAGCTCGACGCGCTTCGCGGCTGTCTGCCTTCTCGACGCCTTTTGCGATTTGGCCGTCTGGTCTCGTCGCGACGTACGTGAACCTGGTCATGTCACATCCCTACGACGTAGATAGCGCGCAGGACCTCGGCCAGGGTCGTCACGCCGTTCCCGACGAGACGTACGGCCTCTTCCTGCAGTGTGCGCATGCCCTCGGCTCGGCGCGAGCTTGCGCAGCTCGTCGTGCGACGCACGGTCGAGGATCAGCTCGCGGATCGCGTCGCGTCACTGGCAGCAGCTCGTAGACGCCGATCCGCTCGAGGTAGCCGGTGTGCGCGCAGAAGTTGCAGCCCGCGCCGTGCGAGAAGCCGTCGTCTGGGGTCCGCGCCGCCACTCGCGTCAGAAAGGCCAGCTCCTCCGGCGGCGGGTCGTACGGCTCGCGGCAGTGCGTGCAGATGCGGCGCACCAGGCGCTGCGCGACGACCGCCGATGACCGACGACGCGACCAGGAACGACTCGATGCCCATGTCGAGCAGGCGGTGCAGCGCGGCGATCGCGTCGGTCGCGTGCAGCGACGAGAGCACGAAGTGCCCGGTGAGCGCGGACTGCACGGCGATGCGCGCGGTCTCGACGTCGCGGACCTCGCCGACGAGGATCACGTCCGGGTCCTGGCGAAGGATCGACTTGCAGTCCGCCGGCGAACGTGATGCCGGCCTGCTCGTTGATCTGGATCTGGTTGATCGACGGGAAGATGTACTCGACCGGGTCCTCGATCGTCATGATGTTGCGGTCGGGGCTGTTGATCTCGCCCAGCGATCGCGTACAGCGTGGTGGTCTTGCCGCTGCCGGTCGGGCCGGCGCAGATCACCATGCCGTACGGGGAGTGCAGCAGCTGTCGAGTATTGCGCGGCGTCATGTCGTCGGTCATGCCGAGCTGCGCGAGCTGGAACAGCGGGCGGCTCTTGTCCAGCAGCCGGAGCACGACCTTCTCGCCGCCGACGACCGCCGTCGTCGAGACGCGAATGTCGACGGCGCGGCCTTCGACGTCGCATGCTGATCTGGCCGTCCTGGGCGCGGCGGCGCTCGACGATGTTCATGCCGCCAAGGATCTTGACCCGGCTCACGAGCGCCTGCGCCATCGATCCGGGCAGGTCCAGCACGTCGTGCAGTGCGCCGTCGATCCGGTAGCGCACCCGGACCCGGTCGTCGCTGAGGCTCGATGTGGATGTCGGATGCCCGGTCGCGCAGACCCTGGGTGATCATGAGCTGGACGACCTGCACCACCGGCGCGTCGTCGCTTGCGGCAGCGGTATCCAGACGTGTCGACTCCTTGCGGATGGTGTCTCGCGCCTCGAACACCTTGACCTGCGAACTCACACCGGTCAACGCCCGATAGCTGTTGCCAATCGCGCGCAGGATGTCGTGCCGCGTCGCGACCCGGATGGTCACCGGCTTGCCGATGGCCTCGCGCACCCTCTCGACCACGTCGTCCGATGGGTCGGCAACCGCCACGACCACCGAATCGCCGTCGACCGACAGCGCGATCGCGGTCAGAGCTCGAGCTGCCGCCTCGGTCATCAGATCGGTTGCAGCGTTGTCGGGCGTGACCTGCCGCAGGTCGGCAACCTCCAGCGATCGCTGCTTGGCCAGCATGCGAACCAGGTCGCGCTCGTCGAGCGATCCACGGTCGACAAGCAGCTGGCCGAGCCGTTTACTCGCACCAAGCTGTGCTGCATCGAGGGCGGCGACGACGTGTTCCCGGGCCGCCAGGCCGGCGTCGACGAGGAGTTCGCCGATGCGAAGCCCGCCCGGCTGAATGCCGAGATCGACGGGCTTGCCTGGTTGGACGTCGAGCGCTGCCGGAGCCACCGGGTGCGGATCCGGTCGAGCGATCTTATGGTGTCTCATGCTGGCACGCTCGCTCGAAGCCGCGGCCGTGGCTCGATGTCCTTCGGGTAGAGACTGCGCGCCAAGGCGTCCTCGTAGGTCACCTGGCCGGACTGCACGAGAGCCGACAACGACTGCTCGAACGTGATCATGCCGTCCTCGCTGACCGGTCACCAGCGAGTTGCGCAGCTGGTGGGTCTTGCCGTCCTTGATCAGATTGCGGATGGCGTGGTCGGCTACGAGAACCTCGTACGCGGCAACCAGTCCTCCGCCGATTCGAGGGATCAGCCGCTGGTAGACGATCCCGGTGAGCGCAGCCGCGAGCTGCACTCGCACTTGTGTCTGCTGCTCTCCGGGAAAGACGTCGATGACGCGCGCGAGGGATTGCGCCGTGTCGTTGGTGTGCAGCGTCGCGAAGACGAGGTGGCCGGTCTCGGCGATCGTCAGGGCGAACCGGATCGACTCGAGGTCGCGCATCTCGCCGACGAGCAATACGTCGGGGTCTTCGCGGAGTGCGGCGCGCAGCGCGTCATTGAACGATGCAGTGTCTGTCCCTACCTCACGCTGGTTCACCGCTGAACGCTTGTGATCGTGTACGTACTCGATCGGGTCTTCGATGGTGATGATGTGGCACGCCCGGTTGGTGTTGATCTGGTCGATGATCGCGGCCAGCGTCGTCGACTTGCCTGAACCGGTCGGTCCGGTAACCAGAACGAGACCCTGGTGCTGGCGGGCGAAGTCGCTGAGCACAGGCGGCAGGCCGAGCTGCGCTATGGTCGGAATCTCGCGTGGGATCATTCGCAAGGCGATGGCGGTAGCTCCGCGCTGCGTGAACGCGTTGCCACGGATGCGCGCATTGCCTCGCCAGCCAAAGGAGAAGTCGTATTCACGTGCGGCATCCCAGCCTTTGGTCTGCGTCACGGTGAGCAACTCGGCGAGCAGCGCGTCGGTGTCGTCAGCAGTGAGGACGGGCGTGTTCGGTACTGCGTGCAGCTCGCCGTGCACGCGCGCCTGCGGTGGCATGCCGGCGGTCAGCAGCAGATCAGTACCGCGCGCATCCCAAAGCACGCCGAGCAGTCCGTCGATGCGAGCGCCGATCGTGTGACCAGACATGATGTTCCTTCCCCGAAACTCTGATTGGTGGGGGGGCAGGCTCGGCCGGCCCCCCCGATCCGATTCCTAGAACGTGCAGGTGTGGGTGACGACCCCGGTGTTCGTGGTGGCGATTCCCTCGGTGGCATCGGGTTCTTCGCGGAGCAGCTTCGCCGTGACCAGGGCGGCCACGTTGGGTGCATATGCCTTGGTCTGGGCGTAGTTCGACTCCTGCGCGATCTCGACGTTCTTGACGTCCGACTTGCAGGCCGACTGCTTGCTCGTGTCGTTGATGCCGGCGACGGCGAACACCACGATGCCGGCGAGGACACCGAGGATGACGATGACGATGAGGAGCTCGATGAGAGTGAAGCCGCTTTCGTGCTTGCGGGCCTCTCGGATGCTGTCGAACATGGGTGGATCCCCCGATTCATGAATTGGCGGCCGATCTGACCGTCAATTTCGACGTGCATTTCTGGGTAATAGCTCTTGGTGCGTACGTGCTGGCTGGCTCCCTTCAGGTGGTGGGCGGGCCACGGCCGCCATTTGGACGGCAGCGTGGCGTCATGTCGGCGCCTGCCTACTGGCCGAGCCGATGCGCCGATGCGTCGACAGTTGCGGACCGGTAAGGAGATCGTCGGCGAGACGGCGCACGGCGATGCTGACTGGGTGCTGCGGCTGGGCGGCGACCAGCGGCACGCCGCGATTGATCGAGGCGGGCACGTCCCAACTCGACGGAATCCAGCAGGCAATCGGGCTCTTGAGCAGCTTCTCGACGTCGTCGCCCTCGAGCCCGACTCGGGAATCGCAGCGATTGAAGACGATCGAGCGAGCCTTGCGCCGGTAAGAGAGAAGGTCGAGCGTGTCGAGGGTGAGCCGCAGGCTCTTCAAGGTCGGTCTTTCCGGCGTGGTCAGCAGAACGTGGTGATCCGAGTTGTCCAGTGCGGCAAGGACATGCTGCGAGAACTGTGCCGGGGTGTCCACGACGGTGTAGTCGTACATCAGGGGAAGCACCGCAAGGAGCTCGGTGATCACCGTCGCCGGCACTCTCTCGGCCTGGCCTGGGCCAACCGGGGCGAGTATGCAATCCAGCCCGGGCCGGAACGGCGTTGTCAGCGCGGCAACATCTGCGACGGCGTTGTCATTGCTGGCACGAAACGAGATGGCATCTGCAAGGGTGCGGTCCGGCGTCAGGCGGAGGGTGCTCGCGACGTCACCGAACCCCAGATCGAGGTCGAGCAGGCACACCCGGCGTTTGCCGTCGGCATTGAGGGCGACGGCGAGGTTCGTCGCCAGCGTGGTCTTGCCGCATCCGCCCTTGGCGGAGAACACGGTGATGATCCGGCCAGACGACCGATCTTCTTGCGCCGCGGTCGCGCCGGGATCCGCAATAGCACGGACGCGGCGGCACGCACCTGCCAGCGCGTCACCGTCTGCCGTCGCAACGACGTCGCGGACACCGTTCTCGGTCGCCCGTCGGACCAGGTCGTCGCTGGGCGAATCGTGAAGCAGGATGACGCCGGCGGCGAGACTTGCCGTGCGCAGTGCAGCGGAGAACTGCAGAGCCTGCTCCAGGTCCAGCCCGGGACCGATGACGATCAGCGGCTTGGACGGGTCGGCGGCAGCGGCGATCGCGGCAACCGGAAGGCTGGTGACGATATGCACGTCGCCGTCGATGTGATCGGCTAGGGCCGTCGCTATCTCTCGATCAGGCTCGCAGAGAATGGTCATGGTCGCCTCCCCCCGAAGGCCGACGACATATCGCTGTCGGGCGAAGAGCGGATTCCCCGTCCGGCGAATCTGCCACCGCTCTTGATCAGATAATGCGGCCCGGCGGCGGTCGGCAGTAGTGGACGAAAGGCTTGTTAGCTCGGGCTAATCGGCGTTGCCGGGTCGGTCGTTCGGCAGCGACTCGGAGGACACCTGTCGGCCGTTCGGACGCCGCCTGTCGGTCGAATGGCCGACAGCTGCGGTCTAGCTCGGCTCAGCCGGTCAACGCGTTCGGCTGGTGGATCAAGCCGAACCGCACGGCGGTCATCAGGGCGGTAGCGCGATTCGTAGCACCGAGCTTCTCGTAGAGCCGGGCGACGTAGGTCTTGGCAGTCGACAGGCTGATATACAGCGTGGCTGCGATGTCGGGGACGGACCGGCCCAGCTGCAGCAGGTCGAGTACCTCGCGCTCACGCGGGCTCAGTGTCATCCGCTCGGACGTCTCCTCCCGCCGCCGAAGAGCCTGGGCCAGGCCGGTACAGGTGAACGACGATGAAGCGGCCGCGGCGTGCCGGATGGCGGCGATGATCTCCGGCAGCGGGGCCATCTTCGAAACGAACGCCGACACTCCGGTTTCCAGCGCGCGGAAAAGGATGTCGTCCTCGCCGTGCGAGGTGAGGATGACAATGCCGAGATCTGCGTATCGGTCGCGCAGGTCGCGGGCGAGTGCGAGGCCATTTCCGTCAATGAGGCTGATACCGATGGTGACCACATCCGGATCGAGGGCATCGGCAAGATGAAGCGCATCCGCCGCCGAGCCCGTTTCAGCCAGGATCTCCATATTCGGCTGGTCAGCGGCAAGGCGTGCCAGACCCCATCGGGTCACCGGGTGACCGTCGACGATCAGCAGCTTGATCGGCGCGGTCGGGTCGCCGTTCTGGCTGACGGCAGGTTTCTGGGCCGACGCCGCTGATGAGATCGATCTGGTCATCCTTGTTTCGCCTTTGCCTGGTCATCGGCCAATGCTGAGCGCGTGGCCGGTCCACCTACCTGGACCTCACGCCAATTTGATCAGCCGAACCGGTCAAGATCGCGGGGCGAAGGTCCTCACTTGTTGCCGCCGATGGCCGTGGCATGACTCGATCTGACGCGCTGGGTAACGATCGGTGACAAGATAGCGCCAATTGGCGGTTGAGCGGATCAACGTGGCCATCAGGGGAGGGGCTCAAATGCCTGAAGCGGTTCTATCGCCCGACGAGCTTGGCCTGATCGACGCCTACTGGCGGGCGGCGAACTACCTGTCCGTCGGCCAGATCTACCTGCTCGACAACCCGCTGCTGCGCGAGCCGCTGCGCCGCCGAGCACGTCAAGCCGCGGCTGCTCGGGCACTGGGGCACCACGCCCGGGCTGAACCTGCTGTACGCGCACCTGAACCGGGTCATCCGGCGAGCGCGACCTCAACGCGATCTTCGTCACCGGCCCCGGCCACGGCGGGCCCGGGCTGGTCGCCAACGCCTACCTGGAGGGCACCTACAGCGAGGTCTACTCCGCGCATCGGCGCAGGACGAGGACGGGCATGCGGCGCGCTGTTCCGGCAGTTCTCCTTCCCCGGCGGCATCCCCAGCCACGTCGCGCCGGAGACGCCCGGGCTCGATCCACGAGGGCGGCGAGCTCGGCTACGCGCTGCGTGCACGCCTACGGCGCCGCGTTCGACAACCCCGACCTGCTGGTCGCCTGCGTGGTCGGCGACGGCGAGGCCGAGACCGGCCCGCTGGCCGCCAGCTGGCACTCGAACAAGTTCCTCAACCCGGTCGCCGACGGCGCGGTGCTGCCGATCCTGCACCTCAACGGCTACAAGATCGCCAACCCGACCGTGCTGGCCCGCATCCCCGACGACGAGCTCGCCGCGCTGCTGCGCGGCTACGGCTACGAGCCGCACTTCGTCGCCGGCGACGACCCGGCCGACGGTGCACCAGCAGCTGGCCGCCACCCTCGACGCAGGCGCTCGACGAGATCGCCGCGATCCAGCGACGGCGCGCGCGTCGGCCGCGGTCGACGACGCGGCCGCGCTGGCCGATGATCGTGCTGCGCACGCCGAAGGGCTGGACCGGGCCGAAGCGAGGTCGACGGCGTCCCGGTCGAGGGCACCTTCCGCGCGCACCAGGTGCCGCTGGCCGACACGCGCGACGAACGCCGAGCACCGCGCGCTGCTCGAGGAGTGGCTGCGCAGCTACCGGCCCGAGGAGCTGTTCGACCGCGAGGGCGCGCTGCGTGCCGCGAGCTGCAGGCGCTTGCCCCGAACGGCGAGCGGCGGATGAGCGCCAACCCGCACGCCAACGGCGGCCTGCTGCTGCGCGACCTCGACCTGCCCGACTTCCGCGACTACGCCGTCGACGGTCGCCGCGCCCGGCGTCGCGCACGAGCGAGGCGACGCGGGTGCTGGGCAACTTCCTGCGCGACGTCATCGCCGCGCAACCCCGACCGCGTTCCGGCTCATGGGCCCGGACGAGACGGCGTCCAACCGGCTCGGCGCGCGTCTTCGAGGTCACCGACCGCGCCTGGGACGCCGAGCACGCTGCCCGGCGACGACCACCTCGCCCCGGACGGCCGGGTGATGGAGGTGCTCTCCGAGCACCTGTGCCAGGGCTGGCTGGAGGGCTACCTGCTCACCGGGCGGCACGGCCTGTTCAACTGCTACGAGGCGTTCATCCACATCATCGACTCGATGTTCAACCAGCACGCCAAGTGGCTGAAGACCACCCGCGACATCCCGTGGCGGCGGCCGATCGCGTCGCTGAACTACCTGCTCTCCTCGCACGTCTGGCGCCAGGACCACAACGGCTTCTCCCACCAGGACCCGGGCTTCATCGACCACGTCGTGAACAAGAAGGCCGAGGTCGTCCGGGTCTACCTGCCGCCGGACGCCAACACGCCTGCTGTCGGTCGCCGACCACTGCCTGCGCAGCCGCCACTACGTCAACGTCATCGTCGCCGGCAAGCAGCCGGCGCTGAACTACCTGACGATGGACGAGGCGATCGCGCACTGCACCCGCGGGCTCGGGCATCTGGGACTGGGCCAGCAACACCGACGGCGAGCCCGACGTCGTGCTCGGCCTGCGCCGGCGACGTGCCGACGCTGGAGACGCTGGCCGCGGCCGACCTGCTGCGCCAGCACCTGCCCGAGCTGAAGGTCCGGGTGGTCAACGTCGTCGACCTGATGCGGCTGCAGCCCGACACCGAGCACCCGCACGGCCTGCCCGACCGCGAGTTCGACGCGCTGTTCACCACCGACAAGCCGGTGATCTTCGCCTATCCACGGCTATCCGTGGCTGATCCACCGGCTCACCTACCGGCGCACCAACCACCACAACATCCACGTGCGCGGCTACAAGGAGGAGGGCACGACCACCACGCCGTTCGACATGGTGATGCTCAACGACCTCGACCGCTTCCACCTGGTCATGGACGTCATCGACCGGGTGCCCGGCCTGGGAGTCGCACGCGGCGTCGCTGCGCCAGGAGATGGTCGACGCCCGCCTCGCCGCCCGCCTGTACACGCGCGAACACGGCGAGGACGATCCGGCGATCTGCCGGACTGGACCTGGCCCGCGCCGGACGTGGCTGATCGGTGCGACGTGCTCGTCGTCAACGCCGGGTCGTCCAGCCTGAAGCTGCGCCTGCTCGATGCGGCCGACGACGGTTGTGGGCACGGCCGATCTGCCGGCCGACGCCGGCGGGTTCGACACCGCGGCGCTGGCCGCGTCGTCGCAGGCTGGGCGACGCCCGACGCGGTCGGGCACCGCATCGTCCACGGCGGGTACGGAGTTCACCGAGGCCGGTGCGGATCGACGACGCGCGTGCGCGCAGCGGCTCGCCGAACTCGATCGACCTCGCGCCGCTGCACCAGCCGAAGTCGCTCGCCGGGCTCGACGCGGTGACCGCGGCCGCTGCCCGGACGTCCCGGCGGTGGCGTGCTTCGACACCGCGTTCCACGCGACGATCCCGCCCGCGGCGTCGACCTACGCGGTGCCGGCGCGAGTGGCGCGAGCGGTACGGGCGTGCGGCGCTACGGGTTCCACGGGCTGTCGCACGCGTACTGCTCCCGGCGCGCCGGCAGACCTGCTCGGCGGCCGGCGGAGGGCCTGCGGATGGTCACCTGCCACCTGGGCGCCGGGGCGTCGCTCGCCGCCGTGCGCGACGGCCGCAGCGTCGACACGACGATGGGGTTCACGCCGCTCGAGGGACTGGTGATGGCGACCCGCTCGGGCACCGTCGACCCCGGGCTCGTGCTGTGGCTGGAGGAGCACGAGCATCTCGCGCCGCACGAGGTGGCGACGGCGCTGGAGCAGCGCTCCGGGATCCTCGCGCTCGCCGGCACGGCCGACATGCAGCGAGGTCGAGGACCGGTGCGACGGCCGGCGATGCCCGACGCGCAGCTGGCGCTCGACGTCTACATGCACCGGCTGGTCGACGGCGATCGGCGCGATGGCCGCGGCCGCCGGCGGGCTGGACGTGCTCGTGTTCACCGGCGGCGTCGGCGAGCACTCGCCGGTCGTCCGGCAGATGGCCGCAGAGCGACTCGGCTATCTCGGCGTCGAGGTCGACTCTGCCGCCAACGAGGCCGGCACTCTCGACTCCGACATCACCGCCGGCGACGGCTGTGTACGCACGCTCGTCATCGCCGCGCGCGAGGATCTGGAGATCGCGCGCGAATCGCGCCGCGTGCTGGAATGACGTCAGCAATGGCAGAACCGTGCACGCCACTACTGGTACGACAGCCGTAGATCGTTACAGTCCGGCAACCCTGTTAGGAGCACACCGTTGGTGATCTCTGTCGAGGCTGCGAGTAATGGCGGATCCAGCAGAGATGATCAAGACTCCGATGAGAAGGCTGGGAGCGCCGCACCCGTGCCAGGTCGCGATCTACGACTGTCGTACGAACCGGGTGTTCACCGCAGGTTTCGCCCATGCGCGGCGATGCGAGGATCAACGGCATGACAACTTCGCCACGACTTGCCCGCGCGATGTGGACGCTCTTCGAGCCGATCCACGCCATCAGCTACTTCTCGCCCGAGCCGCGTGCGGCGTTCGAGGCGGCGGGGCTGCGTGGGTACTGGCGCGGTTACTTCGCCGGCCGTTCCGCCCCGCTGGGCGCCGTCGGAGCGGGGCCGGTGATCGCGCTGTTCAGCGGGTTCGCGCCGTCCTTCGTGCGGCGCGCGCTGCCCGCGGTCTGGTCGATGGCCACGCCG
Organism: uncultured Actinomycetota bacterium; assembly: GCA_963737425.1. GTDB lineage: Bacteria > Actinomycetota > Actinomycetes > Mycobacteriales > Jatrophihabitantaceae > DASXRA01. Next base: position 838,046 of record CAVTSX010000005.1, read on the forward strand.
GACGCCGCGCTCGCAGCCCGCGCTTCGGGTGCGGCCGCGGTGCTGCGCCGGCTCGTGCCCGACGTCTCGCAGGTCGAGGCAGCGGCGGACAGCCTCGAGCGTCTGATCGGTTCCCTCGAGTTTCCCGGCCGCGCGCTCGGGGCGGCCAACGCCGACCTACCCCGTCCGGGCGACGCATACGAGCGGCTCTGGCAGTCAGCGACCACGCTGCGCGAGCATCGCGGCGACACCCATGTCGCGGCACTGGTCGCGTCCGGGCTTGCGGGCATCGATGCGCTGGTGTTGCGCTGCGGGCTCGATCTGCCCCGCGAGATCGTCCAGCCTGCTCGGGGCTGGACGGACGACGAATGGGCCGTTGCCGCAGAACGCCTTACCGCACAGGGGTTACTGGACGCCGACGGGACGACCACCGAGGCGGGTCGCGTCCACATCGCGAACGTCGAGCAGATCACCGACGGGGCGGCGTCGGCGACGTGGCACTCTCTGAGCGAGATAACCCTTGCGGCAAAGGCACTTTCGCCGATCGCGCGGGCATGCGCCGCTGAGTTGCCGGCGCGTACGCCGATCGGCACGGTCCGCGTGTGGGATGCCGAGTCCGATCCCGATGCTGCTTTGATCACCGAGCCGAGTTGAGGCGTCTCGCGTTCTGGGATTTAGGTCTTGCTTTGTAGGACGCCCGGCTAGGCTGGTCCGGTGTTCGACCCTGGCCACCGCCCGATCTGGCGCTGGCTCGTCCTCGCGCTGGGCATCGCAGCCCAGGCGGCCACGTGCGTGTTCCTGTACGGGCTGCCGATGCTCGTTCCGGCGCTGCGCTCCGACGAGCAGTTGAGCCTGTTCCAAGCGAGCATCGTGATCTCCGCGCCGACCGCCGGCCTGCTGCTGACGCTCATAGCGTGGGGCGCCGCCGCCGACCGTTACGGCGAACGAGTGGTCATGGCGACGGGTCTGAGCCTCGCGGCCGCGTTCCTGCTGCTCGCGGTCAACACGCACGGCTCGGCGATGCTCTGCCTCGTGCTCCTCCTCGCCGGGGCGGCGGGCGGTTCGGTCAATGCGGCCAGCGGGCGCGTCGTCATGGGCTGGTTCACTGCGCGCGAGCGCGGACGCGCAATGGGTGCTCGCCAGACCGCTCAGCCACTCGGCGTTGCGGTCGCGGCGCTTGCCCTGCCGCCGCTCGCGCGCGACCACGGCCTGCACGCGGCGCTGCTGTTTCCGGCTGGGCTCTGCGCGCTGGTCGCGGCATCGGTAGCCCTGTTCGTCACCGACCCACCCCGTCCTGTGTCCGCGCCCGGCGCGCGTGCCGGCTCGCCCTACCGCGCACCCGCGCTGTGGCGCATCCACGCCGCGAGCGCACTGCTGGTCGTGCCGCAGTTCGCGGTGGCGGCGTTCACGCTCGTGTTCCTGGTCGGGCAGCGGCACTGGGATCCGACCACGGCGGGCCGGATGATCTTCTGGTTCCAGCTCGCCGGAGCGGCCGGTCGCGTCGGCGTCGGCGTCTGGTCTGACGTCGTGCGCAGTCGGCTTACGCCGATGCGTCAACTGGCGGTGACAAGTGCGCTGCTGATGGCGATGCTCGCGGCCGGCGCCGGGGCGCACGCGTGGTGGGTGGTCGTCGGGTTCGGACTGGGCGCGGTGGTCACGGTCGCCGACAATGGCCTGGCCTTCACCGCGGTCGCCGAGTTCGCCGGGTCGGCCTGGGCCGGGCGAGCCATGGGTGTGCAGAACACCGGGCAGAACGTGGCCGCGCTGCTGACCGCTCCGCTACTGGCCGGCATCATCGGCGAATCCCGTTACGCGTTGGGCTTCGCCGTCGTGGCGTTGTTCCCGATGCTCGCGATACCGATCACCCCGGTTCGTGCGGAGCGGCCGCTCAGCTACGCTGCGCCGGGTTCGCTTCGCGGACGTGGCTGACCAGCGAATCACCGACGGATGCGACCAGCGCCGTGAACGCCTCGATCGGGACGTCAGGGAACTGGGCGAGGGCCTTTCCCACGATCCCGTCGAGTTCTTCGTAGAACCACTGCATCGCGTGCCGGCCGGCCGGGGTCGTGGTGGCGAGCAGGCTCCGGCGATCGTCCGGGTTCTGCGCCCGGGTGACGAACCCGGACTTGCCGAGCCGATCGAGCAAAGCCGTGACACTGCCGGACGTAAGGCCCAGCCGCTTGCCGAGGTCACGCGGGGTGAGCGGCCCTTCCTGGTACACGTAACCCAGCGCGACGACCTCCGTCTCGCCCACGCCGAGCTGCTCCGCGATTGACGTTCGGTAACCGTCCCATCCGACGACGAGCCGCCGCAAAGAGGTTGAGACCGCATGTATGGTCTGCTGGTCATAGCCCACGGTGATTGCACGCCCCCCCGGCGTAGCCACTTATCTTGATCATCAAAGTAGTTGATCAAGGCGTCTGAGTCAATCCGAAATAGTCTGCTCGCCCGCGAAAGCAGTGCGAAGTACCCTTGTTGGCAAGGAAATCCCGATCATGAGAGCAAATTCTTCCCGCCGAATATCGATCCAATTTATATCGAGACAAGGAAAACACTTTACCGTCTAGATACTTCTTGCTAGCCTGGCCTCGTTGGAGGCGGCGCAACGGGGGCGCGCCGCCTCCAGTCCTGTCCGGGAGTCTTTGCGACAGCTTGCCGAGATACCGAATGACGGACCGTCGCCGCGATACTTTCCTTCAGTACTTGCAGACACACCGTAACCTTACATTTCCTGCATTGTTGGGGCACGCCGGAGTGTGTCGATACTGCGATGATTCTGCGACGGTGCGTAGCCGCAGGCCACTGAATCGGGTACATCTCGCGAGCGCAGATCGGCTCGAACGCGGCTTTGCCGAAACAATGACCGAGCGGCCGGTGTTGTGCAGGCATGACCCCCCTTGCGTTCGCTGTCACCTGGGACTACCGATGCCCGTTCGCCCGCAACGCGCACGAACACGTGCTCACCGGCCTCGCCGCCGGAGCTGATTGGGACGTGCGCTTCGTGCCGTTCTCGCTCGGCCAGGTGCACGTCGAGGAGGGCCGGCCCAGCGTCTGGGAGAATCCCGAGCAGGACACCGGCATCGTTGCGCTGCAGGCCGGAGTCGTCGTCCGCGACGAGTTCGGCGCGCAGTTCGAAGCCGTGCATCGTGCGCTGTTCAGGGCGCGCCACGACGATGGGCTGCAGCTCGGCGATCGTCACGTCATCGAGAAAGTCCTTACCGACAACGGGATTCCAGCCCGCGAGGTGTTCGCGCGAATCGACTCGGGCGAGGCGCTTGCGCGAGTGCGGGCAGAGCACGAGCAGTTCGCCGAATCGCACAGCGTGTGGGGCGTGCCGACCTTCATTGCCGGGGCCGAGGCCGTGTTCGTCCGGCTGATGAACCGTGCACAGCTCGGTGCCAACCCCGCCGTGTCGCTGCAGACGGTCGAGCGCGCGGTCGACCTGCTCAGCGGCTCGACTGATCTCAACGAGTTCAAGCGCACGACCATCCCGCGCTGATATCTCGTACTCGCGATCAGACCCGCCGCCCCATCAAAGTTGTCATACCTTGGGTGTTCGCTCGAACGCGCGAGGTATGACAACTCGGGGCTGGCGAGCTGGGTGAGCGTCCCCGGGTCGCTCGCGGGTGAATGTGCCAAGGCCCGTCTTGTTGTAGTACTCGAGTTGTTGTAGTACTCGAGTGTCACGCTCCCGGTCTTGTTGTTGCCGGCGTCCGGAGTGAATGCCGAGTGCGTTCTCGCCGGTCGGGAAAAATGCCAACAGATCGGCGTCCCAGTGCTCGAGGGGTAGTCGCAGGGAACGGGCCCGATCAACAAGTGCAATGAGACGCCATCGGCGACGATCTGGATCTTGTCGTACGTTCTGGATCTTGTCGTACGTTCTGAGGTAGCAGGAGTTTGCCCTGGGCGGCACCCGAGCTCGCTCGGATTGGCGTACAGGGGAGCGAACGCTTCCTCGAACAGGGTGAGCCAGTCGTCAACATGTGCCCGGCCCGGACGAGGTCCATGAAGTAGAACCCGATCGGCATCCCGTTGGTCAGCACGACGAGTCGGCGGCGCCGGAGAAGAGATCTGCGCAGCCCCGTCGCGGCAGCGACGGAGCGCAGACGCCGGTTGCGGCGGCACAGCGTCAGCTCGCCTCTGCGCAGAGCTACCTGTCCGCCGCGCAGAATCCGGTGGTAGCGCCGAGCAATTAGGTGAGCGCGGCGATGTTGTTGTTGAGCTTGGCGACGGAGCGGTGCACGCCGCGGCGGGTGAAGGTTCGACCAGGTTGGGCCAGGATGAGTCGGTCGGGACGGGGTGCAGGTGGAGGCGTGGGTGTGGCGCACGAGCCGGCGGCGGATGGCCTCGGTCTTGTGCGTGGACGAGTTGTCGCAACTGACGTGCACGTCCAGCCTGTTTGTCGGTGGCGCCGAGGATCGCCGTGAACTCGGCGGCGCGGTGCTGCGCCGCGCATCTGGGTGATCACCTCGCGCCGGTGGCCACGTCCACCGCGGCGAACAAAGTCGGTTGTTCCGGTGCGCAGGTAGTCGTGGGTGACGCGCCGGCGGATTCGATCTGAGTGGTCTGGGGTGCTGGTTTTCGGGCTTGCGCGCTGTGCGGGCCTGGGGCGCTGCGCCTTGCGCGCTGTGCGGGCCTCGGGCGCTGTGCGGTCTCGCGCAGCCGGTGGCCGTGCTCGCGCCTGGACGTCCTTACCGGATAGGGCGATTCTGCCTGGACGGGGTCTGTGGTGATCGGGTAGAGTCGCACGCATGTTCGAGGTCGATGAGTGGCAGCCGCCCGCGGTGGCGCCGCCGTTGACTCTCGCGGAGGTCACTGAGGATCCGGATCAGGCCGCGGCCTGGTTGGCGGTTGAGGCGCCGGGTCCGGATGCGGTGGCGGGGTTGTCGCTGCTCGACCCGGGCGTGTTGTCGCATGCTGGTCGGGTGGATGTGCTGGTCGCTTTGGAGCGGCAGTTGGCGTGGCTTGCCGGGGTGCAGGCGCAGGTGTTGGCCGCGATGGCTGCTGATGATGGGTCTGCGGATCGGTGGGTGCGTGAGGAGGTCGGGTGTGCGTTGCGGCTGTCGGCGTTGACCGCGCAACGCCGCCTGGCCGTGGCCGAAACGTTGGCGGGGACGTTGGCTGAGACGGGGCGGGCGTTGCACCGGGGCCGGATCGGCTACCTGCACGCCATGACCCTCGCCGAAGCGGTCTACCCCCTCGACGCGGACACCGCGGTCGCGGTGCAAGATCGGGTGTTGGCTCGGGCGGGTGGGCAGACACTGGCCGAGTTCAAACGCTCCGTGCGCCGCGCGGTACACGCGCTGGACCCGGCGCGGGTCGAGGAACAACGCGCCCACGCGATGACCGAACGCCGGGTGTGCGTGACTGCCCGCGAGGACGGCATGGCCGAACTGTGGGCGCTGCTGCCGGCTGAGGGTGCTGCGGCGGTGATGGCCGCGGTCGATTGCCTGGCCTCGGTCACCTCCGCGACCGACCTGCGTAGCGCGGATCAGCGCCGCGCCGACGCGCTCGTCGATCTCGGCATGGCCGCGCTGCACGACCCGCACCTGCCGAAAGCACAGGGCATGCGGCCCTCGATCCACGTCACCGTCGCCGCGTCCACCCTGCTCGGCCTCGATGAGCAACCCGGCGAACTGGCCGGACACGGACCCATCCCCGCATCAGTAGCCCGCCGGCTGGCCGCCGACCAAACCGGCACCTGGCGCCGGCTCCTCACCGACCCAGCCACCGGGCACCTGCTCGACTACGGACACACCACCTACCGACCCCCACGCGACCTCACCGAATACGTCATCGCCCGCGACCAAACCTGCGCCTTCCCCGGCTGTGCACGCGCCGCCGCCCGCTGCGACATCGACCACCGCACCCCCTACAACAAAGGCGGATCAACCAACCCCGAAAACCTGGCAGCGCTGTGCAGACGCCATCACCGCCTCAAACACCAGGCGCGCTGGCGCCTGGACAGAACCACCAACGGCAGCTTCCAATGGACCAGCCCCACCAGACACACCTACCAATCCCAGCCGCCCGACCTACCCGTAGACACCAGCCGAACCCACACCGCAGAAAGCGACCCCGACCCGCCCCCGTTCTGACCCAGCTCCATGTTCAGAGGCAGCATCACCCGGCTGCTGATCTTGCAATCTCCCGGCCCCGCATGTGCCGACGACGAAGCCTCGCGGGGCATGCCTTGCTGCCCGCTGCTGCCTGCGGTCTGTCCAGATCAGAGCAGTCAGAGCCCCAGCAACACCCACCCTCAAGCGCAGAAGGCCGATTCGGCGCGCCGCACGCCCCCACTACTCGCCCGCTAGCTCGGACGCAATCAGCCGGCATAGTGGCCAAGGTGCTACCCGGATCTGCAGCTGGGCGCGAAACTGCAACTGAACTTCTGACCCAGGACACCAGTGCGGTCAGCCTCACAGCCGCGTCCGCCGAACGAGACGACACCCCTGCGCCAACCGAGCACCGTGCAGGACTGTGACCTCAGCGTCGGCCCGGTCGAGTCGGCCCTGTGACGTTTCGCGCGCTGGGTAAAGGGGGTTCGTCAGCGGCCGGATTCGGACGTGACGTGCCGCGCTGCGCCGAGCGCGCCCTCGACAGCGAGCAAGTGCAGTGACTCTGCCAGCATTCGCCGCACGACAGGATCGTCGCGCAGGTCGTGACCGAAAACCTCGGTGATACCGAGCAATCTGACGACGACCTCTTCTGCCGAGCCGGCGCCAGCCACCGTACGTTGCAGTATGGGGGCGAGGAGATCATCGAGGACGCGCGGCGAATCTTGGTCTGTGCGCTCGGCCCACACCCAGCGCATCCACGCCGCGACGGCGAATGCGGCCCAGCGTGGTTCGGCGCCAGCGGCCCGACGGGCTCGAAGCGTCGCCAGCAGCCGCTGCGGCAGCTTCTGCGAGCCGTCCATCGCGATCTGCGTGGTGCGATGCCGCAACGCGGGATTGGCAAACCGATCCAGCAACTGCTGCTGGTACTCGGAAAGCTCGATGCCCGCCGGCGCATCGAGGGTCGGCCGGACGTCTTCGCACATGAGCCGCTGCACCACGGTGGCGAATGCGTCGTGCGCGATCGTGTCGGCGATCGTGGCGCAGCCGGACAGGGCGCCGAGATAGGCGAGGGTCGAGTGCGATCCGTTGAGCATGCGCAGCTTCATGACCTCGTAGGGTCTGACGTCCGTGGTGAGCAGCACCCCGGCGGACTCCCATTCCGGTCGCCCACCAGGGAAGTCGTCCTCGATCACCCACTGCCGGAACGGTTCGGTGACCACCGCACCCTGGTCCTCGAGGCCGATCAGCCGTTGCGCGTCCGCGAGATCGGACGTGGACGTGGCCGGGACGATGCGATCGACCATGCTGCTGGGAAAGCGAACCTGCTGCTCCATCCACGGCGTCAGCTGCGACGCGTCGGCGGCCGGCAGCATCTCGACGAAATCCCGGGCCAGCGCGGCGAGCGTCTTGCCGTTGTGCGCAAGGTTGTCGCAGGACAGCACGGTGATCGGCCCGGCGTCGGCGACCATCCGAGCCTGCAGTCCACGCACCAGTTGGCCGACGATCGTCGACGGCGGGGCGCCGTCGGCGTCGGCCCGCGTGCCTCGGTCGTCGCGCCGAAGTCGCCCGCTTGCCGGATCGTGCCGGTATCCCTTCTCGGTCACGGTCAACGTCACAACGCGCACGCGTGGATCGGCGAGGCGAGCCACCACGCGAGACACGTCCGATCTGGCGAACAGCACTTCGCGCACTGTGCCGATCACGCGGGCATCGACCTGGTCGCGGCCGCGAGCAATCAGCGTGTACAGCCCGTCCTGGGGCGCGAGTTGGTCGAGGACGGCCTGGCTGCGCTGGGTCACGCCGCAGATTCCCCAGTCGCCACCGGCGGCCGCGACGGCATCTTCGGTGAATTCGGCCTGATGCGCGCGGTGAAATGCTCCGATGCCGAGGTGAACGATGCCCACCCGCAGCTCGCCCGGCTCGACACGGGGACGCCGCGCAGCGACAACCTGCGGCAACGTGCGCAGGCTCAGCCGGTCGGGCACCTCACATCACCGCGCCGAGTGGGCGCCGCAGGCGCGGGACGGGGGAGTTCATAGCGGCAGCTCCGCGGCAGCAAGGTGGGTTCGGGTCTCGTCCAGGGTAGGCGGCGCCGCGTCACCCGCACGCCGCGGAAGCAGCGGCCCGGCGTGAACGCTGCCGCGCCGATCGGGCAAGTAGTCGGGAAGGGTCCCAACTACAGACGAGGGCGTATTCGTGCATCAGCGCAGAACCAATCGGAATATCGTGCGCGCACTACTGGCCGGCACGGCCGTAGTGGCCGCTGCGTCGGCCGGCCAACCGGCCGAGGCGGCGTCGGCGCAGCGCGTGTCACCGCTCGCGAGGTCGTCGACGACAACGGTTCGGGTGGTCACCGGTGATCAGATCGCGGTCACCCAGATGCCCGGTGGCCGCGCGTCGTACGTGATGCGATCAGCTGCCGGGGGAGGCGCGCAGTCCTATCAGGGCGCAAACGGCGACCACTACCTCGTTCCCGCGGTCGCGCTGCCGTACCTCGGCCGGCAACTCGACCTGTCGCTCTTCGACGTGACCGCGCTCGCCAACGACGGAATCGGCGGCGCAACTCGGATTCCCGTCACGGTCACCTTCGCGGCCGGCACGACACCGGCCGCGCCGCCCGGCGTGACGTTCACATCGGTCGACGGCAGCTCGGCGAGCGGGTACCTGACCCCGACGTCCGAGCGGAGCTTCGCGGACGCGCTCCGGGCGAGAATCGGCGCGGACGTCGCGGCCGGGCGCAGGCCCGGAACCTCGTCGTTGGCCGACGGCTTGACCGGGATGCGGCTGGACGCGGCGATCCTGCCTGCGCCTGCCCAGCCGCGGTACCCGCAGCACATCCTGCAGATAAACGCCCTTGACGAGACGGGTGCGCCGGGCAACTTCCCGGTGTTCCTGATGAACACGGACTCGCTGCCTACGGAGAACATCTTCGTGATGGTGGTCGACGGCATCGCCCGGATCGCCGTCCCCGCAGGCCACTACCTGGCAAGCGCGACCATCGGCAGCTACGACGACGAGGGCAACACCATCTCGATGCGGGCTGTGACCATCAACGACTTCACGGTCACCGACGCGCCATCGGCGAACGCGGTCACCGTCGACATGCGCACCGCGACATCGGCAGTCTCGGTGCACACACCTCGCCCGGCCACCCAGGACTCCCTGGTCGTGCACGACTTCCGCTTCGACACGAGCGGGCTCGGCATCGACATCTATTCGATGATGTGGGGCAGCGCGCCCATCTACGTCAACGCCCAGCCCGCGGCCAAGTCGGGCAAGCTGCACTACCTCGTGCAGTGGGGTGGGGCGGCGCCGAACCCGAGTGACGGCTACCGATACGACGTGGCGTTCGCGTCGGACAACGGCATCCCGGCCGACGAGACGTATACGGCGCGGCCCGATCAGCTCGCCACGGTGCACCACCACTTCGCCGCGGACCCGGCGTACGCCGGCAACCCGGTGTACCTGCTCAGCGGCGCCAGCGATCCGCAGGTGGCCGACGAGTGGGGTGTCCCCGGCGAGGTGAGTCCGATCGACGGCGTCGCGACGGCGCCGGGTGGCATCACGCAGTACCTCGGCACCGCCGACGGTGGCGCGTGGGCGAACACGGTCAGCTGGCCCTTCGCGTACCTGTCGGGTGATGCGCGCACCTATGCAGCCGGGCGCGACTACGACCTGGACTGGGCGCACGGACCGCTCGCCGCCGGACTCGGCCAGTTCACGGGCAACCACCGGTGCGACGCGTGCACTGCCGGCGACACGCTCACGCTGGGAATTCCGGAATTCCACGACAGCCGACCCGACCACACCAGCGACACGGACGGCGGCGATTGGACCCACTTCACGCTCTACCGCGACGGCACTTCGATCGCGGACGAGCAGCGCGGCACGGGAGCCGTGGTCGACGGAATCCCGTCGACCGCGAGCACGTATCGCGCTGTGCTCGACGTGGACCTGTCCGGGATGGCGGGTTTCAGCCAGGCAACCAGGACACACACCGACGTGACGGTGAAGTACGCACCCGACGGGGGCAGCGCGTTGCCCGCTCCAGACACGTGCTTCGGCCAAACGGCCAGCACGCCCTGCCAGGTCCTGCCCGTCCTCACCCTGAGCTACGCGCTGGCCACCGACGACACCAACACCAGCCGACTGCCGGTGCAGATCCTGCGGCTCAACGTCGGCCATGTCAGTTACGACGGCGCGGGGTCGAGATCTCGGATCACATCAGCCACCGTTTCGGTCTCCGACGACAACGGCGCCACCTGGCAACCCGCCACCGTGGCGGGGACCGCCGGCCATTACCTTGCGATGTGGCACAACCCGGCCGCCGGCACCGCACCGGCGCTTCGGGTAACGGCTCGCGACGCGGCGGGCAACACCATCACGCAGACCATCGCCAACGCCTACACCGTCGGAGCTTCCTGATGCGTAGAACTCAAACTGTAGCCGCGCTGATCGCGACCGTCTCGATCTTCACCGGCGCCACGGCGATGGCGGAGCCCGGCACGCCGCTCCCGGCAAGCCAGGTGCGCGACGTCTGCGCGAAGGCTGCGCCTGGGCATGCCCGGTGCCTGGCCGAGATGCGCACTGACATCCACGGTGGCTACGGCGTTCGCGGCGTTCACGGCGTTCACGGACGGGCGACCGGTGCCACCGCGCTGCCGGAGGGGTACGGGCCGGCCGACCTGCGCGCCGCCTACAACCTGCCCAGCGCAGGCGGGCAGGACCAGACCGTCGCCATCGTGGACGCGGGCGACGACCCGAACGCCGAGGCCGACCTCGCCGTGTACCGCGCCACGTACGGGCTGCCCCCGTGCACCACGGCGAACGGCTGCTTCCGCAAGGTCAACCAGAACGGCGCCACCAGCCCGCTGCCACCGGACCAGGGCTGGGCGGTCGAGATCGCCCTCGACCTGGACATGGTTTCGGCGGCGTGCCCGTCCTGCCACCTGCTGCTCGTCGAGGGCGACGACTCCAGCTTCGACGCGTTGGCCAACGCCGAGGACACTGCCGCCGCACTCGGCGCCGACGAGATCTCCAACAGCTACGGTGGCGACGAGCAGAACGGGTGGGACCGGTACGCGCCCAGTTACCGCCACGCCGGCGTCGCGATCGTCGCGTCCACAGGCGATGCCGGATTCCAGGTACCGAGCATGCCGGCAGTGTTCCAGAACGTCATCGCGGTCGGCGGCACGACGCTGACCCGGGCGGCCAGCGCGCGTGGATGGACCGAAACCGCCTGGACCGGGTCGGGCAGCGGGTGCTCGGCGTGGCTGGACAAACCTGCCTGGCAGCACGATCCGAACTGCCCCGGCCGGATGGTGGCCGACGTTGCCGCCGATGCCGACCCGCAGACCGGGCCGGCTGTCTACGACACCACGTACTCGCCCGGCTGGATCGTCGTCGGCGGCACCAGCGCCTCGGCACCGTTCATCGCCGGTGTCATCGGTCTGTCCGGCACCCCGTCCCGCCACCCGGACGCGTCCTACCTGTACGCCCACGCGGACCAGCTCTACGACGTAGTCAGCGGCAACAACTCCGGCTACGCCGACTGCGGCGGCGACTACCAGTGCAACGGTGCGCCTGGCTATGACGGCCCGACGGGTAACGGCACTCCCAACGGGCTGGGTGCCTTCTGACGCGCATGAACGCTCCGCGAGCCTGCGGGCAATAGGGGGCGTGCAGACCGTGACGAGTCCCGCCGTGCCGCCGACCGAGGATCTTCCGCCGGACAAGGCACGGCCGGACTTCGCCAGCTTCTCCACATCGAGGCTGGCCACGGTCTTCGGCGAGCTGTTCGAGGAGCACGCCGGCGTTCTGCACGGGTACCTGGCCAGGCGCATCGGCGTCACCGTCGCCGACGACCTGGTCGCCGACACGTTCTTGATCGCCTGGCGTGAACGCAACGGTTACGACCCGGCCCGCGCCGGCGTGCGGGCCTGGCTGTTCGGCATCGCCACCAACCTGCTGCACCACCACGTCCGTGCAGAGATCCGCGGACTGCGCGCTACGGCACGGATGGCGCGCCAGGCGCACGTCGGCGAGGAGCACGCAGACCGGGTGGCCGATCGGGTCGACGCGGAACTGCGGGTCAGACAGCTCTCCGCGGCATTGGCGAAGCTCTCGGCCGGCGACCGGGACGTCCTGCTGCTCGTCAGCTGGGCGGGCCTCAGCCCGGTCGAGGCGGCGCAAGCCCTGGACATCCCAGCTGGCACAGCACGTTCGCGGCTGCACCGCGTGCGGCGATGGCTGCGCGCGCATGCCGCATCGATCGACACGTCAGGAAAGGACGGCGATGACTGAGCACGACGACAGCGCAGAAACCATCCGCACCGTCTGGACCGAGGCCGAACTCGACGATGCGCTCAGCGCTCTGCACGCGCAACCCGCCCCCGGTGCGCAGGCGCTCGCCGAGACGCGGGCACGGCTGTTCACCGCCATCGGCCTGCCGAGCGACGAATCGCCGCCGGGTGCCACGCGCCGGCGCGCCTCCTGGCGGGGATGGCTGGCCGGTGCCGCTGCCGTCGCGATGCTGGTCGCTGTCGGTCTGGTGACCCTGAACGGTGGCACGCCGACCGCGTCGGCAGCCGTGCAAACCCTGCGCCGCGCTGCCGGCACGACCATCGACGAGCGCGACCTGCCGATCAGGCCGGGCCAGTACCGTTACGTCGCAACACGGATATGGGCCCTGGCGCAGGGTGAGGGCGAGAACGGTCAGCACTTCGCCTGGCGTAACTCCTACCTGACCCAGACCTGGATGCCGTACGACCAGACCCAGAACTGGGTGCAGGACAACTCCAGCGCCACTCACCCCGAATGGGTCCTGGGGTCTGCGCAGCAGGCGTTGAAGTCCGGCCTGCCACTCGACAAGATCGGGCCGCCGCACGGCCGCATCCAGGCACGGTGCGGCGACTTCAACAGCGTGTACACCGGTAGCGCGCCGATCTGCTCGACCCGTGGCGACCTCAAGCAACCCACATCGGCATGGCTGGCGACGCTCCCACGCGATCCGCGCCGGCTGCTGACGACGCTCGAGGACGACGGTTCCGAGCCCGAACCGGACAGGGAGGGAGGCGTAGTCGAGCATGGCGCCATGATGCTCAGCAGCGGCCTGGTGCCCGCCGACCTGCGCGCTGCCCTCTACCGCACGTTCGCCCTGCTGCCCGACCTGCAGGTCACCGAGCAGTCGGTGAACCTGGACGGGCGCAAGGGCATCGCTCTCGGCATCACCGACTCGACCGTTCGCCGCGAGGTCATCATCGACCCGGTAAGCGGCCAGTTCATCGGACAGCGACTCGTCCAGGCCGTCGACGACCCGCGCGGCCTGAAGGCCGGCACGCTGCTGGACTCCTCGTCGGTGGTCACCGGCGTGGTCGACGCCGTCGGCGCCAAGCCGGCCCGGTGAGCGCCGCGTGCCGTCGTAACGTGCACGCATAGACCGAGGAGGTTTCGTTGCACGCGGGCGCCGGTGACGAGATGGCGTCCAGGAATACCGCGCCTTCGCGATCGCCCTGCTGTGGATCGAGCTCACCGCTTTTCACGACCCCGGCCTGTTTGCCGCATTCGACCTGCCGTTGACGCACCGATGACCTCTTGCGCGATCCGCCGTCTCAACAAGGATCGATCAAGACCGAACTCGACGGAGGTAGCTCATGGGCAAGTTGCTGTATTCGGCCACGATGTCACTTGACGGGTTCATCGCCGGCGTCGGTGGTGACATGTCCTGGCTGACCGAGCACCTCGGGCCCAACCCGATAGTGGACGACGTCATCGGCAAGATCGGCGCGCTTCTCGTCGGCAATCGCACCTTCCGCGGCGACGACCCGCATCGCGGGACGGACAAGGAGGGCAAGCCGTTCGGCGGCGGATGGAGCGGGCCACAGTTCGTGCTCACCCACAACGCCCCGGACGTTCCGGTGCCGGGCATCGCCTTCGTCGGCGACCTCGACCGCGGCGTCGCCGCCGCGAAGGAAGCCGCGGGCGACAAGTACGTCAACGTCATCGGCGCCAGCGTCGCCCGGCAATGCCTCGATGCGGGGCTGCTCGACGAGATCCTCGTGCTCGTCGCGCCGGTCCTGCTCGGCGACGGCGTGCGGCTGTTCGACCACCCGGGCGGCACGAACGTCAAGCTCGAACGCCTCAGCCTGACCGAGGCGCCAGGCGCGACGAACATCTGGTTCCGCGTAGTGGGGTAGACCTGCACGGGTGAACAGCGCGCTGTTCATTCCTCAGTTGCACGCGCTGACGCCCGTGACGGGTGTTCGAATCGCCGGTCAGGCGAGCACGGCGACACCGTGATCGGTGTCGCCGGTGAGGATCTCGAACAGGGCGCGGTTCTCGGCGTGGAGTTGCTGCGTTTGCCCGGTACGGCGATCGCGAACAGTAAGGTCGGCCATGCCTATTTTGGTGTTCAGGCAGTACTTCGTACCGCCCGGTGGGTTGTCGTACCGCAGGCCCACGAACGCGTCGCGGCCGGCGCTGATCCGTCCGGAAATATCGACCGTGCCGCCGCTGCTCGCGAAATCCCAGTGGAAGTAGCCGTAGGACGCCTTGGCCCGCAACGCCTGGCGCAGCGCGACGAGCGAATGTTCGCGCCCGTGCTGACGTAGCACGAGGGTGGTCGCCCAGGGCGTCGCAACCGGTCCGGCGAGCTTCGTCTTGGCTGTCGCCACCTCGAGGAAGGTGTCGGGCTCGCCGTCGAACCCGGCGACTTGCCCGAATGCGTAGCGGTCGGTGTGCTGGCTGCCCCAGTTGTGGTTCTGGCTGCCCGTCCATCCGTCGACGTCGATGTCGATGCCGTCCACGGAGTAGACGCCTGAGTAGTTGGCGAGCGGCAGAGCGACCAGGCTCTTGGCCTTCGGGAAGCCGCCTGAGTAAAGCCTCGGCGGCAGCAGGAGCAGCGGGCGCTCGTGCCCGCTGTAGCGAAGGTCCCAGCCGATGTTGCCCGCCGATCCGGTGAGCCGGCCCGGGCCGAGGTCGGCCGTGCCTATCCGCACCGCGAACTCGTCCCGGCTGAACTCGCACTCGGTCATCGGCAACTCGCGCTTCGCCACCGCATGCCGGCCGGTCTCGCCGTCGAAACAGACTGCCCATAGCTCACCGCGCGCAGCGGCGGAGTCCGCGGTGGGGGCGAAGATCGTGTAGCGGATCCAGAACGCCAGCGGACGGCTCGGGTGGTTCGCGCGCTGGTAGAAGCTCTCGTAGTGGCCTGCTTGCTGGCCCGGCACGTAGACGGTGCGGTTGAGCAGCCAGCGGTCACCGGACAGTCCGGGTCTCACATCCATGACGGTCCGCTCTGCGACCTGGAACGCGACCGGACTCTCCGGTGACGCAGATCCGAGCGTCGCACAGCAGGCCCGCGTCCCGGGTAGCCCGGAGCGGCTCAGGGATGCGGGCCGACGTCGGTGACCGTGACGACCGGTTCGCCCGCCTCGTCGCTGGCGGCCAGGTCGACCTCGGCGCTGATTCCCCAGTCGTGGTCGCCGTCCGGGTCGTCGAACACCTGCCGTACCCGCCACACGCCATCCCCGGTCTCGAGGTGCAGCAGCGCCGGATTGCGCGCGTCGCCGCCAGTGCCGATGCGGTCGTACTCGGCGAAGTAGCGTCTCGACGGCGTCGCGCCAGCGGTCGGCGTCCCAGCCCGCGGCGGCGTCCAGCGCGCCGAGGTCGTCGTAGCGGCGCAGCGCCGCAAGCTCCACCCGCCGGAACAGCGCGTTGCGGACGAGCACGGTGAACGCCCGCACGTTCGCGGTCAATGTGGCCGGCGGCAGGCGGCGCACCTCGGTGCGGCGTCGACGCCGACGCCCGCAGGTGAGCTGCTCCCACTCGTCGAGCAGGCTGGAGTCGATCTGGCGAACCAGCGCTCCGAGCCACTCGATGACGTCGGTCACCGCCTCGGTGCGCGCGGCGTCGGGGACGCCCGAGCGCAGCGCCCGGTAGGCGTCGGACAGGTAGCGCAGTACGGCACCCTCGCTGCGGGACAGCCCGTAGAACGCGACGTACTCGGTGAACGTCATCGCGCGTTCCCACATGTCGCGCACGACCGACTTCGGCGAGAGCTGATCCTCGTCCAGCCACGGATGGCTCTGCCGGTAGATCGCGAACGCTGCGGTCAGCAGCTCGTCGAGCGGCTTGGGCTAGGTGACCTCGGCGAGCAACTCCATCCGCTCGTCGTACTCGATCCCGTCGGCCTTCATCGCCGCGACCGCCTCGCCGCGCGCCGCGTGCTGCTGCGCGGACAGCACCTGCCGCGGATCCTCCAGGGTCGCCTCGAAGACCGAGACCACGTCGAGCGCGTACGTCTCCGACCTCGGGTCGAGCAGCTCCAGCGCGGCCAGCGCGAACGTCGACAGCGGCTGGTTAAGCGCGAAGTTCACCGGCAGGTCGGCGGTCAGGCGCACCGTGCGGCCGTCCTCGTCCGGGGCGTCGAGCCGCTCGATCACGCCCGCTGCGAGCAAGGCGCGGTACGCGCGGATCGCCGTCGCGCACCTGGGCGCGGCGGGCGGAGGCCGGGCTGTGGTTGTCCATGATCAGGTTGCGCATCGCGGCGAACGCATCGCCGGGCCGGGCGATCACGTTCAGCACCATCGCCGGGGTTACCTGGAACTGCTGGCGTCAGCGGCTCGGGCTGCGGACTGCAGCAGGCGGTCGTGCGTGTTCTTCGTCCAGGAGACGAACCCCTCCGGCGGCTTCTTGCGCACGATCCGGCGCCGCTTCTTGATGTCGTCGCCGGCCTTGGCGAGCAGCCGCGCGTTCTCGACCTCGTGCTCGGGTGCCTGGACGACGACCGTGCCGGCAGTGTCGAACCCGGCCCGCCCGGCGCGGCCGGCGATCTGGTGGAACTCGCGCACCTGCAGTTGACGCGTGCGCTGCCCGTCGTACTTGCTCAGCGCCGCGAACACCACCGTGCGGATCGGGACGTTGATGCCGACGCCGAGCGTGTCGGTGCCGCAGATGACCTTCAGCAGCCCGGCCTGGGCGAGCTGCTCGACGAGGCGGCGGTACTTCGGCAGCATGCCCGGCGTGGTGCACGCCGATGCCGTGGCGCACGAGCCGGGACAGCACCTTGCCGAAGCCGGCGGTGAACCGGAAGTCGCCGATCGCGTCGGCGATCGCGTCGCGCTCGGCGCGGGTCGCGACGTTGATGCTGGTCAGCGACTGCGCATGCTCGAGCGCGGCGGCCTGCGTGAAGTGGACGACGTAGATCGGCGCCTGCCCGCCGGCGAGCAGGTCGGTGATCGTCTCGTGCAGCGGCGTCAGCGCGTAGTAGTGGTGCAGCGGAACGGGCCGGACCGCGGCCGTGACGGTCGGCGGTGGCCCGGCCGGTGCGCCGCGACAGGTCCGCGGCCAGGTCGGTGACATCGCCGAGGGTCGCCGACATCAGCAGGAACTGGGCGTCGGCGAGTTCCAGCAGCGGCACCTGCCAGGCCCAGCCGCGGTCGGGGTCGGCGTAGAAGTGGAACTCGTCCATGACGACGACGCCGAGGTCGCTGCTCGCGCCGGTACGCAGCGCGACGTTCGCCAGCACCTCGGCCGTGCAGCACAGGATCGGGGCGTCGGCGTTGACCGCCGCGTCGCCGGTCATCATGCCGACGTTCTCCGAGCCGAACACCGCGCACAGGGCGAAGAACTTCTCGCTGACCAGGGCCTTGATCGGCGCCGTGTACACGGATCGGACGCCGGCCGCCAGTGCGAAGTAGTGCGCCGCGACCGCGACCAGCGATTTCCCGGACCCGGTCGGCGTAGCCAGGACGACGTTGTTGCCGGTGACGAGCTCGAGCACCGCCTCGTCCTGCGCCGGGTACAGCTCGATGCCCTGGCTGCTGACCCAGTCGCCGAACGCCGCGTAGAGCTCGTCAGGGTCGGTGCCAGATCCGCCGGACGGCGGCAGGCTGGCGGTCAGTTGCGTGGGTGAAGTAGTCATGACGTTGTCCACTGTGCCCGACGCTGGCCAGGCCGTGGATCAGAAGGGCTGCTCGGTCGCGCCGGCGCAACGTCGGTTCATGATCAACAGAGGGATCCGGTCGATAATCGACCGAATCCCTCTGTTGATCATGAACCGCAACGCGGCGAGACCCGATCAGCACCACCCGCGTCAACAACGTCGCAGGTCGCGACAGTCAGTCGTCGAGCATGAGTTGCCCGAGACGCTCCGGGTCGAGCAGCGAGTTGATCTCGACGATCTGGCCGCCCGTGACGGTGAAGCCCATGACCGACACCGGCCGCCCATCGACGGTCACGATGACTCCGGCGGCACCGTTCACCAGTGCCGGCCGGACGACGGCGTCGGGCCGCGAGAACAGCACGGCCCGGTCGGCGACGGCGGCAACACCACGCAGCACCGCCGTGGCCTGCGCACCACCGTCGGATCGCAGCACCACGTCCGGATGCAGAACCGCGATGAGCCCCGCGAAGTCGCCGGCTCGCGCCGCGGCGAAGAAGGCGTCGACGACCGTTCGCTGTGCGGCGAGATCCGCGTCGGGCGCCGGGACGTCAGCCGCCCGCACCCGGCGCCGCGCGCGGCTGGCCAGTTGCCTTGCGGCGGCCGGCGACCGGCCCACCATCGGCGCGATCTCGTCGAAGGGCAGGTCGAACATGTCGTGGAGCACGAACGCCAGCCGTTCGGCGGGGGACAACGTGTCGAGCACAACCTGGAGCGCGAGACCGACCGAATCCGCCAGCACGGCCTCCTGCTCGGGATCGGGCCCGTCGGCGGGGCTGATCACCGGATCGGGCAGATGGACGTCCACCGACAACTCGCGTCGCACATTGCGTGAGCGCAGCATGTTCAGGCACACCCGGGCCACGATCGTCGTCAGCCATCCGCCCATGTTCTGCACGCCGTCGGTTCCCGAACGGGACAGGCGCAGCCAGGCCTCCTGAACGGCATCGTCGGCCTCGGCATACGAGCCGAGCATCCGGTAGGAGATCGCCTTCAGGTGCGGCCGGTACTGCTCGAACTGCGCCGCCAGCCAGTCATGTTCGTCCATCGGTCACATTCCTTCGTCGCCAGGTGTCACGAGTAGTGACCCGCCGAACCGCGGCGATGTGACTAGGAGACACAGTGCAAGGACCGATGAGCAACCCGGTGTTGGCTGCTGCCAGGCACCGGGATGTGCCGCGACGGAGCGAGCACCGGCGCTTGACGCTGCTGGCAATGTGCGTCGCCACCTTCATGATCTCGCTCGACCTCACGATCGTGAACGTGGCGCTGCCGCTGATGCAGCGCGAACTGCGTATGAACCCGGGCGATCTGGAATGGGTGATCAGCGCCTACTCCCTCAGCCTGGCCGCTCTCGTCCCCGTGGGCGGGGCACTCGGTGATCGCTACGGGCGCAAGCGCGTGTTCCTGCTGGGTATGTCCGTCTTCGCCCTGGGGTCGATCGCCTGCGCCCTGTCGTGGAGTGGTGCCGCGCTGATCGCGTTCCGCGCCGTCCAAGGGGTCGGCGGGGCGGCCATGCTGGCGCTGACACTGTCCATCATCACCGAGACGTTCCCGCCCCCGGCCCGGGCCGGGGCCATCGGCACCTGGGCCGCCATCGGCGGAACGGGCTTCGGGGCCGGGCCGATCGCGGGCGGTGTCCTGCTCACCTTCTTCGGCTGGGCGTCGGTCTTCTGGGTGAACGTCCCGTTCGCTGTCGTCGGGATCGCGGGCACCGTGGTGGCGGTTCACGAGTCGCGCAATCCGCATTCGCGCCGCCTCGACGTACCCGGCGTGGCCGCCAGCGCCGGCGGCTTGGTTGCCGTCACCCTCGGCCTGATCGAGTCGGCGTCGCACTCGTGGAGCTCGTGGCCGGTGGCGGCACCGCTGGCCGTCGGTGCGGGATTCCTCGTCGCATTCGCCTGGTGGGAGCGCCGCGCCCCGCACGCCATGATCCCGCTGGCCCTGCTTCGCGCGCGCAGCTTCGTCAGCGCGTCCGGCATCTACCTGCTCAGCTACCTGGGCCTGAGCGGCGCCCTGTTCTATGTGACGCTGCTCTACCAGGACGTGAACGGCTGGTCGGTGCTGCGAACCGGCCTGTCGTGGCTGCTCATGAACGCGCCGTTCCTGCTCATGGCCCAGTTCGCCGGCCGGCTCGACCGGCGGTTCCCGGCCGCGGCGGTCGTCGCCAGCGGATGCTTCGTCGCGGCCGTCGGGGTATTCGCCTTGAGCTGTGCCACCACGACGACGCCGTTCGTCCTGACCGCCGTCGGCTACGTCCTCTTCGGCGCGGGCTTCGGGACGTTCATCCCCGGCACCACGCACGTGGCGATGCGCGACGTGCCGCCCGGAGTGTCCGGCGGAGCTTCGGGCGTGCTGAACGCATCCCGCCAGATCGGCACATCGGTCGGGCTTGCGGTACTCGGCGCGGTCGGCGTCAACGCGGCGGCGGCCAAATGGAACGCCGGCCAGTTCCCGGCGGCGATCCGGGCCAGGGCACTCGGCCAGGCCCAGAACGTCGGCGGCGCGCGCATCGGCGCGGTCACCAGGTCGCTCGGCGCGGCCTACCGGCATCCCGCAGCGCAATCGTTCGTCCACGGGTATCACCTCGCCGTGGGCGCCGGGGCTGCGTGCCTGCTTGCTGCCGCGGGCCTCGCCGTAGTCGGTTTCCGGACCCGCTCATCCGAGGCGCAGACGAATCCGTCCCGTTAAATGCGCCAGCGTCTCAATGAAATGGAGAGGTGTGCAGTCACGATCTGTGATCGGCAGGTATCAGGAGCGTGTCTGCAGTCTCTAGCTTGGTTGAGGACATCTGGCTCCTCCGGAGTGCAAGCAGGTGCGGTCATGAGTGGAATGCAAGGCATCGCGTCGCCGCGGGTGCTCACGCCGGGCGGCACACATCGGCTGGCCGGGTGGCTCGGCAAGCAGGTGTCACTGTCCGGCGGATGGGTGCGCCGGGTCACGGCGGCCATCTGGATGAACATGCTTATCGGCGCGGTCATGCTGGTCGCAGCGACGACCTTGGGGCTCGTCCCGGTCGGCTCGGACGGCTCGGCCGCGACCGGGCACGGCTGGGCATTCCGGTCGCTCACGATGTTCGCCGTGTGGCTGCTGTCGTTCCTGCCCGGCTGGTTGTACGTGCGCTTCCTCGGCCTGCGGGCTGGTGCCCTGTGGAACGAATACGTGCTCAACCTGTACCGGCTCGGTTGCGACGACGCGAAGTATCTCCCGGCGCCGCCGAGGGATTCTCGGTTCGCCGAGCTTCCCGATGCAGACCGCGGCGGTGCCCGCGCTGAGAACATCTACCGCCAGAAGTTCGATGCCTACTACGGCCGCCAGGTGTCGGAGCGGTCCAGCCGGGGCGAGGACTTCACCGTCAACGTCGAGACGCTGTTCCCCGTCTTCCTCTGCACCAGCACTCTTGCGGTCGCCTGGTCGGTCCTGCTGTGGAATCCGGCGGGCCTGATCGATCCGTCGCAGCCGTGGGCAATGCTCGAGTTCGGATTCCTCGGCGCATATGCCTTCTCGGTATCGATGCTGGTGCGCCGCTTCTACCAGAGCGATCTACGTCCGAGTGCGTACGCGACGGTCGTGCTGCGCATCATCCTCGTCCTGCTCATCGTCACCGTGCTGCACCAGATGTTCGCGATGACCGCCGGGGGCCATTCGGTCACGAACCAGGCCGAGATGGTGGTCGCGTTCGTGGTGGGCTTCTTCCCGTTGATCGGACTGCAGGCGCTGCAGCACGCGGCCGCAAAGTTGCTGCGCGTGTTCGTGCCGCAGACGGCGCCGGACTATCCGCTCGACCAGCTCGACGGGCTCAACATCTGGTACGAAGCACGACTGGTCGAAGAGGGCGTCGAGGACATGCAGAACCTCACGACCATGAACCTGGTGGACGTCATCTTGCACACCCGGGCGCCGGTGGGTCGTCTGATCGACTGGGTGGATCAGGCATTCCTGCTCATCCACCTCGACCGCACCGATCGGGACGAGCTCGCGGCCGCTCGACGCGCCACGACGTCCGGAGACCCGCGAAGCGGCGCCGCCACCCGGGTCGCGCTGCGACGCGTCGGTGTGCGATCGGCGACCGATCTGCTCAAGACGTTCGGCCCGGACGGGCTGGCCGGTGCGCGAGCGGACGGTCAGCACGTCTCGCCCGAGTCGCTACGGGCGTGCGGCCTGGATCCGGATCAGCTTGATCTGCTCGTCCGGCTCCTGCAGGCCGAGCGCGGCCTGGATCCGTTGTGGAATTGGAAGAACGGCGGCGCGCCGCGGCTTTGCCACGCATCCTGAAAGCTGCGCCGCTATTGCCCACATCCGGCCGAAGATCGCGCCGACATGGTTGCAGGCTCGCGACCGTACGAGGTCAGTTCTGCGCGAACGATCCTGTGACTATCTCGCCGGCTGGCTCGTAGGTGCCCATCACGACGCCCGTGCTGGAGACCCGGCTGTCGACGAGCTTCAGCCCGGCGGGGATGGTGCCTTCCGCGAACAGGCGTCTGCCCGACCCGATGACGAGGGGGAAGACCCACAGGCGGTACTGATCGACAAGGTTGTGGCGCAACAGCGTCTGGATCAGGTTTCCACTGCCATGTACCTGCAGCTCGGGCCCGTCCTCCCTCTTGAGCGCCGCGATGCCCTCGGCCGCGTCTGCATCGATCAGGACCGACTTGCGCCACTCCAGCGTGGGACGGCTGCGCGACGCGACGTATTTGGTGGCTTCGTTCAATGGTTTCGCGCCGGCCTCCGCTGGGGCATGCGGCCAATACGCGGCGAAGATGTCGTAGGTCTTGCGTCCGAGCACGAGATCGAACGGCGTGCTCATCGCTTCCGCCATGACCGCACCCATCTGATCGTCCCAGTAGTTCACCGACCAGCCCCCGTGCGCGAAGCCGCCACTGTCGTCCTCTTCAGGTCCGCCCGGGGCCTGCATGACTCCGTCGAGGGTCAAGAAGGTGCTCACGATCAGCTTTCTCATCTCTCGTGTCCTTTCGATCGGAATCCACGGCTTGAGTTGCGTTCCCCCTTGCAGGATAGGACTGTCCAGCGGAGCAGCACTCATCGAACATGCAGAGTCGACGAGAGGCATCGGCCCACGTCCGGGTCAGGGGCGCGGGACACTCAGCTAGCTTGCTGTCGCGAACTGCTGATCGATGATCGCGATCAGGGCAGCGTGGGTCTGCTCGTCTGCCGCGGCGACGAGGCCGCCGACTCCGGTGTGGAGCGGCTGTCCGCGCAGACCGGTCACCATGCAGCCTGCAGCTTGGCAAAGCGCGACACCGCTCGTGAAATGCACGCTGTCGCGAAGCTGCCCGTCGGTCACGTAGGCGGCGCGCCTGCCGGCGGCAACCCAGGCGAGGGCGAGTGTTGTGGAGGAGACGCGCGGCCGAAACGAGTCGCCGAACTCCCGGGCAGCCAGCACGTGCACAGCCCGGAACCGGTCGGCGTTCGGGTAGGGGCCGTCCAGGTTGACGTCGACGAGATTTGAGCGTGCAGACGGGGAGAGCGGCTCGTCGGCGCCGTCGCGGCGCAGGTAGGCCCGGCTCCCGTCCGTCCAGAACAACTCCCTGGCAAGCGGATCGGCTGACGCGGCGACAGCGACAATTCCGTTGCTGCGTAAGGCGACGTTGACTGAAATCAGCGGGGTCTGCGCGGCATAGTTGAGGGTCCCGCAGAGTGGGTCGACGAGCCAGGTGCGTTTCGCCGAGACCGGTCCTGTCGCGCCTGCTTCTTCGCCGATGAACCCGTCGGCGGGGCGAGCCGCACGCAGAACCTTCATGATTGCGTGCTCGGACTCGATGTCAGCATCGGTTGCGAAGTCGCTCGGCGTCTTGTCGAAGCGAGCCAGCGGCAAGCGGTATTTTCCTCGCACCACGGCCGCGCCGGCCTCCGTCGCAGCCACGGCTAATTCGGCGTCAGTCACGTACACGTGCTGAACGGTAACGCCACGAGCTAGGCACAATCGCCTGGCGAGTCTGGGCGAGGCGCCGTGGGTCAACTCCTGAGACTGGACCGGTAGCCCCCGCTCACGGCGCTCATGTTCCGCAATTCCGGTCGACCGGGTGCGCATTCGTGAGCAACCAGAATCCGCGATGCCGGGCAGCCGAATATTGTCACCTTTCGCGGATGATATTCGTCGTTTTGCGCCGGCGTACACATATATGGAGCTAATTCATCTCGGGGTTGACCGGCCACATCGCCGGAGACTACCGTCCGCGTTCGGTGGCGCTGCAGACGGTCTGCGACGGGGGTTCGGCCGACGCATTCGCTCCGGTGCATACCTCAATGCATTCCATCCGGCCGAAGACCCCGCTGGCGCTCTCGCGACGAGGGGGATGCATGAGATGGTGAATCGCAGGTTCCGGCGCTGGACTGCCGTGACGGCGGCACTGGCAACGAGCAGCTGGCTCGCGATTGCCGTGGCACCGTCCGCGTCGGCGCACGAGTCGCAAGTGCTGTACGTGTCGACGCACGGTTCCGGTGGCAAGTCCGGACATTCGTGCGGGTCAGCGCGGTATTCGTCGATAAAGGCTGCTGTTTCCGCAGCTCACCCGTGGGCCACGGTGGTCGTGTGCCACGGTACTTACCGCGAGAACGTCCTGGTAGCTAAGCCATTGCGCCTCGTCGGCCGTAGCGCATCGATCGACGCGACCGGCCTGGAGAACGCGATTCACGTCGTCTCCTCGCATGTATCAGTCGGGGGTTTCCGGCTCGAGAATGCGAATGGCGAAGGGCTTCTCGTCGGCGCTAACACACCGAACGACATGGCATTGCTGCCGAAATCAATCGTCGTCAGCGACGTGTCGGTGTCCGATGTCGCCGCGGTTCACAACGACCAAGGCTTCAATGGCACAGAGGAAGGTAACTGTGCGTATGCCGGTGACTGCGGCGGCGGCATTCACTTCAATGTCGTGGCCTGGTCGTCGATCCGGAATTCGAGGGTCTTGGACAATGCCGATGGCATACTGCTTACCGACGATTATGGCCCGACCTCGCACAACTCGATAATTAACAACATCGTCAATGACAACACGACGGAGTGCGGCATTGTCCTCGCATCGCACAACGGCGGTGCGGTCAGCTTCGATCCGAATACCTTTGCGCTCACTGGCCGCAACCCATCCGTCGGCGGTATCTACGACAACGTGATACGCGGCAACGTGACGAACCGAAATGGCACCGCGAAGGCACCGCCGGAGTTCGGCGGCGGTGGCAGCGGATCGGGTATCGGCATCTTCGGCGCATTCCAGGGAACCGGCGCCTACGACAACCTCGTCAAGGACAACTATGCAGCGGGCAACGGCTTGGCCGGCTTCACGATTCACGCTCACCTGCCTGGTGGCGAGGACATCAGTGGCAACGCCGTCGTCGGCAACACGTTCAACACGAACAACGTCGGCGGCGACGGGTTCGACGGGCCACCCGGCCCGACCGATTTCCAGACCACGGGCATCGCGGTCTACTCCGCGGCGCTGGCGCACATGACGATTCGCGACAACAAGATCCGCAATAACACCTACGGGATCTGGCTGAGCAAGACGGTGACCGCAAAGGGACTGCACGACAACAAGTTCCGCAACCTAACCACGCGAATCGTGCGAGGCTGAGGCTCTGCGGGCGGAGCGGTTCGAGTTCGGACCAAGGTGTCGATTGTGCACAATCAGGCGTCGACGAACACCACCGGACGGGCAATGCCCGTCCGGTGTCATGCGGACAGGTGCGCCGGGTTCGGCAAGGTTTGACAGGTCCTTGGTCTCTGTTGAGCTTTGTGGTGGTAGCCGAGCATGACGGTATGGGAGTCACGCGACGCGGCGGCGGTCTCAGCTTCCCGGGTCTGATCATGCACAACGTCGGTGTGCGCAAGTTGCGTCTTGCCCTTGCCTCGCTCGCGGTGGCCGTCGGTGTCATGACCGTGGTGACGTTCAGCATCGTCAATCACAGTGTGCGGGCCAGTGCGTTGGCGATCATGCAGACCGGTCGCGCGGATTTCACCATTGCACAGAAGGGCGTCTCGGACCTGCTTAACAGCAACGTTGACGACGCAACGCTTCGCCGGGTCCGCAGCGATCCGCAGATCGCCGCGGCCACCGGAATCCTCATCGGCACCACGAAGCTGGACGCGAAGAATCCGCTGTTCCTGGAGATCGGGATCAATCCGAGTCGAGCTCGCCAACTTCGGCGTCACAGTCGTGTCCGGACAGGCTTTCCAACCGGATTCGGCCGACCAGTTGATGCTGGGCTGGCGAGCAGCGAGCAATCTCGGCAAGCACGTCGGCGACACGATCAAGATCGACCAGACGACGTTCCAGGTGGTCGGCATCTACTCCACCGGGCAGGCGCTCGGTGACACCGGCGCGATGCTGCCGCTGGTCCCGTTCCAGGCAGCGCAACGTCAGCCGAGTGAGCTGACCTTGGTGTTCGTGCAGGTGCGGGCCGGCACGGACATCCCGGCATTGCGGGCGCGTATCGAGGCCGACTATCCGCAGCTTGTCACGGTCCGCACGGCAACCGACTTCGGCCGGGCGGATCGGAGCATGTCGCTTATCAACGCGATCGATCGGGGCAGCGGCATCCTCGCGATCCTGGTCGGGGCGATCATCGTCATGACGACCATGACGATGACGTTCATCGAGCGCACCAGGGAGTTCGGAGTGCTCGCCGCGATCGGCTGGTCCCGGGCGCGCATCATGGGCATGGTCATCTCGGAAGCGCTGTGCATAGGACTGATCGGCGCCGCCGGAGGTGTCGGTTCTCTCCTTCGCTGCGACCCAGTTCATCGGCCAGTTGCCGAGCCTCGTCGGCATCCTGCATCCGGACTACACGGCCGGGGCGTTTTGGCGCGCCCTCTATACCGCCGGGGCAATGAGCCTGCTGGGCGGCGCGTATCCGGCCGCACGTGCCGCGCGGCTTTCCCCACTGGAGGCGTTGCGCCATGAGTGAGCCGTCCGGTGTGGCCGTCCGTGTCCGGGACGTGCGCAAGTACTTCGACAAGGGGATCGTGCGTGCGCTCGACGGCGTCGATCTGAGCGTTCAGCGCGGTGAGTGGGTTTCGGTTACCGGACCGTCCGGCTGTGGCAAGTCGACGTTGTTGCATCTGATGGCCGCTCTCGATCGGCCGACCTCAGGCACGGTTGAGGTATTCGGTCAGGATCTCGCCACGTTGCGCAGCCCATCGGCGTTTCGCCGCAGCAGCGTCGGGCTCGTCTTCCAGTTGCACAACCTGCTTCCGCAGCTCAGCGCGGCGAACAACGTTGAGATCGCGATGTTCGGGCAGCGACGCCGTCGGCAGCGAACGGCGTGAGCGTGCCGATCGGCTGCTGGCCGACGTCGACCTAGCGGGCTGCGAATCTCGTCCACCGACGCGACTCTCCGGCGGGGAGCGGCAGCGTGTCGCGATCGCCCGGTCATTGGCGAACGAGCCGCCTCTGCTGCTGGCCGACGAGCCGACCGGAAACCTCGACACCGCCTCGGTCGATCTGGTGATCGATCTGGTTCAGCGGGTGCGCCGCGCTCGCCCCGAGCTGACCGTTGTCATGGTTACCCACGACCTCGAGTGGCCGCCGTTGCCGACCGGATCGTGCACATGCGAGACGGCCGAATCGTTGACGATGTTGGTGAACCGTCCGGGCCGTCAGCCGGCCGCGAACTCGACCCGGGCGTCGGCCTCCTCGGTCGGTGAGAGCGACGCCTGGGTCACCGACACCAGACAGGGATTCTGCTTGCTGCACACGATGTTGCTGGCGCCGAACGGGCCACGCACCATCTGCAGTTGTGTGCTGATCCGGCCGTTCGGGTCGGAGGTGGCCGACTGCATGCCGCTCAGATTGCAGTCGCCAGGTCCGGTACTCGCGCCCTTGTCCGCGCACTCGATCACCTGCAGCGCCTCGCCGGGGCTGAACCCAGTAGCCGTGACCCGGATAACCTGTTTGTCGCGCAGGCCCGTTGCGGGAGTCAGGGTCACCTTCGGATCTACCTTCGATGGCGGCGACTTCGACGCTGACGACTTCGACGCTGACGGCGACGGCGACGACGGCACCACGGAGCTGCTTGTCGGCTGCGTCGTCGGTGCCCGAACGACGTCAGGCGAACTGCTCCCGCATCCGCTCAACGCGGCGCCCGCCAATACGGCCACGACCGCAAGGGAACATCGCATTGCCGAGTTTGTGCTCACAGCAGTGCGCCCCTATTCCTCGACCGCGCCCAATTCGTGCACGAGGAGCGGTACCTCGCACGTCCACGCTCGGCGCTGCGGCGACTCGGCGGTAGGGCGGAAGGTCCCGAACGCTCCATGCGTGAGCGGACCGGTGCGGCGCAGCCGCCGGCGTCGCCCGCTGATCCGCGCGGTTGATCAGTGGGTGATGGTGCCGTAGGTGACGTTGCTGGACCAGATGCCCTGATAGCGGATTCCGTCCTGCGGCGTTGCGGCGGCCACCATCATGTTGGAGCCCTCGTACACGCCTACGTGGAACACGTAGCCACTGCCGTCGTGGAAGAAGATCAGATCGCCGGGGCGTGCATCACTGAGCCCGATCCGCCGGAACTGGTTGTACTGCCCTTGGGCGGTGGTGGCGATCAGGCGTCCGTAATGCCGGTAGATGTAGTACGTCAGTCCGGAGCAGTCGAAGCCGGTCGTGGGGGACTGCCCACCGTAGACGTAGGGGTACCTGCCGACGAACGTCTTGGCGTACGCGGCGATCAGTTGGTTGCGGGCCGGGAACGCAGCTGCCGGGATGTCGCCGCGCTGTCCCCAGCGCACGGTGGCGACATCCCGCAGGTGCCAGGTGCCGTCGGACGGTCGCCATACGGCGGGGTCGGTCTTGCCGTCGTGGTTGTAGTCGCCGGGTACCGGCATGTCGCCGGGGCGTCCCCACTGCACGGTTGCGATATGGCGCAGGTGCCAGGTGCCGTCGGACGGTCGCCATACGGCGGGGTCGGTCTTGCCGTCGTGGTTGTAGTCGCCGGGTACCGGCATGTCGCCGGGGCGTCCCCACTGCACGGTTGCGATATGGCGCAGGTGCCAGGTGCCGTCGGACGGTCGCCATACGGCGGGGTCGGTCTTGCCGTCGTGGTTGTAGTCGCCGGGTACCGGGATGTCGCCGGGGCGTCCCCACTGCACGGTTGCGATATGGCGCAGGCGCCAGGTGCCGTCGGACGGTCGCCACACGGCGAGGTCGGTATTCCCGTCGTGGTTGTAGTCGCCGGGTACCGGGATGTCGCCGGGGCGTCCCCACTGCACGGTGGCGACACCGCGGATGTACCAGGTGCCGTTCGACGGTCGCCACACGGCGAGGTCGGTATTCCCGTCGTGGTTGTAGTCGCCGGGTACCGGGATGTCGCCGGGGCGTCCCCACTGCACGGTGGCGACACCGCGGATGTACCAGGTGCCGTTCGACGGCCGCCACACGGCGACGCTCGCGTCCTCATCCGCCGATGCCATCGGCGCCACCACAACGAGCCCTCCGCATAGGACGCTGAAGACAGCGAACACCACCAGCAGATATCGGCTCGGAATGCGGAACCTTCGACAGTTTTCGCGCCACTCACACCGCATGAGACCTCATGACTAATCAACTCTGTAGGACACAGGAGACCGGTGCTATGTGCGCGCCTCCAACCCCTACGCTTATCGGCGCCGTGAGCCCGGGCCAGAGAACAACGTCAGCACAAAGGTCCCGACCCTCGGGTCATCGCGGGCAGATTCAAAGGGCGAGGCACAGTCGGGGCCGCGCGCTCATCGGCCGTTTCCAGATGGCAAGAGGAGAGCAGGCGAGCGGGATCTTCGAACCCCAGTGGAAAGAAATGCCGTATCTCATCTGATCCGGCGCAGATCACTTCATACAAGTGGGGCGCAACGACCGGTACTCACGGCGTGCAGACCGCGCAGGTCGCCGGCCGAGTAGTCGGTGACCGACAAATGCGCTTCGGGATACATCACGGCGGACGGGTCGGTGACGTGCGCCAGTCCGAGCAGATGACCGAACTCGTGCAGGACGACCGCCCTCAACGATTGGTCCCGCGCGACGGAGTTGTCGTCGCCGATGCTCCCAAGCTGGGCCACGAACTGGGGCCGGTCGAGATAGACGATGCCTGTGACATATGTGCGTTGGTGATTGAGTTCCGACCCGCATCGCTCGACAGATTCACGGAACCACCTTCACACCGGGCGGAAGGCGGCCGGCGTCGGCGGCGTCGGCGAGGAAGCCCCGCAGCACCGCCAGGAACGCCTGCGCCGCGTGGGTCGGCTGGACGTCCGTGCGGCGGGCCAGCGCGATGGTGCGGCTCATGCCGGGCCCAGCCAGCGGGGCGCCGCGCAGCTTCGGGCGGCTGGCCAGCGCCATGCTCGGCACGACGGCCACGCCGAGGCCGGCCCCACGAAGCGCAATACGGCGTCCATCTCCCCGCCCTCGACGGAGAATCTGGGCTCGAATCCGGCCGCGCGGCAGGCGGCCAGCGTGGTCTCCCGCAGGTCGTAGCCCTCGCGGAACATCACCAGCGGCTGGTCGCGCAGACTCGGCCGCCGCACTGGCTCGGCGCTGTGCGTTAGTGGAGGCGACGACCAATTGGTCGCGCAGGATGGCGGTGGTGGTGAGTGCGGGTCGTCGGCATGCGCCGGGAGTCGATGACGAGCGCGAGGTCCAGCTCGCCTCGGCGAGCGACCGCTGCAGGTCGCGCGACCCGCCTTCGTCGACAGAAGCGTATGCCCGGGTACGCGGCGCGGAACGCGGCCAGCAGTCGGCGGGAGTAGCCCAGTGCACAGGCTCGGTGTGGCTCCCAACCGGACCCGACCTCGGCGCAGGTCGACCAGCTCGCTGATCTCGCGTCGGGCGGTGTCCACATCGGCCAGGATCCGGCGGGCGACCGGCAGCAGGGGTTCGCCGGCTTGGGTCAACGTGATGTTGCCGCGGGTGCGCTGGAACAGCGGAGCGCCGAGCTCGCGTTCCAGCGCGCGGATCTGCTTGACAGCGATGGCTGGGCGATGCGCACCTCGTCGGCGGCCCGGGTGAAGTGCCGGGCCTCGGCGACCGCGAGGAAGTAGACGAGCTGGTGCAGCTGCATAGACCATCCTATCAATCGCAGAGAAGGCTGAGACGATTGCCCATGTATAGGGCCGACTTGCCGTCGAACCGTACTATCGGCGGGGTGGCAGCGAGGCGTACGGAGCACGGCCGGGCGTCGGCGCTGTGGCGACCACGATCGGCAAGAAGGCGGCCATGGCGGCCAGCGGGTTGCTCATGCTCGGTGTTCCTGGTGCTGCACATGGTGGGCAACCTGAAGATCTTCTTCGGCTCGGCCGACTTCGACGGATACGCGGCACTGGCTGCGTACCATCGGCCGCCCGGTGCTGGGCCATGGTCGTCGTTCCTCTGGCTCCAACGGGTGGTGCTGGTCGTTGCGCTGGTCGTCCATGCCGTCGCGGCGGCCCAGCTGGCCCGTCGTGATCCTCGCAGCCCGGCCGGTGCGATACGCAACACCGTCCGCGCGGCAGAGCCACCTACGCGACCCGCACGATGCGGTACGGGGGAGTGATCGTCGGGCTGTTCCTGATGTGGCACATCCTGGACATCACCGTCGGGCGGCTGAACCCGCATTGCGCGCCCGGAGCATCCGTACCACAACATCGTCTGCGGATTTCCGGCGACTGGTGGATCACGTGATCTATATCGTCGCGGTGGCGGTCCTGGTCGGCTTGCACCTCGAACACGGTGTGGCGAGCGCCGCCCGCTCGCTCGGTGTCACGACCGCGCGGCGGGGGCCACGTCGTCCGGGTCGGCAGCACGCGCTGGCGGCGGCCATCGCGGCCGGCTTCGTCGCGGTTCCCATCGGCGTCATGACAGGACTGGTGAGCTGACATGCTCGACTACACGATCGGTGCGGACATCCGGGACACCGGCGCCCGGCGGCCCGATCGAGGACGGTGGGACACACGGACGTTCCAGGCGCGGCTGGTCAACCCGGCCAACCGGCGCAAGCGCACCGGATCATCGTCGTCGGCACCGGCCTGGCCGGCGGCTCGGCCGCGGCCACGCTGGCCGAGCAGGGCTACACGCGTGGCTGTCAGTTCTGCTTCCAGGATCGCCCGCGGCGCGCGCACTCCATCGCCGCGCAGGGCGGCATCAACGCCGCCAAGAACTACCGCAACGACGGCGACAGCGTCTACCGCCTCTTCTACGACACGATCAAGGGCGGCGACTTCCGCGTCCCGCGAGGCCAACGTCTACCGGCTGGCGCAGGTCAGCGTCAACATCATCGACCAGTGCGTGGCCCAGGGCGTGCCGTTCGCCCGCGAGTACGGCGGCCTGCTCGACAACCGCTCCTTCGGCGGCGCCCAGGTGTCGCGCACGTTCTACGCCCGCGGCCAGACCGGCCAGCAGCTGCTGCTCGGCGCCTACCAGGCGCTGGCGCGGCAGATCGCGCGCGGGCACGGTCGACGATGCACCCGCGCACCGAGATGCTCGACCTCGTCGTGGTCGACGGCCAGGCCCGCGGCATCGTCACGCGCGACCTGGTCACCGGCGCAGATCGCGACCCACCTCGCCGACGCGGTGGTGCTGGCCACCGGCGGCTACGGCAACGTCTTCTACCTGTCCACCAACGCCAAGGGCTGCAACGCCACGGCCATCTGGCGGGCGCACCAGCGCGGCGCGCTGCTTCGCCAACCCCTGCTACACGCAGATCCACCCGACCTGCATCCCGCGTCAGCGGCGAGCACCAGTCGAAGCTGACGCTGATGTCGCGAGTCGCTGCGCAACGACGGCCGCGTCTGGGTGCCCGAAGCAGGCCGGCGACACGCGGCCGCCCGACCGAGATCCCGGAGGCCGAGCGCGACTACTACCTGGAGCGGAAGTACCCGAGCTTCGGCAACCTGGTGCCGCGCGACATCGCCTCGCGCGCGGCCAAGGAGGTCTGCGACGAGGGCCGCGGCGTCGGCCCGGGCGGGCGCGGCGTCTACCTCGACTTCGCCGACGCCATCGAGCGGCTGGGCGCGGCACGTCGATCGCGGAGAAGTACGGCAACCTGTTCGAGATGTACGAGCGGATCACCGGCGAGGATCCCTACGAGGTGCCGATGCGGATCTACCCGGCCGTCCACTACACGATGGGCGGGCTGTGGGTGGACTACAACCTGATGAGCACCATCCCCGGGCTGTTCGTCATCGGCGAGGCCAACTTCTCCGACCACGGCGCCAACCGCCTCGGCGCCAGCGCGCTCATGCAGGGCCTGGCCGACGGCTACTTCGTCCTGCCCGTACACGATCGGCGACTACCTGGCCGCGGCCAAGCTCGAGCAGGTCGACGCCGGCGCACCCGGCGTTCACGCGACGCCGAGGCGGAGGTCGCGCGAGCGGATCGAGCAGCTGCTCGCCGATCAAGGGCAAGCGCACCGTCGACTCGCTTCCACCGCGAGCTCGGGCAAGCTGATGTGGGACAACTGCGGCATGGCCCGCAACGAGGCCGGCCTGCGCAAGGCCGCTCGAGCGAGATCCCGCGAGCTGCGCGAGGAGTTCTGGAGAACGTCAACGTGCCCGGCGACGGCGAGGAGCTGAACCAGTCGCTGGAGAAGGCCGGCCGCGTGGCCGACTTCCTGGAGTTCGCCGAGCTGCTGTGCCTCGACGCGCTGCACCGCGACGAGTCCTGCGGCGGCCACTTCCGCGAGGAGTACCAGACGCCGGACGGCGAGGCCCGGCGCGACGACGAGCACTTCTGCCTACGTGGCGGCCTGGGAGTCACCGGCGCGGGCAAGCCGCCGGTGCTGCACAAGGAACCGCTGGACGTTCGAGGACGTCCACCTGACCCAGCGGAGCTACAAGTGAGCATGAACCTCACGCTGCACGTCTGGCGGCAGAAGGACGCCGACGCGCCGGGCCGCATGGTCGACCTACGAGGCGACGGACGTCACGCCCGACATGTCGTTCCTGGAGATGCTCGACGTGGTCAACGAGGAGCTGATCGGCCGCGGGCGAGGAGCCGATCGCCTTCGACCACGACTGCCGCGAGGGCATCTGCGGCACGTGCGGCTGGTGATCAACGGCGTCGCCGCACGGCCCGCAGACGCGGCACCACCACCTGCCAGCTGCACATGCGGCAGCTTCAAGGACGGCGACACGCATCACCATCGAGCCGTGGCGGGCGCAGGCCTTCCCGGTGGTCAAGGACCTGGTCGTCGACCGGCGCGCGTTCGACCGGATCATCCAGGCCGGCGGCTTCGTCTCCGTGCCCACCGGCAGCGCGCCCGGACGCGCAACGCCATCCCGGTGCCCAAGGCCGGACGCCGACACGCGCCATGGACGCCGCCGCCTGCATCGGCTGCGGCGCCTGCGTGGCCGCCTGCCCGAACGCCTCGGCCATGCTGTTCGCCGCCGCCAAGGTCACCCACCTCGGCCTGCTGCCGCAGGGCCAGCCCGAGCGGAACAGCCGCGCGCGTGCGCATGGTCGCAGCAGGCCGACGAGGGCTTCGGCAGCTGCACCAACACACGGCGAGTGCGAGGCGGTCTGCCCCAAGGAAATCCCGCTTGGACATCATCGCCCGGATGAACCGCGACCTGCTGCGCGGTTCGCTGAGGGCCGGCTGAACGCCCGCGCCGGTCCGCGCGATCACCCTCGCGAAGCCAACGCCCCGACCAGGCTGACACCCCACCACCAACCCACGCACGACCAGCCAAGAACATCTGCCGCTGTGTCCGGGCTGGGCTTCGCGCTGACCCGGGTCCTGCCCGAGACGTCCGGGGTCAGCTTGGAACAGATAGCCAAGCCGTACGTCATCAGGCGAGAAGATGCGCCCGAGCCGTCCGGGATTCGCCAGGAAGGCATGGCAACCAGCACCCGTCGCTGGGCGTGGCCGATCAGCTATACGAGCCGCTGCGCGTGGCGGATGAAGCAGCAGCGAGCTGACGATCCGCACTCGCTGGATGTTGCCCCGAGCGCCGTGGGTCTCACCGCGCGGCATGCCCGCTGCTGTCGGGAACTGTCGTTGCCTTCGCTGCGGTCAGGTTGAGGAACGCCACGGCACGCTCGAAGATCTCCCCGATGGTGTGTCCCGCCAGCTGAGTCTGGTAGGCCCGATACCGAGTCGTCTCCCATGCCCGCGCCCGCGGCGGAAGCGATGTAAGTGCCGGTCGCGGCACTGACTTCCAGGTCCAGCCCGTGAGTGATGCCCTGCCTTCGCCGGGTCCGTGGGGTTCGACGAACTCGGCAAGATCGACTCCGTGGCCGATCCGGTTCCGGACGAAGCGCAGTCCTGCCAAGGTTTCCTCGATCGCCCGGCGCTCGGCGGGCGCCTGCTCTGCCAGCACGTCGTCGTACCCGCCGAGGTGATCGCGCACCATCGCGGCGTCGACAATCGTGACGCCCCATACCGTTTCGTCGATCGCCGCGAACGCTCGCGGCCGGTCCGATGCCCTCACCTGGGCAAGCCCTGCTGTCATATCGCGCATGGCGGTGATCGACCACCGGAGCGCACTCGCCTCGACCGCCGGATCACCCATTCCCGTGCGGTTCCATGCCACTCGACACCGCACAGAGCAGAACCGGGCATGCTCGCGGCGCGGCGCGAACACAACTCCGCACTGCTCGCAATGCCGAGTGTCAGCCACCTGTCCACATTACGCACATCAGCATGGGCGCCTGGGCCTCGTTGAGTAGCCGAGGCCGTGGCCGCGTTCGCCACGCGGATGGCTAGTCGGCTGTTCCATAGGCATAAATCGGTTGCTCGTCAGCGCGCCTAACTGCGGATCGCCCCCAATTGCGCGGCATCGCCGTCAGCTGTCGGCGCTGACGAACGCCGCGGTGCGAGCGCAGGGTCGGTAGCGTGGGTCAGCAGCCGGGCGGGGATGGTCTGGTGCGTGCAAGGCCTGGCAGTCTTCGATCGCGCCGACCAGCAGGTCGTGCAGCAGTGGATCAGGATCGGGCACGCAGGCATCGGCGATGCCACGGACGGCGTAGTCGACGATTGCCGGGGCGGTCTGTCGGCGAAACACCCGTCGAGAGGTGGCGACGTTGCGGGTGCAGCGCTGCGCCCACTCCGCGGCAGCCGGAACTTGGGCCAGTGCGTCGCAGCTCTGCTGGCTCAGCGGCGTACTCGGGCGGTCGTCCAGGTCGGCCAGCAGTCGCTCGCAGCTCAGCACCGCTACAACCAGTACGCATTGAAAATGTTCGTCCACGACCGGCAGCGCGGTCCTTGCAGCCCTTAGCGCGATCCGGACGTCGATGCGCAGATCTGAGCCCGTCAGGCCGATCACCTCGGGAACGAGCACGACCAACCCCTGCCGTGATCGGTCGGAAATGCAGTCGTTGACCCGCCGAGCGAGCTCGGCAAGCAGCGGATGGGTGCAGGCTGGGTGGTCGCTCCACCGCTCGCCGGCGAGGTAGGACGCAAACTCCATGAAGCATGCGCCTCTGCGCGGTCTGCGGTGCCTACCTGGAGACAGCAGCGGAAGAGAATCGGTCGAATACACACGCTCGGTCGACATTCCAACCACCCCCATTCGCGGGCACGTCAGCCACCAGTCTGCACCCGAAGTGGCTTGAGGGATCGATCGGCGAGCCAAGGGCCGTCCGATGAAGCTCAGTTGCCCGCACGGTCGAAATCGAGCACGAGCCAGCCTTCCCTGCCGAAGGACGGGCGAGCGGCCCTGGCGACGTGAATGCGGAGGATCTGCCCAGCCAAGGGCTCAACCGCAATTACGGGGCTTCCGCTCCAGTCAAGGCGAGCTCGACAAACAGAGGTTGTCCCGGGTCTCGTGGAAGTTGAGGTGGCGGTCCCCCGCCTGAGACCTGCCTGGTGGTAGGTCTCGGGTGACCGCCAAGAACGCCCGCAAGAAGGGGACCGCCGTGACCAAGAAGTACCAGACGAGCGAAGTCGACGACGACGCCGCGCTGGCCGTGCTGCCGGAGGCGGTGAGCGTGGCCATGGAGGAGATCGCCGCGGACGTGCGTGAGGGCCTGCTGGCGCTGGCCGTCGGCGCTGGGCTGCAGGTGATGGCCGCGCTGATGGAGGCCGACGTGAGCGCGGTGTGCGGGCCGAAGGGCAAGCACAACCCGGACCGCACCGCGACCCGGCACGGCACCGAGCGCGGCTCGGTCACCCTGGGCGGCCGGCGGGTGCCGGTCAGCCGGCCGCGGGTGCGCGCCGCGGATGGGTCCGGGGAGTTGCCGGTGCCGGCGTACGAGGTGTTCACCGGCACCGAGCTGCTCGGGCGGATGGCGCTGGAGCGGATGCTGGCCGGGGTGTCCACCCGCCGCTACCCGGTGGGCCTGGAGCCGGTCGGAGCAGCGTCGAGGAGACCGCTGGGTCGACCAGCAAGTCGGCGGTGTCGCGCAAGTTCGTGGCCATGACCGAGACCGCCCTGGCCGATCTGCTCGCCAAGGACCTGTCCTTGCTGGACCTGGTCGCGGTGATGATCGACGGGGTGCACTTCGCCGAGCACCTGTGCGTGGTCGCGCTGGGGATCGACATCGACGGGGTCAAGCACCCGCTGGCGGTGGTGGAGGGCTCCACCGAGAACACCACCCTGGTCAAGGGGCTGCTGGTCGGGTTGCGCGAGCGGGGCCTGGACACCACCCGCCCGATCCTGGTCGTGCTGGACGGCGCCAAGGCGCTCACCGCGGCGGTGTCGGAGGTGTTCGACCAGCCGGTGATCGGCCGGTGCCAACTGCACAAGCTCAGGAACGTGCGGGACCAGCTGCCCGAGCGGATGCGCCGGCCCGGTCGAGAAGCGGATGCGGCGGCCTACCACGCCGGCTCCGCGCTCGAAGCCGAGGCGCAGCTCGACGCGCTGGCCAAGGAACTGGACAAGACCCACCCCGGCGCCGCCGCCAGCCTGCGCGAGGGCCTGGCCGAGACCCTGACCGTGCTGCGCCTTGAAGTGCCGCCCACATTGGCCCGAACGCTGCGCAGCACCAACGCATCGAGTCGATGATCTCGATCGGCCGTGACCACGCCCGCAACGTCAAACGCTGGCGGGACGGGCAGATGGCGCTGCGCTGGTGCGCCGCCGGCATGGTCGAAGCCAGCAAGCAGTTCCGCCGCGTCAACGGCCACCTGCACTTGCCCGCTCTGCGGACCGCCCTCAACGGCATGTCGCCGCGCGAGACTGTCGGACCCGATGCGACAGATCAACAACGTGAGCGCAGCCTGAGGCTCATGGCCGCCACCGAAGTTCCACGGGACTCGGGACATCCTCGACAAACATGTGGACCGGGCTCGACGTCGACCGCGAGCGATGCCTCGGCCGCAAGGACACCGACCTGCTGCGATTTGGACCATGGGCCCTTGCCTCAAGTGGTTTGTCATGCAAACCTATTGGCATGACTGCGGCAGAGTCATTCCGAGATAACGACCCGCGGGCGCAACTCTCGCGCACGCGCGACCTGGCTCGTCGGGTGCGTCGCGAGCAGCGAGCCAACTGGTTCCCGCTACTCGTGTTCGCCCTGGTCACCTATCTCGCGATTCCGGTCACGCGCGCCGGTCACGCCGCGGGTCTGCAGTGCCGCGGAGTCGCCGTGACAGGCCAGCTCGGTGCGCGGGTGTGCGTGGCGCACAACTCGGCGGCGTACGTCTACTGGCCGATCGCGCTGATCGCCGCGTACGTGCTGATCGCAGGCTTCTACGTCCGGATGGCCCGGATCCGCGGAGTGGGCACGCGGGTCGGCCCTACGTCATAACGGGGCTCGTTCTGGCGGCCGTCGATCATCGCAGCGTCGATCTGGGCGCCCACAGGGTGCTGGCCGGCGGGTACGACTTCCTGGGTTGGCACGTGCAGGGGCCGGAGCTCTACAGGCTCATCGCCCCGGCGTGCGCGATCGGGCTGGCCCTGGTGGTGCTGGCCGCCATCGACCGCAGCCCGGCGCTATGGCGTCCTCCTCGGCTACCTTGATCGTAGCCATCGCGCGCATCGACCTCGGCTGGACGATCGACCAGGCCTCGCCGTGGGCGTTCGCCCCGCACCTGGTCGATCCAGGGCTCCCTCCTGCTCCTCGCCGCCGGCCGGCTTCGCCGTGGCGCAGCGGCCACACCGCACGCGCCGCCGGCCCAGCATGAGCAGCCACCCGGTCAACGGGCTCGACGACGTCGTCCATCAGCGCGTACGCCTGGGCATCCTCGCCATCGCCCACGAGGCTCGCCGGGTCGAGTTCGGCTACCTGCGCACCACGCTCGAACTGACGGGCGGGAACCTGTCCCAGCACCTAGCCACGCTCGAGAACGCGGGGCTGATCACGATCAGCAAAGGTTATGAGGGAAACGACCACGCACGTGGGTCAGCCTCACCAAGGCTGGACAAGGCCGCGCTACGCAAGGAGATCGCCAAACTCAAGCAGCTGATCAGCCAGATCGAACAGCCCGACGGCCGCGACTGACCCAGCGTCGCACTCAAATCGGCATGTTCGTGGCAGGGAGGTCACGACCAGGAGCATCACAGACTGTCGCCGCTTCAGGAACCGGCCAGCGTGTGCGCACTCGGCGGCAGGTGTGTGCGTTTTGGAACCGATGGCTATCGGCCGAGTATCCCTGTGGGCGAGGGCACTAGCTCGGCTGCTGACTCGGTGCCTGGTGTATCGAGGTCGTGAAGGCATGCACGCGGATCGACCTACACAGCGGGCGATTTCACCCGCCTGTGCAAGGACAAACTCGGGATTGTCCAGTCGATGGGCCGAGT
Organism: uncultured Actinomycetota bacterium; assembly: GCA_963737425.1. Taxonomy (GTDB): domain Bacteria; phylum Actinomycetota; class Actinomycetes; order Mycobacteriales; family Jatrophihabitantaceae; genus DASXRA01. The sequence continues at coordinate 877,659 of CAVTSX010000005.1, forward strand.
CGGGTCGTGCTTCGATAACGCCGCCGCGGAGTCGTTCTTCTCCACCCTCGAACACGAAGTCCGCTCCCGGCACACCTTCGCCACCAAGGCCGAGGCACGCAAGATCGTTCTCGCCTGGTGCCACGAGTTCTACAACACCCGACGACGGCACAGCAGCGCCAACCTGCTGCCGACGGCCGAGTTTGAGAACATCACCGCTGACCAACCGGCAGCGGCATAAGGAACCCTTCACGATATTGGGGGAATCCCACGAACGAGTCGCGCCCTAGTTGGACGGTGACCGCCGGGGCAGCGCGCAGGTTGCGCACCCAGTCCGTGCTAGGTCCCCACGCGGCGCAGATGACTGCTTCATGTGTGTCCTCGTCGTATTGCAACACCATCGCCACTGCCTCGTGCGGCAAACCGGTCTTGCGACCGGTATGGACGAACTTGAGGAAGGTACGGCCCGGCATCCGCTCAGGGTGGCGGTTGTACGCGCGTAGCGGCATCCGAAATACGGCGAGCGCCAGACGACCCGGCTCGCGGCGCAAACCCCACCACGGCCTGGGAGAACGGTGCGCCGACGATGTGGATGCGGGGCTGGTCATGCCAATCACCTCCGTGCACTGACGTGTCTTGCCGGCCGATTTAGGTGGTCAGTTCGCCCGAGCCGGCCCAGGGCGCTCGAGTGCCGCCTATTGCGCCGCCGCCGCGCGCTGCCCGCGGACAACATCCTCGACTCGGGCGCGGAACACTCGCCACCGACGTTCGCTGTCGTGCTCGACCCCCGCAGCGTCGCTGGACAGATCAGCGGCATGCCCGATCAACTCCGCGATCGAGTACAGACGCTTGGCCGACACCCGATCACCAGCAAGGTCGGCACGTAGCACAGCGGGTGTGAAGTCCATGCCGTCGAGCATTTCTGCCGCGCGGAGGAGGATCCGACCGGCGAGGGTCGTCATGTTCGCCGCCTGCCAATCGTTGGTGATGATTCGGTGCCGCTCACCCAGCACGTCGGCTAGCCCGTCGATCGTCACGAGCGCGTTGGCCATGTTCCACGACGCCTGCATCGCCGTAGCCAGCCATTCGCCGGTAGCCAGCGCATCGTCGGAGGCAATACGTAGGTCACGGATGAGGTTGGTGATCTCCGCCGGCCGGCCCTCGCCTTCGAGGAACAGCACGCCGTCAAGTTGGATCGCGTCCGGCGCGTTGAGATCCTCAGCTGCCTCGTACGGGCTGACCACCGAGCGGTCGCTCGGATCGATCACAGACCACCTGTCAGCGAGAGCCTGCAATGCCCGGGCGTGCCGCTGCAGGACGACAGCCTGCTCGCGCGGCAGGGATGAGTAGAACTTCTCGTGGTCCCGGTGGAACTTCGACAAATTGAGCACGGCATCCAGCAGTGGGTTCGCACCAGCCGTTATCTCGCCGGCCCCGTGGCCGGTCTGCGTCATCGGACTCGCCTCCGTCCGTCGAGTCACCAGCCCTCAACCTCATTCTCTGCCGGGCTCGCGCCGCGCTGCAGAGTCCTTCGACCCGTCCACGCCAGACACTCGAACCCTCTGCGGTCGGCGGTCGTGAGATCCGTGTCGCCGCCGAGCTCATCGAGGGGTCGTAGACCGCGCTGCAGGGCGTGAGCTGAGACGCGACACGGCGCGAGTACTGAAGCGCGCAGCGCGGCGACGCAGGCGGCGGGCTCGGCTGGGCGGGCGAGGCGCGGTCGTGGCCCGGTGGACCGAGCGGTAGAAGAGCCGCTTGCCGAACTCGATGAGGGCGAGGTAGCGCGACGACCATGCCGGCGAGGGCGGCGAAGAACCCGCCGGCAGCGGGCTGAAGCCGAGCGCGTGGGCCAGCGGGGTGGCCGGCAGCAGCGCGCCGACGCGCGACGACGCCGAGCGCGGCCAGGGTCAGCGGCAGGCTGGGGTGGCTGCGGAAGAACGGCACGCGCCGGGTGCGGATCGCGAAGATGACCAGCGTCTGGGTGGCCAGGGACTCGACGAACCAGCCGGAGCGGAACTCGCGCCGCGTCCGGCGTGGAAGACCCACAGCATGACGCGCGAAGGTGACGAAGTCGAACACCGAGCTGAGCGGGCCGAAGACGATCATGAACCGGCGGATGAAGCCGATGTCCCAGTGCGAGGGACGGTGCAGCTGCTCCTCGTCGACGTTGTCGGTGGGGATGGCGAGCTGGCTGGTGTCGTAGAGCAGGTTGTTGAGCAGGATCTGCGACGGCAGCATCGGCAGGAACGACAGGAACAGCGACGCGCCGGCGGCGGAGAACATGTTGCCGAAGTTGCTCGACGTGCCCATCAGCACGTACTTGATGGTGTTGGCGAAGATGCGCCGTCCCTCGGCGACGCCGTCGGCGAGCACGTCGAGGTCCTTCTCCAGCAGGATGACGTCGGCGGCGTCCTTGGCGACGTCGGTGGCCGAGTCGACGGAGATGCCGACGTCGGCGGCGTGCAGCGCGAGCGCGTCGTTGACGCCGTCGCCGAGGAAGGCGACGCCGCCGCCGCTGCGCCGCTGGACGCGCACGATCCGGGCCTTGTCCTCCGGGCTGACCCGGGCGAACACCGTCGTGGTCGGCGATCGCGGCGGCGAGCGCGGCGTCGTCGAGGGCGTCGAGGTCGGCGCCGGTGAGCGCGCCGCCGTCGGCCAGGCCGAGGTCGCGGCAGACCTTCATGGCGACGGCCGGGTTGTCGCCGGTGACGACCTTGACCGCGATGCCGAGGCCGGCCAGCCGGCGCAGCGACTCGCGCGGCGTCCGTGCTTGGGCGGGTCGAGGAAGACCAGGAAGCCCGGCCAGGTGCAGGTCGCGCTCGTCGGCCGCGGTCGGCGCGCGGTCGTCGGCGCACGGCCGGGTGGCGACCGCGACGACGCGGTTGCCGGCGGCGAACTCGGCGTCGAGCGCGGTCCGCGCCGCCGCCGGTACGTCGACGCAGCGCTGCAGCACGGTCTCCGGCGCGCCCTTGGTGACCAGCGTCAGGTCGCCGGACGCGCGTCGCGGACGAGGACCGAGACCATCAGCCGCTCGTGGTCGAACGGCAGCACGGCGCAGCCGTGTCGTAGTCGGCGAGCGCGGCCCGCTCGGCGACCGACGGCCGGTGAGTCCCACAGCGCCTGATCGAGCGGGTTGCCGCCGACGGCCTGCCCGTCGTCGGTGGTGTTCTCGGTGCACAGCAGACCCCACCGCAGCACGTCGTCGCGCGGTCGGCACCGTCGGCGGGCACGGCGCGCATGTAGTCGATCCGGCCCTGCGGTGAGGGTGCCGGTCTTGTCGGTGAACAGCACGTCGACGTTGCCGAGGTCCTCGATGCACACCAGCCGCTTGACCAGGACCTTGCGCCGGCTCATCCGCCGCGATCCGGCGGCCAGGCTGGTGGAGACGACGGCGGGCAGCAGCTGCGGGGTGATGCCGACGGCGATGGCCAGCGAGAACAGCAGCGCGTCGATGACCGGCCTGTGCAGCAGCACGTTGATCACGAAGATCGACGATGGTCAGCGCGCCGGCGACGTAGACCAGCAGCATCGAGAACTTGCGCAGCCCGACCTGGAACTCGGTGTCGAGCTGGTGGGTGCCCAGCCCGGCGGCGATCGTGCCGAACTCGGTGCGCGCGCCGGTGGCGACGACCACGCCGCGCGCCGCTGCCGGCGTGCACGACCGTGCCCATCAACGCGCACCCGGTCAGTTCGGCGAGCGCGCGTACCCGCCGGCGTCGGCGTCGGTGCGCTTGTCCACCGGCATCGACTCGCCGGTCAGCACGGACTCGTCGCACTCCAGGCCGGTGACCGTCGAGCAGCCGGATGTCGGCCGGGACGATGTCGCCGAGGCGCAGCTCGACAACGTCGCCCGGGACCAGCTCGGTCACGTCGACCGTCGGCGGCCGGCCGTCGCGCATCGACGACGGTCTGGTGGCGGATCTGGTCGTGCAGCGCCTCGGCGGCCTTCTCGGCCCGGTACTCGTTGACGAAGCCGAGCCCGACCGACAGGCCCACGATCACGCCGATGATGACCGCGTCGCTGCGCTCGCCGACGAAGTAGGACGCCACCGCCGCGGCCATCAGCAGCCCCAGCAGCGGCGAGCGCAGCTGGTGCCACAGCACCGGGAACGCGCGAGCCCGGTGCGAGGAGACCGCGTTCGGTCCCCACTGTTCTCGTCGGCGCGCGACCTCCGCCTCGCTCAGCCCAGCCTCGGCAACGACACCCTGCTCGCGCAGCACCGCGACGCCGTCGAGCGAACCAGCCGCAGCGATCCCTGCGCTGTCGCGAGCAGCCTTCGGCGATGCGACGACAGTCACGCCCTCCAGCCTGAACGCCAGCCCGGGATCACGGCCAGGGCAGAAGTCCCACACTGTCACGGACCTTCGCCCCCGGAAACTGGGAGGGAGATTTGATCATCGGCAAGCAGAACCAGACCGCGATCGGCACCCTCGTCGAACGCCAAACCGGCTACACCATGCTGCTGCACCTGCCCGACGGCGGCGCGATCAGTGCGCCGCTACGGGTTCCTCTGCGGGGCGCGGTCATCGCCGCGCGCTCGCTGAGACGGGCGCCTGACCTCATCTAGTCGGTAGCCTCAGCGAGGATGGAGGACGAGAGACGATGGTCAGTACGCGACGGGTGGAATATCCCGCCGACGACAGGGTGATGATCGGGCATCTTGCGCTGCCCGCCGGCACCGGACAGCGGCCGGGTGTCCTGATCGGGCACGAAGGCATCGGGCTCAATGACTTCCAGCGCCGGCGCGCCGACCAACTCGCCGAACGCGGCTACGTCGCGTTCGCCATGGATTACCACGGCGGCCGCTGGTTTTCCGATCCCGTAGAGATGATGGCGCACCTCGCCCCGCTGATCGCCGACCCTGACCGGATGCGAGCGATCGGACGCGCGGCGCTGGACGTGCTCTGTGGCGAGCCTCGCACCGACGCGTCTCAGATCGCAGCGATCGGTTACGGCGCCGGTGGCACCATCGCACTCGAACTCGGGCGCGACGGCGTGGACCTTCGGGCGATCGCGGCAGTCAACCCCGTACTGGCGACCGTCCGGCCGCAGGACTCGGCGAACATCGACTGCCCCGTGCTGGTGTGCGTCGGATCAGAGGATCCCATCGCCCCCTTCGAACGGCGCCGCACCTTCGCCGACGAGATGCAGGCTGCCGGCGTCGACTGGCAGCTGATCATCTACGGCGGCGCCGAACACGCCTTCCACCTTCCGCCTGTCAACACGGATGGATCACTGTCCACCGCCGACGTACACGAGCAGCCCGTTCCCGGCGTCCGATACCACCATCGGCACGCGCAGCGGTCGTGGCGTGCCATCCTCGACCTGCTCGACGAGGCCTTCTGTTCGCCCGTATCGTCTTCCTTCTCGTCCGCGCCAGGCGCCTGCTGATCCATCCCCCTTGCGGGGAACGGCCTTGCGAAGCGTGTGCAGAACACGACGTCCGCGGCCTGACTCCAGCGAAGGCGACGAAGCGCGCAGGGTGCCTCTGAACTCGCTGTCGATCCGGTGGATATGTATGCAGGCACAAGCGGATGTACAAACGCGCGGATCTGCCGCAGTCAGCGCGCGCTCGTGTCGAATCTCGGATGCGGCCGGTCCGCCGACGCGCGACGCTCGTGTCGTGTCCGTCCGTAGCCCCGCTCATCAGCCCGAGGTCGTCTTGTTGTGCGGCCTGGCCGGTTCTGGCAAGACGACGTATGCCGAGCGGTTGGAGCGTCAGGGGTATGTCCGTCTTTCCATCGACGAAGAACTCTGGGCGGCGTTCGGCCGCTACGGGGTCGACTACCCGCCGGAACGGTACGGCGAGTTGAGCGACGTTGTGGAACGGCGTCAACGCGACCGGCTGGCGTCCTTGATCGCCAGCGGGGAAGTCGCCCTCCCGTGGGTCGGCCACCAAACGCACTGATCTGCCGCCGATGGTGCGCACACTCGTGCCGATGATCGGATTCGCCCGCACATCCTGGACCTGCAACGATGCCGGGCGGGAGTTCCCGGATCGCCCGATCGTTGTGCCTTCTCGGCGTCACTGTCAGTGTGGTCCTGGGGTCCACATCCTGTGGCAGTCCGCCACATGGCGTAAGCCGGTCGGCAGCAGGCGGTTCATCGGCGGGTCATAGCCCGCCCGTGGTCACTTCACCAGGTGCAGGGGCGGGGAGCGACAACTCGGCGTGTCGTCTTTTGAATGCCGCCGTCATAAACGTTGCCGAGTTTCCAGTTCCAGTGTCCCGCATTCCGGCCGAGAGTAAGGCCAACGTCAGCCCGGGGTTGTCCATCTGCACCTACGGCGACGCACCTGACCCCAAGCTGCTGTCGCTTAACGAACTGAGTCTGCTCCGATTGACCCCGCAGGCTCTGGGTCTGCATCACCAGTCCGCACGTGAGGCGGTCACGCAAGACTCGGCCGACTGCGTGTCCGGCACGATCCGGCAACGGGGACCGTCTGACGGCATCGGTTCGTTCTCGTTCTTCTGCATCGGCAAGCCTGGGTCAGTCCGTGGTGGATGGATTCAGAACGGCGACGCGTACCTGCTCAACTTGAACTCGCTCACGAGAGCCGACCGGACGTCGGGTCAACGGCTCGACCGCTATGAGGCGACGGCGCGTGCGATTAGCGCCCACGTTCCAGCTTGACCTCGTCTCAGAGCCGATTTCGCGCGAGGCGGGACGCCCGCTCAGATAGTTCGCGCCCTCATGCCGCACCTCCGGCGCGTGCTGGACGTGCTGGAGTCCCCATGCCTGGCTTGACCGCCCGGGCGAGAATGCCTGTGTGACCGATGAGACCACCGAGTGGATTTGAGCGAGTTCCTCTGGCATGAGATCGAGGACCACTTCGGACTCGATCCGGTCCGAGTCGAGACCGACGCCTTCGCGGATCGCCTGCTTGCGTAGTGCGCGTCGAAGGCTCAACCGACACAACCGGATCTGCCGCGACGGGTGCGCTGGAGCCAGCTACCGATCACCTGACTCATTCCGCCTGTCTGCGGCTGGAAACCCAGTGTCGCGTAGAACGCCTGCATGTCGTGAGTGAACAGTGCGACGTGCTGGCCCGGGACAGTCGAAACCAGGCGGCTCACGACCTCGCGCCCGACACCGCGGCGGCGATGTCGCGACGCGGTCCAGATGTCGACCAGGTAGGCGTTGCACACGCCGTCGCTGAGGATCCGGCCGTTGGCGACGAACTCACCATTGCTGCTGCCGAAGATCACCGCGTGCGAGTTCTCGTGGGAGCGCTGGTACTCCTGCGGCGTCCGGCCATTGTCGAAATGGTCCGCGGCGAGCGCCGCTTTGAGCATTACCCAATCGACGTCGTCTGTGCTGGAGGAGAACACAATGTCTGTCACCGGCGCACCGTCTCACACCAAGCAAGCCCGGAGATGTCGGCCCGATCGCGGCGAGGGCGTCCTTCGCCAGCTGCACCTGAGCGCGCAGACCCTCGAGCAGGCAGTCGGCACCGACGTGCGCACACCAGGCGTCCGCGACCGCCACGACGTCCGCGGCGAGCGCGGCTTGCAGGCAACGGACCGCAAGCCAGACTCAACGTTCGACGCCTCAACTTGGAGGGCAATTGAGCCCCAAACTGAGACCCTCGACCGAACCGCCGGGTGGCCGCGCGTGCGGCGCCCGACGCGAGGCCCAGATTTACTGGCGGAGGATAGGGGATTTGAACCCCTGAGGGATCTCTCCCAACACGATTTCCAATCGTGCGCCCTAGGCCACTAGGCGAATCCTCCGCCGGTGAGGATACCGCCCGCGCTGACCGGCCTTGCCGCCCCTCAAGGGACCTGCGCACTGAATCAGCAGAGTGGGTTGAGTGGTGCGTTCCAGTTCGAGTGGTGCGACGCAACGCACCACTCGGCGGGCAGCCGAGGCCTCCCGTAGACTCGGCCGTCGACCCCCCGTGCGGCGCCCATCCTGCGAACCTCCCCAGGGCCGGAAGGCAGCAAGGATAAGCAGGCTCTGGCGGGTGCGCGGGGGGTCCCTTGCCGCCGTGCAGTACCGCCCCGGCCGCCGCGGAAAGTTCGCGACTAACCCTGTTACGCTGCCCTCCGTCACGAGCGCCAGCGCTAAGCCCCGGCTTGCTGGCCGGCAACCCTCCTCCGCGGTGGGGTGCCCCGGGTGATGACACGGCCCGCACCGACCGGTGCCGGCAAGCGCGGACTCGTACTCGGGTCCCGAGCCCGAGGGAGCAATGTGTCCATCCCGCTGATCCGGTCCACGATCTCGCCTCTGCTGCCGGTCACCGGCGCCGATCTGCGCGTTCCGCTCGTGCAGGGCGGCTCGGCGAGCTATGTCAATCTCGACTACGCGGCGAGCGCGCCGGCCCTGCGGTCGGTCGTGCGCTACATCGAACAGCTCTTGCCGTACTACGCGAGCGTGCACCGCGGCGCCGGGTATGCGTCGCAGGTCTCGACCGCCGTTTACGAGGACGCTCGCGGTGACGTGACGCGCTTCGTCGGTGCGCGTCCGGACGACGTCGTGGTTTTCACCCGCAACACCACCGACGCCCTCAACCTGTTGGCCGGCGCAGTGCCCGGCGAGGTCCTCGTCCTCGACATCGAGCATCACGCGAATCTGCTTCCCTGGCAACGAGGTTCGCATCGAGTGGTCGCGGCGGACGAGACCGCGGCGGCCACCCTCGAGCGAGTCGCCGTCGCCCTCGCAGCGCGGCCCGCAGCACTCGTCGCCGTCACCGGAGCGTCCAACGTCACGGGCGAGCTGACGCCGCTGGCCGAACTCGCGTCCGTCGCACACCGGCACGGAGCACGGCTTGCCGTCGACGCCGCACAACTTGCCCCGCATCGCCGCTTCAGCATCGCCGACCTGGGGGCCGACTACGTCGCGCTGTCCGGCCACAAGCTGTACGCGCCGTTCGGCGCGGGCGCGCTGGTCGGCCGACGCGACTGGCTGGACGAATCCGCGCCTTACCTCGCCGGCGGCGGCGCCGTGCGCGAGGTCGGTCTGGCGCACACATCGTGGGCGGACGCGCCGCAGCGCCATGAGGGCGGCACCCCGAACACGATCGGTGTGGCCGCACTCGCCAGCGCTTGTCGCGCGATCGAGGCGTTGCCGCCCGGGGCCGTCGAGTCGCACGAGCGGGCCTTGCTCGCCCTGCTGGTCGACGGCCTCGACCAGATCCCGGACGTCACGGTGCACCGCATCTGGCCAGACGGCGCCGACGCGGTGGGCACTGTAGGCATCGTGAGTTTCAGCGTCCACGGCTACGACTGCGGGCAGGTGGCCGCGTACCTGTCCGCCGAGCACGGCATCGGCGTGCGCGACGGCCGGTTCTGCGCTCATCCGCTGCTGGCGCGGCTCGGGGTGGCGCGCGGCGCCGTGCGAGCCAGCCTCGGCGTCGGCAGCTCGTTGGCGGACGTCGACCGACTGCTCGACGCGTTGTGGCAACTCGTCGCGACCGGACCGTGCTGGACGTATGTGGTCGAGGACGGCCGCTGCGTGCCCTCGCCCGAGACGAGGCGCCTACCCGAATGGTTCGGCGACGCCCTGATCGAGCGCCGCGTCGACGCGCCGTGCGAGGCGAGCCGTCGCGCGAGCTGAGGGTCAGCGCGTGATGTCGGGCGCGTGCCTTAGGGTCTACCCGTGGCTCTGGCGCTCTATCGCAAATACCGCTCGGCGACGTTCGCCGAGGTCATCGGCCAGGACCACGTCACCGGACCGCTCAGCCAGGCGCTCGCCGCCGGGCGCATCAACCACGCCTACCTGTTCAGCGGCCCGCGCGGCTGCGGCAAGACGTCGAGCGCACGCATCCTCGCCCGCTCGCTGAACTGCGCGCAGGGCCCGACGCCGGACCCGTGCGGCGTCTGCGACTCGTGCGTCGAGCTGGCCCCGAACGGCGCCGGCTCGATCGACGTCATCGAGATCGACGCGGCCAGCCACGGCGGTGTCGACGACGCCCGCGACCTGCGCGAGCGCGCGTTCTACGCGCCCGTCCGTGACCGCTTCAAGGTCTACATCATCGACGAGGCGCACATGGTCACCACGCAGGGCTTCAACGCCCTGCTGAAGCTCGTCGAGGAGCCGCCGGAGTTCCTGGTGTTCGTCTTCGCCACCACCGAGCCCGACAAGGTGCTGCACGACGATCCGCTCGCGCACCCACCACTACCCGTTCCGGCTGATCCCGCCCGGCGTGCATGCGCGCGCTACCTCGAGACGATCTGCGCCGCGGAAGGCGTCACGGTCGAGCCGGCCGTGCTGCCGCTGGTCGTTCGGGCCGGCGGCGGGTCGGCGCGCGACTCGCTGTCGATGCTCGACCAGCTGCTCGCGGGCGCCGGCCCGGACGGCGTCACCTATGCGCGACGCGGTCGCGCTGCTCGGCGTCACCGACGGCGACGCTGCTCGACGACATGGTCGACGCGCTCGCCGCGGGCGACGCCGCCGTCGGTGTACGGCACGGTCGATCGGGTCGTCGAGGCCGGGCACGACCCGCGGCGGTTCGCCGCCGACCTGCTCGATCGGTTCCGCGACCTGATCGTCCTCGACGCCGTTCCCGACGCTGCCGAGCGCGGCCTCATCGACGACCCCGCCGGACCAGCTTGCAGCGCATGTCCGATCAGGCCGCCCGACTCGGCGGCGGCACCCTGACCGGCAACGCCGAGATCGTGCACACCGCGCTGATCGAGATGCGCGGCACCACGTCGCCCCGGCTGGTGCTCGAACTGCTCTGCGCCCGGATGCAACTGCCCGACGCATCCGCCGACGCCGCCGCCTTGCTGCAGCGCATCGAGCGGCTCGAGCGGCGAAATGCCGTCATACAGGGCGGGTCTGCGCCCGATACCCAGCCGGTCGCTGAGCAACCTGCTGCCCCCGCTCCGCGCAAGCGGGCGACGCCAAAGGCGGCGGCCACTTCAGCGGCGGCGGCGACTTCAGCGGCGGCGGCGACTTCAGCGGCGGCGGCGACTTCAGCTGCGGCGGCCGAGCGAGCCCCGAGTGCGGCAACGCCGGTTGCTCCGGCTGCGGCCACCGCGATCCCGTCTGCCCCGCCGCCCGCATCCGCGCCAGCCGCGACCGGACCGATTGACGCCGCGGCGCTGCGCAGGCTGTGGCCCGAAATCCTCGACGTCGTCAAGCAGTCGAGCCGGCGCACCCGTGCATTGCTCGACAACGCGCAGGTCGCCGCGCTCGACGCAGATCAGCTGACGCTCAGCGCGCCGACAGCCCCACTCGTCAAGATGATCAGCGACGACGCCATCCTCGACGTGCTGCGCAGTGCTTTGGCGCGCGTAATCGGCGGAACCTGGCGAGTGTCCGTCGAGGTAGCGGGCGGCGAAGCGGCGGCGTCGGCGCGCGCGCCGTCCCACTCCGAGCCAGATCCGCGCGACGACTCCGAGCCGGCACCGGCAACGCAGCCGCCAGCCTCCGATGCAGAGGCGGACGCGCTCAGCCTGCTGCGGTCGACGCTCGGTGCCAGGCCCCTGGACGACGCCTGTTAGCACGACAGTCGCAGTTCGTAACAGGGCCACACCGTGCTAGGAGTCCGCGCTGGCCCACCGTTGATCATCGCTGTCGAAACCGCGAGTGATGGCGGATCCAGCAGAGATGATCAAGACCCCGATGGGAAGTCTGGGAGCGTCTCATGACCCACGCGGCTAGGCTTGCCTGCGGCGATAGCGATGAGTGAGCATCGCAGCAAGCGTCAACTGCTGGACGCGCAGCGAATTCGGCGATGAACGCTTCTGTGATCAGCGACGGTGCGGAGGTCGAGTTGAGTTCGCGTGGTGGTGGCTTCGGCGGTCAGCCGAACATGCAACAGCTGATGAAGCAGGCACAGAAGATGCAGCAGCAAATGGCTGATGCGCAGGCAGAGCTGGCCGAGGCGGAGCTGACCGGTAGTGCCGGTGGCGGCCTGGTCACGGCGACCGTTTCCGGGGCCGGTGAGCTCAAAGCGATCGCGATCGACCCGACGGCCATCGATCCGGACGATGTCGAAACGCTCCAGGATCTGATCGTCGCCGCCGTTCGCGACGCGAATCGGGCGGTCGGCGAGCTGGCCGCGGAGAAGATGGGGCCGGTCACCGGCGCTCTCGGAGGCGGCCTCGGCGGCCTCGGCATCCCCGGCCTTTGATCCCATGTACGAGGGCGCCGTCCAGGATCTGATCGACGAGCTCGGCAGGCTGCCCGGCGTGGGCCCGAAGAGCGCCCAGCGCATCGCATTTCATCTGCTCGCCGCCGAGCCTGTCGACGTCGAGCGGCTTGCGGCGACGCTCATTCGGGTCAAGAGTGAGGTCCGCTTCTGCCGCATCTGCGGCAACGTGGCCGAGGCAGACGAGTGCCGAATCTGCCGCGACACGCGCCGCGACCCTGCCGTCATCTGCGTCGTCGAGGAGCCGAAGGACGTCATCGCGGTCGAGCGCACCCGCGAGTTCCGCGGGCGCTATCACGTGCTGGGCGGGGCGATCAGCCCCATCGACGGCGTCGGGCCGGACGATCTGCGCGTGCGCGAACTCATGACCCGCCTTGCCGACGGCGCGGTCACCGAACTGATCCTCGCGACCGATCCGAACCTGGAAGGCGAGGCGACGGCCACCTACCTCGCCCGGCTGGTCAAGCCGATGGGCATCGCGGTGTCGAGGTTGGCCAGCGGGCTGCCCGTCGGGGGCGATCTCGAATATGCCGATGAGGTGACGTTGGGGCGCGCGCTATCGGGTCGGCGGCGAGTCGAATGACCGGCCAACCGCCCGACCCGACACTGCCAGGGCCAGGGCCAGGGCCAGGGCCGACCGGCTGGCCACCCCCGGCCCCGGCCACAGCCCCAGTCGCGCAGCCGTACCCGGGCGCCCAACCTGCCGCGTTCGCCGCGAACCAGCCG
>CAVTSX010000006.1:0-201712 GCA_963737425.1 uncultured Actinomycetota bacterium
GTGCTACCTGGTCCCCGGCGGCGCAGGCCAACTGCATGCGCTTATGCGTGACGGTTCGCAGCGCATCCCGCTGCGGGAAGGCGATGCCGTCGTGTTCACACCCGGCACGATCCACTGCGCCGTGAACGATGATGACCTGCGAGTGCAGGTCATCATGCAGAACGGCGGCCTGCCCGAAGCGGGCGACGCCGCGCGGACTCGAACCGCGAACCGCCCGATTACAAGAAGCGTTCGTCCCTCGTTTGCCGCGTCTAGCGCTGAAAATACTGCGCCTACCTCTGCCCCTTGCAGTCTTAAATGGCTGTCAATGACTGAACTTCATGGACAAAACCATGGACAGATCATCCACAGTGGACAGTCCGCAGTCGGCGAACGTCAGACCGGACGGATCTCGCTGCACTTGGCCAGAGCGGCGATGCGGCTGCTGACGTCCAGTCTCGTCAACATGTTCTCCCTGTGGGCTTGCAGACGGTGCCCTCGAAGACCGCCACCGCCTGGGCGATCTGCCCATTGGTGCAGGTCATTGGTGCAATGGCCATTGCGACCGGCCGGAGGATCTCCAGCTGCCGCGCCGTGAGATCGGGCACTCCAGGCTGTCTACCTGCAATTTAGTCTAGGCGGAAATTGAATGAGATTCATGAGCACATATCACTATCTAATTCGTCAACTTCGGCCTCAGAGTTCCATACCGCCAATCGGGTGAATACATCTTCACCAGCAGCACATTTACTGCGATCCGCCTCGACATTACTCATTCGCAGAGTGATGACCTTGGTGAAGATCGTGCGTTTTTCGATACCAGGTGAGTGTCATCCGAGTCATCATCCCCATCACGATTCCGGCGGCCAGAGGTATCACGTCACGCTGCCAGCCGGAGTTGACCATGCTGCCAACGATGACGGCGACGACGAATAGAACCCCACCGCTGACCAAGAGGTCGCGCAAGCTTGAACTCTCAAGACGCATATCGGCCATTATCTCCCTACTCGTTTAGCATGCCGCGGCGCAACCAGCAATGCCCCATATGAGTCCGCCCCAGATGCCGCCACCTCGGGAGGCACCTGCCCACCCTCCCCAGAATGCGGCTCGGGCGCAGTTTCTCACATGACGGTTATGCCTCCACGGATTCCAGTGGTTTCGGGCGATCGATGTCCCGCCCCAAGGGTCACACCATCCGCTCCACCAATGGCAGCGCATGCCAGATAGATCATCTCTGTTGGCAGGATCGTCCGGGTACCCGTATGAATTCGCGTTTCCGGGGGTACCACACTGCCAGTGATGGGCTATCTGGGTGATCGAAGGAGCCTGGCGCGTTTACTGGGCATTGTTGGCGTCGAAATGGTCGTCGTTGGCACAGGTGAGCACGAGTTCGGGACCCATCTTGGGGCCCCGGCACGGGTGTCAGGTCGCCCAGGTCGTCAAGCGTCGCGCCAGCGCGTGCAGCTGCTCGATCGCGTCCGATTCCAGAACGAACGGGCTGGCGAGGACACGCTCGCGCAGGTTCTTGTGGGCGATCACGCGCCCTCGGCGCTGGTTGACCGAGGGAAGGCACAAGGCCCGGCCACCCCATGGATTGGGCACGCATGGCCTGCACCTTGGTCGGGTCGTGGGGCGCTGACTCCCTCGATGCGAAGCATTTCCGAGCCCTAGCGCGGCGGCTGGTGCTCGACGGCATGCGGGCGTCTGTGTCGGTGGTAGGCCGCTGAAGTCCGACCGCGGTGCCTGCGATTGTCACGCAGATAGTCACTCAGTCCGAGGTCGGACGCCTCGTCTATCTGGACCTGCGGGTGCTACGGCCGGATCGGGTAGACCGCTCCTGGAATTTCGGCGCACCGCGTGCTGGCATCATCCAGGTCCCCCTGCCAGGGCTGCGAGCACGGCACACCCCGTGGCGAACACGGCGAACACGAACTCAGCCACGTCATTGACCGCTTCGGTGACGAAGGCGCCACCCCACTGCTGACGCAGCCACACAGCGAGCAGCACCACCGACACCCCAAGCAGCACGCCCACACGCACGGGACCGCGCAACCTGACCGCCACACTCATTTGATCGACACACACCCCGCCGGGTTAAGCACCCGGTCGATCCAACGAGCCCTTCGGGCCTTTGAACCGCCCCGGCTTTTCCGGAGACTCGGTTTGGTGGAACCGGCTTCAGGCTGAGGGCCGGTATTGACGGTAGTAGGCCTGCTCCAGTTCGACCGGCGGGATGTCGCCGTTCTCCTCGTAGAGGCGTCGGTTGTTGAACCAGTCGATGTAGTGGAGGGTGGCGATCTCGACTTGATCGACCGTCTTCCACGGCCGCTGCGGATTGATCAACTCTGACTTGTACAGGCCGATCACCGTCTCGGCCAAGGCGTTGTCGAATGCATCGCCGACGGTGCCGATCGAGGGTGTGACGCCTACGGCGGCGAGGCGTTCGGTGAACGCGATCGACGTGTATTGCGAGCCGGCGTCGGTGTGATGCACCAGCCCGGACAGCGTGGTCACATCTTCGCGGCGACGGACCCACACGGCCTGCTCCAGTGCGTCGAGTACCAACTGGGTGCGCATGCTCGTCGCCGCCCGCCAGCCCAGGATGCGACGGGCGTAGGCGTCGATGACGAAGGCGACGTAGACCACCCCGGCCCAGGTCGCGACATACGTGAAGTCCGCGACCCACAACGCGTTCGGTCGCAGCGGGTTGAACTGCCGCTTGACCAGGTCCACCGGCCGCTCGGCGGCCGGGGCCGGTGTGGTCGTCTTCCACTTCTTGCCGCGCCGAATCCCTTGCAGGCCAAGGGATTGCATCAACCGCTCGACGGTGCAGCGGGCTACCTCGATGCCCTCCCGGTTGAGCTGCAACCACACCTTGCGCGGCCCGTAGACGCCGAAGTTGTCCCGATGCACGCGGGCAATCTCGATCTTCAGTTCTTCGTCGCGCAGGCTGCGCTTCGACGGCGGTCGGGACTTGGCGTCGTAGTAGGTGGACGGGGCGATCGTGATCCCGTGCTCGCACAGCACGCGACAGATCGGCGCGACCCCGAACCGGCCCTTGTGGGCGTCGATGAACCTCACCAGAACCTCTGTGGGCGGTCGAGCTCCGCCGCGAAGAAACTCGATGCAGCCTTGAGGATCTCATTCGCCCGACGCAGCTCGGCGACCTCGCGCTTGAGCGCCTTGATCTCGGTCCGCTCGTCGCTGCTCAGACCCGACCTCTCACCGGCGTCCACTTCGGCCTGCCGCACCCACTTGCGCAGCGTCTCCGTGCTGCCGATACCGAGCTTCGAGGCGACCGCACCGATCGCCGCCCACTCCGACGGGTAATCGCCCTTGACCTCGGCGACCATCCGCACCGCACGCTCCCGCAGCTCACGCGGGTAGTTGCTCCCGTGACGTGACATGGCTTCCAGCTACTCCTTCTCAACAACTGGAGCCTCCGGACACGCCGGGGCGGTTCACTTTAGTCCCAGCCCATAGGCCCCTCAACCCGCGACCGGCCCGGTCGATAAGCATCGACGGGCCCGGGTCGGTCGGCCGGGCCTACCACGACGTCGGCTACAGGTCCTCGCCACACCCAGCACGCGCGCCGCTCGACGCGACACGAACAGCCCACACCCCCGGTCCGCAGTTCATCACGGCCCGCAGCGCTCGCACGCCCCGCCCGACGCCGTGTGTTGATCAGCGCGACCCGCCGACCCTCGAGCCCGGCAACAGATGGTGAGCTTTGTCGTTTCGCCGCACCATCGACTACAGCGCACCTCGCATTCCCAGCGCACCACCTGCAGGCGCGGGATCACGCTCGGGCTATCGGCGGTGGTTGCGAACCGGCGTGGGCATCCGTCGGCACACCCGCCCGGGCAGGCGAGCGAACACAATTGCGTCGCCGTCCGCGCAAAGAACACGGCCGCCGTTACCGGACTTCAGCGGACTACTACCGACGCGCGGACCCACTTGGCGACGGCTGCGCCCGCCCAAGCGCTGCACCCAGCCACCCGACCCCCGGCTGCCCGACCTACCCGCAGGATAGGAAGGCGGTCTCAACCACCCGGAAAAGAACTGCCGCGCATCTCGTCTCAGTCAGTGGCGGGCGCCGATCCGCTGACAATGAGCGTCCGGGCACTGTGTGCTTTGCGGTGCCCGGGTACGACGACACTCCCTCACGCCGCGTGCGTCGGAGTTACCACACTGCCAGTGTGGGATTTGTCGTGGGGATAGACGGCATCGGGCGCGATCATTGGGCATCGCTGGCGCCGAATTGGGTACCGCTGGCATGAGTGGGCACGAGTTTGCGGGCCAAATTGTGGGCCAGTACCTCGACGCCACCTGCTGCGGCACTCGGGCGTCGCGGCTGAGGGCTCTGGGCGCTCGGCCGCGACTGGCTGGTCAGGCTCGGCCAACTCCGGTGCCGTCCACGCGGCTGCGGCCACCGCGGGGTGCGGGCACGCCAGCAGTTCGGCCGCAGTCCGGTGCGCGGAGTCGGCGTCGGTGCCCGCGGCGGTGATCTGCTCAGCCAGCGGCCCGGTCGCCGCGGGCGTGGCCCAACCGCGCACCCAGCGTTTGAGGCGACGTGATGCTCGTCGCCGACGAGCATGGCAAACCGGTCGGCGTAGCGGCACACCAGCGCGGCAGGTCCATAAGCAACACTCTGGCACGCCGACCGCGCCGACCCCGCGACCGGTGATCGCGAAGACCTCCGAGCATCGCGCCATGAAATCGGCGGCGCTAAAGGTTCACGGCGAGCACAGCCGGAAGAAGAACGCAGGGCGTCGAACCCCGCCTTGCAAATGCGGTGAGTCGTGCCCTCTTCGACTTCACCGATGCGCTCTGTTCTGGTTTGGGCTGGTTCTAGGTGCCGGAAGTTTCTCCAGGTGCCCTGAGTCCATTGCACGAGCCATTGCACGCCTGCCCGCAGGGCCTCGATGGTCGATTGCAAGGTGCCGGACGCGCGACTCGATGACGTGGCGGCGTCGAGCATCGCCTCAACGGCCTTCGCGGGGATGACGTAGTCGCCGCGCCGTCCTCGCGTCATGCCGACAGCGGGAAAGGCACCTGCTCTGATCAGCCGGTAGAGATGCTCACGCGACCTGCTCAACAGAGCTGCCGCCTCCGGCACGGTGTAGGTGGGTACGCCGAGTGCCCGCTTCTGCAATGCGTTTCGCAGTACCTGCTCACCACGGATCAGCCGAGCCCGAAGCTCTGTCGGCTCGCTTGGAGGCTCGTCGTGCCGCGTCGTAACCTGGCCATGCATCTGGGACTCCAATCTCGATGCGTTGCCCGGACGGGGATTGCCGCCTCGTCCGGGCTCGTCCTTGTGGCTCAGGCACTCGTGTCGACCTTGGGAACTCGGTCGATCAGCTGACGTCTGAGCCACGCATTAAGGAAACGGCCGCCAATGACACAGGACCCGGACAAACTGTCCGGGTCCTGTTGAAGGGGTGCGCCGCTCTTCTAGGAACGGGCCTCCACTGCAGTTCTGATTGCCGCGATGATCGCCGTCCACGGCAGTTGCCGGCCGGGCACGCTACGCGGCCGATGCAGCGGCCACACGTCTTCGCCGTACACGAGATGGACGCCGACGCGGCGTAACGAGGCGAGATGGCTCTCCCACGCCGGCTGACCGGCATGGGCGGCGTTCACCCGAGGAAAGACGACGACGGGGACGGTTCGTCCGCCGAGTGCCTCACAGACTTGCGTCAGCGCTTGGTTGTCGGCAATGCCGAGCGCCAGCTTGGCGACAGTGTTCGCGCTGGCCGGTGCGACCGCGTAACAGTCCACGGTGGGATGCGGGCTCTCCTCGCTCGGCAAACGTGGCGTGTGCCGGACCGGGTAGCCGGTGGTGTCCTCGATCTTGCCCAGCTCGCCGATGGCGTCGAGCCACGTGGCCGCCGTAGGCGTCAGAGTCACAGCGACCAGGTACCCCAGTCCTTGGAGCGGCTCGATCAGCCGTTCGCGGATCTCCTCGACCCCGCCGGCGCTACTGCCGACCAGGCCGACGACTGGCGCCTCGCCCGCGCTCATGCGACTGCGCGGCAACGTTCGGCGAGCGCGAGCAGTTCAGATGACCGGCGGCCGCCGCTGACGGGCGCGCGCCGGTGCAACGTCTTTACCGCCTCGCGGGCGGCTGTGTTCTGCCGGACGAGTGTCGGCGCCTCACGCTCGGCGGCCAGCAGCTGCCGCAATGCTTCGTCGTCCTGGCCGGCGTACGTGAGCGCACGGGCCATGTCGATCTGGTGGACGGTGCGCCGCTCGATCGGCAAGTGCGTCGCGGCGATCTCCCGATGCTCGATCACGTAGCTGACGTCGCCGAGATCAAGGCCAGCAGAGAGTCGATGTAGTTCGACATTCGTCGGACCGAAGCTCGTCTGCCAGTAGTTCGCGTCGATGCCCAGCTGCTCGGCGGCGTTGGCTGCCTGGCGCAGCAGATCCGTTGCAGTCTGCCGGTCGTGATTGCGCGCCGCGGCTACCGCAGTGCGCAGGTGCAACATGCCGAACAGGCTCAGCGCGGCCGGGTCGCCGCTGGCAACCTGCTCGCGCAACCAGCTCGCTGCAGTCAACCCGAGGTCGAGCGCGTCGTCGTAACGACCGTTCGCGAGCAGCGCGTGAGTGCAGGACCGCGCCGCGGACGCAAGGACAAGCGGATCGTCGCTCTCATCAGCCGCGCGCATAGCGCGCTCGGCCGCGATCCAGCCCAGATCGGCCTCGCCCACCTTGGAAAGCGTCGTCGCCGCCAGGTGGTGCGTACGCGCGGAGACTGACCACGACCTGCGTCGCTGATCGCCTTCGCCGGGAGCATCTTCCAGCTGCTGCGCGATCCTGATCAGTTCTGGCAATGCGGCGATGACGCGTCCAACGCGGCCGGCCTGGTAGTCGCTCCACGACGCCTCGACGTGCTGCTCGGACCAGAGCACCGGCGGCGCGGGCGTCTCCGCCGGGCGATACAGAACGCGCGACAAGCGACGGGGCGTCATGAGCGCATCGCGGATGGCCGGAACGTTGTCCTGCTGCTCGTCGTCCTCGGCCAGCACCGGCTCGCCGAGCAGATCGCCGAGCGTGACCCGCAGTTCCCGCGCGAGGTCGGCGAGGACGTCGAGTCGGCGAGCTTGGCGTTCGCCGCGCTCGCTCTTGCTCAGCCAGTCCTCGGACCGGTCGACCATGCTCGCGAGCGTGGCCTGGGTAAGATTGCGGCGCTGCCGGTAGAAGGCGAGCCGCTCGCCAACAGTCATCATGTCGCCCGCGCCGCGCATGCGCCTAGCCTAAGCGGCGATCCGGACGTTGGACGCGTCCGCCGAGAATCTCCGCCGCCGCCCGATCAGATGCACTCACCCACGCTGCGTAGACGCGGAGCGTGGTCGCCCCGCCGCCAGCGTGACCGAGCCTGCCGGCGACCGTGCGAAGGTCAACGCCAGCAGTCAGCAATTCCGTCGCGGAGTAATGGCGCAGCGCATGAAGGTGGCTGTCGATGCCCAGCTTGGCGCACATCTTCGCGTACCGGTGCGTTACCCAGTCCGGGCTGTACGGGCGGTCGTGCGCGACCTCGTGAGAGAACACGAAGCTGTCCTCATTGGGCGTCGAGCCGACGGCACGGATTGCGTCCTCGTAGCGCTGGCGGTGCGCGGCAAGCAGCTCGACCGTGTCCGGGTCGAGCGCGATACGCCGCATGCGATGAGTCTTCGTGTCCTTGTCGATCGCGCGGCCGGTCACCCAGACGTAGTTGCGCCGGATCTCCAGCGTCCCGCGGATCAGATCGAGGTGGTGCCAGCGCAGGCCGAGCAGCTCGGCGCGGCGCATGCCGGTCACCATGGTCAGCCAGACGAACGTGCCCCAGTCGGCGTCCTGCTCCCACGCAGCGGCGGTGATCTTCGCGGCCTGTTCCGGCGTCGGCGGCTTCGGCTCTGGTGCAGGTTTGCGCGGCTTGCGCGCAACGGATGCCGGGTTCGACTTGATCCACTCCCAGCGCACCGCGGCCGCAAGCGCAGCGCTGATGGTGAAGTGAATGTCGCGGATCGTGGACGCGGCCAAAGGGTTGCACACGTGGGGCAGGCACTCGATGACCTCGCAACGCATCTTTCCGCAGTCGTGGTCGCGGTGCCCGCCCTTCGGCGGCCGGCCAACCGGATTCCGGTGGCGGACGACTCGGCACTCATGCGCTTCTTCCGCAAGATGTTCGATCATCGGCCGGCCGTCGCACCGCATCCGGCAGCGACGCAGTTCGGAGTAGAACTCCTCCAGCACATGGGCGGTGATCTTGCCGATCGACACGCGGCCGAGAGCCGGCTTGATGTAGCGGCGGATGTTCGCCTCGTAGCCGCGCAGCGTGTTCGCCTCGACCTCGTGGACCTTCACCCACGCGTCGAGCGCTGTTGCCATCGTCGCCTTGGTGCGAGCCGCCCGTTGTTCGTCGACCTCGGCGACCAGCCGCCGCATGATCTTCTCGGCCGGCTTCTTGTCGCGGGTCGACTCGGTCAGGTAGTTGCGCTTGCCGGTGACCGGGTCGATGCCGGCGAACACCAGCACCTGGTAGGAGCCACCCCGTTGCCGGATGTGACCGCGCGCCCGACCCCTGTCTGGCCTGCCCGGATCGTAACTGAATGACAGCGTGATTGACAGAGATCAACTTCAGTGACCCTGCCTCGCGCTGGAGGCCTTGGAATCCTTGGGCTGTAGGTGGCTCCCCCGACTGGACTCGAACCAGTAACCTGCCGGTTAACAGCCGGACGCTCTGCCAATTGAGCTACGGGGGATTACCTGGCCGGCGGCGAGCTGCGCGCTGGCTGCGTGGCCGAGCCAGAATAACCCATCCCAGGACATCGCCACGTTCGGGCTAGGTTGGAAGGGTCCCACCCCCGAACGAGGAGGCACGCCATGAAGCTGTCATTGCTGGTCGGCGCCGCGTTTGGCTACGTGCTCGGCGCCCGTGCCGGGCGAGAGCGCTACGAGAGCATCGTCCGGGTAGCACGCAAGGTGGCCGGCAGCCAGACCGTCCAGGCCACCGCCGGTGTGTTGCAGGCGCAGGTCGACGACCTTCGTAATCGCGCCAAGGGCGTGGTCAGCGCCAAGCTCCACGCCGACTCCGAGGCCACAACCGGCGCGAACGGCTACCAACGCTAGGAGCTCTGTTACAGCGCGTCAGAGAGCGACCAGTTCGCGCCCAGCTGCTCGATTCGCTCCCGCACCGCGGCGCGTGTCGCCTGCGTGTCGCGCGTGCCGGGCTCGAGTCGGGCCCACCAGGCCACGCCGTCACGGCCGGGCACCCGGCGGGCCACGAAGCGGGCTGCGCCGCCGGCAACCGGCAAGACCTCGGATCGCACGACGCTGGCCTCGACCCGCTTTCGTACGGTCGGCGGCAGGTCGCGCGGCTCGTCGAGCTCGAACAGCAGCGGTGCCTGGTCGCGTAACAGCACGCCGTCGATCACCTCGGCCTCGACGACGCTGAGGACGCCGCCCCGCCACACCGCCTTGTCAACGAGTTCCCAGCCGATGCGGCGATACGCGAAGTCTTCGGGCAGCCAGAGCCCGCGCTGTGTGGCTACGAGGGCCCCGTCGGCCGGCAACGCCCACGAGATCACCCGCTCGTCGCGGTCAAGCTGTGCCACGGCCTCGCGCGGCGGGCGCTCGCGCCGACGCAGCATCATTCGCCCCCGATCGCACGGTCACGCATGATCCTGCGCTGGCTTTCCAACGCGATCAGCTCGGCGAACAGGCGGCCGTGCTCGTCCGCCTCGTCCACGGGATTGATCCGCTGCAAGCGCGACTTGAGCACCGCGACCTGGCGGGAGATGACCATCTCCTGCAAGCGGGACAGCACGGCGTCGGCATAGCGCTCCTGACTGTCGGCGCCGGCGTGCAGCGGCTCGACGGCAAGCGCGTTCACCAGCCCACGCGCGACGAGATCGGGAAGCTGCTCCTCGACGGCGCCCGCCCAGGCGGGCCCGCTGACTGCCTTGGCGGTTCCGCCAGCAGCAGCAATGCCCTGCCGCAGTGCGACATGCTCGGGCACCAGGAACGCGCCGTCGGGCAGCGCGTCGAAGGTGGGGCCTGCGACACCTGGCATCTGCATAGCCACTTTGAGCACTTCACGCTCGACGGAGGCCACGGCGTCGTCGACGACTGACGCGGCGCGACGCGGCGGCTCGTCGACGCGCCCGCCGGAACGAGCGGAGCCGCGGACCCTGGCCAGCACGCGATCGGGATCGTCGACGCCCACCATCCGCGCGAGGGCTTGCGAATACTCCACCCGCAGCGAGTGGTCCTTGATTCGCGCGACCAGCGGGACGCTGCGATCCAGCGCCGCGGAACGTCCTTCGGCGGTGTCGAGGTCGAACCGATTCACCGTCGAGCGCAGGACGAACTCGACGAGGGGCACCCGGCGGGCGACCAGATCGGCCACCGCAGCATCGCCGGCCTTCTGCCGCAGCTCGCACGGATCGAGCCCGGACGACTCGATCGCGACGAACGTCTGGGCCATGAACTTCTGGTCGTCGGCGAAGGCCCGCTCGGCGGCCTTCATTCCCGCCGCGTCGCCGTCGAAGGTGAAGATGACCTCGCCGGTGAACGCGTCGGAGTCCATCAACAGCCGGCGCAGCACCGAGATGTGCTCGCCGCCGAAAGCCGTTCCGCAGGTGGCGACCGCGGTGGTGACTCCGGCCAGGTGGCAGGCCATGACGTCGGTGTAGCCCTCGACCACGACGGCTCGATGCTGGCGGGCGATCTCGCGCTTGGCGAGGTCGGCCCCGTAGAGCAACTGGCTCTTCTTGTAGATCGGCGTCTCTGGCGTGTTCAGGTACTTGGCTTCGATGGGGTCGTCGTCGAAGAGTCGCCGCGCACCGAAGCCGACGACTTCGCCGCCGATGTCGCGCAACGGCCACAGCAGCCGGCGGTGGAACCGGTCGATCAGCGAGCCCCGGCTCGACTGCCGCGACAGCCCGCCAGTCGTCAGCTCGGCCGGAGAGAATCCCGCTGCCAGCAGGTGTTTGGTGAGCGCATCCCAGCCTGCCGGGGCGAAACCGCAGCCGTAGCGGGCCGCTGCGTCGTCGTCGAACCCGCGCTCGTTCAGGAACTCGCGGGCCGGACGCGCCTCCGGGGTGCGCAGTTGTTCGGCGTAGAAACTCGCCGCCGAAGCGTGGGCCTGGACGAGTCGCGCCCGCTGGCCGGGCTGGCGGGCCGGGCCGGTGCCGGAGTCGAGGTAGCGCAGCTGCACGCCGGCCCGTGCAGCAAGCCGCTCGGCCGCCTCGGTGAATCCGACGTTCTCGGTCCGCTCGACGAACCGGATGACGTCGCCGCCGGCACCGCAGCCGAAGCAGTAGAACAGTCCCTTGGACGGCGACACCGAGAACGACGGCGACTTCTCCTCGTGGAAGGGACACAGTCCCTTGAGGTTGCCGCCACCGGCGTTGCGCAGCTGCACCTGCTCACCGATCACGTCGGCTATGGGCGAGCGTTCGCGGACGGCGGCGATGTCCTCGTCCCGAATGCGGCCCGCCACGCAGGCCAGTCTAGGGCCGTGCGCGATACAGCTTGGCGCCGCCGAGCGGGCGGACGCGGATGTCACTTCAGGAGCAGGCGGCCCAGCCGACGCGACGCGACGGACATGCCACCGACGCCCATCGCGACGAGATACGCGGCCGGGACGAGCAGCTGCCAGCTGACGGTGCCGAGCGTCAAGCTTCGTAGCAGGTCAACGCCCTGGTAGAGCGGGGTGATCCGCACCAGCCACTGCACCGGGCCGGGGTAGGTGGAGAGCGGGTAGAACGTCGCGGAGAACAGGAACATCGGCAGGATTGCCAGCTGGACGAACTCGAAGTCCTGCCACGAGCGCATGAAGGTGGTCAAGGCCATGCCGGCGCCGGCGAAGGCCAGGCCGACGAGAACTGCGACGGGTAGCGCCAGTACCGCCCACCACGACCTGATCAGGCCCATCACCAGCATCACGACGACGAACATCGCCGAATAGGCCGCGCCCCGAAGCAACGCCCATGACACTTCGCCCATCGCGACATCCCACGCCCGCATCGGAGTGGCGAGCACCGCGTCGTAGAGCTTTATGTACTTCATCCGAAAGAAGATGTTGTAGGTCGAGTCGAAGATCGCGCCGTTCATCGCCGACGTGGCAAGCATCGCCGGGGCGACGAACTGGGTGTAGGTGACCACGGTGCCGTCGGGCAGGGTGAAGTCACCGACGAGCTTCGACACCCCGATACCGATCGACAGCAGGTACAGCACCGGCTCGAGGAAGCCGGACAGAAACACGATCCAGGCCCGCCGATAGACGAGGAAGTTGCGCTCGACGAGCCGCCATCCTTGCGTCCGCACGAGCGGCAGCGGGGCGATCCTGGCGGTAACGGTTCTCATCGGACCAGCCGCCGGGTCAGCCCGCGCACGGTCAGCCAGGTGCCGACGCCGATCCACAGCAGCAGGTACGCGACGTGACCCATCGCGGGCCAGAACGAGACGTCGCCGAGGCACAGCGCGCGGGAGAGCGCCACGCCGTGCCACAACGGCGTCACGTAGGCCAGCCATTCGATACCGTCGGGCAACTGGGTCACCGGGAAGAACGCGCCGGAGAACAGGAACATCGGGATGATGCCGAACCGGAAGATCATCGCGAAGCCCGAGTCGCTCTCCAGCCGGGTGGCGATGGCAAAGACCGGCGCGCTGAACGCCAGGCCGACGAGCAGCGCGACGAGGACGGCGAACACGCCGAGCGGCGACTCGATCGCGCCGAAGATCGCCATGACGCCCAGAAACACCGTGCAGGTCGTGAAGATCCGGAAGGCGATGAACCCGAGTTGGCCCAGCACGACATCCAGCGGCCGCAGCGGGGTGGCCACCATCGCGTGGAACACGTAGTTCCACTTGATCTTGCCCATGATCGGGTAGGTCGATTCGCCGACGCCGGTCAGCATCGCCGTGGCCGCGAGCAGGCCGGGCGCGATGTATTCGAGGTAGGAGACTCCGCCGAGCGAGCCGCTCGACGCATGGCGGTCGACCAGCTTGCCGAGCCCGACTCCCATGGCCGCGAGGTAGAGCAGCGGGCTGAGGAAACTGGAGAAGACACTGCCCATCCAGGTACGCCGATACGCGGTCGCCCAGTAGTCGTACTGCCGCACGACGTACTCCATCAGTCCACCAGAGTGCGGCCGGTGAGCCGGAGGAAGACGTCTTCGAGGGTGGACCGGCGTACCAGGACGCTGGCCGGCGACAGCCCGCGCTCGTGCGCAGCGACGGCCGCGCTCTCGCCGTCGTCGGTGTAGAGCAACAGCCGGTCGGGCAATGCCTCGACCCGATCGGCGATGTCGGCCACCTTCTCGGCCAGCGCGTCGTGGTCGTCGCCGACGCCGAATCGCAGTTCGGTGACCTCGCGGGTGGAGTAGCGCCGGATGAGGTCGGCCGGCGAGCCCTCGGCGACGATCAGCCCGCCGTCCATCACGACCAGCCGGTCGCAGAGCTGCTCGGCCTCGTCCATGTAGTGCGTGGTCAGCACCAGCGTGACGCCGCTCTGTTTGAGCCGGAACAGCTTGTCCCACAGCAGATGTCGCGCCTGCGGGTCGAGGCCGGTGGTCGGCTCGTCGAGCAGCAGGACATCGGGCGTGTTCATCAGCGAACGCGCGATGGTCAGCCGCCGCTTCATCCCACCGGAGAGGTTGTCGACCTTGTCGCCGGCCTTGTCGGTCAAAGCGACGAATCCGAGCAGCTCGTCGGCCTTGGCTCGGCACTCGGCGCGGCTCATGCCGAAATAGCGCCCGTAGACGGTCAGGTTCTCGCGGGTGGACAGCTCCGGGTCGAGCGTGTCGTCCTGCGGGCAGACGCCGAGGCGGGCGCGGATGCGCGGGCCGTCGGTGGCCGGATCGAGGCCGAGGATGCGCAGTTCGCCACCGCTGGGCGGTGACACCGCACCGACCATGCGCATCGTCGAGGACTTGCCGGCCCCATTGGGCCCGAGAAAGCCGAACGCCTCGCCGCGCTGCACGTCGAGGTCGATGCCGCGCACGGCTTGCACCGTGCCGTAGGACTTGGTCAGCCCACGCGCGTAGATGAGCGGCAGATCCTCGGACACGGACCGACCCTAGTTCGCCCCGCCGACAGGATCACCTTGATTACCGGCCAGATCGCCTCATTTGCCCATGCCCGCCGTCAATCCGGCCACGATCTGCTTGGTGGCAACGAGGAACAGGATCACCAGCGGAGCGGTCGCGATGACCAGGCCGGCGAACAGCGCCGACCAATTCGTCTGGAACTCGCCGAAGAACTGCGTCAGGCCGACGGGGATCGTGTACTTGTTCGTGCTGCGCAGAAGCACGAGCGGGAAGAAGAAGTCGTTCCACAGCGGGACGAAACGAAAGACCACCACCGTCGCGATAGCGGGTTTGAC
Organism: uncultured Actinomycetota bacterium; assembly: GCA_963737425.1. Lineage (GTDB taxonomy): Bacteria > Actinomycetota > Actinomycetes > Mycobacteriales > Jatrophihabitantaceae > DASXRA01. Next base: position 14,354 of record CAVTSX010000006.1, read on the forward strand.
CAGTGGCAGCATGACGTGGCTGAAGATCCGGTACTCGCCGGCACCGTCGATGCGCGCCGCCTCTTCGATCTCGCGGGGCAGGCCGCGGAAGAAGGCCGCAAGCACGAACACCGAGAACGGGATGCCGCTCGCCGCGTACACCAGCACCAGCCCCAGCCGGGAATCGATCATGTGGAACGTGCCCAGCAGGTAGAAGATCGGGACGATGCCGAGGCGGATCGGCAGCATCAGCCCGGAAAGGAAGTACGCGGTCAGCAACCCGCTGCCACGGAACCGGTAACGGCCGAGGACGTAGGCCGCAGGCAACGAGACGCAGACATCGAGCAGCACCGCGCCGACGGTGACCAGCGCCGAGTTGCGCACGTATGTCGCGAACGATGCCTGGGTCCATGCAGTCGAGTAGGCGGAGAAGTCCAGCGACGTGGGCAGACCCAGCGGATCGGAGAGCACCTTCGCGTTAGGACGCAGCGAATCGAGCAGCATCACGATCATCGGCACGATCGCGACGGCCGCGTAGCTCCAGAGCAGTACGACGATCAGGACTCGTACGGCGCGCTCGCGCGGTGAACGGCGCGGCTTGGGGCGCCGCCGGAGCAGCGGCCTCGCCGGCAGTGCGCGCGTGCGTTCGTGCAGGACCGTCATGACAGCTGCGCCTCACGCCGGCGCAGATATCGGTTGGCGACGACGGCGACCCCGAAGATCAGCACGAACATCAAGACGGCAATGGCCGACGACTGGCCGATCGCGTTGACGCCGCCCTCTTGGAAAGCGACCCGGTAGAAGATCAGCCCGAGCAGGTCGGTGGCACCGCCCGGCCCGGTCGGCTGGTTGCCTTGCGAGCCCTCCAGCGAATACACCAACTCGAACGTGTTGAAGCAGCCGATGAACGTCAGGATCGACACCACGCCGATCGCCGGCAACAGCAGCGGCAGGGTCACCCGGCGCAGCCGTTGCCACGCGTTCGCGCCATCGACGCGGGCCGCGTCACCGTATTCCTCGGGCAGCCCGGCCAGGGCGGCGCCGAAGAGCAGTACCGGGAAACCGATGTAGTGCCACGCATTGATCAGGATGACGACGGGCAGCGCAGTGCTGGGATCGCCCAGCCACGCCCTTGTCATCGAGCCGAGACCGACTGCCTCCATCGCCTTGTTCACCGGGCCGAAGCTGGGGCTGAGCAGCAGGTTCCACATGTAACCGACCACCAGGCCGCCGACCAGGAACGGCACGGTGTAGACCGCCTGCAGGAAGCGCTTTCCAAAACGCTGCTCGTGCAGCAGAACCGCGATCAGCAAGCCGAACGTGTTCTGCACGACCATGGTGCCGACGAAGAAGATCACCGTATGCCAGAAGGCAGCCCGCAATTGACGATTCAGCGGGAACTGCGTGAACAGGCTGGTGAAGTTGCCGAAGCCGGCGAAGCCTCCCCGTGCCGTGCCCTCCCAGTTCCAGAAGCTGTCGCCGAGCGCCGAGAACAGCGGATAGATGATGAAGACGCTGTAGAGCACGAACGCCGGCAGCAGAAACACCGCGGCGGTGCGCCAGCGCATCACCGGCGTGCTGTGCGCGGTGGGCGCGGGCTTGCGACGCCAGCGCCCGCGCCCTCCGCGACTCTCGCTATCCGGCGTCAATTGCCGGTCGGCTTGAACCACTGCGAGACGCCCTTCTGCATGTCGCGGGCAACCGCCTCAGCGGATTCCTTACCCAGCAACATGTTCTGCAGGCCTTCCGCTTCGAGATCACTGCCCAGCGGCGTGCCGTAACGGAAATCGACCAGCATGAAGTACGGCGTCGGGTTGGTGCGGTAGCCCTGCACCATCTGCTTGAGCAACTCGTCCGAGGATTGCACGCCGTTCACCAGCGAGACCTGCTTCAACTTGTCGGCGACCATCTGGCCGAACTCCGACGTGGTCATCCACTGCAGTAGTTCGAGCGCTTCCTTCTGGTGCTTCGACTTTGCGTTGAGCCCGAAGGATGCGTCGACCCAGCCGACCTGCAGGGGGTGGTCAACCGGCGAACCCGCAGGCGGGGGCGCGTTGAACACACCCAGGTTGAGCTTGGAATTGATCGCCTTGATCGGCGCAAGTGCGAATGAACCTTCGGGGATCATGGCGGCCTTGCCCGTGGCGAAGAGGGTCTGCACGTCCGTCTCGCCCAGGCCCATCATGTCCTTCGGGAAGTACGGCTTGAGCTGGCCGAGCACGCCGAGTGCCGCTGTGTAGGCCGGATCGGTGAGTGTTGCCTGCCCGCTGAGTACCTTCTTCTCGAAATCCGGACCGCCATAGCGTGTCGCGCCGAACGCGTCGTCATACAACGGCAGCAACCAGTTGTCCTTGCCCGAAGTCGCAAACGGCGTGACACCGTTCTGCTTGAGCGTGTTCGCAACGGAGATCAGCTGATCCCACGTCGTCGGCGGCTGCAGGTTGTACTTCGCGAAGATGTCCTTGTTGTAGTAGGTCTGGAAGGTCGCCATCTCCAGCGGGACGCCGTAGACCTTGCCGTCGGCCTTGCCACGCGCGCCGTCCAGCGACGTCTTGCCGAAGTTCGAGAGTCCGGCCACCTTGCCGTCGAGCGCGACGAGGTTGTGCGCCTGGACGAGCGGTTGCAACCCGCCGTACGAACGCAACTGCATCACGTCGGGACCGCCGGGCTGGGTCAGCCCCGTCGACAGGATCGTGTTGTAGTCGGTGGCCTTGTACGGCTTGAAGTCGACGGTGATGTTCGAATGTGCCTTGTGGAACGAGTCGAACATCTGCCGGTAGGTGGCGGCGTCTTCGGGCCGCCACGACCACACCGACAGGGTGACCTTGCCGCCGCCGGACGAACTCGTCGTCGAGCAAGCACTCACACCGGCGACCGCCAGCGCCGATACGGCGACGATCGCTAGCTTTCTGCGGGTTCTCATGCCTGTGCCCCTTCGTTCGATCCGCGGATACGGTCACGTTCGATTTCACCGGTCTGTTCGGCTTCGGTTCCGACGAGCGTCAGGGCACGGCGCACCCCGCCCTCGGCAGCTGTCAGCGCCCTTCGGGCACGGTCGACCGGCACCTCGGCGAGAAGCGCGACGAGCGCCACCCGGCAGTCGCCGTCGGCCCGAGCTACCGCGGCCGCGCACGTGTCGTGGTCGAGGCCGGTCGCTTCGACGAGGATGCGCACCACGCGACCGCGCAGCTTCGCATTCGTCGCGGCCACCGCGACCATGAGGTTGGAGTAGGTGCGTTCCAGGCGGACCATCAGCGCTGTCGAGAACGCGTTCAGCAGCAGTTTCTGCGCGGTGCCGGCCTTCATCCGGGTCGAGCCCGCAATCACCTCGGGACCGGTGGCCACCGCCACGTGCACGTCGACTCGCGTTCCGAGATCGGCCTCGGGATTGGCGGAGATGAGTACGGTGCTCGCCCCGCTCTGGCCCGCCGCGTGCAATGCGCCTGTGACGTAAGGGGTTCTGCCGCTCGCGGTCAGCCCGATCGCGACATCGCCCGCCTCGACGGACGCGGCGTCGGCGGCCCCGCTGGCGGCGTCGTCCTCGACGTCTTCGACCGGCTGGGCAAGCGCCTGCGAGCCACCGGCATGATGCGCGACGACGCGGTCCGGCTCGATGGCGTATGTGGGGATCAGTTCGGCGGCGTCGAGTACCGCGATCCGCCCGGACGTTCCGGCACCGAAGTAGTGGACGCGGTGGCCCGCACGCAGCGCCGCGGACGCCAGATCGACCGCCTCGGCGAGCGCGGGAAGCGCGGAACGCACTGCGCTTGCGACGTTCGCGTCCTCGTCGTTGATCATTCGCAGCATGTCGACGGTGGGCCGGATGTCGATATCAAGCGTTCGCGGATTGCGCTCCTCGGTAGGTGCGAGCACCCAGGCGGCGCGCATGTCCGGGTCGAGTTGCTCGGTCATCGACGGGCACCTCGCGCGGAGATCCGGCGGCTGCGCACGGCCTCGCGCGTGCGCTCGAGCGCCGCGCGGGTGGCCGTGTAGTGGCGTTGCGCCACGCCGACGAATACGCAGTCGACGACGGTGAGCTGCGCCAGCCGGCTCGCCGTCGCCCCGGATCGGAACGTCGTCTCGCGGGCGGCCGTCGTGAGCACGAAGTCGGCCGCCCGCGCGATGGGCGACAGGGGGAAGTTGGTGAGCGCGACCGTAGTGGCCCCGCGGCGGCCGGCCTCGGCAAGCGCGTCGATGGTGTCGCGGGTGACCCCGGTGTGCGAGATGCCGACCGCGACGTCCTCGCGGCCGAGCAGCGCGGCGCTGGTGAGCGCGATGTGGGTGTCGGACCACGCGAACGCCACTCGTCCGATGCGGTGCAGCTTCTGCTGGAAGTCCAACGCGACGAACGCGCTGGCGCCGACGCCATAGACGTCGATGCGACGGGCTTCGACCAGCGCGTCGATGACCTGCCCGAGGACCGCGACGTCAAGCTGGGCGGCGGTCTCCTCGACGGCCCGGGCGTCGGCGTAGGAGATCTTCTCGATGACCGCGCCGAGGTCGTCGGTGGGCCGGATGTCGCTGCCGACCACCTTCGCCGACCGGCCGCTTCCCTCCGCGCGGCCGGTCTCGGCGGCCAAGGCAAGGCGCAGCTCGGAGTAGCCGTGAAAGCCGATCGCCCGGCAGAAGCGCACCGTGGTCGTCTCAGAAACCCCGCATGCGTCCGACATCTCGGTGATCGTCAGACCGGCAACAGCCGCCGGATCGGCCAGGATCTGCTCGCCGACGAGCCGCGCGGCGGGAGGCATTGACGGCAGGAGCCCGCGGATGCGGACCACGGTGCCCACCGACAATGGCTCGGCCGCCGCCCGGGATGCGGTGCTTGGCTCCCTTTGACTTCCCACGGCAGAAAATTTCCTCCATGTCGGGCATGACGTCAACTGTTTCCGCCGTCCTATCTGCTGCTATTTTCACCGGATGGTCGACCTCGTCGTCGGCGTTGACGTCGGCGGCACCACGACGCGATGCCTCGTCGTCACCCGTACCGGTTCCCCCGCGGGAGCCGGCACCGGAGGCGGCGGCAATCTGCGCTCGAGCGCCGGAGTCCCGGTCGACGGGCTCAGCCAGGCGCTTCGTACCGCCCTCGCCGAGCTACGGCCCGCCGACGTCCGCGCGGGCGTGTTCGGCATTGCCGGTAGCGGTGCGGCCGGCGCGGTCGTCGCGCGTGAGGCGGCGGCCACGGCCTGGCGGCTGGCGGGCCTGCCCGGCGAGCCGCGCGTGGTCACCGACCTCGAGGTTGCGTTCGCGGCCGGCACGTCGCGCGCGGACGGCCTGCTACTGGTGGCGGGCACCGGAGCGGCGGCCGCCGCCGTGTCGCGGCGGCAGGTCGTACGCCGCTGCGACGGTTACGGCTGGCTGCTCGGCGACGAGGGCTCGGCGGTCTGGCTGGGGTTGCGCGGCGTTCGCGCAGCACTCGACGCCTACGACGGGCGCGGCCCGTCCACGCGCCTGCGCGACGACGTTGCCGAACACCTCGGCGTCCCGCACGACGCCGACTTCGCCCAGCACGCCATCGGGGCGTTGCACGCCCGCGCCCCGGCCTACCTCGGCGCGCTCGCTCCGCTGGTCACCCGTGCGGCCGACGCCGGCGACCCAGTGGCCGACGGCCTGGTGCGGGCCGCCGCCGAGCGCCTGGTGGCGGCCGTCGGCGCGGTGCGACCCGCGCTGCCCCGAGCGCGTGAGCTCGTCCTGGCGGGCTCCCTGCTACTTGCGGACGGACCGCTACGGCGCCGGGTGACCGAGCAACTGCCCGCAGAGTTGCAGCTCCGCGAGGCCGGCGCGGGAGCCGCCGGTGCCGCCGCGCTGGCGCTCGCTGACCTGATAGACCCGGCCGGCGCGGGCACTGCGCTCGACGCGTCGCTGCACGAGTCGGTGCTGCGCGCAGCCACCGGCTGAGCCGCTCTCAGTGCGGGCGCACCAGGCGGGTGTGCCAGTGCCGCGCCGACGAGTCGGTCAGCTGCGCGACCTGATCGATCACCGCACGCAGCCGCCCCGCGTCGTCAGGCGCCTGCTGCCACGCCTGCGACGCGGCGCGATCGAGGGTGCCGGGCGCGCGGTCGATGAGCGCCGCGACCAGCTCGCTCAGCAACTGACGCTGGGCGGCGAGCCGGTCAAACGCGCCGCGGCGGCGCATCACGTAATGCGCGGCGAGCGCCTTGAGCAGTGCGCATTCGGCGACGATCCGCTCTGGAACGACGAGGTCGGCGTCGTATCTGGTCAGGGGCGCCTCACCGTGGGCGGCCCGGGTGGCGCCGATGGCCGCGCCGGCGAAACGTCCGGTCAGCTCGCTGGTGGCGCGCTTCGCGGCGGCCTGCGCTTCGTAGGAACCGTCGTAGCCGGCCAGGTCGCGCAGCGTCGGCAGGTCGAGCAGATCATCGAGCACCGGCGCGAGGGCGTCCGGCGACTGGGCCGAATACAGGTCGGCGGCCACCTCGCACAGTGCCTCCCGCGCGGCAGCATCGACCTTCGACAGCGCGATGTGCCCGCTGTACACGCCGTCCTCGACATCGTGAACCGAGTAGGCCACGTCGTCGGCCCAGTCCATGACCTGGGCCTCGATGCAGCGCCTGCCCTCGGGTGCGCCGTGACGGATCCAGGTGAACGCGTCAAGATCGGCGGCGTACACGCCGAACTTTCGCGATCCCGGGACGCGCTGCCAGGGATACTTGCACGCCGCGTCGAGCGTCGCGCGCGTCAGGTTCAGGCCCACCGGCTCGCCGGACGGCCCGATGATCTTTGCCTCGAGCCTGGTCAGGATGCGCAGGGTCTGGGCGTTGCCTTCGAAGCCGCCGCAGTCGGCGGCCAGCTGATCGAGCACGTCCTCGCCGTTATGCCCGAACGGCGGATGCCCGAGATCGTGCGCCAGCCCGGCGGCGTCGACCACGTCCGGATCGCAGCCCAGGGCGGCGCCCATCTCGCGTCCGATCTGGGCCACCTCGAGGGAGTGCGTGAGGCGGGTGCGCGGGAAGTCGTCCTCGCCCGGCCCGACCACCTGCGTCTTGTCGGCCAGCCGCCGGAACGCGTAGGAGTGCAGGACGCGGGCGCGGTCGCGCGCGAAATCGCTGCGGCCACGCTGCGCCCCGGCACGTTTGGGCGGCTCGAGGACCCGCCGCTCATGCGCGGCGCCCTGGTAGCTCACATCTGCTCGTCCACCCACTCGGCGAAGCCCAGCAGCATTTCGATCCAGGTCCCGACGGTGTACTGGATCTGGTCGCGGGTGGCGCCGCGTTCGAAGTCGTAGCACTGCTCGGCGCAGATGCCCACCATGCCGTCGTCGGGCAGCACCGTGTACGCCTTCGGGCTCAGCTTGGTGCGATTCCAGTCGTCAAGGGCGAGAGCCAGGGTCGGGCGCATCTCGACCGGAAAGCGACGGTTGAGGTAGAGCCTGGCCTGCAGTACCTCGCGGTTGTCGCCGTAGTGGAAGAAGAAGATGCTGCACTTGGCCCACCGGACGGTCAGATCGCCGTCACCGTCGATCGTGTGCTTGAGCCCGAATTCGTCGAGCAGCTGCTGCAGCAGCGGGGTCTTCGGCACCACGAGAGTTCCCGTGCCGCGCCAACCCGTTCGGGAGACCACTTCCGTCAGCGAACGGAGACGGCCTCGGAACACGGGTACGAGCCTACCCATCACCGGATGCCCGCCGAATCACGATGAGTGTCCCGCGCGCGAGACATGCGGCGCCCGAGCGCGCTGGTCACGCGATTGGGGAGGTTGTCGAGGGCGTGCCGTCCGGCGCCGGTCCGGGATGGGTCGCGGTGGTCGCCCGGATCAGCGCGCGCGGCCGTGGCTGGCCCGTCCAGCCTCGAGCCGCGCGACCGGCACCCGGAACGGCGAGCAGGACACGTAGTCCAGGCCGACCATCTCGAAGAAGTGCACCGAGTCCGGATCGCCGCCGTGCTCGCCGCAGATGCCGAGCTTGAGGCCCGGGCGGTGTGAGCGCCCGCGTTCGGCGGCGATGCGGACGAGTTCGCCAACCCCCTCGCGATCCAGCGTCTCGAACGGCGAGATGCCGAAGATGCCCTTCTCCAGGTAGGCCGAGAAGAACGCCGCCTCGACGTCGTCGCGGGAGAATCCCCAGGTCGTCTGGGTCAGGTCGTTGGTGCCGAAGGAGAAGAACTCGGCGGCCTCGGCGATCTGGTCGGCGGTCAGCGCCGCGCGGGGCAGTTCGATCATGGTGCCGACCAGGAAGTCGAGCGAGACTCCCATCTCGGACCGGACATCGCGCGCGACCTGGATGATGTCCTGCTTGACCGTCTCGAACTCCTGGACGTTCGCGACGAGCGGGACCATGATCTCGACGCGCGGCACGCCGCCGGCGCGCACGCGGTCGGCGGCGGCTTCGAGGATCGCTCGGGACTGCATGGCGAACAACCCCGGGATCACGACGCCGAGCCGCACGCCGCGCAGCCCCAGCATCGGATTCTGCTCGTGCAGCTTGTGCACGGCCTGCAACAGCCGCAGGTCGCCCTCGCGCTGCTCGCCGCGGGCCTCGGCCACGGCGACGCGCACCGACAGCTCGGTGATGTCGGGCAGGAACTCGTGCAGCGGCGGATCGAGGAGCCGGATGGTGACCGGCAGCCCGTCCATGGCCTCGAACAGGTCGACGAAGTCCTTGCGCTGCAAGGGAAGCAGCTCGGCGAGCTCGCGCTCCTGCTCCTCGTCGGTGTCGGCCAGGATGAGCGCTTCGACCAGCGCCCGGCGCTCGCCGAGGAACATGTGCTCGGTGCGGCACAGGCCGATGCCCTGCGCCCCGAACCGGCGCGCCCGATCGGCGTCCTCGGCGGTGTCGGCGTTGGTGCGCACGGTCATGCGGCGCGCGCCGTCGGCGTGGCGCATGATCCGGTCGACGGCCGCCACCAGCTCGTCGGCGTCAGCCGCCACCTCGCCCTCGAAGTAGCGCACCACCGGCGAGTCGACCACCGGTACCTCACCGAGGAACACCTCGCCGCTCGTACCGTCGATCGAGATGACGTCGCCCTCGTGGACGACGACGCCGTGCGGCGCACGGAACTGGCGGCTCTTGGTGTCGACGTCGAGGGTCTCGGCGCCGCAGACACACGTCTTGCCCATGCCACGGGCGACCACCGCCGCGTGCGACGTCTTGCCGCCCCGGCTGGTCAGGATGCCCCTGGCGGCGATCATGCCGTTGAGGTCGTCGGGGTTCGTCTCGCGGCGTACCAGGATGACGTCCTCGCCCGAGCGGGACCACTTGACGGCGGTGTAGGAGTCGAAGACGACCTTGCCGACGGCCGCACCGGGCGAGGCGTTCATACCCTGCGCGATCTTCCTGTGCGAGGACGACTCGTCGAAGCGCGGGAACATCAGTTGCGCGAGCTGCGCCCCGGTGACGCGCTGCAGGGCCTCGTCCATGTCGATCAGGCCCTGATCGACGAGCTGGGTGGCGATCCGGAACGCCGCCGCCGCCGTGCGCTTGCCGACCCGCGTCTGCAACATCCACAGCTTGCCGCGCTCGATCGTGAACTCGATGTCGCAGAGGTCGAGGTAGTGCTCCTCGAGCGTCTGCATGTTCTGGAGCAACTCGTCGTAGGACTTCTTGTCGATCTTCTCGAGGTCGGCAAGCGGCACGGTGTTGCGAATGCCCGCGACGACGTCCTCGCCCTGCGCGTTCTGCAGGTAGTCGCCGTAGATGCCCTGCGCCCCCGATGCCGGGTCGCGGGTGAACGCGACGCCGGTGCCCGACTGCATGTCGAGGTTGCCGAACACCATCGAGCAGATGTTCACCGCGGTACCCAGGTCGGACGGGATCCGCTCCTGGCGGCGGTACACGACAGCCCGCTTCGTGTTCCAGGAGTCGAAGACGGCACGCACGGCGAGATCCATCTGCTCGCGCGGCTCCTGCGGGAACTCCCGGCCTGCGTGCTTGACGACCACCTCCTTGAAGGTGCCGACGAGCTTGCGCATGTCTTCGGCGTCGAGATCGAGATCGTCGGTGGTGTCCTTGGCGTGCTTCGCGGCGTCGAGTGCTTCCTCGAAATGCTCGCCGTCGATGGCCAGCACCGTCTTGCCGAACATCTGGATCAGGCGCCGGTAGGAGTCGAAGGCGAACCGCTCGTTGCCCGCCTGCGCCGCAAGGCCCCGCACGGACTGGTCGTTGAGCCCGATATTGAGGACGGTCTCCATCATGCCGGGCATCGAGAACTTCGCCCCGGAGCGGACCGAGACGAGCAGCGGATCGTCGGACTGGCCGAGCCTCTTGCCCATCTTCTGTTCGAGGGCGGCGAGGTGCTCGCTCACCTCGTCGGCAAGCTCGTCCGGCTCGCGTCCACTCTTGAGGTAGGCCTGGCATGCCTCGGTGGTGATCGTGAAGCCGGGCGGTACCGGCAGGCCGAGATTGGTCATCTCGGCGAGATTCGCGCCCTTGCCGCCGAGCAGATCCTTGAGATCCTTGTTTCCCTCGGCGAAGTCATAGACGAGCTTCGGCATCGCGCGCCCCCCTCTAATCGACCGATGTCCTCACGAGCGTAGGCCCAGAGCGCCGCTCGCAGAATGTGAGCAACCTGACGACGGGGCGGAAATCACTTCGCGTAGTCACCCACCGGAATCAGGAAGTTCAGCGCCCTCCGGGACGGTGCCGTCGTCGCGTGAGGCGAGCCACCCGTCCGGCAGCGCCACCGCTCTGCGTGCGCTTGTACGCCCGCGCGGGCGCCCGAGAACGTCCTCGGGAAACGGCTGGTCCAGGTCGAGCTTGCCGAGCAGATCGTCGAGGGCCGCGAGCGACGCGATGCCCCCGAGCGAGGTGCGCACCTCGCTGCCGACGACGAATCCCTTGAGATACCAGGCCACGTGCTTGCGGAAGTCGCGCAGGCCGCTGTCTTCGCCCAGCCAGTCGGCAAGCAGTTCCGCGTGCCGGCGCATGACCGCCGCGACCTCGCGCAGATCCGGACGCCGCCGCTCGGCGCGACCGGCGAATGCGGCGACCAGGTCGGCGAACAGCCACGGCCGGCCCAGACATCCACGCCCCACCACCACGCCCGCGCAGCCGGTCTCGCGGACCATGCGCAGGGCGTCGTCGGCCTCCCAGATGTCGCCGTTGCCGAGCACCGGGATGTCGAGCAGGTCGGCCAGTTCGGCGATGGGTGCCCAGTCGGCGCGTCCGGCGTAGAAGTCGGCGGCCGTGCGCCCGTGCAACGCGACGTGCGCGACACCGGCGTCCTGGGCCCGCAGCGCCGCCTCGCGATAGGTCACGTGATCGGCGTCGATGCCGACGCGCATCTTGACGGTGACCGGCACGACGCCGTCGGCGGCGCGCACTGCGGCGGTCACGATGTCGGCGAACAGGCCCATGCGCCACGGAAGCGCCGCTCCCCCGCCCTTACGGGTGACCTTCGGGACCGGGCAGCCGAAGTTCAGATCGACATGATCGGCCAGATCGTCCTGCACGATCATCCGCACCGCGGCGCCCACGACCGTCGGGTCGACGCCGTAGAGCTGGATGCTGCGCGGCTGCTCGTCCGGCCCGAAACCGATCAGGCGCATCGTCTTCGCGTTGCGTTCGACGAGTGCCCGAGAGGTGATCATCTCGCTGACGAACAGCCCACCACCGGCCGCGTAGTCGCGGGCCAGCCGGCGGAACGCGACGTTGGTGATGCCGGCCATCGGCGCGAGCACGACCGGAGGGTCGGCAACGACCTTTGCCGACAAGCGCAATGGCTGCACGACCGTCACTCTGGCCCCGCCCCCGGCGCCAGGCGGGCGGCGCGCGCGTGTAGATAGCGCTGCTCGGGCAGGCTGGTGGCGAGGCGCGCCGCCGCCTGGTAGCTGTCGCGGGCCGCGTCGAGATCGCCCGTCATCTCCAGGAAGTGGGCGCGGACCGCGGCCAACCGGTGGTTGCCGGCCAGCCGCTGATCGCTATCGAGCGTGGCCAGCTGATCGAGCCCGGACTGCGGCCCGTGCACCATCGCCAGCGCGACGGCATGGTTCAGGGTCACCACTGGATTGTCCGAGAACTGGTTCAGCAGCTCGTACAGGGCCAGGATCTGCGGCCAGTCGGTGTCGTCGGCGCTGGCCGCTTCGTCGTGGATCGCGGCGATCGCGGCCTGCAACTGGTAGGGACCGACGACCGCGTGCGACAGCGCGCCGGTGACCAGGTCGACGCCGCGGGCGATGAACTCCTTGTTCCAGAGGGATCGGTCCTGCTCGGTCAGCGGGACAAGCCCCCCGTCCGGTGTCGTGCGAGCCGGGCGGCGCGCGTCGGTGAGCAGCATCAGCGCGTAGAGCCCGGTCACCTCGCCGTCCTCGGGCAACTGCTCGTGCACCATGCGGGCGAGCCGGATCGCCTCGGCGGTGAGGTCGGTGCGATGCAGATCTGGGCCCGACGTGGCCGTGTATCCCTCGTTGAAGATCAGGTAGAGCACCTGCAACACCGAACTGAGCCGCTCGGCCCGCTCGGCCTCGGGTGGCATCTGGAACGCGATACCGCTGGTCTTGATGGTGCGCTTCGCGCGGCTGATGCGCTGCGCCATCGTCGACTCGGGGACGAGGAAGGCACTTGCGATCTCGGCGGTCGTGAGCCCCGCGACGGCGCGCAGGGTCAGGGCGACCTGCGACGCGGGTGACAGCGCCGGATGGCAGCACATGAACAGCAAGGTGAGCGTGTCGTCCTTCGCGAAGGGGACGTCGGCCGCCGGAGCCACCAGTTCGTCGGCCGGCATGCTCGCCACGGCGTTCGCCTCACGGCGCCGGCGCGCGGACTCGCTGCGCAGCAGATCGGTCAGCCGGCGCGACGCCACGGTGATCAGCCAACCGCGCGGGCTGTCGGGGATGCCTTCTTCGGGCCATTGGGTGGCCGCCGCGAGCAACGCCTCCTGGACGGCGTCCTCGCAAAGGTCGAAATTGCCGTATCGCCGGGCGAGCGCGCCGAGGGCCTGCGGCGCCGTCTCGCGCAGCAGATCCTCGACCCGGGTGGCCGTGGTCATGCCCTTCGAGCCGTGTGAGCTTGCGAGGTCGAGTCAACCCGGCCAATGCTCGGTAGCACGCGACGCACGTGTTGGCTCCCTTCTGCGCAGTCCTGCCTGGAATATCGAAACAGATGCGGCCGACGCCATGTCGATACGACCGGTCCGGCTTCGACAGAAGGGTAGGAGGCCGACCGTCGGACAGGGCCGGCCTCCCCGACCGGAAGGAGTCAACATGTTCCAGAACAGCAAGGCATTCAGCGGCTTTTCAGTGGACGACGTCGCGAAGGCGAAGCAGTTCTACGGAGGGACGCTGGGCCTTAAAGTCTCCGAGGAGAACGGCCTGCTCACGCTGCACATCGCAGGCGGCTCGGAGATCATCGCCTACCCCAAGCCCGACCACACCCCCGCGAAGTTCACGATTCTGAACTTTCCGGTTGACGACATCGACAAGGCGGTCGACGGGTTGGGCGCGCGGGGCGTCGAGTTCGAGCGATACGACGGCCTCGCGCAGGACGAGAAGGGGATCGCGCGCAACGAAGGCCCCCAGATTGCCTGGTTCACCGATCCGGCGGGCAACATCCTGTCGGTGCTGCAACTGAGCTAGACGTCACGATAGATCCGGCACACCCATGACCGGACGGGGTCATCCCGCAGGTGGGCAGTTGGGCCGCCGATGGGCACTTACAAGTGCCCACCCAGCGCCCAAGTGCCCACCCAGTGCGAGGCGAGCAGCCCGCTAGACGCCAACCAGGCGAGCGGCCAGATAGGCCTCCACCTGGTCGAGGGCTACCCGCTCCTGCCCCATCGAGTCGCGGTCGCGCACGGTCACCGCGTTGTCGTCGAGGGTGTCGAAGTCGACCGTGACGCAGAACGGCGTGCCGATCTCGTCGTGGCGGCGGTAGCGCCGCCCGATGGCTTGCGCGTCGTCGAAGTCGACGTTCCAGTTGCGCCGTAGGGCCGCCGCGAGATCACGTGCCTTCGGCGAGAGATCAGCGTTGCGCGACAAGGGCAGCACGGCGACCTTGATGGGAGCGAGCCGCTTGTCGAGTCGAAGCACGGTGCGCTTCTCCATGACGCCCTTCGCGTTCGGCGCCTCGTCCTCGCTGTAGGCGTCGAGCAGGAAGGCGAGCACCGCCCGGGTGAGGCCGGCGGCCGGCTCGATGACGTACGGCGTCCACCTCTCGTTCTTCTCCTGGTCGAAGTACGTGAGGTCGGCCCCGGAATGCTTCGAGTGGGTGCTCAGGTCGAAATCGGTGCGGTTGGCGATGCCTTCGAGTTCGGCGAACTCGGTGCCACCGAAGCGGAACCGGTACTCGATGTCGACGGTGCGCTTCGAGTAGTGCGAGAGCTTGTCCTTCGGATGCTCGAAGTAGCGCAGGTTGTCGGCCGAGATGCCGAGGTCGACGTACCAGTTCCAGCGCTGCTCGAGCCAGTAGGAGAACCACTGCTCGTCGGTGCCCGGTTCGACGAAATACTCCATCTCCATCTGCTCGAACTCGCGGGTGCGGAAGATGAAGTTGCCCGGCGTGATCTCGTTGCGGAAGCTCTTGCCGGTCTGCGCGATACCGAACGGCGGCTTCTTGCGCGCGGTGGTCATCACGTTGAGGAAGTTGACGAAGATGCCCTGCGCCGTCTCCGGACGCAAGTAGACGTCGTCTGCCGTGTCATCAGCCGGGCCGAGGTGCGTCTTGAGCATCATGTTGAACTCGCGCGGCTTGGTGAACTGCCCCTTCACCCCGCAGTTCGGGCAGTTCACGTCGGCGAGCCCGTTCTCCGGGAGGCGCTTGTGCTTCGCCTCGTACGCCTCCTCGAGGTGATCTGCCCGGAAGCGGTGGTGGCAGTTCGTGCACTCGACGAGCGGGTCGTGGAACGCGTCGATGTGGCCCGACGCCCGCCAGACGTCGGTCGCCAGGATCACCGCGGAGTCGAGGCCGACGATGTCGTCGCGGCCGGTGACCAGCGTGCGCCACCACTGCCGCCGGACGTTCTCCTTCAGTTCGACGCCGAGGGGGCCGTAGTCCCAGGCCGATCGAGTTCCGCCGTAGATCTCGCTGGACGGGAAGACGAAACCGCGCCGTTTGGCGAGGTTGACGACGGCGTCGTTGCGATCGGCGGGCACGGGTTCTCCCTGGCTGTCGGCGGCTGTGCCATCAGCGTATCGACCACGGTCGCGGCATTTCTGCGGCGCTCGAACCAGCCGAACGCGATCGACACCGCCACCGCCAGCAAACCGCCCGCCAGAACGTCGACCAAATAGTGCTCAGCCGAGTAAACAAGGCTGAAGGTCATCAGCAGCGGGTATGCGACGAGTAGTGGCCGCCACCGCTTGCGCACCCGCGTCCAGGCAAAGATCGAGAACAACAGGGTGCAGCCCCCGTGCAGCGACGGAACCGCGGCCACCAGGTCGACCGTGCCCTGGCCCTTGTCGAGCATCTGCCTGGCCACCGGAATGTGCAGTGCCTCCCATCCCCGGCCGGACAACCGCTCGATATAAGGATTCGCGCCCGGATGCACCGGATGCATCGCGCCGAGCAGCCCGTCGGCCCCGGCATAACGCGGGCTGAAGTACATGCACACCGGATTGGACGGATTGTGGGTGACGTCGACCGACCGGCAGGCGGCCGCGGCCCACGGCGGCGCGGCCGGGATGAGGATGAAGCACGCGACGCCGAGGAACGACATGGTCACGAACCGCAGCACCCACTTGCGAAACTCCGACCGCGCCCGCAGCCAGAGCACGCCCGCGACGACGTAGGGCATGAGGAAGAACGACGCGTAGGTGAGGCTGACGACCGCCTCCCACCACGGCGAATGGCCGAGTTTGAGGTGCTCCTGCAGCCACACAGTCGGCACCGAACCGCCGCCCAGGAACCGGTCGACGTCGACGGGCTGATGCCACAACACCGGCATGCCGAGCCGATCGGAGATGCCGCGCGCGTAGTCGTATGCGATGAGAACCGCGGCGAACGGCAGCCAGTCGACGATGACCGTCCACAGTGGACGCCGACCGATACTCGCAGCGAGCAACCCGGTGGCGATCCAGGCCAGAACGCCTTCGCGGTCGAAGGGAACGCCGTCGAACCATATCTCGACGGCGAGCGCGGCGGCCCATAGTCCGATCGCCAGCCAGCCGAGGCGACGCACGACGGCATGCGCGCTACCGGCGCCACCGTCAGGCGGCGCCTGTTCCAACGTCGTCGTGACCCCGGTCAAGGTGGTAACGCTACGTCAATCCGAGAGCTCGACGGGCCCGGCTTTGCCGAATCGCCGGTCGCGTGACGCGTACGCCGCGCACGCCTCCCACAGGTTCCTACGGTCGAATTCCGGCCAGGACGTATCGACGAATACCAACTCGGCATAAGCCGACTCCCAGAGCAGAAAGTTCGATATGCGCTGCTCGCCGCCGGTGCGGATGAACAGGTCGACGTCGGGCAGGCCGGGCTCGTCAAGATGCGCGGAAATCGTGCGCTCGTCGATCTTGGCCGGGTTGAGCCGCCCCGCGGCGACCTCGCGGGCGATCGCCCGGGTCGCATCGACGATCTCGGCCCGCCCGCCGTAATTCACGCAGAACTGGAGGGTGAGACGGCTGTTGTCACGCGTGTACTGCTCGGCGTCCTCGAGCTGGTCGATGACCGAGCGCCACAGCCGCGGCCGGCGACCGGCCCACCGGATGCGCACCCCGACGGCCGCCAATTCGTCGCGCCGGCGCCGGATCACCTCCTTGTTGAACCCCATGAGGAAGCGGACCTCCTCGGCCGAGCGGCGCCAGTTCTCCGTGGAGAATGCGTACGCCGACACGGTCGAGACGCCGAGTTCGATCGCCCCGTGCAAGACGTCCATCAGCGCGGCCTCGCCCGCGCGGTGGCCCTCGGTACGGGGCAGGCCACGCTGTTGCGCCCACCGGCCGTTGCCGTCCATGACGATCGCGACGTGCTTGGGCACCAGCTCAGCCGGAATCTGCGGCGGCCGGGCGCCCGACGGGTGCGGGGGTGGATCCGGCCAGTGCCCGCCCGGGTCACTGCGCCGGTCGTTGCGCCGGCCCTCTGCTGCAGTCGGCGAAGTCACCCGTCAACGTTATCGAGCGCCCCGATTCGCACGTCGCTCCGGGCCCGGGTGCGAGAACGGGCAGACCACGGTCTGATCACGAACCGCCGGATTCACGGCAACACTTGCCAGACTGTTCAGGTGCTCAGGATCCGGCTCGGGGTGCGCGGTCTCGCGCACACGCGTTTCGCCATCTCGCCGCTGTTCGAGGTCTTCTCGCTGCTGGAACTCACCATTCGTCCCGACACCGTGCCGAGGTCACAGCGTGCCTGGATGCTGCGTACCCAAGCAATGCTGCGACGCGACGACATGCCGCTGTTGCGGGCCCTGGCCGCGCCCGGCTACCTGCCTGACCTGCTGACGCCGCAACCCAGCGGCTCGGACATCGACGTCGCGGCCGAACTGCGCCAGGTGCGGGCGACTCCGGCGGAACGGGTGCGGGCCGAAATCGCCGTCATGCGCAACGGCCGGGCCGATGCCGGCTTCTCACCCCGCGTGCTGCCGGCCGCGGTCGAGGATGCTCTGGCGCAGGGCGAGAGCCATTTCACGGAGCGTCTCGCGGCGGAGCTCGAGCTGATCTGGCACCGGGTCCTCGCTCCGGACTGGCCGGTGGTCAAGGCGGCGCTTCGCGCCGATATCGGCCGTCGGGCAGGCGTGCTCGCCCGCGAAGGCGCAGCGTCGCTGCTCGCGAGCCTGCATCCGACGATCGCGTGGCACGACGGCGAGATCACCGTCGAGTCGCGCTTTCGCGCCGATGTGGTCTGTGACGACACCCTCGTGCTCGTGCCCAGTGCCGTCTCGCCATGGGCGGGTGCCCTGATCGATCCGTGTGGCGGCGGGCCACGCCGCCCGCCGGTCATCTGCTATCCGGCCGACACAGCGATGTCCGGCGACTGCGCCGAGAGCGGCACGCGCGCACTGCTCGGCGTCACCCGGGCATCGCTGCTGGCCGACCTCGCTGTCGCCCGGACGACGACCGAACTCGCCGACCGCCACCACCTGACGCCCAGCGCAGTGTCCTACCACCTCGGCATCCTGCACCGTTCGGGCCTGGCCCACCGGTCACGCTCGGGGCCGCGCGTGCTCTACCAGCGCACCACCCGCGCCGACGTCCTGCTCGCGGCATCGGCGAACCACCAGTGACCCGATGGGACGTCTGACAGCGCTGCACCCGTGCCAGGTCGAACTAGCGGGCCAGCAGAAACTCGTGCACGGTCTGGCGGGCGGCGCCGTTCGCGGCCCGGCTCTGCACCGAGTGCCCGGAACCGGCGACGATCACGACCTGCGAACCCGGGATGCGCGCCGCCTCCTCGCGCAGCCACTCGTTCGGCGTGGACAGATCGCGATCACCGCCGAGCAGCAACGTGGGCACGTGCGGCATGTGGCCGCCACCATGCGCAACGGGAGCGTCCGGCCAGTACAGGCACGTCTGCGCGATGCCGTTGCCGTAGGCCGTGCGCCGGTCGAACGGGTACACCGCTGAATCGGGAAGTCGCGCTGCCGCGGCGAACAGTGCCGCCTTGCGCAACCAGAGCGGCACCGGCCCGCTGCCCCAGGGCCACGTCCCGTCTGCGCACAGGGTGCTCGCATGCAGGCCCTGGCTGAGCTCTTCGGCCGTGGCCGCCGAGCCCCGGTGCACACCGGCGATCAGCCCGTCGAGCTTGGCGAACTTGCCTCGTGCCGACTCGTGCAGCATCTCGGCCACGCCGGTGTAGTCCGGATCGACGATGCCGAAGATCGTCAGCGCATTGAGGATCTCCGAGCCGTCGTCGCGCATCCGTACCGTCTTGGCCAGATCGGCGACCGGGTCGGTGCGGCACGTCCTGCGGGGGCAGGCCTCGCGCAGCACTCCTGCGGTGGCGCGCATCGGGGTGTTCGACAGCGCCTCGGCGGCGTCGTCAGGCAGCACCGAATCCAGCACGACCTTCGAGACCCGGTTGGGGTAGGTGATCGCGTAACGCTCGGCGACGAACGTGCCGTACGAGACGCCGTCCACCACGATCTTGGGCCGGCCGAGGGCGGCACGCAGGTTGTCGAGATCGGCGACGGTGTCGGCGGTCCCGTAGAAGCGCCGGTCGGGCCCGATCGCCGCGGCGCAGTCGCGCACCGCCTGCGGAGTGGGTACCGCCAGGTCGGTCGATGCCATCTGCTCCTGCAGTTGCCGACAGTGCAACGCGTTCGCTCCGGTACCTCGCTGGTCGATCATGACGAGTCGGTAATCGGGCAGGGACGCAGTGAGTGCCCTGAATCGCTGGACGAACGGTACACCTGGCTGGCCCGGGCCACCCGTCAGGAACAGCAGCACACGACTCGCCGCGGGCTTGTTCTCGACCCCCACCGCGAGGTCGAGCATGCGGCCGCCGCGGCTTCGGTGGTCAAGGGGTACGCGCAGCGTCGAGCAGGTGAAACCCGGCACGCCGGCGCACGGATGGGCACCACGCAGGTGCTCGATTGCGGCGGCACGGGCCGGTGACGCGGCGCGGTGTGACGGCGCCGCGACCGTCGACGGCGGTGCGGACGCGACGGCGGTCCAGGCAACCAGTGCGACGAGCGCGACCACACCGATAGCGAGTCGGTACATGTGGGTCAGTAGATGTCTGCCGGGGCGCCAGCGGGAGAGGATTCGACCAGATTCGAATCCGCTACGTCCGGTCGACCAGCGGCAGCGAGCGCAAGCCACGTTCGAGGTGCCATTGCAGATGCGCCGCGATCAGCCCGCTGGACTCGCGGCGATGGGCGGGCTTGCTGGCATCGGCCCCCGACCAGTCGGCCCGCAGCAGGGCGGTCATGAGTTGCAGCGTCTCGGGTTCGGGACGTACCGAACCGGGCGGGCGGCAGTCCTCGCACATCGCTCCGCCGGCGGCCACGTTGAACGCCCCGTGCGGGCCCGGCGCCGAGCACTTCGCGCACTCGTCGAGCGCAGGCTCCCACCCCGCGTTCGACATCGCCCTGATCAGAAACGCGTCGAGCACGAGGCCCGACTGGTGCTCGTTCGCGACGAGTGCGCGCAGCGCGCCGACGACGAGCAGATAGAGCCGAAGCGCCGGCTCGCCCTCGTCGGTGAGCCGATCTGCGGTCTCACAGATCGCGCAGGCAGCGGTCCAGCGGCCGTAGTCGCCCGCGAGTGCCGCTCCGTACGCGCCCAATGACTCGATCTGGGTGACTATGTCGAGGGTGCGGCCCACATGCAGTTGGACGTCGACGTGACTGCCCGGCTCGAGCCGCGCGCCGAACCGGGACGTCGTGCGGCGCACGCCCTTGCCGACCGCACGGATCCGGCCGTACCGGCGGGTGAGCATCGTGACGATCCGGTCGGCCTCGCCGAGTTTGTGTACGCGGAGGACGACCGCCTCGTCACGGTAGAGCGGCACGAGCCCATGGTCGCATCGTCTTACGACGGACCCTGGTTGCAACCCCGATCGGGCGACATGTCACGGCGCCAGCCCGGAGAAAGTTGCCCGATCGGGGCTGGGGGCAGGGTCGTCGGGAACCCGATCAAGTGCCTTGTGCAGCAGCAGCGCGACAATCCCGACGAGCAGCCCGCATCCGATGGTGACGCTGAAGGCGACGCGCGCCCCGTGCGTATCGGCGATCCGGCCGACCACGGCCGAAGCCACGCCGTAGCCGATGCTCACGCCGGTGATCAGCCACGCCATGCCCTCGGTCAGCGCCGGTCCGGGAACGATCTCGGCGACCAGCCCGAACGCGGTGATCAGCATCGGGGCGATACCCAGACCGACCACGAATGCGCAGAGGGCGAGCACCGGGATGTTCACCGCGGCGAGGAACAGCACCGGCAGCAGGCCGAATGCCAGCGCCTGCAGCCGGAACCGGTGAAGCATCGAAGCCCGCCAGGTTCTCGCCCCGTAGGCGAAACCGGCTACGCCACTGCCGAAGGCAAGCGCAGCGAGCATGAGGCCGCTCGCCGCCGTCGCGTTGTGCTGTCCGCAGTAGGCGACCATCGTGACCTCGGCGCTGGCGAACACTCCCCCCATGCCGAATGCGGCGACGAACATCAGACCCATACCCGGGTAGCGCACCGCCGAGCGGTGCCGGGGCGATCCGACAGCATGCGGTGCCGGCTCGGTCTCGCGCTGGCGACGCAGCCACAACGCGCCGGTGCCGACCAGGACGCCGCCGAGCGCCAGCCCGAGCACGGCGTTGACCTGGGTCGCGATGACCGTCGCGATCAGCGGGCCAACGGTGAAGATCACCTCGTCCAAGGTCGATTCGAGTGAGTAGGCGGTCGTCAGTTCTGGACGACCGGCAAGCACCGTCGACCACCGTGCACGCACCAGTGAACCGACCGACAGGTACGCGAAGCCGGCGACGATCGTCGGCGCGATCAATGTCCACTGTGGACTGTGCGATTGGGCGAGCACGCAGATCGCGGCCACTGCGGCGAGATGCACCGCAGACGCCGGCAGCAGAATCCGGCTCTGCCCGTGCCGGTCGACCAGCCGGGCCAGGCTCGGATTGCCCAGGCCGTTGGCGATGACGTACGCGCCGCTCAGCAGCCCGGCGAATCCGTAGTGGCCGGTGCGCGTCGAGATCAGCAGCACGAGTCCGATCGGATAGATCGCGATCGGCATGCGCATGACGAAACCGGCTGAGCAGAACGCAGCCGTGCCTGGGGCGCGGAACACCGCGCGGTACGTGCCCAGCATCAGAAGCCGAGCCGATCCAGCTTCTTCGGGTCGCGTTGCCAGTCCGACTCGACCGCGACGTGCAGGTCGAGATGCACCCTGCCACCGAGCAGTTGCTCGATTCCGGCGCGCGCCTTCACGCCGATCTGCTTGAGCCGTGCGCCTTTCGCCCCGATCACGATGCCCTTCTGGCTGGGACGTTCCAGATGCATCGTCGCGTAGATGACCGTGAGCTCGTGGCGGGCCTGCATCTCCTCGACGGTGACGGCGATCGAGTGCGGGAGCTCGTCGCGCACGCCGTCGAGGGCGGCCTCGCGGATGAGTTCGGCGATTCGTGTGTCGACGTTCTCGTCGGTGATCATGCCGTCCGGATAGAGCGCGGGACCCTCGGGCAGGTGCGCGGTGAGCAGGCCGGCCAGCAGGTCCATCTGGTCGTCGGCGACCGCCGAGACCGGCACGATGTCGGCGAACTCGCCGAGCCGGCTCACCGCCATGAGCTGCGCGGCGATCTGCTCGCGGCTGGCTACGTCGGTCTTCGTCACGACAGCGACCACCGGCGTCTGCAGCGATGCGAGTTCAGCCGCGATGAACTTGTCGCCCGGGCCGACCTTCTGATCGGCGGGCACGCAGAAGCCGATGACGTCGACATCGGCCAGAGCGGTGCGCACCACGTCGTTGAGGCGCTCGCCCAGCAGGGTTCGCGGGCGGTGCAGCCCCGGAGTGTCGACGATGATCAACTGCGCGTCGGGCAGGTTGACGATGCCCCGCACGGCGCGGCGCGTGGTCTGCGGCTTGGCGCTGGTGATGACGATCTTGCTGCCGACAAGGGCGTTCGTCAGCGTCGACTTGCCCGAGTTGGGCCGGCCGACGAAAGCGCAGAAGCCGGAACGGAACGTCACGCCGACGATCCTCTCACCCGTTCGCCATGGCTTTTCTTGACTTGTTCCAGACGAGGACGAAGGCCGCCCGCACCGCCGACGCGCAACCCTCGCCGATTACATGATCACCTGCAGATCGCGCACCGCCCGCGGTGCACTACCCGCAGGTGATCATCGGGCACCGGTGCTACCCGCGCCGCCGACCCTCGCCCGCGCGGCCAACACCAACATCGACCCCAGATTCCGCCAGATACAAACACGACGCCGTTCGGTCTTGACGCAATGTGTTCCTCAGCGGACGCTGATGGCGGCAATACGCCCAAGACTCCACATCCAGCTGAACCGCGGACGTGTCGAGAGGTGTCATCCGATGTCTAGTGGACGTGACTCAAAGCGCGATCAGCCACGCCATCGGCCACGACGTCCACTTAGGGCGGTTCGCCTGGCGCTCGCCGCCGCCGTGGCCATCGCTGTGCCGAGCGTCGCCCTCGCGGCGCCGGATCAGCAGGGCGCAGGCGGGCCGGCCGGGCTGAGCGTCAACCTCGCGATCGGAGCCGCGGCGAGCGCCACCTCAACGGGCAGCAACGCCCCCGCATCGAACGCCGTCGACGGCAGCGCCACGACGACGTGGTGCGCCACCCAGTGGACCGGCAGCGTCACCGTCGACCTCGGCGCGAAGCGCAGCCTCGACGGCGTCGGCATCACGCTCGGGGCGAGCGCCTCGCCGTCCACGGTCGCGATCTCGCTCAGCACGACGGCCGGTTCGTGGCAACCGGTGAAGGCTGCGCAGAACATCGCGCTGAACGGCAACGCACCGTCCTACGTTGCTCTGCCGCACGGGCAGGCCGCGCGCTATGCCCAGCTCACCGTCACCACCGGCGACGGCACTCCAGCCTGCGTCGGCGAGTTCCGACTGCTGGGCCACAGCGCGGCGACGGACAGCATGCTGCTGGGCGCCGACCTGTCGTTCATGCGGCAGGAGCAGGCGGCCGGCACGCAGTTCACCGACGGTGGCGCCGCGGCGAGCCCGATCCAGATCCTGAAGGCCCACGGCGCCAACTACGTCCGGATGCGGCTGTGGCGGAATCCACCGGCCGGGTACAGCGATCTGGCCAGCGACCTCGCACTGGCCCGCCAGGCCAAGGCGTCCGGCATGAAGGTCTACCTCGACATCCACTACTCCGACTTCTGGGCCGACCCTCAGCACCAGGACACCCCAGCCGCCTGGCAGGGGCAGGATCTGGCCACCCTGGCCACGACGGTCCGCACCTACACCCAGGACGTGATCGCCGCCTTCGCCCAGCAGGGCACGCCGGTCGACATGGTCAGCATCGGCAACGAGATCCGCAACGGCATGCTCTGGCCGACCGGGCAGATCGACTGGACGGCCGACACCGGCTGGGACAACCTCGCCACGCTGCTCAAGGCCGGCGTGGCCGGTGCGCGCAGCGCGAACCCGCCGCACCACCAGCAACTCGTCATGCTGCATTTCGACCAAGGCGGCGACAACACCAACAGCTTCCGGTTCTTCAACAACATGGTCACGCGGGGCGTGCCGTTCGACGTTATCGGCCTGTCGTACTACACGTTCTTCCACGGCCCGGTCGCGTCGTTCCGTGACAACGTCGACAAGCTGGCTACCCAGTTCGGCAAGGACATCATCGTCGCCGAGACGCAGTCGGCTTGGACGCTCGCGAACGGCGACACCACGGGCAACTTCGTGTGGCAGGCCAGCCAGCTCGAACCCGGCTACCCGGCAAGCGCCGGCGGGCAGCTCTCGCTGGCGAACGACCTGCTCTCGATCCTCGCTCAGGTGCCGAACGGGCACGGCAAGGGCCTGTTCTACTGGGAGCCGGAGTGGGTTCCCGGCGTCGGCTGGGAGCCCGGGGCCGGCGCGCCGAACGACAACCTGACCTTGTTCGACTTCCAGGGCCGGGCGCTGCCGTCCATCGGCCTGTTCGAGAATCCGGCCGCAGTCTGCCAACGCTACGACCGCTACGGCGTCCCCTGCGTCATCCCCTCCTGAGGAGACCCTCGATGTCCAAGTTCTCGCGTGCCCGCGCAGCGCTCGCCGTCTCCGTGCTCGTCGCCGGGCTCGCGGTCGCCCAGCACACCGTTGCCGTGGCGGATCCCAACGGGCAGACCGCTGTGTCGAGCAATCCCGCTGACGGGGTTCTCAACCAGGGCGACCGAACGCTCGACTTCGACCGCGGCTGGAAGTTCCACCTCGTCAACACCGCCGACACCACGGATCCCTCTGGCGTGTATGGCAATTCTGACAACCCGCTGGCTGCGGCGCCTGGCTTCGACGACTCGTCCTGGCAGTCGGTGACACTCCCACACGACTGGAGCATCGAGCAGGCGCCGCAGCCGAACCAGAGCAATGCCACCGGCTACTTCCCCGGCGGTCTCGGCTGGTACCGCAAGACATTCACCGTGCCGCAGTCGATGGCGGGCGAGCGGATCAGCGTCGACTTCGACGGCGTCTACATGAACCCGTACGTGTATCTCAACGGCGAACTTCTCGGCAATCACCCTTACGGCTACACGGGATTCAGCTTCGACGTCACAGATCACGTGCACACCGACGGCACGCCGAACGTGCTCGCCGTCGTCGTGCAGAACAAGCAGCCCAGTAGCCGCTGGTACTCCGGCAGCGGCATCACCCGCAACGTGCATCTGACGGTCACCGATCCGGTACACGTCGCCCGGTGGGGCACGTTCGTGACGACGCCCGACCTCGCCACCACCATCCAGTCGCACTACGCGAACGTGCATGTGCAGACCCAGGTGGACAATCCCGATGGCGCGCCGGTCGACGTCATCTCGACCCTGCTCGATGCGAACGGTCGCGACGTAGCGAGCGGGAACGGCACGACGGCTGACATCAGGCTCGACAACCCGCACTTGTGGTCGACCACCGACCCGTACCTCTACACGTTGCAGACGCAGATCGTGCAGCACCACCACGTCGTCGACACCTACAGCACGACGTTCGGGGCTCGCTGGCTGACGTTCGATCCGGTCAAGGGCATCTTCCTCAACGGCAACCACCTGAAACTGCAGGGCGTCGACCTGCACAACGATCAGGGCGCACTCGGCTCGGTCGACAATTACGACGCGTTGTGGCGGCAGATGAGCATCCTCAAGAGCGAAGGCGTGAACGCATTCCGCACATCGCACAACCCGCCGTCGCCGGAGATGATCGACGTCTGCCAGCGCCTCGGCATCGTGATGATGGTCGAGGCATTCGACGCCTGGTCGCAGGGAAAGGTCACCAACGACTATCACCTGTACTTCAACCAGTGGAGCGACACCGACATCACCGAGATGGTCAACGAGGCGAAGAACTCGCCGGCCGTGATCATGTGGTCGATCGGCAACGAGATTCCCGGCTGGTTCTCGGCGGCCAACGTGCCGACCGAGCAGCGGCTTATCGCCGACATCAAGGCGATCGACACGACACGTCCGGTGGTGGCCGGCTCGGACCAGTACCGCCGCCTCCCCGCCCCCGGCTCGGGCGACGACCTCATGCTGCAAAACCTCGACGGGCTCGGCCTGAACTACAACCCGGCGCAGGTCGTCGACCAGTTGCACGCGGCCTATCCGACGAAGTTCTTCTTCGAATCCGAGTCCTCGTCGGAGGAATCCGCCCGCGGCGTCTATCAGGACCCGGACTACGTCAACACCGGCGAGAACTACACGCCCGGCAAGCGCTTGCCGTCGTCCTACGACAACAACCTCGCGTCGTGGACGATGAGTGACGAGTACGGCCTGAAGAAGGACCGTGACCGCCAGTACTTCGCCGGGCAGTTCATCTGGTCGGGCTTCGACTACATCGGCGAACCCACGCCGTACAGCCAATTCCCGGTCAAGACGTCATCGTTCGGCACGATCGACACGGCCGGATTCCCCAAGGACGCCTACTACGCGTTCGAGTCGCAGTGGACGTCCAAACCGATGGTGCACATCGTCCCGATGAACTGGACCGACTACCGGCCTGGACAGAGCGTCGAGGTATGGGCGGACTCCAACGCCGAGAACGTCGAGCTCTTCCTGAACGGACACTCGCTCGGCACGAAGTCGTTCGACGCCAAGACATCCACCGACGGCGTGAACTACCTGGAGACCACCGAGCCGTCCAACGACGACAAGAACTACCCGAGCGGCAGCTACACGAGCCCGAACGGCAGTGCCGGCAAGCTGCACCTGACCTGGAATGTGCCGTTCGAGCCAGGGCAATTGGTTGCGGTCGCCCGCGACGACAGTGGCAAGCAGGTCGCCCGTGACGAGGTCGACACGGCCGGAAACCCTTATACCGTGAAGATTTCACCGGACAAGACCGTGCTCACGGCCGACGGCAAGTCGCTGTCGTACCTGACCGTCGACGTCGTCGACCAGCACGGGGTCACCGTCCCCGACGCCGACAACGCGATCACGTTCAACGTGTCCGGCGCAGGCACTTTCGCCGGTGCCGACAACGGCAAGGAGGACGACGCCGAGGGATACAAGTCGCCGACGCACAACGCGTTCAACGGCAAGGTCTTGGCGATCGTCGAGGCGGGCGAGAATCCCGGTCCGGTCACGATCACCGCGACGGGCGACGGGCTCATCCCCGAGACGACGACCCTGTACTCCGTGGGCGACTCGGCGCACGGCCTCATCGACGCGCAGCCCGCGTACCTGCGCACGCTTCTCGGTACGGCCCCGTCGCTGCCGCCGACCGTCACCGGTGTGTACGCCGACGGGACGACACGACCGCTGACGGTGCATTGGCACAACCTGCCGCCGCTCACGCATCCGGGCTCGTACACCGTCACCGGCAACGTGCCGGGCGCACCGGTGACGGCGCACGCGATCGTGACCGTGTACGACCTCGACGACTTCGAGCCGTACTCGACGGTGGTCCCGGTCGGTTCGGCGCCCTTCCTGCCGGCTGTCGTGACCCTGCGATACACCGACGGCGTAACGCAATCGGCACCGGTCACCTGGGACGCGGTCGACCCCTCGAAGTACGCGGCGCCCGGCCAGTTCACCGTGCAGGGCACGGTCGCCGGCGTCACGGCGAAGGCGCAGGCCACCGTGAACGTCACCGCGTCGTTCACCCCGAACCAGAACATCGCGCGTTCGACCAGCCCGACGGCGCCCATCGCCG
The DNA here is from genome assembly GCA_963737425.1 of uncultured Actinomycetota bacterium. Lineage (GTDB taxonomy): Bacteria > Actinomycetota > Actinomycetes > Mycobacteriales > Jatrophihabitantaceae > DASXRA01. The sequence goes on from CAVTSX010000006.1 coordinate 41,973, forward strand.
ATGCCGGCTATTCCGGCAGCCCCAACTCGGTTCCGGTGGGAATGCTCGACGGGACAACGACATCCGGCGGCTGGTCGAACTTCTACAACAAGTCCGCGACGAACACGCTTCCGTCCGTCAGCAAGGCGCACGCCGGTGAATGGGTGTCGATGCGCTGGCCCAACGGGCAGCGGCTGACCTCGGTGGTCCCGTACTTCACGATCAGTTCGTCGAGGATGCTGCCGAGTGCGGTGATCGTGCAGTACTGGAACGGCGCCGACTGGAAGCCGGTCAGCAACCAGCAGGTGCAGTTCGCCACGGCGACCAACCAGCCGACCACGATCAGCTTCGACCCGGTCAGCACCACCTCGATCCGGCTCACCATGACCAGCCCGGCGCCGAACACCTCGACCGGGTTCCTGCAGATCACCGAACTGCAGGTGCCGGCCGACGAGGTGAGCGGCTCGTAGCGCCGATCGTGCACTTCGTGCGGCGTGAGGCCGCAGAAGGTTGCACGATCGGGGCGAGTCCTGACCTCGCTGCGAGAGTGGCACGATTTCGCCATGCCGATAAGCCGAACCGTGGGCAGGATGCATGTCATCGCGCTCGAAGACGGGGTCGGTCCGCACTTCCAGCGGCGGGCCGAGACGTTTCCGCAGGCGAGCGCCGAGCAGTGGCGCCAGGCCGACGAACTCGATCCCGGCGCCGTGACCCCGGACGGTGTGTGGCTGCTGCGATTCCGCTGCTTCGCCGTGCGGTTGCCCGACGGCGGCACGATCCTCGTCGACGCCGGAATCGGGCCGTCGGGAGCGCCCGCCGCCACGTGGGCACCGGTGCCCGGACGCCTACCTGACGAGCTGGCCGCCGCCGGCATCGACCCGGGCGAGATCAGCACGGTGGTGCTCACCCACATGCACACCGATCACATCGGCTGGGCGGTGGTGGGCGAACCGGGCCGGCCCTACTTCGCCAACGCCGATTACCTGCTCCAGCGGGCCGACCGTGATGCGATCAAGCAGAACAGCCCGGAACTCGAACGCCGGCTGATCGCCCCACTGCTGCAGAGCGGGCAGCTGCGGCTGGTTGACGGCGACGCCCGCCTCGCGCCGGGAGTCCGCGCGGTCGCGACGCCGGGCCATACCCCGGGGCACCAATCGGTGCTGGTCGAAGGCGACGACGCGAACGTCCTCATCACCGGCGACCTGCTGGTACATGCCGTGCAGCTCGTCGCGCCCGACCTGCCGTACGCGCATGAGTCCGACCCACCGACGGCGCGCGCGTCCCGCGTGCGGCTGCTGGACGAGATCAGCGCGCGGCCCGGACCGGTACTGGCGGTCGCGCATCTGGGCGAACCGTTCGGCTACGTCTGAGGCAGCAGGGATCCGTCGGCGTCGGCGAGGTGGACCGGCGCGGACGGTGCGATGTCGTGCACCGCGACCACCCCGGCCGGATCGGCGGCGTCGTCTCCGACGATCGCCGCGGCCTCCAGGCCCAGCGCTCCCGAACAGACCGCCATCGCGACAGCCACCTGTAGGGCCGAGAGCTGCAACGACGGCAGCGCCACGGTGGCCGCCGAGTACGTCCGGCCATCGGTATCGCGTACGGCGGCCCCCTGCTCGGCACGGGTGCGCGCCCGCGCGGCGCGGGCGAGCACGATCAGCTTCGCGTCCTCGGGGTCAGGGTGCGAACTCACGAACTGGTCTCCGTTTCGTGTGCGACGGCGGGCTGGTCAACCTGGCCCGGCGCACTGCCCGCTGCGTGACGTCCGGGACTTGCCAAGGGCGCGCCGTTCTCGGTCGGGCGGCGGCCGCTCTCGTCTGAACCCTCTGGGGTATTGCCCGCAGGCTTGGCCGGCCGGGGCTTGCCGAGCGTGTTGTCGGGCACGTGGACGCGCCGGACAAGAACCGTGTCGACCCGGTTGCGGCGCCCACCGGCGCTCTCGGCGACGAGTTCCAGACCGTTCACCCGGGCCGTGGCCCCCGGGATGGGCACCCGGCCGAGGCGTTCGGCGAGCAGGCCGCCGACGGTCTCGACGTCGTCGCGGTCGGGCAGCTCCACATCGAAGAGATCCGCCAGATCTTCCAGCGCAAGGCGCGAGGTCACTCGGGCAGTGTCGTCGTCGATGCGCTCGATCGGTGGCTTCTCGTCGTCGTACTCGTCGGTGATCTCGCCGACGATCTCCTCGAGGATGTCCTCGATCGTGACGAGGCCCGCCGTGCCCCCGTACTCGTCGATGACCACGGCGATGTGCGTGCGATGCGCCTGCATCTCGCGCAGCAACTCGTCGACCGGCTTGGACTCCGGGACGAACACCGGCCGGCGCATGACCTCCTCGACACGAGTCGTCCGGGCCCGATCCGCGTCCTGCGCGCGCCGGGTGAGGTCCTTGAGATACACGACGCCGACGACGTCGTCGACGTTCTCGCCGATCACCGGTATGCGGGAGAACCCGCTGCGCAGGGCCAGGGCGAGCGCCTGCGGCACCGACTTGAAGCTCTCGATCCAGACCACCTCGGTGCGCGGCACCATCACCTCACGCGCGATGGTGTCGCCGAGTTCGAACACCGACTGGATCATCTCGCGCTCGCCGTGCTCGACGACGCCACGCTGCTCGGCCATGTCGACCAGCTCGCGCAGCTCGACCTCGGAAGCGAACGGACCCTCGCGAAACCCGCGGCCGGGGGTGACCGCATTGCCCAGCAGGATCAGCAGGGAGCTCAATGGGCCGAATATGCGACCGAGCAGGCGCACCGCGCCGGCCGTCGCAAGCGACACCCGGTAGGGGTGCTGCCGCCCGAGAGTGCGTGGTCCGACCCCGACGAGCACGTAGGACACCACGACCATCAGGGCGACGGTCAGCAACACGACCGGCCACCGACCGCCGAACTGCGCGCGAGCCACGATGGTGACCAGCACCGTCGCGGTGAGCTCGCAGGTGACCCGCAACATCAGTAGCAGGTTCGTGTATCGGGCGCGGTCGGCCAGGATCGTCGCGAGCGTGCGCGCATGCGGGCGTTGCTCGCGCACCATCTCCTCGACCCGGGCGACCGAGACCCGGGAGATAGCCGAGTCGACGCCGGCGAAGGCGCCGGCGAGTGGCACCAGACAGATCGCCATGATCAGCACGACGACGTCGGCGGTGCTCATCGCCCGCGCCACCCCGCCGGTCGCGTGCGGTCGGTATGGGCAGGATCAGCCACGATGCTCGCCCGAATCGCGGACCTCGCCGCCGGTGCCGGGCAACGGCACGCGGATCGGGCCGTGCCCGCTCGCCCTCGACCAGTCACGCAGGACCCGCGCCTGCAGCTCGAACATGGTGCGCTCCTCGTCGACGTCGCCGTGGTCGTAACCCAACAGATGCAGAATGCCGTGTGTACACAGCAAATGCAGCTCTGCTTCGACCGAATGGCCCGCCTCGCGCGCCTGACGCGCCGCAACTTCGGGGCAAAGCACCACATCGCCGAGCACCGTCTCGTGCGAGTGCTCCTCGTCGCGACGTCCCGGATGGTCGGCGCCGCCGTGCTCGCCGATCGCCTCGGCGCCGTCCATCGGGAAGGCCATGACGTCGGTCGGTCCGGCGATGTCCATCCACTGCTCGTGCAGCACCGACATGGCCGCGCTGTCGAGCAGCACGACGGACAGGTCCGCGAGCGGGTTCACCTTCATGGTGTCGAGCACGTAGCGCCCGAGCTCGGCCAGCACGACCTCGTCGACGCCGATGCCCGACTCGTTGTTGATCTCGATACTCACCTGCTGCTCCGCAGGTCAGCGACGCGGCTGGGCGTGCGGGTGCGCCTGAGCCGGGCGCGAGCTCTCATGCTTGTCGAATCGCGCGTACGCGTCGACGATCTCGCCGACCAGTCGATGGCGGACGACGTCGGTGCTGGTGAGGTTCGCGAAGTGAACGTCCTCGATGTCGGTGAGGATGTCGCGTACAACCTTCAGGCCGCTGCGGTTCTCGCCGGGCAGATCAATCTGCGTGATGTCGCCGGTGACGACCATCTTCGACCCGAAGCCCAGCCGGGTCAGGAACATCTTCATCTGCTCCGGAGTCGTGTTCTGCGCCTCGTCCAGGATGATGAACGCGTCGTTGAGCGTGCGTCCGCGCATGTACGCCAGCGGCGCAACCTCGATGGTTCCGGACTGGGTGAGGCGCGGGATCGACTCGGGGTCGACCATGTCGTGCAGGGCGTCGAGCAGCGGGCGCAGGTACGGGTCGATCTTGTCGTAGAGCGTGCCCGGCAGGAAGCCGAGCCGCTCGCCCGCCTCGACGGCCGGGCGGGTCAGGATGATGCGGGTGACCTGCTTGGCCTGCAGCGCCTGCACCGCCTTGGCCACCGCCAGGTAGGTCTTGCCGGTACCTGCCGGGCCGATACCGAACACCACGGTGTGGTGATCGATCGCGTCGACGTAACGCTTCTGGTTCAACGTCTTGGGACGGATGTTCTTGCCGCGCCGGGAGAGGATGTTCAGGCTCAGCACTTCGGCCGGACGCTCACCCGAGTCGGCGGTCAGGATGCCCAGCGCATGCGACACGGCATCGGGGGTGAGGTGCTGACCGGCGCCGAGCAGTTCGATCAGTTCCTCGAACAGGCGCACCGCGATGGCGTTGTCGCCCGGCTGGCCGGTGATCGTGATCTCGTTACCGCGAACGTGGATGTCGGAGTCGAGGCTCCGCTCGATGACGCGCAGCAACTCATCACGCGAACCGAGCAGGGCGACCATTGCCTGATCGCCGGGGACGACGACGGTAGTGGAGACGTGATCCGATCTGGATGTTGGATCTGTCAAGTCGGCTTCGTTCCTGCTTTCCGTGCTCGGCTCGGGTACGCCGCGTCGACGCGGCCACCTCACTGTACCGGCGAACCCCGTCGAATCTCGCGGTCAATACCGGGCACAGGCCGGTCGACACTCAAACTGTGGGATTTCCGGCTCTCTGCGCAATAGGCCGAGGACATCGCCCGACTCGGCGAACTACTGAGCGCGCCGTTCAGCCCGGCGGCCATTGCATCTGACGGCCACCGAGCACGTGCGCGTGCACGTGGAACACGCTCTGCCCGGCCTGTGCGCCGGTGTTGAACACGGTCCGGAACTGCGTCAGGCCGAGTTCCTGCGCGCTCGCCGCGACGGCGCGCAGCAGGGCGACACTCGTCTCGGCGTCGGCACTCAACTCGATCAGGTCGGCGAGGTGGCGCTTGGACACCACCAGCACGTGGCTCGGCGCCTTCGGATCGATGTCGGTGAAGGTCAGGGTGTGCTCGTCCTCGCGGACCTTCGCCGCCGGGATCTCCCCCGCGACGATCTTGCAGAACACGCAGTCGTCGGCCATGGCGGTGACCTTAGTGTCCCGGCATACGAGTGCAGCAGAATCGGCTCGTCGCGCGTACTAGCTCTTGAAGACCACGAGAGGGGTAACGCGTGTCGGGTACCGATCAGCAGCACGAGTTCGCGGATTTTGTGCGGACGCATTGGTCGCAGTTGATGAGCGTCGCCGTTGCCGTCAGCGGCTCACGGCACGAGGCCGAGGACCTGGTGCAGACGGCGCTCACGAACACCTATGCGCGCTGGCACAAGATCCGCGCCGACGAGGCACTCGCCTACCTGCGCCGATCGATAGCCAATGCGCACATCAGCAAGTGGCGCCGCCACCGCGGCGCCGAAATGAGCGTCGCCGAACCGCCCGAACTCGCCGAGATGATCGCCGAGACGGGCGTGGTCGACGACCGTCTGACGCTCGTGCCGATCCTGCGCACGCTACCGCCGCGCCAACGGGCCGTCCTCGTCCTGCGCTACCTGTGCGACCTGTCCGACGACGACGTTGCGGCCACGCTCGGCACGTCGGCCAGCACGGTGCGCAGCCAGGCGGCGCGGGGCCTGGCCACCTTGCGTGAACGCCGGGCAACTGCTGTCCCGGCCGGCGACGCAGCAATCGAAGAACTCATCACACTGCCGTGAACCGATCCGACGGAGGACGTCTCATGACCATGCATCGCGACGACGACATCGCGCGTGACCTGCAAGCGGAGTTGCGCACGTCGCTCGTGCGCTTCGACCCGGCGCTGGCCCAGACCATGATCCACCAGGCAATCGCCGCGAGCGTCGATCGTGGTCACAGCCGGGCCCGCTGGGCGATGCCCCTGCTCGCGTCCGGCGCCGTAGCCGCCGTTGTCGGCGGGGTTGCCGGGGTAACCGCAATGCGCTCGGACGGACGCCACGTGAACCCGGGAGGTGGCCCGCTCACCACGTCGCCGGCGCCCACCCCGGAACCCGGCCGGCCCAGGGCGCAAATATGCACTTACGGCGATCCGAAACACCCGTCAGTGCCGGTACGCACCTGCAACATCGTGGTGACCAATCAGCCCGGGGTGCCGCTCTGCACGCCGCCATTTCACGTACCACACCGGCCGCCGGCGGCCGTCCCATCACACCCGCCACGGGTGCCGATAAGCACATGCACCGTCCTGGTCAACCACACGCCTCCTCCCACATTGCCACGTGACGGGAGCCAGGCGCCGACTGCGCAACCGCCCGTGCCGCAGCGCAGCGCGCCGGGCGCGCGACCGACCACCAGCGTGTCGGCTGCTCCCACCCCGACGTTGTCCGCGGTACCCACAGCCGCGCAGCCGTCGGTGCCGGGGCGCGGATAGTCGTTTGCTGCTCGGCCGTCACCAGCGGCCGAGCAGCACCGACAGCGCGGCAAGCGCAGCAGGTCCGGCCGTCGACGTCCGAAGGACCTGCGCGCCGAGCCGTACCGAATCGGCTCGGGCGCCGACCAGTGCTTCGACCTCGTCACCGGAGATGCCGCCTTCCGGTCCGACCACCACGACGATCTCGCCCCGATCGGGAAGCGCGGCCCCGGCAAGTGGCGTCTTCGCCTGCTCGTGCAGGACGAATGCCCGATCCGCCCGCGCGATCCGGTCGGCGACGCAACTGGTGCTCGCCAGGTCGGCGACGAGCGGCACTCGCGCCCGACGACTCTGCTTGGCCGCCTCGGCGGCGGTGCGCCGCCACTTGGCCAGCGCCTTCGCCGCCCGCGCGTCACGCCATTGCGCGATCGAGCGGGCAGCGGTCCACGGCACGATCTCGTCGACCCCGAGTTCGGTGAGCAGTTCGACGGTCAGATCGGCGCGATCGCCTTTGGGCAGGGCCTGGACGACGACGAGTCGCGGATCCGGTTCGGGGTGCGCGCGCCGGGCGAGCACGCGCAGCCGCAACTGGTCCGCGCCGACCAACTCGACGGTGCACGAGGCGACGTGTCCCCGCCCGTCGCTGACCAGGACGTCCTCGCCGACGGTGATTCGCTTGACCCGGGCGGCGTGACGGCCCTCGTCGCCGTCGAGCACGACGACATCGCCAGGTGGCAGCCGGTCGAGCAGGAACAGGGGCGGGGTCACGGTGAGCGTCGTGCACGCCCGCACACGGTGCTCACCGCCCGCCGAACGCGTCGCGCATCTTGCTGAACAGCCCGGACCGGGTGCTGGCAACCGCCACATCTTCGTCGCGCAGCGTGGCAAGCTCGCGCAGCAGCTTCTCCTGTGCCTCGTCGAGCTTGGTCGGCGTGCGCACCTCGACGTGCACGTGCAGGTCGCCGCGCGCACTACTTCGCAGCCGAGGCACGCCCTTGCCGCGCATCGTGATGACGGCCCCGCTCTGCGTACCGGCCCGGATGTCGAACTTCTCCTCGCCGTCGAGAGTCGGCAGCACCAGGTCGGTGCCGAGCGCGGCGGCGGTGACCGGCAGCGCGATCGTGCAGTGCAGATCGGCGCCGTCGCGGGTGAACGTCTCGTGCGGCGTCTCGACGACCTCGATGTACAGATCGCCCGCGGGCCCCCCGCCCGGGCCGACCTCGCCCTGGCCGGAGAGCCGGATGCGCATGCCGTCCTCGACACCCGCCGGAACGTCGACGGCGATCGTGCGCCGCGCACGCACCCGACCCTCGGTGCCGCAGGTCGGGCACGGGGTCTGGATCTGCTGGCCGGTACCGCCGCAGGCGTTGCAGGCCCGGGTGGTCATCACCTGGCCGAGGAAGGAGCGCTGGACGGACTGGATCTCACCGGCGCCGTTACACGTCTGGCAGGTGCGCGGCGAGGTACCCGGCGCGCAGCCGTTGCCCTGACAGGTCTGGCACACCACGGCGGTCTCGACGCTGATGTCGCGCCGGACGCCGAACGCGGCCTCGACGAGGGTGAGGTCCATGCGCAGCAATGCGTCGGCGCCGGGCCGAACCCGGCTGCGCGGGCCATGGCCACCGGCCCCGGTGTTGCCGAAGAACGCCTCGAATACGTCGCCGAACCCGCCGAACCCGGCGAACGGATTGCCGGCCGTGCCCTGACCGCCGCCGGAGGAGAGCGGGTCGCCGCCGAGGTCGACAATTCGCCGCTTCTCCGGATCGGAGAGGACCTCGTAGGCGGCGGTGACCTCCTTGAACCGCTCCTGCTCGGCCGGGTCGGGGTTGACGTCGGGGTGCAGCTCGCGGGCCAGCTTTCGGTAGGCCCGCTTTATCTCCTCGCCCGTCGCGTCCCGGCGGACGCCGAGTAGCGCGTAGTAGTCGCGGACGGTCTCAGCCACGGGCATGTCCCTCTATGATCATGACGTCTGGCAATCTCGGTTATCGAGTGCCAGCCAAGTGTACGGAGTTTCGGCGGGTACCTAACGGTCGGCGATCAGCTCGCCCACGTAGCGGGCGACGGCAGCTACCCGGGCCATGGTGTGGGCGTAGTCCATGCGGCGCGGGCCGAGCACCCCGACGGCGCCCAGCGCCGAGCCGCCGATGCCGTAGCCGGTGGTGACGACCGAGGTCGACTGCAGGCCCTCGTGCGCGTTCTCGTTGCCGATGCGGACCACGATCTGGCTCGAGGTGACGGATTGGTCGAGCAGCCGCAGCAGCACGACCTGCTCCTCGAGGGCCTCGAGCACCGGGCGGATCGCCGGGAAGTCGAGCGCGTACTCGGTCAGATTCGCCGTTCCGCCGAGCACGATGCGGTCGCTGTGTCTCTCGACCAGGGTCTCGAGCAGCACTGAGCTCAGCGTGACCACCAGCCCGCGCAGCTCCGGTGCGACGACCGTCGGAAGGTCGCTGACGATCTGCGGCGCCTCGGCCAACTGCCGGTCGCGCAACCTGGTGTTCAGTGTCGCGCGAAGGTCGGCGACCGCCTCGTCGGTGACCGCGGCCGGCAGTTCGACCACCCGCTGCTCGACGCGTCCGGTGTCGGTGATCAACACCAGCATCAGCCGCGACGCGTTGAGAGCCACGATCTCGAGGTGTCGCACCCGGCTGCGCGACAGCGACGGGTACTGCACCACGGCGACGTTTCGGGTCAGCTGGGCGAGGCTGCGTACCGCCCGGTGCAGGACGTCGTCGAGATCGACGGCGTTGTCGAGGAACGTCTCGATCGCGCGGCGCTCGGCGGTCGACAACGGCTTGAGCGAGGTGAGCTGGTCGACGAATATGCGATACCCGGCGTCGGTGGGCACCCGTCCGGCACTCGTGTGCGGCTGGGCGATCAGGCCCTCGTCCTCGAGCGCGGCCATGTCGTTGCGAATGGTCGCGGGCGAGACGCCGAGGTTGTGCCGATCCACGAGCGCCTTGCTGCCCACCGGCTCGTTCGTCGCAATGAAGTCCTCGACGATGGCGCGCAACACCTCGAGCTTGCGTTCGTCGACATTCACTTGGCGCTCACTCTCACTCCCGTTCTCCTTGCAGCTTAGAGCCGCGAGCCACCCGATGCCGGGTACGTGGGCGTGCATCCGCAGTCACCGAACGCGCCCGGCCCGGTCGCGCCGGCCCCTGACCGGTCGCGCGAGTCGCGCCCAAACGGCCGCACGCTACGCTGCCAGGCGGACCAGATTGTCGCGAAAGCTCTCCGGAAGCGGGAACAGTGATCTTCAAGGCGGTACGCGACGGGCGTCCGTACCCCGATCACGGCATGTCGACCCGCGATTGGGCGAACGTCCCACCGCGTTCGGTCCGGCTCGACGAGCTCGTCACCACCAAACGCGAACTCGCGCTGGACAAACTACTCGATGAGGACTCCACCTTCTTCGGCGACCTCTTCCCGCACGCGGTGCACTGGCGCGGCGACATCTATCTCGAAGACGGCCTGCACCGTGCGCTTCGCGCCGCCCTCCAGCAGCGCAACGTCCTGCACGTGCGCGTGCTCGATCTGGACGAACTCGGCCGGCTCGGCGCGGTGGCCCCGGGTCGCCCACCCGGCTGACCACGCTCAGGCGAGCAGGTCGCGCACGACGGCGTCGGCGAGCAGCCGCCCGCGGCGGGTCAGCACGACCCGGCCGGCCTGGAAGGCCGCCTGGTCGGCCAGCCCCCACGTCACCAGCGCAGGCACCTTCTCGTGGGACTTTCGCGGCACGTCGAGCATGGAAAGCCCTTCCCGCAGCCGGATTCCCAGCATGATCCGTTCGGTCTGGCGCGCGCCGGAGTCGAGCGTCTCGCGGCCGGCTGCCGGGCTCGCGCCCGACTCCAGCAAGGTGTTGTAGCGCACCGGGTGCTTGACGTTCCACCAGCGAACGCCGCCGACGTGGCTGTGCGCGCCAGGTCCGGCGCCCCACCAGTTGGCGTTGCGCCAGTACAGCTCGTTGTGCCGGCAGCGCCCGGCAGCCGTCTTGGCCCAGTTCGACACCTCGTACCACTGAAAGCCCGCCCGGCGCAGGGTCTCGTCGGCCTGCGCGTAGCGATCGGCCAGCAGGTCGTCATCCGGTGCAGGCACCACGCCCTGGGCCACCTGGCGGGCCAGGGCGGTGCCCTGCTCGACAACGAGCGAGTACGCGCTGATGTGATCGGGCTTGGCGCTGATGGCGGTGTCGAGCGAAGCCTGCCAGTCGGCCTCCGTCTCGTGCGGCGCCCCATAGATCAGGTCGAGGTTCACGTGCTCGATGCCTGCGGCGCGTGCCTCCGCGACGGCCTGCTCCGGGCGCCCCGGACTGTGGCGGCGATCGAGCACGTCGAGCACGTGCGGCACTGCCGATTGCATGCCGATGGAGACCCTGGTGAAGCCCGCCGCACGCAGCTTGGCGAAGTAGGCCGGGGTCACCGACTCAGGATTCGCCTCCGTGGTGATCTCGGCGTCGGGCGCGATGCCGAACAGGTCGGCGATCTCGCGGACGATGAGACCGAGATGCTCGGCCGGCAGCAGGGTCGGCGTCCCGCCGCCGAAGAACACCGTCGACACGGGCGCGACGTCGCGGCGCAGCACGTCGCGGGCCAGGCGCAGCTCCATCAGCAGCGTGTCGGCATAGCTGCCCCGGCTGACACTCGGCCCGAGTTCGGAGGCGGTGTAGGTGTTGAAGTCGCAGTAGCCGCAGCGGGTCTGGCAGAACGGCACGTGTACGTACACGCCGAACGGCCGGTCGCGCAGTTCGTCCAGCGCCTCGGGCGGAAGTCGTCCGTCGCGGGGCGCGGGCTGGCCGGTGGGCAGGGCAGGAGGCACCCGACCAGTGTTCATGGCGCGGCACGAACCATGCCACAGCGACCCGCCCGACGAGCCGCACCGATCGATCCGGCTCCGGCTCACGGATCGAGCCCGGTCAGCGATCGACGAGGTACACCGTCAGCGGATGGTCGGCGTCCGCAGAGTCGGCGGCCACCCTCGCCACGACGTCGACGACCCGTTCTGCGGCGTCGCCCGGCACCTGCCACACCAGCACCACCGGCCCGTCCGGCAGCCAGGACAGATCCCGCAGCACATCGGCGAGCCCGTCGAGGTTGGGCGCGGCCCAGTCCGGCGCCTGGACGGCCCGGTAGATGGCGCGGATGACGTCAGCCTTGGCCGTGGCCTGCTCGACGCGCCGTGCGCCTGGCACGTCCGCGGTGCTGGACCGGTGCAGCCCGGGCTGGTGCGCGCTCATCGCCACCGCTCCCCGTTCGCGGTCTTGTGCAGACGCGCCGGCCGGCACCGGCGAGTCTGCACAAGATCGCGGCGCACGGGGATTCGCAGACGGCTCACCGGCTCACGTCCACCCGTTTGAACGTCTCGTAGTGGTCGGCGGTGTAGTAGAACTCACCGTTCCTGCCCACGATGATGCGCCGCGCTCCCCGGTCGGGCGAACCCGGCGTGGTCACCGTGTACTCGTGGTAGTAGCCGGAAGGTTCCCTGGGCAGCCGGTGCTCGGCGTTCTCGAAGACGACACCGTCCTGGCGGTACGGGTACGGGCCGCCACGCTGGATCAGGTGCACGGTGTCGGCCGCCTGTACCGGCAGCGCCGAGAGCGCGACGGTGCCGCGCTGCAACCCGGTGTGATGCTCTCCGCGCACCGCGTTGATCGCGTAGCCGATCGCGAGCGCCGCGACGAGCACGACAAGGGCGACCTGCGGGCGGCGCAGGCGGCGCAATCGGCGGCGGGACACGAATGGTCACTCTATTTGGACGGGTGCTTCGATAGCTGCCATGAGTTCATTGACTGCTCAATCGATCACCATTCCCGGTCATGGCGGCGACAGCATCGAGGCCTACTTCGCCCAGCCCCTCGAGGGCCCGGCCAACCGCGGTGGCGTCGTCGTCATCCATCACATGCCCGGCTACGACCGAGCGAGCAAGGAGATCACGCGGCGCTTCGCCGAGATGGGCTACGACGCGATCTGCCCCAACCTGTACTCGCGTGAGGCACCGGGCGCCGATCCGGACGACGCGGCGGCCACGGCTCGAGCGCGCGGCGGCGTTCCGGACGAGCGGCTCCTGGGCGACGTTTCCGCCGCGGCAACGCATCTGCGCGGGTTGTCCGAGTCGAACGGCAAGGTCGGTGTGATCGGCTTCTGTTCCGGGGGGAGGCAGTCGGTGCTCGCGGCGTGCAGCCTGCCGCTGGACGCCGCGGTCGATTGCTACGGCGCGTTCGTCATCGGGGGCTCGCCGGAGGGCTTTCCGGTGACGATGACCGGCATCGAGGACAAGCTGCCCGCGCTCGGCTGCCCGCTGCTCGGCCTGTTCGGCGTCGAGGATCAGCGGCCCTCGCCCGATCAGGTCAAGCGGCTCGGCGAGATCCTCACCGAGCACGGCAAGGAATTCGAGTTCCACAGCTACGAAGGCGCCGGGCACGCGTTCTTCGCGGTCGACCGGCCGGCCTATCGGGTCGAAGCCGCCATCGACGGCTGGGAGAAGATCACCGACTTCTACGGCCGCCACCTCGCGTAAGGAGCAACCCGCCATGTGCACCTACCTCACCGAGACGATCTCGATCGCGGGCAGTGGCAAGGGCTCGGCCGGTTGGTTCCGGCTGACCGTTGCCACGGTGTACTTCGACCACCCCGTCCACGCTCTGGCCGAGCACACCCTCAACATCGACTTCGCCGACCCCTCTCGCGGGCCGTCCGCCCGCGTCGCGGTCGAGCTGACGGCCGCGTCCGCACGCGAGCTTGTCGCAGCGATCGAGGCGACGCTCGCGTCCGCACCGGCGGCGCGGACCACGTAAGCCCCCGGATCGTGCAACTCTCTGCGGTCTGACACCGCAAGAAGTTGCACGATCGGCCCCGATTAGGGTCGGGGCGTGCGCGCTGTCTATGCCTCATCGCCCAATTCCGAAGACCCGCTCGCCTCGCTCGTCGTCGGTGAGCGCCCCGACCCGGTGGCACCGGACGGCTTCACCACCGTCGAGGTCAAGGCGGCCAGCCTGAATCACCACGATCTGTGGACGCTTCGCGGTCTGGGCATCAGCGCCGAGGCATTCCCGATGATCCTCGGCTGCGACGCCGCGGGTATCGACACCTCGAGCGGCGACGAGGTCGTCGTTCACTCGGTGATCTCGAGCGCGGGATGGGACGGCGACGAGACGCTCGACCCGAAACGGTCGCTGCTCTCCGAGAAGCACCAGGGCACGATGGCCGAGCGTGTCGTCGTACCGAAGCGCAACGTCGTACCGAAACCGGCCGACCTGTCTTTCGCCGAAGCTGCCTGTCTGCCCACCGCGTGGCTGACCGCGTACCGGATGCTGTTCGTCAACTCCGGGCTGCAGCCGGGCCGCACCGTGCTGGTCCAGGGCGCATCAGGCGGTGTCGCCACGGCGTGCATTGCGATGGCCCGGGCGGCGGGCTATCGCGTGTGGGCCACCGCGCGTACCGAGGCGAAGCAGGCGGCGGCCCTGCGGCTGGGCGCGCACGAGGCATTCGCGTCCGGAGCGCGCTTGCCGGAGAGAGTCGATGCGGTCATCGAGACGGTAGGCGCCGCCACCTGGTCGCACTCGCTGAAATCGTTGCGGCCGGGCGGGCGCGTCGTCATCTCCGGCGCGACGTCCGGCCCGAATCCGGCGGCCGAGCTGAACCGCATCTTCTTCCTGCAACTGTCGGTCGTGGGTTCGACGATGGGTACCCGGACCGACCTGGGCGACCTGCTGACGTTCCTGCGCAACACCGGCGTTCGACCGCACATCGACCGCACATTGCCTCTCGCCTCGGCGGCCGACGGGTTCGCCGCGATGGAATCCGGCGAACTGATCGGGAAGATCGTCTTCGAGATCTAGTGTCCCGCGCCAGAAATTGGGCGAGTAAGTCCGGTGATCCAGGTGTGCGCTCGCAAGGCGGACGAGGAGCCGATACCGGGGTTGTATCGGCGACGAGGACAACGCGGCGAGCGTGCAGCTGGGCGCCGGAATTACCGTCTGAATTTCTGGCGCGGGACACTAGCCGCGATGTCGAAGGCGGACAAGGCACCCCGGCGGGTCACCGCCGTGGTGTGCGCGGGCTTCGATCCGGCGACCGACGACGCGATCCTGGCGGTACGTGAGCACGTCCGGTCAGCGGGCGTGCGCCTGCCGGACCACCCGCCGCATCGCCCCCACTTCAGTCTCGGCGCGGCTCGAGTCGAGCGGGCGGAGCTGCCGCGGGTGTTCGAGGTGGCGCGCGGGGTCGCCGCTTCGCATCGGCCCGTCTCGCTCCGGCTGGTCGAGGTCGGACGCTTCGGACGGGCCGGCGTGGTCTGGCTCGGGCCGGCACCGTCACCGGATCTGCTGCGGCTGCAGCGCGACGTCGACGCCGCGTTGCAAGGGGCCGGTTGGCCGCGGGCATTCGGCGAGCGGAGTGACCCGGCACAGTGGATTGCCCACTGCACACTGGCAACCCGCGTGCCCAAACCGCTATTGCGAAGGATCCAGGCCGAGGTCACGGCCGGCTACCGCCCCATCGGAGCGACCGTCGACGCGCTGGCCACCATTCTGGTCGGCGGTTCCGGCGACGTGGCGCATGCGCCGCTCGGGGTGGGCTGATCTCACCGAGGCGAACGGAAACGTCTGCTCGAGCTCCCAGCAGTCGGCCCGGCGCACCAGCAGGCTCAGCTCGGCGACCCACGATCGCAACGGCAGGGCCTGCTCGACGTCGGAGACGATGTGGCCGAGTTCGTCGGGATCGGTGGTGTCGGAGATCGTGAGGTGCGGTGTGGGCTGGTTGCCGTAGTCGCCGCCGTAGGGCGGGTACGCCGGCCACCGCCTCGCGACGGCCTGGGTCAGCGCCAGGATCGGCGCGGCCGGCTGAGGGTCGAGCCACAATACGTCCGGGAAACGCCTGAGCGCGGCGAAGGTGATCTCGAGCGGCTCCATCGCGGCCACGATGCCCGCTACCGCAAGGCGGTCCTCAGCGGTCAGCTCATCGATCGGAATCCAGGGATAGAGCACGGTGACGTGCGTCGGGACCCCCAGTGGCGCCGACGAGTCATGCTGCGAACGCCACTTGCCGACCACGGGTTCCGCCTCTGGAATGCGCAGGATGAGCCCGGTCTCGCCCTCGGTCATCGCTCATTCATATCGTGCAAGGAGCCCGATCGGGAAGCTTTACCCTTTTGTATTCGGGCTAATGCGCCACAATCCGGGTCACCGCGGCGGGTCCGAGCGGCCGCGCGCGTCACTTCTTGGTGGTCTCCGCCCCGCCGGTGGAGAGCGCGGCGATGAAGGCTTCCTGCGGCACCTCGACGCGTCCGACCATCTTCATCCGCTTCTTGCCCTCCTTCTGCTTCTCGAGCAGCTTGCGCTTGCGGGTGATGTCGCCGCCGTAGCACTTTGCGAGGACGTCCTTGCGGATGGCACGGATGTTCTCGCGAGCGATGATCCGCGCCCCGACCGCGGCCTGGATCGGCACCTCGAACTGCTGGCGCGGGATGAGCTCGCGAAGCTTGGCAGTCATCGTCGTGCCGTACCCGTAAGCCTTGTCCTTGTGGACGATCGCGCTGAAGGCGTCGACCGTCTCGCCCTGCAGGAGGATGTCGACCTTCACCAGGTCCGCCGCCTGCTCGCCGGCCGCCTCGTAGTCGAGGGAGGCATACCCCCGGGTACGGGACTTCAACGCGTCGAAGAAGTCGAAGATGATCTCGGCGAGCGGCAGGGAGTAACGCAACTCGACCCGCGTCTCGGACAGGTAGTCCATGCCGCCGAGCGTTCCGCGCCGCGACTGGCAAAGCTCCATGACCGCGCCGATGTATTCACTCGGCGCGATGATCATGGCGCTGACGACGGGCTCGTAGACGTCGGCGATCTTCTTCCCGGTCGGCCAGTCCGACGGGTTCGTCACGACGTGCTCGGCACCGTCCTCGAGCACGACGCGGTACACGACGTTGGGCGCCGTCGAGATCAGGTCGAGATCGAACTCTCTTTCGAGGCGATCCCGAGTTATTTCCAAATGCAGCAGGCCGAGGAAACCGCATCGGAAGCCGAATCCCAGCGCCGCACTCGTTTCGGGCTCGTAGGCCAGCGCGGCGTCGTTGAGGCGCAACCGGTCCAGGGCGTCGCGCAGCAGCGGGTAGTCCGAGCCGTCCATCGGGTACAGGCCGGAGTAGACCATCGGACGCGGATCGCGGTAGCCGCCGAGAGATTCCTTCGCCGGCTTGGCCGCATCGGTGATCGTGTCGCCAACACGTGACTGGCGCACGTCCTTGACGCCCGTGATCAGGTAGCCGACCTCGCCGACGCCGAGGCCGTTCGTCGGCACCGGCTCCGGGGAGATGACGCCGATCTCGAGCAGTTCGTGGGTGGCGCCGGTCGACATCATCTTGATGCGCTCGCGCGGCGAGAAATGCCCGTCGATGACGCGGATGTAGGTGATCACGCCGCGGTAGATGTCATAGACCGAGTCGAAGATCATCGCGCGTGGCGCGGCTTCGGCATCGCCCACCGGAGCGGGAACCTCGCGGCAGATCACCTCGAGCAGTTCCGCAACACCCTCGCCGGTCTTCGCACTGACACGCAGGACGTCGTCGGCATCGCAGCCGATGATGTGGGAGATCTCGGCCGCGTAGACGTCCGGCTGCGCGGCCGGCAGGTCGATCTTGTTGAGCACCGGGATGATGCGCAGGTCGTTCTCCAGCGCGAGATAGAGGTTGGCGAGCGTCTGCGCCTCGATGCCCTGTGCGGCGTCGACGAGCAGCACAGCGCCTTCGCAGGCGGCGAGGCTTCGGCTGACCTCATAGGTGAAGTCGACGTGGCCCGGCGTG
Source organism: uncultured Actinomycetota bacterium (assembly GCA_963737425.1). Lineage (GTDB taxonomy): Bacteria > Actinomycetota > Actinomycetes > Mycobacteriales > Jatrophihabitantaceae > DASXRA01. The sequence goes on from CAVTSX010000006.1 coordinate 59,369, forward strand.
TCAATCATGTGCAGCACGTGGTCGACGCCGGTGACCCGTGACTTCCAGGGCATCCGGATGCTCTGCGCCTTGATCGTGATGCCGCGCTCGCGCTCGATGTCCATCCGGTCCAGATACTGCGCGCGCATCTGCCGGCCCTCCACGACCCCCGTCAACTGCAGCAGCCGGTCAGCGAGTGTCGACTTGCCGTGGTCAATGTGGGCAATGATGCAGAAATTGCGGATGAGGGCCGGATCGGTACGGCTTGTGATGCTCTCGGTCACTGGCGGCTTTCACTTGACGGACGGGGAACGCGCTCCATCGTCGCATGCACGGTGACGGCATTTGCCGCGAAGATGTGCCGGTGAGCGCGCATCATGCCCGTGACCCCCGTGGCTTTCCGGTGCCTCGACCCGGGGGCCGACCCATGATCGCGACCTTCGGCGTGCCGGCGAGGGTCTCGACGGTAGAGCTCTTCTTCGACCTCGTGTTCGTGTTCACGATCACCGAGGTGGCGGCGATCGTCGTCGAATCACCGAACGGCGCCGGGGTTGCGCGTGCCGCGATCACGCTGTCGATCATCTTCTGGATGTACGGCGGCTTCGCGTGGCTGACGAACTCGAACGACCCGGACAGCCTCGCGCGCCGCAGCGTGCTGCTCGGTGCGATGGCAGCGTTCTTCGTGTGTTCGCTTGCCGTCCCGACTGCCTTCGGTAGTAGCGGGTTGGCGTTCGGCCTGGCCTACCTCGTCGTCGTGCTCGTGCACGCGGGCGGCTTCCTCGTCTTCGTCGGCGGCGCCGCGGTCGGCCCGGTGATCCGGTTCCTCCCCTGGAATCTGCTCAGCGCGGGGCTCATCCTCGCCGCCGCGTGGGCGCACGGCACCGTGGACTGGATCCTCTGGTCAACCGCGGTCGTGGTGCAATGGCTGACACCGATCGTCATTCGGGTCGGGCAGAACTTCACGATCAACACCGCGCATTTCGGCGAACGGCACGGCCTGGTCATTCTCATCGTTCTCGGCGAGTCGCTGGTGAGCGTGGCCCTCGCCAGCCAGCACGAGCACGTCGCACCTCGCCTCACGATCGGCGTTCTCGCGGGACTGGCCGCCGCGGCCGCGATGTGGTGGATGTACTTCGCAGCAGACGACGACCGTGCCGTCGCGGCCATGGACGCCGCACCCGCCGACCGCAGGCCGATCTGGGCGATCACCGGCTACTTCTTCGCCCACCTCGTGATGATCTTCGGCATCCTGCTGCTTGCCGCGGGCACCCGGCTGTCGGTCGATGACCTGTTCGGCGCGACGTCGGTGGCGAGCGCGTGGCTCATCGCGTGCGGCGCCGGTCTGTTCGCCGCGGGCTCGGCCGGCTTCCGGTTGGCCCTGCACTTCGCGCTGCCCGGGCCACGCGCGCTCGGCGCCGCCGTCTGCCTGAGTGCGGTTCCGGTGGGCCGCTACGGCTCGGCAGCAGCCGAACTTGCCGTCGTCACTGCGGTCCTTGGTCTGACGTTGCTCGTCGAGCATCGCCTCGAGGCCCGCCCCGATGTGACCATCGCTCAGGCGTCGGAGAGGATGAGCGCATGAGCGAGTGCAGCGAGCCAGTTGAATTCGGCGCGGCGCGATCGGCGATGCCTGCCGACCCCGGATGCCCCGCCCCGATGTCCCGGATCGGGAGGCACGAATCAGCATGACTGACCCACGTGCTGTCGTCGAGTACCGCGTGCCCGCCGCGATGCTGCGGGCAGGCGACCTGATCAACACCTCTCCCGGCGGGGACGACGACTGGCAGGAGGTACTCGGCGTCTATCCCTCACCGGCGGCACTCGAGGGCGCGTCAGCCGAGGTCCGCACCCTCGTCGAGTCACTGTCTGGCCGCTACGTGGTCGTGCAGCTCACCGACATCGCTCCGGTCGACTCCAACGTCGACTTCTCCGACGGCGTTGCATTCGCGGTATCGACCGACGAGTCCGACGATCTTGCCGTCACGGAGCTGGTCAGCGACGACGACGGGGTGCGCACGTACCTGTACACGAAGTTCGAGCTGGTCACGATTCGCGGGACCTGATCAGGACGTGCGCGGGCGGCTGACGTCCGAGGCCACCGGCTTGCCGACAATGGGGCATTTTGGCTGCGCGTTTGCGCGCTGGTAGCCTGATGCGGTTGTCCGCATGTCCCAGGCACGTTGGCTTTCCTCGCCAGCGCCGGTGCGTCGCAGGCAGCTCGTCTAGACCATCCGAGAACTCGAGGCTTCCTTCGTGGCGAACATCAAGTCCCAGATCAAGCGGATCCGGACCAACGAGTCGGCCCGGCTGCGCAACAAGAGCGTCAAGTCAGCTGTCAAGACTGCTGTGCGCCGCTTCCGTGAGGCGGCCGACTCGGGTGACCGTGACGCCGCGCTGACGGCGCTGACCACCGCATCGCGGCAGCTCGACAAGGCCGCGAGCAAGGGCGTCATCCACGCCAACCAGGCAGCGAACAAGAAGTCGGCGATGGCGCGGCGCGCCAACGCTCTCTGACGATCTCATCGGCCCACCGCAAGCAACGTGGTGTGTTGCGCCTCACCGCAGGTGGGCACTTATGCGCCGGGTGGGCACTTGTAAGTGCCCACCCGGCGGCACAACTGCCCACCTGCTGGGGCGCCGGTGCCGACTGGGCATCGATTGTCGACCTCATCGCACTGTTGATCATGAAACGCCAAATGCCGCCGCCGCCCCTGGCACGACGGCCCGGACGAGCGCTGGCTTACACGGCCCGGACGAGCGCTGGCTCACATGGCTCGGGCAGCACTGGCTCGCACGGCCCGGACGAGCGCTGGCTCACATAGCTCGGGCAGCACTGGCTCGCACGGCCCGGACGAGCGCTGGCTCACATGGCTCGGGCAGCACTCAACTGGCCGATGGCACGCTCGATCGCATAGCCGGGATCTGCAGCGACACCCTTTACGTCGGCGTTCAGGTCGGCCACTACGCCGAGCGCCCGCCGAAGGCCTGGCTCGGTCCAGCCCCGCGCCTGTCCCTGGGCACGCTTGACCTTCCACGGCGGCATGCCGAGCTGCTGGGCAAGTTCGTACGGATTTCCGCGTCCCGCGGCGGTGAGCCGGGCGATCGAGCGCACCCCGTCGGCGAGCGCGTCGGCGATAACCACGTGGGGAACGCCGATCGACAGCGCCCAGCGCAGCGTCTCAAGTGCTCCTCTCGCATCGCCGACCATCGCCCGGTCGGATACCGCGAAGCCGGTGACCTCGGCCCGGCCACGGTGATATTCGGCCACGACGGCGGCGTCGATCCGTCCACCCGAATCACCGACGAGCTGTGCGGCAGTCGTGGCGAGCACGCGCAGATCGCTGCCCACAGCGTCGAGCAGCAACGAGGCCGCGTCGGGAGTTATCGAGCCGCCGGCCCGGCGGACCTCGCCTCTCAGGAAGTCCAGGCGTTCGTCGTGGCGGGTCAGCCGCATGCAGGAAACCTCGCGGGCACCGGCCTTGCGTGCGGCAGCCAGCAACGCCTTGCCTTTGGCCCCGCCTGCGTGCTGCAGCACGATGCTGATGTCGTCGAGCGGATGGCTGAGCAACGACGTGACCGAGTCGATGACTGCGACCCGTAGATCCTGGGCCGCGACAATGACGATCACTCGTCGACCGCCGAACAACGACGGGCTGGCCATTTCGCGCAGATCGGCCGCCTCGACCTCACCACCGACCCGTTCCAGGATGTCGGCGGACGGGTCGGCACGACGCGCCGCGGCGGAGATCTGCTCGATGGCGCGGGTCGCGAGGTATTCCTCGTCACCCACGAGCAGGACGACCGGAGGAAGGTCGTCGTCGATATCGAAGCCGGCGGAGACGCGGGTTGCCACGAGCACATCGTGGCACGCCGATCCGACGTGCCGATCATCGCGCCGCCCCCCACGCCCAGGGCGCCCACCGTGCTCGACCTCGTTCCGTGCAGCACGGCGCCGAGGCGACCCGCCGGCGTGGCGACGACCGCAACGTCACCGTCGTGATCTGTACGGCGGACGGGTACGCCGAGCCTGCCCAGCTCGGCCAGAAGCAGCGGCGACGGGTGGCCGTAGTCGTTGTGCAAACCGACCGAGATGACCGCCAGCCGCGCATGCACGGCGGCCAGAAAGCGTGGGTCGGAGTACGCGCTGCCGTGATGCGGCACCTTCAGTACGTCGGCGCTGACGTCGATACCCGCTGCCAGCACCGACTGCTGTGCCTCGATCTCGGCGTCGCCCGGCAGAAGTATGCGGATACCTCGCACCGTTGCCCGCACGATCACCGAGGAGTTGTTCGGATCGGAGCGGGTGCCGCGCAGCGCGACTGCAGGAGCAAGCACCTCGACGTGGACCCCGCCGACATCGAACGAAGTGCCGACCGCCGCGGTCACGGTGCTGAGCCGATGCTTGGCCAGAACGTCACGGACGAGCTCGACGCCAGAAACCGGGTCCGGCAGCGGGCCGACGATGACGCGTCCGACGTGCCGGCCGTGGAAGACGCCCTCGATGCCACCGACGTGGTCGAGATGGAAATGGCTGAGCAAGAGCAACGGCACATTGCGGACGCCGAGGTCGGCGAGACAGCGGTCGACGGCGACCGGGTCGGGCCCGGTATCGATGACCATGGCACTGGCGGTGCCAGCCGGTAACACCAGCGCGTCGCCCTGGCCGACGTCACATGCGACGAACACCCAGCCTGGTGCCGGCCAGCCGGAGACTGCCGCCCGTACCGGGAACTGCAGCACGGCGGCCACCAGCGCGATGGCCATCAGCACGCGGCGCGGCCCGGATCGCCGCGCGAACCAGAGCAGGATCAACGTCGCGGCCAGCAACGCGAGCCCGCCCATCGCGCCGCCTGGCCACGGCAGCGTCGCGCCGTGCTTGCTGCCAAAGAACTCGGCGACCATCACCAGCCACCGGCAGGGCCACCCCGCAAGCTGTGCGAGCAACGCGCCGAGCCCCATCGAGACCGGTGCGGTGATCGCCGCGCAGAAGCCGAGCACCGTGGTCACGGCGACGACCGGCTCGGCGAGCACGTTCGCTGGAATCGCGACGATGCTCACCCGGCCGGAGATCGCGGCCACCACCGGCGCGGTGACCACGTGCGCCGCGGCTGCCACGGCCAGCGACTCGGCGAGCAACGGCGGTACCCGGCGCTTGCGCAGTGCCTCGGCCCATCCGGGCGCGATCAGCAGCAACGCCGCCGTCGCAAGCACCGACATGGCAAAGCCGGCATCGACGGCCAGCTGCGGTCGCCAGAGCAGCAAGCCCAACACGGCCGCGGACAGCATCGGCACGCCGTCGCTGCGCCGCCCGGCGGCGAGCGCGACGAGGGCGATCGCAGCCATCACGGCGGCTCGCAACACACTCGGTGAGGGCCGAGCGACGACCACGAAGGCCGCGAGTACGACCAGGCACGCCGCAGCGCACATTGCGGGTCCGGCGCCGAAGCGTCTGAGCGCCAGCAGCACCGCACCGACGACGATGGCGCAATTGGTACCGCTGACCGCGACCAGGTGGGTGAGTCCAGCGATGCGAAACCGTTCGGACAAGACCGGGTCGAGCCCGCTCGTATCGCCGTCGATCAGGCCAGGCAGCAGGCCCCGCGGCTGCGCGGGCAGGCCGGACGATGCTTCGCGCAACGATGACCGGACTGTGCCGGCGCCACGCTGCCACCACGGGGGCTCACCGACCAGAACCGGCGCCGATTGCGCAGACAGCGTCGCAGTCAGCAAGTCGCCGCCGAGTGGCGGCTGCAGGCGGGCATCGACACGCACCCGTTGCCCCGGCAGCACATCGCGCCAACCGGCCGCTGGCGCCAGCACCAGCACGTCACCGCCGGCCCGCACTCGTCTGCCGGAGACGGTGAGTGAGCTGATCCGGGCGTCGACAGCCACCCGCGGTGCTCCGGCCGGGCCCTTGGCCGCGAGCAGCCGCGGATCCGACGTCACCGTCAGATCAGCGCTGACCGCAAGGCGGTCTCGAGCCAATACGGCGAGCGGTGAATCGCGGGCGCGGGCCAGTCGGGCGGCGAGTGGCAGCAGCACGAGGGCAACGCAGAAGCAGGCCAGGGCGGCGGCTGCGATGACCGTGACGCCCCGCGCAGCGCCGGCCAGCAACACGAGCCCGGCAACAGCTGCGATCAGGGCCACCAGCAGGACCCGGGTCGGCGAGGCCTGCAGGCTCAGCATCACCGCGAGCCATCCGGCGACGGCACCGATCGCGAGCCTGACGTCGAGGATCTGCTCGGGCAATGCGGGTGGCCCGTAGCTGGCCGCCGGCGACCGGTTGGTGGCCGGCGACGGACCACTCACACAATCACCAGCGCCCGGATGTCGTCGAACTTGCTCGGCCCAATACCGGAAACCTCACGCAACTGATCGATCGAATCGAAACGGCCGTGCGCCGTGCGCCAGTCGACGATGCGTTGCGCCAGTACCGGCCCCACTCCCGGCAGCGCGTCGAGCTGCTCCGCGCCCGCGGTGTTGAGGTCGACCGGCCCGGCGGGTTGACCGCCCGGACTGCTCGATCCGGTCGGCGTGGTCCCACCCGCGGATGCGGCCGGCACGCCGACGGCGATCTGCTCTCCGTCTGCGACCTTGCGCGCCAGGTTCAGCGAGGTCAGATCGACCCCGTGCAGAGCACCACCGGCCGCGCGGAGCACGTCACCGACCCGGGAACCGAGTGGCAGTCGGTACACGCCGGGATGACGGACCTTTCCCACGACGTCGACGACGACCTGTGGCGAGCTGGACCCGGGGCCGGCCGGCGGCGACGTCGAGCCTGGTGGTGGCGGCGCCATCGGCACCGCCGAAACGGAGCGCCCGTCCGGGGCAGACGGCGAGATGGCGACCGAATGCGGGCGCGCGGCGAAGACCCACCAGCCGACGAGAATCGCGGCGATCAGGACCGCGGCGCCCATCGCTGCCGCGCCGCGTCGGCCGGGATTGAACTGCACGCCACGCCGCTGCAGCCAATCGGAGAGCCGGGAAGGCAAACGGGCCGCCGAACCGCCATCGCCGGGACGGTGCCGATGCGGGGCGCTGGGCGGCGCGGCCGTCGCGATGTCGACGCGGTCGCCCGCAAGCGGCCACATCTCGCGCACCAGCGGGTCTAGGCCCTCGCCGGCGGCTGGCTGCTGCGCGGGCGGCGCCACGTGCGTATCGAGCAGGGCCCGGACCCGGCGCGCGACCCTGGCCCGCTCGCCCCTGCTGGGTGACCGACGTTCGTACACGTCGACGACGGTAGGAATGCCGACCGCCGCGCGGGCCGGATTCCGCGAGGTTGTGGACGAAGACCGGCCCTGTGGATGAAAGACTCCGAGCCGTGGGCGTGACCGCTATCCTCCGGCAGGGCGCATTGCGTGCTCGGTCCGACCAGGACGACGCACCCCCCTCCCCCGACGACCGGCGCCCCCCACTCATTGCGAGCGCCGTAGCGGCCGTCCTCGCGATCGGCTACCTGCTTGCTCCGTTGACCGGGCAAGACACCGCCGCGCAACTCGCGCGCGCTGACTTCGCGCACGCGCATCCGCTGACGCCGGTGGATCTGCGCTGGTTCGGCGGGACCCTGCAATTCGGCTACTCCTTGTGGGCGCCGTGGTTGGCCGGGCTGGTCGGCACCCGGGTGCTCGCGGCGCTGATGGTTGTCGCCGGAACGTGGCTCGGCACGCGACTGATGCAGCGCGCCGCACCGGCGCGTCCGCTGTGGGGCGGTATAGCCCTGGCGATCTGCCAGGTGGCGAATGTCGCGGTCGGGCGCATCACCTACCAGTGCGGTCTGGTATGCGCGCTCGCTGCTGCGTTAGCGCTGCTTTCCGAACGCCGAGCGGTCTCGGTCGTCCTGGCGTTCCTGGCCGGAGCCGCGAGTCCCGTCGCGACGCTCGGTCTGTGGGTTTACGCGCTGACCGGGCTGGCCCGACGGCGGGTGGCCGATATGGTCCTGCTCGCCGCGGGCAGTGCCGCGGGGACCGCGATCGTCTCGATCGTGTTCGCCGACGGGGCGACGATGGGGTTTCCGCGCGAGAGCTTCATCCGCGCCATCCTCGCCTCGCTGCTCGTCATAGCCCTGTTGCCGCGACGGCATAACCTGATTCGCCTTGGCGCCGCGATAGATCTCGCGATCGTGGTCGTGTCCTGGGCTGTGTCGTCGCCGGTCGGAAGCAACGCCGAACGTCTCGGCCTGCTGTTCGCCATCCCCATTGTCGCTGCGTTCGCCGAGTGGCGCGTGCCGGTCGCCGCCGCGGCAGTCATCGTTGCCTTTCTGGTGCAGCCGCCGGCCACCCTCGACCTGTTCAGGCTCGCCGGTGTGCCCGCGACGCACGAGTCCTACTACCGCCCTCTCGTCGCGGCGATACACGAGCGCGGCGCGCTGACCGGACGCGTCGAGGTACCCGAAATGAACGGGCACTGGGACTCCGCGCTGCTGGCCAAACACGTCCCGATGGCGCGCGGCTGGCTTCGCCAGGTCGACACGAAACTCAACGATGACGTCTTCTTCGACGACCCGCCGACGCAGGCGAGCTACCGGGCATGGCTTGCCACCTATGCCGTCCAGTACGTCGCCGTGCCCGACGCCCGGCTCACGGTTTGGGGACGGCGGGAACGGGCGCTGATCCAGTCCGGACTCCCCTATCTCCATGATGTTTGGCACGACGAGCATTGGACGCTCTACGCCGTCAAGGACGCGACGCAGATTGTCGCCCGGCCCGGCACTCTCGTCTCGATGGACGCGGCTCGCATCGAGTTCACCGCGCCGCGCAACACCGACGTACGCATCAGGATCCGCTGGTTCTCCTGGACCACGCTCGACCAGCCGTCCGGCGGATGCATCGAGCCCGCGGGCGATCAAGTGGTGGTGCACACCGGCAAAGGCCACGGCCGGGGCCGCTTCGTGATCTCGTCGTCGGTGAATCCCCGTGCCAGCGCCGCCGAACGCGGGCATTGCCAATAGCGACTCAGCCGCGCACGACCACGGTGCCGAGAACACCCGGCCCGATGTGCGCGCCGATCACGGCACCGACCTCCGAGGTGTACAGGTCACGCAGGTTCGGCACCTCGACCCGAAGCCGCTCGGCCACCTCGGCGGCTCGCTCCGGCGCGGCGAGGTGATGCACGGCGACGTCGGCCGGCCGGTCGGCAGCCGCAGCCACAGTGAGCTGAATCAGTCGCGCAATCGCCTTGGACGACGTTCGCACCTTCTCCAAAGGCACGATCTGGCCGTCGAGGACGTGCAGCAGTGGCTTCACCGACAGCGAGGTAGCCAAGAGTGCTGCTGCCGCGCCGATCCGGCCACCCCGGCGCAGGTACTCGAGTGTGTCGACGTAGAAGTAGGTGCGCGTTCTGTCCACTGTGGACACTGCCGCGTCCTGCACGTCGGCCGCCGATGCCCCCTCGCGCGCAGCCTTCGCCGCGGCAAGCACGGCAAAGCCCTGCGCCATGGCGGTAGATCGGGAGTCGACCACGCGCACGACGCCGTAGTCGAAGTCCTGCGCGGCCAGCGCGGCCGACTCCCAGGTGCCCGACAGCGCCGCGGACAGGTGCACCGAGACGATATGCGTCGCGCCGGCGTCCAGGGCCTCCTTGAACGCGGCCGCGAACTCGGCCGGCGACGGGCGCGACGTCGTGACCGTGATCCGCTCCCGCAAGGCGACCGTGACGTCGGCCGGCGAGATGTCGACGCCGTCCGTGCCGGTGCGATTGCCGATCGTGACGCGCAGCGGAACCACGCGTACGGCGAATTCGTCGGCCATTCCGGGTGGCAGGTAGGCCGTGGAGTCGGTGACGACTGCCACGTGCCCCGATCCGGTCGCCATTGGTAGTCAGGGGCGCAGCGACCGCGGCGCGGTGCTGTTTCCCCATCCCCCTTTCAATCCGTACGTGCGGTTCTCCCGCATACGGCTTACCGATGATCTTCTAGACATGGTTACGCAGCCTTCGGGTAGCGGACGGTGCCTGACAGTTTGTGAAGGCCCTGGTCGTGAAACCAGGCGGGTGTCCATTGGTCGGCCTGTCCGGCGCGTAGGTTGCGGCCCCGCTTCTTGATCTGCAAGCGTTTGAGCCGCCACGCGACGTAGCGGTCGATCTGAATGAATTTATCGGCGGCGTTCCCGGTCGCGAAGTAGTTGCCCCACCCGCGCAGGACCGGGTTCAGCTCGTCGATGACGACCCGAACATCGACCCCGACACGGCTGCGGGCGGTGCGGTGCTCAACCTTCTCCCGGAGCCGTTTCATCGCCCTCTGACTGGGCCAACGGTGCAGGTAGTAGCGCACGATCCGCTTCTGTTCCCACAACCGCCCAGACATCCGGGCGCGGAAATGGCAGCCGAGGAAGTCGAACCCTTCCCGACCCTCCCGCAGGTCAACGATCTTCGTCTTGCCCGGATGCAACTGCAGCCCCAACCCAGCCAGGATCTCCCCGGCCAGACCAAGGGCGGCCTCGGCCTGCTTCTGCGTGCGGCAGAGGACCACGAAGTCGTCGGCATACCGCACCAACTCCCCGATACCCGCCGCCTGCATCTGCTCATCGAAGCCGTGCAGGTAAATGTTGGCCAGCAGCGGGGAAATGACCCCGCCCTGCGGAGTCCCAGCCAGCGTGCGCTGAAACTCCCCATCGGCCAGCACGCCTGCCTGCAGCCACTGACGGATCAACTTGAGCACCCGCCGGTCCGACACCCGCTCGGCCACCATCGCGAGCAGCCGCTCGTGCTCGATGCTGCCGAAGAAGTCACGGATATCAGCCTCCACGACCCACACCCCGCCCGCGATGAACCCGGTGCGGAGCTTCTCCTTCGCCTGAGTCGCCGACCGTTTCGGCCGGAACCCGAACGAGGCGCCGCAGAAGTCAGCCTCGAAGATCGGTTCGAGCACGATCTTCACCGCCTGCTGCACCACCCGGTCGCGGACCGTCGGAATACCCAGCGCCCGCCTGCCGCCGTCAGCCTTCGGTATCTCCACACGCCTGGCCGGCGCGGGGCGATACCTACCCTCACGCAGGTCACGGGCGATCTCGCCGAGCAACCGCTCGACCCCGTACCCCTGCACCTGTTCCAAGGACTGCCGGTCAACCCCGGCAGCACCCCGATTGGCCCGGACTCGCCTCCACGCCTCCGCCAGGACGTCACCCCGGTAGACCCGATCGAACAGGGCGTGGAAACGCCGCTCCTCAGACTGCTTGGCCGCAGCCCATAGCTTGCGTTGAAGTCGTCGCACGTTATCGACCGGAAGTGTCCGGTCGGGGTAGTTGGACCGGGCGGTCCCGGTCATGCCCTTGCGCTTACCTCCGCCGCGAGCGTGATCAAAGTCGGGGCCCTTCCCTCCTGCCGCGTTCCTCCCGGCGATCAGCGGTACTACGACCCCGTCGGACTTCCGCTGTTCTCCCTCGGATTTCACCATCGGCTTATACCTCGGGTCTTTGCCAGACGACGGCTGAACAGATGGATCTCTCCTGTTCCACCCCAGACCGTGATCACGTGCCGCTCCCCGTACCCCGGAGGAACCCGCAAGACGGACCCCGGACCAGGGTCTTGCGGACATGGCCTTCACCGTGACATGAGCGGCTCGGCTTCCCCATCGTGAGTCTGACGAGGCTGCAGGACTCCCGCCGGATGGCAGTACGGCCCGCGATCTTGCTCCCTCCAAAGAGGCTTTCGACACCCCGCTCAGCCCGCCACCTCTCGATGACGAACCGGGGTCTGCTACCGGGCACTCCGGTGTCTACCCGGACAGGACTTACACCTGCTGGCCTGGGACAGCTTGCAGGACGCAACATGGCGTGACCCTACTTGGTCATCGCCACGATTCGGCCGGGCGACCGAGTGCCCGGCTCAGATCACGAAGTTGACGAGGCGTCCGGGCACTGTTACCACGCGCTTGGCCGAACGGCCGTCGAGCGCGGCGACCACCTTGGCATCGGCTCGGGCGGCGGCCTGCAGTGTGTCGGCGTCCGCGTCGGCCGGCACGGTCACGACGGCACGAACCTTGCCGTTGACCTGCACCGGTATCTCGATCAGGTCGTCGACGAGCAGTGCCGGATCGGCAACGGGGAATGCCTCCCAGGCCAGCGACTCGGAATGGCCGAGCCTCGACCACAACTCCTCGGCGATGTGCGGCGCCAGCGGAGCCAGCATGAGCACCAGCGTCTCGGCGACCGGGCGGGGTACTCCCCCGGCCGGGTATGCCGCGACGACCGCGTTGTTCAACTCGGTGATGCGGGCGATCGAAGTGTTGAAGCGCAAGGTCTCGTACCCCTCGCGCACCGCGTGAATCGTCTTGTGCAGCAGGCGATTCAGCTCCTCACTCACCGCATCGTCGGAGACGTGCACGGCGCCTGACTCCTCGTCGATCACCACGCGCCACACCCGCTGCAGCAGGCGGTACGGGCCGACGATCGCCTTGGCATCCCACGGGCGTGACTGTTCCAGCGGGCCGCTGAACATCTCGAACAACCGGAACGTGTCGGTGCCGTACTCGGTCGTGAGCGCGTCGGGGGTCACGACGTTCTTCAGGCTCTTGCCGATTTTGCCGAACTCCTGCCGCACCGGCTGATCCTTGTAGCGGAACTCGCCGTCGGCGCCCTCGACGACCTCGGCCGCCTCGACGTAGAAGCCGTCTGCGTTCGTGTAGGCAGGCAGTTGCAGCATGCCCTGGTTGATCAGCCGGTGGTACGGCTCGCGGCTGGACACATGGCCCAGATCGAAGAGCACCTTGTGCCAGAACCGCGCGTACAGCAGGTGCAGCACGGCGTGCTCGACGCCGCCGACGTAGAGGCCGACGCCGCCGGCCGGGCGCTCAGCAGTGGGGCCCATCCAGTAACGCTCGACGTCCGGGTCGACGAGCACCTCGCTGTTGCTGGGATCGAGGTAGCGCAGTTCGTACCAGCACGAGCCGGCCCAGTTCGGCATCGTGTTCGTCTCGCGCCGGTACCGCCGCGGCCCGTCGCCCAGGTCGAGGGTGACGTTCACCCAGTCCGTCACCCGGCCCAGTGGCGGCTCGGGCTCGGAGTCGGCGTCGTCGGGCGGAAACGACTTCGGCGAGAAGTCGTTCGTGTCAGGCAGGTCCAGCGGCAGCATCGAGTCGGGCAGCGCGATCGGCAAACCGGTCTCGTCGTAGACGATCGGGAACGGCTCACCCCAGTAGCGCTGCCGCGAGAACAGCCAGTCCCGCAACCGGTAAGTGACCGCGCCGCGACCGTGCTCGTGCTCCTCCAACCAGGTGATCATCGTGGCCTTGGCCTCGGCGACGTCCATCCCGTCGAGGAAGCCCGAGTTGATGGCCGGCCCGGCACCCGGATACGCCTTGCCGTCGAAGCCTTCGGACGGTTGCACGGTGCGAACGATGGGCAGGTCGAACAGTTCGGCGAACTCCCAGTCGCGCTCGTCCTGGCCGGGCACGGCCATGATCGCGCCGGTGCCGTATCCCATCAGGACGTAGTCGGCGATGAAGACGGGCAGCGCCGCGCCCGTAACCGGGTTGGTGGCGTACGAGCCGACGAACACCCCGGTCTTCTCCTTCGCCGCCCCGGCCTGCCGCTCCAGATCCGAACGCCCGGCGATCGCCTTGCGATAGGCCGCCACCGCATCGGACGGCGCGGGGTGCCCGCCCGTCCACGCGGGCTTGGTGTCTGCCGGCCAGGAATCGGCGGTCAGCGCGTCGACGAGAGGATGCTCGGGCGCCAGCACCATGTAGGTGGCACCGAACAGGGTGTCGGGCCGGGTGGTGAACACCTCGATGGGTCCGGCGGCCGCGTCGAAGCGGACGTGCGCGCCCGTCGATCGACCGATCCAGTTGCGCTGCATGACCCGTACCTTGTCGGGCCAATCGATCATGTCGAGGTCGCTGACCAACCGGTCGGCGTAGGCGGTGATGCGCATCATCCATTGCCACAAGGGCTTGCGGAACACCGGGAAGTTGCCGCGCTCACTTCGCCCGTCGGCGGTGACCTCTTCGTTCGCCAGCACTGTGCCCAGGCCCGGGCACCAGTTGACGACGGACTCGGCCCGGTAGACGAGGCGGTGGTTGTCGATCACCTCGCGACGCTGCAGCGCGTCCAACTCGGCCCACGGGCGTCCGAACGGGTTGGTGCCCTCGCCCGGGTCGCGGGTACCGGCGTCCAGTTCAGCGATCAGGTCGTCGACGGGGCGGGCCTTGTCGGCGGCTCGGTCGTACCACGAGTTGAAGATCTGCAGGAAGATCCACTGCGTCCAGCGGTAGTACTCGGGGTCGGTCGTCGCGATGCTGCGCCGCGTGTCGTGCCCCAGGCCCAGACGCCGCAACTGCCGCCGGTATTCGTCGATATTGGAGTACGTGGTCGTGTGCGGGTGCTGCCCGGTCTGCACCGCGTACTGCTCGGCCGGCAGTCCGAACGCGTCGAATCCCATGGTGTGCAAGACGTTGGCGCCGCACATGCGCAGGTAGCGGGCGTACACGTCGGTGCCGATGTAGCCGAGCGGGTGCCCCACGTGCAGGCCCGCGCCGGACGGGTACGGGAACATGTCGAGTACGTAGGCCGAACGACGATCGGCGACCTTCTCGAAGCCCTCGCGGAGCGGCCCGGCCGGGTTCGGTGTGTTGAACGTGCCCTCGCGCTCCCACCGGTCCTGCCAGGCCGGCTCCAGTTGCCCGGCCAGCTTGGCGGAATAGCGGAAGGGCGGAATGTCCTCGGCCGCACCTGGGGTACTGGCCGGGTGGGTCTCGCTGGTCATGTCTATGTCTCCTGCTGGGGCGGTCCGGGCAAACGAAGAGCCTCTACGATTCACCCCACGAAATCGCTGATGCGATTATCGCGGGACCCGGAAACGGGATCGCAGAGGCTTCGCCGCGCTGACGTGTGCGGGTGGTCAGCGCGGCCCGGTAAGGAGCAGGCAACTACTCATGGGGTCCATCGTACCCACACTGATGATCGGGATTTCGGTGCTCGCCCGGCGTCCGCCGTCCGTCGCCGCCGGACGCCGGGGCACCTGTCATCAAAGTAGGGCCGGCGGTGTTCGCTCACAACTCGAAGTGCGGTGCGACATGTGTCATGTCACTCCCGTGCCATCGATCGCCGGCAGATGCGACGCTCACGCGTCGGCGTCGGCGGCGTCCTCCTCGAGATCCAGGCGCGGGATCACCGGGCCGGGAGCACCGACGTTGTGCGCCCGCAACTCCCACCGCGACCCGTGACGCAGCTCGGACCAGTGACAGTTCGCCAACGCCGCAAGCACAGGCTCGCGTTGCGACAGGCCGAGCAGGGCGGCGCACAACGCCATCGCGGTGGCACTGTGCGTGACGATGACCGCCAACGCAATGTCGTCTGAGATCTCGTTGAACGCCTCGAGCGCCCGCTCGCCGACCTGCTCGCGCGACTCTCCGCCCCGGCGGCTCACGTCGCGCCCCGCGATCCAGTCGTCGTACTCGTCGGGATAACGCTCTGCGACCTCGTCGCGGGTCAAGCCCTCCCAGTGGCCGAGTGAGCGCTCGCGAAAGCGGGGTTCTGCGATCACCCGCAGCCCGATGATCTCGCCGAGCGGCGCGGCGGTCTGCATCGCCCGCTTGGCGTCGGAGGAGACGATGAGATCGGGCCGCAAGGCGGCGACCAGCGCGGCGGCCTCGAACGCCTGGGCCTTGCCCATGTCGTCGAGCGGTGGATCAGCCTGGCCCTGGAAGCGATGCTGTGCATTCCAGCGCGTTCGACCGTGCCGCAGCAGCAGCACCCGCCGCTTGGTGACCAGACGGTTGCCGGTGACTGTCATCGAAGATCGAACTCCGCAGCGGACGCGGGGCGGCTCACGCCTGCGAGCCTTCCGGCGTGAACGGGATCGTCGGGCAGTCCTTCCACAGTCGCTCCAGGGCGTAGAACACCCGCTCCTCGGCGTGCTGGACATGCACCACCACATCGGCGTAGTCGAGCAGCACCCATCGCCCGTCGCGGCGTCCCTCGCGGCGAAGCGGTTTGGTGCCGGCACGTCGCAACTTCTCCTCGACCTCGTCGACGATGGCCTCGACCTGGCGCTCGTTGGAGCCGGTCGCGATCACGAAGATGTCGGTGATGACGAGCCGCTCACTGACGTCGATGAGGACGACGTCGGTGGCCAGCTTGTCGACGGCAGCATTCGCTGCCACGAGCGCGATCTCGCGCGCAGTCTCGGTGGCTGTCACGGCGGCGAGCTTACGTGGCGATAGAGACCGTGCTTAGCGATGTACTGAACGACGCCGTCGGGCACGAGGTACCAGATCGGGTGCCCGCCGCGAACGCGCGCGCGGCACGCACTCGACGAGATCGCCATTGCCGGCACGTCGACGAGGGTCACGGTGTCGCTCGGCAGGTGGGCGTCGGACAGTTCGTAGCCGGGCCTGGTGACGCCGATGAACCGGGCGAGACGCACCGCCTCCTCCTGCTCCTTCCAGGACAGAATCTGGGCGAGGGCGTCCGCCCCGGTGATGAAGAACAGTTCGGCGCCGGGTCGCAACGCGACGATGTCCCGGATCGTGTCGATGGTGTACGTCGGCCCGGGCCGGTCGATGTCGACGCGGCTGACCCAGAACCGCGGGTTGGACGCCGTCGCGATGACGGTCATCAGGTAACGATGCTCGGCGGGGCTGACCTCGCTGTCGAACTTCTGCCATGGCGCGCCGGTCGGCACGAAGATCACTTCGTCAAGGGCGAACTGCTCGGCTACCTCGCTGGCCGCGACGAGGTGGCCGTGATGGATCGGGTCGAACGTCCCGCCCATGATGCCGACCTTGCGCGCTGTCACGTCCTCGAATCCTACGGATCACCGCCGGAACAGCGATTCGCTTTGCCGGATCGGGTCATGCGGTTCGGTTAACCACACCATGAGGAGGCGTGCTGGCGCGATCGAGAACGGCCGGCGCTGCGATCAGGCTCTAACCATGACATCCATCGCATCGGCGCCCACAGTGCAGGCGCACGATCTGACCAAACGCTACGGCGAGCACATAGCGGTAGACGGACTGAGCTTCAGCGTTGCGCCGGGACGGGTCACGGGATTTCTCGGGCCGAACGGCGCCGGGAAGTCCACGACCATGCGTCTGCTGCTCGGCCTGGACCGCCCGGATCGCGGGCAGGCGCTGATCGGCAACCGCCCGTACCGGGACTTGCCTCAGCCGCTGCGCAAGGTAGGCGCACTGCTCGAGGCGAAAGCGGTCCACAAGGGACGAAGCGCCTACAACCACCTGCTGTGCCTGGCGCAGACCCAGCATCTGCCCCGCCGCCGCGTGCACGAGGTGATCGACCTGGTCGGTCTGCGTGCCGTCTCGCGCCGGCGGGCCGGCGGATTCTCCCTCGGCATGGCGCAGCGGCTCGGCATCGCCGCCGCGCTGCTCGGTGATCCTTCTGTTCTCATGTTCGACGAGCCGGTGAACGGCCTGGACCCGGAAGGCATCGTCTGGATCCGCACCCTGATGAAGTCGCTGGCCGCAGAGGGCCGCACCGTCCTCGTGTCGAGCCACCTGATGAACGAGATGGCCGTGACCGCCGACCACCTCATCGTCATCGGACGCGGCCGGCTCATCGCCGACTGCCCGACCGAGGAATTCGTCGCGCGCGGCGCCAAGGACTCGGTGCGCGTCAGCTCGCCGGACGCCCGCACCCTGGCCGGCGAACTCAGCGCGCGTGGCGCCGACGTGACACCGGACGGCGTCGGCGCGCTCATCGTGACCGGCCTGGCCGCCCCACGGATCGCCGAACTTGCAGCGCAACGTGGCCTCGTGCTCTACGAACTCGCCCCGCAACGGGCATCGCTCGAGGACGCGTTCATGCAGTTGACGCAGGACAGCGTCGAATACGACGGATCCCCGCGATGACGCGCCGCACGCTTCACACGGTGCTCGGCGTGCTCGCCGTGTACCTGATCGTCCGTGGCATCGGCGAGTTCTTCGTGATCGACATGCACGACCCCTCGACGTATCGCAAGGACTGGGGCGGGCCGACTCTGCTGGGCGTGCTCGCCGTGCACAGCGGGCCCGCATTGCTCTTGATCGGCACGGCGATCGCATGGATCTACCGTCGCCACCGCGAAAACTCATCCTGGAAAGGCATTTCGTCGTGACCGCCATGGCACATCGCATCGACCGCATCCAGTTCCGGGACGTCGCCACCAGTGAATGGACGAAGATCCGCTCGCTGCGTTCGACGGTCTGGGCATTCGTCGCCATGGTCGCCGTCTCGATCGGGCTCAGCATTCTGGCAACGTCCATATTCACCGGCAACTGGAACTCGCTCAGCACCGACGACCGTCGCAGCATGATCGAGGACCCCATCGGGCTGATCCTGCAACCCGGCGCCGCCTGGGGCCAGATCGCCCTTTGCGTACTGGGTGTTCTGCTGTTCGCCACCGAGTACTCCACTGGCATGATCCGCGCGACCATGCTCGCCGTACCCCGGCGTACGCCCGCGCTCGCCGCCAAGTTGGCCGTCTTCGCCGCCTTGACGTTCGCCGTTTCCGAGGTCGTCGCGTTCACCTCGTTCTTCGCGGGCCAGGCGATCATCAGCGAGCACGTCGCGATCTCGCTGGGTGATCCAGGCGTGCTCCGGGCGATAGTCGGGTACGGGCTTTACCTCGCCCTCGTCGGGATGTTCGCGCTCGCGTTCGGCGCCATCGTCCGACATGTCGCCGGCGCGATCGTGCTCGTCCTGGCGCTGACGCTGGTGCTTCCCACCGTGCTCAACGGCTTGGCCGGCAAGGTCGGCCAGTACTTGGGCACATATATGCCAGGCACCCAGGCCGGTCTGCAGATCATGTCGAGTGGGCATGGAAGCGATTCGGTCGTGTCGCCGTGGCAGGGATTCGGCGTCGCCTGCGCCTGGACCGCCGTGGCGGTGCTCATAGCCGCGATACTGCTGAATCGGCGTGATGTCTGATATCTGGCAGGCTGAAACCATTATGCCGACGACGCCCGCCCCCGCCGCGCCCACCCGCGCGGCGAGGGCTGGGCGTGCGTTCCTCCGCGGCCCGATCTCGAGGCAGACCTGGCTCGGCTTCGCCTACCTCGTCATCATGGCCCCGCTCGGGCTGATCGGATTCGCTTATACAGTCACGTTTCTCGCACTCGGCGTCGGCACGGCGATCACGTTTCTCGGCCTGCCACTCATCGGCATCACCGTGCTGGGCGGGCGGCAGTTCGGCCGCATGCATCGCGCGATCGGTCGCGGCATGGTTCAGGTACGCGTCGAGGAACCACCGCCTTTCCGCCGTCGTCCGGGGTTGTTCGGCTGGCTCGGCGCGGCCCTCAGTGACGCCACGGGATGGCGCTCCCTCGCCTACCTGATGCTCAAGTTCGCGCTGTCGATCGTCGGCTCATATGGTGCGGCAATCCTGTGGACCCAGGCGGTTCTGACGTTCACCTACCCCGTTTGGTGGGCGATCTTCGACCCCACCAACAAGGACTCGCACGGTGTGCAGCACCATTCCGCGCTGCAATTCGGCGACTACTTCTTCGACACCTGGCCCAAGGCGATTCTCCTCTCGGCCATCGGCCTGATCGCAATCTTCCTTGCGCCGTGGCCTGTGCGCGCCATCATCGCTCTCGACCGGCTGCTCATGCGCTGGTTGCTGGCGCCGACGAAGTCCTCTCAACGCGTACACGAACTCGAGCAGACGCGCGCCCACGCGGTCGACGACTCCGCGGCGGCCCTGCGGCGCATCGAGCGCGACCTGCACGACGGAACGCAGGCCCGGCTCGTCGCGTTGGCGATGAGCCTGGGCCAGGCCAAAGAATCCCTTGATGAGTCAGCCGAGTCAGGCGATTCCTCTCGTATCCGCGAACTGGTGGGCAGCGCCCACGACAGCGCCAAAGACGCAATCGCCGAGCTGCGCGATCTGGTTCGTGGCATCCATCCACCGGTACTCGACCAAGGGCTCGACGCCGCGCTCGCGACGCTCGCCGCGCGCAGCGCAGTGCCGGTCGAACTGCACGCCCGTGTTCTGGTACGGCCCTCTCCGGCCATCGAGACCATCGCGTACTTCTGCGTCGCAGAGCTCCTGACCAATGTCGCGAGACACAGCGGCGCGACGTACGCGGTCGTCGACGCGAACCAGCGCGGTGCGATGCTGCACCTGCAGGTGCGTGACGACGGCACCGGCGGCGCGCGGATCGGCACCGGAACCGGGCTGACCGGCCTCGCTGAGAGGGTCCGCACCGTCGACGGCACACTCGCCGTCGAGAGCCCGGACGGCGGACCCACCGTCATCATGGTCGACCTGCCGATGGGGAGCTGACGTGCGCATTGTCATCGCCGAGGACGCCGCGATCCTGCGCGACGGTCTCGTCCAGCTGCTGACCGACCGGGGCCACGAAGTGGTCGCGGCTGTCGCAGATGGCGATGCACTGCGCGCCAGTGTGGCCGAGCACGACCCGGACGTTGCCGTGGTCGACATCCGGATGCCTCCGAGCTTCACCGACGAGGGGCTGCGTGCGGCCATCGCGATCCGGCGCGAACGCCCCGCCGTGGGCGTGCTCGTCTTCTCGCAGTGGGTCGAGACCCGGTACGCGGCCGAGCTGCTCGCCACCTCGTCGTCCGGGGTCGGCTACCTGCTCAAGGACCGGGTCGCCGATGTCGGCGAGTTCGTCGAGGCGCTCAACCGGGTCGCCTCCGGCGGGACGGCACTCGACCCCGAGGTGGTCAGCCAGCTGCTTGGCGCCAGCCGCCGCGGCGAGGCGCTGGCGGTACTGACCCCGCGCGAGCGCGAGGTGCTCGCGCTGATGGCCGAGGGCCGCACCAATTCGGCGATCGCCCGCCGGCTCGTCGTCACCGAGCGGGCCGTCGAGAAGCACGTTGCGAACATCTTCACCAAGCTCGACCTGCCGCCCTCGGGCGAGGACCACCGGCGGGTGCTCGCCGTGCTGCGCTACCTGGACGGCTGAGGTTGGCGCGGCCGCCGAGCGGCGATTACATTATTACGCATGACTGGCGGGGCTGACCTCACCCGCGGCGTCCGCATCGGCACCGCTGAGCGCGAGAGCGCGGCCGTCTCGCTGGGCGAACACTTCAGCGCCGGACGCCTCACCGCGGACGAATACGACGAACGGGTCGTTCTTGCCTACCAGGCGCGCACCGCCGCCGACCTCGAACCGCTGTTCGCCGACCTGCCGAGCACCGCGCAACCGCCGCAAACCCGCGGCCACCGGTTCGACCGCCGCCCCGTGTTGATCCTGCTGCTCGTCGCGGCCTGCGTGGCGTGGGTCGCGGTCGTCCACATCCCGCCGTTCTTCGTCTTCCCGCTGGTGTGGATCTTCTTCCGCGCACGCCGATTCGCGCACCACCATCGGTACTGATCAGACTCAGCGCACCTGACCCTCGCCGGTGACGACCCACTTCGTCGTCGTCAACTCGGCCAGCCCCATCGGTCCACGGGCATGCATCTTCTGCGTCGAGATACCGATCTCGGCGCCGAAACCGAACTCGGCGCCGTCGGTGAAGCGCGTCGACGCGTTCACCATCACCGCCGCGGAATCGACCCGGGCCACGAAGCGGCGCGCCGTGTCGAGGTTGCGGGTAACGATCGCCTCGGTGTGCCCGGATGACCAGCGGCGGATGTGCGCGATCGCGTCGTCGACATCGGCGACCACCCGAGCGGCAAGGTCGAGCGAGAGGTACTCGGCGGCCCAGTCCTCGTCGGTAGCCGGTACGACACCCGGTTCGGCCGCGAAGGCAGCATCGCCGTGCAACGTAACGCCCTTTTCCTGTAAGGCTTTTACGACCCGCGGCACGAACTCTCCGGCGACTGCCTGGTGCACGAGCAGGGTCTCGGCCGCATTGCAGACACTCGGGCGTGACACCTTCGCGTTGACCACGATGCGCTCGGCCATGTCGAGGTCGGACTCGGCGTCGACATAGACGTGGACGTTACCCACCCCCGTCTCGATCACCGGCACCGTCGAGTTCTCGACGACGAA
Organism: uncultured Actinomycetota bacterium; assembly: GCA_963737425.1. GTDB lineage: Bacteria > Actinomycetota > Actinomycetes > Mycobacteriales > Jatrophihabitantaceae > DASXRA01. The sequence continues at coordinate 81,237 of CAVTSX010000006.1, forward strand.
GTTGATCAGGCCGGCGCCTCCGCGCGGGATGATCAGGTCGACCAGCCCGCGAGCGTTGAGCAGGTGACCCACGCTCGCGTGGTCGGTGCCGGGCACGAGCTGAACGGCGTCGCGTGGCAGGCCGGACTTCTCGGCGGCCGCTGCCAGCACGTCGACGAGCACGGCGTTGGACCGGTAGGCCGACCCCGAACCGCGCAGCAGAGCCGCATTGCCGCTCTTGAGCGCGAGCCCGGCGGCGTCGACCGTCACGTTCGGGCGGGCCTCGTACACGATCGCGACGACCCCGATCGGTACCCGGATCTGGCGAATCTCGAGCCCGTTGGGCCGGGTATATCCGCGCACGACCTCGCCCACCGGGTCCGGCAAGGCAGCGATGTCGCGAAGGCCCTCGGCCATCGCCGCGACGCGCTCCGGGGTGAGCGAGAGCCGGTCGAGCAGCGCGCTCGACGTGCCGCGCTCGCGCCCGGCCGCGACGTCGGCCGCGTTGGCCTCGAGTATCGCGTCGGTCGCGTCGACAATCGCGTCGGCCATTGCGAGCAGGGCGGCGTCCTTGTGGCCACGTGTCAGCGGGGCGAGTTCGGCTGCCGCTTCTCCGGCTCGGGTGGCCACCCCGCGCACGTCCTGCTCGCTCGCGGAGCCGTGCTGTGCAGACATGGCTTCAGCCTACGGGCGGCGCGTGGTTCCCCGGTCCCCCATTTCTGGGAGCGTGCGGCCGGATCAGAGATCGTCGTCGACCAGATTCGCGTAAGCGGCCTGCCCGTTGCGATTCGGGTGGTAGGACTCCCTGACCGGATTGGACAGGCCGTTGACCCATTCGACGTTGTCACAGACGGCATGCCCGATGAATGCCGACTCAGGGTTGACGAACGCGAAACCGTGCGCAGCGGCGCGGCTTGCCGTGGTGTTGTCGAGCAGGTCGGCCGTCTGGTTCAGCAGTGACTCGTCGCCCGGGCTGAAGAACGTGCCGGCGTTGCAGTCCTCACCGTTGAACAGCCGCGGGTAGCCGACGACCACGACTCCGGCCGAGGTCGCTCGCGACCGAATGTTGTTGTAGAGCGTGTCGAGCCGCCCCGGCAGCGTGTTGCGGATGATCTTCTGTGCGCCGGCCACCGCGGACGCGCAATCGCCGAGCCAGGACGGCTCGGCGCAGGTCGTGATGACGTTGGAGAATCCGGCGTCATTGCCGCCGACCTGGATGGTCACCCACGTCGTGTTGCTGGAAAGTCCGCCCAACTGGCCGCTCTGCACGGACGATGTCGTCGCGCCGCTGCATGCCGAGAAGGTGAGCGTGGCCCCGATCCGAGCGGCATCGGTCACGGCGTAGGCGTACGGCGAGCGGTAGCACGATCCGCTGTCGGCGTAGTACGAACGGCTGCCGACGCCCGAGGCGTAGGAGTCGCCGAGCGCGGCATATTGCACGCTTGCCGAGGCCGGACCGGCGAACGCCACCATGGCGATCAGCACGCCGAGCGCGACCACGATCGCGGAGCCTGCATTGACCATCCTGCTGCGGACCATCGACTGCCCCTTCTCGAAGGTGGCTGACAGACCCCGATGCAGGACACTATGTCGTGATCTTGACCGGAAGGGAAGAGTGCGAGCTATCAGGAGGATGTACCGCGGCGACCGGGGTGTCCGAGCAGCACGAGATCGTCGCGGTGCACGACCTCGCGCCGGAACTGCTCGGGCAGATCGTGCGTCTTGCGGCCGAGCAGTCCGGGGAGGTCGGCAGAGTCGTAGCTGACCAGGCCGCGGCCGACGACGCTGCCGTCGAGTGCGACCAACTCGACCGGGTCGCCCGACTCGAAGTCGCCGTTGACCTTCGTGATGCCCGCCGGTAGCAGCGAGGCACGCCGGCGCACCACCGCGGCCACCGCACCGTCGTCCAGAACCAGTTGGCCACGCGGGCGAGTTGCGTGCCGCAACCAGAACAGCCTCGACGCCGTCTTGTCGCCAGACGGATGAAACAGCGTGCCGGCTGCGCCGCCCAGCGCCGCGCCGACCGAGGACGCCGCGGCCAGTACGACCGGGATGCCCGCCCCGGTCGCGATGGTCGCCGCCTCGATCTTGGACGACATGCCGCCGGTGCCGACCGCACTGCCGGTACCGCGCACGCGAACGTCGGCAAGATCGTCGAGCGTGCGCACCTCGCTGATCAACTGCGAACCGGTGCGCCGCGGATCGGCGCTGTAGAGGCCGTCGACATCGGAGAGCAGCACGAGCGCATCGGCGCGCACCAGGTGCGCGACCAGGGCGGCGAGCCGGTCGTTGTCGCCGAAGCGGATCTCGTGTGTGGCAACGGTGTCGTTCTCGTTCACGATCGGGATGACGTCGAGTGCCAGCAGCCGCTCAAGCGTGCGGTTCGCGTTTCGGTAGTGGCCGCGCCGATGCAGGTCGTCGGCGGTGAGCAGGACCTGGCCGACGGTCAGGTTGTAGCGCGCGAACGAGGACGCGTAGCGCTCGATGAGAAGCAATTGCCCGACACTCGCCGCTGCCTGCTGCGTCGCGAGATCGCGCGGTCGTGCTCGCAGCGCCAGCGGTGCGATGCCCGCGGCGATCGCCCCCGACGACACCAGTACGATCTGCTGCCCGTCCGCCCTACGCCGGGCGAGCGCGTCGACGAGGGCGTCGAGGCGGGCACTGTCGAGGCGTCCGCGCGAGGTCAGCGACGACGAACCGACTTTGACGACGGTGCGCTGCGCCCGGGCGATCGCCTCGCGGGTCACTCTGCGTCGTCCTGGGAGCGGCGCCGCGAGCGCTTCCCGGCGAGTCGTTCGTCGGCGCGCACCCGGCTGGATGTCTCGAGCCGTTCGTCTGCCCCGCGGCGGGTCGGGCGGTACTCGGCATCGGCCATGCTGGACGCCGGTTCGAAATCGAACGTGACGCCGCCGATTGTGACGGCAGCGCCCGGCAACGCACCTTGCCGGGCCAGCTCATCCTCGACGCCGAGGCGGGCGAGCCGGTCGGCGAGGTAGCCGACGGCCTCGTCGTTGTCGAAATTGGTCTGGAGCACCCAGCGCTCGGGCTTGGTACCACGCACGAGGAACCCGCCAGGGTCTTGGGGATCCGGGACCACGGTGAACCCAGGATCGTCGACCGGTCGCGGATGCAGGACGAGCCGGGCGGGCTGCGGCGCGGGCCGCGCTGCTCGATCGGCGTCGACATGTGCGGCCAGCGCGAACGCGAGCTCACGCAGCCCGGCGTGGGTGGCCGCCGACACCTCGAATACCGCCAGCCCGCGCGCTTCGAGTTCAGGACGCACGAGTGCAGCCAGGTCGGCTGCCTCGGGCACGTCCACCTTGTTCAGCGCGACCAGCCGCGGCCGGGCGAGCAGGTTGCCGAATGTGCCCACGTAGCGGCGCAGTTCGGACTCGATCGCGTCCAGATCGCTCACGGGGTCGCGTCCCGGTTCGAGCGTCGCGCAGTCGATGACGTGCAGCAGTACCGAGCACCGCTCGATGTGTCGCAGGAAGTCGAGGCCGAGACCCTTGCCCTCGGCGGCGCCCGGGATCAGGCCCGGAACATCTGCCATCGTGAAGGTCGACTCACCGGCGCTGACCACACCCAGGTTCGGCACCAGCGTGGTGAACGGGTAATCAGCGATCTTGGGCCGGGCGGCTGACATCGCCGCGATCAGCGACGACTTGCCCGCCGAAGGGAATCCGACGAGACCCACGTCGGCGACACTCTTGAGTTCGAGGACGAGGTCGTGAGTCTCGCCCGGCTCGCCGAGCAAGGCGAATCCGGGCGCCTTGCGCCGGGTTGAGGCCAGGGCTGCGTTGCCCAGCCCACCGCGCCCGCCACGGGCGGCCACGAAGCGGGTGCCGGCGCCGGTGAGGTCGGCGAGCACGGAGCCGTCGTCGGCGATCACGACCGTGCCGTCGGGTACCCGCAGTTCGAGGCCGGACCCCTCGGCGCCGTTTCGGTTGCTCCCGGCGCCCTGCTTGCCGTTTCCGGCACGTTGATGCGGATGGTGGTGAAAGTCGAGCAGCGTGTGCACGTTCGAATCGACGACCAGCGTCACGTCGCCACCGCGGCCGCCGTTGCCGCCGTCCGGGCCACCGAGTGGTTTGAACTTCTCCCGGTGGACGGAGGCGACCCCGTTCCCGCCGTTTCCGGCAGCGACATGCAACACGATGCGATCTATGAAGCTGGCCATGCGCTGCCTCCTCTCTGGCGGATTGTGCAACTCTCGGCGCTCTGGCGACTGGGACCGTTGCCCGATCGGCGAGCTTCTTCGGGCCGGAATACAAAGGGGCGGGCGCCGGGATGTACCCGGGCCCGCCCTGGCGGTGCGTTTGTCGCGGGGCCCAGTCAGGCCGCCGGGACGATGCTCACGGTCTTGCGCCCCCGCGACTGGCCGAAGGCAACACTGCCCTGGACAAGTGCGAACAGCGTGTCGTCGCCGCCGCGGCCCACGTTGGCGCCGGGGTGGAACTTCGTGCCGCGCTGGCGTACGAGGATCTCGCCGGCGTTGACAACCTGGCCGCCGAACCGCTTGACGCCGAGCCGCTGCGCGTTGGAGTCACGACCGTTGCGGGAGCTGGACGCGCCCTTCTTGTGTGCCATGTCAATCCCTACTTCGCGCCAGGCGTGATGTCGGTGACCTTGAGCTGCGTCAAGTGCTGCCGGTGGCCCTGCCGCTTGTGATAACGGGTCTTGTTCTTGAACTTGTGGATGCGGATCTTCGGGCCCTTGGTCTGGGCGACCACCTCGGCCTTGACCGCGACGTTGGCCAGCTTGTCGGCACTATGGGTGACGTCCGCACCGTCGACGAGCAGGATGGCGGCTAGCGCCACCTCATCACCGGGGGCGGCGTCGAGCTTCTCGACCTGGACGACGTCACCGACGGCGACCTTGTACTGCTTGCCGCCGGTCTTGACGATGGCGTACATCGCGGACTTCCACTCCTCAGGACGAACTGGTGATGAACGGACAGGCACTCGACAAACGATGAGTGCGACGCCGTGGCCGGCACACGCAATTGTGGCCCACCACCAGATGGGCCGTCCTACAGCCTACGGCACGCCCGATGCGCGAGGCAAAGCGCCCGAGCCGGGCCCTTTGCCGCCGCGTCTCGGCGCGTCAGCCGGGGTCGGCGTCAGTCGACTCCCACCGCTACCGGTGGGCCGGCCGGCCGGCTCGCCGTTCGCCGACGCCGACGCGGCGCGGGCTGTGCGGCCGGTTCGGCACTCTGCGCGCCGTCCGGCGCACTCCCGGACTCGGCCTGCGGCTCGGCACTCCGCAGCCCGTCAGCCGGAATCCCGGACTCGGCCTGCGGCTCGGCACTGTGCGCGAGGTCAGGCGAAACGTCAGCCGCAAGACCGGACTCGCCCCCCGACTCGTCGCCGTCCTGGTGGACTGCCCCGGCGATCGCAGCCATGGCGCTCGCGGCTGCTTGCCGCTGCTCAGGGTTGAGCGCCGGCTCGGCGGCGTCGACCGGCTCGTTCGCCTTCTTGCCCCGCCTGCCCTGCCGCCTCGACTGCTGCTCGCCGCCCTCGGACGGCCGCCGCGTGTCGACCGGCTCGGAGTGCACGAGCACCCCACGCCCGTCGCAGGTCGGGCAGACCTCGCTGAAGGCCTCCAGCAGTCCCTCGCCGACGCGCTTACGGGTCATCTGCACCAGGCCGAGTGAGGTGACCTCGGCGACCTGATGCTTCGTGCGGTCGCGTCCGAGACATTCGGTCAGCCGGCGCAGCACGAGTTCGCGGTTGCTCTCGAGCACCATGTCGATGAAGTCGATGACGACGATGCCGCCGATGTCGCGCAACCGAAGTTGGCGCACGATCTCCTCGGCTGCCTCGAGGTTGTTTCGTGTAACGGTCTGCTCGAGGTTGCCACCTGAGCCCACGTACTTGCCGGTGTTGACGTCGACGACCGTCATCGCCTCGGTTCGGTCGATCACCAGGGAGCCGCCGGAGGGCAGCCACACCTTGCGGTCGAGCGCCTTGGTGATCTGCTCGTCCACCCGCAGTTCGTGGAACAGGTCGGTCTCGCCCGTGTGCAGGCTGGTCCGGTCGGCCAGATCCGGTGCGACGTCGGCGACGTAGCTCGAGATCGTCTGCCAGGCATCGTCCCCGGAAACGAGCAGCTTGCGGAAGTCTTCGTTGAAGACGTCGCGCACGACGCGGATCGACAGGTCGGGCTCGCCGTGCACCAGCATGGGAGCCGACTTCGGCTGCTTGGCCTTGGTCTCGATCTTCCCCCACTGCGCCTTGAGCCGCTCGACGTCACGAGTCAGGTCTTCCTCGCTGGCTCCCTCGGCCGCGGTGCGCACGATGACACCGGCGTCCTCTGGAACGATCTTCTTCAGGATCGCCTTGAGGCGGTGCCGCTCGACATCAGGAAGCTTGCGGCTGATCCCGGTCATGCCACCGCCCGGCACGTACACCAGGAACCGCCCGGGCAGCGAGATCTGGCTGGTCAGCCGCGCGCCCTTGTGCCCGATCGGGTCCTTCGTGACCTGCACGAGCACCGTGTCGCCGGAGGAGATGGCGTCCTCGATCGCCCGAGCCTTGCCCTCCAGGCCGGCCGCGTCCCAGTTGACCTCGCCGGCGTACAGGACGCCGTTGCGCCCCTTGCCGATATCGACGAAGGCGGCCTCCATGCTGGGTAGGACGTTCTGCACCCGGCCGAGGTAGACGTTGCCGACATAGGAGGTCGCCGAAGCCCGGGTGACGTAGTGCTCGACGAGGATGTCGTCCTCGAGCACCGCGATCTGGGTGCGATCGCCGTTCTGGCGCACCGCCATGACGCGATCCACCGCCTCGCGCCGGGCGAGGAACTCCGCTTCGCTCAGGATCGGTGGACGGCGCCGGCCCGTCTCGCGTCCGTCGCGGCGGCGCTGGCGCTTGGCCTCGAGCCTGGTCGAGCCCTTGACGCCCCGCACACCGTCGTCGGCGCCGGCGGAATCGCGTGGCTCACGGACGTGCACGACCGTATTGGGCGGATCGTCGCCGGTCGCATCGGCATCGGACACCCCGGCCTTGCGGCGACGGCGACGACGCCGCGATGTTCCGCCGGTCTCGTCGCCGGATTCCGGCGACGGCTCGGCGGCGGCGTGCTGCGTGTCGTCGTCCTCTTCGCCGGGCGTGTCGTCGCCGTCTGAGCCGTCCGCGCCGTCAGCATCGTCGGCGGCGGTTGCCTCGTCGCCGCCATCGCGGGCCCGGCCACCACGGCCCCGTCGGCCCCGTCGACGCCTGCGGCGAGCGCCAGTGGCCTCCTCGGCGGCTGCCTCCCGGACCTCGTCGGGCTCCTCCTCGATCTCGGCGACCACCTCCTCGGCCGCCGTTGCGTCCACCGCCACCGCTGGGGCTGGCCCCGTGGACCGGCGCCGGCGGGCCGGTGCCGGGGCTTCGGCCGGTGCCACGAACAGCACCGGTGGCGGGCCCAGTTCAGCCGGCGCCTGCGCTTGCTCGGCGACCGGCTCAGCGGTCGGGGCTGGGTCCGGTGCGGATCGACGGGTGCGGCGGCGACTCGCGGGTGCAGCCGCGGTGTCGTCGGTCGCGGCGGTTTCCTCGTGGACCGGCTGATTCGCGGCGGGTCCGGCATCGTCGACCGCCATGGCAGCCGCTCGCTTGGTGGCGCGCTTGCGCGCCGGCTTCGGAGCGTCAGACTCGTTTGTGGCCGGATCCGGCGCGGCGCCCGGCTCGATCGCGGCGGTTGCCGCCTTGCGGGCCCGCGACGCTCGCTTGGCCGGCGCAGCGGCAGCGGCCTGTGGGTCGGCCGCCTTCGCACCGGCGGGATCCTTGACTGGGGGCGCCACCTTCTTGGCTGCCGCCTTGCGCGGGGCTCTCTTGGGCTTGGTCGCCGGCGGCTCACCCACGTCGGCGGTTTCGGAACTGCCTGTGTTGTTGTTCGGTTCGAGCATCTGCTCGGGTCACTCCGTTCGGCCTCCGGGCGCTGCCAGAACGGGCCTTTCGGGCCTGTTCGAGCCGCGACCGCGCAGAGGCGGTTGAGGCTGGTTGCCATTTCGACAGCCAGCAAAGTCTGCTGTCCGACAGCGGCCACATCGGGCGGCCACGATCGGGTGTCCGGGACGGACTACAACGACGCCTCGCGCGTCACCCGATCGGCGGCGAATGGGTCACCGACCGCGCCCGATCCGTCAAGCGGCCCCTGCGCCAGGCGCATCGCGCGGTAGTCATGGCGCGAAACGTCAAGGGCGAAACCGGCAACGGAATGCAACGCTGCGAGTAGGTCGTCGGGCCGAACGGCCGGCGTCGCCAACCGGACGACCACGTTCAGTATTGCACGCGGCGATGCCACAGCCGTGGCAGCGGCTTGCGACACGGTGGCCGATACGACCGGTTGCCGGGCATCGACGATCTTGCGACCGTCCTTCGTGAGCCGCTCAATCTCCACTTTCTCGGCGGCGAGAAATGCCTCGACGGCCCGCGTGAGGTCGCCGGGCAGTACGCGTGGCAATTCGATCTGCCATGCCGTGGCCTGCATTCGCTCGGCAAGTGAGCCACCGTCGGCCTCTACGGCTTCGACAATGTCGAGACCGTCGGGCAGCGCGGCGTCGATTGCGCTGCGCAAATCGCTGATATCGACGTGCCGGGCCAGGCCGATCTCGAGAAACTCCGCTTCGCTGGCGACGCCCGTCGGCGCCGCCCCGATGTAGGAGATCTTCGGATGCGGCGTGAAGCCGGCCGAGTACGCCATCGGGACGCCCGCCCGGCGCAGAGCGCGCTCGAACGCCCGGGCGAAGTCACGGTGCGAGGTAAATCGCAGGCGTCCCCGCTTCGCATAGCGGAACCGCACTCGCTGCACCACCGGCGGCGGGGGCGGACCTTCGGGGGTACGACGTGCCATGCCGACCAGTCTGCCGCCACGGCGAGGCGTCCTATCCACCGCCTGCGAGGGAGCGCCCCGGGCAGGGCCCCGGGTGGGCAGTTTGCCCACAACCAGGCGCGCGGCTGTGGCGGGTCAGTCCATGCTGGGCGCGAAGCCGACCGCGCTGATGCTCGCGGCATCCGCCGGGCGCTGATCGTCGAATGCGGCGCCGTCCTGGTCGTGCACCCGGATGGCGTCGAGGTACACGCCGCGCCCGTGGTACAGGTTGTCCGTCGTGTACTGCCAGCGGATCAGCACCTGGCCGGCCCCACCTGGCAGGTCGGCCGACGCGCCGAGCCACTGATGCCAGCCGTACCCGCTCACCGTGCCGTCGGTCGGGTACTGACTCGGCCCGGCGTGCATGGTGAACGGCACCGTCGTCCACGTCGTCCCACCGTCGCGCGACACCTGCAGCGTCAGCGGATCGAACTGCGGCTCGGTGTCGTACCACAGCGCGAAGTCGAGCCGGGCGCCGTCGCTGCGCAGTTGCACCGGTGCGGTCAGGGTGCAGGTCGCGTGGTCGGCCATGCCCGAGTACCACGACTGCGCACCCTCCGCCGGGCGCACCGCGATCGCGCGCGCCAGGTCGTAGGTGACGGCCCGGCGCACCGGATTGGTCGAGCCCCACGATCGGCTCGGGTGCACCGCGTTGGTCAGCAGGATCGAGAACGACTGGGTGGTCGGATCGATGACGATGTCGGTGCCGGTGAATCCGGTATGGCCCATCGTGTACGGCGTGGCCAACGCGCCCATGTACCAATGCTGGTAGAGCTCGAAGCCGTAACCCTGGTTCTGCCCGACGAAGGCCTGGTTGCGGTTGGTCAGCATCTCGACGACCGCGTGCTCGGACAGGATGCGCGTGTGGCCGTACACGCCGCCGTTGAGCATCGTCTGCGCGAGGATCGCGAGGTCGTCGGCATCGGAGAAGACACCGGCATGGCCGGCCACTCCCCCGAGCGCCCACGCGTTCTCGTCGTGCACGACGCCGCGGACCATGCCCCGAGCGGGCACCCGCTGGTATTCCTCGGCCGCGATGCGCGGGAGGAGCGAGGCGGGCGGGTTGTACATCGTGCTCGTCATGTGCAGGGGCGCGGTGATCCAGTCGTGGACGAGCACATCGAGCGTCTTTCCGGTGATGGCCTGCTCGACGAGCGCCATCGTCATCAGGTTGATGTCGGAGTACTTGTACTCCGAGCCGGCCGGTGCCTCCGGCGTCGTGTCGAGAATCCCGTTGATCCGCTGGTCTTGCGGAAGGGTCCACAGTGCGGGTACCGGATCGGGCAGCAGCCCGGAGGTGTGGGTGAGCAGTTGCGCGATGGTGATGTCGCTCTTGCCGTGCGAGGCGAATGCCGGCAGGTACTGCACCACCGGCGCGCTGGGATCGAGACGGTGCTGGTCGACCAGTTGCATCGCCACGATCGAGGTGAACAGCTTCGACAGGGACGCGAGGTCGTAGATGGTGTCGGTGCTGGTGGGAACTCGCTGATCGGGCGGCAGCATCGTCGGTACGTCGTCGGAGTACAGCACGGCGTACCCGTGCGCGGTCCGTTCGACGACGCGTCCGTTGTGGGCGACAAGAGACACGGCGCCCGGGAACAGCGGGTGATTGCCAGTGCCCTGCGGCAGCATCCCCGCCTCGACGTCAGCCGGGATCTGCTCGATCGGGCCGGGCAACAGACCCGCCTGCTGCGCCGTGCCTGCGCGCAATGTGCGAGGCGGTCGGCCGAGCATGCCGTACAGCGCGTCGGCCGGGGCCGGGATCGCCTGCACCGGTGAGTTCTCCTCGATCGAGTCCATCGGGCCGCTCGGGTCGCTCGGCCGGGCGCCGGCCGGCAGGGCGACCAGAGCGGCGACGGTCGTCGCTGCCGCGACCAGGCACGCCGCGCGGCGAATACGCGTCATCGAGTTCTCCCGTTCCCGTACAGCAGGTACTTGCCTCTCACGGTCCCGAACGCGTCCAGGCCGGGCTGCCAGCCGGCCACCACCTGGTCGACGCTCTTGCCGGCGTCGATGTCGACGCGGACCTGGTCGGTTCCGGCGAGCTTGTCGATCCAGTACGGGTCGACCTTGTCGCCGGTGTCGTAGCGCCAGGCGAAGTCCGGGTAGATCTGCTTGAGCGTGATGAGCATGGCGACCGCAGTGCGTATCGGATCGAACGCGGCCGCGTCGGTGACGTAGGTCTGCACGCCCCGGCATACCTGTCCCGAGTACGTGGACGACGTGGGCGCGAAGGCCGCCTCGCGAAACGCCGCGCCTGGAAGGTTCATCGCGCTGAGCGCAATCGCCCACCGCTCGTCCAGGTAGGGCGCGCCGACGATCTCGAACGGCTGGGTCGTGCCTCGTCCCTGCGAGAGGTTCGTGCCCTCGAAGTAGCACAGGCCGACGTACACGTGCGCGGTCGTGACCGTCGGGATGTTCGGCGAAGGCGCCACCCACCGAAGCCCGGTCGCAAAGCCGTCGTCGTCGCGTCGCCATCCCGACAGCGGGACGACGGTGAGGTCGAGCGAGCGTCCCGCCCGGTCGGGCACGTACTCAGCCGCGAACAACCGGGCGAGTTCGCCGACGGTCATACCGTGTTGCTGGACGATGGTCGCCTTGCCGACCCCGGTCTCGAGTTGCGGCTCGAGCCGCGGCCCGGCAACGCGCATCCCACAGATCGGATTCGGCCGGTCGAGAACCACGAAGCGCCGCCCGGTGGCTGCCGCCGCGGTCATCGCGTCGTACATCGTCCAGATGTAGGTGTAGAAACGAGCGCCGACATCCTGGATGTCGAACATGACGGTCTGCACGCCCGCCTTGTCGAAGATCCCCTGCATGTCCTGCCAGGACTTCGCGTACAGGTCATAGACGTGCAGCCCGGTGCGCGGGTCTATGGAGTCGCCCTCCGAACCGCCTGCCTGGGCCGTACCGCGAAAGCCGTGCTCGGGCCCGAAGACAGCGACGAGGTCGACGTCGGTGGACGCGTGCATGACGTCGACTTCGTGCGTCAGCGACGTCGTGACGCTGGTGGGATTGGCGATCACGCCGACACGCTGCCCGCGCACCGTGGCATAGCGCGATTCGATCAGAGCGGCCAGGCCGGTTTGCACAACGCGTTGATGGTCCGGCGCTGCCTGCTCGTCCGCCGGTGCCGGACGCGCCTGCGCCGGGCCGGCGGACAGCGCGATGGCTGCCGCCGACCCGGCGGAGGCGGTGAGGAACTGGCGACGCCGGATCTTTCCCGCATGGCGATGCTCGTCCGATTCGCGCATTCTGCAGACGCTAGGCCCGGATGCGGGATTTGTCTAGACCTTTCAGATCAGCTGCAGGTGAGCACCGGACCCGCCCAGTCCGCGTGGTCGGAGTCCAGGCTGCCGTTCGGATCGACGTAGAGGCGAAGCCACGTTGCGCCGGACAGATCGGCCGTCAATGTCTTCACCGGCGAGGTTCCGTTGACGACACCGCTGTCGGCGACCTTCGTCTGGTCGGCGAAGATCTGGAAGATCACCTCGCCATTGCCGTTCTTCTCGTCGTCGACGCCGACATCAGACGTGAGCGATGAGCAGTTCCCGCCGAGGAAATAGATGATCTCGCTTATCGCATGCACGCCGAGCCCCTTCGGGTAGACGTGGCCGCGGATCGTGATGGGGTGGCCGTCGCCGGCCGCCGTCTCGCCGTTGCTCATGTCCTTCTCCGGCGGGCCCCAACCGTTCGTCGCAGAGACCCAGGTGTCGTCGCTCAGCGCCGTGGTACCTGTCGGTGGCGGTGCCAGAACGAGCACCGTGACCTTGGCCTGCATCGCCGCCGGTAACGTCCCGTCGTCGTAGGTGTAATCGGCGTCGATCGTCACGGGATAGCTGCCGGGAGGCGTGCCCGCCGGCACCTGCAGTGACCAGCCCGTGGTGAACGACTTGTCCGTGGTGATCGCGCCCTGCCGGATCGAACTCGTCGCGGTGATGCTCCAGCCACTGGGCGCTGACCCACTGACCTGGACATCTTCGAGCGGGATCCGGCCGTAGTCGGTGACCGTGTCGCTGAACTTCGCGCTCTGCCCGGCCTGCGTCGCCACGTCGCCGCCGCCGAAAGCGGTGGACGATGCGATCGAAAGGCTCGCTGCGGGCGGGAAGTTGTCCCAGTCGTTGCTCGCGCTGACGCGATACATGACGGTGCCATGCGCCGGAACACTCGCGCTGATGGCTCCGGCACTTTCGACGGTCGTACCGGCCCACAGATCGTGCAGCAGGTATGCCGCCGAGTGCGGCAACCCGAGCGCGGAGGCCGACGTGCCGACCGTGGCTGATGCGTCCGTGGAGTTGTACAACGCCACCGAGTGATCGCCATTGGCGAGCGGCTTGTCGAAGACCATGGTGCCGTTGCTCGACGCGACCACCGTGCCCTGCTTGCCCAGCGGGTCCTGGTCGACGGCGATGACGTCCTTGTTCTTCAGAATGTTCAGCGTTTCGGGCGTGGCCGTGCGCAGGTCGGTGCCGATGAGCAGCGGTGCCGACATCTCGGCCCACAGGCCGAAGTGCGTCTTGTACTCGGTGTCGGTCATTCCGCCGTTGCCGACCTCGAGCATGTCCGGGTCGTTCCACGCTCCGGGATGCGCCGCCGGCGCCAGGGGCGCGTTCTGGCTGATGATCGACTTCAGGCTGCCCCAGTTGTCGCCGATATCGCCGGTGGTCCGCCACAGATTGCCGATGTCGCCGGCCCAGGTGGCCGGATCGTTGACGCCCCACTCGCAGAGGCTGTAGACGATGGGACGTCCCGTTGCCGCCAGCGCGTCACCCATCGCCTTGTAGCGCGCGATGTACTGCTCCTTGGTGGTGCTGCCGGCGTTGTTGCAGTTGTCGTACTTGAGGTAGTCGACGCCCCAGTCGGCGAACGTCTGCGCGTCGGTGGTCTCGTGGCCGAGGCTTCCCGGGTAGCCAGCGCAGGTCGCGGTGCCGGCGTCCTCGTAGATGCCGAGCTTGAGGCCCTTGCTGTGGACGTAGTCGGCGGTGCCCTTGATGCCGTCCGGGAACTTCACCGGGTCGGGCACGAGCTTGCCGGCCGCATCGCGCGAGTGGGTCAGCCAGCAATCGTCGATGTTCACGTAGTTGTAGCCGACGTCCTTCAGCCCGGAGCTGACGAAGTAGTCGGCCGTCTGCTTGATCAGTTGCTCGTCGACGTTGCAGCCGAACGAGTTCCAGTCGTTGAACCCCATCGGCGGCGTCTTGGCCAGCCCATTGTCGACCGCCTGCGCCGGCGCCGCGGGTATCACGACCGCGAGCCCGGCCGCCAGCAGCGCCGCACCCAGACCTGCCACCAGGCGCAGACGCGATCTCGTGCCATCTCCCATGCGAAGGTCCTGCCCTTCTCGTCGGACCGCAGCCGTCGCGCTGTCACGGTCGGCTGTCGATCGCTTGCCGGTCGACTGCCGGTCAGTCATGAGCGATTCCGTGCGGATCTATCCACTTTCTCGCTGATATCAATCATTCTCAAACACGTTCTAGCTACTGTGTGCGGACATAGCAAGACATACGGTGAGATTGTTTGATTGTGTGGGACTCGCCGATGGATGTGCGGTGCCGCTCGGACAGCCTGGCCGACAATGGACTCCGGGCGTCCGAACAGCGCCGGCCAGCCCGCTTCCCGCTGAGATCACCAGATTTCGGCGGCCGGAGTCGGCGGTGCTGGCGGGTTGCCGCGCGGGATTTGCCATACCGACTCCCCGTCTTGATCATCTCTGCTGCAGCCGCGATCGGTGGCCGATTCGGCAGAGATGATCAAGAAGTCTGAGTTCATCAGATTCCGGCGCGCCCCAAATGTGGCGATCTCGGCGGGACACAGGCGGACCCGGCTCCGACTTGCCGAAAGGCACTCGATGTCGCCGTCGCCCGCGAGCCGGATGCGGGCCCGGCTCACTTGGCGGCGAGCGGCAACAGCGTCCGGCCGGTCGGGCCGACCTGGATGTCGGTGCCCATCGTCGTGCACACGCCGCAGTCGAAGCACGGAGTCCAGCGACAGTCGTCCTGCTCGAACTCGGCAAGTGCGTCCTGCCAGTCGTCCCACAGCCACTGCTTGTCCAGGCCGGAGTCGAGGTGATCCCAGGGCAGTACTTCGTCGGCGTCGCGCTCACGCGTCGTGTACCAGGCGAGCGATACGCCTTGTGGCGTAAGGGCATTCTCGGCCGAGGTGACCCAGCGGGTGAACGAGAAGTGCTCGCTCCACCCGTCGAACCGGCCGCCGTCGCGCCACACGCTCTCGATAACGGCGCCCACGCGGCGGTCGCCGCGCGAGAGCAATCCCTCGACGAGCGACGGCTCGCCGTCGTGGTAACGCATTCCAACGTTGCGTCCGAGCGAGCGGTTCGCGTTGATCGCTGCCCGCAGCTTCGCCAACCGATTGTCCACAGTGGACGGATCGGCTTGCGCGGCCCACTGGAACGGCGTGTGCGGCTTGGGCACGAATCCCCCGATGGACACCGTGCAGCGGATGTCCCTGCTGCCGGTCGCTTCGCGTCCGGCGCGAATCACGTCGTGCGCCATCTCGGCGATCTCGAGCACGTCGTCGTCGGTCTCGGTGGGCAGGCCGCACATGAAGTACAGCTTCACCTGCCGCCACCCGTTGGTGTACGCCGTGGTGACGGTGCGGATCAGGTCGTCCTTGGAGACCATCTTGTTGATCACCCGGCGCAGCCGCTCGGAACCGCCCTCGGGCGCGAACGTCAGGCCCGACCGGCGGCCGTTGCGGGACAGTTCGTTGGCGAGGTCGATGTTGAACGCATCGACCCGGGTCGACGGCAGCGACAGCGAGACCTTCTCGCCCTCGTAACGGTCGGCCAGGCCCTTGGCGATCTCGCCGATCTCGGAGTGGTCGGCGCTGGACAGCGACAGCAGGCCGACCTCTTCGAATCCCGTTGCCGCAAGGCCGTTCGCCACCATCTCGCCGATGCCGGTGATGGAACGCTCGCGGACCGGACGGGTGATCATGCCCGCCTGGCAGAAGCGGCAGCCCCGCGTGCAGCCGCGGAAGATCTCGACGCTCATGCGTTCGTGCACCGTCTCGGCGAGTGGCACGAGAGGCGTCTTCGGGTAGGGCCACTCGTCGAGATCCATCACGGTGTGCTTGCTGACCCGCTCGGGAACTCCGGGGCGGTTCGGCCGGATCGCCTCGATACGCCCGTCGGGCAGATAGGCGACGTCGTAGAGGCGCGGCACGTAGACGCCGCCGGTGCGGGCCAGCCGGGCGAGCAGTTCGTCACGGCCCACGCCATCGCGCTTCGCGTCGCGGACGATGTCGGTGATCGCGCCGACGATCTGCTCGCCGTCGCCCAGCACGGCAGCGTCGACGAAGTCGGCGATCGGCTCCGGGTTGAACGCGGCGTGCCCGCCGGCGATGACGATCGGATGGGTGTCGTCGCGGTCGGCCGCGTGCAGCGGGATGCCCGCAAGGTCAAGCGCGGTCAGCAGATTCGTGTAGCCCAGCTCGGTCGAGAACGAGACGCCGAGCAGGTCGAAGGCAGCGACCGGCCGGTGCGCGTCGACAGTGAACTGGCCGATGCCGTTGGCGCGCATCAGCGCCTCGAGGTCCGGCCACACCGAGTACGTCCGTTCAGCCAGAGCGTCCGGACGCTCGTTGATGACCTCGTACAGGATCTGTACGCCCTGGTTGGGCAGGCCGACCTCGTAGGCATCGGGATACATGAGCGCCCAGTGGACGCTGACTGAGTCCCACTCCTTGACGCGCGAGTTCAACTCGCCACCGACGTACTGGATCGGCTTGCTGACCTGAGGCAGCAGCGGCTCCAGCCGCTCGAACAGGGACTCCACGGGCATTCATGCTACGTGCCGCTGTCGCCCCAGCCGGCCACAGAGCGCGGCGTGGACCGCCGATGCACCGCGAGCAGCAGCCCGATCGCCAGCGACTGGGCGAACATCGACGAGCCCCCGTACGAGACGAACGGCAACGGCAGGCCGGTGACCGGGGTCAGCCCGAGGTTCATTCCGATGTTCTGGAATGCCTGGAACGCGAACCAGCACACGATCCCCACGGCGACGAGCCGGCCGGTGCGGTCGGCCTGCGCCGCGATGCGCAGCCCGCGCCAGCACAGCACCGCGAACAGCGCAATGATCAGCCCGGCACCGACGAGCCCGAACTCCTCACCGGCAACGCTGTAGACGAAGTCGGTCTGCTGTTCGGGTACGAACGCGCCGCGCGTCTGCGGCCCGTGGAACAGGCCACGGCCGAACAGCCCGCCGTTGGCGAAGGCGATATGTGCCTGGGTCACGTTGTAGGCGGCACCTCGAGGGTCAGAACCCGGATGGGCGAACACCCTGAATCGCGCGAGCTGGTAGTCGGCGAGCACGCCCGAACGCACCGCGACAACGACACCGACGGCACCGACGACGACCAGGCCGAGCGTCCAGCGGGCCTGCACGTCCGCGGCCACGAGCAGCCCGAACGCGGCGGCGGCTAGCACCATCGCCGACCCGAGGTCGGGCTGCAACATGATCAGCGCCAGCGGCACGGCGATCATGGCGACCGCAATCAACACATCGACGTTCGTGGGCGGGCCCGAGACCCGGCGGGCCGCGGCCCGCTGGGCGAACATCACCGCCATACCGACGAGCAGGCCCAGCTTCATGTACTCCGACGGCTGTAGCGCCAGGCCGCCGGGCAGCTCGATCCAGGCGTGCGCCCCGTTGACCGTCGAGCCGATGGCAAAGACGGCCACCAATCCGATCAGGCTGAGCAGGTAGATGATGGGGCCGAGAAAGCGCAGCATCCGCAGATCGGCCCGCGACGCGAACACCGCAAGGACCACACCGATCGCGACGTTGACCAGGTGCCGGTACAGGTAGGCCTGCGGATCGCCGCCGTCGGCGGCCAGCCGCGAGCGGGTGGCCGACCACACCAACACCGCGCCGATCAGCGCGAGCGCAAATGCCGCCCCGATCAGCCAGAGGTCGAGGCGACGCGGCCTGCGGCGGGCGAGCGGCGGCGGGCTCAGTATCAGCGGCGCGAGGGGATCGCGGGCGAGAAGCGTCATCGGCTGCGCCCCGTCGATGGGCGCATGACCGGCAGCGACGCCTCCGGACGCGACCCGGGCAACACGGCGCTGCGTCCGGCTCCGAGCAGCCCGTCGTACACCGTCCGCACCATCGGTGCGGCGGCGCTGGCGCCCGTACCTGCCTGCTCGACCATGCCGACAACCACGAAGCGTGCGGTCGGGTGCCCGCGCGAGTCACGCCCGATCGGCCCCCATGACGCCAGCCAGGAGGTGTCCTGCTTGCCGAACACCTCGGCCGTGCCGGTCTTGCCGCCGATCTGCGTCTTGTACGGCGAACCGTCGAACGCGATTGCCCCAGAGACCGAGTGACTGTCGTCGAAGTGCAACGAGTTCGCGATGTAGTCGAGCGTCTGGCGGCTGACCGGCACCTTGTTCCTCAGTGTCGGGTTGATCGTGCGGACGACCTTGCCCTGTGCGTCGACGACAGCCCGGCCCAGCGTCGGCTGCCACAGCCGGCCGCCGTTAACGAGCGCGGAATAGGCCACTGCCAGCTGGACTGGCGAGACGGTCGTCTCGCCCTGGCCGATCGCCATGTCGGCGTTGTCGCCCGCGTGATAGCGCCACCCGTCGGTGCAGTTCTCAGAGGCGAGTCGGGTGAGAAACGCGCGCTGCGCCGGGTCGCTCTCTTGCGGGAATCCCCTTTTGGCATCGGCACAATACCGGGCCTTGTTGGCATGCCAGCGAGCCAGGCGCGTCTCGCGATCGGCGTATCCGCCGGCGGACTGCTCGTCGGCCGGTAGGTCGACACCCGGGCGCGTGCCGACCCCGTACGCGGACGCCATGTGCTGCAGGTACTCGGTGGCTTTCTGGCCGGCGTCCAGGCGGGCCTGGTCGGCGTAGTACTCGTTCGCCGCGAACGAGTAGAACCAGGTGTCGCAGGAGACCTGTAGCGCCTGGCGCAGCGTCAGCGGGTAGCCCGGCGACTCCGAGTCGAAGTTGGTCTTCACCCGCCCGTCGACGGCGAGTGACGGCGGGCACGGGTAGGTGTCGTCGAGGGTCGCCTCGCCGCGGCTCACCACCGACGACGAGGTGATCAGCTTGAACGTCGAGCCCGGCGCGTACGCTCCGGCGATTGCCCTACTGACCAGCGGATCGTTCGCGCCCGGCGCGGTGAGCTTGGCGTAGTCGGCCACCGAGATGCCACCTACGAACACCTGCGGGTCGTAGGACGGGTAACTGGCGGCGGCGAGGATGCGCCCGGTGTTCGGATCCATGACGACGACCGCGGCGCCGGTGGCAGGCTTTCCTTTCGCCCGCGAAGCCGCGATCTGCTTCGCGATGGCCTGCTCGGCGAGTTGCTGCACGTCTCTGTCGATGCTCGTGACGAGCGTGTCGCCCGGCTGGGCCGGGACGTCCTGCGGTGTACCGACGGCAATGCCGCGCGGGTCGAGCGACACAAGCTGCGAACCGTCCGTACCCCGCAGTACGGAGTCGTATTGCTGTTCGAGGCCGGACCGGCCGATGGTGTCGGCGTCGCGCAGGACCCGGTATCGCTTCTCGTCCTGCGCGCTGACCGCGCCGGTATAGCCGAGCAAGTGCGCGGCGAGCGTTCCGCCCGGGTAGTCGCGAACGGTCTGCGTCTCGACCGCAACTCCCTGATAAAGCTCCCGATGCTCGGACAGTGCCAGGACCGTCGCAGTTTTCGCGTTGGACGCGACCGGCACCGGCTGGTACGGCTCGCCGGTCCAGCACGGGGACGGGATGTGGATGCCGCAGGGCGTGATCTCCTGGGTGAGGTCGCGCGCGGGTGTGCCGAGTACCCGCGCCAGCCGCGAGAGCACGGCAACGCCGTGGTCGGGCTGGGCCTGCAGCTTCTCGCGATCGACCGTGACGACGTGCGTCACGCGGTTGGCGACGAGCGGGCGGCCGCGTGCATCGACGATCTGACCGCGCGGCGCCGGGACGACGATGCGCCCCTGGTGCAGCACGCCGGCCGTCTGCAGCGGCTTGTTCCGGTCGAGGATCTGCACGTAGTAGAGCCGGCCCGACATGGTCACGATCAGCGATGCGACCAGAACCGCGATGAGTTGCAGGCGCCGAGAGGTACCGGATCGCCGCTCAGCCATGGCCCGTCGCCTGCACCCGCAGCGCCTGCGAACGCAGGAACCACCGCACGATCGGAGTCACGATCAGGGCGAGCAGTAGGTCGCCGGCGATGGTCGGCAGCAAACCGCGCGCGGCAGCCTCGACGGTGGCTCCGGACGCGCCGAGAACGCTCAGCAGGAGCATCGCCACGCTGCCGCTGAACCCGCACACCACGCCGATCAGCACCACCTGGGCCCGCAGCGTCCTGGTCGACTCGACGAGCAGCCCGCACACCACGCCCACCCCGAGCCAGCACAGCGCCAGCACGCCGACCGGATGCGTCGAACCCAGATCGGCGACCAGTCCGGCCGCGAAACCCAGCGAAATTCCCGTGCCCGCGCCGCAGTTCACCGCAACAGCGGCGACGAGCACCGCCGGAAGGCTGAGCTGTGTCGACATCGCGGCCGGCGCGACGAGTGTGGCCTGCAGCAGCAGGGCGGTCAGGATCGCCGCGTGGGCCGTCGCAACACGCGAGAGTGTCATCGGCCACGAGCTTCGGTCGAGGGTCGCAGGGCCAGCCGTTGCGAGTCACTCGAGCCGGGCGTCAGGATCACGCCGACGAGGTCGAGCGCCGTCGCCGACGCGGCGGGCCGCACGCTCGCCGTCACCGCGCCGTCGGCGGACGTACGCACGGCGGTAATCGTCCCGATGGCCAGGCCCGGCGCGTAGGTCGAGTGGCCGGCAGGACCGGTCTCCAGAGCATCGCCCACCCGCAACACCACGCCGGGATCCAGTGGCGTCGCCGAGTAACCCTTCGGCCCTTGACCGGTCGCGATCGCGAGTTGGGCAGTGCGCATGTCACGCGCGCCGACGCCGGAGCCCGGATCCGCCGCCAGCAACACCACGCAACTGGTCGCACTTGTGTGCAGTATGCGTCCGACCAGCGCCACACCGTCGGTGACCGTCTGGCCCGCACGAACGCCACCGTTGCTGCCGACGTCGAGCGTGGCCGTCCAGTCGAAACCCTGTCCCGGCCCCAGCGCGATGACCCGTGCGGGCAGTACCCGGTATCCGCCGCTGTCGGCGGCCAGTTGCAGCTTGGCCAGGCTCGATCTGGTGCGTGCGTCGGCGGCCTCGGCCGCAAGCTGCGACCTCAGCGTTGCATTCTCGTGGCGCAGCTTGGCAACCGTGTCGTGGTTGCTGCCCGCGCCGGGCAGTCCCTGCACGAAATGCCGGGCCGGACCGATGACACCGTCGGTACCTCGGTACAACGCACCCATGGCTCCGCGGACGCCACCGTGCGCGCCGTCCAGGCCGCTGCCCGCAACGTCGAGGGTGATGAAGCACGAAGCGAGAACCGCAAGCGTGATCGCGGCGAGTCGCTGGCGTGCGGTCAGCCGGCGCATGTCTACCGGCGCGAGCCGTGGACGACGACCTTCTGCAACTGGTCGAAGTGCTCGACCACGGTGCCGGTGCCGAGCACGACCGAGTCGAGCGGGCGGTCGGCCACGAGCACGGGTATGCCGATCTCATGCTGTAGGCGCGCGTCCAGGCCGCGCAGCAGCGCGCCGCCACCGGTGAGCACGATCCCTCTGGCGACCAGGTCGCCGGCAAGCTCGGGCGGGCAGTGATCGAGGGTCGCCTTGACCGCGCCGATGATCCGCATGATCGGGACGTCCATCGCCTTGCGCAGTTCGTCGCCGGCGATAGTCACGTTGCGTGGCAGCCCGCTGCCGATCTCGCGGCCCCGGATCTCTGCCCGCCTCGGGCCCGCCACCGGGAACGCCGAGCCGACGGCGATCTTGAGTTCTTCGGCCGTGCGCTCGCCGATCAGCAGGCCGAATTCCGTGCGGACGTGGTCGACGATCGCTTCGTCGAGGGCGTTGCCGGCCACGCGCAGGCTCGTCGAGGCCACGATGCCGCCGAGCGAGATCACCGCGACCTCGGTAGTGCCACCCCCGATGTCGACCACCATCGAGCCCGCGGGCTGGTTCACCTGTAGTCCAGCGCCGATGGCCGCGGCCATCGGCTCGGCGATGATGTGCACGCGCCGCGCCCCCGCTGCGTATACGGATTCGCTGACCGCGCGTTGCTCGACGCCGGTGATGCCCGACGGGACGCACACGACCACCCTCGGGCCGGTGAACATCGGTGGGCGGCGAAGTACCTTTCGCACGAAGAACCGCAACATTTCCGCGGTGATGTCGTAGTCGGCGATGACGCCGTCGCGCATCGGCTTGACGACGCGGATGTGACCAGGCGTTCGGCCGATCATGTGCTTGGCGTCGACCCCGACGGCCACCACTGCGTTCGTCGCCGTATCGACAGCGACCACGGACGGCTCGTTGAGCAGAATGCCCCGTCCGCGTGCGTATACCAGCGTGTTGGCCGTGCCGAGATCGACCGCCAGATCACCGCCGAGCATGCTGCCGCCGCGCGAGGGCAGCAACGCAAGCGGGGTGAACGCCACAACGTCACCTTTCCGGTCAGGGTCCTGTGCCGATCGTATGGTTGCCGTGCACTCTGAGCCGGTTGCGACTCGCGGGTCAGGCGTTACTCGCGGGCCAGTTGTTACTGATGGGACTCTGACTGGTCGCTGGTCCGGTCGATATTCGACCGGATCGCTCTGTGATCTGAGGATTCGGGCTGCGGACGCCCGAGGCGGCCTTACGCGATAGCGGGAAACCAGAGCTTGATCTCGCGCTCGGCTGACTCGACCGAATCCGAGCCGTGCACGAGGTTCTGCACGACGGGCAATCCCCAGTCGCGGCCGAGGTCGCCGCGGATGGTGCCGGGCAGCGCCGCCGTCGGTTCGGTAGCGCCGGCGAGCGAACGGAAACCCTCGATGACACGCTGGCCCTCGGCAATGAACACAACAACCGGGCCCGACAACATGAATTGCACCAGCGGCTCGTAGAACACCTTCCCGACGTGCTCGGCATAGTGCTCGGCGAGCAGCTCGCGGGTCGCCGCGCGTAGCTCGAGCGCGACGATTCGGTAGCCCTTCGCCTCGACGCGCCGGATCACCTCGCCCACGAGGCCACGCGCGACGCCGTCGGGCTTGACGATCACCAGCGTGCGTTCAAGGGTCGGCGCAGTCATGGGCGCAGCGTATCGACCCGGCGACCGGCGTCGTGCCGGCACCTCAACCTGACCCGCGGTACTAGGAGATCAGCATGCGCGGGCCGCCCGGGGTGCCCACCATCTCGCGACGCAGGTTGAGCAGATAGAGCCATATCGCGACGAACAGCACGCCGACCACGAAGAAGGCGTGGATCCACACGCCGACCGCGACGAACACCGGTTGCAGCAGCGAGCCGAGCCCGATGCCCCACCGCCGCCGCTGCACGAACGCGGCACCAACGAGGATCACCGCCAGCCCGACCAGCAGTCCGGTCTTGACGCCACCGAGCCCGGTCGACGTCTGCGCTATCGCCCGCGGCACGAGCAGCACCGCGAACGCCTCGAGGCAGAGGATCGCGGCGAGCGCGCCGCGCGTGGCTCGGTTGACCCGGACGCGGCGCTCGGCGATCTGCTCCGCTGTGGGCTGCACCGGTTCGGTCTGGTCCTCGTCGGGGACCGGGCCGCCTGCCTCGGTCATCACGCGTCTCGCCGCAATAAGGTCCGCGCCTCGCCGGCCGTGATGACCGAACCGGTAACGAGTACGCCGGCGCCGGACAGCACGCCGTCGGCGCTCTCCTCGGCCAGCCGCACGGCGGTCTCGATGGCATCGTCGAGCCGTGGCTCGACGGTGACCCGGTCGGCGCCGAATACCTCGACGGCCACCGCGGCCAGTTCGTCGGCCGGAATCGCACGCACGGAACTGTTCTGCGTGACGACGACTTCGTCGAGCGCAGGTTCGAGCGCGTCGAGCATCGCCCTGATGTTCTTGCCGGCGAGCACCCCGACAACACCGATGAGCCTGCGGAAATCGAACGCCTCGCGGATCGCCGCGACGGTGGCGGCCATGCCGTGCGGGTTGTGTGCAGCGTCGATGAGGACGTTCGGCGCCGCGCGCACCGATTCGAGGCGTCCCGGTGAGCGCACCGCGGCGAACACCTCGCGCACCGTGGTGATCTCCAGCGGACCGGACGCTGCCCCCGCACCGAAGAACGCCTCGACTGCCGCCAGCGCGATTGCGGCGTTCTGCGCCTGGTACGCGCCGTGCAGCGGCAGAAAGATCTCGTCGTACTCGCCACCGAGGCCCTGCAGGGTGATGACCTGTCCGCCCACGGCGACCCGGCGGTCGAGCACGCCGAACTCGAGCCCCTCTCGGGCGACCGTGGCACCGACGTCGGCCGCCCGGCGCAGCAACTCGGTGGCGGCATCGGCCGGCTGCGCGGCCATCACGACCACGGCGTCGGGCTTGATGATGCCGGCCTTCTCTTTGGCGATCTTGTCGACGGAATCGCCGAGCAACTGCGTGTGGTCGAGGTCGATCGGCGTCACGACCGCAACCTCGCTGTCGATGACGTTCGTGGCGTCCCATTCACCGCCGAGTCCGACCTCGACGATCGCGACGTCGACCGGCGCGTCGGCGAAGATCGAGTACGCGAGCGCGACCATCACCTCGAAGAAGCTGAGCTTGATGTCGAACTGGCCGTCGACGAGGTCGAGGTAGGGAACCAGCTCGCGGTAGGCCTCGACGAAAGTGCGCGGGCTGACGGGTTGGCCGTCGATGACGATGCGCTCGGTTATGTGCGAAAGATGCGGACTGGTGAAGCGTCCCGTGCGCAGTCCGAAACCGCGGATCAGCTCGTCGACCATTCGGGCGGTGCTGGTCTTGCCGTTGGTACCCGTCAGGTGGATCGAGCGGTAAGTCCGCTGCGGCTGGCCCAGGAGGTCGACGAGAGCCTCGATGCGCTCCTTGGTGGGATTCAGGCGGCCCTCGCCCCACCGGCCGGTGATGTCGACCTCGGCCATGCGCAGCAGGTCAGCGTACTTCTCCGCTTCAGTGACCGCCACGACGCCCGAGTCTACGAAACGCCGGGCCAGCCGCGCGCACGCCCTGCTCGCAACGTGCCCGAGCGCAGTTGCAGCTCCATCAGGATCTCGTCCGGTCCGATGCCGAGTGGCGACGGCTTGCGGCCGATCTCGCGGAAACCCTTGCCACGGTAGAACGCCGCGGCCTGTTCGTTGCCCTCGACGTAGTCCAAGCCGAGGCGCGTCGAGCCTGCGGGCAGCGATTCGACGACGGCCGCGAGCAGCGCCGAGCCCGCGCCGACGCCCTGCCGTTCCGGGACGATGTAGAGCTTCCACAGGTACGGCGCCCCGTCACGCTCCCCCGCCGAAGCCATGCCGATGACGGCGCCGCTCAGTTCGGCGACGAGCGCGCCACTGCGGATCGACGCGCCCACCGCCTCGTCCGTCCACCACCGGGCCAGGCCCTGCTCGACGTAGTCGCTGCCGGCAATCTCGGCATAGGTTGCCGGCCACGTGCGCAGGCCGACGTCCCGGACCGCCTGCGCGTCGGCGGCGACGGCGCGGCGTACCTGCACGGTCATGCCTGCGGCAACGCGTCGAGTGCGGCCTGGACGCGGGCGATGTCCGCCTCGGCGGTGGCCAGCCGATCACGCACCTTCGCAACGACCGCCTCGGGCGCCTTGCCGGTGAACGCCTCGTTGCCGAGCTTCGCCGAGTTCGTCTCCAACTCCTTGCGGGCTGCGGCGAGTTCTCTCGACAGGCGAGCGCGTTCGGCCACCACGTCGATGGCCGCCGACAGGTCGAGGTCGACCGTGACTCCACCGGCGATGGTCAGCGACGCCGTAGGCGCGAAGGCTTCGCCGGGCGGGTCGAGGCGGACCAGTGAACGGATCTCGGTCTCGCCACCGGGCAGCCCGGACAGGCGGGCGGGCACGCGCTGGGCCGGCTTGACGCCCTGATCGGAACGGAAGCGCCGCACATCGGTGACGACCGCCTGGATCGCGGCGACCTCGCGCTCGGCGGCGGTATCGGCCCGCGACGGGTCGGCCACCGGCCACGGCGCGATCACGAGCGACTCGCCGCCGGTGAGCGAGGTCCACAGCGCCTCGGTCAAGAACGGCACCGTCGGATGCAGCAGTCGAAGCAGCACGTCGAACACCTCGCCGAGCACCCGCCGCGTGGCATCGCCCGACCCGGACGCCAGCGAGATCTTGGCCAGTTCGACGTACCAGTCACACACCTCGTCCCAGGCGAAGTGGTAGAGCAGGTCGGCGATCTTGGCGAACTCGTACCGCTCGTAGAGGCCATCCACCTCGGCGACGACGGCGTGCAGCCGCGACAGGATCCACCGATCCGCGTCCGGCAACTGCGAGGGCACTTCCCCGGCGACGGTCGCGCCGTTGAGCAGGGCGAAGCGCGTCGCGTTCCAGAGCTTGTTGCAGAAGTTGCGCGAACCCTGCACCCACTCCTCGCCGAGCACGAGGTCCGTGCCCGGATTGGCGCCTCGCGCCAGGGTGAACCGCAGCGCGTCCGCACCGTAGGCGTCGATCCATTCGAGCGGGTCGACCGTGTTGCCCCTCGACTTGGACATCTTCTTGCCGTACTTGTCGCGGATCAGGCCGTGCAACACGATCGTGTGGAACGGCTCCCGGTCGTCCATCGCGTAGAGGCCGAACATCATCATCCGGATGACCCAGAAGAAGAGGATGTCGTAACCGGTCAGCAGAACGTCGGTCGGATAGAACTTGTTGAGGTCGTCGGTCTCCTCCGGCCAGCCGAGCGTCGAGAACGGCCAGAGCGCCGAGGAGAACCAGGTGTCGAGGACGTCGGGATCCTGCGTCCAACCCGATGGTGGCTGCTCGTCCGGGCCGAAGCACGCCTCGTCGCCGTCGGCGGAGTACCAGATCGGGATGCGGTGCCCCCACCACAGTTGCCGGCTGATGCACCAGTCATGCATGTTGTCGACCCACTCGAAATACCGCGGCGCCAACGACGCGGGCTCGATCTTCACCCGGCCCTCGCGCACGGCGTCCCCGGCGGCCTTGGCGAGCGACTCGACGCGCACGAACCACTGCAACGACAACCGCGGCTCGACGACCGTGCCGCAGCGCGAGCAGTGCCCGACCGCGTGCACGTACGGCCGCTTCTCGGCGACGATCCGCTCGTCCTCGCGCAGCGCCGCGACGATCGCGTCGCGGGCTTCGAGCCGGTCGAGTCCCTCGAAGGGGCCGGGCGCCGTGATGATCGCGCGCTCGTTCATGATCACGATGCTGGGCAGGTTGTGCCGCTGGCCGATCTCGAAGTCGTTCGGGTCGTGGGCCGGCGTTACCTTGACGGCGCCGGTGCCGAACGACGGATCGACGTGCGTGTCGGCGACGACGGGGATTCGCCGGTTGGTCAGTGGCAGCGCCACGGTCGTTCCGATCAGGTGGGCGTACCGCTCATCGTCTGGATGCACTGCTACCGCGGTGTCGCCGAGCATCGTCTCGGCGCGGGTGGTGGCCACGACGATCGATTGGTCACCTTCTCCGTAGCGGATCGAGACCAGCTCGCCGTCGTCGTCGGAATGCTCGACCTCGGCGTCGGACAACGCGGTCAGGCAGCGCGGGCACCAGTTGATGATTCGCTCCGCGCGGTAGATCAGGTCGTCGTCGTAAAGGCGTTTGAAGATCGTCTGGACGGCGCGCGAGAGCCCCTCGTCCATGGTGAATCGCTCACGGGTCCAGTCGACGCCGTCGCCGAGGCGGCGCATCTGGCTGAGGATCTTGCCGCCGTACTCCTCCTTCCACTCCCACGACTTGGCGACGAATTCCTCGCGCGTGTAGTCGAAACGGCCCTTGCCCTCGGTCTCTGACAGGTGCCGTTCGACGAGTGCGTGCACGGCGATGCTGGCGTGGTCCATGCCCGGCAGCCACAACGTGTCGTAACCCTGCATGCGCTTGCGCCGGGTCAGCGCGTCCATCAGCGTGTGCTCGAGCGCGCTGCCGAGGTGCAAGCTTCCGGTGACGTTCGGCGGCGGCAACACGATCGTGAACGGCGGCTTGTCGCTGTGCGCGTCGGCGGTGAAATAGCCGCGCTCGACCCATCGGGAATAGAGCGCGCTCTCTACATCTGCCGGCACGTACTGGGTCGGCAGATCCTGGGCGCTCGTCGATGAGTTCGCGGTCACGCAAGAATGGTACGGACGGCGCTCGGGCCGAATCAGGCGGTTATTGGCTGGCGATTCCCGCAGCCGCCCGCGACGATTCGCATCATGTGCCTCACCCTGAGCACCGATCCGGAAGCGATCCGCGCCGAACTCGAGCGGTTGCTCGCGGCCGATCCGGTGCGCAACACGATTCTCGGGTCGATCGCGGCCGATCTGCGTACCGGCCGGGCGGCCAAGTGCTGGTACGCCGCCCTTCCCGGCACGAACGCGGTGGCGATTCGCTCGGACCGCGTCTACCCGTTGCTCTTCACCGCCGGCTGGAACGACGAGGGGCTCACCGCCGCGGTCCAGCTGGCGGCCGGACTGCCCGACCTCGTCGGAATCTCCGGCCCGGTCGAGATCGCCGATGCGGCGGCGAGCGGGTTCCCGGGCCGGCGCATACGCGAGCGCATGGCGATGCGCCTCTTCCGCCTGGACGACCTGAGCCCGCCGCACGACGTGCCCGGCGCAGCACGCCCCGCCTCCGCCGAAGATCGAGCCCAGATCGTCGCGTGGTTCGAGGCATTCACCGCCGAGGCCGGAGGCATCCTCGGCGACGTCGAGGGCGTCGTGGACGAGATCTCACGCTCCGGTGCGCACTGGCTGTGGATCGACGGCGACCGGCCGGTGGCGCTGGCGTCGCGACGCCCGGTCGAGGGCGGCAGCGCGCGAATCGGCCCGGTGTACACCCCGCCGGGCGACCGCGGACGCGGCTACGGATCCGCCGCGACATCTGCGGCCACCCGTGACGTGCTCGACCTCGGCGCGGTGCCGGTGCTGTTCACCGACCTTGACAACCCGACCTCCAACAAGATCTATCAAGCCCTCGGCTACGAGGCGGTCGAAGACCGGGCCGTGATCATCTTCGACTGAGGCCGGTCACTCGACCGGATCGTCGGTCGGCACCAGCACGAACGACACACGCACGCGGCGAGCACCCTCCGCCTTGTCCTCTGCCACCCGGGTGTCGAACTTCGCGAGCAGCTCGTCGAATGCCGCCGCGAACTGCAGGGCTTCCTCGTCGGTCAGCCACCGGGCGCCGTTGCTTACCGTGGCGATGTCCCGCCAGACACCTCTCGCCTCGGCGTCGACGGCAATCCAGTCGAGCACCTCGCGACGCGTCCGGTCGAGAATCCGCGCGGTCAGCGCCGCCTCGGCCACGGCCGAAACCCGCGGCTCGGCGGACTCGATGCGCAGCCCGCACCCGGCCGCTCGCCACGGGCGCTCGCGCCCGTCAGCGGACGCCTCCGCGCGTTCGACGATTCCCCACTTCTCCAGTGCGCGCAGGTGATAGCTCATCGCGCTGGCCGATAGCCCGGCGATCTCGGCGCACTCGGTGGCGGTCAACGACCGCCCCCCGAACAGCTCGTCGAGCACCGCGAGCCGGGCCGGGTGCGCCAGTGCCTTGATCGCGCGGGGGTCGGTGAGCCTGACCGGTTCACGTTCGCGCCTGGTCACCCGCTTCTTCTGCGCCACGGCCACACGGTACGTGATCTGAAGTCCTTGACTCAGCATATTGTGAAGGAATAACTTCACAAGATGTCTTTCGCATCCTCGCCGCTTCGCAAGAACCGAGACCTGTGGATCGCAGTGCTCGCCCGGGCGGTCTCACTGCTCGGCGACGAGGCCGCCGTCATCGCGCTGACCCTTCGGCTGCACGACAACGGCTCGGGTGCCTGGTCGATCGCGTTCCTGTTCGCGGCCGGGATGCTGCCTCTAGTGCTCCTGGCGCCGCTCGCCGGCGCGCTCGTCGACCGATTCGACAGCCGCCACCTGCTCGTCTGGTCCGGCCTGGCTCAGGCGGCCTTGTGCTTCGTGCTTGCGCAGGCCGGGCCGGTGCCGCTGGTCCTGGGCCTGGTCGCCGCGCTCGGCGCGGGACAGGCCGTGAACAGTGCGACGTGGGCAGCGCTGCTGCCGAGCATCGTCGGAACGCAACGCCTGCCGGCAGCCATGGGCATGGCCCAGGCGGCCCGCACCACCGCCGGAATCGCCGCGCCCGCGGTGGGCGGCGTGCTCACCGGCCTCTACGGCCCGCGCGTGCCTCTGCTCCTCGACGCCTCGACGTTCGTGCTCATCGCGGTCGCGGGACTGCTCGTCCGTACTCGTCGCCAAGTTGCGGCTGCGGCGACGCGCCGGCGAGGTGGCTACGACATCGTTCGCGACGATCCGGTGCTGGTCGTATTGCTGACGATGCTCGCCGCATTCATAGTCCTCGGCGCAATGATGAACGTTGTCGCCGTCTTCCTCGTCCGCGACACCCTTCGCTCCAGCGCGACGTGGTACGGCATCGTGAGTGGCGCCTGGAGCGCAGGCATGCTGCTCGGCGCGCTGACCGGCGGCCGGTGGCGCACCCAGCAGGCCCTGGCCCGGATCGTCGTCGTGAGCACTGTCGCGCTGTCCGCATCGATGCTCGCCTACGGCGCCGCACCCGAGGTCGGCTGGTTGATCCCCGTGGCCATCGGCGGCGGTGCGGCTAACGGCCTGCTCAACCTGGGCCTCAACGCCCTCGCGATGATGCGCGCCCCGGAGGACGCCCGCGGCCGGGTGGCCGCCTCGGTGAGCGGTGTGGCCTCGGCCGCGATGATCGGCGCGTTCGTCCTGGGCGGAGCGCTGTCGGAGGTCGCAAGCCCGCGAGAGCTGTTCCTGGTTTCTGGTGTTCTCGGCCTGCTCGTACCATTCGCGTTCGCCCGCTCGCTGCTGCGCGCGGTGCCGCGTGAACCGTCGGCCGCTGAGGCCGCCACCGCGTCCGCTTGATTCAACAGCTGCGCCGACCTGAGGGCACTCTGAGATCAGGGCCGGTGCCGCAGCGCGGCCGCTTCCCATCGACGGGCCACGCGTGCATGCTTGGGCAGCGCCATTGCCGACCGGGCTGGTTGAAGGCCCGGATCGCGCGGTGTCGCCGGGGGTGTACACGCTCAGGCCCGTTGCGCGGGCTCAGGGGGAAGTGCGACAAGTGCCGCATCGCGGTTGAGCGGTGTCGCGACGCGCAGAATGTCGCGCTCAACGGATCCACCGTGCGCAGGCATCTAGCGGAGAGAGAGGCCGATGAGCAGCAGCCAGGATCTGCACGACAGCCAAGGCAGTGCGGAACGGGCGGCAGTTGTGCAGGCCCACGACCTCGGCCGCATCTACGGCGAGGGCGATACCGCAGTAGCTGCTCTGCGCGGGGTCAGCGTCGACATCGACGCCGGCCGATTGACCGCGGTGATGGGGCCGTCGGGATCGGGCAAGTCGACGCTGATGCACATCCTGGCCGGGCTCGACAAGCCAACGTCCGGCTCGGTTCGCATCGCCGGAATCGAGATCACGACGCTGGGCGACACTCCCCTGACGAAGCTGCGCCGCGAGCACATCGGCTTCATCTTCCAATTCTTCAACCTGCTGCCGATGCTCAGTGCCCGAGAGAACGTCCTGCTGCCATTGACGATCGCGGGCGAGAAACCCGATCCCGCCTGGTTCGACGACCTCATCGAACGCGTCGGCCTCAGCGACCGCCTTGCGCACCGCCCGGCTGAGTTGTCCGGCGGGCAACAGCAGCGTGTAGCGATCGCGCGGGCTCTCGTATCGCGGCCCACGGTCGTGTTCGCCGACGAGCCGACCGGAAATCTCGACTCCACCACGAGCGGCGAGATCCTGCAGCTCATGCGCACATCGGTCGAGGCGTACGGCCAGACCACCGTGATGGTCACGCACGACGCGCAGGCCGCCGCCATGGCCGACCGGGTGCTCTTCCTGGCCGACGGGCAGATCGTGCAGGAGCTGCCGCGCTCGAGCCCGCACGAGATACTCGCGGCAATCGAGACCCTGAACATCCGATGATCAAGTTCGCCCTCCGGGGCATGCTTGGACGCAAGCTGCGGACGGTGCTCACTGCGCTGGGCGTCGTGCTCGGCGTCGCGCTGGTGAGCGGCACGTACGTCCTCACCGACTCGATTTCCACCGCATTCAACTCGATCTTCAAGCAGACCTACAAGAACACCGACGCTGCGATAACGGGCAAGTCGGCGTTCACGCTCGGCGACAGCGGGAGCACCGCTCCGTCGTTCGACCAGTCATTGCTCCCCAAGGTGACTGCGCTGCCCGACGTTCGCGCGGCATCGGGCGCCGTCACCGGAGATGCGCATCTGATCGGCAAGGACGGCAAGGCCATCGTCTTCGGCGGCGCACCGAACCTGGGCTTCAGCGTCGATCCCGAACAGCCTGCATTCAACTCGCTGACACTGGTGTCCGGCGCGTGGCCCAAGGCGGACGAGGTCGTCGTCGACCGCTCGACCGCGAACAAGAAGCACTTCACAGTCGGCCAGGCGATCGGCGTCCAGTCCAGAGGGCCGGTCGAGCAGTTACACCTGTCCGGCATAGTCAAATTCGGTGCGGTGTCGTCGATCGGCGGGGCGACCATCGCCGGATTCGATCTTGCGACCGCGCAGAAACTCTTCGGCAAGCAAGGCAAACTCGACGAGATCTTCATTGCCGCGAAGGACGGCGTCCCGGTCAATCAACTGGTCGCAAGCGTCCAGAAGATCCTCCCGCCCGAGACCCAGGTGCGAAGCGGCACCGAACAGGCGTCAAAGGATGCCTCCGACACGACCGGCTTCATCAACTTCCTGCAGACCTTCCTGCTGGCGTTCGGCGGCATCGCGCTGTTCGTCGGCTCGTTCGTGATCGCCAACTCGCTGTCGATCACGATCGCGCAGCGCAGCCGTGAGTTCGCCACGCTGCGCACGCTCGGTGCTTCGCGGCGCCAGGTGCTCGGCTCGGTCATCGTCGAGGCGCTCGTCATGGGCTTCCTGGCAGCGCTGGTCGGCCTGTTCCTCGGCCTGGGGCTGGCCAAGGGGTTGTTCAAGGTCTTCGACGCCGCTGGCATCACCTTGCCCAACAACGGCCTCGTCTTCGAGAC
Source organism: uncultured Actinomycetota bacterium (assembly GCA_963737425.1). GTDB lineage: Bacteria > Actinomycetota > Actinomycetes > Mycobacteriales > Jatrophihabitantaceae > DASXRA01. Next base: position 114,141 of record CAVTSX010000006.1, read on the forward strand.
GCGGACCATCGTCGTTTCGCTTGTCGTGGGCACGTTGATCACGCTGCTCGCGAGCCTGCGCCCGGCCCTGCGCGCAACGCGCGTTCCACCGATCGCCGCGGTGCGCGAGGGCGCGAAGCTCGCGCCGGGCCGGTTCCACCGCTTCCGCGGGGCCGGCGCGGCATTGGTCGTCGTCCTCGGATTCGCCTCGCTCTCGCTGGGTCTGTTCGTCCACGGCCTCGGGACGGCGCAGGTTCTGACGTTCATGCTCATCGGCGCGCTGCTCGTGTTCATCGGCGTCGCCGTGTTCTCCTCCCGGCTGGTGCGGCCGGTCGCGGTCGCGGCGAATCCGGTCGCCCGCTGGTCGATGGTCGCGTTTTCCGCGCTCGTCTGGCCGCTGTTCTCCCTTCCGTACTGGCTACTTCGCCACGGTGCGTGGGGGCCGGGCACGACCGGGCGGCGCGTCGGCTCGTTCGTGCTCGGCGCCGTTCTCAACCCGCTGCTGCTCGTCATCGTGCTCTTGATGGCCGCCCGGCATCGGTTCACCCGGTGGACGCCGGAGTGGCCCGTCGACTTCCCAGGTGTGCTCACCGAGCGCTCCGCGACCCGGATCGGCAGCGAGAACACCCAACGCGATCCCCAGCGCACGGCCGCAACGGCAGCCGCGTTGATGATCGGGCTGGCGCTGGTCACCCTTGTGTCTGCCCTGGCCGCCGGCATCATCAAGCCGTTCGAGGACGCCGTCGATCGGATATTCGTCGGCGACTACGCCGTCACTGCGCAGAACAACTTCGACCCGATTCCCACCAGTGCCGCAATCGCTGCGGCGAAGGCGCCCGGAGTCGAATCGATCGCCAGCGTCCGCGCCGGTGACGGCCGGATCTTCAACAAGACGATTGAGGTCACGGCCGTCGATCCGCAGGCGGCCGACGTGCTCCGCCTCGACTGGAAGCAAGGTTCGCAGGCCGTGCTCGGCCAACTCGGCGCCGACGGCGCGTTCGTCGACTCCGACTACGCGAAGTCGCATCACCTGACGATCGGCTCGCCGCTCGCGGTCGAGACCCCGACCGGCGGCGAGCTCAATCTACGGCTCATCGGCATCTTCCGAGCGCCGTCCGGCGGATCGCCTTTCGGCGCTGTGACAATCTCGACGGCGACGTTCGACGAGAACTACGAGCAGCCGAAGAACCTGTTCACGTTCGTGCGGATGAGCGGCGGCGTGAACGACACGAACACCCAGGCGTTGAAGGCATCCCTTGCCGCATTCCCGAATGCGAAGGCGGTCACCCGAACTCAGTTCAAGGACAACCAGATCAGCGGGCTGAAGAACGTCCTCAACATCCTCTACGTCTTGCTCGCACTGTCGGTCATCGTGAGCATCTTCGGGATCGTCAACACCCTTGTGCTGACGGTGTTCGAGCGCACCCGCGAGCTCGGCATGCTGCGAGCGATCGGCATGACCCGCCGGCAGACCCGTCGCATGATCAGACACGAAAGTGTGGTCACCGCCCTGATCGGAGCGGTGCTCGGCATCGTGCTCGGGCTGATCCTCGCGGGGCTGCTCACGGTCCGCATCGACTTCATCGACTTCGTGTTGCCGATTCCGCAGTTGATAATCTTCGCCATCGTTGCCGTCGTGGTCGGCATCTTCGCCGCGGTGTTCCCGGCGCGACGTGCAGCCAGACTCAATCCCCTCGACGCATTGCATTACGAGTAGGGCGCCGATCCGGTCTCGTCGGGCGACTGCGCATCCACCGACAGGGCCAGCCGCGTCCGACGCGCCGAGCACATCGAGCACGTCGAGCCCTGACCAGGCGGGTGATCACCTGCGGATTGCCCACCGCCGACGGTGCAAGACCCGCAGCTGATCACCACACTGCGCAGGAATGAACGTTCACCAGGCCAAAATCAGCTCGCCGTCCCGGCGCTCACGTATCGGACGGGGATATGTGGATGCTCCCGTTCGACGTCGAGGCATTGACGGCCCGTCGCGCGAAGCGATCACTCGGTATGTCAGAGCTGATCGATCCGTTGTCCGTGCGCGTCGTGACCCAATAGCTGGCCGAGCTCGGTAGCCGGATATCGATGCGCCCGTTCGACGTGGTCGCGTCGACCGTGCTCGGCGAGCCAGCGAAATCGAGGTCGAGGGCGCCGTTCTCGGAGTGCGCGTCCACGGTCGCGCCGCTGATCGCCACCGCTTCGATGCTGCCGTTCGAGGTCTGCAGGTCGAGCGGCCCGCTGTCGCGCGAGACCTGGATGCCGCCGTCTTGCGTATGCAGTTGCACGGCGCCTGCGAGATCGTGTGTCGTGACCGAGCCTTCCTCGTCGTGCACCACCAGTCCGAGGCCCGGGGGCAGTGTCATATCCAGGTCGAGACGGCACGAGCGCAGCCACGACGATCCACAATGGCCGGTGACAACGAGCCGTCCACCCGCCCTGCTCTGGCCGATCGTCGGCTTGCCGCCCGAATAGCGCCCGTGCGCACTCAGGTGAACCTTTCCGTCGGTGCTCGGCCCGACGTTGACGCGGGCATTGCCGAGGTTGACGTCCACGCCGGATGCCGGTGCCGCAACCGCCTCGGCGTATCGGAACGACTGCGCGCGCTGGAGCAGCGCGGTCACCAGCGTCACCCCCAGCAGGCAGGCGACCGCGACGGGCACCAGGCCGAATACGAGCAGAGCCCAGCGCGCGCGAGACAGTCGAGGACGGGTCGCGTCGGCCGTCACGTCAGGCGCCCAGGTAACGCAGCACGGCAAGCACTCGACGGTGCTCGCCTTCTGCCGGGGCGAGCCCGAGCTTGCTGAAGATGCTGCTGATGTGCTTCTCGACGGCGCCCTCGCCGACGACGAGTGCGGCCGCAATACCGGCGTTCGATCGACCCTCGGCCATCGCGCCCAACACGTCGCGTTCGCGCTGGCTCAACGCGGTGATCGGGTCGACCTGCCGACTACGGGCCAGCAACTGCGACACCACCTCGGGGTCGAGGACGGCCCCGCCGGCGGCCACGCGCCGCAGTGCCTCGATGAACTCGTCGACATCGGCAACGCGATCCTTGAGCAGGTAGCCGACGCCGTCCGGATTGCCGGCGAGCAGGTCGATCGCGTAACGCTCCTCGACGTACTGCGACAGGACGAGGACGGCTACGTCCGGCCAGCGCCGCCGGATCACGAGCGCGGCGCGAAGGCCCTCGTCGGTGAATGTCGGCGGCATCCGCACGTCGACGATGCACACGTCCGGTTGGTGCTCCGCCACCGCACGAAGCAGCGCCTCGCCGTCGGAGACCGCGCCGACGACGTCGCAATCCTGCTCGGCCAGCAGGCGGGTCACGCCCTCGCGTAGCAGAACCGAATCCTCGGCGATCACGACACGCACGGGATCTCCGCGATGAGCACGGTCGGACCGCCGGACGGGCTGACCAGATCGAAGCGCCCGTCCACGCCGGATATTCGATCGCTCAGCCCGGCCAGGCCGCTGCCGAGGCTCGCATCGGCACCGCCCACACCGTCGTCCATAACGGACACCCGAAGCTGCAGGCCGACGCGGCGGACCACGACCGAGGCCCTCGTCGCCTCGGCGTGCTTGGCGATATTCGTCAATGCCTCGGTGACGACGAAGTAGGCGATGGCCTCGGCGGTGGCGGACGGTCTCGGCTGCGCGTCGATGTCGACGTGCACGGGTAGCGGAGCGCGCGCGGCCACTGCCGACAGCGCGGCATCCAGACCCCGGTCGGTCAGCACCGGTGGATGCAGCCCGCGCGTCAGGTCGCGCAACTCGGTAATCGCCTGCTTGGCCTCACGATGCGCCTCGTCGAGCAACTCGCGCGTCTGCGGGTCGGCGTCGGCGGCCAGGCGCGAGCGCGCCCGTCCGAGCGTCATCGCGAGCGCCACGAGACGCTGCTGCGCGCCGTCGTGCAGGTCGCGCTCGATCCGGCGGCGCTCCTCCTGCGCGGAATCGACGACACGGCGGCGGCTGGTCACCAACTCGTCAACCCGCGCACTCAACTCGCCTCGCGCCGACGGGCCGAGCAGGGTTCGGGCGAGCGCGACGTCGAGGTGGGCCAGGCCGCGGATGATCTGCGGCGACACGAACAGCAGCCACGCCACTGCAGAGCTACAGGCAACCCAGACCTCGACGCTGCCGTCGGTGAATCGGCTGGCCGGTGGCCACGCAACAGCCGAGTAGTAGATCGGCAGCACCACGAACGCCGGCGGCACCGACCAGGCCAGCAGCACTCCGCAACCGTTGACGATCGACAGCGGAACGAGCAGCACGCAGTAGGCCAGCTGCCGCCACACGGCCCGGCTCTTGGCGAGGACGACGGCGTCGCGCAGCACTCCCCCGGTCCGTGCCGGCAGCTGCGAGAGCGTGATCTCGACGCCGAGCGTGAGCCGGAACCGGGCTCGTTCGAACCTGGCGGCACGGTAGAGCAGCCGGGTCGTGACGATCCACAACGGCACACCGAGCAGGGCGATAGCCGTCAGACCGGCAGACAGCGCGACGCAACAGCCCAGCATCAATGCGAGGCTCGCCGCGACGACCACGTCCAGCGTCAGATGAACGGTCGCGAGCCACAGCCACGGGCAGAACAGCGCACGAACCGAGTTGCGCGGGATCAAGCCGGGCCGCGCAGGCGCCACAGCCTGCGCCACCACGACCACCGCCTCTCCGAAAACCCGAAACCCGAAACCCGAAAACCCGGGCACGCATACCGTATTTGCAGTGGCCCACTGCGCACATCCGGCATTCCCCCGAGTGCGTGGTAGGGACTCCCCCCAGCCGACATCGTTGGTGTACCGGACAGACACTGCCCGGCCGAAACGTCAGGCTGTTGTCTGTTCGAATCCGTCAGCGGGGTGTGCCCATGACCGATCATCGATTCACATCGGAATTCCTCGAACGTTATGGCGATGCGATCGACGACCGCGTCACCGACACGCTCGACGAGTACCTGCGCGAGCGCGCGGCGAGTGCGCGGCGGCATGGGCCGGCCCTGCTCGTGGTCACCGTAGCGCTGAGCACGGTCAGCCTCATCGCCTGGCACAGCGCTGCGGTGCTCGCCCGTGGTCTTGGCATCAATTGGGCTCGGATATCTCGCAGCAGGCGGCATGAAATGCCGCCCCGACGGGTTGTGAAAACAGTGACGACCGCACCATTCATCGAGACTCGGCAGCCGGCGCGTGCCCGGCAGCTGGGCCCCGCGATGCGGTGGGGCCGCTTGGTGGCGGCGACCGTCGCGATCACGCTGGTGCCGTGGTGTGTGCTGCTGGGCGCGACGCTGCCACGCACGTTTCATGCACAGAACTGGTCGCTGGCGTGGGTCGGTCTCGACGCCGGGATTGCGGCGGCCGCGGCCACCACAGCCGTCCTGCTCCGGCGCGGCGACATACGTGCAGCGTTGACGGCGAGCGCCACGGGCACGTTGCTGCTCGTCGACTCGTGGTTCGACACGTGCACCTCAGCGCCCGGGCTGAACCATGCCGTGGCGGTGCTGGAGGCGGGCTTCGTCGAGGTGCCACTGAGCATCGGCGCGTTTTGGCTGGCAAGCGCCGCACTCAGACGCCAAACGCGCTGATCTGAGGGCACCCCGTTGCCCCCGGATTGCGGCTAGCTCAGGCCGACTTCTCGCGGCGTTCGCGCTTGGGTGGCTCGCGCGGCACGAGCGTCGGGTAGACGTTGTCGAGCACCGTCTCGCGAGTGATGACGACACGGGCGACGTCCTCTCGCGAGGGCACCTCGTACATAACCGAAAGCAGAACTTCTTCCATGATCGCGCGCAGGCCGCGAGCCCCGGTGCCACGCAGCACGGCCTGATCGGCGATCGCTTCGAGCGCGTCCTCACTGAATTCGAGTTCGACGTTGTCGAGTTCGAACAGCTTGCTGTACTGCTTCACCAGGGCGTTGCGTGGCTCGGTCAGGATCTGCACGAGCGCGTCGCGGTCGAGCGGGCGCACGGACGTGATCACCGGCAGCCGGCCGATGAACTCGGGAATCAGCCCGAACTTCATCAGGTCCTCGGGCATGACGTCGGAGAAGACGTCCTTCTGGTCGCGCTCGAACTTCGTGCGCAACTCCGCGCCGAAGCCGAGGCCCTTCTTGCCGATGCGCGCCTCGATGATCGTGTCGAGGCCGGCGAAGGCTCCGCCCACGATGAACAAAACGTTGGTCGTGTCGATCTGGATGAATTCCTGGTGCGGGTGCTTTCGACCGCCCTGTGGAGGTACCGACGCGGTCGTGCCCTCGAGAATCTTGAGCAGGGCCTGCTGCACGCCTTCGCCGGAGACGTCGCGCGTGATCGACGGGTTCTCGGCCTTGCGCGCGATCTTGTCGACCTCGTCGATGTAGATGATGCCGGTCTCGGCGCGCTTGACGTCGTAGTCGGCGGCTTGGATCAGCTTGAGCAGGATGTTCTCGACGTCCTCGCCCACGTAGCCCGCCTCGGTGAGTGCGGTCGCGTCGGCAATGGCGAACGGCACATTGAGCATGCGGGCCAGCGTCTGCGCGAGCAGCGTCTTGCCTGATCCGGTGGGCCCGAGCAGCAGGATGTTGGACTTGGCGAGTTCGACGGCAGCCTCGGCGTTGCGCGGTTTGCCGTCGGAACCGGCTTGAACCCTCTTGTAATGGTTGTAAACAGCCACCGCAAGGGTCTTCTTCGCCTGGTCCTGCCCGACGACGTAGCTGTTCAGGAAATCGTAGATCTCGCTCGGTTTGGGCAACTCGTCGAAGCTGAACTCGCTGGTCTCGGCCAGCTCTTCCTCGATGATCTCGTTGCAGAGGTCGATGCACTCATCGCAGATGTACACGCCGGGTCCAGCGATGAGCTTTTTGACCTGCTTCTGGCTCTTCCCGCAGAAGGAGCACTTGAGCAGGTCACCGGTCTCGCCGACACGTGCCACGAGCTATCGGTTCCCCTCTGATTGTTCGGTGCCCAGAACCCGAACGGTACCCGTTAACCCCGGGGAAGTCCCCCGGAATCACCCCCCGGGCGTGCCGCGCCGGGCATCGTGGCGGCAACTGGGCTGTGCGGGGCGGCCGGATCGCACCGGCCGCCCCGCCACGGCGCTCTGTCGGTGCAGCAGCGCGACCCGAGGGCTCGAAGCCGACGGACCGCCGAGGTCAGTTGGTCAGCTTGCGGGTGCTGATGACGTCGTCGACGATGCCGTATTCCTTCGCCTGCTGCGCGGTGAAGATCTTGTCGCGTTCGATGTCGGCGTGTACCTGCTCGACGGTCTGCCCGGTGTGCCGGGCAAGCGTCTCTTCCATCAGTTCGCGCATACGCAAGATCTCGCGCGCCTGAATGTCGAGGTCGGAGATCTGCATCGGCCCTTCAGTCCCGCCAGAGGGCTGGTGGATGAGGATCCTCGACTGCGGCAGGGCGTAACGCTTGCCCTTCGTGCCGGCGGCGAGCAGCACGGCGGCTGCAGATGCCGCCTGCCCCATGCAGTACGTCTGGATCTCGGGCCGGATGTACTGCATCGTGTCGTAGATCGCCGTCAGTGCGGTGAAAGACCCACCTGGCGAGTTGATGTAGATCTGGATGTCGCGATCTGGGTCGGTGGACTCCAGCACGATCAACTGGGCCATGACGTCATTGGCCACGACATCGTCGATGGGCGCGCCGAGGAAGATGATGCGCTCCTCGAACAGCTTGTTGTACGGGTTGGATTCCTTGATGCCGTAGTTCGTTCGCTCGACGAACGACGGCAGGACATAGCGTGACGACGGGCCCTGGGAGGCCTGCATGACATGGCGGCCCAGCGGTGCGTTCAGTTCGCTCATTGGTCTCAGACTCTCTCTCACTCCGAGGGTGCCACTCCGCCGGGGACCTCGCTGGCCCGGCGCACGATGTGGTCGACAAACCCGTACTCCAGAGCTTCCTGGCTGGTGAACCAGCGGTCGCGATCGCCGTCGGCGATGATCTGGTCGACGGACTGGCCGGTGTGCTGCGCGGTGATCTCGGCCATCTCGCGCTTGCTGAGATTCCACTGCTCGGCCTGGATCTTGATGTCGGATGCGGTGCCGCCGAGGCCCGCGGAACCCTGGTGCATCAGAATGCGGCAGTGCGGCAGGGCGTAACGCTTGCCCTTCGTACCGGCCGACAGCAGGAACTGCCCCATGGATGCGGCAAGTCCCATGCCCCAGGTGGCGACGTCGCACTCGACGAGTTCCATCGTGTCGAAGATCGCCATGCCGGCCGTGACCGAGCCACCCGGCGAGTTGATGTAGAGGTTGACGTCGCGCTTGGGGTCCTCGGCGGCAAGCAGCAGCAACTGTGCGGAGATCTGGTTCGCGATTGCGTCGTCGACCGGCTGACCGAGAAAGACGATCCGCTCGCGCAGCAACCGGTCATAGACGGAGTCGTTGAGGTTCATGCCGGTACCGGGACTGCGCATCTCCATGACGCGCAGCGGCTCCGCTCGGCTGCTTGCGTGAAGACCAGTAGATGCCGGATCGAAGCGGCTCACGGGGCGGACCTTCCTTCGGAGGTTCGGTGGGACTGTCATTCGAACCTAACGGACCGCTCGCGCCGACGACTCCCCACATCGCCGGTTTTCGCTCACGGCGTGACTGCGATGTTCCGCCCGAGAAGCCGGTCCGTCCATTCCGTTGACTGCGCCACAACCTGCCACCCGAAGCCGGGTTACAGACCTACTCGTCGGCGTCCGCTTCGGGATCGGGATCGGCGAGCTGCGCGGCCGGCAGCGCGGACAAATCAACCTTGTTGCCCGAGGTGTCGGTAATGCTGGCGGATTCGAGCACCGTGGCCAGCGCCTTCGTGCGCCGCACGTCGGCCACCATCGAGGCGAGATTGCCGGCCTGCACAATCTGGTCGGCGAACTCCTTGGGCGCCATGTTGTAGCGCGCCGCCTGCCGGACCAGGTACTCGGTCAGCTCCGTGTCGCCGACCGTGACCTGCCCTTGGTCGGCGATCGCGTCGAGGATGAACTGCGCCCGGACGGAGCGCTCGGCTGATTCGCGCAGCTCAGCAGCGAACTCTTCGCGGGTCTTGCCCTGCCCGGCAAGCAGTTCGTCGAAGAGCTTGTCGTCGTGGCCGAGCGAGTGCACGACGTCGTGTTCGCGATACCCGACCTCGGCGTTGATCGCCGACTCGGGAACCGGGAACTCGGCCGCGTCGATCAGGTGCTCGAGCAGCTTGTCGCGAGCCTGACTGCCCTGGCCTGCGGTCTTGGCGCGGACGATGCGCTCGCGCAGATCAGAACGCAGCTCTGCGATGGTGTCGAACTCGCTGGCCAGCTGCGCGAACTCGTCGTCGGCGCTCGGCAGATCCTTGCGCTTGACCGAGTTGACCGTCGCGGTGACATCGGCCTGGTCGCCCGCGTTGTCGCCCTGGCGCAGCGTCGTCGGGAAGATCACGGTGTCGCCGGCCGACTTTCCGACGAGCGCGTCGTCGAGACCGTCGATCAGGTCGTCGGCGCCGACCTCGTAGGACAGCCCGGTCGCCGAGCCGCCCTCGACTTCCTCGCCGTCGACCTTCGCCGACAGGTCAATCGAGACGAAGTCGCCCGTCTCGACCGCGCGCTCGACACCGACCAGCGTCGCGAAGCGTTCGCGCAGCGCGTCGAGCTGCTCGTCGACCTCGGCGTCGGTGACCTCGACGTCGTCGACGGTGAGCGCTACACCTTCGAGGTCCGGCAGGTCGATATCCGGCCGGATGTCGACCTCGGCGGTGAAGCTCAACGACGTACCGTCGTCGATGTTGGTGACCTCGATCTCGGGCTGGCCGAGCGCACGCACGCCGGCCTCGACAACGGCTTCGTTGTACGCCTTGGGAAGCGCGTCGTTGACGGCCTCCTCGAGTACCGCGGCGCGCCCGACCCGCTGGTCGATGATGCGGGCGGGAGCTTTGCCCGGCCGGAAGCCCGGAATGCGGATCTGCGACCCGATCTTCTTGTACGCGGCGTCCAGGCTGGGCTTCAGCTCGTCGAAGGGGACCTCGACGGCCAGCTTGACGCGGGTCGGGCCCAGGTTCTCGACGCTGCTCTTCACGGTGCTGATCGCTCCTCGACGTTCTCGAAAATGTGCGGGGCGGCCGGCGTGCGGCCCGAGCGTAGCGGTGACTCGGTCGGGGTGGCGGGATTCGAACCCACGGCCCCTCGCTCCCAAAGCGAGTGCGCTACCAAACTGCGCCACACCCCGGGCGCTGACTCCGGGCAAGTGTACGGGCGTCGGCGCCGCCGGTTCGCCCGGAGGCGCAGGTGGCCGGCCCGGAGACGGTAATCTGTCTTTCGCGCACGGCTGGGACGCATCGTGGCCTGCTGCGGGTGTAGTTCAATGGTAGAACTTCAGCCTTCCAAGCTGATAGTGCGGGTTCGATTCCCGTCACCCGCTCCAACCTAGAATCCCCATATCCAGTAAGGCAAAGAGCGCCGCCTTCGGTCATCGGACGGCGCGCTCGCCGGTCCGCAAAACCGGCCATGGGCCATTAACGGGCCATTAGCCCCCACTGGCCACCCGCCGAGCCGTCGTCCTCGTCCTCCCCGGTGGACCTAGCTCATCGCGAGTTGTTCGATCGCGGGCAGCCGGGTGTCGAGCGTCTGCAGGTTCCCGGCGCCATCGACGGCCACGATGCGGCCCGCCGCATCGACGGCGAACAGCCACCGGCTGTCCGGCGACCACACCATCGCGGCGGCGAGGTCCTCGTCGCCGCTTCGCGCGACAGGCGTTGAGCGATCGGTCCCGGAGTCGAGATCGATCAGGTGCAGAACGACCCCGCGACCTCCCGGGTCCTGCGCCGCGAGCGCCGCCATGCGGCCGTTCGGCGAGATGAGGCCGCCGCGGTACTCGGCGTCGGTCGCCGGGCCGATAGCGCGATGCGCACCGCTCTGCCTCTCGATAACGTCCAGCGTGCAGCGGTGCCGGTCGTCGCACTCCTCGGCGAACCAGCCGAGCGGGCCGGTCGCGAGCACCGTCCCGGTCGTGATGCGGTGCAGCCCGCCCGGCCTGGAGTCGTACACCCCACCGACCAGGCTCACCATCGGATACCCGGCACCGTCGGAGAGCTCTCCGTACCCTTGGCCGGCCACCGAGACGCCCGCCGGACGGCCATCCAGGCCGACGAGCACCATCCGCGGACGGTCCTGGTCGCCGCTCTCCACCCAGACCTGACCCGGTCCCGGCCCGGGCAGGGCCGGACCGCAACGGGCGAGCATTCCGCGCAGGTCACTCGCCGGCCGGCCACCGCGGATGAGGTACCCGCCCACGCAGTCCCACGGGCGGACGATCACCTCGTGCGGCCCGACCACCAGCGACACCGCACCACTGCTGGCGATCGGCGTGCTGGTCCGAGCGATCCGGCCGGTAGCGAGCTGGATCTGGTACACCGCATCGACGCTGCGAGCGACAAGATCCCAGGTCGAGGGCACGTTCAGCAGCGGGCGGCCCAGGTTGATCAGCGACACCGGCGCGACGCTGGACCCGCGCGGGACGACCGCGACGGATGCGGTTGGGGTCGGCGTACGCGTCGGCGAAGGTGCCGCCGCCCGCTTCGTCTCGTGCCGGTTCAGCGCGAGCACCAACACCACAACGATGGTGAAGGTGCCGAGCAGCAGGTACCACGCCCGGCGCGGCGGAGGCGGCAAGGCGCGCTTCGGCGGTGGCTCGGTGTCCAGCCACTCGACGTCGTCCGCGTCGTGGGCCATGCCCCATCATCCGTCAAAAGGCCGTGATCGTCTCAGGCGCGTGGGCCATAGGCCACCGCCCGCACAGGGTCGCTCAGGCTAGACGAGCAGCGCTACGACCGTCATGGCGACGAGCAGGTGTCCGCGCAGGATCTGGCGAAGGAGGTCGACCGGGATGTCGCCGAACGGCGTGCTCACCGGCGGCGCCGTGTAGTCGAGCGGAGGCCGACTCGCAGCGCGGCAGGCGGCGATGGCAACCACGGGAGCAGCCGCGGCCCAGCCGCCGCTGCTGACGGCGGGCAACCCGGGCCAGATCAGCAGCGTCCACGCCAACACCGCGAACATGCTGCCGGTGAGCGACGCTGCGACGAGGACGCGTTGCTGGCCGGGCACGAACTGGTCGCGCAGGCCGTGGCGGCGGGTCAGCTCGCGGATCGTGGCAGCCATCGGCAGCGCGACGAGGTAAGCCCCGATGACGGCAAGTACCACCATCGCAGGACCGGTGAGCACGGCTCGGCATCCCCACCACACGGCGACGGACATGAGAGTGCGCCGCACCAGCGCTGGGTTACGACGCAGCCGCGACCATTCCAGCGTCAACGCCGCCCGCACGAAGCCACGGCCGATGACACTCGAGCGCACCCGGCCCGCTGCGCGCGCACGCTGGTCGGCGAGGAACTCACCGAGCAGCGCCAGGTCCATCGTGGTGGTCGACAGACGGGCCGAGGTCCACAGCCCCTCGCCTCGGCGCAGCTCCGCCGGAGTGATCCGATCCAAGCCCCGGATCGCGCGGAGGACGCAGTACCCGGCGACGACCAGCGCGGCAGCGAGTACGGCCATGATGCCGATTGCCGGCAGGGCGAGCACCGCGTTCGCGCCTGCGCGTCCCAGACCGGTCGCCAGCGAACCGAACGCCAGCATCGCCGCGCCGCTCACCACATTCGCGGCGCTGTGCAGGATGTGCGCGACCACGTCTGACGTCTGCGCCCAAACGGAAGCAGCGCTCAGGAGAAGCCCACCCACCGCGGCGGCGGCCACTGTGACGACAAGGCCGGTGCCGGCCAGATGCGCGAGCGGGGCGGCGACCACCGCGAAGACCAGCGCGGCCGCAACCATCAGCGCCACACAGCGCGGACGCAGCAGGCGGCGCAGGCTCACCGGCGCGGAAAGCACCCAGAAGTGCATCGCCCGGCTCGCCGACACCGGGCCGGCCGCCCGCAGCACGGCGAGCGTGCCGGACATCAGCAGCAACAAGACCGCGACGACGAACAATCGCGCCTGCGCACCGGATGCCGCGAGCGCCGGACCGGTCAGCGCACCCCAGAGCCCGGGCAGCGCACCGGCCGCGAGGGCGGCGACGACCACCGTCACGAAGGCGATGTCGAAGACGCGGCCTGCCGGTGACCGCCGCGACGATCGGCGCCTGGCGCGCGGGCCTCGCAGGTACCGCCGGGCCAGCCGCGCTGTCGTGCCGGGGTCGGCATACGACGGCGGCGCGGTCAAGACCCCGGGCGTCACCGCCCGGACCGTCCAAGATCAGCCGTCCGGGCAAGGTCGACGGTGCGGTCGGCAAGGGCCCGGTTGAGCTGCCGGTCGTGCGTGCTGATCAGCACGCCGTGCCCGAGTGCCTTCTCGTGTCGGAGCCTGTCGAGTAACCAACGGCGTCCCGCGCGATCCAGGCGCTGCTCGGGTTCGTCGAGCACGACGATCAGCCGCGGCCGTGCGAAGCAGCTGAGCAGCGCAAGTCGCCGCCGCTGCCCGCTGGAGAGCGTGACCGGCAGCTGATCGGCGAACCCGGCCAGCCCCGCCTCGTCCAACAACGTCATCGGATCGGTGTCGGGCTCGGCACCACCGTGGGCCGCCGCGAGTAGCGCCAGGTGCTCGATGATCGACAGATCGCCGAAGAAATCGACGTCATCGAGGGCGGCGGCGATCCATCGACGAGCTGTCAGGCCACCGGCCGTGAGCGCCTCGCCGCACAAGCGGACTTCCCCGCTGTTGGGCAGGTCGATGCCGAGCACGCAGCGCAGCAGGGTGGTCTTTCCCGATCCGTTCGGCCCGACAACAGCCACCATCTCCCCGGCTCCGACCTCGAGATCGACATCGGACAGCACCGGCCGCTCGCCGAGCACGCGGCACAGACCTGAGACACGCAGCAGGGGTTCGCCCGCTCGCGCCACGATGGGCGCGTCCCGCCCGCGCAGGACTCCTGCTCTGTCACGCACTCTCGTTCGCCTCCTGGTCGGCCGCCACTGTAGAGACGAATCGGTTCGGGCCTGAGTGCCCGGCCGCCGGATGACAGCCGGACGACAGTTAGGACGGGCGCCCAGCGTGAACCGGGCGCCCGTCCGCGCGCGACATCCGCAGGGGATGTCGGCCGTTCTCCTTCCGCTAGCTAGCTTTTGCGCAGCGCGAAGTTGCTCGTCGCTGTCGCACCCTTGGTGATCTTCACGTTCCTGACCTGCGGCTGATAGCCGTCCTTGGCGACGATCAGCTGCAGCGGGCTGTACCGGGCGTCAAGCCAGAGCTGGTAGCCGCCGCTGGTGTCGGTCTTCAACGTGTAGGTCACCGCTCCGGTGCCACCGAACGTGCCGATCTGCACGGTGGCTCCGGCGACCGGGGTGCCCTTGGCAGCGTCCGTCACCGTGCCGGTGATCTTGCCCCACGAAAGTGGCGGGGTCACGTCCATGCTGACACCGACCGGCGCGGCCGAGTACGGCGTGTCAGTGCTGACGCCGAACTTGGCCGTGTAGCCGCCCGGCTGCGAGACGACGGAGGAGTCCACCGTCACCGTGACAGTCGTCGACTGGCCCGCCGTCAGGTCGAACTCGCCGGTGCTCGCCGACAGCCACGGCACGTCGGCAGCGCCGCCGCACTGGTCGTAGCCGGGAAGAACCTCAGCGAACGTCTGCGGCACGAAGCCACCGCTCGATCCGCCGATCTTGTAGAGCCCGCACCCACCGCCGCCGCGGTACTCGGCGTTGTTCGCGTTGGGCAGCGCCGTCCAGGTGTTGGCCGACGGGTCGTACTCCAGCGCCTGGTTGGTAAGCGCGGCGCCGTTATTGATCGCTCCGCCGACGATCTGGAACTTGTTGTTGGCGTTGGTGTAGGACATCGCCCAGTCGTCGACCGGCATGTCCGCGACCTGCGTCCAGCTGTCCGAGCCCGGGTCGTAGGCGTAGGTCGCCTTCGATCCCTGGCTGGTCTCGGCGCTGATGCCGCCGGCACAAACGACCTCACCCGCGATACCTGCACAGGCCGGGAACGCCTCGGCCGACGGGTAGTCGGCAATCGGGGTCCAGCTGTCCAAGCTGGGGTCGTAGCGGAACGCCGACTTCGAGGTCGGCGCGCACTGGCCGGTGGTGCACCCGCCGACCACGTACAGCTGCCCGTCGAGGACGGTCGCGGCCGCCCCACTCACAGCCTTCGGCAGGCTGGCCGCCGAGCTCCACGTGTTGCCCGCCGTGTCGTACACGTACAGGCCGGTCGACGCGTTACCTGACGCATTCCAGCCGCCCGCGAGGTAGACCTTGCCGTCGAGGTACACGGCCCCTGCCCCGTTCACCGCTGCCGGTGCATCGGCGATCGGGCTCCACTGCTGCGTCGACGGGTCGTAGACGTAGCTGCTCGCGAAGCCGGCGTTCCCGTTGCTGCCGGTCATCGAGAAGACCCGGCCGTCGTCCGCAGTGGCGACGGCGTTGTCCATGACCGCCTTCGGGTAGTTCGCGATGCCGGCCCACGGCGGCGCGGACGGACCTGCGCTGGCCGGCTGGCTGCCGGACTTGGTCTGCGCGCCGGCCTTCGCCGCGAACGACGTGGTTGTCTTGATCGTCTGCAGCGGGGCACCCGTCGCCGGAGCACCTGCCTTGACACCCATCGGCGTGAACGCGCCGCTCTGCTCATTCAGCTTCACATGGATCGGCTGCGTGCCGTCGTTGGTGAACGTGACCGTCTTGCTCTTGGCCGCGCCCATTCGCTCGCTGACCGACACGTTGCCCGGCGTCACCGTCAGGTGGCCGGCCTTCAACGCCCAGTCCTGGCGGGTGACGAAGTCGGCGGCGACATTCACCGTGGCCTTCGCCGAGACGTACTTACCGTCGCTGGCGGTGAACGGCTGGTTGCCGGTCAGCGTGCTGAGCTCCCAGTAGAAGCCGTCCGGCAGGTTCGGATCGTCCGGCGTGGCCGCCGTGACGCCGAAGTTCGCCGGGTTGCCGTCACTGGCCACCTTGGCACCGTTGATCTTGCTGCCGGTGTTGTCGTCGGTCACGAAGCCCGCGACCAGACCGGCATGCTGAGGTGCGCACGTGCGGTTGCCGATGAACGTGTTGTCGATCTCCCACCACCAGGCGAAGCTGCCGGAGTAGTGGAAGCGGGCCTGCACGCTCGCCTTGCCGGCAGCCTGCGGGATCGGGATGTCGACGTGGCCGCTGACGCTCGTCGTCGTCTTGTGCCACACGTTCGACCACGTCTGGCCGCCGTCGGTGCTGAGGTCGACGTCCGCGATCGAGTTCGAGAACTCGTCGTAGTAGGTGTCGAAGCCGATCTCCGGAGACGTCTGCGCAGACAGGTCGGCGACCGGTGAGACGAGCGAGCTGTCCTGGTGGTTGCCGATGCCGTAGTGATCGGAGTCGATCACGGCGAAGTTCGAGTCGCCACCCGGCGGGTTCGCCCGGTTGCCCGTGTTGTCGAACCGCCAGACCTGGCCGTTGCCGGCGTTGTCGACCACGGTCCAGCCGTCCTGCGGCGTCGAACCGGTCCATCCGGTGAACGCCTCACCGGTGCCGGCGTACGCGTAGGCGTATCCCGGCGCGATGCAGGTGGACTGATCGACGAGCACAGAGGCGTTGTCGACCTGGTCGGCCGTGCCGACGTGAACCCCGACATCGCTGGTCACGTAGCCCGCGGCCACCGGTGAGATGTGCAGGGTGAAGTCGCCACCCTCCGGCAGGTCGACGCTGTAGTGACCGTTGAACGGATTCGTGTAGAGCGCGCCGCCCGGGTAGCCGTCGATGGTGATCTTGGAGTAGAGCGGCCACGCGTGCCCGGATCCGTCGGTGACCGTGCCCGAGACCGTGCGGCTCGGCACCGCGGCCAACGCGAAGTTCGCGGCCGTGGTCTGCCCGTCGGTCACCTGGACGGCTGATGTCGTCTTCGAGGTGTGGCCGAAGGCAGTGGCGGTCACGTCATAGCTGCCCACCGGAACCGCCAGGTCGTAGTCGCCGTTGGCCTCCGTGGTTGCCGAGGCGCCGTCCGGAGTCGAGACCGTTGCGCCGGCGATCGGGGCACCGGTGCCGCTGTCGGTCACCTGCCCGGCGATGTCGCCGTGCGGGCCGGTGGTCAGCGCGCTGACGCCGTTTGGCGTACCGAGCCCGGTCGGGCCGTCCCATCCGGGGCCTGCCTGGCACAGCACGTTGCCGCAACCGCCGTTCGTGCCGTCGGTGACGTCGAACAGGCCGCCCTGCGGTGCCGCGTACGGGTAGCTGACCGGGTAGGTGCCGGGAACCGGGGTGCCCGCGAGGGCGTACATCGAGGCCACCAGCGGTGAGGACAGGCTGGTGCCGCCGACCTGCAGCCAGCCGCCCTGCCCAAGCGTGTCGTAGACGGCGAGCCCGGTGGCGGGGTTGGCGTCCGCGGAGATGTCGGCGATCGCGCGGTTGGCGCAGTTGGTGTTCAGGCTGGCCTGGAAGTCAGGCTTGGGCTCGAACGGTGAGCAGCCGGATCCACCGCCGGCCCAGGCACTCTCGTGCCAGCCGCGAGTGGAGCTGTCCGCGGTCAACGTCGTGCCGCCGACTCCGACCACGTTCGGGTTGGTCGCGGGCCA
Source organism: uncultured Actinomycetota bacterium (assembly GCA_963737425.1). Lineage (GTDB taxonomy): Bacteria > Actinomycetota > Actinomycetes > Mycobacteriales > Jatrophihabitantaceae > DASXRA01. Next base: position 131,577 of record CAVTSX010000006.1, read on the forward strand.
GTTGGTGACGTTCCCGTCGTCACCCGTGGAGGCCGTCACGGCAACACCGGTGTGGTTGTAGTAGTGGTCGAACGTGAGCTCGTCCGGTGCCTCGCCGGCTACGCCGTAGGAGTTCGACACGTACTTGGCACCCATCGCCACCGCGGTGTTCACGCCGGTACCGAGGCTGTCCAGGCCGTTGTCGTTGCCCTCGACCAGCAGGATGTGGCAGTTCGGGCAGGCCGCCGAAACCGCGTCGACGTCCAGCGAGGTCTCAAGCCCCCAGCCCGGGTCGTCGGCGGGGTAGTTGGTCCCGCCGTTCTGGTCGACCTTCTGGAAACACCCGTTGGCCGTCGTGCACGGGGCAAGCCCGTACTGCGAGCGGAATGCCGCCAGGTCGTCCTCGACGTGCGAGTCACCGAACGCGTCGACGATGGCCACGGTCTGCCCCTCGCCTGCGGACGGCAGCTTGTACGCGTTCTGGATCTGCGCCGGGCCGAGCGCGGTGGGTGGCGGGTCGTTCGGGTCGGCCTTGATCTGCTTGTCGAGGCCGGTGCGCACTACCGCGAAGCAGCGGGCGAGGTCCTTCTGCGAGCCGCTCTTCGGAGCGACGTTGCAGGCGGCGTTGGCGTAGGTCGCCTCCGCCGCCTTCTCTGACGGTGGGGGCGCGGCGGCCTGCGCGGTCGCCGTGGGGATCAGCGCCATCCCCAACGTCGTGACCGCCGCGGCGATCACCGACGTATAGATGCGCAGACCCTTGTGTCTGCCGATCATGGTTGGCCTCCTTGGATGCCATTGCGGCTGATGATCAGGTCATGGCGTCGCGCATCCGCGGTCGATGACCACCAGACGGCGCCGAGCGACGGCACCCGCTTTCGCCGGAAGGGTCGTCGGACGCTCGATGAGATTGCCGTGATTCGCACGGATTCCCCTTTCTGCGGACCAACCAACTCACGTCGATTGCGCGGGTCGCCACATAGGGCTGGAGGAACAGGGCGGTCAACCCAGAAGCGTCCAAGAGCGGCGCTACCGTGTATGTGGCGTGAAGTGGATGGATCATGACGATGACACTCACAACACGCGGGCGGAAGCCGCAAAGGCGCCCGGTTCACGCCACAGTCGCGAACCGGTTGAATCTGCATGAGGGGTGCGCAACGATGTGCCGGTGTTACAGGTCCTGGGTCTGACGGCGGCTGAGGAGGAGCTCTACGAGTGGCTGCTGTCCCATTCGCCGGCGCCGCTCGACCAGCTCGACGAACGCGTCGCCGACCGTTCCTGGGCCGATGAACTGGCCGGCCTGCTGCTGCGCCTGGAGGCACTCGGCCTGGTTGTCCGCCTGCCGGATGATCCGCCGCGCTATCAGACCGTGTCACCTGACGTAGCGTTCGAGGCGCTCGCCGTAGCCGGCGAGCGCACCCTGGCCCGGGCCCGCCAGCGTCGGTCGGATCTGTCCACGGCCTTTCGCGGGGCCGCGCACCGGCAGGACCCCGTCGAGCTCATCGAGATCATTCACGGTAGGCGGGCTATTGCGGAGCGTTATCGTGAGCTCCAACGTGGAGCGCGCCGCGAAGTGCGCGCATTCGACGCGCCGCCCTATGTCTCGCGTGCTCCGCAGATCAACACGCTCGAGCTGGATCTGCTCCGGCGCGGCGTGCGCTACCGGGTGCTCTACGACCGGCAGGGCCTGGAGATTCCCGGCCGGTTGGCCGACCTCGAAATGGGTCTGGCCATGGGCGAACAGGCCCGGGTGACCGATGTGCCGGTCAAGCTCGTCCTCAGCGACTATCCCGCTGCCCTGTTGCCGCTGCAGCACCAAAGCACCGATATCGAGTCCTCGCTCGTCGTCCACGACTCGGCTCTACTCGAAGCACTGTCGGCCCTGTTCGAGATGTACTGGGACCGCGCGATCCCATTGCGGGTGCGCAACGGCCACGCCGAACTGCCGAACGCGCATGACGCGCCGACAGCGATCGACAGCGATCTGCTCCCGCTCCTCGCGGCGGGGTTCACCGACCAGGCCATCGCGATGCAACTCAACTGCAACGAGCGCACCGTCCGGCGCTACCTCAAAGACATGATGCATCGGCTCGACGCCGCGACCCGATTCCAGGCGGGCTACCAAGCCATTCGGCGCGGCTGGCTGGCTACCGACGAGGAAGCTCCGCCATGACCTCGGGCAAGCGCGTTCACGCAACCGACTTTGACGACAGCCTCGCCGCGGCGGGATTGAGCCTCGCCGAAGTGGCCGCCTATGAGCTGGTGATCACCAGGCCGAACTCGACCCTGCCCGAGCTCGTGTCGATGTGGACGCTCGAGGAGCGCCTCGAACCGGCCATCGGCGCGCTCGAGGCGAAGGGATTCATCCGGCAGGACGACACCGTTCCCGGCTTCCGGGCGGTCGATCCGGATATCGCGCTCGATACCCCCCTGCACGACTTCGAGAAGAAGCTGCGCGTGGCTCGCGACCGGGTGCGCCAGCTAGCGGTAGCCCACCGGGACCGGTCCAACGCCGGCAACAGCGCGACCATGATCGAAGTCGTCACGGGCCGCCGGGCGGTGGTTCAGCGCCTGCGTCAGCTTCGGCGCGGGGCCCGCACCGAGATCTGCCGCCTGGACAAGCCACCCTACGTCGACGGGCCGGCCGACGGCGCCGAACTCGAGGTGCTCCATCCCGAACTCGCCTGCCGGATCATCTACGAACGCGCGTCGGTCGAGCACGGCGGCGGCCTGTACGACGTCGAGCGGCGCATCGCTGCCGGCCAGCAGGCGCGCGTCCTGCCGACCGTGCCGATGAACCTCTACCTTGTCGATCACCGGCACGCGTTCCTGCCGCTGCAGCGCGAGCCCGAAAGCGTCGAGTCCGCCATCGTCGTGCATCCCTCGGCGCTGCTCGACGCGCTCACGAAACTGTTCGAAGGACTTTGGCAGCGCGCGCTGCCGCTCGAGCTGCCGACGAGCAGCGACGTCGCGGTGGCGCAGCGACGCCGGGCGCAGATCGACGAGCAGCGTCTGGTGGCGCTGCTGCTGTCCGGGCTGACCGACGACGCCATAGCCCGCCAGCTCGCCGTGGGTTACCGCACCGTCCAGCGCCATATCGCGGCGCTCATGATCAAACTCGGCGCGCACACCCGGTTCCAGGCCGGCCTTCAGGCGGCGTTGCAGCAACGCCGGCAGGCCCGTCCGGACGATCCTCAGCGGTAGCGGAACCCGTCGAGGAACCGGCGAAACACCCCGCCGGCGCGGGGCAGCGGCTCGGCAGGCGGCGGCGCGGCCGCACGTTGGCGGGCGATCGGCTGGTCGTAGTCCGTGCGGGAGATGGCGTCGACCACCTCGGCCTCGTCGAAGTCCTCGGACCCGTCGATCGAGGGGACGAAACCCACCAGCATTCCGTCGCGCATGACCTGCGCCTCGAGCCCAGCGGACCCGTCGGAGTCCCAGACGGCTTCCCGGCCGCCGGGCAGCGTGACCCGAATGCCGAACTGGTACACGCCTTCCTTGGCGGTGCGTGCGTCAATGCCCCGCTCGCGCAGTGCGTCGACGACCCGACGCGCTCGGTTCTCCTCCATCGCGTCAAACTTAGCGGCCCGTACCTGAGCGGGAGATGGCAGACGGCCAAGTGCGAACGATGGAAGCGGGCCGCCGGCGCCGGGGGGTCGCGCCGGCAGCCCGCCGTCATGGGAACGTCGACGGCCGAGATCGCTACCACTTCCGGTAGCAATCGGATCAGCGGCGTACAGCGGCCCGATCCGGTTCGCCCACCACCGCGTCCAGGCCAAGACTCACGGTCTCGACCGCCGCAAATGGCCGACGGCCTATCAAACTATGCTGTAACGGCGACGCTGCGCTTCGCGAGACATCATCGTCTCAGCGCCGATCGACCATGTCGTTCCGGTGAAAAAGTAGACGGATTCAAACAGTTACACAAGTCGGAAGCGCCGTGCCAGACTGCTGATCCGACAGAATCACACATCACGGTCATTGCGCACCGGTTGGCTGCGCGCCGGAAGCCGGAGCGCGACCAGGCGCGATTCGAAGGCCACCCTCGACCGATACGGCGCGCTGTCGGGCCGCGAAGTCCCGTCGTTCCAGACGACCACCAAGGTCCGATCGTCCTCGCCGGATGCGTTGGACAGATCGGCCAGATTGGCCAGCCGTTGCGCGATGTCTTCGACCGGGCCGTGTTGGAGCGCTATCGCAACGGCATCCTGCAGTTGCCCGATGCTGGTGTCGAGGTCGGTGGCACGATCCTCGATCACCCCGTCGGTGTAGGCGATGAGCGCATCGCCGTAACCGAGCCGGCCACTCTCGACCTGCAGCCCGAGCTCGTCCGCGACACCGAGGACCGTCCCGCTGATCGCCGTCCGGGCAGCGGTCCGGTCCGCTCCGGACCATCGGATCGGTGGCGGGTGGCCGGCATTGCGCACCTCGTAGCGTCCGGAAGCGAGATTCACCCGCAAATAGCTGGCAGACGCGAAGCCGGAGCCCCACTCCTGCCGGCGCAGGTAATCGTTGGCGCAGTCCAGGAAGGCGTCCGCGGGTACGGCGCCGAGTAGCCCGCCGACGGCGCCGGAGAGCAGCAGCGCACGAGAACCTGCCTCGATGCCGCTTCCCGACACGTCGACCAGGGCCAACTCCAGATGCGGCACGCCGTCGACGTCGTGCACGCGGGCCGACACGAAGTCACCGGCGAATGCGGCCCGGTGCGCGGATTGCTGCGCGATGTCGACGCGCCAGCCGTGTGGCAGCGAAGGCACTGCGCCCTGCACCCGAAGCCGATGCCGGACGCGCTGCAGGACGGACTCGGCGCTGATCCGGCGCAGCCCGAGGGATTCCCGGCGACGTGCCTGCGTGATCGACACGGCGGCCACCGATGTGAGCATCAATACGCCGCTGGCCGTCAACTGGCTCGACACCTCGCCGTGGACGATGACGACGAACAGCAGACCGGCGGTGAGCAATGCCACCACGGCAACCATCTGCGCCGACCCGAGCACGAGCGAGCCGAACACCATGGCCATGACCGCCACCCCGCCGACGCGCACGTTGTGGCTGAAGTCGAGGAACGACCACACGGTGCCGGCCAGCGAAAATGCGATAACCACCAGGAACAGGCTGCGGTCGCTCATACGCCGCAGCCGGCGTCGCGCGTTGCGGATCAGCCGGCTCAACACGGCACCCCGGCCAGGCTGGGTCGGCGGGCGCGCGGCGTCATGGGTCGTCATGGCACAGGCACCATGTCGCGAGAGCGTCGCGTTTTGCAAGCCCATAAGCCGCCGGATGGCAATCTTCCTCAGCAACCGCAAAGCCCAGGCCGGGAGTATGCGAATTGCGCGCGGATCGTCCCTGCGAGTGTGACCAGTCAGGCAGGATGGTCTCGTGCCAGACGTACCCGAGCCGACCGAGCCGACCAAGGGTCAGCGCCGACAACGGCGCCGCCGTCGTGCCGTGTGGCGTCCGGGCGAGGGCATCTCGCGAAGCGTCGAACCGGACCCGGCGCCCGAGCGCGTCGCGCCGGTACCGACCGAGCCCGTTGCCAAACCAGTTGCGGGGCCGGCGAAGCGCACGCCCTGGCGGGCAGGCCGCAACGACCCGGCCGAGCGCGGCTTGCGCGAGATCGTCGGCGCCGGGCCGTCACAACTCGGCCCCGTCCGGGCCATGCGCGCCCGCGATGCGAATCGGCCCACCGATGCCGACCTGGTGGAGGCCGAGCAGGAGGTGGCGATCGTGCGTCGCAACTGGAAGCCGCCGAATGCGCCCTAGTGTCCTGAGTCAGAAGTTCGTCGTCAGATCCGGTGATCCAGGTGTGCGCTGGCAAGGCGGACGAGGAGCCGATACCGGGGTTGTATCGGCGACGAGGACAACGCAGCTAGCGTGCAGCTGGGCGCCGGAGGTGGCGACAGGAACTTCTGACTCAGGGCACTAGCGGGCAGCCGCAGGTCGTTACCGTCCCGGCCAGGGGTCCACGCTGGCACACCATTGATCATCTCGGCCGATGCCGCGAGCAATGGCGGATCCAGCCGAGATCATCAAGACCCGATGGGAGGAATGGGAGCGCCGCACCCGTGCCAGGTCGCGATCTACAGCTGTAGTCACTAGATGTGGCCGGTCTGCTCGTACTCGGTGAGTTCGCCGATGCGCCGGATGTGGCGCGGATCCTGCGAGAACGCAGTGTCGAGGAATATCTCGACGAAACGCTGTGCGTCTTCGACCGGGTGATTGCGCGCGCCGAGGCTCATGATGTTCGCGTCGTTGTGCTCGCGGGCCAGCCGCGCGGTGTCGTCGCTCCACACGAGCGCAGCGCGCACACCCTTCACCTTGTTCGCGGCGATCTGCTCGCCGTTGCCTGAGCCACCGATGACGATGCCGAGGCTGCCGGGATCGTCGATGGTGCGACTCGCCGCGGCGATACACGGTGGCGGGTAGTCGTCGTCCAGGTTCAGCGTCAGAGCGCCGCAGTCGATCGCCTCATGGCCGAGGCCCGAGATGTGGTCGAGGAGCGCCGCCTTCAGTTCGAAGCCCGCGTGATCACTGCCGAGGTAGACGCGCATATCGGCATCATCTCAGCCCGCCCCGATCGGGGCCTGCGGTGGTATCTCGCTCGAGGGGATGCACGGCAACGGCGGCTCCGACGGGGATCGGTCCGTACACGTGCGGGAAGGATTCGCCGGTCGAGGCGAGGTCCTCGACCCGCAATTCGGCGTCAAGCGCGTCGGGATCGATCTCGACGACAACGAGGTCACGGACGCCGGGATAGTGGCGTTGCGCCGTGGCGGCCACCTGGTCGGCGAACGACATGTGCACGAAGCCTTCATCGGCCAGTGACTGAGGTCGAAACTCGCCGGCGATCACCGCAGCCGCCCAAACGGAGCGATCGACTATGTGGAACAGATGCTGCACGCTGACATCGTGTCGTGCTGGACCGAGATCGGCGAACGGGTATTCGTCCGCCGCCACGCGTCATACGACCTGAACGTCGGACTGGTCGTCGGCGACGAGCGATGCGCGGTGATCGACACGCGCGCGAGCCTGCGGGAAGGCACCGACCTGGCCGATGCGGTTCGGCACGTGACACGCGCGCCCCTGCTCGTGGTGAACACGCACGCCCACTACGACCACTACCTGGGCAACGCGGCGTTCGGCGGCACGCAGATCTGGTCGTCGGCGCGTTGCGCCGATGTCGTCGCTGCGAGTGGCGACGCGGCGCGCGCGGCCGTAGCCGCCACGCTGCACGATGAAGGCCGGATGACCGAAGCCGAAGACGTCGCGGCGACGCCGATCGTCTCGCCCACCCACACCTTCGACACCAGAAGGCACGTCCTCGACCTCGGTGGCCGCACGGTGGAGCTGGCCTTCCTGGGCCGCGGGCACACCGACAACGACATCGTCGTCTCGGTCAGCGCGACCCCGGTGATCTTCGCCGGTGATCTCGTCGAGGAAGGCGCCCCACCGGCCTTCGAGGACTCCTTCCCACTCGACTGGCCGCACACCGTCGAGGCCTTGCTCGCTCTGGGCAATCACGCCAGCTTCGTCCCGGGCCACGGCGCGGTAACCGATCGCGAGTTCGTTCGCGGGCAGCTGGCTCAGGTCGTGACCGCGGCCGACGAGATCTCGGCAGAGACACCGCCCGAGCACGCTTGGCGACTCACCGGACTCCCAGAGCACCAGGGCCGGATCGCGCTGGCCCGCTGCCTGGCTCAGCGTCGCGGCGCGTTGCGCTGACCGGGACTGTCAGTCGAAGGTGGGCTGCTCGGTACGGGTGCGCTTGATCTCGAAGAAGTGCGGGTACCCGGCGAGCAGGCGGGTGCCGTCCCACACGCGCAGCGCATCGTCGCCGCGCGGGATGCGGGTGAGCACCGGGCCGAAGAACGCCACGCCTTCGACGTGGATCACCGGCGTGCCGACCTCGTATCCCACCGGGTCCATGCCCAGGTGGTGCGACTTGCGAAGTGCGTCGTCGTACTCGGTGGAGTCGGCCGCGTCGGCGAGGGACTCAGGCAGCCCGACCTCGGCGAGCGCCTCGATGATCGTCGCCCGGTCGAGATCGCGGCCGTCGTCGTGACGCCGCGTGCCGAGTGCCGTGTAGAGATCGCGCAGCACTCGCGTGCCCTCCTGCTGCTCCGCGGCGATGAGTACGCGGACCGGCCCCCACGCCTGATCCATCAGCTCACGGTAGGACTCGGGCAGGTCGCGGCCCTCGTTGAGTACCGACAGCGACATCACGCGGAAGGTCAGGTCGATGGGCCGTTGCCGTTCGACCTCGAGGATCCATCGCGAGGTGACCCAGGCGAATGGGCAGGCGGGATCGAACCAGTAGTCGACGGCAAGTCGGTCAGACACTGCTTCAGCAGGCATTGCGCTCATAAGTCGAGGGTAGCTCGGTAGTTGAGCGCTCGACCACCTCAGGTCTCTTCGCGCGGCTCGGCACCGTCGCAGTGCCGCGCCGCCGCACGTAGCGCAGCGAGGGCCCGGTCGGCATGCACGTTCATGTTGAGTTCGCTTGCGATCACTTCGATAACGCGCTTATCCGTGCCGATGACGAATGTCGTGCGCTTGACCGGCAGCGGCCCGAAGCGCCGCTTCACGCCGAACGCGCGGGCGACCGAACCGTCAATGTCGGCGAGCAGTGGGTAATCGAAGCCATACCGGTCGCTGAAGCGCTTCTGCTTGCCGACCGGATCGGCGCTGATGCCTGCGACTTGTGCGCCGGCTTGCTCGAACTCGGCCGCGAGGTCGCGAAAGTGGCAGCCTTCCTTGGTGCACCCCGGCGTCAAGGCAAGCGGGTAGAAGAACAGCACCAACGGACCAGCGGAGATCAATTCGCGAAGTGTTCGCGGCCGACCGTCCTGATCTGGCAACTCGAATTCGCAGGCGGTGTCACCGGGCTTCACGGGCGCGAGCCTAACTTGACACTTGCCTGCCCAGCCACATCTCAGGTCGCAGCGATACAGATGGCGCTACCGTGCAACACTCGACAAAGCATCCGTGAAACGAATCCTGCATATTCCTACCGGGGAGTGAGTCGCGCTCGTGTCCGTACCGAACCTGACCCGCGATGACGCCGTAGTTCGCGCGGAACTGCTGCACGTCGACTCGTACGACATTGCCGTCGATCTGACCGATGGTGGCGGCAAACCCTCCGAGCGTGCATTCAGGTCGACGACGACGATCCGATTCACCGCGAACCGGTCCGGCGCGTCTACCTTCCTCGATCTCATCGCCGACAAGATCCACTCCGTGACGCTCAACGAGCGCCCGGTCGACTTCAGTGAGTACACCCCCGAGCACGGCATCGTGTTGCCCGACCTTGCGCGCGACAACACCGTCGTCGTCGACGCCGACATGCTCTACACGAACACCGGCGAGGGCCTGCATCGCTTCGTCGACCCGGTCGACGGCGAGACCTACCTGTACTCGCAGTTCGAGACCGCGGACGCCAAGCGCGTCTATGCCTGCTTCGATCAGCCCGACCTGAAAGGCACCTTCACGTTCCACGCCACGGTGCCGGACGCGTGGCAGGCCTCGTCCAACGCGCGCATCGAGACTGTCGAAGACCTCGCCACCGGCAAGACGCTCCATTTCGCGACGACGCCGCGCATCAGCCCGTACATCACCGCCCTGGTAGCCGGCCCGTACCACGTCGTACGCGATGAGCACGACGGCATCGAGTTGGGGCTGTTCTGCCGGCAGAGCCTGGCCGAACACCTCGACCCCGACGAGATCTTCACCGTCACCAGGCAGGGCTTCGACTGGTTTCACGCCAACTTCGGCGTGCGCTACGCCTTCGACAAGTACGACCAGCTCTTCGTCCCGGAGTTCAACGCGGGCGCGATGGAGAACGCCGGCTGCGTGACGTTCCGCGAGGACTACGTGTTCCGCGGCAAGGTCACCGACGCCCGCCGCGAGCGACGCGGCGAGACGATCCTGCACGAGATGGCGCACATGTGGTTCGGCGATCTCGTCACGATGCGCTGGTGGGACGACCTGTGGCTCAACGAGTCGTTCGCCACGTACGCGGCCGCGCTGTCTCAGGCCGAGGCCACCCGCTGGACGAATGCCTGGACCACGTTCGCCAATATCGAGAAGACCTGGGCGTACCGGCAGGACCAGCAGCCGACCACCCACCCGATCGCCTCCGACGCCCCTGATGTGCAGACCGCCGAGGTGAACTTCGACGGCATCACCTACGCCAAGGGCGCGAGCGTCCTCAAGCAACTGGCGGCCTACGTCGGCATCGAGCAGTTCCTGGCCGGAGTGCGCGAATACTTCACCGAGCACGCGTACGGCAATACGACGCTGGGCGATCTGCTCGGCGCCCTCGAGCGTTCGTCGGATCGAGAACTCGGCTCCTGGTCCAAGCTGTGGCTGGAGACGACCGGCATCAACACGATCCGCCCGGAGTTCAGCCTCGACGGCGAGGGCCGCTACGCGAGCTTCGACCTCGTCCAGTCCGCGCCCAACGATGTCGCCACGTCGAATGTCCTTCGCCCGCACCGCCTCGCCGTCGGCGTGTACAACGACGACCCGCAGACCGGCCGTCTGGTCCGGACGCAGCGCGTCGAGCTGGACGTGACCGGTGAGCGCACCGCGGTGGAGCAGCTGGTAGGCATCGCACAGCCCGACCTGCTCCTGGTCAACGAAGACGACCTGACCTACTGCAAGATGCGCCTGGACGAGCGCAGCCTGCGCACCCTGCGCGAAGGGGGCATCGCCCGGCTGGCCGACTCGTTGCCACGGGCGCTGTGCTGGTCGGCCGCGTGGGACATGACCCGTGACGGCGAACTCGCGACTCGCGACTACGTCGCGCTCGTTCTCGCAGGCGCCGAGGCGGACTCGAACATCGGCCTGCTGCAGTCGCTGACCCGTCAGGCCCTGCGCGCGCTGGAGATCTACGCCGACCCGCAGTGGGCGCCGCACGGCTACCAGGCGATGGCCGAGAAGGCGTTCGCCGCGCTGCATGATGCCGAGCCGGGCTCGGACAACCAACTCGTGTGGGTACACGCGTTTCTCGGCGCAGCACGCGACGAGCAGCACCTTGCGACGATGCGCGGCCTGCTCGACGGCACGCACGTCGTCGAGGGCCTGTCACTCGACGCCGACCTTCGCTGGGCGATCGTCCACGCGCTGTGCGCCAACGGCAGCGCGACCCAGGACGACATAGACGCCGAGCTCGATCGCGACCCGTCGGCGGCCGGACACCGCCACGCCGCCACCGCGCGCGCGTTTCGCCCGACTGCCGAGGCGAAAGCGGAGGCCTGGCGGCTGGCAACCGAGGACGACAGCATCCCGAACGCGATGCAGGAGGCGATCATCGTCGGATTCGCGCACGCCACGCAGGGCGCACTGCTCGAGCCGTATGTGCAGCGATACTTCGACACGGTTCCCGACGTGTGGCGGCGCCGGACCAGCGAGCTGGCTCAGAACGTCGTGATCGGGCTGTTCCCGAGGTGGACGTCGACGATCAACCAGGCCACGCTCGACGCCGCTGACGAGTTCCTGGCGCGCGTCGAACTGCCTACTGGCCTTCGCCGTCTGGTCAGCGAAGGCCGCGCCGACGTGGCCCGCGCATTAACCGCGCGGGCCGCCGATGCCGCCGCAACCGGGTGAAACACGTAGATAAACGTTCAATCACTGGTGGCTAGTCAGCGCCACGAAGGACGGCTACTCTTTCACGCGTAGCAAACATCAGCGCGGGGGCTTCATGCTGATGTTGGTTCGCTCCGGTGGGGGAGTGCAGAGCGATGACACCGTCTGATCATCAACTGGCGCGCGCGCCTTACGCGCCCAGGCACAGCGAGCAACGCGCCGGCCGTTCCGGGTCGGCATCGGGCAGGGCGCGGGCGCGCGTCGGTCTCGGGGTGGCCGTCCTCGTCCTGGCGGCCGGGTTATCCGGTGCCGGCGCCTCCGCGGCGTCGGCAAGGTCGCACAGCGCGTCGGCGCCGGGCGGGCAGACCGCCGACTTCGGCGAGTCGCCGCTGCCCTTCCTGTTGAGCCTGCCGTTGACGTCCGCGCAGATCCTGCGCGGTGCACCCGCCGGTGTGGATCTGCTTCCGCCCAACCCGGTGCGTGTGTCCGCGCCTGCTCCCGCCACCGCGGCAGTCATCGCGCGGGTGGCGGGAACCGGCATCCCGAACATCGCGCTCGCCGCCTATCACTTTGCCGCTACTCGCATGGCCACCGACGAGCCGGCCTGCGGTATCGGCTGGCCGCTACTCGCCGCGCTAGGCCGGGTCGAGACCAACCACGGCCAACTCGGCGGATCCGTGCTGTTTGCCAATGGCACCTCGACGCACCACATCATCGGTGCCGCGCTCGACGGCACGGGTCTTGCCTATGTCGGCGACACCGACAATGGCAGCCTCGACGGCGACCGGGTGTTCGACCATGCGATCGGCCCGATGCAATTCCTGCCGGCGACCTGGACGGCGTTTCAGGCCGACGGCAACGCCGACCGGATCGCCGACCCGTTCAATCTCAACGACGCCGCGCTGACGGCCGCCCGTTACCTGTGCGCTGCGGGCAGCGATCTGCGCACCACGTCGGGTCAGAGCGTGGCCGTGCTGGCTTACAACGACTCCGACCAGTACGTGGCCCAGGTGCTCGCCCTGGCCGATGTCTACGCCCGTGCCGTACCGGCGGGCCGCCTGCCCATCACCGGCCCGATCAGCGGCACCCTGCCCCCGGCCGCGCCGGGGTTCGACCTGCCGTTCAATCCGGCGGCGCCTCCGGTTACCGCACCCGATGCGAACCTGCGGGCCGGCAACCCTGCGCCGACTCCGACCTCGGCGACCACGCCGGGCGGCGCGCTCACGCCGCCTGGTTCCGGCTCCGGTTCTGGCTCTGGTTCCGGTTCTGGTTCCGGGAGTGGTTCTGGCTCTGGCCCGGCACCGACTTCGACCGGGTCGCGCAGCACGCCAAGCGCGCCGCCGATTAGCCCGCCGCCAACGAGCCCACCGGTGTCGAGCCCACCGGTGACGACCCCACCAGCGACGACCCCACCGGCGACAAGCCCACCGCCGGCAACGACTGAGCCGCCGACGAGCACACCGCCGCCGAGCAGCACGCCCAGCGATCCGGCATCAACTCCGGCGTCGGCGTCGGTATCGCCCTCGCAGCAGGCGATCGTCAACCAACTGCTGTGCACGATCGACCTGCTGGGCGTCTCACTCTGCCCGACGTAGCCGGGCTCGCGGGTCTTCGCCGCACGGGCGGCGTCCGCGCTACGGGCGGCCGGCGGCGTCGGCGAGCATGCGCAGTCCGGTGACGATGCCACCGGTGAGATCGCCATTGGCGAATGAAGCGCGCATGCCGAGCGCCGCCAGAGCGCACGCTCGGTTGGGCAGGCGCGCGGCCGAGGTCTCACCGGTGACGATGTGCAGCTTGCGCTGGCCCGGAGACACCGCGAGCAGGACCGCGCCGTCGGTCTCGGTGGCGAGCTTTTCGAACAGGCTCTCTGCGGTGCCTCGAGACGGTTCGGCGAGTTCGCCCACATAGATGGAGAAGGTGAGTCCGGTCTCGCGACTGGACAACGTGAGCGCTTCGTCGATGCGGCTCAGCTGCCGGGAACTGAACGGGTGGTTGGCGGCGTCGCGACCGGCGGTCGGCCCGTGTGCGATCGGGACGGTCGATCCTGTCGAGTCACCACTCACCGCTGGCACCCCCCACCGCGGCCGGCGTCGGCGCCTGCGCGGACTCGATGGCCGCTCGCGGCGCCGAGCCGAGCGCGTGATGCTCGCCGGCGGGCAACTGCGTGCTCGCCGGGTGCGGCAGGTACCACACGGGTTCGAAGGTCCACGGCTTGCCCGGCCGATACCGGTTTGGTTGGCGCAGTTCGCCCCGACCGAAAACCATGACGGCCAAGATCGCGACGACGCCCACCGGGATCGCGGCGTACACCAGCACGGTCTGGACGATGCTCATGCCCGACTCCCGGTGTTCGCTGCCCTGATCACTGCGCCCGTCGCCATTGCGTGCCCTCGCCATCCCTGCCCCGAGCGCCTGCCGATTATGCGAACACCGTAGCGAACGCGGTGACCGGATCAGCAGCGGGCACGCCTCAAGCGGTCCAGATCGCAGGATGCCGGTCACGCCACGGCAGAGCGGCCTCCAACTGGGCGCCCAGTGCGAGCAGGGTGGCCTCGTCTGCCGGCCGGCCGACGAGCATCATGCCGATCGGCAGGCCCTCTTCGCTCTCGTACAGCGGCAGCGATATCGCCGGCTGGCCGGTCGCGTTGACGACCGCGGTGAACGGCGTGTACCGCTTCTGACGTTCGAAGTCGGCGGCCGGATAGCCGTCCGAGTCGAACCAGCCGATCGGACGCGGCAGCATGGCCAGCGTCGGCGTGAGCACCGCGTGCAGATGGCTGGTCGCCGCAATGCCTCGCCGCGCGAACAGTGCGAGGCTGCCCACCGCCTGTGCATAGGCAACGCCGCTTACCGCTGCGCCGCGCGCGCGGAGGTGTCTCGTCAGTGGACGCAGCTCGCCCTCGCGGGCGGACTCGACGGGCGCCATGTTGGCCGACACCGCCCACACGGTCTCGAACGCGGGCACTGCCGCGCGAGGGATCGGTGAATCGATGTCGTGGACGGAATGGCCGAGCGCTTCGACGAGTTCGCTGGCCTGTTCCCAGGCTTTTCGTACCTGCGGGTCGATCTCAGCCTCGATCGGTGGGTCGATGAATCGCCCGATCCGCAACCGGCCGGGCTGCCGCTCACACGCGCTCTGAAACGTCTCGGCCGGCGGCGGCAGCGGATCGGGGTCGCCGAGCTGCGGTATTGCCACCGCATCGAGAAAGGCGGCAGCGTCGCGCACCGTCCGGGCCAGCGGGCCGTAGACGGCCAGCCGCGACGAGTCGACGTCGAGCGGGCCCTTCGACACCCGTCCGCGTGACGGCTTGAGTCCGACCAGACCGCAGGCGCTCGCCGGGATCCGGATCGATCCGCCGCCGTCGCTGCCCTGGGCGAACGGAATGAAGCCGCCCGCTACAGCGGCGGCCGCTCCCCCGCTGGATCCGCCGGCCAGCCGGGTCGTGTCCCACGGGGTGCGCGCGGGCGGGCCGATGTCGGTCTCGGTGTAGCACGGCAGGCCGAATTCCGGTGTTGCCGTCTTGCCGAGGCTGATCGTGCCGGCGCCGCGGAGAAGTTCGACGATGTGATCGTCGATGGCGGGCACGAAGTTCTCGTAGACCTTCGACCCGAGCTTGGTAGGAACACCCTTGGTCAGGTTGAGGTCCTTGATCGCCACCGGAACGCCGAACAACGGCGGCAGCGCCGAAACATCGTCGGCCAGGTCGAGCACGGCCTGCTCGAACGCTTTCGCCTGTGCACGGGCCGCATCGTCGGTGACCGTGACGAAGGCGCCGAGTTCGTGATCGAGCCGCTCGATGCGATCGAGCGCGTGCTCAACGAGCTCGACGGGGCTGACCTGCCGGCGGCGAACGGCCGCGGCCGCCTCCAGCGCCGTGAGGTCGTGCAGCTGTGTCATGTGATGGACGCTAGCGCGCTGGCGTTGCCGGTTCGCCGCACTCGACATATCTTTGACTCAGTCAAAGAACTGGAGAGATGCGTGGACGACACGATCGCCGCCGTGCGTGGCTTCAACCGCTACTACACGACCGTCATCGGTGCCCTCGGCGAAGGTCACCTGCACACGCAATACACCCTCACCGAGGCACGGGTCCTCTACGAGTTGGCACAGCGCGAGTCGGTCGAGGCAGTCGCGCTGCGCCGCGACCTGGAACTCGACGCGGGTTACCTCACCCGCATACTTGCCCGGCTCGAATCCGACGGCCTGATCACCCGGCAACGCTCGGCCACAGATGCGCGTCGCCAGATCGTCTCGCTGACCAAGCCGGGGCGCGCCACGTTCAGCACGCTCAACCGGCGGGCGAGCCGTGACATCTCACGCCTGCTCGCGCCACTGTCGGGCCGCGAACGTACCCGGCTACGCCAGGCCATGGGCACCGTTCGGGCGCTGCTCGACCGGGACCAGCGACGCGAGCAGGGCGCAAACCAGGTGACCTTGCGACCGCTTCAGGCTGGCGATCTCGGCTGGATCGTGCAGCGGCACGGCGAGATCTACGCCGCCGAATTCGGCTGGGACGAGAGCTTCGAGGCGCTCGTCGCGGGCATCGTCGCCGAGTTTGCCGCGAGCCACGATCCGGCGTGCGAACGGGCCTGGATTGCCGAGGTCGACGGTGAGCGGGCCGGTTGCGTGCTCTGCGTTCGCGCCGGCGCATCGGGGTCGTCGCGCGATGTGGCCAAGTTGCGCCTGCTGCTGGTCGAGCCTGCGGCGCGCGGCCTCGGAGTCGGCCGCCGGCTCGTCAGCGCGTGTGTCGACTTCGCCCGCGCCGCGGACTACGCGCAACTGGTGTTGTGGACCCAGAGCATCCTCACCGCAGCACGACACCTGTACGCCGAGGCCGGCTTCGAACTCGTGGAATCCGCACCGCACCGAAGCTTCGGCGCCGATCTCACCGAGGAGACCTGGCAGCTGACCTTCGCGCCGTCGGCGCGCGGGGTTAGCACGACGCCGCAGATCGCAACCTGATACTGGTGCGGCCCTCCCAGACTTTCCCCGATCCGCCACTGCTCGCGCCATCCCTCGCGGCTTCGACAGAGATGATCAATCGTGTGCCGGCCGCGGGTGCGTAGCGCTCTAGGCCGGTGTGATCTGGGCGCTCGTCCAGTCCAAGGACAGGTAGCGCTGCCAGGCCGGATCGCGTTTGGCCCAACCGAGTACAACAGCCACCGTTGCCGGTGGCTGTGCGGGCGGGGAAGCCAGATGCCAGCCGAGTTCAGCGAGCAGCCGATTGCCCTTGCGATGGTTGCACCGAGCGCATGCGGCCACCACGTTCGTCCACACGTGCTGCCCACCGCGTGAGCGCGGCCGGACATGGTCGATTGTGTCGGCGCGAGTTCCGCAATAGGCGCACGAGTGACGGTCGCGATCGAGCACCGCACGGCGGGTGAGCGGCACCTCGCGCCGGTAGGGCACTCGCACATAACGGGACAGACGCACCACGGTGGGCACCGGAATCGCGGTCCGGGCCGAGCGCATGAGGCCGTCGCCGGCCTCGACGACCACGGCCTTCTCGGCGAGCACGAGGACAACAGCGCGCCGAAGCGGCACGACGCACAACGGCTCGTACGTCGCGTTGAGTACCAGCGCACCCGACACCGGACACCTCCGGCCCTACTCCGACGCGCCTAGTCAACCTGACAGCGCGCGTACGTGCACGTAGTTTCGCCGTATCCCACACTCGGGCGCGTCGCTGGGCGGGCAAATCAGGGCATTGAGTCGCGCAATCGCCGCTCGTGGCAGGCTAGGCAGCCGTGAGTTCCGACCAAAGCGGCTGGTCACAGTTCTTCCACGACCACACCGAGGTGCTGGTCGAGCGACCGATTCGCATCCTGTCGATCATCATTGTGGCGCTGATCGTGCGCTGGTTGCTGCACCGGTTCATCAACCGGCTCACCCGACCTGTGCAGACCGGGCAGATCCCGCGCATCCTGCAACCGCTCAAGGAACGGGTCGAGAACAGCGGCCTGCTCGAGAACGGCGGCACGCTGTGGGAACGCCGTACGCAACGCGCCGCCGCGATCGGGTCGGTGCTCAAGAGCTTCGTATCCATCGTGGTGTTCGTGACCGCGCTGCTGCTCATTCTGGGCGAACTCGACATCAACCTGGCCCCGCTCATCGCCGGCACCTCGATCGTCGGCGTGGCCCTCGGCTTCGGCGCGCAGAGCCTGGTCAAGGACTTCCTCGCCGGCATGTTCATGATTCTCGAGGACCAGTACGGCGTCGGAGATGTCATCGACTTCGAACAGGCCACGGGCACGGTCGAGGCGGTAGGGCTTCGCACCACGCGACTGCGCGACGTCAACGGCACCGTCTGGTACGTACGCAACGGCGAGGTCGTACGAGTCGGCAACAAGAGCCAGGGCTACGCACAGGTCGTCCTCGACGTGCCGATCGCCGCGACCACCGACATCGAATCGGCATCCTCGGCGTTGCGCCACGTCGCCGAGCAGATGCACGCGCAGGACGAGTGGGCCGGCGTGTTTCTCGGCGAACCCGAGGTGCAAGGCGTCGAGTCGATGACCCGCGACGAAACCGTCATCCGCCTGGTCGCGCGGGTGCGCCCGCTCGAGCAGTGGCGCACCGCGCGCGAACTTCGCCGGCGGATCCGCGACCGCCTCGACCGCCTGGACATTCCCGCGGGTGAGCCACATGAGCCGCCCACCAGTTGAGGCCGACGGCGTTCAGGACCTCAGGTCGCGCACCGCATCGAGCACGGTCCGGTGCAGCGTCGGATAGACGTAGTGCATCGACGCGAGCGTGGATGTCGGCACGCTCGCGTGCACCGCGAGGGTGAGCAGGCCGACGATCTCACCCCCGTACGGGCTCACGACGGTCGCCCCGACCAGCACCCCGCGGTCAGCGTCCTCGACCAGCTTGACCAAGCCGTCGTTACCCGGCCCGTGGATCCAACCGCGGGTGGACGAGGCGATGCTCGCGCGGCCGGTGCGCACCGTGATGCCGCGTTCGAGCGCCTGCGCCTCGGTCAGGCCGACCCGCCCGACCTCCGGATCGGTGAACGTGGCCCAGGCGATTCCCTGATACCCGCCGAAGGGCTCGCCGCGTTCGAGCAGTTTCGCGATCAGCACTCTCGCCTGCCACACCGCGACGTGTGTGAAGGCGCCTCTGCCCGTGGAATCACCGATGCCGTAAAGGCCGTCAACCGCGACCTCGTCGTGCATGACCCGCATTCCGTCGTCGACGTCGAGCGTCCGCGCCTTGGCGTCCAGGCCGAGCGCGTCGAGTCCGACGTCGGCCAGGTTCGAGCGCCGGCCAAGCGCGACAAGAACTTTCTCGCCGGTGACGGTCGTGCCGTCGGGAACGGTCACCACGACGCCGTCGCCGCCAGCCGCCACGGCCGCTGCACGGGTGCCCACGCGCAGGTCGATGCCGTCGCGGCGCAGCGCCTCTGCCACTGCCTCGGAGACCTCCGGCTCTTCCACGCCCAGAACCCGGTCGGCTGCCTCGACCATCGTCACGCGGGTGCCGAACCGGGCCAGACCCTGCCCGATCTCGACGCCGATCGTTCCACCGCCCAGCACGACGATGCTGCCCGGCGCCGCCGGCGCCTGCATGACCTCGCGGTTCGTCCACACCGGACCGTCGACGCTGCATTGCAGACCGGCCAGACCGTCGATGGGCGGCATCGCCGGCGCGGTACCGACCGCGACGACGACATGCGGCGACGTATAGGCGAAATCGCCGACCCGGACGCGGATCTCGCCCTTCTCGTCCCGCCCGTCCAGATAGCCGCGACCGCGGACGAATGTTCCGCCAAGGCGCTCGAAGCGCTGCACAGCGACCGCATCGTCCCAGTTGTCGGTCGCCTCGTTGCGGATCCGCGACGCGACCTTGCCGTAGTCGGGAGTGACGTCTGCTTCGCCGGAAAGTTGCGGGATGCGTCTGGCCTCGGCCAGCACCTCGGCTCCGCGAATGATCATTTTCGAGGGAATGCAGCCGTAGTAGGGGCATTCGCCGCCGACGAGGTTCGAATCGACACCCAGAACCGACCAGCCGGCCTCGGCCATCCGCTCGGCGACCTCCTCGCCGCCCGGGCCCATGCCGACGACGATCAGATCGAACTGCTGCTCAGGCATCGCAACACTCCTTAACGGCTTGCACGCTGCGGTCATCCACGCCGTTCGACCGTACGGGGAGAATGGACGTGTGCACCCCCAACGAGACGTTGCAAATCCCGGTCGCCCGCCTTCGATGTTCGAGGCGATCGGCGGTGAAGAGACCTTCCGCAAACTGGTCGACACGTTCTACGCCGGAGTCGCGGCCGATCCGATGCTGCGTGCGATCTACCCCGAGGACGACCTCGGCCCGGCCGCCGAGCGGTTGCGACTGTTCCTGATCCAGTACTGGGGCGGGCCCTCGACGTACTCCGAGACCCGCGGGCATCCGCGCCTGCGGATGCGTCATGCGCCGTTCGCGATCGGGTCGGCGGCGCGCGACGCGTGGCTGCGCCACATGCGGTCAGCGCTCGATTCCCTCAACCTCGACGCGCAATACGACGAGACAATGTGGCGCTACTTCGTGTCGGCGGCCGAGTCGCTGCGCAACGTTCCGGGTTGACCCAGGCTGACCCAGGCTGACTCGGCTGTCCCGGGCTGACCCTCTCGAGCGGCGCCAGTCACTCGGCGCGATGCCGCAGCGACATCGCGTCAGTCCGCCGGGCAGAATCGGGCGGGTGACCCCGGATCAGGCATGGTGGCGTAGCGCCGTCTTCTACCAGATATATCCACGAAGTTTTGCCGACGGAAATGGTGACGGCACCGGCGATCTCGTCGGGGTGCTCGAGCGACTGGACTACCTCGCCGAACTAGGCGTCGACGCCCTCTGGCTCTCGCCGTTCTACCGCTCCCCCATGGCCGACGGCGGATACGACGTCGCTGATCCTTGCGACATCGATCCACTGTTCGGGACGCTGCGCGACTTCGACGTGCTGATCGCCGCGGCGCACGAACGTGGCCTGCGAGTCACGGTCGACATCGTGCCCAACCACTTCTCCGACCAGCACGCGTGGTTCCAGCAGGCCCTTGCCGCTGGCCGGGGCAGCCCGCAGCGGGAACGGTTCATCTTCCGCGACGGCCGCGGCGAGCACGGCGAATTGCCCCCGAACAACTGGCCGTCGGTTTTCGGCGGCCCGGCATGGCGCCAGGTCCCCGACCTGCCGGGCGACGGCGCCACCTCGCAGGGCGGCCAGTGGTACCTGCACCTGTTCGCGCCCGAGCAACCTGATCTGAACTGGGACAACCCGGAGGTCTTTGCCGAGTTCGAGCGGATCCTGCGGTTCTGGCTCGACCGCGGCGTCGACGGCTTTCGCATCGACGTCGCGCACGGAATGGCCAAACCCGCCGGGCTGCCCGACCTCGACCTGTCCAAGCTGCCGGCGCGCAGCGAGGGGCCGATGCCGTCCCCCGACGACCTGCGCTGGGACCGCGACGGCGTGCATGAATGCCTGCGAATGTTTCGCCGCGTCATCGACTCCTACCCGGGCGACCGGATGGCGGTCGGCGAGGCGTGGGTGCCAGACAAGGAGCGGCTGGCACGCTACGCCCGTCCGGACGAGCTCAACCTCACCTTCAACTTTCACCTGGTCCAGGCCGCGTGGGACGCCGACGCGTTCCGCGTGGCAATCAACGAATCGCTGTCGGCCATGGCTGATGTCGGCGCGCCGTGCACCTGGGTGCTGTCGAACCACGACGTCGTTCGGCACCTCACGCGCTACGGCGGCGGCGAGATCGGCCTTGCCCGGGCGCGCGCGGCTGCCCTGATGCAGCTGTCCTTGCCGGGTGCCGCCTACGTGTACAACGGCGACGAGCTCGGCCTGCCCAACGTCGACCTGCCCGACTCGGTGCTGCGGGACCCAACCTGGGAGCGCAGTGGCCACACCGAGCGCGGGCGCGACGGCGAGCGGGTGCCGCTGCCCTGGAGTGGCTCCACTCCCCCGTTCGGCTTCACGACCGGCGGGTCGAGCTGGCTACCGATGCCAGCCGATTGGACAGCACTCACCGTCGAGGAGGCATCCGGCGATCCGGACTCGACGCTGTCGCTGTATCAGGCGGCACTTGCGCTGCGCCGCAAGACGCCGGAGTTGCGCACGGAGGACTTTGCCTGGCTGGGCGCGCCCGAAGGCTGCCTGGCCTTCCGCCGCGGGCCCAGCTTCCTGGTAGCTCTGAACGCGAGCGACAAGCCGGCGCCGATGCCGCCCGGCGAGGTACTGCTCGCCTCCGGGCCGGTGAGTGAGCACCTTCTTCCCGGGAACACTGCGGCGTGGCTGCGGACGTGAGCGCGACGCGGTACCGCCACCGTTGACGCCGGGCTGGCGCGACCGTTGCCGCGCGCCGCGTTAGAGGAGGTTCAACCCGGAGCCGGGGGTTTCGGCATACACCGAGCCGTACTCTGCAACGACTCGCAGCCAACGGCCGCTGATGTCGATCGCCGCACGCGAGCCGCTCGGGAGAAACCCCATGCGCGTGAGGGCGCTCAGTGTGCGAAGAGTGACCTCGGCGCGCAGCGGACCCGCGTGCGCGGTGATCACGACCGAGTCGAGCAGCGCGTCGGTGACATCGGCGCGAGGTTGTGCGCCGACGACGCCCTCACGCAATGCCGCGTCCTTCAACGCCTCTGCCCCCTTGTGCACCAGACCGCGCACAATGCTCTCGGGCACCGTCTCGACGCGCCGCCAACCACGGCGTGGCGGGATCGTGCCCTGCCATTGGGCATCACGCGCGGGCGGCGCCTCGCGAGCAGCTCCGTCGAGCCACGCGAGCAGCTCGCTCCCACTGACCACGCAGTCGATCTCGGCACCGTCCCATTGCACCCTGATCGTTCTGCCGACCAGTACTGCGAACGGCAGACGCACGAAGCTGGTCATCGACTTCGTGTCGAGCCGGATCCGCACCAGGCTCTTCGGGTCGAGGCCCACGGCGCGACGCACCAGCGGGGCCGCGTCGGCGACCTGGGCCGCAGCGCCCGACAGCGGGCTGGTCACCTGCACCGTCATGCCTGTCCGGGCCGCTTCACGCCGTCACCCGACCGGTTCATGGCTGCTTCGGTGTCGTGGGCAAGGCCCGCCGGATCGTTTGCGCCGGGCTCGCCGCCACCGTCGAGCGGCCCGTCTAAATGGGTGGCCAGGATCGCGCGTTCCTCCGGCGTGATTCGCCGAGGCCGATCGGTGGTGAAGTCGAACGTGACCAACGTGGTGGAGGCCTTGGCTGCCAGCAGTTCGCGGTCGTACACGTCGTAGAGAACCCGGAACGACGCCGCGCGTATCTGATCGACCCAGAGCTCGAGACGCAGCGGCTCCGGGTGATAAACGACCGGACGAAGGTAGGTGATCTCGTGGTGTTGGACCACCGTTCCGCCGGAGAACGATGAGTCGTACCGATCCACGAACATGGAGACGCGCGCCTGCTCGAGATAGGCAAGGTAGGCGGTGTTGTTGACGTGGCCATAGGCGTCCATGTCCGACCAACGCATGGCGCAGCGAGCGACGAACCGTGCCATGGCCTAAAGCCATCTCAGGGTTCGCCGGCCGCTGCAGCCGGTGACCGGATTCGCGGTACCAGCGCGGGGCCGCCACGACAGGGTCGGCCCAGCCAGTGACCCGACGAGACGAAACCCGGCTTCGCGATGCCCGGCTGCACTGTGCACGGTGCGAGCCACTAGTCGCGCGTCAGCTTGCGATATGTCACGGCGTGCGGCCGGGCCGCCTCGATGCCGAGACGCTCGACCTTGTTCGTCTCGTAGGAGTCGAAGTTTCCCTCGAACCAGAACCACTTCGCCGGGTCGTCCTCGGTTCCCTCCCAGGCGAGGATGTGTGTCGCGACGCGGTCGAGGAACCACCGGTCGTGGCTGGTGATCACTGCGCATCCGGGGAACTCGAGCAGTGCGTTCTCCAGAGATCCCAGCGTCTCGACGTCGAGGTCGTTGGTCGGCTCGTCGAGCAGCAACAGGTTTCCGCCCTCTTTGAGGGTCAAGGCAAGGTTCAGCCGGTTGCGCTCGCCGCCCGACAGGATGCCTGCCCGCTTCTGCTGGTCGGGACCCTTGAATCCGAAGGCCGAGACGTAGGCACGTGAGGGCATCTCGACGTGGCCGACGTGGATGTGGTCCAGGCCGTCGGATACGACCTCCCACACGGATTTCGCGGCGTCGATGCGGGCACGGCTCTGGTCGACATAGCTGATCTTCACCGTTTCCCCGACCGTGACCTCACCCGAGTCGGCCGTCTCGAGGCCGACCATCATCTTGAACAGCGTCGTCTTACCCACACCGTTCGGGCCGATGACGCCGACGATCCCGCCCCGCGGCAGGGAGAAGGAGAGGTCCTTGATCAGCATGCGGCCGTCGAAGCCCTTGTCGAGATGGGCCACGTCGACGACAACATTGCCCAGTCGGGGACCTGGCGGGATCTGGATCTCCTCGAAGTCGAGCTTGCGGGTCTTCTCCGCCTCGGCGGCCATCTCGTCGTAGCGCTGCAGGCGAGCCTTGCTCTTGGCCTGCCGGCCCTTGGCGTTCTGCCGCACCCAGTCGAGCTCGTCACGCAGCCGCTTCTGCAGCTTCTGATCCTTCCTACCCTGGACCTCGAGCCGCTCGGCCTTCTTCTCGAGGTAGGTCGAATAGTTGCCCTCGTACGGGTAGGCACGCCCACGGTCGAGTTCGAGGATCCACTCGGCAACGTTGTCGAGGAAGTACCGGTCGTGGGTGACCGCAAGGATCGTGCCCGGGTACTTCGCCAGATGCTGTTCGAGCCACTGCACGCTCTCGGCGTCGAGGTGGTTGGTCGGCTCGTCGAGCAGCAACAGGTCGGGCTGTTCGAGCAGCAGCTTGCACAGTGCCACCCGGCGTCGCTCGCCGCCGGAGAGATGGGTGACCGGCTCGTCACCCGGCGGGCACCGCAGCGCGTCCATGGCCTGTTCGATGCGGCTGTCGAGCTCCCATCCACTGGCGTGCTCGATCTTCTCCATCAGGTCGCCCTGCTCGGGGAGCAGCGTGTCGAAGTCGGCGTCCGGTTCGCCCATGGCCGCAGATACTTCTTCGAACCGGCGAAGCCAACCGCGCAATTCGGCAACGGCGTCATCGACGTTTTCGCGCACCGTCTTGGTCTCGTCGAGCGGGGGTTCTTGCTGCAAGAGGCCCACTGTGGCGCCGGAGGCCAGCTGCGCGTCGCCGTTGGAGGCCTGGTCCAGGCCGGCCATGATCTTCAGAACGCTGGACTTCCCGGCGCCGTTGGGGCCGACGACGCCGATTTTTGCGCCAGGCAGGAACGCCAGGGTGACATCGTCAAGAATCACCTTGTCGCCGTGCGACTTGCGCACTTTGTGCATCGTGTAAATGAACTGGGCCACTATCCGTCCTCGCTCGTGAACTCATCGGCTGTCGACGCCGCACCGATTCTGGGCCGCGCCGACGTCCAGTGTCCCAGCTTCGAGCGTCTCGCCGACCCGCAACCCCCGTCGCGGTCGCAGGTCGGCGAGGACGATCGAGGTCAGCCGACCGAGGCAAGTACCGGGGACTCGACCACCTCGATCCGCTCATCGGTCAGGTCGGCCGGCATGCCGTCGTCGTCGACCTCGACGGATGTAATGGCGTACGGGCGAGCGATCTTGACGAAATCTGACGTGCCACGCGAGAGATCGTGCCCTACAGCGACGGCGTCGAGCTCGTAACTCATCCGCGAGACCTCGTCCTTCACGTACTCGCGCGAGTAGAAGCGTCCGGTCGCAAGGACAGGTTGGCCCTTCTTGAGCGACTGGGTCACGTTCTGGGCCATCGCACGCCAGCAGGTGACCGTCGCGAACAGCCGCTCGTGATCGGTCCATTGCTCGGCCTGACGATCGAAGCGGCGCGAGGTCGACGCGATGCGGAAGCTGGCGACCGGAATGCCGGCGCTGGTCTGGCGCAGCCGGGGCGCATCGACGACGTTGCCCACGATCGTGATGTACGTGTCGTTCATGATTCGTGCTCCTGTCAACTGATCCGGTTCTCGTTTCCGGACGTGCCCTCCCTGGGCACGCGCCCAACTCAACCGGCCGGAGCGGCGAACCGACAGGCGCGAAGCCAAGCTGTGGACAGCGCGGCGCCCTGTGGACGGCTCGGACGAAAATCGACGGTGGGTGCTGCTAGGGGCGGTCAGCCCCGGAAGGTGCGCCGATAGGCAGCCGGTGAGGTGCCGACGAGACGGGTGAAGTGGTGGCGCAACATCGCGGCCGTACCGAAGCCGGATTGTTGTGCCACCAACTCGATCGGCGCGTCCTCCCGCTCGAGCATGCTTCGTGCGCTCAGAACGCGTTGATTCGTGAGCCAGACGTGCGGCGTCGTGCCCGTCTCAGCACGAAAGCGCCTGGCGAAAGTGCGCGCACTCATCGACGCCCGCTCGGCCATGGACTCGATCGTGTGCTCCACCTCCAGCTCGCCCGCGATCGCATCGAGCAACGGGGCAAGGGTTTCGGCGTCATGGGCGCGAATCGGAGTCTTGACGAACTGCGCCTGACCACCGTCTCGGAATGGTGGCATGACCATGCGGCGCGCGACCATATTCGCGATTGCCTCGCCGTGTTCCTCGCGGATCAGGTGCAGGCAGAGATCAAGGCCGGCGGCCGAACCAGCAGAGGTCAGCACCGGGCCGTCGCAGACGTAGAGCACGTTCGGGTTGACGCGTGCGGCGGGAAACGCCTCGGCGAGTCGGGCCGAGTGCCTCCAGTGCGTGGTGCACTCGCGCCCGTCGAGTAGGCCGGCTTCGCCCAGGGCAAACGCGCCGTTACAGATGCTCATCACGCGAGCGCCACGCTCGACCGTTGCGCGCAGCACCTCGAGCAACTCGGCCGGCCAGCCGTCCGAGCCCTCGGTTGCCGGCACGATGACCAGATCGGCCCGCTCGGCGACGTCGAGCCGGTGCGCGGTCACGATCGACCAGCCGTCAGAGGTCGGCACCGGCGTGTCGTCGATCGATGCGACCGCGAAGTCGACGGCCGGGACTCCGTCTTCGGTCCGGTCGACGCCGAATCCCTCGGAAGCGACGCCCAATTCGAACGGACTTACACCGGCAACGACGATCGCGGCCACAGATCTGAGTGCCATCGCGCCAGCATGCCATCAGTCCTGGCAGGAAATCAACGAACCTTGGCGTTTCTGCCACTCGTGGCGGGATATCAATTGTCGGAGAATTAGTGCCATGTTCCTCATCGTTCTACTGGCTTTCTTCGTTCTCGTCGCGATCTTGAGCATGCTCGGCCTCAGCGCGGACTCGCGCGATCTCCGCCCACACCTGCCGATCCAGGCTCCGGGGCGGCAGGCGAATGCTTCCTGGTCCGAAGACCTCGCAGGCACCGCGCTTCCGCCCTACCGCCGCGTACGTACGCACCTGCCCTGACCTGTTCCTTTCACTCGAGCGGCCCGTCGCACTGCTACACGCGACGGGCCGCGAACCTGTCCGGAGCGCGCGTCCTTCCGTTGAGTGGTGCGTTTCGACCCGAGTGGTGCGTTATAACGCACCACTCAACGGCTAACGCACCACTCAACGGACCGGGCTCGACCGCCGCTCATCTTGTCGGGCGGCGGTAATGTGCCGCTGACGTGCATATTTGCCCCCGTAGCTCAGCGGATAGAGCTGCCGCCTTCTAAGCGGTAGGTCGCAGGTTCGAGTCCTGCCGGGGGCGCCCAGGATTCCGGAGTTCCAGGTTCGGGGCAGTCAGGAAGCGCGCCCGAGAGGGTCTCGACTTGGGTCTCATTTGGACGCCGTCCGGACTCAAATGAGCCCCGGCCGCCCCGCCGGGGGTGAGCAATCTGGCCTGTGACACCTGATCGGCGGATCTGCCCATGTCCGCGTGTTCTAGACGATCTTGATTGGCTCGCGGACGTTGCCGAAATGCGGTCGTTGCCCCTGGCGCTGCTCACGCCGCACGTTCGTAGCCGCGCCCAGCGGTCTCAGGTCGCTTCAAGCGAATCAACAAGGTCAGGATTCGCGCGAAGGAATGCCGCAAGGTCGGCACCAGCGGCGATGACCATTGCCTCTAGCGGTGCGCTCACGCACAACGGTTCGATAGTTGTAGACGGCCGATCGCGCACCGCACCGGTCGTGGAGGTGATCGTCGTGAGCGGTCCCGTCAACTCACCGCCCGGCAGCCATCAGAAGAGGCCACTTCTCGGCCTGCGCCGCAAGCCCGGCCGGCTGACTCTCGCCGTGTTCCGAATGCCGCTGCGCGCCTACCGCCACGACAAGGGATGGCTACTCGGCCAGACCTTCCTCGAACTCGTCCACACCGGACGCAAGACCGGCCGGCAGTACGAGGTGGTCGCGATGGTGTTGCGGTACGACGCCGACGCGCACGAGGCCGTCATTGTCGCCGCATGGGGTCCGGACACCGACTGGGTGCGCAACCTGCACGCCGGACCGGCGGTCCGGGTGCGCCTCGGACGCGAGACGTTCGCCCCCGCGCACCGGTTCCTGTCCGAGGACGAGGCCTTCGACGTCGTTGCCCAGTTCCGCCGCGAGCACCCGCATCGGCTACGCCTGGCCACCACCATCATGAACTGGGGAGACTTCCGCAGCAAAACCACGGTGCGCGACTTCATCGCGACACACCCGTTCGTCGCGTTCCGCCCCGCGAACACCACTTAAGATCTCGCTCGGCCCGAACAGCGCGGAAGAATCGACCGGATCTGGCTCCCCTCTGTGTCAACCAGTTGGAGTCGGGTGAGAACGATGGCAGGTGACGCGTACCGGAGGCTGGCGCGATGGCAAGACGTGGTGATGGAGCCGCTCAACCGGCCGTTGCGTGACATCGGCCCCGTGCCCCGCCGGGTTGAGCATGCGACGTGTCGGGACAGATCACCGGCGAACGCGTGCCGGGCATTGCCAGGTGTCAGCCGGATGGTGCCAGACCTGAAAGGGTCGGCCGGTGCGGTTGCGCCAGCAGTGCCGGGCGATCACGATCATCGCGAACCCGCCCGCATTCCGTCATCGGGCATAGGGTTTGCGGCCATGAGCCTGCTCGAGTCCTGGGCCGTTGGCAGCCATACGGCGAACGGAGTCACCCACCGGACTTACCGCAAGGGCGATGGGCCGGGCGTGATCGTGATCCACGAGGTCCCCGGCATCACGCCGAAAGTGATCGCCTTTGCCGAAGAGGTGAGTGCGCGTGGCTTCACGGTCGTGATGCCGTCGTTGTTCGGCAGGCCAGAGTCCGAGGCGACGGTGGCGCAGTCGGTCCGGACCATCGCGAGCATCTGCCATAGCCGTGAGTTCAGCATGTTCGCCCTCGGACGGACGAGCGCGGTGGCGATCTGGCTGCGCTCGCTGGCCCGCGAGCTGCACGCCCAGCTCGGTGGGCCCGGCGTCGGCGCCGTCGGTATGTGCCTCACCGGTGGCTTCGCCCTCGCGATGCTCGCCGACGCCCCGATCGCGGCTCCCGTGCTCGCCCAGCCGGCAACGCCCGCACCAGTGGGCGGGGCGCGCCGGGCTGACCTGGGGATCAGCCGCGCCGACCTGGAGTCGGTGAAGGCGAAGGCCGCGGAGGGGTGTCAAGTGCTCGGCCTGCGCTACCAGCGCGATCCGGCAGTGGGCACCCGCTTTGACACGCTGCGCCGCGAACTCGGCGACAACTTCGTCGCCGTGGAGTTCCCCGGCCGCAAGCACGCGACGCTGACCGAGCACCGCCAGCAGGAGGGCGTCGATCGGGTACTGGCGTTCTTCGAGGAGAAGCTGAAGCCCGCGACGGTTGATGGTTGACGTGCGAACCGGATGGATCCGCGTCGAGCCGCGGCGCCCTCAACTCCTGCATCCTCTCAGGCGCGCGAGCGGACGGATGGTTGCACGAGTCTCGCTACGGCAACCTGTCTATGACGCTCGGCAATAGGCGCGGTACGCGTGGACCGCCGAGGCGTCAGACTGCTGGGCGCCCAGTGCCACCGCGACGGGTGACGTTGTTGCGGCTTCGATTTGCCGGGCGATGCCGTTGCCCTGGGCATCCCCGAGGTTCTCGGGTACGCGAAGATCGCCGGGTCCGATGCTGGTGGGTGCCGGCTCACGACGCAGCGCGCACAATCGGGCCGGCCGCGAGGAAGAGCATTGACAATTCACGCCAGCCAGCGCGGCGTGGGTATCGTCCGCAAGTTGTGGGATGCCGGCCTGGCGCACCGCGACAAGAAACCGGCCAATCTGCACGGACACCATCCTTCGGTGCAGCCAGCTTGCTCCAGAGATCAGGTGACAACCGAACCTGCGGCAGTCCCAATCTCCT
The DNA here is from genome assembly GCA_963737425.1 of uncultured Actinomycetota bacterium. Classification (GTDB taxonomy): domain Bacteria; phylum Actinomycetota; class Actinomycetes; order Mycobacteriales; family Jatrophihabitantaceae; genus DASXRA01. Next base: position 161,382 of record CAVTSX010000006.1, read on the forward strand.
TTCTGCGTCAGTCGCTTACCACTGCTCGCAGGACGTCGAGCTTCGCTGCGCGTCTGCTCGGTTGCACAGCTGCAAGGGCGCCGGCGAGAGCTGCGAGTACCACCACCACGATCAGGCTGCCTGCTGGCACCCGGAACACGGTGACGCCTTGGTCGTGCAGAGCCGCCACTAGTGCCCAGCCGAAGAACGTGCCGATGAGCAGTCCGAGCAGGGTGCCCTGCAGGGCGATGATGATCGCTTCCCATCGGATCGTCGAGCGCAGCTGGGAGCGGGTCATGCCGACTGCGCGCAACAGGCCGACTTCGCGGGTGCGCTCGGCGATCGACAACGCGAGCGTATTGGCGATGCCCAGCAGGGCAATGACGATCGCCAGGCCGAGCAGCGCGTACACCAGCGCCAGGAGCCGGTTGAGCATCTTGGTCTGGTCCGCCTTGTAGTGCGCGCGGTCGAGGGCCTTCACGCCCGGATACTGCTGTGCCGCCTTCTGGACCGCCGCGAGTCCCTGTGCCGTCGTGACGCCCGGGCGCAGCTTGACCAGGATCTTGTTGTCCAGATGGGCGCTGAAGTTCGCGTTATACGCAGCGGTGCCCAGGAAGTAGTTGCCCGCCTGGGCGTTCTCGCCGTAGATGGCCGCGACTCGCAGCACGCGATGTCCGGTGCTGGCGAACGTCACCGGCACGGCGGTTCCTATCGTCCAGTTCTTGTCCTTTGCGACCTTGTAGTACACGCCGATGCTGTTCGCGTCGAGATTGCCGGTCGAACCCTGGCGCACGTCGATCGTCATGATGTTGAAGATGCTCTGCGGGTCACCGGCCTGGACGAGCACTGCCTTGCCGTCTACCTGGGCGACCCCCACGCGCAGCCCGCCGGCTGCTGCCACCTCCGGCAGCGTGCCGACACGCTGGGCGAGCCCGGGGTCGACTCCTCCCCCGATCCCGCCGCCGGAGTTCAGAACGATGTCGCCGGTGAATCCCCGATCTATCGCGTCGTTGATCGAGGCCTTCATCGACGACACGAAGATCGTGATGAAGCCGACCACGCCGACGCCGATCATGAGAGCGGACGCACTGGCCGCGGTGCGCTTCGGGTTGCGCATTGCGTTCTCCCGGGCGAGTTCGCCGGTTATGCCGCGCAGTCGCGGTAGCGGGGCGCCGATCATCCGGCTGAGCGGCAGGGCCACGGTGCGCCCGAGAATCGACACTCCGAAGAAGACGAGCAGAGCGCCGGCGCCCACGATGGGTATCGGTCTTGCGACTCCGCCGAACAGGCCGACCAGCAGCGCTGTGACGCCTAGGCCGAGCACAGCCGCGCCGACGAAGATGCGCTGCTTGGAGCCGTATCCGGTGCTGCCCACGACGCCGAGCTGCATGGCCGCGATGGGCGGCACCTTGGCCGCTTTGCGGGCAGGCGAGAGTGCCGACAGGGCCGTGATGCCGACGCCGACGACGAGCGAGATCACGATCGTGCTGCTGGAGACGACCAGTCCCTGCGCGGGCACGTCGATGCCGATGGCGATCAACAGGTTCTTCAGGCCGATCGCGACGCCGATGCCCGCGACGATGCCGAGCACCGAGGCGATCAGGCCCACAGCGAATGCCTCGACCAGCACTGAGCCGAGTATCTGGCGCCGCCCCGCCCCCAGCGCCCGGAGCAGACCGTTCTCCCGCGTGCGCTGTGCGACCGTGATCGAGAACGTATTGAATATCATGAAGCCGCCGACCAGCACCGCGATTACGGCGAAGATCAGCAGGAACGTGTAGAAGAACCCCAGTGCCTTGCCCAGCGCGCTCTGCGCCTCTTCGGTGACCGCCTTCCCGGTGACCACTTCGGTGCCTGCCGGGAGTGCGCTCGACACCCGCTTGACGAGTTCGGCCTGGGAGACGCCCCGGGCGGCGACGAGGTTGATGGCGTCGTACTTGCCGGGTTCGGCGACGAGACGTTGAGCTACGACCGTGCGGAACGCCACGATGGTCGCGCCGCCGGGTGAGTCGGCGTTGCCGAAGCGCGCGATGCCCGCGATGCGCACATGCTGCGGGCCGCCCTGCACGAGCACGGTCGTGGTGTCGCCGACATTAAGGTGCCCGTCACGGGCGCTCTTGCGGTCGATGACGACGTCGTTGTCACCGCGCGGCGGCGTGCCGGATACCAGGCGGAACTGGTTGAGCGCGTTGTTCTCCGACCAGTTGGAGCCGATGGCCGGGGCGCCGTTCTCCGGGTTGCCGAGTGCCTTGCCGTCCTTACCGATCAGGCGTGCGTAGCCGTAGATCGATCCCTCGGCAGCGGCGACGCCGTGGACCGACCGGACTGTCGGCAGTAGTGCCGCGTCGATACGGCCACGTTGGGTGCCGGTGCTTTCCTGGGGGCCTTCGAAGGCTGCCTTGGCGCGCACCACTGCATCGGTGCCCTTGTAGACGTCACTGAACAGGGTGTTGTACGTCGTGCGCATGGTCGCGGTGAGCACCAGGGTGCCGGCCATGAAGGCGACCCCCAGGGTGATCGAGAGGGCGGTCGCCATCAGGCGCAGTTTGTGCGCCCACAGATTCCGTAATGCTGTGGCGAACATGACGGTTCACTCCCCGAACCGCTTCATGCGTTCGAGCACGAGGTCCGCGGTTGGATGCTCCATCTCGTCGACCACCCGGCCGTCGGCGAGGAATACGATCCGGTCGGCGTAGCTCGCCGCCCGCGGGTCGTGGGTGACGATGACGATCGTCTGGCTCATTTCGTCGACCGCACGTCGCATGAAGGTCAACACCTCGGTGCTGGCGTGGGAGTCGAGGTTGCCAGTCGGCTCGTCGCCGAAGATGATCTGCGGACGGGTCGCGAGCGCACGGGCCACGGCAACGCGTTGCTGCTGGCCGCCGGACAGTTCCGACGGTCGGTGCTCGAGGCGGTCCGCCAGGCCCATGGTGTCGACGACACTGCGGATCCACTCCCTGTCGCCTTTGCGGCCGGCCAGTCGCAGCGGCAGCGTGATGTTCTCCGCTGCTGTGAGGGTGGGTACCAGGTTGTAGGCCTGGAAGACGAAGCCGATCCGATCGCGCCGCAGGAGGGTCAAGTGGCGGTCGTCGAGCCGGCTCAGGTCATCCGAGCCGATGAACGCCTGGCCCGAGGTCAGCGCATCGAGCCCGGCGACGCAGTGCAGCAGCGTGGACTTCCCTGACCCAGACGGCCCCATGATCGCCGTGAATTGCTGGGCGGCGAATTCCACCGTGACGCCGTCGAGCGCGCGGACTTCGGTCGGACCGCCGCCGTACACCTTCATTGCGGCGACAGTGCGAGCTGCTGTTGTCGCACGGGCCTGTGTATTGGATTCGTATGCCATGGTCGACATGTCTGGCCCCCGTACTTACTTCGCGGCAAGCTGCCGCACGCGATCGGGTGCCTCAACAGTCCGTACGTCGGCAGGCCGCCGACCAGTGGCGTAAGGCACCAATGACCCGTGACGAACGGCCCTACTTAGTGCCGTGGGCGGCGTGTCAGCCTGACCGTGGACCGTCTCACAACGGAGAGGGTGCCGATGCCGCATCGGGTGCGCCATTGGCGCGTGCTCATCACCGCGGTGGGCGTGGCGCTCGGCGTCACGCTGACATCGTGCGCTGCCGAACGTCCCGATGGGGGGTATGCCGACCTGCACGGGGCGCACCTGGAGGTCGTCGCGGCCTGGTCCGGCACCGAGCAGGCGCGATTCGCTTCCGTCCTGCGCGGATTCACCGCTCGTACCGGCGCGTCGGTCAGCTACACCTCCGCACACGGCAACGTGCCGCACCTGCTCGCGGAGCGGCTCGCATCCGGCGAGCCGCCCGACATAGCCTTGCTGCCGCAGCCTGGACTACTGCGCCGCCTCGCCAGATCAGGCGAGCTCGTGCCGCTCGACACCGCAACCGCCCAACTGGTCAAGCGCGACTACTCCCCCGTCTGGCAATCCCTTGCCTCGGTCGACGGCCGTCCGTACGGCGTCTGGTTCAAGGCGGCCAACAAGTCGTTGGTCTGGTATGACGTCGGCGCGTTCGAGCGGGCCGGTGTCGCTCCCGCGGGCGACCTGGACGGGCTGCTCGTGGTGGCGCGCGTGTTGCGCGCGAGCGGTATAGCGCCGTTCTCCGTCGGCGGTGCTGATCAGTGGACGCTCACCGACTGGTTCGAGAACATCTATCTGCAACTGGCCGGGCCGCAGGAGTATGACCGGCTCGCGAAGCATGAGCTCGCGTGGACCGACCCGTCCGTGCAGAGGGCACTGCGCTTCATGGCGCAACTGCTGACGCCGCAGTTCCTACGCGACGGTGTGACCGGAGCCTTGCACACCGGATTCGAGGACGCCGTTGCTCACGCGTTCGCCGCGCCGCCGGGCGCTGCGATGGTCATCGAGGGCGACTTCGTCGCGAGCGTCGTTGCTGCCCGGACCCAGGCTCGGATCGGGGTGGATGTCGATGCGACGCCGTTCCCGGTCGCACGGCGCGCAGTACCCCTCGTCGTGGGCGGCGGTGACGTCGCCGTGCAGCTGCGCTCGTCGCCGGCCGCAGCGGATCTCATGCGGTACCTCGCGAGCCCGGCGGCCGCCGCCATCTGGGCTGCCGCGGGGGGCTTCATCTCACCGAATCAGGAGCTGGATCTGGCCACGTACCCGGACGTCTTGACGCGGTCGATCGCGCGCAACCTGCTCGAGGCCGGTGATGGCTTCCGCTTCGACCTGTCGGACCTGCAGCCTGCCGCATTCGGGTCCACGCCGAATGGCGGCATGCAGGGAGCACTCCGGGACTTCCTGCTCAGCCGCGACGTGGCGGGTACGACGCAGCGCCTCGAACGCATGGCGGCGCTGGCCTACGCAGGGCAGCTGAAATGACCGGGTCGCGCGCTCGCTCAGTGAGACGGCACAAGGCCATGCCGCTGCAGCCAGCCCTGGGCTTCGGCACGGTAGTCCTTGCCGGCGACGGTGATTCGCCAGTTGAGGAAGCGCAGGCTGCGCGAGTCGAGCGAGGCGGAGACCGAGTCCAGGGCGTTCTGGAGGGTGGCACCGTAGCGCTGTATCGCCCGCGACGACACGACCGGGACGACTTCCTCGGTGGGCTGCAGTTGCCGGTCGTCGCGCAGCAGCACCAATCGCCCAGTCGCCAGCTGGCCGTCGGTCGTGAACGTGACCGCGACATCGATGACTCCTTCATCGAGCGCAGCGGCGCGCTGCTTTTCGTCGTCGAACGCGAGGAATTGCTTGACCTGCAGGCCGTACACGTTTCGCAGCCCGGCCAGGCAGTACGGCCGCGTCGGGCATTCCGTAGGCCCGCCGAGTATGAGCGGAGGGGTTACGGCGGCGAGGTCGGTAAGGGTGCGCAGGTGCAGGCGGGCGGCGGTGGCGGTGGTGACGGCGAAGCCGTTCTGGTCCGATGCCGCGGCGGGCTGCAGCGCCACCAGCCGCCACGGCGCGAGGGCGCGGCGCAGCGCAGTGAGGACGTCGCGCGGCTCGGTCCATTCGACCGGCGCGGACGGCTCGATGCTGGCAAGTGCGGAGCCGAGGTACTCCGGCACGACGTCTGCCAGACCCTGCCTCAGTGCGGGCTGCACCAGCTCGCGCGGCCCAAGGTCGAAGGCGCGGCGTACGGGCACGCCATCGTGCTCGAGCGCCTGCGCGTAGATCTCGGCGAGCAGCTCGCTCTCGGGGAAGTTGAACGAGACGACCACGACCGCATCGGACGGCGCGCTATTAGCTGGACTCGCGCTGCGGCCGCCGTGCGCGCACGCCGTCAGCAGGGCGCCCAGCACGGCCAGCGTCGCGACGAGCCGCGCTCGCCGTATCGTCAAGCGCCTCGCGTCCACCTTGTACCCCCTGCCCAGCGTGCGACCGAGGCATGGTCATGCGCAAGGTAAGCGATGCGCGGGCATCCACTGTCGTGCCGCAGCCGATCGCCCCGGTCGTCGCCTCTCCCGCGGCCGGGCGCCGGCGCCGGCCATCGGGCGAGCCACCGCCCCTGCCGCGGCACATCGCACCGAGCACGCCGTGGTACGTCGCAGCGCTACTGGCCGTGGCTTTCCTGGAGGTCGCCCTGGCGGTGCGCCCGTCGCGCGAAGCCTTGACCAGGGTCGACGACGCAGCGCTACAAGCTCTCGCGCGGCTGCGTAGTGACTGGCTCGTCTCGCTCATGCGCGGCGTGGATCATCTCGGCCTGCCAATCGTGGTCAGCGTGCTGGGGTGGGCCACCATCGCCGTTTTGCTACTCGCGCGACATTTGCGCCGGCTGATCGTCTACCTGGCCGTTGTGCTCTCAGCCGTGCTGGCAGTCAGCTCGCTTGCTTTGTGGCAGCAACGGATGCGGCCGGCCGGCATCCGCATCGTCGGCGACTGGACGGGATACTCCCACCCGTCCGCTCCAGTGGCCACATTGGCCGCCGTCGGCATCGGCGCGCTGTATGCGACGCTGCCGCGCGGGAGATGGCGCAACTACGGTAAGTGGGTCGTCGGTGCCGCGGTCGGTACGCTGTGCGCCGCCCGGCTGTTGCTCGGGGTCGACCACCCGACCGACCTGCTCGCCGCGGTCGGTATCGGCTGGGCGCTACCGGTCGTCGCGTTCCGCCTGCTGACCCCCGACGACGTGTTCCCCGTCAGCTACCGCCGTACCCAGCGCGCCCATCTCGACGTCGGCGGCGAACGCGGTGCAGCGATCGTGCGAGCGCTCGACCAGCAACTCGGGATCCACGTACTGAGCGCCGAGCCGTTCGGCCTTGCCGGATCGGCAGGTTCAACACCGCTGCGCCTGCGGACGCAAGCGGCGGACGGTCGCGAGACAACCTTGTTCGCCAAGCTGTACGCGACCAACCACCTGCGCGCGGATCGGTCATACAAGTTGTCCCGGATGGTGCTCTACGGCCGGCTCGAGGACGAGAAGCCATTCTCGACCGTGCGACGGCTTGTCGAGTACGAGGACCACATGCTCCGACTGCTGCGCGACGCAGGGTTGCCGACGCCGCAGCCGTACGGCCTGGTCGAGATAACACCGGAGCGGGAGTACCTGATCGTCATGGAGTTCTACGACGACGCGCGCGAGGCGGGCACCGAGCCGCTCACCGAGCGCGAGATCGACGAGGGGCTCGCCATCGTGCGCCGGCTGTGGCAGGTCGGAGTTGCGCATCGCGACATCAAGCCGTCCAACCTGCTCGTGCGAGACGGGCAGGTCATGCTCATCGACGTCGCATTCGCGACCGTGCGCCCGACGCCGTGGCGGCAAGCCGTCGACCTGGCGAACATGATGCTGACCCTTGCGCTCGTCAGCACCGCCGACGTCGTCTACGAGCGTGCGGTCCGGGTCTTCGCGCCTGATGACCTGGCTGAGGCGTTCGCCGCGAGCCGAAGCGTCACGATCCCTACCCAGCTACGGGCACGGCTGCGGGCTGACGGGCGCGACCTTGTCGCTCAATTCCGTGCCCTGGCGCCCCCGCGGCCTGTGGTGCCGATCCAGCTCTGGACGATGCCTCGGGTCGGCGTGACAGCAGGTGTGCTGCTCGCGGTGGCGCTCGCAGTGTTCGCTCTCTATCTCTACGCCAGCTTGGCTGGGTTCCTATGAGCGCTCGATGGGTCAGATGCTGCTCAGTCGCCGCGGCGTGCCTAGCCATACTCGCCGCAGTCAGCGCCTGCAGCGTCACGAGTGCAACCGAAGTTCCGCGGTGCGGGTCGGTCGAACAGGTAGCACTCATCGCCCAATCGGTGCCCTCGAGCGCGTACATCCCATGCATCAGCGCTCCGCAGCCGGGTTGGAGCAGCACGGACCTGAAAGTGCACAACGGGCATAGCCGCTTTACGCTGCGCTCCGACCGCAGCCCCGACCACCCCGTCAAGGTCGAGCTGGCCGCCGCCTGCGCGGTCGGCGCAGCCACGCCGATCGCCCCGCGGACGCCGGGCGGGCGAACCTACCTGCACCTGGGTGGGATCGATCCGCGTTACACCGGATCGATGTACGACGTCTTCCCGGGAGGATGCGTGAGCTACCAGTTCGACTTCCAGCGCGGCCCGCACATCGCGCTCATGGCGCAGCTGGCATCGATCGTCGGGTTCGTGTCACGCCAGCAGCTGCGACTCGACGTGCAACGGCGCCTCGGCGTTCGGCTCGACCCATGAACGGGCGTCGCGGGCCCGTGAGACATTCCGTCGTGGATCGCTTGACCGACCCGGACGTGCGTCTCGTCGTCGGGCTGGCCGGCGTGGCGCTGTCCGGGCTGGCCGTACACGACCACAGCATCGGGCACCGCGAAGCCGCCGCCTTCCGGGCTGTGAACGACCTACCGGACGCATTGTTCCCGCCCGCCTGGCTGCTGATGCAGGCAGGGACACTGGCCGCCGGGCCACTGGCGGGCGCGGCTGCCCTGGCCGCCGGCCGTCCGCGGTTGGCCGTCCGGCTGGCCCTCGGCGGCGTCGGGAGCTGGGCCATGTCGAAGGTGATCAAGCGCGTCTATCGCCGGCCTCGGCCGAGCTCGCTCGTCGAGGGCGCGCGGTCCAGGGGGAAGGAGGCCGCCGGGCTGGGATACGTATCCGGGCACGCGGGCGTGGCCGTTGCGCTCGGCGTCGCCGCGTTCGGCGAGCTTGGCCCCGCAGCTCGGCTGGGCACGCTCGTTGCGGTCCCGACGGTCGGGCTGTGCCGCATCTACGTCGGAGCCCACTTGCCCCTCGATGTCGTTGGCGGCGCGGCAATGGGCCTAGCCGTCGATGCGATTGTGACGCGAGCTCTGCGGCGAACCTCGTAAGACGCGCGACTCCTATCACCGATCAGCAACTGGGTGCATAGCGGTCCCCGGCAAGACAGGACAGGTCATCGCTGGACCGACGAAAGTACGACGCTGCAGAAGCCAGGGGTCTTACGAACCCGGGACTCAAAGGCAGTTGCCGGACTGACGATGGCAAAGCAAAAGTAGGCGACCACACTGTCCACTGTGGACGGTCAGTCCATGAGCGTGTCCACGAACTCCCGTCTCCTACGGCCGCACCAGACAACAATGCCAACCGGGCAGGACAGTCGTTCCGCCGCGAGCCGATCAACAAGTGTAGGTCCGGTGGAGTACCCGAAGCTGTCACACGCGCTGGCGGTGGCGCCTGGTTTCCGTTGACAGCCGTCCGAGAACTCGGCGAACCAGGACGGGACGGAACGAGATGCTGAATCGATAGCAGCGGTGGATCGGACTGGTTGAGCAGGAACACCGTCGTCGCCGAGCAGGCCTGCCGATCCGAGATCTGGCGGACGTGGCCGTCTTCGATGTCAGCAGTGGCTTTGGTCCAGTTGGACGGGACGTTCTGCCTCTGTCGGCCCGATGCCGCGACGTGATACTGGAAGCCAACGGCGGAGGTGGTCGTTATGGCCAACGCACGAGTTTCCACCGAGGATCGAGGCCCCGCGGCCGAGCGAGACAACGCGGCCGACACACGACTGGTCACGTCGTCGGAGAAGAACGGCAAGCGACACGTGTCGCCGTTCTGGCAACACTTCCTGCAGATGATCGCAGCCATGGTCGTCGGCATGATCGCCACCGGCGCCAGCTTCCTCTCCATCGTGGGCGCCAAGACCTGGGACGAGGTCACCACCCAGTACCCGACGCAGGCCCTGCTTGCGATGGCGGCAGGTATGACCGTTGCGATGGTGGCCTGGATGATGCATCGCGGCATGGGGTGGAAGAACTCCTACGAGATGGCCGCGGCGATGATCCTTTCCGTGATCCCGTTCCTGTGTCTGGTCTGGTTCAACGTCACGGACAGCGCCCAATGCGGCGGCTATTGCCTAGTGTCCATCGCGGCGATGTTCGGCCTCATGCTCTACCGCCGCAATGAATACTCGCTGACGACGCCGCGCCGATAGTCGACCATCGCAGCGCCGACCAGCCCGTCGCGACCGCGGGCGGCAGCACCGAGTCGCGGGGTTGCTTCGCGTACTTCTACCTCATGAAGTACCTCATGAAGGCTGATCCAAACCGTGTTCGTGCCGTCGCGCCGAGGCAGGCGTCCTGCTGGCGCCAGTTGCGGCCGGCTCGCTATGTGGGCGGGCCGTTTGAAGATCGGTCGGGAGGGTTGATCAGGTTCGACCTCGAAGGGCTCGTCGAAGCGCACCGGCTCAAGAGGTGGACACCCGAATGAAGCGACCCCGAGGCCATGACGAGCTGAATCAGCTCCGGCACACCGACGTTGGACGGGCTGTCAGGTGTGGGCGTCAGTGGCAAGACCACCGCGCGGGCCTCGTCCCGGCGCTCGACGCGCAGCAGCCGAGATGTGAGGGGCAGTTACCCCGTCGGCGCCGTCATGATGACGTGGCCGCGCGAACCGCTCCATCTCGCCGTCACGCCGAGGCCAGTCAAGCTTGACAATCGCCATGCGTGAACGTTCACGTCGTTCCTTACGTATTGACCATTGCAGGTATTTCTGCCCGCGAATGTCTGATCGGAGGAGAACGTGAGCACGAGGATCGTCCCTCACCGCAAACGAGCGGGAACCGCCGCGCTGGTAGGCGCGTCGCTGCTGGCCATGATGGCGACCGATTCGATGACCTGTGCGAGGACGCGGGGCGCGATCCCGCCACGATTCGGCACTCGCTGGTCTGCTTCCCGCCGCTGACTCCGTGGGAGTCGGTCGAGTACTTCACCGACATGGTCGGGCGCTTCGTCGAGATCGGCATCGATGAGTTCGTCTTGTACTGGCCGCAAACCTGGCGCGAGGTCTCACGTGAGGACGTGGTGTTCGACGAAGTTGCGACCTCGGTCATGCCCCGGCTGCGGTCGTCCTTCTGACCTGCCCGTAACGACGTCCTTCAGGCCGTTGGACTGGGTACCCGTTCGGTACGCAATTCGTGGCTGCCGTCGGGCAGAGGCGCCTCGTACCAGAGCCTGTGTCCGCCGCCGGGCAGCGCGGTGACGTCGAGGTAGCGCGCCGCGCTCACCGGCTGGCCGCCGACGGCCGTCACGGTATCGCCGTGGCGCACCGCGATGCCGGTGCGTTCGGAGAAGTTTTCCGCCGCGGTGGCGCGCCCGTCGTAGTAGAGCCACTCGTCGAGCACGGCCGTCACGCGGGCGCCGCGTGCGTCCCACGCACCGAGGCGGCCCTGCAGTGTGGCCGGGGTCCACCGCCACCTCACGCCGTCCGCGCTAACTGCGAGGCGGCTGGCCATCCGGTCCTCCGCGCCGGGCACATCGAGCGGGTGACAGCACACCCACGCCTCCCAGCCGTGCGCGCGTCGGCGCACCACCGGATCCTTCACGCCGGTGAGGTCGTCCCCGGGCAGAACCGTCACCGGCTCAGCACTGGAGAGCTTGTCCGGGGTAGCTGCCTCGAGCAGGTCGATGCGCCAATGCTTCGTGCCCGCCGTCGCGCACGACAGGTAGAGCCGCCATCGGCCATCGTCGGCGCGGACGAGCGCCGGACGTTCCAACGACTCCGCACCCAAGCGGTCCTTCGTGATCTCCGCGACCGGCACCAGCGCGACACCGTCTGCCGAGCGGGCGACGACCACACGCCCACCGCGATCGAGCGCGGTGCGAACCCGGTAGGCGATCAGGAACCCGCCCTCGTCAAGAGCGACGGCACTTGAGGCGCCGACCCAGTTGCCCGGACCCGAGGAAGGCGCGGCGACGGCGACATCTGCCGGGTGCACACCGCGCCGCAGAAGATCCACCTCCAGCACGCTACGCCGAGTGCCAGCCGGGCTCGCGCTCTCCGGCCTGCACCTCGAGGTAGGGGATGAGCGGTCGTAGATCCGGTCCGGTAGGACGATGGCGCGGCGGCCGGCATGCTCCCGCCTTGAGCCGTCACGGATTCAGGGCGGGAGCGTGCGCGAAGCCACGTCACTGGGCCGGGCGAAGGTTCATTACGGTGAGAAGGTGACGGTCGCCGTGTTGCTGAGCGCCGAGTCGTTGCCGAAGGCGTCGCGGGCAAAGACCTGGAAGCTATAGGTGATGCCCGGAGAGAGCCCGCAGACCGGATCCGCGTCGACCGAAGCGACGAGGACCTGCGTTGTGTTACTGGGCACCACCAGAGTCGGGCAACCAAACACACCGACCACGTTGTAATCGAAGGTCGATTCGTCGGTCGACGGATCCCAGGCCAGCTCCACCCCGGACGCGGACGTGCTCACCAGGTGCAGGTTCGTGGGCGTTGTCGGCGGAGTGTCGTCACCGGCAGCGAACGACACCGTCAACTTGTTGCTGAATGAGGCGTTGCCGGACGTGTCCTCCGCGCGCACCTGGAATGTGTGCGTGCTGCCGGGAACCATCCCGATCGCTTGGTTCAGGTGCACATCGAATTGGTTGTCAGAAAGGGGGCCGAACGGGATGGGGTTGTCGTCGAAGAACAGGTCGTAGAGCACCACACCGCTGTTGTCCTTGGATGCGTCCCACGCCAGGGTGATGTCCTCATCGGTGATGCTGACCGCGTGCAAGTTGCTCGGTGCTGTCGGCGGCGTCTTGTCCCTCGCTGCCGCCTTTGCAGCCGGCGCGCCTGCGAGCAGTAAGGCACCGCCTATCACGATCGCCCCGAGACCTTGCCACACACGTGCGTTTCTACTCACGCGAATCCTTCCGCTGGTGAATGTGAACATTGCCGCTCTTATGTACGTCGAATGCGGCCGTCCTACTCACCGACTGCGCATTTTCGTAACGCACTGGCTCGGGACGATCTTGGGGGGAGACGCGAATCCTCATGACGCCTGGCGGTCGGCTCGTTCGATACGCGCGCCGCATCGATGAGGCGCCGACGCTCAGCGTCTGAGTCCCTGAGCATTTCCCGCGCGGGATGAAACGCAGTAGGGCCGAGTGAGGACCATCGCCTCTGCCGTTCGGACGTTTCCGGAGCTACTAAGAAACAGGGAATGAACTACAGAGACGGGCGGCTCCCAGCGCCAGGTCGGGAGGCGGCATGGCGGAGACGTCGAGGATCGCCGCAGCGCAATGTCGTCCGGACTCGGAACCCTACCTGTCCCGGTGGGACGCGAATGCTCACCGGCGCTGCTGGCCGCTGCACGCGGATCTGGTGTCAATCGGGCGCGGGTCGTCTGCAGATGTGGTCATCGAAGATGACCTGCTCGTCTCCCGGCTGCACTCGACGTTGGAGCGTGTGGCAGGTGCATGGACCGTCGTCGACGACGGGCTGTCGCGCAACGGCACGTTTGTCAACAACCGGCGAGTGGCCGGCCGCGTCCAACTGCACGATCGCGATGAGATCAGAGTCGGCGCCACGGTGCTCACCTTCTGCGCGCCGGCCGAACTCGACTGCCTGCACACGCTTGTCGGCGAACCGCTACCCACCGCCGCGCGACTGACGCCGGCGCAGCATGCGGTGCTCGTCGCGCTGTGCCGGCCGTTCCGTGACGATTCGCACTACGCCTCTCCGTCGACCAACCAGCAGATCGCCGACGAGCTGTTCCTGAGCCTCGATGCTGTCAAGACGCACCTGCGAATCCTGTTCCACAAACTCGGCATCGATTACCTGCCCCAGAACCAGAAGAGGGCGCGGCTCGTCGAGATAGCACTGCAGTTCGGCCTGGTGTCGATGAACGAACTGCGCGGGTATGCCTCGACCCCGGTCCCGCACAGGTGAGCAGACACCACGCCTTGGTCGGGTTCCCGGACCGGCCGGCAGCAAAGGCACTGCAACTGCCGGGCATGCGGCGGGGCGGCGACACAGATGAAGCATCTACGGCGCGCCGACGTTGCTTGGCTGCATCAACGCGACCGTGTGAACTGACAGCCGTGGCAGCGGCGTCAACCTCATGGCCTGGTCGTCACGGGCTCGCGGTCGCGCAGTCGGTGAGAGTGGAGCCCGTGAGCGATCCACTTGCGATGTCGATCGTCGGCGTGCCTCTGCCTTCCCCGCCGAACGCTGGAACACGTGAGCGGTCGACGCGGTTTGCCGAGAAATGGAACCGACACATGACGGCACGCGGCGGGTACTCCTGATATCGGGCAGCACCCGGTCTGCGTCAACGAATACAGCATTCTGCCGCACGGCGGTCGACTGCGCGCCCGCAGGAGTAGTGGCCGACCATTACCCGGATATCGCAGCGCTACCCCACTTCAACCCCGACCACGACCATGAGCCGCTACCGCCGGCGGTCGCAACGTTGCGTGCCGCAATAGGGTCGGCTGACGCGGTCCTGTTCTGCACGCCGGAGTATGCGGGCACGCTTCCCGGGTCGTTCAAGAACCTTCTCGACTGGACGGTCGGTGGCACCGAGATGAGCGACAAGCCGGTCGCCTGGGTCAAGGTGGCAGCGGATGCACGCCGCGGCGACGGTGCGCACGCCGCACTGGCTACCGTGCTGGGCTACGTGCAGGCGCGGGTGATCGACGACGCGTGCACACACATTCCGATCGCGCGTGACGCGGTCAGCGCCAACGGCATCCTGACCGATCCCGATACTCGCGCTGCCATCGCGCAGACCCTGGGTGACCTGCTCGCATCAGGAGTTTCAACTGCTCGGTGATCGCCCAGCGCACGGTCGAGAGTCATTCGGATCGCTGGTCGCCATCTGCGAGTACGTCGGCCGGCCCCGCTCGGCGCACCGGTACCGTCGTCGAGGAGCCCGTTGTGGAGAAGCCCGGCGGCGAGCAGCAGATCCATGCCCGCACGCTGCTTCCCGGGACCAATGCGGAATGATATTTCAGATTGAACATCATGCCTAGAGAGGTCACCATGCAGCGCATCCAGCCCGAACAGTTCCCACCGCCGACCGTGCCGCTCAGTCCCGGTGTGCGAGCCGGCGACTTCCTGTTCCTGTCCGGGCAGATCGCCACCGGACCCGACCACAAGGCGATGATCGGCGACTTTGCAGCCGAGGTGAACAGTGCACTCGACAACGTCGAAGCAGTGCTTCAGGCCGGCGGCGCCACCATCGCCGACGTCGTGAAGGTGAACGCGTACTTGTCCAATGCCGCGCTGTTCGCACCGTTCAACGAGCAGTACAAGATGAGATTTGGCGCGGCGCCGCCGGCACGCACGACCCTCGTCGTCGATTTCGGCCACCCCGACGTGCGCGTCGAAATCGAGGCGATCGCCTACCTCGGCAGCTGATCCAGCGCCGCGCCCCGACGGGGCGCCCCATCTCAGCGGAGCCCACCGTCAGCTCAGGCTGCCCCGGGCGCCGGTGATCAACAGAGCGATTCGGTCGATGGACGGCACCTTCTTCGCGCTGCGATGATTTTTCGCCCAAAACCGGATTTGCGGTGTACGGTCCTCTTGTGTTAACTCCGCGAATTGTTGAGGTCAATCGCGTCGTTGCACGACTATCCACAGTGCTCGGCACCAGCTTGCCCGCGCCAGCTGATTTGCTCGGACGCGGAGCAAATGTCGCTCCGCCGTGCGTCGCCCGCCGGCGGGTCCCTTGTCGCGAGACGGATTCCCCCACCCGTTCCGAACCCTGGGAGGTTTGCCGATGAAACGCAAGCACACCGCAGCGCTTGCCATGCCTGCCATCGTTGCCCTGGCGGCACTGGCGTTGCCGACGCTGTCCGGCTCAGCAGTGGCCCGCGCGACCATTCCGCCGCCGGCCTCGGTCATCGGCTGGAAGCCGTGTGCCGACTACAAACTCGCCAACTACGAGCAGATCGCGGACTACTTCCAGGTTCTCGACAAGGCCAGTGACCGCATGAAGGTCGTCGATCTCGGAAAGACCTCCGAGGGGCGCGATCAGATCATGGCGATCGTCTCCTCGCCGGACAATCTGAAGCCGGCGAATCTTGCCAGGTACCAGAAGATCTCCCAGCAGCTCTCGCAGGTCAGCGTCGACGACACCAAGGCCAGGCAGCTCGCGACCGAAGGCAAGACGATTGCCTGGGTGGATTTCGGCATCCACTCCACCGAAGTCGCACCGACGCAGACAGCACCGCAGTTCGCCTACGACCTGCTCACGAGCAATACGGACGAGACCAAGTCGATCTTGAACAACGTGATCACGCTGTTCGTGCCCAACATCAACCCGGACGGCACTGACGATGTCTCTGACTGGTACATGGACCATCTCGGAACCCCGTACCGCGACTCCACCTATCCCGAGCTCTATCAGAAGTACTCGGGTCATGACGACAACCGCGACTGGTTCATGTTCAACCTGCAGGAGACCCGCAACCTCGGCCAGGTGCTGTTCCACGACTGGATGCCGCAGCTGGTCTACAACACGCACCAGACGGCGGCCTACCCGGCGCGCATCTTCATACCGCCGTTCAAGGACCCGGCCAATCCCAACATCCCGCCGGAGATCATTCGGGATATCAACGCGGTCGGCGACGGGATGACCCAGGAACTCGACCGGGAAGGCAAGGTCGGCGCGGTCTCGCGGCAGCAGTACGACCAATGGTGGAACGGCGGACTGCGCTCAGCGCCGGCGTTCCACAACCAGGTCGGCATTCTCAGCGAGACCGCCGATGCCTCGGCCACGCCGGTCTATGAGGATCCGACGAAGTTCCCGAAGACCTTCCCGTACCAGGGGGTATCCACCAGCGAGCCTTCGGCGTTCTATCCCAGCCCGTACAAGGGCGGTGAGTGGCACATCGGCGACAGTTGCGCGTACATCGAGAGCACCGGCTGGTCGTACCTGCACTCGGCCGACATCGACCGCTACAACTGGCTCTACGGCAGTTACCGGATGGGCTCGCAGGCGGCTGCCGCCGGCGGCAACATCGCATACATCATCCCGGCCGACCAGGCGGATTTCCCGACTGCGACGAAGATGGTCAACGTGCTGCGCGAGAACAACATCCGCGTCGAGCAGGCGCGAACGGCGTTCTCGGTCGGCGCAAAGGTGTACCCGCCCGGAAGCTTCATCGTCCGCGAGGATCAGCCCTACCGGCCCGATGTCGTCGACCTGCTCAATCCACAGGTTTACCCGGATCGCCGTAACCCTGACGGCTCGCCTGAAGCCCCTTACGACATGGCCGGCTGGACGCTGCAGTATCAGATGGGCGTGACCGTAGACAAGGTCAACACCGCCTTCATCGTCGACAGCGTGCCGGTCGACACCGCGCCGGTGCCGCCACTCGTGTTCCCGGCAACAACGCCCGGCTATGCCTACGCGCTCGATTCACGGGAGAACGACTCGTTCACCGCGGTCAACAACCTGCTCGCGGCCGGCGAGACGGTAACGCGCACGATTGCCCCCATCCAGACGAGCCTGGGCGAGCGGCCCGCCGGGACGTTCCTGGTAGGCGTTCGGCCCGGCGCCGATGTACGGGTGCGCGCGCAGGCCAAGGCACTGGGACTCACCGTCGCCGGCGTCGACAGTGCGCCGAGCGGCCATCTTTCCGTTGCTGCGCCGCGGATCGGCCTGTACCACGGGTGGGGCGGCAACAGCGACGAAGGGTGGACCCGGTACGTCCTCGACCAGTTCAAGTTCCCGTACAAGCAGGTACACGATGCCGACGTACGCACGGGCAAGCTGCGCGACTCCTACGACGTGATCGTGCTTCCCGACGCCTCGTACACCAGGATGCTCAACGGCCTTCGTGCCGGCTCGGAACCGCCCCAGTACACGGGCGGCATGACCGCCGCGGGGGTGGACAATCTCAAGAAGTTCGTGCAGGACGGCGGCAAACTCATCACGATCAACGCCGCGACGCAGCTCGGCATCAAGACTTTCGGGCTGCCGGTCACGGACGTCACGGCCGGACTGCCGAGCACGCAGTACTACTCCCCCGGCTCGATCGTCGACAACAAGGTCGAGGCGGACACTCCGCTGACGTACGGGTTGCCGGCCGACCTCAACGCCTACTCCGACGCAAGCCCCGCGTTCGCGGTGCAACCTGGCGCGCCGGACGTGACGGCGCCGGTCGGTTACCCCGCGAGCAATGTGCTGCGTAGCGGCTGGTTACTCGGCGAGGATGTCGTCGCGAACCACAGCAGCGTGGTAGATGCCAAGTACGGCAACGGCGAAGTCGTCCTGCTCGGCATCAGCGTTCAGCATCGTGCCGAAGCGCACGGCACGTACAAGCTGCTGTTCAACTCGCTCTATCTGGGCGGCGAAAGCTAGGACTCACAACGCGAACGACCACTCACGTTGAGTGGTGCGTTAACCGTTGAGTGGTGCGTTACAACGCACCACTCAACGCGAAACGCACCACTCAACGGAGAGAACTCGCGGCCTCCCGGCGCTCGGGCAGCAGGAACGACTCCAGCGGCGGCACAGTCACGCCGTCCAGGCCGATGCCCTGGCCGATAAGGCGGTGCGCGTCCGGGTTGAGGCGGCGCTGCAGGTCGGCCATCTCGGCGAAGTGCCCGTACACGGGAGTGCTGGCCGGCGAGCCGAGGTAGGGCCCTGGATGCGTGCCGGGAAGCGCAGTCGTCGTGACGCCTGTCGCGGTCAGCAGCTGCCGAGCGCGCTCGTCCATGATCATCACGATGGATTGGATGCCATTGGCGCGGGCCGCCTGGAAGATGCCGTGGTATAGGGCGGCGGCCGCGAACAACCGGCTGGCGCCGGCGTTCGGGCGTATGCAGATCGTCGCGACGTCCCACGTGCGCGAGGTGTCGACACGTGCTGCGTGAGCGGCGCGGTGACCATCAACATGCCAGGGCGCTCGGGCCGCGTCGTTGAGTGTCTTGAGGCCGGCATCGCTCGGCATGATGATCCGGCACGCCGCGACGACGTCGTTGTTCTCGTCGACGAGGGCCATGAAGACCGTGGCGTCTTCGTAAGGGCCGTATTCCAGCTCGAACTGCGCCTCGGTGTTCCCGTACGTCCGCATGAAGACCTCGGCTTCACAGGCCCGTGCGGCCTTCCGCATGTCCCCTACCGGATTGAATACCAGTCGCAGTGGCGTGGCAGTGCGCACTGGACACCCCCCATGTCAGTCCTGCCACCCCCGGCGGCAGGTAACACAAATTTAACTTTACTTTCCGCGGAAAGCAATGCCCCCGCGCGGACTCAGGACCTTGGACCCGCGTCAAAGCTTCGCCGCTAGCTGCGCGGATTCCTCTCGCCGGGCCGCACGATGCGGCCGGTGCTCGACGTGCGCTGCCGGAAAGTACGTTGCCGGCTCGTAGTATTGTTTTCTTAGCCGAACGAACGAATCAGAGCGGGGAGTCGCTGTCTTGGGCTTGCGTGTGTCGACGCTATTGCCCCAATGAGTCGGCGGCATTGTCGGCGCATCGGCCGGCCGGTCGTCCAACGGGGCCGGCGATGACGAGATCCCAGGTCGATCAGCTCGGCGCGCCGCACGCATCCGCCGACCTGGTGCCGGCGGAGGAACTCGAGACCAACCTCTCCCCCGCAGGCTTTCCGCGCGGCGAGGCGCAACCGCTGCGCAAGCTCGTCTTCGCCATCGTTTCACTCGGACTGTTCATGGCGTCGGTCGATCAGACGATTGTCGCTACCGCTCTCAGCACGTTGCAGCATGACCTGCACGCCCCGATCAACTGGGGCGGCTGGACGATCACGATCTACGCACTCGGCCAGATCCTGATGATGCCGCTGGCCGGCAAGATCAGCGATGTCTACGGCCGCAAACGGATCTTCCTCATCGCGGTCGCCGTCTTCACGCTGGCGTCGCTGGCGTGTGGCTTCGCGACAAGCATCTATCTGCTCGTGCCGCTGCGGGCGGTGCAAGCGCTCGGCGGCGGTGCGTTCATGCCGTCGGCCACGGGCATCGTCTCGGACATGTTCGGCCCCGAACGCGACCGTGCGCTCGGCATGTTCACGAGCATCTTCCCGATCGGCGGCATCGCCGGGCCGGCCATGGGCGGGTTCTTCGTGCAGTACTGGTCGTGGCGGGGCATCTTCTTGGTGAACGTTCCTATCGGCATCGTGCTGATCGTTCTGGGCCTGCGCTTCATCCCGCATCAGGCCGGTCGGGCCACGGCCCGCTTCGACGTCACCGGCGTATGCCTGATGGGCACGATGTTGCTGTCGGTGATGTACGGGATCACCAGCCTGGGCACGGGCACCACGCAGGTGTGGGATCCGAGCGTCCTCGTCTCCGAAGCGGTCGGCGTGGTGGCGCTGATCGCGTTCCTTCGCCACGCCCGGCGAGCCGAGGCGCCGTTCATCCCCGTGCGCCTGCTGTTCGGCACCGGCTTCGGCACCATGAACCTGATCAACTTCCTGTTCGGGTGCTCGGCACTCGGCTTCGGCGCGCTCGTGCCGCTGTACGCCCACGACCGTTATGGCATCAGCAGCCTGGCTGCGGGAACGCTGCTGATCGGCCGCGCCGTCGGCATGATCTGCGTCGCCGGAGCGACGGTCTTCGCGCTTCGGCGCATCGGCTACCGGCTGCCCATGATCATCGGCGGCGCGATCGTTGCCATCAGCATGGCGCTCATGGCCGTGCACCCGCCCGGTGGCCTCACCGCGTTCTGGTGGCTGTGCATCACGTCGGTGCTGACCGGTCTGGGCATGGGTATCGCGATTCCCGGATCGAACAACGCCATCCTGCATCTCGCGGGCGCCGAGATCGGCGCGGTGGCAGGTCTTCGCGGCATGTTCCGCCAGGCCGGCGGAATCATGGCGGTGTCGATCAGCACCGCAGTGGTCGCTCGCAGCACCGATCCGGGTGCAGCACTCGCCGGCAGCTTCCTGATCTTCGCGTTGTTGATGGCCGCGTCCATCCCGCTGATGTGCATGGTTCCCGACCGCCGCGGGCAGCTCTAGCTCGTCGCCGTTCCCGGCGCTCCAACGCCGGGCAGCGACGCCAGCCAGACGCTCGCCAATCCTTCGTTCAGTTCGGTCGACGTGGGCGCGTCGTCGGGATCGAGCAATGACTGCAGCGCGAGCCCGTCGCACACGGCGATGACGAAGCTGGCGATCGCGCGATAGCGCGGATCATCCGAACTCGTGTCGACACCGAGCGACTGCGCGACCAGCCCGGCGATCTGCGCCCTGCCTTCGCGGTACTGGGCCGCGAATTGCCTGCGGAGCTCGGGATTTCGCTCGGCCTGAGCGAGTGCTTCGACGTAAGAGAGCAGCAGGGCGCGCTTGCCCGGCAGGCTCTCCAGCAGGGCCGTCCAAGTGGTGCGTGCCCGTTCGATCGGAACGACGTCCGGCTCGGCCATCGCCACAGCGGCGAGTTGCATGTGCCATTCCTGCGAGATCTGGCCGATGGCCGTGTTGAGCAGCCCCTCCTTCGAGCCGAAGTGGTAACCGATCGAGGCCAGATTCGTGCCCGACTCGGCAACCAGATCGCGCGCCGTGATGCGCGCGTACCCCTTCGTCTCCAGCAGCCTGCGCGCCGCCGCGAGCAGTTCCTCGCGATGTCCCACGGAGACAGGGTAAACCCAGATCTAGACGGTCGTCCTATACGCGCGTATAAATACGACTAGCACGACAGCGTAGATCGTTCCAGTCCGACACCGTGCGGGCGTCGGCGCTGGCCCACTCTTGATCATCTCTGCCGAAGGCGCGAGCAATGGCGGGTCCAGCGGAGATGATGGAAGGTCTGGCAGCGCCGCACCCGTGCCAGGTCGCGACAGGTGGCTAGCCCGCATCGCCCCCCGAAGGAGTCCGCCGAAGATGTCCACTGTGCTGAAGCCGCCGGTCGACACACTTCCGCCCGGGCCGCGCATGCCAGTCGCCGTGCAGACCGTGCTCTTCGGCAAGTACCGGCACCGCTTCCTGCCGGCCATGCGCCGTCGCTACGGCGACGTGTTCACTCTGCGGATCGCGCCGCATTCGCGCCGGCTGGTCATGCTCAGCCGTCCGGAAGATTTCCGCACCGTGTTCACCGGGCAGCCGTCGACCTTTCACGCCGGCGAGGGCAACGGGCTGCTCGCGCCGGTGATGGGCCAGCACTCGGTGCTGCTGCTCGACGAGTCTGAACACCTGCGCGTGCGGCAGTTGCTCATGCCGGCCTTCAATGGCGCCGCGTTGCGTGGCTACCAGGACCTGGTGGCCGGTATCGCGCGTGAGCAGGTCGCACGCTGGCCGCAGGGCAAGGCCTTTCGCCTGCACGACCGGATGAGTGCGCTCACCCTCGAAGTGATCTTGCAGGTCGTGTTCGGTGTGTCGGACGAGCGGCGGCTGGCCGATCTGCGCCCGGTCGTGAGCAAGGTCGTCACGATCAGCCCGGTCGTCATGATCGGATGGTTCTACCCGCGACTGCAGCGCATCTGGCCGTGGCGCACATTCGCCGACGTGCAGCGAGGATTCGACCGGCTGCTCTATGCCGAGATAGCCCAGCGGCGCCGCGCCGACCTGACCGACCGCACCGACGTGTTGTCGCGGCTGCTCAAGGTGTCGGACGAGAGCAGCCTTACCGACGCCGAGTTGCGCGACAACCTCGTCACTCTGCTGCTGGCCGGCCACGAGACCACGGCGACGGCGCTGGCCTGGGCAATCCATGAGTTGGTCCGCCGGCCGGACCTGCTGCGCCGGGCCCAGCAGGCCGCCGACGATGGCGACGACGCGTACCTCGAGGCGGTCGCCAAGGAGTCGATGCGGCTGCGCCCGGTCATCTACGAGGTCGCGCGACGGCTGACGGCACCGGTCGAGGTAGCCGGCTACCGGCTGCCCGCCGGGGTCACCGTTATGCCGGCAATCGGGCTCGTCCAATCCGACGCCGAGCACTACCCGTCACCGGGCGAGTTCGACCCGGAGCGCTTTCTCGGCACGCAGCCACCCGCGAATACATGGATACCGTTCGGCGGAGGCGTGCGCCGCTGCCTCGGCGCCGGCTTCTCCCTGATGGAGGCGACGGCCATCCTGCGCGAGATGCTGCGTCGCTACGACATCCGGCCCGACCGCCGGCGCCCCGAGCCGGCGAAGGGCCGCAACATCACGCTCGCACCGGCGCGGGGTGCAACCGTGGTGCTCACCCCGCGCCACGTGTCAGGACGCTTGGGGTAGCGCGGAGGCGACCTCGTCGACGTGACCTGCCAGCTTGAGGTCCAGGTCAGTGACTCCCCCGGCGCTGTGCGTCGACAACCCGACGTCGACCCACCGCCAGCGCAGTGACAGATCGGGATGATGATCGAGTTCTTCGCAGATCGGGGCGAGGCGGTTGACAAACTCAACAGCGGTCGGAAAGTCGGCGAACTCGATCGATCGGCGCAGCTCCTCCGTACTGCCGGACCAGCCGGCGTGCAGCGTTGCCACCCGCTTGTCGATGGTGTCTTGCGTGAGCGGTTCGCGCGACATGAGCGCCCTCCATCGGCTCGATTCGCACCTACGCTAGTCCCGGCCGATACGCTCCCCCGATGACCGCTGCTTCGCGCAACCCATCCAGCTCATGACGGACGACCGTCTGGTGTGGATCGACTGCGAGATGACCGGGCTCGAGCTCACCCGCGACGCCCTGATCGAGATCGCGGTAGTCGTCACCGACGCCGAGCTGAATCTGCTCGACGCCGGGCTCGACATCGTCATCCACACCCACGACGACGTGCTCGAGACGATGGTGCCCTACGTACAGGAGATGCACGCGTCGTCCGGGCTGACTGACGCGGTACGCGCCTCGACCGTCACGCTGGGCGAGGCCGAGACCCTCGTGCTCGACTACGTGAAGGGCCACGTGCCCGATGCGAAGACCGCGCCACTGTGCGGCAACTCGATCGCAACCGACCGAGGCTTCATCGCCCGCGACATGCCAACCCTCGACGAGCACCTGCACTACCGGATGATCGACGTCTCGTCGATCAAGGAACTCGCCCGCCGGTGGTACCCGAGGGTGTACTACGCGCAACCGGAAAAGGGCCTGGCGCACCGCGCCCTGGCAGACATCCGCGAAAGCGTGCAGGAGCTCATCTACTACCGGCAAACGCTGTTCGTCGCGCTGCCCGGGCCGAGCAGCGACGAGGCGCACGCCGCAGCGAAAGCGGTGATGGGCAACGCAACGGGCACGATAGACTGACGCGGCTCGGCGGGCGGTTGACGCCGAACATGGTGGGTGTAGCTCAGCTGGTAGAGCATCTGGTTGTGGTCCAGAGGGTCGCGGGTTCAAGTCCCGTCACTCACCCCAACAAACATCGGGCCTCCGTGCGGCCGCCCCGGCGGCCGGACGGGGAGTACGTCATTCGAGGCTGGCGCCGAACCGCTCCGAGCGCCGCGCGGCTGGTGTGCCCGCGCATCCAGGGGTCGCGCGGCAAGGTGCTGAATGTCGGCCTGTACATCGACCAGCGCCGACGATCGGGGTGACGCTCGAAATCACTTCGGCCCGCCATAAGTGCTAGCCCGGTTGCGCGGGAACATGAGTAAGGGCCGCCAGGAGCCGGCGATCGCGCTTCACCGACACTGGCGGCCCGTGCATCTCGTGCTGCCCGGCCCGACGACTCTCACCCGGCCCGCGGCGCGTGCGTCACCCTCGGCGACTGCACCGCGTCAACAGGCTTGTTCCTGCTCGGTAACGTCCACGACGTGCGCGTGCGGCAACGATGTATGCGTGCCGCCCGGCTCATCGTCAATCGCGTAAACGGTGTCGGCCGCCTCTGCGGAACCGCTGAACAGAACGTGGCCAGTGTCGGACTCCAGATACTGAGAGCCCCGACATGGCCCGTCGTCGCAGACGACGCGGATGATTGCGTGCGACTTCATTGCTTGATCATCGTGGCGAAGGTCCGTCGCCGATAGAAGGCGAAGGTCCCGGCGGCCGAGGACGTTGGCAGCAGAGGCCGCCGCCTCACCATCAACCGATGGCAAGCCGGCCGTGCGCTGATCATCAAGCCGCCGAGTCTTCCCCGGGTATGCGTTCGCCGTGCCTGGATCACCGGGACCGACACGATAAGGCCCTCGCAACGACACCAGCCGACCCGAGACGGTTGGCCTTCGGACACTTCAACGATCAGAAGCGAGCATCCGCAAACGACAGCCCGGCCCGGCGGCAGTGTGCAGCACACGGCGCACGCCGTCCAAGGTCGTCATGCTCACATATAGTGGCCGTTTGCTTACTGCACGTAGGACCTGCGCCCGTGGCCCCCGGGACTTTCGACCGATGTTAGGTACCCGCTAAGAGATCGACGCTTGACCTTAGGACGGCAAGGCGCCGTGCTCACCGCATCGACAGACGTCGAGGCGAAGGCCCTAAGGGGAATGCGCTATGACACTCACCCGAATCCTCGTAATGGTGCAGATCGCTCTTGGCGATCTCACCGACCGAGTGCGCCACCACGACGACGATCGTGGCGCGACCGCTGTTGAGTACGGCCTGCTGGTCGCCCTCATCGCCGGCGTCATCATCCTCACCGTGACCGCCCTCGGCGGCAAGCTCGACGGCATCTTCAGCAAGGTCAGCGATGCACTGCCGGGCGGCTCATAAGCCGCAAGCCGGAACACCGCTGTCGCCCCTGTCCGCGGTGATCCGAACACCCAGCAGCTTGCTACCGGCCTGGGCGCGCGACCGGCACCTTCAGCCTCGTGCCCAGGCCGACCCCCATGGAGACGGCCGTGAACGTGACGAGGATGTCCCACGCTTTCCGCAGTGAACGCGGTGCGGCGGCAGTGGAGTTCGCATTGGTGCTGCCTCTGCTGTTGGCACTGCTGTTCGGAATGATCGACTTCGGCCGCGCCTACAACCAGCAGATCACCCTCACCCAACTCGCGCGCGAAGGCGCCCGGCTGGTCTCGCTCGGCACCACCGACTACAAGGCACGGTTGCTCAGCGCAGCCCCGCCAGGGCTCGGCCTTCAGGCCGCCGACATCACCGGCAGTGCCCCGTGCACGCTCACTTCATCACCTGCCAGCGACGCAACCGTGACGATCTCCAAGGCCTTCACCTTCGTCGTCGGCAACGCTCTGACGCTCACCGGAAAGGCGACCATGCCATGTTTGGGTTGATGCGGCGAGTCCGCAGCACAGGACCGGAACGCGGCGCAGTCGCCCCCCTCGTCGCGGTCATGTTCGGCGCCGGCGTGCTGCTGGCATCGGGCGCGCTGGTGGTCGACATCGGCCAGGCCTCCGCGGAGCGGGCCGAGTTACAGAACAGTGCCGACAGCGCCGCCCTCGCGGTGGCCCGCGGATGCGCACGTGGGGCGGCCTATTGCGACCCCGCCACGTCCGCGACCAGCATCGCCGGGATTCACGCGAACAGCAACGCCAAGGACGGCACGTCGACCGTGACCGTGGTGTGCGGCCGCGACGCCGCCGGCAAGCTCAACACCAACTGTCCGGCACCAGGCCCGGTCAAGAAGCTGACCTGCGCCGACCCACCACCGAGCGGTACCAACTACGCAGAGGTGCACACCAAAACACGCACGTCGAGCGGCGGCACCGTGCTGCCACCGGTCTTCGGTCGCGCGGTGCTCGGCAACTCATATCCCGGAATAGAAATGAACGCCTGCGCCCGCGCCGCATGGGGCCCGCCCGCGGCCGGGAACGGATTGGCGCTGACGATCTCCTATTGCGAGTGGAAATCGTACGTCGGTTCCGCCACCGCGCCGATCTACGCGTCGCCGCCGCCTGCCGTGCCGCCGGCCACCGCTGAGATCGTGATCTATTTCCATGACACTAATCCGAACCCAACACATTGCATTGCCGGACCGTCGGGTTTCGACGTCCCCGGCGATTTCGGGTCGACCGTGACCACATCTAATACGTGCACGACCAACTTCAATTTCGACCCGGCCTCCGGCACCACCACATACGTCGCCAAGTCTGGTTCGTCGATATCCGAACAGTGCCAGACGGCGTTGCTGAATTCGCAGCAGTCCCATCAAGTCACGTTCATTCCGGTCTACGACAAGGTCACCGGAACGGGCGGCAACGGTACCTACACACTGTGGAGTATGGCTGCCTTCGTCGTGACCGGGTATTACTGGCCCAGTTGGAGCGCAAACTCCTGGCTGACAGGTAAGCAGCCGTGCAAGGGAAGTGCACGCTGCATTTCCGGCTATTTCACAACTGGATTGACGTCCGGCGGCAACATCGGCCCGGGTACCGGCGCCGGCGCCGGCGTCCTTCAGCTCATCGACTGACTTGGAGTTAGGCCACACATGAAGCGACGCAAAGTAATGATCGCCCTCGCGATAGTTCTGGCCGTCGTCGGCGTCGGCGCTGTCTACTCCTACCTCAGCGGAACCGATGCCCGCGTACTCGCCGGAAAGCAGGCCACTTCCGTTCTTGTTGTTGCCAAGCGAATTCCGGCGGGTACCTCGATAAAGTCGATTACTGACGGCGGCTACACCCGCGAAGACTCGGTGCCCCGTTCGGCAAGACCGGCTGATGCCGTGACTCAACTTTCCGATGTCCAACCGACCGATGTCGCCCTGGCCGACGTTCCATCCGGACAGGTCGTGGTTCGCGACATGTTCGGCAAGATCACACCGACGACGAGCGGGTTGGAAATCCCCGACGGGATGATGGCCGTAACCATCACCGTTGCCTCGAACGCCGACGTCGCCGGCTACGTCCAACCCGGCTCGCAGATCGCAATATTCGACACCTATGTGATGCTCGACGACAAGGGCACTCCGGCCGGGTCGAAGGACGGCTCCGATAAGAAGGACAACTGGGCAACGAAGTTGCTCCTTCCGCGCGTTGCGGTTTTGGCGGTATCGCAGGCGGCCCCGTCCGGGCAGAAGGACAGCGTCGCGTCGGACTCGCTGCTGGTGACGATCGCGGTCAGCCAGATCGATGCGGAACGCGTGATCCACGTCGGTCATACCGGCAGCCTGTATCTCGCGCTGCTGTCCGATCGTTCCAAGACGGCTGCGAGCCCGGGTATCGACAACCAGGGCAAGCTTGGCGGCCTGTTCGGCGCCGAACCCAGAGCCGGCGACCCAACGCCATGACCGTCCTGTGCCGGCAAGCCCGGTCCGATTCTCCCGCCGTTGAAGCGGCACTGCCCGCGCCGGTGACGGCGGTGGTGACGCTGGCCGAGGCCGGCGAGATCCTTGATCGCGAGCCGGCCGAGCGCCTCGTCGTCATCGGAGTCGACGTGCCCTTAAGTGACACGCTCGCGTTCACGTCTGCCACCGGCGCCAAACATCCAGGCGTCGGCGTCATCGTGATCCGCTCAGAATTGAAGCTTGCCGACGTCCAGCAGGCCATGCGTTGCGGGGTGCGCGAGGTCATCGCCGCTGGCGACGCGACAGCACTTGCCGACGCGTGCGCCCGGTCGTTGGCGCTGTCTGCTCGCACCATCTCCGGTATACACACAACCTTCAACGGCGCCGCCGAGGGAAAGATCATTACCGTCTTTTCGGCGAAGGGTGGCGCCGGAAAGACGACGATCGCCACGAACCTGTCGGTGGCATTGAACAACGAAGGCGCCGCCCGGGTGTGCCTGGTCGATCTCGACCTGGCATTCGGTGACGTGGCCATAACGTTGCGACTCGAGCCACGACTAACCATTGTCGATGCGCTCTCCATGACGGACATCGAGTCCGGCGACCTGTCCGCGATCCTGACCAACTATCGCCCCAACCACGACTGCCTGCTGGCGCCGGTCGCGCCAGGCGATGCCGAGAAGATCCCGGCGTCGCTCACCGCCTTGCTGCTCAACGCGTTGTCGAAGCTCTACGACTACGTGGTCGTCGACACCCCTTCGCAGTTGAGTGAGCACGTGCTCGCAGCGTTGGATGCCTCCGACTACCACGTGCTCATCACGACGCCGGAGTTGCCGTCGCTGAAGAACTTGCGGCTGACCTTGGACACGCTCGAGATGCTTGACTACAGCCGCGAGTCACGGTCAGTCGTCTTGAACCGGGCGGACGAGAACGTGGGCTTGAGCCTTGCCGAAGTCGAGCGGGTTGCCAGGTGCGCACTGGCCGTTCGCGTCCCGTCCAGCCCCGATGTGCCGACCTCGATCAACCGCGGTACGCCACTGGCCGCCGATCAACCCGACCACCGGGTGAGTGTGGCAATCCGGCGGCTGGCCTCAGACAGATTCGCACCCGAACTGCGCATTCCCGGTAAGCACCGTGCATACGCGTTGCCGGGCCTACGGCGGCGCGGGAGGACATCGTGAACCTGACCGATCGACTTGCGGCACGAGGAGGTACAGCGCCTCGCTCAATCAGCGAACAGCGCGTGCCGGCTGCGGTCCGCCGTGCGGACCAGCCGCAGGACCGGCTGGTCGCCATAAAGCTCAGCGTGCACACCGCGCTGCTCGACACACTCGGTCCCACCTTGTACGACGCAAACATGACCGAAGCGGATCTCGAAGTCCGCGTCCGATCTGCGCTGCAAGCCGCAGTCGAGGCGGAGGAAGCTCCGTTGACAACCGCCGAGCGGAATCGCATCACCGACGAGGTCGCCGACGAGATCCTGGGCAACGGTCCGCTCGAGGTGTTTCTGCGAGACCGCAACATCTCCGAGATCATGGTCAACGGAGCCCACCAGATCTACGTGGAGAGCGGCGGCAAGCTGTCGCAGGTCGCTGCCACTTTCACCGACGAGGCCCACCTGCGTCGAACCATCGACAAGATCGTCGCTCGGGTCGGACGGCGAGTTGACGAAGCCAGCCCGATGGTCGACGCCCGGCTGTCCGACGGCAGCCGCGTCAACGCGATCATCCCGCCGATCAGCCTCGACGGTTCATCGCTCACGATTCGTAAGTTCGCGGCGGATCCCTTTACCGATAGGGACCTCATCGGCTTCGGCACTATCACGCAGCAGACGGCGGACTTTCTCTCGGCCTGCGTGCGCGGCCGGCTCAACATCCTGATCTCGGGCGGCACCGGTTCAGGAAAGACGACAACGCTCAACGTCTTGTCGTCCTATATCGGCACCGACGAACGTATCGTCACTATCGAGGACGCCGCAGAACTGCAACTGCACCAGGATCACGTGGTGCGCATGGAAGCGCGCCCGTCCAACATCGAGCAGCGCGGCGAAATCACGGTCCGCGACCTCGTGCGGAACGCATTGCGCATGCGGCCCGATCGCATAATCGTCGGCGAGGTCCGCGACGCCGCGGCGCTCGACATGCTGCAGGCGATGAACACCGGCCACGACGGATCGATCACCACCCTGCACGCCAACTCACCGCGTGATTCGCTGGCCAGGTTGGAAACGATGGTCATGATGGCGGGAATGGACTTGCCGCAGCGAGCCATCCGCGAGCAAGCTGCGTCCGCCGTAGATCTCATCGTGCACCAGTCGCGACTGCGCGACGGCACCCGCCGGGTCACCCACATCACCGAGGTATCCGGCATGGAGGGCGATGTGATCACCCTCCAGGACCTCTACCTCTTCGACTTCGCCGCCGGTCTGGACGCATCCGGCCGGCACCGTGGTGTGCTCAGGGCGACGGGCCTGCGTCCGCAATTCGCTCAGACCCTGCTCGATCGCGGCATCCAGTTGCCGATACCGATCGTCGCGACGGATCGGCAGTGAGTGACGTGTCCAATGCACACATCGATCCGGCTCTGGTGATCGTCCTCGGCAGCACCTTCGGCGTCATCGTCCTGACCGCCCTGATCCTGCTGGGCGTTCCCGCGCGTGCGGCCGGCGTCTCCGATCGCATTCAGGAGGCCGAGCGCTATCGCGTCGATTTCGCAGAAGCATCAGAGCCGGCAGCCGAGCCGACCGGCAGCGCCGCCGCCCGCATTATCCTGCAAATAGCGGACCGTCTGGTGCGGGCGCGCAATGGCGGTATCAAGATTGCCCAGGATCTCGATCGAGCAGGTCTCGACTGGAAGCCGCGGGAGTGGATGGCAATTCGCCTGTCGGCCGTTGCCATCTGCATCGCTCTGTTGTTCTTCCTCACGGGAAACCTCGTCCTCGCACTGCCGATCGCATTCCTGATGGTCTGGCTGCCCACAACGATGTACCTGAAGATCAAGATCAAGCGCCGAGCAGCGGCATTCTCCGAACAACTACCGGACGTTTTGCAGCTCGTGGCCAGCTCGCTTCGATCCGGGTTCTCTCTTTCCCAGGCGCTCGACAGCGTGGTGAGCGAAGGCAATCAGCCCGTCGCGTCCGAGATCGGCCGAGCATTGGCCGAGGTGCGACTGGGCCTCGAACTCGAGGACGCGCTGGACAAGGTAGCCGATCGCATACGCAGCCGAGACCTCTCGTGGGTAGTAATGGCGGTGCGAATCTCCCGTCAGGTAGGCGGAAACCTCGCCGAGGTCCTGGCCACCACCGTGCATACGATGCGCGAGCGAGCACAGATGAGGCGGCAGGTGCGGGCGCTGAGTGCCGAGGGCCGACTGTCCGCCTACGTCCTCGTGAGCATGCCGATCGGTATCGGACTGTGGCTCTTCCTGGTGCGGCGGGATTACGTGCGCCCCTTGTACACGACTGGCCCGGGAATTGTCATGCTCATCATGGCGGTCCTTGCGTTGTTGGTTGGCTCGTGGTGGCTGAGCCGCGTCGTAAAGGTGGAGGTCTGACATGACGCAACTGCCTCTGCTCATCGGACTATTGGCCATCTGCCTGGGCGCTGTACTCGGCGTCTTTGCCCTCGGCACCGATTCCGGCGTCGATAGTTCGGGCATTGATCAGATCGACGAATTTTATGGTCCGCCCGAGACCGATGACCCCTTATACGCGGCAGCATCGAACTCGTCACCCATCGTGAAACGCTTGAAGAGGTTCGCGGTACGTCTTTCGCCAACTGCGAGCCTTGCCAAGCTCGAACGGAACCTTAATCGCGCTGGAAACCCGGCGAAATGGAACCTCGAGCGCGTTCTCGCGCTGAAGACGACCGCCATGATCGGTATAGGAGTCTTTGGCCTTCTGATTGGCGCGAGGCACGGTGCAGGTGTCATTTTCTTCGCAATTGGTGGTGCGGCAGCGGGATTCATGCTTCCGAACCTTCTCATCTACAACATCGGGCTCAAGCGCCAGGAGAAGCTCCAGAAGTTGCTGCCGGATGCGATGGACATGATGACCGTCTGCATTGAAGCCGGCCTCGGGTTCGATGCCGCACTTGCCAAAGTGGCACGCAACACCAAGGGCGCATTGGCCGGCGAATTCGCACGCGTCCTGCAGGAGATGCAATTCGGCATGTCGCGAATCGAGGCTCTCAAGGCAATGGCCGGCCGCACGACCGTGCCCGAGCTCAGAGCCCTGGTGTCGGCCCTGGTGCAGGCGTCCGCACTCGGCATCCCGGTAGCGGCTGTCATGCGGGAACAGGCGTCCGACATGAGACTCAAGCGCCGCCAACGCGCGGAGGAAAAGGCACAGAAGGTTACCGTCAAGATCCTTTTTCCGTTGATCTTCTGCCTGCTTCCGGCGTTGTTCATCATCGTGATGGGGCCAGGCGTCCTCAGCATCATGAACTCCCTGGGGGGTCTATGAGACCCGTGTTCTCGGCCCACCGGGCAATGATCAGGTCCGCCCCCGCGACCGACCTGTTGCCGCGGGCGGACGTATCCCACCTGTCAGATCTGATCGCGGCCAGCCGGTTCGAGCAGCGACCACCGCACGCTCGGGCGCGGTATCCGACCGTGCTAAAGTTGCGACCCGGCCCACTTCGGTGGGCCGGTTGTCTGATCGGGCGCCGCTAGCTCAACTGGCAGAGCAGCTGACTCTTAATCAGCGGGTTCGGGGTTCGAGTCCCTGGCGGCGCACCACTTTCCAGCTCAATGATTCCGGGGCCTCCAGCATTCGCTAGCGATCCGCAAAGATGATCTTTGTCCATGGGGCTGTCCATCGGTAGGCTCTGTCCATGGCCAAAGCTGCCGCCGAACGACGCCCCAAGGGCAACATCCGGCAGCGCGGACGCACCTATCAGGTCCGGGTCTACGCGGGCGTCGACCCGGTCACCGGCAAGCCGAACTACCTGACCGGCTCCGCCGCCACCGAAGACCATGCCGAGCGTCTCCTGCGCAAGCTGCTCAGCGAGGTCGACGACCAGCGTCATACCCGCACCAAGGCGACGCTCGGCGCGGCCGTCGACGCGTGGCTCGCGGTGCACGAGGCCGAGGAGAACACGCGCAAGGGCTACGAGACTCACGCCCGCCTCTACATCAAGCCAGCTCTCGGCGACGTGCCGCTCGGCAAGATCAACGCACAGCAGCTCGAGACTCTCTACGCGCAGCTGCGTCGGTGCCGGGTCCGCTGCAACGGCAAGGTCAAGGTCGACCACCTGGTCGACGGCCCGCACGAGTGCCGGACGGTGCGACATCGGCGGCCGCCGGGCCGGCCGCGGGCCGACGGCCAGCACGACTGCGCCAAGGCCGGCTGCGTGGATATCGAGTGCCCGTCGCACAAGTGCCAGCCGCTCTCCTCCTCTACGATCCGCCAGATCCACATCGCGATCAGCGCCGCACTGTCCGCGGCGGTGCGCTGGGAGTGGATCAAGTCGAACCCCGCCACTGTGGCGAGGAAGCCGCGCCAGGCAGCACCCGCGCCCACCCCGCCATCATCCGAGGAGGCGGCTCGGATCCTGGCGGCGGCGTGGGAGGAGGACGACGCTTGGGGCACGTTCGTCTGGCTCACCCTTGTCACCGGCATGCGTCGCGCAGAGCTCCTTGCGCTGCGCTGGGACGATGTCGACCTGGTCAATGGCGTTCTGGAGATCCGCCGCAACTACGTTTGGGTCAACGGTCGCGGCGTCGAGAAGACCACGAAGACGCATCGCATGCGCCGCATCTCGCTTGACGCCGCAACCGTCGAGGTGCTGATTGCCCACCACGACGCGTACGTCGAGGTCATCGGGCAGCTCGGCGAAGGGCCGAGCGACCGGGCATTTCTGTTCTCGCACGACCCGCTCCGAGATCGGCCTTGGCACCCGGACGCCGTCACGCATCGCTATACGAAGATGTGCGCCGGGCTCGACATCGACAGCCACCTGCACGCCCTACGGCACTATTCGGCAACCGAGCTACTGACGGCCGGCGTTGACCTTCGCACCGTTGCCGGACGACTCGGTCACGCTGGCGGCGGCACAACAACCTTGCGGGTCTACGCCGCATGGGTTGCCGCCGCTGATCGCAGTGCGGCTGAGCTCCTGGGCCGCAAGCTTCAGAGGCCTTCTCGTACTCGACAAGGCGGTGCGACGGCTGGCGAAGCCTAGAACCATCCGCTTCTGAAGTGGGAGACCAGGTCGCAGGCACTCCGTACTCAGGCGACCGTTTCAAGCGAGTCAACCGGGCAGGCCGGACCGCGTTGTCAGGAATCGGAAAGCGCTTTGGGACGAAGCTGTTCAAAGACAGTCCGGCCACAGGCTTGCCGAGTAAAGGATTATGAGATCCCCGATCCATCACGTCAGAGCCATCAAGGGCGTACTTGCCTGACCGTTCCTGAACCATGCGAGGTCACTAATCACGGCAGGGAACAGGATTTCGCGTCACGTTTGATGTCATGGTCCTGTCGACCACACTCGAATTCGATGCCGCGGGACTGGCCCCGCCCGGCGAATAGTTCGGACCTGGTCCGATCACAGTTTGAGGTCGCGGCGTGGTGGTGGCGTGGCTGGTTACCCGCGCCGCTCTGGCGTGCCGACGATCTGGAAGTGGGTGGGCAGTTTCACCGGCCCGCCGACCATGATGCCGAGGCATAGGCCGTTGCTGGGCCAGTGTGCGTCTGGGCGGTCGGTCGGACCCGGCCATGGCCGTCGGTCGAGCGGGAGTTCGATCCGCTCGACATTCGCGTAGCTGATGTCTTGCCCGGGCGCGAGGTGCTCGGCGGCGATCCAGGCCGAGCACGCCTGGGCGCGGTTCGATGCGTCGCGGCGCCGGTCGATGACGTACTCGCGCCAGATGACCAGGCCGAACCAGCCGCTGTCCGCTCTGCCCCAGACGTCGAGCTGGCCAGACCACGGCGGGATCGTGATCTTCACGAACGGGCGCCCTGCCATTGGCTCACCGTAGAACATTTGTTCGAGTCTCGCGCCATCGACCGCACTCACGCCTACGGACTGCCGCGGGCTCACGGAGGCGCGTCTGACCGGTCTGGTGATCGCACCGGAGACGTCAGGCGGGTAGTACGCGAGCCGGCGTTTCGCCAACTGCCTGAGTTCCCAGGCGAGGGGCACCCGCGCGGACTTACGCCGGTTGTGTCGCCTGCAGAGCACCTGCCCGTTGGTGAGCGATGTTCGTCCACCCCTGCTGTGCGGATGCACGTGATCGGCTTCAAGACCGTCCCTGCCCGCACAGCGCCCGGTCAGCCAACCATGATGTTCGCAGCGACCGCCCGCGCGCTCGAGCAGCACAGCCTTATCCGCACGGCGGAATCGGCGAGCCGGGTCACGCGCGATCGAGGACCACATGATCCGCCGTGTGCCGCGAACCAGGGCGAGGACCACCAAGACGATGAGCACGGGCAGGGCGATTGGTGACGCGGTGAGCCCAGCCCAGATGCTGTGGCCGAGATCGTGAATGAGCACGTGACTGCTGCCCGGAGCGGGCACGGCTGAGGGTGTCGTGGTCATCGCCGGTCAGATCGTCACGCCCGGGTCGCACCTGAGTGTTCGCGCAGGTTCGTCGACCGACGCGCGCACGCGACGAGACCCGGCTAATCAGTCGACATTGGGGCGGTCCGCGCTTTGCCCGACGGGCGTTCCAGGTGGACCCCACGCTGGCGTCTCACGTGTGCCACGCACTGGGTTCCGGGGTCGGCGGAGGAATTACTGGCGAAAATGACCGGCATCATGGTCTATGGGGCTCAACTGACAGCAGTTGTGGGCGTGTTTGTTGATGCCGTCGCGGCCGGGTCGTGTGTCATCGACCGGGAGGCCGGTGGGGTTGGGCGGGGTTCGTGTCGGGCGCGGTCCATGGGCCGTACCCGGTGATGCGCTGCGGGATGATGCGCACTTGGCGGAAGTCGATGTCTCCGCTGCGTAGGTCGAGGAAGAACCGGTCGGCGTGGCTGTAGCGGCGCGCCAGCCGGTCCATGAGGTCGGCGTAGCCGTGGGTTTCTAGTTGTGCCTGCCCGTGGATGAGCAGGTGGTAGCGCATGCCCACGGCGTTGGCGTCGGGGCTGTCGATCGACAGCAGGATGCGGGGATCCCGTGCCAGGTTGGTGATCTTCCGTCGATGCGTCTGTGCGCCGAACAGGATCGCGTGCCCGTCGCATTCGACCCACACGACTGTGAGGTGCGGTGTGCCGTCGGGGTTGATGGTGACCACGTGGGCCAGCCGGTCGGAGTTGAGCAGCGTGACTGCGGTGGCGGGCAGAGAGGCGGAGGGCAGGGCATCCATGGTGGTCTCCGGTTGGTGAACGACAGGCTCGGGTGACCGGCCGCCAGGTCCGCTGTCAGCGGGCCGCTCTGGCGGACGGTGAGAGGTCGGTAGCGCGCTGACCGAAGACCGAGCGAGAGCTGGGTCGCGTCGCTGAGTGTTTCGTCTTCGTGCACGGACCGTCCACAGTGGACAGTTGATCGCCTTTAGGTGACGTGAGCGGTTGCGGCCTGACCGCGGTCGGGTCGGGAGTCATTTTGGCTGGCGAGGATGCCCGAGCTGGTGATCTCGGTGGCGCACAACGTCATTGGGTGCGGCACCGCCGAACTGTTACGGCTGTGTCGGGCTGCGCCGCGCCGGCGGCGTTCAACCGCGTGGGGAGGTCCCGGTCAACGTGAGCGGTTGTGGGCCGGCCGTGGGAGTGTCGCAGCAGCCGCCGTTGGCGCTGTCGGGGTCATCGAAGAGGCCGGCGCCGCCGCAGACTCCGGTATCGGGCAGGGCGAGTTCGACGCGGGCGGCGGCATCGTGGTCGCCGGAGAGTTCGGCGGCCACTGAGCGGATCTGCTCGTAGCCGGTCATGGCGAGAAAGGTCGGGGCGCGGCCGTAGGACTTCATCCCGACCAGGTAAAGGTCGCGTTCGGGATGCTTCAGGTCGGCGGCGCCGGTGGCTTTGACGTCGCCGCAGGAGTGGATGTTGGGGTCGATTTCGACGGCGATCCGGACCGGTGCCTGCAGCGTCGTGTCCAACTCGAGGCGCATCTCCGAGAGGAAGGAGAGGTCCGGGCGGAACCCGGTCAGTACCACGATCTGGTCGGCCGGCGGCAGTGTCCGGCCGTCTTCGGATGCCAGCACGGCCTGCCCACCGACCAGCTCGACAGTGTCGGTGCGGAATCCGGTCACCAGATCCACGAGTCCCTTCTCGACAGCAGCTTTCGCGGCCAGGCCGAGCGCGCCGCGCTGCGGCAGCTGATCGGCGGTGCCGCCGCCGAAGGAGACCCCGGCCGCGCCGCGGCGCAATACCCAGGACAGCCGCGTACCCGGGACCGCGTCGGCGATCGCGGCCAACTCGATGACGGCGGTCATCGCCGAATGCCCCGAGCCCACGATCACGGTGTGCTTACCGGCCAGCGCCTGGGCCTGCTCCGGGGTCGGCGGAAGGTAGGACAGCAGTCCGGCGGCGGCCGCGGCGCGCTCGCCAAGGGCAGGCAGGCCGTCCGCGCCGGCGGGGTTCGGCGTGGTCCAGGTGCCGGAGGCGTCGATGACGGCGCGCGCGTCGAGTTTCTCCTCGCGGCCATCAGGGTGCGATATGTGGACGGTGAATGGCTGGCTGCCGCGGTCCGCGTCGACGAGGCGGTCACGCCCCTTGCGGGACACGCCGGTGACCCGTGCGCCGAGGCGGAGCTGGTCGCCCAGAGCGTCGGCCAGCGGCGCGAGGTAGCGCTCGATCCACTCGCCACCGGTCGGATAGCCATGCGTCGGGGCTATCCAGCCGGTCGGCTCGAGCAGTCGGGCCGCGGCGGGGTCGACCAGCTCGGACCAGCTGGAGAACAGCCGGACGTGGGCCCACTGCGACACCGCGAACGCGGGCCGAGCACCGGCCTCCAACACCAATGGGCGTTCCCCGCGCTCACGCAGATGCGCCGCCGCTGCAAGGCCCTGCGGACCGGCACCGATCACGACAACTGGAAGGTCAGACACCGTCACTCCTCATCACATTGAACTCTGTCGATGCGTCACCATGCCTCATCATATCGACAGCTGTCAATGTGACTCGGACGCTGCGATCTTCGTACCTACCACGAGGCCGTGCCGGTCACCACCGATCTCGCGGTGTGCCGAGCGCCCAGGCAGCTCATGTATTGACATCCATCAGTATATGAGCGATTCTCGATGCATCGACCGATATCAATGCGAGAGGTTGACATGACGACACTGATCCGGCGTCTGTTCGGAGTTCTGCCCGGCCGCGGGTCGGCACCGCGTGCCGCGCTCAGCTGGCTCTGCGACGCGACCTGCCGCGCGCACGCCGGTCGCGACCGCGCGCTGGACACGGCATTGCTGCTGCCCCGGCTGTGATCGACGAGGCCCAGCGGGGCACTGCGCTGCTTGACCACCTCAACGCCGCGCGAGGGCCGGCTGCGGGCTCGGCGTGAGCGCGCCGGCCAGCGAGTGAAGCGCACCGTCTACGACGCGGTAGTAGGCCCACTTGCCGCGCTGCTGGCGGGTGACGAGACCGGCCTCGGCGAGCTGCTTCATATGGTGAGAGACGGTGGGCTGGGACAACCCGACCGGATCGGTGAGGTCACAGATACAGGCCTCCCCGCCCTCGTGCGCGGCGATCAGGGACAGCAGACGGACCCGGGTGGGGTCACCGAGAGCTTTGAACGCGCGCGCCAGGCGCTCGGCGTCGTCGGCCGTGACGATGCTGCCGGTCAGCGGCGAGCAGCAAACCGCAAGGTCGTTCGCGAGCAGGGGCAGGGTCCGAGTGGTCATGGGACAAGTCTGCCAGACACATTGACATTCGTCGATGCATCGTCCACTCTCGATGCATCGAACTTCGTCGATGGGAGCGTGTGATGGGTGAGACGGACCTTCGCGAGCAGGTGCGCGAGCGCTAGGCCGCCGCGGCGGTGGCGGTGAGTGAGACCAGCCGGGATGCGCTGGCCGTGGTGGACGCCGGCTGTTGCGGGGCGAGTGCCGCGGAGGCGTCGTGTTGCGGCGGCGAGGTGGATGCGGCGTTCGGATCGAGCCTGTACAGCGCGGACGAGCAGGACGAGCTGTCGGCCGAGGCGGTGGCGGCGAGCCTGGGCTGCGGGAATCCGCTCGCGGTGGCCGAACTGAGCGCCGGTGAGACGGTGTTCGATCTGGGCTCGGGCGGCGGCATCGACGTGCTGCTGTCCGCCCGCCGGGTGGGTGCGACCGGGTTCGCCTACGGGGTGGACATGACCGAGGAGATGCTCGCCCTGGCCCGCGCGAACGCGGCGAAGGCCGGCGTGGCCAAGTGGAATTCCTCAAAGGCACCATCGAGGACGTCCCGCTGCCCGACGCCACGGTAGACGTGGTGATCTCCAACTGTGTGATCAACCTGTCCACCGACAAGGCGGCGGTGCTGGCCGAGATGTTCCGCGTGCTGGCACCGGGCGGGCGCATCGGCGTCTCCGACGTGGTCGCCGAGGATCACCTCACCCCCGCCGACCGCGCCGAGCGCGGCTCCTACGTCGGCTGCATCGCCGGCGCTCTGTCCCGGTCCGAGTACCTCGACGGGCTGACCGCGGCCGGATTCGTCAACGCCGACGTGAGCTTCACCCACGAAGCCGCTCCCGGCATGCATTCGGCGATCGTGCGCGCCGTCAAGCCGGCTGGGGTGACGGCGTGAGGCTGCTGCGGCGGTTGCGCCGCCATCAGCAGGAGGGCCGCGGATCGGTGTGTTTCTGCGACAGCTGCGCCACGGTCATCAACTGCGATACCAGTCACCGTGTCGCGGCCGCCCGCCAGGACGCCCTGTCCCGGGTGGGTGCCCGCGTGCTCTAAAGTCAGCCGATCTGAGTTCGGCCCAGGCGAGTTGCCGGGCCGGGCTCAGGCGTGTGTGGGGACGCCGAGCTGGTCGAGCAGGACCAGCACGCGGCGTTCGATCTCGTCGCGGATCGGCCGCACGTCGGTGACCTCGCGCCCGGCCGGATCGTCAAGGACCCATTCCTCATAGCGTTTGCCCGGGAACACCGGGCAGGCGTCCCCGCAGCCCATCGTGATCACCACATCGGCCGCGCGCACCACCTCATCGGTCCACGGTTTCGGGTACTCGCTCGAGATGTCGATACCGCGCTCGGCCATCGCGTCGACCGCGGCCGGATTGACCTGCTCACCCGGCTCCGAGCCGCCCGACCACGCGACCGCTTGGTCGCCGGCGTGATGAGTGAAAAAACCCATCGCCATCTGCGAGCGGCCGGCGTTGTGCACGCACAAGAACAGCACGGTCGGTTTGCCGTCATGAGACAGCCCCTCCACCCGGGCCAGCGCCTGCAGGCGCTGCCGGGCGAAACGTTCGGCCAGCAACGGCAAAAAGTTCGCCACCGTCGCCCGGCCGGCGAACTGGTCGTAGGAGGAGTACAGGAACCGCTCAATCGTCTCCGCGCCGAACGTGGCGCCGAAGTCGCGGGCCAGCATCGTCGCGGCGCGTTTGAGCGCGACCTGCTGATCGAGGGTGATATCGGCGCGCGGGTAGGTCTGCGACATCGTCGGCCTTCCTCGTGGGTGCTGGTGAGTTTCCTTTTTATGACGCGGCAAGGTGGGGAGCGAGATCGCGCACCCGCCGGGACAGCTCGTCAAGAGCCCGGTCAACGCGGCGGGACTGCCGACGCGCACCGGGTCGGGCACCGACCAGTGCACATCGGAGAAC
>CAVTSX010000007.1:0-47786 GCA_963737425.1 uncultured Actinomycetota bacterium
CCACCTACAGCCCAAGGATTCCAAGGCCTCCAGTGCGAGGCAGGGTCACTGAAGTTGATCTCTGTCAATCACGCTGTCATTCAGTTACGATCCGGGCATGCCAGACAGGGGTCGGGCGCGCGGTCACATCCGGCAACGGGGTGGTTCCTACCAGGTGCTGGTGTTCGCCGGCATCGACCCGGTCACCGGCAAGCGCAACTACCTGACCGAGTCGACCCGCGACAAGAAGCCGGCCGAGAAGATCATGCGGCGGCTGGTCGCCGAGGTCGACGAACAACGGGCGGCTCGCACCAAGGCGACGATGGCAACAGCGCTCGACGCGTGGGTGAAGGTCCACGAGGTCGAGGCGAACACGCTGCGCGGCTACGAGGCGAACATCCGCCGCTACATCAAGCCGGCTCTCGGCCGCGTGTCGATCGGCAAGATCACCGCCCATGTGCTGGAGGAGTTCTACTCCGAACTGCGTCGCTGCCGGATGCGGTGCGACGGCCGGCCGATGATCGAGCATCTTGCGGAAGAAGCGCATGAGTGCCGAGTCGTCCGCCACCGGAATCCGGTTGGCCGGCCGCCGAAGGGCGGACACCGCGACCACGACTGCGGAAAGATGCGGTGCGAGGTCATCGAGTGCCTGCCCCACGTGTGCAACCCTTTGGCCGCGTCCACGATCCGCGACATTCACTTCACCATCAGCGCTGCGCTTGCGGCCGCGGTGCGCTGGGAGTGGATCAAGTCGAACCCGGCATCCGTTGCGCGCAAGCCGCGCAAACCTGCACCAGAGCCGAAGCCGCCGACGCCGGAACAGGCCGCGAAGATCACCGCCGCTGCGTGGGAGCAGGACGCCGACTGGGGCACGTTCGTCTGGCTGACCATGGTGACCGGCATGCGCCGCGCCGAGCTGCTCGGCCTGCGCTGGCACCACCTCGATCTGATCCGCGGGACGCTGGAGATCCGGCGCAACTACGTCTGGGTGACCGGCCGCGCGATCGACAAGGACACGAAGACTCATCGCATGCGGCGTATCGCGCTCGACCCGGACACGGTCGAGCTGCTTGCCGCGCACCGCCAGCGCTACGAGGACGCAATCCGTGCCGTCGGCTCGACGCCCAATGAGGACAGCTTCGTGTTCTCTCACGAGGTCGCGCACGACCGCCCGTACAGCCCGGACTGGGTAACGCACCGGTACGCGAAGATGTGCGCCAAGCTGGGCATCGACAGCCACCTTCATGCGCTGCGCCATTACTCCGCGACGGAATTGCTGACTGCTGGCGTTGACCTTCGCACGGTCGCCGGCAGGCTCGGTCACGCTGGCGGCGGGGCGACCACGCTCCGCGTCTACGCAGCGTGGGTGAGTGCATCTGATCGGGCGGCGGCGGAGATTCTCGGCGGACGCGTCCAACGTCCGGATCGCCGCTTAGGCTAGGCGCATGCGCGGCGCGGGCGACATGATGACTGTTGGCGAGCGGCTCGCCTTCTACCGGCAGCGCCGCAATCTTACCCAGGCCACGCTCGCGAGCATGGTCGACCGGTCCGAGGACTGGCTGAGCAAGAGCGAGCGCGGCGAACGCCAAGCTCGCCGACTCGACGTCCTCGCCGACCTCGCGCGGGAACTGCGGGTCACGCTCGGCGATCTGCTCGGCGAGCCGGTGCTGGCCGAGGACGACGAGCAGCAGGACAACGTTCCGGCCATCCGCGATGCGCTCATGACGCCCCGTCGCTTGTCGCGCGTTCTGTATCGCCCGGCGGAGACGCCCGCGCCGCCGGTGCTCTGGTCCGAGCAGCACGTCGAGGCGTCGTGGAGCGACTACCAGGCCGGCCGCGTTGGACGCGTCATCGCCGCATTGCCAGAACTGATCAGGATCGCGCAGCAGCTGGAAGATGCTCCCGGCGAAGGCGATCAGCGACGCAGGTCGTGGTCAGTCTCCGCGCGTACGCACCACCTGGCGGCGACGACGCTTTCCAAGGTGGGCGAGGCCGATCTGGGCTGGATCGCGGCCGAGCGCGCTATGCGCGCGGCTGATGAGAGCGACGATCCGCTTGTCCTTGCGTCCGCGGCGCGGTCCTGCACTCACGCGCTGCTCGCGAACGGTCGTTACGACGACGCGCTCGACCTCGGGTTGACTGCAGCGAGCTGGTTGCGCGAGCAGGTTGCCAGCGGCGACCCGGCCGCGCTGAGCCTGTTCGGCATGTTGCACCTGCGCACTGCGGTAGCCGCGGCGCGCAATCACGACCGGCAGACTGCAACGGATCTGCTGCGCCAGGCAGCCAACGCCGCCGAGCAGCTGGGCATCGACGCGAACTACTGGCAGACGAGCTTCGGTCCGACGAATGTCGAACTACATCGACTCTCTGCTGGCCTTGATCTCGGCGACGTCAGCTACGTGATCGAGCATCGGGAGATCGCCGCGACGCACTTGCCGATCGAGCGGCGCACCGTCCACCAGATCGACATGGCCCGTGCGCTCACGTACGCCGGCCAGGACGACGAAGCATTGCGGCAGCTGCTGGCCGCCGAGCGTGAGGCGCCGACACTCGTCCGGCAGAACACAGCCGCCCGCGAGGCGGTAAAGACGTTGCACCGGCGCGCGCCCGTCAGCGGCGGCCGCCGGTCATCTGAACTGCTCGCGCTCGCCGAACGTTGCCGCGCAGTCGCATGAGCGCGGGCGAGGCGCCAGTCGTCGGCCTGGTCGGCAGTAGCGCCGGCGGGGTCGAGGAGATCCGCGAACGGCTGATCGAGCCGCTCCAAGGACTGGGGTACCTGGTCGCTGTGACTCTGACGCCTACGGCGGCCACGTGGCTCGACGCCATCGGCGAGCTGGGCAAGATCGAGGACACCACCGGCTACCCGGTCCGGCACACGCCACGTTTGCCGAGCGAGGAGAGCCCGCATCCCACC
The DNA here is from genome assembly GCA_963737425.1 of uncultured Actinomycetota bacterium. Lineage (GTDB taxonomy): Bacteria > Actinomycetota > Actinomycetes > Mycobacteriales > Jatrophihabitantaceae > DASXRA01. The sequence continues at coordinate 2,894 of CAVTSX010000007.1, forward strand.
GTGGACTGTTACGCGGTCGCACCGGCCAGCGCGAACACTGTCGCCAAGCTGGCGCTCGGCATTGCCGACAACCAAGCGCTGACGCAAGTCTGTGAGGCACTCGGCGGACGAACCGTCCCCGTCGTCGTCTTTCCTCGGGTGAACGCCGCCCATGCCGGTCAGCCGGCGTGGGAGAGCCATCTCGCCTCGTTACGCCGCGTCGGCGTCCATCTCGTGTACGGCGAAGACGTGTGGCCGCTGCATCGGCCGCGTAGCGTGCCCGGCCGGCAACTGCCGTGGACGGCGATCATCGCGGCAATCAGAACTGCAGTGGAGGCCCGTTCCTAGAAGAGCGGCGCACCCCTTCAACAGGACCCGGACAGTTTGTCCGGGTCCTGTGTCATTGGCGGCCGTTTCCTTAATGCGTGGCTCAGACGTCAGCTGATCGACCGAGTTCCCAAGGTCGACACGAGTGCCTGAGCCACAAGGACGAGCCCGGACGAGGCGGCAATCCCCGTCCGGGCAACGCATCGAGATTGGAGTCCCAGATGCATGGCCAGGTTACGACGCGGCACGACGAGCCTCCAAGCGAGCCGACAGAGCTTCGGGCTCGGCTGATCCGTGGTGAGCAGGTACTGCGAAACGCATTGCAGAAGCGGGCACTCGGCGTACCCACCTACACCGTGCCGGAGGCGGCAGCTCTGTTGAGCAGGTCGCGTGAGCATCTCTACCGGCTGATCAGAGCAGGTGCCTTTCCCGCTGTCGGCATGACGCGAGGACGGCGCGGCGACTACGTCATCCCCGCGAAGGCCGTTGAGGCGATGCTCGACGCCGCCACGTCATCGAGTCGCGCGTCCGGCACCTTGCAATCGACCATCGAGGCCCTGCGGGCAGGCGTGCAATGGCTCGTGCAATGGACTCAGGGCACCTGGAGAAACTTCCGGCACCTAGAACCAGCCCAAACCAGAACAGAGCGCATCGGTGAAGTCGAAGAGGGCACGACTCACCGCATTTGCAAGGCGGGGTTCGACGCCCTGCGTTCTTCTTCCGGCTGTGCTCGCCGTGAACCTTTAGCGCCGCCGATTTCATGGCGCGATGCTCGGAGGTCTTCGCGATCACCGGTCGCGGGGTCGGCGCGGTCGGCGTGCCAGAGTGTTGCTTATGGACCTGCCGCGCTGGTGTGCCGCTACGCCGACCGGTTTGCCATGCTCGTCGGCGACGAGCATCACGTCGCCTCAAACGCTGGGTGCGCGGTTGGGCCACGCCCGCGGCGACCGGGCCGCTGGCTGAGCAGATCACCGCCGCGGGCACCGACGCCGACTCCGCGCACCGGACTGCGGCCGAACTGCTGGCGTGCCCGCACCCCGCGGTGGCCGCAGCCGCGTGGACGGCACCGGAGTTGGCCGAGCCTGACCAGCCAGTCGCGGCCGAGCGCCCAGAGCCCTCAGCCGCGACGCCCGAGTGCCGCAGCAGGTGGCGTCGAGGTACTGGCCCACAATTTGGCCCGCAAACTCGTGCCCACTCATGCCAGCGGTACCCAATTCGGCGCCAGCGATGCCCAATGATCGCGCCCGATGCCGTCTATCCCCACGACAAATCCCACACTGGCAGTGTGGTAACTCCGACGCACGCGGCGTGAGGGAGTGTCGTCGTACCCGGGCACCGCAAAGCACACAGTGCCCGGACGCTCATTGTCAGCGGATCGGCGCCCGCCACTGACTGAGACGAGATGCGCGGCAGTTCTTTTCCGGGTGGTTGAGACCGCCTTCCTATCCTGCGGGTAGGTCGGGCAGCCGGGGGTCGGGTGGCTGGGTGCAGCGCTTGGGCGGGCGCAGCCGTCGCCAAGTGGGTCCGCGCGTCGGTAGTAGTCCGCTGAAGTCCGGTAACGGCGGCCGTGTTCTTTGCGCGGACGGCGACGCAATTGTGTTCGCTCGCCTGCCCGGGCGGGTGTGCCGACGGATGCCCACGCCGGTTCGCAACCACCGCCGATAGCCCGAGCGTGATCCCGCGCCTGCAGGTGGTGCGCTGGGAATGCGAGGTGCGCTGTAGTCGATGGTGCGGCGAAACGACAAAGCTCACCATCTGTTGCCGGGCTCGAGGGTCGGCGGGTCGCGCTGATCAACACACGGCGTCGGGCGGGGCGTGCGAGCGCTGCGGGCCGTGATGAACTGCGGACCGGGGGTGTGGGCTGTTCGTGTCGCGTCGAGCGGCGCGCGTGCTGGGTGTGGCGAGGACCTGTAGCCGACGTCGTGGTAGGCCCGGCCGACCGACCCGGGCCCGTCGATGCTTATCGACCGGGCCGGTCGCGGGTTGAGGGGCCTATGGGCTGGGACTAAAGTGAACCGCCCCGGCGTGTCCGGAGGCTCCAGTTGTTGAGAAGGAGTAGCTGGAAGCCATGTCACGTCACGGGAGCAACTACCCGCGTGAGCTGCGGGAGCGTGCGGTGCGGATGGTCGCCGAGGTCAAGGGCGATTACCCGTCGGAGTGGGCGGCGATCGGTGCGGTCGCCTCGAAGCTCGGTATCGGCAGCACGGAGACGCTGCGCAAGTGGGTGCGGCAGGCCGAAGTGGACGCCGGTGAGAGGTCGGGTCTGAGCAGCGACGAGCGGACCGAGATCAAGGCGCTCAAGCGCGAGGTCGCCGAGCTGCGTCGGGCGAATGAGATCCTCAAGGCTGCATCGAGTTTCTTCGCGGCGGAGCTCGACCGCCCACAGAGGTTCTGGTGAGGTTCATCGACGCCCACAAGGGCCGGTTCGGGGTCGCGCCGATCTGTCGCGTGCTGTGCGAGCACGGGATCACGATCGCCCCGTCCACCTACTACGACGCCAAGTCCCGACCGCCGTCGAAGCGCAGCCTGCGCGACGAAGAACTGAAGATCGAGATTGCCCGCGTGCATCGGGACAACTTCGGCGTCTACGGGCCGCGCAAGGTGTGGTTGCAGCTCAACCGGGAGGGCATCGAGGTAGCCCGCTGCACCGTCGAGCGGTTGATGCAATCCCTTGGCCTGCAAGGGATTCGGCGCGGCAAGAAGTGGAAGACGACCACACCGGCCCCGGCCGCCGAGCGGCCGGTGGACCTGGTCAAGCGGCAGTTCAACCCGCTGCGACCGAACGCGTTGTGGGTCGCGGACTTCACGTATGTCGCGACCTGGGCCGGGGTGGTCTACGTCGCCTTCGTCATCGACGCCTACGCCCGTCGCATCCTGGGCTGGCGGGCGGCGACGAGCATGCGCACCCAGTTGGTACTCGACGCACTGGAGCAGGCCGTGTGGGTCCGTCGCCGCGAAGATGTGACCACGCTGTCCGGGCTGGTGCATCACACCGACGCCGGCTCGCAATACACGTCGATCGCGTTCACCGAACGCCTCGCCGCCGTAGGCGTCACACCCTCGATCGGCACCGTCGGCGATGCATTCGACAACGCCTTGGCCGAGACGGTGATCGGCCTGTACAAGTCAGAGTTGATCAATCCGCAGCGGCCGTGGAAGACGGTCGATCAAGTCGAGATCGCCACCCTCCACTACATCGACTGGTTCAACAACCGACGCCTCTACGAGGAGAACGGCGACATCCCGCCGGTCGAACTGGAGCAGGCCTACTACCGTCAATACCGGCCCTCAGCCTGAAGCCGGTTCCACCAAACCGAGTCTCCGGAAAAGCCGGGGCGGTTCAAAGGCCCGAAGGGCTCGTTGGATCGACCGGGTGCTTAACCCGGCGGGGTGTGTGTCGATCAAATGAGTGTGGCGGTCAGGTTGCGCGGTCCCGTGCGTGTGGGCGTGCTGCTTGGGGTGTCGGTGGTGCTGCTCGCTGTGTGGCTGCGTCAGCAGTGGGGTGGCGCCTTCGTCACCGAAGCGGTCAATGACGTGGCTGAGTTCGTGTTCGCCGTGTTCGCCACGGGGTGTGCCGTGCTCGCAGCCCTGGCAGGGGGACCTGGATGATGCCAGCACGCGGTGCGCCGAAATTCCAGGAGCGGTCTACCCGATCCGGCCGTAGCACCCGCAGGTCCAGATAGACGAGGCGTCCGACCTCGGACTGAGTGACTATCTGCGTGACAATCGCAGGCACCGCGGTCGGACTTCAGCGGCCTACCACCGACACAGACGCCCGCATGCCGTCGAGCACCAGCCGCCGCGCTAGGGCTCGGAAATGCTTCGCATCGAGGGAGTCAGCGCCCCACGACCCGACCAAGGTGCAGGCCATGCGTGCCCAATCCATGGGGTGGCCGGGCCTTGTGCCTTCCCTCGGTCAACCAGCGCCGAGGGCGCGTGATCGCCCACAAGAACCTGCGCGAGCGTGTCCTCGCCAGCCCGTTCGTTCTGGAATCGGACGCGATCGAGCAGCTGCACGCGCTGGCGCGACGCTTGACGACCTGGGCGACCTGACACCCGTGCCGGGGCCCCAAGATGGGTCCCGAACTCGTGCTCACCTGTGCCAACGACGACCATTTCGACGCCAACAATGCCCAGTAAACGCGCCAGGCTCCTTCGATCACCCAGATAGCCCATCACTGGCAGTGTGGTACCCCCGGAAACGCGAATTCATACGGGTACCCGGACGATCCTGCCAACAGAGATGATCTATCTGGCATGCGCTGCCATTGGTGGAGCGGATGGTGTGACCCTTGGGGCGGGACATCGATCGCCCGAAACCACTGGAATCCGTGGAGGCATAACCGTCATGTGAGAAACTGCGCCCGAGCCGCATTCTGGGGAGGGTGGGCAGGTGCCTCCCGAGGTGGCGGCATCTGGGGCGGACTCATATGGGGCATTGCTGGTTGCGCCGCGGCATGCTAAACGAGTAGGGAGATAATGGCCGATATGCGTCTTGAGAGTTCAAGCTTGCGCGACCTCTTGGTCAGCGGTGGGGTTCTATTCGTCGTCGCCGTCATCGTTGGCAGCATGGTCAACTCCGGCTGGCAGCGTGACGTGATACCTCTGGCCGCCGGAATCGTGATGGGGATGATGACTCGGATGACACTCACCTGGTATCGAAAAACGCACGATCTTCACCAAGGTCATCACTCTGCGAATGAGTAATGTCGAGGCGGATCGCAGTAAATGTGCTGCTGGTGAAGATGTATTCACCCGATTGGCGGTATGGAACTCTGAGGCCGAAGTTGACGAATTAGATAGTGATATGTGCTCATGAATCTCATTCAATTTCCGCCTAGACTAAATTGCAGGTAGACAGCCTGGAGTGCCCGATCTCACGGCGCGGCAGCTGGAGATCCTCCGGCCGGTCGCAATGGCCATTGCACCAATGACCTGCACCAATGGGCAGATCGCCCAGGCGGTGGCGGTCTTCGAGGGCACCGTCTGCAAGCCCACAGGGAGAACATGTTGACGAGACTGGACGTCAGCAGCCGCATCGCCGCTCTGGCCAAGTGCAGCGAGATCCGTCCGGTCTGACGTTCGCCGACTGCGGACTGTCCACTGTGGATGATCTGTCCATGGTTTTGTCCATGAAGTTCAGTCATTGACAGCCATTTAAGACTGCAAGGGGCAGAGGTAGGCGCAGTATTTTCAGCGCTAGACGCGGCAAACGAGGGACGAACGCTTCTTGTAATCGGGCGGTTCGCGGTTCGAGTCCGCGCGGCGTCGCCCGCTTCGGGCAGGCCGCCGTTCTGCATGATGACCTGCACTCGCAGGTCATCATCGTTCACGGCGCAGTGGATCGTGCCGGGTGTGAACACGACGGCATCGCCTTCCCGCAGCGGGATGCGCTGCGAACCGTCACGCATAAGCGCATGCAGTTGGCCTGCGCCGCCGGGGACCAGGTAGCACTCGGTACACGCGAGGTGGACATGTGGCGGCCGCCGTGCAACCCGTCCGGCCTGGGCTAGACGTAGACCTGCAAGCTCGACGTGGCTGTCCCGCCGGGCAGCAGCGGTTCCGGTTCGGTCATGCGGGTGCCTCTGTTCAGTCGATAAGCACACCGAGGAGCGCGTCCGGACGCTCGGCCAGTGCGGTGAACATGCCGGCCGCCTGCGGCGGACTCACCGTGTCGGTAACGAGCGCGTCCACGTCCAGTGCCTTGTCGCGAACGAGATCGAGCAGCACGCTGCGATTCGCTGCCTCGGTCCACCGGTCGCGGGTGGTGCCGTCGGCCGGCGTCGTGGACACGTCGGGGCCTATGACACTGATGCCGGTGGATGTCATCGTATGCGTCCAGGTCGTGCACCAGGCCTCGGGTGCTGCCCAGGAGAACGACCCGACCGCCACCGGCAGCGAGCCGCAGCGCCGGGGTCAAGGCAGCTGGCAAACCGGTCGCCTCACGGCCACGTCGAACTCACCCGAAACCGTGTCGGCGAGCCGTCCTTGCGTCGTGGGACCAGCTCGGTCCGCCGCGGCGTTCCTCCACGGTCAGGCATCGACCGGTACCTCTTCCTCCGCAGGCGGGTCGACGTGCTGTGGGAGCGCGGCAATCGCGGCATCGACGGCGCGCGCCGAGAACACCTCGTCTGTGACCAGCGCGGAAATCCCGGCGACGCCAGCCTGATCGCCGAGTCGGCTGCGCGCGACGACGAGGGACCGGGTGGTCAGCGCGGGCGTGCGCCGATAGAGGATCTCCTTCAAGCCCAGCACGAAGTGCTCGTGTGTGAGCGCCATGTCACCTCCGATCACGAGGACCTCGGGGTTGAGCAGGCTGACGACAGTCGAGAGCACCTCGCCGAGCAACTCACCGGCCGCACGCGTAGTCGCCACCGCGTCGGGAATGCCGTCCTGGACGAGGCTCACGACGTCGCGGCTCGTCGCGGCAGGCCACCCTTCGCCAGCCAGCTTGCGGGCCACAGCCGCACCGCTGGCCACCGCGGCAAGGCATCCTTCGGCGCCGCAACTGCAGCGCACTCCCGCCGCCGCGGGCACTTTCACGTGGCCGATGTCGCCGGCCCCGCCGTCCACGCCGTCCCAGATTCGATCGCCGAGCACCACGCCCGCTCCGATGCCGGTAGCCACCTTGACGAACACCAGTGAGCCTGCGCCGGGGTAGTGCAGGCGGCTCTCACCCAGCGCCATGAGGTTGGCGTCGTTGCCGACGAACACCGGAGCGGCGAAGTGCTTCGCCATGAATTCCCGGATCGGGTAGTCGTGCCATCCCGGCATGATCGGCGGTTGCACCAGCCGGGCTTCGGTCACGTCGACCGGCCCTGGGAACCCCATGCCGATGCCACACACCGACTCCGGGTCGCGCCCGGTGTCGGCGAGCATGGTGCCCAGCCCGACCGCGGCCCGGCCGAGGACAGCTGCCGGCCCGGTGTCGATCCGCGACTCGAACGCGCTCTCGGCCAGGACCGCGCCGGTCGCGTCCAGCACCGCGAGGCGTCCATGGGTCGCGCCGAAGTCGGCGGCGAGGATCGTGCGTGGCTCGTAGTTGGGGACGAGCAGGTTCGCCCGCCGACCGCCGGTGGATTCGTCGACGCCCGCCGCGTGCAGATATCCCGCGCGCAGCAGGGCCTCGACCCGCAGCGCCACCGTGAACCGCGACAGTCCACTCGCCCGCACCAGCTGGCTCCTCGTCCGCACCACATCGTTGCGAAAGAGCTGGAACAGATGGCCGGGCGAGGTCGAAAGCAGATCGTTTGGGTCTACGGACCTCGGCATCGCGCGGTGGCGCTTACCCGCATCGCGCTTTCCGGGTGGTGGGCTCATCGCATCGTTAGCCCTTCTCGCCGCCGGCGGTGAGCCCCTCGGTGAGCAACCGTTCGGCGAGCAGGAACAGCACGATGATCGGCACGGTCAAGATCACCGACCCGGCCATGAGCACCGTTGTCGGAATCTCGATGCTGCCGGACAACTGGGCCAGGCCGAGCGACACCGTCCAGTGGGATCGTTGCTCGACCAGGAACAACAGCGCGAACAGGTACTCGTTCCAGGCGATCATGAACACGTACAACGCTGTTGCCGCTATGGCCGGGCGGGCGAGCGGGAGCGACACGCTCCAGACGACCCGCAGCGGCGAGCACCCGTCAACCGCTGCGGCCTCCTCGAGGCTGCGCGGCACGGTGTCGAAGTAGTTGCGCAGCATGTAGATGGCCACTGGAACCGTCTGCGAGATGTACACGATGACCAGGCCGAGCAGGTTTCCCCGCAGGCCGATCCGCGTGAACAGAACGAACATCGGAATGGCCAGCACGATGCTCGGGAAGAGGTACACGGCCAGGAACAGGAAATTCACCTGACGTCTGCCGAAGAACTGGAGCCGGCTGACGGCGTACGCCCCGGGGATGGACACGAGCAACGTCACCAGCACGGTCAGCACAGCGATGATCCCGCTGTTGCGAAGCAACGTCAGAAAGCCCTGCCCGCCCGAGTCGACGGACTTGAGCACTGATCGGTAAGTGCTGACGGTCATCTCGCTCGCCGACGGCAGCAGACTTCCTGGATGGAGCAGCAGTTGCTGGATGCTGCGCAGCGACAGCAACACCATGTAGTAGAAGGGAAAGATCGTCACGACGACGAACGCGGCGATGATGACCCACCGCAGCACGCGGAAGACGAGGGTCTCGATGCCGTCGCGGGTCCAGGTGAACTGCGTACGCGACCTGCGCCGGCGCCGCTTCACCGGCTCCGGACTGCGCACCCGTTTCTGCGTGTCCGTCGACGCAACCACCGTCACGATTCCTCCCCTCGCTGGGACCGGCCGAACACGACGAAGTAGATGGCAAGACAGAGGACCAGGATCGCGGCGAGCACGGCCGCTTGAGCTGCCGCGCCGCTGACATCCGACTGCGCCGTAAGCAGGTTGTACACCCGGACACTCGCAACCTCGGTGCCTGAACCACCTCCGGTGAGCAGGTAGACGTCGTCGAACTTGTTGAACGTCCAGATGAAGCGCAGGACGGCCAGCATGACGATGACCGAGCGCAGTTGCGGCCACACGATGTGCGCGAAGCGCTGGGTCGGCGTGGCGCCGTCGACTCGGGCGGCCTCCTCCAGTTCAGCCGGGATCGCCTGCAGTCGGGCGAGGATGAACAGGAATGCGAACGGGAAGTATCGCCAGGCCTCGAACGCGATCACCGTGATTAGCGCGGTCGGCACGCCGAGGTGCAGCCCGAACAGCGACAGCTGCCCGGTCTGCTCGGACAGGAACGGGATCGAGTGCTTCCAGCCGAACACGTGAACCCCGATGTGATTCGCGATGCCGAAAGTGGGGTTGAGCATGATCTGCCAGACGAACGCGACCGCGACGACCGGCGCGACATAGGGGAGCAGCATCGCGGCGCGCACGATCGTCCGGCCCCGGAACGGCGTACGTACCACCAGCGCGGCGACGAGCCCGACCCCGATGGACAACACCGTGCCGAAGACGGTGTAGACGAGCGTGTTGCGAAGCGACTGCCAGAAATCGGGCGAGTCGATCACGTCGCGGAACGTCTGCAGCGAGTACGACCCGAAAATCCCGGCACGACGCAGCTTGAGCAACCTGACCTGCTGGAAGGACAGCATGATCGTCCACAACACAGGCAAGATCACGACGACGAACACGATGATGACCGTTGGCGAGATCAGGCCGATCCCGAGGCGTGATTCCTGCGCCCGCAAGCTGCGCCGCCGGACTCGGCGAAGGCGCTTGGCGGCTTCGGTCGTAGTCATGTCGTCTCCACAAGGGGTGTGGCGGCGGCTCGGCTGCCGAGACGCCGCCAGTCCGTCGTCGGTCAGTGCAGTCCGGCCTGCAATTTCGTCACGGCATCCTGCGCCTGTCCCGCCGCGGCATCAGGGCTCAGGCCGTTGACCTCGGCGTTGAGCGCTTTGGGGATCGGCAGCGGGCCGAGCGTCGCGCCGAGAAGCGCGCCCTGGCCCTGGGGGAGCGCCCAGCGGGCGATGTGCTGCGGGCTGGACTTGAGGACGTCGAGCACGGCGGCCGGGTAGAACTGCGACAGCGGTGCCTTGGTGTCGACACCCGTCTTGAGTGTCGCCCACGCCGTGGTGAACTTCTGCGCGTCACTCGCCGTGCCGGTACGCACGGGGAATTTGCCCTCAGGCGAGAGGCCGAGCCAGTCCGGGTAGGCATCGTTGAGCATGTACTCGACCCACTTCTGCGCCTCTGTGCTGTGGCCGCCCTTCATGATGGCCCAGGAGTTGATCTCGCCGTACTGCGCGGGCTGCTGGCCGTCCGGACCCTGAAGCGACGTCACGACGCCGGTGTTCTTGGCAAGGAATGCCTTGTCCGCCTTGCACTGCGCGCATGTGGGCAGCGCGTCGTTACGTAGCCCGGCCATCTCGTCGAGGATGTAGGACGACCACACGACCATTGCCGCCTTGCCGGCGAAGTAGGTCGCCCGTGTCGTGTCGACGTCCTGGTTGCCACGTACCTGGCGGGCGAGATCGCCGTAGGTCTTGAACGTGTTGACGCAGGCGGGGCTGTTCAGGGTGACCTTGCCGGAATTGTCGACGATCTGGCAGCCATTGCCCAGCGCGAAGTACTCGAAGCTCTGCTCGGTGAAAGCGTCGTTGGGGACCGTCGCCATCGTGATGCCGGCGACGCCGTTCGTGTTGAGCTTGGCGGCCGCCTGCTCGATGTTGGCGTACGTGTTCGGAGTCGGTAGGCCGGCCTTCGCGAACAGGTCCTTGCGATACAGCAGCAACTGCACCCAGGCGTCGCTGGGCACGGCCGCCTGCTGGCCCTTGTACTGGTCGAGGCTCACGGCGTTCGCGTCGAACGTGCTTGCGCTGAGGCTGTCGATCGCTGCTTTGGCGGCAGAGCTGTCGACGAGATCGTTGCTGGCCAGGTATTGCACCGCGGCCAGCGGCAGGGCGCCGATCACGTCGGGCAACTTGCCGGCGGCGGCATCCGAGGTGACCAGTTGCTGGAACTGGTTCTCGTCGATGCCCACGACCTTGACCTTGATGCCGGTGGAGGCGGTGAAGCGCGCGGCGATCGCCTTCGTGGCCAGGACACGGTCGGCATCGTTCTCCTCGCTCCAGACCGTGATCTCCTTGGCAGAACCGGACTTGTTCGACCCGCTCGACGAGCAGGCCGCCAGGCCCAGGACACTCAGCGCGGCCACGGCCAAGGCGCCGGCGGCTTTGAACCTCATGAGCGCTCCTCCTCAACGTTGCCCGACGACGATCTGCCGGTCGGGTTTTCGGAACCGGCGACGCCGGGCCTGACCACAAGTGGTGCCAAGGTGCGGTGGGCGATCTGCAGGCCGGTGACGACCCGCTCGTCGCCGCCGCCCCACACCGGGTCCTCGTGCTCGACCGAGATCGCGCCGTCGTACCCGCCCTCTGCGAGCACGTCGATGATGCGGTTCCAGTCGAGGTTGCCGCGCCCGGGTACCCGGAAACGCCACCACGTGTGATCCCAGGGATGGGTGCGATCGAGCGTCTTGCCGAAGAATCCGTACCGGTCGATCGCGCCGGGGAGCACCTCGATGTCCTTGGCCTGGACGTGCGCGACATGGGCGACGTACTGGCGCAGTACGAGCACGGGATCGATGCCGAGCCCCACCAGGTGGGACGGGTCGTAGTTGAGCCACATGCCGAGATCGATCAGCCAGTCCCACAACTCGGGCGAGTAGGCGAGGTTGGCCGGGTACGCGTCTGGATGCCAGCCCTCCATCGGACAGTTCTCGATGACGAGACGCACGCCCCGCTCGCCGGCGTAGTCAACGAGCGGCGGCAGTAACTTGGCCCCCGCGCGCAGGTTGTCGACGACCGTGCGGGTCATATCGCGCCCGACGAACGTGCCGACGGCCGGGCAGCCGAGCAGTACGGCGGCGTCGATGCAGGCGCGCAGGTGATCGTGGGTGGCTGCCCTGACGCCGTCGTCGTGGTGCAGGTTGTTCTCGTAGTACGCCAGTGCCGAAATCGTCAGCCCGCGATCGTCGAGCAGGGACCGCAGCCGGTCTGCTCCGGCCGGGTCCAGGCTCTCCGGCGCGACATGCGCCGCGGTGAATGGGCGCTCGTCGGCCGCGGGCCACGCTGCGACCTCGAGCGCGGTGAACCCTTCCGCCGCGGCGAGATCGGCGATGCGCTCCAGGCCCCAGCCAGGCAGGCAGGCGGTCAGAAATCCAAGTTGCACTGGGTCTCCCATCGCGATCGGCGTGTGGCGCTGTGCGGATCGGCGGACCGGACGCAGAGCCACCCGGCCAGCTCCTGTCGCGGGGTTCAGCCGACCGCATGGCGGCGAGTGCTTCCCCGTACTTCGGCAGTCTGCAAGGCAGGCTGGACATGATTGAAGCGCGACTTTTGCCAGTTGACAAGACCTAAGTTGGCTCGCTTCACTTTGCCATGTGCCGATCCCCCCAACTCCCGACGCCGTGGTGCAGTTCAGTGCTCCGCGTCAGGTGCAACTCGTCTCCACTGCTCCGGTGCGCCCGGGACCCGGAGAGGTGCGGCTGCGGACGCTGTATTCAGGCATCTCCGCAGGCACCGAAATGACTACGTATCTGGGTACCAATCCGTACCTCCGCCGGCACTGGGATCCAGATGCTCGGCTGTTCACCGATGGCGACGCGACCACCCCGTACCCGGTGACCAACGCCGGCTACGAAGAGGTCGGCCGCGTCATCGAGGTCGGTGACGGCGTCGCGGGCGTCGAGGTTGGTCAGTTGGTTTGGGGAATCTGGGGACATCGCGGCGAGGGCGTGCTGTCGGGCGCGACGGCCGCCGGGCAGGTGCTGGCTGAAGATGTGGATCCGGTCGTCGGCGTGTTCGCGCGCGTCGGCGCCGTCGCCATGAACGCGACGCTTGACGCCGACCTGCACATCGGCGAAGTCGTGGCCGTATTCGGCCAGGGCGTCATCGGCCTACTGGCGACCCGCCTGGCTGCACTGAGCGGCGCAGAGGTCGTCGCGGTTGACGCGGTGCCGGAAAGGCTCGAGCTGGCTCGGCGCTTCGGCGCCACCCATACCGTGCTTGTGGGTGAGCAGTCCGCCGCCGAGGTAGTCCGTGAGCTGACCCGCGGCCGGGGGGCGGATTCCTGCCTGGAGATGAGCGGGAGCTACGCCGCCCTGCACGACGCGATCCGCACCGTTGGCTACGACGGGCGGGTCGTTGCGAGCGGCTTCTACCAGGGCGACGCCTCAGCGCTGCGCCTGGGCGAGGAGTTCCACCACAACCGCGTCGAGATCGTCTCGTCACAGATCTCCGGCGTGGCCTCGCGGCACAGCCGGCGCTGGGACCGCGACCGGCTGCATCGCGGGTTCATGCGCCTCGTGATCGAAGGACGGGTCGATCCGCGACCGCTCGTCACCGATGTAGTCGCAGCGAGCGACGTAGCCGAGGCGTTCGGCAGGATCGCGGCCGGCGGCGCCGGCGTCCTGCAGGTCGTCCTGGACTTCCGCACCGGGGAAACCGCATGAAGCTGGCCGTCCAGGAGCAACTGCTGCCGGGCGAGAGCCTGGTCGAGAAGAACGACTTCGCGCTCGCCTGCGGATGGGACGGCATCGAGTTGCGAGGCGGCCAGGGCGCGTCGTTCCGGGATCGGCTCGTCGAGCTACGTGCTGCCCGAGCCGCCGGCGTGCAGATGCCAACCGTCTGCGTCGAGATGTCGCACTTCATCGGCGACTTCGACGCGGCCAAGCGCGCGGACGCGGTCGCGAGCATGAAGACGCTGATCAGCGTGATCGGAGAGATCGGCGGTCGCGGCGCGATGACCCCGGCATCATGGGGCATGTTCAGCCTCCGGCTGCCGCCGTTCGTGCCACCGCGCAGCCCGGCCGGTGACCGCGCGGTGTTGCTCGACGGATTGCACGGACTCGGCACGCATGCGCAGGCGGAGGGCGTCGAAATCTACTTGGAACCGCTCAACCGCTACGAGGACCACATGGTCAACCGACTTGACGAAGCCGTGTCCCTGATCGAGGAGCTGGACCTGCCATCTGTCAAGGTCGTCGCGGACTCGTATCACATGAACATCGAGGAGGCCGATATCCAGGCGGCGCTCCGAGCCGCCGCACCGCACCTTGGGCATTTCCAGGTCAGCGACTCGAACCGGTTCGAGCCTGGCGCCGGACACTTGGACTGGGCCGCGATGATCGCTGCGCTGGCCGAGCTTGGCTACGACGGCTGGTTCGCGCTGGAGAGCAGGCTCAGCGGGCCGGCCGAGCAGGTGCTGTCGCGCAGCAGCCGGGTGCTCCGTGACGCGGGGGCATGATGAGCGACCTGCGCGACGCCGCGCTGGCGGTGCTGGACGCGAACTGGATCGGCGCCGGCACCGTGCCCGCGCCGCACCAGTACCCCCATCAATGGAGCTGGGACTCGGCGTTTATCAGCGTCGGCTTGGCGCGCTGTCGGCCCGAGCGTGCGCGGGCTGAGTTGCTCGCACTCTTCGACGGGCAGTGGTCGTCGGGGCGGCTCCCGCACATCGTGTACAACGCCGAAGCCGCATCGGACAGCTACTTCCCCGGCGCGGAGTTCTGGCGCAGCGCCACCCACCCGAACGCCCCCACCCGTCCCACGTCCGGCATTGTCCAGCCGCCGGTACATGCGCGGGCCGCATTGACCACCTATCAGGTCGACGCCGGCAGCGAGGCATCGCAGGCATTCCTGTCCGAGATGTACGGGAAGCTGCGCGACTGGCATGCCTTCCTGCGGACGCGCGATGTCGGCGGGCAGGGTTTGGCCGCGATCGTGCATCCGTGGGAATCCGGCCTGGACAACACGCCGTTGTGGGACTCCGCGCTTGCCGGTATCGACGAGGTAGTCGACGGCGGCTTCGTCCGGCGCGACCTGGGGCACGTTGCCTCCGCTCAGCGTCCGACTGATCGCGACTACCGCGCCTACGTCGGTCTCGCCGAGCGCTACCGCGACGCGGGCTACAACGTGAACCCGGACGGACACCCCTTCCTGGTCGAGGATCCGCTGTTCAACGCGGTGTATCTCGATGCCGAGGTATGCCTTGCTGATATGGCCGAACTGCTCGGGGCGCCGGCCGAGGCGGCAGAACATCGCGCCCGGGCGAGTCAATTGCACGCCAGCCTGATGGAACGGCTGTGGGACCCTCGGCGGCGCCGCTTCGCGGCACGCGACCTACACCGCGACGAACTCACGTCGATCGACACGGTCGGCTGCCTGGTGCCGCTGCTCGACCCATTGCTCGCCCCGGATGTCGTCGCGGATGTCGTGGCACTCGCGACGTCGAGCCAGTTCGCCAGCGGCTGCCGGTACCCGCTGCCAAGCACAGCGCTCGGCGCGGCGCAGTTCGACCGCCGCCGCTACTGGCGTGGGCCGACGTGGCTGAACACGAACTGGCTAGTGTGGCTGGGCGCGCGCACCTCAGGGGTGACCGATCTCGCAGATCGCATCGCCGCTTCGAGCCTCGACCTCGTGCGAGAGCAAGGGTTTCGCGAGTACTACGACCCGGTCGACGGCACAGGCCTTGGCGCGCACGATTTCAGCTGGACCGCCGCCCTGGCCATCGATTGGCTGACCGCCGCGCCGGGCTGATCCATCCCGCGGTCAGACCACCCGTTCGTCCGAGCTTCGCGGTGCTGCACGCGCGACCAGAGCAGGAGGACCGACCACTGTCCACTGTGGACGTATGTCGTGCGCCACGAGCGCGGAGAGGGGACTTCATGGGTAGGTAGTCCTTCTTGATGTGCTGCTGTGTGGGCGAACGGATCATTGATCTGGTCCGGCCGGCCACGACTGGACACACGCAGCATTGATCTACCCGGCAGTCGCCGGTTTGAGTGGGCACGGGTGAGATCGGTTCATCTGCGCGAGGATCGTCTGCAGTGTTCAGACGCGCATATCGACTAATACACGGGTGATCTTCTTCGCGTTTCGCTGTGTTCGTGGTCGCGCTGGCAGCGTGGCGCCATGACGGCCTGGCCTCCGTCGGAGTCATCGGGCCTGTCCCGCACTAGCCCATGCCCGCTAGCCCTGCTCGCCGCGAGCCCGGCACCGGAACATCGGAGCTGGCGAGATCAGTGACACAAGTGGAGGAGATGTAGCAGAACTACTGCCGACGACGACAACACGGCCGCCGTCGAGCACCGCGCGCCAGGCATGGGATTACCAGACACAGCCTAAGCACATGGATCGACGCCCACCGCCGTCGCGCACGGCACAGCACGCGACGACCGGACCATCGGCGGGTGGGGTCACGGCTGGGATTGGCGCCGGAATGCGCGGGACAGTCTTGACGACAGGTTCGTAGTGGTGCGCCGCAGTTGCCGATTCTGTTGTCCGAACTGCAACGCGAGTATTCGCGAGCTGGGTGAACTTTCTCGACCTGCGCCACGCAGCTAGCCTTGCAACTACGAATTGCCACATACCAACTACGTCGCTGCGCGGGTGGTAATGACCGCTCCCCAGGAACTGCAGCCAGCCAGACGGCGGCGGCTAATTCTCTGGGCTGTGCTTCGTGGCCTCCTGGTCGCTACCGCTCTTGTGGTTCTCTACTACGTGTTACCGCTCGACCGGCCATTGGATGCCGGCACTGCGCTGCGTTTGCTGCTTGGCCTGTTGGTCTTCGCGGGCGTCACGGTGTGGCAGATCAGAAGGATTGTCGGTTCGCGTTACCCGGCTCTGCGAGCTGCCGAGGCGCTGGGGGTGATCGTTCCCCTTTATCTGCTGGTGTTCGCCTCCACGTACTTCCTCATGGAACGAGCCTCCGCAGCGAATTTCAGCGAGCCGCTGACCCGCACGGACGCCCTGTATTTCAGTGTGACCGTCTTCTCGACGGTGGGTTTCGGCGACATCACCGCCAAATCCGAGACGGCCCGCGTAATGCTCATCGTCCAGATGCTCGGCGACCTTGTGATTCTCGGCGCCGGCGCGCAAGTACTCCTGCGGGCCGTACAGCGCGGCCAGCAACGAAGATCCGTAGCAAGAGCGACGCCGACCTGAGCGGCCCTTGACATCCGCATGACTTGGCCGCCAGGGAGTGAGACTCGGCGGCCCCGGGCTCGCTGCTTGGCAACTCGAGGTTACTGGTGGTCGTCGACAACCCCGGAGCCACCGGTGGTTCATTCTGATGCGCCGGCGCACCGCTGTCCGGCGCGATTGTCCGTCGCAGTCGCCAGACAACGCCGATGACAGTGCCGAGGATGATGACGACCCCGATGGCGATCAGATACGACATGAGCGCGAGCACCACACCGATGTCGCCGTACTTCTTGTACTCCGAGGTGATCGTGGTGGACATGGTCAGGTTGAACACGACGCTCATCGCGAGCCAGCAGATGGCGGTCGCGAGAGCCGACGGGAACAGCGCCCGCCATGACTCCCGCCCGCCCAGCAGCAGCCACATGGTGAACCACCAGAAGCCCGTGGTCGCAATCAGCGCGATGACCGCGAACAGCACAGGGCCTCCGGCCGCGTGCACGGAGGGTCCGGCCCAAGAGGTCAGCGCGGCGCAGCCGAGGACGATGGCCAGCCACACGAGCCGGCGAGGAGTGTCCTTCACGCCTCGGGTCTCGAGATCGAAGGCTCGCTCGTAAAGTTCCTGGATCGCGGCAGCGGCGGCGATCCCGCCGAGCACGAAGACCACGTAGCTCAACCCCGTGATCCCGGCGGAGCTCGTGGAAGGCGACGTGAAGACTGCGCTCGTCGCGGTAGCGGCTTCGCCGGTGAGACCGAAGCGCTTGATGAGCCGGGTGGCTGCGTTCCGTCCGGCGAGGGTTTGGATGATGAGGATGAACGGCACGAAGCATAGAAACAGGACCGCGCCGAACAGCATGGCCCGGTTGATGAAGTCCATCGCGTTCAGCCGCTGCCACACATGCCCCGCAGCTGCGCCGGACAACCGGTCGCTGACCGTCGCCGCGCGACGGGCGGCCCGCCCGTGCAGGCCGGTGCTCGCCGCCCGGCTGGTTGTCCGTCGCCGGCCGGTCGCTATCGCTCACGAGACCCATCCCAGCGCGGTGACCGCCGATACAAGCGCCGCGCAGTTACGCGGGCGACGACCTTCGCGGAACCCGACCGTTTCGAACGGCCATCGCAAATGGTGCGGCTGCCTTCTTATCGTGCGGCGCCTAGTACTGCAACGGCACTTCGGGTGGGTAGCCGCGTCGTCGGTAGTGGCTGGCGCGGGCTTGGTGTTGGCGTCGTCGTCGCCAGCGTGACCAGGACCAGACGTGGTCGGGTCGGTGGGTGTGTCGCAGGATGAGGTGCACGAGCAGGCGGCGGATCTCCGGTAGCGTGTAGTTGATCATGTCTTGGTCGTGGACGCCGATTCCCCTTTTGTAGCAAGGGCTTTCGTGCCGGCTAGCCAGGCGAGGGCGAGCATGGACAGGGTGATGTGGGCATACCAGGCCCGCCAGGCGCGGACCTGGTAGTGGTCCAGGCCGGCCTCGTTCTTGGCCTGTTGGAAGCATTCCTCGACCCGCCAGCGGGACCCGGCGATCCAGGCCAGGTCCACCAGACTGGATCGGCGGGGTCCGTAGCAGATGTAGTAGGCGATCTCGGTTGGGTCGGAGATCGAGCGGCGGCCCAGTAGCCAGTGCCCGCGCCCGGGTGCCCAGCCGATACGGATCGGCAGGCGGGCCCAGTCGTAGTCGCGGGGTCCGTGCGCTCCGGCGCCCACCGATAGCCGCCGCCACGCTTTGGCCGGCAGCGCGGCGACCAACTCATCAACCCGCCCGGCGCGGCCGTCGGTGGTGAACACGTCGTCGTTGCAGCGGGTGGCCAGCACGTAGGAGCAATCATGCTGCTCGAGCCAGACCCGCAGATACTTCACCTGCCCGTACGCCTCATCGGCGGTCACCCAGGAGAACGGCACACCAGCCTCGACGGCGCGGGCCAGCATCGCCTGCGCCAGCACCGGTTTGGTCGCGAACTCAACATCGTCCGGGATCCCCGCGGCGCGGCACCGGGCACGGTCATCGGTCCAGGACTCGGGCAGGTAGAGCTCCCGGTCGATCAACGCATGCCCAGCCGGGGTGGCGTAGGCGAGGAAGACACCGATCTGGCAGTTCTCGACGCGCCCCGCCGTGCCCGAGTACTGCCGCTGCACCCCGGCCGAACGAATGCCCTTCTTCACGAACCCGGTGTCATCGACGACCAGCACACCGCCGTGCTCACCGAGGCGCTCCACGACATAGTCACGGACATCGTCGCGAACCCCGTCGACGTCCCAGTCCGCCCGACGCAACAGCCGCTGCATCCCATCCGGGGCCACCTCGCCCGCGTGCTCGGCCAGCGTCCACCCGTTCTTGCGCTCCAACCCCGCAACCAGCCCGGACACGTACTCCCGCACCCGAGCCCGCGGCTCCGCCCGAAAGAACCGGCCGGCAACCCGCCCATGCACGACCTCCAGCTCATCCACCACGAGATCAACGACCACACCAACATGATCGACTACCCGTCAAGCAAATGCCGTTGCAGTACTAAGTCCCTTCCCGTGCCTGATGGCGGACACGCCGCAGCCTCCCCGACGACCGAGGTGCTCGCTGCGACACCTGCTCGGTGATCTTCGGTATGACACGACCAGCCATGATCGATATCCGACACGTGGCCATCACGACACCACGCCGAGACTTCATCGACAGCTTCTTATGCTTGGCGCGCTTCTCGCCGTTCTCCCATCGAGCCGCCGCGCGCGATCAGGTAGACGAACACGCCGAGGTATGGCAGGACGATGACGAAGATCAGCCACAGAGCCTTACCCCAGCCACCGAGGTCGTGACTGCGGAAGATGTCCATGATGATGAGGAACAGCAGGAAGAACCACAGCGCCCAGAAGAAGATGAGGAGCATCGTCCAGAACAGGTTCAGCAGGGGGTAGTCCTGTGATGCGAGAGGCATCGCGGTGATCATTTTCTTGTCCCTTCTGCAGCATTCGACACTTCAGGGCAGCCCGCCGGCGCCTTGTGGCGCGGTTCGGGCGGCGTCTGTCGGGGTGCTGGACGGATAGAGACCGTCGTGTCGACATGACGGGAGTCGATGTCGCGTTAGGCGCCGCCTTCGGCCATCTTCTGTTGGGCGTCGGCGATTGCGCCTTTGAGGGCCTGCACGTGGTGGCCTTCTGCTTCGCCGACGACTTTCTTGATGGCGCGGGTGACGGCGGGTTCGACTTTGTCGGCTGCCGAGTGGGGGTAGGCGAGGATCAGGCCGGAGCCACCGACTGGGATGGTGGCGCCGGCTTGCTCTTCGAGTTTGTTGGCGGTCTTGTGGTGTAGCAGTTTGCCGGCTCCGGCACCGATTGCTGCGCCGATGGCGGTAGCGGCTAGCAGTGGTGGTGCGAACAGTCCGACGGCGAGTCCGACGGCGCCCAGGCCGGCTGCGCCTTCGCGGACCATGTGGTCGGTCTGTTCGACGGACAGCTCGCCCTTGAGGTCTTTGCTGACGACTACCGCGCCGTGCAGGTAGCCGCCGCTGGCCAGGGCCGCTTCGTAGTCGTCCTTGGCGGCGTCGGCGGACAGGTAGCCGCCGATCAGCACGTCGGTCGTTTCGTCATCGATTTTCATCGGTTGCTCCTGCGGGGTTGCGGGCGTGTTTTATTGCGAGAGTCCGTGCCCGGCGTGGCCGTGGTGGGCGGCGGCGTGCAGGGCGTGTTCGTCCTCGGATGACGGATGCGCCTTGACGTCGAACACCACCTTTTTGATGGTGCCGGTGAAGGCGAAGGGCTTCCTGTCCTCGTAGCTCAGGTCGACGACCCCGCCGTTGTCACGGCCGATGTCCATGCCCGCGTAGGCGGAGAAGCGGATCGGGACGGTGTGGTCCATGCGGCCTTTGCCGACGGGCCTGTCGTTGATGTACAGGGTCACCTCGCCGCCGGTGGCGGGCTTGGCCCCGTCGGCGGCGAAGTCCATGCGCACGTTGACCTCGCCGGTCGGCAGCCGCTCCTCGGCCTGCTGCCGGTAGATGAACACGCCCATCATCGAGTAGGTGTGGGTGAGCTTGCCGTCCTGGACGAACAGCGTGAACCCGCCCAGGTGGTCGGCCTCGGCCACGATGACGCCTTCGGCCCCGGCGGCTGGGACGATCAGGTCGGCGCTGATTGTGTAGGAGTGGTTGTAGATGCGGGGGATCATCCCGGACATGACGTTCTGGACATCGCCGCGGAACTCGATCGGGACCGCGTCGGGTAGCGGCGGGAGGATGCCGAAGAACGCGGACAGGGTGGCGAGCAGGGGGAGCACCTTGTACTTTTCGGCCTCCTCCCAGAACAGGTCCTTGAGTTCCTGCACCTTGTCGGGGTGCTCGGCGGCGACGTCGTTGGCCTGGGTGAAGTCATCGGGCAGGTAGTACAGCTCGGCGGGGCCGGCGTCCGGGTCCCACACGCCGGGTGCGTAGGGCCGCAGCGCATCAGGTGTCACCACCCACGGGATGCGCTCGGTCTTCATGGCCAGCCACCAGCCGTCCTTGTACATGGCGCGGTTGCCGATGGTCTCGAAGTACTGCTGGGTGTGGTGTTCGGGTGCGGTTGCGTCGGACAGTGAGTCCGCGAAGGTCACGCCGTGGAAGGGTTCTTGCTCGATTCCGTCGACGTGGGACGGGGCCGGGATGTTGAGGATGTCGAGGATCGTCGGCCCGACGTCGATGGCGTGGGTGAAGTGCGAGCGCAGCGCGCCCGCGTCGGTGATGCGTGCCGGCCAGTGGGCGACCATCGGGTTGCGTGTGCCGCCGAGGTGCGAACCCACCTGCTTGCCCCACTTGAACGGTGTGTTGCCGGCCCACGCCCATGCGGCGGAATAGTGCGGATCCATGATCTGGGCACCCCAGGCCTCGATGCCCCCGTATCGCTCGGCAAGCTGGAGCTGCATCTCGTCGGTGAGCGGGATGCCGTTCTGCATCGTCATCTCGTTGAACGAGCCGGTGATCGTGCCCTCCATGCTGGCGCCGTTGTCACCCCAGATCCAGATGATCAACGTGTTGTCGAGTTCGCCGAGCTCGGCGATCGCGTCGATCACCCGGCCGACGTTGTAGTCGGCGTTCTCCGAGTAGCCGGCGTAGACCTCCATCTGCCGCGCGTAGTAGGCCTTGAGCCGGTCGGGGACGTCGTCCCACGCGGGGAACGCGTCGTCGCGCTCGGTCAGCTGCGCGTCTGCGGGGATGACGCCCAGTTCCTTCTGGCGGGCGAAGATCTGCTCGCGAAGAGCATCCCAGCCCTGGTCGAACTTGCCCTTGTACTTGTCTGCCCATTGGGGCGCGACATGGTGCGGGGCGTGGCTGCACCCGGTGGAGAAGTAGACGAAGAAGGGCTTGCCGGCGTCTTGCGCCCGGACCCCGTGTAGCCACTCGATGGTCTTGTCGGCCATGGCGTCGGGTAGGTAGTAGGGATTCTCCTTGTCGTAGAAGGCCTCCGGGGTGCCGATGATCTTCTGGTTCTCGGCGAGGCAGGGATCCCACTGCCCGGCGTCGCCACCGAGGAAGCCGTAGAAGTAGTCGAAGCCCCACCCGTTCGGCCACCGTCCGAACGGCCCGGCCGGGCCCTGCTGGCCGTCGGGAGTCAGATGCCACTTGCCGAAGGCCGCGGTGCTGTAGCCGTTCTCCGCCAGGATCCGCGGCCACGGCGTGCAATCGCGCGGAACCATCGCCGTATAGCCCGGGAAGCCGCTGGAGAACTCACCGACCGACCCGAAACCGACCGCGTGGTTGTTCCGCCCCGTCAGCAACGCCGCCCGCGTCGGCGAGCACAGCGCAGTGACATGGAACCGGTTGTACCGCAACCCCTCCGCAGCCATCCGCGAGTAGTTCGGGGTGTCGATCGGCCCACCGAACGTGCCCGCATTGCCAAAGCCGGCATCGTCGATCAGTACCAGCAGCACATTCGGGGAGCCCTCCGGCGGTTCGACGTGCCCGATCAGGTTCCAGTCCGGCTCCGAACCGGCCAGGGTCTTGTTGCTCACGCCCTGAAAGGTCGGCCGGCGAATCGGAAGCTTCGTTCGGTCAGGCTCACTCATCGGTTCTCCCTGTTGTCCCGCACCCCATCGGCGCCGGGTCAGCCTGCAAGCAACCCACGATGAGAAGCTCGGACCCATTGATGACGCACGCGTCCGTGATCGTCACAACGATCGGCCCAGGAGCGCGCGGCGTCATCACCCGCCGAGGAGTATGCGGAAGGGTCGCCAACTTGCCGCCGCAAACGTTCGGGACGTTTGTCCAGGCGAATCTGCACGGCGCGCGATCACAACAGCCGATAGACACCCAACGGTCAGATCTTGCTCAGCGAGCCTGTTTTCAGCCAATGAATCGGTCACCCCGCCTGGGGGATGACCAGGGCTGACGCCCTTCGTATGTTGCAGTTGTCCGACAGGCGTGTCGGGGATGCGGGCGTTCTAAGTCGGCCGCATTGAGAACGACTAGGGGGTTCCATGGGGATCATGCGTCGCCGCATGCGGCGTCGACTCATCGTCGGAGGAGCGGCGGCCGGGGCCGTCGCATACCACGAGGGCAAGAAGCACGGACGGCGAGCGGAGGAGGAGGACCAGGCTCAGCAGTCGGACCAGCCGCAGGACGCCGACCAGGCCACGGAGTATGCACCGGCGCCGCCCGCTGACGCCGGCCCGGACGCCGCCGACCTCGACCAGATCCAGAAGCTCGCTGACCTGCACAAGTCGGGTGCGCTGACGGACGAGGAGTTCACTTCGGCCAAGGCGAAGCTGCTCGCCTGACGGCCGGCTGTGGCCTGCGATCCAGCGTCGAGAGACTAAGGAGCATCATGTCTGATTCCCGTCCCAGTGTGTTCGTTCGCGCGCTCGAGACCACGGTCGGCGTGGGCAACGAAGACCCGAGCACCCTGTTCACCGACGACGTATTCGCTTGGTCGCCCGCGCTGAATGTGTCGTCGATCGCCGAGCTGTCCGAGGCATTGGAAGGCCGAGACGAGGCACTGTCGAACGTCAACCTGGCGATCCGCAGCCTCAACGTAGGGGGCAACAAGGTGATCGCCGAATGGCGCCTCGACGCCGACCACACCGGGCCCCTCGTTGTCGACGATGAGCTGACGGTGGAGGCCACCGGGCGCCACGTCCATGTCGGTGGAGCGACGTTCGCCGAATTCCGCGGCGACAAGATCCGCGCGTTTCGCTCCTACTTCGACGACATGGCGCTCATGGAGCCGCTCATCGTCCCGGACTGAGCCTGGGGTCGTCTCAATGGATCTTTGCGTCGAGGACAACCCGGACCCGCTCGTTGCAGCCCAGCTCGAGGCCCGGGTTCGTCGCGAGACGGTCGCCGCGACAGGACATGGCGCCGACGTCGAACTCGCCGTCCTCGCACGCGACGGCGACACAGTCCGTGCCGGCATCTACGGCTGGACGTGGGGCGGCTGCTGCGAGCTGGAGAGCCTGTGGGTGGAGCCCAGCCTGCGCGGGCAGGGCCTTGGCAGTCGGCTGCTCGCCGCCGCGGAGGCTGCCGCGCTGGCGCGGGGCTGCCGGCAGGTCGTGCTGTTCACCTACGAGCTCCAGGCACCGGGCTTCTACGAACGGCGCGGCTACGAACTCATCGGTCGAGTCGAGGACTATCCGCTCGGCACCGCGGCCCTGTGGTTCCGCAAGCGGCTCTCCGCTGACGCCGCAGCGACCACCCATGAGGGACCGCCCCCACCGAGCAACGGCCGTGCGATTTGTGACGCCGACGTCCGATAGCCGAGTAACTGCAGGCTTAGGTCACACGCTGCCTCGCAATCAGCTCGGCAAGCCGGGCCCGACGTGGCGCACCAGGCCGCGCCGACAGCCGCGGCTCGCCGGTCATCGTGTCCGCCGATTTGATTTGGTTGCCTTTCGTCAGCGCGGGGCAATCTGGAGATCTTGACGGCGCATAAGGAGTCAGATTTGGAGTGCATGGGACAAGCGGGATCGTCTGCGGCCAAGGGGCGGCGCTGCCGTGTGCAACGCCGAGCTCGAAAATGGGGCGGGGCGGGCAAGCCTCATAGCGGCGGCCAGGAGGCAGGGCGATCTTTGGCAAATCGTCGTGCCGTGGTGGGTGTCGGTGGTGTTGAACGGTGGCGTGTGACCCGCGGTCGGGCAGCGATCAACGCCCGCCGAAATCGGCGGGGCGCGCTTCGATGACGGAAGTCCCCGAGACGTCGCCGGACAAGGAGCCCGATGTTCGCTTCACCTACGCCAACGAGCGGACCTTCCTGGCCTGGAATCGCACGGCGCTGGCACTTATCGCGACCGGAGTTGCCGCTACCCAGCTATTGCCGAGGCTGCAGCTGGAATGGGGCCGACGCCTGTTGGGCCTGCCTCTGATCGCGCTCGGCGCCGTCGTGGCAGTGCAGAGTCTCCGAAGTTGGCGGGCCAACGAGCGGGCCATGCGCCGAGGCGAGCCGCTGCCGCGGCAGACGATGCCGTTGATCTTAGCCGCGGGGATTGCTGCCGTCGGCGTGCTCGCGGTTGTGGTCGCAGCCTTCGGCCACGGGTGAGACCCGATGACCGACTTCCGGAAGTCGTCGGGCGAAGGATTGGCCCGCGAGCGCACGGTCCTGGCGTGGGACCGCTCGGGGCTGGCCGCCGTTGTGTGCATCGGTGTGCTTATTCGCTACGTGTGGCCTCTCAGCAGCGGGGGACAGCTCGTCGCCCTGTTCCTCGTCGCCGCCGCAGCGATCGTTTGGGCGGTCGCCCTGGTAGCCGTTGCCATCTCGGGTCTGGACCGGGAGGACTACGCGCCAGCGGGGCGGAGAGTCCTCTGGTTGATGACCGCAGGCACGGTGATGTTGGCCGCCATCGCATTCGTGCTGGCGTTCTTCAGCCCGCCTTGAGACGCACGCTCGAAGCGACTCGGAGCCGACCGTGTAGAAACGCGCCGGTGGTCTCGCCCCGAGCCGATCGCTGCTGAGCCGCTGCCGCAGCACGCCGGGTACAGCTCGTAGGCGTCGCGGGCTTGACCGGGGACCGCCGCATGGCGATCGACCGATGCCCGCAGGCACACCGCACGCGAACACCGCTCATCGGTGTTGATGTCGCACCGTCCGGCGGGATGGAGGTCACTGGTCGTCCGCCCAGGAGCGTGCGATCCAGGGAGCCGGCCGTCCCGTTCCCGTGTCGCATGTCGCTGGTGTTGACGGCCGGCGCCGTCGATACGCGGCTGACCGAACCGTGGCATGCGGCGGTTTCGGGCCGCAGTGACGCCTGAGTTGCACCACTAGGCGCGATGGCGGCGATGGTTGTTCGGGTCGGTCAGTTGTCGGCGGGTGGCCCGCTCCACCAGCACGGGGATGAAGTCACGGACCGCGCTGTCATCGAACGTGTCGTAGCTGCCCGACACGGCCTGCTCAATTTCCATACTGGACAGCTCAGGAAACTGATCCGCCAACCTCACGACAATCCTGCGGATGGCGTCCTCCTCGGCCGCCTCGCGCCGCCCGCCCGGTCTACGACCTGTCATGAGCTCAATTCCTTCCCCCGACGCGGCCTGACTTCGCAAGCGAAGAGCGAAGCGCGGCAGCGTCGGCACGGGTGTGGACCGGCGCTTCACCGACCGTCGTGGCACCCGCCGGTGATGCGGCGTGCCCGTTGATCTCGACAACGGTTACCGCACGGGTGCCGTTCGCCCCTCGTCACACTCGTAGTCGTTTCTCAGCTGACACCTGCCCACCGCCCACCTCACTGGCTCGGCGGGCCGACCTACATGACGCCCGAACGCCATCGCACCTCAACGTTTCGACCGGGCGTGTTCAGCGGGCTGCGTCGTTTGCGGCAGTACGCATGGACCGAAGTTCACCCGCGATCGGGTGAGGTATTCAGCCGGGTGATCGATTGAGGTCATGTGTAGCGCTGCTTGCGCACGGAGGAGCTGAGATCCGTCATGGTGTACGAGATTGTCGTCAGAGGTGAGGCCGGCGGCCCAGCGCTGCGCGCTATTTTCGATGACCTCGTTGTCTCTGTCAGGGATGGACGGACGACGTTGACGGGGGATTTGGCCGACCAGCCGGCGGTCTACGGTGTGCTCGCTCGGGTGCAGAATCTCGGGCTCGAGCTTGTCGACCTGCGTCGGCTGCGTCCCGAACGCCGTACGGAACCGGGAACTCAAGCCGCGGGCCTCAGATAGATCTCGCACCTTGCGATCGTGTTGGCCGGCCTGGCTGTCCATCGCTACGCCGCTGAGCCGACCTGACTGTCCACTGTGGACAGACTGTCAATCGCTCTGTCATCCAACTGCCGTCGCCGTCAGGCCCATTAGTCGCTGTGGACACGCTTCGTGCCCCTTCACGCGGCGCTAGACACGGCGGTCGAGGTTGAGCGTCCGGCTGTTAACCGGCAGGTTACTGGTTCGAGTCCCGTCGGGGGAGCCCCTTCCAGGCCAGTAATCCCAGGCCCTATAGCTCGGCCCGGGTGTTCCGTAACCTCCCTAGCATCGCCCTTCCGCGGGTTCTTGGACTGGATTGGGCTAGTCATTTGGAATTGCGTAGACGGCACCGACGGACGAGCCGCCATTCATCAGCCCGTCACGATCGGCGTGCGCTGGTGCGTATTGGCGCCTACCGCTGTCAGTCGACGGCGAGGAGGCCATGTTGCATCGCGAAGAGGCTCGCGCTGGCTCGGTTGGAGGTGCCGATCTTGGCGTAGATGTGTTCGGTGTGGTTGCGGGCGGTCTTTGGAGCTATGACGAGACGGGCTGCGATCTGCTTGCTTGACAGGCCGCGCGCGAGGAGCTGGAGCACGTCCACTTCCCGTTCTGTGAGCCCGGCGGGTCCTTCGCGGCGACGTGGTGTGCGGTGCCCGGCTGCGGCCAACACCACTTCGACGGCAGGCCCGTCCAGGCGCCCAGCACGGACCTCGTCGCGCAACTGCGCCGCGGCATCCTCGGCGGAGCGTGCCTCGCGATGTGGGCGGGGCTCGCGCATCGACTGGTACGCGTCGGCTGCGGCGAGGATCCGAGCGGGCCGCGAGATCGCCGCGCCGGCCAGTCCCCGCGGATAGCCCGAGCCGTCGAGCCGTTCCCGGTGCTGCACGGCGACTTCGCCCAGCGGCGCGAGCGCTGCGGACTGGCGCAGCATCCGCTCGGTCATGTACGGGTACATGCGGACGCGCTCCCACTCCCCGGCGCCGAGCGGCCCGGGCTTGTCCCAGATCGAATTCGACACCCCGAGCCGGCCGAGGGCATGCACGAGGCCCGCGCGGCGCAGCGTGCTCACCTCAGCGTCGCGCAGCCCGAGCTGTGTCGCGGCGCCGGCCGCGAGCCCGGCGACCGCACGGGCATGGCCCAGCATGTAGGGCGACTTCAGGTCGACGAAATCAGCGATGGCCAGCAGCGCTGCGTCGATGTCGTCGCCGACAAGGCGTGCGCCGAGAGCAGGTTCAGCCTCAATGACGGCCTGCCACGTCCGAGTCGCATCCAGGTTGGACAGCAGTTCATCGGCGTGTGCACACAGCAGCGTCGCCAAGTCGGGGTCGAACTGCGATCCGCTGCGCTTGCGCGCCAGCGCCGCGGCCGCACCCACGCCACCTACCCGGTGCGCCACCTCGATGTACTCGGCGAGCTGGGTTATGCGTGCCGCCAGTGGGATCTGTGCACCGGCGAGGTCGCCCGGCCAGCCCTTGCCGTCCCATCGTTCGTAGGATGCCCCAACAGCTGCACGCACGGCCTCATCGAGGCCGAGTTGACTCGCCAACGACTGCGCAATCTCTGAATGCGTATGGATCATCGCGTCCGTGTCACGGTGCCCGCGCATCGCGAACTCCAGCCCGACGCGAAAGCGGTGCAGCGGCGGATTCCCCGAACCGATCAGTCGCAGGCTCGCGGCCGCACCGCGAATGCTGCGCATGTCGTAGGTGTACTTCGACGACTTCAATGCGATGTCGTCGCCGAACCACTTCGCCTGCTCGTGGGCATCGGAGTGGCAGCCGACGTTGACGAGCAGCGCACTGTAGTAGACGACCAACCGATCCGGATCGTCCATGCCGAGAAGTTCGGCCAGTCGAAGCGAGATCACGCACTGGCGCAGCACGTGTTCCATCGGCTGACCGAAACCGAGGTCGACCCCGAGCGAGAGCGCGGCGACCAGTTCAGCGAGTCGCACCTCGCCGGTGATGGCAGCACCAGCCGGACCGTGCGCCACCGGCCGCCACCTCCAGCCCAGCATGTACCCACGTCCAATGGGCAGACGCTACGCCGGGCGGGCCGGTCACGTCGCCTGAAGCCCCTGCAGATTGCGCATGATGGCCTCGTCTGTGGCTTTCAGCTGTTCCGTAGGGCTGAACTGGGTCAGCTGGGTTCCGACCTCGTAGGTCGGGACGTGCCCTGGCGGCATGTAGAACGCATCGCCCGCCGCGACGCGGTCGTCGCGACCGTCGGTGTAGTGGACGGTCATCCCGCCGGTGGTGATGACTCCCCAGTGCGGGCACTGGCAGGCGTCGTCGGGCAGCCCCTTGAGCATCCGCGCCATGTCGACCGGTTCTTTGATGGTCAGGAAATCGACGGTATATCCGTCGACCTCCATCGAGCCGACCTCGACGATCCCATGGTCGACGAACTCGGCCTTGCTGCGTGACGCGTTCGGCATGGCGGCCTCCTCATATCACCGGGACGCATTTCCATCCCGTTCGCGGCACGCTAGGCGCGCCGGGACGCCCGTGACATGAGGCAACTGCCTCATCTTCAGCCATGGACGTTCGCGGGCAGGCACGGTGCACACGGAGCGGCCACGATCGTTCGGGCGACGTAGCGCTTGCCCATGGATCAACCTCGCGATCGCATGACGTTGATCCACCTCATACATGTGCCTCAGAGGTCGATGTGCCGGAACGCGACTGCATTGTGGGCAAACGACGGCAAAGCGGCTTGCGTCGCCTGGCCGACTGGCCGCATGTCGCGTCGGCAGAGTTGACCATTCGCCGTAACGTTTGCTCACCGTCCCTGCACTCTTCAGGAGGCGGCAGAGCGTCTGGGAGGGGCGATGGTGGCACGGTGGCACCGAGTTGCGAACAACGGTGTGCCCGATGAAGGGCGAGTCAACTCCGTCGAGGTCGACGGGCACGCGCTGGCCCTCGCGCGCTGCGGTGAGCGTCTCGGGGCGCTGGAGAATCACTGTCCGCACCAAGGTGGCCCGCTCGGCGAGGGATCCATCGAGAAGGGCCTGCTCCGATGCCCGTGGCACGGCTATGACTACGACCCGATCAGCGGAGAGCCGCCGGGTGGGTTCAGCGACTCGGTGGCGAGCTTTGCTGTCGAGGAGCGTTCGGACGGCGTTTACGTCGAACTGCCCGACCTGCCTAGCCCGGTCCGCACCGTCGCCGATGTGCTGGTCGAAACCCTTGTAGCGTTCGGGATCACGCATGTCTTCGGCATGGTCGGACACTCGAATCTCGGTTTCGCCGATGCGCTGCGCAAGGCCGAGGAGCGCGGGGAGCTCACCTATATCGGTATTCGCCACGAGGGCGCTGCGGCGTTCGCGGCGAGCGCGTACGGGAAGCTGACCGGACGCCCGGCAATGTGCTTCGCGATCGCCGGGCCCGGTTCGACGAACCTGCTCACCGGCCTCTACGACGCGAAGCTGGACGGTTCGCCGGTCGTCGCCGTGTCGGGGCAGGTGCCCTCATCGGTCCGTGGCCGTGGAGCGTTCCAGGATCTCGACCTGTCCAGTGTGTTCGCCGACGTCGCCGTGTCCTCGCAGGTCGTGCTCGCCGGCAGCGATCATGCCGAGCTTGCGGCGCTTGCGGTCAAGCGGGCTATTGACGGGCGTGGGGTGGCCCATCTCGTGTTGCCGGACGAGGTGCAGGTGCTGCCGTCCGGCCAAGCGCCTGCGGCGCCGGCGGGGCGACTGACGGCCCGGCAGATCCTTCCGGACGAGCGCGCATTGACACGCGCCGCGGCGCTCGTGCGTGATGCCCGCCGTCCGGTTTTCATCGTCGGCCACGGCGCTCGTGCGGCACGTGAGCAGATCCAGAACATGGCTGAGCGCCTCGGCGCGCCTGTCCTGACGACGTTCAAGGCCAAGGGCCTGATACCGGATACCCATCCGCTCGGGGCCGGGGTGCTCGGGCGCAGTGGCACACCGGTCGCGAGCTGGCTGATGAACGAGGCTGACCTGCTCATCGTCGTAGGAGCGTCGTTCTCCAACCACACTGGCATCGCGGCGTACAAGCCGATCGTCCAGATCGACGACGCGCACACCGCCATCGGGCGCTTCGACGCGGTGACCGAGCACCTGCTCGGCGATGCGGCGCTCACCGTCACCGCACTCGATGCCCGGGTCACGGATGCGCGGGCCGAGGACCAGACCGCCGACGTCGCCGCACGGTGGTCGATCTGGCGAGCGGAGAAGGCGCGCAGGGTGGCCGACGACCGGGGCGCCGGTGTCTCTGCCGCGGCGGTGTTCGACGCTCTCGCCCGCCACCTGCCCGATGATGCCGTCGTTGCGGTGGATGTAGGCAACCATGCGTATTCCCTTGGCCGTTACCTGGAATCGGCGGGCCAGCCCGTGTTGATGTCGGGCTACCTCGGCTCGATCGGCTTCGGCTACCCGGCGGCGTTGGGCGCTTGGGCGGCGGCGCCCGGGCGTTCGATCCTCGCTGTCACGGGCGACGGCGGCTTCGGGCAGTACAGCGCCGAGTTGCTCACTGCAGTGAAGTACGGGATCCCCATCAAGCACCTGCTGCTGGACAACGGTTCGCTCGGCAAGATCAGCAAGGAACAACTGGCGGCGGGTGTACCGGTCTGGCACACCTCGCTGCACAACCCTGATTGGGCTGCGTACGCAGAGCTCTGCGGCGCGACCGGGATCGGTGTCGCGCGGCGAGACGAACTCGACGATGCGTTCGCTCGGCTGTTCGCCGCCGACGGTCCTGCTCTGCTGTGCGTGCAGCAGGACGCTCAGCTCCTCTGACATCTTCGATGGGATCACAATGACCGCGACGCGACCCGCCTATGACGACCTCAAAGCGCTGTTCATCAACTGCACGCTCAAGCCCTCACCCGAGCGTAGCCACACGCAGGGGCTCGTCGATGCGAGTGCGCACATCATGCGGGACAACGGCGTCCAGGTCGACATCGTCCGCGCGGTCGACCACGACATCGCGACCGGTGTGTGGCCGGACATGCGCGAGCACGGAGCGGCCACCGACGACTGGCCGGCGATCTTCGAGACGGTGCTCGCGGCCGACATTCTCGTTCTCGCCGGACCGATCTGGCTGGGCGACAACAGTTCGGTCATGAAGAAGGTGCACGAACGCCTCTACGGCGGATCGCATCTGCTCAACGAGGCGGGCCAATACCTCTACTACGGGCGGGTAGCCGGCTGTTTCATCACCGGTAACGAGGACGGCATCAAGCACTGTGCGATGAACGTGCTCTACACGCTGCAACACATCGGTTACACGATCCCGCCGCAGGCCGACGCCGGGTGGATCGGCGAGGCCGGGCCCGGACCGTCATACCTCGACCCTGGCTCAGGCGGCCCGGAGAACGACTTCACCAACCGCAACACGACATTCATGACGTGGAACCTGATCCACATGGCGCGCATCCTCAAGGACGCGGGCGGCATCCCGGCGTACGGAAATCAGCGCTCGGAATGGGACGCTGGTTGCCGCTTCGACTACGAGAACCCCGAGTACCGATAAGGGTCCGTTGGTTGGCGTGAACGGATTCCTCCGACGCAACGGCTTATCCGAGTCCTGGTGAGTAAGCCCAGGCGACCGGCAGGGTGAGGTTGGGCGTGCTCATGGCCAGGTCGTAGTCGACGACGCGGAATCCGGCTCGCAGCAGGGATATCACGCTCGGGTGGGGACCGGGCAGGCATACCGTGAGGTCGTCCGCCTCGGCGGCACGCAGTGCGGTCGTCAATGCGGAGGCAGTATCGGCTTCTGCGCAGGTGAGGTGGACGAGGTTGCCGCCGCGCACTACCGCGGCCGCGACGATGCGCTGACCGTCACGCACGACTAACGGCTGGTCCGACGGAGCACGGGTCCAGAATGCATAGTCCGCAGAGCGGTTTCCGGTTGCGAGTTGGGAGTCGGCGGCGCCGGCCGCATCGGCGCGTTCGACGTGCAACGTCGAGGAGGGCAGCCAGGCCCGTCGCCCGCTGAGGTAGAGCAGTGGCCATGACGGCTTCAAGCCGGCGCGGGCGTACAGCGGGAGCGCGCTCGCGTGTTGCGAACTGAACGTGAACCGCTTTGGTGCCGTGTGGTCCGGCCACAGCGCTCGCAAGAGCGCGCCGCCCATGCCGAGGCCGTGCTGATCCGGGTGCACGAACAGATCGGTCAGCAGCGCGCCCAGTGCGCCGCGACGAACGGCACCCCAGGCGGTGATGCTGCGCGCGTCCACGACGACCTTGACGGTCGCTGTCCGCAACAGAAAGTCGACGTACTCCTGATCGGCACCTGAATCGGCGTCCGTCTGGCCCGTCGCTCTCGACAAGCGAACGATCTCGGCGACATCGCGGACATCGGCCGGCCGAATCGTCAATCGGCCTTTCATGCTGGCTTGCCCGTTCATCTGTGGCCGCCGGCAAGACGGTAAGCGGCCGGTATGGCGCGCAATCGGAGCATGGCGACGGCGCCCAGCAGCGGGCCAACTGCGAGTGGGAGCAGAGCAAAGTGCCAGCCGAGGCCGTCGGCGACGACGGGCACCAATCGAATGCTTAGGGCCGTGAGCGCGAAGCCGAGTGCGAGTTGCAGGGCGAGGATCGAGCCGGAGTAGCGCGGCTCGGCCAGTTCGGTCACCGCGGCTGAGAACTGCGCTGAGTCGGCGATCACCGTCATGCCCCAGATCACGAGCAGGCCCACCAGAACAACGTGGGATGAGGCGAAAGCGATGGGGCTGGCCAGGCAGCAGGCCGCGCTCAGGATCATGGCCCCGCTTGTGGTGATGGTGCGCCCGATCCGATCGGCGAGGCGTCCGGCGAGAATCGCCCCGGCGAGTCCGGCCACTCCGACTGCGGCGAACACGGTCACTCCGGTCTCCGTGACGCCGGGAGCGGCGCCGGTCGCGGCACGCCTCGCCGCGACGAAGAATGACGCCATCCAGGCCCACAACGCGTACAGCTCCCACATGTGACCGAGGTAGCCCATCGTGACCAACCGCAGCGGACGTTCGCGGGCAAGTGCCCGCGCCGCGGCAGCGATGTCCAGTGGCGGCGACGCGATTGCACCCGGACCGGTCCGCACCGGGCTGATCACCAGCGCTGCCACCAGGGCCAGGCATGAGGTCGCGATGATCGTGACCTGCCATGGAAGGTCCCCGACCCCGCGGACGAGGTTCGGTGTCGCGGAGCCGAGCGTCAGCGCGCCGACGACCACGCCAGTTGCCATGCCGCGGCCGTGGGCGAAGTAGGTGGCGACCAGTCTCACTCCGGGTGCGTACACGCCGGCGAGCGCGACACCGACGAGGAGGCGCGCCGGCAATGCGATTGCGAGGCCATGGGCCGTGAGCATTGCCAAGTTGGCGATCCCGGCCGCGACCGCGGATCCCGCGATGAGCCAACGGGATTCGAGACGGTCGGGCATGTTCAACAAGGCCGCACCGACGCTGCCGGTAACGAATCCGATCTGTACGACGATCACTAGCCATGCTGCTCCGGCCGAGGAGAGGTGCCACTGTCGTTCCAGGGCGGGAACGACAGCGGTCGCACTGAACCAGCTCGCGTTGGCCAGCACGGCGGCCAGTGACACGAGCACGAGGGCAAGGCGCGGGCGCACCTGGCGCACGTGAATCGTGACGGACGGGCCGTCCAACTGGGATTGGGCCATCAGGCAGCCGGGGTGTTTTCGCGCAGATAGGCAACGAATCCCAGGACGTCCTCAGGCACCAGTCGCCCAATCGCGCCACTGGAATAGACGCTGACAAGCACCGCTCCGTACGGGTCGAGTACAAAGCCCGTCGACTGCAGATATTCGGGCTCTGCGTTGACGAACGCCCCGGTCAAATCGGCGACGTGCCTGGCGTCAATGCTGTGTCCCACCGGAAATGTCAGGCCGTGCTTCGCGATCAGGTCCTGCGTCGTAGCTGCGTCGTCGACCGACAGCGCGATGACCTTGACGCCGGTCTCGGCAAGCCTGTCCGCCCGCTGGAAGGCGCGCAGTTGGGCGTTGCAGTACGGACACCACGAGCCGCGGTAGATGAGCACGACCCCGAAGCTGCCGGCGAGCACATCAGGTAGTCGCACGATGTCTCCGCCGACGACATCAACGGACAGGGAAGGAAAGGAGTCCCCTGGCTTGAGCATGGAATTCGATTCTCCTTGGATCAGAAATTATTGGAAGCTGGACTGGCGTTGTTTAGTGCCAGTGCGCGCTGAAGGTCTTACCTCGGCGAGCAGACCTCGAAGCGAAGGATCGATTGGGTGGCCGCTGAGACGCACAGCACGGCGGGCATCACGGGCGACAACGTCCTCGATGCCGAGTCGCAGGCGTGGCTGCACGCGCTGAACCACGCCAGCAGCCGCGAGCGGGACACGGCTCACGCTCGGTTGCACGAAATGCTGTTGCGCATCGCACGAAGCGAAACCCGGCGCCGCAATGCATCGCTGCGGGTCTCCGGGCCGGAACTAGACGACCTTGCTTTCCAGGCGGCCGCTGACGCGATGATGGCGATTACCAGCAAGCTATCCACATTCCGCGGGGAAAGCCGATTCACGACATGGGCGTACAAGTTCGTGATTCTGGAAGTGTCCGCGAAGATCGGCCGGCACTTCTGGCGTGAACGCGGCGTCTCCTTCGATGCCGAGGACTGGGATCGCTTACCTGACCGGTTCGGCCTTCATCCGCCTCAGGAGGCCGAGGGGCGCGACCTGGCGGCTGCGCTGCGCAGCGCGGTGGAGGAGGAGCTGACCGAACGTCAGCGCAGGGTGTTTGTCGCGCTGGTCGTCAACGACGTCCCGTTAGATGCGCTGATCCTCGAGCTCAACACCAACCGCAACGCGGTCTACAAGATGATGTTTGACGCCAGACGTAAGTTGCGGGCGGCGCTTGTCGCAAAAGGTTATCTGGGCAGTAACGACGTAAGGCACGCGCATGAGTGAGTGGATCGTGCTTGACCGATTCCTGCAGACCGATCCGCGGGATGTCGGATGCCAGCAGGCGATGGAGATCCTGCACGTCTATGTCGAGATGATCGCCGGCGGCGCCGACGCCGAAGAACGCTTGCCGGGTATGGCGGCCCACTTTGCGGCCTGCGGGCCCTGCAGCGAGGACTTCCATGGTCTGCTGGCCGCGGTGCGCGCCGCGACCTGAGACTCGCACGGTAGGTAAGACCGCAGATTCTCCGGACGCCTATATAGCGACCGCACTCACCGTCAGTCGCCGGAGCGGATACCTGACCGAACCAATTGCGTAACTGGCCCGTCTGGACGCCATGCCCGGCGCGGGCGAGATTCCTGCCGCCGCACGCACGAAGGTGCCCAGCATGTCGATCAAGACAACCGTCCTGCCGGGGCAGGACACGCTGCTCGCGTCTTGGAGCGCTTTGGCGCAGGTCTCGCCCGGCGCGAGAGTGATTCCCTCCGCGGTCACTGCTGCCGCCGTGTTCCCCGCGTGGACGCCGTTGAACAACGCCATCCTGCTGAACGCGCATGATGGGACAGCCGCCGCCTCGCAGTTGACGAGCGTCTACGCCGACGCCGGAGTCGACGTGTGGGCGTTGTGGATGCCCAGCCGCGTCACCGACCTGAACGCGCCCGACGCGGTACGAGAGGTCGGCGATCTCAAGCGCGACACCACAACACTCGTCATGCAGACGGCCCTACCACCGGGGCTGCGCTTCCACGATGGCGTTGTTCGCACGTCGATCGCCACGTCCAGTCGGGCCACCTATGAACCAATTACCGCGGCTGACCTCGGGCCTCCGGACCACGTGCCGGGCCTGTCGGCGTGGGTGATGGTTCATGACGATCTGGCAGTTGCCGGCGCCTGGAGTTTCGTGCACGGGAGCGACTGCGGGATCTATGCCGTCGGCACAGTGCCGGGGTGGCGGCGACGAGGCTTCGCCCGTTCCCTCATGGAGCATGCGCTCGCCGATGCGCAGGGCCGGGGTGCGCGCACCGCGACCCTGCAATCGACACGCATGGGACAGCCTCTCTATGAGTCGCTCAGCTTCGAGCCGGTGGGCCGCTACGAGGAATGGATCTCGCAGTGACCCTAGATCGACGACATCTGGCGCTCGAAGGCCTCTGGATCTTCGCGCCAGGCGTGATACCCCGACTGCGACATCGGATCGGGAAAGATGTTGCTCTGCCCGGCCGCGACGCCGTCAAGGATCGCAGCGGCCACGTCGGGTGCGCTGCTCTTCGGTATCTGGAAGTTGCGGATCATGTCCGTGTCGATGGCGCCGGGGAAGACACCGTGCACGGCAATCCCTCTGTCGGCGAGCTGGGCGCGCAACGCCTGGGTGATGGACGCGGCAGCCGCCTTCGAGGCGCTGTAGCCGCCGATCGGTCGTACGGAGCCGAACACGACGAGGCTGAGCAGGTTGACGATTGCTCCGCCCCCGTTGCGTTCGAGCACGGGAGCGAAGGCCCGCGACATGGAGAGGGTGCCGACGAAGTTGGTCCGCATGTCTGACTCGATTGCGTCGAGATCGCCGGTGAGTGGGTCGGCGAACGCGAGTGATCCGCCGTTGTTGACGAGCAACGTTGCGTCGGTGGCCAGTTTGGCCGCCTGGTCGACCTGTTCCGCGTCGGTGATATCGAGCGGAACCGGCACGACACGTGGGTCGCGCCGGGCCAGGTCCGGCACGGTCTCAATGCGCCGCGCGCCGGCGTACACCCGGGCGGCGCCGCGATCGAGCAACGCCTCGACAAGCGCCGTGCCCAGGCCGCGGTTTGCGCCGGACACGAATGCGGCGCAGCCGTTGATCTGCATGATGAGCTCCTGGATAGGGGTCGGTTCGTGTCTGAGCATCGAGTCGACGGCAGGCGTTGTGCAGGTCTCTGTCGGACCGGGTGCGCCGCTCACCGTAGGTCTGGCAGAACCAGGTAACGGATCCGTGCGGCGGCGAGACTGACTGGTATGGACCGTCGGACGGAGCTGTCGGAGTTTCTGCGCTCCCGTCGCGCCCGGCTGGGCCCCGACGCCGTCGGTGTCATTCCTTTCGGCGGGCGACGCCGGGTGCGCGGCCTGCGCCGCGAGGAGGTTGCGCAGCTGGCCGGCGTGAGCGTCGACTACTACGTGCGCCTGGAACAGGGCCGAACCAACAACGTCTCCGACGCCGTGCTCGACGCGGTGGCCCGGGTGCTACGCCTCGACGAGCAGGAACGCGCTCATCTGGCGCGTGTGGCCCGACCGGATCGTCGGCCACGGCATTCGCCGCCACCGCAGCCGGTTCGCCCGGCTGTCCGGCATCTGCTCGAGGCGATGACCGACGCGGCCGCGTTCGTGGTCGGCCGGCGAACCGACGTGCTCGCGTGGAACCGGCTCGGTACTGCGCTCATCGGCGATTTCGACGCGATG
Organism: uncultured Actinomycetota bacterium; assembly: GCA_963737425.1. GTDB lineage: Bacteria > Actinomycetota > Actinomycetes > Mycobacteriales > Jatrophihabitantaceae > DASXRA01. Next base: position 41,095 of record CAVTSX010000007.1, read on the forward strand.
CCGGCGCGTCAACGCAACTTCGCCCGGCTGATGTTCTGCGACGAGCAGGCCCAGTCTCTGTTTGCCGACTGGCCGGCGAAAGCGCGCGACCTCGTCGCATTCTTGCGTGTCGACGCCGGCCACAACCCGGGCGATCCCGTGCTGGCCGAGCTGGTCGTCGAGCTCTCCGCTCGCAGTGAGCTGTTTCGAGACCTGTGGGCACAGCATCATGTGCGCGACAAGGGGCACGCCACGGCCCGGCTGTTGCATCCGGTCGTGGGCGAGATGGACCTTTCCTACGAGGCACTGCGGCTGCCCGATGACTCGGACCAGTTCCTCGTCACGTACAGCGCCGCACCCGATTCGCCGGCAGCTGTATCCCTTCGACTGCTGGCCTCCTGGCCGGCGGACGTTCATCCCGCCGGGATGGCCTAGCAAGACCGGTCCGGCCTGTCGACAACGCTGTCGGCGGGCCGGACCGGAGTAGGAGCAACGGTCAGCCGGCGACGATGCCCTGACCACCCACGGCGCCGGGGACGGTGACCGCGCCGACCTTCGACAGCGACCCGTCGCTACCGATGCGGAACGTGTCGACGATGCCGTTGGCGCCGGTTTGCGCATAGAGGTAGCGGCCGTCGGAGGAAACGGCCGCATCGACCGTGCCGCCATCGGTCGCGGTGTTGCCGAGCGCCGCCAACGCGCCGTTTCCGCCGTCGTGGTAGGCGGAAAGGCTGCCGCTACCGGCGTTGGAGGCGTAGAAGTCCGATCCGTTGCGCACGATCCAGCACGTGGCGGCCTGCCCGGTCGCCTCGCGGTCGACGAGGGTGAGGGTGCCGTCGTTGTTCAGGGTGAAGGTCGCGACTGCGTTCGCAGCCTCGGAGACAACCAGGTGACCGCCCGCGTCGAAGGTGGCCGCGAACGGCACCTGGCCCGGATCGGCGTTCACCACTTGCTTTGCCGACAGGCCGCCGAAGCGGTCCACGGCGAAGACGTCGATGTTGTTGCCGTTGGCCTTGGTGGTGACGATCAGCTTGCGCCCGTCCGGGGTGAACGTGACCTGGCCGGGCGTGTGCGTGAACTCAGGCGTCTGCGTCGGGTCGAGCCCGAGGGCCCGGTGCCATGAGGGCACCAGCACGAGCCGGTCGTCGAAGCGAAGGTAGCCCTGCACGGACCCGCCGTCGCGGGCGTTGAGCACGTAGACCGCGTTACCGCGCACGGCGATGCTGACGGGGAATGATCCGCCGGAGGTGATCACCTGGCGGCGGGTGAGGCGGTCGCCGTGCACGGCGAATACCGTCACGCTGTTGCTGCCCGCATTGACCGCATACAGCAGGCCGTGCGCCTGGTCGTAGGTGAGCGAGCCTTGGGAGGCAAGGAAGTCGACGACCGCCCCACTGAGCGCACCGCCCTTGCCGCCGGTCTGGAAGACGCCGGCCTGATGCAGGCTGCCGTCGCCGGCTCGGTCGTAGGCGACAACCGTGTTGCCCGCCAGATTGTCGGTCTGTACGAACACCGGAGCCGAATGGTCGTCGGGTGATGCCTGCGCCTGCCCGGCGAGCAGTGCCGTCGCTGCGACGGCTATGCCGCCGACGCCGACGAGCCGAGTGGATTTCTTCATGACACTCCTAAGCAGAAGATCGGGGCCTTGACACCAGTTAGCCGATGGGCAGCCGCAGTCCCTTACTGCTCGAGGTGTGCGTTACGCGGTTGGTAAGAACTCGCGCCAGAGTCAGGAATATGCCGACGGCACAAGCACAACGCGCCAGCCGTCGGGGTCTTCGAACGTCAACGCGTCGATGTCGAGCCAGTACGGGTTCTCCGGGTCGACGGCAGAATGGCCGAGCGCGACGAGCCTTTCCGCAACCACATTCACCGCGTCCCGGCCGGGCAGATAGAACACGAGTAGGTTGTCGTTCGTCGGCGCGAGGCCCGGGTAGCCCGCGTCGCCGTCGTGAGTGGTGAACTCGATGTGCAACTGCGAGCCGGGCAGTCCGAGCATCACGCCGCTGTATCCCCGGTGCCGCTGAAAGCTGTCGATTCTCTCCAGGCCAAGGCCGTCACAGTAGAACGCCAGTAGATCGTCGATCCGGCTGGTCGGCCGCGCAATGCGAATGTGCGAGGCAAGCGCCGCGACGTTGTCCGGCCGTTTCATTGAGTGGTCCGCTGCGGGTTCGAGCTGATGGTCCAGCCAGACTCTGTCGCGCAGGTCGATGCCGTCGATGCGGATGCCGGGCGCATAGCCGGAGGCAGGGGTGAAGGCGTCCCGCTCGACGGCAAGCATCCGGAACCCCTGCCGCTGGTAGAACCGCAGGTTGCCGATGTCGGCGGCGGCGGTCGCGACGACCAGCGTCGACGCTCGTTCGGCAGTGACCAGATCGAGCGCGGCCCGGACTAACTGGCGGCCGATCCCCTGGCCTTGTAGGCCTTCCCGAACAGCCATGTTCTTCAGTTCCACCTCGCCCGGCCGGTTCGTGTCGACCAGTTGCAGATGGCCGATCACGTCCGCACCGTGCAGTGCGACCAGGACGCGACCGGCATCGAGGTAGGAGTCGAGCTCGGCCGGGGAGTCCTCGGCCAGCTCGAACAGCGGCCGCAACTCCTCCCGGGAACCGGCATGAAGCGCGATACGCACATCGACTGCAGCCGTCTCGGTGGCCGGGTCATTGCTCGGGACTGGGCTCATGGTCGGGCAACGCCTGTGCCGGCCGGGCCCATCCATCGCTGGATTACGACAGTCTTAACAGGCTCATCGCAGAAGACGGTGTAGTTGGCGTCTGAAGCCGCCGGTCTCCAGTAGTGATCGGGCCAAGCCCAAACCGCCTTATTCAGCGGTCTCCTTGGGGTGCTTCACCAGGACCGCGCGGGTGTAGAGGACATCGAAGCCGCTGCGCTGCGCGTTCTGTTGCGACTTCGACCCCGGTTGGGTGGTGATGACGCCGACGTCGCAGCCGGCGGCGGCGGCGTCGGCGAGGCGCACCGACAGCAGAGCGGACTGGATGCCCCGGCGCCGGTGGGCGGGAGCGGTGGCCGCCCCGGCGAACTGGGCGATGCCGGCGTCGGTGATCCGGAGCCCGGCCCCACCGGCGATCACGCCCTCGCGCACGGCGGCGTAGCGGGCGATGCCGGTCGACGCGGCGTCGCGTTCGGCCGCGAGGTAGGTGTCGCGGGGGAACTCCTCCCGCCAGGGGACGCCCTGCGTGTCCGGGGTCGCCACAGCGTCGGCCGTCACCTCCAGCCAGGACTCGAACTCGTCGTCGCCGCTGGTCCGGATCTCGATACCGTCCGGAACGACGACGTCGTACCCGTCTGCGAGGGCGACACCGAGCACGTTCTCGAACGACTCCAACCGATAGCCACGCGCCGTCAGCTGCAGACCGATCTCCGGATCGGCGAGGTGCGGGAGTTCGACCTGCACCGGAGCAACGCAGGCGGCGTACGCGCGCTCGATCTCGTCGAGTTCGGCCGCGCTCGGCACGCCGCCGAAGCCGAGCCCGACGACCTTGTTGTACGGCGAGTCGTCGTCGGCGAAGCTCGCCAGCCCTCCGGCCACCGGGATGAGGAAGCCTCGCCCGTTCGCCGTGCGGTCGTGCGCGGCCCGCGCCGCGGCCTCGATGAGCTCGCGTTCGACCCCTTCAATCCGCTCGGCCAGACCGGCGTCACAGAACAGAGCCGTTCGTCGATCGTTCATGACGACGACGCTGTCATGCCCGGGGCAGCGCAGGCCCGTCCTCTTGCGGATGGTGAGCGATCCGTAAGACGGGAGGGCCGTTCTAAGCGGTTCGGCCGCTTCCGGTAGGGCCGTGATCCGTCGGCGACGAGCATGATGCGCAGCCGGCACCATCTCCGCGATCTTGCGGCCCTCGATCGGGTTTGTGGCCACGTACGCGGCTCGCAGTTGCTGGTAGCACCACCAGCCTTCACACGCCAACTACACCCTCGATCGTGAAGAGCCTCTCAACAGTCGCGGCGTCACGGGGGCGACCCGACTGTCCACTGTGGACGGTCCGACACCGAATCGAGTCGCCGAGACTCGAGATGATTACCGAGGAGAGCACGCTCGATGGCGTCCAGGCGTGCCCCGACTGCGGCCAGGTCAGCGCGAGTCGCGTTCATCTGCTCGGGTTTCAGCCAGACGACGATGCTGCCGCCCGGGCTGAGCGTCGCCTCGGCGACGTCGGCCGCGCCATCGGCGTTCTGCGCGCGCAGCGCGGCCTCGACGTCGGCGCGGCGCAGGCCTTCCTTGCGCAACGAGCGATCGACGAACCGCCCGTCCTTGACGAGCGGAACGTCCTCGCCCTCGAACACGCGCACGGCCCGGTCCGAGCGGTTCACGACGCGTACGACGAGGGAGTTCACGCCGAGCAGCACGACGGCGCCGAGCAGTCCGCCGGTCAGACTGTCGTCCGGTCCGGTGATCGCGTTCTGCACGACGTTCAAGAGCAGCAACACGACGACGAGGTCGAAGGAATTGAGCTGCGCGAGGTTGCGCTTGCCGGCCACCCGGAGCAGCACCGCCAGACCGCCGTAGACAAGGACGGTCCGGACAACCTTCTCCCCGACAGGTACCCCGAGCGTCCACAGATCCGACATCTCAGCTCACGACCGAGATGCCGTCGTCGTCCTCACCGGGCGCTGAATCGATCACGCGGATTGGTCATCGCTCGGCCCGGCGGCGTTACAGTCCGAGCAGTCAGAGCAGTCCACGGAAGACCCGGCCGATGTCCGACGGGGGAGCGCCAAGATGACGGCTGGTACGCAAGAGGTCGTAATTGCGACAAAGCTGTTCGCGCCGAGCCCACGCCACGAACCGGTCTCGCGCCCGCGGCTGTACGCGCGATTGCGCAACGGCCTCGGCTTGCCGCTCACCCCTCGTCGTCGCTCCCGCCGGGTGGGGCAAGAGCACGCGCGTCTCCGGTTGGCTGCGCCGAGAGGACATCACCACCGGGTGGGTGTCACTCGATCCGGGCGACGACGACGTCAAGCGGTTCTGGCGCTACCTGTTGCTCGCGGCCGGCCGCGCCGGCGAGCAACTCGGCACGGCGGCGCTGCGCCGCCTCGACGCCGCGGGCTCCGACGTGCTGCGCGACGTGCTTCCCGTGTTCGTCAACGAGGTCGCGGCTTCTCCGGGTGAGGTGGTGATCGTCCTCGACGACTACCACCTCGTCACCAAACCGCAGGTGCACGAGTCGATCGCGACGCTGCTCGACCGTTGCCCGCCGCAGTTGCATTTGATCGTCAGCACCCGATCGGACCCGCCCCTTCCCTTGAGCCGGATGCGGGTACGCGGCGATCTGGTCGAGGTGCGTGCGGACAATCTGCGCTTCACGGTCGAGGAAGCCGCGGACCTGCTCAACCGCGGCCTCGGCCTCGCGCTCGCGCCGAATGACGTGCATCGATGGCACGATCCCGACGAGGAAGAGTAGGGTGCGCGAGCTCGACGAGGCGCGCAACCCGCATGACCTGCCGGCCGGGTCTGACGACCAGCTGGGGCGCGCGCACCAGCGAGCATGTGCCTACCCCGCGGCGCCGTCCAAGCCCGACTCACCCACGACCGCGTGACATCAAACGTGACGCGAAATGGAGTTGGTTGGGCAATTTTCGGTCTCGGGAGTCTTCGTGGTTGCTCAGCGAAATCGGCTGTGAGCTACTCGAGTCGCCGCAGAGGTAAGCGGCTGAGAGGTCCTCTAGATGAGTGATTCCGTGAACGTCGTGTGGTGTGTCGTTGCGCGGGGCATGGGGAGAGGGTGCCCAAGATCAATTTGTGACAAGAGAACTGGACACCCTCCTGACCGCACTGTACGTGTTCGTCGACGACTATGTGGTGCCGCCGCGGTGTGGTCGTGGCCGGCGACCGGAGCTGTCCGACAGCGAGCTGATCACCCTGGCGGTGGCGCAGGTGCTGCTCGGGTTTCGGTCCGAGCGGCGCTGGATCCGGCATCTGCACGGCAGCGCCCAGTGGCGGGCGATGTTCCCGAATCTGCCCCAGCAGGCGGGCTATCACAAGCGGCTGAAGAACGCGCACGGGCTGCTGTGCCGGGCGATCCTCGCGTTGGCGGCGGCGTGCCCGTCCTGGTTCGACGACCTGTGGATGACCGACGCCACGCCGGTGCCGTGTGGCACGTCCCGGGAGACGGTCAAGCGCTCCGAGCTGGCCGGGCACGCCGGCTACGGATATTGCGCCAGCTACTCGCGCTACTTCTGGGGGTTCAAGCTCTACCTGGTCTGCGCCGGCGACGGGATGCCAATCATGTGGTGCCTGGCCAACCCGAAGATCGGCGAGCGCGTCGTCGTGGCCGCACTGCTCGACCACAACCACCATCTCATCCGCACCGGACAGGTCCTGCTGGCCGACAAGGGCTTCGCCGGTCGGCAGTTCCACCAGCTCACCGAGGCGATGGGGCTGCGGCTGCTGCGCCCCGACCGCAAGGACGAGACCTACCGCAACGGCAACCTCGGCGGCATCCGCCAGTGGATCGAGTCGGTCAACCAAACCCTCAAGGGCCAACTTCACCTCGAACGCCACGGCGGGCGCACCCTGGCAGGGGTCTTCACCCGCGTCGCGCAACGCCTGCTCGCCATGGCCACCGGCATCTGGCACAACTGGACCACCGGCAACCCCAGCAAACGATCCCTGATCGCCTACGACCACTGACCGCCTTCACGGAATCAGTCATCTAGCCCCTGTGGACGATGGCTTATCGCAGATCACTTCG
>CAVTSX010000008.1:0-1342339 GCA_963737425.1 uncultured Actinomycetota bacterium
GCTAAAACCCCAGGAAACAAGGGGTAGAGGCGTCTCGACTCACTACCCCGAGTCCGGCTGGCTACGGCAAACCACGGCTGACACCGAGTAGCTGTGCCCAATACGTGCCAAAGTTCGGGCAGGGCCACAGGGTCACCGGACGCTTCGCGTCTGCGCGTATTGGCGACTGCCGCCGACCCCTGTGACCCTCTGACCCCTGTGGCCCGCGCACAGATGAGCGAGGCTGACGCCGATGGATCGCGTGGGACCATTGATGCCGTGGCAACGGACGTGGAGATCAGGAACCGCCGCAACCGGTTGGTCGAGCGCTTCTCGTCGAACGTCGATCCGACAGACGAGGAGGAGTGCGTCGCGCTGTTACGCCGCCGCGCCAAGGAGCTGCGCATCGAGGTCGCCGAGCTGTCGCTCAATGTGGTGGTCAATCGCCGTTGGCGGACGTACCGCTCGTAGGCGACTACAGACGCTGCGACGAACCGATCGGAGAGAGTGGCTCCAGTGACAGCAGCGCCGGACCCGAAGGCCGAGTGGTGGACAACCTCGGATGTCGCGGCCTACCTGGGCGTCGGGCCTTCGACCGTCAGCGCGTACCGGCTTCGTAGCCAGATGCCCCAGCCCGACATGACACTTGGCCGTACGCACGTCTGGCGGCCGGCACGGATCATCGCCTGGCATGAGAAGCGGCCAGGACCGGGCCGCCATGGTCCGCGTACCAACTCGCGCACGTAGCCACCAACCGAAGGGCTCCAGTCTTGGGCACGACAGTCGCGCCGCTCGACCGCGAGGCGGCGCAGCGCGCTCTCGCGGACATGTGCGCCGCCGCCGGCCTCGATCCCGTCGGCGCCGAGCTCATCCGTCTCGGTTCCAACGCGATGTTTCGGCTTCGCTCGGCGCCGCTCATTCTTCGGATAGGTCCAAACGCGAATGGGCTGCCTGCGGCCGAGCGCGAGGTCGCCGTCGCCGAATGGCTGGCGGAGAACGACGTCCCTGCGGTTCGCGTCGCTCGCACAATCGCTCAGCCGCTCGCATTGGGGGACCGCGTCGGCACGATCTGGCAGTCGGCGTCAGATCGCGAGGAGTACGGCTCGACGGTTGATCTGGCGCGCATCCTCCGGAAGCTGCACGCGCTGGAGCCGCCGTCGACCGTCGGCCTGCCCCAGCTCGACCCCTGCGCGGTTGCCCGCCGGCGGATCGCGGCGCATGTACCGGCTCAGGATGATCGCGACTTCCTCAACGCTAAGTGTGATCAGCTCTCCGAGCGCTACGAAGCGCTTGCCTTCGTCCTGTCGCCCGGGGTCATTCACGGCGACGCGAGCGTCGGAAATGTGATCCTCGATAACGCGGGCCGTCCATTGCTCTCCGACCTCGATGGCTTCTGCATCGGCCCGCGCGAGTGGGACCTGGTGCTGACCGCGATGTACTTCGAGCTCTACGGGTGGCACACGGCCGAGGAATACGCGGCCTTCGTCGAGGTCTATGAGTATGACGTCATGCACTGGCCCGGCTACGAGGTCATGCGCGACACTCGTGAGCTGCTGATGGTCGCATGGCTCGCGCAGAAGGTGTCAATGGACCCGGCCGTGGCTCCCGAGCTGGCTAAGCGGATCCACGCGCTCCGGAGCGACGGCAGCCGGCAAGACTGGTTGCCGCTCTAGGCTCGGCACCGGGCCCAGGTCGCTCAGCTGTCACTCTCGTCGCTCAAGATCTGCTCGCGAATGAGGTGGTCAGCCAAGCCTCCGCCTATAGCCCAAATGTTCAGGAGATCCGCGTTGTAGAGAGGTTCGAGATTCCAACCCATGTATGGGCCGACTCCCCGCAACGCTTGATCGAGAACGAATAGTGCGGTTAAGACGCGACTTGATATGTTCTTTGCCCGCTCGCGAGCGTTCTTAGATAGCTCAAGTGCAAACATCAAGCGGAATGCATTGCTCTCCTGATTGTGTACGACCGCAGACAGGTCTGCCCAGAGTTGGCCCGCTGTGACATCGAGGGCTGCGTCGATCATTGAGGCGGTGCCCACGAACTTATCGATGAAAGGGACACGTCCCAGCTTCGAGCCGTTCGGTCGATCCTTTGCTGGCCAGGATGCATGCATTGCCGGCCGAATACGCTTGACCTCGGTGAGCAGCGCATCGATCGCCTTCTCTTCCTCGGTCGGACGATCTGTTCCCGCGCGTTCCGCGTCGCGTACCGCTTCCGATAGAACGACGAGGTCTTCGTTGAGAGCTCGAATCAAACGATTTGCGGCATCGACGCCTGGGTCCGATACGTGGTGCATATGCGCCGCTGCGTCAATCGCAACGCGTGTTAATGCAAGAGGAGGGCGAACTGTACGTCCGTCTTGAGCGAGTATCGCAATAGCACGAAGATGATCTATGACTGCCTCGACCAGCCTGCGGGCGGTGCGCACAACTCGGCCGTAGTCATCGTGGTCTTCATCGCGCAATAGTGACGACGGCCAGCCAGTGCTCGCGAGCAGCTTCAGATCATCGAAAGCAGGACTACCGACAGCCGGCCACCATGCTCCGTCGTCGACGAAGTCGGGTAAATCTCCCTGTCGCTCCAGTTCGGCAAGCACCTTCAGTCGTTCCAGGGACAACGCGGCATCGACCACGTCGAGATGCGTGCTGAGTAGGCGCCCAAGCTGGTCCAGCGTCGGACGCCGCTTCGATACCTCCGCAGCAAGCTTGTCTTCGGCGCGAGCACGGTCCATCCGATCGAGGAACTCGTCGTCGAAGTCGCCTGTGCTTCTCGCGTACTCCCAGAAGGCGTCGAGATCAATGCCTGGCTCATTCTCGGGCTCGGTCACGGTTGCGATCTCCGATACTCGTGTGATCGCGATCGTGCACGAGTGACCTCGTGCAGTCCAGTCGTGCCGACCGCACCGATCCCAGGCTCTCCGGGGGCGGCGCCGCCCCGCCGAGCTAAGAGGTCCTCGCGGCCTGGTTGCCTGGATTCGTCAGGAATCTGGCGAAGCCTGTCCCCAGATCGGGTGCGCCGCACCGTAGCCGGTCAATTCGATCACGGCGGGGTGCGTCGCATGCGGCAACAGCCGTCGTCGGAGGTCGCGCAGGTACCGCACGGACCGCTCGGACTTGAGCTGGTCGGCGGCGGACAACGCCTCTCGCACGGTCGCGCACGCCTGTTCGACGTCGTCGTCACCGAGATGGCCGTCGGCCTTGACCATCGTCACGAAGAAGTCGCTCCGGTCGGAGGCGCCTGCTCCGAGGAGTGCGGCGGTCGCGAAGCTGACGGCGGCGGCGGCTCGGCCGAGGTCGCGGGAACAGTGCGCCAGCTCGGCGTTCAGCTCCACCTCGTCGAAGTAGGCGATCCATTCCGGGTCATCGTCGTCTGGTTGGCGCAGCTCGAACACCTCGACCGCCTGGCCCAACGCTCGGTCCGCGCTCGGAGCGTCACCGGCTGCTGCGTGGGCGCGGGCGGCCATCGTGTGGAAGTGCGCCGTGAGCGTCGGTGTCGCCCGACCGGCTGTGCCGGTCAACGCCGTCTCGGCCAGATTGGCCGCTTGCCGGTACTGGCCGAGGAAGGTCGCCTGGTGGCTCATGGCGTCGAGGATGCTGCCGGCGAGCAGCACGTCATCGCCGGCCTTCGCCATCCGAAGCGCCTGGATCAGGTATCGCTGTGCGAGCCCGTGGTAGCCGGCGTCGTACGACGACCAGCCGACGAGCAGCAGAGCTTCCGCGACCGCCGCGTGCAGCAATCGCCCGGCCCGCTCGGTGTAGTGGCCTGACAGCAGTGTCGGGACGTCGGAGCTCAAGTAGTGGATCAGCGCTTGACGCGAGTGCGCGCCGCCGAACCGGTTGTCCAGCTGCGCGAATGTTGCCGTTGTCAGCTTGAACGCGGCCACGTCGGATTCACCGATGCGTCGTCCGGCCGCCCGCTCCGCGAGCCGGTCTGGTTGACGGTGGATCAGCCAGCTCAGCGCCGCTTCTGACCACGCAGCGGCGTCCGTCGGCGCCTGGAGAAGCTGACCCGCCGCGGTCAGGTCTGCCCGCCAGAGTTCAGGCATCACCAAGGCCGGCGCCTCGGCGTTGTCGCCGTAGCCCAGTCCGAGGTGCGGGTCGATCTGCCCGGGCATTCCCACGTCCGCCACGGTGAGCCGGCGGCCGAGCTTGCGGCCGAGCGCCGTGGCGATGAACTCCGGCGTTCGTCCGCGTGGCTGCTGACCGCCGAGCCAGCGGGTTACTGCCGTGTGGTCAGGGCCGATCGGTTGTCCGTGCGCGGCAGACACGTCGCGTACGGCGCGCGCGAGGCCTTTGCGCGTGAGTCCGGACTCGGACAAGAGCGCGGCGAGGCGCTCGTTCGCCTGCCCGTTCGGCACGTTCCAGACTCCTCCCACCTACGGGCCCGGATGCAGAACCACCGGAGGAAGTGCACAAGTGCGCCCCCTTTTGCGCCTCCCTCGGAGGGCGACTGACCGGGCACGCTCAGTGTGTCAGGCAATCGACACGAGAGGCACGAAACACCGCAAGGCGAGTCTCTTGCAAATTACAATGTGAGTTTGTACTCTCCTTGTGGAGGTTGGCCCCGGCGGGTGGCACCCCGCCGAGGCCAGCGCATCGGAGCCCACTTCGGAAGGACACGACGATGCTCACTCACGCTATCTCCGAATCGGAGACAGCTGACCAGAACAACACCGCGCCGTCGCAATGGCGCGAACAGGCGCTTTGTGCGCAGGCTGACCCGGACCTTTGGTTTCCGGAGCCAGGGGAGAGCGCCCGCACGGCGAAGCTGATCTGCGACTGGTGCCCAGTGCGAGGCGAGTGCCTCGAATGGGCGCTTGCAGCGGGCGAGCCGTACGGCATCTACGGCGGGCTGACTCCCCTGGAGCGGCACACGCTGTCGATCCGTCGCACCGCCGACACCGAGCCGGCGGGACAGGTCGCATGACCGCCGCGGTGCACGAAGTGATCGCCTGCGACGGGACGTGCCTCTACCGGGGCCACGACGTCGAGCTGGCGTGCGAGGTGTACGGCGCCGCGCCCGCCGGAACGAGGTTGCGGTGTCGGGAAGGCCACGCTACCGAGGACGACGAGCGACGCGATGAGGCGGCCGCGTTGGACGCTCCGGTGCCGTACGCGCTGACCATGTCCGGCTTCGCGGCAGCGGCATCGGTAGACGAGCCGGTTCCCTTCGCGTTGACGGAGCGGGCGGCAGACCTTTTCGTGGTGGACACGACAGACATAGTCGACCTGCGCCGCCGTTGCCCCGACCTGTTCATGCCGCGTCCGGATGATGCGGCGTGACCGCGTGCGGCCAGGCGGACGAGGACCTCGAGGGACTGTGGTGGCCGCACGTCGCCCTCGCGTTGGGTGGCTCGAGTTCGGTGGCTGCGAACGTCGCGCACGCCTTTGTCGCGGGCTCGCCTCCGGTCGGAGCTGTCATCGCGTCGGTGCTCTGGCCGATCTTGGTGTGCGTCGCGGTCGAGCTGCTGATCTGCACGCCATGGCCGCCCGGGTTGGCCTGGGCCGGGGCGCGGTTCGTCGGCGTCGGCTTGGTTGGTCTGGTCGCAGCAGTCGTGTCCTACCGACATATGTCCGGGCTGCTCGCTGCCTACGGCGAGGACCGCATCGTCGTCGCTGTCGGACCAATAGCAGTTGACGGGCTGATGGTGATGGCGACCGCGAGTCTCCTCGCTGTCCGCCGAGTGCGGGCCCGCGTGGGGACTCTCGGAGCAAGGACGAGCGACGTTCGCGAAGTGCGTGCACGGGACACGTCGGCTCCAGCCGCCCGCGACGCGTCAAGCACATCGCAGCCGGCGCGCCGCAGTTCGAAGAGCGTCCGGTCGGCCGGTTCCGCTGCTGACCTTCTGGCCGAACGCGTGCGTGCTGCTCGGGACCTGATCGCATCCGGCGAGCTGAACGAGTACCCGTCCGCGGAAGCGCTCCGCCGGCGACTGGGCGGTTCCGCAGCGATCGCACGAGCGGTGCGTGACGCACTCGCCACTACCGCTGAGCCAGCCACCGAGCTGGCTCCCACAGAGACCAACAACGACAGCCGTCTGAGGCTCGCCCAGTAGGGCGGAGAAGGGCAGGAATCGCAATGAGCTGGGTATTGATGGTGGCTGCCGGGTTCGCCTGCACGTGGGTGATGACTCGCACGAGCAGCCGCCTGGCCGACATGATCCTGGTCCGGATTGCCGCTGCGTGCTGGATCGCGGCCGGCATGATCGGCGCAGCCGGCTGGCTGGGCCAATGGATGCGCTCCGTCGTGAGCTGGGTGACCAAGGCGGCCGACCGCATCGGGAACCAAGCGATCGGCACCTCCATCGTATGGATCGTCGCCGCCGGCGTCGGACTGCTCTGGGTCGGCGCCATGCTGCCGGACAGGATCTTCCGCTACGACCCGCCGGACTGGCTGCTGATCAGCGGGCTAGTTCTGCCGAGCCTTCTGGTCGCGGTCCCAGGACACTTGGGCATCGGCCTCCGCGGCGTCACGGAGTGGGCCGGTCACGGCGCGCAGAACCTGATTTCCGGGCTGGTGGCCTGATGGACGGCGCGACGCTTGGTGTTCTGATCCTCGCGGCCTATCTGGTGGTGTCCCCGGACCGAGTGAGCCTGTCGCTCACCCGTGGCTCGGCCGGCGCCGCCGGCAAGGCGGTTGGCCGCCGAGTAGGTGCGCGGTCCGGGACCAGCCGCGGCGGCGCTCGTCGTCGCGGGGCGACGTTCCGGCAGGCGGTCCGTCTGGCTTGGGCCGATGCCCGGGAGGCAGCCACAGCGGCGCGCGCTCGCCGCGCCGCTGGCCACGACACGTTCAGCCAAATCAAGCGGGCTGGCCGCTCCGGGTCTGCAGCGGTCGGAGTTGCCTTCCGCTCCAGCGGACGACTGACCGATCGGGTCCGCGCCGGACTGCGCGCCGCCGTCGATCGCTGGGCGCGGCAAGGGCTCGACAATCACCGACCTGCCGCTGCAGGCGTCGATCAGCTGCATCGCGCTGCGTCTGCGGCAGCCGCGGCCGCCGACCAAACCCTGCGGCTTCGGACCAGTGAGCCAGCTACCCAACCGACCAACAACAACGCCAGCACGACCACTCACGAGGAAGGCGACAACGCCATGAACATCACGGAACTGGAATCGCTTGAGGCGGTCCGCGCCGAGGCGCGACAGGCCATGGAGATGAGCGAGTCACTGACCGAAGTCGTCACCGCGATCAAGGAGTGGGCGACCGGTCTGGCCGATCGCTGGTCTGGCACCGAGTGGGGGACGGCCGACCTGGACGGCGCCGTGGCCGGTGTCGGCGAGGCGGCCGGGACGCTGATCGGCGGCGAGGCCCTGTCCGAGTCGCTGGTCGCGGTCGAGGACGCCGTGAAGCGCGCCGAGGCGCTCGGCGAGGTCGCCACCGAGATCGGTGCACACGGCCACGTCGACGCCTTCCGCTCGGCCTAGGAGGAGAGCCACATGCCACGCAAGGTTTGGAACAAGCCGCCGCCGCGCCGCCGCGGCGCGTCGGCCAGGCACTACCCGGCGCAGCGAGCGCCACGCCCGGATCGCGCAGGCGGGTTCTTGACCCGCAAACGCGACCGCGCCGATGTGCAGTCTGCCGCGCATTACCCGCACCATCCGATGGCCGGTCCGGCCCGGCCGCCGCGTGTCATCGACGCCGCCGAGATGGCGCCCGTGGTGCGACTGCCGGAGCTGTACAAGCGCGGCGATGCCACGGCCCCGCGGGTCGCCAGTGCCCCGAAACGGCCGCTGCGCGAGCGGGTCGCGCCGGCCGCACGGCTGACGTGGCGCTACCGGTGGCAGATCGCCCCCGTTCTGCTCACCGCCGCGATGGCCGCGGCTGCCGCGTTGTCTGAGGTTGCGACCGGGTTCTGGTTGCTGGCGCTGGCTGTCGCGGCGCACGTGAGCGCACAGCACGGCCCAGAGCGAATCGCGGGCCGAGCGTGGCTGTCGGCGCGGGAACGCACCCTGGTCAGCTACTGGGCGGTCGGCGGGACGGCCTGGTCGCTCGGGATCGCCGCGGGCTGGTGGCCGGCCCTGGGCGCCGGACTGCTGGGCATGGTGTGCTTCACCGGTATTCCGGTCGGCTTGTGGCTGCATGGCCGCCAGGCCCGCCCCGGCAACGCCATGGATGAGCCGTCGCTGTCGGCCGAGGCGGGGTACCTGATCGCCGCCTGGCCGTTCACGATCGGCCTGACCGGGCCGGAACCGCTGCGTGGCTCCCAGATCGTGGCATCAACGATGCGCGAACCGGCGCCGGGCGCGTACGCGTTCTCCGTCGAGCTCGCCGATGGCGTGCACGCTGAGCAGGCCACCGGTGACGAGCTGCGCCGCTACCTGGAGCGGGTGCTGCGCCTGCCGGTCAAGACCGTCACGCTCGCCGTCGACCGCGACGACTCCGCCTGCGTGAAGATCACGATGACGCCGTCGCGGCACCTGGAAGGCAAGCCGGTCGCCTGGCCCGGCCCGATTCTCAACCCCGACGGCACGATCGACCTGGCCGACGCGCCCGACGGATCGGTCATCCGCCCGGCCCTGCACAACGAGGACGGCGTCGAGCACTTCGCGGTGTTCGGAACCAGCGGCGTCGGCAAGAGTCATACCGTCCTGGCGCTGTTGCTGCCCGGCGTTGTCGCCCGTCGCGAGGTCGTGATCTACCTCGACGGTGGACAGGGAACCAGCATCGGTCACATCGCCGGCGGCTGCGACTGGTGGGCCATCAAACCCATCGAGTGGCGCGCGGCAATCGGCGCCGTCCACACGGTCATGCGCGCCCGCAAGGACCGCCGCGCCCGCCACGGTCTGTCACGCTGGTGCGGCGCCGACGAGCTCGACCCGATCATCACGCTCAACGTCGACGAGGCGACCACGGTGCTGCGCGAACTCGGCCGCGCCGACGCCGAAAAGGTGCTGGAGATCCTGCGCGAGGGCCGCAAGCTCGGCGTCCGCGTCGGGCAGGCCACCCAGGACCCGATGGGCGACGACCTCATCGGCGGTCGGAAAGCGCGGGGCCTGATGGGCGGCGCCGGCTCGCTCATCGCGCACCGGCCCGGCGACGGCACCGCGAACACGCTCACCTCGTCGTCGAGCAGCGTGCAGATCGACCTGCGGGGGCTGCCGCAGGAGCCCGGCTGGTGCGCCATCATCCGCCGCGGCGAGGTCCTGTCGCGGGCGTGCAAGGTCCGCAAACCGACCGAGGAACAGGTCCGACGCGAACTCGACGGATTCGTGCCGCGCGCGCTCGACGGCGACGACCTCGACGCCGCAGGCGATGACTACCGCCGTCGAGTCCGCGGCGTCGACGCCGCTCGACGCATGGCCGACGGATCGGGTAGTCGACCCGAGGTCAGCGTCGAGGACGACGCACCTGACGACACGATCGACGAAGCGCCCAACGAGTCGACGCCACACCCCGACCTCGAACGCGTCCTGAACTCGCACGCCCGGTTGATGCAGACACAAGGCCAGACCAACCGCCTGGCCGTGCTCACCACTCTCCGGACGCGCGGCGTCATGACGCTCGGCCAAGTCCGGGACGCCACCGGACTGAGCCAGTCGACCGTCAAGCGTGCGCTTAGAGCGCTCGCCGCGTCGGGAGACGTGACGCGCGACGAGTCCGGCTGGGTCGCCACGGAGCCGACGACGGTCGAGGTGACAGCACCGCCGCGTAGTCCGTAGCCCCACCGCCCGACAGCACCTGATCGAACGGCTCGCCAGCGATCTGGCGTGCCGCGGGTCGACCACGCCCCGAAACAGTGCGGAGAGCGGACCTCTCCGCGCTGAACGCTGCCCTGAAAGGCCACTAACCATGAGCACTGACCGTCCTGACCTGCCCATGTTCGAAGGGCTGAACGTGCGCGAGCACGCCGCCACGGCCTCCGCCTCGATCCGCGCGATCAACCACATCACTGGATGGCCGCACGGCATGACCCGCCCGTCCGACGCGTACAGCGTCGTCAGCAACCTCTCCTCGGTCGCGGCGAGGGTGCCGCAAGCCTGCGAGCAGATCGACCGCCAGCTCGCGAACTGGCTCGCTGCCGGCCAGGTCGGCATCGACTATGGCCGGCCGTTCGCGGACAACCCCGGCCAGGCGATCGCCGTGACCGGCTCGGCGCTGCGCGCGGCCGCAGACCGTGCTCGCGAGCTGTTCGCCGCGCTGGACCTCGCCGTCCAAACGCTCGCCTATGCGCACAGGACTGGTCCCCGCCTCGACGAGCTGGTCGACGACGTCGACAACGAGGTGAACGGCTGATGCGCCGCGCCGTCGAACCCACTGAGCTGACGCCACTGCAAGTCCGACGCCGGCTCCGCGCCTGGGCGGCTGACATGGACGCCCACGTGCACGCCGCCGTCGAGCTGCTCGTCGGCCACGCCACCTGGCTGCGCCGCCCTGACTTCCTGACAGCCGCCGTCGCCGTGCGCCAGCCCGCCGTCGCCTGGATCAACTGGCGCTCCGCCCGCGAGGCATTCGAGGCCGGCCGGTTCGACGCCGCGAGCTCAACCGAACGCGCCGTGCTCGACCTGGCCATCGCACTCGGCGAAGACCGCTACCGCCTGACCGCCATGAGCACCGGCAACGCCGCGGCCATCGCCACCGCGGTCGCCCTTGCAGCCGGCCTGGTCGACCCGGCCCCGAAAGGACTCCACGACCAATGACGACACCGACTCCGCCGACCGGCGCGCCGGACGAGACGACTGCGGTCCGGCGTGCCCGAAGCGCCGAGGACGCCATGAGCGCCCTACGCGATGTGGCCGCCCGCGAGTTGGCGGCAACCCCGGCCGACGCCTACGCGGTGCTTGACCACCTGTCGATGGTCATCGGCCACACGATCACGATTGCCGAAAAGCTGACCGAGCAACTCCGCACCTGGACCGAGCTGTGCCACGACGTGCCCACCGCGGGACCCACCGCGCAGCGGCTTGAGCGCACCCGCGCAGCGGTCGGCCTTGGCATCGTCGCCGACACGTGCCGGCTGTTTCACCGGTTCGAGGACGCCCTAATCGCACTCGACCGGCGCCGGTACCGCACCGACCGCGGCATGCCGCTCCACCTTCCCGGGGACGGCCGTGAGGGCGGTGACCGCCATGACGACTGACGCCGTCACCGCACCGCGGCCGTTCTGGCTGATCCATCCGATACAGGCGTGGCGCGCGCTCGCCGCGCTGGCCACGGCGCGAGCCGACGCCGAGGCTCGCGCGGCCGGGCTGACCGTCGAGGTCCTGCCGAACGGCGTACGCCGCTACCGCGACCCGCTCCTCGACGAGCTCGCCGACCTTCGCGCCTCGCGCGTCGACGGAAACGGCGTGGCGTCGGACTGGTCGCCGGTTCGGCTGGTCACCGCGGGAGGTGACCGGCGTGGGCAGTAGGCGTGCGCACCGCCGCAAGACATGCACCGGCAAGGCCCGCTACGAGACTCGCGATCCCGCCGCAGCGGCCGCGAGGCGCGGGTTGCGCCGCGGGCACTGGCTGCGTGCCTACCCGTGCTCCTACTGCGCCGGCTGGCACATCGGCCATCCCTCCGCCAAGCAACGTCGAGCTGCCCGTGATCAAGCCCGAGAACGGAGGCGCACTCGATGAGCGCTGCGACCGCCGCGCCGGCCGGAACGGTGTACCTGCTGCACTTCGACCGCCCGTACCGGCATGCCCGCCACTACTGCGGCTGGACCAGCAACCTGACCGCCCGCCTAGCCGAGCACGCCGTGGGCCGCGGCGCCCGCCTGCTCGCCGTCATCACTGACGCCGGCATCGGCTGGACGCTCGCTCGCACCTGGCCCGGCACCCGAGCGCGAGAACGGCAGATCAAGCGCCAAGGCGGCCTGTCCCGCTGCTGCCCCGCATGCGGTGTGACACCTCGACCTGAACCCGAACCGGAGGACCCGTGGACATGATCAGTGCAACCGATCCGCGTCGCGCGGCACTCGCCCATGCCGCGCGTGGCTGGCGAGTGTTCCCGTTGCGCCCGGGGGACAAGCGTCCCGCGATTCGCGACTGGGAAGCACGTGCGACTACCGACCCGGCCCGCATCGACCGGGCCTGGACCGCCGACACGTACAACGTCGGGATCGCATGTGGCCCGTCCGGCCTGGTCGTGCTCGACCTGGACCGGCCGAAGCCCGGCACGGTCGCACCGCCGGCCTATCGGCAACCCGGCATCCGCGAGGGCGCGGACGTGCTCGCCGTGCTGTGCGAAGCAACAGATCAACCGCTGCCGGTCGAGACCTACAGCGTCCGCACCGGCTCGGGCGGCACCCACCTCTACTACACGGCACCGGCCGGCGTGACCTTGCGGAACAGCGCCGGTCGGCTCGGCTGGCTCATCGACACCCGTGCCGCCGGCGGATACGTCGTCGCCGCCGGCTCGATCGTCGCCGGCCAGGGCTACGAGGTCCTGGTCGACCATGACGCCACGACACTGCCCGGCTGGCTCGCCGAGCGACTAGCCGACGAGCCGACCCCCGCCACCGAGCCCGCGGCGAGCGGAGCCGTAGGCAATCCGACGGCCTACGCCGCGGCCGCGCTGCGCGGCGAGCTCGACCGGGTCCTTGCCGCGGCCGAAGGCACGCGCAATCACAGCCTGTTCGTCGCCGCCCGGTGCATCGGCGAGCTGATCGGCGCCGGCCTCCTGCCGCGCCAGCTCGCCGAGGCCGCCCTCACCCTGGCCGGGCAAGCCACCGGCCTGACCTCGCGGGAATGCGCCGCGACCATCCGCTCCGGCCTCGACACCGGCGAACGCAACCCGCGCAACCCCGCCGCCGTCCACGACCACCGGCCCGCCGCCTAGAGAGAGGACCCGATCTCGAATGCACCCGTGGGATGAATGCATCTGCGGACACACCCAAGCCGACCACCACGTCGACCTTGACGAGGCAGGCTGCGCAGTCCCGGCCTGCCCCTGCCCGTGGTTCGACCACGACCCCGGATGCAGCCACTGCGGACTGGCCTACGGCTGCCGCTGCGCCGCCTGACGCAGACACCGTGCGTCCGCACGTCTCGACCAGCCCTTAGGAAGGCCGAAACCACCTGATGAGCCCCACACCCGAACACCCCCCGGGCCGGCCCACGGCTGACATAATCCTCGGCCAGCTCGCCCCGAACCTCGCTGCGCCTGCCCCGCCGGCGCCATGGGACGGCGAACCGGTGCCGCTGTCGGCCCGCCGGCTACTGCCGCCGTTCCCGGTCGACGTGCTCCCGCCGTGGATAGCCGACATGGTCGCGGCCGAGGCCGAGTTCCGGCAGACTCCGCTTGACCTTCCCGGCTGTCTCGCTCTCGCCTGCCTAGCCACGGCCGCCGGCGGCCGGGTCGAGGTCGAAGTGCGCCCCGGCTGGCGCGAGCCGGTCAACCTGTACGTCGTCGTCGCCCTACCACCGGGCAACCGCAAGTCACCGACGTTCGGAGCACTGGTCGCGCCGATCCTGGACGCCCAACACGCGATGCAAGAGGCCACCAAGCCGTTGCGCGCCCGGGCGGAGATCGAACGCGAGGCCGCCCAAGCGCAGGCGCAGACCGCGAAGCGTGCCATCGAATCCGCCTACGGAAGCGAGCACGCCGACAAAGCATTCGCCGAGGCCGAAGCCGCCGCCATGGCCGCCGAGGACATCACCGTTCCCACCGTGCCGCGGCTGGTCGCCGACGACGTCACCCCTGAAGCCGCAGCCTCCTTGCTCGCCGAACAGGGCGGCCGTCTTGCTGTGCTCTCCGCCGAGGGCGGCATTTTCGCCACCCTGGCCGGCCGCTATTCCGGAGCCCCCAACCTCGAAGTTTTCCTCAAGGGTCACAGCGGAGACCTGCTCGTTGTGGACCGCAAAGGCCGCGAGAATGAAACCGTCGAACGCCCCGCCCTCACCCTCGGCCTGGCCGTGCAACCCGACGTCCTTACCGACATCGCGACCATGCCGGGATTCCGCGGCCGGGGCCTGCTTGCCCGCATCCTCTACGCGCTGCCTACCTCCCCCGTTGGCCGGCGCAAGATCGGCACCCCGCCCGTGGCGGAACCCATCGCAACCGCGTACGCCTTCACACTGCGCGCGCTGGTCCTGAGCCTGGCCGAGTGGACCGACCCTGCCGTCCTGCCCCTCACCGCGGACGCCAACGACGCCGTGCTCCACCTCGAAGAACTCATCGAGCCACGCCTACAGCCCGAGCGCGGCGACCTGGCCCCCATCGTGGACTGGGCCTCCAAGCACACCGGCGCCATCGTCCGCCTCGCCGGCCTGCTCCACGTCGCCACCTATCGCGATGCCCTGACCCGGCCAATCACCGCCGCCA
Source organism: uncultured Actinomycetota bacterium (assembly GCA_963737425.1). Lineage (GTDB taxonomy): Bacteria > Actinomycetota > Actinomycetes > Mycobacteriales > Jatrophihabitantaceae > DASXRA01. The sequence continues at coordinate 14,225 of CAVTSX010000008.1, forward strand.
CAATCGAGGCTGCGGCCCGCCTCGGTACCTACTACCTCGGCCACGCACTGGCGGTGTTCGATCTCATGGGCGCTGACCCGATGATCGAGCATGCGCGAGCGGCGCTGGAATGGATCGTCCGCCGCGACACCTTCACCCGCCGCGATCTATTCACAGCGATCCGCCGCGGCCGATTCCGCAAGGTCACGGAACTGGATCCGGTGCTCGACCTACTCAGCGCGCACGGCTTCATCCGCCCTGGTCCAGCGCCACCGCCGACGGGCGGCCGGCCCGCATCGCCGCCCTACGAAGTCCATCCCCGTGCTGCAGAAGCCGCACAAGCCGCACAAGCCCTCCACGGGGGAGTCCGGTGACCCCTTCTGCGGCTTCTGCAGCTTCTGCAGCAGAGACTCCGACCCAGACCGACACAGCGCGAAGGGCAGCCCCGTGAGCAACCGAGACCCCAAGCTGACCGTGGCCGAGGTCTGCGCCGAGCTGATCGTCGCCAAGTCGACCTTCTACGACTGGCGCGCCAAGGGCCGCGCTCCCCGCTGCATCCGGCTGCCCAACGGTGACCTTCGGATCAGGCGCAGCGAGCTCGACCGCTGGATCGAGGCACGGGAGGACGCGGCCTGATGAGCGTCACGAGTTACGACGTTCGGATATACAAGACAGAGGCATACGAAGGCAGGCGTGTCACCAGCTACCGCGTTCGGTGGAAGGTCGGCGGCCGGCATTTCAAGGAGACATTCCGAACCAGTTCGCAAGCCAAGAACTTCAAGTCAGGCTTGCGCTCGGCGGCCAGCAAGGGCGAGGCGTTCTTCGTCGACTCTGGCCGGCCGGTGTCCATGGTGCGTGAGGCGGACAAGATCTCCTGGTTCCAGTTCGCGGTCGAGCTGACAGACGTCCGGTGGAATGGCTCTGCCGCCACCAGTCGGCGTACAGATTCCGAGGCGCTGACAGCGATCACCATGCAGATGTTCTCGACGACGTCGAGGATGCCGGATGAGAAGCTGCTTCGACGCGTCCTGAAGCTTTGGGCCTTCAACACGAGGAACCGGGCCGAGCGGCCAATGAGCGATTACGAGCGGCGCGCCCTCACCTGGGCCGAGAGGCACACCCGCGACGTCTCGACGCTCAGCGATGCTGCCATCGTCCGCAAGGTCCTGAACGGACTGGCGGTGAAGCTGGACGGCAAGCCGCGGGCTGCGAGCGTTGTAACGCGCTGGCGCAAGACGCTCAGCGTGGCGATTGGGTACGCCGTCGAGCGAAGGCTGCTCGCCCGTAACCCACTGAAAGAGATCAAGTGGACCGCCCCGCAAAAGACCGTTCGGTCGATCGACCGCCGGGTCGTAGCAAACCCGATCCAAGCCCGATCGATATTCAACGAGCTGCTGACGTTCGAGAACGGCCGCCGGCTCCTCGCGTTCTTCGGATGCATCTACTACGCCGCCATGCGACCCGAAGAAGCCGCCGCGATCGGCACGCGACACCTCGCCATTCCGGCTCAGGGTTGGGGCGATATCCACCTGGACGGAGCGCGGCCGTACGCCGGCAAGGAATGGACGGACACCGGCGAAGCCCGCGACGAGCGCCAGCTCAAGCACCGCCAAATCGGCGAGACTCGCACAGTGCCGTGCCCGCCAGAGCTGACCGCGCTCCTTCATGCGCACCTGGAGCGGTACGGCACGGCGCCGGATGGTCGGCTGTTTGTCGGCGTCCGCCGAGCGGAGTACCTGCCCACACGGACGGTCACGTTGGCTTGGCAGCGGGCCAGAGCCGCCGCGTTGTCGCCGACGGCCGCGGCGTCGCCACTCGCCAGGACGCCGTACGACTTGCGGCATGCGGCGGTGTCGACCTGGCTGGCAGCGGGTGTCCCGGTGACGAAGGTGGCCGAGTGGGCGGGGCACTCGGTCGAGGTGCTGCTGAAGATCTACGCGAAGTGCCTCGACGGCGAGGAGGCCCGCACCCGGGCCAAGGTCACGGCAGCGCTCGCCGGCACTATCTAAACGCCCGCACTGTCTGCTTTGGAACCGGCTAGGTACGGCCGAACTGCGAGGATTCCTGCTGTATCGACTGTCCGTGTCACCGCGACAGCCGGCCGTGATCGGTGGCCAACTGGCGCGCCCTGGACCAAATCGCTGCGGGTGATTCACGGGCCAGTCGAGGCCGCAACAGCCGCCGGAGTTGTGACGAGTCGCGACAGCCCCAGCCTGCCCGGGTGGCGCGCCGTTCGACCTGGCGCAGCTTACGAGGTGATCGGCGTAGGCTCGCCAGCGGCTCACCTGGAGGGACCGTGGCAAATAAGGACGATCGGCCAGCACGGCGGGTCCGCGACAGCGGCTTCGACAACAAGCGCGGACAACAGATGGTTGAAACCGCGAAGATTCCGCCCCGTCCGAAGTCGCCGCCACCGCCACCTCCCACCAGCAGCGGAAAGCAGGGCTCCTCCTCGTCGCAGAAGTAATCGCCACTCGTGGTCCCGTCTTCGCTTCTGGGACTCGCGCTTTTCGTGGTCCTCCTTGCCCCAGGTTTGGCGTACGTACTGCGGCACGAGAGACTCGTACCTGCGCGCTCCGACTCCGGATTCCGGGAGAGCCTTCGCGTTATCTTCGTTAGCGTCGCCTGCCTGACCGTTACGAGCGTTCTGCTTGCTGTGCTTCGCGGACTCTTTCCTGCCAACACGCCTGATGTGGGTGAGGTAGTCAGGAATCCATCGGGAGCGATCAGCGATCACCATGCGGATCTAGCTTGGTGGTCGCTCGCCAGCGTTCTCTTCGCCACGCTGCTAGGTGCGGTCGCAGCGGACCCTCGTGTCGTCCGTCTGCTGCGGCGCGCGAGCAGGGCCAAGCGGGTTCGATGGTTGACCGGTGCGACGGATACCGGAATACGGGCCATCTCGGCGTGGTACCAGGTAATGCACCTATACGACGACAGCAACCCCGGCCCAATTCTGGTCGGCGGTCAAATGGATGATGGAACTTACATTGAAGGGCGCGTGGTTTCCTTCAACCCGGCGGGTGACGATGACGCGGATCGAGAAATTTTGCTTTCGGCGCCGCTGCACTTGACAACAGCGAACGGCGTGAGGCAAGAGTTCGCCGCGCAGTTCACCGTCATCTCTGCGCGCCGAATCGTCCGGTTAGACGTGACACACCTGGTCCCTGAGGGATTCTCCGGGGAAGGCGCCGCCGCGTCATCGCAGCCAAGCTAAAGAAGTGTGGTAGTCGGGGTTCGTCGATGGATCGCCCGATAGGCCCTTCCGGCATTGCACGTCGTAGATCGGTGTGGGCCCATGATCCAGTAGGTGTCGCCGGGATTAATGCGCAGTGCGCTCGCGATGCGATCTCGAAGTCGAGCTCGCGTTGCGGTCAAGGCGCAAGTGCGCCATCGCTAGCCAGTTGGTCGCGTCGTGCTCTCCTGACCTGAGGTCGACCGGAGCCCCACGCGGCGAGCCTTCCGATCAACATCAGCCCCAGCGGTAAGACTGCGGTCATGGCTGAGGAGAACGTCACGCAAGCGCAAGACGCACTGATTGCCGGCATATCCGATCTCGTCGCTAAAGCGACCTCACGGCAGATCAACCCCAGCTCCGCAGAATCCTTCGCCTTGGCGGCGCTGCACCTGGCCGAGGCGCACGCCTGGCTGCAGCGCCCAGCGCAGCACCATGGTGGCGGCGCAGGGTCAGCCTCCTAATGCTTTCGCCCGGTCCGCCGATAGTGAGGTCAGCGTTTGGCAAAGCGCTAGGCGTCGGTTTGTGGGTGGTCTATCGTTGATCGTGAGGGGGGATTTGATGGCGACCGTTCATGATGTCGCGTCCTACATCGTTAACAAGCAAGGCGCGATGAGCGCCATGAAGCTGCAGAAGCTGTGCTACTACGCGCAGGCGTGGTCGCTTGTGTTTGACGACGCGGCTCTGTTTTCTCAAAAGATCAGAGCTTGGGCAAACGGCCCGGTCGTACGCGAGCTGTTCGAGGTTCACCGTGGCAAGTACACGGTAGACGCGTGGCCACGCGGTGACAGCTCGCACCTATCCCCGGCACAGCGCGCAACGATAGATGCTGTGCTGGACGCATATGGCGGCCGGAGCGGGCAACAGTTGAGTGTAATGACGCACCGGGAACGGCCGTGGATCGAGGCACGCGACGGCCTGTCTGCAACCGAGCGCAGCAGCAAGGAGATCTCGCTCGCGACGATGGCCGACTACTACGGCGCACTTCTCGACGACGCTCGCTCCTAAATGAATGCGTGAGAAGAAGAAGAACAAGGTCATCCCGCCGCTGCCAGTTGCGGCGTCAACACCGAAGAAGATTCCCAACCGGCTCGTCGGCGCGGATGTCAATGGCATCGCATCTAATCGTCCGGTATGGAGGCTGTCGCTGCTTGACCATGAGCATGCTGGCTCTTGGTCCTGGGCAGCGGACACCGCAACGATGGTCAAGATCGCGAAGTTCTTAGGGGAGATGGAGCGTCTCACCTGGAGCCAAATTCGCGCGCAGATGACCGGAAGCGCAAAGCGGCGAGGGGCGCTCCACAAGTCGATCCCGATATACAGCCTGGCTAAGGAGGCCAGGGATCGGCTCACCGAGTTGAGCCTCGACGACTGGGATGAACTCTTCAGGTTCAGGCTCGGGAACATGGAGCGGCTCTGGGGCATCGTGGTCCCCGATGATCCGCCCGTCTTCTACGCGATCTGGTGGGATGCGGGGCACTCGGTCTGCCCATCCGCCGACAGGTGAGGGGGCCTGGCACACGCATCCGCCATGCATCGCTCGACGCCTGGTCTTTCCGGGATTCGAAACCTTGATATGAATGCCTGTACGAAGGAACGGGTGTCCGGCGCTATTCAGTCTTGGCTGGATAGCTCTGCTCTAGCCACGCCCGGAGCGCGGCGGCGGTGCCCAAGGCCGCCGCTTTGAGTATTCCTACCAGATCGCCGCCGGACAGGATGACGACATTGTGGCCGTCGTCGCGCACCTCGCGGTACGCCTGCTCGTGGACGTAGGACGTGGTGACGAGTACCCCGAACTCGCGGTGCTTGATTCGGCTGATCAGACGGGCCAGCTCGCGCACGCCGACCGAGCTCCCCGGCTGGTAGCACTTGGCCTCCAGCGCGAAGTGCAAACGGATCGGGTCCGCGGCCGGCCCGATGGCATACTGCCCGGTCGCGTCACGACCGCCGTCGCGGCTAGGCCGGGTCAGGTCCACGTTCTCGACGCCCGGAGTGCCGAGGCGGAACAGCTCGACCGCGCAGCGTTCGAACTCGACCGGGCGATCCCGGAAGTGCGTCCACAGAGTGTCGAGCAGGGCCACATCCTCACGTCTCGAAGGCAGCTGCTGTGCGCGCGTTCGGTGCTGAGTCGTCGGCGCGGCTAGCAATGCGGACACGACTCCAGCAGCGACCCAAGAAGTCCATGTCGGCGGCGCATCGTTCGACAAGTTGCCAGCCAAGATCGAGTTGACCCAGACCCGCGATACGCGGTTGGCGTCGAGGACAGTGAACGTGGCGCGATAGTTCTGAAATCGCTCGCCACCCCGGTTCCGCCATAGCGCTACGAGCTGCTCGTCCGGCGGGATCAGCGGCGAGCCGGGCACCATGAGCCCGCGGAACTGGACCGCTCGACCCTGTACGCCGGCCCGCTCAAACAGCAAGAACGGCGGAACGGCAGCCCTCCCGGCGGGACCGCCTGCTGCCGACGCGAATGCCGACCGAAGGATCTGGTTGCCGCGCCGCGGGGTGTCGTGAAGCTCGTGACCAGGCGCTCGATTGTCACCGTAGTAGGTGAACGTCCCAGTAGCCGGATCGAGCACATCTGGCCAATCCTCGTTTGCGCCTGACGTGTATAGGACGACGAGCCGTACGGTTCCCCGCGCCGGCGACCCCGAGTAGCGGAATCCGCCTTGGTTGCCGACAGGCAGCAAGGCGGCCAGCGGATCGTCACCTGCGTTGCCGACGGTGCGACCGAGATAGACCTGCTCGACCACGAGGTCGGCCGTCGGAAGCGATTCGAACGGCACAGGCGCTGACACTCGAGCAACCTAGCTCAAATCGCAGGGCTGGCAGTCGAACTGAACGGAGTCCTTCCTGGCGCCCGCACGCCCGCCGACGCGCTCGTTGCGCTCTTCCTGCTCAGCCTCGGCTGACACCGCCTGTCCCACCCGGCCGACCCAATCCACGTTCGGTCAGTAGGTCGTTATGAACAGGTGAGTCAGATCCGTCACCGGCACGACCTCAATCTCTCATGACAGGAATTGACGCCCCGGGTCGTGGGCGGCCGGGAGACTCGACCGCCTATGGACCCTATGACCCGCTCCTGCGACCCCTCGTCCCGTGTGACCTGTCCGCTGACCCCTTTACCCTGCCTCCGCGTGTCCGCTGCTCGCCGGGCTCGGCTCCGTGCCGAATGCGTGCCGAAGTTCTCGGCGGGAGACGTTCGCGCTTGTGGAGGGATGGACTGCAGCCCCCAGAAACCGGGGCCTGTGGGCGTCTCAGGGCTGACAGTGCGCCACTGCGTTCGTACGCACTGCTAATGCGGTTTGGGTTTATCGCCCATCCCGGGTTCGAATCCCGGAGCCTCCGCAAGAACCCGCTTAACCCCCGGAACGCTGGGGTCGGGCTGCTCGGTCTCTCGATCCGAGTCCGACTGGCCACCGCTGACAACGGGTAGCTGTGCCGAATACGTGCCGAGGTTCGCGGCGTGATCTGCAACGCCCAAGTTCACCTGCCACCGTCCGTCGCCGAGCCGCAAGGCCGGCGGCGGGGATCGAACCGTCGACGTAACCGTTCTCAGGTCGGCGTTGATCAGTTCGGGCGAAGTCGGGCGGCGTGCGATCAGTCGCAGATCCTCGACGTTGGCCGCGGCCGAGAGCCGCCGCGCGGTGCGGTTCACCAGCAACGGCCGCGGCCTGATCAGCGGCGCAAGTTCCGACCAGGAGGGCACTCTTCGTCGGGGGATGGCGACGATCCTCCCGCGACGCCGCGGGATTCGCGGTTACCCGATCGGTGCGAACGCGTCGACGCCCGTCAGCTCGGCCGACAGTGCCCATAGGCGGGCGGCCTCGCTCGGATCGATCGCGTACTCGCAGATCCCGCCGTCGAACGGCTCGCCGCTCGGGGCGATCTCGGCGATATCGCAGTCCTCGCAGTAGACGCCACCCATGCCGGCCAACTGCGGCGAGGTGGCTGCCCAGACCTGGGTGGCTGCGCCCTGCTCGGGCGTCTTGAACGTGGGATTCAGCGGGTTGCCGTGCTCGTCGATCCAGCCGGCCTCGATCATCTCCTCATTCGCGAGGTGCCGTTGCAGCGGAGTGAGAATGCCTCCGGGATGCAGCGAGAATGCCCTTACGCCAGCGGCCTTTCCTATCGCATCGAGGTGCACTGCGAAGAGCACGTTCGCCGTTTTCGCCTGGCCGTAGGCCTGCCACTTGTCGTAGCCGTGCTCGAACTGCACGTCGTCCCAGCGGATGGGCGAGTTGTGGTGACCGCCGGACGACACGGTGACGACGCGCGCGCCGCCGCGGTCGATCGCCGGCCAAAGCAGGTTGACGAGCGCGTAGTGACCGAGGTGGTTGGTGGCGAACTGCGCCTCCCAACCCGGGCCGAGGCGAGTCTCCGGGCACGCCATGATGCCGGCGCTGGCGATGACGATGTCGGCGCTGCGTCCGGACGCGAGGAATCTCTCGGCGAATCCGCGCACGCTCTGCAGATCACCGAGATCGAGGTCGTCCACCTCGACGCCCTCGATGCCGCCGACCGCCTCCTGTGCCGTCGCTCGCCGCCGGGCGGGAACGACCACGTGAGCGCCTGCGCCGACGAGCGCGCGCGTCGTCTCAAGGCCGATGCCCGAGTAGCCGCCGGTGACGATGGCGAGTTTGCCGGCGAGATCCGTTCCGAGCAGGACCTCCGCCGCGGTGCTTTGCGCCCCGAATCCGGATCCGATTCTGTGCTGCGGTGTTGTCATGATTTCAAGGCTACGAACTAGAGCGCACTCTAGGTCAAGCCGTGACGCCGGCTACGGCTACTGCGCCTCGCGCTCGCGGTTCTTCTGGGGTTGCGGCTCTACCTGATCGCGACACCCGACGGCATGCCGACCATCTGCGGCCCGGCCAATGCGGCGAACGCGAAGTCACCCAAGCCGTGCTGACCCACGACAGCCACCTGATCCGCTCCGGCCGATCTGAGACCTGCCTGGCGTCAAGACGGTGGCACGGTTCGATCTTGAGAGCGGTTCCTTGTGCGGGCCGGTTGGCCGCCACGCCGGCGCCGCTGCGATGCCCGGTTCCGTGCGCTGGGCGTCAGCATCTGCGCGTAGTAGGTGCCGCAATCAGTGAGAGTCGCCCATATTCTCGCTGCGTGGACCCTTCGCGCACTGGTCATCTTCCGATCAACGGTCTCCAGCTCTATTACGAAGCGCATGGTGAGTTGGGCGCCTTGGAGACGGTGCCGTTGCTGCTCATTCCCGGCGGCTTCCTGTCCACCGAGTCGATGAAGCAGTGGGTGGCCGCCTTCGTCGCCAAGCGCCCAGTCATCGTCTTCGATCAACAGGGACACGGCCGTACGGCGGAGACGCCCCGCACGATGTCATACGAGCAGTTCGGCGACGATGCCGCGGCGTTGCTGCAGGCCTTGGAGGTCGAGCGTGCCGACGTGATGGGCTACTCGCAGGGCGGGGGCGTCGCGTTGCAGCTGGCCCTGCGTCACCCGCAGCTCGTCAGCAAGCTCGTCACATTGTCTGCCACCTATCGCCAGGACGGCTGGTACCCGTCGGTCTTGCAAGGCCTAGAGGGTCTTACTGGCGACCTCTTCGCGGACACGCCAGTCGGCGAGGCCTTCCGGCAACACACTGCCGATCCCGAAGCGTTCAATGCCTACATCGAAAAGATGAGGGTGCTGAACATGGAGGACCAGAACATCACCGACGCGCAGGTGCGGTCGATCCAAGCCAAGACGATGGTCATCGTGGGGGATGCGGACGGGGTGAGGCCCGAGCACGCCGTGGCGATGTTCAAGCTGCGAGGTGGTGGCGACGACGAGGCGGCGGCGACGGGAGCGATCTCCAAGGTCCCCGCGGCCAGACTCGTCATCCTCCCTGCGACTTCTCACATCTCGATCTCGCGAGTCGTGGAGGTCCTCGAGCCGATGATCACCGCTTTCTTGGACGACGTGCCTCCGGCCAATCCATCGCTTTGGTGATCTGACTTCATGGCATGAGGGTGCGTTCACTTCAAGTCTTTGACGCACCGGGTTCGAATCTCGGAGCCTTCGCCCGCTTGTCCGGGTTCTGCCCGTCCAATCGCTCGCCTGAAATTGCTGCCAACAGTCCCTTGACAGGGAAAGCTTTCCACGGAAGTATATTCCTTGTAAGCCAGCAGCTCGGATCGGTCAAGCGCAGGGGACCTGATCGGCACGAAGGTACTGGTTTGTAGGAGGGTCCGGCGGTCGTGGATTAGATCTCGGGGGTTCGATTCGCGGCCGGCCAACCCACATTGCAGATTGAGCTAGCCGGGCACTTCGCGAGAGGTACCCGGTTTTTGCAGCTACAGCCGACCCCGTCCTCGCCGATCAGGCAGGGCGGGGTCGCGCTCTGTGGCAACGATGGCGGGACCTAGCGTTTCGTCACCGCTCGGGCCGCTGCCCGGCGCGTCTCGTAGCAAGCGAATGGCCGCGGTCAGTTCGGTGAGCCGGCTCGGCGACAAGACGCTCAGGACGTGCTCGCGCAAACCAGCGTGATAGAGCGCCGCACTGCTCTTGGCTTGCCGGAGACCTTTCTGGGTCAAGGCCGCGTAGACAACCCGCCGATCGCCGGCGGAGTTACGCCGATCGATCAGGCCGTCTCGCGCCATCCGGTCAGCGAGTTTGGTGAAGCCGCCGGCGGTCATCGCGAGCTCGCGGGCCAGCGCGCTCATCGCCATTCGGTGCTCGCTGGCGCCGAGCAACAGGCGCAATACCTCGAACCACTGACCGGGTAGACCGTCTTTCTCGATCTCTGCCAGGATTCGCCGCTGTGTAACGGCAACGCCGTCGCGGATAAGATCCCAGCTCGCGGCGAGGTCGTCGTCTGGGCCATCGGCCGAGGGCGTCACCTGGACGAGGCTACTGATCATTTGCAGTACCGGCATCATGGCGCGACGCGGCCTGCCTGTAGACTCGCCGCTCGGCACGATGCGCCCGTAGCTCAACGGATAGAGCACTTGACTACGGATCAAGAGGTTGCAGGTTCGAATCCTGCCGGGCGCGCCAACAAATCCGGGGCCTGAACCGCCCGAAGCACCGCGAAGCGTGACCGTGACAGCAACGTTTGACAGCAACCGCACCGTACGAGGCATGTTCAGTCGTCCTCGTGGAACGTAGACGTTCATGGTCATCTCCAGGGCGGTGTGCCCGACGATCTCCATCACGACTCGCGGCGGGGCACCCATCGAGAGCAGCAGGCTCACGCAGGTGTGCCGCAGCGCGTGCAGCGGAACCACAGGCACCCCGGCCGTACGGCACTGCGCGGCGAACATGCGCGAGCAGTTACGCGGATCAATCGGTGTCCCGATCGACGTCGTGAACACGTGCCCGCTGTCCCGCCAGTCCTTGCAACGATCACGCTCGGCGCCCTGTCGTCGACGGTGCTCGGAGAGCGCGGCCACCACGAACGCAGGCAACGGGATCGTGCGCCCTGAACGGCGGGTCTTGGGCGGAAGCAGCACGAGCGAGCTGCCCTGACGGTGCAACGAGTGCCGCACTTGCAGGCAGGTGCCGTCCAGGTCGACGTCTTGCCAGCGCAGGCCCAGCTCACGCCACCGGAGATCGCCGTGTCGATCTTCGCCGAGGCACTGGCCGTGCAGGCCGGACTGCCCGCCGTGTCGCTGCGCGAGCTGGCCGGGCCCATCCAGAATTCGCCGGTCGCCGCGGACTGAGGCGGCGGGGGAGTTGCGCGAGCGGACAACCACGGCCACCCGTTCAACGGCGGGTCTATCGCTAACGGTGTTTCCGGCTGTTTCCGTTAGTAGGTTTCGGCCGATCCGGTACCGGCGCAGGGCGGCAGTCCTGGTGGGTTGGCCGGGTGTGGCGGCTGCGGCGGGCAGACATCCCTGCCGGTCGGCCTTGACATCGGCGCAAGCAGCTGCGCCGGCGACTGGTCACGAAACCGGACACCGGCGTGCTCATCGACAAGGCCTGCACCCGGCACTGGCGCAGTGGGGACCCGTAGATCGCCTTCATCGGATCTTCATACGAGTATCGGTCGTTGCCTCACATCCGGTCCGCATGCTCGGAAGTAGACACCAGCAGGTGTCGAGAACGGAGCCAGTAGAGATGAAGCTGAATCGGAAGCGTGTGACGCTTGGCCTGGCGACCCTTGGACTTGTCGCAGGACTCGCCGGCACCGGCGCTGCATTGGCAGCAACCAGTCCGACTTCCACGACGAGCTCGGCAGCCACAGCGCTCATGGGCAATGGCCACTGCGGCGTGACGACGGGGTCGATGTTCGGTGAGAACTCACCGATGGCGGCGGTTGCCAGCTACCTCGGGCTCAACCAGACCGACCTGCGCAAACAGATGCAGTCCGGCAAGTCGCTCGCAGACATCGCCGAGGCAAAGGGCAAGTCGGTAGCCGGGCTCAAGGACGCGATGGTGACGGCCATGAAGCGCAACCTCGACGCCAACACGACACTGACGGCCCAGCAGAAGGCGAACATGCTCGCAGAGATGAAAGAGCACCTCGATGCGATGCTGGCCGGGACCTCGATGATGTCCGGTGGCGGCATGGGCTCGATGGGCACCCACATGCGCGGGATGGGGCGATAGCCCCGATGCCGGAGATCAATCTCGCGGCCATCGAGCCAAGGTCACCGACGCGGCGGCCCGCGATCCGTAGTCTCCCGGTGAGAGGTGGGCCCATGCGCAGGGTGCTGGTCGTCGACGACGAGCCACACATCCGCACGGTCCTGCGCCGCTACCTCGAAGCAGACGGCCTCGCCGTGATCGAGGCGGCCGACGGAGAAGCGGCGCTTGCCGCAATCCGCGAGAACCCGCCTGACCTGGTCCTCCTCGACGTGATGCTGCCGGGAATCGACGGGATCGAGGTGCTGCGCCAACTGCGCAGCTTCAGCGACGCCTACGTCATTCTGGTCACGGCGCGCACCGAGGAGGTCGACAAGCTCGTCGGTCTCGGGGTCGGCGCGGACGACTACGTGACCAAGCCGTTCAGCCCGCGCGAGGTCACCGCCCGTGTCAAGGCGGTGCTGCGCCGCGACCGGGCACCGCGTGCGGCCGAGGACGGCACGCTGCGCTTCGAGGGCCTGGCCGTCGACCCGGCCGGCCGCGAAGTCGCGGCGAACGGGGCAGCGGTGGCACTGTCCAGCCTGGAGTTCGACCTGCTCGCCGCGCTCGCCCGTGCGCCGGGGCGGGCGTTCTCCCGCGCGCAGTTGCTGCAGCAGGTATGGGGGTACGACTTCTACGGCGATGAGCGGGTCGTCGACGTCCACATCCGCAACCTGCGCCAGCGCCTCGGCGACGATGCCACCGACCCGCACCTGATCGGCACCGTCCGCGGCGTGGGGTACAAGTTCATCGGCAGGCCGCAGTGACCATGCGCCTGCCGATGCGGCTGTTCATCTCCTACGCGGGCGTCGCCGTGGTCGGAGCGGTCGTGGCCTACCTGACGATTCGCCTACTTGCCCCACCGCTGTTCGACCACCAGGTCGGCATGATGAACGGCGCCGGCATGGCAATGACCACCACGACCGGATCGAGCGTGCACACAGCCTTCGTATCCGCGCTCAACACCGCCCTGATGATCGGAGTGCTGGCCAGCGTCGTCGCCGCCGCGCTCATCGCCGCTTTCGTCACCCAACGCCTGCTCCGCCCGCTCAACGCGGTGCGAGACGCAACAAGGCAGATCGCCGCGGGCAGCTACGACGGCACAGTCCCGCTACCTGCCGAGCCGGAACTAGCCGCACTGGCCACCGACGTGAACACCCTCGCCCACGCGCTCGCCGACACCGAATCACGACGCACCCGCCTGCTCAGTGAAGTCGCACACGAGATGCGGACCCCACTGACCGCGCTCGACGGCTACGTCGAAGGACTCATCGACGGCGTCTTCCCCGCTGAACCCGACACGTTCGCGTCCCTCAGCGAGGAGCTACGCCGGCTGCACCGGCTCGCCGACGACCTGTCCAGCCTGTCGCGCGCGGAAGAACAGCGCCTCGACCTGCGTCCTGTCGACGTCGATCTGGCCGACCTCACCCGCCGCGCAGCCACCCGACTCGCCCCGCAGTTCGAGGATGCGCACGTCGCGCTGACCATCAACGCGGACTCGCCGCTGCCCGTCCACGTCGATCCGGACCGGATCACCCAAGTGCTCACCAACCTGCTCGGTAACGCCCTGCTCGCCACGCCCGCAGGCGGCCGGGTCACCGTCACCGCGCGCGCCGCCGGCAGCCTTGGCGAGGTCACCGTGACCGACACGGGAGTCGGCCTCGACGAAGCGGATCTTGAACGCGTCTTCGAGCGGTTCTACCGCGCCCCCGGGCAAGCTCGCCGATCTGCCGGGTCAGGCATCGGTCTCACCATCGCTCGCGGAATCGCGCGCGGGCACCACGGAGACGTCACCGCATCTTCGGCCGGGCGAGGCCGCGGAGCGAGCTTCACCCTCGCCCTGCCGATACTCTCGCCCGCACGACCAAGCGCCTGACGCCGTCAAGAGCCGTTGGCAGGATCGGCGATGTCTGCGTCTTTGACGGCACCTCCGGAGAGCCCGAGGTCAGCACACCGAGCGCGACTCGCCAAGCCATACACAGTGATCGCTTCTGATTCCTCGTTTACCTCAATAGCCCGCTCACTGAGAGTCGTGCGGCTACTCGACAGGGGAACCTGTATCCGCCGGGCCGCGCAGCCGACGCTCGCGCCTACCTGACCCTGCCATGACCGGCACCGCTTCGCTTCGAGCTCCACGTGTCGCGCCGAGATCGTCGAGTTACTGCTCGGGCGGAAGTTCGTCCCCCGCCGACCACGAGCTGGGCCCGGCCACCGGCACTGTCCGCAGTGGACGGTTCGGCTAGCTGAGGCCGCGTCGGTCGTCTGTGTGATCGAGGGGTGCCTTGACGGGCGTTGTGCCGTCGAGGAGCAGGCTGACGAGTTGCTCGGCGAGGCTGTCGGTGACCGGTTCGCCGCTGACGAGTACCCGGTAGAACACGGCGCCGGCGTATACGTCGACGAGAAGCTCGGCGTCGACGTCCGGGGGGAGTTCGCCGCGGGCCGCAGCGCGGCGCAGTAGGTCGACCACGACGGAGCGTCGAGGCCGGATGATCTGTGCGCGGAACTGTTCGGCCATCGCCGGGTCGCGGACGAGGTCGGCGGCCAGAGCCGGAATGACAGCGCCTTCTGGGCTGCGGGTGAAGGTGTGCACCACGCGGCGAATAGCGGTGAGGAGGTCGTGGCGCACGTCGCCGGTCTCGACGAGAGCTGGTGGGGCAAGCGCGGCGCTCAAGGCTTCGATGACCAGCGCGCCCTTCGTGGGCCACCAGCGGTAGACCGTCGCCTTGCCGACGCCGGCGTGAGCGGCGACGCCTTCGATGGTGAGCGCGGCGTATCCGACGTCGGCCAGTCGCTGAGTCGTTGCGTCCAGAATCGCCTGGTGGGTACCCGCATTGCGTCGGCGTTGCCGGGTGGTGATGGGCAGTTGACCGGGCGCGGCGGGCGTGGGCATCGCCACGATGGCTCCTCTTGATGGCCGTGTCACGCTGAACACGACGCCAACGACATTGACCCTACACGGAACGATACGTTCCGTCTTGACTCGGAGGAAGCCAGCGGCGTAGCCTGCTGCGCGCGCGACCGTTTCTGCAGCGTCGACTCTTCTGTCCGCAAGCCGAAGGCAGCGTCCAGCAAGGCCGACACTGCGGCCGACCTGACAGGTGCCTTCTTCTCCCGACCAAGCCGTCGCGTCGCACGCACCTGACGGGCCGGGCCGGCGGAAGCGTCGGCGTCCGCCGGCGGGCTGTCGCCGCGTCGGCGCGGGGGGCCCGAAGCGTGGTCGCCGCGTCATCGGCTAGCGGGGGTGGCTGCCGTGTTCCATTCACTCGGGCGCGTCATGTATCGGCGTCGCCGGCTGGTGCTGGTCGTGTGGCTGGTGGTGTTCGCGGTCGGGATTGTTGTGGGCAGCGCCGTGTTCAACAACCTCAAGGATTCCAACGGGGGTAGCTCATCGCCGTCGGTGCAGGGGTTCAAGATTCTCGATGACGCGAGCAGCACCGGTCCGAGCATGGTGGCCGTCGTCGACGGTAAGGCGGTCAACGATCCGGCGACCCGGGCGGCCGTCGAGCGAGCAAGCCGATCGGTGTCCGAACTGGCCGGGGTCGTCAGTGTTGCGAACACCTACAACAACACTGATCCGCAGCTACGCGCCAAGGACGGCACCGCCAGCCTGATCGTCGTCACGGTACGCAAGACCGATGAACCGATGACCGTGCACGATGATGTCGAGCACGTCCGCGGCGTGCTCCACAACGCGGTGCCCGGCGCAACAATAAAGGTCGGCGGCGAGCTCGCCGTGTCGCGTGACCAGATGGCGGCAACGCAGTCCGATCTCGTCAAGGGCGAGCTGATCGCGCTGCCGATTCTGCTGCTCGCCCTGTTCTTCGTGTTCCACGGCTGGCGCTCCGCGCTGATGCCGGTCATGGGTGCGCTGGTCACGGTGGCCGGCGCGTTGCTGATCCTGCTGGGCGTCACCAAGATCATCGACGTCGGCGGGTACGCCATCGACGTGGTCGCGCTGTTCGGCATCGCGCTCGCGGTGGACTACAGCCTGCTGATCGTCAACCGATTCCGGGAGGAACGCGCCGCCGACCCCGGCGGGGACCTCGCCGCGGCGGTGTCCCGTACCGTCGGAACCGCCGGGCGCACGATCAGCTTCTCCGCGATGATCGTCATCGCCTCGCTGGCCGGTCTGTTCGTGTTCGACGACCCGACGTTCACCTCCCTGGCCGTCGGAGGTATCGCCACCGTGCTGGTCGCGCTCGCGGCCGGTCTCACCCTGGTTCCCGCGCTGCTCGCCGCCTGGGGACGAAAGATCAAGCCCGCAGCCGGTCCTGTCACCGACGAAGGCTTTTTCGGCCGACTTGCCCGCCGCGTGCAACGCCATCCACTCGTCGTCGCGATCGCCGCGGCCGGCATCCTGCTGGCCGCCGCGCTGCCGTTCCTCAGCGCGAACTATTCCAACGGCGACCCCCGCACGCTGCCGACCTCCTTCGAGAGTCGCGCCGCCAACGACCTGCTCGCCGCCCACTTCCCCGGCACCCAGGCAAACCCGATCAAGGTCGTGGCTCGTGTGGCCACCGGCGACCCCCGGGTCACGGCCTACGCCGAACAGCTCAGAGGTCTGCCCGGCGTCGCCAGCGTTGCCATCGAACAAGGCCTGTCCGGCACCGTGTCAGCGATCGATATCACCCCGACCGGGACGTCACAAGACAGCACCGCCCGAAAGCTCGTCGCGCAACTTCGCGCCAACCCACCGCCCTACCCCAGCTACGTCACCGGGTCGGCGGCGTTCCTGATCGACTTCGAGCACCAGATCACCCAGCGGCTGCCCTATGCGCTGCTGCTGATCGGGCTGACAACCTTCGTGCTGCTGTTCTTGATGACCGGCTCGGTGCTGGTGCCGATCAAGGCGTTGATCATGAACACGCTGTCTCTCGGCGCGACGTTCGGCGCGCTGGTGTGGATCTTCCAGGACGGGCACCTATCCGGGCTGCTCGGCTTCACACCGTTCGGCGCGATCGAAGTCTGGGTTCCGGTGGTCGTGTTCGTGTTCGCGTTCGGCCTGTCCATGGACTACGAGGTCTTCCTGCTGTCCCGCATCAAGGAATGCCACGACGAGGGCTGCGACTCCGACACCGCGGTCGCCCACGGGCTACAACGCTCCGGCCGGATCATCACCTCCGCCGCCGCGCTCGTCATGATCGTGTTCCTCGGCTTCGCCGCCGGCGACAGCCTCGGCATCAAGGAAATGGGCCTCGCGCTCGCGATCGCCGTCGCCGTGGACGCCACGATCGTGCGCTGCCTGCTCGTACCGGCCACCATGACCCTGCTCGGCAACGCCAACTGGTGGGCACCGGCACCGCTGCGCCGTATCTACAACCGGTTCGGCCTACGCGAAGCGCCAACAACCCAACCAGGCGTCCCGGCCCAGCCCGAGCGGACACCGATTCCCTAGCACCACGCGACGCCGGCGGCGAAGGTGTTACCCAACCTCACGCAGCCAGCAACCCGAGCCTCGGGCGAGTCCGCCAGCAGGATCGCCCGTCGCGGTAGCGTTCGGCCTGTCGAGCCTGAATCTGCCCGTGTCGTAGGAGTAGGTTCCGGCTCGAGTGAGCCGTCGCCTGAGTTTGCTCGGTGAGGTGATAGATCATGAGCGCTTTCACGATCGAGTTGGCCAACCGGCCCGGCGAGATGGCGCGGTTATGCGATGTCCTCGCGGCGCGAGGCGTCAACCTTGTCGTATGTGGGCTCGCGCACGGCGACCGCGGCGTCATGGCATTCATCGCTGACGATGAGGTCGCGGCCCGCGACGCACTGCGGGCGTCTGAGATCGACTACGTCGAGCGGGAGGCATTGACGGTACGGCTGCAGAATGTTCCCGGCGCTGGCGCAGGTGTATTCCGCACCCTTTTCGAGGCGAACGTAAACCTCGAGGTCTTCCTTCCGGTGCGAATCTTCGACGATGAGTTCTACGCGGTGATCTGTCCCGACGATATCAGCGCGGCATCGGCCGCGCTCGGCGATCAAGTCGTGACTAGCTGACCATCGCGAGACTCCAACTGCGACTAGCCGTCCGTAGTCGCAGGATCCGTTTACCGGATGCCGCGCGGCGAGGTTGGACCGATCAATCGTGGCCAGGCAGGTCGGTGTTGCGGGTAGCCAGTTAGCGCCACCGCTCATAGACCGCGCGATCAGGTGGCATGCAGGCCAAGGTCGCGGGGCCGTGGCCCTGGCGGTTCGTCGGGGTCGTCGTGGGATGTCACCTGGTTGCCAAGGAAGTTGCCAAGGAATGAGAACCCGTGGGTGTAATCGCCGAAGGCTCCGTGGGGCGCAACGGGGCGCGGGCAGACAGCAAGCCCCGCCGACTTTGTAGTGGCGGGCAGGCCCCGACGGGGAGGGTGGGTGGTCGTCGCCGCCGGGGACTCTCGACTTTGTCCTCGCCGCTGGCGTCCTGCGGCTGGTGAGAGTCGACCAGGTGTTACCTGAGGGCAACTAGTGTCGTGCGCCATTAATTCGTGGTGAAAGTTGTAGGGTTGGCCGGTGGCGAGGACGGGGCGGCCGAAGGCGTCGTTGGTGTTGAGCGATGCGGAGCGGGAGCAGTTGTTGCGGTGGTCGCGGCGGCGGAAGTCGGCGGCGGGGCTGGCGTTGCGGTCGCGGATCGTGTTGGCGTGTGCGGTGCCGGGGGCGTTGAACACGCAGGTTGCGGCCGCTGTTGGGGTGGCGCCGAACACGGTGAACAAGTGGCGTCGACGGTTCGTTGCTGATCGGTTGGACGGGCTGGTCGATGAGCCGCGGCCGGGGCGCCCGCCGGTGGTCAGGGTGGATCAGGTGGAACAGGTCATCGTGGCCACGCTTGAGTCCACGCCGCCGAACGCGACGCATTGGTCGCGGGCGAAGATGGCCGAGCGCAGCGGGCTGTCCAGGTCGACGATCGGGCGGATCTGGAAGGCGTTCGAGCTCAAGCCGCACCGTGTCGAGACGTTCAAGCTGTCCACCGACCCGTTGTTCGTGGACAAGGTCTTCGACGTGGTCGGGCTCTATCTCAACCCGCCCGACGGTGCGGTGGTGCTGTGCGTGGATGAGAAGTCCCAGGTACAGGCACTGGCCCGCTCCCAGCCGGCGTTGCCGATGATGGCGGGCATGCCCGAGCGGCGCACCCATGATTACGTCCGGCACGGTGTCACCAGCCTGTTCGCGGCGTTCAACACCGCCGACGGCACCGTGATCAGCTCCTTGCACCGCCGGCACCGCACGATCGAGTTCAAGAAGTTCCTGGCCAAGATCGATACCGAGGTCCCCGGCCATCTCGACGTGCACCTGGTGGCCGACAACTACGGCACCCACAAGAGCCCGGCGATCAAGGCATGGCTCGCCGCCCATCCACGCTTCCACATGCACCACACGCCGACCTACTCCAGCTGGATCAACCAGGTCGAACGCTGGTTCGCCTACCTCACCAGCGACCTGCTGCAACGCGGCGACCACCGCAGCGTGCCCGCATTGGAGAAAGACATCCGATCTTGGATCAACAACTGGAACGAGAACCCGAAGCCGTTCATCTGGACCAAGACCGCCGACCAGATCCTCGAATCACTCGGCCGACTTATCGCACGAATTAATGGCGCACGACACTAGTTTGGGCGTACGTAAGGTTTGCACATGGATCCGGAACGTCTGTTCGGATGAGCTCGGGAATGGTCATGGGCAACTTCGGGCGGCTCATCGACCGGGCTCTTCGCTGCCGTGCAGTCTGCTGGGGTGGTGGCCGGTCGCAGGTTTCATGCCGAAGAGCAGCTGGGTGAGGCGGAGTCGTCGGACCAGGAGCTCGTAGAGGAGCAGTGTCCCGGTGAACGATGCGATGACCAGCACGAGGTACTTGGCGAGGATCGGCCATCGCCAGCGGACGATCACCCAGGCGGCAGCGACGATGATCGGTTCGTGGAGAACGTAGAAGGGTAGTACCGCTTGGTTCGCGTAGCGGGCCACGGCACTTGGCAAGGGCGTGTGGCTGGTCGGGGTGGGGCCGCCCGCGTGAGACTTGGCACGGGCGTCGCTTAGCGAGCTGGCGAATCCCATGATGGCTGCGATCCACCACCAGCCGGTCAGGCCTTGCAGTGCGCTCCAGCCCGGTACATTGCCGTCGGTGACGTCGTCGCCTGAGCCGAGCAGGCCCACCCAGACGGTGAGGGCCACGGTGCCTAGCAGTGCGCAGGCGAGCGCCGGTCGGCGTGTGTCTCGCAGGGCGGTGTCGAATCGAGGGTCGCGGGCGATGAGGTAGCCGATTAGCAGTGGCACTACGTAGGTCAGTCGTTCCCAGCCGCCGGTGTTGACGTCGGGTCCGAACGTGGCTTCGATCAGCGCCATGGGGATCCCGCCTGCGAGCAGCACGGCAAGGCGGTGGCGGGTGGTAAACGCGGCGGTCCGGTCGACGAGCCGGATGCCGCGAGCGCGGCGAAGGTAGCTCAGGAGTGGCAGCAGTAGGAGTGAGAACGTGAGCAGGCAGTAGAGGAACCAGAGGTGCGCCGGGTCGAACTCGGTGCCCTGTGAGGTCCATGACCCGCGCGGTAGTAGTCCCGACGCGATCGCCGGCACGTTGAGGAATCGTACCCAGAAGTGTCCGTAGGACTCGTGGAAGCCGGGCTGTCGCAGGTATTCCAGGTAGAATATCGGCGGCACAAGCAGTGTCAGTCCGACGAGGAACGGGACCAGCAACCGGAGGACGCGTTCGGTGACGAACGCGCGGGCTGATCGGCTTCGCAGCGCGTGGCCGATGCCGATGCCGGAGACCAGAAACAGCAGCGGCATGCCCCACAGCGATGCCCACAGAAGAAACACGGTGAACCCGATACTGGGTCGCGGGTCCTTGACGAACCAGGACGTGCCGGAGGCGAACACCACGGCCGAGTGGAATATGACCAGGCCGACGACGACGAGCGCCCGCATGACGTCGAGCTCGGCTCGCCGCCCAGCAGCCGGCGCGGGCGAGGCCGGCACCCACCTGCTTCGCATCATCGCGGAAATGTCGCCTAAGGACTCATGGTGATTTGCCGTCAACGGAACCGCCGCAGGCTCGTGACGCATTCACACCTCATGGGTGTCAGTCGCCGGTGGATCGGTGTTTCACATCAGTCCCGCTCCGCCATAGCGTCCCCGTCGTGTCAATGCCTGCCGGGCAGTTAAGCCGCGACAGCAGCGATGAGACAACCATGAAAACGCCGGCAATCATGATGGTCGGCAGCGCGCTGATAGCGACGGCACCTGGCGCTCGTGCCGCACCCGCCGACGTCCGCCTGCCGGGCACGCCGACGGTGAACGATCTCGCGTTTCTCGCACGGGTTCGGCTACGTCACCGATTCCGCATAGACCGCCGCTTCCATGTCGAATCAGCCCTCCAACTCCATCGCGGCTGACGAGGACACCGTCGGCCCGGTGTGTCCAGGCGGTGATTCGAGCAACAACTTCGGCCCACTGCAGTTCCTGTCGGGTTCGCCTGCACGACCGCTGGATCGGCGCGGCTTGCACGATCATTGGTGGGTTCGTCGGAGTGGCCATCGGTGGCATCGGCAGCTTCCTATCCGCGGCCGTCGTTCCGGTGGTACCAACCCACCATCACGAGGAGGTTGGTATGACCAGCGCTCAGCTGAGTCCCGGCGCGAGCAACCGGAGCCTTGTCGCGGTGCTGGGCGCGTTCGCTGTGCTGAGCTTGACGATTGTGGCGACCGTCGCGCTCCTCCTGTCCGGCACCGTCGGCTCTGCAGGTCCTGCGGCCCACACCGGGCCGGCGCCGAAACCAAGGATCGCCTCGGGGTCGACCCCGCTGCGTCCGGGCACCCTGGCCGCTTGCCGGGGCCAGCCATCGGGGACGGTGTACTACGCCAACCAGTCGAATCTGGAGGGCTGGCACGCCTTCGGGCCTAGCCTCGTCCCGGCCGGATTGAACCCGCATCCACCCGATGGCACCCTGCTCTCCGCGAACAGCCCGCATACCGCTGCGGTCACCCGCGAGTTCGGGAACCGGCTCTGCATGGACCCGGTCTTGGCAAACGCCACGCTGGCCACCCTGGACCCGAACTACAACGTCCGGTCGCAGACGGGCCGGACCGAAGTCCTGGGGCGCATCCGCACTGACGTCGATTGGGGCCACGCTTGGCTCTGGTACGGCATCCGTCCGGCCAACTCCTGGACCTACTTCATGGTCCCGGGCCACCCGCCGACACTCGGCGCCGCGCCTTACCCCCATGGAGCCAGCTGGTTCCTGGATGTCCGGGACCACAACGGTCTCGAGGTGAAGTTCCGCCTCGCATGCGGCGGGCAGGGAGTCTTCGACCCGTCCCGTCTAGATCCGACGATTCCGCAGGCCTGACCATCCACCAAGTCAGCCTCCGGGCAGCGCAGATCCGGCCTACCCCTGCAGCAGGTCGATGAGCGGACGCGCTTGACTGTCCACTGTGGACAGCGTGTCCATGAAGTTGTCCACGAACGCCTGTCGTCCGCTGCCAGCGATGACAGCAAAGACATCGGCGAGGTCAGTGTTTCCGGGCCGTAGACAGCCGAGCCACACGGATCACTGATCTGACGTTGCAGGTTCGAATCCTGCCCGGACACTGCCCGGGCGCGCCAACCACCAGAGTTCGGAAACTCGGCCCAGCCGGTATTTCGGGCTGGTACACCCGAAGCGGACGATGCCGCAGCAACCGCCGGCTCTACCCCCACGAATGACCCCAGCACTCGTGCTCGTCGTCCCGGTCGTCGTTCTCGAACAGCGCGCCGAGCTGGTCCGGAGCGTCCCGGTGCATGCCTTCAGCAACGTCCGCGTAGATCAGTTTCGTGGTTACCGGCGAGCCGTGGCCGAGGACGTGCTGGATCACAGTGCCATGGCCGCACGCCCTGGAAGTGAGGTGCAGGTCGATACCGAAGGCAATCGCGGGTAGGAGTCCACTGGCCGACCGTACGGGCTAAGGCACCCGCCCCTCAGCCGTTCGCTGGACTGAACGGAGCTCGTCGATGGAGTCACTCGGCCTGAGGCTGCGGCTTGAAGCGGCGAACCTCATGGGGCCAGCCGCATGCCTCCGCGACCTTGCCCGCCCACATCTTGGCGGCCTCGTCATCGGCCACGTCCACCAGGGCGAACCCGCCCAGAAACTCCTTGGTCTCGACGTATGGTCCGTCGGTGATCATCAAGGTGCCACTGGTGGTGTCGGCGCTGTAGACCGGGCCGTCCTCCTCCTCCAGCCCCCCGGCGAACACGTACACGCCGGCAGCCTTCATCTCGGCCACGACCGCCCTTGCGAGCGGTCCGCGCCCGCGGAACCACTCCTCCGTGTGGTCGCCGACCCACTGTTGGTTGAAGTAGATGAGGTACTCGGTCATGACCGGCTCCTTCTCCTCTGGCGGACCCGGTGGTCCGCGTTCACCTACCCCACGAACGGCGACAGGCGAATCCGACACGGCTATCCCGGAAATAAAACACCGGCGTTGGCGTGGCAGCGCAGAGCACTCGCCCGAACATCGGCTAGATCAGGCATACCCAGGACGGGGTGCCTCGCCGCGAGCTTCTGGTAACGGGTCTCGTAGCCGTGCTAGCGCGGGTGGTACTTCGCCTTCGTGCGTCGGTACTTGGCCTTCGCTGCCGTGGCGCGCCGGCGGCAATGTAGCCGGTCGTACCAGACGTTGAGGTGGCTCTCCGCCGCGAAGCCGGCCATTCCCTCGCGGTATTCCCGCACGCAGGCGCTCACGAGCCAGCGCCGGCGCTCAGGCGCAAGCCCGATGTCGCGGCCCGCGATCTCGACGCTGGCCGCCATCCTCTTGACATCCCACTCCCACGGCACCGGGCAGCGTCTCGTCGAAGTCATTCGGACCGAAGACGAGCTTGCGGTCTGGAGCCGCGAACCCCCCGAGGGTTGAGATATGCGCGTCCCCGCACGCCTGAACGACAATGCCCGAAACTGGAGTCGCCGCCAGGTTCGCCGCCATCACGGCGGCGGTGGGGTCATTCGAGCGCGGCGGGTCGTGGGGAGAGGTTGGCCGACCATTTCTCCTCGATCCGGCCCAGGCGCCAGACGGCGATGGCGATGATCCAGGAGATGAAGAACAGGCCGACGATCGCGTAGCCGGCGTAGTCGAGGTTGATGGAGCCGATCGCGGCGAGCGGGCCGGTCGTGATGTTGGCCTGGTCGGTGATCACGCCGATCAGTTCGATCGTGCCGATGATCAGGGCGACGGCGACCGAGATCGAGGTGATGGTGATGTTGTAGAAGACCTTGCGGACGGGTTTGGCGAATGCCCAGCCGTAGGCGGCGTTCATGAAGACTCCGTCGGCGGTGTCCATCAGGCACATCCCTGCGGCGAACAGGATCGGCAAGACCAGGATGACGTAGAAGGGCAGGTTGAACGCCGCCGCTCCGCCGGCGAGCACGAGCAGCCCGACCTCGGTCGCGGTGTCGAAACCCAGCCCGAACAGCACGCCGATGGGGTAGATGTGCCAGGGCTTGCGGACCGACTTGGTCAATCCATTCAGAAACCGGTTCATGAAGCCGCGTTTGTTCAGCTGCGCTTCGAGTTGTTCCTCGTCGTAGACGCCGCCGCGCATCTCACGGAACACCTTGATGATGCCCAGCAGCACGACGAGGTTGAGGATTCCGATGATCCACAGGAACGTGCCGGACACGGACGCGCCGATGACGCCGGTGACCGAGTGCAGTGCGGAGCCGTCGTTCTCCACCTGACCGGCGAGGGCTTTGACGCCGACCGAGAACAGGAAGGTGAGCAGGAACACGATCGAGGAGTGGCCTAGGGAGAACCAGAATCCGACCGAGAGCGGCTTGTCGCGTTCGCCGGAGGCGTTGTTGTCGGCCATCAGTTTGCGGGTGGTGTTGTCGACCGCGGCGATGTGGTCGGCGTCGAAGGCGTGCCGCAGCCCGAAGGTGTAGGCGAGGATGCCGACTCCGACGTTGAAGACCGGGTGGTCACCGCCGAGGTGGTAGTGGTTCGGCACGACCAGCCCGAACAGGATGCCGAACCCGATTAGGTGCAGCAGCACGATGAAGCCTGTCATCCCGCCGAGCGCTGCCCGGTCCCTGCGGGTGAGGGAGTGGCGAAACGTGCGTAGCCGCTGCCCAAGGCTCGGTTCGGCAGTCGACGAAGTGGTCATCAGATCCCCGGAGGCTCGACGGAGTCAGGCATTGAGCCGACCGTAGAACCCGCCGGGTGCTTATCGCAAGTTCCTGGCAATAAGGCTTGACGGTGCAGACGGACACGCAGTTGTAGGTCGAAGGCGCCAACCGCACCCTCGAACAACGCGGGTGTTGAGAGTTCATGTACCACTCGAGGTCACGGCAGATGCCGATACCCCCCGGTATCGGCTAATTCGGGCTAAAGCTAGGTTGGCTCTGATCCGGCGGATCTCTGATCGCCGCGGAAGTCCTGATCTCTTCCCCCTCGGTTTGGGTCCGTTCGACCCTGGGGCCGAGACACCGCGTCACGCCAAACGGCGGTCGCGCCTGCGCAGTCACTGCGGTCGGGACGACTTCGGCCAAGAGTCTCCTCGCCCGGACGCGGTAGCCCGTTCGGCCCCGCTGTGAGTACAGCTCGCTCGTGGGCCGCTTCAAGGAGGATTCATGGAAGGCACGAGATTGAAGGCGCGATGGATCGGCCTCGGCGTGGTCGGTGCGTTGGCCGCGGTAGCCACAGTGGCCACAGTCATGACGAGCGGCCAGCACCCCGCTGCCGCCAGCGAAGCCCAGCCAGCGGCATCGACGGCGATGTACACAGGTGTGTGGGCGCCTGGCAGTGGGACACAGGTCTGGCGTACGAGCATGTCGGCCACGGCGCTGAGCAGCTGGGACCGCACGTACCTCGTGAAGAACCTTCGTATCAAGGACCTGCGAGTCTCGCCTGGCGGTACGGACTTCACGGCGGTCTGGCGGCCCGGCACGGGCACGCAGGTTGTCCGGTTGGGGCTGACCTCGAGCGAGTTCGTCGCCGCGAACGCGTACTACGCGAAGAAGGGGCTGCGGATCACGTCGCTCGATACCAGCCACCGGATCACCGCCGTCTGGCGGCCGGGTAGCCACGCGCAGACGATCACGATCCGCCTTACGACGCCGCAGTTCACGGCTAAGCTTGCCGCCCTCGCGAATGCCTCGACACCGCTGCGGCCGGTACTCGCCGACTACTACAAGGTGAGCGGCCGGGCCTACTGGGTCGGAGTATTCGAACAGGGCACCGGCGCATACCAGGTCCGCACGACGTCCTCGGCCACTGTCTGGCATACCGACGTGACGGGTTACGGCGCGAGCGGACTTCGTCTCGTCGGTCTCGGCTCCAATCCATACACCGGCGTATGGCGTCCGGGAACCGGCGCATACCAGGTGCGGACGGGCCCCCTGTCGACCTTCCAGGCCGACGTCGCGACGTACTACCGGCAAGGCCTTCGCCTCGTTCGTATCGGCCGGTGGATGTCCTAACCAAGCTCGTAGCGTTCCGCGACGCTCCTCTCACCGTGCCGACGCACGGCGGGAGGAGCGTCGCCGCTGGCGCCCGGGGATCAGGTGCCGATGGTCTTGCGCCGACGCATACACCACACGAGTGGTCCGGCCGCGGCCGGCGCGTTACACCGCCAACTGAGTGATCGGCGGGATGCGGTCCACCTGTCGGGCATCGTCTGCGCTCGTCTGCGGCGGGAAGTCCGTTGAGCGGGACAGTTCGGCCCAGGCGTGCAACTGCTCGAGTTGAGCGCTGAGCTGCGAGCGCAGCAGTTCGTAGCAGTCGGATCCGAGGGGCAGCTGGCGCGGCGGACGGTCGAGTTCAGTGATGGCGATGACCGCCTGAGCCAGGCGGGCCGGGTCTCCGGGCTGCGATCCGTCCAACTCGGCCAGTTGCTTTCGCAGCACGCCGACCGTGTGCTCGTATTCGGGCAACGGGACGCTGCTGGTCAGTCGCGTCGGCGACAACGCCGGCGTGCGGAAGTCGCCAGGCTCAATGATCGTGACGGAGATGCCGAAGGGCTCGAGCTCTTGGGCGAGGGCGAGCGAGGCGCCCTCGAGCGCGAACTTGCTGGCGTGATAGGCGCCCAGACCTGGAAACGCGGAGCGCCCCCCGAGAGAACTCATCTGCAGGATCCGTCCGCTCGCCCGCTGCCGCATCGCTGGCAAGACGGCGCGAACGATCGCCAACGGCCCGACCACGTTCACCTGTAGCTGAGCCCATAACAGCTCGTCCGAGAGTTCCTCGATCGCCCCGACGGTCACGCCACCGGCGTTGTTGAACAGCACGTCGATGCGACCGAAATGCTGCTCGGCGGTGGCCACTGCTTCGCGGATCGAGGCGGCGTCGGACAGATCCAGGCGCAGCGGGACCAGCTCGTCGCGCTCGGGTAGGTCCAGACCTTCGAAGGAATCCGGCGTGCGCGATGTCGCGGCGACGTGGAAGCCGCGCTCGAGTGCCGCCCGGGTCACGGCTGCGCCGAGCCCGGAGGTGCCCCCGGTGATGAACCACACCGGCCGCGGCATCACAGCTCCAGCTGCGCGTCGATGCCGAAGCCGGCCAGCTCACCGAGAAGCTTCCCGGGCTCGGCGATCTCCGCCGCGGCCAACACGCCCGGCCGGGTCGCACCGTCGGCGACGAGGGCGGCCAGCACGACGGCGATCTTGGCCGTCGCCCCGTAGGTGTCGTTGCCGCGCACCTCGCCGCGGGCGCGAGCGCCGCTCCTGCTGACGGCTTCCAGGGTGATGAAGAACCGCTGCTCGGCCCGAGCCTGGTCGTCGGGTCCGTCCGGAAGAGCAGCGAGGACCTCCTCGGACAACTCGGTCGCAAGTTGGGCGGCGAGTCCGGCCTCTCCGACGCCTTCCACATGTCGGACGTCGACGTGGCGAGGGACGGTGATGACCTCCTGCAGCGCGAACTTGACGACCGGCTTCTCGTCGACCGCATCGGGGAAGCGGATCGATCGGCGACGGGCCGGCTCATCCGGCCGCCACGTGCCGTCGGTGTAGGTGAGGCCGCCGCTGCGGACGGTTTCCAGGTTGGCGGCGAAGGTACGCAACGATCCGCGGGACAACCCGCCACCCACGATGGAATGGGCGGTGATCAGTTCGTCGAGAGGGCCGAGTTCGTCGAATATCTGGTGCGCCAGCAGGTCGCCGGGTACCCCCGCGTCGGTGGCGGCCGGAACAACGGTCACCCCGGCCTGGACGGCCTCGGTGGTCAAGCAGTCGAAGATCGCCTTGATCGCCGGCTGCTCACCGGAGGTGTCCAGGTAGTGGACGCCGGCGGCCACGGCGGCGCGAGCAAGCCGGGTGCCGGAAGCCACGAACGGACCGGCGCAATTGATCACGGCGTCCAGGTCACGCAAGGCGGCGATCAGGACGTCGGGTGCCTCCAGTGACGCCGCGCGCCGCTCGGCGTCGACCAGACCGAGTTCGGCTGCGGCGGATTCCAGGCCGGCGGCGCTGCGGCCGATCAGAACCGGTTCGAGGCCGGAGCGGACGAGCTCGTCCACGATCAGCCTGCCCTGGTATCCGTACGCTCCGTAGACCCCGATTCGCATCTAGCTTCCTTCCCTTCCGGCCGCCCAGCCGTGCGCCGTCGGCTCGAGTTCGACGCTACTGACCAGGCGACAAGACGATCTATGTTCGAGACTCTGGAATTCATGTCCGTTCGTCTGGTGCCGGGCAGCGGTAGCTAGCATGCAGACATGGACGCCCTAAGTGACGCGCTCGTCGTCATGCGCTCCGGCCGACCACACTCGGCCCGGCGGGACCTCGGCGAGCCGTGGCGACTCGGGTTTCCGGCGACTCCGGCGGCGGGGTTTCACGTCGTCCTCGAGGGCCGCGGCTGGGTACGAGTCGCGACCGGCGCCGCGATCCCGCTGGCCGCCGGGGATGTCGTCCTCGTCCCGCACGGTGATCGCCATGAACTGTTCAGCTCGCCGGACGCGCCGCTCGTCGAGTTGTCGATCGATGAACTCGATGGGCGAGACCGGCTGACGGAGACTCAAGCCGGTCACGGAATCGCAGACGCCCGGCTGCTCTGCGGCGGGTACCTGTTCGACCGCAGCCGGATGCATCCCTTGCTGGCAGAGTTGCCCGAACTCATTCACCTTCCGGCGAGCCTGATCCACCATTCGTCCCTACGCACTCTCATCGAGGCCCTGGCCCAGGAGTTGACGGAGCCGCAGCCTGGCCGTGACGTCGCGCTCGCCTCGCTGCTCGAAGTGCTTCTGCTGTTCATGTTGCGAAGCTGGTACGCAGATCGCGGCTCGGAGTCGCCGCACGGGCATTGGGGTGCTGCCCTCAGCGATCGCGCGGTCGCAGCCGGGCTCGACGCGATTCATGGGCAACCGGCCGAGCCCTGGTCCGTCGCTACGTTGGCCGCTCATTCGGGCTTGTCCAGGGCCGCCTTCGCGAGCAGGTTCACCGATCTCGTGGGCCACCCGCCGCTCAGCTATCTGACCTGGTGGCGGATGACGCTGGCTGCCAAGTACCTCCGCGAGGACGACGCTGCCCTGGCGGTCATCGCTCGCCGAGTGGGCTACACATCCGAGTTCGCCTTCAGCCGGGCGTTCAAACGAGACTTCGGGCGTTCCCCCGGCGGATACCGACGGCACCGGCAAGCTTCGCCGGCGCAGTGAAGGCGGGCTCGACTCTCACGATCAGTTCGCTGGGCGGCCGGTTCGTCCGCGCGGGGCCCCCCTTGCCGACTGGTGCCAGTGACGCAGACGGCTGCGTCACCGCGCCGTGCCGTCCTACCAGAACCCGTAGACGGGTCCGACGAAGAAGAACGCGATGAAGCCGATGGTGTTGTTGAAACCGTGGGCCAGCACAGACGCCCACAGCGTCTTGTAGCGGTAGCGAACGACGCTGAAGGCGATTGCGTCGACCGTGATGATGAGGACGCCGACGAGGCCTTGCTCGCTGTGTGCGATGCCGAACAACAATGAGGAGGCGAGCACTGCGGCGATGAGCCCGGCCCGGCCGGAGCCGAACAGGTCCCGCATCCGGGTTTGCAGGTAACCCCGGTAGGCCAGTTCTTCGCCGACTGCGGCGAGTGTCCAGCTCAGCAGCAGGAGCCCGAGCAGCATGCCGATGTTGCTTTGGAGGTCCTTGTAGTCGCTGAGGTCGGTCTTCCTGCCGCTGACGTGGTTGGCGATCGGCATGGTGATCGCGAGCTGGAACAGAGACCACGCGGCCGCGAAGGCAAACATCTTCGCGATGAGCGCTCGGGGCGCCGCCACGCGGTGGAACCCCAAAGACGCCAGGCCCTTGCGCCGCAGCAGCAGCGACACAAGCGCCATCGCGAGCAGCACGAACGTCGGAACGATGAGGTCCAGGAGCACCGCTACAGAGGCAGCCGCGACCTCCACTGCGGTGATGATCGTCCACGTTCGATGGTGCTTGGCAGACGTGCCGGCAAGTTCATCGGCGGTCAAATACCTCGTCGGCTCTAAGAGCGCAGCCATGGCAATTCCCCCTGATCGGAACAGCAAACGCCCGAAGGCAACTGATCCGGTAGGGCCGATGTACCCGATCTACAGGACCGGCGCGCTTGTCGAGGCCGCCGCAGCGAACGCGCTCGGCCGTATCAGCTGCCCTCGCTGAACAGGGCGGCGTATCGCGCCAGATATAGCGGCCATCCGGCGTCGTCGGCGACGCCATCATGGACAGCCTGCCAGCCCGGGCCGTGCCGATCGAGGTTGCGGTGCTCGAGCTCTACCCGGGTGCGCTGCGGGGTCTCGGCGATGAAGCGCACCTCGACCTCACTGGTGTTCTCGGGTTCGGTTTCGATCTGCCACCGTGGGCTGATGTCCCAGCTGAACACCACGCGGTCCGGGGGCTCATAGGCGAGGACGCGCGCCCAGCGGCACTCGCTGCCGTCGACGCCGCGGTCGTAGATGTGACCGCCGACCTTCGGCTCGAACACGGTCTCGGCGATCGGCACCTTGAGCAGGTTGTGCTCCGGCGGCTTGACGTCGCCGAACCGCTCGGTGAACACGGCGAAGGCCCGCTCGATCGAGGCCTCAACAACGATCTGCCGGCGGACGATCGTGGTCGCGGCATGAGTCATGACCTCTCCTCTGTCGGATGTTCGACGACGTCCTTGTAGCTGGCCAACGCGCGGTTCCAGAAGGCGTCGAGCTGATCGCGCAGGGCGGCTACGCCGCTGGGGTTGAGCCGGTAGATCCGCCGAGTGCCAGACACGCGCTCAGTCACCAGCCCTGCGTCTTTGAGCACCTTCAGATGCTGAGACACCGCCGGACGGCTGACCGGTAGCTCGTCAGCAAGCTCGCCAACTGCCCGCGGCCGCTCGGCCAGACATTCGACGATGGCGCGCCGGGTGCGATCGCCCAGCGCATCCCAGCCAGCACTGGCCCGGTAAGCCTGCACGAACGGTAAGTCTGGCCTTACTATCTGCTCCGGTCAAGAGGGGATCGATACGCATCCGCTGAGTCAGTCAATGCATGCGCATGTCGAGTGGCGTCGTGTCAGTTCTCGCGTGCTGACGCCACGGCCGACTCGCGTTCTGCTGCCGGCGCATCCGGCCGCCGCAGAACGAACCAGGCGACGATCAGTCCGGCCACGGCGAACACGGCCGCAACTGCGAACGCCACGCTGAAACCGGCTGCCAGCGCGGGCAGATGTGATGCGCCGGATGCCATCGCGCTGCCGGTGCGCGACACCGCGACCGTCGACAGCACCGCGATGCCCAGCGCGCCGCCGATCTGGAACGACATGTTGCTCAGGCCGGAGGCCAGTCCGGACTCGCTCTGCGATACGCCGGCGACAGCCGCAATCGCGCCGGCGACGGAGCCCGCGCCGAGCCCCGGCCCGAACAGCACCAGTCCGGGCAACACGTCGCGCACGTAGCTGCCGCCGACGGGCAGGCCGTTGAGCAACAGGCAGCCGGCGGCCAGCAGGATCATGCTCACGACCGCCACGTTGCGGAAACCCACCCGCGTCACCAGATGCTGGCCGACCATCGATCCGACGACAGCCAGCACCGGCATCACCGCCGTCAGTACCCCGCACTTCGCCGCGGACCAGCCGAGCACCTGCTGGGTGTACTGCGTGAGGACGAATCCCTGCCCGTACGCCGCCATGCCGGCACAGAGCCCGATCACGTTTCCGCCGACCAGGCTGCGCGAGCGCAGAACACGCAGGGGCACCAGGGGATTCGTGGCGCGCGACTCGATGCGGGCGAACAGCGCAACCAGGATCCCCGCCAGGGTCAGGGTCCCGATCGTCTGGGTGCTGCGCCAATGGCTCGGAGCCTGCGCGACCGCGTAGACCAGCAGGGCGAGCGCCACGGTGATCGTCATCGCTCCGGCGGCATCGAACGCGCGCCCACGCGTCCGGTTGCGACTCTCCGGCAACAGCAGTCGGCTCAGCGCGAGCAGGCCCGCCGCCACGGGGACGTTGATGAAGAAGATCCACTGCCAGCCGGGGCCCTCGGTGAGCGGGCCGCCCACGAGGGCGCCGGCGGTGCCGCCGACGCCTGCAACCGCGCCCCATACGCCAATCGCCCGGTTGCGCTCGCGTCCGTCGGTGAAGATGGCGAGCACGATCGAGAAGGCCGTCGGAGTCATCACGGCTGCCGAGACGCCCTGAACCGTCCGGGCCGTGATCAGCGCGCCACCGGACCACGCGAGCCCGCACAGCAGCGACGAGCCTCCGAACAGGGCTACGCCCGCCATGAACATGCGCCGCCGCCCCAGCAGGTCGGCGGTCCGTCCGCCGAACAGCAACAGGCCGGCGAACGTCACCACGTACGCGGTCATCACCCACTGCACGCCGCCGGGCGCGAAGTGCAGATCGCGCTGGATGGACGGCACGGCGACAATGACGATCGAGGCGTCCAGGATCACCATGAATGCGGCCGTGCAGAGCAGCGCCAGGGCGTACCAGCGCCTGGTCTCGGTCGTCAGGAAGTCGCGCGTGCGCACGTGAGAGCACCTCCGAAATAGGCGTTACGTTCACCTGGTACGTCGGAGGTGGACGGCCGGATTCGACAGGCGAAGCGAGCAAATCCGGCGTCCGGTGAGGAGAGACATGAAGTACATGCTGTTGATCTACGGCAACCAGGCGACCTGGGACTCCTTGCTCGCCGACGGCTACGAGAGCGTGATGCGCGTGCATGGCGCGCTGATCCATGACCTGGTCGAGTCCGGCGAGTACCTCGCGAGCGAGGGGCTGACGACCGTCGGCGCGAAGACCGTGCGGGTGGTGGGCCAGGACGCGGTGGTGACCGACGGGCCGTTCAGTGAGGCGAAGGAAGTCTTCGCCGGCTACTACCTGCTCGACTGCGCGAGTGCGGATCGCGCCGCCGAGATCGCCGCGCGGCTGCCCGAGGCCCAGTTCTCACCGATAGAGGTGCGCCAAGTCATGGCAGGACTCGGATCGGACGACACGTCCGCGCCCGGCACCTGACACGCGGGGGCGCCGCAGATGCGTCTGCCCGGCAGTTCATGACGTTGCGCTGTGTCGGTGTCGTCGGATCCAGCGGGTCGGAATCCACAGCAATTCGCAGAAGCAGCCGGCGACGGCGACAAGCAGGCTCAGCCAGACTGCGCGGCCGGGCGCGTCGGTAGTCAGCGTTTCGGTGAGTGATTGGTGGGGAAGGAACGCCAGGCCCATCAGCGCGACGGCGACGAAACACATGACGAACGACAGCGCGGACGCGACCAGTGGGCGCACCAGCAACCACCACCCGGCCGGTTGTCTCGCCAGACGCCAGGCGAGTCCGACTCCGCCGACGAGGCTGAAGGCCAACCAGCCGTAGTTGGTGGTGCTGAATCCCTCGATGCCGGCGAAGTCGAAACGGCGTACCGCGCCGATGAGCAGGTCCACGGCGAGCGCGGCGATCATTGATGCCCGCCACGGCCACATCCGCAGGGCGGCGGTCGGGAGACGAGTCCCTAATAGGTTGCGTGGCGACATATCGGCAGCCTACATGTCGCTGACACACGTATGATCCGGCGATGAAGTCCGACGTGCTTCGTGGGCACCTGGATTCGATGATCCTGGCCGTCCTGGAGGAGAAGCCGCTTCATGGCTACCTCGTGATGGAAGCCCTGCAGCAGCGCAGCGGCGGCGCGCTGGAATTCTCGACGGGCACGATCTACCCGGCCCTCCGCCGGCTGGAGCGATCGGGCTACGTGCACGGCGAGTGGGCCACCGTTGGCGGCCGCAAACGGCGTACCTATCGCCTCACCGCGGCGGGGCGGCGCGCCCTCGCGGCGGAGCGAGCCGCCTGGGTCGATTTCACAACTGTCGTCGACGGCGTCCTGCGACCCAAGTAGCCCGCGCCCGTTACGGCGCGGCGACCAGGCAGCGGCGACCCGACATGGCCACGCTGGCCATCGGAATCAGCAAGAACGCGATCGACCACGGCAACCCGACACTCAGGCTCAGCAGAGAACCTGTCCGGGGAGCGACCAAAGCCAGTACCGCGCTGAGCACGGTCAGACTCACCGCGACGATCAATGCGAAGGCGCCGGTAGCGCGCGTTACCCGAGGACCGGCGCCGCCAAGCCACCGGACACCCACACCACAAGCCAGTATCGCGACCAGCGAGCCGGCCAGTGCAACGCCGCCCAGCCAACCGACCGCGTGGCTGAGCGCTGCCGACGCCGGCGTCGGGTCTCCTGCCGGACCGGGACGGATCTCCGGCCAGACCGTTCGCCACGCGGTTGCTTGCCCGATCAGGACGAAGAAGAGGAACAGCCCGGTGCGACGGCCCTGCGCGAACGCCAACTCCGCTTGATAGTCCGGCCCGATCTCGTCGACAGTGCCGAATTCCGCCACGGCCCGGGCCTCGGCGGCCCGCCGCGGCAAGCCCTCACGCTCGTAGGCCGTCGCCGCATCGACCAACGCGTCGCGCGCCTCGGCGAGCAAGTCGGCCTTGACGCGCCGCGGACCGCGCAGGCTGCGGTCCAACTGGTCAACGTATGCCTCGATCACTCCCAGCCCTCTGCAATCCCGTTGCGGCTCACGCCCAGGCTAGACGGGCAATGCCGACACGCGACCTCAGTCGTCCAGCAGGCCCTGCCGCCGGAACTCCGCCGAGCCGGGCTCCACATCCATAACCCCGTGTTCGACCCGCTCGCTTCGATTGTCGTAGGCGGGGCGCTCGGCGAACCGCTCGGGCACACGCAGCGTCGGGATGTATCGCTGCCGCGGCAGCCCGAGGACGGGGCGCTCAACCGGCTCCCGGAACCCGGCGGGCGGCGCCGACGTGGGCTCCAGCAAGGTTTGCCCGTCCCGGCGGTAGATGATGTCGGTGCGACGCCGGGTGAGGAACAGCCACCGCGCGATCGCAAGTCCTGCGAGACCGACGATGATGAGGATCAGCCCGATCATCTGGATATCGACAGCGCCCGGTGACGCGGTGACGCCGAACGCGAGGATGGCGCCCACCGCGATCACGATCAGACTGGCCGCGAATCTCATCGTCGGCATATGTACCCCGTCGAACCCGAAGATATGCGCGAGGCGCTGCGATCAGCGGGCCGGTGTGCCCAGTTCCGCTCGGCCATTGCGAAGCACCGGCGTGGCCAAGCCCATCGCGTTCCCATCTCCGGGCCGGTCTGGCCCCTGACGTGGGGTTCCTCGACCGGCGAGCCGGGATTTCGCTACCGTGCTTGAAGGGCCACCCGACGGTCCAACGATGAAAGGTGGTGTCGAGCCGGTGGTGTACTCACCGGGCGAGAGCGAGTTCTCCCAACCGACGTTGGTCGACGCATCGATCGGCTACCCGCCCCCTGGGCCGCCACTGGGGCCGGGCCTTCCGGAGGCTCCGCCCCAGCCCGCCCCCCGCCGCCGGCGCCGCTGGGGCCGGATTGCCGCATTGGTGGCCGGCTCGTTGGTCGTGCTGATCCTGCTGACGATGGTCAGTCTCTGGCTGTACGCCGACCATGCCTTGCACCGGGTCGACGCGATCGGCGACTATCCGGGCCGGCCCGCTGGGGGCGCGGGCACAAACTGGCTGATCGTAGGCTCGGATTCCCGTCAGGGGCTCAGCAGCAGTCAGGCGAATCGGTTGCACACCGGCACCGATCAGTCGGTCGACGGAAGTCGCACTGACACGATCATGTTGCTGCATCTGCCCGGCAACGGCACCAAGCCGACGATGGTCAGCCTGCTCCGTGACTCGTACGTGACGATTCCCGGCCACGACAAGGACAAGATCAACGCGGCGTTCGCGTTCGGCGGCCCGAAACTGCTGGTCCGGACGGTCGAGGAGAACACCGGCCTGCGCATTGACCATTACGCGGAGATCGGCCTCGGGGGGTTCGCGAGTGTGGTCGGTGATGTCGGCGGCGTGCACATGTGCCTCGACCAAGCGGTGCACGACGACTACGCGGGCGTCAACCTGCGCGCCGGATGCCAGACGCTGAACGGACCAAACGCGCTCGGGTATGTGCGTAGCCGGCACGCGTTCGCGACGAGCGACTACGCCCGCACCGAGCACCAGCGCCAGTTCGTCGGCGCCCTGGCCGGGAAGATCATGAGTCCCGGCGTGATGCTGAACCCGTTCCGCTCGATCCCGACGATCCTCGACCTGCCCAAGGCGCTCACCATCGATCACCACGACGGCCTCTGGGACCTAGTCACCCTGGCCCGGCACGTTCGCCACTTCTTCAGCGTCACCAGCACAATCGTGCCCATCGGCGGGTCTAATGGCAGCGATCTCCTGTGGGATCCAACGAAGTCCCAGGAACTCTTCCACGACCTCAACCACGACCAGACCGTCCCGGCCGCGCTGATCACCACGCATTGACGGGCACGCATACGCGCAGGCTTTGTTGCGAGTAGCAGCCCGCGATCAGGGATACCGGAACCGGCGGGCGAGGACAACCCTTCCACCGGCGCAAGCGGACCCGCCGTAGGCTCGGCAATCGTGCTGCGCGCCGTCCTCGCTACCCGCTACGTGACGCCGCTGCGAGAGGGCGGGTCGCTGCCGGGGCTCATGGAAGCCGACGACCTCGGGACGTACGTGGTCAAGTTTCGTGGCGCGGGGCAGGGGCGAAAGGCGCTGATCGCCGAGGTCATCTGTTCGCGCATCGCGGCTGCGCTCGAGTTGCCGGTTCCTGAGCTCGTCGCCGTCGATCTCGATACCGCGCTGGCGGCCGGTGAACCGGACGAGGAGGTCCAGGACCTGTTGCGCTGCAGCGGCGGCGTCAACCTCGGCATCGACTTCCTGCCGGGCGCCCTCGACTTCGATCCGGCGGCGTTCGAGATCGACGGCGAGATCGCAGCCCGGGTGCTGTGGTTCGACGCGCTGATCAACAACGTTGACCGCTCGTGGCGCAACCCGAACCTCCTGTTCTGGCACGGACGTCTCTATCTGATCGATCACGGCGCGGCACTGACGTTCCACCACAGCTGGAACTCGCTGAATGCGGACCGTCCCTACGACGCCTCCGAGCACGTGCTGATCAGCGCGGCACCCGATGTGCCGGCAGGTCTCACGCTGACTTCGGACGTGATCAGAGAGGCGTGCGCCGACGTCCCGGACGACTGGCTGACAAACGAGCCGGGCTTCGACGACGCCGACAGCGTGCGTGCCGCCTACGTCGAGTGGTTCGCGGCCCGTCTGGCCGCGAGAACGAACTGGGTGGATGCCTTGCGCCGCGCCCGTCCGGCGCCGAGGCACGAACGCCGGCGCGAGCGGCCGGGCTGGTTGGATGGACGCCGATGACTCGGCAGCCGTTCGAATACGTTGTGGTGCGGATCGTCCCCCGCGTCGATCGGGGCGAGTCGATCAACGCGGGCGTCATCGTCTACTGCCACGCACTGGACTACCTCGGTTCACTCACCCACCTCGACCGCGGCCGGCTTGCCGCACTCGACCCGTCCGCCGACCCGGACGTGATCGAGCGCGCGCTCGGCGCCGTCTCGGACGTATGCGCTGGTACGGGACCTGCCGCCGGCGATGACATCGGCCGCCGGTTCCGCTGGCTGACCGCACCGCGAAGCACGGTCGTGCAGCCCGGGCCGGTGCATACCGGGCTCACCGCCGATCCGGCCGCCGAACTCGACCGGCTGCTCCACGTCCTCGTTCTCCCTTAGATAGCGCTGTCACCAGCGGCCGCAAGTTGCTCTTTGCCGATCAAGGACTCGTCAACCGGCCTGCTCGCGGGAACACCACCAGGTCGTGCGCCCGCCGACGATCCCGCGGGTCATGGGGGCGCCGTCGCGCGGGCAGGTGGCGTCGGCCTTGCGATACCGGACGATCGAGAGCGTGTGGACGCCGCCGCCACGCAGGGCGGATTCGATGGCGCGGCGCAGGGCACGCAGCAGTCGGTCGACGTCCGGACGGGCGAACTGCGAGGTAGGGCGGGCCGGGTTGATCCGGGCCAGCCACAGGATCTGATCGGCGAGCAGGTTGCCGATCCCGGCAATTGCGTTCTGATCGAGCAGACGAGCTTTCACCGGCGCGTTTCCGCGGGTGATCATCGCCCGGAACGCAGCCGGGGTGATCTCGTGGGCGTCCGGGCCGAGGGCCTCGACGGATGGGTCCAGCCGGGCCCGGCCGAGCCGCCGCGGATCGATCAGCATGAGGCGTCCACCGTCGGCGAACGTCAGCGAGAAGCGGGAGAATCGGAAGTCGCCGGACGCGCGCCCGCGTTCCCAGTAGTCGCCGCCGTCGGTCTCGGTGCCGTCCGGATCGGCAATGACGATCTTGCCGGACATGCCGAGGTGGATGCCGAGCACCGGTCCCGGCGTGCGGGCCCGGCCGGCGCCGGAAGTGTCGCACCACATGCTCTTGCCGCGCCGGTGGGCGAAGGTCAGCCGGCGACCCACGAGCGCGGTGCGGATCTCGCCCGGTAGGTGGGGCCGGCACTCGTAACTGTCCGAGTCGTCGACGTCGACGATCCGGCGCCCCAGCGCGGCCCGCTCGATGACGGACCGGGCCGACTCGACCTCCGGCAGTTCCGGCATGTGATCCGTCCTCGATCGGCGGCGGTGCGCGGGAATGATCGCACGACGGCGCGGCCGGCTTGCGTTGGAGTGCGCTCCAGCTCGTAGGTTGAGAACATGCGAACCGTGAACCTCGGGGGCCTCGGCCTCACCGTCTCCGCGCAGGGGCTGGGCTGTATGGGCATGAGCCAGTCCTACGGACCGGGGGACGACGCCGAGTCGAAGGCGACGCTCAACCGCGCGCTCGAACTCGGCGTCACGTTGTTCGACACCGCCGATGTGTACGGCACGACGGGCTCCGGCGGCTTCGGGGCGAACGAGACCCTCATCGGCGACACGCTGGCCGACCGGCGCGACGAGTTCATCCTGGCGACCAAGTGCGGGATCGCCGACATCCTCCCCGGTGGGTCGGTGCGGTTCCAGCTGCGCGCCACCCCGGACTACATCCGCTCGGCCTGTGACGCCTCCCTGCGTCGGCTGCGGACCGATTACATCGACCTGTACTACCTGCACCGCGTCGATCCGCAGACGCCGATCGAGGACAGCATCGGCGCGATGGCCGAGCTGGTCGCCGCCGGCAAGGTGCGCCACCTCGGGGTGTCCGAGGTGACGGCGGAGCAGCTGCATGCGGCTCATCAGGTGCATCCGATCAGCGCCGTGCAGAGCGAGTACTCGCTGTGGACGCGCGACATCGAGGACGAGGTGCTGCCGACGGCGCGCCGCCTCGGCATCGGGGTGGTGCCGTTTTCGCCGCTGGGACGGGGCTTCTTGACCGGGGCGGTCACCTCGGCCGACGAGCTGGCCGACAACGATTCGCGCCGCCGGCTGCCCCGGTTCGCGCCCGATGCGCTGCCGGCCAACCAGCGCATCGTCGACACGGTGCGGGCGATCGCCGAAGAACGGAATGCATTGCCCGGGCAGGTCGCGCTGGCCTGGGTCCACTCGCGGGGCGCGGACGTGGTGCCGATCCCGGGCACGAAGCGACGGACCTACCTGGAGCAGAACGTCGAGGCCCTGCAGGTCGAGCTGACGCCGGACGATCTGGCCCGGCTGGACGGCCTCGCGAGCCAGACCGTCGGCAGCCGCTACTGATCTGATCCGTCCCGCAAACCCCTGAAAGCCTCATGGCCGGTTCCGCGAAAGCGGCAGCCGGCCACCGTCTTCTTCCGAGTGTCTTTTCCGCCTGATGTCACAAACGGCTGGGGCTGTTTCGTCTCGGGTCTTAGAGACAGACGCTGGAATCAGGAAAGGGTGACGGTTGTGCGGGTGTTCGTGGCAGGCGGGACCGGGGTGTTGGGGCAGCGGCTGGTGCCGCAGCTGGTGGCTCGGGGCCACGAGGTGACGGCTACGACGACGAGCCCGGCCAAGCTGAATCTGCTCAAGCAGCTGGGCGCCGAGGCGGTCGTGATGGACGGCCTGGATGCGGCGTCGGTCGGTCAGGCGGTGGCCGCGGCCCGGCCGGACGTGATCGTGCACCAGATGACCGGCATCAGTCTCGCTCACGCCGGCAAGCCCGATCTGAAGCACTTCGACCGGTGGGCGATCCCCACCATCCGGCTGCGCACCGAGGGGACCGATCACCTGCTGGCCGCGGCCGAGGCGGTCGGTGTTTCGCACTTCGTCGCGCAGGGTTACGCCAACTGGAACGGAATCCGTCAGGGTGGGTGGGTGAAGACCGAGGAAGACCCGCTGGACCTGCACGAGGGGACGGCGGCGCACACCTCGATGGCGGCGCTGCGCCATGTCGAGGACGTGGTCCTCGGTGCTGACGGCGCGATCCTGCGATACGGCGCGTTCTACGGGCCGGGCGCCACTGACGATCAGCTCGAGCTGGTGCGCAAGCGGCAGTTCCCGCTCGTCGGGCGCGCCACCGGCTACGCCTCGTGGGTGCATCTGGACGACGCAGCGAGCGCAACCGTCCTGGTCGTGGAGCAGAAGGCACGTGGGGTGTTCAACGTCGTCGACGACGAACCCGCTCCGGCCAGTGAGTGGCTGCCGTATCTGGCGGCGTGTGCCGGGGCGAAGCGGCCGATGCGGGTGCCCACGTGGCTGGCCCGGCTGCTCGCCGGGCAGGTGGTGGTGACGATGATGACCGAGGGACGCGGCTTCTCCAATGCCAAGGCCAAGCGGGAACTCGGCTGGCAGCCGCGCTATCCGTCGTGGCGGCAGGGCTTCAAGGACGGTTTGACGTGACCCGGGCTGAGGAGTTCGAGGAGCTGCGGCCGCTGCTGTTCTCGATCGCCTACCGGATCCTGGGCAGCGTGAGCGAGGCCGAGGACGCGGTCCAGGACACCTGGCTGCGCTTGGTGGCGTCCTCGACCGAGCCCGCCTCGGCCAAGGCATTCCTGTCGGCCGTGGTCACCCGGATCTCGATCGACGTGCTGCGCTCGGCCCGCGTCCGGCGCGAGGAATACGTCGGGCCGTGGCTGCCCGAGCCGCTGCTCACCGACCCCTACCAGGACCCGGCGCGCTCGGCGGAGCTGGCCGACTCGGTGTCGATGGCGGCCCTGCTGCTGCTCGAACGGCTCAGCCCGCTCGAGCGTGCGGTCTTCGTGCTGCGGGAAGTGTTCGGGTTCGGCTTCAGCGAGGTCGCATCGGCCGTGGGGCGCTCCGAGGCGGCGTGCCGCCAACTCGCGGTGCGGGCGCGGCGCCACATGGACGCCGGCCGGCCCCGGTTCGAGGCCGACCGAAAGGAGCGCGAGCAACTCGCCGAACGGTTCTTCGACGCGTTCCGCGTAGGAGACGTCGACGGGCTGCGGGCGCTGCTCGCCGCCGACGTTTCCGTGGTCGGCGACAGTGGCGGCAAGGCCCCGCAAGTGGCCCCGCAGTTCGTCGGAGCCGAGAACGTGCTCCGGGTGCTCGCCGCGTTCCTACCGTTCGTCCGGATCGGCGGCGTCGTCGAGCCGCACCAGGTGAATGGCCAGCCGGGCGCGATCTTCCGCGACCGGGACGGCAAGGTCGTCAACACCTGGACCCTCGACATCCTCGACGGGCAGATCCAGACGATCCGCTCGGTGATCAACCCCGACAAGCTCGCGCACATGGGCCCGGTGGCCGACGCCTGGGCAGTCTTCCGCGAGGCGATGCAGGCCCGCCGGCCCACGGACTGACCGAAGCGCCGACCACATACCAAACGCTTGGTGCGGCTGTCTCGCCGCGCCCCAACCAGAAGACCAGCCAATGACGGTCTTCAGCGCGCAGAAACCAGAACAGGAGAATCTCCGAATGATCAGGATTGGCATCATCGTTGGCAGCACCCGTCCGGGCCGGAAGGGCGGGCAGGTGGCCGCCTGGGTGCACGACCTGGCTACGCAGCACGCCGGCGACAAGGCCGTGTTCGACGTACTCGATCTCAAGGAGTTCGAACTTCCGCTGCTGGACGAGCCGGTCCCCGCCGTCGTGGCCCCTGGCCGCAATCCGCACACGATCCGATGGGCGGAGCGGGCCGGCTTGTACGACGCGTACATCTTCGTCACCCCCGAGTACAACGGCGGCGCCCCCGCGTCCCTGCGAAACGCCATCGACTACGTCTACTGGGAGTGGACGCGCAAGGCGGTCGCGTACGTCGGCTACGGCATCTTCGGGGCCGTGAGGGCAATGCAGGAGCTGCGGGCGCAGGCGGGGCAGCTGCAGATGGCAGACATCGGGCCGCAGGTGTCGCTGTCGCTGCGGGAGGACTTCGTCGACAACGCGGAGTTCAAGCCGCAGGAGCTGCACATTGACGAGGTGCACAAACTCGTCGACGAGCTGCTCGCCTGGAACAGCGCGCTCGCGCCGCTGCGAGCATGAGCCGCCGCGAAGCGCGGCGCGAGTTTCGTTGAGTGGTTCGTTTGCGCTTGAGTGGTGCGTTGTAACGCACCACTCGACGGATAACGCACCACTCAACGGGGGTCCGTCCAAGGACGGAGTTTCTCGGGGTTCAGTACGGCCCAGATGTGCTTGATCCGGTCGCCTGCGACGTCGAACGCCATCACCGCCACGGTGACGCCGGCGACCTGTGCGACCAGGCCGGGCTGGCCGTTGACCGTACGTTCCAGGAGCGTCAGGTCGGGTGCCCTTCCTGCGAGTTCGAGGTAGTAGCGCGCGACCTGCTCGCCGCCTTCGACGGGGCGGAGCGCGGCGCTGACGAGGCCGCCGCCGTCGCCTACCGCGGTGGCGTCGGGGTCGAGCAGGCTGATGAGCGCGCCGATGTCCTTGGCCTGCCACGCCTGCTTGAAGTCCCTGACGATGTCGGCGCGTTGGGCTGTCAGAGTTGCCGGGGTCGCGGGAGCCTGCGTTGCGCGGATGCGACGGCGCGCCGAGGAGGCCAGCTGACGACACGCCACCGGCGTGCGGCCGACGATCTCGGCGACTTCGGCGAAGGAGTAGCCGAAGACATCGTGCAGGATGAACGCGACGCGCTCGGCCGGGGTCATCGACTCGAGCACGACGAGGAAGGCCATGTTGATCGACTCGTCGAGGGTGACCCGGTCGGCCGGGTCGACCGGGCTGCCGCCTGAGCGAGCGCTGATCCACTCGCTACGGTCGGGCAGCGGCTCGGGGATCCATTCGCCCACGTAATGCTCGCGCCGGGCCCGTGCCGAACCCAGCAGGTCCAGGCAGATTCGGCTGGCGACCCTCGTCAGCCAGGCCCCCGGCGATTCGATGGCTGCCTGCTGTTGCTCGGACATCGCGTACCAGCGGACGTAGGTTTCCTGCACGACGTCCTCGGCATCGGCCAGCGAACCGAGCAGCCGGTACGAGAGATTCATCAGCTGACGCCGCTCGCTCATGATCGCGCTCCGACCCGGATCGGGGTGGGCATCTCCTGGCTCGGACGGGGCGCTCACGGTGTCGACGACTCCCTTGGTCACATCTGCCCTTACCAGTCCGACGAAACATCGCACCGAACTGTGAGGCAGGCCGCGTTGCCTCACAGTTTGAAGGGCTACGTCGTCGAACTGCTGAGACGAACACATCATCCAGTGAACAGGAAAGCCCAAGCGACATGCTCAGGCGGCGCATCCGCCCCGCCGCAGCCCCGGCTCCTGTAGCACCCATATGGAGACCACGAAGGGAAGAAACCGATCATGGAACCCGTGAACGCGGCGATCATCTACTACAGCGCCACCGGCACCGTGCACGCATTGGCGCGTGCCGCGGCCGAGGGCGCGGAAAAGGCCGGCGCAGAGGTCCGACTGCGCAAGATTGCCGAAACGGCCCCACCGGAGGCGATCAACTCCAGGCCGGAGTGGGGCCAACACCTCAAGGACACTGCCGACGTCGTCGAGGCCAGCCTCGACGACTTGGCCTGGGCCGACGTGGTGCTCTTCGGTACCCCCACCCGCTTCGGCAACCCGACCAGTCAGCTCAAGGCGTTCATCGACACCGCCGGCCCGCTGTGGTTCCAGGGCAAACTCGCCGGCAAGGTGTACTCGGCGTTCACCGCCTCCAACACCACCCACGGCGGACAGGAATCCACCATCCTGGCGCTGGGGAACACGTTCTACCACTGGGGCGGCATCATCGTGCCTCCCGGTTACACGGACCCCGTCCAGTTCCAGTCCGGCAATCCCTACGGCACCTCTCACGTGTCCGCCGATGGCCCACCCGACGACGTGGCCCTGGAAGCAGCCCGCTACCAGGCCCGCCGCGCCGTCGACACCGCCGCCGCGCTCAAAGCCGGCCGCGCCGCCTAGAAGCGGGCCAGCCACAGCAGAACCACGGTCGCAGCGGCGGCCCCGGCATAGTGCCTGGGGCGCGCCG
The DNA here is from genome assembly GCA_963737425.1 of uncultured Actinomycetota bacterium. GTDB lineage: Bacteria > Actinomycetota > Actinomycetes > Mycobacteriales > Jatrophihabitantaceae > DASXRA01. The sequence goes on from CAVTSX010000008.1 coordinate 58,616, forward strand.
CCGCGGCACAGAACGACCGATCTGCGCGTTGTCCCATGCGCGGCTGCTCGTTCGTCGTAGTGGTGAGAGCTCCGTTGCCTTGGGAGGTTTGCGATGCAGTACGCGCTGGTGGTTTATACCGAGCCTGGTTATGACGAGGCGTTGTCAGATGAAGAACGTGCGGCGTCCTACGCGCAGTATTTGGCGTTGGCCGATGACGCGCACTGCGTTGCGGCGGCGCGATTGCAGCCGGTTGAGACGGCGACCAGTGTGCGGGTGGTAGGTGGTCGGACGTTGATGACGGATGGGCCGTTCGCCGATACCAAGGAGGTGCTCGGCGGCTTCAGTCTGATCGAGGCGGCCAACCTGGACGAGGCGGTCGAGTTTGCGACGCGTATCCCGGCGGTTCGGCACGGCGGCGTGGCCGAGATCAGGCCGGTGGTGGCGCGCTGAGCGCGTTGGAGGAGGTCTTCCGGAATGAGTGGGGCCGCGTGCTGGCCTCGCTGGTCGGGTACCTGGGTGACTTCGATCGGGCCGAGGAGGCCGCGCAGGAGGCGTTCGCGATCGCGGCGCAGCGCTGGCCGGCATCGGGGGTGCCGGCCAATCCGGCGGCGTGGCTGACCACGACGGCTCGCAACCGGGCGATCGACCGGATCCGGCGAGAACGCACGCTGGCCGCGAAGATCCACCTGCTGCCGGTGCCGGAGGCGACCATGGACCAGATTGATGACGCGCTGATCAAAGACGAACGGCTCGAGCTGATCTTCACCTGCTGCCACCCGGCGCTGCCCGTCGATGGGCAGGTGGCCCTCACCCTGCGTGCCCTGGGTGGTCTCGAGACGGCCGAGATCGCTCGGGCGTTCCTGGTCTCCGAGCAGACCATGAAGCGGCGCCTGTCCCGTGCCAAGGTCAAGATCAAAGCGACCGGGATTCCGTTCGCCGTGCCCAACGCGCCCGTGCTCGCCGAACGCCTCGACGCAGTGCTGGCCGTCATCTACCTGATCTACAACGAGGGTTACCGCGGCCGGGTCGACCTCGCCGCCGAAGCCATCCGGCTCGGACGAGTACTCACCACGCTCATGCCCGACCAGGCCGAAGCCCACGGCCTGCTCGCACTGATGATGATCCACCACGCCCGGCGGCGGGCCCGCTTCGCCGGCGACGACCTCGTGCTGCTCGACGACCAGGACCGCTCGCTGTGGGACCACCCACAGATCACCGCGGCGCGGGGCGTGCTCGACCGTGCAATCACCCTGGGCGGGCGCGGCCCCTACGTCATCCAGGCCGCCATCGCCTCACTACAAACGGCCGAGCGCATCGACTGGCCACAGATCACCCAGCTCTACCAGCGACTCGCCGACCTCACCGGCTCGCCGGTCGTCAAACTCAACCACGCCGTCGCGCTCGCCCAGACCGGCGAGGTCGCCGCAGCACTGCACGCCGTCGACCGACTCGACCTCGACGGCTACCTCTACTACCACTCCACTCGCGGCGAACTACTGCGCCGCCTCGGCCGCGACGATGAGGCCCAAGCGGCGTATCGCCGTGCGCTCGACCTGGCCACGTCGATGCCCGAGCGGCGGTTCCTGACGCGGCGCCTCGAACAGAGCTAGGGGCCTGTCCCCCGGACGGACGCTCGTTCGTCGCCTGGGTATGACGGAAAACCTTTCAGCCCAGTTAGCCAGCAACAAGGCGACGTTCGCCCGCCTTCACCACGCCCTCAACAGCGGCGATGCGGAGCTCATCTCGAAAACGATCGACGAGGTCTTCGACCCGGACGTGCGAATCAGCACGCCATTGCCCGGTGAGGCGACGGGCGCGCAACTGCTCAAACAAGTGTGGGACGTTCTCCTTCGGGCGTACCCCGACCTTCACGTGGCCGTCGAGGACCTGATCGCCGAGGGCGACAAGCTCGTCGCCAGGCAGACGGTCACTGGGACCCACCAAGGCGAATACCTGGGCATCGCACCCACCGGCAAGCACGTCACCTACAACGAGATCTTCATCGTCCGCTTCGCCGACGGCCGAATTGCCGAGACCTGGGGAGTCGTCGACGTCCTCGCCCAGATGAGACAGCTCGGTGCGGTCCCGGCCTAGCCCAGCCCGGTCACCCCAACCATCCACTCGAACGAATCCGCGAAAGGAACCACTATGGACGCCCGCCTCAACCTCTTTCAGAACACGGTCGCGCTCAAGGCCGGCAAGTACCTCGCCTCTGCGGGTCGCGTTGTCACCGATTCGACGCTGCCCGCCGCGACGCGGGAGCTCGTCAGCCTGCGCGCCAGCCAGATCAACGGGTGCGGTTACTGCGCCGACATGCACACCAAGGACGCCGCGCACGCCGGGGAAAGCCAGCTCCGCCTCAACCTGGTGGCGACCTGGCGGGAGGCAACCGTCTTCACCGACGCCGAGCGCGCCGCGCTCGAGCTCGCCGAACAGGGCACCCGAATCGCCGACGCGGCGGGAGGCGTCACCGACCAGGCGTGGGCAAATGCCACCCGCCACTACGACGAAGAGCAACTCGGCGCGCTGGTCTCGCTGATCGGCTTCATCAACGCCTTCAATCGCATCAACGTCATCACCCGGCAGCCGGCCGGCGACTACCAACCCGGCCAGTGGGACTAGGAAGCCCGGTGCTGCGATCGACCGTCGAAGGGAATGACCATGACTGACACCGCTCTGCTCACCGGACAGGACGTCGGCGAGGCCGAGGGCGCCATGACCGCGCTGCTCGAACGCGCCATCGCCCAGACCGGACGCATCCGCGCCGAATACGTCACGCTGCGGGTGCTCGCTGCGCGCGGCTCATTCGGGAGTGACGCCGAGCTGATCGACTTCATCGCCGGCCAGCGTCAGCTCGGTCTGGCCGCCGCGGACGTCGGGACGATGCTTGACCGCCTGCGGGCCGATGGCCTGATGACGGCTTCGCCGGTCGAACTCACCGCCGACGGGCGCGCCCTGCTCGAGGACCTCGCCGCAACCGTTGCCCCGGTGACCCGCCAACTGTTTACCGGCCTTGACCCCAACGACCTGGCCGTGGCCCACCGCGTCCTCGTCGAACTCACTCAGCGCGCCCAGGCGATGACGGGCACTTCCTGACCCTGCGCCCGCGACGAGCGAGGACCCGCCGAGATCGAGCCGGCCGTGTCACGGCCCCGGATATGCGACCCGTTCGCCGGGCGGGTCCTCGCCCGTGAGCCCGTCCACCGATTCCCGGATGAGGTCGGCGTGGCCCACGTGCCGCGAGTACTCCTCGATCATGTCGATCACGAGCCGCCGAAGGTACGGTGATTCGCCGCTACGGGCCGTGTGCTTGGCCTGGTGCTCCATGCCGCCGGCGGCCAGCGCCTCCTTGACCGCGGAGCGCGAGCGAGCCACGGCGTCCTTCCAGATCATCAGGAGCTGCTCGGGGGAGTCCTCGGCGGCCGAATGCCACTCCCAGTCGGGGTCGGCGTCCCAGTCCACTGTGTCCCACGGCGGCCCCAGCTCTCGCCCGAGCAGTTTCTGGGAGAACATGTCGTCCTCGACGAGGGCCAGATGCTTGAGCAGCCCGCCCAGAGTCATCGACGACGGTGCGTGTGTCGCCCGCAGGCCGGCCGCGTCCAGTCCTCCGCATTTCCACGCAAATATCGTGCGCTGGCGTTCCAGCGAGCCCAGCAGAGTGTCGGTTTCGTCGCCCGCGACGGGAGGTTCCAGGTACGTCATGGGAAATGAACCTACTGGGCGCCCCGGCTGTGTCTAGGTGGCTGGTGTTTTTCGCCGCGTGGCGGTCCATGGTCTTGTTGATCAGTTCGGGGAGCATGTCCTTATGACGCGGGGGCTTCGCTGCCGGAGTGAATCGTGACGTTGGGCCAGGCGCCGAGGCAGGCGGATCTGTTCCGGTCCACGGCCGGGTTCTGCGAGCCGCGGGTCGCGCCGGATTCGATCTATGGGCTGCTGCATCGGGAGTGTCGTCGGCTGTTCGGTGATGAGAGGTTCGCGGACCTGTTCACCGATGTGGGCCGGCGCAGTGTGCCTCCGATGATCGTGGCGGTGGTGATGGTGTTGCAGCGCGTCGAGGGCTGCTCGGATCGGGAGGCGGTGGACCGGTTCTGCTTCGATGCGCGGTGGAAGTACGCGGCGGGCGGGCTGGATTTCGACTATCCGGGCTTTGTGCACACGGTGTTGGTGGACATGCGCGCCCGGCTGGCTGCCTCGCAGGCCCCGGGCCGGATCTTCGACGCGGTGCTGGAGGTGGCCAAGGCGGCGGGGCTGGTGGGCCGGCGGCGGGTGTTGGACTCGACAGCGTTGTATGACGCGGTGGCCACGATGGACACCGTCACCCTGGTCCGCTCGGCGATCCGGGGGCTGCTCAAGGTCGCGGGCGGCGAACTGGGCGAGCAGTTGCGGGCGGTGCTGGCCCGCGATGATGACTACGCGGGCGCGGGCAAGCCGGTCTGTGACTACGACGATGCCGCGGCTCGTGCCGAGCTGATCGATGCGCTGGCCCGCGACGGCATGGCGCTGCTCGCGGTGCTGGAGGGCCGCGAGCTGTCCGAAGCACTGAGCCAGGCCGCCGCGCTGCTGGGCACCGTGCTCGGCCAGGACCTCGATCAAGACGAGACGGGGGTGTTCCGCATCGCGCGGCGGGTCGCGAGAGACCGGGTGATCTCTACCGTGGACCCCGAGACCCGGCACGGGCACAAGACCGCGGCACGCGGCTTCGACGGCTACAAGGGCCATGTCGGCATCGACCCAGACACCGAGATCATCACTGCCACCACGGTCACGGCCGGCAACGCCGCAGACGCCAGCGCCGCGAAGGACCTGATCACCGACCTGCTCGACGACTCCACCGACGACTCCACCGAGGGCGTCGGTGATCCGGGCGAGGGCAGCACAGCGGATCGAGCGAGTGTCTACGGCGACAACGCCTACGGCACCGGGGAATTACACGCACGGCTGGAACGGGCCGGGATCGAGTCCAAGTGCAAGACCCAGCAGCCGGTCGCCAAGGGCGGGCGCTTCGCCAAGGACCGTTTCGAGGTCGATCTGCAGCGCGACACGGTGCGCTGTCCCGCCGGGCACACCGCACCGATCCGGCGCAGCAGCAACGGGGCCGGCGCCGCCAGCTTCTGGCCGTACTGCACCCACTGCCCGCTGCGCCAGCACTGCACCACCGCCCCCGACGGACGCACCATCACCGTCGGGATCCACGAACGGCAACTCGCCGATGCCCGGGCCCGGCAACGCGACCCGGACTGGGTCAGCGACTACCGGGCCACCCGACCCAAGGTCGAACGCAAGATCGCCCACCTGATGCGCCGCCGCCACGGCGGACGCCGCGCCCGCGTCCGAGGCACCACCAAGATCGCCGCCGACTTCGCCCTGCTCGCCGCCGCGATCAACCTCGCCCGCCTCGCCGTGCTGGCCGTGGCCAGCGTCCCCGGATCAGGATGGGCCACCGCGACCCGATGAGCCGGACAGGACGCTGAAAGCCTTACCCGGCAGCCCAAACGCCCACCAGCACGCCAAGTAGGCCGCCACCATTCAGCGCCCAGCCACGAAAGTACGCACATTCTCGGCAACGCAGCTGGGCTCACCGCCCTTGCAGCATCAGCCGCCCACGGACAGCCGTTTGACACCGCCCACCTAGGGTTTCTTTGGCGAGCATGCCGAGCTTGACGTCCGCAATATAGATCAGTCAAAATTGAGGCAATGAAGACTGAACGAAGTGACGACCTGGTGCGGCGGGCCGCGATCCATGCCGCGCTGGCCGATCCGGCACGACCTCGCATCGTCGACACGCTCACCGTCGGCGTGTGCTCGAGGACGAAGGCCTGATAGCCCGCACTCGCTCGGAGGGCGACAAGCGCCGCTCCTACCTGCGACTGGTGCCCGTCTGCGCGGCGCGGCATGAGAGAGGCAATCCATGACTGAGACCTTTGCTCGGGTCGACAGGCGCGAGCGCGACGGCAGGCCGGCAGCGCTGTTCCTCTGCGTGCACAATGCCGGCCGTTCGCAGATGGCAATGGGCTTCTTCACCCACTACGCCGGCGACGCCGCGGTCGCCTGGTCGGGTGGGTCCGAGCCGGGCGATCAGGTCAACCCCGCCGCGATTGCGGCTATGGCCGAGAGGGGCATCGACATATCCGCGGAATACCCGAAGCCATGGACCGACGAGGTCGTGCGCGCCGCCGACGTCGTGGTGAGCATGGGCTGTGGGGATGCCTGCCCGGTGTTTCCCGGCAAACGCTACGAGGAATGGATCCTCGACGACCCGGCTGGCCTGGCCGTGGCCGACGTGCGCCCGATCCGCGACGAGATCGAACGCCAGGCCCTAGCCCTGCTCGACAAACTCGGCGAGCCGGCCGTCGCATAGAGGGGCTTCACGCGCGGCTCGTTCAGACGTTCATCGGTGCGCGCTCGATCTGTAGCGGCGCCGATGGCGGCTTGCAGCATCCGTCCCCGCTGGCGCCGTCCGGGTCGTCGTAAACGCCCGCTCCGCCGCAGACACCGGTGTCGGGCAGCGCAAGTTCGACTCGTGCGGCGGCTGCGTGGTCGCCCGCAAGTTCGGCGACGACGCTGCGGACCTGCTCGTAGCCGGTCATGGCCAGGAACGTCGGCGCGCGGCCGTAGGACTTCATCCCGACGAGGTAAAGGTCAGGCTCGGGATGCGCCAGATCCTTGGCGCCCGTTGCCGCGACGGACCCGCAGCTATGGATGTTCGGGTCGATCTCGGCGGCGATCCGCACCGGCGCTTGCAGTGTCGGGTCGAGCTCCAGGCGCATCTCGGACAGGAAGGAGAGGTCGGGCCGGAACCCGGTCAGCACCACGACGGTGTCCGCCGGGGGCAGCGATCGGCCGTCTTCGGCGACTAGCACGGCGCGGTTCCCGCTGCGCTGAATCTGCTCGGTCCGAAAGCCGGTAACGACGTCGACCAGGCCTGATTCGGCTGCTGCCTTCGCGCGCCGGCCGAGGGCTCCGCGTTCGGGCAACTGGTCTGCGCCGCCGCCGCCAAACGTGTTTCCGATGACCCCGCGCCGCAGCGCCCAGCTGATCCGCGTGCCTGGGTGGGTTTCGGCGACTCGGGCGAGTTCGATGATGGCCGTTGCCGCGGAGTGGCCGCTGCCGACGACAACGGTGTGTTTGCCGGCAAATGCCTCCGGCTGGGCGAAGTTCGGTACCTGGTAGGAGATCAGATCGGCGGCGGCGCGCTCACCGAGTGCCGGCAGGCCGTCCGCGCCGGCCGGGTTCGGCTGCGTCCAGGTACCTGAGGCGTCTATGACGGAGCGCGCATCCAGGCGCGACTCGACCCCGGCAGAGTCGACGACGTGGACGGTGAAGGGCGCCTCGCCGCGACCGGCATCGATCAGCCGGTCTCGTCCCTTGCGTGACACGCCGACCACTCGCGAGTCATAGCGGACGTTCGCCCCGAGCAGATCAGCCAGCGGGCGCAGGTAGGCATCGATCCACTCGGCACCGGTCGGGTAGCCGTCGGCCGGCGCGGTCCACCCCCGCAGATCGAGCAGCCGGGCCGCGGCTGGGTCGACCAGTTCGTTCCAGGACGAGAACAGCCGAACGTGACCCCATTCGCTCACGGCTTGCGCAGGGCCATGACCAGCCTCCAGCACCAGCGGCTGCATGCCCCGCTCGAGCAGATGTGCCGCCGCGGCCAAGCCCTGCGGTCCGGCACCGATCACAACGACGGGCAACTCGCTCATCCCATGGACTCCCTGTGGTGACTACATTCGACACATCGACTCTCATCAATATATCGGCGCTTGGCAACCGGGTGTAGCAGACATCACGGTGCGGGTGCGTCACTCGTCGGCTGTGGCGAAGGCCGCCAGATCATCGAGCGAGGGCACAAAGTAGTAGCCGCCGGTCAGCGGCCGCGAGTACCGGGTCAGGTCGTCGCGGGGGCCGCCATGCAAGCCGGCCATGCTGTCGAGCATTGCGGCGAGCGGGCCCTGCTCGGCGCTGAAGCCGACGAACATCGTGCCGTGCTCGCGCACTGAGCCATACGGCGTGTTGCGCCGGAAGATCGTGCCGAACACGTCCTGGTCGGTGCGGGCAACGTGCGAGGTCTCCGGCCGACGCTCGAGTTCGATGCTGTCGGGCTTGGTGCGTCCAATGACCTGTTCTTGCTCCGCCTGGGTCAGTGCGGTCCATGCGGCGCTGTCGTGAAACCACTTCTGCAAAAGCAAGACCGTGCCGCCCGCACCAGGCCATCCGGACGGAACGAGCACTCGCGCCGGGGCCGCCGACAACGACGGGTTCTCCGTGCCGTCGATGAATCCGGTGAGGTCGAGGTCGCGGTGGTACGACCAGCCGGCGGTCTCGTCGGCGAGTACGGCCAAGTCGCGCAGTGCCGCGAGCACGCCGATAGCGGCGTCGAATACGACGTCGTAGGTACCCCCGGCGATCCACAGGACGAGGTCGTGCTGAGTCGCCGGCATCGTGTAGCCGTCGACCCCGACGACAGGCTGGTTGAAGCCTGCGAGTCCCCGCGGCCCACCGCCCGGCCCGATCCCCGACCACAACTCAGGGCGGAATCCGGTGACCAGATTGACGCCGCCCATCGTGGTGCGCGGCTCGCTGAGGTCGGCGACCGCGGTCGTAAGGGTCCGGGCGTCCGTGCCCTGGGCGAGATCGAACTCGAGGTACACATGCGACGGGTTGCCGAGGGCGAATATGCCGGTCTGGGGGAGTGCCACGGTTACCTCGTTCCTGCGACGTGGGCCTCGCGGAGTCTAAGGCTCGCCCGGTCTGTGCGGGGCCTCATCCGTTCGGGGCGATGTCACGGCGCGCATTGGTCGCGGATGCTCAACAGCAGGCCGAGATCAAGGAGATCCATGAATCTGTCGAGTTGGAGAGATCTGCCGGCGAGGCAGAAGATCATCGAATTCGTGGAATGGGCGTCTGGAGGCGACGGCGTGCCTGCTGCAGAGCGGGTGGCGGTCTTCGACAACGACGGCACGCTGTGGTGCGAGAAGCCGATGCCCATTCAGCTCGATTTCATCCTTCGCCGCTTCGTGGAAATGGCCGCGGCGGAGCCGGCGCTGCGCGAGCGTCAGCCGTGGAAAGCCGCCTGCGAGCGCGATTACGCATGGCTGAGCACTCTCATGGCCGAGCACTATGCCGGCGATGACACCAACGTCAAGATCTTGGCGGCAGGCATTCTGGCCGCGTATGCCGGAATCGATGTCGAGGACTTCGAGACACAGTCAGACACCTTCCTGCGCACCGCGCAGCATCCGACGCTCGGCCGCGGCTACCTGCAGTGTGCCTACGCGCCGATGGTCGAACTGCTCGGCTACCTGGACGCGAACGGGTTCTCGAATTACATCGCCTCGGGTGGCGGCCGCGATTTCATGCGGCCCGTCAGCCAGGACATGTACGGCATTCCGCGTGAGCGGGTCATCGGCAGCAGTAGCACATTCAGCTACGCGAGTGACGGGTCTGGAGGCTCGATAACCCACAAACCCGAAGCCGATTACCTCGACGACGGACCGGAAAAGCCGGTGCGTATCTGGAGTCGAACCGGCCGCCGCCCGCTGCTTGCGGCCGGGAACTCGAACGGTGACGCGGCCATGCTCGAATTCACCCACCGGGCCGACAAGCCCACCCTGCGCCTCGTCGTCCTGCACGATGACGCCGAGCGCGAGTTCGACTACACCACAGGCGCCGAGCGGGTGCTCAAGCAGGCCGAAACCGACGGTTGGACCGTTGTGAGCATGAAGAACGACTGGGTCACCGTCTTCTGACCACCGCGAGCATTCCCTATCGGGACCGAGCAGGACCGGGAAGGCTAGCCACCGTCCGGGCGTTGTTCGAGATGTCGAACGAAGGAGCGAGACGATGACGACCCCAACGACTGACCGAGCGGTCCTTGCTGGCGGATGTTTCTGGGGAATGCAGGACCTGATCCGCAAACGGCCGGGTGTTGTCTCCACCCGCGTCGGATATACCGGCGGGGACGTGCCGAACGCGACCTATCGCAACCACGGGACACACGCCGAGGCGATCGAGATCATCTTCGACCCGGCGCAGATCTCCTACCGCGACCTGCTCGAGTTCTTCTTCCAGATCCACGACCCGACGACGAAGAATCGCCAGGGCAACGACATCGGGATGAGCTACCGGTCTGCCATCTTCTACGCCACCGACGAGCAGAAGCGGATCGCCGAGGACACGATCGCCGACGTTGATGCGTCCGGACTGTGGCCCGGAAAGGTGGTCACCGAGCTAGCCTCAGCCGGCCCGTTCTGGGAGGCCGAGCCTGAGCACCAGGACTACCTGGAGCACTATCCCAACGGGTACACCTGTCACTACGCCCGGCCGGGCTGGCGACTTCCGCGCCGGCAGGAGAACGTCAGCGGCGAGGAACCAGCTCGCCCGTAGCGCGGCGTCATCTCCACTGTCCGCTGTGGACGGTGGGGATGGCCGCCGCGGCCGCCGACGGTGAGATTTCGACGACCCGAAGCTCAACTGAAGGTCGTGCCGGTGGTCACTATCCCGGCTCGGATGGGCGTGCCAGCAGGTGCGCGCCAGACGGGTGGGGTGAGCCTGTTTGGGGCCCGCTAACGTAGCCGTCGTCCGTCGCAGGTCGCGAGAAAGGCCCCAATGGCTCCCGGTCCCACGTCGATGCCGCAGCGCGACAATGGGGATCTCGCCCGCCCGGTTATCCCGATCTCGGTCGTGCGAATGGGCGAAGACGAGGAGCGCCTCGTGCTGGAGGTCCTGCGCTCGGGGCGGCTGGCGCAGGGCCCTATGGTCGAGACCCTCGAGCGTGAGTTCGCCGCCGCACACGAGGTCGAGCACGCGGTTGCGGTGAACAACGGCACCTCGGCGCTCGTCGCCGCGATGCAGGCGCTTCAGCTGCGACCTGGCGACGAGGTGATCACTACGCCGTTCAGCTTCGTCGCCACGCTCAACGCCATCCTCGAGGCGGGCGCCACGGCGAGATTCGCCGACATCGGACCTGACTTCTGCATGGATGCCAAGTCGGCGGAGTCGCTCGTCAACGCTCGAACCCGGGCCATCATGCCCGTCCATCTTTACGGCCTCGCCGCAGACATGCCGGCGCTGACTGCACTCACGGAGCGTTATGGCCTTGCTTTGATAGAGGATGCGGCGCAGGCGCACGGTGCCCGCATCGGCGGCCGCTCGGTCGGGTCGTTCGGACTCGGCTGTTTCTCCTTTTACGCCACCAAGAACGTCGCCAGCGGTGAGGGCGGAATGGTGACGACACGCGACGCCGATCTGGCGGACAAACTCCGGCTCCTGCGCAATCAGGGCATGCGACATCGCTACCAGTACGAGATCGTCGGACACAACTACCGAATGACCGAACTGCAGGCCGCGGTCGCGATCCCGCAACTTCGCCAGATGTCAGAACGAAACAAGCGACGCCGCGCGAACGCCGCCCGGCTCAGCGCAGGCCTGGCCGACGTACCCGGCATCACGATTCCCGACGTGCCCGAAGGTCGCGAACACGTTTTTCACCAGTACACGATCTGCATCGGCTACGGGTCGCGGGTGGACCGGGACGTGGTGGCCAGCTCGCTCGATGCCGCCGGAATCTCCTCCGGCATCTACTACCCGCGACTAGTGCACGACTACGCGTGCTACCGCGACGACCCGCGAGTCGTTGTCGACGAGACGTCGAACGCGAGGCATGCGGCCCAGGAAGTGCTGTCGCTCCCCGTGCATCCCTTTCTTGCCGACGAGGAAATCGATCGGATCGTGTCTGCCGTGAGAGAGGCGCTTTCGTGATCAGAATCGCTGTGGTGGGCGCAGGAATCATGGGTTCGAACCATGCCCGCATCTTGCAGGTGCTGCCGGGCGTCCAACTCACCGCGGTCGTCGACCCGGATCGGACGAGAGGCGAGGCTCTCGCCAAGGCATTCGAGATGGAGTACCGGCCGGTCGTCGACGACCTCGACCGGATGGCTGACGCAGCCGTGGTGGCAACGCCCAGCGAATCGCACGCCGATGTGGGTATCGCCCTGCTCAAGCTGGGCTTGGACGTCCTCATCGAGAAGCCCTTGGCGAGCACTGTCGAGGACGCAGACCGGCTCGTCCAAGCGGCGGCCGACTTTGACCGGGTCGTTGGCGTCGGCCACGTCGAGCGCTTCAATCCGGCCGTCCTCGAACTCGACCGCGTCGTCGTCGACCCCGTCCACATCGAGCTCACCAGGATGGGCCCGTTCTCACCGAGGATCACCAGCGACGTCATCCTCGACCTGATGATCCACGACCTCGACCTTGCGCTGTCCATTGCGCGGTCCGAGGTCTCATCAGTGCAGGCGATCGGTCGCAAGGTCCGCACGTCGAGCGTCGACATCGCGACAGCGCTGCTCGAGTTCGAGAACGGCGTCACCGCCGCGGTCACCGCCAGCCGCGTCGGTCAGACGAAGGTGCGGCTGGTGCAGGTAACCCAGCGCGAGAACTACGTTGTTGCCGACCTCGTCCGGCAGGACGTCACGATCAATCGGGTCGACCACAGTGAGTTCACCTCTGATGCGGGGACGAGTTATCGCCAGTCGGGTCTGGTCGAAATACCGTTTCTCGAGAACCGGGGTGAGCCGCTGGCTCTCGAGCTTCGCGACTTCATCTGCGCGGTGCGCGATCGCCGAGCCCCGCATGTGACCGCCGAGCAGGCTCGCAAAGCTCTGGAGCTCGTACAGCGAGTCCGTCACATCGCGGCAAAGGGCTCGTGACGTGTACAAAGATCACACGATCTGCGTCGTTGTACCCGCACATAACGAGAGATTGCTGATCGGCAAGACGATCGCGACGATGCCCGACTTCGTCGATCACATCATCGTGGTCGACGACAAGAGCAGCGACGACACCGCTGAAGTTGCCGCTGCTGTCGCAGATCCGCGCGTCACGGTCGTCCGCCACGAGATCAATCTCGGGGTCGGGGGCGCCATACTCACCGGCCATCGCCGAGCGCTCGAGATCGGCGGCGACATCGACGTAGTCATGGCCGGCGATGCGCAGATGAATCCCGACTACCTGCCGGACCTTCTCGATCCGATCGTCGACGACGGCTACGGCTTCGCCAAGGCGAACCGGTTCTTCAGCTCCGAATCGTTCCAGGGAATGCCAAAACTCCGGATCTTCGGAAACGTCTTTCTCTCGTTCCTGACCAAGATGTCGTCTGGGTACTGGCATCTGTTTGATCCGCAGAACGGCTACACCGCTGTTCGGCAGGACGTGCTGCGGCGGTTGCGTCTCGACAAGATCGCCTTGGGTTACCAGTTCGAGAACGACTTCCTGATCAACCTGTCGATTCTGAACGTGCACGCGAAGGATGTGCCGATCCCGGCGGTATACGGCGAGGAGATATCGGGGATCAAGTTGTCGCGCGTCGTTCCAGCCATTTCCACCCTGTTGTTCAAGGGATTCTGGAAGCGGGTCTGGATGAAGTACGTGCTCTGGTCGTTCTCACCGATCGCGTTGTTGTTGTTCGTCGGGATGTTCCTGATGACGATCGGTGTTGCGGTCGGGATATTCGTGCTCGTCTACACAATTGGCCCACGGACCGCCAGCGCTGGAAGCGTGTTGCTGTCCGTCGCTCCACTCATGACCGGAACGTACATGCTTGTTCAGGCCTTGGTACTCGATATTCAGGAAACCCCGGACTGAGCGACGTCCTCGACGTAGAACCAGTCGCCGAGATCGCGGATGACGGCGCCCTCGCGGTAGCCGAGCTGTGCCTGCAGCGACCAGTCGTACGGAAAGAAGTTTATGTGCAGGCTGAAGCTGTACCAGTACGGACGCTGCTTCGGGACAACGATGATCAGCCTGCGACGAGTGACCCGCCGCAGTTCTGCGATAGCTAGGCCGAGACGTTGCACGTGCTCGAGCGTGTGAGTGCAGACGACCGTGTCGAAGCTTGCATCCGGAAACGGCAACTGTTCGATGTTGGCCTCGACGAACTCGATGTGCCCGAACCGCTTTCGGAGCTGCTCGTTCACCACGATGTCGGACGCGGTTACCGACATCGATTCGCTCATCAGGTTGGCGAGATATCCGCGACCGGCCCCCACCTCGAGCGCAGTGCTGCCGGCGAGACTGGTGAGGATCGCTTCCGTGCAACGGGGGTTCAGGTCGGTCTCACCCTGCAGTTCGCCGACGTCCGCGGTCGATCGGTATACCTCGGCGAACTCCTCCTGCGACATGGCGAAGGCGCGCTTCTTGAAGTCCATGATCGTCGTGGCGTGCCCGCGAAAGAGCAGTTTCATCGGCAACCACATGAGCCACCTGGAATCGCGCAGGCGCGGTGGCAACCATTGATCCAGGACGTACTGAACTGCTAACGAGAACTCCCGGCTTACGCGCAGCCGCGACACCGCGTTCCTCCTGTTGGTCCGGTGCGGTGGCTCGGCAGGCGCTCCGCTCGGCATCAAAGTATGTCAGTCCGTGCGCGTGGGAGACTTCTCGGCGTGCAGAGCGCGAGCGGCCCGTCGATCGCCTTGTGGCTGCAGCATCACCCGTTTCCGCGCTACGTGGCGACGGGGGGCATCAGCTTCGGGCTTGACCTGCTTGCCTTGGGCCTCTTGCATGGCGTGCTCGGCGTGGACCTCGTCGTCGCCACGATCGTCGCGTACGGTGTCGCGTTCTTCGTCAACTTCACCCTGTCGAGGCGCTGGACGTTTCGCACGGCTAGCCGGGCGAATGCCCGCCGTCAGGCGTCGCGGTTCACCATCGTCGTGCTGTGCAACCTCGTGGCCACGGTGGTCATAGTTACCGGCTTAGCGGGCGCGGGCATGAACTACCTATTGGCAAAGGTGATCTCAGGAGTGGTCATCGCGTTGGTCAACTTCGTGGTGAGCCGCCGGTGGGTGTTCATCTGACAACGACGTGGCCGCGACCGTGCGGTTCAGCCGCATAGGTACGAGCACGACGGCCACCCCGAGCAGTACCCAGGCGCCGGACTCCACGATCGTGTTCGTCCACGCGCCAAGAGGCGGCTGCCACCGCCCGCCGGAGAGCGTAATCGGATGCATCGGGCCGACGACGTAACGGCTCAGGCACTTGACGAATGCCGCGATGTTGGTTGCCACGATGCACGCAACCAGGACCACGGGCACGAACCAGCAGCTCAGCCGACTCGATCGGAGTCGCGCAGACAGGGCCAGGCCGGCAAGGACAACCAGGCCAACCTCGATCGGCAGGGTGTATCGCGGCTGCCATACGCCGGCGCCGACCTTGTTCCACGACAGCGCGTCCAGGGCGATTGGTGCCGCGAAGACGGCCACGGCCAGCAGGGCGATGCCGGCTCGTTCGCGCCACCTCCCCAGGATCAGCGCAGATGCCACGAACAGGGTCGCGACTGCCAGGTATGGCAGCAGAATCGAGTGCGGCAGCGGTGTGTCGAGCCACCCGAAGTTGCCCACGTAGCCGTACACCAGGAACCGTTGACGATCGAAGCCGCCCCATGCGAGATCGAGCCGATGCGCGAGCGTGTAATGCGTCGGCGGACCGAGGTGGCCGATGTCGAGCGCCTTGGCCAGCACCGTCCACAGCAGCGCGCCGACCACTACCGCGGCAACCACCGCGGACCATTTCAGCAGGTCGGGTGCGAGCAGTTTTGCGCGCTGCCTGAGCCCGAGAAAGACGACCAGAACCACGGCGATGACGAGCAGCCAGAACGGCGACAGCCCGCGGGTGACGACCATCGCGCATGCCGAGATCGCGGCGCGGCGAAGGAGTACCGAGCGAGATCGTCCGTGCTCGAGTCGCAACGCCAGGGCCAGGCAGACCCAGCAGGCGAGACCGGCGGAAATCTCGAGACCATTCGGATTTACAGCGGCGCCGAGAAACACGACCATGGGGGTGATCGCAAGCAGCACGGCGGAGGCCGCGAGACGCGGCCTGCGCACCGTCATCGCCGCACTCAGCGCCCAGGCGAGGAAGAAGGCGCTCAGCGCCCCGCTTGCGAGTCGCATCCCGTAAAGAGCTCGGGAAGGGGAGAACGTCAAGGACGGCAGGCCAACGATGACGTAGTAGACGGGGTTGTAGCGCGCTGCGGTGGACGGGAGCCGAACGGCCGTCGCGTCATTGGTGAGGGGCGGGAGGCAGGCCGGATTGCCGAGGGCATGTCCCGCATAGCAGGCTATTGAGTACTGACTCTTCTTCCAGCCGAGTGGCACGTCGACGTATCCGCCGGTGCCCAGGAGCGCCGCTTCAGGCTTGACGTACAGCGCGCCCCGAGCCGCGGCGTAGGCGCGATACGCATGCTGGTACTCGTCAGCCGAGCCCCAGATGGGTGTGGCGATAACCCAGCCGACCATGGCCCCGAACATCAGCACGAAGAACAGCGCGAGCCACCGAAGGCGCAACGCAGGATGCAGGCTGTTGTCGTTGCCCGGTGTGTCCGTTCCCGCCGCCGCTGGCGGTGATGTCGCGGTCGCGACCCCAGACTCCACGTCCCGAGAGCCTAGACCGGATGCTCAGCGGGCCGCGGAGGCACGTGAATCCAGCCTTATCAATGCGAGACGATCAGCGCGATGATGATCACGGCGGCCGAGAACGCCGCAACGATGGTCCAGCCTTGCCAGGTTTGTGGGCGCAGGCCGTAGCCCACTCGCTTTGGTGCGAACCACGGGCGGGACGAGTTTCCAGTCATCGTGTCTCCTGTTCTGTTGGACTGAGCAAGGTGCGCGCGGCGTCCGGGTCCGGAGTACTGATCCGGATGTGCTCGCCGCTGCGTAGCTGAAGGTGAAGCGTCGGCCCTGCCCGGACGGTGAGCCTCGTCGTCACCCGGTGGAACGGAACCCCCAAGCCGAAGACCTGCGGCCACCGCAGGTTGGTGCTCTCGGCGGCCACGCCCTCGTCTGCGGGCATAGTCCGGACGCGGCGGTTCCCACGGGCCGTAGCAGAGGACGACGGTGTCCTCGCCGACGCTGAGCCGCACGGTCGACTGGTCTGCTGCGGCGACCAGGGCGGCGACCACCAAAGCCGCGGTGACCCAGATCGGGGCGTGGGCAATGACGGTGACGACCCCAGCCGCGGTCGAACAGACGATGCCGAGGCCGACTGGGACTGATCCGACGACGGTGCTGGTGTAGGCGTGGCGTATCACGAGCGGTCCTCTTCCAACGTGGTGAGCAGCTCCGCCAGATCGCTGCTCGTATAGCCGTGCTGGCGGCCGACCTCGAGCAGCCGGTACGCACAGTCGGTGACCGACGCGAGCCCGCTGCCGGCGGCCCGGACGCGGACCCCTCGGCCCCGGCGAAACTCGAGCAGATTCTCCGTACGCAGTCGTCGATACGCGGCGAGCACGGTGTTCGCGTTGACGTGCAAGACGGTGGCGAGTTCGCTCGCCGGGGGTAGTCGCTCGCCGTCCGTGAGCGTGCCGTCGGCCACCGCGCGCCGGACGCTCGCCGCAATCTGCTCGTGCAGCGCCTGCGCGCTGGCGGGATCAATGCTCCATTCCATGATGCTAGTGACACTAGCATCATCGTGGCTGCGAGCTAGCTGCCGCGGCCTGTGACCTCGGTTAGTGCAGGCATCTCGCCCAAACGCAGATTCGGCCGATGACGGGAGCAATGCCCGTGGATACCGAGGCTCTCCTGGTGTTCACCCGTAGCTGCGGATATCGTCCGCGGTCATGACCGCATTCCGCATTCGGGAAGCAGCCGAGCTGCTCGGCGTCAGCGATGACACGGTTCGGCGCTGGGCCGACGCCGGGCGCGTGCGCACCACTACCGACGCCGGCCGCCGGGTCATCGCCGGCGCCGACCTCGCCCGTTTCGCCGAGGAGCTTGCTGCGAGCGCGGAACGGCCGAAGCCGCGAACCGTCATCGGCGAGTCGGCCCGCAATCGGTTCACCGGGCTCGTGACGAACGTCGTCCGCGACACCGTGATGGCGCAGGTCGAGATCCAGGCCGGTCCGCACCGCATCGTGTCGCTGATGAGCCGCGAGGCCGCCGACGAACTCGAGCTCGAGCCGGGCGTGATCGCCATTGCCTCGGTCAAGGCCACCAACGTCGTCGTCGAGGTCCCCGAGCACCGTTCCAGTCGCACTGCATGAGAGGGGTCAGCGCGTTGAGTCCCGCTCCAAGCGCCACATCGCCGAGGAGAAGTCACATGCAACGCCGCATTATCGCCGTGACCGCTTTGGCCGCGGCGGCAGTCACCCTGGCTGCCAGCTGTTCATCGAGCAAGCCGTCGCCGGATTCGTCCGCCCCGGCGGGTGGCGCGGGCTCGACGCCGGCGATCGGCGGTACGGTCACCGTCTTCGCCGCGGCCTCGCTGCAGGAGGCCTTCACGACTCTCGCCAAGCAATTCCACGCGGCGAACCCGAACGTCACCGTCAAGCTGAACTTCGGGGCGAGTTCGGCGCTGGCCACACAGATCAATCAGGGTGCGCCCGCTGACGTGTTCGCCTCGGCGTCACCGAAGAACATGACGCAGGTCGTGAGCGCCGGAGGCGCGTCGGCGTCGACGAATTTCGTCAAGAACGTCATGGAAATCGCGGTGCCGCCGAGTAATCCGGCCGGTGTTGCCACCGTCGCCGATCTGGCCAAGGGCAGCGTCAAGGTCGCGCTGTGCCAGCCGCAGGTGCCCTGTGGCGCGACCGCGGCCAAGGTGTTCGCCAACGCCAAGGTCACCGTCAAGCCGGTGACCCTCGAACCGGACGTCAAATCGACACTGTCGAAGGTCGAGCTGAACGAGGTCGACGCCGGAGTGGTGTACGTGACCGACGTCCGCGCGGCCGGTAACAAGGTCAAGGGAATCACGATCCCGGAGACCATCAACGCCGCCACCGAGTACCCGATCGCCGTGCTCTCGAAGGCCGCGAACTCCGCCGGCGGCCAGGCATTCATGGCCTACGTGCTGTCTGCGGCGGGCCGGTCGGTCCTGACCGCGGACGGATTCGAGCAGCCCTGACCCGCGTATCGGCACCTCGCAGGCCGGGCGCGCGCAGCCGGACGCGCGCACCGGGAGGGCGTGGCGTTCCGGTGCTGATCGCCGCTCCCGCGTTGATCGGGTTCGCGTTCCTCGTCGTGCCGCTGATCGCGCTGCTCGTGCGCGCGCCGTGGCGCGGCCTCGGCCGGCTGCTCTCCGACCACCAGGTGCTGACGGCGCTTCGGTTGTCGCTCGAGAGCGCGACCGCGGCAACCGCCGTGTCGCTCGTTCTCGGCGTGCCGCTGGCCTGGGTCCTGGCGCGGATCCGGGTGCCGGGCATCGGCCTGGCGCGTGCGCTCGTCACGCTGCCGCTCGTTCTGCCACCCGTCGTCGGCGGTATCGCGTTGCTGCTCGCACTCGGGCGCAACGGCATCGTCGGGCGCTACCTCGACCAATGGTTCGGCGTCACCTTGCCGTTCACCACGGCCGGCGTGATCGTGGCCGAGACATTCGTCGCCATGCCGTTCCTCGTCGTGACCGTCGAGGGCGCCCTGCGCACGGCGGACCGTGACCTGGAAGAGGCTGCGGTAACCCTCGGCGCTTCCCGGCTGGTCGTGTTCGGACGGATCACCCTTCCGGCGATCGCCCCGTCGTTACTGGCCGGCTCAATCCTGTGCTGGGCCCGTGCGCTCGGCGAGTTCGGAGCCACGATCACCTTCGCCGGTAACTACCCGGGAACCACGCAGACGATGCCTCTCGCGATCTACAACGCCTTCGAGGAGGACCCGCAGGCCGCGATCGCGCTCAGCCTGGTGCTCCTCCTCGTCGCGGTTGTGGTGCTGGCGGCGCTTCGCGACCGCTGGTTGCGCGGACCGGTGACGGCATGACCGATGCGATCAGCGCCAGCCTCGAAACCGCGCCGGGCCGCGCGGCCGATACCGGCAGGCTGTGCATGACGGCGATGGTGCAGCGCGGGACGTTCCGCCTCGAGGTCGATCTCACGGTCGAGCCAGGGGAAGTGCTCGGCGTGCTCGGTCCCAACGGCGCCGGGAAGACCACGGTGTTGCGGGCGCTGGCCGGGCTGACCGCGCTGACCGAAGGCCACATCACGCTCGGCGGCGAGACGCTCGAGAGCACCGGGTCGAGAGTCTTCGTGGCGCCCGAGCAGCGCCCGGTCGGGTTCATGTTCCAGAACTACCGGCTCTTTCCGCATTTGACGGTCCGCGACAACGTCGCGTTCTCCCCGCGCTGCCGACGATCCGGGCGACGACGCTCTCGCGAGATCGCAGACGGCTGGCTCGATCGGCTCGGACTCGCCGACCTGGCCATGCGCAAGCCTTTCGAGCTGTCCGGAGGTCAGTCGCAACGCGTGGCGCTTGCCCGGGCGCTGGCGGCGGATCCCGGCTTGCTGCTTCTCGACGAGCCGCTCGCCGCTCTGGACGCCCGGACCAGGCTCGAAGTGCGCGCCGAACTGCGCCGCCACCTTGTCGAATTCCCGGGCGCGACCCTGCTCGTTACGCACGATCCGCTCGAGGCGATGGTCATGACCGATCGCGTGCTTGTCATCGAGGACGGGCGCGTCGTGCAGCAGGGCACACCGGCCGCGGTCGCCCGCCGCCCGGCAACCCAGTACGTCGCGCGCCTCGTCGGACTCAACCTGTACCGCGGCATGCTCGACGCCACCGGTCACGTCCGGCTAGCGGACGACGGCGTAACGCTGATCGCCCCGCCGCCCGTCCCAACCGGATCGCACGACACAGCCGACCCGCACGCAACGGCGGGCCCGGTCCTCGTCGCGATCCGCCCGAACGCAATAGCCGTGCACACCGCGCGGCCCGACCACTCAAGTCCCCGCAATGTGTGGCCGGGAATCGTCACCGGACTCGAGTTACTGACCGATCGCGTGCGCGCGCAGGTCACCGGCGCACCCTCGGCGCTGGTCGACCTGACGCCCGATGCGGTCGCCGACCTCAGCCTCGTCGAGGGCAAGCAGGTCTGGCTCAGCGCCAAGGCAACCGACCTCGACGTCTACACCGACCCGCGGTAGCCAGCCGCGTCGGCCCGCCATTGATCATCTCTGTCGAAGCCGCGAGTGATGGCGGATCCAGCTGAGATGATCAAGACTCTGGTGAGGAGTCGGGCCAAGCCTTCATGGCCAGGCCGGCTACGCGCTTGAGGTCGGCGTGACTTGCGCCGTCGCACGCCTGCGTCGACATGCCCTGGATGACGGCTGCGAAGTAGCCGGCGAGCGCGGTCGAGTTGGTCGCTTTGGGCAGCACGCCAGCGCGAACGTCGCCCGCGATCTTCCGGGCGATCGCGCGTTTGGTCGCCTCGCGGACGGCGCGCAGTTCGGCCTTGACGTCGTCGTCGGCCGCCGTGGTATTGACCGCCCCGTTGATGACGAGGCACCCGGGGGGATGGCCGGCTTCGGTGTATTCGGTGGCCGCCTCGAGAAGCATCCGCTCGACCGCAGCGCGTGCGGTTGGTTCGGTGAGCGAGCGTGATCCGTATTGCCCGAAGGTCTTGGCGTACCGCTTCACGACCTCGCGGAACAGGCTCCGCTTGTCGCCGAAGGCCGCGTAGAGGCTCGGCGGGGTGATGCCCATGGCCTCGGTGAGCCCGGCGATCGAGGTGGCTTCGTACCCGTGCTCCCAGAATTCGAGCAGCGCACGATCAAGTGCGGCCGCTCGGTCGAAGCCCCGTGGGCGTCCTGCCTGCCGTCGTGTCGTCGCCATCACGCAATTCTATATCGATCGCTACGTAATATGCTACCGTCCAATTTCATAGTCATCGATACAGAATTGGATGAACACTCCATGCCCACCGATCAACAGCTGCGCCGGCCACTCCCGGCGCCGAATCTCGCACGCACCGTCCGCGGCTCGGGGCCCGGTCTGCTGCTTGCTCACGGCGCCGGTGGAAGCGTCGCCGCGAATTACGGCCCGATACTCGGCCAGCTCGCCGCGAACCACGCCGTTGTCGGCGTCGACTATCCGGGCACCGGCGACACACCCCGCTCGGACTCGCCCCTCAGGGCGGACGAGCTGGCCGATCAGCTGGTGGCCGCCGCCACGGCACAGGGCCTTTCCACCTTCGCGATTGCGGGCTTCTCGCTCGGGGGGCCCGTCGCGATCCGCGCCGCGACCCGCCACCCGGAACGCGTGACCGCGCTCGTACTCACCGCCACGTTCGCCCATGCGAATGCCCGGCTGCGCCTCGCCGCCTCGGTCTGGCGCGAGCTCCATGAAGCCGGCGACCGGTTGCTGCTCGCCAAGTTCCTTGCTCTTGCCGCCTTTAGCACACCGTTCCTGGACGCCGTTGCGGCCGGGCAACTCGACGCCGTGCTACACGAGCTCGCCGACGGCATCCCACCCGGCACGCCGGAACATACCGATCTCGTCGAGCGAATCGACGTTCGCGCCGACCTGGCCGGCATCCGGGTTCCCACGCTGGTGATCTCGACGACCGGTGACCCGCTTGTCTCGCCGGACCTCCAGCGGCGGCTCGCGGCCGGCATCCCCGGAGCGCGCCTGGCCGAGATCGACTCAGGGCATCTGCCTATGGCGGAACGGCCGGAGCAGTGGCAGCTGCTCATCACCGAATTCCTCGCCGAACACAACCCAGCCCGTTGACCACCAACCTCACCAGGAGGCATGCCATGCGCGCAGTCACCCAGTATTCGTTCGGCGGCCCAGAGGTCCTCGAGATCGTCGAAGCCGACCGGCCAGAGCCCGTGCCGTCCGAGGTCCTCGTGCGGGTCCACGCCAGCGCCGTGAACCCGGTGGACGCAATGGCCCGTGCCGGTGCGTTGCCCCTGCTCGGCGAGCCGCCCTTCACCCTCGGCTGGGACATCTCCGGGGTGGTGGAGGAGGTGGTTCCCGGCGTTACCCGCTTCGAAGTGGGCGACGAGGTCTACGGAATGCCGTTCTTTCCCCGTGCCGCCGGCGGCTACGCCGAGTACGTGGCCGCGCCGTCGCGTCAGCTCGCCCGTAAGCCCGTCAGCATCGACCACGAGCACGCGGCGGCACTGCCCTTGGTCGGCCTGACGGCCTGGCAGAGCCTTGTCGACGTGGCGCATCTTGAGTCCGGCCAGCGGCTGCTGGTTCACGGCGGTGGCGGCGGTCTCGGTCACATGGCGATTCAGATCGCCAAGTCCCGTGGCGCGCATGTCATCACCACAGCGAGTGCGGCCAAGCATGAATTCGTCCGAGACCTCGGGGCGGACGAGATCGTCGACTACAGCGCGGTCGACTTCTGCGACGTCGTCCACGATGTCGACGTCGTGCTCGAGACGATCGGGCGTGACTACGGCGAGCGGTCGCTGCGCTCGCTTCGCCCCGGCGGGCTGCTGATGACGGTGGTCGAACGGACCAACACAGTGCTCAAGGCCAGGACGGAAGCAGCCGGGATGCGCTTCGCCGGCGTGACCGTCGAGCCTGACTACGTCGGCCTCGAAGCGCTCGCCGGCCTCGTCGACTCGGGCCGGCTGCGGCCCTTCGTGGAACATGCGGTCCCGCTCGCCGAGGCGGCGAAGGCCCACGAGCTGATCGAGTCGGGGCGCACCATGGGCAAGATCGTGCTGACGGTCTGACGTCATCGCCCGGCGCGGCCCACTGCCGGTAGCGCCGAGCGCGGCGTCAGGCCGAGTCGTGGTGAGCTGCGAGCAACGGCAGAAGCAGTTCCGGTGGGCGAGCCACCACTGCCCGGTCGGCCCAGATGACAACCGGTCGCTCGATCAGCTCGGGATGCTTGGTCATCGCGTCGAGGAGCTCGTCGGCGGTGGCCTCGGCCAGTCCGAGTTCCTGGTAGCAGGGCTCGCCGGTACGCATCAGCGTGCGCGGATCCGTGGCGCCAAGCAGGGCCAGCACGCGCAGGATCTCGGCGCGGGGTGGTGGATCGTCGAGGTAGAGCACCCAGCGCGCGGGCACGCCGTGGGCTGCGAGCAGTTCGTCGGCGCCCCGGCATTTGGAGCATCGGGGGTTGTACCAGACGACCACGCCGTCATCGGCCATGGACGCCCTTGGCAAGGCGCTACTTGGTGGGCTGCGGAAGCAGGCCGTGCAGCGTCATGGTGCCCTTTACCGAGACCATCGAGGGCTGCGCCAGACCGGCGTCGACCATGCGCCGCGAGCATCGAGAGATGACGTCGTAGCTGACCCCGAATCGGCGGGCCAGGTCGCCGAAGGTGGCCGGCCGGGAGTCGACCTTCATGCCCTGGAGAAGTGTCAGGATCTGCTGTTCGATATCCACGGGCATACCCCTGACCCTAGCCGCCCGAGCCCATGCGTGGTCACCAGATTCGCCACCAACTTTCTGGCGGTCGCTCGCCCGTCTGTCGCCGAACGTGATCGGGATCACCCGACGAAAGGGACATTCAAGTTGTGAACGGATACCACTCGGCGAATGGTTTAGACCATGCAGGCGAACACGATCATCCGTGTCTTCGCTGTCGACGGGCCGTGTTACGGCCTGCAGTACCTAGACCTCGACACCGGGCGCGTCCTCTTCGGCGATGCAGCTGACCACAGGTGGTACGTCTACGAACTCGATCGCGAAAAGGTCGTCTACACCGACTTCGGGCCGAGCCGCGCAGCTCATTTCGACCACGTGGAACCGACGAGCGAACCGGATTCCCTCGACCGTGACTGGTCCGAGAACGTCACCGCGCTGGACGAGTGGGCAGCGCAGCGTCGCGCCCACGCGGCGCGGAAGCGCTTCGTCGGCTGAATCCGCACGATGCGGGCTGCCGTCAGTTCGTCGATCGTGAATGGAGCAGGCCGAGCCGTGAGCTGGTGAACTGCGCGCCGAGGTGTTCCGTGCGGCCGGAATTTGCTGCACTACGGTGACCCGGTGGCTCTGACCGGCGTCGTCCTATTCACCCTCGGCGGAACGATCTCGATGACCGGGAGTGACGGTGGTGTCGTGGCTCGGCTCGGCGGCCGAGACCTGATCGCCGGCGCGGGCGAACTCGGTGACCGTGTTCCGGTCGACATCCGAGACATGCGGGCGGTACCGAGCGCGCACCTGTCCTTCGGCGACATCCTCGACGTTGTCGATGCGGCGGCCGAAGCAGTGGCCGACGGCGCGTGCGGCATCGTGCTCACGCAGGGAACCGACACGCTCGAGGAGACCGCGTTTCTCATCGACGCCGTTTGGACGCACGACACCCCGTTCGTCGTCACCGGCGCGATGCGCAACCCGACCCTGGCCGGCGCGGATGGGCCGGCGAACCTGCTGGCTGCGGTGCAGGTGGCGGCCGCACCTGACGCTCGGGGTCGCGGTGCGCTCGTCGCGTTCAACGACGAGATCCACCTGGCGAGATATGTGCGCAAGGCACACAGTCTGAGTACGGCTACCTTCGGCTCGCCTGATCTGGGGCCGATCGGGCACATCGTCGAAGGCGTTCCGCGGTTTCTCGCGCAGGTGCCGCGGCTGCGCCCGCTGCCCGCGTTCTCGCGCGATGAACTGGCGGCGACGAAGATCGCGCTCTACACCACGACCCTCGACGATGACGGCGTGCTGTTGGACGCCATCGCCGCCAACCACGACGGGTTGGTCGTCGCAGCGTTCGGTGTCGGCCACGTCCCTGGCGCAATCGCGCCGGCACTGGGTGACCTGGCCGCTTCGATGCCGGTCGTGCTGACCTCGCGCACCGGCGCCGGTCCGGTGCTGGCCGACACGTACGGCGCAGTCGGCTCCGAGCGCGATCTGCGGCAGCGTGGTCTGATCAATGGCGGGTTCGTCCACCCGTACAAGGCTCGGGTGTTGCTGCGGCTGCTCGTCGCGGCACGCGCCGGAACGGACGAGATCGCGGCCAGGTTCGCCGAATTCGGTTAGGCCTCGTTCACGCCTGGTCGACGGCGATCCGTCTTGAGGCGCGCAGCGGTTCGCCGAGCTTGTGCAGGTGCCGAAGGGCTGCGGCGTACGAACCGAACAGGCTCGTCTCGGTGTAGGTGATCCGATTCTCCTGGCAGTACGAGCGAACCAGGCGCTGCGCCTTGCGCAGGCTCGGCCGGGGCATGTTCGGGAACAGGTGGTGCTCGATCTGGTAGTTCAGCCCGCCCAGCAACAGGTCGGTGAACCAGCCGCCCCGCACATTGCGCGAGGTCAGCACCTGGCGGCGCAGGTAGTCCTGCTGCTCGCCGGCAGCGATGGTCGGCATCCCCTTGTGGTTGGGCGCGAAGGAACATCCCATGTACAGGCCGAAGACGGCCTGGTGAATCGCAACGAATGCCAATGCCTTGAGCGGTGAAAGCACCGCGAAGACAGCGGCCAGATACACCATCGCGTGCATACCCAACAGGACGAGTTCGATGCCCCGGTACCGGTGGCCGCGCCGGCCGCGCAGGAAGCGCAGGCTCTCGACGCGCAACTGGATGCCCTCGAGGGTCAGCAGCGGGAAGAACAGCCAGGCCTGATGGCGGGCCACCAGCCGGCTGACCGTTCCGGTACGCGCGTCGACATGAGCCATGGTGAATGCCAGGACGCCGTCGCCGATATCGGGATCCTGGCCTTCGTGGTTCGGATTCGCGTGGTGGCGGTTGTGCT
The DNA here is from genome assembly GCA_963737425.1 of uncultured Actinomycetota bacterium. GTDB lineage: Bacteria > Actinomycetota > Actinomycetes > Mycobacteriales > Jatrophihabitantaceae > DASXRA01. The sequence continues at coordinate 84,995 of CAVTSX010000008.1, forward strand.
TGTTCAACCACCAGCCGTAGCTCAATCCGACGATCAGGTCGCCGGCGACAAGACCAACCGCGTCATTGCTGTGACGCGACCGGAAGACCTGCTGATGGCCACCGTCGTGGCCCAGGAAGGCGACCTGTGTGAACATCACCCCCAGCACGGCGGCGGTGATCGTCTGGTACCACGAGTCGCCGACGAAGAAGAACGCGGCCCAGGTGGCAGCGAAGGCCAGGCCGGTGAGCCCGACCCGGGCGATGTAACGGGTGCGGCGGCGGTCGAGCAGGTTCGCTGCGCGGATCTGACGGCATAGTCCGGCGAAGTCGCTACCCCGTTGCGACAGCACCGCAGTTGGATCGGTCATTCGATACTCCGCGGGGTGAACCCGAAATTGTTGGTTAGAAGTCCATGCCGCCGGACGGATCGGGTGAACCTGCGACCGATGGCTGCGGCTTCTCGGCGATGACGGCCTCGGTCGTGAGCAGCAGGGCCGCGATCGACGCGGCATTCTGCAGGGCCGAGCGGGTGACCTTTGCCGGCTCGACGATGCCGGCCTTGATCATGTCGACGTATTCGCCGGTGACCGCGTTGAGGCCGTGTCCGGCGCTCAGGTTCGCCACCTTGTCGGTAACCACGCCGCCCTCGAGGCCGGCGTTGATCGCGATCCGCCGAAGTGGCGCGGTCAAAGCGACTCGGACGATGTTCGCTCCGGTCGCTTCGTCACCAGTCAGGCTCAGGTCGTCGAAGGCGGTGGCGGCGGCGTTTGCCAACGCGACGCCGCCACCGGGCAGCAGCCCTTCTTCGACTGCCGCCTTGGCGTTGCGCACGGCGTCTTCGATGCGGTGCTTGCGCTCCTTGAGTTCGAGCTCGGTGGCGGCGCCGACCTTGACGATGGCCACCCCGCCGGCCAGCTTGGCCAGGCGCTCTTGCAGCTTCTCGCGGTCGTAGTCGGAGTCGGTGTCGTCGATCTCGGCCCGGATCTGCCTGATCCGAGCCTGGATCTGCTCGGAGTCGCCGAGCCCCTCGACGATCGTGGTCTCGTCCTTCGTCGTGACAACCCGGCGAGCCCGGCCGAGCAGCTCGAGGCCCGCAGTGTCCAGCCGGAGGCCGACGGTCTCGGAGATCACCTGACCACCGGTAACGATCGCGATGTCGCCGAGCATTGCCTTGCGCCGATCGCCGAAGCCAGGTGACTTGACCGCGACCGAGTTGAACGTGCCGCGGATCTTGTTCACGATTAGCGTCGCCAACGCTTCACCGTCGACATCGTCGGCAATGATGGCGAGCGGCTTGCCGGTCTGCATGACTTTCTCCAGCAGCGGCAGCAGGTCGTTGACCGTGCTGATCTTGCCTTCCAGGAGCAGGAGGTACGGATCGTCGAGGACAGCCTCCATGCTGTCGGCATCAGTCACGAAGTACGGGCTCATGTAGCCCTTGTCGAAGCGCATCCCCTCGGTCAGTTCGAGTTCGAGCCCGAACGTGTTGGACTCCTCGACGGTGACGACACCTTCCTTGCCGACCTTGTCCATCGCCTCGGCGATCAGCTCGCCGATCGCAGTGTCGCCCGCCGAGATCGACGCCGTTGCAGCGATGTCCTCCTTGCTCTCGACCTCGTGCGCCGCCGCGGCGAGCACCTGGCAGACCGACGCGACCGCGACCTCGATGCCCCGCTTGAGCGCCATCGGGTTGGCGCCGGCCGCGACGTTGCGTAGTCCCTCATGTATCAGCGCCTGGGCCAGCACGGTGGCCGTCGTCGTGCCGTCACCGGCGACATCGTCAGTCTTCTTGGCGACTTCCTTGACTAGCTCGGCGCCGATTCGCTGGAAGGGCGTGTCGAGTTCGATCTCCTTCGCGATCGACACGCCGTCGTTGGTGATGGTCGGTCCGCCCCACTTCGCCGCCAGCACGACATTGCGACCGTTCGGGCCGAGCGTGACCTTGACGACGTCCGCGAGGGTGTTGACGCCGCGCTCCAAGGCTTGTCGAGCCTCGTCGCCGAACGCGATCAGCTTGGCCATCGGGTTGTCCCTTCCGCATCGTGTGACTGAATCCCGTGAGGGACGGACCTAGCTGGGCGCGCGCTTCGAGGAGCTACGCGTGTTCGGCGCGCATCGCGGCGAGGTTGTCATCGTGCGCGCCGATCAAGGCCCGATTTGCGGGCCGGTTGCTTAATCGCCTGGGGCGAAGGCGGCATCGGAAGCCCTCGACATACCCTCAGTAGCGCTCAGCCTACGCTTCGTCAGCCGATCAGCCAGCCAGTCAACAATTGGGACCGATGGCACGACTCGGGCTCGGCCAGATTGGCGACGGCGAGGCCCGAACGTGCAAACGGCCCGAGGGGCGACGAGCGACTGGGCTCGTCGGACCCTCGGGCCGGATACGTTTCGTGATTCGGACTGAAGCCGGCAGCCCGCAAGTGCCACCGGCGTCGGTCACCGAGCGGTGCCTTGGCTAGCCGGGCAGTTCGGCAACGACGAACTGCACGCGACCGTCCTGATCGACCGTGGCGTCCAGAGCCTTGTCGTCAAGCACGCTGCGCGCGGCCGAGTCGAGGAACACCCGAGCGCCTGAGCTGTCGACGACTGCGTCGCCACCCGCGGGCTCTGCCGCGAGGCTGAGGGTCAGCGAGCCTGCGTTCGGGTCGGATGCGATGCGCATTCCGCCGCCGGCGGGTACATCCGGCCGGCCGACGAGGTTACGGATCTCAGCGGCGGCATTGTCAGTGACGGTGAGCATGGTGGAACCTCCTCATAGGTTCATTGCGGATGAAAACCTCCTGCGCATGGAAATGGCCCAACGTTCAGGGCCACGCGGGAGGCGGGACGGAGCCGCTGCGGTTAGAGCGGTCCAGACAGTCAGAGCTTGCGCCCGAACCTTGAGATCGGCGCGGGGCTTGCCTGGGACCCGATAAAGCAGGACTTCCTCTCCGACGAGTAGTCGGTCAACGGCCATCCACGCCCCACGTTTCACCTCATGCCCGCGTACGTCAAATATCCTGGGTCGCCAGGTAACGGCGTCTTGACCCTCGCAGAAAGCGCCCGTTATGACCAGATAAGCGGGGTTACGCCGGTTGTCCACAGAACACGGACTGGTTCGAAGCGGCCCCGCTGTGTGAGGATCGCGGCCATGGACGCGGGGTCCGGTCTGACGAGCGTGCGTCGCTCGTGGCTGGAGCAGGTGCTCGACGTGGTGCGGGGTCTCGGGGCGAGCAGTGACTTGCACGAGACTCTAACCCGCGTGGTCGAGGCTGTGGTCGATGTCCTGGAGTTCGGCGCGGCGGCGATCAACGTCACGACTCCAGAGGGTGACGCGCTGCGAGTCGATGCGGTCGCCGGGCCGCCCGAGGCCCTGGATCTGCGCGGGCAGAGCAGCGACATGCAGTACTGGCTCGACCTCCTTGACGCCTCCGAGGAGTGGGGCGCGCTGCGGTTCTTCAGCCACGAGCGCGACCAGGCTCCGATAGACCGGGTCGTGAGCTGGACGCCGAAGCCGACGGACGAATCCGACCCCGAGACGTGGCAGGCCGACGACGCGCTGATGGCCCCACTGCGCGACGCCAATGGCGCGCTGCTCGGCGTGCTGAGCGTCGACCAGCCAAAAAGCGGGCACCGGCCTGATCTCGAGCAGCGGACGGTTCTCGAACTGTTCGCCACGCAAGCGGCGATTGCGATCGCTGATGCCATGGCGCACAAGAAGTCGGAGTCACGCCGGCGCGAGGCCGAACTTCGCTGGCAGGTCGCCTTTGCGCACAGCCCGGTCGGCACCGCGATCGTGAATCCTGGCGGCAAGCTGTCGGAGTTCAACGACGCGCTCGTCGACATGCTCGGATACTCGCGCGAAGAGCTGCTCAGCGGGTCGCTGCGAGGGTTCGCGCATCCTGATGACGAGGACAACGACGCCGAGCTCTTCGCCGAGCTCATGTCGGGTACGCGCGACACCTACGAGATCGAGAAGCGCTATGTGCACCGGGACGGCCACATCGTCTGGGGATTGCTGCACGTCGGAGTGGTCCGCGACGATCAGGGTGCGGTGCAGAGTGTGGTCGGCCAGGTCAGCGATATCACCGCGCGCAAGATCGCCGAGGAGCAGTTCGCCTACCGGGCGATGCACGATCAGCTGACGGGCTTGCCCAACAGGTCGCGCCTGGAGGAAGTGCTCGCGCGGTACCAGGAGGCCGGGCGCCCGGCGGGAGTGCTGTGCTGCGGGCTGGACCGCTTCAAAACCGTCAACGACAGCCTCGGACACGACGCGGGCGACGAGCTGCTGATCGCCGTGGCCGAACGCCTGCAGGCCGCGGTCTCCGCCGGAATCACGATTGGCCGGGCCGGCGCCGACGAGTTCGTGGTGATCGTTCCCGACGAGGGCGATCCGGAGGCGCTACGCGGCTTGGCCGTCCGGCTGATTGCCACCCTGCAGCAGCCGATCGCGCTGCGCGGATACCAGCACACCGCCAGCGCCAGCATCGGGGTGACGATCTGCGGGCCGAGGCACGAGCACCCGGACGAGGTGCTGCGCGACGCGGATCAGGCGCTACGCCGGGCAAAGCGCCACGGCCGTGCCCGCGTCGAGTTGTACGACCCGACGCAGGACCACCCCGCGAGCGTCGCCGATCTAGAACTCGAGCACGCGCTGCGGGCGGCGCTCGCCGACGGGCACGGCCTGCTGCCGTACTTCCAGCCGGTCATCAGCCTCGACACCAACGCGCCCGTCGGCTACGAGGCCCTCATCCGATGGGCGCATCCAGAGCGCGGGCTGCTCGAACCCGACGACTTCCTGCCGCTGGCCGAGCAGTCCGGCCTGATCGCTCCGCTCGGCTGGTGGATGCTCGACGTCAGTTGCCGGGCGGCGGCCGACCCGCAGTTGACCGGTGGCTGGTCGCGCTGGGTGGCCGTGAATGTCTCCGGCAGCCAGCTCGGCCGCGGCCAACTGGCCCCGGCGATCCGGCAGGCCCTCGACGCGGGCGAGCTTCCGGCCTCGCGCCTGCATCTGGAGATCACCGAGACCGCCCTCGTCGAGGCATCGCCCGCGGCCATCAAGGAAGTACGCGAGGTCGCCGACCTCGGCGTGCGAATCGCCCTGGACGATTTCGGCACCGGCTTCTCGTCGCTGTCGCTGCTTCGCGACCTGCCCGTCAGCACCGTGAAGATCGATCGCAGCTTCGTCAAGCCCATCGCGTCCGACCGCAGTGCGCGAGCCATCGTGCGCAGCGTGATCGCGTTGTGCCAGGAGCTCGGCATCGTGACCGTGGGCGAGGGCGTCGAGACCGAGGAGCAGATCACGTCGCTACGGGCACTCGGATGCACCCTCGTGCAGGGCTATCTGCTCGGCCGGCCGAGCCCGTTGCTGCACGACGACGAGCACTGAGGCCCGCTGACCGCCGCTCACGTCTCGCCCCCGATGTCGGTCTGGTAGGCCTCGAACACGAGGTCGGCGCCACGCTGGCGGTGCTTCCGCAGCCGGGTCAGTAGGTCGGTGCCGAGACCGCAGATCTCGTCGACCTGCTGCAGGCTGGTGATCGTGCGCGCGCGGGCGCTCAGGTCGTCGACCAGGTCGGTGATGACGGTGTGCTCGGCCACCAGGCGCTCGACGGCACGCGCCAACCGCGGCGCGGTGATGATCACGTCGCCGTGCAGGCCGCCGGCGCCTTCGGTGATCGCGACGTGGGCGCGGATGTCGGCGGCCAGCGCGACGAGTGCGACGTTGACCCATTCGGTCCACTCGGCCAGCCGGCCGGCTGCCCGGTCGGCGAGGGCCTGCTCGAGTGCGGCCATCGACTCGAACAGTTCGGCGCGCCGCCTGCGCAGCGCGTCCAGGCCCGGATCACGGGCAGAGACCGCTGGATCCATCGGGCCTCCCGGGGGTGGAGCCCTTGATGGTGCCTGGCCTTCGCCCGTCACGTCTACCCGCCGGTACACCCTTCGCCAAATTTCCGTTGAGTCCTTCATGGCCGGCTCGGCGGCCACCACGAAGGGCTGAAAATGGGCGCCGGGGCGCCCATTTCCCTGACAGTGGTGCGTTATCCGTCGAGTGGTGCGTAACAACGCACCACTCAAGCCGAAACGCACCACTCAACGAAGGCGGGCGGCGCGGGTCGGGCAGGATCGCGGTGTGACTGAGCAGGGGCATACCCGTCGGATCGAGTTGGACGATGCCACCGTGCGCGAATGGGACGCCACGGTCGTCGGCCTGGACGAGCGCGGCGTCGTGCTCGACCGGTCGGCCTTCTACCCCGGCGGCGGTGGGCAGCCGCCGGACGAGGGGGTGCTGCTGTGGGGCGGTGTCCGTACCCGCATCGTGGGCACCGTCAAGGGCGACGAGCTCTACCTGGTGCCGGCCGAAGGCGATCCCGTGCCGTCGGTCGGCACGGCGGTGCGCGGCGCGCTGGACGACGAGCGGCGCACAGCGTTGATGCGCACGCATTCCGGGCTGCACGTGCTGACCGGTGTGGTGTTCCGCGACTTCGGGGCGCTCGTCACCGGCGGGAACATGGAGCCGCTGACTGCTCGCATGGACTTCGACCTGGCCGAGGTGCCGCCCGATTTCAAGGAGCGCGTTGCCGAGGCGTGCAACCGCGAGATCGGTGCCGATCGGCGGATCGAGGTCTCGACGCTGCCCCGGGACGAGGCGTTCGCCATCCCGGACATCATCCGCACCGCGACGAATCTGTTGCCGCCCGACATCGAGGTCGTCCGCATCGTCGACATCGTGGGGCTCGACACCCAGGCCGACGGCGGTACGCACGTGGCTTCCACGGCCATGATCGGACGACTCGAGGTGGTCAAGATGGAGAACAAGGGACGAGGTTTCCGCCGCCTGCGGGTGCGGCTCGTCTAGCTGGATGTGCGCTATGACAAAGGGCATGCAGCGAGCCACTGGCGTGAGGCACATGGCAGGGTGAACGGGTGACCGATCGACTCACCGAACTGTTCGAATTGCGCTCCGCCACCTTGTACGACATCGATGACGGCGGCCGGCTGCTCGTCGGCAATGACGAGTCGGGCTCGACGCAATTGCACGAGCTTGCTCCGGACGGCACGCGCAGCGTGCTCACCGACCTCGGCGAACCCTGTTGGGGCCGCTACCTACCCGGCGAGCGTGCCGTCGTGGTGTCGGCCGACGACGGCGGCACCGAGCGCGCGCAGCTATGGCTGCTACCGCTGGATGCGGGCGGGGAGCTCGAGCCGTTGGTACGCGATCCGGCCTACATTCACTCGCTGCTCGACGTGCTTCCCGACCGCGTCCTGTACGCCACCAACCGGCGCAACGGCGTCGACTTCGACGTCGTGCTGCGCGTGGTCTCCTCGGGCGAGGAGACGGTGGTATGGGACGGCGGCGGCTGGGTGAACACCGGCGCCGTGTCGCCCGATGGCCGCTACATCGCGATGCAGCGCGAGTCGTTGCTGCCGGCGTCGTCGCAGTTGCTGCTGGCCGACACCGAGACGGGCGAGGTCGTCCCGATCACCGACGAGGCGCAAGCGGGCGACTGGACGACACCGCTGTGGCTCGGCACGGGCCTGATCTCCGGCTCGGATGCCGGGGCGGAGTTCCACTCGGTGCGCCGCTACGACGTCTCAGCGGGAGAGTGGACGGTACTGCTCGACGCGCACGACTGCGACCGGCGTGCGTGGCCCTCGCCGGACGGCGCCCGCCTCGCCGTGGTCACCACCGAGGACGGCGCTGACCGGCTCGCGGTGTACGAGGTCGCTGGCGATGCCCTTCCCAACCCGGTCGAGGTCGAGTTGCCGGGCCTCGGTGTGGCAGCGTTTCGTACCGAACTGGTCTGGTCGCCGGACTCTGCTGATCTTGGCCTGACGTTCGCCTCGCCGGTTCAGCCGCCCGAGGTCTACCTCTGGTCGGACGGGGCGGTCGAACGGCGCACCATGTCCAACCCGCAGGCGGCGACCGCGGGGCTGATCGACCCGGTGTCCTATCGCGTGCCCACGCCGGACGGCGAGCAGATCCCGGTCTACGTGACGCGCGGCGACGACGCCGACGGCTCCGTGGTGCTGTCGATCCACGGCGGCCCGGAGGCGGCATGTGTCAGGTCCTGGTCGCCGTGGAACGCCGGGATCGCCCTCGCGGGCCACACGGTCGTGGCGCCGAACGTGCGCGGCTCAGCCGGTTACGGCCGGCGCTGGGTGTCACTCGACGACGTCGAACTGCGGCTGGACTCGGTGGCCGACCTTGCGGCCATCCACGCCTGGCTGCCGACCATCGACGCCGACCAGAACCGAGCCGCGCTGTACGGGGGCTCGTACGGCGGCTACATGGTGCTCGCCGGGTTGGCGTTCCAGCCCGAACTCTGGGCGGCCGGAGTCGACATCGTGGGCATATCGTCGCTGGTCACGTTCCTGCAGAACACGTCGGCGTATCGCCGGGCTTATCGCGAGCGTGAGTACGGACGGCTCGACGCGGATCGCGAGTTCCTGGAGAAGGCGTCGCCGCTGTCGCGGATCGCCGACATCCGCGCGCCGTTGTTCGTGGTTCACGGTGCGAACGATCCGCGCGTGCCGCTGTCCGAGGCGTCGCAGCTTGCCGAGGCGCTGCGCTCACGCGGCGTCGAGTGCGAACTGCTCGTCTACCCCGACGAGGGCCACGGCTTGGCCAAGCGAACCAATCGGCTCGATGCCTATCCGAAGGCGGCCGCGTTCCTCGAGCGGCACATTCGCTGAGCGGGTTACGGCGCGCGTCGGTCGTACTTCGACGCGGCCGAACTGCGTGGGAACCTGGCGGGCCATGACGATTGCCTCGTCCAGATCGGCTGTCTCGATGAGGTAATGGTGCGGCCCGCCGATCGAGCCCGACACCGACGAGCGGCATCGGCCCAGAACGACGAGAGTTTGCGGAAACCTTCTGCTGCTGTATCACGCACCCGGTTACCGTTCTCCGACAAGCACCGTGGCGTGAGCGGCGATCGCCGGGAGGTCGGCATGTCATTTCAGACGCTGGAACAGTTTCTCGCCAAAGCAGGGACGTTGACACCCAAGCAGCGAGATGTGCTTGTCGATCAGGCAATTGTGTTGATCGATCGGGTCTACGTTCATCTGCCGCTCAAGCGCGCGATGCACGCGATTGACCCGGTGCAGCGCCTGCGCAACCTGAAGGCGCGGATGGCGCCACTGTCCGAGCGCGAGTTCCACGACGAAATGATCGCGGTCTTCACCGAACTGCGTGACCTGCACACGAACTACATCCTTCCGGCGCCATACGCCGACAACCTGGCGTTTCTCCCTTTCCTGGTCGAGGAGTGCGGGTCGCCGGAGCGGTACCTGGTGACGAAGTTGCTGGCCGGATTCACGCACCCCACCTTCGGGGTCGGTGCGCAGATCACCCACTGGAGCGGCGTGCCGATCGAGCGCGCGGTGGAAGTGAACGCCGCGCGCCAGGCCGGAAGCAACCCGGACGCCCGTCACGCTCGCGGTCTCGAAGCGCTCACCGTGCGAGACATGAGCCAGTCGGCGCCCCCGGACGAGCAGTGGATCGACGTGGCCTACCTACCCGCTGCCGGCGGGGACGCGCTGGACCTTCGCCTGGACTGGCAGGTGTTCCGCCCCGATCCGTCGCCGAACGGCGTAGATCCCGACAGTTCGTCCGTACCTGCCGCGAAGGCGCTCGGCTACGACGCGGCGACGGAGGCCAGGCGGCGCGCCAAGAAGGCGCTGTTCAACCCGGCCGCGATGGATGCGGAAGTGACTGCGGCAGCGGGCGGCGCCGACGATGCGACGACGACGATGCCCGACGTCTTCTCGTTCCGGTCGGTCACGACGCCCAGCGGAACGTTCGGCTACCTGCGCATCTGGACGTTCATGGTGTCGGACGAGAACGCATTCCTCAGCGAGGCGATCCGGCTGCTCGCGTTGCTGCCACAGAACGGGCTGATCGTCGACGTCCGCGGCAACGGTGGTGGCAACCTGCTCTGCGCCGAAGGAATGCTGCAACTGTTCACGCCGCACACTGTCGAGCCGACTCTTCTTTCGCTGATCGCGACGCCGCTGACCGTCGAGATCTCCGACGGTAAACGCGGCGAGGCCTCGGGGCTCGCGGCCTGGCACGACTCGCTCGCACAGGCCGCGCAGATCGGCTCGGGGTTCTCGCAGGGCCAGCCGATCTTGCCGGTCACCGAGTTCAACACGATCGGCCAGCACTATCAGGGACCAGTCGTGCTCATCACCGACGCGCTGTGCTATTCGGCCACGGACATGTTCGCGGCGGGGTTCCGCGACAACGACCTCGGCCCGATCCTCGGCACGGCCGCGAATACCGGCGCGGGCGGTGCGAATGTATGGACGCAGGATCTGCTGCGGCAATTGTTCGGCGCTCCGTTCACCAAGCTGCCCAAGGGCGCCGCGTTCCGCGTTGCCTTCCGCCGCACGACTCGCTCCGGCACCGCGGCCGGCACGCCGATCGAAGACCTCGGCATCGTTCCCGACGAAGTACACGCAATGACTGAGGACGATGTCCTTGGCGGCAACGTCGATCTGCTTGCTGCGGCGGCGAAACTGCTCAGCGCGCTGCCCGTCTGCCGCCTGGATGCCACGGTTCGTGCGGCCTCGGCATCGAGTCTGCCCGTCACGCTGACCACGGCTGGCATTGATCGGGTCGACATCTCGGTCGACGACCGTCCGGTGAAGTCGGTCGACGTCCGCGACGGAACGCACCGAACCACGATCCCGAAACCAGCGGCAGGGGCGCAGACGCTCGGCCTCGCCGGGTTCAGCGCCGGCGAGCTCGCGGTGCGAACACATCTATCGATATAAGCGCGCGCCGTTTGGCACACCGCGGGCGATTCGCACGAGATCGCGCTCTGGCAGGTTGTCAGCCGGTGCGCGGATACTCGGGTGCAGACACCAGACGTGGAGCACCCGTAGGCATAAGGGGTTCAGGGGGTTCTGATGCCAACCGTCGTCAACACCGGCCGTAGCGTCACCAGCGCTCGCTACGCCACCGATGACGATGGATTGCTGCCACCGTGCGGCGCGCCCGGCGTGAGGCGCATCGAGGCCGAGCCATGACCTATCACGCATTGCTGATCGGCAACAGCGGTCTCGACGTCGCTTCCGGATTGAACTCCCTCCAGGCCCCCGTCCGGGATGTTGCCCGGCTGCATCGGGCGCTTGCCAATCACGAGACCGGGTTGTTCACCGATGAGCACGTGCGCCTGGGCACTGACCCGGACCGCGAGGAAATGCTCGATGAAATAGGCAGATTCTTCGATGCTGCCCACAAGGACGATCTACTGCTGCTCTACTACAGCGGCCATGGACTGCTCGCTGAACGCAATCGGCTGTACCTGTGCGGTCGCGACACCCGCCCTGATGACCTGCCGCGAACGGCAGTGAGCGAGACCCAGATCAACGAGTTCGTCACGCGCTCCATGTGCCGACGAACCATCGTGGTGCTCGATTGCTGTTCGAGCGAGACGTCGAAGCCTGGGCCGGCCGGCACGCATTTGGCCGGTCCTTACGTCGTTTCGAGCATGCGCAGCGCCGAGCTCGCCAACGGAGCGGCGGGCGACACCAGCCGATTTACCGGGCATCTCATTGAGGGACTACTCGGCGCGGCGCCCGACGCCAATGGCAACGGGTTCATCGATCTACGCGAGATCTACGACTACGCGCGCAATCACCTGCGCAGCACCGCGCAGGTGCTGCATTATCGCTTTGCCGGCGATGCCGTCGTCCCGCTCGCCCGGGGTTCCGGGTCGCACGACCGCAGTGACCAGCCGACCTTCGCCATCGCCGAGAATGTCATCACTGTGCTCGACGTCGATGCGGACGAACGGCCCCGCTCGGAGCTGGTCGAGGTGATCCCGTTCGGCGACACCCCGCTCGATCTCATGGCCAGCACCGCGGACGACTGGCTGCAGGCAACCGCGTCGACCGGCGGTGTGAGCGTCGTCCTCCGCCCCCGGCCCGGCCACAGCGTCGGCTCGATCACCATTCGCGATCTGGCATCGGGAAGCGCGCAGGTACTTCGCGTCGAGGCGCATGTGCGCGCGCCGGTGTCCGTGTCGACGAACGCCGGTATCGGCGCGCAATCGACGGAGGCATCGGAGAGCCGGACGGCGACCGCAACGGCCATCGAGCCGGACCAGGCGCCAATCGCGGCGGGGCGGCCGCACGGTCAGCCGCCGCCGGGCTACGTACCCGTCGTGCAAGTGTGGGATCAGCGCAGGCAACCGGGAGTCACGATCCCGGTTGGGCGATCCGTCAACGGCCTCGGTCTCGGTATTGCCGGGTTGGCCGCCGTGCTGCTGATCATCGCCTTTACCGGGCTGAGCTGGTACGACCTACCCGGCCAGAGCCTGAGCGCCGCCGGGCTGCACGACCGCGCATCGCGGGTAGGTGCTTCATTCGCGGCGACATTCTTCGGTGGTGTCGACTGGCTGCTGATCGTCGGGGCTGTCGCCGCCGCCGTGCTCGGTAACCTGCCGACGGGCCGGGCCGCGCCATGGTTGCGCCGCGCCGTCGTGCTTATCGGGGCGTTCAGCATCCTGCTGACCGTGGCCGCGCTTGGCGAACTGTGGGACAAGGCGCGTCAGCTGGGCGAGTCCAACGTCGGCGTCTGGCAACACACCGACACTGGTCTCGGCCTGGCGCTGCTGGGCTTCGCGCTCGCAGGTGTCGCCGGAACGGTCCGGCGTCGTCAGCGCAGCCGCGCTAACCGCTGAGGGTGCGTTCCAGCGCTGCGATATCGGCCGGTGTTACCCGGCAGCAGCCACCTACCAGCCGAGCCCCGTTCGCTACCCAGTCCCTCACTGCGCTCGGGTCGAACGCCGCCGTACCCGTCCAACCGGAGTTCCACACCTCGCCGCTGTTCGGGTAGACGACGACCGGCTTGCGGCCGTGCGTCGCCGCGAGCGCGACGAGGTCGCCCGCGTCGGCCGGGTCGACGCAGTTGACGCCGATTGCGAAGACTGCAGCGCAGTCGGCGGCCATGGCGAAGGCGTCGGCGGCCGGCTCGCCCGCACGGGTACGGGTGCCCGCGCAGGTGAGTGACAACCACGCGGGCACGCCCAGTGTGTCGAGTTCGCAGAGCAGCGCGTCGACCTCGGCCAGGCACGGGATCGTCTCGACGGCGAGGACGTCGGCACCGGCGTCGGCAAGAACGTGCAGCCGTGGGCGATGGAAGGCGCGCAACTCGTCGACGGTCAGGGCGTAGTCGCCGCGGTACTCCGACCCGTCCGCCAATACGGCACCGTATGGTCCGACGGATGCGGCAACCCACTCGGGCTCGGCGCGGCGGGCCAGCTCGACGCTGCGCCGCATCAGTCTCGCCGCGTCCGCGCCGAGTCCCGCGAAGGACGCCTGGTAGCTGGCGGTGATCGCCACGCGTGCGCCGGCGTCGACGAATGCCCGGTGCGCTGCGACGATCTCGTCCGGTTCGTCCGCGAGCAGCCGCGCTGACCACAGGGCCGAGGACAGGTCGTTGCCCCGGCGTTCGAGTTCGGTGGCCAGGCCGCCGTCGAGGGTGACGATCTCGGTGGCGACGACATCGACGAGGCTGGGCACGCGTCAAGTCTGCCCGCTTACTCGCCGCGCAGAGCCGCGGTCGGCGCGAGCCGGGCCGCCCGCAGCGCCGGGTAGAGGCCGGCGACGAGACCCACGAGCAGGGAGCCCGCCAGGCCCAAGGCGATCGGCCCGGCGGGCAGCACCGGCGCGATGCGCCGAACCGCGGCATAGCCCAGGCTGACCGCCACTCCGAGCAGCGCGCCCACGGCGGCGCCGAGCAGGCAGAGCAGGGTCGACTCGGCGACGAACAGCAGGCCCACCACTGCGCGGGTCGCACCGAGAGCCCGGCGCAGGCCGATCTCCCCGCGCCGTTCGAGCACCGAGACCACCATGACGTTGGCCACCCCGACCCCACCGACGAGCAGCGCCACGGCACCGAGTCCCAGGGCGAGCGCGCGCAACGACGTCCGGGCGGCCGCGCGCGCAACGAGCAGGTCAGACGGCCGCCCGACCGTCACGGACCCCGGATCCGACGGAGATGCCGTCGACGCCAGGACGCTGCGCACGTCGGCCACCTGGTCCGGGTCTGAGCGCAGGTAGACGCGCGTCGGCTTGCCGTCGAAGCCGAGGTGAGCCCTCGCGAACGGCGTGCCGATGAGCGCGGCAGTGTCGAGTTCCGGAGCCAGCGGCACCGGAGCCAGCACGCCCAGCACGGTGAAGTACCGACCCTGATGCCCGTCGCTGTCGCTCAGGTAGACCTGCGACTCGACGCTCGCCGCCCTGATGCCGAGGGCCTTCGCCGCACCGTAGCCGAGGACGACCGCCGGATAGCGGCCCGTTGCCGGGTCGATGAATCGACCTGAGGTAAGCGTCAGTTCGAGCGTCGACGGCAACGACGAGTCGGCCGACAGGACCGAGATTCCTCCGGTGTCGGCGACCGGGACGAACGGCGTGCGCCGCATGATCCGGCCGGTGAGGTAGGAGACGGGTGACACCTGCTGCACCCCGCTGATGCGGCGCACCATCCCGGTTGAGGTGACCGGAAGAGGCGCGGGCTGGTTGTCGATGGTGTCGCCGGACGCGACCGTGAGCAGGTTGCCGTCACGTCCTAGCTGGTCGAGCAGCGCGCGCTGCGTCGACGCCGGTATGGCCAGCACGACAACGACAGCCGCTACGCCCAGGCCGATTCCCAGCGCGCACAGCGCGGCCCGCATCCATCGCTGCCGAAGGCCCGTCATCGCCTCGCGAGCGATGTCTCGGCGCCGGGCCCGGTCACGGCGCCGGGGCCGCGCACTGCGGCGCGCCCGGCTCATCGGTCTCACGTCGAGTCGTGGATGAGCAGGCCGTCGCGCATCTCGACCTGGCGTGGCGCCGACGCGGCGACGTCCCGGTCGTGGGTGACGACGATGACCGTCGACCCCTCCGCGTGCAGGCCGTGCAGCAGGTCGAGCACCGCCGCCCCGTTCGCCGAGTCGAGGTTGCCGGTCGGCTCGTCGGCGAGGATGACGTCCGGATCGCCGACGAGCGCGCGGGCAATGGCGACCCGCTGGCATTCCCCGCCGGACAGCTGGCCCGGGCGATGGCCGAGGCGGTGCGCCAGGCCCACCCGCTCGCACGCTGCGATTGCGGCCGCCCGACGGCGACGCGCGGACGATCGGCGATACAGCAACGCGTGCGCGACATTGCCCACCACGTCCACGTGCGGCAGCAGGAAGAACTGCTGGAACACGAAGCCGAGATGTGCCGCGCGAAACGCCGACAGTGCCGCATCGGAGAGCCCGGCGATGTCCTGCCCGGCGATGCGGGCGGTTCCCGAACTGGGGCGATCGAGCGTCCCGGCCAGGTGCAGCAGCGTCGACTTGCCTGACCCCGAGGTGCCGACGATCGAGACCATCTCGCCGGCCCGCACCTCGAGTGTGACCTCCTGCAGGGCGACGGTCGGGCCGGGGTAGATCTTGCCGACCCGACGCAGATCGAGGGCGCTGCTCATGACGACGGCACCAGGACGGAACTGCCCGCGGCGAGGCCTGTACCGGACACCTGAACCAGCGCGTCCGAGTACAGGCCCGTCGTCACCGCGACGTCGTGTTGCTCGGCGCCGTTGACGACCGTCACCGCGAACGTGCCGTCGGGGCGGGCCAGCAGGGCGGCGATCGGCACGGCGAGTACGTGGCGAACCTCTGCGGTGGTCACCTCGACGCTGACCGGTGCCGACGTGTACCGGGCGGCCACGGCGGGGCGGGTGAGCCGGATCGTCACCGCCACCGTCGCGGGCTGCGGGCGGCTGTTCGAGGTGCCGTTGTCGGGGGGCTGGGTGGCTGCCCGGGCGATCTCTGAGACGATGCCGGGCGCCGTCGTCACCGCGTCGGGAAGCGTGACGGTAACCGACGCGCCCCGACGGATCAGGTAGATCTGGTCGACAGGGACGGGCAGCGTCACCGCCTGCGTGGTGGGCGTCGCCGTCAGCAGCGGGGCCCCGGCCTGGGCCGGCGCACCGAGAGTTGCCGTCACGGCGTCCACGCGCAGCGGCGCATGCGCGAAGACGACCTGGCCGACCGCGACGGTGCCCGTCACCGTGACGCCCCGAGCGCTCTGCCAGTCCTCGACCGCGGCCCGGGTTCGCCAGTCATAGCTGGGGTTTCCGGCGATGCCGGTCGCGTAGCCGAGCGCCACCAGGTCGGTGTTGAGTTCGGCGATGTCCGGGCCGTCGGTGGCGTTCACCGACAGCGCACGCCACATCGGCCGGCTGCCGGAAAGCAGCGGTACGCCGTGCCCGTCGACCTCGTACAGCGCCTGGCCCTGGTGGATCACCGCTCCGGCGGCGGGCAGCCACGTGTACAGGCCGCGCGACGTCGCCGCGCCGATCGCCACAGGGGTTCCGTAGCCGAGCGTTCCGTAGAACTGCTGAGTCGTACGCAGGTCGGCGCGCACGACCTTGGCTGCCGTCGTCTGCGCGGTCGTCGCGGGTTGCGCGGCGGCGGTGTGGTGCCTGGCGACGATCGTTGTGATGACGACAGCAGCAGCGACGACGGCCAGCAACCCGGTGGATAGCGCTGTTCGGCGAATGATCCCCATGCGTCAGTGCCCCGCGAGGTTGGACAGGTTGGACGCCTGGTTCTCGACGTCCAGCAGTGATCTGCAGGCTGAAAAGGCCTGCTGCACAATGGGATTCGTCTTGTTCGCGCCCGGCGGCATCTCGTCCGCCGTGATCCCGAAGCCGTGGCCCGGCGTGTATTGCGATGCCGCCGTCGGATCGCGGTAGTTGGGCATGCCGTGCTGGCGCAGGCATTGCGCGGCGCGTACTCCGGCCGTGACGAGAGCGGCCGGAGCGGGCGGTTCCTGTTTGAGGTTCCAGTTGGCTGCCGCGAGCTGGCGCTGGCACGCCGTCTGCGCCGCTCGGTCGGCGGCTCTCGGGAGCGACTGCAGGGGCCGGGCGTCGGTGAACACCTGCCCGTTCGCGCCGAGTACCGGGTCATGGAAGTTCGTGATGCCGTGTTGGCGCAGGCATTCGGCGGCCGTGTGCAACGCTGCGATGCGGCCGGACGACCCGGACCGGCCGGGCTGCGACTTCGAGGCGGCACTGGCACAGCCGGCCAGCGCGACGATCAGCAGAGGCACCGCTACGAGGCAATTTGAGGTACGCATGCCACAGGGGTACGCGGACGCAGATGACACCTCGCTAACAGTTATTCCGTTGTCACGCGTCGTCGCGCAGACTCCGAGTGTGAGGCTGCTGGTCGTGGAGGACGAGCCGGTGCTGGCGCGGCACGTCGCGGATGGTCTGCGCGATGCGGGCTTCGCCGTCGACGTCGCGCTCGACGGGGCGTCCGCGCTGGAGAAGATCGACCTGGTCGAGTATGACGTCGTGGTGCTCGACCGTGACCTGCCCGAGGTGCACGGCGACGAGGTCTGCCGCGCGCTGGCGAAAGCGCCCGCCCGCGTATTGATGCTCACCGCCGCCGCCGGCATCGAGGACCGGGTCGGGGGGCTCGATCTCGGCGCCGATGACTACCTGCCCAAGCCGTTTGCGTTTGCCGAACTGGTGGCCCGGGTTCGCGCATTGTCGCGGCGGGCGCCCTCGGCGCCGAGCACGCTCGTCACGGGCGACCTCGTCGTCGATCTCGCCCGCCGCACCGTCACCCGGGCCGGGCGTCCGGTGCTGCTGACCCGTAAGGAGTTCGGCGTTCTCGAGACGCTCCTGCTCGCCGGTGGGGCCGTGATCAGCGCCGAGGAGCTACTCGATCGAGTCTGGGACGAGAACCTCGATCCGTTCAGCAACATCGTCGCTGTGACGGTGGCCAGGCTGCGTCGCAAGCTCGGGTCCCCGGCGATCGTCGACACCGTCGTCGGCGCGGGGTACCGGGTGTGACGGCGCATCGGGCCCGGTTGACGCTGCGGACGCGGCTGACGCTGACGTTCTCGGCCGTGTTCCTCGCCGCCGGTGGTGCGCTCATCGCCATCACGGCCGTCCTGGCCCGGCAGAGCATCGATCGGGCGGCCACCAACGAGCCGGCGCTCGCCGCGCTCAAGAGCGCGATCAACCGGGCGGTCGAGTCGCCCGGGCCGTCCGGGTCACCGGCCCCGGTCGTCACCACCAAGGTCAACGGGACGCCCGTGCTGAAGGTGACGGCGATCGGTGAGGTGCAGAAGAAGCAGATCCTCGACGCCAACAACGAGTTCACCAATGTCACCCGGACCGACGCGGTGCGCCGGATCGTCACCGGATCGGTGATCGCGGCGGCCCTGCTGATCCCGGCCGCGGCGGTGCTGGGTTGGCTGCTGGCCCGTCGTGCGCTGCGGCCCGTCCGCACCATCACCGGCGCGGCGCACCGGGTTTCGGCGAACCAGCTGTCGGAGCGACTGGCGATCGACGGCCCGCGTGACGAGATCACTGAACTGGCCACGACGTTCGACGCGATGATGGACCGGCTCGAGCACGCCTTCGACGCGCAACGCCAATTCGTCGCCAACGCGTCCCACGAATTGCGCACGCCCCTTGCCGTGGCGGGCACGGCCGTCGACGTCGTACTCGCCAAGCCCGACCGGCGACCACAGCAACTCGAGGCGATGGCGCTCGACGTGCGGACGGCGGTGGACCAGGCCGAGCGGGTTCTCGAGAGCTTGCTCGCATTGACCCGCAGCCAGCACCTGGATCACCGCCATGACGACGTCGACCTGGGAGCGCTCGCCGAGGACGCGCTCGACGCCCGGGCGGTCGAGATCGCCGAGCGCGGACTGACCGTCAGCGCGCAGTTGTCCGACGCGGCCACGGTGGGCGATCGCTCACTGCTCGAACGCCTGGTGGGCAACGTGATCGACAACGCCATCCGGCACAACATCCCGGGCGGGCAGATCGAGATACGCAGCGGTCAGGTCGAGGGCAGCGCGGAGTTCGAGGTGGCGAACACCGGCGCCGTGGTTCCAGCTGCACGAGTGGCCGCGCTGCTCGAGCCGTTCCAGCGTCTGGACGGGCGGGCCCGCAATGGCGACTCCGGGCTGGGCCTCGGGCTCACCATCGTCAAGGCAATCGCCGATGCCCACGACGCGACGCTCTCGTTGCAGGCGCAGCCCTCCGGCGGGCTGCGGGTTATGGTGCGGATGCCTGCTCGGGGTGAGGTCTGATCAGGCCGACTGTGCCGCCCCGCTCGGCGCATCGAAGGTCAGCGCGGCCGGCGCGTCGGCCGCCACGATCGGCTTGACCGGGAAGACCGGCGCCACCCGCCGGTAGGGCGCACCGAGCGGTGGGCGGGTGTCGGCCGTGCCGTGATTCGGCCATAGCGCCATCGCCCGCTCGGCCTGCGCGGTGATCGAGAGGGCGGGGTTGACGCCCAGGTTCGCGGTCAGCGCCGAGCCGTCGACGACGTGCAGTCCGTCGTAGCCGTACATGCGCAGGTACGGGTCGACGACGCCGGCGCCGGCCGAATCGCCGATCGGGCAGCCGCCGATGAAGTGAGCGGTCATGGGGATGTTCATCAGGTCGCCCCACGTGCCGCCGGGCGCACCGCCGATGTTGTCAGAAAGCTGGCGGGCGGCGCGGTTGGCCACCGGAATCCACGTCGGATTCGGCTCGCCCTCGCCCTGGACCGAGGTGAGCCGGCCGTTCTTCTTGCGCAGCACCGTGATCGAGTTGTTCAGCGACTGCATGACAAGCAGGATGATGATCCGCTCCGACCAGCGCCGGGGCACCAGCGTGGTCAGGATCAGCTTCGGATTGCGTACCGCCACCTGCAGCCACTGGCGCCACCTGTGCCGGCGTGTGCCGCCGTCGGTCATCGCGGTCGTGAGCAGGCCCATCGCGTTGCTGCCCTTGCCGTAGCGCACCGGCTCGATATGCGTGTTCTCGTCCGGATGCCACGACGAGGTGATCGCGACGCCGTGCGTGTAGTCAGGATTCTTGTCGTTGCTGATCGCACCGAGCAGTGACTCGGAGTTGGTGCGCGTGAGGTGCCCGAGGCGTGGCGAGATGCCGGGCAGGGTCGTCTCGCGCAGGCGGTGCAGCAGCGTCTGCGTCCCGTACGTTCCGGCGGCGAAGACGACGTGTGGGGCGGTCAGCGTCATGTCGGGCTTGCGCGACCACTTGCCGGTGCGCACGGCGTCGACGGCATAACCACCGCCGGGCAGCGGCCGTACGTTCGTCACGGTGGTGAGCGGGATGATCTCCGCACCGCCGTGCTCGGCGAGCGCGAGGTAGTTCTTGACGAGCGTGTTCTTCGCGCCGTAACGGCAACCCGTCATGCAGGAGCCACATTCGATGCACCCCTTGCGCTGCGGCCCGACGCCGCCGAAGAACGGGTCGTCGGCCTCGACGCCCGGCTCCTTGCGGCCGTCACGTCCGAAGAAGACGCCGACGGGGGTGCGGCGAAAGGTCTCGCCCTTGCCGAACTGGTCGGCGAGTCGCTGCATCTCGACGTCTGATCGGGTCATGGTCGGATTGGTGACGACGCCGAGCATCTTCTTGGCCTGCGCGTAGAACGGTGCCAGTTCGTCTCGCCAGTCGGTGATGTGCGCCCACTGCGGGTCGTCGTAGAACGGCTGAGGCGGCTCGTAGAGCGTGTTGGCGTAGTTGAGCGAGCCGCCGCCCACCCCGGCGCCGGCCAGGATCACGACGTTCTTAAGCACGTGGATGCGCTGGATGCCCTTGAGGCCGAGACGCGGTGCCCACAGAAAGTTGCGGCTGTCCCAGGACGTCTGGGGCAGCGTGTCGTCGGTGAACCGCTGGCCGGCCTCGAGAACGCCAACCCGGTAACCCTTTTCGGTCAGCCGCAGCGCGGTGACGCTGCCGCCGAACCCCGAACCGATCACGATTACGTCGAAGTCGGGCACTGCGCACTCCTATTGAGCAAGAATCAGTAGCCCGGACACTAGGCCGTGGCGGCAGGCCTGGTCAACCACGCCGCTGCGGCACCTCGCACTGTTCCCCCTGGGCCAAGATCCGCTATCGCGTCTAGTGGCACAGGACGCCGACGCACTGGGCCCGATTGCCGTTGAGGGCGGCCAGGTTGCCGCCTCCGTCGGTCACGCCGGTCACGTCGTACCCGAGGTCGGCGTTCACGTAGGACCTGTTGCCGGTGAGGGTCACCATGCCGAGCGTTACCGAGGGCGGAAGTGCGTCACCGCTTCCGCGTGCGGTAATGCCGTCGTCGTACCCGGTTGTCGACGGCTGCGCCCCGTTGCCCACCAGCGTGTTACCGGAAATGCTGATATGGCCAGCCTTCGGACACGGGTCTTCGCCAGAAGATTTGCACACGACGTCGATGCTGATGCCGGATCCGGGTGCACCGCTGATTGTATTTCCGGCGACGATCGTCCCGTCCATGATCTGCGGGAAGTTGGGTTGTACGGCGAATCGGGGCTTCAGCATTATGCCGAAACTCTGATTCCAGAAGACGTTGTTGCTGACGATCGTCCGGTTCGTTTCCCCAGTATCTCCAGGAATGTAGTTCCCGACCGTCACGCCCGAGTCTTTGCCGGCAAAGACATTGCGCGTGATGTGGATGTCGCTGCTGCGCTGAACAAGGATCGACGAACTGTTGAAGACCGAACTGCTGAGCGTGCCGCCGTCTTCGAAGTAGAAGTCGAACCGGGCAGAGTTGATCCTGCTGCTGACCACGGCCATATCGGCGAACGGAACGTCGAAGAACCCGCCATTGATCTTCAAATGCGAGAACGTTATCTTCGAGCCGAAGGACGCCGAATTGACGCCGGTGACATGCAAAGTGCCATTGCGAATTGTCAGGCTGCTACCGTGCAATAGCATTGCGCCGTCGAAGGTGTGGCCACGCAGATCGAGCGATTTTGCGCTCTCATCCCAGCGCAGGTTGCAGGTGACGTCGGCGGTAAGCCGATACCCGCCGGGTGCCGAGACAACATGAGGACAATCCAGGGGCGTGTTCGTGGCCAACGCCGAGGCCGACGTCGAGGGCGCGAACGCCGCCACCGCAGCCACGACCGCGACCGCCAGATACTTGTACCTCATGTCGCTTCCCCCTACTCATTGCCGGTCTGTGTCGTCCGGCGTGTTCGACGCGGTCAAGGCACACCGATTTCGTGCGAATCAGAGCGCAGAGGCGGCCAGGTCTGACGGGTCAGGCTGCCGCTGGCACGGAACCGACGGAATCGACCATGGCTTGTCACGTTTTGAGCTGGCGCCAACGAATGTGTTGGCATCGAACCCGTTTCCGGCAAAAATGCCGGCACCGTCTAGCGCCGAACACCGACGATCCGATCGCCCCATGACTGGCCCCCCGGCAATGGCGCGTACTTGCATCAGGATACGAGTCGCCACCCGCAGCCAGCCGATCGTGGTCCCGCTTGCCACCCGCTGGCCAGGGCCATAGGTCCTTTTCTCGGGCGTCAACTGGTACAAGGGCAGCAACACCGGCGAGACCGCCAATGTCGGCCAACTAACTGCAGGACGGCGCGGCACAAGATCATGCAACATTCGCTGAGGCACTCTTCAACGGCGCCGACATCGCCTCGGTGCACTCGATGACGCGCCGTTCAAGCTCGGTGTACGCGTCGCTGTCGCGCAGTTTGTGGGCACTGATGCCGTTCGTGCGAAATCCGTGCCATGGCCGATGTCCTTCTCCGGGCAGGTTACGACGCCCGCGACGCCACGAGAGCGGACCGCCAGCCCGGCCGCAGTCCCTCGTCGCGGGCAAGCTTGAGCGCGATCAGCGCCGTGGCCAGAGCCGGAACGGCGCCGCCGACGAACAGGCCCGTCCGGGGCCCGAACTGCTCGTCGATCATTCCCAGCAATGGCCCGCCGATGGCACCACTGCCGATGAAGACGAGCAGATAGACGCCCATGACCCGCCCCCGGATCGAGTCGTCGGCGGCAAGCTGCACCGACGAGTTCGCCGAGGTGATGAAGAGCAAGGTCGCAGCGCCGAGCGCGATCAGCGCCACGCAGAACGTCGATTCGCTCGGCGCCAGCGCGGTGAGCATCTGGATGCCGGCAAGGGCGCCGGCGATCGTCACCAGCGTGCGGAGCCGGGTCCGCGGCTGTCTGGCCGAGATCAGTGCCCCGCCCAGCGAACCGACCGCGACGATCGAACTGAGCAGCCCGTACCCGCCGGCGCCCGAGTGGAACACCGTTTTCGCGTACGCGGCAAGCGTGACCGGCAGGTTGATGGTGAACATGCCGAACACGCCGACCAGCACGGTGGGCCACAGCACGTGCCCGCGACCCGCGACGTAGCGCAGCCCGTCGCGCAGCCGGCTGCGGTGCGCGGCGGCGAGCGGCGGCGAGTGCAGTTCGCTCTCGCGCATCAGCAGCAGCGCCGTCGTGGACGCCGTATACGACAGCGCGTTGATGGTGAACGCATAGCCGGATCCGACTGCGTTGATCATCACGCCGCTGATCGCCGGGCCGATCAGCGCGCCGATCTGGAACACCGACGCGTTGATGCTGATCGCGTTGCGCAGCTGATCGGGGCCCACCATCTCGTTCACGAATGACTGCCGGGTCGGGTTTTCGACGGACGTCACCGTCCCGAGGCCGAATGCGATCAGGAAGACGTGCCATACCTGCACCTGGTTCGACAGGGTGAGCACGGCGAGGGCTGCCGCCATCGCGGCCATACCGACCTGGGCCGCGAGCAGCACGCGGCGTTTCGGATACCGGTCGGCGATCGCTCCGCCGATCAGTCCGAACAGCAGTGTCGGCAGGAACTGCAACGCGGTGGTGATTCCCACTGCTGTGGCGCTGCCGGTGATGCTCAGGACCAGCCAGTCCTGGGCGATCCGTTGTACCCAGGCGCCGGAGTAGGAGACGAGCTGGCCGCTCACGAAGAGCCGGAAGTTGCGGCTGCGTAGGGAGCTGAAGATAGACGTTCGGGGATTTTGATCCTCGGGCGGGGAAATCACGATCATCCCAACTAGTTGCGTGCGGGTTCTTCGTGACTAATCATGGGCATCGACCGATCATTCCCAAAGCGAATTGATCATATTAGTGTTATCGCGTTTGGTAATGAGGAGGAAGAACGTCCGTGTATGACCCGGAGCTGCTGCGAACGTTCCTTGCCGTCGCCCGCTCGCTGAGCTTCACCCAGGCGGCGGAGACGCTCGGCATTCGGCAACCGACCGTCAGCCAGCACGTTCGCAAGCTGGAATCCGCAGTGGGCCGGGCGCTGTTCATTCGCGATACGCGAAGCGTCAGACTCACCGCCGACGGCGATGCCATGGCCGGGTTTGCTCGCACGATCCTGGCCGCGCAAGAGCAGGCGACCGGCTACTTCACCGGCTCGGGGCTGCGGGGCCGGTTGCGATTCGGCGTCTCGGACGACCTGGCGCTCACGCCGCTGCCGCGGATTCTGCGCGACTTCCGGCAGCTCTACCCTCGCATCGATCTCGAGTTGACGGTCGCGCAGAGTGGCAGCCTGCACCGGCGTCTCGAGTCCGGCCATCTCGACGTGGCATTCGTCAAGCACGACGCGGGCGACGGACGCGGGCGCCTGGTGCGGCGCGATCGCCTTGTGTGGTCGGCCGTTCAGGATGCTCGGCTGGAGCCTGATCGTCCGAT
This sequence comes from uncultured Actinomycetota bacterium, assembly GCA_963737425.1. Classification (GTDB taxonomy): domain Bacteria; phylum Actinomycetota; class Actinomycetes; order Mycobacteriales; family Jatrophihabitantaceae; genus DASXRA01. The sequence continues at coordinate 109,454 of CAVTSX010000008.1, forward strand.
GCCGTTGGTGGTCTACCAGGCGCCGAGCCTCTCGCGGTCGCGTGCCGTCGAGGCGCTCGAACGCGTCGGGCGGGCCTACCGCATCACCTGCACGGTGCGCGGCGTCAACGGCGTCCTTGCCGCTGCGCGCGCCGGCCTCGGCGTCGCGATCTTCGCGCGGAGCCTCATGCCCGCGGATCTTGTCGAGCTACCGGCCAGCGCCGACCTGCCTGAGCTGGGCGAGATCGACCTCGTACTGCTCACCAGCCCGCGAGCCGCGACCGAACCCGCCGAGGCGCTCACCGCCGCCATCCTCGGCAGCGGCCACACCGTCAAGCCCAGCACGCCCAGCTGAGCCCAACTGGAAGTTGACCACAGGGCGATGAGCGCTCGCGCGAAGAGCGATCGCGGCGCGAGCGCAGCGAGCGGCCGGTTGCGAGTGCTCCCGAGCGAAGCGAGTGGAGCGCGAGTCAGCCGGTGCAGCGATCAGTTAAAGGCTGCGATCAGCCGAAGCGGCCAGATATGTAGTCCTCGGTGCGCTGATCATTCGGGTTGGAGAAGATCTTCTCGGTGTCGTCCATCTCGACGAGCTGGCCCGGCTTGCCCACCGCAGAGAGGTTGAAGAACGCAGTGCGCTCGGAGACTCGCGCCGCCTGCTGCATGTTGTGCGTCACGATGACGATCGTGTACTTCTCCTTGAGCGTCTGGATGAGGTCCTCGATCGCCAGCGTCGAGATGGGGTCCAGCGCCGAGCAGGGCTCGTCCATCAGTAGTACCTGCGGCTCGACGGCGATCGCCCGGGCGATGCACAGCCGCTGCTGCTGCCCACCCGACAGTCCGGCGCCGGGCTTGGCCAGGCGATCCTTGACCTCTTCCCAGAGATTCGCGCCGCGCAGCGATTTCTCGACGACGCTGTCCAGGTCCGACCTGCGCAGGCGGCCGCCCTGCAGTTTGAGCCCAGCCACGACGTTGTCGTAGATCGACATAGTCGGGAACGGGTTCGGCCGCTGGAACACCATGCCGATCGTGCGCCGGACGTCGACCGGATCGACGTTGTTCGCATAGATGTCGTCGCCGTCGAGTAACACCTGCCCCTGGACGTGGGCGCCGGCGATCACCTCGTGCAGCCGGTTCAGCGTGCGCAGCACGGTCGACTTGCCACAGCCGGACGGGCCGATGAACGCCGTGACCGACCGCGGCGCAATCGTGAAGTTGACGTCGCTGACGGCGAGGAACTTGCCGTAGTAGATGTTGAGGTCCTTGCCGTCGATGCGCTTGGCCATGTCAAGTGCCTTATCTAGTACTGGAATCGGGTGTAACGCCCGAGGATGCGGGCGATCAGGTTCAGGGCCATGACGATGATGATCAGGGTGAGCGCAGCACCCCACATGCGGTCGGCGGCGTAGTGGATCGTGGCGGGGTGGCCGTTGACGAGCACGTGGGTGTTGCCGAGGTTGCCGACCTGGTCGTAGATCATGCCGGGCAGCGATCCCTGGAAGCCGTTGAAGAGGTTGCCGTTGGTGTTCGGCGTGTAGCCGACCAGGATCAGCAGCGGCGCGGTCTCGCCGGCGACGCGGGCAATACCGAGCACGATACCGGTGATGATGCCGGTCAGTGCGGTCGGCACGACGACGCGCTGGATCGTCTTCCACTTCGGCACGCCGAGTGCGTATGACGCCTCGCGCAGTTCGTTGGGGACGAGCTTGAGCATCTCCTCGGTGGTGCGCACGATGACCGGGATCATCAGCAGCACCAGCGCGAGTGAGACGAGCCAGCCGCTGCGCTGGCCGTGGAACGTCGTGATGAAGACCGCGTAGATGAACAGCGCCGCGACGATCGACGGCACGCCGCTGAGGATGTCGACCATAAACGTAGTGACCCTGGCCAGTGGGCCGCGGCCGTACTCGACGAGATAGATGCCGACCATGACGGCGATCGGCACCGAGATCAACGAGCACAGGAAGACCTGTTCGAGGGTGCCCAGGATCGCGTGCCAGGCGCCCCCACCGGGGTCCCGGAAGGTGATCCCGCGCTGGCTCTCAGTGAACCAGCCGTCACGGGTCATCGCGTGGATGCCCTTGCTGATGACGGTCCAGAGCAGCCACACCAGCGGGATCAGCGCGAGGCAGAAGGCCAGCGTGACCAGCACGGTCGCAACGTTGTTCTTGACCTTGCGCATGGTGTGCCCGGGCGCCTTGTGCAGAGCCGTGACAGTGGTCATTCGGAGAACTCCCTACGCCGGCTGACGACGCTTCGGGCCGCGGCGTTCACTGCGAAGGTCAGCACGAAGAGTACGAGGCCGGCTGCGATGAATGCTCCGGTCTGCTGGGGGCTGTTGAATTCGGCCGCGTTGTTGGCGATCTTCGACGCGAACGTCTCGCCGCCGTTGAAGATCGACCAGGAGAACGGTGAGCCGACGCCGGGTTTCGAGAGAATGAGGGTGATCGCGATCGTCTCGCCAAGTGCGCGGCCCAGGCCGAGCATCGCCCCGCTGATCACACCGGGACGCCCGTACGGCAGCACCGCGATGCGGATCATCTCCCACTTGGTCGCGCCCAGCGCCCAAGCCGCCTCGACATGCTGGGCGGGGGTGCGCTCGAACACGTCACGGGCAATCGCGGTGACGATCGGCAGAACCATCAGCGCGAGCACGGCCCCGCCATTGAAGATCGTGCCCTGCGAGACGTTCTCGTTCTTGAACAGGGCAAAAGCGCCGATGTGGTAGAAGAACCGCTGCACTGGTTCCAGCTTCGGCGCCAGCACGGTGATGCCCCAAATGCCGTAGATGATCGACGGGATCGCAGCCAGCAGGTCGACCACATAGGCCACCGGACGGGACAGCCGCGCCGGTGCGTACTGCGTGATGAACAGCGCGATGCCGACCGCGATCGGGACGGCGATCACCATCGCGAGCAGGGAGATGATCACGGTGACCCAGAGCATGTCCAACACGCCGAAGCGCAGGACAGAGCCGTCGACGCTCCAGTCCCGCGAGAACAAGAAGTTCGACTTGTCATCGGCGATCGCCGGCACGGCCTTCACGATCAAGAACGCAGCGACCAGAGCGATAAGGATCACCACGAACGCGCCGGATCCGGCGGCGAAGCCGTAGAACGCGCGATCGCCGATGCGTATCTTCTTGCGCGGCGTGCCCAGCGCGATGGATCCGGCGCCGGCCACGGGCGGCGCTTCCTCCATCGTGCTCACCGCGAGCGGTTGGGCCGATCCGACGACACGTGCCGGCGCGCCGCTCCCGGCTGTCTCGACGTCGGGCTGCGCGTCGTCGAGCGGTGGATCGTCGTCCTGACCGCGGTGTCTCGGACCGTCCACCGATTCCCCTCCAACGCTCGGCGGCGAAAGCGGTGCGACAGCCTCGTCGGACTGGTCCCGCTCAGTCATCGAATCCCGGTCTGTCATCTCGGTATCTCTCGTCGAACGACGAGTCCCGCCGCGCGCTGCCGGCTGGCCGGCCCGCCCGGCGGGACTCATCGTTGAGGTGAATCTGACCGCCTGCCTTAGCTGATCTTCGCCAGTACCGCGATGACCTTCGGGGTGATCTGCGACGGCAGCGGCGCATAGCCCTGATCCGCCAGCCCCTGTTGGCCGTCAGTGGCCGCATAGGTGAAGAACGACTTCACAAGCCCGCCGATCTTCGCATCGGAGTATTTCTCACAGACCAGCTCGTAGGTGACGCCAATGATCGGGTACGCGCCGGGCACCTTGGTGGCATAGTCCAGCTTCAACGACAGGTCGTCGCCTGTCCCGACAACGGTCGCCGAGCTAACCGTCTTCCCAGCGGTGTCGGCGTTCATTTCGACCGCGCCCCCACCGTTGTCGATCTTGGCGCTGTTCAGACCACCACTGATAACGAACGACCATTCGTTGTATCCGACGCCGCCGTCCACGGACTTGATGCCCTGCTGTACGCCGTCGTTGCCCTTGCGGCCCTGGCCCACCTTCTCCGACCAGGTCTTGCCCGGCTTCGCGGTGTAGATGCTCGGCGCGGACGCCGCCAGGTAGCTCTCGAAGTTGTACGTGGTGCCCGAGTCGTCGGATCGGAAGAACACCGTGATCTTCGTCGACGGCAGGTTGACCCCGGAGTTGATCGCCTTGATCGCCGGGTCGCTCCAGGTCGTAATCTGGCCCTTGAAGATCTTTGCCACGACGTCCGGGGTCAACGTCAAGTCCGTGACACCCTTCAGGTTGTAGGCGACGCCGATCGGGATCGTCACCATCGGAAGGTCCACCGCCACGCCACCGCAGCGCTTGTTGGCCGCGGCAACCTCACCCTTGGCGGGGTCCAGTGCCGCGTCCGACCCGCCGAAGTCGACCTGGCCGCCGTTGAACTGCTTTACGCCAGCGCCCGAACCCGTTGCGTTATAGGCGATCGTCGTACCGCTGCACTTTGCCTGATACTTCTGGATCCAGTCGTTCATCACGTTCTTCTGCGCGGTCGAGCCCTCGCCCTTGAGCGAACCGCTGGCGCACTGAGTGGCCGGTGCACTGGACGAGCCGGCCGAACTCGAGCCTCCGGCGGGCGCCGCCGGGGGAGTGGAATTGCCTGAGGTCTTGTCCGAGCCGCAGGCGGCCAGCGCAAGCGCCCCCGCGAGCAGACCGGCTACGACGCCAGTCCGGTACAGCTTCACGTGTATTCCCTTTCGTCAGAGGCAGGTGCCGTTTTGGACGCTAGGGCGGTGAGGTGGCGTGCTGGCGTGATGCAGATGAACGAGAAGTGAACGGCCGTGCCTGCCAATGTGACGCTTGCTGGACGCGCGGGTGGCCGCAAGGTTAACGAGCTACGCGGACGGCATGGAACGGCCGAGTCGGCCTTTCCGGCGAAGTCGGCGCACCTCCGCGGAGACATTGACACTTGTCTATGTGAACGGGCATGCTCCTGCGGTCCATCGGCCGGCGCCGGTCCGCGGCGCACACGACTCGCGGGAACTCACATGGTGCAGTTGTGGCGTCGCTTGCTGGCAGAACTGCTCGGCAGCCTGCTGCTCGCCGCCGTAGTCGTCGGCTCGGGGATCGCAGCGCAGCAGCTCTCGCCCGGCAACACCGGGCTCGAACTGGCCGAGAACGCAGCTGCCACAGCCCTCGGGTTGTTCGCGATCATCCTGATGGTCGGTCCGGTCAGCGGAGCGCACCTCAATCCGGTCGTGTCGGTCGTCGACGCCGCTTTCGGCGGGCTCGCCTGGCGCCACGCGCTGGCCTACCTGCCCGCCCAGGTCGGTGGCTGCATCGGCGGAGCGGTGCTCGCCAACGTGATGTTCGCCCGCCCCGCGGTGAGCATCAGCACCCACAGCCGGATGACGGGGCCGCATTTCGTTGCCGAAATCGTGGCCACCGCAGGACTGATCCTGATCATCTTCGCCCTTGCGCGATCCGGACGCGGCGCCACCGCGCCCGCCGCCGTCGGCGCATATATCGGCGCCGCGTACTGGTTCACCAGCTCAACCAGCTTCGCCAACCCGGCAATCACCGTCGGGCGGATGTTCTCCAACACGTTCGCGGGCATAGCACCGGCGTCGGTGCCGGGCTTCATCGTGGCGCAACTGATCGGCGGCGCGGTCGGGTTGGTGTTGGTGCGGCTGCTGTATCCCGACCTGACTGCGGCCGATGCAGCGGACGCCGTTGTGCCATCGGATGGCCACCGGGTCGGCGCCGGCTAGGCGTCGCGGCGGTATTGCACGTCGACGTCATGGCGGGCGAAGCCGAAGCGCTCGTACAGGCGCATCGCCGCGGTGTTGCTCTCGTCGACGTAGAGCATGACCGTGTCGAGGCCGCGCCCGCGCAGGTGCACGAGGCCCGCCACGAGCAGCGCTGGTCCGAGACGCATGCCCTGCGCCTGTGGGTCGACGCCGAGCACGTACACCTCGCCGGTGCTGTCGTCGTGGACCTTCGTCCAGTGGAATCCGAGCATCGTGCCCGCTCGTTCAGCGAGCAGGAAACCGGCCGGGTCGAACCAGGGCTCGGCCTCCCGTGCGTCGATGTCGTCGCGCGTCCACCGGCCTTGTTCGGCGTGGTCGGCGAACGCCGCGGCATTGACCGCGAGCCATGCGTTCTCGTCGCGGCCCGGCACGAACGACCGGATAGCAACGCCCTCGGGCAGCGGGGCATCCGGGATATCGCCGAGCGGCCGGCGCAACTGCCAGAGCGCGCGATGGCGGGCGTACCCGCGAGCCTCGGCCGCCGGGCCGACCGGGCTGCGCTTGCCGTGTGACCACACCAGCAAGGGCTCGTCAACTTGCGCGTCCAGCGCCGCGAGCAGTTCGCCGCTCGCGTGCCCGCCGTCGGCGATCTCAGCGACCGTCGCGTCCATCTGGGCGTAACCGACGAGGGCGCCGCCGTGGCGCGCCGTGAGGTGGATGAGGCCCGCCCGGGCATGGCCCAGTTCGAGCATCGCGTGGTCGCTCAGCGGCGGAGCGCCGTCACGGGCCTCGACCGCGCTGATCAACCCGCGAACGTCCTCGCGCAGCGCGGGGTCGAGCGCATCGTGCGGTTCGACAGCAAGCATCCGGCCACGCTAACGGCCTGCCACCACTCAACGGAAGCAGCGCGGCGCTACAGGTCGATGAGGTCCTCGGCGGCCGTGGGGTGGTCCTCCAGGGCATCCGCAGCAGGGCGGACGAACTTGTAGCCGACGTTGCGCACGGTGCCGATCATCGCCTCGTGCTCGGGACCGAGCTTGGCGCGCAGTCGCCGCACGTGGACGTCGACGGTGCGCGTTCCACCGAAGTAGTCGTAGCCCCAGACCTCCTGCACGAGATGCGCCCGGGAGAAGACCCGGCCGGCATGCTTGGCGAGGAACATCAACAGCTCGAACTCCTTGTAGGTGAGATCGAGCGCACGACCCTGCAGACGCGCGGTATACGTGGTTTCGTCGATCGAGAGGTCGCCTACCTGCACTCGTCCGGGCGTTGCGCCCGAAGTCCTGGTCCGGCGGTCGATCGCCAGCCGCAGGCGGGCGTCGAGTTCGGCGGGCCCGGCCGTGTCGAGTACGACGTCATCGACCGGCCAGTCGGCCGACAGCGCGATCAGCCCGCCCTCGGTGAGAACGGCAATCACCGGCTGGTGCAGTCCGGTTGCGCTGAGCACACGTATGAAGGTTCGGGCCCCGGCCAGATCGCGGCGGGCGTCGATGAGCAGCAGATCACCGCCCGAATGGTCGACAAGGGCGGCCGCATCCTGCGGTAATACCGTGACCGAGTGCGGCAACAGGCCGAGAGCTGGGAGTACTTCGGTTGTCGGCTGCATTCCACTGGTAAGCAGCACCAGTTCCACGTGCGCCTCCCGGGAGCTAGGGCAGAACCAGGCGGCGCTGCCCAGCGGGAATACAAGGCAGGATAGCAATGTGAGCGCTTCGGCGATGGTCGCCTTGACCACATCGGACGGTGTCCGCATTGCTGCGGACTACTGGCCCGGCAGTGAAGTGGGCTATGTGGTCGCGCACGGATTCACCGGTTCTGCCAAGGCGGAGCGGGTGGTACGCATCTGCGATCAGCTTGCCGCAACGGGCGCCGGCGTGATCGCACCCGACTTTCGCGGGCATGGCCGGTCAGGCGGCCACTCGACACTCGGTGAGCTCGAGGTGCACGATCTCGCCGCCGCCGTCGGCTTTCTCCGGGAAAAAGGCTATGCCCAGGTTGCGACGCTTGGCTGGTCGATGGGCGGGTCCATCGTGCTGCGTTACGCCGGACTAGGTGGCGACGCCGATGCGATCGTCAGCGTCAGCTCGCCCGGTCACTGGTGGGAGCGCAGCACGCCGGCGATGCGTCTCGTGCACTGGGCGGCCGAGACCCGCGCCGGCCGGCTCGCAACCCGGGTGGTGCTGCGCACCCGCCTCGGCTATGGCTGGGCAGAGCTGCCCGAGTCACCGGTCGAGGTCGTCGGCCGCATCGCGCCGCGGCCGCTGCTGATCGTGCACGGCGATTCCGACCACTACTTTCCGGTGCGGCACGCGCAGGCGCTGGCTGACGCGGCACGCGCCGTTGCGACGTCGGCGCCTACAGACACAGCCGGCGCGGACGGCTCGCCCGGCACCGCCGAGTTCTGGCTCGAGCGCGGCATGGGTCACGCCGAGAGCGGCACAACACCGGAGTTGGTAGCGCGCATCGACACCTGGGTACGGGCCGTGATCAATTCGACACTTCGTCACGGTCTGCGACGATGACGACCGTGTCCGGTGACCCGTCTGCCCGCCGCGGGATGCGGTGGGTCGACCCCATCGACACCACGGCCGAGCTGCCGGTCGTCGACGATTTCACCCGCGAGCAGCCCGTCCCGCGCAGCGGCGCCGAGCATGCGCCCGCCGCTCCTGTCCCCGCAGACCCCGCGCCGGGGACGCCCGGAACGCCGCGAGCGGCAACGCCCGCCAACCCGCCGAGAACCCGGTCCAGACGGCCCCGGCCAGGCGTAGGTACCGAGTCGGGCGGCCCGCCCGACCTCCCCACCGCGGCAACGCCGTCAGCAGTCAGCCATCTGGGCAGCGCCGCGCTCGCCGTCGTGGTCGGAGCCGCCTTGGCCCTGACGGCGAATATCGGCGCACTGGATCTGCTGATTGCCGTCGCGGTATTGCAGGGTCTGCTCGTCACGGCCTGGGTGTTCGGCACGGGGTTGCCGGGCCGCATCGGCGCTCTCGTCGTCGGGGCGCTCGCCGCGGCGGGTGCGGACGTCGTCGTTTCCCGGTGGCCACACGGCCAGCTCGGCACGCTGCTCGGCGTCCTGGCCCTCGCCATCCCGGCGATGTTCATTCACCAACTCACCCGCGGTGTGGTGCGTGCGCGCGTCACCGAGTCGTTGTCCGATATCGCCGTTCTGGTGGTGGCTGTCGTCGCCCTGCCCGCGTTGCTTCAGTTGCGGCACGAGACGAGCGGCAAGCTGATGGTGAGCGTCGTCGTCCTGGCGGCCAGCGGCGCCCTGGTCGTAGGCCACCTCGTCGATGCCGTCCTGCCGCGGCCGCGATTCGATCCGACCGTCTCACGCGGACTGCCCGCGGTCATCGTCGCGATCGGTGTCGGCGCGGCAGTGGGCTACCTGCGGCTGCGCGACACGGTCGAGTTCACGTCCGACCGCGCGGCGTTTCTCGGGGGGGCCCTCGGCGGCATAGTCAGCCTGTTCGCGGTTGGCGCGGCGTTCGTCGAGCAGGCATCGTCTGCAGCCGCCGGTGCCAGCCGATGGCTGCGTCCGGTCTTCGGCGTTCTGCTGCCGCTCGCCTTGGTCGCTCCCGTGGGGTATCTGCTGTGCCTCGCGATCCGCGGATGATCTTCTGCCGAGCTGTCTTCGGCGACCCATCGAATGTTCACACAAGGGCTGGGTAAAGTCGCCGGATGGTCAACCCGGGTCCGACCGCTGTTCCGGTCGGTATAACGCCTCCGCCACAGCCTGCGCGTCGGCGACGCTGGCCCTGGGTGGTTGGCATCGTCGTGTTGCTGCTTGTGGCCGCATTGGCAGTTGCCGACCGGGTCGCGGTCGCTATGGCGCAGTCCGCCGTCGAGAAGCGTCTGGCCCAGGAGAGTCCGTTCGACTCGAGCGCCAAGCCGCACGTGTCCATTCACGGAGTCCCGTTCCTGACCCAGGCGACGTCGGGTAGGTACGACGACATCGAGGTGTCAGGCGAACCGCTCACCATCGACCGCGTCAGCGATATCGATCTTGACGCGCACATGCACGGGGTGCACGTTCCGCTGAGCGACGCGATGAACGGCGACGTCTCCCAGTTGCCGATCGATCACGTCGATGCCTCGGTGGTCATCCCTTACTCCGAGGTCGTTCGCCTGACCGGGATCCATGGGCTGTCGCTGTCCGGCAACAAGGGCGTGTTGCATGTGTCCGTGCCGGTCACTGTGCCTGGCACCGTCGCCACGATCACCGCCTCCGCCGACGCCGACGTTCACGTCGCGGACAACCGGCTGTCGTACGCGGTCAAGCAGATCTCCGTGGCGGGCGCGCCCCTGCCGTCGGCCGTGACATCGATCGTCGCGTCGCAGATGAATGGCGCCTTCACCCTGCCGAAATTGCCGTATCGGCTCGAAGTCACCGGCGTTACGCCGACATCGTCAGGTGTGCGGGCAACGGCCAGTGCCGATCACATCGTCGTCGATACCAGCTCCTGAGCGTGCGTTCGACGGGTCCTGGCAGCTAGGCTGGTGGCCATGGGCATTGCGCTCTGCGCCGTGAGCATTCCGCTCACCTCTCGCCGCACGGTCGACCTGTGCCGTGTGGGCAGCTGCCTGTGTTGCGCTTCCTAGCCGGGTAAACCGACCCGTTCCTCGCGCTTTCTTGCGCTCTGCCGACCGTCCCCGGGATCCCGGACGCGGTTTCGCGCCGTTCGCAACCCTGCACAGCCTCGCCCCTCCCATCAAAAGAAGGAGAATCCCAAATGAGCCGCGCAGACGTTCTCGTCTCGGCCGACTGGGCCGAAGAGAATCTGAACGCTCCGGGGGTGGTCTTCGTCGAGGTCGACGAAGACACCTCCGCCTACGACGGCGGCCATATCGCCGGCGCCGTCAAGCTCGACTGGAAGACCGACTTGCAAGATCAGGTACGCCGCGACTTCGTGAGCAAGGAGCAGTTTGAGAAGCTCCTCGGCGAGCGCGGTATCGGCAACGACGACGCCGTGATCCTCTACGGCGGCAACAACAACTGGTTTGCCGCGTACGCGTACTGGTATTTCAAGCTTTACGGCCACGATCAGGTCAAGCTGCTCGACGGCGGCCGCAAGAAGTGGGAACTCGACGGCCGCGAGCTGTCCAAGGACGGCGTCTCCCGCCCGGCGACCACCTACAGCGCCAAGGACCAGGACACCTCGATCCGGGCCTACCGCGACGAGGTCATCGACTCGATCGGCAAGCAGAACCTGATCGACGTTCGCTCACCCGACGAGTTCTCCGGCAAGCTGCTCGCCCCGGCGCACCTGCCGCAGGAGCAGTCCCAGCGTGGCGGCCACATCCCGACCGCGCTCAACGTCCCGTGGAGCAAGGCGGCCAACGAGGACGGCACGTTCAAGTCCGACGACGACCTCCGCACCCTGTACGCCGACGCCGGTCTGGACGGCGCCAAGGACACAATTGCCTACTGCCGCATCGGTGAGCGGTCGAGCCACACCTGGTTCGCGCTGCACGAGCTGCTCGGCCACGAGAACGTCAAGAATTACGACGGGTCGTGGACCGAATACGGCTCGCTTGTCGGTGTGCCGATCGAGAAGGACGTCTGAGCATGTGCGGAGCCCCCACCCAAGCGCCAGAACTGCCCGCGCACGTCGACGTCACCAAGGAGACGGTGATCTACGGCGTGGTGTCGAAGGACGGCGCCCCTGTCCCGGCCGCGTACGTGCGGCTGCTCGACGCCACCGGCGAGTTCACCGCCGAGGTGGTCACCAGCGCCACTGGTGACTTCCGATTCTTCGCCGCCCCGGGCGCGTGGACGCTGTCGGTGATGCATCACGACGGCGCGGTGCGCAAGGACGTCCACGCCCTCGAGCCCGGCCTCGTCGAGGCGCGACTCGTCCTGGCCTGAGTTTCTGATCGGGCAACTTTCCCGGCCAGCTGCCGGGAAAGTTGCCCGATCGGTCAGTAGACGAGGGCCTGCGCTTCGGGCTGGAGTACCTCATCGACGAACGACGCCGACCCGGCGACCCGCACCCGCTCGAGCACAGCGTCCGCGGTGATACCCCGCCGGGCGGCGCACTGGGTGCATACCGTCAAGGTGCCGCCGGCGATCACCGTGTCACGCAGCTCGGCCAGCGGCGACGCCTGCGGCAGGTCGAACTGCTCGGCGCGGCCGGGCAGCGCGAACCACGCCGCCTCGCCGGTAAGCCACAGAGAAACCTCCGCACCGGACGCGACCGCGGTCGCTGCCACCATGAATGCCTGGTTGCAGCGCTCGGGATCATCTGAACCGGCAGTGCATTTCACGACGAGTTGGCGCGGCCTGGATGAGCTCATGCCGATATCCTGCCTGCTATGGAGGCGACCTACCTCGGCCTGCTGATCGTGACCTTGATCGGCATCGGCATGCTGTCGCTCTACGCCGTCTACAAGCTGTTCGCCGGCCAGCGGTGAACCCGGGCACTGACACCACTGACCTGCGCGCGGGCGCGCCGCTCAATGACGCGTTGCTGGCCCTGCTCCCGCTGGTCGGCGTGTGGGCGGGAACGGGCGCCGGCGTGGCAGCCTCGACCGGGGCCGATTTCCGGTTTCGCCAGCACGCCACTTTCGCGCACGATGGCCGGCCATTCCTGGTCTACGAGTCGCGCGCCTGGCTCATCGATGCCGACGGCAACGACATCCGCCCTGCGTTTCGCGAGTCAGGATTCCTGCGACCAGGTGCCGGACCCGACGACGTCGAGATGGTGACTGCTGCGATCACCGGTGTGACCCAGCTGTTCACCGGCACCGCAGGCGACCAGCGGTGGGAACTTGCCACGCTCGCGGTGTCGACCACGCCGACGGCCAAGCCGGTTCGCGGCGAGCGCCGCCTGTATGCGTTGTCCGGTGCGACGCTCGCATATGCCACCGAGTTGGCCTTGCCCGGTCAGGACTATGCGCCGCACCTGAACGCGACGTTGCAACGGAAGTGACGAGGCAGAAGCGCTCCTAGGGCCTGTCCCGTGGATCTTCAACCTGCTGCGCGACGGCCAAGATCCACGGGACAGGCCCTAGTGCTGGCAACGCTGCGGTGGTTGCAGGCGATGCACCGGGTCGAACCGGCTCGTCACTCGATATTGGCCGGCCGCCGGCAGGGTCAGATTGAGCCAGCCGTTCGCATTCGACAGACATGCCCCGACCGCAAGCGTTCCATCCGGATGCTGCACTGCGAGATACGGCGACCACCGCAGCCGCATCTGCACAGCCGCGGCTGCGGTGGCGGCGATGCTGATCCGGGTGGGTTCGACGCGCAGCACCTGCACTCCCACGGCCAGTGGGGTGGCGTCGGTGACCCGGTAGAGCTTCCAGGACGGGTTCGACCAGGCAAGGCGCAAGTAGCCGAGGCCACCGCTCACCAGCTTCGATTCCGCCACTGCCGAGTAGTCCAGCCGGGCCGCCGGAACTGCTACCCAGCCGACCGCGAGATCGTGCAACCACGCCTGGTAGGTGTCGGCGTTCAGCTGATCTTCGTGATAGAAGATCGGGTCATTGGCGACATCGGCCTGACGATCCCAGCCGCGCGCAAGGGATGCGCGATTGGCAAGGTAGACCGTGGCGAAATGATTGACCGGGTCGAGCACCTCGACCCGCTCGCCGACAGCGATCGGGCCTGCCTTGGCCTGCTCATCGGCCAGGGCCACGAGCAGCGGGCGGTAGAACGCCGCCGTGGTCGACGGGTCGCGGGTCGCGGAAAGTTGCTGCACCAGGTCGATCGTCGGCCAGAGCGCGAGCAGGCCGAGCAGGATAGCGAGTAGGCCTCGGCGCAGCGGTGAGTACGCAACCGCTACCGGGGCAGCGCAGATCCACGCCAGGCGAGTGACGTTGTTGCCGATGGCACCGGGGGCCGCGAGAAAGATCGGCAGCGCGAGCATCAGCAGCAGCGCCGAGGCGCGTACCACTCGGGTCGGGCAGCACAGAGCGACCCCGACGCAGCACAACGCCGCAGGAATCAGGTCGGTGGCGTGGAAAGGCATCTCGCCCGTGCCGGGGAACAGCAGCGCCATCGAAAGGCCGAGGGCACCCAGTAGCACCGCGATGGCCGCGGCGGCCCGGCGGCGGGTCGGATCGGTTGCAAGTACGGCCAGCAGCGCCAGGCCCAGGAACAGACCGGCGAGCGGGCTTGCGAAATACGCCGCAGCAGCGAGGGGAGCGATGAGCAGCGGCCGCCTTGCCTGCAGCGCAAGCAATGCGCCCGCGCCGAGAGTCACTCCGACAGCGAACGTGACCCGGCCGTCGAGCAGATTGGCCATCTCGGCAACGGAGAATGCCACCGCTCCCGCTCGTGGCCGACGCGCGGTCGTGATCAATCGGGCGCTGACGACGCCACCGATCACGACGGCGACCACACCCGTCGCCCGAACTCCGAATATCGCCATCGACGACGGAGCGAGCAGGCTGTAGGTCGGCAGCGACAACCCACCGAACCAGCCGGTCCACCACGACACGTTGCCCGCTGAGCGAACGATGTTGGCGCGCGCGATCTGCGCCGCGAGATCGGGTGCGAGCGGCCGCCATTGCAGGTAGACCAGCGCGAGGACGCTGCCCACGATGATTGCCCACGCAGCAGGCGAGAGCCGTCCGGCAACGCGCCGAAGCGACTGAACTGCGTTCTCGCCAGCACGCACGGCCTGGCCGGTCATGTACACCTTCACTGCGAAGTGGACGCGGCACTGCGCTCATCCGCGTGAGCCTGTGGAATTGGACTGAATTGCCTTTGCCGAGGCTACGCGCCGGGCGGGTGAAGATGGAGATGACCCCGCGTGGGCGTGTTGATCCGCACACAACTGCGCGAACCGCGTGGATGCAAAGAGATATTGCGAATGGTGCAGCCCCCGAACCTTGTTCGCACGAGGGCGAGTCGGCTGGACGGGCCGACGGCTCGGGGGCCGGGTAGCTGTCGGGGTACTGCCGCCGCCGAGACTCGGCGCTGGATTCCAGCGTCGGACCGACCGTCGGCGCGCTGTCTTGCGACAGCTGCATACCTCACGTCCGGGGTGCACGGACCACCTGTCGGTGATCCGCCTCAGCGGCTAGCGGACAGCCACCTCACGTGTCCTAGAAGTACTCAACTCTGGACCACCTCCTTTCTCGTGTAGAGCAACCGTACGATCCCGGCGGTTGATCGGCAACGGATTTCGCCGATGGCGTTTTTGGGCATTCCTCACGCGTCATTCAAGATGCGAACGGAATATTCAGGGGCCGGCGGAGGCCCGCCGGACCGGTCAGAATCCGGCGAGCTTCTGCACAGTGGATACGAGGGCCAGATCACGCGATCGAGCACGGCCGTCGAGTTCAACGACGTCGACGGGTCCGCGCACAGTACCGGTCAAGAAGATCGCGTCAGCGGCGTGCAGGTCGTCGATGTGAGCTGCGGTCGAAGCCGTTCGCCAGCCCGACTCAGCCGCGCGCTCGAACAGTAGCTGTTGGGTCGTGCCGGCGAGGATTCCCGTTTGGCCAAGGGGGATTGTGTGCATCGTGTCGCCGCGCGTCCAGACGACCGACGACGTCGGCCCTTCGAGAACCTGGCCGTCCGCGGCGAGGAAGATCACGTCGTCGACGCCGCGCCGCGCGGCCTCGCGCTGCGCCGCCATGTTGATCGCGTAGGACAGGCTCTTGACGCCGCCGAGCAGCCATGGTGCCTGGGTGAACGCGTCGGAGGCGGTGCCGCGGCTCAGCGTGATCACCCGGATACCGTCGCGGCGCTGTGCCGGATACACCTCTGCGATCGCAGCGATGGTGATGATTCCGGTCGGCGCATGCCCCGGGCGCCCGCGGCTGAGAAACCATCGCATGGTGGCTTCACCAGGCGCCGTCCATGCGCGTAACGCTTCAGCGACGAGCGCCTGCCAGGCGCGGTCGTCGAACTCGATCTCGAGAGCCGCCGCCGAGCGCTGCATGCGGGCCAGGTGTGCGTCCAGCTTGTCGATCTTGCCGTCGACGATGCGGCAACCTTCAAAGCACCCGTCGCCTCGGGTGAAGCCGAGGTCGTCGGCGCCGAGCACCGCGCTCGCCGGGTCAACAAGGCCGACGCCGAGTACGCCGACCACCTGCACCGTCATGCCGCCAGGTTAGCGACGGTAGGTGCTGGAACGCGTGCCGACCTACGATGGACTCGATGCCTGAGAACACCGATCTCGCCGTGCGGCTGCGCTCGCGTGGCATGCGCATGACCCCGCAGCGCGATCATGTGCTGGCAGCGGTGCGCGAACTCGGTCATGCCACGCCGGAACAGATCGGCGAAGCGGTGCCGGGCATCGACATCACGACGGTTTACCGCACGTTGGAACTGCTCGAAAGCATCGGACTTGTCCGGCACACCCATCTGGGCCACGGCGCTCCGACGTTCCGCCCGGCTGACGACGATCACGTTCATGTCGTGTGCCACGCATGCGGCCGGGTGGTCGACGCCCCGCATTCATTGGCCGACGACCTGGCCAAGCGCCTTCGCGACGAGCAGGGCTTTCTGCTCGATCGGTCGCACTTCACCGTGTTCGGGCGGTGCAACGAGTGCGCCTCGGCCGAAGGCGCGGAGCACGCGGAACAAACCGGCGTCACCGAGCGATAGGTCTTGATATGACGGGCGTGCTTACTTCGGAGGGCATCGACGCTGGTGCGCCGATGCATTACGGCGATCTGCTGGGGGAGCAGCGCACGTTAGCGACCTCCGCCGGCGTGGTCGACCGCTCGAATCGGGGCGTGCTGATCGTCCCGGGCGAGGACCGGTTGTCCTGGCTGCACACCATCTGCTCGCAGCACGTTTCCGATCTCGCCGATGGCGAGTCGACCGATGCGTTGGTGCTTTCACCGCATGGGCATGTCGAGCAGCACTGGCAGGTGACCGAACTCGACGGCAAGGTGTGGCTGGACGTCGAGCCGGGCACCGCAACTGACGTTCTCGGCTACCTGCAGAAGATGCAGTTCCTGAAGCGGGTTGAGCCGGCCGACGTTTCCGATGCGTGGGCCGTGCTGACTGTCGCTGGGCCGTCCACGCTCGACACGCTTCGCGCAGCGGGCCTACCCGAACCGTCCGATCGGGCAATCGCCTTACCTGGCGGCGGATTCGTGCGAGCCACAGTGATTGGGGCCGACCTCATCGTGCCGCGTGGCTCGGTGCCGGCGCTGCTCGCCACGCTGCCCGCGGCCGGCGCCGCGCCGGCAGGCATGCTGGCGTTCGAGGCGCTGCGGGTCGAGGCGCGGCGTCCGCGTCTGGGCCTGGAAACCGATCACCGCACGATCCCGCACGAGGTGGGTTGGATCGGCACCGCAGTGCACCTCGACAAAGGCTGCTACCGCGGGCAGGAGACGGTGGCGCGCGTGCAGAATCTGGGCCGGCCGCCGCGGCGTCTTGTCCTGCTACACCTTTCCGGCGAGTCAGACGTCCTGCCGCAACCGGGAACGCCGGTCGAACTCGACGGCCGCGCCGTGGGATTCCTGGGCACCGCCGTGCATCACTATGAACTCGGCCCGATCGCCTTGGCAGTGATCAAGCGCTCGCTGCCCGACGATGCGCCGTTGACCGTGGCCGGCAGCGCCGTGGCCATCGACCCGAGCTAGGAGGCCGTCGGCTGCTCGACCAGTTGCGCGATGTAGAGCGGTTCGCCGAGCCGTTCGAGCAAGTCGAGCTGCGTTTCCAGATAGTCGATGTGCTGTTCCTCGTCGGCGAGGATGGCCTCGAAGATCTTCGCGCTGGTGACGTCGCCGCTTTCTCGCATGTACGCGATGCCCTTGCGCAACCGGTCGACCGCCTCGACCTCAACGGCCAGGTCGGCGTCGAACATCTCCTTGATGTTCTGCCCGATGCGCAGCTTGAACAGCTTCTGGTAGTTGGGTAAGCCGTCCAGGAACAGGATGCGGTCGGTGAGGATCTCAGCGTGGCGCATCTCGTCGATCGATTCGGCTCTGGTGTGCGCCGCGAGCTTCACCCAGCCCCAGTTCTGCTGCATCTTCGCGTGCAGGAAGTACTGGTTGATCGCGGTCAGCTCCGCGGCCAACTGGTCGTTGAGGAATCCGATGACCTTCTCGTCGCCGCGCATTCAGGAACCGTAACGATCAGGCGACGCGTAGGCCAGCGAGCGGGCAAGCGCCGCACCGTGCCTCGATCAGCTCGTCGAGCGTGTCGTGGCAGACGCCGCAACTGGTGCCTGCGAGAGTCGCAGCGCCGACCGCCTCGACCGTGACCGCGCCTGCGTCGACGGCGTCGCCGACCTGGTGATCGGTCACCGCATGGCAGATGCAGGCGTACAAGGGTCTGGTCCCTCCGGGACGGTTAGGCAAGCCTAACCATACCGTCAGGCGAACGCCAAGTCAGGTCCGAGCGCGCAGCCGGGGCCCGATCGGCGTCTCGCTACCATGCCTTTAACGGCGGAGGGGCCCGCCGAAACCGCGACAGGCGCCAACGGTCCCTACCTCTCGACCCGAGCGAGGTAGCGAAGTGCCCCCTGACCTCACCGACGAAGATCCACGCGCACCGGGTGAGTCGCCGCCCTCGGGCGGCTTCGCTCACAAGATCATCGACTCCGATGTCGACCTGCACGATCCTCGTCAGGCGGCCGAACTTCGACAGCACTGGGACGTCCTCGCAGTTATCGCCGCCGGCGGCGTGCTGGGCGCCGAGGCCCGGTACGGCATCGACGTCGCCCTGCCCCACTCGGCGTCGCGATTTCCCTGGGCCACCCTCATCGTCAATGCCAGCGGCTGTCTGATCATCGGCGCGCTGATGGTCTTGCTGCTCGAACTGACATCGCCGCACCGGCTGGCCCGGCCGTTCCTCGGTGTCGGAATCCTCGGCGGCTACACGACTTTCTCGACGTTCGCCGTCGAGGCCGAGCAACTCGTGCAGGCTCATCGACCCGGCATGGCGTTGCTGTACGTGACGGCAACGGCGATCGGTTGCATGCTGACGGTGTGGATCGGCAGCGTGCTGGCCCAGCTCGCCGGCCGGGCGGTCATCGACGCCCGGGCGCGAGGGACGATGCGACGAGGTGAGCGATGAGCCTGTCCGGGCCTGCCCAGCGTCTGACGATCATCATCGACGAGGACCGCACCTGGCATCACCGGCCGCTGTGCGCGGAGATCGTGAAGCGTGCCCATGACGCTGGTCTGGCCGGGGCGTCGGCATTTCGCGGCATCGAGGGGTTCGGCGCGTCGAGCCGGGTGCACACGAGCCGGATCCTCAGCCTGATGGGCAAACTGCCAGTCATGATCATCATCGTCGATACGGCCGAGAAGATTGCCGTGTTCCTGACGCAACTCGACGAACTCAACATCTGCGGCGTCGCCACCCTGGAGGACGTCGAGGTCGTGCGGGTCGGGCAAGCGAGTTCGCCGTGATCGCGCTGATGGTCGCACTCGGTGCGCTCGTCGGGGCGCCTGCGCGGTACCTCACCGATCGCGCGATCCAATCGCGGCACGAATCGGTCTTTCCGTGGGGGACCCTGACCGTCAACGTTGTCGCCAGCGTGATCTTGGGCCTGCTGGTCGGTGCCGCCTCGCACGTTGACTCGCAGGTCATTGCACTTGCCGGTACCGGATTCTGCGGCGCGCTCAGCACATACAGCACGTTCAGCTACGAGACGATGCGCCTCACCGTCGAGGGCGCGCGTTTCTACGCGATCGCCAACATTCTCCTTGGCCTGATGGCCGGAATCGGTGGTGCGGCAATGGGTTTGTCGATCGGAATGTCCTTTTAGGCGGCGCTTGGTGAGCAGTGGATCACCATTGCAGCCCTGCCACCCGTCCGCGTGACGTTGCATGATGGCCCGATGAGCGTCAACGACAATGGCGGGGGATTGCGACGGCGCGGCCGGCCGATGCGATCCATAGTCCGGCGCAAGAAGATGTCCGCGGCCGAGGTGATGCAACCTCTCGTGAGTGCAGCGCTCGGGGGCGAACTGCCGATCAGCGTGCGCTGCTGGGACGGCAGCGAGATGGGGCCGCCGGATGCCACGGTGCGGCTCGTCATCAAGCGTCGGCGCGCGCTCCGTCGGTTGCTGTGGGCCCCGAACGAACTCGGCGTCGCGCGAGCCTATGTGTCAGGCGACGTCGAGATCGAAGGCGATCTGCTCGAGGGCCTGACGCAACTGAATCGGCCGAATGCTCGCAGCACCGGACCGGGCGTGGCGTTCAACGCCGAGCTCAAGCGCGCCATGGTGAAGGGCGTCCTGCGGTTGGGCATTATCGGGCCGCCGCCCAAACCGCCCGCCGAAGAGGCCAAGGTCGCCGGGAAGCGGCACTCCCGCGCGCGCGACGCCGATGCGATCGCGCATCACTACGACGTCGGCAACGACTTCTACGAACTCGTCCTCGGTCCGTCGATGACGTACTCGTGCGCGTACTGGGAGAAGGACCCCGGCCCGGCGTACCGCGTCGACGACGCGCAGCAGGCCAAATGCGATCTGGTTGCTCGCAAGCTCGGGCTCGCCGAGGGCATGCGCCTGCTCGATGTCGGCTGCGGTTGGGGCACCTTCGTCATACACGCGGCCCGGACGTACGGGGTGCGGGCAGTCGGCATCACCTTGTCGCGGGCGCAGGCAGACTTCGCGCGCAAGCGGATCGCCGACGAGGGGCTCGATGAGCTGGTCGAGATTCGGGTGCAGGACTACCGCGAGGTGCGCGACGGACCCTACGACGCGATCTCGAGCATCGGCATGGCCGAGCACGTCGGATTGTCCATGCTGCCGACGTACGCCGCGGACCTCTACTCGCTGCTGCGTCCGGGCGGGCGCTTCCTCAATCACGCGATCGCCCGCCGTCCTGGTGCGCCGACGGACTTCTCGAAGACCTCGTTCATTGCCCGGTACGTATTCCCCGACGGTGAACTCGAACCGGTGGGCGTCATGGTCAACGCCATCGAGGACAGTGGCTTCGAAGTCCGAGACGTCGAGTCGCTGCGGGAGCACTACGCGCTGACTCTGCGGGCGTGGGTGGCCAACCTCGAACGTGGCTGGGACGACGCCGTGCGGCTGACCAGTCCCGGCCGGGCACGCGTGTGGCAGCTCTACATGGCCGGGTCAGCACTCGCCTTCGAGGCCGGACGGATCGGCGTCAATCAGGTCCTCGCCGTCAAGCCGGACGTGGCCGGGTCGAGCGGCATGCCGCGAACGCGGACGGAGTGGCTGCTCGGCAACTAGCCCTCGTGACCATCTCTGCCGTATCGGCTGGGAATGGCGGCGTGGGCAGGGATGATCATGGCGGCGCGCCGTGGCCGGAGCTGCCGTCGCCTGCGACCATTGGCGCTATGCAGCGCAGTCATCCGCTACTCACGTTCCTCCTGTGCATCGCCGCGCTCATCGTCATCGGGGCGGTTGCCTGGTGGGCCATCAAGGTGGTACTCGGGGCCTTGTTCTACCTGATCATCGGCGCTGCGGTTGTCGGCGGCGGCGTCTACCTGTACGGCAAGGCGAAGGGCTCGCTCAATGGCGGCAACGGCACGTTCGGCCGGTAACCAGACCTGCTCGTAACGCAAACAATCCCCGGTCCGAGACCGGGGATTGTTTGCGTGTTGCTCGGCTCGAGCTAGACGCGAGCCAACGTGTCTTCATCGCCGCGTGGCGTCGTACCTGGCAAACCACGCGCCTCCGCTGCGTCCTCGGCGTCGATGGAGACGTGCGGCGTGATCTTCTCCAGCGACTTCGGGAAGAACCAGTTGGCCTTACCGAACATGTGCATCAGCGATGGCACGAGAACGGTCCGCAGCACGAACGCGTCCAGGAACACGGCACCTGCGAGGCCAATGCCGAGCAGCTTCACCACGCGGTTCGGATCGATGATGAACCCGGCGAACACTGTGATCATGATCAGCGCGGCCGCGGTGATGATGCCACCGGTCTCGGCCTGGCCGACCGCGATCGCGCGGCGGTTGTCGCGGGTGTGCACCCATTCCTCGTGCATCCGGCTGACCAGGAAGACCTGGTAGTCCATCGAGAGCCCGAACAGGATCGCGAAGAACAACACCGGTGCCCACGCCTCGATCGGGCCGCCCTTGCCGATGCCGAGCGCGTCCGATCCCCAGCCCCACTGGAAGATCATCACGACCAGGCCGAACGACGCGCCGACGGCGAGCAGGTTCATCACCGCCGCCGTGAGCGGCACGACCAGGCTGCGGAACGCGATCAGCAGCAACAGGAACGACAGGCCGACGACCGCGCCGATGAACAGCGGCATCTTCGACGACAGCACCTTGGCGAAGTCGACGTAGATGGCCGTCTGGCCGTACACGTACACATGGTCGGAGGTGTTCTTGTACAGGTCGGGCAACACGTCATCGCGCAGGTGCTTGACCAGATCCGTGGTCTTGATGTCCTGCGGCGACGTGACGGACTTGAACGAGATCAGGCTCACCGTTGGGGTCAACGGCTTCTGCGGCACGATGACGCTGCCCGCGTTGACGTCCTGGACGCTCTTGAGCGCGGACCCGACCTTCTGCGCAGTCTGCTGTGCCGTCGGCCCGGTCACGACAAGAGTCAGGTTGGAGTTGTAGCCCTGCCCGAATCCCTGAGCGATCAGGTCGTAGCCCTTGCGGGTGGTGGTGCTGGCGCGGTCGTTGCCCTGGTCGGCGTGGCCCATCCGCATCGAGAGGAAGGGAATCGCCAGCGCGATCATGACGGCGGCACCGATCAGGCCGGTAAGCGCCTTGCGCCGCGCCACGAGATCGGACCAGCGGGCCCAGAATCCGGTCGGGTGAACGTCGACGAACTGACCGGCGCGCACCGCACGACGCTGCTTGCGGGGCAGCACCTTGAGGCCGAGCAGGCTCAACAGCGCGGGCAGCAAGGTGACCGACGCGATCATGGTCAGGCTCACCGCGATCGCGGTACCGATCGCCAGGCCGTAGAAGAAGCTGACGCCGAGCGCGGTCAGGCCGAGCATCGCGATGCAGACGGTGGTTCCGGCGAAGAGCACGGCCCGGCCGGAAGTGTTGATCGCGGCGGTGATCGAGTCCTGGACACTCATGCCGCGCCGCAGATTTCGCCGATGCCTGGTGACGATGAACAAGGCGTAGTCGACGCCGACACCGATCACCATCAACTCGGTGAGTTGCGGGGTCACGTTCGAAACGTTCATGGCGTGGCTGAGCATGCCGATCAGCCCGAGGCCTCCGCCGAGTGCGGCGACCGCGCTGGCCAGCGGCATGGCGGTCGCGCCGAGCGTGCGGAACACGATGCCGAGGATGATCAGCGCGGCGATGAAGCCGAGCATTGCCGGCGGAACGCCGCTCTCCTTCTGACCCTGGCCCTGGAACCCGTCGCCGGTGAACTCAACCTGCAGGTTCGAGCTGTTCAGGCCCTTGAGGTTGTCGTAGACGCCGTCGAAGAGCTTCTGGTCGTACTTGTTCGAGAACCAGTTGACGTTGACGATTGCGATCGTCTTGTCCTTGGACAGCTGGGTGGGCTGAGCCGCGGTCTGCGTGCCACCGCCGCCCGGACTGCAGCTGTATGACTGCCACGGCGACGTGACACCAGTGACGGCCAGCTTGTCATTGCACAATTTCTGCAATTCAGGCAGGACGCCGCTCGGGGCTGCCTGCAGATCACCGGATTTCGCATGCATCACGACCTGGCCGGACAAACCATTCTGATTGTCCTGACCGGAAGCCTTGAGCAGCTTGACGACCTTGTCGGTCTCGGTGTGCGGCAGGCTGAAGGTGTCTTTGTAGTTGGCGCCGCCGAGCGCGCCGGAGATGCCCTGCGCCAGGATGATGAACGCGAGCCAGGCAACGATGACCAACCATCGGCGCTGGATTGCCAGCCGAGCGAGTTTCTGCATGGTCACTCCGAGAAATTGTCAGCGACGAGATGTTTCAAGCCGCTTGCAGAGTGCCTTGTCACGGCGCTATACGCGATCCATTTCTCAGGTGGCTGACAGCCATTCTCAGGTTGACGCCAGGTGCGGTCGAGTGTCGTCCGCCGACCAGGAGATCATCACTAGCAGGGCATATCTCCGGTGGACGCCCTGGCGCGGCAGAGTGTGAGAAAGCCCGCTAGCAAGCTGCTTGCAATTGCTAGCAGTGGCGAGGCACACTGGTGCTGTGAACGTCGAAGGTCTCAAGGAGTCGGCCAAACGTGCCGCGACGATCGGGGAATTCATCCGCGAGCAGCGGGTGCAGGCCGAGGTATCGCTTCGCCAACTGGCGCGCATGGCGGGTGTTTCGAACCCGTACCTCTCGCAGATCGAGCGCGGGCTGCGCAAACCGAGCGCCGACGTCCTGCAACAGATCGCGAAGGGCCTTCGCATCTCGGCCGAGCAGTTGTACGTGCGCGCCGGGATTCTCGAGGCGCGGCACGGCGATCCCGAACTCGTGGCCGCGATCCTCGCCGATCCCGGACTGGCCGAGCGGCAGAAGCAGGTACTGATCGAGATCTACGAAACGTTCCGCCGCGAGAACGCACAAGGCGCGCCGAACGCGGCGAGCGAAGACAGCGCGTCGCGCGCGAGGGCGGTAGCCGCCAACGGCAAGCCGCGATCGCACTGAAAGAGAACCGCCAACATGACAGGAGAGATTCGCATGTCGATCACAAATGATGTCCGTTCCTACGCCGACGCCGCCCTCGAGCAGGGCAAGCAGGCCGTTGACCAGGCACAGTCGAAGCTGACCGAGGTGGTAGGCGATGCCACGGGCCTCGCCGGCAAGGTCAGCGGCACCGCCGCCGAGGTTGCCGAGAAGGTCCAGGGTCACGCCCAGGGATTTGCCGGCAAGGCGTCCGACACCTATGGCGAGTTGCGCAACTTCGGTGAGTCGATCTACGGGCGCGTCGTCGCGCTGCCGGCCGTCGAATCGATGGCCTCGACCGCGGAACCGTACGTTGCACAGCTCAATGGCTACCGGCTCGTGGTCACCGAGAAGGTCGAGGCCTTCTACGCCGACCTGAAGAAGAACGATCAGATGGCGAAGGTGCTCGACGGTGCGGAGGCTGCCGCCGGTCTCGTCCTCGGCACAGTGAACGAGCGCGTGGTGAAGCCGGTTCGGTCACTGGTCGAGAACGCGCCGGCGCCCGTCAAGGATGCAGCCGCCCCGGCGCGGGCGAAGAAGACCACCACGGTCAAGGCCACCCCGGTCAAGACCGCTTCGGCCAAGACGAGCGCAGCCAAGCGCACCGCATCTCGCCCGTCTACCACCAAGGCCTGACGAGCTCCCTAGCCTGCCCCGAGGCGCCCCGATCACCTCTGACGCCCTGCACCGCTGATCCGGTGTGGGGCGTCGTGTGTCGCGACGGACAACTACGCTCATCGCATGCACCTGGTTGACGACGTCTACTTCTGGGTCAATTGGGTGCTGTACTGGGGACTTGTCGCGATACGCGCGTGGGCTGTCGTTGACTGTGCCACCCGTAAGGCGGCCGCGTTTCCGGCCGTCGACAAGCTGACCAAGCCGGCCTGGCTCGCCATCACGATCGTCAGCGGCGGCATCGGTGCCCTGTTCTTCGGCCAGCCCCTGCACATCATCTCGCTGATCTCGGTGATAGCCGCGCTCGTATATCTCACTGACGTACGACCAGCCGTGCGCGAAGTGTCCGGCGGCAACCGCTAGATAGGCGTCGTGACCGGAGAGGTCGTTACCCGAGGCGGGGGGCGAGGGGGTGAAGGGCGCGCCGCGGGTCGACGAGCAGGCGGACGGAGCGTCGCGGGTGGGCGGTTGTGCCGCGGGTGGGCACTTGTAAGTGCCCACCCAGCGCGCAAGTACCCACCCACCGCGAGGCGAGCCGCCGGCCGAACACCCGCCCACTACGCATCGCGTCAACCGCGTCCATCACGCACTGCGTCAACAACGTCCCGGGTCACAACACCTGGGCGTACCCGCGGCGCTACGTCGAGCTTCGATCGCGGGGCTCGGCGTGACCGGACGGCCCGATGTGCGGTGCCGCGCGGCCGCGCTCGGGCTTGGCCCGGGCCAGCTGGAACCCTGCCTGGAATCTCGTCCGTGCCCCCAGCCGGACCATGAGGTCGTGCACCCGGCGATGCACGGTGCTGGCGCTCACCCCCAGTGCGCGCTGGATCGCGTCGTCGCCGAGGCCGGCCGCGAGCAACCGGACGAGCTGTTCGTCTTTCGTGCGCGCGGTGGCAGGCAGGCCCGCGACGTCTCCGGAATCGAGCGCGAACGGGATCGCCCGCTGCCAGTACGCCTCGAACAGCGCAGACAGCGCGTCGAGCAAGGGCGACCGGTGCACGACGATTACCGATACCGAGCCCGATGGGCCCGTCTGCAAAGACAACGTCGCCGCGAAGTCATCGAACAAGGTCAGCTTCGCCGGGAGTTCCGGCAGCACGCGCGCTTGCTCGCCCGCCGCGATGCCGGCTTCGAGATCGGCCCACCGGCCCGGGACGTCGATGGCGTGCTGGGCGTAGATCACCCGGTAGGCGACGCCGTCGGCGAGGCGTTGCAGTTCGACCGAGTCCGGTTCGAGCGGGTCGGCAAAATACGGCGGGCAGTCGAACGCGCGCAGTTCTTTCGACACTGCCCGGCCCAGCTGCCCCCAGCGCTGCACGATTGCGCTCTCGGACGTCACGATCTCGATGAAGTCGACCGAGGACGCGCTGCGCATGGCGGTCCAGAACCGATCCATCAGCGCGGGAACCGCCTGACTGGCCCGGCGCGCGTCGTCGATGCGGGCGCGCACCAGTCCCTCGACGGCGACGTCGGGCGCGATCGCCGTGTACAGCGGCGGCGAGCCGGCGAGTTGGGTGGCAAGACCCAGTTCGACGAGGGTCTCGACGACCGTGACTGTCTGCTGCCGGGGTCGCTCGGGGTGGCGGGCGGCGATGTCGTCCAGCGACTGCCCCGGGCGGGTGAGCATGCCCAGATAGGTCTCTTCCTGCCCCGCGCTGAGCCCGATGCCCTCCAGCACGGCGGCTCCTGTCGCTCGCGTTCTATGTGCCGATATATCTGACTAGTTCATGCCAATGACGGAAAGTCGTCGCATTAAAACCGTACATCAACAGAACGGGCTTGGCAGCATCTCCCGCAACGCAGACGTACCCGACTGATAGCGGTGCGTCATCGTCAGCGACTCAGGAGGTGAGGCGGGTGCCTCGTCGCACGCGCACGACCGTGATGATCGCCTTAACTGCCAGCGCCTTGGCCGTGGGCGGCAACGTGGCAGCGGCACGCGGGGCGGTCAGCCCGGCTGCCATCCCACCGACAGCGCCGGCCGCGATCAGCGCACCCACCCACGTCACGCTGATCACCGGCGACGTGGTCACCATCTCGGCTGCGCCGGCCGGCCGGCAGCAGGCGTCGGTGCTGCGCCAGAATTCGACCGGACCGGGCGGGCAGTTCCAGGCCTTCAACCTCGGCGCCGACCTTTACGTCGTCCCGCAGTCGGTCGTGCCGTATCTGGGCACGACAGTCGATCTCGCTCTGTTCGACGTCACTAAGTTGGCCCAGGCACACTCGACCACGACCGCGGTGCAGGTCACGTACCGATCCAGTACCGCGCCCTCGGCCGTGCCAGGCATCCGCATCACGGATCGTTCCGCCGCCAGCGCGCACGGCACCGTCACCCCAGAATCGGGCCGCGCCTTCGGGGCCGCGATCGCGCAGCAGTGGCTCGCCGACCATGCGTCGGCCACGCACACCACCGGCCTGTTCGGCTCGGTCGCGCGGATCGCGTCCACGGCGTCGCCCGTCGTGACGCCGAATTTCGCGATGCACACCTTGACGGTCAACGGTATCGACGGCGCGGGCAAGAAGGACAACGGCGACTCGGCGCTGATCTACAACGTCGACGATCTGCGCGCGTACGCCGGCTCGGCCAACTTCGTCAAGGGCGTGGCCAAGGTCAGCGTGCCGGCTGGCCACTACGCCGCGGTCAGCTTCTTCTACGACTACCCTTCGCGGACGGTGCGCGGGGTGACGATCCCGCAGTTCAGCGTGACCGCAGACGCTGCGATCACGGTCGATGCCCGCGCTGCCACCTCGCCGGTGTCGATCACGACGCCGCAGCCGGCCACCGCGGCGATCAACGTGGTCAGTGTCGGGCGCGACGACAAGGTGGGTGGTAGTGGCAGCTACACGTTCCTCGGCGACGGCACCACGTCGTTCCTCGTTGCGCCGACCACGAAGCCGGTCACGATCGGCCAGTTGCACTACTACGTCTATTCGCGCCAGTTCTCCGACGCCGGTGCGGCAAACTCGTACAGCTACGACCTCGAATTCCCGAGCGACGGCGCAATCCCCGCCAACCAGCACTACGTCGTCCACGACAGCGATCTGGCTGCCATCGACTCTTCCTACCCGGCGAACCACTCCAACCAGCAGGCGCTCGACACGAGATTCGGCGCGCTGCCGTGGCAGTTCTTCCTGTTCGCTTCCGACCTGACGTTCACGGCGCCGATGCAGCGAACCGAGTACTACTCGGCGGTGCCGACGCTCAATTGGCAGGGCCTCGACTACTCGATCTTCGACGCCGCGACGTTCACCCTGCTGGGCGCGATCCAGAGCGCGTGGCGTACGTACCTGCCAGGCACCAGTTTCTCGACGACATGGGGCGGCCAGCCGCAGCACCCACGGCTGCTCGAAGGCGATATCTACATCGGCGAGACGGTCTGCCCGGCGTGCATCAGCGGGGGACGGCTCGACCTGCTGTCCTACCCGTTCTCTGACAACTCGCCCGAGCACTTCGCCTTCCCGGACGGCACGGTCGACGGTCTGACCGAGTCGGTCACCGCCGGCGTCTACGCCGACGATGTGCCCATCAAGACGGGTAATTTCCTCGACACCGAGGCGACCATACCCAGCGGTACGCAGCGCATCCGGATCGACTACAACACGACGCGCTCGTCGGCCGACTTCACGCTCTCGACCGACGCACAGACCCGTTGGACGGTGCCCGCCGCGGTGCCGACGTCCAGCGTGCCGACCGGCTGGGTGTGCACGTACCGCGCTGACCCGCCCAGCGACTGCGGTGTGCTGCCACTGACCACGGCGAGCTACAACTTGCCGGCCGATCTGCTCGGCCAGCTCAACACCGGGGCCACGACGGGAACGCTCAACCTCGGCCACCTCGGCGGTGCCGCGAGCATCGCGTTCAACACGGTCAACGTGAAGGTGTCCTACGACAGCGGCCAGACGTGGAAGGCGGTTGCCGTCACGAACGAAGGCTCGGGCAACTACGGCATCGCGCTCACCGTCCCGGCAGCGGGCACCACCGACGGCTTCGGTGCGCTGCAGATCAGCACGCGCGACGCGGTCGGCGGCACGTTCGACCAGACCGTCCAGCACGCCTTCGCCATCGCCGCGTCCTAGGAGGATCACGTGAAGATTCAGATCGCAGTCCCGTTGGCGGCTGCGTCGCTGCTGGCGGTCGCGATGGTCGCGCCGTCAGCGCAGGCGACACCTACGCAGACATCCACCACCAAGGCCGTGTGCGGGCAGGCCGCACCGATGCATGCACGCTGCCTGTCCGTCGTGCACACCGGTGCGGCGCCGATGGCCGCCGCGGCCGTGCCGGCCGGGTTCGGCCCGGCGGATCTGCAGGCCGCCTACAACCTGCCGACCGCTCGGGGCGCCGGACAGACGATTGCCATCGTCGACGCCTATGACGACCCGACGGCCGAGGCAGACGTCGCCGCCTACCGCACCACGTATGGACTGCCGGCGTGCACGTCTGACAACGGGTGCTTCAAGAAGGTCAACCAGGCCGGCGAGCAAGGCAACTATCCCGACGTGGACGGCGGCTGGGCGGT
Source organism: uncultured Actinomycetota bacterium (assembly GCA_963737425.1). Classification (GTDB taxonomy): domain Bacteria; phylum Actinomycetota; class Actinomycetes; order Mycobacteriales; family Jatrophihabitantaceae; genus DASXRA01. The sequence continues at coordinate 138,760 of CAVTSX010000008.1, forward strand.
CGAGATCTCGCTCGACCTCGACATGGTGTCGGCGGCTTGCCCGCAGTGCAACATCCTTCTCGTCGAAGGCAATTCGTCGCTGGTCTCCGACCTCGCCGATTCCGTCGACACGGCTGTGGCCCAAGGCGCCGACGTAGTTTCGAACAGCTACGGTCTCGACGAGTTCAACACCATGCAGACGTACTACAAGCACTACCGGCACAGCGGCCACGTGATCGTCGCGTCGTCTGGTGACTTCGGGTTCACCGCCGCGTCGTTCCCAGCCGTGGCGCCGGGCGTCGTCGCGGTCGGCGGCACCAGCCTCTACGCGGCCGACAACAGCCGCGGGTGGACAGAGAAGGCATGGTCCGGGGCGGGGAGCGGATGCTCGGCATACGTCAAGAAACCCGCGTACCAGAAGGACAAGCACTGCGATATGCGCACGATCGCCGACGTGTCCGCAGTTGCTGACCCGAACACCGGCCTCGCTGTCTACGACACCACGCCGAACCCGTACGGCATCCCGGCCGGGTGGCTGATCGTCGGTGGCACCAGCGCATCGTCGCCGTTCATCGCCGGTGTGATCGGTCTGGCCGGCAACGCCAAGACGTTCACCGCCGGGTACGCGTACCAGCATGCGTCCGCGCTGTTCGACGTCATCGGTGGCTCGAACGGGTTCTGCGGCGACGATTACCTCTGTACGGCGAAGAAGGGTTACGACGGCCCGACCGGCGTCGGCACCCCGAACGGAATCGGCGCCTTCTAGCAGTTGCATCGGTTGAGGCCGCCCAGCCGGTGACGACTGGGCGGCCACAACTGTCTTATTTCACGGGCAGTTGCCGATGTCGCTCTCTGCCGAGGCGAGGACGACATCCGTCTTGGCGAGGCCCAGCGCGTTGACCGTCACGTGGACGGCGTTCACGGTGAGGCCCGCATCCGGACTGGTGAATGCCTTCTGCTCGTTGAGGACGAGCTTCACCACGCCGACGTTGATCGTCGTGTTCGGCGCGATGTTGGTTGGTTGCGAGATGACCACGACCCCGCCGACCTTCAGGTAGGCGATCGTCGTCTTGCCGGTCGAGCCGCCACATGTCGTGGTCGACGTTGACGTGATGGTCGACAGGCTGATCACCGGCAGACCGGGAATGCCCACCGTCGTGCTGTCAACCGACGCGTTCGCCACCGACTTGCCAGGGAACGCCGTCGTCGTGACGTTGGCGCACAGGGCATGCGCCGCGATCAGGCCGGTCAGCGTGGCCACACACGGCACGTTCGTGCTTGACGACGAGGTCGTCACGATCGAGCCGGTGTCGGGCAGCGGCCGCAGGTTGAGCAGCGTGGCCCCGAGCAGGGTTGCCTTGGCGGTAAGGCCGTAGGCGTGCCCGGTCAGGATCTGCGGCGTGACGATCACCTGCTCGTCCCCGCACGGCGACGTGACCAGGTTGTTGTTGGCGTCCCCGCCGTAGGTCGCGACCCAGTTGTAGGTGCCGGCCGCGCCGATCGTGACGTCGCCCGACGAGGCGGCGCCACCGCTCAACGGGGCGACTCGGGTGGCGATCGGCGTCTGGCAGGTCGTGTCGCCCGGCGCGTAGAGCGCAAACGTCACGTCACCGGTTGGCTGGAAGCCCCCGGATACGTGCGCCACGTCCGAGACGATGCCGCCGGCTGGGACGGTGCCCGAGGGCGTGGTCGCGATTGCCGGCGTCGCCTTGATGACGACGACCTTCTCGCTGCCACACGGTGAGACGGCACCGTTGTTGTGCGCGTCTCCGTCGTACGTGGCCACCCAGTTGTAGGTGCCGACCCCGCCCGCGCCGATGGCGCCGGTTGACGCATGCCCACCACTCAGCGTGCCGGTGCGTGTGGCGATCGGTGTCTGGCATGTCGCATCGCCCGGTCCGAACAGCTGGAACGTCACGGTGCCGGTGGGCGAGAAGCCGCCGGAAACCGTTGCCGCGTCGGCGATGTTGCCGCCGGCCGGGACATTGCTCGGTGGCGTCGTGGATATCGACGGGCTGGCCTTGGGCACGTGCTCGGTGATCGACTCGCTGAAGCCCGGCGCCGAGGTGCCGTTGAGCAGGAAGTTCACCGTGCATTGCAAGGTGTTTCCGGGAATTGCCGACGGCGACACCGTGATGCCCTCGCTGAACGTGGCGTCGTCGCCGCTCGTCACGGTGCGGCTCGACGGCGTCTCGTTCACGCTCAGATCGGGATCGCAGCCTGTGAGCGAATACGTCACCGTGACCGGGAGATTCGACAGGCCGTTGAGGATGGTGCTGGACACCTGGCCCGGGGAGACGCCGCTGAACAACTGCCCGCCGGTGCCGCTGGTGACCGCAGTGGCCTGACCGGAGGAGTTCAGACCGTCACTGATCTCGCCCGGTGTCGGGCCGACGTCCAGGGCGAGTACCCGGATGTTGTGCGCCGTCAAGGCATTGATCGCGTCGCCGAGGGAGTGGCCGGCACTGGGATCGTGACTCGACGAGTCGCCGATCCAGATGACGACCCGAGCACTGCCGGGACGGAAGGAGATTGCGCCGGACGCCACCTGCCACAGGCCGTTGATGCCGTCCTCGGGCGCGTCCGTACCGCCGCCGGACAGCGGGGTCAGGTTGTTCAGTCCCGCCTGCGTGGCTGAGCTGCTGGCGGTCAGGTTCTGCAGGACGTGGAATGCGGGGAAGTCCGGCTCGTCGTCGGTGTCCTTGTACTCGGCAACGGCGAACTCGGCGCTCGGCTGGGCCGACAGCACGTTGTTGAGGATGGCCGGAGCGTTCGCCTGCACGTTGGAGATGACCGGGCCCATGCTGGTCGTCGTGTCGACGAGGAACACGATGTCGGGGTTCGGCGGGATCGGCGGCGTCGACACCGTCTTGGCAACGGTCGTTGACCCTCCTGGGGGAAGGTTCAGCACGACCGTCGAAGGCGAGACGCCAGGAGCGGCAAATGCATTGCCCGTCAGGGCAACCGACGTTGCGATGAGCGCAGTGATGCAGAGGGCAGCCTGGATCCGTCGCGAGGTACTCATCGGCGGTGTGCTCCTGGCCCGGCCAGTGATAGCGGATTCGTTCTTCGTGCCATGTGCTTATCTCCCCTTCGAAAGACGGAGCCGGCCAGGGTCGTGGGCCCGTACGGCGCACTTCGCGTGCGATGCCGCCGGGCCGGTCCCGTGTCGGGTGATCAACATTTGTGATCACGGCGAGTCAGGAACCATGTGCGTCCAGCTCCGATACACATCACGGCGGACGGTGCCCAAATGGGCGAAAACTCATACGTGACGTTTCTGCACAGAACGCGCTGAGTTGGCCGCGGGCTCAGCGGGCCAGGCGGCCGAGCAGACCTGCCGCGGTGACGATGCCTGCCACCGCGGCTAAGCCGACCACCGCGAAGTCCAGCCACAGATTGGACGGCTGGCCGATGAGCAGGCAGCGCAGGGCGGCGACCTCGTAGCTGAGCGGGTTGCCATGGCTGATCACCCGCAGCCATCCGGGCATGACGCTGATCGGGTACAGCGCGTTCGAGGCGAAGAACAGCGGCATCGTGATGGCCTGGCCGATACCCATCAGGCGTTCGCGCTTGAGCACCAATCCGGCGATGGTGACCGACAGGCAGGAGAAGAACGCGGCGCCGAGGATGACGATCACGGCGACACCGAGCAGCTTGAGCGGGTTGGCCGTGAGCCCGACGCCGAGCAGGGCCGCCACGACGATGACGGCAATGGCCTGGACGAGTGAGCGCAGGCCCGCGGCGAAGGCCTTGCCCGTTACCAGCGCGGTCCGCGGGGTCGGGGTGACGAGAAGCTTCGTGAGCACGCCCGCGTCGCGTTCCCAGATGATCTGGATGCCGTAGAAGATCGAGACGAACAGCGCCGACTGGGCGATGATGCCCGGCGCGAGATAGTCGAGATAGGGCAGCGTGCCGGTCGGGATGGCGCGGACCCGGGTGAACGTCTCACCGAAGATGACCAGCCAGAGGATCGGCTGGATCGTCCGAGTGATGCAGAGCTAACTACCTCGTGGAAGTGGCGATCTTGTGCAGACACGCGCGCTGGGCACGGCGCATCTGCACAAGATCGCGCGGCAGGCTACTGCGCTGCGATGCGGTACACGCCGCCGCCGCCCGTTCCGGCGTAGAGCCACTTGCCGTCAGGCGAGGTGGCCAGGCCCCCGATGTCCAGGTCGGGCAGGCCGGCGGAGATGTTCTCGTAGCTACGGCCGTGGTCGTGGCTGACCAGCACGCCGCGGCCGCCGACGGGCACGTTGGACTCGTCGATGTAAGAGTTGTCGCCTGCGTACACCGTGCCGTCCTGCGCGATGAGCAGCGTGCTGATGTTGAGCCGTCCCGCCACGATGTTCGCCTGGCGCCAGGTGTGCCCGCCGTCGAGGCTGTCGTAGAGGCCGTGCCCGCCGATGAGCAGGTGCTCCGGGTTGCGCGGGTCGATCGTCAGGGCGGTGACCGGGGTCGTCGACAGCCGGGTGACCGTCTGACCCTGGTCGTTGGAGCGGTACAGCCCGGATGGCCCACCAAGCCAGATCCGGTTGGGATCGACCGGATCGGCCGCGATGGCCGACACGACACCGGGTGTTTCGTTCATGCGCCAGGTGTGCCCGCCGTCGCGGGTGACCAGCACGCCGGGGCTGATCGAGTCGCTCACCGCCACGTAGACGATGTTCGGGTCGGCCGGGTCGACGACGATGGCCGACGGTGTGGCGGGGCTGCGTGAGCCGGCCACACCGGTCCAGGTGGCACCGCCGTCGTCGGAGCGATTGATGGCTACCCGGCCCTGCGCGTTCTTGAGCGCCTCGTACACGATGCTCGGATCAGCCGGGTCGACCCCGAGAGCCAGGATCTTCCGGTCGATCAGGCCTTCCTGGCCGCTGATGCCCCAGTCGCGGGTTGCGGCGGTGATCTTCGTGTCCTCTGGGGGCAACGTCGAGAAGGTCGCGTAGTCCGTTCCGGCGAGCAGCGCCTGCTTGCCGGCTGCGTTCTTGTCGATGACGAGACCGCGGACGTCGGCGGCGGGCAGGCCGAGCCGGTGGTAGCTGGCGCCGTCGTCAGTCGTCGTGTAAAGGCCGACGTCCGGCTCGGAGACGAGCAGCTGATGGTTGTTGCCCGGCCATGCGCTCACCATCCACATCTGGACATCGAGGTCATCCGCGGGAGTCGGCGTGGGCATCGACTTCCATGCGCCGCCGTCTTCTGCCCAGAGGTGCCAGCCGCCCCCGGCGTAGACCTCGCCGTTCACGAGCTGCATCGTGTTCATGAAGTTGTCCTCGTCCGGCGCGGTGAAGATGACGTGCCAGCTGGCGCCACCGTCGCGCGACTCCACGATGTGTTCCGGGGTGCTCGCGACGAGCCGGGTCGAGTCGCCGGTGACGTTCTCCATCAACTCGCCCGCAGGCGGGGTGTAGATGGTCTGCATGGGCGACGGGTCGCTGTCGACGTTGCGGACGACCTCCACGCCGCCCCAGTCGACGGCCATGTAAAGGTCGTGACCGATCACCTGCGCGTGGACGAGGTACCCGCCGGTGGGGAAGTACGAGGTCCAGGTCTGCCCGCGGTCGGCGCTCACGTACGCGACGCCGTCGCGCCCCATAACCGTGAGGATCTTGCCGGTCGCGTCGATGGACAGGTCGTTAGGTTCGGCGTTGAAGCCGGGCAGCGTGGTCCAGGTCAGGCCGCCGTCGTGGCTGGCGAGCACCCGGCCGGCGTAGGTCTGATCGGCGCCGTGGCGCACGGCCAGGTAGACGGTGTCGGGGTCGGTCGGGTCGGCGACCAGGCCGTAGTCGAGGCCGTCGCCCACCGGCAGGTTGTGGAACTCGCGCCACGTCGTGCCGCCGTCGTCGGTGCGGAAGACGACGGGGTGCGGCGAAGAAGTCGGCATCGCGTACATGCGGCCGGGCAGCGAGGTGGTGGCCATATGCCCCGCGCCTATGTTGTACGGCCCGACGGATACCCAGTCGCCGTGGCTCGCGCCGAGCTCCTCGATGGTCGACGTGCCGAGGAGCGTGACACCAGAGTCGGCCTTGACTGACGCGCTCAGCTGGTAGAGCCCGGCCTTCCCCTTCGGCACGGTGGCGGTCCACCAACCGGTCTGGAAGTACGACGACGTGATCTTGGTGGTGTGGTGGTCGGGTGCGGTCACCGTGACGACCGGTGCGCCGATCACGTTCGCCTCGGCGTACACGAAGACCTGCGCGGCCGAGGCGGTCGGGTCGGGGTCCGCGTGCAGTTGCAGTGGCCGGGCGGCGAGCTCGTACGGAACGGTCGCGATCTGCGAGCCTGCTGTCTCGGCGCGCAGCCAGCCGTTGAAGTCCTGGCTGGTGGCCGGCCGGGTGCCGTGCACCGACAGCGTGACCGTCAGGCTCTTGCCGGGCTTGACCTTCCCGCTGCTCGGGCTCACGTTGACCGTGCCCGGCGAGCCGGTTGCGGCCTGGGCGTCGAAGTACACGGTCTGGGTCTTCGTCGAGACGTTGGTGAACGTCACGTGCGCGGACGACCCGAACGTGGCCTGCGAGAGATCGGCGAGTCCGAAGTCGACCGACCGCGGCGTGGGCAGCAATGCCGTGTTGTCGGACGCGGCGACGTCGAGACGGCCGGCGCCCTGGGCGATCGCGTCGTAGCCGGACAGCAGCTTGGAGCCGCTGGTCAGCGCGGCGGCGACCTGGTCGGCCGTCCACGTCGGGTGTGCCTGGCGCAGCAGCGCCGCGGCACCGGCGACGTGCGGGGCCGCCATGCTGGTGCCGGTGTCGTCGGCGTACCCGCCACCGGGCCAGGTCGAGCCGATCTCGACGCCGGGAGCGACGAGGTCGGGCTTGAGGGCGTAGCTGCCGATTGCCGGGCCGTGCGAGCTGAAGGACGGGAGCAGGTCGGTGGCGTCGGTGCCGCCGATGTGAATGCGCACCGGCCCCTCATCCAGCCACTGCGCGATGTCAGTGCCGTCAGCGCCGTCCGCCTGCACCGCCACGATGTTGAGCTTGTCGGGGTCGTCGGACAGGCCGGCGGCGAAGTCCGGTAGCGGGCCGGCCTGGCTGCCGCGATGGGTGTAGTCGTTCGTCTGTTGGTAGATGATCGCGGCCGCGCCATGTGCCTGTGCGGTCTCGGCCAGGGTCTGGCCGAATGCGTCGGCGCTGTTGCCGACGTAGACCGCCTTGCCGGTGACGTCGAGGGTGTCGTACTCGGACGGCTGACCGCTCCCGGCGTCGATGACGTCGAGGTCTTCGCCGTTCGCCGGTGGGTTGGCCGATAGGCCGACCCGCTCGACGTTCATGGTGCGGTGGACGGGCGCGGTCACGGTCAGGGTGGGCAGGTCGACGCCGGTGGCGCTGGCGCCGACGGCGATGACGTCCGGAGCGGCCGCGGGCGACAGGACGCTGCCTACGCCGGGGCCGGCGTTTCCGGCGGCCGCGACCACGACGATGCCGGCGTGGATCGCGTCCTCGCTCGCCTGCTCGAGCGGGTCGTTGGGACCAGCGTGTCCGGTCAGGCTCATGTTGACGACGTCAGCGCGGTAGGGGTTGTCGACGCTGACCGCGGCCTCGAAGCCCTCGATGATCGTTGATTCCGAGCCGTAGCCGGTGGGGCCGAGCACCTTGTAGGCGGTGAGGGTGGCTTTCGGCGCGACGCCCTCTCGCCCGCCGGGCGTGGCCGGGTCGCCGGCGATGATGCCGGCGACATGGGTGCCGTGGCCGTTGTCGTCCATTGGGTCGGGGTCGTTGTTGATGTAGTCGTAGCCGGCGGCGACCTTGTCGCCACGACCGAATCCGCCGCCGAGGTCGGGGTGGTTGTAGTCGACGCCGGTGTCGATGACGGCGATCGTCTCGCCGTCGCCTTGGATCGGCAGGCCCTTCGGAGTGTGTGTCTGCCACACCTGCGGTGCGTTGATCTGCGAGAGGTCCGCGTCGACGCTGGCCTGCATGGTGACGTCGGGGTAGACGCCGGCCACGCCGGGCATCGCGCGCAGCCGGGCGACGTCGGCGGCGTCCGTGGTGACGGCCACCGCGTTGAGCACCTGGCTGAAGTCATGCGTGACCGTGGCGTGGATGCCGGCGCCGGCGAGGCGTTGCCCGAAGGTGGCGTGCTCGGCGCGCAGGGCGGCTGCCTGCTGGCGCACCTCGCCGACCGCGCGCGCCTTTGCGGTGGTGGTCGTTGCCGTTTTGGTGGCCAGGCCGTTCGCTCCGGAGAGGGCCGGTGCGCCGGTGAACTGCACGATCACCCTCGTGGTCGCCGGGGCGGCGCTGGGGGTGGCGTTGCTGGGCGCTGCGATCACGCCTGGGGCCAAGGGCACAAGCAACGCCAGTGGCGCCGCGAGCGCCACCACCGCCCGAGCGGCACGAGTCGACGCACGACGCATAGGACTGCTCCTGAGTAGATGAAGCGAAGGGATCACTGGCCGTCATGAAGTGTGCGCATGGGGATGACCGTGCGACCAGTGACAGAGCGGGCATGATAGGGCCAATGTCATCGAATGGCCACGGTCGTGCGCGGATCATCGAGGCGAAACGGGCAGCTGACCTGATGAATCCGCATTGCGGACGACTTATTGATTCAGGTCGTGTCCACCCGATGTGGCATTCTGATGACAATGTCCATAAAGGGTAGGCGCGCCCCGAGAAATCGTGAGCTTCTCGGCCGACTCTCAGTCGTAGGCGTATCTCCGCTCGATGAACAGCTCTACCGCGAACTGCTCAGCACCCCAGGTTCGACGTTGGCCGAACTGGCAACGCGCGCCGAAGTCGGCATTGCACGCGTCCGGCAGGCGGTCAGCAGGCTGGAACGGTGTGGCTTGCTCAGCCGGCGCCCGGGTGTTCCGGCTCGGTTCGTCCCGGCGCCGCCCGATGTCGCAGTCGGGGCCCTGATCGCCCAACGGCAGGACGAACTCGAACGCGCGAGGCTGCTCGCCGAGGGCCTGGTGGCCGACTTTCATCGCGGCACGCGGTACGAGCACACCTCGCAGGTCGTCGAGATCATCAGCGGTCCGGACGCCATCAACCAGCGTGCCGTCCAGTTGATGCGCAGTGCCGAGAGCGAGGTGATGATCTTCGACAAGCCGCCCTACATCGGTGCGCCCGACAATCCGGACGAGCTGGCGACGCTCGCCCGCGGCGTGCGCTGGCGCGCGGTCTACTCCACCGAGTCGTTGCAGGGACCAGGGCAGCTCGCGACTATCGCCCGGTTTCGCGATGCCGGCGAACAGGCACGGTTATCTCCGCTCGTGCCGACGAAAATGGCCATCGCCGACCGCCGCCTCGCGCTGCTGCCGCTGACGATCGATCGGCCGGCGACAGAAGAGACGGCGATCCTGGTCCACCCGAGCTCCATGCTCTCAATGCTCACCATGCACTTCGACAGTGTCTGGGAGCGCAGCATCCCGTTCGACCAGTACGTGAACGGCCGAACGTCACCGGCGCAGCCCAATGATCATCCGGATCGGCAGGTACTGCAGTTGCTGGCGGCCGGTATGAAGGACGAAGCCATCGCCCGGCAACTCGGCGTGAGCCTGCGTACCGCGCGTCGCTGGATCGCCCACGTGATGGCTGATCGCGGGGTTACCACTCGATTCCAGCTCGGCCTGATCGTTGCGCGCGAGATGGAAGCCGTTGATCAGTAGTCCCCGGCTCGTGCGGCAGAGCCGCCACTCGAGGCTTGACGTTCGCGGCGATGAATTCGAAAGAAGGTAGGTAGACATGCAGCACCGGAAACTTGGCGCCACTGGTCTGGAAGTGTCGGCGATCTGCCTTGGGTGCATGAGCTTCGGCGACGCGAACCGCGGCACTCATCCATGGACGCTGGACCAGGATGCCAGCCGTGCGGTCATCTGGCAGGCACTGGACGCGGGCATCAACTTCATCGACACCGCGAACGTCTACTCCGCCGGGTCGAGCGAGGAGTACGTCGGCGCCGCGCTGCGCGAGTACGGCCATCGCGACGAGATCGTCCTTGCGACAAAGGTAAACGGCCGAATGCACGATGGCCCGAACGGCGCCGGCTTGTCGCGTAAGGCGATCATGTCCGAGATCGACAACAGCTTGCGCCGGCTTCAAGTCGAGTACGTCGACCTCTATCAGATCCACCGCTTCGACTCGTCCACTCCGATCGAGGAGACGCTCGAGGCGCTGCACGACGTGGTCAAGGCCGGAAAGGCCCGCTACATCGGGGCATCGTCGATGTACGCGTGGCAGTTCGCCAAGGCCCTGTACCTCGCCGACCGGCACGGCTGGACCAGATTCGTATCGATGCAGAACCATTACAACCTCATCTACCGCGAAGAGGAACGCGAGATGCTTCCGCTGTGCGCCGATCAGGGCATCGGCGTGATCCCGTGGAGCCCGCTCGCGCGCGGCAAGCTGACGAGGGATTGGGACGAGACCACGACGCGCGCCGAGACCGACGAGTTCGGCAAAACCCTTTACCAGGAGGGTGATCGGATCGTCGTCGAGCGCGTCGCCGAGATTGCCGGGCGCCGCGGTGTATCGCGGGCGCAGGTCGCACTCGCGTGGTTGCTGCACAAGCCTGGCGTCACCTCGCCCATCGTCGGCGTCACCAAAGCGGCGCACCTCACCGACGCGATTGCGGCTGTCGACCTACGCCTCGACGAGGAGGAGATCTCCTATCTCGAAGCGATGTCCACCCCGCATGACATTGCGGGTTTCGCCTGAGACTGCCTGTCCGGCCGATGCGTCGGCTGATCCGGCCCGGCGTTCAGGGCATGAGACGCTGCAGGATCTCCGGGCTGGTGTTGCCTCCGGACAGCACCAGGACGACAGTGCTGCCCGGCGCGACCGCTACCGCGCCGTCCTGAATCGCGCCCAGAGTCACCGCTGCGGCCGGCTCGACGAGCAGCTTCGTTGCATCCAGCAACGGCCACCAGGCGTCCACGATGGCCTGCTCGGCGATCTCGACCACCTCGTCGACGTAGGCCGTGACGTGGGCGAAGTTGCATACGCCGGCGTATGGAGCGGTCAGCCCGTCGGCGATCGACCTCGGCCGCTCGGGCAATGGCTCGGGTGCGCCGTGCCGCAGTGCGTGGCTCATCGCGTTCGCGCCCAGCGGTTCGACGCCCACGATGCGGGTACGGGGCGATCGCGCCTTGGTCGCGGTGGCGACACCGCTGATCAGTCCGCCACCGCCGACCGGCACCACGACGAGATCCGGCTCGGGGCAACCGGCGAGGATCTCCAGGCCGACCGTTCCCTGACCGGCGATGACGGCCGGGTCGTCGAACGGATGGAGCAACCGGTATCCGCGCTCGGCGATCACCTGGTGGCATGCACCGGCCAGGTCGTCGGTGAAGATGATCTCGCCGCCGTAACGGCGCACGGTGGCGACCTTGCTGGCAACAGCGGTCCGTGGCATGCACACCACTGCCGGAATGCCGACCTGTGCGGTCGCGTACGCCACGGCAGCCGCGTGGTTTCCCGCTGAGAACGTGGCGACGCCGGGCGGCATCGCGCCTTGGTCGCCCCAGGTCAGCAGCGTGTTCAGCACGCCCCTGACCTTGAAGCTGCCCGTGTGCTGCAGGTTCTCTGCTTTGACCAGGACGTGTGCGCCGAGCTGATCGCTCAAGGTCGGGCATTCCAGCAGCGGGGTGTGCACCAGGAGCGGGTCCAGGCGCAGCGCCGCGCGCTCGATGTCGGCGGCCTCGATCAGCGCGACGCCATTCACGGGAGATCCCGTTCCCGTCGGTGCTCCAAGCCGGCCAGGTATTCGGCGATCGCTTCGTGGACGCCGGGCTCGCTCCATTGCTGCAGCACGATCACGTCGTCGGCGTCGCGGTATTGATCGATGAGCGTCCGGGCCGGCCGGTGCAGCTGCGCCTTCGTGATGGCGTATGCGGCCGGGCGGACATTCGCCAGCGCCTCGGCCCGGACGCACGCCAGGTCGATCAGGTCGTCGGCGTTGACGACCTCGTCGACCAGCCCGATCTCGACAGCCCGATCGGGCTCGAGAGTGACGCCGGTGAGGGCGAGCGTCTGGGCCGCGGCACCGACTGTGTGGCGCACGATCTCCAGCGCTGACACGGGAAACGGCACTCCGACGAGCATCTCGGTCAGTCCGATTCGCCCCGCCGACATCAGCCGGGAGTCGGCAGCGGCGGCGAGCACGCAGCCGCCGGCGATCGCGTGACCGTTGATCGCCGCGACGACCGGACGTGCGCAGTCGAAGACGGACAGGAACGCGTCGCTGAGCGCCGGGAGGTACTCGCGCACGTACTCCGCCCCACCATCGACGATGCGGCGAAGGTCGACTCCCGCGGAGAAGGCCCGACCGGCACCGGTCAGCACGACCGCACGCGCGTCGGCCAAGTCAGCCATCGTGGCCGATATCGCCTGTAATAGCTCGAGGTCCAGCGCGTTGACCTTGCCGTGGTCGAGCTGAACGAGCGCGATGCCGTCCCGGTCGGTCAAGTCGATCATGTCGATCCTTCCTCGGGGACGCAGGTTGTACGGAGGCTAACGCTCCTCGGCAACGAAGCGGCCCGCCCGCAGCCCGAGCTGGAAGCGGGTCTGCACGCCGAACAGTTCCATTAGCGAGCTGATCTGTCGTTGGACGGTGCGGTAGCTGGACTCGACATGCCGGGCGATCGTCTCGTCGGTGCAGCCGCTTGCGAGTAGTTGCAGCAGGCGTTGCTGACGGCTGCTCAGCTGGATCGCGCCGATCGGCTGGTCGGCCTGGAAGGCGGCCAGAGGTAACGCGCTCTGCCACACGCTCTCGAACAACGCGCTGAGCGCATCGAGCAGAGCCGACGGGTGCACGATGACCGCGCCTGCGACGTCCTGGGGCTGTTGCAGCGGGGCCAGCGCCATGCGGTCGTCGGCGATGAACAGCTTGATCGGGACGGCGGTCGAGACGCGGCAGTCCTCGCCGGCCTCCGCGGCCTCCCAGATGCCGGTGAGCTTGCCGGGGTGGTCGAGCGCGGCGCGGTCGTACACGGTGCGGTAGGTGATACCGGTGTCGAGCAGTCCGGGCTCGGCGGGATTCCCCGAATCGATGTACGGCGGCTTGTCGAGTACCCGCACCTCGCACTGCGCGCTGCGTTGTAGTTGCAGCCACCGCTGGTGGATCGCCTCAGGTGCGCGCACCACTTCGATGAGCTCGTCGGGGCTGCCGGCGCGGGTCGCCGCCTGGAACCGTTCGGTCAGCTGGGCGAGCGAGCTGCGGACCTGTCCCAGCCGTTCCTCTCGCTGGCGGAGCAGCACGCCGACAGCAAGGTCAGGCCGTACCGGTGCGTATAGAGCGGGCGATCCGGCCAGCCGGGTGACCAGGCCCAGTTCCTGCAGGCTGGTCAGGACCCGGCTGATTTTGGGCCTGGTCGTGTCGCACACCTCGGCAAGTTCGTCCACGCTTGACTTGGACCGGTCGAGTGTGGCCAGGTAGATGGCCTCTTCCAGGTCGTTGAGGCCGAGTTCTTCGAGCGCGCTCACCCGGCGAGCATGACGCAACGCAAATATCCCGCTCAAGGGCGTTACCTGTTGTGGACTCCGACCTACAGGCCGTCCAGGCCGTTCGGGCTGCCGACGCCGGTCGGCCCGTCATAGCCCGGGACCGCAGTGCACAGGTAGTCACCGCCGCAGTCCGGACCGCTGGCGGTACCGCCGACGACGTCGTTGAATGCGGCGGGGTGCCGGTAGATTCCGGCGGCGTTCTTGATCGTGGTGCCGTTTCCGGCGAGCGCGATACCGGCCGTGACGAACGGCGCCGATGCGCTGGTGCCGCCGACCACGAGCCAGCCCGGCACCTGGTAGCTGTCGTAAACGGCGACGCCGGTGTTCGGGTCGGCGTCCGCCGAAAGGTCGGCCACGGTGCGCATGTGGCAGTGCTGGTCCTTCTGCCAGGACGGCTTCTTCACCCATGCGGAGCAGCCGCTGCCTGATCCCGACCACGCTGTCTCCGACCAGCCACGAGCGTTGTCAGCGCGCACCAGAGACGTGCCGCCGACGGCGATCACGCTGGAGTAGACCGCCGGCGCCGAAGCTGCCCCGAATCCGTCATCGTCGGATGACGCGACGATCGGCACGCCCGGATGGTTGTAGTGCGACCGGTAGGACAGCACGCCGGGGAACTTGTCCTCGGCCAGCCCGTAGCTGTTGGACACCTCGGTGGCGCCGAGACGAACGGCGGTGTCGACGCCGGCCGCGAGGCTGTCGAGCGAGGCGTCGTCGCCCTCGACGAGCAGGATGTGGCAGGCCGGGCAGCCGGCCGACACCATGTCGAGATCGAGGGCGATCTCGATCGCCCAGCCGATATCGCCAACCGGAAGCGGCGCGGAGTCGCCGCGCTGATTGACCTTCTGGAAGCACCCGTTCGCCGTCGTGCAAGGAGGTAGACCGTACTGGGCGCGATAGGTGCCAAGGTCAGCCTCGGCGTTCGGATCGTCGTACGCGTCGACGATCGCGACGGTCTGACCGGCACCGCCGGTGGCCGGGAACGCGTACGCAGACCGCAGGTCGGCCGGGCCGTATCCGGCAGGGGTTGCGTCGAGCGGCCGCAGCGCAGGCTCGCGGTACCGGGCCAGGCAGCGCGCCCAGCCCGCATGCGTGGTGCTGCACGCGGCATGCACCCGGGCGGACGAAACCGTTGCGGATGCCGGCAAAGCGAGGCTGAGCAGAGCAAGTGCCGCGAGCAGCGGCAGGACGAGTCGGCGAATCACTGGGCGCTCCCTGCGGCGTCGATCGTGTAGGCGTGGTGGACGATCTGGCTGAACGTGGCTCCGGCGGCATCGCTCGCGGTCACCTGTATCGCGACGTCACCGCCGTCGGCGGACGCCGGGTTGGTCCAGCGTGCGCGGTAGTGGCCGCCGCCGAGGTTCGCGAAGGTCGTCGGCGTCCAGGTGACGCCATCGTCAAACGAGACCTGGACTGCGGCGGTGCTGATCGGGGTGGCGGGCGCCCCGGGTAGGTGGCCGATCGCCACGTCGAGCCCGCCAGGCCCGGCGGGCGCCGTCCCGTCGGTGCCCACCTGCAGCTGGTAGTTCGCGTTGATCAGCGGCAGCACAGCGCAGCCGAGGGTGGTGTTGCGGCACGTCCACCCCGGCGGTATCGACGTGCCCGCTGGGTGCGTGCTGGCGAACGTCCATTCGGTGTGCGACGCCGTGGACTGGCGCACCCATGTCGCCTGCCTGGTCTCGTCGACGGTGAGCTGGTAGCTCGCCGGATCGGCCGGCACGGTGACGGCCTCGTTCCAGCCGCGGTTGTCGGCCAGCACCGTGGCGCCCTGCGTCAGCACGACATGGGCGTCCGCGACGGTGTGGATATTGCCGAACAGGAACGACACTTCGGTGTGGCCAGGCGTCGAGTCGACGGTCGGGGATACGGACAGGTTGAAGGCATCGCCATTGCGGCACGCGGGGCAGAGGAACGACGGGGACGCGCCGGAGTCGCTCGCGAATCCCGGCACGAGTGGGCCGTGGAACCAGTCGACGTTGCGTGTGGTGCCGCTGCCGTAGGTGCGCGGCGGATCGATGGTCGGCGTGGCGCGCGTGTTCGGCGCCACGTTGTCCTGCCACGCAACGGCCGGATCCGCAGTCACGTACTCGGTGCGGGTCATCGGCGTGGCAAACGTCTGGGCGAACTGGAAACCGATGATCCCGTTGCCCAGCATGGCGACCCGACCGCTGGTGGCCGGTCGACCGGCCACATCGGTGAAGTACCGGGCGTGCAACGTGGCCAGCGTCGCGGCGGTCGCCCGGTAGTGCTGGCTGGCCGGCACCGCCCCGTCAGCGGGGTACGCGAGGCTGTACGTGTAGGGGCTCGCGCTTGCCGCCGGTGACGACAGATCGAACACGATGCCGAAATGCAGTTCGCCGATAGTGGCGTGGTCAGTTGGCGCCTCGTACACCGAGATGCCCGGACCCATCAGGGCCGCCGAGTCGGTTCCGACGCCGGCGGCCGATACCCGCTGCCAGCTCAGGTCGATCCCGTTCGTGACGGTCGGGTGCGGCGTCGTCGTCGTGACCGGCAACGCCTTGCGTCCGTCGAGCGTCAGGGTCGTGTTCTTGCGTACCGTGGCCTGCGCGATCGACACCTCGCGTAGCTCGGTGACGTCGCCCGCCGCGTCGAAGGTGAAGATGTCGGCGAGCGCGCTGTAATCGCCGGCCGGCACGCTGACCTGCGTGGTTCCGTCGAAGATCGGCGGCGTCGCGGTGTACCGGCTGCTGTCGTCGGCGTTGAGCACGTTGACGAGCGCCGCCGGCGCCGGTTTGCCCGCGCCGTCGAGCACCTTGATCTTCAGCGTCCACATGTCATATGCGGGTTGGACGCTCGTGCCTGGCGTTGAGTCAGCGTCGGCCAACTGCACCGAGGCGGTTCCGCCGGGAATGCTCGGCGCGCTTTGCCACCTGCTCGCCACGGCGCGGCCGATCTCCTGCCGCAATGCCGCGCCGAACGCCGCAGCGTCGGTCAGGGTGCCCACGCCCGCGCCGGTTTCGGTGACGCCGGGCGGTGTTGCGCCGCTGAACCGCACCGGTATCGCGGCGTCCACGCCGGAGCGAACCAATCGGCTGACGTCGAACAACCCGAGGTCGAGACCCCGGCCCAGAAACGGCTGTGCTACCGAGGGAATCACGTACGTATCGCCATCCATGCGGCGCTCGAGGAAGGCGTCGTGGGGATGGGCGCCGAGGACGAGCACCGACTGGCTGCCGTCCGTTGTGGTCGTGAGCTGTACCTCGTCTCCAGTCGGGAGAGTCACGTCGCGCACGCTCGCGGTGGGTGGCGTCGAGCTCGGGTCGCCGGATGCGGCGGGCAGGCCGCTCACCGTCCCCGCGACGAGGGCGAACGCGGCGATGGCGGCGATGCGCTTGGGCTGCACGGTGAATCCCTTCCAAAGGCTGCAGGCATCGATGAGTCGGGCGGAGCCTGGCATGCCGTGCGCAGCTGGTGAAAGTGTTCGAGCGGGCGTCTTCACGCCATTGTGGTGAATACGCCAGGCCGCCGATGCGTATGTCCATCGCCACATTTGCACCAGCGGATGCCGGGGATAGCGTCAATCTGTGCCGCTTTGGAATCGACTTCTGCGCGAGTACTGCGAGCTGACGGGCATCGATCCGGATCTCGCCGGGGCAGTGGTCGATATCGAGCAGGTCGACTCACTGCCGTCGAACCTGCCGACCACCGAGCTGGCTACCGGAGCGGTGGCCGCCGCTTCCCTCGCGGGCGCGCTGCTCGCCGCCGCCCGGGCCGGACGCGCCGATCCCACGCCGCAGGACATCCCCGCTGTGCGCATCGAGGCCGGCCGGGTCGGCGCGTCGTTCACGAATGACCGGCTGCAGCGCGTGGACGGGCAGGGAGCTGACGCATTCGCTCCGCTCTCCGGTTTCTGGGCGGCACAGGACGGGTGGGTCCGGACGCACGCCAACTACGCGCACCATCGCGAGCGGCTGCTCGCAGCGCTCGACCTGCCGGACGACTGTGATCGGGCGGCGCTCGTCGAACGGTGCCGCTCGCTGCCCGCGCTCGCGATCGAGGACCGTGTTGTCGCCGAGCGCGGCATCGCGACCGCCGTGCGCACGTTGGCGCAGTGGCGCCAGCATCCGCAGGCGGCGGCGATCGCCACCTTGCCGCTGCTGGGCATCCGCACGATCGGCGAGGCGCCGCCTCGTCAGCTGCCGTCCGCACCGAACGATCCGCTCCTCCC
Organism: uncultured Actinomycetota bacterium; assembly: GCA_963737425.1. Lineage (GTDB taxonomy): Bacteria > Actinomycetota > Actinomycetes > Mycobacteriales > Jatrophihabitantaceae > DASXRA01. The sequence continues at coordinate 156,370 of CAVTSX010000008.1, forward strand.
GGCGGCCGGCTTGCGGGTGCTCGATCTCACCCGCGTCATCGCCGGTCCCGTCGCCACCCGAACCTTGGCGTTGTTGGGTGCGCAGGTGCTGCGGATCGACCCGCCGGCAATTCCCGAGATCGTCTGGCAACACCTCGACACCGGAGCGGGCAAGCGGTCGGCGCTGCTCGATCTGAGGTCGGCCGAGGGTCGGTCGGTCTTCGATCAGCTACTCGCTGACGCCGACGTCGTGGTCACCGGCTACCGGCCGGGAGCACTCGACACCTTCGGACTGACACCGGCCGAGCTCGCGGCGCGCCGTCCCGGAATCGTGGTCGCATCGCTGAGCGCGTGGGGTGACGTCGGCCCGTGGTGCGAGCGGCGTGGGTTCGACAGCATCGTCCAGGCCGCCTCGGGCATTGCCGTGGCCGAGTCCGCCGACGGCGAGCGGCCCGGAGCGTTGCCGGCGCAGGCCCTCGATCACGCCACCGGCTACCTGATCGCGGCTGGCGTGCTGCACGCCGTAGCGCAGCAGATGCGCGACGGCGCGAGCCGGTCGGTGCAGGCCCACCTTGCCCGGACCGGGCACTGGCTCACGTCCATGCCCGACACCACGCGCCTGGCGCAGGCGACGTCGAGCCCCGAGGACTTCCTCGTCGAGCGGCAGACGCCGAGCGGCCTGCTGCGCTACGCATCGCCGGCCGTCCGGTGCTCCGGCAGCCCGGCCGATTACGCAACCGTGGGCGGCATCTGGGCCGCGGATCAGCCCGTCTGGGCCTGACGACCGTTCCCACGGTCGTCCGCACGGCAAAGATTGCCTACAAGTTGATCTTGGCTACCTAGTATCGGGTGTGTGATCCTAGTGTGGCCGTCCGTGATCAACTGACGTCGGGTTGCAGCGGGCGCGCTTGTCTCCGGGGGACCGCTGGGGGGCCATCATGACGAGTGCTGCCGATCGCGCGCCTGCGCAACCACCGTTGACAGCGTTGTCAGTGTCGCGGCCCGACTGCCGCGGCGCGAGAGCGCAATGACGCAACACGGCGAATCGCCGTTGCTGGTGAGCGGCATCCTGAGTGGAGAGGTCACGAGCGATCCGTTCGAGGGTTGGACGACGCTCGCGTTCCGCCTCGATCTCGAGCTACGCGGCGAGCTCCGGGGCGAGGTCACCGTCGCCAACCTTCAGTTGCCTGTGCGCAGTTGGCGGCAACTCGCCGACACCGTGGTCACCGACGGTCCAGATTCTCCAGATTCTCCAGATTCTCCAGGCGCGGTCGTGGCTTTCGTCCAACTCGGGGACGAGGCATGGCTCGCGGACATGGAATACCTCGAGCTCAAGCCGGCCGAGCGTGGCGACGCGAGCCTGACGATGCGCCTGGAACTGCGCGACGCGGTCGACCGCGCGCGCCGCATCGTGTTCGACGGCGACCTGCAGGTCGGAGTCATCCGCGTATCGGGCGGGCATCGAACGCTCGTTGCCGTCGCCGCACTGCTCGACCTCGAGGACTTCGAGCCCGCAATCGACGCCGATACCGACACCTTCGTGCTGCACCCGAGGGACCGGCCCTAGTGTCCTGAGTCAGAAGTTCCTGTCGCCACCTTCGGCGCCCAGCTGCACGCTGGCTGCGTTGTCCTCGTCGCCGATACAACCCCGGTATCGGCTCCTCGTCCGCCTTGCCAGCGCACACCTGGATCACCGGATCTGACGACGAACTTCTGACTCAGGACACTAGGACGACAGCCGTAGATCGTTACGGTCCGAGCCCGTGCCAGCGCGGGCCCACCACTTGATCATCTCCGGCGAAGCCGCGAGTGATGGCGGATCCAGCAGAGACGATCAAGACTCGACGGGAAGTCTGCGAGCGGCGCACCCAAACCAGATCGGGATCTGCGGCTGTAGTGCCGCTGCCGCACCTTCCCTCGGCGAGTTGTCCTACCTTGGGCGGCTGGTTGCACGCTGAAGGCAGGGCAACTCGGGTGGGGGTGGAGCAGGCACGGGCAGGGTTACTTCGCAGCGACGATGTCGATCGTGTGGATGTTGGGCTTCTCGGCGAGTAGCTCCGGGCCGATCGTGTCGAGGGCTGCGGGGATCTTGCCGTTGAGGTGCGCCTGCCGCCCGTCATCGTCGTTGAAGGTGTCGAATACGCCGTAGGTGGTGTCGTTCAACTTGAAGGCGTACCAGGTAACGGTTCCCGTCTCCTCCGCTGCCAGCGCACGGCCCTGTTCGAGGAAGGCGGCGAGCTCGTCGCCCTTGCCCGGCTTTGCGTCCAGCAATGCGAGCAGTCCTCGCGTGACGGTCATGGTTGTCCCCTTCCGCGTAGGCGTATTGACAACGCTCTGCACGAGTACACACCGTGGGTGATGACTTTGGCCTGCGCAGCGCCCATCGACGCGGCGATCTCTCGGCGCCGCCGGTGCCCGCGGCTATGCCGGCGGGCCCAGCTTGAACGGCTCATCCGGTAACGGCACGGTCGGCGGTTGGCGGGGGTGCAGACGACCGCTGTGCGATCGCGTCCGCGCCCACCGCCCCCCTCCCCCCGCCGACCGCGCCGCCCCCGATCCCGTCCCTCCCAACCCCGCGCGAGGCGGGGCGTCGCTCCGTCTGTGTGGCCGGACGGACGAGCCGCCACCAGACGGGGTCACTACAGTTGCCAACTTCGGCACGACGACCTCAGTGCGGGTTCGCGGCCGGGCCGTCGTTGCCGGGGGGTGCGCCACGGACGGCTGAGCCCTCGGCGCCCGAGTCCTGACCGGGCCAGGGCCGGCGGGTGCGCTGGAGCGGGCCTCGTTCGGCGCAGCTGACGAGGCACCTGCGGCGCAGCCGCCAGATGCGACGTCACTGAGCATGACGCACCCGTCCTCTCGCAAACTCAGGCCCCCGACGAGTGAGTTGATCATTGCGGACGGTATCGCATTAATGCGGGTTGCGTAACACCAAAGTCACAATGTTTTGTGACGTGGCGCCTGGGGGTCTACCGCTCGGCACGTTCGAGCGCCTGCTCGGCGCGGCGCAGATCGTTCCTCGCTCGCCCGGCGCGCAGCCGCGCCTCGTCCAGGCCGCGTTGCATTTCTGCGACCTGACTCTTGAGCTCCCGGAGCTGTTCGCGGCGCTCACGCTCGTCTGAGTCGGCGCTCGCGAGCTGCCGCTTCGCATCGGCGACCTGCTTCTTCGCATCCGTGATCCGAGCCCGATGCTCCGCGCGGCGCTCCTTCTCGATCGCACGCTCGGCGGCCCGGGTTTCAGCCGCCGTTGGCGACCTTTTGGCCGGCGCGGCCCTGGCGCTCCGCTCGCTCTTGACGGGCTTGTCGGCCGGCCGGTGCGGCGACGGGACAAGGGTGAGGTCGGGCCGGATGCCGGAGCCGAAGCCGTCCCACTGGGCGGCCCGCAGCACCGTTCCGGCGCGCAGCAACGCGGCCAGATCAGGGTCAGCGAAGGCTGCGGACACCGTGTTGTTGACCTCCTCGCGCAGTGCCGCGGATGGCGCAGACTGCTTGCTCGCGGCGAAGGCCTTGCGCGTGGCGGAGTTGACGAGTTGGCGACGTTGCTTGGACAGCTCGCGCAGTTGCTGGCCGTCGAGGCGCCGCTCGGCGTCGCGAAGCTGGTCGCCCAGGGCGATGACCTCGTCGACGAGTCCCGGCTCGGCGCGCGCGAGCACGTTCAGCGTCCAGGCGCTGCGGGTGGGCTTACGCAGCGCGGCAATCTCCTTCGCGGCAGCCGCCTGGCCGGTGCGTCGCGCGTCGTCGGCCAGCGCGCGCCGGCGTTCGACGAAGCCGTCCGGGTCGATGGAGTACAGCTCGTCGGCTGCCTGCTGAACCAGATCGGTGCCGGCCACTCCGCCATCTTGCCCGCATGACCAGCCGGCGGACACCCGGTCAGTAGCGCATCAGCGAATTGACGGCGTCGATGATGCGCGCGGTGTCGGGCAGCCAGGCCGCCTCCATGTCCGCGCCGTACGGGACTGGCGTGTGATCACTGCAGACCAGCTGCGGCGGGGCGTCGAACAGCTCGAAGTGCGCAGACGTCAACTCGGCGATCAGGGACGCCCCCCAGCTGCCCGGCGCGGATCCCTCCTGGACGACGACCAGGCGCGAGGTGGTCTCGAGTGAGGCGACGACGGTGGAGATATCGAACGGCGCGATGGTGCGCGGATCGATGACCGTGGCCGAAACGCCCGAGCGGGCAAGGAACTCCGCCGCCTCCACCGCGGTGTGGCGCATCTGCTGCAGCGCCACGACGGTGACGTCCGGGCCCTCGCGCACCACGTCGGCAACCCCGATAGGCACGAGCGGCGAGTCGGCCGGCAGCCGGCCCGTCAGCGCGAGGAGGTTCTTGTGCTCGAAGACGATCACCGGGTCGTCGTCCTGAATGGCGCAGCGCAGCAGCCCGTACAGGTCGTCGATCGTGCCTGGCGCGACCAGTTTCACCCCCGGCACGTTGAGGAACCAGTTCTCGACGGGTTGGGACTGCTGGGGCCCCAACCCGGCGCCGGCTCCGTTGGCCATCCGGATCGTGACCGGCACGCTGACCTGGCCGCCCGTCGTGTACCGGTATTTCGCGAGGGAGTTGACGATCTGGTCGAAACACATCCCGGCGTCGGCGGCGAAACCGATCTCGGCCACCGGCCGGATACCCTGCAGCGCAGCGCCCACGGCCATGCCGACCACCGCCTGCTCGGTCACCGGCGTATTGCGCACGCGGTTGCCGAAGCGCTCGTACAGGTTGGGAGTGCCCGCGCCACCGTCGAGATCTGCGCCGAGCAGCACTACAAGCGGATCGGCGGCCATCTCGTCCGCCACTGCGTGAGCCCCGGCGGTTCGGTAGTCGACCTCGATCTCGCGAAGGTCGGCCGTGGCGGTCATCGGGTCGTCCAGACATGTTCGAGACGGCTCTCGGCCGGGGCGTCCGGCCACGACAGTGCGCGGTCCGCTGCGGCATGGACGCGCGCCGCGGCGCTCTCGCGCAATTCGTCGAGCACAGCCGGGTCGACGTTCCAATGCCGCGCGTGACTTTCGGCGACCAGGATCGGGTCGCGCTCTCGCCAGTGCTCCAGTTCGCCGGGCGGCACGCCAGGTTCGGAATCGGCGTCGTGCCGGTAGGTCACGGCCTCGAGGACGGTGGGACCGTCGCCTCTGCGTGCGCGGGCAATCGCGGCGGTCGTCGCGGTCTTGACCGCAATGACGTCGTTGCCGTCGATGCGCAGGCCGGGCATGCCGTAGCTGCCCGCGCGCTGCGCAAGGTTCGTGTTCGCGGTGGTCGACTTGATGGCCGAGCGCTCTGCATACAGGTTGTTCTCGATGACGAAGACGACGGGCAGCCGCCAGAGTCCGGCCAGGTTCAGCGTCTCGTGGAACGTGCCGGTGTTTGCGGCGTCGTCGCCGAAGAAGCACACGCTCACGGCGCCGGTGTCGAGTAACTGCGCGGCCCACGCGGCGCCTGCGCTGATCGGCAGGTGGGCGCCGACGATGGCGAAGCTGCCCAGTGCGCCGACGCGGACATCGGCCAGATGCATCGAGCCGCCCTTGCCGCCGCAGACGCCGCGGTGCTTGCCCAGGATCTCGGCGAAGCACTCGTCAACGGGCGCGCCCATCGCGAGGACGGTGCTGTGTCCGCGATGGGCGCACGTTACGGTGTCGCCCGGGTTGAGGACCGCGGCGACTCCCACCGGCACCGCCTCCTGGCCTTGGCCGAAGTCCGCGCTACCCCGGACGAGACCGTGCGAGAACCAGTCCGCAACGTGCTGCTCGAAGAAGCGGATCTCGTGGATGGACGTGAGCATGTCCAGTAGCTGGCTGGCGTCGAGATGCGTGTCGTCTGTGGTCGGCATCGTCGTCCTCGCCGGTGGCCCACCCCCGAGGCGGCGCTGCGGCGTCTCCCATCATCAAAGGCTCGCGGTGGATCGTGGAAGGAGGCTAGGGGAGGGACGGCGACGGAGACAACATCGTTGCAGGCATTGACCACCCTCCTCGCGCGACCGGCCGGTTGGGTCGGAACTTGCCGACCGGGCGATGCTGTATGCGCTCCGATCGATTCGCTGCGGAAAGGTTCTGATGAAGGTCGCACGATTGCACGGCCCGGCCGACATCCGGCTCGGCAACGAGGCGATGCCCGAGTCGGCGCCGGGCGAAAGTCTGGTACGGGTGACGGCGGTCGGCGTGTGCGGCTCGGATCTGCACTGGTTCGACGATGGCGGCATCGGCGACGCGCAGTTGCACGACCCGCTCGTGCTCGGGCATGAGTTCGCGGGCGTGGTCGAGGGTGGCCCGCTCGACGGTCAGCGCGTGGCGGTTGATCCGGCGATTCCGTGCGGTGTCTGCGTGCAGTGCCTCGAGGGCAACCACAACCTGTGCCCGACGGTGCGTTTCGCCGGACACGGCTCGACCGACGGAGCGTTGCGCGAGTACCTCAGCTGGCCGACGCGGCTGCTGCATCGACTGCCCGATCAGATCTCCGCCGCGGCCGGCGCGGCGCTCGAACCGCTCGGCGTGGCCATTCACGCCTTCGATCTCGGGCACGTCCGCGTCGGGGCGTCGGTGGCGGTCGTCGGCTGCGGGCCGATCGGACTTCTGCTGACTCAGCTCGCCCGCGCGGCGGGTGCCGCGTCGGTCGTCGCCGTCGAACCACTCTCGCATCGCCTCGACGCCGCAAAGGCATTCGGCGCCGACCTGGCGCTCACGCCGCAGCAGGTGCACGCGGGCGGAATTGCCGACGCCGTTCCCGCGGGCGTCGATGTCGCCTTCGAGGTGGCCGGTGCCGACGACGCCGTACTGAGCGCGATGCAGGCGGCGCGGCCGGGCGCGCGCATCATCCTGGCCGGCATACCGGCGGGTGATTCGACCACGTTCTCCGCAGCGCTTGCCCGGCGAAAGGGGCTCAGCCTGGTCCTCGTGCGCCGGATGAACGAGGTCTTCCCGCGTGCAATCCGGCTGGTCGAGCAGGGACTGGTCGATCTCGACGCGGTCATCACGCAGCGCTTCGCCTTGGACGACGTGCAGCAGGGATTCGTCGCCGCCAGTGGGCGCGTCGGACTCAAGTGCGTCATCGAGCCCTAGGGACTCAACCGCTGACGAGCGGGTCGAGCGCCGCACTGGCACGACGTACGGCAGCGACCAGGTCGTCGGTGTTCGCGCGGTTGTAGAGCGGTCCGTCGCCACGGCTGAGCAGGATGCTGAGCTGTGCGACACCGCAAGCCGAGACGGGACCGGCGGCGACCAGTCGACGGCGCAATTGCGCGAACTCGGCCATCGCGGCCTGCACCCGGTCCCGGCACAGCGGAGGCGCTACGCGCGGCGCCCTGATCGGGTCGACGGCTCGCGACATCAAGCGCATCACAGCAGCAGCGAGGCTGCGACGCGTCGACGTACACACCAGCATTTGCGCGCGCAGTGCGCGGGCCGGGGTCGAATCAGGTGAGATTCCTGCGGCGAGGTCGCTGTCGAGTCGGTCGGCGCGGAAGAGCGCGGCGAGCCGATCTCGCAGTCGCGGATACATCGCGACGGCGCCACCAGCGCCATCGTCCAGCAGAAGCATGGTCTCTTGATCCTTCAGGCCGTCCTCGTAATGCCGACGAAGACCAGGATGCCCGGTTGCGGAGCCTCGCCGCATCCGAACAAATTCCTAGTCGTTGTGGGCGGCGGCACCTTAGGCGGGGTTCGACACCTGGGCACGCGAGGGCGCACGCTGGGGTCGTGAACCGGGCAGATCTGCGTCGATGGATCGAGGACGCACTTTCCCGTCATGACCGCGACGCACTCGAACGCGACGAGACCGTCAGCGACGTGACGGTGGACGAGATCGTCGATGCGGTCTGGGGGCGGTTGCCTCTTGAGGTCCGGCGGCAGATCTCGCGAGCCCAGGTACAGGCGAGCCTGACGATGCTCACGCTGCGGCACGGCGTCGCACGCGCTCGTGACCACAATGACGCCGAGCCCACCCAGATCGAACGCCCGCGCTGACCGTCCTGGCATCAGCCCCGCCGAGCGACCTCAGGAGTGCGCACGATCGGGCAGTGTGAGTTCTGAGTAAATCTGCAATACTCCCAGCTCGTGAAAACAGTCAAAGGTCGCGCGTCCTCTGAGTTGATGCGCCACTACCTCAAAGTGATCGCTTCTTTAAGTGCGGCGGCCATGCTCGTCGTCGGCCTGAGCTCCTGCCGCGACACCACATCGGCACAGTCCGCATCGAATCGCGAAACGTCGCAGGTGAGCGTGCAGACGTCACCGCGGACGTCGGCGGCGCGAGCGAGCACGTCGCATCGTCCGACGCCTCGCACTTCGGCCAGGGCACAGAAGTCCCGCCCGGTGACGAGTGCCGGCCCGTCCCTCGGTGGGACGGCGCACGCACAGAGTCAGGCACCGGCAACGCCAGGTCGGACGAGCCCGAAACGGACGCCGTCGCAGAAGACTGCCGTGCCGCGGACACCCGCGGCGGCGCAGAACTGCACGCCTGGCTACGAGCCGTGCATCCCGCCCGGTCCGGATGTCGACTGCGCCGGGGGGAGAGGCGACGGTCCGCGCTACGTCGACGGTCCGGTGCGGGTGACCGGCAGCGACCCGTACCGGCTGGACAACGACCACGATGGAGTCGGATGCGAGTGATCGGACCTGCGCCTTAATTCGACGGCGGGGTGGTGTCGTCGCTGGTCCGGGTCGGCTCCCGTGCCCCGACCGAGTCCTTCGGATTCGAGTCGAGGATCTCGGCCACCGACGGCAGATCTTTGGACGGCACCGCGACCGGCGGCATCGCCAGGGTGCTCGCGGGCGGCCCGCCGCCTTCGAGTTGCAGGTTGGGCGTGATCCGATCCAGCCACTTCGGCAGGTACCACGCGCGCGGGCCGAGCAGTGCCATGACGGCGGGCACCAGGATCATCCGCACGATGGTCGCGTCGATGAAGACCGCGACCGCCATGCCGACTGCGAGCATCTTCACCGTAGGGTCGTCGCTGAGCACGAAACTGCTGAACACGACGATCATGATCGCGGCGGCGGTGGTGATGACCCGGGCCGTAGCGCCGATGCCGATCGCCACAGACCGGTGCCCGTCGTTCGTCTCGAGATAGGCCTCGTGCACGCGAGAGAGCAGGAACACCTCGTAGTCCATCGACAGGCCGAACACGATCGCGAACATCAGCATCGGCACGAACGAGGGGATCGGCAGGGTCTCCTGGATCCCGACGAGCGACGAGCCCCAGCCCCACTGGAACACCGCGACCACCACGCCGTACGCCGCCGCGACGGAGAGCAGGTTCATGATGGCGGCCTTCAGGCCGATCACGATTGACCGGAACGCCGCGGTCAGCAGGATCAGCGCGAGGATGACGACCCCGCCGATGAGCAGCGGCATGCGCTGGGCCACCTTGTTGGTGAAGTCGATGTAGCCCGCGGTCGTGCCGGCCAGATAAGTGGGTTCCTGCTGCTTGGAGAGCACGTCGGCGCGCAGGTGCTCGACGAGCCGGGTTGTCGCCGCATCCTGCGGTGACGTCGTGGGAACCACGTTCATGACCGCTGTGTCGCCGGCCTGGTTCACCGTCGGCGGGGCAACTGCAGCGACGCCGGGGTACTTGGTCAGCGTCTGCTGCAGTGAGTTCAGCAGTGCCTGGTTCGCGCTGGCATCCTGCTTCGGCAACTGCACGACGACGGTCAGCGGGCCGTTGGCGCCGGGCCCGAATCCCTGCGCCACCAGGTCGTACGCCTTACGGCTGCTCTCGTTCTTCGGGTCGGTGCCCGCGTCGAGTTGGCCCAGCCGGATGGAGAACAACGGGATGGCAAGCACTCCGAGCACGACCACGGCGGCGATCGCCCACGGCCATGGACGGTCGCTGACCATGCGTCCCCACCGGGCGAACGCCGTGTCCTCGTGCTTGATCGCCTGATGCGCCGCATCCGCGCGTCGTGCGGAGCGGCCGCGGACGCGCATGCCCGCCGCGCCCATGAGCGCCGGGACGAGCGTGAGCGCCGAGATCATCGTTACGACGACGACCACCGCTGACGCCGCCCCGAGAGCGCCCACGAACGGGACGCCGGACAGGTAGAGCCCGAGAATCGCGATGACGACGGTGCTCCCGGCGACGACGATCGCCGCGCCCGACGTCGACTCGGCATAGCTGATCGACGTTTCGACATCCATGCCTTCGTCTAGTTGATCTCGATGTCGGGCGACCAGGAACAGCCCGTAGTCGACCGCGACGCCAAGGCCCAACAGCGTGGCGACCGTGGGGGCAGTGGTGGGGAAGTCGGTCGCAGCAGCCAGCAGGCCCACGAACGAGACGCCCGCTCCGACGCTGAAGACGGCCGCCAGCAACGGAATCGAGGCAGCCACGACGGACGCGAACATGAGTATCAGCAGCACGAACGCCAGAACCAGCCCGATCACCTCGGAGTTCAGGTCGTGCGCCTGCTTGCCGATCTGCCCGGCGCCGGCTCCGTACTCGACCTCGAGCCCGGCGGCGCGTGCCGGTTGAACGGCCGCATTGAGATCGTCGAGGTAGGCGTGGTCAAGCGACGCGGGCACCACGTCGAAGGACACTGGGGCGTTCACGATGGTGCCGTCCTTGGACACGTTCGGAGATCCCGACGTGCTCAGCGGGTCAGTGGCGGACGTGACGTGGGGCAGCTTCGCGACTGCCGCCATCGATTGGCTGACTGCGGTCGAATTGTCGCTCACCTTGCCGGTAGGTGCACGGAAGACGATCTGACCGGCGTAGCCGCTCTGCTGCGGGAATTTCTCAGTGAGCAGATCGCGTCCCTGCGACGATTGGCTTCCCGGCACGGAGTAGTTGTTGACGAATTCTCCGGCGAACGCGGATCGCAACAGCAGCATCCCGCCGAGAATTACCAGCCAGGCGCCGATAACCCACCAGTGCCGACGCGCCGAGGCCCGACCCAACCATAGGAGAAAGGCATGCATGTGCGCTCCAAATCGAGACGAGACTCCGGCTATCTCGTGGTGCCCGTACATGGTCGCGCCCAAGCGGCAACAATGCACCACGTGCACGTAAAGTCGATTGCCATTTAAGACGGACGATATCCACGGCGACCAATAGTGCTTTGCTGTCGCGCTATGACAATCACGTCATGCCGTAATAGGTCGCAAATGAGCGGCTAAAGAACTGCTACGTCCCGGCATGCTGGAACGTCGTGTAGAGCCCGTAAGCGGCGAATGCCGACCCACCCAGTGCTAATGCGAAATTCGGGATGCGCGCACCGCCGTGACGGGCGACGAATCGCGGGTACACGGCGAAGACGATCAGCTGGCTGAGCCAGAGCGCGGCCAGCGACGGCTTGAGGAGGTCGTCGTAGAAACGATCAGGATTGATCAGGCTGATCGGCGCCGCGCCGACGAGCGCTACAGCGAGCACGGCGATGATCGGGCGCACCGGACGGGCGGTGAGTGCGTGCAGCAGCCTGCTGAGCGCGAGGTACTCGGCGAGCATCACCCCGGCCGTGCTGGCAGCGACACCCACTCCCACGGCAACGGCAAGCGCGTGCCCGGAAAACACCCGCGCAATCGACACACCGGGTATTGGCGCGCGGGTGAACGCGGGATTGGCAGCGATCGGGAAGACGGCGGCCACGACTCCGACGGCGGTGAGCAGGTAGCCAGTCGTCAGCCCGCGCCGCACCGTGCGCGACGGTCGCGCCACCTCGCCGCCCAGGAACAGCGGCAGGCTGCCGCACACGTAGAGCAACGCCGTCTGCCCGGTGACCGTGGCGATCGAGCCGGCCGGCGCATGCACGCCGAACGACGAGGCCGGCGCGTCATGCCCGATCGTGACCCCCGCGAGAATGGCGAGCAGCACCATCTGCCCTGCCGCCAGGCCGCCCAGCACGATCAGCGTGATGCCGCGGCCGGCGAGCATCACCGCGGCGAGCGCCACGGGCAGGGCGATCTCCAATACGCTGCGGTACGGGCGGATACCTGGAAGCACCGTCGGCAACACGTCGTAGACGATGAATGCGCTGGTGTAGATCAGGTAGAGCACGTAGCTGGCGATCCACAGGCCGGCCTGGACCGCTCCGACGCGGGGGCCTGCCGCGGCTACGACGAAGCCGTAAAGGCCACCGGATGTCGAGACGTGGTGGGCGTAGCGCAACCACACCAGCAGGGGCACGCCGAATGCCACGGCGGCCGCGACCATGACCAGCCCGGCCGACGAGGGAGTGTCGACGACGATGCCCGGTGCGTAAAGCGCAGCCAGCGCCAGGGGTCCGCCGAACGACGCGACGGTAACGCCGAGGAAGGCCGCCGAGGTGATCGGCGAGCCCGCCTCTCGAGCCGCTGGTGGTGCCGGCGGAACGCTGCCGCCCGTCTTGTCGAGCAGGAGCGGATCGCCGGCACCAGCCGGGCTCACGACCAGCCGCCCGCCTTGGAACTGCTGGCGGAGGAAGCTGGCGACGAGGCGCCACTGGCGCTGGTGATTGAGTCGCCTGACGGCGCAACGAGCCACCACTTGGCGCCGAAGTTGTCGCTGCCCTGACCCTTGGTGTCGCCTGCGGTGGTGTCGAGCTTGAAGTAGTACAGCGGGTGCCCGTTGTAGGTGACCTGCTTCGTCCCGTCCGTGCGCGTGATCGTGCCGAGCATGCTGGCCACCGCGTCGCCCTTCGCCGCTGGCGTACCAGTGGTCGTGAGCGGCGGCCAGTACGACGCGCACGCTCCGGTGCAGTTCGACGCCGTGCCCTTGTCGGACGCAAAGTCATAGAGCGCCCGACCCGATGCGTCGGTCAGGTAGGTGCCCGCGTCACCACTGTGGGTCTCTACCGTCGCGGCGGCGCCAGTTGACGCGCTTGACCCCCCGCCACCGGCTGGTGCCGTGGCCGGTGGATTACTGGACTTCGCCGAACTGCTGCACGCAGCCACCAGCACCACTGCAGCTGCCACCACGCCGGCGAGCCGGCCACCGGCCGCGAGCGGTCCCCGAATACCTGCCGTCATGATTTCTCATCTCCTTGGCCCTCGGCTCTGTTCGGGGTCACCCCGTTGGCCGTCCGGGCGTTCACTGCTGCAGTACGTGATCGCCGCCAGGCCGGTTCATTCGCAGTGATCCCAAGGGATCTGACGCCGAGAGCGTGGAGAGGTCAGGGCTCTGGACGCATGAGCAGCCGGGCGTAGTTGGCCATAGACCGCTGGTAGCGGGGCAGGTGCGGGGCCAGGGCGGTGATCACGATAGAGACCGCCTCCCGCTCCCGCCCGACAGCGAGCTGGCCAGCTGGATCACTGCGCGGCGCCGGCGCTCGCCGGTCAGCCCGGCGTCGAGTGCCTTTCGGTACAAGGGCACGGCAAGGTCGGAATGGCCGGTCGAGTCGAACGCCCAGGCCTGCTCGAAGATCGCTGCGCCACTGTCTGGGGAAGTTCGGCGGCAAGCTTCTCGACAAGCGCTAGGAAGTCTTGCTCGCTCAGGTCGTCGATCGACGACCATGCGTCTGCTACTCGTTGTTCCCAATCTGCATCGGTCATCGGCACAGGCTCACGTGGCCGCGGTTGAACGTCGCCTGATTTGTCGCCCCATCGGCAAATGCTGTTAGGTGTCGTTTGCGTTGCCCGGCTGTGATGCCGGTTCCAGCAGAGATGGGCGAGAACCGAGTGGAAGTCTGGGGGCGCCGCACCCGTGCCGGGTTGCGAGCTGCGCCTGTAGTACTTGGCCGCCGTCGAAGGACCTCCTGCGCGAGCGTCGTGGGTCCGAGGTCCCGCGCGAGGCGGGACGGGCGACACTGTTGGCCGCCGGAACTACGGAGTGAACTACACCACAGAGCCGAACGGGGCGACTCGAGCCTTCAAACCAAGGCAGCCGATGACGAGAGTTACGGCAGCCACCAGAGTCTCGAGGAGCAATCGACATGACGCTAGCCAGCAAAGCGGAAGCCTTGTTCATCAGCAGCTTGCAGCCCTCACAGCACCCGACCGACGAGCAACTCGCCGTCGCGATCAGCGACAGCCTGCGTCGGCACGGCGGAGTCAGCGGCTGTGCCGAAGCATTCGCTGCCGAGTACGGCGAGCACCCGGAGACTTCTCGCGATCGCATGCGGTGGGCCCTGGCGGCGACAGCCTGATCCAGCTCGATCACCAGTTCGCGCACCACGATCCGCACCACACGCGCTGGCGATTCGACCTCATGGCAGGTCTCGCCGACCGTCGTTGATCAACAACTCGCGATAATTATCCGCAAACGCTAACCTCACCGTGGCACCGGCGCGGAAGGGGTGGTTGGCGTGCGGCGACTGGTCACTTGGGTTCGCACCCTTCCGATGTCGAATGGAATTGCCGGAAGCGCGCTCGTCCGCTTGGTGATCATCGGCTGCATCATCGAGACCGACGCCGGCCTCGGACGCGCTCTGACCAATCCGGCGACAGTATCCGCCGGGTCCCGGCAGTCATTGCGTCCCCTGCATCCCGTGGCACGTGCACCGTGGCGGCCTCGCCGCTCTGTGTAGAGCCGCCACCCGGCCCGACCCGCTCGCGTCCCACGCCCAGGCAATAAGGGTTCGGTATCAGGCGCATTTCGATGCGGACTCAGGCGGTGGCCGGTTATTCATTCCGCCTTGGGAGGTCAGACAATTGGGTGCACGATAATGGGGCATCTTCTGACAACGTGTCGTCCAACTCGGCTTGCGAAGGGTCGGGGAGTGCGTATGAGTGACTTAGCGGATTTCATCCTCGCGCGCATCGCGGAGGAAGAGCGGGCCTGCCAGTCGCGGCTCTACGGACGAGTTGCTGCCGCGGCCGAGGAATTGGTCTCACCCGGCCGGCTGATGTTGCATTGCGCGGCCCGGCGCAAGGTCGTCAAGCTGCACGAGATCCACATTGTCGACGATGGTCTCAACGCCATGATCGACGGCGAGTCCGGATCAGGTCGGGCCGGCCCGAACGAGCGCGACTACCTCTGCCCGACGCTGCGGCTGCTCGCCCTGCCTTACTTCGATCACCCTGATTTCCAACCACAATGGCAAGTGGCGACTGACTTCCTCCACGCCGACGCATCCGGAATGAAGCGAGCGATCTGAGCGCTGCGAGGACGGCTTCGATCAGGACGCTGTGTCGGTCGGACTATCCGGTGCAGGAAGCCCGAACGTCTCGGCGAGGCCGCCGATCGTCAGGACTCGCGCTGGACCGGTGGGCACGTCGGCGAGATCCATGGTCACGCCACGGTCGGTGGCCTGGTTGCGCAGATGCACCAGGGCGCCGACACCGCTGGAGTCCAGGAAGGTCAGGTCGGCGAGGTTCAGGGTCAGGCCGATCAGACCGGGAACTGCGAGTTGCGCCTGCCCGGCATCGCTGAGGATGGATCGGGTCGCCATTTCAAGTTCGCCGTGGAGGACAAGCACCGCGTATCCATCGTGCCTCTGGGTCTCCACGTCCAGCCCGGCCACGCCGACACTGTTCCACACCCGTAAACAGTGCGCAGCACTCTGTGCCCCAGTGATATCGAGTTGGTTGTCAAGCCTGCCGAACGGCCACCGCGGTGACGTCATCGTGGCCGTCGCCGCGGACCCGGGCGACCAGCTTGTCGAGTGCGCCGCGTAAGTCCGCATCGCGCAGGAGCTCAACATTGTCGTGGGCCCGCTGAAGCCCGACGTCGATCACCTCGTCACGTCGTTCGACGAGTCCGTCGGTGAAGAGCAACAGCGTGTCGCCGGCCGCCATCGCAAAGGTGCTCGACGCGTCTGTGTCAGACGCTGCCCCGAGCGGCCGGCGCGGCGGCGTCTCGGCGAAGTGCGGCGGGCCCTGAGCCGGCACCAGCACCGGCGGGTAGTGGCCGGCGTTGACCAACTCCAGTTGACCGCAGTGCGGATCGATCACCGCGTAGACGACAGTGACCAGCCGCCTGACCGAGAGCAACGCAAACATGTGCTCGAGATGGGTCAGCACTCGGGACGGCGCGGGGTCGACGCTGATGAACGCGCGCACTGACGCGCGAAGGTGCGCCATCGCGGCGGCGGCGTCCAGCCCATGCCCCATGACGTCGCCGATACACACCGCGAGCTTGCCGTCAGGTAGCGGCACTGCGTCGTAGAAATCGCCGCCGACCTCGGCGTGGCCGCCGGGTTCGTAATGAGCCGCGATCAGCCAGCCGGCAATGGCATCGAGGTTGGCGGGCAGTGCGGCGCGTTGAAATTGCAGCGCGACGTCTCGGGTCTGGCTGTGCAGGAGCGCGTTGTCGATTGCCGTACCTGCGCGCCGCCCGAGGTCTTCGGCGATGGCGAGGTCGGCCGGTCCGTAGCGCTGGTCGGTCTCCGCCCGGATCATGGTGATGACCCCCAACGTTCGGATGTGCGTCGTCAGCGGCACGACGATCGAACTGCGCAGGTGCAGCCCGCGCAGCAGGCGCAGGTGCTCCTCGTCGCGGGCGCGTGCAACCAGCATCTCGTCGGTGATCTCCTCCTGCAGTTCGCTGACGCCGGTCCGCGCGACGTTGGCCGCGCCGCGCGGCGCATCAGGATCCGCCGGATATTGCCTTCGCAGGTCCCATGCCCAGGCCACCTTCTCCGGGTCCGTGTGTTCGACGGCGAGGGTGGTCAGGACGCCGTCTTCCAGAACGTCGACGGAACACCAGTCGGCCAGGTCCGGTACGACGAGCGCGGCGACCTTGGCGAGAGTCGACCGGTAGTCCAGGCTGCTGCCCAATTCAGCGGACGCGTCGGCGAGGAACCTGAGTTGCCGCGCGCGTTCGGCGGCCTGGTGCGATGCGCGCAGGCGGCGGATGGCCTGGCCGCAAGCCTCGGCGAACGTCGTCAGGAAGTTGAGCTCACCGGGTCCGGGCAGCCAGCTGTCCTCGAACGTCATGCCCAGTGCGCCGACCGCTGTCGCGCCGGTTCCCAGCGGCAGGCACACGATCGAACGACTCGACGGAACCTGGTCGCGCAGGGACGGGTAGCGCTCCTCGATCCGCGCAACGTCGGACATCCACACCGGCCGGCCCAGTCGTACCGCCTCGCTGGCCGGGTTGTCGGCGTCGACCGGGAACGAATGCCAGCGTTCGCTGATGCCTGGCTGCAGTCCATGGCCGCCGACCATCACGAGCAGATCGCCTTCGCGCACCAGCAAGGTGGTCACGGCTGCGCGGATAGCCTCAGCCATGTGCGTCACGGCCGCGTCGGTAACCGCTTCCATCGATTCGGCCGCACCGAGTTCGGCAGTGACCCGCGCGAGTTGTTGCAGCCGCAGCGCGGTGTCGCCGTCGGGGGCGCTGAAGCCAGCGCGATCGGCAACTGTCCGACGATCGCCCCGCCCCGTCATCGCACCATCGTCGCAGTCCGGCCAGTGCCTGTCAGTCCCCGTTTTCGTCCGGTTACTCAAACCGGTGCCACATCGACGAGAGCAATTAGGGCACCGAAACAGGGTCAAACCCATTGTCGAAGAAGACAACGCGTGCCCTTTAGGCCAACATCCCCCGCCCGCGATGCGCGTCTCGTTGATCGAAGCAGGATCGAAAGGGTAGACATGCATCCGGGATAACCCCACCGACCGGGCGGACTTAACGGATGTGCCAAATTAGTGCGGCGGCTTTTCCAGGTGATGCAGCTACGCCGCAGCGCGCACGCGAGTTTTGTTTTGCCCGCTTGGGCGAATTAATTCCTAGTAGTCCGTCCGGAGTCGAAATAATCGCAGACTGCATGCTCGTGATGAGTGAACTGGTCACGAATGCGGTGAACGCCGGATGCAGCAAGGTCGAGGTGACTGTCGAGATTCACCGCGATCGCGTGCGGATCTCGACCAAGGACGACGCGCTCGGCGATCCGATACCGGTCACGGCCGGGCCCCGCGACGAACACGGCCGGGGGCTCGTCATCGTCGAGCACGTCAGCCAGGCGTGGGGAGTGTCGCCGGAGGTGACGGGCAAGCTGATCTGGGCCGACCTTGCCATCCCGGCCGACCTCGCGATCACCGTCAACTGTGACCTCTGATCAGTCCGCGGCCGGCTCACCGTTGATCATCTCTGTCGAATCCGCGAGCAGTGGCCGATCCAGCAGTGATCAAGACCCAATGGGAGGCCTGGGAGCGCGGGCCCCGGCGCCAGGTCGTCACAGCGCGGCGTCGGGGCGTTCTGACGTGATCCGGTACAGCATGCAGCGGCGCAACGGCCCGTCGGGCACATCCGGGTCGTCGAAGTCGTCGGCGGGGTCGCGGGTCATGCCGATGCGGTGCATCACCGCCTGGGAACGAAGGTTCGTCGTCGTCGTCACCGAGAGGATCTCGGGCAGGGCGAGGGTCTCGAAGCCGAAGGCCAGCGTGGCCCGGGCGGCCTCGGTGGCGTAGCCATGCCCCCACGCCGAGCGGGCCAGCCGCCAGCCGATCTCCACGCCTGTGAACGGCAGGCCGTCATCGACCGGGTCGAGACCGGTGAAGCCGATGAACTCGCCGGTGTCGGCAACCTCGACCGCCCACCACCTCCAGCCACGTTGTTCGAGATCTTCCTGGAAGCTCGCCATCGACGCCGCACTTTCCTCGCGGGTGAGGACTTGGGGAAAGTGCTTACGAACCTCGGCATCGGCGTTCATGGCCGCCCATGGGTCGAGGTCAGACTCTCGCCACTGGCGGAGCACGAGGCGATCGGTGCGGGGTTCGGGCATGGCGGGAGGCTACCCAAGTCCTGCGGCAGGTCACGGCGATTTCTGACCGGCGACAGGAAGACGGGCAGGAAAGCGATCGCGATGAACGTGCCGCCCGCCCAGAGCGTGACGTGCACGCTCGCCAGTTCGCCGATCACGCCCGCCACGGCGGAGCCGACGGCGAGCGCGCCGGTGAGCAGGAAGCGGAATGTTGCGTTCATGCGGCCGAGCAGCGCGTCCGGGGTCATCCGCTGGCGCAGGCTTACGCCGAGGACGTTGTCCATGCCCGTCTTGAACATCGCCAGCATCCAACCGGAGCCTGCCACCCACAGCCAGGCACCGCGCCCGATGAGCGGAACGAGCAGGCCTGCGGGCGCGATGCACAGACCGGCGAGAGCGAGGGTTCGCCCGTAGCCGAGACGCCGCGCGACGGGACGCGCACAGCGGGCGCCAAGCAGCAGGCCGACTCCGCCCGCGGCCCAGAACAATCCCAGCGCGCCGGCCGGGAGTGCGAGTTCGCGGACGAACAGCACCGGCAGCATCGTGTTGATCATCTGCGCGCCGAGGTTGGTGAGTGCCGCGGTCAGTGCGAGCGCGCGCAGTTCCCCGTTGCCGTAGACGTGGCGCAGTCCGTCGCCGATCTGCGCCATCAGCCGGGCCGGTTGCCCGGCCGGGGGCGCGTCCCGGCGGCGAATCGCGGTGAGGCGGAAGGCCGATCCCAGGTAGCTCACGGCCGCGCACACGACGGCCACCGGCGCGCTGAGCAACTGGGCCAGGCCGCCGCCCGCACCTCGTCCGGCCACATTGCCGGCAGCTATCAGGCTGACCACCGCACCGTTCGCCTGGACGAGGGAGTCTCGGCCGACCAGTTGCGGCAGCACGCTCTGCGAGCCGATGTCGAAGAAGACCGTGGCCGCGCCATTGAGCAGGACGACCGCGTAGAGCTGGCCGAGGGTGAGGATGCCGAGCCACCAGGCGAGCGGGACGGACCCGAGCAGCACCGCGCGAGCCAGATCGGCGGCGATCAGCACCCGGCGCTGGCGCATCCGGTCCACCCACGCCCCGGCGGGAAGGCCGATGAGCAGGAAGGCGACGGTGCTCAGGGTCGCAAGTGCCCCGACCTGCCCGGGGCTCGCGTCCAGAGCGGAGACCGCGATGAGCGGGACGGCGACGTAGCCGATGTTGGTACCGAGCTGGCTGATCGTCGTCGCAGCGAACAGCGTGCGGAAGTCAGCGATCCGCCAGGGCGAGTTGGGCTGCATGGTCCGTTCATCGGGTTGGCGCTTGCGTCAAACGCGGGCTGGTCCGCGCGCTCGGCCATCAACGCTGCCTGAGCGAAACCCGACAGGACAAGTGAAATGTTCTGCAGGCACCGTTAAAATTCGCTACATGCTTGATGTGCGGCGCATGCAGGTCCTCGGTGCAGTGGTCAGCAGCGGATCGGTCACCGCCGCGGCGGCGAATCTGGGCTACACGCCGTCCGCGGTCAGCCAGCAGGTGGCCGCCTTGGAAAAGCAGGCCGGCATCGCACTGCTCGAACGCGTCGGGCGGGGTGTGCGCCCCACGGCGGCCGGCCGGTTGCTCACCGAGCACGCGGCCATCATCGGCAAGCAGGTGGCCGAAGCCGAGACGGCGCTGGCCGATCTGCGCGCCGGGCGCACGGGCCGCCTCGCCGTGCGCTACTTCGCCACCGCGGGCGCGATCCTGATGGCACCCGCGCTGGCCCGGCTTCGCCGCGAGCACCCCGGTGTGCAGGTCGATCTCAAGCTGATCGATCCCGATGACCCGCTGCCCGAGGTGGAGCACGGCCGGGCCGATCTCGCGATCGTGGTGCGGGCGCGTGATCGCGTCCACGCGGGCATCCGCCTCGTCCACCTGGTCGACGACCCGTTCCGCGCCGTGCTGCCGAAAGGTCACCGGCTCGCGTCGAAACGGGTCATCGACCTGACCGATCTCGCCGACGAGCCATGGGTCGGCAGTGAATGGCCGGGCCCCTGCCTCGACGCCGTGCTCGAAGCCTGCGCCGCGGCGGGCTTCTGCCCGAACTTCGTGGTGCAGAGCGAGGACTACGCGACCGCGCAGGGATTCGTCGCCGCCGGTCTCGGCATCAGCCTGATCCCGGACATGGGGCTGGCCAACCGCCACCCGGCCGTCGTCGTGCGCAAGGTGCGCAAGCCCCAGCCGGTCCGCTCGATCCACGCTGCCGTGCGCGAGACTTCGCTCGGTCAGCCGGCGCTCGACGGTTTGCTCAGGGCACTTCGCGACACCGCCACGCAGTGAAGTGTCCGGCTGGCAAAGGACTTGCTCGGCTCCGCCGGGCTGTTCGAGAGTGGGCAGATGACCACGGTGTATCGAGCCGCTGATGTGCCACACCGCTCGTTCGTCGACTACTGGCGGCAGGCGTCACACGACACGTTCGGACCAGCTCTCCTGCGGCCGGCGGGCACACCGCAGCAGTTGCTCGTCGGCGATGTCGGCGGGGTCCGGCTCGCCGAGATGACTACCAGCGGGGTGGACGGATCCGTGGCGTGCGAAGGGGTTCGGTCGAGCAGCATCCTGCGGCGGGCGGGCGACGAGTCCTACCGGGTTCAACTCGTCCAACGCGGGCAGATCGTCATCGAGCAGGACGGCCGCGTGGCTCACCTGCGTCCTGGCGACTTCGCGCTCGTCGACATGTCGCGCCCGGCCCGCTGGGCGGCGTCCGCGCAGCGGTTCGTCGTCCTGACGTTCCCGCGCACGTTACTGCCGGTACACCCAGACGACGCCGCTCGCCTGACCGCGGTGCGGATCGCGGGCGACACCGGACCGGGAGCGCTGTTCTCCGCGCTCGCCGGGCTGCTGGCCACGCAGCTCGGTGACTACAGCGGTGCGGAAGGCATTCGCGTCGGCACGGCCGCGCTCGACCTGCTAGCCGCGTCGCTCATCGGGCGGCTGGGCGCAGATCGGGCGGGCGGAGGCCACCAGGTTCTCCTGATGCGGATTCACGCGTTCATCGAGGAGCACCTCGCCGACCCGTTCCTGTCGCCACGTGCGGTTGCGGCCGCGCACCACATCTCCGTTCGCTACCTGTACAAGCTCTTCGAGACGCGCGGTGAGAGCGTCGCCGGCTGGATCCGCCGTCGCCGGCTCGAACAGTGCCGCCGGGCACTGCTGGATCCGGCCTCGTCAGAACGTCCGGTGAGCGCGATCGCGGCGAGCCACGGGCTGCCCAACCCGGCCCACTTCAGCCGGGCGTTCAAGTCGGCGTACGGCATCTCGCCGGTCGAATACCGTGCGATGCACCAGCCGTCGTGACGGTGCTCAGACGGTCAGGACGTTCAGGCCCCGTGCAGTGAACGGCGCTGCCGCGGCGGCAAGCTGTTCGTCGGTGGGTGGTTGCACGCCCTCGAGCGGGTAGCGCAGGCCGAGCTCGGCGTACTTGGTCATGCCGAGACGGTGGTAACCGAGGATCTCGACCCGTTCGACGTTGTCGAGGCCCGCGACGATGTCGGCAACGCCGGCGACGTTGGCCGGGTCGTCGGTCAGCCCGGGGACGAGCACGAACCGGACCCACGTGCGGACGTGGCGCGCGGCGAGGCGGCGCGCGAACTCGACGGTCGGGGCCAGCGACCGGCCGGTGACCCGCCGGTACGTGGCCGGGTCTGCGGACTTGATGTCGAGCAGCACCAGGTCGGTCGCGTCGAGCAGCGCGTCACTGGTGCGCCCGCCGAGAAATCCCGAGGTGTCCAGCGCGGTGTGCAGGCCGGCCGCCTTGCATCGCAGGAGGAACGCTTCGACGAAGCGCCGCTGCACAAGCGGTTCGCCGCCCGAGACGGTGACTCCGCCGCCGGACGCCTCGATGAACCGGTGGAATCCCTCGACGCGAGCGAACAGTTCGTCGACCGTGACCTTGCGGCCGGCTCGTCGGCTTTGCGTGTCGGGGTTGTGGCAGTAAAGGCAGCGCAGCGGGCACCCGGCGAGGAACACCACGAAGCGGGTTCCCGGTCCGTCCGTGCCGGTAACGACGTCCCACGAATGCAGCGAACCGACCGGGGACGCGCCGACGTCCGGCTTCGGCGGCGTGCACAGGGGCTCGACGAGCAGGGTCGCGCCGTCGTCAGAGGGAAGCATGGAAGGTCCGGCCGATGACGTCGAGTTGCTGCTCGCGGGTGAGCCGCACGAAGTTCACCGCGTAACCCGAGACCCGGATCGTCAGCTGCGGGTAGCGCTCGGGATGATCCATCGCATCTTCGAGGGTGGCGCGATCGAGCACATTGACGTTCAGGTGGAAGCCTTCGCTGGCCATGTACCCGTCCAGGACGCCGGCCAGGTTGCCGGCCTGCTCGCCCGGCGTTCGCCCGAGCCCGGCAGGAGTGACTGTGGTGGTAAGCGATATCCCGTCCCGGGCGTGCTCGTAGGGCAGTTTCGCAACGGACAGCGCGGCGGCGACCATGCCGTGCCGGTCGCGGCCGTTCATCGGGTTGGCGCCCGGCGCGAATGGCTGCCCGGCGCGGCGCCCGTCCGGGGTGTTACCGGTGTGGCGTCCGTACACGACGTTGGAGGTGATCGTCAGCACCGACTGGGTGTGCGTGGCATCGCGGTAGGTGGGGTGCTGGCGGCACTTCTGCATGAACTTCTCGACCAGCCAGACGGCCAGGTCGTCGGCGCGGTCGTCGTTGTTGCCGTACGTCGGGTAGCTGCCCTCGACGCGGTAGTCGACGACCAGGCCGGTCTCGTCACGGACCGGGTGCACCGTCGCATGGCGAATGGCCGACAGCGAGTCGGCGGCGACGGACAGCCCGGCGATACCGCAGGCCATCGTGCGTTGTACGTCGGTGTCGTGCAGTGCCATCTCGAGCCGCTCGTAGGCGTAGCGGTCGTGCATGTAGTGGATGACGTTGAGCGCGTTGACGTAAGTGCTGGCCAGCCAGCCCATCATCGTGTCGAGCCGCGATTCGACCGTGGCGTAGTCGAGAACGTCACCGGTCAGCGGGGGGAGCACGGGGCCGACCTGCGCGCCGCTGATCTCGTCGCGGCCGCCGTTGACGGCGTACAGCAGCGTCTTGGCCAGATTGACGCGGGCGCCGAAGAACTGCATCTGCTTGCCGACCTCCATGGCCGACACGCAGCACGCGATGGCGGTGTCGTCGCCGGTGATCGGGCGCATCAGCTCGTCGGACTCGTACTGGATCGCGCTCGTGTCGACGGATACCTGCGCGCAGAATTGCTTGAACCCGCTGGGCAGCGCCGGCGACCAGAACACGGTCAGGTTCGGTTCGGGTGCCGGACCGAGGTTGTAGAGGGTTTGCAGGTAGCGAAAGCTGGTTCGGGTGACCAGCGTGCGCCCGTCGCAGCCCATGCCGCCGATCGACTCGGTGACCCAGGTGGGGTCGCCGGAGAAGAGCTCGTCGTACTCGGGAGTGCGCAGGAATCGAACGATCCGCAGTTTGATGACGAAGTCGTCGACGAGTTCCTGGGCTTCGCTCTCGTCGATGCGACCCTCGGCGAGATCGCGATCGATGTAGATGTCGAGGAACGTCGAGGTGCGACCGAGCGACATCGCGGCACCGTTCTGCTCCTTTACGGCGGCCAGGTAGGCGAAGTACAGCCACTGGACTGCCTCGCGGGCGGTGGCTGCGGGCTGGGAGATGTCGTATCCGTAGGAGGCGGCCATCTCCTTCAGCTCGTGCAGGGCACGTATCTGCTCGGACAGTTCCTCGCGGCTGCGGATCACGTCTTCGGTGGAGGCCTGCGACGCGGTGTCGTTCCTGTCCGTCGTCTTCGCGGCGATCAGCCGGTCGACACCGTAGAGGGCGACGCGCCGGTAGTCGCCGATGATCCGGCCGCGGCCGTATGCGTCCGGAAGCCCGGTGATGACGTGCGATCTGCGGGCAGCGAGGATGCCGGGCGTGTAGGCGTCGAACACGCCGTCGTTGTGGGTCTTGCGGTACTTGGTATAGATCGTGGCGACGGCCGGGTCAGGTTCGTATCCGTAGGCGCGCAGGCCCGCCTCGACCATCCGCCATCCGCCGTTGGGCATGATCGCCCGTCGTAGCGGGGCATCGGTCTGCAGCCCGACGATCAGTTCCCGATCCCGATCGATGTAGCCGGCTGCATGGGCGGTGATCGATGCGGGAGTCGATGTATCCACGTCATAGATGCCACGCTCGCGCTCGACCGGGAACATCGCAGCCAGCTTGTTCCACAGTGCCGTCGTGCGCTCGGTCGGACCGGCAAGAAAGGAGGCGTCGCCGCCATAGGGGTGGTAGTTGTCCTGGATGAAGTCCCGAACTGCGATCTGGTCCCGAAAACCACCGGCGGAAAAGCCACGCCACGGGTCTAGGGGATCGGTGTCGGGCATCGTTGACCTCCACAATCTGTGCATCCTGCGGGGACCGCTGCGCCGTGCAGGCGGTATCCATCACCGAGGCTACGCAGCGCGCAGCCCCGGCAGATGAGGACGAAAGTCCTTAATTCTTGGGCTTTCTGGCATCGACGTGTGTGCAAGCGCGCGGCGTCTACGGAGTGGGGCGGCGCTTCATGGCGTCTCCATCTTGATCATCTCTGCCGCAACTGCGATCAGTGACCAGTGACCCATTCAGCAGAGACGATCAAGGCGGCGTGGGCGCCGCCCCGCAGTGGTCACCGGCGTGCGCCGCCCGCAGTGATCACCTGCGCCTATTGCACCCTCTGCGGTGCAGGACCCGCAGGTGATCACCCCGAACCTCCCGCCGATCTCCGAGCCGGAGCCCGCACGTGACCGTCGCGGGGGTGAAAGCTTCCGGGGACGTCACGCGACCGCGCGGTGCCTGCCGCTGCCCCGCATCGGCTCGTGACGTGATCGAGCCGAGAGACCTCAAGCGCGCCGCGTCGCGGCCGATATCGCTAGGTGGGTACTTGATCGAGTAGATCCCCCCGATGACGCGGGACAGGGATTGAAAGGACGCAGAGCGATGAGCCACCAGTACGTCGCGGTAGACGGGCCGTTTACCGGGGAACTGTGCGAACTCGATTTGGAAGCTCACATAAACGAGATCGCCTTGCGGCTCGACGAGGGCCGGGTGGCCATCTACAGACTCGACGGGGATGCGGCTTTCCGCTTTGTCAGCATCGATTCGTGTCCCGTAGACACGTCCTCACTCGTTCGTAGAACCAGGCGACTGGTCGAGCGTGATCGTCACCCCGCCTGACGAGTACACGCGACTTATCGGCTTGGGCGGCGAGCACGTCAGTGCGCGTCCATAGCGCGAAAGGCAGGGCGATAGACGAGTCTTCCTCGGGTGGCTGGATCGTAAGTCGAGAGTGGGTCAGCCGGTCGCTACGCCGCAGCCGTTCAGATAGCCGGGTCTCTGTCGCTACCCGTTCTGCAGCGCGTCGAGTACCCGGGCCGGGGTCATCGGCAGGGTTCGGATGCGTACACCTGCAGCGGCGAACACGGCGTTTCCGATCGCCGCGGGAATGATGCCGATGGTGGGCTCGCCGGCCCCCCATGCCGGTTGGTCCGGATGGTCGATGAGGATGACCTCGATGGCGGGCACCTCGCTGAACCGCAGGACCGAGTACTGCGGCGTGGGGTGGAACTCGCTCTGCTCCCACACCACGCTGGTCACACCGCGTTCGTCGAACTGCACCTCCTCCTTCAATGCGCGGCTGACGCCCTGGATCACGTTGCCCTCGATCTGGTTGCGCAGGCCGTCCGGGTTGATGATCAGCCCGCAGTCGTGTGCGACGACCACCCGACGCACCCGGATCTCGCCGCTGGCTGCGTCGACCGCGACCTCGGCGTAGGCGGCGACGTGGGTGAACTCAGTCTCGTAGCGTTGGAACGCGATCCCGACCGACGAAATACGGAGCCGACCATCGTCCACCCCACCGAATAATCCGAATCCGGTGACGCGCAGCCATCACACGATCGACGGATCGACGCAGACATTCTCGCTCGCGACACACGAGGAGCAGACCTGATGGCCGATGTGATCCGCGCAAGCGGACTCGTCAAGACCTACGGCAAGATACGCGCTCTGGACGGGCTCGACCTCGCCGTTCCCGAGGGGACAATTCTCGGCCTGCTGGGGCCCAACGGCGCCGGTAAGACGACGGCGGTGCGGATTCTGACGACCCTCATCGAACCCGACGCGGGCACGGCTACCGTGGCGGGCCTCGACGTGGCCAAGGAGCCCGACAAGGTACGGGCGCAGCTCGGACTGTCCGGCCAGTACGCAGCTGTCGACGAATACCTGACCGGATACGAGAACCTCGACATGGTCGGCCGGCTGTACGGCTTGGGTCGCCGAAAGTCCAAGGAACGTGCACGTGAGCTGTTGGAACAGTTCAGCCTGGCCGATTCTGGCGATCGCCCCGTCAAGACCTACTCCGGCGGCATGCGTCGCAGGCTCGACCTCGCCGGCGCGCTGGTTGCGCATCCGCCGGTGCTGTTCCTGGACGAGCCGACGACGGGTCTGGACCCACGCAGCCGCACCGACATGTGGGACGTGATCATCGAGATGGTCAAGGGCGGCACGACATTGCTACTTACCACCCAGTACCTGGAGGAGGCCGACCAGCTGGCCAACAACATCCTGGTAATCGACCACGGCAAGGCAATCGCACACGGCACCGCGGACGAGCTGAAGGCCCAGGTCGGCGGCGAACGCATCGAGATCGTGCTCTCGTCCGTCGACGATCTGGGCACGGCCCACGCCGTGCTCAGTGGCCTCATCGACGGCGCCGTCGAGGTGGACGACCGGTCCCGACATCTCACCGCTCCGGTCACCGACGGCGCCAGCGTCCTGATGGAGACCTTGCGGCGTCTGGATGCCGAGAACATCAAGCTGTCTGACGTCGCATTGCGGCGACCGACCCTGGACGACGTCTTCCTGACCTTGACGGGTCGCCCGTCGGAGGAGACGGACACCGACGAGACGACGAGGGAGGTGGTAATGCGATGAGTGCGACGAAGACGTTCACAGATGGCGTGACGATCACCAAGCGCAACCTGATCAAGATCAAGCGGGTGCCCGACCTGCTGGTCTTCTCCACGATCTCGCCGATCATGTTCATCCTGCTGTTCGCGTATGTCTTCGGCAGCGCGATCAACGTTCCTGGCACCAGCTATCGCGAGTTCCTGATCCCGGGCATCTTCGCGCAGACGGTGATCTTCGTGTCGACGACAACGGGCGCAGGCCTGGCTGACGACATGCAGAAGGGCATCATCGACCGGTTCCGCTCGTTGCCCATGTCGCGTGCCGCCGTGCTGATCGGGCGCACCGGCAGCGATGTTGTCAACAACGTCCTGGTCATCTTCATCATGTCGCTCACGGGTTACGCGGTGGGGTGGCGCATCCGGTCCTCGATACTCGAGGCGATCGGCGGATTCCTGCTGTTGCTGCTGTTCGCCTACGCGATCTCGTGGATCATGGCGTGGGTCGGGCTGATGGTTCCGAGCGTCGAGGTCGTCAACAACGCAGCGTTCATGGTGATCTTCCCGCTGACGTTCATCGCGAACACGTTCGTGCCCACCAACAACTTTCCCGAGCCGTTGAAGACGATCGCCAACTGGAACCCGGTCTCGTCGCTGACGCAGGCGTGCCGGGACCTGTTCGGCAACGGCCTCGGCGCGAAGGCGGGCGACTACTGGTCGTTGGAACACCCCATTCCTTACACACTGTTGTGGATCGCGTTGATCATCGCGGTATTCGTTCCGCTCTCGGTATCTCGATACAAGAAGGCGACGAGCCGCTAGACGTCAGCGCTGCGCTGGCTCCGGGTCTGGCGGAGCGTCCGAACAGCCGCCGGCCGATCGCGACAAGCACCGTCACCGCGGGCTTGGTGGAGTTAACTCCACCAGGGTGTTGGACTTAGCTCCCTGTCGCGGATTCCGCACCGGACCCTAGCGTCGCGGGGGTGATCGCAAACAAACTCCGCCGTCCGAGCCGCTGATGTCGAACCACTCGAGCGGGAAGAGAAAACGATGAGGTCGAGACCGCACCATGTCTCGGCTCCCAGCGGACCTGCTGTCCGGTTGGACTCGGTGACCAAGATCTACGGCAGAGGTGACGGAGCGGTAGCCGCTCTCAACGGCGTTTCCGTCTCCATCCGTCCCGGCACATTTACCGCGGTGATGGGACCGTCCGGATCCGGAAAGAGCACTTTCCTGCACTGCGCCGCCGGGCTGGACCGGCCAACGTCGGGATCAGTGCACCTGGGCGCGATCGGCGCCGACCTGTCCACGCTGTCCGAGACCCAACTGACCGTACTGCGCCGCGAACGGATCGGGTTCGTCTTTCAGAACTTCAACCTGATGGCCGCGCTGAACGTGCGCCACAACGTCACCCTGCCGTTGCGGTTGGCCGGGCGCCGCACCGACCGGGCCCATCTGGCCGATACCCTTGCCAGGGTCGGGCTGGCCGAGCGCGCCAGGCACCTGCCCTCGCAGTTGTCCGGCGGCCAGCAGCAGCGCGTGGCCATTGCGCGCGCGCTGATCACCCGGCCGGAGGTCGTGTTCGCCGACGAGCCGACCGGTGCGCTGGATACCGTGACCGCCCGAGAGATCCTCACGTTGCTGCGACACACAGTGGACACGGTTCGCCAGACCATCGTGATGGTCACGCACGACCCGATAGCTGCCTCCTACGCGGACTCCGTGTTGTTCCTGGTCGACGGCCGCACCGCGGAGGTTGCATCAAGCTTGTCCGCCGACCAGATCGCAGAACGGATGACGCATCTCGGAGGCCGGTCCTGATGTTCGGACTCGCGTTGTCCTCTCTGAGGTTGCGAAAAGGATCCGCAGTCGGCGCCCTCGTCGCGTTGTTCTTCGCCGCGGTGATCGTCTGCGCGAGCGGGGTGCTGCTGGAGACCGGTATCCGCGGAGCGATCCCCGCGGAGCGGTACTCCGGGACGCCGGTCGTGGTGAGCGCCGACCAGCAGATCCATTGGGTCAAGAAAAAGGAGAAGAAGGGCAAGACCAAGACGAAGTCCAAGGCACTCAGTGAACGCGCCTGGCTGTCCTCCTCCGTCGGCGAGCAGCTCGCTAGGCTGCCGGGAGCGGACGTCGTTCCCGACCTGACCTTTCCCGCCAACGTCGTCGAACGAAACGGCACGGCGCTTTCCGGCATGCATGGCAAGCCGTCTTGGGGGCACGGCTGGTCGTCGGCCGTGCTGACTCCTTACCGCCTGATGGCCGGCACGCCGCCGAGACGGGTCAGCGATGTGGTGCTCGACGTCGGGTTGGCCGGCCGGGCCGGCGTCAAGGTTGGCGACCAGATCGTCATTCAGTCCACGTCCTCGCCGAAGTCCTACCGCGTCGTCGGCATCGCGCGATCGGACGCGACGGTGGACCAGCAGTCGGCGGTGTTCTTCGACGCGGACGAGGCACGGCGGCTCGCCGGCCACGACGGGTTCGTCGCGGCCTACGGGGTGTTCGGCGTTACCGCCGCCGAGGCCAGAACCGCGGTCGCGGGCACCGGCGCAATCGTCTCGACGGGTGGCGACCGCGGATCGGTCGAGTTCGTCGACGCCGCTGCCGCCCGCACCAAGCTGACCAGTATGGGCGGTGCCATCGGTGGCACGTCGCTGATCGTGGCGGTGCTCGTGGTGGTCGGCACTTTCGCTCTGTCAATCCAGCAACGCCGCCGCGAACTCGCGCTGCTGCGCGCGGTCGGCGCCACGCCCCGTCAGGTACGGCGGATGATCAGCCGCGAAGCGCTGTTACTCGGCCTGGCCGCGGGCATCCCCGGGGCGCTTCTCGGCGTCCCGCTGGCGAGGATGATCCGCGCCAAGTTCGTTTCGCTCGGCGCGATCCCCGACACGCTGCAGTTGGCCCGTAGCCCGTTCCCGATCATCGCCGCGATGATGGCAACTGTGGGCGCTGCGTGGGTTGCCGCGCGGGTGACCGCACACCGCACCGCGCGGATCCGGCCGGCCGAAGCTCTTGCCGAGGCGGCTGTCGAGCGCCGGACGGTGGGCTTCGTACGGGTGTCGGTGGGCCTGATCTTCACCGCGCTGGCGGTGATCGGCACCGTGATCCTCAGTGAGCTGCATACCGAGCCGGCCGCAATGCCCGTGACCTATCTCAGCGTGCTGCTGTGGATGATTGCCGTGGCGCTGCTCGGCCCGTTCCTCGCCCGCGGCGCCGTGACGCTGCTGGGCGTGCTGATGCGGGCGTTCCCGGTGGGCGGTTTCCTCGCGAGCCACAACCTGCGGGCCAACAGCCGCCGGGCCGCGTCGGTGATCACGCCGCTGGCCCTGCTCATTGCGATGGCGACCACCATCCTCTTCGTCCCCACCACGATGAACGATGCGGCGCGAGCGCAGACCAAGCAGGGCATGAAGGCCGATTACCTTATTGCGTCGGGTAGTTCCGGCGTGCCTGGCTCCGCGGCCCAGGCGTTGCGCGCGGTCCCCGGAGTGCGCACCGTCACCGAGGTTCTGCAGACGACGATCTGGGTCGGCAAGGACAAACACTCGGCCCAGGGCATGACTCCGACCGGTCTCGCCCAGGTGCTCGATCCCGGCGTGAAGTCCGGATCACTGGCCCAGCTCGGCCCCGGCACGATCGCCATGAGCGCCCTCGCCGCACACGGGCACAAGATCGGCGACACCGTGCCGGTCACCCTCGGCGACGGGGTCAAAGCCAACCTCCTTCTGGTGGCGACCTACTCCCGCGGTCTCGGCTTCGGCGACACATTGGTGGCCCATGACGACATCGTCGGCCACGTGGACGATCCGCTGGCCAAGACGGTGCTGATCAAGGGTGCGGTGACCAGGGACCAGCTCCGCGCGCAGCTCGCGGGTTTTCCGGGGCTCACCGTGCTGGGTCGGTCCGGCTACGACAGAGTCCAGGCCGCCCAGCGCCAGACCAACGCCGAGGTCAACCTGGTTTTCATGGGGCTGATCATCGCGTTCACCGCGATCGCAGTGATCAACACCTTGGCGATGGCGACCGGCGCGCGGTCCCGTGAGATGCGGCTGATGCGCATGGTCGGCGCCACCGTGCGCCAGGTTCTTCGCACCCTGCGTTGGGAACTGGCGCTGATCGTCCTGGTCGCCATGGCGCTGGGCACCGGCGCGGCCTGGCTCACCTTGGCCGCCTTCAGTGCCGGAATGGTCGGATCCGATACGCCGAGCATCGTCTTCGCCACGTACGCCGTGATCCTGGCCGGGGCTACCGCGTTGGGCCTGGTTGCCACGGTCGTTCCGGCCCGGATGGTGCTGCGCCGGAATGCCGTCGAAGACTTGACGGAAATGCTCTAACGGAATCTGCTGAGATTCACGCGTCTGCTTTTGAGCCGCGGTCAGGCAGTCAATTCGACGCCGTACTCGACCACGCTGGTCGAGACGAGGACCTGCCGCGGCGCCGTCGCCTCGCTGCGCTGCGGGTCTTCGATCCGCTCGCAGAGCAGGGTGGCCGCTTGGCGGCCGAGTTCGCGCGGGTCGTACCTCACCACGATCAGCGGCAGCGCGAGCATGTCGGCGAGCTCGAAGTCGTCGAAGCCGGCAAGGCTGACGGCGGCGTGGTATTTGCGGATGGCGCGATACGCGCCGATCGTGTTCCGGTTGTTCGCCGCGAACAACGCCGTCGGCGGGTCACGCTGGTCGAGCAACGTCGCCGCGGCCCGCTCGGCGCTCGAGACGTCGAGGTGGTTGCGCGACACGAACCGATCCTCGACCGACAGGCCTGCTTCCTCGAGCGCGGCACAGAACCCGCGGTACCGCTCCGATCCGGTCCATGTCGACGCGGCGGGGCCGAGAAACCCGATGCGGGTGTGGCCGCGTTCGATGAGCTTGACGACGGCCGCCCAGGTTCCACCGAAGTCGTCGAGCAGCACCGAGTCGACGCCGATCTTCGCGCCGGGGCTGGCGGTCAGGACGACCGGCACGCCACCGAGCTTGACCGGATCAAGGTGCCCGTGGTGGTTACCGGAAGGCACGACGATGATCCCGTCGAGCCGGCGC
Source organism: uncultured Actinomycetota bacterium (assembly GCA_963737425.1). Taxonomy (GTDB): domain Bacteria; phylum Actinomycetota; class Actinomycetes; order Mycobacteriales; family Jatrophihabitantaceae; genus DASXRA01. Next base: position 188,818 of record CAVTSX010000008.1, read on the forward strand.
GCGGCGAAGTCGTGTGCAAGCTCGTCTTCTCGCCGCGCGTCCTCGCCGGAGTTGCCGAGGATGACTCGCATGCCGTTCTCGGCGGCGACGGCTTCCACCCCGAGCGCGAGCTGGGAGTAGAAGGGGTTGGCGAGGTTGGTGACGATCAGCCCGAGCAGGCGGTGGGAACCGCCGAGGCGGAGGCTTCGCGCGACCTCGTTGCGACGGTAACCCAATACGTCGACGGCATCGAGTACCCGCGTTTTGGTTGCCTCCGAAACCCGTGGGTCGTCGCGCAGCGCACGGGAGACGGTCATCGGACTGACGCCGGCATGCGACGCGACGTCGCGCATCGTGGGACTGCTCACGGGCCGGTCTCCGGCGTCACGACGTATACCCCCCACGCTCGTCACCGGACCAGCGCCTTGACCACCATCACGGGAGTCGTACCGAGCGCGGTGAGCCGGTAAGGACCGACGCTCGCTGGAATCACCAGCGTCTCAGCGTAAACGAGACTGTGCTGATCGGCGCCAGTCTCGACAATGACGCCGTCGCCCGCGACGACATTGAGCACGTGGAACCGGCCTGCGGTGTCGGCGCGAGCGCAGCCGGAGGGTTCGATGACCACCCTCCGAACCTCGAAGAACAGCCGCGGCAGCGCACCGATCGACTCCTCCCGCCAGTCCTCGCCTTGAGTGAGTATGCGCGGCTCCTGCACGAGATCGCGCCGAACCGCGGCGCCGGAGCGCCGCGGATCGAGGTTGCGGAATGCATGTCCGACGTGGACCGGTCGCTGATTGCCGGCGGCGTCCGTACGCAGCCAGTCGTAGAAGCGCAGCGAGTAGAGGTACGGGGTGGCGCTGACTTCTAGCACCACATTGCCCTCGCCGCTCCCGTGCGGGGTACCGGCCGGGATCAGAAACAGCTGGTGTGGCGTCGCGGGATGGGTTTGCACGAATCGTTCGATGTCGAACGCCTGCTGGTCGGCATCGGCGGCGTGCGCGTGCCGGTGGAATTCGTCGAGGTCAGCGTCCTCGCGAAGCCCCAGGTAGATGACGTTGTCTTCGCCGCCGACCATGACGTAGTAGGTCTCGTGTTGCGTGTAGGGCCAGCCGAAGACGTCTCGCATGTACGCCTCGCGCGGATGGCAGTGCACGGACAGGCTGCCGCCGCCCACGGTGTCGAGGTAGTCGAACCGAATCGGGAACGAGGTCTGAAAGCTGGCCTGCACGTCCGAGCCGAGCACGCGGTCCGGATGTAGCGCGACGACGAGCTGGAACGGGATCTCGACCGTGCGGCCCGGCTCGCCGATCAGCACGCCGCTCTCGGGCGCGATCAGCTCGTATCCGACGGCGGTGTTCTCCGCGTCGCGTCCCAGCCCGAGCCGCTCCTGCCCCCAGTGCCCGCCCCACGACGTCGAGTTGAACGTCGGCAAGGTGCGAAATGGTCGGCCGGCCAGGTCGCCGAGAGTCAGTCGCAGGTCCGCGCCGTCGAGCCAGGTCGGCTGCAGCGGGTCGCGAACGTCGATCCACCGGTCGACGCGCTCGATCACCGCATCGCGGTGCCGGTCCAGCAGCGGCCAGTCGATGTAGAAGAGCCGGCGAGTGGTCGGAGCGCCGTCGCCGGGCCGCTGGCCCAGGTTGCCTCCCCCGCCTGCACCGACGGCCGCCTCCGCGTGTCGCTTCGGCAGGTCGGCGTACCAGAGCTGATGCGAGTCGATCAGCGCCGCGCCTGGGCCGAACGCGATCACGACCGCGTCCGGAACTGCCGGCAGTGCGGGCGGCTCGTCGTAGAGATCGGTGATCGTGCCGCTGGCAAGCGTCGCGAAATCGGGATCGTCGGCAAGTGCGTCAACCGGCGCGGTCCGCTTGACGACCTGCTCCCACGAGACCATCTGTTCGCGAACGTCCACCGCGACGACGGGAATCTCCCGCACGCGCAACGCGGCGGTGATGCCGTCGACGACCGCCGTCCAGTCGAGGACGTTGGGACCGTCGACGGCCAGCACCGTGCCGGGCCCGAGGCCGGCGCAGGCTGGGTCCCAGCCGCTGCGAACCGCTCCCTGTACCGGCTGGTAGGTGGGCTGCGGTTCGTACGGCCGGGCAACCCTCATCTGAACGCACCTCCAGTTGACACTGCGGGTGATGGTATCGCAACCATTCACCGATTCGGCAATATCGACTGAAAACGAAAGGACATTCCCGCCAAGCCTTGTGTAGCTAGCGTGGTAGCGATAACCTCCGCAAATGCCTGATCAGGTAGGCATCCGGCCCGGGCGCTGCACCACGAAGGTGCCGAGCGGACCGGCATGGCTCTCCTTGGGCGAATCCGATGCGGTGCAGGTCGGGGCAGGCGGCTTCCTTCGCGGCGTCGCCGGTCCGGTCCGGGTGCTCGATTCGGCGCCGCCCTCAAGGTCCGCTCGGCTAACTTGAAGGAGCACGGCATGGACACCCTCGATCGGCGTACGTTTCTCAAGGTCGGAGGCGGCGCCGCGCTCGCGAGCGTCAGCCTCCCGTGGCTGCTGGCCGCGTGTGGCGGCGGGTCCGGAAGCAGCTCGAACCTCCAGTTGTCGAACGACAAGCCGACCTGGCAGACCTGGCTCCAGACGGAGGGAAACCAGGCCAAGAGCGCGGTCGGTGTGGGTTGGACGCCGCGCGAGTACTCCGACGAGGACGTCTACCAGGCGGCGATCAAGACTGCCGGCGGCTCATCCAAGGCGCCGGACATGTTCACCTGGCAGTCGAGCTGGGGAATGAAGGACGTCGTCGACGCGGGATTCGTCGCTGATCTCACGTCGCAGTGGGACAAGGAGGGCGACGTCTACAGCGCGGACTTGCGCAAGCTGATGACGTTCGACGGCAAGACGTACGGGGCACCGCTCTACATGGCTCCGTGGGTGGTCTTCTACTCGACGAAACTGTTCGACAAGTACCAGCTCCAACCGCCCAAGACGTGGGACGAGATGCAGCACATTCTCGAGACGTTGAAGGGCAACGGCATCGCGCCGCTCGGCGCGACCGTCGACGGCGTGTGGTCGTTCCTCTGGTTCCAGACGCTGCTCGTCGGGAGCGACCCGGAGCTCTACCAGGCCGTCACGTCCGGCAAGGCGAGGTACACCGACCCCGGCGTCGTCGACGTGATGAACCTGTGGGCGCAAATGATCAAGGCGGGATATTTCACCGACCCGTCGTCGGTCACGTTCAGCACGCGGGGCACGAACTTCGCGACGCCCTTCAAGCAGGGCAAGGCTGCCATGGCCGAGATGGGCACCTGGTACGAGCCGACATTGACCAGCGCCGGTTTGAAGCCGGGCGTCGACTACGGAGCGTTCATTCTCCCCAATATCAAGCCAGGCGTGCAGAACACGATCGTCGTCGAGTCGGGGCCGCTGTGCGTCGCCACCCACGGTCGACACAAGGGCAACGCCGAGAAGGCGGTCAGCTGGTTCATGTCGAAGGAGGGCCAGCAGCAGTGGGTGAAGCTCACCGGCTTCATCTCCGCGCGCTCCGACGTGCCGCCGTCATCGCCCGTGGACCAGCAGATCATCGCGGACATGAAATCCGGTAACTACCAGCAGGTCGGCCGCTATTACGAGTCGACGCCACACGACATCGTGCAGACCGCCATCGACGAGTTCCAGAAGTTCATGCTGCATCCAGGCGATCCGACGTCGATCCTGAACGCCATCCAGACCAAGGCCGACAGCGTCTGGAAGGCCGTGGGGTAGTACGACGTGAAGGTCGATGACCTGGCCGATGACCTGGCCGTCCTGCCCCGCACCTGGACTGACACTCCGGCGCGGCGCCAGTCGGGATCGTGGTCGCGCGTAGCGCGGAAAGCGACGCCGTATCTGTATCTCGTGCCGATGGTCGCGCTCGTGGGCGTCTTCCTGCTCTATCCCGCGCTGGACACGATCTGGGTGAGCTTCACCAACTGGGACGGCATCCACGCGCCGGCGTTCAACGGGCTGCACAACTACGCCGCGTTCAGGAAGGATCCCGCATTCAGCACGGCGTTCGAGAACACCCTGTACTGGGTCGCGGGCATCATGCTCCTGCAGGTGGGCGTCGGGCTGCTCCTGGCGATCGTGATCAACGCGAGCCCGCTCGGCGGATTGTTCAAGCGCATCATCTACCTGCCGCACACGATCTCCGGCGCGGCAATCGGTGTGCTCTGGTTCGCCATCTACATACCCGGACAGGGAATGCTCAACAGCGCGCTGCGTTTCGCGCACCTCGGCTCGCTGCAGCATGACTGGCTGACCGAGACGCCGCTCAACACGTTCGCCATGATCTTCGCCGGCATCTGGCAGGGTATGGGCCCGACGATGATCCTGTTCCTCGTCGGCCTGCAGCACCTCCCGCGTGAACCGATCGATGCCGCGCGCATGGACGGCGCCAACGCGCTTCAGATGTTCCGGTACGTGACGCTTCCGCTCCTGCGGCCAATGACGGTCGTCGTCGTGGCGATCTCGCTGATCAACAGCTTCAAGGTCTTCGACATCGTCTGGGTGATGACCCAGGGCGGGCCGTATCGCTCGTCCGAGACGTTGGCCGTCACGATGTACCGCGAGTCGTTCGTCAGCTCCGACTTCGGCTACGGCGCCAGCGTCGCCGTGCTGCTGACCGCGATCGTCTTCGTCATCTCCGTTCCCTACATCCGCAGCATGTTCGCGCGGGCGGAGGTGAACTGACATGGCCGCGTCCGAGCGTGCCGCAAGCCGCCCGCGGTTTGGGCGCTGGGCGATCACGATCGTCCTTGCGCTGATGTGCGCCCTGTGGCTCGGGCCGCTGTGGACGCTCGTCACCACGGCGATGAAGTCGACACCCGAATCGGTCAGCGACACGACGCAGTGGGCGTTGCCGAAGTCCCCGGCGCGTCTGTTCGACAACCTGCGGGAGGCCTGGTCGACGGCTGGCCTCGCGTCGGGCTTCGAGGCCAGCCTGCTGTACGCGGTGTCCGGTTCGGCGCTGGCCATTCTGTGCGCGTCGCTCGGCGCGTACTCGATCACCCGGCTGCGCGTCCGCGGACGCTTCTTCTGGTTCGTGCTCGTATTCAGCGGGACGTTGTTCCCGGTGCAGATGTACGTCATCCCGCTTTTCAAGCTGTACCAGGACACCGGGCTGTACGACACGCGGGGCGGGCTGATCTGCTTCTACACCGCGATTTCCATCCCGTTCTGCCTGTTCGTCATGCGCAGCTTCTTCGCCACCGTCCCCACCGAGGTACAGGAAGCGGCACGGCTCGACGGTGGCAGCGACTTCACGATCTTCTGGCGGATCTTCCTGCCGCTGGCCAAGGCGCCGATCGCCGTGCTGTTCCTGTTCCAGTTCATCTGGATCTGGAACGACCTGCTGTTCGGCCTCGTGCTGTCGACGTCGGACGGCATCCGGCCGATCGCGCCGACCCTCGCCGGCTTGCAGAACCAGTACGCCAGTAGCGGCCAGCCACTCGTGCTGTCCGCGACGTTGATCGCCAGCCTCCCGACGGTAGTGCTCTTCCTGCTGCTCGGGCGATACATGATGCAAGGCCTGCAGCTCACAGGAGGAACAGCTCGATGACAAAGGCACATGCGCTGCGGTCCGCCCACTGGATGGGGGAGATGATCCAACGCTCACTCCCGGCCACCCGCGAGACCCTGCGCGCCTCGGTCGCCGCCCGCGTGCTCGACACCCGCAACCTGCAAGTTGAGGCGTCCTGTCCGCCGTTGTTCCGGCGTGCTGGGGAGCGGCTGATGCAGACGGTGCGGCTGCACGTATCGGCCGGAGACGCGCTCGGCTCGCTTCGGTTCACGCTGCGCGACCCGCACGGCGCGATCGTGGACGAGGCGCCGGCGGCGATGACTGGGGGCGTGCTCAGCCTGGATCTGCGGGTGCCCGAGGTGCAAGAGGAGGCGACACTCACGCTGGAGGTCGCCGGGGCGGGCGAGACCTTGTCCGGGCAGGTCACCGTGACTCCGCAGCGGAAGTGGACGGTGCACCTCATCCACCACTCGCACCTCGACGTCGGGTACACCGACCCGCAGGGCATGGTGGCCCGACACCACGACACGTACTTCGACTCCCTCATCGACCTCACGGACGCGACTGACGACTGGCCCGACGACGCCCGGTTCAGATGGAACGTCGAGGCCTCATGGCCGCTAATTCACTGGCTGCGCACACGATCGAGATATGCCGCAGACCGCCTCCTCTCCCGCGTGCGCGAGGGGCTGGTCGAGGTGACGGCGCTGCCGTTCAACCTGCACACCGAGGCGTGCTCGACGGACGAGCTGTACCAGCTCCTGCGTACGACCGAGATGTTGCGCAACAAGTACGACGTGCCGGTCACCACCGGCATGCAGACCGACGTCCCCGGGTCGACGGTCGGCCTGGTGGACGCGCTTGCCGACGCCGACATCGGTTATCTGTCGGCAGCGCACAACTGGGCGGGCCGGTCGGTGCCGTTCCGCGTCGGCGGGCAGGAGCTGGAGCGGCCGTTCTACTGGGCGGCGCCGAGCGGGAACCGGGTGCTGACGTGGTTCACCGACAGCGCCCACGGCCTGTCCTACATGGAGGGCAACATCATCGGGATGGCCGACGACTACGAGACCGCGGTGGCCGTCCTGCCCGCCTACCTGCAGGCACTGGCAAGTCAGCCCTACCCGCTGGCGCACATCGTCCCGGGATGGTCGAAGCTGATCGACGGCGTGCCGATCACCAAGCGCCCGTACGACCACGACGTGTTGCACCTGCGGGTCCAGGGTGCATTTGCCGACAACGCCTCGCCGAGCCTCGTGCCGGCCGCGATCGTCCGGCAGTGGAACGACACATTCGCCTATCCCCGGCTCCGCATGGCCACGAACCGCGAGTTCTTCGCGGACGCGGAGCAGCGTCTCGAAGGACGTATCCCCACCTACACCGGTGACTGGACGGACTGGTGGGCCGACGGGATCGGCTCCGGAGCCCGCGCCCTCGGCTACAGCCGCCGGGCTCAAGCCGCGGTGACCACGGCCGAGACGCTGCATGCGGCTGCCGACCTGCGAAGCGGCGCGCAAAGTGATGTGACAGATGAGACGGACCGGGTGCACGAGAAGCTTGCGCTGTTCGACGAGCACACCTGGGGAGCCGGCAACCCGTGGGACGACGCCGAGGAGCATCGGCATTCCGGTGGGCTGCAATGGGCTCGCAAGTCCGAGTACGCCCACCAGGCCCACGACGACGCGCAGGACCTGCTGGCCGGGGGTGCCCGCCGACTCGGCGACACGTTCGCTCCCACGGCCGGCGCTCTCGCCACCGTCGTGGTGGTCAACGCCGCCAGCCGGGCCCGTACCGACATCGCGCGGATCTTCCTGCCCTCCAGCCGGGTGCCCCTCGACGTGCGGATTCGCCTCGTCGACGCTCGAAACGGTGCGCCCGTTCCGCACCGGGAGGAGCCGCAGGAGAACCCGCGCCGCCCGATCGGCCGGTACCTGGAGTTCGTGACCAGCGACGTCCCCGGCGTGGGGTTCGCCCGGATCGACGTGGTCGCCGGTGATGGTCCGGAGCGCGAAGTTGAACTCGACGACGCAACGGTGGTCGAGAACGACCGCTACCGGTTGACCTATTCGCTGGCTGACGCCTGCGTGTCCTCGATCTTCGACAAGGTCGCCGGCCGGGAGCTTGTCGACGAGGGCGCTGCCGCCGGGTTCAACCAGTACCTCTACGACAGCTACACCACCGCGCCGCACGTCAACCACCTCTCCAGCCGCACGACCGCCGACCCGTCGCTGCTGGGCGACCGCACCGTCGGTCATCACGCCACCGTCGTTCGCGCGACGCGGGACGCGGTGGGGGAGACACTGGTCGTCGACCTGCAGGGTGACGGGACGGAGTGGATTCGCACGACCATCCGGCTGTCGCGCGGGGTTGACCGGGTCGACATCACCAACCGCCTGCACAAGCAAGCAGTCGTGGGCAAGGAGGGTGGCTTCTTCTGCTTCCCGTTCGACATCCCGTCCGGCCCCGTGGCGTACGAGGTGAGCGGCGGTATCGGTGCCTCTGATGGCCCGGTCGTGCCCGGCGCTGCTCAACACATGCGGGCCGTCCGGCATTGGGTCGCGCTCGAGCACGCCGATCTGGCGGTGGCGTGGGCGACGCTTGAGGCTCCGCTCGTCCAGTTCGGCAATGTGCACCTGCCCTACGCACCGTTCCCGCCGACACTGCAGCTCGACCGCGAGGAGCCGGCGACCATCTACTCCTGGGCGCTGAACAACGTCTGGGACACCAACTTCCCGGCCCAGCAACAGGGGGAAATGACGTTCCGGTACGCCATCGCATCCGCGACCGGCGTGCCGCCCCGCCAGTTCGCGTCCGCGGCCGCGGACGGGCTCGTCGACCCGCTCGTTGCCGTGCTCGCATCCGGGCAGGACACCGCTCCACCGGACGGGCTCTTCTGCACGGTCGATCATCCCGGCGTGCGGATCGCCGCCATTGGACGGTCGAGGAGCGGGCACGACTTCGCGATCCGGCTGCTGTCGACCCATCCGAGCGAGGTGCGTACGCGGCTGCGGCTGCCGGGCCGCACCGCGCGGGCGGCGTGGACCGGGACGTACCTCGAGCGCCGCCTCGTCCCCGCGACAGTGACGGGCGACAGCGTCGACGTCGTAGTACCGGCTGAGGCGGGCGCTGCCGTCGTCATCGATCTGGGATGAGCTTGGTCCCGTCATAGGAGCATCGATCGGACAAGTGGTCAGATAACTGGCCCCAAGGAGGTTCGCGTGCACACGTCAGACAGCACTGAGGGCAACCATTCGCGCTCGGCGGGCGGCGTTCCGCGCCGGAAGTTCCTGCAGGGCGCGGGAATCGTCGTCGCCGGCAGCATGCTGCCCGGCGCGGCCAACCTGCTGCACATCGGTGGCGGTTCGGCGGCGGCGGCTGCCGAGTCGGTCGACCTGGTCGTGGACGCCGCGGCCCGCGGACCGGTGATCCCGGGCGACTTCACCGGCCTGAGCTTCGAACGCGGCGCGCTGAACTCCGGCAACGCGGATGTGCCGGGGTACTTCTTCAGCGCCTCGAACCGCGAGCTGGTCACGCTCTTCCGCAACGCCGCGATCAGGAACGTGCGCGTCGGTGCCGGCACGGTGGACCAGCAGATCCCCGTCGGCACAGGCAGCGACGGCTACACAGCAGTCGACGAGCTGTTCCGATTCGCCGCCGCGGCCGGGGTGAACGTGAACTACAACGTGCGCTTGTTCAACCCGTCCAGCGCGCCCATCCCGGATCTCGTGCCGGACGACGCAGCGGCGGCAAACTACATCTGGCAGCGCTACCGCCACCTTGTCAGTTCGTTCTCGATCGGCAACGAACCCGACTGGCATTCGTTCCACGTCGGCGATCCGGCGATCTTCGAGACCACCCCGAACGAGCCGGGCACGGCCTATCCGTCCTACCTCGACACGTGGCGGAAATTTGCGGCCGCGATGCACGAGGCAGCGCCCGGCGCGAAGTTCTCCGGGCCGGACACCGGCAATTACGGCACCCGGGGCGGCCTGCCCTACGTGACGTTCACCCCGGACATGGCGACGGGCATTTCGTGGACGGAGCAGTTCACCAAGGACGAGCGCAGTTCTGGGCTCCTCAAGGATGCCTACCAGCACTACTACGTCGGCGGCAGTCCCCTCACTACCACCGCCGCGCAGGCGATCGACAACATGCTGTCCGCCGACTGGGTCGAGCAATCCGATATCGGCACCCAGCCCACCGGGGCGGACTCCAGCACCACCGCGTACGTGCCCTACCCCTGGCTCTACACGAAGATCGTCGCGCCGACCGTGGCGGCCGGCCTGCCGGTCCGGCTGACCGAGTCGAACGACTACCTCACCGGGATTCCGGGAGCCAGCGACGCCTTCGCGTCCGCACTATGGGCGCTGGACTACATGCACTGGTGGGCGGCGCGCGGGGTGAACGGCGTGAACTTCCACAACAAGCAGTGGATCTACACCGACACCATCACCCCGGCGCTCGGAACCTACGTCCCGCTTGGCGGCTCGTGCAGCCCACCCGGATGCGGGAACTACCGGGTCGCCCCTAAGGGCTACGCCATCAAGGCGTTCGACCTCGGGGCGCGCGGGGAGGTCAAGCCCGTCAGCGTGGGCAAGCCGTCCGACGTCAACCTGACCGCGTACGCGGTCGGCGGCGGCCGCGATCTCTACATCACCGTCATCAACAAGATGCACGGCGCCGGCAGCGCGGATGCGCAGGTGACGATAGAGCCGCGCGGCTTCGCCTGGACCGACGCAACGTCGATCACCTTGGACGCCGGTGAGCCGGGGGACCTGTCGTCGCAGACCGCGACGCTCGGCGGTGCGGCGATCGCGAACAACGGGCCCTGGCGGGGACAGTGGACCCCGGTAAGCGCGAGCAGCCGGGGCCGGGTCGTCGTGACTGTTCGAGCGGCGTCAGCCACCGTCGTACGACTTCATCGGTAGCCACCGCATCGCGACCGTGGACGTCGATCAACCGGTCAGACTGGCAGTCCGGTCTCGTCGGTGTGCAACGACTGGGTGTTGAACTTGATCTGCCAGATCGTGATCGAGCCGTCAGCGGACTGGACGATCACGACGCCGTCCTGCCAGATCCCGTCCTCAGGTTGATGCGTGCCGGGCGGGTCGCCCTGGTTCATGTGGACGTTGTGCACGCCGAGCCCGGTCGTGTACGGCTCGCCGAGCAGGTAGATCCGCGCTGCACTACGAACCAGTGGCTCAAGGACGTTCAGCGCGTTGTCGCCGTCGCTGGGAATCCACGGAAACGATCGCCACTGCCACCAGGACGATCGGCTCAATAGACCGAGCACCTTGTCGAGTAGGGTCGGCGCCCACCGCTCGGTGGCCGCCGCGGCGGGGCGTCTGGCCACAATCCATCGAAGCCGCACGACCAACCAGCCGTCGCGCAGAATCGTGCTGCGCACGTAGTCGATCGCACCGGACGTGGGCGTCGATGCCAACGGCGTGAAGCCGTCGCCGAAGGCGGCCAACCCTGCGATGTCAGAGGTTCGCCGGCCCGTGACGACGCGGTAGCTCACCCCTACCCCGGCCGGAGTGTCGACGTCCAGCGCTGCCTCATACTCGCCGCCGGGTGTCGCGATGCGCAGCTTCCCGTGGTACCAGTGCCCGAAGTTGTTCGGGTCCTCGCGCGTGAACGAGACGAATGTGCCTATTGCAACGCCATATCCGTGATCAAGTGGCATCGCGTCCCTCCCTTGCCGATCCCTATCACAGAGCCGACGCGATCGCCATGCGGAGTGCTCGGGGATTAGCTCGTCTGCGTGCCGATAACCCAACGGATGGCAGCGGCGTCTGCAGCCTCGGTGGCGACTTCGCGTTGCCGATCGGCGCGCTTAGTCAGTGACCGGCTGGCTCGCGACTGAGCCGCGCAGAGCGAGCGCTTCACCAGACGAGACCGGTGGACGGTGCTCGGTAGTTATGGTTGGTGCCCGCGACACCGCTTGAGAGGCGGTCATCCCATGCGTTCCGACATCACGCCCGGCGGCACCTTTCCTGATTACGCGCTGCCCGACCACACCGGCACCGTCCGCACGCTCAGCGAGCTCCAGGGTCGCGACCCGCTGATCCTCACCCTGTCGCGCGGCCACTACTGCCCGAAGGAGCATCAGCAACACCTTGATCTGGCGGCGTTTCAGCCAAAGGTCGCGGTGGGCTACACCCAGATGGTCACGATCTCGACCGACGAGCACCACACGCTGCAGGAGTTCCGGCTATCGGTCGGCGCCCAGTGGACCTTCCTGTCCGACCCGGGGCGCACGATCCAGAAAGACCTCGACATCCAGGAGTACACCGATCCCGACCACGACCCGATGATCCCTCACACGCTCGTCCTCAAGCCGGGACTGGTCATTCACAGCATCTACAACGGCTACTGGTTCTGGGGTCGCCCGTCGGTCGAGGAGCTCTGGCGTGACCTGCGCGCGGCAACGAGCGAGATCCGCCCGGACTGGGATCTGAGCAAGCCGGGGCTTCGCGAGGCCTGGGCCGCAGGCGACTACTCGGCCTTTCATGGATGGGACAGACGGCCCGCTGCCGCGCCGTGACGGAGCACAGAGGCGTTTGCCCGCCGAGCGGTCAGGCACCCGACATCTGGTGCGTCATGTCGCGGACTGCGGCGGCGACCAGGTCGGGGCGTTCCTCGGGCAGGTAGTGGCCGCCGTCGACGACGTGCACGGTCAGCCGGTCGGCGTTGCGCGGAGCACCGCTGAGGCTGCGTGGGGAGAGGTCAAAGTCGCGGGCGCCGGCCAGCAGCAACGTCGGCACGGCCAGGTGGCGGCTGCGGTAGCCGCCGCGTGCGCGGCGGGGGATGTCGCGCAGCACGACCTGCCAGTGCAGCTGTTGGCCGGCGCGGGCGCGGGCTGGTTCCCGGGCGGTGTCAGTGAGGATGTCGACGTCGGTGTCGGGTAGGTCGGGGCGCCCGCGGCGCAGCAGCCAGCGCAGCACTCCGGTGCGGCGGATGATCCAAGCGCCCAGAACCGGGTACTCCAACAGCGCTGTGTACCAGAACCGCCACGCCTGCGGCACTAGCTTGCGGCGCAGCAGCCACGGATGCGGGGCATTCACCGCGACGAACGTCTGGAACCGATCCGGCGCGGCCAGTGCGAGATGGAAGCCGAGCCAGCCGCCCCACTGGTGCCCGACCAAGTGGACGGCCGGCAGGTCGAGTGCGTCGAGCACGGCCAGCGCGTCGCCCGTGCGGGTGCCGGTGTCGTAGCCGCGCCGGGGCGCGTCGGACTCGCCGGCGCCGCGCAGGTCGAGAGCGTAGACGTGGTGGTCGGCGGCGAGGTCGGCCATGACGTGCCGCCAGGCGTACCAGTGCTGCGGGTAGCCATGCAGCAGCAGCACCGGCGGGCCGTCGCTGCCGGCTTCGGCGAGGTGGAAACGCAGGCCGTTGGCCTGCACGTAACGATGGGTGACACGGGGCAATGTTGTGGTCATGCCTGCAAAGAGCGCCCAGTTGTTCGATCGGTTCGCCTGCGTGACGTGGTGAACGGGATGGGAACCTTTCGGCGATCAACGCCCTCTTGGCAGGTGAGGAGGTGCCGGGTGGCTGACGTCGAGGGTCTGGCCGCGTGCGTCCGCGCCGCACAGCGCGGCGACGCGCTGGCCATGGCTGAGCTTCTCGACGCCCTCACGCCGGCGATCGGGCGCTGGTGCGGGCCGATCGCCCTGCGGGATGCGCCCGACGCCGCGCAGGAAGCGCTGATCGCGGTGTTCCGCGGCCTGAAAGGGCTCCGCGACCCGGATGCGCTGTACGGCTGGGCGCGGGCCATCGCAGTCCGCGAGGCGGTGCGCGTGGCGCAGCGCGCCGCCCGCGAGCGTCCCGCCGAACTCGCCGACGTGCCGGCACGCGGCGACCCGATGCTCGGTGTCGACATCCACGACGTCCTGGACCGACTCGCTCCCGAACACCGCGCGGTGCTGATGCTGCGCGACCTCGAAGGCCTCGACGAACGCAGCGTCGCTGAACTGCTCAAGGTGCCTGCCGGGACGGTGAAGTCGCGCTTGTCGCGAGCCCGCGCAAGCTTCCGGGAAAGGTGGCAGACATGATCGAGCCGACCTGGCCGATCGCCGAACTCGACGCCATCCGCCGGCTGCGCGTGCTCGCGGCCGCGGTGCCCGGGGCCGCCGTCGCCGAAACCACGATCGACGCGCCCTTCGAGCAGGTGTGGGCGGTTGCCGCTGACCTGGAGCGGGAGATGCCGGCCTACCTGCCCGATGTCCGATCGGTGCGCATCACCCGACGCGACGGCGAGCGCCTGGAGGCAGACGCCCGCGGCTACGCCGGGCTGCGTGCCCGGTTCGACATCGTGCTGCGGCCCGGGTGGTGCGTCATGCGCAGCCGGTTCCTGCTTGGTGCGATGGCCGCCGTGCCGGACGCCGACCGCACCCGGTTCGCGTTCCTCGGCGGCGTACACATCCCGGCCCAGCGCGTCGCCGCGCCCGTCCTCGCCGCGCTCGGCCGCTGGGCCTGCCCCCAGGCGGTCAACCGCTTCACCGAGCGAGTCCAGCTTCGCAGACCCCAACACCCCGGATCGGCCCCGCGACCGTCGTAACCGCTGCCCGCTGGGGCGACTCCTACACCGTGCATGCCGGGAATCGTCGGCACGTCGACACAAGATCGCGTCCACGGCAGGAGGCCCGGCCAGATGAATTTCGACGACCTCGACGCGCTACGCCGAGCGAACCCGGCGTGGCGGTTGCTGTGTGCCGAGAACGCCCCGCTGCTTCCTAGCTTTCTCGGCCGGCACCTCGCCGGCACCGAATGACCACCGGCCGACTTTGCTCGTATGCGGCATCCCGTCAGGTCACAGCGCGCAGCCCGCTGTAGGGCTGGCCGCGGAGCCGTTCCATGGCGTGCGATGTGGCATCGTCGGCGGGAAGGAAGACGACGACCTGCTGCGCGTCCGGGTTGGGCAGTTCGAGTGTCTCCCGCTGCCAGCGGAGTTTTCCGGCTGTCGGGTGGTTGAGCCGTAAGGGGACGCGTGGCGGTGGCATGTGGTGGCTCAGGCGCCGGGTGAACTCGGGCCCGGCGATGGGGGCGAGCTCTGTCTTGAACCACTCGGCGTTCTCGGCCGACGGGCCGAGCCAGAGGTGGAAAGCCTGTTCGTCGGCGACCTGGTCCCAGTCGGCGAAGAACCTGCGGGCCCTCGGATCGGTGAACAGGTATCGGGTCAGGTTCGGTTCCGCGCTCTCCAGCAGGCCGGCGTCGCGTACGAGCAGCTCGAAGCCGGTCGTGTAGGCGAGGACGTCACCGAGGCGGTTGGTAACCAGCGCAACGCCTGGCTCGAGAAGGCGCAGAGTCTTGAGCACCGTAGCCCGGACGGCACGCGGAGGTGGCGCCGGTTGCTGATGCCCAGCGCAGGCCCCACCGGTGATCTTGGCGAGGTAGCGCAGGTGCTCGCGCTCGGCGGCGTCCAGGCTCAAGCCGTCGGCCAGGGCGTTGAGAACGGCGGTGGACGGGTTGCGGTCGCGACCCTGCTCGATACGGGTGAGGTACTCGACGCTGATCCGGGCCCGCGCGGCAAGGTCAGAGCGTCGCAAGCCTGGGGCTCGGGCGCGGTCGCGTTCGGGTAGGCCGATCGATTCCGGTCGGGTCTTGTCCCGCTTGGCTCGGATGAAATCACCCAACGGCGTACCCACACTTGCCACTGTACGACGCGCAGCGCTCGGGCTCTGGCGTCGAACGTGGCCCTGTCGGGGCCAGCCTGGAGCCGGACTGGTTCTTCTCGTTGCGGCCGTCCACCGTGGACGGATGACCAAATACAGCAAGCTAATCATCGTCATCGGCAGCGTCCGCGAGGGTCGGTTCGGGCCGGTCGTGGCTTCGTGGGTGGCCGACCGCGCGCGCGAGCACGGTGGTTTCGATGTAGAGGTCGTCGACCTCGCTGACATCGAGATTCCGCTGTCGATGCCAGCGGCATCGCCAAAGTATGCCGGCGACAACTACCCCCGCCCGTCCGGTATGGCGCCGTTGACCTCGGCGCTGGAAGGTGCGGACGCGATCATCCTGGTGACGCCGGAGTACAACCACGGCTACCCGGCCCCGCTGAAGGCCGCGATCGACTGGCACTTCACGCAGTGGACGGCCAAGCCCGTCGGCTTCGTCAGCTACGGCGGCACGGCGGGCGGGCGCCACGCGGTGCTCCACCTGGAAAACGTCCTCACCGAGCTCCACGCCGTGACCATCCGGGACGGCTTGTCGTTCCCCAGTTACTTCACCTCATGGGAGGACGGCCAGCCACTGGACGCCGAGGCACCCATATACGCCAAGGCCATGCTCGACCAGCTCGCCTGGTGGGCCGACGCCTTGCGTACCGCGCGCGCCAACTTTGCGTACCCGGCCTGACGGGGCAGTCAGCCGCACCGCCCCGTGGCACACGCAAACGTCTGCTGCTACGGCGCGTCCGAAGAGGTCGTCGGCCCGGCGATCAAGCGATACACCCGCCGGGCAGACATCATGCTCGCGACGAAGGTCGGGCTCCCTATGCACGCCGGTCCCGGCGGTTCGTGATCGCCTAGTGGAGGAGTCGCACAACCTCCTGCTGAAACTGAAGCAGGAGATCATTCGTCGCCGCGGCTGGGATCCTCGCGTCGTCACGGACTATGAACTCCTCGACGCCCGCCTGGTGGTATTCGTCGAGAGCTTCTGCGAGATCTGCTGCGGTTCCGGCGAGCGTCCCCTCGACCTGGGCTACAGGTCGACGGGATGCGGGGACGATCGTGACCACTGCTCCGGACAGGCGCCGGATGTCGGCGGGGTTCCGGCCGGTCACCTCACAGTGTCGATCAAGGAGCTGCGATTTGCGGCGAAACTCCGAGCTGGTCGCCCAGGTGTGCCACGCGTCGCTGTAGCGAGCCGCGATCGCCAATGTGCGTCGCTCACCGCCCCCGCCGACGAGGATGGGCAGCGCCGGTTGAACCGGTACGGGCTCGCAGGGCGCGTTGCGCAGCGCGTAGTAAGTGCCCTCATAAGTCGCCGGCGTACCCCGGGTGAGCGCACGGATAATCGCGCAGGCCTCCTCAAAGCGGTCGAGCCGTTCGCGTACATCGGGGAACGCGATGCCGTAGGCGCGGTGTTCATTTACCTGCCACCCGGCCCCGACGCCGAGCGTGACGCGACCGGCGCTTAGCTGGTCGAGCGTGGCGGCCATATTCGCAACGACGGCCGGGTGGCGATAGGTGTTGCCAAGCACGAGCGTGCCGACCCGCACCTTCTGGGCCAGCATTGCGAGAGCCGTGAGGCAGCTCCAAGCCTCGAGGAACGGGCCCCCACGTGGACGATCCCGGGCATCGTGCGGCATGAAGTGATCGGGCACATAGAGGCAATGCCACTGGGCGTCGGCTGCGGCGCCGATCGCCCGAACGTCGCGCCATGGCCGCTGGGTATCAATGCACAGGCTGAACACCAAGGACGTCCGCGACACAATGCGCAGCCTAGGTGCCACGATCGGTTGACCGATCTGCCCGTCCGTGAATGATGCCGCGCGTTCGGCCGGTGCTCTGGATGTGGGTAATGCGGCATCACCATGTGCGGATACGTCACCCGACCCATTCGAGACGATGGACAGCTTCACCGACCGCCAACTCGCCACTGTCGACCGCTTCCTGGGCGCGATCCTCGCCGCCACCGAAGCCTGACACTCGAGGCCGCGGCCATCTCATCGGGGCAGATCACGGCGTAGAACTCCTCGCCGAAGATCCGAACCAGCGGTTCCTCATGACGCGTGATCCTGCAAACCTTGCACAACTTGCCAAAGCGTGAGCGGGCTGGTCGTTGCGGGCATCGACCGGCCGGACGCGGTCAGACGTCCGGCGTCGCTTCCCCTGTCGAGCCCCGCACCATGAGCTGCGTCGGCAGCTCGCGGTGGATCGCACCGTCCAGGCCATGGGGTTCCATCAGCTCCAGCAGCAGGTCGACGGCATCGCGGCCGGCCTGCTCCTTGGGCAGGGCGACGGTGGTCAGCGACGGGCTGGACATCCTAGCCGTCGGGATGTCGTCGCAGCCGACGACACTGATGCGGCCGGGCACATCGACCCCGCGCGCGCTGAACCGGCTCAGCAGGCCGAGCGCAACGATGTCGTTGTAGGCGATGACGGCGCTGTGCCGGCCAGCGAGCACGAGGTCGGCGGCAGCGATGCCGCTCTCGAAACGGGGCGCGAAGTTGCCGACCTCGACCAGTTCGACGTTCGCCGCGCTCGCCGCAGCGCGCAGCCCGCGCAGTCGCGCCGTGGCCGACCAGGACGCAGCGGGGCCGGCGACGTAGCCGATTCGTTGGTGCCCGAGTGCGGTGAGGTGCGCGATGGCCTGGCGCATCCCGTCGGCGTTGTCGACGGTGATGGCAGGAATGTCGCCCACGCGGCGGTTCAGCAGCACGACCGCGCTGCCGCTCGCGAGGTCGCGGATCACATCCTCGCCGATCCGCGGCGAGCACAGGATCAGCCCGTCGACCTGCTTGGCGAGGCTGCGGGCCAGGCCGACCTCGCGCGCCTGGTCCTCGTCGCTGTCGACGATGAACACGGGATGCCCGGCGCCCTGGGCGCGGGCCTGCACCCCCTTGACGATCCCGGAGAAGAACGGGTTGCCGAGATCGGGGACGATCAGCCCAAGGTTGCCGGTGCGGCCGGTGACCAGGCCACGGGCGACCCGGTTCGGCTGGTAGGCCAGTTGCTCTGCGGCGCGCTGCACCCGGTCGCGTGTCGCCGGGCTGACCAGGGCCGGCATCGACAGCGCCCGCGACACCGTCGAGGGCGAGACGCCCGCGGCGCGTGCCACCTGCCGGATCGTCGCCGCCAAAGTCGTCTCCGTCGCCTGGCCCATGTTCGGGACCCAAGTGTGAGAGCGTTTGTGACACGGGTCAAGGACCAAATAGCAGGGATTCCGCCGCTGAAACATGTTTCATCCAGACTGGATCTTGACTTGTTCCACAAACGTTCTCACACTGGCAATCGGTTTTCGCGCAAACCGTTCAAAGGACGTCATCGCAAGTCAGAGTGAACTCTGCGAGTCGCGCCGGTGGCTCCCTCACCGATCCCGCTACGCGTTGGGGGTGAGCCATGTCGGGTACTGGTAAGCAGCCCCCGAGTCGACTCCGCACGAGTTCGACACCATCGCGTTCAGCGACTGGTGGGCCACCGCCACCCACGCCGTTAGCGAATTCATCACCGTCACCGTGACGCCGTGACGCCGTGACGCCGTGACGCGATTGACGCGATTGACGTGGTCCGGCCGTCGCCGACGTCCAAGAGAAAGGTGGCGTTGCCATGCTCGACCCGAAAGCCTCCTCGCACCGGCGGCTCCGGATCACGTCGATCGCCGTCAGCGTGCTGGTCGTCGTTCACGGAGTACGCCTGGGGGAAACTCGTGCCCGGTCAGGTGTACGCGCAGTTCTGCTGGACCGGCCCGGAGATCGGCCCGGAGGAGTTCGGCTGGTACGCGTTCGACGAGCAGTTCACCCTAGCCCGGTGACGGATGCATCCGGCGCAGCTATCCCGAGTACCGGGCGGACGTGCTTTCGTAGCGAACCGTCTCGCCGTCTGTGTGGCCCGGCCCAGGGGCCGGCCCCGGTAGTCGGTAGTCGGTAGTGCTCGACGCGAGGCGGACGGTCATCGACGAGCTTCCGCGCTGGAATATGGTGTGCGCGGCGGCGGTGGCGTCACCGGCAGCACACCGCTGCTGCGCCTGCGGCTTGGCGAGCCGGCAGTTGGTGGCATCAGCGTTGCGCCAAAGCCCGTGGAACAAGACGCCGGCTCGTACCCGGGCCTGCGTGCAGAACGCATCGTCCAACTCGGCGGCCAAGATGCCCTGCTGAGGGTCGTCGTCACGAAGCATCTGAGCGCGCACACATGAGGCGGTCGTGGCCGTGGAGCTCCGCACCGTTTCCCGGACCGCGCCTTTCGGTCAGTTGTCGGGATCGCTACGAAGGTTCGGACCTTCGACCCTGCACAGAGGGGTCTGACCGCACTAACGGAGCCATCCACGTTCGCGGACGGTCAAGGCGTCCCCATTTCCTGCGGAGGAGGGGAAGCCATGAAACGTCATCACCCGATGTTGGTCCTCATGATCATCGGCGGCCTGCTGTTGGCGATCGCCGGAGGGCCCATTGCCTTTGTGCTGCTGGTGATGGCCAGCCCGTTGATCATGATCATGATCTTCTCGATACACGGCCTCGTGCACGGCGGTGGGGGCATCCCGAAGACTGAGTCCCGGCTTCGTGATGCTCGCCGTGCAGATGCACTCAAGCCAGAGAAGACCTAGCGCGGCTCCGTAACAGGTGTGGCGACCGGGAAGCAGATAGCCGCCCAATGGACGCACGTCGTCTCACCGACATGATCGTGCACGCCGTCTGCGGCAGACCAGCGCGTTCGGAGACTGGTTATTCGCGATTTCGACTAGCGCGACGGCGAGGTTGTCGGGGACACCGACCATCCCACCATGGGGTGAAGCTCTCGGCGAGCCTCTCGCTGCAGCAGCACGGCTGGCATGCGAGCAACGACCCGCTGTCGCTAGGCAAAGCGCTGATCTCGACGATGGCCAGTGCCCACGATCAGCTTCATGTGGACCAGGAGTCGGTGTGCTCGCGAACCGTGTTCGTCGATGCGTCCGGAGTCAGCTCCACCGACTTCCACCTCAGCGAGGCCGCCAAGAAGGAGCTCTTCACGAAGGGCGCCGCGGCCGCCACCGAATTCCTGACCGCCTGGGACCTCGCGACGTGGAAGCAGCAGTACGGTCAGCAGACGGGCAACCAACCGGTGCCAGTCGCACCGTGACCTGATCCCCCGGGAAGGACGATCAGATGAGCCTTCTTTCCATCGGCGCTGTCGGTATATACCGCGACCTTGCCCCGCAGGCCAAACGCATCAGCGCCAAGGCCGCCGTCGCCGCAGACCCGTCAGCAGCACCGCACCCCGGGCCCGCGACAGCGGCCGCAGGCGCCGCTCACGACGCGGCCGCCGACCAGGACGCCGGCTCGGTCGCCAGCTTCGGGCAACTGCTCGTCGCGCAGATCCCGAGCGAGGCGTTGCTGGCTTACACGACGCTGCTCGCGCTGTTCTCCGCCGCCACCAGCGGTTACCAGCCAGGGCGGTGGGTGCTCTACGGACTCTCGCTACCGGCCTGCGCCGCGGCGGTGATCGGCTCCTACCTTGCGAAACGCAGCTACACGTTCGCCGACGCGCAGCACGCAACGTCGACGTTTCGCGGGCTGCTGAGCCACTTGCCCTGGCTGCCCACCATCAGTTCGGTGCTGGCCATGGCCGTGTACGGGCTGACCGTCCCGGGCAATGCCCTGCAGCAGTCGGTGTCTCCGACCGGTTTCGCGATCACCTCGGGTTGCCTGGCCGTCAGCGGTGGACTCATGATGTCGATCTTCGCGCCGTTCCTCGCGAAGGGTAATGGTGCGACGACCAAGGCCGGTCCGACGACCGCGTCGCCGCAACGCCAAGGGCACCTCGGGGAGTCGTCAGATGCAGGCAGTCCGGACGCACTCGCGCACGATCGCCGATGAGCAAAGATCGACGCGGCGATCGTCGCGGCCCGACTGCACCACATCGACATCGGCCGAACCCACGAGTGTCATGTGCGCGAGGTCGCGACCTCGGCCCTTCTCAGCGCCCTGAACAATCTGGACAAGAACAGCAGCGCCGCTGGCATCGGGATCGCCGGCGTGGCGCCGAAGGCCACGCTCGTTGCGCTCAAGGCGTGTAGCGTCGCCGGGTTCTGCTTCGTCGACGAGGTGGCGGCGGCGTTGCGGTACGCGGGCGATCACCACATCGACATCGTCAATCTGAGCCTGTTCGCCGACCTGTACCTGTACTACTGCGGCAACGACGCGCAGCAGCGTGGCGTGCTCATCGTCGCGGCAGCAGGCAACGAGGAGGCTGACCTGCGACACCTGATCCTCGACACGATCAGCCCGGACTGGCCGCCGGACACCGCCGTCGAGCGTGATCCTTCATTGGCCGGCCCACCCGAGTGGGCCTACGGCCGCTGCGCGGTGCGCTTTCCGTGGCGGCGTCGCCACTCCGACGGCCGTGAATGTTCTTGACCGTCCACTGTGGACGATCTGTTCGGTGGTTCGGCTCTCATCCTGATGCCCGCGAAGACGCGGCAGTTGTAGTAGAGCGAGTTCGCATTGGCCGTTGGTTCGTGACGCATCGGTAGGTGGTGCCTTCGATTCCTTGACCAGACGTGTTTCTGTGCCCACGCTGTGCTCTATCAGCGGTCCGGCAGGGGCTCGGACCACGACGCCTTCCCGGACCCATGGCCATGCGGAGATGGCCGAGATGGGTGATATCACACGTCGACGGTTCATCGGCTACAGCGCGGGCGTGGGCGCTGCACTCGCCTTGCCGTGGACGCTCGGAACGCCGGTTGCGTCGGCGGCCGTGGGCGGCAAGCTGGCGAAGTATGTCCAGCCGTTGCCGGTGCCGGGAGCGGGGCTCGTCGTCGCAGCGCCGAGCGCTCCGAACACTTACGCATTTACCCAGACGGAGATCGCGCGGCAGTTGCACCCGCAGCTGCCACCGACGCCGCTGTGGGCCTACGACGACGGGTCCGGGCTCGCGGGGCAGGCGGGCTCGCTCGGGATCGTCGTTGTCGCGCAGAGCGGCACGCCCGTGGACATGAGCTTCACTAACGACCTGCCCGCAACATTCCCGAGTTGGCTGCCGGTCGATACGCGTCTCACGGCGTCCTTCGACGACACCGTGCGGGTGATGACCCACCTGCACGGAGGGTTCGTTGCGGCTGACAGCGACGGCAATCCCGCCGTCACACCGCTCGGCTTCGTCCGCACGGAGACGCAGAAGGTTCACTACACGAACCAACTGCCGCAGATGCCGGCGTCGCTGCTCTGGTTCCACGACCACGGCCTGGGCTCGACCCGGCTGGGCGTGTTCGCCGGCCTCGCCGCGGCCTACGTCCTGCGCGACGAGCATGACACCGGCGCCGAGCCGAATCCGATCGGCATTCCCGGCGGCGCGTACGAGATTCCGCTGGTGATCCAGGACCGTCAGTTCAACCCGGACGGGACCCTGTTGTACCCGGTATCTGCCTTCCCGGGTGTGCCGTGGATCGGTGAGTACTTCGGCGACGTGATGCTGGTTAACGGCAAGGTGTGGCCATTCCTGAACGTGGAGCCGCGCATGTACCGGTTCCGGGTGCTCAACGGCTGCAACGCCCGCATCCTCAACCTCAACCTCGGCGGGGCGCCACTGTGGCAGATCGGCGCCGAGGGTGGCATGTGCGATAAGCCGGTGCCGGTGAAGCAGATTGTGCTGGCGCCCGCGGAGCGGGCTGACCTGGTCATCGACTTCAGCAAGATGGCCGGCCGAACCCTCACCGTGGGCAACAGCAAACCACCGAAACCAGTTTCGACACCTGCCCCGTCGCTGGCGCAGGTGATGCAGATCCGGGTCGGGACCACCGTCACCCAGTCGGGCCCGACAACGATCCCGGCCAGACTGCCCGGCCGCGCCGCCATCTTGCCTGCTCCCGGACGGAACCGCACGCGCTACATCACGCTCAACGAGATCAGTGCAGAAACCGAAGATTGGTTCCTCGACCTCAACGGCCTTCGCTTCGACGCGCCGATCACCGAGAACCCGAAGGTAGGCACCATCGAGGACTGGGTGTACGTCAACCTCACTGGCGATACGCACCCGATGCACTCGCACCTGGTTACCTTCCAGGTCGTCGGGCGCACCCCCTTCGACGCGCAGGCCTACGAGAACAAGTACGGCGGACCAACCGGTGTGCCCGGCGGCATCGACCCGACACCGTTCATCACCGGACCGGAGCAGCCGCCCGAGGCGACTGAACGCGGCTTCAAGGACACGGTCAAGGCGAACCCCGGCTACCTGACGAAAATCCGCGCCAAGTACGAGCTGCCGGACGGGGTGACCGCGCCGCAGACCTACGTCTACCACTGTCACATCGTCGAACACGAGGACAACGACATGATGCGCCCGTACACTGTCGAGCCTTGACCCGCTGACGGCGAGGGGGCACCTCCGGGACGGGCTTAAACCCTGCCCGTCTTCGAGATAACGGATCGACTTGCGCCATTACGGTGGTGCCGAATTTCCGCTGGCTGATCATCCAGCAGATATCGGCTGGATCGACTACGGGAAATCGATCCTCTACGTGACGATCTGTGTGCCGCAATCATTCCCGCACACGGCAGGCACCGGACAGGCCTGCCCGGTCTGTTATGCGTGGCAGCAATGAGTAGTGGGCTGCGTCCGCCGGCAGGTATCTCTGGACGCAGATCGGATCAGCTGGTGGCACGGTCTTGCGCGAGCCTGTCCAGTAGGGCGTGGTATTCGTCCCATAGCGGTGCGGGCAGGTGGGCGCCAAAGGTGGCGAGGTGGTCTTTGATGAGCGCCGCCTCGTGGACCCATAGGTGGGGGTCGATGGTGAGCAGGCGGTGCCGGCGCCGGTCGTCGAGGTCCATCCCGCTCACGTCGAAGGACTCGCGTGTCGGTAGGTTGCCGATCGCGCTGGGCACTGCGGTGGCTTGGCCGTCGAGGCGTTCGATGATCCATTTCAGCACGCGGCTGTTCTCGCCGTATCCCGGCCATAGCCAGCCGCCGTCGGTGTCCTTGCCGAACCAGTTGACGTAGTAGATGCGTGGCAGTTTTGCGGGGTCAGCGTGGGCGCCGATCTGCAACCAGTGCCCGAAGTAGTCGCCCATGTTGTAGCCGCAGAAGGGCAGCATTGCGAACGGGTCGTAGCGCAGCTCGCCGACGTGCCCCTCGGCCGCGGCGGTCTTCTCCGACGCGACGCATGCGCCGAGAAAGACACCGTGCGCCCAGGAGAGTGACTCCACGACCAGTGGTACTGCGCTCGCGCGGCGCCCACCGAACAGGATCGCTGCGATCGGCACGCCGGCGGGGTCCTGCCACTCCGGCGCGATGATCGGGCACTGCGCCGCCGGCGTGGTGAACCGCGAGTTGGGGTGTGCCGCGGGCTCGGTGGAGCTCGGCGTCCAGTCGCTGCCCTTCCAATCGGTCAGGTGCGGCGGCGGCTGGTCGGTCAGTCCTTCCCACCACACGTCGTCGTCGTCGGTCCGGGCGACGTTGGTGAAGATGCTGTTCGCGTGCAGGGTGCGTACAGCGTTCAGGTTTGTGGACTCGCCGGTTCCGGGCGCGACGCCGAAGAAACCGGCCTCGGGGTTGATGGCGTAGAGCCGTCCGTCCGCGCCGAATCGCATCCAGGCGATGTCATCGCCGATCGTTTCGACCTTCCAGCCCGGGATGGTGGGCTGCAGCATGGCCAGGTTCGTCTTGCCGCACGCAGAGGGAAAGGCCGCCGTCACATAGCGGGGCTCGCCGTGCGGCGGCGTCAGTTTGAGAATGAGCATGTGCTCGGCGAGCCAGCCCTCGTCGCGGGCCATGACCGAAGCAATGCGCAGGGCGTAGCACTTCTTGCCGAGCAATGCGTTGCCGCCGTACCCGGATCCGAAGGACCAGATCTCCCGCGTCTCGGGGAAGTGTGAGATGTACTTGGTGCGGTTGCACGGCCATGCCACGTCTTTCTCACCCGGCGTGAGCGGTGCGCCGAGGGAGTGCACTGCGGGCACGAATGACCCGCGCTGCTCGATCAGGCGCAGCGCGTCGGTGCCCATTCGGGTCATGATGCGCATCGACACCGCGACGTAGGCGGAGTCGGTAATCTCGACCCCTACTTGCGAGATCTCGCCGCCCAGCGGGCCCATGCAGAAGGGCACCACGTACATCGTGCGCCCGCGCATGCTGCCGTCGAATAGGCCAGCGAGGATGGCGCGCATCTCCTTGGGCGGCATCCAATTGTTGGTCGGGCCGGCGTCCGGCTCGCGCTCTGAGCAGATGAACGTGCGGTCTTCGACCCGCGCCACATCGTCGGGGTCGGAGCACGCGGCGAAGCTGTTGGGACGCTTGTCCGGATTGATCTGGCGGAGGGTGCCGCGCCCGACCAACAGTCCGGTAAGGCGCTGCCACTCTGCCTCCGATCCGTCGCACCACTCGACCTGGTCCGGCTTGGTCAGCGTGGCCACCTCGGTAACCCACCGGACGAGCTCGATGTTCGTAGTGGGCGCGTGCTGCAGATTGGTCATGTCCGACTCCTTCTTGCTAACTGGCGACGAGCCGTCTCCGACTCCATGACACAGCCGCTCGCAGATCGAATCCAGGGACCTTCGCCTCGTTCGACTGGACGAGACTTACATTCATCAGGGGCGCGCGAGGGTTTCTCGGCGAGACACCCGCGGAGTGCCCGTGGTCAACGGAGCGAGCTTGCAGATCGTCCGGGCCACCCAAGGGACCCGACGTCGGGTCCCGGATGCCGGGAAGGTGCCCCTCCCGTGCACTACGGCAGAACGAGCCCCGGCGGGTTCCCTTCTGGGCGTTAGCGGCCGGTGGCGGATCGTCGGCCGCGGTCGCTGAGTGCGGTGCCGCTGACGGAGGTCCACGCGGTGGGCGCGAAAGCGCTGAGCAGGTGGTCGCTGTCTTCGAAGCGGAGTACCAGGATTCCGGCTTCGGCGAATTCGAAGCCGACGCCGCCGAGTCCGTCCTCGACGTGGTAGGAGTGCAGGGATCCGTCGGGGAATGTGACGGTCACGAAGTGGGGTTCGAGGTGCGCGTCGGCGGGCAGTTCCTGGTATTCGTCGACCTCGCCGTTGCGGCGATGCACGATGTGTCTGGCCATCGGGTCTCGCTCAGGGGGTGATCTGGCCGCGGTCGGCGTCGGCGTTCGTGATCGCGATCTTGTGCGGCTTGGCCTTTTCCGCGACCGGGATGCGCAGCATGAGAACGCCGGCGGTGTAACTGGCCCGAATCCGGCCGGTGTCGAGGGTGTCACCGAGTATCAACTGTCGGCTGAACACCCCACGAGGGCGCTCGGCGGCAATCATTTCGGTGTCGTCCCCGGTTGAGGGGCGACGCTCGGCCCGGACGGTGAGCACGTTGCGCTGCACGTCGAGGTCCACCGTGTCCGGGTCCACCCCCGGCAGGTCGAATTCCACCACGATCTGCTCGCCGTCGCGCCAGGCATCCATGGGCATCGCCGCCGGACGCGCCGTCGTGCCCAACAGTTGTTGGGCGAGTCGGTCGAAGTCGCGGAACGGATCGGTGCGTACCAGCATCGTTCTCACCTGCCCCTGGGCCACCTCCACCGCATTGAAGGATGCGGGGGATCGTCCCGTACCGCCGGCCGGGTTTCGCGTGATGTGTCGTCCACCCTCGCGTCCCAGCCGGAAGCACGCCCTTCTGCCGGCGCCAGGCGGCCTTACCGGAGCGGGTGCTAGTCGTCTCGGCGACTGTCGATTGATCACGCTGTGGCTTTACGGCTGCAGCACGCCGACATCCCCGACGGTACGCTGCTGGGTGGACGCCCGTCCAGTAACGAGTCAGGATTGGAGACCACCCTTGCCTGGTCCGCGAAACCGACGCGACGTGCTCCTCGCCGCGGCGCTGGACGGTTTCGCCCACCGCGGCTACGACGGCACCACCGTCGCCGAACTGGCCGCCGCCACCGGAATGAGCAAGGCTGCGGTCAGCTACCACTTCCCGACCAAGAACGACCTGCTGCACACGCTGGCCGATCCGCTGCTCGACGACCTAGACAGCCTCATCGAACGCCATCCGCGCGCGCCCACATGGCCCGACGGCGTGCGAGCGCTGCTCGAGGACTACCTGATCACGCTGACCGAACATCACCAGGTAGCCGCATGGCTCGACAGCGACAAGGCCGTTCTCAACCACCCCGAGATCGGCGCCCGGCTACACCGCAACGCCAACCGCATACGCAAGGCAATCACCGGCTCCCCCAAGGACGGCACAGTGGCAGCCGCCCGCGCAACGGCAGCCCTCGGATCGCTATGGCGCCCCGTCCGCGCCCTGACCGCAGCACAACTCGCCGCCCACCGCGACGCCCTCATCCACACCGCCATGGCCGGCTGCGCACCGATCCACACCAGCCCCGAGACACCGACCTGACCGCACATGCCCGGCCCATCTCGCACTCGATGCGACACGCGCTCATGCCCGAACCGCCCGTAGGCACGGCTGCGTCGACTTCTGCAACCCCACAGGCCGCTGGATGTACTGGATGTATCTGTACCGCCCAGTCGATCGGCACGCGTAGGTCGTCGACGGAGGTACATCGCTGCGGCGCGCCAGAGCCCCCGAATTCTGGGCATCCCCGGCAGGGCGCCCCCGGCAGGACTCGAACCTGCGACGGCCGGGCCTAGGAGCTCTGCCTGGTGCCTCCACGAGATCCTCTGGCTACCAGCCCCGTTCACCGTCCATGAGCTCTCTGAGCACGTCCGCATGGCCGGCGTGGCGGCTGGTGTCGACCGTTACATGGGTTAGCGCCCACCGCAGCGTGTAGTCGCCCGCGACCTGAGCACCCGAGCTGTCGAGGTCGAGTCTCTCGATGATCTGGTCACTCGCACTGCACGCGGTCTGGTAGGCGCTGACCATGCTCTCGAGGTCGTCGTCATGCGTGACAAGCCAGTCGCCATCGGGATTGCCCGCGTGGAAGGGCATCGGAATGTCCTGCCCGCCGAGGACCACGCCGAACCAGTGCTGCTCAACAGTGGTCAGATGCTTGAGGATCCCGCCCATGGTCGTCGCCGAGGGGACCAGGTTGACACGCAACTGGCCTTCAGACAGGCTCGCTGCCTTCGCCACCACGGTCGCGCGCGCGAACCTCAACCACGCCCACTGCATCTCCTTGTCGTCGAGTCGGTGTCCGGGAATCCGACGCCCCCTCGGCGCGCGGCACGACCGGCACGTGATGTGACATTGCGTGCTCCCTTACGGAGGCGACCGGGAACCTCAGTCGGCCAGCTTTCGGCACAGCCAGGAGAACGCGAGTGGGTAGCGGTACTCGATGGCGCCGTGCTTTCCGTCGAACAGTTCGAAGTGAACCCGATCGTCCGGGACGCCGGCGGCCGCGACCGCTCGGCGGAAGGCAGCCGCTCCCGCGTCAAGGTGGAACTCGTCCTTGTCGCCGGCGTCGATCCACATCGCCTTCACCGAACGCAGCGCCGTCGCGTATTCAGGCTGGGCGGCCATGACGACCGGGTCCCAGGCCAGCCAGCGGTCCCAGACCTCGGGAACGATCGCGCCGATCTCGTCGAAGGGGAGATGAACGGTCCCGTCGTCGTCAGCCGAGAAGGCTGCGGCGTAGGCGTATATCTCGATCAGTTCGATGTCGCTGGCCTTGGTCGCGGGGATGCGCTCGCGGAAGTCGTCAAGGAACGCCTTGTAGGACCCGCCGTACTCTGCGCGTAGTTTCCGGAATCGATCGGGCAACGCGGATCGGTAGCTGGTATCGAACAAGGCATCGCCAGCATGCGTAGCGAGTGCGCCGAATACGTCCGGGCGCAGCATTGGGGTGACCATCGCGGCATAGCCGCCGCTGGACTTGCCGGTGATGGCTCGATGATCGCGGTCCGGGATGGTCCGGTAACGCGCGTCGACCCACGGCACAAGTTCGTCGCAGATGTATGAGTGGTAGCGGCCCATCGCCGGGGAGTCGAGGTACTGGCTGCCGCCGTAGGACGTCCACGCGTCGGCGTACACGACGATGGCTGGCGGCACATCGCCACTGGCGAACATCGCATCGACGAGTTCTGGAAAGGACTGCCGGAACATGGTCCGGTTGAAGAACATCCCGACGTGGCCGGTGTAGCCGGGGAACGCGAAGATCACCGGGTATCGACGCTGGGACTCCTCGTCATATCCGGGCGGCACGTAGATCGCCAGGGGTCGCACATGTGGATCGCCCAGCGGATTGCCGCGCAGCAGCGTGCTGTCGATGACAGCATGTTCAATTCGGCCGGCGAGTTCGGCACGCCAGGGCAACATGAAAGATCCTCCAGGGTTCGGGTAACTACTTCGATCGAGCAGACGGTCTGATTTGAGGTGAGGCGCCTCGATCAGTCAGCCGGTAGGGCCGCGACATCGGCGGACTGCAACCGACTCGGTGGACTCCCGGCGGCAGGCTCGGTGCGACGCGACCTCCGGTGCTGGAGGGTGAGCGCCACGGAAGCCACGACCAAGACGGTTCCGGCGACCTCGTGCGCGGTGAGCGGTTCGGCCAGGATGGCGGCGCCGAGCAGCACGGCCACGACCGGGTTCACGTAGGCGTAGGTGGAAACGGTGGGCAACGCAAGCCGGGTCAGGGCGAATCCGTAGGCGGTGAACGCAAGCACGGACCCGGGCACGATCAGGTAGGCCAACGCGAACCACGAACCAGCGTGCACTTGCGACCAGTGGATCCGTCCAAAGTCGCCGTGAATGGCTGCGGCGACGAGCAGGATGACGCCACCGGCGAGCATCTCCAGAGCGGCGGCCAGCAGCGCCCGGCGCGGCAGCGGCACCCGTCCGGCGAGGACCGAGCCCAGGCCCCACGAGGCTGACGCGGCGAGCACGACCAGCACCCCGGACAGATGACCCGATGCCGAACTGCTGCTGGCCAGCACGACCACGCCGAGCAGTCCGATGACGAGTCCGGCGGCGGCTCGTGCCGTGGGTCGGCGCCGGTAGATCGCCCAGGCGAAGGCCACCATCCATAGCGGCACTGTCGCGACCAGCACCGCAGCAAAGCCGGAGCCGAGCGTCTGCTCGCCGATGGACAGCCCACCGTTGCCGAGCACCAGCAGCAGGAGGCCGATCAAGGCCGCAGCCACCCACTGCTGTGCCCTCGGCTTGTCACTGCGGCGCATCTCGGCGCGGCCGGAACGTAGCGCTACCGGGTACAGCAGCAGTCCGGCGATGAGGTAGCGCAGCCCGGCCAAGGTCAACGGCGGCACGTCCCGAACGCCAACCCGGATCGCCAGATACGTCGATCCCCACACGACGTACACCACCGCCAACGCGGCCCAGCCGAGTAGGTCGGCCATCCGGTTGTCGGTCCTGTCAATCGGCACAGCGCCATGTTTGCGGGGCGCAAGCCGTCGCGGCAGTGGCGGGAACGCCATCTATAGGTAGATTCACGCCATGGCCGAGCCGCATCGGATCGTCGTCCCGCTCACCGCCAACGTCCCGGTCTTCGAGGCCGCCGTCGCGTGTGAGGTGTTCGGCCGGGCGCGGCAGGACTTCCCCGTCCCGTGGTGGTACGAGGTCGTGTTGTGCGCCGGGCAGGACGGCCCGGTCCGCACCGCCGAGGGCCTGGTGCTCGACGACGGCCGTGGGCTCGCCGAGATGGAACGCGCCGACACCGTGATCGTGCCCGCCTGCGCGGATCTGCAAGGCGATCCGCCTGCTGAGCTACTGGACGCGCTGCGCTCCGCGTACGCACGTGGCGCGCGTATCGCCTCCATCTGCACCGGCGCATTTACCCTCGCCGCCGCCGGGATTCTCGACGGGCGGCGGGCCACCACGCATTGGATGCACGGCGCCGAGCTGACTCGCCGTTGGCCAGCCGTGCAACTTGATTCGAACGTGCTGTACACCCAGGACGGACAGATCTTCACCTCCGCCGGCGAATGCGCGGGCCTCGATCTCTGCTTGCACCTGATCCGCTTGGATCACGGCACTCGGACGGCCAATGCCCTGGCCCGCCGGCTGGTCATCCCGCCGCACCGCGACGGTGGGCAAGCCCAATACATCGATCAACCGGTGCTCGCCGCCGAATCGGCCAACCTCGGTTCGGTCTTGGACTGGGCGCGGGAGCACCTGCATCAGCCGCTAACCATCGACGACCTGGCTAGAAGAGCGGCGATGAGCCAACGCACCTTCCTGCGCCACTTCCGGGAACGCACCGCCACCACGCCACTGCAGTGGCTGACGCACGAACGCGCCGCCCGCGCCCGCGAACTACTCGAGACGACCGATGAAACCATCGATCGCATCGCCGCGCGGTGCGGTTTCGGCACTGCACAAAGCCTGCGCACCCACTTCACCCGGATCAACCAGATCAGCCCCAGCCGATATCGACGTACCTTCCGCCTGCCTGGCGCGGCCTGACCCGAGCTCGTCACTCGTCGCACCGGAGCGCTGCGCCGAACGCCGCGAACCGCTCGCCCGACTCTGGGCAGTGAGCGTTATGACGTGGGCGCGCCAGTGCTGAATCGACGTACCGGCGCCGACCTGATGGTGGGCGGGTTCAGCGCCGCTCAGGAGGACGATGACCACCCAGACCGACGCGGTTGCTCGAAATCGTTGCCGTGATCAAATCGGAGATGCAGCTCAGCCGGGGTGGCCGTGCACGGCCACATCTACGCTTGCGGCACCTGGTACATCTGGAACTCCGCCGACGAGGGCGCGGCATTGAACACCGTTCCGGTATCCGTAGCGTCGGATCCGCTGCGCAGGCACAGCATCTTCGTCGGTGGCTCGCAGAACGACTCGGGCCAACTCGTCCTCTTGCAGCCGACCACGGGCCGGCACCGACTGGACCACCATGCCTACCCCGGTGGACGAGGACTTCTTCCACGTCGCGGCCGCCGGCCCGAACAGCTCGAAGCTCGTGGTCGACGCGGAGGGTTCCGGCATCTATGCCACCGGCGACGTGATGCGGCGCGGCCGGCAGTTGGTCAACCACTTCACCGGGCGTTCGCCCCTCGGTGGCGCACGCCGCTCGGCTCGGGCCGTCGAGGTCCGCAATCCGACAGCGGATGGCCGATTGCGGCCATCACGTTCCTTCACCCGCATCACCGTCCTAATATCAAATGCCGCTAATGAATCGTTTCATGGCAAAGACCGGACCGTCGAGCCTGATCAACACTGGTGAAGGGGCATTGATGAACCTGTCGGACGACAAGTCGGAAGCCGGGCGAGGGCCGGACCGGCGGACAGTGCTGAAGTCGCTCGGCGCCGCGGGATTGGTCGCCGCCGGTTCGTCGCTGTTGCCCTCCAGGGCGGCCGCTTCGGCGCCGGCGCTGGCCGACGTGAGCATCGACTGGAGCAAGGTCGCCCGGGTGTCGAAGACCACGGCGACTTTGCAGGTTGTCGTCAATCCGCTGATCCGGCGGGAGTCACCGATCCACGACAACGTATTCCGCGAGCTCCGCGAACTGCGGGCCGACTACGTGCGGTTCGTGCCGTGGTATCCGTACCCGCGCCTGGGCGTCGCCGAACTGGACCCGCCGGCCGAGGGCAAGACCAGTTGGGACTTCTCGCTGATCGACCCCATGGTCGAGGATTTCGAGCTGGCCACCAGCGGGCGCAGCACGATCATGAACTTCAGCACCATCCCGCAGTGGATGTGGCAGTCACCGTGGACCGTGCAGGACGGCCAGTTGTACGCGAATGGCGGCAACAACGGGGCCGCGAGGCAGGGCACGACCTGGACCGACTACACCTTCGCGGTGGACGTCACGCCGCTGGCCAGCGCGACCCACAGCGGAAAGCCCTACGCGCAGGCGGGCCTGCTGTTCCGTATGGACGAGTCGGGCAACGGCTACGGTTTCCTGCTGTCGAACTACCCCTACAGCTCACCGGCCGCGTCCGGCTACGTCGTCTTCGTGACGGTCGCGAACGGATCGGGGCACGCGGTGCACGCCAAGCCGCTGCCATTCGCCATTGTCGGCGGGCAGACCTACCGCGTGGCCATCACGGTCTCGGGCGACACGTTCGACGTGACGGTCGACGGCACCACGGTCGACACCGTCACCGACGCGACTCACGCCGCCGGCACGGTCGGTTTCCGCGAGAACGGGGCGGAGTCCGGCCGGTTCGACAACGTGCTGGTCACCGCCCCGGACGGCACGGTGCTGCTGTCCGACGACTTCTCCGACGGACTGGCCCAGTGGGATCCGCCCGGAACACCGCCGGCCGATCCCAACACGGTCGACTTCGGCTACACGGGCGGCACCGCGCTCGCGGTGCCGGTGCAGACCGTCGCCGATTACTACCGCCGGCTCGTCGCCTGGTACACGGCGGGCGGATTCACCGACGAGTACGGCCAATTCCACCGATCGGCTCGGCGCTACTCGTTGCCGTACTGGGAAGTGCTCAACGAGCTCGAGCACGGCCTGAGCCCGGCGTTCTACACGCAGCTCTACGACGCGATCGTGACCGAGATCCGCAAGGTGTCGCCTGACACGAAGTTCGTCGGCGTCGCGCAAGCAACCCCGGGCAGCGCCTCCTACTTCAGCTACTTCCTCGACCCGGCGAACCACCAGCCGGGTGTGCCGATCGACATGATCAGCTACCACTTCTACGCCCACACGACGGCGAGCCAGACGCCCGACACTTACGGCAGCACCGGCTTCCCGCGCGCCGACGCCTTCTTCTCGGTGGTGGACGAGATCGAGGCGGTCCGCACGCAACTTGCGCCGCAGGTGCGAACCACGGTCGACGAGACCGGGACGATCATGGATGCCGCTGCCACGCAGGCCGACCCGGCGCCGATCCCCAACGCGTACTGGAACTACTCCGCGGCGATCTACGCATACGTGTTCGCGAACCTGGCACTGAAGGGCATCGACGTCGTCGGTGAGAGTCAACTGGTCGGCTACCCGGGGCAGTACCCGTCGGTGAGCATGGTGGACTGGAACACCGGCCTGCCCAACGCGCGCTATCGCGTGCTGCAACTGCTGCTGGAGGAGATGCGACCCGGCTGCGGACTGGTGCCGCTGCCGCCCGGTGCGACCCCTGACTCCTGCTACCTGCTCGGGCTGCGCAGCGAGGACGACCGCAAGATCCTGGTCGTGAACAAGACCAACGACGACGTGGCAATAGCGATCGCCGGCGTTCGCGGCGCCACCGCCCGCGTCGTCGACCAAGCCTCCGCCGGTGGCCCCATCCGACGCGAACGCCTAGCAGACGACCAGTTCGTGATAGGCGGCTACGGCGTTGCCATCCTCACCCTGGCGTCCTGAGGTCGCGCAGGGGGCGTTGCCGTAGAGCTCCGCACCGATTCCCGGACCGCGCCTTTCGGTCAGTTGTCGGGATCGCTACGAAGGTTCGGACCTTCGACCCTGCACAGAGGGGTCTGACCGCACTAACGGAGCCATCCACGTTCGCGGACGGTCAAGGCGTCCCCATTTCCTGCGGAGGAGGGGAAGCCATGAAGCGTCATCACCCGATGTTGGTCCTCATGATCATCGGCGGCCTGCTGTTGGCGATCGCCGGAGGGCCCATTGCCTTTGTGCTGCTGGTAATGGCCAGCCCGTTGATCATGATCATGATCTTCTCGATACACGGCCTCGTGCACGGCGGTGGGGGCATCCCGAAGACTGAGTCCCGGCTTCGTGATGCTCGCCGTGCAGATGCACTCAAGCCAGAGAAGACCTAGCGCGGCTCCGTAACAGGTGTGGCGACCGGGAAGCAGATAGCCGCCCAATGGACGCACGTCGTCTCACCGACATGATCGTGCACGCCGCCTGCGGCTAGATCAGTGCGCTGCGATCGTTGCCATCCACAGCTCGAAGCCGCCGCGCCTGCGCAGCTGTTGGACGTCCGCTCGACCGAGTCATATCGCTGCTGGACGAGGCGGCGCGCTCGTGGAGTCAGGTGCGTCACGTGACCGAGTACCGAGCCCGGAGCGGACCGCTCCGGGCCGCTCCGCGTCGGCTGGCGGCGCTGCGGTGGCTCAGCTGCCGGGGGTGAGGACGACGATCGACTGCGGCGGCAGCGAGAGGCCGCCTTGGGCGTGCGACGGTGTCGTGGTGTCGCTGGTGATGCTTGGCGATGCGGCGCTGTAGGTGTAGCTGCGTAGGGTGGCGCCGTCGCGTTGCAGCCCGGCGACCGGCACGGTGTGCGATTGGGACGGGTCGTCGTTGACGAGCAGCACGCTGCGCTGCGCCTTGGTCGTTGACGAGTAGGCGAGCACGGAGTCCGACGCGGTGGGCAGCGGGCTTAACTGCGAGCCGGGGGTGGTCAGCAGCGAGGCGAGTTGGTAGCCGTAGTAGGTGGGTAGCGGCGTGTCGACGGGCGGCTCGCCGTTGGTGCCCGAGGACAGCACGCCGAAGTCGCCTTGCGGTGAGCCGTAGTTGTGTAGGTCCCACCAGTCGACGCTGTCTGCGCCCAGCGAGAGGAACTCGAGCGTGGTGGCGGCGGCGTTGAGCGCGGCGATGGGCTGCATGTCCTGCGGCATCGGGGTTTGCGAGATGCTCGCCTCACCGATCACGACGTGGGCCTGTGGTGCGTACCGCTCGAGGGTTGTCCGGATGCTGCGCATCACTGACGGGATCCTGCGGATTGGGGCCATCAGTTGGGCCGGCGTCAGGCTCGGCGTTCCGTAGAACGGGTACCAGTGGACGTCGACATAGTTGATGTTGCGACCTAGCGCGTTGAGCTCGGGTTGAGATCATCCGGTACCGCATGGCATCGGAGTGCCGCTAGCCCGCACATCAACCTGCATTGTTGTGCCGGCCGCGGGGTTGCCGGTCTGCGGGAAACCGATACCTCCCGGTCCTGCGGCGGCAACATCTCAAACAGTTGCCGCGCGAAAAGCTTGTCGGTTACCCGGTCGGCCGGATCGTCTGCGTCGCTACGTGGCTGGGACTGCAGACGCTGATCCAACCGGACTCGCCGGTCCTTGCCGCGATACGCATTCGCGAGCAACTTGCGGGCGGTGACGTAGAGCCACGCCTGTTCCTTGGAGCTGTGCAGCGTGTCTATCCGTCGCCAAGCCGCCAGGAACGTGTCGGCGGTGACGTCCCGAGCGGTCTGTGGATCGCTACGGCGAGCGACGAAACACAGGATCTGGTCGTAGTAGCCGCGGTACAGCGCCTCGAAGCGTTCCCGGTCGCTGTTCACCTTCGGATGATCCTGTCTGTACGCCGTCATACCCACTACATGTCCGACACCGACCCAAGCATTACCGGCGCGTGTGAACAGCGCAGAGCAATTCTCAAGACCCGTGGATCGATCTTGGCCGGGCAGCGGCATCGACGGGCGGCTCGAGGAGTGTGCCCTAGAGGAACCTGGCGCCGGCTGGAACGAGGTCAACGAGGTGCTGTGCATTCGCGGCCCGCCAGCGGCGCTTACGGCAGGCTCCCGCCTATGTAGACGCCGATTCTGACGGCTGTGGGGTGCCGATATGTGTGACTGCAGGACCGACGCGCCAGGGCTGTGTCGTCAACCCGACCGATGCCGGACGCCGCAGGATCTGCCGCGTCGATTGAACGACCCGTCGTTCGCCGGGTCGTACCTCTACGGACAGGGAGGATTGGGCTGTCTAGTGGAAGTGGACTCCGGCGATGATCGTGATAATCAGGATGGCGGCGAGGAGCCAGTCGACGGCGGCGCAGAACGGGGGCCACCATCGTGTGTTGGTGACGTACTGGCGGCGCTGTTGCCAGGCGTCTTTGAGGCCGTGGCCGATGTAGCCGAGTACGAGCAGCCAGGCCGTTCCGGTGACGGCCGTCGCGGCCAGCACGACGAACAGTCCGGCGACGGTGCACTCGACAGCTATCACCTGAGGTCTTCCGTCGGCCACCGCGAATCCGATGTAGACGGCCGCGATGAGGGCCAGTTCGAGGGCGTAGACCGTTGCCGGGTCGAGCCATCGGGCGGCGAGCGGCGACCCAGCCTGGATGGCGCCGACCACAAGTCCCCACAGCACCGGGACGAGGATCGACCGGTTCCCCGACGGGCTGTGGTTGTGCACGTGGGTCATGGGAGGTGCCGCGCGACCGCTGCCGCCGAGCTTGCGCCGAGGGCCGCCGCGCCGCGGTGATGCGCATCCTGGGTCGTCGTGCCCATCGGCACCGCCTCCTGCAAGAACAAGATGTCACCGTGATCAGTGTCGGTCGCCGGAATCGACCTCTGGCGGCACCGTTGCGCGCAACCTGGATAACGGTCCGGGTCGAGAGCCATCCCGCGCAGGATGCCGGCGAGGCGGCGTATCCGACCCGATTCCGAGATGTCGGGGGGTGGTTAGGACGGCGCGCTGCTGCTCTGCGTTGCACCGGTGATCTGGTCCGCCAGGTAGGCGGCGTCGGCGCCGACCCAGCCGAGTAGCGCGGAGCCTCGGGTGTGCTGCCAGGTGAGTCCGAGGGTGTAGAGGCCGGGTGCGGGTGTCACGCCTCGGTTGTGCACCAGGCGTCCGTGCGTGTCGGTGGCTTCGGGCACGTCGATCCACGAGTGGTCGGCGGTGTATCCGGTTGCCCACACCACGGCGTCGAAGTCGGCTGTGGCGCCGTCGGCAAAGGTGACTGTCCGCCCCGCGGCGGAGATAGCCCGGGGCCTGATCCGCACTCCGTGGCGCCGCGCGAGGTTCCGCGGCCCGGCCCCGATCCGTTGGTCCCGCCCGGCCAGCCGCTGGCCGAGTCGGGACTCGACGGTGACCCGGTCCAGCCGCAGTCCAGTAGCCCACCACCAGATGTCGCGACCCAACGGGCGCTGCGGGATCGTCGGGATCCGTGCTCCGCCGGAGAGCTCGACGTCGTGGGTCGCTGCGAGCTCCTGCGCTATCTGACAGCCGGAATTCGCCGCGCCGACAACCAGCACCCGGCCCGGTGGGAGCGTCGCGGGGTTTCGGTAGTGGGCGCTGTGGACTTGATGGACATCGGGGTCGAGCTGGTCGGCGACCGCCGGGGTGAACGGGACGTGGAACGGACCGGTGGCGACGACCACCTGCCGAGCCTCAACCGTGTCGTCACCTGCTTGGGCGACATACCCACCGTCGGTGTTGTTCAGCGAGGTCACCGTGGTGTTCAGCCGGACCGGTAGGTCGAACGCGGTGGCGTAGTTCTGCAGGTAGGTCGCGACGTTGTCCTTGCCGGGGTAGGTGTCCGGTGCCGCCGGGAACGGCAGGCCGGGCAGGTTGTCGTATTGGGCCGGGGTGAATAGCACCAGCGAATCCCAGCGGGACCGCCACGCCGCGCCGACCCGGGCGCCGGCGTCCGCGATGAGGAAGCGCAGCCTGCGCTGCGCCAACTGGTGACCTATAGCCAGGCCGGCCTGCCCGCCGCCGATGACGAGGACGTCCAGCGGTCCATCGGCCGGCGCCGTCATCGGGGCTCTTCTGCAGGGTCGACGTGGAAGCTGAACATCATGCCGCTCTCGTGGTGCTCGGCGATGTGGCAGTGCGCCATCCAGATGCCTGGGTTGGTGATGTCGAGCAGGATGTCGACGGTTTCCCCGGTCCGCACCAGGACGGTGTCTTTCCAGACCAGGTTCGGCTCGACGACACCGTCCCGGCTCATGATCAGGAACCGGCCCGCCCCGTGCACGTGGAAGGGGTGGTGCATCGGGTGGTCGGAGTCCATCTCGTTGACCAGCCGGATCTTCACCTGGTCCCCGACCCGGAACCGCCACTCGATCGCCTGGTTCTCCGCGCCCGTTGCCCGGTCGAGGAGGATCCAGCGCATGTTGGCCGGGGTGGTCATCTTGTTGACCTCGACCATGTCGTCTTCCCACTCGATGCCCTGGGCCGCCTCGTTCCCATGGCCATGACCGTGGTGCTCGTGACTGCCGTGTTGCGGGCCCGCCGGCTCGCCGCCGTGGTCGGCAGCCGGCTGACCGACCAGATGAGCCGGCAGCAGCTTCATCCCGCACTCCGGGCAGCGGTCCGGCTGCTCGCTGACGACGTCGGGATGCATCGGACACACGTAGCTGGTCGCAGCGGGCGCCGCCTTGGCCAGCAGCTTCATCCCGCACTCCGGGCAGCGGTCCGGCTGCTCGCTGACAACCTCGGGATGCATCGGACAGACGTAGACGACCGGGCCGTCGACGTCCGGATCGTCCATGTCCATCTCGGCGATGAAGGCCAGCGTCTTGTCCGGCGCGGCGTCCAGATAGGGCGCCATCCGCTCGCGTTCGCCGACCATGTCCGCGTTGGTACGCAACGTGGTGAACTGGTCGGCCAGCGCAGGCGCCACCGGATCGGCGGTGACGGTGATCTCGGCGAGCGGGTAGGTGCGCTCGGGGGTGTGATGCTCCAACGTGACGTGGCCGGGCTCGCCGAACAGCACGTCCACGACGACCCGCTCCGACGGAGCGAGGATCGCTGTCTCGACGAACTGTTCCCGCTCGCAGCGGCCGCTGTCACCTCCGACGAGCTTCATCCGGGCTCCCGGCAGCGCGACGTTGAAGACCCGGGTGTTCGCCGTGTTCACCAGATACAGCCGCACCACCTCCCCGGCCTGCGCGGTCAGCGTCAGATCCGGTTCGCCGCCGACGAGCAGCACGTCACCGAAGCGGCCCATCGCGGTGTGCGTCGTCTGGGACCGGCTGAACGCAGCGACCTTGCCGTCTTCGAGCAGGATGTCGTCCAAGGTGAGAACGAGCTCGCGGTGAACCGGCGGCCAGTAGTCCGGATCGGTGGGATCCACCACGATCGTGCCGTACAGGCCCATCTCCTGCCCGTAGTCCTGCCGGATGTGCGGGTGATACCAGTACAGGCCAGGGTCCGGGAAGACGACCCGAGAGGCGAAGCTGCCGCCCACCGGGATCGGGTCCTGCGTCTGATGGGTTCCGTCGAAGCGGTTATCCAGACGCAGCCCGTGCCAATGCACCGTTGCGTCCGAGTCACTGTCGTTGGTGACGGTGACGATCACCTCCGAGTCCTGCCGAACCCGCAGGGTGGGACCGGGAACGGAGCCGTTGTAGCCGAGCATCCGCACCGTGCTGTCACCAAGGCGCTTGGCTACCGGGCCAACGTGAAGGGTCAGCCCTTCACCGTCGGCAAGCTCTACGAGCGCCGGGCGGGTAGCTTCCGGTAGCCCCGTCGGGTCGGTGGGGAACAAGTCCGTCGCAACCGGCGGGTCAAGTCGAGCATCGTGCATGGTTGTCATCTCCCCCGACGACCCACCCAGGGGCCGCGACTACACAGAACCGAATGTCGGAGAACCCGGGGCCTTGATCACTCCAGGACGTCCCAGACAGAACGAGCCATGTCCTCCGACCGTACGCCTTGCCGCCGCTAAGTCCACTGCGGTCATTGGCGTATGCGGTCCGATTCCGACTGGCGGCAAATGTTCGGACCGGCTCAATGAGTTTCGGCTCCGGCGGAAGTTCGCCCCGTCGACCACGAGGTGGGGCCTGCCCCAACGGCACTGTCCACAGTGGACGGTTGGGCTAGCTGTACCCGGTAGAACACGGCGCCGGCGTATAC
Organism: uncultured Actinomycetota bacterium; assembly: GCA_963737425.1. Taxonomy (GTDB): domain Bacteria; phylum Actinomycetota; class Actinomycetes; order Mycobacteriales; family Jatrophihabitantaceae; genus DASXRA01. The sequence continues at coordinate 229,320 of CAVTSX010000008.1, forward strand.
GTCGACGAGAAGCTCGGTGTCGACGTCCGGGGGAGTTCGCCGCGGGGCGCAGCGCGACCGAGTAGGTCGACCGCGACGAAACGCGTATCCGCCGCTTCGGCGGCGCCGGCCCCTGGCTCTGCGCGACCGACTTCGGTGAGCCGTCGAATCGATCCGCGCACTGACGGCGACCACTTGTTGACGCGCCAGGCGCTGTCGGAAATGGCTGTCAGCGTGGTCGAGGAATGATCAGCTAGCTGGCGGTCTGCGTGCTGGGCGTTCATAGGTCGGACCAGGTTGCGCGGACTATGGTGGCTGTTTTGCTCCCGCGATTCCACCCGAACGGGGTATTTGTGCATATTGGTCCGCGCCGTATTGCCGTGTTGCTTGTCGTGCCAGTCGTGCTGCTCGCCGCTTGCGGCTCCAACGCCAAGCCCAGCCCGTCATCGGACTCATCGTCGTCAGGGTCGTCATCGAGTGGGTCGTCGAGCACCACAACGACCGCTGTGGGTATCACGGTCTCGGGCGCCTTCGGTGCGACGCCGAGTGTCACGGTTCCCGCGAAGCCGGCGCCCACGACGCTCACCCAACAAGTGGTTAGCCGAGGCGCGGGCGCGTCTGTGGCGAAGGGCGACACATTGGTCGCGAACTACGTCGGTCAGACCTGGGCGGCCAAGAACGGCAAGGCCAACGCCTTCGACAGTTCCTTCGCCCGCGGCGCGCCGGCCGCATTCGTTATCGGCAACGGCAAGGTCATCCCCGGATGGGACAAGACGCTCGTCGGCAAGACGCTTGGCAGCCGGCTCCTGGTGACTGTGCCGCCCGCCGACGGCTACGGCGCGAACGGCCAGCCGAGCGCAGGCATCTCCAGCACCGACACACTGGTCTTCGTTATCGACCTCGTCGCCGCGTACAAACCGAACGCATCCGCTCCGGGCACCGTCGTGCGCAACATTCCCAGCAGCGGCGTTCCCAAGGTAAAGAACGTGCCCGGCAAGGAACCAGAGATCACCAGCACTGCCGGGGTCAAGGCCCCCGCACAGCCGACATCCACACTGCTCGTCACTGGCAGCGGGCCCAAGATCGACGCGACCAAGACGCTGGTTATGCAATTCGTGCAGGCCGACCTGGCAACCGGCAAAGCCGCGCAAGCGACATGGGGCCAGGGCCCGCAGACCGCTCCCGCCAAGAACGTCCTCAACATCGCTGACAAACTCGCCGGACAGAACATCGGCAGCCGGGCTGAGGTCCTGCTTCCGGCGACCGCGGCAACACCGGCCAGCTCCACGCAGGCGGCGCAACCGGCTATACCACCGCAGGTAGTCATCATCGACGTCGTTGGCCAGGTCTGAGCGCGCCCAGCCGGTAGACCGATCAATCGCGGGCACCGCCCGGCGAGCGTTCCCGGATTGCAGAAGAAACGAGACTCGGCCCTGGGTCGACGTTCACACCGCACCCGCGGCGGGCTGACACCGTGCGCGACTGCTGACGTCCCCGCCCAGTCAAGGCTCGTACGGTGTGTCGCCCGAACCGATGCGATGCACTCTCATCGGCCATGTGCGGAAACATCCCGCTGGGCGCAGCGCGTGCACAGATCAACTGATCCGGGCGAATATCGCGCGAGTGCTCGGAGGAGGCCGGGCGTCGCGCAGAGCGGTGGCAACGTTGTCAGACTGACGGTGCACCCTTTGCGTTGCACCGGTGCGATATCGGTCCCTGTCGAGACCGGGTCCCGCCAGGATGTCTCTATCCTCTGGCGCCGGCACCTGCCATAACGCGACGGATATCCCGATCTGAGCATTGACAGCCACATTGCCCGCCGCGTACTTTCCGGCCCAACGACAACGTTGTCGGCCCGGATGGCCGGGAGTTGTGCTGCTTCCCGGTGTCGGAGAGGAGCTGTCGATGCGAGGGACTTCAAAGCCACAGATCTCGCGCTGGCGAATGGCAACCTTGGCGGCCGCGGTCGCCCTCGGGGTTGCCGCGGCACCGGCGGCGGCAGCGGCGGCGCCCATCCCGAGCCCGTCCGCTGCACCCGGCGCCGGTGCGTCGACACCTGGCGGTGCCGGCACGAAATCGGTGGTCCCGCCGATCGCGTGCACCAAGGGGCCGGACGGGCATCTGGTCAACTGCTCGAGCCGCGTGCCCGCGTCGAAGGTGCCTGCCCGCGCGAAGGACCAGGCCGTCGTCACGCAGGCGGTCACCGATCCGGCCACGCTCGTCGACACCCGGACGTGGACCACCGGCGGCGGCAACACCTTCCCGGGCGCTGAGGCGCCGTTCGGAATGGTGCAGTGGAGCCCGGACACGATGCCGGGCCGCAATGCCGGCGGCGGGTACACGTTCGGCGACACGTCGATCACCGGCTACTCGTTGACGCACGTCAGCGGCCCCGGTTGCGGCGCGGGCGGCGATGTGCCGATCCTGCCGGTCACGGGCGCGCTGCCGAGCGGCGACCCGAACAACATCACGACCAAGTTCACGAACACCGGCGAGGTCGCACAGGCCGGCTACTACTCGGCGCAGACCAACCAGCCCGACACGATCACCTCGGAGTTCACCGCGACGCCGCACAGCTCGATGGGCCGCTTCACCTACCCCACGAGCGCGGCGGCCGGCATGCTGATCAAGCTGCACGACAGCCAGAACGGCGAGTACGCCCCGAGCACCGCCCAGATCGTCGGCAACAACGAGATCGTCGGCTCGCAGACCAGCGGCCACTTCTGCGGCGAGGCCAACAACGACGGGCAGCAGCAGGAGTACACCGTCCACTTCGACGTCACCTTCGATCAGCCGTTCACTGCCTCGCAGATCGTCACCACCAGCGGGCAGGCCGATCCGGCCGCCGTGTTCGTGCAGTTCGGCAGCTCGGTCGTGCAGGCCAAGGTCGGCATCTCCTACGTCAGCGACGGAAACGCCAAGCTGGACTGGCAGACGGAGAACCAGGGCTGGAACTTCGACGGCGTCAAGGCCGCGGACCAGCAGGACTGGAACGCGTTGCTCGGCCGGATCCACGCCGATGGCGGCAGTGTCGCGCAGACCCAGCAGTTCTACAGCCTGCTCTATAAGGACTTCATCCAGCCGAACATCACGAGCGACGTCAACGGCCAGTACATGGGCGCGGACATGAAGATGCATACGATCAGCGGCGGACAGCATGACCAGTACGGCATCTTCTCCGGCTGGGATACCTATCACTCGCTCGCCGAACTGCAGGCGATGCTCGACCCCAAGGCGGCCGGCGACCAGGCGCAGTCCCTGCTGAACTACTACAGCGAGGACAAGATCCTGCAGCAGTGGGGCTACCTGAACCTGAACAACTACGTGATGGTGGGCGACCCTGCGCAGTCGATCATCGCGGGCTACTACGCCTTCGGCGCGCACAACTTCGACACGTCCCAGGCGCTCAAGGACATGCTCGCCCAGGCCACGACGGTCAACGACGTCCGGCCCGGCGAGGCGCTGGAGCAGAAGTACGGCTACCTGCCCGAGGACGGCGCGTACGGATGCTGCAACGCGCACGGCCAGGTGCCGACGCTCGAGGAGTACGACACGCAGGACCTCGCGCTGTCGCAGTTCGCCCGCGCAATGGGAGATTCGAAGAACGCCGACATGCTCGAGGCGCGCGCCAACAACTGGCAGAACGTCTTCAACCTCTCCAACAACCTGCTGAACGGACGCAACGCGGCAGGCGACTTCGTCCCAGGCGTCTCGCCGGGGTCGTCGAGCCACTACGTCGAGGGCAGCGCCTACGAGTACCTCTGGAACGTGCCGAACAACTACCCGGCACTGTTCACGCTGCTCGGCGGGAGGTCGAAGGTCGTGCCCGCATTGCGGCAGTTCCTGTCGCAGCCCGATGCGGGCGGCGAGTTCGCGTTACTGACGAACGAATTCGGTTTCGGCGAGCAGTACGCGCTGAACTACGCGGGTGACCCGGCCGGGACGCAGCAGGCGGTCAACAACATCCGCAACAACATGGACCAGCCCGGGCCGAGCGGCCTGCCCGACAACGACGACCTCGGCGCGAACAGCTCGGCGTTCGTCTGGGAGATGCTCGGCATGTACCCGGAGAACTCCGGGACCGACAACCTGGTCTTCAACAGCCCGGGCTTCCCGCACGTGGCAATCGACCTGCCCAGCGGCAAGACGATCACCATCAACGCGCCGGGCGCGTCCCCGACGACGTTCTACGTGAACAACCTGAAGCTGAACGGCAGCCCGTACCAGAAGCTGTACGTGCCGTTCTCCACGCTCGCCAAGGGGGCGACGCTCGACTGGAAGCTCACGACGTCACCGTCGGACTGGGGCACCTCGCCCAACGCCGCTCCGCCGTCGTACCACAAGGGCGAGCAGGCCGTGATCGCGTCGGTCGACCCGGGCTCCGTCGTGATGGCGCCGGGTGCCTCGGCCGCGGCGAAGCTCGAGGCGGCCAACGTCACCAGCAGCAAGCAGACGGTGTCCTGGACCGCCACCGCGGACGCAGGCGTGACCGTCAGCCCGGCCAGCGGATCGCTGTCACTGCCGGGCGGCCAGCGCGCGTCCGGGCAGGTGTCGGTCAGCGCCGCCGCGGACGCCGCCGACGGCCGGCACACGGTCACGTTCCAGCTGAAGATGGCGAACGGCACGCAGAAGACGGTGACCCTCGGCATCGCGGTCGCCAAGCCCGGCGAGCTCTGGCCGTACTACACGAACGCCGGGATCACCGACGACACCAACACGAGCGCCGCAACCTACGACGGCGGCGGCTGGAGCTACTCAGCGCAGGCGCTCGCCGCGGCCGGTGTCACGCCGGGCGGAACCGTCAGCGCCGACGGCATCGACTACACCTGGCCGGACGCTCCGGTTGCCACCTTGGACAACATCGAGGCATCGGGGCAGACGATCCCGTTGGCCGCCCCCGCGCACGCGTCCAAGATCGGCCTGCTGGGAAGCGCGACGAACGCCGGCAGTTCCGGCGCGGGCGGCACGGCGACCGTGACCTACACCGACGGCTCGACCACGCAGTTCACCGCCCGATTCAGCGACTGGACCCTCGGCGGCGGCGGGGGCACGCCCGTGCCGGGCAACTTCGACGCGGTCACTACGGCATACCGCAACGCCTCGGGCAACAACCGCGACAACGTCAAGACGCACCTCTTCGCCGTGGACGCGCCGGTGTCGGTCGCCAAGACCGTCGCCAGCATCACGCTTCCGCAGCCGACCGGTGGCGACATGCATGTCTTCGCGATCTCGCTGCCGCCTGCGCCGGCGCGCGCAGTGACGCTGGTCCCGGCGTCGCAGAAGGGCGCGGGCCACTCGGGTGCCGACGCCACGTACCAGGTCCAGCTCACGAACAGCGGCTACGAGGCCGATTCGTACACCGTCGGGTCGTCGAGCACGTGGGCGGCACAGGTGTCCGACTCGACGTGCAGCACGCCGCTCAGCAGCACGGCGACTGTGCCGTCCGGCGGAACGGTCGACCTTTGCGTACACGTGAGCGTGCCCTCATCCGCGGCGGACGGCGATTCCAGTGGCACCACGCTGACCGCGACATCCACGACGGACTCGTCGGTGACGGCGTCGTCGACGCTGACCTCGATCGCGGTCACGGCCGACACACTCGTCGTCGACGGCGACGGCGGAGCGCCCAACGTCGAGAGCTACTACGAGACTGCGTTGAGCACCAACAACCGGGCCTACAGCTACTGGGACCTGTCGGCCGATCCGGCCCTTCCGACCTCGATGCTGACCGCGCACAAGGACGTCGTGTGGTTCACCGGCAACGCCTACCCGGGCCCGATCACGGCGTACGAGCCGGAGCTCAAGACATTCCTGGACGGTGGCGGCCGGCTGCTCATGTCGGGCCAGGACATCCTCGATCAGGCGGCGGGGACGACCGCATTCGTCCATGACTACCTGCACATCAACTGGGACGGCAGCGACGCACAGAACGACAAGCCGACCGCGGACGTGCACGGCGTGACGGGCAACGCGGTGAGCGACGGGATCGGCGCGATACCGCTGGACCATTCCGTGCTCAACGCGAACTTCGAGGACGAGGTGACGCCGATCGCTCCGGCAACAGCCGCCTTCACCGACGACAAGCCGTCGGCGGATGCGCTGACCGTGGCCACCGGCGCGTACAAGGTCGTCTTCCTTGCGTTCCCGTTCGAGGCATACGGCACCGCGTCGGACAAGGCCGATCTGATGAGCCGGGTTCTGGCCTACCTGGCGTGATCCGATCACCAAGGCAGGGCGCTGCGGGGTTCCGTGCGTCGTTGCCAGCCGGTGGTTGGGATCGGTGATCTTCGACCAGTGCGCGTCGAAGAGCTCGCAGAACAGGAAGGCGTTGTCGATCCAGTGACCGAGTGCACTGTGCAGCTTGGTGTAGTACCCGCGTGGGTATGCGTCAGGGTCAGCCACCAGCTCACGTCAACGTCGCAGCGCCCCAGCCGACGGGAAGGTGGACGCGTTTGACGAGCCCTCCGTAGTCCCCGACATCCTCCATCCCGTCAGTCTGCCCGGCGGCGGTAGGTGAGGATCACGATGCCGCTGTCGAGGCTGGTCGAGTCGGCGAGTTCGAAGGTGCCGGACGATCCGGCGCGGTAGAGCAGGTCGCCGGCCGTGCCGGTGCCGACGAAGAATGGGTGGACCCACAGGCGTAACTCGTCGAGCATGCCCGCGGCCATGAGCGCATGGGACAACGGGCCGAAGCCGTATTGAACGATGTCGGCGCCAGGCTGTTGCTTGAGGTCGCGGACGGTCTCGATCGGGTCGTGGTCGATGACGGTCGTGTTGTGCCACTGCGGGTCGGTGAGCGTGGTCGAGACGACGTACTTGGGCAGCGCGTTCATGCCTTCGCTGAGCGGGTCGCCGGAGCGGGCCGACCACACCGGGGCGAATAGGTCGTAGGTACGCCGGCCCATCAAGACCGCGTCGCAGCGCTCCATCAGGTCGGTCTGCACTTGGGTGCCCTGGTCGGTCCAGCCGCCGACCGACGGCCAGTCCTGCGGATTCTGGATCACACCGTCGAGGGTGACGTAGGTCGAGTTGATGATTCGCCGCACGCGCTGACACCACACTTCCGTGTTCGGGGAGCCTGACGGCGAGAACGTATCCACTGACGGTGGAGGCGGTCTTGTACCGAAACGCCGGTCACAAGTCGAGGAAGATCTCGCCGCGCGCCAACTCGGCCGGTGTGTGGCCGATGAGCTGTCGTACGGCCCGCGTCAGGTGTGGCTGGTCGTAGAAGCCGGTATCGGAAGCCACGTCCGCGATCGCCGCCCCGGCACGCAACAGTCGGGCGGCGTGTCTCGTCCGCTCGATCAGCTTCAACTTACGGCGCGACATTCCGACGGCCCGCACGAACCGGCTCTGCGCGGTCCGCTCCGCGACGCTGCCGATCGCGCTGCGGTGCTGCAACTCCTCGATCAGCGGATCGAAGACCAGCAGGCCGGCACGCTGGAGACGTTCGATGAAGATGTCGAGATTCTGAGGCGTCGGCATCTCCCATCCCTGGCCCTCCAGCAGAATCCGGCCGTCCGGCAGAGTCGGCAACAACGCGTCCTGGAGGTTGGCGAGCCGGGCCGGAGGAAACGTTGGCAAATGCGCCCCGAGGCGGAAGTCTGCTCCGAAGTACTCCGAGTCACGCGGGCACGACAACGTCGTCGCCTTCGTCTGCGGGCCACGGATGTGCACTGTCGTGACGCCGTCGATCCGTGCGAACCCGATCCCCGGGTTGATCGAAGCGATCGAACTGAAGTCAGCTGGACTGTCACACTCCGCGGCCCACACCCGGACCAGGCACCCGGCCGGTCCACTCACAACCCGATTGGTGAGACCCACCTTCTGGAGTGAAGCAGATACCTCAGCGCAGCAACACCAGAAAGGACAATCGCGAGCCAGAAATTTGTCCGACGAGCTCTAGCACGTCCTGTTGGGCCGCGGTCGACGCCGCCGGGCGGGCTGGACATGATTGGCCACATGCCGACTGCGCCCGAGCGTCTCGCTGTCCTGATCGACGCCGACAACACTTCGCCTAAGTACGTTCGTGCGCTGCTCGACGAGCTGGCCTCGTTCGGCGCCGCGTCTGTCAGGCGTGCCTACGGAGACTGGACGACGCCGCAGCTTGGGGGCTGGAAGCGCGAACTGAACCAGTACGCGATCGTGCCGGTGCAGCAGTTCGCGTACACGACGGGCAAGAACTCCACCGACTCGATGCTGATCATCGATGCGATGGACCTGCTCTACTCCGGCAACGTCGATGCGTTCGCGCTGGTGTCCAGCGACAGCGATTTCACCCGGCTGGCCACTCGGTTGCGGGAGTCCGGCAAGCGGGTCTACGGCCTGGGTCTGCGCAAGACCCCGGCGTCCCTGGTGGCGGCCTGCGACCGGTTCATCTATCTCGAGGTGCTGCCCGACGAACCTGCGTCACCGTCGGGTGACCCCGAGTCGGGGGAACCGCAGCTGCCCAGTCTAGAAAGCCTTATCACCCGCGCGGTGAACGCCATCTCACAGGATGATGTGGCGGTCCCGCTGAGCGCGCTCGGCAGTTACCTGCGCTCGTCCCACCCGGCTTTCGACCCTCGCCTGTACGGCTTCGCCAAGCTGTCTGACCTGGTCCGCGCCCAGCGCTACCTGACGGTCACGGGCACGGGCAGCGCCGTTCAGGTGCGCGCGAAGTCGAAGGCGCCGACGAAGAAGACCGCGCCGAAGGCGACCGCAAAGAAGGTCGTGGCCAAGGGCAGCGCTAGCTGAGCTGTGTGCACCACGCCGGCTGAGTAAGGGCGATCGACGACAGCGTCGTCACCAGCGAGGGCTACCTCGAATGCGGTACGCCGACGAGCACGAGTCGCTCGATGTCGCCGGGTACGTCCACCGCGACATGCAGGATCAAACGGCGTGCAGCGATCTGGTCGAGTACGCGGCTGAGGCGCCGGATCCCGGCATCGAAGGAGGCGAGCTGTAGGGCCTCGTCACAGGCGGAGCCTGCAGACCCGGCAACGGGAGAGATCAACGTTCGCAGGCGGCCGCGAAGGCCGGCGCACCGTTACGGTCGACGATGGCTGATCAGCACGGCCTCAACTTCGGCTAGCTCGGCGCGCAGCTTTTCTGCGCGGGCCTCGGCCTCGCCGCGGGCGGTGTCGTTCACGGCGGCGACGGCGTCCTCGACGCCTGGTTGGTTGAGAAGCGCTGCGAGGGCAGCGACTACGCCGGGCGAGATTGGTGTCTTCTTCACGATCACCCGCGCGCCTCGGTGTGCTGTGACCGACCACGACGATCCCGCCGAGGCAATGGTGACAGTCACGGCGGGTAGGGGCGCTGCCCGCCGGGGAGACCCGTCGCGTGCCTTGGCCCGCGCCGGCGCGCCGGACGGACCTCGTTCAGGGGTGGTGTCCGATGGTGACCGCCTGGACGCACTTACCCCAGATCTGATGGCGCCAAGTCGACCAGATGCATCACCAGCCGGCGACCCCTGCGAGCGGCGGGTGCGCGGCGATGACGGCGTCCGCTTCACGGCCGGTGACGCGGGAGGTGCCGCGGCGCGGCCCCGGCCGACCATCGATAACTCCCGCGGGGAGAAGCTCAGCTCGTCGGTGACTCCGGCGATCTTGACCCGCACCGTAATGAAGTCGCCGCCGTCGGTACTCGGGTCACCGACGGCCAGCACTGTGCCGATCGTTCCGGTGGGAAACTGCGGACCCGACACTCGAACCCGCGGCCGACGACCAGCCGCCACCTGATCGCGCAGTTGGACGACCTGTTCATCGGCAAGTTCTGTGTCCCGCTGCGCCGCCATGCCGCCCCTCTCCGCCCAACCTGCCACCCGGCTGCCTGCCCGCCGCGACCGTCGCCACGCTAGAACATCACGGCCGTGCGACATCGACGCGGAGGGAGTCCCGACGTCCCCACCCACCGGGTAGCTCAGCGACAGCCAGGCGGCCGGCATCCTGCGGCGTTCAACACTCACTTCGGTATGCGAGGGTCAGCCGCGCAAGTGCTCCTCCTCGCCCGGCTCGGCTACGCGGGTCTTGGTGGACCGCGAGCGGTCTACGACGGTGCCACGCGGGACGGCCCGTGACTCGTCGACGGCGGCGTGGCGCTGGCACCGCGCCCGGGGCAGACCGCGCCCGCAGCGGTCTCGGGCATACCGTTGGTTTGCCAGACGCTGCTGGTGCTCGAGAAAGATCCATCTGCGCCGCTGCTCGCGGAGCGGCTCTGCAGGATCGGCACAGAGTGGTGAGCCTGACCTAGACGAAATCTTGAGCGACTACAGCAGCCGGCCCCTTCGATGATCGACGAGCTGTACGTGTTGGTCGACGACCGTTTGGCTGGCCGTATCACGCGCAGGCAGGCCGCGCTGCGTTTCGTCTACGAGGACGACTATCGCAATAGCCGTGCACCTGGGTGCATCCTGCATTCAGCAATCGCGATGAATGGGTCGAGCTCATGACGCGGGACGAATCCGAGGGACATCCCGTTGTCGTTTTCGGTCGGACGCCCTGACCCGTCGATATCGCGTACGTCGTCAGTACGCCGCGGTCGCGCATATGGATCGTTCGAGCGTGATCGAGAGGTGACTCTCATGCGGATGATCGTGTGGACAAGATTTGTGGGCGGGACGCGGTCAACCGCGCAGTTGCGCGCCGCAAATGGGGTGACGTCGGTCGTCCATCCCCGCGATCATGGTGGACGTGGAGGAGGTCGCGGTTGTCGTCGCCCATAACGAGCGTGCGACCCTGCGCGTCGGCGATGTGTTCTTGAAGATCGACGCCGATCAGACCCGCACCGACGTCGAGGTCGAGGCGATGGCGATGGCGCCGGTCCCGACCCCGCAGATCCTGTGGCGGAACCCGCCCGTGCTCGCGCTCGCCGCCGTCGCGGGGACGGCACTCGGCCATCTCGGCGAGCCCTCTTCTGCATCCTCGACAGCGTGGGCCGCGGCCGGTGCCGCGGTCCGGGCGCTGCACGACGCGCCGCTGCCACCCTGGCCCGGACGGAACCTCGATGAGCTTGCCTCGAACCTGGCCCGTGAGTGCGCATGGCTTGTCGACAATGACGTCCTTCCCGCCGACGTCGTCACACGCAACTTGCGACTCGCCGAGACCGCGCTCCGGCCGTGGACACCGGTGTTCATTCACGGCGACCTGCAGGTTGACCACGTATTCGTCGCCGGTGACGAGGTCACCGCCATCATCGACTGGTCCGAGGGAGCCCGCGGCGACGCGCTATTCGACCTCGCCACCCTCACGCTCGGACACCCGGAGCATCTCGCCGACGTCATCGCCGGCTACGGCGCTGACGTCGACCGCGACCTCATCCGCGCGTGGTGGTCGTTGCGATGCCTGAGTAACGTCCGCTGGCTGGTCGAGCACGGCTACGGCCCGCCTGAGGCGTATCCCGAGGTCGCCGTGCTGCGATCGACGCCGTGAGGCTGCACCAGCCCGACAGCTACCAATGCCGTCCACCGACTGAGCCGGCCATCCCTAACGATGTCGCCTCCGGCTGGACGGCATCACAGGGCAGCCACCGCGCGGGCGATCGACCTGGCCATCGGCGAACGGATCGACGGTCGATTTGGCCGCGCCCGGTCAATGTGCCGCCAATACGGGGGGTCTCGTTATTGCGTGTGGTGTGAGGTTGGGGGTGGGTAAGCAACCCCCGCGAGCCCCTTCGATGCGATCAGGGGGTCTCTGTGCTTGTGAAGTCTTCTGTGCGGTACTCGCCCTCGGGTCGGGTGTCGCCGTGGCCTTCTTCGGATGCGCGCAGCTCAACGCGGCGAATCTTGCCGCTGATGGTCTTGGGCAGTTCGCCGAACTGCAGGCGCCGGATCCGCTTGTAGGGGGCGAGATGCTCCCGGCAGTGGCGCAGGATGTCGCCTGCGAGTTCTTTGCTTGGCGTCTGGCCGGCGACGAGTACGACGTAGGCCTTGGGCACCGCGAGGCGCAACTCGTCCGGGGCGGGCACGACCGCCGCCTCGGCCACGGCAGGGTGTTCGATGAGGACGCTTTCGAGTTCGAACGGGCTGATTCGGTAGTCGCTGGCTTTGAAGACGTCGTCGGTGCGCCCGATGTAGGTGATGTAGCCGTCCTCGTCTCGCGAGGCGACGTCTCCGGTGTGGTAGTGCCCGCCGAAGAATGCCGTCTCGTTGCGCGCGTCGTCGCCCTGATAGCCGACCATCAACCCGACCGGCCGCGCGGGCGCGCAGACCACGCAGATCTCGCCCTCGTGGGCCTCCTCCTCGTCGGTGGCGGGGTTGACGAGCGTGATCTGGTAGCCGGGTATCGGCCGGCCCATCGAGCCGACCTTGATCGGTTGGCCCGGAGGATTGCCGACCTGCAGGGTGGTCTCGGTCTGCCCGAACCCATCACGGACGGTCAGTGCCCACTCGCGGCGCACGTGCTCGATGACCTCCGGGTTCAGCGGCTCGCCCGCGCTGACCAGTTCGCGCAGCGACGTCCTCCAGGCGGACAGGTCCTGCTGGACGAGCATCCGCCATACCGTCGGCGGGGCGCAGAACGTGGTGACCTTGACGTCACGCAGGACGTCGAGCATCGCGCGGGCGTCGAAGCGCTCGTAGTTGAAGATGCACACCGTTGCGCCGGCGATCCATGGCGCGAACACGCACGACCACGCGTGTTTTGCCCAGCCGGGGCTGGACACGTTGAGATGGACGTCGCCGGGTTGCACGCCGATCCAGTACATCGTCGACAGATGGCCGATCGGGTAGCTGCTGTGCGTGTGCTCGACGAGTTTCGGCAGCGCCGTGGTGCCGGAGGTGAAATACAGCAGGAGCGGGTCGTCGGCATGGGTGGGCCCATCGGGGCTGAACGGGTCGAGTGACTCGCCGGCGTCGGCGTAGTGCAGCCAGCCCTCGACCGGCGCTCCGACCGCCACGCGCAGATAGGAGCCCGCTACGTGCGCGAAACGGTCGGCGAGTTCGGACCGCGCGATGACCGCTCCGACGTTGCCCCGGTCTACGCGGTCGCGCAGATCGGCAGGAGCGAGCAGCGTCGTGGCCGGGATGATCACCGCCCCGAGCTTCATTGCTGCAAGCGTCGAGTCCCAGAGTTCAACCTGATTTCCCAGCAGGACGAGCACATGCATCCCACGCACGACCCCGTGCGCTCGCAGCCAGCCGGCCAGTTGGTCAGAACGACTGGACAGTTCGCCAAAGGTGTAACTCGCGTCAGAACCGTCGGGTTCGATGATGCGCAGCGCCGCACGGTTCGGCTGCTCCGCCGCAAGCACCGCGTCGAACCAGTCGATGGCGAAGTTGAACTCGTCGGGGCGGGGCCACTCGAACCCCGAGTAGGCGATCTCGTAATCGGTCCGATGTGCCAGCAGGAAATCCCGCGCCGCGCGGAACTGTTCAGTCGGTGACGTCATCCCCATCGCCTCCCACCTACCCCAGCAGCGTAGGCCCTCGCAGACACCGGCCACATCGATCGGCATGGCCGCCGCCCAGTTCTGTGGGCGCTGTTCACCAGCGCCCGAGGTTCGGGCCGGCGCCGGTTGTTGCCAACGCCCCTGGACGTGCTCGACGCTTGTCTGCCCGATCAACCGCGCGAGTACAGGACGCAGCAACCGGCAGAGCCTCAGCAGGACGTCGCTGTTATGGAGGCGTCGATGGAACCAAGCTCCTCAACGCCCGAGCAGGCCTTCCTAGGTGGGCGGTGTCAAACGGCTGTCCGTGGGCGGCTGATGCTGCAAGGGCGGTGAGCCCAGCTGCGTTGCCGAGAATGTGCGTACTTTCGTGGCTGGGCGCTGAATGGTGGCGGCCTACTTGGCGTGCTGGTGGGCGTTTGGGCTGCCGGGTAAGGCTTTCAGCGTCCTGTCCGGCTCATCGGGTCGCGGTGGCCCATCCTGATCCGGGGACGCTGGCCACGGCCAGCACGGCGAGGCGGGCGAGGTTGATCGCGGCGGCGAGCAGGGCGAAGTCGGCGGCGATCTTGGTGGTGCCTCGGACGCGGGCGCGGCGTCCGCCGTGGCGGCGGCGCATCAGGTGGGCGATCTTGCGTTCGACCTTGGGTCGGGTGGCCCGGTAGTCGCTGACCCAGTCCGGGTCGCGTTGCCGGGCCCGGGCATCGGCGAGTTGCCGTTCGTGGATCCCGACGGTGATGGTGCGTCCGTCGGGGGCGGTGGTGCAGTGCTGGCGCAGCGGGCAGTGGGTGCAGTACGGCCAGAAGCTGGCGGCGCCGGCCCCGTTGCTGCTGCGCCGGATCGGTGCGGTGTGCCCGGCGGGACAGCGCACCGTGTCGCGCTGCAGATCGACCTCGAAACGGTCCTTGGCGAAGCGCCCGCCCTTGGCGACCGGCTGCTGGGTCTTGCACTTGGACTCGATCCCGGCCCGTTCCAGCCGTGCGTGTAATTCCCCGGTGCCGTAGGCGTTGTCGCCGTAGACACTCGCTCGATCCGCTGTGCTGCCCTCGCCCGGATCACCGACGCCCTCGGTGGAGTCGTCGGTGGAGTCGTCGAGCAGGTCGGTGATCAGGTCCTTCGCGGCGCTGGCGTCTGCGGCGTTGCCGGCCGTGACCGTGGTGGCAGTGATGATCTCGGTGTCTGGGTCGATGCCGACATGGCCCTTGTAGCCGTCGAAGCCGCGTGCCGCGGTCTTGTGCCCGTGCCGGGTCTCGGGGTCCACGGTAGAGATCACCCGGTCTCTCGCGACCCGCCGCGCGATGCGGAACACCCCCGTCTCGTCTTGATCGAGGTCCTGGCCGAGCACGGTGCCCAGCAGCGCGGCGGCCTGGCTCAGTGCTTCGGACAGCTCGCGGCCCTCCAGCACCGCGAGCAGCGCCATGCCGTCGCGGGCCAGCGCATCGATCAGCTCGGCACGAGCCGCGGCATCGTCGTAGTCACAGACCGGCTTGCCCGCGCCCGCGTAGTCATCATCGCGGGCCAGCACCGCCCGCAACTGCTCGCCCAGTTCGCCGCCCGCGACCTTGAGCAGCCCCCGGATCGCCGAGCGGACCAGGGTGACGGTGTCCATCGTGGCCACCGCGTCATACAACGCTGTCGAGTCCAACACCCGCCGCCGGCCCACCAGCCCCGCCGCCTTGGCCACCTCCAGCACCGCGTCGAAGATCCGGCCCGGGGCCTGCGAGGCAGCCAGCCGGGCGCGCATGTCCACCAACACCGTGTGCACAAAGCCCGGATAGTCGAAATCCAGCCCGCCCGCCGCGTACTTCCACCGCGCATCGAAGCAGAACCGGTCCACCGCCTCCCGATCCGAGCAGCCCTCGACGCGCTGCAACACCATCACCACCGCCACGATCATCGGAGGCACACTGCGCCGGCCCACATCGGTGAACAGGTCCGCGAACCTCTCATCACCGAACAGCCGACGACACTCCCGATGCAGCAGCCCATAGATCGAATCCGGCGCGACCCGCGGCTCGCAGAACCCGGCCGTGGACCGGAACAGATCCGCCTGCCTCGGCGCCTGGCCCAACGTCACGATTCACTCCGGCAGCGAAGCCCCCGCGTCATAAGGACATGCTCCCCGAACTGATCAACAAGACCATGGACCGCCACGCGGCGAAAAACACCAGCCACCTAGAGGAACTGCGCCGCCGCCGCGCCGACCTGCTCGAGTCGATCAGCGCGGTGGAACAAGCATTGGCGGCGCCGGCGCCTGGCCGCGAGGCACGCTGGGCTGAACGCGTGCACGTCGCTCTCGTCGAGCTCTCAGCCGACTTCGGTGAGCACATCCGCAGCACAGAGGCGCCGGACGGGCTCTACCACGAGATCCTCAGGACCGCGCCGCGACTGTCCGGTTCGGTAGCTCGCCTCACCCGCGACCACGCACTGCTCGGAGACCTAATCGACGCCCTGCTGGCCCGCGCCAACAAACCCGACGTCGACCAGGACGTCGACGGAATACGCAACCGGGGCACGACGCTGCTCGGACGGCTCGCCGGTCACCGGCAGCACGGATCCGACCTGATCTACGAGGCCTACACAGCCGACATCGGAGGCGAGACCTAGCACGCTCGCATGGCCAACCCCCGAGTCGGCGTACCAACCGAGCAGGTCCGTTCACGGACCAACAATCGGCCTGCTAGCTCGATCGTTAGAACTTCCTGACAGTCATTCGGGCGGAGAGAAGCCGAGGAAGCTGGCGCCGCCGGCTACCCAAAGGCGGCTTGCGTACGCAGTCGTGACATCACTCGTGGTGCGAACCACAGGATCACAGGGCGCTAGAGGAGCACACCGAAGTCGATTTCGTGCACACAGGAGCCCGCCGGCGCCAACAGCGACTACCGCGACCCGACCTCGGGTTCTTGGCCGTGAAGATTCAGGAAGCCGAGGCGACATTCGGGTTTCCATCGTCGTGGCGCCCGAAAGGGCCGCGCCGGCGCCCTTACTGTTTGGGAGCCAGCACATCAGCAAAGGAGGCACCCGTGGCCATCCGCATCATCGCCGCGCCGGAGTCCGGGCCGACCAAGGTCCAGCTCGTGCTGCCGGACGCCATCCATGACGGCCCAGTGTCAGCGGTCGGTACCTTCAACGACTGGACGCCTGGCCTGCACAAACTCGTCCGGCGCAGTAACGGGACGCGCAGTACGTCCTTCACCGTCCCAGCCGGGGCGGAGGTGCATTTCCGCTACCTCGGCTCGGGTGGACGGTGGTTCGACGACCCTGACGTGAAGGACGGCGTCCTACGCGTCTAGTGCCTCAGGCCGGCGGCAGCGGAGTCCCGGCGAGGCATTGAGGGCCGAGCGGAACGGTCGCGTCCATGTGAGTACTGCCCTGAAGCTCGGGCAGGTCCAAGGAGGTAGGCCCACGTTTCAGGCGGGCGTGCCGCGCCGACGATGTGGCCTGCTGACTGGCTGCGGTCACTGCCGGCGGGTGGTCTGTCAACTGCGCGTCTCACCTCACGAGGCTTCGTCGCGCGGCTCTTGCGGCTTGGTGTCCGCCCAGACGCGGTCGAGGAACTCGTTGATCTCGGCGGTCAGGCGGGCCGGGCGTACCCACAGCTCGGCGAAGGTGCGGGTCCGGATCAGCCTGGCGTCAGGGAGCTGCCGCGCGAGCCTTTGCGCGTCATTGAATGAGTGGATCAGGTCGATTCCGTGTCCCAGGACCAGCGCCGGGGCAGTGATGGCCCGGCGTTGCTCTGCGGTCGGGGCGATGGGCCCGAGCAGGACTCCGTGCAGCACGGCGGCGATTTCCTCGGGATCCGATGTGGCAGCCGTGATGAGCGAGTCGAGCGGCCCGAACCGGGAAGCAGGCAGGCGGGAGGTTGCAGTGGAGACCCATCGCAGTGGGGTTCGGGCGTAGTGGACACCGAGCAGCAGTGGCAGGAACACGATCGCGGCCGCGGGTGCAGCCCCTTCGAGTACCGGCATTTCCAGGATCAGGCCGCGGACCCTTCCTGGTGCCGCCACGGTGGCCATCAGGCTGACATTGGTGCCCATCGAAACACCACCGAGCACCGCCTGATCCACGCCGAGCTCGTCGAGCAGGCAGAGCACCTGCTCGGCGTAGAGGTCCATCCGATGAGCACCAGCATGGCGAGGCTTGTCGCTGCGGCCATGACCCAGGAGGTCGAGCAGCACGACCCGGTTGCCCTGGGCGGCCAGCGCCCGGGCCAGACTACGGCTGAGGCTGGCGTCGAGGAGCAAGCCATGCAACCAGACGAGCACCCTCTCGCCTGAACCGTAGACCTCGTAGGCCAGCCGGTACCCGCCGTAGGCCAGCGTGCACCGTGTGCCTTCGGGGCTTGGCTCCGAGTCGTCCCCCACTGTCACGCTCACAAGGAGATTGTGCCGGGCTCTGTGGACGGTCGGTGACGTGGTGACCCGTTCACTGGCTGAGTAAGCACGAAGCAGGACTGTCTATCGTCGGTCTTGTTCCTTTGACCGGTGGTCTGATTCCGGCCCGGCATAGATCGACCCGGGTTTTGCTGCGGCTCGCCGTAGAGCGCCGGCCGGTCGTTTACTTCTTTGCCAGGTGGCCGATCGGGAAGATCTCGCGGCCATAGGTTGCTACGCACATCTCGGCGAAGGACAGGTAGGCGGCGAGTGCCGCTGCGGCCAGGCCCAGCCATCCGCCGGCCTTGACGAGCCCGGCGTTGCCCGCGTACAGCCCGGAACCCAGCACGGCGAAGGCGACGACGAGGTCGGCCAGCGCCACCACCACCACCACGTTGGTACGGAAGGAGGCGGCGAACATCCAGACGATGAAGATGCCGAATGCGAACACGAAGAGTCCGAGCGCGTGGCCGGTCTCGGCCTTGGGAATGTCTTTGAGGAAGAACTCGGCGATGGCGAACAGGGAAAGCCAGAACGAGCCGAAGCCACAGAACAGCACCCCGCCGAAGGTGTTGCCTTCGCGCAACACGATCAGCCCGGCGATCAGCTGGGTCAGGCCGCCGAACATGAGCGCGACGCCGAAAACCACCGGCTCAACTGCCTTGTTAACCAGGCCTGCGTTGATCATGCTGAGCATGAAGGTGGTCACTGCGAAGGCCGCCAGCGCAAGGGGGACCGCATTGCCCCACGTCGCTGCTGCCGCTGTCGGTGGATCCTTTGCCGGTGTGGGTGGCGTCGCCGTTGCCACGACGTGTCGCTCGATGGTAGTCATGTGATCCCCCTCATAGACTTGAATTAAGATGCCGAAAGCATGGGCGCGTCCGTAGCGTCCAGGAACCGCCAGAAGTCCCGGTCGGGTCCGCCAAAGGTCGGGCCTCACGTCCGAGGCACGGCAAATGTCCTCGCCGCGTGATCGACTGAACGCAGAGCCAACGCCACGAGGAATTTCTCGACCGGGACGAGCGGGGTGAGGCCATGAAGGCGGACCGGTCGCGAACCGGCGCCAGCTATAGACCTCGGTAGCGAAACATGAGCCCGGCCAGGTCGCTCACCGCGGCCACAGCGTCACCATCGGATCTGCGGCGAGCGGTCCTGACAGCACCACGGCCACCGACCCGCCTCGATCGTGGCCAAGGTCAATAGCACCGTCCACTGTGGACGGTCTGTCGTGCGCTACGAGCGCGGCGAGGGGCCCGTCCAACGCGCGCCAGACCACCCAGACACACAACCAACGCGACCAGGTATTCGTCTTGGCTGACGGGCCGGTGGTCGAGGCTGACGCGCTCAGTGGGTGGTGGTGAGGCGGGGCATACCGTCGCGGGCGGTGAAGCGCAGTTGGGGGAGTGGTTCGTTGGTGTGCCAGGCGTTGAAGGCTTTGAGGTAGAGGGCGAGGTTCGCCGGTGTCGCGTCAGCGCATGGGCTGGCCGGTCTGGCGGCGGGCCATGTTGAACATCACCCGCCGAAATTGCAGTCGGGGATCGCCTTTGCCGAGTCCCGCGCCGTCGAGGATGCCGTCGTACCAGGGTGTGAGGTCGGTGCGCCGGTTGGCCTGCTCGACCAGGTAGGACGCGGCGCCGGCGGCACTCTTGATCATGCCGGTGGCGGTGGCGATATATTCGCCGAGGCCGAGGAAGTCGCGCAGCGTGGGGTGCTCCTCGAGGGTCTGCACGATCTGGTGATTGCTGACCGCGGCGGCACCGCCGGTCCAGGTCAGGTCCGGGCGGTTGTTGTAGAGCCAGACGGTGCGCACCATCGCGGCGAGCATCGTGCTGTTCTTCTCGCCTTCGATGGCGAGCACGTCTGCGGCGGTGCGGCGTTTGCCGATGTCGAGTACGTCGAAGGTTCCCTCGGCGACCTCGGTGAAGGACGCCGTGCGTGGCTAGTAGGCCCCGTCACCCCGAACGAGTGTGCCGAATGTTTTCCAGATGATTCGCGCGTCGAGCGCGAGCGACCAGTTGTCGACATAGCTCAGGTTGAGGCGAACTGCTTCCTCCCAGGTGAGATCGCTGCGTCCGCTGACTTGCCACAGTCCGGTGAGCCCGGGCTTGACGTTGAGCCGGCGTCGAAGGTCATTGCCGTAACGCGAGACCTCGTTCGGCAGCGGCGGCCGCGGTCCGACCATGGACATCGAACCGGTCAGCACATTGATCAGCTGTGGAAACTCGTCTAGCGAGAACTTGCGGAGTACTCGGCCGACCGGCGTGACCCGGGGATCGGTCTCCATCTTCAGAAACGGTCCATGATTGAGCTCCCGGTCGCCGATGGCCTCGGCCAGTCGCGCGTCTGCGTTCAGATGCATCGTGCGGAACTTGATCATGCGGAAGATCGCGCCGTTGCGGCCGATACGGGGCTGGGTGAACAGAGCCGGTCCGCGGCTGGTGAGTCGGATGACCGCCGCGATCGCCACCAACAGTGGGCTGAGAACGACCAGGCCCGTGGCGGCAGCGACATAGTCAAAGGTCGCCTTGATGCACCGCCTAACTCGATAGGACCGGTAGGTACCGCACTCATCGGTGAATCCGGGGTGGCTGGCGGATGGCGTACTTGCATTGGGATGCGGTGCACCGGGTCCGTCGCGGACTGGCCCCGTTGCGTCCACCCGGATGCCAGAAGAGGACGCGGCGTCCGCGCTCGTCCAGTTGATCGACAGCCGCCAGTACTCCGCAGCACCCAACTCCGGGGGTCCTGGCAACACCGGTGCCTCGACCGTGCGCACCCGCGGCGCAGCCGGCGAGATGTCGACCAGCGCGATGTTGAACGCGTCGCGAAGGTGCGGCACGCGCCGCAGACCGGACGATGCGCGCCCCAGTGCCGCGACCAGCGCGAGCGTTCGGGTGACGGGCTGGTCGTCGTCTCGTCCGGCCATCTCGCTGTGGGCCGATTCGGCGGGGTCGCCGAATAGGGACCCCACCGTGCGCGCCTTCGCGCGTGTGACCTCCGCCGCGCTGGGAGCGTGGAAGCACAGGCGCTCGTCCTCGTCCAGGTCCGTCGCAGCGTCGATCGTGTGCGACAGCGCCAGCACGGCGTCCTGCTCCTCGCGCGCCATGCGCGCACGAAGATTCCGGACGGCCTCACGCGTCATAGACGGCGGCGGATCCACATTACCGAGTCGGTCGTCGTCGTCGAGTTCCTCCTGCGCCTCGATCAATGCCAGCAGGAAGGCACTGTCCAGTGCACCGTAGTCCGCCGCCATGTCAGCTCTTCTCCTCTGACCACAGGCTGCCCCGCAGTTGCACTTTCGCGGCGCGCAGCCGTGACTTGACCGTCTCCTCGGGTATGCGCAGCGCTCGTGCAGCTTCGCGTCGCGACATCCCCTCGAAGATGACCAGCCGGATCACCATCTGGTGGTCATGCGAGAGCCGGGCGAGCGCGCGCGTCACCGAATCTCGCCGCATCGCAACGACCGCGAGGTCGTCGGGTCCGGCATCTACGTCACGCAGCATCTCGCTGTCTGACTCCGGCAGCTGAACTGTCCGCGGGCGGCGGACGCCGTCCCGGTGAAGATTGCGGATGGTCGAGTACAAGTACGACATCGGATTGTCGACTGGTGGCAATATGCCCCGCTCGCGCCGCGCGATGAGTCTCATGAAGCCTTCCTGCATCAGGTCCTCCGCGTCTGCTGGCTGGCCTGTCAAGCGGTAGGCAAAGCGAAATGCATAGTCGATGGCTTCCAGGACCGGGAAACCGAACCAAGCCTCCAGCTCGGCACCAGTTAAGGCATCCACTGCCCCACCTCCATGCTCGGCATTCGCAGACCTTCGCCGCCCGGCGAAACCACCTCCTGAATGACTGCACTACCCATCAGACGCCCCGGCAACGGTTTCGGGTCAATATTCACCCGCGTGCCAGGGAGCAGCGTCTGGCCAGTGTCGAGAGAACTCGACCGGCCAGAGACGAGGCAGACATGCGCCGAGTGCCGCCGCAGCACCATGTGCACTGTGCGAGCTCACGATGAACGCCGTGGGCCTAGCACTCACCCTGATGCTGGGCGCAATGCTGATGGCAACGGCAGTGCTCGTCGCGGCCATCGAGGTGTTGCTTGCAATGCTGCGCGCGCTGCTGCCAGTCGTCATCGTCCTCATGCTGATCGCCATCGCCACCACGGCAGCACACCACTGACCCAATAGGCCTGCTGATTAGAAGGCAGTCAGACCGACTCGTCTCTTTCGTACATCGGCCGCGTCTCAGTGAGACGTCAGGGGTTGGCGGTAGGTGCATATATACATAAAGGCTGTGTACGCGCAGCTAAACGGGTAGAGGCCAGCCCTTATTTTCCTGGTCCGTCCGCAGGATTCGAGCCGACGACACCTGATTTAGGAGCTCTGCCTGGTCCCTTTTCTGGCGCCGCTATGTCCGACTTTGCCGGCATTCTCGGCTACCCCAATGGCCGCTCGGCTCTATGTTCGCCATCGTTTCATTCCACGAACCATTCCATGAAATGTGACGCCCGGGCCAGTCCGGGCCTCAGCGGAGCGAATCTCTGGTCGAGTCGGCCTGGGGCGCGGTGCCGGGGTTGCGCCCGGGTCCGTTATCCCAGGCCGACTCGACGACTCCGTCCGTCGTGTATTCGCACCGCGGCCACGCTTAGGTCCGGAGAGGCAGACAGGAAGGCTCGCCGGCACAGAGCCGGACAAACCATCGGAATGGCCTTGCGTCTGCCTACGAACTTGTCGTCCTGAGCGGAAGACCGCACACACGAAAGGAGAACCCAAGGCTGGTTTGACGGGACAAGGTCTCTCCAGGCATCCTGTGTTCTGTGATAGCGAACAGCCCTCCGGAGAAGTACCGCGTTAAGTCAGTGGAGCGCGCGCTTGATCTTCTCGATGTATTGGGGGCGAACGCGGACGGAATGACGGTGTCCGAACTCGCCCGGCGTCTTGGGACGACCAAGAGCAGCGTCTTCGCGTTGCTCCAGACGCTGCTCCGCCGCCACGTCGTCGCCGACTCTGGTACTGGCTCCTCGCGCCGTTATCGGCTCGGACTCGAGCTAGCCCGTCTCGGCGATCAGGCGATGGCCGCGATCAGTCTGCGCGAGGTTGCCATGCCGATCCTGCGGGCCCTCACCGACGCAACAGGCGCTACCTCAAGACTTGCAGTCCTAGACGGTGCCTTCGCTGTCGCGGTGAGCCGCGTTGACGCGCCGCAAACCGTTCGATTCGACCTGCGAATGGGGCAGCGAGAACTCCCGCATTGCTCAGGAGTGGGCAAAGCATTGCTCTCCACGCTGCCGGAGGCGCGCGTTCGTGAAATCGTAGAACAGGTTGGCCTTCCCGAACGCACGAGACAAACGATCACGGACGTCGACACGCTCCTTAAGCATCTGGTGCAAGCCGCCGACGCCGGGTACACGATCGACGACGAAGAGGACGCGGACGGAATCTTTTGCGTCGGTTCCCCGATCTTTGACCACACTGGCGAGTGCGCGGGCGCGGTCAGCGTCACCGCGCTCAAGCTGAATCAGCCAGCGTGGCGCATGCATGAGCTCGGCCGCACGGTGCTCGAACATGCGGATCAGATCAGCGCCCGGCTCGGTGGGCCGAGCCACGCAAAATATCGCGAGCTGACAAGTCTTTCAGAGACGGACGCGTAGACGCGGTCAGTCGTTCGGATGGCATCTGACGAGCTGTAGCTTCTTGATCAATCTCGGGCGAGCGCGAGCCCGAAGCGGGATTCTCTGGGCCGAGGGCTAGGCAGTTCAGTAAGCCGCGGCAGCCAGAGTCTTTGCCCGTGCGTCGAGCCATCGTCACGGTGATCCGGCGGCGTAACGACGCCGACGACGCGGATCGTGGAATTTTCGGATACAGGGCCTTGACCGGGCATATGCTGCAAACTACTGTTTGGGAACGCCGTTCTGCGACGCCGAACAGGGAGACTTCTATGAACGCACTGGTGCCACGAGGTCGCGGTGGATTCCCCGGCTGGGCGCTCGCTCGCGTCCTAGCGGTCGGCGGTGCGTTGGCGCTGGCGGCTTCTGGCTGCAGCAGCGGCGGATCGAATGGGGGTAGCGGAAGTGGCGGCGGTTCGATCCCCCGCACGGTGACGGTTGGGCTGGATTCGCACATAACCACGCTCGACCCTGATAAGGCGATCGAGCCGAACGAACTTGCTGCGCTCGGACTCGTCGCAGGGACCCTCACCGCCACGGACTCGAGCGGACAGAATCCACATCTCGCCCTTGCGAAGAGCCAAAGCATCAGCACCGACGGCCTTACCTATACATACACCCTCAAGGCGGGGATCAAATTCTCCGACGGTACGGCGATAACCGCGGCAGATTACGCAGCATCGGTCCAGCGCTCAATCAATGACAAAGCGAATGTCCACGCAGCCTTCTACGCCCCGATTGCATCGGTCGATGCGCCGAACAATCAGACCGTCGTATTCCACTTGAAGAGGCCGTACGCCTCGCTGCCGACCGTGATCAGCCAGCCTGAGTTCGCTGTTTTTCCTGCCAGTCGACTCGCAGGAGGAACGTTCTTTAAGAGTCCGATCTCCGGCGGGCCCTACGTCGTGAAGTCTTTCCCAAGCCAGGATCAACTTGCCCTTACCGTCAACGCCAACTACGCAGGCGCCGCGCCCGCCATACATGACCTCAACTTCCAGTACGTCCAAGATCCAGGCACGCGGCTCGCGGAACTCAAGTCTGGACAGCTCCAGTACGCCGATGACCTGCCGGCCAATACCCTCCCGCAAGTCTCGGGCCGAAATCTGCGCGTTGAGGTCACGAAGCTTTTTCAAGGGATCTACCTGTACGTCAATAATCGTAAGTCGCCGTTCAACGACATCAACGTCCGCCGGGCGATCTCGATGGCGGTCGACCGAGACAAACTCAACCAGATAGCGTTCTCGAGCAAGAGTTCGCCGCTGCTCGGGTTCCTGCCGGACACGATGACTTATCACGAGGCAAACGTGCCCGGCTTTGACCTGGCTCAGGCTAAGAAGGTCATTCAACAGTCCAGTTGCGCCAATGGCTGCTCGATCAAGATCATGATCCGCAACGGACTCACGCCGTACATCGACACGGCGTCGATAATTCAGCAGCAGCTCAAGAACATCGGAATCAACGCTCAACTCGACCAGGTCGACCCTTCGATCGCTGCGACCCGCGAATCGGCCGGAGACTTCCAGACGGAAGTCAACGGCCTGCTTTCCCGTGCCGACTTTCCGGACGGCTTCCTCAACTTGGGTCTGTTATCCACCGGCGGGATCCACGCGCTGTATTCGGGCTATGCATCACCGATGATGGACACAGCCATCGGAAATGCTATTTCGAACAGCGGAGCAAAGCGTGGCGCCGCGATGGCGCAGATCAATGCCATGTTCGCCAGAGACCTTCCCTACATCCCGCTGCTCAACCAGGTGGGTCTCGCCGGCACGAGCCTGCCCAGCGGCGCACTGATCCATGGACCAACAGGCTTGTTCTACGTAAGCAGCGGTACTGGTTACCAGCGATGATCGATGCGCGATCGGCCGAAGCTCTTGGCGAAGGGCCGGCTGGAACAGTCCAATCGCACCATTCCGCTGACTTCTCGAAGTCCTTCGAATGCATGGCGTCGGTGGAGTCCGGCAAAGGTGTTCGGCGCGCAATTCGCGCGCTCCGGCGGGTAGCTGTTGAACTCGCCGAACTGATCGGCGTCATGGCCGCTGTGGTGGTGTTGACATTCCTTATCATACGACTGGTTCCGGGCGATCCCGCCAGGACCATCCTCGGCGTCGACGTCAATCCTCAGAACCTGGCAGCGCTTAGGCACGAGCTTCACTTGGATCAGCCAGAGGTGCAGCAATTTCGCGAGTATTTGTTCCGGCTGTTTCGAGGCGACCTCGGCACGTCGCTCGCGCAGGATGGCCGATCGGTTTTCGGCATTATCGGTGACAGTCTTCCCGTCACGCTGCTGATCGCACTATGGGCCGTCCTGATGGCGGTTCTTGTCGGAGTGCCGCTCGGAGTGATCCCAGTCGCGGCCCGCCTGCCGCGAGTGGACCTGCTCGTCAAGTCGACGATGAGCATCCTGATTGGGACCCCGACATTTCTTACGTCGCTCCTTCTGGTATTGCTGGTTTCCCTCAAGCTCGGCGCGGCACCCGCTGGCGGGTGGGGCGACACGCTTAGCCAGCATCTGAGCCATCTGTGGCTCCCCGGATTCGCACTCTCGCTATACCTGCTCCCGATAGTTGTGCGCACAGTCCGGCAGAGCGCCAAAGACACCTGGGAGCAGGCTTTCGTTGAGGCAGCCATTACGCGAGGTTTGCGCTTTCGAACGATCGTGGTGCGCCATCTAGTACCGAACAGTCTGCTGCCCCTCGTCACGCTGATCGGCTACAACCTCGGGGGGCTCATCGGTGGTGCCGTGGTCGTCGACGTGGTCTTCAACCTTCCCGGACTTGGCACCGAACTCGTCGATGCGGTGCAAGCCCGCGACTATCCGGTCGTGCAGGGTATCGCCCTCGTGACAGCGCTGTTTGTCGTCGCCGCGAACAAGTTGACCGACATGCTGTATCACGTCATTGATCCGCGGACCCGCATTGGTGCCGTATGAGCGCATCAGAAGTACGATCTCGCCGCCCATTCTTGATGTTGCTGCCGCAGGCGCCCGGAGCACGGCGGCTGCACGGGAACGCCGCCCTCATCGTCGGCGTCGCGATCCTCGGGACAGTCACGCTGCTTAGCGTCGTTGTGCCGGCACTGACCCAATCCCCAAACGCGCTGATCGGACAGCCCCTTCAAGCGCCGAGCGGCCATCACTGGTTCGGACTGGACGCGTACGGGCGTGACGTGTGGGTCCGAACCTGGGCGGCAGGTCGCGTCGATCTCATCGTCGCCGCCATCGGGAGCGCTGCGTCGCTCGTCGTCGGAACGACTATCGGCATAGTTATCGGTGCCACGCACGTAAGGTGGGTAGCGGCGCTCGCTACTCGGATCATCGACGCTGTGATTGCGTTTCCGTTCATCATTCTTGCACTGACACTCACGCTGGTGATCGGCCACGATCGGTCGTTAGGGCCCCTACCGCCCGGCATACCAGCCGTGCTAGTAGCGGTCGTCGCCGTGAACTGGACAATATTCGCGCGACTTGCGCGCGCGGAGACTCTCTCGCTGCGCTCCCGGGATTTCATCGTCGCTGCGCGCTTGCTGGGCTATTCGAAATTGCGAATACAACTGCGCCACTTGCTTCCGGCAGTCATCCGGACAACCGCGGCCTACGCTGTCAACAACGCGGTGATGCTGATCATCGTCACCGCCTCACTTGCCTTTCTCGGTGCTGGGGCGCAGCCCCCTGCGGCCGAGTGGGGGGCGCTGATGTACGCCGGGCGAACTGTGCTCGCCAACGCTTGGTGGATCACGATGCTGCCAGGACTCGTTCTCGCTTCGACTGCCCTCGCGATATCTCTAATCGGAGACTGGCTACTGACCACCGGAAGTGGACGGGACCGAGGATGACCGCGGTGCTGGAGGCTTCGTCCGTCGCGGTTGCGATCGGCACGCGCGAGATTCTGTCCAATGTCGATTTCTCGCTCGAAACGAGGCAATGCTTAGGCATCATGGGCGAGACAGGATCCGGCAAGACAATGACCACTCGGCTGCTCACCGGCACACTCGACCGAATCGGCGGCCGCGTTACTCGCGGGGACGTGCAATTCGAGGGCACCGACCTCGCCACGCTTTCCTCTCGAGGTTGGCGTTCCATGCGCGGCCGACGTATTGCGCTCGTCCCGCAGGGGTCCCTGAGCGGTCTGGATCCAGTAATGACTGTCGGACGCCAGCTGACCGAAGCAGTACGTGAGCTGCGCGAATTCGACGAACCCCGACGTGTCGCACTCCAGCTGCTCGATCAGGTGCACATGTCGCGGCGCGACGAGGTGTTCTCGTCTTATCCGCACGAGTTGTCAGGCGGCATGCGCCAACGGGTGATGATCGCTCTCGCGCTTGTCGGACAGCCCACCTTGCTCGTGGCTGATGAGCCGACCACCGCTCTCGACGTCACAATTCAGCGCCAGATATTGACGCTTCTCGGCGATCTGCAGCGTGAGGCAGGTATGAGTCTTGTCCTCATCACACACGACTTGGCGGTCGTTGAGTCGATCGCTGACGCAATCGCCGTCATGTACGCGGGGACAACAGTGGAATTCGGGCCGACAGCTCAGGTACTCAGCGATCCTGCTCATCCATACACGCGCGCGCTGCTCGCCGCTCGGCCTGCGGCGGCCGGGCGCGACCGCCTGATGGATATTCCCGGACACGCTCCGTCGCCACGCGAGTGGTGCGCAGGGTGCCGCTTCGCTCCGCGATGCCGACACGCTGCCGATGGATGCCTGGCGGAGCTCCCAGCGCTCGCCGCGGTCGGCGCCGGCCACTCGGCTGCATGCGTTCGGGTTGGGCAAATCTGATGTCCTCGTCCTTGGTGCTCAGTGCCCGCGCCATCGAGGTTCGCTTCTCCGGGTCCGCCCAGGCGGCTGTTCAAGGCGTCGACGTGGACCTGATCGCGGGCGCCGCACTCGGGATCGTCGGCGAGACCGGCAGTGGCAAGACGACGCTCGCGCGTGTGCTCGTCGGCGCCCTGAGCCCGACCCGGGGCGAAGTCGAGGTGGAGGGCCGCCCATGGTGCGATGTTCGCCGCACCGATGTGCGGCGTCGCCATGTCCAGATGGTATTCCAGGACCCGATCGGTGCATTGAACCCGTTTCTGACGGCGCGCCAGACCGTGGCGGAGGTGCTTCGCACGTCGTGGCGATTTGACCGCACCAAAGCCAATGCCCGCGCGGTCGAGCTACTTGCCGAAGTCGGTCTCCACGGTGATGTAATCGATCGTCGCCCTCCTCGGTTGTCTGGCGGCGAGTGCCAGCGTGTCGGAATCGCCCGTGCGCTCGCGTGCGAACCGACCGTCCTCGTCGCAGACGAGCCGACTTCGTCACTGGACGTCTCCGTCCAGGCCCAGATCCTCAACCTGCTCCGCGACTTGCGCGCGCAGCGCGGCCTGGCATTGCTCCTCATCAGCCACGATCTCGACGTTGTGCGCTACATGACCGACTCGGCGATGGTTCTGCGGCGGGGGCGCGTGGTCGAGCGTGGCGAAACCGACCAGCTCCTCACTGCACCCCAGGATCCATATACACGCCTCCTCGTTGAGTCGGCGGACCCGAACACGTTGGCTCGTCGCGGCTTGTCCGATTGGGCGGTGACATGACCCGGTGCGCTCAACTCCCGAAGTCGGTGGCCTCAACTGCAGCCGACCGGCGGCGATTGCCTCGAGGACGCGATGGTCGAGGCAGCGTATGCCGTGACGAATAACAACCTGATGGAAATGCAGGACGCCGGTTTCGACTATCACGCATCGGTAGGTACGGCCCGGCGCGACATCACACCGCCCATCGGCATTTACTCGCGCTCGTGGGGCGCGGCCGAACACGATTGCGCCACTGGTGTGCACCGTCCGCTGACGCTGACGGCACTAACGATCGAATCCGAGCGTGCCCGCATGGCAATGGTGTCCTTGGACCTCATGTCGTGGCGTGACAGAGATGACGAAGCCCTTGTACGTGGTCGCATACGCGATCTCTGCGGCCTAGAAGAGGCCGACTTGCTCGTGCACCTCGTGCATACCCATTCGGGGCCAAGCACCTGTCGATCGGACCGCGACAAGCCCGGCGGGCAGTTGATCGGGAACTATCTCGAATCGGTGGCCGAAGCAGCGGCAAGCGCTGTAACTGAGGCGTTCCGCGTCGCGGGTCCCAGTTGCATCAGCTGGAGCTACGGTCGATGCGATGTCGCCCAGAACCGAGACCTACGCTGCGGCGACCGGCTCCTCGTCGGCTGGAACCCGCGCGCGCCGGCGGACGACACGCTTCTGGTTGGGCGAGTGTCCGACGACCACGGTTCGCTCGTCGCCACTGTCGTCAACTACGCATGCCACCCGACGACACTCGGATGGGGGAACGAGCTGCTCTCACCTGACTTCGTCGGCGCCCTTCGTGAAGTCGTAGAACAGTGGTCTCATGACGCACCCTGCCTATTTCTGCAGGGCGCGTCGGGGGATTTGAGCCCAGCGGAGCAGTATGCGTCGGACACTGACGTGGCAGACAAGACCGGCCGGGCGATCGGCCACGCGGCCCTGGCCGTTCTCGAGATGATGCCCGCGCCAGACTTCAGACTGCAACTGGATGAGGTCGTGGAGTCGGGCGCCCCGTTGGCCGCCTGGCGGCCCGTCCCGGTAACACCCTCGAGCGCGAGCTCGACCGAGGCGCTGTCGTTTACGGCAGCTCGTCGGTTACCCAACGATCGCGCCGCTCTTGAACGACGGTGGGCAAACGTGCTTCCGGGTCCGCGCGATGAACGGATCCGCCGGGCGTTGCGACTCGAGTTCGCGCTCGGCACAGGGCCGACCATCGAATATCCCGTGTGGGTATGGACGCTAGGACACGCTGTCATCGTCGCGCATCCCGGCGAAGCGTACTCGTGGTTTCAGCAGCATCTTCGGGAACACCTCGCACCGCGGCCCGTCGTGGTGATGAACCTTACGAATGGCCCGGGATCGTTTTATCTTCCGAACGAAGGTGCGTACGACCTCGACTGGTATCAGGTTTGGCAGACGCGCGTCGAGCGCGGCACGCTCGAGCAAATTGCTGCCGCAGTCTTGGAAGCGCTGACGTCGTTGGCAGCTGAAGATGGGTGACGTCGCCGTAGTGACAGGCGCCGCGTCGGGTATCGGTCGCGCTGTGGCCGAATATCTGTTGGGAAGCTCATACGCCCTGGTCGCTGTGGATCGCGACGAAGCGGCATTGACTGATCTGATCGGCCAATGGCGCGCTAGTGGTTCAACCGTGCGACACCAAGTCGGCGATGTCGCCGATCGCGCCACACACGAGGCTGCCCTGTCGCAGGCAGACCAATTCGGGGATCGGCTAGCGGCTTGGGTCAACTGTGCTGGCATTACTCAAACGCAGCCGTTGCACGAGGCCGATGAGGCCTTCGTCGAAAGGACTATGGGCACCAACCAGCTCGGCACCTTTTGGGGATGCGTGACAGCAGTGGCCCGATTCCTGCAGCAGACTTCGCCAGGGGCCATCGTGAATATTTCGTCGATACACGGCCGCCTGTCTTCGCGCGGACACGCGGTTTACGAGATGACGAAGGCCGCCGTCGAGGCGTTGACGCGGAGCATCGCCGTTGGTTACGGACCGTCGGGGATCCGAGCAAACGCGGTGGCGCCAGGTGCGATCGTGACACCAGCACTCAACCGGTCACTCGCGGCGTCGGAGAGTCCGGCCGTCAACGAAGCGCGCCTCGTGGCAGAGACGCCGCTGCGTCGGCTCGGCGACGCTAGCGAAGTCGCCTCGGCGGTCGCATTTCTCCTTTCTGATCGGGCCTCGTACATCAACGGACAGACGCTGCTTGTCGATGGCGGCTGGAGCTCCGCACTCAGTGCTGCCGGCATCGGTCTGAATACGTCGTTAAGTCCCCCGGCGGGATGAGCTGGCAGATCACTACGGGGAGCCATTCGCCCGGGCAATATGACCATAAATATGCAATCGACAAGGAGAAGCGTTGACACCCGATTCGCACGTAGTTCACGGCGTGCTACCCGTAGTGCAGATGCCATTTACGCAGGCCGGCTATGGCGATTTCGAAACACTTCGACGCGAAATCGACTGGGTGCTTGACCGTGGAGCCGACGGTGTGACGACAGGCATGGTGAGCGAACTACTCCGTCTCTCCTCGACCGAGCGACTTGAGGTGTCGGAAGTCATTTGCGAGGCGGCTAAGCTTCGCTCTGCGCTGGCCGTCGTTAGTTGCGGAGCCGAAAGCACCAAGATGGCGGTCGATTACGCCCTGCACGCCGCGGCGTGCGGTGCCGACGCCGTGATGGCCATTCCGCCGGTAAGCGTCGCCCTGAGTGACGACGCATTGTGGCGCTACTTCTCGGAGATCATCGAGAAGTCGGCGCTTCCGCTAATTGTGCAGGATGCCAGCAGCTATGTCGGCCAGCCGTTGAGCATCGCCTTGCAGGTCAAACTGCTGACAACCTATGGCGACCTCGTCTACTTCAAGCCGGAGGCACAGCCGATTGGTCCCCGACTGAGCGCCTTGCGCGACGCCACGAACGGCCAGGCCCGGATCTTCGAAGGATCTGGCGGCTCCCAGCTCGTCGATAGCTTCCGACGTGGGATCGTCGGCACAATGCCCGGCGCCGAGATCTGCTGGGCCATCTCCGCACTATGGCGTGCCCTGAGGCGACAGGACTGGCCCAGCGCGTATCGCATAAGCGGGCCATTGACCAGCCTGGTGTCGTTGCAGTCCGGCATCGACGGATTCATCGCGGTTGAGAAGCACCTGCTTGTCCGGCAAGGCGTTTTCCCAGTGGCTGATGTGCGCGGGCCGAGCGCCTTTACGCTGGACGCGGAGACCGTGGCAGAGGTCGATCGCCTGTTCGACATGTTGCAGGAGGCAGTCTCCGCCAGTGTTGGGGTGGTCGAGCGCCTCCCGGCGTCGAACAAGCGGTGATCCGTATTCGGCAGGCAGATATCCGCAGGCGCATGGACGCGTCCGAGTAGATGGAGTGTCGACAGATGGCGAAGACAGCACTAGTCACAGGCGGGGCGAGTGGAATTGGTGCCGCAGTGGTGGAGCGCCTTCGGATGGACGGGGTGAACGTCTTGATAGCGGACCAACATCGCGACGCGGACCTCGCGCTGAACGTCGCATCCGGCGTGGACGTCGACCGGTTCGCCGAAACACTTTCGACTGTCGACATCTTGGTAAACTCAGCAGGCATCGTCGGGCCAAATAAATCCCTCTGGGATATCTCCGAGGAGGAATGGCGGCGCACTCTCGATGTAAATCTCACCGGCACGTTCCTGATGTCACGTGCCGTAGTTCCTGGGATGCGTGAACGTCAGTGGGGCCGCATCGTCAACGTTTCGAGCGTCGCCGGAAAAGAGGGAAATCCAAATCTCGCGGCTTACTCTGCGTCCAAGGCGGGAGTGATCGCGCTTACCAAGTCACTTAGCAAGGAGCTCGCCGTCGACGGAGTGTTGGTAAACGCGCTGACCCCAGCCGTCGTCGCAACGCCGATGAACGCGGATACCAGCCCAGAGACCTTGAATTACATGATTGCGAAGATTCCGATGGGGCGTGTCGGCCTGCCAGCTGAGGTTGCTGAACTCGTCGCCTGGTTGGCTTCGGAGAAGTGCAGTTTTTCTACTGGTGCGGTCTTCGATATCTCCGGCGGTCGATCCACGTATTAGTACTCCGTTGCGCACCGGTTCGGTTGCCGGGGCTTGCGACCAGGTTGACATACCGCGAAGGGCCACCATGAAGATCACCGGCGTCCAGACGTTCGTATGCAACGCACGAATGCGAAACTGGGTTTTTGTCAAAGTGACGACTAATGAGCCCGGCCTCTTCGGCTGGGGCGAGGCTACCCTCGAGTGGCACACTGCTGCGGTTGTCGGTGCCGTCGAAGACATGAC
Organism: uncultured Actinomycetota bacterium; assembly: GCA_963737425.1. Classification (GTDB taxonomy): domain Bacteria; phylum Actinomycetota; class Actinomycetes; order Mycobacteriales; family Jatrophihabitantaceae; genus DASXRA01. The sequence continues at coordinate 262,559 of CAVTSX010000008.1, forward strand.
GGACTTACTCATCGGTCAGGACCCGACACGGATCGAGCACTTATGGCAAATGATGCACCGTCAGCACTTCTGGCACGGCAACGGCCTGGTGCGGGCGACCGCAATCAGCGGTATCGATGTGGCCTTGTGGGACATCTTAGGTAAGAGCTTCGGCCGTCCATGTCATGAGTTGTGGGGCGGTCGAGTTCGAGACCATATCCGCACCTATTGCCACCTTGGTGGTGGGCGTATGCAGGATTTCTACGAGACGCCGGTCTCCGACTATCAGAGGTTCGCCGAGTTGGCTGCGTCCGCTGTCGACGACGGATTCACCGCAATGAAGTCGATGGCAGTTCCACCGACGATGCCACTGGAAGGTCTCGGCCCGGTGCGAAATGCAGCTCGCTGCGTCGCCGCAATGCGGGATGCAGTCGGCCCCGAGATTGACATCATGGTCGATTGCCACGCCCGGCCGTCACCGGCGATGGGCCTCCGCTTCGCAGTGGCGCTTGATGAATTCGGCTTGCTGTTCCTGGAAGAGCCGTGCTGGCCTGAGTCCATCGATGGCCTGGCTCGCATCAACAACGAGACCGTTACTCCCGTCGCAACAGGAGAGCGCCTGGTCGGCCAACACGCCTTTCGAGCACTGTTCGAGGCGCGCGCTATGGACGTCTGCCAACTCGACATCAGCCACGTAGGAGGCCTGAGCGAAGCTCGCAGGGTGGCCGCAATGGCAGAGGCTTACCGTGTCAGCCTTGCGCCGCACAACCCTCAGGGACCTGTTAGTACTGCAGCGTCATTGGAGTTCGGGTTTAACCAACCGAGCTATGTAATTTGCGAAGCGGTCCACGCCGACGTGCCTTGGCGCGACGACATCGTCACCTCCTCTCACATCGTCCAGCAGGATGGCCGCCTTGTGTTCCCACACGACAAGCCAGGGCTAGGCGTCGAGCTGAACGAGCGAGAAATCAGCAAACACCCTTACGAGCGCGAGGTACTCCAGCGCGTCTTCCACCCGGACGGCTCCGTCGGGGATTGGTAGCCGACCGAGCGCGCATTCAAGGCCGGCCCACCAGCACGGTCCTCTTGACGGCTATGTCACATTGAAGCTAGCGTCTAGATGCGAAATTACAAACAGCGTTCGGCAGCACAGAACACGGAGAAAGCCATGCGATCCCGGTTCGCCCTACTCGTCGCTTGCTCTGCCTCGGTGGCAATGCTGCTGCCCAGCGCGCCCACCGCGAGCGCTGCACTCGCGTCCATGCCGATGGAATCCCATCCGGGGCCCGCGTCGGCGCCGCAGCATGCACGCGCTGTGGACGTCATGAACGCGCCGTATCGCGCCACCGGTGACGGCAGCACTAACGATCGGCCTGCGATCCAACAAGCCATAGACGCTGTCGCCAATCTCGGCGGTGGCACCGTCGTGCTACCGGCGGGGCACACCTTCTTGTCCGGGAACCTGACACTCGGGAACGATGTAACCCTCGAGATCAACGGCACGCTTGAGCAAAGCCAGAATGCCAGCGATTACACCTACTCTCCCCTCCTCGGCCGCACGGCCGAAGGCTGCCCCACATGTGCTTGGTACAGCACGTGGTTCTTCAACTACCCGTTCATCTACGCCGGGTATAAACACGACGTTGCGGTGACGGGAAGCGGCACCCTCCTGATTACGCAGGCTCCCGGAGGCCAGAATGACTCCATTGTCGTCGTCGCCATCGGTTTCTATAGTGTCCACGAGTTCGCCATCCAGGGCGTACGAATTATCAATAGCAATGCGTACAACGTAGTCGCATGGGACAGCACCTTCGGTCTTATCAAGGATCTCGTCATTAATGCGACTCAGGCCAACACCGACGGGATCAATGTCAAAGACTCCCAGCACATCCGTATCACTGGCAACACAATCGACAATCGTGACGACGGAATAATAGTCGGGTCGGGCTACAACGATCCGCGCGTTGGCGCATGGTGGCAGTCTCATCCGACGCGCGGCGGCTCGCAGGATATCGAGATCGACCACAATGTCGATCGCCTGCATCCGATCAACCCGAATCCGGTCGGCAAGGCGATCGCGTTCATACCGTGGGGCACCACGGCTCCGGACGCGCGATGGACCGAGCTCAAGAATATCTACATTCACGACAACGTCCTTCAGGCCCCGCAGTCTGTTGGATGCTGGTGCGACAACCCGTACGACACCGTGTCCGGGAACGGCGATCACAGCGCGATCAAGCAGGTCCGGATCGTCGACAACCAGTATGTTTCTTATGACGGCGTCTCACCGAGTCATTTGGACTGGATCCAGTACGCACGCGTCACTGACCTGGTCGACGATTTCGGTAAGCTCAGTTACTCGGCCTTTCTGAACGGTGATTTCGAAAACACCGGCACGGCGTACTGGTCGACCAGCGGCGACGCCGGCTCAGCCTCTACAGCGAGCCCGCCGCCTCTTGACCCGGCCGCGCGCGCCGCTGCGGGCGACTTCGTGGACGGTCAGTGGTATGGCTATATCGAGCACCTCAAGCAGCCCGCAGCGCTCTATGAGGGAATCGGCCTCAACGACGGCCTGCATTACCGACTCCAGGCCAAGATTCTCACCAGCGGCGACCCGGTACAAATGTTCGTGGAAAACACATGCACGGGCGCCGTGGTCGCGAAGCGCGTCGTCACGAACACGACGCCCGAAGACACGACGCTCGACTTCACCGCACACGGCACCTGCGGTACGTACCATGTGGGCCTCGACCGCGGCCAGGCTACCCAGGGCTGGGCGTTGGCCGACGACTTCAGCCTTACGACGCTCGACACGGTGATCGACGACACCGACCCCGCATTCAGTTACAGCGGTTCGTGGAGCACCATGAGAATCCCGGGTCCAATTGACGGTACCTATCATCTCGGCGCCGCGACCGGCTCGACAGCAACCATGTCTTTCACCGGTGGCCGGGCATTCCTTTTCGGACTCCTGCGCTGGGAGAACGGCCAAGCCGACATCTACCTCGACGGGGCGTACAAGGGCCGAATCGACACCTACAACATCGCATTCGTCGACCACCGCGTGCTCTTCGACACTGGACTGCTCGCGGATGGACCGCACACGCTCCAGGTCGTCGCTACCGGGAGCCATAGGCCCGAGTCCACCGGCAGTCAGATTCAACTAGACGCCTTGGTCGTGCAGCCCTAGCAACTCACTAATCATTTGCCTGACAGCGTTCGCTGTCACCGAACAGATCGGCCCCGCAATGGAACGTATTCGGTGCCACCGGTGTCGCGGTCTCTTCGCACTCCTCGCTGTCTGCACTGCCGTCGTGCTCATGGGCCAAGGCTCAGCCTCCGCAACAGCGTCCAGCTCAGGGCCCGAAGGGCCATTCTCGGATGCGCACATTGTGGACGTAACGAACACCCCGTATGGCGCAGTGGGAGGCGATACAAATGATCGCCCAGCCATTCAGAAGGCGATCGACGACGTCGCCAACCATGGCGGCGGCACCGTGGTACTCCCGGCGCAGCACACCTTCCTGTCGGGCAACTTGACACTGCAGGACAACGTCAGGCTCGATATCGAAGGCATCCTCGTGCAGAGCCAGAATCCCGGCGACTACAGCTATACCCCTATTCTTGGTCACGCCGGGACTCCCTGGTTCACGAACTACCCGTTCATCTACGCGGGCGGAAAGCGCAACGTTAGCGTCGTCGGGCGCGGCACTATTCAAATGACGCAGGCGCCGGGCGGCGACGCCGGCACGATCCATGTCGTGGCAATCGGCTTCGCGCGCGGCGTCGACCGCTTCACAATCGCCGGCCTCAAGATCCGGAACGCGCACGGCTTCAATGTGCAGGTTCGAGAAAGCACGCACGGAATCATCAAGGATCTTGACATCGACACTCGTCCCGATAACGACCCGAACGGGGACGGAGTCAATGTCAACAGCTCGCAGTACGTCCGCATTACCGGAAACACCATCTACAACACCGACGACGCAATCGTCATCGGTTCTAGCTACGGCGATCCCCGTGCCGGCACATGGTGGGCCTCAGGCTCAACTCGCGGAGGTTCACAGCACATCGAGATTGACCACAATCTCTTTGAGAACAAGCCGATTGCGTTCTACCCGCTGGCAAATACGGCCACCGATGAACGCTGGTCGGAAATCAGGGACATCAACATTCATGACAACGAGCTCCCTGCCGGCATCCACGCCTACTGCAGCTACGGTCCATCGGGCGACCATCAGACGGCGACCGACGAGGTGCGAATCCTGCGTAACCGGTACACCGGCGGCACGTACACCTTCACTGGCGCTCTGACCGACATCAATCGCTTTTCCAATTACAACAACCCCGACAACGCTTCGCAGATCGAGTGCACGCGAATGACCGGCTTGGTCGACGACTTCGGAAAGCCCAGCTCCCCGACTTTCCTCAATCCCGGCTTCGAGCAGACCGGGACGGCGTACTGGTCGACCGCGGGCGACGCCGGCGCCGCGTCCACAAGCACGCCGGCGGCGGGACCGCAGACTTCGAACGCAGTCGCGGCCGCGGCCGGGTTTGCGAATGGAACCTGGTACGGCTACCTCGAGGGCCCCAACCCGTCCTCGGCGCTTTACCAAGGTTTGGGGCTCAGCGACGCGGTCCGCTACCGCTTCCAGGCCAAGGTGATCACCAGTGACGATCCGCTCCGGATGGATATCCGGAACACCTGCACAGGCAAGACGATCGCGCAGCGGACGACGTCGAACACTTCGGCGCAGACGATAACGCTCGACTTCACGGCCAGCGGAACCTGTACCTACGACGTTGGATTCGACCGTATTGGACTGGCGGGATCCGGGGTTGGCGGCTGGGCCCTGGTGGATGACGTCGAGCTCACGCTGCGCGACACCGTCATCGACGATGCTGATCCTTCGTTTGTCTACAACGGCTCGTGGAAGGCGGTGAGCATGGCCAGCCCTATCGACGACACCTACCATCAGGGCCTCGGCCAGGGATCCACCGCCATCGTTGCGTTCACCGGTAGCCGCGCATTCCTGTTCGGGCTGCGGCGTTCAGATCAAGGGGAAGCCGACCTCTACCTCGACGGCGCCTACCAGCGCCGCGTCGACTTCTACAATCCCGCCTGGGTCGACCATCAGATGTTGTTCGACACCGGCCGGTTGCCCGACGGCCCGCATACGCTCACTGTCGTCGCAACCGGCACCCACAACCCGGAGTCCCACAACCCTCACAACTCGGCGGGCGTCATCCAGCTCGACGCGCTGGTCGTCCAACCCTGAACGTCTGACGCGACGTCGCGTCGGCGGGGTGAGCAGGCCCGTCGGCCTCCCCACAGAGCATCCGATCGGACAAGCCCGGTTATCGCCGCCCATCGCGCAAGCGACTATCGGAACGACTCACCCGACTCGGCGCCCGACCGGGCCACGGCCGTTCGGGAACTCTCGAGTGCACGCAGTCGGTGTCGCCCAGGCAGCGCGCCGCAACCGTGGCTGAGACCCTGGACTGAGCAGTGGACAGAGGTCTATCTTCTGGGCAGTTTGGGGCTTTCGTCGGGAGTGAACGAGGACGCTGCCGATCGCCGCAGGCGAGGTCAGACCCGATCAAGTAGGAGGCGCGATGCGTCACCGGACTCGCCGCTGTGGGGCTGCCGCGGCCACCGTGCTCAGCCTGATCGCCGCTGTTGCGGTGAGCGCCCCCGCCCGCGCGAGCAGCGCCGCGGGGGCGCAGCCGTCGACTCTGATCACGGTGGACGCCACCAGCAACCAGGGCACGGTGAGTCCGGCTGCTCTCGGGCACGTCTACGCGTGGGAATTCGCCGGCCTGGGCAGCTTCAACACCCAGGCGAACAGCTTCGACGGCAAATTCCTGCACCAGGTCAGCGACGTGATCCAGCCGGGCTCGCTGCGCTGGCCCGGCGGCACCGAAGCCGACTTCTTCCACTGGCAGCGGGCGGTCGGGCCGCAGGCACAGCGCACCCCGAACGCCTACGGCCCGACCCTGGGGCCTACCCCCTCCAACGTCGGGCCGGACGAGTTCGGCCAACTGCTCGACACCACGCACGCCGCCGGTGTCGTGCCGATCAACTTCGCCACCGGGTCGGCCGCCGAGGCGGCGGATTTGGTCGCTTACATGACCGGCGCCCCGGGCAGCAGCCAATGGGCCGACATGCGAGTACGCAACGGGCACGCGCAGCCCTACAACGTGCCCTACTGGGAGGTCGGCAACGAGGAGACCGGCGCTGCGGGCTGGCGCTCCGGCACCCCGGTGATGGTGGGCGGTCCGCCCGGCGCGTGTGACAAGGTGATCACCTGCCTGTACATCTACGGCGGCTCCACGCAGTTCACCCGCGCGCCCGTGGTCGGATACGCCGACCGCACCCCCGCCGCAGCCGACTCAACCGGCGCGGCGAACCAGGCCGTCTACGTCGCCTACCCGCCGGTGACGCCGCAGACGGCCGCCGTCTACGTAGATGGCACCGCGTGGACCCAGACGGCCGACCTGGCCAACGCCGGCCCGGCCGACCACGTCTACACGCTCGACCCAGCAACGGGGAAGATCACGTTCGGCGACGGAACGCACGGTGCGATCCCGGCCGTCGGCGCTCAAGTGACAGCCAGCTACGTCTCCGGCCCGCACGACGGCTTCCTTCAGTATTACCAGGCAATGAAGGCGGTCAACCCGCACATCAAGGTGTGTTCGGCAACCAACAACGACAGCACGAGCGACTTCATCGCCTCGATGGGCAGCACCCTGCCCTACGACTGTCTCGAATACCACCAGTACGTGGCGAAGGGAAGGGTCGCCAACACCACGCCGATCACCGACTACCAGAACGACATCATGGCAGTCGCGGACACCGAGGCGCAGGAAGCCGCGAACCAGCAGGCGAGCATCCGCGCGCACGCCGGGCACGACGTGCCACTGGCGGCCACCGAGTACGGGCAGCTGCTCAGCTCCAACCCGGACGGCTACCCCTACTTCCACGACTCGCTCGACGAGGCGCTGCTCAATGCCAGCGAGCTGGCGAGCTTCATCCGGCTGGGTATCCCGGTCGCCGACCGGCAGTTGCTCACAGCCGAGATCCCGCCACCCGACAAATGCTGCACTTCGCTGCCCGGCAACGCCCCGTACGCGACCACCGGCGCGATCGGCACACCCGGCCCGGACACGGTGCTCGAGGCCACCGGGTTGGCCTACAACCTGTTCGCACCGCTCGCCAGCGGCACCGTGCTGCCGGTGCAGGCGACCGATAACCCGGTGCTCACCGGCAACACCCAGGTGCTAAGCCTGCTCGCCGTCCGTACCCCGCACTACGTCTACCTGATCGGCATCAACCGCAGCACCACCGATCCGGTCGATGCCCGCGTCCGGCTCCAAGGCGTACAGGCCGGACAGCCCGCACTCGTCTCAACGCTGAACGGCCCGTCGTCGCTGAGCCACAACACCCCAGCGGCACCCGAGACAGTGCAGCTACACACCAGCGACCTGCCAGGCGCCGGCAGCGACCTCGCCATCACGTTTCCCGCGCACTCGATCACTAGCGCGCGCCTACCGATGTAGCTGTTCGCAAATATTAAAATTCGGGCGCCGCACCGGCGTGGATCACCATCCCGTTTCGGCGACTAGCCGCTAACCGAGAAATTGACCGATGACTATTCGCGGCGCTACGGCCGGTGATGTAGTGAAGCATTCGTCGGGGCGCCGATGCTCCGTGTCCGTACTGGCGCGTCAGCTTTGTATTCATGATTGAGGCCGAATAAGCGTGCACGTGCTCCAGTCGTATGTGGCTTCATTGATAGGTCCCGCTGGCCGTAACACCACTGTTGGTGTTAATGAATTCGCAGGCCTTTGTCTGGAAGCTCCGCCAGAATGGATCGACGCCTCACCAAATGACGTTAGGAGTGTTGGTTCCAACCCATCGCGCAGGCGACGCCCTCCGCGCTGGGAGCGGCCGCCGATACGGCGTGCACCGAGTCACCGGACCATTACAGGGCTCTTATCGTCAGTGCCGACGCGTTCGAGCAGTCGAGCGTCAGAGTTGTCTCGCAAGACTCTCGCCGAAATGCCCGGTGGCGGCTGGTGAACTGCAACAGCTCCTCGGCCACCATGCACGACGTACAGAAACGCTGCGACTGCGCGGCGAGTCGTCTGCAGCCCCGTCCCGAGAGGCATACGTTCGTGGTTGCAAGTCGCTGGGCGTGTCCTACGTGTCGGCCGAATAGGTGGGGCTGGGTCTGTCTGGCCACGAGCCGCCGATCAGTCGCGCCAACGGTGTTGGAGGTGACAGCGCCCCGGCTGGACCGCAAGGTCGATCTCGTTGGAGATGGTGCATCGGGGTCGCATCAGGGGAGCGGGGCTGTTGGGAGGGGAAGCGATGCTTCGCACATTGATCGGGTGTGCGGCGGCCACGGCTCTGGTTGGCGGCTTGGCTGTTCAGCTCGGGTCCGCGGCGGCGGTCCCCGGTGCGACAGATCCCATAGCCTTCGCCGACCAGGGTCCGCTGGTGCTGGCGCCGGGCGGTGAATCGACGGTGGTACTGGTGGTGAACCAGACCGCCAACCCCCGCCACGTCACCGTGTCTCTCAGCGCGGCCGCGAAGCCGCTGACGTCTGTCGGTTCGGTACCCATCGTGGTGATCACGCCGCCGATCATGGGTGTGAATAGATCCGTCGCTGCCGACATCCCGGTCGTGGGCGCACTGAGGATCACACTGGCGCCGAAAACGGTGGGCGAGGTGTACCTGGTCGTTACGGATCAGGCGGATGACGTCACAATCCGCCGCACGGTCAAGGTCGCATTGCCGACGATCGGCGAGCCGGCGGTGACGAGCTGGAAGCACACAATCTCCGTCGGCCCAGGCCGCGAAGGCAACCGGATCGGAACGATCCCCCTCGCACCGGGGGAGCCGTGCGGGACCACCACGAGCAGCGAGCCGCTGAAGACAGTACTGCTGAGCGGCAACGACACCCTGGCCGTGACCGCGACGTGTGACGGCGGCATTCTGACGTTGTCCGCGGACAAGTTGAACGACGTGCCGGTCGGAGTCTATGGCGGTGCGTTGAAGGTCGGTGAGACTGACGTCAGCCTGGAACTGACCAAGCGGGCGCCACCGTGGGAAGCGATCCTGGCCTTGCTTGCGGGGATCGTCATCGCGCTAATCCTTCGTTCGCTCAACGGACGGCGAGCGATCTGGGTGTTGCGCGGGAACATTCAGAAACTCACTGCGCCCAGCGTTCCATCCGCGACGGGATTATCGAACGAACAGCTCAAGGGACATTTGGAGGCGTGGCGCGATCGCGCGAGCGACGAAGTCGATCACACTAAGCGCACGCTCGTTGACATGTGTTCGGACGAGAGGCTGTGGCCGGTGTGGCAACGGGGCGGTTGGCGGTTGCTGCGCTGCTTGTTCGTTCCGTCCGCCAACGCCAAGAAGCGAATCGCTGATACTGAGACCGCGCGGGGGAGCGCCGAACAAGGCATCCAGGCGTGGAAGGACGACGCAGCCGCGCGCCTTACCGCGCTGCACGACTTGGCCGCTGCCCCTTCCCTGCCGATGACAAAGCTTGCCGGGCGAGCCTGCGATATCGTCTCCGATCCGGAGAAGGGATTGACCGCGCCCAGCGACTCTGCGGCCAAGCCGCCGAACAAACGCCAAGGGGTCGACGGGCTCAAGGCGGTGCTCGATGAGGCGGCCGCGATCGCGTCAGTCGACGAGATCAGCCAACGCGTCACCGTCATGCTCAGCCACTTGCCCGACGCTGCGCCCCCAGAGCCAGCCGAGGACCGACGGGTCAACAGCGTCATTGCCCGCGCGTGGCGGGTAAGCAGAGCCGAAGCACAGTTGCGGCTGACGGCCGCCACCGAGGAGGTCGCCCGTGCTGTTGACGCCCCGGCGCTCATGAAGGACGGTCTTGAGACTCGCGTACACGCCGCCTCGTTGATCGTCGACCGCCTCGCAGTTCCGGCACCGCCGAAAGAAGAACTCCTGCGGGTCGAGACGATCGCGCAGGGGCTTGAGGAAGCCTCGACTGCGTGGTGGCAGTGGATGCCGGCTCACCTGCGCGGAATCGGCGCCGAGATCGGACACGCCGCCGCCGGCCGCGCGGTGGTCATCAGCGACATGCTGGCGGTCGGTATCGCAGCGATCGTGGTGCTGGCAGCAGGCATGGCTGCGCTCTACAAAGGTAACGCCTGGGGCGGCACCGCGGACGTCCTCACTGCGGTCCTCGCCGCGGCTGGCGGGACCCTCGCGCTCGCTCCGTTGTTCGCCGCGATCGACTCGCTCGGCACCGGAACGGATGCGCCGGTCGCAACACCTGACGACAGGGCTGGGTCGTGACGACCGTGGACGACGGCAACACCCTCCCGTTGCCGCTGCCGGGCATCCCACGCGGCTGGCGGCGCCGACGCCGCGTGGCGCATCTTCAGGCCGCCGCTCGTGCGCTCTTCTCCGGGCGAAACCAGCGCTTCGTCCGCGGCGCGGTGCTGGTGTTGTGCGTCGGTGACGGCTCCGAATTCGTGACCGACTTATTCCGGTATCGACGCCGACGGCGCCGCCCGAAATCCGTAGCCGAGGTCGACGACATGACGCTGTGGGAGATTCGGTGTCTGCCCGGGGCAGAGGCGGCAGTGAGCGACACGATCAACTACGCGTGGCGCTACTACAGCAGCGAGGCCCGCGGTTCGGTCGAGACAACCCGGCTCCCGGAAGTCAGCTACGAATCCATCCCCGCCGCACCGGATCGCCTGGCGCACGCGCTCGCGCAGATGAACCTCGCCCCAGTACCCGCATCTGGGACAGGGGCCGTGGTGGGAGTAATCGACAGTGACCTTCGAGAGCAGCTCATCCCTGGCCTGAAGGTCACTCGACTGTATCCGAGCCGCCGCCGCATCCATGTGCCATACACCCTCGCGCGTGATCCGAAGACCTATCACGGGACGGCAGTCACCGGATTGATCGCGAGCGTCGCGCCCGGTGCAGAGATCGTCTGGCTGTCCAAGCCCGCAGACATCGAATTCTGGTTGCCCGGACTCCTTGGGGCCGCACGTGACCACGCTGACGGCCGGCCTCTGGTGGTTAATCTCAGCTGGGTCTACGAGCTGGAGGCGCTGCCTGAGAACGAACAATTGCGCTTCCTCAAAGCCGTCGACGCGATCCTGTCTCGCGCGATGACGGAGTGTGTGATCGTTGCGGCCGCAGGCAATGTCCGTGCCGACGCTGTCGCATCGCCCATGGGCTACCCGGCGCGCTGCCCCTACGTGCTGGCAGTCGCGGCCGCGACACATGACGGTGAAGTCGCGCCAGAATCCCGGAAGGGCAAGGACGACGGGCCCTGGTGCATCGCGCCAGCAGGGCTGCGCGAAGGCGACTCCCCGGAGGGCCTAATCGTCATAAGACGCAAGCCCTTCGCCGGAACGTCCATGGCTTCCGCACTGGTCAGCGGCCTCGTCGCCACCGCGTTCGGCACCCGCTCCGCATTGGACATGGCCGATCACCTTGACCAACTGATCGTCAACGACCCAACGAGGTTCTTGCGGCTCGCACCCTAATGAGGCTGCCGCTCGGACCGCGAGCGTTCAGGGATCACGTCTTCAGCGGTTTAAGCGCGACAGGCGTTCGCCAGTGTCGTCCTTGTTCTCGGTGACGGAGGTCGCCTGTCGAATTCGTCGGTTTAGAGGGTGCCGCGGGGGGTGATCCAGCGGTGGGTGAAGTCGATGACCTCGGCGGCGGTGTCGAAGTCGCTGTCGTAGTGGATCAGGGTCAGGCGGTGTTGGGCGGCGAGTACGGCGGTGAGTAGGTCGGCGATGCCGACGGCGCGGTGGCGTCCGGTGCGGGCGAGTGCGCGTTGGGCGGTGAACGCGTGTTGCCAGTGGATGTCGTCAGTGGGCAGGTATTCGTAGGCGTGTCGGCGGTCGGCGCGCAGCCGCTCGTATTCGTCGGGGCTGCGGGCGCTGTAGAGCGCTTCGGCGTCGAGGGTGGCGCAGGTGGCGACGACGCCGCCGGCGATCAACGGGGTCAGCCGGGTGGCGACCTTGGGGTGGGTCATGCGCGCCGCGGCGCTGGTGTCGATCAGGTATTGGGCGATCAGCGCCACACGTCGGCCCGCTGCTCGGGCTCGGCCAGCGAGGCCAGCCCGCCTTCTTCGAGCCAGGTGACCTGGCGGGCCCGCGCGGCCGCGGCGGTCGCATGCCGAAGCGCGGCGCGCACCGTGTCAGACACGCCGGCCGTATGCAGTTCGCGCTGCGCCTCGGCGAGCAGTTCGTCGTCGAGTTCGATGAGCCTTTTCGTCACAGCTCCCAGCCTTATATACGAAGGACGGAGTGAGTATATATGTTGTGTGGGTTTTGCCGCGCCCCGTCGAGGGTCTGGCTGCGTACCCGCGTAGACCCGAATTCCTCCCGAGGACGCGCATAATTGGTTAGCATCGGCTCGTACCGGGCCAAAGAGGTTGCGGGGCTGGCCTCACTCGTTCTTCGAACCACTCCACGACCGGTCGCTGCGACCACAGGTCGAGCTAGGAGCCCAGCAAGCATCGGGTGCCCCAGGCAGGATTCGCACCTGCGACGGCCTGGTTTATGAGTTCTGCCTGGCGTCTCAACCGGCGTCTCTATGCCCGACTTTGCCCGTATTCTCGGCTACTTCGGTGGCCGCCAGAATCACCGTTCGCCGGCGTTTCGCTCCACAAACCGCCCCACGAAGGGCGAAAGCCTGGAGCAGTACGAGCGTCACGATAGTTTCTGTTCCCGACGGGAGCGATCATTACTAAGGGATCGCGACCGGCCGTGATTGGCAGCTCTGATCGGACGTGGCCAAGCGCCGAGCTGGGTGAGGTCGCATCCGACGATGCGATACCCAGGAGGTGGGCTCGATGAGCGACATGCTGATCCGCGACATCCCCGACGCCGTGCTCGCCGCAATCGATGCCCCCGCCGCACGGTTGGGCGTCTCGCGCAGTGAGTACATCCGGGGTCGGTTGGCGCAGGACGGGTCAGTTATCGGTTTGCCGGTCTCGGTCGAGGACTTGCGGGGTTTCGCTGCGGTGTTCGCCGACCTGGCTAATCCGCCGGTCATCGCCCGGGCGCGGGAGTGAGCGACTGGCTGATCGACAAGCAAGTCGGCGCTCGTGCGTCTCGATGACAGCCCGGACGCGGCCGAGTGGGCCAACCGGATCAAGCGTGGGCTGGTTCCCAACGCGACCGTGAGCAGGCTGGAGGTCAGGTAGTCCTCCGTTGCGCCAAACGGGCCCCAAGCGGTCTTTCGACCCCGCCCGCTAGCCGCGATGCCAGTCAAATACCTCACGCCAGCGATCGAAGATCGAGCTGTTGAGGTCCAACTGCTGCTCGCCGATCAAGGACAACTTCGCGCCCCGTCGATCCCGGACCTCGTGATCGGCCCCTTCGACCTGATTGCGAACGTGACCGGACAACTAATACAGCACCTGCGTATATGACGGCACTGGCACGGTCCGATGCGGTTGGACAACCACATTGCCGTGAGGTCTCGACGCCGTGCGTGGCTAGTAGGCCCCGTCACCCCGAACGAGTGTGCCGAATGTTTTCCAGATGATTCGCGCGTCGAGTGCGAGCGACCAGTTGTCGACATAGCTCAGGTTGAGGCGAACTGCTTCCTCCCAGGTGAGATCGCTGCGTCCGCTGACTTGCCATAGTCCGGTGAGCCCGGGCTTGACGTTGAGTCGGCGTCGAAGGTCATTGGGTGTTTGCGTGGTGGAGCTGGAAGGCTCCACCCCGACGTGTGAGCCGACGCCGCTGTCCGCGAATCGTTCGAAACCCGACGCTCCGGCCCACGCCCGCGTCGGCGTGTTCGCGGGCGATCCCCGACCACGCCGCAACCCTGATTCAAAATAGGCCGGGACCAGCCGGTAGAACCGTGTTCACGGTACCGATCACGTCACCGGCGGCGAGGCGCTCACCGTCGATGTGACCAGCCGGTCCCTCTCGCCTTTCGCGGGAAGGAGCGGCTCGCTATCCGGCAAGCCGGGTGGCCGACTCCGACGAGGCCGGTGCGGTCCCCAGACTGGCACCTCTTTCGCGAAGCCGGGCCGAGACCCAACGGCAGACAATCAAATCAGCTCCGCTCGGCGGCGCCCGCGCCTTCCAGGAACCGCAGCACTGCCAGGACCCGCCGATGGTCGCCTTCGGTCGGGGACAGGTCCAGCTTGGTGAAGATGCTGTTGATGTGCTTGGCCACCGCGCTCTCGCTGACCACCAGGCATTCGGCGATGCCGGCATTGGAGCGGCCTTCGGCCATCAGGGACAGTACTTCGCGCTCCCGGGCGGTCAGCCGGTCCGTCGGGCGGTCTCGGCGGCGCAGTAGCAGTTGGGCTACCACCTCCGGATCGAGGGCAGTCCCGCCCGCAGCGACCCGGCGCAGCGCCTCCAGGAACACGTCCACGTCCGCGACCCGGTCCTTCAGGAGATAGCCGATACCGGTCGTCTGGGTGGCCAGCAGGTCCGCGGCGTAGCGCTCCTCGACGTACTGCGACAGCACCATGATTGCCGCCTCCGGCCATTGGCGTCGGATCACCAGGGCCGCGCGGATGCCCTCGTCGGTGAAGGACGGCGGCATTCGCACGTCCGCGATCACCAGCTTCGGGCGGTGCTGTTCCACCGCGGTCAGCAGCGCGGTCGCGTCGTGCACCGCCGCCACCACCTCGAATCCGGTGGTTTCCAGCAGCTTGGTCAGTCCGGCGCGCAGCAGGACCGAGTCCTCGGCGATCACAGTTCGCGTGGCAGGTCCACCTTAATTGTCGTCGGTCCGCCGAGCGGGCTGCTTATCCCGAAGCTGCCGTCCACCGAGGCGGCCCGCTGCGCCAGCCCGGTCAGGCCGGTGCCCCGGCCCGCGTCCGCGCCGCCGATCCCGTCGTCCGTGATCGAGATCCGCAGCATCAGGCCGTCCAGGCGCACGTCCACCTGCGCCGCCGTGGCCCGGGCGTGCTTGTTCACGTTGGCCAGGGCCTCGGAGACGATGAAGTACCCCACCGCCTCCACCGTAGGCGAGACCCGGCGAGGCACGTCCACGCTCAGCCGTACCGGCACCGGGGAGCGGGCGGCGATCCCGGTCAGCGCGGCGTCCAGGCCGCGGTCTTCGAGCACCACCGGGTGCAGTCCGCGCACCAGCTCGCGCAGCTCGGTCAGTGCCTCCTTCGCCTCCTCGTGCGCTTCCTGCAGCGCCTGGCGGGCCGGCTCGGACAGCTCGTGCGCCAAGGTCGCCCGGGCCAGGCCGAGGTTCATCGCCAGGGAAACCAGACGTTGCTGTGCGCCATCGTGCAGGTCGCGCTCGATCCGACGGCGCTCGGTGTCGGCCGCGTCGACCGTCGCGGCCCGGCTCTCGGTCAGGTTCGCCACCCGCTGCGCCAGCTTCTCCGCCCGGCTCGGGCCGAGCAGGTCGGCGGCCGCCCGGGTGTCCATCCGCACCGCTGCCGAGACGATCCACGGGCTCAAGTACACCAGCACCACGCTGAGCAGCATGAACCAGATCTCCGCGCCGCCCCAGACAGGCTGGCCCGCGTAGCGGAACACGCCGACGGCGGTGAGCAGCGCGAGCACCGCCGACGTCGCCAAGCCGATCAGCGCGGCGGTCCAGAGCAGGCCGCCGAGCAGGCCGAGCAGGTTCACCGCCGGGCCGACGACCAGGTGGTAGCACGCCTGCCGCCAGGTGCGCGGCGAGCGCAGGCGATCGCGCAGCGCCGACCACACGCCGCCGGAGGAGTCCGGGGACCGCTCGAGCGTCGGCGGCCTCGGGATTCGCACCCCGAGCACCTCGTAGAAGCACGCCCGGCGCGGCACCGTCAGCCATGGGCAGAGCGCCACCGCCGCTGCAACCGAGACGAACATGCAGGTGAGCACGGCCAGCAACGAAATCGGCACGTAGAAGGTCAATGGCAGCGCCATGTAGAAGGTCCATGGCAGCGCCATGACGAGTAGGGGCAGCAGGTTCAGACCCGCGGACAGGACGGTGAACCCCAGATCGCGCCAGGTCCGGCGGGCCCACGGGCTGGCCAGGACGCTGCGGAGCCCTCTCGCTCCCGATTCGGTGTCGGTGGTGCCGGAGCTCACGGAGCCCACCGTATAAGGCCTGATCACCACTGGTCCATGTCGCTACCTACCGCGTGCGGCTGTACCCAGCACCACCCCGAAGACGGAAAGCCACGCTACTGATTCACCGGCCGGTGGCGGCCAGAGTGGTTCCCGGCCCGAACGATCGGGCGGCGAGACAAGGAGACCACTGTCATGCTCGGCACGCTGAACCAGGCGGATCGGCTCCGATGCCCGGTTCAGTCGGGCAATCCGCCCGGCCCGGCACGCCGCGGCACGCGCAGCCGGCTCGGTCGAGCGTACGTCACGGCGGGCGTGGCCATGATCCCATGGCTGCTCTACCTCGCGTTCACCCTGCCGGCCAGCGCCACCGACGGCCACTGGGCGCTGGCCTGGGTGGGCCTGGACAGCTGCGAGGCACTGGCCCTGTTCGCCACCGGCCGACTGCTGCTGCGCGCGGACAACCGCTGTGTCCTGGCCGCCACCGCCACCGCGGTGCTGCTGCTGACCGACGCCTGGCTCGACGTGACCTCGGCCGCACCGGGCGACGAACTGCTCACCGCGATCGCCATGGCCGTCTTCGCCGAGGCCCCGATAGCCCTGGCCTGCATCGCGCTGGCGCTGCGGCTGATCCGTCACCCGTTCCCATCGGCCACCGAGACCGCCGGAACCGACACGCAGGAGGAGCACAGATGTCCCTGACCCACGCCGCAACCCACCTGGCCACGCGCCGCACCGGCCTGACCGCCGCGGCCGGGCTGACCGCCCTGGCGGCGGGCGCCTGGTGGTTGACCGATCAGGCGCCCTACCCCTACGCCCAACGCCGACTGCTGGACCTGCAACTGCCGTTCCTGGCCAAGGCAGACCTGGACCAGATCCTGCAGCCCCGGACCGGGGAGCGGATGCTGGAACTCGGCTCGGGCACCGGCCTGCAGACGCTGCACATAGCGCCACAGCTCGGCCCGGAGGGCCGGCTGGACATCGTGGACATCCAGCAGGAAATGCTGGACCACGTCATGAGCCGGGCTGCCGAGAAGGCGCTGGACATCGTCCACCCGCACCGCGCCGACGCACGCGAACTGCCGTTCGAAGACCGGACCTTCGACGCGGTCTACCTGGTGACCGCGCTCGGCGAGATCCCCGAACCGGACCGGGTGCTGGCCGCGACGGCCCGAGTGCTCAAACCTGGCGGACGGCTGGTGGTGGGCGAGTTCTTCGACCGGCATTGGATCCCGTTCAGCCGACTGCACCGCCTGGCCGACACCCAGGGGCTGCACCTGACCGCCCGCCGCGGCCCGAGCATGGCCTATCTGGCCCGATTCCGCCCCTGCGCCGCGGCCTGACGAATTCTTGGACAAGCACACAGGGGCGACCCCGACCCTGGGAAACGATCAATCCGAACGCGGGAGAACCAGCCGTCGACGACGTGGCTCAACCAGCTCACCCGACTTTCGTCGGTGCACCAAGGTGCGGCCGAGGCCGACGGCTTCGTAGATGCCGCGCAGCAGGGCGCGCACCTCGGCGTGGAAGCCGTAGGAGGTCAGGACCATCGCCGCGTCCAGGTGCCGCGCCGCCCGCGCCATGCAGGCCGCAGCCCCCAGCTCGTTGGGGAAGGTCGTGGCCCACGGGTAGTCGGTCTTGAACAGCGCGACGGCCTGGAACAGCGTCACGGCCTTGGCGTCGAGCCAGGACGTTGAATTGACATGGACGGTAGGCGCGTCTTGGTTACGTGCGCCCGATCACCTGTTCGGGGCTGATAACGCGCGCACCCTGGGACCGATAAGCGGCGCAGATCGACGGTTATCGCGAGGGCGATTCTCGCTCCGCGGTGACGGCGAGTGACGGATCTCCGCCTGCCGCCAACCCGTCGTGAGCTGGGGATCGACGGCCGGCGAGGGCCGGTCCGAGGTTGCTTTCGTCCCACGAACGGTTGCGCGAGGTGGCACGACGTCCGCAGTACGGACGGGTCGACCTGCGTCGGGAAGCCTACGGGCGACGATCGTCAAAGAGGTCCTCCAGCAGAGGACCTCGTGATTCGTGCGTCAACGACAGCAGATCTTCCATCATCGGCATCACGAGATAACTCTGTGCCCCCGGCAGGATTCGAAACTGTCGAGTCGACACGAAACAGACACCCCGAGTTTGCTGGGCTAGACGCTCGAATCCCTTGCTATACAAGCGATTTCGTGCGTGCGCTCAAGGTTGACGAGTGCAGTCGACAACAGTCGTGCGTAGAGTGCTTATTGCACGATGTTGCACGACGACGACGGGGGTTCTGATGAGTACATCGAGACGACGCCGACGGGGATTCGGCGCGATCCGCAAGCTGCCGTCCCGGCGCTGGCAAGCGTCCTACGTCGGCCCGGATGATCGGCGGCACTCTGCGCCGTCGACGTTCGACACGAAGGGTGACGCCGAAGCGTGGCTCGCCGCAGCGCAGACTGACATAAGCCGCGACGACTGGCACCGGCCTCCGCCGAAGCGTCCGGCGATCCCGACTCTCGACGACTACGCCGACGCGTGGTTGACCGGGCGTGCGCTGCGCCCGCGCACCCGCCTGGAGAGTCGCCGGTTGTACGCCGGGCACCTGCGCGCCGAGTTCGGCGATCTACGTCTCGACGACATCACCTCGGCGCACGTTCGGGCCTGGCACGCGAAGCTCGCGACAGTGACGGGCCCGACCCGGCAAGCGCACGCGTACGGCCTGCTGCGCGCGATCTTGAACACCGCTGTGGCCGACGACGCGATCGCAGCGAATCCGTGCCGGGTGCGCGGTGCCGGTCAGGTCAAGCGCAAGAGCATCACGCGCCCGGCGACACTGGCCGAGTTGGGTGTCATCGCCGAGTCGATGCCGGGCCGGTACAAGCTCGCGGTGTTGCTCGCAGCCTGGTGCGGTCTGCGCTTCGGTGAACTCGCCGAGTTGCGACGTCGTGACGTCGACGCGAAACGAGGCGTGCTCAAGATCTCTCGCGCAGTTGCGTTCGTCGACAGTGTTCCGGTGATCGGCGCGCCGAAGTCAGACGCCGGTGTCCGCGAGGTCGCGATCCCGCCGCACTTGTTGCCTGTACTGCGCGAGCATCTGGCCGAGTACACCGCTGCGAGTCGTGACGCGTTGTTGTTCCCGTCGCCGAAGGGCATGCACCTGCGCAGCGACGGCGCACTGCATCGCGACTTCCACGCCGCACGCGATGCAGCCGGGCGTCACGACCTGCGCTTTCACGATCTTCGCCACACCGGGGCGACACTCGCGGCAGCGACCGGCGCGACCCTCGCCGAACTGATGCGCCGTCTCGGTCACTCGACGCCGGACGCAGCGATGCTCTACCAGCACGCGACTGACGACCGCGACGCCGCAATCGCGGCTGCGCTCAGTGAGTTCTTCGACGCGCAAGTCGTCACGCTGCACCCGAAGCGACAACGAGCCTGACGCTCAGGATCACGTCGCGACGACGTTGAGATCGTCGCAGCGCGACGAACGCGCTCGACTCTGTGCGCAGACACGTCGTCGCGTGACGTCGACGAGAGCGTCGCTCGTAGGCCGTCCAGACAAACGAGAGCGGGAGCCGCCAGTTGCGCGACTCCCGCTCGTCGTCGAGCTTGATCTACTTCTTCGCGCTCGCCTTGCACTTCGAGCACCACGTCGCGCGCTGCGCCTTCGTGCCGACCTTCTCGGCTTGCGATGCGGTGTCAGCCGGATGCGTCGTTGCGTGAGCGTTGCAAATGACGAGCCAGGCCGGGCCGGACTGATCACTCGACTCGCCACGCGCTGCGAGCGAGTGCCCTCCGTGCGGCCACTTGACGACGTAGCCCTTCGGGAGAGTCACCTTCGCGCTCGACTTCGCCGGGCTCGACTTCGCGGTCGCCTTCGCAGCGGTCGCCTTCTTCGCTGGTGTAGTTCTTCGTGCGCTGGTCGTCATCTTGATCGTCCCCTTCGACTGCGGTGAGCGGCGGGTGCCCCTCAAGATCGACACTAGAGCGGCCTCCCGCGGCCGAACGAGAACTCGTCGAGGTGGGGACTTTTGGCCTATCCGGGCGGGCAGTCCCGCGCTGGCCCACATCTCGTTCTAGCTTCGCTCGACGAGCGCGGGACTACCCCGCGCCGAGCCTCACGACGGCGTAGAGCGACGATCAAGCTCGACTACGTGTGCGAGTACGTCGACGAGCGCGACGACGCGCTGAGACGTTCTGGATGATCAGCGGCGAGCCTGACACCGTCGCCGCGTCGGGTCGCGCAACCTGTTCACCGTGACGATCGCGACGCAGCCGATTGACGTGCATGTCACCGGAGGACCGAGCGGTTGGGACTACGCCGTCATCTTCAGCACGATCGCGGCGGCGGCACTCGCGCTCGTCGCCATCTGGTTCGCCGTGAAAGCCGGGCGCGATCTCGTGCACGACCGGCGTCAGGTCTTCGAGTTGGGGATCTTGCTCGACCTGTACGAGAAGGTCCAGGTGTTGCCGCCCCAAGAGGTCACCTTGCAGGCGCGGGTACGACTCGTCCACGAGGCGGAGCTTCCGGCCCTGCACGAGTTGGTGCTCAACCCGAAGCCGCCGCCGATCGACGAGAAGGACGCCGGTGGTGCCGACATCTCGGCGCGCAGCGAGTATGCGAAGACGACGCGCGAGCAGGCGATGCGGGAGATCGAGCAGGCGATCGCGAAGCGGACGCACTGAGACGACGAAGCCCGCCCGGCGATGGGCACAAAGCCGGACGGGCGTCGCCGAGCCTCGCCCGCCCGACGATGAGAAACGGGCGAGGCTCGTTACCGCGCAGGCGACGTTCGGCGGAAGCGAAGCGCGTCAGTCGCCCCCCGGCGCGGTAGTTCTATGCGGTCTTGCGCGTCGAGAGCGCCGTCGTGGTCGAGAGCTTCGCGTCATGCGACGCGCAGACCGGGCCACGACCGCGCTCTCGGCTCTCGGCTGCGGTGAGCCTGCGCCCGCAGCGTCGACAGTGGACGACTCGGGTGATCGTTCTCGTCATAGTCGTCACGGCGTGATCGTGAGCTTGACGAGGTGACCGGGCCGGGTCAGACCGAGCGCGACGCGCTCCTCGGCGCGTGCAGTCCGAAGGTTGTGCGAGAAGTCGTCGGCGTCGAGGCCGAGGTCGATCCGCAATCCGCTGCGCGCGTAGGCCGTCCCGGCGCTGGCGAACGAGCCGACGAGCAACGTGCCTGCGGTGACCGCCGTCGAGACGACGAGCGTGAGCCCGTGCAGCGAGCCCGGTGCCGACGTCTGCGGGTCGACGACGTACGTACCGCTCGTGTCGGCCTTCGACTTACGTACCGCTGCGAGATCGTTCGGGTGCAGCACTACGCCGTCTGCGATCGACCCGTTCGTCGTTGCCAACTTCGCGATCGAGTCGGCTACACCGTCGACTACGTTGTCGCCGCCCTGGGTGAGCACGCCGGACGTCGCGAGGATCACGCCGCTCGCGTACACGTTCTCCTCGGACAGCACCGCCATGCCGAGTTCCTGCTGCAACGCCGAGACGAACGTCGGCTGGTCCTCGCTGAGTTCGTCGCTCAACTTGCAGAGGGCGGCGATCTTCGTCAGCGGGACGTCTACCGGCTCGACTTCGATACCGGCGTCGGGCTTCGGGGCACCTTCGGCGACGACTTCGGCGGTGCCGGGCGTCGACACCCGGTAGATCCTCTGTACCGGGCCGGTCGCCGGTTGCTGCGCGAACAGGTCGAGGATGCGCGGGGTCAGGCCGGGGTAGTCGCCGGGCACGAATTGCCCGGTGACGATCGTCGGCAAGGTGACCGCGACGAACGCCTTGCGCGGGATCTCGACGGACAAGCTCTGTCCGGCGCGTGCGGCTGCGAACAACGACTTGAATTGCGCCATGCCCGGTGCGTCGTCGCTGAGCACGAGGCCCGGCGACTTGCCGCTCAGGCGGCGGAACACGTCGGCGGAGTCGTCGGCGGCCTTGATCTTGAGATCGAGTGCGTCGACGGCGGCCAGGTGGTCGTTGATCGACTTTGTTTCGGCGACGGTGAGGTCGGCGCGGTTCTGCGACTTCGCGGCGTCGACGATCGCAGTTGCGCGCGCGATCAGGTCGCGGCGTTGTTCGAGAAGGCTTGTCATGGCAACGGCTTTCGCGGAAGTGCGTCACGACGGCTCTGTAGAGCGCGTGAGGCAGCGAATAGGGGTTACCGGCTGCCGGAACTCGCGGGTGGCCTCTACGGGCGGATGGCGTGCTCTACGGGACTTCGCCGGTGTCTGATCTCGTCGGCGCTCGGTACTCGCTCGGGAAAGCTCCTCGGCCTTGCCCTTGCGGGTCCTCGGCCTTGGCCGCCGTCATCGCGCGAACGCTGGTGATCAGACGACGTGATCGTACCGCCGAACTTCGTCCTGTAGGCGATGATCAGCGGTTGCGCTCGGCTGCGGCGATCAAGGCTCGGACGCTCGGGTCGTCGAGGTACCGATCACGCTGCGCCTGACGGGCGCTGGCCCAGCGGCACTCGTCGGAGCACCAGATCCTCGGTCGGCCTCGTCGTTGTTGCTCGACCGGGTTACCGCAACGCGGGCAGGTCATGCGGTCATCATGCGCCGTTTACGAGACGACCGGACTCGAAAATCTGTCCGCGTGTGCGCAGCACTACCCGGAGGACGACTGTCCGCCTTCCGATCTAGTGATCTCGACGCCCCTAGTGCCAGGTGGTTCCGTGGCACCACCTGGCCGCGCCAGGTTCGCAGCTTTGCGCACCTGGCATTCGCAGCGACGGGCAAGTGCCAGGTGCGCCAAATGGCGCAACTGACAATGCGATTCGAGCAACACCGCGACGGGTCACGCGTCGTCGTCGAGATCGTCGCCCGCGGCGATGACGAGCAACGCGCGCCGGATCTGGCCGACCGCGTTGTCGACGCCGAACGACGCGACCGCGACCGTCGCGGCAATGTCGACGACGCCGAACAGCATCGCGGCCAGACCAGCCGAGCCGGCGTTCGCCTCGTCGATCACCGTGTCGAGAGCGAGCCGGTCGTCGGTCAGCCACGCGAGAATGAGACGACCGGCGCGGGCACGGTCGATCGGGCGGACGTTTGCGCTCAACACTGCCGCAGTCCGAGCACGCGTGCCGCGCCTGCGCGAGTGCCGAAGACGACCGGGTGATCGAACAGGTCGTGCCACCGCTCTGAGCAGGCCGGGTAGAAGCGCGCATGCAGTGCTCTCGCCTCGACGCACCGCGAACAGAGAACGGGGCGGAATCCCTTGGCGTCGAGCCAACTTCCGTCGCGGACGTTCGCGAGCAGGTCGCCGTCGTGCTCACGAGCGGACGTAACGTTCGCTACGTCGTCGTCGTACCACTCAGCCTTGCCGAGCAGGTAGTGCGTCGACCGCTGGGCGATCGTCCGTCCACAGACGGTGCAGTCGAGCGACGGGGCGGGCCTCATTGCGCTTGTCGCGCCCGGTGCTGGGCAAGCTCGGGGCAGTCGTCGTCGTGGTTGACCTGCACGGCGAAGACGTGTGACGCGAGCTTGGCGACGACCTGCACGGCGTCGCAGGTGTCGCAGCCGCCTGGAATCTGTTGCCCGATCAACGCTTCGAGAAGGTCGCCGGGCGTGAGATAGCTGGTCATGACGTGTTCCTCTCATCGGGGTTGGATGCGCTGCCTACATGCCGACACAACCGACACAAGGTGGCTCGACTCGAACGAGGTTGTGTCGGTTACGTAGGCATGTAGGCATGGGTTGGGTTGACGTCGTAGGCGATCGCGGGCCGACCGCCCTTCGTGCCCGGTTCGAGTTCCGGCGCGCGCCGGATGTAGTTGTGCTCGACGAGACGGTCGAGCACTTCGCTGACCTCCTTCGCCTTCCAGGTTCGGAACAACGCGTTGTGTGCGTCGCGTCGGGTGAACCTCGTGAGTCGGTGTCGGCCGATCCAGGCGAGCACGCGCATGGCATGCCGGGTCACGTCGTCGAGGGCGGCGTTGTCCCAGAGCGCCAGTTGGTGATCTTTGAAATAGCGGACGATGCCGACCCCGGCCTCGACCGACGTGGCGCTGATTGGCTTACTTCGCCACAGCGGGCCGTCGTCGAGCAGAGTTGCGACATGCAGTAGGGCGGCGATGCGGGCAGCGGCACCGACGGCCTTGCCGCCCCAGCCGTAGGTGTGCGCGAGTTCGCCGCCGAGTGCGAGTTGCGGCTCGATCTCGTCGTGGAATCCCTTGAGCACGCGCACCGCTTCGTTTGACATCGCCACGCAGATCGGGCCGCTGCCGTAGAACGACTGCGCTGCGCTCTGCACCCGGTCCGTCCAGGCGGCCTCGATACCCCGGTCGATCGGCGGTCCGTCGAAGGGCCGCTGGCCAACGGTGTCGACCGGCAGCGCGGCGAGGACGCGCGCGACCAGGCCGCGCTCGCGGAACTCGCGAGTCGCGACGAGATCCGCAAGGACTCGCGGCTGCACGGTCACGCAGATCGTGGTGACCGGATGCGGTACGAGCAACGGCGTCGACGACTTTCGGTCGATCGACAGTGCGTCGCCGGTGTGCGCCTTCAAGATCACGTCCAGATGGGCGCGTTCGGAATACCGGACGCCGGTCAACGTCGACAAGCCGCCGCCCTCTGCCGACAGAACCGCGATCGTGCCGTGCTCGGCCAGCAGAGTGCCCAGCGCCTCCGGGGTGAGATCGTCAGCGAGCAGACGCGGCACCGTCGGCAAAGTCATCGCGGCGAACTTCATGGCCGCACCGATCGCCTCGGCCAACGTCTCCGCTTTCGCACCCTTCGCGCCTGCTGCCTTCTTGAGCCGTTCGGCCTCCTGTCCGGCGAGATCACGCTGGAAGGACTGCTCGGTCAATGCGGCCTGCACTTCGAGTCGCAGCGCCGCCTCCGCTGCGTACAGCGGCGCGGTGAGCAGGTTGTAGACGGCGCTCTTTCGGCTACCCGGATCGGCGGCAACGGCCACATACAGATTCACCGTCTCCGACCATCCCGAACGCACTTGCACAGTCAGTCGCCCGACCGTCATCGCCGATAGCGTGCCGAGCGAGACGGTTGCGGGTAAGTCGACCGGCGTCTGCGTCGTCGCGGCGACCGCGAGCACTTCGTCCCGCACCCACACGGGCAGCAAGGCGACAGGAAACACCGGCAAGTTCCGCTCCGGAATCAACGGCATGATCTCCGGCCACAACGCGGTCATGCGAGAACCTCCAAGACGGTGAACTCGTCGAGGCCACATCCGGCGGCGAAGTGATCAGCGGCGTCCTTGCCGGTCGCCGGTTCGACGACGCGCAGCGCCGATGCAACCGACACAACCTCGTGCGCGACGCGGAATGCCCTTTCGTAACCGGGCTCATCCCGATCGGCCACAACGGTGATCAGGCCGCCCGCGAGCATGTCGGTGTACTGCGGCAACCAGGGCGAAGCGGCACCCATCGCCGACGTCGTACCGATCGCGGTCGAGTTGCTGTACCGAACGACCGCGATCGAGTCCTTCTCGCCCTCGCAGACGAAGATCGGCTTGCCCGCACGGATGCCTGCCCACACGTCCGGGTAGTTGTAGAGCACGAGATCTTGCCGCGGCGGAAACGCCCAGGTCGCGCCGTCCGGCAACAACGGGCGGAACCGCTTGGGCGGAAGTCGAAGGACCCAGTGCAACAACGACCGATCGCGGTTCGTGTAGCTGTACCACGCCAGCACTCGCAGCGGGTCGGGGCTATCGCCTGGCACGGCGCGACGTTGCGGACGGGCAACAGGTTCCCGATACATCCGCTCGCCGGTAACCAACGCGGCCAGTACGTCGCCGAACTCGCATCCAGCGAAGCACCGCAGGAGAAGTTGTCGATCCTCGCCGATGCGCAGAGACAGCGACGCAACGGCGTCGTCATGCGCCGGGCACCTGGCCGACCACTCATCACCGCGACCGTGACGCGGCGCGCAATTCAACTCGGCGAGCCGCTCAAGCACGGTGTCGAAGTCGAGACGGTCGCTCATCACGCACCTGCCGCGACGGTCGATGCCATGTCATGCTGACGAGTAGCCGCTGGGGATCTCGTCACACAACGAACGCTGGGGGCTGGGGCCGGTCCGTTCGCGGACCGGCCTTCCCATGTCATCACCGCGCAGACGGAATGCGGCGGCGCAGCTTGTCCACGTCGTTGAGGTCGACCTGTATCTGTCGGGGCCCGATCCGGTATCCGGGTAACCAGCCGCGTTTGATCCAGTCGCGGACCGTCCGATGCGGGACAGCGGCGTACTCGCCAGCTTCGAGCAGGGACGCCCAGCGGGGCTCAGGGGCAGAACGAGAGTTGCGCGGCATCGCGCGCCACCTTCCCAGCGGTGGAGCGGATCGGCCGCTCCAGGCCGGGGGGAAACGGTGACTTAGGTGTTTCCCGTAGCGAACACCGACGTTCCCTCCGAAACCGTACGCGCAGACGCGTGCAGACGCCAGCCGTGTAGTTAGAGCGACGTGAAGCGACGTCGGCTAGCTGCCGTGTTGCACGTATATTGCACGCCGGTTCGAGGCAGAGAGAATCTCCTTATATAGCAGGAGATTCTCTGTGCCCCCGACAGGATTCGAACCTGCGACGCCCGGCTTAGGAGTCCGGCGCTCTATCCCCTGAGCTACGAGGGCTTGGTCGTACGAGACTACCGGCAGCCACGATGGCCGCCCGCTTGGTCGGACGCCGAAGCGCACGGCAGGCCGGGCGCCCGGAAGCCGCGCGACTCGGTCGAGATGATCGGATTCGCGCTGGCGCCACGGTAGACGGGACAGGTGGGTTTGCGGCGAGCAGTTGCGCGCGGACCGGAGGGCATCGCCCATCGAAGCGCCGCCGACCCACCGGTAAGCAGCACAGCCCAACCCTGACCGCAAGAAGCACGGCGCAAAGTCGCGAACACCGGCCCAGCCGCGGTTCAGTGCCAATCAGTGCCGAACTGGATCGCCGACGACCAGATGTTCTCCATTTTGACCCGCTGTCCGGGAGCCGGTGCCGCGTACTGCCGTCCATTGCCGATGTAGATGGCGACGTGATATGCAGAGCTACCCGACATGTAGAAGATCAGATCGCCGGGACGAGCAGCGGTGTGGGAGATGATTCGAACCCTGTGCCGCTGCGCCTCGGCATTGTGCGGGAGGCTCGCCACCCGGGCGTGGCTGTAGACCCACATGACGTAGCCGGAGCAGTCGAAGCCGGACGGCGATGCGCCGCCGTAGACGTACGGCACGCCGAGGTACTTGCGCGCCTCGGCGATGATCCGCGATCCGGCCGACGGCGCTGCTAGCAGGCGGGCACCCCCGGACAGCGGTCCAGGCGTTCGTCCGATGGCATATGCGCGGACCAGGTTCGCGTTCCTGGGACGCGTGATCGTCAAAAGAAACCCGTGGTTGCCGCTGGTCGCGAACTTGCGATTCACGTCCGGCCGGAGCCTGGTTGTGGGGTAGCGCCCCACCCGCCTGCCGTCGACGTAGACGTCGATCGGGACAGAACGCGACGGCGCAGACGGGTCCAGAGCCCAGCCGCTGAGTGTGAGCTTGCCTCCACTGACGGCGGCCACGTGCTCCAGATGACCGATCGAGGCCCGCGAAGCGGCGGCAGTAGCAGCGGGCACACCGAGCGGCAGGATGCCGGCAACCACCGCGAGCGAGAGCCCGATCAAGCGCAAGTTTCGGGGGGACATGGGAACCTCCACTGAAGACGACCCTTCACTACCCAATTCGGCAGGCGATGGCCGTAGCCAAGGTGTTTTCGGCCTGTCGGGACCGACGTCCCGAGGGGAGCCACACCGGTCGGGACCAGCGGCGGCGGGCCCGAGGAACCCCAGGAATCTGTCCACTGTGGACGGTGCCAAACCACTCGAGGGCGAACGCCGCCTATCGCGTTCCCGCGGCCGTTCTCGCCAGCTCCCGCACACAATCCCGACACGGCGGAAGGCCGCACTCAGCGACGTCGCGGGGGGTATTCGCGCGAGAGCCGTAACTGCTGCGCCGGGGATGCGGCGACCTCGCACGACCCGCTTCTGCCCTCGATTCGGACTTCTCGCCCATGCGTACCGTGAGGCCCTGATGGTTCGATAGTTCCTCGACTGTGGTCAGCCCACCAAGGGGAGGAGTGGCCCGGGTGATTGTGCGGGCCGAGGTGTGATGAGTAGCCCGTTGGAAGGCCGTCCGGACACGCTGCGCGAATTCAACCGGCACAAGGTGATCGCGGCGCTGCGCCGGTTGGATGTCGCGAGCCGGGCTGATCTGTCGCGGGTCACGGGGCTGTCGCGCGGCACTGTCGCCAGCATTGTTGCGGATCTGCAGCGCGAGGGACTCCTGCGTGCTGGCGACCGCCGAGCGGTGTCGGCAACCGGTCCAGGGCGGCCGCCGGCGCTGCTCACCCTCACTCCGCCGGCCGGGCTGGCGGTGGCGGTGGACGTTGGCCACAGCCACGTGCGCGTCGTGGTGGGCGACGCAGCGGGCGCCGTCGTCGACGAGCGGTTCACCGGCCTGAACGCCGGCACCTCATCAGCAGACATGCTCGCTGCGGCGGCTGACCTACTGGAGGACGTCAAGGCTGCCCAGAACCTGACTGCCCGCGACGTGGTGGCCGCGACGCTTGGCCTGCCGACGCCGATGGACCTCGACGGGCAGCCGGTGGCACCCCGGTTTCGGGGCTTGGACCTCGCCGAGTGCACCGGCCTCGCGCGGCTCACCAGCCGGATCTTCATGATGAACGACGCCGATCTCGGTGCACTGGGCGAGGCAGCCTTCGGCGCGGCCCGCGGCATCGACGACTTCGTGTTCGTCAAGATGTCGCACGGCCTGGGCGCCGGCCTCGTGCTCGGGGGGCGGCTGTATCGCGGCAGTGGCGGCCTGGCCGGAAACGTCGGCCACGTGCGGGTGCGCGAGGACGGCAACGTATGTATCTGCGGCAACCGCGGCTGCATCGAAACGCTCGTTTCGGCCGACAGCTTGGTGGCCGCCCTGCAGCCGGCTCATCCAGGCCGCGAGCTGAGCGTCGCCGACTTGTTCCGGCTGGTGCACGATGGCGATATCGGGGCCCGTCGACTCGTCGGCGACGCCGGCGGCATCGTCGGACGGACATTGGCTGAGATCATCAACGTTCTCAACCCCAGCGCGATCGTCGTCGGCGGGAGCCTGAGTGCTCTGGGTGATCCGTTGTTGCAGGGCATTCAGGGGTCGGTCGCCCGCTACAGCCAGCCGGCGGCGTCCGCGCGGCTCCGGGTGGTCCGAGCCCAGTGCGGTGAGCGAGCCGAGGTGCTCGGTGCCCTCGCCGTTGCTCTCGGCCTGGTGGATGCAAGCCTCCCGCGACGACGCACCGTCGTCGACGAGGCAGCCGAGCCGAGCGCCTAATTCGGCTAACAGTTCGACAAAATCATCTCGTTTTACGGGTGTTGACTGTTCAGAAACGGTCGCTTAGCGTGGGTTTGCCGGCTGCTCTTTATACCTATTTGGCGTGTCGCGCGACGTAGCGGCACCCACTTGACGCGCTCTTTTTGCGCAAGGGAAGGTGCTTAATGAAGGGAGCAAGGTTCCGGCGTCCTCTGGCAGCGCTGGCGGCGGGGGCGACGGCGGTCGCCATTGCCGTATCGGTGCAGAGCGCCGATGCACAACATGGCCGGCCCGGTGAGGTGAAGACCACCGGCGGCTGGATCCGCGGCACCGCCAGCACCAACTACGACGAGTACCTGGGCATCCCCTACGCGGCCGCGCCCGTCGGGGACCTGCGGCTGACGCCGCCGCAACCTGCGCCGAACTGGTCCGGCGTCCGCGACGCGACACAGTTCGGCGACCGTTGCGTCCAGGGCAGCGGCTGGGATCCCGGCTACGAGAATCCGATCCTCACTGAGGATTGCCTCTACCTCAACGTGTACGTGCCGCACCACGTCAGCCCGGGTGGCCCGGTCCTCACGTGGATCCATGGCGGCGGTTTCACCGGCGGGGCCGGCCAGGACACCGATCCGCGTAAGTACATCGCGCAGACCGGCAGCATCTACGTGACGATCAACTACCGCCTCGGCGCGCTCGGCTTCCTCGACCTGCCCCAGCTACGAACCGCAGGTGCGAGCGGAGCCGGGAACTTCGGCCTGCTCGACCAGCAGGCAGCGCTTCGGTGGGTTCACGAGAACATTCGTGCCTTCGGCGGCAACCCGAACAACGTCACCATCGCCGGCCAGTCAGCGGGTGGCAGTTCGGTCTGTGACCAGCTGGCCTCGCCGACAGCGCAGGGCCTGTTCAATCGAGCGATCATCATGAGCGGCGGCTGCAGCATGACGGCCCAGACCGCCGCCGACACCGCCAGCGAAGCATTCGTCAAGACGCTCGGCTGCACCGACCCGGCCACCGTGGTCGCGTGCGTTCGCGGCAAGAGCGCCGCAGAGATTCTCCAGGCACAGCAGGCATCTCCGGGGGTTCGGCCGGCAGTTGGCGGAAGCGCGTTCCCACTGGATCCCGCCGTTGCCGTCGCCACGGGGAAGATCAACCGGGTTTCGGTGATGAACGGGCAGGTCCACGACGAGCGGCGACTGTTCGTGTTCCAGGGCAACGACTTCCTCGGGCACCCGGTCACGGCGGCCAGCTACGAGGCGACCGTCCGGTCAACCTACGGCGCGGACGCGGACAAGATCCTTGCCGCGTACCCGGTTTCCGCCTACCCGACACCTGGTATCGCGCTGGCAACCCTGCAGAGCGACGCCGCGTCGTACACCCGCCAGCAACTCGACGAGCAGTTCGCCAAGTGGGTGCCGACGCACGCGTACGAGTTCGCCGAGGAGCAGACGCCGCAGTTCTACTCCATCTACCGGCTCCAGCAGGCCGGCGGCGCGGCGGCCCACTTCGACTTCGGAGCCACTCACGTCGATGACCTCGGCTATCTGTGGGAGTACCTCGGGCACACGCTGCCGTACTCCGACGACGAACTCGAACTGTCCGATCAGATGATCACCTTCTGGTCCCAGTTCCAGAACACCGGTGACCCGAACGCAGACAACGTGCCTGCCTGGCCCGGGTTCACGCCGGCCCAGGGCGATTGGATGGAGCTCAAGGCGTGCGCCACGTCCGAGGCGAGCACCCAGCCGCCCGCGACCTGCTCAGCCGCCAGCGACAACTACGTGACCGATCACAAACTCGCTTTGTGGGCAACGGTGCTCGGCTGACCCTCGTGTGCCACAAGGCGCCTTCTGGATAAGCCAATCCTGAGCCGTACCGACGCTCGACCCTGAGGAGTTGAGTTCGCATGTCTCGTTCCACATTGATCAGACGACTCTGTTTCGTCGCGGCGAACATCGTCGCGTTGTCGTTGCTCGTCTCGTCGCCAGGCTCATCGGCGTCGCCGACCGCAGCGGCCGCCCCGCAGTTGACGGTGCGTACGGACGACGGTGCATTACAGGGCGCCGTCGCCGACAATGCTCGCGAGTTCCTCGGCGTTCCGTATGCCGCGCCGCCGGTGTATGACCTTCGCTTCGCGCCACCCCGGCCGGCGCAGCCGTGGAAGGGAGTCCGCCCCGCAACAGTGCAGGCACCGGCGTGCATCCAGTTCCAGCCGTCCGGGGTGCGCAACAACCAGGCCACCAGCGAGGACTGCCTCTACCTCGACGTATACACACCGGCCGACGTCCGCCCCGGCGACAGACTGCCCGTGGTGTTGTGGATGCACGGCGGCGGAAACACCCAGGGCACCGGCGTCATCTACGGTGGCCAGCGGTTCGCGTCGCTCACGCACTCGATCTTCGTGTCCATCAACTATCGGCTCGGCGCCTACGGGTGGCTGACCCTGCCGCAGTTGGCCGCGGGCCCGGACGGCCCGGGCAACTACGGCCTGCTCGACCAGATCGCCGCGCTGAAGTGGGTCGTCGCGAACATCGGCGCATTCGGCGGCGACGCGCACGACATCACGCTCGACGGGCAGTCCGCGGGATCAGGCGCGGTGTGCAACATGCTGGCGTCGCCCCTTGCGAAAGGCTTGTTCCAGCGGGGGATTCTCGAAAGCGGGCCGTGCAGCAGCACAACGCCGACCGCGTCGGCCGCCGAGGCCAAGGCGGCGCAGTTCGTGACCGCGGCCGGATGCACCGACCCCTCGACGGTCGTGAGTTGCCTGCGCGGCGTCGAGCCGTACGCGATCGCGAACCATGCCTGGATGCCCAACCTGGTGGCGGCCGCGCAGCAGGTCGTGATCAGCGGGGCCACCGCGGGCACGCCGGTGCTGCCGGTCGCGCCAGGGCAGGCGATCTCGTCCGGGAACTGGAACAAGGTGCCGTTGATCATCGGCAACGTGCGCAGCGAATCGAAGTTGCTGAGCGCCTTCGGACACTTCGACATGACCGCGGACCAGTACGTGGCCACGATCCAGTCGCAGTTCGGGGCGAACGCCGACGCCGTGCTCGCGCACTATCCCGCAAGCAGCTACCCGGCACCCTTCTACGCGCTGGCCGCGGTCGGTACCGACTCGGGCAACGCCTGCCGGAGCTACTGGCTGGCCACGCGCACCGCCCCGCAGGTGCCGACCTTCGAGGAGGAGTTCAACGATCCGACGTCGCCGACGCTGTTCGGGTTCCAACCCCCGGGCATTGACATGTCCAACGCGCACAGTGCCGAGCTCGCCTATCTGTGGAACTTCACGCTCGGCGACCGGCCCCTGACCGGCACGCAGCTCGCGCTGGGTAAGCAGATGGACCGCTACTGGGGCGCCTTCGCCGAGAACGGCAACCCGGCTGTGCCAGGCCAGGTGGCCTGGCCCGCGGTTACCGCCGATACCCATCCGGTGATCGACTTCCGGCCCACCGGCGACACCGTCTCGACCACGCTGTTCCCGGTCGAGCACCAGTGCGATTTCTGGGCCACCGTCGAACCGACAACTTGAACTTCGGTATCGGCGATGGTATTCACGCGATAGGGCGCTCGCGATGCAGCCAGCGGGCCAAGTCGGTCGGGGCGTGTCGCTCGACCCGGGTGCGGTAGCGGCGCAGTTCGGCTTCGGAGAGCAGCTCGGCTGCTGCGCCGGACCGTCCGCGCCGAAAGAACGCGGCGTTGTCCTTCAGGATGCCGCTGGCCGGAACCAGTTGGTCTGCTCTGGCGCGCATTGAGCTGAATCCGCCAGCAGCCACCAGTTCCGGCCAGGCATCCTCGGCAACGTCGATGTCAAGCCAGGCGGCCTGGGCGCGCATTTGCCCGCCCAGGTCGGCGAGCAGATCGTCGTAATGCACCAGCCGCACTGGGTCCGCGCCACGCCGCTGCCAGGCATCTGTCAGGTGGTGCAGCACGCCAGGCAGGGAGTCGGGCTGTTGCCGCGGATCGGCGTCGCTGTCGATCCAGGCCAGTAGCCAGTCCCGTAGCGGTGGCCGTGGCATTGCCGGCGCAGCCGGTTCGGGATCACCGAAGAGATGCCTGTTCAGGTTCTCGCTCTGGTGGTACATCGAGACGGCGGCATCGAGTGGGCGTCGTGCGACCACGATGTACCGCACCCGCGGGTCCAGCGGCAAACCGTCGAGCGGGGTATGCGTCTTGATGAACCGCCGATGCCGTTGCGCTCGCAGCCTGCCCAACACGTCGTCCAGGGGGAGCACCAGCCAGTCCAGCCACGGCGATAGATCCGCCAGCGACGCGGGCAGTTCCGCGCTCTGGAATACCAGCAACGCACAGATCATCTGCATCCACGTCGTGCCGTGTTTGGCGCGCGTGCTGATCACAATGTCACCCGGGCGATGCGCGAACTCCAACCACCGGGCGCTGTCCTCTTTCGCGGAGCGATAGCGGACCGGAAGCTGCGCCACGGCCACCACGCTAACCACGCCCGGCTGCGCGGGCCCGATCAGACGAGCTGCTGGCCACCGTCGACGTCGTAGGTTGCACCGGTCAGGGCGGTGTTGATCATGAGGTGTAACGCCAGTGCGGCGACGTCCTCCGGGCCGACCACGCGCCCGATCGGCAGGGTGGAGCGCAGCTGCTCACGGCGCGCGTCGAGCTGGTCGCCGAGCAACGTCGCCGACAGCGCGGTGTCGACGAAACCGGCCGCGACGAGGTTGACGCGGATCGGCGCGATTTCGAGGGCAAGGTTCCGCGTGAGCGCGGGCATCCCGGCCGTAAGTGTCGCGATGTTCGAGAAGCCGATAGCGGTACGGCGGCCGCCGGTGCCGCCGATGAGCACCAGTGAGCCTCCGGGCCGCACTCTCCCGATCGCGTGACGGGCGACCTGAATCGGGAGGAACATGTGTTGCTCCATGTCGCGGCGCGCCAGCGCAAGATCGATCTCGGCCAGCGGCGCGTAGTAGGGCCCGCTGCCGCTGACCATCACGTGATCGATCGATTCGGGCAGGTCGGTGAAGAACTGCTCGAGGCGAGCGAAATCGATGGCGTCGAAGGCCGCAGTTCGGATCGCGTCCACCTCCTCCGCCGCTCGCTGAAGGCGGTCGGGGTTGCGGCCGGTGAGGATGACCTGGGCACCCGCTCTGCGCGCTTGCCGAGCGGTCTCCAGGCCGATACCGGAGCTGCCGCCGAGAACGACAACGATCTGCCCGAGCAGTTCCGGTTCGCGCCCGGTGCCGGGGCTGGTTGCTTCGGTCATGGCTCCTCCTGCGGGCTCTGGATGGTGTACTAGCCCCATGAGTCTCACCGACGGCGACGTCGCGGCGTTGGCTCGCCAAGCCGTAGACCAAAGCAATCCCGACGCGGATGTCCGCATCGCCCCCGCTGACCCGATCGATCCATATCGCTGGGAGTCCCGCGCGTGGACGGTGTCATCAGGCGGAAAGAGCAGTTACATCACCGCCACGATGGGCGTCGACGAAGCGTTGGCAAAGCTCGTCGCCGATCTGACGTAAGCGTCGATGGCGCACCGAGGACGGCGTTGAGTCGCCACGCGCTGGTCGAGATGCGCCAATGGACCTTCCTGCTCGGCCCGGGCCTCATCCCCGGTATCAACGCGCTCTTCCTCGGCTACGTCATGTACCGGTCCCGGCTGGTCCCGCGCATCACTCCGACCATCGGCCTCATCGGCGCACCCCTCATCCTCGCCTCGGCCACCGGCACAATCTTCGGCCTCTGGGACCAGCTCTCCGGCGCCGGAGCCGCGCTGGCCTTCCCCATCGCCGCGTGGGAGTTCTCCCTCGGCGTGTGGCTGACCGTCAACGGTTTCAACCGGACAGCACTGGCCGCCATCAGCGCCCCGTCCGCCCCGACCGCCCGACCCGCGACGCCCGGCCGGTCGCCTGAGACCCAACAGTTCACCGACCGTCAGCGGCCCACCGAAACCCGGTGGGCCGCTGCCGCATTTTTCGGTCCCGGACGGGGAGGTTTCGATGTCGTCTCTACGATCACCGCGTGGAGCCCTTCGTGCTGCCGGTGGAGCCCGCTCACCGCGAGCGTGGTGACCGGGTCGATTTGTATGTCCCCGATGGCGCGGGCCCGTGGCCGGCGGTCGTGCTCGTGCACGGTGGACCGGTGCCGTCCGATCGACGGCCGACGCCACGAGACTGGCCCGTCTACATCGGCTACGGCAACGCGCTCGCATCCAGAGGCGCAGTAGGCGCGGTCGTGGCGCACCGGTTGCACGACCCGGCCGACTACCCAACAGCCGCAGCTGACGTGGCCGAGGCCGTGGCGGCCGTGCGTTCCGATCGGCGTGTCCACAGTGGACGGATCGCACTGTGGTTCTTCTCCGGCGGCAGTCTGCTGCTTGCCGACTGGCTGCGGGCGCCACCGTCGTGGCTGCGTTGCGTGGCGGCGTCCTATCCGCTGCTGGCGCCCCTGCCAGGCTGGCAGGTGGACGCACGGTTTCGGCCGGCCGACGCGGTGCGACACGCTGGTGATCTGCCGATCGTGTTGACGCGCGTAGGTCGGGAGCGCCCGAATATCGCAGCAACAGTTGAGCCGTTCGTGACCGCAGCGAGTGGCGCCCGCCTGCACATCATCGATGTGCCGGATGGTCAGCACGGCTTCGACCAGCTCGACCACACCGACCAGTCCAGGGAGGCGGTCGAACGCGGTCTCGGCGAGGTCCTGAGCTACCTGCGGACCCCTGAGGTTTAGCTAAGGCCGGTGGACGAGCAGGCAGAGCTCCTCCGCCTGAGCTGGACGAGTTCCTTGCCGACAGCAATCGTCGCGTCTGGGCCATGACTGCCCCTGGGCGGCTCCACGGCCATGGCAGGCATTTCCGCGCGAGCGGTAACGGATTGGGCCGTGCTGGTCAGATATAGGCATGGAATCAAACGAGCCATCGACGAGCGATGACCGTGTGTTCTTCGAGTCGCTGTATCGGTCGCATTTCGCCGCGGTCTCCGGCTATGCGGCGCGCCGCACCGATGAGCACTCGGCGCGCGACGTCGTCGCCGAAACGTTCCTCACCGCGTGGCGCCGGATCGGCGTGATTCCGCGTGCTGGGGTGTTGCCCTGGCTGTACGCCGTGGCGCGCAACGTGCTGCGCGAGCAGCACCGCAGCCAGTCCAGGCGTGCTCGATTGGACGATCGGCTGCGCGGGCAGGCGCAGTCGCATGTCGCCGACCCGGCCGACGGCGTCGTCGATGACATACACGCACAGCGCTTGCTCGCGATGCTGGCGCCGAAGGACCGCGAAGCGCTGGAACTTGTCGAGTGGGAATGCCTCGACATCGCCAGCGCGGCGCGGGTGGTCGGCTGTACACCGGCCACTTTTCGAGTTCGTCTGCACCGTGCCCGCCGTCGCCTCGGCGCTGCCGCGGAACGCGCCAGCTCACCGATCAAAGCCACAGCCCTCGAAGGAGTCATGCCATGAACAGCACATCGATCATGCAAGCCGCCAAGACCGTGGACGACGCGGCGTTCGCCGACGCCTGGTCCGCCCCCGATGGCCGCGCTCTGTTCGAGCGCATCGTCGCCGACGACCGCCCTGCTCCCACCGCGGCACCGCGCCGGCACCGCGCGCGCCGCCGACTTGTTCTCGGGGCAGCGATCGCGGCCGCGGCCGGTGCGATCGTGGCCGTCACCGGCATTCCCGGCCTGCAGCACAACGGGGCGCCGGCCGCGTACTCGATTACCAAGAAGGCCGACGGATCGATCGAAGTGAAGTACAACCTGGGCGAGCTGCGCGATCCCGCGACCATACGGCGGCTCAACGCCGAGCTGGCCGCCGACGGTGCCCACGTGCGCATATACCAGTGGACCAAGGACTGCACGGTCCCATTTCCTCCGTACGCGGTTGTCGGGCGTATCGAGCGCATCGGGCCATGGCTGACGCTCAACACCCCTCCGAACGTGCCCAAGCACCCGACCGGGGCGGTGGCGACAGTGGACCCGCGGACGGGGCGAGCGACCGTCGTCAACTTCAGCGACTCGAGTGTGTGGGTGATTCACCCGCAACGCCTGCCGCAGGGCGTGACCGGCTTCCTGGCGTTCAACTCCGGCCGGCCCGAGCGCTGGGTCATGTCAGAGGCGACGTCACTTCCCGATTCCCCCTGCATCCATTTCCCCCGCTGAATCGACGTCACAATTCATTGAGCGGGACGGCATCGGCCATCGCCTGGTAGCCCGCGTCGTTCGGGTGCAGGTGATCGCCGCTGTCGTACGCGGCGAGCACGCGCCGTGGATCGGCGGGATCGCGGACCGCTTGGTCGAAATCCACGACGGCGTCGAATGTGCCCGAGCCGCGGATCCAGGCGTTGACCTGCTGGCGCACGTCCTCGGTGTGTTGCGTGCCGTACGAGCCGGGACGCCCGAACGATGGCGTGATCGTGCCGCCGAGCACGCGGATGCCATGCGATTGAAGCTGCGCGACGAGCTGCTTCATGCCGGCGATCAGCGATGGCGCGTCGGCCTGGTCGCCGCCGATGTCGTTGATGCCCTCGAGCAGGATCACGTCGCGCACTCCGTCCTGGGCGATGACGTCGCGGTCCAGGCGGGCCAGGGCGGACGGGCTGGCGCCGCAGCATGCCGACGTGCGCAGCAGTTCGTTTCCGCCGATGCCCTCGTTCAGCACGCCGAGTCGTTCGGGCCCGGGCTCGGCCGCGAGTCGGCGGGCCAGGAAGTCCGGGTACCGGTGGTTGGTGTCGGTGGACGAGGCGGTGCCATCGGTGATGGAGTCGCCGAGCGTGACGACGTCGGCGGCGTGCTTTTGCTGCACGCTCACCCCGGAGAGGAACAGCCAGGACCGGGTCGAGGCGGTGAAGGCCGCGCCGTCGGCGTCGCCCGCGTGGTCGCCCGCCGCGAGATAGGACGTCTGGTGGGCGTTACCGAAGTCGGCGTGCTCGGTCGGCGGCCCGCTGTCGGTGGGGATGTAGATGCTCACCGCGAGGTCGGACAATGCCGGCACGGCGAGCTGGGCCGGATCGCTCT
The DNA here is from genome assembly GCA_963737425.1 of uncultured Actinomycetota bacterium. Classification (GTDB taxonomy): domain Bacteria; phylum Actinomycetota; class Actinomycetes; order Mycobacteriales; family Jatrophihabitantaceae; genus DASXRA01. The sequence goes on from CAVTSX010000008.1 coordinate 300,843, forward strand.
GGACGTCCGCGCCGTCGCCGATGAGCACGTCGGGCTCACCTCCGAAGGTCAGCCGCACCGGAGCGTCCGCGAGTGTCGCGCCCGTCGCGCGTTGGCCGATGTAGGCCGCCGTGACGTGCACGGGCGCCGTGCCGAAGGTGTTGGACAGCCGGATCCGCACCGTCTGGCCGGGCAGGGTCGTGTGCACGATCAGTCGCAGCGTCTGGTCGGCGATGGCCGCCTGCTGCGGCTTCTGCGGCGCTGCGGCCCAGGTGCCGACCCAGTCGGCCGCTGCTGGCGGCCCGTCCGCTTGGACCGCCACGGCGGTACCAAGACCAGAGGCGAGCACGGCCGCAGACACGATCGCGCCTAGCGTCCGACGACTTACTCGAAGCGGTCGGTAGGTCATGATGAGCTCCTTTCGGCCAGACGGAGCTAACAGTGCAAATCTAACAACGCGGCCCGAGCGGTTCGGTGGCCGATGTCGGACAAGTCGACCATGCCTGCCGCGCTCGAACCAGGTGGCGCGAGCAGGTCCCAATGGGCGATGTGATCGGTGAGGAGTGGGCTCTCGGCGCAGTCGAGCGTCGCGGCAGGGTCTCGCGATGGTCTGGGCCTAGGGACCTTAGAGGCCGATATCCCGGGGGTACGCCAGGAATCTGAGGTGATCGCGACCGGATCTAAGTGAGCTTCCCGATGCGGCACTGCCGGCCTTACTTGGAGTCTGGTTGCTATCAGGCCCACTGGGGAGGAAGAGATGAACACCTACCTGAACACCGCAGCCGCTACCGAGCACCACCACGAGCTGATCGCTGACGCGGCAGAGTTTCGGCGCAGCCGCACCGTCCGCAAGGCCAAGGCAGAACCGCGGCGAGGGCGCAGCCACCGCGTCTCCGCTTTCCTGAAAGACCTCGCCGCGGCGTCGCTGTAGCTCGCACGCAAGCGCCGCTGAACGAGACAGCGCGCGTCTGTCGAAATCAGATCCGCGGTTTCGACGTATAGGTAAACGTCGACCGCAAGGCACGCATCGGAGGAGGCCATCATGCCGGACGTCATAACAATTCGAGGAACCTTGCCGGACGGCATGCGGGACTCGCACGAAACGCGGCTGTACACGGCCGGGAACGCGAGCAGCATCGCCGCAGCGCACTCGAACATCATTCGGTCGGGTTGGCACGTGAAGGCCCGTGACCTCAACCCTGGCGATGTCATGCAGCAGTGCGATTGGCCATTGCATATCCGGGAGGTCACGTTCAGCCAGGCCGCCGTGGCGATCGCGGTTACCGAGTTCGAGTTCCCACTGCACTACGCGGCCGAGGAGCAGGTTCGGCTAGTGGCTTGAGGATGCGCCACGACCGACCGATCTCGCACTGTGCTCAACCGAGCGCCGAGCAGCTCAAGTCGAGAAGACCCGGGACTCAGCACTCGTTAGTCGCCCCAGAGTTGTGTTGCAGTCTTCGATCGCCCCGACCAGCAGGTCATGCAGAAGCGCGTCAGCGTCGCATATGCAGGCATAAGCGATCCCTTGCACGGCATAGCGGACGACGGTCGGCGCCGTCTGTCGACGGAACGCCCATTCGGAGATCGAGAGATTGCACGTGTAACGGCGCGCCCACCTGGCGGCATCGGGAGCTAATGCGAGTGCGTCATTGCTTTCCCGGCTGAGCGGAGCTCCGGGGCAGCCGTCCAGGTCGGCCAACAACCGCTCGCAGATCAGGACGGCGACAGCCATGATCTGCTGCCGCTCTTCGGCCACGACCGGCAACGCAGTCCGTGCGGCCCGCAGTGCGATCCGGAGGTCGAGGTGCAGCTCAGAGCCGGTCACGCCGATCAGGTCAGGCACGACTTCGAGCAGTGCCTGTCGACCCTCATCGGAGATGAAGTCGTTGACCTGGCGAGCGAGCTCGCCGAGCAATGGGTGCGTGCAGGCCGGATGGTCGCTCCACTTCTCGCCGGACAGGTAGGACGCGTATTCCATGACGCATGCACCGCTGCGCGGTCGGCGGTGCTTTCCCCGAGACAGCAGCGGAAGAAACTCAGTTGACTGACCACGATCCGTCAACATTTCCACCCACCCCAATCTTTGCGAGCTGCATACGAGTCTGCACCCAGCGCCGGACTTTTGCTCCGACGGCTTCGAACTGGCGAATGCCGTTGCCCTTTCGCGGAACGGGACGAGGACCTCGATAAGCAGGGGGGAGCGGCCGTGCCGCAGGCGGTCAGGGATACAACGTCAGGCGCTGGGTTGTCTGCTACCCGCGTTTGCTGTCCTGGTTGTCATCTGTGCCCCGCAGCGACCGCAGTTCATTGACAGACCCATTGACAGCCTGTCCACGGTGGACGCGCTGGCTGAGCGGTTTCGGTAGGGGTGGGCTGCTAGCCGACGCCTCGGACGAGGCATAGAGGGCCCGTCACCTCAGCGCCGCCGCCACAAGGTCTGTCCCGAGCGCTGTCAGTGCGGGAAGGTCGACCGCGTACTGCACGTAGCGGCCCCGCCGCTGCGTGGTGAGCAATCCGGCGCGGCGCAACACGGCGAGGTGGCGGGAGACCTCGGGAGGCGTGAGGTCCCAGGCTTGGGCGAGTTCGCTGGTGGTGTGCTGGCTGCGGGCGAGGGTGCGCACGAGTCGGAGCCGGATCGGGTGGGCGAGGGCGTCGAGCCTGCGTTCGACCGTTTGCAGTGATACCGGCTCGGGGGCGTTGGTGTCGGCGACCGGATATTGCACGACGGGCCGCCAGCCCGGTGCGTGGACGGCGACCAGGTGCGGGTTGCCGTAGAGGGTGGGGATGAAGGTCACGCCGACGCCGTTGGCGCTGGTGGCGTTGTCTTGCAGCTTGTCCACGATGATGCGGTCGCCCTCCGGCGCGAGCGCGATGGCTCTGGAGACGGCGGCGATAGCTACGCCGAGGCCTCGGCGGTCCCTCAGATCGGTCTTCACCCGCAGATCGGCGGTGATACGCGCGGCGATGGTGGGCCAGGCGGCGTCGAAGAACGCCGACGCACACTGTTCGATCGTCTCGCGCACTCTGGCCCGTACCGCTTGCGGGTCGGCAAGTAGCCGTTCGGCGAACGCTTCCTGCAACGCGCCGCGTGCTTGCGCCTGATCCAGGGCGCGTTCGCGGGCGGTCGCGTCGGTGAGCGGAGACAGCCCGCCGAAGTGCACCCGGTTGCTACCGCAGGTGGTGATCAGGGCAGAGGTCACGTACGTCTCGTCGGGAATCTGGTCGACGTCGTCCAGTTCCTCCGTCAAGGCCTCGCGCGGCCGCGCGGGCAGCAGGAATTCCGCCCGTGAGGACCGCCAAAGGAACTCGGCCTCCTGGATGCGCTCGGCCAGTTCCGGCTGGAGCCCTCCGCGCACACTGGCGGCCCAGCCGGTCAGGTGCGGGTGATGCTCGGTGGCGGCCAGCGCGTGCAGCATCGCGGTCAGCTCGGCCAGCGGCGAGGCGACGAACGACACCCGCTCGGGCGGCAACCCGATGATGTCGATATGCAGCGTCACCTCACCATCATCGCTGCTGGGACGCCCCTACCGCTTCTCAGTTGACGGATCGCGTCAACTGGCGGCTCCCAGCCGCCACCGGCCCACACAGTGGCTCGGTGAGCATGACCGCCCGGCGTGTGCCGCCAACGTCCGTACCGACCTGCGCATCGCCGACCTGGGCTACCCGCGCGCGCGTACTTCTGCGCGCCTCGGGTGGCCCGCGCTACGCCGTCGCCCTCGCCGTGGACGCGTTGGGCACTGGTCTGCTGCGGCCATTCCTGCTCCTCTACGGCATCGCGGTGCTGCAGTTGTCTGCAGTGATCGCCGGTCTGGCCATGACCGTGGGCGTGGTGGCAGGGCTCGCCTTCACACCCGCGATGGGCCGGTGGCTGGACCGGGGCGCGCGGAGCACGGCTGTAGCGGCGTCGATGTTGGTGCGTGTCATCGGCACGGTTCTGCTGCTGGCCGCGCCCGCGAGCAGCCCGGCAACCGTGTGGCTGTTCGCGGTCGCGGCGCTGTTTCTCGGCATCGGCAACCAGGCCTTCCCGGTGGCGCACGCCGCACTGGTTGCCACCGTCTCCGAGGGACGCGGACGCGACGCGGCGCTCGCCGCAGCCCGGTCGCTGCGCAACGCCGGTATGGGCCTCGGCGCACTGCTCGCTACCGCCTGCCTGAGTGGCGGCGCTCCGGCCATGCGTGCCTTGGCCGTCGGCACCGGAGTGAGCTACCTGGTGTCCGCTGCGCTTGCCTGGACGGTCCGCGTCCGCGCAAACCCCCTGCACAGCCGATCCGACGACGCCGGTGCGGGTGCGCGCGCGGGCACCCGCACCGTCCCTCGGATGCGACTGCTCCTCAGCGCGAACCTCATCTTCGTGTTCTGCCTCAGTGTTCCCGAGGTCGCGCTCCCGCTGGTGCTGGTCACTCAATTGCACGCGTCCCCGATGTGGGCGGCCGGAGTCTTCGTGACGAACACGGTACTGGTTGTCGTCTTTCAGGTCCCGGTCACTGTCTGGATGGCCCGCTTCTCGCGCCGCGCCGCGCTGGCCATCTCTGGCATCGTGCTCAGCATCTCCTACCTCGGCTTCCTGGCCGCCATCGAACTCGGCCACGGATGGGCCGCGCCTGCAGTCGCCGGCGTCTCGGTGCTCTGCACCGTTGGCGAGATCATCTACGCCGGCAGCTCGACGGCCCTCGTGGCGGCCACCGCGCCCGAGCACCTCCTCGGCCGCGCCCTGGCGCGCTTCCAGCTGTCGACCGGTCTCGGCCTGGCCGTCTCACCCGCTGTCATCACCGCGCTGGCCGGCGGTGGACCCGCAGCACTCTGGGGCTCGCTCACCGCTGCCACACTGCTCTCCGCATTCGCAGTCACACGCTGATCTCCCGCTTGGTTCACGTTGACGACCTGGCCTCGGACACCGACGAGAACGCATTGCTGCGCGCGCACAGCCTTCATGACTTCCGCCCGCCGTCCCAGATCGTGGTCGCCGACTGGATCGGGAAGCTCGCCTGCGTCGCGGCAGGCATCGGCATCGCGCTGGTCCCCCAGTTGATCACGCGGGCGTTGCCCGCGGGCGTGACGGTGCTCAAGCTGCGCGACGAGCAAGCTCCGTATCGTCGCGTCGTCGCGATCACTGACGCCAGGCGCCAGCCGAGCGAGCTTACGAGGATGTTCATCCGCCTCGCAAAGCAAGCCGCACGTCACTGACCTCGCGGTTTTGGCGTTGCACGCAGCGAGGACTTGGGTGGGCGGCGAGGGCCGCCGTGCCGTGAATCTGCGCCTTCAAGGACCTCACTCGGGAAGCAGCGTCAGCGCCTTGACGTGGCGTGGGCGGACGACGGTGAAGTGCCGACGATCGAGGCTGGCGACCTCGGCCAGCCCGAGCCGCTCGCAGACCGCGATGACGGTGGCGTCGGTCGTGCCCAGCGGCAGGCTTTGGTACGCGAGCACGAGTTCGGCAGCGCGGGCGTAGTCCTCGCGACCCAGCTCAACCGGCCACAACGTCCCATCGGCCAGTGAGGCTTAGAACTGCGCTTTCACGCCTGGGCCGCCCTCGCGGGCCAGTAGATAGCCGACCTCGGCAAGAAAGTGCTTCGGTTCTGGTTCGCGCCCGGCCCGGCAGGCGAGAATCCCCTTATATCGTGGGCCCCGCCGCCGCGAGCGGCAGGCATCCAGCCGGACTTGCCGGAGCGCCGGTTCTCCCACCGGACGGCATACACGTCCGGGCGTGCGGCGAACAACGCGCGATAGAAGGCGAGCTTCTTCTCCGGCGACGACCGGTTATCCACCGGGCCCGGCACCGCGTCGAAGATGCCGGTTTGTTCCGGTCCCGGCGGCAGAGGCTCAGAGGGGCGCAGATCAAGCAGTCGCTGCAACCGAGCGTTCTCGGCCCGAAGCCGGTCCAACTCTGCGGACAGCGCAACCACGTCGCTCCCATCCGCGCCGATTCGCGCACTCCATCCGCCGCGCACGTCAACCACGCTATCCATCCGAGAGCCGCCGACAGCCGCGAGATACCTTGCCGCGAATGAGACGTCCACCATTGCCGGTCGGAACGCAGAATCCCGCCCGGCAACCGGTTGGAGAAGCGACGAGCCGACCGATCCGGGCATGGCACTGGTCGCGGCCGACCATGTCGTGGTGCTGACCGGGTTCCGGCCGGACCTGTCGTTCCTGGGCGAGATGCGGCTGGAGCTGGACCCGATCTTGCAGGCGCCGGTGCGCCTGGCGGGCGAGATCGACCCGAACGTGCACTCGTGCGGTACGGTCCGCCCGCACGGCGCGGCCGAGCTGACCCATCCGGAACCGGACCTGTACCTGGTCGGGATGAAGTCCTACGGGCGGGCGCCGACGTTTCTGGCGATGACCGGCTACGAGCAAGTCCGCAGCGTCGTGGCTACCCTCGCCGGCGACCAGCAGGCCGCCGCCGCGGTCGAGCTCACCTTGCCCGAGACCGGCGTGTGCGGTGGCAGCGGCCTGGTCGACGACCCGGACGGCACGAGCTGCGCCGATGGAGCGTGCTGCGCCCCGGACCCGGCGGTGGTGCAGATCGCCCGGGCCCGGGTCAGTGCCTGACCGGGTTGTCGAGCGAGGTCGCCCGGGGGTCCGTCGGCCTGGTCCCAGGTGATCTTGGCGGTGTCGGCGCTGGCGCGGTGGCGACCAACCGGGCCAGCCGCCACGACCGTAGCGGTCTGGCCGGGGTCGGCGGGGTCATGAGGCGAGCCGGTCGCGGCGCCGGGTGGCTTGCTGGCGGCGTCGCTGCCGCCGACGGCGACCAGGTGCATGTCAGAATCCGTCTTCGCGGTAGGAGCCTGCGCTGGCGGGGTGAGGGACGACCACATCGTCGGCCAGTGCACCGATGTCGGGGTAGAGCGCGAGGACTATGCCGGTGCCGAGCGCGGCGCCGAGCAGTTGCATGAGCACGAACCCGGGCACGGAGGAGGGGGCGATGCCGGCGAAGGTGTCGGTGAACATCCGCCCGACGGTTACGGCGGGGTTGGCGAATGACATGGAGCTGGTGAACCACTACGCGGCGCCGATGTGGGCGCCGACCGCGGGCGCGGCGAGCAGGCCGCGTCGGGTGCGGACGAGCGCGAAGATCACCATCAGCAGGCCGGCGGTGGCGACGACCTCGCCGAGCAGGTGTCCGCCGCTGGTCCGGTCCTTGGCCGAGAGGTGTTGCCCGACCTCGAACATGGCGTTGGCCAACAGCGCCCCACCGGTTCCGCCGACACACTGCGCCACGGTGTAGGCGCCCACCTCGCGCATGGTGAGCCCGGCTCGGGTGCGGCGACCCAGGAACCAGTCAGCGAGGGAGGCGACCGGGTTGAAATGCGCTTCGGAGCCCACGATCACCGTGACCAGCAACCCGGTGCCGAGGAACTCGGCGAGCAGCCGCCGCGGCAGGGTCGGCGAGGTGTTGGTCACGTCGACATCTTGACCTAACCCATCTAGTTCAGTCAGAATTGAGGCAATGAACATTGAACGAATGTCTCAGCTCGGTCGGCGGGTGGCCTTGCACGCGGCCCTCGCCGATCCCGCGCGGCTGCGCATCGTCGACACCTTGGGTGTTAGCGACGCCTCCCCCTCCGAGTTGGCGGCGATGTTGGCGATGCCGTCCAACCTGCTCGCCCATCACCTTCGTGTGCTCGAGGGCGAGGGACTGATCAGCCGGACGCGATCCGAAGGCGACAAGCGCCGCTCCTATTTGCGGCTGGTGCCAGAGGTCCTCGATGAGCTCACGCCGCTGCAGCTGCGTGAGGTGGGCCGGGTGGTGTTCGTGTGCACGGCGAACTCGGCCCGTTCGCAGCTGGCCGCGGCGCTGTGGCGCCACACCAGCGCGGTGCCGGCGGCCTCGGCTGGCACCCATCCCGCGCAGCGGATCGACCCCGGCGCGATCGCGGCCGCAGAACGAAACGGTCTGCCGCTGCGGCGGTTGCGGCCTCGCCCGATCGAGGACGTCCGGACCGGCGGCGACCTGGTCATCACTGTGTGCGACATCGCCCACGAGGAACTCGGCGAGAGGGCCGGCCTGCACTGGTCGGTGCCCGACCCGGCCCGCACCGGGAGCCCGGCCGCGTTCGATCGCGCCTACGACGAACTGACCCGGCGGGTCAGTGATCTCGCTCCCCGCCTTCGACCCGCGTCTTGACGCATCACGCGTCACAGTCCCAGAAAGGCACCGACGATGACGGACACGTACCACCGCCCCGACATCACCCTCGACCAACAGGTCGCCCTCAAGACCGCCGCGACCCGCCTCGGGCGTGACTTCGCCGAGACGTTCAACACCGAGACCATCGAGCGGTTCCTGTACTCCTCCTACGACCAGTTCGCCGGCCGCGCTACCGTCGCCAACTTCCTGCCGCTGCTCGCCGAACGCTTCGCCCGGCAACGCCTGCAGGCCCTGGCCAAAGTTGAGGGCTTGTCCCACGACGGCAAGCCGACCGTGTTGTTCCTGTGCACGCACAACGCTGGCCGTTCGCAGATGGCGATGGGCTTCTTCCTCGACCATGCCGGCGACGCCGCGATCGCCTGGTCCGGCGGGTCTGAGCCTGGCGATCAGGTCAACCGCGCCGCGATCGAGGCGATGCAAGAGCGGGGCATCGACATCTCCGGCGAGTACCCGAAGCCATGGACCGACGAGATCGTGCGCGCCGCCGACGTCGTGATCACCATGGGCTGCGGCGACGCCTGCCCGGTGTTTCCCGGCAAGCGTTACGAGGAATGGACCCTCGAGGACCCCGCCGGGCTCGACGTCGCAGACGTGCGCCCGATCCGCGACGAGATCGAACGCCGCGTGCTCGTCCTGCTCGACCAGCTCGGCGTCGCCGGGCGCGCCTGACCTTGCCTAGAACGGAGGTCGCAGTCCAAGGTTCAGCGAAGCCGCGTCATGCCTCGCTGCGTTGCCCCGGCAGCCGACGCCGCACACCCTGGAGCATGCGTCGCAGAAACACACCAACGTGGGCGCGCCGCGGTGGCGCCACCGCAGCCTCTGCAAGTTCACCGCCGCGCTCCGGCCGACGCGGGCTTGACCGCGCGCACGACCGCTGAATGCATGCCCGGCGCCGCCTCGTGGGTGAAGGTGACCTCGGCATCGACGAATCCGGCCGCCGCGAGCCCGTCGAGATACTCCGTTCGCGACAGGGCCCCGGCGATGCAGCCCACGTAGGAGCCACGATCAGCCCGATCGGCGGATGTGAGGTGGTCCTCGGCGACCACATCGGACACCCCGACCCGCCCGCCGGGTGCGAGCACGCGGAACATCTCGGCCAGCACCGCGGGCTTGTTGACGGACAGGTTGATCACGCAGTTGGAGATGACGACGTCGACCGCGCCGTCGGGCAGCGGGACGTTCTCGATGGTGCCCTTGCGGAACTCCACGTTGGTTGCGCCGGCCTTCACCGCGTTGGCCCGGGCGAGGGCGAGCATCTCGTCGGTCATGTCCACGCCGTAGGCGAAGCCGGTCTCACCGACCCGGCGCGCGGAGAGCAGCACGTCGATCCCGCCGCCGGAACCCAGGTCGAGCACCCGCTCGCCCGCGTGCAGCTCGGCGACCGCGAGCGGGTTGCCGCAGCCAAGGCTCGCCAATACTGCCTCGGCAGGCAACACGCTCTGCTCATCGGCGCTGTAGAGGCTCGACCCGAATCCGGACGCCACCTCGCCGGTCGCACCGCAGCACGACGCGTTGTCAGCCGGCCCGCAACAGCCATCGACCACCGGCAGCGCCTCGCTCACCGCCACTGCGGCCGCGGCATAGCGCTCCCGGACCTGCTCGCGAAGATCCACCTTGGACGTCATCACACACGCTCCCATCGACATTGTTCGATGCGTCAACCGTGCCACGACACATCGACAGATGTCAATGCGAATGGCAGACTGGGTGCATGACAGCGACGCTGCCCGTCCTCAACCAGACATCACCGGTGGTGTGCTGCACCCCGCTGACCGGCAGCGTCCTCACCCGCGCCGACGCCGAGGCCATGGCCCGCATCTTTAAGGCACTCGGCGACCCCACCCGGGTGCGGCTGCTGTCGCTGATCGCGGCGCACGAGGGCGGTGAGGCGTGCATCTGCGACCTGACCCAGCCGGTCGGCCTGTCCCAGCCGACGGTGTCGCACCACATGAAGCAGCTCGCCGACGCCGGGCTGGTAACCCGTGAGCAGCGTGGCAAGTGGGCCTACTACCGCATCGTCGAGCAAGCGCTGCGATCGGTCGCTGACGCGATCATGCCGCCAACGGTGCGCTCCAAGCTGTGAGCCGTCCATCGAGCTGCTGGTGGGCGAGGTTGACAACGCCGGCCGGCAACTAAAGCCTGTTCGGCCGCAGAGCCGGTCAGACCGGCGACGACCGCGGTGCCCTCCGCGGTCGTCGCCGACAGTCCGCGCGACACCTGCTCCGAGGTCTGTGGCCCATCTGTGGTCGATGCATTGATGACCTATGGCCCTGACGGGTGCAGCGGCACGGCCGGACGATGAAATCGTGACCGATTCAAGGGTTCTTGAATCAACCGGCGTTGAGGCGGCGACGTGCTTCGCCGCGCTTGCCGACCCCTTGCGGTTGGCGATCGTGCGTGCGCTCGCCGATGGCGAGCTGTGCGTGTGCGACGTCCAGGCGAGGGTCCCGATTGCGGGAAATCTGCTCTCCTACCACCTGCGGATCCTGCGCGAAGCGGGCTTGGTGACCAGCACCCGGCGCGGGCGATGGGTCGACTACCGCCTCGACGGTGACGGCTTCACCGATCTGTGGGCAGCGGCGGCCCTCGCCGGGGTGCCGCTGCCCGGTGAGCCCGTGGCGGCCGCTCGTGCCGGAACGATGTGTGCGGAGCCGGCATGAGCACCGGGGCCCGATTCCCGCAGACCGGACGCGAGGGTCACGACCCGGCGGTGATCGCCCGATTGTCGTTGCTGGATCGGTTCTTGCCGCTGTGGATCGCGACCGCCATGATCCTCGGCATCGGCCTGGGCCGGGTATTCCCCGACCTGAACACAACACTGAACCGGGTGGCCATCCACGGCACCAGCTTGCCGATCGCGATCGGGCTGCTGCTGATGATGTATCCGGTGCTGGCCAAGGTCCGCTACCGCGAGATCGGCCAGATCGCCGCGGACCGGCGGATGATCGCCGCCTCGCTGGCGTTGAACTGGGTGGTCGGCCCGGCGCTGATGTTCACGTTGGCATGGGTGCTGCTGCCCGACCAACCGGCCTACCGCGCCGGCGTCATCCTGGTAGGGCTGGCCCGCTGCATCGCAATGGTGCTGATCTGGACCGACCTCGCCCAGGGCGACGGGGAGATGGCCGCCGTCCTGGTCGCCCTGAACGCGATCTTCCAGGTGCTGGCCTACGCCGCGCTGGGCGTGTTCTACCTCAACGTCGTGCCGAGTTGGCTCGGCCTGCACACCGAGAGCCTGTCGGTGTCGATGGGCACCATCGCGGCGACCGTGGCCATCTTCCTCGGCATCCCGCTGGTAGCGGGCTATCTGACCCGCACGTTCGGTGAACGTGCCCACGGGCAGCGCTGGTACGAGCAGCGGTTCCTGCCCCGGATCGGCCCGATCGCGCTGTACGGGCTGCTGTTCACGGTCGTGATCCTGTTCGCCCTGCAAGGCAAGAAGATCACCTCCGAACCGCTCGACGTCGCCCGCATCGCGCTGCCGCTGCTCGCCTACTTCACCATCATGTGGTTCGGCGGATTCGCGATCGGGCGGCGCCTGCACCTGACCTACCGGCGCACAGCAGCGCTCGCCTTCTCCGCCGCCAGCAACGACTTCGAACTGGCCATCGCCGTGGCCATCGGCGTGTTCGGGGTGACCAGCGGCCAAGCCCTGGCCGGTGTCGTCGGGCCGCTCATCGAGGTCCCGGTGCTGGTCGGCCTGGTCTACGTGGCCCTCTGGGCACGCCGGCGCTTCTACCCGAACGAGGAGATCCGATCATGAACTGCTACGACTGCGCAAACACCGGCACCTACCGCAACGCCGTCGCCATCTGCATCGACTGCGGCGCCGGCGTCTGCATCGAACACGCCGTCAACGCCCGCCACTGGCTCACCCGCACCCAGGCGCTCATGCGCGTCGAACGCGTTGAACCACCCAGTCGCGTCATCCGCTGCGAAACCTGCCACGCAGCCCACACAGCACGCGGCGACGTCACCCAACAGCAGTTGCCCTGTCGTCAACCTCGTAGCCCCGCAGCTGTCTGACACGCCCCGGCGTCACGCTAGTCAAGTTTCGAATGCGTCCGTGTACGGGCAGCGGAACGCTCGCCGTCGCCGTGCGAGCTTCCAGCATGGGCCGTCCACCACTGCCGGTCGGAGTGCACGGCCGATCGACTTTCGCTGCGCCAGGTCCGGACGAGTCCGGGCGCGAAGGAGGGTCCGTGACATTGATGGTGTGCTTCGCGCGGTGACACGCTGGGGCAGCACCGAGGCCGAGGCCAGCGCCAGGTCGAGGGTCGCGGTGCGGGAACGGGCATGCGGCGGCGACCTCGAGATCAGCCCGCAGACCCGACTGGTGTCGGCAACGCGGACGTGGCTCGACGAGCTCGACCGGTCTGACCTCGCGATCAGCACACGTCACTTGTACATAGCCGCTGTCCGCCGGTACCTGATTCCGACGTTCGGATGTGAGCTCACGCCTTCGCCGTCCGGGCGGCCGTGCTCGACATGGATGCCCGGCGCCGTGCACATCAACGCGGCCGCGGTCCGCGGCAACGGCGCTGGACCGCAGATACAGCCCCGGACCAAGACCGCCGGATCCGAGCGGATCCTGCACCTGCCGCGCCACCTCTTGCGAATGCTCAAGCGGCGCCGATTGACTGGCTACCCACCAGAGGGCCCGCGCCGACCGGGCTGATCCGCGTCCCGTCCAATACCCAAGCCGGCCTGCGCCAGGCACTCGATCGGGCCCGCTACAACTGGGTGAGCAGTCATGTCTTCGGCAAGACCGTCGCCTCCTCAGCCGGGGTCAGACGTTCAGTCACCGCCACCTGGCCATGCTCAGTCCACTCATGGCCGATTACCGGCTCACCGACTCGAGCCCAGGCGATGGGCTCGCCGCACCACCCGTCGAAGAGAACTGCGCCGCTCATAGCCTCCTCCTGCCTCGTGGCGGCGGAATGGCAGCCGCGGCATCCTCGTCGCGATGATCTTCGCAACGAGCGATAACGTCACCCGCGCGACGACCGAACTCACCTCCGCCGACGCCGCGACCACCCCGGCGAAGGGACCACTACCTCAGCGGCACCAGCGTTCCCTGGGAGACGTACCTACTCGGGGAGGAGTGTTAGGGCCGGGACGTGGCGTGGTCGGACGACGGTGAAGTGACGATGGTCGAGACTGGCGACCTCGGTCAGTTCGAGGCGCTCGCACACGGCGATGACGGTGGCGTCGGTGGTGCCTAGGGGCAGGCTCTGGTAGGTCAGCACCAACTCGGCGGCGCGGCGGTGGTCCTCGCGGGTGAGTTCGACGGGCCATAGCGTGCCGTCGGCGAGGGAGGTCAGGAACTGCGCTTCGATGTGTGCTCCGCCTTCGCGCGCGAGCAGGTCGCCGACTTCTGCGACGACGGTGCCTGGGACCAGAATGCGTCTTCCGGCCAGGTGCAGTGCGGTGAACAGGTCAACGCAGTCGCGGTGGCGGGTGTCGTTCTTGATTGCGGCGGCTACGAGCGGTCCGGTGTCACAAACGATCACGGTCAGCGGCCGAAGCCGTCGGCCAGCAGTTCGTCAACTCGTACCGAGGTATCCGTACGCGCCGATGTCACCGCTCCGAACCACGGTGGCGGCCACTCCGGGCCCGGCACGACGCTGGCCAGCCGCTGGACCTCGGCCAGCGCTGCCGGGATCTGATCTTCCGGCAGCTGCTCGACAAGGCGACGGAGTTCGTCGCGGGCAGCAGTCATATCGGCCATGGTACCGATCCCGAGGTCGATGACCGTGCCATTCCGCTGTTGACCTGTCTGCCCGCACATACGTCCCGTGGGCCGGTGGCGCGACCTACCGCCGTCGGGGGTCGGGGAAGCCGAGACGGACGTAGCCGGGTGCACGTTTCGCCAATGAGGAGGCGAGTACGCCGGTGCGGGCGTCGTGGTAGTCGTGGACCTCGGCCGTCTCCTTGCCTGGATGTACTCGCAGAATGCGTCCGACGTACTGCTCGAGCGGGCCTTTGAAGGCGATGGGTGCGGTGAGGAACAGGGTGTCCAGCGCGGGACAGTCGAAGCCTTCGCCGATATAGGAGGCCGTTGCAACCGCCAGCAGCGGTTGTCCGCCGAGCGGGTTGGTGAGCCTGGCCAGGGCGGCGGATCGCGCTTTGGCGCCCATCCCGCCGCGCAGCACGACCGGGTCGTGGCCGTGTTCGCGTAGCGCGGCGTCGAGGCGTTCGAGATGGGTGGTCCAGCGGGTCAGTACGAGGCAGTTGCGGCCGCGCGTGAGTGCGTCGAGGATGTCGTCGACGATCTGCCGGTTGCGGTCGTCATCGGCGGCGAGGTCGCGGTAGACGGCTGGCATCCCACCAGGCGCGGACGGCTCGATGCCGCCGCTGTAGGTGAACGTGGTTGGGTGAACGTGCAAGACGGGGTGCGGTGGGGCGAGCTCGGTGGATCGGCTGGTCAGCGTGCCCGGTTCCGCGGGCTTCATCGTGTACCGGATCGGCCCGAGCTGCAGCCCGATGAGGTCGTCGAGTTGGTCGCGCCGGTACGGCGTGGCGGTGAGGCCGATCCAGCGTCGGGTCGGGATCTGCTTGACCGCGTGCTCGAATGCTGCCGCGGGCACGTGGTGGCATTCGTCGACGACGACAAGCCCATAACCGGCAGCCAACGCGGGGATGTCGTCATGGCGGACCAGCGATTGCAGCATGGCGACATCGACCGTGCCGTAGGTCTTCCTGCGTCCGCCGCCGAGTTGGCCGGCCTTGACGCCGAGATACTCGGCGAGCCGGCTGCGCCACTGGTCAGCCAAGGCTTTCCGGTCGACCAGCACCAGTGTGCTCGTTGCGTGCCGGGCGATGAGCGAGCAGGCGATGACGGTCTTTCCCGCGCCCGGGGGAGCGACGAGAACGCCGAGGTCGTGTCCTGCCAGAGCGTCGACCGCGGCCTGCTGCGCAGGTTCGAGAACGGCGGTCGACTCGTACTCTCTGTCAGCTCCCGTGCTGCGCTCGTCGTTGAGCTCCAAGCGGCTGCCGGCCTGCGCGGCAACCTCACCGAGCCGGTCGAGCAGCCCGCGGGGTAGCACGAGGCTGCCGTCGAGGGTTTCGTCATAGCTGACGAGGAACCGGGGCACGTTCCACGTGGAGGCACGCAGGCGCTGCCGCTCGTAGAACACCGGATTCGGCATCGACGCCGCGTGCTTGAGGGTCGCGGCCAGCGCCGGGGTGAGGTCGGCTCCCTCGACGGTGACGCCGGCGCCCAGGCGGACGTGCACGATCGGCGGGGCCTGTGGGACGGTGCGGGTCGCGGTCGGCTCGGCCAGGCGGGTCACCTCGGCGCCGACGGCCACGCGGCCGAGTCGCCCGGCGAGCCGGTTCGCCTCTCGCGGAGTCAGCCGGGGCAGGCTGGACAGATACGCCCACTGGTCGGTGAACGGTTCCAGTGTGGCGACATCAAGGAACACGGTCGCGCCGTGATCGCGGTGCCGCCGATGCAGCGGCGCAGCGATGAGGTTGCCGATACTGCCGGTGGTAGGCAGCACATCCTGGGACGGGAACAGCCGGTCATAGCTGGCCAGACTCATGTAGCCGCGGATCGACATCGCCTCGCGAAGTAGCCCGGTGCCGATCTGTCGGGCGGTTCCGGCCGGCATCGGCGCGCTGAAGAAGATCCAGACATGCGCACCGACCCCGGACCGGGAGACCTCCAGGCCTGCGGGCACATCCGCGGCGTGGGCAGCCTTCAGGTAGGCCAAGGCATCGAGCATCGCCGTCCGCCCGTCGAAATCGGCGGCCAGCCACCAGCAGCGGTCACCGTCCAGCAGCGGGTACAGACCGATCTCGGTCTCTCCGGACAGGTGTGCCACGACGGCGTCATCGGTCAGCGGAAGGTAGTCGCGGCGCGCGGCGCCCTTGCGCCAGCCGCCGCGAGCCGCGGGCATCCAGTCGGACTTGCCGGAGCGCCGGTTCTCCCACCGGACGGCGTACACGTCCGGGCGTGCGGCGAACAACGCTCGATAGAAGGCGAGCTTCTTCTCCGGAGACGACCGGTTGTCGACTGGGCCCGGCGGCGCGTCGAAGATGCCGGTTTGTTTTGGTCCTGGCGGCCGAGCCTCACCCGGACGCAGATCGAGCAGCCGCTGCAACCGGGCGTTCTCGGCCCGAAGCCGGTCTAACTCGGCGGACAGCGCAGCGATGTCGCTCCCATCCGCGCCGTCTCTCGCACTCCATCCGCCGCGCACGTCAGCCACGCTATCCAGCCAAGACCCACCGAGGCACGGGCTCGCGGCGAACCCGATCCTGTAGGCGGCTGATCGCCGATCCGCCGCTGCGGGACATCGACCCGCCAGTCAGCCAATCGGCCACCCAGGCACAGTCCGTCCAGCGGTACCTTGCCGCGAATGGGACGTCCACCATTGCCGGTCGGAACGCACGGCCGGATCGACTTTCATCACGCCAGGTCAGGGCGAGTCCGGGCTCGAACAAGGGTCCGTGCCACCGATGGCGTGCTGCGCGCAATCACCCGATGGGGTAGCAGCGAGGCCGAGGCTGGCGCAAGGTTGACCGTCGCGGTGCGCGAGCAGGCCAGCCACGGCGACGGAGTAATGGCCGCCGACACCCGGCTCAGCTCGGCCGCGCGGGTCTGGCTGAGCGAGCTGGAGCGGTCCGACCTGGCGGCAAACACCCGCCAGCTGTACCAGGCCGCGGCCCGGCTCTACGTCGTGCCGACGCTCGGAGCGCTGCGCATCGGGGAGCTCACCGTCCCGATCATCGAACACGCGTTGACGTCAATCGGCTCCCGGCACGGGCTGCAACCCGCCCGCGCCGCGCGACGCGCCCTTTCGAGCCTCTGTCACTGCGCCGTACGCCACGGCGCGCTTCGGATCAACCCGGTTCGCGACACCCGCCCGATCGCCTGTCCGCGCAAACGCGTCCGAGCGCTCACAGTGCCTGAGGCGGCCGACCTACAGGCCCGGCTGCGCGCCGATCCGACCGCGGTGCGGCTGGACCTGCCCGACTTCGTGGAGTTCATGCTCGGCACCGGCGTACGCATCGGCGAAGCGTGTGCAATCCGCGAAGCCGTGCTAGACGTCAAGGCCGGCACCGTGCACATCAACGCCACCGTCGTCCGCGTCAACGGCGCCGGGCTGCAGATCCAACCACGCACGAAGACCCCCGGATCGGAACGGATCCTGCACCTGCCGCCACACCTCGTGCGGATGCTCAAACGGCGCCGACTGACCAGCCACTCACCGGGACCCGCCGGGGTCATCTTCACCTCACCCGCGGGACTTCTCCGCGACCCGTCCAACACCCAGGCCGACCTCCGTCAGGCCCTCGACCGGGCCGGCTACCCCTGGGTCAGCAGCCACGTCTTCCGCAAGACCGTCGCCTCCCGTCTCGACGACGAGGGCTACGGCATCCGCCACATAGCCGACCAGCTCGGACACGCCCGGCCCTCAACCACCCTGGACTACGACCTCGGCCGACGCGCCATCACCGCCATCGACTTCACCGACGCGCTCAAATCCCTCGTCGCAGGGCGACGCGAGTAAGTGGTTCGTTTATGGTTCGTTTCTGGTTCGCACCCACGCCGGGGGAGCCGAATCCCCTTAATTGGTGGGCCCCGCGGGGCTCGAACCCGCAACCTACGGATTAAAAGTCCGCAGCTCTGCCAATTGAGCTAGAGGCCCGCCGGCGGTCAGTATCCCAGACGCGGTGGGGGACCCGTGCGGACGGTCGTCGCTTGACGCGTCGAGTTGTCCGGATAACGGATGTGCACGTGCACGTCACGTCACCGAAATCGGCGAGTGCCAACGTCGAGCGCATGACGAAGATCGCTGCTTGCATGGTCGAACAGGGTGCACTGGCGGGGGAGTCGAGCCGGAGCCTCACGGACGGGGCAGCCCGGCATGCGTCGCTGACAACGATGGTCTGCCAGCCATGGGCAGTGCGTGCCGGCCGGGCGAGTGTGGTGGTCCGCGGCGCGACACCGCGCGACCTCGCGGCGGTCGCCGCGATGCACGGACGTTGCAGCCCACAGAGCATGCTCACCCGTTACCGGGCAGGCGGACGCAGGCTGGCCGTGGCCGCGCTAGAGCGGCAATTGCGCGAGCCGCTCGCGTTCGCCGCCGTCGGGTACGACGGCACCGTTCTCGCGACAGTAGTAGCGGCTGTCGACGCCAACCATGGCCGGGCTTGCGCTGAGGTCGGGCTCCTGGTCGAGGACGCCTGGCAGGGCAACGGTCTCGGCCGGGAACTGATGAGCCACGTATCGGGAGCCGCATTGGTTTGTGGCTACCACGAGCTCATCGGCTATCCGGCGACGTCGGTGATCGCCGTGCAGCGGCTGATGATCGACATCGGTCATACGCGGGTTGTCATGGACCCGCGCTACCCCCACCTGCACACGTATCTGTCAGAGGCGGCCGCGCTCGGTCTCGGGCCCGTCCGTGAGCGGCTGGCAAGCTGACACGGACGCGGCCCGCGCACACCGCTGTCAGCCGGTCTTCGCGTCGAGCGCGACGAGCACCCCGGCAAGCGCGAAGTACTTGTTGCTGCCCAGCTCACGCACGGTGTCGATGCCGAGCGCCTCCTTGAGCACCTTGTCGTGCTCGGACGTCAATCCGGCCAGCGCCGACGGCGGAGCGCTGAGGATCTCACTCAGTGAGCTGTTCTCATACGCCTTGTCGAGTCCCTTACTGAGATTCACCGATATCGCCATGCTTGTTCCCCCTTGTCATGCACGATCGCCGGGTGCGGCCGTCGGCATAGCGTCGTCCACATCTGGCGTATCGGCAATGACCGGCCGTCGCGGCAGCCACCCAGCCGGCAGCGTAGCCTCGCGCATCGTGTCAACCTGTCTCGCCGATCTGACCACGCTGCGTCTTGGCGGCCCCGCCGAGCACGTCGTAAAGGCCGGGACGCAGGATGAACTCGTCGAGGCGGTTCGCACCGCCGACGCCGACGGTGAACCCGTCCTGATCGTCGGCGGCGGCAGCAACCTGGTCGCCGCGGACGCAGCCTGGCCCGGAGTGGTGATCCGCGTCCAGACCCACGGCATCCAGGTGAACCGGGCGAGCGATCCGCTCGAGGTCACGGTCGCGGCCGGTGAGTCGTGGGACGACTTCGTCGCGCTCACCGTCGAAGAAGGCTGGTCCGGGCTGGCGGCCATGTCCGGCGTGCCCGGCCTGGCCGGTGCGACTCCGGTGCAGAACGTCGGCGCTTACGGCAGCGAGGTCGCAGACTCGATCAGTGCCCTTCGCGTCCTCGACCGGGATGCCGGCACGGTGTCGATCTGGACGCCCGCCCAATGCGGCTTCGGGTTCCGCACGAGCGCGTTCAAGCACACCGACCGCTACATCGTTCTCTCCGTGACGTTCGCGCTTCGCCGATCGATCGACTCGGTGCCTGTTCGCTACCTGGAACTGGCCAAGCGCCTGGGCGTCGACCAGGGTGACACCGCGCCGTCGACTCAGGTCCGCGACGTGGTCATGGAACTGCGCCGCAGCAAGGGGATGCTGCTCGACGCCACTGATCACGACACCTGGAGCGTCGGCTCGTTCTTCGTCAACCCATTCGTCGACGCTTCGATGGCGCCGCCTGACTGTCCACAGTGGACGGTCGATGATCAGGTCAAGCTCTCTGCCGCCTGGCTCATCGAGAACGCGGGATTCCATCGCGGATACGGGCTGCCAGGCCCCGTCGCCGTCTCGACGAAGCACACCTTGGCGTTGACGAACCGCGGTGGCGCCACCACGGCGCAGCTGCTCGAACTCGGGCGTGAGATCCGCGACGGTGTCGAGGCCCGATACGGCGTCCGCCTGCGCGCCGAGGGCCGTCTCGTCGGCGTCACTCTCTAGGGCTGCGGCGCGCCATCTTGTGCGCTGCCGCCTGGGCAAGCGGTTTGACGAGGAGCAGATCGACATTGACGTGCGCCGGTCGGGTGACGACGAACGCGATGCAGTCCGCGATGTCGTCGGCCGTGAGCGGCTCGTCGACCCCGGCGTAGACCGCATCTGCCCTGGCCTGGTCGCCACGCATGCGCACCAGGGAGAACTCCTCGGTTCGCACCAGGCCGGGCGCCACCTCGGTGACCCGGATCGGCCGCCCGTTCAGCTCCAGTCTCAGCGTCTCGACGAGGGCGGTGGCCGCGTGTTTCGCTGCCGTGTATCCACCGCCGCCCTCGTACGTGACGCGCCCGGCGGTCGAGCCGGTGACTACGACGTGCCCGCCGTCGCCACGCTCCAACGCGGGCAGCAGTGCCTGCGTGACGCGCAATACGCCCATCACGTTGACGTCGTACATCGTTTGCCAGTCGGCGGGATCGGCCGCCTCGATCGGCTCGATACCAATGGCGCCGCCAGCATTGTTGACGAGCACGGCCACGTCGTCGAGGGATGCCGCCAGGTCGGCAACCGACTCCGGCGAGGTGACGTCGAGGGTCGCAGCCCGGATGTTCGGGCTGGACGCCGCGAGCGCATCGAGCCGGTCGCGCCTGCGGGCGGCGGCGACAACCGAGAATCCCTCTGCGGCCAGTCGGCGGGCCGTCGCCAAGCCAATGCCGCTGCTCGCTCCGGTGACAACGGCTGTTCCACGTCCAGGCATGGTGCTGATTGTGCCGAGTGGAACCACATCGGGCATGTTCGGGGCCAGCCCGCTGTTGTCTTCATGGTCACGGTCTGCCGGAAGGAGCTACCCAGTGCAGCGTGTCGCGATGCTGAGCGTGCACACTTCGCCGCTTGACGCACCGGGCGGCGGCGACGCCGGCGGAATGAACGTCTACATCGTCGAGACCGCCAAGCGCATGGCCGACGCGGGCACCGCGGTCGAGATATTCACCCGGGCAACCTCCAGTGAGCAGGAGCGTGCTGTCCAGATGCACCCGGGCGTCTTGGTGCGCCACGTGCCGGCCGGCCCGTTCGAGGGTCTGGGCAAGCACGATCTCCCGGCCCAGTTGTGTGCGTTCACCGCCGCTGTGCTGCGCGCCGAGGCTCACCACGAACCGGGTTGGTACGACCTGATCCATTCGCACTACTGGCTGTCGGGGCAGGTTGGTTGGCTGGCCCGCGACCGCTGGCGCGTCCCACTTGTCCATACCGCACACACCTTGGGCAAGGTGAAGAACGCGTCGCTGGCGCAGGGTGACGCGCCCGAACCGCTCTCCCGGATCATCGGCGAAGAGCAGGTGGTGGCCGAGGCCGACCGGCTCATCGCGTCCACCTCCGGTGAGGCGCTCGAGCTTGTCGAGCACTACGGCGCCGATCCGACCCGGGTGGACGTCGTTCCGCCCGGCGTCGACCTGCACACGTTCCGCCCCGGCCCCGCAGACCGCGCCGCGCTGGGTATTGCCGAGGACGCGCATGTCCTGCTCTTCGTCGGTCGCATACAGCCGCTCAAGGCCCCGGACGTGCTGCTGCGCGCAGTGGCGGCCATCCGCGAAACAGACCCGCAACTCGGGCGCCGGCTACAGGTTGTCGTGCTCGGCGCACCGAGCGGGGCCGGGCTCGACGATCCGCAATGGCTGCCCGCCATCGCCCGGTCGCTCGGCATCGCCGACGCCGTGCGCTTCGAGGCGCCGGTAGGACGATCGACGCTTGCCGACTACTACCGGGCCGCTGACCTCACCGTCGTGCCCAGCTACAACGAGACGTTCGGCCTGGTCGCCCTGGAGTCGCAGGCGTGTGGCACCCCGGTCGTCGCAGCGGCCGTCGGCGGATTGCCGACTGCGGTCGCCGACGGCGTCTCCGGGCTGCTCGTCGAGGGGCACGATCCTGCGGTATGGGCGCGAGTTCTCGCCGATCTGTTGCGCTCATCCGGGCGTCTCGATCAGCTTGCCCTCGCCGCGCCCGCGCAGGCGACGCGCTTCTCCTGGCAGCGAACGACATCCGGCCTGCTTGCCGCGTACAGCGACGCCATAGGCAGCTTCGCCGCTCGCATGCGTGCTGTAGTACTAGGCGAGTGACAGACACCGCGGAAATAGTCGAATCGGCGTTGCGCGAAAACTCCGTCGAGTTCGAGGTGGTCGGCGACGGCCAGTTCGTTGCCAATCTGCCCGGCACGCGCCGCCTCAAGACCGCGTGCTGGCTGACCGTCGGCGAGCACGCCCTGACGGTCGAGGCGTTCGTGGTTCGCAAGCCCGACGAGAACGCTGAGCAGGTGTACCGGTACCTGCTGGAACACAACGCTCGGATGTACGCGGTCGCATGGTCGATCGACGACAACGGAGACGTCTACCTGACCGGACGCGTGCCACTGTCAGGCGTCACCGCGGCGGAGATCGATCGGATCCTCGGCGCGGTGCTCGAGTACGCCGACGGCTCGTTCAACGCGCTGCTGCAGTTGGGGTTCGGCTCGTCGATCCGGCGAGAATGGGCCTGGCGGATGAAGAACGGCGAGTCGCTGGCCAACCTCGCTGCGTTCGCCGAGTTCGCCCAGCGGCCGCCGGGCTGACTGCGGCCGCGTTTCGCTGACGACGAAATTCGAAACGCTTGCGTATCGAAATCGACTGTGCTGTCATATATCGATACGTTGCCGTAGCGAATCTACGTAGGAGTCCGTCGTGGACGAAGAAACCATTCACAAGCGCCGGTGGCTCATCCTCGGCGTGCTGGTCATCTGCTTGCTGGTCGTCATCCTCGACAACACCATCCTCAACGTTGCGTTGAAGACGGTCCAGTCCGACCTCGATGCATCGCAGAGCCAGATGCAATGGGCGGTCGACAGCTACGCGTTGGTATTCGCCGGGCTGCTCATCACCTGGGGAGTACTGGGCGACCGACTGGGCCGTAAGTGGGTTCTGGTCGGCGGCATGGCCACATTCGGCCTGACCTCAGCACTGTGCTCGTTCGCGCACAGCCCTACCGAACTGATCATCTTCCGCGCCCTGATGGGTATCGGCGCGGCCGCCGTGCAGCCGCAGACGCTGTCGATCCTGCAGAACGTGTTCGAGCCGGACGAACGGCCCAAGGCCATCGGCATCTGGGCCGGCGCATCCGGCATGGCAATCGCGATCGGCCCGATCGCCGGAGGCGCGCTGATCAAGTACTTCTGGTGGGGCTCGATCTTCCTTGTCAACGTCCCGATCGTCATCGTCGGCCTGATCGCGATCCTCGCGCTGGTGCCCAACTCGAAGAACCCGCGTCCAGGCAGGCTTGACCCGTTCGGTGTCGTACTTTCGATGATCGCCCTGGTGGTTCTCGTGTACGGCGTCATCGAGGGTGGCAACACCAATGAGTGGCTGCGCTGGAACTCGTTCGGGGCGATCCTGCTCGGCGTGGCGTTGCTCGCGCTGTTCGTGTACATGCAGTCGCGCAGCACGCATCCCACGATCGACGTCAGCCTCTTCCGCAACCGGCACTTCTCTGCCGGCGTTGCGGCCCTCGCGGTCACCTTCTTCGTGTTGATGGGTTCGACGTTCTATCTGGCCTACTTCCTGCAGGCGGTACGCGGCTACACCGCGCTTGCTGCGGGCGTCGCCCTGGTGGCGGTCGCCGGAGCGGTCATGATCGCGGCACCGCTGTCGGCCCGGCTCTCGGCGCGCTTCGGCCCACGCATCGTCACCGGCACGGGCATGGCCATATTCGGGCTGACGATGATGTCCTACGGGCTCGCCACGCGAGCCATGCCGCAGTGGGTAATTGAGATCATGATGGTGGGCTTCGGCGTCGGTATGGGCCTGGTCATGACTCCGGCAACCAACTCGATCATGAGCGCGGTGCCCAAGGAGAAGGCCGGCGCGGGAGCGGCGGTCAACAACACGGTGCGCCAGGTGGCGGCAGCGCTTGGCGTCGCCGTGCTCGGCTCGCTGCTTGCCGTGGCGTTCCGCAGCCATCTCGGCTCGGACGCGCCGACGAGGCTGGCCGCCGAGCTTGACCAGCCGGCTGCCGTCGTCGCGCAAATGCCTGCCGATGCCCAGGTGCGCACGTACGTCAAGCACGACTCCAGCGAGTCCATCGGGGGAGCGCTCGAGTACGTCGGAAAGGCGTCCACGGCATTGCAGCAACGGGGCAAGTCGGCGGCCGCGGCCGATCTGACGCCGGCCCAGATCGCGCAGCAACGCGCGCACGCTCAGCAGGCGATCGGCGGCTTCGTCGACAGCGCGAAGGACGCATTCATGTCGGCGATGCGGGTGACCTCCGTGGTCGGCGGATTGATCGGGCTGGTCGGTGCCGTGGCGGCATTCACGTTCCTGCCCAACCGGCGCGAACACGCCGTGCAAACCGCGCGCCGGCCAGCCGCTGAAGATGCGGCGCTGGCATCGTCATGAGCGTCCCAGCCCAAGCCGAGCGCCGCCCCGGCCGCCCGCGCGACCGGGCGGTCGACGCGGCCATCCTCGATGCGACCATCGATCTGCTTGCCGAGCAAGGCTTTCTGGCGCTCAGCGTCGAAGCAGTAGCGGCCCGGGCAGGCGTGGCCAAGACGACGGTCTACCGCCGCTGGCCCGGCAAGGACGAGCTCGTCATGGACGCGCTGTGCGACATGAAGGGTCTCACCCACGACCTGCCCGGTGAATCCGTACGCGGCGACCTGCTCTACATGCTGCACCGCATGCGCACGCTATGGATCACCGGCAAGTTCGGCAGCCTGATGCGCCGGCTGGCCGCCGACGGCATCGAACGCCCCGACCTGTACCGCGAGTTCCGGAGCCGGTTCGTCGCACCTCGGCAGGCGGTCATGCGTTCGATCATCGAGCGCGGGATCGCCGAGGGCAGCATCCGCGAAGATATCGACGTGCAATGGATGGTTGCGATGCTCGTCTCGCCGATCATCACCGCAGTCATGACGCATCAGAACCGGGTCACCCGGCAACAGATCGATTTCACGGTCGAAACGGTGTTGCGAGGCGTCGCGCCGGCCTGAGATTCACCTGCTCACGCGGCCGTAGGTAGGAAGATCATCAAGCTGCCTGGCAGGATGGCGGCATGCCGACGCTCGTATTGCTCCGCCACGGTGAGAGCGAATGGAACAAGAAGAACCTGTTCACGGGGTGGGTCGATGTCGGCCTGAGCGCAACCGGCGAGGACGAAGCACGCCGTGGCGGTGAGCTGCTCGCCGAGCAGCGACTGCTGCCCGATGTCGTGCACACGTCCCTGCTGCGTCGAGCGATTCGCACCTGCGAGATCACCCTTGAGGTCGCAGATCGTCAGTGGATCCCGGTTCGCCGGTCGTGGCGTCTCAACGAGCGTCACTACGGAGCGCTGCAGGGCAAGGACAAGGCCGCCGTGCGCAACGAGTTCGGCGACGAACAATTCATGCTGTGGCGGCGCTCGTACGACATTCCGCCGCCGCCGCTGGCCGACGACGACGAGCACAGTCAGGTGGGCGATCCGCGTTATGCCGACCTGCTCGAGGCTGTGCCACGCAGCGAATGTCTGGCGAACGTGCTCGATCGGCTGCTGCCGTACTGGTATGACGCGCTGGTGCCGGACCTTCGCGGCGGCCTGAACGTTCTTGTTGTCGCACATGGCAATTCGCTGCGCGCGCTGATCAAGCATCTGGACGGGCTGTCCGACGATGCCGTGGTCGCGCTGAACGTGCCGACCGGCATCCCGCTGCACTACGACCTCGACCCCTTGACGCTCATGCCGACGCGGCCTGCTGAATACCTGGATCCCGAAGCGGCCGTCGCGTCAATTGCCGCCGTAGCCAATCAAGGCAAGAAGTAGCGGGGGCGGCCACGGGTGGGCACTTTGGCCGCAGGTGGGCACGGCCCGTTCCGTGGGTGGGCACTTTCGCCGCAGGTGGGCGCTTGCAACTGCCCACCTGCGCGCTAACTGCCCACCCGCGCAGCGATCAGCGTGGCTTCGTCGGATCATCGGGTACCGCGACAGGCAGGTGCAGCCGCCCGCCCATGCTCGGCGGCGCCCCGTCGCTTCCGTGGGTGGGCACTTTCACCGCAGGTGGGCACGGCCCGTTCCGTGGGTGGGCACTTTCGCCGCAGGTGGGCGCTTGCAACTGCCCACCTGCGCGCTAACTGCCCACCCGCAGGAGCAGCCAGGAGCAGGCGAGCGGCAGGGGTCAACGAATCAGAGCTTCAGGGCACCCGGGCCGTTGTGCAGTGGATCGGGACGTTCGCCGGTCACGATGAAGATGACCCGCTGCGCCACGGAAACGGCGTGGTCGGCGTAGCGCTCGTAATAGCGCCCGAGCAGTGTCATGTCGACGGCCGCCTCGACGCCGTAGGTCCAGCGCGCCGACAGCAGCAACGTGAACAGTTGACGGTGCAGCGCGTCCATCGAATCGTCTTCGGCTTCGAGCGCCTGAGCGAGCGCGACATCGCGGCCCTCGATCACGTCGGCCACCTTGTCGACCAGCGACAACGCGACGGCGCCCATCTGCGAGATCACGTCACGCACTTCCTCGGGCACCGCGATCTCCGGGTAACGCATGCGTGCCACCTTGGCGATGTGGCGCGCCAGATCGCCCATCCGCTCCAGGTCGCCGGACAGATGCAGCGTGGTGACCAGCAGCCTGAGGTCAGTGGCTACCGGCTGTTGCCGGGCGATCATCTGGAAGGTGCGCTCTTCCAGGTCTTCGCGTAGCGCGTCGACCTGCGGATCGTCCGAGATGACCCGTTCGGCGCCGGCGAGGTTGCCGTCGAGCAGCGCGTTGGTCGCACGCTCCATTGCAATACGGACGAGCTGGGTCATCCTGACCAGCGTCTTGCCGATGTCGTCGAGCTCGTCATGGTAAATGTCACGCATTAAAGCGCCTCCGAATCTCGTGCACCGAGCGTAGTTTGCACCCGAGCCAGCGGGTGGTGCCCAGGTGAATTGCCGACATACAGCCGATGAACAACGGGCGGCGCGCCCCGCAGATCGTGGCACGCTGACCCAACACGAGCGGTTGCCGCCCGTACCATCGCCGGTGTGGCGGTCATTGCCGTATGCGCGGTCGCCGGCGCGCTCGCTCTGGGCCTGGCGCTGGGCATCCTGCTTGCCCAGCGACGTTTTGCCCATATACGTCCGGACAATGATGATCCTCCACAGTCACGGCCACAGAGCCCGCCTCCCGCTCCCGGTTTGCTGCCCGCCCTTGTCATCGAGGTTCTTGATCATGGCGTCGTCGTCGTCGATCGCGACGAGCGGGTGGTTCTCGTCAATCCGGCCGCTCGCGCAATGGGCATCCTGGCCACGGACCGCCTCGCCTTTGACGAGCTGACCCGGCTGGTTCGCGCCTCCACCGACCGTAACGCCACGGTGCACGGCGCCGTAGACCTCCCGATGGGACGCCTCGGCCGCGAGCCGATCGCGCTGGCCGTCACCGCCGTCCCACTGCCCGATCTCGCCGACGAGCAGCGGGTCGGCGCAGTGGCCTTGCTCTTCGACGACGTGACCGAGCTGCGCCGCCTGGAGGCGGTGCGGCGCGACTTCGTCGCCAACGTGTCGCATGAGCTCAAGACCCCGGTTGGGGCGCTCAGTCTGCTCGCTGAGGCGGTGCAGGATGCCTCGGACGATCCGGAGGCCGTGCACCGCTTCGCCGGCCGAATGCAGCATGAGAGCGCGCGATTGGGCCGGCTGGTGCGCGAGCTGATCGAACTGTCGAGACTGCAGGGCGCCGAGCCGCTGCCCGGCGACGCCGAGGTGTCGGTGGGCGCGTTGCTCGACGAGGCTCAGGACCGAACCCGCCTCGCCGCCGAGAAGGCCGGCATCAGCGTGGTCACCAGCTACTCCGACGGCCTCGTTGTCCGTGGCAACGAGATCCAGCTGGCAACGGCCATCACCAACCTCGTCGACAACGCGATCGGCTACAGCCCGCGAGGCACCCGGGTCGCGGTGAGCGCGCGTGCCGCCGACGACCCCGAGCACCTCGATGAGTGCGTCGAGATCTCGGTGAGCGATCAGGGCATCGGCATCGCCGAGGGCGAACTGACCCGGGTGTTCGAGCGCTTCTACCGGGTCGATCCGGCGCGCTCGCGGGCGACGGGCGGCACCGGTCTCGGCCTCGCGATCGTGAAGCACGTGGCGACGAACCACGGCGGCACCGTGTCGGTGTGGAGCGTCGAGGGCGCGGGATCGACGTTCACCATCCGGTTGCCTCTCGTTCACCCGGCCGCGAGATCGTCCGATGCGGACGCGTCGGCGCAGACGCTGGCGGCAACGGCGAAGGGATCTGCGTGATCAGCCCGCTTCACGGCTCCTGCCGCGCACCGGTGTGCGGGGTGCCCGAATGACTCGAGTGCTCGTCGTCGAAGACGAGGAATCCTTCTCCGATGCGCTGTCGTACATGCTGCGGCGCGAGGGCTACGAGGTTGCGGTCGCGGCCACCGGCCCGGACGCCCTGGCAACCTTCGACCGCAGCGGAGCCGATCTGGTGCTGCTCGACCTGATGCTGCCGGGGCTGTCCGGCACCGAGGTCTGCCGTGGCCTTCGGCAGCGCTCCAACGTCCCGATCATCATCGTCACCGCGCGCGACAGCGAGGTCGACAAGGTGGTCGGGCTCGAGATCGGTGCCGACGACTACGTGACGAAGCCGTTCTCCTCGCGCGAACTCGTGGCGCGCATTCGTGCGGTGCTGCGCCGCGGCGGTGAGCCCGAGGAACTGGCAACCAATGCGCTCGAGGCCGGCCCGGTGCGCATGGACGTCGAGCGGCACACGGTGGCCGTCGACGGCACCACGGTTTCGTTACCGCTGAAGGAGTTCGACCTGCTCGAACTGTTGTTGCGCAACGCCGGGCGTGTGCTGACCCGCGGACAGTTGATCGATCGCGTCTGGGGTGCGGACTACGTAGGCGACACCAAGACGCTCGACGTCCACGTGAAGCGCCTGCGCAGCAAGATCGAGCCGGATCCGGCCAACCCCAAGTACCTGGTGACGGTCCGCGGTCTGGGCTACAAGTTCGAGGCGTGACCGCCGGGTGTCAGCCGCGCGCGGCCACCGTGGCCGGATGCTCGGCGACCAGGCCGCGCTCGAGGCGCTGGGCGCAGAACCGGGCGAGTTCGGTGTACGCCTTGTCGCCGACCAGTTCGGTGAGCTCGGGGGCGTAGGACACGTAGAGCGGCTCGCCGCCGACGTGGGCGTCGGGCGACGACGTGCACCACCAGTGCAGGTCGTGGCCTCCCTCGCCCCAGCCGCGCCGGTCGAACTCGGAGACGGTCGACACGAGTACCCGCGTTCCGTCGGGGCGGTCGACCCAGTCCTGCGATCGCCGGATCGGTAGCTGCCAGCACACCTCGGGCTTCGTCTCGAGCGGATGGCGGCCGGTGCGCAGCGCGAGGGAGTGCAGCGCGCACCCCGCGCCACCGGCGAATCCCGGGCGATTCAGGAAGATGCAGGCTCCGTCGACGACGCGGGTGCGGCGTCGGTCGGCGTCCTCGCCCACGTTGTCCTTCTCGACGATGGCCAGCTTGCCGTTCTTGGTGCGCCCATCTTCGGCGTGCTGCCAGTCGACTGACGTGAGTTGCTCGGCGAACCCGCGCACTCGCTTCTCGTCGGCCTTGTCGGAGAAGAACGCGCCGTGACTGCAGCAGCCTTCGTCGGCCCGTCCTTCGATGACGCCCTGGCAGCCGCGTCCGAAGATGCAGGTCCAGCGTGAGCAGAGCCAGGTGAGGTCGGCGCGGACCCAATGCTCGTCGTCGGCCGGGTCGGCGAACTCGACCCATTCGCGGGCGAAATCGAGCGTTGTCTCTCGCGCAATGACGGGAAGTTGCTGCGGCACGCCTGCGAGGGTACGGAACGACGGGCCCAGCGGCGAGCAGGCCGTTATTGTCAACAGCGTGGCTCACACCCGCGACACGTTGCCGGGCAAGGCCAGCTGATGAGGCTGGGTGTGCTCGACGTCGGCTCGAACACCGTGCATCTACTGGTTGTCGACGCCTACCGCGGCGCCGAACCGACGCCGCAGTTGTCGCGCAAGAGCGTCCTGCGACTGGCCGAGCACATCGACAAAAGAGGTGACCTTGCTCTCGAAGGGGCGGATGCCCTCGTCGGTGCAACGCTCGGCGCGCGCCGGCAAGCCACCGAACTCGGCTGTGACGAAGTCATCGCGTTCGCGACATCGGCCGTACGTGATGCTCGCAACTCCGCAGAGGTGCTCGAGCGCGTCGGCACGGAGGCAGGCGTCGATCTCGTCGTGCTGTCCGGCGATGACGAGTCGCGGCTGACCTTCCTGGCGGTGCGCCGGTGGTTCGGATGGAGCGCCGGGAACCTGATCTGCGTCGACATCGGCGGCGGTTCGCTGGAAATGGGCGTCGGCGCTGACGAGGATCCGGACCTGATCGTCTCGCTGCCGCTGGGCGCCGGGCGGTTGACCCGCGACTGGTTCGACGCCGATCCGCCGTCCAAGTCGAAGCTGAATGCACTTCGCGATCATGTCGAGTCCGAATTGGCCGAGCCGGTCAAGCGGCTGCTCGCGAGTGCCGCCCCGGACCGTGTCGGGGCCACAAGCAAGACGTTTCGGACGCTGGCCCGGCTGGCCGGCGCCGCGCCGTCCTCGGCCGGCCCGCGGGTGCCGCGGGTATTGACTCGAAACGGGCTGCGCCAGGTCACCGCGCTCATCTCGCGCATGTCGTCCAACGACCTTGCCGAGCTGGACGGGGTAAGCCCGGCGCGCGCCCATCAGACCCTGGCGGGCGCCGTGGTTGCGTCAGCGGCAATGGAGGCGCTCGGCGTAACCGAGGTCGAATTGTGCCCCTGGGCACTGCGCGAGGGTGTCATCCTGCGCCGACTCGATCAGTTGTCGCCTTGATCCGGCTAGCCTTGGCGCCATGAGCCAGGGGGGGTCCGGGGCGCTGCATTCGCCGTCGGCGAAGGTCGGTCTGTCGACCGCGTCGGTCTATCCGGAATCGACCGCAGCGGCGTTCGAACTCGCCGGAAAGCTCGGCTACGACGGGGTCGAGGTGATGGTCTGGACCGACCCGATCAGCCAGGACCCGAATGCGCTGCGCCGCCTGTCCGACCACTACGCGGTGCCGATCCTCGCCATCCACGCGCCGTGCCTGATCGTGACCCAGCGGGTGTGGTCGAACGATCCGTGGATCAAGCTGCAGAAGGCACAATTCGCCGCCGAACTGCTCGGCGCGCAGACCGTCGTCGTGCATCCGCCGTTTCGTTGGCAGCGCGATTACGCGCGCCGGTTCCGGGCCGGGGTCAACTCGATGGCCCAGGAGACGGGTGTGCAGTTCGCCGTCGAGAACATGTTTCCGCTGCGCCTGCGTGGGCGCGAAGTGTCGGCGTACCAGCCCAGCTGGGACGTCGCGGACGAGCCGTACAGCGACTACACCCTCGACCTCTCGCATACCGCCGTCGCGCAATCCGACGCCCTCGAGATGCTCGACGCGATGGGCGATCGGCTCGCCCACCTGCACATCGGCGACGGAACCGGCATCAGCCGCGACGAGCATCTGGTACCCGGACGCGGTACGCAGCCGTGTGCGGAGGTGCTCGAACGGGTAGCCGCTCGGGGCTTCTCCGGGCATGTGATCGTCGAGGTGAACACGCGCCGCGCGATCGATCGCGCCGAACGCGAAGCCGACCTCGCCGAGGCGCTGGCCTACTGCCGCCTTTACCTCGTTGCACCGCCGGCGCGTGCGCTACGCGAGATGCGCTGAGACGACGAGGTTGTTGCGGTAGCTCAGCGCCGACCGGTCGAAGTCGCCGGTGCAGGTGATCAGACGTAACTCAGGCAGCGCGGTCGGGCCGTACACAGCGTCTGTCGGAAACGACGTCTTCGGGAAGCTGCGCACGCTGTCGACGACGAACCGTAGGGCCGCACCGTTGCGCAGCCGCACCAAGGCAACCGCGCCGGGCTGCAGCTCGCGCAATCGGTAGAACACGGCCGGCCCGTTCACCGAATCGACGTGGCCGGCGATAACGGCTGGACCTCGATCACCCGGCCGCACTCCGGCGGCGTACCAGCCTGCTTCGCCCCATTGACTCGGTGCCTGCAGCGTGCCGTCGGGCAGCAGACCCAGCGCCTCGAGACTCGTGTCGACACCGATCGCCGAGATCGTCAGCCGGGTCGGCGGGCTGACGTCGGCCGACGGGGACGCGGCGGAGTGCGCCGGGCCGGTAGGTCCACGGGGCAGTGCCGGCAGGCCGCCCGTCGAGGCATGCACCGTGACTGCAACGCCACTCCTTACCAGTGACGTTGCGGATGGCTGCTGGACGGCGGCGCTCGGCGGCCGGCTTGGACGAGCGGGTCGCTCGGTCACCACGAAGCCTGCGACCGCGACGAGGGCTCCCACGGCTACCGGCACGAGCCAGAACGCCGGTGATCGTCGACGCAGGTGGCGGCCGGTCATCGTGTAGCCGCTCGCCTCCTGCCGCGCGCCAGACCGACGAGGCCGCCGCCCGCGAGGGTGATGCCCGCGCCCACAACCAGATACCGCATCCATGGCGCGCCGTGTCCCGCGGATGATGCCGTACCGCCCCCACCCGCCGGCACGGAACCGATCGGCGTGTTGGCCACGCCAGCGGCATCGGTAAGTGTTCGGATCGTGATTCCGGCGTCCTTGCCGTCGAGCAGCACCACGGAACTAACGCTGCCCGACTTGATCGGGACCGTCGCCGAGGTGCGCAGTGTGGGGTTCGCGTCCGATTGCGCGTCGACGCGCCACGTCCCGGACGGAACGGACGCGTACGGCGTGCTGGTCGCGAACGGCGCCGCCTTGGCAAGGACGACGCCGCCCTGGGCGATGACGTCTGCATGCGGCGCCCTGCTCGCTGCCTGGATGACGCGCA
Source organism: uncultured Actinomycetota bacterium (assembly GCA_963737425.1). GTDB lineage: Bacteria > Actinomycetota > Actinomycetes > Mycobacteriales > Jatrophihabitantaceae > DASXRA01. Next base: position 333,616 of record CAVTSX010000008.1, read on the forward strand.
CCGAGCCGTGCCCTGCTGCCGGCGGGGTGAGCTGATCCTCGAGGATGATGCCGCGCAACTGCGCGTTCATGCCTATCCCGGCGGCGGTGTATGCGTGGCCGGGCTTGGCTGTGAAGGTCCAACTCAGGGCTGGTGGCGTGGATGCCGCTGCGCCGTGCGGACGCATCGAAACTGCGTACGGGCCGGGTTTGAGCCTGCTGTACGGGCTGACGTCGCCGTAGCCGACGGCGGCAAGCCATAGCACCGTAGTGCCACCCGAAAAGGCCGTGAGGTATACGTCGACATTGCCCGTGTCCGGCGATAGGTGGGCACCGCGAAGCATGGCGCTGGTCTGCGGCGGCGCGGCAACGGCGGCGGGCGCGAGCAGGCACGCCGCAGTGGCCATTCCCACGAGTAGCAAGGGGCCGAGTGGCAGGCGCATGGCTGCCTCCTTACTAGTTGAGTGCACGATCTGGAGCGAGCCCGACGCTCCAAGTCAGCTCAGGGGCATTGGCCGCCAGCCTGGTCACGTGACTCGGCGTGTAGATCGGTGAAAGGACCCTCAGGACGTCGGCAAGGGCGGTCGGGTCGCGCAGTGACACCAGGACTGTTCGCGCCGGGCGGTCGGCGGCAACCTCGGCACTGTCGAATGCGATCCGGGTGACGTGGACGTCGGTCTTCGTGGCAAGCAGCGCCAGCACGGTCATCGCCCGCATGTCGAGCTCGCCCGCCCGCAGCAACGCGTGCGGCCTGCTATCGGCCGTCACGAGAGGATTGGAAAGCAGCGCCCGACCGGCCATGACGCGATCGTCGGCGTCGCGCTTCATGCGTGCTTTGAGGGCGGCCGCGCGGTCGGGAACGATCAGCAGAACCTCGATGCGTTCGGCATCCGTGCCGAACACCGCGACTGGAAGTGAGCCGGTGCGCGCGGCAGATGCAGTGAGGCTCCGTGTGATCAAGCGGCGGATGGACGGCGTGGAAACCAGGACGCTGTCTGTACCCCAACGACCCGCAGTCGTGAACGGGTGGGCGGCGAAGCCGTCGCTCTTCAGAGTGGCAGCGACGTTCTGTTGCGCAGTGAGCGCAGTGCCGGGCGCGAGATTCGCGGCGATCCATGCCTCGGCATCGTCGATGGGGGCGGTCGCCGCACTCGGCGGCGCCAGGGCGCCCTGGCCGAGTTGGGCAGGAGGCTTCTGCGACGGCGACGATTTCGGAGAGATGACCTGGGACACCACGCCGAGGGCGACCAGCACCGCGGCGACGCTCGCAATGATGATCGTGCGTCGCGTAGATGATGACGTTCGGGCACCCGCTGACTCGTCGTCGGCGTCATGCCATGGCAACAGGTCGGTTTCGGCATCGGGTTCGGAATCGTCTGGCAGCGCCTGATCGAGGTGCTCCGGGTCCGCCGCCGTCTCCGTCGTGCGCCCGCTGCCGGGCGTGCTCCGGTGGGCACGAGATGCCGCGCCAGCGATGGAGAGCGCGATGTGGGGATAGCGAGCCCCGAGAACCGGCCGCGCTCGATTCATCGCCGCAGGGTCATCGCGTGCCGATGTCCGGTTCGCCCGCGCGCCCGCGACCCGGGGACGTGGCTGGTCGACCGGCGGACGGATGTCGAGCGCGTCCGCGATCGAGCTGTGACGCTGGAGCCGGACGCGCGGCAGTGAAGTTCCGCGCACGCGCGCATCCCCCGATGCGTCCATGAGTTCCCCCCGAAGGACTCGATGGACGAGACGGTGCCGGGCCGCCCGCTTTGCCAGCTGGTTGTCCGGCGCCGTCTCTGTGTGTTGGGACAGTACGCCTCTGACGCAAATTCAGCGCTGCGCGCTCGCTACTCTCTGGGCATGCTCCGCTCGGCAATCCTGGCCGCATCACGCAGTCCCGGCATCGAAAGACTGGTTTCCAGCGCGCCCATCTCGCGGGCGGTTGTGCGCCGCTTTGTCGGGGGTTCGGACACCTCGGGCGTCGTGGGTGCCGCGAGTGTGCTGGTCGAGAACGGTCTCATGGTGACCCTCGACCATCTGGGCGAAGACACCACCGATGCCGAACGCGCCACCGCAGTGGCCGACGCCTACCTGGTCCTGCTCGAAGCGCTGAATCGGGCCGGGCTGGCTGAACGGCTCGGCCCGCTGACCGCCCGGGCCGAGGTCAGCGTCAAGTTGAGCGCGATTGGTCAGGCCTTGCCCGGAGACGGCGAGAAGATCGCCTTGGAGCATGCACGCCGGATATGCGCCGCCGCCCGGGCGATCGGGGCGACGGTCACCCTCGACATGGAAGATCACACCACCACCGACTCGACGCTGTCGATCCTGACCGACCTGCGGGCCGACTTCCCGGAGACGGCTGCGGTGCTGCAGTCCTACCTGCGGCGCACCGAGGGCGATTGCCGCGATCTGGCCGGTGCGGGTAGCCGGGTGCGCTTGTGTAAGGGCGCGTACGACGAGCCGGCATCGGTCGCCTATCAGGCCGACGACGAGGTCGACCGCTCCTACGTCCGATGTGTCAACGTCCTGCTCGGCGGCTCGGGCTATCCGATGTTCGCGACGCATGATCCGCGACTCGTCGACATCGCCCGCGAGCGTGCGAAGTTCCACGGCAAGACCCCGGGGCAGTACGAGTTGCAGATGCTCTACGGCGTGCGTCCGGCCGAGCAGCGGCGGCTGGCCGGCGAAGGCGAGACCGTCCGGGTGTACCTGCCCTACGGCAGTGACTGGTATGGCTACCTGATGCGACGCCTGGCCGAGCGACCGTCGAACCTCACGTTCTTCCTGCGTTCACTGGTCTCGCGGCGGTAGGCGATGGGCAACAGGCTGGCAATCGTCGGCGGCGGCAAGATAGGCGAGGCGCTGCTGTCCGGACTGCTGCGCGGGCACTATCAACTCGACGACGTGGTAGTCGTCGAGAAACATCCCGAACGTATGGCCTATCTGACCGCCAAGCACGGCGTTCGCACCGTAGAGGTTGCCGAGGCAGCCGGTTTTGCCAGCACCATCCTGATCGCCGTGAAGCCGCAGGACATCGAGCCGCTGCTGGTCGAACTCGGCCGCTACGTCGGCGGCCAGCATGTCGTCGTATCGGTCGCGGCCGGCGTTACGACCGGACGCATCGAATCGCTGCTCGGCGCTGATGTTTCGGTCGTTCGCTGCATGCCGAACACCCCTGCACTCGTCGACGAGGCGATGACCGCAGTCTCGGCCGGCGCGCACGCCGCCGAGGAACACCTCGTCGTGGCCGAGCAGTTGTTGTCGACCGTCGGCAAGGTCGTGCGGGTGCCCGAGTCGCAACTGGATGCGGTCACCGCGCTGTCCGGCTCCGGCCCTGCGTATTTCTTCTTCCTGGTCGAGGCGATGATCGACGCCGGCATCCTGCTCGGGCTGCCCCGGGTGCTCGCCGCCGAACTGATCGTGCAATCGGCGATCGGCGCCGCGGTCATGCTGCGCGACTCGGGCGAGCACCCGGTGCAGCTGCGCGAGGCCGTCACCAGCCCGGGTGGCACGACGATCGCCGCCATCCGCGAGCTGGAGGTGCACGGCGTCCGGGCGGCGCTGCTCGCCGCCATCGAGGCGGCGGCGCTGCGCAGTGCCGAGCTGGGCAAATCCGGCTGAGCGCCCCGATGCTCAGTGCGGCAGGATCAGGCCGTCGGCGATGCGGTACACCTCAGCGAGGGTGGTGACTCCGGGCCCGCCGGTGATCTCGATCGAGAGGTCGGGGCGGACGCTGTCGATCCACAGCATCGGGACGTCGTCGCCCGTGAAGACATAGCTGCGATGCCCCTGGACCGGACGACCCGGCGTCGACGGCGGGCTGGACTTGTGCGAACCTGCGCCCTGCGCGGCCTGGTCGTGCCAGGACTGCGCGACCACGCTGACGTTGGCATACTCCGGCATCGTGTCGGCCCACCGGGCACCGGTCGGTGTCAGCGTGTACCTCGTGCCACTCTGCTGGTCGCGCCATACATCCGACACGACGATGCCAGCCGGCAGGTAGCTCAGGGCGAAGCCAGGCTCGATCGGGTCTTGCCGGTTCAGCTTGAGATGCATGGCAACCTGATGGCCCATCGCAGCCAGCGCAGCCGCCGACCCGTCGCCGCCCCGGCCCTGCCCGCTCTCGATATCGACGGTTGCAACCTCGCCGGTGGGCGTAACGAACGCCAGGTAGTACCAGTCGTCGACGCTCCATTCGCGGGCCGGACGTCCGCCGATCGTCAGGTCGTTCGGGATACCCCGCTTGTAGTCGGTCGGCAGCGCGGGGCCCGGCTGGCTGCCGATGAGCAGGTACGTTGTCTGCCCGCCGCTGATCACGTTGTAGCCGCGCAATTGCCGGCCGAAGCCGTTGTCGATCAGCACCTGCGTGGCCTTACCCGCAGGCAGCCAGCCAGCGGCGATCGTGACGTGGTCCGGCGCGGGCACCGGATGCGGCTTCGCCGGACTCGGTTTCTTCGCCGGTGCGACACTTCGAGGTGTCTGCTCGGGCGTCGCGCTGTGATGGTTGCCCGGTAGGAACGTTGCGCCCACCGCCACGGCGATCACCGCGACAACCACGCTGGCTACGGCCGCTCGCGATCGGCGCCGGGTGCGGACGCGGTGTCTGATTCCGTCCAGCGCCAGATCGGCGTCGGGCGTCATGTGCTCATGCGAAGCAAAGGTCTGCTGCAAGATCTCGTCGGTCTTCACGATGGCTCCTTGGAAAGGCTCAGCGTCGCGTCATCGGCGGTCAGACCCAGCCGAAGGGCAGCGATTGCGCGCGAGGCATAGCCCCGCACCGTGCCGGGCGAGCAGCCGAGCATGGTGGCGATCTCAGGATCGGTGAGCCGTTCGTAGTAGCGCAGCACGAGGACGGCGCGTTGCTGGCGCGGCAGTGTTGCCAGTCGCTGCCACACGTCGTCGCGGTCGGCGATCAGTACTGCGTGGTCGCCGACCGGTTCGCCGTCGATGTCGGCATCGGACGTCAGCAGGACGTTGCGCACCGCCCACCGCCGCCGCCACGAGATGAAGGCCCGTGTGATCATCGTCTTCACGTACAGGTTCGGATGGTCGGCCGCGGCCACCGAACGCCACTTCGTGTGGACCTTGACCATGACGTCCTGGACGAGGTCCTGCGCGAGGTGGGAGTCGCCCGTCAACATCACTGCGTAGCGCAGCAGGCCGGGCAACTCGCGGCGGGCGAACTCCTCGAATTCGGGCTGGCTCACGGATCTAGAGACGCGCGCCACGGCGGATCTGCTGTGCCGCTAGCGCGGCGACTTCGGCAGCACGCCCGGATCCGTCGCGACTGCGCGCAGCCGGTTGAGCATGGCGCGGCGAGCCCGCGTGTACACGGATCGCTCGTCGAACAGCAACGCATCCTGGGTCGCGCGGATGAATGCGTCGAGTTCGAAGGCGATCTGGCGTGGGTCGGTGTCGCCGGCCAATTCACCTTGTTCGCGCGCCTTCAGCACGGATGTCTCCAGGAAGCGCAGCCATTCCCGGTGGGCGTCGGCGATGGCATCGCGGACGCGTCCGGGTCGTGCATCGAATTCGGCAGCCACCGACACGAAGAAGCAGCCGCCGGGAAACACCCGCCGGCTCGAGTAGTCGAGCCACCCGTCGCACATCCGCCACAGCCGGCGAAGCCCGCCAGGCGCGCGCATGGCCGGAGCGATGACCTCGGTGATGAACACCTCGCGCGCCCACCCGACGGTGGCCAGTTGCAGTTCCTCCTTGGAGCCGAAGTGCGCGAACACGCCGCTCTTGCTGGCTCGAAGCTCAGTGGCCAGGCGTCCGATCGACAGGCCTTCGAGACCTTCCACAGACGCGATCGCGGCAGCACGATCGAGGATCGCGTGCCGCGTTTGGTCGCCGCGCTCCAGGCGCCCATCCGGTTTCGCCGCAGTCATCGTCTGCACCGTAGCCCATCTCCGATTCATAATCGCTTCCAACTAATAGTACGATCGTTCGTAAAGTCTTCTCAGGATCGCCAGCCTGTACCGAAGGGAGCAACGACATGACGACCACCCTCGCGACTGATCCGTACTGCATGACTGATGATGAGGCCGCAAACCTGCTGCATGGCGCACCTTGGCGACGCTTCGCCGTGATCGGCGACAGCATGGCCGCCGGCGTGGGCGATGACGTGCCCGGCTACCCGAGCGGCGGCTGGGCCGCGACGGTGGCACGCGTGCTCGGGCGCGTCCAGCCCGACCTGGCCTACTTGAACCTCGGTGAACGCGACCGCTACGCGGCGGAGATCCGTGATCATCAGCTGCCGCGCGCCCTCGAATTCCGGCCGGATCTGGCCGTCGTCCTGGCCGGCGGCAACGACCTGCTCCGCTCTCGCCTCGATGTCGACGCAATGGCCGCCGACATCGACGCCATGGTCGGCGCGTTGCACGAGCAGGGCGCCGACGTCATTACCTACGGACTGCTCGACATCACCCGGTCTGGGCTCATGCCAACCTCCCACGCGGGGCCGTTTCGCGAGCGTCTGCGCGCGTACGACTGCGCGGTCGGCGAGGTTACGGCGCGGCATTCAGGCGCTCACATCGTTCTCGGCGGGCACCCGGCCGCGGCCGAGGAATCGTCGTACAGCACCGACCTGCTGCATGCCAGCGCTCGCGGCCACGCCGTCATTGCTGCGGTCACCATGCGGCGTCTCGGGCAGATGCTCGCCTGACTTCCGGGCGCTGTACCACGGCCGTAGCCCGCCGCCGTAGATCGCGGCCTGGCGCGGGAGCGGCGCTCCCAGACCCCCACTGCGGCTTGATCATCTCTGCTGGATCCGCCCTTGCTCGCGGTTTCGCCAGAGATGATCAAGAGCGTGCCAGCGCGGACTCCCAGCGCGGCGTCGGACGGTGGCTAGCTGCTAGTCCGAAAAGCCCCTGTCTGCACGAGTGGCCATGATCTGGGCACCCCCAATGAACAGGGCAGATCGTCTGAAGATGCGGCGGGTGTTGCGGCGATGTATATCTGTGCCGGATCAGCTATCGCATCAGTCCCACCTGTACCGCTACTCTTCACAGAGCACGTGCGTGTCGTCCGCCGGAGGGGAAGCCGGCGCACCGACACGTGCCAAAAGGGTTCGGTGACGTATGAGCACGTCTGCGCAATCCGGCGCCGGCAAGGGCAACGCGTCGCGGCGTTCGCGCGCCGCGAAAGAGCCGCCCGCCGAGTCCGGCCTCGCTGATGCCGGTTTCGCCGAGGTGCGGTTCTTGACCGTCGCCGAGGTGGCATCGGTAATGCGAGTGTCCAAGATGACGGTCTACCGCATGGTGCACGGCGGTGACCTTCCCGCGGTACGGGTCGGTCGATCTTTCCGGGTACCCGAGAAGGCCGTGCACGATTACCTTCGGGCCGCCTACATCGAGGCGGGCTGAACGCCTCGCCCGATGCCGGTAGTCGATTGCCCGCCCGGGTAGGGTGGCCGACTAGCACACACGCCGGCCACTCGCGCTCGGTGTCATCACTATCGACAATGCCGGGATGTCCGGCGTGGACGAGGTTCAAGCATGGGTTCGGTAATCAAGAAGCGGCGCAAGCGTATGGCTAAGAAGAAGCATCGCAAGCTGCTCAAGCGCACACGCGTTCAACGACGCAACAAGAAGTAAAGCGAGCGGACCGCGCCGAAGGCTCGATGTGCGCGCCTTCCGTACGCGGTTGCGCCACGTTGTGGCTCGCGAGGTGGTCGCCCAATGCGCTGTCTGGCCGTCCGCGCCGAAGGCTCGATGTGCGCGCCTTCCGTACGCGCGGTTGCGCCACGTCGTGGCTCGCGAGGTGGTCGCCCAACCGTTTGTCTGGCCGTCCGCGCCGAAGGCTTGCTGGGTCGAACGGACCATTTCGGACGGAGAGCTAGTCGTCACGCAACGTAGACAACTTCAATACTGGCCCTAGACTTGGGGCTTCGTCCCCGGAGGTTGTCAGGAGTCCGCATGTCACGCGTTGTCCTGGTAACCGGCGTGAGTCGCTATCTGGGCAGACGCCTTGCGGCGCAGTTGGCTGCCGACCCGAGTATCGAGCGTGTCGTCGGGGTCGATGCCGCACCGCCGTCCAAGGCGGACCTGGCTCGTCTTGGACGCACCGAGTTCGTGCGTGCCGATATCCGTAACCCGCGTATCGCCCGGGTGATCGCGCAGGCAAAAGTCGACACCGTTGTGCACGCAGCCGTCACGGCCACGCCGCGGGGTGCCGGCGGCCGCACGCCGATGAAGGAACTCAACGTCATCGGCACGATGCAGCTTCTGGCCGCGTGCCAGAAGTCAGACACGGTGCACCGCCTGGTCGTCAAGTCCACCACGTCGGTGTACGGATCGAGCCCGCGCGACCCCGCCGTCTTCGTCGAAGACACAGCCGCTCGGGCGCTACCCCGCTCGGGCTATGGAAAAGACGCGGTCGAAGTCGAGGGGTACGTGCGTGGCTTCAGCCGGCGCCGCCCCGATATCGCCGTGACGGTGCTGCGCTTCGCGAACTTCATCGGTCCGACCATCGACACGCCGCTCGCCCGCTACTTCGCGCTGCCCGTCGTGCCCACCGCATTAGGGTTCGACCCGCGCCTGCAACTGCTCCACGAGGACGATGCGGTCGAGGTGATGCGTCAGGCGACGCTTGCCGATCATCACGGCGTCTTCAACGTCGCAGGCCCGGGAGTGATGCTGCTGTCGCAGGCTATCCGGCGGGCCGGGCGAGTGGCGCTGCCGGTGCCCGCGCCGGCGGTGCGACTGGTGGGCAACCTGGTGCGCCGCAGCGGACTCGTCGACTTCTCCCCGGAGCAGATGCAATTCCTGAGCTTCGGCCGCGTCGTCGACATCGAACGCCTGCAAACGCAGTTCCCGTACACGCCGAAGCACACGACGGAGGAAGCTCTCGCGACGTTCCTCGCCGCGCGCCCGGTAGCCCCGATCATCACGGCAAACCGGGTCCGGCAGGCCGAACGGCTCGTCGGCGGCCTGATCGGTGCTGGTGACCTTCGCGAGCAGCACACCACAGCGGCGGTGAACGGTCATGGATGACGCCCGGGTGATCCAGTTGCGAGCCGCCGAATCCGGCGCGAATCGTCCACCCTCGCCGGCGCGATCGCAGCGCCGGAGCCCGCAGCGGCGCGTCACGAAGGTCGGCGAACGAGCGGCCCAGCCTGCGCCACGGGCCACGGACGCGCCGAAACCGGCTGCGGCGCGCGAGATGACTAGGTGGGAGCGCTCGGCAGCCGGCGGGCTGGCGTTCCTTCGCCGGCGAATCACCGGCGACTACGAGGTCGACGATTTCGGCTTCGACCGCGATCTCACCGACAACGTGATCCTGCCGATCTTCCGGCCGCTGTTCGCGCAGTGGTTCCGCACCGAATCCATCGGAGTGCACAACATCCCGCACGACGGCGGCGCGCTGCTCGTCGGCAACCACGCGGGCGCGTTGTGGGCGCTCGACTCGGTCATGTGCGCGCTAGCCGTACACGAGCATCACCCGGACCAGCGGCACCTTCGATTGCTCGGCGCCGATCTTGTGTTCACCTCACCGCTGCTCGGCGAGATCGCGCGCAAGTCCGGCGGCACGCTCGCCTGCAACCCGGACGCCGAGCGGCTACTGGGTAGTGGCGAATTGGTTGGCGTTTTCCCTGAAGGCTTCAAGGGGATCGGCAAACCGTTCAGCGAGCGGTACAAGCTGCAACGCTTCGGCCGTGGTGGTTTCGTCGCTGCCGCGCTCAAGACCGGCGTGCCGATCATCCCGGTGTCGATCGTCGGCTCGGAAGAGATACATCCCATGCTGGGCAATGCCAAACTGCTCGCCCGGCTGCTGAATCTGCCGTACTTCCCGATCACCCCCACGTTCCCGTGGCTCGGCCCGCTCGGACTCGTCCCGCTGCCGAGCAAGTGGTACATCGAGTTCGGCGAGCCGATTCCCACCGAGGGCTACGGCGCCGACGCAGTCGAAGACTCGATGCTCATCTTCGAGCTGACCGACCGGGTGCGCGAGACGATCCAGAGCACGCTCTACCGGCTACTGGTGCAACGACGCTCGGTCTGGCATTGACGAAGCGGCCGGTCAGCCGCGGATCCTGACCTTGCGCCGCGCCCGTAGCGCAGCGGCGACTAGATCGGCGCGCTCGCGCTGCCGGCGCCGCACGGCGAGCCCAGCCGCGATCCCACCGCCGATCGCGCCCAGACCGAGGGCTGTCGGCATGGCGATACGAGCGGCCTTGCGGCCGGTGCGGAAGTCGCGAATCTCCCACCCGCGCCGTCGCGCCTCGTCGCGCAACGCCGAGTCGGGGTTGACCGCGACCGGGCGACCGACGAGCGAGAGCATCGGCAGGTCGTTGATCGAATCCGAGTACGCGGCGCACCGGCCGAGGTCCAGGCCCTCCCGTATGGCCAGCGCGCTGACTGCCGCGGCCTTCGCCTCGCCATGCAGCACCTCGCCGACGAGACGGCCGGTGTAGACGCCGTCCTTCGTCTCGGCGATGGTGCCGAGCGCGCCGGTAAGAGTGAGCCGATCAGCGATGATCTTGGCGAGTTCGGCGGGCGTCGCGGTTACCAGCCAGACCCGCTGACCGGCGTCGAGGTGCAACTGGGCCAGTGCGCGGGTGCCCGACCAGATCTTCGCGGCCATCGTCTCGTCGTAGATCTCCTCGCCGAGCATCACGATCTCGTCGACCTTCTTGCCGGCGACGAAGGTCAGCGCCGAGTCTCGGGCAGTGTGCATGTCGCTGCGTGACTCGCCGCGCACCCGCAGCCGAGCCTGGCGAATCGCGAACGTGCCAAGGTCACGCCAGGTGAAGAACTTGCGCGCGGCGAGACCTTTGGCGAAGTGGAAGATCGACGCGCCGACCATCATCGTGTTGTCGACATCGAAGAACGCGCCCGCAACCGGGTCGGCCGGTACGGTCAGCGCGACGTCGACCTCTGGCGCGGCCACGCCGTACCCCTCGGTTCTTCGGGCTGCCACAGCTGACCTCTCGGAAGACGGCGCGAGGTAGACAGCGTATGCGTTGCTACAGGTGCAGGTTCAGGCCGCACGAGCCCAGGCCAACGCCGATCGGCCCCAGCGTGACGTGCACCCCGCAGCTGTCGACGGTGATCGGTGCAGAAGGCAGACCAGGCGGAGGTTGTGTCGGAAGTCCTCCGGTACCGCTCGGTGCGCCCGATGTGCGCCCACCCGAGGAGCGGCCCGTGGTGGCACCTGAGCCTGGGAGTCCGGGAATCGGGGGAATCGTCGCCGCACCGCCCGAGCGGCTGGGCGGCGTTGTCGCGGGGCCGGAGACCCTGCCCGGTGACGAGGTCGGCGGTATGGACGGTATTCCGCTCGGTGCCGGCTTTGTACCCGGATTGGGCGTACTCGGAGGGGCCTGCGGGTTGCATGCGGACTGGCACGGCAACGGCCCGAGATCGTCGGTGGACGTTGCCCGCAGGCAAGTGCAGCCGATGTCCCGGCTGAGCCTGTCCGCCCGCTCGAGCACGCGTTGCGCCAGCTGCTCGGAGGCGAGGGCACGCTGACGCACGCTGCCCGCGGGGACGCGGTTGACGATCGCGCGCAGCCGTGCGACCTGGCTGGGCGCCCAGCCGCTCAGGGTGATCAACGGACCGTTGGACGTGTTGTGCACTGCTTGGCCGGTGAGCAACCGGGTTCCGTTGCGCAGGTCGTTGTCGGCCGCGGACAGCGTGTCGGCGATGAGGCTCGCCGTATGCGGGTTGAGGCCGCCCATGGCTTGCGGTCCGGTGCCGAGGGCGAACGCGGACGACTTCGACAGCAGCGAGGACACCTCGTTGGCACGTTTTCTGGCCAGAGACAAGTACTCGCGCCCCCGCGCGCCGTCGCCGCTGATCAACGAGAGCTGGACGTTTTCGCTCGCCCGCTTGAGGCCATAGAGCGAATCGCCGGGCAGCGTACGGCTGCTTATCCACACAGCGCTGGTGAGCAGCAGTGCGAACACGACAACGAGGCTGCCGACAACGGCGATTGGCCGGCGCATAGGCATGCGCGATGCGCGCGTGCGCAACCACCGCCAGCCGGAATGGAACCGGTCGGCCGGAGATGCCTCGACGTCGGCAACTCCCTCGGCCACCAGCCGCGGTGTGACAGCGACGAGTTGGGCGTGTAGTTCGGCGCGGAAGTCGGCGCGCATCGACGGCCCGGCCGGAAGCGCATGAAGATGGCCGATGAGCGCGCTGATCACGGGATCGGTCGAAGATTCAGGGTCGGGATGGCGCCGGAACCGTCCGGCGAGCGCGCGAATGTCAGTCATCTCCACCTCCCCCCCGAGGCATACAAACAGCCAATCGCAACGCTGCGAACGCTGGCTGATCGTTCGCTGAGTCCAACGATGATGGGAGGCGCGAGTTACTGCATGTGGGTGTCATTGTCACAGCAGGTCACTCCCGACCATGTCGGCGAGTTTGCGGACCGCGCGATGCTGAAGCGCCTTTATCGCGCCGTCGTTCTTGCCCATCGCCTCGGCTGTCTCGCTGACCGACAGGCCCTGGATGAAGCGCAGCACGATGCAGTCGCGCTGTTCGTTGCCGAGCCGCTTGATCGCACGCGTCAGGTGCTCGGACGTCAGCGACCTGATGACCGCGGCGTCGGGACTCGGCTCGGTGTCGTTTCCCTCGATGACATCGCCGGTGGTGACCTCGAGCCGGTGTCGCGCCGACTTCACATGATCGAGCACGATGTTGCGCGCGATCGTGATGAACCATGCGCCGATATCGCGTCCCTGGTACTGGATGCCCTTGATCCGCCGTAGTGCGCGAAGGAAGGTCTCGCTGGTGAAGTCCTCGGCAACCGCGCGGTCGTTGACACGGTAGTAGATGAATCGAAAGACGGTGTCGACGTAGCGCTCATACAGCTGGCCGAACGCCTCACCGTCACCGGCCTGCGCCCGGGTGACGAGTTGCCAGGTCTCGACGTGCGTGTCGTCGATGGCGTCGCGCGGCCCACCGGGCGGCACGGTGAGCGTCTCGTCGCGTCCCCGGCCGGCGATCGCGCCCGGCAGTGCAGCGATCCCAGCGTCGGCCGACATTGTCGATCCGCCGACGGTGCCCAATGCGGGCTCAGCAGAGCGAGCTCGGATGACCGCGAGAACCAGCTCGGCCAGCGTATGAAGACCAGCACCGCCCGGTACGGGCGGTGCTGCACGGCGATATGAGCCAAACATGGCTGAACAACCTCTCAGCGGTTCCCCCGTTCCGCCTGACCTAAGCGCTTACCGTACCCCCACTACTAGTGAGTAACCAGGCATCCGACGCACTAAGTATCCATTCATCGCGGACTTGCACGTGGGGCCTCGGCGGGCCAGGCTCGTTGTCTTGCGTAGGGGTGGCGGAGGAACAGTGAGCACCGACGACAACAGCGCGCACTCGGCGTGCAGATGTGGCTGTGGGCAGCCGAATCTCCCCGGGGCAGCCGCGTGAGTGCCGAGGCCGAGCCGACCAGCATCTCGGACCTCGTTCGGCGAGCAGCGCGGCAGCGACCGCACGGCGTAGCACTGATCGACGGCACAACGCGGCTGACGTGGGCTGAGCTGGATCGCCGGGTGACCGGTGCGGCTCTGGCGTTCGGCACCACGGGTTTGTCCGTCGGTGATCGTGTCGCGCTGCAACACGGCACGAGCATCGACTTCGTCCTGCTGTATCTCGGCGCGACCCGGGCCGGGCTGACCGTGGTGCCGGTCAATCCGGCGTACACGCTTCCCGAGTTGACCCATGTGCTCACCGATTCGGGCGCCGGCCTGCTCGTCACGTCGAACCTCGACGCCGTTGCCGCACCGGTGCCCGCGGTTGTCGTCGCCTCGACGGACGCGCCGCCCGGCCACCTGACAGTCGCCGATCTGCTGAGCGGGGCGCCCAGCGGCGATGACCCGAGGCTCGACCGTACCGGTGACCAGATCGCCGTTCTGCTCTATACGAGCGGCACAAGCGGCCGGCCCAGAGGGGCGATGCTGTCGGCCAGGGCGCTGCTCGCCAACCTCGAGCAGGGGGCAGCGGTCGATCCGCCGATGGTTACTGCCGACGACGCCGTGTTCGTTCCGCTGCCGCTGTTCCACGTCTTCGGCCTCAACGCGGGGCTCGGCATCGCCCTCTATGTCGGCGCGACCACCGTGCTCGCGGATCGTTTCGACGCCGACGAGTCGCTCGCGACGATGGCTGACCAGGCGGTCACCGTCGTGGTGGGTGCGCCAGGCATGTTCGTGCAGTGGCTGGCCAGTCCGAAGCTCGCAACGTCTTTCGCGAGCGTCCGATACGCGCTGTCGGGCTCGGCGCCATTGCCCGCCGAGCTCGGTCAGCTGTACGCGTCGCGCGGGATCACCCTCTACGAGGGATACGGGCTGACCGAGGCAGCGCCGGGAGTCACCCTGAATACGGCCGGCAAGGGCGGTTCGATCGGCCGGCCGCTGCCCGGCGTCGAGATCGAACTGCGCGACCAGGCAGGCGAGCCGGTTGACGAGGACGGCGATCCGGGCCAACTGTTCGTACGCGGTCCGAACCTGTTTTCCGGCTACTGGCCCGACGGTGCCGACGGACCAGGCGAGGACGGCTGGTTCGGCACCGGCGACATCGCGGTGCGCGACGGCGACGGCGATCTGCACCTGGTCGGACGCTCGAGCGAGCTAGTGCTGGTCAACGGCTTCAACGTCTACCCGGCCGAGGTCGAGACGGTTCTCGGGGCGTACCCGGGCGTCGGCGAGGTTGCGGTAGTCGGGGCCGAAGACGCCGTAACGGGCGAGGCTGTTGTCGCCTACGTCGTCCCCGCCGCTGGTGCCCACATCGACGTCGACGACCTGGTGTCGACGGCGGCGCGGTCGCTGGCCAGGTTCAAGCTGCCCCGCCGGGTCGAAGTCGTCGCCACGCTGCCCCACACCGCCACCGGCAAGGTCATGAAATGGCAGCTAGGTGGAGAATCGAGCGATGTCGCCAGCTGATCACCAGGTCACCCTCATCACCCGCGTCGGCTGTCACCTGTGCGATGACGCGAGCGAGCTGCTGCAGAAACTGCGGGGCGAACTGGGCTTTCGCTACGACGAACTCGATGTCGACGCCGACCCCGATCGGCGCAACGCGTACTCCGATCGCGTGCCAGTGATCCTCATCGACGGCAAGGAACACGGCTACTGGCGGGTCGAGGAGGCCCGCTTCCGCAAGGCGATTGCTCGCTAACTCTTGTCGCAGGGCGCGGATCAGGTGACGACGCCGGCTCTTTCCGCGTCGGTGGCCTTGCGGACGACGATGCGCGTCCAGGCGCCGAGGTAGATGCGCTCGTCGTCGGCTAGTTCGCGTGGCTGCTGCGGGGCGAGCGGGTCGTCGGGATAGCTGCCTCCGGGCGAGCCCACGTAAGTGCCGTTGGTGGACCCCAGATCCTTCACCGACCATCGCCCGCCGTTACGTATCAACTCGGCATGCCGATGCGAGATGGCGCCATCGCTGGTGCAGTCGATCTCGGGGGTGATGTTGCGGCTGCGCGAGAGGCGTCCGATCAGCGCGACGGTGCCCTTGAGCGCGACGACGGTGGGCAACCCGCTGGTGGGGCAGGCACCCGCTGCCTGCTGGTGGCTGAACCAGTCCGGGTCGACCCATATCTCGGCCACCCAGTCGACGCCGGCCAGATCCGCTGGTTTCGCTGCCTCGGGCACTACTCGCCCGGACACCGGATCGATCGTGGCCGGCGGTGGGGGAAGCTGGCCGGTGGCGAAGTCGTAGCCGCAGTCCTCGCAGAACAGCGCGTCGGAGGAGTTGGCCGCCTTACAGTTCGGGCACTCCTTCTGCCCTGAACTCGGCGGCGCTGGACTCGGCGGCGCTGGGATCGGCGGGGCCGGGCTCGGCGCTGGAGCGGGTGGGCTTGACGGCGCAGCGGCCACGGGCGGCGCCGGCGCGGACTCGATCGGCGCGCCGCAGACGTCGCAGAAGTCGTCCGTCGACGACGTGTGCCCCTGCGGGCAGACCGCGCTCATTTACCTGCTCTCCTCGGCGATCGTGCAACTTCCCGCGGTCTGACACCGCAGGAAGTTGCACGATCGATAGACGCGATCATGATGACGGACGCACGCGGGTGGTCTTGGTCGAACTGGTGTCGAGGGCCATCTCGTCCAGCTTGGACGCATCGCGCTTGAGGCGCACGGTGCCGGTGTCGGCGTCCTCGATGTCGACGATCTTCTTCAGCCGCTGGGTGGCCTCCTCGTTGCCCGTCTCGGCGGCCAGTTTCGCAGCGCGGCCGAGCTTGAACGTGGCGGTGTCTTCGTCGCCGCCGGCCTTTGCTGCGAGGCCTTCCTGGATCACCTGCGCCAGCTCGGCCTGCCCGGTGTAGTGCGCGACGGCCGGGTTGATGCGTGTGGTGAGCGCGCTGTCGTCGGACCACAGCGCCTTGACCAATCCCTGCGTGACGACCTGATCGCCGACCTCGATCTGGACGCGCGCGGCCAACTGCTCGGCGCCGACGGGCTTGGGGGCCACCCGAATGGCGACGTGGTAGTCGCGCGACTCGTCGCCCCAGGCGCCAGTGGGGTACTCGGTGATCAGCGGCGTGACGTTCACGCGCCGGTCGGTGAGGTCGTCGATAGTGGGCGCAACCTGCCGGACGAACAGCAGCTCGGCGCCCTGCGGCGCCCACACCCGAAGCTTCGCATCGGCGACGCCGCGTCCCATCGCGGTCTGCATCATCGCCAGGAAGTCAGCCGCCATGTCGGCCGGGTCGGCGATCAGGTCGACCGACCCGAGCAGCGCCGTCGCGATGCCGCGCAGTTCGCCCACGTCCCAGTCGGCGCCCACGCCGCGGCAGTCGCACTGGAACTCACCGGTGACCGCCTCGACCGCGGCGGCGAGCTGGCCTTCGGATTCACCCTCGTTCTTGCCATCGGTGAGCAGGATGGCGTGGCGCTGCGTCGCCGGGGCCTGGCCGAAGGCGTCGTGCGCGGTGAGCAGCCATTGGCCGATAGCGGTGCCTCCCCGCGGAGTCAGCCGCGAGACGGCGTCGGTCGCGGCGGCCCGGGTGCCCTGGTCGGCCTGCACCATGCCGCGCGCGGGGTATACCGGCTCGGCCAGCCCGACTCCGGCGATCACGGCGAACCATGTGCCGTCCGCGATCGCGTTGATCGCCGCGGCCGCTGCCTTGCGGGCGGCGACGATCTTCGCCTGCGGGGCGCCCATCGATCCGGAACAGTCGATGATGATCGCCTCGGCGGCGCCGCCGCTCTCGCCCGCCTGACCGGTACCCGCGGAGCTCACCGTGACGATGGCGTGGACGTCTGTGGCGCCGTCGGGCAGGTACTCGTTCTGGAACACCTCGGCGGTCCAACTGGGCACGGTGGTCATGCGCGTAACTCCTCGGGTGCGATACGAGCCAGTGTCACGGTGATGTTGTCGTGGCCGCCCTGCTCGTTGGCCCATCCGACGAGGGCTTCGGCGAGGGGCAGCGGTTCGGCCGGCTGGGCGGCCACCAGTTTGTGCAGGTCGTCAGCCGTCGAGCAGTAGTTCCACAGGCCGTCGCTGCAGACGAGAAGCCATCCGGCGGTCGTGGCAATGACGGTGGCGGTTGCGGCATCGACGTCGGGTGAATCGGCTCCGAGCCACTTCGTTATGGCGTGTGCCTTGGGGTCGGCCTCGGCCACCTCGCGCGGGATGCCGGCAGCGATCTGCGCGGTGGCCCAGGAGTCGTCGACGGACAGTTGCATTGCCGGACCCGCATCCGGCAACCAGTAGGCGCGGCTGTCGCCGACCCACGCGGCGACGATCACCTCGGCATCGGCGATGGCCGCGACGAACGTGCACGACGGCGGGTTGTCGTCGCCAGCGGATGCGGTGCCCTCGGCGGCGACGTCGGCGGCCTGCGCCGCTGCCTTGAGCTGCTCGGCCCAATGCGCCTGGCGAGCCTCGGCGGAGCCACCGGGGCGAGGCGCTGCGGCGAGCAGGTCGCGTGCTGCCTGCGCCGCGGCGAGTGATGCGGTGTCGCTGTCGGTGGCCGTCGTGACGCCGTCGCAAACAACGAGTGCTGCCCAGCTGCCGTCGGCGGTCAGCGCGCAGGAGTCCTCGTTGCGGACGTGGACGATTCCCTTGTCGCTGACGCCCACCACGGTCGGGCTGGGCTGCTCGACGACGTGCTCGCGGCCGTTGGACGCCCGGGCGCCGCATACGGTGCACCAGCCGTCCGCGCCCACCTCGCCGCCGCATGCCGCGCAGGCGCGGGCCGGGACTGGCGTCGGTTGCGCGGGCGGGGCGGTTTGCGGGGCGGTTTGCGGGGTGGCTTGCAGGCTCGCGCCGCAGTTCTCGCAGAACGAGTCGCCGGTGCCGGTCGGCTCGCCGCACTGCGGGCAGGTCATACCAGCGACCTTGGACGCACCGCGTTGGCGGCGTCGACAAGGCGCACCCGCGCGGCCCGATCGGAGGTCAGTGCCGCGAGTTGCCGGTAGGCCTGCTCGGCGCCGGCGCGCAGATCGTGCTCGGTGGCCGGGATGCCGGCGATGTGTGTCTGCGGCTCCGGGCCGGACTGGCGGACGTGATCGAGAGCCTGGGTGAGCACTTTCACGACAAGTTGCTGGCGCTCACGCGGATCGATCGGTACCCGCTCGACGGTGGCGACGGCGTCGGCCAGCGCGGGCAGGCCCTTGTGGCTGTCGGCGAGTACTTCGGCCTTGGTGCGTCGCGCTGTTACGTGTGCACCGCTGGTCGGCCCGACCAGGTCAAGCGCGCTCAGCGCACCGTCGATGTCGCCGTCGGCGAGATCGGTGCGGGCCAGGCCGAACGCCGCGGGCGCGATGTAGTTCGCGTCGACGATGGTGCAGGTGCGATAGAGCCCCTGCGCGAGCAGGCGTTCGCCCGCGATCTCGCAGGCCAGGGCCAGCGCCAGCTTCGGTGCCAGTTCTCCCGGCACCTGACCGAGCACCGTGTTGAACGCGGCGGTCGCGGCGCCCGGGTCGCCCTTGGCCAGGGCGGCCAGCCCGGACAGCCACACCGCCCGCCACTCCCACGGGTCGTCGCCGAGGATGTGCTCGATCGTGGCTTCGGCCAGATCGAACCGGCTGGCGTCGATGCCCGCTCGGGCGCGGGCCAAGCCGACCTCGACGGTGTTGTGCGGTGCGCCGTCGAGCGCGGTCAGCCGTTGCACCGGGTCGTCGATCGACACGCCGGCCAACCACGCGGCGGATGGGTCGGACTGGTCGACCAGCAGCGGTGGCAACTCCTGCCACTCGAGCGTTGCTCCGGACGCCGTCGGTGCCCCGAACAGGACCGACGGGGTGGACTGCCGGGCCGGGCCGCCCGGACCGTCGCTGGCCACGACTTCGCGCAGCACGGCGAGCAGTTGCTCGCGCAGCTCGTCGGCGGACTGGAACCGGTCGTTCGGATTCTCGGCGGTGGACTTGGCAAGCACCCGGTACAGCGAGTCGTAGCGCTGGAAGACGGGTGTGTCGTCGACCGGCGGCAGGCTCTTGACGTAGGTGGACTGGTGGCCGCGGAACTCGAAGAGCAGCACGGCCAGGGTGCGCCCGATCGTGTAGATGTCGCTCGCCACGCTCGGACCGAGCGTTGCCACCTCCGGCGCCTGAAAGCCGATCGTTCCGTAGATCGCGCTCTCGTTGTCGTCGACGCGGCGCACGCCGCCGAGGTCGATCAGCTTCACCGCGTCGCCGGCCTGGATGATGTTGTCGGGCTTGAAGTCGCAGTAGAGCAGACCCTGGCTGTGCAGGTAGCTGAACGCAGGCAGGATCTCGATCATGTACGCGATCGCCTGGTCAGCGGGGAACGGGTCGTATCGCCCCTTGTTGGCCTCCATCCGGGCCTTGAGGATCTGCTTGAGCGAACTGCCGCCGACGTACTCCATCACGGTGTAGCCGGCGTTCTCGTACATCGCGAAGTTGTAGATGTTGACGATCAACGGATGCTGGACCTCGGCCAGGAACTGCCGCTCGGCGACCGCCGCCTGGTAGGCATCGAGATCGCCGGTGTTGAGCAGGCCCTTGAGTACGACCCACCGATCGGACACGTTCTTGTCTGCGGCGAGATAGATCCAGCCCAGGCCGCCGTGGGCCAGCGCGCCCACCACCTCGTACTGGCCGCCGACGAGGTCGCCGGCGACAAGCTTCGCTGCGTAGGCGAATTCCGTGCGGCACTTGGGGCAGAAGCCCTGCGAGCGCCCCGGCTTGCCGTCGCGCGATCGGCCCACCGGTGCACCGCACTTGGCGCAGAACCGTTTCTCCTCGCTGACCTGCGGGTTCGCCAAGATGACCGAGCGGGGGTCGGGAACCGGCGCGGGCGGGATGGACGTGATGCCCGCGCCGAGCCGAAGCGAGCCGGTGCGCGTGGTGCCGATCCGGCGGGTGGGACGCGTGCCGCCGCCGCGCGCCGAGCCGATGGGCGCGCTCGACAAACGGGCCGAGCTACTTGTGCGGGTGCTGCCGGTGCGCGTGCTCGGTGCGGAGTCCGGGTAGGCAGCGCTCGCCGGGGCGCCCGCCGGCGAGCCGCAGACGTTGCAGTAGCCGTCCTCGATCTGCCCGGTGCAGCCGGGTTGAGCGCACCGGCCCGCCATCATCGCCGCGTCCGCGACCTCGGCCGGGCTGCCGCAGACATTGCAGTAGCCGTCCTCGATCTGCCCGGTGCAGCCGGGTTGGGTGCAGTTCACTCCGCCTCCTCGGACGCGGTGGCCGGAACGGCCGGGGCGGTTGGGGCGGGCCGCGGTGACGAGTCAGGCGCGGGGCCGCCCCGTCCGGGCACGGGTGGCTCCGTCGCCGGCATTGCGCCGACCGCCACCTGAACCGCCTGCCCGTAGGCCGCGACGAGCGGCCGCGCCGCGGCCAGATCACACGGTGCCCGCCACAGCAGTGCGCGCAGGCTGGCGAACTGGGCGCTGAGGGCGGGGTCTTCGGCCAACCCGGCGGCCCCGGCCTTGGCTTGGTACGCCTCGGCCAGCCCACGCAGTTCGGCCCGCTCGGTCAACGGCGCCGCATAGCGACGTCGCGCCTCGGCCAGCGCCGCGGCCGCCAGATCGAGGCGTGCCCGATAGCTCTCGAGCGCGACCTTGGCTGCTCTCCAGGTTCCGGGAGCGTCCGGCCCGTCCGGGACCGGGGGCAGCGGCCCGAGCGCCACGACGTCAGGTACGGCCAGGCGCGGCGGCGCGAGAATCTTGTCGCGGCACCGTTCGGCGGTGGCTCGAACGTCGGCTTCGGTCGCGGTCAGTTGTGTGATCCGCGCGGCCAAGGCGGCCGATTCGCGCGCGACGGCCGCCCGCAGCGAGGTCTCCTTGATCAGATCGCGTTCGAGTAGCTCGGCGGCATCAGCGATCCGCTCGACCTCTTTGCCCAGCGCGGCCGGGCCGGCGTCGCCGCCCAGTGCCGCGTCGAGCTGCTCGCGCAGCGTTTCGGCCTCGCCGCCGTGGCGGCCCAAGGTGTCTGCGAGGTCGTGACAGCGCGAGAGCGTCTCGCGCAACGGGCCGATGCGGTCGGCCGCACCGGAGCCCGCGATCGTGTCGGCGTCGAGACGCGATGCGAGTCGAGCCTCGAGCGCTGCCGCGAGGGTCGTCGCTTCGTCCAGTGAGAACGCCGAGGGATTGCCGAGCGGATCGGGCAGGCGTCCCCACATGAGTTGCGCGATGATCGCGAGTTCCTTCTCGCCGACGCGCCCGCTGTCCCAAACCTGGATCAGCTCGTTCGTACGCTGGTCGATCGACTCCGACAGCGACATGGCCAGGGTGAGGTCGCCGGTGAAGGCGTCCGGGGCGGAGGAGACCTGGGCCCGCCGATCGAGCGAGCCGAGCGAGGTCTTCAGGTTGTCGCGCCAGATCCGCAGTTCGTCCAGGAATTTCAGGACGCTGCGCGAACCCGCCGGTGCCGTAAGGGATCCCGGGGCGGTCGGCGGTGTGGCGAGCGTGGTCACGGTCATGGCAGTGCGCGTCCGTAGACGGCCGCCGGCGGCGCGGGCACCGTGCCGGGCAACCACTTGTGGTAGATCGCGGCCCAGGTGCCGTCGGTCCGCATCCGCTGCAGCAGCGCGTTGACGAACTGAACGAAGTCGACGTTCTTGGCCGGGATGCCGAGGCCGTACGGCTCGTTGGTGAACTGCGGTCCCGCGATTCGCGCGTACGGGTCCTGGCTGGCGAACCCGGCCACCACCGTGTTGTCGGAGACGATGCCTTCGACGGTGCCTTGCTGGAACAGGACCATGCAGTCGCTGATGTTCGCGACTACCTCGCGTTCGACCTTGGGGTAGAGCGTCTTGAGGTTCTGCTCGCCGGTGGAGCCGGTTGCCGTGCAGACCTTCTTGCCGTTCAGGTCGGCGATCTTCTGGTAGGGGGAGTTCTTGCGCACCAGCACCTGCTGTCCGGCGGCGAAGTACTCCGTAGAGAACGCGATCTGGCTCCATCTGGAGCAGTTGATCGTCATGATGTCGGCGACGAGATCGACCCGTCCCGCCTGAAGGTCCGGGATGCGCTGCGCGAAGTTCTCGACCCGATACTCGACCTTGCCTTTGATGTCGGGCCCGAAGATCGCCTTGGCCACCTCGTTGACCATGTCGATGTCAAAGCCCTCGAGCTTGCCGGTGATCGGGTTGCGGAATCCGAACAGCAGATTGTCGGCCGATACCCCGACGGTGATCTTGCCCTTTTTCTTGATCGCCTCGACCGTCTGGCCGGCCTGATCGTCCGGCGGCAGCGGGCTGTCGGGCGCATAGGACTGAACCCTCGTGCTGTCGCTGTTGTTGCAGCCGGCCCGGGTCGGCGTCGGACTCGGACTCGGCGCCGCGGCCGACGACGGCGCGGCGGTGGACGGCAGGGTCGGCGTACTGCCTGCGCTGCAGCCCGCAACGAGCGCGGCCGCGGAAATGACCGCTGCCACCGCCCAGATCGCCCGTCGGATGCGTGTCGATTCGGCGGGGACGGTGTGGAGTTCGTGTCTCATCGGTACTCCCGCAACCGCAGCGAGATGCCGCGCACCGAGGCAACAGCGGCGCCGATCCCGACGATCAGCCCGATCCATGCGAAGGGCGTCAAGGGATCGCGCGCAGTGCCGAGATCGTTGCGCAGTTGGGCCGAGCGCTGGCGAAGCGCCTTGGCCGACGCGGTGTCGAACGCGCCGAACGCCGCATTGGCATCGGTTGCCGCGGAGCCGGTGGCAAGTGCGACAGCGCCATCCCAGTCGCCACTGTTGTCGGCCGCGCGGATCTTCTGGTGTACCGCCAGATAGTCGGCGAATGCGTTCTGCGCGGCCTGCTCGTCGGCGCCGCCGCGTTGTGCGGCGTCCTTGAGGATCATGCCGGCGTTGGCGGCAAGGTCGTTGAAGCTTGCGTCGTATGCCTGCCCGGACCCGCGCGCGATCAGCGTCAGGCTCTCGGCGCTCTTGGCGTCAAACGCGTCGATGCGCGCAGTAGCACCCTCGACGGTGGCGAAGTATGCGTTGGAACGGGTCTTGTTGGCCTTGCTCTGGCTCCATGCCATGATGCCGATCAGGACGACACCCACCACCAGGACGGCCGCGGTTGCCGTGACGAGCGGTAGGTTCAGCAGGCGGCGGGTGCGCGCGGACAGCCAGATCTGGGTGAAGATCAGCACGGCCAGCGCCAGCAGCACGCCGATCAGCAGCCAGTAGACGGCGTGCGCACTCGAGGAGTACGAGTGCGCGATGCGCGCCTGCTCGGTCTTGCCGAGATCTTCGAGCGGTGGCAGCGCGTCGGTGCGCAGCAGGTCGGTGGCCTGACGCAGGTACGCGGCGCCGAGGGGGTAACCCAGGCGGTTGTTGGCCCGGGCCGACTCGACCAACCCCGTGTACCGCGTGACGACCTCGTTCACCTTGGCCAGGACGGCTGCGTCGTCTGAGTTGACGCCTGCGGCGTCGGCCAGGGTGGTCGACGCGGTCGCGATGCCCTGTTCGTACGCGCTGCGGGCGGCGGGCGGCTCCAGGCCGCCGACCAGGAATGCATTGGTCAGGTTCGCGTCGGCGAAGACGAGGTTGGTTCGGATCGCCTGGATGCGGACCAGCTGCGCCGCGTCCGAGCGTGCACTCGACAGCGCGCTGGCCCGGCTCGAGGCCGCGATGAATGCAAACAGGCCGAAGACGAGGCATCCGAGGGCGACGAGCGCACCGTAGAGACGCATGCGTCCGGGCGTGCCCTCGAACGTGGCGCGGGCAACCGTGAGGGCGACCTGCCGGGCATGGGGCGGCTGCGGCGGGGGCGCGCCCGATTGCTGACCGGTCGCAGTGACCGTCATCAGATCGTCTTGCTCGTCGTCATGCTGTCCCCATCGTGATTGGGCGGATGCACCGTATCGGGTAACTCGCCCAGATCGTCAGCGGCCAACTCGCGAAGCTGTTCCACACTCGGATCAGCTTCGTCTCGCAGGCGCCATGCCTGACGAACGACCGCGGCCTCAAAGAGGTTTCTGACGAAGCGCGCGTTGCCGAATCCGGTGTCGCGCGGGGTGAGCGTCAGAACCTGCCGCAGCCGCTGCACGGCCTCGTCGGTCGGCGTGAAGTCGGACCCCGCGGCGATCTTGCCGAAGATCTCGACGAGCTGGTCGTCGGTGTAGTCCTCGAAGGTCATCGTCAGGCGGAACCGGCTCGCGAGGCCCGGGTTGGCGTCGATGAACCCCTGCATCGGGCCGGGGTATCCGGCCACGATCACCACCAGCTCGTCGCGGTGGTCCTCCATCTGCTTGACCAGCGTCTCGATGGCTTCCTCGCCGTACTCGTCGTCGGCCAGGGCGTACGCCTCGTCGATGAACAGCGCGCCGCCGATCGCCTTGCCGACGATCTCCGTCGTCTTGAGCGCGGTCTGCCCGACGTAGCCGGCGACCAACGACGAGCGGTCGCTCTCGACGAGTTGCCCTTGCTCGAGGACGCCCAGCGCGCGGTAAATGCCGGAGACGAGCCGGGCCACCGTGGTCTTGCCGGTGCCCGGATTGCCGACGAAGACGAGGTGGCGGGTGATGGCCGGGTCGCGCAGCTTCTTCGCGGTGCGCAGCTTGGCGACACGCAGCACCTCGGCCTGGTGGCGCACCTCGGTCTTGACGGCATCGAGGCCTGTCAGATCGTCGAGTTCGGCAAGCAGTTCATCGAGCGTCTTGGCCGGCGCCGGTGGGGACGTCAGCACCGTAGGCGCGGGAGACGCCGCGGAGGGAGCCGTCTCGGGTGAATCGCCCGTCGCGCCGGTCGCAGCACCAGCGGGTGGGCAGTTACGGCCCAGGTGGGCACTTGTATCTGCCCACCCAGGCCCTAACTGCCCACCCACGGGGGAACCTGCCGGGGCGGCCGCGGGGGAACTTGCCGGGGCGGCGGGCACCGCGGCCAGTTGCGCGGCGGCTATCGCGTTGGCGGTGACGATCGACCGAAGGCTCGGCTCGCCCAGCGAGCACGCGGCTGATGCGAGTTCGGCCAACGCCTGCGCATAAGGTGTCGCGGCTGCGTCCCCGCGCGTGACGAGACGGCCGAGCACCGCCGTCGGCCGCTTGGCAAATGGCGTCCCGGCGAGTGCAGCCGCCTCGAAGCCGCTTGCCCGCCCGCTGAAGACGGTTGCCCACTCGGCGTCTGCCCCGTCTGCCCGCTCGCTCGCCGTGGCGGCGAGAGCGCCCGCTTCAGCCAGAACGCTCGCCTCTGTCTCGCCTGCTGCCACGCCGACCGAGACGAGTGCGTCGGCTGCGACCCGGACGGCGTCGACCGCCTCGGCGCTCACCCGCCGCACCCCGTCGCCGCCGAATCAGCTCCGGGCGGGGCCGCCCGGTCACGCGCACGAGCGGGCGGCGTCATCGCAATCTCGGGTCGAGGGCAAGCGCGCCAGAGCCGAACTTCTCGGCCAGGAACCGCCCGTGCGCGATCAGGGCGTCGGCGTCGGCCCGGCACACGGCGTCGAACACGTCGTCCATCTTCGAGCCGAGCAGGTCGAGTTGGTCGCACAGGACGGTCAGCGAGGTCTTGCCGTTGCTGACCGGACGGTGGTCGGCGAAGGACCGGGGCAGGCGCATGTACGCAGCGACCGCCTCAGGCATGTAGGACGTTGCCGTGCGCAGCACGTCGTGCGCGGTCAGGCTGCCCGGGCCCAGAGTGGCCAGCCGGGGGACTGTCTCGCGGACGACGGTGGCAACGCGGTCGACGCGGGCTGTGACCATGTCGGGAACCTTGCCCGCGGCGGCAGCCTGCAATTGGTCGAGTGAAGCCAGGATCTCGTCGTCGTCGGTCCGCGCTGGAGACGCCGGCGCGGGCGCCTGCCGGCGGAACAATGCGGCCAGCCGCCAATTAAAACCCACGTCGATCAGAGCGAGAGGTTCAAGTCGCCGCCGCTGTCGCCAGCCGTCTTTCCGTCGCTAACCCGGACCCGCGACAGGTAGGACTGGGCCTTGTCGATCTCGGTCTGCAGCGTGCCGACGGTCTGCTTCATCGAGTCGAGGGCCTGCGTCTTGAACGTGTCGATCGCGTCCATCGACTGGTAGATGTTGGCGAACGAGCGCTGCAGTGACTCGATGCTGATCGCGGCATCGGCGGACTGTTTCTGGATCTCGACGCCCTGCGTGGCGAGCAATTGCGACGTCGACTCGATCAGGTTCGACGTGGTGGTGTTGAGCGCGCTGATCTGGTCGAGCACGAGCCGCTGATTGGCCAATGCCTGAGCCACGATCACCGCGGTGCGCAGCGCCGAGATGGTGGTGGTGGTTGCCCGGTCGACGCCCTTGATCAGCTCGAGGTTGTTCTTGCGGACGAGGTCGATCGCGAGATAGCCCTGGATCGAGACCGCGAGCTGGGTGAGGAGGTCCTGGTGCTTCTGCCGGATGTTGAACAGCACGTCGTCGCGCAGCACCTTCGCCTTGTCGGCGTCGGTCTGCTCGATCTCGGCGATCTTCGCCGCCATCGCGGCATCGAGATGCTCGGCGACGTAGGAGTACTGGGCCAGGCGCTGCATCGTCTCCCAGAGATGCACCTTCTCCTGGTCGAGGGCGGCGTTGTCCTTGCGCAGTTCGTCCTGGCCGTCGAGCAGTGCCTTGAGGATGGCGTCGATGTGTTTCTGCGCGCTCTCGTACCGCTGGAAGTAGTCGCGCAACTTGTCGCCGAACGGGATCATGCCGAGAAGCTTCTTGACGCCGGTGGCCTGCTTGGGGTCAAGGTCTTCGACCGTGCGGCGCAGGTCGACCAGCGTGCCGGCGACCTTGCCGGTCTCGGATGTCTTCTGCATGGCGCGAACGGGCGATTGCAGGAGCTTGTTGGACGTTTCGGCCGATGCCCGGATCTCGTCGTTGCCCATCGTCCGCACGTCGTCGGCCTTGGCCGTGAAGGCGGGCGAGTGGACGTCGAGCATCACCACCGAGTCGACGTAGTCGGCCACCTTCTGATCGAGGGCCGGAAGAGCCGCGGCGGGAATCGGCACCATTCCGCCGGCCTTCTCCGGCTCGACCTGCTTGACCGGCTCGGGTGCTGTCAAGGTCAGCTGGCTGGGTGGGGTCAAGGCAGCTGCCGCCGCGGTGTCTGACATCACGCACTCCTCAGTCGGGCGGCCGGGCGGTCAACCGCCCGCCCCCCACTTTCTAGCAGAATTCGCGATCTCATCGCCGTGCTTAAGCGCTAATCGTCTCCCGAACGCGACTTGTCCTACCGAAACCGCGTCGTCGAACGCCGGGGGTATGACAAGTCGGGCTGAGACGGCCGGGGTGCGCGATTTGGGAAAGCATTCACAAGCGCGTAGCGTTTCTTGGGTCCAATCGCCTTCTACCACACCGGTTCCGCGGCTCCTGTCCGGGTTCTCGCCGGGTACGCCCGGGTAGCTCACGGCCGCCGAACACCGGTCCCGTATCGAGGAGCACATGACCGTCCAGCGCGACGCGACGGCCGACAACAGCCTGCCTTCGGGGGCGCGCACCGGCAGCGAGGCCATGCGCAACGTGCCCGAGGCGACGGTTGCCCGACTGGCCACCTACCTTCGCGTCCTGTCGTCGCTCGGTGAACGGCTCGCCACCACGACCGTCTCATCCGACGAGCTGGCCGTGGCAGCCGGGGTGAATTCGGCCATGCTCCGCAAGGACCTCTCCTTCCTCGGCTCGTACGGAATTCGCGGTGTCGGCTATGACGTGGCGACGCTGACCGAAGAGATCGTGCGAACGCTCGGGCTCACCGTGCACCGGTCCGTGGCGCTGATCGGTATCGGCAACCTTGGTCAGGCCCTTGCCGGTTATGCCGGTTTCGCCAGTCGCGGATTTCGCATCGCCGCGCTGGTCGACGCCGACCCGGCGCGCGTGGGCACGACGATCCACGGCATGACCGTCGCCGACATCGCCGACCTTGAGCGCATCGTCGCCGACGAGAACATCACGATCGGGGTGCTCGCCACCCCGGCGTCGGCAGCGCAGGAGATCTGCGATCGGCTGGTGAGCATCGGAGTCACCAGCATTCTGAACTTCGCGCCGGTCGTGCTCACCGTTCCGTCCTACGTCGACGTCCGCAAGGTCGACCTCGCCGCCGAGTTGCAGATCCTGTCCTTCCACGAGAACCGCAAGGCGGCGGCGCTGCTCGCCGAAGAGGTGGCGACATGAGCTTGTTGGTGGTCGGGCTGTCCTACCGCACGGCACCGGTGTCGGTACTCGAGCGCGCCAGCATCTCCGCCGAAGACCTGCCGAAGTTGCTCGGCGAACTGCACGCCGACGACACGATCAGCGAGGTGCTCGCCCTGTCGACGTGCAACCGCATCGAGGTCTACGCCGACGTCGCGCGCTTCCACCCGGCCGTCGCCGAGATCACCAACGTGCTGGCCCGCCAAGCAGGCCTGCCGATCGCCGATCTCGGCGAGCACCTGTATGTCCACTTCGCCGAGGCCGCCGCCGAGCACATGTTCTCGGTGGCGTCCGGGATGAACGCGATGGTCGTCGGCGAGTCCCAGATCCTCGGCCAATTGCGCAGTGCCTACGCGCTGGCCACCAGCACCGCCACGATCGGCGCCGTCTTGCACGACCTTGCCCAGACGGCGCTGCGGGTCGGCAAGCGGGTGCACACCGACACCGGTATCGGCCGAGCCGGAGCGTCGGTCGTGTCGGTCGCACTCGACCAAGCGGAGCGAACGCTCGGCTCGCTGCGCGGGCGCCGAGCAGTCATCGTCGGCGCCGGCTCGATGGGTGCGCTCGCCGGCGCGACACTGCGCCGCCGAGGCATTAACGACATCGTCCTCGCCAATCGCAGCGTCGAGCGGGGCGCCCGGCTGGCCACCAGACTCGGTGCGCGCGCAGTCGGGCTCGCGGATATCGCTGCCGAGATCGCCGACGCCGACCTACTTGTCAGCTCCACCGGCGCCACCGGCCTGGTGGTCGAACTGTCCGCAGTGGGCAACCGTGCCGCATATCCGCTCGTTGTCCTCGACGTGGCGCTGCCCCGAGACGTCGATCCAGCGGTGGCCACGCTGCCCGGTGTCACCTACGTCGACCTCGACTCACTGCGCGCCGACGGCGCGATGGTCAGCGACGCCGAGGTTGCCGCCGCGAGCGACGTGCTGGCCGAAGAACTCGCGGGCTACCTCGCCCAGCAGCAGGCGCTGGCCGTGGCCCCCACCGTCACCGCACTGCGCGCGCGGGCCGGGCAGGTGGTCGACGCCGAACTCGCCCGGCTCGACGCCCGGATGCCCGGCCTCGACCCGTCAGTGCGCAACGAGGTTGCCGACGCCGTGCGGCGCGCGGTCGAAAAGGTGCTGCACGCGCCCACCGTCCGGGTCAAGGAACTTGCCGCCACTCCCGGCGGCGACCAGTACGCCGCCGCGCTGCGCGAGCTGTTCGACCTCGATCCGGCACGCGCCGAGTCCGTCACCGTGGTCCGCCGCACCGGGGAGACGCGATGACGGCGACCCGAACCCTGCGCGTGGGCACGCGTGGCTCGCTCCTGGCGCGCACCCAGACCGATCTGGTTGTCGCGGCGATCGGCGCGCCGGTCGAGATCGTGCCAATCGTCACGGCCGGCGACCGCTCGTCGGCCGCGTTCGATCAGATCGGCGGCACCGGGGTGTTCGTCTCGGCGCTGCGTTCTGCTCTGCTCGACGGCGAGATCGACGTCGCCGTCCATTCCTATAAGGATCTGCCGACCGCAGACGCCGAAGGAATCGTTATTGCCGCCGTGCCGCCGCGCGAGGATCCGCGCGACGCACTGGTCGCCCGCGACGGGCTCACCCTCGGCGAACTGCCGCGGGGCTCCCGGGTCGGCACCGGCGCGGCGCGGCGCTCGGCACAGCTTGCGGCGCTCGGCTTCGGACTGTCGATCGTGCCGCTGCGTGGCAACGTCGACACCCGTCTGGGCCGGGTCGCGCACGGCGACCTCGACGCCGTCGTGCTGGCACTGGCCGGGTTGCGCAGGCTCGGGCGCGACGCTGAGGTCACCGAGATCCTCGACCCGATCCAGATGCTGCCGGCCCCGGCACAGGGTGCCCTGGCCGTCGAATGCCGGGCGTCCGACCATGACGTCCGCGCGGTGCTGTCCACAGTGGACAGTCCCGATGCCCGCGCGGCAGTCGCCGCCGAGCGCGCGCTACTTGCCGCGCTCGAAGCGGGCTGCACCGCCCCCGTCGCCGCCCTGGCCGAGATCGCCGACGGCGATGACGGGGTCGAAGTTTTCCTCCGTGCCTCAGTAACGGCGCCGGACGGCTCGCGGGCTGTCCGGTTGTCTGCCACAGGCCCGGTAACCGATGCCGAAGGGGTAGGCCGGCGACTCGCCGCCGAGCTGATCGCCGAAGGCGCAGACGAGATGATGGGGAGCTCGCGATGACCCGCGCGCGGAAGACCGTAGGGCGTATCACCTTCGTAGGTTCCGGCCCGGGCGACCCGGGTTTGCTGGCCGTTCACGCCGCGCAGGCGTTGGCGGTCGCCGAGGTTGTATTTGCCGATGCGTCCGTCCCGGCGGCGATCACCGACCAGGTGACCGCACCGATACACACGGCTGAGGGACTACCAGCCGACATTGCCAAGGCTGCGCTCACCGAGGCACGCAACGGGCTGCACGTGGTGCGGCTCATCGCCGGCGACGTCCTCACCGACGACGGCGCCATCAAGGAGGCCCTGGCTGTCGCGAAGACGGTCGTGCCGTTCGACATCGTCCCGGGCATTCCCGTCGGTGCCGGAACCTCGGCCTATGCGGGCGTCCCGGTCGGTCCGGTGCGCACCGAGGCCGACGTCGTCGACGTGGCCAACACCGACTTCGATGTTCTCGCGCACGCGCCCGGCACGCTGGTGCTGACCATCGCGGCGACCGACGTCCAGACGCTCGGCGAGCAACTCGTGTCAAGCGGCCTCAAGCCCGACACCCCGATCACGGTCAGCTGCGACGGCACCGGTACGTCGCAGCAGACGGTGTCCGGAACGCTGGGCGACGTCGACCTCACCGCGGTGGGCATGACCGGCACGCTGGTCGTCACCGTGGGCCGCGCCGCGCTGCAGCGCGAGAAGCTCGGCTGGTGGGAGTCGCGGGCCCTGTACGGCTGGCGGGTGCTGGTGCCGCGCACGAAGGATCAGGCCGGCGCCATGAGCGACCGGCTGCGCGCGCACGGCGCGGTGCCCGTCGAGGTACCCACGATCGCCGTCGAGCCGCCGCGTACGCCCGCGCAGATGGAGCGTGCGATCAAGGGTCTGGTCACCGGCCGCTACGAGTGGATCGTGTTCACGTCGACGAACGCGGTGCGTGCCGTCCGGGAGAAGTTCGAGGAGTTCGGCCTGGACGCCCGCGCGTTCGCCGGCGTCAAGATCGCCTGTGTCGGCGAGGCGACGGCTGATGCCGTGCGCGCGTACGGCATCACCCCGGAGTTGGTGCCGTCGGGCGAGCAGTCCTCCGAGGGCCTGCTGGCCGACTTCCCGCCGTTCGACGATGTGCTCGACCCGATCAACCGGGTGCTGTTGCCGCGTGCCGACATCGCCACCGAGACGCTCGCCGCGGGCTTGCGCGAGGGCGGCTGGGAGATCGACGACGTCACGGCGTACCGCACGGTACGGGCCGCGCCGCCCGCGGCCGAGATCCGCGACGCGATCAAGTCCGGTGGTTTCCAGGCGGTGTGCTTCACCTCGTCGTCCACGGTGCGCAACCTCGTCGGTATCGCGGGCAAGCCGCACGCGCGAACGGTGGTTGCCGCGATCGGCCCGCAGACGGCGGCTGCGGCCCGCGAGTTCGGGCTGCGGGTCGACGTCTCGCCCGAGACCGCCA
Source organism: uncultured Actinomycetota bacterium (assembly GCA_963737425.1). GTDB lineage: Bacteria > Actinomycetota > Actinomycetes > Mycobacteriales > Jatrophihabitantaceae > DASXRA01. Next base: position 365,668 of record CAVTSX010000008.1, read on the forward strand.
CGGTGCCGGCGCTGGTCGACGCGCTCGCCGAGTTCGCTGCCGCCCGGGCCGTCGAGGAGCGCGAGAAGGCCGCCGCCGCGGCGGCCCGAAAGGCGACGCGCCGCCGCTGACCTGATCACCGATCGTGCAACCTTCTGCGGTGCGAGACCGCAGAAAGTTGCACGATCTGTGTTTCTGACCGGGCAGACCACCACGCCCTGGGCCCGGCGTAGGCTCGAACGCCGTGAGCCAGTTGCCGAACCTGCCAGGATTTCCGACCTCTCGGCCCCGCCGGCTACGGGTCAACGCGGCGATGCGGCGGCTGGTATCTGATGTTTCGTTGCGCCCGTCCGATTTCGTGCTGCCGATGTTCGTGCGCGAGAACGCCCCCGAACCGGTGGCCATCGCCTCGATGCCGGGGGTCGTCCAGCACACGCACGAGTCGCTGCGCAAAGCGGCGGTCGAGGCGGTCGAAGCGGGCGTCGGCGGGCTGATGCTGTACGGCATCCCGACGCACAAGGACGCGCAGGGCTCCGGGGCGGACGATCCACACGGCGTGCTGAACGTCGCGCTGGCTTCGTTGCGGCGCGAGTTGGGCGACAGCACCGTCCTGATGGCCGATCTCTGCCTGGACGAATTCACCGATCACGGCCACTGCGGTGTGTTGGGCGAGGACGGCAGCGTCGACAACGACGCATCGCTGCAGCGCTATCGAGACATGGCAAAAGCTCAGGCCGAATCCGGGGCCCATTTGCTGGGAACTAGCGGCATGATGGACGGGCAGGTCGGCGCCGTCCGGGCAGCGCTAGACGACGCCGGCCGCGCAGACGTAGGCATCCTGGCCTACGCGCCGAAATATGCCTCGGCGTTCTACGGACCGTTCCGCGAGGCGGTCAACTCGTCGCTCCAGGGCGACCGGAAGGCCTACCAGCAGGACTATTCCCGCGACGTTCGCGATGCGCTGGCCGAGGTTGCCCTCGATGTCGGCGAGGGCGCCGACATCATCATGGTCAAGCCCGCGCTGCCATACCTCGACGTATTGCGCGCGGTGGCTGACGCGAGTCCCGTTCCGGTAGCCGCGTACCAGATCAGCGGTGAGTACGCGATGGTCGAGGCGGCTGCCGAGCGCGGCTGGCTCGATCGCGACCGAGTCATCGCCGAGACGCTCACCTCGATCCGTCGGGCCGGCGCGTCGATCATCCTCACCTACTGGGCGACCGAGGTCGCTCGCACGCTCTGACGCACGGACCTCCCGAAAATCTCTTTCGCGGGGTGTGCAACATCGGGTCCTCTTCGCGCGTCCTGCTGTGAGACGTCCCAATGTGGGGACGCGACACAGTGGAGGACTGCATGACTTCGACCGGATCTCGCGGCACCAAGCGACGGATGATCGCCGCCGGTGCTGGTGGTTTCGCGATCGCCGCGACGTTCCTGGGCCTCGGCCTCTCGGCGGCGCAAGCCTCGGCAGCACCGCAGGGCGGACTCACGTTGAAGATCACCAGCGCTCAGGTGACCGACGTTGACCAGGACGGCCGCATCGGCCCGAACGACTCGATCGCCTACACGATGGTGGTGGACAACGAGACCGGCACGACGTTGACCGACCTGCGGATCGACGCGCCGGCAATCGGAAACGTCAGCTGCCCGGATGGGCCCATACCTAGCGGTATGCCGTTCCGTTGCCAAACGGACGTGCCCTACAGCCTGACCGACGACGACGTGGACGCCGGTCATTTCACGGCGACGGCGACCGCGACCGCGACATCGCCGGACGGCGCGCAGTTGACCAGCCGGCCGGCGAGCACGACGACCAAGATCCCGGCGTATCCGTCGATCGCTCTGTCGTTCGACGCCGTCAACACCACCGACGTAAACGGTGACGGCCGAACAGATGCGGGTGACACGATCGACTACTCGCTCGTGCTTACCAACACGGGCAATGTGACGGTGCGGGGCGTCGAGGTCAACGACCTGCGCAGCAGCGGCGTGACCTGCGTGGGCGTCCCCGGACCGGTGGATGTCCCGGCTGGAATGCCGTTCCATTGCCTGAGCAATTCCCCGTACGTGATCACCGCCCAGGACGAAGCGGCCGGCGTGGTCGTCGACAAGGCCACCGCTCGTGGCAAGGCGGCGACAGGTAGCCCGGTGCAGGCAAGTGCTGAGGTGACCACCGCGCTCGACTGAGTCGCCGGATGTAGCGATCTTCATGCGCCGTCGTGCAATCCGCGCGACGGCGCATGAAGATGTCCGGCTACGGCGCCGGTCGTGCACGGACGGGTCGCATCTGATTGCGGGCCAACTTGGCGAATCCACGTGCGCCGACCAACCGGATCAGATTGCCGGGCGAGAAGAGTCTAGGGACGGGCACCGCGCCGGCGATCACTCCGAAGAATTGCGCGGTGTCGTCGGCACGTTCTGCCAGCACGGAGAAGAGCATCCGGTCGGCAGCACTCGGCGGCGTGAACGATGCCAGCCGGACGGTCAGGTCGTACATCGCCTTCGTCGCAGCGTCGCGGGCTTTCGCGTACTGGGCCAGCGACTTGTCGATCGGCGCGGCGCCGTCCAGCCCACCGGCGACAGCGTCCGACAGCATCTCCGCATCTCGCAGTGCGTGGCCAATGCCCTGTCCGGTGATGGGATCCATGACCAGTCCGGCGTCGCCGGCCAGCGCCCAGCCCGGCCCGTACGGCTGGCGGAAGACATTGGGCAGGTCGACGGTGCCGCGCAGCGGGCCGACATGCTTGCCGGCGCGTATCCGCTCGCCGAGGTTGCCGGTGGCATCGAGGGTTTCCCGGACATTGAGCAGCGGATCGCCCTGGAACCTGTCGAATTCACTGGCCGGCCAAGCAATGTAGGTGACCGTCAGCCCGTCATTGGTCGGCCACGCACCGACGACTCGCCGGTCGCGCGCGAACATCTCGCCACCGTCCATCGGCACGTCCTGCCAGTACGTGTAGAACGCCAACGATCGCGCGTCGCGCTGGTTATACCTGCGCGGCTGGAAGGTTTTGGCGACGAGCGAGTGCTTGCCGTCCGCGCCCACGATGAACGAAGCCCGCTCGTTCACCGGAGACGATCCCTTTTCACAGCAGCGGATTCCCGTCGCGCGGCCGTCTGACGTGATGATCTCGTCGACGATGGTGCGCTCGCGCACTTCGGCGCCTGCGGCTCGCGCCGCATCGACGAGAATCGTGTCGAGGACGGTTCGTCTCGGGCTGTAAAGGGCGCCGCCGTTCGGGAAGGATCCGCTGAGGATCACCCCGTTGTTGTCGAACCGCACCCGGTGGGTGGCTGGAGTGCCGGCCATCGCGACCTGGTCCAGCAGGCCCCAGCGGGCGAGTCGCTCGGCCCCCGGCGGCTGCAGCTGATGGCTGGAGAGAGTGTCGCTCGGGAAGCGTGCGCGGTCGACAACCAGGACGCGCAAGCCCTTATTGGCCAGGAGCATCGCGGTTGCCGAGCCGGCTACCCGCGCCCCCACGACGATCACGTCGTACGCCATGGTGTTCCCCCTTCTTTGCTGACGACGCTTGTGGCGGTGGTGTCGATGTCGCGAGTTGCACCACCTTGATGAGCGTGTTGACGCGCTCCTCGAATCTGTCGTCACCGAGCTGATCGGTGAGAACCTGCATGCCGGTGAATCCGCCGACCGCGATCTGGGCGAGTTCGGCCGGATCGAGGTCGTCTCGGATGGCGCCCTCGGCCTGCGCATCGGCGAACTGCTGGGTGACGGTGTCTATCCAGAGGCGGAGGGTGCGCCGGACCTCGTCGCGCACCTCGGGGTAATCGCGGGCGAGTTCCTCGATGAGCCTGCCCAGTGCCGCCGGCCCCTCACCGGAACTTGCGTGCCGGGCGAGCACCCGGGGCACCGCGAAGAGGCGGTCGACGGCGCTCTCGTGCCGGCTGATCTCCTCGGCGACGCGGGAGAACGCGCGCTGGTGGTGGTCGGCAAGAACCGCGAGAGCCAGCGCGTGCTTGGACGGGTAGTGGAAGTAGAAGCCACCTTTGGTCAGCCCGGATGCCTCGATGATCTGGTTCAGCGACGCGGCGTACCCGTCTCTGGCGAAGATCGGCAGTGCTGCGTCGAGGATCGCTCGCCGTGATCGTTGCCCGCGGTGGGTGCCGGAGGCCGCCGTCGTCATGCGCCGAAGGTACAAACCGACTGGTCGGTTTGGCAAGTAGAGGCATCTGCCCGTGGCGGCCGGCGGTCACTACGCTGTCGCCGTGACCTCGGCCGGGGGCAGTAGCGAGGTGGTTTATTTCGAGCCTGCGCGGACATATGCAAGTGCGTGGTGGCTCGCGGCGGTGTTGGTGGTCGGATTTGCGATCGACGCTGCCCTCGGCGGTGCGGCCGCGCACGTGTTCGCCTGGCTGGCGGCGCTCGTCATCGTCGTGGGTGCCGACGTGCTGGTAACCCGCGCCGCTCGCGCGACCCGGTCGATCACCGTGACGGCGTCGGAGTTGCGCGTCGGCGGCGAGTCGATCAGCAAGGCCTCGATTGTCGGCATTGCCGCCGATACCGATGCGCGAGTGCTCGGCCGCCGGCCGGGTGAGCAACTTCCGCGAGGAACGGTCGGGCTCGGCCTCTACCTGGCCGACGGCGAGTCGGTCGTGGTCGCCACCCGGCGTCCGCAGGCCCTGCGTGCGACGCTCGCCGTTGGCGACGCCGTGCCGGAGGTCAGGCCGGCGGACGACTACGAACTCGACGAACTGCTAGATCTCGAGCGGCGCAGCATCACCCTGTTCACGGTGGCCGGGATTGCGCCGTTGCCGGACCCGGCCAGCGCCCACCCGCCGATAGGTGATGCGCGCGCCGTGCTCGTCGCGGGCCGGCCGGCAGTCGGTTTCGCGCGTGTCGACGAAGTCGACGGCCAGGCGCATCTCGAGCAACTCTTCGTGCTGCCGGGGCACATGCGGCGCGGTGTCGGCTCGTCGCTGCTCGAGGCGTCATGTGCCTGGGCTGCCGGGCATGGTTACCGCGCGATGACGCTGTGCACGTTCGCAGATGTCGAGTGGAACGCGCCGTTCTACGTAAAGCGCGGATTCGAACCGATGACGACGTTGACGCCCGGTCTGAACGAATTGCGCGACTGGGAACGCAATCTCGGCCTGGACATGCTGGGCACCCGCGTGGTCATGCGCCGCGAGCTGCACGCTTCCGAGAGCTGAGCGGCTCAATCCCGGCTCATCACGATGCGCCACGGACGGATCCGCACAGCGAGGACGCCGCTGGCCACGGCCTGATCGTCGTGACGCGCCGAGCGCTCGACTTCGTCGGCCGACTCGGCGGCCAGCACCGTCATGCCTTCGCCGTCCGCGTCGGCGAATGGGCCTGCTGCGACGAGACGTCCTGCATCGAGCATGCGGCCCAGGAACGCGTAGTGCTCCTGCATGCCCCGGTGCTCGGCGACGCTCTGCCCATCGTCTATCGCCGGACCAGGCGTGTGCAGCAGGACGAACCATGTCTGTTGGGTCACCGGGGCAGCGTGACCGAGCCCGCTCGTACCGGCAAGCTGCGAGACTGGGCGGGTGACTGACGCCCCCGTCTCCGCCGCTCTGTTCGATCGTGCCCAGCGGGTGATTCCGGGCGGCGTCAACTCACCGGTTCGAGCGTTTCGGGCGGTGGGCGGCACGCCTCGATTCATGGTCAGCGGGCGCGGCCCGTATCTCACCGATGCCGACGGGCGCGAGTACGTCGACCTTGTCGCGTCGTGGGGGCCGATGATCCTCGGACACGCCCACCCGGCGGTCGTCGAGGCCGCGCAAGCCGCCGCGGTGCACGGTCTTTCGTTCGGGACGCCGACCGAGGGCGAGGTCGAACTCGCCGAGGAGATCGTCGCGCGGGTGGCGCCGGTCGAGCAGGTTCGGCTCGTCAACTCCGGCACCGAGGCCACCATGAGCGCGATCCGCCTGGCCCGCGGCGTCACCGGCCGGCACCGGGTCGTGAAGTTCGCCGGCTGCTACCACGGCCATGTCGATGCATTGCTTGCCGCCGCAGGCTCCGGAGTCGTCACGTTCGGGCTGCCCGACACGCCGGGCGTCACGGGTGCGCAGACGGCCGAGACGATCGTCCTGCCCTACAACGACCTGCCCGCCGTCGAGGCGGTGTTCGCCGAGCAGGGCGGCGACATTGCGTGCGTCATCACCGAGGCGGCCGCGGGAAACATGGGCGCTGTGGCGCCGCTGCCCGGATTCAATGCGGGCCTGCGCGAGATCACGGCACGGCACGGCGCGCTGCTGATCAGCGACGAAGTGATGACCGGTTTCCGGGTTTCTGCATCGGGTTGGTACGGCCTCGATCCCGTCGACGCCGACCTGTTCACGTTCGGCAAGGTGATGAGCGGCGGGCTGCCGGCTGCTGCCTTCGGTGGGCGGGCCGATGTCATGGCGCGGCTGGCCCCGGCCGGGCCGGTCTACCAGGCGGGCACGCTGTCGGGCAATCCGGTGGCGGTGGCGGCCGGGCTCGTGACGCTGCGCAACTGCACGCCCGAGGTCTACGCCCGGCTTGACCTCGTGGCGACCACGATCGGCCGTCTGGCGTCAGAAGCCCTTACCGCACAAGGAGTTGCGCATCGCGTGCAGTACGCGGGCAACCTGTTCTCGGTGTTCTTCAGCGAGACGCCGGTGACGAACTTCGCGCAGGCGCAGGCGGCCGAGACGTTCCGGTACCGGCCCTTCTTCCACGCCATGCTCGATGCCGGGGTGTACCTGCCGCCGAGCGCGTTCGAGGCGTGGTTCGCGACTGCCGCGCACGACGATGCCGCGGTTGAGCGCATCGCGGCGGCGCTGCCGGTCGCGGCGAAGGCCGCCGCCTCGGCGCAGGCGCCGTCATGACCCGCCGCCTGGCGGGGACGGGGGCTGGCGGCCGTGACTGAGCGGATCGTTCACCTGCTGCGGCACGGCGAGGTCTACAACCCCGATCGGGTGCTCTACGGGCGGCTGCCGGGCTTCCACCTCTCGCAGCACGGCCTGGACCAGGCGGAACAGGCCGCTGATTTCCTCGCCGCGCGCGACATCGACTACGTCGTCTCGTCGCCGCTCGAACGCGCGCAGCAGACGGCGCAGTCGCTGGCCAAACGGCTCGGGCTGCCGGTCGAGGTGGACGAACGGCTGATCGAGGCCGAGAACCACCTCGAGGGCAAGCACGTCGCCGGTGGCCCTGGCCTGTTCACCGACACGGCCAACTGGAAGTACCTGCGCAATCCGCTGCGCCCGTCCTGGGGTGAGCCGTACCTGCAGATCGCCGAGCGGGTGCTCGCGGCCACGCTGGCGGCCCGCGATGCGTCCGACGGGCGTGAGGCCGTGTGCGTGTCGCACCAGTTGCCGATCGTGGCGGCGCGCCGCTACGTCGAGGGCAAGCGACTCTTCCACGACCCGCGCAAGCGGCAATGCGCGCTCGCGTCGGTCACGTCGTTCACGTTCGTGGACGACGTGGTGGTGCGGGTCGGCTATGCCGAACCGGCCGGCGCCACTCCGAGCGGCGCCGTGGCCGGCGCATGAGCCGCCCGGCGTCAAGGTCCACAGGTGCATCTTGCACACTGGTTGCCTGATGAAACGCCTGCTTGCTCTGCTTACCTGTGCGCTACTTGCCGTGACCGCCTGCAGCGGTGGCACGGACGCCGTCGACCAGTCCGCCGGTGGGCAGTTCCGGTTCATCGGCGCTACTCCGCACGGCAAGACGATCGCGGTCGGTAGCCGAAAGACCGCGGGCGACGTGAGTGGCGACCTGCTCGGCAAGGGCACGTTCAGCCTCGCGGCGCAGAAGGGCAAGGTGGTCGTCCTCAACTTCTGGGCCTCCTACTGCGGCCCGTGCCGAACCGAGTCGCCCAACTTCGACAAGCTCAACCGGCAGATGAAGGGCCAGGACGTCGAGTTCGTCGGCCTCGATATCAAGGAGGTCGGCCGCGACGCGCCGACCGCGTTCATCCGCGACTTCAAGATCACCTACCCGAGTGTGTGGGACCCGAAGGCCAAGTCCGCGTTGCAGCTTGGCAAGTTGCCCGTGGTGACCGCTGGCTTGCCCTGGACGGTCCTCATCGACAAGCAGCAGCGGGTCGCGGCCGTCTACATCGGCGAGGTGCTCCCGGCCGACGTCGAGCCGGCCCTCAAATCGCTGCTCGCCGAGTCCTGATCCCCATGACGACCCTCCCCGCCTCGGCCCGCTCGCTCGTGTGGGATCTCGGCTCGTGACCGCCGTCCTGGCCAATGGCTTCACCACGACCGTCACCGACGGCTCGCTGTTCGCGGCCGCCGGAGTGGCCGCCCTGGTCGGGCTGATCGGCTTCCTCTCGCCGTGCGTGCTGCCGCTGGTTCCGGGCTACCTGTCCTACGTTGCGGGCCTGTCCGGATCCCAGGAGCAGCCGCGGCCGAGACGGATGATCGTCGGCGCGCTGCTCTTCGTCGCAGGCTTCACCGCCATCTACGTCGCCGAAGGCGCGCTGTTCGGCAGCCTGGGCGAGGCGATCCGCAACCACACCGTCGCGATCGAGCGGGTGCTCGGCGCCGTCACCATCGTGTTCGGGCTGGTCTTCATCGGCTGGTTCCCCTTGCTGCAAAGGGAGATTCGCTTTCACCGGCTGCCGCGCGCGGGCCTCGCCGGGGCCCCGCTGCTGGGGGTGGCGTTCGGCCTGGCCTGGGCCCCTTGCCTCACCCCGACGCTCGGCGCCGTGACCTCGCTCGCCTACACCCAGGGCACCGCCGGACGCGGCGCCTTGCTCATGGTGTTCTACTGCATCGGCCTCGGCGTCCCGTTCGTGCTCGTGGCGGCCGGCATCGGTTGGGTGTCGGGCGCCCTAGGCCTGGTCCGCCGGCACGGCCGGGTGGTGAGCCAGGTCGGCGGCGTGCTGCTGATCGTCATCGGCATCCTGCTCGTGACCGGCACCTGGGATCACTGGATGATCGAATTGCGCTCGCACTTCAGCACATCCGGCGTCGGGTCGGGCCTGTGAACAATGCCGTCCGGATAGCCCGCCGGTGGTGGCGTCGGCTGATCAGCATGCGTACGGCGCTGGTGCTGCTGTTCCTGCTGGCCCTCGCTGCCGTGCCGGGTTCGTTGCTTCCGCAGCGTCCGCTGAATCCGACCAAGGTCGACGCCTACCTCAAATCCCACGGTGCCTGGGGTCGCCTGCTCGATCGCCTCGGCATGTACGACGTCTTCGGCTCGGCGTGGTTCGCGGCCATCTATCTGCTGCTTTTCGTGTCGCTGGTCGGCTGCCTGATCCCGCGCATCCGGGTGCACGGCCGCGCCATGCTCGCCAAGCCGCTGCGCGCGCCGAAGAATCTCGATCGGTTGCCTGAGTCCGGACGCTTCGACAGCGGCGACTCGGCGGAGGAGTACGCCCGTGCTGCCCGGGCGGTACTCGGGCGCCGCTGGCGGGTCACGCGCCGCGACGAGCCGTCCGGGGCGATCACGCTCTCGGCCGAGAAGGGCTACAGCCGCGAGACCGGCAACCTGATCTTCCACATCGGGCTGCTGACCGCCTTGATACTGATCGCGGTCGGGCGGCTGTACCACTACGAAGGGTCGATCATCGTCCAGCAGGGGCAGGGCTTCTGCAACGTCGTGACGTCCTACGACTCGTGGCGGCCCGGACGCCTCGCTGCCGAGGGCAAAATCGGGCCCGCACCGTTCTGCGTCGACAACCTCGACCGGTTCACCGCCGACTACCTGCCAGACGGCGAGGCGTCCCAGTTCTCCGCCGCCGTCACGTACTCGCTCGGCGCGGACGGCCAGCCGCGGCATCACGTCATCTCCGTCAACCACCCGCTGCGGCTCGAAGGCGATCGCCTTTACCTGATCGGACACGGCTACGCGCCGAAGATCACCGTGCGGATGCCGGACGGCTCGGTGCGCCACGACCAGGCGGCGTTCATTCCGACGCAGCCCGAGACGCTGCTTTCCGAGGGGGCGTTCCAGGAGCAGGGCAAGCCGGACGCCAACCAGGACATCGGCATCGAGGGCTTCTTCGCGCCGACCCCGCTGAACACGGGCAACGGTGTCATCACGTCGGCCGCGCCGCAGGCCAACAACCCGGTGCTCGGCATCTTCATTTACCAGGGCGCGCTGAACCCGAACGGTTTGCCCCAGTCCGTCTACACGCTGAACAAGACGAAGCTGCACCGGATCGGGCAGGCGAATCTGAGTATCGGGCAGACGACGCGCCTGCCGAACGGGGTCACCGTCACCTTCGACGGCTGGGTTCCGTGGGCCAGCATGCAGGTCTCGCACGATCCGACGCAGGGCTACCTGCTGATCGCGGCGGTGGCGATGGTGGTCGGGCTCATCGGCTCGCTGGGCATCCGAAGGCGGCGGCTGTGGCTGCGCATCACCCCAGCGGCCGCTGAGAATGAGGCCTCGCCTACCGTTGTTTCGGTGGGCGGGCTCGCCCGCAGCGACTCGGGCAACTTCACGACGGAGTTCGCCGGCATTCTCGAACGGCTCCGAGCCGCCGCGACGGTCGCCGAACCCAACCTGATTAGTGCAGGGAAGGAGTGACGGTGGCAGTCAACTCGGGGCTCGCACACCTGTCCGACGGGCTGTTCACGACAGCCATCGCGACCTACTCGCTGGCCATGGCGTGCTACACGGCCGAGTACGCCTTCGGCCGCCGGGGGCGGGTGGCCCAGACCTCGCAGGTCGCCGAGCCTGCCCGCGTGCTCGTGGGTGCCGGTGGCCCGGCTGTCGATGATGCGCCGTCTGGGGGGCGGTCTTCCGGACCGTCTGCAGGGCCGCCTGCTGAGCGATCTGCTGCGCCGCCCGCCCAGGAGGCAGGCCGCGCCGCAGGTGATCGCTTCGGGCGGTTCGCCGTCACGCTCACCGTGTTGGGTGCGATCATCCACACCGCCTCGGTCGCGCTGCGCGGCATCGCCGTCGACCGCGTGCCATGGGGCAACATGTACGAGTTCTCCGCCGTGGTTGGGCTGATCGCGGTGGTGGCGTTCCTCGGCGCGTTATGGCGGGCGCCGCAGATCCGCTACCTCGGCCTGTTCGTGATGCTGCCGGTCATATTGATCATGTTCCTGGCCGGCACGGTCCTGTACGCCAAGGCCGAGCCGCTCGTGCCGGCTCTGCAGTCGTACTGGCTGGCCATCCACGTCTCGGCGGCCGCCAGTTCCGAGGGCATCCTGATGACCAGTGCCGTCATCACCATGCTGTTCCTCATCCGCCAGCGCTACGACGTCGCGTCCAAGCAGCCCGGACGGCGCATAAGGTTCCCGGTTTCGCTCGGGGCCCGGCTGCCCGCGCCGGCCACGCTCGACAAGGTGGCCTACCGCACCGTCGCCTTCGCCTTCCCGATTTACACGTTCGGTGTCATCGCCGGCGCGATCTGGGCCGAGGCCGCGTGGGGGCGCTACTGGGGCTGGGACCCCAAGGAGACGTGGGCGTTCATCGCGTGGGTCATCTACGCCGCGTACCTGCACGCGCGCGCAACGGCCGGCTGGAAGGGTCGCGCCGCCGCCTGGATCAACCTGCTCGGCTTCGCCGCGATGACCTTCAACTTCTTCGTCGTCAACATCGTCATCTCCGGGCTGCACTCCTACGCCGGCCTGAACTAGCCGACGCCCGTCGCGCTCGGGGGGTTAGCCGGGCCGGTGTGGTGCCTTGTGGTGGGTGGGCAATTGGGCCGCTAGTGGGCAGTTATAAGTGCCCACCTGCGGGGTAAGTGCCCACCCGCGGGGCCCGGGGGTTCGGCCGGGCCGGTGCGGCGCCCCACTCGTGCAGAACGCGTGCGTCAGGCGTCCGAGGTCCGGGCAATCGTGGCGCTTGCCCGGCGGACGGCGCGCATCGGCCCGTCCGGCAGCACGTCGCCGAGGAATTCGTAGCCGTGCGCGAGGACGGCGGCCGCCCGGGATCCGCCACGGGCGTGATCTTGCGCCGTGCTCAGCCAGTCGGCGAGGTCGCCCCAGCCCGGAGCCGCGAGCGAACCGCCGACCTGCTGCACGGAGAGCGCCGCGCACAGATTGGCGAAAGCCAGCCGGTGGCGCAGCGGCCACTCCCGCAACGTGCCGAGGATGAACGCGGCGGCGAAGACGTCGCCGGCGCCGGTGGCGTCGATCTCGTTGACGGGCAGTGAGGGCACCCACTCGTCCTCGCCCGTCATCGAGTCAACGGCGATCGCGCCCTGCCCGCCACACGTCACGACCGCGACCGGCACCGAGTCGGCGAGCTGCAGCAATGCTGCACGCGGATCTTCGGTGCGCGTGTAGGCCATCGCCTCGGTGCTGTTGGGCATGAAGGCGTAGAAGTTCTCCAACTGCGCGAGCAGGTCGGCTGACCACCGCTGGGTGGGATCCCAGCCGACATCGCCGAAGAGCCGCATGCCCTGGCCGCGCGCCTTGGTCACCCACGCCTCGCTGCCCTCGCCCAGATGCGCGACCCCGGCGGCGGCACGGGGTGGGTCGCCCGCCAGATCGCTCGACGGCATCGGCGCGGGATGGCTGTGCGTCACCATCGACCGATCGCGGTGCACGGCCAGCGACACGGTCACCGGCGAGTGCCAATCGGGAAAGCGCCGCGACCGGGACAAGTTCACGCCCTCCTGCTCCTCGAGCGTGCGCCACAGGAACTCGCCGTAGAGGTCGTCGCCGAACGCCGCGGACAGGCTGGTGCGCAGGCCCAGCCGGCTGGCCGCCACGGCCAGGTTGGCGATACCGCCCGGGCATGACCCCATGCCCTCGGCGAGCACTTCGGTGCCGCGGGCCGGCAACGACGGCAGCCCGGTCAGGACAACGTCGAAGAACACCGTGCCCTGCAAGAACACGTCGAACTCGGGCTCGTTCATCTGGCCACCTTGCCCCTCATCGCTCATTCCTGATCGAGCCGGAGAGCATCCCCGCGATGAAATGCCGCTGCACGAAGATGGAGACGAGCACCACCGGCGCCGCGACGATCACCAAACCCGCTGCGAGCAACTGTGCTGACCTTGCAAGAACGCCAGACCGAACAGAATCGTTCGGCGGTTCTCGCTGGTCGGACGCCCTATCGGCGCGAGAACCCGCCACGGTGTCGTCCAACTCGACGAGCCGTCGACGCGAGGGTCGGCCCGTCGCCGCATGGCCCAATTCACACTGATTCGCACACAGAAGTGTTCGGGTAACTTAGGTGCCCGTGACGACTGACGTCAAGGTGCTTTCGGCGATCGAGCGCCGCTGGCTGAAGATTCTTTCCGCCGTGCGGTCCGGCGATTGGGTGCAGGTCGCCGACCTCGCGGATCGGCTCGGCCTCTCGTGGGCGTCATCGTGACCGATACCGACCCGGAACCTGCCCTGGCCGGCTTCACGATCGAGGGGGTGCACGCGTGAAACTGGCCGTTCTCGGTGGCGGTGGGTTTCGGGTGCCGCAGGTGTACCGGGCCCTGCTCGGCGACACCGGCGAACCCCGGGTCACCGACGTCGCCCTCTACGACCCGTCGCCCGAACGTCTCGCGGTCATCGAGTCCGTGCTGGCGCAGCAGTCGGCCGGCGTCGCGGATGCGCCGCGGGTGGTCTCGACGTCTCACCTGTCAGAGGCGCTGGACGGCTCCGACTTCGTGTTCTCCGCAATTCGCGTCAGTGGCCTGGAGGGCCGTACCCGCGACGAACGCGTAGCCCTGCGGCTGGGTGTTCTCGGCCAGGAGACCACCGGCCCGGGCGGAATCGCCTTTGGCTTAAGGACAATCCCGACCGCGCTTCAGGTGGCCGAGCGGGTGGCCGCATTGTGCCCGGACGCGTACGTCATCAACTTCACCAACCCCGCCGGCATGATCACCGAGGCGATGCAGCGGGTTCTGGGCGAGAAGGTCATCGGCATCTGCGATACGCCCGAAGGGCTCGGCCGTCGCGTAGCCGCCGCCGTGGGCGTCAGCGCGTCGCAGGTGCAATTCGACTACGTCGGGCTCAACCATCTCGGCTGGATGCGTCGCGTGCTCTGCGACGGGCGAGATGTGCTGCCTGATCTGCTCGCCGACGACACCCGGCTGGCCGGCCTGGACGAGGCCGCGATCTTCGGCGTCCCGTGGCTGCGAACGTCGGGGTGCATCCCCAACGAGTACCTGTACTACTACTACTTCAATCGCGACGCGATCCGGTCGATCCTCGATCACGGCGCGACGCGCGGCGAGTTCCTGCTCGGGCAGCAACGCGACTTCTACGCCGCGGCGGCGGCCGCACCCCAGCAGGCGTTCGAGCTGTGGCAGCGCACCGTCGACGAGCGAAGCGCGCTGTACATGGCCGAGGCCAAGCACGGCCGCGCCGAACCCGAGCCTGCGCAGGCGGGCGGTTACGAGCAGGTCGCGCTGGCGGTGATGACCGCGATCGCCCGCAACGAGCCGGCCACGATCATCCTGAATGTTCGCAACGGCACGGCCGTCGACGGCCTGGACGCCGACGCCGTCGTCGAGCTGCCGGCGCTCGTCGACTCGGCCGGGGTGCATCCACTACCTGTCCAGCCGCCCGACCTGCACCAGATCGGGCTGATGCAACAGGTCAAGGCGGTCGAGCGGTTCACGATCGAGGCGGCGGTGACCCGCTCGCCCGATGCGGCGCTGAAGGCGTTCGCGTTGCATCCCCTCGTCGATTCGGTTTCTGTGGCTCGCGATTTGCTGCGTGGCTACGTCGAGGCGATCCCCGAAGTGGCCTCCGCCCTGGGGCGGCGCGACTAGCCGCGCTACCCGCCCGTGCTCGACGCCAGGTCGTACACCGTCGTGTTGCCGACCGCCTGGGCCGTGAACGTCGAGGTGATCCATTGCTGGATCTGGTACGCCGTCGAGGATTGCGCGTTGCCCGAGCCGATGAAGCCTGACGCGTCCGCTACGTAGTAATGCACCTTTCCTTGCGCCACCAGTTGTTTGAACGCGCTGAGCGAGATTGCCGGGTCAGTGCCGTTGTAGCCGCCGAGCGACATCGCCGCCTGGCCGGTGCCCAGCTCGAGCGAGGCCGCCTCGTTGTCGCCGGTCGTCGCGGCAACCCAGCGGTAGGCACCGGCATTGGCCGTGAGCAGTGCCTTGAGCGAGGCGTCTACCGTCGACGCGCCGCCGAGACCGCCGCCGCCCATCGCGCCGCCGCCCATCGCGCCGCGGCCGGTCCCGAGGCCGCCTGGTGCTAAGCCCGGATTGCCGCCGGGCGCGCCCTGTCTCGTGCCGGGTGGCCCGTTCCGGGGTCCACCGGGTCCGCCGCCGAAGGTGCTGGATGCCGGCCCGGCACTCGGAATCGCGCCGGTGTGTGCGGTAGAGGCGGTCTGCAGCGAGTACGCGACCGGCCCAGCGAGCAGTGCGACGGCGACGGTCGTCGCCACGAGCCGGGCCGAACGAGCCGCGAGTACAGCGCCGACTGCGGCGGCGCCCGCGAGCAGAACGACCCAGCGCAGCCAGGGCGTCCAATCGCTGCGGCCGAGAAGTTCGAAAGTCCACCAGCTTGCGGCCGCCACGAGCGCTGCGAGCGTCAGCCGCGCTCCCTCGCTGTGGCGTGACCGCCAGAGCGTGGCCACACCCAGGCCGACCAGGGCAGCGATCGCCGGTGCCAATGCCACTGTGTAGTACGGGTGGATGATCCCGCTCGCGAAGCTGAGCACGGCGCCGGTGACGAGCAGCCAGCCACCCCAGACGATGAGACTCGCCCGTAACGCGTCGGTACGCGGACGGCGGGCGGTCAGCCAGGCCAGGGCGGCGATCGCGACGAGAGCCGCAGGCAACAACCAGCTGATCTGCGCACCCATTTCGGTGCCGAACAGCCTGGTCAGGCCGGTCTGTCCGGACGAGAAGCCACCGGTTCGGCCGCTGACGTTGCCGTTGTTGCTCGTCCCGTCCAACCGGCCGAGTCCGTTGTAGCCGAACGTCAACTCCAGGATGCTGTTGCCGTTCGAACCGCCGATATAAGGACGGGATCCGGCTGGCCACAACTCGACGAGCGCAATCCACCAACCGGCCGCGACGATCATCGTGCCGAGCGCTGCCGTGAGGTGCCCGACCCGGCGCCAGGGGGTGGTCGGGGCCGCGACCAGATAGGCAGCGCCGAGGCCGGGCACGACGAGCAGGCCCTGCAGCATCTTGGTGAGGAACGCGAAGCCGATCAGCGCTCCGGCGAGCATGAGCCAGCGCGCGCTTGCTCGCTCCGTCGCCCGTACCGTGGCGTATGCAGCCGCCGTCATCAGCAGGACGAGCAGCGCATCGGGGTTGTCGAAGCGGAATATCAGCGTCGCCACCGGCGTGGCTGCCAGAATCGCGCCGGCGAGCAACCCGGCAGTGGGCGTCGACACTCTCCGTACTGCGGCGTACAGAAGTGCGACAGCGGCCATGCCTTCCAATGCCTGTGGAACAAGGATTGACCACGAGCTCAACCCGAAGAGCCGGACCGAGAGGTCCATGACCCATAGCGAGGCAGGCGGCTTGTCGACGGTGATGAAGTTCGACTGGTCGAGGGAGCCGAACAGGAATGCCGTCCAGCTCTTGCTGCCCGACTGGGCGGCGGCCGCGTAGAACTGATTCGCCCACCCGGATCCGGACAGACCCCACGTGTACAGCGCGGCCGTCGCGGTAAGCAGCACGGCCAACGCCGGTGGGCACTTACGCCGCAGGTGGGCACTTGCAAGTGCCCACCTGGACGCGAACTGCCCACCCGCGGGGGGAGCGGCGAGCCTCGTGGTCATGAGGTGGCCGTCGTCAGGTCGTAGACGGTGGATGCACCGACGGTGGTTGCCGTGTAGTTCGCCGCGACCCAGTTGGCGATCTCGCTGTTACCGCCGCCCGGACCGCCCCCGCCGGCCGCTATGTAGTAGCTGATGTCGCCCGCCGCGACGTATGCCTTGAACTGCGCGAGGGTGGGCGCCGGGTCCGAACCGCTCCAGCCACCGATTGCCATGACGGCCTTGCCGCTCGCCAGTTCGAGTGACGCGGCGCTCTGGTCCCCAACGGTCGCTGCCGCCCAGCGGGTAGTCGCCTTTTTGAGCAGGCTGGTCAGGGCCGAATTCGCGGTACTGCCGCCCGAGCCGCCCGTGCCTCCCGTGCCGCCCGTGCCGCGACTCGGCAAGCTGCCGCTCGGTGGCGTGCCGCCTTGCCCGCCGCCCGGTGCGCCGCTCGGTGGTGTGCCCCTTTGCGTGCCGCTCGGTGGCGTGCCGCCTTGCCCGCCGCCCGGCGCACCGCCCAGACCTCCTCGTGCGTCACCGATGCCCGAAGTCACTGCCGGCCCCGCCGAGGGCGTGCTGCCGTTGTGGGGTGCAGCGGCCGTACTCAGCGCATACGCCGACGACGCGCCGGTGGCGACGACCAGTCCGACGACGCCGACGGCCATGGCGCCGCGAGCCAGCCGTTGTGGCGGCACGAGCAGCGCGACGGCAGTGCCGAGGGCGAGCACGAGCAGCAGTGGGCGCAGCCACGGGTTCCAATCAGGTGAGCGCGAAAGCAGTTCGAAGCTCCACGCTCCGGTCGCCGCGACGCCGGCCGCGAGGGCCACGCGGGCGCCGAGGCGGGATCGGTTGCGCCACATGACGACCGAGCCGACGCCGACCAGCGCGGCGATCGGCGGTGCCAGTTCAACGGTGTAGTAGGGATGGATGATGCCGCCCGCATAGCTCAGCACCAGGCCGGTGACAACGAGCCAGCCACCCCAGAGCACAGCTGCAGCGCGCACCTTGTCGACGCGTGGCGTCCCCCGGCTGATGACAGCCAGCGCGACGAGCGCGATCAATGCTGCTGGCAGCAACCAGGAGATCTGCGTGCCCATTTCGGAGTTGAACAGCCGGCCCGGCCCGGCGGGACCGCTGAAGTTCGGCCCGCCTCCGCCGCCTGCACTGCCCGTCTCGTCGCCGGTGATGCGGCCGAGCCCGTTGTAGCCGAAGGCAAGGTCTAGCGCGCTGTTGTTCTTCGAGCCGCCGATGTATGGACGATCCGACGCCGGCCACAGCGCGACGGCAAGCACCCACCAGGCCGCTCCCGCGGCAAGCGCGACGCTCGCTGCGAAAAGGTGCGCGAGTCGCCGGCGCAGGGTGCCGTTCGAGGCGAGGAGGTAGAACAGCGCCAGAGCGGGTAGCACGGTGAACGGCTGCAGGCCCTTGGTGAGGAAGTTCAGGCCCATGACGCCGCCCGCCAGCAGCATCCACCGCAGCCGACCGTCGTCCACTGCGCGGGTGACGAAATAGGCCGCCGCGACAAGGAGAAGCGTCATCAGGGCGTCTGGCTGGTCGAACCGAAACATCAGGACGGCCACCGGGGTGACGGCGAGCAGGCCGCCGGCGATGAGACCGGCGACCGGCCCGAACCATCTCCGTACCGTGGCGTATAGAAGCGCTACGGCTAGGACTCCCTCAAGGGCCTGCGGCACCAGCAGGGTCCAGCTGTTGAAGCCGAAGAGCCGTCCGGCCAGCTCCATCGGCCAAAGCGACAGCGGTGGCTTGTCGACGGTGATGAAGTTCGACTGGTCGAGCGATCCGAAGAAGAACGCCTTCCAGTTCTTCGTTCCCGCCTGGACGGCGGCGGCGTAGAACTCGTTGCCGTATCCCGAAGCCGAGAGCCCCCACAGGTAGAGCAGCGCCGTCGCGCCGAGCAAAGCTACCAACGTGGGTGGGCACTTACGCCGCAGGTGGGCACTTGCAACTGCCCACCTGCGCGGCAACTGCCCACCGGTGGAGGGGGCGGGCGGCGTCAATACAGCAGTCATGACGCGTCCTTCCGAGAGGCGAAGACCCAGTGCCGCAGCAGGACGAATCGCAGCACGGTGGCGGCGAGGTTCGCCGCGACCAGCACCGTGACCTCGATGAGTCGAGGCGGATCGGCGTACGCATGGGCAAGCAGGGCAAGGGAGCCGCTCGTCAGCGCAAGGCCGAGGCCGAACACGACCAGGCCCTGCGCCTGGTGGCGGGCAACGCCGTCCGCGCCGACCACGCCGAACGTAAACCGGCGATTGGCCGCCGTGTTGGCGACAGCAGTGAGCAGCAAGGCAGCGAGATTGGCCGCCTGGGCTCCGAGCGGGGCGCGTAGCAGCAAGAACAGCACGAGGTACGCGATCGTCGACAGAACGCCGATCGAAGCGAAGCGAATCGCCTGCCAGGAAAGGGGTTTCGGCACCCCGGGCACGTCGATCGGATGCCGGCCGAATTGCCGGCGCAGGTCCCGCAGCGGCAGCGCGCCGGTGGCGAACGCGCGCCCGAGTCGCGCAACGCCGCGCAGATCGGCAAGAGCGGTAGCCGCGATATCCACGCGGCTGTCCGAGTCGTCGATCCAGTCGACCGGTATCTCGGCGATTCGCAGTCCAGTGCGTTCAGCGAGCACGAGCAGTTCGGTATCGAAGAACCATCCCGTGTCATGCACATGGGGCAGCAGGGCACGTGCGCAGTCGGCACGCATCGCCTTGAAGCCGCATTGCGCGTCGGAGAACCGAGCATGCAACGCCATACGCAGAAGCAGGTTGTAGCAGCGGGAGATCAGCTCGCGCTTCGGACCGCGCACGACACGGGCCGAGCGAGACAGCCGGCTGCCAATTGCGACGTCGCTGTGTCCCGACATGAGTGGCGCGACCAACGGCAGCAACGCGGAGAGGTCGGTGGAAAGGTCCACGTCCATATAGGCGACGACTGTTGCAGTGCTGACGGACCACACATCGCGCAGTGCCCGACCGCGTCCCTTGGCATTGAGGTGCTTGACGCGAACGTCGGGGTATTCAGCGGCCAACGCGTACGCACGGGGCAGAGTCGCGTCCGTGCTGGCGTTGTCGGCGATCGTTATCAACGTGCTGAATGGGAATTGCTCGAGGTACTGGTGCAGCCGGCGGATGCAGGGCTCGAGGTCTTCCTGCTCGTTATGCACCGGGACGACGATCTCGACATCGACCGTGCCTGCCTCAGTCGGTCCGCGTACTTCGCGCAACGCGTGCATGAGATCCACCTATCGAGTCGTCAGCCGCAGGGCAAGCGCGGGGCACAAGGCGACGGCACGCCGGGTGTCACGCTCGGCGCCGTGCGACACGGGCTTCGCCGCGATGATCGGGTAGCCCCACTCGTCGCGAGTGATCTGCGCCGGCAACAGTTCTGCGCACAGGCCGTGGCCGTCGCAGCGGGTCCAGTCGATGTCAAGTTTCACGGTGTCACCTCGAGAAATCCGCGGACGGGTCTCCCGCATCCGCCATAGGTCAGGTGTGTCTCGATCTCCTGACGCAGAGCCCGCAGTCCCGACATGACGAAACGCGAGGCGCCGCCAGGGTGGTGGCAGGCGCCGCGGCCGTCGACGAGTTGCGCATGGCGGGCCGCGGCGGCAAGACCCTCGCGGGTACCAGCCGTCAGGGCCGCGATGTCACGTGCGAGGGCAGGCAGGCCGAAGTGGCAAGGCCCGCATTGATGCGCCGACTGGGCCGCCAGCCAATCGGCTACCCGGGTCAATTCGCCAAGCGCACACGTGCTGCTGTCAAGTACTTGCAGGACGCCTGCTCCGAGAGTGCCGTTGGCTTCGCCCACGCCGGCGCGGGACAGCCGCATCTGTGGCAGCGGAGGGTGCCATGTTCCGTGGTATCCGCCGATGACCAGGGTCTGCGGATCAACGGCTCCCGCCGCGGATAGGACGATGCCGAGCGGTGTGCCCAGCGGGATCTCGACTACACCCGATCGGGTCACGGCACCGCCGATGGTGAGCAGCGTCGTGCCGGGCTCGGCAGTCGTCCCCGTGTCGCGGAAACGGTGCGCCCCCAGCCGCAATGCCACGGCGATATGGGCGAAAGTCTCGGCGTTGGAGAGCAACGTGCCGTGTTCGGTGAGGTGGACGCGGCGGCCCGGGGGGAGTGCCGGGCCGCCGCCGAGTCCTCGCACGAGCGCGCGCGCCTCGCCTGAGACGAACCCGCCGAGGACGCTTTCGACGCGAACCTTCGACGCGTCGTGACGCCGGCCGATAGCCCGCTGCACACTCACGCCGGCATCGGCGTCGTGCACCGCGACCGTCACGGTTCGAGCGCCGATTGCGGCGGCGACCGCCAGCGCGCCGTCGAGAACGAGGTGCGGCGTGCGGCGAAGTAGCGTGCGGTCCTTGAAGCTCGCCGGCTCGCTCTCACTGCCGTTGACGACAATCGCGCCGTTCCGCTCGGGCATTGCACGAAGCTTGGTCGCGAACGGGAATCCAGCGCCGCCACGTCCGGTCAGCGCGATCGACTCGAGAAGCGCGGTCAGGCGGGCCCTGTTCGTTTGCGGCATCGCGCCGTGCACCGCGAGGTGCGCGGCGTGGTCGACGGATTCGTAGCTGTCGAGCCCGGCCAGCAGTCGCGGCGCGCCGATCGCCCAGGGACGGGTGGTGGGGGCGACAAGGGTGGCGGTCATCGCATCGCTCCTACGACGACGCCGCGCCGGGCCTGCCCGCCCAGCCGCACTGCCACCGAGGCGATCACTGCGATGAGGCACATCGCCCACAGCGTCCGAACCCAAGCCAGGCTCGCGTCAGTTCCGGCCGTCAGCCCGTGCAACATCGCGAGAGCCCAGCCTCCATACGCCAGCGCATGGATGCCGCGCCAGACCGCCGCACCACGGGCCGATGCCGCGAGACGTCCGCGCGCAAAGCCCAACGCGGCGATCGCGATGAAGAGGTAGGCCGCGATCGAACCGAGCGCCACCGCGTTCGGCCGGTATGCCGCTGCGAATGGGACGAGGGCACCGCGCACACCGACGCCCGCGTGCGCGTCGGCGAGAACCGTACCCAGGTGTACGGCGATCAGGCCGAGCCCGAGTGCCGCCGCGGCGCGGTGCATGTACTGCATGACCACGCGCGTCGACGCCGAACGGATCTTCACCGATGTGAGAGCGCCCAGCGATGTCGCCAGTGTCAGCGCGACGAGCGCCGCCAGTCCAGCCCCACGTGCCGTGTACCAGAGTGTCATCACGCCACCGCCGCCGCTGCGTGTTCCGGCCAGCCGGCTGTCGTGTGCACTTGCCCGTCGACGCCGACCAGCCGGGCGGCCAGGTGCCGAGCGGTCAGCCAGTCGACGGCGTCCTCTCCGAGGACGATGGCCGCCGTGCTGGCAATGTTCGCGGCCAGCGCGAGAGGTGCGTACACCGAGGCCGTCCGCCAGGGTCCGTCCGCCGGTGCGCCGGTGCGTGGGTCGATGATGTGATGGACGTTCTGCTTGCCGCGCTGCCAGGTTCTGACCGTCGTGGTCGAAGTGGTCAGGCCACCGTGCCGGAGTACGACGGTCTGCCCAGGCGCGTCCTCGCGTTCGGCCACCCGCACGGGCCAGCCGCCGCGCGGATCGCCTGCGACAGCGATATCGCCGCCCAGTTCGACGAGCACGGCCGTGCTGTAGCGCCGGGACAGCGCACGTGCCGCGTGATCGGCGGCGTACGCCTTGGCGGTCGCGCCCAGGTCGAGGGCAACTCCGACCGGGACGATGAGCAAGCCAGCCTCGCGATACAGCCGCACGTCCTGCCAGCTACGTGCCTGGGGGCACGCGTCGATCGCCGGTCCTTGGGCGGGGATATCGGCGATGTCGCAGTCGTAGCCGATGCGGTGCATCGCGAGGCCGACAGTTGGGTCGACGGCGCCACCGGTCTGGTCGGCTCCGTCGAGAGATGCCTTGACGAGATCAGCGAGCATGCGGGGCACCGGCACCGGGCGTCCCGCGTTGGCATTGGCGATCGAAAGGTCCGAGTCCGGGCGGAATCTGCTGGCCATGCGGTCGATCCGGTCGAGCAATGCCCGAAGATCAGCGGCGGCCGGAGCGAGCGCCCGGCGGTCCTCGACGACGAGCCGCACCGTGCAGCTCCACGTCCGAAACACATGGGTGTGCGTACTCATGATCCATTGCTCCCGCCCACGGTGGTCGAGCTCTGGCTACCTGCGCTGAGCCCGCTGTTGTTGCTGGACGACGTGGCGGCGCTTGTCGGTGTGCTGCTCGTCGGGGTGCTCGTGGTCGAATTGTTCGACGTCGTGGTGGTGGTCGTGGTCGTGCCTGCCGGCTGCGCAGCGGAGTGTCCGACCGCCGAGACGAGCGTTGCGGTGAGCGCGACGCCGGCTGAGCCGATCCCAAAGGCGGCAAGACCGGCGCGGTTCAGCAGGCGCCTGGTCGGAGGTTGTGTCGTCATGGGTCGACTGTCGCGTCAGGACCATCAGCCCCGCGTCACCGCAAGATCAAGCCCGTCCTAAGGCGGCTTAGGAACCCGCTGAGGTGCGACCCCGAACCCGGCGCCCACGGCAGCGCCCGAAACGCGCTGCAATCGGTCGGCTACGGCGGGCCCAGCTCCAGCGTGATCTGCGCCCCGCCCGACGGCGAGCGTCCCACGCGCAGGGAGCCACCCGACGTTTCGGCGCATTGCCGGGCGATGTCGAGGCCCAACCCGCTTGAGCCGCGGTCGCTACGGCCGCGCTCGCCGGCGCCTTCGGGCAATCCGGGGCCTTCGTCGCTTACGACGAGGGTTGCTCCGCTCTCCGACGCGGCCAGGGTCACCGCGAACGGCGTGCCCTCCGGGGTATGCGCAATGACGTTCTCCAGCAGGGCATCGACCGCCGCCGCCAGGTCTTCGGCCGATGCTCGCACCGGAAGCGGAGAGTCCGGCAGCGAGATCTCGCGGTGTCGCTCCTGATCGTCGGCCAGCGCCGACCAGAAGCTGACCCGCGATGCGACGACTGACGTCGCGTCGGCCGAGGGCAGCAGCCCTTCACGTTGGGGCCGGCGGGCAGCGCGGATCACGGCGGTCAGGGTGCGCTCCAGCGACGTGACGTGCGCTCCGATCCGCTCGGCCTCATCGGCGTCGCGTAGCCCTTCGGCGTCCAGACGAAGGGCCGTCAACGGCGTACGCATGCGGTGCGACATGTCGGCGACGGTCTCGCGCTCTTCGGCGATGAGTTCGTCGATGCGATCGGCGAGCAGGTTCAGCGCCGATCCGACCTCGGCGATCTCGCGCGGGCCCGACGTGGGCGCCCGCGCCGTGACGTCGCCGGTGCTGAGCCGCCGGGCCGTCTGCGCGGTACGCACCAGCGGCGCAACGATTCGCCGGGTCAGCAACTCCCCGCCGATCACCCCGATCAGGAGCAGCCCGACGCTGCCCGCCGCGATCAGCGCGTACCAGCGTCCGACGCCGTTGTTGAGCGAATTGGTGGACGCGAACACGCTGATCCGATAGGTGCCAGTCGGGATGCGCGTGAAGAGCTCGGCGACCTTGCCGCCTGGCACGTTGCGCAACTGGGCGTTGTTGGGCGGCGGTCCGCGAACGGGGCCGGTTCCTTCGCCGGACGTCTCCGCGGGATTTCCCGCACCCTCGTCGGACGGACGCGGGCCGGCGTTGTCGCCCTCTCGCTCGGTGCCGAGGACGGTCCCGTCGGGCATCTGCACCGACGTGCTGCGATTGTCGTCTTGCTGGAGCTTGTCCAGATAGGTCGTGATCGTGCTCGTGGTCGGGGTGCCGGTACCGAGGAATTGCGCGACGGACTGAGCCTGATCGCGGATCGAACGCTCGCCGCGCTGCTCCACCGCCGAGCGCACCATCAGCGCCACCGGCACCGCGAAAGCCAACACCACGAGGACGGTGATGCCGGTGACGAGCAACAGGATCCGGCGTCGCATTCAGGCCTCGGGCGCCGCGAGCCGCACGCCGACCCCACGGACGCTGTGCAGGTACCGCGGATGCTTGGCCGATTCGCCGAGCTTGCGACGCAGCCACGACAGGTGCACGTCGACTGTGCGGTCCGAGCCGCCCCAGGCGAGCTGCCAGACCTCGGCGAGCAGATCGCGTTTCGTGACGACCTCGCCGGGGTGGCGGGCGAGGGCGAGCAGTAGGTCGAACTCCTTGCGGGCAAGTTCGACCGGCTGGTTGTCGAGGCTGACCTCGCGGCTGCGGGTGTCGATATGCAGCCCGCCCAACACGATCGTCGGATCCTCTTCCTCGGCACGACCGGAGCGGCGCAGCACCGCCCCGATCCGCGCGTTCAGCTGTGCCGCCGTGAACGGCTTGATCACGTAGTCGTCCGCGCCGAGGTTGAGCAGTCGCACCACATCGGCCTCGTCGTCTCGCGCCGTCGCGATGATCACCGGGACATCGCTGACGGCGCGCAGCATCGAGAGCACGTCCGCGCCGTCGATGTCGGGAAGCCCCAGATCGAGCAGGACGACGTCCGGGCGCTGTTCGACCGCGGCCGTCAGCGCCGGCATACCCGAGCCCACGCTTGTGACGACGTGCCCGTGATCGTGCAGGGAGCGGGTCAGGGCAACGCGTATCGCCGCGTCATCCTCGACCAGCAGCACCTGCGGCATCGAGGTGCTAGCGCTGCGGTTCGTCGCCGTCGGGACGGTCGCGACGGATGTCGTCATTGAGCCGGCGCAGGAACTCGGGGTCGTCGTCCGGCGCGATCGATCGTCGCGACGGACCCGCGGACGAGCCGGAGTGGCCCTGCCAGCCGAAGGGAGACCGCGGAGCGCGCACGTTCACCGATGCGCGTGGCCGGCCCCAGATGAACCAGGCGATGGCGCCGATGTCGAGCAGCAGCAGGACGATGATCAGCCAGATCGCCTTGGGCAGGGTGCGGATGCGCTCAGCCGGCGCGGTGAGAGCGTCGAAGATTGCGTACAACCATGCAAGAACCGCGATCAGGGTGAATACGCCGCCGAGCCGGATGAACATGCGTCCAGCGTATGCCTCCACAGCCGGGAGAGCCTTAGGCCGATACTGACGGGGTGGGATTCACGGATTTGCAGGATTTTCTGGCCGCGCTCGAGCGTGATGGCGATCTCGCGCGGGTGCGCGTACCCGTCGACCCCCACCTCGAGGTGACCGGCATAGTGCAGCGAGCCGTACGCGAGCAGGGCCCCGCCCTGCTGTTCGAGAACCCCACCCGCGGGCGGCTCCCGCTCGCGATCAACGTCTTCGGTACGCAGCGGCGCATGGCGCGCGCACTCGGCGTCGATCATCTGGACGAGATCGGCGAGCGCATCGGCGAACTCCTCAAGCCCGAGTTGCCCCGCGGCATCGGCGGGCTGCGCGACGCGCTGGGCAAGGCGGCCCAGCTGCGCGCTGCCCCACCGCGGCGGGTGAAGGTCGCCCCGGTGCAGGAGATGGTCTACAAGGACGACGAGGTTGATCTCGCCATCCTGCCCGGCATCAAGGCATGGCCCGACGACGGCGGGGTGTTCCTCAATCTGGGTCTGACCCATACGAAGCATCCCGAGACGGGCGCGCGAAATCTGGGCATGTACCGCCTGCAGATGCACGACCAGCGCACGGTCGGGCTGCACTGGCAGATCCACAAGGACTCCACCTCGCACGCCGCGATCGCCGAGCGGCTCGGCGAGCGGCTGCCGGTGGCGATCGCGTTCGGCTGCCCGCCCGCGGTCACGTACGCGGCGAGCGCGCCGCTGCCCGCCGACATCGACGAGTACCTGTTTGCCGGCTTCGTGCGGCGCGAACGCGTCGAACTCGTCGACTGCCTGTCCGTTCCGCTACAGGTGCCCGCTGCGGCGCAGGTCGTCCTCGAAGGATGGGTGACGCCTGGCGAGCGCCTGCCCGAGGGGCCGTTCGGCGACCACACCGGTTTCTACACGCCGGTCGAGCCGTTCCCGTTCATGCGGGTCGAGACGATGACGATGCGGTCCGACGCCGTCTACCAGTCGATCATCGTGGGCCGCCCGCCCCAGGAGGACGGCCCGATCGGCAAGGCGACCGAACGCATCTTCCTTCCCTTGCTGCGATTGACGATTCCCGAGATCGTCGACTACGACCTGCCCGAGGCAGGCGTCTTCCACAACTGTGTGATCGTGTCGATCGACAAGCGTTTCCCGAAGCACGCGCAGAAGGTGATGAACGCGATCTGGGGCGCGGGCCTGATGTCGTTGTCGAAGCTGATCGTCGTGGTCGACGCCGACTGCGATGTGCACGACTACGCCGAGGTCGCGTGGCGCGCGTTCGGCAACGTCGACTACGCCCACGACGTGCAGCACACCGTCGGCCCGGTCGACCACCTCGACCACTCGTCCTACGAGCAGTTCTTCGGCGGCAAACTCGGGGTGGACGCCACGCGCAAACTGCCGAGCGAGGGCTACCGCCGCGGCTGGCCGGCCGAGTGCGTGCTCGACGAGGCGACGACCGCCCGGGTTACGCGCCGCTGGAGCGAGTACGGCATCGGCCGCGGCGACAGCCGATGACCGACCCCGTTCGCGATGAGGTTGAGCAATCGCCCGGCCCAGGCGTGAAGGCCGGTCCTACGGGTGGCGTAAGGAAGTTCTTCCGGCTGGTCATGATCGAGCACTCGGTATTCGCCCTGCCGTTCGCCTACATCGCGGCGCTGACGGCGATGTGGAGTGAGAGCCGCTCGGTGCACTGGTGGGAGCTGGTGCTCATCACGGTCGCCATGGTGTCGGCTCGGACGGTGGCGATGAGCGCCAACCGCATCCTCGACCGCGGCTTCGATGCGCTGAACCCCCGTACCGCCAAGCGCGAACTGGTCACCGGCGAGATGTCGGTGCGTTCGGCGTGGACGGGCACTGTCGTCGCCCTGGTGGTGTTCCTGGCCTCGGCGGCTGCGCTGTCGTGGCTGTGCCTGGTGCTGGCGCCGGTCGCGGTCGGGCTGCTCGTCCTCTACTCGTACGGCAAGCGGTTCACCGACTTTCCGCAGGTGCTGCTTGCGCTTGCGCAGATGGTGGCACCGGTCGGGGCGTGGCTCGCCGTCACCGGGCAGCTGAGCTGGGCCTCGTTCGCCTTGGGCCTCGCGGTCGGCACGTGGATCGGCGGCTTCGATCTCATCTACTCCTGCCAGGACGCCGAGGTCGACCGGCGCATCGGCTCGCGCTCGTTCCCGGCACGGTTCGGCATTCCGGCCGCCTTGCGCGCGTCCGCGATCGTGCACGTCGGCACGTTCGCCTGCTTCGCATGGTTCGGTGCCGCCGCAGGTCTTGGCTGGTTGTGGTGGACGGGCCTGGCGCTCACCGCGGTCGTCCTCGCCTACGAGCACCGCATCGTCCGCGCCGACGACCTGAGCCGGGTGAACCGCGCGTTCTTCACCGCCAACGGCGTCATCGGCATCGGACTGTTCGGGTTCGCTCTGGCCGACCTGATCGTCCAAGGGCTGGGCGCATGAGACGCGGTCTGCTCTCGTCACCTCAGTTGAGTGGTGAGTTATCGCTTGAGTGGTGCGTTGTAACGCACCACTCAAGCCCAAACGCACCACTCAACGAAAAGGGCGGCGGCTCATGAGCAGCCGCGCGCCGTGGATTGTGGGGGTGTCCGGGGCATCGGGCACGCCTTACGCGCGGGCTGTGCTGTGCGGCCTGCTCGACGCCGGCCTGCCGGTCGACCTGGTCATCTCCCGCGCGGCGCGGCTGACCTTGCTGGACGAGACCGGGCTGGCCTTTCGCGACGCGCACTGGCGCGACGATCTCGCCGCGTGGCTCGGGCGCGAGCCGTCCGGTGTCGGGTACTGGAGCGCGGCTGACCTCGCGGCCGGCCCGGCTTCGGGCTCCTACCGGGCGAGGGGCATGGTCGTCGTGCCCGCCTCGACGGCGTCGCTTGCCGGCATAGCGATCGGGCTGTCCAAGGACCTGCTGCAACGCGCCGCCGAGGTCACGCTCAAGGAGCGGCGTCCGCTCGTCGTCGTGCCGCGCGAGGCGCCCTACAGCCGCTCGACGTTGCAGCACATGCTCGCGCTGCACGATGCGGGCGCGGTGGTACTACCGGCGAGCCCCGGCTTCTACGGCGCACCGGCGTCGGTGCAGCAACTCGTCGACTTCGTCGCCGCGAAGGTGCTCGACGTCCTCGGCATCGAGCACGACCTGATCGTCCGGTGGACGGGTGAACTCGGCGCGGCTCGAGCTGCAGATCGATCCGCCGCTCGATCCGCGGCCGATTTGACGGCCGGCCATCCGTCCGGGTCAGACTGACTACGTGGATTCCGTTGATCGGCAGCTACTCGACGCCCTGCGCGCCAATGGCCGCGCGACATATGCCGAACTGGCCCGCGTGGTCGGGCTGTCCGCACCTGCCGTCCACGAGCGAGTGGGCAAGCTCGAAGCCGCCGGCGTGATCAGCGGCTATCACGCGGCGGTCGCGCCCGAGTCGCTCGGCTACTCCATGAGCGCCCTGATCGGGCTGTTCCTCTCTGACAAGGCGAACCCCGATGTCGTGTCCAGCGAGCTCGGGAAGGTGCCCGAGGTCGAGGACTGCTGGTTCGTCGCCGGTGAGGAGTCCTACGTCGTCAAGGTGCGCGTCGCCGACGTCGGCGCGCTCGAGCAGATGATCGGGACGCTGAACAGCATCCGCGGGGTGGCTCGAACGCGCACGACCGTGGTGCTGTCGACCAAGTTCGAGGGACGCGTTCAGCCCGCCGGGTGAGCCTTCGCGAGCCATGCGCTGAACTGCTCGGCGTCGGGGTCGCCGGTGAGGTCCATGACCGCATGGCCGATGGCCGCGGCGCGCAGTACCCGGTCGGCGACCACCTCGAGGTCACCCCAGGGCAGGAACGGTTTCGCGACGAACAGCGACGCAATGCCGTGCGCCGCGGCCCACAGTTCGAGGACGAGCGGCAGCGGGTCGCCGCGGGCGAAGATGCCGGCGTCCATGCAATCGAGGACCGTCGCGTGGATGTACAGGAACGCCGATGTGCCGAGCACCTCGTCGACGTCGCCGGCCTCGGTCCGGAAGTTCATCGTCACGAGCCGGTAGCACTCCGGGTTGGCCCGCGCGAAGCGCACGCACGCCAGGCCCTGCCGGCGCAGCCGCTCCAGCGGGTGCTCGACGCCCTCGCCCGCCTGCCGGATCGCCTCACCGATGTCGGTGAACAGGTCGGCCGCCACCGCGTCGAGCAGGGCGTCCTTGTCGGCGAAGTGCAGGTATATCGACGGCGGGGTGACGCCGACGTGGGCGGCGACGGCCCGGATCGACACCGCGTCCGCGCTGCCGAGTTCGGTCAGGCACTCGCGGGCGGCGGCGATTATCTCGCCCCGCAGCTGCTCGCCGGAGCCCTTGGGGGAGCGGTGCCGGCGAGCAGTGGGTTTCAGCGTCACGCGTCGATCATTGCTCGCTCCTGCTCGACTGGCACGTCCGACTCGCGAATCCCTCGTCGCTCGTGCCATCGGGCCAGCGGCGCGGGCGCCCACCAGTTGGCCCGTCCGGCCAGTCGCATGAACGCGGGGACGAGCACCCCGCGTACGAGCGTCGCGTCCATGAGAACCGCGAGGGTGAGCCCGGTGCCGAACATCTGCATGAACGACACCTTCGACGTGGTCATCGTCGCGAACACGATCGCCATCAGCAGGGCCGCCGCGGTGACCAGGCGGCCGGTACGGGCCAGCCCGAGCCCCACCGCGCGGGTGTTGTCGGCCGTGGTGCGTCCGGAACTCAGCCATTCCTCGCGAATGCGGGAGAGCAGGAAGACCTCGTAGTCCATGGACATCCCGAACGCCAGGCAGAACATGAGGATCGGCATGGTCGGCACGAGATAACCGGTGATGCCGGCGCCGAACACGTTGAGGTGGCCGTCCTGGAAGATCCACACCATCGCCCCGAACGTCGCCGACAAGGACAGCGTGTTGAGCACCAGCGCCTTGAGCGGCAGCACCAGACTTCCCGTGAACAGGAACAGGATCGCGAAGGTCGCGAGCACGATGCCGCCGAGCGCCAAGGGCAGCTTGGCGCCCAGCGAGTTCAGGCTGTCGACGTTCTCGGCGGCGAGCCCGGTCAGCATCACCGGCCACGGCGCAGGCGTCGCCTTGATTTCGCCGACGAAGTGCGCCCCCTGACGCGAATAAGGGTCAATGGTCGTGCCCACCTTGAGGTACGCGCTGTTGCCCGAGGTCATCGGGGCTCCGGACGGCGGCGCCACCCGGTCACCGTGGACGTAAGTTCCCGTGGACGAGGTGACCGCCGTGACACCGTCCACAGTGGACAGACGGGTGGCGTATGAGCCGATAGCGTCGGGGGATTGCGAGATGTCGGCTGCGACAACCGTGATGGTGCCGGTCGCGTTCTGGGCGAAGTCCGAGCGCACCGAGTCGCCGACCTGACGGCTCGATGCCGATGTCTGCAGCACGCGATCGTCGGGGTAGCCGAACCGGGCGCCGAGGAATGGCGAACCGAGCACGACCAGCAATGCCGTGACGGCGAGCCCGATCGGCAAGGCCCGCCGCATCACCGTCCGCGCGATGCGGTACCAGAAGCTCTGCTCGGGTTCGACGACCGTAGGCGGCGGACGACGCAGCCAGCGGCGCACCGGCACGCGCACGTCCAGCGAATTCACCCGGTTGCCGAGCAAGGTGAGCAGCGCGGGCAGCAGCAGCAACGCCGCCGCGGCCGCAAGCGCCACCACGGCGATGCCTGCGTACGCGAACGAGCGCAGGAAGTACTGCGGGAACACGAGAAGCGCGGCCAGGGCCAGGGCAACCGTCAGCGCGGAGAACAGCACCGTGCGCCCGGCGGTCTGTACCGTTCGGATCACCGCTTCGTCCGAGCTCCTTCCCGCGCGGATCTCCTCGCGGTAGCGGCTCACGATGAACAGGCTGTAGTCGATGGCGAGCGCCAAGCCGAGCGCGGTGGTGAGATTGAGCGCGTATATCGAGACGTCGGTGCCCAGGGACAGTCCGCGCAACGCGGCCATGGTGCTGATGATCGAGAAGAGTCCGACCGCCAGTGGCAGGAGCGCCGCGATCATGCTGCCGAATACCCAGATCAGGACCACCGTGGTGAGCGGAACGGCGATCGCCTCGGCCATCGCGAGGTCCTTGCGGCTCTGCTCGTTGACCTGGTGGTAGCCCATCGCGATACCGCCGGCCCGTATCTGAACCGCATCGCCGCTGTGGCTGGTGAGCGCGTCGGCGAGCTTGCCTGCTCGTTTCGGCGCCTGGTCGTCGTCGCCGGCCACGCGTGCGACGACCAGCGCGCTGCGCCCGTCGTTGCTGCGCAATCCGCCCGTGGCCTGGGCCGGCGAGGTCCAGTAGGACTGGATCTGGCTGACGTCGCGGTCGCTTGCAAGTGTGTCGACGATCCGCGCGCCCGCTGCTCGGGCCGCGCTGCTGTCGACACCCGCGCTGCTGGTCACCTGGAAGACCAGGTTCGGGTCGCCGGCGTCGAATCGGGATGCGAGCAGGTCTTTCGCCTTGCTCGACGGGGCGTGCGGGTCGGAGAACCCGCCGGCCGACAGGTGCTTGGCCACCGGAGCCCCGAGCACGAAGGCGGCGACGAAGATCAGCCCGGCAGTGGCGAGTACGCGCCGCGGTGCCCGGATACCGAGGAGGGCGAGCCGAGTCAGCACGGAAAGCTCCCTGGGTCGAAGATCGCGAATCCGGCTAAGTTAACGAGCCTAAGTTATCGTCGTCAACTAGTTTGCGGGCGCCGTCTCAGGCGGCTGCCAGAGTCAGCCGGAAGCCGCCCAGATTCCGTTGAGTGGTGCATTTCGGTCTCGAGTGGTGCGTTTCGGGCTCGAGTGGTGCGTTATAACTCACCACTCGAGCCCAAACGCACCACTCAACGGAAGTCGTCGGACGCGCACGTACCCTCGACGCATGCCGTTGACCGAATCCCGCAAGGCCGAACTGACCGACAAGATCGAGGCCGGGAAGCGCCTGTCCTACGACGACGGCGTCGACCTCTACGAGTCGGACGATCTCGCCTGGCTCGGCGGCCTCGCCCACGGTGTCCGCACCGCCAAGAACGGCAATGTCACCTACTTCAACGTCAACCGGCATCTGAACCTGACGAACGTCTGCACCGCGTCCTGCGCGTACTGCAGCTTCCAGCGCAAGCCCGGCCAGGCCGACGCGTACACCATGCGCGTCGAGGAGGCCGTCGAGAAGGCGTTGGCTATGAAGGACGACGGCATCACCGAACTGCACATCGTCAACGGCCTGCACCCGACGCTGCCGTGGAAGTACTACCCGCGCGTGCTGCGCGAGCTCAAGGCCGCGCTGCCGGGCGTCGCGCTCAAGTGCTTCACCGCCACCGAGATCCACTTCTTCGAAGAGATCTCCGGCCTGTCGGCCGACGCGATCCTCGACGAGCTCATCGACGCCGGCCTCGAATCACTCACCGGCGGCGGCGCCGAGATCTTCGACTGGGACGTGCGCAAGCAGATCGTCGATCACAAGACGCACTGGGAGGACTGGTCGCGCATCCACCGCGTGGCCCATGGCAAGGGCCTGCGCACGCCGGCCACCATGCTCTACGGCCACATCGAGGAGCCGCGTCACCGCGTCGACCACGTCATGCGCCTGCGTGAGTTGCAGGACGAGACGGGCGGCTTTGTGGTCTTCATCCCGCTGCGGTTCCACAACGACAACAACCGGCTCTCGCACCTGCCCATGGCCCAGCCCGCGGATGTGCTCAAGACGTTCGCCGTCTCCCGTCTGATGCTCGACAACTTCGATCACGTCAAGGTGTTCTGGGTGATGCACGGCCTTTCGACCTCGCAGCTCGCGCTGAACTACGGCGCCGACGACATGGACGGCTCAGTCGTCGAGTACAAGATCACGCACGACGCCGACGGGTTCGGCACCCCGGACAAGCTGACCCGCGACGATCTCCTGAACCTCATCCGCGACGCCGGCTTCACCCCGACGGAGCGCAACACGCGTTACGAGATCGTGCGCGAGTACGACGCGCCGGTGCCGCTGGCCGAGCGCCGAGCCGAGCCGCAGGCCGTCTGGGCGTGATCCGGGTGATTTTGCGAGTTGTCATGCCTCGCCCGCGCGAGCGGACGCCGAAGGCATGACAACTCGGCAGGGCAACAGTGAGGGGGCTGAGGTGACCGAGCAACCGTCGTTCGGGCGCTCGATGAGCGCGATGTGGCTGTACACCGTCTTGCGCTTCGGGCTGTTCTTCGCACTGTTCGGGCTGCTCTGGCTTGTCGGCGTCAAGGGGTTCCTCGGCGCCATCATCGCGCTGGTGCTCTCGGTGCCGCTGTCGTTCGTCCTGCTGGCCAAGCCGCGCGCGGCCTTCGCCGCGGTGCTCGAGCAGCGCATGAACGCTCGCCGGGCCCGGCAGGCCGAACTGGACGCGAAGCTGCGCGGCGACGATGAGTAAGCACTGTGCTCTGACAAATCACACTGGGCGCTGAGTTCGGGACGGGCGCAAAATGATGGGCATGACTGCGCCGTTCCCTCCGGGTATCCGCATCGGCAACGACGAGCGAGCAGCCGCGATTTCGGCTCTCGACGAGCACATGTCGGCCGGACGCCTCGATCCGGACGAGTATGGCCAGCGGGTGGGCCAGGCCAGCGTCGCCCGCACCCGTGAGGGGCTCGACGAGCTGTTCACCGATCTGCCCGCCCCGCATCCGTTTGGCGCGCCGCCACCGACTGCGTGGCCGAAGGCGGGCCGCCAGCGGCCGAGCGTCTTCGCCGAGCGCGTGGTGCGGCGCTACGCCGGCGACTCCACGCTCGTACGCATCACGATGCTGGTGCTGGCCGCCCTGGTGTTCCTCGTCGCGTTGCCGTTCATCATCCTCGGCGCAGTCCTCGTCTTCGTGGTGCTGCCGATACTTGCGAGCCGCGGTTTGGGCGGGCGGGTCCGGTACCGCCGAGCCTGGCGCTGGTAGCCACGCTCAGCCGAGCCACCCCCTCCGTGTGGCGGCACCTTTAACCTGACGGGGTGCCCACCTTCACCAGCTATGACGGTCTTGAGTTGACGTGCCACGTGCTGGGCGACGGCGATCCGGTCGTCGTCCTGCCCGGCGGGCCGCTGCGCGCAACGCGTTACCTGGGCGACCTCGGCGGACTCGATGCCCACCGCGAGCTCGTCCTGCTCGAATTGCCGCACCGGCGCGTCGACCACATCGTCAACGATCTTGAAGCCCTGCGCGAGCACCTGCGGGCCGAACGCCTCGACGTCATCGCGCATTCAGCCGGGGCGAACCTCGCCGAGATCTACGCGGCCACCCACCCCGACCGGCTGGGCAAGCTCGCGCTCATCACACCGGGAAGCCTCGCCGTGGGCATCGATCAACCCGACGACGAATGGCTCGTCGCGCTGCGCGAACGCGAGGTTGAGCCGTGGTACGACACCGCCTACGCAGCGATCAACGCGTGGAATGACGGCGACGACTCGCCGGAGAACCGGGCCGCGGCCATGCCGTTCTTCTACGGCCGCTGGGACGCCGCCGCGCAGGCGCACGCTGCCGCCACGCCGGACGAACTGACGCCGGAGGCAGCCGCGATCTACCACGCCGAGGGTTCCCTCGATCCGGCGACCACGTCAGCTGCCCTGGCGAACGTGCCCGCCGATGTGCTCGTGCTGATCGGCGGCCTCGACACCTCACCCACCCGCAAGGAGGGCGAGGCACTGGCTGCGCTCTTCCCGAAGGCCAAAGTGGTCGTGCAGCCCGGGGCCGGCCATTACCCGTGGCTGGACGACCCGAGCGCGTTCGTCCGGACGCTGGCAGGATTCTTCAGCTGATCAGGGCGGTGATCTCGTCGACCACCTGGCGCGATCCGGCGATGTGCCAGCGTCGCGCGCCGAGCGAAACGACGTTCGTCGCCCCGCCCGCAGCATGGACGAGCGCGGCACCCGGCAGCCAGTCCCAGTCGGCGCAGTCGTACTGCACCCAGGCGCCCAGCCGGCCGGCGGCGACCGAGGCGAGCTCGATCGAACCCGAGCCGAGCATCCGCACGGTCGCCGCACCGCGCAGTGCGCGCAGCAGTGGCAGGCGCACTTCGTCGTCGGGCAGTGTGTCCGGATGCAGGTAGCTCGCCAAGGACACCTGACTCAGCGCTCTGTTCTCCAGGCGCGCGACCGGGTCGCCGTTGCGGGTGGCCGGATGGTCGCGCCCGCCCAGCCACAACTCGTCGCTCGCCGGGTGGTAGATCGCGCCGAGCACCGGGCCCTCCGCGTCAGCCGATTCGACCGATTCGACCGACTCGACCAGGGCGACGGCTGAGCACCAGAACGGCAGCCCGGACAGGAAGTTGTACGTGCCGTCGACCGGGTCGATGAACCAGGTGCGGGCGCCGGGTTCGTTCGTGCCCTCCTCGCCCACGAGCCCGTCGCCGGGACGCTCGATGCGCAAGCGGGAGACGATCAGCTCCTCGGCGGCCTGGTCTGCTGCGGACACGACGTCGGAAACGGACGTCTTGTGCTTCACCTGCAGCCCCGCACGGAGCATCTCGCCGGCCAGGACGCCCGCTTCGCGCACCAGCGAAGCGGCCAGTTCAAGGTCGTCCGACATGCTCGCGACCCTACCCATGCCCGGCGAGTGTGAGACCTCAACCTGTTCCTCTCCGACGGCGAGGCGGCCTTCCAGGAGGTATTCCTCATGCACCTGCACGTGTTCCCCCGCTACCCCGGAGGCGGGTTCCGCCTCGACGCCGAGTGGCGCACCCGCGACCGCCGCGAGCTGAACGCGACCGAGCCAACCACTGGCCTCGGGCACCGTCTTGTCGGCCTTCCCGGACCCGGGTGACCCGTCAGAGCGGCATCCTTGTCTCGGCCAGTGACAGCTCCCGCTCGACCTCCGCGGGGCCGAAGTGGCGGATCACCCAGTCCACCTGACGCAGGCTCATCGCCGCCCAGAAGGTGAGGTTGGGTGGCGGGACGTCCCGCCGGTCGACCAGCAGGTCGCGGCATCGGTCGATCATCTCGACCGTGGCCGCCACGACGCCTGGGTCGGCACGATCGGGTCAATGGCCCGGTAGCCGCTCCTGCACGATCGCCACAGCACCGGGCACCTCGGCGATCAGGTCGTAGCGCGGCACCGGAAGACCGCGTCCGCGCGCGACCCGACTCGTTGACCGCATCGACGAAACTCCGCGCGTCGAGCCGCCGTACGGGGGCGAGCGCGGGATTGTCGGACACGACCGCCGAATCTAGCGGCCGGCCCGGCCTGGAGGAAACGACCTTGAGCCAGCCACGGGCGGTGCTGGCGTAGCGTCTAAGCGTGCCGGATACCGCGCGACCGAGGGTCGGTCACATCCAGTTCCTCAATTGCTTGCCGATCTACTGGGGCCTCGGTCGGTCGGGAGCGTTGCTCGACGTCGAGTTGACCAAGGACACCCCCGATCGACTCAACGACGCGCTGGTGCGCGGAGAACTCGACATCGGGCCGATCTCGCTCGTCGAGTACCTGCGCCATTCCGCCGACCTGGTGCTGCTTCCCGATCTTGCCGTCGGCTCGGACGGGCCGGTGCTGTCGGTGAATCTGGTGTCTCAAACGCCGCTTTCGCAACTGCGGCGCGTCGCTCTCGGCTCCACATCACGGACCTCGGTGCTGCTGGCGCGCATGTGGCTCGCGCAGGTCCACGGCGCCGAACCGGACTACTTCGACTGCCCGCCCGACCTCACCGCGATGTTGCTGGAGGCCGACGCCGCGGTGCTGATCGGCGACGCCGCTTTGCGCGCCACGTACGACGCGCCGCGTCGCGGCCTTGACGTCTATGACCTCGGCACCGTGTGGCGCGACTGGACCGGACTGCCGATGGTGTTCGCCGTCTGGGCCGCCCGGCGTGACTACGCGCGCGCCAATCCGGGTCTGGTCAAGGACGTCCACGCCGCGTTCGTCAACAGCCGCGACGAGGCCCTGGCGCACGTCGACGAGGTCGCCACCCAGGCGGCCCGGTGGGAACCGTTCGACTCGGCAACGCTCGCGCAGTACTTCCGCACGCTGGACTTCTCCCTCGGTGGGCGTCAGGTCGCGGGGCTGATCGAGTTCGCCGCCCGCGCCGCCGCGGCCGGTGCCGTTCCGGCCGCAGTCACGCCCGAGTTCGCGGACGTCTGAGCCCTAAGAATTCGCTGTCGCGCACTGGCCGCAGACGGCACGCTGTCGCTCGTGACAACCCGAGAGGCGCTTCTTGCTGCCTACGACTCGCAAGTACGCACCGCCCTGGCCACCCGCCTGCCCGCAGGAGTCAGCTGCGAGTGGGACGGTCCGTTGCTGCGCTGCACCGGGATGCATCGCGGCTTCGTGAACTATCGCGACCTGGGTGGTTTGCGTGGTGCCAACCTCGATGCCGTCATTGCTCGCACTCGCGACTTCTTCGCCGCGCGCAACGAGTCGTTCGAGTGGAAGACGCATTCGCACGACGAACCGGCCGACCTCATCGATCGCCTGCGCGCACACGGGTTCGTGCCCGAGGACGCCGAGTCCGTAGTCATCGGCGAGACCGCGATGTTGGCGCGCGAGCCGGCGCTGCCCGGCGGCGTGACGCTGCGCGAAGTCGACAAGCCCGCCGACTTCGCGCGGGTTGCGGCCATGGAGTCCGAGGTCTGGGGCGAGGACTGGTCGTGGTTGGCCGACGACCTCGCCAGTCGCGCTGCCGCCGATCCCGACATCCTGACCGTGCTCGTCGCGGAGGCCGACGGAGTCGTCGTCAGCGCGGCATGGCTCGCCTACAACCCGGGCACCGAGTTCGCGGGCCTCTGGGGCGGTTCGACCCTGGCCGCCTGGCGCGGGCGTGGAATCTACCGCGCGCTGGTTGCCCGCCGCGCCCAGCTCGCCGCCGAGCGCGGCGTCAAGTACCTGCAGGTGGACGCATCCGACAACAGCCGGCCCATCCTCGAACGCCTCGGCTTCGTCAAGGTGACGACCACGACGCCCTACATCTGGACGCCCGCACCGAACTGACCCGATCGTGCAACTCTCGGCGTCGTAGGGACGCCCTGGGTTGCACAATCGGTCAGGACGTGCGGTCTGACATCGACTCGGCGAACCGGCGCAAGATCATCGCCCAGCCGACGTCGTAGCTGCCGCGCTTCGCACCGAGCGCCTCGAGGTCGGTGCCGCTGAGTTGCTCCCATCCGCGATGCTCGACCTGCACCCGGGTCAGCGACGGCCCGAGCGGGCGAAACGTCAACTCCACCTCGGTGACGGCCGGCGCCATGATGTCCCACGTCAGGACGAAACGAGTCGGTGGCTCCCAGGCAAGAAGCGTTCCCCAGGTACGCGTCTGCCCGTCCGCCCAGGTCTCGTAGACCCGCCCGCCGACTCGCTCTTCGAAGGTGACACCTACAACCTCGTGCTGGCCCTGCGAGTGCGTCTGCAGTGGCCACCACTGGTCGAGCTTGCGGACGAAGATGTCGAAGGTGTGCTGGGCGCTGCTGCGTACCGTCGTGGCCTGGCGGATCGGGGGCCGCATTGGCGTGACCGTCATCCGACACCTGCCTCGCGGTCGTCTTCGCGTCCGGCGTCAGCCTCTACGAGTCGGCGGGCGATGTCCAGGGACGAGGCCCAGAGGTCGTCGAGCAGCTCGCGCAGGGCCTGCAGGCCGGATGGCTCCGCCCGATACATCCGGCGCGTCCCGTCCCGGCGTTCGACGAGCAGGCCGGCGTTCTTGAGCACGGTCAGGTGCTGGCTCACGGCCGGCCGGGTCACGTCGAAGGCTGCCGCGATCTCTCCGGCGGACAGCTCGTCGTGCGCGACGAGCTGCAAGATCGCGCGCCGGCGCGGTTCGGCCAGCGCCCGTAGCGCCTCGTCGGTGGCGTCGGTGCTCATAGCGCGCTCCGCATCAGCCCGGGTGGGCAGTTCCGCCGCAGGTGGGCACTTGCAACTGCCCACCTGCGGGCCAACTGCCCACCTGCGTAACCTGCTCGGCGCTCACTTCCAGAGACCTACCTGGTTGCCGTCCGGGTCGGTGAAGATCGCGATCGTGCCGAAATCACCGGGCAATTCGACCGGCTCGCCGACGCGCTTGCCGCCGAGCTGCTCGGCGCGCGCGAGGTACGTCTCGAGGTCGTCGACGCGCAGGTAGATCTTGACGCCGGTCGGATCCGACGCGTCGGCCGCCGGGCCGATGCCGCCGCCGACGGCGCCCTCGCCGGCACCGGTGTCGACGATGCCGTAGCCGCCCATGTTCGGATCGGCGTTCACCGTCCAACCGAACAGCTCGGCGTAGAACTTCTGCGCCCGCTCGTGGTCGTTGCTGGTTACCTCGAACCAGGCAACTGGTGCTCCCATGGCCATGCTCCCTTCGTTGCTGTCGAGGTGCGAACGTTAGTGACCGCTAACGTAAGTGTCAACTGACGAATGAGGAGCGGTGCGGCCAAGATCCACGGGACAGGCCCTAGGCTGGAGCAATGACGCGCGCGATCTCAGCCCTGCTTGCTCACGCCGCCGACGGCGGCCGGATCTCGCCGGACGAGGCGCTCCTGCTCTACACCGACGCGCCGCTGCACGGGCTCGGCGCGGCGGCCGACGCAGTGCGCCGACGCCGCTATCCCGACAACATCGCCACTTACATCATCGATCGCAATATCAACTACACGAACGTCTGCCTCACGGCGTGCAAGTTCTGCGCGTTCTACCGGGCGCCCAACCACGCCGAGGGCTGGACGCACTCCAACGAGGAGATCCTGCGCCGTTGTGGCGAGGCGGTTGATCTCGGCGCTACACAGATCATGTTGCAGGGCGGCCACTCGCCCGAACTCGGCATCGAGTGGTACGAGCGGATCTTCGCCGCGATCAAGCGTGACTATCCGCAGTTGGTGCTCCACTCGCTCGGCGGATCCGAGGTCGTCCATATCGCCCGCACGTCTGATCTTGACTACGAGACGGTGATCGCGCGCCTGCACGCGGCGGGCCTCGACTCGTTCGCCGGGGCCGGCGCCGAGATCCTCGTGCGGCGCCCGCGCGCAGCGATCGCGCCGCTGAAGGAGCCCGGCGAAGTCTGGCTCGAGGTGATGGAGACCGCGCACCGGCTCGGCGTCGAGTCCACTGCGACGTTCATGATGGGCACCGGGGAGACGAATGCCGAGCGCATCGAGCATCTGCGCATGATTCGCGACGTACAAGATCGCACCGGCGGCTTTCGCTCGTTCATCCCCTGGACGTACCAGCCCGAGAACAATCACCTCAAGGGCCGTACCCAGGCGACGTCGCTCGAGTACCTGCGCATGATCGCCACCGCCCGGCTGTTCTTCGACAACATCAACCATCTGCAGGGGTCCTGGCTGACCACGGGCAAGGACATCGGCCAGCTGACGCTGCACTTCGGCGCCGACGATCTGGGCTCGGTGATGCTCGAGGAGAACGTCGTCTCGTCCGCGGGCGCGCGACACCGCTCGAACCGCACCGAGTTGATCGAGCTGATCCGCGGCGCCGGGCGCATACCCGCGCAACGCGACACGTTGTATCGCCACATCGCCGTGCACGAGGACCCGTCACAAGATCCGGTTGATGCCCGGGTGCACTCGCACTTCTCCTCGACGGCGTTGCGCGAACTGCCGGTCGTCGCCGCGAGCTAGCCCCGGCACGTCTCGGCTGTGCGCCGGCCATGACCTCACTGTATGAGAACGGCCGTCCGCGTACGTTCGGCCGGCAAGCGGGACATTCCCGCCTACTGCCAACCAGGTGTTGGCACGGCCGTATGTCCGTTCGGGTGACCGCCGGCGGACGGTGACGCTCCGGGTCGGGGATTTCCCCGGCTGCGGAACGGCTTTCGGGGGCCCGGTCGGTTCCGACTACCCAAGAGGAGTGTCGAAACCGTGAACCCCAAGGATGTTGTACGCATTGCCGTTGTCACCGGAGTCGCGGCGATGTGCGTGGGACTGGGCGCGCCTCCGGCGCTCGCTCACCCGCCCGGATCCGGCGCGTCCGAAGCGGCAACATCGCAGCAGCACAAGGCGTCCGTAGCGGACGTGCAGGCGTCGGTCGACCGTTTCATCAGCAACCGATCGGCGTGGCTTGCCGACCTCAGCGCAAAGGTCGCGGCCGACCCGAAGATCAGCGCCGCGGCGAAAGACAAGATCACATCAGCCATTCAGCAGGAGCAGGCGGCGTTGACCGCGCTGAAGGCCAAGGTCGACAGCGCCACCACGCTGGGTGAAGTCTGGTCCGACGTTCATGCCGCGTTGAGCGCAATGCCGCACTTCTGGTGGCACTGGTGGTGGTTCCGTCCGGCTCTGCACAGGTCGGAGCACCCCGCGGCCGCGAGGGCTGGCCGGCATGCCGATCCAGCGAAGTCACGGTCGCATCGTGATCCCTCGACGGTGGCGCGGCCCGTCTCGGCCGCTCGCACGATGCCGGGCGCTTCGGTCAACCGCAACCTGCAACCCAGATTCCGGCTGACGTTCGCGCGATTCGGACGCCATGGTGCGGATCCCCGCTTCGGTTCGTTCTCGTCCGGACGCCACCATCACGGTGGTGCGGGCGGGTTCGGGCACCATCGCCGACACCGCTGAGGGTGCGTCGTAGCTGATCTTGGCTGGCTGACGCTGATCGCGGCCAAGACCTCTACGGTCGTCGTATGTCCCTGCTCGTCGCCGTGCCCTGCGGGATCGCTGCCGCGATCGCGTACGGCGCGGCGACAGCGGTGCAGCATTCGGCCGCGCATACCGGGACGGGCTCGGCCGACGCGGTCGGCTTGCTGCGGCTACTGCGCGATCCGCGGTGGCTGCTCTCCATCGGCGGCGACGCGATCGGCCTTGTGCTGCAGGTGATTGCGCTCTCTACCGGGCCGGTGGTCGTGATCCAACCGCTGCTCGTCATCGCCTTGCCGGTGTCGCTGATCGCGGGCTGGGCGCTCGGCGGGCCGCGGCCGCAGCGCGGCGATTACGTTGCCTGCCTGGGGATTCTCGGCGGCCTAGCTGCTTTCTTCGCCCTGATCGACGACCCGGGCACGGGCTCGCCGCTGGAAACGCGTCCGGCCGTCATCGCGATTGTCCTGGCGTTGACCGTGGGGGTCACGCTGTGCCTCTCGGTTCGGGGACGCGGAGCCGCGGTGCGTGCGGGCGTCTACGGCGGAGTCGCCGGCGCATGGTTCGGCTTGGTCGGCGTGTTGCTGAACGCCACCGCGACGATCTGGCGCGACAGCGGCCTGTCCGGGTTCACGCAGGCGGAGGGCCTCGTGCCATTGGTCGGCCTGCTCGTCATCGGGGCGATGGGCATCACGCTCACCCAGATCTCGTTCCAGATCGGCGCGCTCGGGGCGAGCTTTCCCGCGAACAAGGCGGCCGATCCGGTCGTGGCCGTCGTGCTTGGCAGCGTCCTGCTCCACGAGCGGGTGCCGGTCAGCGTGCTGCTCGTCGCCGGGTACCTCGCGTGCCTGGCTGCCATCGTCGCGGGAACGATCCGGCTCGCGAATCCACCCGCCGCCGCACACCGCGGCCCCGGCCGCCCCGGCGACTTGTCATACCTAGGACGTGCGGGCGAGCGCTGAAGGTAGGACGACTCGCGAGGGGATGAATGCCCGGTGACACCTGGTTGTGTCCTGTTGCTGTCACGCCAGGATGAGGGGTGCAGGGTTATCGCATCGCTTGCTCAGGGCACAATGTCGCGACGATGAGCCGCGCAGCTTTGGACAAGCAGCCCCGTGCCGTCGCAGCGATGTTCGATGGGGTCGCGCGGCGCTACGACCTCACGAATACCCTCATGTCGCTCGGGCAGGACCACCGGTGGCGGCGCCGCACCCGGCAGTCACTCGAACTGGTCCCGGGCGAGGTGGTCCTGGACCTCGCCGCCGGCACCGGCGTGTCGACCGTCGAACTGGCGACGTCCGGCGCGTTCGCCGTCGGCTGCGACTTCTCACTCGGCATGTTGCAGGCCGGCCGGGCGAAGCGCGATCGCCAGCACGTACCCCTCGTCGCGGGCGACGCGCTGCACCTGCCGTTCGCGGACGCGTCGTTCGACGCTGTGACGATCTCGTTCGGGCTGCGCAACGTCGCCGACGTCGACCGGGCATTGCGCGAGATGGCGCGTGTCGTGCGCCCGGGCGGGCGCCTGGTGGTCTGCGAATTCAGTCGGCCGACGTTCGCGCCGTTCCGCAAGATCTATTTGAACTACCTGATGCGCGCCATGCCGGCGATCGCCCGCCGGGTCTCGTCGAATCCGGACGCGTACATCTATCTCGCCGAATCGATCCGCCACTGGTCACCACAGCTCGAGCTGGCGCGCCGGCTCGCTTCGGCGGGTTGGGTCGACGTCCATTGGCGCAACCTCAGCGGCGGCATCGTGGCGATGCATCGCGCGAAGCGGGGGGAAGCCGAAGCGGACGGGCTGCGCGGTGAGGTGCAGAGCGCGGCAAGCTAGCAGCGAAACGATCCGGATACCTGGATGCTGCCGTCGGCGCCGTTGAACTTGCCGCCCTTCAGATCGTTGTCGAGGGTGCCCGACAGGGTTACGGCGTGCGGGCTGCCGACCGCGTCGAGCGTCGCCGAGGCGTCGCTGAACGGCCCGGCCGAGGGCTTGAGGACCAGGCCGAAGTAGTCCGGCGGCGTGCCGGCGAAGTCCGGGCCCACGAGTACGCCGACGTTGATCGACATGAATGTGAGGCTCTCGACGCAGGAACCGCCGTCGAGAGTGAACGACGTGCCGCCTACCGTGCCGCTGGCCTTCGCTGATCCGCCGCAGAAGACATTGATGACGCCGGCCTTGCCTTTGGTGTAGCCGTTGCAGGTGGTCGGTGCAGCTGCTGTAGCCGAGCTTGACGGCGCCGACGTGTGCTTCGATTTCGAATCGGAACCGCCACACGCTGCGAGGGCGGTGATCATTAAGCAGCAGGCGACGATGACTGCTCTCCGATGGGCCACCTTGCCATGGTGGTTGACGACCCCAGAAGATACCAAATCGGTCCAGACAATCCGGGTGTTTCAGCCCCCATTCAGGGTCGCGCCGTCGCAGCCGTGGGAGGTCTGGTCGCGGCGGGACAGGCTCGCTAGCGTGTGCTTCCGGCGGGCTGTCCGCCGGAACAATCGCCTCGATCAAGGAGACGGACATGAGCCTGGATACAGACGCAAACGACGCTGACGGTGGCGCCGATGGTGCGGCCGACGCAGGCGGCG
Organism: uncultured Actinomycetota bacterium; assembly: GCA_963737425.1. Taxonomy (GTDB): domain Bacteria; phylum Actinomycetota; class Actinomycetes; order Mycobacteriales; family Jatrophihabitantaceae; genus DASXRA01. The sequence goes on from CAVTSX010000008.1 coordinate 410,255, forward strand.
ACGGCGGAGCGGGTTTCGGCGACGGCGGTGCTGACGGCGGTGCGGGCGGCGACGGCGGTGCTGACGGCGGTGCGGGCGGCGACGGCGGTGCAGACGGTGGCGCCGATGGTGGTGCCGATGGCGGCGCGGCCGACGCGGGCGGCGACGGTGGAGCCGATGGTGGAGCCGATGGCGGCGCTCAGTAACAACTAATCGCGCATCACCTACTGACAGCAGCCCGATCAGCGACTACCGTCTCGGGAGCGGCGGGGAAGCCTCGGATAGCTAAGCGGGTCATCCGTTCTGCGCGATTCGCCGCTCAAGGTGGCATACGGCGGGGCCACGACACAGGACTGAGTGTCTTCGCCACGACAGGGCCCGGCAGTGTTGCCGGGCCCGTCCACCTGTTTCGGCCCGTTTTCGAATGTTGCAGCCAGCCGAATGAGCCTGGAGTGTCGCAATGGACCACGACCAGGCGACCCACCCCACCGGCGACCCGCTGGCCCGGCTCATCGCCCTCACGCCGCAGCAGTTCGCCGAGGAATGTTGGGGCCGCCGTCCACTGCTGACTCGCCGCGACGAGCTGCAAACCGGATTCGACGACCTCCTCGACGAGGCCGCGGTCGATGAGCTGATCTCGCGTCGGGGGTTGCGCACCCCGTTCCTGCGCATGGCGAAGGACGGCGACCTGGTCTCGCCGAAGCGATACACGCGCGGCGGTGGGGCCGGCGCCGGTGCGGCTGATCAGGCAGCTGACGACCGGGTGCTCGACCAGATCGGCGCCGGCGCGACGCTCGTCCTGCAGGGTCTGCATCGCACCTGGCCGCCGCTCGTCATGTTCGCCTCGGCGCTTGCCGCCGAGATCGGGCATCCCGTCCAGGTGAACGCATACGTCACCCCGCCGCAGAACCAGGGCTTTGCCGCGCACTACGACGTCCACGACGTCTTCGTGCTGCAGATCGCCGGGCGCAAGACGTGGCGAATCCACGAGCCGGTGCTTGCCGACCCGCTCGGCGACCAGCCGTGGGAGCGACGGCGCGACGAGGTCGCTGCCCGCGCGAAAGAGACGCCCCTGATCGACACGGTTCTCGAACCGGGCGATGCGCTGTACCTGCCCCGGGGCTACCTGCACTCGGCGGCTGCGCTGGGCGTGCTGTCGATCCACCTGACCGTCGGTGTCCACGCCCTCTCGCGCTACCAACTCATCCGGCATGTGCTGACCAAAGCCCAGGACGACCCGGCGCTTCGCCGGTCGTTGCCGATGGGCGTCGACCTCAGCGACCCAGCCGTCCTCGCGCCGCAGTTGCGCGAGACGCTCGACGCGCTACGCCACCACCTCGACGCCGTCGGGCCCGAGGCAGTGGCCGAGCTCGTCGGCACCGACCTGATGCGCCAGACGCGTCCGGCCCCGATCGCGCCGCTTGCCCAGCTGGCCGCCGCCGACTCGATCGACATCGCTACGCGGCTGCGGATGCGTCCGGGTCTGCGTGTCCGGGTGCGTGCCGACGAGGCGACGGTGCGGCTGGAACTGCTCGACAAGACCGTCGAGCTTCCGGCAGCCGCCGAGCACGCGGCGAAGGCAATTCTGAGCGGCTGGGCGTTCATCCCGGGCGAGCTGGCGGGGCTTGCTGCTGACGAGCAGTTGGCGGTTGCCCGTCAGCTACTTCGCGAAGGCATCGTCATCCCTGCCTGACCCGGACGACGCCGTCTTTGGCAGTCTGGTGAGACGACTGGTTCGCGCAATTCGAGGGGGATCCGCTGGTGCCAGAGCAACGCCATCACCCTCATCCGCGCGAGACGCTCGACCGGTGCGCGTTGCGCGCGCAGCTTCGTGGCGACCAGATGCTCGGTACCGCCTTTCCGGCCAGCTGCCTGCTGCTCGTCGAGCAGCCTGGCCCGTGGGGACGCGCTGGGCTGCGCGGCTCGCGCTTCGATCACGCGACGGCCAGCGCCCTCGAGACGCGAGCCACCGCGGCCGGACTGCGCGTGCTCGCAATCCGGCGCCCGGGGCGTACGCCAAGAGGCGCGCTGCGCAAGTGGGCAGTTGCCGATTGCCGTCCAGGCCACGAGTCGCTTCGCTGGGGCACCTACGAGCGCGACGCCGACCTGCTCACGTTGCCGCTCGACGGGTCGTCCGGCACTCCGGACGACGCGCCGATCTATCTCGTCTGCGCGCACAGCAAACATGACACCTGCTGCGCGCTGCGCGGACGCCCGGTGGCGGCGGCGCTGGCACACGCCCGTCCGGGCCGGGTCTGGGAATGCAGTCACGTCGGCGGTGAGCGCTTCGCGGCCAATGTGCTGGTACTTCCCGGCGGCCTGCTGTACGGGCGGGTGCTGCCGTTCGCCGCGGTGGAGTTCGTCGAGGCAACCGAGCAGGGCGAGGTGATCGGCGCGCTGCTGCGCGGACGCGTCGGCCTCAAGCCGGCGGCGCAGGCAGCGTTGGCGTTCGCCCACGAACACCTCGCGATCCGCCGCGCCGATGCGTTACGCGTCGTGTCGGTGCGCGCCGCCGGCGAGGGTGAATCGGTCGTGCGCGTTCGCGGCCCGCACGGCCTCATCGACGTGGTGGTGCGGATCGAGCGAGTTCGGGCCGACGGTCTGACCTGCGCCCGACCGGGCCCGAGCGCGTACATCGCATTCCGCCCGCTCGGGGCGACCGTTGTCGAGTAGTCAGTGGGGCAGGGCGTCCGGGTTCTGCTTGAGGCGCAGGCGCGATGCCTCGATCTCCAGCTCTGCGTCGGTGCGCCCGACCCAGCGCGCCCCTTCGACGCTCTTGCCCGGCTCGAGTTCTTTGTAGACCTCGAAGAAGTGCTGGATCTCCAACCGGTCGAACTCGGGCAGATGGTGGATGTCGCGCAGATGCTCGAGCCGCGGGTCGCGGGCCGGCACGCACAGCACCTTGTCGTCGCCGCCCTTCTCGTCGGTCATCCGGAACATGCCGATCGCGCGACAGCGAACCAGCACGCCGGGGAACAGCGGATCGCCCTGCAGGATCACCAGTGCGTCGAGCGGGTCGCCGTCTGAGCCCAGCGTGTTCTCGATGAAGCCGTAGTCGGCCGGGTACTGGGTCGAGGTGAACAGGGTGCGGTCGAGCCGGATGCGGCCCGAGGCGTGATCGACCTCGTACTTGTTGCGGCTGCCTCGTGGGATCTCGATGAGGACGTCAAACTCCATCCGCCCAGTCTCCCGTGCCGCTCCGCCCTGCACCATCCGGCACTCAGGCGCGACGACACGCTCACACCGACCGGTTAGGGTTTCCCACCGTGGCGGGGCAGCACGCGGCACGAACCCGCACAGGCACGTCATTCGCCGTCGTTGTCGCGATCGTCCTTGCCGCGGTCGCCGGTTCGGGCGCGTACCTCGGGTCCTGGCAATGGCGGCTACATCACCAACCGGCGCGGCCCAAGCCCACTGTCAACGTGCCGGCGTTGGCGCTGGCACAAGCCACCGTGCCACCGCAGGCGGTCGTCTCGTCGCCGGCGCCGATCCCCAAGGCGGCGGTACTGGCAGCGGCGCTGCGGGCGCCGCTCGCCGACCCGAAACTCGGCGCCCACACCCTGGTCGAGGCGCGTGATGCGTCGACGGGCACCGTCCTGTTCAACCGCGGGGGCACGGTCGCGGCGCCGCCTGCGTCCACCGCCAAGCTCGCCACGGCAATCGCGGTGCTCGCCGTCCACCGCCCGAGCGACCAGATCGTCACCCGCGTCGTGCGCGGCGCGCCGGGCACCGTCGTGCTCGTGGGCGATGGTGATCCGACGCTGACCGCAGCCCTCACCGGCAAGGCCGGCGCGTACCCGGACGCCGCGCGGGTCAGTGACCTCGCCCGGCAGCTGCGCGGCGTCCCGATCGCGCGCATAGTCGTGGACGGATCCCGCTACGGGGGCCCGGCCGTGTCGCCTCATTGGGCGCCCGAAGACATCCCGAGCGACTACGCGGCGCCCATCACGGCCGCGATGGTCGACGGTGGCCGCAATGCGCCCGGCGACGTCATCCGCAGCACGGCGCCCGACCTTGCCGCCGGAAAGGCGCTCGCGGCGGCGCTCGGGAAGACGGGCCTGCCGGTGAGCCGCGGGACGGCGCCACCGAACGCCCCGACGCTCGCCGGCGTCCGATCCGCGCCGATCGGTGATCTTGTCTCGCAGATGCTTGCCGCCTCGGACAACGTCATCGCCGAGAGCCTGGCCCGGCAGGTCGCGATCGCCAAGCATGAGCCCGCCTCGTTCGCCGGGGCGGCGATCGCCGTCCGCCACGTGCTGCTCGGCCTCGGCGTCGACGTCGGCACCGGCATGTTCGACGGCAGCGGCCTGGCCGCCGCTGACCGGATGACGCCGGACTCGCTCGTGCAGATGCTGCGAGTCGCGTCGGCGTCCAGGCATCCGGCGCTGCACCTCGTCATCGGCGCGCTGCCGATCGCGGGTTGGAGCGGAACGCTCGCCGGCCGCTACACCAGTCCGTCGGCAAAGGCCGGCGCGGGACTGGTGCGCGCGAAGACCGGCACGCTCACGTCCGTGTCGACGCTCGCCGGGCTGGCGCATGACGCCGACGGCCGGCTGCTCGCATTCGCCGTGATGGCCGACCGGGTGGGCCGAACGGCGGCCGACACCGCGGCGGCGGAAGCCGCGATCGACCGCATTGCGGCCACGCTCGCCGGCTGCGGCTGCCCCTGACGCGAGTTGTCATACCCGCGGCGTTTGGTCGTGCGCGGAACGTGTGACCACCCGGGGCGGCGGGGCGATGTCGGTACCGTGGCGCCATGAGCGCGTTCGGGCTGAGCGGTCCATGAGTCCACTGATCGACTGGGACCTTGCGGCCCGCTCGGCGAAGAACATGAGCCCGCCGCCGCCGCAGGTGTCTGCCGCCGAGGCCGACGCGGTCGTCGGCGAGCTCTACCGGTGCGCGTCCGTTGCGGCGCAGCACGTTGCCGAGTTGACGCACCTCACCGAACCGCCGGTCACGGCGCTCACCCGGGTTGTCGACCGCGCCAGCTGGATAGACGTCAACGCCAGCGGCATGCGTCAGGTGATGACGCCGCTCGTCGACCGGCTCGCCGCGGCGAGCAAGGCCGGGCGTTTCGCCGAGTCCGTCGGCGGACGCGTCACCGGCGTCCAGGCGGGGGCGGTCCTGGGCTTCCTGTCCGGCAAGGTGCTCGGCCAGTTCGAGTTCTTCGACCAGCCGGACGGCCAGCTGCTTCTGGTCGCTCCGAACGTGGTCAGCGTCGAGCAGCAACTGGGCGTCGACGCGTCCGACTTCCGGCTGTGGGTGTGCCTGCACGAGGTCACCCATCGGGTGCAGTTCAGTGCGGTGCCGTGGATGCGCCAGCACCTGCTGGACGAAGTCGGCGCGCTGTCCGAAGGCATCGAGACCGATCCCAGCGTCTTGCGCGAACGTGCCCGCGACGCCCTTGGTGAGCTGGTCAAGGTCATCCGCGGCCAGGGCGACGGCTCGGGATTGATGACCGCGCTCGCCACCCCGGAACAGCGGGCCGTGATCGATCGGGTGACTGCCTTCATGTCACTCGTCGAGGGGCACGCCGAGTACGTCATGAACGCCGTTTCGCCGGACGTCATCCCGACCCAGAAGCTGATCGAGGATCGCTTCGGGCTGCGCCGGCGCCGTGGCGGCAATCCGCTCGACCGTCTGCTGCGCCGCCTGCTCGGCCTCGACGCGAAGACGCGCCAATACGTCGACGGCGCTGCATTCGTCCGTTACGTCGTCGGCAAGGTCGGCGTGGACGGATTCAACGTCATCTGGACCTCGCGCGAAACGCTGCCCCGCAAGGACGAGATAGCGTCGCCGGCCGACTGGCTCGCCCGGGTACACGGCTGAACGAAGGAGCCGACGATGGGACCCCATCCGGCGGTCGCGCAGATCCGGCGGGCGGTTCGGGCGGCTGTCTCGTCGGATGACGCCGTACTGGTCGCCTGCTCCGGCGGAGCGGACTCGTTGGCGCTGGCCGCGGCGGCCGCATTCGAGTGCCGCAGCCAACGTGCAGCGCTGATCACCGTCGACCACGCATTGCAGCCGGGCTCGGCTGAGCAGGCGGCGGCCGTTGCCGCAATCGGATACGAGCTCGGCTTCGACCCAGTCGAAACCGTCCGGGTCGAGGTCACCGGCAACGGCGGGCCGGAGGCCAATGCCCGCGCCGCCCGCTACGCCGCGATCGACGCGACCGCGGCCGCACTGGACGCGGTGGTGCTGCTCGGGCACACGCTCGACGACCAGGCAGAGACGGTGTTGCTCGGCCTCGGCCGGGGTTCGGGCCCGCGCTCGATCGCCGGGATGCGACCGGTTGCCGGACGCTACCGTCGCCCGCTGCTCGGCGTTCGCAGGTCGACGACAGAGGCAGCCTGCCGTGCACTCGGCCTGGCGCCGTGGCGCGATCCGCACAACGACGACCCTTCGTTTCAGCGCGTCCGGCTGCGACGCGAGGTGCTGCCGCTGCTCGAGGACGTCCTGCAAGGCGGCGTCGCCGAGGCGCTCGCTCGAACTGCAGCCCTGACCCAGGCTGATCTCGATGCCTTGGACGACATCGCCGAGCAAGCCTTGATCGACTCGGCTCCAGCCGCGACGGGTGGCGGAGCCGGCAGAGATGATCATGAAACTCTTGACGTCGCCGGCCTCGATCGACAGCCGCGCGCCGTACGCACGCGCATCATTAGGGCGTGGGCGACTGCGGGCGGTGCCGGCTCGCTCGCGGCCGTCCACCTCGCCGCTCTCGACGCGTTGGTGACCGACTGGCATGGTCAAGGGGCGGTCGACCTGCCCGGCGGGTTCGCGGTCGTCCGGGCATCTGGCAGGCTGCAGGTGCAAAGCAGGCCGCCTGAGGAGTGACATTGCCGTCAGCGCTCGACGGCGACATCGAGGCCGTGGTCGTCACGGCTGACGAGATCGCCGACAAGACCACCGAACTGGCCAAGATCATCGACGCCGATTACGCCGACCGCGAACCTCTGCTCGTCGGTGTGCTCAAGGGCGCGGCGATGTTCATGTCCGACCTCGCACTGGCCCTCGAACGTCCATCGACGATGGAGTTCATGGCCGTGAGTTCGTACGGTTCATCGACGACGTCGTCGGGTGTCGTGCGCATCCTGAAGGATCTCGACCGCGACATCGCGGGCCAGCACGTCCTGATCGTCGAGGACATCATCGATTCCGGGCTCACCCTGTCGTGGCTGCTGAAGAACCTGCACAGCCGCAATCCCGGATCAATCGAGGTCGTCGCGTTGCTGCGCAAGCGCGAAGCGGCGAAGGTCGACGTTCCGGTCAAGTACGTCGGCTTCGACATCCCGAACGAGTTCGTCGTCGGCTACGGCCTCGACTACGCCGAGCGGTACCGCAATCTGCCCTACATCGGCCGTCTGAAACCGTCGGTCTACGGCGGCTGAGAACGTGCCCAGAGCGCGCTCGGCTGCCGGTCCGGCGGGTACGGGCGAGGCGGAACGCCACAGGCCCCACATTCGTTCGGTCTAGAACGGCGTGGACGCTGATTTCGCCTACCGTCCACCCACGGGAGGGAAGCCTGTGGCCACGCCGTCATCGAGCCCAGCCGTGTACCGTCCGTAGGTGAGTTCGCGCGTGAATTCATCGCAGTTGAGCAGGAGGAGCGCGAGACGGCCCCCCGTCGCGCGATGAAACATGGATCGTAAGCGCCTGTACCGATCGTGGTGGCTATGGGCCATCGTGATCATCTTTGCCATCTTCGTGCTGCCCTCCGTGCTGTCCGGCGGCGGCGACTACCACTCAGTCGACACCTCCGACGCCCTCGCGCAGATCGACTCCGGCAACGTCACCAAGGCGGTGATGCACGACAAGGAACAGTCGCTCACCCTCGACCTCAAGCAGCCCTTCGAGAACCACAAGAAGATCAGCACGTCCTACCCGGCCGACGCGAGTTCGACGATCTTCAACCAGCTCAACTCGAAGGCCAGCACCGACTTCACCACCAAGGTCACCAAGAGCAATGGCTGGTTGTCGCTGCTGATCAGCCTGCTGCCGATCCTGCTGATCGTCGGCGTGCTGTTCTTCGTCATGAGCCAGGTCCAGGGCGGTGGCAACCGGGTCATGAGCTTCGGCCGCAGCAAGGCCAAGCTGGTGAACAAGGACACCCCGAAGACCACCTTCGCCGACGTCGCCGGCGCTGACGAGGCCATCGAGGAACTGCAGGAGATCAAAGACTTCCTGCAGAATCCGGCGCGCTATCAGGCGCTCGGCGCCAAGATCCCCAAGGGCGTGCTTTTGTTCGGCCAGCCCGGCACCGGTAAGACGCTGCTCGCGCGTGCCGTCGCCGGCGAGGCGGGCGTTCCGTTCTACTCCATCTCCGGCTCCGACTTCGTCGAGATGTTCGTCGGTGTCGGTGCATCCCGTGTGCGCGACCTGTTCGAGCAGGCCAAGGCCAACGCACCGGCGATCATCTTCGTCGACGAGATCGACGCGGTCGGCCGGCACCGCGGTGCCGGACTCGGCGGCGGCCACGACGAGCGCGAGCAGACGCTGAACCAGTTGCTCGTCGAGATGGACGGATTCGACGTCAAGGGCGGCGTCATCCTGATCGCGGCCACCAACCGTCCCGACATCCTCGACCCGGCGCTGCTGCGACCCGGCCGCTTCGACCGGCAGATCGCGGTGTCGCCGCCCGACGTGCTCGGCCGCAAGGCCGTGCTCGCGGTGCATGCCAAGGGCAAGCCGTTCGGCCCGGACGTCGACCTCGGCGTCATCGCCCGGCGTACGCCCGGCTTCACTGGTGCCGACCTGGCCAACGTCGTCAACGAGGCCGCCCTGCTCACCGCGCGTACCGGCGGGCGGCTCATCGACAACAAGGCGCTCGAAGAGGCCATCGACCGCGTCATCGCCGGACCGGAGCGCAAGACCCGGGCGATGAGCGACAAGGAGAAGCGGGTCACCGCTTACCACGAGTCAGGTCACGCGCTCACCGCGTGGGCAATGCCGAACCTCGACCCGGTGCACAAGGTGACGATCCTGCCGCGTGGGCGTTCGCTCGGGCACACGCTCGTGCTGCCGCTCGAAGATCGCTACACCCAGACCCGCTCAGAGATCCTTGATCAACTCGTCTACGCGCTCGGCGGGCGCGCGGCCGAGGAGTTGGTGTTCCACGAGCCGACGACGGGTGCGTCCGACGACATCGAGAAGGCCACGCATCTGGCCCGGTCGATGGTCACCGAGTACGGCATGAGCTCCAAGCTCGGCGCGGTCAAGTACGGCACGAGCGACTCCGAGCCGTTCCTCGGCCGCGACTACGGCCACCAGCGCGACTACTCCGAAGACATCGCCGCCGACATCGACTCTGAGGTGCGCGACCTGATCGAGGCGGCGCACGACGAGGCGTGGGAGATCCTGGTTCAGTACCGCGATGCCTTGGATGCGATGGTGCGCGAGCTGGTCGAGAAGGAGACCCTGGCCAAGGAAGACCTCGAGCGAATCCTTGCCCCGGTGCGCAAGCGGCCCCCGCACAACACATTCACCGGCTTCGGCAAGCGCACGCCGAGCGACCGCCCGCCCATCGAGATCCCGCCGAGCGCTCGTTCGAACGGCGCCTCGGCCAACGGCGCCGGCCAGAGCATACTGCCGGGGGTGCAGCCGCAGCCCGATGCCACGGCACCTCTGGCGCCCAGGCCGGAACCGCCCACGTCGATGCTGCCGTCGCCGCCGATGGGCGGCGGCGAGCCTGGCCGCTCGAGCCAATCGGGGCACTCGGCCCAGGACTTCGGGCCGACCCAGACCTACGGCTCGCCGCAGTCGTTGGGCGAGCAGCCCACCGCGCACCTACCGCATCTGCCGGCGCCCCCGCCGGCCGCGTACCCGACTTACCCCGAGCGGCTCCAGCAGCCCGGGACGGACGGTTCGCAGGGACCAGCGTGATCGGAGCACACGGGGACGGAACTCCCGTCCCACAAGGGCGCGATCTTGTTGCCCAGACCAAGCCATGACGCGACGGGGAATCGACGTTTCGCGCGAGGCAGATGGTGAAGGACCAGCCGTGGGCGTTGATTTGGCGCGGACCGAGGCGGCGGTGCGCGAACTGCTGGTCGCCGTGGGTGAAGATCCCGATCGGGACGGGCTGAAGCGCACGCCGGCCCGGGTCGCTCGGGCCTACGCCGAGATGTTCGCCGGCATGTTCACCGACCCCGATGCTGTCCTCGAGACGACGTTCGACGAGAACCACGACGAACTGGTGCTGGTCAAGGACATCCCGCTGTACTCGATCTGCGAACACCATCTTGTGCCATGGCACGGTCAAGCCGCGGTGGGCTACATACCCGGCGAGGACGGGCGCATCACCGGCCTGTCCAAGCTCGCCCGCGTCGTCGATCTGTATGCGAAGCGGCCGCAGGTTCAGGAACGGCTGACCTCGCAGGTTGCCGACGCCGTGATGCGACGCCTCGAACCTCAGGGTGTCGTGGTCGTCGTCGAAGCGGAGCATCTGTGTATGGCGATGCGGGGCGTGCGCAAGCCTGGCTCGACAACAGTCACCTCGGCCGTCCGGGGAATCTTCAAATCCGATCCCCGCACCCGGGCCGAGGCGCTCTCGCTCATCCTGGGGCGTTGACGTTGCACGCGCTGCCACGGCGTTCGGATCGGCTTGTCGTGATGGGAGTTCTGAACGTCACCCCGGACTCCTTTTCCGACGGCGGTCGCTACACCGGTGTCGACGACGCCGTCGCGCACGCTCTCGACATGTGCGCGCAGGGGGCGGACCTCATCGACGTCGGCGGCGAATCGACGCGACCGGGTGCTGAACGAGTTGAGGCAGCGGTCGAGGCCGCACGGGTGTTGCCGGTCATCACGGCGCTTGCCGCGCAGGGCATTGCCGTCAGTGTCGACACCTATCGCGCAGCCGTCGCCGAGGCCGCGCTCGAGGCCGGGGCCATGGCGATCAACGACGTGTCCGGTGGGCTGGGCGATCCGGACATGGCGCGCGTCGCCCGCGACGCTGATTGTCCCTGGATCCTCATGCACTGGCGCGGTCACAGCAAGATCATGAAGCAGCTTGCGACGTACGCCGATGTGGTCGCGGACGTGCGGGGCGAGCTATTGCAGCGCGTCGATGCCGCGCAGCAGGCCGGAGTCGACCCGAGCCGGCTGGTCCTCGATCCAGGCATCGGGTTCGCAAAGACCGCCGAGCACGACTGGCCGATCCTGGCGCACCTGGACGAGTTCGTCGGCCTCGGTTTCCCGGTGCTCATCGGTGCCTCGCGCAAGTCGTTCCTGGGCCGGTTGCTGTCGGCTCCGGACGGCACCCCTCGCCCGGCCGGCGAGCGCGAGGATGCCACGGTGGCGATCACGGCCTATGCCGCCCTGCGAGGCGCGTGGGGAGTGCGAGTGCATTCAGTCCGGACCAACGTCGACGCCGCGCTGACCGCCGCGGCCCTCGCCCGGGCCGGCGGCGCATACCGCGTGGACGATGCGATATGACCGACCGCATCGTGCTTACCGGACTGCGGGTGCGCGGCCATCATGGCGTCTACGAGTTCGAGCGCCGCGAGGGCCAGGACTTCGTGGTCGATGTTGGGCTCGAACTCGACACAGCAGTGGCCGCCGAGTCCGACGACGTCACCGACACGATCCACTACGGCGAGCTTGCCGAGTCGCTGGCTCTGGTTATTGGCGGCGAGTCGGTGAAGCTCATCGAGACCCTCGCCGGGCGACTCGCCGACGTATGCCTTGCCGATCCACGCGTGACGGCGGTTGAGGTCACCGTGCACAAGCCGGAAGCGCCGATCCGGCTGACCTTCGCCGATGTCGCGGTCACCATCCGGCGGGAGCGCCCGTGACGCGCATGCCGCGGGCCGAGGTGCCGTCGCGATGAGCGAGGCGGTGTTGTCGATCGGGTCGAACCTCGGCGACCGGCTCGCCGCGTTGCAGTCTGCGGCGGACGCGATGCGGCCATGGCTGCAGGCGATCTCCCCGGTTTACGAGACCGCTCCGTGGGGTCCGGTCGAGCAGGACGATTACCTCAACGCGGTGCTTGTTGTGGCCGATCCCGACGCGAGCCCGCGCGACTGGCTGGCCCGGGCGCAGCACGCGGAACAGGCAGCGGGGCGTACTCGCGACGTGCGATGGGGGCCGCGCACCCTCGACGTCGACGTCATTGTGGTCGACGACACAACGAGCGATGATCCGGCGCTCACGCTTCCTCATCCGAGGGCAGGCGAGCGTGCGTTCGTGCTCGTGCCGTGGTTCGCGGTCGATCCGCACGCGACACTTCGCGGCCGATCGATCGGCGCTGTGCTGGAGCATCTCGATGCAAGCGATGTACACCCTCGTCCGGATCTGGTGGTGGCGTAGGTGATGCGACGAACGACCATCGGCGATCTCGCGGTGCCGTTCGCCGTCATCGGTCTGACCACATACGCGGTGCTGCGCCTGTCCTATGACTCCATTCCGCCATTCCAGTTCTATGTACCGATTCCGCTGGCAGCGTTGGGAATTGCCGAGCTTGTTGCGGCCCGTCGTGTTCGCGCTGCGGTGCGTCACGATCCGAACGCGCGACCGATGGCCGCGATCGTCATCGCCCGTTGCGTGGCGCTCGGCAAGGCGTCCGCGCTCGTGGCGGCCGGGGTGGCCGGGGCGTCGGTTGCACTGCTCATCCGGGTGATTCCAGATGCCGGAACCGTGCGGGCAGCGACCAACGATCTGCGGGTGGGCAGCTTCCTCTTGGCCGCGTCGTTATTGCTCTTATTAGCTGGCCTACTTCTGGAAAGGTCCGGTATAGACCCTAATCAGCGGCGTCCGCCTACTGCCAGCACCTAGCTGACGACGAAGAGAAACAGACGCGAAACGGAGCATCTACCGCCGATCGCTAGACTCGCCCCCATGTCCGCCCTCGCCGCACGTCCGCGCGAGCGGGGCGTCCTTCGCACTACGGGCATATTCCTCGCGCTCGGGCTTGGCGGCGTCGCGGTATTCCTCGTGGTGGTCGGTCACACCCAGAAGCAGGTCCAGGTCGGTCTGCTGATCGGGTTGTGGGGCGTCATGCTCGGAGCGTTTACGCTCTTCGGGCCGCGGCACGGAACCGCAGCCCTTGACGACGACGACGGCGGGGCCTTACGGCAGTCCCGCGACGACGCCGAGCGCGTTGCCGCGCAGCGACGAGAACACGAACTGCAGCTCGAGGTCATGCTTCGCCGCGAGATGGAACGGGTATTGCGCGCGGAGCTGTCCGAGATACGTGGCGAGGTCGCCGGCCTGCGCAGCGACGTACTGGACAGAGTCAACGGCCAGATGCGGCTCGAGCGCATCGAGACCACGCGGGTCATCAGCTCCGAGATCGACGACATGCAGCGCGAGGTGCGCCGCCTCACGGCCGGGCGTAGCGGCGCCGCGGCCGCTTTGGGAGCGGGCCACGGATTCCCACCCGCCACGCTCATCGAGGCCACTACGCACGTCAGCGCCCCCCTGCCCTACGTGTTCGCCGCTCCTCCGGCCGGGCACGGGCCGCCTGCGACGCCGGCGATCCAGGCGAAGCTGCCCGCCGCGCCCGCACTCGCACCCGCACCCGCCAGGCCGCTCCCGGCATCGGCCAAGCCGCCAACCGCCCCGGCGCCGGCGCCGGCCAGTTCATTCGACGCCGCCCCCGCTCCGCCGACACCCTCCGCAGCGGCTCGAGCGGTGCCCTCCCGCCAGTCCAATCCCGGCGCGCCGCCGGCTCCGCTGCTTGCATCCGCACCGCGACGTCCGTCGCCTGCGCCACGACGTGAGCCGGCATCGCCGACCGAGTCGATCGGGCCGACGCCCGGCGTGCCAGCCACATCGCAAGTTGAGCCACGGCCGCTCGACGCTCGGCCGGCATCGGCTCCGGTCATGCCCGCAGCGCCGGCTGCCTCGGCCTCGCCGTACGGTGCGCCCGTTGTCCAGTCGGGCCAATCGCGAGTCTCCGAGCCCACCGGCAATTCGAGGTCTAACGGCTCTGCTGCATTTGGCGGAGCGAGCGGGTCTGCGGCACTCAACGGGCTATCCGCAACAACTCGGCCCGCGTCCCGCCAGCCCGACCCACCAAGATCAGCACCGGCGACATCCGAGCAGGTCACCAGCCGGCTTCCGAGCGTGTCACCCAAGCCGCCGCGCCCCGTCGCTCCGGCGCCAAGGCCCACGGAGCCGTCCACCGGACGGGCCGTCACGCCGCAGCCCTGGCGGCTCCCCGAACGCGAGCGGCCGCCGGTTCCGCCTGCGGCCAGCGGTTCGCGGACTCCGTCGCCAGCCACGTCGGCCCCATCGCCAGCGGCGCCCGCTCCATCGCCGGCGGCTGGCAGCGACCCGTTGGCAGGCCTCCCGCGCCTGTCGAGGTTCGAGGCTGACTGGGACGAGCCGGCACCGCCGCCACGATCGCCCGCGCCAGAGCCGCCGCGACCTGCACCGGCAGCACCCAGCGCGCCCGAGCGTCGCGTTACGCCTACGCCCTCGCAGTACGTCGGCCGCCGTCGGTCCGCGGCGCAGACTGGCATGCGGCCGATGCCAGATGACGTTCCGAATGGCACCAACGGGCACAACGGCGACTACGGGTCGAACGGCGGGAACGGCTCCAATGGCGCGCCCGCACGCAACGGCGCGCAGGGGCCTAACGGCGCGCAGGGGCGAAGCAGCGGCCGTGGAACCAACGGCGGCAACGCAATCAACGGCGGCAGTGCAGTCAACGGCGGCAGTGCAGTCAACGGCGGCAGTGCAGTCAACGGCGGCAGTGCAGTCAACGGCGGCAACGGGTCGCGGCCCTCGCCAGGTTCGAACGGCGTCACGGGACAAAACGGCGCGCGACGAGAAGCCAACGCGAGTGACGATTCACACGATTACACCGGTGGCGATCCGCGCCCGACCGGCGGTCGTCGGCGTCGCGTCGACGGTAGTAGTGACGTTGACGACGTTCTTGCCCGCCTGCTTGGCCGTTGAACTCGCCGGGTCCAACATCCGACCGTTATCCTGACTCGATGCGTCAAGGGGACAACAGCGCCGATTACGGCTACGGCGCTCCCTTACCGCCTGAATTAGACCCGCGCCGGGGGCGCCGCGGAGCAAGCCGTCAAGGCAAACTCAGCGTCAGTGACCTTCAGGCGCGAAACTCCGACATCGCCGCGCGAGGCAGGCATCGCGCGCACGGCACACCACATGCTGATCCGATCGCCCCGCCCGCCCGGCGCGGCGATCGGTACGGCTCGGGCCCGGGCCGGTACCGATCCTCTGGGTCGGGAGGTTGGGGGGGCGGCACGTTTCGCCGCGGCGCCTTGATCGGCGGGCGCATTGCCATTGCCCTGATCTCGGTCGGCGCCCTGATCGGCAGCGGAATCGCGTGGGCCACCTACCGGCAGTTCACCCAAGGCATCCAGCACGGCGCGGCACTGCCCAAGGTTGCCAAGGGAAAGAAAGACATCGACGGCAAGGATCAGAACATCCTGCTACTGGGCAACGACAGCATCGCCGGCGCGACTTCGGCCGAGATCGCCGCGCTCGGCACGACCGACGACCGCCAGGATGCCCTCACCGACACGATGATGATCCTGCACGTGCCGGCTGACGGCTCGAAGGCGACGATCATTTCCTTCCCCCGCGATTCCTGGGTCTCGATCCCCGGTCACGGCAAAGACAAGATCAACGCTGCATACATCGACGGCTTCAACGACGCCGGCAAGCAAGGCGTCAAGGACCGACTGAGCAAGCAGAGCGCCGGCATCCTCCTCGCCGCGCAGACGCTCACCAATCTGACCGGCCTGCACATCGACCACTACGTACAGATCAACCTGCTCGGCTTCTACGACATCAGCGAGGCGATCGGCGGGGTCGACCTGTGCCTGAACGAGGCGCAGAACGCGTCCACCGAGGGTGATGTCAGCCATCCGAACGGCTACTCAGGCATCAACTTGAAGAAGGGCTGGAACCGCAACGTCAAGGGCAAGCAGGCCCTCGCGTTCGTACGGCAGCGCCACGGTTTCCCGGACGGTCTCGGCGACATCGACCGGATCAAACGGCAGCAGTACTTCCTGTCGGCCATCTTCCACAAGGCGACCTCGGGCGGCACGTTGCTGCACCTGTCCAAGCTGCAGTCGATGCTGAGCGCGGTGAAGAAATCGCTGATCACCGACAAGTCCCTCGACATCCTGCAGTTCATCCAGCAGTTCTCGAAGATCGTCGGTGGCAACATCTCCTTCGGCACAGTGCCGTGGAAGTTCGGAAAGATCAACGGCTCCGATGTCGTGCTGATCGACCCCGCCGCAGTGAAGGAGTACGTCGACAAGATGGTCGGCGTCCCGGTCGACAAGAAGCTCTCGAAGGCGCCCGTAGTCGCGCCAACGCAGGTGAGCGTCGTCGTGCTCAACGAGGCGAACAAAGACAAGGTTGCCGGCACCAACGCGGGCATCCTCGGGCAGGCCGGGTTCCTCGCAACCGTCGGCAACACCGACCAGCACACGGAGCAGACCACGATCGACTACCCGGACGGGCAGCAGTCCCAGGCGAAGACGCTCGCGAGGTACGTGCCGGGCGCGCTGCTCGAAGAGTCCAGCACGGTTTCCAAGGTCACCCTGATCCTGGGCTCGGACGGTGTGACGGCCAGGTCCAAGCTGCCGGCCACGCCAAAGGCGCCGCCGCATCCCAAGCCCGCCCCGAAGCCGTCCGGGGTCACCAACGCGGCCCAGAATTCGAAATCCTGCATCGACTGAGCGCGACCGGCCGCAGGCACTCGCTCGGCTAGGACGTGAACGGCCAACCTGACTCGTTGGCCGCACTCTGCTCGGCCCGGCGCTGCTGAAGATGCGCGACCTTCGAGATCTCGGACTCGATGTCTACGCCAGTCTGGTCGGCCAGTAGGTAGATGCCATAAGCGAGCTCACCCAGCCGGGCCGCCCAATCTGCAGTCGGCCGGAACGGCCGTCGTCCGCGCTCGGTGGCCCGCGTCGCTGTCGCGGCGAGGACGCCGAGCTGCGTCTGCAGCTCGAGAAGCAGTGCCGGCGCGGTGGCGTGCAAACCGGACGCGTCGGAACTATGGGCTACAAGCTCCTGAACCTGGCTCACGCTGCGCCAACCTAGCCGATTGCGCAATGTAACCACCGCGTCCGCGTGTCGCGGGGGAGGACCCGCAGCGCACCGAACGGCCCAACCGGAATCGGGCTCCTCGACGTAGCGCTTGCCACTATGGCCCATCCGGGGCCGTTCGACCGCATAACGTTGGTGGCCGTTCTCGGCGAGAGGATCGTCGAGCAACGACCGCATCGGCCCCCGATTTCTGCGAGGTCCCAGTGAGCACATCGCGACCAGCGCGCTTACGCGTCGGCGTGGTCGGAGCCGGCCGGGTCGGCTCGGTGCTGGGCGCAGCGCTCGCTCGGGCCGGGCACGAGATCGTCGCGGTCAGTGGCGTATCGCGTGAATCGCAGCGCCGCGCCGAACGGTTGCTTCCCGGCGTCCCACTGCTGCCCCCGCCCGACGTCGTGGCCGCCGCGGACTTCGTCCTGCTCGCCGTGCCCGACGACTCGTTGCGCGCATTGGTGACCGGACTCGCCGTCACTGAGGCGTGGCGCCCGGGCCAGCTCGTCGCGCACACGTCCGGCGCGGTCGGCATCAGCGTGCTCGACGCGGCCGCCGCGCGCGGCGTCCTAGCGCTGGCCCTGCATCCGGTCATGACGTTCGCCGGGCGGCCAGAGGATCTGGATCGGCTCGCCGGCGCGACGTTCGGTGTCACCGCCCCGGACGAACTGCGTCCGGTCGCTGAGGCACTCGTCGTCGAGATCGGCGGCGAGCCGGTGTGGGTTCCCGAGATGGCGCGGCCGCTCTATCACGCGGCGCTGAGCATCGGCGCCAACCACCTGACCACCGTGGTGAACGACTCGCTCGACCTGCTCGCACGCGCGGGCATCGACCAGCCGGCGAGTCTGCTGGCTCCGCTGCTCTCGGCAGCGCTCGACAACGCATTGCGCCTGGGCGACTCCGCGCTCACCGGGCCGATCTCGCGCGGCGACGTCGCCACCGTCGCCGCGCATCTGGCAACCCTCTCGCAGCAGGCACCCGACATCGTCGCGTCCTACGTCGCGATGGCCACGCGCACGGCGCAGCGCGCTGAGGCGTCAGGGCAATTGCGTCCTGAACAGGCCGCAGAGATCCGCGCCGCCCTGGAGCAGCGATGACGCTCGTTGTGCACACCCGGGCCGAGCTGGCGGCCGCGCGAGCACGGCTCGCGGCAGGCGTCGGGCTGGTCCCGACGATGGGCGCGCTGCATGCCGGGCACGTCGCGTTGCTCGATCGGGCGCGCGCCGAATGCGCGACGGTCGTGGTGAGCATCTTCGTGAACCCGGCGCAGTTCGGCCCCGGGGAGGACTTCAGCCGCTACCCGCGCTCGCTGGATGCCGATCTGGCGCGCTGCGAGCAGGCCGGGGTCGACGTCGTGTGGGCGCCACCGGTCGACGAGGTCTACCCGGCCGGCGTCGCCGAGGTGACGGTCTCGCCCGGGGCGCTCGGCTCGGAGCTGGAAGGCGCGGTTCGCCCATCGCATTTCGGCGGGGTGCTCACCGTCGTGGCGAAGCTGTTCAACCTCGTCCGGCCCGACGTCGGATTCTTCGGCGAGAAGGACTATCAGCAGCTCACGCTCATCCGGCGGATGTCGGCCGACCTCGACCTCGGCGTCGACGTCGTGGGGGTACCCACCGTGCGAGATGCCGACGGGCTCGCCTTGTCCAGCCGTAACGCCTACCTGGCAGGCGGCGACCGGCAGGCGGCGGTTGCCCTGTCCCGCGCGCTGTTCGCCGGTCGTGACGCTGCCGCTGCGGGCGCTGACGCCGTGATTGCCGCGGCGAAGGACGTGCTCGGCGCCGAGCCGGGCGTCGGCGTCGACTACCTCGTGCTGCGGGGCGCCGATCTCGGGTTCGCCCCCGAGCGCGGGCCGGCGCGGCTGCTCGTCGCGGCCCGGGTGGGCTCGACGCGACTGATCGACAACGTGGAGGTTGTGCTGTGACAGCTGTAACCCAGGCGAGCCGAGCGCGACGATGATTCCGCGGCGGCTCAGGGCGCCCGCGCCGGGCTGGACGGCGCAGACCGACGTCCTCATCGTGGGCTCGGGCATCGCCGGGCTGTCCACCGCGCTGCAGATCACCCGCCATTCGCAACTGCGGGTCATGCTCGTGACGAAGGACGTCCTGGCTGCCGGTTCGACACGTTGGGCACAGGGCGGCATCGCCGCCGCGCTCAGCAGCGAAGACTCACCGGACGAGCACCTGGCCGACACACTTGTTGCCGGTGTGGGCATTTGTGACGAGGACGCGGTGCGCGTGCTCGTCCGCGAGGGGCCGGCCGCCGTGCGCGACCTCGTCCAGATCGGCACCCGATTCGACCGGGCCCGCGACGGTGAGCTCTCGTTGGGGCGCGAGGGCGGTCATCACCGTGACCGCATCGCCCACGCCGGCGGTGACGCCACCGGCGCCGAGATCGAGCGTGCCCTGGTGGCCCGGGTACTCGACGCGTCCGGCGTCGAGGTGATCGAGCATGCCCTGGTGCTCGATCTCTTGCTGGACGCGTCCGGGGCGGCGGTGGGGGCGACGCTCCACGTGATGGGCGAGGGCCAGCGCGACGGCGTCGGTGCAGTGCGTGCGCGGGCCGTGGTGCTCGCCACCGGCGGCATCGGCCAGGTCTACGCGTCCACGACCAATCCCAGCGTGTCGACCGGCGACGGCGTGGCCGCCGCATTGCGCGCGGGGGCCGTGGTTCGCGACCTCGAGTTCGTCCAGTTCCACCCCACCGTGGCGTGGCTGGGGTCGAGGTCGCGCGGCCAGCAGCCCCTGGTCAGCGAGGCGGTACGCGGCGAGGGTGCGTTTCTCGTCGACGATGCCGGGCAGCGTTTCATGCAGGGGCAGCACGAACTTGCCGATCTTGCACCGCGCGACGTCGTAGCCAAGGCGATTCTGCGGCGGATGCGCGAGACCGGCGCCGAGCACGTCTGGCTGGACGCGCGGCATTTCGGTTCGGAGAAGTGGCGCGTGCGATTCCCCACGATCTACTCGACGCTGACCTCGCTGGGCATCGACCCGGCGCAGGAGCTGATACCTGTAGTGCCCGCGTCTCACTACGCATCCGGAGGCGTCCGCACCGATCTGCAGGGACTGTCCACAGTGGACGGTCTCTATGCCTGCGGTGAGGCCGCCTGCACCGGCGTCCACGGCGCGAACCGTCTGGCGTCGAACTCGCTGTTGGAGGGCCTCGTATTCGGCCGGCGCATTGCAACGACCATCGTCGAACGCCTTGACCCCGGCGGCCCACTCGCCGAGCCGGCCGAACACGATGCGGTGGGCGGACTCGTCGATGCCGGCGTCCGTCCACAGCTGCAACGGCTCATGTCCGCGAACGTCGGCGTGCTGCGCGACATCAAGGGACTCGACGCCACCGAACGCGGCCTGGTCGAACTGAGCGAAACGCCCGCGGCGAGCAGCGACACCGACAGCTGGGAGGCGACCAACCTGCTGACCGTGGCGTCGGCACTCGTCGCGGCGGCGCGGATGCGGGAGGAGACGCGCGGCTCGCACTGGCGAGACGACTTCCCCGACCGCGACGACGAGCACTGGCGCGGCCACATCGACACAACATTGGCAGCTGACGGGTCGCTGTCGCGTCGGTTCGTGCGGATCGGTAGATCGGAGAGGGAAGACACATGACGAGCGTTGTTCCAGCGGTTCAGCACGCCATCGAGCAGGCGGGTCTACCGACCTGCCTCGTCGCGGACGTGGTCGCCCGGGCACTGGACGAGGATCTCGGCGCTGCCGGTGACGTCACTACGGCGGCCACCGTGCCGGCCGGCCTGCTCGGCAGTGCCGATCTCGTGCCGCGATCGGCCGGTGTGGTCGCCGGGTTGGCGGTCGCCGCATGGGTATTCGACGTCGTGAGCGAAGGGCGCGTCCGCACCGAGTTCGGGTCGGCGGACGGCGCCGCTGTCGTGCCGGGCGAGGTACTTGCAACCGCCCGCGGGCCGGTGCGCGATCTGCTCACGGCTGAGCGCACGGCCCTGAACCTGCTCTGCCACCTGTCCGGCATCGCGACGCTGACCCGCAGTTGGGTCGATGCGATCGAGGGAACCGGCGCGGTCATCCGCGACACCCGTAAGACGCTGCCGGGCCTTCGCGCACTGGAGAAGTACGCGGTGCGCTGCGGCGGCGGGGTCAACCACCGCATGTCTCTGTCGGACGCCGTGCTGGTCAAGGACAACCACGTCGCGGCCGCCGGAGGAGTGGCGCAGGCGTTCGAGGCAGTGCGCGCAGCCCATCCGGAGCTGACGATCGAGGTCGAGGTCGACACCGTGGCGCAAGCGTTCGAGGTCATCGACGCAGGCGCCCAGCTCGTGCTACTCGACAACATGCCTGCGGCGCAGATGCGCGAAATCGTCGCCTATGCCCGCACGCACGGCGGCGCAAAGCTGGAAGCATCGGGCGGGCTCGTCCTCGAACGGGCCCGCGAGGTTGCCCAGACCGGCGTCGACTACCTGTCCGTCGGCGCCCTGACCCACTCCGCCGTGGCGCTCGACATCGGGCTCGACATCAGCGACAGCACGGCATCTGGCAGCATCTGAGCGAAGACTCCGAACACAGGACATCAGATGCTGCTCGCGATCGACATCGGCAACACCAACATCGTCCTCGGCGTATACGACGGCGACGAGCTGGTGCGTTCCTGGCGCGTGAAGTCCGACGCGCGCAACACCGCTGACGAGCTGGCGCTGACATTCCGCGGCCTGCTCGGCGACTTCAAGATCACCGGCATCTCGGCCTGCTCGACCGTGCCCGCTGTGCTTCGCGAACTGCGGGTGATGCTCGCCGACTACTACGCCGACGTGCCGACCCTGGTCGTCGAGCCCGGCGTGCGTACGGGGGTCAGCCTGCAATACGAGAACCCGAAGGAGGTCGGCGCCGACCGCATCGTCAACACCGCGGCCGCCTTTCACCTCGTGCACGGCCCAGCGATCGTCGTCGACTTCGGCACGTCGACGAACTTCGACGTGGTCAGCGGGCGTGGTGAGTTCCTCGGCGGTGCGCTCGCACCCGGCATCGAGATCTCCCTCGACGCGCTCGCGGCGCGTGCCGCCCAGCTGCGCACGGTCGAACTGGTCGCGCCGCGCAGCCCGATCGGCAAGACCACGGTTGAGGCGTTGCAGTCCGGCGTCCTCTACGGTTTCGCCGGCCAGATCGACGGCATGATCCGGCGGATCCGGCCGCACCTCAACCCTGACAATCCCGAGTCCGTCGCCGTGATCGCCACCGGCGGGCTGGCCTCCGTCGTCATCGAGCACTGCGAGACCGTGACCCGGTACGAGCCTGAGCTCACCCTGCTGGGCCTGCGGCTGGTGTTCGAGCGCAATCAGTAATCCGGCCCATTCGATCAGGCTGGGTCGAGCACCCACTTGTCGTGATCGATGATCGCGATCCGCTCGCCGTCGCGGCAGATTCCCTCGACGCTGACGCCGGGCCCGCCGATGACTACGTCGGTGTGCACGTTCGAGCGATTGATGCCGAGGTTGAACAGGTCATCTGGGTTCATGTCCTGGCCGCCGGCCACCGCGTGCGGGAAGCCCTGCCCCCACGCCACGTGGCAGCCGGCGTTCTCGTCATAGAGCGTGTCGTGGAAGATGACCGCGGCCTCGCGCACCTTCGACCCGCCGTCGACCAGCGACACCTCGCCGAGGCTGCGCGCACCGTCGTCGGAATCGAGCTCGGCCCGGATCGCGTCCTCGCCGGTGTCGGCGGTGACGTCGACGATGCGCCCGCCGGCGAACTCGACGCGCAGCCCCTCGACCTGCACGCCGGCGCGCGGCATGAGCAGCGGCCGGGTCAGCGTCATGACGCCATCGGCGCGTTGCCGGTCCGGGCTGGTGAACACCTCCTCGGTCGGCAGGTTCGGCATGAACTCCACGCCGCCCCTGGTGGTGAGCGACCCGCTGATCCACTGGCAATCCGGCAGTAGTCCGATCGTGAGGTCGGTGCCGTCGCCGAAGTAGCGCACGCTGTCGAGGCTCCGCGCCTCGAGTGCCCGCGCGCGCTGCTTGAGTTGTTCTCGGTGTTCGCGCCAGGCGGCTACGACGTCCGGCGCGCCGAAGCGCATCGCAACGCCGACGGCCTGCCATAGCCGTTCCTCGTCCGGTTCGCCGAATACCTGCTGCGCCCAGCCCGCATTCGGTGCTGCGCAGATCGTCCAGCTGACCGCTCCGCTGAGGACGATCCGGCGGCTCTCGTTCGCCAACTCCAGTGGTATCGCCGACAACCGGGCCGCGTCGATGCCGTCGAACAGGTGCGGATCCGGATTCCCGGTCAGCTGGATCAGGGCAGCGCCGGCCCGTTCGTACTCGCGCAGTCGAGCCAGCGCCCAGGCCGGCGACGTCGAAAGCGATTCGGCGGGAGCGTGTCGCAGGGCGGCGCGGCGGACGTATCCGTCTGCATAGTCGACGTCGACGCGGCTCGCGCCGGCCAGGTAGGCCTGCTCGACGACCTCCCGCACGACGGGCGCGTGGACGAGGTCGGCACGCACCGACACCACCTGGCCCGGCTGCACGTTTGCGCCCACCTGGACGACGAGTTGGGCGTATCGAGTGAGCCGGTCAGCAGTCATGGGCGCCACCGTAGCCGGTGCCCGTACCGGCGAGTAGTCAACGGCGGAAGCTGCGGGCGGCGACGGTCAGATAGGGCAGTTCGAAGTTCTCCCGCCCGGCGAGATCAGGATGGGTGTGGGCCAGTTCGCGCACTGCGTCGAGCAGCTTGGCCCGCTCGTCTGCGGGCAGGTCGATGACGTAGGAGCGGCTCGCGATCACTTCGGCGAGCGTTTCGGCATCGACGGTCTGGCTGTACCGGAACTCGGCCCGTTCGGGAGCCATGAACAGCGCCGAGTCGAAGCTCGCCTGGTCGGTGCTGCGCGGCGAGCGTGGCCGCCGGGCCAGCCGCGAGTCGAGCAGGTCGTCGAGCGCGCCCGCCCAGTCCGGCGAGGTGTCGCGCTTGTTCGCGAGGACGCCGACGACGCCGCCGGGCCGCAAGATCCGCGCGATCTCACGGTCGGCGGCCGGACGTTCGAACCAATGCAGCGCCGCGCCGATGACGACGGCATCCAGGTCGGCGTCGGGTAGCCCGGTCGCCTCGGCGGTTGCGTCGCGAGCGTCCACTGTGGACAGTCGCGCGGTGAGGCGTTCACGCATCGCGGCCGACGGCTCGATCGCGACGACATCGAGGCCGCGTGTGACGAGTGCTGCGGTGAGCTTTCCCGTGCCGGCACCGAGGTCGAGCACGCGATGTGCCGTGGCCGGAATCAGCCAGCCAACGGCCTCAGGCGCATAGCCCGGACGGGCCCGTTCGTAGAGATCGGCGACCGAGTCGAACGACCGGCCGAGTCGGCGGCGGTCGGGATCACTGAGTGCTCTGGCGTCGTCTGGCACGGCATCGACCCTAGACGACCTCGGCGCGTCAAACGATCAACTGCGCCAGGCGGTCGGGGCCGCACCGCCGATCACTTGCGAGCCACCGTAGGGTCGCGTCGTGGACCTTCGTATCTTCACCGAGCCGCAGCAAGGTGCGACCTACGACGATCTGCTCCGCGTCGCGAGGGCCAGCGAGGAACTGGGGTTCGACGCCTTCTTCCGGTCCGATCATTTGCAGCGCATCGGCGATGGCGATCCGGGGCCAGGCCCGACCGACTCCTGGGTCACCCTGGCCGGGCTGGCCCGCGAGACCCGCCACATCCGGCTCGGCACCATGGTCACGTCGGCGACGTTCCGGTGGCCCGGTCCGCTTGCGGTCGCGGTGGCGCAGGTCGACGCGATGAGCGAGGGGCGCGTCGAGCTCGGGATCGGCGCCGGATGGTACGAGGCCGAGCATCTCGCGTACGGCGTCCCGTTCCCGCCGGTTGGCGAACGGTTCGACCGCCTGAGCGAACAGCTGGCCGTCATCGACGGCATGTGGCGCACTCCCGTCGGGCAGACGTTCCAGTTCGACGGGCGCTACTACCCGATCGTCGACTCGCCGGCGCTGCCCAAGCCGGTCCAGTCACCCCGGCCGCCGATCATCATCGGCGGCAAGGGCAAGCGGCGAACTCCGGAGCTCGCGGTGCGCTACGCCGACGAGTTCAACGCGGGTTTCCGGCCGCTCGAGGTGACGAACTCGATCTATGAGCGGGTGCGCTCCGCGGCAGTGGCGGCCGGACGCGACACGCCGCTCATCTACTCGGCCGCGCAGACGGTGTGTGTCGGCCGCGACGATGCCGAGGTCGCCCGTCGGGCCGACGCCATCGGCCAGGATGCGAACGAGCTACGCGAGGCCGGCCTCGCCGGAACGCCCAACCAGGTCATCGACAAGCTCGGCCACTTCGCCGAGATCGGCACGCACCGCGCTTACCTGCAGGTGCTCGACCTGAGCGACCTTGACCACCTCGAGCTCATCGCGTCTGCGATCGCGCCGCAGGTTGCCGCGCTCTAAGGCGCGTTGCGACACCGCACGCTCGGCTGCGCGTCGGCCAGGCAAGCCCGGGATGGGAGGTCCGGGAGCGCCGCACCCGTGCCAGCTCGCGATACACGGCTGCAGTGGCGCTGCGCGACGGTCAGAGCCAGCCGCGCTCGTCGGCGACCCGAACCGCCTCGACCCGGTTCCGCACGCCGGTCTTGGCGATCGCCGCAGACAGGTAGTTGCGCACCGTGCCCTCGGACAGGAACAGCTTGGCCGCGATGTCGGCGACCGTGGCACCGTCGCGGGCGGCCACCAGCACGTCGCGCTCCCGGCCGGTGAGCGGCGAGGCGCCACCGGCAAGGGTGGCCGCGGCCAGTGCTGGGTCGACGACACGCTCGCCCTGCATCACCCGACGCACCGAGTCGGCCAACTGCTCGGCCGGAGCGTCCTTCACGACGAACCCGAGCGCGGCTGACTCCATCGCGCGCCGCAGGTAGCCCGGGCGGCCGAACGAGGTCAGGATGATGACCCGGCACGAGGGCACCTCGTGGGCGAGCGCGGCCGCGGCGGCGAGCCCGTCCATGCCCGGCATCTCGATGTCGAGCAGGGCGACGTCGGGTTCGTGCTCGCGGGCGGCGGCGACGACCTCGTCGCCGCGCCCGACCTGCGCCACCACGCCGAAGTCGCCCTCGAGTTCGAGCAACGCGGCGAGGGCCGAACGCACCATCGCCTGGTCATCGGCAAGCAGTAACCGGATCACGCGGTCACGATCGATGAACTGTCGACGGAAGGTGAGGATTTGCCGGCGGAGGGCACGTCGACCCGCAGGCGCCAGCCGCCGAACGAGCTGCCGCTGATCTGCACGGATCCGCCCGCGGCCTCGACGCGCTCCCGAAGCCCGGTCAGGCCGTTGCCCGCGCCGGCGATGCCCCCACGTCCGTCGTCGAGGATCTCGATCCAGTTGCGGTCAACCTTGATCGTGCAGTGGGCGGCTCGCGCATGACGCACGACGTTGGTGACGCCCTCGCGGGCGACCCAGCCGAACAGCTCGGACAGCGACGGATCGACGATGTCGACGGATCCGGGCAGTTCGGCGACGATTCCGGAGGCGCGCAACACCTCGCGCGCCGTGGCCAGTTCGCCGGCCAGCGTGACATCGCGGTGCCCGGCGACTGCCGCGCGGACGTCGGCGAGCGAGCGCCGAGACAGCTCCTCGACCTCGGCGATCTCTATTGCGGCCCGTTCGTTGTCGTGGCGCTGGGCGAGCCGGCGGGCGAGTCCGGCCTTGACCGTGATCGTGGTCAGCGAGTGCCCGAGCAGGTCGTGCAGATCGCGGGCGATGCGGCTGCGCTCGTTCTCGGCGGCAAGCCGAGCGACCTCCGAGCGAGCGTGGGCCAGCGCCTGGTTGGTGCGGATGACGCCGAAGAAGCCCCACATCGCAAGCCCGACAAGCGGGATGGTGAGCGCGTTGACCGGCTGCAGCTTGGCGTGCCATTCCGGGACGAGGCGCGGCATCACGGTTGCGATGACCGTCAGCGCGCCGAGTACGAACCACGCGCGTCTGCCGAGGAAACCTACGGACACGACGGCGATGTAGACGCACATGACGAAGGCATCCTCATGCGCGAACAAGGTCTCGATGGCGCAGAGTGCCATCATCGCCACGTACCACGTCCAGAACAGCCGCCTGCGATCGGCCCAGGCAGCGGGTAGCGACTGCAGGTAGCACCAGCAGAACGCAAGGATGATCGCGTATCCGACCGCGGCGCCCCAGCCGGTGCTGTGTTTGCTCACCCCGGCAGCGGTCTGCCCGAGATAGATCAGCCAGATACCAGGAAAGACAAGACGGCGCCAGCCGCGCCACCTGCGGTGACGCTGCTCGTCGATGTCAGAGGAACCTGGCGTGACCTGCCAGCCCCAGGGATGCTGGGGCCGGTCGTCGGCGCATGTCGGTTCGGTCATCGTTACTTACGAGGTTATCGCGCGTCAGGGGCGCTTTGTGTCGCGTTGATAGGCCCGCGCTGCCAGTGCGGCAAAAGCGACCGCCCACACGGCGATCACGAGCCATCCCTTACCTGACCACGCGTCGCCGGTGTAGGCGGCGCGGCCGGCCTGTACCAGCCAGTACGACGGGATGAACTCGATGATCTGATGCATGACACCGTGGTTGGCAAGCGGACCCCATGCTCCGCCGAGCAGCGCGAACAACGAGATGATGCCGCCCATGGCCGGTCCCATGGTGTCGACGCTCAGCATGTGGCCCAACCACACGCCCAGCGCGGCGAACGGGATCAGGCCGACCAGAACCAGCCCGGTCATCTTGAGCCAGTGATCCGCGGGCATGCGGACCCCGATCGACAGCGCCGCGATGTAGAGCACGGCGATGCTCGCCAGCGCCATGATGTAGCCGGTCAGCACCTTGGCGCGAAAGTACGTGCGCGGCGAGAGCGGAGTCAGGCGCAACTGCCGATTCCAGCCGATGCTCCGTTCGGCCGCGATGCGCGCGCCGCCGGCGACTACGGCGGCCATGGTTCCCCAGCTGACCATCCCGGCGAGGTAGTAGACCGGGAACGGAATGCCGACTAGTTCCTCGTGCTTGTTCGACCCGCCGACGATCAGGAACAGGACGAGCGGGAACACGAGCGAGAAGATGAAGAAGCGGGTGTTGCGGAATGTCCGCAGCAGTTCGAAGCGGGTATACGTCAGGGCGGCGCTCATCGCACGGTCTCCTTGATATTGGTGTTCTCTGCGCCGTCGCCGGTCAGTTGCAGGAACGCCTGCTCCAACCCGGCCCCGCTGATCTCGATGTCGCGCGCATCTGGATAGGCCGGAAGCAGCGCGCGGATCGCGTCGTCGGAGTTGGAGCAGTTGAGAATGACGGCCTCGCCGCGATGTTCGGCGTTCGTGACGCCGGGAAGCGTCTGCAGCGCGCCGAGGTCGGCGCCTGGCAGTGTCGCGCGGATCGTCCGGGTGCCGACCGCTGCCTTGATCTCGGTGGCGGGGCCGTCCGCGACGATTTCGCCGCGCGCCATCAGGATGATCCGGTCCGCGTACGCGTCGGCCTCTTCGAGGTAATGCGTCGCGAAGACCACGGTCTTTCCCGCGGTGGCGAAGCGGCGCATCGTCGACCAGAAGGCGTGGCGGCCCTCGACGTCCATGGCCACGGTCGGCTCGTCCAGCACGAGCAGATCGGGGTCACTGACCAGAGCGATCGCAAAGCGAACGCGCTGGGTCTGACCGCCCGACAGCTTGTGTGCGTACCGACCGGCGATGTCCGTGATGCCGGTCAGTTCCAGTACCTCGTCCACACCGAGCGGGTTCGGGTACAGCGCAGCCATCATCGTGAGCAACTCGCGCACGTTGAGGTCCCGGATGAGCGAACCGGTTTGCAACATCGCGCCGATCGCGCCGGCCTTCACGGCATCGGCAGGCGTCATTCCGAACAGCGAGACGGCGCCGGCATCGGGCGGGAGCAACCCGAGCACCATGTCGATGGTCGTTGACTTGCCAGCGCCATTCGGGCCGAGGAGGGCGACTGTTTCGCCGGGCGCAATCGAGATGTCGAGGTTGCGGACGGCGTGCACCTGGCCCTGTGGTGTCCGGAAGCTCTTCACCAGGCCCTGAAGCTGGATGCCCGTGGTCACCGGGCTCGCGGTATGTGTGGTCACGTTGGCCAACTGTGCCGTACAGCCTGCTAACGGGACAGTGTCGTCATCACGGACTGTGCGATGACATAAGTAAGGACGCCAATGTGAGAACCGGAGCGGCGGCCGTGCGGTGCGCCGTTCGCGCAAACCCGGTGGGAGTGCCCAGATACGCTGGCGTTTGTGAGCGAGCATCCGGCCGACGACCCGTCCGAAGACCTGCCTGAGCAAATGCGTGTGCGACGCGAGAAGTACGACCGGCTCGTCGCCGACGCGTCCCGGGCACCATTCCCGGTCGGCGTCGCCCGCACGCATTCACTCGCGCAGATCCGCGCGGCCTATCCCGAACTGGCCGTCGACACCTATACCGGCGTTGACGTCGGCGTCACCGGCCGCGTCATCTTCGTGCGTAACACCGGCAAACTCTGCTTCGCGACTCTTCGCGAGGGCGGCGTCGAACTGCAAGTGATGCTCTCCCTCGACCGCGTGGGCGCTGATGCGCTGGCGTCCTGGAAGGCCGATGTCGATCTTGGTGATCTTGTATTCGTGCAAGGCGAGGTAATTTCGTCCAGGCGCGGAGAACTATCGGTTCTCGCAAACTCGTATCGGATCACCGCCAAGGCGCTGCGACCATTGCCCGTCGCTCACAAGACGCTGTCTGAGGAGACGCGCGTTCGGTATCGCTACGTCGATCTCATCGTGCGTCCCGATGCGCGACAGATCGTGCAGTTACGCGCAGACGCGATCCGATCACTGCGAGAGACGCTGCACCAACGCGATTACCTCGAGGTCGAAACCCCGACATTGCAGTTGGTGCACGGTGGGGCCACCGCCCGGCCATTCCATACGCATCTGAACGCCTTGGATCTTGACATGTCGCTGCGTATCGCAACAGAGCTCTATCTGAAGCGGTGCATCGTCGGCGGTATCGAGCGCGTCTATGAGATGGGTAAGGCTTTTCGCAACGAGGGCGTCGACTCGACACATTCTCCTGAGTACTCGCTGCTCGAGGCCTACCAGGCGTACGGCGATTACGACACGATGGCCGAGGTCACGCGCGGTCTGATTCTGGACGCCGCCGAGGCCGTCGGCGTCAGAACGCCGACCGCCCACGCCGGCGCCGAGGTTGACCTATTCGGCAAATGGCATTCGGTCACGATCCATGACGCTGTATCGGCGGCCGTCGGTGAGCGGATTACCGTCGACACCGGCGCCGATGAGCTTCGCCGATACGCCGACAAGCACGACGTCAGCTTGTCGCCGGACTGGCGCGCAGGCGAGATAGTCCTGGAACTATTCGAGAAGCTGGTCGAGCACACGCTGATACAGCCCACCTTCGTCAAGGACTACCCGGTCGAGGTTCGCCCGCTCGCCCGCCCGCATCGTGACGATCCACGCCTCGCCGAAGCGTGGGATCTCATCGTCGGCGGTGTCGAACTCGCGGTTGCCTATTCCGAGTTGGCCGATCCGGTCGAGCAGCGACGGCGCCTCGTCGAGCAGTCGCTCGCTGCCGCAAAGGGCGACCCGGAGGCTATGCGTCTGGACGAGGACTTCCTTCGAGCGCTTGAATACGGAATGCCGCCGACCGGCGGGATGGGAATGGGAGTCGACCGCCTGGTCATGCTGTTGGCCGGACGCAGTATTCGGGAAATCATCCTGTTCCCGTTGCTGAAGCCTCTCTGAGAACTCGCGCAGGCGGCCGGACAATAGGATCGAATCTCGTCGTGAGTCCGGGGAGCGTTGGGCAGTCCCGGGTGGCCGGAAATACTGCAATCGTGCCGTTTAGCGCGGGCGATGGCTGTCGTTCGCTGCGCTGCGCCTGGCGAAACTTCGCCCAGTCAATGTCGCCGTAAGGTAGTCCAGTACTCTATTGCTGCGGGCTACCCGCGACACGTTCTGTCGAACCCAAATTAGTCCTTCGAATCGAGGCGAGGGCTATGGTTATCGGCACCCCCCATTTGATGAAGGAGTTCACTGGAATGGCCAAGAAAGTGCAGGTCACGCTGGTCGATGACATCGACGGCGGCACCGCGATCGAAACCGTCGGGTTCGCGATCGATGGTTCGACTTACGAGATAGACCTCTCCAAGGCAAACGCTAAGAAACTCCGTGATGCCCTCTCGACTTATGTTGCGCACGCGCGAAAGGGCGGTCGCGTTCGGTCTAACAGTCGTAGTGGACGCGCTACTGCGCGTACAGACCGTGAGCAGGTCCAAGCCATTCGCGACTGGGCGCGCCGTAACGGGCACAAGGTCAGCGACCGCGGGCGGGTACCGGCCACGGTGATCGAGGCCTACAACGCCGCAAACTGAGGTTCGCAGGTTTTCGGCGACAGCGGCCGACAGGCGCGCTGAGGTACTCGGTTATCCCCGGCTCACGGCTACCGCCGGGGATAACCAAGTCCCGTCCCATATGGCTCGAGAACCTTTGTCGGGTCGTCTGTGCGGTGAATAGTCACTGGCAGGTGGCCCAGCGGTTGGCCGCCGAAGAGCACCGCAACCAGAGCGTCGAGTGTGTCCGGCTGGTAGCCATACGCTGCGACGTATGTTGCGGCTGAGTCGAAATGCGCGAGGTCGTACGGCCCGCCGAGCGACACCACCGTTACCGGCTTCCCGGTGTCGAGAAGTGCATGGACCAATGCCTGTTGCCCGGCATCGCCCCATGCATTGTCCGTCGTGACGACGACCTCGTCGCTCGCATTCGCCGCCGCCACCGCACTCGCGATTGCTGCGGCGTTCGGATTCGAACCCGTGTAGACGCGCTGGGTCGTCACCCCGTGGGTCGCGATTGACGTGGCGAGCGTCTGGGTGGTTCCTGCACCCCACCCGGTGACCAGCAGGTGGCTGCCCGTGCCTTCGGCGAGAGGCAGCGTCCCTGCCTGATTGCGCACGAGTGTGATCGAGTCGGTAGCAGCCTTTGCCGCAATGGCATTCTGCTGCGGCGTCCCGACTCGGGATGCGGCCTGCGACGCGTCGACCTGGGAGTTCTGCATCAGGCCGAGGCGGGTCTTGAGGCTCAGGATGCGCGTCACCGACTGGTCGATCCGCGCCTCGGTGATGCGGCCCGAATGCACCGCGGCGAGCACTGCATTCTCGGCGTCTGCGAGGTTGGCCGGCATGAGTAGCTGGTCGTCGCCCGCCTCGACGGCCTCAACCGCTCGTTCGGCCGGGTCGACGTTCTGCAATGCGGCGGCGCTGAGCGCATCGGTGACGACGACGCCGTCGTAGTGCAGCGTCCCGCGCAGCAGGCCGGTGACGATCGGGTTCGACAGGCTGGCCGGCGCGCCGGACGGATCGAGCGAGGGCGCCACGATGTGCGCTGCCATGATCTCGTCGACACCCGCGGCAATCGCCGCTCGGAACGGCTGAAGGTCGTTCGCCTCGAACTGCGCGCGGGTCTCGTCGGTGACAGCGATGCCATTGTCTGTGTTGATGCTCGTGCTGCCGAGGCCGGGGAAGTGCTTGGCGGTGGCGCCGATTCCGGCCGACTCGTAGCCGAGCACGGATGCCGCCGCCATGGCCGCGACAGGGCCGGCACGGTCGCCGAACGACCGTGGCCCGTCCGCGGCATTGGCCGAATTCGTATTCGTGTCGACCACGGGCGCATCGTCGATGTCGATGCCGAGCGCTTTTAGTTGCTGACCGGTCGCATGCGACATCGCGAACGAATCAACGGGCGAGAAAGTCGCGCCGATCGCCATGTTGCCCGGCGCTACCGCGACGGGCGCGCCGATCCGGGTGACGTTGCCGCCCTCCTGATCGGTGCTGATCAGCAGCGGAGCGCCTCCACCGTTGGTTGTCGCCGCCTGTAGGCCATTCGACAGCGTTGCGATCTGGGTCGGATTAGCGAGATTGCCACTCCAGGCGAAGTAGATGACGCCGCCGAGGTGATAGCGATCGACGATCTGCGCGCCGTTGTCGACGCCGTATAAGGCTTGATTCTGCGTCGTGTAGGCGGGATCGGTCGTCGTCGCCGTGTCGCCATAGACGTAGGTGACGAACAGTTGCCCGACCTTCTGCTCGAGGCTCATGGCGTCGACGAGCTTGCGAATCGCGGCATTCGAATCCGCCTTCGGCGCGGCTGCACCGGCGGTGGTGGCTGTGCTTGTCGCTGACGCGACGACGACCAGCCCGATTGCGGCGGCGGTTAGCTGACGGATTCGCATTGGACGTCTCCTCGCACACTGGGCGGAAGCATTCTGAAGGCGACCTTAGGTGTTAATCAGTGATTGGTCTAGACAAACAACCGAAACAACGGATATGCCGTCAGCGGTCAGATGTCGGCGCGCGCACGTCCGATGAGACGAATCTCCCATAGCTGGCGCGCGCGGCGCCGACCTACGCTCAGCGGCGTGTATCGCACCATGCTCAAGAGCAAGATCCATCGGGCCACGGTGACGCAGGCCGACCTGCATTACGTCGGGTCGATAACCCTCGACGCAGATCTCATGGATGCAGCTGACCTGTTGCCCGGCGAGCAGGTCGCGGTAGTCGACGTGACCAATGGCGCGCGCCTGGAAACCTATGTCATCGAGGGCGAAAGGGGATCCGGCGTCATCGGGATCAACGGGGCCGCCGCGCATCTGGTCCAAACCGGCGACCTGATCATCGTCATCAGCTACGCGGCGGTGCCAGACCCGGAGGCGAAGGCCTACGCACCCAAGGTCGTCTTCGTCGACGAGGCGAACCGAATCGTCCATCGCGGCGGCGACCCCGCGCATCCATCCGTGCTGCCGTCCGCGCGCTGACTATCGCGAGGGCCTGCCGCGCGTCCGATCTGCTGAATGTCTGAGAAGTCGCCCCGGCCTTCGGCCGCCCGGACGGCCCCGGATATCGGCGATGCGAGTCGTTCGCTGTCAGCGGACGTTACCCGGGCATCACAGGCCCCTCTTGCTCGTTGAGCCCGTATGCGCCACCGTCTTCGCGCCGGGTGGCGTATGAACAAGGACGATCTCGTGTTCGATCCGCGACCTCGGCTGTAACACAGCGGCAGTAGAGTCGAGCAAGCAAGCTGCTGTGTACCTGTCACGATGGGGTGACGGGGCGTGGCGGAAAGAGCACTGAACCGACCGTCTGTCGCACGCTGTGACTCACTGATTCACTAGGCGCGGAAGGAGCTGTCAATGTTCGAGAGGTTCACCGACCGCGCGCGTCGGGTTGTCGTCCTTGCCCAAGAAGAGGCTCGGATGCTCAACCACAACTACATCGGCACCGAGCACATCCTGCTCGGGCTAATCCACGAAGGCGAAGGCGTCGCGGCGAAGGCACTCGAGTCGCTCGGCATATCGCTGGAGGCGGTGCGCTCCCAGGTCGAAGAGATAATCGGCCAGGGCCAGCAGGCGCCGAGCGGGCACATCCCGTTCACGCCTCGCGCCAAGAAGGTCCTAGAGCTGTCGCTTCGTGAGGCGTTGCAGCTCGGCCACAACTACATCGGCACCGAGCACATCCTGCTCGGCCTCATCCGCGAGGGCGAGGGCGTGGCCGCACAAGTGTTGGTCAAGCTCGGCGCCGACCTGAACAAGGTCCGCCAGCAGGTCATCCAGCTGCTCAACGGCTACCAGGCCAAGGAGCCGGCCGGCACCGCGTCGGAGGCCACGCCGTCGACATCGCTGGTGCTCGACCAGTTCGGCCGCAACCTGACCCAGGCCGCCCGCGAGGGCAAGCTCGACCCGGTCATCGGCCGGGAGAAGGAAATCGAGCGCCTGATGCAGGTGCTCTCGCGGCGCACCAAGAACAACCCGGTCTTGATCGGCGAGCCCGGCGTCGGCAAGACGGCCGTCGTCGAGGGATTGGCGCAGGCGATCGTCAAGGGCGAGGTGCCCGAGACGCTGAAGGACAAGCAGCTCTACACCCTCGACCTCGGTTCGCTGGTGGCGGGCAGCCGCTACCGCGGTGACTTCGAAGAGCGCCTGAAGAAGGTGCTCAAGGAGATCCGCACCCGCGGCGACATCATCATGTTCATCGACGAGATCCACACCCTGGTGGGTGCGGGTGCCGCCGAGGGTGCCATCGACGCCGCTTCGATCCTCAAGCCGATGCTCGCGCGCGGCGAGTTGCAGACCATCGGCGCGACGACGCTCGACGAGTACCGCAAGTACCTGGAGAAGGACGCCGCGCTCGAACGCCGCTTCCAGCCGGTGCAGGTGGGCGAGCCGACCGTGGCGCACACCATCGAGATCCTCAAGGGATTGCGCGACCGCTACGAGGCGCACCACCGCGTCTCGATCACCGACGCGGCGCTGGTCGCCGCGGCTGGCCTCGCCGATCGCTACATCTCCGACCGGTTCCTGCCCGACAAGGCGATCGACCTGATCGACGAGGCGGGCTCGCGCATGCGCATCCGGCGCATGACCGCGCCACCGGACCTTCGCGAGTTCGACGAGCGCATCTCCGAGGTGCGCCGCGAGAAGGAATCCGCGATCGACGCGCAGGACTTCGAAAAGGCTGCCGGGCTGCGCGACAAGGAGAAGACGCTGCTCGCCGACAAGGCCAAGCGTGAGCAGGAATGGAAGGCCGGCGACATGGACGTCGTGGCCGAGGTCGACGACGAGCAGATCGCCGAGGTGCTCGCCACCTGGACCGGCATCCCCGTCTTCAAGCTCACCGAGGAGGAGACGGCGCGGCTGCTGCGCATGGAGGACGAGCTGCACAAGCGGGTCGTCGGCCAGGCGCAGGCGGTCAAGGCCGTGTCGCAGGCCATCCGGCGCACGCGCGCCGGGCTGAAGGACCCGAAGCGTCCCGGTGGCTCGTTCATCTTCGCCGGCCCGTCCGGTGTCGGTAAGACCGAGCTGTCCAAGGCGCTGGCCGAGTTCCTGTTCGGCGACGACGACGCGCTGATCCAGCTCGACATGTCCGAGTTCCACGACCGCTACACCGTGTCGCGGCTGGTCGGTGCCCCTCCGGGCTACGTCGGCTACGACGAGGGCGGCCAGCTCACCGAGAAGGTGCGCCGCAAGCCGTTCAGCGTGGTTCTCTTCGACGAGGTCGAGAAGGCGCACCCGGACGTGTTCAACACGCTGCTGCAGGTGTTGGAAGACGGCCGGCTCACCGACGGCCAGGGCCGCATCGTCGACTTCAAGAACACGGTGCTGATCCTGACCACCAACCTGGGCACGCGTGACGTGTCCAAGTCGGTGAACCTGGGCTTCCAGGCGTCCAACGACGAGTCGTCGAACTACGAGCGGATGAAGCAGAAGGTCACCGACGAGCTCAAGCAGCACTTCCGGCCTGAGTTCCTCAACCGCATCGACGACACGATCGTCTTCCACCAGCTGACCGAGGACGAGATCGTCGAGATCGTCGACCTCATGGTGGCCCGGCTCGACACCCAGATGCGCAACAAGGACATGGGGCTCGAGCTCACCGCCGAGGCGAAGAAGCTGCTCGCGAAGAAGGGCTACGACCAGGTGCTGGGCGCGCGGCCGCTGCGCCGCACGATCCAGCGCGAGATCGAAGACGCCCTGTCGGAGAAGATCCTCTTCGGCGAGCTTGCCGCTGGTCAGATCGTCGTCGTCGACGCCGTGCCGAGCGAAGACGGCAACGAGAAGTCCGGAACGTTCAGCTTCCGCGGCGAGGCGAAGCCGGCTCCGGTGCCGGACGTCGCGGTGCCCGCGGACGTCATCACCGAATAGCGCAAGGCGGGTCCGCACGGCGCGGACATCATCGGCAACGCGCAGAGGGGCCGCCCTCCCGAATCGGGAGGCGGCCCCTTTGCCATGCCTGCCGGTCCTAAACCGGGTGCGTGCCTCGGTGTGCGCCGCGGTCGCCAGCGCATTTGATCATCTCTGTCGTGGCCGCCAAGACGAGCCAAGACGAGCATGTACGCAGAGATGATCAAGGAAACGCCGTCCCGGGCAGGACGAAGCGGCCGTCGGGCAGCGGATCGATCAGGCCGTCGACGATCAGGGAATCGAGCGCGCGCTCGCGCTGAGCGGCGGCTGGCCACACAACGTCGAGCGCGGCGCGGTCAACCGGCCCGGACGATGCACGCAGCACGTCCAGCAACAGGCCGCGCACCTGGCGATCGGTTCCGGCGAAGCGCTGCGGGCGCGCCCGCGGACCGTTATATGCGGGCGAGCCGGCGCGCCGCCAGGCACACGATTCCCGCACCGGGCAGTCGGCGCAGCGGGGCGAACGTGCCGTGCACACCAGCGCGCCGAGTTCCATCAGGGCCACGCTGACGCGAGCCGCCTGCCGCGGCTTGGCCGGCAGCAACGCGGCTACCGCATCGTGGTCGCGCGCAGCGGAGGGCGGCCCCGCCTCGGCATTGCCGGCGACGAGCCGTGCCACCACGCGGCGCACGTTCGTGTCGACGACCGGCTCGCGCCGCCCGAACGCGAATGCCGCGACGGCGCGTGCGGTGTATGCGCCCACTCCAGGAAGGCCGAGCAACGTGGCGACGTCCGCGGGCACCTGGCCGGCGAAGCGTTCCACGAGCACGCCGGCGCAGTCATGCAGGCGCAGCGCCCGGCGCGGATAGCCGAGCTTCCCCCACATCCGGACGGCGTCGCCCGGCATGGCTGCCGCGAGGGCCGCCGGCGAAGGCCACCGAGCCAGCCATGCGTCATAGGCGGGCAGCACTCGGGTGACCGGCGTCTGCTGCAGCATCACCTCGCTGACGAGCACCGCCCACGGCGTTGCATCTGGGGAGCGCCATGGCAGGTCACGTGCCGCCGCGTCGTACCAGTCGAGCAGCGTCGACGTGAGATCCATCGCCCGAGTCTTCGTCAACGCGCCGGGCATTGCCACGTCGGATAGCGTGTCGCGACGATGCTGCGCCCGACTGGTTCCCTGCCCGCTGCCATTTACTGGCGTCGGCGGTTGCTGATCGCTGCCGCAGTCCTGCTTGCTGGCTTGACCGTCTATGTCTTGTTCCTCTCCGGCGGTGATAAGCAGAAGCCATCAGGCCAGGGCCCGCCTGGCCATGGCGTGACATCGAAGTCGCCCGGGTCGACGCGCGCGTCGACGCCGAGCGTTGCGCCGGTCAGTTGCGTCCCGTCGGTGCTCAGGGTTCAGGGCGTGACGCAGGCATCCCGCTACCGGGTCGGACAGCAGCCCGAGCTCGAGATTCAGGTGACGAATACCGGGCAGCGGCCGTGCACCACCAACCTGTCCGACAGCCAGATCGAGCTGCTCGTCTACAACGGCGAGTCGCGCGTGTGGGGGAGTCACGACTGCCAGGTCAAGCCGGGAACCAGCCCGGTCACCCTGATGGCCGGCAAGCAGGTGCGCCGTTCGATCGTGTGGACTGGGCTGTCGTCGCAGCCAAGGTGCACGGGCAATCGGCAGCGCGTCGGCGTGGGGGTGTACACGTTGAAGGTGCGTCTGGGCGGGTTCGACGGCATACCAAAGACGTTCAAGATCACGCCGTGACGCCGGTAGCACCCGTCCGCTCGAACGACGGTGCAGGTCAGGGGTAGCGGTCGATGATCGACGCATCGGCCAGGCGCGAGATCGCCTCGCGAACACCGCGGGCACGTGCTTCGCCGACGCCCTCGACAGCCTGCAGATCCTCCACGGTGGCAGCCAGTAGTTTCTGCAGGCCGTCGAAGTGCTCTACCACGTGGTCAAGGATGCTGCCCGGCAGGCGCGGTACCCGAGCCAGCAGCCGGTACCCGCGCGGGCTGGCGACGCCGTCTAGCGACTCGGTCCCTCCGGCGAAGCCCATCGCCTTGGCCACGAGCCCGAGGTCGAGCAGGTCGGTGGCCGACAGGTTTGCGAGTTCGGTGCGCACCTGTTCCGAGGTGCGCCCACTGCGCCCACCCGGCAGGTAGTCGCGTGCGATCAGGTCGCGGTCGGCGTCGACGCCCGCCATCAGCTCTTCGAGTTGCAAAGCGAGCAGCCGGCCATCGGTGCCCAGCTCGACGACATAGCCGGTGATTTCGTCGGCGATGCGCCGCACCATTTCGAGACGCTGGGACACCATTGCGGCGTCGCGCACGGTGACGAGATCTTCGATCTCCAGCGCAGACAGGGTGTTGGACACCTCGTCCAGCCGTGCCTTGTAGCGCTCGAGCGTCGCGATGGCCTGGTTGGCGCGGCCGAGCAGTTCGCCGCTGCTCTCCAGGACGTAGCGCCGGTTGCCGACG
Organism: uncultured Actinomycetota bacterium; assembly: GCA_963737425.1. Taxonomy (GTDB): domain Bacteria; phylum Actinomycetota; class Actinomycetes; order Mycobacteriales; family Jatrophihabitantaceae; genus DASXRA01. Next base: position 449,356 of record CAVTSX010000008.1, read on the forward strand.
TAGAGGCCGATGATGCGCATGGACTGCGATACCGAGATGACCGGGTAGCCGGTCTGGATCGCGACCCGCTGGGCGGTGCGGTGGCGGGTGCCGGACTCGTCGGTGTCTATCGCCGGATCGGGCATGAGGTGGGTTGCCGCGCGCAGGATGCGCGTGCCGTCCGAGGACAGCACGACGGCGCCGTCCATCTTCGCCAGTTCGCGCAGGCGGGTTGCCGAGGACTCGACGTCCAGCGGGAAGCCGCCGGTACACAGCGAGTCGACGGTGGTGTCGAATCCGATGACGAGCAGCGCTCCGGTGTTGCCGCGCAGGACGCGCTCGAGCCCGTCACGCAACCAGGTGCCAGGCGCTACCGTCGCGAGGACGACTCGCAGAGCGTCATCCCTCTCGCTGGTTGGCACACCGGCTCCCCACTGTCGACCCCGATCCGGGTGGCATCGCGAACAGTCTAGGTCGGCACGAGACCGAATATGCGCAGGCGGGCACTCAGTCAGTCGGAGCCCGGCCGCCCTGGATGGTGCGCAGCGCCGGGCGGCGGGCCTCGCCGACCCGGTTTCGCAGGTGGGCGATGCTCGCCAGAGCCTGCGAAAGGGTGGCGACCGGCAGGATTTCGATGCCATGGGCCGGCATCGGTCGCGGGGGATCGGCGCTGTGCCCGACCGGCACCAGCGCGACCGTGAAACCGAGCCGTGCGGCCTCGGCGACGCGCCGTTCGAGCCCGGCGACCCGCCGCACGTCGCCCGATAGAGACACCTCACCGATCGCGCACAGTGTCTGCGGAAGCGCGAGGTCGCGTGCCGCGGATGCCAGGGCCAGGGCGATGGCCAGGTCGCAGGCCGGCTCGCTCGCCCGCAAGCCACCGACCGTCGCGGCGTACACCTCATGATCGCCGAGGCCGATGCCGCCGTGCCGGGCCAGAATCGCCAGCAGCATCGCGACGCGTCCCGAGTCGAGGTCGGTGACCGATCGGCGCGGCGTGCCGCCCATAGCTGAACGTGCGACCAGCGCCTGCACCTCGGTGACGAGAGGCCGCTTGCCCTCGATGCAGACGGTGACGCAGGTGCCAGCCACGGCAGTGGAGCGTTCGGACAGGAACAGCCCGGACGGATCGGCCAGCCCGACGATGCCGTCTTCGCCCATCTCGAAGCAGCCGATCTCGTCCGCGGCGCCGTACCGGTTCTTCGTCGCACGGATCAGCCGCAGCGACGATTGCTGGTCGCCCTCGAAGTGCAGCACGACGTCGACGAGGTGCTCGAGCACGCGGGGCCCGGCGATCGAGCCGTCCTTGGTGACGTGCCCGACGATGACGGTGGCGATGCCGCGCTCCTTCGCGACCGCGATCAGCGCCGCGGCAACCGCCCGGATCTGCGGGACCCCGCCGGTTGCGCTGTCGACGGCATCGGTCGAGATGGTCTGCACCGAGTCGACGACAAGCAGGCCGGGCGCCACAACGTCGACGTGCGTGAGCAGGGCGCCGAGGTCGTTCTCGGCGGCGAGATAGAGCGACGGATGCACCGCACCGATCCGTTCGGCGCGCAGCCGAACCTGTGCCGGGGACTCTTCGCCGGTGACGATGAGCGCGGGCTGCCCGCGGCCGGCGAAGCGATGCGCGACATCGAGCAGGAGGGTCGACTTGCCGACACCGGGTTCGCCGGCGAGCAGGACGACCGAGCCTGGTACCAACCCGCCGCCCAGGACGCGGTCGAGCTCGGCGACCCCGGTGGGGCGCGCCTGCGCCACGTCTGGGTCAAGTTCCGCGATCGGGCGAGCGGGCTGCACGACGGGAGCCGGCCGGATCGCCCGTGACCGCGACGCCGATCCGGTCTCAGACACGGTTCCCCACGCCTGGCACTCGGGACAGCGGCCCACCCAGCGCAGCGAGGTCGCGCCGCATTCCTCGCAGCGGAAGGACGCGGCTCGACGCGCGGCACTCGGCTTCGTCACGCACACACCGTATGGACGACCGCCGACAAATTCGGCGACATTCGGCGCGCGTCGAGGAACCTCACCACGGCAACCGCCTGCCGTCGCGGAAGAAACCACCAGTCGGGCCGTCGTCGGCCAGCGTCACACCCCATACGACGGATGCGGCGCCGGCCGACACCGGCCGCCCGGCATGGCCGCCCATGTCAGTCGCTGTCCAGCCGGGGCAAATCGCGTTGACCCCCGAATACCGGTCGAGCGCAGTTCGGCGGCGAGCGTGCACGTCAGAGCGTTCAAGGCGGCCTTGCTGACTCGGTAGGCGGGAGTTCCAGCGCCCATCGACGCGAGCGAGCCGCCCTCGCTCGACACGTTGACGATGCGCCCGCTCGCCGCCAGGCGGAGCAGCGGCAGCAGGGCGAGTGTCGTGCGCCAGGCACCGAGGAGATTCGTCTGCAAGGCTTCGTCGATGACGTCCAGATCCGCGCTCTCGGCCCGGGCGCTGGTGTCGTAAAGAATGGCGGCGTTGTTGACCAGCGCGTCGCAGCGGCCGAACCGGTCGGCCACCCACGCCGCTGCTGCCCGGACGCTGCGGTCGTCGCATACGTCGAGCTGGCACGGGAAGACGCTCGCGTCGCCGAGCTGCGCGGCCGCCCGTTGGCCCTTGCGCTCGTCGCGCGAGCCCAGCACGACCGTGTACCCCAAACCGCCCAGCTGGCGGCACACCTCGAGGCCGATGCCGCGGTTCGCGCCGGTCACCACGGCGACGGGTCGCGTCTGGCTCATCGGCCAATTCTTGACCAGAACGGTTTGGGCGCGCTCCTGTGGCCCGGGCCGTCGGTCGTGCGCTACTGGCCGCGGGCCGACTGGGCGACGGTCGGTGTTGCCCGTCGCATCCGCGGTGCCGAGCGATCGTCTTGATCGTCTCTGCCGAGCGGGCCACCGATCGCGGCTGCAGCAGAGATGATCAAGACAGTGGAGTCAGTACGGCCGTCCACGGCGGGTCAATACGACTAGCCAGCGGCGGTTGGCGATATGTCCATGGTTGGCGTGCTCGATGGGCCAGTCGTCAGATGGACCGCAACGGTGAACGTCACCGATCCGGCTATTGCGAACTGGAACGTGATGGGAAACGTCTCGGCCGGGAAGAGCCGGCTGGCCAACCCGTGCAGCTGGATCTGCGGAAGGTCCGGGGTATAGCCGATCGAGGTCGCACGGCCGACCGGCAGGTTGATCGACGGGATCGTGGCGGCGGCGGGCGGGCTCGACGCCCCCGGCGTCGACGCCGTCTCGGTCGGTAGTGCCGTGTCGCTCGAGGCGGGCGGGCTGGACGAGTCGGTCCCGCTGGCTGACTCGGACTGAGTTGCCCCGGGAGTCACCGGATTGGGGGAGCTGGCGAACAACAGGACCTGGCTGGCCTGGATCGTGCTGACCCCGATGAGCTTGTCGTCGATCTTTCCGCCGTTGACGATGACGAGTTGCATGGGGGCGTCGCCGTTGACCGGGAAGCTGCCGTTCGGGGGCGCGGCGACCGTGACCGCGCGCAGCGCGATCGGCCCTGCGTTCGCCGACACGCCGTCGACAACAGGAACTTCCGCGGCCGTCTGGGCTCGCTGCCCGGCCGCGCATCCGGTGAGCGTCAGCGCGGCAACCGCGAGGGCGCCGATGCCGATGCCGATGCGGCGGGTGCTACCCGGCGCTGCGTTCACGACGTCTCCTTCTCGGCGCTGTCGCTGCGGTATGTGCTGCGGTATGTCTCGTCGACAGCGACCGCCGACAGCCTAGCGAGCGGCCGAGTCGCCTCTGCGAGCGGCCGACGAGACGCCGACTAGCCGCCGAAGAGGAGGCTCGAACATCCGGTTGCGTAGCGTATCGGCGGAGAAAGCGCCATGGGGCAAATTGGTATATAACGATCGGGCGCATCATGTGCTCCGTGTTACCCTTGAGACAGTGGAAAGGGGCCCGCACACATGACGTTCAAGGTCGGCGAGACCGTCGTATATCCCCATCACGGGGCAGCGAAAATCGAAGCCATCGAGGAGCGCACGATACGGGGCGAAACCAAGATTTATCTGAAGCTCAAGGTTGCCCAAGGCGACCTTACCGTTCTCGTGCCGGCCGACAACGCCGAGATTGTCGGCGTTCGTGATGTAGTGGGGCAGGAAGGTCTCGACCGCGTGTTCGAGGTTCTGCGCGCCCCGCACACCGAAGAGCCAACCAACTGGTCACGTCGCTACAAGGCCAACGGCGAGAAGCTGGCCTCCGGCGACGTCAACAAGGTTGCCGAGGTCGTTCGTGACCTTTGGCGCCGCGACAAGGACCGCGGGCTGTCCGCCGGCGAGAAGCGCATGCTGGCCAAGGCCCGGCAGATCCTCGTCAGCGAACTCGCGCTGGCCGAGGGCACCAACGAAGACAAGGCTGAACTGGTTCTCGACGAGGTACTCGCCGAGGCCGTCGCCTGATTCAACGTCATTCAAGATCCGAAAATGGCGGCGCACGGTCAGTTGACCGTCGCCGCCATTCTCGTTGCGGCAGGCGATGGACGCCGTCTCGGCGCCGGGGTTCCCAAGGCGTTCTGCGAGGTTCGCGGGCGCACGCTGCTCGAACATGCGCTGGGCCCGTTCACGACGCACGCCGCGGTGCGTGACATCGTCGTGGTAGCGCCCGCCGGGCAACTCGAACCTTCCGCACGAGCGGCCGGTGCGGGTGTCATGGTGGTTGCCGGCGGCGCGACCCGTCAGCAGTCCGTGCGAGCCGGGCTCGCCGTGCTCGCACCCGACATCGACACGGTTCTCGTCCACGACGTGGCGCGGCCGTTCGTCCCCGCCGACGTGATCGATCGCGTGCTCGCCGCGCTGGTGGCGGGCGCCGACGCGGTGATCCCGGCGCGACCGGTCACCGACACGATCAAGCGGGTTTCCGTCGACGGCGTCGTGGCCGAGACGCTTGACCGGTCCGCCTTGTGGGCCGTGCAAACCCCTCAGGGTTTCCGACGCAGCGCGCTGGTCGCGGCGCACGACGCCGCGCCGGACGGCGACGTCACCGACGATGCCGGGCTGATCGAGGCACACGGTGGCTCGGTCGTCGTCGTTGACGGCGCGGATGAGGCGTTCAAGATCACCCGTCCGTGGGACCTCGTGCTCGCCGAGGCAGTGGCGCCGCGGTGATCCGTACCGGCATCGGCGTCGATGTCCATCCGATCGAGGCGGGACGCCCGTGCTGGCTGGCCGGGCTCCTCTGGCCCGGCGTCGACGGCTGCAGCGGGCATTCCGATGGTGACGTCGCGGCACATGCCGCCTGCGACGCCCTACTGTCCGCCGCGGGGCTGGGCGATCTGGGGTCGGTGTTCGGCACCGCCGATCCGCAGTGGGCCGGTGCATCGGGGCGCACGCTGCTGGGCAAGGTCGTCGCGCGGCTGGCCGCCGAAGGCTGGACGGTCGGCAACGTCGCGATCCAGGTCATCGGCAATACGCCGAAGATCGGCCCGCGCCGGGCTGAGGCCGAAGCTGCGTTGCTCGCCGTAGTCGGCGCACCGGTGTCCGTCAGCGCCACGACCACCGACGGCCTGGGGCTGACCGGCCGCGGCGAAGGCATCGCAGCCCTGGCCACCGCGCTGATCACGAGCGCCTGAACACGATCGCGGCGTCAGACCGCAGCGGGTTGCGCAACCCGGGCCAGAGCCTGGGCCAGGTCGGCCCAGAGATCGTCGACGTGCTCGATGCCCACCGACATACGCAGCAGCGTCTCCGGCGTGCCGCGCGCCGCGTCCACTGCGTAGCGCGCTCGCCGTTCGATCAGCGTCTCGACGCCGCCAAGGCTGGTGGCATGGGTGATCAGCTCCAGGGCGTGGCACAGATTCTCGGCGTCGTCGCCGGCGCCCGCGACCTCGAAGGACACCATCGCCCCGTAGCCGTGGTGCAACCTCGTCGCACGTTCGTGCCACGGGTCGGCCGGCAGGCCGGGGTATCGCACGCGGGACACGCCCTCATGCGCCGAGAGACGCGTGGCGAGTTCCATCGCGTTCGCCTGGCACCTCTCCATCCGCAGGGCGAGTGTGCGCAGTCCACGCAGCGCGAGGAATGACTCGAGGGCGCCCGGCACGGCACCGGTCATGTCGCGGCGGGCCCGAAGCGCGTCGCCCAGGTCAGGTGAGCGGGTGATCAGCGCGCCCATGAGCAGATCCGAATGGCCTGCGAGGTACTTGGTGGCCGAATGCATGACGACGTCGGCGCCGTGGTCGAGCGGCCGGAGGATCAGCGGCGTGTTCAGCGTTGAGTCGACGCAGACGATCGCGCCGGCCTGATGCGCGGCCTCGATCAGGACGGGCAGATCGGCGATTCCGAGCAGCGGGTTCGTCGGCGACTCGAGCCAGAGCACCCCGGCACCGGGCAGCGCCGCGAGCACCGCGTCCGTGTCTGTGACGTCGACCTCGCGCACGGTCATCCGGCCCAACCGCTGCTGAGCGGCGAAGATCGTGCCGGTGAAGTTGTAGCCCTCGCGTGGCACTACGGCCACGGTGCCCGCGGGCTGGCCTTCAGCGATGGCAGCAGTGGCGGCCATTCCGGAGGCGAAGGCGAGTGTCCGGCCGCCTTCGAGGTCACCCACAGCCTGCTCGAACGCGCGGATCGTGTCGCTGCTGCCCTGGCGAAGGTAATAGTTGTCGTCTGGGCCGTGATGGAACGTTGCGGAAAGCACGATCGGAGTGTTGACCGGCGCGCGATCAGTGCGCGCAGGGCGGCCGCTTGTGACCGCGATCGACTCGGGTTGCAGCATTCGCCGACGGTACCGGGGTGGCGTCGGGCACCGGCCGGGCCACCGGCAAGATGATGGTATGAGCGTTGAACTGCCCAAAGGCGCGAAGAATCTGCTCGACGCCGCCACCTTCGTCACCTTCACGACGACGCGCAAGGACGGCAGTCCGCACGGCACCGTCGTGTGGGCCAAGCGCGACGGCGACGACGTGCTGGTGTCGACGATCATCGGCCGAGCCAAGGAACGCAATTTGCGCCGTGACCCCAGGGCGAGCGTGGTCTTTTGGGATCCGGCCACGCCGTACTCCTACTTCTCGATCAACGGCACGACGACGATGACCACCGACGGCGGCCCCGAACTGATCGAGGAACTGTCTCAGAAGTACGACGGGGTTCCCTATACCGGCGACCAGGGCACCGATCATGTGCGGGTGGTCGTGCGCCTCACTCCGACCTGGGTTTTCGAGCGCTGATCGGTTCGCGGGACGCGAGTCTCTAGGATGGCGCGGTGACGCTACATCTTTACGACACCGCGACCAGGTCGCTGCGGGAGTTCGTCCCGCTCGAACCCGGCAAGGCGTCGGTCTATCTTTGTGGCGCCACCGTGCAGGCTCCACCGCACATCGGGCATATCCGCTCTGGCGTCAACTTCGACATCCTGAGCCGCTGGCTGCAGCGCAGCCTTGAAGTGACCTTCGTTCGCAATGTCACCGACATCGACGACAAGATCCTGCGCAAGTCGGCTGAGGCGGGCCGGCCGTGGTGGGCCTGGGCGGCGCAGAACGAGCAGGCGTTCACCTGGGCGTACGACACGCTCGGCTGCCAGCGGCCCACGTACGAGCCACGCGCGACCGGACATGTCACCGAGATGGTCGAGTTGATGCACCGGCTCATCGACAAGGGTCACGCGTACGAGTCCGCCGGCGATGTGTATTTCGACGTGCGGTCGTTCCCGGCCTACGGTTCGCTGTCGCGGCAGCGGCTCGACGCGATGCATCCGGCCGGCGACACCGAAGGCGAGCATCGCAAGCGGGACCCGATCGATTTTGCGCTGTGGAAATCGAGCAAGCCGGGCGAGCCGTCGTGGCCAACGCCGTGGGGTCGGGGGCGACCGGGCTGGCACCTGGAGTGCTCCGCGATGGCGACGAAATATCTCGGCCCGCAGTTCGACATTCACGGTGGCGGGCTCGATCTCGTGTTTCCGCACCACGAGAACGAGATCGCGCAGTCGGTGGGTGCGGGCGATGCGTTCGCCCGTTACTGGATGCACAACGCGTGGCTGACCATCGGCGGCGAGAAGATGTCGAAATCGCTGGGCAATTCGGAGTTGGTCACGGAGATCGTCAAGGGGTGGCGGCCGGTCGAGATCCGGTATTACCTCGGGGCCGCGCATTACCGTTCCAATATCGAGTATTCGGCGGATGCATTGGACGAAGCTGCCGCCGCGTACCGGCGTATCGAGGGCTTCGTGCAGCGGGCCGGAGAGTTGGGCCCGGTCGACGTCAACTCCGAGTTGCCGGCTGCGTTCGAGCAGGCCATGGACGACGACCTCGGGGTTCCTGCCGCGCTAGGGGTCGTGCACGGCCGCGTCCGTGACGGCAACAGTGCGCTTGCGTCGGGGGATATGAGTGCAGCACAACGGGCGGCGGCCGAAGTCGTCGCCATGACGAGCGTCCTCGGCATCAACCCGATCGAGTGGGGCGGCGACGACTCGTCCGACCTTCTGTCCACTGTGGACAGTCTGGTTCAGGTTGGCCTCGAGCAGCGGCAGGCTGCCCGAGCGCGCAAGGACTTTGCGGCTGCTGACGCGATCCGCGACCAGTTGAGCGATGCTGGAGTGATCATCGAAGACACGCCGTCTGGTCCCCGCTGGACATTGAAGGGTCGCTGACGTGGCAGGCAATTCGAGCCGACGCGGAGCTATCCGCAAGTCGAAGAAGGGCGCGACGTCCGGGTCGGGCGGGCAGGGCCGGCAGGCGCTGCGTGGCAAGGGTCCGACTCCGCGCGCCGAAGATCGCACCGGCCACCCGGCCGCGCGCCGCGCGAAGGCGGCCGCCACGCGCGACCGGGCGCGTGGCGCTGCCCGTGCCCGCGGCGCCGAGGCGCCCGAACTGCTCGTCGGTCGCAATCCCGTCGCCGAGGCGTTGCGCGCGAAGGTGCCGGCGATGGCGCTGTACGTGGCCATCGGAATCGAGACGGACGAGCGGGTCACCGACGCGGTGCGCCTTGCCGGCAAGCGCGGTATCTCGTTGCTCGAGGTGAGCCGCGGCGAGCTCGATCGGATGACCGGCGGGCTGCTGCACCAGGGCATCGCCTTACAGGTGCCGCCGTTCAGCTACACCGCGCTGCCGGATCTGCTGCAACGGGCCGCCGAGTCGACCGGGGCGCCGCTGCTCGTCGCACTCGACGGCGTCACCGATCCGCGCAACCTCGGCGCCATCATCCGCAGCGCGGTCGCGTTCGGTGCGCAGGGCGTGATCCTGCCGCAGCGTCGGGCTGCGGGCGTCACCGCGGCGGCATGGCGCACATCGGCCGGCACCGTGGCCCGGATCCCGGTCGCCCAGGTCACCAACCTGGTGCGCTCGCTCAAGGAATGCCAGCAGGCCGGTCTGTTCGTTGCCGGTCTCGACGCAGACGGCACGACGTCACTCGACCAACTCGAGATGGCCGAGGACGCGATCGTGGTCGTCGTCGGTTCGGAGGGGCGCGGCCTGTCTCGGCTGGTCGGCGAGACGTGCGACCTGACGATCTCGATCCCGATGGCCGGCGCCGCCGAGTCGCTCAATGCGTCCGTCGCTGCCGCGGTGACCCTGGCCGAGATCGCGCGTCGTCGCCGGGCATGATCTCGCTGCTGCTCGACCAGCAGGGGCGGAGGGCGCTACCGGAACTTTCGGCTGATCTCGTCGAGCTGTCGGCTTGGCGCAACGAGATCGTCGAGCTGCCGGATTCGATAGGCCGGTTGCGTCGCCTGCGCCTGCTCAATCTGGCCGAGAATCGGCTGCGGACGGTGCCCGAGTCGATCGCCGCGCTAAGTGAGCTGCACCTGCTCGACCTCGGTCACAATCGGCTGACGGCACTACCTGAACGGTTGCCCGATCTCGACGGTTACCTGTATCTGCACGAGAACCGGCTGAGCGCTCTACCCGACGGGATATGCGCGTTGTCGCGTCTGCAGTACCTGAACGTGTCGAGCAATCCGCTGCGGGCGCTGCCGGCGAACATCGGTGCGTTGACCAGCCTGCTCGAACTGCGTGCCGAGTCCGCCGAGCTTGCCGAGCTTCCGGCGTCCATCGGATCCCTGGCGAATCTTCGCGAGCTGCACCTGCGCGGCAACCGATTGACGGGCCTTCCGGCCGCCGTCGCCGGGCTCGGTGAACTGCGCGAACTCAGCCTGCGCGACAACGCGATCGCCGAGTTGCCCGGCGAGGTCGGCGCCTTGACCCGTCTGCGCAAGCTCGACCTGCGCAACAACGGCCTTCGCGTGCTGCCCGGCGAGCTGGCGGCACTGCCTGCGCTGGAGAAGCTCGATCTGCGGTGGAATCGGGGGCTGGCCGACCCGGGCTGGCTCGCCGGCCTGGCCGAGCGCGGCTGCTTCGTGCTCAGGAGCTAGCGCCGTCGTGCTCTCCGTCGCCGGTGGGCACTTACGCCACAGGTGGGCAGTTATAACCGCCCACTGACGGTTCAACTGCCCACCTGTGTCTAGCCGCGCGCGACGCCTGCGACGCGCGAGCGGGTGCTCTAACCGAGGCGCTCGCCGGTCTCCGGGTTGAAGGCGTGCTCCTCACCGGTGCGGATCTCGACGTTGATCGTGTCGCCGATGCGCGGCGGTACGCGTCCGTCAAATCGCACGATGAACTGCTTGACGTTGAGGTCTTCGTCCTGCGGCAGTGTGCCGTACACGTACGCGTCCGCGCCGAGTTCTTCGACAAGGTTCACGTGCAGCTGGATCGAGTCGGTGGCGCCATCGGACGCTACGTGCAGCGACTCGGGGCGCACGCCCAGGGTGACCTTCTTGAGGTCCGCCGCGGCAGCCGCGTCCATGACCGGCCGCGACAGCGGGATGACCGCATTGCCGAGATGTGCGCCGCTCGTGTCGATGTCGACGTCGCGCAGGTTCATCGCCGGAGATCCGATGAAGCCGGCCACGAATGCATTTCCGGGCTTGTCGTAGAGACTGCGCGGGGTGTCGACCTGCTGCAGGATGCCGTCCTTGAGCAGGGCGACCCGGTGACCCATCGTCATCGCCTCGACCTGGTCGTGCGTGACGTAGATGGTCGTGGTGCCCAGCCGCGCTTGCAGAGCGGCGATGTTGGCGCGGGTCTCGACGCGCAGCTTGGCATCGAGGTTCGAGAGCGGCTCGTCCATCAGGAACACGCTCGGTTCGCGCACGATCGCGCGCCCCATGGCCACGCGCTGACGCTGGCCACCGGAGAGCGCCTTGGGCTTGCGGTCGAGGTATGGCTCGAGGTCGAGCATCTTGGCGGCCTCGCGCACCTTCTGGGCACGCTCAGCCTTCGGCACGCCCTTGAGTTTGAGCGCGAAGCCCATGTTCTCGGCGACGGACATGTGCGGGTACAGCGCGTAGTTCTGGAACACCATCGCGATATCGCGATCTTTCGGCGGCCGAGTCGAGACGTCCTTGCCGCCGATGTGGATCTCGCCCTGGTCGACATCTTCGAGCCCGGCGAGCATGCGCAAAGCGGTGGACTTGCCGGATCCGGAGGGGCCGACCAGAACCATGAACTCGCCGTCGGCGATGTCGAGGTTCAATGCGTTGACCGCGGGGATGGTGCTGCCCGGGTAGACGCGGCTGGCTTCGATGAACTGCACTTCGGCCATGGGGTTTCTCCCTGTCGGTGTGTCAGGACCGCGCCGGGTACGGGTTTGCCGGGCCTAATCGGCAACCTCACGGATTTCCGATCGGCCAGTGGGCCTCCGCCCCACCGATAAGTAGGCGGCACCGGCCGACCGGCATAGCGGTCGGGTAAACCCATTTGACAGGGGTGACCTAGGCCACGTCAAGCTGGCGGCGCCGTCGGCACCCAAAACCGAAGCTTCCCGCCCCGTTGATCTTCGAAGCGTCCGTCGTTTGCCTCGATGACCTTGCGCGATCCGACGTTCGTGTCGTCGCAGGTGACCAGCACCTGATCGATGCCGAGTGTGTGTGCGATTGGCAGCGCGGCTCGCAGCATCTGCGTGGCGTGGCCGAGACGGCGCGCGGTCGGACGGACGTCGTAGCCGATGTGGCCGCCATAGTCGCGCAGCCAATCGGTCAGGCGGTGCCGAATCGCGAGGCGGCCCAAGTATTCGTCGCCGTCGATCCACCACAGAGTTGTGCACGGCACATGGCCGTGCGGGCGCGGCGCGTCCTCTTCTGACTGTGCGCGCAGGTCGGCGATGTAGCCGGCGAAGGCGTCCGGGTTGTGCCAGCCACTGCCGTACTTGCGGATCTCGCTGCCCACCATGGAGCTGTCGTCGGGGGCTCCGCGTTCCTCGGCCTGAAGTTCGGCCATCGCCTTGAGGAAGGACGGGTGAACCGCCGTAGTGGGCGGGACGAGTTCGGGCATGCGTCCAGTCAATCAGCGGCCTCTAGCGATTTCTGGTGCAGGTAGAACTCTTGCGGGGGCGTCTCGCCGCGCAGCTTGGCCACTTCGTCGCGCACGGCGGTCATGATCAGGTCGGTCATTTCGCGCAGCACCGGGCCGGTCGGTTCGGCGTCGCCGAAACGTTTGAGGTCGACCGGCCGGCCCACGGTCGCCTGAACAAGCGGACGGAAGCGACGCTTGCCGACCTCCTGCGCGCCCCATTGCCCGATCGGGATGATCGGCACGTTCGGTGCAAGCAGGGCGAGTCGAGCGGCGCCGGTCTTGCCCTGCATGGGCCATTGCGCCGGGTCTTTGGTGACAGTGCCCTCTGGATAGATGACGATGGCCTCGCCGTTCTTCAGAGCATCGACCGCAGCGCTCAGGGAATTCGCCGCGTCGGTGGTGCCGCGATAGACCGGAATCTGCTTGGCGCCACGCATGATCGCGCCCAGCCCCGGCTTGTCGAACATCGTGTTCTTCACCAGGAACCGGGGCACGCGGCCCGACTGCCACACCACGCGCGCCATCAGCACAGTATCGATATGCGAGACGTGGTTGAGGACAATGATCACGGGGCCCTTTGCCGGGATCCGATCGAGGTTGCGCCATCGGATCCGGAACATGATCGAATCGAGCGGATACAGGATCATGACGCAGAAGCGGATCCAGAAACCGGCCTTCGGCTTGTGAAGTCGGGTCACCTCGTCGTCTCCCGTCTGCTGACTATCCGTCAGTGTGCTTGATGTTCCTGCGTGGTGTCGCCCTGGGTCGTGGCTGGCACGGGCCACCGACGGGGCCACTTGACCCGCGGCCCGACTACGAGGTGCACGGCCCGCATCGCGGGCATTGCCGGCGTAGCGCAATTGGTAGCGCACCCGACTTGTGAGCGCTCTGGGCGCTCGGCGAAGGTTGGCCGACGGGACGCGATGCGGTACGGCTTGGAGGTCATCGTGATCTCTCTGCGCGGCCTCGTTCACAGAGTTATCTGGCCACTGATCCGGCCACGCCTGTCGAGCGTCAGCCGCTCGTCCCGAAATTTGGGGGACCGGGCTATAGCGGCAGTTTTCGGGTGGTCAGCTGCGGCCATTTGGCGCGTGTGGTCGCGGCGGCTGCTGTACTTCCGTGCTGTACTTCCCGATCAAGCTGCCGATACGTACGTCGTGGAGCGGTGGGAGACGGTGGTTATGCAAGTGCTGCGTGGTCTTCGGCGCTACTTCTGGTTCGAGGCGTGGACGCTGTCCGATCCGGTCGACGATGCCCGGCGCAGGGCCGCGTGGCCGTCATGGCGTCGGGCTGTGCGACCGATCGGTGCCACCGCATGGTGGGTTGGCGGCGTTGCAGCCGCGATCTACGGCGACGGGCGTCCCCCCATCGACTCCTACGGTGGATTGTTCACTGCGTCAGCCGCGGTGGTGTGTTCTTGTGTCGGGATCTGGGCTGTCAGCAGGGTCCGCGAATATCGGCGTCGGAAGTCGCTGCGCACGGCAGCCCGGTAAGGCTTGTGCGCCGACTGTGGTGCTCGCAGCGGTCAGGCGGCGACCATCTTTCTCGACGCCGGGGTGACTCCGGGGGACGTGCAACTCATCCTCGGCCATAGCTCGCTGGCGGTGACCAACCTCTACGTTCGATCGCGTGATGACTCCGTCGCGTGCGCCGCCACTGCGCTTGCTGTTTTCGTTGTCGCGGAGATCGATATCGATGCCGCATCTGGCCAAAATCCGGCCACGAGTGGCGATGTGGCGGTGTCGTGATGAGGGTGTGCGGGTCAGAGCGCCCGGATTCTCTGGCCTACACTTCGATGTCTGCCGGCGTGGCGCAATTGGTAGCGCACCCGACTTGTAATCGGGCGGTTCGCGGTTCGAGTCCGCGCGTCGGCTCCAATGATTCCGGGGGTTACAGCGGCCTCGGGGATCACCTGGCCCGCCTCCTTGTCCCGAGTTGCTAACACCACTGCTAACTCCGCTCAGCTCGGCAGGTTCTCGATTGGCAAGCCGACCTCGCGGGCGAACTTCTCAGCCAGCGCCGTGTTGTGCTGCCGCAGTACGTGTGCGTACACCCGCAGAGTGATCGCCGGGTCGGCATGGCCGAGCCGATGCGAGACCACATGCAGTGCCTCACCGGCAAGGAGCAACGTCGTCGCGTGCAGGTGTCGCAGATCGTGCAGCCGGGCATGCGGAAGCTGCGACTGTTCGGCCTCGGGAGCGCGCGACGCGGACGACCCCGGCGACCCTGCTCAAACGGCTCGTTGTGATTCCGGATGAGGATGCCCATCAGACTCGACGGAGTGTCCGGATACAACTCCGCGCCGCTCTCACGGCGAAACACGAAGTCGCCCGGATCGCTCCCAAGCGGCGCCGAGCTTTGCCCGATCTTCCAGTTGCCGAACGCGATGGCTGGCGAAGCACGGCGACCGTGCCCGGGTCGATCTCAATCGTTCGAGTGCGCCCGCCCTTGGGCGTGTCCTCGATCACGCTCACCGGCGACAACGTCCGTCGACATTCGCAACGTGATCGCATCCTCGATCGAAATCGACGAGAGACCAGCGCAGCGCCAGCAGCTCGCCCCGCCGCGCACCGGTGTACGCCGCGAGGTGGAAGAACGCGTACAGCCGATTCGGCGCGAGCGAACGACAAGAAGATCCGCAGATGCTCCGGTGTCCACAACAGTTCGACCGCGCTCGGCCCGAGGCGGGGCAGCTTCGCGAGGTTGCACGGGTTACTCGGGATCAGCCGATCAACGACCACCGCATCGTTGAGCGCCTTCCGAAGCGCACGGTGCACGTGGCGCACGCTCGACGCCGACAGCGGACGGCCACCTGCGCCCGCCCGTCTCCGTCAGGTCCCGATAGAGCTTGGTGATCGTCGCTGGCTCTGAGGCGCTGGACAGGCATCCGGCCGATTCGCGGGTATGACGTAGCGCTCCAGGTCCTCCCGGTAGCCGTTGATGGTTGTGCGGTTTGACCGTCGCAGCGTGGTCGGTCAGCCAGGCCTGCGAGGTACTCCGCCAACGTCATGCGATTGCGATGCACGTACTCGCCACGTCGCGCCGTAACTCGCGCGTCATCACGAGCGGCCTTGGCTTCCCGCTCCGATCGCGAAGCCACCGACCCACTTCGGCCTACTCACGTCCAGTGTCGGGATCAGTTACGCGGATGACGTAGGACCACGTTTGACCGCGCTGGATCACGCCGTCTTTGAGCTTGGCCATCACGCGACCTGTCCGAGCGTCGCCACGTAGGCGAGCAGATCCTCAGCCTTGATCCGACGTGCAGCCGTCACCCGCACCGAAGCGCAAACGGCCCGACTGGATAAGCACATACACCTTCGAGCGACTGAGGCTCAGTACCTCGCCAGCCTCGCTGCACGCTGTACAGCAGCTTTTCCATTCTTCGGCCCTCCAATGGTCAGGCCGCCGAGCTGGCGGGCGTGGTAGTTGCCGAATGAGTTGGTGGTGCCTGGTGGTCCGGTTGCTGTCGCGGGCGTGTTGGTATTGCTCGCGCCAGGTGAGGCGTTGCCGAACGGATTCGGTGAGGGCTTTGCGGTAGGCGCCTGGGCCGAGTTTGGTCGGGTCGAGGGGTTCCCAGGTGTAGCGGGGTTTGCCGTCGGCGCGTAGTTCGGTTGCCGAATGACCGTCGGGGAGTTCGATGCCGGCGGATTCGAGCACGACGCGCACGGCTTCGCGGCGGTCGGCGGAGTGTTCGGTGAGGGTCTTGCCGGTCCAGTAGCGGGAGACGAGCACCCGGCGCCCGCCGCAGCCGAGCCGCTCGTCGTGGTGGGCGCGTTTGCCGCAGAAGCCCGGCGCCATGCCCTTGCGGGCGTCTTTGGGGGTGACGCCGTAGCGCAGCCAGTTCGCGCATTCCGGTGAGCAGGGCAGCACCCGCACGTGGGCGTGCAGGCGGGCGGCGTGTTGACGTTGCCGGTCGCTCAGACTCGCCGTCGGTTGCTGCGCCTTCGGCGATCGACTTGGTGAGGTACTTGGTCAGGTAGCCGATCATCTTGTCGGCCTTCGGTCCGGCGATCAGACCGACGATCTTGCGTTGGGTGCCGAAGCGCAGCACGTGCGCCGGTCGCGCGTCGGGGTCGGTGCCGAGTGCGTCAACGGCCTCATCCCAGCTCGGGAGCAGTGCCCCGGTGGCCGGGTCGGCGTAGCGGCCGCCGCCGTCGGTGTCCGGGACCCAGACCGGCAGCGCGGCCGGGTCGGTGAACACCGCCACGTCATGCGGTGGCCACCACAGTTGGTGATAGGTCCCGGCGAGGACTTGGCGGATGAGTTTGCGGGGGATCGAGCCGCGCAGTGCGGCGTGCACGTGCGGAGCGAGTCGCCGTTGGGGTTCGACGGTGGCGAAGTACTGCACCCGATACCCGGCGGCGCGGCGCAGGTTCTGCACGAGCCGGTCCCACAGCTTCGGCATGTGCAACGCGTCTAGCGCCGCGCGGCGGTAGTCGTAGCTGGCCGGGTCGGCCGGGGTGCCGTCCTCGAGGACCGGGCCGTAGGAGTCCATCGTGACCGTCAGGAACGTCGAGGGCCGATAGCACTTGCCCTCCGGCGTCTCGTAGACCGGCACCGACCGAACGCGCTTCGACCTCGCGGCGGGGCAGGTCGGGAACGTCTTGGCGGCGGCGAGTCGACCGCACCCGACGCGACGTCTCATCACCGCCGTCCTCGCCGCCCTGGCCATCGTCGCCCTGGTCGTCGCCCTGGTCGTCGTCGTTGTCCTGGTCGTGCTCGTTGTCTTGGTCGTCGTCGGCGGCGGGTGGGATCGGGTCCTGGTCGAGGTGCCAGCCTTCGCGGCATTGCTGGATACGCAGTTTGCGGTTGCGTTGCGCGCACGGCGGGCACGAGGAGGCCAGGGTGGCACCGCACGGGATCGGCACCACTTGCGATTGGCCGGTGCTGGTGTCGGTGAGCCGTTGCATGACCGGGCGCAGGCAAGCGCCGACCTCGACAGCGACGGCTTGCATGATCTCGGTGGAGGGCAGCTCGGGCAGGACCAGCGGTGCGCTCATCGGCCGGTCCGCAGCCAGCGCCCGACCCGCCGCAGCGACACGGCGACCAGTAGCCAGGAGATGGCCTGTTGTGCGGCGTAGGCGCTCATCAGGAGGCCACCGCCGGGCGTCCGAAGATCCGCACCAGCCACGACCGCCGGACGGGCGCAGCCTGGACCGTCTCGTCCGGGTCGGGCATGCCGGGGGCGTACCGAGCGCACATGTCGGCCAGGTCGACGTCGCTGACGTGCGCGGCGCGGATACGCACCGGTTCCCGGACGCCTTCTTGCACGATGTAGCCGACCCCGGGCAGCGAGGCCGGGATGCGGTCACATTCCGCGCCCCGCTCGCGGGCACCCCGGCCCAGCACCATGTCGACCTGGACATCTTCGACCAGGCGCAACCCGATCCGGGTCGGGAACAGGTCACGAAAGCCGACGATCTCTTTGGACGGGTCCTGCACCGCGGCGACCACGACCACGCCGACCGCACGCCCTTGCGAGAGCAGCAGTTGCAGCGCGTCGGAGGCGCGTTTCTTCGTCTCGCGGTCGGTGTAGGCGATCAGCGCCGCCAGCTCGTCAACCACCAGCACCAGCAGCGGATCGGCCACCGTGGGCACGAGGGTGCGGGTGATCCCGACCAGGCGGGCCTGGCGTTCCTTCATGAACGCCACGGCGTCATCGAGCAGCGCGAGCATGCTCGCGGTGTCCTGGTAGCCGAGCCGGTCGAACAGGCGACGCCCGAAGGTCAGCTCCATGCCGCCTTTCGGGTCGATCCCCCACAGCAGCACCGTGCGTTCCCGGACGCCGTTGGCGAGCGCGCGCACGATCGACCACAACACCGAGCCCTTGCCCGCCCCGGTCGCCCCAGCAATGAGCACATGCGTACCGAGCAGGCGCAGCACCCACGCCACCCCGCCCTCCGTACGCCCCAGCACCAGCGCCGCGAAATCCGGCACCACCGGGACCGGCAACGCGGGCAGTGCATCGGTGAGCGCGTCGGCGCCGAAGAAGTCCAGCCACACCCGCCCGGGCCGGTCCACCCGCACCGCGCAACGCCGCGCGCCGAACGTGTGCGCCAACGCGTCAGTCTGGCGCTCGAAATCGGCCGGCGCCTGCCCGGCGAGCAGCACCACGAACACCCGATCGGCGAACCGGTTCGACAACACCCGCTTGATCGCAGGCAGATACTGCCGATCCCCGTACTCCGCCGACAGCGAGCACATCGTCATCGCCGGTTGCCAATGCCGCTGATAACACGACAACCGCCGCCACTGCCCCCGACCCGGCACCACGACCAACCGGGCGAACGAGACCGGCCAACGCCACCACCACCCACCGGCCACCACGACCAGCCCGATCAACACGAACCCGGTCCCGGCCCGGCCCAAGAAACCCAGCGAGGCGAGGAACACGGCACCGGTCAACGTCACCCACGGATGACGCGACAGCCACCAGAGCCACCCGGCCCAACAACCGAAGCGCATTCACCAGCAGCACTTCCCACACCGAACGCTTACGGGGCAGCGCCAAATACTCCCGCGTGCGACGACCACCCGCCGACCCCCGCGTGGAACGCACGACCCGACCTCGTTTAGCCATCCCACTCACCCGACCCATCCAGCTCCGGCACCACGCGGGGCTCCCAGCCGGTCACCGGGGCGCAGCGGCCCGGCGCACACCGCCCGACCCGACCAACCGGACCGAACGGCAACCCGCAGCCCGCGCACCGATCCCGCCAGCCGATGCCCACCGTGAGCAGTACGTCGGCCGCGGCCGGGCGCGGGGACACCGCCCGCACCACCTCCACCGGCACCGGCCCGCCCGCCGCCACCGACGCCGCCGCCAACACCGCGCGATGCGCGACCTCGAGCAGCAGCGCCACCCGCACCGCCGGCGCCAGCGGCGAACACGCCAACCTGTCCACCGCCCGCGTGTGCCCGCTGGCCTCACGCGCCGTAAAGCGCCGTAGCGCCGCCACCTGTGGCAACACCTGCAGCGTCGCCGAAACCTCATCCCTGATTGCGGTCATCACCGCCGTCCTTCCCGCAGCATCGCCGCGTGCTGCGCGCACAACGCGCCGTGCCGACCGTTCGGCGGAACCGTCGCCTGCCGCGCACACGGCTGCTGCGCTCGTGTCCATTCGGTGCACCGGGGTGACCCGTCCCCCGTGAGGGACGGGCCGAACACCGGCAACATGTCTTGCTCCCCGATGGCCCGAGCAGGCATCAGGACCCGGCCTGAGGCCCAGCTACCGGCTTGCCGTTCGTCTTGCCCGGCGCGCGCATCCCGGTCGCGTAGATCGACCACGCCAGCCGTGCCCGAGTACCCCGGTCATCGACGTAAGGCAGCACCGACAGGCCCTCGAACTCCACCGGGCGGAACGGCAGGCCCGACGCCTCCGGCGGCGGAACCGGCTGGTGCTCGGCTACGAACTTCACCTTGATCTCGTGCGAGCGGGCCTCCTCGTCGGCGTCCATCACCGCGCACTGCCACACCCGCGTACCCGAGACCTTGTCTCGCTTCTGCTGGTCCTTGCCCTTGGCGTCGAAGTCTTTGACCGGCTCCACCGGCCCCACCACGTACGCGCCCTTCGGGAACATCCGATCGTGAGTGATCTCGAACCGCTCACCGTTACGCATCGCCATCGCTGGCTCCTTCTGAGAGTTCGGCGGCCTCTCCGCCTAAGTGGCTAATGCCACCTTCCACCAGAGTGGCATATGCCACTTGGTTGCGCAAGCGCCACGCCGAGCCGCGCGTGTCTTACTCGGTGATCGGGTAGTCCTGTTCGAACGTCCAGCCGTCGGGCGGGTAGACAGCCTCGGCGACTTCCAGTGGTCGCTCATTCCCGTCGTAGACGATGTGGTGAACGACGAGCACCGCAGCAGGCGTGTCGAGATGCAGCTCGCGCGCCTCCTCGGCGGTCGCCAGACGGGCGCCGAGCTGGTCACGGGCGCTCTTCGCCCGCCGACCGGTTGCCGCCTCGACGTAGGCGAGCGTGCCCTCTCTGATCCGTTCTCTCTCAAGGATCTTCGGTGCCAGCTCGCCGACCGACTCGGCAAACCACGATGTAGAGACCTCGACCGGGCCCGCCTCGTCATTGGTGATCCGACGTCGCTTGACCACCCGATCGCCAGCCGCAATGCCGAGGGACCCGGCGATGTGAGCCGGCGCCTTCACCGCTCGGGCTGACACGATCTCGGCCCACTCATTGGGGGAGTACACGTAGCCGTCGCTTCGAGAACGCAGGTAGCGGTCTCGTGCTCGCTTGTTGAAGCGCAGTCGATCCCGCACGTACGAGCCCGAACCTTGTCGAGACTCGATCAAGCCCTGCGCGCGCAGCGCTTGCAATGCTCGGGTTGCAGTCGGACGGGAGACCTTCCACTCGTCTGCGAGAACCCGCTCCGAGGGCACCTCGTCACCAGGCGCGCGTGAGCCGCGCAAGATCTCGTCGCGAATGTGGTTCGCGATCTGCAAGAACTTCGGCAGGGCCTGTTGCAGCTCAGGCATGGTTGCCTCCTGGTGGATAAGGCCACTGGCCAGTGTAGAGGCACGAGTAGACCACAGTTGCCGCGTAGGCTCGCTGGTGTGGCACGAACGGTGTACGTAGCAGCCGGCGGTGGGGGAGACGCTATTGCCGCCTGGGCCCTGCACGCCGCGACCCCCGGAGCCACCCGCCCAATAATCGCGACGTTCGCCTGGGATCGCATCATGGTCGATCCGTTGCCCGGCCCGAGAGCCGCTAGCGACTTTGACGGCTTGGTGGCCGTCGACGAGCTGAACAAGGCGTTCGCAGCAACGACCAGGCCGATACCACCGGCCGGGTCGACGATGCCTCGCCTCGCGTCCGAACTCGACGGCATGTTCGTGCTGCTCGACCCGAGTCACGGCGCAAACGGTCTCCGCCGCCAACTGCGTTCGTTGGTTCGTACGACCGGTGCCGATTCGATCGAGATTGTGGATGTCGGCGGCGATGTCGTCGCGTCCGGTGACGAGCCCAGTCTCATGAGCCCTCTCGCCGATGCTCTCGCCCTCGCGGCCACCGATGGCCAGGACGTTCCTGTCCAAGTGCGCGTAGTCGGCGCAGGTCTGGACGGAGAGCTGCCCGCACCTTCCGTCCATCGAATAATTCAAGCGCTGTCCGGCGAGCCCGTCGGGCGGTTCGACGAGGACCAGGCGCTGGCCATCATGCCGGTCCTGGACTGGCACCCGTCCGAGGCGACAGCTCTCACCGCAGCAGCAGCCCTCGGCTTACGAGGCAAGGTCGAGATTCGCGAGCACGGGCACTTGGTCGAACTGATCGATGACAGCCCGACCGTGTTTGCCGTCCCGCATCGTCGAGCGCTGGCTCAAAGCGCACCCGCGCGGGCCGTCGATGACTCACAAACGCTCGACGACGCCGAACACGCAGTGCGGGAGGTCTGCGGGCGCTCCGAGCTTGACCAGGAACGCCGGAAGGCAGCCAACCGGCGCAGGACTCAACGGCACGGCCTGACCGACAAGGTCGTCAATGCCGCGCATGCCTACTGCGCACAGGCCCAACAGCGGGGGATCGGCTACGTGACCTTCCGCCGACTCGCCGAGGTCGTCGGGCTCGACGCGAACGACGCCCGCGAGCTGCGGACGCGACTCATCGCTGAACAGCCCGAGCGCTACCGCCCGCCGCTCTGGTCTGTGCAACCCGCCGGCATGCCCGCGTCCACCCTCTGACCCTGGCGGCCATCGCGCCGAAGCGACGCTGACGCAATGCGCTGTCGAGGCTCGGCTGATCCTTGACAGATCTGCCTCACGTGATGCTTGACGCGTTCGCCTAGGAGTCGGAAGGTCCCGTCCAGGTGAAAGTTTCGAGGTCGGAGCACGCTGCTAGATCGGCCACCAGCTGCCGTGTGCCACTGACCCTCGACGCCCACAAGTCCCAGTCTGTGTACACGAACCACGATCGGTCCTCGGGCCAGAGGTTCGACGGGGTCGCCTGCAACGCGTTCGGGCCAGTCACCAAGTCGGGTACGGCTCCAAGCGGCCCCCTGAACAGCGTTGGCCGGTCGAACACCGCGACAGGTAACGACGCGTAGAACGCGCGGCACCCCGTCTCGTCGCTTCTCTCCGAGTGCTGGGCGAGGACACGCAGCAACGCGTGCAGGCTGGGCTCATCCAGTGAGCCTTCGGTCGGTGGCTGGATGTTCGCCGGCCAACTCTTGATCGGAAACCATCGATGGCCCGGCGGTACGTCCTGGCCCACGCCGAGCTGCAGCGCCATGCGCTCTGCCAGCTCCGACCAGCGCAACCGGACCCAGCCAGCATCCGGGGCCGTCGTGTAGCCAAGTGGTACGCCCGTGTCGGTGGCTCGCTCGTCGAGGTTCAGCTCTCCAATGACGATCGGCGCGAGCCGCCCCGCCGAGATCTCGCGTCGACGCACCTCGTCGTGAGACGGCACCAGTCCGTTGGTGGGCTGCTCCCACATCGAGTGCAGCACCCAAATCGAGTCCTGCCATCCGGCCCGGTCATAGCCAGTAACCGCGCCCATCTCATCAGCGCCGTCCGCCAGCCACGAGAGCTCGCCGTCGGCGTCAGGCACGCTTGTCATCCGAACAGCCGCCACTCGCTCATCCTGGCGGGCTCGCCAAGCGCGAATTGATCGACGCGCCCAATGCTGATGTGCAGCGTTGCCGCCACGCGACCGTCAAGCATCAGCCGAGGCACAACCGTCAAGCATCACCCGCGACAGGACAGCTGACGCAATGCGCGCACTGCCGGATTAACCTCTCGGGGATCAAGGCGCGGCCTACCGGCCGCGCTCCGCCCCGGCTCACGGCCTGCGGGCGGACACCTCCGGCGCGCCGTCCTCGGCCGCAGCCGGGGCGGACCTACCAGTTGGCCCGACCAACCACAGAGGTCGACTCGGGTGTGTGTCTGCTCTCCGCCGCACAATCGTCCACGGCAGCCCGGCCGCGTCAATGGCGCCTACGGCGTCGCACGCGATGGCGCAAGCGCCACCATTGACACGACCGACCAGCCGAGCAATGCGGCAGCTACGAAGGGCAGCGCGAAGGTCTGAGCGCCTATTGCCGTTCCTGACGCTGGCGCGCTCGACGATCCTGCGACCACCTGGCAAGCCGCCGATAGCACTGCCATGCCACGACATAGACCAGCGCCACCACGGCCAGCAAGAACACCGTGACTAGCGCGACGTGAACAGGCCCGGCCAGGGTCGCGCCCAACAGCCACGTCGTCGCCGCCCACCGCACAATGACACCCACGACACCCGCCAGCAGACCCAGCACCAGCAGGAGCCACCGCGGGTTCCCCCAAGGGTCGATCCGCGGCCCCGGCTCGCCGGACTCATGCCTGCCCGGCTGGCCAGGCTCACGCCACCGCAGCTTCACAACATCAAGTGTGCCGTAGCGCCGCCTGCCATTAACGTGCCATTCACCCGAGCCGCAGCGGGTCGTTCCACGCCGCCACTGACACCGACAACGCTCCGAGATGCGGGCGGAACGGCCTCGCCGGGAAGTTTCCCAAGCTGACAGTGCCCAACGCCAGAGCTGACCCCAACGCGACCCCAAACGCGCACCGCCGACGGCAACCGGGCACGCACGGTTCGCTGAGCTTCAACGGCCGACAACTCGCCTGTCAGTTGACTGCCCGGTCCTCTTAATCAGCGGATCACCCGACTCCGACTCGGGTGCGTCCTGCTAACGAGACTGCTAACAGCGACCTGGACGATCATGGACAGGACGGGAGCAGCAGTGCCGGGGGAGCGACTGTCTACGGGCGGAAAGCACCTTATGGACAGGTGCAAACTTCCTTGTAATCGGGCGGTTCGCGGTTCGAGTCCGCGCGTCGGCTCCAGTGTTTCCGGGGCCTCAGGGGTCTGAACCGAACCTCAAGTTGATCAATGTCATCGAATGCGATTCGGACATGGCTCGGACGACCGCCGTCGGCCGACCCCGAGGGCACATCCGCCAGGTCACTTCAGAGACCGCGGCCAGCAATGTTGCTCAACAACCGTGCCACGCTGGTCGCGTCGATACCGTGGAGGCCGGCCGGTGCGGGCAGCTCAGCCGTGAGCTGAGAGGTCTATGCGGCTTCGGCGGCTTGGGCTTGCATGATCTTGAAGCGCCGCTCCAGAAGCACGTCAATTGCAACCTTGGCCTGTTCAAGTCGCTCGACGTCTTCTTCCCACTCGGCGTGCAACCGCCGCCGATAGATGGTGACAATCTCGCTGTCGACATCCGCAATTACTTCACGATAGGCAGGCTCAGCAGCGGCCTGGACTGACTCCTGCCCGGCGTCTGCATGGCCGGGATTCATCCGCGGCATCGACGTTCCTCCTGGCTAATGCGATCCGGCGAGTGGGCCGTGTGACGTTCGACAACGACGATGCGCTCTAAGAGGTGGACCGTCATTGAAGCCAGCAGGAACCCGGATACTCCGGTTGGCTCGACGACGGGGTCCCGCTAGCTGCAATGCGCCCCGCGTGCTGGGCAATCCGCTCGCCGCTAACCCTCATGTGCCTCGTTCCGCATCACGCTCGATGTCTCGGTGCCGACCCAGCCATCGCCGAGACACGAGCGCGCGCCGAAGGCGGCAGATGCCCTCAGTTTGGCCACGAACCCACACACGAATGCTTTCGCTGCCCGGGTTGCCCGGGTTGCCCGGCATTGGCGCAGAACAGCGCGCTCGCCGCAGCGACGGCCGAGGGTAAATTCTGGGTATGACCGAGGGTTGCGACGAGCGAGAGCTAGACCAACGCTGCCCGGACCCGCCCACGGGAGATAGGTGAGCGAGCGGCCATGAGCGGGTTGCGCGTCGTTCTTGCCGAAGACGACGTCCTGCTTCGCGAGGGCATGGCCAGCCTTCTCCAACGGGCCGACTTCGACATTGCCGGGCAGGCAGGCGACGCTATCGGGCTCTTGTCGTTGGTACGGGACACGCCGCCCGATCTAGTGATCGTCGATATCCGGATGCCGCCGGGCTACGCCACCGAGGGGCTGCAGGCCGCCCGGGTCATCCGCGAGGAGTTCCCCGATGTCGGCATCCTGGTGCTGTCCGCGCACGTCGACATCGAGCATGCGATGGAGTTGCTCTCGAGCGGTCGCAAGATCGGCTACCTGCTCAAGAGCCGGGTGACCGACCCGGCCGAGATCGTCGACAGCCTCGAGCGCATCGCTCTGGGTGGCTCGATCATCGACCCGGCCCTGGTGCAGGAGCTGGTTTCGGCGCGTCGGCGCAACGATCCGCTTGCGGTGCTGAGTGCGCGCGAACGCGAGGTGCTCGCGCTGATGGCCGAAGGGCGGTCCAACGCAGGCATCGCCCGTCGGCTGTGGGTCAGCGAGGGCACGGTCGAGAAGCACGTGCACAGCATCCTGACGAAGCTGAGTCTGGCCGAGACGGACGACGATCATCGCCGGGTGCTCGCGGTGGTCACGTTTCTCGACGCCCGCTGAGCCGCTTCGATCAGACGCCCGGCGACGTCGGCGCTCGGTCATGGCCGCACTGTTGATCCTCGGTGCCGCTCGCGCATCCCGGTCAACTGAGGTTTCCGTTGCTCCGTCGAACGGGCGCGGAAGCCGTTGCGCGAGGCAAGGGGAGGGGCGCAAGGCCCTCTCCCCTCGTCCCACCGGTGGGGGGAACCGGTGCTCTCGATGCGGACCTTGAAGAGGTCGACGGCGGGGACCGTAACCTGCATCTCTTGTCCGGCTATTCCCGACGTTGCGGGCTTACCGCTGTGGACGAGTGAACGTCTGCTCGATGACGGCACGCACCCGACGCATACGCGCCACCGCCGTGTCGGGATGGTCGCCGAACTCCTCGGCGACGCGTTCGGTGCAACCGCTCACCCCGAATTCGCTGATGGCCAGTTTGATCGCCTCGCGGACCCCATCGCCGCCGATCAGAACGTCTCGCTGCTGCACCGACACGAACAGGGCCGCGCATCTCGCGGAGTCCGTCTCGAGAAGCGCCGTCACCACGAGCCTCTTCCTCGCCAGGCCGAGCGTTCGATCCGGCGAGCGGAGACACGACGCGCGTGCGCATCGCGATCATCTGCAGCCCGGCTTTGCATGCGTCAACGATCCCTCATGAGTTCGGTGATGTCGTGGAGGGCAGTGCCCAACTTCGAATACCGGCCAGCAGGAACTCGCGATTCCCGCTGCTGAGCCGTACTTGCGGAGACGACATCCGCCCGTCCGGCCGTGTCACTACGGCAGGCTCATGTACGCGTAGGTCAGCTACTGAACGGCTGCGCGGGAGGCCGCTGCCGCTGGCTCGTCGTTCAGGGCGTGCGGCCAAGGATCCGGCGGATCCCTCGCGCCGACAGCTCCGACTTCGCCAGGAATCCGGCGGCCGGGCTTTCGGCGATCAGCTCTGCATAGTCGGTTTCGGCGCGTGCCGAAATGAGAATCACTTCGGCGCTGTCGCCCAGACCGCCCTCGGCCAGATGCCGGGCAAGATCAAAGCCGCTTTCGTCCCCGAGCCCGATATCGACGAGTATGACGTCCGGCCGTAGCGCGCGGGCTTGCTGGAGCGCTTCCGCAGTGCTCGAGGCCACGCCCAGGACCGTCACGCCCTCACGCTGCAGGAGAGCGCTCGCCGCCTCGAGGAAGTCACCGTTGTCGTCAACGAGCAGGCACCGCAGCCGCATCCGATTGATGGTGACAGGCGTACGGCGTCGCTGCATTGCAGGTAGCCGGAATCCGCCGACGCGTCCGCTGGTGCGGTCTGCGTGCACGGCAAGCAGGGCGAGCAGAACGAGATAACGGCCGAACGGGCCAACCATGCGTCTGGATGCTCCTGGATGCGGCACGGCCGGCAGGATCCGAAAGCGTGATGTCGTTGACCGGCAACGATGTCGGCGTCTCATGGGGCCAACGGTCGTTCCTGGACATCCCCGACGACATCCACGAGATCGTCTCGCATGAAGTGGAGCAGGAATTTGAACTCTGAGGTCAGTATCGCCGTCGCCATCTCGTGCTCGACGGCCGTCACATGCAGTTGCCAGTCGTTGACTAGCAAGACGTCTCCGATGGTCAGGTCTCGGGCGGGGATTCTCATTTGATAACTCGCAGACTGGGAGGACTGCGGGATCGCAGTTACTGCCTTGTGGATCAGCGCCTGTCGCGCCAGGGGTTTTCCCGGGTGATGTTGTCGGGAAGGCCGGGTCGGGCAGCAGGCCGACGAATCGCACCGCGACGTTGGTTGCGTA
The DNA here is from genome assembly GCA_963737425.1 of uncultured Actinomycetota bacterium. Taxonomy (GTDB): domain Bacteria; phylum Actinomycetota; class Actinomycetes; order Mycobacteriales; family Jatrophihabitantaceae; genus DASXRA01. Next base: position 476,800 of record CAVTSX010000008.1, read on the forward strand.
GTCGAACGCGTCGCCCCAGGAGTAGCGCCGGTCCTGGGTGCGCTGGGCCGCGTCGAGCACGACGAGCGCCCTGAGGATAAGCCGGACGGGCAGGCCGCCGTGAGCGTAGAGCCCGCGCACGCGACAGTCGCCAACCACTTCGAGGTCGTCATCGCCGACCTGTGCCAGCGACAGCGCGTGGCCCACAAGGCATCGCGGCCTTCCACGGGGCGGGCACGGGCACGCTTGATCAGGTGCGGGACAGGCGGGTCGACGGAGTACTCGCCGCGCTGCTTGACTGCGGTGACGAGCAGATCCAGGGCGCGGCCGATGTCGCGCAACGGCATGGCCTCGCCAGCGGGCGGATCGGTTCCCTCCATGTCGTCACAGTCGAGCTGATCGCCCCGGGTCACGCCGAGAACAGGCCCCTCGGAGTGGGGATTCGCCGGCTGCCGCCTCGGACGTTCCTGGCATCTCGTAGCCGGGCGGCGACGTCCTCGCAGCCAGAGCCTCCGCCATCGTTCGCGCCTCGTTTCCTTCCACATATGCGGCTTACTGTGGCGCGCGCCGCGTGATATGCGGCTTACTGTGGCGCGCGCCGCGTGCCGTCCAGCTTCGCGGCCAGGTCTGCTAACGTCTTCGCCGGCAGCGCCCATGTCGACTACCTGCTAGCAGGAATACGGGGCACCGGTCGGCATCAAGGCATGACGGCAACTGGCGGTTACCGCGGGCGAAGACCATCACGCGACGCCCGTTCTCGCAGCGAGGATTCACCCGGCGGGACAAGCGCTGCAGGCCGCGATTCAGGGCAGTGAACGAGATGAGAGATGCCGGTGCGGGTGCGGGTGCGCCGTTCGTCGTATCGCGGTCGAGCTCAGTGCAGCCGTAGCGGGAACTGGACGAGGATCAGGGTCCCTTGACCGGGAGGGCTGCTGACCTCGATCGACCCGCCCAGGGCCTCCACCCGGTCGCGCAGACCGATCAGACCCGAGCCGCGGGTGGGATCGACGCCGCCCACGCCGTCGTCGCGAATCGAGAGGTGAAGGCGGTCGTCTCGCTCCTCGACGGCGATACGCACGACCGACGCATCCGCGTGCCTGGTCGCGTTCGTGAGCGCCTCCGAGACGACGTAGTACGCCGCCACCTCGATCGGCTCCGGCAACCGCCCGATCGCAGGGACCTCGATCTCGACCTCAATCGCGGCCCGGCGAGCGAGCGTCCGCAGAGCCGGCCCCAGTCCGCCCTCGGACAGGATCGCCGGGTGAATGCCACGGGCGATCTCCCGCAGATCCTCGACCACTTCGTCGAGATCGCCCGCGACGTGGCCGATGTCCGCTTCGACCTCAGGCAGACCTGCCGGCACCGTCGACTGCATGCGGCGAAGATCGAGGCCGAGCGAGACCAGGCGCTGCTGGGTCCCGTCGTGGAGGTCCCGCTCGATCCGCCGTCGGGTCTCATCCGCAGCTGCGACGATCCGCGCCCGCGACGCGGCAAGCTCGGCTCGGCTCTCCGCGTTCCCGATCGCCGTTGCGGCGAGCTCGGTGAAGTCGGCCATGCGGTCGGTGGTGTCGGACGGAAACGGCCCCCGCCTGGTCATCGCCACTACGGCACCCCACAGGCGGCCTTCGACGGTGATCGGGCTCGCCACCATCGACTGGATCCCCAACCGGCGGAGGCGCTCGGCGGAAGGGTCCGCCACGCCGCGCCACTGATCCTCGTCGACCCGGGCGGCCCGGCCGGTCCGCCACACGATCGCCGAGGCGAGGTAGTCGCGCATTTCTATGCGTGTCCCCATCGGCATCGCCAAGTCATCCCCGACACGCCCGACGATCACGACCGAGGCCCCATCCGGCTCGAAGCGAGACACGCGCGAGCTGTCCGCGCCCAGCAGTCGCCCGATTTCCTCGGCCACCGCCGAGAAGATTTCGACCGGGGGAAGTCCCCGGGCGACCAGCGTGGCAACCCGGCGCAACGCAGCCTGTTCCTCAAACAGGCGAGCGAGCTCGTCGCGGCTCGTCTCCAGCGAGCCGCCCATCGTGTTGAACGCTCGCTCGAGTTCACCGACCTCGCCCACGCTGGTTTCGGGCAGCCGCGCGTTGAGGTTGCCGCCTGCGAGTCGGCCGGCCATCCCTGCCGCGCGGCGAACCGGCATGACGATCACCCGGGTCAAATACCCGGTGAAAACGAGGACGAGCAGGATCGTTACAACCAGACCGCTGACGCCGCCAATGACCGCGCGGCGAGCGGCGGCGTCGGCGTCGCCCTGGCGCAGGCTGATCTGGGCTCGCTGCGCTGACCGCAGCCCGTCGAACTCGACGCGAAGCCTGTCGATGCGCTGCCTTCCCTCGTTCGTTCTCTCGATGCTGTGCGCGGAGGCATCGTTTCGCCGCACCGCCTCCACGACGGGTGTCCCGTACTCCTGGATGTATGACTCGACGCCCTGAACGATTGTGCGGACGTGGCCCAGCTCGTCCGGGTTGTCGCTTGCCAGGGCCTCCACTGTCCGCGCTTGCGCCGGGAAGGCCGCACGCGCGTCGTTCCACGGTTGGAGGAAGCGGTCGTCCCCGGTAATGACATACCCGCGCACGCCGGCATCGAGGTCGAGGATGACTGCTTCCAAGGCCACAGCGGCGATGAGCTCATCGTAGGCGTTACGGGCCGATTGCGCGGCCCCACGCTGCAGAGCGATCGCCACGAGCAGGAACACGAAGGTCGTACCGACAGCGACCGCGAGCAGCCCCCCGGCCACGACCATACGAACAGTCAGCCCGCGCCTCATCGTCATGGTCCCCGACCCGAGGGTAACCGATACTTACGCCCTCGACGACGTCCGCCAAGTCCATAACCGTCTGATATGGACTGGCGGGTGACGGATCGGCTCACCATCGACCTAGCCCGTCTAACAGTCCGGTCGGCTGACCCGCATAGCTATCCACGGTCCCGCACGACCAGAACGTCCCGAACTGCCGCTGTCAGCGCGTTTCTCGCCGAGACTCGGTAACTTGCTGACCTCAGGGATCGCTAGCGAGCACGTTCCACTGAAGCGTCGGACTGTCCACTGTGGACGGTGTGTCAACGGCGATGTCATCGAACGCCACCCGTCGGGTGTCACTCATGACAACCGTGACAACGCCCAGGTCAGCCTTTCCCGGTCCAGACAGGCCAGACACGTAGATCATCCTTCTTGTAATCGGGCGGTTCGCGGTTCGAGTCCGCGCGTCGGCTCCAGCATCTCTGGGGGTTGTAGCCGTCTGCATGATCAACTAGTTGATCTCTGTCATCGAGCTGTTGACGCTCAGCTAACGCCGGGAAACTGACCGGACGATCAGCACGAGGCCGCGTCCCGGCAACGTCCTGATCTAGCCGAGATGAGTGCGTTCGGGGACGGGCCTACTGTGGCCCAGTGTTCACTGCAGAGGAGATCGCGGAGGCGCTGACAGCAGCCGGGATTCCCGCCACCCTTCACGGCGGGTTCGTGCGTTTCCAAATGACCTACGGGGGCCGACAGGACCAGTTCGGTCTGAACGAGGTCACCTGGGGAATCCTGCATCGCACGCCTCGGTGGCTGGAGCCCGGCCAGGTCGAGGCAGAGTTCGACACCGACACTTGCAACTGGGACGTCGTCTGCGCCGATGTCCATCCCTCGGACACGATGACGATCGACGAGTCAGGGCGCATGTATTGGAGCGGGAAACTCAGATTCACGCATTACGACGAGTACTTCACGGGAGGTGACTCTGTGCCACAACCGCCAGCCCCAGCTAGGTGATCGGCAGAGAACGCACTCATCTGCCGCGGTCCGGCAGTACGACACCGCCCCGGCAAGTTGATCTGTGCGCATAGTTCGCGCGTGCCCTTCGTAGCTGCCGTCTTGCTCGGCTGGCCGGACGCATCAATGGTGGGCGCTTGCGCCCATCGCGTGCGACGCCGAAGGCGGCCTTGACGCGGCCGGGCAGCCGTGGACGATCCGGGCTGCGGAGGGCAGGCACTCGTGAGGCGTGGAACCCGCGTCGGGTGACGCTCTTCATCCGGTAGCGCCGCTCGGCTGCGGCCGAGGACGGCGCGCCGGAGGTGTCCGCCCGCAGGCCGTGAGCCGAGCGGTTGCGCGGCCGGTAGGCCGCGCCTTGATGTGAAGACCCGGCAGATCCGGCAAACGGTTCGGGGTGTTCGGTGTGCTGTGCCGGGTGATGCTTGACGGTCGCGTGCCAGGAGACGCTTGACGCCCGTCGCCGAGCCGGGTCGCGTGGACCCTGATGAGCGGATGCCTACCGCGCAGCAGCGCCGCGCGGTAGGTCGTGTTCGGCTTGGTTAGGGAGCCAAGTGGCCACCTTGGGCGGCCGGGGCTGCCGGTTGGACTGTGGTGTGGCTGCCCACGGTCGGCGAGCTGGGCGCGCTGGATGAGGATCCTGTGGTCAGCCATACGGTCACTGCGACGAGGGTGGCTAGCGCGGCGAGGCCGACGCTGATCGCGGCGGTGCGGCGTCGACGCAGTGGCGTGCTGCTGGTGGTGGGTGTGGTGCGGCTGGGCGTGATGGTCATGGCGGTCTCCGTTGTCGGGTCCGGGTCGTCGAATGAAGCACCATGCCTCGTCGCGTGTGGCCCGGAGCGGTTCGGTTCCGACTCTGTGCCTGCTCGACCCTGGACGTCGATATGACGTTCTGGGTATGCCGATCGGCCGGCGGGATGGTCTGCGATTCGCACTGCTGGCCCGTACGCCTTTGTACGAATGCCCAGCACGCACCCCGGCGCGTAACGTCAACCGAAGGACCAGTTGTCGGGGGAGAAGGTGATCCGCATGGCCGGACGGATCGATGTCACCGCGTCGGACCTGCGGCGCCTGCTCGACGTGGTCGACCCGGCACGTGCGGGTGAGCCAGGCGACCACGTCCCGTACTCACTGCTGCGCGATATCGCCGACCTGGTGCCTTGCGACGATGTCACGTTTCAGGTGCAGGACCCGTACCACCACACGCACTCGGTACAAGGGGTCGTCCCCGACGACTGCGGCGACTTGGACGCGGAACTGCTCGAACTCTGGTGGCCGGCGTTCTGGGAGAGTTGCGCCTACCCGGAGCGCAGCGGCGACTACACCACGGTGACCCGACACGACCTGCCCGGCGAGGGGCCCAAGTGGGCCGCATTCGCCGAGGCGTGCGGCACAGGCCAGGCGCACGGGGTGATGGTCTGTCTGCCGCCGGCGGGCACCGTCGGCCACCGCCTCCTGTTGTGGCGTGAGTCAGGATCGGACTTCAGCGACCGCGAGGTGATGGTCTTGGCGCTGTTGCGGCCGCACCTGATCGCCCTCTACCGGCACCACCAGAGGCTGCGAGCAGCAACGCCCGATCTCACGCCCCGTCAGCTGGAGATCCTGCGGCTGGTCGCGATGGGCAGCACCAACAGGCAGATCGCCCGGGCGCTAGCGGTCTCCGAGGGAACCGTCCACAAGCACATGGAGAACATCTTCACCCGACTGGATGTCGGCAGCCGCACCGGCGCCCTGGCCAGGTGCAGCGAGATCCTGCAGCCCGCGTGACTTTCGCCGCCAACCGTACGGCAGCGAGGAAATCCAGCAATCGCGCGCGGCGGCGGGCACGTCAGCCGACCACCCCGGCCAGCCAGCGAACCTATTCCGGATTCCGCGCCGCGTCTTCAACACCGGCGTGGTCATGGTCCGCAGCTAAAGAATCGCACTCGGCCGCGTGCACGATCACCAGACTGTTACGATCCTCGCCTTCGCGATCACCGTCGTGATCGAGTTCGACGAGGGTGATACCTGACCTACGCGAGGCCCAACCGCGCCGCCTTCGCAGCAGTACGGCAGACCGACCGCGGACGGCCTCACTTTCCTCAGCCAAGTGTCAAGCATCAACTGGCACGCGACTGTCAAGGATCAAGTGGCACACGGCAGTTCGGGTGTTCGACACCGTCCACTGTGGACGGTCTGTCATCGGCGGTGTCATCGAACTCGTGTCGCAGAGAGCCACGAAAGGCCGCAAGAGCCATGGATGAGGTCAGTACTTTCAGCGCCAGGCAGTAGATACAAGGGACGAACGCTTTCCGTAATCGGGCGGTTCGCGGTTCGAGTCCGCGCGTCGGCTCCAGCAATTCTGGGGACTGTAGCCGTCTGCATGATCAACTAGTTGATCTTTGTCATCGAGCTGTTGACGCTCAGCTAGCGCCGGGAAACTGACCCGACGATCAGCACGAGGCCGCGTCCCGGCAACGTCCTGATCCGAGATCCGGTAACACCCGAGACATTGGTCTTTCAGAAACGCCGTTCACCGTGGGGATCGTCGACACCGACGAGGCGCCACGGGCTCGCAGGTTCGCCGGCTCACCCGTGTTCATCGTGGACGGACAAATCGGGCCGCCCGACAGTCTTAAGTCCGCTACGGGTGCCCGTCCGGGTGTCCGTGATGCCGTAGGTGTTGGGTTGCTGAGGCCATGCGGATCTGGAGGTCCGTCGGTTGCTGGCGCTCTGCTGGGGGGCGCTCGGCTTCCGCCGCCGCGCGCTGCTCGGCGGCGGCCACCAGTGCGGACATATCCGGCGCGGGTCGCGGCTCGGCGCCCGTCAGGAGGTCGCCGAGATCGTTTGCCTGCGCGGCGCGTGTACCGACGTAATGTGGGTGGTTGAACCTCAGCCGTGTGACCAGCCCCTCGTGCCGCCGCCCGTTGCGCTCCAGCGCCTCAGCGCAGAAGCGCATGAGAATGGTCTTCATGACCGACGTGTGGTCGTAGAGCGTCTTGGAGACGAATCGCGGCTCGACCCATGGCGAGACGATCAGTGCGGGTATCCGCACGCCGTAGCGCCCGAACATCTCGGGGTCATCGTCGGGTGCCTCGGGCGGTGCGACATGATCGAAGAAGCCGCCATGCTCGTCGTAGAAGATGATCAAGAGCGTCTTGTGCCACAGCGGCCCGGTCGCCAGCGCGTGGTAGACGGCGAGCACGAGATCCTGGCCGTCCCTGATGTCCCCCGGCGCGTGGTCGTCGTTCGGCCGAAAGCCCAGCATGTTGCCATTGGTGAAAGCCGGATCGATCCAGGACACCGACGGCAACGTCCCCTGGGCGGCGTCCTCGAGAAAGCTCGCGGCCTTCAGGCCGATCCGGACCTCGTACTTGGTCTTCCAGTTCAGCCCGGTCTTAGTGAAGTGGGCATAGCGATCGTGATGCCCGAGCTTGAAGGTCGCGTCGGCCAAACGCAGGGTGCCGGGGTCGAAGGAGTACCAGCGCCAGGAGACGCCGTGCGCGTTGAGGTGGCGCACGAACGACGGCTGGTTGTAGATCGGCGGCAGGTTGAGCGGCAGGTCATCGCGGCTGCCAGCAGCGCGACCGCAGAGTGCGTACAGGCGGTTCGGCCACGTCGCGCCAGGGACGGAGCTGAACCAGCGATCGCAGACGACGAACTGGTCGGCGAGGTGGTCATACACCGGGACGTCCGCCGCACCGTAGTACCCCATGACGGCTCCCGGATCCTCCACGCCGCCGCGGCTCGCGAGCGTTGCAGAATAGCTGGCAACGAAGCCGTCCATATTGCCGCCACCGAGTTGCAGGTCGACCGCGTCGGCGGAGTGATCCGGGTCCACCGCGACGGCCGTGCTCGGCAGATGGTGCACCGGATAGCTGCGATCTTGGTATTTGTTCGCCAACCCCGCCTGCAACCCGTCGACATCAGCGCGACCCTGAAGCGAGAGGTATCCGAGCATGTGGTCGAACGACCGGTTCTCCAGCATGAGAACGACGATGTGGTCGACCTTGTCGAGATTGGGCGACTCGCTCGTCTCGGTCACGCTCGGCTCCTCCTCGAGGTGGCCGCGGCTTTGAGGCGACAACGGTGGCGCGACACCCCGCATGATCCTCACCGGCAAGCCTCGCCGAGTCCCCATCCGGATGGGGTGAATCCCCGCCGGTGTAGTGGGCCACAGGACACCCGACTCCGAGCGGGGTCTCAGAGGCGGACGAGCACCCGGGAAGCGGCTCTGCCGCACAGCACCGGCGGTGGACCCCACGCGACCGCTCCCTGCACGGTCAAGAACCCACTCGCGGCAATCACCGAGAGGCGCGGGATCAAGCTGATCCTCACCGCGACGCTTGACGCGCGAGGACGTGGAGATCCTTGACTTCCTGCAACGGATGACGCGCATTCGGCCACGGGACCAGCTCCCTGACCCGCGCATACTCGGCCGGCGATGAGGCAGGGTATGTCCGACGTCAGGCTTGCGCGCTCGAGGTGACAAGCCAGGTGGCAGGCGTCCGTCCGGTCTGTCGGCAGGTGCCGCCGGTCGCGGCAGCGGCGGTGTGCGCGCGGTGGTCCGGTGGGCTGCAGGGCATGTGTGGCGTCGGCTCAACGCGCTGGATTTCATCAAACCGGGCGATGGTGTTCGCCGCTGTGCTGGTGCTGTCCTTCGTCCCGTTCGTTGTCATCATCCAGCCCCTGCCGGGCGCAGAGCGACCACCAGGCTGATCGGGCGCTTCGGCCTCACCCGCAAGCCGCGGACGCGACGAGCAAGCTGCTCACCTCACCGTCTGCCACCCTCGCGCGATCACCCGGGCTGTGCTCTTCGTGCTGAGCGGCATCGCGGCCGCCGCCTGCCATCCAGGAGCTGTACGAGCGGGCCTTCGATCTCGACGGCCGGGGCCTGACAGATACTCCATGCCGGCTCGTGTGGCTGGGCGGTGTCGTTGCAGCAGGCGCTCTGGCCGGCTGGGCCGGGCCGGCCGTGCTCGCGGCCGGAGGTCCGGTGCTGCTCGGCCTTTGTCGTGCTGCTGGCGTTGGCGTTGACCGGCTTCTGGTGGCGCACGATGTGGCTGCTGGTGGCCGGGCGGATTTCCTGGCGGGAACTGTTTCCTCGGCGCTGGCCACTGCCGTCTGCTGGCTCGCGATGGGCGTCATGTTCAAGCTGACCATGTCCAGCACGATCACATCGAACCACGCCACATACGGGGCCTTGGCGTGATGCTCTCGCTCATGTCGTTTGGTCGTGGTTGGTGTCGTGACGATCAATCGGCATGACGGATCAGTCGAGGAGTCGAGCCGATCCGGACCGGCAGGGCAGGCGCCCGGACCTTGGCCGCTATTGGCGGGCCATCGCCATGCGCATCTCGCTTTCGGTGTCGGTGATGAGTTCGCCGGACACGTCGACGACGACTTGGTGCAGGGTTCCGGTGAATCGGAACGGTGATGGGTAGTCGGGGGTGACGGGTGAGCCGGGGTTGGCGCCGCAGGTCAGCGCTCCGGGGTTGAGCAGCATCGGTGTGGTCACCGGCGCGTCGGCGTCGGCGACGAGCTTGCCGTCGACGTAGAGCTGGAGTCGTCCGGGGGCGCCGCGTCCGTTGGGCATGTCCGGCTTGCCGGTCGGCTCGAATTCGAAGCGCAGCTCGTGCTCGCCGGTCGGCAGCGGGTCCGGCGCGGTGACTCCGTGCAGGCTGCGACCGACGTAGTTGTGCACGTAGTGCAGCTTGTTGTCCTTGATGTAGAGGGAGTATCCGCCGGCCGCGGTGCCCTGACACAGCAGGACACCTTCGGCGCCGCCGTCGGGGATCTCGACCGTGGCGGTGATGCTGTGTGGCCGGTTCAGCACGCGGGGTCCGGCGAAGAACGGCACGGACTGGGTGTTCGGGATGTAGGTGAACCGGTCGCGTGCAGGGGCGGCGGCGGGCTTCTCGGCGATCATGCGGGCCAGGCCGCTACCGTCGATGGGCAACACACCGTACTTGCCGGCCTCGGCGTACCACGTCGCGATGAGTTCGATGAGCTTGTCACGGTTCTCTGCAGCGACGTCGTGGTTCTCGGCGAAGTCCTCGTCGACGTGGTAGAGCTCCCACTTCCCGCCGTCGAGCTCGGAGAGAGTCTGGCCGGAGATGGGCTGCCCGAAGCCGACCCCGGCCTCGGTGAACGACGGGCCGGGCCACGGGCACACCGCGCGCCACCCGTCGCTATAGATCGCCCGGTGGCCGAGCATTTCGAAGTACTGAGTGTGGTGCAGACTAGCCGCCGTCGGCACATCGAAGGTGTGCGCGAAGCTCACGCCCTGGATTGGGGACTGGGTGACGCCGCGGATGGCAGCGGGCGGATCGACGCCCAGCACGTCGAGCACGGTCGGCACCATGTCGATGATGTGCGCGTACTGCGTGCGCACCTCCCCGCGAGCCTTGATCCCGGCCGGCCAGTGCACGATGAACGGATCCGAGGCACCGCCGCGGTAGGTCTCGCGCTTCCAGCGCCGGAACGGCGTGTTGCCGGCCCAGGTCCAGCCCCACGGGTAGTGGTTGAAGTGCTTGGGACCGCCGATCTCGTCGATCAGGGCGAGGCTGTCCTCCATCGGTTCCTGCGCGTTGTTGAAGAACTGGGCCTCGTTGGTGGTTCCGGTCGGGCCGCCTTCGGCGCTGGCACCGTTGTCGGAGATCACCATGACGATCGTGTTGTCGAGCTGTCCCTGCTCGCGTAGGAAGTCGAGTAACCGCCCGAGGTGATGGTCGGTGTGGCTGAGGAAGCCGGCGAACACCTCCATCATCCGGCTGTACAACTTTCGCGCGGGCTCGGGCAGCGAGCCCCAGTCGGGCACATCCGGGTCGTGCCGCGACAGCTCGGCATCGGCCGGCACGATCCCCAACTCCTTCTGCCGGGCGAACGTCTGCTCGCGGTAGGCGTCCCAGCCTTCGTCGAACTTGCCTGCGTACTTGTCCGCCCACTCCTTCGGGGCGTGATGCGGCGCGTGCGTGGCCCCGAAGCACAGGTGCAAATAGAAGGGCTTGTCCGGGTCGATCTGCTTGCTGTCGGCGATGAACTCGATCGACTTGTCCACCAGGTCCTCGGACAGGTGGTAGCCCTCCTCCGGCGTCGCGGGCGGCTCGACCTGGTGGTTGTCGTACACGAGATCGGGATACCACTGGCTGGTGTCGCCGCCGAGGAATCCGTAGAAGCGCTCGAAGCCTCGCGCGAGTGGCCAGCGATCGTAGGGCCCGATGGCGGTTTCCTGATTGCTCGGCGTCAGGTGCCACTTGCCCACCATGAACGTGTTGTATCCGTGGCCGACCAGCATCTCCGACAGCATCCCGTTCTCGAACGGAATGACCCCGTTGTATCCGGGATAGCCCGAGGCCAATTCGGTAATGCACGCCATGGCATTGCTGTGATGGTTGCGGCCGGTCAGGATGCACGAGCGGCTCGGCGAGCACAACGCCGTGGTGTGCATGTTGCTGTACCGCAACCCGTTGTCGGCCAGAGCATCGAATGTCGGCGTCTCGATCGGACTGCCGTAACAACCCAACTGACCGAACCCGGTGTCATCCAGCACGACCACCAGCACGTTCGGGGTCCCCGACGCCGGCCGCGCCGCCACCGGCCACGCCGGCGACGACACATCCGTGGTACGCCCGATAACTCCTGGAAAAGCAGCACCCGGCTCGTATTCGGACAGCACCATCTCAGACCCTCCACCAGTCGGTTCAACCCAGTGCAACGGGCAAGCGCGATGCCCGCCTCACCCGGCAGGTATGAGTCGAGACCCGCGCCAGGGCAGGCTGACCCTTTGCGCCCGCTGGGTAGGGCACTTGGCTACGGACGTCCACGAACCCCAACGGGGAGGACGGCCATAGCCACCCAACGACCCTGAAAGGCCCCCTCACAGCGCTCCGCACGCGAACGTAACGGTCTGCGACCGGTCCAGCGTGCGAACGGAGCGCGAGCAGCCGGGCAAGCGTGCGCAAGCGAGGTTCAGCTTCGGCGTGCTTGGGCCAATTCGCGAAGGGGCCGTCCGCGCCCTGGAGCCCGGCGCCGATGACTGAGCAGGCGCGGAACTTTTAGGCCCCGCTGGACTGCTTGGGCCTTTCCGCAATGATTGATCGTATGAGCGACTTGCCTCCGCCCCGCCGGCCTGGGCCGCAACGGCCAGCTGGGTCGCCTAAGGGTCCGGCTGAGGTGCGTCGGGCGGTGCTCGACGCGGCAGCGACGCTGTTCGCCTTGCGGGGTGTTGACGCGGTGTCGCTTCGCGATATCGCGGCGAAGGCCGATGTTCACCTTGCGCTGATCGGGCGATACATCGGTAATCGCGACGAGCTGATTGCCGAGGTGTTCAACCGTGTCTCTGATCAGCTGGCAAAGGCTGTTGAGCACCAACCGCTTTCTGGGCAGGGGTACTCGCCGGACACGGTTATGGGCAAATGGGTGCGGATCGCCGCTGCGCTGGCGATCTCCGGCCGGCCGCTTGAGAGCCGCCGGGACGCCAATCCCGTAGTGGCAATGGCCGAGACCTTGATGGCGGGGTACGGCATGGCGGCCGACGAGGCTCGCTTGCGGGCGGCCCAGATCGTTGCGGCGGCGCTCGGTTGGCGGATCTTCGAGGATTACCTCATCAAGGCCGCCGGTCTGGACGCGATCCCGCTCGAGGCGTTGCGTGAGGAACTGGTGCACGCCGCTCGTCGGCTCGGCGCGACACCGTGGCCGTCCCCACCAGACCCACCCGCCCGCGAGACTGTGAATCCCGCTGTGTGAGGACCTTCGGCTCTGTCTGCCTGCGGCGTCCGATGGTTTCCTGTGTGTACAAGTGTACAAATCAAGACCGATTTGCGCACAGGTGATGTCCGCTCATCGCGATACAGGTAGGCGATAGGGGTGGAGTTCTGAGGGGGAGATCCACATGAGTACAGCCACGGCCTCGAAGAGGCAGGCCACCACGGTGCCGTTGCGATGGGACGAGGTGTTCTTCACCAACTGTCCGATGGTGTCGGCGAACAACGTCGACCAGGAACTCGGGTGGTGCCGCGAGGAGTTCAAGAAGATCGGCGTCGAGTACGCCTACTTCCGGTCCCGTGATGAGAACAACTGGTACCCGCACTACATCCACAACCTGGACAACCTGTTCCGCTTCGGCGGGCTCTACCCGCCGATCGCTGTGCATGCGGACATCCGCCGCACCCGGCTGCTCGGCGCCACCCAGGTCTATGAGGGCGGCTGCATGCTGGTGCGCTCCCGCGACGACATCTACCGCATGTCGGAGCTGAAGGGGAAGAAGATCGGGCTGACCAAGAGCCTGAACACGATCAAGAACGACTGGTGGCGCATCCAGGAGCATGCCGGCATCGAACTGATGCTGCGGATGAACGGCATGACGATGGACGACGTCGAGATCGTCGAGTTCCCGTACCCGGACGACTGGTACGACAAGCCGGAGATGCTCAAGGTTCGGATGAACAATCCGTCGGAGCTGTGGCTGCGGCGTGACCACAAGCACGACCTCGCGTTCCGCCCGTTGGAGACGGCGCTGGAGAAGGGTGTCGTCGACGCGATCTACACCCAGAGCAAGGTGTTCCAGCACTTGCAGGAGGACACCGGCAAGTTCAAGGCGATCGAGGACCTGTCCCGCTATCCGGACTGGACGTTGCAGATGGCCAACTGCCCCGCCGTTATCACCTGCACCGACGTGATGGCAGACGAGCACCCCGAGCTTGTCGTCGCCTATATGAAGGCCATGATCAAGGTCGGGCGGTGGGCGAACGAGCACAAGCACGCCGCCGCGGTCATCCTGAACCGGCAGACCTTCTACCGCGACGAGGAAGACACCTACCAGGGCATCAAGCACGTCGACATGGTGCCGAACCTCTCGCTGAAGAACCTCGCCGCCATTGAGATCGGCAAGGACTTCATGGTCAGTCACGACTACATCAAGCGTGACTTCGACGTGCACGAGTGGGCCGCGCCGCAGTTCCTGGAGAAGGCGGCCGAGGACCTGCTGCACGAGGAGTGGACCAGGCTCAGCACGGTCAAGCTGCCCGAGGCATCCGAGCTGGAGCTGAGCATCACACCGCTCGGCTAGTCACCTTGCGGGGCCGAGATCGGTGCCGCACATCGTCAACGGACGCGATCGACAAACATGAGGAGAAGTGAATGAGATGGCCAAGAGCGTGATGGAACTGATCGGCGAGGCCCGTGCCCAGGTCGGCATGGTCGACCCGAAGGACGCTGCGAACGAACTCGACGCCGGTGCAGTGGTGGTGGACGTCCGGGAGCCGGAGGAGTGGCAGCACGGCCACATCGACGGGTCGGTGTCGACCCCTCGTGGGCTGCTCGAGTTCTTCGCGGACCCGACCAGCCCCCGGCACAAGGAGCAACTCGACACCAACCGTCGAATGATCGTCGTCTGCGCGTCTGGCGCACGCGCGTCACTCGCCGCCCAAACTTTGAAGACGATGGGCTACAACGACGTCGCCATCCTTGATGGTGGGCTCAAGGGCTGGACCGAGGCCGGGCTGCCGACCAACGAGCACGAGTACGCGGGCATCTGATCATTCGCCCCGCTCCCCAGCGATCCGACGAGCCCCGCGCTCGTGACCGGGACAGTTGAGTCTCCGACCGGATACCTGGGGCGCGGGGAACCTCGAGACAAGGTGACGAACATGATCTGGGCGATCTTGGCGTTGTTGGGCGTGCCGCTGTGGCTGTGCGCGATGGGCATCTTCGCTTTGGTGTTCCGCAATCGCGGTCTGCGTAAGCGGCACGGTGACATTCCGATCCGTGTTCTTCGGCCCGGTAAGACGCGGTGGACGCGAGCGCACGGGTTGTGGGTCTCCGACGTGTTCGGCTGGCGGGCGAGTCCCGCGGCGTGGAACGAAGACCTGAGCCAGGTCGTGAGCGCGAGCGTTCGGAGCGCGGATGCGGATGAGCGAAAGGCGTTGCACCGTCTCGGCGAGCAGCCTGCGGTCGCTGACCTGACCACGGCCGACGGCGTTCTACAGGTTGCCGTCGCCGCGGAGCATCGGTCCGACGTGCTGGGACCCTTCGTCGCGACGGCCGACCGTCCGTAACGCTCGGCCTTTAGCACGCTCCTTGCCCGGCGAGTCCGCCGCGTTGTCTGTGGCAGGCGCGCCCGATCTTGGCCGCGGGCCGGATGCCGGAAGCAAGAGCGCAGCAGGAGGTGGGTTGTCGTGAGCGTGACAGTGATCCTCATCGTCACGGCGACGATCTTTGTCTGGGGCATGGTTTCGGCGCGCCTCGAGCGGGCGGACCTGACTGCGCCCATCGTCTTCGTGGCGGTCGGATCACTGCTGGCCGCGTCGGGGCTCGTGCACGCCTCGTCGGCTCCGGAGACATTCAAGCCCCTGGTCGAGCTGACCCTCGTCTGGGTGCTCTTCTCCGACGCAGCCCGCGTACCGATCAAGCAGTTCCGGCATGAGTTCGGCCCGTACGCGCGGCTTCTTGGAGTCGGCCTTCCGCTGACCGTGCTGGCCGGCTGGGGGTTTGCCACCTGGCTCTTCCCGCAACTTGGGATCTGGCTCGCCCTCCTGGTAGCGGCGGCGCTGGCTCCCACCGATGCCGCACTAGGCGTGCCCGTGGTGACCAACCCTGCGGTGCCGTCGAGGGTCCGCCGGCTGATCACCGTGGAAAGTGGTCTCAACGACGGCATCGCCACGCCTGTCGTCATGCTGGCAATCGCCGGGGCCGCCTCCGCCGAGGGGATCGCCGGGGCGTCGAGCCCATGGAAGGCGATAGCAGAGCTGGCCATCGGCGCCGTCATGGGCGGGGCCATCGGAGTTGCCGGTGGGCTGCTGCTGCGGCAGGCCCGTCGGCGGGGATGGGCCGCCGAGGACTTCGCCGGAATCGCTGTTCTCGCATTGGCTCTCGTCGCCTACGCGGGCGCACTCACAATCCACGGCAACGGGTTCGTCGCCGCCTTCTGCGGAGGACTGGCGTTCGGCGCTGCGGCCGGTCGTCGAGGCCCCGCAGAGCTCGCGTTCGTCGAGCAGACCAGCGGCGTCGTCTCCCTGCTGGTGTGGCTGGCCTTCGGTGCCATCGCCGTCCCCGTCGCGCTCGACCACCTCGACATGACCACGGTGCTGTATGCCGTGCTCAGCCTCACCCTGGTGCGGATGGTTCCGGTCGCGCTCGCCTCGATAGGCGCAGGCCTCGACCGCACCACAGTGCTGTTCATCGGCTGGTTCGGCCCGCGCGGACTTGCCTCGCTGGTCTTCGCCCTGCTCGCCCTCGAGGAACTCGGATCGGGCGCAGACCAGGCGGTCGCCGTGATCGGGGTGACGGTCCTGCTCAGCGTGCTTGCCCACGGGGCCAGTGCACGACCACTGGCCGCCTCCTACGGCCGCAACGCTGCCGCGCGCGGCCCGGACGCTGGCGGCCCAGTCCCAGACCTGCCCGTCCGCGGACTGCCGCGCGCTCGCGCAACCGGCGTCGCCACCCGAGCCGACCACCGGGATCACCTCACCGTCGGCGGCGCAAACGAATCTTGATCACCCGCGGCCGGTGATGACGCAGGAGACGACTCGGCGCAGGGTCGTCAGCGGAGGTTCCACCAGGGCACCTCGCAAGGGAGGAAACGGAGGTCGGGCCGGACTCGGCGAGAGTCGTCGCTAGGCCCCGATACGCACCGCGCCGATCGGCTGGAATCGCACTCGGAAAGGATCTTGTGAGCGGCGGTAGCAACACACCGACGACGGACAACGAACCAGGCAGCGAGCACCTGCCTGGCCTACACGCACGGGCCGCCCAACGTGCCGCGACGGTCAGCGACCGGTTGTCCGACGCGGCCGCGGGACCCGTCTGGCGCCGGCTGAACGCAATGGATTTCATCAACCGGGCGATGCTGTTCGGCGCCGTCCTGTTCCTGTGCTTCGTGCCGTTCATGCTCGTCGTCGCAAGCCTCGCCGGACAGAGCACAACCACTCGACTCATCAGGCGCTTCGGCCTCACCGGCGAGGCCGCCGACGCAACGAGCGCGGTCCTCACCTCGCCGTCCACGACCTCGGCCGCAATCACCGGGTTGAGCTATGTGCTCCTGGCGTTCAGCGGCATCGCGGTCGCCGCCGCGATCCAGGAGCTCTACGAGCGAGCATTCGATCTCGAGACCCGAGGCCTGAAAGACACTCCTCGCCGCCTCGTGTGGCTGGCCATCCTCCTCGGATCCGCCGCACTGGTCTCCTGGGCCGGACCCACTGTGGACGCGGCCGGAGGACCCGTGCTGCTCGCCCTGATCGCGCTGGTTGCGCTGACCGGTTTCTGGTGGTTCACCATGTGGCTGCTGCTGGCCGGGCGCGTCTCATGGCGGGCACTGTTCCCGTCGGCTCTCGCGACCGCGATCTGCTGGCTCGCGATGAGCGTCGTGTTCAACCTGACCATGTCCAGCACGATCACCTCGAACTACAAGAAGTACGGCGACATCGGCGTCGTGCTCTCGCTCATGTCCTTCCTGATCGCGATCGGGGTCGTCATCATCCTCGGCGCCATCATCGGCGTCGTCTGGCGACTGCGACGCACGATCGCTCCGGACAGCGGACCAGCCGACGCGTCAGACTGACACAAGCCCGCTACGTTCAGACCGCCCCCACACACCGCAATGAGCCAGCAGCGGTTCGCCGTTGCGACATCGTCCGGCACCAGATGGCCCCGGAACAGCGTCTCGATCACGCCGGACTAGCCGTCTTAGCCGAGGACACACGCAAGGCTCCCAGCCGGACGTGGCATCGGTCCCTACCGTCGCTCGACGGTGTGGTGGATCGTCTGTGCGACGATCTTGCCGTTCTCGATGACGTAGGAATCAACGCCGTCTCGCACGCGCCCGGGGCGAGTCTTCTTCGATCAGACGAGCGGGTCGAACATGATTTCCCTGACCTCCTGCGCGCATCGGCAGGCGACAGCGAACTTGGCAGCCCACTCAAGCGCCTCCTCGCGCGAGGGCACGTCGACCATCGCGAACCCGCCGATGACCGCCTTGGTCTCCGGGTATGGGCCGTCGGTGACCGTCCCGTCTGTGGCCACGATGCTCGCCCTCTGGCTGCCCACCCCGCCGCCGAAGATCCACACCCCTGCCTCCTGGGCAGCTCGGACCACCGCGTGGGCGGCCTCATCCGCGGCGGGCAACTCCTCCTCGGGGAAGGTCATCGCGCCATCGTCGAACGAGATCAGGTACCGCGTCATCCCATTGACTCCCTTGTCTGCCCCAGCCGCCTCCTCTGGCGGCCTTTCACGTCGTCTACGAACGCCTAACTTTGGATCCGACACGTTTGGCCAGAGGAGTTTCACGGCGACTCCCCGGCGCGCATGCTCATGGCCACCTACTGCGATTGCATCAGTCAGCTTGACGGCTACTGCTGGTGTTGCAGCGGACAACGAGCGTGAGCCTTGAAGACGATCCTCGATCCATTTGCGAGCCCAGACTCCGTTCGCCGGACCAGGCCGCCTTCTGCGGTCAACGCGATCTCAGTCTGATGGCGGCGCGCCGAGTATCTCAACGGATGGCCCGCACCAGCTGTCAGGTCGCCTCGGCGTGTACGACGAGGCCTTGTTCCAGGTGTTCATTCCGGCTGCAAGTGCGCCAGCAACTGCGGTCTAGCTCCAATTGGATGTTGAGCCGGTAGTGCCTCAGTCCTCTGGTCTTGGGTCAGCGACAGTAGGCACCCGGGCACCGTCGTGAGCACGACATCGCCCGCCTCTGGCTCTGGTGCACATGGCGGCCGTTCGATCCGAGAACTCAGGCAACAACCGCTCCGGTACCGGCGAGCATCAGGACCGCCGCCACCACGATGACGATGATGCGCACCGTGTGACGCCGGTGCGGAGGCTCGGGCGGGACCGGCGGCTCCCACGACGGAGGCCGTCCGGGCGGCGGTGGTGGATAGGCCGACCCGGGGATGACCGGAAATTCATAGCGCCGGCCACCGCCGATCTACCAGCTCCTGCGCGAGCTGGGTGGGGCGGCTCTTGCGGTGAAGGGTGCCGCGCAGCTCCATGGCGCCGAAGCCCGGTGCCGTGACCTCGAGACCGGTGACCCGGGCCGCTGCGGCACTGAACCGACCTGGACCGGTTCACTCGGGCGGCACGACGATCGGTGGGGCACCGCCCAGGCGGTCACTTGCGGCGATGAGCGCACGCTCGTGAACTGGTGCTGCGGAGCGCGCGGTGCCGTCCGGGCGTCGAGCGGGTTGCCAGGTTGCAGTACTGGCATCCGGCGAGGGCGACTCATCGCCGCTGTTCAGCTGGTTTCGATGACGACTTGAAAGAGCATGGGCGAGCTCGGGAACTCCTGCCATCCGGGCTGGGTGACGACGCGGCGGAACTCCTCGGTGCCGTGCGCTGCACGGAAGTGGAGTTATCGAGAGGCGGTGACGTGCGGCGCTGTGCAGCTCGGCACGTTCGTCGAATCGCACTCTCATGCCGAATTGAGTGCGGATGCGCGTCGCGCGTTTACCTGCTGGGCTCGCCGTCCAGGTACGCGACGTACTCGATCTCGGAACCGGTCAGGGTCGAACGATCAAGCCGGCGTAGCAGGTGCGCAGCATCCGCCGTCGTGGTGCCCCACTCGTGCAGCTCAGCAAGTGCGTGCAACTCTGCCTCACGAGCCACGCCGTCTGTTTCCCACACCGCTATGCCGGCGAGAATCGTTGCGATCATGCGGGATTCAGCGGCGGATATATCCGCGCGCAGGTCGGTCACGAATCCCGCGTTCGCCCATCGTTCTCGTGAGTCGTCAGCCAACAGTCCACGGAGGAGTCCGACGAGCTGAGCGGGATCGAGAGCCATGCCTCGATCATCCGGCACTTCCTCGTCTGCAACGCACTCACATGCCGCTGCGAGGGCGATTCTGCCGATGTGCGGACGGATCAGCCGAGCACGGCTTGCCTAATTGCATCGCCAACCGCTGCCCTCTTCATGGGCTCCGATTCGTGGTCGCGCTGGTCGAGGAGTTGGGTGACGATCCGCTGCTGATCGGACTGCGCATCGTAGGCGGGAAGGTGGACGTACCACGGGCCTTCAAACTGCTCCACCGACACTCCGCCGCGCGCGAATGCCTCGACGAGCAACGCGAACTGTTCAGTCTCGCTAGCTGTCGGCGCGACGACGCGAATGCCGTTGGACGTGAGCCAAGTGGTCACGGGCTCGATCGCGTCAGCCTGGGACGTACCTTGCGCCAAGGCGGCCACCGCGACGACCTCTTCCCGATCGTCGCTATCGACAACCATCTGGACGGCGACGTCGATCGCTCGATCTACCCACAATCCGGCCTGGGCTATCCCAGCCGAAAGTCCCCACATCTCGGCCTGTAGATCGTCCACGACGGTGAGTATGCCAACGCCCGGACGTGCCGCCGTGGGCGCAGTTCTGCCGACGTGAGTGCGTGCTCCGCATCGCGCCAGGCGGGAAAGTGCTCCGGCGCGCCCTTAGCGTTGCTCTCTTGTGGCCGGGCAGGATTGTGGCCGCAGCGGCCACCGGGCATGGGCGCCGCCTAAAGGAGCGGTCATGAAGGATCCGAACTTCTATATAACCGTTGCGCAGATCATCCCGGTGCTACTGCTCGCGCTGGTCTGGGAAGGCAAGTACCTAGACCGAGTCGAATCCGGTGAGACGAAAGGCCAATCGTTTTGGAAGCCCAAGCAGGTCATGATCTGGTCCTGGCTGATCCTGCCGCCTGCCGTGATCGTCGAATTGCTATGCATCCTCGCCGCAGCTGTCGGGTGGCTTCGTAACGAATTCTGCGGGTGGGTCGTGGTGATTGTCATGATCGGACTACTGGCCACGTTGTTGGTCCGGATGCTCGCCGATGTTTCGCGCACAGCCTCCAAAGCGAAGGCTGCGCATCAAGCCGAAGACGATAGCGGCTAGCGAGTTGTGAGGAACTGCGGGAAACGCACTATGCCGCCTGTCGGGCGCGGAAAGGCATAGCGTCCGACTCTGCCGCGCTGGGCGTGGTCAGCCGGTGCGAGCCAGTCCCGGGTTGAAGGGGTTAGGGCGTGTGCACACCATCGGTCAACGGGTCGTAGGCGAACATCGGTGCGTCGTGTGCCGCCTCGGGAGTAGCTCGGACTTCCTTCCCCAGCGCCCGGCCGAGCGTCGTAACAAAGCCAGCGAGCGCGTCGAGCGTCCCTTGACCATTTATGTCGCGCGCAGGAACGTCGAACTCGATCCAGTCCTCACCGAAGACGTGCCCGAAGATCGGCAGTCCGGTCAGACTGATCGAGATAAGAACACTGGCCTCCGTTGATCGGCCGACCAGGTGTTGGGCGAGCGAAGGGAGTTCTGCCGGTTCGCCGTCCTCGGTATAGATGACCTGCCACGCGACTTGGCGCTCGCGGAGTAGATCGAGCACGCGCTGCCAGTCGCCTACCTCCGCTGACTGAACGACGATGTCGCAGAGAAAGGCCGTGTTGCCGCCGTCCTGGAACCGTGGTTCAACCTCGGCCCAGGGCACAGACATACGGTCATTGTGCAGGCCTGGCATCGATTGGGACATCCGCTATTGCCGCTGCGGGCGCGGTTCTGCCGATGTGCGCGAGTTCGCGACGGTCACACCAGCCGGGGGCCACAAGCTGTTCGGGCAGCCCGCCGACAAGCGTGTCTTACAAATTGTGTTACAGTCGCGGTATGGCCCACACGATCACGTTCCGTCCGGACGAAGACGCCGAGCGTGCGCTAGCAGTGCTCACCGCTGACGGCACGGCCGTATCGGCAGCGGTACGGTCCGCGCTCATTGACGCGGCCCGCGCCCGCGCTCAGCACCGTGTGCGTGCCGAAGCCGAGGCTCTTGCCGCAGATGCCGCGGACCGGGCTGAAGCCGCACAAGTACTGCGGGACATGGAGACGCTGCGTGCGTGGTGACATCCATCGGCTGAGGGCAGCACGCGCAAGCCGAGGCCACGAGCAACGCGGCCCGCGTTACGCCGTCGTCGTTCAGTCCGACTCGCTGCCGCTGTCGACCTTGCTGGTTGCCCCAACCTCGACAGCGGCACGAGCCGCAAGCTTCCGCCCCGAAATCCTGCTTGGTGGAGTAACCACCCGCGTGCTGGTCGAGCAAACTGCCGCCGTGGACCCCACCCGCCTCGGCGAGCACATCGGACTGCTCAGTTTCGACGAACTCCGGCAGGTCGACGCAGCGCTGCGAATCGTCCTTGAGCTGTAACGCCGCACCGCCCGCGGCCTGGCGCCGCGGATCTACGTCCGGTCGTGCCGATCAGCGGATGCCTGAACGACTCGCAAGCGCGCTGGCCTGAGCCCTCAATCTGCCCATGTCACTCCGTAGCGCACGCGGAGCTCATCCGCCTTCTGCCGGCTGGCGTCAGCCCCCAACGACAGCCAACTCGGTTTCTCTGACTCCTCCGAGAACATGTCTGAAGGCGCACACGTAATCACGAGTTCAAGGTCTGGCTCTTGCGTGATCCACCAACGGCGGGTTTCGTCCCAGACGAGCAGTCGTCCGAGTGCTCCGTGAGTGTCCATTGCCCTTAGCAAGGCGATGCCAAAGACCACAAGCGCCGGCCTATCGTCCCTAACGCCATGCACAACGGCGTAGCTACCAAACGCAACCCCGACGACGAATAGGCTGCCAAGCCGGTAAGCCATCTCGTACCGCACCATGTGTGGTCTGCTGTTCACATCAACAGCCTCTCGCGCACCCCCAGTCGGCCTGTCGGACTGGACGACCGCCGCGTAAGTATCTGCGTGGCAACCGCACACGCCTCGCTCGGACCTCAGCAGACTTGCGCCGACGCTGGAACCAGCGGAGGACGCAGCTCAGCACGCATCGCCGGGGCTCGGAGGGCGCTGTGCGGCTGGGCACGTTCATCGAATCGCACTCTCCTGCCAATGAGCGGATCGTGCGCGACCGTGCCTATGAGCGCGTTGAGAATTCTTAGGAGTCGTCGCACATCTGGTTGAGGGCGTGCGGCGTTAGTCGCGGGCGATGTCAGCGCGGTGCCTGACTGGCGAGCAGATCGACGATTCCTGCCGCGCGTGGAAGTGCTGCGATGTCGGCGGCGATGGTTCGGGCGGTCTCGGCGAGTGCGCGGTCGGTCAGGGCATGCATCACCGCGTCGGCGAGTTGTGTCACGTCGGGACCGGCCGGGACAAGGTCGGCGGAGCGTAGCGACATTGGGTCTCCGGGCGAGAGTGAGATTCCCGCACCGGTGGCGCCGACCCGGTCGGCGTTCGCGTATTGGTCGGCTGAGAACAACGGGACGATCACCTGCGGCAGGCTGTGCGCGAGCGCGGCGATCAGCGTGCCGAAACCGCCATGACCGACAACGACCGCCGCCGCGCCAAGCACACTTTCCTGTGGCCACCAACTCTCCACATGGACGTTCGGTGCCAGGTCGCCGAGCGCGCCCGGGTCGAGCCCAGCACCGAGGGTCATCAGCACCCGCACTGGTGTGTCCGCGACGGCCTTGAGGACGCGCCGGTAGAAGGCCGGATAGAAGCCCATGCCGCCTGCGACACTGCCGAACGTCACATAGACCAACGGCTGATCGGCGCACCGCTCCGGCCACCACCCCAAGGGGATGTTCTGGTCCGCTCCGTTCACCGATGCATCCCGGAACCGGTGAACGGTGGCAGAACCCACTGCCCCGTCGAAGAGATTCGGCAGCAACGACAGGCGTTGCGCTGCTCGCACGCGCTCGCTTCCGGTCGCGCAGCCGAGTTCGCGCAACGGCTCGTCGGCCTCGTCGAGCACCCGCTCGGTGAACGCGTCGAGCCCGATATTGACCAGCAGATGCGGTATACCGCGCTCTTCGGCTAACAGCACGCCGCCGAACTCGGCGGTTTCGCTGACAATCACGTCTGGACGCCACGTGTCGACGACCGCACGCAGCTGGGGCAACGCCGCCCTGGCATCGATCCGCCCGAAGACTTCGCGCAACACGCGGCTATTTGCTTCGTGCACCGTTCCTCGATGCAGTTGCGAGAACACCGCGCCGATCTCAGCAGGGTCCGCGTCGTCAAACGCGGCAGGATCGAAACCCGCGCTCCGCACCGTCGATGTGAACGAGGCCGGCGCAGCAACACGGACATCATGACCGGCGCCGACACACGCACGGGCGAACGGTACGACTGGGGCGAAGTGCCCGGCTCCGGCCGTAGTCGAGAACAGAACGCGCACCGTGCCTCCCTGCCGCCGATAAAGCGAGCCACCGAAGCGCACTGTAACGCCGCAGTGGGTGCTCACAGCCGGCGTGCGCACGTTCGGCCCGAGCCGATCACGTTCCCTCTTGATTCCATGGCAGCCGGGGTCTAGGTGCCTTACGATCGCGACCAACTAGCAGGCCTGGGGACCGAGGGCGGAGCACGATGGGACGCACTCGCAGGCGGGTGGCGTGGGTTTCGCTCGGGCTAGGTTTGCTCGCGGCGTGCGGCGTCCTATTGGGAGGTCACTCCGGGCTGACCACTATCGGCGCCACTTGCACCGTCCCGCACGCGGCTCCAGGATCGGCGCAAGTAGGACACAGCGCCGATGCCGAGGCAGACAATCACGACTGTCGCTGTCGCGATTTGGGCAGCGATCAGGTGGTGACGATCGGCGCCGAACACCCGCAGAACGAGCTGCGTCACCAAGGCCGCCGCGCCGACCGGTAAAACGGCCTGCCGCCAGCCGGGCCAGGTCGACCGCTCGGCTTCAACGTCGAGCTCTCTCGCCGTAGGCGGCCGATTCCAGATCGCTAGACCGACGACCGCGACAACGTACCCAGCCAGTACCACGGCAAACCGCAACCGATCCGGCTGCCAGTCGGATCCTTGGGTTATACCGCCGGCTGTGACGCCGACCGCCGTGACGACTACGCCGATCACTTTCCGCGTTCTCATGCCGCGCTGTCTCCGTATACCCGCCTGGACATACTCATCATGCTTGCCTATCCGCACCGATGGCTCCGACCTGACCTGTCATGGTGCAGGAGCTGATCGGCGACCGAGACCTCGCCGCACGCGGCACCGGATCGTCGGCCGCCGCGGGCGCGCGGTTGGCACCGCTGCAGCGACCGTGCAGGGCAATGTTGGCGAGGTGGAGCCGTTTCAGATCTTCTTCGATTGGCGGTGACGTGCGACAGTGATCCGCCGAGGATGGGCGCGCTGTGCGGCTGGTCAGCGGCCACCGCGAGCGCGGTATTCGGTGGCGTCGTACAGCAGCCGGAGTGACTGGATCTTCCCGTCTTCGATCTGGAAGAACTCGGCGAACCGAACGGTACCGCCGGGCATCTGCGCGTCGTAGAGCGTGGCTGCCGTATCTGCGGCGTGCACCTGATGCAGCATGCTGAGGCTGCGCATCGTCTCGATGAATCCGGACACTCCCTTGATGAACCGCTCCGCGCCGACGACGTGGCCCGCGATCGGACCCTCGAACACGAGGTCGTCGGCGAGGATTGCCCGGAGCTGTCGCCCCTCGTCGAAGGACGCACTACCGGCCGCCAAGATGTCGTAATAGGTCCGCACCACTGGGCTGGTGCTGTCGGTGTCGATCACGGGTTCCTCCTGTGGGTAGGCGCTATAAGTTGAGACACCACGCGAGGGGCGAACGGAACGGTCGACGACAGGAAAATGAGCACGCTGGCAAGATCGGAGACCGTGAGCGAATCGGTGCTCGATCGGGCGCAGGCGGGTGATCAAGGCGCCTTCACCGAACTAGTCGGCTGCTATCGCCCAGAGCTCCACTTGCACTGCTATCGCATGCTGGGGTCGGTCACCGACGCCGAGGATCTCCTGCAGGAGACAATGCTCGCTGCCTGGCGAGGTCTGAGCGGTTTCGACGGCCGCTCGTCGCTGCGGGCGTGGCTGTACCGGATCGCCACCAACCGTTGCCTCAACTCGATCCGCGATGCCAAGCGCCGCCCACCACCCGTCCCAATACCGCCGTTCCAGCCGCCCGAACCCTCCCGGCGGGCAAAGGTCACCTGGTTGCAGCCCTACCCCGACGCGTGGCTCGAGCACGTGTCCGATCCGGCCCCCGGGCCCGCAGCCCGGTACCAGATCCGTGACGCCGTCCGCCTGGCGTTCATCGCCGCCCTGCAACAGCTTCCGCCTCGCCAGACAGCAGCTGTGGTCCTCTGCGACGTGCTCGACTTCTCCCTCGCGGAAGTGGCAGCCATGCTCGAAGTGACGCCGACGGCGGTGAAGGGCCTGCTGCAACGAGCCCGGGCGTCGCTCCAGCAGCAGCTGACCCTCGCAGAACCATCGCCGGAGCCCGGGTCACCCGCCGAAGCTGACCTGGCGCAACGTTTCGCCGACGCCTTCAGCACCGACGACGTTGACGCGCTGCTCGCGCTACTCACCGATGATGCCTGGCTAGCCATGCCGCCGGCCCCGCACGAGTACCACGGGACCGCGGCCATTGCCGGATTCCTGCGGGCCAGCGCGGCGGGGCGAGCGGGGCGACGCTTCGGTCTCCTGCCCACTCGCGCCAACGGACAGGCCGCGTTCGCTTGTTACCTCGGACCGGGTGCACCCCTTGCCGAGCCCTCCGGCCTGATCGTCCTCACGCTCGCCAGAGATCGGATCGCCGCCATCACCCGGTTCCTCGACCCCGGCGTGCGCCTCATCGACGCGATCGGCCCCGTCGCTTCGCCGGCAGCGAGCGCGCGTAGTCGACACCTCGCAGCGCCCAGGGCGCCAGCTGACGCTCGGTCAGCAGCTCCTCAGGCGCAACCCGCAACCACCCCCGCATCGTCCGGCCGCCCATGACCGCCACCTCCGTTGCGGTAGAAGCGACGAGCTCGTCCGACTCGGCGGGGTCCACGCGGACCAGGACCCCTCCCTGGCCGCTCGCGGCAATGGCCATGTTCCCCTGGATCAGAAACGCGAGCCCGCCGAACATCCGCTGCTCGCTCACGCCCGGCTCGCCGCCAACCAGCGCGCGGACGCGCTCGGCAAGATCCTCGTCGTAGGCCATCGTCATGACTGTAAGCCTGCCTGCCACCGACGCCGCACCCATCGAAGCCGCCGACTGAGCAGAACGGCACGACCGCCGATTGCACCGACCCCGTCTTCGCGTGGACGCTGCTCCCGACGTCCGGATCTCGCCGCTGATGGCGCGCACACATCGTCACCGATGTCCGTGCACCTCGGGATCGGCTGAGCGCAACATGTCGGCGAGGACTTATCAGGCAGTCGTCACCAATGTGAATCACGGGAGACTCGTCCGGTTGGGGGGTGTGTCGGGTTGTTGGGGCCCACGCCCCTGTCATCGCAGCTGCTTCCGGTAGCGAATGCTCACGCACGGCGAGCGCATCGTCTCGGCGAGGGAGGCATCGGAGGCCTGGAACTCAATGCGCTCGACCTCGACGTATGCGCGACGCTGATACCAAGCCTGCAGTCGTGCCTGGTGCGGAGCGTCGACTGCTGGAATCAGAAGATCCAACTCGATCCGCCGATGGCCGGTCGACGCGGCTGCGGCTTCGACCGCTTCGACCAACGCAGTCCCGGCGCCCACTCCCGCAGACTCAGGATCGACCGCGAGCAGACCGAACCAGCCGGCATCGGCATCGATCTCGCGGTACTGCACGCAACCGAGCAGCCGCCCCAGCCGCTCGGCGACAAACACCTCGCCGGCCGCGACCATCGCCGTGACCTCTGCGGGCCGGACACGTTCGAAGGCGACGGTCCACAACTGCAGGATTGCGCTCGAATAAGCGCGGTTGATCAGCGCTGTGATCGGAGCTACGCGACCCAGCTCAGCCGCCCCCACTCTGCGAACCGAGATCGGCTTCTCCCCGTCCACGTCGGGATGGTACGGCGAGCGCGCCGTCGAAGGTCCACTTGTCGCGGCCACTGTCCGGTGGACCCGGGCGCGGTTGGCTGGGATCGCCCGTTACGCGCCCTCGCCGGGACCTGCGGAACGTGTCGGCAAACCCGATCAAGCCAGCCGGCGGGCCGAGCGCTTCTGAGAGACGCTCTGCTCGCCGAACAGCGGCGGCAGGAAGCGCAGCATGAGGGTTGACCATGTCAGGTGAGTCAGGATCGGTGCCTGGATGCCGCCGGAGGCGCGACGTTGAACAGCGAACAGGGTTCCCATCACGCCGGAGGCCAGGACGAGCGCAGGGTTGCGAGTGGCGACCGCGGCGAGCGTGTAGGCGGCGGTCGAGGTTGGGACGGCGTGCTTGCTCCCGACTGCGGTGTAAAGCGCCCCGCGGAAGAAGACTTCCTCGCCGATGCCGTTGGCCAGCGTGGTAGCCATGACCAGAGGGTCCGAGCCTTGGTGCGCGTACTGCAGGACAGAGGTGATCGCTTCGTTCAGCCTGGGGATGCGCCGGGCGACCAGGGCGGCGGCGTAGAAGGCGCCGAACGCGGCTGCGCCGGTCGCGATGGGGACGATGACTCGCCGCCGGGCGGTGTCGTCCACTTGCTGCTCCCGGCCCAGGGGCAGGGGGCCCGCTCGCAGCCCACCGATCAACCATGTGCCCGCGACGCTCAGGGTGAGCGCGTAGAACTGAGGCGAGTCAGGTTCGGTCGACAATGACAAGCCGAGCAGTCCCGCGCCGGCTGCCGACACGCGTGCAACGACTCTGCGCCGATGCTGGATCACTGCGCCGGTTTCGCAGTGATCGTGAGGCGACGTGTGCCCCAGCCACGACGGCAGCCTGCTCGCCAGAGTCCGCTCGCGTCGGGTCACGAGCGTGCTGCCTTGGCCCGCTCAGCGAGTGCCTGCAGCACCGCGGTGTCGTAATCCATCGGCTCGAACGGGACGAGCCGGCGGATGCTGTCGTCGCGCACGATCACTTCGTTGGTCATCGAGTCGACAAGGGACCGTCCTGTCCGGGTGTCGACGTCGGTCACCAGCGACAGCCATCGCGCTGACAACGACGGGGTCAGCAACGGAACAGGGAGCACGATTCTCCTTCGGCCCTCGATTGCTGCGACTCTGCGCATCATTTCGACGTACTGCAAGACGTCCGGGCCGCCGATGTCGAACGCGCGTCCGGCAGCCTCTGGCAACTCCAGTACGGCCACGAGGTATCGGACGACATCGGCGACGGCGATCGGCTGTGTCTTGGTGCTCACCCAACGCGGCGTGATCATTGCCGGCAGGTGCTCCACGAGCTGGCGGGTGATCTCCCAGGAGATTCCGCCGTGGCCAATGATGATTCCGGCCCGCAGTGTGGTGACGGGGACGCCGGCATGTGCGAGCAGTTTCTCGACCTCGCGACGACTGCGCAGGTGGGGGGATAGGTCGTCATCGTCGGTGCCGAGCCCGCCGAGGTAGACGATCCGCGCGAGCCCGGCCTGGGACGCTGCGGAGCCGAACGCCCGTGCCGCGGCCGCGTCGTCTTTCTCGAAGCTGTCGCGGGCGAGCGAGTGCACCAGGTAATAGGCGGCGTCACAGCCCTGTGCCGCCGCGGTGAGCGCATTCGCGTCCGTGACGTCGGCCCGGACCGGTTCGCCGACACCGTGGTAGTCCTCGGGGCGGCGGGTCATTGCCCGCACCGAGTGTCCGGCTTCTTCCAGCGCGGGGCACAACCGGCTGCCGACGAAACCCGACGACCCCGCCACCAGGACCCTCATGCACTCACCCTGACCCGAATCGGGGTTGAGCGCCACCTGGCCGTAGCTGGCAGTCGTCAGCGCCGTGTGCCCAGAACCAGATCGGCCCTGCGATCAGCGTGGGTCAGCATGGTTGCTGATCCAGTCGGCGGGTACGCGGGGGTCAGCGTGTGGGCTCGCTGCCTGGTTGGAACGTCATGGCAATGCACGCATCTCAGCCGCGGATGGTGCTGCGGCCGCCGACACGGGTCCAGACAAGCAGCACGATCACGGCGCCTATGACAGAGCCGATGATCCCGGAGGGCTGGAAGAAGCCGTCCTGGCTGTCCTTGTGGAAGATCAGGTAGCCGAGGAATCCGCCGATGAACGAGCCGATGATGCCGATGAGGATGGTCATCGGAATCGAGATGTCCTGCCTGCCGGGTACGAGCAGCCGGGCAAGCGCGCCGGCTATTAGTCCGACGATGATGAGACTGATGATGAGGCCGATCATGATGCGCTCCTTATGAGTTGGGCGAGCCCGGTCGGTTCGGACCGGCCGCTATTTGTCGAATGCGTTCTTGACGTTCTCGCCCGCGTTCTTCAGATCGCCCTTGGTCTGCTCGGCTTTGCCTTCGGCCTGCAGATCCTTGTCGTCGGCGTGCTTGCCGACCTGCTCCTTGACCTGCCCGGCAGCCTTCTCGGCCGTGTTCTTCGCCTTGTCGACGATGCCCATGTTGTTAGCCCCCGCGATCTCAACGCGTGCCACCGAATTGTGGCACCGGGTTGACCTTACGCTGTAAGATGGCACGGCGTTGACGCGTCAGCATGAGCTGCACCGGATTGTCAGTGAATGTCTGGCGGGTTGTTCAATTTGCTCGGCCCGACGCCTCCGGCGGGTCGAATCTTCGATCCAACGACACGCTGGGCATCGGGTCAGGCGGCCAGTGCGGCGTAGCGGCCGTTGTCGTCGATGAGGCTGGTGTGGGTTCCGGATTCGATGACGCGACCGTGGTCGATTACGACGATTTGGTCGGCGTCGCGCACTGTCGAGAGTCTGTGGGCGATCGTGATGGTCGTGCGGCCGTGGGCCAACGTGTCGAATGCTTGTTGCACGGCGCGTTCGGTCTCGGTGTCCAGGGCGCTGGTGGCCTCGTCCAGCACGAGCACGCGCGGGTTGCGCAGGAGTGTTCGGGCTATGGCGATCCGCTGCTTTTCGCCCCCGGAAAAGCGGTGCCCACGGGATCCGACCATCGTGTCGTACCCATCCGGCAGTCCGGCGATCAGGTCGTGCACCTGCGCGGCCCGGGCCGCGATCTCGATCACGGCGTCGGTGGCATCAGGCTTGGCGTAGCGCAGGTTCTCCCGCACTGTGGTGTGCAGCAGATAGGTCTCCTGGCTGACGACACCGACCGTGGCGGCCAGATCGGCGAGGCGCATGTCGCGGACGTCGATGCCGTCGATGCTGATGCGTCCCTCGCTCGGGTCGTAGAGCCGCGCGACCAGTGCGGCCAGCGTGCTCTTGCCCGAGCCCGTTTCGCCGACGAGGGCCAGCGTCGTCCCAGCCGGCACGTCGAGGCTGACGCCGGCTACGGCGGCGGTTTCGCTGCCCGGGTAGGTGAAGGTGACGTCCTCGAACCGGACGTGCCCGTCGACGCGAGCCGGATCGATCTCGACCGGATCGGCCGGGTCGTTCACCTCGATCGGTAGATCGAGGTACTCGAAGATCCGCGCGAACAAGGCCAGCGAGCTGGTGAGGGAGACGCCGACGTTGAGTAGGCCCATCAGCGGCCGGAACAGCCCGGATTGCAGCGCGGTGAACGCGACGAGGGTGCCGATGGTCATGGTTCCGGCCGTCATGGGCAGTCCGGCGCTCAGGTAGATGATCGCGGGGATCGCGGCGAAGATGACGCTCATCGAGGCCATCCGCCAACGACCGGCCAACTCCGAACGGAGTTCGAGGTCGATCAGGCGGGCCGACGATGCGGTGAACCGCGCGACCAGAGACGGGCCGGCGCTAATTGTCTTGCTGAGCTGGATGCCGCTGATCGACAGGCCTTCCTCGATGGTGACGTTGAGGTCGGCCAGCTCGCGCTGTCGCTGCGCGGTGATGGCCCGGCGCATCCGGGCCACCTTGCGGGTGAGGTAGATGGATGGCGGCATGACGACGAGCGAGATGAGCGAGAGCCGCCACGACAGCGCGGCCATGGCGACGGCGGTGGCCACCGCCGTGGTCAGGTTGGACGCGACGGAGGTGGCCGTCGACGTGACGACAGACTCCATGCCCCCGATGTCGTTGGTGATGCGCGATTGCACTTCGCCGGTGCGGGTGCGGGTGAAGAAGGCGATCGACTGTCGTTGCAGATGGGCGAACACGTTGGTCCGCAGCCCGTGCATGACCTGCTGGCCGACTTTGGTGCTGATCCAGGTCTGGACCACGCCGAGTGCTGAGGTCACGGCGGCCACGGCAAGCATGCCGATGACCAGCCAGACCAACAGGGTCAAGTTCTGCTGCGGCAGCGCGTTGTCGATGACGGCACGCAGCAGGAAGGGGGACGCCATGCCCACGATGGACGACGCCGCGATGATCGCGATGACGATTGCGAGTGGCCATCGATAGGGGGTGAACAGCCGCCCGATGCGGCGCAGGGACACCTCGCGGGCCTGGGCCTTCTCGACGGCGGTAACTGACATTGGGGCGCCCGACCGGCGCCCTCGTTTTACGTTTTCCGATTCCAAGGCAAGCACCGTTTTCGTCTGGGGACGAGATCCGCAACTCGGCGGATCGGGAAGATCTAATGCTGAGGGTACCTCAACATGAGGCTACAACAGGACCGGCTGATAGCGTATTCCCGTGACCGAGGACGAAGAGCCGACGCTCTCCGAGGCCTTCTGGGCTGTCGCCCGTCAGTTGCGGCACTTGTCGCGCGAAACCCTTGCCCCGTGGGATATCGCGCCGTCGCACTCGCGGGCGCTGGGCGCGCTCATGCACCACGGAGTGATGCGGCTCAGTGAACTCTCCGACCACTTGCACATCGCGGCACGCTCGACCACCGAAGTCGTCGATGCCCTGCAGGACCGAGGGCTCGTCGAACGCCGTCCCGACCCGCACGACCGGCGTGCCACCCTGGTCGTGCTGACCGAGGACGGCACACGCATCGGCGAGGCGATCCGCTCGGCACGCGACGCCGAGGCCAAGAACTTCTTCAGCGTCCTCAGCGAAACTGACCGGACCCACCTCACCCGCATCCTGCGCAAACTCCGTCGCTAGTCAACGGCACCGATGCCAGCGCCGGCCGCGGACCTAGTGTCGCGGGGCACTAGGCGCCAACGGCGAGATCTTCGGTGGGCTGGCGTGCGCCCGGCATCTTTGGGATCGTGGCGACGGCATGGCCACCAACTCGCAGATCCGGCTGGTCGACAGCGAGGACGGGCGCCGGCTGCGCGTCGAGGTCGTCGGAGATGGCGATCGGGTAATCCTGGCGCAGTTGGGCACGCCCAATGCAGGTGTGCTGTTCGACCCGTGGGTGCGCGACGCGGCCGCCCGAGGCCTGTCGCTGGTGACCTACGACCGGCCGGGCTATGGCGGGTCGTCCCCTCAGCCAGGGCGGATCGTCGTCGACTGTGTGACAGACGTCCGCGCGATCGCTGCGGCCCTGGGATTCGCGCGCTGCGCGGTGTGGGGTTTCTCCGGAGGCGGCCCGCACGCGCTGGCGTGCGGCGCACTGGCCGGCGATCTCGTGGCGGCGGTCGCGACCATCGGCTCGCCGGCTCCGCCCGACGCGCCAGGCCTCGACTACTTCGCCGGCATGTCTGACGCAGCACGGCAGGACGTCGAACTGCTGCGCACCGACCGTGCCGAGTGGACGCGGGTGAGCGCGCAGCAGCGCGAGGCGGCACTTGCCATGACCGCCGCGGAGCTCGTTGACAATTGGTCGGCGGGCAAGGCGCACGCCGACGGCGTGGCGCTGCGCGGCGACTTCGGCGCCTGGCTGTATCGCGCCGTCCAAGAGGGCATGGCGCCGGCCATCGACGGCGCACTCGACGACAACGTCGCGATCTTCCACGCTCTATGGGGCTTCGAGCTGATGTCGATCGCCGTTCCGGTCAAGGTCTGGCACGGCGCCCAGGACCGCTTCGTGCCGTACTCGCACGGCCGCTGGCTCGCCGAGCACATCCCGGGCGCCGACGCCGATCTGAATGACGCCGACGGGCATATGACCGTCGCCTCCGAACGCATCGGCGACGTCCACGAATGGCTGGCCCGCTACCTCTAGCAGGGTGTTCAACGCATTGGCGGTGTCGGAGGCTGGTCAGACGACGACGGGGATCCGCCGGTCGCGGTCGTCGAGTATGTAGTGCTGCTGTGCGGTTGCCTGGTAGAGGCGAAGGCGTCCGGGCGGTTCGATGTCCGCAATGGACCACGGGCGGCCACCGTGCTCGATGCTGCGCTGGGAAAAGGTGTCGATGGCATTCGCGCGTGCCTGGCCGGTCACCTGCTGCGCGGCGGCACGTAGGTAGACGGCCTGGCCGGTGCTGATCGGCGCGGATGAGTCGAAGACGACGATGCCGACCTCGGGACGGGCGGCGATATTGCGGGAATGCTGTGCGTCCGGGTCGGAGACCCAGTAGAAGACGGTGTACTGCAATGCCGCGTAGTACACCGGCGTGGCCCATGGCCCACCGGACGAGTCGGCGGTGGCCAGGACCATGTAGAGGTTCGCGTCGATGATGCGCTGCGCTACGGCCGCGGGGTCGGATTCATCGGTTGTCATTGGTTGGCTTCTCCACGCAGTGATCGCGCCGCGAGCGGCTGCGACGAGACGGCGCCTATGGTCGTGCTAGTCGGCGCCGGTCGTTTCGTAGTCCTTGACGCGTGCCTGCATCAGCGCCTTCAAGAGTTCGATCGGTAGCTCGCGGGCATAGGGGAGCTTGATGAAGCCCTCACCGGCCTCGTAGCCGGCGGCCTCAACCGCGGCCTTATGGGTGGCGAAGAACGGCGGCGAGAACCGCAGCGAGCAGTGGTTCTTGAAGTTCTGAAGCATCCACAGATTCGTGTTCTCGCCGCGGACGTACGCCGGCAGGTTCCACTTCAGTTCCTCCCGCGCATCCGGATCGGCATCGAGGCTCAGCGCCCGGAGCGCCTCGAGGTGAGGCCGCTGGACGTCGTTCAGTTGCGCGAAGAAGTCAGCGACGCTTGCCCGCTTGGGCATCGGCATGCCGTTAACGTACCCCTGCGGCGGACTACGAGGTGTTCGCGATCAATCCGATGTCGACCGCCCGATATCGGGAGCGGCACTCGACGTCGGGGGCGAAGCTCACGTGGTGAGTTGCAGGATGGGGGTCCCGTCGGGACGGATGATCTGGATGCTGCTGATCTGATCACGGGCGAGGGCGGTGCCGCTGATGAATGCCGTGTCGGTGCCCGGCTGGAGGGTCCAGGTTCCCAGGTCGTGTGTAGCGCCCGCGTGGTCAACAATCTGCAGGCCGTACGTCGTTGTAGCACCGTAGCCGGCGTAGTGACAGTCGAGGTCGATCTGGGTTCCCCACTTATGGTCGGTCACCGCGGCGGTGGCGTGCACCGGACTGGCCTTTAGCGCGGACATCGCCTGCGGTGCCGGACGATTGACGCTTTGACTGGTCGGCCATACAGCCACGGCCAGTGCGATCAGGCACGCGGCGGCAAGGCCGCTGAGTCCGATCACGAGTCGGCGTTGACGTCGCGGCGTTGAGGCCGCGCGGCGCAGCAGTCCGGGCAGCAGCGTGTCGGGCTGCGGGTCGGACACGGCGAGGTCGCGGGCGGTGATGTCCCCGAGCAGCGTTGACGTCGCGGTGAGCGCCTTGACGCGCGCAGTGCAGGTCACGCAGGTCGCCAAGTGGGCCTCGAACGCGTCCCGTTCCGGTTCGGACAGCGCGCCGAGCACGTAGGCCGCGTCGTCGTGCTCAAACGGATCGAAAGTGCTCAAGCGACGCCTCCCATCTCCTCGATCGCCAGACGCAGCGCGTGGAGCGCGTAGTGGGTGCGGGACTTGACGGTGCCCGGCGGCACACCGAGAGTTCGCGCGGCCTCGTCCACCGATGCGCCGCGGAAGTAGCACTCGAGCAGCACTTCCCGGTGGTCGCTCGACAGGGTCCGCAGTGCGGCCAGCACCAGTTGCCGATCGACGGCGCGCTGCTCCGCGTCATCGACGAGGGCCTGCTCTGGAACCTGATCGGTGACCACCTGCGGACGGCGACTCGCCGCGCGCCATTCGTCGATGACGATGCGCTTGGCGACGGTGAACAGCCATCCTCGCCCAGAGCCGTCGGCCTGTTCGAGAACCGCCGGATTGCGCCACGCACGCAGCAGTGTCTCCTGTACGACGTCCTGCGCCCGCCCACGGTCGCCGTTGGTCAGCCCGACGACATAAGACCACAAAGCATGCGCGTGCTGGTCGTGCAAGGCACGGAGCAGGTCGGAGTCGCGCCCCCCGGCGACGGCCGCGCTCATGCGGTGCGCTCACGCATCGCCTGCCACAGCAGTGCTGTGGCTAGCAGACCGAAGAACACCGCGGCGTAGTCGGCGGCCTCGGCGAGGACCTCCGGCATCCCCGTCGCGACCTCCTTGACACCGAACAGGCCGTGTACCACGGAGATCCAGAACGCAACCACGGTGGCGGCGCCGAACCCGACCGCCGCCAGGGCGGGAACCCAGTTGCGCCACACGAGAACCCCGACGCCGATGACGAGCCCCGCAACCACGTTGAGCACGAATAGCGGCCCGATCGTGCGAATGTCGCGAAAGCCCTGCTCCCACAGGTCGAGGTGCACGACCGCAGACAGCAGCACCCCGGCGGCGGCGATGCCCCGCGAGGTCTCTACCGCGAAATCGCGCATACCCCAGGTACGCCAGGCATCCGAGCTCGGTTCACCGAGCGACGCCCTCGGGTCCGTGACGTATCACACGTCGGCTGCGGCCGAACCGTCGGCTCCGGCCCGGCGTATGGAGCCGAGCAAGTCATTCCCACGAAACGCGTCGGACGCCGGTCCGGCGCAGAAGGAGATCATCATGCACGCTCTCTCGTCACGGAAACTGTTGCTCGCCGGGCGGGTTGCCGCCCCGATCGCGGCAGCAGCCCTGATAGCGACGGCCTGTAGCAGCGCCTCGCACGCATCGCCGGGCGGCTCGTCATCGGCCGCCGGGTCGACTTCGGCTGCCTCGTCGGTGACGGTGAAGGCCCGGACCGGGCCCTTGGGCACCTTCCTCGCCGACGGCTCGGGCCGGGCGCTGTACCTGTTCGCCTCGGACACGAGCTCGGCATCCACCTGCTCCGGGGCATGCGCAGCGGCATGGCCGCCCCTGACCGCCAAGGGGGCGGTGTCGGGGAGCGATGGCGCCGCCAGCACTGATCTCGCGACGATCACCCGCCAGGACGGCACGAAGCAGGTCACCTACGCCGGCCACCCGCTGTACTACTTCGCCGGCGACAGCGCCGCGGGCCAGACGAACGGTCAAGGGGTCGACGGGTTCGGCGCCCTGTGGTGGCTGGTCGCACCTTCGGGCCAGAAGATCACCACCGCCTCTTCGGCACCTTCGCTGGGCAACGGCTACTGAGCCGAGGCGCTCGTATGTCGAAATCCCGTCCGCGGTATCGACCTCTTCAATAGAGCGTCGCCCTGGGGCATAGGACCGAGGAGGCAGATGATGCACCAACTCATGGCTAGGCCGGAGACTTCGTTGCACGGCGAGGTGGACTCGCTTGAGACGTGGCTGCACCCGAACGATGAGACTGGTACGGCGCCCAGTGGTGCGGCGGGGCAGTTGACCACCACCGGGCTGAGCCGGCAAGTGAAGGCGCGTGACCTGCATCCTGGCGACATCCTGCAGCAATGCGACTGGTCGCTACATGTCCGCGAGGTGCAGATCGGCGAGCCGGTCGTGGCGGTCGCGGTCACCGAGTTCGGATTCGCACTGCACTACGCCGACGACGAGATGCTCCGGGTCGCAGTCTGAGCATCCGCGGGTGGCGCCCCGACTCGATTGAGTTTCCGCTCGCCGTTCGCAATCGAGGCCGAGCCAGCCGTCAGGGGGCGATGCGCAGGATGCTCTTGCCGAGCGTGTTGCCGGTGGCGAGCTGGTCGAGGGCGAGGCTGGTTTGGGCGAGTGGGTACTCTGCGCCGGCCTCGATGCTGATGGTCCCGGCGGCGACGTGCGCGAGCGCTGCTTGGGCGCTGGCGGCCAGTCGGTCGGGGTTTGTCTGGCTGAGCAGGTTGCTGTTGTAGGTCATGAGCGACTGGCCGTTCATCAGCAGCTCGTTGGTCGAAGCTTGATAGGGGTCCCAGCTGGCGATGTTGCCGTAGACGACCAGGTGGCCATGTGGGGCGAGCCGTTCAACGTTCATCGCGCGTGTAGGCCCCCCGATCGGGTCGAGGATGACATCGAACCGGGCATCGCCGAGTGCGTCGGGGAAGGAGTCCTTGTCGATCAGGCGGGTGTAGCCGAACT
The DNA here is from genome assembly GCA_963737425.1 of uncultured Actinomycetota bacterium. GTDB lineage: Bacteria > Actinomycetota > Actinomycetes > Mycobacteriales > Jatrophihabitantaceae > DASXRA01. The sequence continues at coordinate 514,482 of CAVTSX010000008.1, forward strand.
GGGTGGCGTAATCCTGTTGTGCCGGCGTGGCGACCACTCCGACCACTTCGGTCGCGCCGGCGGCGTGCGCGAACTGGGCAGCGCGGGTGCCGACTCCGCCGGCGGCTGCGTGGATGAGGACGCGGTCACCGGGCCGGACGGCGCCGACGGTGTTGATCAGGTCGTAGGCGGTGGGAGTCGCCCAGCCGAACGCTGCTGCGGTGCGTAGCTCGATCCCGTCCAGGGGCAGCGCCAACTGTGCCGGAGCGATCACGCGCTCCGCGAACGCGCCGCCGCTGGCGAGTGCGGTGACCGGTTCGCCGATGCGGGACGGATCCACACCGGAACCGACGGCCACGACGTGGCCGGCCGCCTCGAAGCCGGGCACGTACGGGCGTGCCGTGGGAAAGTGCCCTTGACGGACCAGGACGTCTCCCCATTGGACACCGGCGTAGGCGACCTCGATAGCCACTTCACCCGGCCCTGGTGCCGGGTCGGAGAGGTCGCTCATACGCAGTTCGTCGTTGTCATCCAGGGCGATTGCTTTCATTGCCAGCCTCCTGTTCAGTTACAGTGATCTGTGACAGACCCTAAGTAGTGTCAGGGATCGAAGTCAACAACGTAACCTGTATTGGAGTGGATGATGAGCGAGCCGGCGGTCGAGGAGTACCTGTGCACCCGCATCCGGGCCGCCGAGCAGGCATTGATGGCGCACCACGAGTCCGTCCTGCGGCAGCGGGGGCTAACGATGACTCAGTACACCGTGCTCCTGAGCCTCTCGCGCGACCCCGGCCAGTCCGGGTCCCAGCTGGCCCGCGCGTGCGGGGTCACGCAACAGACCATGGCCAGCGTGTTGAAGCTGCTCGAGAACAAGCGGCTCATCCGCAGAGAGACATCACCCGTGCACGCCAAGGTGCAGATCGTGACATCGACTGCCGCCGGCGAGAAGCTCCTCGGACAGGCCTACGCAGAGGTCAGCGAACTCGAACGCCAATTCGGCCGCGCATTTACGGCGAAGGAACGCACCACACTGTGCGACCTGCTTGATCGGGCCGCCGCTGTCCTCGTCAAGCACACCCAGCCAGCGCCGAACGCCCAACGACCACAGCGGCCACGTCCGTCTGCGAAACGCTAACGGCCGATACCGCACGCGTCGGCCGCAGGCTCAGGGTAGGAAGCGGTAGCCCATACCGGGTTCGGTCAGGAGGTGGCGGGGACGATTGGGTGTGGGTTCGAGCTTGCGTCGTAGTTGGGCGACGTAGATGCGCAGGTAGCTGCTTTCGGTGTGGTCGGGGTCCCGCCGAATTGCCGTGAGCAGATCGCGGGCACTGATGAGCCGGCCGGGATGGCGTAGCAGCACCTCGAGGATGCGCCATTCGGTGGGCGTCAGATGAACGGGCGATCCGTCGCGGCGGCAGGCAGATCTGTTTGCCACGTCGATCTCGGTGTCGCCGATTGTCATCGTGCTGCCGACAGTGCTGACATCGGCTCGTCGAGAGGCCGCGCGCAGGCGGGCGATGAGTTCGTTCATGTCGAAGGGTTTGGTCACGTAGTCGACGGCACCGAGGTCAAGGGCGGTGACCTTGTCTCGGCTGCCGGAGCGGGCGGACAGGACGACTATCGGCAGCGTCGGTTCGCGACCGCACAGTTCGCGAATGACGGTGAGGCCGTCCCGGTCGGGCAGTCCAAGGTCCAGGACGACGAGGTCGGGTGGGAGGCTGGCCGTCTGGTCTATCGCTGCGGCCGCGCTGTTGGCGGTGACGACGTCGTAGCCGCGGCTGGTCAGGTTCAGCACGAGCGCGCGCAGCAGTTGTGGCTCGTCGTCGACGATGAGGACGCGGGTCATGCCGGCGCTTCGGGCGAGGCGATGGGGAGGGTGACGACGGCGATGAGGCCGCCGCCCGGAGTGTCGTCCAGGCTGATGGTGCCGTGCATCGCCTCGACGAACCCGCGGGCGATGGCGAGGCCGAGGCCGACTCCTCCGCCGCTGCTGGTGGCGTGGTCGTCGCGTCGTTGGAATGGCGCGAACACAGCTTCGCGCTCGGCCTGCGGGATGCCCGGGCCGCGGTCGATGATGCGCAGTTCGACGACGTCGGCGTGCGTGCTGGCGGCAACCCGGACCGGCTCCTCCGGCGGTGTGTAGCGCAGCGCGTTCTCGACGAGGTTCGCGACGACTCGTTCGAGCAGGCCGGGGTCGGCGAGCACTTCGGGCAGTGTGCTCGGCACGTCGACGTCGAGTTTCTGGTCGCGGGCCGTGTAGTCGAGGGCTCGGCTGACCACGTCGTCGAGCCCGACCCGGCGGGCTGCGACGGACAGCACGCCGGCCTGCAGGCGGGACAGGTCGAGCAGGTTGGTGACGAGCGCGGTGAGCCGATCCAGCGCCGTATCGGCACTGGCGAGCAGTTCCTGGCGGTCTCCTTCGCTCCAGGCGACCTCCGGGCTGCGCAGGCTGGTCACGGCGGCTTTGGCTGATGCGATGGGAGTGCGCAGGTCGTGGCTTACGGCGTTGAGCAGCGCGGTCCGCATCCGGTCGGCCTCGACCAATGGGGCTGCCGCCTCGGCCGCCTCGGCGAGCCGGCGCTGCTGGTAGGCCACCGCGACCTGGGTGGCGAACGCGGCGAGCACGCGCTGGTCCTCGGCGGCCAACGTGCGCCCGCGCAGGGCGAGGATCAGGTCGTCTCCGACTGGGACCTCGGTGTCGCTGTCCTCAGGGCGCAGGCACGGGTCGTCGCCGACGGTGGCTACGCACGACCAGGTGCCCCGCAGGCCGCCCGCGGTATGTGCGCGCGGCGCGGCCCCGACGCTGGCCGGGGCGTCGGTGTCGCGGCGCAGCAGGGTGACGCTGTGCACCGCGAACGTCTCGCGGACCCGGTCGAGCAGTGCCGGCAGGGCCTGCTCGCCGCGCAGCAGGCTGCCCGCGAGGGTCGACATCGTCTCGGCCTCGGCGTTCGAGCGCGCCGCTTCGGAGCTTCGGCGCGCGGCCAGGTCGACCACTCGCGACACCAGCGAGGCGATGACCACGAATACCAGCAGCGCAAGGACGTTCTCCGGCTCGGAGATGGTGAATTTGTGGATCGGTGGGACGAAGTAGAAGTTGAGCAGCAGGCTGGCGGCGATCGCGGCGGCGAACGCGGGGTAGAACCCGCCGACGAGGCTGACGACGATGACGGCGAGCAGAAACAGGAGCAGGTCGCTGCCCAGGCTCAGTTCTGAGCGCAGAGCGGCACAGATCGGAACGAGCGCCGCGAGCAGTACGGCACCGGTTGTGAGGCCGGCCAATCGCCGCCGCACGGTCAGGCCGCCGCCGAGTCTTGGCAGCACGCGGCCCTTGCCGATGTAGTCGTGGCTGACTACGTGGACGTCGATCGAGCCGGACGCGCGCGTGATCAACATCCCGGTGCCGGGGCCGGTGAGCGCGGCGACGGTGGGGTGGCGTCGGCTGGCGCCGATGACGATCTGGGTGGCGTTGTTGGCGCGGGCAAAGTCGAGGATCGCCTTGGCGATGTCGTCGCCGACGATCGAGTGGTAGCTGCCGCCGAGCGACTCGACCAGCAGCCGCTGTTTGGCCAGTTCGGCGACGCTCGATCCGGCCAGGCCGTCGCTGCGCGCGATGTGCACCGCCAGCAGGTCGCCGCCGGTGGCGCGGGCGGCGATGCGCGCGGCGCGCCGGATCAGCACGTCGCCTTCGGGGCCGCCGGTGAGTGCGACCACGACTCGTTCGCGTGTCTCCCACGTCCTGGCGATGCCGTGTTGTTCGCGGTAGTGCTGCAGGCCTTCTTCGACCGAGTCGGCCAGCCAGAGCAGCGCGAGTTCTCGCAGGGCGGTGAGGTTGCCCGGCCGGAAGTAGTTCGACAGCGCAGCGTCGACCTTGTCCGGCTGGTAGATGTTGCCGTGCGCCATGCGGCGGCGCAGCGCCTCCGGCGTCATATCGACCAGCTCGACCTGCTCCGCCGCGCGCACGACCGAGTCAGGCACCGTCTCGCGCTGCGGTACTCCGGTGATCGCCTGGACGACGTCGTTGAGCGATTCGAGGTGCTGGATGTTGACGTTGCTGATCACGTCGATGCCGGCTTCGAGCAGTGACTCGATGTCCTGCCAGCGTTTGGCGTGCTGCATGCCGGGCACGTTGGTGTGCGCCAGTTCGTCGATAAGCACGACTTCGGGCGCGCGGTCCAGGACGGCCTGCAGGTCCAGCTCGGCGAATTCGGTGCCCCGGTAGCTGATCATCCGGCGCGGGATGATCTCGAGGCCTTCGAGCTTCTCGATGGTGCGTGGGCGCCCGTGTGTCTCGACGAAGCCCACCACGACGTCGGTGCCGCGCCGCGCGCGCCGGCGTCCTTCGTCGAGCATTGCGTAGGTCTTGCCGACCCCGGGCGCTGAGCCGAGGTAGACCCGCAGCAGACCACGCTTGGTCACGGCGACACCTGCCAGTGTTGAACGAGGCTCCGCGTGCCGTCCGGCCGCCGAACGGTCATGTCGTGTCGGCGGTCGAACGACTCGCGCATTGGCTGGCTGGTCACTTGCTGAACGGGTAATCCTTGTCCAGGGCGAGGTTCAACTGTAGGACGTTCACGCGTGGTTCGCCGAGGAACCCGAGGTCGCGCCCCTTCTCGAACTTCTTCACCAGCGCACTGACCTGCGCGACGGAAATGCCACGTGCCTTGGCGACGCGGGGCTCCTGCAGGCGGGCGTAGGCGGGGCTGATCTCGGGGTCGAGCCCCGATGCGGAGGCCGTCACCGCATCTGCCGGTACCGCGGGGTGCGATGGCGCGTCACCGCGGATCGGCACGACCTGCCCTTTCGAGTAGTCCTCACCGAATTTGGCGAGCTCGACCGGAACCCCCTTGTAGGACGCGATAAACGGCGTTGCTCCGGTGGTCTGGTTGAGGCTGACCACGCGGGTGATGTGGCCGTGGTAGCCCGGGCCTGACCAGAACACGGCGAGCACCGCGCCGACGCCGTCGGGAGTGCAGAACGGCCGGGCGCCGCTGACCCCTTCGAGCTGGCCGACGGCGAGGCTGCGTGCGCAGACCTGGGTGAGCAGACTCTGCTTGCCGGTGTCGTCCTTGACCGACGGGTCGGGCAATGTGTCCACAATGGACTCCGGGCCGAGGTTGCTCGCACTCGACGCGGTGGGGTCGTAGCCGTCACCGGCTGCAGACGGCCGCGACTGGAAGTACTGCGGCAGCGGGTTGCCCTTCGCGTCGGTGAATGCCTGCCCGATGATCTTGGAGCCGACGACCTTGCCCGCCTGCTTGATCTGTGATCCGTCCGCGCGGCTCTTCAGTCCGGGGACCTGTGCCACGAGCGTGATCGCCAGCGGGTAGGCCACGCCGAGGATCACCGTGAAGACGATGAGCATGCGCAGCGCGGCGACGTGCTGTCGCAGCGCATTCAGAACAGAACGCATTACCGCACTCCGGGGATGTATTGAACGAAGAGGTCGATGAGCTTGATACCGACGAACGGCAGGATCAGCCCGCCGATGCCGTAGATATAGAGGTTTCGGCGCAGCATCTGGCTGGCACTGGACGGCCGGTAGCGCACGCCGCGCAGCGCCAACGGGATCAGCGCGACGATGATGATCGCGTTGAAGATGACCGCCGACAGGATCGCTGATTGCGGCGAGTACAGCCGCATGATGTTGAGCTTGTCGAGGCCCGGGTACACCGCGGTGAACATCGCGGGGATGATCGCGAAGTACTTCGCCACGTCGTTCGCAATGGAGAACGTCGTCAGCGCACCGCGGGTGATCAGCAACTGCTTGCCGATCTCCACGATCTCGATCAGCTTGGTCGGGTCGGAGTCGAGGTCGACCATATTGCCGGCCTCTTTCGCAGCCGACGTTCCCGTGTTCATAGCGACGCCGACGTCAGCCTGGGCCAGGGCGGGGGCGTCGTTGGTGCCGTCGCCGGTCATCGCGACCAGCTTGCCGCCTTCCTGCTCCCGCTTGATGAGGGCCATCTTGTCTTCCGGCTTGGCTTCGGCGAGGAAGTCGTCCACCCCGGCCTCGTCGGCAATCGCCTTTGCGGTAAGGGGGTTGTCGCCGGTGATCATCACCGTTCGAATTCCCATGCGCCGCAACTCGGCGAACCGCTCGGACATGCCTTGCTTGACGACGTCCTTGAGGTGAATGACGCCGAGCACGCTCGGCGGGGCATCGCCGACCCGTTCGGCCACGACCAGCGGCGTACCGCCGGCCGCGCTGATGCCATCGACGATGTCGCTGGTCCGCGCGGCCACAATGCCCCCGTTGTCGCGCACCCACGCGGTGACCGAACCCGCGGCACCCTTGCGCACCTGCCGCGCCGGCTGCCCGTCGATGGCGGTCAGATCGACGCCGCTCATCCGCGTCTGCGCGGTGAACGCAACCCACGTGGCGTGGGTGAGTTCGCCCGTGTGCCGTTCACGTAATCCGTAACGCGACTTCGCAAGCACCACCACCGAGCGTCCCTCAGGCGTCTCGTCAGCAAGCGAGGACAGTTGGGCGGCGTCGGCCAGATGCTCGATGAGCACGTCGCCGACCGGGATGAAGTCGCTGGCCTGCCGGTTGCCGAGGGTGATCGTGCCGGTCTTGTCGAGCAAAAGCGTGTTGACGTCGCCCGCAGCCTCGACCGCTCGCCCGGACATGGCGAGCACGTTGCGTTGCACGAGACGGTCCATGCCGGCAATGCCGATCGCCGAGAGCAGCGCCCCGATCGTCGTGGGGATGAGGCAGACGAGCAGCGAGACCAGCACGATGCCGGTGATGCCGTTGCCGTCCAACGCGGATGTGTTGGGGATGCCCGGCTGGTTGGCCTTGGCGAAAATCGCCAGCGGCTGCAGGGTCACGGTGGCGAGCAGGAAGATGATCGTCAGCGAGGCGAGCAGGATGTTCAGCGCGATCTCGTTCGGAGTCTTCTGCCGGCTGGCGCCCTCGACCAGGGCGATCATCCGGTCGATGAAGCTTTCTCCCGGCTTCTGGGTGATCTCGATGACGATCCGATCTGACAGCACGCGAGTGCCGCCGGTGACCGAGCTGCGGTCACCGCCGCTCTCCCGGATGACGGGCGCGCTCTCGCCGGTGATGGCACTCTCATCGACGCTCGCGATCCCGTCGATGACGTCGCCGTCGCCGGGGATGACATCGCCCGCTTTGCAGACAACCTGATCCCCTTGCTGCAATTGCGGCGCAGGCACCGGCTCTTCGGCGCCGGTGAACTCGCCCTTGCGAAGCAGTCGTCGTGCGATCGTGTCGGTCTTCGCCCGGCGTAGCGCATCAGCCTGCGCCTTGCCACGGCCCTCGGCCACCGCCTCGGCCAGGTTCGCGAACAGCACGGTCAACCACAGCCAGATCACGATCAGCCACGCGAACACCGACGGGCTCGCGATCGCGATGACCGTGGTGAACACCGCCCCGATCTCGACGATGAACATGACCGGGTTCTTGTAGAGCGTGGCCGGGTTGAGCTTGCGCAACGCGTCAGGCGTCGAGGTCCAGAGCATCTTCGGGTCGAGCAGACCGCCCTGCACCCGATGCGGGCCACTGTTGTGGCCGGTTTCCGGCGGGGTGGGCTCGCCACCCTCGCGGGTATCGATAGTGGTTGTGACAGACATCAGTGCAGCCCCTCCGCGAGAGGACCAAGAGCAAGGGCAGGGAAGTAGGTCAAGGCGACCACGATCAACGTGACGCCGGTGAGCAGGCCGACGAACAGCAACCGGTGCGTGGGCAACGTGCCCTCCGACGCCGGGGTCGGCTTCTGCTGCGACAGCGACCCGGCCAGACCGAGCACGAAGATCATCGGCAGGAACCGGCCGATCAGCATCGTCAAGCCGAGCGCAGTGTTGTACCAGACGGTGTTCACCGAGATGCCCGCGAACGCACTGCCGTTGTTGTTCGCCGCCGAGGTGAACGCATACAGCACTTCGGAGAACCCGTGCGGGCCGGTGTTGAGCATGCCTCCGCGCTGGCCCGGCATGGCCATCGCTATTGCCGTGCCGACCAGCACGATCGACGGCGTGGTCAGCAGATACAGCGAGGCGAACTTCAACTCCCTCCCCCCGAGTTTCTTGCCTAAATACTCGGGTGTTCGCCCGACCATCAACCCGGCGACGAACACCGTGATCACCGCCAGGATCAGGATTCCGTACAAGCCGGAACCTGTCCCGCCGGGCGCGACCTCGCCGAGCATCATGTTCAGTAGCACCGTCGCGCCGCCGAGGCTCGTGTACGAGTCGTGGAAGCTGTCCACGGCGCCGGTCGAGGTCAACGTCGTGCCGGTGGCGAACGTCGCCGAGTCCGGCACCCCGAACCGGGTTTCGGTGCCCTCGGTCGACGCGCCGACCGCGGTCGGCACCGTGCCGTGATGCGCAGTCTGGAAGCCGATGTTCAGCCCGACGCTCAGGATTGCCAGCAGCGCCATCACCGCGACGATCGCCCGGCCCTGCCGCTTGTCGCCGATCATCGTGCCGAACGTCCGCGGCAGCGAGAACGAGATGCACAGCAGCAGGAAGATCTCCAGCCAGTTCGTCCACACGGTGGCGTTCTCGAAGGGGTGCGCCGAGTTCACGTTGTAGAACCCGCCGCCGTTGGTGCCCAGCTCCTTGATGACCTCCTGGCTGGCCACCGGGCCGCCGGTCAGTGTCTGCGAACCACCGCTGATCGTGGAGATCGTCTGGTAGTGGTGGAAGTTCTCGATCATCCCGGCGCCGACGAAGATGATCGCGAACACGATCGAGATCGGCAGCAGGATGCGCAGGCAGATCCTGGTCAGGTCCACCCAGAAGTTTCCGAGCCGGTCGGTGCGCTTGCGGGCGAACCCGCGCACGAGTGCGATCGCGACGGCGATGCCGACCGCGGCCGAGACGAAGTTCTGCACCGCCAGGCCGGCCATCTGCACGATGTAGCCCAGCGCGTTCTCACCCGAGTAGGACTGCCAGTTCGTGTTCGTCACGAAGCTGGCTGCGGTGTTGAACGACTGGCTGCGACTCATCTGCGGCACCGCGTATGGATGCCCGAAGTGCTGCTGCAACCGCAGGAAGCCGTAGAGGAACGCGACCGAGATCGCGCTGAACGCCAGCACGGCGCGCAGGTAGCGCCCCCAGGTCTGGTCAGCCTCGGGATCGACGCCGCCCGCCCGGTAAATGCCCTTCTCCACCGCCAGATGCCGCTTGGACATCAGCACCCGAGCCATGTAGTCGCCCAGCGGCTTGTGCACCAGCGCCAGTGCAACGACCAGCGTTCCGGCGAAGATGATCCCGGCCCACGTCGTGGTCATCAGAACTTCTCCGGGAAGACGAGGGCGACGATCAGGAAGATGGTCACCAGCACCGACAGGATCAACCCGACCAGGTTCGCGGTGCTCACAGCTTCTCCGCCCCCTTGGCGATCAACGCCAGGAGTGCGAAGACTCCGACGATCAGCAGCACGAACAGCACGTCATGCACCTGGCACTCCAACACAGAGGTGAACGGCGCATCAGGCGCCGGCCCAGCAGTTCTCCGCCGAGCCACAGCAGTCAACGCCGGGCGAGAACCCCATGTCGCCCCCTCCTGCGGCATCCTCACGGCTTCATCACGGCACGCTCACGAGCCCCGCACGGTGTCGCCGCACCCGCGCGATCTGGGTCACCCGCACGACCGATCCGGTCCGATCCTGACGGCTTCGTGACGGCTGACGCGGGCGCCAGCAGCTTTCCCGCCAAGGCGAACTGATACGAGTACTGCGACCGGTCGCCGCAGGCGCGGTGTCGGTGCGGCCGCGTACGTCTTTGCGCAGCCAGCGCCTGGAAGTCTTCTCGCTCTCGGCCCCGAACGCCGCCGGATTCGGTAGGGTCCTGCCCTGGGGAGCCGGGAAGCCTGGTCGGCACATTGTCATCAGTCGACCGGAGGATCGCGTGCGCGGATTCGAGATCGTGCTCGCCCTGGTCGTGGTCGCCGCCGTGGTGGCAGCCCTCGCCGAACGGTTGCGGGCTCCAGCGCCGTCGTTGCTCGTGCTCGCCGGGCTCGCGATTGGGTCGATCCCAGGCGTGCCGGATGTCCAACTGCGACCCGAGGTCGTCGCGATCGGCGTGCTACCTCCGCTGCTCTACGCGGCGGCAACCGACGTCGCAATCGGCGAACTGCGCAGCGTTCTGGGCTCGGTGAGCACGCTCGCGGTTGGCCTGGTCGCTGCGTCGGCGGCGGCGGTCGCCGTCGTCGCGCACGCCGTGTTCCCGCATATGTCGCTGGCCACGTGTTTTGTTCTCGGCGCGGTGCTCGCCAGCACGGACCCGATTGCGGTCAGTGCGCTGGCTCGGCGGATGCACCTTCCGCCTCGGCTGCTCGCCCTTGTCCAGGGCGAGAGCCTGCTCAATGACGCCACTTCGCTGGTGCTGTTCCGAGTAGCGATCACGGTGGCTACGGCGGGCGTTGCCGTGTCGGCGCTCGATGCGTCCTGGCAGTTCCTGCGTCTCGGCGGCGGAGGTGCGCTGGTCGGCTACGTGGCTGCGCGGATAGCCGGCAAGTTGCGTCGCCGCATCCACGACCCCGTGCTCGAAACCGTGACCGCGCTGGTGATGCCCTATGCGGTCTACGTCGCGGCCGAGGCGCTGGGCACCTCCGGCGTGACCGCTGTGGTGCTTGCGGGGTTGCATCTCGGCGAACGTGAACGCGGCACGGGACTGTCCAGCGGGCCGACCCGTTTGCAGATCGCCAATGTCTACCGTGTCGTGCAGTTCCTGCTCGAAAGCGTCATGTTCGCCGTCGTGGGCCTCGAGCTTCCTGCGGTGGTGCGTCGCCTCGTCGGCGCCGACCAGGACTTCGTTCTCGGCGCTCTCGCCGTGTTTGCCGTCGTGATCGGGGTACGCGTCCTGTGGGTTTACCCGGGCGCGTACCTGTCGCATTGGCTGCGCTGACCGCGAGACGACAGCGCGGATGTGCTGACGTGGCGGGTTCCGATGGTGATCTCCTGGTCCGGCACACGCGGCGTCGTGCCGCTGGCGGCGGCACTTTCGATCCCGCTCACGGTATCCGGCGCGCCGTTCCCGCATCGGGACCTGCTGCTCGTCGTGACGACGAGTTGCATCCTGCTCACCCTTGTCGTGCAAGGCCTGACGTTGCAACCGCTGGTGCGCCGCCTTGGCGTGACCGACGACCCAGCCGGTCACGTACGTGACGAGGCGCTCGCCCGCAATGCCGCAGCCGGTGCAGCACTGCGGCGGCTCGACGAGCTGGTCGATCTGGAGGCCGCATCCGAGGTCGTGGCCGCCCCGCTACGTAACGAATTGCGGGACGAGTTGGCGCGCACGCAAAGCGCGCTGCACGCCACCGACATGCAATCACCCGACCCGGTGACCGATCAGGACGAGCATGCGTCCTACCGAGCGGTGCGTCGCGATCTGCTCTCCGCGGAGGCCGCCGAGTTGAGGCGCCTACGCGCGCAGGGACTGCGGCGTCGCTCGTGGTGTAGACACCTGGCTGCCGATCGGCGGTGAACTCGCCTACCGTCGTGTGCCGTGCCCGCCGCTCCTCCAATTGCAGGGAGACCAGGAACGCGAGGTCCTGCACACCGCCTTCATCGATGCCTTCGGCGAGATCCCGGACGATCTGGTCGTGGACGTCCTCCCCGTCCGCGCGTCGCCTGGACCGACACTGGTACGACTAGCGCACCGCCCCGGCGACCTCTGCTGCAACGACGCACCTACACCTCGGCCCTGTTCAACGACCCGCTCCGTCCGTCCTGAGGCAGTGTGCTCGTCGCGCTCGAGGTCAGGTGCGGTGGATGGTCGCGGTACGCACACCGGTGCCGTCGAGCACGACGCGCACCTGGCAGAGGCGCATCTGCAGGCCGGGTGTGTGCGCGAACGGGTAGAACAGCACGGTCACGGTGCCGAGTCCGGGCCACGCGGCTGGGCCGACCTTGAGTGCGCCGATGACGCGCGAGCCGGTCGTCGAGACCCGGTACGCGCTGCGGCACTCGCGGCGCACGTTGCGGTGGTTGTCGATCGCGATGCCGGCGTCCCCGCCTTCGTGCAGCGACCGGTCGCCGATCAGCGCGGCCGGTATCGGGGTCACCGCGTATTGCAGGCATAGGCATTCGTTGTAGAGGCCGCTGCCGGTGATGGCGATGTTGTAGACCCCGGCGTCGTCGTCTGGTGATTCGTCGGGCGTGGGGAACTTCACTACATTGGCGGTGCTCATCCTCGTGCTCTCCTCAGCCCATGTCGCGGATCAACAGGTCATCGACGGTCTCGCGGCGCACGAGCGGCCAGCTTCTGCCTTGCGAAACCGCGATGATCGGCGGACGGGGGACGAGGTTGTAGGTCGAGGCCATCGCGTGGTGGTAGGCGCCGGTGCTCGGCACGGCGAGCAGGTCGCCGTAGCGGATGTCGGCCGGCAGCAGGGCGTCCTCGATCAGGATGTCGCCGGCCTCGCAGTGTCGGCCGACCACGGTTACGTGCTCGTCAGCCGCGGGAGAGAGGCGACCGAGTAGGCGCGCGCAGTAGCGAGAGCCGTAGAGCGCGGGCCGTGGGTTGTCGCTCATCCCGCCGTCGACGGCGACCCAGGTCCGCGTCGTTGTGTGCTTCACGCCCAGGACGCGGTAGAGGGTGATTCCGGCGGGCCCGACGATGGCCCGGCCGGGCTCGACCGCGATGCGCGGCGCGGGCAGCCGCAGGTCCGCGCACGTCGAGGTCACTGTCCGGCGCAGCGCCATGGCGATTTCGCCGACGGGTAAAGGCACATCGCCTGGGTGGTAGGCGATTGCGTGTCCGCCGCCGGCGTTCAGCTCAGGTAGAACGACGCCGTGCTCGTCCCGTATCGCGGAGAGGAACCGCAGCACCCGCCGTGCGGCCTGCTCGTACGGCGCCACTTGCGTGATCTGCGAACCGATGTGGCAATGCAGACCGACCAGTTCCAGCTTCGGCACGGCGAGAATGCGGCGCACCGCCTCGGCGGCAGCACCGGACTCGATGGACAGGCCGAACTTCTGGCCTTCGGTGCCGGTCGTGACGGCATCGTGGGTGTGCGCGTCGACGCCAGGCGTGACCCGAAGCAGTACCCGCTGCCGGCCCGCGCCGAACGCGACTACTGCCAGTGTCTCGATCTCATCCAGGCTGTCGATGACGATGCGCCCGACACCCATCGGCATCGCCCGCCGCAGCAGCGCACTGGGTTTTGCGTTGCCGTGCAGGATGATTCGGTCTGCCGGGAACTGCGCGGCTACCGCCACGGCCAACTCGCCCTCGGAGCACACGTCGAGGCTGAGCCCTTCCTCGTCCACCATGCGGGCGATCGCGCGGGTCAGCAGGGCCTTGCCCGCGTATGCCACGTCCGCGTCGTGGAACGCCTGGCGGTAGTCCGCGCACCGTGCGCGGAACTCCGCGGTGTCCAGGACATAGGCCGGCGTGCCGTGCTGCGCCGCGACACCGACGAGGCTGGTCCCGCCGACGGCCAGGTCGCCGCCGGGAATGTGGTGCACGGACGACGGCCACAGCCACGGCTCCAACTCGTGGGGCAACGAGCTTCGCAGCGACGGGATCAGTTCAGCGAGAGTCACAGGTGACACTCCAGGTATCGATCTTCGACCGGCACTCTGCCGCCCGGGCTTTCAGCATCAGACGGCGGCGGTGCCCGATCGAGAACCCTGACGTGATCGCCACGCCGTACCCACGCAACCCTCACGCCAACGGCCCATTGCGCGAGTTCGATGTTCACCGCCTCACACGACGACCAGCAGGGGCCGTAGGCGCCGCGGGCGCGCAGCGCCGCACCGCAGCCTTCTTGCCCTGCTACCGAAGGCGTCGGCGACGGCCCAGCCAATGCCGCCCAGTGCCGATCATCAGCAGGCGTGCGAGTGACAGCACGATCACCGTCGTGACGGCGACGGCGACGACGAAAAGCAGGTAGCCGCTCATGGCCCCGTCTCGCTGATTTCGGCTGGGAAGCGACTGCCGCGTCGCAACCATCGCGCGCGTCGAACGACGCCGAGTGCTGCGATCTGGACGAGGGGGAGCCGGAGCAGGATGCGGCCCAAGGTGCCCGCGAACGGCGCCATCAGCCATAGTGCCCCGGCGACGAATAGCAGCATGCGCAGTTTCACGGCCACGTCGCTGCCCTTGACGGCCAGGGCCGCGGCGCCCACGCAGAAGAATCCCAACTCGGCGGCCCAGACGAGACGCACGACCGGGTGGCTGCCGATCCAGTCGGGAGACAGCGCGCCGACGACCAGTGCGATCGTGACCGCGACCTGCAGTCCGATGCGCATGAAAGCCCGGCCGTGCGTCGCGGCGGATTCGTAGCAGCCGAGATTGGTCGGTGGGTGGGCTGCGAACATCGTGGACCGCCGCTCGTACGTCGACGCGGCGGGGTAGCGGCTGACGACCTGGGCGGCGAGATTCGGCGGCACCTTGGGCGACATCCAGAGGGCCTCAATGCGCGCGTGCTCGGCGCGGATGCCACGGGTGCCGGCGATGATGCGTCCCCAGCAGGTCACCACCGCAACGATGTGCCGCGAGTTCGGGTGCTCGGCGGCAGCCACCTCCGACGCGTAGGAGTACAGCCCGCAGTTGCAGTTCGGGCTTGGGGCATCATGCAACCCGGGCCGACCAGGTAGCGGCGGCTGGCAGCGTGCAGTGTTGGTGCCATGCAACCACGCGCTGTTGCCGAGCAGCGGGTAAAGGCGCCCGTGAGGGCCGATCCGGAACGTGCGGACCGCGCGAATCTCCCGAACCTGTGGTTCGCATCCCGAGTACGCATCCATCTCCTGACCTGTCACGAGCCGGCGCGGGATGCCAAGGGCGGTTCGTAGCGGCGGATGGGGCCGAAAGTCACCGCTAACGCTCCAAGTGTCGATCTTCGGCCAGCACGTCGTCGCCCGGATCTACAGCATCGGGGCGCCAGCACCATAAAAGCGAGCGGCCTGACGTGATCACCACGCCATGCCCACGCATCTCTCACGCGCACGGCGCTTCCCACGCTATCCGCGTCCAGGCTGAGAGGGTTCCGTGAGGATGTGGCCAGACGTCTGGACGTCTGTTTCACGGCGTAGCAGGGTGGGGCATGCGCATTTCCTGGTGGTCGCACCGGGATCGAATCGCGTTGGTCGCGGCTCTGGTTCTCCCGTTCGGAGTCGCGGGAGTGCTGATGCCGTTCCGGGGTAGCTTCGCGAACACGGACGCCGCGCTCGTGCTTGTGGTCGTGATCGTGGCTGTCGCGGCGAACGGGCATCGGTTTGCTGGCCTGTTGGCCGCGGCTTCGGCTGCAATCTGGTTCGACTTCTTCTTGACCAAGCCGTATGAGCGGTTCACGATCACTCATCGCGCCGATCTGGAGACGACGCTTCTCCTCTTGGTAGTGGGCGCGGCGGTCACCGAGCTTGCGGTGCAGGGTCGGCGCCAGCGACGGATCGCGCTGACCGATGCCGCTTACCTCGCCGCGATCGGCGAGACGACGGATCTGGTCGCCTCGGGCGCAGCGCCGCAACTGGTGATCGATCGGGTAACAGCCCATCTGACGGCGCTACTCGGCCTGCGCGGCTGCCGGTTCGAGCGATTCTCTTTTGGGGGCATGCCTCGTCTTGAGGAAGACGGACGGTTGCGCATCGATGACGGGTATTGGGACCTCGATGAGTACGGCATGCCTGGGATCAATGTAGAGATACTCGCCTCTAGCCGCAGCGGCACCCACGGTCGGTTCGTGCTCGACCCGACACCAGGATCACTGGCACCGCAGGCGGCGCGTCAAGTCGCGGTCATCCTCGCGAATCAAGTGGCGTCGGCGCTCGCAAATCAGGTTCGGATCGCCGGTTGACCCCTCCGATGGGTGCGTCGCAGCGACCGCAGCACACGAAAGGTCGCGGGATCCCCTCTAAATGGTGGAGGTTATTGCGCCATGACTTTGTCATTGCTCGACCGGCGCGCTGTGCCGTCGGTGCAAGCGAGCGTGACACGAGAGGTTGCGCAGAGCGCCTCAACCGCATTCCCCTCGTGCTCTTTCTGATTGTTCTCACGGTGCCACTGCTCGTCGGCACGATCGCCCTGCTGGTGAACCGCCCGGAGGCTGGGTGGTCGTCGCCGGTGGGCTGATCGCCGTGATCGTGTACCTGCTGATCACCCCGCCTGTCTGACTGTGAGTATGCCCAGTCACTGCAGGCGGAATGACAGGTGGCCATCACGGCTTCGGCGCGTGGGTCCAACATGGTGCGGTCAGACGTCGACGTGGGCGCCGAGGAGGATGACGCGGTCGCGTGGCAGGCCGAAGTGTTCGCTGGCGTCGGCGGTGATGTGGGAGGTGGCGAGGAACAGGCGTTTGCGCCAGGGGGCCATGCCGGGGCGGTGGCCGGCGCGCAGTTCGATCTTGGACAGGAAGTAGGTCGCGGAGTCCAGGTCGAGGCGTCCTTCGGTCTGTTCGGGGGTGAGGGTGGCGAGGGCGGCGGGGACGTCGGGGGTTTCGGTGTAGCCGAAGCGAGCGGTGACGTGGGTGATGCCGTCGCCGCGGTGGCCGAGGTCGTCGATGGTGAGGCGTTCGTTGGCGGGCACTCGCGGAACGGTCTCGGTCTGGACGGACACGATCACCACGTGTTCATGGCGGACGTGGTTGTGTTCGACGTTGGCCCGTAGCGCGAGCGGAGCGGTTTCGGCGCCGCGGTTGAGGAAGATCGCGGTGCCCGCGACGGTGTCGACCAGGTCGCGGTGCGAGCGAAGACCGTCCACGAACTCGCGCAGCGGGCCCTCCATGCTCGCTCGGCGGGCGCTGACCAAGTGCCGGCCACGCTGCCAGGTGGTCATGACGGTGAAGGCCGCCAGGGCGATGACCAGAGGCAGCCAGGCGCCGTGCACGAGTTTGGTCAGGTTCGCCGCGAGGAACAGCAGGTCGACGGCCAGCAGGATGGTCGCCCCGGTTGCCAGCAGCCACCAGGGTGTGCGCCAGGTGCGGCGGGCGACGTAGAAGAACAGGATGGTGGTGATCGCGATCGTTCCGGTCACGGCCATTCCGAAAGCGAACGCGAGCGCCGCCGAGCTGCGGAACGCGAATACCAAGGTGAGTACCGAGACCATCAGCAGCCAGTTGATCCACGGCACGTAGATCTGGCCGTGCGTCGAGCGAGACGTGTGCAGCACGCGCAGCCGAGGCAGGTAGCCCAGCTGGGCGGCCTGCGCGGCCACCGAGAACGCGCCGGTGATGACCGCCTGCGAGGCGATCACCGTCGCCGCGGTTGCCAGCAGCACCATCGGCACCCGCGCCCACCCAGGGGTGAGCAGGAAGAACGGGGCGGACAGGTTGGCCCGGTTGGACAAAATGAGCGCGCCCTGGCCGAGGTAGCTGAGCGCGCAGGCAGGGAAGACGAGGAAGATCCACCCGACCGAGATCGGCTTGCGGCCGAAGTGGCCCATGTCGGCGTACAGGGCCTCGGCGCCGGTCACGGCCAGGACGACGGCGGCGAGCGCGAAGAACGCGACGTGGAAGTGGCCGCCGAGAAACCCCACGGCGTAGCTGGGCGAGAGCGCCTTGAGGATGCCCGGTTCCTTGGTGATGCCCCATACGCCGCAGGCCCCGATCGCGGTGAACCACCCGATCATCACCGGACCGAAGAAGCGCCCAACCAACGCGGTTCCGAAACGCTGAACCGCGAACAGGCACACGATGATCACCACCGTGATCGGCACGACCCACGCTTCCAGCGAAGAGCGCACCACCTTCAGGCCCTCCACGGCCGAGAGCACTGAGATGGCCGGCGTGATCATGCTGTCGCCCAGGAACAACGCCGCTCCGAGCACGCCCAGCCCGGCCAGCAGCATCGTCACGCGCGCCTTGCCACTCACGCCCCACCGGCGCAGCAAGGTGATGAGGGCCATGATGCCGCCCTCGCCGTCGTTGTCGACCCGCATCGCCAACAGCACATAGGTCACCGTCACGATGAGCATCACCGACCAGAAGATCAGCGACACCACTCCGTAGACGTCATACGTCGTCGCGGCGACTGGATGCGGATCGTCGGGGCTGAACACCGTCTGCAGCGTGTAGATCGGGCTGGTGCCAATATCCCCGAACACCACACCCAGAGCACCGACGACGACTGCCGCACTCAACACCCCGCCCGGCCCAGGCGCACCTCGAGTCACCGCCGTACCCTACGGGCCCGAGATCGCGCCATGGCACGGCAACCAATCGCCCGGGCTTCTCGCGCTGAGCCTCGGTGCCTGGCCGGGAATGACCGTCGCCGTCGCGGGCTTGCACGTGCGTGACCAAGATATTCGCTGAGGCGCTCGCGAGTGACGAGGCGTTCTTCGACGCCCTGCTCGCGGCCGACCCGATCGCCCTTGCCGACCTGCTCACCGACGACTTCGCCATCGTGGACGTAATGAGCGGCGGCGTGACCGACCGCGCCGCGTTGCTCGACGCGGTGGCCTCCGGCGTGCTGCGCTTCGTCGACATCGTCCGCGACCCCGCCGAGGCGTCGGTGCGCACCCGTGCGGGCGTCGCGGTCGTGGTCGGGCGCACCGAGATGACGATCCGGTTCGGCCCCGACACGGTGACGGCGCGCAGCCGTTACACGCACGTGTTCGTCGAGGAGTCCGGACGCCAGAGGTTGCTCAGCGCGCAGGGAACACCGCTGGCTGACCAGCCAGCGAGCTGACCTTCGAGTTGCCGGAGATCAAGACCGCCAGTCCGCACGCCAGGACAGCCGGCCCGCCCGCCGCGAACACCCAGGCGTTGAAGGCGAACACGCCCCAGACGACGGTGGCGATGCCGGTCAGGCTGAGCGTCGTACCGAGGCGGACCGGCCAGGACGAGCGGCGCCTGCGGCCGGGGTCGAGCCGCAGCGTCTCCAGCGCCTTATCGCGCCGCGCGCAGGCGATCAGCAGCACCGCCATGACGCCGAACCACAGCTCGAAGTAGCCGAGGTTGGCCCAATCGAAGTTACGGAGCTGCGTCTCGGTCAGGTCGCTGTCGGTGGGATAGCCGACCACGCCGGCGACCCGGAGCGCGCAGTAGGTCGTGTACAGAGCCCAATGCGCGAGGCCGAACACGCCACCCACCCACGCGGTGCCGCGACGCAGCCCGGCCGGCAGCGTCACACCCCACGGCCGGGTCAGTACCAGGCAGGTCAACCCGGCGCCGACGATGACGACGCACGCGCCCCAGTTCGCCGTGCGGAACCCCGATCGGCGGCCCGTGATCCCGATCGGCGTGCTGAGCCCGCCCAGCGCCCAGTAGACGTGGATCGGGATATAGGCGAGCGCCCAGGCGAAACCGAGGCGGCCGAGGGTGCGGGTGGACATCAGCGAGCCGGTAAAGGCTGCCCGCCGTTGTGTGGCGCCCGCACGAAGAAGCGGTTTGGTCATGACACCTAGCGTCGTCGCCGGCGGCTCGGTTCACGTCGGAACGGCGGCTGGTCCGTGTCCGACCGCGGGATGATTTGCTAGGCGGGCCGGACCAGACCGTGGTCGTACGCGAAGATCACGATATGGACGCGGTCGCGCAGGCCGAGCTTGGCCAGGATGCGTCCCACGTGGGTCTTGACCGTCGCCTCAGACAGGTAGAGGCGGCGGGCGATCTCGGGATTCGCGTAGCCCTGCGCGATCTCGACCAGTACCTCGCGCTCGCGTTCGGTCAGCGCGGCGACGGCCCCGTCGTCGCGTGGGCGTGGCGCCCCGCTCGCCAGGTGGTCGAGCATCCGTCGGGTCGTCGATGGCGCGATCACGGCGTCGCCGGCGTAGACGCTGCGGATCGCCGTGATCACCTCGGCCGCCGAGGCGTCCTTGAGCAGGAAGCCGCTGGCTCCGGCCCGCAGCGCGGCGTATGCGTAGTCGTCCAGGTCGAACGTGGTCAGCACGATGACCTTGGGCGGATCACTGCGGGCTGTGAGCTCGGTCGTCGCGTCTACGCCGTTCATCCCCGGCATCTGGACGTCCATCAGCACCACGTCAGCCGGCGTCGCGGCCAGCGTCTGCAGCGCCTGCGCGCCGTCGCCGGCCTGGGCGACTACGCGCATGTCCTCGCACGCGTCAACGACCATCGCGAGGCCGGTACGCACCAGTTCCTGGTCATCGACCAGCGCCACCCGGATCGTCATGCCGAACCCATCGCCCGCGGGAAGCTGGCCCGGACCTGGAAGCCGAACTCGCGCGGTGCCGCGCTGAACGTGCCGCCGACGGCGGCGATCCGGTCGCGCAGGCCCTGCAGCCCGGCGCCGGCTCCGGGGACCGGCATCGCGCGCCCCGACCCGCCGTTGTCGAGCACCTCGACCGTCAGTTGCTCTGGCTCCCAGCGCAGCGCGACGGCGACGTGTGCTCGCGGTCCCGCGTGCTTGACCGCGTTGGTCAGCCCCTCCTGCGCGAGCCGGTAGATGGCAAGCTCGGTCGCGGCGCCGACGGCGAAGTGCTCGCCGGACTCGATGAGTTCGGCGTCGACGCCGGTGTCGCGGACGCCCTCGACCAGGCGGGGTAGATCGGCCAGGTTGGGCTGGGGCGAGGCGACCGGCCCATCGATCGATCCGGCATCCGGATCCCGCAGGACGCCGAGCAGGCCACGCATGTCCGTCAGAGCGGCGCGGCTGGTGTCGGCGATCGTCCGCAATGCCTGGCCGGCGCCGCGCGGATCCCGCTCGGCCACGAACGCGCCGCCCTCGGCCTGTCGGGCGATCACGGCCAGCGAGTGCGCGATGACGTCGTGCATCTCACGCGCGATACGAGCCCGCTCCTCCAGTACGGCGAGCCGTGCCGCCTCGTTCCGCTCCACGATCGCGTGCCGGCGACGCACCATGGCGAACCGACCCAGCGTCCACGTCATCAGTACGACCAGGACCAGCCCGACGCAGAAGTAGAACGTCGCCAACCAACTGCGGGTGGTGAACTGCTGCAGCGCATCGGTGGTCGTCCCGGTCGCGACGCCCACTCCGGCGAGCGCGATCACCAGCGCGATGCGGCCGCGCCCGCCGCTCACCCGCGCCGCCACGCTGAACAGCAGCACCAAGAACACCAGGCTGGACGGCAGGTAGAACGCCGGGACGCGGGTGGGCCCGCCGGAGACGGGGTTGGTGACGTGCGCCTGCGGCGCCAGCACGATCACCAGCAGCGCCACGCTGGCCACCGCATACGCGGCCTCCGGCGCGCGATGCCGGAATGCGACCGTCACGTGCAGCACCACGAACGCGACGATCAGCACGCCCAGCCAGCCGGATGACCAGTGCAGCCCCTGCGAGCCGGTGATCGACAAAGCGCCCAGGACCGCGACCAACGCCAAGGCAGTCAGCGCGTCGCTCGCCCACCCATGCGCACGGTTCCAACTCTCGACGCCGCTGAGCCAATTCGCGGCGGGCTGCAGCTCGGTCACGGCCCGATGGTAGAACCGCGGCGGTTGCCGTTTGCCGCGTCGAAACGGCGCACGCCATCTCTGCGACACCGACCCGGCGCTCTCGAGCAACGGCGCGGTGAGTCGATCAGCTACTGACACGGAGCACGCTTGTCCCGGCCGGAGCTGGTGATCAGACCGGTGCCCCGGCGGTTTCACGGCCGGTCGATGTGACGTTGGTTCTGCCCGTTCGCCAGCCGAGCATCGAGAACAGGACGCCGCCGAGCAGGAAGTAGAGCGGGATGACGATGCCGGCCGCTCCGTCGCCTTGCAAGCTCCAATTCGCCGGCCACTGGCCGGTACCGACAGCCACGCCGAGAAGAAGGGCGGATCCGCCCCCGCGCGCGAGCAGGATGAGCGATGCGCGGCGCGGTCGGGTCCTCTCGCCGTGAGCCAGGCCGTAAGCAACCGCAGCTCCGATGAGCCCGAGCAGCGCGATAACGGCGATGTAGGCCTGAGCCGCGGGCGTACCAGCGGCGCCGCCGTTCGTGCCGATCTCGCCACCCCACGCCCAATAGGCGTGGACGATGGCGAACAGCAGCGCCCACACGGCGGCGGCATTGCTCACATGGACGAGCCGCGTCCCCATCGCCGGGGCTTTGAAAAGATGCGCGCTCTCGGTCATGTTTTGCTCCTTGCTGTCTTGGGATTGCTACTCGATCGTCGCAGCTGCGCCCTGTGCCGTCGTCCGCCCGCCGGCGCCGGGCGGATCCGACGCAGGGTGGACCGGTGTGCGCCGCGCATACGACCCAGGTATGACGTCCTCGGTGCCGCATTCCGAGTCTTGACGCGCAAATTGGTCTATGCCAATGTGAACCGACATCCGAAGTTTAGGCCGAAACGGACGTTCCGCGGGCGGCCGCTCCAGTGGCCCCCCGGCTCTGCGAGGAGGACGGCAATGGCTATCAGCGACGGTTCCGGTGGCGCTCCAACTCACTTCGACGCATATCCCGGAATCGACGAACGAGGCGTCAGCAGGCGCAGTGTGCTCATCGGCGGGGTGGCCCTGCTCGCCGGCGCCGGGCTCATGAAGCCGGCACGAGCCCTCGCCGCTGACCCGGCCGGTGGGGCGAGCGATTCCAAACCCTTCGGGCTTTCCCCTGCACAGCAGGCCGGGCAGCGCGTGATCTGGTCCTATCCCGGTCTGACGCCGCCGCAGGCGCTCTTCGACGCCATCCGTGCCGGACTGGTCGGCGGGGTGATCTTCTTCGGCGAGAATATCAACCGCACTGACCGCAGCCAGATTCAAGCGGTGACCAGCGCATTGGCGCAGGCGCAGGTGGACAGCGGTATCGGATACCCGCTGCTGCTCATGACCGACCAGGAGGGCGGCATCGTGCAGCGGCTTCCCGGCCTGCCGGGGATCTCCGAGAAGCAGATCGGTGCGTCGGCGGATCCGCTTGGCACGGCGCAGTCCGCGGGCACCGGCGCAGCGCAGAACTTGCTCGACGCCGGCATGAACTGCAACCTCGCGCCGGTACTCGACGTCTTCCGGCAAGCCGGCAACTTCGACGACCAATTCGGACGCTCGTACAGCATGGATCCGGTTGTCTGCGGTGAGTGCGGTGCTGCGTCCATCACTGCACAGCAGAGCCTCGGTGTGGTCACGACCGCCAAGCACTTCCCCGGGCTCGGTGCCGCGACGCGCGCCCAGAACACCGACCTCGGCCCCGTGCCGCTCGACGTGTCGTTGTCGGATCTGCGCAGCATCGACGAGTTGCCCTTCACATACGCCATCAACGCCGACGTGGACATGATCATGACGTCGTGGGCGACTTACCCGGCGCTCGACCCGAACCTGCCGTCCGGGCTGTCACCGAGAATCGTGCGCGGTGAGCTCCGCGGGCGACTCAAGTTCCGCGGTGTGACGATCACGGACGCGATTGAGGCCGGCGCGCTGCAGAACGTCGGCGACACCGGTGAGCGCGCGGTGGCGTCTGCGGCGGCCGGCATGGACATCGTGCTCTGCTCCGCACGTGACGTGAACCAGGGCCGGGACGCGGTCGACGCGCTGCAGGCGGCGGTCGCCGACGGGCAGCTCGATCGGGGCGAGGGCATCCACGCGCTGCAGCGCGTTCTCGCGCTGCGCGGCCCGCTCGGCTGAGGCGCCGTCCGAGTGTTGATGCGCTCGTGAGGCAAGGCGCCGATCAAATACGGGCACCTGGAGCACTCGGTGTGCCCGGACGGTGGTACGGAATTGCCCAGTCGGCTCTGGGAGAACGCCAATGACGCGTACGCCCGAGCACAGGTCGCGGCTCCAAGCAGTCTGCGACAGATGACCGTTGTCATGCCATTCGCACCGGGCGTACCATTCGGCGAACTTGTGCCGTACCTGAGTCTCAGCTAGGAGCGCACATGAACAGATCGCGCGCCGCTCTCGCAGCTACCTGCTCGCTGATCGCGGCGCTCGTCGTCGCCGTCGGGAATGCGTCGACGAGCGCGGAACCGCTGCCGAACCCGCCCGCTGCGGACAACTCCGCGCACGGCGGCCCGACGCTCGACGACACCCACAACATCCCGACGAACCCAGTCGCCGGAGACGTGACCTTCCTCGACAACGTGGGCGGGGTGAGCGGGTACTCGTCGCTGAACTTCATCCACTACGCCAACTACGGCTACGACTTCATGTTCGCCAACGGCACAGGCGGCCTGGCCGTCTGGTCGCTGCAGGACCCGGCACATCCCGCGCTCGTCTCCAAGGTCACGGCCGCCCAGCTGCGGGTACCGGGGGACACGCAGGACCGCTTCTGGGAAGGCGAGAACATGACCGTCGACCCGAAGCGCAAGCTCGTCTTCATGAGCCGCGACCCGCGCGGCTTCGGCGGCACGCTGACCACCGGCCAGTCCGGGGTCTACATCATCGACGTGAAGAACCCCTGGCAGCCCAGGCTGGTCGTGTTCCACCCCATCCCGGCCGGCCACACGAGCACGTGCATCGACGACTGCCATTACTTGTGGACGGTCGGGCCCTACAGCACCGGCACGCCGGGCAATGACCCAGCGTGGAGCCCACAGCCTCCCTACGCGCTGCCACTCGGCGGCGTGCCGCTGTGGGTCACTGACATCCGCGACATCAATCACCCGTACACCTACACCATTCCGATCGACCTCAATCGGTTCGACGGCCAGACGAGCTACGTTCACAGCGTCGACGTCGACCGCAACGGCGTCGCCTGGGTTGCCGGCGAGGGCGGCGACCGCGGTTACTGGACCACGGGGCTGCACTGGGACCCGGTGCAGAACCGGCACCGCGTCGCGACGGCATACGACCCCGTCCCTTACGCCGGCGGCGTCACGGATCCGACCGCCGGCAACGACTTCTTCGCATACTTCGACCACAACGCCCAGCACGTCACGTGGAAGCTGGGCAACTACGCCCCGGGCGAGCTGCTGCTCATCACCAACGAGAACATCACTACTTGTTCGCAGGCTGGCGAGCTGAAGATCGCGTCGCTCAAGGGCAGCTACGACGGCGAGGGCTGGCGCTCGACCCCGGAGCACCCGTTCCGGCTCCCGCTGGTCGGCCACTACACGGCCTGGGGCCAGGAGGGCTCGGACACCACGAACGCCAGCTGCTCGGCGCACTGGTTCACGGTGAACGGCAACATCGTCGCCCAGGCGTGGTACGCGCAGGGCACCCGGTTCATCGACATATCCGACCCGGAGCACCCGAAGCAGGTCGGCTACTTCCGGGTTCCCAGAGGCACTGCGGGAGTCACCGCCGGATCAGCGTCCGCCCCGTACTGGCACAACGGGCTCGTCTACGTCGCCGATTACAGCCGCGGCGTCGATGTGCTGCGGTTCGACGGCAAGATCACCGGGCACCCGGACGGCAAGATCTGCTGGAACACTTGCGAGAACTGAGGCTCGACCAGGTCACTCCGGGCTTCGGATCGGCGCACGCCCGATCCGGAGCCCGGAGCGTCTGTGTCGGCCTCCTGATGCTGACCGTGCTGGCTCTGCTCGCCGGCTGCTCAACTACCGGGCACGACCGGGCGAAGCTACGGGGTGAGCTCACCATCGGTGTGCTCGCGCCGCTCTCCGGGCAGCAGGCACCGCTCGGCCGGGATCTCGTCAACGGTGCGTCGCTGGCGGCAGCCGAGGTGAATGATTCCGGCGGGCTTCTCGGTCACCGGGTGCGGGTGGAGGTGCAGGACGACGGATGCACGCCGCCCACCGCGTCGCGCGCGGCGACGCGACTCGTCGACCAGAAGGTCGTCGGCGTGGTGGGCGGCGTGTGCAACGACGCCAGCCGGGCGGCTGTCGAGGCGCTCGGGAAGGGCGGCACCCCGGCGATCGTGACATCGGCAAACGCAGATTCTCTGGTGGCGGGCCGGCCGCTCACGTTTCTGATCAACGGCACCGTCTACCAGGAAGGGCTGGCCGCCGTGCATTGGATCGCCTATCGCAGCGCGCAGCGAGTGGCGGTGGTGGCCGACTCGTCACCGCAGTCACGGGAACTGTCCCGGGTCGTGTCCCACGGTGTCGACGCGCCGCTGGTGAGCACGCAGACGCTGCGCTCGCGACCACCGGCACTGGGACCGGTCGCCGTGACGACCCTGCGCGCCCGCCCTGACTTCGTCTACTGGGCCGGGTCCGCGCAGGACGGCGGGCGGCTGGTCCGCGAGCTACGTGCCCGGGGCTATCGCGGCTCGTTCCTGGCCTCGTCGTCCTCCGATGCGCCGGCGTTCGTCGCCGCGGCCGGCAACCAGGCGGCCGAGGGCGTGTTCATCACGACGACAGCACGCCCCGACCTGCTCCCGGCCGCCGCACGCTGGGCGGCGAAGTACCGGGCGAAATATCACCAGGAGCCGGGACGCACGGCCATGCAGGCCTACGACGCGCTTCGGGCCCTCGTCCAGGCCGTGCGGCAGGCCGGCAATACCCAGCCGAGTGCAATCGCGGACAACCTCCTGCGGTTGCGCGGATTCTCGACAGTCACGGGCGCTCTGCAGTTCGCGCCGGATCACACGATGACCGACGACAACTACGTCATCGCGAGGGTGCATGAAGGCGCGATCGTGCTGGACCGCATACTCCGCACCGATTAGACACGCCAAAGTGAACGACGCACGGCGCTTGCCCAGCCGCTGGTTCCGAATGGCGCCGTTCGCGTTGCTGCTGCTCGGCGCGCTCGTCGCCGGCGCACCGAGCGCGGAGGCCCACGCCGTGTTGCTCGCGACATCACCCGTCGACGGCTCGGTCCTCGGTAACGAGCCGCCGCAAGTGGCGCTCCGGTTCAACGAGGCGGTGAGCCTCACCCCGCAGTCGATCCAACTGCTCGACGCGGCTGGCCATCCAGTCCGTGTCGGCAAGCCCGAACATCCTGCGGGGAAAGGGGATACCGCCGCGGCGGATCTGACGCCCGGCCTGCACGACGGCACCTACGTCGTGTCCTGGCGAGTGGTATCGGCCGACGCGCATGTCGTCTCGGGCGCGTTCCAGTTCAGCATCGGCGGGCCGAGCCGGACTGTGGCGGCGACCGGCCGACGGCCCAGCCAGGTGGCACCCGTCCTCAAGACTGCCGGTGCCGGGATCGCGTACCTGGGGCTGGTCGCAACGATCGGCGGTACGGTCTTCCTCTGCTTCTTGTTGCCGCCGGGTCCGGCTCCGCGTCGCGCGCGACGTGTCGTCTGGACCGCGTTGACCGCCATCTTGCTCGGCACGCTTGCGGTGCTCTTCGCTCAATACCCATACTCGACCGGCGAACCGATCACCTCGGCATTCTCGGCGGAGTCGTTGCGGGCCACGGTCTCGACGGGCATCGGCCAGGCATTGCTGGCGCGGGTGGTAGTCGTGGGACTTCTCGCCGTGGCTGTCGGTTTCCTGGTACGCGGCCGGACCGGCGCCGCCGCGCGACGACCGCTCGCCGCCGAGGTCGCGGCCGGCACCTGCCTGCTCGCGCTGCCCCTCACCTGGACCCTGACGGATCACTCTCGCACGGGCGAGCAGGTGTGGTTGGCCGTGCCGGTAGCCAGCGTGCACCTGCTGGCAGCGGCATTGTGGCTGGGCGGGCTGATCGCGCTCGCGGCGTGTGCGATCGGAGCCGCGCCGGACGTGCCTGCGGATGGCGCGGATGGCGCGCAACGCCTGCGCTCGGTGGCGTACGCGCTGCCGAGATTCTCGCGGCTGGCGCTGCCGAGCTTTGCGGTCATCGTGGCGACCGGTCTCTACCAGACCTGGCGACAGGTGGGCACGTTCCCCGCTCTGCGGGCGACCGACTTTGGGCATATCCTGCTCGTCAAGCTCGCCGGCGTCCTCGTGATCGCCGCGCTCGCCTGGCGTCACCGCCGGTTCGTGCGCAGCGAGTTGTCCCGCCCGTCTCTCCCCGCGCGAGGTTGGCGGTCGCTGCGTCGCTCGCTGGCCGTCGAAGCCCTGCTCGGCGTCGCCGTCCTGTCGGTGGCGACCGTCCTGGTAAACACCGCGCCCGCGCGGACCAGTTACGCACCACCGGTCCGGGCGAAGATCGACATCGCGGCCGCGCAGACCCATACCCGCATGGACGGTGGACACGTCGAGTTGAGGCTCACCCCTGCGAAGCAGGGTCTCAACGTCGCCGACATCTACCTCGTCGCCAAGGACGGTAGCCTCGTCGCGGTTCCCGGGATCGGTGCCCAGCTCGTATCCAGCGCCAACGAGACCGGCGCGGAAGCGATCAAAGTGTCGGCTGCCGAGCCTGGACACTATGTGGCGAGCACGGTATCGATTCCCTACGCCGGGAAATGGCTGCTGCAGCTGGACATCCGAACGAGTGAATTCGACGAGACACCTGTGCTGATCCGGTTCCGGGCGCACTGAAATGGCGGGCCGATGACCAGAACCGGGATCCTGATCGTGCTGACGTGTGCCCTGCTCGTCGCATGCGGCGGCTCTCCGAAGAAGCATGGACCGCAGCCGCCATACACCGTGAGTTCCGTCAAGGCCGGCTTCATCACGACCGGGGACCTTGGCCAGGGCGCGATTGAGGTCAACGACTCAGGCCACGGCGCTCACATCATCTACACCCCACCGGACAGCGTCCCAACCTGCCCTTACGTCCAACGCGCCGACGACGTCACCGTCGCCGTCGCGCCCGCCCTGGAGTTGGCGGGAAGCAACTCGACGGGGCGCTTCGTCGTAGGCCCGCGTGCCCCCGCCGAGACCCCGCTGCCGGTCGTCACCGAAGGGGCGCTCGTGTTCAAGACCGACGGACTGGCCGCCCAGGGCATGACTAAAGTGCAGGCCGAAGCCGCGAAGTGCCCGGACGCCTTCACCATCCTTGGCGGTCCGCCGGAAATCGTCGGCAACTACACGACGAACGGTCGACCGTTCCAACTTGGCGAATGGCATGGCTTCGCTCAGCAGTTGGTGCACACCTACCCGTCGAACGTCGACCCCGGAACCTACGACGACCTCGTGACCGTTGTGGTGAGCAAGGCGAACGCGATCCTCTACGTCGGCTTCGCCCAGACCAAGCAGACCGGCCAGCGCGCCGACTCGGCGTCGAAGGTCAAGGACGCGATGAAGATCGCGCTAGGCCGGCTCGGCTGACACCGACGGATGACCACGGCCGCGAGCCAGGCCATGTTCGATTGCCTTGGATTGGCCGGTAGGGCTCGCGGTTCAGCCCAGCAGGTGGATGTTGTGCGCGGCGCACATGTCGGTCAGGGCTTTCGGCCACACCGACACACTCACCTCGCCGAGATGTGCCTTGCGCAGCAGGAGCATCAGCGTGCGCGACTGTCCGATGCCGCCGCCGATCGAGAGCGGGAGTTCGTCGCTGAGGATGCCCTGGTGGTAGGGCAGGTCGAGGAAGTCGAGTTGCCCGCTCGCCTCGAGTTGCCGCTTCAGCGTGTCGGCAGTGACCCGGATGCCCATGGATGTCAGCTCGTGGCGCCGCTTGGTGACGTGGTTCCAGACGAGGATGTCGCCGTTGAGGCCGTGGGTCGCACGTCCCGTGACCGGGCTCGTGTCGGTGATCCAGTCGTCGTAGTCGGCTGCTCGCATCTCGTGCGGGTAGCCGTCGCGCAGCGGCCAGCCGATCCCGACGATGAAGACCGCCGGATAGTCCTGCAGCACCCTCGTCTCGCGCTCCTTGCGCGGCAGGTCGGGATACATCTCCAGGATGTCCTCGGCGTGCAGGAACGTGAGTTCCTCCGGCAGGTCGGGGTAGCGCGGATCCTTCAACGCCGGGAACAGCTCCTGCGCCAGGCGTTCGGCGCCGACCAGCACGTGCCAGATCCGGTTGACGATCTCCTTGAGGAAGTCCAGGTTCCGCTCCTCAGAGGTGACCACTCGCTCCCAGTCCCACTGGTCGACGTAACAGCTGTGGTCGTGATCGAGGAAGTAGTCCTTGCGGACGGCACGCATGTCGGTGCAGATGCCCTCGCCGGGTTTGCACTCGAACTGCTTGAGCGCGACCCGCTTCCACTTGGTGGCCGCCTGGACGACCTGCGCGTCGATGGGGTGCTGGTCGTGATCGTTGCTGATGTGGAACTGGATCGGCGAGCGGGCGCCGTCCCGGTCGAGCATGTCGTTGACGCCGCTCTTGACGTCGACGATCAGCGGCACCGTCACCATGAACAGGTTCAACTCGCGACAGAGGTTCTCCTCGATATAGCCCCGCACGGCGAAGATGGCCCGCTGGGTATCCCGGCGGTCCAGCAGCGAGCGGTAATCGCGGGGTAGTACTTGTTCGAGATCGGCGTAGTTGCCGATGCCGGGTCCAGCCAGATCAGCGCGTTTGTCTGTCATGTGCCCTCCTGCCCGTCCGGGCTATCCCCAGCATCCTCACGGCGAACCCGCGCCGAAACGGCCGAAGGTCACAGCTTCGCGCAAGAACACGTGTTAGAGCCTCGCAGCGGGAACGCGCGCCGACTCCGTCAAGAAATCTCCGGAAGTGGCCTGCGGACCTGGAGGCGTCGCACCTCCTGCGGCCAACCGCAGGCCACCGCGATCTTTCCCGCCCACAGCCGCGCCGCCTCCTCGTCGGCCACGTCCACGACGGCGAAGCCGCCGAGGTGCTCCTTGGTCTCGACGAACGGACCGTCGGTGAACAGTGGCGTGCCGCTGGACGCATCGACGCTGCACACCGGGGCAGCGTCGTCCAGGCCGCCGGTGAAGATGAGGACCCCGGCAGCCTTCATCTCTGCCACCAACGGCCTGAGAACTTTGGACTTCTCGCGCAGCTCCTCGACCGTGTGGTCGGGCACCCACTCGGCGTTGAAGGCGATGAGGTACTCGGTCATGTCTCCTCCTTTGCCGGGGTGACCCCCTGTGGCCACGCTCCACCTTCTCCACGAACGGCGGCGGCCCAATTCGACACCGCGTCACGATCTTCCGGATGGTCTTCTCCGAATGGAACGACCAGAACGCTCGGCTGCCAGGCCGGCACCCGTCGCCCGACTCGGCGGAACCCGACGCAACGGTGAGTGCCGCGGCGGCTCAGGCCACGGCTGGGCTGTTGTGGTAGGCCGCGATGCGCCACGTCCCGTCCTGCCTCGCGAGCAACCAGGTCGCCCGCACGGCACGCTCGGCCGGTCGTTCGGTTTCGCCCGCCAGGATGATGCCCCCCTCGCTGATCACGACGGCGGCCTCATCGCCCAAGAACCGGACGCTGCGCACCTCGTCGACGACCGTCGAGTTCCGCAACGGACCGGCGAATGCCGCAGCCATTCCGGCTCGGACCTCGTCGCGGTTCTGCCGGTATATCCCCGGCTGCACCACCGTTCCGTCCTTGACCCATAGGGCAGCGAGTGCGTCCGCGTCGTTGGCTTCCCAGGCGGTGTAGACGCCTCGGATCGTGTCACGCACCGCGCTGTCATCGATGCTCGTCATGTCTCCTCCTCGTCGGCGATGCGTTCGCATCGCGCACCGGTACATACCGAGCGGGACGGCTGAACTCATCGCTTCGGGGAAGGCCGATGACTTTGGGCGTTGCGCCAGGTAGGTATAGGCGACCAGTCGCGAGAGGCAGGTGACGATGTCCATCGGCGCGGACTTCGAGGGGCGGACCGATCCGTACCGGCGCGAGCTGCTGGCCCACTGCTACCGGATGCTCGGCTCGGTGCACGACGCGGAGGACCTCGTCCAGGAGACCATGCTGCGGGCATGGCGCGCCCGCGGCCAGTTCGACGGGCAGCGCGCATCGATGCGCACCTGGCTGTACCGGATAGCGACGAACGCCTGCCTGACGGCTCTCGCCGGCCGAAGCCGCAGACCGCTGCCGTCCGGACTCGGCCCACCCAGCGACGACCCCGAGCAGCCGCTCGTCCCTGCCCTCGACGTGCCGTGGCTGCAGCCGTTCCCGGACGCCATGCTCGCGCCGGATCGCGACGACCCGGCCACCGCTCTCATGTCCCGTGGGAACCTGCGGCTCGCGTTCGTCGCCGCCGTGCAGCTCCTGCCGCCGCGGCAACGTGCGACGTTGATCCTGCGTGACGTGCTCGACTTCTCCGCGGCCGAGGTCGCGGACGTGCTGGACACCACGCCCGCCGCCGTCAACAGTGCTCTGCAGCGCGCCCGGGCACGGCTCGGCGACGCCGGGACCGGTGCGCGAGAGATCGCCGAGCCCACCGATCCGAGCAGCCGCGAACTCATCGATCGATACGTCGCGGCGTTCGAGCGCGCCGACGTCGCGGCGCTCACCCGGCTGCTGACCGACGGCGTCGTACTGGAGATGCCGCCGGTTCCGAGCTGGTTCTCAGGCCGCGAGGCCTACGGCCGCTTCATCGCGCACATCTTCGCCATCCGCGGCTCCGCGTGGCGGATGATCCCGATCGGCGCCAACGACCAGCAGGCGGTCGCGGCGTACGTGCTGCGCGACGACGGCGCGTACCACACGCACACCCTGCAGGTGCTCACGGTCACCGGCTCTGGCATCAGCCGGAACGTGACGTTCCAGGACGCGAAGCTGTTCGCGACGTTCGGCCTGCCGGACACCGTCCCCGCCCGGGATTAGGTGTTGCGCCCCGACACGTTGTTGACGGGGGCAACGCGGGTGCGCGGGTGCGCGGGTCACGCGATGCGCGGGTGGCGCGGGTGGCGCGGGTGGCGCGGGTGGCGCGGGTGGCGCGGGTGGCGCGGGTGGCGCGGGTGGCGCGGGTGGCGCGGTGAGTGTGGGCTGCGCGCGGGCGGGGGCGTTCGGCGGGCGGTGCACCTCGCGGTGGGTGGGCACTTGTGCGCTGGGTGGGCACTTGTAAGTGCCCACCTGCGCCGCAACTGCCCACCTGAGCAGTGGCGGGGGGTCGGGTGGGGCCGCCGCTTCGATCTTGTGGATCTTGTGCAAACGCGCCGGTGGCTCGCGGCGAGTCTGCACAAGATCTCCGGCGCCCAGCACATCCCCACCATCCAGCCGCCGCGACGCCGGCGGACTGATGACTTCCCGGCGCGAAGGGTCTCGCGTCTAACCACGCAGCTCGTTCCGGTCGCGCGCCCGGGTTTGGCCCGTGGCGAAACGCCGTGGCATCCGGGTCGGCGACTCATAGAGTTCGATCGTGTGCCGCTTCGCGTCCTACGACGGAACCGAGATCGCCTATAGCGTGTTGGGAGAGGGCTCGCCGCTGGTGTGCCTGCCGGGCGGGCCGGGTCGGGCGGTCGAGTATCTGGGTGATCTCGGCGGCGTCGCCGCGTCGCGGCAGTTGATCCTGATGCACCCTCGCGGTGTCGGGTCGTCGGCTGATCCGGTCGACCCGGCGACGTTTCGCGTCGACCGGCTCGTCGAGGATGTCGAGTCACTGCGCGTGCATCTTGGCCTTGCCCGGATGGACCTTCTGGCGCACTCGGCCGGCGGCGTCCTCGCGACGCTGTACGCCGCCGCCCACCCCGAACGCCTGTCCAGGCTGATCCTCGTCACGCCCGGTCTCGCCGCGGTCGGCGTGCACGGCACCGAGCAGGACATGCGTGCCGCGCTGGAGCGCTCGGCGGGCGAGCGTTGGTACCCGGCCGCGCTCGACGGGCTGGAGAAGATCTTCGACGGCGACCTGTCGATGGAGACGTTCCGTGCGTCGCGGCCGCTCTTCTACGGCCGCTGGGACGACGTGGCCCAAACGCACGCGAGCGCCGGCACCGCCGAGCGCTACCTCGCCGCGCGGGCAGGTTACTTCGCCGGCGTGGACCTCGACGCATCGTCGACAAGGGCCGCCCTGAAGAGGCTGCGTGGGCCGGTCCTGCTCTACGGCGGAGAACTGGACCCGATGGTGACCTCCGCCGTGCTACACGAGGCGGCACCGCTGTTCAACGACGCGCGCGTCGTTCTTCAACCTCAGGCCGCGCACTTCCCGTGGGTCGATGACCCAGGGGCATTCGCCGCCGCCATCGGGTCGTTCCTCGACTGAGTGTCGTTGAGGCTGGTGACGAATCGGCTGGCCGAGCGTGAACCGATGGCCATCCGGAGACTCGAGCGCGAGCTCACGCATGCCGCCTACCCGAATGCCGTGTTGTCGATGGCTCTTACACGCGCCGGACGCGGAGCACACCGGTCAGCATGGGGAGGGTGAACTCACCGCGGCCCGTCTCCGGTCTGCTCGCAGGAAAGCGCGGATCCGGCCGAGCGTCGCCTCGTGTTGCTGTTCTGGCATGACAAGCAACCCCGCCCTCGTCGCGAGCGTTGCGACGAGGGAGTCGGCGGTGCGGCGCTGCCCGTGCGGGAACTCGGCCTGCTCCGGCGAGCCGAACCGGGGCACCATGCCAATGGTGGGAAGGTGCGCGTCTGCCGTCTCGGCGCGCCAGCTGCTGAGCGTGTCACGCGGGCCAATGGCCGCGCTCCCGCTGACTCGTTCGAGTCCGGCAACCCAGTCGACCCGGTTGTCGATGACGTTCCACAGCCCAGCCAGGATGCCGCCGGGTACGAGGACCCTGGCTATCTCGGGTCCCGCGACGTCCATGTCGAACCAGTGCAGGGCATTGCCGGCTATCACGGCATCGACGGACGCGTCCGGCAGCGGTATCGCCTCCGCACTACCCGGCAGGGCACGGACAGTGGGCAGCGC
The DNA here is from genome assembly GCA_963737425.1 of uncultured Actinomycetota bacterium. GTDB lineage: Bacteria > Actinomycetota > Actinomycetes > Mycobacteriales > Jatrophihabitantaceae > DASXRA01. Next base: position 548,741 of record CAVTSX010000008.1, read on the forward strand.
GTTGCGCAGCTCGGTCAGCATCGCCGGGTCGGGCTCGATTGCGGTGACTTCGGCGCCCAGATCGACCAACGTGGCGGTTAGTTTGCCCGTTCCGGCGCCGAGGTCGAGTACTCGCGGGCGGTGCGCGGGCCCGAGCGCCCAGTGCACCGCGGCCTGCGCGTAGTCCGGGCGGTGCTCGGCGTATGCGGCCGCCGCTGCGCCGAACGACGAGCGGTAGAGCATCCGTTTGTCCTGTGCCACGGGGTTACCGTATCTACGCCGCGCGGTCGTGCACCACGGCTCCTGATCGTGGCCGGCGTGCTCGCCGCGGCTGCATCCGAGCGCTTCAGAGGAGGTCGCGGAGGCGGGCCACGAGGGAGTCCTTGACGGCCTTGGTGACAGCAGCGTTGAGTTGCTGGCTGAGTTCGTCGGGGTCGTTCAGATTGGCGAGCAGCGAGCGCAGGTCGAGCTCGTTGATGGTGCGCCGCAGGACGTCATCGGTCTTCAGCGCGCTGTTGATCACCGAGTCCGGCAGGGCGCGGATCGCGGCCTTGATCAAGCCGTTCAGGTTTGAGTTGTCGAGTGCCTCGTCGGTGAGCTCGGACGCGGGCGGCAGGGTGCCGTCGGCCTTCATGCGATCCACTGCTTCGAGCAGGCCCGCCCGCAGCGCGTCTACCTGTGCGTCGGTGGGCGTGCGCGACTGCGCGAGCTCGAGTACGAGCGCTTCGCGCGTCACGTGCAGGCGGCAGGCAGCGCCGTCCAGCCCGAGCAGCACGAGCCGTTCGCTGAGTCCCTCGATGCCGGTCGACACCGACGTGACGGCTCGATGAGCACACGGCGGGGCGGGCCGGGCTGGGGTGAAGTCGCCGCCGCCGTTGGCGATCTGCACGCCGAGAACTCCGCTCACGAGGGCTGCGGCGACGACGGGAAGCGCCACGGCTCGCAGGTTCGCGGCGGGCGTCATGCTGCCACCCGCCGGCGCGTCAGGATCATCGGCACCAACGCGATCAGCGCGAGCGCGGCGGCGATGAGGAACGAGTCGCGGAATGCCCAGGTGGCCGCGCGCTCGAGCTGGGCGTCGAGGTCGCGTTCGAGTTGCTCGGCTACGGGACGTTCCGCCGGTGCCAGCTGCAGCCGGGCGAACGCCGGGTGCAGGTCGGGAACCCGGCCGCGCTCTTTCGTCAGCTGATCGCTCAGGCCCTGGGCGAGCGCGATCTTGTCGTCGGCCGGTAACCGGGCATCGAGCACGAGCGCCGTGATGGCTTCCTGTGCCGGTACCTGGGCGTCGCGCAAGTTTGCCGTGAACACCGGGGTCAGGATCGCCAGCCCGAGCACGACCCCGGCATGCCGAGCACCGATCGTCCATCCGCCATGCATCACGCGCGGAAATCGATCGCGCAGGGCGTCGACGGTCAGCCGGTCCACGGTCAGCCCGAGCCCGAGCCCGATCAGGGCCTGCGGCGCGATCGTCCAGGCGAGATTCGCCGATGGCAGCAGGGCCAGCGCGGTCAGCCCACCGGCGACGAGCAAGCAGCCCGCCGTTATCTCCGCACGCGGCTCCGCCCGGGCCCGACGGGCCAGTGGTGTCGCGAGGATCGCCGCGACCGGCACAACCGAGACGGCGAGCGCGGCGATCGCCGGCGACCGGCCCCAGCCCTCGACCAAGAGCAGGACGAGAAGGAACAGCGCGGCGGTCAGCGCCGCCGAGAGCAGGGCCAGCGCAACGTTCGGTGCCACAGCCGGTCGATCCAACTCAGCGCGATGGACCGCTCCGCCGCGAACGGTGAGCGCGGCCGGGATGGCGAGCACCGCTACGGGCACCTGTACGACGAAGATGGCCTGCCAGGAGATGGTCTCGGTGAGCAGCCCGCCGGCAACGGGCCCGAGCGCCGTCCCGATCACCCCGGCCGCGATCCAGCGGGCGATCCCGCGCCGCTCGTCGGTCGCCGCGACCAGTAGCTCCAGACAGCCGACCAACGCAAAAGCACCGCCGAGCGCCTGCACGCAGCGGGCCGCGATCAGCACCGGCATCGACCCGGCCAACGCACAGGCCGCCGAGGCAGCAGCGAACACCGCTATGCCCGCCGCGCACAGGGGCGACGGATCCCGGCGCGCGCAGACCCATGCAGCAGGTACAACGACGAGTGCGAGCACGAGGTTGAACGCGATCAGCACCCACGCGACCTGCGGCACCGTTCCGCCGAGACGCCGCAGGATCTCGGGCAGAGCCAGCGTGACGATTGCCGAGTCGGCGAGGACAAACCCCACGGTCAGCGCGAGCAAAGGCACTGCCGCGCGGCGCACACGGACATCTTCACCCGGCGGATCATGTGTGTCCATCGGTCTCACCCCACCGCCGGCCTGGTACCTGGGTACTCATCGCAATCCAAGGTTGCGCGAGTCTCACTCGGGCGGGATGAGGCGCCAGGCGGCGTCAGTCACAACAGTGGGGCCGGCGTAGCTGCACGTTGCGCGGTGACATTGGAGGAGCTGCTGTGGTTTCGGACGAACACGACGGCGTCATCGTCTTCGGCTCCGGTGCGGACGGTGGAACGCTCCCTGCGGGCGACAACGACACGTACTCCGCCGATTCCCACCGACCCCACGCATAGCGCCCGGTCATGGACATCGCGGAGTTCGAGGAGCTTCACGCCCGGCTGCGGCACGCGTCCGGCCGGGGGCCGGACGATCGCCGCGGTGCGCTGAACAACATCACGCCGGCAAGCGTGCTGCTCGCGGTGAGCGAGGTGCGGCTCGGCCGCACGGCGTCGCTCGCCGCGCCTATCGAGACGCAGGTGACAGCGGACGACCCCGATCCCTGCGTCCACGAGATGACCAGCCCGCCCGGTGAACGTGCCGACCGCACCGGGCTGTCGTTCGCCATGGACCGGCTCGCCATGAACGTGCACGGCAACGCCGATAGCCACATCGACGCCCTGTGCCACGTCATCTATCGGGCGGCGCTGTACAACGGGGTGACGGCAGACGGCATCACCGCGTCCGGCGCGTCTGAACTGTCGATCGACGTGGCCCGCGACGGCATCGTCGGCCGCGGTGTGCTGCTGGACATTCCGCGGCTGCGCGGACAGTCCTGGCTCGAACCCGGCGAACACGTGACCGCCGACGACCTTGCCCGAGCCGAGGACGCCCAGCAGGTACGCGTCGGTGAGGGCGACCTGCTCTTCGTCCGCGTCGGGCACCGTCGGCGCCGCTCCGCGCTCGGACCGTGGGACGCGGCTCGTGCCCGGAGCGGGCTTCATCCGACGGCAATGGACTTCGTTGCCGAGCGGCGGGTCGCAATCCTCGGCAGCGACGGCAACAACGACACCGCCCCCAGCGCAGTCGACGGCGTCGCCTTTCCGGTGCACGTTCTCGCCGTCAACGCGATGGGCGTGCACCTGCTGGACTACCTGCAGTTCGACGACCTCGTGGCCCTGTGTGAGGAAGCCGGCAGGTGGTCGTTCCTGTGCGTGATCGCGCCGCTGCGGCTTGCCCACGGCACCGGCTCTCCGGTCAACCCGATCGCAATCCTCTGACGGTCGGCACCCCGGGTCCGACTCGCTTACGTACCTGGACAGTTACGTAACTACCTTGGTACGTTCACGCGATGGAGGCTGTCCTGCGGGCACTGGCGGACGAGAGCCGGCGGACGATGCTGGAGGCCTTGATCGGCGGCCCGGCGAGCGCCGGTGAACTGGCGGCGCTGCTGCCAATCGCCCGTCCGGGTGTCTCGCGGCACCTTCGCGTGCTGCGGGAGGCGGGGCTGGTCGAGGTGCACCAAGAGGCGCAGCGGCGGGTCTACGGTCTTCGGCCCGAGCCGCTCGCCGAGATCGATGAATGGCTGGGCCGGTATCGGGCCCTGTGGGAGCAGCGGCTGGATGCCCTGCACACCGAGATAGCCCGGGGGAAACGCGAACGAAGGAGCAGGAGATGACCAGCAACGCGCGTGGAGGCGGCCGCATCCTGGGCAGCCTGCGCTCAGCGGATGGCAAAGGCATCGTGCACATGCAGGACCGCTTCGACACCGATATCGACGACGTGTGGTCGGCACTGACCGATCCCTCGCGCCTGGCCCGCTGGTACGGCGAGGTTGAGGGCGACCTGCGACTCGGTGGTCAGTTTCGCATCCGTGTTTTTGCCAGCGAATCGGAAGGCGCCGGACGGGTGGACGTGTGCGAGCCTCCGCAGCGGCTGCTGGTGACCATGCACCCGGGCCAGCCGAACGAGCAGGTCATCGAGGCCACCCTGGCCGCCGACGGCGACCAGACCATCCTGGTCCTCGAGAAACGGGGCATGCCCCTGGACCACCTCGACGCCTACGGGTCCGGGTGGCAAGTCCACATCGAAGATCTCGCCGCGCACCTCGCCGGGCGTGAGCGCTGCGACGCCGGCGCGCGGTGGGACGAACTCATCCCTGTCTATCAAGACCTGGCGGCCAACGTCGACTAGGACCACAGTGGACCTGCCCGCATGTCCCAGCTCGACTGTCCACTGTGGACGGTGGATCGAGCGTCACCCGTCGTCTGTCATTCACGACAATCGTGACAGCGCCCCCGTGTAGTCCCACAACAAATCCGACCCCGGCCGGGTCGGGACTGCAGGGTGCGACTCGCCTGGTTTGCCCGTAGGCGTCCGCTCGGATCGCGAAATCCGACAAGCGTGTGCCTGTCGTCATGCTCAGTAACGGACGCGTCGTGCCGATTGAGCCGTGGTGGGAGGTGGCGGCCATGCGCGGTCGATGGGTTATTGGTGCGGCGCTCGCCGCACCCTCGCTGGTTTTTGCCTTGTGGCTGCGCCAGGGGTGGGGTGGCGTGTTCGCGACCCGGGTGGTCGATGACATCGGCCTGCTGGTCTTTGCCGTGTTCGCTGCGGTGTGCTGCGCGCTTGCGGCGCGGCGTTGTCGCGGCCGCCAGCGCGGTAGTTGGCTGGCGATGGCGGCCGGATTGGGGGCGTGGTCGCTCGGTGAGCTGATCTGGTGCTGTTACGAGCTGGTCGCGTCACGCGAAGCCCCGTTCCCTTCGCTGGCAGACGCCAGTTTCCTGCTGTTCCCGATCGGCGCCGGGATAGCGCTGCTGCTGTTCCCCGCCGGGCACAGCAGCCAATCCCGTGGCCGGCTGATCCTCGATGGCATCCTGGTGGCCGGTTCGTTGTTCGTGGTGTCGTGGGTCAGCGCATTGGGCAGTGTGTACCGGGCCGGAGGCGCCAGCCGCTTCACGTTCGCCGTCTCGCTGGCCTATCCGATCGCCGACCTGGTGATCATGACGATGACCATCATCGTGTTGGCCCGCGCGCAGACCGTGCACCGGGCCAGCCTGGGTTTGCTGGGCGCCGGAATCATGCTGATGGCCTTGGCCGACAGCGGCTTCGTCTACCTGGCCGCGACCGGGGCCTACCACAGCGGAAGCCTGATCGATCTGGGCTGGCTGGCCGGGTTCGCCGTGCTCGGCCTGGCTGCGTTGTCCAGCACCCCGCACTCCCCGGGCGAGGAGGACCCGGTCCAGGTCCCCACCCGGACCAGGCTGTGGCTGCCGTACCTGCCGCTGCTGGTCGCCGGCACTGTCGGCGTGAGCCACGTGCTGCCTACTTTCAACTCCGGCCCACTGCCTGCGATCGCCTTGATCTTGGTCGCCACCCTGCTTGTCCGCCAGGTCATCGTGCTCACCGAGAACCGGCGCCTGCTATTGGTCATCACCCGCCAGGCCCTCAGTGACCCGCTCACCGGACTGGCCAATCGTGCGCTGTTCACCGACCGGCTCGACCATGCTGTGCAGCGCCAGCGCCGTGAACTCACCCCCCTTGCGGTCTTGTGCCTGGACCTGGACCACTTCAAACAGGTCAACGACACCCTCGGCCACCCAGCCGGCGACGAACTGCTCATCCGCGTCGCCGAACGCCTCACCGGCTGCCTGCGCAGCACCGACACCGTCGCCCGCCTCGGCGGTGACGAGTTCGCCGTCCTCATCGAAGACGGCGCGGACAACGCTCTGCTCGTAGCGCACAACGTCGCCGAGGCCTTCACCCCGGGCTTCGTTTTCGAGGGCCACCCGCTGACCGTCCGCGCCAGCATCGGACTGGCCACCGCAACCGCCGAAGCCCGCGACGTATCCAGCGAGACCCTGTTCAAGCAAGCCGACCTGGCCATGTATTCGGCCAAACGCGACCGCACCGGAGACGTCCACATCTACACCCCCGCCCTCCAAGCTGTCGGACCCGCTCGCACCACACCGGAGCCGCCACCTGCGCAGGGGCGGGATCGCCGGCCCGCCTACCGCGGCCTCGCAAGCTGACCACCGTGTTGCAACGGTTCGTGCTCATACAACTGCGGAGTGTTCACAACTCATCACGGTGCGGATACGATACGCGATCATGTCACGGATAGTGTTGATTCAGGCAATTGGACCGATGGCCGCGATCGTTGGTGAGCGCGAGATCCCTGATGAGTTCGAGGCCGTCGTTCCGGAGCTGAGCTATGACGTGAACGGTGAGCTGTTTCGAACGAAGTCAGTGAGGCGTCGCGAATGGGGGCTCCTCGTGCAGTTGGAGACGAAGTCCCTCGACTAGCGTCACCGGAGTGCGGACTCCCATTACGCGACTGTGCTCCGCCCGAACGGAACCCAGGAGATCGTCGCGGTAACCCGCCCCCCCGACCGCGCCACCCCCTTCTGGCCCGACAGCGGCCTAGCGTTGAGGCATGGCGACGATCAGCGCAACGATTGACATCGAGGCCACGCTCGGCGACATCCTCGCGGTGATCGCCGACGTGCCGGCGTACCCGCAGTGGTCGGCGCTGCACAAATGGGCCTCGGTCGACAGCCGGTTCCCCGACGGTCGACCCATGCGCGTGAGCATGGGCGTTTCCGCCGTCGGACTGACGGACACCCAGGTGCTGGACTTCGAGTGGTCGACACACGGCGTCAGTTGGTCGCTGGTCAACCCCACGCTGCAGCAGAAGGACCAGCGCGGCAGCTACTCGATCACCGAGGGGGCCGGCGTATTGCACGTCGACTTCGAAATGCGCATCGACACGGCCATCCCGCTGCCGGGGCTGCTCGTTCGACAGGTCATGAAGAAAGCGGCCGCAGCAGGCACCGGCGGCCTCAAGCGGCGCGTGGAGTCACTGCACTGACCCGGCCGGGTACGGCACCCGCGCGGCACAACGATTCACCCGCCCGGGCCTGACCTCGGCGACAGTTCCGAAGACGCAGGCTCGGCACCGATCGAGTGCATGCAGGCGGGCGCGGTCGGCGGGGTGTCGTGCAGTCGGCAGGCCGCTGGCGCTCGCTCAGGACGCCCTTCTCTCGAATGTCGGTCTTTTGCCTGTGCTCTCGGGACTAAGGACCCCTGCTTATTCGCCGGTATCGGACGAGGGTCAGTGCAAGGTCGGGGAAAGGTAGCCAAATGGCAACGATGGGTCTACCAGTAGGCACGGCTGCGGCGGGCCTGGACGCCGACACACTTGTGATGATGCTCGAAGCGCTGCACGACTTCGTCAGCCACGAGCTTCCGGACAGCCGCATGCTCGAGCTGGACCACGAGGATGTCTGCCCCGAGGATCTGGTGCGGGCGATGTGCGGCGAGCAGCTCGGGATTCAGCTTCTGTTCATCCCGGAGGAGTACGGGGGGATGGGGGGCGGCAGCTTCGACGTGTACCGGGTCTGCGAGCAGATGGCGCGCCTGGACATCGGTGTTGCCACGAGCGTCCTCGCCACATTCCTCGGCAGCGATCCGCTGTTCGTGGGCGCGACGCCCGAGCAGAAGAGGCTATGGCTGACCCGCATCGCAGAGCAGGGCATCCTGTTCGCATACGGCGCGACCGAGCCCGAGGCAGGCAGTGACCTGGGAGCAATGCGCACGACTGCCGTGCCGGTCGTCGAGAACGACAGAATCGTGGGATACCGCCTCAACGGACGCAAGCAATGGATCAGCAACGGCGGCATCGCCGACGCCTACACGATCCTCGCGCTCGCGCCCGGCGGCCCGTCATGGTTCGTGCTGGAACGCGGCGCCGAAGGGTTCACCCACAACAAACCCGAGGACAAGCACGGCATCCGGCTGTCGAATACCGCGGCGCTGTTCCTCGACGACGTCTTCGTCCCGGTGGCCAACCTCGTCGGCGGCGTCGAAGGGCAGGGCCTTGTCCAGGCCCAGCAGGTCTTCGGCTACACGCGTCTCATGGTGGCAGCGTTCGGCCTGGGCGGTGGCTGGTCGGCCGTCGACCGCGCGATCGCGTATTCCGTCGAGCGCGTCCAGGCCGGTGCGCCGCTCTCGCAGAAGCAGGGTTACACCCACAAGCTGATCGTTCCGCACGTCGTGCGGCTCGAGGCGGCGCGCGCCTCGATCGAGGAGACCGCGACGCGAATCGATCTCGGAGAGGGCGCCGACGGCGCGCTGAACACCGAGGGCGCGATCGCCAAGTACTTCGCGACCGAGTCAGGCAATACGGCTGCGGACGCGGCGATCCAGGCGCACGGTGGCTACGGCTACACCCGTGACTACATCGTCGAGAAGATCAAGCGCGACGTGCGGATCACCACGATCTACGAGGGCACCTCGGAGATCATGGAGATGACGATCGCCCGCGACCGGTGGCAGCAACATCTCAAGACGCGCGGCGAGTTCTACCGCGAGCGGGCTCGCGAGCTGGACGCGCTGCACGCGCGCCGTCCGGGCCTCGGCGCTGACGCTGCGGCGCTCGCCACCTGGGCGCTGGCAGGTGTCCTCGAAGCGTGTCGGGTCGGCCGGCTCACCCGCAATCAGCACGTACTGCTCCGGCTCGGCGAGCTGATCGCGTGGGCCGAATGCGCTGCCAGCCTGGCTCGCCGGGCAGCAGCCGCCGCCGACGGTACCTTGCCGACAAAGGCGGACAACCGCTTCGCTGCGCCCGTCCTGGCGACGATCAGCCGGGTGTTCGCGCGTGAGGCCGCACAGACCGTCGCTGAGCACGGACTGCGCTGGGTGCGTGGAGCCGCTGCGCCTGGCACCGATCTCAGCGATCTCGAGACGCAATTGCGGCTGGACGAGATCCGCGCCGCGCAAGAGGGACTGGTCGCCGACATGGATCGGGTGGCCGACGTCCTCTATCACCGCACTTCCTGATCGACCATTGCCCGCTGGAGGGCTTCATGACCCAGCATCCGTTCGACCCCATTGCCATCGTCGGGCTCGCCGCGATCATGCCGGACGCACCCAACGCAACCGCGTTCTGGGAGAACATCAAGGCCGGCCGATACAGCATCAGCGATGTCCCGCCGTTGCGGTGGGATCCTGATCTCTACTACGACGCCGACCGAAACGCTCCCGACAAGACCTACTCGCGCATCGGCGGCTGGGTGCGCGAATTCCCATGGGACCCGATGGGATGGCGCTTACCGCTCCCACCAAAAGTGGCTGAGCAGATGGATGACGCGCAGAAGTGGGCGCTCTCCGCTGCGCGTTCCGCGCTGATCGACGCCGGTTGGCCGGACTGGGACGTGGATCCGGAGCAGGTCGCCGTCATCCTCGGCAACGCGATCGGTGGCGAGAAGCACTACGCCACGTGTATGCGCATCGTGCTGCCCGAGATGCTGCGCGAACTCGAGGCGGCGCCGTCGTTCGCGTCGTTGCCAGCGGACGTGCGGCAGACCATTGTCGACGAGGCCCGCAAGGGTTACCTCGCCAACTTCGTCGAGATCAACGAGGACACCATGCCCGGCGAGCTCGCGAACGTCACGGCCGGCCGGATTGCCAACCTGTTCAACTTCCGCGGCCCGAACTTCACCACCGACGCAGCCTGCGCCTCCGGGCTGGCCGGCATGTGGTCGGCCGCTCAGGGCCTCGCCTCGCACCAGTACGACGTGGCCATCAGCGGCGGCGTCGACCGCAACATGGGCGTCACGTCGTTCGTGAAGTTCTGCAAGATCGGCGCACTGTCGGCCACCGGCACCAGGCCGTTCGATGCTGGCGCCGACGGTTTTGTCATGGGCGAGGGCGCCGCGATCTTCGTCATGAAGCGCCTGGCGGATGCCGAGCGTGCGGGCGATCGCATCTACGCCGTCCTGCTCGGGATGGCCGGGTCCAGCGACGGCAAGGGAAAGGGCATCACTGCACCGAACCCGGCCGGCCAGCGACTGGCCATCGCGCACGCCTGGCAGCAGGCGGGCATCGATCCGGCAGCCGCATCGGCGGTCGAGGCGCACGGCACGTCGACCCGGGTGGGCGACGCCGCCGAACTGGAGAGCCTCACCAGCGTGTTCGGCCCCGCGGGTGCGGCGCCCGGCGCAATCGCACTCGGTTCGGTGAAATCGAACATCGGCCACCTCAAGGCGGCAGCCGGTACCGCCGGTCTGTTGAAGATGGTGCTGAGCCTGCACGAGAAGGTTCTCGCGCCCAGCCTCAACTTCCGCGACCCGAATCCGAACGTCGACTGGGCCAGCTCGCCGTTCCGGGTCAATAGCGACCTGCGCGAGTGGCCGGTCCCTCCGGGCGGCGTCCGGCTGGGCGCGGTCAGCGCGTTCGGTTTCGGCGGCACGAACTTCCACGCGGTATTGGAGGAATACGTCCCGGGGCGGCATGCATCTCCGCAGCGGAGCTCGTTCGCGGGGGTGGAGCTGCCGAAGGCCGCCGTCGTGTCGGAGTCTGCCGCGTCGGGGCCGGACGGCCGCCGGGCGCTCGTGCTCGGGGGCGCATCGGACGACGATGTCGTAGCGCAGCTCGAGCGTGTGCGCACCGACGCCCTCGCCGGACACATCCCGGAGCGGGCTGATCTCGATCCGGCCCTCGGTGGCGCGGCGTCGCGGCTGGCGATCGACTACGCCGACGCCGCGGAGCTCGCGACGAAGGCCGACAAGGCGCTGAAGGCGTTCGCCGCCGGGAATCCGGCGATATGGCGGCTGCTGAAATCCCAAGGTGTCTTCCTGGGACACGGTCCGGCGCCCAAGGTCGCGTTCCTCTACACCGGGCAGGGTTCGCAGTACGTCAACATGCTCAAGCCGCTGCGCGAGTCGGAGCCGATCGTCAGGGACACGTTCGCGGAGGCGGACGAGATCATGGCGCCGCTCCTGGGTCAGCCGCTGTCGTCGTACGTCTTCAGCGACAGCGATGACCCGGAGACGGTCGCCCGCCTCGATCGTCAGCTCCTGCAGACCGAGATCACGCAGCCCGCGGTGCTCACCTGCGACATCGCGCTGACCCGGATGCTGGCCGCGCACGGCGTGCGGCCGGACATGGTCATGGGCCACAGCCTCGGCGAGTACGGCGCGCTGGTGGCAGCCGGCGCCCTGGACTTCTCGGCGGCTCTCGAGGCGGTCAGCGCCCGGGGCCACGAGATGGCCAGCCTCGACATCGACGACAACGGGGCGATGGCCGCGGTCTTCGGTCCGCTGCCGCAGATCGAGCAGATCGTCGCGGAGGCCGACGGGTACGTCGTCGTGGCGAACGTCAACAGCAACAGCCAGGCCGTCGTCGGCGGCGCGACCGAGGCGGTCGAGCGCATCGTCGAGACCTTCGAGGCGGCGGGTCTTACGGCGCGCCGCATTCCGGTCAGCCATGCGTTCCATACGTCGATCGTCGCCCCGATCAGTACGCCACTGCAGGAGGTCCTGCGCCGGCTCGACGCGCGCGGTCCTACGCTGCCGATCGTCGCCAACGTGACGGGCGAGTTCTACCCCACTGACGCGGACTCCGAGACGATGGTCGAGATCCTCGGGCGCCAGGTCGCATCCCCGGTGCAGTTCGTCAAGGGCCTGCACACGCTGTACGACGCCGGTGCGCGAGTCTTCGTCGAGGTCGGTCCGAAGAAGGCGCTGCACGGGTTCGTGGAAGACGTGTTCGGGCCTGAGCACGACGACGTCCTCGCGCTGTTCACCAACCATCCGAAGCTGCGCGACGCGACGGCGTTCAACCAGGCCATGTGCGGTCTCTACGCCGCGGGCCTGGGCCTGCCGCAGAGCGAATCCCCTGCATCCCGCAGCAGTAACGGTGCCGCCGCTACCCCGGTGACGCCTCCGGCCATGACCCTCCCGGCGGCCGAAACGACGAGCACCGAACCGAGGACAACCATGCATACGGACAGATACGTCGAGCTCGGCAAGGTCTTCGCCGACTTCCTGGAGCGGGGTCGCCGGATCTACGACGGCGAGGCCGCTCCTGCTCCTGCTGCTGCTGCCAACGGGCTGGCCGCGCACGAGCCGGTCGTCGTGACCGGCGCGGCGTTGGGGCTACCCGGTGTCGAGCGCGTATTCGATGACGAGAACGTCGGCCGGATCCTCGGCGGTCAGCAGTTCATCGACGCGATTCCCCATCACCTGAGGCAGGCGATGGTCGACAAGCACATCACCCGCCTCATCAAGCCCGAGTCGGGCGAACCGAGTTTCGTGGCCATCGACGACGAGGCCGGCGTCATCAAGCTGGCCGGCCGTCGGGCGCCGTTCGACGTCGTAACCGAGTTCGGGATCGACGAAGCGCGCGATGCTGCCTTGGATTCGGCCACGCGCCTCGCAATCGGCGCAGGGTTCGACGCGATGCGCGACGCCGGCATCCCGCTCGTCATGCGCTATCGCACCACGACGCTTGGCACCCGACTGCCTGATCGCTGGGGTCTGCCGGACGAAATGCGCGATGACACCGGCATCGTCTTCGCGTCCGCGTTCCCCGGATATGGCGAGTTCGCAAAGGACATGGAGCGCTACCTCGAGGACCGCGGACGGCGTCACGAACTCGCTTCGCTAGAAGCGGTGCGTTCGCGGATGAGCGGCGACGAGGCCGCGATCGCAGAGGTCGACCGGCGAATCGCCGAACTGCAGCAGCTACTCGCCACCGAGCCGTTCGCATTCGATCGGCGATTCATCTTCCGTTGCCTGGCCATGGGCCATTCGCAGTTCGCCGAGCTCATCGGTGCGCGCGGGCCGAACACCCAGGTGAACGCGGCCTGCGCCAGCACGACCCAAGCACTGTGCATCGCCGAGGACTGGATCCGCACCGGCCGCGCGCGCCGGGTTGTGGTGATAGCGGCCGACGACGTCACCGATGACACGCTGCTTCCGTGGATCGGCAGCGGTTTCCTGGCCAGCGGGGCTGCCGCCACCGACGATGTGGTCGAGGACGCCGCGGTTCCCTTCGACCGTCGCCGGCACGGGATGATCGTCGGGATGGGCGCTGCGGCGATCGTCGTCGAATCTGCCGACGCCGCTCGCGAACGCGGCATCCAGCCGATCTGCGAGGTACTGGGCGCCGTGACGGCGAACAGCGCCTTCCACGGCACGCGCCTCGACGTCGCACACGTGAGCCAGGTGATGGAACGGCTGCTGCGTCAGGTCGAGGCCCGGGGGATCGACCGCATGGCCATGGCTGCCTCGACCATGTTCGTCTCGCACGAGACGTACACGCCGGCGCGCGGCGGCAGCGCGGCCGCGGAGATCAGTGCACTGCGTTCGGCGTTCGGATCCGCTGCGGACGACGTTGTCGTCACCAACACCAAGGGCTTCACCGGCCACGCAATGGGCGCCGGCATCGAGGACGTCGTGGCGATCAAGGCGCTGGAGACGGGCATCGTGCCGCCGGTGCCCAACTTCAAGGAACCCGATCCCGAGCTTGGCGACCTGAACCTGTCTACCGGCGGCGCATATCCGGTGGAGTACGCGCTGCGTCTGGCAGCCGGCTTCGGGTCTCAGATCGCTATGGCAGTGCTGCGCTGGACGCCGATGCCCGACCGCAAACACCGCTCGCCCGATCTGCTGGGTTTCCGTTACCGCATCGCCGACCCCGTCGTCTGGCACGGTTGGCTACGCCGGGTCAGCGGCCAGCCGGACGCTGAGCTCGAGGTCGTCCAGCATCGACTGCGCGTCATGGACAAGCATGCACAGCCGAGCGCACCGGCGCCTGCACCGGCACCTGCACCCGCCGTGGCGCGCGCCGTCGTGGCGCGCGCCGTCGTGCCGGAGCCGGTCGTGCCGGAGCCGGTCGTGCCCGAGCCGGTCGTGCCGGTGGCGGTAGTGGCGCCGGTGGTGGCGAGTCGTGCGGACATGGTTGATGCGGTGGTGTCGATCGTGTCGGAGATGACGGGGTATCCGCCGGAGTTGCTGGATCTTGATCTGGATCTGGAGGCGGACCTGGGGGTGGACACGGTCAAGCAGGCTGAGGTGTTCGCGGCGGTGCGGGCGCGTTACGGGGTGGAGCGTGACGAGAATCTGAAGTTGCGCGATTTCCCGACGTTGAACCATGTCGTGGGCTGGATCAGTGACAAGGTGGCCGCCGTTCCAGCGCCGGTCGAGTCGGCACCTGTGGTCGAGCCGGTCGTGCCGGCCGTGCCGGTGCCGGTGGCGGTCGTGCCGGTGGCGGTAGTGGCGCCGGTGGTGGCGAGTCGTGCGGACATGGTTGATGCGGTGGTGTCGATCGTGTCGGAGATGACGGGGTATCCGCCGGAGTTGCTGGATCTTGATCTGGATCTGGAGGCGGATCTGGGGGTGGACACGGTCAAGCAGGCTGAGGTGTTCGCGGCGGTGCGGGCGCGTTACGGGGTGGAGCGTGATGAGAATCTGAGGCTGCGCGATTTCCCGACGTTGAACCATGTCGTGGGCTGGATCAGTGACAAGGTGGCCGCCGTTCCAGCGCCGGTCGAGTCGGCACCTGCGGTCGAGCCGGTCGTGCCGGCCGTGCCGGTGGCGGTCGTGCCGGTGGCGGTAGTGGCGCCGGTGGTGGCGAGTCGTGCGGACATGGTTGATGCGGTGGTGTCGATCGTGTCGGAGATGACGGGGTATCCGCCGGAGTTGCTGGATCTTGATCTGGATCTGGAGGCGGACCTGGGGGTGGACACGGTCAAGCAGGCTGAGGTGTTCGCGGCGGTGCGGGCGCGTTACGGGGTGGAGCGTGATGAGAATCTGAGGCTGCGCGATTTCCCGACGTTGAACCATGTCGTGGGCTGGATCAGTGACAAGGTGGCCGCCGTTCCAGCGCCGGTCGAGCCCGAGCCGGTCGTGCCGACCGCTGGGCAGTCGAGCGGGCCGACCGAGCAGGCAGTGGCCGGCGACCTCGCTGCCACCGACAAGTACCCGCGGCGCATCCCGGTGCCGGTTCTGCGGCCGAGCCTGGATCTGTGCAAGCGGACCGGCGTCGCGCTCGACCGTGGCCACCGTGTCGTCGTGATGCTCGACGAGGGCGCAGTGGGGGCAAAGCTGGTCGAGCGCCTGACCGAGCGAGGTTGTACGAGCCTCGTCCTCGACGCCGGCATCGATGCCGAGCAGCTCGCCAACACGCTCGACGGCTGGCTGGCGGACGCGCCGGTGAGCGGCGTCTACTGGCTGGCGGCTCTCGACGACGAGGGCCCGATCGAGGCGATGGACCTCGCGGCATGGCACGAGGCGCTGGCGCGGCGCGTCAAGAACCTCTACGTCACGATGCGGCACCTTTACGGCAGCGAACCGTTCCTCGTCGCGGCGACCCGCCTCGGCGGCTATCACGGCTACGACGCGACCGGGGCAACCGCTCCTCTCGGTGGGGCGGTGAGCGGCTTTGCCAAGGCGTACCGGCGCGAGCTGCCCGATGCCCTCGTCAAGATCGTCGACGTGCCCGGCGGGCGCGACCCGGCCGCTGTTGCGGACCGACTGGTCGAGGAGACCTTGCGCGACCCCGGCTGCGTCGAGGTCGGCTATCCGGACGACGGACTGCGCTGGACCGTCGGTCTGGCCGATGAACCGTTCGGTCCGGCAACCCAGAAGCCACTCGACGCCGAGAGCATCTTCGTGGTCACCGGTGCCGCAGGCAGCATCGTCTCGGCGATCACCGCCGACCTCGCCCGAGCGTCCGGGGGGACATTCCACCTGCTGGACCTCACGCCCGCGCCGGACCCAGATGATCCGGACCTGCAACGCTTCACCACGGACAAGGACGGCCTGAAGACCGACCTCGCCGCGCGCATGAAGCAAGCAGGCCAACGCCCGACGCCCGTCCTGATCGAGAAGGAGCTCGCGCGCATCGAACGGCTCGCCTCGGCACAGGCGGCAGTGCAGGCAGTCACCGCAGCCGGTGGCACGGCCCGCTACCACCAGGTCGATCTCACCGACGCCGCCGCGGTTACGCGCGTGATGGGCGAGGTGCGCGACACGAGTGGACGCGTCGACGTGCTGCTACATGCCGCGGGGCTGGACGTCAGCCGGTCGCTGCACGACAAGGAGAGACGAGAATTCGACCTGGTCTTCGACGTCAAGAGCGACGGCTGGTTCAACGTGCTGCATGCGATGGGCGATATGCCGTTGGGCGCGACGGTGGCGTTCAGCTCCGTCGCTGGCCGGTTCGGCAACGTCGGCCAGACCGACTACAGCGCGGCCAACGACCTGCTGTGCAAGCTCACGAGCAACCTGCGCCGCACGCGGCCCGAGACCCGCGCGATCGCGCTCGACTGGACTGCCTGGGCGGGCATCGGCATGGCAACTCGCGGGTCGATTCCCAAGGTCATGCAGATGGCGGGAATCGAGACCCTTGATCCCGACGCCGGCACCTGCTGGATCCGTCGCGAGCTCACGAGTGGCGCGGCGGCCGGGGAGGTGCTCGTGGCCGGTGCGCTCGGACGGCTGGCCGACGAGTTCGACGAGACCGGTGGTATCGAGGCCGGGAAGGTTCCGGCCGGCAGTGGTCCGATGATGGGGATGATCGAGGCGGTCGGCGTCTACAGCGGCCTGGTCGTGCGGACGACGCTCGACCCGAAGCAGCAACCCTTCCTGAACGACCACCGCATCGACGGCATCGCCGTTCTGCCCGGCGTCATGGGCATCGAGGCGTTTGCCGAGGTGGCCAGGCTGCTCGTGCCGAGCTGGCACGTGGTCGCGGTCGAGGACGTCGAGTTCGTGGCGCCGGTGAAGTTCTACCGGGACGAGCCGCGGACGCTGACGATCCGCGCGACGATCCGCCCCGACGGGCGTTACCTGCTGGCCGGATGCACGCTCGAGGGCGAGCGCCTGCTCCCCGGTTCGGACGAGGCACAGCACACGACCCACTTCACCGCGACGGTGCGCCTCGCCGCGAACGCCCCTGAGCGGGAACACGCCGACGCCGTCACGGAGGCCATCGAAACCGTCGGCGGCGAACGCGTCTACGACCTGTACTTCCACGGCCCGGCCTTCCAGGTGGTCTCCTCGTCCTGGCGCTATAACGGCGGGAACGCAGCGAGGATGGCCGACGGGCTGCCGGATGACCACGTCCCCATGGGAGCGCCCACGTTCGTCGGTCCCCGCCTGGTCGAACTCTGCTTCCAGACGGCCGGTCTGTGGGAGGCGGCCCATCATGGACGGCTCGCGCTCCCGCGGCACGTCGACGCGGTGCGCCTGCTGCGCGAGCCGGCAGAGATCAGCGGCTCGCTGTACGCGGTCGCGAACGAGATCGGCGATCACTTCGACTGTTCGATTCGTGATGCCGATGGCGAGGTGGTCCTGACGGTCGAGGGCTACGGCACCACGCCGCTGCCGGTGCCGGTTTCGGCCGACGTCCAGCAGGGCCTCGGCGCGCTGGTGGCGGAGGTGCTTCCGACGTGATGCAGATCCGCCGCCTGGCGATTCTCAACCGCGGCGAACCTGCGATGCGGGCCCTCGGCGCGGTTGGCGAGCTCAATCGCGACGGCAGCGGACCGCCGATCACAGCGATCGTCGTGTACACCGATGCCGATGCGCAGGCGTGGTTCGTGCGCCTGGCCGACGAGGCAATCTGCTTGGGCCCCGCCACGTTCGTCGATCCGGCCGACGGCAGTCGCAAGTCGGCCTACCTCGACGAGGAACGCGTGGTCGCGGCGCTGCTGGCCGCCGAGGTGGACGCGGTCTGGGTCGGGTGGGGCTTCGTCGCCGAACGCGCATCGTTCGCGCAACGGTGCGAGGACGCCGGCATCGTCTTCGTGGGTCCGGACAGTGCGACGATCCGGATGCTCGGTGACAAGGTCGCCGCGAAGAAACTCGCCGAGAGTGTCGGCGTGCCGGTCGTGCCGTGGAGTGGCGGCATCGTCTCGACCGCCGCCGAGGCAAGTGCACAGGCCCGACGTCTCGGATACCCGGTCATGCTCAAGGCGGCGGCCGGAGGGGGCGGACGCGGCATCAGGCTTGTCCGGGAGCCGGCCGACCTCGCGGACGCGCTGACCGCGGCGCAGGCCGAAGCCGGGCTGGCGTTCGGCGATCCGGCAGTCTTCCTCGAGCGGTACGTCTCCCGCGCCCGGCACGTCGAGGTGCAGATCCTCGCGGACGGTCAGGGCGGCACTGATGGCATATGGGCCGTCGGCGTGCGCGACTGCTCGGTACAACGGCGCAACCAGAAGGTGATCGAGGAGTCCGCGTCCACCGTGCTGGACGACGCGGGCGAGCAGGCCATTCGGGCAGCTGCGGTGCGCATCGCCGAAGCTGCGGGTTACCGCAATGCGGGAACCGTCGAGTTCCTGGTCGACCCCGAAACCGGCCAGTTCCAGTTCATGGAGGTGAACACCCGGCTGCAGGTCGAGCACCCCGTCACCGAGGAGACGTCGGGGCTCGACCTGGTCAAGCTGCAACTGCACATCGCGTGTGGGGGCAAGCTCGAAGGCGCGTGCCCGCCGGCGCGCGGTCACGCGATCGAGGCGAGGTTATGCGCCGAGGACCCCGAACAGGGCTTCGCGCCGGCACCCGGCCGGATCGTGCTGTGGCGCCCACCGTCCGGACCGAGCATCCGGGTTGACGCAGGCGTGACCGAAGGCGATGAGGTCGCGCCGGAATTCGATTCGCTCATCGCGAAGGTGGTCGCGTGGGGCCACGACCGTGCCGAGGCGATCGCCCGCCTGCGCTGGGCGCTGGCCCGAACCGTGGTTGTGATCGAGGGCGGCACCACGAACCGCTCATTCCTGCTCTCCTTGCTCGACAGCGCGGCGCTGCGCACCGGCGATCTCGACAATCACTGGCTGGACCGGTTCACGGCGAGCGGCGCGCACTTGTCGCCCGCCGAGCCGATCGCGGTTCTGATGGCGGCCATCGAGGCCTACGACGCCGACGAGGCGGTGGCGCGCTCGGCCTTCCACACCAGTGCCCGCCGCGGGCGTCCCGAAGATCCCGGATCAACCGGGCACCGCACGACGCTGCGGTATCGCGGCTGCGCCCACAACATCGCTGTCTTCCGCATCCGCCCTGACACCTATCTGATCGAGTCCGGGAACGCAGCGATCGAGGTGGGCGTACGGCGGTTCGGACCGTACGAGCGCCGCCTGATGGTCGCCGGCCGCACGTACCACGTCGTCGTCTCCGCCCAGCGATCCTCGTTCCTGATTGATGTCGACGAGACGACGCACCGGGTGCAGCGAGACGACGGCGGCGTCGTCCGCGCCGGCTGGCCGGCCTTCGTCATCTCCGTGCTCGTGCAGGCCGGCGACCGGGTCGAGGCCGGAGACCCGCTGGTCGTCCTGGAGAGCATGAAGATGGAGACGACCGTCCCCGCGCCGTTCGCCGGCGAGGTCGCAGACGTCCATGTCACCGTCAACACACAGGTCGAGCGGACGGCTGCCCTGCTGCGCATCCGCGAGACTCCGGTCGCTGCTTCGGTCGCCGGCGCCGGGACGGACCTCGCCGAACTGGGCTCACTCGCCGACGAGAGGAAGCGCAATCGGCAGCGTCCGTACGAAGTACTGCATGCCTACCTGATGGGCTTTGATCTCGACCCTGCTGCCGTCGCCGACGTGCTGACCGAGCAACGCCGACTCTGCTTGCGCGCGAGCCCCGACGACGCCGACCTGCTGCAGGCCGAGGAGCGGCTACTGGACCTGTTCACGAACGTCAGCGCGCTGCACCGGCCGCAACCGGACCCGGCGATCGGTGGGTTCGACATCTCCGCCCAGGAGTACGTGTTGTCCTACCTGCAGTGGCTGGACGCCGACCGCGCTGGGCTTTCCGACTCGTTCCGCGTCGAACTGCTCAACATGCTCGCGCGCTACGACGTGCATAGTCTCGAGCGAACTCCGGCCCTCGAGGAGGCCGTTCTGTGGATGTGGCGGTCCTTCCAGCGCGCCGACGAGATGGTGCCGGTTGTGACCGCGGTGCTCGAGCGGCGCCTGCGCTACAGCGAGGCGCTCGCCGCCTCGGCGCAACCCGAACTGCGTGCGTTGATCGGAGCATTGGCAGCGGCGAGCCAGGGACGCTACCCCGATCTGGCCGTCCTCTCGCGTGACCTGCTCTTCCACTACTTCGACGAGCCGTTGCTCGAGCGCGTATCAGGCGCGGTGTACGCGGAGATGGCCGAGCATCTCGACGCCCTGCAAGCCGATCCGCACCGTGGTGACCGGGAGGAACTGGTCGAGCGGCTCGTGTGGTGCCCTCAGCCGTTGCGGGCGATGCTGTTGCACCGCTGGGCCGGCGCATCGAGCGCCTTCCGTGAGGTCCTGCTCGACGCGCACTTGCGCCGGTTCTATCGGATCAGGCCGCTGCACGACATGCGATTCGCAGAGCCTCGCGGGCAACTCTTGGCCACGGCCGACTACGAGTTCGACGAGAAGCGTGTGCGTGTCATCGCGACCTACGCGCCGTTTGCGGATCTACCGCTCGTTGCCCGCGCGATAGCAGGCGACCTGGCCGCAGGCGATTCCGAGAGGCTGATCGTCCTGGACCTCGTCGTGTGGCGATCTGGAGACCACGCGACCGCTGACGAGATCTCGGCCGAACTGCAGCAACTGCTCGGCGATTGCGACTTTGGCCGGCCGCTGCACCGGGTCGACGTCACCGTGACGAGTGAAGGCACCGAGGCTGAGCACCACCGAACGCACCACTTCACGTTCCGCCAGCAGCACGGAGCGCTCGTCGAGGAACTGCTCTATCGCAACCTGCACCCGATGATCGCCAAGCGGCTCGGCCTGTGGCGGCTGGCCAACTTCGACCTGCATCGGTTGCGGTCCGTCGAGGACGTCTATCTGTTCCGCGGCGTCGCGAAGGCCAATCCGGTCGACGTGCGGCTGTTCGCGGTCGCCGAGGCACGCGATCTGACGCCGGTGCTGAACGCGGAGGGCCGCGTCGTCGCCCTGCCGTTGCTCGAGCGAATGGGGCTGCAGGCAGTGGCCGCGATGCGCCAGGCGATGTCCGAACTGCCGGCGCGGCAACGGCCGCAATCGAACCGCCTCGTGATCTACGTCCGCCCACCCTTCCACCTACCCGAGCAGGAATGGCGCGACGTCGTGCGTCCGTACCAGGCGCTAGCGGCGGCAGCCGGCCTGCAGAAGATCGTGCTTCGGGTGCGCATCCCCGACGGAGACAATCTCAGAGACTCGGTGCTGGAGTTCACCGGCCACGGCGGCGAGATCCGGATGCGCGAGCGACACGTCTCCGACGATCTGATCCGGCCGCTCACCAAGTACCGGCAGAAGGTTTTGCGGGCCGCCCGGTTCGCAACCCCATATCCGTATGAGATCGTTCGAATGCTCACGCCTGCGCGGGGTGTCGCCTCGGGCTTCCCACCGGGACGATTCATCGAGCACGATCTCGACGAGGCGGGTGACCTCGTCGCAGTGGACCGCCCCTACGGCGGCAACACCGCCAACCTCGTGGTCGGGCTGCTGACCAGCTATCCGGCGAAGATCCCTGAGGGAATGACGAGGGTCGCGATCATCAGCGACCCGACCCGGCAGTTGGGCGCGCTGGCCGAGGCTGAATGCCGGCGAATCATGGCCGCCCTCGACCTCGCCGAGCGGCTGCAAGTACCCGTCGAGTGGTTCGCGTTGTCATCAGGTGCCCGCATCGCCATGGACAGCGGCACCGAGAACATGGACTGGATCGGCGCCGTGTTGCGCAGCATCATCGCCTTCACCCAGGCCGGCGGCGAGGTCAACATCGTCGTGTCAGGCATCAACGTCGGTGCGCAACCGTACTGGAACGCCGAAGCGACGATGCTCATGCACACCAGGGGAATCCTCGTCATGACGCCGGAAAGTGCGATGGTGCTGACCGGCAAGCAGGCGCTGGACTTCTCCGGAGGTGTGTCCGCCGAAGACAACTTCGGCATCGGTGGCTTCGAACGGATCATGGGTCCGAACGGACAGGGTCAGTACTGGGCTCCCACGCTGCGCCAGGCCTGCCGCGTGCTGATGCAGCACTACGAGCACAGTTACGTCGTACCGGGCGAGCGGTTCCCGCGTCGGCGGCCTACCGACGATCCAGCCGATCGAGACGTGCGCGAGTCCCCGCACACGACCGTCGGTGGCAGCGATTTCACCACTGTCGCCGATGTCTTCTCCGCCGAGCGCAACCCAGAGCGAAAGAAGCCCTTCAACATCCGCTCGGTCATGCGCGCCGTCACCGACACGGACTCGAACCCGCTCGAACGATGGTCGCGGTGGCGGTCGGCGGAAACGGCGGTGGTGTGGGACGCGCACGTCGGCGGTATCCCGGTGTCCATGCTCGGTATCGAGTCGCGGACCCTTTCCCGGCGCGACCACCTGCCTGCCGATGGACCGTCGAGTTGGACGTCCGGGACGCTGTTCCCGCAGTCGTCGCGCAAGGTTGCGAGGGCGATCAATGCCGCGAGCGGCAACCGTCCCGTCGTCATTCTCGCCAACCTGTCTGGCTTCGACGGCTCACCGGAGTCGATGCGCGCGTGGCAGCTCGAATATGGTGCCGAGATCGGCCGCGCGGTCGTCAACTTCCGCGGCCCGATCGTGTTCGTCGTCGTTTCCCGCTACCACGGCGGAGCGTTCGTCGTGTTCTCCAAGCGGCTCAACGAGCAGATCGAGATCGCCGCCGTCGCGGGTTCCTATGCGTCCGTCATCGGCGGCGCACCCGCAGCCGGCGTGGTCTTCGTCAAGGAGGTGAACGCCCGGACCGATCAGGATCCGCGCGTCGCGAGCCTGCGGGAACGGCTGGCAGCAGGCGAGACCGACGGTCTGCGAACCACGCTGCACGAGACTCGCACGATCGTGCACGCGGAGAAGCTCGGCGAAGTGGCGGCCGAGTTCGACGGCATCCACAACATCCAACGGGCACTCGCCGTGGGTTCGGTCGACAAGATCATCCGCGCAGCCGACCTGCGGCCTTACGTCATCGATGCGCTCGAGCGCGGGATGGCGAACAGCGGTGCTACCGCGTCGGTCGCTGCACCCAGCTGTGCGTCGGCTGCGCCTGATCCAGCAGAGGTGGCTCTTCCAGCGCTGTAGGGGCAGGTAGCGCCTCTTCCGCCGCAACCGTGAGGATGAACTCGCCGAACCGGCGCCACCATCCGGGAAACTCTCGCCCTTCGACGGTGCGAACGGTCAACTGCGCCCATGCGTCGGCCGAGCTCGTCGCAGTGACCTCGACGGACCGGGTGTCACGGCGCAGGCCCGTCGTGAGCACCTTCAGCCCGCTCTCCTTCGCCGACCACATCAAGTTCGCGGCGAGATTCCTGGCGGTCTCGTCCGTCGCGGAGTCGACGTAGCGGCGCTCGGCCGCGGTCAGATAGTCGCGGACGAAGCTGTCGCTGCGTGGCTCGACGAGTTCCAGGTCGCAACCCAGCCGGCTCGTCCCGCTGCCGACGAGGCATACCGCCCAGCCCGCCCGGTCGGTAAGGGAGATCTGCAGGTCGACCGGCTCACCGTCGAGGCATGCCACCGGCGCCCCGCTCGCGGCGTGCCGCACCTCGATGCGGCGCAGGCCCGCAAGCGTCATCGGCGTCGAGAGGACCTGCCCCAGCGCGTGCTTGGCCGCCCAGCGCGCGACGAGGAACTCGGTGCGACGTTTGGTGAAGCGCTTGGTGTTGACGTAGTCCGCTTCGCCCTGCGACAGCCACGCGCTGTCGCCAGGCAGGTGCTCTTCGCCGCGTGCCAGCCACCACATGCTCGAAGGTTCGACCTCATCGGTCGGCTCCGCTAGGGCCATCCGTCCTCTACAGCGGAGAATGGACGTTCCGGGTCGGATGCACGAGAGTTGCGACCAACCGCGTCCGCACGTATCTCAGGAGGTCGTCATCGGGCTCACCGTCGCCGTTACCGGGCCGACCGGTGAGATAGGGATCTCCGCGGTCGATGCACTGGAGCGCGAGTCCGCCGTCACCCGCATTGTCGGGATGGCCCGCCGCCCGTTCGATCCGGCTTTGCGCGGATGGACGAAGACCGAGTACCACCGGGGCGACATCCAAGATCGCCGTTCGGTCGGTGCATTGGTCGCCGACGCGGACGTCGTGGTCCACCTCGCGTACCTGATCATGGGTTCGCGGGCGCAGAGCCGCCAGGTCAACCTGCAAGGCAGCCGCAACGTATTCGAGGCGACCGCATCGGCACAGCGTCCGTTGCGGCTCGTCTACACCTCGTCCGTGGCGGCGTACGGGTACCACTCGGACAATCCCGTC
Organism: uncultured Actinomycetota bacterium; assembly: GCA_963737425.1. GTDB lineage: Bacteria > Actinomycetota > Actinomycetes > Mycobacteriales > Jatrophihabitantaceae > DASXRA01. The sequence goes on from CAVTSX010000008.1 coordinate 572,990, forward strand.
CCGTTGACCGAGGATGTGCCCACACGGGGTTCGAAGGAGCATTACTACTCCGAGCAAAAGGCGGAGTGCGAGGCGCTGCTGCGGACCACCACCGACGGGTCGCGGCTGGCGGTCTACGTCCTGCGCCCGTGCATCGTCGCCGGGCCGAAGGCGACCGCGCTGGCCGATTCGATGCCGTGGCGCCGGTTCCGCGAAGCGCTGCCTGCCGTCCTGCGGCCAGTCACCGGCCTGATCGAGGGCATGCTGCCGTTGATGCCCGACCCTGGTGTCGCGATGCAGCTCGTCCACCATGACGACGTTGCGGCCGCGATCGCGCTCGCGGTGACAGGTGCCGGTGGACCCGGTGCCTACAACCTGGCCGGCGACGGTGAGTTGTCGATGCGCGAAGTGGCCGAGGCGACCGGCACACGGTCGATCCGAGTACCGCGTGCAGCGGCTGTTGCCGCGTCGCGCGTCGTCGCCAGGCTGCCGATGCTGCCGGCTGCCGCCGAGTGGATCCACGTCGCCCGCAGCTCGGTCGTCATGGACACCAGCCGTGCCAAGGACCTGTTGGGATGGCGCCCGCAGTACACCAGCCGCGAAACCCTGGCAGCATTGGCCGAGATCCTCTAATGGGCACGCCCGTTAGTTCGTCGGGGGTCATCCTGCTACCCGCTCGATGAGCCGGTTCCGGTCGTCGCGCCCGCGCTGTCGAACGGTCGTGCCGCGTCGTTGTACCCGTGCTTCGAATGCGGTGATCTTTCCGGCGAGGTTGTCGGGTCAGCGAAGTCGTCCGGGGTAACCAGGGCTGTTCGAACATCATGGCTGCCGTGCCACGCCTCCGGACCCGACCAAGAACTCGTTGCGATACCGGCTGATCATGCGAATCCGCACCGCTGGCCGCAGCCGGCCGACCTGACCATTCGTCATAGCGGCCAGTTCGCCTGCCTGAAGCCCCCAACCCCCGACGAACCAGGGACAGGCCCTAACGGCCGTGACCACGTAGAGGGCGCCGAACAATGCGCTGCTCAGCGGGTGGTGGGCCACTAATCCGGTTCGTTGTGCGAGCAAGCGGGCGAACAGTGCGCGGCGTGCGGGGAGCGGCGCGTCGAATGATGGACGTGCTTTCTGCGCTTGGGGGCGGGGCAGCACAACATGCCCGCGAAGACTCAAGATCAACCGTCGGCTCGAGGACGCCGCTACTCGGGAAGCTCGGTCAGAAGGGGGGTGGGTCCGGGTCGGCTTCGGCGGTGTGGCTTGGGCTGGTGTCGCGGGGTAGGTGGCGTGGTCGTGTCTCGTAGTGGTGGGTGGTGGGGCTGGTCCAGCGATAGCTGCCGTTGGTGGTTCTGGCCAGCTTCCAGCCGGTCTCGTGTTTGAGTCGGTGGTGGCGTTTGCAGAGTGGTTGCAGGTTTTCGGGGTTGGTGTTTCCGCCTTTGGTGTGGGGGATGCGGTGGTCGATGTCGCAGCGGGCGGCGTTGCGTGAGCATCCGGGGAAGGTGCAGGTTTGGTCGCGGGCGATGACGTAGTCGGTGAGGTCTTTCGGGGGTCGGTAGGTGGTGTGTCCGTAGTCGAGCAGGTGCCCGGTGGCGGGGTCGGTGAGTAGGCGTCGCCAGGTGCCGGTGTGGTCGGCGGCCAGGCGGCGGGCCACGCTCGCCGGAATCGGCCCGTGGCCAGCCAGCTCGCCGGGCTGCTCATCGAGGCCGAGCAGGGTCGACAGCGCGACGGTCACGTGAACAGCGGGGCGCATCCCCTGTGCCTTCGGCAGCAGCGGATCGTGCAACGCTGCCACGCCTAAGTCGACCAGGGCGTCGGCGCGGCGCTGATCCGTCGTACGCGGATCGGTGCCGGAGGTGACCGAGGCCAGGCAGTCGACCGCGGCCATGACCGCGGCAGCACCCTCGGCTGGGAGTAGTGCCCACAGTTCGGCCATGCCATCATCCCGGGGAGTCACGCACACGCGGCGTTCGGTCATGGCCTGGGCGCGTTGTTGTTCGACCCGGGCCGGGTCCAGCGCGTGTACCGCGCGGCGAAGCGAGCGTTTGAACTCGGCCAGCGTCTGCCCGTTCGCGCGGCGCAGCACCCGCGCCTGCACCGCGACCGCGGTCTCAGCATCGAGCCCGTAGGTGGCTTCGGCGAGGGTCATCGCGTGCAGGTAGCTGATCCGGCCCCGGCGTAACGCCCGCCCCGTCGCCGCCAACGTCCCGGTCAAGGTTTCGGCGACGGCGAGGCGCCGTTGCGCGGTCACCGCCGACAGCCGCAGCGCACAGCCGACCTCTTCACGCACCCACCGATCCTCGGATGTGTCATCAGCGGCCATTGCGGCCAGTACCCGCTGCTGCATCCCGGAAAGCCACGCCAGGTGCCGCTCCAACGCGACCAGCACATCGACCCGCCCACCAGGCGACAACCCAGCCGGGTCGAGCACCGACAACGCCCCAATCGCGTCCGGACCAGGCGCCTGCCCAGCGAGCCACGCCGCGGCCTGATCCGGGTCCTCGGTGATCTCCGCGGGAGTCAACGGCGGCGGCCCGGTGGGCGGCTGCCACTCGTCGACCTCGAACATGCGTGCGAGTCTATCTGATCATCGCACAACCCGTCCAACTAGAATCACCCTATCTGGTAGGACCTTTCGACGCGAGCGAGGCGACAGGCGCGAGAGGAATCAGCGCGCATAAGACGGCACCGTCGCAAGGCGGCAGGGCGCGTAAGACGGCAGGCACGCAAGGCGGCAGGGTGCGTAAGACGGCAGGCACGCAAGACGACAGGACGCGCAAGACGGCAGGCACGCAAGACGGGAGGACACGCAAGACGGGAGGCACGCAAGACGGGAGGCCCGCAAGGCGGCAGGCACGCAAGACGGCAGCGCACGCAAGAGGGCCGGGCGCGCGAGGCCACGCGGCGAACAAGCCCGAGAGTCAGCACCCCGGCGACACGTCACCACTCAGATTGCAACCGCCAACACCAACAACCAGAGTCAGCCGAGTGGTTCAAAGAATTGTTACTGATGCGATGGACCGGGCCGACTCATCGCACGAATTGATGGCGCACCACATTAACCGGGCACACGGTAGAGAGCCGCTCCGGCGGTCACGCCGGCACCCACCGCGAGGAGCAGAACGGTGCTGCCTGGACGTAGGCGGCCGGCGGTCGCCGCGCCGTGGAAGGCGGCGACGAGGGCGGCAGTGTGGATTCGCTCGTCCTGACCGACTACGACGTGCTCGACGGGAACACAGAGATGGGACGCCAGGCTTTCCGCGAAGGCGGGGTGCGCCGGTGCGGCAAGGACGAGGTCGACGGCGGCCAGGTCGGTTGACGCATTGTCAAGGCACTCCAAGGCCACCTTGGCGGCCGCCGCGGCGAATACGTCGTCGATGGCGTCGGAAGCGGCGATCTCGAGCCGGTTCCGTCTGTCGTGGTAGGTGACGGTCGAGCGGAACAAGTCACCGCCGCCCGGGAAGTTGGCCCAGTGGAACGATCCGAGCCCGACCTCGTCGTCCGTCCAGCTGCACAGCAGCGCGCCGCCCGCGGCGGCGAAGGGGAAGTCGTGTGCGATGTGGTGGCCCGGATCGGCGTCGCTGGCTACCACGAGGGCGCGGCGGATCGCGCCCGTGCGCAGGAAGCCGTCGACCACCCGCAGAGCGGTGAGTGGACCGCAGACGCCGTTGGCAATGTCGAACGAGAACGTCCCGTGTCTGCCTGCGTGCGGATCCTCGGGATTGGCGCCGACGTCCTCCTGGATCATCGCCGCGAGCGCAGGTTCGCCGAGGTTGCGGTCGCGGTAGATCCCGGCATTGATGAGCAGGTCCAGGTCGGTCGGCGGACAGCCGACCTCGTCGAGACACGTCTTCGCTGTAGCGACTGCTACCCGTAGTGCGCTGTGCCGGGAACGCCATGGCGCATGGGTGAGACTCGCGTGGTCAATGATTGTGCCCATAGCCGGCCAGCAACCCCTCGTCGACGGTGAACAGGATGATGCCGATCTCCAAACCCGATGCCAGGGCGATGAGCGCCACGGTTTCGCCGGGCTTGATCCGGCCGGCTTCGATCTCGTCGATGAGCGCGACCGTGTGCGTGGTGGACGCCGTGTTGCCGTAGTGGTCGACGGTGATCACCGCGTTGTGGCGCGGCGCGCTCCCGAGAGTCTCGGTGAGCTCGGCCATGCCCTTCTTGATGGCGCGGGCCGAGGTCTGGTGGACGATCACCCGGTCGAGGTCGCCGAACGCGAGACCGGCCGAGTCCAGCGCCTCTTGCAGAAGCGGCGGCAGGTCGGCGATCGCTGTCCGGTGGATCGCTCGCGCCTGGGTGAACATCCGAGCGCCCGGGTCGCCGTTCACGTTGTAGGCGAGACACAGCCGGCTGTGATCCGCCACTGTCGTGAAGCCGGCAAGGCTGATTCCCTTGACTCCGTCGGGGGCCCGCTCGAGCACAAGGGCCGCTCCGGCGTCTCCGAGAGTCAGCGAAGCCAGCTCGCGGCTCATGACGGTGCGCACATGGTGCGCGGCGTTCTGGCCGAGTTGGGAGATGTACTCGCCACTGACGACCATGCCGCGCTCGACCATTCCCTGGCGGATCCAGTTGTTGAGCACCATGACGCCCGACAGCATCCCGGCACAGGCGTTGGACAGGTCGAACGTCATCGCGCCCGTCGCGCCGATTGCCTCGGCGACCGCGCCACTCATCGTCGGCTCGAGCCACTGCTTGAGTCCGTCGTGGTACTTGGTGATGCTGCAGTTGATCACCACTTCGAGCGAGTCGGCAGGCCGACCGGACCGGCGGAGGCAATCGAGTGCCGCAGCGACGGCAAGTGAGTAGGAGTCGTCCGCACCGGCCGACACTCGTCTTTCGCGGATTCCGGTAAGTCGCTCAAGGTCGATGTGCGTATGGTGCCGCGTGGACGCCATCAGCTCGTCGGTCGTCATGTGGGTGGTCGGCAGGTGCCGGCCAGCGCTCGCTATCCGCGCACAATACGGTGCCCGCACCGCATCGGGCGACGTTTCCAGCATCAGCCACTGCTTCTCCATCGCCCTCGACCTCCACCACTAACCGTGCGACGGAACAGGCCGATGCGCCAGGGTAGAAGGTCTCTCTCAATAGCATCCGTGCGGACCTTTGGCTCTTTCGGCAAGCCGGAGCAGGTGTCAGGGTCGTTAGCCATGGAGAGCGACAATCCCGCCGTGCGGATACCGCCCGCGCGACGACCGCCCCTTGCCACTGTCGTGGCAACACTTGCCGGACGATCCACCCACACCGAGCCGCACCGCATCTTCACGACATTGGCACGCCACCGCCGGTTGTTGCGGCGCTGGCTGCCGCTCGGCGACCTCCTGCTGCTACGTGGCGACCTGCCCCGGCGTGATGCCGAGCTGCTGATCCTGCGCACCGCGTGGAACTGTGGCTGCTGGTACGAGTGGGTCCAGCACGCGGGCCTCGCTGTGTCCCACGGGCTCAGCCGGGGCGTCGTCGACGCGATCCCCGAGCGCTGCGCCGGCGAGCAAACGTCGGCCCGTCAACGCCATCTGCTCGCAGCGGCCGACGAACTCCACGGCGACCGCGTCATCTCCGACGCCACCTGGGCGTTGCTGGCGGCCGAGTTGCGCGACACCGAGCTCATCGAGGTCTGCTTCCTCGTCGGGCACTACGAAATGCTGGCGATGACCCTCAACTCGCTCGGCGTGCAGCCCGAGCCATCCGCCGTGCGCGCCCTCGGCGGCCGCGCAGCCGAGGTGGCCGAGCTGCTGCGCGCTGGGCTCGGCGCGAACCGTCGGCCGGCAAGTACGCCGTCGGCCTAGCCGCTACGTGGGCACCGTTCTGCCTGGTCCACCATTCCGGCAGGGACGAATCGTTGTGGTTGCTCACCTGCTGCGGCCACGCTGTCCGGCGTGGATCGTCGAGCTGACCTGGTTGCCCTCAGCGCGCGCAACGACCATGCCTGCGTCTGGGCTCTGGCTGACGAGCTGTCTAGGTTGGGTTCGTGATCCGGCTGCGGATGAGCTCGACCGACCTGCAACGGATGCGGTTCGCGTATTCGCCGTTGGCCGAGGTCGCCGAGAGCATTTACGTGCTGAACTCCGGGACGGTTCCGGTGCTGCACCGTGCCTGGTTCGAGATGACCCGGAGCAGGCTCGACCAGGCGGATATGAGCCTGATGCGAGCGATCGTCCCCGCGCCGCGGCCCCATGTCGCGAGCTTCCTGCTCTCCGGCGCCCGCGAGCCCTCGACCACCATCGAGCAGCAATTGCAGGCGGTTGCGAACTGCCCCGCGGAGCAGTTGCGCGCCGACCTCGACGGTGTGTGGCGTGGTGAGACGCCGCCTGCAGCCCTTCGCGCGATCGCCGGCGGCGGGCAACGCATCGCAGACGCACTGTGGCAGTACTGGACACTTGCCATCGAGCCGTATTGGCGCCAGATCCGCGCGGTGCTCGACGCCGATGTCGCCTACCGGGCAGCACGGTTGGCCAAGGGGGGCATCGAGGCGTTGCTGGCCGATCTGCACCCGGAACTCGAGCTTGCCGAGCACGCGATCCACGTCATGAGCACGCGGCCGGGCGACCACGACCTGAGTGGCGTGGGCTTGCTGTTGGTTCCGTGCGTCTTCGCCTGGCCCCACGTGATGGTCGACGCCGGCGCGGGCGCGGCACCCACCATCACCTACGGGCCGCGGGGTATCGGCGAGCTGTGGCCGACGACGCCGGACGAGCCTGCCGACGATGACGCCCTGGGCGCGTTGCTCGGGCGCAGCCGGGCGGCGATCCTGCTCAGCGTGGGCCTGCCGAAGGCGACGACCGACGTGGCCCGCGAGTTGGGTCAGAGCGCGCCGGCAGTCAATGGCCACCTGTCGGTGCTGCGTCGGTCCGGGCTGGTCACCTCGTGGCGGGCCGGCCGCCGGGTGCTCTACCAGCGCACTCCGCTGGCCACGAGCATCATCGCGGCCAGCGGCGCCCCCGAGGCGTCGAGCCTCGCGTAACTTCCGCTAGCGCCTTACCGGCTTGCCGGCGAACGCCACCAGATCTCCGGACTGGTCGACGCCCTGGCCGGTGATCGCTCCGGCGTTGTTGATGTCATTGGCGGCGACGAACTCGCTGGAGCCTGGGCCGTCGACGAGCTGGTTGAGGTCGGTCATGACACCGCCCGCCCAGATGAAGGCGCGGCAGCTGGCGAAATGGGCGGTGCACGACAGCCCGACCACCTGACCGCGGTCGTTCATGCCCAGTCCCTCGCTGAGCACGTCGTCGCCACCCAGGGTGCCGAGGTCGCGGATGCCGTTCTCGGGCGTCCACAGGAATGCGTGCGGGAAGAAGCTGCCCGGTGTTGCCCCGCCGGGCACGTTCGCGAAGCCTGTGACGTCGCCGTGCGAGTTGATGGCCATCGGCGTGTTCCAGGCCGCGCCGCCGAGCGTCCCCAGATCGGTGGGTGTGCCGCTCGCGTCCCACATGATGGCGTGTTCCGCGCTGAACCCACCGACGGCGTTCGAGCAGATGCCCGAGATGCCCACGGCCGTGCCTCGGTTGTTGATCGCGGTGGCCGCACTCGCAGTGTCGCCCGGCAGCGGAGCGAGCTCATGCGGGGCATAACTGCTGTGCGCGTCCCAGCGGACGGCGCGGAACTGCAATACCTGCGGCGCGTTGCACGTCGAGTCCTCGACCTTGTTCTCGGCCCATCCGACAACATCGCCGCGCTCATCGGCTCCGGTGGCAAAACCGTTGTCACCACCGAGGGTCGGAAGCGGAGTCATGTGCCCGTGCTTCCATACGAAGCCGACGCAGTCTTGATGCGTCGGTGCGGTCGGGAAGAAGGCGGAGCAACTCCAGTCCTCGCCCCGAGGGTTCGGTTGCCCAGTCTCGGAAACACCGACGACGACACCGGAACTCTTCACCGGCCAGAGCACCGCGCTGTTCGGTCCGCCCAGTGTGCCCAGATCGATGACCCTGCCGTCACGCCAGACCGTCGCGTGCATCGCCGCCGCACCGGGCAGGTACGAGAACCCCGCGATCGCGCCGCGGTTGTTGATACTGCTGCCCTGGCTGATCGGGCCGCCGAGTGAACCGAGCTGCGTGATTTGGTACCTCGTGAGCGGACGGTGATCGGCACGCGCCGGGCTGGTTGCCGACACCAGGAACGCAGCGGTCAGGGCCGCCACGGCGATCAAGACGCGGGACATCGCCACTCGCATCGCATCCTCCTCTAGCCGGGTGGTCGGGAACGACCTTCGCGGGCCACCGACGACGCTTGCAACGATTCGCTAGAGCCGGAATCCGTCCACCATTCCCGGGCCCCCGCCGAGATGCGTTACGGGCTGCTGCCGTCCTCGAACCGTTGTGCCGCGCCTCTATACCTGGTATATATACCGGGTATAACCAGGTCGAGGAGCTGACAGCGAATGAGCATCAGGCACGCGTTGTTGGCGTTGTTGAGCGAGGGTCCCAAGTACGGGCTGCAGTTACGGGACGAGTTCGAGCAGCGCACAGGTGAGGTGTGGCCGCTCAACGTCGGGCAGGTGTACACGACGTTGCAGCGGCTCGAGCGTGACGGCTTGATCGAGTCCGACGGCGAAGACGAGCCCGGCCCGCAGAAGTCGTTTCGCATCACCACCGACGGCGCCGCCGAGTTGGACGCGTGGCTGCGCACTCCGCCGGATCTGAGTTCTCCGCCTCGCGACGAGCTGGTCATCAAGGTTCTGGTCGCGATCCGGGTCCCGGGCCTGAAGGTCCGCGATGTGATCCAGGCGCATCGGCGCCACGTTGTCGAATTGATGCAGGAATGGACGCGGGTCAAGCGGGACGCCGGGGCGGATGCGCTGAGCCTGTCGTTGGTGGTGGACGCTGAGCTGTTCCGTCTCGACTCGGTGATCCGCTGGCTGGATGCCGCCGATGCCCGGCTGCGCCGTACCGGTACCCCGCAGACGCCCGTCGCCCCATCGGCGCTGCCTGACCCGAGTCCGAAACGAAAGGCGGAGGTGCGCCGATGAGCGCGCTGCAACTGACGAATGTCAGCAAGGTCTACGGCACCGGCGCCACCGAGGTGCGTGCGCTACTCGAGGTGGATCTGACGGTCGAACCAGGTGAGCTGGTCGCCGTGATGGGACCAAGCGGCTCCGGCAAGAGCACTCTGCTCACTATCGCCGGCAGCTTGGAGGAGCCCACCGACGGGGAGGTGACGGTGGGCGGCGTGCCTTTGTCGCAGCTGTCCCGTGGCCAGCGGGCTGCGCTGCGTCGCCGCGCGATCGGCTACGTCTTTCAGGACTTCAATCTGCTCGCCGGGCTGACCGCGGCCGAGAACGTGTCGCTGCCATTGGAGCTGGACGGTGTCGCGGTGCGCACCGCCCGCGCAGCAGCATTGACCGCCCTGGACCGACTCGGGCTGGCCGAGCGAGCCGACCGGTTCCCCGACGACCTGTCCGGTGGCGAGCGCCAGCGGGTGGCTATCGCCCGCGCGGTCGTCGGCGAGCGGCACCTGCTGCTGGCCGACGAACCGTCCGGCGCCTTGGACTCGGTCAACGGCGAGGCGGTGATGCGCCTGGTCCGCGAGACGTGCGAGGGCGGCGTCGCGGGTGTCGTCGTCACTCACGACGCCCAGCTGGCGTCGTGGGCCGATCGGGTGGTGTTCCTGCGCGACGGGCGGATCGTCGATCAAACCGCCCGAGCGGCGGGACCGGAGTCGCTTCTCGACGCAGACCCGGCCCGATGAGAATGAGCACCACACTTGCCCCGCCGCCCCTGATCGTCACGCCGTCACCGGCACGGGGCGGGGGACCCGCCCGTCGCGCGATACGTCGCTGGGCCTGGCGGTTGCTTCGCCGCGAGTGGCGCCAGCAGGTACTCATCCTCAGCCTGCTGACGGTTGCGGTCGCGGCCACCACCGTCGGGCTCGGGCTCGTCGTCAACGTGACGAACACCGCCCAGGGCTTGTTCGGAACAGCCACCGCGCGTCTCAACATCACCAATCCAGGGCCGAACGGCGTCGCTGTGGACGTAGCCGCTGCGCGGCAGCGATTCGGCACCGTCGAAGCGATTACGCATGAGGCCGTGCCGGTGCCGGGGTCGGTCACCCCGGTCGACCTGCGTGCCCAGGATCCGCATGGCGCGTTCAGCAAGCCGATGCTGCGCCTGGTCTCCGGCAGCTACCCGAGGGGACCTGCCCAGGCAGCGGTCACGGCGACGGTCGCGACGACGTTCACTCTCAAGATCGGCTCGTCCTGGTCGGTGAACGGGCGGACCCTGCAGGTGGTCGGCATCGTCGAGAACCCCAAGGATCTGCAGGACGCATTCGGGCTGGTTGCGCCCGGCCAGATCAGTAGCCCGTCCAGCGTGAGCCTGCTCCTCAACGCCAGTGGCACCGCGGTGATGTCCTTCCACCCACCCGCCGGGACGGACGAGGGCATCATGTCGTCCGGCACCGACATGGCGCAGTGGAAACGCAACCAGGCGCTCGGGGTCCTGCTGCTCGCCACTATCGGGCTTACCTTCATCGGCCTGCTGTCGGTGGCCGGATTCACCGTGATAGCGCAACGCCGGTTGCGTGCTCTTGGGATGATCGGCGCTATCGGTGCCACCGACCGGCAGGTGCGGCGGGTCATGTCGGCCAACGGGCTGGCTGTCGGCACCGTCGGCGCGCTCGTCGGCACGGGGCTCGGCCTGGTGGTGTGGCTCGCGCTGACACCCGCCTTCGAGGGAGTCGTCGGTCATCGATACGACCCGTTCGCACTGCCCTGGTGGGCGGTGCTCGCCGGCGCCGTCCTGGCCATCCTGACCGCGCTCGCCGCCTCGTGGTGGCCAGCCCGCGCGGCAGCCAAACTCCCCATCGTCGCGGCGCTGTCCGGCCGCCCCGCTGCGCCGCGGCCCGCTCACCGCTTCGCCCTTCTTGGCACGGTGCTCGCGACGGCGGGGTTCGTCGCGCTGGTCCTCGCCCACACAGTGCACACGGTGCTGATCGTGGCCGGCATCCTGGCGATCACGGCGGGCATGCTGCTGCTTGCCCCACTCGGGATTCGGGCACTGGCAGCGTTCGCTGGTCGTGCGCCGGTCGCGATACGCCTTGCGCTGCGCGACCTGACTCGCTACCAAGCCCGCTCCGGTGCGGCGCTGGCCGCGGCCAGTCTCGCGGTCGGAATCGCCGCCACGATCGCCGTCACCGCCGCGGCGCAGCAGGCTCACGACCACACCCTTACCGGCGGGAACCTTCCGACCAACCAGCTCATCGTCTGGCTCGCCAACCCCAACGACCACGGCGGTCCCGGGCTGAGCGTCGCGCCAGCCGGAGGCGGCTCGGCCACGCCGGCCGTGCCCGATCCAGCGGTGGTCACGCGCGCCCGGTCAACGGCCGACGTGATCGCGCAGGCGGTCGGGAGTGGCACCGTCGTCGAACTGGACAGTGCCGTCGACCTGAACTCGCCCGTGCCGGCCGGGGCGCCACCCGACGCGCGCCAGGCGACCTTGGTCCACCCGATCAGCGTTCCGGGGCGTGGCAAGGGCTGGAACGAGGTCGCGACCCCCTACGTGGCGACCCCGGCTGTGCTCAACCTGTACCGGATACCGGCACGTGACATCGGCGCGGGCAGTGACATCGTCAGCGCGCGCCGCGACCTGGGCCGGATCGAGCTCGGAACCGGGTTCAAGGGGGATTTCCGATCCGCCACGGTGCAGGTGTCCGCGCTGCTGCCGAACTACACGTCGGCGCCCAACACGCTGATCACCCCGAAGGCAATGACTGCCAACGACTACACCGCCGAACCGATCGGTTGGTTGGTCCAGGCCAACCAACCGATCACCTCGGCGCAGATCACCAACGCCCGAAATCGCGCCGCCGCCGCCGGGATCACCATCGAGACCCGGACCGGTCCGGACCGCAGCCTCCAGCACCTGCGCGACTACTCGACGCTGGCCGGCGTGCTGGTGGCACTTGGCGTGCTGGCCATGACCGTCGGGCTGATCCGCAGCGAGACCGCCGCGGACCTGCGAACGCTCACCGCGACCGGCGCGAGCAGCGCCACCCGCCGCACGCTCAACGCGGCCTCGGCCGGAGCCTTGGCACTGCTGGGCGGAATCCTCGGCACCGCCGCGGCCTACCTCGCACTGATCGCTTGGCACTGGCACGACGTCAGCTACCTCAACCCGCCCCCGTACGCCGACCTGGCAGTCCTCATCCTCGGGCTACCGGTGGCCGCCATCGCCGGGGCCTGGCTATTCGGCCGCACTCCCACCAGCATCGCCCGCCGTTCGCTCGAGTAGGTCGGCCCGGGGAGAGGATCGCGCGAAGACACTTCGTCCTGACAGGATGAGCCCGTCACCAGTCACGGCTCGGCGTCCGCGGACGTACCCGTCGATTCGGGCGCCGACGGGGAGGTTGCGATGCGAGCGACCTCGACGTGGGAACTGCCGGACGGCTGGGTTCGCATCAGCTCGCAGCGATGGGGTCCATTCGTCGTCCGCGAACTGGCCCGCCGACCGGACGGGCAGGTCGTCGAGTTCACCGCACGACGACACCGCAAAGGGCGCGGTCCTGCGCCGGTCGAAGCTGCGACGGGGTCAGTGGGCTCAGTGGACCAAGCCAGTTCGCCACGGCCCCAGGCCATCATTTGGGCCCCGCACGAGATCGGTTGGTGGGTAGGGGCCCTTTTCATTCTCGGATCGGCCTGCTTTGTCGTCGGTTCAGTGCCGGCGCTGTCCTCAGTGGTGTCCGCGAAGATCATCGCCGGCATCTACTTCGTCGGCTCGCTCTTCTTCACCAGCGCGGGTTATCTCCAGTACGTGCAAGCGATCAACGCACGCGGAACCGGTGAGCAGCTGTCAGTCCACCGATGGATCGGGACGACGCCGCGCGGCATCGGCTGGTGGGCGGCGGCTGTGCAACTAGCCGGCACGCTGTTCTTCAACGTAACGACCTTCGAGTCGTTGAACACGGGATTCACCGTGCACCAGCAAAATCTGCGCGTGTGGTCGCCGGACTTCTTCGGCTCGATCTGCTTCCTCATCGCGAGCTGGCTCACAATCGAGGAAGTGCGCGCGCCTGATGGTCGCCGCTGGCGCTGGGCCGAGATCCCGTGGCGCATCGTATGGCTCAACATGATCGGATCGATCTTCTTCATGGCCTCGGCAATCGCCGCATTCGTCCGCCCGGCAACGGATGAACTGCTCTCAGCCAGCATCGCCAACGGTGGCACCTTCCTCGGCGCCGCGTGTTTTCTCCGGGCCGCATGGCTGCTGCTCGTCGAACTCGCCGACACCGCCCCCACAACGGCCCCAGCCGCGCGAACGGGATGACTTCAGGGACGCCCCGTGAGCCGAAGCGGGAGACGTGTCATGACGCGAGCAGGTAGGCGCTCTTGCCGATCAGCCAGCCCCCGACGATGAGCGACAACGCGACGATCATCGGGTCGCGATGTGCGTCGAGCCACTTGCGCAGATTACTCAGCCGCGACCTGGTCGCTTCCGGCGAGACGATCGCGTATACCTCCATGACGGCATATCCCAGCGTCGCGATCAGGCAGTAGACGACGATCGCCACCACCGAGGACGTCTTGGACAGATCCGCCTGAGTGACCGTCGCCGCGCCGGCTGCGATCAGCCCCCAGGGTTGCAGCAAGAACGCCAGCACTGCTGCGGAAACAAGGTTGAGCCGATCGAGCCGGGACATCCATCGTGGCGTCGGACGTGGTCGTCCACTGGTGCGATGGCGCGACCACCCGATGACGAGTAACCACACGCCGACCGCGATCCTGACAACCAGTGCGCCCGTGGACGGGATGGTGTTCGACTGCGGCGGTTTGCCACCGGTCAACACCAGAGTCAGCACCACGATTCCGACGAGCGAGATGGTCCAGCCACCAAGAAAACCGGCGCCCTTTCGGGTGCCACCCGCTGCGCTCAGGACAAGGATGAACGCGGTGAGAGGCAACGGGTCCAGGGCGATGGCGAGCGCGATCAGGATCAGGTCAATCGTCATCGCCGCGCCACCCGTCTACCAGCTTGACCGTGGCGCCGAGGCGTCCACGCCGGCGCAGCAGTACTGGTTCATCGTCATCGGAACATTTCGCCTTCGCCCCTCGCGCCCGGGGCGGCCCCGGAGTCGATCATCCAATGACAACACCACGTTCTGCCTGTTTCGGCCGGAGGGGCGTGCTCGACACGCCACCCCAATCCGGCCGCAAGCTCTGCGAAGTCCCGCCGTCTGGGTGAAATTCCGCGTCCCCCTTTCGATCGATCGGGCCAAGCGTGCCAGCCTCTGTTGTCTCTCGGGCCTTGCCCTGCGTACGTGCGACGGGATTCAGCGATGCAATCGCTGGGGGTGGCAAGCAATCACCTACCCGGCTGAACACCGGCAGCGTACTGGTGGCGGCGCTCGAGACTCAGGTTGTCGACGCGGCTGGTGCGACGGGCGCCGCCTCGAACGAGGGTGCCGTCTTGGCCAGGAACACCACGCCGACGACCATCGCCGCGAAGCCGAAGGCACCAAGGCCGATCTGTAGCGGCCCGCCGACGAAGTGCTCGCCGTACAACCAGACGCCCAGGAGGATGCTGACGAAGGGATTGACGATCACCATGAACGGTTGAGAGACGGCGAGCGGGCCGTAGTGCAGCGCGGCCTGGGTCAGCACCGTGCCGACGATTCCAGCGACCACCACGCCGTAGACCGCCCCGTGCACCAGGACCGCAGGCGCACCGTCCGCGGCGAGCACGTCCGTTGCCGACTTCAGGAAAGTCGCCAGCGCGGCCCACACGATCCCCGACGCCGTGGCGTACAGCGCGGCGCGTCTGACCGGCGTTCCCCGGCTGGCCAGGGCGGCAAATAGCGCTGCGAGGCCGCCGCAGGTGAGCAGCGCCGGCAGCCAGGCTTGCGCGGTCGCCCCCGGGTGGCCGCCCTGCGGTTCGGCCATGATCAAGAAGACGGCAAGCCCGGCGGACGTCACCGACGCAGAGACCCAAGCGGCCGGCATCACGTGACGCCGCAACCACAGCGCCCCGACGACCAGCGAGAACACCAGCTCGGTGACCAGGATCGACTGCACCACGGAGAGCCGCCCGTTGTACAGCGCGAGCGCTTGGAACACGAAGCTGCCGATCATCGCGACGACGCCGAACAGCCAGAGCGGGTTTCGGATCAGGTACAGCGCCAAGCGCCGACCCCGGTCCTTGCCCGGCGCTGAGGTGCTGGCCACGTGCTGGGTGACAACGTTGAGAGCGCTGGTGAGGGCTGCGGCAAAGGCGAACAGGACGCTCACCATGACCGCTGATTCTAGAGACCTCGTTCGTGGTTCAGCCCGGTTCGCTCGTGGCTCTCAGGCCTGCGCGACATGTCCTGGTGGACAACGTCATGAACGCGACCATGCGGGCTGCTCCCCATAACCGCGACAACCGCGGCACGCTGCTGCTCACCGCCGCGGTGTCCGGGCTGGGCTTCGCGCTGACCCGGGTCCTGCCCGAGACCTCCGGAGTCAGCCTGGAACAGATAACCCAACCGGCCCGCACCGAACCAACTGGGCCAGCCACACCGCCCGGCATCGGCGCAAACGGCGGAGCCACTAGCACCCGCCACACCAGCCCCACCACTGAACGCGGCCGATCCACTACCCGAACCGCTCCGCCTCAGCGATGAAGCAGCAGCCAGCTGACCATCCGGACCCGGTGCATGCTGCGCCACCGCCGTGGACCTCACCGCGCGGCGTGCCCGCTGTTGTCCGGGGTTGACGCTGCCTTCGCCGCGGTCAGGTTCAGGAACGCCACGGCCCGCTCGAAGATCTCCCCGATGGTGTGTCCCGCCAGCCGAGTCTGGTAGGCCTGATACCGAGTCGTCTCCCATGCCTGCGCCCGCGGTGCGAGCGAGGCAAGCGCCGGTCGCGGCACTGACTTCCAGGTCCAGCCCGTGAGTGGCGCTCCGCTTTCGCCAGGTGCGCCGGGTTCGACGAACTCGGCAAGATCGACTCCATGGCCGATCTGGTTCCGCACAAAGCGCAATCCGGCCAAGGTCTCCTCGATCGCCCGGCGTTGCGCAGGCGCCTGCTCTGCCAGCACGTCGTCGTACACGCGCAGGTGATCGCGCACCATGGCGGCGTCGACAATCGTCACGCCCCACACCGTTTCACTGATCGCCGCGAACGCTCGCGGCCGGTCCGATGCCCGCACCTGGGAAAGGCCCGCTGCCATATCCCTCATCGCGGTGATCGACCACCGCAGCGCACTCGCCTCGACCGCCGGATCACCCTTGCCCTTGCGGTTCCATGCGACTCGACACCGAACAGAGCAGAACCGGGCATGCTCGCGGCGCGGCGCGAACACAACTCCGCACTGCTCGCAACGCCGAGTGTCAGCCACCTGTCCACGTTACGCACGTCAGCACCTGCAACTGGGCCTCGTTGGCTCGCCGAGGCTTCGGATTCTGCACCCCACCTCTTCGCTTGACCTTGACGCTGGGTCAGCCTTTCATGCTGTCGGGCATGGACACATTTTCCACGATTTCCGTCGCGGGTCTGCGCAAGTCTTATGGGACGCACCGGGTTCTCGATGGTGTCGACCTCGATGTCGCCGCTGGGACGGTCTTCGCGCTGCTCGGGCCGAACGGGTCGGGCAAGACGACAACCGTGCACATCCTGTCGACCCTGATCGCGGCCGACGCCGGCACCGTTCGGGTGGCCGGCTTCGACGTCGTCGCCGAGGCCGATCAGGTGCGGGCACGTATCGGCGTCACCGGGCAGTTCTCGGCTGTCGAGGACCTGTTCACCGGTACCGAGAACCTGCGCCTGATGGCGGACCTGCACCACCTGCCGAAGGCCCTCGCGCGCCGGCGGATCGACGACCTGTTGACCCGCTTCGACCTGACCGATGCCGCGTCGAGACCGGCGATGACGTATTCGGGCGGGATGCGGCGCCGTCTCGATCTGGCGATGACGCTGATCGGCGACCCCGAGGTGATCTTCCTCGACGAGCCGACGACGGGCCTCGACCCGCGCAGTCGCCGCGACGTCTGGCACCTCGTGCGTGGGCTCGCCGCCGGCGGCACGACGATCTTCCTCACCACGCAATACCTCGACGAGGCCGACGAACTCGCCGACCAAATCGCCCTTCTCGACGGCGGAACGATCGTCGCGGCGGGAACGCCCGCTGAGCTGAAGCGTCTCGTGAGCGGCGGTCACCTGCAGGTGGTCTTCATCGATTCGGAGGCGCTCGCCGCGGCCGCGGCCGCCTATCCGGACGCCAGCTGCGACCGCGACGCGCTGACACTGCGCATTCCCAGCGACGGTGGTCTGCGTTCGATGCGCGACGTGCTCGATCGTCTTGACGAGAACGCGGTGTCTGCGCTCACCGTGCACACCCCCGACCTGGACGACGTCTTCTTCGCCCTCACCGGGCACGCCCCCACGACCGAGAAGGAGCTGGCCCGATGACCACGTTCGATACAGCCGCCGCCCGCGTCGTCAGGCCGGTGCGCCACTATCCGGTCCGCGACAGCTTGACCATGCTGCGCCGCAATCTGCGCCGCATGCGCCGCTACCCCTCTATGACGATCATGCTGGTCGGGATGCCGGTGATCTTCCTGCTGCTGTTCGTCTACGTCTTCGGCGGAACGCTCGGCCGCGGCCTGCCCGGTGCCGGCATCGACGGCGGACGGCACGCCTACCTCAGTTACGTCACGCCCGCGATCTTGGTGTTCACCGTCGCGAGCATCGGGCTCGGCACGGCCGTTTCCGTGGCGCTGGATGTGACCAGCGGGATCATGGCCCGGTTCCGCACCATGGCGATCTCGCCGTCGTCGGTGCTGACCGGGCACGTGGTCGGCACCATGATCCAGATCGTGCTTGCTCTCGCCGCTCTGCTCGGCATCGCGGCGCTGCTCGGCTATCGCAGCAACGCCTCGGCCGCCGACTGGCTGGGTGCCGCCGGGATCCTGGTGCTGTTCGGGTTGGCGTTGACCTGGTTGACGGTCGCGCTCGGGCTGGCGAGCAAGAGTGTCGAGTCGGCGAGCAACACCCCGATGATCCTGGTGCTGTTGCCCTTCCTCGGCAGCGGCTTCGTGCCGCCGTCATCGATGCCCGGGTGGCTGGCCGCGTTCGCCCGCAACCAGCCGTTCACCCCGACCACCGACGCGGTCCGCGGGCTGCTCGCCGGCGCTCCGCACAGCCACGATGTCGCTCTCGCAATCGTCTGGTGCGTCGCGATCACCGCGGTCGGATTCGCGTGGGCGCGACACTTGTTCCAGCGGCGCGGCCGCGCTGTGGGCAACCCGGCCCAGAGTTTCGCCGGCCGCCCCACCCAGTGACCCGGATAGAGGACGATCGACGGCATGCTCACCATCGGCCGGCTCGCCGACTTCGCCGGAGTGACGATCCGTGCGGTGCGGCACTACCACGCCCGTGGGCTGCTGCCCGAGCCCGAACGCGACGCGTCCGGTTATCGCCGCTACAACGCGCAGGCCGTCGTCGACCTCATACGTATCAAGACTCTCGCCGATGCCGGCGTGCCGCTGGCCCGGGTGCGGGATCTGCTGCACGCCGAGCCGGAAGAATTCGCCGCCGCGACAAGGCAGATCGACCGCCAACTGCAGGCGGACATCCGGCGCCTGCAGCAACATCGCCGCCGGGTCGCCGAACTCGCAAGCGGCGACGGGCTCACCCTGCCGCCCGGCATCGTCGCCTACCTCGCCCGGCTGCGCGAGATCGGAATCAGCGAGCGCGTAGTGGGCATCGAGCGCGACGGGTGGATCCTGCTCGCGGCGCACGCGCCGGACCGTGTCGAAGAGTGGATACGGCTCAAACACGCCGCACTGGACGACGACGCGTTCCGCAACATGTACCGAGACTTCGATGCAGCGCAGGACTGGCCGCCGGACGACCCGCGGCTCGAGCGCCTCGCCGACGACATCGTCGCCTACATGCACAAGATGGTCGAGCGACCCGAGCTGCAGTTGCGGCCCGAACCCACCGTCGATGCCACCACAGCCGGCCTGCTCGACTCACACACGATCAAAGCCTCGCCCGCGTGGCGACGACTCGAGCGTTCGCTCATCGAACGCGGCCTCGGGGAATTGACCAGCGTCCAGCAGGCTGATCAATGAGCGCCGCGCACCGCGTCAATCATCAAGCGCCCCCAGATCAACTTCTACGTGGCGGACGCGGAGGCGCCGGTGCGGTTCTACCGTGATCACTTCGTCTCGTGGAGACATCCCGTACGCCGCAGTATGGTTCACGTCGAGCTGGCGGGCTCAGGTCGGTCGGAGACCATCGCGGACGATCGCAATGATCTTGTGCGGGTTAGGGTGTCGATCGGGCCTGGGCTGGATAGCGATGAGGATGCCGGAGATCAGTGCCACCAACTCCGAGGTGCTGATGTCGTTGCGGATCGTGCCGTGACGCTGGGCTCGGCGCAGCAGACGTCCGATCTCGGCATGCAAAGAGGCTGCCGCTGCGGTGACCGCTTCGCCGACCTCGACGCCCGCGTTGGTGAGAGCGTCGACGAGGTCGCGTTTCGGGGCTGCCTCGACGACGAGGCGGTCCATGAACTGGATGAGGGCTCCGCCCGGGTCGCTCGATGATCGCAGGGAGCGGGCGTGGTCGACGAGGTCGATGAGGCGGTGGTGAACAACCGCTTCGATCAATGCCTCTTTGGTCGGGAAGTGGCGGTACAAGGTTCCGGGACCGACGCCGGCACGTCTGGCGATTTCATCCAGCGAGACGGCCAATCCATCCGTGGCAAAGGCCCCGGTGGCGACCTCGACCAGGCGGTCTCTGTTCCGGCGAGCGTCGGCGCGCATCGGCTTCGGTGTCGTCAGGTCTCTGCTCCTGTCCATCGTTGACAACCGGGGCGCACCCTCCGATACTGTCCGCTAACTGGGGCGCTGTCTCCGATTATGTGACGAGTATCGACGAAGGACGAGCCGAACATGACTACGACCACTACGACCACCGGCAGCCCGCGGCAGACTATTGAGCGATTCCTGCAGGCCGCCACGAGCCCGTCGCCCGGAGATATGGCCGATTGCTACGGCGACCAGGTCGTCATCGAAATGCCCTTCGGCGCCGGGCTAGTGCCCGAGCGCATCGAGACGACGCGAGAGGAACTGCGTGTTCGCTTCGCCGCCGGCACCGCGCTCCGTCGCTACACGAAGCTCGCCGACGTGCGCATCCACCAGACCGTCGACCCCGACGTGTGGGTGGTCGAGTATCGACTCGACGGCAACATGGTCGGCGACGGTGAGTCCTTCTCCCTGGCGTTTGCGATGGTGCTGCGCTTTCGCGACGGCCTGATCGTTCACTCCCGTGACTACACCGACATGATCGCCGGAGCCCGAGTGTTGGGGCGGCTGCCCGAGTTGGCGGCGATGCTGGCCGAAGACATCGGCAGGTAACGCACCGACATTCGTTCGCGGCGCTGGTCCGCTACGGGTGGGGGTCGGCGGCAGCTTCGCGGATCAAGCGGACTGCCTCGGGGACGCCGCCGTCCCAGGCCGGTCCGTGGCCGGGCAACAGCCAGGTGGCATCCACGCTCTCGATCCGATCGAGCGAGGCGAGCGCCTGCTCAGGTTGGAGGGTGAACGGCGCGGGTTTGGGACCGGTGGCGCCGGTGAGGACGTTGCGGGTGGTCATCGTGTCGCCGAGGAACAGCGCGTCGACACCGGGGACGTGCACGGCGATGCTGCCGGGTGTGTGCCCTGGAGTGTGGATGATCCGCGGCGAGCCGGGCACGTCGAGCACCTCGTTGTCTGCGACGGTCTGCAGTTCGGTCGCCGGCCGGATTCGCAGTCCGCCGCGACGAACGGAGTACCACAGGAAGCGGGACGTGGGGCCGACCTTGACCGGCCCCCAACCCGAGTTGGGCTTCTTGACCTTCAGGCGTGCGCGGTCGACGTCGGACTCGTGAATGTGCGCCACGATGCCCGTCTCGTGGTGCAGCCGGGCGGCGAAGCCGATGTGGTCGGTGTCTCCGTGGGTGAGGATGAGCGCCCGCACGTCGTCGAGACTCTTGCCGGCCGTGGCCAGTTCGGCTTGCAGCAGCGTCCAGTATCTCGGCAGCCCGGCGTCGATGACCGTGACGCCGTCGGTGTCGACGATCAGGTAGCTGTTGACGATGTCGGAGCCCACGCGGTACAGGCCGTTGGCAATCTGCAAGACACCCCTTCTTTCTCGGTCTGATGTGAATGCCACGCCGGGCTGCCGACGCGTCGCTGGGCGCGGCTGATCCGGCTTGGGGTCATCGGAGTCCGCGGGAGATCGCTGCGAGGACGGTGGTGATCGCGTATTCGACTTGGGGTTCGGGCAAGTCGCGTAATGGCCCGTCCAGGAGCAGGCTGGACAAGCCGTGGACTGCCGACCAGGCTGCGAATTCGCCCCCCTGGCGGCGTTCCGGTGTCAGCGCGCCCACGTCGACGAGTTCGTCGAGTGCGGCGCCGAGTTGCAGATACGGGTTCGTGGTCTGCTTGGCGTCGGTGCTAACCGCGAGCGATGGTTCGCGGCCGGGCCCGTCGGCAGGATGGGGCCGAGCCGAGCTGAACGCGGTCCGGAACCATCCCGGTTCCGTGCGGGCGAAGTCGATGTAGGCACGCCCGATCGACTCCAAGCGTGCGCGGGCCCGGCGAACGGGGCCGCGGGCCGTGACCCGACTCGAGCGCTCGATCATCAGCAGCCCGAGCTGGGTCATGCACCGCTCGGCGACGGCGGCGAGCAGGTCCTCTTGGTTGGCGAAGTGCCGATAGGCGGCGTTGTGCGATACGCCAGCCTGGCGCGAAGCGGCCCGCAGCAGCACGGCGTTGGGGCCACCGGCGCGAGCCAGCTCCACGCCGGCGTCGACGAGTGCCGCCCGCAGGTGCCCGTGGTGGTAGCCGCGCTCCTCGCCGCTGTCCGCTTCGGCTCGACTAACCATGTTGACAGTGTCCACGCGATCTGGCACCGTCGTCAACAACTCGCCAGTTGACGGTGTCAACATTGCTTTGTTCAGGAGTTCCCCATGACTGATGTGACTTCTCGGCGGCGCACGATCGTCGACGCGGACGTGACGGGTAGTGCCGGCATGTTCGGGCGGATCGGGGCGCTGGTGGCGCGCCGCTCGCGTGCCGTGCTGCTGGTGTCATTCCTGGTGTTCCTGGTGGGCGCCGGGCTCGGACTCACCGCGTTCGGCAAGCTGAAGACAGGAGGGTTCACCGATCCGAACTCGGGATCGGCCCGAGCGGCGCAGCAACTGGACGACCGGTTCGGCGGTGCGGCGAACGTGGTGCTGCTGGTGCACACCCGCTCCGGCACCGTCGACGCCCCGGCGGTCGCTGGGGTCGGCAACCACGCGGCGGAACTGCTGGCCGCGGTGCCGGGGGTCTCGCACGTCGAGTCGTACTGGCAAACGCACAACTCCGCGCTTCGCTCCACGGACGGGCGCTACGCGCTCGTCGTTGGCAGCCAACGTAGCGACAAGACGATCAGCGCTTCGACGTTGGCGCCGCTTCGACTGCGTACGCCGCAGGCCGACGTCAGCATCGGGGGTGACTCCGCGGTAGGCAACGACATCACCACGAACGTCGGCAAGAGCCTCGCGCTGGCCGAGGGCATCGCGGTGCCGATCGTCTTGCTGCTACTGGTATTTGCGTTCGGCAGCCTGGTCGCAGCCGTGCTGCCGCTGGCCATCGGTGCCTTAGCGATCATCGGCACGTTCGCCGAGCTGGCCCTCCTCGGCTCGGTCACCGACGTGGCCATCTACGCGATCAACATGACGACCGCGATGGGGATGGCGCTCGGGATCGACTACGCGCTGCTGATGGTGAACCGGTTCCGTGAGGAGTTGGCCCGCGGCGCCACGACGGAACAGGCGGTGCGCAACGCCGTGTCGACCGCCGGGCGCACGATCGTGTTCAGCGGCTCGACGGTGATCGCGGCGCTGGCAGCGCTGCTGATCTTCCCGCTGTACTTCCTACGCTCGTTTGCGTATGCCGGCATCGGCGTCGTCGTCATCGCCGTAATGGCCGCCCTATTCGTGCTGCCCGCACTGCTGATGGCCGTCGGCCCGCGGGTCAACGCCGGACGTCTGCCGTGGGCACGCAAGCCACCGAGCACAGCCGCCCCGTGGTGGGGACGGCTGGCCGCGCTGGCGTGGCGCCGTCCGGTGCTCGCCGCCGTGCCGGTCATCGCCGCGCTGCTCGTGATCGCATCGCCGCTGCTGCACGCCAGTGTCGGCACCCCTGATGATCGTGTGCTGCGCACCGGCGCCGAGTCCCGCCAGGTGGGCGACGTGCTGCGTACGCACTTCGCCGGCGACACCAGCACGGCAGTGCAACTGGTTACCACCGCACCGGTCGGCCAGGCCGCGCTCGCCGAATACGCGCAGCGGCTTTCCACGCTGCCGGACGTCGCGCGCGTGCAGGCCAGCACCGGCGACTACACGCACGGCACGATTGCTGGCGCTGACCCCGCCGACGCCGCGCTCGCCGGCCCCGCCGCCCAGCGGCTCACCGTGATCACCAGCGCCGACCCGCGCTCCGCGCGTGCCCAGCAACTCGTCCGAACCATCCGCAACACCGCTCCGCCAGCGGGCACCACCGTGCTCGTCGGCGGGCAGACCGCCGAGCTCGCCGACACCAAGCACGCCATCGGCGTGCGGCTTCCGGTCGCCGCCGCCTGGATCGCGCTCACCACGTTCCTCGTGCTGTTCCTGTTCACCGGCTCGGTGCTGCAGCCAGTGCGGTCGCTGCTGCTCAACCTGCTTACCCTGGCCGCCACGCTCGGACTGATGGTGTGGATCTTCCAGGATGGGCATCTGTCCAGCGTCCTGCACTTCACCCCGCTCCCGCTGGACACCAGCATGCTGGTGTTGCTGTTCTGCATCAGCTTCGGTCTGTCCATGGACTACGAGGTCTTCGTGCTCAGCCGAATCAAAGAGCAACACGATGCAGGATCCGCCGACGCCGACGCCGTGATTACCGGCCTGACGCGCACCGGCCGCATCGTCACAACCGCGGCCGCGTTGATGGCGGTCAGCTTCCTCGCGTTCGGCATCTCCACCGTCAGCTTCCTGCAACTGTTCGGCCTCGGCGCGGGATTCGCCGTCCTCGTCGACGCCACCCTCGTGCGCGGCGTTCTCGTCCCCGCCGCAATGCGCGTGCTCGGCCGAGCGGCCTGGTACGCGCCCACGCCACTGCGCCGCCTATACCGCCGGATCGCCGTAGCTGAGGCATAGCAACGGCGCTTCGGCGGCCAACGTGCGCCACATCGCCTGCATCGTCTCCCTGCCCGCCGAATCTGCACTGCCCAAACCCCGAACGGAGAACAGCATGCCCAGTCTCGACACCACCCACGTCATCGACGAATTCGTGCGCAGGAACGGCGAGTTCGCCGACGGGCACCAGGTCGCCGGACTCACCCTGATGCCCGCCCGCCGGGCGATCATCCTCGGCTGCGTCGACCCCCGCGTCGACCCGGCAATCGTCCTCGGTGTTCAGCTCGGCGAGGCAGCCGTGATCCGCAACATCGGCGGCCGCGTCACCCCGGCGACCCTTCGCACCCTCGCCCTCCTCGCAGCGATCGCCCGCACGAACGGAGTACAACCGGGCGACGGCTGGCAGCTCGTCGTCATCCACCACACCGACTGCGGCATCAGCCAACTCGTCGACCACCCCGACGCGCTGGCCGCCGAACTCGGCACGACACCCGACGCCCTCGACCCGCAGACCCTCACCGACCCACGCGCGTCGCTGGCCGCCGACCTCACCGCGCTGCGCACCAACCCGCTGCTACCGCACGGCCTGATCGTCTCCGGCCTGCTCTACGACACCACTACCGGCCGACTCGAGACCGTGGTCGCCCCGTGCGTACTTGGCGCCGCCTGATCGACAGCATGAACCGGCGAACGTGGGCACAGCATCGGCCACGTCTACCGCCGCACGAATGTCACGGTGCGGCGGATCTCTGCTTTGACGGACGGGCAGGCACTGTATCGGTCGGCCTGCGGTCAGGCGTCGTAGGCGCGGCGTCCGAGTACCGCCACCGCGGCGGCTGACCAGCCGTGGAACGGCGAGCCGGCGGCTGCTCCGGCGACCACGTCGTATTTCTCCCAGACGTAGTCGGTGCTGTCTGCCTTGTGTACGGCAACCTGCAGGTCGACGTGTGCCCAGCACGCGTAGATACCCCAGTACGGCAACTGCTTGCGTGCTGATGGTTCCCCCGATGAGTTCCGGCCGGATGTGCGCGTCGGGCCGAGGGACGATCAGTCCACCCGGTTTGTTGATAATGGCCGAGTCGGATGTAATGTCCGACAACGTTGTCAGAATGCCGGGATGCCCCAGCGCTTGAACCCCGCCGTGGAGGATTGTCGATGAGACGCAGTCGTCGGTTGCCGTCGTTCGTCACGCTCGCCTGCGCGACGGTGATCGTGGTGGCGGGTACACCCGCCGTTGCCGGGGCAACTGGTGCGCCGGGCGATGCGTCGTCGCCCGCCGACCTGGTCAGCCCGTTGATCGGCACGTCAGGCGCCGTGAACAGCTTTCCCGGACCGGACATGCCGCTCGGCATGATCCAGTGGGGTCCGGACACCTATCCCGACCGCGCACGTGGCGGCGGCTACGAGTACAACAGCAGCCAGCTCAGCGGGTTCAGCCTCACCCACCTGAGTGGTCCGGGCTGCTCGGTCTTGGGTGATGTGCCGATCCTCCCCGTCGCCGGCGCGATCCCGGCCGATCCCGCGAATGCCATCGTCAACTTCTCCCACTCGACCGAGACGGCCAAAGCTGGGTATTACGAGGTGACGACGACATCACCGGACTCGGCGGCGGAGACGGTCACCACGCAGTTGAGCACGACCACCCGCGCCGGAATCGGCCGATTCACCTTTCCGGCGTCGACCCAGGCGAACCTGCTCCTCAAGGTCGCCGGCAGCGCGCCGTTCGACAGCGGCGCGTCCAAGATGGACGCGACCACCGCGCAGATCGTCGGCGACGACGAAGTCACAGGATCGGTGAGCGCCGGTCATTTCTGCAACAAGGCCAAGGACCAACTCGACTACACCCTGCACTTCGACATCCGCTTCGCCCAGCCGTTCACCGCCAGCGGCGTGTGGGCCGGTGGGCCGAAGGGCGGCCCGGGCGGTGTCTACCTCACGTTCGACACCAGTCGCGACCAGACGGTCACCGCCAAGGTCGGCATCTCGTTCACCAGCGACGCCGGTGCTGCCCTGAACCTCAAGGAGGAGATCCCGGGATGGGACCTCGACTCCGTCCGGGCGGCCAACGAGAGCGCCTGGAACTCGATCCTGGGACGCGTCGAGATCTCCGGCGGCCCAACGGAGCAGCAGACCGAGTTCTACACCGCGCTCTATCACTCCCTGCTGCACCCGAACGTGTTCAGCGACCGCGACGGCCACTACCGGGGAATGGACAACGAGATCCACGTTGCTGCGCCGGGTCATGACGAGTACGCGAACTTCTCCGGCTGGGACATCTATCGGAGCCAGATCCAGCTCGCCGCGCTGGTCGCGCCACGGCAGACGAGCGACTTGATCCGGTCGATGCTCGACGACTACGACCAGACCGGGATGCTGCCGAAATGGTCGCAGGCGAACGGTGAAACCTTCGACATGCTCGGCGACCCGGCGGACGCGATCATCGCCGACGCCTACGCGTTCGGAGCGCGCGACTTCGACACGGCCAAGGCGCTGCAGGCCATGACGGCCGAGGCGACTGCGCCCAGCAAGATCCGGCCGGGCCAGTCGGTGCTGGACCAGTACGGCTACCTGCCCAACGACCTGACGTATCCCTGCTGCAACTTCAACGCCTCGGTGTCCACGCAGCTCGAGTACGACACCGCCGACTACGCGATCGCCGCGTTCGCGAAGGCGTTGCATGAGCAGTCCGTCTACACGCGATTCGCCGGCCGGGCCCAGAACTGGCGCAACACCTTCAACCCTGCGACCGGATACGTTCAGGCCCGCCTCGCGGACGGCGACTGGGCGCCCGGGTTCAGCCCGAGCGCCAAACTCGGAATGGCGGAGGGCACCGCAGCTCGCTACACGGCGATGGTGCCGTTCAACCTCCAGGCGCTGATCAACGCTCGCGGCGGATCGTCCGCGTACGAGCAGTACCTCGACAGCCTGTTCACCCACATCACGAGCCCCGGTCCGACCAACGCAGACCTCAGCAACGAACCCAGCTTCGAGATCCCGTGGGAGTACGACTATGTCGGCGCGCCGTGGAAGGCGCAGCAGGTGATACGCGAAGCGCAGACCCAACTCTTCAGCTCCGCACCCGCCGGCGAGCCGGGAAACGACGACCTGGGCGCGATGAGCTCGTGGTTCGTCTGGTCCGAACTCGGCATGTACCCCGAGACGCCGGGTACCGACACGCTGGTTCTCGGCAGCCCCCTCTTCCCGCACGCGGCCCTGCATCTCGCGGGCGGCCGCGACATTACGATCGATGCCCCGAACGCGGCTACTAACGCGCCATACGTAGCCGGCCTGTTGCTCAACGGCCAGCCGTGGCCGAAGACCTACCTGTCCGGCAACCAGTACCGCAACGGCGCCACACTTACATTCGATCTCGCGACCACGCCGGACGAAACGTGGGGCACCGGGCCGTCCGCAGCGCCGCCATCTGACAACACCGGCACCCAGTCGAGACAGCCGTAGATCGCGACACCCCCCGGGTGCGGCGGTCCCACACTCCGCATCGGGTTTTGATCATCTCTGCTGGATCCGCCATGGCTCGCATGGCTCGCGGCTTCGACAGAGATGATCAATGGTGTGCGAGCGCGGGACTGTAACGAGGTACGGCTGTCGCACCTGGGGACGGCTTAATGGCATTGCGTGGCAGTCCCCGAGCGCCTAGCGTCCTTCTTCCTCATGGGCAGGGGAGGACGTGCCCTGTCTGCGGCTGAGTCAGCAGATCGGAGATGCGCAGCGGGATGACCTCTCACCTCCTCGCACTCTGCTTCGACGCGAACGACCCGCTCCGTCTCGCGCGCTTCTGGGCCGGCGTCCTGGGCTGGGAGCTGGCCGACGACCCCCACGACGGCATCGCGCTCCTGCCGAGCGATGACACCGGGTTCGAGATCCGATTTCGTTCGACCCAGGCGCAGAAGGCCGGCCAGAACCACATGCACTTCGATCTGACGAGCACGTCCCTCGAGCACCAGCAGCAGACGGTGGCGAGGTCGCTCGGCCTCGGCGCCCGGCACATCGACGTCGGTCAACGCCCGGAAGAGGGTCATGTGGTGCTCGCCGACCCCGAAGGCAACGAGTTCTGCGTCATCGAACCGGGCAACAACTTCCTTGCTGACTGCGGATTCATCGGAGCGCTTGCGTGCGACGGTTCGCAGGAGGTCGGGTACTTCTGGAGCGAAGCGCTGGGCTGGCCACTGGTCTGGGACCAGGACCAGGAGACCGCGATCCGCTCGCCGCACGGCGGTCCGAAGATCACGTGGGGCGGTCGGCCACTGATG
This sequence comes from uncultured Actinomycetota bacterium, assembly GCA_963737425.1. Taxonomy (GTDB): domain Bacteria; phylum Actinomycetota; class Actinomycetes; order Mycobacteriales; family Jatrophihabitantaceae; genus DASXRA01. The sequence continues at coordinate 601,359 of CAVTSX010000008.1, forward strand.
CCGAAGACCGGGAAGCACCGGCTGCATTTCGACCTCGCTCCACCTGAAGACGGTGATCAGCAAGCGGAGGTCGAGCGTCTCGTCTCGCTCGGGGCGACCCGAATCGACATCGGCCAGGGCGAGGTCAGTTGGGTGGTGATGGCCGATCCCGATGGCCACGAGTTCTGTGTGTTGACGCCGCGATAGCACGACCAGGTCCGGGCGGACCCTCCGATCCCACCGCAGTGAGCTATGGCCGTCCCGAGCACCGTGTTGTTGGAAGGGATCTGATGCGCGTCCTTATCGTGACGGCCGGCTCGCGCGGCGACGTCGCGCCCTTCACGGGTCTGGGTCAGCGGCTGCAGGACGCCGGGCATCAGGTCGCGATTGCCGCCCACGGCCTGTTCGCAGAACTCGTAAGCGGGTGCGGTTTGGAGTACCGGGCGCTGCCCGGCGATCCGGTCGAACTGACGCGCGCACGGGCGGCGGCACCGTCGCCGGGGGCTGGACGCGCGGTCTTCACGGCATTCCTCGAACGGCTGGGCGAGGGATTGATCGAGGCCACTGCCGCCGGCACCGACGTGATCGTCTCAGCGTTCGGTCCGGCCCCGCTGAGCCGGGTCGTCGCCGAAGGGTTCGGCATCCCGAGCATCGGTGCCTACCTCATCCCGGCAGTCCCCACTGCGAAGTTCGCGCTGCCCGGCTGGCCGGAACCGGGCGATCTCGGCCCGGCCGGCAACCTCGCAGCGGGTCGGGACCTGCTCGGCCGAGCAGGTGCGCTCTACGCCGAGATCGTTCCGCGACTGCGCGTTCGGCTCGGCCTGCCCGCCACCACGACGCAGCCGGCGGACGCAAGCCCGCCGGGCGGCTGGCCGATCTGCCACGGCTTCAGCCCGGCGGTGGTCCCGCGCCCGGACGACTGGCCCCCGGAGGCGCGCGTGACCGGATACTGGTGGCCGGCCAGACCGGCGGGATGGCAACCCCCGGACGAGCTGCTCGACTTCCTGCAGGCCGGGGCCCCTCCCGTCTTCGTCGGCTTCGGCAGCATGTCCCCGGCGGAGGGCGATCGGTTGACCGAGGTCATCGCGGCGGCCGTTAAGCGTGCTGGCGTGCGGGCCGTCGTCCAAGCCGGCTGGGCCGGCCTGGCTCCCCTTGGCGATGAGATCTTGCCGGTCGACGACGTGCCGCACGCCTGGCTGTTCCCCCGCACGGCGGCCGTCGTACACCACGCCGGAGCAGGAACCACTGGGGCGGGACTGCGCGCGGGCGTACCAGCGGTCGCCGTGCCGGTCCTGCTCGACCAGCCGTTCTGGGCGGCCCAGCTGCACCGGCTCGGCGTCGCGCCACCTCCGCTGCCGCAGCGTGACCTGACCGCCGACGCCCTTGCCGACGCGATCCGCTCCTGCGTCGACGAACCGACCTATCGCGACCGCGCTGTCGAACTCGCCCGCCGCATCCGCGCTGAGGACGGCTCCGCAGCCGTGCTCACGCTGATCACCGAACTGGCGGATTGAACAGCCCGGGTCGCCCCCTTCGTCACGCGGATGTCGCAAATCTACTTCGACAATTCTCGTTTGCTTGCCGTTAGGCATAAGCCGCCCTATAGTCGCGCTAGCCGTATGGCGCGCGGAACGGGTCAGCTGCCTCGAAGTAGGGGATACGAGTGACACGCGTACGAGCCTGGAGCTACTGGACCGCTCGATTCCCGTTGCGTCGACGCCCTGCAATCGCGTTCCACGGGTCGCCGGGCGTCTCGTGCGGATTCTTCATTCATTTTCAGCGGCTATTCGCGTGGTAATGCACCACGGTTTCATCTACGGCTCGGTGTCAAACTCTCCGAAGGGATTGGTCTCATGCCGTTAGGTCTGAGGCGGCGGCTGCCGCGTGTGTGGTTAGTGGCGCTCTGCGCCTCTGTAGTAGCTCTCGTTACCGCGGTCGGGCCGCTCACGCCGACCAGCGCCGGGGCGATCACCTCGGCTCAGTGCGATGCCCGGGTGAACAACACCCCGGACAAGCTCATACCGTGTATCCGCACGGACGATCTGTGGAATCACATGAAGGCGTTCCAGGCGATCGCGGATGCGAATCCTGGTCCGGACGGCCACCCGTCGCGCAATTCGGGCGAGCCTGGTTACAAGGCATCGGCAGACTACGTCGCCCAAGTCATGCAGCAAGCCGGGTACGACGTCACCATCCAGACGTACAAGTTCTACTATTTCGCATTCTCCGGCACGCCCGCATTCAGCGAGGTCTCGCCGACCGCAAAGGACTTCACCCTGGGCACCGAGTGGAACGCGTTCAACAGCATTGGCACGGTGACCGCCGACGTCCAACCGGCCGGAGGCATCATCCTGCCGCCGACGCCGACACCTAGCTCGGCGAGCGGTTGCACGGCGGCCGACTTCAACGGCTTCGTCGCCGGCCGGATCGCGCTGATCCAACGTGGTACCTGCAACTTCGGGGTCAAGGTGCTGAACGCACAGGCTGCGGGTGCCGCCGGTGTGATCATCTTCAACGAGGGCAACCCCGGCCGCACTGGCCTGGCCGGCGGCGGGGGTCTGGTCGACGCCGACGGTAACCAGGTCACGCCGAACATCCCCGTCGGGTTCGTGCCGTTCGCCACGGGCACCAGCCTGCTCGACGCGTACAACCAGGCGGTGCAGGGCGGGATCGCGCTCCCGAGCACGAAGCTCGACATCCAGGGTGTTGCCAATCCGAACGCCGACGACTACAACGTGATCGCCGACTCGAAGACAGGCGACCCGAACAACATCGTGGTTGTAGACGCGCACCTGGACGCGATCTTTGGTGCCGGCATGCTGGACAACGCTTCCGGGTCGGCGACGATCCTGGACATCGCGCAGAAGATGAAGAACGTGCACCCGCGCAACAAGCTGCGCTTCATCTGGTTCGGCGGTGAGGAACTCGGTCTGCTCGGCTCGCAGTACTACGTCAACAACCTCACGCCGAACGGGCTCGGCCAAATCGGCTACGACCTCGACGCCGACGTGACCGCCACCCCCAACTACGTCATCGGGGTTCTCGACCCGGCGGGAGTGGACCTGTTCGGTCGCACCGTCTCGACCACGTTCCCGACCAAGGTGTACAAGCCGTCGAAGGTGGCGCGTAATCAGATCACGAGCTACTTCACCTCGCAGGGGTTCAACCACGAGTTCTTCTCACCCGTGGGTACCGATGCGTTCAACTTCAACATGGCGGGAATTCCGGCCAGCGGCGTGCTGACCGGGCAGGACTGCTGCAAGTCGCAAGACGAAGTCGACATGTTCGGTGGGAACCTCGGCAACTACGAGGGCAACATTCCGAGCTCGGACGGCGGCTGCGTGGACAACCCGTTCCGGTGGTGTGACAACCTCGGCAACAACGACCCCGCCGTCATGACGTTCGTGTCCCGGGCTTTCGCCAAGAGTGTCGTCGAGCAGGCCTTCAACAAGGACCTGACCTCGCCGGTCAAGGCCAATGCGACGCTCCACAAAGCGAATCTGCCAACCCGGGCGGCGAAAACTGCTGGAGTGCGCCTCGCGAAATGATGTGATCAGCTAAGTCAACTGCCGAGCGGCGGCTGGCCCCCCGAGAGCATCGGGAGCCGGCCGCCGCACGGTCATGTCCCGCGACGAAGCAGATCGAGGCGGCGCTGTCAGGAAATCGGGACGGTCCGGCGAGCCCAGAACATGAATGTCGCTGCGCCGACCAGGCTGATCAGCGCGCTGAGCCCCCAGGCGATGGCGGGGGCCGGTGCACCCTGTTCCGGGACGCCGTGCTTGCGGCGGCGGCGAGCAGCAGGACCGCGATGCCGAGCGCGGTGCCGAGTTGCGCCGCTGTGTTGATGATTCCGGACGCGGTGCCGCGGACGCTGACCGCGACGGTGGTGCCCAGGCCGGTGGCGGCGACAGAGGAAAGACCGATGCCGGCACCGCCGACGCTAACCGTCACCGGCAGCGCCCATGGGTTGGTAACGGCGGGGATGAGCGCGGCGTCAGAGACGGCGATCGCGGTCAGGCCTGCGGCGACGACCTGCTGTGGCCGCCAGCGGCCCAGTATGGGCGCGGCGACCGACGAGCCGACGATGACGGCAAGGCTGAACGGCAGCAGCAACACCGCGGTGGCGAGTGGGCTGCGGCCGAGGGCGTTCTGCAGATACAGCGTCGCGAGCGTGACGGCTGAGCTGGTCGTGAACGTGTTCAGCAGCCCACCGATGGTGCCGTGACGCAGTGACTGTTCCTGTAGAAGGGTATGGGGAAGTAGCGGCGTGGCCGACCGTCGATCGAGCGCGATGAAGATCGTGGCCAAGAGGGCCGCGGCGAAGAGGAGCGCGACCCCGAGCGCGCCCCGGCCCGGTTCTGGAAGCAGCGTTGTCGCGACGACGAATGCCATCACCGCGGCGGTGAACACGCCGGAGCCCGCGCAGGTGTGGTGGACGTGCGCAGGGGCTACGTCGGGAAATACCCGCGGACGTGGCTGGCGCTGAACCCGGCTGGACGAGCAGCGCTACGCGAGCATCTCGCCGCACTGCAACGCATCGCGGCAGCCGCGGCGAACCAGGCAACACCCTGAGGAAACCCCCATTCAGACGACATCCACGGGCGCTCCATGTCGGTGCGTCACGGTCGCCTCGCTGCAGGCGAGCGTCTACTTCGGGGAGCTCAGCCAGGGATCCTTCAGGTCGAAGAACTCCGGCACTCCGACGCTGAGCTGGTCCATCTCCTCCATCTGGGCCTTCAACTCGGGCGGCGGTTCCTTGCGCTCACCTTCGCGAGCCTCCGCCTCGGAGGTGAAGTACAGGGCCATCGTCCACGTGCCGTCCGGGTGGGCCATGCCGAGACTGCCGGAAACCTCCGGGCGAAACGCAGCCCACTCGTCGGAGTTCTGGTTCATCAGTTCCTGAGCGCGGTCGGGATTCGGCCCCTGCTGCCCCCGCATGACCTGGACGAAACTGGCCTGGTCGGGGTCGCCGTGCAGGTCAGGCATTACCTTGGCGCTGTTGCGGAACGTGGCCTCTCCGTCGAGTAGCTGGCCCGTTTCCGCCCACCATTGGTCCTGCTCGGGGCGATCGCTGTTGCGCTGCGCCGCGTCCTCGGATTCGAACCGGACCAGCGCGACGAGCCGGCCATCGTCAGTCACCCCCGCCGTCGACCCGAGCCAGCCTTGCGCACCGGGCGCTAGCTCTTCGACCCAGCGGTCCAACGCGGCCCGGACCTGCGCAGCCTTGGACGTCTTGCCGGTGATTATCTGGACGAACATGATCCCTCTCCCCACGCCTGTGTGGTCGACCCTTATGGCTTCGGCCGATCCTGCGACGCTACGGCCCGACCCTGTGCATGTCGACCGGTCATCCACGAGCACGACAACAACAGCAGCAGGTGGGCTCAGGTAGCGGCGATGGCGCATTCCGTGCGACTACGCATGTCGTGCCGCCTGCTCCGCGCGTGCATGATGTCCTACATGACCGATGAGGTTCTCGCTGAACAGGTGAGCTATTACCGCAAGCGTGCCGCCGAGTACGACATGACGGCGTACGGCGATGTGGCTAGCGCCAAACTTCGTGTCGAACAGCTCGTCAGCGAGATGCAACCCACCGGCGCGGTTCTGGAGATCGCGTGCGGCACCGGCATGTGGACCGCGGCTCTCGCGCGACACGCGTCCACCCTCACGGCTATCGACGCGGCGCGAGAGACGATCGAGATCGCCCGCGCGCGAGTCGCGTTGCCCAACGTCACTTTTGAGGTGGCCGACGTGTTCACCTGGGCCACCGCCACGCGATTCGACGTGATCTTCTTCTCGGCCTGGCTCTCACACGTGCCAGCTAACCGATTCGACCAGTTCTGGACGTCGCTGCGTTCCATGCTGACCGAGCGGGGACGGGTGCTGTTCATCGACGAGCACACCGACGAACGCGACAAGGAGACCTACACCCCGGGTGACAGCGAGATCGTCCGACGAACGCTGCGCGATGGCAGCCAGTTTCACATCGTCAAGAACTTCGTCGATCCCGACCGACTCGCGGCCCGACTTGAGCAGCTGGGCTGGCATTGCCGAATCCACCGCGACGGCAGCGACTGGATCCGCGGCGAGGCGTGGCCCGCGCAGTAGCGAACTGCGCTCCCGCGCGGGCACGACCCGGTGAAGACTTCGGGGCAGTCGGCCGGCATCGGACAAGCTGCATGCCCTTCACCATTTCTCGATGATCGACCAGCTGATCGGGACGCGGCTCTCGCGCATATTGGCGTTCGGTTCCTGATCGACAATCCGGGGCGCTGACGCAGGGCCGTTCCGCTGTGCGGCAACGCCAATGCCCACGCGATCTGGCGCCGTGGATAGTGACAGCCATCGCCCGACTGTTGAACTTGGAATCTCCCGCCCCTCGCGTGTGCCGACGACGAAGCCTCGCAGGCCTGTGCTGAGATGCCGAAGCTGCCAGCGGCTCTGTCGAGGCCCGAGTCCCGGCAACTCCCAACACCCAAGCGCAGAAAACCCCATTCGACGCACCGCACGACCCCACTACCCGCCCGCCAGCCTGGACACGATGAACCGGCACAGCGGCCCCGAGTGCTATCCGAGGCCGCAGTTGAGCGCCGAAACCTACAACTGATCTTCTGACTTGGGAGACATCGATACGGATATCGACTGCCAGTCGTTGGGCGTCACGCAGCAGAGCGCAGATCCACGGGACAGCCCTAGCGGTGAACCGCCGACTTGGCCGCTGTCACCGGAGGAAACGGGTCGTCGTCGGCGGTGCACGTGACGTTCGGGCCAGGCATCGTGCCGTCGATGAGGTAGCTGCGCTTGACCTGCTCTCCGCATGCACTCGGTACGTACATGCCGGTGTGCCCGGTGGCTCCCTTGATCACGAAGAGCTGGCCGCGTGCGAGTTCAGCCGTCGCGTCGCGGGCGCCCGCGAGGGGCGTTGCCGGATCGAATTCGTTGTTGACGACGAGGATCGGCGCGGACGTCCATCGGTTCCACGGCCCGGTGTAGCGATCACGGTCGTGGCCCGGCCAGAACGCGCACGGCATGTAGTCGAAGACGCTCACCGGGCCGAAGTAGGGAACCCGCTGGTCCTCGGTCACGCCGAGCCGGCTGTATATCGCGGGGTCGGTGGGCACGGTGCTGTCGGCGCAGTTCGTGGCGTAGTAGGCCTCCGACAGGTTGTCGTACCTTTGCTGGACAGCAGCCGCCTTGGCGGTGACGGCCTTTCCCGTTGCGGCGTCGTACAGATCCTGCAGCAGGCTCGCAAGCCCGGCGTAGTAGCGGATGTGGTAGAGGTTCGAAGTGATCGTGCCGATAATGCCGGCGTAGGTCCACTGCTGGCCGTCGGCAGTGATGGGGTGCTGCCGGGCTAGCGCGGCCAGTTGCGCGAACTTCGCGGACGCGTTGCCTGCGAAGGCACAGCGGGGCGTGCCGGCGGCGTCGCAGTGGGAGAGGAATTGCCCGAACGTATCGGTTATTCCGGCCGCGACGTTCTGCCGGGTGTCGATGGGCAGTTCGTGACCGTCGTCGCCGTGGCCGGTCGCGTTGCCGATGAAGTCGAGCGTGCCGTCGAGCACCATGGCCCTGATCTTGTTCGGGAACAGGTTGGCGTATGTGGCACCGACATTCGTGCCGTACGACAGCCCGAGATAGCTCAGCCGGGTATCGCCGACCGCCTGCCGCATCAGGTCCAGATCGCGGGCCGTGTCGGCCGTGGACATGTGGTCGAGCAAACTCCCGTTCCGCTGGCCACACCAAGTGCCGAGATCTGCCGCGTCCGCATAGAACTTCTGCTCCTGCTCGGCACCGACCGGGAACGGCGGCTGGTTGTTGAAGAACGCTGCTTGGTCGGTCCCGTTGTCGAAGCAGAGCACCGCGGGATCACTGTGGTAGACGCCGCGGGTGTCCCACGAGACCAGATCGAACCGCTCCTTGACCTGCGGGGAGAACAGCCAGTCCCAATCACCACGGTCGCGCAGCCGATCGACCCCGGACGCTCCCGGCCCACCGAAGTTGACGAAGAGCGTGCCGATCCGATGGGCTTGATCGGTGGCCGGCAGCTTGATCATCGCCAGCGAGACGTGCTGCCTGGCCGGATGGTGATAATCCAGCGGCGCAGCGAGGCTCGCGCACTGGAACCCGTCGCTGCAGTCGCTCCACTCGAGCGACGGACGTGCGGCGGCACCAGCCGGACCCGTGCGGCTGACAATGGCCGCCGTGGCTGCGACCGCTACAGCGGCTGCGGCCAGCGCGATGGCACGCCTGATCAACACAAGCAACCCTCCCAGACATTTCGTTATGCGTCCGGCCCATAGGATAAATCACCGACACAAGCCATATACCCCGCGGTCGCGTCACCCGGCGGCAGCGAGCGCGCGCGGGTCACCGGTCGCGGACCCGACGCACGATCGCGCCGGGTCCGGCGCTTCCAGGCGCAGCGGCCGTCGATTTCGATCTGGCGCGCGCAGTCCGGCAAGGTCAGCACTGAATGGCTTCGTTATGAAGCCGAAACGCAATTGTTGCAACACGCGAAGATCTTTTGTCGGCGCGCGGATCTGTATTCGGATTGAACCGAAATGATTGCTGGAGCCCAAGCCGCCCTTGAGCATTTGCGGTACCACGCCGTGACGGCGTGCTGCCGTATGTAAAGAGAGGCTGGTGAACATATGAATTGCCAGAGACCGCTTATCGCGGTGGTAGCGGGGGCCGCGTCGATCGCATTGATCGCGGCGTGCTCCAGTTCCAATTCGAAGGGTAATCACAACACGGGTGGAGGTAGTGGCGCCGCACCACCGCCCGGGGCGGGCGCGGGGTCCACGGCGAACGTCGTCAACCCCGGCTTCAACCAAAAGGGTGGGACCGTCGACATCCTGTCCGACGCGAACTTCAACCACCTGGACCCCGTCCAGAACTACGTGACGAACTCCGGTGAGTTCGGAAAGCTGATCTACCGCACGCTCACCGTCATCAAGGACACGCCCGGCCAGAAGCCGACCATCCAGCCCGACATCGCCGAAAGTCTGGGCACGCCGTCGGACGACGACAAGGTATGGACGTTCCACCTGCGCCACGGCCTGAAGTTCCAGGACGGAACGCCGATCACGGCCGCGGACATCAAGTACAACATCGAGCGCTCTTTCGCGACGGACATCTACAAGGACGGGCCGACCTACATGGCGGACACGCTCGTCAATTCGAACCACTATGTGGGCCCGTACAAGGACCCGAACAAGGACCTGACCTCGGTGCAGACTCCGGACCCGTTCACGATGGTGTTCCACTTCCAGGGCCCGCAGCCGGACGCCGACTGGATGATGTCGGAGTTCACGACCGCACCGGTGCCGAAAGCGAAGGACGACAAGCAGAACTACGACTTCCACCCCGTCTCGTCGGGTCCGTACATGATCAAGAACTACGTGCCGGACAAGACGCTGACCCTGGTCCGGAATCCGAACTGGAATCCGGCGAGCGATACGTACCGTCGCGCCCTGCCGGACCAGTTCGTCGTAACGTTCGGCATCGATCTGCCGACGATCAGCCAGCGCCTGATCGCCGACCAGGGCTCGGACAAGAACGCGGTGACGCTGGAGAACTCCGGTGCACTGCAGAACGGTGACCTGCCCAAGGTCAAGAACGCCGGCGTCAAGTCCCGGTTCGTCAACGGCCCCGGCCCGTGCATCGACTACGAGTTCATCAACGAGCAGAAGATCAAGGATCCCGATGTCCGCAAGGCGATCGCGATGGCGATCAATCGGCAGGCGGTTCAGACGATTTACGGCGGCGACCTGTTCGGCTCGATCAGCAACACGCTCATCCCGGCCGGCATTGAAGGCTCCGCGCCGCCGGACCTCGGCCTGAAGCCGCAGGGTGACCCGGCCGCCGCGAAGGCACTGCTCGCCGGCAAGACCGTGCCGACCATCCACTACGGCGTGGCGAGCACCTCGGTGAAGCAGAAGACCGTTGCCACGCAGGTCCAGAACGACCTTAAGGCCGTGGGCCTCAACGTTGTGATCGACCAGATTCCGGGCGACTCCTACTACAGCGTCCTGCGCAGCGACAACGCTCCGGACATTGGCCGCGCAGGCTGGTGCTACGACTGGCCGACGTCGGCTGCGGTCGTGCCTCCGGTGCTCGGGCCGGACTCGAGCGGCAAGACCTGGAGCTCGAACAACTTCTCCAGGTACTACGACCCGACCGAGTCGGCGAAGATCAGTCAGCTCGCCGTCTCGACCGTCGGACCCGCCGCTGTGGGTAAGAACATGAACGACGCGTTCAACCAGATCATGACGACGAGCTGGCCACTGCTACCGACGGTCGCCGCGCTCGACCCGCAGGTCGTCGGGTCGAACATTGCCAACGCTGGCGTGTCGCCGATCTTCTCCGAGATCGACCTGGTCAACATCGGCGTCAAGCACTGAGGAGGCCGGCTGGCCCGCGCATTGGTGCGCGGGCCAGCCCCACCTTTGTTGTGGAGTAGCACGAATCGTCTGGATCAGGCCGCGCGGTGACGATTAGGCGAACCGGTTGATGAAGTCGAGCGCGGTCTGGGCGACCTCGCGCCAGCCGTGGTCGATCGTGAGGGAGTGGCCTCGGTTCGGGATCTTCACGATCTCCGTCACGGCGGGGTTGCGCTTCTGCCGCTTGTAGGCGGCGTGCGCGATCGCCCACGGCACCGTGTGGTCCTTCTCGCCGTCGATGATCAGTAGGGGACCGCGGTCGGGGTTCGTCGTGTTCACCTTCGCCTCGGTCCACGGATTGAGGTTCGCGTTGCCCATCTGCATGAGAGAGATCCCGGGGGCGGCGACGTGGTACGTCTCGTAGAGCTCCTTCGCCTCCTTCTCGTCCAGCGCGTTCACCCAGCCGTACTTGAACTGGTCGAACGTGAGCGTGATCGCGCGCCCGCGCGTAAGCGGGTTGAGCAGGAACGGGCCCGCCACCTTGAGCACGGAGGGCGGCAGAGGCAGCACGCCGCGGAAGATCCCGGGATCGATGGCCACCGTGGCCGCCGAGAGGCCCCGGCCCGCGAGCATCTGCGCCAGCAAGCCCCCGGTCGAGTGGCCCATTACCGATGGCTTCTTGTCCAAGGCATTGATGATCTCGGTGGTGTGATCGGCGACCTGCTTCAAAGTCTTCTTGGCGAAGACGTCCGGATTCGCCCGGGCCTCTTCCACCGTTTCCGGATCGTCTGGCCAGTCCGGCGTCAGCGGCGCGTAGCCGGCCTGCTTGAAGAAGTCCGCCCAGTTGGCCCAGCTGCTCGGCAGCAGCCAGAGGCCGTGGATGAAGACAACCGGCGTGTTGCCCGAGGCGTTGGCCGCCTCGACCTCCCGGTTCTCGCGCTCGGAAATTGACGCCATGCCGAACCCCCCGTCGGTCGGGTAGAAGTCAACCCGACGCTGGTTGAGTCGACAAGGGGGTCCGGACGAGCGGAGCGGCCGGTTTCGAACCGGCGTCCTCGGCCACGAACGGCCTGTTTCCTCGGGTATAGCCGGCACTCTTGCTCTTGCCCTCCGACTTCGGCCGCCGGCCGGAGATGCCGGAGGGCGAAGTCCCACAACGACGCCAAAGCCGAGTGTCACGCGCCTCCCGAGAACGCACTGTCACGCAGCCACCGAGACTGCCCACTGGGCGATGCGCAGCAGCCCTGGCCGCGCTGGCAAGGCGGTACAACATCGAAATCCTCGGGCCGCCGCCCGCGCTGTGACGTCCGTCCGACGTCCTGGGCTACAGACAGCGCCCCGGCACCGTCCACAGTGGACGACGTCGGACCTTCGCCACGTCGGGGCGCTGTTCGACGTGAGGTCCGGGTCGAACGGCAGCTGCGGTGGCAGCTATCTGTGCACCGCCGGGCCGGGATACGACGGCCCGACCGGTCTCGGAAGCCCGAACGGCATCGGCGCGTTCTGAGGGTCAGGCCGAGGCCGCGTGATCATGTGCAGATCCAGGTGCCCCGGCGCTGCGATCTGCACATGATCGCCGCCGCCGCCTCGAATCCGGTGCGCGAGTAGCGGGCGAGTGCTGACTGCTTGGCCGCGAAGTCGTACCGGCCCGGCGGCAGCAACGCGATCAGCGCCTCGGCGGCGGCCGGGAACCCAAGCGCATCAGCGTCGAGTTCGTGATCGCTGTGCGCCGACCAGGCCGGCAATACGGCAACAACCCGCTCCTCATTGCCGGACGGGGACGGGCGCTCGGTGAGTGTCCACAATGGACCCTCGGACCTTCGGACTTGAGCGTCCTTTCCGAAATATTCCAGGCACGGTCGTTGTAGACCGCTGCGCCCCGATTCGGCCGCGCAGGTGGGAAGTCGGGCATTGACGGAGAAGAAGGGGCGTCATTACTCTCAGCCGCGTCGCCTTCGCGGGGGATCTCTCCAATGCGCACCTCATCACGCGACATTCCCGAGTCGGTCAGGTATGCCCTGACGCCAATGGGCGCAGGTTGTGCGCGACTTAGGCGGCGGCCGGCACGGACTGCGGCTGATTCCACCCCATCACCCAAGGAGGCCGAGTCATGTTCAATTCGCATCCCAAGCGCCGCGTGCGGGGAAGACGGAAGGTGGTATTCGCCGTCGCTGTCGGCGTCCTGATGGCCGGCGGCCTGTCCGCGTTCGTAAGCCAGGGTGTCGCTGCTCCCGCCCAGGCGGCGCCGTGGCTCGATTCGCACAAGCCGATCACGGCACGCGTCAACTCCCTGCTGGGCGCGATGACGCTGCCGGAAAAGGTCGGTCAAATGGACCAGCAACTGGTCACCACGCTGACCGACCCCAACAGCACGACCTGCGGCGACAACGGCTTCAACCTGCCCAACCCGTCGTGCATGCAGAAGGTTCTGATCGATCAGCACGCCGGTTCGATCTTGGCCGGCGGCACGAACAACCCGATCGACACGACCGGTCAGGGCGGTGTCGGCAATACCGGTTACGACTGGGCTAACGAATACAACATCATCCAGCAGTACGCCATCCAGAATTCGCGACTGCACATACCGCTGGTCTTCGGCGTCGATGCGGTGCACGGGTTCGGGCATCCGTGGCAGGCGCCGCTGTACCCGCAGTCAATCGGCATGGGCGCCACGTGGGATCCGGCAGCCGCCAAAGCAGGCGGCGCCGCCACCGCGAACGCTCTGCGGGCGACGGGCTGGGTGTGGGACTTCGCGCCCGTTCAGGACCTTTCTCGTGACAACCGGTGGGGCCGAACGTATGAGACGTGGGCCGAGGAACCGGCTCTGTCCGCCGCGATGGGCGGCGCCAACATACAAGGAATGCAGGCATCCGGCCCGGCGAAATCCCTCGATGTGGCCGCAACCGTCAAGCACTTCGCCGGATACTCGCAGGCAGTGAACGGGCACGACCGCAACGAGGCGCTCCTGCCGCTGAACTACCTGCAGAGCATGATCCTCCCGTCTTATGCGGGCGGCATTGACGCCGGAGCGGGAACGGTCATGGTCGACTCCGGGTCGATCAACGGCGTTCCGGCCACCGCGTCGCACTACCTGCTGACTGACGTGCTGCGCAACCAGATGGGCTTCAAGGGCGTCGTGATCAGCGACTACCAAGACGTGCCGGCCATCCAGTCCGCGTACCACGTCGCACCGGATCTGGCGGGCGCCATCGCCAAGGCTGTGAACGCCGGCGTCGACATGAGCATGGAGGTCTTCGCTCCCGATCAGTGGCAGACCGCCATCCTCCGAGACGTCTCGTCGGGAGCCATTTCCCAAGCACGCATCAATGAGGCGGTACGGCGGATCCTCACGCTGAAGTTCCAGCTCGGCCTGTTCGACCAGCCGTGCGTCAGCAACCCGAATACGCCGTGCGTCGACGCCAGCAAGGCGAACGCGGCGGTCACGGCCGGACGCGACGCCACGCTAGACGCCGCCCGCGAGTCGATGACTCTCTTGCGCAACCAGAACAACGCACTTCCGCTGTCGCCGACCAGCAAGGTGGTCGTCACGGGCCCGAGCGCTGATTCGATGACCAACCAGCTCGGCGGCTGGAGTGTCAGCTGGCAAGGCGTGTTCGGTGCGGGGCACGTCTGCTGCATGGGGCCGGCCAATCAGATCCCGCCGGGTACCACTGTGCTGAAGGGCATTCAGGCCGCAGACCCGAATGCCGTTTCCGCGCCCGATCAGGCCAGCGCGGTCGCCGCGGCAAAGTCCGCGGACGCCGTGGTCGTGGCCGTCGGGGAGAAGGCGTACGCCGAGGGTCTTGGTGACAACCCGGCACCCCAGCTGCCACCCGACCAGAAGACGCTGATCAGCGCCCTCGAGGCGACCGGTAAACCGGTGATCGTCGTCGTGATCGCTGGTCGGCCGGTTGGTCTCGGACCGGCCGAGAATGCCAGTGGCGTCCTCATGGCCTACCAGGGCAGCACCGAAGCCGGGCAGGCGGTCGCTGACGTGATCTTCGGCAAGGTGAACCCGAGCGGCAAGCTCTCGGTCAGCTGGCCATCCGATGCGGCGAGCGTCGGCGGGGACTTCGACGGCACAGCACCATCACCGCTCGGTGATCAGCCGAAGTTCTTCGACCAGCTGCCCGGCACCGGTTCCGGGCCAGGCCACGCCTACAACCCGCTCTACCCATTCGGGTTCGGCCTGTCGTACACCTCTTTCACCACGAGCAATCTCTCGGTCACGGCCAACGTGTCGACGCACGGCACGGCGACGGCGACGTTCACCGTGGGCAATGCCGGAACTCGTAGTGGCACGGACATCGTCCCGGTGTATGTGGCCCAGCCGGTCAGCGGCGTGGTGGTGCCGCCCCAGCGGCTTGTCGGGTTCACCCGCGTGACACTGGATGCCGGCCAGTCCAAGACGGTGACCGTTCGGTTCCCGATCTCGACACTCGCTGAGAGCCAGGGCGACATCAACGCGGCCGGACCGCCCACGGTGGAACCCGGCTCCTACGTCGTCCAGTTGGACAAGAACAGCACCACGCCGTACGACGTCGCCGTATCGGCGCCGTTCACGGTCCACTGATTCACGAGCACGGGAGTCGCCGCGCCAAATCCCGGCGCGGCGATTCCTTCTGATCGGCGGCACCCAGCACAACGGACTGTCCACTGTAGACGGTCCGTCCGTGGCTGTGTCCGTGACGCCGGCGCCAAGGCGGTAGCCCACATCATCATGATGCCGCCGCTACCTGATCAAGACCTTCTTGCTTCAACGAGAACCGGATGGCGCAACTGCCGTTCCCGGCGCGCCGCTCGCGCGAGTCTGCGCTCGACGCACGAGCGTGAGCCCCGCCGCTGCGAGCGCGAGGATGACCGGCACGACCCCGAGCGCGGTGGTCAGCGATGTTGCGTCCGCCAGCGTGCCGACCGTGAGGGGTGCGAGCAGCACGGCGAACGACGTCACCACCACCGCGCGCCCGCTCGCCAGCACCGCCCCGCCCCGGCACGAGCGCAACCGTCACGGACATCCCCATCGGGAACAGGTTGCCGAGCCCGATCCCGAGCAGGAACAGGCCGGCCAGCGCCTGCACGGGTCCCGTCGACGGCCACAGGACCGCGAACCCCACGGCGGTGACAGCGATCGCGAGCGCGAGCAGCCGCGCCGGATCGTGCCGGCGCACCAGCCGGCTGCCGAGCAGGCGCCCGGCCACCACGCCGCCGAAGTAGCCGGCCATCAGGGTCACCGCGGTGTCCGTCGACACGTCCGCGGCGTCCTCGACGAAGCTCGCGCCCCAGGCGGTGATGCACCACTCGGCTGCAGTCGTACAGAAGAGCATCGCGGCCGCAACCCAGAACACGCGAGGGAGGCGGCCCTGCGCCACCTGCGACGGCAGTGGCGCGTCGATCGCCAGCCGCCGGTTGCTACACCACGCGAACACGGGGACGACGAGCGAGACCAGCAGCGCGACTCGCCAGCCCGCGTGCAGCGCCGCCGTCAGCGACAGCACGCCGATCAGCACGACGTAGGCGACGCCGGCCGCCACATTGGCCTCGGCCAGCGCGACGGCGCGGCGTTCGCCGTGGTGGTCGGCGAGCGCGGCCTGGATCGTCGTGAGCAGCAGCCCACCGCCGACGCCCATGACCAGCGCTGAGCCGACGGTCACCGCGGCGATGCGCCCCGCCGTCAACCCGATCGCACCCGCGCCCATCAGCGCGGCCGCTGACCAGAACAGCGGTCGCCGCCCGAGTGAGCGCTCGAGCGGCGCGCAGGTCAAGCCCGCGATCATGCTCCCGCCCGCGAACGCCGCGACGTGCAGCCCACCCGTCGAGTAGCTCAGGTGAAGCTCGTCGCGCAGGTGCCCGATGATGAGTCCCGGCGCCGCCTGCAGGAAGGCGAACCAGGCAAGCACCACGTACGCGATCCAGGTGAGGCGATCGCGACGGAACTCAGAGGGGGTCATGGTGCGGCGAGGACGAGGCCTTCGTGTGGCGCAAGGCGTAGCGGCGTGCTCGCGCTCGCCGCGTCTTCGGTGCGCTTCGGGTCGCTGGACAGCAGCAGCGCCCCGCTGAACGCTTCGGGCAGTTCGCGCTCCTCGGCTGCGAAGTTGAGCGCGATGAGCAGGTCGCCGTCAGGGTCGATACGCCGGTAGGCGAAGACGTCGTCGGGGGCGCTTTCGGGGCAGTAGCTGCCGCGAGTCAGGGCTGGGTAGCGCTTGCGCAGCGCGATCAGCCGTCGGTACAGCGAGAGCATCGAGTCCGGGTCCCGAAGTTGAGCGGCGACGCTCGCGTGGTCGGCTTCCGGCGGGATCGGTAGCCACGGTCGGCCCGTGGTGAACCCGGCTCCCGGTCCCGCGTCAGCGGGGCTTCGCCACGGCATCGGCGTCCGGACGGGGTCGCGTCCGTCGACGTCGACGATCATGGCGGCCGGGATCGGCGAGTCGGCGAGGCCGAGCTCTTCGCCTTGGTAGAGGAATGGCGTGCAGCGCAGCGTGAGCAGCATGATGGCGGCCAGGCGGGCGCGGGCTGCGCCGGCGCCGGCGGCGTCAGGGGCGAGACGCGAGGCGACGCGCGAGTGGTCGTGGTTGTTGAGAATCCACGCGGCGTATGCACCGTTCGGCGCGTCGACCTCGTGGGTCTCGACGATCCGGCGGAACCCGTCGGCCGACCACCCCTCGCGCATCATGGAGAAGTCGTGCGCCAAGTGCAGCCGACCGGGCGCCGCGTACTCGGCCAGGCGCGCCTGGTCGAGCACATAGACCTCGCCCACCAATAGCCGATCAGGGAAGCCGTCGGCGACATGACGCAGATCAGCGAGGCGCTCGAAGACGGTGTCCCAGTCCTCGTCGTGGCGCAAACCAGCTGATTCGCGCGTGGGCTTGGTGATCGGCCACGGGTTGTCACCGAGTTCGGGGTCCTTGCCGAGGCCCTGGGTGACATCGATGCGGAAGCCGTCGACGCCGCGCCGCAGCCAGAAGCGTTGCACGTCGGCCATGGCCGCGCGCAGCGACGGGTTGTCCCAGTTGAGGTCCGGCTGGTGCGGGGAGAACGAGTGCAGGTACCACTGACCAGTGGCCTCGTCGTAGCTCCACGCCGGTCCCACGTCATCGAACGCCGAGAGCCAGTTGTTGGGCGGTTTGCCGTCGTGCCCGTCGGCCCACACATACCAGTCGCGGCGCGACGCGTCGCGCGAGGCGCGCGCCTCGACGAACCACGGGTGCCTGTCTGACGTGTGGTTGGGCACCCAGTCGACGATCACCCGCAACCCTCGCCGATGCGCCTCGGCGACCAGGTGATCGAAGTCCTCGAGGGTCCCGTACGCCGGATCGACCTGGCAGTAGTCGGTGACGTCATAACCGCCGTCGACGCCGCCCGACGGATAGAACGGCGTCAGCCAGATGGCGTCGACTCCCAGGCCGTCCGGCCCGGACGCCAGGTGGTCGAGGTGCGCGACGACGCCGCGCAGGTCGCCCACGCCGTCGCCGTCGGAGTCGGCGAACGAGCGCGGGTAGATCTCATAGACCACAGCGCCCTGCCACCACGCGCGGTGGCGCGGCGGATCGGCTGGTGGGTTGGTCAACGTGGCCATGGCGTCCCCTTTCGGTTTATCGTTACACCATGGTAGAACGATAAACCAATGACGACGCGGGATGAAGCCAACGTCACGCTCAAGACCGTGGCCAAGGCGGTGGGCGTGTCGACGATGACGGTGTCCAACGCCTACAACCGTCCGCACAAGCTCACCCCTGCCCTGCGCGAGCGCATCCTGAGCACTGCGCGCGATCTCGGCTACCCCGGGCCCAGTCCGGCAGCGCGCAGCTTGCGCAGAGGTCGAACAGGCAGCATCGGGCTGCTCTTCGGCGAGGCGCTCACCTACGTCTTTCAAGATCCGGGCGCAATGGAGTTCCTCCGCGGGCTGGCGGAAGGCACGGCGCGGCACAACACCGTGCTGCAACTCATCGCCGCGCTGGACGCCGACGAGCAAGAGGGTGCGTCCCTGCTCGCCAACGCCATCGTTGACGGGCTGGTCGTGTGGACGCTGCCCGATCGTCATCCGCTACTGCGCCTGGCCCGCCAGCGCAACATTCCACTCGTCACCCACGGCAGCCCGCGCCTTGACGGCGTCCCCTTCGTCGGCATCGACGATCGCGCCGCCGCCCGGGCCGCTGCCGAGCATCTTCTGCAGCTCGGGCACCGCTCCCTCGCCGTCGTCTGCTTCCCCTTCGGCCCCTCACGGCGCGCGAGGCTGCGCGACCCGGCCAAGATCGGCCGGCCCAGTTACCGCGTCACCCGTGAGCGCCTGGCCGGATACGTTGCCGCCGCCAACGCCGTCGCACCCATAAGCGTCTACGAGGTCGCAGTCAACAGTCGCGACGAGGGCCGGCGTGCCGCGCTCGCACTTCTGCAAGCCACCCCACGCCCCACCGCGGTGCTCGCCATGAGCGACGAGCTCGCCGTCGGCGTGCTCGCCGCAGCCCGCGAGCTCGGCCTACGCGTCCCGCACGACCTGTCAGTCCTCGGCTGGGACGACTCGCCCAGCGCTCGGGCCAGCGAGCCTGCCCTCACGACGGTCGGCCAATCACTGCACGACCAAGGGCGCATGTGCGCGCGGCTTCTGATCGCCGCCACCCGTGGTGAGATTGCCGCCGACGACCTGGTGCACCTTGCGCCATGGCAGCTCATCACACGCGACAGCACCGGATCGCCGCCGGCCTAGCTGGCACCACGGCCGTAGATCGCCGCCTGGCCCGGTGCGGCGCTCCACGACTTCCCGTCGGTCAACGGTGCGCCAGGGCGGGCGCCACCCATGCGGACCGACGGGCTTACCCGCGGCCCCGGAAGACGGAGGTCACGCGGACTGTCCACTGTGGACGGTGTCATCGGTCGGGCCAGCTACGTCTGCCGTACTTCCCAGTCGATCTCTGTCCACGGCTCCGTACGCTGTGCGGATGGTCATCGGCCGGTGCACAGACACGTCTGCTGCGGACTGGCTCGCTGGATCCAGAACTCCTTGGGCACAACTGATCAGCTTCGGCCCGGCGGGCTATGCGGCGTACGCGCGGCTGCGCTTCATTCCCGATCCCAGCTGGCCCGGCCAAGCCGAGGCTGACATCGAGGTCGCGGATGACCACCCGTCCGCCATCTCGCAGGCACGGGGTGCGCTTCGCCAGCTTGCGGGTTTCACGGCTACCCCTGACGAGTGCTACTTCTGCATATGGGAGGGCAACTCAGGGTCCGTCCTGCCGCCCGCTCTGCTACGAGGTCCGCTGGTGTCGGTTCCGCACCGTCGCTATGCACTGTTCAAAGGGCGGCTGACGGACGTCGAGAGTTGGGAAGATCATTTAGGTGGGGGACGATACGGCCCACCACCGGCATTCGTCTGGCCGGCCGACCATCGGTGGTGTTTCGCAAGTGATGTCGACCCGCACTGGGCGGGAATCGGCGCCGGGCAGGCCGCCATCGACGGGCTCGTCGCCGACCCTGCACTCGACGCTGTCCAGGCTCAGCCGAACGCAACGCCGCCGGCATATCGCTGATCGGCTGGTGAGGCGTTTCTCGCCGATGTGCGCGTATTGGACTATTCACCGATCGGTTGGGACTAAGGTCCTGCGTTTAGTGTTCATACATAGACTGTCAGTAGTCATCGCCTTACAACCGGCCTAACATCCGCCTTGTGCCGCCGACGACGAGCAAGGCAGGCGTACGGGAACGCACTCGAAGGTGGACCGCCCAGGGGGCCGTCGTTGCGCTGGTCGGTGCCGCCATGTCGGTGGTTCTCGCCGCGCCCGCGGCCGCAGTCGGTCCGGCCATCACGCTGGCCAAGAGTGGTGATCTGTCGGTATTGGCCGGCGGGACGGCCAGATTCACCTTGACGGCAAGCAATCCGGGGAGCAATACCGACGCAGTGCCGGAATACAACACGTCTTTCCGGGACGTCCTGCCCGCCGGAGTCACCTACCAAGCCGGCTCGACATCCCCGGCGGACGCAGGCAATCCGACGATCATCACCGACCCCGTGTCCGGCGGGCAGACCCTGATCTGGCGCGACGCCGTCGATCTGCAGATCAACGCGTCGGACACAGTGGCCTTCTCGGTGAACGTCGACGCCACCGCGCTGCCGGTAGGCAGTTCGTTCGCCAACACAGCCGACGCGTATGCCAGCTCGGCGCCACGGACGGTGCCGGCATTCACCGCCACCGGCGTGCCAGTGGCCGATCCGAACGTGCAGGCGGCCACGAGCAACACCACCACGACGACGGTCAGCGCGCTACGGATCACGAAGGACGAGCCGAGTCCGGAGCGAGAGTTGCTTCGCGGCGTCCACGATCACAAGACGACGTACACGGTGACCGTCACCAACACGGGAGAGGCAGCGACGACCGGTACCACAGCGGTCGATTACCTGCCGGCGACGCAGGAGTTCCTGGGCTGCGGGGGAGTGGACAACACGTCGGACGGCGCGGTCGAGTACGTCGGCGCGCCGCGACTCTCAGCCGGAACCACGCTCGCGCCGAGTCAATGCCCCGACCCGGCGTCGGTCGACACGGTCACCGATCCGGCGGGTCTTCCGGCGGGCGTCTACACGAAGGTCACCTGGACGGTCGGCACGCTTGATCCCGGCGAGGTGCGCACGATCAGGTACCTCGCCGCGATCCCGCTGCGCGAGAACGTCATGTTCGGCGCGGACGCTCCAACACCGGAATCCCTTCAGCAGGCGGCGAATCTCGACAACAACACCGGCCCGTCCACCCGGCAGAATGGCACTGCAGCGGCGTCGACCAACTATGCGACCGTGGACGGCACGTACACCGGCAACCTCTCGTCCGGAACGCCGCCCGAGGTAACCGCCCAGACCAGCCACTCCGTGACGATCAACGACCTGCGCATGCACAAGTCGGTGAGCCCGGCCGCGTTCCAGGCCGGCGACGCCGCGACGTACACGCTCGTGGTCGACTCGGGCGAGTACACCGACAACTCCGCGATCACGATCACCGATGTGATGCCAAATGGCGTCTGCCCTCTGGATGACATCAGCAACTTCATGCCTGGTGCACCGGCCGACTGCGCACCAGACGCGGGTTTCGCGCCGTCACTGCCGTATCAATCGGTGACGCAGAACGGCGACGGCACCTTCACCGTTACGTTCGAACCAATCAACGTCAACCACGGAAACTCAACGACGATCACCTACCAGAGCCGGATGCGGGCGACGTACGCCGGTGGCGGTCTGGCCGGTACGCCGACATCGGCGGGTGATTCGTTCACCAACCGGGCCGTCGAGGCCGGCACCTCGACCCCGGTTGCCGCGACCGGATTCACCGGCAACCTGCCGGTCACCGACCCGACCAGCGCGACCCAGCGCGCCGGCGGAGGTTCGTTGGCAAAGGCCGTAGCCGCACGCGCAACGCCCATGGACTGCAATACCGCAGCGTATGGTGCCGTCAATCCGACGTTCGCCGAGGGCGACCGGATGTGCTTCCAGATCTCGGCGCCGTTCTCCACGGCAGTCCAGACGGAGAGTCCCGTCGTCACGGACTTCCTGCCGCTGAACACGTCCTACGAAGACGGCAGCATCACCTACCCGGCGCCGAACAACATCCCGACCGGTGATATCGCCTTTGACAGCACAGGCGGTGCGCTCACCTGGACGCTCGGATCGAGCGCGAGCGACCCACGCGAGGTCGACCCCGGCGCCGTGTTCGTCGCGCAGTTCAGCGTGCTCGTGACCGGATCGGCGCCCGGTCCGGCACCTGACAAGACCGGCAACATCGTCAAGTTGCGAACGGTGAACAGCGCGGGCGAGGCGGCGTCACTGCGGGCCGAGGCGAACTTCCAGATCGCGGCAGCGCCGCCGGTCGCGATCACCAAGGGCGTCGCGAGCGTCGACGGTGCTCCGGCCGGTGGCAATCCCGCCGACACCGATCACCTCGGCGTGCGTGAGGGATCGTCAGTCGGCTATCGCGTCGACGTGACGAACAACGGCAGCCTGGCCAACTCGAATGCACTCGCCGTCAGCAACGTCATCGTGTGGGACGTTCTCCCTGCCGGCATCGCCTGCACGAACGTTCCCACCGTCAACGACAGCGGTGTGTGCACGGATCCTGTAGACGCCGGCCAGCCGAGCTTCACCGGCAACGCGACGCGCAGCGCGATCGTCTGGACCACCGCGGCGCCCCTCGCAGCCGGTGCCACCCGGACGCTGACCTACACGGTCACCGTGCCGAATCCCGTGAGCGTGTCGGCCGACCTGGTGAACACCGCGTCGGTGCGCTCGTTCGACACGATCACCGATCTCAGTGCGCCGCAGAGCCATTTCCCGGCGAGCAACGTCGACACGACGGTGCCGAGCGGCCAGTGGGACGCGCCTGTGGCGAGCGATGCGTCCGACGTCTTCCTGCCCAATGTGTCGGTGACCAAGGGCGTTACGTCGTCGATCAACGAAGCCGGCAACATCGGAAGCGAGAGCAGTCCTGCTGCGAGCACGCAGGCGGTGATCGGCGAGACCGTCACGTACACCGTCGCGGCGAGAGTGCCGGCGCATAGCAGCATCTTCAACGCCGTGCTGACCGACCCGATGCCGACTGGCCTCTCCCTGGTCTCTGCGACGGCGGGCTTCAAGCTCGACGCCGACTCCAGCGACCCACCGGGCACGCTGCCAAGCGGCACGGTCTTCGACGCGAACGCGCCTAGCGTCACTCCGCCCGCGACGTATGACAACACGACCGCAACCGACCAGTCGTTCGTCATGACGATCACCGCGCAGGTGACGCAACTTGCTGCCAACAGGCAGGGGGTCACGCGCACCAACACCGCGGTGTTCCGGAGCGACAGCGCCGCGACCGGCGGGACTGCAATTCCGCAGCGCACTGCGACATCGCAGGTGAGGATCGTGGAACCGGCCGTATCGCTGACCAAGACCAATGACGGTGCCTCCGTGTCAGCCGGCCAGACCGTGACCTACACGCTGATCGCGACTGACACAGGTGGGCGTCCGCCGCTTCATGACGCCTGGATCTCGGACTGTCTGCCGGCCGGCCTGACGTTCGTCGCGTACACGACGGTGCCCGGTGGCGTCACGACCCGGCCGGAATTGCCCGGCGATGGCACGAACGGCTGCGCCGTCGGTACGACGCTGCTCCAATGGAACCTGGCCGACCTCGCCGCGGGAACTCCGCGGTCCTTGCAGTACACGGCCACCGTCGACCCCACGACGAGCGGCCAGCAGACGTATGTGAACACGGCGACCCTCAACGGCAACAGTCTCGCGCAGGCGCGCACCGGTTCCCTCGATCCGGGCAATCCGGCCGGGCGCCAGTACACCGCTTCACAAACCAGCACGGTGACCGCCGCCGGAGCGACGATCCTCAAAACAGTGCTGCCGGGCGTGGCGACGATCGGCGACGCGGTCACCTATACCGCAAGCGCGACGCTGCCCGCGGGTATCAACTTCTACAACCTGTCGCTCATCGACCACTTGCCCGACGGCATCGACGCCGCATCGCTTCAACTGGGCACGATCACCTGCACGAATGCCGATACGACGCCGTGTTCCATCACGACCGCTACGCCGTTGACGAGCTCCGCCAGCACCATCGGCTGGCTGCTGGGCGACGTCGGGCAGGACCCGCAGGTACGAACGGTCACCATCGTCTACTCGGCGAAGGTGGCGGACGTGGGAGCGGCCACGCGTGGCGCGGCACTGGCGAACCTCGCACATGCCTCGTGGGATACCGCGCCGCGTACTCCGCCGACCACCGCCGGCTTCGTGTACGACCAGAACAGCACGGACTCTGCGGCCGTCGTGACGGTGCAGGAGCCACTGCTGTCGATCGCCAAAGCGGTCAGCAACGCGGCCCCCCAGCCGGGCGACACGTTCGACTACAGCCTGACGGTCAGCAACTCGTCCGCGCTGAACGTCAGCACGGCGGTCAACATCACGGTCACCGACACGGTCCCGGCGGGCGTCGTGGTCAATCCGGCGACGATCTCGGGCGGCGGCACGATCAGCGGTAACGACGCAAACGGCGGCGGCACGATCTCGTGGACGCTTCCCGGCTCGCTGGCCGCGGGGGCGTCCGCCACCGCCCTTACCTATCAGGCCACGCTCGCGCCCTCCGCCACGCTCACTGCTGCCGGGCTGCAGAACACCGCTCGAATCACCGGCTACGACTCGCGACCGCTGGGCGGGCGCCACTACGTCGGGCCGTCCACCACCAAGACCGTCACCCCGGCGTTCCCGCACGTCACGACGTCCAAGGCGACGCCGAGCGGCACGACCGCCTACATCGGCGAGGCGTTCCCGTGGAGCATCACGGTCACCAACACCGGCGGCGCCACGGCATTGCACGTCGGCACGGTCGACACGCTGCCCGCGAATTGGACCTATGACGCGGGCTCGGCCCAGGTGAGCGTCAATGACGGGCCGGGCAATGCCGTCGAGCCGGCGGTCGGCACCGCCGGCGCAGTGCAGGCCCTGACCTGGGCCGACTTCGGGACCTTGCCGGCCGGCACGTCA
Organism: uncultured Actinomycetota bacterium; assembly: GCA_963737425.1. Lineage (GTDB taxonomy): Bacteria > Actinomycetota > Actinomycetes > Mycobacteriales > Jatrophihabitantaceae > DASXRA01. The sequence goes on from CAVTSX010000008.1 coordinate 626,220, forward strand.
GCGCTGATCACGTTCACCGCCACACCGGGCGTCGGCGTCCTCGGCGATCCCGGTGTCGGACTGAGCATCGACCATCTCAACAGCGCCACGTCGACAGCGCAGGACGCCACCGGCGCCTCCGGCAATGCGACCGGCTCCTACAGCGCCGGACCGGGCACGAGAGCGGCTCACATCGCCTCCGCGGATGTGCAGGTCGTCAAGGCGATCGGCACGGCCCCCGTTGCGGGCGGCGCGGGTACCTGGACGCTGACCGTCCACAACAACGGACCTGATCCGGCCGCCGGACCATTCACCGTTACCGACGGGTTCAACGACCCGCTGCCGACCGGCGTGGCGATCACCAGTGCGACCGGTAGCGGATGGTCGTGCGCGACGAGCGCGCCGATCACCTGCACCCGCAACGAAACGCTGGCCAACGGGACGTCGTTCCCGGTGATCACGATCGGGTACTCAATCGCGTCGACCGTGCCCAATGGCACCGACTACACCAACACGGCCGTGGTCGGGGCGCGCACCCATGATCCGGTGCCAGCGAACAACTCATCGACTGCGCCGACCACCGTAACGGCCAGCGCCGACCTGAGCGTCGCGAAGGATCTGTCGTCCGAACTCATCGCCGGCCGGGATGCGACCTACGTGATCTCGGTGGAGAACGCGGGCCCGTCCGTCGCGGTCGGGCCGCTGACCGTGACCGACGTCCTTCCAGGTGCGTTCGTCTCGGTGACGGCGGACGATTGGACGTGCGCGACCGGAGCGACGCTGACGTGCACCCTGAAGGCGGCGTCGCTGGGGGTCGGCGTGGTACCCAGCGCAATTGTGGTCACCGTCCACATCCCGTCCGGGCAGACGGCGAACGTCACCAACACCGCGACCGTCGTGTCGGTAACCCCTGATCCAGTTCCCGGCAACAACGCGAGCACAGTCACGACCCCTCCGACGATCGAGTCGGACCTGCTGCTCCAGAAGACCCACCTGACATCGCCGTTCGTCGCCGGCCAGGACGCGCAGTACCGGATGCAGGTGCGCAACCTCGGCCCGTCTGATGCGACTGGGGTTACCGTGACCGACACGTTGCCGGCCGACCTCAGCTATGTGCCGAGTTCCGCCGATCCGAACTGGTCGTGCTCGAACGTCGGCGCGCTGATCACCTGTCACTACGACGGATCGCTGCCGCCGAGCGAGACACCGACCTCGTTCGTCATCACCGTGCATCTCGACCCGACGTTCACCGGAGCGGCGGTCAACACCGCGACCGTGTCGTCGACGACCACCGACCCGGTGCCGTCCAACAACACCGACAGCGACAACTCGACCACGACCACCTCGGCCGACCTCGCGATCGCCAAGTCGCACACCGGTACGGCGACGGCCGGCCTGCCGCTCGCGTACACCCTGACCGTCACCAACAACGGGCCTTCTGTGGTGGCCGGCGCGGTCACCGTCACCGACTCCCTGCCCGTCGGGCTCACGTTCACGTCGGCGACCGGCACCGGCTGGGTATGTGGTTACGACGCACCCAGCCGACTGATCACGTGCACCCTGGCCGCCGGGCTCGGCGTCACGACGGCTGCGGCAATCACCGTCCAGACCACGGTCGACTCGTCGGCCGGGCCGGCCACGATCAGCAACACCGCATCCGTTGTGAGCGCGACGCCCGATCCGAACCTCGCCAACAACGCCGACACCGACGGCGTTTCGGTCGACACCAGCGCGGCGATCGTGCTGACCAAGACACCGGCGAGCCAGTCGGTGCTCGCCGGGCAGGACGCCACATTCGTCCTGTCGGTCACGAACAACGGGCCGAGCGACGCCCAATCGGTCGTCGTCACGGACACCCTGCCGACGAACCTCGTCCTCAAGAGCGCCACCGGTACCGGATGGGCCTGCGGCACCGGCCAAACCGTCGTGTGTTCGCGAGACACCGTCGCCGCCGGAACGCCGCCCCCCGACATCACCCTGATCGCCACGGTCCTGCCGTCCACCCCGGTCGGCACGCTGCAGAACACTGCTGTCGTCGACGAGGCGACGGACGGGACGACCACCGATCCCGATCCGGTAGACGTGCACGTCACCCTCCAGGCCGATCTGACGCTCACCAAGTCCTCGAACGCCACGGCCACTGCCGGCTCGGAACTGACCTGGAGTCTGGCGGTGCGAAACACCGGGCCGAGCGATGCGGCCGCACTGCTCACGGTGACCGACACATTGCCCGACCACGAGACGTTCGTGTCGTCGTCCGGTCCCTGGATCTGCACGGCTGACACGCCACCTACCGTCACCTGCACGCTGAACGCCGTCCTGGCCGCGGACGCGTCGGCGCCCCCGCTCGACCTGGTCGTCCTCATCGACGCGACCGCGCCGTCCGGTGGCGAGACGAACTCGGCGACGGTCTCCTCGGACACGCCGGGCACCGACGGCAGCGATTCGGCGACCGTTACGGTCGGACGCGTCGCCGCCTTGACCGTCACGAAGACCCATGTGGGCAACGGGAAAGTGGGTCAACCGCTCGATTTCGCCCTGCAGGTGCACAACGACGGACCGTCGGTTGCTGACCAGGTCGTCGTCGTTGACACGCTGCCGGACGGGCTCAGCTATGACTCGTTCGCCGGTGCTGGCTGGGCGTGTACGGCGGCCGAGGCGACAGTCACCTGCACCCTCGACGGAAACCTTGACGTCGGCGCGGACAGCGGCCCGCTGACGATCACCGTCAAGGTCGGTGCGCCGGCGTACCCGAGGACGACGAACGTGGCGATCGTGGGATCGACCGATCCGGATCTGCCCGGCACGCAAAGCACGAGCGACCCGGTGACCGTTGATCCGCAGGCCCAGTTGGCAATCACCAAGACGCACATCGGCGCTCTCGCCGTGGGCAGCGACGGCACCTACCGGATGACGGTCAGCAACCGCGGACCCACTGCGAGCCCGGGCCCGATCACGGTCACCGACACCCTGCCGGCCGGGCTCAGCTATGTCGGCATGGCGGGCACCGGCTGGGCGTGTACGGCGGCCGGACAGACCGTGACGTGCACGCGCGCGGGAGCACTGGCCGCCGACAGTTCCACCACGGTCGATCTCACCGTTGCGATCAGCGCCGGGGCCGTCCCGTCCGTGCTGAACGCCGCCACGGTAACGGGTCCTGGTTCGTCGCCCGATTCCGCGACGGACCTCGGCTCGGTCGCGGCAAAGGTCGAACTCGCCGTCACGAAGGCGGTGCAGTCCTACGAGAACGGCGTCGCGACCTATCTGATCACGGTGACCAACAATGGTCCGAACGACACGGTGGCTCCGATTCAGGTCGTCGACGCCTTGCCGTCCGGTCTTGTCCTGCAGTCGGCTGCGGGTTCCGGCTGGACCTGTTCGCAAGCCGCCAATACCGTCACCTGCGTTCAGGATTCGCCGTTGGCCGTCGGGTCGTCCACGTCGCTGACGGTGGTGGCAGCGGTCGACGGCGCTGCGGGTACACGCATCGACAACGTCGCGACGGTCAGCGGAGGAGCACCGGGTGCCGGCTCCAGCAACGCGAGTAGCAACCTGGTCGTTATCACTGTCGTCGACACCACCAGCCCGGATATACCTGATACCGGCGTGGCGTTGTCCGCAGACCTCGAGGCCGCCGCGATGCTGCTCGGCGCCGGGTTGCTGATGCTGCTGCTCGGTCGCCGGCGAAGGGACCCTCGACGCGAATGATTCCGAGGTTTGCGGTTGCCCGATCCCGGGCAGGTCACGTCGCGGACCCTCGTCGGTAACGGTTGTTGCCCGAGCGTGGCAAGTCTCGCGCGTCGGTGCGATGGTGTCGGTAAGGCCCACTTCAAGAAACGCGTGCTCCGGCTGCACCTGACCGCCGATGACGTGCTGCGAACCCGATTCGGCTCCGCGCCGGCGCCGCTGGCGGAGCTCACCCTCGCACTTGCGACCTTGCAACGGCGGGACAGCATCTTCGACCGCTGGCGCCGCGACCTCGGACGGGCCTTGCCGCCCGTGGCGCGACTGCTGCTCCAGTTGGTGCCGGCCACCGCGACCAGCCCGCTGTTCCTCGACCCGTCAGCGATGCGTTTGAGGAACGCTCCCGCGTGGCCACGCCACCCCGCTTGCCGAGCGCCTCCGCGCAGAATCCGGACACCTGCCGACTCCGCGCTGACGCTGTCGGTGCGTATCGCTAGGGTCGAGCGGCGCGCCGACGACGGTGGTCCGCTGCCGGTCAGTGGGGCTGCTCAGAGGGGAGACGAGGGCGATGACCAGGTACGTGATCGGTCCGGACGTCGCGCTACGGTTGGCCCGTCACGAGGCCACAATTGGTGAAACCCACCAGGTCCTCGCTCCAACACTTCTTCGTTCACAGATGCTGTCGCTGCTGTACCAAGCGGTACGCCGGGGCGAGCTGACCAAGAAGGACGCCTCGCATCAGCTCGACTACGTGCGTGCGCTGCGGATTCGGCTGCTCGGAGATCGTGTCCTCCAGAAGACCGCATGGAAGGTCGCTGACACGCTCGGGTGGCCCGACACTTTCGACGCCGAGTACGTCGCACTGACCCAGCTTCAGGCCGACGCGTTCATCACGCTCGACCGCGCACTTGCCCAGTCCGTACAGGGCCTCGTGACCGTCGCGCCCATCGAGGCACTGGCCTGAGACCTGGTCTCAGAACTCAGCGTCCGGCGAGGAGAGCAAGATCCAATCGCCGCTCATGGCGAAGCCGAGGCAGCAACGGTTGGTCGATGATCGGTTGTGGGGCCCGCCGGTTGGCGCTGTGTTGGGAGGTTCTGATGGGCTCGATACTCGCCGGCTGAGTTCTGAGACCTGACCTAAGGAAGTCCTCTGGGCCGGAAGGCCGCGCGGTGGTCCCGTGGCCGTTGCCCCGTGTGTTTGGCGAAGAGCGCGGCGAAGGTTCCGGGATCTCTGTACCCGACTGCGGCAGAGATGCTTGCGATGGTTCGGTCGGTGGTCTCAAGGAGATGGCGGGCGCGCCGGACGCGCGACGCCTGAAGGTACTCGAGCGGACTCTGGCCGGTCTCGCCGGCGAAGCGCCGCAACAACGTGCGCGTGCTGACATTGACTGCGACGGCCAAAGCGCCGAGGTCGTAGCGCTCGGCCAGGTTCTGGTCGAGCCGTCGCATGACCGTACGGGAGAACTCGTTGCCGGGCTGCGGAAGGAGTCGCGCGTCGACGTAGGGGGTCTGCGACGAGCGCGCATCGTCAACGAGCGCTACCCGTGCGGTCGTCCTCGCTACGCGCGCACCGCTGTGTCTGCGAATCAGGTCCAGCGCGAAGTCGTACATGGCGCTGAACGCCGCCGTCGTCGTCACCCCGGAATCGGTGATGACCAGACGCTCGGCGCAGACTTCGGTGTCGGGACAGCGTTCGGCCAACTTATCGGCGAACAGCCAGGCCGTCGTCGCCAGGCGTCCGTCGAGAAGGCCGGCCGCGGCGAGCAGGAATGCACCGACGCAGATCGAGACGACAGGGTTGCCGGCAGCAGCGTGTGAGCGGATGACCGCGACTTCGGGGCCGAGGGACGCGACTTTCGCGTCCACGTCAAGCTCTGGCGAGAGTTCGAATCCTGGCACGACGAGCACATCGACGCCACGCACTGCAGAGACGGCCAGCGCCGTGCCACCCGACGCGGCGACGCGACGGCGCGGCGACACGACCGACACCTCGTAGCCGGCGTGGTCCGGTCCGGCGATATGCGTGGCCATCGTCAGCAGATCGGGGATGCCGAACACCTCGGATGCGAAGCAGCCCGGGTAGGCCAGAACACCAACCCTCAGCGCGTTCAACCGTGCCTCCTCACTGCCTTTGGCGAGATTACCCCTATATCTGGCGATCTGGCCTATCGCCGTATGCCTGCGCATCGGTCCACGCTGTCAGCGTGAGCGCTACCGACAGACGCCAGGACGACGCAATCACCGACTTCTCCCGCCGCGACGTGGACGTGGACGGGGTGGTCAAGACGGTCTGGGTTGCCGGCTCGGGGCCGGCCGTGGTCTTGATGCCGGAGATGCCGGGCATCAGCCCCGACGTTCTTCGGCTGGCGCGCTGGGTTCGGGACACCGGATTCACCGTCTACGTCCCGTCACTGTTCGGGATCGACGGCGCCTATCCCATGACCGAAGGTGGCGAGAAGGTTGCCCGTCGCGCGTGCGTCAGTGCAGAGTTCCGTGCGTTCGCCGGGGGCGGCACCAGTCCGGTCACGTCGTGGCTTCGCGGCCTCGCGCGTCAAGCCCACGCCGAATGCGGCGGTCCGGGTGTCGGCGCGATCGGCCTATGTTTCACCGGCAACTTCGCCCTGACCATGGCGCTTGAACCGGCCGTCATCGCGCCGGTGGTCAACCACCCGTCACTGCCGCTGGACGACCCGGCCGGACTCGAGATCAGCGACGAGGACGCGGGCGCCGTCCGAGACCGCATCGCCCGCGATGGACTGACGGTTCTCGCCTACCGCTTCGACAACGACCGCTGGTGCACCGGCCAGCGCTTCGCCGCCTACCGAGCGCTGCTCGGTGACGCGTTCGACGGCCGCGTCCTTCCGGGCAGTTCGGCGAACACCAACTCGCCGCCGTTCTTCCAAGACGTGGTCGGGACACCGCACAGTGTTGTCACCGCCCACCTCGTCGACGAGGACGGACATCCCACACGGCAGGCCAGGGACGAGATTCTCGCCTTCCTGGCCGACCGATTGAGCCCATGTGCAGACTCCCGGTGAGGCAGCGCCTAGCACGATCGGCGTAGATCGTTACGATCCGCCACCGTGCTGGGAGTCCGCGCCGGCGCACCCCGTGATCATCTCTGTCAACGCCGCGCGCAATGGCAGATCCAGCAGAGATGATCAAGACCGCGAGCTCGCTAAGGCGAGCGGCGGCCACGACAGGGCTCAGAGCCCTTGCGGGAAGTGGAAGAACCGCTCCGGGTCGTAGCGCTGTTTGAGTTCGCGCAGCCGGGCGAGGTTGCCGCCGTGGTAGGCGGTCAGCGGATCGTCCAGCTCCACGTCGGGGAAGTTGGGGTAAACGCGGCCCGAGCTGTGCGGATCCGTGATCTGCCAGGACTCGTCCACCCAGGCGCTGATCTGCCCGGCCGGAAGCTGCTGCATATGCTCAAGCAGGAACAGCTCGTCTCGGTGCGCGAACGCCGTTGCGCGCTCGTCGGGCCGGTTGTACGCCCCGCCCCACGGGGTGAAGTTGAGCTCGCGGTAGGTGCCCGGCATCCGGGTGTCGGCGAACGCGGCGACGAGATCGTCGATCACGGCACGGGGCAACGGCCGGGCGAAGAACGCCGATCGACTGCGCTCGTAGCGTCGCTCGGTGCCGGGCGGCTCGGCGCCCAGCCCCGACAGCGTCGGCTTGGCCTGCTCGTAGGGCAACTCGGCCAGTTCACTGGTCGCCGGATCGCCACACTGCGCGAGCAGGCGTTCGGTATCGCCCCGCGAGCCGAGGTGGATGCCGAACAGGTGCAGCACCGGCTCGCGGCCGGGGTCGCGGCCGGCGATGACGCGGACGTTCGCGTTCATGCCCTCGTCGGTCGTCGCCGCCCAGGCCTGCCACCGCTCGGTCACGTCGGCGGCATCGGCGTATCGCCAGGTCAGGTGGAACCGCGTCGTGGCCGGGTCCGCGATAGTCGCGAACCGCAGGCGGGTGACGACGCCGAACTGCCCGCCACCGGCGCCGCGCAGCGCCCAGAGCAGGTCCGGGTCGTCGTCCGTGCTGACAACGTGGCCGTCGGCCAGGACGACCTCGGCCGACAGCAGGCGGTCGCAGGTCAGCCCGTATGCCCGGCCGAGCAGGCCGAGGCCGCCACCGAGGGTGAGCCCGGCGATGCCGACGTCCTGGCCGCAGCCGATGCTGAGCGTGCGGCCGTGCGCCCAGAGCGCGGCGTACAACTGATGGAGTTGGGTCCCCGCGCCCACGTTCGCGATTTCGCCGTCGAGGGTTACCGCGTGCATCGAGCTCACGTCGAGCACGATGCCCGTGGTGGACGACCGCCCGGCGAAGCAGTGCCCGCCGCTGCGCGGAGCGAGGTGCAGGCCGGCGTGGCGCGCGAATGCGATCGTCTCGGCCACGTCACCCGCGCTCGCCGCAAGCACCACGGCCTGCGGCTTGATCTCGTCGAAGCGTTCGAGCGGCGGCTTGCGGGCGCCGTCGTAGTCGGGGTCCCCGGGCAGCACGATGCTGCCCTCGATCGCCGTGCGTAGAGCGTCGAACATTGCCCCAGCCTCTCGCAATGACTGCTGCCGGCTAAAGCCAGGTCAATCAGCCGATGCCATAGGTCAGACTGACCCGTCCACCTTCGAGTTGCTGGACGCTCTGGAGCTCAAGTTCACGGCGGGGGCCCACGGTTTCGAACAGGGCCTTTCCAACGCCGGCGATCAGCGGATGGATGTGGAGGCGGAGTTCGTCGACGAGGCCGGCATCGACGAGACTCACCGTGGTTCGCGCACCGCCGATCAGGTAGATGTCCTTGCCCGGTTGCTGTTTGAGAGCGGCAACCTCGTCGAGGTCGTGAAGGAAGCGCGTCCTTGGCCAGTTCGCCGAAGTCAGGGTCTTCGATAGGACATAGTGCGGGATCTGCGCGGCGAATCGAGCCCACTCGACCTCAGCCGGCGTCGGCACCGTGCCGGTGAGCGGGAGCGGCTTGCCCGGCTCGGTCTCCTCGATCGCGGTCCAATACTGCTCGTGGTTGGGGTACATCCCGCCACCGAGCAGGCACGCGTCGATGTGCGGCATCAGGTCGTAGTTGTCACCCCAACCGGCAACCCAGTCCGCATATCCGTCAGGCCCCTCGATCTTGCCGTCCACAGACGTCTGCATCCCGGCGATCAACTTCCGCACAGCAACCTCGCTTCAGCTCGCAGAGGGTCAACCGCGCCGACGCTAGCGGCCCGGTGGCGACGCCCTCTTGTAGATTTGTGTTTGATTTGCTGGGCTCGGGGGACGATGTCCAAGGCGAAGCTCCATGGAGAGATTCCGGCGCCGGAGGCGGTCCTCACTGTGCTCGGTGAGGCGCCGGGCGTGCGCGTCGTCGACCACGACTGCCGCAAGCCGGCCGGAGCCCGTGGGTCATACGAATACGGCGTCGACTTCGGCCTCGTCCTCATCCGTCGGGGCGGGTACTGGCGTGAGGTCAACGGCCGGGGTGCATACCTGGGGCCGACGGACGCGTTCTTCGAGCGGCCGTTCGTCGAACAGCGCATCACGCATCACCGCACGAACGGCGATCGGTGCACGTCACTGTGGTTGTCGGAGAACGCCGTCTATGAGCTGGCCGGCGATGCGTGTGTGCCTGACGAGCCGATAACGACCACGCCTGCGACGGACCTGCGGCACCGCGAGCTGGTTGTCGCGCTGCGCCGGGGAATCGATCGGTTCGAGGCCGACGAGCGGCTCGCACAACTTGTGGGCGACCTGGCCGAACGTGCCGTCCCGGGGCGTTTCACCGCCCGACGCTCGACAACTCGAGCGAATCATCGCCGCGTCGTTGCGCAGGCTCGCGAGGCGATCGTCGCGGACCCGGCCGGCGCGGACTTCGGCGACCTGGCCCGGACGCTCGGTCACACTCGCTTTCACGTCAGCCGCGTGTTTTCCCAGGCCACCGGGATGACGCTCTCGCAGTTCCGGAACCGAGTTCGGATGGCGGTCGCGTTCGACCGCCTGGCCGACGGGTACGAGAATCTCGCGCTGCTCTCGGCCGATCTCGGGTTTGTCGACCAGAGCCATCTGTCGCGGGTCGTCCGAACCCACACGGGTGAGCGACTGAGCGAACTCCGACGGCGCTTGGGTCCGCTGAACTGACCAAGACCCGGCGGCCGAGGCGTGACGTCTGTCAGGTCGGATCGGGGCGTCAGGGCACTGCAGTCCGCGCACGCGGGCTCCTACGGTGATCTTGTCTGTTTCGATGAGAGGGAGTTTTGTGCCGATCGGTTATCTGATCTCGGTGGCGCTTCCGGCGCTCGTAACCGCGGCAGCGCTGGCTCCCATCCGTAGTAGCTGGACACTTGGGCAGCTGAGTTGGCGGCTGGGGTTTCAGGTCAACGAGCTGCCGCTGTTGGTCGCCGCCTGGCTCCCGGCCAGTACAGCACTAGCTGCCGTGCAGGGCGATCTGAGCACGCCGGTCGGTATCGCCGGCGGCTGTGTGGCTGCACTGACCCTGGCTGGGCTCGCGGTCGTGTTGTGGCGCGGGCTGCGGGCGGGCCCGACCGTTGAACGTGCGCTCGCCGAGGGGCTGGGCTCGGGATGGCGCGCCGCATTGCCGCCGGAGGTGACGGCCCGGCTCGCGCGGCGCCGCCCGTGGACGCGACTGCTGCTCGCGCCATTGGCCGTGCGACGACGCGATGTCGTGCGGACGGCCGGCCTCCCCTACGGCCCGGCGGGCTGGCACAACCTGCTCGACCTGTACCTGCCCCGCTCGGGCGCGGTGACTGGTCCCTGCCTGGTGTACTTCCACGGCGGCGGGTACCAGAGTGGACGGAAGAACCGTGAGGCCCGCGCGCTCATCTACCGTCTCGCCAGCCAAGGCTGGGTATGCGTCAGCGCCAATTACCGGCTCGCGCGCGCTGCGCCCTATCCCGCACCACTCGTGGACGCGAAGCGGGTCATCGCCTGGATGCGCGAGCATGCTCCGACCTACGGCGCGGATGCGTCGACGATCGTTGTCGCGGGCAGTTCGGCCGGGGCGCATCTGGCGGCGATGGCTGCGCTCACACCGAATGCCACTGCGCTGCAACCCGGCTTCGAACAGGCCGACACCCTCGTCTCTGCCGCGATCTGCCTCTACGGCTTCTACGGCAGCCCGACCTGGATCAGATCCCAGCCCGGGGCGCCGTCGGCCCCGGTCGAGCACCTCGACGACGGCGCGCCGCCCATGCTCGTCGCCCACGGCACGCACGATTCATTCGTCTCGGTCGGCGACGCCCGCGATTACGTGGCGCGGTTTCGCGCCGCTGCACCCGAGCGGCCGCTGGTCTACCTCGAACTGCCCGGCGCCCAACACACATTCGACCTGTATCACTCCGTCCGGTTCCACGCAGTCATCGACGCCGTCGACGCGTTCACCGCATCCGTCCAATGCTCGGTTCCGTCGAGCAGCGCGCCGCTGATCAGGTTGCCTACGGACGACACCAGAGAGGTAGCGGGCCGGCCGCCGTTGCTGCGTCGAACTGCCGTCGAGCGTCTCAGCGACGGGGCTTAGGACCCTTGCGCAAATAAGTTTGTAATGCAAATCTGGTGGCATGGCAAAGCAGAAGGTCTCTGATGACGGCGACCCGCGGGCCGAACTCGTTAGGGCACGTGACCTGGCGCGCCGGGTGCGTCGCACCCAGCGCGCGACCTGGTTTCCCTTACTCGTCTTCGCTGTACTCACGTTCGCGGCCGTGCCGATAAACCGATCCGGACATCCGGTCCGCACCGGCTGCCGGGCAGTGCCCGGTCCCGGGCTCGGGACCGAGGTGTGCATTGCGCACAACTCAGCCACGTTCGTCTACTGGCCGATCGCGCTCGTAGCGGCCTACGTCGCGATCGCGGCGTTCTACGCGCATCAGTCAAGAGGGCGCGGGGTAGGCACTCGCGTGCGTCCTTACGTGATCGCCGGAATCGTCATCGCCGTGGCGGCGAGCGCCGGATCGGTGTGGGCGGCGCACCGGCCGCCGCTGGTCGGCCAGTACGACATCCTGGGCTGGCACATTCAGGGACCGGACGTGTACCGGATCATCGCCCCGGCCTGCGCGATCGGCCTTGCCCTACTGGTGCTGGCCGCTGTTGAGCGCTCTGTGGCATTGCTCGTCGTCACCGTCATCTACCTGATCATCGCGCTCGTCCCGATCAACTTCGGCTGGACGGTGACCGGTCCGTCCCGATGGGGCTTCCTGCCGCACCTGATCATCCCGGGCGGCGTGCTGCTCGCCGCGGCGATCGGATTCGCCGCCGCGCAACGGCCCGCGCGGCGCGAGGCAGAATGACCAGCCACCCGGTCAACGGACTCGACGACGTCGTCCACCAGCGCGTTCGCCTCGGCATACTCACGGTCGCCCACGAGGCACGCCGGGTCGAGTTCGGCTACCTGCGCTCCAACCTCGACCTGACGGCGGGCAACCTGTCACAGCACCTCACCGTGCTCGAGAACGCCGGCCTGGTCAGCATCGAGAAGGGCTACGAAGGCAAACGCGCCCGAACCTGGGTCAGCCTCACCAAGGCCGGCCACGCCGCCCTACGCGATGAGATTGCCCAGCTCAAGCGCCTGATCAACCAGATCGACCGGAACGACAAGCGCCACGACCGCGAACAGACGTGAACGGCCGCGCGGTTCGCGCTCATGACTTTTATCACGTCATCGGGAATTTTTCGCCATCCGGTTGTCTCCTTATTAAGGAACAAGATGCGGCATGGGCGGACATCATCTCGGAAGGAGCGACGGCCATGACAATCACCGAGAACGCAGACCAGACCTACCCGCAAGCAGTGGCCGCGAGGGATGTGGCCGCGCGCGCCCTTTACCAGGCCGAGTTGGCCGTACATGATGCCCACCAGACGTGCGCAGACGAGTGGATCGGCGCCGCACACGATCGCCTGCACGTCGCGATCAGCCGGTACTTGGCGGCGAAGGCGGCGGTGGCGGTTCTTGCTCGGGAGTCGCTCGCCGCGTAGCGGGTCGACCGGTTAGCCGGGCCTTTTCCAGGGCGGCTCTTAGCTCTCAGCCGGGTCTCGGACTCGGCGACTTCGATGCTGGCCGGATGGGCGGGTAGAGATGAGTGGCATCACGGCGTGGTCGACGATCGCGGCGGCGTCTCGCTCGGTGACCCGCTGATTGTTCAGGACCATGCGGTAGGTGAGCATCGCCGGCAGGATGTCGGCGTACAGATCGCACACCGCGTCGGGGCGCACCTCACCTCGGTCGATGCCACGCCGTAGCAATTCGACGAACGCAGCGTGCTTGGGTCGATGGACCTTTTGATCAACGGCCGCCGCGAGGTCGGGGTCGCGGGTGGCCTCGCAGGCGACGGCGCGGATGAGCTCGCCCGCCTCGTCGGACACCTGACAGATACGGGTAGCCAATCTCACCAGTAGGTCGCGGGTTGTGGCATCGGTATCGGCGATCAGTTCGCTGACGATGTCGTCGGGGCCACCGAAGCGACCGATGAACGCGTCGAGCACGAGGTCCAACTTCGTTTCCCAGCGGCGATAGATGCTCGCCTTGCCGGTCTTGGCCCGGCCGGCCACGGCCTCGATCGTGAACGCGGCATAGCCGACCTCGGCCAGCTCGGCGAAGACGGCGTCATGGATCGCGTCTTCGAGCGCCGCGCCGCGCCTGCGATGCCGCTCGGTCGGTGTGCTTCTCACTGCGGTCACTGTCGCCCGAACCCTTCTGTGCGATCCCTGAGGGATTAAATAAAAAACGTTTGCGTTCCCTATTGAGTTCCCTCTACTGTCGCCAGCGTAAGAGACGTTCCCGTTCTCTACGAGCTTACGGAACGACACAAGACTTTGGAGTATCTGTGACCAACACGCTACAAGGCGACGCCGCCGCAGCGGAGTCACGCACGTCAGCGCGCCGCACCGTCCATCCGGCGATCTTGTTGTTCCTCATCGCCGGTGCCCAGTTGATGGTGGTCCTCGACGCGACAATCGTGAACATCGCACTGCCCTCGATGGGGCGCTACTTCGACAAGAGCCAGACCGACATGACGTGGGCGATCAACGCCTACACCCTCGCGTTCGGCGGTCTGCTGCTGCTCGGCGGACGAGCCGCCGACATCCTCGGCCGCCGGCAGATGTTCATCGTCGGGCTGGGCCTGTTCTCGTTCGGCAGCCTGCTCGGTGGACTCTCGACCACCTACGACCTGCTACTGATCGGCCGCGTCATCCAGGGCATCGGCGGCGCGATCGCCGCCCCGACGGCACTGTCGCTGATCACCACGCTGTTCAAGGAAGGGCCGGAACGCAACCGGGCGTTCGCCGTGTACGCCGGCGTCTCCGGGGGCGGTGCGGCCATCGGCCTGCTGCTCGGCGGCATTCTCACCGAGTACCTCGACTGGCGGTGGGTGCTGTTCGTCAACGTGCCGATCGGCGCCGCGCTGATGGTCGGCGGGTACATGTACATCCACACGTCCGAGCGCCTGTCCGGCAAGTTCGACATCCTCGGATCGTTCCTGTCGGTGGCCGGCATGGTGGCCCTGGTCTATGGCTTCATCAACGCGGCCAACAACAGTTGGAGCCAGGGCACGACGGTCGCGTCGCTGACGGCCGGCGTGGTGCTGCTCGCCGCGTTCGGCCTGTACGAGGCGCGCTCGAAGATCGCCATCATGCCGATGCGGATCTTCGCCAACCGGTCGCGGGCCGGCTCCTACGTGATCATGCTGATCCTCGGCGCGGCCATGTTCGGCATGTTCTACTTCATGACGTTCTTCATCCAGGGCGTCATGGGCTTCAGCTCGCTGAAGACGGGCGTGTCGTACCTGCCGTTCAGCGGGGTGATCATCGTCGGCTCCGGCATCGTCAGCGGCATCCTGCCGCGCGTCGGCCCGAAGCCGCTACTCACGATCGGTTCGGCGCTCATCACGGTCGGGCTGTTCTGGTTCGCGCAGGTCGACACGGCCACCAAGTACTGGACGGGCGTGTTCCCGCCGATGATCGTGATGGCCACCGGCATGGCGATGGTGTTCGTACCGCTGACCGTCGTCGCGGTCACCAAGGTCACCAACACCGACACCGGGCTCGCGTCCGCGCTGCTCAACGTGGGCCAGCAGGTCGGCGGCTCGATCGGCCTCGCGGTGCTCGCCACGGCGTTCGCCAGCGCGTCGAAGAGTGAGGGCAAGTCGCAGGTCAGCCAGCTGGCCGGCGCGTCGCAGCAGCATCTGCAGGAACTGCTCGCGAGCTCGCAGAGCGGCAAGCCCGCATCGCCGGCCGCGTACGCCGACAACGCCGCGCTCGACGCCTTCCACGCCGTGCAGGCGCATGGTTCGAGCCAGGGCTTCCTGGTGGCTGCGATCTTCGGCGTCGTCGCGGTGGTGGCGGCCCTCGTGCTGATCAACGTCAAGAAGACCGACGTGGCTCAGGTATCCGAGGCAGTCGCCGTCGCCTGACGCCTGGGTACCGTCTGCCTGCCCAGGCCCGCCGAAACGGTGGGCCTGGGCAGGTCTATGTGGCCGCTTCGGCTAGCCTCGGCGTCGTGCCCGACCTGCCGGTGCTCGATGCCGCCGAACAGCGCGTGCTGGGCAGCCTCCTGGAGAAGGAGATCACCGTCCCGGCGTCGTACCCGATGAGCGTCAACTCGGTGCGCACCGCGTGCAACCAGAGCAGCAGCCGAGAGCCTGTCGTCGACTACGACGAGGAGCTCGTGCATCAGACGCTGCGCGCGCTCAAGGAGAAGGACCTTGTTGCGCTCACCTGGCAGGGCGCGGGTAGCCGCGTGGTGAAGTACGTCCAGACATTCGCGCAGCGGCGCGGGATCGCTCCGGACGAGCGGGCACTGCTCACCGTGCTTTTGCTGCGCGGGCCGCAGCCGGCCGGGGCGCTCAAGACCCGTACCGAGCGGCTGCACCGCTTCGCCGACCGGGCCGAGGTCGAGGCGTGCCTGGCTCGCATGGCCGGTGGCGAGCCCGCGATGGTGCGCGAGTTGCCGCGCCAACCGGGTCAGCAGGACACCCGGTGGATCCACCTGCTCGGCCCGGTCGAGGCACCCGAGGCAATTGCGGGCCCGATGCCCGTCGACCGCGAATCCGTGCTCGACGCCGGGGCCGAGGCGCGCGATGAGAAGGTCCGCGCGGCGTATGCGGTAGTCGCTGCGTCCTATGCCGAGCAACTCTTCAATGAGCTGACCGGCCTGCCCTTCGAATCGTGGTTGCTGCGCCGCGTGGTCGAACTGTCCGACGGCGCGCCAGTGATCGAGGTCGGCACCGGCCCGGGTCACGTCGCCGCGTTCCTGGCCGAGGCGGGGGCGGACGCAACCGGCCTCGACCTCTCGCCGGAGATGGTGGCCGAGGCCCGCCGCCGCTACCCCGGCGTCGGCTACCAGGTCGGCGACCTGCGCCAGTTGATGCGTCCTAACACCCACGACGGGTGGGGTGCGGTCCTTGCCTGGTATTCACTGATCCACCTCGCCGCATCCGAACTGCCGGCAGCGATCGCCTCGCTCGCGCGACCCCTGCGCGCGAACGGCTGGCTCGTGCTCGCCCTGCACACCGGCGCCGAGGTTCGCACCGTCACCGACTGGTTCGGCCACGAGGTAGACCTCGACTTCGTGCTGCACGACCCCGCCGACGTCGTCGCCACCGTGGAGCGAGCCGGCCTACTCGACGTCGAGTGGTACCACCGCGGCCCGTTCAGCTCCCGCGGCGAAACCACGCAGCGCCTGTACGTGCTCGCGCGCAAGCCCTAGCCGTCTTCTTAGATTCCGGTGGTGGCCTCGGCCCTGCCGTCCTGCACGGCGGCTTGGAGTGAGGCGTAGTCGCGTTCGTTCTGGTCGGCGTAGGTTTCGGCGAAGTCGGCGATGGCCTGGTCGAATTTGTCGGAACGGCCGAGGTAGGCGCCCAGCGCGATGCGGTCACCGGAGCAGGCGTGCCCTCGGGCGAGCGTCCAGCCGCACAGCTCGGCGTAGGCCGTCATTCCTTCGGGCACCATCTGTTCGATCGCCACGGAGAATTTCCAGTCCCGCAATTGGCGTACGTAGAAATCGCGTTCTACATCGTCCGCTCCGCGGACGCGGGTCCAGCCGAGGAAGATGTCGCTCTGGGCCTGCATCAGGTGCTGTCCGGCGACGACGCGTTCGCCTTCGTTGTTGTATTGACTGCGACCGCAGTACTCGGCCAGGACGGACTTTTGGGCCTCTTTGGCCTGTAGGAACAGCGGTTCGACGCCGTCGCCGGCATCCATGAGGATGATCCAGGCGCGGGTGCCGACGCTGCCGACGCCGACGACCTTGCGGGCTACCTGGACCATCGCGAACCGTCCGAGCAGATGCCGCCGATCAGACTGCAGGCTGCGCCGGTACTTGCTCAGCACGGCGTGTAGTTGCTCGTACAGCGCGTCGGCCTGCACGCCGGAGAAGACTTCCTCGATCGGGACGATCGTCGGCGGGTTGCTGATGATCTGTCGCCGCCCGTCGACCAGAGTGGTGAGCTTGGCCAACGCCTGCATGCTGTCGTGGGTGCGGGCCTTGGCCAGCCTCGCCTCGGTGACCTGCATCCGCTTCTCCGTGACCTGCGACCTCAACTGGCCGACGGCCTTGTCCACGTCTATGTAGGCGTACCAGACCTCCAGCAACGGCTGGTGTGCGAAGCCGCGCATCGCCGTGCGGTACCCAGCAGCTGCCGCGAGGATGATCTTGCGGCGAGCTTTGGCGGTGAAGCCGTTGTCGCGCCCGGCCACGGCGAAGCTCGCGGCCAGCCGCTTCATATCCCACTCGAACGGGCCGGGAAGCGTCTCGTCGAAGTCGTTGACGTCGAAGACCAGGCGCCGCTCCGGCGAGGCGAACGCCCCGAAATTGGACAGGTGCGCGTCGCCGCACAACTGCACCCGCAGCCCCGACGTCGGCGTGCCGGACAGATCCGCCGCCATCGGCAGGGCAGCGCCCCGGTAGAACGTGAACGGCGACACGAGCATCCGCCCGTGCCGGATCGGGACGAGCTCCGGCACCCGCGACGCCGCCTGTCCCAGCAGGAGCCCCACCGGATCCCGCGCCCCACCCGACACGAACTCCGCATGCGACTCCAATGGCGCCAATGCGCGGGCATCCTTGCCCCGCGCTACCCGGTCCGCACGACTGAGATGCTCGTCCGTAGCGCTGCGTGCCGGACGCCTTGCCACGTGACCATCAATCTTTGCCGTCATCTCATCCTCCGGGCCGCGGTCTCGTGACAACACTCGCCGTCAAGCGCCACGGTGAGATCCGCGGGCACAGGTACCACACAACCGTGTCCGCAGCCGCCAGCCATCCCCCCGGCCGGGTGAGGACGCGATTCACCGTGCGCACTCCGCGGCGAGGCGGCCGGGCACCGCCGAGGCGACCTTGTCGGGTAAATCAAGCTAAGGCAGCGGCTCTCTGGCTTTCCGCTTCCTCGCAAACCGGTGCAAGGGGAACTGCCGAATGACGTCGAGGCCGAGGTTCGTCACATCTCGGTTTGGTGTGACCGGCCGGCGCGGCGTCTGCGGTGCGATCGGAACGCAGTCCAGCAGCTGGCCATGATCAGCACGACGCCGACCACAGCAACCGCGGCGCCGATGCCGCCGGCGATGATGACGCTGAGCACGACGCAGCCAAGGCCGAGGAAGGCGCCAACCGCCCACACGGCCGTTGGGATCTGCAACCAGTGAGGCCAGGTGGATCCGGCGAATCTGCGGTCGTCCGTGATCAGCGTCTGCTCGATCTCAGCCAGCAGTCGCCGCTCATGGTCGGACAGCGGCATGCCGTCCTCGCTACGCGGCCTGATCCCCATCACGCCTCCACAGATTCGCGCACGAGCAGTCCTGCGTGGACGATGATGCTTCGCCGCGGATGGCCGCGTGGCATCGTCCGACCTGGGTGAAACTCGTCCGTCTGGTCCCGTCTCGGATTGCCGGTGTCGGCAGCGCATTTCTTGCCGTCACGGGGGCAGGATGTTGATGACGCGGGAAAGTACGACCACAAGGACTGCCACCGAAATCATTGATTGCAGCGCCATCAGACCCTTTGCCCGGCCGGTCAACGGCAACGTGTCGGTTGGGCTGAACGCGAGCACGTTGGTGAACGCAAGATAGAGGTGGTCCTCGAAACGTGGTCGCCATCCTGGCGCAGCCAAGCCGCTCGTCAGCGTCTGCGGAAACTGAAAGTCGGGATACGGGGCGGGCTGGGCGATGCGGCCGGCCGGCCCCCCTCCGTCCAACTGCCAATAGACCAAGCCGAAGGTGACCACGTTGGTGCCGAGTACCAGTACCGCGGCTACCAGTAGGCGGTTGGCAGTCAGGGCGGTGCCGTCGACTTTGCCGTTTCCGAGCACCAGCACCACGAGCCGAGCAGCGGCGACGGTATTCGCCAGCACCAATACCGCGAATAGTGCGAGAGCAAATGGACGCGCCTGTCGCGGAACCGGTCCGGGTTTCGCCGCGATGGCGAACATGACCAAGAACGCGATGCTCTCGATGACCGGCACCAGCACCGGTGGCCCCACTCGGTACCGACTGGGTATCAGTAACTGGGGCAAGATGACCAGCGCAATAGCCACCAATGGCCAGGTGTAGCTCTCGGGATTTCTCTTGCGCCCGCGTTCACCGTCGGGATTCATCGGCCTCGGCGCCTTCCTCCCTGGCGGCCTACCGGCTAAGGACGTTTCGGGATGGCGCCGAGCCTGTTCCGCGGTGCGATCATGGTCGATGTCGGGATTGAACACGGCTGGGACACTTACATCGGGCAAGCCACGCAGCGCCGCGCGCGTCGGCGACGCCGATGCGGTGAACGGACCAGGCAACCCTGACCCCACGGGTGACTGAATACATCGTCCGTCGAGGATGACGCGATCAGCCGCCGGCCCCGGCCACATCACCCGAAGCCCGGCAAACGCCCGAGTCCGGGCTCGTATCCGAGGTCGTGGCAGAGACGGCGACTCCTCCGGCATGGGTGAGGCCCTAACGACTTCGAAGGTGAACGATCAATGTCTGGGGTTTAACCGCCGACAAGCAAGATCTGAGGAAGGGAACGTGTCATGGAAGGAACGGGTAGTGGCTGGCGGTTCTTTGCAGGAACGGTGCTGGGCATCGCCGGTATCATGCGGTTCTTCGACGCGATTTGGGCCTGGCGCTACCACGGCGCCGTGCCGGGCGACCTCGAAGCGGCAATTTTCGGGCACAGCCTCAAGACCTACGGCTGGGTGTATTTCATCGTCGCGATCATCCTGCTCGGAAGTTCTTTCGGCGTCGTAACGGGCTCTCAATTCAGCCGATGGATTGGAATCATCGCCGGTGGCGTTCTCGCCATCAGCTCCATCTGGTGGATGCCTTACTACCCGATCTGGTCGCTGACCTACATCGCGATCGGCGTCCTCGTCATTTACGGCCTTGTCGCATACGGCGGGCGAGACGCGGTCGAGGAGGGTCGCGCGGTCGAGGAAAGTCGCCTGGTCTAGGGGGTTTTCGAGCAAGTGGATCGTTGCCGGGCGTCGGCGGCCGGCAACGATCCAGCTCACTACTGTGTGCCGACCTTCAGCTAGCGGACACTGGGCCGCGCCGTGCATTCATTGGCGTCGGTCTCGCACTTTGGTGGAGCCAGACCTCGTGCCGATGCCGAGTGGAACACGTTTCGCGCAAACCCTAGTGATGATTGCGATCCGTTGACATGTGCTCGCCTGCCGCTGTGCGGGCGGTAAACGATCTAGGTACCGCATTAGCAAGATCATCGCGGCCGATGTCGGGCCAGAATTGCCGCCGGCCGCTGCGGTCAGTCGTACCGCGAGTACGGGTGCGACGCCTTACCGTGTGGCAATGTGCGCGCAACAGCGAATCGTTGACGTCCTCCAGTCGAGGTAGCAAGGCGCAAATGACTGTGAAAAAGGTAGTCGGTTGGCTTTTACTGATATTCGTCGTTTTCTTCATCGTCACCCAGCCGAGCCAAGCTGCTGATATCGCACATACTCTGTGGCACGGGGTGACTGTTGTATTTCATGGCATAGCCGACTTCATAACCTCGCTCTAAGGGTGCGGCGGGGGTTCGCGGACATGAGTGGCGGGCGGACACCGGATCAGTCCCGCCGCCGACCCGCTGAGGGTGATCAGCTGCGGGTTACCCACCGCGGACGGTGCAATAGGCGCAGGTGATCACTGCGCCTCGTCCTCGACCGGTCAGCCCCCGACCGGTCCGCGTGTCGAACTCAGCAACTTCGTCCAACCGGTGCGGCCGTTCGCCCGGTGCGGCTTGAGTCGAATTCGTGTTTGGCCCACCTCGGGCGCAGAGAGTTGTCAACTCGCAGCGGCCCGGGCAGCCTCGAGAACATGAACGAGTCCGACGTAGTGATCATCGGCGGCGGGGCCGCCGGGTTGTCGGCAGCGCTGGTGCTGTCGCGCGCGCAGCGCAAGGTGACGGTGGTGGATGCGGGCGAGCCGCGCAACGCCCCCGCCGCGCACATGCACGGCTTCCTCTCCCGCGACGGCCTACCGCCCCTGGAACTGCTGAATGCCGGGCGGGCCGAGGTGGACAGCTACGGCGGCGAGGTGGTGCGCGCGACGGTCACCGGCGTCGCGCCAGACGCCGGGTCCGGCTTTAGGGTCCGGCTCTCGGGTGGCGCGGAGCTGACAGCTCGGCGACTGCTCGTCGCAACCGGACTGCGCGACGAGCTCCCCGATATTCCGGGCGTCCGCGAGCGCTGGGGACACGATGTCCTGCATTGCCCCTACTGCCACGGCTACGAGGTCCGCGACCAGCAGCTCGGGGTGATCGGTGCTTCGGCGAACGCCATCCATCAGGTGCAACTTGTCCGCCAGTGGGCGACCGACGTGGTGTTCTTCGCCCACACCACCCAGCTCACCGAAGATCAGCGCGAGCAACTGGTCGCCCGCGGGATCGCCATCGTCGAGGGCAAGGTGACGCGGGTCGTGGTCGAGGACGACACGTTGTCGGCCGTCGAAGTCGAGGACGGGCGCCTCATCCGGCGCGGCGCAGTGTTCATCGCCCCCCGCTTTGTGCCGAAGACCGACCTTCTCGTCAGCCTGGGCTGCGCGCTGGACGACGACGGCTGGGTGGTCGCCGGCGGCGCCGGCCGCACCAGCGTGCCGGGCGTATGGATCGCGGGCAACGCGGCCAACGCGCGCGCTCAGGTCATCACCGCAGCCGGCGAAGGCTCGGCGGCGGCCATCGCACTCAACGCAGACCTCGTCGAGGAGGACGTGCACAACGCCGTCGAAGCCTTCCGACGCGGCCGCCCGGCCTGACCTTCACCCAGCCCCGACCTCAACCCGCGAACCTCGATGCGCCGCAGCCGTCGTCATTCAGCAGGACGCCGGCCTCGATCACGCTCACGGCCAACGCGGTCCGGGTCGAGACATTCAGCTTGCGCATCGCAGAGTTCACCTGGCTGGCCACGGTCTTCGGTGACCGGCACAGTACTTCAGCGATCTGCCGGTTCGTCCGGCCGGCGACGACCTGGCGGACGACCTCCAGCTCGCGCGGCGACAGCTCGGCACCGTAACTTCGCCGTCCGCGGCGCCGCGGCTGCAAGCGAGCCAACCGTTCGGCGTCTGCGCGCGCGCCGAGATCGGCCAATCCCTGACCGGTTCGCGACAGCAGTGCGTGCCCGGCGTCGAGACGGCCAGCGCGGATCAGGCAATGCGCCTGTCTCTCCTGGGCGAGCATCGCGTCGTACGGCCGGGGCAGTGCCTCCCACGCCGCCGCCGCGCGGCCGAACGCCGCTGCCGCACGCGTGTGGTCCGGCTGGCATTCGGCGAGGATCGCCCGGCAGAGGGCAAGCGCTGCCTTGGGCGCCGGCGCCGTCCGTCCGCGAAGTCCGCGCGCGAATTCCGCGACGAGACGCCCCGCATCCTCGCTCCTGCCTGCAGCTATGAGCGCCTCGACGCGAGCCGGCACGAGTTCAGTGCCCCACACCCATACGCCCTTGCGCGAGAGGATGCGGGCGGGCTCCTCGGTCAGCTCCAGGGCCTGGTCGAGCAGGCCGTGCGCCTGCCGGAGCCGCGCGAGGGCGGCGGCCGGTTCCATCAGTTCGTCGAGGGACGCCTGGCGCTGCGCCTCGCTGATCGCGTGCGTGAGCAGCTCGCTGGCCGCGTCGTTGTCACCGAAAGCTATGGCGAGCTGCCCGTTCAGGCTCGCCAGCTCGAGCCGGTTAGGTGGTTCGAGGTCATCGGTATCGAGCAGCCCACGCAGCCTCTCCGAGAGGCTGTCCCACGAGCCGGTGAACCAGTCCAGGTGCGCCTCGGTTACGACAGCATCGTCGAGGATGCGCTGGTTACCGATCTGCCGCGCGAATCGGATCGCAACCTGCAGCCGGCTCCTCGCCTCCGCGTAGCGGCCCCACTGCACTGCGGCATGGCCGCTGTTCAGATGGCCGCGGGCGATCAGCGGCAGGTCGGCCGCCACCTCGGCCTTGGCCGGGATCTCGGCGGCGACCGTCCAGCCCGCCTCCTGACCGAGCAGCAGGAGCGCGGTGGCGCGATAGACCGCGAGGTCCATGCGGTCGAATCGCGACATCGAGCGCGGGGCGACACGCGTCGCGCGCCGCAGCCAGTACATGTGCCTGGCGAACGGACACGTCGTCCCCCGCGGCCAGCTGAGGAAGATCATGACGCGCATGGCCTCGACCGGGTCGGAACCGAGATGCTCGACCGCGGACTCGAGCTCGGCCCGGCCCGCGTCGAAATCGCCCATCTGCTGGAGCAGCCGGCCCAGTGGATTGCGGATCTTGCCCCTCGCCTCGGCGCTCATCCCGGGAGCGTCGAGCACCGAGCGCAACGTCTCGACGCCCTGGCGCGCCAGATCGAGGCCGACCGCCTTGCGGGTCAGGGCGGCGAAGCCGAGCTTCAGCGCCAGTCGCTCCCGTTCGTCTCCGGGCAGGTCCACGCGGCGGACGAGGTCGTTGAGCAGGATGATCGCGGCCGTGTTGTCGCCGGTGCTGATGGCCAGATCAGCGGCGCGCTCGGCGAAGCTGGCCCAACTAGCCAGGTCGTTGCCGTGGCGGTAGTGGCGGGCGATGTCGGCGAGGCACGGCGGTTCGGCCGCCTCCAGAAGCTGTCCGGCGCGGCGGTGCATGATCCGCCGGTCCGACCCCGGAGTGGTCTCGTAGATCGCAGAGGAGCTCAGCACATGGCGAAAGGCCACCTGCCCGGTCGCGTCTTCGTACAGCAGACTCGAGTCGACGGCGGCGGCGGCACCAGCGGGGAACTCGGCGGCGTCGACCCCGCCGATCGTGGCGAGCGTGGCCGGATCGGACGGGCTGGACAGCACTGCCGCAGCTTGCAGGATCCGTTGCGCGGCCGGCGGCAGCCGTTGCGCACGTTCGACCACCGAGTCGCGGATCGTGGACGGCACCGCGAGTTCGTCCAGTCCGCGGCGGGCCCACTCGCCGTGGTAGCGGATCAGGTCGGCGCGGTCGTTGAGCAGGCGCACCGACTCCTCGACGGCAAGGGGCAGCCCGTCGGTGTTGTGCTGGAGGAACGCCGCGAAGCGGTCCGACACGCGCTGGCCGTCCAGCATCGACGAAACCAGCTGCGCGGTGCCGGCGGTGTCGAGCGGTGGCAGCACCAGTCGCAACTGGACGGTTCCGGTGTGCGCCCGCGACGTCAGCCGCAGCAGCGGCGAACCGGCCGGCAGATCCTCCGGACGGTAGGTCAGTAGCAGGTTCAGTTGCCGACGGGCGGTCAGAAAGAGCAGGAATTCCAGCGTGGCCTCGTCGGCCCAGTGCACGTCCTCGACGACCAGTGCGGTGACGTCCATGCAGGCGACAAGGTCCGCCATGGCACGGAACAACCGGTGCCGGGCGGCGGCAGGGTCGTCCAGGGTGTCGAGGGCGGGTGGCAGGTCAGCGGCCCACTCCGGGAACAGGGGACGCAGCGCACCGGCGAGCGGGTTGAGTGGCAGGTCCGCGACGCCGTGGCGAGCGTGCCGCACCGCGTCGACGACCGGACCCAGCGTGAACGGTTCGCGCAGCGGCGGGCAGAGACCCACGAGCGCCCGCTGCCCGGACGCGCTCGACGACGCAAGAAACTCCCGTACCAGCCGGCTCTTCCCGATCCCTGCTTCGCCCTCGACCATCACGATGGCCGGCAGGGGATCGGACAGCGCGTCGGCCAGCGCCAGCATTTCCCGCTCCCGGCCGACGAATCCCGGCGCCAGAACACTCGCGGTGCTCGCTGACATGGGCACCACCTTCTCGGATCAACGGCGGACCCTACCGTGCCCGGTCCGAGGATTCACTGAGCGGTTGATCGCTTGCCAGGTCCGGTGCTCACCCGTTGTCGGAGGTCGAAGGCACGATGGGCCCATGACCATGACGGGACGCCTGGAAGCCATCGTTTTGGACGCGCGCGACATCGAGCAGGTGGCGTCGTTCTACGCAGAGCTAGCTGGTTGGGAGATGGTCCGCCAAGAGTCGGACTGGATCACGCTGCGGACAGGTGACGGCCAGGAAGTCGCATTCCAACTCGCACCGGACCATGTCGCTCCGCAATGGCCCGGCCAGCAACGACCGCAGCAGGCTCACCTGGACCTCTTCGTCGAGCAGTACGAAGCGGCGGCCGACCGAGCCGCCGGCCTCGGCGCCACCCGGCTGGCAGATGGGCCGACCTGGATCACCCTCGCCGACCCGGCCGGCCATCCATTCGACCTGTGCCAGAAGGACGGCGTCGGTCCGGCGATGGACCTGTTCGCCGTGACGATCGACGCGCCGGACGCACTGGCCCTGGCGCATTTCTACGCCGGGCTCCTCGGCATGGACGTGACCTACGAGGGCGACGAGGGTGCGCTCATTGCCGGATACGGCAAGAGCGTGATGTTCCAGCAACTGCGCGAATACAACCCGCCCGCATGGCCAGACCCCGCGCACCCGCAGCAGGTGCACCTCGACATCATGGTCGACGATCTCGACACTGGAGAAGCGCGGGCCGTCGAGCTCGGCGCATCGCGGCTGCCCGGCAGTGGCAAGCAGTTCCGGGTCTTCGCCGACCCGGTCGGCCACCCGTTCTGCCTCAGTCTGTGAGCGCTGCTCGTTCTCAGCTGGTCGATCCTGGTCTTGTCCGCGGGCGTGGTTTGGTTGTCGGCTGAACTGCATTCCAAGCGTCGTCGGTGAGTGGCTGGCGCGCCGGTAAGCCCAGCCGCTGGGCGAGCACCAGAGCGGGGCTGGTGAAGATGTCTTCGATGGCGGTGAGCAACGTGAATCGACTATTCGACGTGAGCGCACACAGGCGGGCCAGCGCTTCGGCCCGGGCGGGGTGGTCGAGTTCGCGGAGGTAGCGATCCCGGAACTCGGAGAACTGTTTCGCGGGACGCCCGAACCACCGGAGCAATGCCGTTGAGGGGGCGATGTCGGCGCACCATTCATCGACGTCGGCCGCCGCGGCGGGAAGATCCCGCGGCCAGATCTTGTCGACGAATATCCGGATGCCGTCATAAGGTCGGCGCGGCTGATACACCCGTTTCACGATGAGGTCGCCTCGACGGGTGGGTGCTGGTGCGTGCCGTCCTATGATTGCTGCGCCAAGAGTGATCGAGGCGTCCGATTGGCTGGACGACGATTTCGGCGGTGGGGGAGTCACGATCGCGCGCTGGACCGTGCGAGATGCGCGACGCACAGGTCGGGTTCGACGAAGGGGTCCAGCCGGTCAACGGTAATCGGGCCACGGAGTTGGGCCATCGCCCCTTGCATGAGGCCCAGATGCAGGGAACAGATCACGTCCGCGTGATCACTGACCAGGTCCAGAAACGGGCAGTGCCGAAGCCGGATCTCCTTGCTCCGGCCGCGCTTGTGCGGCTCGGGTTCGAACCCGAGATCGTCGAGCAGGTCGACGAGTCGGGTCAGGACGTCGGTCTTCGTCGCGACCGCAGACTTCGTGGTGCGGGCGGCTGATTCGCCGATCAGCGATGGTCCCCAGCGTCGGCCCAGCTGGGTGGCTGTTCTCGCAGGGTTGTCGGTCGTGTCCGCGAGGTGAGCAGTCAGCATCGTGGCCAGCAACTGATAGTTCGAGGGGCCGCCGCGGTTCATCGAGCGGCTGACCCGATAGCCGTTCGGCGGTCGTCCCGGCCCTGAGATATCGCCCAGCACCAGTTCGACACGTCCCGCGGCAATCAGCGCGTCGAGATGGAACCGCACGGTGTTCGGGTGAACGGCGATTTCGTCGGCGATGGTGTTGACGGTCAGCGGCGCGTTCGACGCGCGCAGCACGTCCACGATCAGCTCACGCCGCCGGGTCGGTGCTCCTGCGGTGGGGCGCTTC
This sequence comes from uncultured Actinomycetota bacterium, assembly GCA_963737425.1. Lineage (GTDB taxonomy): Bacteria > Actinomycetota > Actinomycetes > Mycobacteriales > Jatrophihabitantaceae > DASXRA01. The sequence goes on from CAVTSX010000008.1 coordinate 653,100, forward strand.
ATCGACTCTGCGGCGGCAGGCCCCACCTCGGCAGCCCGATCACGTCGGTCCATGCTGGCGAAGTTTACCCAATAAGTACTTGTAGGAATAGGATTACCGCTATGCCCGAGCCATTCTCACCGACGCGCAACGAGTTGGACGTGCGGGGGGTGTCGAAACCGGAACGACATCCGTTGATCTTCGACCGCTTCGCGCGCCTGCCACGCTTGGGATCGTTCGTACTCGTCAACAGCCACGACCCCAAACATTTGCGTCAAGAGTTTGACCGGGACCACGCCGGGACCTATGCCTGGGAATACCTCCAGCGCGGTCCCGCCGTGTGGCGCATTCAGATCACCAAGCTCACCGGTGCCGAACGGCCCCGCATCGTCGGCAATACCAGGCCATGGTGAATGCGCAGTCCCGCGAGGCGGCCGGAGCAATATGGCGGCTTGACATCAGCCAGCGGCAACTAGATGCCAATGTCATCTATATTCAACCCGACGACCGGATCGAGACACACATCGGGCCCGATCTAGACGTCCTGATGCATGTGCTCGGCGGCACCGGGCAGATCGCGGCCGGGGCGCACAGCATGGCGCTCCAGGCCGGCGCACTGGTCTGGCTACCTCGCCGATCTCAGCGATCGATCACAGCCGGGCCGGCCGGACTTCGGTATCTCACGGTGCACGTGAAGCGACCAGGGTTGCGCATCGACACCGCTCACAACCATGACGCCGCCGAGTAAGTCGAATGTGCGGGTGGGACGCGTCTATGACGATCCGACGCCGCAAGACGGCACGCGGGTGCTCGTCGATCGCTTATGGCCACGCGGGATGAGTAGGGACAAGGCGCGGCTTGGCGAGTGGTGCAAGCAGATAGCGCCTTCTAGTGAGTTGCGCAGCTGGTATGCCCACGACCCGCAACGATTCGCAGAGTTCAGCCGCCGTTATCGCGCCGAATTGGCCGAACCGGAACGGGCTGCGGCCCTTCGCCACCTGCGGGCGCTCGCGTCGACTGACGCCCTGACGCTGCTCACCGCGACCAAGCAGCCCGAGATCAGCGAAGCCGCCGTGCTCGCTGATGTGCTGCAAGAATCCGCCTCTGGCTGACGGATTGTTCGGGCGCGGCGTTGTCGACGGTCGACGTCGAGTCCTGCTGAAGGTGAGTTGGCGACGGCGCCAAGATTGGCGTGCAGCGGCTAACGTCGATGCATGTCTCCGCCGGACCCGCCGAAGGGGAGGGCATTGAGCCGTGCGGTGTCCGCGTTTCGCGCTCAGGTACACCGATTGCCGGCCGGTGTCATCGTTTGGCGAGTCGGGGTCGCGCTGCTCGGCCTGGTGATCGTCGTAGGCGGGGTGATCTTGCTGCCCTTGCCGGGACCCGGATGGCTGATCATCTTTCTGGGCATCGGTGTCTGGGCCACGGAGTTCACCTGGGCAAGCCGATTGCTGAGCCGGGTGCGCACATTTGTCAGCTACTGGACGTCGTGGGTGAGTAGCCAGCCACGGTGGCGACAGTATCTGGTCGGCATCATCGGGTTCGCAATTGTCGCCGTGTTCGTGATTCTTGGGTGGTTATGGTTCCAGCGTCGGTGAACGACCAGAACGGGCGCGCGGTTTGGGTTTCCGCGCGCCCGTCCTGGTCAAGGCACACAGCCTCATTCTGGTGGTGGCGGCTGAGGTGCCGGCTCAGCGTTCCTCGCGGCGTTTCCGGCGTTCGTCACGCCAGATCGTGACGATCGGAAAGATGAACATCGCGGCGAAGATCGCCAGCGCCAGCAGTATTCCTCTCCACTCCTCTGCGGTCATCGCGCGCCGTCCCGGCGAAGGGCGACGCGGTGCGACCAAGGCGGCAGCATCACGAGCCAGACCGGAACCGGCCGGGCGGCGAGTGCCGCCGGCGACGAGCACAGCGTCGGCACGCGCGAACGCTTCCGGAAATAGGGCATGGTCAGTCGGAACAAGGTCATGTCGATCTCCTCGATGAGGGAATGCCACGCAGCTCGACGCGCCCGATCGGTCGCGTCGGGATGGGACTAGGTCATTTCCTCGCTCGGGGGAGCGCGCGCACGGGGCACGTCGGCCAGGTCGCGGCCAATCGCCTGCTCGTCCGGCCGTGGCGCGCCGGACCACGATTTGCTCGGCGGCATCGGGTTGTCGGCCTGGGCAAGCAGGTCGACCCGTGCGAGCAGATCGCCACCCGTGGAAGCGTCAAGTCGCGACACCACGCCGATATCGCCGTGGAACGCATTGGTGAGAACGACCGCCGTGGACGGTCCAGATGCGGTAGACCCTCGCGTCTGGGCGGCCGGCGACCCGGCAAGCAACGCAAACAGCACGACCGCGAGCACAGCCAGAATCCGCGGCTGTGCGTGGCGGTTGCGCCGCACCGTCATATACCCCGAACGAGCGAGGCCGTCCTAGTGTCCCGAGTCAGGCGGTCGGTTGCAGGCTTCGGCGCTCAGATGTCGATCCGGCGTAGCGCCTGGGCCGCCATGCCGGCTCATTGTGTCCGAGCTGGCGGCGGGTAGTGGGACGTGCGGCCCGTCGAATTTGCGGCGCGCCGACCGGGCTTCTGTGCTTGGGGTGGGAGTTGCTGAGGCTTCAGGCATGGACTGACGGCTGGCAGCTTCGGCATCTCAGCACAGGCCTGCGAGGCTTCGTCGTCGGCACACGCGAGGGCCGGGAGATTCCAAGTTCAACAGTCGGGCGATGGCTGCCACTATCCACGGGGCTGGGTCAGAACGGGGGCGGATCGGGGTCGGCTTCTGCGGTGTGGGTTGGGCTGGTGTCGCTGGGTAGGTGGGGTGGTCGTGTTTCGTAGTGGTGGGTGGTGGGGCTGGTCCAGCGATACGCGCCGTTGGTGGTTCTGGCCAGCTGCCAGTCGGCCTCGTGTTTGAGGCGGTGGTGTCGTCGGCACAGGGCTGAACCGCCCCGGCTTTTCCGGAGACTCGGTTTGGTGGAACCGGCTTCAGGCTGAGGGCCGGTATTGACGGTAGTAGGCCTGCTCCAGTTCGACCGGCGGGATGTCGCCGTTCTCCTCGTAGAGGCGTCGGTTGTTGAACCAGTCGATGTAGTGGAGGGTGGCGATCTCGACTTGATCGACCGTCTTCCACGGCCGCTGCGGATTGATCAACTCTGACTTGTACAGGCCGATCACCGTCTCGGCCAAGGCGTTGTCGAATGCATCGCCGACGGTGCCGATCGAGGGTGTGACGCCTACGGCGGCGAGGCGTTCGGTGAACGCGATCGACGTGTATTGCGAGCCGGCGTCGGTGTGATGCACCAGCCCGGACAGCGTGGTCACATCTTCGCGGCGACGGACCCACACGGCCTGCTCCAGTGCGTCGAGTACCAACTGGGTGCGCATGCTCGTCGCCGCCCGCCAGCCCAGGATGCGACGGGCGTAGGCGTCGATGACGAAGGCGACGTAGACCACCCCGGCCCAGGTCGCGACATACGTGAAGTCCGCGACCCACAACGCGTTCGGTCGCAGCGGGTTGAACTGCCGCTTGACCAGGTCCACCGGCCGCTCGGCGGCCGGGGCCGGTGTGGTCGTCTTCCACTTCTTGCCGCGCCGAATCCCTTGCAGGCCAAGGGATTGCATCAACCGCTCGACGGTGCAGCGGGCTACCTCGATGCCCTCCCGGTTGAGCTGCAACCACACCTTGCGCGGCCCGTAGACGCCGAAGTTGTCCCGATGCACGCGGGCAATCTCGATCTTCAGTTCTTCGTCGCGCAGGCTGCGCTTCGACGGCGGTCGGGACTTGGCGTCGTAGTAGGTGGACGGGGCGATCGTGATCCCGTGCTCGCACAGCACGCGACAGATCGGCGCGACCCCGAACCGGCCCTTGTGGGCGTCGATGAACCTCACCAGAACCTCTGTGGGCGGTCGAGCTCCGCCGCGAAGAAACTCGATGCAGCCTTGAGGATCTCATTCGCCCGACGCAGCTCGGCGACCTCGCGCTTGAGCGCCTTGATCTCGGTCCGCTCGTCGCTGCTCAGACCCGACCTCTCACCGGCGTCCACTTCGGCCTGCCGCACCCACTTGCGCAGCGTCTCCGTGCTGCCGATACCGAGCTTCGAGGCGACCGCACCGATCGCCGCCCACTCCGACGGGTAATCGCCCTTGACCTCGGCGACCATCCGCACCGCACGCTCCCGCAGCTCACGCGGGTAGTTGCTCCCGTGACGTGACATGGCTTCCAGCTACTCCTTCTCAACAACTGGAGCCTCCGGACACGCCGGGGCGGTTCACACCTGTGTGGGTAGCCGACGCCGAGTGCCACCTGCGAGCTCACCTGTGCCCGAACCGCCCACTTGTGTGGGTGGCCGCCGTCGACCCCCGTTGACGCAACTAGACGGTTGCCATACTATGGCAACCGTTCAGTTGCTATCTGGTGGAGGTAGTCATGGGTTTTCCTGATCGCATCGAACGGACCGTGGAGATCGCCCATCCACCGGCCAAGGTATGGGCGGCGCTCACCACGGCCGCGGGGCTCAGCGCCTGGTTCGGCAACGAGGCAACGATCGACCTGCGCCCGGGCGGGTCGGCCCGGATGAGGTGGACCGAAGGTTTCACGGCCGATATGCGGGTGGAACGGGTCGAGGAGCCGACGGTGTTCGGGTTCACCTGGCATATCTACGGACTGCCCGAGGACGATCCGCGCCGAACCTATGTCGAGTTCACGCTCGAGCCGGTCGATGCGGGCACCCGGCTGACGGTGGTCGAGACCGGTTTCGCGCAGCTGCCTGGGGACGTCCATGGCACGGCCTACGACGGCAACACCAAGGGTTGGGCGAAAGAGCTGGGCGAACTGCTCGATTACCTCGATGCCGCCTGACATCGAGGCGATCGCCGAGCAGGTCTTCAGCGCCCTGGCCGATCCGACGCGCCGCACCATCCTGGCGGCGCTGACCTCTGGGGGTCCGGCCACGGCCACCGACCTGGCCGACCGCCTACCGATCACGCGGCAAGCGATCGCAAAGCACCTGGCCCTGCTGGCCGAAGCCGGCCTGGTGACGGCCGAACCCGGCGAGCGGCGCCGGGTGCGCTATCGGGTGCGCTCCGCCCCGATGCAGGTGGCGCAGCAGTTCCTGGCCGTGCTGGCCCGCGACTGGGACCGCCCGCTCGAGGCGTTGACGCAGCACCTTGACCAGTCCGCCCGCAAGCCCACCACACGGGAGAAGGTCCGAGGACGCCATGCCTGATAACCGATTCACGTCGGCTTTCGCAGTCGACCGCCGACGGACGGAAGCCGTAGACGCAATGAGCACCGTCCGAGAAGGCGGTTCCAGACCGAGCGAGACGGCGGCTGTGCTCACCGCGACGCTCGGGCTCGCGGCCGCAGCGTGGGTGGTCGCCGTCCGGCTGATGGACGGGATGGACATGGGGGTGGCCACCGAGCTCGGTTCGTTCGGGTTCTTCGCCGCGGTGTGGGTGTCGATGATGGCGGCGATGATGCTGCCGGGCGTGGCCCCGGCAGTGGTCAGACGCGTTCAGGCCGGCGGTCGCGTGCGTAGCGTGCCGGTGTTCATCGGCGCCTACCTCGCTGTGTGGGCAATCGTCGGCGTCGTGCTCTACGCGACGTACCGGCCGCACGGGTCAACCGCCGCTGGCGCGGTGGTCATCGCCGCAGGGGTCTACGAGCTCACGCCGCTGCAGTGGCATTTCCGCCGGCGCTGCCGTGAGAACATCCGATCCGGACTCGGCTTCGGCGTCTCCTGCGTCGGTTCGAGCATCGGATTCATGGCGATGCTGGTGGCGCTGGGCGTCATGAGTCTCACCTGGATGGCGGTGATCGCCGTCCTCGTCCTCGCCCAGAAGCTGCTGCCCGCGAAAGCCGCCATCGATGTGCCGCTGGCGCTGGCCATCGTCGCGCTCGGTATCTGGATCGTCATCGCACCCGCGTCGGTGCCCGCACTGACGCTGCCGATGTAAGACCTGACAACAAAGGAGACAAGCAATGACCAGGCACAAGACCGGAACACGGGAAGAGTGGCTTGCCGCCCGGCTCGAGCTGCTCACAGCCGAGAAGGAACTGACGCGGCGCAGCGACGAGGTGGCCCAGCAGCGGCAGGAACTTCCATGGGTTCGCATCGACAAGGAGTACGTCTTCGACACCGACGAGGGCGCGGCGTCTCTCGCTGATCTGTTCAGCGGACGTTCGCAGCTGCTCGTCTATCACTTCATGTTCGGGCCCGAGTACACGGCAGGCTGCCCGGCCTGCTCGGCGATCGCGGACGGCTTCAACGGTTTCGTCGCCCACCTGGCCGACCATGACGTGATGCTCTGGGCGGTGTCGCGGGCTCCACTGGCGAAACTGCAGGCGTACAAGCAACGAATGGGCTGGAGCTTTCCCTGGGCGTCGTCATACAGCAGCGATTTCAACCCCGACTTCCAAGTCGGGATCAGCGAACAGCAGCGGCAGTCGGGAGTAGGCACGTACAACTTCCGCGACTTCGACTTGAATTCGTCGGCCGACGTCGGCGACGAGGGACCATTCGCCGACTGGGCAGCCACGACCGGTACCGACTGGGCGACCTACACGCAGCAGTCTCCCGGGATGAGTGCGTTCGCGCTCGACGACGGCGTCGTCTACCACACCTACTCCGCCTACTCGCGCGGACTCGACGGCCTCTGGGGCATGTACCAATGGCTCGACCGGGCACCCCTGGGGCGCAATGAAGCACGTGCCCCCGAAGACCCCCTCAGCTGGTTCCGTCGCCACGATGAGTACGACCGCGCGTGACGCCTGCGGGCTCAAGCGCGCGAAGTCACGCCCGCGCTAAGAAACGCCAATCGGGAACTGCGCGTTGAACTTCACCTCGTCGTTGGGCCGGTGGAATCCAATCTGCGCGCGGTCGATGTGGCGCAAGGTCAGCAACTTGTTCAAATCCGCAATGCCGGCACCCGCAGGCAACGCGAGCCCGGTTCCGATGTGCCACACGCCATCGGCAGTAGGCCAAGCCATGTACTGACTCACAGTTTGACGGTACGCCGCAATCCCACCCCACACCGACCGGAACCGCGAACGTGGCCGGACGAACCGCGTGTCGCGGACAACCTCGCAAACGGCTTGGTGAATACGGTGAATATCAGCAAGCCACACCAGTTACCCACGGCGGGCGGGTAATCGCACCGTTGTCACCGTCGGCATCGTGCACGTCCGATCGGTCTAGGGTGGCGAGAGTGTGCGTGCCCGGCCTCGGGACTGGATGGCTACCGCGATTCGGAGGGCTCCGTCGTGTTTGATGGCTGGCCCGCCGATGTGTCGGGTACGGGTTCCTCGCTGCTGGGCCGAATCTGCGCGGCATGCGTGCGGTCGGTGCCCGTGACGGGTGCGGCGGTGTCGCTGATGACTGGCGCCGGGCATCGCGCGATCGTGTGTGCCAGTGACGACGTCGTGGCGCAGCTTGAGAACCTGCAGTTCGACTTGGGTGAAGGTCCATGCATCGAGGCATTTGACCAGCGGCGACCGGTACTTGCGCCCGACCTGGTCGATCATGGCGGGGAGGCCGGTGCAAGATGGCCGGCGTTCGTGCCGGCGGCGCTGACGACCGGCGCCCGGGCGTTGTTCGCGTTCCCGTTGCAACTTGGTGCGGCGGAGCTGGGTGTGCTCCTTCTCTACCGCGATCAGGCGGCAACGCTGGACGCGGCGCAACAGGTCCGGGCGTTACGACTGGCCGATGCCGCGTTCTTTGCCCTGCTCGAGTCGCTCAGCGGGGCGGCCGCCGGCCAGAACGGCGAGCGGGACGGCGACAGCCCGGATGCGGACGTCGCGCTCAGCCGCGCCGAGGTATATCAGGCAGCAGGCATGGTGATGGTGCATCTCGGCGTGAGCATCGAGGAGGCAACTGTCCGCCTGCATGCCTATGCCTTCGCGAACGACCGCCCGCTCCTTGACGTAGCTCATGACATTGTCGAGCACCGATTGCGCCTCGACGACGATAATGGCGAACGGCGGTCCGTAGGAAGGAACGGCCATGAGTGAGTCGCCGATGAGCCGGGAAGACCGGCTGGCTGAGGCCTTTGTGAACCTTGCCGACACGCTCGTTACCGGCTTCGATATTGCCGACCTGTTCCACGATCTGGCCGGTGCCTGCGTCGACCTGCTCGAGGTCAGCGCGGCGGGACTGATGTTGGTCGATGTCGGCGGACGGTTGCGGGTGATGTCCTCATCGAGTGAACGGTCCCGGCTGCTTGAGTTGATGGAGATCCAGAACGACGAAGGCCCTTGCCTGGATTGTCACCGTGGAGGTACGCCGGTGCTGGTGGACGACCTGACTGCGGAGCGAGGCCGCTGGCCCAGCTTCGCCGACGAGGCGATCCGGGTCGGTTTCGCGGCCGTCTACGCGCTGCCGATGCGACTGCGCTCTGACACCATCGGTGCGCTCAATCTGTTCCACCACGAGCCCGACACCGTTACCGCGCCAACTCTGCGCGTCGGCCAAGCTCTCGCCGACGTGGCCACAATCGCCATCTTGCAGCAGCGAGCGGCGCAGGCGCACGAGGAACTCAGCCAGCAGCTGCAGACCGCGTTGAACAGCAGAGTCGTTATCGAGCAAGCCAAAGGCGTGTTGGCCGAACGGCAGCACACCGATATGCCGGCCGCCTTCGACCTGCTGCGCGGCCACGCCCGCAGCACCCACCAGCAATTGTCAGCCGTTGCACGTGCCGTGATTGCCGGCGAGCTCAGCGCCGACCAGTTGCGCAGTACGCACAACGTGAGTACCCCGCCAACCGCCTAGCGCACACGACAAGCCGCACACTGTTTCTCGAAGGGACAAACGGGGGTACAGTCCGAAACAAGCGGGCCCTGCTGAGAGGCAGTCCAACCCGAGTTGCCCCGGACCCCGGCGACATATCGAAGATCGTGATGTGTTGACGGCGGATCCACGGCGTCAGCGCAGCGAGAGCCCGGGTCACGCCGCGGGGGAGTGGCTCGATCGGCCGCTGCGCACGCTTCGATCCACGCGCTGCCAACCCATCGCGGACGGTGGGTACGCGGTTCGGGCAGATCGAGCAGGACGGCCCGAAGCTGAGGGGGAAACCCATCCGTCGCAGAGGCGGCGCCACGGCCGTTACCTGGGGGTTGACGGCCGTGGCACCGACCGAACCGAATCCGCGGGCGGCCAGCGCCGACTTACTGCCGACCGTCGAGGGCTGACGACCTGTTCTTGATTCATTCCAGAAAATGGACCAGACTCCGGAGCGTGCCCACGAGTTCGGACTTCGAGCGCATGTTGCGCGGGGCGGCTTTGCGTGTGACGCGTCCTCGGGTGGCGGTGCTGGCCGCGGTCCATGAGCATTCCCATGCCGACACGGACCAGATCATCGGTGTCGTGCGCGAGGATCTCGGCGAGGTTTCCCACCAGGCCGTTTACGACGTGCTGCGAGCGCTGACGCTGGCCGGTCTCGTGCGGCGCATAGAGCCCGCGGGCTCGGTGGCCCGTTACGAGTCGCGGGTCGGCGACAACCACCACCATGTGGTGTGCCGAACGTGCGGTGCCATCGCCGATGTCGATTGCGCCGTCGACACCACGCCATGCCTGACCGCTTCCGACGACCACGGCTTCGTGATCGACGAGGCCGAGGTCATCTATTGGGGCCTGTGCCCCGACTGCTTTACCGCATCCGCCTAGTTCCGGAAGGAAATCCTGTGTCTGAAAGCGAGAACCCAGTAATCCCGTCCCCGACCGCCGAGCCGCCGGGGCGGCCGCGGACGAACCGCGACTGGTGGCCGAACCAGCTCAACCTCCAGGTTCTGCACCAGCACTCGCCCCGGGCCAACCCGATGGGCGAGGACTTCAACTACGCGCAGGAGTTCACGAAGCTCGACCTCGATGCCCTCAAGCGCGACCTCGTCGAGGTGATGACGACCTCGCAGGAGTGGTGGCCGGCCGACTACGGGCACTACGGGCCGCTGTTCATCCGGATGAGTTGGCACGCCGCCGGCACGTACCGCATCCACGACGGTCGCGGCGGCGCGGGGGCCGGCGCGCAGCGCTTCGCCCCCCTCAACAGCTGGCCCGACAACGCGAACCTCGACAAGGCGCGTCGACTGCTGTGGCCGATCAAGAAGAAGTACGGCAAGCAGATCTCCTGGGCCGACCTGCTCGTGCTCGCCGGCAATGTCGCGCTGGAGTCGATGGGGTTCAAGACGTTCGGCTTCGGCTTCGGACGCGAAGACATCTGGGCCCCCGAGGAGGTCTTCTGGGGACCGGAGGACACCTGGCTCGGCGACGAGCGCTACAGCGGCGAACGCGACCTCGCCAACCCGCTCGGTGCCGTGCAGATGGGCCTGATCTACGTCAACCCGGAAGGGCCGAACGGCAACCCGGACCCGCTGGCCGCCGCCAAGGACATCCGCGAGACCTTCGCCCGGATGGCGATGAACGACGAGGAGACGGTCGCGCTGATCGTCGGCGGGCACTCGTTCGGCAAGACCCACGGCATCGGCAATGCGGCCCTCATCGGCCCCGAGCCCGAGGCCGCCCCGCTCGAGGAGCAGGGCCTCGGCTGGAAGAGCAGCTACGGCACCGGCAAGGGCGAGGAGTCGCTCACCAGCGGGCTGGAGGTCGTCTGGACGCCGACGCCGACGCAGTGGAGCAACGGCTTCCTCGAGATCCTCTACGGCTACGAGTGGGAGCTGACCGACAGCCCGGCCGGCGCCAAGCAATGGGTCGCGAAGGACGCCGAGGCGATCATCCCCGACCCGTTCGACGCGTCGAAGAAGCGTCTGCCGACCATGTTGACCACGGACCTGGCGCTGCGCGTCGACCCGGCCTACGAGCAGATCACGCGTCGCTTCCTGGATCACCCCGACGAGCTCGCGGACGCGTTCGCCCGGGCCTGGTACAAGCTGCTGCACCGCGACATGGGACCCATCTCGCGCTACCTGGGCCCGTGGGTTCCCGAGCCGCAGCTGTGGCAGGACCCCGTGCCGGCAGCCGACCACGAGCTGATCGCGGACGCGGACGTCACCGCGCTGAAGGCCAAGCTCCTCGACTCGGGTCTGTCCGTCGCGCAACTCGTCTCCACCGCATGGGCGGCCGCGGCCAGCTTCCGTGGCACCGACAAGCGGGGCGGGGCGAACGGGGCACGCGTCCGCCTGGCGCCGCAGCGCGACTGGGAGGTCAACGAGCCCGCGGCTTTGGCCTCCGCGCTGCAGACCCTCGAACGGATCCAGCAGGACTTCAACTCCGCGCAGTCCGGAGGCAAGCGGGTCTCCCTCGCCGACGTGATCGTTCTCGGCGGGTGCGCGGCGGTCGAGAAGGCGGCGAAGGACGTGGGCCACGACGTCACCGTTCCGTTCGCGCCGGGCCGAACGGACGCCTCGCAGGAGCAGACGGACACCGACACGTTCTCCGTGCTCGAACCGACTGCCGACGGTTTCCGCAACTACCTGCGCGCCGGCCAGAAGCTGCCGCCGGAGCAGTTGCTGCTCGATCGGGCCAACCTGCTGACGCTGACCGCCCCGGAGATGACGGTTCTCGTCGGCGGCCTGCGGGCGCTCAACGCCAACTTCGGGCAGTCCGCTCTCGGCGTGTTCACCGACCGGCCCGGGGCGTTGACCAACGACTTCTTCGTGAACCTGATCGACATGGGCACGGAGTGGAAGGTCTCCGACTCGTCCGAGAACGTGTACGAGGGCCGCGATCGCGCCTCGGGTGACGTGCGGTGGACGGGCACCGCGGTCGACCTCGTCTTCGGGTCGAACTCCCAACTGCGCGGCATCGCCGAGGTCTACGCGAGCGACGACTCCGGGCAGAAGTTCGTCCAGGACTTCGTGGCCGCGTGGGACAAGGTCATGAACCTCGACCGGTTCGACCTGACCTGATCGTGCTGTCTGGGTCGGCCGCTCGCCGGCCGACCCAGACATCCTCGGCGGGGTCGTCGCCGCGGCTCGCGTCCAGCGGCCTACCGAGTGATCACGGCTGTTTCTCGCCAGTTGGAGATGCGTTAACCCGAAGCGCGAAGTATCGGGTGCATGTCCGTCACGCGCCGCAGTGTCCTTCGCGCTGGCCTGCTCACCACGGCCGGTGTGATCACCCTCGCCCCCACCCGGTTCGCGGTTGCCGCGTCAGGTAGTACGGCGACGAATACGATCACCGGCCATCTCGACCCGGGTGCCGCCGATTTCGTCTACCTGCCGGTCGACGTGCCGGACGGCGTGCGCGAGATCGCCGTCTCCTACAGCTACGACAAGCCGGCCGTACCGCCGGGAACACTCGGCAACTCCTGCGACATCGGCATCTTCGACGAGCGCGGGACGGACGTGGGCGGCGAGGGCTTTCGTGGCTGGTCGGGCGGGTTCCGCACCGAATTCGCGATCAGCGCCGAGTCAGCCACCCCGGGCTACCTGCCCGGCCCGGTGCGCGCCGGGCGGTGGCACATCGTTCTCGGCCCGTATCAGGTCGCCCCGCAGGGCCTGAACTATCAGGTGCAGGTGACCCTGACGTTCGGCACACCCGGGCCGCCGTTCCGTCCGCAGTACCCGCCGCAGCGCATCGCCGGACGCCCGCGCGGCTGGTACCGCGGCGACTGCCACCTGCACACCGTCTACTCCGACGGCAAGCGACTACCCGAAGAGGTCGCGGCCGGCGCACGTGCTGCCGGGTTGGACTTCATCGTCACTACCGACCACAACACGTCGTCCTCGCACGCCGTCTGGGGCCACTCGCCGGCGACGACCTGCTGATCATCACTGGCGAGGAGGTCACCACCCGCAACGGCCACTACCTCGCGCTCGGACTGCCGCCCGGCACGTGGATCGACTGGCGCTACCGGGCCCGCGACGGCGGCGACTACTCCGACGCGGCCCGCCAGATCCATCGTTCGGGCGGCATCGTCGTGCCGGCCCATCCGTACTGCGCTTTCGTCGCCTGTCGGTGGAAGTTCGGGTACGACGAGGCGGACGCCATCGAGGTGTGGAACGGGCCGTGGACGGTCGACGACGAGTCTGCGGTCGACACCTGGGACTCGTTGCTCGTCGAGTCGGTACGCGGTCGGCGACCGTGGCTGCCGGCGATGGGCAACAGCGACGCGCACAGCGTCCCGCAGGTGATCGGGCTCCCGCACAACGTGGTGCTCTCCGACGGGCTCTCGCACGACGCGCTGCTCGACGGCATCCGGGCCGGGCGGAACTGGATCGCCGAGTCATCGGCCGTGCAACTGGGCTTCTCGGCGACCAGTGGTGGGCGCCAGGCCCAGATCGGTGACCGGCTCGCCGTGACGGCGCAATCCCCGGTCGACGTCACGGTCGGGGTGAGCGGCGTGCCCAACGGCGTCGTGCGGATCATCTCGGACGAGGGCCAGGTCATGCAGTCGTCGCTTCCCGCCGCCGGTGCCGGCACGGTGACCTACCGGACGACGCCATCGCTGGCGGCCTACGTCCGGGCCGAGGTGCGCCACCTCCGCCCGGACGGCACGCCCGGAAACGGGAACGGCATGGGCCCGGACCTGCAGCTCGGCCCGATGGCCGCGTTGACGAACCCGATCTTCCTCGGCCGCTAGGGCACGCGCCGATCAGACGTGTGGGCGGTGGCCCCGCTCCTGGTGCGGCACGGTCTGTGTTGCGCCGGGGAACGCCGGCGCAGGCAACTGGGCGACTTCGTAGGTGGCAAGGTTCAGGTTGCCGCCGGTATCGGGCATGACCGGTGCCGGGGTTTGGCGGCCGAAGCGCAGCGTGCGGGTGAGGTCGCCGAACGACTGGCGCCGCCATGCGCTGATGTTCGGTTCCAGCACCCCGGTGACCTTCTCCAGGAAGCGCAGCACCGACGTGTGGTCGAACTTCTCGCTGCACACGTAACCGCCGGCGCTCCACGGTGAGATGACGATGCACGGCACCCGGAACCCGGCCCCGATCGGCACGCCGTCGGCGTACTCGTCGGCAGTGCCGGGCGGCGCGGTCGGCGGGACGACGTGGTCGAACAGGCCGTCGTTCTCGTCGTAACTGACGATGACCACCGTCTTGGCCCACACGTCAGGGTTGGCGGCGATCGCCGCGATGATGCCCCCGACGAACGCGGCGCCCTGGGCCGGTGAGGCGCCCGGCTCGGCGGGGTGCTCCGAGGCGCCCGGGGCGGGGTGCAGCCACGACACGGTCGGCAGCCGGTCGTGCAACGCGTCGTACTCGAACTGCCCGACCGAGCAGTTCGCCACGCCCTTGTCGTACAAGGGGGTTCCGGGCGTTGCGTCCTGGAAGTTCTTGAACTGCGGCAGCATCCCGTGCGCGACGAGGCCGCTTCCGTAGTGGTAGTCCTTCCAACTCACGCCCGCAGCCTCGAGCCGCTCGGCGTAGGTCGTCCACCGGTAGGGCTGGCCGTCGGGGTGGCCGTTGTAAGTGGCCGGCCCGCCGTTCTCGCCACTCGGGTCGATCGTGCCGGTCTGCCAGTACAGCCGGTTCGACCAGGTCGGGCCCAGCACCGAGGAGTGGTACTGGTCGCAGACGGTGAACGCGTCGGCCAGCGCGTACTGAAACGGGATGTCCCCACGGGTGTAGTAGCCCATCACGTAAGGGCCGTTGACCTTGTCGGCGGCACGGTGCGCGGGCAGCCAGTTGTCCAGCTTGCCGCCGTTCCAGGCCTGATGCTGCACGTCGTATTCGTGCGACGTGGTCGGGATCCGCTGCGCGTTTGTGCTGTGCGTGTCGAGGTGGAAAGGCAGCAGGTAGCCGTCGGGATTCACCGGGTCCGGCTGGTAGAACACCGAGCGCCCGCTGGACAGAGTGATCGCGGCCGGGTCGTCGAAGCCGGCCACCCCGGAAAGCGTCCCGAAGTAGTGGTCGAACGAGCGGTTCTCCTGCATCAGCACGACGACGTGCTCGATGTCGCTGAACCGGCCGGGCCGATTCGGCGGCGTGGCGAGCGCCTTCTGCACGCTGGCCGGCAGCAGCGCCGCGGCGGCGCCACCGGCGGTCGCCACGGCGGCGCCGCCCAGGAAACGGCGGCGGGTGAACTCGGGCATGGGTAACTCCCTCTAGAAGGCGGGGCCCCGTGAAGGGCCAGGTGTACTGCGGTGGCTTCCGATCGATGTGGTCAATGTGTGTGCGGCCGGTGGCCGGGTTCCTGGCGCGGCACGGTCTGCTCCGTGGGCACCGTCGGCAGCGGCAGGGTGGCTGCTTCCTGCTTCTCCAGGTCGAACAGCGGAGCCGGGTCGGGCAGTCGGGGAAAGTGCCGGTCGCGGTCTTGCAGGCGCAGCGACGAGGTCAGGTCGCCGAGGGTGCGACGACGCCAGGCGCTGATGTTGGGTTCGTGCACGCCGAAGCGCCGCTCGAGAAAGCGCAGGGTGGAGGTGTGGTCGAATGCCTCGCTGCAGACCCATCCGCCGCGGCTCCAGGGCGAGATGACCAGCGCGGGAACGCGGAAGCCGGGCCCGACCGGGCCGGCGATTCCTGATGCGCCGCTGGGCAAAGGGGAAACGGTGACCCACTCGCCGGGCGTGCCTTCCGGTGCGGTCGGCGGTGCAACGTGGTCGAAGCGGCCGTCGTTCTCGTCGTAGTTGATGATGAAGACGGTCTTGGCCCACACGTCCGGGCGTGAGCCGAGGGCGTCGAGGATCGTGTACATGTACTCGGCGCCGGCGGCCGGGAAGTTGCCGGGCCCTTCGGCAGCCTCGGGCAGCCCGTACACCGAGGGAAGGTACTGCGCGTCCAGCCAGGTGACCGAGGGAAGGTCGTCGCTGCGGATCAGGTCGGCCACTTGCGACGGCGAGTACGGCACCATCGCGTTGTCGTAAAGGGGATCGCCCGGCTTGGCATCCTGAAACGCCTTGAACCAGCCGAGGTCGGTGTCGGGCGGATAGGCCGTGCAGTAGCGCCAACTGATTCCGGCCGCCTGAAGCCGCTCGGGATAGGTGGTCCAGCGGAACCCGGTCGAGTGGTTGTCGACGACCGGCCCCCCGAGCCTGCCGTCCGGATCGATCGTGCCGCTGATCGCGATCACCCGGTTCGGATGGGTCGGCCCGAAGACCCCGCAGAAGTAGTTGTCGCAGACGGTGAAGGCGTCGGCCAGTGCGTAGTGGAACGGCAGGTCGTCGCGCGTGTAATAGCCCATGGTGAAGGGGCCTTTGACGGCACCGTCGAGGGCGCGGTGCGTCGGCACCCAGTTGTCCATCTGCCCGCCGTTCCAGGACAGGTGCTGGCCCTTCCACGAGTGGTCGGTGCCGTAGGCCAGGATGGCGCTGGTCGTCTTGGTGTCGTTGTGGAACGGCAGCAGGTAGCCGTCGGGGTTCTCCGGGTCCGGCTGATAGAACACCGAACGCCCGCTGGGCAGGGTCATCGCCTGCGGGTCGTCGAAACCGCGCACGCCCTGCAGCGAACCGAAGTAGTGATCGAACGAGCGGTTCTCCTGCATCAGGATCAGGACGTGCTCGACCTGGTCGAGCGAGTGAAGCTGCTGCTCGGGCGCGGCGAGCGCTTTCCGCATCGAGCCCGGTAGCAGCGACAATGCCGCCGTGCCGGCTGCTGCTGCACCCGCGGCCCCCAGAAACCTGCGTCGGGTAACACCTTGGGCTGCGTCCTGGTCCATGCCGAACTCCTTCGACCGATCGGGGATTACTGCACGATTACGGCGAAGCATTACGAAAGCATGAATTACGCGCACCCGCACCATGAACCTCAGGCGCACTGCCGGCGCATCCCAGGGCTGAACGAGCCACTGGCGGTGCGCTTCGACATGCGGCAACGTCCTACCTATAGCGACGCATGGTCACGGAGGCGAAATGGGCGGCGTACGGGTTCTGGTCGGCACGCGCAAGGGCGCGTTCGTGTTGACGTCGGACGAGCGGCGGCAAAAGTGGCAGGTGGACGGCCCGCACTTTCCGGGGTGGGAGGTGTACCACGTGGCCGGGTCGCCCGCCGATCCTGACCGGATCTGGGCCGCGCCCTCCGGAGGCTGGTTCGGCCAGGTCGTACAACGGTCCGATGACGGCGGGCGCACCTGGGACGCAGTGGGCAACGACTTCAGCTACGCGAGCCCGGCGGGCGAGCACCAGTGGTACGACGGAACGCTTCGTCCGTGGGAGTTCGCGCGTGTCTGGCATCTCGAGCCGTCACCGAATGATCGTGAGCTGTTGTACGCCGGCATTCAGGATGCGGCGCTGTTCCGCAGCACCGACGGTGGTGCGAGCTGGCACGAGCTGCCCGGGCTACGCGAGCACGGCTCGGGGCCACAATGGCAGCCGGGCGCGGGCGGTCTGTGCCTGCACACGATCGTCCTCCACCCGGACGACGCCGACCGCATGACGGTGGCGATCTCGGCAGCCGGTGTGTTCCGCACCGACGACGGCGGCACGTCGTGGCGTCCTATCAACCAGGGCCTGCTCTCGGACGGGATCCCTTCGCCGGCCGCCGAGGTCGGGCACTGCGTCCACAACCTCGCGATGCATCCGGACCGTCCCGACACGCTGTACATGCAAAAGCACTGGGACGTCATGCGCAGCGATGATGCCGGGGCGCATTGGCGCGAGATCAGTGGCAACCTGCCGAGCGATTTCGGTTTCCCGATCACCGTTCATGCGCACGAGCCCGAAACGGTGTACGTCGTCCCGATCACCAGCGACTCGCACCACTTCCCGCCCGAGGGCAAGCTGCGCGTTTACCGCAGCCGAACCGGCGGCGACGACTGGGAGGCCCTCACCGAGGGGCTGCCGCAGCAAAACTGCTATGTCGACGTGCTTCGCGACGCGATGGCCGTCGACCTGATCGACGACTGTGGCGTCTATTTCGGCACGACCGGCGGGCAGGTGTACGCGTCGGCCGACTCGGGCGATTCGTGGAGTCCGATTGTGCGCGACCTGCCACCCGTGCTGTCGGTTGAGGTGCAGACGCTGTGACGATCCGGGTTGTGCTGCCCGCTCACCTGCGCCAACTCGCCCGCTGCGGACGCGAGGTAGAGGTCGATGCCGAGCCCACGCAGCGCGCAGTGATCGACGCGCTGGAGCAGCGATACCCGGCGCTGCGGGGCACGATTCGCGATCCAGCAACCGGCCAGCGGCGGGTATTCGTCCGATTCTTTGCCTGCGAGCGGGACTTGTCCCATGAGTCACTCGATGCGGCGTTGCCCGCAGCGGTCGTCGACGGCAGCGAGCCATTTCTGATCATCGGTGCGATGGCCGGCGGATGAGATCCGAGCGCGGCGACTGGGCGTACGCCCCCGATTCTTAGGTGGCCGTGGTTATGTTGTGAGGGTGCTCGTTCTGATCGTGGTACTGCTCGTGCTCGTGATCGCCCTACCGATCGCCGGATGGGCGCTGTGGTTACTGGTCAGCGCGGCGATTGTCGGGGCGATCATCGGCGGCCTCGCCCGCTTGGTGCTGCCCGGCCGTCAGGAGATCGGGATCTTCACCACCATCGTCATGGGATGGATCGGGTCGCTGCTCGGCAGCCTTATCGGCCGCCACATCTTCCATGTCGGGACATTCCTGACCGTGCTGTGCGAGATTGCCGTCGCCGCGATTCTCGTTGCGATCACGAGTAGCCGTGCGGGCAACGCGGTAGCGCACCGCAACGGCAGTCTGCGCTGGTAACCGGTCGAGCGCCGGCTACGCGGCGACGGTGACGTGGTAGCAGTAGGTCGGGCGGACGTTGCCGATCGCGTAGTTGAGCAGTGCGACGCAGTAGGTGTGTGCGCCCTTGGCTGCGGTGATGGCGGCCCGGAAGCCGTGGTTGCCGCTGGCGTGAAAAATGGTGTTGATGTCCCTGCGGTATATGGATGTCGCGTGCTGCCAACGGATGCTGGAGCCTTCTGAGACCCGCACTGACATCGAGCCGGTCCTGATGTCGGGGTCCAGCGCCCATCCGGCAAACGTCACCGTCGACCCCTTCACCGTCACAGAGTCCACATGGCCGAACGGATTGTGGTCGGCGGTGGTGTCGTAGCGGGCGCCGATGGCCTTGATGATTCCCGGCGCCGCGCGGCCGGTCAGGTAGCTATGGGTGACGTTGGCCGGGAATTCGACGACGATGGCAGCGCCGGTGTGGTGGTAGTACGTGAACCAGCCGGTCATCGTGCCGTGACAGCCGCCGAAACAGGTGAACGGCTTCTGCGGCAGCGCAAGATTGCTCGCCAGCCTCCGGCGAAACGCCGGATCCCGCGCGCCGCCGTCAGTCGTGTCGACGCCGTCGAGCGGCTGGTGCAGCGAGACGATGTAACGAGGCTTGATCCGGTTCAGGAAGTTCATGATGATGCGGGTTTCCGGCTCGGACATCCCGCCCGTTCCGGAGTAGTGGTAGCCGCTGAGCCTCGCCCAGTGGAACGGGAAGTTGCGGTTCAGGTCGACGCCGCGGGCGTTGCCGTGGCGGTGGGCCGCGGTGCCGTCGGGATTCATCGTGGGAATTACCCACAGATCGACGGCATGCACGCCTTTGCCGTTGATGATCGCGTCGGCAACCGTAATGCCGGCCGTTTCGTCGCCGTGGGTGTTGCCGATGACGACCGCCTTCGTCGGGGCGTACGGGCTGCCCATTCGGTAGGCGTATATCGGCCTGCCGTCGATGCTGCGGCCGAGCAGGTCGCGTTCGCTCACGCCGCCGCTGGCGGGGACGGACGCGCTTGCAGCGCCTGCGTTGACAACGGCGACAGCGCCGGCCGCGACGGTGGCGATGAGCGCGACCAAGGCCGTCACCGGACGGGATGGACCGGGAGACCACCGCCTGCGACGCCACATCTTGGCCATGACGCTCAACTCCTGCTCGGTGAGACGATCTTGGCCATGCTAAGGGCCCCGAACGCGTGCGTCGCGTTGTAGGACTTCGCCAGCCGTCCGGTCCTGCACTATGAAGCGATGGGCACGGACGAGATACGCGAGGGCGTTGAGCTCACGAACCTCGATCAGGAGTTGTTCGACGGCGCTGGGGCGAGCAAACGAGATCTTGTCGACTACCTCGATGCGGTCGGTGAGCGCCTCGTCCTGCAGTTGCGGGACCGGCCGTTGTCGGTGATTCGCGTCCTGCGCGGCCAGGCGCCGTTCATGCAGAAGAACGTCCCGAAATACACGCCGGACTGGGTGGCGACCGTGCAGCTGTGGGCGGAGGCCTCGAAGCGTCAGGTCTCCTATGCGCTGTGCAACGACCGCAGGACGCTGCTGTGGTTTGCCAACCAGCGCGCGGTCGAGTACCACCCGACGCTGTTCCGAGTCGATCAGCACGATCGTCCTACGCACCTGGTGCTCGACATCGACCCGCCGGATGCGAATGCGTTCGAGCTCGCGGTTGGCGCGGCCCGGCTGGTGCAGCAGGCGCTCGTGGATGCGGGTTTGCCAAGTGCCGTGAAGACCAGCGGGGCCAAGGGCCTGCATATCTTCGTCCCCGTTGCGTCCGCGACGACGGAAGAAGTGGCCGCCGCGACTCGGGCCGTTGCCGCGCGCGCCGAGCGTCTGGACCCCACGATCGCCACGACCGCGTTCGTTCGCGAGGAGCGCGAGGGCAAGGTGTTTCTCGACTCGACGCGTGCCGGCGGTGCCACTGTGGTGGCGGCATACAGCCCACGGCTGCGAGCCGGAGTGCCGGTCTCATATCCGCTGGCCTGGGACGAACTCGACCAGGTCGTCCCCGGCGACTTCACGCTGCATACGGCCGGAACCCTGTTGTCCGGAAGGGATCGCTGGTCGGACCTGATGCCTTTGCCGCAGGAGCTCCCTGCGGAACTGATTGCCGAGGGTCGGCTGATTCCCATCGCGCGTGTCCGGGCGATGCATGAAGGCAAGCGGCGGGCCCGCGCTCGCCGGCAGACCGACGACGACGCCGGCTCGTCGTCGTGACCCGCAGGTGGGCAGTTGTGCTGCAGGTGGGCACTTGCAACTGCCCACCTGGCGCACAACTGCCCACCCACCGCTAGGCGCACCGAAAGCGCACGCCGGGTCAGTCCGCGGGTCAGTCCGCCAATGCCGGCTGTAGCGGTTGGCGGGCCGTGGCCGCCACGACCTTTGCGAGGTCGCTCTGGCGCACGAGTGCGAACGTGACCGGCACGGCGGACAGGCCGACCAGTCCGCACAGCAGCAACGCCCACTGGAAGCCGCCGGTCAGGGCGGCCGGCCCGGCTTCGCCCTGGTGCAGCAGCGCCGTCGTGTGGGTGGCGGCGATGGTCGATGCCACGGCGACGCCGATCGCGCCACCCAGCTGCTGGGACGTATTGAGCAGCCCGGACGCGAGCCCCGCATCGCGCTCGCCGACGCCGGCGAGGGCGGCGATGGACACCGGAATGAAAGCGAACGCGGTGCCGACGCCGGTGATGAAGAACGGGCCGGCCATATCGGCCCAGAACTGCCCGTGCACCGGCACCTGTGTTGCCCACAGGATGCCGCCACCGATCAAGGACATCCCCAACGCCATGACGAGCTTGGCCGAGCCGCGCGTCACGAGTGCCTGTGACAAGCCGGCGAACGCGACCGAGGTGATCGACGTGGCCAGCCAGGCGATGCCGGTCTTCAGCGCCGAATAGCCGAGCACCTGCTGCATGTAGAGCGTGCCGACGAAGATGAACGCGAAGAAGCTTGCGCCGAGCAGGAAGCTGACGGCGTTCGCCCCAGCGAGCGTCTTCCGCCCGAAGATGCGCAACGGCATCAGCGGTGCCTGGACGCGGGTTTCGATCGCCAGGAACGCGATCAGGAGCGCGACGGACAACACGAGAAGCGTCACCGTCCGGCCGGAGCCCCAGCCCGTCTGCGGCGCGTTCGAGATCGTGTAGACCAGCAGCAACAGGCCTGCGGTCACGGTGGCCGCACCGAACGGGTCGTAGCGCCGGCGCTCGATTTCGAGCCGGCTCTCGGGCACGACGCGCGGCACGAGGAACAGCATCGCCGCACCGATCGGGACGTTGAGATAGAAGATGTACTCCCAGCCGGCATAGCGGGTGAGCAGGCCGCCGGCGATCAGCCCGAACGTCGCGCCGCCCGCACCGATACCACCCCACAGGCCGAGCGCCTTGTTGCGCTCGGCGCCCTCCTCGAACATGTTCATGACGATCGAGAGTGCGGCCGGCAGGATGATCGCCGCGCCGAGCCCTTGCAGGCCGCGCATGGCGATCAGGAACGAGTCGGTTGTGGCGAGCGCGCCGGCGAGCGACGCACCGGTGAAGACGCTCAGTCCGATCATCAGCATGCGACGGCGTCCGAGCAGATCCGCGGCGCGGCCGCCGAGCAGCAGGAACCCACCGAACGCGATCCCGTACGCGGTGACGACCCATTGCAGGTTCGACTCGGAGAAGTGAAGCTTCCGGCCGATCGTCGGAAGGGCGACGTTGACGATCGTGAGGTCGACGATCGTCATGAAGAACGACACGGCCAGCAACGTGAAAGCGCGCCAGCGATTGACTGTGGACATGACCAATCTCCTAGTGAGTCGCGGTTAGGCCGGCGGCGGTGAGCAGGTAGGCGGCTTGATCGAGGCCCGGGTCGTTGACGAGATCGACGACGGCCTTGCCGACCTGCTCGGGGGTGAGCGCGGGGCCCGAGCGTTCGAGTGCTGTGGCGACATCGAGGCCCTGCCTGGCGGCATAGGCGGCGACAGCGGCCGCGCCCAGGTCGGTCGCCGGGGTCAGTTGCGGGAGCAGCGCGGCGAATCTGATGCCGAGCCCGTTCCGCTCGGACTCCGCGCCCGCATAGGAACTGACGAATCGAATCGTGGCCTTCGCACCGGCGTAACCGCCGCTGAGCGGCGAACCGCCGATGGCGGCCCCACTGGAGAAGGCGATCACCACGCTGCCGGGGACGAGCGGTCGCAGCAACGCCTCGCGCGTCCAGTGGAATACCTGCGCGACGTCGACCTCCCAGTTGCGGCTGAACGTCTGCCAGGTGTGCTGGTGAATCGGCCGCGGCAGCGGGCTGGCCCCGGCGTTGAGCACGAGCGTCCCGGGCGGGTACGCGTCGATGAGGTGTCCGGCGACGACGGGGTCGGCCGCGTCCGCGACGACGGGCGTGAACGGGTCGCCGAGCTGCGCGTGCAGATCTTCGAGGCGAGCGCGGTCGCGGCTCACGCCGACGACCTGCGCGCCGGCGTGCGACAGCGCGGTCGCGATCGCCCGGCCGAAGCCCCTGCTGGCGCCGGTGACGATTGCCAAAGGTTGCTGGCTGGACATGTCGTGCTCCCTGATGAGTGGATGACGAGCGGTTCACCGGTACTGATCCGGGAGCGCGCCGAAACTCATCGCGGGTTCGCCGATGACTTTCCGGCCGGGTTCGGATCTACATCCATGAGCGCCCGCCGCACAGACTGAGGAGCCGCAGATGCCGTCCAGCGAGGAATTCGCCCGGCTCACCGACGCATTCCGGCCTGAGTTGCTGGCGCACTGCTACCGCATGCTCGGCTCGGTGCACGATGCCGAGGACCAGGTGCAGGAGACGATGGTGCGCGCCTGGCGTTCCTACGACGAGTTCGAAGGGCGGGCGTCGCTGCGAACGTGGCTGTACCGGATTGCGACGAATGCCTGCCTGCGCGCGCTGGAGAACCGCAGCCGCCGCCCGCTGCCGTCCGGCCTGGCCGGGCCGGGGGAGAACCGGGAGGCGGGGCCGAGTGCGTCGCGGTCGGATGTGCCGTGGTTGCAGCCGATTCCGGACGCGATGGTCGCCCCCGAAGCTGCCGATCCGGCCGCCACGGTCGCATCACGCGAAAGCATGCGGTTGGCATTGATCGCCGCGTTGCAGTACTTGCCGCCGCGCCAGCGTGCCGTGCTTCTGCTGCGCGACGTATTGGGTTGGCGCGCGGCGGAGGTCGCCGAGGTGCTGGACGCGTCGACCACCGCCGTCAACAGCACGTTGCAACGTGCCCGGGCACAACTCGAGGAGGTTTCGCCCGCCGAGGACGAGGTGTTCGAGCCGACCGACCCCGATCAGCGCACCCTGCTGGACCGGTACGCGACGGCCTTCGAGAACGCAGACATCCCTGCGCTCATGGAGTTGTTGCGCGCCGACGCGGTGTTCGAGATGCCGCCGCAGCCGTTGTGGTTCGCCGGCCGGGAGCCGATCGGCCGCTTCCTCGGCGAGTGGGTCCTCCGGGAGCCGGGTCTGACCCGGACCGTGGCCACGGCGGCCAACGGCCAGCCCGCGCTGGCCATGTATTGGCGAGATGACGACGGCAGCTACCACGCCCATGGCGTGCAGGTGCTCACCTTCGCCGGACCGTCCATCGCCCGGGTCGTCTCGTTCAACGATGCCGACCTGCTCGCGACGTTCGGCCTGCCGCCCGTCCTGCCCGCCGAGCAGCCAGGCGCGCGGGCACGGCGATGAGCGGCGGGCCCGCCGATCCGGTCGGCGGAATCGAGTTGCTGCAACGGGCGGTCCACTACGCGCTGGACGTCATCGCGGCCGTCACGCCCGAGCACCTGTCACGTCCCACGCCGTGTCGGGGCTGGGATCTGCGGATGCTGCTCAGGCACGCGTGCGAGTCCGTCGCGGCGCTTCACGAGGGCGTCGAGGCGGGGCGCATCGGCCTGTATCCGGAGCCCTTCGACGAGACGGCCGCCGCCGACCCGACACGCGTCTTCTGCGCCCGGGCTGGGCGGTTGCTCGACGCCTGGGCCGCTGCGGCCCGGCCGCGGTTCGTCGACGTTGCGGATCAGGCCCTCGCGGATTCGGTCCTGGCGGGAGCCGGCGCCCTGGAGATTGCCGTGCACGGCTGGGACATCGCGAACGCCTGCGGGGACGAGCGGCCGATCCCGGGCGATCTTGCCGTCGACCTGCTGGCGATCGCGTCGCTTCTCGTGCCCGTTGCCAACCGGCATCCGCTGTTCGCGGCCCCGCTCGTCGCGCCGGCGACGGCGGATCCCGGCGAGCGGCTGATCGCCTTCCTCGGCCGTACGGCCGATATTCGCTGACCGATTGTGCAACTTCTGGCGTCCTGGGGACCCCAAAAGTTGCACGATCGGAGATTTCCTTGGCTCGCTGTCGATCCTGGTTCGCGGCGCCCGTCATAGAGGTGTCAGTAACCCATGCGCTGATCGTCATCGATCAGCCGAAGCTAGGGAGCAGCGAGATGGCGAAGTTCGTGTATGTGTACGCCGGTGGCCAGATGGCCGATACCCCGCAGGCTCAGCAGGAGGCGATGCAGGCCTGGACGGCGTGGTTCGGCACGCTCGGCGGCAAGGTCACCGACGTGGGCAACCCGTTCGGAGCCTCGGTCACCGTGAAGTCGGGCGGCAGTGCTGAGGGTGGGACGTCGCGGCTGGGCGGGTACTCGGTGGTCGAGGCCGACTCCCTGAGCGACGCCGCGGCGCAGGCCGACGGCTGCCCGATCCTGCAGTCCGGCGGAACTGTCGAGGTGTACGAAGCGATCGCAATGTAACGATCGGGCGAGATCAGCGCGTCAGCGACCCGGCCGGTCCGGCCGGGGTGTGGGGCACGATTGCCCGATGGCACCGATGAGCGAGCCGGCGCTGACCGACGAGGTCCGTGCGCGACTGAGTGCGACCCCGGACGAGCGGCTGCGGACGGTGATGCAGGCGCTGGTGCGCCATCTGCACGCGTTCGTCACCGAGGTACGTCTCACGGACGCCGAGTGGGCGGCCGGCATCCGCTTCCTGACGGCGACGGGTCAGCTCTGCGACGAGACCCGTCAGGAGCTCGTGCTGCTGTCCGACACGCTCGGCGTCTCGACCCTCGTCGATCTGGTCAATCACGGCGGCGACGACGAGCAGCTCACCGAGTCGACCATCCTCGGGCCGTTCTACGTGCCGGGCTCCCCGTGGCGTGATCTCGGCGCGTCGATGGTCGACTACGACGACGGCGGCGAGCCGGCGATCCTGCGCGGGACGGTGCGCTCGCTGTCGGGGCAGGCGATCGCCGGGGCCACCCTGGACGTGTGGCAGAACGCCGCCACCGGCTACTACGCCGTTCAACAGCCCGACGTCCAGCCCGCCACGAACCTCCGCGGCCGCTACCGCACCGACCCTGACGGCCGCTTCGTCATCCGAACCGTGCGCCCGGTTCCGTACGCCATCCCGGACGACGGGCCGGTCGGCCGGCTGGTTGCCGCGACCGGACGGCACCCATGGCGCGCGGCGCACATCCACGCGGTCGTGAGTGCGGGCGGGTACTCGCCGGTGGTCACGCACATCTTCGACAGCCGGAGCGACTACCTCGACAGCGACACGGTGTTCGGGGTCAAGCAGTCGCTCATCCGCGACTTCGTGCCCGACGAGGACGGCGTCCTCGTATGTGAGCACGACTTCGTGCTGCGCCGGACCTGATCTTTTTCGCCGCAAGTTTGGTCGGGCAGGCAACAGATCGGCCGGCTGCACCGTTGAGGAGCGCAATCACCGGTCGGGGATCTGGAGTCAGGAGCAGGCTGTTGGAGTTCGGTGACTACGTCGCACGGCAGCGTCCGGCACTGATGCGCTTCGCCACGATCCTGACGAGCCAGACGTGGCTCGCTGACGATCTGGTCAGCGATGTGCTCGGTCGCGCGTTCGAACGCTGGGATCGGATCTCGTCGATGTCGGAGCCGAATGCGTACGTACGGCGGATGATCGTCAACGAGTACTTGTCGTGGCACCGGCGCCTGACCCGTACGTCGCCCCGGGCGGATGTCGAACTCGACACCGTGCTGGCGGACGACGGTGCCGACGAGCGGGCCGAGCGGGACGCCATGATCGGCCGGCTGGCTCGGCTGCCGCGCCGGCAGCGCGCTGCGGTCGTGCTGCGGTACTACGTCGGCCTGTCCGACGCCGACATCGCCGCTCACCTCGGCTGCCGCCAGGTGACGGTGCGCAGCCAGATCTCACGTGCACTGGCCTCGCTACGTCTCGACACAACCCGGATGACCCCGGTCGCCCACGCGATCCAGGAGGAGAGATGAGCACCTTGCATACCTTGACCGACGCCTTCGCCGAATTGGAGCGTCGGGCCGATGACGCCTCGGCCAACCTTCCGGCCGAACGCGCCTGGCATACACCGGCTCGGCACCGCTCCGGGCTGCCGATGATCGCCGCGAGCGTCCTCGCTGTCCTCGTGGTGGCCGCGGTTGCTACCGGGGTCGCGCTGGTCGCGCGCGGCGGCCATGCCGCAGAAACCAGCGCGGCCGCGCCGCCAACGCCGTCGGCTACTGCGCACACGTCCGCTGCCCCGGCCGCCTTCCAGATTCCGCGAACGCCGCAGGAGCTGGCCCGTCAGTTCCGGACGGTGCTCGGCGACACCGCGACGTTCACGGTGACTGACACGGGAACGCCGCAGAAGGTGGTCGTTTCTCGCGTTCCCGCCGGGGCCACCACGACTGTTCAACGAGTGATCCCCTCGCCTCGGGAGTCGATTGGGGCCGCCATCGTCGGCACGCTGACCGCCTCGGGAGTCACCGGCGGCTTCGACCTGCAGATCTACCGCGACCGCCCGGGCACCGCCTGGTGCGACGACCCCGACCGCTCGCGGTGCACCGTGCGTCGCCTGTCCGACGGCTCGTCACTGGCGATCGGGCGTGAGCCGCTCCAAGGCGCGCCGAATGCCGTTACGTACCAGGTGAATCTCATCCGCCGCAACGGCGTGGAGTTCCTCATGCACATCAGTAACGAACGCGACCCCAAGGGTGAGAGCAGCGTGCTGGCGGCCCACCCGCCACTGACGACGGAGCAGATGACCGCGATCGTCACCTCCGACCGCTGGTAGGCATCACCGCGCGGATATCCGTCTGACCGCGTGTCGCCAGCGGCACGCTCAGCCAGGCGCAGATGCCTGAGGCGCTCGCCAGGAACATCCTGG
This sequence comes from uncultured Actinomycetota bacterium, assembly GCA_963737425.1. Taxonomy (GTDB): domain Bacteria; phylum Actinomycetota; class Actinomycetes; order Mycobacteriales; family Jatrophihabitantaceae; genus DASXRA01. Next base: position 680,766 of record CAVTSX010000008.1, read on the forward strand.
CGAGCGCCTCACTCTGGCCCCTTGATCACCATGTTGCCGCTCCCGACACGGACGGTGCTCGAGACCGCGCTCAACGAGGAGATGACCGGACACCGGACTATGGGAAGCAGGACCCGGTCGGGACGGCACCGGCAACCTGCGTAACGGCATGCGCTCGAAGACGGTGCTGACCGTGAACCGGCCATCCGAGGCATGAGCGGGTGTCGTCATGCCTACCGCGTCGACTGGTCTCGCCGGCGTCAGCGCCAGATTTCGGCGAGCAGCTCCGCGAGGGCTCGGCCTTGGTCGTAGCCTCCGCGCGCGGCCTGCAGACGCGTTGACGGATCCAACGTATTGGCGTCGAACACGTCACCCGCGCCGCCATCCGGAAAGACGATCTCGACCCTGCTGCCTCCTGCGCGTAGTTCGTCGACTTGGGTTGCGAGATCCATGCCCCACTCCAGCGGCATCCGCGACCTGCCGCCGAATGGTGACAGCACCAGCACCCGCCCGTATCCAGCCGCCAGGTCGGCGTTCTCGCTGCGTCGATAGCCGCCGTTGATGTATCGGTTCTCGCCGATGCGGTAGGGAGGGAAGGGACCGAAGCCGTTGCTGGTGCTGGCCGCTACGGCGTCCACCAGATCGATTCCGCTGTGGCGGTCGAAGACGACCGGTTCCCCGGTATGCGCATCGACAGCCGCGATAAGCACAGCCTGTTGCGGCCAGTGCCGGCTGGGAAGCCGAGCCGCGACGATGTCGCGCCAGCGCGTCTGGCTAGAGCCGTCGGAAGCATCCATTTCGAGCGCCGCGGCGCCCATCCTGCGGCGCATGTCGGACGCATCCTCAGCAGAACCGATGATTCCGTTCGACCACTCCAGGTAGTTCGGCCCCGAGAAATTCCGAGCGCGTCCCCTGTCCGACCTGGCGTCGCCAGCCTGTGGTTGAGGCACCTCGGCGAGGATGGCGGCATACAGTTCGGCCGGCCGTGTCCCGCTGGTGATCTGGGCAGCCACCGTCGATCCTGCCGACGTCCCGATGATGAGATCGGCCTCCGTTACATCGACCCCGGCATCGGACAGGCCGGCGATGAGACCGAGCTCCCACGCATTGCCTGCCGCTCCGCCGCCGCCGAGAACCAAGGCTCGCTTGTTTGAGTTGCCCGACTGTCTTGTGGCGCCGACCTGCTGGTCGGGCATCGGCCAATTCCCGTGCCGTGGCGTTCGCGTCACCGTGATGCCATCGGGAATGGTCGTCGAGCTGATGCGCGGAGTCGAAGAAGAAGGTGTTGTGTTCATGGGAGTCGCCTTTCGCGGATTGCCTGTTGGCGCTCCCAGTTGCGACTACCTCAGTCGCACGATCGTGCCTTGCAGGGGAGCCCCCATTACGGATACTGCGTACATGGGTCTCACCTCCTGGCAATGGAACACGACTGCCGGAACCGTAGCACCCCGGCGCCGCGGTGCGCGGCCGGCCGCATGCCGGTTGCCATGTGGCTGCCGAACGCGCCGCCGACCGCTACACCCTCATCTGTGACGGGCCCTGAAACCCGCTGATGGAAGCCGCTGGAAACTCCGTTAGCGCCGCATCAGAACGGAGGTGGATCGTTGCCGGGAGAATCGGTGGTGGTGTCGTGGGGTTGGCCGGGTGGTTGTGACTGGTAGTGGTGGCCGCTCGGGGCAGCCCAGTGGTAACTGCCTTCGGCGTCTCTCTTCAAGCCCCAGTCGGCCTCGTGTTTGAGGCGGTGGTGCCGCCGGCACAGGGCTGCCAGGTTCTCCTGCTTGGTTGATCCGCCTTTGTTGTAGGGGATGCGGTGGTCGATGTCGCAGCGGGCGGCGTTGCGTGAGCATCCTGGGAATGCGCAGGTTTGGTCGCGGGCGATGACGTAGTCGGCGAGGTCTTTGGGTGGCCGGTAGGTGGTGTGTCCGTAGTCGAGCAGGGTGTTGGTGGCCGGGTCGGTGAGCAGCCGCCGCCATGTACCGGTGTCGTCGGCGGCGAGCCGGCGGGCGAGGCTGGCGGGGATGGGTCCGTGCCCGGCGAGTTCGCCGGGCTGCTCATCCAACCCGAGCAGGGTCGACGCCGCGACGGTGACCTGGATCGAGGGCCGCATCCCCTGTGCCTTCGGCAGCAGCGGATCGTGCAACGCCGCGACGCCCAGATCCACCAGGGCGTCGGCGCGGCGCTGATCGGCGGTGCGCGGATCAGTGGCGGAGGTGACCGAGGCCAGGCAGTCGACTGCGGTCATGACCGCGGCAGCACCTTCAGCCGGGAGCAGTGCCCACAGTTCGGTCATGCCGTCCTCGCGCGGGGATACGCACACGCGGCGTTCGGTCATCGCTTGGGCGCGTTGTTCTTCGATCCGCGCCGGGTCCAGGGCGTGTACTGCGCGGCGCACGGAGCGTTTGAACTCGGCCAGCGTCTGCGCACCCGCCCGGGGCAGCACCCGGTCCTGCACCGCGACCGCGGTCTCAGCATCGAGCCCGTAGGTGGCTTCGGCGAGGGCCATCGCGTGCAGGTAGCTGACCCGGCCCCGGCGTAACGCCCGCCCCGTCTCAGCGAGCGTGCCGGTCAAGGTTTCGGCGACGGCGAGGCGGCGTTGCGCGGTCACCGCCGACAGCCGCAGCGCACAGCCGACCTCCTCGCGCACCCACCGATCCTCGGTCGTGTCGTCGGCGGCCATGACGGCCAGTACCCGCTGCTGCATCCCGGAAAGCCACGCCAGATGTTGTTCGATCGCGACCAGCGCATCGACCCGCCCACCACGCGACAACACAGCCGGATCGAGCACCGACAACGCCCCAATCGCATCCGCACCCGGCGCCTGCCCAGCGAGCCAGGCCGCAGCCTGGTCGGGATCATCGGTGATCTCCGCGAGACTCAACGGCGGCGGCGCGGCGGGCGGCTGCCGCTCGTCGACCTCGAACATGCGTACGAGCCTATTGGATCATGAACTATCTCGTCGAGCCAGAATCCCCCTATATAGCAGGCGGAATTTCTGCTGACGGCGAAATCGTGAGAGGCAGCACGGCGAGCAAGGTGGCAGAGGCGAGCAAGACGGCAGGGCCGCGCACGGCGCGCAAGACGGCAGGGCCGCGCACGGCGGCAGGGCCGCGCACGGCGGCAGGGCCGCGCACGGCGGCAGGGCCGCGCACGGCGGCAGGGCCGCGCACGGCGGCAGGGCCGCGCAGGACGGCAGCGGCGCGCAAGACGGCGAGGGCGAGTTAAGCCTCGATCCAAGGACGGCGATGATTCGGGGTGGTGACGGTGAAACGGCCGGCGTTGTAATGCTGGAGAGCCGCGCAGTCGCGCCCCGGCATCCGGTCCGCTCACGCGGGCAGCGAGAGGTCCAAGGCGAGCCAGTTCGCGAGGTCGTTGATCTCGCGGTGCACTGCGGTGGCCATCGTCTTGGTGAACGCGACGTCCTGGTGGATCGCGTTGACGCGCAGCACGCCGGCCCGGCGATCGGCGGTGGCGTCGAGCTTGCCCACCAGCCGGTGTCCGTACAGGATCGGCAGCGCGAAGTAACCCCAACGTCGTTTGGCCGCGGGTTTGTACATCTCGAGCTGGTAGTCGAACTCGAAGAGCTCCATCGTCCGCTTGCGGTCGAAGACGAGGCGGTCGAGCGGTGACAGCAACGCCGCACGTCCGTTGAACGGTTGCCCCACGAGGGACGGGTCGACGCGCCACTCGCCCTTGACACCGTCAACCAGGGCCGGCTCGCCGGTCTCACCCACGTCTATGAGCTCGACAGGACAGTCCGGCCCGCGGGCACGGGCGATGCCAAGGGCGCTCAGCCGACGCTCGTTGCGCAGCCGGAGCGCATCGTCCACGGGAATCACGGCGTCGTCCGGGTAGATGCGGGTGGCGAGGTCCCACAGCTTGTCGCGTCCGCGGCGCCCCGCGGTGGCCACCTCGCCACGCAACACCAGGAACTCGAGCATCATGACGACGTTGCGGTCGTTGTTCCATCCACTCGACTTCCACGGCACCGCGCAGGTATCTGGCAGGTCGCGTGACGTCAGCGGGCCATCGCAGCGAAGCCGCTCGAGAATGTCCTGGCGGCACGCTTCGTTCGCCTTCACCCAATCGGATTGGGCCTGACGCCAGCGGGGCACTTCGCTGCTGCCGGGCCACTGCGCCATCTCCGCGCGATACAGCGCCACGTCCTCGCTCGGCCGGATCATGCCGCGCAGGTCGATAAGTGCCAGCTCCTGAAGGGCATCGGAGAGCTCAGTCGGCGAGTACGACGTCCCCAGCCGACTCCATGCGACGAGATCGGCACTCGGCGCAACCGCGTTGGTCGGATCGTTCTGGAGCAGCGTCAGGCGGCGTACCACCTCGAGCAGATCGTCCGGCACGGAGCTGTCAGAGCCGTCCAACAACTGTGCGCGCACGGCGATGCGGCACGCCTCAGTCCGCGACAACGCATGGACCCTCACCCGTGCGAGGCTAGGCGACGGATCCGACTCCAAGCGAGAACGGCCACCTTGCGCAGCAGATTCGGGGTCGGGCTGTCACGATCTTCAGAGGAATCCGGCGAGTCGGCTCGACGGAAGAATGGGGCGGCAGGGGTCAATGCGGTACGGCAACTTCGACGATGCGCGGCGCGAGTACGTCATCAACCGCCCGGACACCCCGTTGCCCTGGGTCAACTACCTGGGCACCGAGGCGTACTTCGGCATCATCTCCAACACGGCCGGCGGCTACTCCTTTTACCAGGACGCCCGGCTGCGCCGGCTCACCCGCTATCGCTACAACAACGTGCCACCCGACTTCGGCGGCCGTTACATCTACCTACGCGACAACGCCTCAGGCGAGTTCTGGTCGCCGACCTGGCAGCCGACCCGTACCGAGCTCGACGAGTACGAGTGCCGGCATGGCATGTCCTACACGCAGATCTCGTCGAGCCGGTCCGGGGTGCGCGCCGAGACGCTGTACTTCGCGCCGCTCGGCGAGACGCTGGAGGTCTGGCGCTTGCGCGTGACCAACGACCGCGACACCCCGTTGGACCTCTCCGTCTTCTCGTCGGTCGAGTTCTGCCTTTGGGACGCGGAGGATGACGCGACGAACTTCCAGCGCAACTTCTCCACCGGCCAGGTCGAGGTGGCCGACGGGGTGATCTACCACAAGACGGAGTACCGCGAGCGGCGCGATCACTTCGCCTACTTCGCCTGCTCCGAACCGCTCGCCGGGTACGACACGCAACGCGAGGACTTCCTCGGCGCCTATCGCGGCTGGGACCGCCCGGCCGTGGTCGAGCGTGGCGAGTCGGGCAACTCGGTGGCCCGTGGGTGGCAGCCGATCGGCAGCCACCACGTGCAACTCGCCCTTGAGTCCGGCGCCAGCCGCGAGGTGATCTTCCTGCTCGGGTACTGGGAAAACCCGCGAACTGAGAAGTTCGACCCGCCAGATTCGCAGACCATCAACAAGGCCTACGTTCGCCCGGTCATTGACCGGTGGCTGCAACCGTCCACAGTGGACGATGGCTTGACGCGGTTGCGCGACTACTGGTCTGGCCTGCTGTCCACACTGGACGTTGCAACGCCCGACCGAGACACCGACCGCATGGTCAACATCTGGAACGCGTACCAGTGCATGGTGGTCTTCAACATGAGCCGCTCGGCGTCCCAGTTCGAGTCCGGTGTCGGGCGGGGGATGGGCTTCCGTGACTCCAACCAGGATCTGCTCGGCTTCGTCCACCTGGCACCCGAGCGAGCCCGCCAACGCATCCTCGACATTGCCGCCACTCAACTGCCAAGTGGCGGCGCGTACCACCAGTACCAGCCGCTGACCAAACGCGGCAACAACGCCGTCGGCTCCGGCTTCAACGACGATCCACTGTGGCTGATCCTCGGAACCGGCGCTTACCTGAAGGAAACCGGCGACTTGTCGATCCTCGGCGAACCGGTGCCGTACGACAACGACCCGGCGACTGCGACGCCGCTCTACGAGCATCTGCAGCGCAGCCTGCGGTACACGCTGGACCGGCTGGGTCCGCACGGCCTGCCACTGATCGGACGTGCCGACTGGAACGACTGCCTGAACCTCAACTGCTTCTCCGACGTTCCTGGCGAGAGCTTCCAGACCACCGAGAACAAGCAGGGCGGAGTTGCCGAATCGGTCTTCATCGCCGGTCTGTTCTCGCTCGCCGCCCGCGAACTGGCCGGCATCGCCTGCCTGCACGACCGGAACGACGAGGCGAAAACGTATCGGCGTGCCGCGGATGACATGACGGTCACCGTCGGGGAGCACGGCTGGGACGGCGCGTGGTTCCGCCGCGCGTACGACTACCTCGGCAATCCGGTCGGGTCCGCGCAGAACGCCGAGGGGCAGATCTTCGTCGAGCCACAGGGCATGTGCGTGCTCGGTGGGATCGGACTCAGCGACGGCCGGGCGGCGCAGGCGCTGCAAAGTGTGCGCGAGCGGCTGGCATTCGAGCACGGCATCGCGATCCTGCAGCCGGCGTTCACGCACTATTACGTCGAACTCGGCGAGATCTCGACATATCCGCCGGGATACAAGGAGAATGCCAGCAACTTCTGCCACACCAACCCATGGGTGATCATCGGCGAGACGATGGTGGGCAACGGCGACCAGGCGTTCGACTACTACAAGCGGGTCAACCCGTCGGCCCGCGAGCAGATCAGCGAGATGCACCGGTGCGAGCCGTACGTGTACGCGCAGACGATCGCCGGGCCGGATGCCGCCGTGCCGGGCGAGGCCAAGAACTCCTGGTTGACCGGCACCGCAGCGTGGAGCTACGTGGCGATAACCCAGTGGATTCTGGGCATTCGGCCGGACTTCGACGGGCTGCGCGTCGATCCGGTGCTACCCAGCACCTGGCCGGGCTTCCGCGCAACCCGGCACTTCCGCGGTGCGACGTATGAGATCACGGTGACCAAAGCGGCCGGATTGCGCGGGCGGGTGCGCCGACTCGTCGTCGACGGCGAGCCCGTGGACGGGACGCTGCTGCCGCTGGCCGAACCGGGATCAACCGTTCAGGTGACCGCGACAGTCGAGGCGTGAGCGCGAAACCAAATTCGCGTCAGCCGCGTTTGCGCCGAGCCTTGCGTGACTGGGCACGTTCCGCGTTGCGCTGCCGGCGATGTGCGTGTGCGGTGGCCGTCTCGTGCCTCTTGTCTGCCTCGAGTTGCTTGCGATTGCGGGACATGACCGTCAGGCCCGCGACAACCAGCAGGACAGCCATGGCGCTGAAGATGATGACGTAGAAGACCACGCCTGAGCCCACCACGCTTCGTGCCTCCGGCAGATCATCCAGATCGGATGATCTGCCGTCTGGCCCTAGGCGCCTAAGTGGACGTCGGCCGAGCGGCCGGCGGTGCCTCGGTCGCCTGCGGCATCAAAATCCACAGGATCGGGTAGACCAGAAACTGGCTGCCCGGAAGGAGCATGAGTACCAGTACGAACAGCAGCCGCGCAGGCCAGGGATCGATGCCGAATCGGCGTCCCAGCCCGGCAATCACTCCGCCCAGGACGCGCCCGTCCCTCGCCCGGACAAGGCCTTGGCGCTGGAATGCCGCGTGGATGGACTCCATGTTTATCGCTCTCTTTCAGTACGTTGTCGTTCGGATCCTTCAAGTCTGTGCCTCGACTCGGTTCGGGGCATCGGGAGCGACCCTGGTCCGTGCCCTGAAATCTCGAGCGGGCGACCTAAGGGTGATGGGTGCAGCGCTCATGCTGGGCCGTCGCCTGCGGCGTCCGCTTCGAAGAGCCCGGCCTGATAGGCAAGTACGACCGCTTGGACCCGGTCGCGAAGGTTGAGCTTCTGCAGGATGTGCGTGACATGCGTCTTGACGGTGGTTTCGCTGATATATAGCTGTTGCGCGATCTCTGCGTTCGACAGGCCGTTCGCGATCAGGCGAAACACCTCTCGTTCACGCGAACTCAGCTCGCCGAGTTCCCTCGGCGGGGTGGGGCGCGGGATGCGGGTGAATTGCTTGATCACGCGCTTCGTGATCGTCGGCGAGAGCAGCGCCTCGCCGGCTGCGACGGTACGGATCGCCGCGATGAGTTGCTCGGGAGGGTCGTCCTTGAGCACGAAACCGCTGGCTCCTACTTGCAGCGCTTCGTAGATGTATTCGTCCAGGTCGAAAGTGGTCAGGATCAGGACTCGCGCTGACTTATCGGCCGCGAGGATGCGTCGAGTCGCCTGCAGGCCGTCGAGTTCGGGCATGCGGATGTCCATGAGAACGACGGTTGGATGGAAGCGGGCAGCGTTGCTGACTGCTTCCAGACCGTTGCGCGCCTCGGCCACCACTTCGATGCCCTCTTCGCCGGAGAGCAGCAGCCGGAAGCCGGCCCGGACCATCGACTGGTCGTCGGCGACGAGAACACCGATTGTCATGGCTGGTCGTTCTCAAGTGGGAGGCGGGTGCTGAGCAGGAAGCCGCCCCCGGTTGCGGGTCCTGCAGTCATCTCTCCTCCGTAGATCTTGACGCGCTCTCGGATGCCGACGAGGCCGTGGCCGTGACCGTTGCTCGTCGAACCGCCGCCCGGTCCGTCGTCGCACACCTCGATGCCCAGTTCGGTGGGCTGGTATCGGACCGTCACATCTGCGTGGCTGGCGTGCGCGTGCTTGAGCGCGTTGGTCAGGCCTTCTTGGACGATGCGGTACGCCGACAGGTCTATTGCCCGGGTGAGCGGGAAGGGCTGGCCATCGACGTGCAGCCGGACGGGCAGGCCTGCGCGGCCCACCTCGTCGAGCAGCGAGTCGAGACCGTCGAGCCCCGGCTGCGGCGCAAGGTCGACGCCGTCGCCGTCGCCACGCATGGCGCCGAGCAGGCGGCGCATCTCGGTGAGCGCCGTGCGTCCCGTCCGTTCCACGCCGCGCAGCGCATCTGCGTCGTCGTCAAGTGTCGCGGGAAGCCGGTGCCGCACGGCGCCGACCTGCAGAACCATCACGCTGACCGCGTGGGCGACGATGTCGTGGAGCTCGCGGGCGATTCGCGTGCGCTCCTCAGCCACGGCTATTCGCGCTGCTGCGTCGCGGTCCCGCTCGGCCTGGGCAGCGCGCGCTTCGGCCGCATCCGCCTGTTCGCCCCGTGTGCGCAAGGCAAAACCCGCAAGCCAGCAGATCGCGAACAGCAGCGGGACCGAGACGAGCTCGCCAGATCCATGACGTGGCTGGTTGTAGACGATGATCGCCGCGGCACCGACCACGATGGCCAGACCGACGCGCGCCTGCCGGGCGTCGTGCAGGTTGCCGAGCAGGAACGCGCCGGCCATGCCGGCGACGAAGACGATGCCCAGGAACGGGATGAGCCGGCCGTCGACGAAGGAGACCGCCGCAGCCAGCGACCAGAACAATGCCGGCGCAGCAAAGGGAAAGTGCCGCCGAGCGAGCAGCGGGAGCAGGATGACCGCGAGCGCCGGTACGACGAACCACATCGTCGTGCGTGGCGCGTCGGCCGAATCATGCCTGACCGCAACCTCGATTGCGCTTTCCAGTACTGCGAGCACGATCAATACGTCCAGCGCGTATCTGCGCACGACGTACCCGACCCGGCTCACGCCGTGAACGTACTTGACGCCTGCGCGCTTCGCCTCCTACCCGAGTAGGACTCGAAGTCATCGTCGGGTCCGACAACGAATGCGGCCCACGGGCGATGTCGCAGCGCCGCTGCCTACCTAGCGTCGAGGCACTACTCGATCAGGGAACAGAGGCAGTCATGAAAGCCACGACCCGGACCTATGCGCCCGCGCGAATCAGCGCGCCGGCCGGATCGGACGCTCTGCACAGCATGTGAGGCGACGGGCTGACGGCCGTTCGCGGCTGGCTCGTCGTGCTTGCTCAGTTGTTCGTGCTTGCCCGGTTCTGCGCGTCTGATCGGTTGATCATCTGCGGGTTGCGCACCGTCGGCGGTGCAGAATCCGCAGGTGATCACGGCTGGTCGGTCGATGGGCGGCTGGCCGCTGGACCGCCTGCCGCGCCGGCTCGCGCCGCGGAGGGACGTCGCGACCGCTGACATCTGATCCGCCTCCTCCTTAAGGATGACCCGCGAAATCGTCGCGTGGGATGAGGTCGAGTCCGACTCGGCGCCGACGACTTTGCGCCGTCGCGCTCATAGCGTCGGCAACAGGTAGTCAAACCAAGGAGGAACGCGATGTCTCCCACCAACCTCGCGGCCCGGATGGGTCGCTGGAGCGCCAGTCACTGGAAGACCGCGACGTTCGCCTGGCTGGCCCTCGTGGTCGTGACCTTCGCGATCGCGGGCCAGATCGGCACGAAGAACGTCGACCCGAACACGTCCGGGCCAGGCCAGTCAGGTCGCATGGACCGGATCCTGGATGCCGGCTTCAAACAGCCCGCCGCGGAGAGCGTGCTGGTCCAAAGCCGTACCGCGCAGGCGGGTGATCCCGCCTTCACCGCGGCGATCCAGGACGTCGTCGCTCGCGTGTCGAAAGTGGCGGCAGTGCAGAACGTTCGCTCACCGCTCGAACCCGGCAACGCCGGTCAGATCGCGAGCAACAAGCACGCCGCGCTCGTCGAATTCGAGATCAAAGGTGACAAGGACAAGGCGGTCGACAAGATCGAGCCAGTGCTCGACAGCGTCGCCGCGGCACAACGCGCCCACCCGGACTACTTCATCGGCGAGTTCGGCGATGCGAGTGCGGCTCATGGAGTCGACACCGCATTCAGCAACGACCTGAAGAGCGCCGGAGTCTTCTCCGTCCCGATCACGTTGATCATCCTCGTGGTCGCGTTCGGATCGCTCGTCGCGGCCGGCATAGCGCTGCTGCTCGCGTTGACCGCGGTCTTCGCCACGTTCGGCCTCATGGCCTTGGCGAGTCACTTTCTGCCTATGGCACAGGAGACTTCTGCCGTCGTCCTGCTGATCGGGCTCGCAGTTGGCGTCGACTACTCGATGTTCTACCTGAAGCGCGAGCGCGAGGAGCGGGCGGCCGGTCGCAGTGAGCGGGCTGCTCTCGAAGCCGCGGCCGCCACGTCTGGGCGCTCGGTGCTGATCTCCGGGTTCACGGTGATGGCGGCAATGGCCGGCATGTTCCTGACCGGGGACGCGACCTTCGCATCGTTCGGGCTTGCAACGATGATCGTCGTCGCCGTTGCGGTACTCGGGTCGCTGACGGTCCTGCCCGCGCTGCTCTCCCGGCTCGGCGACCGGGTCGACGGGCTGCGCGTCCCGTTCGTCGGACGGCTGCACCGCGACGGCCAGGGCCGCCTGTGGGGCGCGATCGTCGACCGCGTGATGCGACGGCCGCTGCTGTCGGCCGTGCTCGCCGGTGGCGTGCTGCTCGCGCTTGCGGCGCCGGCGATCCAGCTCCGGATGACGACGCCCGGCCCGGACACCTACCCGAAGTCGCTGCCGGTGGTCCAGGCGTACAACCAGATGCAGCAGGCGTTTCCCGGTACGGCGCTACCCGCCGACGTCGTCGTCAAGGCCCCGGAGATGAACTCCCAGAACATGCGGCAGGCAATTGCGGAGCTCGAACGGAAAGCGCTTGCCAGTGGTCGCATGGACGGGCCGATCACGGTCGACGTGAACGGTAACGCGACGGTTGCCCGCATCACGGTGCCCATCGACGGGACGGGTACCGACGCCGCGTCGAAGGCCGCCCTGGCCCAGCTCCGCAACGAGATCGTGCCGTCGACGGTCGGCGCCGTCCCAAACGCGACCGCCGGCGTCACCGGGCTCACTGCGGAGTGGACGGACGCCTCGGATCAGATGAAGGCGAAGCTGCCGCTGGTGGTCGGCTTCGTGTTGCTACTGGCATTTGCCCTTATGTTGCTGGCATTCCGCTCGCTCGTGGTCGCAGTAAAGGCGATCGTGCTCAACCTGCTCTCGGTGGCCGCTGCGTACGGCGTGCTGGTGCTCGTCTTCCAGCACGGCTTCGGCAAGGGCGTGCTGGGGTTCAGCTCGACGGCCGGCGTCTCACCCGTCGTTCCGCTGCTGCTGTTCGTGATTCTCTTCGGGTTGTCGATGGACTACCACGTGTTCATCATCAGCCGGATCCAGGAGAGATTCCGGCGCGGCGCCAGCATGGACGAGGCGATTTCGTACGGGATCAAGTCGACGGCGGGCGTCGTCACGAGTGCGGCGATCGTGATGGTTGCGGTGTTCTCGATATTCGGGACGCTGTCCATGCTGATGTTCAAGCAGTTCGGCGTCGGGCTGGCGTCGGCGATTCTGATCGACGCAACGATCGTGCGGGGCGTGCTCCTGCCCGCATCGATGAAGCTGCTCGGCGAGTGGAACTGGTACCTCCCGCGCTGGCTCGAATGGCTGCCGCGCCTCGATAAGCACGAATCGGAGTCTGAGCCGGAGGAGAAGCCGGTTCCTGCTCTGGTGTGACGGGCGAACAGATCCCGGGCCCCGCAAAGCGGGACCCGGGATCTGACGTGACCGGGCGCGACAGTGTGGTCCGGCCTAGGCTTCCGGGATGCTGCACGGCCGTGTTCGTGAGCGTGAACGGATCGGCGTTCTCGTCGACGAGGCGTGCTCGTCTCGCGGCGGGGCGCTGGTCCTGCGCGGTCAACCCGGCGTGGGAAAGTCCAGCCTGCTGCGCGAGGCGATGGGCCGCGCCGAGGGAATGCAGATCCTTACGACACAAGGCATCGAATCGGAATCGCCGCTGGCATTCGCGGCACTGCAGCGGTTGCTGCGTCCGGTGATGCGGCATATGGATCATCTGCCCGAGGCGCAGGCGCGCGCACTTCGGGCAGCGTTCGGAGAGCGAGCCGATGGCGGCGGTGACCGCTTCCTCGTGTTCCTCGCCGCGTTGAGCCTGCTTGCCGAAGCGGCTGAACAGGCGCCCGTACTGTGCCTGATCGATGACGCGCACTGGCTGGACGAAGCATCTTCGGGCGCGCTGACGTTCGTCGCCCGCCGACTCGACTCGGAGCGGATCGCTCTGCTGTTTGCGGCGCGGGAAGGCGACGTGCGCCGCTTCGACAGCGAAGGCCTGGCCGAACTCACGATCGGCGGACTGGACGCGGAGACAGCCGGTGTGCTGCTTGACGAACAAGCGGGGATGCCTGTCCCGCCCGAGGTGCGCGACGCCTTGATGCGGCAAACCGGCGGCAACCCGCTGGCGCTGGTCGAATTGCCCTCGGCGCTGTCTGCGGCGCAGGTGCGCGGAGTTGAGCCGCTTCCCGAGGAGTTGCCGCTCACCGAGGGCGTGCAGCGCGTCTTCTTCGATCGCAGCCGGCATCTCAGCCCGGCGGCCCAGACGCTGCTACTGGTGGCGGCAACGGATGACTCGACCCGCTCGGCGGTCGTCCGGCAGGGTGCCGCGATCCTCGGTGCCGGTCCGGACGCGCTCGAGGAGGCCGAACTTTCCGGCCTGCTGCAGGTGCGCGGCGCACACATCGAACTGCGCCACCCGCTGGTGCGCTCCGCGATCTACCAGGGCGTGACGAGCACAGCCCGGCGTCAAGCTCACTCGGCCCTGGCGCAGGCCATGGTCACGGCCGAGGACGCCGACCGCCGCGCGTGGCATCTCGCCGCCGCGGTGGACCATCCGGACGACACCGTGGTGGCCGAGCTTGATCGCGTGGCGGAGCGAGCCGAGCGGCGCGGTGGCTACGAAGCGGCCAGCGCCGCGCTCGAACGTGCCGCCGAGCTCGCCGTCGACGATGAGGACCGCGCCCGGCGGCTGTTCGCCGCGTCGATGAACGCCTGGCTCGCCGGCCAGATGGCGCGAGCGCTCGCGCTGGCCGATGGCGCCCGGCATTGCACGTCCGACCCGGTTCTGCGGGCCGACGTCGACCGCCTCCGCGGCCGGGTCGAGTTCAACGTCGGTTCCGTCCCGACCGGAATCCGCATCTGGACGCAGGCGGCCCGCGACGTCGCCGTCGCCGATCCCCAACGCGCCCGCGAGATCGGGATGGTCGCAACGGCTGGATCCACCTTCGTCGACGCCAGCGACCGTACAGACCTTGATCCGAGCGAACTGCCCGGCGATGTCGGTGCCGACGCCGGCCCTCGCGAACGGTGCTTCGCCGGGCTGCTCGTCGGATTCCATGCACTGCTGCACGGTGACTTGCCGACCGCGGCGCCGTCCCTGCGGGCGGCGCTCGACGCGGGCCGGGATCTCACCGAGACCGACCTGCTGACCAACATGGGCATTGCGGCGTTCCATCTGGGCGACGATGAGTCGTTTCGGCGCAGCTTCACGACGCTGCTCGCCCAGTCTCGCGACAGCGGCGCCATCGGACTGGTGCTGTTCGCGCTTCCCCGGCTCGCCCTCGCTGATCTGGCGGCGGGCCAGTGGAGCAGCGCCACGGCGAATGCCACCGAAGCGCTCCAGCTCGCCCGCAGTATCGGTCACGATGCGCTGACCGCGATGCCGCTGGCCGAGCTGGCGCTGCACGCCGCGCAGCGGGGCGATGGCCGGTACGACGTCCTGCTGCGGGAACTGGACGATGTGACGGCCGGCCAGGCCAGCAGGGGGATTCTCGGCGTACTCGTCGCGGACACGAGACGCTGGGCCCAGGCCTGCCACGACGCGCTTGCCGGCGAATCCGCATCGGCGCTGCATCATCTCGAGAACATGAACCAGCCGCCGCTCATGCGCCTGGCGGCCTACGACCGGCTCGAGGCGGCCGCGCGCGTCGGACGCCCGACGGAAGCCTGGTTGGCCGAACTCGCCCGTTTCGCCGACGAGGTCCCCACGCCGCGCGCACAGGCTGTCGTCGCGTACGGCCAGGCCCTTGCGTCGGACGGTGCCGCGGCGGAGGTCCATTTCCGGGCGGCGCTCGAACATCAGGCGGTGGTCGGCCGTCCCTTCGAAGCCGCTCGCACCCACCTCGCCTATGGCGAGTTCCTTCGCCGCGCGCGCCGCCGGGTCGACGCTCGCGAGCACCTACGGGCCGCCCTTTCGACCTTTGAGGACGTCGGGGCGCGGCCCTGGGCCGAACGCGCCCGCCAGGAGCTGCGGGCATCGGGGGAGTCGGCCCGCAAACGCGACGAGTCGACCGCAACCAACCTGACCGCCCAGGAGCGGCAGGTCGCGCGATTCGTCGCCGAAGGCCGGTCCAACCGCGACGTTGCCGCCCAGTTGTTCCTCAGCCCGCGAACCATCGACTTCCACCTGCGCAACGTCTTCGTCAAGACCGGTGTGACCTCTCGGGGCGAACTGGCGCGGCTGTCCCTCGGCTAGCTGCCGCACCCGTGTGGTGGGTGGGCACTTACGCGCTGGGTGGGCACTTGTAAGTGCCCACCTGCGGCATAACTGCCCACCTGTGAGGTTGGCGCTGCCGACCCGGTGATTTCGCCGGTGCGAGACCCGGCCGCCCCGGGCGATGGTCAGTCCACCTAGCCATCTACCTCGGGAGTCGTCATGGCCACCATCGAACGCCTGGCCGAATCACAAGACGTACAGGCGAACAGCGATCGCCGGCCGTGGACGGTGCTGATCCTCGCGCTCGCGGCGCAGATACTCGTCGTACTCGACATCTCTGTCGTCAACACGGCCCTGCCGGCCATCGGGCGCTCGCTCGACTTGCGGGGCGGCGACCTGCAGTGGTTGGTCACGGCGTACCTGCTGACTTCCGGCGGCGGTCTGCTGTTCGGCGGACGAGTCGCCGACGTGTTCCCGCGCCGCCGGGTGTTTCTCGGCGGCATGGCCATCTTCACGGTCGCGTCGATGCTGAGCGGACTCGCCGCCAGCGCGGGCGTGCTGATCGGGGCCCGCGCGGGCCAGGGGCTCGGCGCGGCGCTGATGACGCCGGCTGCCCTGTCACTGATCATGACGACCTACTCGGGGGCGCAACGCGTCAAGGGACTGACCTTGTGGAGCGCGGTAGGCAGCATGGGCATCGCCGCCGGCGTGCTGTTCGGCGGCGCCCTGACCACGTGGGTCGGTTGGCAGATGATCTTCTGGATCAACGTCCCGGTCGGAGTCATCGTCGTGATCACCGGTTGGCTGATACTTCCCAAGGGGCAGGCAGCGGCTCGCGCCGGGGCGAAGCTCGACATTCCCGGCGGACTTGCCGTCGTCGCCGGTCTGGGCGCGCTCATCTTCGCCATCGAGTCCGTCGCGAACCATGGTTGGGCCTCGGCCACCACGCTCGGCGCGTTCGGGCTGGCCGCCGCGTTGCTGACTGCGTTCATCCGTATCGAGCGACGGACCGGCACGCCGCTGGTGCCGCCGCACACCTGGCGCGTCCGGTCGCTGGTCGCCGGTACCGGCACCATGGCGGGCGTCACCGCCGTCCTCGTCGGACTCATCTTCCTGACGTCGATCTTCGCCCAGACGGTTCTCGGATACTCCGCGCTGCGAACCGGCGTGGCTCTGGTTCCGCTGGCGCTGGCGCTGACGGCGGGCACCCACGTCGCCCGGCACCTTCTGGCCCACACGTCGGCTCGTAACCTCGCCGCGGCCGGGCTCGTCGTCGTCGCCGGCTCCGCCCTGCTGCTGCAGCGGGCCGCACATCACCCGAGCTACGCCGCGGGCCTGCTGCCCGGTCTGCTCACCTTGGGCGTCGGCGCGGGGCTCGTGTTCGTCGCGGCCTTCGTCTCCTCGGCCGCCGGCATCCCGGCCGAACATGCGGGCCTCGCATCCGGACTGGTCATGACCGGTCACGAGATCGGTGCGGCGCTCGGTGTCGCGATCCTCGGCGCCGTGTCGGCGAGCGCGGGCAGCCTGACGACGGTGCACGGCGCTGCAACCGGTAGCGCGCGCGGGTTTGTTGTGGCCGCCGTACTTGCCCTCGTCGTCGCAGCGATCGCCGCCGTGACGATGCCGAAGACGCGAGCCACCGGTCCGGCCGGCCACCACCACATGCACTGAGAAACCCGGCGACATCGCCGGTGCGACCAAACGTCGCTGCCAACAGGCTCAGCGAAGACAAGCAATCACCACTCACGAGGAGCCCGCCATGACCACCCAAGTACTGACATCAACCGAAGTAGCCGAGCCGAGAACAGGACACATCGCGCGGATAGTCGCCGCCTCGCTGGCCAGTGGACTGGTCCTTGCGCTGACTCTCGTCTTTCTCGTCTTCCCCGGCGCTACCGAGAATGTCGTCATCGGCATGGCGATGCTCGCCTTCGCATTCGGCTGGACGACGCTCGCCGTGCTGTCGGCCCGGCGGACCGACCAGCCGCAGCGCTGGGCTCGCGTCCCGGCCGTAGCCATGGCAACGGTGGGAACGGCATTGCTGGTGGCGGCGCCGAGCGACGGTGTGATGGGGGCCCTCGGCTGGATCTGGCCGCCCGCGCTGCTCGTCCTGGCCATCTGGATGATCCGCAGCGCCCGACGTGATCTGCGCAGCCGGGCCCGCACCTGGCTCATCCAGCCGGTTTGCGCAGTGCTGGCCCTCGCCGCGATCGGCGGTGCGGCCGAGACCGTCATCGAGTCGATGGACCAGCGTCCGCAGGCGCCCGCCGGCCAGACCTACGACGTCGCCGGTCGCCAGATGTACCTGCACTGCACCGGCACGGGCAGCCCCACCGTGTTGCTGTCCAACGGCTTCGGGGAGCGCAGCCCGAGCTGGTCGTGGATCGTGCCGGCCGTCGCCCGGAACACGCGAGTCTGCGTGTACGACCGCGCCGGCCAGGGCTTCAGCGAAGCTGCTTCCACGCCGCAGGACGGCGTCAAGCTGGCGACCGACTTGCATGCAGTGCTCGCCAGCGCGGGCGTCGCCGGTCCGTACGTCCTGGCCGGCCACTCGGTCGGCGGTACCTACGACATGATCTTCGCCGCGCGCTACCCGTCCGAGGTTGCCGGCATGGTGTTGCTCGACTCGGCCACTCCGGAGCAGTTCACCGCCCTGCCGAACTACCCCGGCTTCTACTCGATGTTCCGGCGCGCGTCCGGGGTGCTCCCGACCATGGCCCGG
The DNA here is from genome assembly GCA_963737425.1 of uncultured Actinomycetota bacterium. Taxonomy (GTDB): domain Bacteria; phylum Actinomycetota; class Actinomycetes; order Mycobacteriales; family Jatrophihabitantaceae; genus DASXRA01. Next base: position 698,566 of record CAVTSX010000008.1, read on the forward strand.
CTCGGATTGGGCCGCGTTGCCGCCACCACCCAGTTCGCCGGGCTGCCGGCGCACGCCCGCGCCCAGGAGCAGGCCTTCGCGTCGACCGCTCGAGACTTCCGCGGCCAGCGCGACGAGTGGTCCGAACTCCCGGTTTCGTTCCGGCAGGCCAAGGCGCTGACCACCTTGGGGGCCAAGCCGCTCATCGTCATCACCGCCGGTAAGGGGCAGGAACGCGGATGGTCGGCCGCCCAGGACAAGCTGGCCACGCTCTCGACCAACACCGTGCATCGCACTGTCCAGGGCGCGGACCACGCGGCGCTGCTCGCCGACCAGAAGTTCGCCGCGGACTCGAGCGTCGCTATCGAGGACGCCGTCGCGGCAGTGCGCACGGGCGCCCCGCTGCAACCCTGACCGTTTCGCAACAGCCCGAGAGACGCTCAGTCCTGGCCACGCGGGTCGACCTGACGGCGCAATTCCCCCTGAGGACGCCGTCCCCAGGTGGGCAGTTGTGCCGCAGGTGGGCAGTTACAAGTGGCCACCCAGCGCACAAGTGCCCACCCAGCGCACAAGTGCCCACCACCCAGCGCACAACTGCCCACCGGCCGGGAGCCCCGCCGCATGGCGCGCACCGCATAACCGGCGTCAACAACGTCCCGGATCGCGACGGGCAGCCCGATGAGACCCTTGATCATCTCTGCCGAACGGGCCACTGATCGCGGCTGCACCAGAGATGATCAACACGAGGAGTGGGTGCGGCACCGACTGCTCGGGCCCAGCGTTCGGGAGAGGCCCAGCGTTCGGGAGAGGCCCAGCAGTCGTGGGTGGGCAGTTGCGCCGCGGGTGGGCAGTTGTGCCGCAGGTGGGCACTTACAAGTGCCCACCCAGCGCACAACTGCCCACCCACCGTGAGCCGCACGGCTCGCCCGACCTTCAGCGACGAGCACCTACCGAGAGCCGCTCCGGGTAACCGGCGTCAAGAACGTCCCAGGGTGGCAACAGCTAACCGGTGACGTTAACGGTGGTCTGCAGCGGGAGGTCCCGAGACGACGGCCCCACGGATATCGTGCGGTGGCCGGTGCCGAGCACCCACCGTTGCTGGTCGGTGGACCAGGACGAGAGGGCCTGCGCCGAGACGTGCACGGTGACGTCCTGCGCCTGACCTGGCCGCAGCGTGATCCGCTGGAACTGCGCGAGTCTGCGAACCGCCTGCTGGATGCCGGCCGGCAGCGCACTCGACGGGCCGACGTACACCTGCGGCACGTCCGAGCCGGTGTCGTTTCCGACGTTGCGGATGCGGAAGCTGACGTCGACCCCGCCGTGCGAGGTCCGCACCCGCAGGTTCGAGTAGTCGAACTTGGTGTAGGACAAGCCGAATCCGAACGGGAACAGCGGCGCGGCCCCGTGCTGGTCGTACCACCGGTAACCCTGGTCGATGCCGTTGACCTGCATCGCCGTCAGCGTTCGGTACGTGGTGGTCGCCCCGGGCAGGAACGGGCTGGGGCCGACCACGCCCGGGTACAGCGGGCAGTTGCCGGTGGGCGAGGTGTCGGTGCAGTTCGGGTCGTAGGTGGGGAAGTGGGTGGCGTCGGCCGGGAACGTGATCGGCAACTTGCCGCCGGGATCGACGGCGCCGTCGAGCACATTGGCCGTGGCCGGCCCACCCATCTGGCCGGGGTACCACATCTCGAGGATCGCGTTGACGCTGCTCGCCCACGGCATGAGCACGGCGTCGCCGGTGTTCAGCACGATGACCGTGTTGTGGTTGACCGCAGCCACCGCCTCGATGAGCGCGTCCTGGTAGCCGGGAAGTTGCATGCCGGCCGCCTGGTCGCTGGTTCCGCGGTCGCGGCCCTCGGTGCCCTCGTCGTAGGCGAACAGCACGACCTTGTGCGCGGACCTCGCCGCGGCGACGGCCGCTGCGATCGACTGCGCCTGACTGTCCGGCGGCACCCAGCGCAGTTGCACGTTCGTCGGTGTCGCGCCGGCGTAGACGCGCAGGTCGAGGTGGATGCGTTGGCCCGCATTGAGGGTCGCCGAGTAGGCGGCCTGCTGCAACGTTTCGTTGGCCGGATCGTGCGAGCGCGACGTCTCGGTCAGCCCGGCGTACGAGGACGTGGGCGCCGCGGGGTACGCGCTGATGTTGATCTTGCGGCCACCGCCGTTCGTCGTGGTGAGGTCGTCGACGAACAGTTGCGAGCTGGCCTGGTTGGCGACGAATGCCTTGAGCTGCCAGGCCGTTCCGCCCGGGTTGGCCGGGGCGGTGAGCACGCCGGACCAGCGCCAGGCCGTACCGGCCGGCAGGCTGGACGACCCGGTGTAGTCGACGGTCGGGTCGACCCGGTCGGGTGCCGCGTCCGCGCCGGTGTAGAGCGCGGGCTGTGCCCCGCTGGGCACCGAGTCGGCGGTGATCTGCTGGCGCAGCAGTCCTGGCTGGTTGGCGAAACCGGCGTCGGCCGGGGTGAGCGTCCAGTTCGGGTAACCCTCCGCGGGGTCCGGTGCCGTCATGGCGGCGGATGGCACAACGGTTCCGTCGAGGTCGTATCCGGGCACGTACCGCAGGCGTCCACCGGCGACGGCGGCGAGCGCGTCGAAGGGGCCCTGCGCCGGGTCGTACGGCGTCACATGGGCGCTGCCGCCCCCACCGATGTATGGGGCGATCGCAGTCGGGCCCATCACGACGGTGCCACTCGACAGGTCGCCATGGCTGAGCGGCAACGCACCGTGGTTCTTCAGCAGGGTGGCGCTGCGCTCGGCGATGGCCTGCGCGATGGCGAAGGCGATCGGCCGCAGGCTTTCCAGGTCCGGCCGCGGTGGGACGTACGGGGCGTGCGTGGACGGGTCGAAGTGGGTGCCGTACTGGGTGCCTTCAAGCAGGCCGGCGTTGTTCTCCTCGGTCAGGATCGCGAGCACGGAGTTGTCGACGGCGGCCTTCCACTCGGCGGCAGAATGTGCTGGCTCCGCAGGGAAATCCGCGGTCGCGGGCACGTCGGCGGTGCCGCTCATGACCGCGGTCATCAACTGCTGGCCGTAGGTGCTGGTGCCGGCGGCGTTGCCCGGCTGCTCGATGTCGTTGCCGTGCAGCAGATCCGAGACCCGGTGCACCGCGCCCCAGTCGGACGTGACGAATCCCTTGAACCCGAGTTGCCCGCGCAGCACGCCGTTGAGGGTGGCGTCGTTTCCGCAGGAGTAGACGGTGTTGATGCGGTTGTAGGAGCACATCACTGCGCCGGCACCGGCGTCGATCGCCGCCTGGAACGCCTGCAACTCCGTCTCGTGCAGCGTCTGGTCGTTGATGGTGACGCTGGTCGAGTTGCGCCCGTTCTCGAAGTCGTTCTCGGCGTAGTGCTTGATCTCGGCGATCATTCCCTTGTTCTGGACGCCCTGCACCTCGGACGTGACGAGCTGGCCGGCCAGGTACGGGTCTTCGCCGAGCGTCTCGAAGTTGCGCCCGCCGGTGACGAAGTTGACCGCGTTGATCATCGGTGCGAGCCACACGTCCTCGCCGGTGGCCCGGCCCGCATCGCCCACGGTTGCGCCGTATTGCGCCGCGGTGCTCGGGTCCCAGGTGGCGGCCAGCCCGACCGGCGCCGGCATGGCCGTCTCGACGTGCCGCAGCCGGATGCCGGCGGGTCCGTCAGTGAACCGCAGTGGCGGAATGCCCAGCCGGGGCACGCCGGCAATGCCGCCCGCCTCGCCGTTAACGCTCGGCACCGGTGAGGTTGCCGAGGGTGGATCACCGTAGCCGTGCAGCATGCCGACCTCTTCGTCCGGCGTCATCTGGACGACCAGGCTCGCCAGTTCCGCGCCGGTCAGCGTTCCCGAACCCCATACGCCAGACGGTGTTCGGGCCTGCCCGTCGCTAGCGGCGCCGCCGACGAGGGCAGCGGCGACGACGACCGTCACGGCACCCGACGCCAGCAGGCGACGTCGTGCGCTGCCGCGCGGCCGCCTTCGGAATGACTGCACGGGGACGGCTGCGGGATCGCTCATGGCTGCCTTCTCTCCATCGGCGGAGTCGGGATACCGGGAGGCCGCTAGTGCGTGCGCGACGCGTACGGCGTGAGTGGGACTTGGCTGCCAGCAGGCCGGGAATGACAACGCAGAGACATGACGCCTCCTACGGGATCCGACGCGCACGTTCCGATCACAGCGGCGTCAGGCGACGATACTCGCTGATACCGCCAGTCAATAGGCGTTGCGGAGAAGATGTCCGAACTTGGTCATGCCTCGCAGCGGCGGTCAGGATCCGAGGTGCCGGCAGATCCACGTCGCGCGCAGGGTCGACTGAGTAACCGGCCCGTCGGTGTACTCGTCGGTGACCGACGGCTGCCCGAAGCCGGCGCCCGCAAGGGCATCGTGAACGTCCGCCTCGCTGAAGAGGTATTGGCGATGCTGCTCGCTGAAGGTGTCGTGATCCGTCGGCCCGGTGATGTCGATCCGGGTGACGCAGGTCCGCTCGGCCACGTCCACGACGTTGCGAATCGTGAAGCGCTTTCCCGCGGCCTCGCCGTCGACGACCGGATGGGTCCTGGCGAATTCCAACATCCCGTCGGTGTGCAGATCGAACGCGAGCCAGCCGCCGCGCCTGAGGCAGCCGGCCACAGCCGTCAACGTCGCTCGCAATTGCGCGGGGGTCAGGTAGTTGAGGCCGTCGAACGTGCAGACGGCGGCGTCGAACGTGCCGCCGATCGTCAGGTCGGGAAGCGTTTGCCGGACGAGGACCGCGTCCGGGCCGAGCAATCGGCGGGCACGCGCGAGCATCGCGGGTGAGCTGTCGACTCCGGTTACCCGGTAGCCGAGCATGCGGAGAGCGTTTGCCATGAGGCCGGTTCCGCAGCACAGGTCGAGCACGGTGCGCACGCCGTCGTCGTCCGCGCTCCAGAGTTCATCGAGGTAGACGGCCCAGCCTTCGTGGCAGGCATCGACGACAATCTCGTCGTACACACCCGCCAGTCGCGAGTAAGGCTCGGCCTCGTCCCCACGCGCCGTGGTTGCCGGCTCGTTCAGATTCCCAGCACCTTCGCCTTGGCCGACGCGAACTCCTCATCGGTCAGGACGCCTTGGCTGTGCAGTTGGGCCAGCTGCTCGAGCTTGGCCGTCTCCGGATCCTCCGGCGGTGCCTGCTCGGCCGGCGCTGCTTGTTGGGCGGGTTCCTGCTGTGGTTGCTGCTCGTCGGCCTTTCGGGCCTGCCGGCGCGAGACGCGTCCAGAAACGGCGGTCGCCGTACCCGCCACAACAGCAGTGCGGGCAGCCATGCGTAGCAATCCCATATCGTGCCTCTCGGTCTCGTGAAGTCGGCTTGGTTTCTGGCTGGCGTCTCTAGCCCGCGGCGACGACGGCGTCGACCACATCGGCGGGAATGCGGATCTGGTCGATGACGACTGCGTCAGCCTCCCGGCAGGCGTCCACAACCTTCGTCGCCCAGATGTTCTCGAAAGCGATCGCCAGCGCCGAGGAGTTGAGCTCCAGGTCGTCGGCCAATTCCTCGGCGTCCTCGGCGCCGAGCGCGCCGGGCTGCAGGACGTCGATCGACAGGTAGCTCGGCCCGGTCTGCGCATCGACGTCTGCTGCTGCGACCGTGGTGACCACGCCGTCGGAGTCCTTGCTGATGAACAGCAGGTCGATGATGCGGATCGTGGCGCTGTCGACGAGGTCCATCAGCGCTGGGGCGATGCGGCCACTGAACTTGTTGCCCGGAAAGCCGATTATGATCACGTCGACTGGGCAGAATCCCATAGCGCCTCCCTGGAGCAGCGGGTCGTAGCGACCGAATTACCGGTTCGCCACCGGCAACTCTCGCGCTGTTTCTCCGCCCTGACACCACCCGCACCGGATGACCCGCCCAGAAGTTTCGGATGGCGCGGGTTTGCCGTGTGCCGGATTGGCCGGGAACGCCCGTCAGGGTCAGTTTGCGACAGTCGTTCATCGCAAGGGACCGCCGTCTCGGCCGGCTGGATGACCCGGCGCCGCGTTGCGGTCGGTCAAAATGTTGCGACGAACCACAACGCATCCACCCGCAATGCCGGCCGTTCTCAATGTTGCTCCGGAGCATCAGGATCTCGGTCACGCCGGGGGTGCTCTACTGGGCCATGCCGTCAATCCAGCGCTCTCATTGCTCGATCCCTTGCCCGGCATCGCATTTCACGCAACCGGCAACGACCCGATCGGCTCCGCACACATGTCCCGGATAGGTCTTCTTCGACGCCGCATGATGCTGGCCTACGCGCTGACCTGTGCCCGCGAACAAATGCACAACCTCCAGCTGCGGGTACCGACCGGCGTCTGGTTCTGCGAACGCTGTCAGTTGTTCCTGTGGGACCTGGAAACCTTCACGGTGCATGACCGGCTGCACGTGGCCTGAGCGGTCGGCCACGCCTCGACGGCACGCCCGGTCGGCTATCAGGCACCCGCAGTTGCGTGTAACGAGCGCAGCACGTCGTTGACAGCCGTGAGTTCGCCGCGCTCGAGTTTCGGTCCGAACGGGTCGTTTGCGCCATCGTCGGAGAGCGCACCGTCGAACTGGGCGGCGGCCATCATCCGCCTGATGTAGCCCTCGATGGGCGCGCAGAACGTCGCCTCGGCGAAACGATCCAGGCGGCGCGACGCCGACACGAACCGGCCGTAGTCGCCGGCCTGCCAGGCATCCACAACGTCGATGCTCAGGTTCGCGGCGGCGGCCGCGATCCCGATCAGTGCGCAGTCGGCACCCCACATCAACGAGGGCCCGAACATGCGGTCCTCGCCGGTGATGGCCAGTTTCCCGTGTGTCGCCGAGATGCGCAGCGTCTGCTGGCAGGCGATCGCGCGGTCGAGGGTTGCCGCCTTGACTCCGATCACGCTGGACTGCGCGTTGAGCGCGTCTTGCAGTTCGGTGCCGTAGTCGTAACCGCCCGCCTCGCCATGCAGGTGGAAACCGACGATCGGCAGCCCGGTGCGTTCGGCTGCGCGCAGGTGGAGATCGAGCAGGCGGTCGTCGTCGGGCCGATCGCGCAGCACCGCGGGCGGGTAGATCATCAGTGCGTCGGCGCCGAGTTCGGCCGCCGTGTCAGCCATACGCAGTGTCGCGGCGCACGAGGCGTCCGGATCGTGCACGGCGTCGCTGCCGATCGGCACGCCGACTCCCGCGATGACCGGACGATCGGTGCTCGCCCGCCAGCGGGTGAGCAGCAGGCGGCGATCGTCCTCGGTGAGAAACAGCCCCCGGCCGGTATGCGCCCAGACGGCGACGCCACCGATCGGCGCGCCAACGATGTACTCGGCATAGCGATCGAAGTCGGCCCAGTGTGGCGTGGCATCGGCGGTCATCGGCGTCAGCACGGCGGGTATCACGCGCCCTCGCAGCGACTGCATCAGCGCGTCACGATCAGCCAACAGCCTTCACCTCCACATGTGCCCGCCGGGCCCCAGCCTGCCACGGCGACGCTGCGGGCCTCTCATAGCCACTTGCGCAGAAACTCGATGGCCTCGGCGCGCATCGCGGCAGTCTCTTCGTGGCCGCAGTCGAATCGCCGCAGCCGCCACCTGCCGGCGACACCTGCTCGGCTGTAGACCTCTCGCAATTCGCGGTCGACGACGTCGAGGCCTTCCGGCGGCGTGAGCGGATCGTGGCTGCCCGCCAGCGCCAGGTGCGCCCGTGGCGCGATCAGCGCATTGATCTCGGCGGTGGTGAAGTGATTCAGCAGGTTCGGGACGTAGTAGTACACGCCGTGCCGGTCCAGCCCGCGACTCCTGACGAGCGTCTGGAAGTCGGTGAGGCAGCAGATGTCGACGCACACCCGCAGCCTGGTGTCGAGTGCTGCCACCCACCACGCCATCGTGCTGCCCATCGACATACCCAGCGTGCCGATCCGTGCTTCGTCGACATCCGGCCGCGAGATCAGATAGTCGATTGCGCGCAGGCTGTCCTGCACCATCGCGCCCCACAGGACTTTGCCGTGCCAGAGCATCTCCTTGAACAGCTCGTCCAGTGACCGGTCCCGGCGCGGACCGAATCCCCGCGCGTCGATGCAGAGCACCGCATAGCCGCACGACGTGAGGGCATCGGCGTACGGCACCCGGTCGAGGATGTCGCGCCCGTCGAGCAACTCGTCTTTCCCGAGCGCGAAGTCGTCGCCGTGGGCGTGGTTGTAGAGAACCGCCGGTAACGGCGAACCGTCACGCCCACGTGGCTTGACGAAATAGGCGGGCACCGGCGCGGACTCGTCGAGGTCGAGCAGCAGCACTTCGAGCTCGTACGAGCCGCGCGAATCCCGTCGGACGAGGTGGGACGCTACGGGGTTTCGAGCCGCCGCCGGGGCGCCCAGCAGCGCCCTCAGTTCCTCGCGTCGCGTCTGCTGGTGCCAGTCGGGTGCGTGGATCTCCACTCGCCGACAATAACGGTACAGTCCGTAATGCAGGCGCCGGCGAACAAGAGAAGTGGGTGAGCGATGAGCCCCGGTGAGACGCCACATGCTGTCGCGACCGGCACCCGCGCGGACCGGCTCGCGCGGACCTTGCCGGCAGCCACCGACAGCAGCGGCCGGACGTTCGACGCGGCCGAGGTCGCCGCGCTCACCCGCGTACTCGAATCGGGCATGCTCTCCGCGGTCTGGGGTACCGAGGTCCGAGCGCTGGAAGCCGACATGGCCGCCCGCTTCGGCGTGGCGCATGCGGTTGCCTGCAGTTCCGGCACCGCCGCAATTCACCTGGCGCTTGCGGCAACCGATCTGTCGCCCGGCGACGAGGTGATCACGAGCCCGATCTCGGATTTCGGCAGCGTCGCGCCCATCCTCGCGCAGAACGCAGTGCCGGTCTTCGCCGACGTCGACCCCGACACCGGGAACCTGGACCCTGGTGCCGTGCGCCGCGCCATCACCCCGCGCACCCGCGCGATTCTCGCGGTGCACCTGTTCGGCGCCCCGGCGCGGATCGCCGAATTGCGCGACATCGCCGCCGGGCACGACCTCGCCCTGATCGAGGACTGCGCCCAGGCCTGGCTGACGGAGACCGACAGCACCGGCACCCTGGCCGGAACCGTCGGCGATGCCGGCTGTTTCAGCTTGCAGCAGTGGAAGCACATCACCTGTGGGGACGGCGGCCTGGTGATCACCTCCGATGCCGCGCGGGCCGAGCGGATGCGGCTGTTCGCCGACAAGGGGTGGCCGCGCAGCACCGGCGAGCGAATGCACCTCTCGTACGGCCTGAACTACCGGATGACCGAACTGCAAGGTGCCGTGGCTCGCGCGCAACTGGCCAAGCTGGACGGCGTCGTCGGGCGACGCCGGCAGCGGGCCGAGCAGTTGTGCACCAGGCTGGCGGGCCTGACCGGAATCAGCCTGCCCGATCCGGCCGGCCACGCGTGGTGGATGTTCCCACTGGTACTCAGCGGCGAGTCGCCGGATGCGCCAACCATGGCGGCGCGGCTCAGCGCGCAGGGTCTGCCCGCTGTCGCCGGTTATCTGGACCGGCCGCTCTACGGCAACCCGGCGCTCACGTCCGCACCGGTGTACGGCCGATCCCGCTTCCCGCTTGCCGACTACCCAGACCGTCCCGACGTTGCGTACCCGCCCGGCAGTTGCCCCAATGCGGAGCGACTCGTCGACCTATCCCTCGTCGTGCTGCCGTGGAATGAGCAGTACACGGTGCAGGATGTGGACGACATCGCAGATGTGATCGTGTCCGTATGCCGGCAAGAGGCGTCCGACGCACCCGGCCGCGCCGGGTAGCCCGAACGGAGAATCTCGTCGTGACGATGGTGATCGGCGTGGTCGGGCCGCGTGATCTGGTCGGCCCGGCCTGCGACGCATTCGCGGAGTTCAGCGAGGCAATGCCCCATCCGGTGCCCTACGAGCACGAAGACGAAACGACCAAGGTGACACGAGAGTCGGCCGACGCCGTCGACGGCTGGCTGTTCACCGGCGTGGTGCCCTATCAGATCGCGTCCTCGGCGGGCCTACTCGGGCAGCCCGCTCGCTTCGTCAACTACACCGGCGCGACATTGCTGCGCACCCTCGTCGGACTACTCCGCGACGGCCATGACATCTCCCGGCTGAGCGTCGACACACTCGACGAGGCGGACGTGCAGGAGACGCTGAAGGAGGCGGGCCTGCCCACCGAGCAGGTGTACGTCCTGCCCTACGCGCCGGGGCTCCGTTCGCGAGACCTGATCCGCTTTCACGAGGAAGCGCGCGCCGACCTCGACACCTTGGTGGCAATCAGCTGCGTGCGGTCGGTGTACGAGGTGCTGCGCGAGACCATGGCGTCGGTCCGGCTGGCGCCGTCGATCCATTCGATCCGTGAGGCATTGCGTGTGGTGATGATGGATGTGGTCCGGCGGGAATTGGGCGACGCGCAGGTCGTGCTCGGGCTCGTCGAGCTTGACCACGACGAGCCCTCGCTGGCCGCCGAGCTGACGATGCTCGGCGGAAGCGTGAAGCCGGACGGTGTCGGCCGCTACACGCTGGTCAGCACGCGCGGCCCGCTCGAGCAGTACACCGGCTCGTTCACCCGTTTCCCGCTCGTCGACGCTCTTGGCGACAAGCAGTCGATCGTGCGGGTCGGCTTCGGCGTCGGCCGGTCGGCCGCCGAGGCCGAGGCACTGGCGACGGAGGCGCTCAAGCGGGCTCGGTCGAGCGGCGACAAGGCGGCCGCCGTCTGCCTGCGAAACGGCGGGGGCATGCTCCTCGAAGGCGCGCAGCCGGAGAAGCTCGCCAGCGGCGGCGACATCCGGATGATCGCGCGGCGCACGGGTATGTCGAGCGGCACGTTGCTGCGCCTACGCACGCTGGTATCGGCGAACGAAGACGAACCCGTGACGACCCGCGACGTCGCCGAGGGGCTCGACGTGCAGTTGCGCACCGCCCGGCGGATGCTGAGCCGCCTGGAAACTGCGGGCGTTGCGGAGGTGGTCGGCACGCGCGCACTGTCGTCCAGCGGCCGCCCTCTCGTGCTGTACCGCCTTCACCTCTGAGCGGTTGTCACGTGGTCGCGCAGCCCGAAGAGGTCCGCCGCGTTTCGCCACATCATCGCGTCGAGGACGTCCTGGCTCAGACGAGCCGCGTGGACCGCGCCGAGCGCGACGGCTGGATCGATCAACGTGGAGTCAGTGCCGAACAGCAGGCGGTCGGCCGGCACGCGCTCGGCGACCCAGGCGACCCGTCCGCGTTCCGCGACCGAGTACGACGGTTCGAGGTAGAGCCGATCCGTGCGGCGCACCGCTTCAGCGCTGAGCTCCCAGGCCGGGCCGCCCATGTGGCCGGCGATTGCGCGCAGGCCGTCGATCGCCGCACAGGCATCGGCGAGATCGAGAATGTCCGGGCCCCACGTGTGCATCAGCACGGGCAGGTCTCGTTCGGCCGCCAGACGCAGCATGCGATGCATCTCGGCGCCGGCGATGGGCCGGCCCGAATAGTGCGTGTGCAGCTTGACGCCGACGAATCGTCCACCGGGCAGGTGGCGGTCCAGGTCCCGCTCGGACGTGGCGGCGTCGTTCGGATCGAGCACCAGGTAACCGAGCAGGCGCGGGTGTTCGGCCAGCACCGTTGCCAGGGCCGCGTTGCCGCGCACTGCGTCCGACACGACGGCCTCGGCCGCAGACACGATCGAGACGTCGATGCCGTAGCGATCCATCAACTCCAGATTGGTGTCGGCGCTCGCGACGTCCATCGCGAAGAACCAAGGGCCCCAGTGGGCGTGCACGTCGATGATCATCGGATCGCCTGCAGTAATGCCCGCAGGTTGCCGCCCGCGATTCGTTGCTTGTCGTGCTGATGCAGCGGGGACGCAGCCAGACGCAACGCCGGCACCGCCGGCTCGAACCGCGGCGTGCCGGACCCGAACAGTAGCCGCTCGACCCCTACCTCGCCGCTCACCTGCTCGTAGGCATCGGGCGAGTTGAGCAGCCGGGTGGACGTGTGGAACCCGTCGTGACGCCGCGCAAGCAGAAGGAAGTCGGCCAGGTGGTAGAAGTGCGTGTCGAGAAAGACCACGCAGGCGCCGCAGTCCGCAAAGGCGCGCCACATCGTCCGGACATCGCCGGTGGTCGCGATGACGAAGCGTCCGGCCGCCGCCTCGACGACGTGCCGCAGACCTGGTGATTCCGGCGGCGCGTCCTGCTCTGCGGGGAAGAGCCGGAGCAGCCGGATGCCCGCGCCGGCAAGGCGGTCGAGTTCGTCGGTGGCACGGAGCGTGTCGCGCAGGTCGACGACCCCGGCGGCGACGACGTCGGTGCGTCCGGCGCACGCGGCGATCGTCTCGTCGTTGCCGCGGCGGGCGTCGTGGCGGACGGCGCTCGTGCTGCATACGGCAGCCTGCGTGATGCGCTCATCGCCCAGCAGGCGCAAGACCGAGCCCAGATCCGTGCCGGCGGTCCGGCGTGGCCACGGACCGAACGTGACGTCGATGTCGAACGCGTCGACGTGGCCCTCGATTCCGGTCACTGCCGAAACTATACGCGGACGTCGCCGGCGTTCGCCCGGGCCGTGGCGAGAGTGTGCAGGACGCAGCGCGACGTGGCCCAGTCGACCGCGCTTGCGCCGGTGGCAAGCATCCGGCCGAACGCTTCGATCGTCTCGGCATAGCCGAAGGGCGCGGTGGATTGGCCGTCGGGCCGGAGCACGACCTCGCGGTCGGCCGCGTCGCCGTGTACGCAAACGGCGTAGCTCTCGCTGGACGCGACGCCGAGGATCTCGACCGTGGCGATCAGTCCGCTCGCCCAGCGCAGATCGATCTGGCCGACGTCCTCGGACGCGAGCGACAGGTAGCGACGGCGAGACCGGCGCGCGCGCACATCGACGATGTCGGTGCCGAACAGCATGACGAGCAACTCGACGCCGTGCACACCCATCGTCGTGAGCAACCCGCCACCGACGCCGGGATCGTCCTGCCAGGCGACGCTGGGATCAGTCGACCAGCGACTGACGTCGTGGCGCACCGTGACCCGCGCCGCCAGCACGTCCGCGGCAACGATCGCCTGCCGGAAGCGCTCGAATGCCGGGGCGAACCGGAGGACCGAGCACGTCATGAACCGCTCCGCGCGCGGGCTGACAATGGCGTCGAGCCGGGCAAGCTGATCCAGCGTCACCGCCGCCGGCTTGTTCGCGAACACCGGGATGTCGCGCTCGAGCAGCGCCTGCACGAGGGGTGCCACCTGGTCGGGCCGGACGGTCACCACCGCGCCGTCCGGGCCGTCGGCGAGCAGGGCGTCGAGACTGTCGACCACCCGGGCGGGGTGCTGGTCGAGAAAGCGGGCCAGGCGGTCGCGGTCCGGCTCCCACACGGTGAGCTCCGCGCCGAGTAGCTCGCGCAGATGGCCAGCGTCGGAGTAGGGGTGGCTGGTCGCCAGGCCTGCGATCGCGACGCGCACGACAACTTCCCCTTCGCGTCAGCCGACTCGCTTGCTGTTGCGGCTTCGGCCGAAGACGGCGTGCGATACCGGACGTGGCGTTGCCAAACGGATTCGGGCGACCAATGCGGTTACGTCCTATCGTAGCGGCGGGTCATCGCCGTTGCTGGCGCGCGACAAACGGGGGCAGAGCGGGTTGACAGGGCCAAGCCTGAGCAGGTAGACAAGCGGCACCGAAGTTTCGGTCCTGGAAGTAATTCCGGACGTCGGCGAGATGGTGGTCCAGGTGGCGCCAATCTCCTCGAAAATCTTGTACGTCCTCATCGCGGAGGGCCCACGGAGCTCGCCGTGCCACGCACAGTGGAAGGAACACCATGAAGCCAAGCAGGATCTGGCTCGCTGCGACCGGGTGTCTCGCGGCGGCGATGCTGACCGCGTGCGGTTCCAGCCAGGGATCCGGATCGGTCAAGCCGCCGACCGATCCGGCAAGCGTCTCGGGGTCGGTGACCATGTGGACCTACCCCGTGATCAGCGACAAGACCCAGAACCAGGCGTTCTGGGACCAGCAGACGCATGCGTTCGAAGCGAAGTACCCGAAGGTGAAGGTCAAGGTCCAGATCTTCCCGTGGGCCGACCGCGACACCGCACTGCAGACCGCGATCGCGGCCGGCAAGGGCCCCGACGTCGTGTACCTGATCCCCGACCAGCTGCCCAAGTACTCTGCGAACCTGGCGCCGGTCGACGCGCTGCTTCCGGCCGCGGTGAAGGACTCCTACCTCCCCAACGTGCGTACCGCAGTGACGATGGACGGCGACATGATGGGCGTGCCGGTCCTCGTCAGCGCCCAGCCGCTGATCTGCAACAAGAAGGCGTTCGCGGCCGTCGGCAATCCGCCGTACCCCAAGACCTGGGACGACCTGCTCGCGCTCGCGCCGAAGTTCAAGAAGGCTGGCATCTACGTCACGTCCTACGACGGCAGCAGCGTGCAGACGCTCAATCTCACGTACTACCCGCTGCTGTGGCAGGCCGGTGGCCAGGTCTTCAACAGCGACGGCAAGTCCGTCGCGTTCAACAGCCAGGCCGGAGTCGACGCGCTGACATTTGCCAAGAAGCTCGCTGACGGCGGCTACATCCCCAAGGACGAGATCACCATCGCGCCCGACAGCCTGGAGCAGACCCCGCTTGCGCAGAACAAGGTGGCGTGCACGTGGCAGAACGTCCCGACGGACGTGAGCAGCTTCTGGGGTAAGGAGAACATCGCGGTCCTGCCGTCGCTCAAGGACAAGCAGAGCATCGGCTACGGCACTGTCGGCTCGTTGGCCGTGCTGAAGAAGGCGAACAAGTCCGCGGCGTCGCTCTGGTTGAGCTGGGTTGCCCAGCAGAACGTCACGAAGGCTTATGACGTCGCGTCCGGGTTCTTCTCGCCCGATCAGAACGGCACCGGCCTGTACCCGAACGACCCGGTGCAGACCGCCCTGGAGCAGCAGGTGCCCGACACGACGGTGGGCACTCTGAACGTGAAGTCCCGCGACATCATGGGCGTCCTCTCACCGGAGATCCAGTCCGTGCTGCTGGGTAAGAAGGATCCGAAGAAGGCGCTGGACGACGCGGCGAAGGCGGCCGCCGCCATGACGACGAACTGACCGTCATGCACCGCGCGAGGTCCGCATGCGCCGGCGTGCGGACCGCGCGGACCGCATGGACCGCATGGACCATACGGCCCGGTACGGCCACACGAGAGGCTCGACCATGAGTGCCGCCACGATGACGCCACCTGCGACCCGACGCGACGCCAAGCGCCGGTCGACGCATCGCGCCTATGTCGGCCTGCTGTTCGTGCTGCCCTGCTTCCTGTTCTTCCTGGTGTTCCGGTTCGGGCCGTCACTTGCCGGCATCGGGCTCAGCTTCTTCGAATACCCGATCGGCGGGCGGCTGCACTGGAAGGGCTCCGCGAACTTCGTCCGGCTCTGGCACGACCCCACGTTCTGGTCGGCATTGCGAGTCACTGTCGTCTACACGCTGATCTCGGTACCCACCACCACGGTCGTCGCGGTTTCCATGGCGATGATGGTGCGCGCGAAATTCCGCGGCTCGCGGCTGTTCCGTTCGATCCTCTTCCTGCCGGTGGTGACGAGCCTGGTCGTCGCCGCAGTCATCTTCAAATGGGTCTTCTCCACCGGCGGCCCGTGGTCGACCTTGATGCATCATCTCGGTTTCTCCAGCGAATCGTGGTTGACCAACACGGCTCTGGTGCTGCCGGCACTCGCGGTCGTCTCCGTCTGGTCGCGGTTCGGCTACGCCATGTTGATCATTCTCGCCCGGCTGCAGGACGCGCCCCGCGAGTTGGAGGAAGCGGCACTCGTCGATGGTGCCGGGCCGTGGAAGCGATTCCGAATGATCCTGCTGCCGCACCTACGACCGGCCCTGTTCTTCGTCCTGGTCATCGAGACCACGGCGTCGTTCCAGGTCTTCGACCTCGTGTACGTCATGACCGGCGGCGGGCCGGTCCGCTCCAGCTACACGCTGGTGTACGAGCTCTACGACCAGGGCTTTCAGAACTTCGACCGCGGATACGCCAGCGCGATCGGCGTGGTGCTGTTCGTCCTGACGTTGATCATCGCCCTCGCCCAGCGGCTGGTGCTGGGGAGGCAGAAGTGATCGAGACGACGCTTGCCGAGCCCGCCGCCGCGCGCGCCGACGCGGTCGTCGCGCGCCGCCGCTCGCCGAAACCGCGCTACCGTGCGCTGGAGCCGACGCGCCGGGGAAAGATCATCCGCGGTGTACTGCTCGTCATCGCCAGCCTGGTGACGCTCTTTCCGTTCTACGCAATGGTTGTTCTCGCGCTGAAGCCTCCGGTCGCGGTGCGGTTTCCGTCGAGCCTGCTTCCGTCGCACCTCACCTTGCACGCATTCGGCCAGGTGGTGCAGGCACAGGACCTGCTCCGCTGGACGCTCAACACGTTCATCTACGCGACGGTCAGCGTGATCGCCGTCCTTCTTCTGGCCTCGATGGCGGGCTATGCCTTTGCCAAGAAGCGGTTTCCCGGCCGGGAACTGATGTTCTGGTCGTTTCTCTCGATGGTCATGGTGCCGTACCACATCGTGCTCGTGCCGACCTTTGCGCTCATGGCCGAGATCGGCGGCGTCGGCACCATGTGGGGTCTCATCGTGCCGACGCTGGCTAACGCGCAGGCGGTCTTCCTGATGCGGCAGTTCATCATGAGCCTGCCCGACGAACTCTTCGAAGCCGCCCAGATCGACGGCTGCTCGGAGTGGCGCATGTACCGGGCCATCGTGCTTCCACTGTGCAAGCCGGTGATGGCCGCACTCGGCACGTTCGTGTTCCTGTGGCACTGGAACGACTTCCTCTGGCCGCTGATCATGGGGCAGAGCAGCGATCACTGGACGCTCACCGTCGGCATCCAGTCGCTGCAGCGGCAGAACGTCCCGCTCGACGTGCTCCTGGCCGGCTCGGTCATCGCATTCCTGCCGATGTTCGTGGCCTATCTGGTCGGCCAGCGCTATTTCACCGAAGGCGTCACCATGTCCGGCATCAAGGGGTAGTCGATGTTTCGAAACGAAGCTGAGCTCGAAGACCGTCTCACCACGCCCTCCGCCGGGCTGGTGGACGATCTCGCGCACCACTCGGGTGATCTGGTGATCCTCGGAGCGGGCGGCAAGATGGGGCCGACCCTCTGCCGCCTTGCCCGCCGGGCTCTGGACGCTGCCGGGCGCACCGGCGACCAGGTGCTGGCGGTGTCGCGCTGGTCGAATGCCTCGGCAGCGCAACGGCTCGCCGATGCGGGCGTGACCGTCATCCCGTTCGACCTGCTCGGTGACGACGACTTCGCGCAATTGCCGGACGCGCCGGCCGTGGTGTTCATGGTCGGCGCGAAGTTCGGCACCACCCAGAGCCCCGGCCTCGCCTGGGCGGTCAATGTCGCACTGCCGGCGCGGGTGGCGGATCGCTACCGCGACGCGCGGATCACGTCGCTGTCAACGGGCAACGTGTACCCGCTCGTGCCTACCGGGTCGGGTGGTTCGACCGAAGCCGATGCCGTCGGGCCGGTCGGCGAATACGCCATGACCTGTCTGGGGCGCGAGCGGATCTTCCAGCACGCCGCGGCGGTGCGCGGGACTCAGGTTGCGCTCGTCCGGCTGAACTATGCGGTCGACCTCCGATACGGCGTGCTCGCCGACATCGGCCAGGCCGTGCTCGCCAAGGAACCCGTCGACGTCACGACGGGGGCGGTCAATGTCGTATGGCAGGGGTACGCGAACGAGGTCGTGCTTCGCACGCTTGGGCATGCGGGCACCGACCCGTTCGTGCTGAACCTGACCGGTCCGGAAACGGCATCGGTACCGAGCCTCGCGCGCCGGTTCGCCGAGCGCTTCGACGTCGAACTCGAACTGACGGGCGAGCCGGCACCCACTGCACTGCTCAACGACGCATCGTCGTGCCACAAGCTGTTCGGCTACCCGCAGGTGTCCCTCGCGACATTGGTGGACTGGCAGGCCGACTGGCTTTCCGCCGGCCTGCCAATCAGCGGCAAGCCGACGAAATTCGCCGTCCGCGACGGGAAGTTTTGATGCACGCAGACGTGCGGGCGCTGCTACTTGCCGGCGCGGTGATCCCGGCGCACCCGCTGGCGCTGACCGAGCAACGGCGGCTGGACGAGCGGCGCCAGCGCGCGCTGACCCGCTACTACCTCGCCGCCGGAGTCGGCGGGATCGCCGTGGCGGTCCATACCACGCAGTTCGAGTTGCGCAAGCCGTCGGTCGGCCTGCTGCGGCCGGTGCTCGAATGCGCGGTCCGGACGATCGACGCCGAGGCGGGCCGTCCGGTCGTGCGGATCGCGGGCGCCTGCGGGCCGGTCGCCCAGGCTGTGGCCGAGGCGGAGCTCGCCGCGTCGCTCGGGTATCACGCCGCGCTGTTGAGCCCTGCTGTACCCAATGCGACGGAGTCTGACCTCCTCGACCGGGCGAAGGCAGTGGGCGAGGTGTTGCCGGTTGTCGGCTTCTACCTGCAGACCGCGGTCGGCGGGCCGGTCCTGTCACTCGACTTCTGGCGCCGCTTCGTCGAGATCCCCACAGTCGTCGCGGTGAAGGTCGCGCCGTTCGACCGCTACCGCACCCTCGACGTCGCGCGGGCGATTGGCGAGTCCGGTCGCGGCGAGCACATCGCCCTCTACACCGGCAATGACGACGCGATCATCACGGACCTGCTTGCCGAATACCGGTTCGGCAACACGACGGTCCGCACGGCGGGCGGCCTGCTCGGCCAGTGGGCGGTCTGGACCCGGCGGGCCGTGGAGCTGTACGCCGACGTCAAGCGCGCGCAGGCCGGTGACCCGCAGGCGCTTTCTCGTCTCGTGCGGCGCACTCCCGAACTCACCGACGCGAACGCCGCGGTGTTCGACGCCGCGAACGGCTTTGCCGGCTGTATCGCCGGTGTGCACGAGGTGCTCAGACGTCAGGGCCTGCTCGAGGGCATCTGGTGCCTGAATCCGGACGAGGAACTCTCTGCGGGCCAGGCCGACGAGCTGACCCGGGTGACGAACGCGTACCCCTGGTTGCTCGATGACGAATTCGTCGCCGAACATCTCGATGACTGGCTGCGCTGACCGGGACTCACCGCAGGTACTTGTCGCGGTGCCGGCGGAGCTTCTGTCCCAGTTCTTCCGGCCGAGTGCCGTCGAGCGGCTGGCCGCGTCCGCGCGCCTCACGTTTCGCGATGCGCCTGACCTGCCGGTACAGGGTTGCGACGCGGACGTGCTCGTGACCAGCTGGGGTGTCCCGGCCCTGACGGCCGCGGTGCTGGACCGCCTGCCGCGCCTGCGGCTCGTCGCCCACAGCGGTGCCACGGTCAAACCCTTCGTGACGGACGAGGTGTTCGCCCGCGGCATCACGGTGACGCAGGCCGGAGCAGCGATGGCGCGCCCGGTGGCGGAGGTGGCACTGACCTTCACGCTTGCGTTGCTCCACCAGGTGCATCGGTTCGACCGGGGAATGCGATCGGGTGCCCCGTGGCCAGGGGCCGGCGCGCTCGAACAACACGAGATCCGCGGCAGTCGCGTCGGCGTGGTCGGCGCGTCGCGTACGGGCCGGGCCTACATCGAGATCATCCGCGCTCTGGGGGCACGGGTCAGCGTGTACGACCCGTATCTCGACCAGGCGTCAGCGGCCCGTCTCGGCGTCGAGCTGCTCGAGCTGGACGCGTTGCTGGCAACGAACCGGATCGTCTCGCTGCACGCCCCCGTGCTTCCCGAGACGCGCCGCCTGATCGGTGCCCGCGAACTCGCCCTGATGCCCGACGGCGCCGGTCTGGTGAACACCGCTCGCGCCGCGCTCGTGGACGAGGCGGCGCTGATCGCCGAGCTCTGCTCGGGCCGATTGTCTGCCGCGCTCGACGTGTACGACGCCGAGCCGCTGCCCGCGGATCACGTCCTGCGCGGCCTGCCGAATGTCATGCTCACGCCGCACCGGGCCGCGGCGACGGTCGAGGGACGAGCCCAGCAGGGCGAGATCGTCGTCGACGAGATCCTGCGCCACTTCAGCGGTGCGACGCTCCGGCATGCGGTGACGCCGGGCGACCTGGCGCGGATGGGCTGAGGGATTTCGGACAGCCCGCGCCATTGACGCCATTCGTGCCATCGAATTAGGGTCAGCACCGTAATAGCCTCCCAGTTCGGCCCTCACCAGACGGGTTAGTTGGCATGCCATACGAACGCACCAAGCGGGTAGTTCTCGCCCTGGCTCTGGGCGCAGTTGCCACATTGACAACGGTTGCGGCACCAGCCGGAGCAAAGCCGGCTCCGCTGGCGGACTCCGGCGCGACCGGCGATCTGCTGATCGCGAACTACAGCTTCGAGTCCGGCACTGATGGCTGGATTCTGGGCCACGCCGAAACTCCGGTGCCCCGGCCGAGTCGGGCCTGTGCGAGTGCCGCCACCGTCTCGGCCGAGCAGCACGTCGCCGGAAGTCAGAGCCTTCGGCTGGCGGGCGTCGCGGACTGCCGCGACCCGGGTGCGCTCTCGTCCGCCGTGCCGGCGCAGGCGGGGCGTCTGTATCACGGCTACCTGCAGGCGTTCGCGGCGGCGACCGGTGGCGTCACCTCCCGCCTGGTGTTCCGCGACAGCGCCGACCAAGTGCTCAAGGTCGCCACGAGTCCGAGCGGGCCGGACCGGGCTGGCGCGTGGACGCCGCTGTCGGCGACGGGCGTCGCTCCTTCCGGGACGGCCACGGTTGCCCTGGCGGTCGTGCTCAGCCCGTCGAGTCCCGGTCCGGTGTTCGTGGACGACGCGCTGGTGTCCGGGCAGTACACCGACCTCGGTGCGCAGATCACCAGTTCGTCGATCAACGCCACGACCATCGGCGTCGACGGGCAGGGCCGCTCGACCGGCTATGCGGTCGTGACCGGCAACGACTCCTACGCCGCGCGGCTGATCGGCGTGGACGCCGTCACCGGCGACATCACCACCGACGTCGCCCTGCCGGGTGCGACCGGAGCATGGAATGCCACGACGGCCACCGACGGCAAGATCTACGTGGGCAGCTACAACTACGACGACCCGACGGAGAACGGCCGGCTCTACCAGTACACGCCCGGCGCCGACGCTGCCGTCGACCTCGGCAATCCCATTGCCGGCGACACATTCATCTGGGACGTCACGGCCGGGCCGAATGGTTCCGTGTTCGGTGGCGGGTACCCCTCCGGCGGAGCGTTCAAGTACGTGCCCGGCAGCGGCTACCAGCAGGTCGGCAGCCGCCCGCTGGTGAGCCCGGAGCAGTACGCGCGCACCGTCGCGTACGACGCGTCGACCGACATCCTCTACGTCGGCATCGGCGCGCACGCCCACCTGATGGCGTGCCCGGGCGGCGGATCGCAGTGCACCGACATCCTGCCGGCGCAATACGCCAACGAGGAGTTCGCGTACTCCGTATCGGCCGGCGACGGATACGTCTTCGCCAACATGGGACCGTCCGGCGACGGGCATCTGGTCGTGCTGAAGGTGAACAAGGGCGCCGACGGATCGCTCAGTTCGACCGTGATTCGCGACATTCCCAAGGTCAAATACCCCGGTGCCTCCGCGGTCATCAACGGCTCGGTCTACCTGGTCGCCAGCAGCAAGCTCTCGCGCTACGACATCGCGACCGACACATTGACCTCGCTCGGCACCGGGCTGCCGGTGGGCCCGCGCGCATGGGGCTTCGACGGCGCCGGCGCGCTGATGACCATGGGCAACGCCTCCGGCGTACCGGACGTCGTCCGCTACGACACCGCGACCGGAGCGCTCACATCCGTCAAGGCGAATGGCGCACCCTCGATCGCGACCGACATCCAGAGCATCCAGGCCGGGCCGGACGGCAAGATCTACTCATCAGGCTTCCGAAGCGGCGCGGTCGGCGTGTACACCCCGATGCGATCGGATGAATCGCTGCAATCCAGCGGCATCTCGCAGGCCGAGGGCTCGACCGTGCTCGACGGCACCATCTACTGGGGTACCTATCCGGGCGCGGTCATCTACGCCTACCAACCGTCCGAGCCGTGGAAGGCGGGGACGAACCCCAAGGTCGTGTGCTCGCTGACCGCGCAGGATCAGGATCGCCCGTACGGAATGGTGAGCGGTGGCGGCAAGGTCTACATCGGCACCGAAGCGGGATACGGCAAGCTGGCCGGCGCCCTGAGCGTCTACGACCCCGCGACCGGGCAATGCACTACGCAGCAGAACATCGTCGCCGACGAGACCGTCGCGAGCCTGGCCTACCTGGACGGCAAGGTGTACGGCGGCACCTCGATCTGGGGCGGGCTCGGCATCGCACCCACGCAGACCGAGGCGAAGCTGTTGATCTACGACACGGCGACCGGCTCGTCCCAGGCGTTGCCGCTGCCGACGCGCGGACTGCGCACGGTACTGGCGGTGACGGTAGGGCCGGACCACCGGATCTGGATGGTCGCCGAGGACCACGTCCTCGTCTACGACCCGACTCTGCAGCGTTTCGTGGTCGACAAGGAGTTGTTCCCGGAACTGGGCATCCACGGCGACGACCTGATCGACGCGCACGATGCATTCCTCACCGTCGGCCGGGACGGGAATCTCTACGGCACGATCCACAGCAGCTACCTGTACCGGCTGGACCCGGTCAGCCTGCGCGTCACGATCCTGCAGCGGGGCAACGTCCATCACGTCGTCCAGGACGGGTACGGGAACCTCTACTACGTGCAGGACGGCTACGGCCTGCGCCGGCTCGCCATCTAGGCCCTAGTGCGAGAGCCGTGGATCGTTAGAGTCCGAGCTCGGAGTCTGCGCTGGCGCACCGTTGATCATCTCTGCCGAAGCTGCGAGTGATGGCGGATTCAGCAGAGATGATCAAGTTGGGGCGGACGGAGTGCCGGGACCGCGTCGACGTGACGTTGATGCTGTGGGGCGGTCATGGGTCGAGGTCAGCATCATGATGACGTGGGCTGCGGCCCCGGTGCGTGACCTTGATGCCGGGCTTGCCTTACGCCCGGCCGTGCGAGACTTCATGATCATCTCTGCCGAAGCTGCGAGTGATGGCGGATTCAGCAGAGATGATCAAGTTGGGGCGGACGGAGCGGCGGGGTGCCGCGTCGCGATCCACGGTTGTAGCCCTCGCTGTTCATGAACGCGTGAGTGGTCAGCCGGATGACTCCGCGCGTAGCAACTCGGCTGCACCGGCCATTGCGCGCATCTTGCCCTCGGCTGATTCCCGCGGCAGGTATTTCATGCCGCAGTCGGTGGCGATGACGATCTTGTCGGCGGCGACGTAGGGGAGCGCACGGCGCACGCGGGCCGCCACCGTCTCTACCGTCTCGACCTCGTGATCGGAAAGGTCGATGACGCCGAGGATGATCGTCTTGCCGTCGAGATGGGTCAGCACCGACGTGTCGAGATTCGACTGGCCCGTCTCAATGGACACCTGGTCGCAGGAACAGTCGGCGAGTTCGGGCAGGAACGAATAGCCCGACGGGCGCTCGTGGATGATCGCCGCGTAGCCGAAGCACAGGTGCACCGCGGTCGTCCCGACGATTCCGTCCAGCGCGCGGTTGAGGGCCTTGATGCCGTACTTGCGGGCGGGCTCGGGCCGGGCCTGCAGGTAGGGCTCGTCGAGTTGGACGATGTCGGCCCCGGCGGCGAACAGGTCGCGCACTTCGGCGTTTACCGCGTCCGCATAAGCAAGAGCGAGCTGTTCGGGATCGTTGTAGTAGTCGTCCTGGGCCTGCTGCGACATCGTGAACGGGCCCGGCACGGTGACTTTCACGGTGTGGTCGGTGTGCTCGCGCAGGAACTGCAGATCGCGTACCTGCACCGGGCCGGGGCGTGAGATCGGCCCGACGACACGCGGCACCGGGTTGGGGTGCCCGCTGCGGTCGAGGGCCTCGCCGGGATTGTCGAGGTCGAGCCCGTCCAGCCGGGTGGCGAAGTGGTTCGAGTAGCTCTCCCGGCGGATCTCACCGTCGGTCAGGATGTCGAGACCGGCTGCTTCCTGCGCTCGGATGGCGAGCGCCGTCGCATCGTCCTGCGCCTCGGCGAGGTAGTCCGGCGTGGGACGCCACAGTTCGCGCGCACGCACCCGAGGCGGGAACCGGCCGGCGAGCTTGGCCCGGTCTATGAGCCAGTCCGGCTGGGCGTAGCTGCCGACCAGGCTGGTCGGAAACAGCGGCAGGTCCGACATGAAACCTCCATCTCAAGCGGTGGCGGATTTGCCCTTACCTTGGCTTACTTCGACGTGCGGCCGCGAATGCCACAGTGCCCACTCGGCGCTGACGTCACCGGCCGTGCGCAGAAGCAACGGCAGGTAGTCCTGAAGCAACGTGTCGGTCGAGGTCTCGGCTGCGTGCACCGTCACGTTCATGGCCGCCCGCACCGTCCCCGTGCCGTCGCGCACGGGAACCGCAACTGACCGCACGCCTGGCGCGAGTTCCTCGTCGGCCAGCGCCCACCCGCGGGCGCGAACCTCCGTTAGTTCGTCAGCCAGCTGATCGGCCGGACGGCCAATGTAGGGCGGCAGATTCGCTCGGCTCGGCTCGGCCAGGGCCGTCGCCAACTGGTCGGGTGCGAGCGCGGCGAGGAGCACTTTTCCCTGCGACGTCTGCACGGCCGGGAAGCGCGTTCCGATATCGACGCGCAACGCGATCAGCTTCGGTACCGACACCCGCGCCACGTAGACGATGTCGGACCCGTCGAGTTGCGCCATCGACGACGACTCACCGGTACGTGCGACGAGTTTCTCCATATGGGGACGGGCGATCTCCCACAACCCCAGGGCGCTCGTGTAAGCGATGCCCAGCGTCAGCACCTTGGGCGTCAGCTGGAAGGTGCCACCGGACGCGCGGACGAAACCGAGTTCCTCCAGCGTCAGCAACAGCCGCCGGGCGGTGGGCCGGGCCAGACCCGCAGCAGCGGCAACGTCGCTCAGCGACATTGCGCGATGCTCGGCGTCGAAGCAGGCGAGGATGTCCAGGCCACGCGCCAGCGCCTCGACGAAGTCCGGTCCGGTTCCGCGTCCGGCCATCAGCCCTCGCCGAAGACGCTGCCCCGGGCGCCGTGTGTCGACTCAGACTTGTACTCCGTGTACTGGTACGGGTTGTCGAGTACCTCGTCGTGTGGCAGGTCCGGGTTCATGCCCTGTGCCCAGGCGTCTTCGCCGAGCGTCGACCGCAGATAGTCCACTGTGGACTCGACGGTGCGCCGCACTGCCGCGAGATCGGCGCCGACCAGTCGGTGCTCGTGCTTCACGATCCGGCCGTCGACCAGCACCGTGTGCACGTCGCCGCGCTGGGCCTGGAACGCCACGTGCCCGTACGGGTTGAGCAGCGGGAACGAGACCGGCGAGTTGTCGTTCTTGATCAGGACGACGTCGGCCTTCTTGCCCGGCTGCAGGCTGCCGATGTCGTCGCGGCCGAGGGCGTGCGCGCCGCCGCGCGTCGCCCAGTTGACGACCTGCTCGGCGCGCAGGTGGGTGTGCGTCACCGTCTCGCCCTTGACGTGCGCCTCGAGGTGCTCGCGCGAGCGATCGGCTCCGAGCGTCGTGCGCATCGCCGAGAACAGGTCACCGCTCCACCAGACGCTGGTGTCCATCGACAGCGACACCGGGATGTCGTGCCGGCGCACCTGCCAGGTGGGCGGGTAGCCCTGCCCGGCACTCTGCTCCGATTCGGTGGACACCGAGATCGACCCTCCGGTGGCGGCGATCCGGTGGTAGGAGTCGGTGGTCAGCGTCGCCGCGTGCACGTACACATTCTGCGGCGTCATAAAGCCGTTCTCGTGCATGAGACGGATTCCGGCGTCGTTGGTGGCGCCCCATACGCCGGCGTGTGTTGTGACGGGCAACCCGAGTTCGCGGGCCGCCTCGAACGCCGCCTTCTCCGGGAAGGCCGGATCGCCGGTGACGTCGAACGCGAGTTGCAGGCCGAGCATGTCGCTTGCCGGGTTGCGGCCGAGGAATGCGTGGACGCCGGGGTCGGTCGTCCACTCCCATGGCGCCGCCTGGATGTTGCCGTAGGCGAGGACGAACCGGCCGGGCACCGCCCGCAATGCGTCGACGGCGGCCTCGGCGTGCTCGACGGTCTGCAGGCCGTGCGACCAGTCGACAGTCGTCGTGACACCGGCCTCCAGCGCGTCCCATGCCGAGACCAGGTTGCCCGCGTAGATGTCCTCGGGGCGGAACGCCTTGCCGTGTTCGAGGTAGTACCAGACGAAGTACTGGGTCAGCGTCCAGTCGGCGCCGTACCCGCGCATCGCGGTCTGCCACATGTGCCGGTGGGTGTCGATCATCCCCGGCATGACGATGCCGCCGCGGGCGTCGATCTCCTGCGTTCCCGGCGGCACGTCGAGCGACGGCCCGACCGCCTCGATGCGATCGCCAACGGCGAGCACGTCGGCGTCGGGATGAACGGCGCCGGCGTCGTCCAAGGTCAGCACCGTGCCGCCACGCAGTACAACGGGATCGGGCATGCTTCCTCCACTGTCCCGGACGAATGTCCGCTAGACGATCCCGCCGGGCAGCGACAGCTGTCAAGGTGCAGGCCCCGCACTCAACGGAAACCCCCGGGGCTGTCTTGACACGGCGCCGCGGCACCGCCAAGACTCCACTGAGCGGACGATCGTCCGCATGACGTCATGATCGATTGGGTCGAGCGTGGAATCAGGCCGAGCACCGCTGGCACCCCTGGCCGGTCTGCTCGTGGCGGACTTCTCGCGCATCCTGGCCGGCCCGTACGCGACGATGCTCCTGGCCGATCTGGGCGCGGATGTCGTCAAGGTCGAGGGGCCGCGCGGCGACGACACCCGGGGCTGGAAGCCTCCGGTGCGCGACGACATCTCCACGTACTACCTGGGCGTCAACCGCAACAAGCGCTCGATCGCGCTCGACCTCAAGGACCCGGCGGATCTTGCGGCCGCGAAGGAGTTGGCCCGCCGCGCGGACGTGTTCATCGAGAACTTCAAGCCTGGCGGCCTGGCCCGCTTCGGCCTCGACTACGACGCGGTGTCCGAACGCAATCCGGGCATCGTCTACGCGTCGATCAGCGGCTTCGGCAGCGGGCCGAAGGGAGCATCGCTGCCGGGGTATGACCTTATGGTGCAGGCAATCTCCGGGCTGATGAGCCTGACCGGCGATCCCGACGGCGAGCCGTTTCGCGCGGGCATCTCCGTCTTCGACGTCATGGCCGGAATGCACGCCACGATCGGTGTCCTCGCTGCGCTGAACGCCCGGCACGAGCGCGGACGCGGGCAGCACGTCGAGGTCAACCTGCTCTCGTCGGCGCTGTCCGGGCTGGTCAACCAGAGCAGCGCGTACGTCGCCGGGGGAGTCGTCCCGTTCCGCATGGGCAACAGCCACCCCAGCGTGTTCCCCTACGAGCCGTTGGCCTGCGCCGATGGCGAGTTGGTCATCACCGCCGGCAATGACGGCCAGTTCCGCAAGCTGGTCGAGGTGCTCGGTGTCCCCGAACTCGCCGACGATCCGCGCTTTGCCCGCAACGAGAACCGCACCGCCAACCGGGCCGAGTTGCGGCCTCTGCTGGCCGACCGCCTCGGCACGCGCACCAAGCTCGAGTGGTTTCGCGACATCGTCGCGGCGGGCGTTCCGTGCGGGCCGATCAACACCGTCGATCAGGGCGTGGCGTTCGCCGACGAGGTCGGCCTCGAACCCGTCGTCACCGTCGGGGAATTCCCGTCGGTGCGCAATCCGATCCGGTTCTCCGACACGCCGGCCGAGTACCGGCTCCCACCGCCGGCCCTGGACGAGCACGGCGCCGAGATCCGCCGCTGGCTCGCACAACCGCTCGCGCAACCCGAGGAGCACACCGCGTGACCTTCCCTACCTCTCTCGGCACTTCCTCCGCGGACGAGATTCGCCTGCTGGGCCAGGACCTCACCGCCGACCTCATGGGCAAGGTCGGTTTCGGCGAGTTGACGTTCTGGCTGGTGGCGATGCGCCGGCCGACGCCGTCCGAGACGCGGGTCTTCGAGGCGGTGCTGGTCGCGCTGGCCGACCACGGGTTCACCCCGACTGCAATCGCCGCCCGGCTGACCTACCTGTCCGCGCCCGATTCGCTGCAGGGCGCCCTCGCCGCGGGACTGCTCGGCGGCGGGTCGCGCTTCCTCGGCGTCACCGAGGACTGCGGCGCCTACCTGCACGCGATCCTGGAGGCCAACCCGGAGCCCACCGACGACGAAGGCTGGGACGCCCTTGCGTTGCAGGCAATTCGCGAGACGCGGGCAGCCGGTCGATACGTCCCGGGGCTGGGCCACCCGGTGCACAAGGAGCGCGATCCACGCACCGCCGTGCTCATCGGCATCGCCGAGCAGGAGCGCCTGCGCGGCCCGCACCTGCGGCTGTTCGAGGCGATCGGCCGGACCCACGAGCAGGTGCTCGGCCGCCGGCTGCCGCTCAACGGGGCGGGCGTCTGCGGCGCGGCGCTGGCCGACCTCGGGCTGCCCATCGAGATGCTGCGTGGCTTCGCGCTTCTGGCCCGCGCGGCCGGGTTGCTCGGCCAGCTCGCCGAGGAGCAGAGGCGCCCGATCGGCATGGATGCCTACCTGGCCGTCGACCGCAACGCCGTCTACGTCGACCCGTCCGACTGAAGGAGCGATCTATGGCCACTGTCGCCGCGGTCATCGCCTCGACGCATCACCCGTTCTACTACCGGGCAAGCGCCTCGACCGGCGCCGACCGGCCGCCGTTCGCCGACGAGTGGGTCGCCAAGATCGAGGCGTTCCGCGAGACGCTCACACGCGCCCGTCCGGACGTGCTCGTCATGGTGGGCAGCGACCACTTTCACCAGCTGTGGCTGGACAATATGCCGCAGTTCCTGGTCGGCAAGGCACCGTTCTTCGACGGCAACTTCTACAACGAGGAGCGCGAGTTCGGCCTGCCGCGCATGACGCTGCCCGGTCAGGAGGATCTCGCGACGCACATCCTGCGCAACGGGCTCGACGCCGATTTCGACCTGGCATTCAGCAACGAACTGCGCATCGACCACAGCATCACCTGCCCGATCATCACGTTGCGCCCGCAGCGGGATCTGCCGATCGTGCCGATCTACACGAACATCTTCGCGCCGCCGATGCCGCAGCCGAGGCGATTCGTCCAGCTGGGGCGGGCGATTCGCTCCATGGTCGAGTCGTGGCCGTCCGACAAGCGCGTCGCGATCATCGGCACCGGCCACCTTTCCCTCGAACTCGGCGGGCCGCGCCAGTTCGGCGAGCACGGGCCCGACCCCGAGTTCGACCGCAGGGCTGTCGAGTGGATCGCCAGTGGCGACGTCGACGGCTGCCTCGCCGAAGTGACCCTCGACAGCCTGCACCGGCCGGGCAACGCCACCCACGGTTTCATGGATTTCATGCTGATGATGGGCGCGGCCGGCGACGGCGCTAAGGCCGACTACGTCGACCGCCTCGACCTGTTCCACACCATGGAGGCCTACTTCACCTGGTACCCCGCATGACCCGCGTCAGCGAGGTCACGTTGAGTGGTGCGTTTCGCGTTGAGTGGTGCGGTACAACGCACCACTCAACGGATAACGCACCACTCAACGAAAAGGGGGAAGCGGCGATGGGAGGCGCGCGGTCGTGAGCAAGTACCTGCTGGACAAGTTCCTCTACACGGTCGACCGCGATCCGGACCTGGTCGAGCGCTACCGCGACGACCCCACCGGCACGGTGACGTGGTGGGAGAACGAAATGGCGAACAAGCTGCTCAACTGCGTCGCGGGCGAGCGGTCGACCTGGCTGTCGTTCACCGACGACGAGCGCCGCGCGCTTCGCGAGCACGACCATGTGACGCTGTTCGAGATGGGCGCACATCCGTTCCTGACCCTCACCCTGTTCATCGCGATGTTCGAGCGCGACCACGGTCCGCTCGAGTACCAGAAGGCATACGGGCAGGCGATGAAGCACCTGTCGCTGCCGTATCCCGACATCGCCACCTGACCCGCATGCGTGCCGCCGTCGTACACACGCCCGGCCAGCCGCCGGACGAGCGCCCCCATCCGGACCCGGTCCCGGGCGAGGGCCACACGCTGATCAGGGTCACGGCCGCCCCGATCGTTCCGCTCGACCTGCTCTGTGCGTCGGGGACGTCGTACTTCGGCCGTCCGGCCGTTCCTTACGTGCCGGGCGTGCAGGGCGTTGGGGTCGTGGCGCAGTCCGCAGTGCACGACCCGGGCACACGGGTGTGGTTCGCGACGTCGGCCGGGATGGCGCCGGGCGACGGCAGCCTCGCGCAACTGTGCGCGGTGCCCGACGCCGAAGTTGTCGCGCTCGCCGACGCGGTGCCCGACGCTGTGGTGGCCTCGCTCGGGCTGTCGGCCATCGCGGCGTGGATGGCGCTTTCCTGGCGTGCCCGCCTGCAGCCGGGTGAGTCCGTCGTCGTGCTCGGGGCGGGCGGCGCAGTCGGGCAGGCCGGCGTGGGCGCCGCCCGGCTGCTCGGCGCATCGCGAATCGTCGGAGTCTGCCGGACCGAGGAGGCGGCACACCGAGCGCGCCGGGCCGGTGCCGACGACGTCGTGCTGCTCGGTAGCGACGCAGACGAGCTCACCACCCGGCTGGCCGACGCCACCCAGAATGCGGTCGATGTCGTGCTCGATCCGGTGTTCGGCGTTGCGGCCACGGCGGCGTCGCGGGTGCTGGCACCAGGCGGCCGGCTGGTCAACCTCGGCGGTGCGTCCGGTGATGTCGCCGAGTTCTCATCGGCGGTCCTGCGCAGCCGCAGCGCGCAGATCCTCGGCTACACGAACAACGCGCTGACCACCGCTCAGCGGGCCGAAGCGCTGCGCGCGGTGCTGGACGGTGCCCGGTCCGGCGCTCTCGCCGTCGAGCATGAGACCGTGCCCCTCGCCGAGGTTGCCGACGGCTGGCACCGCACCGCGGACGGCAACCATCGTCGGGCCGTCGTCGTCATCGAGCCTCGGACGCCCTGACGGGCCGGTCGGCCCGGTCGGCCCGGTCGGCCCGGTCGGCCGACCGGCAAGATTGGTACACGCGCCCTTGCCTGACAGCGCATCGACGACAGGAGCAGTTCTGATGGAAACCGCTTTGACCGCTGAACAGCCGGTAACCCGAGAGATCGTTCTGGACACGCGACTGCCGCACGCCGTGGCGACCGAACGGGTCGAGGTCAGGAGTATCCGGATCCTGGCCGGCCACGCCGCCGGACGGCACGTGCACAACGGCCCGGTGTTCGGCAGCATCGTCGAGGGCAGCGTGCTGTTCCAGGTCGAGGGTGCGAACGAGACCGTGCTTCGACCCGGAGACGTCTTCTACGAGCCGGCCGACGTACCCATCGCCCACTTCGACGCGCTGGGCGAGGACGTGACGTTCCTCGCTTACTTCCCGCTGACGTCAGGCCAAGAAGCGCAGCTCGACATGTTGGACGCCTGAGCGGATCAGCGGTTTCCCTCGCCACCGGCGAGTGCGGTGGCCAGCACCCGGCTGCTGCGATGCGCTCCGGCGGGCCGGGCCGTCGTTGCGCTGCGGCGGATGCGCGCCTCGACGCCGAACGTCGTCACGGTGAGCACTGCGACGAAGACGCCGTAGCCGAGGGCGGTGTCGCGCAGGCCGATGTGCGTGACGAGCAGCCCGGCGACGACCGCTGGGATGCTGAATGCCAGGTAGCTGACGACGTAGACCGCCGAGAGCAACGCGGCCCGTTCGTGTGGCTGGGCGAGCTGGGTTACCGAACGCAGCGCGCCGAGGAATGCCGCTCCGAACCCGCCGCCGGCGACCACGGAGGCGGCGACGAACAGGGCGAGCGACGACGTGGCAAGCGCCGTGATGAACAGGCCGGTGCCGGCTGCCAGGGCCGTCGTGCCGATGCGGGTCATCGACGCGGGACGGAGGTCGCGGGCGGCCACGGCCGCGGCCGCACTGGCGCCGGCGAACAGTCCGATGACGAGACCGACGACGGCGTGGTTGCTCACGTGGAACACCGTCCCGAGCAAGGAGCCGCCAAGCGACAGGATCAACCCGGCGAGGGCCCAGGTCGCGATCATGGTCGGCGTCGCGCCCGCGAATGCGCGCCGGGCTGCTGGTGGCACCGCAACCTGCGGCCGCAGGCTGGCCAACGCCCCGGGTATGGGGCGCACCGTCTCGGGCAGCACGACGGTGGCCAGCGCCAGCGCAAGGAACACGGCGGTGAGAATGGCGAACACGAGCCGGGTCGGGTGCGGCGCGTACTGGACGAGCAGCCCGGTGAGGACAGAGCCGAGGCCGAGACCAGCCGTCGGGGCGACACTGTTCACGAGCGAACCGAGCCGCGACCCGTCGCCGGGCTGCAGGTCCAGCAGGTAGGCGCCGAGCACGCCCATGGCGGCGCCGGTCGCGAGGCCCTGGACGGCGCGTGCCGCGAGCAACCAGCCGACGCCGTCGGCCGAGAGGAATACGACCATTGCCGCGGCGTCGACGACGAGGGCGGCGGCCAGCACCGGGCGGCGGCCGATGTAGTCCGACAGCCGGCCGACGCTCAGCAGGCTGAGCAGCAGCGCAAGCACGTACATGGCAAAGATCGTCGTCAGCATGATGGCGGAGAAGCCGAACTCGGCCTGCAGCACCGGATACAAAGGGCTCGGGGCACTCGACGCCGCCAGGATGGCGCCGGTCGCCACCGCCACCAGCCAGAAGGCCGACCCCCGCGGCAGGACGCGACTCTCGGCGGCCTGCTGTCGCTGTGAGGTGTCGAGCAATGTGGGCATGACGGGCTCCGATCGCGTTACCGTTCGAGTTGCATCGAACGGTCACAACCAGCCGACCCCGTAGATAGTTCCAAGAAAGTCGAACTGTGATGGCTACGACAACAGCGAACCGGGCGCTTTCGCACCCCGACCTCGACGCCGTCGAACTCACTTCGGTGCTGTTCGCGCTCAGTGATCCGGCCCGGCTCGAGTTGATCCGGTTGCTCGCCGCCGAGGGGGCGCAGACGGTCGCGCAGTGCCAGGTCGCCGAACCCGACGTCCCGAAGTCGACGTTCTCCCATCACCTCAAGACGCTGCGCGAGGCGGGCCTCATCCGCAACGACCCGTCCGGACGTCAGCGCACGATCTCGTTGCGCCGCGCCGAACTGGACTCCCGTTTTCCCGGACTGCTCGACTCCGTCCTGTAACCCTTGCGAGTTTGTCCGGACAGGTGCGTTTGGGACGAAGGTCCTGCCGGCCGAGGGCAGTTGCATCTGCTTCGGACGGGCGATAGCTGCGAGAGTTAAGGCATGATCACCACGTCTGATGTCATCGTCGGCGTCGACGATTCGCCCGCCTCGCTAGAGGCCTTGCGCGTCGCCGCGGCCGAAGCAGCTCTGCGCGGCGTTGGGCTGCGGGTCATCCACGTCTGGCACTTCGCCTCGACCTGGGGGGTACCACTCGTCTGGCCGTCGGAGGCCAACCCGGGCACCTACGTAGAGCAACGACTCACCGAGCATGTTAGGCACCTTCAGGCAGCGCGCCAGGCGGCCGGCGAGCCTGCGGTGACCATTGTCGTCCAGGTGATCGAAGGCGACACGGAGACCGAACTGCGCGCGGCGGCCGTCGGGGCACCGTTACTGGTGCTCGGCGAGCGGAGTCACTTCGGGCCGAGCGCGATTCTCGGCTCGGTGAGCCACGCGTGCGCGGCGCGGCCACCCTGCCCGGTGCTGATCGTCCCGACCGGGGCACCGGCCGAGCGCGAATAGCCCGCTCGACCAACCGCACGAGCCGGCCGAATCACGGACCAACGAGGGCCGGGCCCAAGGTCCCTACCTTTGCGGCGCGTTCTCAAGGACGCTAGTGGTGAAGCCAATACGGGGGGTGACATGTCTGACTGGCAACGTTTTGAGTTCACGCGACGAGCGCGGTCTGATGCGAGCACCGATCGCGGCCCCGCGACCGAGCAGTGCGCGTCGGCGCTCGCGTTGTATCTGGCCGCGGTCGCCGAGGGCGAGTCAGTGCCGGCCGGGTCCTTGCCGTGGAACGTCGACCAATACCTGGTGAGGGACGTGATGACTCGGCGGGTTGTCTTCGTCGCAGACGATGCGCCGTTCCAGGAGATCATCGACATGCTCGCCCGGCATCGAATCCGCGCCGTGCCGGTCGTCGACGACGAGATGAAGGTCGTCGGGGTCTTGACGCAGTCGGATCTGCTGGCGCGGGTTGTCACCGGCGAGGATTCACGGGACGCGACCGCGCGAGAGTTGATGAATTCGCCGGTCGTTACGGTTGGTGCGGACGTCTCTCTCGTCCATGCGGCACGCGTTGGCGCGGCAGCGAGGGTGCGCCTGCTGCCGGTCGTGGGTGAGTCCGGCATTCTCCTGGGTATCTTGACCCGCTCGGATCTGTTGCGCCTGTTTCGCCGTGACGACAAGGAGATCCGCGCGCACATCATCGATACGTTCGTCGGCCGGTTCGGCATCGACGAGTCCCTCGTCGAGGTTGAGGTCTGCGACGGTGTGGTAACGCTCAGCGGCGAAGTCGAGGGGCAGCCGTTGATCACGTCAATGGTCGACGCTGCGCGAGCGACGGACGGCGTCGTAGCTGTAGAAGACCTGCTCGCCTTCCGGGTCGACGACCGGTACCGGTGAGCTGAAGGCTCGGCCTCGGGACGGAACGGAGGCAACCGATGTCTCGGATAGGACGTCCAGTTGTCGTCGGCATCGACGACTCGCCTGGCACAGAGGCAGTACTGAAGTGGGCTCTCGACGACGCACGCAGCCGTCACGTGCCACTCCGGCTGGTGCACGCCTACCACTGGCGATACACCTACGGGCGCTCGCCCATGTACGCCGATATCCCGGACGCGGATCTGCGGCTGTCGATGCACCTCGCCGAGCAGTTGATCGCTACGGCGGTCGAGTACGCCCGGGAACTCGACGCCGGCGTCGAGGTCGACGGTGAGATTCTCGATGGCGACGCAGCGGAGGTCCTCGTCCGCGAGTCGCACAACGCAGGCGCGCTCGTGCTGGGATCACGGCACCTCAAGGCGCTCGGCTCGATCGTTCTCGGCTCCGTCGGCGCCGCTACAGCTGCTCGTGCTGCCTGCCCGGCGGTCGTGATGCGCGCGACGGCCGGCCCGACCGACGAGGATGCCGCCGTCGTCGTGGGTGTGGACGGCACGCAGGCGTCCGAGACCGTACTCGGCTTCGGGTTCGAGCACGCCAGCCGGCATCGGGCGCCGCTGCTGGCGGTGCTGTGCTGGCGTCCGCCTCTGGTCGCGACCTTGGGCCGGCGGGCAGACCAGACGACGAACCGCGCCGATGCGTGGCTGTCGGAGACACTCGCGGGATGGCGGGAGAAGTATCCCGACGTCGCCGTTCATCCGCAGGTGATCACTGAGCATGCGGTAGTCGGGTTGGTGCTTGCTTCGACCGCGCAGTGCCTGCTCGTCGTCGGCAACCACGGCCACCACGCGATGGCGGGGACGCTGCTCGGCTCGGTGAGCCAGGGCGTCCTGCACCATGCGACCTGTCCGGTCGCAGTCGTGCCGACTCACCTGCACTGATCGGCCCGGCCCCACTACGTCGGCCATAGTTCGCGACCTGGCACGGGGTGCGGCGCTCTCGAACATCCCATCGAGCCCTGATCATCTCTGCTGGATCCGCCATCGCTGGCGGCTTCGGCAGAGATGATCAACGGTGTGCCGGCGGAACCCTGCGGTGCGGCGGCCGGGGTCGCCTGGCCGCCCGACGAGGCCCTTACTCATCGGATGTATTGCTGGCGGAGGGCCAGCATCGGCACTGCGGATCAACGAGAGACCTTGACACCTCCGATGTCTAGTGCTTACCTGTGGCCACACAGGGCGAGTCTGGACAAGCCACGCACCGCGCCCTCAGCAGGGCAGAACGCCTGCTCGGGTAGTGCGTGGCATCAGCGTCACCGCCGCCGCGCCGACGTCCGGTACCCGCTTGCGCAAGCGCAGTCAGTGAGGACGACTCATGAGAACGCTCGTCATCGCCGTAGGCGCAGTTGCCATTGCGCTGGTCGGCTTCGTGGTCGTGCCGGCGGCAGCGTCCGCACCGGTCTTCGACGTGCGCGACTACGGGGCTACCGGCGACGGCACCACCAACGACACCCCGGCGGTCAACGACGCGATCGTCGCGGCCAGCGCCGCGGGCGGAGGAACCGTCGAGTTTCCGGCCGGCACGTACCTCGCGGGCGGCTCGATCCATCTGCTGAGCAACATCACGCTGCGGTTGGACGCCGGCTCGACGCTGCTCGGCGCGGCGAGCGGCTACGACGCCGCCGAGCCGAATCCCAATGACCAGTACCAGGACTTCGGGCACAGCCACTTTCACGACGCGATGATCTGGGGCGACGGCCTGTCCAACATCGGCTTCGTCGGCTCCGGGACTATCGACGGCGGCGGGCACTTCATCACCGGCAACCCGCACGCCGGGCAGGCCGACAAGCTCATCTCGCTGACCCGCTGCGACGGCCTGACCGTCAACGGGATAACGCTTGCCCGGGGCGGCCACTTCGCGATGCTGATCAACGGGTGCAACCACGTCACGTCCGATCACCTGACGATCGCGACGGCAAGTGACCGCGACGGCTGGAACGTCATCAACACGCAGAACGTCAAGATCACGAACATCACCGACTCGTCGAACGACGACGCCCTGGTCTTCAAGAGCGATTACGCGCTGGGGCGGCCCTTCCCGAACCGCAACGTGACGGTCGACGATGCGAGACTGTCCGCCGGCTGCTGCAACGCGCTGATGTTCGGATCGGAAACCTGCGGCGACTTCACCGGCTACCACTTCTCCGACATCGTCATCACCCACGCCGGTAAGTCCGGCCTCGGCATCGTCTCGATGGACGGCGCGCACATCTCGGACGTCCACTACTCCGACGTCGTGATGTCGGGTACTCAATCGCCGATCATGCAGAAGGTCGGCACGCGTCTGCGATGTGGCGGTAACCCGTCGGTCGGCAGCATCAGCGACATCCACTACAGCGACATCACCGGCACGGCGGCCGGGGCATTCAGCCCGACGCTGTGGGGTCAGCCCGGCAACCCGATCAGCGACATCACCTTCGCCGACGTGCACCTCACCCTGCCTGGCGGGCATGCAGCGATGGACCCGAACCAGGTGCCCACCGACAACGGCGACTACAACCCGAACAGCCTCGGCACGCGACCGGCGTACGGCTTCTACCTGCACAACGTCAGCGGCGTGAGCTTCAGCGACAGTTCGTTCGGCCTGGACGCCGACGACCAGCGCCCGGCGTTCATCGCGAACGCGGGCAGTTCGGTGTCGCTGCGCGACGTCACCGTCCAACGCGGCAGCGGCAGCCCGTTCGACGCCGGTTTCCAGGGCGTCGACGGGTACTGCCTGAGTGACTCGACGACCGCGAGCGGGCCGGTGCGGATCAGCACGCCCGGCTCGACGCCGAGCTGCCCGTCCGGAGCCAACTTTGCGATGAGCGCCGACCCGGCCAGCCAGACGGTTCAGGCGGGAACGTCCGTCGCGTACACCGTGCACACCTCGGCGGCGTCGGGCAATCCGGGTCCGGTGACACTCACGGCGAGCGGTCAGCCGCCCGGCACGAGCGTCTCGTTCAGCCCCAATCCGGTGCCGGTCGGCGCAGATTCAACGATGACGGTGAGCGCCGATCCGGCAACGACGAACGGCACGTACCCGCTCACCGTCACCGGCGCCGACGTGACCGCAACCCAGTACGCCCACGTGACGTTGAGCGTCACCGGCGGCACCGACCAACTGGCGATCAGCAATCTCTCGGTTGCTGACACGGCAAACGCCAGTGCGTGGTCGGTGCAGCGCGACCTGCAGTCCGGTGATCTCCTCTACGGCGACCGGACGTTCACGGTCGCCGGTGTGCCGTCTGCGCTTGCGGGTTCGGCATGGATCCGCACGGCGAACGCCTCGAAGACCGCGACGGTCGATCCACTGGCCAGCTTCACGATCAACAAGAACGCCACGGTGTCGGTCGCTGTGGACACCCGCATCGGCCGGCGTCCGTGGATGGACGCGACGTGGGTGGACTCAGGCACTGCGCTGACCGACACGGAAGGCGGCAGCAGTCGAACCTTCGAAATCTATGCAAAGGCATTCCCGGCCGGGCCGGTCACGCTCGGCCCAGAGGCCGACACCGC
The DNA here is from genome assembly GCA_963737425.1 of uncultured Actinomycetota bacterium. Classification (GTDB taxonomy): domain Bacteria; phylum Actinomycetota; class Actinomycetes; order Mycobacteriales; family Jatrophihabitantaceae; genus DASXRA01. The sequence continues at coordinate 736,473 of CAVTSX010000008.1, forward strand.
CAACAGCGCCAGCATGTACACGGTCATCGTGCACTGAGGAGAACGTCATGCGACGAGTCACGTGTCTGATTGCCGCGGCGCTGATGCTTGCTTTCGCGCCGGGCATCGCCCGAGCCGAGCCGCCGCAGACGGCGGTGGTCGCCGCGACACCGCCGATGGGCTGGAGCAGTTGGAGCGCGCTGCGCGGCAACATCACCGAGGACAAGATCAAGGCCGAGGCGCAGGTCATGCACGACAAGCTGCGCAGTCACGGCTATGAATACATCAACATCGACTCCGGCTGGACCGACCACCTCGACGCCTACGGGCGCGACGCCTGGAACACCACCAAGTTCCCGGACGGGATCCCGGCCCTCGCCGCGTATGTCCACCATCTCGGGCTGAAACTCGGTATCTACCTGTTGCCCGGAATCCCCAAGGCCGCGGTGGCCGCGAACACGCCGATCTACGGAACGCCTTACCACGCAAGCGATATCGCCGATACGAGCACGGAAGGCAATACCTACACCGACTCGTGGCGCATCGATTACAGCAAGCCGGGCGCGGCGTCCTACTTGCAGTCCTACGCGGACCTGTTCGCCTCCTGGGGCATCGACTACATCAAGATGGATTTCGTCGGACCGGGCGGCGGCCAGCATCCGGCCGACAACCGCGCCGACATCGAGCACTGGCACTACGCGCTGCAGAACGCCGGCCGGCCGATCCACCTCGAACTGTCCAACTCGCTGAGCTTCGACGACGCCTCGACCTGGCAGGCGTTCAGCAACGGGTGGCGCATCGAGGGCGACGTCGAGTGCTACAGCAGTTGCCCAGGCTTCCTGACCAACTGGAACTCCCGCGTGTCCAAGCGATTCGCCGACGTGCCGAAGTGGATCCCGTACGCGGGGCCCGGCCACTGGAATGACCTTGATTCATTGGAGATCGGCAACGGTGACACCGATGGCCTGACTTCCGACGAGCGGCAGAGCGCGATGACGCTGTGGGCCATCGAGGCGTCCCCGCTGCTACTCGGCACCGACCTGACGAGTCTCGACGCGGCCGACTTGGCGATGATGACTAACGACGAGGTCATCCGGGTCGACCAGGAGGGGCGGCCGGCGCATCCGATCTCGCAGGCCACGCCGCAGCAGGTGTGGTTCAGTGCGCAGCCGGACGGCAGTTACGTCGTCGCGCTGTTCAATCTCGCAAGCGCCGACGCGACCGTGTCGGCGAACTGGAGTGACCTCGGCTTCGTGGGCACCGCGAACGTCCGCGACCTGTGGTCGCACACCGAAATCGCCGACCAGCACGACGGATTCGCAGCGACGCTTCCCTCTCATGGCAGCCGGCTGCTGCGGGTGAAGCCGACTCGCGCGGCTCGCGTCTCCTACGACCTGACCGCGTCGAGCAACATCGTCACGCCGGGTCAGCCAATGACGGTGCAGGCGACGCTGTCGAACCGGTCGCCGGAGCCGTTGCGCTCGGGCACGGCCGCGTTGAGCGCGCCGGCCGGTTGGGCGATCCAGCCGTCCGCGTCGATCGATCTCGGCGACGTGCCGGGCGGCGCCCAAGAGGTGGTGAGATGGAACGTGACGCCACCGGCGGATGCGCCGGCCGGGTCGGCGAAGCTGTCCGCCATGGCGGCTTTCACGGCGCTTGGCCAGGCCGAGACGCTCGCGGGCACTGTCCCGGCCACGGTGCCGTATCCGTCGCTGGCGGCAGCGTTCGACAACGCGGGCGTCAGCGACGACACGAACACGGCCGCTGCCAACATCGACGGAGCCGGATCAAGCATCAGCGCCCAGTCGTTGGCCACGGGCGGCGCGTCGCCGGGCGCGTCGCTGACGCACGGCGGGATCACCTTTACCTGGCCTGATGTTCCGAGCGGCCAGCCGGACAACGTCCTCGCACACGGCCAGGCCGTCGCCGTCACCGGATCGGGCAGCACACTCGGCTTTCTCGCTACGACGACCTACGGCCCGTCGTCCGGTACCGGCACGGTGGTCTACGCCGACGGAAGCGCGCAGTCGTTCACGCTGAGCGTCCCGGACTGGTACTCGGCCCCGCCGCCGGGCAGTGATGTCGCGATCGCGATGACCTACCGCAACCGGCCCAACAACGCGCAGCAGAGCCACACCGTCAGCGTGTATTTCGCCGCCGTCCCGCTGCTGTCGGGGAAGACGCCGAGCTACGTAGTCCTGCCCGATATCAGTGCGGCGGCCACATCAGGGACGCCGAGCATGCACGTGTTCGCGATGAGTGTCGGAGGCTGAGGAACCCATATGCGTAAAGCCAATCGAGCGATTGCTGTCGCGATGCTCGCCACCGCCAGCACGGCCGTGGCCGTCTCGCCCGCGACTGCCGACACCGGCACGACTGCCTGGAACCACGGGCGCTTCAACGTCGACGTTCCGGGAGTCGTGTCCCGCTCGGACGTCATCCTCGGTCAGCCGAATACCGATTCAGGACAGGCGATTCCGCTCGGGAACGGGAGTCTCGGCGTGGGACTGTGGGCCGCGGACGGCCTGACGGCACAGCTCAACCGGGCCGACACGATGCCCGATCGGCTCTCGCCCGGTCAGGTCGTCATTCCCGGCCTGGCCGAGCTGACGGCAGCGCCCGACTACCAGGGTCGGCTCGATCTCTACGATGGCATGCTGGTCGAGTCCGGCGGCGGGATGACCGCCAAGGCCTACGTGCCGGCCGGCTCCGACGAACTCATCGTGGACGTCACGGGCGCCGACCCCGGCACAACGCAGACCGCGCAGTTGCATCTGTGGCAACCGCGAACTCCGACGGCCGCCGCGGACGGCCCGATCGGCGCGCTGTCGCAGACCTGGACCGACTCCGGCCGTCCGGGATCGAGCGGTGCCACGTTCGGCGCGATGTCGGCCATCACCGCCGGGGGGCGCGACGTGCACGCGAGTGTCGCCGATGCGCTCACCGTGCAGGTCAGTTACCGCCCGCATGCCGACGGTTCGTTCCGGATCGTCGTCGCTGCGCCGCAGTGGACCGGCGGCGACGCGATCACGGCGGCGCGAACGATGGTCGCTGGCGACGCCGAGCGCGACACGCGCGCGCTGGAGAATCCGCACCTGCACCGGTGGCACGACTACTGGGCGCACGTCGGCCTGATGCGGCTCGCCTCCGCGGATGGGTCCGCGGAATACCTGGAGAACATTCGCACGGTCAGCCTGTACGCCGCCGCTGCCGAACGCGGCACCGTACGGCCCGGTTCCCAGGCCGGAGTGGCCGACCTGTTCGACTCCGCGGGCGATGCCCACTCGTGGGATCCCGCTTCCTACTGGGGCTGGAACCTGCGCATGCTCGTGACGGCGAACCTCGGCGCGGGCGCGTTCGCCAACAACGACGCGTACTTCGCCATGTACCGCAACGACTTGCCGACCATCGAAGCCTGGACGGCGAGCCAGTTCGGCGATCTGCCCGGCGCGTGCACGCCGGAGACGATGCGGTTCAACGGCGTCGGCCAGCAGGTGCACAAGGACAGCAACGGCAACTGGGGCGCGAACCCCTACCTGGACTGCAGCGCGCAGGGTCCGGCGAACTACAACGCCCGCACGATCACGACCGGCGGTGAGGTGGCGCTGTTCATCTGGCAGACGTATGAGGCCACCGACGACATCGGCTTCCTGCGCCAGAACTACCCGGTGATGGCGGCCTGGGCCCGGTTCATGCTTGCGTACGCCAAGCCCGGCGCGGACGGCTATCTGCACACCGCGCCGTCCAACGCGCACGAGACGCAGTGGGACGTCGGCGATCCCACGACGGACATCGCCGCGATGGATGCGGTGTTCCCGGTCGTGGTGCAGGCCGCGTCGATGCTGCACGAGGACGGCGATCTGGTCGATGCGATTCACGTTGCGCTGCCGCAGATCCTGCCGTTCCCGCGTACCGACGCGGCCACGCAGAAGCAGCAATTGCCGCCGTCCGCCGACGACACCGGGCAGGACGTGATCGGGATGTCGTACCAGCAGGCGGCGAAGACGCATAACGTCGAGAACCTCGGCCTCGAACCGGTGTGGCCGTTCGGGCTGATCGGTGATTCCGGCCAGTTCAGCGACGTCGCCAAGCGGACGTTCACCGACCGCCCGAACAAGCAGACCAACGACTGGAGCTTCGACCCGATCGACGCCGCGCGACTCGGCTTCGCCGATGACATGCAGTCGACGCTGATCGGGCTGACCGAGAAGTACCAGCACCGGATCTCCGGCCTGGCGTCGTTCGGCAGCACCTACCCGGAGCAGTACGCGGAGCAGGGCGGCGTGGTCACCACCGCACTGCAGGATGCGCTCGTGCAGGACTACGACGGCGTGTTGCGCATTGCTCCGGCCTGGCCCGGCGACTGGAGCGCCGACGCCACGGTCTACGTCCAGCACCGCGGCAAGGTCGACGTGCAGGTGCGCGACGGCGTCCCGGTCACCGTCGCGATCGAGGCCGGCGCCAACGGCGCGATGACCGTGCGCAACCCGTGGCCGGGACAGCAGGTGCAGGTCATCACTGCCGACCCGGGCGCCCCGAGGACGATCGTTGCGCCGACCACCGCCGACGCGTTCACCGTGCCGACCCAGGCCGGACACGCCTACCTCGTCGAACGTGTCACCGACCCGGTCACCGCGTTGCCGTACGAACCGGTGACCGGGACGCCGGCCGCGAGCTACCGGCAACTCGGCCCGGTCTCGATCGGCCTGCCCACTCCCTGACTGACGCGAAGATCGCTACGCGGCTGACGCGTCAGCGTCGCTAATGCCCCAGTACCCCCGACCCGCCCGTCGTCCGCGCTGGCACACCATTGATCATCTCTGCCGAAGCCGCGAGTGATCGCGGATCGAGCAGAGACGATCAAGACCCGATGGGAAGGCCGAGAGCGCCGCACCCGTGCCAGGTCGCGCTCTACGGCTGTGCGAGGCGAGTCAAAGCCCTCCGACATACATCGGAGGTGTCTCTGAGCGGGTCGCGTCTTGGATTGACGCCGCCATGTGCTAAATCGGCGGCTTTTCACCGAGTCTGTGGGGCCGTTGTGGCTCAGTCGTCCGATGAGTCCGGGTCGCAGATTCGCGCAGGTTTCACCAGATCGAATCAAGATTCAACAAGAAACTATTGACTCGTCGGATCTCTGGTGCTTATCTGGCAGCGCTGAATCCCGGCTGCCGTGCGAGGAGTCCCCGATGCGCAAGCCGCTTGCCGCCCTGACCACCGTCGCTCTCGCCATTGCCGGCGCCGCCGCCGTTGCGATGTCGACGGCCGCACCCGCGCACGCGCTCGGCAACGGCCTGGCCCTGACCCCGCCGATGGGCTTCAACGAGTGGAACGCGTTCGGCTGCAACGTCGACCAGGACCTCGTCGAGCAGACCGCCGACGCGATGGTGGCCAACGGCATGAAGGCGGCCGGCTACCAGTACGTCAACATCGACGACTGCTGGGCGCTGCCGCAACGCGATGCGAACGGCAACCTGGTACCCGACCCGGCCAAGTTCCCGAACGGGATCGCGGCAGTAGCCGACTACGTGCACCACGACGGGCTCAAGCTCGGCATCTACGAGGACTCCGGGACGAAGACCTGCTCCAGCAGCCACGGCTTCCCGGGCAGCCTCGGCCACGAGAACGCGGACGCGCTGCAGTTCGCGCAGTGGCATGTCGACTACCTCAAGTACGACGACTGCAACCAGCCGGCCGACCAGCAGAACATCCCGGCGACGATTGCCCGCTACACCGCGATGCGTGACGCACTGGCCGCCGCCACGGCCCAGACCGGGCAGCCGATCGTGTTCAGCATCTGCGAGAAGACCGACTTCGGCGTACCCAACTCGGCGTGGCCCGAGGTCGGCAACCTGTGGCGGACGACCGGCGACATCCACGACCTGTACAGCAGCATGCTGTCGAACTTCAAGAAGAACGTGCTGCTGGCCGACCTGGCGAAGCCCGGCGCGTGGAACGACCCGGACATGCTCGAGATCGGCAACGGCGCGCAGACCGATGCCGAGTACCGCAGCGAGTTCAGCCTCTGGTCGGAGATGGCCGCGCCGCTGATCGCCGGCACCGACCTGCGGTCCGCGTCCCCGGCGACCCTTGCGATCTACAACAACACCGACGTCATCGCGATCGACCAGGATTCGCTCGGCAAGCAGGGCACGATCGTCAGCAGCAGCGACGGGCACTGGGTGCTCACCAAGCCGCTCGCGAACGGCGACGTGTCGGTCGCGCTGTTCAACGAGACGAGCGCCCCGGCCACCATCTCGACGACGGTGCCGGCGGCCGGCCTGACCGGCGATGCCACGGCGTACACGCTGCGCGACCTGTGGACGCATCAGAGCACCGAGACCGCCGGCCCGATCAGCGCCGAGGTGGATCCGCACTCGACCGTCATGTTCCGTGTCTCGCCCGTCGACAACCCGACCAGCGTCCCGCCGAACGTCACGCTCGACGTCAGCGGGTTGTCGGCGCTGACCGCGGGCGAGCCCGGCACCGCGACCGAGACGTTCACCGACAACGGCGTCCTTCCCGCACAGCAGGTGAAGCTCAGCCTGTCCGCACCGAGCGGCTGGACGGTGCACCCGACCTCGCCGACCAGCTTCGGCGCGGTCGAGAGCGGGCAGACCGTGCAAGCCACCTTCGACGTCGTCGCCCCGGTGCCGGATCAGCTGTTCCAGACCGATCAGGTGACCGCGAGCGCCGCCTACGTTTGGCACGGTCAGAATCCGGCGTCGACGTCGGTCACTCAGACCGCGACCACGAGCCCGCCGGTCCGGGCGCCGTACCGCACGTTCTCGTCCGCGACGGACGCGCAGGCCCACTTCGCCGAGGCCGGGCAGCAGTTCGGCATCAACGGCGCAGGCGCCGGCTTGTCCTCGTCCAGTGACGCCTACAGCGCGGTCTACCTTCCCGGCGCCGTCGGGACGTCCGCGACGGTCGACACCGAGGTCACGGCGCAGCAGGCACTCACCGGTGGTGGTGCGGCCGGGATCCTCGTCCGCAACGACATGACCGCGTCGGGCACCGGCCCGGAGGGCGTCGCGCTCTATGAGTCGCCCACTGGGGGCATCCAGCTCGAATCGGCGAGCAGTGGCGGCACGCACCTCGACTCGGTGACTCCGGCCAACGGCACCAACCCGATGACTCTGCCGGTGCACCTCAAGCTGGAACGGGTCGGCAGCACGTACACCGGGTACTACTCGTTCGACGGCGCCGGGTGGCTCACCGTCGGCACCGCGACCGTGCCCGGCCAGGCCGCCTCGCAGGACGCCGGCCTGTTCGTCACGTCCCACGCCAGCGGCTCGCCCGCGACGGTGAGTTTCGACGGGCTCACCGCCGCGGGCGGGGCCACCGTGCCACCGCCGGCCACATCGTACGAGGCAGAAGCCGCGACGAACACCATCGCCGGCCAGGCGCGCGTCTCCAGTTGCACGGCGTGCTCGGGCGGCAAGAAGATCGGTTTCATCGGCAAGTCCGGCACGCTGACGTTCAATGGCATCAACGCGCCCGCCGACGGCGACTACGCGCTGACCATCGCCTACCTGAACGGCCCGCCGTCGCGCCAGGCGATGGTGAGCGTCGATGGCGGCGCGCCGCAGACGCTGACGTTCGCCGTGACGACGGACTTCAACACGCTCGGCGTCATGAACCTGTCGCTTCACCTGACGGCGGGAGCCAACACGATCGCGCTCGCGAACCCGGCGGCCAACGCACCTGACATCGACCGCATCATCGTCGCGGGGGAGCCGAGCTCATGAGAAGGCTGATGTCCGGGCTGGCCGTGGCAGCGACGACGGCCGCGATGCTGGCGGCGACCGCGCCTGCGCAGGCGGAGGACAACGGGGTCGGGGCAACGCCGGCCCTGGGCTGGTCGAGTTGGAGTTTCATCCGGCACAACCCGACCGCTTCGAATATCGAGGCGACGGCTGATGCGATGAAGTCGAGTGGCCTGGCCGCGGTGGGCTATCAGTACGTGAACGTGGACGACTTCTGGTACCAGTGCCCGGGCAGCCAGGGCCCGAACGTGGATCAGTACGGCCGGTGGGTCACCGACGCGACGAAGTTCCCGGCCGGGCCGGGCGGCGAGAACGGCATCCAGGTCGTCGCGGATTACGTGCACAGCAAGGGGCTGCAGTTCGGTCTCTACGTGACGCCGGGTATCTCGCACCAGGCGGTGGTGCAGAACACCGCGATCGAGGGAACGCCTTATCACGCCGACGATATTGCGACGACGGCCGCGGAGAAGAACTACAACTGCAAGGGGATGGTCGGGCTCGACTACAGCAAGCCCGGGGCGCAGGAGTTCGTCGATTCGTGGGCGAAGCAGTTCGCCGGTTGGGGCGTGGACTACGTCAAGATCGACGGGGTCGGCACGCCGGACATCCCGGATGTGCAGGCCTGGTCGGACGCGCTGAAGAACACCGGCCGCCCGATTCACCTCGAACTGTCGAACAGTCTGGACATCAACAACGCGCCGACGTGGGCGCAGTTGTCCAACGGATGGCGGACCGGCGGCGACGTCGAGTGTTATTGCGGGCCGGGCGGGTCGAGCGTTCCGCTGACGGACTGGTCGCACGTGTCGTCGCGGTTCAACCAGGTCGCGAACTGGGCGCCCTACGGCGGCCCCGGTGGGTTCAACGACTACGACTCGATCGAGGTCGGCAACGGCGCCGGCGACGGGCTGACCGTTGATGAGCGCAGGACGCAGTTGAGCCTGTGGGCGCTGGCGTCCTCGCCGTTCATCCTGGGCACCGACCTGACCAATCTCGATCCGGGCGACCTCGCGCTGCTGAAGAACCCCGACGTGCTCGCTGTCGACCAGGACGCCATCGACGCCACCCGCATCGTCAACGCCAACGGCCAGCAGGTCTTCACCAAGAAGGAACCCAACGGCGACGCGATCGTCGGCCTGTTCAACACCAACAGCGCGGCGCAGTCGGTCTCGACAACAGCCGCTGCGCTCGACCTGACCGCCGACACCACCGCGTACAACCTCGACGACCTGTGGACGCACCAGAACACCGAAACCGCCGGAGTCATCAGCGCGAATGTCCCGGCGCACGGCGTCGCGTTCTACCGCGTCACGCCGGTCGACAACCCGACGCAAGCACCGCCGCAGGTCGTGCTCGCCATGAGCGGCCTCGACAATGTGACGGCCGGGCAGCCGAGCACCGTCACCGAGTCGTTCACCGACAACGGCGTATTGCCCGCGCAGAACGTGCGACTGTCCCTCGATGCGCCGCCTTCATGGAACGCGCAACCGACGACGCCGACGCAGTTCGGTTCTGTCGAGAGCGGGCAGACCGTGCAGGCCACGTGGCAGGTGACCGTACAGCCGCCGTCCGCGCCGTTCGGGACCTCGACGGTTACCGCGTCCACGCGCTACGGCTGGCCGCGCGGTGGCCCGCTCACCGCGTCGACGACCAAGCAGGTGACGTTGCCGACGACCGTCGTCGCGCCGTACCACACGTTCTCGTCCACCAACCCGGCAGCGGCTTTCGGTCAGGCCGCGAATGCACTCGGCATCCGCGCCGCGGGCTCGGACGTCTTCGGCGCCACCAACCAGTACGGCGCGATCTACCTGCGAAACGCCGAACAGGACGGCACCACTGACACCGTCAAGCTCACCGCGCAGGCGGACACCAGCGACTGGGCCAAGGCCGGGATCATGGTGCGCAACGACATCACGCAGTCCGGCACATCGCCCGGGTTCGTGATCCTCGCGGCGAGCCCCGGCCACGGCTACGTCCTTCAATGGGACGCCAACGGCGACGGTCAGCTCGACAGCAACAGCGCGCCGTCTGCCGCGACGACTTACCCGAGTTGGCTGAAACTGACGCGAAGCGGCACGACGTTCACCGGCTCGTATTCGACCGACGGCACGACGTGGACGCAGATCGGCAGCGCGGACGTGCCGTCCGCAACGCCCAGTCAGGACGCCGGGGTGTTCAGCACCGCGCACGCGTCGACGGTCGGCGAGTCGGACTTCGCCGACCTCGCCATCGGCCCGCCGTCCGGGCTGATCGACGCGCCGAGCACCGCGGTCACCCTGCCCGGCCAGCCCGCCACGGTGCACGCGACGTTCTACGACCACGGCGCGTCCGCAGTGAGCAACGTGGCTGTCACCCTGACCGCGTCGAATGGTTGGACGGTCAGCCCGTCCGGGCCGATCCCGCTGGGAACCGTCGCGGCGAGCGCGGACGCGTCCTGGCAGGTCACCGCACCCGCGGACGCGCAGCCCGGCCCGGCTCCGCTGCACCTCGTCGCGACCTACACCGACGGCGGGCACGACGCGCAGAGCCAGGCGGACGTCACCGCGGTCGTGCCGTCCACCGATCTCAGCGCGGCCTACAACAACATCGGCATCACCGACGACACGAACACCGGCGCGGGCAACATCGACGGCGCCGGCTCGAGCTTGTCCGCGCAGGCGCTCGCGGCAGTCGGCGTGACACCGGGATCCGCGGTGAGCCACAACGGGATGCAGTTCGCCTGGCCGAATGCCGCCGCCGGGCAGAACGACAACGTCGTCGCGTCCGGGCAGTCGTTCCAGCTGTCCGGCACCGGGTCCAACCTGGGTTTCCTCGCCACGGCGACATACGGCCCGGCAAGCGGCACCGGCACGATCACCTACACCGACGGCACGACGCAGCAGTTCACGCTCACCGTCCCGGATTGGTACTCCAACCCGCCGGGCGGCAGCGACCCCGCCATCACCATGACGTACCGCAACCGCGACGGGAACACCCAGCAGGCGCACGCGATCAACGTGTTCCTCGTGAAAGTGCCGCTGGCGGCGGGCAAAACGCCGAGCGGCGTGACCCTCCCGAACATCAGCGGCGCGCCGGTCAGCGGCACACCGTCCATGCACGTCTTCGGCATCGCCGTCGGCAACTAGGAGGTATTCGATGTTCCGAGCCCTGGTAGCCGTCGCGGTCTCCACCGCGGCCATGGCGATCCCCGCCGTCGCCACCGCAGCGCCCGTCGCCGGCTCGGTGATCTTCGTGTCGCCGTCCGGCTCGGACAGCAATCCCGGCTCGGTCGACCGTCCCATCCGGACGGTCACGCACGCGCAGGAATTGGTGCGGCAGCTCGACACGGACATGTCGGCCGACGTCCGCGTAGTGCTGGCGAACGGCACCTACCGCTTGTCGTCGCCGTTGCAGCTGGATGCCCTCGACTCCGGAACGAACGGGTACAACGTCGTCTGGGCAGCGGCACCCGGCGCGCGGCCGGTGCTCAGCGGCGGCGAGCAGATCAGCGGATGGTCGCTCGCGGACCCGACCAGGGGCATCTGGTCGGCGCCCGCCCCGGCCGGGCTGCAGACCCGCCAGCTCTACGTCAACGGCGTGCGGGCGCAACGCGCTGCCGGCCCGCTGCCGGTGCACCTGACCAAGACCGACACCGGCTACACCGCGAGTTCCGACGTGATGGCGAGCTGGCGCAACCCGGGCGACCTCGAGTTCGTCTACACCGGCGGCGCCCCGTACTGGTCGCTGCACACCGGCGGCGAGGGCGCGTGGACCGACCCGCGCTGCCCGGTCGGATCAATCTCGGGGACGACGATCACGATGGCTCAGCCGTGCTGGGACAACTCGACGAAGCGCATCCAGCGCACCGACGGATCGGGCCGCAGCTACAACCTCGTGCACAACGGCAACCTCGGCAACGGGTCGATCCCCGCGTACGTCGACAATGCCTACGAACTGCTCGACCAGCCCAGCGAGTGGTATCTCGACCGCTCGAGCGACACGGTCTACTACATCCCGCGCGTCACCGAGAACCTGCGCACCGCGGACGTCGAGGCGCCGGTGCTGCAGAAGCTCGTCGAAGGCAACGGCGTACGCAACATCGTCTTCGACGGCATCCAGTTCTCCTACGCCACCTGGCTTACGCCCAGCACTAGCGAGGGTTTCTCCGAGGTCCAGGCCAACTACACCATGACCGGCCCGAATGCCTATGCCACGCAGGGGCTTTGCCAGTTCATCGACGGCGGCACCTGCCCGTTCGGCAACTGGACGAAGGAACCGGGCAACGTCAGCTTCAGCTACGACACGGGCATCCAGTTCCTGGACGACGCGTTCGTGCATCTGGGCGCGGCTGGCCTCGACCTCGGCGACGGGTCGCAGGACGCAGTCGTCAAGGGCAGCGTGTTCACCGACATCTCCGGCAACGGCCTTTCGATCGGCGGGGTCGACATGCCGTTGCCGCCGACCCAGGCCGACCACACCAGCAATGTCCAGGTGAGCGACAACCACCTGTACAGCCTGCCGGTCGAATACCACGGCGGCGTCGCGATCGACGTCGGCTACGCCGAGCACACCCTGATCACGCACAACCAGATCGACCACACCGCGTACACCGCGATCTCGCTCGGCTGGGGCGGCTGGCCGGACAAGATCGAGGTCGAGGCGACGCCGAACTACTCGAACAACAACACCGTCTCCGACAATGTCATCGACCACGCGATGCAAGTACTCGCCGACGGCGGTGCCATCTACACGCAGGGCATCACCGGCACGTCCCTCGACGACGGCGAGCACCTCACCGGCAACGTCATCACCAACACGCTCGACAACGGGCATGCCGTGTACTGCGACAACGGCTGCACGTACTGGACGGCTAGTGGCAACGTCCTCGTCGGCAACGTCTCCAACGACTGGGGGTCGCGGCACACCGACTACCGTCCCGGCCACACCGGGCAGGACCCGCTGCTCGTCAGCGACAACTACTGGTGGCAGGGCGACGGTGACTCGTCGTCGAACAACACGACCGTCTCGAACAACCACGTCATCGCGTCGGCCGCAGAGGCGCCACCGTCCATTGTGGACAGTGCCGGTCTCGAGCCGCAGTTCCGTCACATCCTGTCCTCGCAGTTCGGGATGGCCGTGCCGGACGCGCCGACGCAGGCCACCGCCTTCGCCGCGGACAGTACGGCGTATGTGGCCTGGAACCCGACCTTCGTCGACAACGGCGAAGCGGTCACGTCGTACACGGTGACGGCGTCGCCGGGCGGCCGGACAGCGACCATTTCCGCCGGCGACTTCGCTCGCCTCGGCTATGTGGCGCTCGACGGATTGTCGAACGGCACTTCGTACACGTTCACCGTGGCCGCCCGCAACGATCGCGGTGTCAGCGCGCCGTCGCTGCCGACTGCGTCGATCACCCCCACCGCTATCGCGACGTCGGCGACCTCGCTTCGATGGCCGTCCGTCGCCGCCGGCCAGCCGGACAACGTCACGGCCGGCGGCCAGACTCTTCCCGCCGGCGGTGCGTCCGGCAGTGTTCTGGGCTTCCTCATGACGGGTACGCACGGGCCGGCCACCGGCACCGGGCAGATCCAGTACGCAGACGGCACGACGCAGCCGTTCGCGCTGACCGCTCCGGACTGGTTCTCCACACCTCCGGCCGGCAGCAACGTCGCGTTCACGATGACGTACCGCAACCGGCCGGCCAACACGCAGCAGACCCACCAGGTGACCATGTACTACGCGGGGATCGACCTGGACCCGGGCAAGCAGGTGTCCGCTGTGGTACTTCCGAACATCAGCGCGCCCGTCTCGTCGTCCGCCGCGTTGCACGTATTCGCGATGACGATCGGGACGACGCCGCTTGATCTGTCCGGCGCGTACGACAACGTCGGCATCACCGACGACACGAGCACGGACGTCGGCAACATCGACGGATCCGGGTCGAGCCTGTCGGCGCAGGCGCTCGCCGCTGTCGGCGTGACGCCCGGCTCGACCGTGTCATCCTCGTTGCCCACGCCTGGCGCGCCGACTTCGCTGAGCGCCCACGTCGGCGACGGGGCGGTGAGCCTGCACTTCACGCCACCCGCGTCGCCCGGCATCACGCCGATCATCGGTTACACGATCACCGCGGCGGGCCTCATGCCCATCCACGTCACCGGCCACGACTACCTGTGGGCCGGCAGCGGCGACGGCCTCTACGCCGTCGTCGGCGGGCTGACGAACGGCACGCGCTACACCTTCCAGGTCACGGCCGACAACGTCGCCGGATCAGGGCGGCCGGCCACGATCAGCGCCACGCCCGCGGCCGATTAGGTGTTGCGACCTGGAGCCGATCGCGGCGGAGGAAATCCATCCACGACGTCACGATTCCCAGATCTTCGTGGATGGGGCTCGCTGTGCGGAAAGGACTACTAGGTAAGGCAGTTCCGTGGTTCTATCCGGCGTCCGGCGTCCGGCGTCCGGTGCTCGGTTGCCTATCTTCGGCGTAACTCGTCTGAGGCTGGTTCGGACTAAGCGTTGGCGAATTCGACCTGGGTCGTGCGTGTTGTCGGGGCGCTAGCTTTCGATCTTGCGCTCGCCGTGCGGCCTTGCGTGCCCTGCCGTCTCGCGTGCCCTGCCGTCTCGCGTGCCCTGCCGTCTCGCGTGCCCTGCCGTCTCGCGCACCCTGCCTTCGCGCGCGCTGCCCTCTTGCGTGCCCGCCCGCTTACGTGCCCTGGCGCCTTGCGCGCGCTGCCCTCTTGCGTGCTCTGGCGTCCTGCATGCCGCGCGGTTTCGCGTGCCCTGCCGTCCCGCCGGCCGCGCCGTGTCGCGCCCTGCCGCCTTGCTCGCCTCTGCCACCTTGCTCGCCGTGCTGCCCCTCACGATTTCGCCGTCAGCAGAAATTCCGCCTGCTAGATATAGGGATTCTGCCTCGACGAGCGAGTTCATGATCCAGTAGGCTCGTACGCATGTTCGAGGTCGACGAGTGGCAGCCGCCCACCGCGCCGCCGCCGTTGAGTCTCGCGGAGATCACCGATGATCCCGACCAGGCTGCGGCCTGGCTCGCTGGGCAGGCGCCGGGTCCGGATGCGATTGGGGCGTTGTCGGTGCTCGATCCGGCTGTGTTGTCGCCTGGTGGGCGGGTCGATGCGCTGGTCGCGTTGGAACGGCACCTGGCGTGGCTTTCCGGGATGCAGCAGCGGGTACTGGCCGCAATGGCCGCTGATGACACGTCCGAGGATCGGTGGGTGCGTGAAGAGGTCGGCTGTGCGCTGCGGCTGTCGGCGGTGACCGCGCAACGGCGCCTCGCCGTTGCGGAAGTCTTGGCTGGGACGTTGGCGGCGACGGGGCGGGCGTTACGCCGGGGCCGGATCAGCTACCTGCACGCGATGACCCTCGCCGAAGCCACCTACGGACTGGACGACGAGACCGCGGTCGCCGTGCAGGACCGGGTGCTGCGCCGTGCCGGTGCGCAGACGCTGGCCGAGTTCAAACGCTCGCTGCGCCGCGCCGTACATGCCCTGAACCCGGCCCGGGTCGAACAACAACGCGCCCAGGCGATGACCGAACGCCGGGTGTGCGTCTCCCCGCGCGAGGACGGCATGGCCGAACTGTGGGCGCTACTGCCCGCCGAAGGTGCCGCCGCGATCATGACCGCGGTGGATGCGCTCGCGTCGGTCACCTCCGCCACTGATCCGCGCACCGCCGATCAGCGCCGCGCCGACGCCCTGGTCGACCTCGGCGTCGCGGCGTTGCACGATCCGCTGCTGCCGAAGGCGCAGGGCATGCAGCCCTCGATCCACGTGACGGTCGCCGCGTCGACCCTGCTCGGCCTGGACGAGCAGCCCGGCGAACTCGCCGGGCACGGACCCATCCCCGCATCCGTCGCGCGCCGGCTCGCCGCCGACGACACCGGTACATGGCGACGGCTGCTCACCGACCCCGCCACCAACACGCTGCTCGACTACGGACACACCACCTACCGACCCCCGAAAGACCTCACCGACTACGTCATCGCCCGCGACCAGACCTGCGCATTCCCAGGATGCTCACGCAACGCCGCCCGCTGCGACATCGACCACCGCATCCCCTACAACAAAGGCGGATCAACCAAGCAGGAGAACCTGGCAGCCCTGTGCCGGCGGCACCACCGACTCAAACACGAGACCGGCTGGACGCTCAACCGCCAGACCAACGGCAGCTACCGCTGGACCAGCCCGAGCAGACACCACTACGAAACACGACCACCCGACCTACCCGTGGACTCCAGTCAAACGAAGACCGCAGAAGCCGCCCCCGACCCACCCCCGTTCTGACCCAGCCCCGTGGGGCAGTGGCAGCCTCGTCTGCTTGTTGATCTCGGAATCTAGTCGGCGGCGCTTTGGTGCCCGAAACTGCCGGCTGCTGCCAGCAGTCTGTCCAGGCTTGAACCTCACGGCAACTTCCACCCTCAAGCGCAGAGAGGCACCCCTCCCCATTCGCCGCGCCGTTCTGTCCTCGGATGCCGGACGGCTGGCGGCGCCGCGCCGGGCGTTGCAGGTCTCGTCCGATGATCGTCAACCGGGCAGGGATCTGCGCCCGACGCCTCCGCTAAGGAAGACGCCCGCGCCCGCCTATCTCGCCACGCCGGCAAGGAAGCCAACCTGGTACCGCTGGGCAGCGACCGCCCTGCTCTCGTTCGGCCGCGCGCCAGGCCGGTTCGTCCGTCACGGTGCGGCGACCTGGTAGACGACGGTATTGATGTCGAGGCCGCGGTTGAGATTGATGGCGACGTAGTGCCGATCGATATACCAGTACTGCTCGTTGTCGAGGGTGATCGGTGCGGTCGTGAACGACCCGTCGGGCTCGACGCTCACCGGCACCGGGTTGGGATCGCGATCCAGGAAAGCACTTACCTCAACGCCCGGCTCGGCTCGGCCAGTCAGGGTGAACGTGTGCTGCGGCACTGCGTTGAGTGCGTCGGCACGCAAGGAGACGGTGCCGCCGCCGCTGGCAGTCGTCTGATCGAGCAGGCGCGGCGAGGCTGCGTTGTACACGGTGCGCGCCTGGGTGGCCGGATTGACGAACGTGACGTTCTGGATGACCAGGTTCGCGAAGAACCTGTTGGAGGAACGGCTGAACGCTGACTCGAACGTCGCGGTCGTGAAGAAGACGGAGTCGCGGTAGTAGACGTTCGCAGTGGGCGAGCGGGAGACGCTGCTCGAGACGACGAATGCGGGGAAGGTGGTCGACACGCTCGGCGCGGCGTTCACATTGTCGAAGTAGATACCCCTGATGGTCGGGTTGAACACGTCGGCATTCGGGAACCGGACGCTCTCCGAATAGTTCGTGTCGAAGTTGGCGATGCCGCGAATCGTCTGTGTGACGATGCTGTTGCGCACGTAGATCCCCTGCACAACGCCGCCGCGATAGGAGTTCGTCTTGATCTTCAGCACGTACGCGGTACCGGCGCCGCCGGAAACATTGTTCTCGGCAAAGACGTTCCGCACGCCGCCGGACATCTCGCTGCCGATCGAGATGCTGGCCGATCCGCCGTTCGGGTTGTTGAAGGTGTCGCCGCGGATGATGAGGTTCTGACTGGGTTGGCGGTGCGTTCGGCCGTCGACGTTGCGGCCGGACTTGATCGCGATGCCGTCGTCGAGAGCGGTGATCTGGCTCCGTTCGATCACCACGTCGTCGCACGATTCCGGGTCGATGCCGTCGTCGGTGTGGTGCGCGGTGTCGGCGATGTCGACGTCGCGGATCAGGACGTTCTGCGAGTTCAGCGGATGAACCTGCCAGAAGATCGTGTTCCGCACGTGCACGCCCTCGACGAGGATGTTCGTGCTGTGGTTGAACTCGATGAAGTTCGGCGTGAACGTGCTCGCGTAAGGGATGGCATTCGCCGGCGGCGGTACGTACCGCACGGTATGGCCGTCGAATGTCGGGACGCTCGCCGGCAGGTGCCCGTCGTCGCTGAAGATGCGTTCGTCGACCGGCACGTCCTCGTAGTTCATGGTGTTGAGCACGGTGTTGGTGCCAGTCGGCGCGCCCGGCAGTGGCTCGGGCAACTGCCAGTGCGAGACGTTGTCCTGCGCGTCCAGCGTGCCGGCGCCGGTGATCGCGATGTCGTGCTGACCCAGTGCGTACACGGGCGGCGAGTAGTTGTACAGGTCAGTGCCCTCGCGGCTGGTCAAGACGACCGGGTAGAACGCGTTGCTCGGGTCGCGCACGAACTTGACGGTCGCGCCCGCCGCGATGTCCAGGTCGACACCGCTGCGCAACGTGATCGCGCCGGAGTAGTAGCTGCCGTCACCGTTGCGTGAACCGGCGGCCGGCACAGCGACGATGCCGCCGCCCTGTGCGCTGCAGTCGGCGATCGCGGCGTTGATCGCGTCGCCGTAGTACCAGACCGTGAACTGCGGGCTCGACCCCGCGCCGTCGACGACCTGCCGCACCAGCGACGCGTACTTCGGATCGGTGATGTCGCAGTGCCGATCGACGAACACCGGGGTGTTCGCATTGACCGTGCCGTCCACCTGGTCGTACCGGTCTGCGTTCCAGTAGACGCCGTCCTTGGCGCGCGTGTTCGGGTCGTGGACGGCGAAGGTGTAGGTGTACGCGTGCTGCCCGTCCGCCGACGTGACGCGCAACTGGTCGCCGCTCGCGACGGCGCCATGCTGCTTCTCGTCGCCGCTCGCGTCGAGAAAGACGCGGTCCTGCTTCGAGCGGTCCTTGGCGACGAGTTGCGCCTGTACCTGCTGCACGGTCGCGCCAGGGGCCACGGTGATCGTCGATGTGCCGACGGTATTGATCGTGCCGGACGCATCGGACTTCGCGACGACGACAGTGCCGGTGGACAGGTAGCGCGCGGGGGCGGCGCCAGCCGGCGCAGCGAGAACGCCACCGGCGAGCACGGCGGCGAGCAGAGCGCCGAGCAGGGTGAGCGCCGTTTTCATCGAGGTCAGAGCTCCTTGCTCGTCACGCTGTCGAAATGCACCTCGCCCACAGGCGGAGCCAGGTCCCACGTGGTGAAGTCGGCCACGTTGCGCAGCACGAACGTGGGCGCTCCCTGCGTGGTCTCGGCCTTGCCGTGGTGGAAGTCGGCGCCGATCACGTCGTCGAACACGAACGCCGGGCGGGTGTCGTCGTCGATGAAGCTGACCCGGACGTTGTTCATCTCGATGCCGGTGGCATGCCGGATGTAGAAGCCGTACGCGGGCAGCACGCCGAATATGCACGGCTCCGGGTAGTTCGCCTCGCGCTCCGGTACGCCGGCGTATGGATCCGGACGCGGTCCGGTGGACGGCACGAAGAATGTGTTGACGTACTTCGGCGTCTGCTCAATCGCGTCCTGCAGCGTGAGCCCGCCGCCGTACTCGATGCGCACGTTGTTCAGCGTGACGTCCTCGATCCGGTGGCCCGGGATGCCGGCGATGATCACCGGCATTCGCAAGTCAGCGTTGTGCACAACCAGATCGCTGATGTTCACCCGGCGGATGCCGCCGACGGTGATCCCGGCCGGTCCGCGCAGTCGGGCGCCGATCCGCAGGAATATCGGCGGATTCGAGGTGTCGCGCATCGTGATGTTGCTGATCGTGACGTCCTCGATCAGGCCCCCGTCCACCGTCTCCAGGGCGATGCCGCGGCAGCGATCGAAGACGACGTTGGAGATGGTGATGTTCTTGAAGCCGCCGTCGGACTCGGTGCCGCACTTGATGCGTCCGGTCGGCGGTTCCTTGTCGTTGGCGAGGGGGGTGTTGCGCGTGTACGTGCCGTCGGCGACGGAACCGATGTCGTAGCCGCTCACCAGGCAGTTCGTCACCGTCACGTCCACCACGTCGCGGGCGTAGCCGAGCGCGTAACTGCTCTTGAAGACGATCGCGTCGTCGTTGAGCGAGTTCACCGTGCAGTTGGAGAGGCGGACGTTGCGGCAGCAGTCGATGTCCATACCGTCGCGGTTGGTGTCGATCAGCAGGCCGTCGATGCGCAGGTTGTCGACGCCGGTGGCGAGGATGCAGAAGTGCCCGCCGTTGAGCATGGTGAGGTCGCTGATGACAACGTTGCGGCACAGCTTCAGGGCAATCGCCTTGTTGCCGGCGCCGGTGGCGGGGGAGTCGTTCGTGCCCAGCCCCTGCCCGTCGATGACTCCCGGACCGGTGATCGAGACGTTCTGCAGGCCCTCGCCCCAGATCAGGCTGTTGTGCCAGTGGCTGTGCCCGAAGTCCTGGAAGTTGTTGCCGGCACCAGGCTCGGCCGGGTCGTAGCCCTTGCCGTTCGCGGGCGTTGCCGCGAGCAGGGTGGCGCCGGGCGCGAAGTAGAGGCCGACGTTGCTCTTCAGCCGGATCGAGAAGCTGGCATACGTGCCGGCGGGAAAGTAGACGGTGCCCCCGGGCCCGCGACCGCCAGTGGCACCCTTGTCGGCCGTCGTCGCGGCGGCCTCGATGGCCGCGTTGATCGCATCGGAGTCGATTGTGGTGCCGTCTCCTCGCGCGCCGTAGTCGGTGACGTCGAAGACGCGGGTGGGCCAGCTCGGGTGCCCGGGCGGGTGGACCGGGTCGGCGTGCGCCGAGCCGCCCCCGACGGCGAAGGGCGTGATGGCGGCTGCGGCCACGCCGAGTTTGAAGGTGTCGCGACGACTCAGTGATCGGGGCATGGGCACGCCTCTGCAAAGGTTTTCCCGCGAAGTTAGCAGCGGTTCCGCACAGGGTCAACGGCGATTGGGCAAGCGCTATCCAGTAACCGCCACAGGTTGACCGGATGCGGCCATCTCCGCGTCTGGAGTCAGCTGCACCCACTCTGCACCCGTGATCATCTCTGGTGCAGCCGCGATCAGTGGCGATCAGTGGCCCGTTCGGCAGAGATGATCACGGCCCCTTGATCCGGGCGCCGGCGGGCGCGGCGTAGGTGTTGAGGCCGGAGCCCAGGTTGCGTTCATCGCCGCGGCGCAGCGATCCGCAACGTTGTTGACGCTCGTTGCGAGCGTCACCTTCCGCGGTGCCGCGAGAAGTCAGCCGGTGATCGGTAGGGGCACCGTGTTGGAGGCGCCGGCCGAGGTGTTGACGGTAACCGTGGCGGTCGTGCCCGGCGTGACATGCCAGATGCCGCCGGGCCCACTGGGAGTCGGGACGGTGAACGTGATCGCCGTGTCGGACCAGCTGTCGAGCTGGAAGGTCGCTCCGTCGAAAGGTGCGCCCCAGCTCGTGTCGCCGTCGACGAAGAAGATGTAGTCCTGATTCGGGTCCGACTGCGTCGCGCCGAAGTTGGTGCCATGGATCGTCACCTGCTGACCGGCGGCCGCACTGGAGGGGTCCAGCGACGTGATGACCGGCGGCAGGTTGGCCGGTGGCCCCTCGTACGTCGTCACGCGCCCGGGCGCTCCGGTGGCAGCGTCGGTGTAGGTCGCGAGCGCTTCGAGGTTGGCCGTGCCGCCGCCGGCCGGTGCCGTGACGGTCCAGGTCGTGGTGCTGGACGCTCCCGCGGCGACCGTGCCGGCCGACTGCGGTGCCGGCGGGGTGACCGTCCAGCCGTCCGGCGCCCTCAATTCCACCTCGGCGTTGTCGATCGCGCCAGGACCGGAGTTGGCGACCGTCGCGTGCACCGTGGTCGACGCACCGGCCGCCAACGTGACGGGAGTGGCGGGGTCGAGCGTCAAGGCCACTGCGGCCGACTGCGCCCGATCGACTGGATGGCCACCCGCCTGCACGATCGTGTGGGCGTGGCTGGTTGCCAGCGGTTGGGTTCTGATGTGCAGCGTCGCAGCGGTGGTGTCGTACCACCAACCGGGCCCGGTGCCTTCGGGATTCGCCCGCGGAAGGGTCTGATCGTCGAGGCTGACCTGATGCGGAGCGGTGACGTCGACCAGATCGACGGTGTAGGAGCGGCTGGACAATTGCCCAGGGTAGTGCCCGGCATCGGCGCCGATCGTGACGTGCGAGCTACCGCCTTCCTGATACGTGATCGGCGTCTGCGCGTAGCCGGATCCCTCGCCCGCGTCGTGGTAGAGGCTGAACTGCCCGGAGGAGCCGGAGTAGATCTTCAGATTCAGCGGCGTCGACGGGTTGGCGTTCACATGCGACTGGCCGGGTTGCTCGGGAAGGATCCCGCCCGCCTTGACGAACACGGGCATCCGGTTCAGCGGTACCTGGAGATCGGCGTCCGACGGTCCGGTGTATGTCGCACCGGTGAAGTAGTCCACCCAGCGCCCGGGTGGGAACCAGACGTGCTGGGTCGCCACGTTGCCGGGCGAGACGACCGGGGCGACCAGAACGTCCGGTCCGTAAAGGTATTCGTCGGGCTGGTTGTACGCGGCGTCGAGATCGGGGTAGTCGAGGTAGAGCGGGCGGGTCATCGGTAGGCCGGTTTGATGCGCCTGCCAGCCGAGCGTGTACGTGTACGGCAGCAGCGCCTCGCGCAGCCGAAGCGCATCGGCCGCGGGATCGCGGGCGGCGCCGTACTGCCACGGCAGCCGATCGCCGTGGTCGGAGTGCAGGCGCAGGATCGGTGAGAACGTGCCGAGCTGAACCCAGCGCGCGTAGAGGTCGTCGGGCAGGTGCTTGCCCTTGAAGCTGCCGATGTCGTTGCTGACATAGGGCTCGCCGATGCTCGACTCGGCGGGATTGAGCGCGGCGGCGTAGGCGAGCGTCCGCCAGGTCGGGTCGGTGTCGCCGGTGAAGTGCACGGTGGTGCGGTGCTCGCCCCATGGACCTGATGCCGGGTCGCTGCGATAGTCCTCGAACGACGCGCCGATGCGGGCGAGGTTGAACCCGCGTTTGCCGGTCGCGTCAAGGTCCTTCGCGTACTGCTCGTTGATCCAGCTGTCGGGCGTGAGCCCTTGCATACCGACGAAACTGTCCGTACAGCACCAGTCGAGCCACCACTGCCCCACGCCTTGCTGCTCGAATGGATGGTGCAGGTCGAACCACGCCTTCGCCTGGGCCGGATCGCTCCAGTCGAAGCGGTAGCACGTCGGCGAGAAGCACTGCGCCGCCCGCTGCAGGGCTCCGCCGGCGGTCTGTTGCGCCTGCGCGAACTTCGGGTCGCTGGCGTCCATACCCGCGTGCACGTTGAGCGTGACGTTCAGGTGATGCTGTTTGGCCCAGTCGAGAAACGCTTGCGGGTCCGGGAACAGGTTCGGATTCCAGTTCCAGCCGTCCCACTGCTGCGGCGATTTCCAGTCGGTGTCGACGACGAGGTTGTCGAGTGGCACGTTGTTCTGCTCGAACGCCGGGATCAGTTCGTTCTCGTACTCATCGGCCGTGAAGGCGTTGTACTCGGAGAACCACACGCCGAATGCCGACTCCGGAAGCATGTCGGCCGGTCCGGTGATCGCGCGCAGATCTTCCAGTGCCTGCTGGTAATCGTGGCCGTATCCGAACAGGTAGCCGTCCTGGTACGCGCCGGTGTGCGGCGGCCGCGGTGTCGCCCATCCGCCGCTCGTGCGTAGGGCGGTGTACGTGTCGTCGAGCAGTGACCAACCCTGACGGTTCAGGATGCCGGGGTGCAGCTGGTAGGCGCTGACGTCCGTGCCCGCCTGGTTCGTGTAGGCGTCCAGGCCGCGCGTCCAGCCGCCGAGCTGTCCGGGCTCGTTCGCCGGTGGGCCGGCGGTCGTGCTCGTCGTCGGATAGCCAGCGCCGGTCGCCGTGAGCGCGACGCTGTCGACGTTGACGTTGCATCCGTCGCCGGACGCGCAGGTGGTGGTGACGGTGTTCGTTCCTGCCGCGAGGTGTACCGGGATCGACGTGACCCCCCAGGTGTCCCAGTTCGCGGTTGGCGGGAACGTCACCTGCCCGGCCGGCGCTCCGTTCACCGACGTGGTCAACGTGCGGCTCACCGTGCCGCCATTGGCATAACGCACCTGCAGCGTGTAGTCGCCGGCAGACGGGACGCCGGTGACCGTCCACGCGTCCGAGGCGCTCACCTGGCCGTAGTCGGCCGCGAACCCTCGGCCGGTGAAGCCGGTGTGGTCGTAGTTGACACTCTCGCCGCCGTTGGCCCGGCCGTCCTCCGCCTCGCACCGGGTCGCGAACGCGCACTGGCCCGGGGCCTGCGGCCAGGACGGGCGCGCGGTGACGGACTTGCCCGCCACGCTGAGTGTGACCGAGGTGTTCGTGGCGCTGAAGGGTCCGGAACCCTCGCGATACCGCAGGGTCAACCGGTCCGTCGTCATGACGAGCCAGCCGGCGTCCTTGCTGGTGCGGAACTTCGGCACCGGCAGATCGCGGTCGATCACGTTGAACGTCGCGCCGTCCTCGAAATGGCCGTCGGCCGCGTACTCCAGCCGGACGAGCGTCGGCGTCAGCACCTGGAATCGGGCCGCACCGTCGAGCACCGTGTGCGAGTGCGGCGCGCCAGGCTGTGCCGACGCCGGGCCCGCCGACGCGGTGCCCGCCCACATGGCGGGCATCGCCAGAGCGCCGACCAGCGCGGCGACCGCGGTCGCAGTGAGCCGTCTCGAGCCGGAAATCCGCCGCATCGCCACTCCTCGGTACCGAGGCCATGTTGACGGCCTTGCCCGCATTGGCAGCACCCCGACGAACTGCCGGAAAGGCCTACGAAAGGTGAGTCTCGTCAGTAGGTACCGATTGCGTCAATAGCCGCGGCTGCCGGTTCGGGGCCAGCGGCACTGTCCTTTGTGGGCCAGATGGGCGCACCGACTCCGCACCCGTGATCATCTCTGGTGCAGCCGCGGTCAGTGGCCCGTTCGGCAGAGATGATCAAGGCGTCCGAGACTGCGCGAGGTCGGTCGGGCGGCTGGCCTTCCTGATCAACACGCCGATTGTGTCGATGGTCGTTCGGATCGCTCGTCGATCAGGAACCGCTCCGCGGGGGCTTGACCTGCAGCGTGACGCCGAGCGGCTGCACGTCGTACGGCGTGTCGGTGGTGATCGCCAGGCGGGCCGATGCGTCGCCCGGCTGGGTGAAGCTCGACGAGTCGACCCGGACCCGGACGGTGCGGCTCTGCCCCGGTGCGATGTCGAAGGATGACGGGCTTTCGGCGAGCCACGGAACGTCAGTGGGCCCGGTGCAGTCGTCGAAGTGGGGCAGGGTCTCGGCCGCTGCCGTCGCCTGGAAGCTGCCGCCGGCACCCCCGACGACGTACAGGCCGCACGATCCGCCGCCGCGGTAGACGGACGTGTTGGCGTTCGGCAGCGCGGTCCACGTATCCGACGACGGGTCGTACTGCTCGCCCTGGTTGGTGATGAGGTCGTTGGCCACGCCGCCGACGACCTGCAGCCGGCCGTTCGCGCCGGCGTACGCGGCGCCCCAGCTGCGGTACGGCAGGTCGGCGACCTGGGTCCAGGTGTCGGATGCGGGGTCGTAGCTTTCGGTGTCGGCGACGCTGGCGCCGGTCTCCGGATCGCTGCCACCGGCGCACACGAGGTGGCCGGCGAGCCCGGCGCAGCTGAGGAACGACAACGCCCTGGGGTAGTCGGCGTGGCGCGTCCACGTATCTGCAGCCGGGTCGTAGCTGTACACGGCAGCCGAGGCGGGCACGCAGGCGGCGCTCGTACATCCGCCGACGACGTAGAGCTGCCCGTCGAGCGAGGCGGCACCGCCGCCGCTGACCGCGATCGGCAGGTCGGCGAGCTTGGACCATGCGTCGAGCGCGGGGTCGTAGGCGTAGGTCGATGCCACGTCGTCGCCCGCTGAGTTCCAGCCGCCGGTGACGTAGAGCTTGCCCTTCACGAAGGTGCCCTGCGCGGCCTCGAGTTGATCGGGCATCGGCGCGATCGGCGTCCACGACTGCGTCGCCGGGTCGAAGGCGTTACCCGCGCCGCTGACGGCGCCGTCGACGACACCCGCGACCGAGTAGGCAAGGCCATTGTTGTACGCGACGACGTTGTCCATGGTGGTGCCCGGATGGTCGGCGATGCTCGTCCACGGCCCATCGGCCGGGCTGGGTGGTCCGGTCGTGGAGCTTGCCGCGTTGCCGGCCAGGGCATGCGTGGTGACGTCGGCCTTGACGCGTCGAAGCGGCGCGCCGTGACCCACCGCGTGCTGCGCAGGCGTGACGCCGCCGTCGCGTTCGCTGAGATCGACGTGCAGGCTTGCCGTGCCGTCGTTGCGGAACGTGACCGGCACGGTGTCGGCCTGGCCGAGCGTGACCGAGGAGGTGATCGCACCTGGCTTGACCGTGAGGTGCCCGGCGTCAAGGCTCCAGTTCCTGGTGACGTTGTCGTCGGCCTGGACGCGAACCGTGCTGTGCGCTGCCGCGTACTTGGCATCGCCGGCCGTCACCGACGTCTGGCCGGTGTGCGGGCTGAACAGCGCGTAGAAGCCGTCCGGCATCTTCGGGTCGTCCGGTGTCGCGATCGACGTGGCCGCGGCGCCGGCGCCCGTCACCGTGGCGCCGACGAGGCCGCGGCCGGTGTTGGCGTCACGCACCACGCCGTCCACCAGGCCGCCCGGCACCGCGTCACACGATCTGGTGCCGACGAATGCGTTGTCGAGCTCCCACCAGCCGTGCCAGTGCCCGTTGTATTGGAACTGCACCTTGACCGACGACTTCCCGGCGGCCTGCGGGATCGGGATGTCGACGTGACCGTTGAGGTTCGGGCTGAAGCGCCGCCACACGTTCGTCCACGTCGAGCCGCCGTCCAGGCTCAGCGAGACGCTCAGGGTCGACCAGTTGAACATCAGCACGTAGTCGGCGTCGAACCCGATCTCCGGGGCGCTCACGCCGGACAGGTCGACCACGGGCGTGGTCAGGGTGGTGCTCTGCACGCCGTACCCGTACAGGCCGGAGTCGACGATCGCGAAGTTGCCCGTGTCGCCGGTCAGGTTGCCGTGCTTTCCCGGATCGTCGAACGCCCAGGTCTGGCCCTGGCCGTAGTTGTCGCCGATGGTCCAGCCGTCCTGGGGCGTCTTGCCGGACCATCCCTCGAAACCGGTGCCTATTCCGCTGTAATCAAAGGCGTATCCGGGTGCGGTGCACCGGTCGGCGGCGACCGGGAGCCGGACGTCCTGTCGGACACCCGACGCTGCGTTGCCCAACGTCACCTGCACGTCCTGGCTGGTGTAGCCGGGCGCTCCGGCGGCGACCACATGCAACGTGTAGGTCGCGCCGGTCGGCAGGTCGACGCGGTAGTGGCCGCCGGCCGGGTCGGTGTAGACCGGGCCGCGCGGATCGCCCGCGATCGTGATCTTGGCGTAGAGCGGCCAGCCGTGCCCGGAACCGTCGGTGACCGTGCCGGACAGGGTGCGCGTGGGAATCGGCGTCAACGCGAAGTTCTCCGAGACCGGTTGGTTCGTGGTCACGACCACGCCGCCGCGCGTGATCGGCGTGTATCCGAAGTCGGTCGCCGTCACGGCGTACGTGCCGGCGCCGGCCGCGAGGGTGTAGCTGCCGTGTTCGTCGGAGGTCGCGCTGTAGCTGTGCCCGGCGGCGTCCGTCGCCGTGACCGTGACACCGTTGAGCGGCCGGCGGCGGACGGAGTCGGTGACCGTTCCGGCGATCTCGCCATGCGGGCCGTTCGACAGGGCGCCGATGCCGTTCGGGGTGCCGAGGCCGGTCGGGCCGTCCCATCCCGGCGAAGCGGTGCACAGGACGTTGCCGCACGTGCCGTTGGATCCCGAGGTCACGTCGTTGACGTCGCCGGATCGGGCCGGGTCGTCGTAGGGGTAGCTCACCGGGTAGGTGCCGGCGGCCGGTGGACCCGCCAGGGCGTACATCGCGGCGACCAGCGGAGCCGAGAGTGACGTGCCGCCGTACTGCGCCCAACCGCCCGCCCCGGACGTGTTGTAGATACCGAGGCCGGTCGCCGGGTCAGCGTCCGCTGAGAGGTCAGCGATCGCCTTGTTGTCAGGGCAGTTGGTGTCGATGCCCGTCTGGTAGTCGGGGCGCGGCTCGTACGGCGAGCAGCCCGACCCGCCGCCCGCCCACGCGGCTTCGGCCCAGCCACGAGGCGAACTGTCCGCAGTCAGCGTCGTACCGCCCACGGCGATCACGTCAGGGCTCGCCGCCGGCCAGTTGGTGACGTTGCCGGTGTCGCCGGTCGACGCGGTGACGGCGACGCCCTTGTGGTCGTAGTAGTGGTCGGCGCTGAGTTCGCTGCCGTCCTCGCCGGGCACGCCGTAGGAGTTGGAGATCGCGACCACGCCCCGGCCGGCGGCCGTGTCGGCCGCGGTGCCCAGGTCGTCGAGGCTGGCCGTGTTGCCTTCGACCAACAGGATGTGGCAGGCCGGGCAGGCCGATGAGACGGCGTCGAGGTCCAGGGCGGTCTCGACCGACCAGCCGGAGTCTTCAGATGGGTAGTTGGTGCCGCCGTTCTGGTCGACCTTGGTGAAGCAGCCATTGGCTGTGGTACATGCGGGCAGTCCGTAGTAGTCGCGAAAGACCGCCAGATCGGACTCGGCAAGGGCATAACCGCCGGCGTCGACCACCGCCACGGTCATGCCCGCGCCGGTTTGGGGCAGGTTGTAGGCCGCCTGGATCTGAGCCGGGCCGAGCGCCGTGGCCGGCGGGCCGTCGGCGCTGACGGCCAGCGCGCCTGCGGCGTTCGTCAGGCCAAGCGCGAAGCACTGCGCGACGAGGCTCTTGCCGCCTGCTGGCGTAGCAGTCGCTTTGTTGCAGCCGGCGGGTCGGTAGGACGTGCCGTTGGCCGGGCCGAGCTGCGAGCTCGCGGCCGTGTGGACCGGGCGCACGGTGCTCGATGGTGCCGGCGATGCCCCGGCGTGGGCTGCCGCCCCGAGCGACATGCCCACCAACGTCAACGGGGCGAGTGCGATCGCCACCCATCGAGACATACGCGTTTCCCCTACTGAATTAACGAGATCCGGCTTGCTTCCGGCGAACGACGGGACCCGTCTCCGGGTCCCGAGCCGACCGTATCGATCGGCTGTGGCGCCAGCCAGATCTGGGTTCAGCCCGGTTCGCGCCAGTGGCGCGCGGCCGACAGGTTGGCGAGACTTGCCGCGAGACGTCAGCCGGTGATCGGTCACTGTCCTCTGTGGACCGGATGGGCGTACCGACTCTGCACCCGTGATCATCTCTGGTGCAGCCGCGATCAGTGGCCTGTTCGGCAGAGATGATCAAGGTGGTCGGTGCGGCTGTGTTCACGCCGTGTCGCGGCGGGGTTTCCGCCCGCGGCCCTCGCCGCCGCGCGGTGGCGGCCCGGTGGACTCGCGCACCACGAGGTGCGTCGGGAAGACGGCTCGCTGCCGCGAGGCCTGGCTTGATCCGGCCAGCGTGCCGAGCAGCAGGTCGACGGCGGCGCGCCCGGCGTCCTGGATCGGCGCGGCCAGCGTGGTCAGGGCAGGATGGCAGAACTCGGCGCCGAAGATGTCGTCGCAGCCGAGCACGCTGACGTCGTCGGGCACCTTGATGTTTCGAGCCATGAGCCGCCGGATCGTGCCGATGGCGAGCAGGTCGTTGAAGGCGACGACTGCGCTTGCGCCGCTGACCACGACCGCCTCCGCCGCGGCCACGCCGCCGGCAACGGTCGGGGCGAACGGGCCGAGGCGGGTCATGGTCAGGCCGAGGCGGCGGCTCGCCGATTGCAGGGCGCGCCATCGGCTCCGATCGGCCCAGGAGGCGCGCGGGCCCGCCAGGTATGCGATGTCGCGGTGGCCGAGCGAGGCGAAGTGCTCGCAGGCCTGGCTCATTCCGCCGGGTGTGTCGATGACGACGTGCGGCACGCCCGGCACCACCCGGTTGACCAGGACGAGCGGGTACCTGCCGGCGAAGCCGAGGATCGTGTCGTCGGGCAGCCGCGGCGTGCCGATGACCAGGCCGTCGACCATGCGCGCCAGCCGGTCGAGGTGGACGGCCTCGACCTCGGCCGACTCGTCGGTGTCGGCCAGCAGCAGGGTGTAACCGGCCGCCGCCGCCTGCCGCTCGGCGCCGCGGATCATCTCGCTGAAGAACGGGTTGGTGACGTCGGGGACGAGCAGCGCGAGCGTCAGCGTGCGCCCCGACGGCAGCGCTCTGGCGATCGGGTTCGGCCGATAGCCCATCTGCGCGGCGATCTGCCGGATGCGCTCAGCGGTCTGCCGGTTCACCCGCCCCGGATGGGACAG
Organism: uncultured Actinomycetota bacterium; assembly: GCA_963737425.1. GTDB lineage: Bacteria > Actinomycetota > Actinomycetes > Mycobacteriales > Jatrophihabitantaceae > DASXRA01. The sequence goes on from CAVTSX010000008.1 coordinate 766,172, forward strand.
GGCCCGCGACACCGTGGACGCGGCCACCCCGCATTCGCGGGCGACATCGGTGATCGTCGGGCCGAGCGCCTTGCGGCGTCCCGGCGGTGGTCCCCCCGCAGATCCCGCGACCACTGCTGACGTTCCTCCCGATTACGGCGGCCTTTCCCGGCAGTCTGCCGCTCTCGAACTGCCTCTGGCAAAATTTGTGGCAAACGATTGTCAGAGGGATTCCGCTACGCGTAATTTGCCGGGTAGGCCGCTGGACGTCCGCGAGATCGACGCGGCAGACGGAAGGGTCAACTGATGAACCTCTCGAAGTCGCGAGCGCTGGCTATCGGCGTGGCGCTGGCACTCCTCACGCCGGCACCCTCGCTGCTGGCCGCGACTGCGGACTACTCGACACCGGCAGCCGCGTCGGGCGGATCCGCGTCGCTGTCGGCCGATGGCCGCTTCACCGTCGACTTCACCGCGCCGCGGTATCAATTCGGCGGGGCCGTCGGGCATCCGGTCACGGACGTGAAACAACATGCCGGACACGACAAGACCGGAACGTTCACCGAGATCGACTTCACGTACCAGGCAACCGGCGCCCGAAGCGGCAGCATCAGAACCTACGTCGGCAAACCGGTGGCCTTGTTCTCGACCACCTACGGCGGCGCGAACACCGAGCCGTTCCCGGTCCTGTCCACGTACCCGACGCTGCCGTACCAGCAGACGTACAGCGGCTGCTTCGGCAACAGCCAGTTCAACACCACCGCCGGCGCAGCCGACAGCCCGTGGCTCTCCTTCGACCACAACGCCGCGGGTTTCATGCTCTCGCCGGCCTCGCACTTCCCGGTCGCGCACACGTGGCGAACCACCAATGGCGCGTTGGCAACGGGCATTGACCCCGCGATCGCCAGCGTTCCGCCCGGCACCACGCAGCAGACCCTGCTGGTCGCCGGGCCCGGCATCAACAACCTGTACCAGACGTGGGGAAACGCGCTGACCAACCTGCAGGGCAAGACCCGTCCACCCAACGACGCGGACGTCACTCTCGCAAAGCTCGGTTACTGGACCGACAACGGCGCGGCCTACTACTACAAGTACGACTCCGCTCGCGGGTACGCCGGAACGCTTCAGGCCGTCAAGCAGGACTGGAACGCGCAGGGCATTCCGATGGGCTACATGCAACTCGACTCCTGGTTCTATCCCAAGGGGCCGAACGCGCAATGGAACGACGGAGCCGACGGCGAATACGTCTACCAGGCCGCACCCGACCTGTTCGCGAACGACCTGGCCGGGTTCCGCTCGAGCATCGGCGTTCCGCTGATAACCCACGCCCGGTGGATCGACCCGTCGAGCCCGTACCACTCGCAGTACTCGATGTCGGGCAACGTGGTCACCGATCCGGCTTACTGGAACGACCGGATGGGTTACCTCGCCGGCAACGGCGTCGACGCCTACGAGCAGGACTGGCTGTGCGACCGGGCCCAGCCGGCGTACAACTTCACCGACCGGGACGCCTACCTCGACGGCATGGCCAATGCGGCCGCCGCGCACGGGCTGACCCTGCAGTACTGCATGCCGTTCCCGCGCGACTTCCTGCAGGAGTCGAAGTACTCCAACCTCACCACCACTCGCGTCTCGAACGACCGCTTCGAGCGCAGCAAGTGGGACGCCGCGCTGTACACCTCGCAGTTGGCCGGCGCGGTCGGCGCGTGGCCGTGGGTGGACGTGTTCATGAGTACCGAGACCCGCGACCTGCTGCTCGCGAATCTGTCGGCGGGGCCGGTGGGTGTGGGTGACCAGATCGGCTCGGAGAGCAAGGCCAACCTGCTGCAGGTGGCGCGGCCCGACGGCGTGCTCGTCAAGCCCGACGTCCCGCTGACGCCGACCGACAGTACGTATGTGGGCGATGCCGCCGGCGAGGGTCCGGCCATGGTCGCGGCGACGCACACCGACCACGGATCCGTCCGCGACGGCTACGTCTACGCGTACGCGCGCAACATCACGCTGCCCAAGCCCGACGCGACGTACCAGGCCGAGGACGCCACGCTGTCCGGGGCGATTGTGAACACCGACCACAGCGGCTACACGGGCACCGGATTCGCCGACTACCAGCACGCCAGCGGTGACTATGTCGACTGGACGGTGCAGGCCCCGGCCGACGGCACGTACACGCTGCTGTTCCGGTACGCCAACGGTGGCAGCGCCAACCGTCCGCTGGACGTGGCGGTCAACGGCGACACCGCCACCGCCCAGCCGTTCGCACCGACCGGCAGCTGGGACCAGTGGCTCGACCAGCCGGTCGTCGTCACATTGCACGCCGGTGCGAACACCGTGCGGGCGACCGCAACCGGAGCCAGCGGCGGCAACATCGACTACCTCGGGGTGAGCGCCGGTGTCGTGAAACCGGGCAACACCCAGGACGCAACGTTCACCCCGGCCTCGGTGGGCGTCGCCGGCGCGTCCTACGTCTACAACTACTTCACCGGAGCCGGCACCGTCGTGCCAGCCGGGCACGCCTACACCGATGCGGTCGACATGGACGGCAGCTACTACGTCGTCGCTCCGATCAACCGGTCCGGCATCGCCTTCCTCGGTGACGCCGGGAAGTTCGTGTCGCTCGGAGCCAAGCGGGTCACCAAACTCGTCGAGACCGGTTCGGCGGTGAGCGCATCGGTGTCCTTCGCGCACGGCGAAGGTGCGATCACCATGCACGGGTATTCCGCAGGCCCGGTCGCGGTGCACGCAGCGACCGGCAGCGTGAGCGACCTGTCCTACGACGCGGCGACGCGCCTGTTCTCGTTCCACGTCCAACCGGGCGGCAGTTCAACCACGGCAGCGTTCGTGATCACTCCGCAGCCATGACGCCGCGCTGCCGACGAAGGGGTGTCGGTTCATGAATGTCCCACGCAGACAAGTCCTCAAGGTTGGTGGCCTGGCGCTGGCCAGCCTGGGTACCGCGTCGATATTCGGCGTCGACAAGGCGCTGGCTTCCACGCCGGTTTCCGCCGCGCTGTCTCCGCCGGCCGGCACCCCGCAGGACTCCAAGTCGCAGGTCATGCTGCTGTCGGGCACGAGCAAGGACGACACTGTCGACTGGGACTTCATGTGCACGACGGGCTCGAACTCGGGCACCTGGTCGACCATTGCCGTGCCGTCGAATTGGGAATTGCAGGGTTTCGGGAATTACAGCTACCGGGCATTGAGCCCCGGCGAGCAGGGGCTCTACAAGCATTCGTTCACGCCGCCATCGGCCTGGCAAGCCAAGCGGATCTTCCTGGTATTCGAAGGGTCGATGACCGACACCGAGGTCTGGGTGAACCGCGCTTCGGCCGGCCCGGTGCACCAGGGCGGCTTCTACCGGTTCGGTTACGAGGTCACCGACCTGGTCCGGCTCGGCGAGTCCAATCTGCTGGAAGTGACCGTAACCAAGGACTCAGCCAACAGCTCGGTCAATGGCGCCGAGCGCCTGGCTGACTTCTGGGAGTTCGGCGGCATCTTCCGACCGGTCTACCTCGAAGCCCGCCCCGCGCAGTTCATCGACCGCGTGGCCGTCAATGCCCAGGCGGACGGGTCATTCGCGGCTGACATCTACCTGAACGGCATCACCACGGCGGGCACGCTGATCGCGCAGATCAGCGGCCCGGTTGATGCGGGAGACTCCGCGCATCCCAAGCCGGTCGGCTCGCCGTTCTCCGTCGCGGTGTCACCCGGGCTCGGCAAGGCGACGCTTGCGACGGCCGTGCAGAGTCCCGATCTGTGGACGGCCGAGACCCCGAACCTCTACGACCTCGAAGTTCGATTGGTCCAGGACGGCGTCGAGACGCATCGAGTTACCCAGCGATTCGGGTTTCGCACTGTCGAATTGCGCGCCGGTGACGGCATATACGTGAACGGCACGAAAGTGATCCTGCGCGGCATCGGCCGCCACACATTCTGGCCGGACTCCGGTCGCACCACGAGCCCTGAGGTCAGCCGATCCGACATCCTGCTGATGAAGGAGATGAACGTCAACGCGGTTCGGATGACCCACTACCCGCCCGATCAGCACTTCCTCGAGTATGCCGATGCGCTCGGCATTTACGTCCTGGACGAACTCACCGGCTGGCAGCACGCGTACGACACACCTACCGGGACGAAACTCGTCGAGGAAATGGTGGTCCGCGACGTCAACCACCCGTCGATAATCTTCTGGATCAATGGCAACGAGGGTGGTTCCAATCCTGACCTCGACGCACTGTTCGGCGTGTACGACCCGCAGCAACGGCAGGTGTTTCACGCCGGCCGGAACTTCGGCGGCATAATCGACCGGCACTATCCGACGTACAGCCAGACCGCGAGCACGTTGGCCGGGTCCACCGTCTATCTGCCGACCGAATTCCTGCACGCCCTCTACGACGGCGGGGGTGGCGCCGGGCTCGACGATCACTGGACGCTCATGATGAGCAGCCCGTTGGGTGCCGGCGGGTTCATCTGGGACCTGATCGACGAGGGCGTCGTCCGAACTGACCTCAACGGCATCATCGACTCGGCCGGCAACCTCGACGCCGACGGCGTGACCGGGCCGTACCGGCAGAAGGAAGGCAGCTTCTACGCGGTCAAGGATGTCTGGTCGCCCATCCAGATCGCCGATCCGGCCTATTTCGAAACGGTGTTCCCAGCCGGATTCGACGGCAAGGTAGAGATCATCAACAACTACAGCTTCACGGCTACCGCGAAATGCCGGTTCAGTTGGAAGCTGATCAATTTCCACGACCCGTCACACTCGCACGCGGGGCACACCGTCGTGCGCTTCGCGGACGCGACCCCATCACGCAGCCGCGCGAATGCGGCACCCGGTTCGACCGACGTGCTCGACCTTCGGTTGCCGCGCGGGTGGCAGCACTTCGACGCGCTGTCGCTGACGGCTCTCGACCCGTCCGGGCAGCAGATCAATTCCTGGACATGGCCGATCAAGAAGGCGATCGACTACAAGAACCGGATCGTCACCGCGGGCGGTGGCACCACCACTGCTTCCGAGAGCGCCACAGCGATCACCATGACGGCTGCGCAAACCCAGGTCGACATCAGCAAGGCGACCGGGACGCTGGCGGCCGTCACGTGCGGACACACCACAATCCCCTTGGCCAATGGGCCGATTCTCGCTACCGGATCGGGCGCACTGACCGACATCGCGCATCACCAGGACGGCAACGCCCATGTCGTGGAGGCGACCTACACCGGAGATCTGAACACCTGCCGGTGGACTCTTCTGCCGAGCGGTTGGTTGCAGCTTGACTACCACTACAACCTCACCGGCAACGACGACTATCTCGGCGTGAACTTCGATTTCCCCGAGGACCTCGTTACCGGAATCACCTGGCTCGGTGACGGCCCGTTCCGCGTCTACAAGAACCGGATGCGTGGCGTGACCATGGACGTGTGGTCCAAGGCGTACAACGACACGGCGACGGGTGCCGACACGTGGGAATACCCCGAGTTCAAGGGTTACCACGCCGACATCAAGTGGGCTTCGCTCGAGACCAGGGCAGGCCGGATCACCGTAGTCGCCGAGGACGACAACCTGTTCCTGCGCCTGTTCACTCCGCGCAACGGCCCGAACCCCTTGTCTGCGACTGCCCCCTACCCCGGCGGCGACATCTCGTTCCTGGACGCCATCGCGCCGATGGGCAACAAGTTCCAGACGGCCGCCCTGACCGGGCCGCAGGGCGCGCAGAATGTCGCTACCGGCGATTACCGGCGGACGATCTTGTTTTCATTCGATGCCATGTAGAGCTCGGTGAGCTGGTCGGTTCTTCAGGCGGGCCCAGATACCAAGCTGTGCGCAATTATTTGCCGGCAACCCCTGCCACTTTCATTTATAGCAGAGTCCGGCGGCGCTCATGAGCGCAAAAAATCTGCTTTAGGGTCACGAACTTCAGATCGGAGCTGATGGACGTGACCCCCTTGATTACCAGCGCGTTTGACCTTCCCGACCGCCTCGCCGCCAAGGCCGACCCGGCCCTGATTGCCCGCGACGAGCAGCACTTCGCGTCTGTCGCGGCGAGCCTCGAGCAGTCGATCGCCGACCTGTCCGACCGCCTCGATGCCGAGCGTAAGGCGCCCGGCGGCATCGGCCAGGAGGCGATGGACCGGGACATGGAGATCCATCGGCTGACCGCTCGCCTGCGCACCCTGCGTCGCTACGGGTTGGACCTCTGCCTCGGGCACATGGTCAGCGCGGACAACTCCGAGCCCGTGTACGTCGGACGACTCGGCCTCACCGACAGCGCGGGTCGCCGGCTGCTGGTCGACTGGCGTTCTCCCGCGGCTGAGCCGTTTTTCGGCGCGACCCACGCCAACCCGATGGGTCTGGCCAGCCGCCGCAGGTATCGCTGGACCCGCGGCCGGATCAGCGACTACTGGGACGAGGTCTTCACTCCGGACGGGCTCGAAGGGCACGCCCCTGCGCTGGACGACCAGTCGGCCTTCATCGCCAGCCTGGGCAGCAACCGTTCGGCCCGGATGCGAGACGTGCTCGGCACGATCCAGGCCGACCAGGACGCCATCATCCGCGCGGGATCCCGCGGCGCTCTCGTCGTGGACGGCGGTCCGGGTACGGGCAAGACCGTCGTCGCCCTGCACCGCTCCGCCTACCTCCTCTACACCGACCCTCGCCTCGGTCACCGCCGGGGCGGCGTGCTGTTCGTCGGCCCGCACCAGCCCTACCTGGCCTACGTCGCTGACGTCCTGCCCAGCCTCGGCGAGGAGGGCGTGCAGACCTGCACCTTGCGCGACCTCATCGCCGAGGGGGCAACGGCACCGATCGAGATCGACCCGAACGTGGCCCGCGTGAAGTCGTCCGCGAACCTGGTGAACGCGATCGAGACGGCCGTGCGGTTCTACGAGGAGCCGCCCACCAAGGCAATGACGGTCACGACCGATTGGTCCGAGATCCAGCTGAGCGCCGACGACTGGGCCGAAGCGTTCGACGCAGCGCAGGCCGGCACTCCGCACAACGAGGCGCGCGACCAGATCCTGGACGAGCTGATCACGATTCTGGCGGACAAGGTCGACGACGAGGACGTCCCGGCCGACGAGTTGCGCACCTCGCTGCGGCAGAACAGGGAGCTGCTGGCAATCCTCAACCGCGCGTGGCCACTGCTCGACGCGGGGGACCTCGTCGGCGACCTGTGGTCGGTGCCCGCCTACCTGCGCAAGTGCGCTCCGTGGCTCAGTCCCGATGAGGTCCGGGCGCTGCAACGCGAGAACGTCCAGGCCTGGACGGTGTCCGACCTGCCGCTGCTGGACGCGGCCCGGCAGCGGCTCGGCGACCCCGAGGCGTCCCGGCGCAAGCGTCGGCAGGAGGCCGCCGTCGCCGCCGAACGCGAGCAGATGAACAGGGTCGTCGACGACCTGATCGCGGCCGACGACTCCGAGATGCTCGTGATGTCGATGCTGCGCGGGCAGGACACCCAGAGCGTCCTGGTCGACGAGGCCGCCCGGCCCAGCGCCGACCCGGACCGGCTCGCCGGCCCGTTCGCGCACATCGTCGTGGACGAGGCCCAGGAACTGACCGACGCCGAGTGGCAGATGCTGCTGCTGCGCTGCCCGTCCCGGAGCTTCACCATCGTCGGGGACCGCGCCCAGGCCCGGCACGGGTTCACGGAGTCGTGGCCGGAACGGCTCGAGCGGATCGGGCTCGACCAGATCAAGCTGGCCTGCCTGAGCGTCAACTACCGGACACCGGAAGAGGTGATGGCCGAAGCCGAGCCGGTCATCCGCGCCGTGCTCCCCGACGCCAACGTGCCGACCTCCATCCGCAGCGGTGGCGTCCCGGTCGTGCACGGGTCTACTTCGGATCTCGGCTCGATCCTCGACACCTGGCTCGCGGCCCATGCCGACGGGATCGCGTGCGTCATCGGCATGCGTGACATCGAAGACGGCACGCTCCGGGCGTCGCCCCGCGTCCGGTCACTGACCCCGCAGCTGTCGAAGGGTCTCGAGTTCGACCTGGTCGTCCTCGTCGATCCGGAGACGTTCGGCACGGGCATCGAAGGAGCCGTCGACCGCTATGTCGCCATGACCAGAGCGACCCAGCAACTCGTCATCCTCACGAGCGCGTGACGTCGGCCAAGACCTAGCTGCAGCCCGACCCTGTGCGAGAAGTCCGCGCTGGCCCTTGATCGTCTCTGTCGAAGCCGCGAGTGATGGCGGATCCGGCAGGGATGATCAAGATCCGGCGGCGCGCCGATCGCGACCGGAACGCCGGCCTCCGGAGCGTCGATGTTGACAGCCCGAGCCGAGACCAAAATACTCTGATCTACCCTGTTTGCCGGTGTCCGCCCACATGAGGTTTTCGGGCTGTCTAGCCGCTTCGTCGACCCATAGGGGAGTAGATGAGTTCGCGCGCGCTCTCGCGTTGCAACGCCGCAATTCGCCACCCATACCTTTCGGCAGCCACGTGCCTCATCGCAATCGGCCTACTCGTGACGGGCGTGCTGGCAGCGATCAGACCGGCTGGGGCGCTGCCCGGTGTGCCGCAACAGAGCAGCAGCCAGGCGCGCTGGCAGACACCGCCGAATGCCCGGTGCTCGGCCGTGAAGGTGCCGGTCAGCCTGACGTTCCTCCCGCTGAAGACGGACACGATCGCGGGTGAACTGTGCGTGCCTTCCGGCGCGACACCGTCGACCGTGCAGGTGCTGGTCGCCGGCGCGACCTACGACCGCTACTACTGGAATCCGCCCGGGCAACCCGAGAGGTACTCCTACGTCTGGGCGGCCAACAAGGCCGGCTACGCGACGCTTGACATCGACCCGCTCGGTACCGGCCTGAGCAGCCACCCGCTCAGCGCGCTGGTCACCGTGCCGACCAGCGCGAGCACGGTGCACCAGGTCATCCAGGCCGTCCGGCACGGCTCCCTCGGTCCGAAGTTCTCGAAGGTGATCCTCACCAGCCACAGCATGGGCGCGGCCGTGGCGTGGAACGAGATCGCGAACTATCAGGACGTCGACGCGCTCATTGCCGCCGACAACGTCCACATCCCGTCCTTGGTGGGGGCGGTCAACGGGGCCCTCAAGCTGTATCCGGCAATGCTCGACCCGCAGCTGAGTAAGACCGGCCTCGACCCCGGCTACCTCACGACCCGGCCGGGAACGCGCATCTCGGCCTTCTACAACGCGGCAGACGTCGACCCGGCCGTCGTCGCCGACGACGAGGCCCTCAAGCAATCGGTCACCGCGACGTTCATGGCGACCTACTTCGCCGAGGACGTCGACCTGGACTCGTCGAGAATCCGGGTTCCGGTACTCGTCGCCGCCGGTCAGCGTGACTCGATCATGTGCGGCCCGCTCGGCACGAACTGCTCCACATCGGCCACGCTGCTCCATGCGGAAGCGCCGTTCTACGGCAATCCGGCCACCTGCCTGCAGAGCTACGTCCTTCCCCAGGCCGGCCACGACATCGATCTGTCCGTCGGCGCCTCGAACTTCTTCGACGTCGCGAACCGGTGGGCCGACCGCTTCATCGGGAGCACCAAGAAGCTGTCGACGCCCAAGTGCACTGGGCCGGTCGGCCCCGCCACCTGATCCGCGAGGGCGGTCGGAACCACTATCGCGAACAGGAGACGAGTCCCGTGACTGACTACGCCGCCTTCGAACCGAGCCCGCCGTTCGACTACCGTGACGAGTCGATCCGGGTGCGCGAGGAGGACTACTTCCGGGACCAGCGCGAAAAGTGCCCGGTCATGCACAGCTCGGAATTCGGCGGGTTCTGGGCCCTGACGAAGTACGACGACATCGCCACCGCGGCGCACGACCACGAGCGCTTCACCACTACGGACGGCCCGACCATCCCGTCGTTCGGCCGGCCCTACGCGTCCAAGCCACTGACCTCCGACCCGCCCGAGCACGGCAAGTTCCGCAGGATCCTGCAGCCGTTCTTCACGCCCGCGGCGGTGCAGGCGATGGAGCCGCTCGTCCGCGAAATCGTCACCGACCGGGTTGACGCGCTCGCCGGACGCACCGAGGCCGACTTCATGGTCGAACTCGGCTATCCGGTGCCCGCCGAGGTGATGGCCGCGACCCTCGGGGTCGGACGCGAAGTGGCACCCGACATCTCGCTGATGAACCAGAAGACCCAGCACGCCGCCGTCACCGGCGACCTCGAGGGAACCCGCGAGGTCCAGGGGCGGATCATCGCCTTCCTCACGAGGGAGATCGACGCCCGGCGCGGCGAGCACAGGGGCGACCTGTTGAGCACGATCGTCCACAGCGAGGTCGACGGCGAGCCCGTCACCGACGACATCCGCTTCGGCATGGCGACCATGCTGATCGTGGCGGGCACCGACACCACGGTCAGCGGTATCACGAACACCCTTGCGCTGCTGGCCGGGTTCCCGGCGGAGTACCGCCAGAACCTGCGCGACGACCGCGCCAAGCTGCTCGCTTTCATCAACGAGTCGCTGCGTTACGACGCGCCGGTGCTGGGACTCGCCCGCACCGTGCGCGAGCCGGTGTGCCTGCGCGGCGCCGAGATGCAGCCGGGTGATCGCGTGCTGCTGCTGTGGGGTTCGGGCAACCGCGACGCTGACCGGTTCGCCGACCCGGACACATTCGACCCGGACCGCAAGGAGACCAGCAACCTCACGTTCGGGTACGGGCGGCATCGCTGCATCGGCGATCACCTGGCGAAGCTCGAGATCAGGGTCGTCGTCGAGGAGGTCCTCAAGAACATGCCGGACTTCCGGTTGGCGAACGACGAGCCGTTGCCCCTGCGCACCGATCTCGAACACGGTCCGCGCAGCCTGCCCGTCGTGTGGTGACAACCGACTCTCCCACCTACTCAATGCGGCGCGACGGGGCCTGCCCGTTCGCGCCGCCGCCCGTCTACCGAACACCGCCCGCGGCCAGCTCAGCATCACGGTGCTTGGCGCCGACATGCCGGAGACCTTGGCGGCTGTGGGAGACCATCGACCACCGGTGGGACGAGATCGAGACCTTCATCGAAACCAGAGTCACGAACGCCCGGACCGAGGCCGCGAACACCGGCATCAAGCACATCAAGCGCACCGGACGTGGCTACCACCACCAGCGCCATATCCTGCTACGCAGCGACCGGCAGACGCGCCGACGGCGCACACGCTTGAATCAGCAGGCCAGCGCGGCCAACTGCGAATAGCCTGCAATCCTCATCCGACAAGACTCGCCCGATTCCCAACCGGCTTGACGTATTCCGATATGGGAATATGGTGGCTGCCATGGCACGAGCAGCGACGACGTCGGACGCGTTCAACGCGATCGCCGAGCCGCAGCGCCGCGAGATCCTGGTGCTGCTGCGGGCGGGTGAGCGGCCGGTGACCGACCTGGCCCAGGAGCTGGGGATGAGCCAGCCGGGGGCGTCCAAGCACCTGCGGGTGCTCCGGGAGGTGGGGCTGGTGCGGGTCCGCGGGGCGGGCAAGCAGCGCCTCTACGGCCTGGACGCCCGCGGGCTGCGGCCGGTCCACGAGTGGGTCGGCGGGTTCGAGCGGTTCTGGACCGAGAGTTTCGACCGGCTGGACACCTACGTGCAGGACCTCAAGCAGACACGGCAGGAGGAATGACCGATGGCAGGGGCTAGGCAAGAAGCGGGGGCGGAGCCGGCGACGGCCGACCGGGAGATCTTGATCTCCCGGGTCATCGACGCCCCGCGGGAGCTGGTGTTCGAGGCGTTCACCGAGGTCCGCCACCTGTCGCGGTGGTGGGGTCCTGCGGGGTTCACCACCACCACGCGGTCCTTCGAGTTCCGCGAGGGCGGGGAGTGGGACTTCGTGCTGCACGGGCCGGACGGGACCGACTACTCCGAGTGGATCCGCTGGCTGCGGATCGCCCCGCCGGAGCGGATCGCGCTGCTGCACGGTGAGTCCCGCGACGACCCGAACGCCTTCGAGTCGGTCCTGACCTTCGCGCCGGACGGCGCGGCGACCCGGATCGTGATGCACACGGTGTTCCCCACCAAGGAACTGCGCGACGAGGCGGTCGAGAAGTACCACGCGATCGAGGGCGGCCAGCAGACCATGAGCAGCCTGGCGGCCTACGTCACCGACCTCGCGCGGGAGGGGGCGGAGGGCTGATGGCCGGGAAGGTGTTCTTCAGCGTGTCGATGTCGCTGGACGGGTTCATCGCGCCCGAGTCCCTGGAAGGCATTCTCGCCACGCCCGAGCAGCGGGAGCAGGACCCGAGGCTGGAGCGCTGGGTGGCGCAGTGGATGGAACTGCAGCAGTGGATCTTCCCGCTGCGGTTCTTCCGGGAGAACCTGAAGCTCGGCGAGGGCGGCGAGGAAGGGCGCGACAACGACATCGCACGGGAGACGTTCGAGCGCACCGGCGCGAGCGTGATGGGCAAGCGCATGTTCGACCTCGGCGAGCAGGCATGGCCGGAGGAGGCGCCGTTCCACACCCCGGTCTTCGTCGTGACGCACACCAAGCGTGACCCGTGGGAGCGGCCCGGCGGCACCACGTTCCACTTCGTCAACGACGGCATCGAGCCCGCGCTCGACCAGGCCCGCGAGGCGGCCGGCGATGGCGATGTCCGCATCGCCGGCGGCGGCGCGACGATCCTGGAGCACCTGAACGCCGGCCTGATCGACGAGTTCTCGATCGCGCTGTCACCCGTGCTTTTCCGCGCCGGCACCCGCCTGTTCGAGGGCGTGGACGCGGGTCGCGTGGCCCTGGAGCAGGTCCGCGCGGAGCCGACGCAGCGGGTGACCCACCTGACCTACGCAGTGCACCCACGGTAGCCGCGCCACGCTCCACCCCAGTGACCCGAGCACCCACGGCGCACACGCGTGAATCAGCAGGCCAACACGGCCAACTGCGAATAGCCGTTGGGGCGAGTAGTGGGGGCGTGCGGCGCATCGTTTTGGGGGGTGCTTTCTGCGCTTGGGGTGCGAGTTGCATGGGCTTCAGGCCTGGACTGACTGCCGCAGTTGCGGGCCATGTCAGCACAGCCCCGTGAGGCTCCGTCGTCGGCGCGGGGTACCGGGCGATTCCAAGATCAACAATCAGGTGCGGCCGCCACTGCCCCACGGGGCTGGGTCAGAAGGGGGGCGGGTCCGGGTCGGCTTCGGCGGTGTGGGTTGGGGTGGTGTCCACGGGTAGGTGGGGTGGTCGTGTTTCGTAGCGGTGTCTGGTGGGGCTGGTCCAGCGGTAGCTGCCGTTGGTCTGGCGGTCGAGCGTCCAACCGCTCTCGTGCTTGAGTCGGTGATGTCGTTTGCAGAGTGGTTGCAGGTTTTCGGGGTTGGTTGATCCGCCTTGGTTGTGGGGGATGCGGTGGTCGAGATCGCAGCGTTGGGCGGCACGTGAGCACCCTGGGAATGTGCAGGTTTGGTCGCGGGCGATGACGTATTCGGTGAGGTCTTTCGGTGGTCGGTAGGTTTCGCGCCCGTAGTCGAGCAGGGTGTTGGTGGCCGGGTCGGTGAGCAGGCGGCGCCAGGTGCCGGTGTCGTCGGCGGCCAGGCGGCGGGCTATCGATGCGGGGATGGGTCCGTGCCCGGCGAGTTCGCCGGGTTGCGCGTCGACGCCGAGCAGGGTCGACGCCGCGACGGTGACCTGGATCGAGGGCCGCATCCCCTGCGCCTTCGGCAGCAGCGGGTCGTGCAACGCCGCGACGCCGAGGTCGACCAGGGCGTCGGCGCGGCGCTGATCGGCGGTGCGCGGATCAGTGGCGGAGGTGACTGACGCGAGTGCATCCACTGCGGTCATGACCGCGGCGGCACCTTCAGCGGGCAGTAGTGCCCACAGTTCGCTCATGCCGTCATCCCGGGCAGTCATGCACACGCGGCGTTCGGTCATCGCTTGGGCGCGTTGTTCTTCGACCCGCGTCGGGTCCAGGGCGTGTACGGCGCGGCGAAGCGAGCGTTTGAACTCGGCCAGCGTCTGCCCACCCGCACGGGGTAGCACCCGGTCCTGCACCGCGACCGCGGTCTCAGCATCGAGCCCGTAGGTGGCTTCGGCGAGGGTCATCGCGTGCAGGTAGCTGATCCGGCCCCGGCGTAACGCCCGCCCCGTCGCCGCCAACGTCCCAGCCAAGACTTCCGCAACGGCGAGGCGCCGTTGTGCGGTCACCGTCGACAGCCGCAGCGCACAGCCGACCTCCTCGCGCACCCACCGATCCTCGGACGTGTCGTCGGCGGCCATTGCGGCCAGTACCCGCTGCTGCATCCCGGAAAGCCACGCCAGATGTTGTTCGATCGCGACCAACGCATCGACCCGCCCACCAGGCGACAGCACGGCCGGGTCGAGCAGCGACAACGCCCCAATCGCATCCGGACCCGGTGCCTGCCCGGCGAGGCAGGCCGCGGCCTGGTCCGGGTCGTCGGTGATCTCCGCGAGAGTCAACGGCGGCGGCGCGGTGGGCGGCTGCCGCTCGTCGACCTCGAACATGCGTGCGAGTCTATCCGATCACCGCAGACCCCGTCCAACCAGAATCACCTTAGTTGGTAAGGACTTCCCGGCGCGAGCAAAGCAGTTGGACCCGTGAGGCGACAGGACGCGTGCCACTCGGATCGAATCCGCCAACGCGCACAACGGACCAGTCTCAGCTGAGTGCCTATCGGAGCGATCGGCCGAGCCGTGGAACGGCCACTCGGCCGCCCTATTGCACGAATTAGCGCGAGACGCTGGTGTCGCGCGCCAGAAGTCAGCTGCAGATTTCGGCCATAGTGCTGCTATGGCTCATCGACTGGCCGGCACAGCCTTGCGGCGTCCCTCGGCCAACGCCCATGGCGGCCAAGATCCACCGGGCAGGCCCTGGCCGATCAGGGAACTGGGGAGACATGGCCGGATCTCCTGCCGACCAGGCGGATCGCGTGTTCGACGAGGGCGATGAGCACGTCCCGGCTCGACGCGCGCTGGCGGGCGTCGCACATGACGATCGGCACGTCATGCTCGAGGTCCAACGCTGCGCGGATGTCGTCGGTGCCGTACCGCCGTGCCCCGTCGAAGCAGTTCACGCCGACGACGAAGGGAACCCCGCGCTGTTCGAAGTAGTCGACCGCCGGGAACGAGTCGGTCAGCCGGCGGGTGTCGGCCAGCACGACGGCGCCCAGCGCACCATGGGCGAGTTCGTCCCACATGAACCAGAACCGTTCCTGCCCGGGTGTGCCGAACAGGTATATCAGCAGATCGTCGCGCAATGTGATGCGGCCGAAGTCCATGGCGACCGTGGTGGTCGTCTTTCGCTCCACGCCGAATAGCGGGTCGACCTGCACGCTCGGCGCACTGAGGTGTTCCTCGGTGCGAAGGGGCCGGATCTCGCTGACTGAACCGACGAGCGTGGTCTTGCCCGCGCCGAAGCCGCCCGCGATCAGGATCTTGATCGCGTACGGCGTTCGTGTCGGGCCCGCGCCGTGTTCAGAGTCGGCGTAGACCATTGATCACCTCCCTCAGGATGGGCAGGTCATCCTGCCGTGGAGACGCCATGGGCTGACGAACGGTGACCAGATCACGTTCTCGCAGATCGGCCACCAGGATCCGGACGACACCGAGTGGGAGGTCGAGGTCCGAGGCGAGGTCAACGAGCGACATCGGCGCGATGCACAGCCGCAGCAGGGAGAAATGCTCCGGGTCGAGTGTCCAAGCGTCCGGCGGCATGCGCCAGGTCGTCGTGATCATGGCGAGCAGGTCAAGGTTCATCTCGCCGCTGGGACGGGTCCTGCCCTGGATAACGGCGTACGGGCGAACCACAGGCCCAGCTTGTTCGTCAGGCCAGGAGTCCTCCTGCGAAGGCATGCCACGGTCACTTATGGCCGTTGTCGTCGCCGACAGTCCCAGGCCGATAGCTGACCGACAGATGCTGGCCGACCCGCTTGACGAGAATGGCCATCTCGTAAGCAATCATGCCGACGTCGGCATCAGAGGAGCTGAGCACGGCGAGGCAGCTTCCCTCTCCGGCGGCGGTCACGAAGAGAAATGCGGCGTCCATCTCGACAATCGTCTGCCGGGCCTGCCCGCCGCCGAACTGCATCCCCGCGCCGCGAGCGAGGCTCTGAAGGCCTGCTGCCATCGCCGAAAGGTGCTCGGCGTCCTCGCGGGTCAGACCCGCAGCGCCCATCGTGAGACCGTCACGGGAGAGCACGACGGCCTTCTGGATCGACGCGACGCGGCCGACCAGATCCTCGAGAAGCCAGGTGAGTTCCGGGTGCGGACTCGATGACCGTGCGGCCGATAGTGCTTCGCGGTCGTCTGATGGCGAGGCCATCATGTTCGATTCAGATTCCATTGCCTCTCATCGCCCCCGATTTTCGCCCTCGTTCTGGGCATCGTCCTGGTATCCGCTGCTCGTCTGCTGCCCGAATCCGCCGCCGGCTTCCGCCGCGATTTCGCTTGCCACGGGCGAAGGTGCGGAGCGGCCCCGCTCCCAGCCTCGCTGCAGCGAGCTCATGAGCGCGCGAGTCTGCTCCGGCGAACGGGTGTCGGCCGGCTCCTGCTCGGCGACGGCGTGGCTATGCGGCAAGCTGGCGCGAAGCTGCGGGGCCAGGCTGGCCCGGCGCACCCGTCGCGGCAGACCCAGTTCGGTCACGGCTGGGCCGACGATCGACGGATCGGGCGCAGCCTCCAACGGCATCCAGTCGACCTCGTGCGACGCGTGGCTGCTGGCCGTTGCGAAGTCGGCGGAGGCGCCGCTGTCGGGTGCGGCCGCGGGGACAGCGCCGGTGAGGTGGCCGCCCGCCTGGGTCATCGGCGCTTGCGGCAATCGGCCTTCGCGTCGCGGCAGGTCCAGGGTTTGCGGGGACGTCGGCGGGTCGCTCTCATAGGACGGGACGGGCGGGTTCACCTCGGGCGGTTCGGCGCTGCGCGCGGGCGCTGGGGCTGGGGCTGGGGTGGGCATCGGACGATGGCTGGTCGGGGCGTCTGCGGCGCCGTTGCTGGCCTGCGTTGCCTCGTCGGCGTGTGGCACGCGGCCGTTGGACGGACTGGCCGCTGGACCGGCCGACGGGCCGGTCGCTGGAAGCGCCGCGCCCCCGCCGACGTGCCGGCCGGTTGCGTGGAAGGCGCTCGGGTCGCTGGCGTTCGTGAACGCGTTCTGGCTTTCGCCCTCCTCGGGTACGACCAGGTTGTGCGGGATGAGCACGATCGCCGACGAACCACCGAAGGGGTTGGTGCGCATCGAGATCTTGATGCCGTGCCGACGCGCCAGTCGACCGGCCACGAACAGGCCCAGCTGGTCGCTGTCGGACAGGTCGAACTCGGGCGGGTTGGCCAGCCGGAAGTTGATCTCGGCCAGCTTCTCGTCGCTCATGCCCAACCCGCGGTCTTCGATCTCGACCGCGAATCCGTTGCCGACCGCGTCACCAGCTAGGCGCACAGGTGTGTTCGGCGGCGAGAACAGCGTGGCGTTCTCGACCAGTTCGGCGACCATGTGGATCACGTCGGCGACGGCCTGCCCGGCCAGCGCCGCCTGAGTCATCGTGGTGACGCTGACTCGTGTGTAGTCCTCGACCTCGGCCACCGCGGCGCGCAACACGTCGACCAAGCGCACCGGGTTGCGCCACGAACGGCCTACCGGCGCACCCGAAAGGATGATCAGGCCTTCGGCGTGCCGACGCATGCGCGTGGTCAGGTGGTCGAGCCGGTAGAGGTCAGCGAGTTCGTCCGGATCAGATGTCCGGCGCTCCATCGTGTCCAGCAGGGTCAACTGCCGATGCAGCAACGACTGGCTGCGCCGGGCAAGGTTACGGAAGACGTCGGAGATGCCGCGCCGCAACCGGGCCTGGTCGACGGCCGCCTCGACAGCTGTCAACTGGACGGTGTTGAACGCCTGCCCGACCTGGCCGACCTCGTCAGGGGTGACCGCCATCGGCGGGGTCTCCTGCGAGACGTCCACGTCCTCGCCGGAACGCAGCCGCGCCATCACCTGAGGCAGCCGCTCGGTGGCCAGCGCCAGCGCCGAATCGCGCAACGTCGCCAACTGGCGCACCAGGCTTCGGCCGACGCGGATCGAGATGAAGACTGACGCCACCAGCGCGAGCAAACCAAGACCGCCGGCCAGGCCAAGACGGAGGTAGGCGCTGTCGGCAGCGTCTGCTCCCTGGCCCGACACGTCGATGGCGACGGCCTGCACGACGGCGCCGGTGCCCTTGCTGACCGCGATCACAGACTGTGCCCACGTCGCCGAATCGACGGGAACCGGCCCCTGCTGGCGCGAATCGCCGATGATCGTGTCCTCGAGCGAGGCGAGGGCCGCGGTCGCCTGCGGTGGCACCAACCTGGTGTAGGACGGCTGCACGCTCCTGCCGATGTTGCGCTCGGCGTCTTCGGCGTACTGGCGCCGCAGTGCGACAGTTTCGATGAACTGGTTGCGGTCGGCCTGCGGGAGCGAACCGGCGGCAGCGCCGGCCTCGACGATGGCGTCCTCCTGCGCCAGCATCTCCACCGAGGCGATGGACTGGAACAGCGAGTACGCCTGCAGTTGCACCTGGGCGGTGACCCGCTGCGCCAACCGCGTCATGAACAGGTGGATATCGGCGGTCAGCCGGTTGTAGTTGTTGATCACCTCGAGCGGGCTGAGCGTGCCGCTCGTAACCTGCGAACGGATCGAGTTGAGGCTCGGGCCGTCGCGCAGCAGGGCCGCGATCGCGTCCTTCTGGTTCTTGGAGGCGTTGCCCGAGGTTGCGCTCGAGTTGAGCCCCGCGTTCATGGCTGCTCGGAACTGGTCGGTCTTCTTCTCCTGGGCACGGAACTTGCCCAGCACGTCCTGCGACGGCGCCGCCGCGTAGACAGCCGCGAGCCGTCGCTCGACTTCGACCTGCTGGAGGAATTGGAGGACCGGCTCACCTGCCTCGTTTCGCAGCGACGGCGTGCTGGCCGCCTTCGTCGCATCACCGATCGTGATGCTCGCGACGAACGCGTACAGGCCGATGAGTGACAGCAACGGAACGAGGATGAGTAGGAGGATCCTCAGCCGAATGGACCGTCGGCGCAAACCCATGTGTGGTTATCCCCCGAGTATGAGAGGTGGACCGGCGCGTCCCTTGCGCGGCGCGGCCGGTGGGCGGGGTCATGACATTTCGGGTATTGGATGGTTTCGACACTTGAGTGAGGGTTGCGATGCTAGCACTCGATCTTCGTCTGCAAACCCTCCGGCGCCCCCCTGGCGGATCACCACCTCGCAGGTGGGCAGTTGTGCTGCAGGTGGGCACATATAAGTGCCCACCGAGCGCGCAAGTGCCCACCGACCGCAAGGGGCGGAGTGCCCGCCGACCGCAAGTGCCCACCTGCCAGGGGCCGCACCACCCCCGATGGATCGCAGCGGCTAGTGCACGGGGGTCGCCTGCGCCGCCCTCGCTCTGGTCCGCTCTTGCACGACGAACTCGACGAGCGAGATCAAGGCCTGCTTGGTGGACTCGCGATGCCTGGCATCGCAGGCGATGATCGGGATGTCGGGGTTGATCGACATGGCCTCGCGGACGTCCTCGACATCGTGTGTCTGCACGCCGTCGAAGCAGTTCAACGCCACGACGAAGGGCAGCTTGCGATCTTCGAAGAAGTCGAGTGCGGGAAAGCTGTCGGCCAGGCGGCGAGTGTCGACGAGCACCACGGCGCCGATCGCGCCGAGAACGAGCTCGTCCCACATGAACCAGAACCGATGCTGGCCGGGGGTGCCGAACAGGTACAGGATCAGATCACGGCCGAGCGACACCCGGCCGAAGTCCATTGCGACCGTGGTCGTGGTCTTGTTCGGGGTCGCAGCGAGGTCGTCGACGCTGGCGCTCGCCTCGGTCATCACGGCCTCGGTGGTCAGCGGAACGATCTCTGACACCGATCCGACGAAGGTCGTCTTACCGACCCCGAAACCACCGGCGACGACGATCTTCGTCGACCTGACCGGGCGGGCCGGCTCCCAGTTCACGGTTCGCGACGCTGTGATCTCTGGCATCTCAGAGCCGCCGTAGTCCGACGAGAACCTTCTCCAGCAGAGCCAGTTCTGGCTCGCCGGTTTCCGGTGGTGCGCTGTTGTGCACGGTGACGAGTCCCATTCCTGCCATGTCGGCGATGAGAACGCGGGCGACGCCAAGTGGCACGTTGAGCAACGCGGCGACCTCGGCCACCGAGCGGACATCTTGGCACAGGATGGCGATCTCACGGTGATCGGGCTGACCGAAGTGGGCGCCGGCGCTGCCCCGCGCGGTCGTCATGATCAGTGCTTCAAGCGGCAGGTAGAGGCTCGTCCGCGTACGTCCACCCGTGCGGGTGTACGGCCGCACGATCGGCGGCTGGTCTGCTTCGCTGGCCGCTCTCATGTCCGTCCGCCGCCGGTCAGCTGGTCGCGATCCGCAACTGGCTGCGCAGCTCCGGCGTGAGCAACTCGCCGGCGCGGTCGACCAGCAGCGTCATCTCGTAGGCGATCAGGCCCATGTCGCAGTCCGGTGCTGCGAGTACCGCAAGGCACGATCCGTCGGCGATGGCCATGAGCAGCATGCAGCCGCCTTCCATCTCGACGATCGTCTGCAGCACCTCTCCCGCGCCGAACACCCGGGCCGCACCGCGGGTGAGGCTGGCCATGCCGGATGCGACGGCAGCGAGTTGGTCGGCGCGGTCGCGCGGCAGGCCCGACGACGATGTCAGCAGCAGGCCGTCGGAGGAGACGACTACCGCGTAGCTGACGCCGGCCACCCGCTCGACGAAGCTCGTCAGCAGCCAGCCGAAGCTTCCCGGATCGGACGGAGACTCCGCTGATTCGAGCGTCACCAGATTCCCTCCGCAGTCTGCTCGTCATTGTCATTGTCATTGTCATCGCCGGCGTCGGGGCGGTCGGTGGCCTCATGCAGCCGCGAGTGCCGGCCGAGGCCGTCGCCGGTCGGGAGCTCGTCGGGGGTGGTGGCGGGTCCGGCATGCCGGCCGCGGGCCAGCCCTTGCTGATAGCTGGACATCCGCCCGCGTACGACGTCCGCGTTTCGCGCTACAGCAGCGGCCGACGGCTCGTTCATCGTCGCGACGGAAACGACGCTGCCGGGCACGAGGAATGCCTGGGGGCGCCGCTTGGGCAGCCCCGCCGCGGTCACCTCGTCGGCGGTCGGCTCACTGGCGGCCTTCGCTGCCTGCCATCCGGCGTCGGCTGCGGACTCCCAGCCGTCGCGTGCCGAGTCGGCCTCGCTGGCCTTGTCGGTCTTGTCGGCCGGCGCGGCCTGCTCCTGCGGTTCGGCGAACCACTTGGACAGCATGGCTTCAAAGATCGGCGACCCGAAGCCGTCATGGGCCTCGGCCTCGGCTTCGGCCTCGTCGCCGAGCGCCGCGGGTAGCTCCGGTATCGATGGCGCGTAGGGCGGTTCGGTGTATTCAGCCGGCGGACCGAGATCCTGCGTGGCATCGAATGCAGCGGGGGGTTGCGGTGCAGCGACCGGCTCGATGGCGTCGAAGGACGGGAGTTGCTCGGCCGCGACAACCGGCGCGAGATCCTGGGTGTGCTCGATGGACGCAGGCGGGTCCGGCTGGAAGTACGTGCGGCCCAGGCTGTCGGTGTCGTGGCGCTCGCCCGTGTGCTCGGGCTCGACGCCGATGAGCTGGCTCGGCAGCATGACCGTGGCTGTGACCCCCGGACCCTCGTGCGCCGACAGGAAGACCCGCAGGCCGCGGCGGGTGGCCAGGCGCCCGACCACGAACAGGCCCATCTGCCGGGACACGGACACGTCGACGGCCTGTGGTGTGGCCAGCCGGTTGTTGATGGCGGCCATCCGGGCCGGTGGTATGCCCGTGCCCGCGTCAGTGATCTCGATCGTGAGGCTGAGCTCGTCGGTGAGCCGCGCGTCGAGCGCTACCTGTGACTGCGGATTGGAGTAGGCGGACGCATTGTCGAGCAGCTCGGCGACGAGGTGGACCAGATCGTTGACGACGAGACCGGACACGGTCGCGCGCGGCAGCGGGCGCATCGCGACCCGGCGGTAGTCCTCGATCTCGGACACGGCAGCACGCAGCACGTCGACGACCGGCACCGGCTCGCCGCCTCGCTGGCGCAGCTCCGCGTCGGCGAGGACGAGCAGGTTCTCGCCGTTGCGTCGCATGCGGGTGGCGAGGTGATCCAGGCGGAACAGCGCGGCAAGCCGGTCGGGGTCCTGCTCGCTGAGCTCGAGTTCGTCGATCAGCGCCAGTTGGCGCTCGACGAGGCCCTGGCTGCGCCGCGACAGGTTGACGAACATGTGGTTGACATTTGCCCGCAACGCTTCCTGCTCAGCCGCGAGCCGGGCGACCTCGCTCTGCACGGCATCGAACGCGCGCGCGGCCTGGCCGTCGTCGCCGCCGGGACCGCCGGGACCGCCGGGACCGCCGGGACCGCCGGGACCCGGGCCGATCCGGATGTCTTCGACGCGGCCGTTGGTGGTGCGAAGCAGTTCGATGACGGCGGGCAGTCGCTGGTCGGTGAAGTCGACGCCTGACGCATCGAGTGCCCGCAGCGGTTTGAGGATCGAGCGGGTCAGCATCACCAGCACGAACACCGTCACGAGCAGGACGACACCGATGATCATCGAGTCGCGAAGCGGCGCGTCAGCGATGCGAAGGGCGCCGAGGACCAGCGCGAGCGTCAGGGGTATGACCGCCAGCGCGAGCAGCTTGGCGCGCAGCGACCAGTTCCGGGGCTGCCAGCGTGCTGCCTGCACCTCGCGGCCGTGGCCTGGCTGGTGGGCGGCGGAAGCGGCTGCTGCCGAGTGTCGGCGATCCGCCGGTACGCGATGGCCGGCATCCGCAGCCCGCCGATCTCGCGCTAGGAAACCGTCGCGGAGGCGTTCCGACGACATCTCGTCCACGATCTCCCCTCCGCGGTTTGCGGCTTATGCTGCGGCTCTTATTGCTCGTTCGGGGACAAAAGGTATCGGGCGCGAGCGTACTACGCGATGCGAGAGATGATCATGTGGCAGTGATCATCTCGGGCGGGCGCCGCATTCCGTCGGGAGTGATCACGGCACGCCGCGTGATCAGGTCAGGGGCGTCCCGATGGCCACCAGCACGAACCACGCACCGCCCGGTGCGAGCGCGATCGGCGCGCCGGTCGCGTCCGTCAGATGGGTGCCGTCGCCTACCGCGGGGCGGGTCCACGTGCCGTCGATGCGGCGCCCGCCACGGAACACCGACACCTTGCCCGTCCCGATCGTGTGCGTGACCTTCGCCGGATTGCCCGCCTGGTCGATGTCGGCGACGTTCGTGGTGACACGGCAGAACTGCACGACGACATTCGGCGTCGCAATGATCTTGCCGTCGGCTGCGTGCTGGATCGCGCCGTTGATCGACCGTTCGTAGCGGTGCAGCGTTGCGTTCCAGACGAAGGCGACCGGCGTGCCACCCACTCGCGTGTGCAACGTGATCGCCGGGCGCGATCCGGCGGTGGGCACCGTGGGCGACCAGGTCAGCCCGATGCTCTTCGCGTGCGGGCTCTTCAACTTCGCCGCGATCGTCGCGAGGTCGGCGGTCAGGTTGTACGGCACCGGCCGGTTGGCATCGCGCGCGAACCCCACTCCGCCACGATCGCTGAGGTTGCCGCGCAGGGTCGACGCGTCCAGAGCCGTGAGCGCGACCTTGGCGCCGCCGGAGGCGACGAAGGCGATCGGCCCGAACTGCGTGGCGAGGTCGGAGTCGCCCACGCGTGTGCTGCGCACCGCCTCCACGGTCGGCAGCGTCGTGTCGTAGACGGCCATCAACCGGGTCAGGCCACCCTCGACCTGCTCGATGTAGACGATGTTGGCTGCGTCGATGCCGACCTGGGGGCGGCCGGCCGCGGTGTCGTCGATCTTGACTGCCACCACCGGGGTGTTCGACGGCCGTCCACCGGTGAGTGGGTTGACCGCGCGCGGCGGGTTGGTCGCGACCGGCGAGGTGCCCGGTGCGGTCGGCTTTGCGTGGTGACGCCCGCCGCACGCAGCAAGCGCCATCACGCAGGCCGACACCGAGACCGCCGTCAACGCACGGGACACGATCATGGCGAGCCCTTCGCGTAAGCCTCTCTTGCTGCGACTGAGCCAATCGTCGCAGTCCGTAGCCACGCATCCAACATCATTCACCCTTTCCGGTCGGCGAAATGCACTGTCCACTGTGGACGGACTGCCCGCCCGTCCCTTGCCGATACGGGCCCGGCGTCGCAGAATTGCCCGACGCGAGGCCGGGAGGACACAGTGGCAACAGCGGCAGTCCGTCCGACTTTCCGAAGCGGCGAGCGCGCGACCGGCGCCGCGGCCGATTCGTGACGATCGCCGACGCGCGGCGCCTCGCGCGGGGCGCGTTCGACTGGGTCGGCTCGGTCGCGGTCGACGTCGACGGCGGCTTGGGCTGGCTGGAGGGCGATGAGCTGTTCGACGACCTGTATGCGGGCGCGGCCGGTGTGCTGCTGGGCTGTGCGGAGGCGGCGTCGAGCGGGCTCGACCCGGCCGCGGTTGCGTCCGGTGCGGTGGCGCGGCTGCAGCATCTGATCACGCAGGGTCCGGATGTGGCGACCGTGCCTGACGACGGGCTGTTCTCCGGATGGGCCGGAGTGGCCGTGGCGTTGCGCGCCTGGTCCGGCGCGGCCGACGACGCCGAGGCGGGGGCAGGCGCTGCTCTCCTGACGTCGCAGCTCGCCGCACGCGTCCTTGCGGCGCCGCACGATCCGGAGCGCTACACCGACATCATCTCCGGTGACGCCGGCATCCTGCTCGCGTTGCTGGCCGACGAATCGGATGCCGCGATCGCCGCAGCGAACGTCCTGGCCGACCGCTTGGCCGGGATCGCCGAGCCCGGTCCGGCCGGGCCGCAGTGGCGGATGACGGCAGGCTGGGAGCACCTGATGCCCGGCTTCTCGCACGGCACGGCCGGCGTTGCGTACGCGCTGGCCGCCGCAGGCCGCCGGCTCGACCGGCCGGATCTGGTCGCCCTTGCCGTCCGTGGCGCCGACGGCCTGCTCGCCCTCGGGCACACACCGCAGGGCTGGGCGCTGCCGCTGACCATTCCGCGGCAAGCACACCGTCCGCCGGTGTTCTTCGGCTGGTGCCACGGCCCTACCGGAACTGCCCGACTGTTCCTCATGCTCGACGCGATCGACCCGCAACCGCGATGGCAGCAGGCCGTCGACGCCTGCTTGCAGGCACTGGCCGACAGTCGGCTGCCCGCGCGGCTCTACCCCGGATACTGGGACAACGTCGCACGATGCTGCGGCACGGCCGGGGTCGGCCAATTCCTGCTCGATCGCTACCAGGCAACCGGCGACGCTGACCTGCTGGAGTGGGCCGATGCATTGGCCGCCGACGTCATCGACCGCGCCGTCGTCAACGCCGACGGTGTCTGCTGGTCGAATACCGAACACACCCGTACCCCGGCCGAGTTGCCACCGCAGCCGGGATTCATGCAGGGAGCCGCGGGTATCGCCGGCTGGCTGGCCCGACTGCACGCCGTGCATGCGGACCGGCATACCCCACGTGCTCCGACAGGGCTCGAACCGTCCTGGATCTGACGCTGCGGGCCTATTCGGCGTCGGCTTCGACCGCTGCCGCGAGCGCGGCCATGGAGGGGAATTCCCAGTCCGGGGTGACCGGGGCGACCGGTTGCGGCGTGGCGCCCCACCCGGGCTGGTTGTGCCGCCGGTTGATCCAGACGGTGGGCAAGCCGGCCCGTTTGGCCGGCACGTGATCGTGGAACAGGCTCTGCGCGACGTGCAGCAGTTTGCCCTCGGCCACCCCGAGCCGGGCCGCCTCGGCAGCCAGCGCGTCGAAATTGTGCTGCGACGGCTTGTAGGACCCCACATCCTGCGCGGTCAGAATGCTGGTGAACGTGACACCGAGACGCCGCTTCGAGCCGGCGAACGAGTCACGATCGACGTTGGACAAGATGATCAGTTTGCAGCTTTTGCTCAAGGCCAGCAGTGCATCGTGCGAGTCCGGGAAGGCGGGCCAGTCCGGCACCGAACCGGCCAGGCGGGCGGCGTCGGCCTCGGTGACCTCGGCGCCCAGCTTGTCGCCGAGCATTCGCATGCAGCGGGCCAGAACCTGCGGATAGAAGTCTGTCGGATGTGCCGCCTCGACCTCAGCCTCGAACGGGGAGTACGCGTCGAGCAGTTGCTCGCGCGTGAGGTCGAGCCCCCGCTCGTGCGCCCACGCGCCGAGGACGTTGGCCAATCCGGCTTCCCAGTCGATCAGGGTTCCGTAGCAGTCGAAGCTCAGCGCGTCGAAGTCGGCCAGTCTCATCAGTCACGCTCCTGAAATCATGTCCAGAAACAATCGCACAGGTATCAGCCGATCGAGGAGGACCAACCCGATGGCGGAGGAAACCACGCCGGAACAGCTGCGCGAACAACTTCGAGAGATCGACGCCGAGATCGCGCAGCTGAAACAGTCAATGCCCCTGGGCCCGGGTGGCGACGGTGTCGAGGACGCAGAGGAGATCGCCGCGGACCTCACCAGCGTCGAGGAACAGCGGGCCGTGCTCGGCATTCTCGAGCGGCGCCGCGAGTCGATCATGGCGCACCTGGTCGACGGAGGATGAGCTTTCGCGGTCGGGGGAGGACGCCGGGAGCGCGCGGGTGCGAGCCCGACCCGACCCGGCGCGGCGGCGTCAGGCGCTCGAGGCGCTGAGCGCTGCGCGGACCAGATTGATCGCCTCGTCAGCGTTGATGCCCAGATCGCGAGCGGTGGCAGCGTATTCGTGCGCGGCGCCTTGCAGACGGCTGCGAGCCAGGTCGCCCGCGGCGCTCACGACGGTGCCGCCCCGGCCCCGGGTCTCGACCAGTCCGGCGGCTTCGAGTTCGCGGTAGGCACGGGCGACCGTGTTGACGGCGAGTCCGAGATCGTCGGCAAGCCGGCGGACGGTGGGCAGGCGCGTGCCGGCGACCAGGACGTGGTCGGCGATCTGGGCGGCAAGCTGGGCCCGGACCTGCTCGAACGGCGGCACGGTGGAGCCGGTGTCGACGGAGATCACGAGATCGGGGCGCGTTCGCGACGGGGCTGCTGCACTCCAGCGAATATGCCACGCAGGGACTGCGCTACTCACACAGACCGGGCCAGACGGGCGCGGACCGGCCCGCCGTCGAGACCTTGGACCCTTGGCGTCAAGATCACGTTGACCGTACTGTTCGGGGGTTCGTCGGATCGACGAGAGCCCAGGCGCTGATCGACACCAACTGGACCACCGCCAGGACCCTCGCCGCCCGGTACTGATCAAGGCTTAGCGCGGAGGTCCGCACATGCCCAGCAGGACGATCGTTCTCGGCTTGGCGGCTGCGGTCGCAGTAGGCGCTGCTCTCGTCCAGGCCGGCGCCACCCTTGCCGCGACGTCGGTGCGGGTCGTCCATTCCGTCGAGGCGGGAACGTCGTTGCCGCCAGGTACGCAGTTGAGGTCCGGCAACGGTAGATACGTCACGGTGCTGAAGTCCAACGGCGACCTGCTGACCTACGGGCCGAGCGGCGTCGTGTGGTACACCGCCACGCGAGGCGCTGCGGCGCGGCTGTCCGTGCAGCACGACGGCAATCTCGTTCTCTACGCGGGCCGGCGCGTGCTGTGGAGTAGTGGCACCGCCCATTCGGGATGGAGCGATCGGCTCCTGCTCAGCAATGCCGGCATCCTCGAACTCGTCAGCCGTCACGGGATCGTGTGGTCGAATCGCATCGGCAACGGCTGTCGCGGCAACAGCGCCGCCAAAGCGTTTCTCGTGACCGTGCACAACCAATTGGGACGCTTCTGCGCCGGTCAACAGCAGGTCCTGACGGCACTCGTGACGACCGGCGCCTCGGCTTACGGTGACGGCACCCCGCTCGGCCGGTGGCGCGTGTACGCGAAGGTTCGCGATACCCGCCTGTACCCAGCCGCCGGCGGCGTCTACTTCGTCCATTACTGGATGCCGTACTCCGGTGCCTACGGCGTGCACGATTCGCCGTGGCAGCGGTTCGCCTACGGCAGCCAGCAGTACCGCACGCGTGGCTCGCACGGATGCGTCCACCTCCCGGGCGCCACCATGGCGTGGTTCTTCACCTGGGCGCCGATCGGGACGACGGTGCGGATCGCCGGCTGAGCGCCCATACGCCGGCGTACGGTCAGCGGATCGCTCCAGTGGGACGGTGCGGCGAGACGGTAACGGTGCTCGCGCGCCGGTGACACACACCAACGATGCCACCTGTGCCGCACCCGCACGACGACCCGCCGGCAGACGGCAGGTCTCCCGATACCTGGATCGCGTTTCAAATCTGGTGGGCTTGCGCGCGCGGATTTCTACAGCGCGCAGAACTTGTCGACGATGCGCATGAGTTGAACCGGGTAGAAGGGTTTCGGCAGGAAGTCGGCGGCGCCCAACTTCAAGACCTCGGCCACCTGCTCGCTTCCCTGTTGACCGCTGAAGATGACCACTGGCGTCATGGCGGCGATCGGATCTGTGTGGATGTGGCGGATGACTTCCTCGCCGCGCATGTCAGGCAGGCGAAGGTCCAGCAGGATCAAGCTGAAGGCATCTTCATGCGCGATCCGAACACCCTCCTCGCCGGTCTTGGCCACGATCAGGCTGATGTCAGGACGCAATTTGTCGAGCAGGCGCTTGGCGAGGTGGATGTTGTCTTCGTCGTCCTCGATGTAGAGCACGGTGTGCGTCATGCGTCGGTCCTGCCTCCCGTTACCCGGGCGCCGGCGGTCGCAGCGCGCACGCCGGCAGCCTGCGCGATGGTCCGTGCCAGTTCGTCGACATCGATTGGTTTGATCAAGTAGGCGCTGGCTCCGCTGGTGAGTACGCGGCGGATGCTCGCCGGCGTGGCGTCGGCCGATACCGCGACGACCGGAATGTGCGCGGTCGCAGGCTCAGCGCGCAGGCGCGCAATGACTCCCTCGCCGTACAGATCGGGCAGATGCAGATCGAGCAGGATGAGATCGGGTTGCCGCCGGCAGGCCAGTTCGATGCCCTCGAATCCGGTGGCCGCCGCGTACAGGGTGATGCTCGGCCATCTCTGAAACAGCCGGTCGAGCATGTCCCGGTTCGCCGAGTTGTCCTCGATCGACAGCACTTCGAGAGGTTCGGTGAGCACGGGATGACCACGTTCGGCAGAGGTCGTGCGGGGGTCATCTTCGGACCGGCTCGGGTCGATGTCGGCCGCGCGCGGCATGCGAACGGTGAACGTCGAGCCGACTCCAGCATTGCTGACCACTTTCAGCTGACCGTGCATCGCTTCGGTCAGTCCGAGCGCGAGAGGCAGGCCCATGCCCGTGCCTTCGATACCGCGCTGTTCGGCTCCCAATCGCTCGAAGGGGAGGAAGATCTGCTTGATCTGTTCCGGGGTCAGGCCGGCGCCGGTGTCGCTGACCGTGATGTCGATCGTGTCCTCGCCGTGTGGCCGGAAGCCGATGGCGATCGTGCCGCCGTGGCGGTTGTACTTGACGGCATTCGAGGCCAGGTTGACCAGGACCTGGCGCAGCCGCTGATCGTCGGCGTACACGGCCAATCGATCACCGGCGAAGTCGTGTTCGATGCTGATCGCGCGGGCTACGGCGAGTGGCTCGATCAGGTCTGCGACGTCCTGGGTCAGCCGACGCACGGACACCGGCTCGACCGACAGGCGCAACTCTCCTGCTTCGATCAGTGCAGTGTCGATCAGTTCGTTGATCAGCCCGAGCAGGTGCTGCCCGGCGGAGTCGATTCGAGCGGCGCTGTCGCGGTCGTCGTCGTCGAGGTCGGACATCTGCAGCAGCCGCGCGAAGCCCAGGATCGCGTTGAGCGGCGTACGCAGCTCATGGCTGGTGCGCGAGAGGAACGAGTTCTTCGCCTGGATCGCCTGCACAGCCTGGTCGCGGGCGGCGACGAGCTCGTCGCGCCGGGATTCCAGCAGCAGGTTCGCCCGGGTCAGGGACTCGCTCAACTCACCGAGTTCGTCGGCCGCGGGTGTGCTCGGCTGTAGCGGCTCGCCTTGTCCCAGCAGTTCGGCATTGCCGGCGGCAACCCGGACCCGCCGCGATATGCCGCTGGTGAACAGGCCGACACCGGCCAGCCCGGCCAATACGCCGAGTCCGAGGCCGGCCCACTGCACCGACTCGATGACGTCCTCGAGTCTGGTGATCGCCTTTCGTTTCTGCGCCACCAGCCGGGCGGGCGCGTCGGCCAGCGCGGCCACCCGAACCCGCAGGCGATCCATGACCACCTGCGCCTCGGTAAGAGGCGCCGCCAACTCCGGACCCGCGGCGCCTGCTGCAACGGTGGAGCGCAGCCGTGCGAGCAGTGCGAGCTGCTCGGTCACGGTGGCCGTGACTCCGTCAGCCTGTGGCTGCAGATGCTCGCGGACGGCGGCCTGCTGCATGGCCCGGAGATCGCCAGCCATTCGGGTCAACGCCGCCGAGTACGGCGCAAGAAAGCGCGGATCGGCGGTCGCAGCGTAGCCACGCATCCCCGTCTCGGCGTCGATTGCGTCGGCCAGCACGGCGCGGGTCGCTCCGGTCACCTGATTGGCGGCGACCGCGATGGCGCGCTCGCTGCGTTCCTGCATTTGCACCCCCAGACCCGCCCCGGTGACAGCCATCAAAGCGAGCATCGGGATGGCGACGACGGTCAACCCCTTGACCAGAACCGACCGGTCGAGCCACCAGCGCGTCAGCCGCCGGGCAGGGCGCGCACTCGCTGCACGGGGCACGACGGCGGAAGTGGCGCGCATTTAGCGACCTCACAGAGAGTGGTCTGCGCGCCACGCTACGCGCACAAGATCATTTGTCGCGAGTTGCGCGCCGAATGCGGCTAATGCGCTGCCATCTGGACTGTTTGTGTCGCTAAGCCGCGTCGTTCTCGGCAGGGTCAGAGGTCCCATGCGAGGCAGGACAGTCGACACTGTCGGCCGGCGGCGTTACGGAGTGAACTACATCACAGAGCCGAACGGGGCGACTCGAGCCTTCAAACCAAGGCAGTCGATGACGAGAGTTTCGGCAGCCACCAGAGTCTCGAGGAGCAATCGACATGACGCTAGCCAGCAAAGCGGAAGCCTTGTTCATCAGCAGCTTGCAGCCCTCACAGCGTCCGACGAACGAGCAGCTCGCCGCCGCGATCCGCGACAGCCTGCGCCAGCACGGTGGCAGCAAGGGTTGCGCCGGAGCGTTCGCCGCTGAGTACGTCGAGCACCCGGAGACGTCCCGCGATCGCATGCGCTGGGCCTTGGCCGCAGCTGCACAGGCCAGCTCGAAGACCACGCGCGCAGCCTGAACCATCATCGACCGGCGCATGATCGCTCTATCCTGACCCGGATCAAGAGCTTGCCCCGTCCGTGCCGCATCGCGCCGCCGGCCTCGAGTCGAGCCCAGAACTGTCAGCGCGGCGCTTCCTCAGCTACCTCGTCATCGCAGTCATGGCTGCGGTGCTCGTCACCGTCCTCGTCGTCGTGGTCGGGCGCTCCTCGCCCGGGCCGAGCTGCGGATGCCCGGGTCGGCCACTGCATGCCATCAGCGTCCGGCCGAGCTCGCAGCCCATCCCGACCTGAAGCGTTCAGACCTTGGGCGCGACGGATGCGCTGCCGACCGTGCGCTCGTAGTGCTCGGCGATCTCGTCGCTGGTGGTGAGCCAGATGTCTGGCTGCGCGGCGAGATACTCCAGAGCCTGGTCGAGGTACTTGTGCCGGAACGGCTGGTTGATGACGAACGGGTGCAGGGCGATGGTCATCACCCGGCCACTGTGTTCGGAGTCGGCGCGCAACTGCTCGTACTGATCCTTGACGATCTGCAGGAAGTCCGGCCCGCTGATGCCCTTGATGGTGAACAGTCCCAGGTCGTTGAGCTCGACCGTGTACGGGACGCTGAGCAGGCCGGGAATGTTGAGCCGGTAGGGCTGATCGTCGTTGGTCCAGTCCAGCACGTAGCGAAGGCCCAGCTCGGCGAGCAGCGAGGGCGTCTGGAATGTCTCGGTGAGCCCTGGCCCCATCCAGCCGCGCGGCCGGGTACCGGTGGCGGACTCGATGGTGTCGACGACGTCGGTGAGATAGGCGCGCTCCTCGTCCAGGGACATGTCGGCCTGCAGGGTCGAGTTGTCGCGGCCGTGTGCCAGCCAGGCCCAGTTGCGTTCGACGCCGGCCTTGATGATCTGCGGGTACTCGTTGGCGACCGCGGAGTTGAGCAACGCGCTGGCCCGGATGCCGTGCCGGTCCAGGCTCTCGATCAGCCGCCAGATACCGACCCTGGGGCCATAGTCGCGCCAGCCGTAGTTGAGCGGGTCGGGGACGAGGTGCGCGGTGCTTTCGAAGATGCTCGTGGACGGCCGATCGATCTGGAAGTGCTCGACGTTTAGCCCGATGTAGAAGGCAACTTTGGCCCCACCGGGCCACGTGATCGGTGGGCGCTCGGTAATCGGGCTGTAGTCGAACAGCTCGTTCTTGACTGGGTTGTGCGGCTTGGCCGCGATGTCATTTGTCATGGAACGTATGCTGCAACCATCACATTAATGTGAGGGTCAAAGCGGCAGGGAAGTGAGGTCGAGCACGTGCGGATCGGAGAACTCTCGCAACGCACCGGTACCGCCCGCCGGTTGCTGCGCTACTACGAGGAGCAGGAACTGATCTCGCCGGAGCGCTCGTCGAACGGCTACCGAGACTATGCCGAGTACAACGTCGACCGGGTCATGCAGATCAGGGGGCTGCTCGATGCCGGGCTGCCGACCCGGATCATCAAGCAGATCCTGCCGTGCCTGCACAAGCCGCGGGTCATCCATTTCACCGACGCGACTCCGGAGATGATCGCCCTGCTGGAACACGAACGCGATCGGATGAGCGAACGCGCCAACTGCCTGACCCGCAACCGGGACGCCATTGCCGAGTATCTCGACGCAGTGCGCAACAACCACTCGGAGGTTGCTGAAGCACTCGCGTAGCGGGGTGACGGCGGGCGACGCCCCGCAGGTGGGCAGTTGTGCCGCAGGTGGGCACTTACAAGTGCCCACCCAGCGCGCAAGTGCCCACCTACCCACCACCAAGCACCCACCTACCCACCACCAAGCACCCACGACACAACCCGCGTCGAACAACGTCCCGGGTCGCAACAGCGCCGCCAGGAACACCTTGATCATCTCTGCTGAACCGGTCAATGATCGCGACTGCACCAGAGATGATCAACGCGCAGCGTCAGCGATCAAGGCGCTCAAGGCGCAGCGTCAGCGCTCAACGCGCAGCGTCAGCGCTCAACGCGCAGCGTCAGCGCTCAACGCGCAGCGTCAGCGATCAAGGCGCAGCGTCAGCGCTCAAGGCGCAACGCAAACCCACGCATCGGGAACGTAGCCGTCCGCCGCCGTGTTGGCCCGACCGAGACGCTAGGTGCTGAATCGGCGAAAGGGTTGGTAGTTCGTGCGCGCATTCGGATTCAAGTCAAACGGCGCACCGGAGGTCTTCGAGGAGATCAACGCGGCCAGGCCGGATCCTGGCACCGGTCAGGTGCTCATCGAGGTGGCGTACGCCGGTGTCAACTTCGCCGAAGTGCAGCACCGGCGCGGCGAGTTCGGAGAACCGGACGGCCCCGGCGGATATGACGTTCCGGGCCTCGAGGTTTCCGGGACGGTTGCCGCGCTTGGCGCGGGAGTCACCGGCCTCGAAGGCGGTGAGCGGGTGGCCGCCTACCTTCCGACGTTCGGCGGGTATGCCGAATTCGCCGTCGCCGACGCGGACCTCGTGCGTGCGGCCGGGATGTTGCCGCTGTCGCATGCCGCCGGTGTGCCGTGTGTTTATCCGACTGCCTATGGGATCGTGCTCGACGTCGGCCGGCTGCGGGCGGGCGAGAGTGTGCTGATCCACGCCGCGGCGGGGGGAGTGGGAAGTGCTGCGGCTCGGATCGCCCGGTCGCTCGGAGCGGCAGCGGTCTATGGCACCGTCGGCTCGTCGGACAAGCAGGACCTTGCCGCGGATCTTGGCTATGACGCCCTGTTCCGCCGCGAGAACTTCGCCGCTGCAGTACGCGAGGCGACCGGTGGGCGTGGCGTCGATGTCGTGCTCGACCCGGTCGGTGGGCCCGTACGCCAGGAGAGCCTGCAAGTGCTTGCCCCCTTCGGCCGGGTCGTCGTATACGGCAACCTTGGGCAGCACGACACCTGGACCACGGACGTGTGGGATCTGTGGAAGAACAACAAATCCGTCGGCGGATTCAACATCGGCGATGTTGCTCGCCGGTCGCCGGCCACCATCGGCGAGCACCTCGCCCGCGCACTGGACGCGCTCGGCTCGGGCGAACTACCGCACCAATCCCCGACGATCGTCGCGCTGGACCAGGTCGCGGACGTGCACCAACGGTTGGAGGCCGGTTCGACGCGCGGCAAGACCGTGCTCCAAGTCGCCGACCGACCGCCGCGCTGACCCGATCTCAGCCAGGCCGCAGCGTTGGTCTCAGTGACTGCGCGTGGTGCGTGGTTGGGCGCATTTCGCGCAGGTGCCCAGGGCAGCCGTCGCCTTCGCAGAGTTCGCATGACGGCGGGGCGGGGGAAGGGCGCGCTCCGGGGTGCGCTCGATCTCGTGGCCAAGTTGGGGGCGTCCGTAGAGGTAGCCCTGCGACAGGAAGCACCGTGCTTCGCGCAGGATGTCGGCCTGTTCTTCGTTCTGGACGCCCTCGGCGATGGTCACGAGCCCGAGTGCGTGCGCCATCGCGATGATCGCGAGGACGAGACTCCGGTCGGCTTCCGACGTTGCCAGTCCGGCAATGAACTGGCCGTCGATCTTCACGACGTCGATCGGGAGTTTTCGCAGGCGCGCCAAGGATGAATGCCCGGTACCGAGGTCGTCAATGGCGATGCCGACGCCGAGGTCGCGCAGTTCCTCCAGCTTGCGGATGGCGCCGTCGTCGATCTGGGCAGCCGCCGTCTCGGTGATTTCGAGGGAGAGCCGGTCAGGGTGGATCTGGGTGACCAGATCTCCAACGATCTCGGCCAATTCCGGCGTGGCCAGTTGCCGGCTGGAAACGTTCACCGCCATCGTCAGGGGTGCCCAATCAGGATGCTGGGCCCGCCATTCGCGCAGCTGCCCGCACGCCTGCCGGAGGATCCACACACCGATCGGGACGATGAGCCGCGTGCCTTCGGCAATGGGGATGAACTCGTCCGGCAGGATCACATCACCGTTGGCACGTTTCCAGCGCAGCAACGCCTCGACGCCGACCATGGTTCCGGTGTTCGTCTCGATGATCGGTTGATACATCAGGAACAGCTCGCTGCGCGTCAACGCACAGTACAAGCCGTTCTCGATGTCCATCCGCTTGCTGTAATCGGAGCGCATCTGCTCGTCGTAGATCACGTAACCGCTGCCACCGGTCGCCTTGGCGCGGTACATGGCCACGTCCGCATCACGCAGCATCGTCGATGCGACACTGCCCGGCTCGGCCAGCGAGATTCCGATGCTGGCATTGACGTACACGTCGGTTCCGTCGATCGGGATGGGCCTTTCGAGGCTGTGCTGCAGACGCCGGGCCGTTCGGCGCGCCTGCTCGGCCGTATGGACCTGCTCGAGCAGGATCGCGAATTCGTCGCCGCCGAATCGAGCGACGGTGTCTTCCGGGCGAAGCGATGCCTGCAGCCGTTGTGCGACCTGCACGAGCAATTCGTCACCGCAGCCGTGACCCATGCTGTCGTTGACCACCTTGAACCGGTCGAGATCCAGGAACATGACCGCGGGCGTGCCGGTGCGAGACGACGTGGCCGCCAGGGCGTCGTCGAGCCGTGCCGTGAACAGTGACCGGTTCGCCAGCCCGGTGAGCTGATCGCGCGAGGCCCGATGCTTGAGCTGATCTTCTGCGGATCTGCGCGCCGTCGTGTCTTGCAACTGCATGACGAAGGAGGTCGGGGCGCCGGTGCGGTCCCGAGGCGCCGAAGTCGACGCGTGTGCCCAAACGATGCTGTCGTCGGCCCGCCTGATCCGCAGCTCGGCTGTCTCAACCGTCGAAACGTTGTCGAGCAGACGCCCGAACCGCGCTCGGGACTGGCCGCAATCGTCTGGATGTATCCACCCCCAGACCGAGGAGCCGAGCAACTCGCCCATAGGGCACGCGAACATTGTGGCCAGCGCCGGATTGGCCTCTGTAATCGCGCCCGCGGAATCGAGCACAGCCATCCCGACCGGTGCGTGGATGAACGCCGAACGGAACCGCTCCTCGGCTTCCTCTCGTGCTGCCTCGGAGGCGATTCTCGCGGAGATGTCGCGCATGACCACCAGCGCCGCCGGCCGCCCGCCGAACGCGATCGGGCTGCCGGCCGCTTCGATCTCACAGCGCGTCCCGTCCAGACGAATGATTGCCTCGTCGACGTAATCCAGCGGGCGGCCGTTCTCGGCCATCAACCGCATGCGCTCGAGTGCCTGCGTCTGCAACGTCGGGGCCATGTACTCCACGGCTGGTTTGCTGGCCAGTTCCGCCAGGTCGCGAGCCCGGTACATCTTCAGGGCGCGGTCGTTGGCGAAAACATGCCATCCGTCCTGAATGACGACCGTCGGGTCCGGAGATGACTGAACCAGCGCCCAGACTTCAGGGTTGGGTGCAGCCGGCCACGAGGACTCGTCGGGGGCTGCCATGATCAGAGAATCGACATCCGAGGCCGACAACTTAGCCCGAATCCTCACTCACCGGCGGGTCTTTAGGCCCTGCGGCTGCGGCGTTACGGCGGGAACCATGGCAGTGTGACCACATTGCGCGAGCGCAAGGAACTGCTGCTGTTCGCGGCATCCTGCACGCTCCTGGGCGCCGGGGGCGTGGCCTGGCTGTTGTCGGCCCAAACGGCGGCGAGCGCGCTGTGGTTCGCCGGCACGGCGTTGGGCTTGGCCGTCTCTGCGTTCTGGACGGTGCGCGCGATCCGTCGCCGCATGCCGAGCGTCGACGTCATTGCCCTGCTGGCTCTGGCCGGTGCGCTGGCCGTCGACGAGCCATTCGCCGGCGCGGTGATCACGGTGATGCTCGCGAGCGGGCAGCTGCTCGATGCCCGTGCGTCCCGGCGGGCGCGACGAGAGCTTCGCCTGCTGGTCGAGCGGGCCCCGCGCTCAGCCCGGCGGCGGGTCGGGGACCGCGTCGTGGAGGTCCCGGTCGACGCCGTGGGTGTCGGCGACCACCTGCTCGTGGGAGCGGGCGAGATCGTCCCGGCTGACGGGCGGCTGCTGTGCTCGGCCGTGCTGGACGAGTCCGCACTGACCGGTGAGCCGCTGCCGGTCAGCCGGGGTGCCGGTGACGACGTCCGCAGCGGCGTGGTCAACGCCGACCAGCCGATCGAACTGGTCGTGACCGCGTCCGCGGCCGAATCCACCTATGCCGGCGTGGTGCGCCTCGTCGAGCAGGCACAGGCGGCGTCGGCGCCATTCGTGCGTACGGCCGACCGGGCCGCCATCTACTTCGTCCCGCTCACGTTGGCTCTTGCGGCGGTGGCCTGGCTGATCAGCGCCGAGCCCGTTCGAGCAGTTGCCGTTCTCGTCGTTGCGACGCCCTGCCCGTTGCTGCTCGCCGCGCCGATCGCAATCATGTCCGGCCTGTCTCGTACCGCGCACATCGGCGTGGTCGTCAAGGGCGGCGGCGCCCTCGAACGCCTGGCGGCGGGGCGGGTGATGCTCTTCGACAAGACCGGAACGCTGACGTACGGGCGGCCAGGTCTGGCTGATGTCGTCACAGCCGGCGACGCGATCGACGGCGATGAACTGCTGCGGCTCGCCGCGTCACTTGATCAGGTCTCACCGCACGTTCTGGCGAGCGCCATCGTCACCGCCGGCACTCACCGCGGGCTCGCTCTCGAGATGCCGGTCGCGGTGCGCGAGGTACACGGTTACGGCATGGAGGGCACGGTCGGCGCGCACCGCGTGCGTCTCGGGAAGGCGTCGTGGATTCACGGCGCGAACCCGCCGGTGTGGGCCCGCCAGGTGCGTCGGCGAGCCGACCTCGACGGCGCTCTCGCGGTCTTCGCCGCCGTCGACGACGAGCCCGTGGGCGCTTTCCTGTTCGAGGACTCGATCCGGCCCGATGCGCCGCGGATGGTGCGCGCGCTGCGCGAGGCCGGAATCAGCCGCGTCGTCCTGGTCACCGGCGACCGCGCCGACGTCGCCGACATGGTGGGCCGCGTGGTCGGCGTCGACACGGTACTTGCCGACTGCGACCCCGCGGAGAAACTTGCCGCGATCGAGCGCGAATCGGCCGCCGGCGACACGATCATGGTCGGCGATGGTGTCAACGATGCTCCAGCGCTCGCCGCGGCGGGCTCGGGGGTGGCGCTTGCTGCCCGCGGGACCACCGCGTCGTCCGAGGCGGCCGACGTCGTGCTGACCGTCGATCGGGTCGACGCGCTGGCGGATGCGATCCTCATCGCGCGCCGGGCCAAGCGGATCGCCGTACAGGCAGTGGTCATCGGCATGGGACTGTCGCTTGTCGCGATGGTCGTGGCCGCTCTCGGCTTCCTGCCGCCCGCGGCCGGCGCGCTGCTGCAGGAGGTCATCGATGTGCTCGCGATCGGCATCGCCCTGCGGGCCGTGCTGCCCGGGCAGGTGCACACCATCGCGATGCCGCCCGCCGACGTCGCCACCGCGGTGGAACTGCGGGTCGAGCACGACGCCCTGCGGCCGCTGATCGAGCAGATCCGGTCGGTGGCCGACGCCCTGTCCACCCGCGAGTGCGATCTGGCCCCCGCGCGCGCCCTGCTCGAGCAGCTCGCGCACGGACTGCTGCCGCATGAGCGCGCCGAGGAGGCGTTGCTGGTGCCGCTGGTGGCCCGGGCCCTCGGCGGGTCGGACGCCACGGCCGCGATGAGCCGCACCCATGCCGAGATCGAGCACCAGGTGAGCCGGCTCGGGCGCCTGCTCGACGGCCTCGATGACGAGATGGCCGAGCCGGAGGACGTCGTCGAGCTTCGCCGGCTGCTCTACGGGCTGTACGCCGTGCTCCGATTGCACAATGCGCAGGAGGAAGAGGGCGCCTTCAGCCTCGTGCCGAACGGGGCGGCGAACAGCCGTGCGACCGTGGGTGGGCGCTAGCTGGTCGTTGATGCGGAACTGCCCGCGGGCTGGCGTGGATCTTCGGTCAGGGCGATGGGCTCGACGGCGGGGTGGAGGACGACCCTGGCGATGAAGGCGGCACGGACGGCGACGTCGGAGGCGGCGAACTCTGCGGCGTGGTGGGGTCGGTCGTCGGCGAGCCGGCCGGAGTGCTCGGTGGAATCGAGAGGGACGGCGTGGTCGTACTCGCATGGTTGTCGGTCGGGGTGCTTACCGGCGACGGCGACGGCGAAGTCGGCGGCGTCGTCTCGCTCGGAGTCGTCATCTCGTCGACCGGTGGCTCGGTGCCGAGTAGCCGGGTAGACGTGTTCGCCTGCGCGGACGTGGCCTGGGTCGCGGGTAGCCGGTGGATGGGCGGCGCCGCCTGTTGCGGTGTCGGGTTCACGGGAGCAGCTGGTTTGTGCCCGGGGGAATTGAGCATCGCGGCAACGCCGATCGCGGCGACGACGACGGCCGCTGCGGCGCTCGCGAGGCCGATTGCGTAGCGACTGCGGGGCCGCAGGCCGCGCGGCGGCGCACTGACGGCCCGGCCCACGGGTTCGCCGGGCAGGTCCTTCGCGGGTTGGATGAACGGCAGGATCTCGGTGAGCGAGCCGTCCTCGTCGGCCACCGCGAGCGAGCCGTCGTCGCCGGCCACGGTGAGCTGAGCGAGCCGGGCGCCCGTCTGCTGGGCGTCGGGGCGATCTGAAGGCTCGTGGGCCGTCATGTCGGTGAGCAGCGCGGAGAGGGCCCGGCTCATCGTCGGCGGGATGTCCGGCGGCCGGCTCAGCCGCATCACGGCGGTCTCGATTCCTTTGCCGGGATAGGCGTACGTGCCGGTCATCGCCTCGATCAGCACCAGCCCGAGCGAGAAGATGTCGCTGGCTGACGTGACAAGTTCGCCGCGCACCTGTTCGGGACTCAGGTAGTTGGCCGTGCCGATCGTCGAATCGTGCAGGGTCAGCCGGGTGTCGTCGGTTGCGACCGCGATGCCGAAATCGACCAGCTTCGGCTCGCTGAGGCCGTCCTCGGCGCCGTTGGGGATGAGGATGTTGGACGGCTTGACGTCGCGGTGCACGATTCCGTGCTGGTGGACGTAGGCCAGCGTGGTGCACAGCGCAGCGCCGAGCCGTGCCACCTGCTCCTCGGTAAGCGTCGACTGCTTGATCCGCTTCGACAGGGTGAGTCCGTCGACGAGTTCGGTCACGAGGTAGGGGGTGGTGTAGGGCGTCGCGGTCTCGCCCAGGTCGGCGTCGAGCAGGGCGACCAGTCCTGGAGCGCTCAGCGTCGAGAGCAGATCGACCTCGCGGCGGTAGCGGCGGTCGGCGTGAAGCAGGTCGGTTCCGGCGCGGAAGACCTTGACGGCAACGTATTGGCCGGTATGGCGGTCATAGGCTCGATGCACCGTCGACATCCCGCCGCGACCGACGATCTCTCCCAGTTCGTAGCGCTCGCCCAGGACGCGCCGGGCTGCGGGCGCTGTCGGCTCTGGGGACGCTGATGGCGCTGGGGGTGCCGGTTGGGCCGTCGTGTCGAACGACTGCGGCGCGGGCTGGTCAGCCTCAGGCGACACGCCGTCCGCCCCGCTATGGGGGCCTTCCTCGCTGGTCGTCATCCCGCCCGCAACCTCCAACCCCGCACGTAGGACCGGTACCCAACGAACCGGTTCTGCAAAACCTGACCCTGGTGCCTTGTTCGGCCCCCGACCTGCGTGTCTGCCCGAACGGTGTGCCGGAGGACGCGAGCCGAGCGCCGCCTTCGGCGGGGTAGCCGCGAAAGGGCGGGCGCCACAGGCCCGGCCAAGGCCTCCGACAACGCGCAGCGGCCAGTGATCTTATGACGGTAGCGAAGTCACCTATGCGGCAGTCGGGTGGGTATGCGACTTATGTCAGCGGCTTGTTAAGGCGTTCTCGGCGATCTGGATCAGTTCGTCGGTGCGCAGCGTCGCGATGGCCGCGGTGAGCCAGCACGCGGCAACGACCACCACGATGATCAAGATCGGCACGTACCGAGGAGCCGGCGCCGGTCGCATCAGTGCACGAACCCGTTCGGCTACCGCGTTGTTTGCCACAGCGAGTCCGCCGAGAGCCTGGCGATGATGGGTCTGGGCGAGAGCCGCGCGGGCCAGCCCTCGAGCCGCCATCTCGCGGTTGTGTACTTCGCTGGCAGCGTCCTCGTCGGCCCAGCGTTCGATGCCCATGGCAACCGCCGTGCAGACAGGCCGAAGCAGTGGGTTGGCCGCCGCGGAAACCCTCGTGAGATGCAGGTACAGGTGATGGCGGTGCCGCACGTGGGCGGACTCGTGGGCGAGCACGACACGCCGTTCGTCGCCGGAGAGTGCGGCCAGCATGGATCTGGAGATGACGATGCGCCCGCGCCAGCCGGCGACTGCGTACGCAGTGGGCTCTTCGTCGTTGACCAGGACGAGATCTCCGTCGACCGGCGTCAGGCCGCGTGCCGCGTGCGACGCGCTTACCAGCGTCCGGATCGACCGCGCAGCCCGGACGAGCGCTGCGGCGAGGCAGGCGATGACGACGACGAAGGCGCACACGCCTACAGCTACGGGGAATCCTTCGCGTTGGCGCAGCACGGGCGCCGACCAATGCCCGAGCTGCGGAATGGGGCCGAACTGCGCGAACGCGAGAATGGCCAATGCCGACAAGGCAATTCCGGTGCACATGGCGACGGTGAGCGACAGTGCGGTGAGCAGCGGAACGGCGCGTCGTGGCTGCAACGCACGCGCAATGCGGCCGCTGAGCAGGCAGGCCAGCAGCCCGATCGTCAGTGGAGCGGCGGCCAGCGCGATCACGATTTGCCTCGCCGTCGCCGAGGCGCCGGCGCGTCCGAACTCCGCAGCAGCTCAGTGAGCAACTGCTCGTCCTCCGGTTGGAGGTCGTCGACGAAACGGGCCAGCACGGCGGCGCGGTCCGAGTCGTGATCGAGCAGCTTGAGCATCTGGTGCGCGGTCATGTTGGCGCGAGCTCCGTCGGCGCCGTCGGTGAGCAGGTAGGCGTAGGCCCGGCCGTGCGCCACGCGCTCGATCGCACTCTTCGCGTGCAGGCGGGAAAGAGTGGTCATAACCGTCGTGTACGCGAGATCGCCGGGCAATTCGGCGCGGACCTCGCCCGGCGTCAACGGGCGTTCGGCGGCGGCGAGACAGGCGATGATCTCGCGTTCGAGCGCGCCTCGTGGGCGGGCAGAAGGGCTGGTCATAGCGTCCTTCCGGTCACCGGATACTATCGCCGCAGTAGTAGTCACGGGGGGTCGCGTCGAGTGTCGCACGGCCCGGTTTATGTCGGCCCGTTCAGGAGCGGTGAATGACGCCAGCCCACAGCGCTGTGGCACCGCAGGCGCGCGTCCGCGCTAACGAGGTGCGCTGGTGAGCCATCTGAGCTGGCCGGAGGCCGGCGTTGTCGGCGCCCTGCAAGGAGTCTCCGAACTGTTCCCGATCTCCAGCCTGGGGCACAGCGTGCTCTTGCCAGCCTGGATTGGTGGGTCCTGGGCGCGAGACCTGAACGTCAGCACGCCGGAATCGCCTTACCTCG
Organism: uncultured Actinomycetota bacterium; assembly: GCA_963737425.1. Classification (GTDB taxonomy): domain Bacteria; phylum Actinomycetota; class Actinomycetes; order Mycobacteriales; family Jatrophihabitantaceae; genus DASXRA01. The sequence goes on from CAVTSX010000008.1 coordinate 808,561, forward strand.
CGTTCATCGTCGGCATGCACGTCGCCACAGCGCTCGCGCTGATCGCGTATTTCTGGCGCGACTGGCTGCGCATCATCGGCGGACTCGCGACCAGCATCGTGCGGCGCGAGGTGCGCACCAGCGATCAGCGGCTGGCCTGGCTGCTGGTGCTCGCGACCATACCCGTGGGTGTGGTCGGAGTGGTCGCCGAACACTGGGTGCGCACCACGCTCGCCAAGCCGATCGCGGCCAGTTGTTTCCTGTTCGTCAACGGGCTGATCCTGCTGCTGGCCGAGCAGTTGAGATCCGGCCAGGGCGACGATGCTGGGCTCGACACCCCGTACGTCGACGAGCGGCTGAGCGGGCCGGCATCCGATGCCCGCCTGTCGCGCACCGGCGTACCACGTGCCGTGTTCATCGGCTCGACCCAGATATTCGCGCTGGCGCCGGGCATTTCTCGGTCCGGCGTGACCATGGCGGCCGGATTGCTGCGCGGCCTCTCCCGCGAGGACGCGGCCCGGTTCGCGTTCCTGCTGGCCACCCCGGTGATCCTGGCGGCCGGCGCGCTCAAACTGCCAGACCTGTCCGGGCCACTCGGCAACGGCATTCGGGGCCAGGTGCTGTTCGGATCGGTGCTGTCCGGGGTGGGGGCGTACCTGGCCGTGCACTTTCTCACCCGCTACCTCGACCGCCGATCGCTTCGACCTTTCGGTGTGTACTGCATGATCGCCGGGCTGGCCAGCCTGCTTCGATTCACGCTGGGCTGATCATGTTGCAGACCGTTGGCCGGGCGCCGAGAGCACGCCAACTTCGCACTCGCCTCGGTCTCGCCCGTCGCCGGGCGTGGTCTCGCCAACCTGGTGCGGTCGGGCGTACGCGCTCGAGCCGCATCGCGCTTCTCGTCTGGGGGCTCGCCCTCGTCGTCCAGATCGCGGTGGCCGGTGTGCCGCTCGACCGACTGGGCGTGATGGGCTGGACGGTCGCCGGCCTCATTGCGGCGAGCATCGGCCAGCGTCCACTGTGGACGGTGCTGGTCGACTGGGCGCCCTTCGCGGCCGTGCTGATGCTCTACGACCGCATCGGCAGCGTGGCCGACAAGGTCGGCATGCCGGTGATGTGGAAGCAGCCCGGCGAGATCGACCACGCGATGTTCGGCACCGTCCCGACCGTCTGGCTGCAAGACCATCTCAAGCTCGCCCACCCGCCGTTGTGGGAAGGCCTGGTCAGCCTGACCTACACGTCGTTCTTCCTGATGCCCTACGTCGTCGCCGGGGTGCTGTGGCTGCGCGGGCGCGCGAGCTTTCGCCAATGGGCAGCGCGCTTCGTCACCATGTCGTTCCTCGGCCTCGCGTGCTTCATCATCATTCCGTCCGCACCGCCGTGGGCGGCCGCCGCGTGCCGCCCGGTCGACGTCGCCGATCACCCCGCCGACCCGCTGTGCATGTACTTCGGCGCGCAGTACTCGGGAAGCGCCGGCCTGCTCGGCCCATTGCACCCGGCTGATCCGGCGGCCAATCCATGGGTCGAGCGGCTCTCGACCCGTGGCTGGCAGGCGCTGCACCTGCCGGCTACGGAGCAGTTCTTCGACAAGGGCCAGAGTGCGGTCGACATGGTGGCCGCCGTGCCGTCGCTGCACGCGGGCTGCACGCTGCTGTTCGTGCTGTTCGCCTGGACGCGGGTGCGCAAACGGTGGCGGCCACTGCTGGTCGGGTACGCGCTGATGATGGCGTTCAGCCTCGTCTACTCAGGCGAGCACTACGTCGTCGACATATTCGCGGGCTGGCTGCTGGCCATTGCGGTGAGCGTCGGCTTCTCACGTTTCGAGCGCCGGGCCCGCCTGGCGCGCAGCGTCGACGGCCTGGCGCCCGGCGCTGAGTCGGCCGAGGCCATTGATCGCCTTGTCCCCGCCTAGCGCCACGGCGGTGGCGGAGCGCCACCGAACGGGCACCGACGAACTGCCGGCGAACGACGTGCTGGCCGTAGCCACCGGCCCGCAGCCACATTCGGTCGCCAAGGCGGTCGTGTACTCGGATGTGTCTGACCGGCGCCCGGCGATCGTCGCCACGCTTGTCGCGTCGGCGCTGGCGGTCGGGTACCTCGTGGCTCCGCTGACCGGCGAAGACACGTCCGCTCAGCTTGCCCGCGCCGGGTTCGCCCGGGCGCACCCGTTCACGCCGGTAGACCTGCGCTGGTTCGGTGGCACCGTCGCGTCCGGGTACTCGCTGTGGGCGCCGTGGCTTGCCGGTGTTGCCGGCACGCGTCTGCTCGGCGCGCTGATGGCCGTGCTCGGCGCCTGGCTTGCCACCCGGTTGCTGCAGCGGGCGCGGCCACTTCGGCCGATGTGGGGCGGCGTGGCCGTCGCCGTCTGCCAGGTCGCTGACGTGACGGCCGGGCGAATCACCTACCAGTGCGGCCTTGTCTGCGCGCTGGCCGCCGTGCTCGCGATATTGCGCAGCCGCCGGGCGCTTGCGTTCGGCGCGGCCCTGCTCGCCGGCGCCGCGAGCCCGGTGGCCACGCTCGGCCTGGGCGTTGTGGCGTTCACCGCGCTGCTACGCCACCGAATGGCCGACGTGGTCACCCTGGCCGCCGGCAGTGGCATCGGTACGGCGATCATCTGCCTGATCTTCGCCGACGGCGGGGCGATGAGCTTCGACCGCGAGAGCCTGGTCCGCGCCGTCCTGGCATCGGTGTTGGTCATCGCGCTGCTCCCGCGGCGCCACAACGTGATCAGGCTCGGTGCGGCCATCAACCTCGCGGTGGTCATCGCGTCGTGGGCGGTGTCCTCACCTATCGGCAGCAACGCCGAACGGCTCGGCCTGCTGTTCGCGATCCCGGTCGTCGCGGCGTGCGTCGAGTGGCGCGCCTGGATCGCCGGTGTCGCCGTAGTCGCCACGCTGTTCGCCGAGCCGCCGGTTATGCCAGACATCGTCCGGCTGGCCGGCGCTCCCGCTACCCATGCCTCCTACTATCAGCCCCTGCTCGACGCCATGGCAGAGCGCGGCCCACTGACCGGACGCGTCGAGGTACCCGAGATCGACGGCCATTGGGATGCAGCGCTGCTGGCCGAGCACGTGCCACTCGCGCGTGGCTGGCTGCGCCAGGTCGACGTCGAACTCAATGCCGGCGTGTTCTTCGACCACTCCCCAACCGCTGCCGGTTACCGCAGCTGGCTTGACCGCAACGCCGTCCAGTACGTCGCCGTGCCCGATGCGCACCTCACCAAGTGGGGCCGGGCCGAGAGCTTGCTCGCGCGCAGCGGCCTGCCCTACCTGGATCCGGTGTGGCAGGGCGAGCACTGGTCGCTCTACGCCGTGCGCAGCGCGGTTCCCATCGTCGCGGCTCCGGCCCGGCTGGTTTCGATGGACGCCGCTCGGATCGTCCTCACCGCGCCGCCTGATTCGACGGCGCTCGTGCACATCCGCTGGTTCCAGTGGACGACGCTCGGCACCGGGTCAGGCGGCTGCATCTCCTCCGCCGACGGCCAGGTGCGACTGCACACCGGCGCCGCGCCGGGCCTGGCGCGCTACGTCATCTCGTCCTCGGCCAATCCGTTCACGAGCGGCGACAAACGGGGCCACTGCGGCTGAGCCGAGCGTCCCCCGCGGGGCTGCGCCGGGGGTGCTCCGCCTCGACTCTGACCGCCTGATCACTTCGACGCTGCCCGCCTGCCCGGCCTCGACGCTGCCCGCCTGCCCGGCCTCGGAGTCCGGGCTGGCACGCCCTTGATCATCTCTGTCGAAGCCGCGAGTGATGGCGTGAGCAATGCCAGATCCAGCAGGGACGATCAAGACCGGAGGGGAAGTCGGGGTGGGCCGCAGACCGGAGGGGAAGTCCGGAGGGGAAGTCTGGCATCGCCGCACCCGGGCCAGGTCGCGTTCGACGGCTGGAGGCAGTGGCGCCGGGCACGGCCATGTGCCAGCGTGTTGGGGTGATCACCAGTACCCACGCCATCATTTACGCCGAGGACGCTGACCGGGCCCGGGCGTTCCTGCGCGACGTACTCCAACTGCCGCACGTCGATGCGCACGACGGCTGGCTCATCTTCAAGCTGCCGCCGGCCGAGCTCGGCATCCACCCGGCGGTGTCCCCGGGTGGTGCGGCGCGCAGTGGCCACCACGAGGTCTACCTGATGTGCGACGACGTAGCGGTCACGGTCGCCGAGCTCACCGCGAGGGGCGTCGAGTTCACTGCGCCGATCGAAGATCGCGGCTTCGGGCTGGTCACCAGCATGCGCGTGCCCGGTGCGGGCGAGCTCGGCCTCTACCAACCGAAGCATCCCACCGCCTACGACATGTAGCCGGCGATCACCGCCGGCGAAGTCCCTTGCCGGGCACCGAATGACAACGTTGACAGGAGGTCGTTCCTCTGCTGGGATCGACCGCGGACAGACGAGGGTCTGCTCCGGCCGCGGTGCGCGTGGGGGACATCGAACAGCCGTGACGGGGAAGGGTTGCTCGACATGCAACTGGCCATCAATCCACGCGCATTCTCGGCACGGCGAGCACGGCGGTTCGTCGCCGGCGCAGCCACACTGATCCTCGTCGGGTCAGGAATCAGCGCGACACAGGCCGAAGCGGCACCGCCGCCCGCACCGGGTGACTTCGCGACGTCGTTCGAGACGGCCGACCCGCCGCCGGCGACCACCACGCCCGAGCTTGACGCCAACGGCAACCCCATTCAGGCCAACCTGAGTGGCACGGCGCCCAGCGGGCTGCCGGGCAGCCTGCTCTCGCACGTCACGGCCGTCACGGCCAGCGCCGAGAACCCGCCGAACGAGGTGGCCGCGAACCTCGCCGACGGCAACCCCTCGACGAAGTGGCTGGCCTTCGACTCGACGGGCTGGGTGACCTACCAGCTCGCCGCGCCCGCGATCGTGAAGGTCTACGCGCTGACGTCGGCGAATGACTCACCCGGGCGCGACCCGAAGGACTTCGCCCTGCAGGGCAGCAACGACGGTTCGACGTGGACCGACCTCGACAGCCAGAGCGGCCAGACCTTCAGCGGGCGGTTCGTCACCAACAAGTACACGGTGACGAACTCGACCGCGTACGGCTTCTACCGCCTCAACATCAGCGCCAATTCCGGCGACGGCCTGCTGCAACTCGCCGACTGGGATATCTCCGACGGCTCGAACACCCAGCCGCCGCCTACGCCGATGGTGACTGCCGTTGGCACCGGTCCGATCAGCGGCTTCAACATGAAGCCGGCGGCCGGTTTCACCGGGCTCGCATCCCTGCGCTATTCCGGCGGGGCTCTGGCCGACGGGCGCTCGTACGCGACCAACAAGCTCTATGACGTCAGCATCCCGGTCGGCCCCAAGAGCCGCCTGTCGTACAAGATCTTTCCGGAGTTCACCGGCCGCGACTCGCAATACCCGTCGACGTATGCCGCGGTCGATCTGCATTTCACGGACGGCAGCTACCTGAGCGCGATGGCGCCGACCGATCAGCACGGCTACGCGCTCACGGCCCAGGGTCAGGGCAACTCGAAGGTGCTCTACGCCGACCAGTGGAACTACGTCCAGTCCGACATCGGCACCGTCGCCGCCGGCAAGACGATCGACCGCATACTGCTCGCCTACGACGACCCCGGTGCGGCAACGGCGACCCGCTTCCAGGGCTGGATCGACGACCTCGACGTTCAGGGCGCGCCAGCCCCCACCGACGCGTCGAGCCTGACCAACTACGTCGACACGCGTCGCGGCACCAACGCATCGGGGTCGTTCTCCCGGGGGAACAACCTGCCGATCACGGCGCTGCCCAACGGGTTCAACTTCTTCACGCCGGTTACCGACGCCCGGTCGAATTCGTGGGAGTACTACTACCAGCAGGGCAATAACGCGGCGAACCTGCCGACCCTGCAAGGGCTCGCGATCTCGCACGAGCCGAGCCCGTGGATGGGCGACCGCAACCAGATGTCGGTCATGCCGGTTCCGCAAGGCGGTTCGCTGACGGGCAACCCGAGCAGCCGGGCGCTGCCGTTCAGCCACGCCACCGAAATTGCACAGCCCGACTACTACCGGGTGCTGTTGCAGGGCGGGCTGGTCGCCGAGATGGCGCCGACCGACCACGCCGGCGTCATGCGTTTCACGTTCCCGGCCGGGCAGGCGAGCGGGAGTCTGGTCTTCTTCAACGGCACGTTCACCATGGGCCCTGGTAACACGATGACGGGCTGGGTCGACAACGGCAGCGGGCTGTCCGCCGGCCGCAGCCGGATGTTCGTCGCGGCCAGCTTCGACCGGGCTCCGACGACGACCTCAACAACGGCCGCGACGTTCGACACATCGTCGAATTCCCAGGTATTGCTGCGGATCGCTACGTCGTTCCTCTCCGTCGACCAGGCCGAGCACAACCTCGACCTCGAGGTATCCGGCCGATCCTTCGATGACGTGCGCAACGCCGCGCGCGCAGCCTGGAACGACCGGCTCGGCCGGATCCAGGTGCAGGGTGCGAGCGACACGCAGCGCACGAGCCTGTACTCGAACCTGTACCGAATGAATCTCTATCCGAACTCGCAGTCGGAGAACACCGGCACGGCCGCCGCGCCGCACTGGCAGTACGCCAGCCCGGTCTCCGATCCGGTTGGCACGTCGACCGCCACGCACACCGGGGCGAAGATCGTCGACGGCCAGATCTACGTCAACAACGGTTTCTGGGATACATACCGCACCGTATGGCCGGCCTACTCGCTGCTTTATCCCGATGTGGCAGCGAGAATCGCCGACGGTTTCGTGCAGCAGTACCGCGACGGCGGCTGGATCGCGCGCTGGTCGTCGCCCGGTTATGCCGACCTGATGACCGGCACGAGCGCCGACGTGGCGATGGCCGAGACGTACCTGAACGGCGTGCAGTTGCCGGATGTGCTCAGTGCCTACAACGCCGCAGTGCGCGACGCCACCGATGCATCCGGCCTGAGCGCGGTCGGCCGCAAGGGCATCGAGACCGGACTGTTCCTCGGGTACACCCCGACCAGCACGGCTGAATCGGTGTCGTGGGCGCTCGAGGGCTTCATCAACGACTACGGCATCGCGAACCTCGGCGCGACCCTGGCGAAGGACAACCACTTCTCGCCGGCGCAGCGCGACCGGTTCCGCGAGGAGTCCGCGTACTTCGTGCAGCGCGCGCAGAACTACGTGAACCTGTTCGACCCCTCGACGAAGTTCTTCGAGGGACGCGATGCGGCGGGCAACTTCGCCGTGCAGGACCCCACCGTGTGGGGCGGTGCGTACACCGAGACCGACGGGTGGAACTTCGCCTTCACCGCCCAGCAGGACGGCCAGGGCCTGGCCAACCTCTACGGCGGCCGAAAGGCCTTGCAGGACAAGCTCGACCAGTTCTTCGCGACGCCGGAGAACGCCGACAAGCCCGGCACGTACGGCGGAGTCATCCACGAGATGCGCGAGGCGCAGGCCGTCCGCATGGGCCAGTTGGGCATGAGCAACCAGCCCAGCCACCACATCCCCTACATGTACGACGACGCGCAGGCTCCGGCGAAGACGCAGAAGATCGTGCGCGAACTGCTGCAACGCGTCTACGTGGGCAGCGAGATCGGCCAGGGTTACCCGGGCGACGAGGACAACGGCGAGATGTCGTCCTGGTACGTGCTGAGCTCGCTCGGCATGTACCCGCTACTGAACGGGTCGCCGAACTGGGTCATCGGCTCGCCGCAGTTCACCAGGATGACCGTGCACCGCTCGACCGGCGACATCGTCGTCAACGCGCCGGCGAACAGCACGAAGAACGTCTACGTGCAGGGGCTGTCGGTCAACGGGCACAAGCAGAGCGCGGTGTGGATCGACTCGTCGGTGTTCAAGCACGGCGGCACCCTCGACTTCAACATGGGCCCGAACCCGTCCTCGTGGGGGACCAAGGCGAACGATGCGCCGCCGTCGCTGACGAACGGCTCCGATCCCGCCAAGCCGCTCACCGACACAGCCGGCCCGGGACTGGGCACGGCCACCGGACCGGACGGCCAGGACGCCGCGAAGCTGTTCGACGCTTCATCGACCACTCAGGTCACCTTCGCCGACGGCACGCCCACAATCACCTGGAAATACAACGGGAAAGTGCGCCAACGCCCGACGTACTACACGCTGACGTCCGGGGCGGCCGACGGCGATCCCGCTGACTGGACGCTGCAGGGATCCAACGACGGCGCGACGTGGGCCACCCTGGACTCCCGCAAGAACGAGACGTTCGCCTGGCGCAACCAGACCCGGCCGTTCGCGATCGACGAGCCCGGCCGCTTCGCGCAGTTCCGGCTCGTCGTCACGAGGACGGCGGGCGCACCGCGCACCAACCTCGCCGAGATGGAACTGCTGCAGGGCGGTGACGTCGTGATCGGCGGCGGCGAACTGACCGTCAACCCGGCGCCGTCGGCGTCGGCTACAACGGCGCGAGCCTTCAGCGGCACGCTCGCGACGGTGACCGGGGGAGCGCCTGCGTCGCCGGGCGGCTACCAGGCGACCGTCGACTGGGGCGACGGCACACCCGCGAGCGCCGGCACGGTGACGCTCGCCTCGCGCGGTGTCTACGGCATCGGCGGTGAACATACCTACGCGCAACCGGGTTTCTACCAGGTCGGCGTCACGGTCAGCGATGGCACCAGCCAGGGGCTAGCCAGCACCGGCGTCGACGTCGCCTTCGCGTCGAAGACCGGGCTGAGCGCCGCCTTCGACACGATGTGCATCGGCGACGACGGTGCCGTTGCCGCCGATTGTGACGGCGTGGGCTTCGGCTATTCGCGAACCGCCTTGTCGGACGCGGGAATCGTCCAGGGACAGCCGCACGACGTTCCCGGAACCGCGTTGCACTTCACCCTGCCGCCAGTTGCCGCGGGCCAGCTTGACGACGCAACCGGCAACGGGCAGACCATCAGTCTCGGCCTGCCCACCGACGCCACGAGCATCTCGTTCATCGGCACCGGCACGGAGGGCAATCAGGACTCGACTGCCACCGTGACGTTCACCGACGGCACGACGGCCACGACGCCGGTGCAGTTCAGCGACTGGACGCTAGGCGGCGACCCGAACGGCACGCCGTCGTTCGGCAACGTCGTCGTTGCCAAGTGCGCCTACCGGTTGAGTGGAACCAGCCGCGACAGCGACCAGCCGTTCCTGTTCGCCACCACGCCGTACGCGATTCCCGCGGGTAAGAGCATCGCGTCCGTGACCTTGGGGCAGGACGGCGACCTGCACGTGTTCGCGATCGCCGACGACGGCACGCCGACCACGCCACTGTCGCTGACAACGCCGGCCGACCAGACGGCCACGGTCGGCCAGGCGTTCGCAGCCGACCTGGGCATCGTCTCCGGTGGCGCACCCGGATCGGGCGGCTACCACGCACGCGTGCAGTGGGGTGACGGGAGCGTGCCGCAGGACGCGACGGTCAGCGCGTCGGGCGCGATCACGGCGAGCCACACCTACGCCGCGGCCGGCACCTTCACCGTGCACGTGACGTCGTGGGACACGCAGTCGAGCGCGGCGTCGACGTTCAAGGTCACCGTGCAGGCCGCGCCGAGCCCATCGATCACCACTGGCCCGACCACGTCGCCGGGCAAGACCGTGGCGATCACCGGCACCGGATTCACCGCTGGTGAAAGGGTGAACGTGACGGTCGAAGGCGCCCAGGCGGCCGCAAGCACCGCGACCGCAACGTCGAACGGGACGATTTCGGCGACGGTGGCAATGCCGGCCACGGCCGTGCCGGGGCGGTACGCGGTCGTCGCGTCCGGCGCGGCGTCGGGCACGCCGGCGGCAACGACGGTCGACGTGGCGTCGCCGGCCGCGCCGGTCTACCAGCCGCAGGTCGCGCTCTCGCCCCCGTCGGGACCGCACGGCGCGCTGCTTTCCCTGGCCGGCAACGGATTCGCACCCCGCGAACTGCTCACCATCACGTTCCGATCAGCGGCCGACACCCTTGCCACGCAGACGATTCACGCCAACGGGCAGGGCATTCTCGACGGCGCCTCGATGAGCGTCCCGGACATCGCCCCGATCGGCGCCGCCGAGGTCACGGTGAGCGGCGCGGTATCCAAGGTGGCGGTCTCCACGCCGTTCGAGGTCACGACCGGACGGCCGAGCGCCACCGTCTACCGGCCGATCGTGAACCTCGCCGCGACGGGCGGCACCGTGGTGGTGGCCGGTTCCGGATTCGCGCCCGGCGAGGTGGTCACCGTCCAGGTCGACGGCGGCGCCGCCGTCCAGACCGTTCGAGCCGACGCCAAGGGGTCATTCGACGGCGTGCGGGTCGCGGCACCGGCCGACGGCGATCACGCGATCGGCGCAACCGGGGCCGAGTCGCTCATGCCGAGCAGCGCGTCCTTCGCGGTCCGATCGGGGGCGGTCTCGGTGTCGAGGTGACGCCACTGGCTACGGCGTGACCACGATTCTTCGAGCGTTTCGCCGTTCGGAGACCGCGTATTCGACCTGGCAGTAGGTAGATTCCTTTCGACGAGCCGGGGGCTGGTCTTCCGTCCGCGCATCAAAACGTCCGAAAGGATTCACCGATGGCGCGTCGTGTCCTGATCATGGGAGCCGCCGGTCGCGACTTCCACAACTTCAACGTCGCCTATCGAGGCGACAGCCGGGTCGAGGTCGTGGCATTCACCGCGACGCAGATCCCGTTCATCGACGATCGGACGTACCCGGCGAGCCTCGCCGGCGAGGGTTACCCGAACGGCATCCCGATCCACGTCGAGAGCGAGCTCACGCGGTTGATCAAGGAGCAGCGGATCGACGACGTGATCTTCAGCTACTCAGACGTCAGCCACGCGTACGTCATGCACAAGGCCAGCGAGGTGCTCGCCGCCGGCGCGAACTTCGAGCTGCTCGGCCCGCGCGAAACGATGTTGAAGGCGAACGTGCCCGTGGTGGCCGTGTGCGCGGTGCGCACCGGTTCGGGCAAGAGCCAGACGACGCGGGCCATCGCCGACACGCTGAAGAGTGCCGGCAAACGCGTGGTGGCCATCCGGCATCCGATGCCGTACGGGAATCTCGAAGCACAGCGCGTGCAGCGCTACGCCACCATCGAGGATCTCGATCGCTACGACACCACGATCGAGGAGCGCGAGGAGTACGAGCCGCACATCATCTCGGGCACGATCATCTACGCCGGCGTCGACTACGGTGCCATCCTCGAGCAGGCCCAGGCCGAGTGCGACGTGCTGCTGTGGGACGGCGGCAACAACGACCTGCCCTTCTACGTCTCAGACGTGCACATCGTGGTGGCCGACCCGCTGCGCGCGGGCCACGAGACGAGCTACTACCCGGGCGAGGCGAACCTGCGCATGGCCGACGTGATCGTGATCAACAAGATGGACTCGGCGTCGATAGAGCAGGTCAGCGCGCTGAGCGAGACGATCCGGCAGGTCAATCCAGCGGCGACGGTCGTGCGGGCGAACAGCCGCGTGAGCGTCGAAGATCCCCATGCGATCACGGGAAAGCGCGTGCTCGTGATCGAGGACGGCCCGACCCTCACGCACGGCGAGATGAAATTCGGTGCCGGTGTTGTCGCGGCTCGCGCCCACGGCGCGGCCGAGATCGTCGATCCACGGCCCTGGGCGATCGGCACCATCGCCGAGACATTCCGCAAGTACGACGTCGGGCCGGTGCTGCCGGCCATGGGTTACTCCGACGGTCAGCTGGCCGAGATGGAGGAGATCATCGACTCGGCCGAGGCGGACGTCGTCGTGATCGGCACGCCGATCGACCTGCGCCGGGTGATCGAGATCCGCAAGCCCGCGCTGCGCGTTCGATACGACCTCGACGTGCTACCGGATTCGCCGGACCTGCTCGACGTGCTCAAGCCCGTGCTGACCTGAACCTAGGGCACGTGCCTGCCCCATGGGTTGCGACTTGGCCCGTTGTTGACGTGGGTTCTGCGGTGGGTGTCAGGTGCCGCACTCCCTGTCTTGATCATCTCTGCTGCAGCTGCGATCGATGACCGTTTCGGCAGAGATGATCAAGGAGTTCTTCGCGGTGCCCGAACAACACCTAGGACGCGGCGAGTTCCTCGGCCAGCTGGCCGATAGCCCACTCCAGATCGTCGGCCCCGATGACGAGCGGCGGGGCGAGCCGGATGGTCTGCTCGTGCGCGTCCTTGGCCAGAATGCCTCGGCGGAGCAAGCCTTCGCAGACGTCGCGGCCGGTGCGGTTCACGAGGTCGATGCCGCCCCACAGGCCGCGGCTGCGTACGGAGGTGACCGCCTCGGCCGGCAGCGTCTGCAACAACTCGCCGAATCGTTCGCCCAGCGTGGCTGCCCGGTGCTGGAACTCGCCGGTGGCGAGCAACCGGACGACGGCGATGCCGATCGCGCAGGCGAACGGGTTACCGCCGAACGTGCTGCCGTGCTCGCCCGGCCGGAACACACCGAGCACGTCACGCCGGGCCACCACCGCCGACAGCGGCACGATGCCGGCGCCGAGAGCTTTGCCGAGAATGTAGGCGTCCGGGCGCACATCCTCGTGGTCGCAGGCAAACGTGTAGCCGGTGCGGCCCAGCCCGGACTGGATCTCGTCGGCGATCATCAGCACGTTCGCGTTGGTACACGCGTCGCGCACGGCTCGCAGGTACCCGTCGGGCGGGATGATGACGCCACCCTCGCCCTGGATCGGCTCGATCAGGACCGCCGCGGTGTAGTCGTCGATGGCCGCGTGCAGGGCGTGGATGTCGCCGTACGGGACGCGGACGAAGCCGGGCGTGAACGGGCCGAAGTCGGCCTTGGACTCCTTGTCGTCGGAGAAGCTTACGATCGTGATCGTGCGGCCGTGGAAGTTCCCGCCGGCGATGATGATGTTCGCCTGGTCGTGAGGGATTCCCTTGACCTGATAACCCCATTTGCGCGCGGTCTTGAGCGCGGTCTCGACGGCTTCGGCGCCGGTGTTCATCGGCAGCACGAGGTCCATGCCGGCAAGCTCGGCAAGTTCGGCGCAGAACACGCCGAGCTGGTCGTTGTAGAACGCGCGGCTGGTCAGCGTCAGCCGGTCGAGTTGCGCGTGCGCCACGGCGGTGAGTTCCGGGTGCCGGTGCCCGAAGTTGAGTGCGCCATACGCCGCGAGCAGATCGAGGTAGCGATGGCCGTCGATATCGCGAACCCACGCGCCGTCGCCTTCGGCGATGACGACCGGCAGCGGCGCGTAGTTGCGCGCGCTGTGCGCCTCGACGAGGTCGATCGCCGCCTTGCTCTGTGCTGATGTCCCATCCACCGTGAAGCTCATGTGCGAAGTCTCCCTCACCGGTCGAGAGCCACCCAGACACTAGCGCTCCCAGACGTCCCAGCGGGTCTTGATCATCTCTGCTGGATCCGCCATCATTCGCGGCTTCGCCAGAGATGATCAACGGTGTGCGTTTCGGCCGTCTCAAACGTCCAAAGAAGGGATTATCCGGTCAGCGGTACGCGGATGATGCGGTCGTCGTCGCCGACCGGGTCGCCTCGGCCGTCGCGGTTGCTCGTCGTCACCCACAGAGAACCGTCCGGCGCGACGCCGATGCTGCGCAGCCGGCCGTACTTACCGTCGAGCAGTTGCGTCGGCTGCCCGACCCGGCCCGGGCCGAGGACCGGGATGCGATAGACCCGCTGGCCCTGCAAGGTTGCAAGCCACAGCGAGTCGCCGGCGAAGGCCAGGCCGGATGGCGAGGCCTCGTCGGTGTCCCAGGTGAGCAGCGGCGCGGTGAGGTTCGGGCCGGTCGGCCCGATGGTTCCCTCGACGGTCGGCCAGCCGTAGTTGCGGCCTGGCTTGAGCAGGTTGATCTCGTCGAGCGTGTTCTGCCCGAACTCCGCCTCGTACAGGCTCCCGTCCGGGCCCCAGGCGAGACCCTGCGGGTTGCGGTGTCCGAGGGTGAAGACGGCCGATCCCGCGAACGGGTTGCCCGGGGCGGGCGCGCCGTCCGGCGTCATCCGAAGCACCTTGCCGCCGAGGTACTCACGGTCGGGCGCGCGCTGCCGCTGCCCGGCATCGCCGGCGGTCACGTAGAGCAGGTGGTCAGGTCCGAACGCGATCCGGCCGCCGTTGTGGATCGGCCCCTTCGGGATACCGGAGAAGATGGTGCTCGGCGCGCCCAATTCGCCGTTGCGGTAGGACATCCGGACGACTCGGTTGTCGGAATCCGAGGTCAGGTAGGCGTACACCAGTCCGTCCGTCGCGAAGGACGGCGACAGCGCGATGCCGAGCAGCCCGCCCTCGCCGGCGTTGTCGGCAACGCCGGGGACGACACCGACCTCGCTGACCTGCCCGCGCGGATCGACCCGAACGATCCGGTGCGAGTCGCGTTCGCTCACCAGCGCCGAACCGTCAGGCAGGAATGCGATTCCCCACGGAACGGCGAGTTTCGTGGCCAGGACGGAGGCTGAACCGACCTGAACCGCCGGCCCGCGTCCGGACGAGCTGCCCGGCTGGCTCGGCGGCGCGGTGCCTGTCTGCGTGGGTGCAGGCGAGGTCGCCGGAGGTTTCGGGGAATCGCTGGTGCAGGCGGTCATCGCCGCGCCGGCGAGCAACGCGGCGATGATCGGCAACACGCGTCTCATCGACCTGACGGTACCGACGCAGGCGAAGCATTCGGCACAACGTCCAAACTGGACGTCACCCGCAATGGCTGAGGCTCCGCTGCCGGGCGCACACTTAGCCTCGTCTGGCGACGTGCCGAACGCGTTCAGGAAGGGACCCTCATGACCGCGACGAAAGGCAGGCACGCGCGCGGCGTCGTGCACCCGAAGCGTGCCGTTGCCGCGCCGCCGATCAGCCCGTCCCCGCCCGCGTGGCGTCGCGCCGGCCTCAGCCTCGACGAGCGGGTCGCCCGGGGCAAGGCCGCGCGGGCGGCCGCGCCCCGGCCGAGCCACGGGCACTGGCAACCTGCGGCCGACCGTCCCGATCCGATCTCGCTGCTCGAGGAACAAGCCGTGAGCCGGGTCCCGGAGCTGGTCCCCATCCGCTACGGGCGGATGCTCGTGTCACCCGGGACGTTCTACCGGGGCGGCGCGCTGATCATGGCGTCCGACCTGGCGGCGACTCCCCGATCGGGCATCACCGTGCAGCTGTGCGGCGACGCGCACCTGTCGAATTTCGGCCTGTTCGGCTCGCCGGAACGTCAACTCATGTTCGACATCAACGACTTCGACGAAACCCTGCCCGGGCCATGGGAATGGGACGTCAAGCGCCTGGCCGCAAGCTTCGAGATCACCGGACGCGACCTCGGATTCACGCGGGACGACCGGCGCGCGATCGTCATGGCGGGAGTCGAGGAGTACCGCAAGCGGATGCGGCACGCGGCCGGCATGCGCACCCTCGAGGCGTGGTACGAGCACATGAGCGTCGATGACGTCACCGGTTGGATCAGCGCCGAGGTACGCGAAAATCGGCTGCCGAAGAAGAATGTGAAGAGCGTCGAGAAGGACATCGCGAAGGCTCGAACCCGCGACAGCGTGCGGGTCTTCGCGAAACGCGCCGGCAAGGTCGACGGCGAACTGCGTATCCTGCGCGATCCGCCGCTGATCACGCCGATCGAGGACCTCGTTCTCTCCAAGGCGGTGCGTGAGCGGACGGAGAAGTCCGTCCGCAAGCTGATCAAGTCCTACCGGCGCACGCTCGCGCATCAGCACCACCCGATTGAAGAGTTCCGTTATGTGCACATGGCGCGCAAAGTCGTCGGCGTCGGCAGCGTCGGAACGCGGTGCTGGATCTTCCTGATGATCGGCCGCGACCACAAGGACCCGCTGTTCCTGCAGGCAAAGGAAGCGCAAGCGTCGGTACTCGAGCGGTTTGCCGGCCGGAGTCAGTACCCCAACCACGGCCAGCGCGTCGTGGTGGGCCAGCGTCTCATGCAGGCGGCGAGCGACATCTTTCTCGGCTGGCTGCGCGTCACCGATATCGACGGGCAGACCCGCGACTACTACATGCGCCAGTTCCAGGACTGGAAGGGTTCGGCGCGGGTCGACAGCCTCACCGTGTCGGGTGCGGCACTGTACGCGCGCGTATGTGGAACGGCGCTCGCCCGCGCGCATGCCCGATGGGGCGACCGGATCGCGATCGCGTCCTACCTCGGCAACGGCGACAAGTTCGACCAGGGGATCGCCGACTTCTCCGCCGCCTATGCCGACCAGAACGAGCGGGACTACGAGACCCTTCTCCGGGCGGTGAAGTCCGGCCGGCTCCCGGCCGTGACCGGCCTCTAGCGGAGCGTCGCCGAGCGGCTCGGCCGAGGTCGGGGGACGCCTGGCCCGCCATCCGCAGCTCGTTGCAGATCAAGATCCCGATGGGGAAGCCTGGGAGTGCCGCACACCCGCGCCACGCCGGGCCCTAGCTTTCGGAGCGCGCCGCGTGCCGGTCGAGGCGGTACTGCGTCCACGTCGCGTTGATCAATGCCGATCCGACGATCAGGTGACCGATGATCAGCAGCCAACTCAGGATGACCGCGGCTATGCCGAGCGGACCGTACAGTTCCGACGAGTGCTCGAAGCTACCGCCCAGGTAGGTCCGGCTCACGGCGTTGAGCAGGGCGAGTCCGATGCCGAACGCCAGGCACCCGGGCGCCAGATCGAGCTTGTCGTAAGTGCGCGACGGCAGACGTAGCGAGATGACCATCCAGGCCGCCGCGAGGATCAGGGCCTGCGAGGCAATCGCTATGACGGTGCCGCCGAAGTGGATGTCGTGCAGGCGCCACAGGAGTGCGGTGGCGACGACGACGAAGATCCACCCGCCGGCGATGATCAGTGCGGTGATCATTGCGTCTCGTTGGCGGCGTTTGGGTAGCGGCACGTCCCACAAGTGGGCGTTGACCACGGTCATGCTGCGCACCAGTTTCCTCGTCGTCCACAGGAAGAGCACCGCGCCGATCAGGACGGCCGCCCACCAGGACTTGCGAGCGTCGTAGAGCGCGGTGACGACGTACTCGCTGGCAGCGCCGGTGACTCCGGCCACCTTGCTCGCCGATTCGAGGCTCGCTTCGTGATCTGCCGAGTAGCCGGCGAGGATTCCCGCGCTCAGCAACGCCAGCGGCAGCAGCCAGAGGAACAGCCGAAAGGCAGCGGCGCTGGCGAGCAGCACGCCCTGCCGGGCGGTGTAGCGCGCCACGAAGGCGAGGGGCAGCCCCAACAGCGGCTGACGCTGGGCGCGGGCCTGGTAGCGAACGGCGGCACTTTCCGCACGGCCGCGCCACTTCGCGAGCCGACCGGGCATCGTCGGCTGATCCGGCGGCAGGAGTGGACCTCCGGATTCGCTGCGGTCCAATTTGGACACGCCCCAGGATCGGCGGCTGACGGTGCGAGCAACTCATCCGGCAGGGATGAGACCTATCATTTCACCGACTTCTACAGTCAGCGGCGAGGCCGGCGCACATTGTCAGCAATGTGCGGCTGCCTCTACTCGCGCGAGGAGTGGCCATGTCCGCACGGCAGCCGGCACTGCCACCCGAAGCAGTCGCTGAAAGCATCGAACATGGGGGCGCCGCGGCGATAGTCATCGAGCAGCCGTGACGGCGTCGCCGGCCGCGCGTACGGGCAGGGCGGCAATGGTGGCCCGTCCAGTCATGCGTCGCGCGCGCCTGTTCACGGGACAGGCCGACCAGCCTCGGGCCCGGCGCGCAACCGATGTGATCATGCTGCTGTCGTCGAGCATCGGCCTCGCACTGCTGTGCGCGATGGCCGTGCCGCAGGCCGGCATCGAGCGGGCGTTCGTATCGTTCCTGGGCAGCATTCCCCTCGGCTTTACCGGACTGTGGCGCCTGCTCATCGCGATCCTGGTCATCCTGGCCGCCCTCGTGTTGTGCACGGCCTTGGTCAGACGTCGCTGGTCGGTGCTGCGCGATGTCGTTCTCGCGGGCGGGTTGTCCTTCTGTGCATCGCTGATCGTGAGTCGGGTCGTCACCGGGTCATGGCCGGGCGTGTGGGACTCGCTTCGATCCCTTTCCGGCGGCGTGTACTTTCCGCCGCTGGCGCTGGCCGTCCCGGGCGCCGTGGTTCTCGGCGCCTTGCCGGATCTGCGCAAACCCGTACGTCGCCTCGGGCGTTGGTCGATCGCTCTTGCGTTCGCCGGCGCCGTACTCCACATGACGGCCACCCCCACCGGGGCGACCTGCGCGATCCTGGTGGCGGCGGCGAGCGCGGCAGCGATGCACCTGCTCTTCGGTTCCAGCATGGGACGTCCCAGCCTGCGCGATGTCGCAACGGCACTTGCCGGGTTCGGGGTGACCGCGCACTCGCTCGGCATTGCTCGCCGCCAGCCCGCCGGCGTCTTCCTGGTCGACGCGACCGACGACGAGGGCGTGCCACTGCTGGTGAAGGTCTACGGTCGCGACGCCCACGACACCGAGCTCATCACCGCCGTGTGGCGCAAGGTCTGGTACCGCGAGGCGGGTTCGCCCACCACGTTAGGCCGGCTGCAGCAGGCAGAACACGAAGCCTTCCTCACCCTGCTGGCGGGTCAGGCCGGGATCCGCACCGACCGCGTGGTCATGGCGAGCGCCACGCCGGACAAGGACGTGCTGCTGGTTCTGCGCCGCGCCGGGCAGCCACTCGATGAGGTACCCGAACGGTGGAACGACACCGTGCTGGACAAGGCCTGGAGCACACTCCAGCGGCTGCACGGCAACGACATCGCGCACGGGCAGGTCGACAGCGCGCATCTCACCGTCGACGGCGAGCAGGTCGGGCTGATCGACTTCCGTGGTGCCGCTATCGCGCCGAGCCTCGAGCAATTGCGCACGGACGAGGCCCAGTTGCTCGTGACGTCGGCGCTCGCTGCCTCGGTCGACCGCGCAGTGGACGCGGCCAAAGCCGCTCTCGAACCGGACGCACTCGCGGGCGCGCTCGCGTTCGTGCAGCTACCGGCGCTGACCCCCGTGCAGCGTCGCGCGGTGCGAGATGCCGGGCTCGATCTCGACGACCTGCGCAAGCGCGCCGCCGAGCAGGCGACGCTCCCCGCACCGGAACTGCAGAAGATGCGCCGGGTAACGGTGCGATCGCTCCTGCAGATGGCCCTACTCGTGGTGGCCTTCCTGGCGCTCGCGTCGGGCATCGGCGGTCTGGACTTCGAACTTCTCGGCGAACAGCTAAGGGATGCCACGTGGTGGCTCGTCGTGGTCGGCCTTCTGGTTGCCCAGACGCCGCGGCTCACCAGCGCCGTGTCGGTGATGGGCGCCTCGCCGACGCCGCTTCCGCTCGGGCCGCTGTACGCGCTGCAGCTTGCCACGTCCTACATCGCGCTCGCCGTGCCGGCGACTGCGGCGCGCGTCGCCATCAACATTCGCTTCTTCCAGCGTCATGGGCTGCGAGCCGGAACCGCGCTGGCCGTGGGCGCGTTGGACGGAGTCGCCGAGTTCGGCATAGAACTGCTCCTGCTCGCCGGGCTCTTGCTGCTGACCCCGGCGACGCTGGAACTGAGCCTTTCCAGCAGTGCGCCCAGCAAACTGACGCTGCTGCTGGTCATCCTGCTTGCCCTGGCGGGGTTGGCCCTGATCACCTTGGCGCTGGTACGCAAGTGGCGCGAGGCGATCATCGGCTGGGTTCGCAACCTCGCCCGTGATGCGCTCGAGGCCGCACGTGGGCTGCAGTCGCCGCGGCGGCTGACGCTTCTGCTGGGCGGGAACCTCGCGACCGAGTTGCTGTTCGCCATCGCGCTGCAGACGTTCGTGCGCGCATTCGGCTACAACGTCGGACTCGCGGAGCTGCTGTTCCTGAACGTCAGCGTGTCGCTGCTGTCGGGCCTGCTGCCGATACCCGGTGGGATCGGCGTCGTCGAAGGCGGGTTAACGTACGGCCTGGTACGGGCCGGACTTCCCGAGGAGACAGCGTTCGCGGCCGTGTTGCTCTACCGGCTGGCAACCTTCTACCTGCCGCCGATCTGGGGATTCTTCGCGCTGCGCTGGCTGGAGCGGAACAAGGACCTCTAGCGTTCCGGCGCTCCGCGCCGTCGCTCCGTCGGCGTCGGGCACGGAGCTGGCACTCGGCACGGCACGACACCGCGCTGGCACCGCCGCGTCGCGGAGTGCCGGCCCGCGACCCCCGTGATGATCTCTGCTGAAACCGCCACCGATCGCGGTTTCAGCAGAGATGATCACGGGTCTGCGCGGACGATGCTGTGAAGTGGCGCAAGGTCGGCATCAAGATCACGGACCGGGGCCGCGGCCGACATGATCAGGATGCTGACGTCGACCCATGACCGCCGCGCAGCATCATGATCACCTCGGCGCGATCGGCGCAGCATGCTGGCGTGCCGTACGGCTTGATCATCTCTGCTGAAACCGCGCTGGGTGGCAGATTCAGCAGAGATGATCATGAAGTCTGCGGGCTCTGCGGGCCTGCGGGCTCTGCGGGATCTGTGGGCTCTGTGGGCCAGGCGAGCCAGGCAGGACAGCGGGCCAGGCGGGTCAGGCGGGCCAGTGCGAGGGGGGCGGGACCGGCGCGGTCGGCCGGCGGGTGCAGGGTTAGAGCGCTCCGCGTCGTTGCATCAGGGTCAACGAGAGCCAGCCGACTGGAACGGGAATCCAGAACGTGGCAAGGCGAAACAGCAGCACGGCGCTCACCGCCGAAGCGCCGGCCATGCCGGCGGCCGCCAGGCCCGCGGACATCGCGGCCTCGACGGCTCCCAGGCCACCGGGGGTCGGGGCCACGGACCCGATCGCGCCGCCAGCCAGGTATACGACGGCGATCGTGGCGAACGGGATGCCGCCGCCGAACGCTTGCACCGAGGCCCAGAGCGCGACGATGTAGCCGCCGTTGAGCAGCAGGGTGCCGCCGATACCTTCGCTGAGTTTGACCGGATGGGTTGCCACGTCGATCAGGCGGGGCAGCGCCTCGCGCACGGTCGGCATGATCCGCGCGAGCACCCAGCGCCGCCCCTGCGGAATCGTGAAGAGGATGAGCACGCCCACTGCGACGGCGCCGAGCGCGATGAATGCCCAGCCGGGTACCGGCAGGCTATGCTCCGCCGAACTTCCCGATGCCGCGGCGAACAGCACGAGAAGTACCACGTGCGACAGGGCATTGACGAGTTGGCAGACTCCGACACTCGTCCCGGCCGCCGTTGCGGTCAGCCCCGACTTCTGCAGGTAGCGCACGTTGACGGCCACTCCGCCGACTGCCGGTGGCGTGACGAAGCCGGCGAACGACGCGGCCAGTTGGGTGAGCAGGGTGCGCAGGAATGACAGGCGCTCACTCACGTAGCCGGTCAGCGCGATGGCGGCGCCCACGTACGTCAACGCCGAGCCGGCGAGAATCGGAACGACCCAACCCCAATGGACGGACCGGAAAACCGTTGCCAGGTTGACGGTGCCGAGCTGCCCGATCAGCAGGTAGCCGGCGATGATGAGCGCGACGATCATCAAGACCGTGCGGGGACGGACGCGTTCGAGATCGGTGGCTTCGGGCGGGCGCGTGTCGGCTTCGGCCGGGATCTCGGCGCATACCTCGTTGAGCAGCGCCCGGTCGCGGCGCAGCGCGACGCGATTCTGCCGGCTGAGCGCAATTGGTTGCAGCACCGGGAGGATCGCGGCGACGCTGTCGTCGCCGATCACCGACCGGGTCAACCCCACCGCGCGCTGCGCCCCCACGAGGCGCGCTGTGGTGACCAGCAATTCAGCCCGTTCCAGGTTGATGCGCAGGTTCGAGGCGAAGACGGTGCCGTCGGCCGGAGTGGCCAGCCAGATCAGGCCGTCCGCGTCGACCGACATGCGGTCCGGTGTCAGGCCACGATGCGTGACGCGGTTGTCGTGCAGGCGGCTGACGGCCTGCCACAACGTGATCAGTTGCGCGTCGGTGAGACCGTCCGCCGTCAACGGCTCGGCGTCGATCGACTCGTACGCGAGGACGAGGGTGTCCGATCCGCACGGCACGCCGCCGACCAGGTTGGGCGTGGGCAGGCCGGCGCGTTGCGCGGCCATCGACAGCAATGCGCGCCGTTCGCCGATGCGCTCCAACGACAGGTCCGGTCCGCGAGCCACCTCCGGCTGCACGCGAATCATTCGGTACAGCCGGTAGAAAGCACCGGACGGGACGAGATCGCGATCCAGCACGTGCACGTCGATTCTGCGGCCGGACTCGGTGACACCCAGGTAGCGGCGGTAGTTCTCGGTCGGCACGTAGCAAAGGCGCGTCAGGGCAATGCCGCGATCTATCAGCGCGTCGGCGATCCGTTGACCCTTCGGCCAGGCCGCCGACGCGCCGATCGCGTACCTGCTCGCAACGCCGACCGTCATGCCCGCAAGGAAGCTGATCGACAGCGACAGCAGCGTCGACTGGGATCCGGCCAGGGCGGACGCGGCGTAGATCGCTACCGCCGAGACGAAATACGGACGCCACTGCGTGTTGCGGATCAGCCCGCCGGCAAAGGAGAAAGCCACGAATGCGGCCAGGTAGCTGTCGAGGGGTGTGGTGGTGGCACCGGACGCGCTCGAAACGGTCAGCGAGTCGTGCAGCGCACTGCTCGGCGCTGCCGAGATCGCTTGATCGACACCGAAGACGATTCCGAGCGCGAGGACCCCGACACCGAGGGATTCGACGAGCTTGCGTGGCTGGCGCCGGAAGATCAGCTCGCCCAGGTAGGCCAGCGGCAGGACGAGCAGGACGAGTCCGGCGACGAAGCTCAGCAGGTGCGTCACGACGCGCGGCAGATGTCGCACCAATCGGGCCAGATCGCTGCTGGCACCGCTCGTCGCGTCCGGTGCGACGATGCCGAACCCGAAGAGCAGCCCGAGAACGGCCAGCAGGATCAGCAGTCGCGCGAGATCGACCGGTTTGCGGACGCGTGAGGCAACCATGTCCTCGACGACAACTGGCGCCCGGGTGAGGCCCGCCCCCGGCTCAGACACTCCTTGATGGTCGCACGGTGCGGCCGGAGGCGCCGCGCCGACGCTTGCGTGCCCGCACGCGAGTGTGTCGAGAAAGACGCCGTACCGGGAGGGAAGATTCCGTGCCGTAATGGCAGTATTTGCCGGTGAATGTCAGCACGGGAGAGGTAACTCCCGCCACGGACGCAGCGCCCGGCATCGACGCAATGTGGCTGCTGCGCCTGGTGCGGGTCCGCCGGGAACTCAAGCTGGTGTGCGTTCTGGCGATCGTGGCGGTGCCGGTCTGGGGCGGATTCACTTACATCGCCGAGACGGTCCTGCCCCGTTCGTCGCAGACGTTCTGGTCGATCGACGCCAAGATCGCGCCTGGCTTCCTGCTGATCATCGCCGTGCTGGTCGTGGAATTCCTGCTGCTGCTCGTCACGCGGGTGCTGGGGCGGCCGGGACAGATCGCGGCGAAACTCGTGCCCGTCTTCGGCCGAGGGCCCGAGCCTGCGTTCGTCGGCGATCCCGAGCCGATGCGGCCGATGCTCGGGCAGCTGCGCCGCAAGGGACTGATCCGGGTCGGGGCGTTGATGATGTTCATCGTCTTCGGCCTGGTTAGCGCCGCCGCGGGGTGGAGCGTGTGGCCGGCGTGGCTGGCCAATCACGGCCGCGGCGGCACCGTCGTCACAATCGGCGAAGAGGCCACGATCAGCGGGTACAGCACGTCTTCGCATGGTCATCGCAACTACTTCCTCGATGAGCCCGGCGGCACCGCGATCGCCGAGGACCACCGCCCGCGCGACGGCGAGCGCTGGACCGTGCTGAACAGCAGTGTCGGCAACGACAAGGCCTACCTCGTCGGAGGCCACGATTACGTGCTCATCGCGGTGATCACACTGGTGGCGCTGCTCGCCGAGGCCGGGATCGTCGTTTACCAGGTGGGCGCGACGCGAGCCGAACTGGCCGCGCGGGCCAGGACGCCCGGTGAGCTCGCCGACAGCGTGTCCTACCTCAGTGCCGGCCACTCGCCGGAGCTTCGGGTCGACACCGCGACGCGGTTCACGCTCACGCTTGGTTCGCTGGGCGATCGCAGTGCGGCTGAATGGCTCTCGCGTCGGCAGCTGATCAGCGCGAGCCTGGCGGTGCTGGTGATCGCCGCCGCCGGCACGGCGCTCGGGCTGTGGCGGGCCGGCGTCTTCCGCACGCCGCCGGCCCAGCGCGACACGACCTTGACCTATCTCGAAGGGACGAGCTGGGCCTCGGACGACGTGTTCGCCGACTACCAGAACAACAGCAGTACCACCGAACTGCTGCGCAGCGGATTCCAGCAAGCCGGTATCACGTCGCCGAACGTGACGGCGACGGCGAGCGTCCTGTTCTCCTCGCGCGATGTCCCGCCCGGCGCGCGCAGCACCGTCACGGCGTACGTCGACATCGCCGACATCGGCTCGGCGCCGGCGGGCACTGCCGTGCACGGTGTCGTCCTGCTGGAGCAGAGCCTGGCCCGAACCGAACACGGCACCGTCTCGACGCTGACCGGCCTGCCCGCCGACTGGCAGGGTGTGTTGCTGGGCAAGGCCGGCGAGGAGGACGGCGGCGTCGAGATCGCCGGTGCCACGGGCGGCAAGCTGGTGTGGATCAGTTTGCACGGCACGTTCAGCGCCGTGCAGGCCGAGCAGCGCGGTCTCGAACTTGCCCGCGCGATTGCCGGGCGTGGCGTCGTGCGGTTCTGCCATGACGTCGCGCGCCGCTGACCAACGGGCACGTGCAGCAGAATCGAGCGGGTGAACCAGCCGAAGCTTCGCGCGAGCGCGGTCGACTACCACACCGGCGGTGAGCCGTTCCGGATCGTGTCGGCCGGGTTGCCGCCGCTGCCGGGTAACACCGTTCTCGATCGTCGCGACGGCGCACGCACCGGCCCGTACGAGACGTTGCGGCAGTTGCTGGTCAACGAACCGCGCGGCCACGCCGACATGTACGGCGGGTTCATCGTCGCCCCGGACGACGCCGGAGCCGACTTCGGCGTCCTCTTCTGGCACAAGGACGGCTACTCGACGGCCTGCGGCCACGGGACGATCGCCCTGGGCGCCTGGGCGGTCGACACCGGACTCGTGGCCGCCCCGGACGACGGCGAAGCGGTTGTGGTGATCGACGTGCCGTCGGGCCGGGTCGAGGCGCTGGTCGAGCGAGCACATGGCCGCAACGCCGCGATCAGCTTTCGCAATGTGAAATCCCGTTCGATCACGACGGGTCTCGCCGTTCAACTGCCGAACGCGACGATCACGGTCGACCTGGCGTTCGGCGGGGCGGTCTACGCGGCGGTGCGCGCCGACGAACTCGGGCTGCGCGTCGATCCGGAGAATCTCGGCGCCCTCATCGATGCGGGCCGCCTCGTCAAGGCTGCGCTGGCCGGACATGCGCTGATGCGCGTCGAAGGCGAGCCACGGCTGTCGGGGGTCTACGGGGTGATCTTCTACGACGAGGTGGCGGCGTCGGCCGAGGCGCTGCGCCAGCGCAACGTCACGATCTTCGCCGACGGCCAGGTCGACCGTTCTCCTTGCGGCTCAGGCACTTCGGCTCGGCTGTGCAACCTCTACGCCCGTGGCGAGATCGCGGTCGGGCAACGCCTGGTGCATGAGTCGATCGTCGGGTCGGTCTTTCATGCATCGATCACCGCGGTCGACGCCGCAGGCAAGATCGAAACCACGATCACCGGCACCGCTCATCAGACGGGCACTCACGAATTCGTGCTCGCTCCCGAGGACGAGCTGGGCCTCGGCTTCGTCCTGCGCTGAGCGCGACTGGGCACACTCCGTGTTTAAAGGTGGCCGCTTCGTAGAACACTGGCTAACATGATCTTCCTCATTTCCTGGCTAGGGAGGGGACGCCATGACAGACCAGCCATCGCCCACCGACGTGCGCGAGCAACTCGATCAGATTCTCGATCGAGCACGCAACGACCCCGACTTCGGCGAGCGGTTGAACGAGGATCCCAGCGGCACGCTGCGGGAGGCGGGCCTGCAGGAGGCCGCGATCGGTGAAGCCGCCCAGGAGATCGAGGGGTTCAACAGCATGATGCCGCAGATGAGGTGTACCGCCACCTGCGACTTCCGCACATGCCTCGCCACCGGGTGCGACAACTGGCACACGTTCGCGACGAACAACACCTGAGGGTTTCGGATCAACCGGCCGGTCGATTGATGCCCGCCTCAGCCGCTCACGCCGGTTATCTCGATGCTGTGCTCGGCATGTGCTCGAGTGATGCCGCGCTCGACATCGGCGAATTGTGGATCACCGTGCGGCCACACGGTGGCGCGCGGGTGCCCGAACAGGGCTGGAAGCTGCACGTCAGCGCCTATCCCAGCACCGCGCGGGACGTTCTGTCCCGCGCGGTGCCGGTGCTGATGGCCCATCGGACGACGTTCAAACTGGCGGCGTCCGCGGCTGATCTGGCCCGCCTGAACATCGGCGTCGGTGGCCCGTCCCAGATCGGCAAGTTCCTCACCGTGTACCCGAGCAGCGACGAGCAGGCGGTCGCACTCGCCGAGGCACTCGACTCCGCCACCCGGGGATTGGCCGGGCCCGCGGTACCGTCCGATGCGCGGCTGCCGGCCGGCAGCATCGTCCACTACCGGTTCGGCGGGTTCGGGCGCACGCTCGTGCAACTGCGCGACGGACTCGTGCACTGCGCGCTCGTCACACCCGACGGCGACCTCGTCCCGGACGAACGCGATCGGCATTTCGCCCCGCCGGACTGGGCCGTCAACCCGTTCGCCGGGCGATTCGCCGACGATCGGCCGGCCACACCGAATGCAGTGGGCAGCGATCGTTATCGGGTGGTCGCGGTGCTGAGCGAATCGGGCCGCGGCCGCGTGCTGCTCGGGCTCGACACAGTGGGCCGGCGCCGCTGCGTCATGAAGACGGCGAGCAGCTCGGGCGACGCGGACGAGCAGCGGCTGCGCCACGAGGGCGACGTGCTTCGTCGCCTGCACGCCCACAACGGCTTCCCCGAGTTGTACGACGTGCTCGAACTCGACGACGAGATCGTCCTCGTCATGGCGGATATCGCGGGCGAGCCGCTCGCCGACCACGTCGCGGGCCGAGCGGCCACCGGGCGGCTGCTCAGCACCGCCGAGGTGTGCAACCTCGGGGCGGCGGTTGCCCGGCTGCTCGGGCACGTCCACGGCCACGGTCTGGTCTATCGCGACCTCAAGTCGACGAACGTCATCGTCGGGCCGGACGGACAGGTTCATCTGATCGACTTCGACGTTGTCGCTGACGCCGGGTCGTCCGCAACATCAGCGGGCACGCAGGGATACATGTCCCCGCAGCAGTGGCGCGGCGAGCCCCCGCTGCCCGCCGACGACATCTACGGCCTGGGCGCGCTGCTGTTCTTCGCCGTGACGGGAGCTGAGCCCTCGCGCGCGCCCGACGTTCACGACCTGCTCGCCCGGCCGCTTCGGGTGCTCAACCCGGCGATCTCACCGGCCCTGGCCGCCTTTGTGGTCGCGTGCCTGAATCCGGAACCTCGTCGGCGACCGGCCGACATGGCCGAAGCCGCCGCCCGGCTCGACGCCCTGCGCGGTACAGAGGGGCCGCCGCGGCCAGCGATCGGCGCACCCGTCGGCGACGAACCCGACGAGCCCGATGCGCAGCGTCGCGCGCGGTGTGCCGAGCGGGCGCGCGAACTCGGCGACACACTCTGCGCCGACGGGCGCACGTCGCTCGACGGTGGCCTGGCGTGGCGCAGCACCATTCCGGGGCTGTTGCCGATCGCGTACCGACCCGTCAACACCGGTGTGGCCGGGGTCGTTCTCGCCCTCAGCGAACTCGTCGCGACGTTCGGCGACGATCGCCACGAGCAGGCACTGGACGGCGGCTGCGAATGGCTCTGGCGTACACCGCCCGTGCCCGGCGCGACCGTGCCCGGCCTCTACATCGGCGAATCCGGCGTGGGCGCGGCCCTGCTCCGAGCCGGGCAGGTGCTCGGCGACAGCACGCGCATCGAGCAGGCCGGTGCGGTCGAGGAGCGCATCCGCGACTACCCCTTCGAAGGTCCTGATCTGTTCAACGGCACCGCCGGACGGCTGCGATTCGCGCTCATGCTGTGGCAGGAAACAGGTGATGGCGGCCAGTTGGCCCACGCCCAGCGTTGCGCTGGGCGACTCGTCGCCGACGCCGGCGAACCGGCCGAGGGTGAACTCTGCTGGATCATCCCGGCCGGCTACGGCGGACTCAGCGGCATGGCCGAACCTGGTTATGCGCACGGGGCATCAGGCATCGCCGACGCCCTGCTCGACCTGTACGAGGTGACCGGCGACCCTTCGCTCGCGCAGCACGCGCTCGCCACCGCCCGGTGGGTACGGCGGCAGGCGATACCGGCACTGCCGGACGACGACGGTCTCGAGTGGGGAGATCACGCCAGCGGCTCCGCCGGGCTGTGGTGCCACGGCGCCGCCGGCGTCGGCCGGCTGTTCCTGCGACTTGCCGAACTCGGCCTGGACGACACCGCCCTGACCGTCGCCGAAGCGGCCGGACGCACCGTTGCGCGGGCCGGGCGCCATGCGTCGCCGGTGCAGTGCCACGGGCTGGCCGGGTCCATCGAGTACCTGCTCGACGTCTATCGGGCGACCGGCGATGCGGCGTGGCGCGAGGAGGCGTGGACACTCGAACGTCTGCTGGACGCCTTCCGTCTGGAGCACAACGGGCAGCCCACCTGGGGCTCGGACGACGGTGCGCCCAACATCGGCTACATGGTCGGCTACCCGGGCGTGGCACTGTGCCTGCTGCGTCTCGCCGATCCCGGACGCCCGCACCAGCTGACACTTGCGGGTTTCCGCTCGCATGCTGCGGCCCGGGCATCCGCATGAAGCTTTCGCGCAGTGGGCCCCTGCGGCGCCCGGCCGCGATCGTCGTGGGCACGTGGGATCCGATCTGCCCGCGCAACCGCGAAGTGCTCGACCTGCTCGTCGCCGATTGCGCCGACCTAGGCCGCGAACCGGTTGCAGTACTGCTCGACCCCGATCCGCGCGTGCTGCAGTTCGGGCCCGTCCAGTGGCCGATGTATCACGACTGCCGCTCGAAGATTGCCACGCTGCGGGCGCTCGGCCTGACCGTGCTGACCTGCCGCTTCGAGCACCGCGCCGAGAGAAACACCAGTCCGGAGACGTTCTTGGATGTTCTGTGCGGCCAACTCGAGATCGCCGAGCTCTGGCTGGGCGAGACCCAGAACATGGGGGCGGGCGGTAGCTCGGCTCGGGTTGCCGAGCTCGCCACGCAGCACGGCATCGGGGTGCGCGTCCTCGCCGACTACCCCGAGCGCCGGGTGCGACAGGAGGTTCAGCAGCATCTGGCGGCCGGTCGTCCCGGCGCGGCAAGCCGAATCGTCGGTGGCCCGCCCGCTCGCCGTCGTTCGAGCCGCGGGGTCCTGCGCTTCGCCTGGGCGCCGGGGCCCTACCTGGCTCGCGACCCAGCGAGCGGTGAACGGTTCAGGGCCGTGCTGCGCCCGAGCGGGGACGGGCTGGCGCGGCTCGCCTGGCCGTCGCCGGCCGTCTCGGTGCTCGAGTTTCTGCGCGGACCCGGCGACGCGCCCTCGTAGCGCCCTACGCTCAGACGATGCCGGCGGAGGTCATCGACATCGCGCTCGCCCGGGAGATGTGGCGGCTCGGCGATCTGGTGATCGACGTCCGCACGCCCGAGGAGTACGCCCGCGGTCACATCGCCGGCGCCGTGAACGTCCCGATCAACACCCTGCCGACCGCGGAGAAGCAACTGCCCCCGGGCCAGGTCATCACCGCGTGCTCGACCGGCCGTCGGGGCGGCCGCGCGGCCGACCTGCTCGATCTTGCCGGGCGCACCGCATTCACCATTGCGGGCGGCACGAAAGCCTGGCAGGCAGCCGGGCTGCCGGTGGTCACCGGTTCGAGTCCGGGCAGCCGGCGCGGCCGGATATTTCCGGGGCGGTAGTGCCGGCGTCCGGATAGGTTGCGCGTCGTGGTCTTCGACGAAACTCAGGTCGAGCAGTTCGTGCATGACGGCGCGATCAAGCTGGCCGGCGCAAGAGCGATCGCCCGTCGAGGAGGCCGTGGCGCGAGCCTTGCTCGGGTGAGTGCGGTATGCCTTCTCGGGCCGCGAGTTCGGACGGCTCGCCCGGTTGATCACCTGCGGATTGCGCACCGTCGGCGGTGGGTGATCCGCAGGTGATCATGGGCAAATCGGCGTCACAAGCGCGGAACCCCGCGTCCTGGAGGCGGCTACAGACCGGCCAGTTCGTCCACGATCTCGCCGACGGCCACTTCGTACGCGACCTGCCCGGCGTCCGGATCACGAGCCTGCACGGTGTAGCTGACCGGTGATTCGGGATGGCCGAGCTCGACGAGCGTCGCCGAGGCGCCGCGCACTGCGCGCTCGTGGTGCGGCAGCGCCAGCGAGTCGATCCGGTGAACCACACCAGGTGTGACGACGACGCTGGCCGCGCCGAGCCGTCCCGTCAGCTGCTGGTGGTAGTGGCCGCACAGTATTAGCTCGACGTCGGATCCGGCGGTGACCTCGGCCAGCGCCGATGCGTTGCGGAGCATGACCGCGGGGTGCACGGGGTTGCCGGGCACGACGACCGGCGGGTGGTGCATCACGAGCACGGTCGCGCGCTCGGCCCGGCTGGCCAGAGTGGTGCGCAGCCAGCCAAGCGTTGCCTCGCTGAGCCAGCCGTGCACGCGGCCGGGCACCGAAGTGTCGAGGCTGATCACACGATAGCCGCCGACCTCACTCACCGCCGCTCGCTCGCCTTCCGCCGAGAACATGGGGGTGCCCGTCTGCGTACCGCGCACATCGAAGTGCCCGTGTCCGAGAACCTGGGCGAAAGCCGAACGCGAGTCGTGGTTTCCCATGCAGTACACCGCGGCGGCACCGTGCGCCCGGGCGAAGTCGCCGACGGTGGTTTCGGCGAACTCGTAAGCGTCGATTGCCCCGGCGTCGGTCACGTCGCCGGTGTGCACCACAAGATCGAGTGGCCCTACGTCGGCGCAGTCGCCGAGCATCCGGCGCAGCGAGCCGCGGGAATCCACCCCATCCGGGGCCGTCTGATCGATGCCGTTGATATGGGTATCTGAAAGATGCAAGATGCGCACGGTCATCAGGCTAGCCACGGGCGCACTAGAGTTTGCGCCGTGTCAGATCTGCTCGCTGCGTCCGACGATCCGGCGGCGGCGGTCTCGCCCACCGGTCGCGTGGTGATCTATACCGACGGCGCGTGCAAGCGCAATCCGGGTCCGGGCGGTTGGGGCGCCTGGCTCACCAGCGGTGAGTACGAGCGGGAACTGTCCGGCGGCGAGGCCCTGACAACCAACAACCGGATGGAACTCACCGCCGTCATCGAGGCGTTGACCGCCCTGAAGCGGCCCTGCCACGTGGACCTGTTCACCGACAGCCAGTACGTGCGCCAGGGGATCACGCAGTGGATCCACAACTGGAAGGCGCGGGGCTGGACGACCAGCAACAAGTCACCGGTCAAGAACGCCGACCTCTGGCGGCAGCTCGACGAGGCTGCGAAGCGGCATCAGGTCGTCTGGCACTGGGTGCGCGGGCACACCGGAGATCCCGGCAACGAGAAGGCCGACGCGCTCGCCAACGCCGGTGCAGTGCCCTTCCTCTGACGCTTCGGGCGCATAGCGCCTGCCCGCGTCGGTGTGCAACCCTGCAGGTTGTGCGTCCTACGTTGTTCGAGTTCGCCGGAGGCGAGCCGGCCTTCCTCGCCCTGGCGGCCGCACATCACGAGCGGTGCGTGGCTGATCCCGAACTGAATCACCCGTTCTCCCATCCCGGCCAGCATCCCCAGCACGTCGAGCGGCTCGCTGCCTACTGGGCTGAGGTCATGGGCGGGCCGCCGCACTACTCGCAGTCCTGTGGCAACCAGTCCGCGTTGCTGCACATGCATTCGGGCAACGGCGACATGACCGATCTCGGCGTCCGGTTCGTCGACTGCTTTGTTCGGGCAGCCGACGACGCGGGCCTTCCAGACGATCCCGAGTTTCGCGCTGCGCTTCGCGCCTACATGCAGTGGGCGGTTGACGACGTGCTGGCCTACTCGCCGGTCGGCGCCGAGGTCCCGGCCGCCGCCGCGATGCCGCACTGGTCCTGGGACGGTCTGCAAACCCGCGCGCCCTCGACCTGACGCATGACGACTTTCCGGGTTCGCCCGCAACCGTGCAGCGGTTGCGGGGAAAAGGTCGTGATTATCGAGACGCGCCGCGCGGGACTCGGCGGGTTGTTGCGGCCGGCAACCAGAGTGCGGGTCGAGCACGCCGACTTCGTCCCGGGAGATGAGCCCGTCGACCGGGTCGACGCGTCCTGCCGTCGCGGAGGCGCGGCCGGGCCATCCTTGAATCCGTAAGGGTCTGGGGGTTGTCCGTCCGGGGCACAGGGCGAGAATGGCGGCATCAGAATCTGAGGAGGACGTCATGCCTACCCGCACGGCTCGCACCGCATGGACCGGCACGCTCCAGCAGGGCTCGGGGCGCGTCGAACTGGCCAGTTCCGGCGTTGGGACCTACGAGGTCTCCTTTCCCAGACGGGCGGCCGAGGACGCGGGCGGCGTCACCAGCCCGGAGGAACTCATCGGCGCCGCGCACTCGTCGTGCTACGCGATGCAGCTCTCGGCGGTGGTCGCCGACGCCGGTGGCACCCCGCAGACGCTCGACGTCACGGCTGACGTCTCGCTCGGCGCGGATCCCGCCGGCGGTTTTCGCATAACGGGCATCGCGCTGACGGTGCGCGGCGTGGTCGACGGCCTGGACGAGGCGGGATTCGCCAAGGCGGCGGAGGCCGCGAAGCTGGGCTGCCCGGTCAGCAAAGCACTCACCGGCGTCGACATCACCCTCGATGCCGCACTGAAGTGAGCTGAGCCGCCCGGAGGTGTCGCGGCGCGACTCGAAGCGGCGCGACTCCATGATCATCTCTGCTGTGGGTGTGAGCGGTGGCGGCTTCAGCCGTGGGGTGCCGTGCTCCACGGCAGTCAGGCGATGGATCACGGCCAGGTAATTGCGCTGACGCTCCGCGGGGGCCGCGAGATACTTCCGGCGTGAGCGAAACCTTGACGACTCTGCAGGTCGGTACGAGCGCGGTGGCGCTGCGACGAGCGACGCCCAGCGACCTGAATGTCTTGCTGGAACTGCTCGTTGCCGATCAGTTGGGCAGCAAGCGGGAGAGTCTCGCGGGTGATCTGGCGCCCTACGAGCGTGCGCTCGCGATGATCGACGGCGATCCCGGTCAGCTACTGGTCGTTGCCGAGGACGGAACCGCAGTGGTCGGCATGTTCCAGCTTTCGTTCATACCCGGCCTGGCCCGGCGAGGAGCGTTGCGCGCGCAGATCGAAGGAGTCCGGGTGCGTGCCGACTATCGCAATAAGGGCCTCGGCGCGGCAATGATGCGATGGGCCATCGACGAGGCGGAGCGTCGTGACTGCGCCCTCGTGCAGTTGACGACGGATAAGTCGCGCACCAATGCGCACCGCTTCTACGAACGGCTGGGGTTCCGCGCGTCCCACGAAGGCATGAAACTGCGGCTATGACGAGCAACGGGTGGGCCCCCTCGCAAGGGCCCACCCGTCGCACTTTGTGCTTACTGGTAGCGATGTGCTTACTGGATAACGACGTTGCTGCCAGCGCCCCCGTCGAGGGTGTCCACGCCCGGCCCGCCGATCAGCAGGTCGTTGCCCGCGTCGCCGGAGAGCGTGTCGTCACCGGCACCGCCGATGAGTACGTCGCGGCCGTCGCCACCATTGACATGAAGCGCCAGAGCGTCCGCTGCCAGGCCGCTTGCGTTGACGACGTCGTTGCCGCGCAAGGTGTTCACGGTCAGGGCGTCCTGCGAACTGTCTGTACCGGTCACCCGAACGACCGGCTGCAGGCCGGAGACGGTGATGCCGGTTGACTGCGAGCCGGCGACCGTCACGGCGTCCCGGTGATTGGTGCCGTTGACGATCACGCTGTCGGGCTGGGCGTCACCGGCTGCCCCCCCGGCCGTGCCGGAAAGGCTCACGTTCACTGCGGTAAGACCCGTACCGGCCAGGTTGTTGACCGTGACCTGGTCGGCACCGCCGAGAGCGTTGGTGTCGATGCGCTCGATCCCGTTGAGGTCCATCGTGATGTTGCCGACGTCGCGAACGAAGCGCACGCGCCCACCGTTGGCGGAGACGTCCATCTTCTCGTTGCCGTTCGCGCCGTTGAACACGAGTGCGTCCTGGCCGGCTTGACCCTCGACGGTGTCGCTGCCATCGCCCGGATCCCACTGGAACGTGTCGTTTCCGGCTCCCAGCTGGGCAAGGTCGCTGCCGCCGTTGCCGTCCACGAAGTCATCGCCGTCGCCACCGATGAGAGTGTCGGCGCCGGTGCCACCCAGCAACTTGTCGTTTCCTGCGCCACCGTCGACGGTCAGCGCGATGAGCGGTGCGAGGTCGCCGCTGGTCGCAAAGGTGTCGTCACCGCCGTTGGCGGAAAGGTGCAGCTTCTCGCTCGTGCCGATGTCGAGTGAGAAAGGCCCGGGGTTGACGCGATCGAAGCGCACCCGGGTTCCGTTCGCCGTAGCGGTGAAATCCTCGGCGCCCTCGCCGCCGTTCACCTCGACGGTGTCAGTGCCGTAGCCGCCCTCGTTGAGGTCGCTGCCGTCGCCCGGATTCCAGATCAGGCGGTCGTCGCCCGCCCCGCCGAACGCGGAGTCGTTGCCGGTACCGCCGGTGAGAGCGTCGTTGCCGCTGCCACCGTCGAGCCGGTCGGCGCCGCCCTTGCCGAAGATCATGTCGTTGCCCGACTCGCCGAACAACTGGTCGTTGCCGGAGCCGCCGGTGAGCACGTCGTTGCCGGAGCCGCCGTAGATCGCCGCGGCCGGCATCGTGCCGTTCGCCTCGTCGATCGTGATCGTGTCGGCGCCGCCGAGTCCGAACACTGTGATCAGACGCACGTTGGAGACGGTCGGTGCAGCGCCGTGAATCCGGATCGCGCCGCCGTTGACCTTGATCGCGCCGGCGGCGTCCCGGCCTACTGCGATGGTGTTGTGCCCGTTGTCGCCGATGATGGTCAGCACACCCTTGCTCAGCGCGAAGTGCGCCGTGGTTGCCGCACCGGCCGGTGCGGCAAGCACAAGGCCGGCCGACACCGTGCCGATCGCAGTTGCCGCCGCGATGGCGCGTAGAGCCTGACGCTGGTTGATCATTCGTTCCCCCGTAGGTAGTCGTGATGGTTGCCTCGGAGTACGCGTCCCCATACGAGGCGGTTCAGCACGGAACGGGATGGAACGGCGTGGAACGGCTTGGCACACAAGGCAGATCAGCGCAATTGCACCGCAGCAGTGTCCACTGTGGACGATGCGGTTATCCGGACGTAGCGTCCAGGTGTTGCAGCAAGTCGTGAGCAGCAAGCTCGACGTCCTTGTGCCGCCACTCCGACGCTCGGTACACCGACGCGATCAGCGCGGTGCGATGCACCCGGCGGAAGTCACCGAACACGAATGCGTAGCGCAATTTGGTCTCCTCGCCCGCACCTTCGGTGAGGCCGAGATGCCACTCGGCGTACTGCGACCAGTTGTGAGACTTGAGGAACGCGTTCTGCTCGGCCGCGCCGGGCTGAACCTCACCCCAGTCACTGTCGAGAACGTACTGCCGTGCGTCGATGAGTCGACGAGCGTGCGCAACCGCGTCGGGGTTGACCGAATAGGACGCCATGTCGTCCATCGTGCCGAAGACTGTCCGGCGCTGCCTAGGAGACCGCTGAACGATGCGCCGCTCTGCTGCGCGACGCCCAGGCACGCGATCTCCGTCGTTGTCGTCGCCGCAGAACTCTCCTCCTCCGCCTAGGACCTCGCGCACGTGGCCGCCGCTCGCGACGAGCGGCATTGTTCAGCGGCCTCCTAGGATTCAGTGGATGGGCACTCGTGCGGGCGTTGTCGTTACCGGAACCGAGGTGCTCACCGGGCGGGTGGCCGACCGCAACGGCCCCTGGCTCGCCGAGCAGCTTCGCCTCATCGGCGTCGACGTGGCCCAGGTGATCGTGGTCGGTGATCGGCCGGCCGATCTGCGCGAATCGATCGGCTTCCTGGTCAGCGGGGGCGTCGACCTTGTCGTCACCTGTGGGGGTCTGGGCCCCACCGCTGACGACCTGACCGCCGAGGTCGTCGCATCCGTGCAGGGCCGCCCGCCGTCGCTCGACCCCGAACTCGAACGTCACATTGCGGCGATCATCGAGCGGCTGAGCGCCGGGCGCGGTTGGCGACTCGACCCGGAGGCAACCGCCGCAGCCGTGCGCAAGCAGGCGCTCGTCCCGGAAGGCGCCGCCGCGCTCGCGCCGGTCGGCACCGCCCCGGGCCTGGTCGTGCCGGTCGCGGCGGGTCGTACCGGCCCGCCGGTCGTCGTGTTGCCCGGACCGCCCCGGGAGCTGCAGGGGATGTGGCCCGCAGCGATCGCCGATCCGACGGTGCAGGCGGCGCTGTCCGGTCGCGCGGAGTTGCGGCAACGCACGATCCGGCTGTGGGGCACGCCGGAGTCCGAACTCGCCGCGACCATGCGAAACACCCATAAGCCGCTGGACGATCTGGAGATCACTACGTGCCTGCGCGACGGCGAACTCGAGATCGTCACGCGCTACGGGACCGCCGCCGAGGCGGCCTACCGTGACTTCGAAGCCGTCATCGCAACTGCCTATTCGGACACGCTGTTCTCCCTGGACGGGCGAACCATCGACGACGTCGTCGCCGATGCGCTGACGGGCCGGGGACTCACGATCGCCACGGCCGAATCGTGCACGGCGGGCCTGCTCGCCGCCCGGCTGACCGAACGGCCCGGTTCGTCGGAGTACGTATTGGGCGCTGTCGTGGCCTACGCCAACACCGCCAAGCAGGAACTGCTCGGCGTGCCCGCGCAGCTGATCGACACCGTCGGAGCGGTGAGCGCCGAGGTGGCCGACGCAATGGCGACCGGCGCTCGCGCCCGGCTCGGAGCAGACATCGGTGTGGGCATCACCGGCGTCGCCGGGCCCGGCGGAGGTACCGAGAGCAAGCCGGTCGGGCTCGTCCATCTCTGCGTGGCGGGCGCCGGCACGACGCTCGCGCGCCGGGTCACGCTGCCCGGGCCGCGCGGCGACGTCCGGCGCCGTTCGGTCGCCATCGCGATGCACCTGATCCGTGAACTGCTGGCGAGCACCGACACGACCGCGCCGCGCGAAACCTCACCCCTGTCTCCACCTGCAGGTTGATCCGCCGATCGCCGCCAGCGGCGGGCCTTGAGGCATGACATTCATCGACAGTCGGCGAGGCCCGGGGTCCGGATCCCGTGCGGACATCTCATCGGTCTTGATCGTCTCTGCTGGATCTGGCATTGCTCGCGGTTTCGGCAGAGATGATCAATGGTGTGCCAGCGCGCACTCCTGGCACGGTGTCGGACGGTAACGAACTTCGGCTGTCGTACTACGCCGCCTTCAGCACGATGGTGGCCATGAGCCAGATGGTGGAGCGGCCGGTGCCGGTGGTGGCGTTGGGTGTGGCGCCTTGGGTGGTGGGTTGGTCTTCGGCGAGCATTTCCATGTCGCCGGCGGGGGAGAAGTTGGTGCGTTGGGTGTAGCCGGTGCCGGGGGTGAGGGTGTCGCTGAAGCCGGAGTCGATGTAGAGGCCGAGGGCGAGTTCGTTGGTGGCGGTGACGGCGGGGGTGGGTCCGGAGCTGACGGTGGTTGCGGTGGTGCCGGTGGTGCCGGTGGCTTGGGCGGAGCGGTCCATGGCGGTGGCGTCGGTGGCTTGGGATAGGCCGGAGTATTCGAGCACGGTGACGCCGATGTCGCCTGCGCTGGTGGGGGTGGCGGTGATGGTGGGTCGGGTGCCGCCGCCCTTGGTGATGGGTGCGGTCCAGACGCTCATTTCGGTTTTGTCGCTGGCGGTGAAGTGGAGTAGTTCGACGTAGGTGTTGCCGGCGGAGTCGGTGACGGTTCGGGTGGTGGGTCCGGCGTTGGCCCAGACGCCGACCAGGACGACGAGTCGGTTGCCGGTGGTGATGTTGGCGGTGGGGGTGGCGTTGAGGCTGGCTCCGCTGCCGGTGTGGGCGTTGGTTTGTTGGACGAAGGTTGGCGGGGCGCTGGCGGTGGGGGTGACGGCGTTGGAGGCGGCTGAGGGCGGACCGGTGCCGATGGTGTTGGTGGCGGTGACGGTGAAGGTGTAGGCGGTGCCGTTGGTCAGGCCGGTGACGGTGGTCGTGGTGGCCGGTGGGGTGCCGTTCACGACGACCGGTGTTTGGGCGGTGGCGCCGATGAACGGCGTCACGGTGTAGCTGGTGATCGGGCTACCGCCATTGCCGGGCGCCGTCCACGACACGATGGCCTGGGCGTTGCCCGGCAGTGCGGCGACGCCCGTCGGAGCGGCCGGAGCGGTCGGCGGCGGCGAGAACCCGGACTTCAGCACGATGGTGGCCATGAGCCAGATGGTGGAGCGGCCGGTGCCGGTGGTGGCGTTGGGTGTGGCGCCTTGGGTGGTGGGTTGGTCTTCGGCGAGCATTTCCATGTCGCCGGCGGGGGAGAAGTTGGTGCGTTGGGTGTAGCCGGTGCCGGGGGTGAGGGTGTCGCTGAAGCCGGAGTCGATGTAGAGGCCGAGGGCGAGTTCGTTGGTGGCGGTGACGGCGGGGGTGGGTCCGGAGCTGACGGTGGTTGCGGTGGTGCCGGTGGTGCCGGTGGCTTGGGCGGAGCGGTCCATGGCGGTGGCGTCGGTGGCTTGGGATAGGCCGGAGTATTCGAGCACGGTGACGCCGATGTCGCCTGCGCTGGTGGGGGTGGCGGTGATGGTGGGTCGGGTGCCGCCGCCCTTGGTGATGGGTGCGGTCCAGACGCTCATTTCGGTTTTGTCGCTGGCGGTGAAGTGGAGTAGTTCGACGTAGGTGTTGCCGGCGGAGTCGGTGACGGTTCGGGTGGTGGGTCCGGCGTTGGCCCAGACGCCGACCAGGACGACGAGTCGGTTGCCGGTGGTGATGTTGGCGGTGGGGGTGGCGTTGAGGCTGGCTCCGCTGCCGGTGTGGGCGTTGGTTTGTTGGACGAAGGCTGGCGGGGCGCTGGCGGTGGGGGTGACGGCGTTGGAGGCGGCTGAGGGCGGACCGGTGCCGATGGTGTTGGTGGCGGTGACGGTGAAGGTGTAGGCGGTGCCGTTGGTCAGGCCGGTGACGGTGGTCGTGGTTGCCGGTGGGGTGCCGTTCACGACGACCGGTGTTTGCGCGGTGGCGCCGATGAACGGCGTCACGGTGTAGCTGGTGATCGGGCTACCGCCATTGCCGGGCGCGGTCCACGACACCGTGGCCGTCCTATCACCCGCGACCGCTGCGACGCCGGTCGGCGCTGCGGGCGCCGTGGGCGCGGTGGGCGTCACGGCGTTCGAGGCCGCTGAGGGCGGACCGGTGCCGATGGCGTTGGTGGCGGTGACGGTGAAGGTGTAGGCGGTGCCGTTGGTCAGGCCGGTGACGGTGGTCGTGGTTGCCGGTGGGGTGCCGTTCACGACAACGGGCGTTTGCGCGGTGGCGCCGATGAACGGCGTCACGGTGTAACTGGTGATCGCGCTACCGCCATTACCCGGCGCGGTCCACGACACCGTGGCCGTGGCGTTACCGGCAACCGCCGTCACGCCCGTCGGCGCCGCGGGCGTGGTCGGTCCGGTTGGCGTGACCGGGCTGGAGGCGGCTGAGGGCGGACCGGTGCCGATGGTGTTGGTGGCGGTGACGGTGAAGGTGTAGGCGGTGCCGTTGGTCAGGCCGGTGACGGTGGTCGTGGTTGCCGGTGGGGTGCCGTTCACGACGACCGGTGTTTGCGCGGTGGCGCCGATGAACGGCGTCACGGTGTAACTGGTGATCGCGCTACCGCCATTACCCGGCGCGGTCCACGACACCGTGGCCGTCCTATCACCCGCGACCGCTGCGACGCCGGTCGGCGCTGCGGGCGCCGTGGGCGCGGTGGGCGTCACGGCGTTCGAGGCCGCTGAGGGCGGACCGGTGCCGATGGCGTTGGTGGCGGTGACGGTGAAGGTGTAGGCGGTGCCGTTGGTCAGGCCGGTGACGGTGGTCGTGGTTGCCGGTGGGGTGCCGTTCACGACAACGGGCGTTTGCGCGGTGGCGCCGATGAACGGCGTCACGGTGTAACTGGTGATCGCGCTACCGCCATTACCCGGCGCGGTCCACGACACCGTGGCCGTGGCGTTACCGGCAACCGCCGTCACGCCCGTCGGCGCCGCGGGCGCGGTGGGTCCGCCGCTGCCGGCGAGTGACACATCGTCCAGGTACATGTCGGTGTCGTCGGACGGGTTGGACGCACCGTCGTTGTGCGCGTTGAACCAGAGCACGATGGTCTGGCCCGCATATGCGCTCGTGTTGAACGTGACCTGGGTCCACGCCTGGGCATTGGAGTTGGACTTGAACACCGAGGCGAGAGTGCCCCCTGCCGTGGTTCGGATCTGCGCCTCCTGCCAGTCGTACCGGCATGCCGTTCCGGAGCAGATGTCATCCGCCGACTGCGGCCAGTACCAGAAGCTGAGCGTGGTCGTGCCAGGCGGCACGGTTACCGTCTGGCTGTACGAGCTGTCGCCGGCCGCGACGGGCGCCGGCTGCACGGCACCCAACAGCGCAGACGCTGTACCGCTGTGCGCCCTGGTCGCCGAGATCAACGGGGTGGCAGTGCCGGCCGGCGACCAGGGTGGAGCGCCGGCCTCGAAGCCACCGTTGAGAACGACCGAGGTATTGGCCGATGGCGTGGCACCGTTCGACTGTGCTGACGCGCCGCTGGTGCCCGCTGGATTCGATGCTATGACGGTGAACGTGTAGGTGGTTCCGTTGGTCAGGCCGGTGATCGTCGCTCCCGTCGGCGCGGGCGCGCCGGTGACCACCACCGGTGTCTGGGCGGCTGAGCCGATGTAGGGCGTGACGGTGTACGCCGTCGCAGGCCCTCCCCCTGCGCCGGGCGTCCAGGTAAGCGCGGCCGAGGCGTAGCCGCCCGTCGCCACCACGTTGGTCGGCGTCGCCGGCGCGGACTGCGGCACGAACGAGACGTCAACCCAGTAGTTGTCGCCGACATCGGCCGTCGCGGGGAATGCCCGGCTGCCGGAGTAGGTGTACACGCCGTTCGCGCTGGTCGGTGTTTGGCGCTGTGCGTGCAGCGGCTTGCTGTCAAGCACCGGCGGCTTCGCCACGTTCGGAACCTGCGGGCGTCCGTAGAAGTAGTTGACATCATCGGCGTAGTGACCGTTCGGCGCGAGATAGGACGCTACGTACGTCGTATTCGGAAGAACCGTCACCGGCGTGGCGAACGACACCGACTGCCACCCGGAGGCGGACTCCCCGGCGAAGTTCGCGCTGGCCAGGAGCTGGCCGGTCGAGCTCCACAGATCGCCGACGTGCGTGCCGGTGTTCGCGGTCGACTTGTAGAACCGGACGCCGGTGATCGTCCCGAACGTTTCCGAGGTGAACTTGACGCCGACCTCGACCGAGTTCCGGTCACCGGAGTCAGCGGTGGTCGGCGCCGCGGACGAGCCGAAAATCGTGCACGGGCACGGCACATTGACGGTGTTGCCCGCGGACGGGCTCTCGGTGTTGCCCGAGTCGTCGGTGGCCCTCGTCTTGATGGTTGTCGTCGGGCCGCCGTGGACAATCCAGGAGTACGTCCAGGCGGCCGTGCCCGTCGCCGGATGCCAGGTGGTTCCGCCGTCGGTGGACACTTCCACCCCGGCGACCACGCCGCCACCGGTGTCGGTCGCGGCTCCGCTGATCGTGACCGTCGACCCGTCAGTCAGGTCGGCGCCGGCCGCCGGCGACGTGATCTGCGAGGTGGGAGCCGTGGCGTCGGCTGAAGCGGACGCGGCAGCCAGTCCGCTGATCAGCGTGGCCGGCTGCGCGCCCATGTCGGCGAACAGGTTGACCGTTGCCTGCTGCATGTTCCGGTCGACGCCGGTACCGCTTTGCGTGCCGGGTTCCAGTCCCCATGACCATTGCACGGTGCCGGCGCCGAAGACGAGCGCGCCCGAGGCAGCGCGGTACAACGTCAGGTTGTGCGTCGTGGGCACACCGCTCTTCGTGGACGTGCCGTAGTCGGTGAACGCCTCGGTGCTGGCCAGCGTCGTCGACGACATGTCGATGAGGCCCGCCGGCCGGTATCCGTTGTCGGTGTCCTCGTCCCACTCATAGCCCAGCGTGTTACCCCCGGGGTCCAGGGTGAGCGTTTGGCCGGCGCCGAGCGTCGCCACCGCCGTGTTGCGCCAGAACCGCAACTTCGAGTACGCCGCCGGAACCTTGATGTCGCCCGCGCCGGAGTTGACCACGAACTGCTGCCCGGTAAGGGCGTTCGGCGGAATGCCTCCGTCAGCCGGTGGGCTGAATCGCGGATCCGTCCACGTCCCCGTCCACGTCGTCGGATCCTGCGGGTCCGTCGGCGCGTTGAAGTGCGTTTCCTTGTAGGACACAAGGGTGCGTTGTGGCGTGCTGGACGCGTCGATGCTGGCGGCGAAACGGGTCTTCCAGAAGACCTCGTTGCCCGAGAAGAAGGCAAGGCTCATCCCGGCGTCGCGGGCAGCCGTCACCGCGTTGCGCTGGTTGCCCGACCAGTACTCGTCGTGGCCGCTCGAGACGAATACCTTGTGGTTGCTGAGGTTTGCGGTGCCGGCGTCGAGATCGGTGGACGCGACGTAGCTGACGTCGTAGCCGTTCTGCTCCATGAATTCGACCATCGGCAACTCGGCGTAGTACACCCAACTGCGGCCCGCATCGTCATCGGGAGTGTGGAACGGCCGGTTGTAGGAGACCGCGAAGGCGGCCTTGTAGCCTTGGGGATCGCCGGGCGGGCAGACAACCGTGCACTGGTACAGGCTGTTGCCGCCATAGGTGTTGTAGGCCTGCATCGTCTCGTCGTCGATCTCGTAGACCATGTCGGAGTGGTTGCCGTCGTTGCGCACGACGAAGGGGATCGTGCTGCCGTTTCCGTTGTCGTTGCGGTACAGGTGCGCGATGTAGTAGCCCGAAACAGCGCTGGCCGGAACGGCCCACGAGGCAGACACCGCCCAGTTACCGCAGTCGATGAGTCCGGTACTGGACTGGGTAAGGCAGGACGGTTGCGACTGGGGGAAGACCGTCGCGGTCAGCGCCGAGGCGACCTTGCGCGCGCCGTTGCCTTGGTAGTAGCCGAGGCGCAGAATGTCGAAGTGGTACGCCGTCGACGACGAGATCTTGAAGTCGATCCTCTGCCCGGCATTGACGCTCATCTTGGTCGGGAAGCCCTGAAGCGTGGAGTCGCCTGATCCGCTGACTCGCCAATCATTTGCCGGGTCACCCGGCAACGTGTTCTCACACGCGATCACACTGGTGACCGGCGGCCCGCACGGCGACCCGGCCGCTTCCGCGCGATTGGGCCGTAGACCCAGCGAGGCGCTCAGCAATCCGGCAACCGCAA
The DNA here is from genome assembly GCA_963737425.1 of uncultured Actinomycetota bacterium. GTDB lineage: Bacteria > Actinomycetota > Actinomycetes > Mycobacteriales > Jatrophihabitantaceae > DASXRA01. The sequence continues at coordinate 851,735 of CAVTSX010000008.1, forward strand.
CAATGATCAGCGTCGCGCGGCCGTATCGGTGCCGTGCGGACAATTGCACGACAGCAGCATTAATGGACGATTGCATTTTTCGTCCTCCCCCGAGGACCTTCCAGCCAGAGCCGGAAGGTGACTGCGGCAGGATAGCGGACTGAAGCAACAATGTGTGAGTGGTGTGTTGATCAATTTGCGGGCGGCCGATCTTGATTACGGTGGGCGCATTCCTGCTCACCAAAATCGGGCTAGCTTTTGTGCCTGCTATTAAGCGACGAATATCTACGAAATCGCATTTCTTGAATAGCTGATGTCGGGCTCTTTACTACTAAGCGGACGAGCTGACATCTGGCGTGCGCGCGGCGGCAGGACGCATGCTGATGCAGTGAGCGGCGGCGGAGGGACGGTTCGCACGCGCCGGTTGACGCTCGCCGCGATGTCGGTGTCGCAGGCGATGATCTTGCTCGACGTCACGATCGTCAATGTCGCCCTTCCGTCGATTCAGCGCGAACTCGGGGTTTCTGCGGCGAATCTGGAATGGGTCGTCGGGGCCTACACGCTTGTGCTCGCCGCGCTGATCCTCGTCGGCGGTTCGCTCGGTGACCGGTTCGGACGCCGTCGCCTCTTCCTCATTGGGCTGGTGGTGTTCACCGTCGCCTCGGCCGGATGCGCGCTGGCGCCGGACGACCCGCAGTTGATCGCGTTCCGGGCCATGCAGGGTGTCGGTGGCGCAGCGATGGCTGCGCTGACGTTGTCGATCCTCATCGACGCGTATCCCGCCGATCAGCGCACCGGCGCCATCGGCCTGTGGGCGGCGATCGGCGGTCTCGGCTTCGGCCTCGGCCCGGTGATCGGCGGGGTGCTGATCAGGCTCGCCGACTGGTCGGCCGTGTTCTGGGTCAACGTGCCGGTCGGGGTGATCTGCGCTGCGCTGACCCTTGCCGGTGTGCGCGAGTCGCGCGATCCGGCAGCCCGAAGGCCGGACCCGATCGGCGCCGTGCTCGCCGCGATTGGCTTGTTCCTACTGACATTCGCGTTGATCGAGAGCAACCGTCGATCGTGGACGTCACCCGCAGTGGCGGGCTCGCTCGGCGGCGCGGTAGCGGTACTCGGCGGGTTCGTGGCGTGGGAGCGGCGAGCCGCGTCGCCGATGGTTCCGCTCGGGTTGCTGCGTGAACGACGCTTTGCCTCGGCGAACGTGGTGTTCGCGCTGCTGTACGTCTCGCTGGCCGGCATGTTCTTCTTCGTCACCCTTTACTACCAGGACCTTCGCGGCTGGTCGGCGCTCACGACCGGCCTGTCCTGGCTGTTCCTCAACGTGCTGTTCCTCGGCGCCTCGGTCAGCGTCGGACGCCTCGCCGCCCGGTACGACGGGAGGTTGCTGATCGGAGGAGGCTCGCTGGTCGCCGCCGCCGGCATGTTCGTGCTGGCCACCCTGCAACGTGACACCGCGTTCTGGGTTGCGGCGACCGGATACGTCGCTATCGGGCTTGGTTACGGGCTGGCGGTCCCGCTCGTGTCGTCGCAGGCGATGAGTGACGTGCCGGATGCGCTCGCCGGCACCGGGTCGGGAATCCTCAACTCAGCCCGCCAGATCGGCGCGTCGGTCGGCCTCGCGATGATGGGCGCGATCGGCGTCGGTCTCGCGACACACACCTGGGACGCCAAGGTGGCCGCGCTTGCGCCGTCCGTACAGACCGAAGCTCGAGCGCTGCGTCAGGATGTGTCCGGCGCGCAAGCCGGCAAGGCCGCGCGCCTTGGCCCGGCTGCCGAGCAGACCGCTGCCGAGTCGTTTCTGGACGGGTACCACTGGGCGATGTCGGCAGGTGGCGTCGCGCTCGTCGCGGCGGGCGGCACGGCACTGTTCGGCCTGCGCGCTCGCCGGACGCCGGAACCGGCGACCGCCCGGTGATCGGCGTCAGTACTGCACGCCGCGGGTCAGCGCTCCGTCGACGACGAGGTTGGTGCCACTGGTGAAACTCGACGCAGGGCTGGCGATGAACACGATCGCCCGGGCCATCTCCCTCGGCGTGCCCATGCGCCCGGTCGGGTTGAGCCCGAGTGCCGTTGCGTAGAGATCGGGGTTGCCGGTCTTGATGTTGTCCCAGACGCCGCCTTCGAAGAACGTGTTGCCCGGCGAGACCGTGTTGGCGCGAATGCCCTTGCCGGCAAGCTGATACGCCAAACCCTGGATGTAGTGGACGAGCGCCGCCTTTGCCGTGCCGTACGGGCCGGCCGCGAAGTCGACCTCGCGTCCGGAGACGCTGGAGACGGCCACTATGGACGGGGCCGTGCTCGCCTCGAGCAGCGGCATCGCGGCGTTGACGAGGTGCACGGCGCCCATGACGTCGACGGCCAGCGAGGCGGCCCAGTTCTCTTCGGTGTCCGGGATCGCCAGCGCGCTCACGTTGGACACGACGATGTCGATGCCGCCGAGCCGTTCGCCCGACTCGCGCACCCACGCGGCCACGGCATCCCCGTCGGCCATGTCGAGTGCCGTGCCGAATACGGTGGCGCCATCCGCGCTGAGCGTCTCGGCTGCCTCGGCCACGTCCGGGGCGGTGCGCGCGCAGAAGGCGACCGCCGCGCCCTCCTCGAGGAACGTCTCGGCGGTGGCGCGCCCGATGCCCCGGGTGCCGCCGGTGACGAGGGCCCGCAGGCCGGTCAGCTGCAGATCCATGACGTGTCTCCTAGATCAGGGCTGCGGCCCGGGCGCGCAGCTCACGGTGCATCCCGCCGAATGCGTCCGCGGCGGGCAGCAGCGACTTGGCCGCCTTGACTGTGACGCTGTAGTTCGCGTCGACGACGTTGGACACCGGCACCTCGACGATCTGCGACAGCAACTGGTAGGCATCCATCGCGTCCAGGCCGTACAGCTCGCCGAACCACCGCACGAGTTCGACCTGGGCGATGCGCCAGGCGTCCTCGAGCGGGCGGCTCGACCCGATGGCCATCCAGTGCTCGTCGTCCTCGAGTCGCGGCCAGGCCGGTGCGGCGCCCTTGATCAGCTCGACGATGAGCGTCGTGGTCATGGCACCTTCGACGGCCGTGCCACACGCCTCGCCCTCGCCCTGGCGGTAGTGGCCATCGCCGATGGAGAACAGCGCGCCCTCGACGTTGACGCCGAGGAAGCAGGTGGCGCCGGCGCGCATCTGCGGGCAGTCCATGTTGCCGCCGAAGCGTTCGGGCACGAGCGAGCTGCGCACCTCGCCGCCGGCCGGGGCAACGCCGACCGTGCCGAGCATGGGAGCCAGTGGCAGCTCGACCCGGAACTCGCTGTGCTGCGCCTCGAAACCGACTGTGCGGCGCGCGCTGTCGACGTGGTAGATCCAGGTGGTGTCGGGCAATGGTTGCTGGAGTGTCGCCGTCCGGTCGGTGCTGGTCAGCCCGCCGAAGAAGGGGATCGCCGCGGACGCGCCCCAGTCTCGCGCCGGCTCGAGGCTGACGAAGTGCAGCGCCAGCGCGTCGCCCGGTTCGGCGCCCTCGACGTAGAACGGGCCGGTCTGGGCGTTCACGAAGCGCAAGTCGACCTTGTCGCTCGACTTGTCGCTGGTGCTGCGCAGGGCGCCCCCGAATGCGTCCTCGGACCACAGCCGCATTGCGGTGCCGGGCTTGATGCGCCGGATCGGCGCGACGCCGCCGAATGTGAACGCATACTGGTCGGCGGACGGGGTGAACTCGACAACGTCCAAGCCTGGATCCATGCTCCCGCAGCCTAGATGGTTGATTCCGTGAAGCTTGTGTCAGTGGTCGTAGGCGATCAGGGATCTTTTCGTGGTGAGGCCGAGGGTCCAGTTGTGCCAGATTCCGGTGGCCATGGCCAGGATTCGTTGGGCGACACGGGTGCCGACGCCGGTCAGGGTTCGGCCGCCGTGGCGTTCGAGGCCGAGTTGGGATTTGAGGGTTTGGTTGACCGATTCGATCCATTGCCGGATGGCGGCGAGGTTGCCGTGGCGGTAGGTCTCATCGCGTCGGTCGGGGCGTAGCAGGCGAAGTCGCATCGCTTTGGTGAGCTGGTGAAACTCACGCCCGGCGAAGCCTTTGTCGGCCAACAAGATCTGTCCATCGCGGATGAGGTGATGCTCGTGATCGAGCAGCGCGGCCAGTGCCTCGCGTTCGCCGATCTTGGGGTGGGCCAGACACCACATCAGCGGCATCCCGTCCCCGGCGCAGACCAGGTAGAGCTTGAAGCCCCAGTAGTAGCGGGAGTGGCTGGCGCAGTACCCGTAGCCGGCGTGTCCGGCCAATGCCGAGCGTTTGACCGTCTCGCGTGAGGCCGCGCAGGGCACCGGGGTGGCGTCAGTGATCCACAGGTCGTCGAAGAACGACGGCGCGCGCTCGGCGATGACCCGGATCGCGGTGCACAGCAGGGGCAGCGCGGCCTTGAGCCGCTTGTGATACCCGGACTGTGTCGGCACGTACGGGAACATCGCACGCAACACCGGATCGGTGCGCAGATGACGAACCCAGCGCCGTTCGGAGTTGAAACCCAGCAGCACCTGCGCCACCGCCAGACAGACCAACTCACTGTCACTGAGTCGTGGTCTGCGCCCACGACCACGACGAGTCGGCACGACATGATCATCGATCAGCACATACAGTTCGGTCAGGAGGGTGTCCAGTTCTCTTCTCACAAATTGATCTTGGACACCCTCTCCCTATACCCCGAACAACGACACACCACATCTGAGCTTCACGGAATCAACCATCTAGTGGCCACTCGTAGCTGGCGATTGCGTCCGCGGCTGGGCACCTGCGCGGCCGGCGTCGCCTCTCGGTGGCAGTTGGGTGGCTGGCGTTGGATCCCGCGGGTGGGCAGTTTCGTCGCGGGTGGGCGGTTGTATGTGCCCACTCGCGGGCTAACTGCCCACCGGGGGTTTTCCCGTGGGCTCGTTGGTGGTTGGGGCGTTGCCGGGATCGACGGTGGTTGGCGTTGGATCCCGCGGGTGGGCAGTTTCGTCGCGGGTGGGCGGTTGTATGTGCCCACTCGCGGGCTAACTGCCCACCGGACCGGGTCAGCCCACCGGACCGGGTCAGCCCACCGGACCGGGTCAGCCCACCGGACCGGGTCAGCCCACCGGACCGGGTCAGCCCACCGGACCGGGTCAGCCCACCGGACCGGGTCAGCCCACCGGACCGGGTCAGCCCGCCCGAGCCCATCCGAGCCAACCGGGAGCCGGGCCGGTCGGTTAGCTGCTGCGAAGCCGCACGGTTTCGCCGGTCAGGTCGGCCACCGACGTGGCGCCGAGCAACTGCATGGTGCGGGTGACCTCGTGGCGCAGGATCTCGACCACCCGCTGAACGCCGCGCTCACCGCCGGCCATCAGGCCGTACAGGTAGGCACGTCCGACCAGGCAGGCCCGCGCGCCGAGCGCGACGCCGGCCACCACGTCGGCGCCGTTCAGGATTCCGCCATCCAGATATACCTCTGCCCGCTCGCCGACGGCCGCGACGACGGCCGGCAGCTGTTCGAGCGGAGTGGGGGCGCGGTCGAGCTGCCGCCCGCCGTGATTGGACACAACGACCGCGTCGGCACCGGCGTCGACCACCGTGCGCGCGTCGTCTGGCGTCTGAATCCCTTTGATCACAAGGCTTCCCGGCCACGCGTCGCGCAGCCACCGGACGTCGCGCAGGGTCGCTGCCGGATCGAAGACCTGGTTGGCCAGCTCCGCGACGGTGCCGTCCCACGAGCGCAGCGAGGCGAACTCCAGCGGCGACGTGGTCAGCAGGTTCGCCCACCAGGCCGGGTGGGCGGCCATGCCCGCGAGGGTGCGCAGGGTCAGCGTCGGCGGGATGGTCAGGCCATTGCGGACGTCGCGCAGCCGCGATCCGGCGACCGGAGTGTCGACCGTGAGCACCAGCGCCTCGTACCCGGCCGCCTGCGCGCGGGCGACGAAGTCGCGGCTCGCGTCGCGATCGCGCCACAGGTACAGCTGGAACCACCGCCGCCCCGAAGGCGCTGCCGCAGCAAGGTCCTCGACCGACGTCGTGCCCATCGTCGACAGTGCGTACGGGATGCCGGCGCGCTGCGCGACACGAGCGACCGCCGGCTCGCCCTCGTGATGCATCAGCCGGGTGAACCCGGTCGGCGCAAAGGCGAACGGCAGCTCCGACGCGCTGCCGAGCAGCGTCGTCGACGTGTCGACCTTCGAGACGTCACGCAGCACGCGAGGCGCGAACTCGACCCGCGCGAACGCGGCACGCGCGCGCCGCAGGCTCAGCTCGTCGCCGGCCGCACCGTCGGTGTAGTCGAAGACGGCCCGCGGCGTCTGCCGGCGTGCGATCAGCCGCAGGTCGCCGACGCTGGCCGCTCGCGCGAGCCGAAGCTCCGTGCGATTGCCCAGCACCGGCCGTGACTTGACCAGCGGAGCCAGTTCCGACCAGCGGGGCAATCTGCGTCGCGTCATACCGGAATCCTCCCCGCGATCGGCCTCGATGGGAAAGCCGTGCGCTCCCTGGTCGAGGAGCGCGAGGGCACGTCTGCGGGTACGGTCCGGGCCATGCCGGACACCGTGGTCGAGATCGCGGCTGCGGTCCGGGCTGGCACGCTGACAGCGCGAGCCGCCACCGCTGCGTGTCTTGAGCGGATTGCCGAGCGCGACCAACGCATCAACGCGTTTCAGGTCGTGCGCACGCGCGCGGCCCTCGACGAAGCCGACGTGGTCGACCGGCGCCCGGACCGGGATTCGCTGCCGCTGGCCGGCGTGCCGATCGCGATCAAGGACAACGTGCCGGTCAGCGGTGAGCCGATGCGCGTGGGCAGTGCGGGCTCGGACCCTTCGCCGCAGCAGGCAGATCACGAGATCGTGCAGCGACTGCGACGTGCCGGAGCCGTCGTCGTCGGCCTCACCCGCGTGCCGGAGTTGTGCGTGTACGGCGCCACGGATTCGACGTTCGGCATCACGCACAATCCGTGGGATCTCGGCCGGACCCCGGGCGGCTCGTCGGGCGGTTCGGCGGCTGCCGTCGCGGCCGGAATGGTCGCGGCCGCACACGGCAACGACGGCATGGGCTCGATCCGCATCCCGGCCGCATGCTGCGGCGTTGTCGGTATCAAGCCGGGCCTGGGCGTGGTGCCCGCCGATCTCGGCAACGGCTCGTGGTTCGGCATGGCCGAGAACGGCGTGCTCGCCACCACCGTGACCGACTGCGCGCTGCTGCTCTCGGTCATGGCCGCACGCCCTGAGCTTGCCGTGACCGGCGACCCGGGCCGGCTGCGCATCGCCGTGTCGACGCGGAGTCCACTCGCCGGCCTGCCGGTCGACAAGAGCTGGGCCGCTGCCACCCGCGACACCGCGGACGCGCTGCGCGATGCCGGGCACTCGGTGGCACCGGCCGAGCCGCCCTACGGTCAGCGCGCCGGGCCGTCGGCTCTCGCCCGCTGGTTTGCCGGCGCGGAAATGGACGCCAGGCTGCTCGCCGACCGCGGCAAGCTCGAACGGCGGATCCGGCGTCACGCCGCCGCGGGCCGGCTCGTGCTTCGGGCCGGGCGGCCGAAGCCCAGCGGGCGCGAGCGGTGGCGGCGCAGGGCCGAGGCATTCTTCGCCCACCACGACGTGCTGATCACCCCGATGCTGGCGCAGTCGCCGCTTCGTTCGATGGCGTGGTCCGAGCGCGGCTGGCTGGCCAACGTGCTGGCGAACGCGCGCTACGCACCGTTCGCTGCCGCGTGGAACCTCGCCGGATGGCCGGCCATCGCGGTGCCTGCCGGGCTCGGCAGCGACGGAATGCCCCGCTCCGTTCAGCTCGTCGCTGGCGCCGGCGGCGAGGGGATGCTGCTCGCGCTCGCCGCGCAACTCGAGGCGCTGCGGCCCTGGGCGCGCACCGCCCCGTCGGCGCGCGCCTAGTGTTCTGACTCAGGACACCAGTGCGACAGCCGTGGATCGTTACCGTCCGACGCCGTGCTGGGAGTGCGCGCCGGCACACCGTTGATCATCTCTGCCGAAGCCGCGACTGATGGCGGATCCAGCAGAGATCATCAAGACTCGATGCCGAAGTCTGGGAGCGCCGAACCCGGGCCAGGTCGCGATCCACGGCTCGCGCGTGGCGTCAGGTGGTGATGGCGGCTCGCGCGTGGGCGAGCCGCACTGCGGTCGACAGCGTGTCGATGTCGTAGGCCCCTTGATGGCGCCGGCCGTTGATGAAGAACGTCGGCGTGCCCGAGACGCCGCTGAGGTCGGCTGAGTCGACGTCCTCCGCGATCTGGGCGGCGCCGGCGTTGCGGTTGATGTCGCCGGCGAAGCGCTCGGTGTCGAGGCCGAGTTGGGCTGCGTACCGCATGAGGTCGTCCAGGTTGAGGTTGGCCTGGTTGGCCAGGAGCAGATCGTGCATCTGCCAGAATGCTCCCTGTCGGGCGGCGGCTTCGGCTGCCTCGGCAGCGAGCTGCGCGCGCGGGTGGACATCGTTGAGCGGCAGGTGCCGCCACACGTAGCGGACGTCGCCGAAGTCGGCGAGCAGTTCACGCACGACCGGCTCGGCCTCGCCGCAGTGCGGGCATTCGAAGTCGCCGTACTCGACGACGGTCACCGGAGCGTCGGCCGGGCCACGCTGATGATCGCGTTCGACGTCAACGTCGGCGGCGAGGTCGACGATCACGTCGCTGCGGCCGAGCACCGCCGGCAGTTGCACGTTTGCGGGCAGCCGCCGGATGGCGCGGAAGAGTCCCCAGGTGGCCGTGGCGGCACACAGCGCCGCGGTGAGCACGCCGAGCTTCGCCTCCTCGAGCCGCGTGCCGGTGAACGCAAGCGTCGAGATCTGCAGCGAGACGGTGAAGCCGATCGCGCCGAGCATCCCGGCGCCGCCGACCGCCGCCCAGCCGACGGGCGGTCGCAGCCGGCCTCGGCTGAGCATGGTGACCAGCCACGTGGCACCGGCGATTCCCAATGGCTTACCGAGCAGGTAGCCGAACAGGATCCCCAATGTGATCGGGGAGGTGTAGGCGTGGGCGAGAAAGTGGCCGCTGATGTGGATGCCCGCATTCGACAGGGCGAACAAGGGCACGATCAGATAACTCGTCCACGGATGATAAAGCTGCTGCAGCCGTTCGTTGGGAGAGATGGCCGAGGCGACGCCGACCCGGGCTGACCGCGCGAGTTCCGGCGTCGGCTGCTCGCGAAAGAGCCGGAACAGGTCGGTCGCGCGTTCCAGGTCGCTGCGCGTGGCGGGCGAGGCGTAGGTCAGCAGCCCCATCACCATGCCGACCGCAACCGGGTCGACGCCGGACTGGAACATCGCCACCCACGCGGTGACGCCGAGCGCCGCGTACACCGGGCCGCGGTGCAGCCGGCTGGTGCGGATGAGCGCCGTAGCCGTGAGGACCGCGAGGCCGACGAGCAGCGCCACCACCTCGACGTGCTTGGTGTACGCCAGGGCGATCACCACCAGCGCGACCAGATCGTCGACGACCGCGACGGTGAGCATGAACGAGCGCAGCCGGTCGGGCAGACCCGGACCCACCAGGGCCAGAACGCCCAGGGCAAACGCCGTGTCGGTCGACATCGCCGCGCCCCAGCCGCCGGCCGAGCCGCTGCCCGCGTTGGCGGCCAGATAGATCGCGATCGGAACGATCATGCCGCCGATGCCGGCAAGAACCGGCAATGCGACCCGGGTGCGCTGGCGTAGCTCGCCCATGTCGAATTCGCGACGTGCCTCCAGTCCGATGACGAACCAGAACAGCGTCATCAACCCGGTGCTCACCCAGTCGCGCACCGGTTGCGACAACGAGGTGCTGCCGAGCCGGATCGTGAGGTCGGTCTGCCAGAGCCGTTCGTAGGAGCCGTTGTCGACGTTCGCCCAGACGAGCGCGGCCACCGTCGCGCCGAGCAGGACGGCCGCGCTGCCGGTCTCGGTCTGCAGGAACCGGCGAAGCGGCGTCTGGAGGTTGCGCGTCCACGCGGTCCGGGCTGAGAGCGGTGCAGTCACCTCGCGATTCTCACGAATCCGGCCCGAATGAGGTAGTCGGTGCTAGTCAGGAAGCGGTTGTCGCTCGGCGGTGAACGCCTCCTCGGCGAGCATCGCCCGGAACCTGTCCGGCCCGGCGAGCGACAGCAACGGCCCGACCTGGCTCGGCTGGCACAACATCGCGCGGTATTTGCGTTCCAGCAGTTCGCCGTCGAAGCTGCGGAAGATCGCGCAGTCCGCTGCCGCGACGGTCACCGGCTCCCGATCGGCCATCATCACCATCTTCGGGTCGATGACCTCATAGACCACGGCCTGCCACTCGGGCGTCTGCACCTGGTGGAACACCCGCGCGTCCGTTCCCGCCACCGCGGCCGACGCCCACCGCGACACCGTCATGTGGTCGGGGTGATAGGTGCCGCCGTCCGGGCCGAAGGTGAGCACGGTGTCGGGCTGCACCTGTTTGACGATGTCACGCAGGCGGGCCGTGGCGGCATCCTGGTCGACCGAGTCGCAACCGCCGTCCGGGTAGTCGAGCCAGTGATGCTCGCTGACGCCGAGCACGGCCAGCGACTCGGCAAGTTCCTTGGTGCGCACCGCCGCCAGCGTCGGGCCGTTGGGCCAGCGGGCCGGGTCGGTCGAGCCCTGCTCGCCTCGAGTCGCCGTCACGCAGACGACTCGCTGCCCGGCGAGGACCGCGCTGGCCATGAGCCCGCCGCAGCAGTAGCCCTCGTCGTCGGGGTGCGCCCACACGGACAGAATGGTGCCGAGTTCGCCGATCACGGGTCGGGACATGCGACCAGTCTGCCGCACCCGAAACCCCCGATCGGGGGACTTCTGATCGGGCCCTTTGGTGACTTCCATACACTGTCGCGCGCGCACCCCGCGCCGAGTTCGCCCGGGAAGGACGCATTTCGTGTCGACGAACAAACAACGCCGCGACGCTGCTCGCCGCCAGCTCGAACAGCAGTTGCAGCTGCGCCAGGAGCGCGAAGCCGCGCGTAAACGCCGGACGCTGATCGCGACGGTGGCCGGAACGGTAGTGCTGGCGCTCATCGTCGTCATCATCGTGGTGGCGGCCACGAGCGGCAGCAAGAAGAAGAAGACGGCCGCAAACCCGGCCAGCTCGCCGACCAGCCCCGCTGCGTCGTCGCCGTCCGCACCGTCCGCCACACCGTCGCCGGCGCGCGCGGCGACCGGCCCGGCGGTCACGTTCAGCGGGGTGACGGTCAAGGGAGCCGCCGATCTCGGCGGTGCGCCCGCCGTCACGTCCAAGGCCTCGGCCGCGCCGGCCAAGCTCGAGTACAAGGATCTCGTTGTCGGAAAGGGCAAAGCGGCCACACCGGCGTCGACAGTCACCGTCCAGTACGTCGGCGCCCTCTACAAGGACGGCACCGGATTCGACTCGTCGTGGACCCGCGGCCAGCCCGCGCAGTTCCCGCTGAACGGCGTCGTGCCGGGCTTCACCCAGGGCATCGGCGGCACCAAGGGCGTCCCGCCGATGAAGGTCGGCGGGCGGCGGCTGATGATCCTGCCGGCGGCTCTGGGTTACGGAGCGCAGGCGAACGGGTCGATCCCGGCGAACTCGCCGCTGGTCTTCGTGGTCGACCTGAAGAGCATCGACAAGTGACGCCACGCCGCGGGCTCGGCTAGGGCAACGCGGCGGCGTCCTGAATGCGAGGAAATGCCTGCTCCTGTTCGAGCAGGAAGGCGGTCTCGATCAGCGTGCGCTCGTCCCCGTAGGCCGCGCAGAGTTGGACGCCGATCGGGACGCCCTGCTCGGCCATAGCCATAGGCAGCGAGATCGCCGGTGTGCCGGCGATGTTGTGCAACGGCGTGAACGCGACGTAGCGGCGCAGGCGCTCGATCAGCTCGTCGTACGGCACGGTCGGGCTGAGGTACCCGATCTGCGGCGTGACGTGTGCGAGCACGGGTGACAGCACCAGTTCCAGGCGCGCGAACATCCGGGCATAGACGTTTTTGACGGCGCGCAGCCGGCGGATCGCGCCGGGCGTGTGGCGCACATTGCGGGTGTGCTGGCGGCGCAGGCCAACGGTCAGCCCGTCGAGGCGTCGCGCGTCGAAGGACCGGTCGAAGCTGACCTTGCCGGTGGTCGCGGCCATAGCGGCCAGCAGCCCCCAGTACTGCACGAAGTCGACGGCGAACTGGTCGCTGACCGGCAACGCGATCGGCTCGATGCGGTGGCCGGCCTTTTCCAGCAGGGTCGCGGTCTTCTCGACTGCGGCGCGAGTCTCTGGATCGACCGCCGCGCCGGTGACCGAATCCAGGACCAGGCCGATGCGCAGCCGGCGGTTCGCCGGCCCCTGCACCAGGCCCACCGGCGCGAGTGCGGGGTTGCGCCAGTAGTCCTCGGCAGCCGCCAGGAACGCGGCCGTATCGCGGACGGTCCGGGTGAGAACGCCTTCGGAGATCATGTTGATCGGCAGGTGCCGGGCCTGTTCGGCGTCGACGTGACGGTGCTTGCTCGGCTTGAGCCCGACCAGTCCGGCACACGCCGCGGGAATCCGGATCGAGCCGCCGCCGTCGTTGGCGTGCGCGATCGGGACGACTCCAGCGGCGACCAGAGCGGCCGAGCCGCCCGATGACGCCCCGACGGAGTAGCCGGTGTGCCACGGGTTGCGCGTCGGCTCGTGCGACATGAACTCGGTGCTGGCGCTGAACCCGAACTCGGGCATCCGGCTCTTGCCGAGCACGGTCATGCCCGTGCTCAGGTACTGACGGGCGTAGCGGCCGTCCCGGGTCTTCGCGCGCCCGACGTAGGCATCGGTGCCGTGATTGGTCGGCATACCCCGCACATCGGTGTTGTCCTTGACGAAGGTCGGCACGCCGTACAGGGGACCGCCACCGCTGTCGGCATATCGCGGCGAGTCGTAGCTGGTGAACGCGGTGGCGTTCAGCAGCGGATCGACCGAGCGCGCCCGGGCGATGGCCGCGTCGGTGATGTCCTGCGGGCGGAGCTCACCTGTGGCGATCAGGTCGGCGAGCGCGACCGCGTCATGCTCGCCGAGCGCATCGTCACCGAAAGCATGGATCCGTCTGCCGGTCATCCGCCCACCCCCGGCTGTGACCTTACGTTGCCGCGGCGGTGCGCCGGCCGGGCTTCGTGCCGGGCGGCCCGCCCGGTTCGGCTCGTTCGGCTAGTACGGCCGGTTCAGCCGGTGCAGCCGATTCGGCCGGTTCATTCAGGGCCAACGTCATGAACGTGCTGTTCCGGCTCGGGCGGTAGTCGCCGAACGGCCCGCAGGCGACGAATCCCGCGCTCGCATACAGCGACCGGGCCGCAGCGAACGCCGGCATGGAGCCTGTTTCCAGGCTTACCCGGCGCAGGCCGCGCTCGCGGGCGACCCCGATCAGATGGTCGAGCATCGCCCGCCCGACCCCGCGGCCCCGGGCCGCCTGGGCGGTATGCATGGACTTCAGCTCGGCGTGGTCGTCGCCGAGCTGCTTCAGCGCCCCGACGCCGAGCAGTTCGCCGTCGCTGCGGAAGCTGAAGAAGGCCAGCGCGGGATCGAGCAGGGAGTCGACGTCGAGGGCATGAACGTCCTCGGGCGGGCTGTGCGAGTTGGCGAAGGCGAGGTGGCGCTCGAGCAGCTCGCGGACATCGTCGGCCCGTGGGTCGTCAATCGCGATATCGCCGTGCGGCATCCGACGAGCGTATGGAATCACAAGTGCCGTTCGCGCCCGCCCCGTATCGGGCGCCGAAGCCGGCTGCCGTGCGGTCGAGAACGGATCAGGGCCGGTCATGCCGGTAGTTCCCGTAGTTCCCCGAGTTTGCCGGGGTTGGAGACGAGGTAGATCGCGGTGACGAGGCTGCTCTGCGGATCGAGGTCGAGCACGAAGACGGCGTAGGGCTGCCCGTCGGCCACCGCCACCGCGGCGGGGCCGCCGTAGAGGTCCAGGTACCGGATCGCCGTCCCGGCGGGGAGCCGAGCCGGGGAGCGGGCCAGCAGCCGGGCGACGTGGTCGGCACCGACGACCACGCGGCGCGGCCCGGGTGTCAGGCCGCCGGTGTCGCCGTGCAGCGTCACCTCGGGCGCCAGCACCTTCATCAGTCCGGGCAGGTCGCCCCCGACGCACGCTCGCAGGAAACGCTCGGTGGCCTCGCGTCGAGCGCGGCGATCGGTGACGAACCGGGGGCGTCTGGCCTCGACGTTGGCCCGCGCCCGGTGGCCGAGTTGGCGCACCGCCGAGTCGCTACGGCCGATGATCTGCGCGATCTCGGGGTAGCTGAATGCGAATACCTCATGGAGCACGAAGACTGCTCGTTCCAACGGCGAAAGGGTTTCGAGGACGATCAGCAGGGCCATCGATACCGATTCGGCAAGCTCTGCCGGCATGTCTGGCTCGGTGATGACGACCTCGGGTAGCCACGGTCCGACGTACACCTCGCGCCGCGCCCGTTGCCTGCGCAGCCGGTCGATCGCGAGACGAGTCGTGACCGTGACCAGGAAGCCGCGCTGGTCGTCGATGGTCGCGGCGTCGACGTCGCGCCACCGTAGCCACGCATCCTGCACGACATCGTCGGCATCGGTCATCGAGCCGAGCACCCGATAGGCAACCGCGCGCAGCAATCCGCGATGCGCCGCGAACGCCTCGGTAGATGCGTCGTTCATGCGACTAAGACGTAGCGCACCGGCGAGCTGTGACATGACGACCGGTTCGCCATGTCACACCTCGGCCCGGGCCGTGCGTCGTACCGCGACATCGCAGCGCGACATCACGACGGTGAAAAGGAACGGGAACTGATGAACGCTCTCCTGTGGACCTTGCAGGCCATGCTCGCGTTTACCTTCCTGACCTCCGGCGTCTTGAAGTCGACGCTGTCGAAGGCGAGGCTTGTCTCGATGGGCCAGACCGGTGTGGGCCCGCTGCCGATGCCACTGGTGAGGTTCGGCGCGATCTGCGAGTTGTTCGGCGCACTCGGCGTCGTCTTGCCACGGGCCACCGGCATCGCGCCGGTCCTGACGCCGCTCGCGGCGTGCGGGTTTTCGATCATCATGGTTGTGGCGATCAGCGTGCACGTCCACCTGCGCGAGGTCCGCAACTCACTGGCCACCACAGGGATCCTCGTTGCCGCGCTGGTTGTCGCGATCAGCCGATTCACCTGGTGATACCTCCCTGACCGGCAAGTGCGCGCAGCCTCGCAGCATGGCCGGGCACGTGCTCGATGGCCCGCAGTTGGATCAGCTTGCTCCACGGCAGTTGCTGGTCCGGGATGGCGTTGCCGGCGCGATCGACGAGGCGAAGCCGGATGATCGCGCGGGCGGAGTCTTCGGGAATGGCGCGCAGCGCGGCAAGCAATTCTGCTGCGTTGCTGCGTACGAGATGCACGCGCTCGGCGTGTGACGTCGCTGCGATCAACGCCGCGATGGCGTCGGCATCCATGGCGTCGCGGTTGTCGACGACCGTCGGGAGTCCGGCGCGGACGTCTCGTGCGGCGGCGGCAAGAATGCGGTCGCTCAACGCGATATGGCAGAGCGTCCACTCGACGGTGTCGCGCGCTGACGCGGGAAGCCGGACGCGTGCGGTTGCGTCGGCGGCAGCGAGCAACTGACGGTATGCGGTGTCGAGGCCGGTCAGGTCCATTTATCGCCGCCCGGGAGAGGCGTTGGTGGTCTGTTGGCGATATGCCGCGGCGGGTGGTGCTGGAGCCGGGCTGCGGCGGATTCGGCGCAGCGCTGCGAGCAAAAGCAGGCACAGGGCGGCGACCACACCGGCGAAGTACTGGACGGCGGCCAGCAGGCCGATCACGGTTGCCAGGAAGCCGACGCCGATCACCGGGAGCCCGACGCCGAGGTAGATGACGACGTAGAAGCTGGACAGCACGTCGGCATGGCGTTCTGCGGGGGCGGCCTCGTTCAGCGCGGTGAGGCCGCCGAGAAACACCAGCCCCTGGCCGACGCCGGCGATCACCGTCGCGAGCAGTAGTAAGGGCAGCGACGAGATGCCACCGGCGACACCGAGCAGGATCAAGCCGAGGGCGAGCAGCGGCAGGCCGATCAGCTCGATTTCGGCGGCCCGCCGGCCGTAGCCCGCGACCTGGGCGAGGGCGGAACCGGCGAGCATCACCGCCACCGCGCCACCGCTGAGCAGCAGGTTGCTGTTGCCGGACAGCTTCGTGACGTAGGTGGGCACCAGCGTCAGGAACAGGCCGATGACCGCGAAGGCCAGAAAGCTCGCCGTGCCGCTCGTCGCGAAGACCGCACGTGTGCTGATCGGGATCTGTGGACGTCGCGGCCGCGAGCGGGCGCCAGGCGGGGCCGCGGGCAGCGACAGCATCGCCGCGCCGGCCGGCACCAGGAGCACGATCTCGATCACGAAGGGCAGCACCCGCGGCGCGGGGGCGTACTGCGCCAGCAACCCGCCCAACAGCGGCCCAAGGCCGAGCCCGCCCACGGCGGCCACCGTCGACACCAGCGCGGCCCGACGCCGGTTGCCGGTGGGTTCGAGGTCGCTCAGCGCCGCGGTGAGCGCACCGGACGCGAGTCCGAGCGCGAGGCCCTGCAGGACCCGGGCGGCGAACAACCAGGACGTGCCCTGCGCAAGGGCGAAGACGAGCGACCCCAGCATCGCGAGCGCGACCGCGGGCACCAGCACCCGGCGCCGGCCAACCGCGTCCGACAACGACCCGGTGACCAGCAGCGACGGGATCAGCGCCGCCACGTACGCGGCGAAGACGAGCGTGACCACAAGTGGCGAGAACCCGAACGCCACCTCGTAACCGTGATACAGCGGCGTGGCGACATTGGTTCCTGTCAACAGGATCAACATCGTGTAAGCGGCCGACCAGAAGCCGCGCCGTGAAGATGTCGGTAGCACCGCCCACCCCAATCATGTTCGATGCAGCCGAACATAGCAGATGTTCGACATGCCCGAACATGGTGGGCTATTCTGAGGACGTGGCGAGCCGCACCGCGACCGAGTTGACGCATCCGCGCCGGCGCGAGTTGCGCTTCCCGGAGGTCATGGCGGCGCTGAGCGACCCAGTGCGTCTGGCCATCGTCGCCCGCCTCGCCGAACTCGAGCCTGGTGACGAGTTGGCCTGCACGACCTTCGCCCTTCCGGTCAGTAAGTCCACCCAGAGTGGCCACTTCAAGGCCTTGCGCGAGGCGGGGGTCATCCACCAGCGCGACGAGGGAACGAGGCGGC
The DNA here is from genome assembly GCA_963737425.1 of uncultured Actinomycetota bacterium. Classification (GTDB taxonomy): domain Bacteria; phylum Actinomycetota; class Actinomycetes; order Mycobacteriales; family Jatrophihabitantaceae; genus DASXRA01. Next base: position 868,784 of record CAVTSX010000008.1, read on the forward strand.
TGAACCTGTTACGCCGTGACGATCTGGACGCTCGATTCCCCGGCCTGCTCGACATCGTCATTCCCCAGGCACGTGCCGTGATCGTCGGCTGGTCGCATGGTCAGGGCCGCGCCGACCGGCAACGCCGTACCAGGTGAGGCGCGCGACGACACCGGTTCGCAATCCGCCGGCATGACGCGGCCCGAGTGCCCTAACGCACACCGGGCGAAATCCGCTGGCTCGCCGCGAGACGAGCAACGTACCCTTCCTCGCGACATTGATCATCCCTTGATCATCAAGTGTTCGACAGGAGCCAACGAGTGTCCATCAAGTCGATTGCCTGCGCGGGCGCCATCGTTGCCGCAGCGACCGTGCTCGGCGCCACTGCGGCGGGCGGGCCGGTGGCCGCGAGTACGCGTAGCAACACCGCAGCGACCCCGGCCGCGACGCACACCGCTGCCGTGCAGTCGCAGGCGATCACCTGTGACACCACCAGCAACGGCAAGACCGCAACGTTCTACGCCGGGCCGTCGGCGTCCTACACCTACGACCGCGTGTTCTCGGCGGCGGCAGCCGTGCCCGGCCTCAACGACTACACGCCGCAGGGAATCGCTGCGTGGAACAACTGGGACGGCAAGGGGCACGACCTGCTTCTCGTCACCGAGTACTGGACCGGCCAGCGCTCGCGGGTGTACGCCATCGACACCGCAACCGGCAAGACCGTGCAGAGCGTCGAGATCGCCGAAACCCACGGCGGCGGAATCGCCGTCGGCGGCGGCTGGATCTGGATCTCCGGCGCCGGCCAGAGCATCCGCAAGTACAGCCCGTCCACGATGCGCAGCGCGTTCGCGCACCAGGGCAGCCCGCTCTACGTCGCGCAGGTCGGCACGGCACGAAGCGTCTACGGTGCCTCGTTCATGTCCTACTACGGCGGCTACATCTATTCCGGCCGGTTCAACGACACCGGCCGCGACAAGATGTACCGGTACAAGATCGCGAGCAACGGCACGCTGACCACGGGTACCTCCTACCAGGTGCCGACGAAGACGCAGGGGCTCATCGTCACGGGCACCGACTTCATCTTCAGCACCTCATACGGACGTACGAACCGCGGCAATATCTACGTGGCCCGGCGTGGCTACTCGAGCCTCGACGGCGCCCGGCTGCACTGCTTCCGCTCGCCGAGCATGAACGAGGGCATGACCCTGCACGGTTCGACCGCCTACCTCGTCTTCGAATCCGGTTCGTGGGAGTACCGCGCGAGTGCGCTCAACCCGATCGTCCGTTTGCACCGGACGTCGTTGAGCACACTGCAGAATCTGATCTAAGCGCGTGGGCCATCCCGAGTGAGGCAGGCTGTACGTCATGACGGCTGACGATCGGGTTGTGTTGGTAACCGGAGCCTCGCGCGGAATCGGCCGTGCGATCGCCCTCCGGTTCGCTGAGCAGGGCGCGCGGGTGGTCGTCCACTACGCCGTCAACGAGGCGGCGGCGCACGAGACGCTGGCGCAGCTTGCCGGTGACGGACACCTGGCGCTTCGGGCTGATCTCGGCGATCCCGGCGCGGTCGAGTCGCTCGTGCAGCGCGTCGTGGCCGCCTGCGGGCGAATCGATGTGCTCGTCAACAACGCGGCCATCTACGAGGCACACCCGCTGCTCTCGACCAGCTATGCACAGTGGCGCGAGAGCTGGCTGCGCACGATCAACACGAACCTCATCGGCCCGGCCAACCTGATTCACGAGGTGGTGCCGCACATGGTCGCCGGGGGAGGCGGGCGGATCGTGAACATCTCCTCGCGCGGTGCGTTTCGAGGTGAGCCGGCACACACGGCCTACGGGGCGAGCAAGGCCGGCCTCAACAGCCTCGGACAGTCCCTGGCCCAGGAACTCGCGCCGCACGGCATCTACGTCACCACCGTGGCACCCGGATTCGTCGAGACGGAAATGGCCGCGGACCTTCTCGCCGGCGCGGCCGGTGACTCGATCCGCGCCCAGAGCCCGCTCAATCGCGCCGCCACGCCCGACGAGGTCGCCCGGGTGGTCGTCTTTCTCGCCGCGCCGGGGTCGGAGACGACCACCGGCGCCATCGTCGACGTCAACGGCGCCTCGTACCTGCGCACGTGATCGCCGGGTCGCCAAGAAATAGGCTGGTGTCCGGCTGGCATCATCGACGGGTGCGTACCAGCCGACTTGTCACTCTCGATGACGTGCCGGACCTGGCCGAGCTGCACCGGGCGAACCGCGAATTCCTTGCTCCCTGGGAGCCGATCCGGGCGGAGGAGTATTTCACCGTTGAGGGCCAGCGGGCCGTCGTCCAGAAGGTGCTCAAACTCCACGACGAAGGCCGGACGCTGCCGCACGTGATCCTCGACGGCTCCGAGCGCGTGGTCGGCCGAATCACCCTCAACGAGATCGTGCGCGGCCCATTCCAGTCGTGCAGCCTGGGCTACTGGCTGGCCGCCGCCGACAACGGTCGGGGCCTGGCGGCCGCGGCCGTGCGCGACATGATTGCGCTGGCCTTCGACGAGCTGGGCCTGCACCGCATCCAGGCGGGAACGCTGCTGCACAACATCAGGTCGCAGCGGGTGCTCGAACGCACAGGGTTCGTCCGCTACGGCGTCGCGCCCGCCTACCTCAACATCGCCGGCGAATGGCAGGACCACGCGCTGTACCAGGTCGTCAATGCTGCTGCGGCTTGAGCACCAGCGCGCCCGGCGCGAACTACTTGCCTGACTTCGGGCAATAACGGTTGTGACCCCAAGAGAATCCACTGTCCAGTATGCGAGGGTGGGCGGGCCAGCGCGAAGCATCGACCGTACCGATGCCGACCGTTGTCGTCGGCGATTTTGCGGCGCTGTTCGACCGGCACGCCGTCGCGGTGCACCGCTATCTCGCTCGCCGTGTCGGCACCACCGTGGCCGACGACCTGCTCGCGCAGACCTTCCTCGTCGCGTATGAACGTCGCAGCGGCTACGACCGCTCGCGGCCCGACGCCCGTCCGTGGCTGTTCGGCATCGCGACGAATCTGTTGCGTCGACAGCAGCGCGACGAGGTAAGGCAGTACCAGGCCTGGGCGCGGACCGGCGTTGACCCCGTCGCAGCCGACCACGCACCTCGCGTGGCCGACCAGGTCGATGCCGCAGTCGCCGCGGGCCGTCTCGCCGGCGCACTCGCCGAACTTCCACACGCCGACCGTGAGGTGCTGCAGCTGGTGGCCTGGAGCCAGCTCACCTACCCCGAGGTCGCCGCCGCACTCGACATCCCAGTGGGGACCGTCCGCTCCCGATTGCACCGCGCCCGTATGGCGCTGCGCGGAGCGCTTCCCCACCTCCAAGGAGAATCTGAATGATCGTGTCAAGCCGCCGCGGTAACGGGCTGCGGCGCGATCGGGGTGAAGACTCGTCCGTCGCGCAGCAGTGCCCAGAGGACGTCGACGAGTCGGCGGGCGAGTGCCAGCAGCGCTTGGGTGTGGATCATGCGTTCGCGGCGTTTGCGGTCGTAGAAGCTCCGCGACGGGCCGCCGGTCTTGAGGCTGGACAGGGCGGCCATGTAGAACACACGCCGGAGCCGGCGGTTGTAGCGTTTTGGTCGTCGCAGATTGCCCGTGACGCGGCCGGAGTCTTGCGGCACTGGGACGAGGCCGGCGTAGGACGCCAAGCGGCCCGCGGAGACGAAGCCGGCGAGGTTACCGCCGGTAGCCACGACGAATTCCGCGCCGAGGATCGGTCCGAAGCCGGGCAGCGATTCGATGATCTCGGCTCGCGGGTGTGTTCGGAATCGGCTGCTGATCAGCTTGTCGGTTTCTTTGATCTGCCGGTCCAGGTCCAGCAGTTGTTGCGCGAGGTGAGCGATCAGCGTCGCGGTGGTGGTCTCGCCCGGCAGTTGGAGCGTCTGCGCATCGGCCGCGGCAAGGGCGGTGGCGGCCATGACAGGCACGCCTTTGCGCCAGGCGCCGTGCTCGAGCAGGAAGGCGACCAAGCCGGCCTCGCCGGCGGCCCGGATCGCAGCCGGGGTCTGGACGCCGGTAAGCAGGATCAAGGCGCTGCGGGTGGAGTAGTCGAAGGCGCGCTCCAGGGCGGGAAAGATCCCCGTCAACAGATCACGCAGCCGGTTGACGCCGCGTACCCAATCGGCCATGAGGTCCTCGCGATGCGCGGTGAGCCGGGTCAGCTCCACCACCAGATCGCCCGTCGCAGTGACCGCGGTCAAATCGCCACGCATACGAGCGGTCTCGGCGATCACGTGCGCGTCCTTGGCGTCAGTCTTGGACTCGCCGCGGAAGGACCCGGTCATCCGGTTGACCACCCGGCCGGGCACATAGACCACCTGCTGCCCGGTGGCCACCAGTACCGCGACCAGCAGCGCAGCAGCATTGCTGGTCAGATCGATCGCCCACCGCACCTCGATCGCAGTCTTCCCGGCTCGCGCCACCAAGGCCTCGATCGCGGCCTGGTCGTTGACGACCTTCTGCGAGAACACGATCTTCCCGGCACCGTCTGTCGCGCACGCATGATGCGTGGCCTTGCCAACGTCTATGCCGACCCAGATCAGCGGCCGAACCGTCACCAGCACTCTCCTGTTGTCGCAGGTCAACCCCGTGGACAACCCCGCCAACAGGTCCCTAAACAGCGACGGTCCGCATCAGATCTGAATCAGTGGCCAGGGCGTCCAGAACGACGGGGCGGCCATTCTCCTCGAGCCACCGCGCGGCGATCTCTCATCAGCCACACCCCATCGCCCTGGGCATCCGGGGCACCAACCCCAGACAAGATCAACCTTAGGGATTGATCATGGACGAGATGACCATCCTCGCGCAGTTGCGCGACGACCTGCCCGATCCGACCCCAGAGGCACTCGCGGCCGCCCGCGCCCGCCTGACCGAGCGTATCTCGGAAACCGAGACCCGGCGCACCGTCGTCCTGCTGGAGTCCCGACGCCCAAACCTGCGGCGGCGTGCCGCCGTCGGCATCGCGGCCGCCGCGGTGATCGCCGCCGGCGCCGGACTGCTCACCAGCGGCGGCGGCAACGACCACCAGGCGGCCGGCCCAACCGGTAGCACGTCCATCGCCCCGGCGATGAGCCAGGCGGCCAAGGCGCTCGATCTCGCCGCCGTCCACACGCTCAAGGGCGGCGATCCGGCTCTCGCGGCCGGGCAGTACACCCACGTGACGACCGACTCGTGGCGCGGCGAGCACGTCGACAACATCAGCTTTCTGATGAAGGCACGGCTCGAGGTGTGGGCGCCGGGCGACGCCAAGGGCACCTGGTACTGGCGCGAGACCGACGGGCTGGGCACGAAGTTCACAAGCGCCGCCGATGAGCAGTACATGCGGGCACATCATCCCGAGTGGTTCACGACGAGCGTGTCCCTCGCCAGTGGTCACAACGGCCGGCAGGACCGCGCGCCCGCCGGCGGGCCGCAGCCCGTCCCGTCGAGCAGCACGGCCAACGGCAAGCCGCAGCCAGCCAAGCCGGACTGGGACTTCCCCACACCGGCCTGGCTGGCCAAGCAGCCGCGCGACCCGCAGGCGCTGCTCGCAGCCATCGAGGCCGCCCAGCCCACGCCGGCACCGGGAACGACGGCGAAGGGCGACGTGCCCACGCTCGCCTTCTTCCAGATCGCGCAGACGCTCGCCAGCGGGATCGTGCCGGCCGATCTGCGCGCCGCGCTCTACCGAGCGGCGATCAAGCTGCCCGGTATCGAACTGGTCTCATCCACGGCCGACCTCGACGGCCGCACGGGGATCGCGATCGGCCGACTCGAGCCGCTCGGCTCCCTGCGGCAGGAGATCATCTTCGACTCCGCCGCCGGCAAGTTCATCGGCGAGCGCGAGGTCGTCGTCAAGTCCGATGACACCGACGCGAACCTTCCGGTCGGAGCGACCTACAGCTCGACCGCGGTCACCACGGCGGTAACCAGCAACCCGCACCTGTTCTGACCCCGCTGGTGAAGTCCGGCGTCGCGCTGCGGCGCCGGACTTGCCATGCCCTGCGCCTATTCCTGAAGGAGTTTCCCCTTATATGGACGCACTTTTCCGACACCGACCAGCGCGGCTGGCGGCGCTCGGATGCGCCGCTGCCATCGTCGCGTCGCTGTCGGCCGCTGCCCTCGCATCGACCGCGGCGGCCCCGGCCGCCGGCGCCGTGCCGAGGCAGGCGGCTGCACCGAGCCACCCGTCGCGTGTGTTCCTCCCGACCGGCGAGCGGGCCGACCTGCGCTGGACGGGTAACCGTCCGCAGGTTGTTCAACGCGACGGTTCGCCGACCACTGTCACGACCGTCGGCGACGACGTGTACGCGATTCCCGTCGAGGCCGAGCCTTACATCGGGTCAGCGCTCGATCGAAGCCTGTTCGACGTGACGCAACTGGCCGCGAAGGAAGGGCCTGACGCCGCCGGGCAGATCCCGGTCTCGCTCGGATTCGGAGGAAGCGCGGTCAGCGTTCCCGGTGTGCGGATCACGTCGCAGGCGAGCCAGTCGGCTCCGCTGATTGCCGCGCTGATCGCGCGGTCGGGCCGCACGCTCAGCGACGCAAGCTGGATCTACGCCCACCGCGGCGCATTCAACGATGTGGTCGGCGGCAGCAACGGCTACTGCGGCGGCGACTACCTGTGCACCCGGCAAGCGGGGCTACGACGCGCCGACGGGCATCGGTACGCCACGCGGCGTCGCGGGGCTCTGAGTTCGGGTCGCCTTCCGCGCATGCGCCGTCTGGGACAGAATCAACCGTCGACCTGCGAGGAGGGTTAACCATGCCTACCCAGCTAAACCCGTATATCAGTTTCCGCGACACCGCCCGCGATGCCATGACCTTCTACCAGTCCGTGTTCGGGGGCGAACTGGCGATGAGCACGTTCGCCGAGATGCAGGTCAGCGAAGATCCAGCCGAGCAGGACAAGGTCATGCATTCGAGTCTCAGCACGGAGGGCGGGCTGACGCTCATGGCATCTGACCTGCCGAACAGCATGGAATACACGCCGGGCAACAATTTCTCCGTCTCGCTCAGTGGCGACGACGATGCCGAGCTTCGCGGCTATTGGGAGAAACTGTCGGCGGGCGGCACCGCCACGATGCCGCTCAACGTCGCCCCCTGGGGCGACACGTTCGGCATGTGCGTCGACAAGTTCGGCGTCACCTGGCTGGTGAACATCTCCGGCCCGGCGGCGTAGTCACTGCACCGCGCGCCGCACCGCGGCCGTCAGGCGGTGCGGGCGCTGCGGTCTGGGTCGGCGGTGGTGGCGGCCAGTTGATCGAGCGCGATGCCGAGAGCCGCCGCCAGCGCGACGACGGTGAAGAAGGCGGGTGTCGGGATTCGCCCCGCTTCGATCTTGCGCAGTGTCTCGACGGGGACGCCGGACTGCTCGGCAACATCGACCATGCTGCGGCTGCCGCGGGCCTGCCGCAGTTGCGCGCCGAGTCGCTGCCCGCGCGCGCGTTCTTCCGGGGTGAGCATCGGCCGGACCATCCTGTGATAATAATACCGGGATAGTTATACCGGCGATGGATTGGCGGAGCCCGTGGTCGAGCTCAAGACAGCAGGCGAGATCGAGGCGATGCACGCGGCCGGCGTCGTCGTCGCTGACGCACTGGCCGCAGTGCGGTCCGAGTCCGCGGTCGGGGTACGGCTGTCCACGCTCGATCAGGTCGCGCGCGGCGTACTCGCCGACGCAGGCGCATCGTCGCCGTTTCTCGGTTACCAGCCAGGATTTGCCACGATGCCGTTTCCGGCCGTGATCTGCGCATCGGTCAATGACGCCGTGCTGCACGGCATCCCCGATGGTTACCGGCTCGGCGACGGCGATCTGCTCAGCATCGATTGCGGCGCCGTCCTCGACGGGTGGGCCGCCGACGCCGCGATCTCGTTCAGCGTGGGCCGGCCGCCGGACGACGATCAGCCGCTGATCGTCGCCGCCGAACGCGCCCTCGACGCGGGCGTCGATGCCGCACGGGTGGGCGCGAAGATCGGCGACATCTCCGCGGCCATCGCGCGGGTCGGCCGGGCGGCAGGTTACGGCATAAACACCGACTTCGGCGGGCACGGAGTGGGCCGCGCGATGCACGAAGCGCCGTCCGTCCCGAACGAAGGACGAGCCGGGCGCGGGCCGCGGCTGCGTCCTGGCCTCGTCATCGCGATCGAGCCGTGGTTCCTGGCCGGCGGCGACGACCGGTACCGCATCGACCGCAACGGATGGACCCTTCGCAGCGCTGACGGCTCGCGGGGCGCGCATGCGGAACACACGGTTGCGATCACCGACGATGGGGCTCGCGTCCTGACTGCGCGGTCGATCGCCTGACGTCACCGCGCCCGCGGCTCAGATACCCCGACTGCTAGCGGACGGCCCGGAGCGCCGGGGGCGAATCCTCGCCAACCGCTGCCGTCACCAGTTCGGCAAGGGCGTCTTCGATGCCGTGGGCGAGCACGTCGATGTCCGACGTGGTGTCACGATCACCGGTGATGCCGAATGTCATCTGCCCGTTGAAGGTGAAGATCGACACCCCGAATCGCAGCGTCGTCGCGATCGGCACGTACGGGAAGATCTCATCGACGCGACGGCCGAGCGCGTAGAGCGCAACCCGTGGCCCCGGCACGTTGGTCGTGACGGTGATGATGCTGCGTTGCGGCAGCTTGAACACCAGGCGTGTCGGCCACGACACGAGCGGGAACGGCTCGTATCGCGCGATCGAGGTCATCGCCTCGCCCGCCTCGGCCTCCTTGCTGGCTTTCAGCGCGGCAACCTGGGTGTGAACGGTTTCCAGCCGCTGCACGGCGTCGGCGACATCGACGGGCAGGTAGGCGAGCAGCAGCGACACCCGGTTCTCATAGATGTTCTCCTGTCCCGGTGCGCGCACCGAAACGGGCACCAGTGACCGGATCGCATGATGGCCTGGCTCTTCGTGACGGCTCTGCAGCAACTGGCGGAATGCCCCACTGATAGCGGCTAGCGCGACGTCATTGACGGTGACGTTGAAGTGGTGGCTGACTGCGACGACGTCAGCGAATTGCGCCCGGACGAAGCGGTAACGCCGCTGCTGGCCGATCGCTCCGCTGAGCGACGAGGTGTGTGCCGGTATCACGGCACCGGCCAGGGCAGCGACGCCGCGGACGGTATCGGCGCTCCTTCGGGCGAGCTGGCGAGGCGTCCGCATCGCGACGCGCAATGCGCCGGCCTGCCCGATCGGGCAGAGCACGAGGTCGCGGATCGCGCCGGCCGTCAGCCAGAGGGTGGACGGCTCCCGCGAGGGCGTCCAGTTGTCGACGACGGCCGGGCCCGGCTCGGGGGTGATATCGAACAGCGCACGGTACAGATCGGTGCCGGAGATGCCGTCGACCATGCAGTGATGCAGCTTGGACAGCAAGGCCCAGCGCCCGTCGCCCAGGCCTTCGATGAGCCAGTACTCCCACAGCGGCTGCTCGCGCGAGAGCCGTTCGGCCATCACCCACTCGACCAGGGTGCACAGCTCCTCTTCGCCGCCCGGCTCGGGCACGGCTACTGCGTGGATGTGGTTCGTGATGTCGAAGTGCGGGTCGTCCACCCATACCGGGCAGCCGAGGTCCAGCGGTATCCGGCGAACCTTCTGCCGGTGGCGCGGCACGAGCGGCAGGCGCCCGGCGATTGCCGCCACGAACTGCTCGTAGGACGGCGCCGGCCCCTCGATGATCGCAATCGAGGCGATCGCCAGGGACGCGTTGGGGTCCGAATCCTCGAGTTCGAGAAAACTGGCGTCAAGCGGGCTCATGCGGTCCACGATCGGGCTCCCCTCAGCCTCGTCGAGCACTTCCAGCCTCGTCCCGGTGGAGGGTGCGGGGAAGGAGCGAACGTCCTGACTTCGCGGGTCTGTCGATGCCCGGCGCTCGAGATCGGACGCCGCGCACAAGGAGTTGTCCTGAAATAGCTGGCCAAGCGGTGCCGACATTTGGGATCTTGGCAAGCGCGCCGGCGTGGTAACTGAAACGCGGGCGGAGTTGGTCGGTACCCGGAGGCGGTGCTCGGTGGCAGGACGCGCTCCGGTGCGAGGCGCTCTGGCCAGCGCGACCGCCGGCATCTCGATGCCCGGCTTCGTGGGACGCGGGCCCGAGCGCGCCGCGCTGGCCGAGGCGCTGTCCGGTCCCGCCGCCCCCGCGATGGTGCTGGTCGAGGGCGAAGCCGGAGTCGGCAAGAGCCGGTTGGTGCTGGAGTATCTCGCCTCGCCTGCGGCTTCCGGGCAGAGCGCGCTGGTCGGGGTCTGCCCACCGCTCGCCGAACCGTTCACGTTGGGGCCCGTGGTCGATGCGGTTCGGCAGGCTCGCGACTCGGTCACGGGGCTGCCCTTGAGCGCTCTGGCCGGAGCGCTCCGGCCGCTGTTTCCCGAGTGGGCGGCTGAGCTGCCGGCCGCACCCGAACCCTTGCACGACGCCGCTGCCGCCCGGCACCGGCTCTTTCGGGCGATGGCCGAGCTGGTCGGCTGCATGGGCGTGAGCGTGCTGGTCGTCGAGGACGTGCACTGGGCCGACGAGGCGACGCTCGAGTTCCTGCTCTTCCTGACTGCCCGCCAGCAGGCGGGCGGCCCGGGCCTGCTGCTGACCTTCCGGCCGGCGGACGTGCCGGCCGGCTCGCTGCTGCGAAGGCTTTCGGCGCGGGCACCGGCCGGAATCCGGCGCGTCGTCCTGATGCCACTGGACACGGCCGGTACGCGGCAACTGGTCTCGTCCATGCTCAACGGCCAGCCGATCTCGGCGGGCTTCGCCGACTTCCTGCACCGCTACACCGACGGACTTCCCCTCGCGATCGAGGAATCGGTGCGCCTGCTGCATGATCGCGCCGATCTGATCCGCCACGACGGAGCGTGGGCGCGCCGTGGCCTGGACGAGTTGCAGGTGCCGTCCACCATCCGGGACTCCGTGCTCGAACGTGTCGCGCGGCTGCACCCGGCGGCGCAACGTCTGCTGCAGGCGTCTGCAGTGTTGACCGACCCGGCCGACGCTTCCACCCTCGCCACCATCGGCGGCCTCGACGCCGGCGAGGCGCTCGGCGGCATCGCCGAGGCGATCGACTCGGGCCTGCTTCGCGATGACGACACCGGCCGGGGCGCCATCCGGCACATGCTGACCGCATCGGCGATCTACGAAGCCATCCCGCTGTCGACGCGGCGGCTCATGCATCACCGCGCCGCGCAGTTCCTGGAGACGGCCGAGCCGCGGCAGCTCGCGCAACTCGCCCGGCACTACCGCTGCGGCAATGACATCTCGAAATGGGCCCAATACGCCGAGCAGGCCGCCGACCTCGCAATCAGCACCGGCGACGACACGTCGGCCATGACTCTGCTCAACGACCTGCTGCCCCGTGTCGATCTACCGGCGGCCGATCGGGCCCGGTTGGCCCGCCGACTGGGCTTCGTCGCACTGTCGCGCAAGTCGGTCGTCACCGATCTGGTGCGACGCGTCGTGCAGACGCTGCGGGCAGTCCTCGACGCTCCCGGCCTGAGCGCCGCGGCGAAGGCAGAAGTTCGCAATCCGCTGGGCCGGCTGCTCATGCAGGTGGGCGACTACGACGCGGGCCGCGTCGAACTGCAAGCGGCCATCCCGCACCTGCGGCACAGTCCGTACGAGACCGCGCGGGCGATGATCTATCTGGGCTGGCCGCGCGGAGCGACCTGGCCGGTGGCCAAGCACCTTCGGTGGCTTCGGCGGGCCGCGCTCGTGGCGCCGGAGTCGATACCGTCGCCGCAGCGGATCGACCTCACCGTCAACCGGATCACCGCGCTGCTCCTGCTCGGGCAGGAGGCAGGCTGGCACCTGGCGGCTGAGATCACCGCCGAGGGACTGTCGACGGCGGAGATGCAGCCGGTCGCGACCGGTTACCTCAACACCGCCATTGCGGCCATGATCTGGGGGCGGTACGCAGAGGCGCAGTCCCGGCTGCAGGTGGCCACCAAGCTGGCCGAGCACAGTGGCCATGCGCGGATTCTTGAGGACGTCTTCGTCACCCAAGCCCACCTCGATTGGTTCACCGGTGCATGGGACGGGCTGGCCGATCGGGTTCGGTGGCTGATCGACTCCGACGACATCGAGCCACCGAATCGCCTGGAGACCGCCCTCGTGCTCGGGCTGCTCGCCGCGGTGGCCGGCGACCATGAATCCGCCGAGCGAGAGCTCGGCCCGGTGGTCGATGAAGTGCGCTGTCGCGGCGTCCTGGACCAGTTGATGGAGCCGACCGCGGCGCTGGCCAGGATCGAGCTCGGCCGCGGTCGCCCCGACCTCGCTCTCGCAATCACCCAGGAACCGGTGCTCACCCTTTCCCGTAAGGGAATCTGGGTGTGGGGCACGGAGATCGTTCCCGCTCGCGTCGAGGCACTGTGTGCGACCAGGCAGCGGGACGAGGCCGCGGCGCTGGTCGGCGCTTTCGCGCGGGGTCTTCGCGGTCGTACCGCGCCGGGGCCCAAGGCGGCTCTCACCCTGTGCCGGGCGATCCTGGCCGAAGCCGACGACGATCACGCGCCGGCCGCGATCCTGTTCCGTCGTGCCGCCGCTTCCTGGCAGAAGTTGCCGCGCCCGTACGACGCCCTGCTGGCCCGCGAACGCCAGGCGGCGTCCCTGCTCGGCGCAGGTCGGTCCGAGGCCGGGCTCGCGCTGCTGTCCGAGACGCACCGCGGCCTGGCCGACCTCGGTGCCCGGGCCGATGCGGAGCGGATCGCGCAGGCACTTCGCGGTCACGGGATCGAGACCGCGCAGCCTCGGCGCCGGGGGCGCCGGGGCTACGGCGATCAACTCTCGCCGCGCGAGGTCGAAGTCGTCCGCCTGGTGGCCGCAGGTAATACGAACCGCGAAATCGCCGCCGCCCTGAACCGATCACCCAAGACGGTGGCCACCCAGTTGAACTCCGCCATGCGCAAGCTCAACGTCTCCACCAGGACGGCCCTGGCGGTGTGCGCGCTGGAATCCGGAGTGCTTCTGCCCGCTACGCCCGCGAACGAATAGTGGCAATTCATTCGGTCATTCGCCTGATCTCAAGCCGGCCTGGTTCGGCTGTACTCAGCAGCGCACGACCAGTCCGTGGTGATGAGGAGATCGAATGCGTATCGTGCCGTTGCTGGCCGCCATGACCGTTGCGGCGGCGTTCCTGCCGGCCGTTGCCGACGCTGCCCCGTCGTCGGGTGCGCTCTCGCCCGCCGGCACGGAGCAGCAGTTCACCCTCTACGACGGTTCGAAGGTGACGCTCGGACCGGACGGGATGGGCACGCGGACGGACCCGCGGGGCAACAACCCGCATCCGTTCACGATGACGCTGCCGCAGGCAGTATCAGCGGGCGGTCCGGCCGGGCCGAGCCGCGCTGACGTGATCCACCGCCTGTCCGCGCCTGCGCGCAGCGGCCCGACCGGCGACATCGTGCTCGGGCTGTCCGCGGGGAGCTTCGACGCCGGCGGGCGCGCCGCGCACACGACCGATGCGCGAGTGAATGCGTCGCTGCGGGCGATCGGCGCGAGCAACGCAATACCGCTGCACGCGACCGGGTCGGTCGCCGCCCACGGCTCGTTCTACCTCGTGCACACCGCCGCCGCGTCCGCGGCACAGGCGGCGGCCACCTTGCGGCACACGCCGGGCGTCAGCTACGCCGAACCCGATCAGTACGTGTCGACGATGAACGTCGATCCGGTTCCGCTGCCGAGTTGGCCGGCGGCTACCGCGCATCCGTTCGCGGCCGCGAACGAATTGCCGACGAACTACGGGCTTCAGTCGTCCATGCAGACCTACCTGAACGCCGGCGGGGTCGACCTCGCGGGTGGCTACGCCGACATCACCGGCCGGTTGCACGAACTGCCCGGGCACGGCGAGATCATCACCAACGTGTCGCTCGGCGACCTGACCGACCAGTCGATGGCCGACAGCGGCGACCAATACGTAAAGAGCACCGGGCCCACCACGGTGGTGGAGAACGGCCAGCGCTACCTGGATTATCCGTCCCTGCCGAAGATTCCGACCTACACCGTCGACCCGTCCGGTGCGCTGGACCCGCTCGGCAGCGTGGAGCACGTCGACCCGAACCTCTCCGAGGTGCTGCTGGACTTCTCGACGATGGCCCCACTGCCGCACGACCAGCAGCGGCCGGAGAACATGGGCGACGGCCCGACCGACCTGCTGGGCATTGCGCCGGGCGCCCAGTACCGCCTCGTCGAGCCGACGCAGCCGACGTCGGCCGGCATCGCGACCGCCTTGCTCGCCGCGGCCCGGCAGACGCCCCGGCCGAACGTGATCAACGCCAGCCTCGGCTTCGGTACCGACGTCGTCGGGTACCCCGGCCGCTACCTCGAAGACGACCCGTTCATGCGCTCGGTCGTCTCCAGCATCGTCAACGACTACGGCATCGTGGTGACCATCTCGTCCAATGACGGCACCCGGCTCTACACGCCCGCGGGTGTCGGGCCCGACGGCGGGAGCACGCCGACCAACCGGCCGCGACACCACGAGGCGCCGACGGCGATCGAGGACGACGGGCAGAGCACGATCCCCAGCGTGGTACCCGACTCAGGAGCGATCGACGTCGGCGGTACCACGACTGACGACACGATCGCCATTGCGCCACAGGCGGGCGGGCCGCTGTCACGCACCGGCACGTTCGCCGAGACCCGCCTCAACGGCATGACCGCGTTCTCGTCCGGCTTCGGCACCCGGGTCGATGTGTCCGCGCCGAGCGACAACATCCCGTCACTCATGCACTGCGCTCCTGGTTCGCCCGGCTGCCTGGCGACCGGGGTGACGGTCACGCTCAACGGCGGCACCTCGGCGTCGGCGCCGATGACGGCAGCCGCAGTTGCCGACCTGCTGCAGGTCGGCCGCGCGACCGGGCACCGGCTCACGCCGGCGGCGGTTCGCCAGCTGCTCGAGGAAACCGGGCGGGCAGTGCCGACCCAGCCGCAGGTCGATCGGCAGTTGCCGGTGGGTCCGCAGATCGACATCACCCGGGCGGTGGAGAAACTGCTCGGCAGCAACGATCACCCGATGATCGTTCGGCTGTCGACGGCCCATCGCGTCTCGGTGCCGGGCAGCGCCAACGCCAAGTTCGTCTCGAACACCGATCCCTCCGCGATCGACCTGGCCGGCCCGCTCGACCCGATTGGTAATCCGACCGGCGAAGCGCTGTTCGGACCGATCACGTTCGGCCTCGACGCGACTGGGCTACCTCGTGGCCTGCTGGACTACGTGCTGCGGGTCGGCTCTCGCGAGTTTCACACCGGAACACCGTCGGTGCGGGTGATGCCCGCCGAGGTCCTGGCCGCCGCGGGGCAACCCGTGTCGTCGACCACCAACCGCATCGTGCCGGTCACCTTCGAGATCCGCCATGGCCATCAGGTGATCGCCCGGACCGGCGAAACCCTCACGTTCGGCCCGGCCGATGGCGTCCACGGCATGGCGCCGGCCCCGGTCGTTGCGCCGGTCACCCCGGCGGGCACGGCAGTTCAGGTGCACTACGACCTCACCGGTGTCCCGTCCGACGATCTGAACAAACCGGAGTTGATGATTTCGCCGATCAACCATTGGAGCGCTTACTCCGCGCCGCTCTACCGGATCGCATTCGCGGCGCCGCTCACCGCCACGACCGGAACGATCACCGTCCCGGCGTCGGTGTTCTCCGCCGGTGGGGGTGTCTACGGCGCGACCGTGCTGCAGGATTCGGAAAACCTCATCGGCGGGGCAGCCGCGGCGTTCCGCATCGCCGGTGGCAGCGAGGCGCAGCGACCGGACGCGCCCACCCTGGCGGCAACCGGGGCCTCGTTCGGGCACCAGGCGGTGGTCACGCGCACGGCGCCGTCGCTGCACGTCAGATGGGATGCCCGGTCGGTTGCCGGCGCCACCGGCGCCGCCCTGGAGATCTCCGCACCGGGCCCGACCCTGTACAACCTGCTCAACACGTTCACCAACCAGTACGGCACGACCCGCGACGCGAACGGAGTCGACAGCCCGTCCGCCGCCTTGATCACGCTGCCCGGCGCCGCCGGCACGACCAGCCTGGACCTGCACAAGCTGGGCGTCCCGTCCTCGCTGCTCTACGCGGTGCGCGTGCTCGCCACCCGGCACGGGCAGGTCGTCGGGCAGGCCTCGCCGTCGTCGTCGCTGGAATTCGACGACGCATTCGCCCCGGACGGCGGCCAGGTGCTCAGCTTCGACATCAACCCGGACGGAGCGTCCACGGTCGCGACGGTAACCCGCGGCGCCGACGGCTACATCAACGGCAGTTCGTTGCTGAGCTACGACCCGGCGACGGCGCGGTACGGGCCGGCGTATGCACACGACGGCTCCGGGCAGTACGGCTACTACCTGTTCGGCAGCGATCCCGGCAACCACCGGCTGATCGCCGAGTCGGCGCGGGTGCAGAGCACGGAGCAGCATCTACTCACCTACGACACCGCTGACCGTCATCAGGTCTCTGACCAGACCATCGACGCGGGCACCCAATACCTCATGAAGGCCGGGCGGGTGGACGCCGCTCACCACCGTGCGGACCTACTCGTGCGGCGCGGCGAGGACCAGGCCGACATGGTCGTGCCAGTCGACACCGGGACCGGCGCTACTGGAACGGCCGTGATCGCCGACAACGGCACGCCGAGCGGGCGTTACTACTCACAGCTCGATGTCGAGCAAGCCACCGGCAAGGTCGACCTGGTCGGGCCGGGACCGGCCGGCACATGCGGGCGACAGGTCGGCGCATACACCACGGTCGACCTGGTCGCCGGGACAGCCGCACCCATGTCCAGGACCGCCAGGTGCCCGACCGGCGTCGCCTCCGATCAGAACGGCCACGCCATCGTGACGATCGGACCGCTTCCGACCCTTCACAACTTGATGTCGCCGGCCGGCATGCAGCGGGTGGACGAGGCGAGCGGAGCGGTCGGCGACGAGCAGAGCCTTGGCGCAAGCGCGCCGGTGTTTCCCACCGTCGACACCAAGAACGGCCTGCTCGTCGTCGGATACCTCGGCGGTGCCGATTACCAGATCAACAACAACGGCATGAGCGCGGTCGGCGTCTACGACCTGAACACCGGCGCCCGTGTGTCGTTCCGCGAGCAATTCAACCTGATCACCGCCTTCAACGGACCGGAGGATTTCACGGCCGAGCGTGGCATCCAGATCGACCCGGCCACCCGCACCGGCTGGACCTACTCGCCGTACGGAGACCAGATCCAGCAGTTCCACTACTGAAGCCCCATTTTGCAAAGCTACTGACACTATGGGGTTGTCTGATTGCTATGTGTAGTTTTTACTGTTGATCACTCGGTGCCCGCGGTGACGGCCATGGCTGGCGTGGCCGTCATGCGGGCGAGAAGAGGTGGTCGCAGATGTTCAGACCGGTGTTTCGGCGGCGGGCCGTGGCGGTGACGGCGGCGCTGTCCATCGTCGCGGCCGGCGCTGCTGTGGCTGGGGCCGAGGGCGTGTACGCGAACACGTCGCTCGGTCACAAGTTGATCGGCAAGCAGCCCGACGGCTCGTACCTGATGCAGACCAACCAGTTCGTCACCCCGGCCGGTGACGTGATCCAGGACGCCGGCCGCCCGTTCGGGCTGGCGCTCAGCCCGGACGGCAAGACCGCGGCCGCGTTGAACAACGGCGGCGCGACGACCGGGCTCGTGTCGATCTTCGATCTGGCCAACCACACGGTGCTGCAGCACGCGGGCAGCGGCACGAAGTCCGACGGCGGCGTCCTCTACTCACCCGACGGCAAGTACCTGTGGGCGGCCCGGCCGACGAACCTGCAGCGATTCACGGTCAACCCGGACGGCACCGTGGGCAGTCCGGTCACCGTTGCGCTTCCGGGCGTCAGCGGCCGCCAGGCCGTCCCGGCCGGACTGGCGTGGGCGCCCGACGGAAACCTGCTCGTGACTCTCGACGCCAACAACACCCTCGGCGTCGTCGACACGACCACGAACACGCTCGTGAAACAGATCCCGGTCGGCAACGTGCCGTACCAGGTCGTCGTGATCGACGGCAAGGCGTACGTCAGCAACCTCGGCGGGCGGCCGGCCCAGCCGGGCGATCAGACCGACAACTCCTACGGCACGCCGATCGTCACCAACGGCAACAACAGCGCGGTCGCATCGACGGGCACGGTGTCCGAGGTCGACCTCGATGCCGGCGCGCAGGTGAAGACGTTCCCGGTGGGCCTCGAACCGAGCGCGCTGCTCGCCGTCGGCAAGAACCTGCTCGTCGCCAACACCGACGACGACACGGTCACCAGCATCGACACTGCTAAGCAACAACTCGGGCGCACCTTCACCGCGAATCCCGCGCCCGGGGCGCCGTTCGGCGCGCAGCCCAACGGCCTGACCATGCTCGACGGCAAGCATCTCGCGGTGAGCCTCGGCCGCGACAACGCGGTGGCGGTCTACAGCTATCAGGACGCCTATGCGCCGCCGAGCTTCGAGGGCCTGATCCCGACCGGCTCGTTCCCGACCGGCATCGCCGAGGACGCGGCGCTGCACCGCCTGGTCGTCGGCAGCGAGCAGGGAGTCGGCTCGCTCGGCGCGAACGGCACGATCGGCGAGGGCACCGGCACCAACCCGGCCACGGGGCACCTCGGCTACAACTTCATCGGCACCGTGCAGGCCGTCGCGACGCCGACTCCCAAGCAGATGGCCGAGTACACCGAGCAGGTGTTCAAGAACAACCAGTGGGACGGCCTCGAGCAGCGCAACAAGGCGGGCAACGGCCAGGCCGACGCCGTCGCCGTGCCGCTTCGCGTCGGCGACCCGTCGACGATCAAGCACGTCTTCCTGATCGTCAAGGAGAACCGCACCTACGACCAGGTGCTCGGCGACGACTCGCGGGGTAACGGCGACCCGAGCCTCGCGCAGTTCGGCGGCAAGATCACCCCGAACATCCACGCGCTGGCGCGTTACTACCCGTTGATCGACAACCTCTACTCAGACGGCACCAACTCCGCCGAGGGCCACCACTGGCTCGACCAGGCGTTCGTCAACAACTACATGCAGCAGATGTACGGCAACTACACCCGCTCGTACCAGACCGGCGACCCGCTCTCGAACGTCAAGACCGGCTGGATCTGGGACGACGCCCTGGCGCACGGCAAGACGGTGAACAACTGGGGCGAGCAGATGGACACCTACACCGACGCGAGCGGTCACGGCACGACCTCGGACAGCTGGACGAAATGGCTGCACGACGCCGACGTCCTTGCCGGCACGACGCCCGGGCCGCTGAACTACCCGCTCGGCACGTACACCGCGAAGACCGACATCCCGTCACTGCGCAGCGTCACGAAGCCGGACTTCCCGAACTTCGACCTGAACATCCCGGACCAGTACCGGGCCGCGATGTTCCAGAACGACTATGCGCAATACGTCAAGGGCAACGACCTCCCGGCGCTGAACCTGATGTGGATCATGAACGACCACACGAACGGCACCTCGCCGGGCGGCATCAGCCCGGAGGCGCACGTCGCCGACAACGATCTCGCAGTCGGCAGGATCGTCGACACCATCTCGCACAGCAAGTACTGGAAAGACAGCGCGATCTTCGTCATCGAGGACGACTCGCAGAACGGTATCGACCACGTCGACGGTCACCGCAACCCGACCCTGGTGGTCAGCCCGTACGCCAAGCGGGGCACGGTCGTACACACCTACTACAGCCAGCTCAACGTCATGCGCACGATCGAGCAGATCCTCGGCATCCCGCCGATGAATCAGGAGGACCTCGCCGCCGAGCCGATGTATGACGTGTTCACCGACAAGCCAGATCTCACGCCGTACACCTACCTGCCGAACCAGATCTCGCTGACCGAGACGAATCCCCAGACCACGCCGTCGACCAGCGACGTCGAAGCCGCCTGGGCAGCGTGGTCGGCCAAGCAGGACTGGGCCACTGAGGACATGGTGAACATGGCGCAGGGCAACCGCGACGTCTGGTACGCCTCGAACAACTTCACCAAGCCCTACCCGGGCGACACGAGGGTGCTGATGCCGAATGAGGTTCCCGAGGCCGGAGCGCCACCGGTGGCCGACGACGACGATCACTGACCCTTACTGACTGCTACTGAGCCCTTCTGACCAGCGGCCGGCACCGGACCTTCCCGGTGCCGGCCGCTATCTGCGTACCTGTGACTGCCCGCCCGACTCTGGACGATGTCGTTGCCTGCTGCCAGAATCCCCTGGTCTGTAACGCCTGCTCACCTCCGAGGAACTGGTAACCCTATGCGGCATTCGCTACTTCCCCCTGCCCGAATGCGCTCGCTGACTCTGGTGGCGTTCGTCGTGGTCGCCACTGCGGCAGCCGGCGCGGCATCGGCCGCGGCCGGCCCCAGCGGACCCGATCCGCTACGTGGCGTCGCCCGCGTCGAAATGCACCAGCAGGCCGCGGCGCCCGGCACGATCACGCCGCAGGAGCGCGGCGAGGGTGAGGGCGACGCCCTCGAGGTGGCCGACCAGGCCGAGCAGTACGCCGGCGAGCGCAGCGCACCAGGCGACTCGGTCTCGGCCGCCGCGCTGCTCGCCGCCCGGCAGCAGGCCGCGGCGCTGCCGAGTGTCCAGGCCAAGCTCAGCGAGGTCACCGATCAGCCGCTCGACGCCGAGCCTGCCGGATACACCGACCCGGTGTGGTCGAACGACGGCGCGGGCTTCCGCGACGTGTCCGGCCGCACCACGGCGCTGGCCGTCGACGGCAGCACGTACTACGTGGGGACGGCTGACGGTGGCGTCTGGAAGTCGACGAACGCCGGTAGCACCTGGCATTCGATCTGGGACGACCAGAGCACGCTGTCGATCGGCGCGCTGCTCGTCACCAGCGATCACGCGTTGTGGGTCGGCACGGGCGAGGCCAACACGAGCAGCGACTCCTACCTCGGCACGGGCGTGTACCGCTCGACGGACGGAGGGCGCTCGTTCACCCGCGTCGGCGGCAATGAGCTGGTCGACCGCACGTCCTTCCGCCTGCTCGACGACGGATTCGGCCACGTGTACGCGGCGACCAACCAGGGCCTGTACCGGCATTCCTCGACTTCGTCGTCCGGCCGTTGGACGCTCGTCCTGAAGCCCGACCCGAACCCGACCGGCTCGCCGTACGACACGTCGTTCATCACCGACGTGGCGGTGAAGCCCGGTACGCACGGGCAGAGCGTGCTCGCCGTGCTCGGCTGGCGTAACGGCACGTCGTACAACGGCTTCTACCTGTCGACCACCGGTGGCGGGCCCGGCTCGTTCAGCAAGATCACGCCGTCCGGCGACATCGACGCGACCGACATCGGCCGGACCACGCTCGCCTACGCCGCCGACGGATCGCGCCTGTACGCGATCGTGCAATCCGTGAGCAAACTGCTCGCGGGTGGCGACACCAACCTGCAGGGCGTCTACGTGTCGGCGTCGGGTAACCCGGCCGGGCCGTACACGAAGATCGCCGATTCCGCCTCGCTCGGCGCATCCGGCTCGGCGCTGCAGAACCTGCCGGGGTACCACGTCGGCATCCAGTCCTGGTACAACCAGGTGCTCGCCGTCGACCCGAAGAACCCGCTGCACGTCTACGTCAGCCTGGAAGAGGTCTTCGAGACCAACAACGGCGGCGCCACGTTCGACACGGCCAGCCCGTACTGGAACTACGGTCTGGACTGTGGCGCGCCCTGCCCGCCGGCGACCCACCCTGACCAGCACGCGCTTGCGCTCACCAGCGGCGGCCAGGTCGTCATCGGCAATGACGGCGGCGTGTACCAGCGGCCGATGTCGGATACCGGCTACGGCAACTGGACCGACCTGAACGACACGCTGCGCACGTTGCAGTACTACGACGCCGCTGCGGGCAAGTCCGGCAAGGGTCTCGGCTACTGGGGTGGCCTGCAGGACAACGGCACGTCCGCGCTGTTCCCGGGTAAGGCGAAGAACATCGAACCAGCCGGTGGCGACGGCGGTTTCGTCCTCGTCAACCCGTCGAATGCCCAGCAGTCGGTGGGCGAGTACACCAACTTGGCCATGTACCGCACGAGCGACGGCGGGCACACGTTTACGACGATCAGCCCGGTGTGCGGCTACTACACCGGCGCCGACTGCGATCCGTCGGCGCGCTTCACCGCGCCGTTCCAGGCAGACGTCCACGACAGCAACCACTGGGTCGCGGCCGGCAACAAGGTGTGGGACTCGGTCAAGGGTTTCGCTACGCAGTGCGCCACGACCTGCGACTGGGTGCCGGTGCACAGCTTCGGCACCGATGCGGCGGGTGGCTTCAACGTCGGCACGGCCCTCGCCGCCAGCGGCGTGACCACCTACGCAGCCTGGGTCGACAGCGGCGCCAACCCGTCGCCGAGCTTCCAGAGCGGCATTGACACCAACTACGGCGGCAGCTGGCACCGGATCAGCTCGCCGGTGCTGCCCAACCGCTACATCGCCGGACTCACCGTCGATCCGGCCAACCCCGCGCACGTGTACGCGATCTACAACGGCTACTCGCGGCGATGGATCCCCGGTGGTGGCCTCGGCGTGGTGTTCGAGTCGACCGACGGTGGCTCGAGCTGGCGCAACATCAGCGGCAACCTGCCGGACACGCCCGGTGACGGGCTGGCCATCGTCGGCGGCAAGCTCGTGCTCGGCACCGACATCGGTCTGTTCATCGCCGACCGCAGCTCGCAGACGCACTGGTCGCGGCTAGGCGCGCTGCCCAACGTGGTCGTCAACAACGTTCGGCCGATTCCTGGTCAGCAGGCCGTTGTTGCTGGCACGCACGGACGCGGCATCTGGCGCATCGACCTGCACTGACGCGCAGTCCGCCGCAAATCCTGGGGCGCCGGCCAATCTCTATGGCCGGCGCCCCGCTCGTCGCCCGAGATTCGTACCGCCGCCGTCGCTGTCACCGCTGCAGTTACCGTCGCGCACTGGCCGCGGGGCAGTTGCCGTCGCGCATTGGCCGCCGTCGCTGTCACCGCTGCAGTTGCCGTCGCGCACTGGCCGCCGTCGCTGTCACCGCTGCAGTTGCCGTCGCGCAAATGCTTCGCGCTTGATCATCTCTGGTGAAACTGCGCTGGGTGGCGGCTGCGGCAGAGATGATCATGGTGGCGAGTGGGCCTGCACCGCGGGGTTAGGGCTTGCACTGCGTGGAGTGGCGGGTGGGCGTCTGCGGTCTGCGGTTTGGTGTCGGTGTTGGTGTCGGCCTTGCGGCGTGGACGATGCCGCGAGCCTGACTTCTTGATCATCTCTGGTGAATCTGCGCTGGGTGGCGGCTGCGGCAGAGATGATCATGGTGGCGAGTGGGCCTGCACCCGTGCGGTGTGGGTCCGCGCGCTGTGGGTCCGCGCTGTGGGTCCGCGCGCTGTGAGGAGTGGGCCTGCACGGTGGGGTGCGGGCCTCAGGGTGACAGTGAGCTGGCCACGCTAGCGGCACTCGATGCGCCGCATCCGTACCGAAGCGGTGGTGCATGCGACGCCGTCGAGACACGCTCCGGCATCGGCGACCGCAAAGGGGCGATCGATGCCGGAGCGTGAAACCCGCCGGCTACCGAACTATGGGCGAATGACCGCGGCGTAGAGCGTCTGGTGGTACAGCGCGGTCGGGTCGGACGGCGTGGACGAGCGGCACCACACGACGTAGAGCCGGCCCTTCGTGGCCGAGCTACCCGCGTAGTCGCCCGGGAACTTTCCGCCGGCCTGCGCGGCGTAGTTCAGATCGGACAGTGGTCCGAGCGAGATCGGGGCGTTGAAGTGCGCTCCGTCATCGGACTCGGAGACCTGCTGTTGCACGTAGCGCCCGTTCTCGACCGTCGTGTCGCGGGTGCCGTAGGAGACGAAGACCTCGCCGCGGTAGGCAGTGACGTCGACGTTGACGCGATCCAGCCCGGCCTTGTCGGTGCGGCTGACCAGAACCGGTTGGGACCAGTGCCGTCCGTCGAAGGACTCGGAGAGCTTGACCTGGTCCGGAGTCGCTGAGTCCCACGCGGTGAACAGCCGCCCGGTGGCAGGGTCGGCGGTCGCGGACGGCAGGCAGCACCGGATCCCGGCCGGTCCCTCGCCCGCGTCGTTGGTGATCAGTACCTCGGCGGCCCACGTCTTGCCACCGTCGTACGAGGTCCGCGCGACCCAGTTGTCACCGGTCGGCGCGGCCGCGGAGGCGGAGGCGGACGCGGAGGCTGTCGCAGCTTGCCGATCGCTGTCGTCGCCGTGGTGGCCGACATTCCCCTCGGGACCCTCGTGCCCGGTGAAGTCGTGGCCGAAGTTCAGGTAGGCGTCGGTGATCGCGCCGTTCGGCTGGATCATCGGCTGCGAGTTCTGGGTGTCGATGTCGGTGTCGGACACGTAGGTCGTGTCGCTCCAGTGCCGGCCCTTGTCATCGGACCACCGCATGGCCTGAGGTGCCCCGGTGAAATTGCCGTCCGCGTCGGAGATGAACGGCGTCCAGAACTGGTAGAGCCGTCCGTAGTGCGGACTGTGCTTGAAGTTGTCGATGACCAGCCAGTTCTTGTCATCGGAGTACGCGCACGTGTCGCTGTAATGGGCGAGCACCGGCGCGCCGAACGTCTGGCCGCCGTCGGTCGACCGGGAGACCGTCACCCCGCTCTGGCAATCGACGTTCACCGGCAGGATGGATAGGTACACGCTGCCGTCCGGACCCCAGGCGACGACCGGGTCGGACGCACGATTCCACACGCCACCCGCAGAGGTGGTGATGCCGGGAACCGGAGCGTGGTGCCATGTCTTGCCACCGTCATGCGTCCAGGCGTAGGAGATGTCGACGGCGCCACCATCTGGATACCGGCCGTCGTGCGCGACGGCGACCGCCCAGTCCGGATTCGTCGGCGAGACCTCGACATCCGGCTCGACGAGCGTGTCAGGCTCCGAGCCGGGCAGGGGTGCGATGTCTTGTTGATCGATCTGGCCGACGTGCAGCACCGTCGGATGCCATGGCGGATCTGCTGCCACGGCAGGGGAAACGGCAACGACCATGGCCGCGGAAGCTGCTGCGGCCATGGTCAGGAGGGCGGTCGATCGGCGCGCCATGAGACGCCTCCTCATCCTGGGTGACTCTGAGAGTCCTGGGGGAACCGACATGCGCAGCATCCCAGGATGTCATGACTTGCGCTAGATCGCGCCGATTGCTATTTGGCAGTCGATTCGTGAGTGTCGCTCCGTCGGACCGAGGTACGGTCTTTCGGTGGCTGAGCTGATCCAGGGCCCGGTAGGCCAGGTGCCTATTGGCCTCTCACGACCTCGCCGCGACACACTGACGCGCCGCGTTCGTTGGCTGGTGACCGCGACGATCACCTACAACGTGGGCGAGGCAGTCGTCGCGCTCGCGGCAGGTGCCGCGGCATCCTCGATTGCGCTGGTCGGTTTCGGCCTCGACTCGATCATCGAGGTCTCGTCAGCGGCCGCCGTGGCATGGCAGTTCTCTGCCCGCAACCACGAGCGGCGCGAATCCCGGGAGCGGACAGCGCTACGGGTCATCGCATTCTCGTTCTTCGCGCTGGCGGCGTTCGTCACGGTGGACGCCGGCCGGGCCCTGGCCGGCGTCGAGCACGCGCGCCACTCCACGGTCGGCATCGTGCTCGCCGCGTTGTCGCTGGTGATCATGCCGGTGCTGTCGTTGGCCCAGCGGCGCGCCGGCCGTCAGCTCGGCTCCGTCTCGGCCGTCGCGGACTCCAAGCAGACCCTGTTGTGCACATACCTGTCGGGTGTGCTGCTGCTCGGCCTTATCGCCAATTCCCTGCTCGGATGGTGGTGGGCCGATCCCGTCGCCGGTCTGGTCATCGCCGCGGTCGCGCTCAAGGAGGGACGCGACGCCTGGCGTGGCGACTCCTGCTGCACGGTGCCTACCGCGGGTGGGAACGACTGCAGTTGCGCGTAAGCGCTCCTTCCCGATATGCCTGAGCTGTCGCATCGGCGTTTAGCTCGTCGCACGGTCGGGGTACCTCAGGGGAAACAGACTCAAGCTGAGGTGACTCACGATGACCGCTACGGCCACCATGCGGCGGGCCTCCCACGGCGATGCGATGACCGTGCTCGCTCGATGGGGATTGTCCGCCCGTGCCGCGATCTACCTGCTCATCGGCGTCCTCGCCCTTGCGCTGGCCAGCGGCTCGCGCCGCGGTGAGACCGACCAGCGCGGTGCGCTGCAGGAGCTGACCCGACATGCCGGCGGCACTTTCCTCGTTTGGGTCATCGGCATCGGTCTGGCCGGTTATGCCTTGTGGCGCTTGAGCGAGGCGGCATTCGGAGTCGTCGGCGAAGGCAGAAAGGTCGGCCCGCGAGTGCAGTCGTTCGCGCGTGCGGTCATCTATGCGTTCTTCGCTGTCAGCGCGTTCAAAGTCGTGAGCAATGCCGGCGCAGGCAGCCAGGCCGGCCAGCAGGAGTTGTGGACGGCCAAGGCGATGCAGCACTCAGGTGGCCGGTGGGCCGTGGGCATCGTCGGCGCGGTCATCGTGGTATGCGGCCTCGTGCTGGTTTGGGAAGGCATCCGGCGCAAGTTCGAGAAATACCTCGACATGCACAGCATGGCTCCGGGCGTCCGCAAGACTGTCGGACTCCTCGGCATTGTCGGCACGATCTCGCGGGGCATCGTCTTCGCTCTGGCCGGCGTATTCGTCATCTCCGCCGCCGTCGACTACAACCCGCAGAAGGCAGGCGGTCTGGACCGCGCACTGCGCGAGCTCGCCGACACGCCCGCCGGGCCGTGGCTGCTCGCCGTCGTTGCCGTCGGCCTGATCATCTTCGGCGTGTACGGCTTCGCCGAGGCGAAGTGGCGCAGGACCTGACATGGCGGCCAATGGAACGGCCACGCTGGTTTCGGCCCCTCCACGCCATCGCGGCGCTGCCGGGGCACGTGGTGCCGTAGGACGCCTCGTCGCGGCCGCCGTCGTTTCCTGGGGTGCGCTGTGCGGCATCGGATTCGTACTGACCCACCCGCTGCGCGACACCGCGTTCGAACGTCGTGACGCGTGGACGAACCGATGGCTCGCAAGCCACCGCGGCTCAACCTGGAACACGGTGACGCATTGGCTCACCTACGGGGCCGAGACCATGACGGTGATCGCGATCGGACTCGTGTTCTTCGTCGGTCTACGTATCGGCCTGGGTCGCTGGCGTGAGTCGATGTTCCTCGCGGCGGCGCTTGCCGGCGAGGTGGCGATCTTCCTTGCCACGACGCTGCTGATCGATCGCGCTCGCCCGCCCGTATCGCACCTGGATCACGCGCCGCCGACGTCCAGCTTCCCGTCCGGCCACACGGCCGCAGCGATCACGCTGTACGGCGCGCTCGCCATCATCGCGTTGCGCGTCAGCAACCGGGCATGGCTGCGCGCCCTTGCCGTCGCCGTCGCGATCGCGATGCCGATCTGCGTCGCGTTCGCCCGCCTGTACCGCGGAATGCACTACCCGACCGATGTCATGGGCGGTGCGCTATTGGCGCTTGTCTGGCTGACAGTTACCTGGGCTGTCATTCTCCGGCCGATGCGGCGGACTCGATCGTGAAGCTTGCCGTCGTCTGCAATCCAGTCACCGTCGACGACCCGGAGGGCCTGCGCGCCGAGCTGAAACGGCTCGACGCGACGTCAGATGTTCTCTGGCTCGAGACTTCCGAGCAGGATCCGGGTGCCGGCCAGACCCGGCAAGCTGTGGACTCGGGCGCCGAGTTGGTGCTGGTGTGCGGGGGCGACGGAACGGTTGCGGCGTGTGCCGGAGCGCTTGCGGGCACCGGCGTGTCGATGGCCCTCGTGCCCACCGGCACGGGGAACCTGCTGGCCCGAAACCTCCGCCTTCCACTGGACATGCCTACGGCGCTTGAGAAAGCGTTCAGCGCCGGCCGGCGCACGATCGATCTGCTGGAGTCCGACGGCAGGCGCTTTGCGGTGATGGCCGGTCTCGGCTTCGATGCCGCGCTGATCCGTGACACGGATGAGCAGGCCAAGAAGCGCCACGGATGGGCCGCGTACGTCGCGGGCGCCCTGCGCGCGATGCGCAATACCCCGCGTGCTCGCTACGAGGTGCGGATCGACCAGCACGAACCCCGTCGTCTGCGTGGCCTCGGCGTACTGGTTGGCAACGTGGGTGAGTTGCAAGGTGGCACTGCCGTGTTGCCCGATGCCGAACCGGCAGACGGCCTGCTCGACGTCTTCGTCCTCGCTCCGCGGGCCTGGATTGACGTCCTGGTGCTGGCGTGGCGGATCTTGCGCGGCCGCCCGAACGACGGGCCGCAAGCCCTGATCCTGCGGGGAAAGCGCGTCGAGATCCGATCTGACCGCCCAGTGCCGCTGGAATTCGACGGCGAATATGCCGGTGAGCATGACGCGTTGACTGTGACGGTGTTGCCCGGCGCGGTGACGGTATGCGGCGCCGGACGCTAGGCGCGACGCCGCAGCCGGTCGCGGATCGGCCGGCCGTCCGGGTCGTACACGAATCGGTACACCGGCACGGCCCACGGCCGGTGCCGGCGGGGGAGGCGTTCGGGCGAGTGTGGCCGCAGTCGTCCCGGCGGGCGGGGCCCGTGCTGACCGTCGTCGTACCAGCGCTGCAGGTTCATCGCCTGCGCGCGCATGGCCGCATACGCCGATGCCGGGTCGACGACGTCGTCGCCGGCCGTGTCGAGTTCCAGGTGCTCGCGCCACAGCCGCAGGCGCAGTTCGCGCGCGAACACACGCGCGCCGTCACCGAGTCCGGCCGGGTCGCGCGGTTCGCGCTCGTCCTTCGTCGCGTCGAGCACTGCACAGGACAGTTCGCTGTCGTGCGTCCACGATCGGCGATTGAGGTTGTCGGAGCCGATCATGGCCCAGACGTCGTCGACGACGACCACCTTCGCGTGCACGTACACCGGCGTGCCCGCCGCGTTTTCTACGTCGTAGACGGCGAAACGCTCACCACCTGCCGCTCGGCACACGGAGATGGCCTGCTCGCGTCCAACGAGGCTCGGCCACCGGGACGTGCCTTCCTTGTCGGGGTATCGGGGGACGATGGCGATCACGTGCAGGTCCGGGTTCGCGCGCAGCGCGGAGGCAAGCAACTTCGCGACGAATGGCGCCCACAGGTACTGGTCCTCGATGTAAATGAGCCGGCGCGCTCGGGTGAATGCCTTCCGGTAGGCATAGGCGATGCTGCGTTCGCCGAGGGGGGCGAACGGATAGCGGCGGACGCGAGCCGGGTAGGTGCGCAACACCTGCACCGCGTGCGGGCCCGCCGGCTCGGGTTCGGGCGCCGGTTCGGGCAGGTCGCGACCGACCAGTTTGCCGGCGTGATAGGCCCGGTCGATCAGCATCCGTATCGGGCTCGACAGGTCCAGCACAGTGCTGCCGTACCAGCGCTCGCGGAAAGTGTGTTCGAGGTCGGCAACGGCCGGCCCACGCACGGCTGCCTGGACGTCGTGCCATGGCGGACGCTCGCCGTAGCCGTCGGGAAAGTCCATCGCCTGCGGGTCACCGGCATGCTCGCTGTCGTCGTGGCGGCTGCGGCCGAGATCGATCCCGCCGAAGAACGCGATGTCCAACCCCGGCCGGTCAGGACACCGCACGACCACAAGCTTCTGGTGGTGCGATCCCGCCCGCCGGGTACGCGAGTCCAGAAGCACCTCGCCTCCGGCGTCGGACAGCTCGCGGGCCAGTTCCGCATTCTTGCCCTCGCTCTGGTCGAGCCAGCCCGGCTGCGAGCGCCAGATCAGGCCGAAGACGAGTACGCCCCGTCTGGCGAGTTCAGCGAGCACCTCCCCGACCGATGTCCCTGGTCCGGTAAGCAACTCCTCGGTATCGCCGCGAAAGTCGGTGAAATAGATCTGATCCTGCGCTCTGGTGCCGCACAACGCCTGGTGCAAATGGGCGAAGTAGGCCGCGCCGTCGACGAGTGGCTCGACCAGGTTTCCCGACGTCCAGTTGCGGATGTCCGACGCGGGATTCCGGCGTTCGCCGTCGCTGAGAAACCACGTGCCGATACTGGAGTCATCCTCGGCCGGCACGGCGGACAGTGTGGTCCGATCCGCGCGGCACGTCCAGGTACTGAGAGCAGCGAACATGTGTGAGCAACAGAGCGTGCGCGAAGAGCGACGAGCGCGGCTCCACTTCGGCACCCACGCGGTGCTTGCCTTCGTGGCTGTGGTCCTCGTCGCGGTGCCGTTCTCGATTCTGCTGCTGCTCGTCACGGCGAAGTCCGACCCGATGCTCCACCTCGACCATGACACCGCTGACTCGCTGAACTCCTTTGCCGTTGGGCATCCGTTGTTCACCTCGACGATGAAGATGATCAGCCGGATCGGGTCGCCGACCGGATGGTGGATCCTGCTGACCCCGGTCTTCATATGGTTGATCTACCGGCGGCTACCGCGCCTGGCCGCGTTTCTCGCGGTCACGGCCCTGGGCAGTTCGGGGCTGAACACCCTTATCAAGACGGCGGTTGATCGGACGCGTCCGCACCTGCCCCACGCGGTGGCGACGGCGCACGGAAACTCTTTCCCGAGCGGGCACGCACAAGCAGCCACCGTCGGGTGCGGCATCCTGGTGTTGATCTTCCTGCCCGCTGTCCGCCGCAGTCGGCGGCCATGGCTCTACGGCGGTGCCGCGCTCGTCGTCGCGCTGATCGGGTTCTCGCGCATTGCCCTTGGCGTGCATTACGTGTCTGACGTAATCGGCGGGGTCATCATCGGCGGGGCGTGGTTGCTCGCGATGACGGCCGCGTTCTCGGCATGGCGGCGCGAGGAGCACAAGCCGCAACTGCCGCGCAGTGAAGGCCTCGAGCCCGAACAGCGGCTGCGCCTTCGGCCCGGTGACCCTGGATCTGCGCCCACTGAGTGACTACGCTTCCCCGTGCGTTGCCAAAGCGCCGGTTTGTCGAGGATGCCTGGCCAGGCGGGTCCGGGAAAGCCAGTGATCCGACTGTTGATTACTGCCGCCGTCCAGTCGGCTGTTGCTGGCGATTGCCGGGACTCCTGGCCGGATCGTCTCGACGGCACCGGCCGGAGTGTCGAACAGCCACAACGACATCGCCTTGAGTGCGGCCCAGTCACCGGGAACCGCATGCAGTGCCGCGGTCTCGAACTGTTCGGTTCGGTTCGGCGTCCGGACCATCGTCATTTTGATGCCCGACGCGCCGGGCAGTTCGACGTGGACGAGCCCGGCATCCGGCAACGATCCGGCGGCAAAACGCACCGCCGCCCCGCCGACGGAGACGTCGACGAGTTCGCCGGTGACGCCGTCGATGGTCATGGGTGCCTGCACCGCCACGCGGTGGGCAGCGCGTCGGGACGTGGCGTACTCGGCGGCCCGGATCCGCCGCATGCCGAGGAGCAGCACAACGCCGGCCAGGGCCAGCCAGGCGCCTGATGCAACGGTTGAGCCGGTGCTGGTACGCCAGGGCACCCATCCGAGAACTCCGGCTGCGGCGTAGGCGATGACGGTGCCGACCATGGCGGCCAGCGCGACGAGGATGCGCGGCGTGTGTCCGCGCAAGCGTTGCTCGGCAGCGCCCTTCGGGGTGACCTGGAACTCGAGCGTCCGGCGCGAGACGAGCCACCAGAGGCAGGCGATCCCGACCGGCACACGGAGAACCCGGAGGGCGAAGGCGGTCGGCCAGTGGATCTGATGACGCATCAGCCGCTTGGCGCCCCACAGGCGGACGGTGAACATCGCGACGAAAACCGCAGCGAACGTGAGTGGTGCGGCGGTGGACGTCTGGGCGCCGGAGAGCATGACCGCGGCCGGCACCATGAACGCGATGACGGTGGAAATGCCCTCGAGCCACCACAGGGTGCCGTTGAGGTATTCGTGGAAGTTGCGCCACGACATCCACCGCTTCGCCGACCAGAGGCGCTCGTGGGTAAGGATCTGCATCGCGCCCATACCCCAGCGACGGCGCTGCAGCAGGTACTGGTCGGCTGTCGCCGGGGCGAGCCCGACGGCGAGCGTCTGATGGTGGTAGGCGCTCGTCCAGCCGGCGCGGATGAGTTTGAGCGTCGTGTGCATGTCCTCGGTGATCGTCTCGGTCGCGACGCCACCGACCTCGCGCAACGCCTTCACCCGCAGCAGTGACGTCGACCCGCACCAGAACGGTCCCGCACCCGCGTAGTGCCGCGCGGGCATCAAGACATTGAAGAACAGCCCTTGTTCACCGGTGATTCCGTCGTCATCGAAGGCTCCGGAATTGTAGAAAGCCTGCGGACCCTGCACGAGCGCGAGCTTCTCGTCGACGAACCAGCCAAGCGTCGCCGTGAGGAACGTGGGCAGCGGCACGTGATCACAGTCGAGCACGGCGATGATGTCGATGGGGGCGGCGCCGGCCTGCTCCTCGGCCGCCATCAGATCCAGTGCGTGGTTCATGTTGCCGGCCTTGGCGTTGTTGTGCTCGGGGCGACTGACGTACCGGGCCCCGTACGACTCGCACATGTCGGCCACCCAGGTCCGGTCACCGTCGTCGAGTACCCACGTCTCGTGCGCCGGTTCCAGCGCGCAGGCAGCGGCAACCGTCGGTGCAAGCACCTCGACCGGCTCGTTGTACGTCGGTATCAGCACCGCGACGCGCATGCCGCCGGGTGCCGCGGTCACGGGCTCCGGAGCCAGGCTGTCGATGTTCCACAACGTGACGGATTTGAGCACCAAGCCGGTCAAGGGCAACGCCTCGAAGCCGACGAGAACCCATGCGGCGATGAGATTCCATCCGCCGATCGGCAAGGTGTACATGACGCGCCAGGAGAGGTACGCGAGGAGCGCGGTGATCGCTGCCAGTCCACCAATGCGGGCCATCCGCCGGGAATGCGATCCCTCCAGGGTTGGCGAATGCAGCTGATCGGCCCACGCGGCGACCTCGACGTCGGCCGAATTCGCGTGCCGATCCGTCGCCGGACCGGGACGGTGCCGTCGCGGATCAGCAGAGCGCCAGTCCATCCTCGAACTCCTCGGGTTTTGCTACGAATTGGCAGGGGTTTTCGCCGTTCACCTCGGCGCGCCCTTCTCACACAGCTCCCCGGAGCCACATCGACGGCGCAGCGCGCCACTTGAGCCGAGCGGGCACCTTGGCGGCAGAACCGTCGGAGGGGCTCGGCAGGATGGTGGTGTGCCCGAACCAGACGTCGAAGCCCTGCGCGAAGTCGCTGCTGAACACCTTGTCCGGCTTGCCGGTCCTGGCGCTTTGCTGCGCGCGGATCAATGGGCCGCCGTCGAGTCCCTCGTCGTGGGGCGCCACCGGGTGGTCGTCATCCAGCGCACCGGTTGGGGAAAGTCCGCGGTCTACTGGATTGCGACGGGGCTTCGCCGCGGGCAGGGGCACGGCCCGACGCTGGTCATCTCGCCGCTGCTGGCGTTGATGCGAGATCAGGTCGCGGCCGCCGAACGTTCCGGCTTACGCGCGGTGACGCTGAACTCCGCCAACTTCGACGACTGGCCCGAGATCGAGGCGCAGATCGCCGCGGACGCCGTCGACGTGCTGCTCATCTCGCCGGAACGGTTGAACTCCCACGGGTTCCGCACGCGGGTGCTGGCGAGCCTTGCGGCGCGAGTCGGCCTGCTGGTCGTCGACGAAGCGCACTGCCTGTCGGACTGGGGCCACGATTTCCGTCCTGACTACCGCCGGCTGCGCGCGGTGCTCGCCGGGCTGCCGGACGAGACGCCGGTGCTGGCCACCACCGCCACCGCGAACGACCGGGTCACTCGCGATATTGCCGCCCAGCTCGGCGCGGATACCGTCACCCTGCGCGGCAACCTCGATCGCGAATCGCTTGCGCTGTCGGTCGTCCCGACTCCGGATCTCCCCACTGCGTACGCATGGATCGCCGATGCCCTGTCCGGCCCTGACCTTTCCGGGTCCGGCATCATCTACGCCCTCACGGTTGCCGGCACGACCCAGTTGGCCGACTACCTGATCGCCGCCGGGCACCGGGTTGCCGCGTACTCGTCGGCAACTCCCGCCGACGAGCGTCTGGAACTGGAGCGCCGGCTACTCGCCCACGATTTGCGCGCGCTGATCGCAACGTCCTCGCTCGGCATGGGCCTGGACATGCCCGACCTCGCGTTCGTGATTCACCTGGGTGCCCCGGCATCGCCGATCGCGTACTACCAGCAGGTCGGCCGGGCCGGGCGCGCCCTCGACCGCGCGGCGGCGGTTCTGCTGCCTACCAGGGCCGACGCCCGGATCTGGGAGTACTTCGACTCGACCGCCTTTCCCGCCGAGGCAAAAGTCCGCGAAGTGCTCGCCACGCTCGCGGCATCCGACACCCCGATGAGCCTGCCCCGACTCGAAGTCGACACCCGCCTGCGCCGGGGACGCCTTGAGGCGCTGCTCAAGGTCCTCGACGTCGACGACGCCGTGCAGCGCGTCGACGGCGGCTGGATCTCCACCGGACGCGAATGGCGTTATGACGCCGAGCGCTACGCCGGAATCGCCGCCGCGCGCCGTCGCGAGCAGGACGTCATGCGTTCCTACCAGTCGGGCGACACCTGCCTCATGCGCGTGCTCCGCCGCGAACTCGACGATCCTGAAGCGAGTGACTGCGGGCGCTGCTCGGTGTGCACGGCCACCTTGCCCGTCCCCGGCCTGGGGCCGTCCGCCGCGTCGGTCACCGCCGCGGTGGCGCATCTGCGATCGCAGACCGTGCCGATCGAGCCGCGCCGGATGTGGCCCACCGGAGCAGCGCGGCGCGGCAAGATCCCGGAAGGCCTGCGCGCCGAACCGGGGCGTGCCCTCGCGCTCGCCGACGACGCCGCCTGGGGTTCGGCCGTCGCCGAGGATCTCGGCCGCGACGGTGTGTCCGCTGACGTCTTCGACGGTCTGGTGGCGACCTTGACCAAGTGGGGCTGGCCGTGCGGGCGGCCGGACTGGATCACCTGGGTGCCGTCCCGGCGCCGCAACGACCTGATCGCCGACCTGGCCCAGCGGCTGGCTGCGCTGGGCCGGATGCGCCTCGTGCCGGACGCTCTGGTTGCCGGCAACGGCGGCGGCTTCCAATCGCAGACCGCGACCAACACCGAGGCAGCGACCAACGCGCTTACCCGGCTGTCGGTTGCGGCGTCGGTGCCCACCGGCCCGGCGCTGCTCATCGACGACACGACGCGCTCCGGGTTCACCCTCACCGTCGCCGCGTGCCTGCTACGCGAGGCTGGAGCAGGACCGGTCTACCCGCTCGTCCTGCACCGGGAGATATGACCCAGCACGGGCCGGTCTGACCGGGCAGCTTTCCCTTTGTTCGATGGCATTCGACGGTTCCCCAGCGGACACTGTGGGAATGCTCCTGCTGGAACGGGAATCGTCTCTGGCGTCGCTCGCCGAGTACGCGCGAGAGGCTCGCCAGGGCGAAGGCAGGCTCGTCCTGGTCGCCGGCGAGGCGGGCGCGGGCAAGTCGGCGTTGCTCGAGCGGTTCCAGTCTGATGGGCCGGATGCCCGGTGGTATTGGGGGATCTGTGACGGGCTGTTCACCCCACGCCCGCTCGGACCCCTCTTCGACATTGCCGGTCAACTCGGCGGCGCCTTGCTCGACCTGTGCAATGCCCGGGCCGCTCGCGACGACCTGTTCAGTGCGCTGTTGCAACAGCTCAGCGAGCCGGGCGCGCTGAACGTGGTTGTCATCGAGGACGTCCACTGGGCGGACGAAGCGACGCTCGACCTCTTGCGGTTCCTCGGTCGGCGCGTGCGCGGCGCCCGGCTGTTGCTCATCGCCACCTACCGAGACGACGGGCTGGCCGCGACCGATCTGCTACGCCGGGCACTCGGCGAGCTCGCCACACAGCGCACGACCAGACGGGTTGGGCTCGCGCCCCTGTCGGCGAACGCGGTTCGCGTCCTGGCCGGTGGCAGCGGGCTGGAGGCAGCCAAGCTGTATCGCATGACCGGCGGGAATCCGTTCTTCGTCACCGAGGTCGTCCAAGCCGGAATGGGTGAAGTACCGCCGTCGGCGCGTGATGCCGTGCTCGCGCGGGCGGCCGGCCTGCGCAGTGAATCCCGCGATGCGCTGGACGCCGCGGCGCTGATCGGCACCCGGATCGAGCCGCGCCTCGTCGAAGCGGTTGCCGGCTGCTCGCTCTCGGCGCTCGACGAGGTCGTCGCGTGCGGACTGCTCGTCGGCGACGGCTCGCGCCTGAGGTTCCGCCACGAGATCGCCCGGCTGGCGGTGGAACAGGCGATCCCGTCGCACCGTCGTAGCGTCATCCACGCACGCATCCTCGAGGCGCTGCGCGCCCGAGCCTGCGACGACGACGACGCCCGGATCGCGTTTCACGCAGAGGGCGCGGGCGACGGCCCGGCCGTGCTGCACCACGCGCCCCGTGCAGCGCAGCGGGCGGCCGAGCTGGCGTCGCACCGCGAAGCTGCGGCGCAGTACGAGCGGGCCCTGCGCTTCGCGGCCGAGGCGGGCCCGGCCACCGTCGCCAGCCTGTACGACGGCCTGGCGTACGAGGCGGCATTGCTCGACAGCTGGCAGGACGCAGCCGACGCTCGCGAGCACGCGCTGACGCTATGGCGCGAGGCGGGAAACCGGTTGCGTGAAGGCGACACGATGCGTCAGCTTTCCCGAGCATTGCGACGTCTGTGCCGCGGCCGCGATGCTCTCGTCGCGGGCGAGGCCGCGCTCGCCACTCTCGAGCCACTCGGGCCGAGCATCGAGTTGGCCTGGGCAATGTCCAATCTCGCCGCGCAGCGGATGCTGGACGCCGACTACGCCGCCGCCGTCGATCTGGCCCGGCGGGCGCAGGCGACGGCGGAATCGTTGGGCGCGCTGGAGGTGCTCTGCGACGCGCTCAATACCGAAGGCTGTGCCGCATCGGCTGCGGGCAATGGTGGTCTCGACCAGTTGCGCCGAGCCCTGGAGAT
The DNA here is from genome assembly GCA_963737425.1 of uncultured Actinomycetota bacterium. Lineage (GTDB taxonomy): Bacteria > Actinomycetota > Actinomycetes > Mycobacteriales > Jatrophihabitantaceae > DASXRA01. Next base: position 905,486 of record CAVTSX010000008.1, read on the forward strand.
CGCCCTCTCCGGGCGCCTTCAGGAGCAGGTGGGCCGTGCGTACGCGAACATCTACAACGTCCTGTGCCGCGAGCGACGATTTGCCGAAGCCGAACGGTACTTCGTCGACGGCGTGGCCTACTGCGACGACCACGACATCGGAACCTTCGCCACGTGCCTGCGGGGCGAGCGCACCGCTGCTCTGGAGAAGATCGGGCAGTGGGACGAGGCGGCGGCCCTGGGTGTCGAGGTCCTCGACCGCATCAGGGAGTCACCGATCAACCGGATCAATCCGCTGCTCAGCCTCGGCCGGGTTCGTGTCCGTCGTGGTGAGCCCGGTGCGTGGGACTGTCTTGACGAGGCAATGGCGGCCGCCCAGGCAGCCAGTGAGCCGCAGTGGATGGTGGCCGCGCACGTGGCCCGCGCCGAGGCGAAGTGGCTCGACGGGCAGATCGGCGAAGCCGTACGCGAGGTCGAATTGGCCGACGACATCTCGGCCGAAGGCGATGTCTGGGACCGCGGTGCGATAAACGTCTGGTTGCGCCGCGTCAACTCCACCCGGCCGTTGCGCGGAAAGGCGGCAAGGCCGTACCAGCTTCAGCTCGCGGGACGTTGGCGGCAGGCCGCGCAGGCGTGGACCGACCTCGGCTGCCCGTTCGATGCTGCGATGGCGCTGGTCGATGCAACCGACGAGGCGGCATTACGCGACGCGCTCGGCATCTTCCAGGATCTCGGCGCGTCGGCTACTGCCCGGCTCACCCGCAAGAAGATGCGCCTGCGGGGCATCCAGTCGATCCCGGCCGGAGCACAAACGGCCACCAGGGCACATCCGCTCGGACTGACGCGGCGCGAACGTGAGGTTCTCGACGAGATCTGCAGAGGGCGCACCAACGCCGAAATCGCGGCGGGACTGTTCATCTCGGCAAAGACTGTCGACCATCACGTTTCCGCCATACTCGCGAAGCTCGACGCGCCCACCCGCGGCGTCGCCGCGTCCCGAGCCGTACGGCTCGGGCTGATCAGCGCCCAGAAATCTGGGTAGCTGCCCGGCGAATATGGGGAACGCTCCCGATCCGCAGGCACGTGAGTTCGCCCTACGGTCGCTCCAATCCAATCGGACCGATCGAGGAGACGCAATGCCGCTGTACATGGACGTTCACACGATTGCCGGCGGGGTTTCCGCTGACGATGTAGCCAAGGCGCACATGGCCGACCTGCAGACCCAGCACAACTACGACGTGCGCTACCTCCGCTACTGGGTGGACGAGAAGCAGGGCAAGGTGTTCTGCCTCGTCGAGGCACCCTCTGCGGACGCGGCCGCAACCGTGCACCGCGACGCACACGGCCTTCTCGCCGACAGCATCTTCCAGGTGCAAGAGGGCCTGTAGGCCGGCAGTTCCATCCCGTTCTTTCATACGCCCCCGTACGCAGTATGCGTACGGGCAACCGAAAGGTACGTCATGCTACGAACCCGTTCACTTGTCACGACGCTCTTCATGTTCGCGGCGACACTGGTAACGCTCGCCGCCGTCGCTCCGATGGCGCTGGCCCGGCCGGCTCCGTTACCGCCGGACGACCCCAGTTTGCCCACCGCGCCGGTTATCGCACCGATCATCGCGCAGGCGCCGCCGGCACCGGCCACGCACAATTCGTCGGTCTGGATCGGCTTCGTTTTGGTCGCGGTGGCCACGGCTGTCGTGACGGCGACGGTCACCTTGCTTGCCGTCCGGCGCTTGCGCACGCCGAGGCCGGTCAGCGTCACCGCGTGAGATCAGGGCCCGGTCCCGTGGATCTTCAGGCTGTTGCCGCAGTGGCCCCTCCTGATCATGATCATCTCTGCCGCAGGTGCCACACAATCCAGATTGACCAGAGATGATCAAGCCCGAAGCATCGGCACGCGCATCCGCAACTGTTCGAACAGGCGGCTCCGCGCAGCCGGACATGATGATCAAGGGTGTGCCTGCGCGAACCTGTCGGACTGTGACGAGGTACGCCTCAGTGGGTGAGGCCGCCCGACACGGCGTGTACGAACGCAGCGACCACGTCGTTCGCATTCGTCAGCGGATCAACCTGGCCGTCGACCGGCGTCAACGCGTCCGTGAGTGCATTTGTCGGTAAGCGCTTGCCGAATGCGAAGATCCCGACCTGAACCCGCCGGGCCGGGTCGGCCGCCGCGAGATTTGCTTTCAGCTGGGCAAGGCTGATCGAGGAGGTGTCCTCGTTGACGCCGTCGGTGAACAGCAGGATCTCGTTGGGCAGGCCGGCCTGAAAGTGCGCCTGCTGATACCGGTATGCGGCCAGGATCGTGTTGTAGAGACCTGTCCCGGTCTTGCGGGCCCGAAGTGCGGTGGTTGCGGCAGCGAATCGCGTCCGTTGGGGGCCGGTCAGTAGGCCGATCGGCACGAGCGGTTGGTAGTCGTTCGGCGGGGCGAGTCGCGAGCCGAACTGCCACAACCCGAGGCGGGCGGTGGCGGGCAGCAGGGCGTCGACCTGGATCGCGCCTTCGCGAACGAGCGCGATCAGCGGCGTGGCGGTGCCCGGCGCTGGATCACCCATCGAGCCCGACACGTCGACCACGACGAGGACGTTGGCGACGCGCTGTTGCGGGTTCCAGGTGGTGAGGACGTGCCACATGGCGTGCTCGACGGTTGCCGACATCGGGGGCGCGTGAACCGCGGGTACGTGCACGTCGGCGGTGGGCGGGGGAGCGGCCGGCCAGTCGGGGCCACGGAGTCCGAACTGGCGCAATGCGGCCTGGCCGCCGTTGTCGGTCAATGCCGCGTATAGCTTGGACAGCGCGGCCGCCCGTGCCGGATCGGAGGTACCGGACGCCGTCGGGTACCACGTGAAGCGCATCAGCGCGGTTGCGTCGGTCGGTGCCACCACGGTGTAGCGGGCGGCGCGGCCCGAGCGCAGCAATGCGTACTCCGAGATGATGCCGACCTGGCCGAACCTGGTGGGCAGTGCCGGGCTGGATCGGTCGATGGTCGTGCTGGTCTGCCACGCCCGCATCAGGTCGTAGGCGGAGACCAGGGGGCCCGATGCGGCGATCACCGACTCGGTCAGCGCCCCGCCGGCAACCAGTCCGTCACCGGAGGTTGCGGGGTCGCGCATGACCAGTCGGGTCGGCCCGTGAGCGGCAAGTTCGGCGGCCAGCCCCGTCCACGTGCGGGCCGCCGCCGGCTGGGTGGCCGCGGTGGCCGGGCCCATCACGAAGTACAGCGGGCTCGTCGCGATCGTGGCGGCACCCGTCCGGGCAAAGGCAACCGGGTTCGGCAGGTTCCGCCAGGACGCGTCGTCGGGAATCCACACGTCTGCCCCGGTCGTAGCGACCAAAGTGGCAGCGCCCTGCCCGTCGGCCTCGGTGACCTCGACGTCGACGCATCCGGAACCACTTGCCAGCCGGTGCGCGACTTGCCGCAACACCGGGGCGAATGAGGCTGCGGTAACGGCCCGGATCCGGTGTGAGCATTCCGCCGCGGACGCGCCCGCGTCCGGTGCCGTGCGGGGCGCTGGATGCCCGTCACCACCTGCCTGCCACGCCACGACTCCGGCGATGGAGAGCACGACAACCGCAAGGCCGGCGAGAAGTCGCGGCCGCTGCCTGAACACCGACGGTTGGGCATGCCGGCCCCTGGACGCGCGTGTTCCCATATCTCAGCTATCCCCCGCCAGCGCCGCAACCTTTGCCCTGGGTTGGACAGTTCGCGGCTAACCTCGCTGATCGCTGCAGGCGATCCTGACGCTACCTGGGGATTCCCGCTGCTTTGAAGCCCGAAACATGAATAGACGCGGCGGGCGAGCAAAATACAGACGCATGAATCGGCGCTGAACCGGTCAGCCGAGAAAATGCACGCAATGGACCCGAGCATGGATTTTGCGGCTATCTCGTGGCGGTGCGGGTACTCGCCGAGCGATACGCCGCACGTCTGCGCTTTGATGTGTCCATGTCCGACGTAGACGAGGTTCTGGTCGAGCTGGCGGCTGCGTTCGGCGTGGCGACCGAGTACTGGGACTGGCGAGGGCGGCACGTCCGGGTGGCGGACGCGACCCTGGCCGCGGTGCTCGAGGCTCTCGGCGTCGATACGGGCAGCGAACAATCCCGGGCGTCGGCGCTCGAGTCCCGCCGGAACGCGGCGTGGTCGAGGCTGCTCCCGCCCTACCTGATCGCGCGCGAGGGTGTGCCGTGCACCGTCGAGGTCCACGTCGAGCACGGCGCGAGCGTCGAGGCGTGGATCGAGCGGGAGGACGGCTCCCGGCACTCGAACCTGACGCAGGTCGAGAACTGGCAACCACCCCGCGAGATCGACGGGCGGCAGGTAGGCGAGGCCAGCTTCGCCATACCGGCGGATCTGGCCGCCGGGTACCACCGGCTCCACGCGGCGAGCGGAGCGCAAGATGCCCAGTGCGAGCTGATCGTGGCGCCTGCGTGGCTCGGGCTGCCGGCCGGAGTCGGGTCGGTGCCGGCCTGGGGTCTGGCTACGCAGCTCTACAGCGTCCGGTCCGCCCGGTCCTGGGGAGTCGGCGACCTGACCGATCTGAGCGAGCTTGCTGGTTGGGCCAGCTCCGAGCACGGCGCCGCATTCGTGCTCGTCAACCCGTTGCACGCGGCCGAACCGGTACCGCCGATGGAACCGTCGCCGTACCTGCCGACCACCCGGCGATTCGCGAATCCGTTGTATCTGCGGGTTGAGCGCATTCCCGAATACGCCTACCTCGACGCGAAGGCGCGCGATGAGATCGACGATCTCGCATCCGCGGCACGGGCGAGCGTCGACCTGATCGACAGAGACGTTTCGTGGACGGCAAAGCGCGCCGCCTTGGCGCTTGTGCACGATGTCGGTCTCGAGCCGGGGCGGCGCATCGCCTACCAGGCATACTGCCGGCGCGAAGGATCAGCCCTGGACGACTTCGCCACATGGTGCGCATTGAGCGAGACCCACGGCGCCGACTGGCACCGCTGGCCCGAGCCGTTGCGGCATCCGCACAGCCCCGAGGTAGCCGAGTTCGCGGCGCACGCCGCCGATCGCATCGATTTCTATCGCTGGCTGCAATGGGTACTCGACGAGCAACTCGCCGACGCGCAAGGTGCAGCCCGCCGGGCCGGTATGCCATTGGGGATCGTGCACGACCTCGCCGTCGGCGTCAGCCCCGTCGGCGCCGACTCCTGGGCGTGGCAGGACGAGATGGCACAACGCATCACGGTCGGCGCTCCGCCGGACCCGTACGCCCAGACCGGGCAGGACTGGAGCCAGCCGCCGTGGCGGCCGGATCGGCTGGCCGACCTTGCGTACGCCCCGTTCCGTGACCTGATCCGCAGCGCGTTGCGATATTCCGGCGGGCTGCGCGTCGACCACATCATCGGCCTGTTCCGGCTGTGGTGGATTCCCGAAGGCGCCGCGCCGACCGATGGCACCTACGTGCGCTACGACCACGACGCGTTCATCGGCATCCTCGCGCTCGAAGCGCACCGCGCCGGTGCAGTGGTGATCGGTGAGGATCTCGGCACGGTTGAGCCCTGGGTGCGCGACTTCCTACGCGAGCGGGGGATTCTCGGTACGTCCATCCTGTGGTTCGAATTCGACTGGGACGGCGGGGGCGCCCCGCTCGCGCCGGAACGCTGGCGCGAGTACTGCCTGGCCTCGGTGACAACCCACGACCTGCCGCCGACGGCGGGCTATCTGGCGGGCGACCACGTGCGTCTTCGCCATCAACTCGGCCTGCTCACCCGATCATTGGACGACGAGGTAGCCACCGACGCCGCCGAGCAGGCGGCATGGCTCGATCTGCTGCGGGCACGGGGACTTCTCGCCGCGGATGCCGATCACGACGCCACCGTCATTGCACTGCATCGTGCGCTGAACGCGGCGCCGTCGCGGCTGCGTTGTCTCTCGCTGACCGATGCCGTCGGTGAACGGAGAACCCAGAATCAGCCCGGCACGATCAACCAGTACCCGAACTGGCGGGTGCCGCTCGGTGGCCCGGACGGGCAGCCGATCTTTCTGGAGGACGTCTACGCCAGCGATCGAGCACGCACACTCGCCGAGACGATGCGCGAGGCAGGCGACTAGGGCGCCTGTCCCGTGGATCTTGGCCGTCGCGAGCGCTCCCGGACTTGCCGTTTGAGTCTTGATCATCTCTGCTGGATCCGCCCTTGCTCGCGGCTTCGCCAGAGATGATCAATGCTGTGCCAGCACCGACGCGCCCTAGTAGTACTTTGTTAACTCGTGTCGGGGTAGGGGCGGTTGCAGGTGTGGCATGCGCCGGTCCAGACGGCGAACAGGTGCTGGAGTTCGCGGAGGACGGCATAGAGGGTCAGGCCGGCGCAGAGGCTTTTGGGTCGTAGCGCAGGCGGGTGCAGAACGCTTGGGCGAGGCAGACGAGGGTGACGTGGTGGTGCCAGCCGGTGTAGCTGCGGCCTTCGAAGTGGTCGAGTCCGAGGCCGTCTTTGAGTTCGCGGTAGTCGTGTTCGATGCGCCAGCGGATCTTGGCCAGGCGGACCAGGTCGCGCAGGTGGGTGTCGGCGGGCAGGTTCGACAGCCAGTAGTCGGTGGGTTCGGGTTGCCCGGGTGGCCATTCGGCCAGCAGCCAGCATTCGGGCAGGTTGCCCTCGGGTGTGCGGGGGATGTCGCGGTTGGCCGGTCGCACGCGCAGCGCGAGGAACCGCGAGCGCATCGCGGCGGTCGGGTTGCGTGGGGTCTTGCGGGTGCCGTGTCGCCAGGTCACGACCCTGCCTGTTCGGCGTCCGGCGGTGATGACCAGGGTCTTCAGGTTGCCCGGCGCCTCGCGGTAGCGGGGCACCGGCGGGCGGCCGCGACCGTGATACGGCGCGACCTGCGGCGTGGCGGTGCCCGGATAGGCGCTGGTCGTGGACTTCACCGCGACCACGTAGGACATTCCACGAGACTCCAGTGCGAGCCGGAACCCGGTGGCATCGCCGTAGCCGGCATCGGCGACCACGGGGCGCTGCGGCAATCCCCAACCGCCGCCCGCCTGATCGCCGGTGATCTCATCGAGCATGTCCAGCGCGAGGCGCCATTTCTCCCGGTGCCGCACCTCATCGGGGATCTTGGCGCGCGTGCGACGTCGGCGAATCTCGCTCGCCGTCTCGACGTCCGCCGCGCTGGCATCGTCCCAGGACTGCGGCAAGAACAGCCGCCAGTCGATCGCCGCGGACGCCCAGTCGGTCACCGCATGCACGCTGACCCCGACCTGGCAGTTGCCGGTCTTGCCCAACGCCCCGCAGTACTGCCGAGCCACCCCGGGAGAATCAACACCGTCCTTGGGGAAGCCGCTGTCATCGACCACGTACGCCTCCGGCGCGACGAACCCGTCCGCCCACCGCGCCAACCGCCGCCGAACCTCGACGTGATCCCACGTCGAGGACGTGACGAACTGCTGCAACTGCTGATGATCGACCCCAAGCCGCGCCGCCATCGGCTGCATCGACTTACGCTTGCCATCCAGCATCAGCCCACGCAGATACAACCCGCCCTTGGCCCGCTGATCAGCCCGAGCCAACCCGCCCAGCATCTCCCCGGCGAACGCCTCCAAGCCGGGCCGGACCTCGACCATCTCCTCCGGAGTCATACCAACACAAGATCAGAACATGACCCCGAACAACCCCAACGACACACCTAACAAAGTACTACTAGTGTCCTGAGTCGCTAGAAATGATCAGCCAGCCAGGCGTGCACTTCGCCGACGCGATTCTCGAGCAGTGTCAGGTGGCCGTCGTCGTCGAGCAGTCGCGCCTCGACACCTGGCACCTGAGCTGTGAGCCATTGGCCGTGGCTGAACGGCACGAATATGTCCTCACGGCCGTGCAGCAACAGCACCGGCCTCGCGATCTGGCTCAGCTCGAAGCCCCACGGGCTGATCTCGGCGCAACCGTCATCCCACCAACCCTGGCCGTCCCGGCGCGAGGCCCTCGTGTATGGCGTACACCAGGTAGCGGGCCATCTCACCGGTGAGTACCGCGGCGTCCGTCGGCGTCAGCAGGGTCCTCATCCCGTCGGCGACGTCATTCTCGGACGCGGCCAGGAACTCCTGCCGGTCCTTTTCCAGCTTGACGCGCGCCTGGTCCTCATCGGCCAGAATCATGCGGAAGTCATCAACATTCTCCTGACCCATACCGTCGAACCAGTCGAGCCCGTCAGCGCCGTACGGCGCGGGCGATGCCAATGACGCGGCCGCGACCACGAGGTCGGGCAGCAGGGCCGCGCACGCCAGTGCATGCGGCCCGCCACCCGAGATGCCCCACTTTGCCACCTGGACAATGCCAAGCTCAGTGCAGATCGCCCTTACGTCTTCGGCGCAATCGGCAACGCTGCGCCCCGGCCGGGGCGATGAGCCGCCGTAGCCCGGGCGGTCGTAGCTGATCAGCCGCAGGCCGCGTTCGGTCGCGTCGGCCACGTTGCGGGCATAGAGGCGGCGGCTGTTCGGCGTGCCCATATGGACGAGCACCGGCGGGCCGTTCAGATCGCCGGATTCCTCGACGGCCAGCGTCCTGCCATCCGCCGTCCGAACAACCTGCTCCAATGTGACCTCCAGCGCTCGATCTAGCCACGGCAGAGCGAACGCTACCGCTGACGACCGCGAGCGCGGCACGGTCAGTTATTGCCGGAAATCCCGGCCACGGTCGGATGAACCTGCAACACGCAGACGCTGACCGACACGGGGAAGTGCACAGTGTGCGAAGTATTCGCTGGAGTGGTCGCAATCGACTTCGAGAACGTGCAGGCACCGCTGGTGACCGGATTGAAGTTCATCCACTCGACGCTCGCCGATGCCCAGTGGTTGGGCGGCAGCACGACGGTCTTCAAGACGTGGGCGCCTCCGGCGAAGCCGCGCATGGTGCGCTTCGCGTGTGCGAGAACGTGCCCCGACGCGTTAAGCGCATCCAGGCCCGGGTAGCCGTAGATGGAACACGTGCTGTGGCTGGTGTTCTTGAATCGCAGCACGAATGAGCTGTGCCCGGTTGCCCCCTGCGAGCCGGAGTGCGACACCGTGAGCGAGCTGTTGCCGCACGCGGCGGTGGCATTGGCCTGTGCGGTGATCGCACTGAGCCCGGCGATGGCCAGCGTGGCCGCTGCGGCAAGTACTGCTGCCTTGGTGCGTATGGTCATGGCGTCCTCCATGTAGTGGCGATGAATCCACCACGAAGGAACCGGTCACCGATCGGCTGATACATCGGCCGGGCCTGATCAATGCGGTGCAGTACGGACGGCACCACCTGAACCGTACGCTGGCGTACGGTTCAAGCTGGCGCGACGGCGAGGGCAGCTTCGCTGCCGCATGCGGCCTGGATGCAGCGGCGCCCGACACGGGCCGCGCTGGCCACCTGATTCGTCCGGACGGATACGTGAGTTATCGCAGTGACAACCTGACGACCGAACGACTGGCAACACACCTGTCGCGCACTCTCGGTTAACTGCCGCCTGGCTCCTGGGCTTCGCTGATCACCTCGGCGGCGCCGGCGGTGAGGGACAAACCCGCAGCGGCAGTCCGCTCGACGAGCAGTTCGTAGGCGGTGCCCATGTCGACGTGGTGCCGGTATGCGAGAACGCCCTTGGCCTGCTCGATAACTGTGCGCGCTCGCAAAGCGTGTTGCACGCGCCCGCTCACGTCGTCAATGGTCATTTCCGTGGACTGCAGGATCGCTATCGTGGCGATATCGGCGAAGGTCTGCCCGAGAAGCTCGGTTTCGGCATCGCGGAGGTCGGCGTCGGCGCGATAGACGTTCAGCGCGCCGAGAACGTGGCCGTGCCAACGCATCGGATAGGCCAGGACCGAGCGATAGCCGCCGTCGACGATCGCGGCCCCGACCTCTGACCAGCGCGCGCGGATCTCGGATTCGCCCGTGACGGAGAGGATCGTCGCGGTCTGAATCGCGTCGACGCACGGGCCGCTGTCGTGCTGGATCTGGAACGTCTCCAACTCGGCCACCTGGTGCGACGTCGAGCTGAGTAATTCCAGGGCTCCCTGGCCGTTGACCATCAGCAGGCCGATGGCTTGTGCCGAGAGTAGTTCGGCACAATCCCGCATCAGGCGAGCAAGTACGTCGGTAACGTCGTGTTCGCGGAGCAGGGCGGCGGTGGCACCGGCAAGCACCTGTGCAGCTGTCCGTTGTGTCATGAGGTCACGTCCCTGTCGGTGTCGCTGAAATCCAGTCGCCGCGATACGACCTCGGCGGCGACGGCCTCCAGTGTCGTGTCGAGCGCAAAGGCATGCGCGCGCAATAGCGCGAGTGCATCGTCGAGGCTGAACTTGAGTTGGGCCACCACCATGCCGGTGGCCTGGTGGATCTGCGCGCGGGCACCCCATGGGCCGGGGGAAAGTTCAGTTTGCGAGTCCGGGTCGCGTATCAGCGCGGCACCAAGGGCGTCTGCGAGGAACTGCGCTGCGCTCGTGTCCTGCGCCAGTGGCCGCGGCGTGACCTGATACAGCGTCAGCACCCCCAAGACCTCGGTTTCGGGCCGTATTGGCAGGGCAAACATCGTGGCGGCGAACCCGAGTGCCGCATGAGCGGCGTCGACGAACATAGCCCAGCGTCCTTCCGGATCCTGCTGGTCGAGTGTGGCGATCACCGCCTCGCCGGAGGTGAAGGCATCCGCTCCCGGTCCCTGCCCGAGTATTTCTTGAAGGTCCTCGAGCCGGGCCGCCGTGGCGTCGGTCGCGCACAGGGTGACTCGCTCGGAGTGGGTGTATGCGAGGGTGATCGCCCCGCCGTCGGTGTCCAGGATGTCGGCGCAGGCATGACATAACCGAAGCGGTAGCGGCAACTGCCGGTCGCGAACGGCCAGCTCGCGGGCCAACCGGGCCAATACCTCAGCCTTGTCTGTCATTGCCGCAACTCGATTCCCGAATGAAGTGTCAAGCCTAGAGCCTTCGCTCTGACTCGATCCGAGAACGGCGCCCCCTACATACGCTGTAAGGTCTTAGCCGACGCGTCGTACCGAGCAAACTCACTCGCACCTGCCCGATACCGAGTGGAGCCCCAGATGCCGGAGTTCCGTGAGCTGGCTGAACTGTTCGTGCGCGTCGGAGTCGTGATCGCCGGAGATCTCACCGAGGACGACGCCTTGGCCGTGATCACAGCAGCCGGCGTCGAGGCGATCGATGCGGCCGATGCGGCTGCGGTCACGAAGAGTCGCAGCGGCCAGTTCCATACGGTCGCTGCTACCAGCGAGCTGGCCGTGTGCGTCGACGAGATTCAGTACGAGCTGGCCAGCGGTCCGTGCGTAGCTGCGGCGCAGGCAGATTCGGTCCTTCGAAGCGGTGATCTGCGCGTTGAGACGCGCTGGCCGGAGTTCGCCCGCCGCGCGGTCGCCGAGACCGGCGTGTTGAGCATGCTGTCGTTTCGCATGTGCGTCGAGCCGGGCGGCGTCTTCGCCGGGCTGAACTTCTACTCGACTGCAGCGGACGTCTTTGACGAGCTGGCCGAGGCTACGGGGCTGGTGCTGGCCGCCCATGGCGCTCTCGCACTGACCGGTGCCGCGCGCCTTCAGCGCATCGCGAACCTCGAACACGCATTGGCGAGCAACCGCGACATCGGTGTCGCCATCGGCATACTCATGACCCGCCACCTTGCCACGCGGCAGCAGGCCTTCGACCTTCTTCGCGTCGCAAGCCAGCACACGCACCGCAAGATCGCCGACATCGCGCGAGACGTGATCGAAGCCGGCGAGCTCTCGTTCCCCGCAGCCGCGTACGTCCATCGCACGCCGAGCAGCAGCCCGCTCGGCGCCGAAGAGTTCGGGTACTGAGGTCGGTACGAGAAAAGCCGGTAGGTCCGATCTGACCGGTGTGGTTAGGTGTCGGTCCGTACGGGGAAAGCTCTCCACTGGTACTCGCTGCAACAGCGTGCTCGCCGTCCGCTGACTGGGCGTCCGATGCCCGAAGGGAGCTGGTATGGCCAGCGTGACGCATGCCGTCGACGTTGACGTTCCGGTCAACGTCGCCTACAACCAATGGACGCAGTTCGAATCCTTTCCGCAATTCATGCACGGAGTCGTCTCGATCGAACAGAGCGACGACACGCATCTGCACTGGAAGACCTCGATCGGCGGCATTCACCGCGAATTCGAGGCTGAGATCGTCGAACAGGTACCCGACGACCGCATCGCTTGGCGCAGCCTCGAGGGCCCGACGAACGCCGGACTGGTCACCTTCGAGCCCCTGGACGCTTCGCGTACGCGCATCGTGGTGATCGTCGAGTGGGAGCCGGAAGGCATCATCGAGAAGGTCGGCGCCGCGGCGTCACTCGACGGCCACAGGGTGAGCGATGACCTTCAACGGTTCAAGGACTTCATCGAGCAACGTGGCAAGCCGACCGGTGGCTGGCGCGGGCTTATAGAACTCGATACGAGTGAGGCCGCGGCCGGGCCCGCCGGCCCGTCGCTCGGCGACGGTGACGCGTGAGCGAGCCGCAATCATTCAGCGGGCCCTTTTCGGAGCGCGTGCACGCCCGTGCGTCGCTACACTGCGCACCGGCTGAAGAGACAGCTTCCCTCGCGAGCCCACGTGCGTGGAGCCCGGGCCAGGTGAAGCGGACCGTGGTGTTCGAAGATCAGCCAAGTGCCGTGTCGAGCGTTGATCGGCGCTACCGTATTGCCCTGCATCTGTCCCACACCGAGGCTCGCCTCGACATCGGCGGCGAACTCGATGCAGCGGCGGCTCCGGATCTCTGCCGTGTCCTGGCCAGCCTCGAGATCCTGATCCGCGTGCCGGTCGAGATCGATCTGGGCGACGTGGTCTGCGTCGACGCCGCCGGCCTCACGCCGCTGCTGGAGGCGGCCCGCCGCCGCGCCGCCTCATACCTGCCGCCGATGCTGGTCATCAGCAGCAGCGAGGCGATCGAGCAGCTGATGCAGTCGATGGATGCCGTTTGGCCGTCGGAATCCGATGCAGACGCCGCCGTGCTCCCACCGGGCTTCGGGCAGTAAGCGCCGCGGGCGGTTGGGTCCAGCGGCTCAGGCGAGGGTGAACGGTGGGTAGTCGTCGGTGAGCAGCAACAGGTAGGCCTCGACCCGCAACCACCACCGGATCACGCCCAGGGCGAAGTTGCGAAGCCCTTCAGGCCAGCGCCCGATGAACAGCACCGCGAAGAACGCGAACAGCAGCACGAACCAGTCGGCGATCGCCAGGATCGCGAGCATGAACAACTGCGGAATCACCAGGATGAACCGGAATCCGACGGTGAGGCGGTTGCGCTGTTCGAGTTGTGGAGCAATGTCGACGCGCACCCGCGCATCGCCTCCGGGGTCGGCGCCGGTCATGGCGAAACTGAATGGTGGATATTCCTCGCACATGAATGCGGTGAATACGCCGGTGCGCACGTAATAGCGCAGGTACATCACCTGGAAGTTCGCCAGCTCGCGGGGCAGCCGGCCGGTGAACAGAATGATGAACCAGCACACCAGGGCCAGCACCTGCGCCGCATAACGAAGCGCCCCGAGGATCAGCAGATGCGGAATCGCCAGCAGCCAGTTCACCAGGGGGCGCCAGCGCGCGACGCGGGTGGGCGGATCGAAGACGAAGCTCGCCGGATATAGGGCACCAGTCGGCTGCATGGCCACCTCCCCTAATAGCGCGACCCTACCTGCGGAAGGAGCCGAAGTCGGGGAGCGAAACGGTCTGCGACCAGCGCCGAATATGAGGTGGGCCGACCCGAGGCGGGAGGGCCGGCGGTGGCCAAGCCGTGGGCGCCGACTACTCCGACAGCTGCCAGATCGTTGCCGGCCGGCACCGTGCTCGGCGTCCGCGCTGGGCCTGCGCGCCTTGATCATCTCTGTCGAAGCCGCGAGTGGTGGCGGAGTCAGCAGAGATGATCAAAGCCGCCTGATGGGAGTCCCACCGCCAAACTGCCCACCCACCACAGAGCGCCGGGTTGGCCGGCTCAACCCAAGGCGCGAGGGCGTCCACGCAGGCGCTTTTGACGGTATCGACGAAACTATTGAACGGATCAGCAATACGTCTCTAGGCTGTGCCCCATGCGTTCACTCGGCGTCCAGCTGTACTCCGTCCGGGACCAGATCCGCGCCGACCGCGACGCCGTGCTGCGCCGGCTCGCCGAGATCGGCTTCGCCTCGGTCGAGCCGTTTCAGCCGCAGCACGATCCGGCCGGATTCCGGGCGGTGGCCGACGATCTGGGCCTGACCGTGCCCACCACGCACGCACCGGTGCTGGGCGATCATCGCGACGAACTCGCCGACGCCGCGCACGTGCTGGGCACGGAATCGCTGATCGTCGCGGCGGTCCCGGCCGCGGAGTTCGCCGACGCGGACGGTGTGAAACGCACGGCGCAGCGCCTGAGCGAAGCGGCAGCATGGGCAGCCGGGCGCGGGCTGCGCCTCGGGTACCACAACCACTGGTGGGAGTTCGCCACCCTGCCCGATGGGCGGTGCGCGTACGACGTTCTCGTCGACGCGACCACGCCGCAGGTGTTCTGGGAGGTCGACGTCTACTGGGCGGCGACTGCCGGCATTGACGTTCCCGCGCTGCTGAAACAACTCGGCGAGCGGGTGCACCACCTGCACGTCAAGGACGGCCCGGCCCGGTCAGGCGAGCCGATGACTGCGGTCGGTGCCGGCACGCTGCCGATGCCCGAGATCCTGGCGGCGGCGCCGTCCAGCGCCGGGCGCATCGTCGAGTTGGACGAGTGCGCCACCGACGTGTTCGCCGCACTGGCCGAGTCGGTCGCGTACCTGAACGGGATGCGTTGATGCCGGTCGGCGTCGGCGTTGTCGGGTGCGGCACGATCAGCCATCCGTACCTGGCCAACCTGCACAGCTTTCCCGACGTGGCGGTGCTGGCCTGCGCCGACCTGGACGTCGATCGGGCCAAGTCCGTCGCCGAGCAGTACGACGTTCCGTCCGCGGGCAATCTCGACTCAGTGATCGGCCATCCCGACATCGAGATCGTCGTCAACCTGACCGTGCCGGCGGCGCACGTCGAGGTCGGTGCTGCGGCCATCGCGGCGGGCAAACACGTGTACAGCGAGAAGCCGATGGCTCTCGACCCGGTCAGCGGCGCGCAGTTGCTGGCCGACGCCGAGGAGGCCGGCGTGCGCGTCGCATCCGCGCCCGACACGTTCCTCGGCGCCGGCCTGCAATCGGCGTACCGGCTGATCGCGCGGGGCGACATCGGTACGCCGCTGAGCGCCGTCACCCTGCTGCAGGGTCCGGGCCCGCACTCGTGGCATCCGGCACCGGAGTTCCTGTTCCAGGCCGGCGGCGGCCCGCTGTTCGACATGGGCCCCTACTACCTGACCGCGCTCGCCGCCGCGTTCGGGCCGGTCGCGCGCGTCGCGGCCATGGGCCGGATGGCGCGGTCCGAACGTGTGATCGGCGCCGGGCCGCGCGCCGGCACGCGATTCGCGGTCACCGTGCCGACGCATGTGTCCGCGTTGCTGGACTTCGAATCCGGACCGTCCGCGACGAGTGTCTTCAGCTTCGACTCACCGCTCGTCCGCCAGGGCTTCGTCGAGATCACGGGCACCGACGCCACGCTCGCCGTACCCGACCCGAACAGCTTCAGCGGGCAGTCGCGCCTTCGCCGGTCCCATGCGAAGGAGTGGACGCCCGTGCCCGAGTCGGGCACCACGGTGGGCCGCGGCCTGGGCGTGCTCGACCTCGCTCGCGCTATCCGTACCGCGCGCCCGCACCGGGCAAGCGGGGAAGGGGCATTGCACGTCGTCGACGTCATGAGCGCCATCGCCGATTCGGCGCAGCGTGCCGAGTTTGTCTCGGTGAACACGGCCTTTCCGGTGCCCGAACCGCTGCCGGCGGACTGGGACCCATTTGCCCGCACCGTCGAATGATGAACGCCCTCCCGCACCAGGTGCTGTGCCTGCTGCGCGACAACGGCCCGATGTCGCGGGCCGAGCTGGCCGACCGGCTGGCCGTGCCCCGGGCCCGGCTGCTCGCCGAACTGCCCCGGCTCGTCGCTGCGGGGCGGGTGATCGAGGCGGGCCCGGCGCCCTCGCGTGGCGGGCGGCGCTCGACCCTGGTCGAGCTCGAGCCGCAGCTGCGCTTCGGCGCCGCCGACCTGGGCGCGACGTCCGTGCGGGTCGCCGTGCTTGACGGCCGGCTCGAGATCGTCGGGCAGGTCGAGGAACCCATCGACGTGCGCGACGGTCCGCGTCCAGTGCTCGGCCGGATCAGCGAATTGCTCGACAAGCTCGGCGACTCGAGGCTGGACGGTGTGGGGCTCGGCCTGCCGGGGCCGGTGCGCTTCCGCGACGGCGTGCCGGTCGCGCCGCCGCTGATGCCCGGATGGGACGGCTTCGGGGTGCGCGATCTGCTGGCGCGCGAGCAGCGCTGCCCGGTCGTCGTCGACAATGACGTCAACATCATGGCGATCGGCGAGGGGTATCGCGGGGTGGCCCGCTCCGTGGCCGACTTCCTGTACATCAAGCTCGGCAGCGGCATCGGTTGCGGCGTGCACCTGGGCGGTGACGTCTATCGAGGCAATGACGGCAGCGCCGGCGACATCGGGCACATTCAGGCCGACGCGAACGGGCCCGTGTGCCTGTGCGGAAACGTCGGCTGCCTCGAGGCGATGTTCGGCGGCACGGCTCTGGTGCGCGACGCTCTGGCGGCTGCGCGAGCGGGCGAGTCGGCCCTGCTCGCCGAGCGGCTGGCCGCACACGGATCTCTCGACGCCCTCGACGTCGGCGACGCGGCGGCGGCCGGCGACCCGGCGAGCATGGCGCTGATCCGCGACGGCGGGCGACGCCTGGGTACGGTGCTCGCCGGGCTGGTCAGTTTCGCCAACCCGTCGATGATCGTGATCGGCGGGCGGCTCGCGCAGCTCGGGCATCGGCTGCTCGCCGAGGTGCGCGCGGCTGTGTACGGTCGTTCGCTCCCACTCGCGACCGGCAACCTGCCGATCGTGCTGTCGGAGCTGGGCGGGCAGGCCGGCGTCATCGGCGCGGGCAAGCTGGCGAGCGAGGTCATCTTCCGGAACGCATGAGAGGAGTCCGATGAACGAGTTGCGGATTGGCATGGTCGGCCATGCCTTCATGGGTCGTGCGCACTCGCAGGCCTGGCGGGTGGTCAACCGGTTCTTCGACCTGCCGATTCAGGCCCGGATGACCGCGTTGTGCGGGCACGATTCCGGACGTTCCGCGGCCGCCGCGGCCAAGCTCGGGTGGGATTCCTACGAGACGGACTGGCGGGTGCTGATCGAGCGCGACGACATCGACCTCATCGACATCTGCACGCCGGGCGACAGCCACGCCGACATCGCCGTTGCCGCACTGCAGGCGGGCAAGCACGTGCTGTGTGAGAAGCCGCTGGCCAACACCGTCGACGAAGCGCGGACGATGACCGCTGCTGCGTTGACGGCCGCCGCGTCCGGCGTCCGCAGCATGTGCGGCTACAGCTACCGGCGGGTGCCGGCCGTCGGGCTGCTCGCCCGTCTCGTGGCCGACGGGCGGGTGGGGCAGATTCGCCATGTTCGCGCGGTGTACCTGCAGGACTGGCTGGCCGACCCCAAGGCGCCGCTGACCTGGCGGATGCAGGTCGAGCGAACCGGCCTCGGTGCGCTCGGCGACATCGCGTCGCACATCGTCGACATGGTGCAGTACGTGACCGGTGAGCAGATCCTCGGCGTGAGCGGGCTGACCGAGACGTTCGTGCGCGAGCGTCCGCTGGCCTCCGGCTCCGGCACGGGCGCGGTGACGGTCGACGACGCCGCGGCGTTCGTGGCCCGGATGTCCGGCGGCGCACTGGCGACGTTCGAGGCGACCCGGTTCGCCACCGGTCGCAAGAACGCGCTGCGCATCGAGATCAACGGATCCGACGGCTCGCTCGCGTTCGACATGGAACGCCTCAACGAACTCGAGTACTACGACGGGTCGCGGCCCAGTGCGGAGCGAGGCTTCACGCGCATTCTGGCCACCGAACCCGATCATCCATACGTCGGCGCATGGTGGCCGCCGGGCCATCTACTCGGGTACGAGCACGCGTTCACCAACCAGTCGCGTGATCTCATCGACGCGATCGCGACGGGCACCGAGCCGCGCCCGTCGTTCGCCGACGCGCTGAACGTTCAGCTGGTGCTGGACGCCGTCGTGCGTTCGGGCGGCAACTGGACCGACGTCGACGCGGCGCAGGAGAGCTGACATGCCCCGGCCGATCACACTGTTCACGGGCCAGTGGGCCGACCTGCCCTTCGAGGAGGTCTGCCGGCTCGCCGCCGGATGGGGCTACGACGGGCTCGAGATCGCTTGTTGGGGCGACCATTTCGACGTCGAACAGGCGCTGGCCGATCCGTCCTATGTGGACGGTCGGCGCGCGATCCTGGCACAGCACGGGCTGCAGGTGTTCGCGATCTCGAATCACCTTGTAGGGCAGGCAGTCTGCGATCACCCGATCGACGATCGGCACCGGGCGATGTTGCCCGCCGACATCTGGGGCGACGGGTCGGCCGAGGGCGTACGGCAGCGGGCCGCGCAGCGGATGAAGGACACTGCGCGGGCGGCTTCGCTGCTTGGCGTATCGACGGTGGTCGGCTTCACCGGGTCGTCCATCTGGTACTCGCTGGCGATGTTCCCGCCCACCCCCGACTCGATGATCTCGCGCGGCTACGAGGATTTCGCCGAGCGGTGGAACCCCATCCTCGACGCGTTCGACGAAGTGGGCGTGCGCTTCGCCCACGAGGTGCACCCGAGCGAAATCGCCTATGACTACTGGACAACGGCGCGCACTCTCGACTCGATCGGGCAACGGCCGGCGTTCGGGCTGAACTTCGACCCGTCGCACTTCGTCTGGCAGGACCTCGATCCGCTCGCGTTCCTCTGGGACTTCCGCGAGCGCATCTACCACGTCGACTGCAAGGATTCGAAGAAGCAGTTCAACGGCCGCAATACCCGGCTCGGCTCGCACCTGCCGTGGGGTGATCCGCGCCGCGGCTGGGACTTCGTCTCGACCGGTCACGGTGACGTGCCGTGGGAGCCATGCTTTCGCATGCTCAACTCGATCGGTTACGACGGCCCGATCTCCATAGAGTGGGAGGACGCCGGCATGGATCGGTTGGCCGGCGCACCCGATGCGCTCGCATTCATCCGCCGGATGGCCGCGATCGAGCCGCCGGTCGCCTCGTTCGACGCTGCCTTCGCAAGCGACCACTGACCCCTGGCGCCCGCCCTGCTAGCCCCCGCCCTGCTAGCCCCCGTCCTGCTAGCCCCCGTCCTGCTAGCCCCCGTCCTGCTAGCCCCCGTCCTGCTAGCCCCCATCCATCATGATCATCTCTGCTGTAACCGCGATGGGTGGCCGATTCAGCAGAGATGATCAAGAAGTCTTTCCCCCGTGCCGTAACGCAAAGGCCGTCATCAGAATTGCGTACCGGGGCCGCAGCCCAGGTGATCATGATGCTGATATCGACCCGGACCCCTTACGGCATCGGGGTCACCTCAACGCGACAGGCAGCCGCGGCGCTCTGCGCGGCGCGTGATCATCTCTGCTGTAACCGCGATGGGTGGCCGATTCAGCAGAGATGATCAAGAAGAATCCCAGCGCTACGCCAGCGACGCGCCCACGGCGGCGACGATGAGGGCTGCTGCGCCAAGCCGGGTAGCGCGGCCGGGACGCTGCAGCAACCGTTCCGTCGTGCTGAAGCCGGCCAGCGCGACGGCCCAGAATATGTGCGCCCCGGGTGCCCCGGGCGCCACGGTCATGACGCACATCAGGCACCAGCATGAGCCGAGGCACGCCCGGCCGTTGCGCAGGCCGAAGCGCAGCGCGCCTCGATCGGCCGCCAAGCCACTGGGTGGAAGCGGCACACTGCGATGGCAATCGCGCAACCAGCGACGTTTTAGCGGACTCAACTGCCACATCGCTGCGGCGGTCAGGACGACGGCGAGTGCCGCTGATCCGTGCATGCCCAAGAGGCCGTCCGCCGCTAGCACCACGACGCCGAAGGCCATCCATACCGCAAGGTATGTTGTCGCGAACTCGGCCATCGCGCGGCGCCGCCGCCAGCGCAGGCTGTTCAAGCCGGTGTGCCGAACACCGGCCAGGGCGGCCGGGCCCATCATCGCGATGCTCATCAATGCCCAGTACGGCAGGCCGTCCGCAACGTGCGACCACACGTGACCCGCCGGCACCGCCATGTCCGGCATGGCCGACTGGCCGTGCGCATCAAACACCAGCAGCGCGACCCAGGCAGCGGCCACGACCGCCCCTGCGCCGAGTTCCGGACGGCGCAGCAGCAGCTGCCGTAGATCGACCTGCCGCGGTCGGGCGATCGCGGCGGCGAGAGCCATCAGGCGAAGTGAACGCTGACGCGCCCGATCGTGATCGGCGCTTCGGGATGCGCCGTGCCGGTGACCGTCCGGACGAAGTCCGCCGGGCCACCGGGTGGCTCGAGGGAGATCGGCCGGAAGGTCGCGTCCAGCCGCCGGCCGTCCTGCCAGGTTCCTTCGGCGGCGAGCCGGTCGAGCAGATCGGTGATGTCGATCGAGATGCGCAGGCTGTGCGCGTGCTCGTCCCCTCGTGGATTGCGTGCGCGCTCGACGCCGAACAGCGAGACGTTGCCGACGTGGTGTCCGGCGAGGTCGGCGGCGGTGGGATCGTCGGGCAGATTGACGTAGATGCCGTAGATCGTGCCGGGATTTCGCTCCGCCTCGATGTCCTCGACGTCGAGGAACGCGCGGTGCTGGTGGTCGGTTGCGTGCGGGTCGGCGGCCAGCGACTGCGCGGCTCGCACGTCGATTGCGACGGGCACGCGTGCCGTCTCACCGACGAGGCGGACCGGTTGCGCGGTCGCGCCGACCAGATGACGCACCGGTTGCTTGCCACGGTCGCGTGCCGCGCCGGCCGCCAACTGCCGGTCGTCCGGACGCTCGGGCCAGGGTTCGGGCCACTTCACGGGCAAGCGCTCCTTCCTCTTGGGCGGGCGTGGGAGTCCGGTCACCGTCTGGTCGTAGGTGTAGCCGAGCTGCCCGGCGGTGTCTTCGACTCCCGCGGCGGTGAGCGACGCCGGCACGCCGCCCACGTCCATGAAGCCGAACGACTGGCCGGTCCAGGATGCATCGGGCGGGTCGCTGTGACTCTGCTGCCACAGCCACCACAGCCGGTCGATGTTCGCATGGTGCAACCAGAAGATCGGATCTTGTGCGGCGGTGTCCGGATCGCCCATCAGCCCGCCGATCGCGACATGCACGTCGTTGTGCGGTGTCTGCTCCAGGCGCCCGGTCTGGCTCCAGAACTGTCCCAGTGGTGACGTGATGCCGCCGCCGAATTCGCTGTCGCCGGTGTAGGTGGGCCGGCTCAGCGCGAACGCCGGTGAGGTGATCGACGGCGGCAGCCCGGCGCCGGCGTTGATGCCGGGGTTGCGCTGGTCGACGTAGAGCGGGTTGGGAGTGCCGTCCGGGTAGGTCGGATCGCGAAACGCGATCGGCAGGGTGTTCTCCTCGCCGCCACCGTCGTAGTCCCAGTACGGCAGCGACCAGTTGCTCGGCCCGCCGTTTGCGATGACCTGCGCCCGGACGATCCGCTCGAAGTAGTAGAGGTACATGCGGTGCCACGACACGAAATACCAGGTGCCGTGGCGGCACTGGTTCCACTGTGCAAGCGGCGACGTTGCGTACGTTCCGTGGATCGCGGCCTGGTAGGCCCAACTGGTCGGGTCGGTCGCCGGCTTGGCCTGCACGACCGCGACCGCATCGGCGTATGCGGTGACGATCGCGTCGTCCTTGGCGAGGCTCCACACGTTGGCTCGTACAAATGGCTGTGTCATCGACGACCCCTCCCCGGGTGGCGGATGACTACTCAGAGTAGAGTGCGCGGGCGGTCGTGTCACCAGCACTTAACATCAGCTGCCCGATCGGTCTGCGCGATCTGCTCCGGACGCGGGAGGCGCGAGGCGCTGGTTGAGATGCTCGGTGGCCAGCGGCAGCAGCACGGTCGGGACGAGCACTGGCAGTAGCAGCAGCTTGATCCAGTCCCATGCCGTGTTGCCGCGAAAACCCGTCCACGTCAACGGCTCCAGGTAGCCGAGCACGACGAGAACGAGGAACGCAACGGTGCCGAGCGCCGCCGCGGTGAGGTGTGGGCGGCGCAGTTGTCCGTAGTTCGCCCAGAAGGATGCGGTGGCCACGGCCAGCGGCAGCAGGATCAGTTCGAGCCAGTCCCACAAGGTGTTCCCGGTGAAGCCGGTCCAGGACATCGGCACGAGGTAGCCGGCGAACACGAGGGCGGCGAACGCGAACAGCGTTGTGGCCAGCACGGCGCGGTGCCGTCGTGTAAGACGTCGACGGTGCTGCAGCAGCAAGGGCGTGGCGCCGATCGCGACGGGTAGGGCGAGGGCCTGCATCCAGTCCCAGAACGTCACCGAGTCCGACAGTCCGGTCCAGCGCCAGTGCATCGCGTAGCCACCCCACACGAAGACGGCGAAGACGGCGATTGCGCACCCGACGAACCACCAGCGACGATCAACTGTGCGCGGCGCGACTCGACGAAGAGTGCTTCTCGCTTCGGCCAAGACATTCCCCCCATGCCGGGTCGTGCCCGGCTTCGGCAGGACTCAGCGCGAACATGGTCTCACCGCACCGCAGCCGCGTCGACCAAATCGCTGGCTGCCGGTCCGATGCCACCGGTACGGTTGCGGCATGGGATTCGCGCATACGAAGCGTCCGCGCACCGCCTGAGGCGGTGCACTCCGCCGGTCGGCTGGTAGCCGAATCCGGCCTCTGACGCGAGCCAACAAGGCGCTGCGCTGTGCAGACGTGCCGCCGCCGCAAGGTCATTCGCTTCGACCTGACGGGACCGCGCTATGCGTATCCATGACCCTGCCTGCCCTATTTCTGCTACCCGCCCAATCAGTGCGATTCAGCCATATTTGCGATGCCCGGCGTGCCAGGGCTCGTTGTGGCTCGATGGAGGTCGCCTGGTCTGCCGGGCCCACCACGGCTTCGACCTCGCTCGGCAGGGCTACGTGAATCTGACCGGGGGACGGCACCCGGGCACGGCGGACACGGCCGCGATGGTGATCGCCCGCGCGCAGTTCCTGGCCCGCGGCCACTACCGCCCGATCGCCGAACGCATCGCCTGGCTCTCGGTACGGCACGACGTAACCGGCGGCGGCGTTGTCGTCGACGTGGCCGGTGGTACCGGGTATTACCTCGCCGCAATGCTCGACCGGCTGCCGCATCGCGCGGGAATCTGCGTCGATCTGTCGGCACCGGCGCTGCGCCGCGCGGCCCGCGCGCATCCCCGCGCTGCGGCGCTCGGTGCGGACGCATGGCAGCGACTGCCCCTTGCCAGCGGATCGGCGAGCACGGTGAGCAATGTGTTCGCCCCCCGCAACGCCGCCGAGATCGAGCGCATTCTCAGGCCGGACGGGGTGCTCATCACGGCGTCACCGACGCCGGCGCATCTGCGAGAACTTATCGAACCGCTCGGCATGATCACGGTCGATCCGCAGAAGGCGCAGCGTCACGCCGCCACGTTCGACCGTTTCCGCCATCTCGACACGCAGACGCTCGCCTACCAGTTGTCGCTGGACCGTCGCGACGTCGCGGCGTTGGTCGGGATGGGGCCGAGCGCGATCCACCTTGGCGTGGATGCCCTGGCGGCTCGCGTGAACCTCCTGCCGCGGACAACGGACGTCACGGTTTCGGTTCAGGTCAGTGTTTACGGATCGCCTGGCAAAACCTCTTGATCATCTTTGCCGAAGTCGCCATCCGCCGCGGCGAAAGCAGAGATGATCAAGAGGTAGCCCGTTCTAGCCGGCGCTCACCCCGAAGGCGTGATACACGGTCTGGTCGATCGTGTTGCCCTCGGCGTCCTTGCCCTGTGTCCGGATGCCCACCGTGCCGTCGGTCTTTCCATACGCCGGCGTATCGATGGTGGCCGTGTACTTGTTGCCGCCGACCGGCGACGTCGACACGTTGTGCCAATGGCCGCCGTTGTCGAACGTCACCGACAACTTCACGGCGGTGACCGCAGGCTCCGGTGTCACCTCGACATTGTGGTAACCGGTGATCGTGATCGGGTGCGACGTGCCAGCCGGAACGGTGTTGTCCATGCCGAGGTCGAAGTCATATCCCAGGTAGAGCAGGTGTTCTGCCCGGCAGGGGAGGGTCGTGTCAAGGGCCAACAGTTGGCCCCAGCAGTTGTAGTCGGTCGGCGCTGTTCCGGTCGCTCGCTTCGACGTGAAGGTCCACGCCGTGTCGACGGCGCCGGCATAGCGTTGGTCGGGGAATGGCGTGGGATGGTGTTCGACGAGCCGGTACGTAGACGAGTCGGCAGTCAAGGTGTACGTCGGCGCCACGAAATACAGGCAAATGATGAGCACGCACCCGAGTTCGCGCTTGTCGACTACCAGTGGGACTTCCTGACCGTCGGCCCGGTAGAGGTGCACCTCGTCCGGACTGCTGATATTTCCATTGGCGTCCTGCACCGGATACCACGATTCACTGCTCTCATGATTCGGCTGGCCGTCGGTGAGAACGGACATCGGGGTGAACGTGTCGACCGTGCGGCACGCCTGGCACAGGGTTGTGTCAAGACCGAAGGCGGGCACCGCATTGCCGAGCGTTCGCACCTTGCTGGAGAACCGGCCGGCACCGGGAACGAGGGGCTGTTGACCCCACGGCTCGGATCGCTTGCCCGCCTTGTCGAAGATGTCGATCGATTCCTCGCCCGGGCCGTAGCTGTAGGCGATTTGGCGCTGCCAGAGCAAGGTCGAGTCCAGTGGGCCGTCGTACTCGGTGCGAGCCTGCGGAACGGACGAGGTCAGCGCGACACTGTCGTTGCTGTTCGTCATGTCGCCCGCCCGGTAGGCCGTCCACACCTCTGTGGCCTGGGCCGGCTGGTCGGCATGGATCTGGTTGTCGATCTGGTAGACGTCGTGTGGTCCGACCACATGATTCTGATCGCTCGCGATCTGGCCGTCGTTGTAGAACTTCAACGAGTACGAGTACGGACTCGTTGACGCGCCGTCGACCTTGATCGTCACCTTCTGGTGTTCGAGTTCGCTGACGAGCATCGCGCCCTCCGCGGCCGGAATGCTCATCGTCGGTACGGGGTAGGTCGGCCAGAATCCAACCGGATCGAGGAACGCGCGGCCCGTTGCGCTGAAGGCAAGGACGCCCGCGGCGCCGCCGGTCGCCGCGTTCTGAACGCGGTCGAGGGCGTTCCCGGAGCACGAGTCTGAGCAGATGTCGTCCAGCGAGAGCAGGACGAGCTTGCCGTGAACGTCCTTACCCGCGAAGTCAGCGGGCAGGCCATGCCCCGCGTACACAAGGGGAAGCTGACGGCGCCCGGCCAGTTTCGGGTATTGCGGGTCGAGGCTCTGATATTGCGGGTGCAGCGCGACGCCTGCAGTGCCGGTCGTCGACATGCTGACCGGCGGGGCGCCCATCAGGTGCTGGTCGTAAAAGCGCAGCGTGCCCTGCGTGACCTTGCCGGTGGGCAGCGCCCAGTAGTTCTGCGCACGATACTGCGCGTGCACCGACTCGTTGATCTGCCATGGCCGTACCGCGAGGCGTTGGAAGCCGAACCACGAGTCGTAGGTCTGCGTGGGCTTCGGTGTCTGGACGGTGATCTTCTTGGCCTGGGTCAAATCGAACGTGACGGTGGTGTCCTTCGTCAGATCGACCTGCGGGGCGATCGGCAGGGCGTAGTTCCACTCCCCGGCCGCGTCCTTCCAGCTGACGCTGGTGGTCACCGCATAGGACCCGTCGGCGAGCGATGCCGTGCCGGAACCGCCGGCGATGTAGCTCGGCCCGTCGTCGAGATCCTCACGACCGTCCGTCCGAATGACGAGCGCGCTGCCGATCCGCACCTGGGTGGCTCCGGCGGGCGGCTTCGTGTCGAGGGTCAGGGTCGCGGTCGCGGGTTCGTCGTAGGCGCCGATCGCGGTGGTGACCTGGATCGACCCGCTGGCATCGGCGGCGCGCACCGCGCCCTCGTGCGAGCCGTTGCCGAGTCCCTTGGCCGGATCGAGCGTGGCCGTGACCGACGCCGTGCCGTGCGCGGGGACGACGACCGAGCCGTGGTCGACGGTGAGCATGCCGGCCGGCGCCGCCTCGCCGGTAAAGGCGCGCAGGCTCGGCTTCAGGGTGAGCGTGACAGCCTGGTCGGTGTCGTTGGTGTAGGTAATCGCCTTGCTGATAAGGGTGTTCTGCGGGTAGGCCACCTGGCCGAAGTCGACGCTGCCGTTCGCGTAGACGCCCTGGCTGAAGGCTCGGGCCACGTCGACGCGTCCGCTGCCCTGCTCGAAGGCGGTGAAGCCGTCGTCCTTCGCGGTGCTCATCAAGGCGGCCTTGAGCTGCGATCCGGTCCAGTCCGGGTGCTGCTCGGCGAGAATCGCGGCGGCACCGGCAACGTGCGGCGTGGCCATCGAGGTCCCGGACAGCTTTGTGTAGTAGTCGTTCACCGGATCGCCGAGCGACGTGCCGGCGGCCCGGGCGGCGGTGATGTCGACGCCGGGTGCGGCGAGATCCGGCTTCAGCGCGCGGTCACCGGCGCGTGGGCCGCGACTGGAGAACGACGCCATTGCATCGGACTTGTCCACCGCAGACACGGTCAATGCGTCGCTGGCTGCGCCGGGTGTCGTGATGTTCTGAGCATCGGTGCCATTGTTGCCCGCCGCCACCACGAACAGCGTGCCGTACTGCGCGCTCAGCTCATCGAGCGCTTCGCTCATCGGGTCGGTGCCATCGGTCGGGTTACCGCCGAGGCTCATGTTGACGATGCGGGCGTGATGCTCGGCGGCCCACTCCATCCCGGCGATGATCCACGACTCCGCGCCGGCGTTGTGCTCGTTGATCACCTTGCCGATCATCAGCTTCGCGCCGGGTGCGGCTCCCGTGTACTTGCCGTTCGATGCGGCGCCCGTTCCGGCGATGATCGACGCCACGTGCGTGCCGTGGCCGTAGTGGTCGACCGTGTCGGCGTCGTCGGTGAAGTTCTGCTGGTCGGTGATCTTGCCGGCGAAGTCCTGATGGGTGGGGTCGATGCCCGTGTCGAGGATCGCGACTGTGATGCCGGTGCCGTCGAGCCCGGCGGCCCACGCGATCGGCGCGCCGATCTGCTCGACGCTCTGGTCGACGCTGGCGTGCACCTTGCGATCGAGCCAGATCTTCGGCTGCGTCGATGTCGAACGGGCCGGCTGGCCGACGATCGCGGCCCAGAATGCGTTGACCCGGGTCTTGTCGATTGCCACCGCGGCAGCGTGAATGCTGCCGAGGGTGTGCGTCGGAGTGCTGGCCGGCAGCGCCTCGGCCTGCGCCGCCAGCGCCGCGGGCTTGGTGGCGGCCGGGTATTGGACGATGACGGGGAGCTGCTTCGCGGCGTCGTCGGTATAGCCGTTCGCGGCGAGGTATGCGACGTCGAACAATCCCAGGTCCAGCCGGTGGTCGGCGATCAGCGCAGTGGCATCAGCGGGCACCACGTACAGGCTTTTGCCGTTGCCTATCGTCTGAAACGCGACCTGGGCCTGGCCCGGGCGCGGGGCCGGCTTGACGTTCTGCACCATCGGCTTGCCATCGCGGCCGAGGCCGACGCTCACCTGGTCGCCGGTGATCAGTGTGATCTTCTTCGCCGGCGACGCACTGGCCGGTAGCGGTTTCGCGCCGGCGGGTTCGGGAGTCGGTGCGGCAGGGGCGATCGCTGTCGCACTCGTCGGTGCAAACATCGCAACTGCGGCGACCATCGCGAGTGCCACGCGTGACCGTCGGTGCGGTCGTCTCATGTGCGCTCCATTTCAGGCAGGCTGTTCGGTGAGTCAGACGGGTTCGTAGCCGCGCGGTTCGCGGCCGTTGTGGGCGCCCGCCGTGCTCGACTGTTCGGCGTCCGTCGCGTCCGCTGAATCAGCCGATTCCGGTTGGGGTTTCGCCAGATGCCGCTCGTCGTTGTCCGATGGACGCGGATCGGTCATGGCGGTACTCCTGTCACCTCGGGTGCAGGGAGTATCAGGTGACCATGACGCGGTTGAGATCAGGCAAATGACCCAAACAAATCACGCGTCGGTGCGCCGGATTGATTAGGCCCAGAGGTCGTCGAGCGTCGGCAACGCGACCCGCGCCGCTGTGCTTTTCGGCGTGCGCCGGGGCGCAGGTGGGTCGGCCTCGTGGATGTCGAGGGTGGCCAGCACGTCATCGGTGAGGAAGCGGCTGGCCGGGGCGAGGCTGTGCCGGTCGCTGTGTGAGTAGCGCTGGTAGGGCATGCGCAGCGGCGTGTAGAGCGTGAGTTGGTCGCGGGCGCGAGTGAGTGCGACGTAGAACAGGCGCTGCTCCTCGATCAGGCCGCTCTCGGTGGTGAGCGCCATGTCGGAGGGGAACGCTCCGTCGACCAGGCCGATCACGTGCACCGAATCCCACTCCAGGCCCTTGGCCGAGTGCACGGTGCTGAGCGTGAGGTAGTCGTCGTCCAGATGCGGCGGTCCGGCGAGGTCGCTGGTGGCGGCGGGCGGGTCGAGGGTCAGGCCCGCCACGTACTCGGCCAGCGTGGGCGCTTCGGCAGCGGCGCTGACCAGGCGGTCCAGGTCGTCCAACCGGACGGGGTGGTCGGGATAGCGGCGCACGAGTAGCGGACGCAGCATTGCGACCACTGCCGCCGCGCGATCGGCCGTGGCCCGCCCGCTGCGTGCGGTGCCCAGGCCGGTGAGGGTCGCGGTCAGCTTCACCCGGGCAGTGGCCGGTGCCGCGGCGACGGTGTCGGCGTTGCGCGACTCGGCATCTCCGTCGCCGGGCCGGAGTACGGCGAGCAGATCACGGGCCCGGGCCGGGCCGATGGTGTCGTGCAGGCGCAGCAGTCGGTACCAGGCGATCTCGTCGGCCGGGTTGTCGAGTAACCGCAGGCCCGCGACGAAGTCTTTGACGTGCGCTGCCTCCAAGAACTTCAGCCCGCCGAACTTGACGAACGGAACGCGGCGCGCAGTCAGTTCGACCTCGAGCAGATCGCTGTGATGCCCGGCGCGCATCAGCACCGCCTGATCGCGCAGCCGTCGCCCGCCTTCGACCGCGTCCAGGACGGCGTCGGCGACCAGCCGGGCCTCGCCGGCGGCGTCGTAGCAGCGCACGAGCCGCGGCCGCGGGCCGTCAGGACGATCCGAGTACAGCCGGAGGGCCAGCTCGCCTGGACGCACCTCGTTGGCCAGATCGAGAAGTGGTTGGCGCGAGCGGAAGTTGCGTTCGAGCCGCACCACCGACACGCCGGGCAGCGTGCTCGCCAGGTCGGTGAGGTGTGCGGCGTTCGCACCTCGGAACCCGTAGATGGCCTGCGCGTCGTCGCCCACCACGGTCAGGCCGGCGCCGTCGGGGCGCAGCAGTCGCACGATGTCGACCTGCACCTGATTGACGTCCTGGTACTCGTCGACGAGCACGTGATCCCACCGGTTCGTCAGCGTCGGCCCGAGAGTCGCGTCGGTGAGCAGGCTGCGCCACGCGAGCAGCAGGTCGTCGAAGTCGAGCAGCCCGCCGG
The DNA here is from genome assembly GCA_963737425.1 of uncultured Actinomycetota bacterium. Classification (GTDB taxonomy): domain Bacteria; phylum Actinomycetota; class Actinomycetes; order Mycobacteriales; family Jatrophihabitantaceae; genus DASXRA01. Next base: position 934,903 of record CAVTSX010000008.1, read on the forward strand.
TTCGTTTGCGCGCGATGTAGGCGCGGAACAGGTCGAGAATCTTGTCGGTGTGCGGTTCGCACCACGGGAACTCCGCGGCGATCACGGCGCGCGCGGGCTGGCCGGTGTTGACCGCCCGCGAATAGGCATCGACGAGGGTGTCGGCCCGCGGAAACCGCTCGCGGGCGCTGCCGGGGCTCGCGCTGGACAGGCCGTGATCGTGACGCAGGAGGTCCATGAGGTCGCGCGCATCGGACTGGTCGAGCACCGACAACCCGGCCGGCAGGCCAAGGGCCTCGGCGTGCAGGCTGATCAGCCGGTGCGCCACGGCATGGAAGGTGCCGCCCCACAACCGGCCCGCCGCCCGTCGGTCACCGCACAGCAGCGCGGCTCGGGCCAGCATGTCGGCCGCCGCCCGCCGGGTGAAAGTCAGCAGCAGTACGCGGTCAGGGTCGGCGCCGTGCGCCAGGAGTTGGGCCACCCGTGACGTCAACGTCCGCGTCTTGCCCGTGCCGGCGCCGGCCAGGACGACCAGCGGGCCGCCCGTGTGCGCGGCTGCGTGCAGCTGTGCGTCGTCGAGCCCCGCATCCCATTCCGGCTCGAACATAGGTGCGATCGTAGGGCATTGGCCGCCGCGCGAGCGCCAACCCCGCCGCGGCGCGTTTCCAGCCGAGTTGGCCTTCCTGAGCGTGTTGTACCGGCAGTACGATGTGTCCGGCTTGCCCGAGACGGTTGCCATTCGGCGGGGTCGGCCACGAGCTGGAGGAGCCGCCATGTTCGTTCCGTTCGGTTTCGTTGCCTGGCGCCGCATCGCGATGTGCACCGTCGCAGTCACCGGTGTCGGTCTCGCCGCCCTGGTCGCGCCGGCGGTCTCCGCCGCGGCACCGGCCGCGTGTGCGCAGCCCACCGTTGTCGACGGCCTGTCGCAGAACGTCTTCTCCGCCGACTCCGCGACCTGGGTACGCGGCGAGGCATGGGTGCAGACGCCGGACGACAGCGACCACGACGGCGTCCCCGACCGGGTGCACGTCGACGTCACCCGCCCCGCCGAGACCGCGAACCCGGCCTGTCACTACAAGGCGCCGGTGGTCTTCGAGGACAGCCCGTACTACGCGGGCATCGGCCCGGAGCCGTTCTGGCCGGTCGACTACGAACTGGGCAACCCGCCGCCGCCGCGCCCACCCGTGGCGCCGTGGCAGCCGCGCGTCACGAGCCCGATCATCAGCACGATCTACGAGTCGACCTGGCTGCCTCGCGGCTACGCTGTGGTACACGCCGAGTCGCCGGGCACCGGCGAGTCAACCGGTTGCCCGACGTCCGGCGGCCCGAACGAGACGAACGCCGGCAAGGCCGTGGTCCTTTGGCTCAACGGGCGCGCTCCCGCGTTCACCAGCCCCACCTCGAACGACCGGGTTTCCGCCGACTGGACCGACGGAAACGTCGGCATGATCGGCACGTCCTACAACGGCACGCTGCCCGAGGCCGTCTCGACCACCGGTGTCGAGGGCCTCAAGGCGATCGTGCCGATCTCGGCGATCTCTGACTGGTACGACTACTACCGCGCCAACGGCATGGTGCGAGCGCCGTTCACCTTCCAGGGCGAGGATCTCGACATCCTCGCCGACGTCGTGTATTCGCGGGCCGATCAGTCCATCTGCCGGCCGGTCATCGAAGACCTGGCCAGGGAGCAGGACCGGACCACCGGCGACTTCAGCGCGTTCTGGAACGACCGCAACTACATGAAGGACGTGCGCAACGTGCACGCCGCCGTACTGGTCGCGCACGGCAACAACGACTTCAACGTCATGACGAAGAACATGGCGCAGTACTACGAGGCGATCAAGAAGCAGCACGTGCCGCACATGCTGTACTTCCACCAGGGCGGGCACGGCGGCGCGCCGCCCGACGTGTTCATCAACCTCTGGTTCACCCGCTACCTGTTCGGTGTGCACAACGGCGTCGAGAAGATGCCGCGCGCCTGGGTGGTTCGCGAGCCGAACGCCTGTCCGGTGCGGCAGAGCACGGCGGTCGGCGACCAGTCGAACACCGCGACGCTCACCGTCGCCGACTCGGCGCCACTCACATTCGGCCTGACGCCGAGCATCCCGGTCACCGCGGCGGACGGCACCGTGCACATGGTCACCCGCGACATCGTCGGCATCCCCGACAGCACGCACGTCACGCTGTCCGCGCCGGTGGCGACCGCGGCCGGCGAGCAGGTGGCGGACGGCGCGACGATCGCGTTGCAGTGCGCGACCCGGCTCAACCCGGTGCCCTACGCGGAGTGGCCCGACCCCGCCGCGGGTCCGGCGGCGCTGGACTTCAGCGCGGGCGCACCGGGTATCGGCGGGCTGACGACCCGCCAGGGCAGCCACACCACCGAGACGCTCACCGACGACGCCAGCGTGGCCGCGGCGACTTCGGCGAACGCCGCCTCGTCGCCGGTGCGGCTGCTGTACGAGACGCCCGCGCTGCGCCAGGACGTGCGGCTGACCGGCACGCCCGAGCTGTCACTGACCATGTCGTTCAGCAAGCCCAAGGCCAACCTGACCGCCGTCCTGGTCGACTACCCGCCGACCGGCCCGGGCACGATCCTCACCCGCGGCTGGCTCGACCCGGAGAATCGCTCGTCGCTGAGCGTCAGTCAGCCCATCACCCCCGGCCGGTTCTACGCGCTGCGTTTCGGGATGCAGCCCAAGGATTCGGTTGTCGTCGCGGGCCACCGCATCGGCGTGATGATCTTGTCCAGCGACGAGGAGGCGACCATCCGCCCGGCCGCCGGAACCCAGCTGACCGTGGACCTGCAGCACAGCCAGGTTGCACTGCCTGTTGTCGGCGGCGTCAAGGCCTTCCGCGAAGCGATCGGCGAACGCTAGGAGGCCGGCTCGACGGCTCAGTGCAGGCGCGCGAGCGCGCGATCGAGCGCGGCACGTGTCTCGTCACCGAGTTGCCGGACGAGTTCGGCGGCCGGCATAGCGCGGCCGAGCTGATAACTCTGGCCGGCCCACAGGTTCACCAGATCCGGCTCACCTGCCGCACGTCCGGCCTGGCGCAACGGCGCGGTCAGGTGGTGCACCTCCGGGTAGGCGACCGGCGCCTGCGCGGTGTGGTCGGTGAGGAATCGGTTGCGGATGCCACGGGCGAGCCGCCCGGTGAACGCGCGGGTTGTCGCGGTCGGTGCGTCGCCGGCCAGCGCCCGCCGGTGCACATCGGTGGTTCCTGCCTCCGGGCAGCGCAGGAACGCCGTGCCCAGTTGCGCAGCGCCCGCCCCGGCCGCCAGCACGGCGGCCACCCCCTCGCCGGTACTGATGCCTCCGCTCGCGACGAGTGGAATGTCCACCCGGGCGCGGGTGAGCTGCAACAGGGCCAACAACCCCACGCCACCGGTCAGATCGTCGGCATCGTCGCGGAAACTGGCCCGGTGACCACCCGCCTCACTGCCCTGTACCACCAGGGCGTCGGCGCCGGCGTCGACTGCTGCGACCGCTTCGGCGGGATGCGTGATCGTCACCCACACCTCGCTTCCCGACAGATGCAGCCGGTCGATCACGTCGCGGGGCGGGCAGCCGAAGGTGAATGACACCACCGCAACCGGCTCGGCCGACAGCAGGTCCAGTTTTTGCGTCCAGCCGTCGTCCTCGAATCGAGCCGGCCCGAGTGCCACACCGGCCGAGCGCGCTTCGCCGGCAAGTTGCGCAGCGTATTCGGCCACGATCGGCCCGGGCGTCGGCGTGCCGGGGACGAACACGTTCACCCCGATGGGCGCGTCGGTCAGTGTCCGGGCCTGCGCGATGCGCTTCGCCAACTCAGTCGCGGCGAGGTAACCCGCGGCGAGGAACCCGAACCCTCCGGCGTTGCTGACCGACGCGGCAAGTTGCGGAGTGGACGGTCCGCCGGCCAACGGCGCGAGCACGATCGGCACATCGAGCCGGTTCACGATCATGGGCAACTCCGTTCTGGCGCGGACGTGCTGACCCGGGACGCTAGCCGTTGTGGTCCGGGCGGTTTCCACGCCGTGGCGGGTGTGCGGGCACAGCATTGATCATCTCTGTCGACGCCGCGAGTGATGGCGGATCCAGCAGAGATGATCAAGACCCCAATGAGAAGTCGAGGGAGCGCCGCACCCGTGCCAGGTCGCGATCTGCGGCTGTGGTGCTAGCGGTGTCGTGGCCGCCTGCGGCTTCCGGCAACAGTCAGCGAAGTGCCGAGGGCAAGCGCCAGGAACGCCGTGAGGAGCAGCCCGCCGACGGGGGCGCCGGTGTTCGCGAGCGTCGGCAGCGTCGGGGAAGGCGTCGGCGTCGGCGTCGGGGTCGGCGTGGTCGTGGTCGTGGTCGGCGGTGTGCTGGACGGGGCCGCCGAGACCGCGGTCAGCGTGATCTGGGTGAACTGGCGGCACTGCGCATCGGACGTCGGGTCGTCGCAGGCTGGATTGCCGGCGTCCGACCCGCCAAGGAATGCCAACTGCGCCTTGCCCACTGCCAGCGCCCGAAGTTGCAGGGTTGCCGTGACCGTGGTGTGCGCGGGGATCGTGCCGATGAACCACACCACGCCCGTGCCGGCCGGGTTGGCCGTCGTGATTGCTCGCGTGGCCGTGGCCGTGGCCGCAGCCGCAGGTTGGCGGTTGAAGCCGGTTCCGTTGAGCTGGGACTCGCGCGCAGCCAGCGCCAGTGGTTGTGGCGGCGTGGTGTTGCCGGAGAAGCTGACGATCTTGAAGTCCTCGGCGCTGTCGGTGATCGCCAATGCCACGGTCTCGTCGGCCGGTTGCGGGCCGTCGTTGCGGACGCTCGTGGTTACCGAGACGGTGTCGCCGATCGTGGTCTTGCTGGCCGACGGCGTCAGCGTGTAGACGAGCACGGCGATGCCGGTGAACCGCAGCGTGGCGTCAAGGGTGTTGTCGTCCGGGTTCTGGTCGGTGCCGGCGTCTGCCGCGACGTTGAGCGAGAAGTTGACCTGCGTGCCCGGTATGCCCGCCGGCGTCGCCAGCAGGGGAACCTCCACCAGGGCGTCGACCCCGTGCGGGACGGCGCCGAGGACACAGGTGACCTGGCCGCCGCTCGGCGGTTCACAGGCGAGCGACACAGCGTCGGAACCGTCGTCCGTTTGCCAGTGATCGTCGCGGGTGACGGGATTGTTGCTGGTGTCGACGACAAGCCCCGTCGGCACCGTGATGGTCAGGGTGGACGCTGCGGCGTCCGCACCGGGATTGGTGAGCTCGGCGTCGTAGAAGCCGGTTTGCCCCGTGCCCAGCGGCAGAACTCGATCCTCGCCGCTGTCAGGCGGTAACGACAGGACCAGATCCGGTGCCACGAGGGGTACCGAATTCGAGGCGGCACTGCCCGGCGTCGTGTCGCGGGTGAAGGCGAGTGCGGCAGATGCGCTGGCATTGCTGGGCAATCCGGCGGGCACCGCGATCTGGAAGCTGACCAGGTAGGCCCCGACGCCGAGGTGGCCGCCGTTCGTGGTGTCGGCGCCGACGCCGAGCCGGATCGTCAGCCCCGGGGTGTTCGCGCTGACTGTCCCGACCGGCGCCGCGACGTCGTTGATCTTGACGCTCAGCGGCTCGGCCTGCACGCCCTCGGGCTCGGTTGTGGTCAGCACGGCGGCCTCGACGGCAATGCCGGTGACCGTGATCGTGTAGTTCAGCGTCGCCGTCGCTGGGCCCGTCACCACCGCCGGCGTCGCCCCGGTAATCGTCACCGTGGCCACCGGGACCGCGGACGCCGTACCGAGGCCGGGCAGAGCCATCGCGATCAGGCTTGCGCATCCGATGACGACAACCAACGCGACACGGTGCATCGCAACTCCCGACGATAAGGCGGACCGAGCCGCGGGAACGAGCAGACGCAAGAGCCGAGCGCACTTCGCCGCACTGTGAACGGCAGCGACCGAGCGACGGCACCCGCGATGTTGCCCGGTGCCTGATCGGGAGGGCGAAGATCAACTCCGACACTAGCGCGGATGTCTGGTGCCCGCTCGCCGAGTCGAATTGGCGTGTCGGTGGTGCTACGCCGCGAGGAGTCGCTCGAAGAACGAGCGATAACGCTGCAGGCCCTGCCGCAAATCCTCGGTGGACACGGCTTCGCCGCTGGACCAGCGAGACTCCAACTGGCCGCGCTCAGCCGCGAACATGCGAGCGAGTCGTTGCATCAGGTCGGCCACGAGCACGTCCGCCTGCTGCACCGCGTTTCGCGGATCGTCCACAAACTGCGCCTGAATCTCTTTCCAGCGGCCCACGACGGCCTGCAATTCCTCATCTTCGAGCAGAAGTGCGTGCGATTCCTCATTCGTGGGGTGCCTGTCGTCCACGGCGACGCGCCCGTCGTCCGCTTCGGGCGGGAAGTCCGTCGCGGGATCGCCGGTTTGCGCCGTGCCTGCGGCGATCTGGTCGGTGGTGAGGCCGTCGGTGCTGCGGTATGGGTCGTTCATCGCGTGTCTCGTTCCATCGGGAGCTGCGGGGAATCGGGACCGGCCGCGCCGTGTGGCCGGCCGGCATCCGTGGCCGCACGTTGCCCGTTCGCGTCGGCCATGTCGGCATCAGCCTGAAGCAACTCGTCGAACAGTGAGCGGTAGTGCAAAAGCGCCGCGCGCAGTTCTTCTGTGGACGCCTGTTGACTCTGCGCCCGCGTGCAGACGTCATGCGCAAATCGGTAGTTCTCGACCACGTCAGGATGGTCGACCGAGACGAGGTTGGCCTGCGCCTCGAAGTCGTGCATCGGGTACCCGCGCGCCCCCATGACGCGATATACCAGGCCGTCGGCCGCAGCTACCGCATGCGATGGCTGGTCGACGAAGCGCTCCTGCACATCGCGCCATTCCGCGACGAAGCGCATGCGCGCCGGTTCGGGCAACGGTCTGATGTCGAATTCGGCTCGGTGCTTTCCGCGCTCGATCAGATCAGATTCGGCCGCGCGCTGATCGTCGCTGGCCGCAACCGTTCGGTCGTATTCGGCGCCGAAATGTTGACGCAGCAAAGTCGTTCTGCGCTGACGCATCGCAAGCGATACGACCAAAGCAGCAATGATCAGCGCGGCGATGATGATCAGAATCCACGCCCAGGTAGCCATCAGTTCCTCCTGTGCTCGGGTTGCGTTTCTCATACCCGGGCGCACGAAGTTGTTAAACGGAGATCAACTTCAGCAGGTTCGATGGACCACTGGGTCAGGACCCGGCGCTGTCCTTGTCGCGAGCCGTCATCATGCTCTTGAGGCCTCGAGTGCGTCGGCCGATACGCACCGAATCCCCATGTACTTCGACAACGGTGACCATGACGTTGTCGCCGATGACGATGCTTTCACCCACACGCCGGGTCAGTATCGGCACGCGAGTAAGGCTACTGATCAACTCGGGAACGCCGCGGCGCGTCCAGCGGCAGCGTGTCGTCGGCGATCGCGCCACTCAACGCAGGAAGTCATGCAGTGACGTCTGGCGGACCTTGGCCGTTGTCTGCAGGGCCGCCTGATAGGCGACATTCGCCGACGAGACCTGTATGGCGAGATCGGTGACGTCGACGTCCTGCAGATCAGACAGCTGCGATCGCAACCGCGCCGAGATCGTGCCCGAGGTCGAGCGGAGCGTTCGGATCCGCGCGTATGTAGAGCTCGCCAGCGATCGCTGATCGCTGATCGTCTGCATCGCCGCATCGAGATCGCCCAGATCCGAGCTGAGAGCCGCCGGATTCGTGGTCATGTCGGCCGAGATGGTGGTCATCAGGTCGAACAGGTTGCTGCCGTCCGCGCCGAATACCGACGTGCCCAGCTGGTTGATCTGCACTGTCGTGCTGTCGTCGATGGTCCGCGTGACGGTGCCCGTGTCGCCGGAATAGGTGACCATCGCGGCGGTCACGGTGAATGCGGTCGAGCCGGTCGTGGTGCCGCCGAAGACGGGCCGGTCCATGTACTGCGAATTCGCAAGGCAGACGAGCGAGTCACGCGCCGCCCGGACCTGGTTCGCGAGCGTCCCACCGGTCGGGCGGTCGTCGGCGCCGGCGTTTGCGGCCTGCAGGACGAGGACGCGTACCTGCTGCAGTTGGCTGCTCGTGCCGCTCAGCGTGGTGTCGACCTGCGTGAGCCAGCCCAGCGCGTCCGCGGAGTTTGCGCCGTACTGGTCCAGGCGCCGAAGCTGGGAGCGCAACTCCATAGCCGTAACGGTTCCCGCCGGGTTGTCGGAGGGCTTGGTGATCCGCCGTCCGGATGCCAGCTGGCGCTGCAGCACGGACAGTCGCGACGCCTGGAGTCCTCCGAGCGGCGAGGGCGCGTCATTGCGCTGGAAGATGCGCAGGTTACTCATGAATGACCTCGCTGTTGAGGGTGTCGAGGATTTCGTCGACCGTGATCAGCACGCGCGAGGATGCCTGATAGGCCCGTTGGAACGTAAGCAGGTTCGTGACCTCGTCGTCGTCGTTCACTCCGGAGGCCCGCGACTGCAGGGTGTCTACGTTGCTGGTGATTGCGGACTGGGTAGCGCTCTGCTGCGCTGACTGCGCGCTGTCGCTACCGAGGTTCGCGACGAGTGTTCGGTACGCCGCGTCGGCGCCGTCGGGCAGCCGGCTCATCTGCGCGATGGCCTGCGCGTTCGAGCCGTCCAGCGATGCGGTTTCCGTTTCTACGGCCGCCGCAATCTTGCTCGGGTCGGTGATCGCGACGGTGATGGTTGCCGCGGTCGTCCCGGTGAAGAACACTGCGCCGACGGTTCCGGCGAGATCCTGGCCGGTCGCGTGCTGGGCGTTGACCATGTCGGCGAGCGCCGCGGCGACAGCGTCCAATTGCGACTGGTAACCGGGCAAGATCGTGTTCAGCAGCTCGGCCAGGGCCTGCGCCTGACCGGCGGTCAGGGCAGAACCGGCCAGTGCCTGCTGCACGCTCGTGGACAACGTTGCGATGTTGGTGCTCATCCCGTTGAGCGTGTCGGTGACGCTTTGCGCCCGCTGCAGCAGTTCGGCACGTGCAGAGCCGTTGCCGGGGTGCCTCGAGACCGTCGCCCAGCTCGTCCACATCTTGTTGAGCTGCTCGGACAATCCGGTGTCGCTGGGCTCGTCGAAGTAGGTTTCGACGCTGCTGATCGTCGCGGCCTTCGAGTCGAAATAGCCACTGCGCGAGTGCTCGGTGCGGGCGTCGATGACGGCATCGTTGCGCCGGCTCGTGCCGGCGACACCTACGGTGTCTGCGTTCGCGATGTTCTGCCCGGCTATCTGCATCGCACGCCGTTCGGCATTCATCGCCGCGGATGCGTTTGTCAGACCCGAGAAGCTTGTCATCGTCGTCAGGCCCGCTTGTCGACGCATGCCGTTTGCGGTTCGGGGGTTTCGGTCAGGCGGCGCGAGTCGTAGGTCGTGACGGCGTCTGTCAGCGACAGCAGTTGCTCACGCACCAAGCGGCCGCCGCTTTCGAGCAAACGCCTTGTCTCGCTGGTGGCCGCGTCGATCTCGGCTGCGAGGCCGCGAAGTGCCGCACGGTGCTCGAGCAGGATCTCGTGCCACGGCTCTGGCGCTGCCTCGGCGAGTTGCGCGAGCGCGACGCCCGGGGGCAGGCCGCGCTGCTCGGCCAGCTCGTCGACCTTGGTCGCCCGCACGACCTCGCTGCGGCGTAGATCTTGCAACGCTTCGTCCAGTTCGTTGCTTGCGGCGCTGAGCCAGCGCGCCTGCCCGGTGGACGCCACCAGCTGCTCCTCAGCCAACTTGAAGAGGACACGTTCGAGGATTTCGCGTTCTTGCCAGAGCACGCTCGCTACCTGGGAGAACCCGTTGAGCTGGTTGTTCACGCTCACCGCAGTCATCGCCACCCGATCTCACTTGTCAGTCGCCGTCGACCCCATCATCGTCGCGGATCGGTCGGACCTGAGCGACTTGTGCATACGAAGTCTGCCGTTTTGCGGCGGGCCAGCGAAATCTCGGGACTTTCCGCCTGGACTGGACAGCTGCCCCGGCGCAACGCTCCGCGCCGGGTGACCGAACTGCGGTCACGGAGCCCGGTGCGCCCGACTATCCCTGTGGCACTCGACGCTTGCGCGAGGTGGACGTTGCCGGCCGCGCCGCCAGGGCCTGATCAAGGGTGAGTGCCTGGTTCCAGACGCTTTCGAAGCCGATCTTGAGTATCGCGGCGAGTGAGCGGTGTTGGACGACGAGGGTGGTGAGGCTGGTTTGGCCCGCGACCGGATCCTCGAGTGAGAGCAGCACGATGTGTTCGTCGATGATGCCCAGCTTCAGCGGGAGTTGCTTCACGAACCGCGCTTGCTCGCCGGCGTCGATGAAGCGCCGGACGACATTGAGGTAGGACGGGTCGTCAAGTGCTGAGACCTCATAGATCGACCGGAAGTTGCTGGCCGATTCGGTCCGGGCGAGGGCCTCATGCAGTGGGATCGCGTACGGCGGCTTGACGAACATAAGCATCTCGAACGAAGCGCCTTCCTGCAGATCCAGGACGCGGTCGCCGAGAGCGTGCGGATCTCGCAGCACCTCGATGTAGTCGAGCGGGTCGCTCGGTTGACGGCCCTGCTCGTAGGACGCGCGAAGTTGTTCCGCGGCGGCGTGCGCGCGTTTTTCGTAGTCGGCGAAAGCCTTGCGTTGCTGGGCGATGAGCCGGTCCATCGCGACGTCGGGGTCGACGGCTGCGTACTGGCGAGTCACGCCTGGACGCAGGACGGCCAGGCCTCGTCCGACCAGGCGGTCCAGGACGTCGTAGGCTCGCGCCTTCGGCAGGCCGGTGACCTGGACGAGTTCTCGCACGCTCGCGACATCTCGCTGCACGAGCCCCCAGTAGGCCCGGGCTTCGTAAACGGTCAGGCCGAGTTCGACCATTGTCGCGACGTGCTCTGCATCCTCGGTCACCGCAGCGACGCTAGGAACGCGGGCATGCGCCCGTCAATTCGCAGGCTGCCGGTCAGCCCGCCTCGCACCGCCGGTTGTAGTCGTTCGCGGCATTGACGACAGCAATGGCTAGAACGTCTTGTTTTTCGCACCTCACCATACTACCTTCGGTCACTACTCGCAGTAGTAACCGAAGGGTGTCGTGATGCGTGGTCCTCGGAAACGATTTGCCTGGCGGCTGACGTTGGTTGCGGCGGTGGTGGGCTGTGTTGCTGGGGGTGCGTCGGCGGCGGCGGCGTCGCCGGGTGGGTCGGCGCGGCCGGTGCCGTTGGGTGGGTCTGCGGCGCCTGCGTCGCGCTGCGGGGTCGTTTCGGCTGGCTGATGGTAGTTCGGTGGTTGTTGGTGCGTCGGGGTTGGCTGAGGTGACTGACGTGCATGGGCAGAAGCGGCCGTTTATGACGTGGCCGGTGCAGGGTGGTAGTGCTGAGGGGCCGTTGGGTCCTTCTCATGGGCAGGTGGCCAGGGAGTTGGCTGATACGCAGCGGGGTGCGGTGGCGCCGGATCGGGTGATTGTGGCGTTGCGTTCGGCGACGGTGACCGGTGCGCCGGTGGGGCCGGGGCAGGCGGCGGCGCGGGCTCCGCGGACGTCGGATCCGGTGTTGAATCGGGCGTTGGCCGGGGTGCATGCGGTGTCGGTGTCGCCGTTGTTCGGGGCGGTTTCGGCGGGGCAGGTTGGTGCGCTGGCCCGGGCGGCGCGGGCGCGTCTTGGTGCGGGGGCGGTTGATCTGTCGCGGGTGCAGGTGGTGCAGACGCGTGGGCAGGATCCGGTCGCGGCGGCGGCGCGGTTGCGGGCTGAGCCGGGTGTGGCGTTCGCGGAGCCTGATCGGTATGTGGATGCGATGGACGCGCCGGCGGTGCCGATGCCGGCGCTGCCGGGGTTGAGCCATCCGAGCGCGGGCGCGGGCGCGGCTGCGCCGGGCGGTAAGGGTGAGGTGCCCTCGAATTACGGGTTGCAGTCGTCGTTGCAGAGTTTCCTGAATGCGAATGGGGTGAACGCGGTCGGGGCGTATCACGCGGATGCAGTCCAGTTTCGGTCAGTTGCCGGGGCAGGGGGAGACGATCACGAATGTGTCGGTGGGTGATCTGATCGACCGGAGCATGTCGGCGGTCGGCGATGACCAGTACGCGTTGAATGTGGGGCCGACGACGGTGGTGCAGGACGGTCAGCGTTATCTGGATCTGCCGTCGATGCCGCTGATCCCGACGTACACCTCGACGCCGGGTGGTGGGTTGGATCCGTTGGGTACGACTGAGCATCAGGATCCGTATCTGGCTGAGATCATGCTCGATTTCGGGGTGATGGCGCCGCTTCCGCATGATCGGCAGCGGCCGGAGGGGACCGGTTCGGACGCGACGGATCTGTTGGGTATCGCGCCGGGGGCGGCGTATCGGCTGGTGGTGCCGACGCAGCCGATGAGTTCGCAGATCGCTGGGGCGATTCTGGCCGCGGCGGCGCAGACCCCGCGCCCGGATGTGATCAACGCCAGCTTGGGTTTCGGGTCGGATTCGGTGGGTTTCGCGGGTCGTTATCTGGAAGATGACCCGGTGCAGCAGGCGGTGATCGCCGCGGTGGTGCAGCGCTACGGCATCGTGATGACGGTGGCCTCCAATGACGGCACGCGGCTGGTCACCCCGGCCGCGGTCGGCCCGGACGGTGGCAGCACGCCCACCGATGTGGTTCGCCGTGGTGAGGTGCCGACCTCGGTCGATGATGACTACTACTCCACGACGCCGAGCCGGGTCGTGGACAGCGGCGCGATCACGGTGGGCGGCACGAGCACCGATGACACGGTCGCGGTGCCGCCGCAGGCTGGTGGGCCGTTGGCGCAGACGGGTACGTTCGCCGCGACCCGGATCAGCGGCGCGACGAACGTTCTCCTCCGGGTTCGGCACCCGGGTGAACGTGTCCGCGCCCAGTGACGCGATCGCCTCGTTCATCCATCCGTTCGTCGGCCCGCACGGGCTGGCGCAGACGGTTGTCCCGGTGCTGGAGGGCGGCACGTCGGCCTCGGCGCCGATGACGGCCGCGGCCGCCGCGGTGGTGTTGCAGGCTGCGCGGCTGCACGGTACGCATCTGGATCCGGTGCAGGTGCGTGATCTGCTCGAGCGGACCGGGCGGGCGGTGTCGACCCCGCCGCAGATCGATCAGCCGCTGCACGTCGGCCCGCAGATCGATGTGAGCCGCGCGATCGACGCGGTGCTCTCTGACGGCAAACCCGAACTCGGGGCGCCGACGATCGAGCGGGTCTCGGTCGCGCACCGCCAAGAGCTCGGCGCTCTGGGCGGCTCGTTCGTCGAGGCCACCGACCCGTCGGCGATCTCGCTGAGCGGCGACAACGGCCAGGACCTGTTCGGCCCGATCACCTTCGCCGCCGACCTGTCCGGGGCGCTGCCCGGGCCGGGCAGCACCTACCGGCTCACGGTCGGCTCGAGCAACTTCGACGCGGCCACCCCGTCGGTGCGGATCACGCCGAGTCAGCTGCTCACCGCGGCCGGGCAGCCGATCGTGTCCACTGATGACCGGGCGATCTCGGCCAGCTTCCAGATCCTGCGCGGGCACCAGGTGCTCGCCAGCCGCGACCTGCGCCTGGTCGTCGGCCCCACCGACGGCGCCCACGGCGAAGCGCTCGCCCCCGTCCTCGCCCCGGTGATCCACCCCGGCCACCCCGTGGCGGTGCACTACGACCTCACCGGCGTGACGAACCTCGATCACCCCCAGCTGGCCGTCTCCACCGCCGGGCACTGGAGCCCGGCAGCCGCGCCCTGCTTCCATCCCGGCTACAAGGTCGACCTGACCGCAACGTCAGGCACCATCGAATTACCGGCCAGCGCCTTCGGCTCCGGCGAGGGAATCTACGGCGTCGGCATCCTGCAAGACACCACCATTCCAAACGGCGCTCTCTATGGACAGTTCACCCCGGTCCGCCTCGACGCGGCAGGTGTGTCCTCGCGGCCGGACGCGCCCCTTCTGGGAGCGGGCACTGCGTCGCCGAAGGCGCACCAGGTCGACCTGCTGCGATCCGCGCCGACCTTCACCGTCGGCTACGACGTGCGCCACACCCCCGGCGCGGCCAAAGCGGTCCTGGAAATCTCCGCTCCCGCACCAACCCTCTACAACACGCTGTCCACGTTCAACAACCCCAACGGAACCGTGCGCGACAACAACGGCATCGACACCGGATCCACCGTCTACCACCAACTACCCGCCGCACGCGGTACCGCCACCCTCGACGCCGTCAAACTCGGCCTGTCCACCTCACTGGACTACTCGGTACGCATCGTGCCCGTCGATCCACAAGGCCGCCCGGTCGGACAGGCCTCACCGACCTCGTTCATGGTCCTCAACGACGGCCTACTACCCGGCCAATCCACCATCGAAGACTTCTCCGTGGCCGGCCCCGACGCGACTGTCGTGTCGACCCACACGTGGATAAATGGCATGGGCTTGGTGGCCGACTCCGCACTGCTGCGCTACAACCCGGCCACCGGCAAGTACGGCTCGGTCCTGGCCAGCGACCCGCAGGGAGGCACCCTCTACGAGACCTACGGCACCGATCCCGCCAACAACGTGGCGTTGATCGGGCGGCGAGGCCTGATCGACGGTAATGGGTTGTCGACCGATCAGTCGGTGCAGACCTACGACCTGAACACCAACACCAAGACCTCAGACGTGTCCGTCGAGGGCTCGCAACTCGACCTGCAGGCCGGACGGGTCGATCCGACACGGCACCGCGGCGCGATCATCGCGTGGCACTACCCCGACAACACGCACAGCCTGATCCCGTTCGACCTGACCACCAACACGATGCAGCCGCCGATCGCCCTCGACCAGGCGGACGCGCCGACCGGCTATCACATGATGGATTTCGACCAGGCAACCGGCAAAGCAGTGCTCGCGTCGGGCGGTATTGGCGACTGCTGGCGTGCCGACCCTGGCAAGCTCGTAACGGTCAACCTCGACGATCGTTCAGTCGGATCGGCCGGCGAGACCGATCCGTGTGTGAGCGGTATCTCGGCCGGCCAGGACGGTACGAGCAGCTATCTCGCCACCGGAGGTCTGGCGAGCATCCTGCTGAACGCGCCCGATGGACATCTGCTTCCCGTCAACGAGGGGAGCGCGCAGCCCGGGCAGCCGATCGACGTCGACACACCTTCGCTGCTTTCCACGGCGGTCGATCCCATCCATCACGTCGCACTTGTCAGCTCTGTGACCGGCAACGACGTCTGTTGGGCGTTCAAATGCAACGGTTACAACAACAACCCGATGAGTTCCATCTCCGTCGTCGACTTGAAGACCGGCAAGGTGCTCAAGAAGATGTCGGCGTTCAACTTGTGGGGCATAGTGCTCCCATCGATCGTCGATGATTCGTTCACGACTCGTCACAGCATCCAGATCGACCCGGGAACCCGCACCGGCTGGACCTACGGCCCGGGCGGCCGCCAGCTACAACAGTTCAGCTACTGACACATCGGACCAGGGCGCGCGGGCCTGTCCGATCAGGCAGGCCAGCGCGCGCTTGTGAGCCCCCAATCCGCCATACGTCAGCGTATGGCCCCATCACTCGGCGATCTCACGTGTTAGCGCCACGCTGGCGATGAATCGGCGAAAGACCCGCAGCGGATCGTCGTCGCTGATGGTGATCGTGGTTGGTCCGGTTCGTTCGACGCCGCTGATCCACGTCGCCATCTCGGCTATATCCGCGTTGCGATAGGTTACGTCCAAGGTGGCCGGCAGCGTGATCTGTGGTGGTGACGCGGCCGAAAGACCGGCCACTGCAGCGCGCGCCTGATCGCGGATCAGTTCGCACGCGGCGTGCGGGTGCAGGCTGTCGGCGGCGAAGCGGGTTACCGCCTGTTTCACCACTGCGACGTGGACGCCCGGAACCACCTTCTGCGCCTCGGCGGCGGTGACGTCGTCGCCGGTGACGAGCACGATCGGCACGCCGAACGCCTGCGCTACGAGGGCGTTGATACCGGATTCGCCGACGACCGTGCCGTTGAGCGACACCTCAGCGATCGCGCGCGGGTTGTACGTGTGCGACAACGGCGCCTGGCTCGACATCGATCCGTGATAGGAGACGAAGAAGATCGCGTCGAACGAGTCGTCGAGACCTTGCATCATGTAGAGCGGCTTGTGCCGTCCGGACAGGTAACGCGCTGACCCGGCGAGCGTGTCCGGACGCAGGTTGCGCATCGTCGAATGCGAGTCGTTGACCAGGAACTCGGTTGCGCCGGCGGCAATTGCGCCCTCGATGGCCGCGTTCACCTCCGCCTGCAGCAGGCCGCGGTAGTACTCGTAGTCGCCTTGGCCAGTTTGGCCAGCTGGGCCAGCCAGACATTGCGACCAGTCGACGACGCCGGCGGTGCCTTCCATGTCGGACGAGATGAAGATCTTCACGCCGCTCTCCTTGGGTATCACGGCTGCATGTTGCCCTGAATTGCCTACACCGAGAACGCTCGATTACGTCCTTGGTGCTCGGAAATGGTGGACTTGTCGCATGGTTCTCTCGGTACGGGTGCGTGGTGAGGGCCGGCCGATCGTGCTGCTGCCCTGGTTCGGCCTGGAAAGTGCCGTTATGGCAGCGGCATTCGAGCCGGTGTTCTCGGCTACGACGAGATTACGGCGTATCTATGTTGATCTGCCCGGTACCGGCAGGTCGCAACCAGTCGCCCCGAGTTCCGATTCCGTCCTCGACGCGGTGAGCGTAACGGTCAACTCGATCGTCGGAGGCGAGCCGTATCTGCTCGCTGGATGCTCCTACGGCGGCTATCTCGCGGCCGGTCTCGCACGCAGCGCGCCGACACAGGTTGCCGGACTTCTGCTCGTGTGCACCGGGGTGAAGATCCGGCCTGAAGACCGTAACCTCGCGCGGGCTCTGAACCCGAATCCGCAGCCGGGATGGCTCGATGCGGTGCCCGACAAGTGGCATGACCATTTCCGTCATGCGATCGGGCATCAGACCAGGTCCGTCGCGGAAAGGGTTTCCCGGGCGCTGGCACTCAATGCGTCGAGCGAGCCCCGCTATCTGGAGGCCTTGCGGTCGAGCGGCTATCAACTGTCCGACGAAGCGTCGTCGCTACCGTTCGACGGTCCGGTCGCACTGGTCGCCGGCCGGCAGGATCGCATAGCCGGTTATCTCGACCAGTTCGACGCGCTCGATCGATTTCCACGCGGCAGCTACTACGCATTGGACGCGGCGGGCCATTATTTGCCGTTCGAGCAGCCGGAACGCATCAAGACGATCACCCTCGATTGGCTCGCGCAGACCGGTACGCCTGGCCGCGAGACACGACAAAGACGATGAGCCAATGGCCTAAGGCCTGTCCAATAGATCTTGGCCGTCGCGTAGCAGGCCGAAGATCAACGGGCAGGCCCCGAACCTTGATCAGCAGCGATGGGTCGGGTGCGTCGAGTCTGTCGACACGCCGCGCGCCGTCCGATTGGGCAGACCGCAAGCACCTACCGAAAGGTGCCGTTCCGTAGGTGACCGATCGAGCGTCAGCAACTCCGATCTTCAAGCGCAGACGGCATGTTCATCATTCGACTGCCGTTAAGCACGGAACTGCCTTAGAACGGCGGCGGGTCCGGGCCGCCTTGTACGGTGCGGTTTGGGCTGGTGTCGACGGGTCGGTCGGGTGGTCGTGTTTCGTAGTGGTGGGCGGTGGGGCTGGTCCAGTGGTAGGTGCCGTTGGTCTGCCGGTGCAGTGTCCAGCCGGTCTCGTGTTTGAGTCGGCGGTGGCGTTTGCACAGTGCCGCCAGGTTTTCAGGATTGGTTGATCCGTCTTTGTTGTAGGGGATGCGGTGGTCGATGTCGCAGCGGGCGGCGTTGCGTGAGCAGCCGGGGAATGCGCAGATGCCGTCGCGGGCGATGACGAAGTCGGTGAGGTCTTTCGGGGGCCGGTAGGTGGTGTGTCCGTAGTCGAGCAGGGTGTTGGTGGCCGGGTCGGTGAGGAGGCGTCGCCAGCTGCCGGTTTGGTCGGCGGCCAGGCGGCGCGCGACGGATGCGGGGATGGGTCCGTGTCCGGTCAGTTCGCCGGGTTGCTCGTCGAGGCCGAGCAGGGTCGACGCCGCGACGGTCACGTGAATGGCGGGCCGCAGGCCTTGCGCCTTCGACAGCAGCGGATCGTGCAACGCTGCCACGCCCAAATCCACCAGGGCGTCGGCGCGGCGCTGATCGGCGGTGCGTGGATCGGTTGCGGAGGTGGCCGAGGCCAGCGCATCGATCGCTGCCATCATCGCGGCAGCACCCTCAGCCGGGAGTAGTGCCCACAGTTCGGTCATGCCGTCCTCGCGGGGATACGCACACGCGGCGTTCGGTCATCGCCTGCGCGCGTTGTTCTTCGACCCGGGCCGGGTCCAGGGCGTGTACCGCGCGGCGTACGGAGCGTTTGAACTCGGCCAGCGTCTGCGCACCCGCCCGGCGCAGCACCCGGTCCTGCACCGCGACCGCGGTCTCAGCATCGAGCCCGTAGGTGGCTTCGGCGAGGGTCATCGCGTGCAGGTAGCTGATCCGGCCCCGGCGTAACGCCCGCCCCGTCTCAGTGAGCGTCCGGTCAAGGTTTCCGCGACGGCGAGGCGGCGTTGCGCGGTCACCGCCGAAAGTCGCAGTGCGCAGCCGACCTCTTCGCGCACCCACCGATCCTCGGTCGTGTCGTCGGCGGCCATGACGGCCAGTACCCGCTGCTGCATCCCGGAAAGCCACGCCAGATGTTGTTCGATCGCGACCAGTGCATCGACCCGCCCACCACGCGACAACCCAGCCGGGTCGAGCAGCGACAACGCCGCCACCGCATCCGCACCCGGCGCTTCAGCAGCAAGCCAGGCCGCGGCCTGGTCGGGGTCCTCGGTGATCTCCGCGAGAGTCAACGGCGGCGGCGCGGCGGGCGGCTGCCACTCGTCGACCTCGAACATGCGTGCGAGTCTATCCGATCACCGCAGACCCCGTCTAACCAGAATCACCCTATCCGGTAAGGCACATGTGACCACGGCCGCACGATCGCAAACTCCCGCTCCGGCATTGCGAGACCCCTGCGGCGAGGGGCCCGGCCCGGCCGATCCACCACGTCCACCACCATGGCGTGCAGCACGGGCACACGCGAGTCACCTCTCAAATGCAGCCGGGCCGGCCAGCCCGAATCACCATGCCGGAACGCGGCAAACCAGCTTGCCGACACGTTGCATGCGCCCGCATCGGGTGGCAAGAGAGCGAGTCCGCGATACCGTCACATGCATCCGGCGATGCGCCCGTGAACGAGAGCTGCTGCGCGGCTTGCCGGGACGAAAGGACATCACGATGTCACAGCCCACCATGCAACTGGCAGCGACGCGTGACGGTTGGCATCGAGTCGCTGAGCATGTCTTGGCTGCGGCGCAGTATGCCGACACCGGCGAGATCTCCCTGCGGCCGTTCCCCGGCGGATTTCAGACGACCCATTCGCTGTCTGGCGGCCGGCACATGAGCATCATGAACACGCAACTTGTCGTCACTGACAACGCGGGCGTGCACACGACCGCGCTGACCACGATCGGTGAGGTCGCGCGATTCGTGGGCATCACGCCGGGCATGCCAGATAGCGTGTATGCACCGGCGACTCCGTTGGAGCCCGACGCCCCGCTGAACCTCGACCAGCAGAGCGCGCTCGTGCTCGCCGACTGGTACGAACTCGCCGACACTGCGCTGCAGCGCCTGGTGTCCGACCTCCATGTGCCGGCGCAGACGCCGATTCTGTGGCCCGAGCATTTCGACATCGGCATCACAATCGGATCGGTGAACTTCGGCGCATCACCCGGCGACGAGCACATCGACGAGCCGTATCTGTACGTCGGCCCGCACGACGGTCCGCCGGTACGCGACGACTTCTGGAACGCGGCCTTCGGTGCGGCCACGACGATCGACAAGATAGCGTCGACCGACGAGGCGGTTGCGTTCTTCCGGGCGGGCTACGAAAAGACCAGGTAGCGATCGACAAGGTCGTTGCGGAACTTCCCTTTCGGGTCGAATTCGAGCATAAGACGGCCGAAATCGTCCATCCGCTCGTACTGCCGGCGAACGATATCGGGCGCGATGCTGAAGACCTTTCCCCAGTGCGGCCGCGGTCCGAGCGCCGCGAGCCGGCGCTCGATAGCGGCGACGACGGGCGCCACAGCCACGTCGTCAGCGATCCAGGTGAAATGGAACGCCACGCTGTCGCGCCGGTGACTCGGGCTCAGCCAAAGATCGTCGGCCGCGACGCTGCGGATCTCGCATATCCGCAAGACCGGAGTTATCTGGTCGCTCAAGGCGCGAAGCTCAGCAAGGGCACGAGTCGCAACGCTGCGGTCGAGCAGGTACTCCGATTGCAGTTCGTCGCCATGGCTCGGCGTGAATTCAAGGCGGAAATGCGCAAGCCGTTCGCACCACGGCCCAGGCACGCCGAGCTGTTCGGTGCAGTTCTGCGTCGGCATGCCCGCCGTGGGGTGCTGCGGACCGTCTGCGAGCCGCGCACCGAACCACGGCTCGGTCGAGGCCGGCTCGACGGCACGGCGCTTGCGCCAAACGCGGTGAGTGTGCAGATCGGTAAATACGCTGACGCTGTAGCCACCGGCGAGAATTTCCGGGAGGTGTTCGGCGAGCTGGTCGTCCGGCACGTCGACGTACACGGACTGCGCTACGTCGAAAGCGGGAACGAGTTGCAGGGTCATGCGTGTGACGATGCCGAGGCAGCCCAGCGCGATCACCGCACCGGCGAACCGCTCGGGATCTTCGTCGCGATGCAGCTCGACGAGATCGCCGGAGGAAGTGACCATCTCGAGAGCGACGACGTGCGTAGCGAGGTTGCCGAGTGTGACCCCCGATCCGTGCGTGCCTGTCGCGCAGGCGCCGGCCACCGAGATGTGCGGCAGAGATGCGAGATTGGGCAGGGCGAAGCCTGCCTCGTACAGGTGCGGGCCGAGCTCGCCGTACCGAAGACCCGCGTTCACCACGACTTGCGCGCGCGTCGTGTCGATCTCGATGACTTTCGGCAACTGGCCCACTGACACGAGATCGCCCGACGTGTCGGCGACGCGATTGAAGGAATGGGCGGTGCCGAGCGCGCGGACGCGGTCGCTGCCCGCCACCAGTTCCTGCACGTCCGCAATCGATGTCGGCGAGTGGTAATCGCGGGCGCGGAACGTGACGTTGCGGGCCCAGTTGGCGACTGACACTGCGTGGACGCTACCTGCGCACCGCGCCGGATCTACGACCTCTCCCGCCAAGCGGCCCAGACATTGGACGACCCCGGCCACCAAGCGGGAGGGATGCCAGGTGGTCGGGGCGCACCGTGATGCTACGACGAGTGGCACACCATGCGCTAGACGTAAACGGCACCGGGTTTTTTGTCCGAGGAGTCTGGTCTCGGCGGTGGTGTGGCCGCCGGCCGCGTCGCACGTCAGCCGAACACCCCGGCCCCACGGCCGCAGCTCAGCCGTGTC
Organism: uncultured Actinomycetota bacterium; assembly: GCA_963737425.1. Classification (GTDB taxonomy): domain Bacteria; phylum Actinomycetota; class Actinomycetes; order Mycobacteriales; family Jatrophihabitantaceae; genus DASXRA01. The sequence goes on from CAVTSX010000008.1 coordinate 956,196, forward strand.
GCCAGCGCGGCCGGCAGCGGTTTCGGTTCGGCGGCGTCGACGCCACGACGACCGCCATCGGTATGCGGCCCGATTCGGTGGGCACCATCTGCCCGGTGAGTGCGTAGATGGCGTCGATTCCGGTGAACGGCATTCGGCCGGTATCAGCGTCTCGATACTGCACGCCATGGACTGGGCCGTCACTGCAGAAGACCCGCTCAAGGATCGCCACGCGTCCCAGGATGATCATCCGGCGAGGAGTGGCCCAGGGACCAAAGACACTCGCCGCTATGTCGAAGGACCCTCGATCAATGCGACCGCCGGAAATCGCGCCGCGATGAGAAAACCTTGCCGCCGGGCAAAACCGTCGTAATCGGATAGCGAGGTTGCGCGCCGCAGCGGCCGGTTGCCGATACGCTACCGGTGGCGACGCTGGCCTGCAGCGCGCTCCGGGATCGAGACGAGGACGCGATGACGCAACCCCCTGACCCGAACACTGAGGCGCCGCAGCATAACCCGCCGCCGAATCAGGGTTTCCCGCCACCGGATCAGGGCTATCCGCCACCGCCACCCCCGCAGCCCGGCCAGGGTTACCCGCCTCCGCCGGGGCAGCCACAGGGCTACCCGCCCCCTCAGGGCCAGGGTTACCCGCCGCCGCCCGGGCAGGGCTATCCGCCGCCGCAGCAGGGCTATCCGCCGCCGCCCCCTCAGGGGCAGCCGCAGGGCTTCCCGCCACCGCCCCCTCAGGGGCAGCCGCAGGGCTATCCGCCCCAACAGCAGTCATTCCCGGCGGCACCGCCGATGGCCGCCGGCTATGGCTACGGGCAGTCGGCACCTGGCAGTGCGCCGCCCGGCATGTACATGGACCCCGAAAGCGGGCTACCGCTGCCGCAGGGCATCCACCTGGCCAGCGTCGGCCGGCGGGTCGGTGCGTACTTCCTCGCCATTCCGCTGTTCATCATCACGCTCGGAATCGGCTACATCATCTGGGGTCTGGTCATCTGGGGCCGCGCCCAGACACCGGCCCTGCAGGTGCTGGGCATGCGGGTCTGGCATCCCGAAAGCCGCCAGCCCGCTAGCTACGGGCGAATGGCGCTGCGCGAGATCGTCGGCCGTCTCGTCGAGGGACTGCTCGGCGCCATCACCGGCCTGGTCTCGTTCATCCTCATGGTCACCGGCCGCGAACGTAAGGCCATCCACGACTACATCGCCAGCACCGTCGTGCTGTACGACCCGGACAAGACGCTCGCCCCGCGTTAGCCGACCCCGGGCCGCATCGGCGGTGGGTCGCCTCTGACAGCAGCAGCGCGGTGACAACGAGGATCGCCGCGCTCGGGCCGATCCAGGCTGACCCCAGGCCGCTGATGATCAGCGCGCCGAGCACGCCCGACAGCGACACCGCCAGGTAGATGAACGAAGCGTTCAGCGCGACGAGCAGCGCTGCGTGATCGGGTTGGCCGGAGATCAGTCGATGCTGTTGCGGTCCGCTCACCGAGAACGCCGCGAGACCGTAGATCGCGATGACGACGAATGCCGCAGGCAGCACCGCTGAGCCGAGTTCGAGCGTCGCGCAGACGAGAGCCAGGATCACGGCCGCCGCGCCGACAACGAAGCGTGAACCGACGCGATCGGCGACGGCGCCGGCCGCGAAGTTGCCCGCGGTAGCGGCGACGCCGAAGACGAACAGCAGCACCGCCAGAACCGAGCCGTCCGAGCCGGTCGCCCGGTCGAAGACGACGCTGACGTAGGTGTAGACGAGATAGATCCCGGTGAAGATCACGAGCGTCGTGAGCAGCAGCCCGAGAACCCGCGCATCGCGAAGTGGCGCGAGCCGTGCCCGCACGCCGACCCGGGGTGGCGACGCGACCTCGGGCAGCAGCCGCCAGATACCGAGTGCGGCCAGGACGCCGACCGCGGCGACGAACCATATCGCCGCGCGCCAACCCCACGCGCTTCCGATAACCGTGCCGATCGGGGCGCCGAGTGCGGTCGACAGGGTGAGCCCGGCGGTCGCGATCGAGATGGCTCGGGCCCGCCGATGCGCAGGTACCAGCGATGCCGCGATGACGCTGGACGTCGGCGTGACGAGCGCCGCGCCGGCCGCGGCGATCACCCGCGACGCGAGCACGAGGGCGAGGCTGGGCGCGACCGCCGTGAGCAGGTTGCCGACGACGAACAGCCCAAGTGCCGTCAGCAGCGTCCGGCGGCGCGGCCACGTGCCGGTCAGCGTCGCCAGCACGGGAGACAACGCCGCGTAGGCCAGGGCGAACACCGTCACCACCTGGCCGGCCTGCGCGACCGTGGCGTGCAGCGAGTGGCCGACCTCGGGCAGGATGCCGGCGACGACGAACGCATCGGTGCCGACGGCGAACGTGCCGGCGGCCAGGATTGCCAGCCGGGCCAGCGCTGGCTCGCCGGCGGCTGTCGCTGGGCGTGCGCGGCGCTCGGTCGTGGACGCCGTCGTGGACGGGGGTGTTGACGCGGTGGTGGACGTGCTCGTCGGCTCGGGCACCAACGCCTCCTAAGACGGTACCGATCAGTTCCGTTAGCGAGACGGTACCGACCGGTTCTCTTTCGCCGCAAGAGTGGCTACCGTGGACGTGTGCCCACTCACGCACGCGATCGGCTGCTCGCCGCTGCCGGACAGCTCTTCTACGCCGAGGGCATCCGAGCGGTCGGCGTCGAGCGACTGCTCGAGAGTTCCGGGGTCGGCCGGGCGTCGTTCTACCGGCATTTCGCCAGCAAGGATGACCTGGTCGTGGCGATGCTGCGCGGATACGACGAGCGGTACCGGGCCTCGCTGCGCGAAGCCGTCGACGCCGCGGACGGTGATCCGCTTGCGGTATTCGACGCGTTGGCCACACGCTTTGCCGCCGCCGACTACCGCGGCTGTTCGTCGATCAACACCATGGTCGAGATCGCCGACGTCGACCACCCCGCACACCGGGTCGCGGCCGAGCACAAGCGGGCGGTGATCGACTACCTCGACGGAGTGCTTGCGGCCGGCGGCCACGACAATCACTACGAGTTGGCCGAGCAGTTCATGCTGCTGATCGACGGGGCCAACGTCAGCGCGCTGCGCGAGCACTCCGCCGCGCCGGCCCGCCGGGCCAAGGCCGTCGCCCAGACGTTGCTCGACGGTCCCAGCCGCCGCCCCAGCCGCCCCGGCCGGTCCAGCCGCTCTAGCCGGTCGAGCCGAGCCCAGCCGGTCTAGCCGTCGAGCACGAAGAACGCCTCGTCCACGCCGTCATCGACCGACGGCGGCAGACTGTCACCGCCAGGCACCCGGCGGAACCCGCGCTTGTGCAGCACCCGCATAGAGGCCGCGTTGTGCACGGCGACGTAGGCGTGCAGTGGTCGCGCCTCGACCAGTTCGAGAGCTTGCCCGAGCGCGGCACTGGCAATGCCCCGCTGCCAGTACTGCTGGCCGATCCAGTAGCCGACCATGCGTCTACCTGAGTCGTCGGCCCAGCTCACGATGTTGCCGGCGACTTCGCCGTCGGCGACGATCGTGCGCGCGAACAATTCGTCATCGGCCATGACCTTGGCCCAATGCGCCATGAACGGCTCGCGCTCGCGCGAGGCGGCTGCGGCCATCTGCGTCGCAACCGGATCGCGCTGGTTCTCGAAGAACACGGCAAGGTCGCTGCCCTCGACCTCGCGCAGGCGCACGCCACCGCCTCGATTACCGGGCTCGTCCATGGTTCTCCCGTCGTCGTCGATGCGCCGAGTATCGCGGCGTCCACCGACAGAAAACCGGGACGCAGTTCAGAACTTGCCGATGACGGCGCCCGCCACGGCCTTGGCGTCAAAGGAGGTGTCGCGCTGAGCGGTGGTGACGACGACGACGGTGACGCCCTTGCGGAATGCGTACGCCCAGTCCTGATTCCCGTCGGCGGGATCGAAGCGCACCTGGTAGGAGATGCCCTCGGCCGTGCTGTCGAGGTTGTCCTGGTGGGCGTTCGTGCCCGCCTCGGCCAGCTTGACCATCGCGTTGTGGGCGGTGGTCGAGTCGCTGTACCGGAACGAGACGATCTGCAGCACCGGCTGATTCGGGCCGGGCAGGTGCTCGGACTGCTTGAACGGCGGGTCCTGGCTGGCGAAGAAACGGCAGCCGACCGGTTTGCCGCTGCTGCTCAGCACGGCCACCCGGCCCATCCGTACCCCGACGTCCGACGCTGCGGCCGCAGTGTCGAGCAGCGGGCAGTCGCCGTCTGCGGAGGTGGTCGGGCCGGCGTCGACCGGCCCGCCGGGTGAGGTTCGTGGCCGGGCCGTGGTCTGGGTGGTCGTGGTGGTCACCGTCTGATCTCCAGACGGCCCGTGATCGGTATGGGCGCAACCGGCAACCAGTACGGACGTGAGAACCAGGACCAATGCCGCGCGCAACACGGCGCCGAGTCTACGAACGCCGAACCCGGTCCCGTCGAGTGGTGCGTTCTGCGTCGAGTGGTGCGTTGTAGCGCACCACTCGACCCGTAACGCACCACTCAACGAAATCTCGGCAGGCGAACCTCGAATGCGGTGTGGCCCGGCCGGCTGATCACGCTGACCGTCCCGCCGTGGGCGGTGACGATCGCATCGACGATGGCCAGGCCCAGTCCGGTACTGCCCGCACCGCGCGAGCGCGACCGGTCGCCACGTGCGAAACGTTCGAACACCATCGGCTGCAACGCAGCGGGTATGCCCGGACCGTCATCGACGACGGTGAGCGCCGCATACCCGGGTTCGGCGCGCACCGTCGCGGTGACCGTCGTAGCCGCGGGGGTGTGGCAGCGCGCGTTGGACAGCAGGTTGGCCATCACCTGGTGCAGGCGTGCCGCGTCACCGGTCACCAGCACCGCCTCGTCCGGCAGGTCCAGTCGCCACTTGTGATCGGAGTCGGACGCCGCGGCGTCGCTCACGGCGTCGATCACCAGGCCGGTGAGATCGACCTCGCCGAACTCGAGGGCCGGGCCGGAATCGAGCCTCGCGAGCAGCAGCAGATCCTCGACCAGCCCGGTCATCCGCTGGGTCTCCGATTCCACCCGCTGCCACGCGTGGTTGACGTCGGGGGAGAAGGAGTCCGCCTCGCGCCTGGTGAATTCGGTATAGCCGCGGATGGCGGCGAGAGGCGTGCGCAGTTCGTGGCTGGCATCCGCGACGAACCGCCGGACCCTCGTCTCGCTGGCCTGCCGGGCGGCCAACGCGGCTCCGACGTGGCCGAGCAGGTGATTGAGCGCCGTGGCCACCTGGCCCACTTCGGTTCGCGGATCGCTGTCGGCCGGCGGCACGCGTTCGAACAAGGCCACCTCGCCGCGGTCCAGCGGCAGCGCGGTGACCCGGGTGGCGGTGGCGGCTACCCGTTTGAGCGGACGCAGCGAGCGACGCACGATGACGAGCCCGACCAGGGTGGCGGCCAGCAGCCCGGCCGCGGCGACGGCAAGTTCGACCGCGATCAGCCGGTAAACCGTCGCGTTCAGGTCGTTGAGGGGCAGGCCCGTGACGAGGATGTCGCCATCGGCGGCCTGGCGGGCAAGCAACCGGTACTCGCCGAGTGAGCCGATCCGCAGCGTATGGGCGGTGCCGTCGGCGGGCAGGCGCAGCAGGCTGGCCGACTGGTCGCCGGCCAGAGCCTGCACGGCCGGCTGCGGGCTGGCGTCGCTCAGCACGCCGGCCGCCGACACCTTGCCGTCGACGATGCGGGCCCCGAGCGTGCCTGTCGACTGGCCCGGGCTGAGCAGAAACTGCACGCCGCTGTCGGTACCACTCGGCACCTCGCCGGAACCGCCGCCGGGCGACCCACCACGCGGCGGCCCGTGTCCGGGCCCCCCGCCGCCGCCCGCATCGGCGGAACGCCCGCCCGCCGCGGTGACCTGGGCGTCGAGGCGGTGGATCAGGAACTGCTTGATCGCAACAGTGGTGGTGATTCCGACGATCAGGCACACGAGCGCGAGCAGGCCGACCAGCGCCGTCAGCAGCCGCGCGCGAAGGGACCATCGCGGTGTCAGCCCGCGCTGCGGCCGCGACGAGATGCGCATCAGTCCGCGGGTTTCAGCACGTACCCGGCGCCGCGAACGGTGTGGATCATCGGTGCGCGGCCGGCGTCGATCTTCTTGCGCAGCGAGGAGATGAACAGCTCGACGACGTTGGCCCGGCCGCCGAAGTCGTAGTTCCAAACCCGGTCCAGGATCTGCGCCTTCGACAGCACCCGCCGGGAATTGCGCATGAGGTACCGGAGCAACTCGAACTCCGTGGCCGTCAGCTTCACGAGCTCGCCGCCCCGCCGGACCTCGTGGCTGTCGTCGTCCAAGACGAGATCGCCGACTGCAACGACCGATGCGCCATCGGTGGTGAGCCCGCTGCGCCGGACGAGCCCGCGCAGCCTCGCCACGACCTCCTCGAGGCTGAACGGCTTGGTCACGTAGTCGTCGCCGCCCGCGGTGATCCCGGCGATGCGATCCTCCACGGCATCACGAGCGGTCAGGAACAGGACCGGGACCGACGGAGTGTGCGCCCGCAGTCGGCGCAGCACTTCCAGCCCGTCGATGTCGGGAAGCATCACGTCGAGGACAACCACGTCCGGACGGAACGAGTGCGCAAGGCGAGTGGCGCTCAAGCCGTCGGTGGCGCTGCGTACGTCCCATCCCTCGTAGCGCAACGACATCGACATCAGGTCGCACAGGGTCGTCTCGTCGTCGACGACCAGGACGCGCACGGGACTACCGTCCGGGCGAGTCAGACGCGGGCGCTCGGCGTCGTACCGCAAGCGGTAGGACGATCTGGCGGCCGCGTTCATGCTCACAGGATTTATGGACGCGCTGTCCGCCGGCCAGGTGTTTGCTCTGTGCCAGCTGTGCGAACGGTCGGTGAGCAGGCATGGCGGCGGCGCGCGGAACCGGCGTCCCGCGCGCCACCCTGATCACACCGGCAAAAGCCGCGATCAGTGCCCCGTGCCGGGTTGCCCGGCCGGCGCCGGATCCCCGCTGCCCATGCCGGTCTCGATCTTGGTGACCGCGAATGACTTGTCGAACTTGACGGTGACTTCGGTTCCGTCGGCCTTGGTCATGTGCGCTTCGTACTCGCCATCGCCCGCGTCGGTCTCGACGCGGTAGACGGTCCCACCGGGAACTGCGCTCAGTGCAGCGGCCTTCACCTTCGCGGCGTCAGCGGCATTCAGCGCCTTCTCGTCGCCGCGCACCGGTGCGGAACCGCCGTGCCCGCGCGGCGGCATCCCGTGGGGTGCACCCGTCGGGGAACTCGACGAACTCGATGTACCAGGACTGGTCGTCGTACCGGAACTGGGGCCGGAGCCGGACGCTGCGGAGGCGCTGATTGCGGCGGCGAGAATGCCTCCGGCGAGCGCTCCTGCGGCGACCAAGCCGATTGCCTGCGGTTTGCCGAGGCGCCGACGTGGCGGTTCGCTGTCATACATAGTCATTGGTGGCTGACTTCCTTCGCTCTCGGACGGCCCGTGTGGCCACCGGTTGCGTCCAAATCTGCGGGCCGTTCCTACCGTCAGCCTGAAGCGAAGCTGTCGAAAAGCTGTCGGTGCCGGCGCGGGGACAAGCTGACACGACCTAGCAATAGCCGGATGATTCGGCGATTGTGGTCAGTATCGACTCGCCCACGCGTTTTCGGCAGATCGTGCAACAACCGGCGTCGCTACGACGCCCTGGGTTGCAGGATCGGTCGCCCGCCCAGGATGCCGAGAGGTAGGAGCCATCGATGAGAAGACCAGGAGCGCTGCGGCGGCTGTGCGTCGTGGCATCGGTTGCGGCGGCCATTGCCACGGTGTTGTTCCCGGTGCGAGCCGGAGCGCTACCGGACTCCGTTGCCGCGTACCACGGGCTGAGCGCCGCGCAGCAGTCCAAGCTTCGCGACATAGCCCGCGACACGTGGAACTTCTACAGCGTCGACGTCGATCCCAACACCCATCTGCCGCTGGACAATGTCACCTTCGCCGGCGGGTCGGCGACGCCGACGAGTTATGGCCGGTACACCTCCGCGTCCAACGTCGGCGTGTACCTGTGGGCAGTGGTGGCCGCCAACGATCTCGGGCTGATCAGCAGATCCCAGGCGCGCGATCGCATCAGGGCAACGCTGGCAGAGGTGACGACCCTCGAGCGTGATCACGGCTTCCTGTACCAGTGGTACGACACGACGACCGGCCACGTGATCAGGAACCCGGGAGACATCGACTGCACGACCGAAACGACTCCGACATTCGACAACTGCTACTTCATCTCGAACGTCGACAACGGCTGGTACGCATCGGGATTGATCGTCGCCCGCCAGGCACTGCCGGAGCTTCGCGGTCTCGTCGACGGCCTTGTCGCGCCGATGAACTTCGGCTTGTTCTACGACGACCGCGCCGAGACGCATTGCAACGTCAACCCGGCCGTGACGGGAAACCAGCCGACCGGCCAGATGTTCGGCGGTTACTACGTCGGGCAGCCGCCGGATCACGGCGACAACTGGATGCACTACTACCACAACGGCGCGCTGTACAGCGATCCGCGGATCTCGGCCTACATCGGCATGGGCATGCACCAGATGCCGGGCAACGTTTGGTGGCGCAGCTGGCGTGAGCTTCCACCGCCCGCACCGTTCGCCGACTGCGCGAGCACCGACCCCGATTTCTCCTGGCAGGGGCAGTGGCCGATGCCGGGCTCGTGGCAGACCTACACCGACCCGCAGTCCGGGCAGAAGTTCCCTGTGTGGGAAGGACATTACGTCTACCCGGGCTCTGATCTGTCGTTCATCCCGACCTTCGCCGGTGGCATGTTCGAAGGGTTGATGGCCAACGAGGTCGTGCCGGAGACGTCGTGGGGACCGCGCAGTTTCGGTCTCGCCGACGCCCGCACGGCGCAGGTGCAGATCAAGTACTCGACCGACCAGTTGCATGCGCCGGTCTGGGGCATGTCGCCATCGAGCACGACAGACGATACGGGTGGGTACGGTGGCTTCGGTGTCGAAGGCCTGCAGTTCCCGTACTTCGGTACGGGCGCGAACGCAAGCAATCCGAACGAGGGCCTGTCACAGTGTCATGGCTGTGCCACCGAGGACGTGGTGACGCCGCACGCTTCGTTCATCGCATTGGATGTCGCGCCCCAGCAGGCGTACGCGAATATCGAGGCGCTACGGTCGCGCTATCCCGATGTGTATGGGGCCAATGGATTCTTCGACGCCGTGAACCCGACGACCGGTGCCGTCGGGCACCGCATCCTCGCGCTCGACCAGTCGATGATCATCGCCGCATTGGACAACGCATTGCAGAACCGGGCGATGCAGCGCCACTTCGCCAGTGACCCGGTGTCGCGCATGGCTCGGACGTACCTGTCCATCGAGACGATGTCGCTGGGCTGACAACCACTCTTGCGTTGATCTGTTGAGCACGAAAACAGCAGCCGGTCACCTGTAGGCGCGCGTCTGGCTGGGCAGATTCGCCGGATCGGCCCACAATCCGTGGGTGGGGACGGTGCGACGGATCCGGCGGGCGTTGCTGGCGCTTGCCCTGGTGCTCATCGGCGGCACCATCGGCTACATCATCCTCGGATTCAGCGTCCTCGATGCGCTGTACCAGACGGTCACCACGGTGACCACCGTGGGCTTTCGCGAGGTGCGCCCGCTGAGCGCAGCCGGGCAGTTGTTCACGATCATGCTCATTCTGCTCGGCGTCGGCACGGCTTTGTACACCCTCGGAGTGGTGCTCGAAGGGCTGATCGAGGGGCACCTGCGGATACAGATGGAGAGGCGCCGAATGGAGCGCAACATCAATCGCATGCGCGACCACGTGATCATCTGCGGTTGGGGTCGGGTCGGTCGGTCCAGCGCCAGCTATCTGCACGCGACCGGGTGCAAGGTTGTCGTTGTCGACCGGGATCCCGCCCGCCTGCAGGGGATCGAGCATGCCAACGTGGTCGGCGATGTCACCGATGACGAGGTTCTCGCTGCCGCCGGTTTGGAGCATGCGCACGCGCTCATCGCCGCGCTCGACTCCGACGCCGACAACGTGTACGTGACGCTGTCGGCTCGCGCACTACGTCCTGACCTGATCATCATCGCCCGAGCCCGCAACGACGCGTCGAAGTCCAAGTTGGCCCGCGCAGGCGCCGACCGCGCTGTGAACCCGCAACTGATCGGCGGCCGCCGCATGGCGGCCTTTGCGCTGCAGCGGCACGTCGCCGAGTTCGTCGACGTGGTGATGCACGACGAGTCGCTCGACTACCGGATGGAGCAGGTCAAGATCGCGCCGGGCTCTGCCCTGACCGATGTGTGCCTGCGAGATGCCGCCCTGGACGAGAAGACCGGGGTGTTGCTGCTCGCGGTCCGCGAGGATCCCTCGGGCCAGTTCCTCACCAACCCGAGCCCGGACACCCGGCTCAAGCCAGGCATGATCCTGATCGCCGTCGGCACGTCGACCCAACTCGACGACCTGCAGAAGATGGGCCTGGCGCGCGCCTGACCTGCCGCTGTGACGGGCGGGGCAGGGCGGGCTCGGCCCGGTGCCGATTGTCGGCCTCGCGACAATTGCCGATACGGTCGCGGGCATGATCAGTCGCGACGCCCGTGCCTACGCGACGACCGCACTCACGGCCGCCGCCCTGGTTCTGGCAGCGCTCTCGTCCATCCTCGTCGGGACGAGTCATGACGGGACGCGTGCGCTGTGGATCGTCGCCAACCTGTTCGCGGTCGTCATCGCCGTACTCATCCAGGCTTACGAGCAGCGCCGCCGCGAACGCGAGCGTCACGCGACCGAAATCGTCGCGGTCGACATGCGGGTGGCGATGAACGACGCGCTCGATCCGATCGTGCGCCAGCTCGGCCGGATCGCCGTTGCGGGCGGCCGGCGGGAGCGCGAGGAGCGTCGGGAGCAGACGATCCCGATGGTGCTGTATTCGGCGGCGCAGCTGATCGGGCCAGACCGGGTGCGGGCCTGCTGGTTCGAGCTCGACGACGGCTCCCCGCGCAAGCTGCGCCCGGTCCTGCACGAGGGGCGAGCCGAGCCTGCGCGCACGACGTTCGTCGAGGGCACGCCGCGAGGCGACATCGTGTTCGAACTGCTGGCCACCAACACGCACTTGTTCTGCGAGGACGTGCGCGTGTCGCCGCCGACCGGATGGGATCCGTCGCATCCACACGAATACCGGACATTTCTGGCAGTGCCTGTGGTCGCGGGCGACGAGGCCTACGGGATGCTCTCCGTCGACTCGTTGCTGCCCGGCGACCTCACTGAAGGCGACGTTCCGTTGCTGCGCCTGCTCGCCGGACTGCTGGCCGATGCTCTGGCCTATGGTGCGTGAGGAAGTATCGTGATGGTTGATTGTGGCGAACCGGTCTCAGGAGGTGCGTCGAATGGCCAAGGCCATCGTGGTCAATGACGACGATGATCGGGCCGAGCGCATGCTGGCCGACCCCAAAGGCTATTTCGAGAAGGCCCGCGAGCGGGCGCGGGCGCAGGTGAGGCGCGAAGTCAGGTACGGCCTCGCGGCGCGGCGCCTGCGCGAGCGTCCGGTCTGAGCCACAGGGTCGGTGCGCCGGGTACTGCACGACCTGCTGGAACGTCGGGCGGTTCTGCCAGTTCGTCTTCGCGTCGGTGATGCCCGCAGACCCGGGCAAGTTACGGCAGAACGGTCGGCGGGTCGAGATGATCGTGCGCGCGGGGCGCAGGGGTTTGCGCCGCGATGGCCGCGAGCGCGCACAACACGGCGCCCGCCATCCACAACGGCTCGTAGACGAAATGGGCCAGGCGGTCGGCCTCGTTCTGCAGGTTGAGGTCGAGCAGGCCGAGCGCGTCGAGCAGGTCGTCGGCGATCGTCGGCGCCGAATGCGCGAACGCGAGCAGCGCCGCGGCGCACATCGTGCCGATCAGCCACCGTCGCGGGAGCCGGTTGCCCCACGGCTGCACGAGCGCGAGGGCAACCGCGGCACCGGCCAGGCACAACGGGATTGCCAGCACGTCGACCGCCACGAGCGCCGGACGGTCAGAAACCCTTATGCCATCGGGCAATCCCGCGCCGCCACCGAGCACCCAATACACATGAACACCGGCAAAGGACGTCATCCACGTAGCGACGGCGTACGCGGGCCAGCGCGGTTGGGTCGGCATACCGATCACACTCACGCAGGCGGGGCGCCCGCACATCAGGGACAGCCCCGGATCCGACCCTGAGATGGGCGGTGCTCAGCCGCTCTCTGTGGCCACTCGGCGCATCGGCACGTGCGCGATGCCGTCCTCGACGAACTCGTCGCCGTCGGCCTTGAAGCCGAAACGCTCGTACCAGCGTTGCAGGTAGGACTGCGCGTCGAGCACGACGTCGCGCCCGCTCGCGAGGTCCAGGGCGCGTGCCATCAGCCGCCCGGCGTGGCCCGCCGAACGTGCCGTAGCCGCCGTCGCGACCCGGCCGATGCGTAACACGGTGCCGTCGTCGAGCAGGCGAAGGGTCGCCAGCACCTCGCCCGCGGACTCGATCCAGATCTGACGGGTACCGGGCTCGAGATCGCGGCCGTCGAGTTCGGGGTACGGGCAGACCTGCTCCACCACGAACACGTCGACCCGCAGCTTGAGAATCTTGTACAGCGTGCCGACATCGAGATCGACCGCTGCGCCTTCGCGTACCGCCGGGGCATCCACACCTCGAGCATGCCAGCTTGCGATCGGGTTCCGATACGGTTTGCCCCGGCCCCCCGACCGGTCAGCGCGGCGGACCCGGCGCGATCGAGGTGAGCAGGCGTCGCGCTTCGTCGGGTGAGCCGATCCGGACGAAGCGCAGCGCCTCGTTCGCGGGGTCCTTCGCCGCCGCCGCGTAGCGGTCGCGGTACGTCGCGTGGTTGTGCCAAGCCCAGAGGATGATGTTCTGCTCCGGATCGCGCGAGAGCAGATTGCGAAGCGACTCGCGATTGCCGTTCCACAGCTCGCGGCGGGTGACTCCGCGCGTGATCGTGCGCTGTACGACCCGGCGCATGACCACCCGGTGCGGCGGGTCGAGCCAGACCACGGTGTCGGCGCGTGCCCACACGAGCGGCTGCACCGCGCTGTAGTTACCGTCGATCACCCAGCAGTCGCCGGCCACGACCTGCCCGATCTGGGCCGCGAATTCGTCCCGCTCGATCGGCGTCCAGCCCGGCAGGTGGTGCATCGCGTCGAGTTCGACGTAGGGGGCACCCAACCGGTCGGCGATCGCGCGGGCCAGGCGCGACTTGCCCGAACCGGAGTTGCCCACGACCGAGACGCGGCGCACGCCGGCCATCAAGGCGCCAGCGAGAAGTCGGCGAAGTCGAAGCCGGGCGACACGACGCAGGCCACCAGCGTCGCCCGCTCACCGGCCGGCGCCGCCGTCTGCCACTCGTCGGCGCGCACGAGGTATTGCCCGCCCGGCCCGAGCTCGCAGGAGGAATCGGCCACCGGCGAGTCGTCGAGGCCACCCACCGTGAGCAACACCGGCCCGCCGCCCTGCCACAGCCACAGCTCCGCGGAACGGACGCGGTGCCACGCAGAGCGCTCGCCGGGAAGCAGCAGGAACGAGACGCAGGTGGCCAGCGCCCGCTCGCCCCGCTCGGTCGTGATCGTCGACCCGTGCCGCCAGGTCTCGCGGTACCAGCCGCCTTCGGGATGTCGCTGCATTCCCAGCGCTTCGGGATCTGCCACGAGGTCGTCGGACGCCACGGCGCCGAAACTAGCGCAAGCGCCGCCGCACGAGGCCGACTTGTCCCACCTCCGGTGGGCGAGCACGCGCCGCAGGTATGACAACTCGAAAAAAGAGGGGAGCGCAACAGCCCGCAGTGCCCCCGGGGTGTGCACGCTCATGCGACGCCTACACTCAAAACGAACTGCTCGTGAAGCCGTTCACAAGGTGTCCGCAGGCCAGACGGGAGAGCGCTATGACGGCAGTCGCGCCCGCCAGTCGCCCTGGCGAACTGCCTGAGTCGCGCCGCTACGACGCCGACGCCATCGTGGTCGGCGCCGGACCGGCCGGCAGCAGCGCCGCGTACTGGCTGGCAAGCGCCGGCCTCGACGTCCTGATGCTCGAGAAGTCGACGTTCCCACGCGAAAAGGTCTGCGGCGACGGGCTGACCCCGCGCGGCACCCGGGCGCTCATCGACATGGGCATCGATGTCAGCCAGGACGCCGGCTGGCTGCACAACAAGGGCCTGCGCGTGATCGGCGGGGGCCTGCGCCTCTACCTCGACTGGCCTGACCTCACGACATTTCCGCCCTATGGCCTGGTCCGCCCGCGGGCCGACCTCGACTCCCTGCTCGCCCGGCGAGCCGTCGAGGCGGGTGCCGTCCTGCACGAGCAGACCTCGGTCACCGAGCCCGTGTTCGACCGGGCCGGGCGGATCTCCGGGGTCGCGGCCAAGGCCGGACCGGAGAAGGACCCGGTGTTCTACCGCGCGCCGGTGGTGCTCGCGTGCGACGGCGTATCGGGCAAGCTCGGCCAGCATCTCGGCCTGCACCGCAACGACAAGCGGCCGATGGGCGTCGCCGTGCGCCGCTATTACGACAGCCCGCGCACCCACGACGACTACCTCGAGTCGTGGCTCGAGATCTGGGACGGCCCACCCGGCGCCGACGGCGCGAACTTGCTGCCCGGGTACGGGTGGATCTTCGGCATGGGCGACGGCACGGTCAACGTCGGCCTCGGCGTCCTCAACTCCTCGGCCGGCTTCCAGAAGACCGACTACCGCGCGCTGTTGACGCGCTGGCTCGACGGCACCCCCGAGGAGTGGGGATTGCGCGAGCACAACGCGGTCGGGCCGACCCGCGGCGCCGGGTTGCCGATGGGCTTCAACCGAACCCCCCACTACACGCGCGGGCTCATGCTCGTGGGCGACTCCGGTGGATCGGTAAACCCGTTCAACGGCGAGGGAATCCCGTATGCCATGGAGTCGGGCAAGTTCGCCGCCGAGGCCGTGGTGCGCGCGCTGTCGCATCCGGCCGGCCCCGGGCGCGAGCGGATGCTGCAGCAGTACCCGGACCGGATGGCCGACGAGTGGGGTGCCTATTACCGCATGGGCGCAGCCTTCGTGAAACTGATCGGCCGGCCCGCCGTCATGCGCGCATGCACCCGGCATGGACTGCCGCACCCAGCGCTGATGCGCTTCGTGCTCAAGCTGCTCGCCAACCTGCACGACCCCACCGGCGGTGATGTTTCCGACCGGATCATCAACGTTCTTACCCGGCTAACCCCGGCCGTTCGCTAGGCCCGCGCGGCGTCTAGCCTGGCAACGCCGCAAGACTGAGGAGAGAGAAGGAAGCAGGTCCCATGCTCGCGCCGTACCTGCCGATCGTGCTGCTGTTCGCCTTGGCCTTGGCGTTCGCCACATTCTCCGCCGTCATCGCACCGTTCGTCGGGCCGAAGCGGTTCAACCGCGCGAAGCTCGATTTCTACGAGTGCGGGATCGAGCCGACCCCGCAGCCGGTCGGGCCGCATCGCTTTCCGATCAAGTACTTCCTGACCGCGATGATCTTCATCATCTTCGACATCGAGATCATCTTCCTGTACCCGTGGGCAGTCGCCAACCGCGCGCTCGGTCTGTTCGGGCTCGTCGAAATGGTGCTGTTCATCGTCACGGTGTTCGTCGCATACGCCTACGTATGGCGGCGCGGCGGTCTGGACTGGGACTGATCATGATCCATCTGTTCGCCAAGGCTGTACGACGTGAGGGGGTCCTGTCATGGGCCTAGAAGAGAAGTTGCCGGACGGTGTGCTGCTGGCCAGCGTCGAGAAGCTGGTCAACTGGACCCGCAAGTCATCGCTGTGGCCGGCCACGTTCGGCTTGGCCTGCTGCGCCATCGAGATGATGACGTTCGGCGCGCCCCGATTCGACTCGGCGCGCTTCGGCATGGAGGTGTTCCGCCCGTCGCCGCGTCAGGCCGACCTGATGATCGTCGCCGGGCGGGTCAGCCAGAAGATGGCGCCGGTGCTGCGCCAGATCTATGACCAGATGCCGGACCCGAAGTGGGTGCTCGCCATGGGCGTGTGCGCCAGTTCCGGCGGCATGTTCAACAACTACGCGATCGTGCAGGGCGTCGACCACGTCGTTCCGGTCGACATGTACCTGCCCGGCTGCCCGCCCCGTCCCGAGATGCTCATCGACGCGGTGCTCAAGCTGCACCACAAGATCATGAACGAGCCGCTCGGGCCCAAGCGGGCCGAGCGCCTCGCCGATCAGAAGGTCGAGCTCATCCCGTCCAGCCAGAGGTTCGCGCGATGAGCGACTCCACGGATCAGCCCGCTGGCGAGGTCGAGCAGGCGAGCGTCTTCCGCGATGCTCCCGCCGACCTCCCGGCGCCGCGGCGTGGCATGTTCGGCGTCGAGGGCAGCGGCGACACCACCGGGTTCGGCGGCCTGGTTCGCGAGCCCTGGGACGCGCCCGCCGCCGAGCGCCCCTACGGCGGCTACTTCGACACCGTGGTCGATGCGCTCGCCGTCGCGTATCCCGACTTCGACAACGCCGTCACCAAGGTCGTCATCGACCGCGACGAGCTGACCCTGTACGTGGCGCGCGAGCACGTCCGCGAACTGGCGCAGGTCCTGCGCGACGATCCGGCGCTGCGCTTCGAACTGCTCTCGAGCGTGTCGGGGGTCGACTACCTCGGCACCGAGCGGCGCCTGCACGCGGTCTACCACCTCACGTCGATGACCTACCGGCGCCGCGTCCGGATGGAAGCCGCGGTCAGCGTCGACGACCCGCACATCCCGTCCGTCACGCCGGTTTACCCCACCGCGGACTGGCAGGAGCGCGAAACCTACGACATGTTCGGCATCGTCTTCGACGGGCACCCGGCGCTCACCCGCATCCTGATGCCCGACGACTGGGACGGCTTCCCGCAGCGCAAGGACTACCCGCTCGGCGGCATCCCGGTGCAGTACAAGGGCGCCACCATCCCGCCGCCCGACGAGAGGCGCGTGTACAGATGAGCGACGTCTACTCCCCGTCGCGGGAGACCACCGAAGGCCGGGTCTACAACCTCACCGGCGGCGACTGGGACGCAGTGATCGGCGGGCGCGACCCGATCAGCGAAGAGCGCATCGTCCTCAACATGGGCCCGCAGCATCCGTCCACGCACGGCGTGCTGCGCCTGGTCCTCGAACTCGAGGGCGAGACGGTTACCGACGCGAGGGTGGTCATCGGCTACCTGCACACCGGCATCGAGAAGAACACCGAGTTCCGCACCTGGACTCAGGGCGTCACGTTCCTGACCCGGGCCGACTACCTGTCCCCGATCTTCAACGAAACGGTGTACTGCCTGGGCGTCGAGCAGTTGCTCGGTGTCGAGGCCCCGCAGCGCGCGCAGCTCATGCGCGTGCTGCTGATGGAGATCAACCGGATCTCGTCACACTGGGTGTGGCTGGCCACCGGCGGTATGGAACTCGGCGCACTCACGGCGATGACCAACGGCTTCCGGGCCCGTGAGCGTTGCCTGGACGTTCTGGAGCTGATCACCGGGCTGCGCATGAACCACGCGTTCGTCCGTCCCGGCGGTGTTGCCCAGGACCTCCCCGACGATGCCGAGTACAAGATCCGCGAGTGGATCAAGGAGACCCGCAAGGAACTCGTCGGCATCGACAAGTTGCTGCGGGGGCAGCCGATCTGGGTCAACCGGCTCAAGGACGTCGGCTGGATCGGGGTCGAGGGCTGCCTCGCGCTCGGCGTCACCGGGCCGATCCTGCGCGCGGCCGGCCTGCCGTGGGATCTGCGCAAGACCGAGCCGTACCTGGGTTACGAGACCTTCGACTTCGAGGTGCCGACCGACGACCGGGGCGACTGCTGGTCGCGATTCGTCGTGCGGGTGGCCGAGATGCACGAGTCGCTGCGCATCATCGAGCAGGTGCTCGACCGACTCGAGCCGGGGCCGACGATGATCGACGACCCGAAGATCGCCTGGCCGGCGAAGCTCTCACTCGGGCCGGATGGCATGGGCAACTCCCTCGAGCACGTGCAGAAGATCATGGCGACGTCGATGGAATCCCTGATCCACCACTTCAAGCTGGTCACCGAAGGGTTCCGGGTGCCGCCCGGGCAGGTGTACTCGAAGGTCGAGAACCCGCGGGGCGAGCTTGGCGCGCACGTGATCAGCGACGGCGGCACGCGTCCGTACCGGGTGCACTTCCGCGAGCCGTCGTTCATCAACCTGCAGTCCACCGCGGCGCTGTCGGTCGGCGGGCTGATCGCCGACGTCATCGCCTCGGTGGCCTCGATCGATCCGGTGATGGGCGGGTGCGACCGGTGACGGTTTGGCAAACGGTACGGAGGACAACGCGGTGACCGGCTCGCAGAACTTCCGGACGGCGGTGCTGACGCTCGACCGGGCCGGCGACCCGAGCGTGTTCGGCGACGACGTGCGCACCGCGGCGGCCGAGATTGTCGCCCGGTACCCCGAAGGCCAGTCGCGCTCGGCATTGCTGCCGATGCTGCACCTCGTGCAGTCCGAGCAGGGCTACATCAGCCCGGACGGCATCGCGTTCTGCGCCGACTTCCTCGGCCTGACCAAGGCTCAGGTCGCCGCGGTCGTCACGTTCTACACGATGTACAAGCGCGAACCCACCGGCGAGTACCTGGTCAGCGTCTGCACCAACACCCTGTGCGCGATGCTCGGCGGCGACGAGATCTACGCGGCGCTGTCGAAGGAACTCGGCGTCGGCATGAACCAGACGACGCCAGACGGCAAGATCACCCTCGAGCACGCCGAGTGCCTCGCCGCCTGCGATTACGCACCGGTCGTCACCGTCAACTACGAGTTCTTCGACAACCAGACGGTCGACTCGGCGCAGGACCTCGTCGGCAAGCTGCGCGAGGGCGAGCGCCCGATGCCCACCCGGGGCGCACCGTTGTGCACGTTCAAGCAGATCGAGCGCCAGATCGCGGGTTTCCTCGACGAGCGTCCGGAATCCCTTGAGGCAACGGCGACCGGGGCGCCGACCGAGGTCGGCGTCAAACTCGCGCTCGAGCGCCGCGAATCGGCGCCCTCTTATGCCATTTCCCCCGACGACGCCGACGGCGCCCGGTCCGAGAAGGCCGCACGGCGCTCCTCGCAGCAGCCGACCAGCTCGCACGACGCGCCGCTTCGCACCGCGGCAAAGGGCGATGCCTCGACCAGCACGACAAAGGAGGACTGACGTGCCGCTGACCCCCGTCCTCACCAAACGATTCGGCACGAACCAGCCCTGGAAGATCGACAACTACGAGGCCCTGGACGGCTACACCGGCCTGCGCAAGGCGCTGACCATGGCGCCGGACGACGTCATCACCGTGGTGAAGGACGCGACCCTGCGCGGGCGCGGCGGTGCGGGCTTCCCCGGCGGCATGAAATGGCAGTTCATCCCGCAGGACAGCGCCAAGCCGCACTACGTCGTGGTCAACGCCGACGAGGGCGAGCCGGGCACCTGCCGTGACCTGCCGCTGATGATGAACGACCCGCACGCGCTGATCGAGGGCATCATCATCGCCTGCTACGCCGTGCGCGCACGGCACGCGTTCATCTACATCCGCGGCGAGGCCGTGCACGCCATCCGGCGGGTCACTCGCGCCGTGTACGAGGCGTACGAGCGTGGCTACCTGGGCGAGACCGTGCTCGGGCGCGATTTTCCCTGCGACATCACCGTGCACAACGGCGCGGGCGCCTATATCTGCGGCGAAGAGACCGCGTTGCTCGATTCGCTCGAGGGCAAGCGGGGCCAGCCGCGGCTCAAGCCGCCCTTCCCGGCCACGAACGGCCTCTACGACGCGCCGACCGTCGTGAACAACGTCGGCACGCTTTCCAGCGTCCCCTGCATCGTGCTGGGCGGGGCCGACTGGTTCCGCGAGATGGGCCCGGAGGGTTCGCCCGGACCGAACGTCTACCAGCTGTCCGGGCGGGTGAAGAACCCTGGACAGTACGAGGCGCCGATGGGCACGACGCTTCGCGAATTGCTCGAACTGGCCGGTGGCATGAGCCGGGGCAAGGACCTGAAGTTCTGGACGCCGGGCGGCGCGTCCACGCCGTTGTTCACCCGCGAGCACCTCGACGTCCCGCTCGACTTCGACGCGGCGGTGAAGGCCGGTTCGATGAACGGCACGTCGGCGGTCATGGTCTTCGACGAGGGCGACAGCGTGGTGCGCGCCGTCGCGCGGTGGTGCCGCTTCTTCGAGCACGAGTCATGCGGCAAGTGCACGCCCTGCCGTGAGGGCACCTACTGGTACGTCGGCATCTACGACCGCCTGCTGAGCGGCCGAGGCACCGCGCAGGACATCGAGACCCTGGTCGACCTGTCCGACAACATCCTCGGACGTGCCTTCTGCGCGCTCGGCGACGGCGCGGTCAGCCCGGTGACGTCGTCGATCAAGTACTTCCGCGAAGAGTACGAAGCGCTAATCCGTGAACCGGTAGGAGCAACGGCATGACCCGAACTTCCCCGCAGGTGGGCACTTTGCGCGGATCAGGCTCATGAGCGCTCCGGCCAAAGAGGACCTGATCACCGTCACCATCGACGGGTTCGAGATCTCGGTTCCGAAGGGCACCTTGCTGATCCGGGCGGCCGAGCAGATCGGCGTCCAGATCCCGCGCTTCTGCGACCATCCGCTGCTCGAGCCGGCCGGTGCCTGCCGCCAGTGCCTGGTCGAGGTCACCGACATGGGCAACGGGCGCGGCATGCCCAAGCCCGCGGCGTCGTGTACCACCACGGTCATGCCGGGCATGGTCGTCAAGACCCAACTGACCTCGGCGGTGGCCGACAAAGCGCAGCAGGGCGTCATGGAACTGCTGCTCATCAACCACCCCCTCGACTGCCCCATCTGCGACAAGGGCGGCGAGTGCCCGCTGCAGAACCAGGCGATGAGCAACGGCCGGGCCGACTCCCGGTTCGAAGACACCAAGCGCACGTTCCCCAAGCCGATCGCGATCTCGACGAACGTGCTGCTCGATCGCGAGCGGTGCGTGCTGTGCCAGCGCTGCACGCGCTTCTCCGAGCAGATCGCCGGCGACCCGTTCATCGACCTGCTCGAACGCGGCGCCGAACAGCAGATCGGTACCTCCGCCGACGAGCCGTTCCAGTCCTACTTCTCCGGCAACACCGTGCAGATCTGCCCGGTGGGCGCGCTGACCGGGTCGTCGTATCGGTTCCGCGCGCGCCCGTTCGACCTGCAGAGCACCGACTCGGTGTGCGAGCACTGTTCGTCCGGCTGCGCGCAGCGCAGCGACTGGCGCCGCAGCAAGGTCACCCGCCGGATGGCCGGCGAAGACCCTGACGTCAACGAGGAGTGGAACTGCGACAAGGGTCGGTGGGCCTTCCACTACGCCACCCAGGCCGATCGCCTGCTGACGCCGATGGTGCGCGACCAGTCCGGCGAACTGGTCGAGGCGAGCTGGCCCGAGGCGCTCGAACGGGCCGCGACCGGATTGCGTGAAGCCGTCGACCGTGGCGGCGTCGGGGTGCTGCCCGGCGGTCGGCTCACCGAAGAAGATGCCTACGCGTACGCGAAGTTCGCTCGCGTGGCCCTGGCCACCAACGACGTCGACTACCGCGCTCGTCCGGGCAGCGGCGAGGAACTCGCATTCCTCGGCTCGCACGTGGCCGGGGTGACTCCTGCGCACGTCTCCTACGCGTCCCTGGAGAAGGCGTCCGCGGTGCTGCTCGCCGGCTTCGAGCCGGAGGAGGAATCGCCGATCACCTTCCTGCGGCTGCACAAGTCGGCGCGGCACGGGCGCACCAAGGTCTGGTCGGTGGCCGCGGTTGCGTCGAACGGGCTGGCCAAACTCGGTGGAAGCCTGATCGCCACGGTGCCCGGCGCGGAGGCCGCCACGCTGAGCGATCTTGACGCCGACGTGCTCGACGCCCTGCGCGGCGTCGGCGCGCTGATCCTCGTCGGCGAGCGGCTGGCCACCTCGCCGGGCGCGCTGAGCGCCGCGGCCGCACTGGCCGCCGACACCGGGGCGAAGCTCGCCTGGGTGCCCCGGCGAGCCGGCGAACTCGGCGCCATCGACGCCGGTGCATTGCCGACCTTGCTGCCCGGTGGGCGTCCGGTCAGCGACGCCGCCGCGCGCGCCGAGGTCGAGCAGGCGTGGGGCGCCGGCGTGCCGACCATCCCCGGACGCGACACCGCCGCGATCCTGCACGCGGCCGCCGACGGAGCACTCGCCGCGCTGGTCGTGGGCGGAGTCGACCCGGCCGACCTCGGCGACTCGGCCGTTGCGGCGCAGGCGCTCGATCGCGCCGGCTTCATCGTGAGCCTCGAGGTGCGGCACAGCGCCATCACCGAGCATGCCGACGTCGTGCTTCCGGTCGCACCGGCCGCCGAGAAGGCCGGGCGTTACGTCACCTGGGAGGGTCGGCGCCGCCCGTTCGACCTCACGCTGCACGGCACGGGAGCGATGTCCGACGCACGCGTGCTGCACGCGCTCGCCGAAGAACTCGACATCGACCTGGCCCTGCCCACCGTCGAGGCGGCACGTGCCGAACTGGTCGCGCTCGGCCCGAGCACGGCGCGGGCTGCTACGCCAAGTGTCGGCGCGGCCACCCGGCCTGTGCCGCAGAGCGGGCAGGCCATCCTCGCCACCTGGCACGAGCTGATCGACGCAGGACGGATGTCCGACGGCGACGACAACCTGGCCGGCACCGCCAAGCCCGCTCGCGCGTTGCTGTCGGCCGGCACAGCCGCCGAGATCGGCGCCGTCGAGGGTGCGCCGGTGAGCGTGACCACCAGCCACGGCGCGATCACCGCGCCCGCGGTGATCGCCGACATGCCGGATCGAGTGGTGTGGCTGCCCACGAACGCGAGGGGCTGCGCGGTACGCGCCACGCTCGACGCGGTCGCGGGCGACATCGTCGCCATCACCGCGGGAGGTGCCGAATGAGCGCCGTAGAAGTCGCAGCGGCAGCGCCGGACGTTCCAGGTTTCGGCGGTGAGCCGGTCTGGATCGTCCTGATCAAAGTGGTCGCCGTCTTCGCCTTCCTCGTCGTCATGACGCTGTTCTCGATCGTGTTCGAGCGCAAGGTCGTCGGGCGCATGCAGAACCGCATCGGCCCGAACCGCACCGGTCCGTGGGGCACGCTGCAGTCGCTCGCCGACGGCGTCAAGCTGGCCTTCAAGGAAGAAGTCATCCCGCTGCTGGCCGACAAGCCGGTGTACTTCCTGGCGCCGATCCTCTCGACGGTGCCGGCGTTTCTCGCCTTCTCGGTGATCCCGTTCGGCCCTGAGGTCTCGATGTTCGGGCATCGCACCGCGCTGCAATTGACCGACCTGCCGGTGGGCGTGCTCGTCGTGTTCGCCTGCTCGTCGCTCGGCGTGTACGGCATCGTGCTGTCGGGCTGGTCGTCCGGGTCGACGTACCCGTTGCTCGGCGGCCTGCGCTCGGCGGCGCAGATGATCTCCTACGAGGTCGCGATGGGCCTCTCGCTCGTCGCCGTCTTCCTGTTCTCGGGGACGATGTCGACCTCGGGCATCGTGGCCTCGCAGTACCACACGTGGAACATCTTCCCGCTGATCGTCTCGTTCGTCATCTACGCGGTGGCGGTCGTCGGCGAGACCAACCGCGCGCCGTTCGACCTGCCCGAGGCCGAGTCCGAGCTGGTCGGCGGGTTCCACACCGAGTACTCGTCGTTCAAGTTCGCGCTCTTCTTCCTGGCCGAGTACGTCAACATGGTCACCGTCTCGGCGCTGGCCACGACGCTGTTCCTCGGCGGCTGGCGCGCCCCGTGGCTGCTCGTCGACTGTGGCACGGCGCGAACTCCGGCTGGTGGCCGATGCTCTGGTTCGTGATCAAGGTCGTCATCTGCATCTTCGTCTTCGTGTGGCTGCGCGGCACGCTGCCCCGGCTTCGCTACGACCAGTTCATGCCACTGGGCTGGAAGCTGCTCATCCCGATCAACCTGGTCTGGATCATGGCCGTGGCGACCATGCACATTCTCAACGACCGCGGCTGGCCGGGTTGGAAGTCCGCGGCACTGGTGCTGATCCCGGTGTTGCTCATCCTGCTCGTGGTGTTCAGCGCCCAGGAGGCCGCGGCCGCGCGGCGCCGTATCGAACGGGTAGCCGACGACGAGGCGGAGGCCCGGCTCGGCCCGGCGTTCCCGGTGCCGCCGATGGATCTACGCGTGCCGAGGCAACCGCGGCTCGCGCGAGCCGGCGCCTCCCGGGCCCCGGCCGCGGTGCTCGACAGCGGCGATGACCAGAGGGGTGATGACGTCGATGGCTGACAAGTCCGTGCAACGTGCCGCCAAGGGGGTGCAACCGGCCGGCGCGGGCAACCAGCCGGCCCGGCGGGGCGGCTCCGGCCAGGCGACCCAGCCGCCCGCTGATCCGACCGGCAGCGTGCTTGGCTTCGCCAAGGGTTTCGGCCTGACGTTCTCGACCATGTTCAAGAAGGTCTACACCCAGCAGTACCCGTTCGACATCTACCCGACCGCACCGCGCTATCACGGCCGGCACGTGCTCAACCGGCATCCGGACGGGCTGGAGAAGTGCGTCGGCTGCGAGCTGTGCGCCTGGGCGTGCCCGGCCGACGCCATCTACGTCGAGGGCGCCGACAACACCGAAACCGAGCGGTACTCCCCGGGTGAGCGATACGGGGCGGTGTACCAGATCAACTACCTGCGCTGTATCTTCTGCGGGCTGTGCATCGAGGCGTGTCCGACGCGGTCGTTGACGATGAGCAACGAGTACGAGCTGGCGCTCGACAACCGGCAGGAGCTGATCTACACCAAGGAGCAGCTGATGGCCCCGCTGGTGCCGGGCATGGAGGCTCCGCCGCATCCGATGCGGCTCGGTGACGACGAGAAGGACTACTACGTCGCCAAGACGCAGGAGCCGTTGACCAAGGGTGAGCCGCAGAGTGCCGCCAACGTTGCCGGCAAGCCGATCACCGGACGGGCGATCGAGGTGGGTAGGCACCATGCTTAATCGCGCCTTCGGCGCGGGCTCTTCGCGCAAGCGCTCATCGCCGGCTTACCGCCCCTGACCTGTCCCGCCGTTCCGACCGCTCGCTGTCTCTTCCCGCCGTGGCGGACCCGCGTCTCCACCGCTCGCTGCGCTCGGGTGGATCCGCAGCTCCGCTCGCGCCTGTCGGCGCGGCCGCGTCGCGGCGGCGGGCTCTTCGCGCAAGCGCTCATCGCGTCGGGGTCATCACAGTCGGGGTCTCGCTATGAGCGCGCTGGTCGGACACGTTGTCGCGGGCGCTCCGTTGATGAATGGGCAGGTGCCACTCGGCGAGGCGATCGCCTTCTGGATCCTCGGGCCCATTTCGCTCGCGGGCGGCATCGGCATGGTCGTGCTGCGCAATGCCGTCCACTCGGCGCTCTCGCTGGCCGCGACGATGATGAGCCTGGGCGCGATGTACGTGGTCGAGCAGGGCCCGTTCATCGGCCTGGTGCAGGTCATCGTCTACACCGGCGCGATCATGATCTTGTTCCTGTTCGTGCTGATGCTGATCGGGCGCGACTCGTCCGATTCCCTCGTCGAGACCCTGCGCGGGCAGCGCACGGCGGCCGCGTTGGCCGGCATCGGATTTGCGCTGCTCGTCGCCCTGACGATCGGACGCGCGTTCAAGGGCATCAAGCCGGCGAACCTGGACGCCGCGAACGGGGGCGGCAGGAACGTCAACTCCATCGCGGAGCTGATCTTCACGAAGTACCTGTTCGCGTTCGAGCTCACCTCCGCGCTGCTGATCGTGGCCGCGGTGGCGGCGATGGTCCTCGCGCACATCGAACGCGACGAGCCCAAGCCGACGCAGAAGTCGATCGCCCGCGCGCGCATCCGCTCGGGACGCCCGCAGCCGCTGCCCGGTCCGGGCGTGCTCTCGTCGGGCAACTCGATCGGCACGCCCGCCCTGCTGCCCGACGGTTCGATCTCGCAGGAGTCGGTCATGGCCTCGACACCCGGCACCGCCGAGCGGCCTGCGCTGCCCGGATCGGAGGACATGCAGTGATCACCGAGATCGAAAAGGGTGGTGTGCGCTCGTGACGCCGACCTATTACCTGGTGCTCTCCGCCGCGCTGTTCACGATCGGCGCGACCGGGGTCCTCGTCCGCAAGAACGCCATCGTGGTGTTCATGTGCATTGAGCTGATGCTCAACGC
This sequence comes from uncultured Actinomycetota bacterium, assembly GCA_963737425.1. Classification (GTDB taxonomy): domain Bacteria; phylum Actinomycetota; class Actinomycetes; order Mycobacteriales; family Jatrophihabitantaceae; genus DASXRA01. Next base: position 982,210 of record CAVTSX010000008.1, read on the forward strand.
GGTGAACCTGACCCTGGTCACCTTCTCCCGGATCAACGGGACGCTCGACGGCCAGGTCATCGCGTTCTTCGTGATGGTCGTCGCTGCCGCCGAGGTCGTCGTCGGCCTCGCGATCATCATGTCCATCTTCCGAACCCGGCGGTCGGCATCCGTGGACGATGCCAACCTGCTCAAGTACTAGGAGCTTGCAGTGATCGTGCCGGACGGCACCCTGTCGCGGGTGGGCAATTCCGCCTCGGGTGGGCAGTTGTACCTGCCCACCGGGCACCCAACTGCCCACCCGGCCGATCTTGCGCAGCGGGCAGCTCTATGACCACCGCTCACGGGATCCAGACTGCAGCCTGGCTGCTCGTCGCCATCCCCGCGATCTCCGCAGCGATACTGCTGCTCGCCGGCAAGCGCGCCGACAAGTGGGGCCCGCTGCTCGGCGCCGCCGTGCCGGTCGTGCTGTTCGTCTACGGCGTCATGCTCTTCTTCTCGGTCAAGCACGAGGCGAACCGCGAGGTCACCAAGAACTACTTCAGCTGGATCCCGGTCGGCCGGTTCCAGGTCGATTTCGGCGTGCTGATCGATCCGCTGTCGATGGTGTTCGTCTTGCTGATCACCGGCGTCGGGGCGCTGATCCACATCTATGCGGTCGGCTACATGCGCGACGACCCGGGCCGGCGGCGATTCTTCGGCTGGTTCAACCTGTTCATCGCGGCGATGCTGCTGCTCGTCATCGCCAACAACTACCTCTCGCTCTACGTCGGCTGGGAAGGCGTCGGCCTCGCCTCGTACCTGCTCATCGGCTACTACCAGGACCGCAACTCCGCGGCGACGGCGGCGAAGAAGGCGTTCATCGCCAACCGGGTCGGCGACGTCGGGCTCTCGATCGCGATCATGGTCATGTTCGCGTACTTCGGCACGACGTCGTTCGCCGGCGTGTTCGACAGCATGCCCGGTGCGAGCAAGGGCGTCGCGGCCGCGCTGGGGTTCATGCTGCTGCTCGGGGCCTGCGGCAAGTCGGGCCAGTTCCCGTTGCAGACCTGGTTGCCCGATGCGATGGAAGGCCCGACCCCGGTGTCGGCCCTGATCCACGCGGCAACGATGGTCACGGCCGGTGTGTACCTGATCGCGCGTTCGGCGCCGATCTACGACCATTCGCAAGCCGCGCGCACGGCCGTCGTCGTGGTCGGGGCGATCACCTTGTTGTACGGGTGTATCTGCGGCTGCGCGCAGGACGACCTCAAGCGCGTCCTCGCGTACTCGACGGTGAGCCAGATCGGTTACATGTTCATGGCGGTCGGACTCGGGCCGGGTGTCTACGCGATCGGCATCCTGCACCTGGTCGGGCACGGCTTCTTCAAGGCGGCGCTGTTCCTGTCGGCCGGTTCGGTCATGCACGCGATGAACGACCGCATCGACATGAGACGCTTCGGCGGGCTGGCTCGCGTCATGCCGCTCACCTACGGCGTCTTCGTGTGCGGGTATCTCGCGATCATCGGCTTCCCGCTTGCCACCGGCTTCTGGACCAAGGACAAGATCATCGAGTCGGCCCTCGACAAGCACGGAACGTCGGGCTGGATCCTCGGCATCGTGGCCCTGGTCGGCGCCGGGCTGACCGCGTTCTACATGACCCGGGCCCTCGTCATGACGTTCCACGGCGAGCGGCGCTGGGAACCAGACGTGCACCCGCACGAGTCGCCGCGCATCATGACCTGGCCGATGATCATGCTCGGCCTGCTCTCGCTCATCGGCGGCTACCTGCTGATCTTCGGTGGCGGCGTCCAGCACTGGATGACACCGTCGGTCGGGCCGAGCGTTGAGGAAGGTGTGCACACCGTCTCGACGCCCGTGCTGAGCATCCTGACCTTGCTGGTTGTCGTCCTGGGCGCCGCCGGGGCGTGGGTCGCCTTCGGCATGCGACCCGTGCCGGCTACCCAGCCGGTCGGCGTCTCGCCGGTCACGATCGCAGCGCGCAAGAACCTCTACGCCGACGCGTTCAACGAGAGCGTCCTCGAGCGGCCGGGACTGTGGCTCACCAGGGCCCTGGTCTACTTCGACAACAAGGGAGTTGACGGTGCCGTCAACGGCCTCGCCGCGGGATTCGGCGGCAGTTCGGGCCGATTGCGGCGGCTGCAGACCGGATTCGTGCGCAGTTACGCACTGTCGATGATGGGCGGCGCCGTCGCCGTCATCGCGGTCCTGCTCGCGGTGAGGTTCGGCTGATGCACAACTTCGCGCTCGTCGGACTGGTGCTCGTGCCGCTCGTCGGTTCGCTGGTGATCTTCTCGCTGCCGAAGCAGGACGCCAAGCTGGCCAAGCCGGTCGCGCTGTTCTTCTCCCTTGTCACGCTCGTCTACACGATCGTCCTCGGCGTCCGCTTCGACCCGAACGGCCCGCGCTTCCAGTTCCAGGGCAGCTGGGTCTGGATCAAGGCGCTGGGCGTGCACCTCGCGTTCGGCGTCGACGGCATCGCGCTGGTGCTCGTCGGCATGTCGGTGATCCTGGTGCCGGCCGTCATCCTGGCCTCCTGGAACTCCTTCGACGGACGGCGTGACGCAGAGGAGATCGGTACGCCGAAGCGAAGCGTGCGGTCCTACTTCGGCCTGGTGCTGCTGCTCGAGTTCTTCATGGTCGGCGTGTTCACGGCCACCGATGTCTTCCTGTTCTACGTGTTCTTCGAAGCGATGCTGGTGCCGATGTACTTCATCATCGGCAGCTTCGGCGGCCCGCGCCGCCAGTACGCCGCGATGAAGTTCTTCCTGTACTCGCTGCTGGGCGGACTGCTGATGCTCGCCGCGGTGATCGGGCTCTACATCACCGCGGGCAAGAACACCTTCTCGTTCAGCGAGTTGATCGGCGCGGTTCCCAACGACGCGACGCAGAAGTGGCTCTTCCTCGGCTTCTTCATCGCGTTCGCGATCAAGGCACCGCTCGTGCCGTTCCACACCTGGCTGCCCGATGCCGGTGCCGAAGCCCCGGCGGGCGGCGCCGCGCTGCTCGTCGGCGTGCTCGACAAGGTGGGCACGTTCGGCTTCCTGCGCTACTGCCTGCCGTTGTTCCCCGACGCCTCGAGGTACTTCGCGCCGACCGTGCTGATCCTGTCGGTGATCGGCATCCTCTACGCGGCGTTCCTCGCGATCGGCCAGCGCGACATGAAGCGGCTGGTCGCGTACACGTCCGTGGCGCACTTCGGCTTCATCGGCCTCGGCATCTTCGCGTTCACCTCGCAGGGCGGCACGGGCGCGGTGCTGTACATGGTCAATCACGGGTTCTCCACCGGCGTGCTGTTCATTGTCGTCGGCCTGCTCATCGCCCGGGGCAAGAGCCGCAACGTCGCCGACTACGGCGGTACCGCGAAGGTCACCCCGTGGCTGGCCGGCGTGTTCCTGATGGCCGGACTCTCGGCGCTGGCGCTGCCCGGCATGAGCACGTTCGTCAGCGAATTCCTCGTCCTGGTCGGCACATTCACCCGGCACAAGGGCCTGGCGGTGCTGGCAACCCTCGGCATCATCCTCGCCGCGATCTACGTGCTCTGGCTCTACCAGCGCACCATGCAGGGCGCCGTGGTCGACAAGGTCAAGCGATTCAAGGACCTCAACGCGCGTGAAGCGTTCGCGGTCGGACCGCTGATCGCGATCATCATCTTCCTGGGCGTGTATCCCAAGCCGGTGATCGACATCATCAACCCAGCAGTCCGATTCACGCTGGTCAATGTGCATCAGACGGATCCGGCCCCAGCATCCGGTACCGCGGTCGGAGGAGCGAAGTGAGCAGCAGCCCGACGAATACTGGAAGGTCAGAGGCGAGCGATGACTAGGTTGCTGGCGGCGCCCACCACGGCACCGGTGCATGCCCCGTCCATCGCGTACCACGCGCTGTGGCCGATCCTGATCGTGCTCGGTGCGGCGTGCGTCGCGGTGCTCGTCGAGGCCTTCGTGCCCCGCGGTGAACGCTTCGCGGTACAGGTCGGTCTCGCGATCGCAAGCCTGCTCGGTGCGCTGGCCGCGGTGTTCGCGCTGCACTCGACCTCGCTGACCACGGTCGGCGGGGCGCTCGCTGTCGACGGCGTCGGCCTGTTCATCCAGGGATCGATCTTGATCCTGGCCGTCATGTCGGTGCTGCTCATCGCCGAACGCTCGGTCGAGGGCAGCCCGATCGTGGCGCAGGCCGCGGTCGTCGTGGGCTCGCCGCGTGATCGCGCGCTCGCCCAGAGCGATCGGGTGCAGACCGAGGTCTTCCCGCTGGCGTTGTTCGCTGTCGGCGGCATGCTCATCTTCCCGATCGCGAACAACCTGCTGCTGATGTTCGTCGCGCTCGAGGTGCTCTCGCTTCCGCTGTACCTGATGGCGGGCATGGCCCGGCGCCGCCGCCTGCTCTCCCAGGAAGCGGCGGTCAAGTACTTCCTGCTCGGTGCCTTCGCGTCGGCGTTCTTCCTGTACGGCCTCGCATTGCTCTACGGCTACGCCAACTCCGTCGACCTGCCCGCGATCCTGTCGGCGTCGCAGACCACGTCGAAGTCCGACGTGCTGCTGTATCTGGGTCTGGCCATGCTCGTGGTCGGACTGCTGTTCAAGGCCGGCATCGCCCCGTTCCACAGTTGGACGCCCGACGTGTACCAGGGTTCGCCCACGGCCGTCACGGCGTTCATGGCGTCATGCACGAAGGTCGCCGCGTTCGGCGCGATCCTGCGCGTCTTCTACGTCGGGTTCTCCTCGTCGCGGTGGGACTGGCGCCCGATGATTTGGGCGGTCGCGATCACGACGATGGCGGTCGGCGCGATCTTCGGCCTGACCCAGACCGACGTGAAGCGCATTCTCGCGTACTCATCCATTGCGCACGCGGGCTTCATCCTGGTCGGGCTCATCGCCCTGACCAGGGACGGCATCTCGAGCACGTTGTTCTACCTGGTCACCTACGGCTTCTCGACGGTGGCCGCGTTCGGGCTCGTGACTCTGGTACGCGACGCCGACGGCGAGGCGACCCATCTGTCGCAATGGTCCGGGCTGGCGCGCAAGAGCCCGTTCGTCGCCACGGTCATGACCATCCTGCTGATGTCGATGGCTGGCATCCCGCTCACCGCAGGGTTCATTGGTAAGTTCTCGGTGTTTCGAGCGGCGTATCACGACGCGGCGCCGCTGGTGGTCATCGCGCTCGTCGCGTCCGCGATCGCGGCGTTCTACTACCTGCGAATCGTGGTGCTGATGTTCTTCGCCGAGCCCCCGGAGAACGCTCCGACCATCGCCATCCCGTCTCCGGCGACCACCATTGCCCTCACCCTCGGCACCCTGGTGACCATCGTGCTCGGCGTGTTCCCGCAACCCATCCTCGAGTTGGCGCAGCACGCCGCCACGCTTCGCGGGTGAGTCGAACCGCGATCGGGGTCGAGTTCGCCGATGCGAAACTCGAAGCATCGGTGCGCGCCGGCCTCGACGCGGTCGAGTCGAGTCTGCGCACGGCGGTTCGGTCTGACGACAGGTTCATCGCCGAGGCGGCCGGCTACCTTGTTGACGCGGGCGGCAAGCGGTTCCGCCCTCTGATGACCGTGCTCGCCGCCCACTTCGGCGACGCGTCCGCACCGGGGATCATCCCGGCCGCCGTGGTCGTCGAGCTCACCCATCTCGCGACGCTCTACCACGACGACGTCATGGACGAAGCGAGCGTGCGCCGCGGCGCCGAGTCGGCCAATGCCCGCTGGAACAACACCATCGCCATTCTCACCGGCGACTTCCTGTTCGCGCGGGCCTCGGATCTGCTGGCCGACCTCGGCCCGGCCGCGGTGCGCCTGCAGGCGCGCACGTTCGAACGGCTCGTCAGTGGGCAGATCCGTGAGACGGTCGGGCCGGGCGAGGGCGACGACCCGATCTCGCACTACCTCGGCGTGCTCGCGGAGAAGACCGGCTCGCTGATCGCCACCGCCGCCGAGTTCGGCGCCATGTTCGCCGGCGTCGAACCGTCCACAGTGGACACGTTGCGGCGCTTCGGCGAGCAGATCGGCGTGGCGTTCCAGATCTCGGACGACATTCTCGACATCGCCTCGGACTCCACGGAGTCCGGCAAGACCCCCGGTACGGATCTGCGTGAAGGGGTCGCGACGCTGCCTGTGCTGTATGCGTTGCGTTCGGCCGATGCTGCGTCCGGCCGGCTGCGTGAACTGGTCTCGCATCCACTGGTCGACGATGCCGAGCACGCCGAGGCGCTGATCCTGCTGCGGGCGTCGTCCGCGTTGGACGAGGCCCGCGGAACGGTGCGCCGCTACGCCGACGCGGCGCGGGCGATGCTGGTGGATCTGCCGGACGTCCCGGCCCGGGCCGGATTCCAGGCCCTTACCGACCGGGTGATCGACCGGACGGGCTGATCCACTCGACCCTTGCGCGGCCCGCGCGCGATCCGGATCGTGGGCAGTGTTCAAGACGGTGACAGGGCGCGATGAGGAGGAACGACGACGGCTCGATTCCCCGACCGCCGCGGCGCCGGCCGCGAGCTCGGCGCTGCGATTCGTGAGCACGGCGTCGATGGCGACGTCATCGCGCTGGGCCTGCCCCGTGGGGGTGTGCCGGTCGCTGCTGAGGTCGCCGCCGCGCTCGATGCAGCGCTCGACACGTTCGTCGTGCGCAAGCTCGGCGTGCCCGGATACCCGGAGCTCGCGCTCGGAGCCGTGGCCACCGGTGGGGTTCGCGTCCTCAACGAGGACGTGCTGGCGAGCGTCCCGCACATCGATGTCGCGCAGATCGACGCGATCACCCAGCGCGAGCTGGCCGAGGTGCGCCGGCGAGAGGACGCCTACCGCGGCGGCAGGCCGCCGCTCGAGTTGGCCGGGCGCACGGTGATCCTTGTCGATGACGGAATCGCGACCGGGGCGACGATGCTCGCCGCCGTGCGCGCGGCGCGCATCCGGGCCAAGGCGGTGATCGTCGCCGCGCCGGTGGCCTCCTGGCAGTCGATCTCGCGGCTACGCGCCGACGCGCACGACGTGGTCGTGGTGTACGTCCCGACCCCGTTCGGTTCGGTCGGCGCGCACTACGGCGACTTCCGGCAGGTGACCGACGACGAGGTGCGCGCCCAGCTCAGTTGACGGGCACACTACGGCTATGACTAGCCGCTACGGCGTCCTCCTGCAGCGTCTCGGTCACCGGAGGTGGTTCGCCGCTCTCGGGCGGCGAATGGTGCCGGTCGATCGCTGGCTCGAGCGTAGGACCGGCGGCCGGCTGACGATCCTCGGCCACAACGCGGTGCCGCAGTTGCTGCTGACCACGATCGGGCGCAAGAGCGGCCAGGCCCGCACGACGCCCCTCCTCTACGCCCGGGTCGACGACGAGTGGGTGGTCACCGCGTCGAACTGGGGGTTGCCGAATCACCCGTCGTGGTCGTCGAATCTGATCGCCAATCCCGAGGCTTGCATCGAGGTCGGCGGACGGCGCATCGACGTCCGCGGGACGTTGGCGAGCGGCGACGAGCGTGATCGACTCTGGGCCGCCGTGACCAAGGTGTGGCCCGCATACGACACGTACACCGCGCGCAGCGGCCGCGAGATCAGGGTCTTCCGGCTCAGCCCTCGCTAGGGCCCGCCAGCCGCCGCCTTGTGCGCCTGGGTAGTTTGTACTAGTTCATGATTTCTCGCGGCATTGCGAGGTGCACACGTATGGCTCACCGGCTGCGTCGAGCAGTGCCCGGTTTCGTTGCGCTGGCGATGACTGTCAGCGTCGGGGTGGCAACTCCGGCGAAGGCGGCGCCGATTCGGGACGACCCGGGAACCGGGCCCGCGCGGCAGAGCATCGAGCGGCTCGCTCCGCATCTCGCGGACCGCTTCGTGCTACGCCACGAACAGCCCGCCGCCGACGGGCACGATCGCTTCACGGTCGCGCCGGACCGTGGCCACATCGAGTTGGACGCCTCGACGAACGCCACTCTGGTCAGCGCTTTCGCCTGGTATCTCGAGAACGTGGCGCACGGGCAGATCGCGCGGGGACCCGATCACATTCCGGCCAGCGCGCCACTGCCTCAGTCGGCGAGCACGCACGAGACGCCCTTCACCTGGCGCTACATCAACAACTTCACGGTCAGCGGCTATACGACGCCGAACTGGACCTGGCCCGAATGGCAGGCCGAACTCGATCAGCTCGCCGCGCACGGGGTCAACATGGCGCTCGTGACCGTCGGCCAGGAGGCAGCCTGGTACGAGACGTTCCAGGACTTCGGCTACACCGCCGACGAGGTGCGCAACTGGATCGTGCCGCCCGCGCATCAGCCGTGGCAGTGGTTGGGCAACATGCAGGCCACCAACAGCGGAGTCACCGCGTCGCTGATCGAACGCCGTGCCGCGCTGGGGCGCAAGATCATCGCCCGGATGCGCGAGCTCGGCATCACGCCGGTCGTCCCCGGGCTACAGCGGGATCGTGCCGCGCGGGTTCGCCGACCGGAACCCCGGCGCCAACGTCATTCCGCAAGGTGATTGGGACGGTGCGCAGCGCCCGGACTGGCTCGACCCGAGTTCGGACATGTACCAGCAGGTGTCGGCGTCGTTCTACCGCCACCAGCAGGAGCTGTTCGGAACCTTGCCCGCCAGGGCGATCGACCTGCAGCACGAGGGCGGCCAGCTCGGCGGGGTGTCACTCAGCGCCGCCGCCGCCGGAGTGCAGCGTGCGCTCGTCGCGGCGGATCCCAGTTATTTGTGGGTCATTCAGGGGTGGCTGACCAACCCGCAGCAGGCGGTCATCGACGCCGTCGACAAGTCGCACATGCTGGTGCTCGACCTCGATCACTCGGGATGGACGTCGAAGCAGGCGTTCTGGGGCGCGCCCTGGGCGTGGGGCGAACTCGGCAACTTCGGTGGCCGGCTCGGCCTGTTCGGGCACATGCATCAGATCGCCCACGATCTGCCGGCAGCCCTGCGCTCGCCCGACCGTGGCGCGCTGATCGGCCTGGCCATGACGAAGGAAGGGCTCGATCAGGACCCCATCGTCGAGCAGCTCATCTCCGACATGGTGTGGCGTAGCGACGACGTCGATCTCGACAGTTGGGTCCGCGACTACGTGGTGGCTCGGTACGGCGTCGCCGACCCGGATGCGATCGCGGCATGGCGTTCCCTTGTCGGGACGGCCTATTCGGTCACGGACGCGCGGCGCGCCGACTCGATCCTGAACGCGCAGCCGAGCCTGACCGCGACCACTTCGGCCCCGCGCTCGTCGAGCCGGCTGCCGTATGACCCTGCGGTCGTCGAGAGCGCGTGGCACCGGCTGCTGGCGGCGGCGTCGCGGCTGGGCAAAGTCGACACCTACCGTTACGACCTGGCTGACGTCACCCGGCAGGTGATCGTCAACCGGGCACGCGTCGTCCTGCCTCAGGTGAACGCCGCATACACCGCCGGGGACGAGCCGGCGTTCAAGCAGCAGTCCACGGCATTCCTGCACCTGGCCGACCTTGAGGAGTCGGTGCTGCGCACCCGCCCGGAGTTCCTGTTCGGCCCGTGGGTCGCCGACGCCCGTTCCTGGGGCCAGACGCCGGCCGAGAGCGACATGCTGGCCCGCGACGCGAAGCAGCTGCTCACCTACTGGGGCGAGCCGGCGTCGCTCGCAGCATCCAACCGCGACTACGCCAACCGGGACTGGTCAGGCCTGATCAGCGGCTACTACCAGCCACGATGGGTCAGGTACTTCTCGTCGCTGGACAGCGCGTTGCTGACCGGCACGACGCCGCAGCCGATCGACTGGTACGCGGTTGGTCAAGCGTTTGCGGCGAGTAGCGATCAGTATCCCGTTGCGCCACAAGGCGATACGGTGCGTGCCGCGCGCCTGGTCGCCGCGGAACTGCCCGCGGCCGGCTGACCAGCTACGACCAGGGCGTGAGCTCTGGGGCGGCGGTCAGCGCCGCGGCGGCGAGCGCCGGGCGTCCGATCAGCCAGGCGAGCACGGCCCAGTCCGGTCCGGTGACCGAGACAGGCGCGTGGGCCTCGTCCGGGCCTGCGGTCCACACCGTGCCGCCGAGGTCCGTGGTCGTCGAGCCGTCGTGGGCGACCTCGATACGGACGGCACCCGACAGCCGCGGCGTCAGCTCGTCCGGATTGGCCAGTCGCGGCAGCAGGTAGTCGACGAAGGCGGCGGGCCAGTCGGCCGGGCCGTATGACCCGAGCAGATCGACACGATGGATCTCGACCTCGCGCCACCGGTTGTTGAGCCAGGTGTGCGCCGGACGGTCGCTGTCGGAGGGCCGCTGCCAAGCCTTGGCATCGGTCACGGCACCGAAGATGCGGTCGAGTCGGGCTGCCGATTCGCGAACGTCGTCTATCAACTCCACTGCGCTGCGGCCGGATCCGGCTTCGATGTCGGCGGCCCGGCCGGCCGGACCGTCCGGATATCGCAGGACGATCTCGCCGCGTAACGCGCCGGCCAAGGTCGCGGCGATGCCGTCGGCGTTGCGCCCGAGGTGGGTGAGCACGTGTCCCCGCGTCCAGTCCGGAAGGGCAGAGGGAGCACGCATGTCAGCGTCGGCCCACTGCGTGGCACCCAGGCCGGCCAGCAGATCGGCGGTGGACGCACGAAGGGCCCCGAGTCGCACTGCAATGTCTGTCGAGCTGCTCATACCTTCAGATCATGCCTGCTGCCGCTTGATAGTTGAGCAGCAGTGCTTGGCATTTCGGCACCGCCCGTCACGACCAGGGGCCGCCTTGGCGGCACTTTCGTGGCCAGCTGAGCGCCAGATGGGTAGGGCGCTGGTTGTGCGCCCGTCGGCACGTTTGGTTTTAGGTGCAAGGCGGCTCAGATAGCCGAGTTTGGCCGGGTGTCTTCGTGTTCGGCGCGGACGTGCTTTCTGCGCTTGAGGGTCGGAGTCGAACGGGCTCGATCGATGACGCCCGGGAACGCAGCTTTGTGGGTCGATCGTTTGTGGTGTCAACGGCATCCGAAATTTGAACACTTTCGGCATGTGAAAATTGAGCACTTGCTGGGTTGTCATCGGTCGTCGGTCGCGGCGGTGGGGACGCGGCCGAGGTCTCGGTCTTTGAGGCGGTAGCTGTCGCCTTTGAGGGCGACGACTTCGGCGTGGTGGACGAGCCGGTCGATCATGGCGGCTGCGACGACGTCGTCGCCGAACACTTCGCCCCAGCGGCCGAAGGGTTTGTTCGACGTGACGATCAGCGAGGCCCGCTCGTAGCGGCTGGAGACCAGTTGGAAGAACAGGTTCGCCGCTTCGGGTTCGAAGGGGATGTAGCCGACCTCGTCGACGACCAGCAGCGGGTAGCGGCCGAGGCGGACGAGCTCGGTCTGGAGCCGGCCGGCGTGGTGGGCGTCGGCGAGCCGGGCGACCCACTCACTCGCCGTTGCGAAGAGCACTCGGTGTCCGGCTTGGCAGGCGCGGATCGCGAGCCCGATGGCGAGGTGGGTCTTGCCGGTGCCGGGCGGTCCGAGGAACACGACGTTCTCGCGGGCGGTGACGAAGTCCAGCGTGCCCAAGTGCATGATCGTGTCTCGTTTGAGGGAGCGGGCGTGCTCGAAGTCGAACTCCTCGATGCTTTTGCGCGACGGGAAGCGTGCTGCGCGGATGCGGCCCTCACCGCCGTGGCTCTCGCGGGCGGAGACCTCGCGTTGCAGGCAGGCGACGAGGAACTCCTCGTGCGACCACGACTCGGCGCGGGCGCGCTCGGCCAGCCGGGTGACCGACTCGCGCAGTGTCGGTGCCTTCAATGCCCGGGTGAGGAACGCGACCTCGGCGGCCACGTCGCGCGAGGCGGTCTTGGTCGCAGTGCGGGCCGTGGCCATCACGCCACCCCGCCGTCGAGGCCGAGCGCGGTGTCGTAGTCATCCAGGCAGCGGATCTGCACGTCCGGTTCGGGCACCGGGCGAAGGACACCGACGCGTTCGCGGCGCAGCGCCTTGGCCGCGGCGATGTGCTCGGGATTGGAGATCGTCTGATGCCAGGCCCAGATCCGTTCGTGGTCGGCCACCAACCTGCCGTCGCAGAACGCGCGCACCCGCTGCGGGTCGGCGATTACCTCGATGCGGCGACCGATCACCGCGGGATGCACCGAGTAGTCGTTGGAAGCGAAGCGCACGTAGTGATCACGCGGCAGCCGCAGCGCCGACCGCCAACCCGTCGCCGGCGCGAGCGGCGGCAGCGGCAGCATCGCTTGCCGGTCCGCGGTGATTCGGTCGGTCGGTGCGCATCCGAGCACCCGGCGACGACGCGTATTCACCACGGCCAGCCACTGCTGCAGCTGGGTGTTGAAGTCTGCTGGGCCGGTGAAGTTGCGGCCGGGCAGGAACGACGTCTCGAGGTAGTCGTGCGCCCGCTCGATGATCCCCTTGTGCTCCGGCTCGCGCGGCTTGAGCACGACGACCTTCGCACCCAACGTGCCCCGAAAGGCCTGACACTCCGTGCTGAGTTCGACCCGACCGGCGCGCCAGCGGCCGATCGCGCCCTCGCCGTCCCAGACCAGCACCCGCGGCACCGCACCCAGCGCCGAGATGAGCTGCCACCAGCCGGCGAACAAGTCCGCCGCCGAGCGGGTCGGGATCAACAGCCCGGACAGCCACCGCGAGTACCCAGTCACCATCGTCAACACCGGCAACTGCGTCGGCTTACGCACCTGGCCGAACCCGACCGGCAAGGTGATCGGCGGGAACCACAAGTCGCACTGGCCGATCTCGCCCGGCTCATAACTCGTGCGACCGGCCGGATCCGGCGGCAGATACCCCGGCCGCAACTCCGCCACCCGCGCACTCAGCACCCGGATCGAGCGGGTCCAGCCGATCCGTTCCGCGATCACGGTCGCCGGCATCGTCGGATACGCCTTGAGCAGCTCATGGATGCGCGGCTCGACCGCGTCCACGATCGAGCCCGCCGCCTTGCGCGCATACCTCGGCGGCGCGTCAGACTCCAACGCCGCATACACCGTGTTGCGCGAGATACCCAGCACCCGGGCAATCTGCGCGACCGGTAACTTCTCCGCCCGCCGCAAGCGGCGGATCTCCGCCCAGTCCTCCACGCTCAGCACCTACTTCCTCCCCAGCTCGGACCACTCCGATCCAGCCAGGGTTTCGGCGCAAGTGCTCAATCTTCAGTTGCCGCGCCCTGTTCAGTTTTCGCGCGCCGCCGACATGTGGGTCGGTCGTTGTGGTCAGGCTGATTCTGCGGCCGCTCGGATGGCTGGGTGGATCGGGCTGGTGCGGGCACGGGATCTGGCGGTTCCACGGTTGGAGACCCGGCGACGCGGCGTGAGCGCAGGTCAGTTGCTGACCGCGATGGCCCGGAGTTGTTCTCGCCGTTCGCCTCGCTAACGTCCAGGCACGCGCGCCGCTGCCACACCTGCCCTGCGGTGTCCGGACGTGAGTACCGTTTCAGTGCACGCCCATTCCTTGCCGTTGCGATCACGTCCTGGCCGAACATGCTCACCGACAAGCCGACCCGCGTTGGCTCCATCGCACCTGCAGCCCCGACCAGGTTTTTGGCGGACTGTGGGCAGCACGGCACGCCGACGAGATTCCGAGATCCGCTGCCACTACCTATGGAACTTGGTCTAGGTGGGCGGTGTCAAACGGCTGTCCGTGGGCGGCTGATGCTGCAAGGGCGGTGAGCCCAGCTGCGTTGCCGAGAGTGTGCGTACTTTCGTGGCTGGGCGCTGAATGGTGGCGGCCTACTTGGCGTGCTGGTGGGCGTTTGGGCTGCCGGGTAAGGCTTTCAGCGTCCTGTCCGGCTCATCGGGTCGCGGTGGCCCATCCTGATCCGGGGACGCTGGCCACGGCCAGCACGGCGAGGCGGGCGAGGTTGATCGCGGCGGCGAGCAGGGCGAAGTCGGCGGCGATCTTGGTGGTGCCTCGGACGCGGGCGCGGCGTCCGCCGTGGCGGCGGCGCATCAGGTGGGCGATCTTGCGTTCGACCTTGGGTCGGGTGGCCCGGTAGTCGCTGACCCAGTCCGGGTCGCGTTGCCGGGCCCGGGCATCGGCGAGTTGCCGTTCGTGGATCCCGACGGTGATGGTGCGTCCGTCGGGGGCGGTGGTGCAGTGCTGGCGCAGCGGGCAGTGGGTGCAGTACGGCCAGAAGCTGGCGGCGCCGGCCCCGTTGCTGCTGCGCCGGATCGGTGCGGTGTGCCCGGCGGGACAGCGCACCGTGTCGCGCTGCAGATCGACCTCGAAACGGTCCTTGGCGAAGCGCCCGCCCTTGGCGACCGGCTGCTGGGTCTTGCACTTGGACTCGATCCCGGCCCGTTCCAGCCGTGCGTGTAATTCCCCGGTGCCGTAGGCGTTGTCGCCGTAGACACTCGCTCGATCCGCTGTGCTGCCCTCGCCCGGATCACCGACGCCCTCGGTGGAGTCGTCGGTGGAGTCGTCGAGCAGGTCGGTGATCAGGTCCTTCGCGGCGCTGGCGTCTGCGGCGTTGCCGGCCGTGACCGTGGTGGCAGTGATGATCTCGGTGTCTGGGTCGATGCCGACATGGCCCTTGTAGCCGTCGAAGCCGCGTGCCGCGGTCTTGTGCCCGTGCCGGGTCTCGGGGTCCACGGTAGAGATCACCCGGTCTCTCGCGACCCGCCGCGCGATGCGGAACACCCCCGTCTCGTCTTGATCGAGGTCCTGGCCGAGCACGGTGCCCAGCAGCGCGGCGGCCTGGCTCAGTGCTTCGGACAGCTCGCGGCCCTCCAGCACCGCGAGCAGCGCCATGCCGTCGCGGGCCAGCGCATCGATCAGCTCGGCACGAGCCGCGGCATCGTCGTAGTCACAGACCGGCTTGCCCGCGCCCGCGTAGTCATCATCGCGGGCCAGCACCGCCCGCAACTGCTCGCCCAGTTCGCCGCCCGCGACCTTGAGCAGCCCCCGGATCGCCGAGCGGACCAGGGTGACGGTGTCCATCGTGGCGACCGCGTCATACAACGCTGTCGAGTCCAACACCCGCCGTCGGCCCACCAGCCCCGCCGCCTTGGCGACCTCCAGCACCGCGTCGAAGATCCGGCCCGGGGCCTGCGAGGCAGCCAGCCGGGCGCGCATGTCCACCAACACCGTGTGCACAAAGCCCGGATAGTCGAAATCCAGCCCGCCCGCCGCGTACTTCCACCGCGCATCGAAGCAGAACCGGTCCACCGCCTCCCGATCCGAGCAGCCCTCGACGCGCTGCAACACCATCACCACCGCCACGATCATCGGAGGCACACTGCGCCGGCCCACATCGGTGAACAGGTCCGCGAACCTCTCATCACCGAACAGCCGATGACACTCCCGATGCAGCAGCCCATAGATCGAATCCGGCGCGACCCGCGGCTCGCAGAACCCGGCCGTGGACCGGAACAGATCCGCCTGCCTCGGCGCCTGGCCCAACGTCACGATTCACTCCGGCAGCGAAGCCCCCGCGTCATAAGGACATGCTCCCCGAACTGATCAACAAGACCATGGACCGCCACGCGGCGAAAAACACCAGCCACCTAGAACGGCGGCGGATCCGGGTCGCGTTCTGCGGTCTTGGTTTGGCTGGTGTCCACGGGTAGGTCGGGTGGTTGTGATTGGTAGTGGTGGAGGGTGGGGCTGGTCCAGCGGTAGCTGCCTTCGGCTTGCCGGTCCAGCTTCCAGCCGGCCTCGTGTTTCAGGCGGTGGTGGCGTTTGCATAGCGGTTCTAGGTTTTCGGGGTTGGTGTTTCCGCCTTTGGTGTGGGGGATGCGGTGGTCGAGGTCGCAGCGGGCGGCGTTGCGTGAGCATCCGGGGAAGGTGCAGGTCTGGTCGCGGGCGATGACGTAGTCGGTGAGATTCTTGGGTGGTCGGTAGGTGGTGTGTCCGTAGTCGAGCAGGTGCCCGGTGGCGGGGTCGGTGAGTAGGCGTCGCCAGGTGCCGGTCTGGTCGGCGGCCAGGCGGCGGGCCACGCTCGCCGGAATCGGCCCGTGGCCAGCCAGCTCGCCGGGTTGCTCATCGAGGCCGAGCAGGGTCGACAGCGCGACGGTCACGTGAACAGCGGGGCGCATGCCCTGCGCCTTCGGCAGCAGCGGATCGTGCAACGCTGCCACGCCTAAGTCGACCAGGGCGTCGGCGCGGCGCTGATCGGCGGTACGTGGATCAGCGGCGGAGGTGACCGAGGCCAGGCAGTCGACCGCGGTCATGATCGCGGCGGCACCTTCAGCGGGGAGTAGTGCCCACAGTTCGCTCATGCCGTCCTCGCGCGGGGATACGCACACGCGGCGTTCGGTCATCGCTTGGGCGCGTTGTTCTTCGACCCGGGCCGGGTCCAGGGCATGTACCGCGCGGCGCAGCGAGCGTTTGAACTCGGCCAGCGTCTGCGCACCCGCACGGGGTAGCACCCGGTCCTGCACCGCGACCGCGGTCTCAGCATCGAGCCCGTAGGTGGCTTCGGCGAGGGTCATCGCGTGCAGGTAGCTGATCCGGCCCCGGCGTAACGCCCGCCCCGTCTCAGCCAACGTGCCAGCCAAGGCTTCGGCGACCGCGAGGCGGCGTTGCGCGGTCACCGCCGACAGCCGCAACGCGCAGCCGACCTCCTCGCGGACCCACCGATCCTCAGACCCATCATCAGCGGCCATCGCGGCCAGGACCTGGGCCTGCATCCCGGCGAACCACGCCAGGTGCCGCTCCAAAGCGACCAGCACATCGACCCGCCCACCAGGCGACAACCCAGCCGGGTCAAGCAGCGACAACGCCCCCACCGCATCCGGACCCGGCGCTTCACCAGCTAGCCAGGCCGCGGCCTGGTCGGGGTCGTCGGTGATCTCCGCGAGAGTCAACGGCGGCGGCGCGGTGGGCGGCTGCCACTCATCGACCTCGAACATGCGTGCGACTCTATCCGATCACCGCAGAACCCGTCAAACCAGAATCACCTTATATTCCAGGCAGATCCGAGCACCAGCCCGCCCTCTCGTCGAGGCCCGGCGCGCGCATCGCGCACAAGCCCCGTCCGCCACGACCTGCACAATCAGCGACCACCAACTGGACCCAGCGTTTCGACCGCGAGCCGGGCCGCAGCATGGTCAGGGTCGTCGATGATCTCTGCGAGCGTCAACGGCGGCGGAAACATCTCGAACATGACCGCAGAACCCGCCTAACCAGAATCCCTTATATTCCAGGCAGATCTGCAGCATCGTTCGCCAAAAGCTCGACCGCCACGACCTGCACAATCAGCGACCACCAACAGGGAGTGCCAAGTCCGCTGGCGCGTTGCGGTTGAGCGGGAGATCGATGCGGGCGCCGTCGTAGCTGGGTAGAACCGCGGTCAGCGATTCCGGCGGCGATTCACCCGGCATGGGCAGCGCGGGATGGCTGATGAGGTGTCCGCGGATGTCAGCAGGAAGGCCGCCCCAGCAAGGAGCAAAGTTCAGCAGGATGCAGTCCCTTCGCAACTGGCTGCCATTGGCATGCGTGCCGTGCAGCAGTCGGTAGTCGAGCACGGCGGCGTCGCCGGCGCGCAGCCCCAGCGTTACCTGGCCGGGTTGGTCGCTCATTGCGGCATGCGAGGGATCAAGAGCGATCGAGTCGTCGCTGTGCGCTTCGGGCAGTACCGCGTGTACCGGGGCGCTTTCCCGGTGCGATCGTGGCAAAACCCGAAGGGCGCCCTTTGCGGAGTCGGTATCGGACAGGTAGCAGAGCAGCGCCGCCTGCGCCGCCGAACGCCGGAAGCTGACCGGGTGATCCCAGCACCACCAGTCCTGATGCCACCACAGCGGCGGTGAATGCGGGTCCTTGACGCTGATGTACCCCGAGATCCACCGCAGATCCTCCGCGTCAACGGCCGCGGCGATCCGGCGCAAGCGAGCAGCAAGACGCAGGAAGAGATCGACCACAGGGGAGTTCCAGCGCAACGGCACGAGCGTGTTGTTCGGACGCTCGCACGCCGCCTCGTGACCCTTGCTCAGCAACCGGTCCACCACGTCGCGGATCGCGATGACCTCAGCCGGCGCAAGCAAACCCCGCAATACCGCGTAACCGTCACGACTGAAGCTCGGCTCGACCATCCACGCAGAATAGGAGGCCGCCTTGGGGGCCCCCCGTAGGATCCCTCTGTGCAGTGGAAAAGGGAGCGCGTTGTGATGCCGCCCGCCGAGGCAGCGCGCACAGCGATCCTCACGGTCGACGACGACCCGGGCGTGTCGCGCGCGGTGGCCCGCGACCTGCGCCGCCGCTATGCCCAGAGCCATCGCATCGTCCGGGCCGAGACCGGCCAGCAGGCGCTGGACGCGCTGCGCGAATTGGCGCTTCGCGGCGACGAGGTTGCCGTGATCCTCGCCGACTACCGTATGCCGCAGATGAGCGGCATCGAGTTCCTCGAGCAGGCGATCGACCTGTACCCGGCCGCGCGGCGCGTGCTGCTCACCGCCTACGCCGATACCGACGCCGCGATCGACGCGATCAATCTCGTCGACCTCGACCACTACCTGCTCAAACCGTGGGACCCACCCGAGGAGAAGCTCTATCCGGTCGTCGACGGACTGCTCGAGGCCTGGCGCGCGACGGATCGCCGCCCAGCGCCTGAGACCCGAGTGGTCGGGCACCGCTGGTCGGCCCGTTCGTCCGAGGTGCGCGAGTTCCTGGCCCGAAACCAGGTCCCGTACCGGTGGTACCTGTCCGACGATCCCGAGGGCGCGCGACTGCTCGCGGCCGCGGGCGCCGACGACCTGCGCCTTCCGGTGGTGATCACCGCCGACGGCACCGCACTGATCGAACCCACCGACGCCGAACTCGGCGCCCGGGTCGGCTTGGCCACGACGCCGTCGAAACGGTTCTACGACCTCGCCGTCATCGGCGGCGGGCCCGCCGGGCTGGGCGCAGCCGTCTACGGGGCATCCGAGGGCCTGCGCACCGTGCTCGTCGAGCGCACCGCGACCGGCGGCCAGGCGGGCCAGAGTTCCCGGATCGAGAACTACCTCGGCTTCCCGGACGGCGTCTCCGGCGCGCAACTGACCGAGCGAGCGCGCCGGCAGGCGACGAAGTTCGGCGCCGAGCTGATCACCACGCGCGACGTCGTCGGCCTGGATGTGAACGGCTCGGCGCGAACGGTCCGATTCGCCGACGGCGAGGCCGTCGACGCGCACACGGTCATCCTCGCCACGGGCGTTTCGTACCGCCAGCTCGCGGCACCCGGCCTCGACAACCTGATCGGACGCGGCGTCTTCTACGGATCCGCCCTGACCGAAGCGGCGAGTTGCGCCGAGCAGGACGTCTACATCGTCGGTGGCGCGAACTCAGCCGGACAGGCGGCGATATACCTCGCCCATGGCGCACGATCGGTCACGATCATCGTGCGCGCACCGTCGCTGGAACAGTCGATGTCCTACTACCTCGTCCGCCAACTCGCCGCTACTTCGAACATCGCCGTCCGTACCTGCACCGAGGTCATCGACGGCAAGGGCGACGACCATCTCGAGAGTCTGACGCTGCGCGACAACGTGACGGGTACGACCGAAACAATCGATGCGCAGTGGTTGTTCGTATTCATTGGCGCCGCCCCGCGAACGGACTGGCTAGACGGCGTCGTGGTCCGCGACGAGCGCGGTTTCGTCCTCGCCGGTCCGGACCTAGGCCCGAAGACGCTGCCCGGCTGGACGCTCGACCGGGCGCCCTACCACCTCGAGACGAGCATTCCGGGCGTTTTCGTGGCGGGCGACGCCAGGGCCGAATCGGCCAAGCGCGTCGCGTCCGCGGTCGGTGAAGGTGCTATGGCCGTGATGCTGGTCCACCGGTATCTGGAGAAGGAATGACCGAGAGCCTGCTCTGCAGCCCTGACGAGCTCCGCTCACTGTTCCTGTTCGAGAAGCTCAGCGACGAGCAGCTGAACTGGTTGTGCCGCGACGGCCGGGTCGAGCAGTTCGAGCCCGGCTACGCCTACCGCGAGGGCGAACCAGCCACCTGCTTCTTCGTGCTGCTCGAGGGCGAGATCGCCTTGTCACGGCAGGTCGGCGCCGACGACGTCGAGACGAACCGCGCCGAACAACCGGGTGTCTACGCCGGGGCCTGGAACGCGTTCCTCGGCGATCGCGTGCCACAGGTCTACAACAACTCGATGCGCGTCACCCGCCCCGCGCGCTTCTTCGTCCTCGACGCGGACGTGTTCGCGCAGATGATGCGTGACTGGTTCCCGATGGCGTTGCACATGCTCGAAGGCCTGTTCTTCGGTATCCGCACCAGCCAGCAGGCCATCAGCCAGCGCGAGCGGCTGCTGGCACTGGGCTCGCTCTCGGCCGGGCTGACCCACGAGCTGAACAATCCCGCTGCAGCCGCCGTGCGCGCCACGTCGTCGTTGCGCGAGCGGATTGCCGGGATGCGGCACAAACTGGCGATGATCGCGGCCGGGCCGTACGACCGCGCCACCCTCGAGACGTTGATCAAGCTGCAGGAAGACGCCGTCGAGCATGTGGCGAAGGCGCCCACGCTGACCCCGCTCACGGCATCCGACCGCGAAGACGCCCTCGCCGACTGGCTCGACGCGCACGGCATCGGCGGCGGCTGGGAGCTCGCGCCGACATTCGTGGCCGCCGGGCTCGACATCGACTGGCTCGAACAGGTAGCGGGCACGGTCGACGCCCGCACCCTCGAAGGCGCCGTCCGGTGGCTGAACTACACCGTCGAGACCGAGATGATGATGAACGAGATCGAGGACTCGACCGGTCGCATCTCGACACTCGTCGCCGCAGCCAAGCAGTACTCGCAGATGGATCGCGCGCCGTACCAGGTCGTCGACGTGCACGAACTGCTCGACAGCACGCTGCTCATGCTCGGCAGCAAGCTCGGCGACGGCATCACGGTCGTCAAGGACTACGACCGGACGTTGCCCGCAATCCCCGCATACGCCGCCGAGCTGAATCAGGTATGGACGAACCTGATCGACAACGCCGTCTCCGCCATGAGCGGCGCGGGCACCCTGACGGTGCGCACCGCGCTGGACAACGATCATCTGGTGGTCGAGATCGGCGATACCGGCCCGGGTGTCCCGGACGAGATCCGCAGCCGGATCTTCGAGCCGTTCTTCACCACGAAGGCGGTCGGCGAGGGCACCGGCCTGGGCCTTGACATCTCCTGGCGCATCGTCGTGAACAAGCACCACGGCGATCTGCAGGTCGAGTCCGTTCCTGGCAATACGCGCTTCCTGGTGAAGTTGCCGCTCACCGCAGAGAACGACTCGAGCGTCTAGCGATCTTGTGCAGACGCGCCGCAGCGTTGTCGGCGCCGTGCGACAAGATGCGACTGTGACAGCTACCAGGTTGGGTGTCGTCTTCCGTCCACAACTGCCGCCCGAACGGCTGCGCGACGTGGCCGTGGCCGCCGACGAAGCCGGGCTGGACGAGCTGTGGCTGTGGGAGGACTGCTTCAACGAGAGCGGGATCGCCACTGCCGCCGCCGCGCTGGCCTGGACCGAGCGGGTACGGGTGGGGGTCGGGCTGCTGCCGGTTCCGCTGCGTAACGTCGCGCTGACGGCCATGGACTTGGCGACGATGTGCCGACTGTTCCCGGGACGCTTCGAGTTCGGTATCGGCCATGGCGTCCAGGACTGGATGGGCCAGGTCGGCGCCCGGGCCGAGTCGCCGATGACCTTGATGCGCGAATACGCGAGCGCGCTGCAGTCGTTGCTCGACGGGCAGAACGTGACGGTCGACGGGCGCTACGTGCACCTCGACGAGGTCGCCCTGCAGTGGCCTCCGGCCGAATCGCCACGCCTGCTCATCGGCGCGGTGGGCCCGCGGTCGCTCGCGCTCAGCGGCGAGGTCGCCGGTGGCACGATCCTGACCGGCGGCACCACACCGGATCAGGTGCGCACGAGGCGTGGCGTCATCGATCAGGCTCGGGCGGCGGCCGGACGCCCGGGCCGGCAGTACGTGGTCGTGTACCTCATCGCCGCGTCCGGGCCCGATGCGCAACAACGCCTCGGCGTCGAGCTACGGGAGTCCTCGCTCGATTCCGGACCAGACGCCGGGGTAGCGGGTGACGCTGCCACCATCGCCGCGTCCGTGCGCCGCTTTGCCGACGCCGGAGCCGACGCCGTGGTGCTGCAGCCCACCGCCGACGAGCCCGACCTCGAAGGATTCATCCGGCTGATCGCCGAAGAGGTCAACCCGCTCGTCACCGAAAGCGGCTGAGGCGGTGCCGTCACGCGGTCAGCTGCGCGGCTAGTTCCGCGGCCACGGCGTCCGCGCCCAGCGGGATCAGCCAGTCCAGTGGCGCACCTGGCAGGTAGCGAGTCAGCTGCGCCGTCAGCTCCTCTTTCTGTCGATCGCTGAGCGCTGGGGCACCGGCCGCCAGGCGGCCGACCGTCTCGCGATACATCAGCAGGTAGCGCCGCTGATCGGCGAGAAGCCCGACTCCGCCCGGCGCACCGTGGCCGGGGTAGAGGCGGGCACCGGCGAGCTCGTCCGTCAGCCGATCGAGCGTGGCAAGCCACGCGGACGTGTGCCCGTCCGACAGGTAGGAGTGCACGCCTGCGAATGCCACGTCGCCGATGAACGCCGCGCGCCCGTCTGCGGCATCGAGGACGAGGTAGGAATCCGCGTGGCTCTCGCCGACGCCGAGATCGTGCACGCCGACCTGCAGACCGGCGATATCCACGGCTGTGCCGCCGGGCAGCGGGTGATCGGGTACTCGATACCGATCCGGCCACTCGTCGCCGTAGAGCGGCTGCCACTGTTCGCGCTTCGCGTCAGCGATCGAGGCGATCGTCTGCGCCACGGCCCCAGTCGCGTACACCGGCACGTCATCGCCGGCGACATACGGCAGGCCGTTGAAATGATCCGGATGGGCATGCGTGACGAATACGGCAACGAGCGGCTTGCGCAGGGCGGCGATCCGGGCGGCCAGCGCGCGGGCGTCCGACACGAGCAGGCTCGCGTCGACCAGAACGGCCGCGTCGTCGGTCTCGACCAGGTAGCTGTTCACCAAGAGCCCTGGCTCTGCGGCGGTGTACGAATGAATCCTGATGCCTGTCACCGAGCGGCTCTCCTTTGCGCGAACTGGCGTCGGATCGGATGCTAGGAAGGGTCGTCATCGCCAGGCCAGAAGGCACTTTGCGGTTCCCATAGACGCAGTGGTTCTCAAAGACGCAGTGGTTCTCAAAGACGCAGCGGTTCTCAAAGACGCAGCGGTTCGCAAAGACGCAGCGGTTCGCATAGACGGGCGGTTCCCATGACGCTGGTGATTCCGGACGTGCTCGAGGAAACGTGCACGACCCGGCAGGCTCTGGAACGATTTGCGGCGAAATGGCGGGTACTCGTCGTCTACGCCCTGCTGGCCGGCTCGCAGCGTCCCGCGCAACTGCGACGGCGCCTGCCCGGCATCACGCAGAAGGTGCTCACCGAGACCCTGCGCGCGATGCAGGCCGACGGCCTGGTCGAGCGGCGCGTTCTCAAGGACACCGCGCCGCAGCATGTCGAGTACGAGCTGACCGTACTGGGCAAGACCCTGCAGGAGCCGCTCGCCGCGATCTGCGCGTGGGCGAGCGAGCATCCGGCCGCACCGTAGAAGTCGCCTCGGCCCCGCTCGCGGATGGCGAGCGGGGCCGGGTCTTGATCATCTCTGCTGGATCCGCCATCACTCGCGGTTTCGACAGAGATGATCAACAGTGCGCCGGCGCGGACTCCACGCACCGTGTCGTACTAGACGGTCTCGAACTCCGGCTCGGCGATTGACGGCGCCGCGGCGACAGGGCGCCGCCGCCCGACCAGTTCGTACATCGCGAGCAGGAATCCGGCCGCGGCGACTCCGGTGGCGACGAACAGGCCGGGACGGTAGCTCGCGAGCAACTGATGCGCCGTGTGTGCCTGGTTGCCACCGTGACTCGTCATCAACGCAGTGACCACCGCCAGGAACACGGCGCCGCCGATCTGGATGGAGGTGTTGAGCAGTCCGGAGGCAAGCCCCTGCTCCTCGTCGGCGACTCCGGTCGTCCCCTGGATGTTCAGCGACGGGAAGCACAACGCGAAGCCGAGGCCGAGCAGCAGGATCGTCGGCAGGACGACCGCTGCGTACCGGGACGTTTCGCCGGCGCGCAGGAACAGCGCGTAGCCCGCGGTCAGCGACGCGAACCCGATCGCGATGAGCCGCTGCGTGCCGTAGCGGTCGACGAACGGGCCCAGCTTGGTCGCGCCGAGAGCGACCAGGACGCCTGCCGGCAGGAAGCCGAGACCGGTCTCCAGCGCCGACCAGCCGAGCAACGTCTGCAGGTACTGGGTGACGAGGAACTGGAACCCGACGTAGGAACCGAACAGAACGATGGCGCCGAGGTTTGCCCGGACGAGCGTGGCCGAGCGCAGGATGCCCAGGCGCACCAGCGGGTGCGAGATCCGCGACTCGATGATGACGAACGCGGTGAGCAGCGCAGCGAATCCGGCGAAGCTCGCCAGCGTTCGCGCCGATCCCCAACCGGCCTGCGGCGCCTCGACGACGGCGTAGACGAGCAGCAGCATCGATGCGGTCGCCGTGAAGGCGCCGCCGAGGTCGTAGTGCTGGCCGTTGCGCTGCTCGCGAGCGTCGCGGGGAACGAGGCGGGCGCCGGCGATCAGCGCAGCGAGAGCGACCGGTGCGGGCAGCAGGAACGTCCAGCGCCAGCCGACCTCGGTGAGCAGGCCGGAGAGTACGAGGCCCATGGAGAATCCGCTGGCCCCGCAGGCGGTGTAGAACGCCAGCGCGCGGTTGCGCACCGGGCCTTCGGCGAATGTCGTCGTGATGATCGACAGTCCGGCCGGGGCGGTGAACGCGGCACTCGCGCCCTTGATGAAGCGCGCGGCGATGAGCAACGAGGGGTCGGACACGAGGCCGCCGAGCAGTGACGCAGCAGCGAAGACGCCGAGCGCGATCAGGAAGACGCGGCGCCGGCCGAGTAGGTCGGCGGCCCGTCCGCCGAGTAGCAGCAACCCGCCGTAGCCGAGGACGTAGCCGCTGACAATCCACTGCAGTGAGGACGGGGACAGGTGCAGGCTCTCGCGGATGGACGGCAGCGCGACGCCGACCATCGACACGTCGAGCGCGTCGAGGAACAGCGCGGAGCACAGCACGATCAGCACGCCCCAGAAGCGCGCATCCCAGTGGGCGGCGGATGCGCTTGGGTCGGTGGTGGAAGCCGGTGAAGTCATGCCGGCGAAGCTACATGCGCGTGCATCTAATGCGCAAACAAATTATGCAGGTACAGCTGATGTTCGTGCATGTGGTATGGTGCGACCGTGGTTGCGGAGTCCGCAGAGCAAGTCGTGTTAGGCGAATGGCGCGAGATTCTGGCGCGTCATGCCGAAATCACGTGCGCACTCGACCACGAATTGGGCGACAACCACGGGCTCGGCGTCAGCGAATTCGAAGTGCTCGAACGGCTCAGCGAAAGCGGCGACGACTGCCCCGGCCAGCGCGTGCAGGAACTTGCCGATGCCGTCCACCTGAGCCAGAGCGCCCTGTCGCGGCTGATCGGCCGCCTCGAGGTCGACGGCTTGGTCACCCGAGCGATCTGCGCGGAAGATCGCCGCGGAATCTACGTGCACCTGACCGAGGCAGGCAAGAAGCGCTACCTCGCCGCTCGTCCGACCCATCGCGCCGTGCTGACCTCTGCACTCGCTGCGCACTGAGCCGCCGTTGGCCCGGGTGGGTCTTCTGCCTGCGGGCTGAGCCCGAAATCTACCCACGGGTCGATGCGCAAAGCGCGCCGGTCGAACACGATTTGTGTCATGAGCGATTCAGACGTGGTGACGATCCGCGACCTGCGCAAGACCTACGGTGGCCGAGTCGTGGTCGACGGCCTCGACCTCGACGTCGACCAGGGCGAGGTGGTCGGCCTGCTCGGCGCGAACGGCGCGGGCAAGACGACGACCGTCGAGTGCATCCAGGGACTTCGCCGACCCGACAGCGGCGTGCTGCGTGTGCTGGGCTTCGACCCGATCAGGCAGGCCGACCAGCTACGGCCGCTGATCGGCAGCCAGCTTCAGGACTCGGCGCTGCCCGATCGGCTACGCGTCGGCGAGGCCGTCGATCTGTTCGCCACCCGGCGCGCCCGCAACAGCGCTGAGCTGGTCGAACAGTTCGGGCTTGCCGAACGCCGCGGTTCTGCTTTCGGCTCACTGAGTGGGGGCGAGCGGCAACGACTGTTCCTCGTACTCGCCCTGCTCAACCGTCCGCGCCTGGTGTTCCTCGACGAACTCACCCAGGGCCTCGATCCGGCCGCGCGACGAAACGTGTGGGCCGCGGTCGGGCAGTTGCGCGCGGAAGGCACGACCGTATTGCTGGTCACCCACGAACTCGACGAGGCCGAGGCGCTGTGCGATCGCGTTGTCGTGATGCGTTCGGGCCGCGTGCTGGACGAGGGCCGGCCGGCCGATCTGGTCAACCGCCACGGACAGTGGGCCACCGTCCGGTTCGGCTGGCCCGGAACAGCAGCGCCCATCCTGGACGGACTGCGCCGCCTCGACGGTGTGCAGCAGGTCGCGCGCGAAGGTGAGCGGGTCATCGTCCACGGCAACCGGCGCATCATCGCCCACGTCGGGGCGGAACTGGTCCGGCGCGGATCAGTGCCTGACGACCTGACCGTCGAAGTGCCGGATCTGGAAGCCGCCCTGCTGGGACTGCTGGGTGACGAGCGAGCGGAGGTTCTCTCATGAGCAGCACCGTCGGACGACTCGTTCGCGCAGAGCTGAAGTTGATGGTCCGCGACCCGCTGGTTCTCACCTTCGTCTTCGTGTTCCCGATCGTCACCATGCTGATCATCGGTGGCTCGTTCGGGACGGACCCCGATCCCGCCTTCTCCGGCGCGAACCCCTCGCACTGGTACGTGGCCTCGTACCTGACCGTCGTGATCGCGGCCACCGGCCTGATCATGTTGCCGGTGCACCTCGCGTCCTACCGCGAACGCGGCGTGCTGCGCCGGTTCGTGGCTTCAGGCTTTCCGCGCTGGTCCTTTGCGATTGCGCAACTGGTCGTGGGGCTGCTGACCATCGCTGTCGCGTCCGGGCTGCTGCTCGCGATCGCCGCCCCCGTGTACGGCGTGCCCTCGGTGCAGGTGCCCTGGCGGGTGGCGGCCGGCCTTGCCGTGGGGGCCCTCGCCTTCGTGAGCGGCGGAATCGTGCTGGGCTCGGTACTTCCCTCGGCCCGGGCCGCGCAGGCCGTCGGCCTGCTGCTGTTCTTCCCCTCGTTCCTGCTCGGCGCGGGTGGTCCGCCGCCGCACGTCATGGGCGCTGCCCTGCGAGATGTCGCCGACGTGCTGCCGCTGACGCTCGTCACCAACTCGGTGCGCGAGCCCTGGCTCGGCCTCGGTTCGGCGACGGGATCGCTGATCGTGGTATCGATACTCGCCGTTGTCGCGACGGTGGCTGCGGCGCGGCGGACGATCTTGTGAGCACGGCGCACGATCCGGTGGTCGGGCGGGCCTGGTGGCCCGTCCGTACCATCCGCTGGGTGGCCGGCTCTGCTCGCGCATCGCGTCCCGCCGACCTGATGCCTCGGCGAGCCAGGTGGGCGGCCCTTGGCGTACTGGCGGTGTTCGTCGCGGTCGGCGCCGTCCAGCACACGCAGCACAGCGCGCCCTGGGGCGTGCTGGCCGTGGTGGTCGCCATCGGCGCGAGCGCCCTGACGCTAGAGGCCCGCCTGCCCTTGCTGTTCGGCTACGCAGTCGTGGCGGCTGCCGGTGTTGCCGTGCTGTGCAACGGCGTGTCGAGCAATGTCGGGTGGTTCGCGATCTGCCTGCTGTCCGGCTGGTGCGTGTTCAGCTGCGGCTGGCAGGTCGGCCTGGCGTACTGGATCGGAGCAATCGCGTTGTTCGCCGGCGAAGCGCTGTGGGCCGACCCGGATCCCGGCTGGGGAGCCTGGATGGCCGGCACCACCTTCACCGTCCTGGGCTGCCTGCTGATCCGGCATGAACTCGACCTGGTCGCGAGGCTACGTGCTGCCCAGGCCGGGCTCGCCGACCGAGCCCGCGCCGAGGAACGCAACCGCATCGCCCGCGAACTGCACGACGTCATCGCGCACACGTTGATCATCTCCCAGCTGCACGTCACGAGCGCGCGTCTCGCCGTCGAGAGCGATCCGGCCGACGCAGCGCGCGCGCTGGCCGAGGCCGAGCGCCTCGGCCGGGAGAGCCTGGCCGAAGTGCGCCGGGCCGTCGGCCTGCTGGGCGAGAGCGGCGAATCGAGCAATGGCAGCGCGCCCCCGTTGCCGAGCGCCGCGGACCTGCCCGTGCTGGTCGAGCGATTCCACTCGGCCGGAGCAGATGTCACGCTCACCGTCGACGGCGACGCCAGCGTGCTCCCGGCAACCACCGGCCTTGCGATCTATCGGATCCTGCAGGAAGCGCTGACCAATGCGGTGAAGCACGCGCCCGGATCATCGGTCGCGATCGGCCTGACAGTTGATCGCGCACGCGTCGAGCTCACGGTCGACAGCTTCGGCTTGCCCGGCCGGGGCAGCGGGCTCGGACTGCTCAGCATGCAGGAACGGGCCCGCGCGCTGGGCGGAACCTGCGACGCCGGGCCGGGCGGGCACGGCTGGCTGGTTCGCGCCGACCTCCCCCTCGACGCGCCCCGCAGCAGCACAACATGATCCGCGTTCTCCTGGTCGATGATCAGGAACTGGTACGCGCGGGCCTGCGTGGCATCCTGCGTCCGACCTTCGGCTTCGACATCGTCGGCGAATGTGCCGACGGCAGCGGCGTCGCGGCAGCGGTCGAGCAGCTGCATCCGGACGTGGTTCTGATGGATATTCGGATGCCCGTCGTTGACGGCGTCGAGGCGACCAGGCGACTTCGGCGCGAGAGCGGCAGCCCGCCCGTGCTGGTCCTGACGACCTTCGACGACGACGAGGTGCTGGCCGGGGCGCTGCGCGCCGGGGCCTCCGGGTTCGTCCTCAAGGACTTGCCCGCCGAGGACCTCCAACGCGCCGTTCGCGCCGTGGCCGACGGTGGCGCGTGGCTTGACCCGACGGTCACCGGCCGGGTGCTGCGCATCTATCGGGCGGCCGCTCCGGCGCCACCGAGCCGTCGACGTCTGGCCCTGGACGTGCTGACCGCACGCGAGCGAGAGGTGCTGGCACTCATCGGGCGCGGACTGACGAACGCGGAGATCGCGGCGCGGCTCGTCGTCGGCGAAGGAACGGTCAAGACGCACGTCAATCACATCTTCACCAAGCTCGATCTGCGCGACCGGGCCGCCGCGGTGGTGTTCGCCTTTGATCACGACCTGGTGGTGCCCGAGACCGGCTGATCGGCGGCCGTCCCCTGATCATCGGGCTCGCTTTGGCGGCGTACCCGCAATGGTGTAGACATTTTGAATCAAGGAAGGCCGCGCTGCGGCGTGGTCAGCACATCGGAAGGGGCGACCGTGACCGCAGCAGCGGGCTCGATCGAACCACGCGAGCCGAAGTACTACACCGTCAAGCGGCACCTACTCGAGCTGATCGAGGCGCTCGAACCGGGCGCTCCGGTGCCCACCGAGCGTGAGCTCACCGTCGAGTTGAGCACGTCGCGCACCACGGTGCGCCAAGCGCTCGGCGAATTGGTCGGTGAGGGGCGCCTGATTCGCCGGCAGGGCTCGGGCACGTTCGTGGCCGAGCCGAAGATGACCTGGCCGCTGCAGATGACGAGCTTCACCGAGCAGGCGGCTGCCAACGGACTCACCGCATCGGCCCGGCTCCTCGCGGCCGAACGAATCCGGGCTACCGGCGAGACCGGCGCGCGGCTGGCCCTGCCGTCCGGCGCGTTCGTGTACCGAATTGAGCGGCTCCGGCTGGCGGACGAGATCCCGATGGCCGTCGAGACCTCGCACCTGTCGGTGGCGATGTTCCCCGGCCTGATCAAGCACGTGAAGCGCGCATCGTCGCTGTATCAGGTGCTTGCCGACGTGTACGGCGTCGTCCCGGTCGCGGCGCACGAATCGATCGAGACGGCCGCGGCGGCGCCTCGCGAAGCCGCCCTGCTCGGCACTGACACCGGCGCCCCGATGCTCGTGCTAGGCCGGCACAGCTTCCAAGCCGATGGCACGCCCGTCGAGTGGGTGCGTAGCTGGTACCGCGGTGATCGCTACCGGTTCGTCGCGCAGCTGACCACGAGGTGACGACCGGCGATCATGCCGCGGCGCCCTCGGCCGCGCGGACCAGCGCCGACGCACGACGCTGGGTGCGGATGCCGTCGACAGTCAGGACGATCAGCGCAATCCACACCAGCCCGAATCCGACCCAACTGGCCAGCGTCATCTTCTCGTGATCGATGCCCACGCCGACGGCGAACTGGAGGACCGGCGCGAGGTATTGCAGTAGGCCGATCACCGACAGCGGCAGACGTCGTGCGGCTGCGGCGAAGAACAGCAGCGGAATCGCGGTAATGACCCCGGTGAGCATGAGCAGCGCCGAATTTCCCGCGCTGTGCTGGGCGAATACCAGCGTGCCGTGCAGCTGGATCAGGACGAGCGTGACCAGCGCCGGCACAGCAAGCAGCCCCGTCTCGACCGCCACCGACTCGAGGGCGCCGACCGACGCGCGCTTCTTGAAGTAGCCGTAGAGGCCGAACGAGGTGGCCAGCGTGAGCGCGATCCAGGGCAGCCGGCCGTAGCTGGCGGTCAGCACCACGATCGCGAGGGAGGCGATGCCGACCGCAACCCATTGCGTGCGCCGCAGCCGTTCGTGCAGCACGACCACTCCGAGCAGGATGGTGAACAACGGGTTGATGAAGTAGCCGAGGCTTGTCTCGACGACGTGCTTGCTGTTGACCGCCCAGATGTAGGTTCCCCAGTTCACCGTGATGACGATGGCGCCGCCGGCGAGCAGCATCCGCTTGCGCCGGTCGGCGATGATCGTCCGCACCGCGGCAAAGCCTCGGGTGCGCCACAGCAGGATCGCCACGAACCCCAGTGACCACAGGATCCGGTGCGCGAGGATCTCGATGGCGCTGGCCGGCTCGAGCAGCGGCCAGTAGAGGGGGAACAGGCCCCAGAGCAGGTAAGCCGTGATGCCGAAGCCGAGGCCGCGACGCCGCTCGGCCTCAGATTCCACCGGGCAATCGTCGCAGGTCAGCCATCCCTTGCCCCATGGCCATTTCGCGGCCGGTGGCGGGGCACATCAGCGGCCAATTCGGGCAGGGACCCGCTCGCAATCGGGGTCAGCGATCGGCCACCAGCTTGAGCAGGACGATCAGGTCGTTGTCGTGCAGCGGCTCGACGAGTGCGTTGGTGAGATCCAGCCACGACCGGACCGGGTTGAGGTACCACTGCCCGTCCGACGACGACACGTCGATGCCGATGTTGGGCAGGCCTTCTGCCAGGCGGGTGAGCGCGGCTGTCTGCTCCGCGGTGAGCGGCTTGTCGCTCAGCGGCCCCGCGTTGAGCCGCTTGGCGATCTCGTCGGCGCAGAACTTCTGGAAGTCGCCGTCGGCCGTGACCTCCAGGCAGTTGCCGTTCACGACGACCTTCACCTCGTGGTCGGGCACGTCAACAGTGATGCTCTTGAGCGAGACGCGTGTGCCGTCACTGATCGACTTCTTGGTCAGCGCGAGATCCTTGATCGTGAACTGGGTATCGGAGACATCCGAAGCGTTCTTGAGGATCAACCCGCCGTAGTCGTGCACGACGGCCAGCTCGTCCGGTGAGGCCAGTTCGATCAGGCGCTTGTAGTCGTTCTTGGAAATTGCCTCGAGTGCCTGCTTGACGGCATCTTCCGGCGAGGACGCGCCCTGGGGAGCTATGTAATCACCGGGTCCGGGCGTGCCTGCGTCGGCGTCGTGCGCCGCGGCGTCGGCGATCGTGTAGAAGACGCTTGGATACCACTTGTTCTTGATCTTCTGGGCCGCGATGCGAACCGGTTCGCCGTTCTGGCGCGCGACGTCTGCGATGTCGATCGACTGGTTCGAGGTGGAGTTGGCGGGCAAGCCGTTCGGGAAGACGATCTTGACGTACTCGTCGGTGAACGGCACCTTGCCGAGATCGGCATTGATCGTGACCGTTCCGCCAGTGAGTTTCACGATCTTCACGTGATCGTTGATCGTCTCGTCGCTGCTGTCGTAGGTGATGTTCTTGGCCGTCACGTCCAGGCCGGCAAGGTGTCCCGGGTCGGCATTGCTCTTGAGCACGTGCAGCCGCTTGGCCTGGCTGATCGAGTCCTTGACCGGATCGAGCAGCGACGAGCGTTCGCCCGGCGCCAGGTGGTCGAGGATGCCGAGGATGTCGGACTTGTTGAGGTCGGAGACGAGCGAGGTGACGGCTTCCTGCGGCGAGGCCGCCCCCTTGTAGCCGGAATGCGTGTCAGAAACGGCAATGTACGTCGCGGCGCCACCACCGATGAGGGCGACGGCGGCGACCGTGGCGATCAGTGCGGTGCGCCCGTGCCGCTTCGGCCGGGCCGGCGGGAGGGGCGGGCCGAGATGTTCCCAGCCCGCCTGTTGCTGTGGCGCCCAGTTGCCCTGCCCCGGGTCCAGCTGCGTCCAGCCCTGCTGCGGGGGCGGATTCCAGGCCGTCGGTTGCGGTTCCCACTGGCCCGGCGGCTGCTGGCCCGGCGGCGTCCACGGTCCGGGCGGCGGCTGCTGGCCCGGCGGCGTCCACGGTCCGGGCGGCGGCGTCTGCTGATCGGGTGGCGTCCATGGTCCGGGCGGCGGCGTCTGCTGATCGGGTGGCGTCCACGGTCCGGGCGGCGGTTGCTGATCGGGCTGTTGCGCGGGAGGCGACCAAGGCTCGCGTGGTTCGTCGGGCGCTGCATCCTCGCTGGGATCGCGCGGCGATTCCGGAGGCTGCGTCATGATCGACTCCTCTGTGATTCGGGCAGGCGCTTACTTGAGATCAAGGTGAAGATGGCGGCGAGAACAACGGCAACGTCTCCGATCATCGTCACGACCGGGCCCAGCGCCACGACGCTGACCCCGCTGTCGCCGTGCCGGATCAGTACGACACACCCCACAGTGGCAGACCATCCAGCGGTGACGAGAGCGAGGGTCGCCGCAGTGCGATGCCAGGTCGCGACGACGGTCAGCACGACCGCGGCGCAGCACATGCCGAGCAGCGGCCACATCCGGATGACGAACTCGCTCGGTCCGTGGAAGCCGACGAGCCGTCCGAGCAGGCCGAACGACGCGTAGCTGTTACGTTGCACCTCGCCCGATTGCAGCCAGGGCAGGAATGTGCCGAGCACGACCGCGACCAGTCCGGCGGCGCCTATCGCATAAGCGATCGCGCGCCGCGAAAGGGCCGGTTGCTCGGACTTCATCGTCAGCATCCTGTTCAGGTCGGGACATCGCCGTGAACGGTCGATCGTTACCGATCAGGTCGGCCGACGCAATGACCAAAGAGGCAATTCGACGTGCCGTCGGAGTTGATCACCTGCCTCAGGGTAGCCCGCGTGCCGGCCGGCGTCAGGTGGGTGCCGCGGCTTGCACCGAATGGCCGTTGTGGGTATGGAACGCCTTATCCGAAGGGGGTTCGGACGTCCTCCGGGTTGGGCCGGTTGCGCCGGGTATCGATCTCCATCCACGTTGCCGGTACGCGCAGCGGCCCGAATCCGATTCGCTCGTATACCCCGTGCGCATCGCGTGTCGTCAAGACAAGGCGTGGTACTCCGATAGCGGCAAGGTGATCAACCACTTCACGCATCAGCCACGTTCCGATGCCCTTGCCGCGCCATGCCTCGTCGACGACCACATCGCCGATCCAGGCGAACGATGCTAGGTCGGTCGTGACGCGGGCCAGCGCGACGTGTTCGCCGGCGGGCGTGTACACGCCGTACGGTCGCGAGTTCGCGATCGAACGCTCGATGGTGACGCGATCGCGTTCGTTGGCCCAGTACGACGAGGCGAGCCACACGCAGATCCGGTCGATGTCGAGGCGTGCCGGGTCGTCGCTCATGATCAGCCCGTCATCGCGGCTCACGGAGTGCGTCATGGCAGTTCCCGCAACTCGGCGTTGCGGAGCCGTAGGAGAACGTCTTCAACGAGTGCGTTCATCGGCCAATCGTGCCTGACGGCTCAATTGCGATCGCGGGCCACTTCCGGCTCGCTGGCTGCTGCCGCGGCCAGCAGTGCATCCACGCCGAGAGCGTCCGCCCAGCTGTTCACGATCTGATCGCTCGACAGTTCGTCCACGCGCAGCCTTGTCGACTCACGCCACATCGAGACGGCTCGATCGCGGTCGCCTGCGTCGTCGGCCAAGGCGCCGAGATGGCGCAGCGCGAACGACCGGACGAAGTCGTCGTCGGTGTCGAGCGCCAGGCGGTAGTACCCGTCCGCCGCCGCTGCGGTGTTGCGCAGCACGTCCTCGACCAGGCCGCGGTAGAAGCAGGCGTGCGCGCGTGAGGTGCGATCACCGGCGCGACGCACGAGTTCCGCCGCCCCGTCGACCAGCTCGGCGACGGTGCCGGCATCCGGTGCGCGGCCGGCCATCCGGACCCAGAGCTGCGTCGCATACGCCGCGCGCAGGTATGCGAAGTCCGCCGCCCACGACTGCGCGTCGCCGGAGGCAAGCGCACGTGCTTGCTCGAGCAGTTCGGGATGCGCTTCGCGGCGCGTCCAGAACGCCCAATCGACCTCGACGTCGGCACGGGCAACCGCCAGCGTTCCTGCCTCACTCCCGTCGGCCGGATCAGTCGTGCTCAGCGTTGCCCAGCAGGATCAGTTGATCGCGTTGCTGCGCCGGCTGATGCAGGTCGTCGACGCAACCTGATCGCGC
The DNA here is from genome assembly GCA_963737425.1 of uncultured Actinomycetota bacterium. GTDB lineage: Bacteria > Actinomycetota > Actinomycetes > Mycobacteriales > Jatrophihabitantaceae > DASXRA01. Next base: position 1,016,759 of record CAVTSX010000008.1, read on the forward strand.
AGCCTTGTCAGGCGACGTTCCAGGTGTCGTTGCCGTAGAGCAGCTTCTGCAGCGCCGGGGCGTCTCCTGGTGCCTGCGTCTTCGCCTGGTCGAGTTGCGCGGCCATCATGGCGTCGTACGTCGGACGCTCGACCGACCGGAACACGCCCATCGGCGCATAGCGGCTGTCGACCGAGGCCAGCCGGGACAAGGCGAACGCGTAGGCCGGATCGGCGGCGTGCGCATCGTGAACCACCACTCGGGGGTCGTCTTCGGCAACACCTTCGTCGATGGTCAGCGCGCCCGCCCCGGACCGTACGACGGCCTTGGACCCGTCGGCGCCGAAGCGCAGCGGCTGGCCGTGTTCCATCCGGATGGTCCAGTCATCGCGGATGCTGGCGTCCTTGAGGACGTCGAATGCGCCGTCGTTGAAGATGTTGCAGTTCTGGTAGATCTCGACGAGCGCGGTGCCCTGATGGTCGGCGGCCGCGCGCAGCACCGAGGTGAGATGTTTGCGGTCGGAGTCCAGCGTGCGCGCGACAAAGGTCGCCTCGGCGCCGAGGGCCAGCGACACCGGGTTGAACGGGGTGTCGAGTGATCCGAACGGCGTCGACTTGGTGATCTTGCCGAGCTCGGACGTGGGGGAGTACTGCCCCTTGGTCAGCCCGTAGATCCGGTTGTTGAACAGCAGGATCTTGAGGTTGACATTGCGGCGCAGCGCGTGGATCAGGTGGTTGCCACCGATCGAGAGCGCATCGCCGTCGCCGGTGACGACCCACACCGACAGGTCCGGCCGCGACGCCGAAAGGCCCGTCGCGATCGCCGGCGCCCGGCCGTGGATCGAGTGCATGCCGTAGGTGTTCATGTAGTACGGGAAGCGTGACGAGCAGCCGATGCCGGAGACGAACACGATCCGTTCGCGTGGAACACCGAGTTCGGGCATGAAGCCCTGCACAGCCGCGAGGATTGCGTAGTCGCCGCAGCCCGGGCACCAGCGGACTTCCTGATCGGTCTTGAAGTCTTTGGCTTTCAAACCGAGATCAGTCATGACTGATCACTCCTTGCAGCATGTCGGAAAGCTCGGCGGCGCGGAACGGCATGCCGCGTACCTGCGTGTAGCTGATCGCATCGACCAGGAACCGAGACCGGACCAGCTGAGCCAATTGTCCCAAGTTCATCTCGGGGATGACCACCTTGTCGTAGCGGGCGAGCACCTCACCGAGGTTGGCGGGGAACGGGTTGAGGTGGCGCAGATGCGCTTGCGCGACGGAGTAACCGGCCCGGCGGACCTGGCGGACCGCCGCACCGATCGGACCGTACGTGGAGCCCCAGCCCAGCGCCAGCACCCGCGCGTCACTGTCCGGGTCGTCGACGTCGAGCGCCGGGATCGTGCGGGCGACGCCATCGACCTTTGCCTGCCGGGTGCGCACCATGAAGTCGTGGTTGTCGGGGTCGTAGCTGATGTTGCCGGTCTTGTCGGCCTTCTCGATGCCGCCGACGCGGTGCTCCAGACCGGCTGTGCCGGGTACCGCCCAGGGTCGGGCGAGCGTCTCGGGATCACGCAGGTACGGCAGGAACGCACCGTCTGGCCCGTTGGGCGCAGTGGCGAACTCGACGCGTAGATCGGGCAGTTCCTCGACGATGGGCACCTGCCACGGCTCGGAGCCATTGGCCAGGTAGCCGTCGGAGAGGAAGAACACCGGCGTGCGGTAGGTCAGCGCGATGCGTACTGCCTCGAGGATCGCGTCGAAGCAGTCGCCCGGCGACTGCGGCGCGACGATCGGAACCGGCGCCTCGCCGTTGCGTCCGTACATCGCCTGCAGCAGATCGGACTGCTCGGTCTTGGTGGGCAGGCCGGTGGACGGCCCACCGCGCTGGATGTCGCAGATGACCAGCGGGATCTCCAGTGACACCGCCAGCCCGATCGCCTCGCCCTTGAGCGCGATGCCCGGACCCGAAGATGTCGTGACCGCCAGCGATCCGCCGAACGATGCCCCGATCGCCGCGCCGATTCCCGCGATCTCGTCCTCGGCCTGGAACGTCCGCACACCGAAACGCTTGTGCTTGGACAGCTCGTGCAGGATGTCGGACGCCGGCGTGATCGGGTAGGCGCCGAGGAACAGCGGCAGCTGCGCACGCTGGGCGGCAGCGATCAGCCCGTAGGCGAGCGCGGCGTTGCCGCTGATGTTTCGGTAGGTACCCGCGGGCATCGGTGCGGGCTTGACCTCGTAGGTGACCGCGAACGCCTCGGTCGTCTCGCCGTAGTTCCAACCCGCCTTGAACGCGGTGATGTTGGCCTCTGCGATCGTGGGCTTGTTCGCGAACTTCTGCCGCAGGAAGTTCAACGTGCCCTCGACGGGACGCGAGTACATCCACGACAGCAGCCCCAGCGCGAACATGTTCTTGCTGCGCCCGGCGTCCTTGCGTGACAGCTCGGTGTCGGCGAGCGCGTCGAGGGTGAGCTGAGTGAGATCAACCCCGTGCACGACGAACCGATCGAGCGTGCCGTCGTCGAGGGGATTTCCCTTCCACCCGACCCGCGCCAGGGCGCGGTCGGTGAAGTCGTGGGTGTCGACGATGATCGTGCCGCCCGCCGGCAGATCGGCCAGGTTCGCCTTCAGCGCGGCCGGATTCATCGCCACGAGCACGTCGGGACGGTCGCCCGGAGTCAGGATGTCGTGGTCGGCGAAATGCAGCTGGAAGGACGAGACGCCGGGCAGCGTGCCGGCCGGTGCGCGAATCTCAGCCGGGAAATTGGGCAGGGTGGAGAGGTCGTTGCCGAAGGTGGCCGTCTCCTGGGTGAAGCGATCGCCGGTCAGCTGCATGCCATCGCCTGAATCGCCCGCGATCCGGATGACGACGCGATCGAGCTGCTTGACGTTCTTGGACATCTGAGTGTCCGCCTCCATGGCGTTTCAGAGCTCGCTGGAGCTCATATACCGGCGCCGGCGCGAACATGCCGACACACGCGGCGCACCAACCACTGCGGGGCGACCCGGGCGGCACGCGCCTGCGCCGGGTACCCGCCTCGTCGTCCATAGCCTCGCTATGGCCTCCTCGACTGGCTAGCATGTCGCCGTACTGGCCATCGAGTGCCTCCAGCTCGGCGACGGCGTCGCTGTAGGCACGGTCTCAGGCCACATTCGCCCATCGTACGGAGGGGCGGGCCGAATCGGCTCGTGGCATGCCTCACGACATCGCGCGTCGCCCCTTGTGGATAACTTCCAACGCCCCGGCGTGGAAGTGCCTAGCGTGATCGCTATGACCGGAAAGATTCGGGTGGACCCGGCGGCATTGCGTCAGGTCGGAGCAGATCTCGTCCACCTCGCCGACCAACTCAACACCGACGCCGACGGGCTGGGCTCGGGTGTCACCGATCCGCTGCTCTGCATGGCGCTCAAAGACGTCCAGCACGACTGGTCGAAGAAGCGCACGCTGATCACCGGCTACCTGGCCGACGCCGGCAAGGCCGCGCAGGCCGCCGCCGACGGGTACCAGCAGGCCGAGGACGCCATAGTCCGCACCGCTACGCCCGGTGCCCAGCGATGATCGAGCGGTACCGGCATCTCGAGATACCCGCGGGCGGATACGCCGCGGCGAACTTCTGCAGCCAGATCGGCCCCCCGCCCGGCACGTCCGAGCAGTTGCGGGCCCGGGCCAGGGCGCTGTCGGCGACCGCCCAGGCCGTTCGCGACGCGATGGCACGGCTGCGGGCGATCTCCAACGACGAATCCAGCTGGACCGGTGCCGCCGCCGAGGCATTTCGTGCTGCCGTCCAGGAGCCCGCGAAATCGCATATCAACAAGGTGCCCGAACGTTACGACGGGTACGCCCGCCAGCTGATCAGCTACGCATCGGCCCTCGACGACGCGCAGACGAAATACCGCGCGGCCCTCGCGCGTGTCGCAGACGCCCTCGCCATGTACCACGCCGCCAAGGCGAGCGGTGGCAACACACCACACGTCACGGACTGCGCCGAACAGGAATGCCGCACCGCCGCACGGCAGTTCATCGCCACCCACAACGTGTGGGTCGACGCCGTCAACAGGTGCATCAACGGGCTGAAGAGCATCGATACCCACGACAAGCTGCACAACCCGCACGGCGTGCAGGCCGCCGCCGACGGTGTCGCGCACGTCATGGATGAGGTGGGCAACCTCTCCGCGGTACTTGCTCTGGTCACGCTCGCGCTGTGTCCCGAGCTCTCGGTGGTGCTCTTCGCGATCTCCACGGTCGCATCCGGCGTGAAGCTCGTCGCCGACGCTGACCGCAAAATGATGTACGGCGAAGACATCAACTGGCGCACCTTTGCCTTCGACGCGCTCGGCTCCGTTCCGCTCGGCGCTCCGATGAAGGGAGCCGTCACGGCAGCGAAGGAGGCGAAGGCAGCCAGGGGTCTCGCGGGTGTCGCAGGCAGAGCGGGCAGCGCCGTGAACGCCTTCGGCCGGGAGCTCGGGCGTGAATACACGCACGCGCTGTTCGACGATCCCGCCCGGGGGCTGCGCGAGTTGAAGGCACACGGCAAGTCCGGCGCGTCGCCGTCATGGAGGCGAACGGGTGCGGCGATCGGCGACATGGGCAAGCAGGACGTTCTCGGCTACCCCGCGTCCTACGCAGACAACGCGTGGCAGAACCACCGGCACGGATGGGCGCAGGCGATCGGCTGGAGTGCATTCCGGGTCACCTGGGCACCGGTCGGTCCGATGCTGCCCGCGGGCTTGGCCAAACAGGTCGGCGACCACATCGGGCCGCTCGCGAGGCTGCCGCGCGTACTCGAGAGGCTCGGCTGGTGATGAGCGCTGTCGCGTCCGATCAGCGCACCGAGGCAGGCGGCCTCGAATTCGAGCTACCCGAACGGTGGACCTGTCTGGATCTTCGCGCGCCGCAACTCGCTGATCGAATCGATCAGCTGCTGCAGGTCGTGCGCGAGGGCATTGCGTCGTGCACGCCGGCTGACGAGCAGTCGATTCGCGACCTGGTGGCCACTCTCGTGGCCAGCGGAGCGCACTGCCTTCTGCTTCGGCCCGCTACCGATGCAGCCGACTGCGCGATCAGCGGCGGCGTGTTCGTGTCCGCTCCGATCAGCGTTCCCGCTCACGAGCTGCACCGAATTCTCGACGAGCGCGGTGAGGCAGTCGCGCTCGGCGATCTCGACGGGCTGCCGATCATCTCGCTGGTCGGCCCGGTCCGCTCGGCCGAGGGGGCCCCGATGCCGGTCGGCGTGCAGGTCGCCTATTTGATCTGCGCCGAGGGCGCGAGCGTCATGCTCAGCTTCACGGCAACGGGTGGGGTCGACCGGAAACGCCTCGTCGGCGAGGTGGCGGCCGTCGTCTCACGCGCCCGCGTCGTCCGGTAGTCGGTGGGATGCCGGATTTCGACTCTGGTCACGTCAGGTCAGTCCGGTTGTTGCCCGCTGGCAGACCTTCCAGGACTTATCGCCCGGTCGTTAACGTCAGCGCCCGGCCCGCCGATGTGGCACGACGATCGCGGTTCATTCGCCAGCACAGCGCTACGCACGAGGCGAGTGGCTGCGGTTGCGTGAGGCTTAACGCAACAGCGTCGTCGTAGTCGGGCGGGTCGCCGGGAATGTGTTGGTCACGTTGACTGTCTGGATCGTTCCAGATTGATCAACGAATTTCGAGCCAGCTGTGAGAGGACGACGGCGATTGGGTAAGAGACTGATCGCTGGCGAAGGTTCTATGCCATCCGCTCACGGGGCGAGCACTTGCGGAGGAGTTGACACGATGCAGGGCGACGTAGTCTTGCCTGCGTTCGAGATGGATTGCCGCGACTGGTTGGTGGTCACTCCGGACGAGGCAGGTATCCCGGAAGAGGTTGGCGGAGCACCTTTGCTAGCCGTTCTCAGTACTGCCGTCATCGGCAGCAGCGACATTTCCTCAGCCAGTGCCGTCCTCACGGTCGGCCTGCTCGACGACGACGCACCACCCGCGGTTCCCCCCGTCCGCGGGTGCGTCGCCGCCGAGGTGATCGAGTCTGAAGCGGACGAGCGGTCGGTGCGTTATCTCGCGCCGTCGCCGGACGGAAGGCTCGCGCTGCTTGCAGAGTTCAGCCTCGACGGTGACGACGGCTGGGAAGTACGGCGGCGGATCGAGGCGCTCATGTCGTCGTTCCGCTGGGCGGCATGACGATTCATTCCTATAGCGCCACTAGGCATAGCCAGGAAGTGGATCGTCCGGCATACTCTTGGCCGTGATTGCGGCCGAGCACGCAGGCTCTGCCCCAGGTGGGCTGCTTGATGTGTTCTGGACGGGCCGGCGGGCCGACGAGTTCGACGAGGGATGTCGTCGCGGGTAAATCAGGTTGACCGGCACAAGCGTCCGGTCACCTCGCGCCGCGGGTGCATGCTGCACCCGAGAAGGCGCTTTCCAGATCTGCCCGCCTGTCTTCCCTTGAGAGTTTGTGCCATGAGTTTCTTCTCGCCCGAGACTGCCACGGCCGTCCAGGCCGCCGCCCCCGATTCCCTCACCGTCATCGAGCTGGTCGAGTTCACCCGCTTCGTCGCCGGTGAGGTCTGCGCCGGCCGCTATCCCTTCGTCGACTTCGACGACCGCAACCGCTGGCATCAGCGCATCTATCGCGATCAGCGCGTCGACGTCTGGCTCATCAGCTGGCTGCCCGACCAGGGAACCCAGCTGCACGACCACGGCGGGTCAGCCGGCTCGCTCACCGTCATCAGCGGCGAGCTCGTCGAGGCGGTCTACTCCGAGACGGCGTCGGGCGCATTACGCGAGCGCAGGCACGAAGCAGGCCGCAGTATCGGTTTCGACCGCCGGTATGTGCACGACGTTCGCAACCTCTCCGATGCGCCCGCTGTCAGCGTGCACGCCTATTCGCCACCCTTGACATCGATGACCTACTACGACGTGCGCAGTGGCGACCTCGTCGAGGTGGCGACCTTGCTTACCGATGATCCTGAGCCAGCCGTGACTCCCGGATGAGCCGATTCGAGTCCGTCGAGGAACTACTTGCCGATGCGCGCTCGCGCGTGAGTCGGTTGACCCCGAGCCAGGCGGCCGACGCGGTCACCGCCGGAGCCCGGTTGGTCGACATCCGACCGTCCTGGCAGCGGTGTGACGAGGGCGAGATTCCGGGCGCTCTCATCGTCGAGCGAAACCATCTCGAGTGGCGGCTGCACCCACGCTCCGACGCGCGATTGCCGTCAGCCGTCGACGGGCAGCGGTGGATCGTCGTGTGCTCGGAAGGCTTCACGTCCTCGCTGGCCGCCGATGCGCTGGCGTCATTGGGGATCGCCGCCAACGATGTCGTGGGCGGATTCGCCGCGTGGCGCGCCGCTGGGCTGCCGACGAGAGCGGGTGAGACGCCGCTCGAGCACGTCGTACCGGCCTGATCCGGCGCGTGAGCGCTGCTTTGTCCTGATCTGGGCGCTGCGCGGATTGCCCCGGACAGAACATCCTGTGCAGCCACCGCAGCGGGAACGCCAGGCCCGTATTTGTTCGTTGGTCGGACGTGCACAGCGCAACTAACGGACTCAAGACAGCGGTGCTGCTCGGCGCCCTGTCAGCACTGCTCATCGTCGGTGGCCAGTTGATCGGCGGATCGCGCGGGCTGGTCATCGGGCTCGTTCTCGCCATCGCGATGAACGGATTCAGCTACTTCTTCTCCGACCGCATCGCGCTGCGTTCCATGGCGGCCAGGCCGGTCAGCGAGGCCGAGCAGCCGGCCATGTACGCGATCGTGCGTGAGCTCGCGACCTCAGCCCACCAGCCGATGCCGCGGCTCTACATCTCGCCGGCGATTCAGCCGAACGCGTTCGCGACCGGACGCAACCCGCGCCACGCGGCGGTCTGCTGCACCGAAGGCATCATGCAGATCCTCGATCGCCGCGAACTGCGCGCCGTGCTCGGCCACGAGCTAAGTCACGTCTACAACCGCGACATCCTGATCTCGTCGGTGGCCGGCACCATTGCCGCGGCCATCACCTATCTGGCGCAGTTCGCGTTCTTCTTCGGCGGCAGCGGCGACCGCGACCGCAACCCGTTCGCCGAACTGGTGATGCTCATTGTCGGGCCGCTCGCCGCGGGCCTGATCCAGATGGCCATCAGCAGGTCGCGGGAGTATCAGGCTGACCAATCAGGTGCGAAGCTGTCGAACGACCCGCTGGCCCTGGCCAGCGCCCTGCGCAAGCTGCAAGCCGGCACGTCGGCCGCGCCGTTGCCGCAGGCGCCATCGCTGGTGACCACGAGTCACCTGATGATCGCCAACCCGTTCCGCGGGCAGGGCATGGCGAACCTCTTCTCGACGCACCCGCCGATGGACAAGCGCATCGCCCGCCTCGAAGAGATGGCGCAGGGCGACCCTCGCTACTGGTCGTGACCGGCGTCAGGCGCCTGCGTCGAATGAGCGCGCAACGTCCATGACGTACTGCCCGTAGCCGGATTTCGCGAGCGTCTCGCCCAGCCGGTAGGCCTGCGCGGCGTCGATGAACCCCTGCCGCAGGGCGATCTCTTCCAGGCACGCGATCCGTACGCCTTGGCGGTGTTCGAGTACCTGCACGAACTGCCCGGCCTCGAGCAGCGAATCATGCGTTCCAGTGTCGAGCCACGCGGTGCCCCGGCCGAGATCTATCAGCCTGGCCGCGCTGTTCTTGACGTAGACGTTGTTCAGATCGGTGATCTCGAGTTCGCCGCGCAGCGACGGCTCGAGGCTCTTCGCGATCTCGACGACGTCGTTGTCGTAGAAGTACAGGCCGGTGACAGCGAGGTTCGATCGTGGCCGGACGGGCTTCTCCTCGATCGAGAGGAGAACGCCGTTGTCGTCGGCCTCGGCGACGCCGTACCGCTCCGGGTCGCGCACCTGATATCCGAACAGGACGCAGCCCGAGGTGAGCGCCGCCGCGTTGGTGAGCCGGGCGCCCAGGCCGTGGCCGTAGAAGATGTTGTCGCCCAGCACTAGTGCCGCTGTGTCGTCGGCGACGTGTGCCCGGCCGATGAGGAACGCCTCGGCCAGTCCGTTCGGCTCGGGCTGCACGGCATAGCTGAGGTTGAGCCCGAGGTCGCTGCCGTCGCCGAGCAGCCGGATGAACTGCTCCTGGTCGTGTGGCGTCGTGATGATCAGGACGTCCCTGATGTCGGCGAGCATGAGCGTCGACAGCGGGTAGTAGATCATCGGCTTGTCGTACACGGGCAACAGTTGCTTGCTGATCGCGCGAGTGAGCGGGTGCAGTCGCGTTCCCGACCCACCGGCCAGGATGATGCCTTTCACCGGGGTAGCTCCCTGCTGTCCTAGCGGTAGTTGACGAACTGGAGGGCGACGCCGAGGTCGGCGCCTTTGAGCAGGGCGATGACCGCCTGCAGGTCGTCGCGCTTCTTGCTGGTGACGCGCAGTTGATCGCCCTGGATCTGCGCCTGCACGCCCTTGGGTGCCTCGTCGCGGATGAGCTTGGCGATCTTCTTGGCCTGGTCGGATTCGATGCCCTGCTGCAACGAACCGGTGATCATGAACTGCTTGCCGGATGCCTTCGGCTCGCCGACGTCGAGCGCTTTCAGCGAAATCGATCGCTTGACCAGCTTGTCCTTGTACACATCGAGGGCGGCCTTCGCTCGCTCCTCGGTGTCGGCCTTGATCGTGATGCCGAGCTCGCCCGACCACTCGATCGAGGCATTCGTGCCGCGGAAGTCGAAGCGCTGAGCAAGCTCCTTGGACGCCTGGTTCAGCGCGTTGTCTGCCTCTTGCCGGTCGATCTTGCTCACGACGTCGAACGATGAGTCGGCCACGTGAATCCTCCTGATTGGGCTGCGCTCTCGACCGTAGCGGAGCCGGGTAGGGCCGACCGAACCGGCGTCGGGCGTCAGGTAGGCTGTCGTGCCGTTGCCCATTGCAAAGCGCGACAATATGAGAACAGGGCGGGTTGCCCGAGTGGCCAAAGGGAGCGGTCTGTAAAACCGCCGGCTCAGCCTACGTTGGTTCGAACCCAACACCCGCCACAAGGCATGAAGCCCCCGGAATCCGGGGGCTTCATTCATTCTCGGCTCGGTCTGTCCGTCCGGTAACGGTTCTGACGCGAGCGGTCAGGCGACGGCGCGGGCCGCCAGCGTCGCGATCTCGTCGATGACCGTGCCCCACAAGGCGGCAGGCAGGTCGTGACCCATTCCCGGACAGGTCACCAGCCGCGCGCCAGGGATGGCGTCGGCAGTTGCCCGGCCCGCGATCGGGAGGATCATCGGGTCGTCCTCGCCGTGCAGGACGAGCGTGGGCACGCGTACCTGTGCCAGGCTTTCCCTGCGGTCGCCGGACGCGACGATCGCAGCGGTCTGTCGCTGCACTGACGCCGTGTCCAGAAGACCGGCCCGGTCGTAGCACTGCCGGCCCATCTCACGCAGCGCGGCCTCGTCGGCGGGGTATGCGGGGGAACCGAGGAACTGCTGCAGCGCGACCATGTACTCGCCCAGGTCGTCTCGGGTCTTTACGCGCTTGGGGTTGGCGATGCGCACAATCTTGAGAAGGGTCGCCAACCCGGGCCGGCCGATTCCAGGCGACGGGGTCGACGAGATCGACGTCAAGGTGCGCACCCGGTCAGGGTGGCGGACCGCCATCGTCTGGAAGACCATGCCGCCCAGCGACCTCCCGACGAGGTGAGCGCTCGGCCAGCCCTCGGCGTCCAATATCGCGACGGCATCGTCGGCCATGTCCTCGAGGTTGTACGCCGCGGCCGACGCGGGCCGCAACCGCATCGCGAGCTGGCTCGTTTTGCCGAACGCAGTGAATCGCGTCGACAGCCCGGCGTCACGATTGTCGAATCGGGTGACGAGGAAGCCGCGATCGGCCAGTTGCCGGCAGAACGCCTCGCGCCACTCGATCATCTGGCCCCCGATACCCATTGCGAGCAGCAGTGGCTCGCCGTCGGGTGAGCCGAACGTCTCGTAGACGATCTCCACCTTGCCGTGCATTGCTTTGCGGACGGTCACTTCTGCCTCCTCGTTGCTCGATCGAAAAGCGCTGTGAGCTCGCGCGTGTACAGCTTCAGGTCAAGATCCGGCTGCATCCTCAACTGGATCAGCACGCCGTCGACGGCCTGTCTGATCGCCATCGCCATGACCGCGGTGGAGAACCGGCCGAACTCGCCGGCGCGCTGCCCGTCGCGAAGGATGCGCTCGATGGCGTCGACCGTCGGCTGGGCGTCGGCCTCGCTGAGCCACAGGTGGCCCTTTTCGGTTCGGTGGTTCATCCAGATCTCGAACAGCGCGAGCATGTGCTCGCGGTGCGTCGCGAGGAATCCCACCCGCGCCTGGAGGTATGCCCTAAGCTTCCCTGCCGCGGTCGGCTCGGCCTGGACACGTGGCCCAACTTCCTCGAATGCGGTCCCGAGAATCTGGGTGATGACCGCCTGGAAGAGCTCGTCTTTACCCCCGAAGTGATAAACGATCACGCTCTTGCTGACGTCCGCGCGCTCGGCGATCCGGGAGAGCGAGGCGTACGCGTACCCGTCGGTGGCCAGCGTCTCTATTGCGCACTCGACGATCTGGGCCCGCCGTGCAGCTTCCAGAAAGGACTGACCAGCCGGGCCACTTCTAGAACGCATGGTCTGACCGTAGACCGATCGGTCTGAAAGATCACTGAGCCAGCAAGGAGACGGCTATGCCCCGATACATCCTCACCGGTGCACCCGGGTCGGGAAAGACCGCGATACTTCGCCTGCTCGAGTCTCGCGGGCACGCCGTCGTCGAAGAAGCAGCGACTGACGTCATAGCCCTCGAGCAGGCACTCGGCCGTCTGGAGCCGTGGGATGAACCGGCGTTCATCGACAAGGTCGTATCGCTGCAACGGCAGCGGCAGTCGGGTCGCCAAGAACACGACGCCACGATCTTCTTCGACCGATCACCGGTATGCACGCTGGCGCTCAGCAACTACCTGGGCCATGCCACGTCAGTGCTGCTGGCGGCAGAGGTCGAGCGTGTCGTGCGGGACAGGGTCTACCAGCCGACTGTCTTCCTCGTACGCAACCAGGGCTTCGTGCAGCCCACAGCCGCTCGGCGGATCAGCTTCCAGGACTCTCTCGCCTTCGAGGCACTACACGAGCGGACCTATGAGCGACTCGGGTTCCGGCTCGAGAACGTGCCGGCCGGCCCGGTCCCGGATCGGGTGGGGCACATCCTGCGACACGTGCGCCGCCCGCGGCGGGTCAGGTGACCTCTCGAAGAAAGTCGACGAGCGTCATCGAGTGAAACAGCACATCGGGGTTGACGCCGCCCTCGATTCGGGGATCCGAAAGGCGAACGTTGAAGCTGGATATCGCGCCGAAATTGATGATGATGCGGTCGGCGACCTCGCCGCTGTCGTTGTCGACGAGACCCAGATTCATCGCGTAGCGCGTATCGACGGCGCGCTGGATGCCGATCGCAGCGTCCTCGACGCCTGCGTCGGTGAATTCGAAGCAGATTGGAAGATCCCGGGCCTGCACGTAAGTGCTCATGGCCGCAGTCTTCCGCGCTGTCGGTCATTCCAAACAACATGCCGGGCGGTCAGGGGCTGCGGGCGGGAACGGTAACTATTCGGACAGCGATGCGGACCGTGTATTTCGCCGAGGCCGCGCCTACACGTTCCACCGCAGCCGCTGACGGCATCGCCTGGCTCAACAACTGCCCGACCGATCAGACGGCGCGGTAGCACTCCGCGGTAAGGCAGGCACTAAGCGCTATCCCGGGGATCGGCCGGCTGGCAGCCGGTTGATCAACATCAGACGAAATACCCCCCCGGGTAGGACCTTTAGCCTCTGCTGACAGGCCCGGCCGCTGGGCCACGCTTCGGTCTAAGCGCGGGGACCTTCCGCCTCGCGGACGGGATGGCGCATGAACCGCGTGGTGATCCTCGGAGCAGGCACGGCTGGCACCATGGCCGCGAACAAGCTGTGGCGCAAGCTTGACCGCGACCAGTGGCACATCACGGTCGTGGACCAGAACAATAGCCACAACTACCAACCCGGCTACCTGCTGCTGCCCTTCGGCGGGTACCGCCCTGAGCAGATCGTCAAACCGCGGCGCGACTTCGTCCCCGACGGCGTCGAATTCATCCTCGGTGAGGTCGACCGGGTGGAACACGAGATCAACGTGGTGCTGCTCGCCAACGGCAGCATCGTGCCCTACGACTATCTGATCATCGCGACCGGGACGACGCCGCGGCCGGACCAGACGCCAGGCATGGCCGGACCGCAGTGGCGCAAGAGCATCTTCGACTTCTACACCCTTGAGGGCGCAACCGCGCTCAGGGACAAGCTGGCGGAATGGCCGGGCGGCCGGCTCGTCGTGCACATCGTCGAGATGCCGATCAAGTGCCCGGTCGCGCCGTTGGAGTTCACGTTCCTGGCCGATGCCTTCTTCCACCAGAAGAAGATGCGCGAGCGCGTGGAGATCACATACGTCACGCCGCTCGAGGGCGCGTTCACCAAGCCGGTCGCATCGAGGCGTCTGGGCGGCATGCTGGCCGAGCGGGACATCGCGCTCGAGGGCGATTTCATGATCGAGCGCATAGATCCTGACACCAAGACGCTCGTGTCGATGGACGAGCGGGAGATCCCGTTCGACCTGCTCGTCACCGTGCCCCTGAACATGGGAGCCGACTTCATCGCACGTTCCGGCCTGGGCGATGAGTTGAACTATGTCCCGGTCGACAAGCACACCCTGCAGGCGAAGGCTCGCGACAACATCTTCGCGATCGGCGATGCGTCGAACATTCCGGCCTCGAAGGCGGGGTCCGTCGCCCACTTCAGCGTGGAGCTGTTCGTCGAGAACTTCGTCGACCTCGTTCACGGCCGTCCGATGACGCATTCCTTTGACGGGCATGCGAATTGCTTCGTCGAGTCCGGCAACGGCAAGGGTCTGCTCATCGACTTCAACTACGACACCGAGCCGCTGCCGGGCAAGTACCCGTTGGCGGGAGTCGGGCCGTTCAGCCTGCTTGCCGAGACCCGGGCCAACCATCTGGGAAAGCTCGGATTCCGCTGGGCCTACTGGCATCTGCTGCTGCGAGGTCATCCGCTGCCGGTGCCCTCGCTCATGTCGATGTCGGGCAAACGTCCTGAGCAGGAGAACCAATCCGAATCGCGCACCGAGTCGCTCGGGCGCGCAGAAAGGTAGGCAACGATGCCTGTCATCAACCTCAACGGCCATGTCGTCCATGTCGACGACGAAGGATTTCTGACCGCATACGACGAGTGGAACGACGAGCTCGCCAAGATCCTCGCCGCGAATATCGGGGTGGACCTTACCGATGAGCACTGGGCAGTCATCCGGTTCCTTCGCGACGACTACCAGCAGCAAGGCGAGACGGCCACGCTGCGCCGCGTCACAACCGTCGGGGGGATACCGACGAAGCGGCTGTTCGACCTGTTCCCCAAAAAGCCGGCGAAGAAGATGGCCTACATCGCCGGACTGCCCAAGCCACACGGCTGCGTGTAAGCGCAGATCGGAGATAGATATGACCACGACACTGCCCGAGCCGGCGATCATCCCGTCCTTCGACGACGAGACTGCGCCCGGTCGCAAGCTGGCAATCATCTGCTCCAAGGGGACGCTGGACATGGCCTACCCCGGCCTGGTGCTCGCCAATGCCGCACTGGGCGAGGGCGTCGAGACGCACCTGTTCTTCACGTTCTGGGGATTCGACATCATCACCAAGTCGCGCATGCACGATCTGAAGTTCACGATCTTGGGTAATCCCGCGACGCATATGCCACAGGGCCTGGGCGGCATCCCGGGGATGACGGCGATGGCCACCGCCAAGATGAAGAAGTCGATCTCCGGCGTCGGGGTTCCCGAAGTGCCGGAGTTCCTGGAGCAGATCGTCGCGTCCGGTGGCCACTTGTGGGCGTGCCGGATGTCCGCAGACATGAACCATCTCAGCCAAGAAGACCTCTATGACGATGTCGAGGGCATCATCAGTGCCGCCGACTTCATCGACAAGACCGAGGGAGCACAGCTCCTGTTCATCTGAGCCGGGGGCTATCCAGAACAGAAGGAAGTCAGATCATGGTCGGCACCGCAACATCTCATCTGCATTTACCCCACCGGACGACCACCGGACCCGCATCCCGCATCGGCTGGCCGCGTAGGTTCGCCGCCGTGCTGATGGTGCTCGTCGGCGCGTCGTTCATCGCGGTTACGTTCTCCGCAAACCTGTTCCATGTCGGTCCCGCATTCGATCGCCTCACCGACGGCTTCCGGCCGGTGATGACGCAAGCGGCGATCCAGACCGATCGCCAGGACATCGCCGCACTGTCCGCCGCGGGCACCGAGATTCAAACCAAGCTGTTGCCCGCACTCGCGCAGCAGTTGAACATGACGCCGGCGCAGTTGTCCGCGCTGATGACGACCCAGTACCCGGCAGTCACCACCGGGCTCAGTGCACTGCCTACGATCACGCCGACGTTCAACGGGCTGGTCACGACACTGGACCAGCAGCGGGCGCTGTTCCGCTCGGCTGACGCCATCCCGACGAAGAACCTCCCGGCGGCGACCGTGCCGTGGTCGCTGTTCGCGGTCGGAATCATCATCGTCGGGCTCGGCATCTTCGTCTGGTTCACGCCTCGCCTGAGCGCGGTGATAGCCACGGTGCTCGGAGCGGCGCTTATCGCCACGCCGTTGGCACTCGGCATGCTGCACAAGGCATCCGACGCCGACCAGCTGAACGCGAACCTCAAGCCGGTCTACACCCAGCAGCTCATCACCCAGGCCAACGGCGCGATCACCACGCTGTCGGCGATGGGCACCGAGATGCAGACCAAGATGATGCCGGCGTTGGCGACGCAGCTGAACATGCAGCCCGCACAGTTGCAGGCGTTCCTCGACCAGAACTTCCCGGCAACGGCGGCTGCGCTGAGCGGCATGCCGGCATCGCTCGGGCGGTTCCAAGGGCTGGTCGGCACCTTCCAGCAGCACCTCGGCGACTACAAAACGCTCAAGCCGGTGTCCTTCGTGCCCATCGTTTGGGTCATGCTGGTCGGCGGAATGGCGCTGTTCGTGCTCGGCCTGGCCGGCATCGTGACGACACGCACGCGTTCTGCGGCGCGCGTCTAGCCAGCCACCGCGCAGTGTCCTGCGTCCCTGCAGCCGAGCCCCTTCGGCTGCAGGGACGATTGTGTGCGGGCGATTGCGCGTTCGGGCGCCGCCATCGGGCTGGAGTAGCGGTTGTCGCGCTATGTCGTTGCAGGTCCGGTGCGACGCATCCGTGGCCACATGCGGCCGCCGGTATGGGCTGGAAATCACCATTGAGACGCGCGATTGTAACAGCAGGTTGCACTTACGCTACCCGCCGTGCATACTCCAATACGCCCAGGTGGTCGTTCCCCCGTGCGACCACCTGGGCCTCGTCATGCCGGGGCATCGGCGCCCAAATGCCGCGACGAGCCACGACAGGCCGCCCGTGGTCGGCTACGAGCCGCGGCGAGTGATCTTGTTGCCGAGCCAGACCAGCGGGTCGTACTTGCGGTCGACGACGCGTTCTTTCATTGGGATCAGCGCATTGTCGGTGATCTTGATGTGCTCCGGGCACACCTCGGTGCAGCACTTGGTGATGTTGCAGAAGCCGAGGCCGAATTCCTCCTGTGCCTGCTTCTGCCGGTCGACGGCATCGAGCGGGTGCATGTCGAGTTCGGCGACCCGCATGAGAAACCGCGGCCCGGAGAAGGCCTGCTTGTTGTCGTCATGGTCGCGGACGACGTGGCAGGTGTTCTGGCACAGGAAGCACTCGATGCACTTGCGGAACTCCTGCGAGCGCTCGACGTCGACCTGGGCCATCCGGTACTCGCCGGGTTTGAGGCCGGGCGGCGGCGCGAACGAAGGGATCTCGCGCGCCTTGGCGTAGTTGAACGACACGTCCGTGACGAGGTCCTTGATCACCGGGAAGGTACGCATGGGCGTGACCGTGATCGTCTCGGCCTCTTCGAAGATCGACATGCGGGTCATGCACAGCAGCCGCGGCTTGCCGTTGATCTCGGCGCTGCACGAGCCGCACTTGCCCGCTTTGCAGTTCCACCGGACGGCGAGATCGCCGACCTGGGTTGCCTGCAGCCGGTGAATGATGTCGAGAACGACCTCGCCCTCGTTCACCTCGACCTTGTAGTCGGCGAGCTCACCGCCCTCGGCGTCACCCCGCCATACCCGAAAGTGCGCTTGGTAGGTCATGACCGCCGCCGTCCTGCGTCGATCGGGCAACCTCGTGCTGCCGCAGACCGCGCGACGTTGCACGATCGGTTGGCGGTTCTCATGCGTTCTCCTCGGGAACGGCGGCGAGTTCCTCGTCGGTCAGGTACTTGGCGAGTTCGTCACGCTCGAACAGGGCGATCAGGTCCGCGCGCATCGGCGACATCGGCTGTTCGACGACGTCTATCGCGGCGCCGTCGGTGAGCGAGCAGATCAGGTTCTTCTGCCGCCAGTCGGCGCTCATCGTCGGGAAGTCGTCGCGGGTGTGCCCGCCGCGGCTCTCCTCGCGCAGCAAGGCCGCCCGAGCGACGCACTCGCAGACCGCCAGCATGTTGCGCAGGTCCAGGGCGAGATGCCAGCCGGGGTTGAACTGGCGGTGCCCTTCGACGCTGACCTTCGCGGCTCGGGCCTTGAGCTCGCCCAGCTTGGCGAGCGCCTGTCGCATCTCCTCGGCGGTGCGGATCAGGCCGACCAGGTCGTTCATGCTCTGCTGCAACTCCTGGTGCAGCGTGTACGGGTTCTCGCCTCCCTCGATGTTGAACGGGGCGAGCGCGGTGGCCGCCGCCTCGTCGATCTGCTGCTGACGCACCGGCGGGTAGGTGCCAGACAGGTGCGTGACGTAGTCAGCGGCGCCGACACCTGCGCGGCGGCCGAAGACCAGCAGGTCTGACAGTGAGTTGCCGCCGAGACGATTCGAGCCGTGCATGCCGCCCGCGACCTCGCCGGCGGCGAACAGGCCCGGTACCCGCGCCGCCGCACCCGTGTCGGGATGGACCTCGACGCCGCCCATCACGTAGTGGCAGGTGGGGCCGATCTCCATCGGCTCCTTGGTGATGTCGACGTCGGCGAGCTCCTTGAACTGGTGGTGCATCGACGGCAGGCGGCGCATGATCTCGGCCGCGGGAAGCCGGGAGGACACGTCCAGGAACACGCCGCCGTGCGGTGACCCGCGCCCTGCCTTGATCTCGGAGTTGATCGCCCGCGCCACCTCGTCGCGGGGCAGCAGTTCGGGCGGGCGCTTGTTGTGGTCGGGGTCGGTGTACCAGCGGTCGCCCTCGTCTTCGGTCTGGGCGTACTGGCCGCGGAACACCGCAGGCACATAGTCGAACATGAACCGCTTGCCCTCGGAGTTGCGCAGGACGCCGCCATCGCCGCGCACCGACTCAGTGACCAGGATGCCCTTGACCGAGGGCGGCCACACCATGCCGGTCGGGTGGAACTGGACGAACTCCATGTTGAGCAGGGTGGATCCCGAGCGCAGGGCCAGGGCGTGTCCGTCGCCGGTGTACTCCCAGGAATTGGACGTCACCTTGAACGACTTGCCGATGCCGCCGGTGGCCAGGACGATCGCCGGGGCGCGGAACAGCACAAAGCGCCCTGACTCACGCCAGTAGCCGAACGCGCCGCAGATGCGACCGAACTCGTCGCGCAGCAACTCGGTGATCGTGCACTCGGCGAACACGGTGAGCTTGCCGTCTGGACTGCCCGATTCGCGCTCGTCGTCCTGCTGCAGCGAGACGATCTTCTGCTGCAGCGTGCGGATCAGCTCCAGGCCGGTGCGGTCGCCGACGTGGGCCAGACGCGGGTACTCGTGGCCGCCGAAGTTGCGCTGGCTGATCTTGCCGTCCTTGGTGCGGTCGAACAGCGCGCCGTAGGTCTCGAGTTCCCAGACCCGCGCCGCGGCCTCCTTGGCGTGTAGTTCGGCCATGCGCCAGTTGTTGAGGAACTTGCCGCCGCGCATCGTGTCGCGGAAGTGCACCTGCCAGTTGTCGTTGCTGTTGACGTTGCCCATGCTGGCCGCGATGCCGCCCTCGGCCATGACGGTATGTGCCTTGCCGAACAGGGATTTGCAGATGATCGCGGTGCGCATGCCCGCCTCGCGGGCGGCGATTGCGGCCCGCAGCCCGGCGCCACCTGCTCCTATGACAACGACGTCGTAGTTGTGTTTCTCGACTTCAGTCACTATGCCCTCAGTGCGCTCAGTTGTAGAACCGCAGGTCGTTGAACGCGCCCGCTGAGACCAGCGCGATGTAGCCGTCGGTCAGCATCAGCGTCGCCAGCGTCGTCCAGGCCAGTTGCATGTGCTTGGTATTGAGCTTCGAGATGAACGTCCAGGCGCGATACCGCAACGGGTGCCGGGAGAAGTGTCGCAGCCGCCCGCCGGTGATGTGTCGGCAGGAGTGGCACGAGGCGGTGTAGGCCCAGAGCAGCACCACATTGACCACCATGATCAGGGTGCCGAGGCCGATGCCGAATCCGCCGTCGCCGCCGCGGAATGCGCGCACCGCGTCGTAGGTGTTCACCAGCGACACGATGATGGCGGCGTAGAAGAAGTAGCGGTGGACGTTCTGCACGATGAGCGGGAAGCGCGTCTCACCGGAGTAGCCCTTGTGTGGTTCGGCCACTGCACACGCCGGCGGCGACAACCAGAACGAGCGGTAGTAGGCCTTGCGGTAGTAGTAGCAGGTGAGCCGGAAGCCCAGCAGGAAAGGCAGGATCAGGATCGCGAACGGTATGAACGGCGGGAAGTGGCCGAACCATGTGCCGAAGTCTCGTGCGTCGGAGTTGCAGGACGTCGAGACGCACGGCGACGAGAACGGAGACAGGTAGTGGTACTTGTCGACGAAGTACGCGCGCTGGGTGACGGTGCGCACGAGCGCGTAGAGCACCCAGATCGACAGGCCGGCAACCGTCAGCAGTGGCTGTATCCACCAGCGGTCCGTGCGCAGCGTGCGCTCTGCGATCTGCGCCCGGCCGGCTGCACCCACGCCGGCTTCGGTCGTTGCGGGCGCGCTCACCGGACGTCGTGGCGGTGAGCGCCGCCGAGCCGATTGACCGACCGAATGTCGCCATCTCGGTGGTGCGGAGCAGCGTCAGTGCTGCGTAGCTGAACGAGCAGTCGAGCCGGCTCTGTCAGCTGTTCGGTCTCGGGCATTTCGGCTCCTCACTGGCGCGCGGACCGGCGCCGCCTGCGAGTCTCGTACTCCTTAGTCTCATTGCCAAGATCTTGGGACGAACAGTGGCATGTGTCGCTCACATCGTGGTCCATATTCGGCGTCTGCGGGCGATCTGCTGGTCGTGTAAGCTCAGCCGTCGGCGCGAACGCTGCAATCCGGCAACTCACTGGTGGTACCTGAGGTATCGGCAGATCAGGTGGGTGGCGGCGCGAGCACGTCCGGCCCCTTTAGCTCAGTCGGCAGAGCGTCTCCATGGTAAGGAGAAGGTCTACGGTTCGATTCCGTAAAGGGGCTCTGACGCCCGTCCGTGCGGCCGTGTGCCGCGAGCTGGCGGTGCGCCACACTGGAACCACAATCCATAGCAGGGGCGGGGTAGCTCAGTCAGGCAGAGCAAGCGGCTCATAATCGCTGTGTCGCCGGTTCAAATCCGGCCCTCGCTACGCACGACACCTCCTTCGAAAGGCTCAACCCGTGGCAGCCACCGACGTCCGACCCAAGATCACCTTGGCCTGCCAGGTGTGCAAGCACCGCAACTACATCACGAAGAAGAATCGGCGCAACGATCCCGACCGTCTCGCGATGAAGAAGTTCTGCCCGAACTGCGGCAAGCACACCGAGCACCGCGAGACTCGCTAGCGCGAGCACTGATCGCCGCGCGGGCGCACTGTCCGCGCGGTGAAGCGCACCTCTTCGTATGACATCCTGTTACAGAAAGCGTTATGCTCTCGCCGTGATTGATACGGCCACGCGTGCCGAGCGGGCGGGGGATGGGCGCCGCGAACGTTGGAATGATCACCGCACCCAGCGGCGTGCTGCGCTTGTTGCTGCGGGCGTCGAGGCGATCGACACGTACGGTCCGGAATCCAGCGCGGAGGAGATCGCCGCTACCGCGCGCGTCAGCCGCACCGTCCTGTACCGGTACTTCCGCGACAAGGAAGATCTGCGCGGCGCCATCGCGCAGCGCGTCGTCGAGATCATGGTTGCCGAGTTGGTGCCGCCGCTGCGAACCGGCAAGACATCCGACGAGATCATCGGCGGCACGCTCGAGGCGTTGACGGTGTGGATCGAGGCCCATCCGCGCCTGTACTACTTCTTGCGCCAGCGAGGCGCGTCCGGCGAGGCGCCGCTCGGCGACGTCCAGGCCACGATTGCCGACCAACTGGCCGAGTTGCTGAGCGGGTTCATGGCCTGGTTCGGCCTGGAAACCAAGCTGGCGGCGCCGGCCGCGCAGTCACTCGTCGGCATGGTCGAGCACACGACCGCGTGGTGGATGAAGAGCGGCAAGCTCACCCGAAGCGAACTGGTCAACCACCTGCGCCACGCCATCTGGGACGTGATCGACGGTGAGCTCAGACGCTCGAACATCGTCCTGGGCCTGGACGACCCGCTACCGCGCGATGGCATGGAAGGCGCGCCGGCCTCATGAGTGGACGTGACGACGGCTACGAGGGCCGCGCGGAGATCATCAGCGGCGACACCGTGCTTGCGGTTTCGGTGCGGCTCGCCGGGCACTTCGACGCGATCAGCGGGTCCTACAGCTGGTACGGACGCGTGGGCGCCGATCCGGCCGTCGCGGCGCTCGTCGACGGGGGAGCGCGCACGGTCACCCTGCGTACCCCGCACGGCGCCGCGGTCACGCCCCTTTCCGATGTCGACCCGTGGGGGAGATTCCGGGTCGAAGGATTCGGCGCGCCACCGTTTCGGGTCATGACCGAACTGCCCGATGCCCCGATCGACGCGGCGAACTGACGGCCCGCCCGGGGCAGCGGGCGCCAGCACTGTCACCAATTGGCATGCTCTAGCGTTCCGGTCATGCCCCTGGATCAGTCATTCATCGGCAGGGTCTACCCGCCGACTGCCGTCTACGAGGTAGGGCGCGAAAAGATCCGGGAATTCGCCGATTCCATCGGCGATTCCAATCCCGCCTACCGTGACCCGGCCGCCGCACGGGCCTTCGGCCACCCCGATGTCATCGCCCCGCCGACCTTCGCGATCGTGGTGACCATGCGGGCGAGCCATCAGGTCATCAACGACCCAGCCCTGGGTGTGGACTACTCCCGCGTCGTGCACGGCGAGCAGCGCTTCGTCCATGCTCGACCGATCCGGGCCGGTGACGCGTTGCAGGTCGTCGTCTCGGTCGAGAACATCCGCTCGGCCGCCGGCAACGACATCATCTCGACCAAGAGCGAGGTCTCGACGGTCGACGGCGAGCAGGTGGCCACCGCGCACTCGATGATCGTCGTGCGGGGGCCGGCCACGTGATCACCTACGACGAGGTCGAGGTAGGCACCGCGCTTCCCGGGCAGAGCTTCCCGATCGGTCGCGCCGACCTGGTGCGCTACGCGGGGGCGTCCGGCGACTTCAATCCCATCCACTGGAACGAGCGCTTCGCGACGTCGGTCGGCCTGCCCAACGTGATCGCCCACGGCATGTACACGATGGCAGTCGTCGTGCGGGTCGTCACGGACTGGGCCGGCGATCCGGGCGCGGTCGTCGACTACGGGGTGCGCTTCACCCGGCCGATCGTCGTGCCCGACCCGGACGGTGCCGTACTGGACGTCGCCGCGGTCGTGTCCGGTAAGCGCGACGACGGACTGATCGACATCGATCTGACCGCGACGGTCGCGGGCCAGACCGTGCTGGCGAAGGCGCGTGTGACTGTGCGCCTTCTCGCCGGCGCAGCACCGTGACGAACCCGATCGCCGTGCCGCGCCGTGGCGGCCTTGGGCTCACAGCTCTCACGGCTCTCGCGCTGATGGTTGCCGGATGCACGACACACGCGGACGGTCAGGGCAGAGGCCCGGGCGCGCCCGGTGCGACTTCCACGGTGCCGCCTGGCCAGAGCGCTTCGACCAGCCAGTCCACGGCGTCGGCGAGCACGACGTCCCCGGCGGGATGCCCGGCAACTTACGCCGCGCCGGATCCGAACCGGCCCCGGGTGCGGCTCGCCTTCACCCTCAGTCCTGACCTCTCCACTGTCCACGGCACCGAGCACATCGAGTTCACGCCGGACCTGCCGATCCGCGAGATGGTCTTCCGGCTCACCGCCAATACCGCGCCGACCGTGGCAACCGGCAACAAGATCGTCGTCAACGCAGCGACGGCGGACCACGGAGCGGGCGCGCCGAAATACGACCTGGACGGCGCCGATCCGAGCACCCAGGGCGGGCTGCTGCGGCTGCCGTTCGCGTCCCAAATTGCGGCCGGGACGACAGTGGCGGCTGATCTGACGTTCACGGTGACGCTCGGCAATCAGTCCTTCGACCGGTTCGGCCGGGCGGGCAGCGGCGCGGCGCGCTTTGCCTGGTTCGGCTCGGCGCAGCCGTTGCTCGCCTGGGAGCGCGGTTACGGTTGGCACACCGAGCCGATGATCAAGTTCACTGCGGAGAGCGCCACCAGCGAGGCGATGCAGACCGACCTGACAGTCACGGCTCCCGCCGCCGAGACGGTGATCATGTCCGGTGACCCCCCGGACGTGCCGCCCCGGGGCGCTACCAAGACCTGGCACTCAACCGTCGACGCGGCCCGCGATGTCAGCGTCGCCGTCGGCCCGTTCGCAGTGTCGGACACGACCGTGAACGGAATGAAACTGCGCGTCGGGGCGCCGACCGCAGCCGAGCGCGATCTGCTCGTTCCGGTGTTTCGGCAGGCGATCACCGCGCATGCCGCGCGGTTCGGGCCGTTCCCGTTCCCGTCGCTGTCGGTTGCCCGGGTGCCGTCCGGCGGCGGCGGCATCGAGTATCCGAGCTCGATCCTGATGCTTGACGCCTCGCGCATGGTGGCCGTGCATGAGACCGCGCATCAGTGGTTCTACGCGATGGTCGGCGACTCGCAGGCACAACATGCCTGGCTGGACGAGGCATTCGCGTCCTACGCCGAACAACTCGTCGATGCCGATCCGCCCCCACCAGGTCTTCTCCGCAAGCCCGGCGCCGTCGACCGGCCCACGGCGTCCTACGGCGCCGACGAAGGCGACTACTACAGCACGACCTACGACAAGGGCGCCGCCGCCCTGCATCGGGCGCGGGCCGTCGTCGGAGCCGCCCGCTTCGACGCCGCTATCCGGTGCTACGTCAACGCCAATGCGTGGCGTATCGCCGACCCGTCCGACCTGCAGGCGGCGCTGAAGAATCTGCCCGCCGCCCTGGCCGTCTTGCGCAAGGCGCAGGCGTTGCCGTAGGCAGGGCAGATGGCGATCGACGTGCGGAACAACGAGGACGACGAGCAATACGAAGCGTGGCTCGACGGCGAACTGGCGGGTTTCGCTGCGTACCGGCGCGAGACCGGCCGGGTCGTGTTTCTGCACACCGAGGTAGCGCCAGAAGCCGAAGGCAAGGGCGTGGCGAGCACGCTGATCCGCGCAGCCCTGGACGACGTCCGCCGCCAGGCCGAGCGGGTGGTGCCGCTATGCCCGTTCGTCGTCGCGTACCTCAAGCGGCACCCGGACTACGTCGACCTGGTAGCCGACGACTTCCGGGCGGCCGTGGCGTCCTGATCGCAGCGACAGTGCTGGGGTCAGCCGTCCGCGACGAGTTTCGCGATTCGGCCCACGCCCTCGGCCAGGTCGGCGT
Organism: uncultured Actinomycetota bacterium; assembly: GCA_963737425.1. Lineage (GTDB taxonomy): Bacteria > Actinomycetota > Actinomycetes > Mycobacteriales > Jatrophihabitantaceae > DASXRA01. The sequence goes on from CAVTSX010000008.1 coordinate 1,041,440, forward strand.
CGCCGAGCGCATAGGACATGCGGAAGTAGCCGGGCGTGCCGAACGCCTCGCCGGGAACGACGGCCACCTCGACCTCGTCGAGAATCACTTCGGCCAACTCCGTGGACGTGGTCGACACGCGTCCGTGCAACGGCTTGCCGAGCAGGCCCTTGACGGACGGGTATGCGTAGAACGCCCCATGCGGCTCAGGGCAAACGACACCAGGAATGTCCGCGAGCAGCCCGACAATCGTGCGCCGGCGGCGGTCGAACGCCTCGCGCATCGCCGCGGCCGCCGAGAGGTCGCCGCTCACCGCGGTCAGCGCCGCCACCTGGGCGACGTTGGACACGTTCGAGGTGGCGTGCGACTGCAGGTTCGACGCGGCCTTGACGACGTCGGCCGGCCCGATCATCCAGCCGACCCGCCATCCCGTCATGGCGTAGGTCTTGGCGACGCCGTTGACGACGATCACGCGATCGGCGAGTTCGGGGACGACCGTGGCGATCGAGACGTTCTCGGCGTCGCCGTAGACCAGATGCTCGTAGATCTCATCGGCGATCACCCACAGGCCGTGTTCGGCGGCCCAACGGCCGATCGCTGCCACGGCATCAGGCGGATACACCGCGCCGGTGGGGTTGGACGGCGAGACGAACAGCAAGACCTTCGTGCGATCGGTGCGGGCGGCCTCGAGTTGCGCAACGGTGGCGAGGTAGCCCGCTGCGTCGTCGGTGTGGACTATGACGGGGACGCCACCGGCGAGCTTGATCGACTCGGGATATGTCGTCCAGTACGGCGCGATGACCAGCACCTCGTCGCCGGGATCGAGCAGGGCAGCGAAGGCGTTGTAGATCGCCTGCTTGCCGCCGTTGGTGATGAGCACCTGATTGGCCTGCACCTGGTAGCCGGTGTCGCGCAGGGTCTTGGCCGCGACGGCCTCGCGCAGTTCAGGCAGCCCGGGCACCGGCGTGTAGTGGTGGTACTTCGGGTTGCGCGCGGCCGCTATGGCGGCCTCGACGATGTAATCAGGGGTGGCGAAATCCGGTTCGCCGGCGCCAAAGCCGATGACCGGCCGGCCCGCCGCCTTGAGTGCCTTGGCCTTGGCATCGACCGCCAGGGTGGCAGACTCGGCGATGGCGGCTACTCGGTCAGAGATCCTGGCTCCCATGACGCCCATCGTCGCAGATGGAGGGAACCAGAATTGCCGTGGTCGGTGCTGCCGGCGATGCGCTGCCGGCGCCCACCCACCGCAGGTGATCATCTCTGCCGTAACCGGCACCTGCTGCAACGGGAGCAGAGAGGATCATGCCCCGGGCCGGCCGGCTTGGAGCGGGTGGGCCACGCCCCGTACACTCGCAGCTTGGGGTCGGCGCGACCTTGCGTAAGCATGCGCAAACGTCTGGAATCGCACCTCACAGGGGCGTGGCTCAATTGGTAGAGCACCGGTCTCCAAAACCGGCGGTTGCAGGTTCGAGTCCTGTCGCCCCTGCAACACCGGCGTGCCGACGGCGCCCGGTGCCGGATCGTGAGCCCGCAGGGCACGCGATTCACCCGGCGTGCCACCCGGCACGCGCCCGAGAGGAGACACCGTGACCGCGACCCGCACCGAGACCGCGTCGCCGCGCCCCGCAGGTGGCGGGGGGCCAGGTGGACGCCTGGGGCGCTACGTCCGGGAGATCATCTCGGAAATGCGCAAGGTCCTGTGGCCGTCGCGCAACGAGCTGGTGACGTACACGATTGTCGTGATCATCTTCGTGGTGATCATGATTTCGATCGTCGCCGGGTTGGACATCGGGTTGGCGAAGCTTGTCCTGAAGGTGTTCGGCTGAGTTATTTGCTGCCCACACCCGCGGCGCGCAGCCGCAAGGCCCGATAGGGCGCCCAGGTGCCTCTGACCGACTGACCGCAACGAAGCAACAGGAAGAAGATGCTGTGTCCGACTACGACAGCGCGTCCGGCGAAGATCGCGCGAGCGATCGCGTCGACGTCGCGGCCCGGCTGCTCGGCGCGAGCGGGGGCGAAGCCGGCGAGCTAGCCGAGGCCGAGGCACACGATGGCGTCGATGGCGTCGATGGGGCCAACGGTTCGGCCGACTATGCAGCTGAGGCGGCCACCGACCTGCCCGACTCGGCACCCGAAACCGCTGAGCCGTCCGTCGACGAGCCGGCAGTTGAGCCGGCAGCCGAGCCGACCGACGAGGCGGGCGCGCCGGAGGCGGACGCCGCCGAGGTGCAGCCGGTCGCAGCGTCCGTTCCTGGCGATGACGACGAAGATCCGCTCGAGGTGCTGCGCCGGGAATTGCGCACCCAGTTCGGCGATTGGTACGTCGTGCACTCCTACGCCGGCTACGAGAACAAGGTGAAGGCCAACCTCGAGAGCCGAATCCAGAGCCTGGACATGGAGGACTACATCTTCCAGGTCGAGGTGCCGACCGAGGACGTCGTCGAGATCAAGAACGGCAAGCGCCAGCAGGTCCAGCGCAAGGTCTTTCCGGGCTACATCCTCGTCCGGATGGACCTCAACGACGAGTCGTGGGGCGCGGTTCGCAACACGCCCGGAGTCACCGGGTTCGTCGGTGCCACGTCCCGGCCCTCGCCGCTGTCGCTGGACGAGGTCGTCAAGATTCTCGCCCCCGCCACGCAGAAGGCCGACCGGGTCGGACGCGGCGGCACGACGACAGCCGAGAAGCCCAAGGTCGAGGTCGTCGACTACACCGTCGGCGAGTCGGTCACCGTCATGGACGGGCCGTTCGCCACCCTGCCCGCCACGATCAGCGACATCGATCCGGTCCACCAGAAGTTGCAGGTGCTGGTCTCGATCTTCGGCCGCGAGACGCCCGTCGAGCTGTCGTTCAGCCAAGTAGCCAAGCTCTAAACCAGCCCGTCACGAGAGAAGAAGAATGCCTCCCAAGTCGAAGAAGCTCGCCGCGGTCATCAAGCTGCAGATCCAGGCGGGCGCAGCGAACCCGGCTCCGCCGGTCGGCCCCGCGCTCGGCCAGCACGGCGTGAACATCATGGAGTTCTGCAAGCAGTACAACGCGGCCACCGAGTCGCAGCGCGGGCAGATCGTCCCGGTCGAGATCTCGGTCTACGAGGACCGCTCGTTCACGTTCATCACCAAGACCCCGCCTGCTGCGCGCCTGCTGCTCAAGGCCGCGGGCGTCGATAAGGGCAGCGGCGAGCCGCACGTCAACAAGGTCGCCAGCGTGAGCATGGACCAAGTCCGCGAGATCGCGCAGACGAAGATGGACGACCTCAACGCCAACGACATCGACCAGGCCGCCAAGATCATTGCTGGTACGGCCCGGTCGATGGGCATCACGGTTCGCGACTGACCGTTCGCGACACGATCCTTACAGCACGAAGCCGTGGGAGGGCGCCGAAGGCCGGCGTCCGCGATCACCACTGAGGAGAAGAAATGAAGCGCAGCAAGAACTACCGCAAGCTCGCCGAACTGGTCGACCCGGAGAAGATCTACTCACCATTCGAGGCGGCAACGATCGCCAAGCAGACCTCGCCGTCGAAGTTCGACGGCACCGTCGAGGCGGCGCTGCGGCTCGGCGTCGATCCCCGCAAGGCCGACCAGATGGTGCGCGGCACGGTGAGTCTGCCGCACGGCACCGGCAAGACCGTCCGCGTCATCGTGTTCGCCACCGGCGACAAGGCCGAAGAGGCCCGTGCCGCCGGCGCCGACAAGGTGGGTAGCGACGACCTGATCGCCGAGATCACCGGTGGATTTCTCGACTTCGACGCCGCGGTCGCGACCCCTGACCAGATGGCCAAGGTCGGCCGCATCGCGCGGGTGCTCGGGCCTCGTGGCCTGATGCCGAACCCGAAGACCGGCACGGTCACGCCCGATGTCGCCAAGGCGGTCGCTGACATCAAGGGCGGCAAGATCAGCTTCCGCGTCGATAAGCAGTCCAACCTGCATCTGGTCATCGGCAAGGCGTCGTTCACGCCGGAGCAATTGGTCGAGAACTATGCCGCCGCGCTGGATGAGGTGCTGCGGGCGAAGCCGTCCTCGGCAAAGGGCCGGTACCTGAGGAAGGTCACCTTCTCCACGACGATGGGGCCGGGCATTCCGGTAGACGTCAACCGCACGCGCAACCTGCTCGAAGACGCTTCGGCGCCCAGCGCCTGAGTCTGCCGCCCGTACCGCCGTCGGCGTCGGCTGACGCGTGCACGGTATGACGATTCGCCAGACGTTGTGACGCGCCTGCGCTGACGATCCGCGCAGGCGCTGGGGGATCGGCCGCACGGTTCATTGCTCTGCGCCGTGACGCAGCGCTGAACCTCGCTGTGCAGCCGATCCCCAGCCCTCGATCAGGCGAGCCCCCAGCTAGCTGATCCCCCGCTCAGCTTCATCTCGGCCTGACCGCTCTCGCGGCGGCAACGCCGACCCCTCAGCAGCGCTGCTACCGGCACTCAATTGGCAGCAGCAACGCACACCGGCGAGCCGCCGACGTCCCCCGCGCGCTCCTGCCCGTGGCGCCCGGCGTCTCGAGCGTCACGTGAACAGAGGAGCGGGCGCTCACGGCGCTGATACATCCGAGATTCGTATCAGCACCGGCCGATCTGCCTCCTTGTGTTTGAGCACCCGTGCTGGTGGGTGCCGGATGTTCGCCCTACGCTCCCCACTGGAGCCCCCGGCAAGTACTTCGACGCGAGGTGGCCATGGACTCGTCAGATCAGCCCGCAAACCGCGTTCCGAGCGCTGGGCGACCCGTCCGGCAGGGACGTGAACCGATGTTGTCGCCGTCGCCTGAGGTGCTGCTGCGGTACAACGCGCGCGTTCTCGACCCGACGACCGCCTGGCGCCGCTTTCCGGACGAGGTGATCAGGCCGACCGTCTACGTCGGAAACCGGATGCTGCTCCGCAACGTCTTGCCAGGATCCGGACCGTTCGCCGCGTTGCAGGATGCCGCCGCCCAACATGGGCTCTCGATCGAACCGGTCGCCGCGGATCAGCGGCACGCCGAGGCGTTGCGCCGCGCCGGCACGTACGACCGAGACGACGCGGTCTACCCGCAGCGGGTCGAGCTCAGGCCGCTGACTTCTCCGGCGGTGCCCGCCGATGCGTGGCCTGTGCTGCAGAGCTATCGCAGCTTGGTGGGCGACTCGCAGGTGCCGCAGGACGTGGCGCTCGAGCACCTGCTGACCGCGACGAGCGGCCCGGGAATTGGGGGCCTGCCGTTCACCGAGGGCCACGGCGTGGGCGGCGTGCCGTTCACCGAAGGCCACGGTGTCGGGCCTGCCTACCAGTACGGGATGCCCGGATGGGGCGGACGCACGCCGGTGAACTGGATCGGCGGCCTGCCGGTCCGCCGGGCGCATCTCGCCGGCCGGCGCCCAGTGGTCGCGGTTCTGGATACCGGCGTGGGGGCACACCCCTGGCTGCATGCCGACATCGTCCGGCGCAACCCGACCGTCGACGGCACCCCGGCCGGTCATCCACTCGGCCTCACCGACCCGGCGACCGATCCGGAGCAGACCGGCGTCCTCATCGACATCTACGAGGGCGTGCTCGACTCCGACGCGGGGCACGGCACGTTCATCGCGGGCATCATCCGGCAGTTGTGTCCTGACGCCGACGTCCTCGCGATCCGGGCCATGGCGAGCGACGGCGTCGTGGCCGAGGGCGACCTGCTCAATTCGCTTCGGGCACTGCTGCAGCGCCAGGCGCTGGCCCAGGCCGGCCGGCCGGATCTCGCCATTGACGTCGTGTCGTTGTCGCTCGGCTACTACCACGAGCAGCCCGACGATGCCGCGTTCGATCCGATGCTGCTCGGCCCCCTTTCCGAACTGGGCGCTCGTGGCGTCGCGGTCGTCGCCTCCGCGGGCAACGACGCGACCGCGCGCAAGATGTTCCCGGCCGCGTTCACGCCCTACCCGGGCGGCATCGTGTCCAAGCCCGACCCGCACGTCGTGCCGTTGGTGAGCGTGGGCGCGCTCAATCCCAATTGGCGCACCGTCGCGCTGTTCAGCAACGGCGGTCCGTGGGTGCGCTGCTACCGCCCTGGGGCGTCGATCGTCAGTACGGTGCCGACGACGTTCAACGCGTCCGCGCAGCCGTCGGCTGTCGTCGACCTGCCCGACGAGGGCCTGCGGGCGACGATCGACGAAGACGACTTCAGCGGCGGATTCGCCACCTGGAGCGGCACGTCCTTCGCGGCCCCGTACCTCGCGGGCGAGATTGCCGCCGCGATTCTTTCCGGCAAGTTCGGTGCCATGGACCCGGTCGATCCCGGCGCCGCGGTCGCGCGCAGCTGGGGCGCGCTCGGGCATCTCATCGGGATGCAGCCATGATCGCCGAACCGATGCCGGACACGCTGGCAACTCGGGCCGCCGGGTTGTTCAGCGCGTATCGCGACGGCGAGCAGGATCGGATGGGTGAGCTGATCGCCCTGCTCACGCCGATCCTCTGGCACACGGTTAGGGCGCAGGGCCTGGACCGCCCGTCGGCCGAGGACGTCATGCAGACGACCTGGCTCGCGCTCGTGCGCAGCGCCGGCTCCATCGCCGACCCGCGTGCGGTGCTGCAGTGGCTGATCGTCAGCGCGCGGCGCGAGGCATGGCGGGTGTCGCGACGCGACGGGCGGGTGGAGCCGCAGGATTTCGCGGGCGACGACGTGGTCACCCGTCCCGACGACGCCCCGGACGAGATCGTCCTGCGCGAGGCTCGGCAGGGCCAGCTGTGGGAGCACGTGCAGCGCCTGCCCGAGAAATGCCGCGAACTGCTGCGGGTCATCGCCTTCGCCGACCGGCCCGACTACGCCGCCACCGCCCGAGCGCTGGGAATGCCGGTCGGCAGCATCGGCCCGACACGCGGCCGGTGCCTCGCCAAGCTCAGAGCGCAGCTGGTGAACGACCCTGGATGGGAGATCGGATGAGCCCTCGGCCCTCGCGAGACGTCGACCAGCTCGCCCAGGATCCGCTCGACGCTACCGACGAACGCGTGTTACGTGAGGTCGGCGCGATGTATGACCGTGTCGATCCGGTGCCGCCGGGCCTCGTCGAACGGCTGCAGTTCGGCATCACCCTGGACGCGCTGCACGCCGAAGTCGCGCAGTTGCAGCGCCTCGAATTCGAAACGGCTGGTGCGCGCGGCGACGACGCCGGTGCCACCGAAGTGCAGACCGTGACCTTCACCAGTGCGAGCCTCACGACGATGGTCACGATCACCCACACCGAACCCGACCGTGTCCGGATCGACGGGTGGGCTGCACCGGGCGGGGGTGTCTCGATCGAACTGCGGATCACCGGCAACCAGCTGCACACCACCGCCGATGCGGACGGGCGGTTCGTCTTCGAGGACGTCCCCCGCGGGCTGGCCCAGTTCGTCATGCGGGCGCCGTCGGCGTCGCGTCAACGTCCGGTGATCACGCCGTCCATCGATCTGTAACGGGCAACGGGTGCGGACGGATGCAGCGTGGCTCTGGTAGCGGACCCGGTCGTTGCCCTCCATCTGCGAGGAGTCTCGGAGAATGCCGCTGGGCACCCGGCGCGGGGCGCGCGCGCGTTTCGTCAAGGACTGGCCGCTCTGGCGCGTGCGGGCGCCGGTGAGACCTCGGTCGAACATGCCGCGCTGAACGCCAGGCTGCTACTCGGCCTGGCGCTGAGCGAGTCCGAGATCAGCGGCGTCCGATCGGGGCTTCGCCACCTCGAAGACGCCGAACGCGCGGCAGACCTCGCCCAGGATCCGTCCGTGCAGGTGCTGGTACGGGGCCAGCGCGGTCTCATGCTGCTGCGATCGGGTCGTCTTGCCGATGCCCTGGGGCAGCTCGACGCCGCGATCGCGCTGATCGGGCACGCCGAGCCGCCCGATCAGTGCCGCATGTTGCTCAATCGGGGCACGCTGTGCCTCGAGGCCGGCGACTTGCGCCAGGCGCGCGCCGACTTTCACGCCTGCGCGAAGCTCGCCGCCGAGAACGTCCTGGCCGGCCTCGAGTTCAAGGCCCGGCACAACCTCGCCTACGTCAGGTTCCTGGCCGGCGAGCTGCCCGAGTCGCTGCGGACCATGGACGACGCCTCGCGGCTGGGCGCCGACCTGCCGCGCGGCATCCCGCTGCTCGACCGGGCGCGCGTCCTGGTCGAGGCGGGCCTGATCTTCGAAGCCGACGAGACTCTCGCCGAGGCCGGACAGATCTTCGCGCGCGACCGGCTCGCGCAGGACCTCGGCGAGGTCGAGGTGGCCCGGGCCGAGTGCGCGCTGCTGGCGCAGCAGCCCGGCGAAGCCAGGCGCCTTGCCGTCCGGGCTCGCGACCGCTTCCGGCGCCGGGGCAACGACCGCTGGCTGCGGTCTGCGCAACTGGTGATCCTGCGGGCCGACGTCATGCGCGGGCGTGCCGGAAGCGGCGTCCAGGCCGAGGGTCGCCGGCTGATGGCCGAACTCGCCGCGCAGGGGCTTGTGGCACAGTCTCGCGAGGCCGCGCTGGTCACCGCCGAGGCACTGCTGGATCGGGGGCATCCCGCGGCTGCGCAGGCGATCGCGGACGCGGCGGGCAAGGCCAAGCCGTCCGATCCGATCGGTGCGCGGCTGCAGGCGGGCTACCTGCGGGCCCGCCTGGCGCGTGCGGCCGGCGAGCCGGCCAGGGCCGCCCATGTCGTGCGCGAAAGCCTCGGGCAGCTTGCCAACTACCAGGCCCGCTTCGGCAGCATCGACCTGCAGACCGCCAGCGCGATCCATGGCCGTCGCCTGGCCGAACTTGCCGTCGCCATTGCGCTTGACGAGGGCCGGCCCAGCGCCGTGTTCGCCGCGTCCGAGCGTGGCCGAGCCGTATCGAGCCGCCTGCCCGCGGTCCGCCCGCCCGCCGACGAGCGAACGGCCGACCTGCTGGCCGACCTCCGCCAGGTCGTGGAGGGCATGCGTGCGGCCCCCGCCGATGCGGGGCTCGGCCGCAAACGCCGGGAACTGGAGCGCGAGATCAGGGCGAGGTCGTGGACGCTCGCCGGCGCCGGCGAGGTGCAGCGTCTGGCCGGCATCGGCATGGTCCGGGCGGCGGTGGCCTCGACGGGTAGCACGCTGGTCAGCTACGTGCGCGTCGGCTCTGCGCTGCATGCCGTCCTCGTGGACGCGCGGCGCGTTTCGGTGCAGCCGCTCGGGCCGGTGGCGTCGGTGGACGAACTGATCCAGCGTTCGCGGGCCGATCTCGACGTGCTTGCCCACGCCCGGCTGCCCGAAGGCCTGCGCGCGGCCGCTCGCGCATCGCTTTCTCGATCGCTGCTCGCACTGGACGGCCTGCTACTCGCTCCGTTGCGGATGGGGTCGACGCGACGGGTCATCGTGCCGACGGGCATTCTCGGGGCGCTGCCCTGGGCAGCGATGCCGTCGTGCCGGGGCATGCCGGTCACGGTCGCGCCGTCCGCGACGGCGTGGCTTTCGGCGCTCGAGCCGGCCGCACGGCGTGCCACGTCGATCATCGCCATCGCCGGGCCCGATCTCGGGCGCGCCGAGCAGGAGGTGGCTGCTGTTACCCGGCGCTGGCCCAGCGGGCGGGCGCTGACCGGGTCGGCCGCCGGGCGTGACGCGCTGGCCGCCGCGATGGCGCAGGCGACGATCGTGCACGTCGCCGCCCACGGCCGGCACCACACCGAGAATCCGCTGTTCTCGTCGATCAGCCTCGCCGACGGCGCGCTATTCGCCTATGAACTCGACCAGACCGCCCGCTGCGCCGACCACGTCATCCTCGCTGCCTGCGAACTGGGACGGGCCACCGTCCGGCCGGGCGACGAGGCACTGGGCCTGACCAGCGTGCTGCTGCACCTGGGCACGCGCAGCGTCGTCGCCGGTGTCGCGCGGGTGGACGACGACACGGCGTCTGAGGTCATGGTCCGCTACCACGACAGCCTTGCGGCCGGCCGCGATTCGGCCGAGGCTCTCGCCGAGGCGCTGGCCGTCGACACGCTGGCCCCGGCTCCGTTCGTCTGCTTCGGCGCACAGTGGGCCCCCGCTGGAGCCGGCCTGGTCGAGAGGTAGCGGTCAAGATCCATCTACCTGGACGGCTAGGGTCATCCCCGGGCGCATGGCGCAGACCGGTACGGGGAGGCAGCATGAAGGCAACGTTCGCGCGCACGTGTGTCGTCAGCGTGGCCGCGACCATCGCCTTGGCCGGATGCGCCGGAAAACCCGCGAAGGCCCACGGATTCGGGCCGGTCTACACAACGGTTTCGGGCCTTGCCGCGAGACTCGCGAAGGGGACTGACGACCTCAGCACCGTGCGCGGCTCATTGCACGTGCACGCTGGACCCCTCGACCAGACCAGCACGTTTTCCGAGCGGCTCGCAAGCGGCAACGTGACCGCGATGGACGACACCGTGAGCACGACCTACCAGGGCAATAACAGCGAACTGCACCTGATCACGATCGGCACGAAGCTCTACGTCGACCGGTCCGGGAACAGCGCGAAACCCTGGGTGCTCGCGACGCCTGACAGTTCCGATCCGGTGGTCGCCCAACTCGCGCAGAACATCGGCGACACGCTCGGGCAGGCCGGCATGCATCAGTACGTCATCATGGTGTCGTCCGCGCGGGAGTTGCAGGTCGTGGGGCCCGACACCATCGACGGCGTGCCGTGTGCGCACTATGCGCTCTCGATCGACACGCGCACGGCGACGAGCAAGATGCCAGGGTCGCAGGGCAAGCAGATGCAGCAGGCGATCGATGCCGGAGTCGATTCGATTCCCATGGAGATCTGGGTCGACGCGAAGGGCCGCTCCATCAAGCTGTCCGACAAGGTGACAGCCGCGGGCACGACCGCGTCGATCGAGCTTTCGATGTCGCACTTCGACGAGCAGGTCTCGATCAGTGCGCCACCGCCGGAGAAGATCTCCGACAGCTGAGCCGTGTCGCGCCGCACGGGCCGGCTTCTGGTCAAGCCGACCGTGAAGTGGTTGTATCCGCTCACCAGGTTGTCATCTGGACGCAGGCAAAGTGCAGTTGCAGAGGAGCGGGGTCATGCGCGCACGAGTCCGGCCAGTCATCATCGTCGCCGCGGTAGCGGCCAGTTTCCTGGTGGCGGTGACGCCGCGCGCCACTGCGGCGGCGCCAGGGGAGCCCGGTGCGCTGAGCCATTTCGACCTTGCCCGTAAGGACTGTCTCGGCACAGCCCGCAATACCACGTCGAAGATCTGGTACACGGTCGCCGGTGGCGTGCTGTCAGACGTCTATGCCCCGACGATCGACACTACGAACGTCGAGACGATGCAGTACATCGTCACCGACGGTTCGACGTTCACCGACCTGCAGACGCGCGACACGACGTACAAGGTCAGCGCCGACGCGACCGGAATGATCTGCACGGTCACGTCCACGGCGAAGTCCGGCGGGTATCGGCTGACCACCACCTACCTGACCGATCCGGCGCGCGACAGCGTCGTCATGCACACGCGCTACACGCCCCTGACCTCGGCCGCCCGCAACTACCACCTCTACGTCAGGCTGGATGCGACGGCCGGCGGCAACGGCGGCGGCGGCACCGGCAACGGTGGTGCCGACAGTGCCGTCATCGATACGTCGACCGGATCGCCGGTGCCCGTCTCCTACGACACCGTCACCGCGACGAATGCCGCCAACCGCGACTACGCCGTGCCGACCTACCTCGCGCTGCGCGCCGACCCGGCGTTCAGCGCGGCGAGCAGCGGATTCGTCGGGACGCCCAGCGACGGGCTCGCCCAACTCGACGCCGCGCACACGTTGACGCCCGCCGCCGCAGCCGCGAAGGGGAACGTCGAGCAGACCGCCGAGGTCTCCCCGGACAAGCAGGGCGACGTGACTCTCGCCCTCGGCTTCGGCACGACCCAGGCGGGCGCCGTCGCGACCGCCGGCGGCACGCTGAACACGCCGCTCGGCGCCACGATGGCCAAGTACGCCACGGGGTGGAAGCAGTACGACGCCGGACTGAACCGGCCGTCCAACCACCTGCCCGGCCTGTCGAAGTCGCAGCAGGCCGCTGCCGTCGATGAGTACTACCTGTCGGCGAATGTCGTGAAGTCCAGTGAGGACAAGACCTTCCCGGGCGCCATCGTCGCCTCGCTCGCCTCGCCGTGGGGCCAGGCGGTGTCGGCCGGCGATCCGGACACCACCTACTTCGGCTCCTACCGCGAGGTCTTCTCCCGTGACCTCTACGAGGCGTGGACGGCGCTGCTCACCGACGGCGACCTCGCCACGGCGCGCGCGGCCACCCGGTTCCTGCTGCTACGGCAGCAGCTCGCCGACGGATCGTTGCCGCGCAACTCGCTCGTCAACGGCAAGACCGCGCCCGACTCGTTCAACACGCAGCTCGACGAGGTCGCCTACCCGATCCTGATGGTGCTGCAGTCGGGTCTGGCCGGCGACGCGACGCTGTGGCCGCATGTGCGCGACGCCGCGAACTACCTGATCGCGCACGGCCCTTCGTTCGGTCCCGAGCGGTGGGAGGAGCAGAGCGGCTACTCGCCGTCGACGATTGCCGCCGAGATCGCCGGTCTCGTCGCGGCGGCGACGATGGCGCAGCAGCGCGGTGATGCCGTCGACGCCCGGGTCTGGTTCGCCACGGCCGACCAATATCAGCGCTCGATCAAGGGCTGGTCGGTCACGACGATGGGCACACTGTCGAAACAGCCTTATTTCATCAGGCTTTCCAAGACGGGTGACCCTAACGCCGCGATCAGCTACAACGTCGGCAACGGCGGCCCGACACTCGACCAGCGCTCGGTCATCGATGCCGGATTCCTCGAGCTTGTCCGCCTCGGCGAGCTTTCGGCCACCGACGCTGACGTCATCCGCTCGCTGGCCATCGTCGATGCGACGATCGAGAAGCAGACACCGAGCGGCCCGGGTTGGCTGCGTTACAACGGCGACGGTTACGGCGACTGCCACGTCTCGCCCGACCACGCCTGCACTACCGAGGGTGCGCCGTGGGCACCGTCCAACAAGGGCACCGGGCACGTGTGGCCCGTCCTGTCCGCCGAACGCGGCGAGCAGGCGCTGGTCACCGGCGCGCCCGCCACGGCCGGCCAGTTGCTCGGCGCCATCGACGCGATGTCGTCCGGTGTGGGCCTGGTGCCCGAGCAGGCCTGGGACGCGCCTGACGTTCCGGCATCCGCATTCGGCACCGACCCGACGACTGCGTCGATCGGCTTCGTCAATGGCAAGCCGGACGGATCCGCGGCGCCGCTGACCTGGGGTGCGGCGTCGCAGGTGCGGCTGACGGCTGACCTCACGGCGGGGCGCCAGGTCGAGCGGCCGGCGCAGACGCTCGCTCGCTACGTCACGCACTCGCAGCAGGCGACCACGTTGACGGTGACATCGCCGCCTGACCAGTCCGCGGCCACCGACCCGATCCAGATCGCCGGGACGGCCGCGCCCGGCGCCACGGTCGATGTCGCCGACGTGGCCAGTGACCGCAACAGCGCCACCACGCACGCCACGACGAAGGTGGATTCGAGCGGGTCGTTCAGCTTGCCCATTGCGGCCGCGGGCGGCACCAACGTCCTCGTGGTCACCAGTACGGCGCCGGACGGCGGCACCGCCCAGACCGTCCGCACCGTCGTGAACGATGTCGTCGAGGGCACGCTGATCTACGACACGGCCGACCCGTCCGGTGACGACCACGGGCCGGGCAACTACGCCTACCCGACGTCTGGCGACTTCCACGCGGGCGCATACGACCTCACCGACTTCCAGGTTTACAACACGGGTACCACCGTCACCTTCCGGGTACGTACCGCCGATCTGACGAATACGTTCGGCAGCCCGTTAGGCGCTCAGCTCGTCGACCTCTACGTCAGGCAGCCCGGCGGATCGCCGACGTCGACCGCGGCGCCGTTCCCGACGCGTAATTACGTCATCGATCCGAACGATGCCTGGACCCGCCTGATCGAGGTGCAGGGTTTCGGTCAGCAGTTCGTCGATGCGAGTGGCGCGACCGTCGGATCGGTGACGATCGGCGCGAACGCGATCTCGCGCTACATCACGTTCTCGGTCGACAAGAGCGCGCTCGGCGGGACGCCGGCATCGGGATGGACGTTCACCCTCGCGCTGACCGGCCAGGACGGGTTCAGCCCCGACCGGGCGCGCGCATTCGCGCCGACGCCGCAGCCCTTCGCGTTCGGGGTCTGCGCCGCGGCCAGCGGCGATGCGCACTGCACCGCCGATCCGGCGACCGTCCCGAAGGTGATGGACACGATCACCCCCGCCGGAGTCGACCAGTCCAACGAGCTCGACTACACCGTGCACCATCCCGTCGTCCTCTCTGGAGTAACGATTCCTTAACATCGAGGCCATCGGCTAGAGTCCGCATGTGTCGTGGTTCCAAGGCTGGCGTGCTGGCACGCTCTTAGTTGGCAGTTGTCTGCTGATTGCAGGGTGCAGCTCAAGTGCTACGCATCGTGACCCGTCGCCGTCGTTGACGCCCGCTGCCGCGAGCGGGTCCACCGCGAGTGGGCCGGAGGCCGGCACGTCGCCGGCGCCCGGCGAGTTGCCGGCTGCCGCGGCGATTCCGGGCGTGACATACCGGGCAGAGACCGACCGCGACCACAAGAACGGAGTGGTCCAGTACGACTCGTCGCCGCCGATCGGCGGTGCCCATTCCCCAGTTCCGGCCGATTGCTCGGGCACCGTGTACCCCGTTGCCATCGCCAACGAAAATGCCGTGCATTCCCTCGAGCACGGCGCCGTCTGGATCACCTATCGGCCGGGCCTGCCGGCAAGCGACCTGGCGGCATTGACCCAACTCGTCCAGGGGCAGGACCACCTGCTCGTGAGCCCGTATCCGGGGCTCACCTCGGCGATCTCGCTGCAGTCATGGGGATATCAGCTACGAGTCGAGTCTGCTACCGACCCTCGTATCGTCCAGTTCATCAACCTGCTGCGCAGCAACCCGGTCACCACACCCGAGTACGGCGAATCGTGCGCCAACCCCGACTTCAAGGCCCATCCGAGCGTGCCGGGCCACCCGATCGACGGATGACCCGCCGGATGTGGCGATGTGGCGATTTGAAATAGCGTTCGCGCCGCCCGTATCCTTGCCCCTGATCCACCCGAAGACCGCTGGTCATCGCGTGCGCACACGCGATCGAACGCCTCCGGAGCGCCGGAGCGGCCCGCGCAGGCTGGACGGTTCGTAGCACAGCGCTCAGCCGCGCTGAATTGCTCCGCCCCGTGCGCCCTGCGCCGGGGCGTCTCTCGTTTCCGGGCGCGGGTTGCGCCAGCGCCTGACGATCTGAGGACGCACATGAGGAAAGCACGCAACGAGAGGAGGATGCATGCCGAAGTCTGACAAGGTTGCCGCGGTCGCCGAGATCAGCGAGCGTTTCACCAGTTCGACCGCAGCCGTGATCACCGAGTATCGCGGCTTGTCGGTCAAGCAGGTCACCCAGTTACGGCGCGCGCTCGGCCGCGAGACGACGTACACCGTCGTCAAGAACACGCTTACCAAACGCGCGGCGGCTGACGCGGGCGTAGCCATCGACGAGGCGCTGCTGGTCGGCCCGACCGCCATCGCGTTCGTCAAAGGCGATCCGGTAGCGGCGGCCAAGGGGCTTCGCGACTTCGCCAAGGCGAATCCGGTGCTCGTGATCAAGGGCGGCATTCTCGAGGGCAAGCTGCTCAGCCCTTCCGAGGTTGGCCGGATCGCCGATCTGGAGTCCCGCGAGGTTCTGCTGGCCAAGATCGCCGGCGTGCTCAAGGCATTGCCGACCCGCGCCGCAGGCCTGTTCCAGGCGCCGCTGTCGCAGATGGCACGTCTGGCGAAGGCGCTGGAAGAGAAGAAGCCGGCCGAAGCTGTCGTAGCGGCTGCCGAGGCTCCCGCCGACGACGCCCCGGCTGCCGAGGTGCCGGCCGGCGACGCTCCGGCTGCCGAGGCCAGTTCCGCAGATACTCCCGCCGAGCCGGCGGAGTAAGTAACCACCACTGCCGGCTCATCCGGCGAAAACGAAAGGACGCCCATCATGGCGAAGCTCAGCACTGCCGAGCTGCTCGACTCGTTCAAGGAAATGACGCTGCTCGAGCTCTCGGACTTCGTGAAGCAGTTCGAAGAGACCTTCGACGTCACGGCGGCCGCCCCGGTCGCCGCCGTTGCCGCGGTGCCTGCTGGCGGCGGCGGCGACGCTGGTGCCGCAGCGGCCGAGGAGCAGGACGAGTTCGATGTCATCCTCGAAGCCGCTGGCGAGAAGAAGATCCAGGTCATCAAGGAGGTTCGCACGCTGACGAGCCTCGGCCTCGGCGAGGCCAAGGCGCTGGTCGACGGCGCGCCGAAGCCCGTCCTGGAGAAGGCCAACAAGGAGACCGCCGAGAAGGCGAAGGCTGCCCTCGAAGGCGCCGGCGCCACGGTGACGCTGAAGTAGGGCGACCCGTTCGCGCCGGACCAGTCCCCACGGCTTCGGGCCGCAGCGGGGTACGGATTCGGCGCCGCCCGACAACCACGGCAGTGGATCGCGCCGTACGGCGCGATCCACTGCCGTTTTGCATCCGGCAGACACTCGCCGCCATTGGGTCGGCGGCTCAACTCGTGACCGTTTCCTCGATCAACACAGCGATTCTGTCGAGTATCGACCGGATCGTCGTGCTGATCAGCGAAAGGGACCGGCGACCCCGGATGCCGGGACCGGGGGATAGGTGCGTCATTGCACCGCCGGTCGCGTACCGGAGGAGAGCCGAGAAACCGCCAACTGGATAGGAATCGGCTGTGACACGGTGGATTCGGATGACAACTGCCCGTTTGACTTGGGTAAGACGCCCGTTTTGTGGGTATTTTCATAGGCGCAATGAGCGCTGAGGTGTGGCAGCCTATTGAGCCGTCGCCGTTACCGGGCGGTAGGAATGTCGTTGAACGTCACGCCGGTACTGCCTGGGTGACACGTCAAGACAGCGCCAAACCAGGCTGAAGAAGGGGACCATCGCGTGGGTGTGGAGGTTGCCGTCGATGGACTGACGAAGTCCTTCGGCAAGCAAGTCATCTGGAGCGACGTGAGCCTCACCCTCCCGCCAGGAGAGGTCTCCGTTCTGCTCGGCCCGTCCGGAACCGGCAAGTCAGTCTTTCTCAAGTCCCTGATCGGGCTGCTCAAGCCCGACCGTGGCTCGATCTTCATCCGTGACGTGAACATCGCGCGCTGCCGGGAGCATCAGCTCTACGAGACCCGCAAGCTGTTCGGCGTGCTGTTCCAGGACGGCGCCCTGTTCGGATCGATGAACCTGTTCGACAACATCGCCTTCCCGCTGCGCGAGCACACCCGCAAGGGTGAGAAGGAGATCGCGGCCATCGTCACCGAGAAGATGGAGATGGTCGGCCTGGGGGGCGCGGAGAAGAAGCTGCCCGGCGAGATCTCGGGGGGCATGCGCAAGCGGGCCGGCCTCGCTCGCGCGCTCGTCCTCAACCCTGAGATCGTCCTGTTCGACGAGCCTGATTCGGGGCTCGATCCCGTGCGAGTCGCCTACCTCAACCAGCTCATCATCGACCTCAATGCCGTGACTGATGCGACCTTCCTGATCGTCACCCACGACATCGGTACGGCCCGAACGGTGCCCGACAACCTGGGCATGCTGTTCTGCAAGAGCCTGGTCATGTTCGGCCCGCGCGAGGTGCTGCTGACGTCCGAAGAGCCCGTGGTCAAGCAATTCCTCAACGGCCGACGCGAGGGCCCGATCGGGATGTCCGAGGAGAAGGACGCGAGCCAGGTGGCCGCCGAACTCGCCTCTCTCGCCCACCAGAGCCCGCCGGCGCCGGGCACTGGGCCGAAGGGCGCCTCGGGCCAGGGCGTTCCGCCGCAGCTGCAACCCTCGCCGGGACTGCCGCAACGCAAGGCCGCAACGCGACGCCAGAAGCGCGTGCTCGACATGCTGCACACGCTGCCGCCGCAGGCGCAGCAGGCGGTCCGTGCCGCCCTCGACCAGGAACACGAACAAGAGGCCGTCTACCAGCAGACCATGGCCCACGGTCAGACACCCCAAGAGATCACGTCGTTGATCGCGGGGAAGTGATGGCGGCGATCTCTCCTGTCGCCGGCGTAAGGCAGAGCGGCCGCCTGTTCGCGCTGTTTCTCGACGTTGCGCGGATGACCTTCAAGCGGCCCTTCCAGTTCCGCGAGTTCATCCAGCAGGCGTGGTTCATCGCGAGCGTGACGATCCTGCCCACGGCGCTCGTCGCGATCCCGTTCGGCGCGGTGATCGCCCTGCAACTCGGCAACCTGACCCGCCAACTCGGCGCGCAGTCGTTCACCGGTGCGGCCAGCGTCCTGGCCATCATCCGCGAGGCCAGTCCCATCGTGTGCGCGCTGCTCATCGCCGGCGCGGGAGGTTCGGCGATCTGCGCCGATCTGGGCAGCCGCAAGATCCGCGACGAGATCGACGCCATGGAGGTACTCGGCATCTCCGCGGTGCAGCGACTGGTCGTCCCGCGCGTGCTCGCCTGCATGGTCATCGCGATGGCCCTGAACGGGCTGGTCAGCGTGGTCGGCGTCGCCGGGGGGTACTTCTTCAACGTCGTGCTGCAGAACGGCACGCCCGGGGCCTATCTCGCGAGCTTCTCCGCGCTCGCCCAGATCCAGGACCTCTGGGCCGGCGAGTTCAAGGCGGTGATCTTCGGCGCGATCGCGGCGATCGTCGCGGCGTACAAGGGTCTCAACGCCGGAGGCGGGCCTAAGGGCGTCGGCGATGCGGTCAACCAATCCGTCGTCATAACGTTCCTGCTGCTCTTCTTCGTGAACTT
Organism: uncultured Actinomycetota bacterium; assembly: GCA_963737425.1. Lineage (GTDB taxonomy): Bacteria > Actinomycetota > Actinomycetes > Mycobacteriales > Jatrophihabitantaceae > DASXRA01. The sequence continues at coordinate 1,060,098 of CAVTSX010000008.1, forward strand.
CGTCATCACTGCCGTGTACCTGCAGATCGTCCCGGCGAAGGGCTCGTGATGAGCCAGGCGATGACCAGCGTGGCCGATGGCGTTCGCCGCGCCGCGAAGGCTCCGGGCGCGGGACTCGACGCGCTCGGCGGGCAGATGTCGTTCTACCTGCGAGCGCTTGCCTGGACGCCTCGCACGTTGCGTCGTTACAAGAAGGAAGTCCTGCGCCTGCTCGCCGAAGTCACGTTCGGCACGGGCGCCCTTGCGGTCATCGGCGGCACGGTCGGCGTCATCACCTTCTTGTCGTTCTTCACCGGTACCGAGGTCGGCCTGCAGGGTTACGCCGCGCTGAACCAGATCGGCACCGGCGCGTTCACCGGTTTCATCTCCGCATACTTCAACACCCGCGAGATCGCGCCGCTTTCGGCGGGGCTTGCGCTCTCGGCGACGGTGGGGTGCGGCTTCACCGCGCAGTTGGGCGCGATGCGCATCAGCGAAGAGATCGACGCGCTCGAGGTCATGGCCGTGCCGAGCCTGCCGTTCCTCGTGACCTCGCGGCTGATCGCGGGTTTCATCGCGGTCATTCCGCTCTATGTTGTCGGGCTTCTGTCGTCCTATCTGGCCACCCGCACGATCACCACGGTTTATTACCACCAGTCGGCCGGCACCTACGACCACTACTTCCATCTGTTCTTGCCGCCGTCTGACATCTACCGATCGTTCGTGAAGGTGCTCATCTTCGCCGTGGTCGTCATGCTGTCGCACTGCTATTACGGCTACACCGCCAAGGGCGGGCCCGCAGGCGTCGGCGTGGCGGTGGGCAAGGCCGTCCGCACCGCGATCGTGGCAATCAACGTCGTCGACTTCTTCATGTCCCTTGCCATGTGGGGCGCCAACGCAACGGTGCGGTTGGGCGGGTAGGCGGCGATGGCGGCGAGATCATTCGGCAGTGTCGTGCGGCAGCGACTGCTCGGGGTGCTGTTGCTGGGTCTGGTCGCCGGTCTCGTCGCGTTATCGATTGCCATATACAACCAGGACTTCTCCAAGGTGGTTCTGGTGAAACTCGAAACCGACCACACCGGCAACCAGTTGCTTCCGCACTCCGACGTCAAGGAGCGCGGGGTCCTGGTCGGCGAGGTGCGCTCGATCAGCTCGCACGGAGACGGCGCCACGATCACGATGGCCCTCAATCCGGGCAAGGCAAAGACGATCGAGAACTACTACGTTGCGCAGCTGCTGCCGAAGACGCTGTTCGGCGAGCGGTACGTGTCGCTGATTCCGACGACCGACGCGACGTCCGCGTACTGCGAACCCGGCCAGACGCCCGGTCCGGTCAAGCACGGCCAGACGATGTGCCAGGACAACTCCGTGCAGTACGCCGAGGTCGAGAACGTCCTGGCCGACCTCATGCCCGTCCTGCAGGCGCTCAAACCCGCCGAGCTCAACGCCACGCTCAACGCCTTGGCCACAGCACTGAACGGCCGGGGCAGGCAGATCGGCCGCAACCTGGTCACGCTCGACAACTACATCAAGTACCTCAACCCCCACGTGCCTCAACTCGTCGACGATCTCGACAAGCTCGGCAAGGTTGCCCTCGAGTACAACGACGTCGCGCCTGACCTGTTCGACACGCTGACCAATCTGCAGACCACGTCCAAGACACTCGTCGACAAGAAGGCCGCGCTCGACAGCCTGCTCTCCGTCGCTACCAGCACATCAGACGTCCTGACGAACTTCCTCAAGACGAACGAATCGCGGCTGATCACGGTCACCTCGACGTCGAATGAGATGTTCACCTTGCTCGCGACATACGCCCCTGAATACGGCTGCCTGCTCAAGGCGCTGGCCAATCTCGATCCGCGCCTCGAAGACGCCTTCCGCGGCGGACGCCTGCACGTGACGCTCGAGGTCGTCAAGTCACGGGGCAAGTACGTGCCCGGTGACGAGCCGGTCACCGTCACCGGACGAGGACCCGATTGCGCGCAGCTGCCCAACCCGCCAGTGCCTTACCAGATACCGCCGGAGTTCCAGCATGTCGATGACGGTGCGGGCCTGGTCGGCGGCCCGGGCTCGGGGGCTCTGGCCTCGCCGATGCGCGACGCCTACGGTCCAGGTTCTGCCGCCGAGACCGCGATGATCAATTCGCTGATCGCCAAGCAGTACGGCACGACCCCTGACAAGGTTCCGACCATCGACACGATCCTCGCCGCGCCGCTACTGCGCGGAAGCGAGGTGACGCTGCGATGAGAGGCGTCGCCGCACCGCTGATCAAGCTGTCGATCTTCCTCGTCGCGACGATCGTGGCCACCTACGTCCTCGCCGCGACGATCACCAATTCGACCTACGGCAAGTCGATCACCTACCGCGCCGACTTCACCGATGTCACCGGTGTCGTTGACGGCGACGACGTGCGTATCGCCGGGGTTCGAGTCGGCACGGTGAAGAGCATGAAGGTCGTGACCGTCGGCGGCCAGCGCCTTGCCGAGATGAAGTTCAGCGTGCAGGCGAGCCGCCGGCTGCCGGTGCTCACTCACGCCCGGATTCGCTATCGCAATCTCGTCGGCCAGCGCTATGTCGAGATCGCGCCACCGACCCCGGACGAAGTCGAGAAGGCAGGCGTCGACCCGGACTCCGTCATGGCGAAGAACGCGCTCATCCCCAAGCAGCGCACCGAGAACGCGCTCGATCTCACGGCGCTGTTCGCCGGGTTCCAGCCGCTGTTCCAAGGTCTGGACCCGAGCGAGATCAACTCCTTGTCGCAGGAGATTATCGAGACGTTGCAGGGTGAATCCGGGTCCATCGACCTGCTGTTGCAGCAAACCGCCGACCTCGCCAACGCGATAGCCGACAAGGACCAGGTCATCGGCAGTCTGATCGATCACCTCAACTCCGTACTCGGCGCCGTCGACGACCGCGACCAGCAACTGTCAGACCTGATCACCTCGCTGCAGCAGTTCGTCTCGGACTACGCGGCCGATCGACAGGCCATCGGCGGGGCGATCGACGGGGTCAATCAGCTCGCCACCGTCACGACCCAGCTACTGGTCAAGGTCAGGCCCGGCGTCAAGAAGGACGTCACGGACGTGACTGCGCTGGCCAAGAACCTCAATGCAGCCGCCCCGACAATCGCCGGCGTGATCCAGCGGCTGCCGGAGAAGGTCGGGTCGCTCGCCCGCACCGCAAGTTACGGCGCATGGTTCAACTTCTACCTGTGCCAGATGGGCGGCACGGTCACCCTGCCGGTCGGCGTCACGCTCAATCCGAGCATCAGCTCCCCGCAGCCGAGGTGCAGTTGATGGCAGATCAGCCGCAGTCGATCGAGTCCGGCGCGGCGCCGGAGCCGGCGATGAAGACCAGACGCGCCCCGCGCGGGCGGTCCTTCAGCAGCCGCAATCCGACCGTCATCGGTTCGATCGGTCTCGTGGTCATCGCCGCGCTGCTCTGGGCGGCTTTCAACGCGTCCAAGCTCCCGATCATCGGCGGTGGCACCGTCTACACGGCGGCGTTCAGCGAGGCCGCGGGTCTCAAGCCGGACGACGAGGTGCGCATCGCCGGCATCAAGGTGGGCACCGTGTCCTCCGTCGGGCTCGAGGGCGATCACGTCAAGGTCAGCTTCCGGGTCAAGCACGCGTTCATCGGCAGCCAGAGCACGCTGGCGATCAAGATCAAGACGCTGCTCGGCGCGAAGTACCTGGCCATCGACTCAGTCGGCGACGCCAAGCAGAAGCCCGGCACCGAGATCGGGCCGCCGTGCACGGCAGGCGCGATCAATTCGTCCTGCCGCACGACGTCTCCGTACGACATCTACCCCGCCTTCCAGCAGCTCACCGAGACCGTCGGTGACATCAACACCAAGCAGTTGGGCGCGGCCTTCGAGACCATCGCGCAGACGTTCCAGGGCACGCCGGAGGACGTCCGCCAGGTCATTGGTGGGCTGTCGCGGCTGTCGAACACCGTCGCATCGCGCGACGCCGAGTTGCGCTCGCTGCTGGCCAAGGCGCGCGGCGTCACCGGAGTGCTGGTCGACCGCGACAAGCAGATCACCACGCTGCTCAGCGACGGGAATCTGCTGCTGGCCGAGCTGACTGCCCGCCGCGACGCAATCCATTCGCTGCTGCAGAACACGTCGCTGCTCGCCGCGCAGCTCGAGGGCCTCGTGTCCGACAACCAGGCAACTCTCAAGCCTGCCCTGGACCAGCTGCACGGCGTGCTCAAACTGCTGCAGGACAACCAGGACGCCCTGGATCGGGGGTTGGAAATGCTTGCGCCGTTCTACCGCGTCTTCGCGAACACCCTCGGCAACGGTCGATGGTTCGACACCTACATCCAGAATCTGAGCCTGCCCGGCATTCTGGGCGTCGCCGGCATCGGGAACTCATGATGGGGCGCCTCTCCAAGCGGGCCATCCAGCTCACCGCGCTGGTGGTGGTCGCCGCCGTCGTGGCGGGCGCGGCGTACTACGTCTTCTTCCAGAAGTCGGTGAAGAAGGTCACCGCTCACTTCACGGCGGCGGTCGGCGTTTATGCAGGCTCGGACGTCCGGATGCTCGGCATCAAGATCGGCAAGATCGACAAGGTCATTCCGCACGGCACTTCGGTCGAGGTGCGGATGGAGTACGACTCGAAGTACAAGCTGCCCGCCGATGCCATCGCCGTGATCGTCCCCCCGTCGATCGTGAGCGACCGCTACGTGCAGCTCGCCCCGGTGTACACGCGTGGCCGGGTACTGCCGGACCACGGCGACATTCCGCTCGCCCGCACCGCGTCGCCGGCTGAGCTCGACGACATCTACAAGGCTCTCGACACACTGGCCACCGCGCTGGGCCCGCAAGGTGCGAACAAGTCGCCCGCGCCGGGCAAGAACGGGCCGCTGTCTGACCTGGTGAACGTGCTCGCGGCGAACCTCAAGGGCACCGGAACCCAACTCGGGCAGACCGTCGCCGACCTTTCGCGAGCCACCCAGACACTCGCCGACAACCGCGACGACCTGTTCGGCACGGTCAAGAATCTGCAGGCGTTCTCCGATGCGCTCGAGAAGAGCGACTCGCAGGTGCGCCAATTCAACAAGCAGCTCGCCGAGGTCGCCCACGATCTCGCCGACGAGCGGCAGTCGCTCGGCGCCGCGCTGCACAATCTGTCCGGCGCGCTCACCGATGTCGCGGCGTTCGTCCGGAACAACCAGGCGAGCTTCCACTCCGACGTCACGGGCCTCGCGGTGGTGTCGAAGATTCTCGTGAAGCAGAAGGCCGCGCTGGACGAAACGCTCGCCGTGGCACCGACCGCCCTCGCCAATCTGGGTCACACCTACAACCCGTCGAGCGGCACGCTGGACAATCGCAGCAACCTCGACTCACTCAGCGACCCGGCCACGGTGTGCGGCTCCCTGCAAGCCCTCGGCCAGTTACCGAGCGCATTGACCGACCCGATCACCAAGACCTGCCTCGCGATCGCCACCCGACTGGGCACGACCCTGCAGGGGCTGGCCGACATCGTCTCCGGGGTCGTCGACTCACTGCCGACGATCCCCGGCCTGCCGAGCGGTGGTCCGGCGGGGTTGCCGAGCGCCGGGTTGCCGACCATCCCCGGGCTGACGCCGTGACGCGCCCCGGCAGGCGCCTCGCCGCTGGGGTGGCGAGCCTGAGCGTGTTTCTGGCCGGCTGCGGATTCCACGGCCTCTACAGCACGCCGCTGCCCGGTGGAGCGAATCTCGGCAAGCACCCCTACACGGTCACCGTCGAGTTCGCCGACGTGCTCGATCTCGTCCCACAGTCGTCGGTGAAGGTGAACGACGTCGCGGTGGGCAAGGTCGACTCGATCTCCCTGCACGGCTGGCGCGCGCTCGTGAAGCTCAGCGTCAACGGCGACGTGCGGCTGCCCGCCAACGCACGGGCCGAACTGCTGCAAACCTCCTTGCTCGGCGAGAAGTACGTGCAACTCGAGCAGCCTCCGAAGGACCCGGTCGGCGATCTTCGTGACGTTCACCCGGCGCCCGGTTCACCCACGATTCCCATCGAGCACACCGGCCGCAACCCCGAGGTCGAGGAAGTCCTCGGCGCACTGTCGTTGCTGCTGTCCGGCGGCGGACTGCCGCAGATTCGCACGATCACCCACGAACTGAACAACACGCTCGCCGGCCGCACCGGCGCGATCCGCGACCTGCTGGGCCAGCTGAACACCTTCGTCGGTGGCCTGGACAAGCAGAAGGACAAGATCACCGCGGCGATCCAGAACGTCGACGTTCTGGCGGCACGGCTCGACAAGCAGAAGCAGGTGCTGGTCAACACGCTGAACGCGCTTCCCGGGGCGCTCAAGGTCCTCGACGGTGAGCGCACGCAGCTTGTCGGGCTGCTCGACAGTCTCGACCGCCTCGGCGGCGTCGCGACCAACGTCATCAACGCGACGTCCGACACGCTGGTATCAGGACTCAAGCAGCTTGACCCGGTGCTGACCTCGCTGACCAGAGCCGGCACGGACCTGCCGAACTCGATGGAACTGTTCCTGACCTACCCGTTCCCGAGGGCCGTACGCGGGGCGGTCAAGGGCGACTACACCAACGCCGACATCATCCTCGATCTCAACCTGTCCGATCTGCTCGACAACCTGCTCACGCCCACCGGCGCGGGCAGCGTCAAGGCGCCGCAATCCGACGACGCGAGCACTCGCCAGCTGCCGACCATCCCGGGAATCGGCGGGTGATGCGGCGATGCTGAGGCGTTCGGTCAAGATCCAGTTGTTGGCGTTCATCGCCCTGTCGCTGCTCGGCATCTCGTTCGTCTCGTCGCGCTACGTCGGCCTGACCGGCGCGGTGTTCGGTGACAGAGCGTGCACGGTCAGCGTCGACTACCCGGACTCGGGCGGCATCTTCGCCGGCGCCGAGGTCACCTACCGCGGTGTCGGCGTCGGCAAGGTTGCCGCGCTGCATCTGCGAGACGACGGCGTGCGGGTCGATCTGCATCTGAACAACTGCGGCAATCCGGCGATACCGAAGGCAGGCACGCGAGCCTTCGTCAGCGACCGCTCGGCGGTCGGCGAGCAGTACGTCAATCTCGTGCCGAAGACCGACAGCGGGCCCTACCTCAAAGGCGGCGAAACGCTGCACATGAGCGCCGCTGCCCTCCCCGTTCCGACACAGGTGCTGCTGACCAATCTGGACCTGCTTGCCAGATCGGTGAACACGGCCAATCTGGGCACCGCCATCGACGAGCTCAGCAAGGCGTTCAACGGCCGCGGCCCGGACCTGCAGCGCCTGCTCGACTCCGGTGATGAGTTGCTGGCCACCGCCGAGCAGAACCTGCCGCAGACGATCGCGCTGATCGATTCCAGCAAGACGGTGCTGCAGACCCAACTCGACGAAGGGCCCGCCATCGAGAGCTGGGCGCACGACCTCAATCTGCTCAGCGCCCAGCTCAAGGACAGCGACCACGACATCCGCACGCTGCTCGACACCGGGCCCGACAATCTGTCGACAATTCGCGGCCTGGTCACCGACAACCAGGACGACCTCGGTGTTGCGCTGGCCAACCTCGCTGCGACCGGCCAGTTGCTGGTCCGGCACAAGGGCGGCATCGAGCAGATTCTCGAGACCTACCCGGTGGTCGTCGCCGGCGGTTTCAGCGTCGCCCCCGGCGACGGTACGGCGCACTTCGGCCTCGTGCTCAACCTGAACGATCCGCAGCCGTGCGTGGCCGGCTACGGCGCAACACCAAAGCGCAAGCCCGGCCAGACCGGGCCGACCACGACCAACACGTCGGTGCGCTGCACACTGCCGAGGGGTAACCCCTCCACGGTGCGCGGCGCCCAGAACACGCCCGGTGGCGATCCCGTCTCCACAGCCGGTGGCGGTACCGTCTACCCCCGCGCGAGCACCCAGAACACGGTCGCCATCGGCGGATCGTCGCCAGCAAGTGCAGCTCTGCTGGGCGACAAGTCGTGGCTGACCCTGCTCACGAACGGGCTGCATTAGACGACGCGATCGCCCGGAGGAGCGGTCTGGCCCCGTGATTTCGCACGACAAGTTGCGGCCGGCGCCTTCACGCCAGACCATCCAGGCGATCACGGAGGCGAGTGCCGGATGAGAGCCTATGAAGAGCAACGAACGGGAGAACATGGCTGACGGGCAGAGGCAAAGCCAGGTGCCCTGGCGGGTGGCCGGCGGCCTCGGCATTGTGGCCGCGCTGCTGTGCGCCTGGCTCGTGGTCCTGATCGTGGGGCGCGGCCACGGCGCCAACCCTGGGCTAGACGTCGACGAGCAGGCCGCCGTCGACGCGGCAAGCCGCGAGATGATCAACGTGCAGAGCTTCCGGCTCGCGGACTTCAACGCAGATTTCCAGCGCGCACAGAGCGGGCTGACCGGCAATCTGCAGAAGGAGCTGACGAGCAAGAAGGACTCGCTCGAGGCCAGCCTGCACAAGAGCAAGCTCGACACGGCCGCAACCGTGACCCAGGCAGCGCTCAAGCAGGCGAAGGACGGCCAGGTACTGGTCCTGCTCACCATGAACAACTACCGGGTCGACGCCACCGGCAAGCGGACGCTCTTCGGGACGGGCCGGTTCGAGGTCACGGTGAGCAACGTGGGCGGCAAATGGTTGGCGAGCGATCTGACCTCGGTGGGCTTGATATGAGCATCGAAGACGAGAGCGAACTGTCGGCCCGAGGGTCCGATCCGGCGACTGACGGACCGGGCGCCCCGGCCACGGACGACGTAGCGCAATCAGCCGGTGACGCAGCTGAATCGGCCGCGGATACCGAAGCCGGCCAGAACGCGGCGAGCAGCGAACGGTCGAGCCGGACCGGCCGGCCCGAGGCGCAGGCAGCCAGCCGGGCGCGGCGGATCGGAGGCGGATCACGCCCGAGGCCCGGGCCCAGGCCGTCGCCTGGACCGCGTCCCGAGCCGAGGCCAGAACCCGCTCTGCGTCGGCGCGATGAGGCCGAAGCCACGAGCCTGCGGCTGCAGGCGCTTGATCGCGCCACGGTGCTTCGGTGGCTGCCCGTAACCGTCGCTTGCGTGCTGGTGGTGGGCCTCCTCATTGCCGACCTGCTGCTGTTCACGACTTCGCGCAACCAACCGAGCAAGGCCGAGCGCCGTGAGCAGTTGGTGGCGTCGGTGAACTCGGCGGTGGCCATGGTGCTGTCCTACGACTACCGCCACGTCGACCAGGACGCGAGTGCCGCCGCGGCGAATCTCACGGGCACCTTCAAGGACGACTACGTGAAGTCGATGGCCACCACGGTCGAGCGCAACGCGCCGGGTGTGAAGGCGGTCGTGACGGGCGAGGTCGGTTCATCGGGAATCGCATCGGTCAGCAGCGACGGCAAGCAGGCGATCGTGCTGGTGCTGGGTCAGCAGACGGTATCGAACACGTCACTGAAGACTCCTCGCCTGGACACCGTGAGTCTTCGAGTGACGGCTCTGCGGATTCACGGAAAGTGGCTAATCGCCAAGTTGGACCAACTGTGACGTATCGCCGCTATCGGCACTGAAATCCGCCTTCGGCGACGCCCTGGTGCTTGACTGTCGGGCGGGTGCGAGGCACCCTTTCCTAGCACCCAGTGCCCGTGGCGAGATTGATGCGTCGAGCGGATGACTTCGGTCCCGACGCTCTCCGCGACGAGAACTAGGGGTGGCCTCGACAGCCATGCCCGAAGTGGCTAGACTGATACTTTGCGCTGCCCTCTGCCACCTTCAACGGCCCTACTGGAGTCATCTCCCAGCGGCCCCCTTCATGGTGCGCTGTGTGGCACAGCGGCTGCGCAGGCTGTACCCGCAGTGCAACCGCAGCTAGTCCTTGGAAGGACGCGTCTTGGCAGTCTCCCGCTCCGGTAAGACAGTTTCTGCACACGCGAATGGGTTCGGAATCCCGGGAGCACCGCCCCGGACGTCGTTCGCAAAGATTCGAGAGCCGCTGGAGGTGCCTAACCTCCTCGCTCTGCAAACCGAGTCATTCGACTGGCTGGTCGGCAACGATGCGTGGCGTGCGCGCGTCGCCGGTGACGATTCGGCTCAGTCCGGCCTCGAAGAGATTCTTGGCGAGATTTCGCCGATCGAGGACTTCTCCGGCTCGATGAGCCTCTCCTTCTCCAACCCGCGCTTCGAGGATGTCAAGGCGTCCATCGAGGAGTGCAAGGACAAGGACATGACCTACGCGGCGCCGTTGTTCGTCACTGCCGAGTTCACCAACAACACCACGGGCGAGATCAAGAGCCAGACGGTGTTCATGGGCGACTTCCCGGTGATGACCCGCAAGGGCACGTTCATCATCAACGGCACCGAGCGCGTCGTCGTCTCGCAACTGGTCCGCTCGCCCGGCGTCTACTTCGACCGCACGCTCGACAAGACCTCAGACGTCGACGTCTACAGCGTCAAGGTCATCCCGGGCCGCGGCGCCTGGCTCGAGTTCGACGTCGACAAGCGACAGACCGTCGGTGTGCGCATCGACCGCAAGCGCCGCCAGCCCGTCACCGTGCTGCTCAAGGCGCTCGGCTGGACCACCGACCGCATCCGCGATCACTTCGCCACATCCGAGACGCTGCTCGCGACCCTCGAGAAGGACCACATCGCGACTTCGGACGAAGCGCTGCTCGACATCTACCGCAAGTTGCGCCCGGGCGAGCCGCCGACCCGTGAGTCGGCGCAGGCGCTGCTGGAGAACCTGTTCTTCAACTCGAAGCGTTACGACCTGGCGAAGGTTGGCCGCTACAAGGTCAACAAGAAGCTCGGCGTCGACGCCCCGATCGCGAAGGGCACGCTCACCGAGGATGACATCGTCCGCACGATCGAGTACCTCATCCGGCTGCACGCCGGCGAAGAAGGCTACGAACTCGACGACATCGACCACTTCGGCAACCGGCGCCTGCGTACCGTCGGCGAGCTGATCCAGAACCAGATCCGGGTCGGCCTCTCGCGCATGGAGCGTGTGGTTCGCGAGCGGATGACCACCCAGGACGTCGAGGCGATCACGCCGCAGACCCTGATCAACATCCGGCCGGTCGTGGCGTCGATCAAGGAATTCTTCGGCACCTCGCAGCTCTCGCAGTTCATGGACCAGACCAACCCGCTAGCCGGTCTGACCCACAAGCGGCGGCTCTCGGCGCTCGGCCCGGGCGGTCTGAGCCGTGACCGCGCGGGCATGGAGGTCCGCGACGTCCACCCCTCGCACTACGGGCGCATGTGTCCGATCGAGACGCCGGAAGGCCCGAACATCGGCCTGATCGGCTCCCTGTCGTCCTACGGCCGGGTCAACTCGTTCGGCTTCGTCGAGACGCCGTACCGCAAGGTCACCAGCGGCCGGGTCACCGACCAGATCGACTACCTTTCCGCCGACGAGGAGGACAAGCACGTCATCGCGCAGGCCAACGCCGTCATCGACGCCCAGGGCCGCTTCACCGAGTCGCGCGTCCTGGTCCGCAAGAAGGGCGGCGAGGTCGACCTGATCCCGCCGGACGACGTCGACTACATGGACGTGTCGCCGCGGCAGATGGTGTCCGTCGCATCGGCGATGATCCCGTTCCTCGAGCACGACGACGCCAACCGTGCCCTGATGGGTGCCAACATGCAGCGCCAGGCGGTGCCACTGCTGCGCAGCGAGTCGCCGCTGGTCGGTACCGGCATGGAGCTACGCGCCGCCGTCGACGCCGCCGATGTCGTCATCGCCGACAAGCCGGGCGTCGTCGAGGAGGTCTCGGCCGACTACATCACGGTCATGGCCGACGACGGCACCCGCAACACCTACCGGCTGGCCAAGTTCGCCCGCTCCAACCAGGGCACGAGCTTCAACCAGAAGCCGATCGTCGACGAGGGCGACCGCGTCGAGGTCGGTCAGGTCGTGGCCGACGGTCCCTCCACCGACTTCGGTGAGATGGCGCTGGGCAAGAACCTGCTCGTGGCCTACATGCCATGGGAGGGTCACAACTACGAGGACGCGATCATCCTCAACCAGCGTCTGGTGCAGGACGACGTCCTGACCTCGATCCACATCGAGGAGCACGAGGTCGACGCCCGCGACACGAAGCTGGGCGCTGAGGAGATCACCCGCGACATCCCGAACGTGTCCGAAGAGGTCCTGGCCGACCTCGACGAGCGCGGCATCGTGCGCATCGGCGCCGACGTGGTGCCGGGCGACGTGCTGGTCGGCAAGGTCACGCCCAAGGGCGAGACCGAGCTGACCCCCGAGGAGCGCCTGCTGCGGGCGATCTTCGGTGAGAAGGCGCGCGAGGTTCGCGACACCTCGCTGAAGGTGCCGCACGGCGAGGCCGGCAAGGTCATCGGCGTGCGCGTGTTCAGCCGCGAGGACGGCGACGAGCTCGCGCCGGGCGTGAACGAACTGGTCCGCGTCTACATCGCCCAGAAGCGCAAGATCCAGGACGGCGACAAGCTCGCGGGCCGCCATGGCAACAAGGGCGTCATCGCGAAGATCCTGCCGCCGGAGGACATGCCGTTCCTGCAGGACGGCACCCCGGTCGACATCGTGCTCAACCCGCTCGGCGTGCCGAGCCGGATGAACGTCGGGCAGATCCTCGAGTCGCACCTGGGCTGGGTCGCCAAGACCGGATGGAACATCGACGGCAAGCCGGAATGGGCCGACCGTCTCGGTGACCACGCGCGGGTGGGCGAGCCCGGCACCAACGTGGCCACCCCGGTCTTCGACGGCGCTCGCGAGTCCGAGATCACCGGCCTGCTCGACGCGACGCTGCCGACCCGTGACGGGCAGCAGCTGATCGGGAAGACCGGCAAGGCGCGGATGTTCGACGGGCGTTCGGGTGAGCCGTTCCCGGAGCCGATCAGCGTCGGTTACACCTACATCCTCAAGCTGCTGCACCTGGTCGACGACAAGATCCACGCGCGCTCGACCGGCCCGTACTCGATGATCACCCAGCAGCCGCTGGGCGGTAAGGCGCAGTTCGGTGGTCAGCGCTTCGGCGAGATGGAGTGCTGGGCGATGCAGGCCTACGGCGCGGCGTATGCGCTGCAGGAACTGCTGACGATCAAGTCCGACGACATCCTCGGCCGCGTCAAGGTGTACGAGGCGATCGTCAAGGGCGAGAACATCCCGGAGCCCGGCATCCCCGAGTCGTTCAAGGTGCTGCTGAAGGAACTGCAGTCGCTGTGCCTGAACGTCGAGGTGCTCTCCTCCGACGGTGTGGCAGTCGAGATGCGCGACTCCGACGACGACGTGTACCGCGCCGCCGAAGAGCTGGGCATCGACCTGTCCCGCCGGTTCGAGCCATCGAGCGTCGAGGAAGTCTGATCGCGTGACCCACGCCGGCGATCGTCATACCCGGGCTGCTGAGCCGGGTATGACGATCACGGCCGTCGACCAACCAGCAACAACCGCACTACTACCAAGAAGGTAGGAACCTTGCTCGACGTCAATGTTTTCGACGAGCTACGTATCGGCCTGGCAACTGCAGACGACATCCGCAAGTGGTCACACGGCGAGGTCAAGAAGCCCGAGACCATCAACTACCGCACACTCAAGCCGGAAAAGGACGGGCTCTTCTGCGAGAAGATCTTCGGGCCCACCCGCGACTGGGAGTGCTACTGCGGTAAGTACAAGCGGGTTCGGTTCAAGGGCATCATCTGCGAGCGGTGTGGTGTCGAGGTCACGCGGGCCAAGGTGCGCCGTGAGCGCATGGGCCACATCGAACTGGCTGCGCCGGTAACGCACATCTGGTACTTCAAGGGCGTTCCGTCCCGGCTGGGCTACCTGCTCGACCTGGCGCCGAAGGATCTCGAGAAGATCATCTACTTCGCGGCTTACCTCATCACGAAGGTCAACGTCGAGGAGCGCCATCGCGATCTGCCGACCCTCGAGGCCGAGGTGAGCGCGGAGAAGTCGACGCTGGAGAAGAAGCGCGACTCCGACATCGACACGCGGGCGAAGAAGCTCGAAGGCGACCTGGCCGAACTCGAGGCAGAGGGTGCGAAGAGCGATGTGCGCCGCAAGGTGCGCGAGGGCGGCGAGCGCGAGATGCGCCAGATCCGCGACCGCGCGCAGCGCGAGATCGACCGCCTCGACGAGGTCATGGACACCTTCCGCAAGCTCGACGTCAAGCAGCTGATCTCCGACGAGCTGCTCTACCGCGAGCTGCGTGACCGCTTCGGTGAGTACTTCGAAGGTGGCATGGGTGCTGAGTCGCTGCAGGTGCTCCTGCAGAACTTCGATCTCGACGCCGAAGCCGACTCACTGCGCGAGACCATTCGCAGCGGCAAGGGGCAGAAGAAGCTGCGCGCCCTCAAGCGGCTCAAGGTCGTCGCGTCGTTCCTGTCCACCACGAACTCGCCGCTGGGCATGGTGCTCGACTGCGTGCCGGTGATTCCGCCGGACCTGCGCCCGATGGTGCAGCTCGACGGTGGCCGGTTCGCCACGTCCGACCTGAACGACCTGTACCGCCGGGTCATCAACCGCAACAACCGTCTCAAGCGGCTGATCGACCTCGGCGCGCCCGAGATCATCGTCAACAACGAGAAGCGGATGCTGCAGGAGTCCGTCGACGCGCTGTTCGACAACGGCCGTCGCGGGCGCCCGGTCACGGGCCCCGGCAACCGCCCGCTCAAGTCGCTGTCTGACCTGCTCAAGGGCAAGCAGGGCCGCTTCCGCCAGAACCTGCTCGGCAAGCGCGTCGACTACTCCGGCCGTTCGGTCATCGTCGTCGGCCCGCAGCTCAAGCTGCACCAGTGTGGCCTGCCGAAGAACATGGCGCTCGAGCTGTTCAAGCCCTTCGTCATGAAGCGGCTGGTCGACCTGTCGCACGCGCAGAACATCAAGTCCGCCAAGCGGATGGTCGAGCGGGCGCGCCCGGTCGTGTGGGACGTCCTGGAAGAGGTCATCAGCGAACACCCGGTGCTGCTCAACCGGGCACCGACGCTGCACCGCCTCGGCATCCAGGCCTTCGAGCCGCAACTCGTCGAGGGCAAGGCGATCCAGATCCACCCGCTGGTCTGCACCGCGTTCAACGCCGACTTCGACGGCGACCAGATGGCGGTGCATTTGCCGCTGTCGGCCGAGGCGCAGGCCGAGGCACGCATCCTGATGCTGTCGACGAACAACATCCTCAAGCCGGCCGACGGCCGCCCGGTCACCATGCCGACCCAGGACATGATCCTGGGCCTGTATCACCTCACCACGGTGCGTGAGGGCCACGAAGGTGCTGGACGGATCTTCTCCTCCGAGGCCGAGGCCATCATGGCCCGCGACTCGAAGACGCTCGACCTGCAGGCACCGGTCAAGATCCGCCTGCCTGGTGTGACGTCGGTCGACAACGGGCCGAAGGCAACGCCGTGGGCGGCGCCCGAGGACTGGCAGGTCGGCGAGCCGCTGCTCGTCGAGACGACCCTGGGTCGCTGCCTGTTCAACGAGGCATTGCCGGCCGACTACCGCTTCGTCAACTACGAGGTGACGAAGAAGGAGCTGGGCCAGATCGTCAACGATCTCGCCGAGCGCTATCCGAAGGTGGCGGTCGCCCAGACGCTGGATGCCCTCAAGGCGGCCGGCTTCTACTGGGCCACCCGTTCGGGCATCACGATCGCGATCGACGACGTCGTCACCCCACCGCGCAAGGCTGAGATCCTCGACCGGTACGAGAAGGACGCCGAAAAGATCGAGAAGCAGTACCTGCGCGGTGTGATCACCGAGGAGGAGCGCCGTCAGGAACTGGTCGAGGTCTGGACCAAGGCGACCAGCGAGGTCGCCAAGGAGATGGAAGCCAACTTCCCGAAGACGAACACCGTCTACATCATGGTCAACTCCGGTGCCCGCGGAAACATGATGCAGATGCGGCAGATCGCCGGCATGCGCGGCCTGGTGGCCAACCCGAAGGGCGAGATCATCCCGCGCCCGATCAAGGCGAACTTCCGCGAGGGCCTGTCGGTGGTCGAGTACTTCATCTCGACGCACGGCGCGCGTAAGGGTCTGGCCGACACCGCGCTGCGTACGGCTGACTCGGGTTACCTGACCCGGCGTCTGGTCGACGTCTCGCAGGACGTCATCGTGCGCGAGGACGACTGCGGCACCGACCGCGGACTGATGCTGCCGATCGCGGCCCCTGGCCCGGACGGCAAGCTGGTCAAGGACATCCACGTCGAGACGAGCGTGTACGCGCGCGTGCTCGCCGAGGACGTCGAGGTCGACGGTGTCACGGTCGCCACGGCCGGCACCGACCTCGGCGACGTGCTGATCGACGACCTGGTCGTGCGCGGCGTCAGCGAGGTCCGGGTCCGCTCGGTGCTGACCTGCGACTCGGCGCTGGGTACTTGCGCCTCCTGCTACGGCCGGTCATTGGCCAGCGGCAAGCTGGTCGACGTCGGCGAGGCAGTCGGCATCATCGCCGCTCAGTCGATCGGCGAGCCCGGCACGCAGCTGACGATGCGTACGTTCCACACCGGTGGTATCGCCGGTGAGGACATCACGCACGGTCTGCCCCGTGTGGCCGAGTTGTTCGAGGCGCGCGTGCCGAAGGGTGTCGCTCCGATCAGCGAGTCCGCCGGGCGGGCCCGGGTCGAGGAGTCCGACGGCACGAAGGGCTCGACGCGTCGAGTCGTCGTCACCCCGGACGATGGCAGCGAGGAGCGCGAGTACCCGATCTCGCGTCGTGCCCGGCTGCTGATCGGCGAGGGCGACAAGGTCGAGGTCGGCCAGCAGTTGGTCGGCGGGGCGGTCAACCCGCACGACGTGCTGCGCATCATGGGCCCGCGTGAGGTGCAGCAGCACCTGGTGCGCGAGGTGCAGGAGGTGTACCGGTCGCAGGGCGTGGCCATCCACGACAAGCACATCGAGGTCATCGTCCGGCAGATGCTCAAGCGCATCACCGTCATCGACTCCGGTGCCACCGAGTTCCTGCCCGGTTCGCTGGTCGAGCGCACGTCGTTCGAGTCGGAGAACCGCCGGGTGGTGGCCGAGGGCGCAGAGCCCGCGGCTGGACGTCCGGTGCTGATGGGTATCACCAAGGCGTCGCTGGCCACCGAGTCGTGGCTGTCGGCGGCATCGTTCCAGGAGACTACCCGCGTGCTCACCGACGCCGCGATCTCGGCGAAGAGCGACTCGCTGGTCGGCCTCAAGGAGAACGTGATCATCGGCAAGCTCATCCCGGCCGGTACCGGCATTCCGCGTTACCGCAACGTCGAGGTGAACCCCACCGAGGAGGCACGCGCTGCCGCGTTCTCGATGGCCGGATACGACGAGAACGACTACTACGGGTTCGGCG
Organism: uncultured Actinomycetota bacterium; assembly: GCA_963737425.1. Taxonomy (GTDB): domain Bacteria; phylum Actinomycetota; class Actinomycetes; order Mycobacteriales; family Jatrophihabitantaceae; genus DASXRA01. Next base: position 1,077,275 of record CAVTSX010000008.1, read on the forward strand.
CCAGCCAGACGCTCGGCCCGGCCGTCCCGCTGGACGACTACGGGTACAACGACTACCGCTGACGTCCACGAACGCACAAAGGGCCGCAACCGTTCTGGTTGCGGCCCTTTGCGTTGTACGTGTCGGCGGCGGGCTGCCGGTCAGTCGCCGCTGCCGTAGGGGCGGGTGATGATCTCGAGGAAATGGCCGCTCGGGTCTTCCCAGTAGACGCCGCGGCCGCCGTCGTTGGTGTTGACCGTGCCGGGCCGACGCCGCATCGGGTCCGCCCAGTAGGGGAGGTCCCGCTGCCGGATGCGGTCGAAGATCGCGTCGAACTCGGCTTCGGTGACCATGAAGGCATAGTGCTGGGGCACCGGCTCGCCATGATCGTCAGCGAAGTCGAGGGAGACGTCGTTGTCGAGTTGCACGACGCGGAACGGGCCGTATGTCGTGGGCTCGGGCAGGTCGAGGATCTCGGCGAGGAACGTCGCCGACTCGTTCTTGTCGCGGACTCGGACGATGGTGTGGTTCAACTGTGCTGGCATTGGACTTCTCCTCTTGCTCGATGTCAGGTGCGGAGTCATCGGGGCGCCGGGACGGTCGACGATATGGGTCAGCACGGTCCGGGACCACCGGGTGGCGCCGCGATCGGGCTCATGTGGATGCCGGCCAGGTGCCACTCGCCGTTAACCAGCACGGCGATATGCGTCGCCCGGAACTGTCCGTCCGCGGGCGCGCCCCGGTAGGCGGCCTGCTGGGTGTGCCGCCCGATCGCGACGGCGATGGCGTCGAGCGCGTCGACGTTGCCCGCCGCTCAGCTTCAGCGAAGCGGCGGCCGAGGTCACGGATCGCAGTGTCGGTGTTGGTCATGGTTCCTCCTCGATTCGGTTGTGATCTGGCTGAAACATGCCGGCGCCGGCAAGGCACGCCGAAAGAAGTGATCCGGCGGCTGTCACAGACCGAGCACCTGCCCCGTCTACGGGTAGAACCCAAGGAGAAGGAGCAGGAAATGAGAGTCTTCATCGCCGGTGCAACCGGCGCGATCGGCCGCCACCTGGTGCCGCAACTCATTGCGCACGGCCACGAGGTGTCGGCGCTGACCAGGTCCGCCAGGAAGGGCGATTCGCTGCGCAACGCCGGGGCGATCCCGGTGCTGGCCGATGTCCTCGAGCGCGCCGACGTGGTGTCGGCGGTGCGGGCGGCGAAGCCCGAGGTCGTCATCCACCAGCTGACCAGCCTCACCGGCCTGAAGAACCCGCGCAAGTTCGACCGCGAGTTCGCAGTCACGAACCGGTTGCGTACCGAGGGCATCGACAACCTGCTCGCCGCCGCCCAGGCTGCGGGTGTCCGGCGATTCATCGCGCAGAGCTTCGGCAACTGGAACTACGAGCGCACCGGCAGCGCGATCAAGAACGAGAGCGACCCGCTCGACCCGCACCCGCCGGCGAACATGGTCAAGACGCTCGAGGCGATCCGCTACCTCGAGAAGGCGGTGACCGGTGCCGACGGCATCGAAGGCCTGGCGCTGCGGTACGGCGGCTTCTACGGGCCGGGCAGCGGCCTTGCGCTCGACGGCGACACCGCAGCGATGGTACGCAAGCGCAAGTTCCCGATCGTCGGTGCCGGCGGCGGATTGTGGTCGTTCATCCACCTGTCCGACGCCGCGGCGGCAACGGTCGCGGCGGTCGAGCGCGGCGCCCCGGGCGTCTACAACGTCTGCGATGACGAGCCGGTCGAGGTTGCGACGTGGCTTCCCGAATTCGCCAAGGCGATCGGTGCGAAGCCGCCACGGCACGTCCCGGTTTGGCTCGGCCGCCTCGCCGTCGGAGAGGTCGGCGTGTCGATGATGACCCGCATTCGGGGCGCGTCCAATGCCAAGGCGCGGCACGAGCTGGACTGGAAGCCGCGCTTCGCGACCTACCGCGAAGGCTTCCACACGGGTCTCGGTGTCCGGTGACTCCGGCGGTCTTGGCGGGCGCGCCGTGCCTGCGGAGCTGCTTCGGTTGACCGAGGAGTTCCAGCGTCTGTGGGAGGTGACCGGACTCGCCGAGGCGCTGGCCGCCCGGATGGCGCTGCCGGGGTCGAGCCGGTCGGCCGAGGATCCCGTCGACATCGTGCTGGCCGTGCATCGCAACATGCTGACGGCCGCGCTTCGCGAGGCGCGCGAGCAGGGCAACATCGGTTCCAGGCCTGGACCGGACGAACTGGCCGATGCCCTGCTCGGCGTCTACCTGAGCCGCCGGCTCGCCGGCCGACCGATCGAAGGTTGGGCTCGTGAGGCAATCGCCACCGTTGCATTGCGCTGAGACACTCGCCCGGAGAGGTGGACGATGAGCGCTCTAGAGGACATATACCGCGACCTTCGGCCATATGCGTTCGCGATCGCCTATCGCATGCTCGGCAGCGTCAGCGAAGCAGAGGACGTGGTGCAGGACGCGTTCGTGCGGCTGAGCCGGGTGCCCGAAGACGAGATCGAATCGCCCAAGGCCTATCTGGCGACGATCACGACTCGTCTGGCGATCGACTCGTTGCGATCGGCTCGCGTCCAGCGCGAGACGTACTTCGGGCCGTGGCTGCCCGAGCCGCTCGTGACTGAGGCCGATCCCGGGCCGGCGGCGTCCGCCGAGACGGCTGACTCGCTGGCGATGGCCTTCCTGGTGGTCCTCGAGACGCTCTCGCCGGTGGAGCGCGCGGTGTTCCTGCTGCACGACGTGTTCGACTTCGACTACGCCGAGATCGCGCCGATCGTCGGCAAGAGCGAGGCGAACTGCCGCCAGCTCGCCACCCGCGCCCGCCGTCACGTCGAGGAGGGTAAGCCGAGATTCGAGACCTCTCGCGAGCGCAGCGCCCGCCTCGCCGAGCAGTTCTTCGCCGCCTGCCAGGGCGTCGACATGGACGGGCTGGTCGAACTGCTCGCCGGCGACGTGGCGTTCTACGGCGACGGTGGGCGCAAGGGCGCCGGCATTCCGTTCCCGGTGTTGGGCCGCGACAACGTGGTCAGGCTGCTGCTCGGCCTGTTCCGGCGCGGGCGCGAACTCGGCATGCAGCTCGAGCCGGTCGAGGTCAACGGGCAGCCCGGCGCGCGGATTCTGGACGCGGACGGCGCGCTGATCAACATCCTCTGCGTCGATATCGCCGACGGGATCGTGCAGACGGTGCGCTCATGCGTCAACCCGGACAAGCTGCGCCACCTCGGGCCGCTCTCACCGATCGGACGGCGTCCCGGGCAGTGACTGCGCTCAGCGTTCGCGGGCCTGCTTGATCAGCGACTTGCCGAAGTCCCACATCAGGCCCTGGCCGCGATGTGCTTCGTCCATGACGTCGACGAAGGCGTCGACGAAGCGATCGACCTCGGCCTCGCCGATCGTGAGCGGCGGGATCAGCTTGATCACCTCGAGGTGATCGCCGGAGACCTGGGTCAGGATGCGGTGCTTGTGGAACAGGGCGTGCACCACGGTCTGGGCGAACAACCCCTTGCGGGCGGCCTGAAGCGCGGCCCACGCAGGGCGCAACTTCCAGGACGACGGGCGGCCGAACTCGATGCCGATCATCAGGCCCCGGCCGCGGACGTCGGCCACCATCTCGTAACGATCGACGAGTTCGGCGAGTCGGGCGTGCAGCATGTCGCCGATCTTGCGCGCGTTGTCGACCACACCGTCGACCTCGAAGACATGCAGCGTGGCGAGTCCGGCGGCCATCGCCTGCGCGTTGGAACCGAACGTCGAGTCGTGGACGAGCACGCGGTCCATGGACGAGTAGACCTTGCTGAAGATCTCATCGCGCGTGATGGTGGCGCCGACCGGGATGTAGCCACCGGAGAGCGCCTTGGCGGCCGTGACGATGTCGGGCTCGACGCCGTCGCAGGATTCGTGCTGATAGGCGAAGAAGTCGCCGGTACGCCCGACTCCGGTCTGCACCTCGTCGGCTATGAGCAGCGCCTTGTGCTGGTGCAGCAGGTCGGCTGCCCCGGCCAGGAAACCCGCCGGCGCGACGGCAACACCCTTGCCCTGGATCGGTTCGACGACCAGCCCGGCGACGTCGCCCTTGCTCAGTTCGCGCCGCAAGGCGTCGAGGTCACCGAGCGGGATCGCGACGTCGGGCAGCAAGGGGTCGAAGCCTTTGCGGAACTCGGCGGCTCCGTTCACCGACAGCGAGCCTGTGGTGAGCCCGTGGAAGGCGTGCTCGCAATAGAGGATCCGCTTGCGCTTGGTGGCGAAGCGGGCGAACTTGAGGGCGGCCTCGATGGCCTCGGTGCCGCTGTTGCCGAAATAGACGCGGTCGAGATGCGGCGTTTTGGCGAGTAGCGCTTCGGCGAGCAATCCGGCCAGCGGCGGTGCGTCGAACTGCGTCAGATCGGCGAGCCCAAGGTCGATCACGTCGTGAATTGCCTGCCGCACAACGGGGTTGTGCCGGCCGAGGGCGAACACCCCGAAGCCCGCGAGCATGTCGAGGTATTCGTGGCCGGAATCGTCGTAGATATATGCGCCTTCGGCGCGTGTGTAGACCTTGTCGAAGCCGATCGCGTGCAACATTCGCGGCAGTTGATGGTTGAGATACCGAGCGTGAAGTTCGTAACGCTCGCTCCCGCGCTGTTCCAGTAGCGCGGCCAGGTCGAATGACGCCACCTGCGAAGGCTAGCTGATCCGCGGAGCCGCGCGCCGGTCGGTCACATCCTTGGAACACACTGGGAATAGTGTTGCGCCGCGAGAGATTGTTGTGGCGTCCTGTCGGCGGGAATGGAAATGGCACGAAGATCGGGGAGCAGCTGATGGCAGGTGGGGATCTGCCTGAGGCGCAGCCGTCGGAGGCGCTCCGGCGGCTCGCGGCATCGGCCGCGGCTCAGGCCGGGTCGGAGAATTTTCCGGTCGCCCTGCGAATCCTGCCGCGTGGGCCGCGAGACAAGCTCGAACGCACCTACGCCTACGCGCGGTTCGTCGACGACGTCGGCGACGAGGCTCCCGGCGACCGGCTCGCGTTGCTCGACGCGGTAGAGGCTGACCTGCACGCGCTGGCAAGCGGCAACGCTTGTCTGCCCGTTGTCGACGCGTTGCGCCCGTTGATCGAAGAGTGTGGCACCCCGTTACAGCCATTCCTCGATCTCGTCGAGGCCAATCGGATTGATCAGCGGGTGGGCGAGTACGCGACATTCGACGATCTGATCGCCTACTGCGACTTCTCGGCGGCTCCGGTCGGGCGCATCGTGCTGCATATTGCTGGCGCGGCGAGCGCGCAGAACGTCAGTGACTCCGATTCGGTCTGCAACGCTCTGCAGGTGCTTGAGCATTGCCAGGACGTCGGCGAGGACGTCCGGGCCGGGCGCACGTACCTCCCGCAGGCGGATCTGCCCGCAGGCGTCGATCTGCTCGCGACGACTACGAGCCCACAGTTGCGGGCGGCGGTTGCCGTCCAGGTGGCTCGCGCGGTCGAAATGCTGCAGCCGGGCCGCGCGCTGGTCCGGCGGTTGCACGGCTGGCCGCGCGTGGCCATCGCCGGATTTGTCGCAGGCGGCTTCGCGACGGCGGACGCGCTTCGACATGCCGACTGCGACGTGCTTGCCCAGACCGTGCGCCCGTCGCGGGTGCGTACCGCCGGTGTGGCGGCCCGCCTGTGGGCAGGGCGGCGATGAGCGCCGACATCGACGCGGCCTACGACGTCTGCGAGCGGATCACCCGCGAACAGGCGCGCAACTTCTCCTGGGGAATCCGGCTGCTTCCAGCGCCGAAACGGCGCGCCCTCTCGGCGGTGTACGCCGTGGCGCGGCGCATCGACGACATCGGCGACGGCGACCTGCCCGCCGACGAGAAACTGCGCCAGCTCGCCCTTGCCCGGGCGGGATCGACGGCGCCGGGCGGGCATCTCGACGACCCGGTGCTGCTCGCGCTCGATGACGCCGCGCGCCTGCTGCCGATACCGCTCGACGCATTCGGCGAACTCGTCGACGGCTGCGAGATGGACGTCACGGGCCGCAGCTACGACGACCTCGATCAGCTCGTGGGCTACTGCCGGTGCGTGGCCGGATCGATCGGACGCCTGTCGCTCGGCGTCTTCGACCCGCCGCTGACCGGCGGTGATCGAGCGCGGGCCGCGGGCCTTGCCGATGCCCTGGGCGTGGCACTGCAGCTGACGAACATCCTGCGCGACATCCGGGAAGACCTCGGCAACGGCCGGGTCTACCTGCCCAAGCGCGATCTCGACCTCTTCGATGTCGAGTTGGCGACCCTGCCCGACGGATCACTCGACCCGCACGACGGCCGCCTCGCCGAACTCGTCCGGTTCGAGGCAGCGCGGGCCTGGGGCTGGTACGACCGCGGCCTGAAGTTGCTCGGCATGCTCGATCGGCGAAGCGCTGCGTGTTGCGCGGCTATGGCGGGCATCTACCGCGAGCTGCTCGCCCGCATTGCCGCCGATCCGGGCATCGTCATGCGCAGGCGCGCGTCGCTGCCGACTCGCGACAAGATCCGGGTCGCGGCCCGGTCGCTGGCCCGGGGCCGCACGTGAGCGGCACGGCGGTGGTGGTCGGCGGCGGACTGGCCGGAATCACGGCGGCGCTGCGTCTGGCCGACGCGGGGCAGTCGGTGGTGCTGCTCGAGGGCCGTCCGCGCCTGGGCGGCGCCGCGTTCTCGTTCCGCCGCGGCGAGCTGTCGATCGACAACGGCCAGCACGTGTTCCTGCGCTGCTGCGATTCCTATCGCTGGCTGATGCGCCGTCTCGGCGTCGAGAAGGACGTCATCCTCCAGCCCCGCCTGGACATCCCGATTCTGCGCGCGGACGGGCAGCATGCGCGGCTGTCGCGAACAGCCGGCGTTCCGGCGCCCGCGCACCTGACGGCAGCGCTGGCCCGCTACCGCCTGCTGCGCCCGGCCGACCGGCTGCGCGCCGTCCGAGGCGCGCTCGCCTTGCGCCGACTCGATCCAGCCAATGCGTCCCTCGATGCCCGCACGCTCGGCGATTTCCTGCGCCGGCACGGCCAGAACGACGCGATCATCAGCTCGCTGTGGGGAATCGTCGCGGTCGCCACGCTGAACCTCGACCCGGACGATGCATCGCTCGCGTTGGCCGCGAAGGTGTTCCGCACCGGGCTGCTCGATCATGCAGACGCCGCTGACGTCGGCTACGCCGGCGTGCCGCTCGGCGATCTGCACTCGACCGCGGCGCTTCGTGCGCTCGACCACGCCGGCGTCGAGGTGTTGCTGGCCCACCGTGTCGAGTCGATCGAGCCGGGCGCGACGGTGCACGCCCGCAGCCGCGACGGCGCGCGAAGCTTTCCGGCCGGCACCGTTGTGCTGGCCCTGCCACACCGAGACGCACTCGCCGCAGTGCCGGCCCTTGCGCAGACGCCGGTGGCTCGCGCCGAGGGCCTCGGCGCGGCGCCCATCGTGAACGTCCACGTCGTCTACGACCGCCGGGTCACCGACCTGCCTTTTGCGGCCGTGGTGAATTCTCCGGTGCAGTGGTTCTTCGACCGCACCGACACCTCGGGGCTGCGGCATTCGATGCCGGCGGGGCAGTACCTCGCGATCACGGTGTCGGCGGCCGACGCGATCATCGACGAGCCCAGCCGGTCCATCCAGCAGCGCTACGTCGACGAACTCGCCCGGCTGTTGCCTGCCGCCCGGCATGCCGAGGTGGTCGACGCCTTCGTCACGCGTGAGCGGCGGGCTACGTTCCGTCAAGCGGCAGGCACCGCAGCGCTTCGTCCGCCGAGTTTGTCGGGTGTGGACGGCGTTTGGCTGGCCGGGTCGTGGACTGCGACAGGCTGGCCGGACACCATGGAGAGTGCCGTTCGCAGCGGCATTGCCGCCGCCGACGACGCGTTAGGGATTCCGCCGAAGGCCGTGGAGGTCGCCGCGTGAGCGAGCGTTTCAGCGTAGCGAGGAGCGCAGCGATCGTGCCGATGAGCGCTCGCGGGAAGATCGAGGGAGACCGATGAGCCGCACCGCACCCGAGGCGATCGGCCGCGTGCGCGAGCCCGTTCAGCAGGCTCTGCGCAGCGCCGTCGCCACGCTCGACGACGATCGGATGCGGCTGATCGCGTCCTATCAACTCGGCTGGTGCGACCAGAGCGGCGTGGCGGTCGGATCCGGGGGCGGCAAGGCGATCCGGCCGACACTCGCGGTCCTGTCCGCCCAGGCCGGCGGTGCCGACCCTAGCGCCGGGCTGCCCGGCGCGGTAGCCGTCGAGCTGGTGCACAACTTCTCCCTGCTGCACGACGACGTCATGGACCGTGATCTCGAGCGGCGTCATCGCCCCACCGGGTGGGCCGTCTTCGGCGAGGGGCAGGCGATCCTCGCCGGCAACGCGATGCTGACCTGCGCGATCGAGACCCTCGTGCGCGACGGCGCCAACGGCCAGCGCGCGTTGCCCGGCCTGCTGGCCGCCACCCAGCGGCTGATCAGCGGGCAGTCCGACGACCTGCACTTCGAGGGCACGCGCGATGTGTCCGTCGAGGACGTGCTGCGCATGGAGGCCGGCAAGACGGCCGCGTTGCTTGCCTGCTCGGCGTCGATCGGCGCCCTGGCCGTCGGCTCGCCCGCTGATGTGGTCGCGGCACTGCACGACTACGGGCACGAGCTGGGCATGGCATTCCAGCTGATCGACGACATCCTCGGCATCACCGGAGACCCTGAGGTCACCGGCAAGTCGGCATCGTCGGACGTGCGGGCCGGCAAGAGGTCAGCTCCCGTGGTCGCCGCGCTGCGGTCCGGGGCCGACGCGTCCGCGCGCCTTGCTGACCTGCTCGCCGACGGCGCACCGAAATCCGACGAGGACGTCATCCTCGCCACCAAGCTCATCGAGGAGGCAGGCGGTATCGAATGGGCCGCACGGGAGGCCGACGCGCACCTGGCCCGGGCGCTCGAACGCCTCGATGCGTTGCCGTCGGCTGCGCACGTCGTCGGCGATCTCGTCGCACTGGCGCGCTACGTTGTCGATCGCGATCACTGACCGGCGGGGGGAGACCGTGACCGCACCACGCACCACCGAGGTTCGCGACGACGTCCGTGTCGCGGTCGAGCGCGCCCGCGCCCACCTGGTCGGCCGGCAGGACGCCGCCGGCTGGTGGAAGGGCGAATTGCGCACCAACGTCACGATGGACGCCGAGGATCTCCTGCTGCGGCAGTTCCTCGGCATCCTGCAACCCGACGAGCTCGACCAGACCGCTCGCTGGATCCGGTCGCAGCAGCGGGCAGACGGCACCTGGGCGACGTTCCACGGAGGTCCGGGCGACCTGTCGACGACGGTCGAGGCGTACGCCGCGCTTCGCCTGGCCGGCGACGGCGTCGACGACCCGCACATGGCGAAGGCTCGCGAGTTCGTCCTCGCCGGCGGCGGCAGCGAGGCCAGCCGGGTGTTCACCCGGGTGTGGCTCGCGCTCTTCGGCGAATGGTCCTGGGACGCATTGCCGACCATGCCACCCGAGATCGTGCTGCTGCCGTCGTGGTTCCCGCTCAACCCCTACGACTGGGGCTGCTGGGCGCGCCAGACCGTCGTGGCGATCACCGTGGTGGCGACGCTGCGTCCGGCCCGTCCGCTGCCGTTCCACCTGGACGAACTGCGCAGCGGCGCCACGCCTGCGCCGTCGAAGACGGGGCCGGCTGCCCGCTTCTTCACGGGCCTCGACAAGGTGCTCAAGGCCTACGATCGCTCGCCGATCAAGCCGGGCCGCAAGGCCGCGTTCCACCGGGCCGCCGAGTGGATCATCGCCCGCCAGGAGGCCGACGGCGGGTGGGGCGGCATCCAGCCGCCGATGGTGTACTCGATCCTCGCGCTGCACCTGCTCGGCTACCCGCTCGACCATCCGGTGATCGCGGCCGGCCTTCGCGGCATCGAGGGCTTCACCATGCGCGAGCAGACCGCAGACGGCCCGATCCGGTGGATGGAGGCGTGCCAGTCGCCGATCTGGGACACCTGCCTCGCGGTCACGGCGCTGCTCGATGCCGGTGCCGCGCCGGACGAGCCGGCCGTCAAGCAGGCGACGCAGTGGCTGCTCGACGAGGAGATCCGGGTCAAGGGCGACTGGGCGGTGCGCCGCCCGCAACTCGCCCCGGGCGGCTGGGCGTTCGAGTTCGCCAATGACTACTACCCCGACATCGACGACACGGCCGAGGTCGTCCTCGCCATGCAACGCGTCGGCGAGGCGGTGGTCCCGGGCATCGAGGCCGCTATGCAGCGCGGCACGGCCTGGACGCTCGGCATGCAGTCACGCGACGGCGGGTGGGCCGCTTTCGACGCCGACAACACCAGCCGGGTCATCGGCAAGTTGCCGTTCTGCGATTTCGGCGCTGTCATCGATCCGCCGAGCGCCGACGTCACCGCGCACGTCGTCGAGATGCTCGCGCATCGCGGGCTCACCGACACCGAACCCGCCCGGCGGGGCATCCGGTGGCTGCTCGACGACCAGCAGGCCGACGGCTCCTGGTTCGGACGCTGGGGTGCCAACTACATATACGGCACAGGAGCGGTCGTGCCTGCACTGGTGGCCGCCGGTGTCGGCGAAGATTCGGTGCCGGTGCGCCGGGCGGTCCGCTGGCTGGAGCGTCATCAGAACTCCGACGGAGGTTGGGGCGAGGATCTGCGTTCCTACGTCGATGCATCCTGGCGGGGTCGGGGCGACTCCACGGCGTCGCAGACCGCCTGGGCGCTGCTCGCGCTGCTCGCCGCGGGCGAGCACACCGAGGCCGTCGAGCGTGGCGTCAGTTACCTGGTCGGCACGCAGCGTGACGACGGTGGGTGGGACGAGGATCTGTTTACCGGGACGGGGTTTCCCGGAGACTTCTACATCAACTACGAGATGTACCGGCTGCTGTTCCCGATCAGTGCGCTCGGCCGGTATGTCAGACAGGTGGCGGATGCTTCCACAGCGCGACGAGCGCGAGCTGACGGCCGAAATCCAGCGATGAGTGAGGGCATATGACTGAGAACCGCCTGCTCGTGGTCGCTGCGCTGCGCACCGAGTATGCGGCGCTGGCCGGCCGCGTGCCGGGTGCGCTCGTGGAGCGATGCGGCATGGGGCCCGAGCGAGTGCGCCGCTGGATCCGGCGCCTTTCGGAGATACGCCCGGACGCGCTGGTCGTCGCGGGTGTCGCCGGTGGGCTTGACCCGTCGCTGCATCCCGGCGACGTGGTTGTGGCCAGCGAGGTGCGCGACGAGCACGGCCGGATCGTGCTGCGTGCGGCGTCCCCGCTCGTGGCCGAGTTGCGCCGGATGGGGCTTCGGGTGCACACCGGCCCGATGGTGTCCTGCGACAAGATCGTGACCGGTGCCGAGCGCGAGAAGCTGGCCAAGACCGGCGCGCTCGCCGTCGACATGGAGTCAGCGGCCGTCGTCCGGGCGCTGGGTTGCGAGCCGGACCGTCCACCGGTCGCGGTAGTGCGAGTAATCGTCGACACCGCGCACATGCCGCTGGCCCGGCTGTCCACGGTGCCGTCCGGGGCGCGCGCCCTGCTGACCCTGCGCAAGCTGGCTCCGGCGCTTCGCCGGTGGTCGGATCTCGCCGGGCCGCGTCGCGTCGTGCTTGCCGCGCCGCGTTCGTTCTGCGCAGGTGTCGAGCGGGCGGTCGACATCGTCGAGCAGGCGCTTCGCCGCTACCCGCGCCCGGTGTACGTCCGGCGCCAGATCGTGCACAACGCGCACGTCGTCGCCGATCTGCAGAGCAGGGGAGCCGTCTTCGTCGACGAGTTGGACGAGGTGCCCGACGGCACGACCGTGGTCTTCTCCGCGCATGGCGTTGCACCGGCGGTGCGCGCCGAGGCCGCACGCCGCGAACTTACCGTCGTCGACGCCACCTGCCCGCTGGTTGCGAAGGTGCACACGGAGGCCCGCCGCTTCCTTTCCCGCGGCGACACGGTGTTGCTCATCGGCCACGACGGTCACGACGAAACCGAGGGAACGCTGGGCGAGGCACCCGGTGAGATAAAGCTGGTGCAGTCGGCGGCCGAGGCGGAGAAGGTGGTGGCCGCTGACCCGGCGAAGGTCGCGGTGCTGACTCAGACCACGCTTGCCGTCGAGGACGCCGACCAGGTCGTCGACGTGCTGCGCCGGCGCTTCCCGCTCATCGAGTCGCCGCCGACCGAAGACATCTGCTACGCCACGACGAACCGGCAGGACGCCGTTCGGGCAATCGCGGCCGAGTCCGATGTCGTATTGGTGGTCGGGTCGCAGAACTCGTCGAACTCGCTGCGCCTGGTCGAGGTCGCCGAGCGGGCGGGCACGCGCGCCTACCTGGTCGACGACGCCGCAGGCGTCCTGCCCGAATGGATCGAGAACAGGCGCACGATCGGCATCACCGCGGGTGCGTCCGCCCCGCCGCATCTGGTCGACGAGGTCATCGGCACGTTGCGCGCCCTCGGCCCGATTGAGGTCGACGAGCGGGTCGTCACCCACGAAGACATCAAGTTCTCCCTTCCCAAGGAGGTCGCCGACTGATGTGTGCGTCGACGTCGATCCCGCGTCACAACCGACGTTCCGCTCCTGACGAGCGGGAGTAAGGAGATATGGCCTGATGGCTATCCCAGTGCGTCAATCGGCGCGGGTTGGCTGGTACCTGTTCAGCCAGAAGTTGCGTCGCCGGGAGAAGTTCCCGCTGCTGGTCGAGCTTGAACCGTTGTTCGCGTGCAACCTCAAGTGCCCAGGCTGCGGCAAGATCCAGCAGCCACACGATCTGCTGCGCCAGCGCATGCCGGTCGAGCGTGCCGTGGCCGCGATCGAGGAGAGCGGCGCGCCGATGGTTTCCATCGCCGGCGGTGAACCGCTGATGCACCCGCAGATCGACGTCATGGTCGACGAGTTCGTGAAGCGCAAGAAGTACGTCTACCTGTGCACCAACGCCGAGTTGGTACGCAAGCGGTGGGACAAGTTCAACTTCAAGCCGTCCTCGTACTTTGCCTTCACCATCCACGTCGACGGCCTGCGTGAGCGCCACGACGAGGCTGTCGCCAAGGAGGGTGTGTTCGACGAAGCGATGGAGGCCATCAAGTTCCTGAAGGAGAAGGGCTTCCGCGTAACGACCAACTCGACCTTCTTCAGCAACGACACGCCGCAGAACGTGATCGACGTGCTGAACATGCTCAACGACGAGGTCAAGGTCGACCAGATGATGATCTCGCCGGCCTACGCCTACGAGAAGGCGCCCGACCAGGACCACTTCCTCGGCGTGACCGAAACGCGTGAGTTGTTCAAGAAGGCCTTCGCCGGTGGCAACCGCAAGCGGTGGCGCCTGAACCACTCGCCGCTGTTCCTCGACTTCCTCGAGGGCAAGGTCGACTTCGAGTGCACCGCGTGGGGCATCCCGTCCTACTCGCTGCTCGGCTGGCAGCGCCCGTGCTACCTGATGGCCGACGGGTACACCAAGACCTACAAGGAACTCGTCGAGACCACCGACTGGTCCAAGTACGGCCGCGGACGTGACGAGCGGTGCAACAACTGCATGGCGCACTGCGGCTACGAGCCCACGGCGGTGCTGGCCACGATGGGATCGCTCAAGCAGAGCCTGCGCGCGATGCGTGAACAGGGCTGACCGCGCCGACGTCGCCACGACCGGCGAGAGCCCCGGCAGCGAGCCCCGCGCCGTACTCGACGACGCGGGGCTGCGCCTGTTTCAGGCGCTGTGTGCAGATCGCGGGCGGCCCCGGCAGGTGCGCGCACTCGACAGCAGCCCGCGATCGCGGGTGTGGCTGGTCGAGACCGCCGACTCGGCGTACGTCGTCAAGCAGATCGTCGGCGACCCGGACGCGGCGCGGCGTTTCGCCCGTGAACTGACCGCGCTGCGTCTTGCCGAGCGGGTCGAACCGCCGGTCGTGGCGCGCGTGCTGGCCAGCGACGCAACCGAGAACGCGATGGTCCTGGAGCACCTCGTCGAGCGCCGGATGGCCACCGACTGGCCGGTTGCCTACGCCGCCGGCCTCGCCCGGCTGCACGCCGCCGGCCGGCAGGCCGAACCGGCCGCGCTGCCGCCATGGGCCGGACCGCGCGCTGACGACGTTGGGGCGTTCCTCGCGCTGGCCGGCGCCTTGCGAGTGCCCGTCCCGGCGAGCGTCGGCGCTGTGCTCGGCGATGTCGTCGACCGGCTGGCGTCGGCGCCCGGACGCTGTCTGTTGCATGGCGATCCGTGCCCGGACAATGCGCTGCACACGGCATCCGGCGTGCGGTTCATCGACCTCGAACAGGCCGCGATCGGCAACGGTCTGGTTGAGCTGGCCTACCTTCGGATGGCGTTCCCGACCTGCTGGTGCGTCACTTCGGCCTCGCCAGCGGTCTTACAGCGAGCCGAGCAGACGTATCGCAGCGTTTGGCAGGAATCGACCGGCGAGGACGTGAGCGGCGACCTCGCCGACGCGTGCGTCGGCTGGCTGCTGCGCGGTGATGCTCTCGTCCCGCGAGCGCAGCGCGGTGGCGCCGACTACCTGGCGCGCCTCGTCGACGCCGACTGGGAATGGGGAACGGTGACGGCCCGCGAGCGCCTGGCCCATCGCCTCGGCGTTGTTACGGACCTGACGGTCGGTCACCCCGAGTTCGGCCCGCTCGGCGCGATCGTCATGGCAATGCGCGAGGCCATGCTGCGCCGTTGGCCGGGGCTGCGACGCCCGCCGGAGACCGTCCCCGCTTGGTAACCGAGTCACCGGGCGTAGGTGGCGGTGAGCGTGCGCGCCGCCACGGCGTCGCGACGTAGGTCGCCGACCGTCGATGTTTCGTCGCGAAGTGCCCACACGGTGAGGACGTAGTGGTGGCGTGCGCCGGCGGGTGGGCACGGCCCGCCGTAACCCGGCTTGCCGAAGCCGTTCGTTAGTTCGTGGGCCCCTTCGGGTAACGCCCCGCCGGGGCTCGCCCCGGCCGGCAGCGACGTGACCGACGCCCGTATGCCGAACACGGCCCAATGCAGGAAGCCGTGTGCGTCCGGGTCGGTGATCGTCACCGCGTAGGAGCGTGTGCCTTGGGGTGCGCCCGACCAGGTCAGTGCCGGTGAGCGGCCCGGATCGGTGGACGTGCACCCGATGGGCGGAGCGAGCGGGCACCCGTCGGGCCAGGCGGTGGGCATGACCCTCAGGGTGGGCAGTGCCGCGCTACTGGACGTGCCCATGTGCCGGCTCGGCGAGCTGCACGCGGTGAGCAGCACGGCGAGTGCTGCCAAATGCCCACCCAGCCGCACCCGCGGCGCCCGGCGGCGCCGCAGGTGGGCAGTTTCGCCCCAGGTGGGCACTTACAACTGCCCACCGAGCGCCAAAGTGCCCACCCAGGAGGGGTGTCTCCGCCCACGCAGCGCGGGGGCGACCGTTCGGCTCACCGGGGCGGTGCGCCCACTGTGGGCAAGTGTTTTCGGGGCCCTCACGCGCGCACCCTAGCGCGCCAGAAGCGCCGCCCGCCGGTGCGGCGGGCCAGGTGATGCCACGGTGCAGACCGCGTGTGGGGGGTGGTTTTTGACCGACCGCTGACCCGCGAGTATGGTTAGGCGCCGTGCCCGGAGTGATCCGGGTCGTCGTCACGTGCCCGCGTCGTGGAGCCGGTGCAAACTGGTGCCAGGCGGGACGGACTCACTGTCCAGACCGGCGATTTATCGCCGGGTTGGCCTGTGGAAAGGGCGCGACACGCCCGACCTCGGGGATCGGTGAGTCGCGGGTTTCCCTGTTGGTCGCGCAGCGATCTGCGGGAATCCGGGGCGATGCAATGAACGCGACGACCGAGCAGAACAGCAGAACAGCAGAAGCCGCGCCCAAGCGCCAGCCGGGCCGACCACCATCGCACCACTCACTCGAACGAGGAGATTGCAGGCCGAATGCCTACGATCCAGCAACTGGTCCGTAAGGGCCGGCAGGACAAGATCGGGAAGACGAAGACCCCGGCGCTCAAGGGTTCTCCGCAGCGACGCGGTGTCTGCACTCGCGTCTACACGACGACGCCGAAGAAGCCGAACTCGGCGCTTCGCAAGGTCGCTCGTGTGCGGCTGACCAGCGGCATCGAGGTCACCGCCTATATCCCGGGCGTGGGCCACAACCTGCAGGAGCACTCGATCGTGCTCGTTCGCGGCGGCCGGGTGAAGGATCTGCCCGGTGTTCGCTACAAGATCATCCGTGGATCTCTCGACACTCAGGGTGTGCGTGGCCGCAAGCAGGCCCGCAGCCGTTACGGCGCGAAGAAGGAGAAGAGCTAATGCCGCGCAAGGGCCCGGCCCCGCGCCGTCCGCTCGTGGTTGACCCGGCGTACAACTCGCCGCTGGTCACCCAGCTCGTCAACAAGGTGCTGATGCGCGGCAAGCGGTCGACGGCCGAGAGCATCGTCTACGGCGCCCTCGAGGGGTGCCGCGAGAAGAGCGGCACCGACCCGGTCGTCACACTCAAGCGCGCGCTCGACAACGTCAAGCCGGCCATCGAGGTGAAGAGCCGCCGCGTAGGTGGCGCCACCTATCAGGTGCCGATCGAGGTCAAGCCCGGACGCGGTACCACCCTCGCGCTGCGCTGGCTGGTGGGTTACTCGCGTCAGCGGCGCGAGAAGACGATGACCGAGCGGCTGATGAACGAGCTGCTCGACGCCAGCAACGGTCTCGGCGCGAGCGTCAAGCGCCGCGAAGACACCCACAAGATGGCGGAGTCCAACAAGGCCTTCGCGCATTACCGCTGGTAATAGCCCGCAGGACTAGTAAGAGAAGGAATCATGGCCAACAACGCCGAGCTCGCCAAGACCCGCAACATCGGGATCATGGCGCATATCGACGCGGGCAAGACCACCACCACCGAACGGATCCTGTTCTACACCGGCATCAACTACAAGATCGGTGAAGTCCACGACGGCGCCGCCACGATGGACTGGATGGAGCAGGAGCAGGAGCGCGGCATCACCATCACTTCCGCAGCGACAAAGTGCACGTGGAAGGGCCACACGATCAACATCCTCGACACGCCGGGACACGTCGACTTCACCGCTGAGGTCGAGCGGTCGCTGCGCGTGCTCGACGGTGCGGTCGCCGTGTACGACGGCGTTGCCGGCGTCGAGCCGCAGACCGAGACGGTGTGGCGCCAGGCCGACAAGTACAGCGTCCCGCGGATGTGTTTTGTCAACAAACTCGACCGCACCGGGGCAGACTTCTTCCGCTGCGTGCAGATGATGCGCGACCGGCTCGCGGCCACCCCTCTCGTGCTGCAGGTTCCGATCGGCGCCGAGGCCGGTTTCATCGGGGTTGTCGACCTGCTGGGCATGCGCGCGCTCACCTGGCGTGGCGAGACCCAGAAGGGCGAGGACTACGCGGTCGAGGAGATCCCGGCCGACCTCGTCGACCTGGCGAACGAGTGGCGCGAGAAGCTGCTCGAGACTCTCGCCGAGAATGACGAGGAGATCCTCGAGGCCTACCTCGGCGGTGAGGAACTCTCCGTCGAGCGGCTCAAGGCGGCGATCCGCCGGGCCACCCTCGCCGATCGCCTGAACCCGGTCCTCGCCGGGTCGGCGTTCAAGAACAAGGGCGTTCAGCCCATGCTTGACGCCGTCACCGACTTCCTGCCCTCACCGCTCGACGTCGATCACGTCGAGGGCTTGCTGCTCGATGGTGTCACCGTCGCCACCCGCAAGACCGACGAGGCAGAGCCGCTGTCCGCGCTGGCGTTCAAGATCGCCACCGACCAGCATCTGGGCAAGCTGACCTTCGTGCGCATCTACTCCGGCGTGCTGGAGAACGGCTCGCAGGTCCTGAACGCGACCAAGGACCGCAAGGAGCGCATCGGCAAGATCTATCAGATGCACGCGAACAAGCGGGAGGAGCTGCCGCGTGCCGGCGCCGGCGACATCATCGCCGTCGCTGGGCTGAAGCAGACCACCACCGGAGACACCCTCTCCGACCCGCAGAAGCCGATCATTCTGGAGTCGATGACCTTCCCCGATCCGGTCATCTACGTCGCGATCGAGCCGAAGACCAAGAGCGACCAGGAAAAGCTCGGCACCGCGATCCAGAAGCTCGCCGAAGAGGACCCGACCTTCCAGGTCCGCTCCGACGAGGAGACCGGGCAGACCGTCATCTCCGGCATGGGTGAGCTTCACCTGGAGATCCTGGTCGACCGGATGCGCCGCGAGTTCAAGGTCGAGGCAAACGTCGGTAAGCCCCAGGTGGCCTACCGCGAGACGATCCGCCGCGTCGTGGAGAAGGAGGAGTACACCCACAAGAAGCAGACGGGTGGCTCCGGCCAGTTCGCGAAGGTGCAGATCAAGCTCGAACCGCTGGAGATGACAGCCGACGGTGCGAGCTACGAGTTCGTCAACTCGGTCACCGGCGGGCGCATCCCGCGTGAGTTCATCCCGTCGGTCGACGCGGGCGCGCAGGAGGCGATGCAGTACGGCATCCTGGCCGGCTACCCGCTCGTCGGCGTCAAGCTCACGCTGCTCGACGGTGGCTACCACGAGGTCGACTCGTCGGAGATGGCATTCAAGATCGCAGGCTCCATGGCATTCAAGGCGGCCGCACGCAGGGCCCACCCGGTGCTGCTCGAGCCGATGATGGAGGTCGAGGTCACCACCCCGGAAGAGAACATGGGCGACGTGATCGGCGATCTGAGTTCGCGGCGTGGCCACATCCAGGCGATGGCCGAACGAGGCGGTCTGCGGCTCGTCACAGCCCTGGTACCACTGTCGGAGATGTTCGGCTATGTCGGTGACCTGCGTTCCAAGACGCAGGGCCGGGCGAGCTACTCGATGCAGTTCGACTCCTACGCCGAGGTTCCCACGAACGTGGCCAAGGAGATCATCGCGAAGGCGACGGGCGAATGAGCATCGCAGCGAGTACCGCGGGGAGCGTCAGCGACCGAGGAACGCAGCGAGGAGCGGAGTGCGCCCGGAGTCGAGCAATAGGCATCGCGAAGGCGACGGGCGAGTAGGCCCGACACCACCAGTAAGTCCCAAGACTACGAAACAAAGACCGACCCGAGAGAGGGAGATCCACAGTGGCGAAGGCGAAGTTCGAGCGGACCAAGCCGCACGTCAACATCGGCACCATCGGTCACATCGACCACGGCAAGACGACGCTCACCGCGGCGATCTCCCGGGTGCTGCACGAGAAGTACCCGGCTCAGAACCCGGACACTCAGGCGTTCGACCAGATTGACAAGGCGCCTGAGGAGCGCCAGCGCGGCATCACGATCTCGATCGCGCACATCGAGTACCAGACCGAGAAGCGCCACTATGCGCACGTCGACTGCCCCGGGCACGCCGACTACATCAAGAACATGATCACCGGTGCGGCGCAGATGGACGGCGCGATCCTGGTCGTGGCGGCCACCGACGGTCCGATGCCGCAGACCAAGGAGCACGTGCTGCTCGCCCGCCAGGTCGGCGTCCCCTACATCGTCGTCGCGCTGAACAAGGCCGACATGGTCGACGACGAGGAGATCCTGGAGCTGGTCGAGCTCGAGGTTCGCGAGCTGCTCAACCAGTACGAGTTCCCGGGCGACGACGCTCCGGTCGTACGCGTCTCGGCGCTCAAGGCGCTCGAGGGCGACGCCGAGTGGGGCGAGAAGGTCATGGAACTCATGAACGCCGTCGACGAGTCGATCCCGCAGCCGGTGCGCGAGACCGAGAAGCCGTTCCTCATGCCGGTCGAGGACGTCTTCACGATTACCGGTCGCGGCACCGTCGTCACCGGGCGCATCGAGCGTGGCGTGCTCAAGGTGAACGAGACGGTCGACATCATCGGCATCCACCCGCAGAAGCAGACCACCACGGTCACCGGCATCGAGATGTTCCGCAAGCTGCTCGACGAGGGCCAGGCCGGTGAGAACGTCGGCCTGCTGCTGCGCGGCATCAAGCGCGAAGAGGTCGAGCGTGGCCAGGTCGTCATCAAGCCGGGAACCTCGACTCCGCATACGAATTTCGAGGCCACCGTCTACATCCTGTCGAAGGACGAGGGCGGGCGGCACACGCCGTTCTTCAACAACTACCGTCCGCAGTTCTACTTCCGTACCACCGACGTGACCGGCGTGGTGACCCTTCCCGAGGGCACCGAGATGGTCATGCCCGGCGACACCACTGACATGAAGGTCGAGCTGATCCAGCCGATCGCCATGGAAGAGGGTCTCCGTTTCGCGATCCGAGAGGGTGGCCGCACCGTCGGTGCCGGCCGCGTCACGAAGATCGCGGAGTAGTGAATGCAGATCGCGCCGCAAGGCGCGATCTGCATATGGAGCAACTGAGCCGTACCGGCCGAGTAAGCGGGTCGGGCCATCAGGTCCGATCGGTTCACCAGCCACCGGTGCGTCCCGGTCTGAACAAGTGAAGATGACTCACCCGGGTGCGGCGGCCACCGTCGCGACCTCGTTGGTTGCCCGTCCGGGTGAGTCAGGTCAACTGCTTCGAGCCGTCCGTGCGGCTCGCGAGCTCGTTCCTGATGCAGCACGACAGTGAAGGTGAGTCAGCCCCATGGCGGGACAGAAGATCCGCATCCGGCTCAAGGCCTACGACCACGAGGCCATCGACGCCAGTGCGCGCAAGATCGTTGAGACGGTCACCCGCACCGGCGCGCGCGTCGTCGGCCCGGTTCCGTTGCCGACCGAGAAGAACATCTACTGCGTCATCCGCTCGCCGCACAAGTACAAGGACAGCCGCGAGCACTTCGAGATGCGGACGCACAAGCGGCTCATCGACATCCTCGACCCGACGCCCAAGACGGTCGACGCGCTGATGCGCATCGATCTACCGGCCAGCGTCGACGTGAACATCCAGTAGTGCGACGACAACGAGCGAACATCGCGGGGCCGGCCGGCCCGAACAGCAAGTCGAGCGCGGAGTCGAACAATCCGAATAGGCGAGAAGGACATGGCTAAAGGAACTAGCTCTCCCCAGCGGGGGATCCTGGGCGAGAAGCTCGGCATGACCCAGGTCTTCGACGCGAACAACCGGATCGTCCCGGTGACCGTCGTCAAGGCCGGGCCGTGTGTCGTCACTCAGATCCGGACTCAGGAGAAGGACGGCTACACCGCCGTCCAGCTCGCCTACGGGCAGATCGACCCCCGCAAGGTCACCAAGCCGGTAGCGGGTCATTTCAAGGCCGCCAACGTCACACCCCGTCGACACCTGGTCGAGCTGCGCACCGACTCCATCGAGGACTACGAAGTCGGCGCTGAGATCGCCGTGCGAGGCGTCTTCAACGATGGCGACCTGGTCGACGTCACCGGGACGAGCCGGGGCAAGGGCACTGCCGGCGTCATGAAGCGGCATGGCTTCCACGGCCTCGGCGCCGGTCACGGTACGCAGCGCAAGCACCGTGCGCCCGGATCGATCGGTGGCTGCGCCACTCCGGGCCGGGTCTTCAAGGGCTTGCGCATGGCGGGGCGAATGGGCCACGAACGGCAGACCACGCAGAGCCTGCTGGTGCACAAGGTCGACGCCGAGCGCGGCCTGCTGCTGATCAAGGGCGCGATCCCCGGACCCAAGGGTGGTCTCGTGCTCGTCCGTACCGCCGCGAAGGGAGGCTGACGACGATGACTCTCACGTTGACTGTGCAAGACCCGGCAGCTGACAAGCCGGCGAAGGAATCCGGCAGCGTCGAGCTGCCCGCCGAGATCTTCGACGTCGAGGCCAACATCGCGCTGATCCACCAGGTCGTGATCGCTCAGCTCGCTGCCGCGCGGCAGGGCACTGCCTCGACCAAGACCCGCGGCGAGGTCCGCGGCGGTGGCAAGAAGCCCTACCGGCAGAAGGGCACCGGCCGTGCGCGCCAGGGCTCGACCCGTGCGCCGCAGTTCGCGGGCGGCGGCATCGTCCACGGCCCGAGGCCGCGCACCTACGAGCAGCGCACCCCGAAGAAGATGAAGGTCGCCGCCCTGCGTGGTGCGCTGTCCGATCGCGCCCGTAACGACCGCGTGCACGTCGTGTCGGCGCTGGTTTCCGGTGACACCCCCTCGACGAAGATGGCCGCGGCCGCGCTGGCCAAGATCGCCGAGTCCCGCCACGTGCTCGTCGTCGCCGAACGCAGCGACGAGCTGACCTGGAAGAGCGTGCGCAATCTCGAGCAGATCCACGTGCTCGAGCCCGGCCAGCTCAACACCTACGACGTGTTGATCAGCGACGATGTCGTGTTCACCGAGGGGGCGCTCGAGGCCTTCCTCGGCGGTCCGGCCACCGGCAAGTCGGCCAAGGGCGCAGCGACCAGTGCCGAGGCCGACGACTCCGACATCGAGGCCGCGCAGACCCCGGTCGTCCCGGACGACGAGCCCGCGAAACCGGCCAAGAAGGCTGCGAAGGCGAAGGCCACCGAGGCAGCGGCGACGCCAGCGGCCGAGGCCGATTCCCCGTTCGGCCCGGACTCGCACGCGGCCATGGACGACGGCAGCGAGCCGGACGGGTTCCCGATCAAGGGCAACGCCAGTTCGAAGCTGTATCACGTCCCGGGCAGCGCGTTCTACGAGCGCACCGTGGCCGAGGTCTGGTTCCGCGACGCCGATGCCGCCGAGGCCGCCGGCTTCCAGCTGCCGCCCTCCCAGCGGGCGAAGAAGGAAGAGGACAGCTGATGTTTGACGACCCGCGCGACGTGCTGCTCGCCCCGGTTATCTCCGAGAAGAGCTACGGCCTGCTCGACGAGAACAAGTACACGTTCGACGTCCACCCGTTGGCCAACAAGACCCAGATCAAGATTGCGGTCGAGAAGGTGTTCAGCGTCAAGGTCACCGACGTGAACACCCTCAACCGGCAGGGCAAGCGCAAGCGGACCCGGTTCGGGTACGGCCGGCGCAAGAACGTCAAGCGTGCGATCGTCACCCTCCGCGAGGGCGACCGGATCGACGTCTTCGGCCAGATTGGTAGTGCGTAATGGGCATCCGCAAGTACAAGCCGACCACGCCGGGCCGGCGTGGCTCGAGTGTGGCCGACTTCGTCGAGGTCACGCGCAGCGAGCCGGAGAAGTCGCTGGTCCGGCCGCTGCACAGCAAGGGTGGCCGAAACAGTTCCGGCCGGATCACCACCCGGCACCAGGGCGGCGGGCACAAGCGCGCGTACCGGCTGATCGACTTCCGCCGGCACGACAAGGACGGTGTGCCGGCCAAGGTGGCGCACATCGAGTACGACCCGAACCGCACAGCCCGGATCGCGCTGCTGCATTACGCCGACGGCGAGAAGCGCTATATCCTCGCCCCGCGGCTGCTCAAGCAGGGCGACACCGTCGAGAACGGCCCCCGCGCCGACATCAAGCCGGGCAACGCGTTGCCGCTGCGCAACATCCCGGTGGGCACCGTGGTGCATGCCATCGAGTTGCGGCCCGGCGGCGGCGCGAAGATCGCCCGCAGCGCCGGTGCCAGCGTGCAACTGGTGGCCAAGGACGGCCCGTACGCGCAGTTGCGCATGCCCTCCGGCGAGATCCGCAACGTCGACGTGCGGTGCCGGGCCACGGTCGGTGAGGTGGGCAACGCCGAGCAGTCCAACATCAACTGGGGTAAGGCCGGGCGCATGCGCTGGAAGGGCAAGCGGCCCACGGTCCGCGGCGTCGCGATGAACCCCGTCGACCACCCGCACGGTGGTGGCGAGGGCAAGACCTCAGGTGGGCGCCACCCGGTCAACCCGGGCGGCAAGCCCGAGGGCCGCACCCGGCGTCACAAGCCCAGTGACCAGCTGATCGTCCGCCGCCGTCGTACGAACAAGAAGAGGTAGCACCGCATGCCACGGAGTTTGAAGAAGGGCCCGTTCGTCGACGACCACCTGCTCAAGAAGGTCGACGACCAGAACGACAAGGGCTCGAAGAACGTGATCAAGACCTGGTCGCGCCGCTCGACGATCATCCCGGACATGCTCGGGCACACGATCGCCGTGCACGACGGTCGCAAGCACGTCCCGGTATTCATCACCGAGGGCATGGTCGGCCACAAGCTCGGCGAGTTCGCTCCGACGCGGACGTTCCGGGGTCACATCAGGGACGACCGTCGCGCGCGGCGCGGCTGAGGTTAGGAAGCAGAGATGGCTGCCAACACTGATGACGAGGTACGCACCGCCTTCGCGCGTGCCACCTACGTTCGGGTCACGCCGACGAAGGTGCGCCGCGTGGTCGAACTGATCCGTGATCTCCCGGCGCAAGAGGCGCTCGCGGTGCTGAAGTTCGCCCCGCAGGCGGCGAGCGAGCCGGTCGCGAAGGTGCTTGCCAGCGCTATCGCAAACGCCGAGAACAACTTCTCGCTCGACCCGGACACGCTGCTCGTGTCCCGTGCCTATGTCGACGAGGGCCCGATGCTCAAGCGGTTCCGGCCGCGGGCACAGGGCCGTGCATACCGGATTCGCAAGCGCACCAGCCACATCACGGTCGAGGTCGAAAGCATCGAGAATCAAGCCGGCAAGAAGGGACGTGCCCGCTGATGGGGCAGAAGGTCAACCCACACGGGTTCCGCCTCGGCATCACCACGGACTTCAAGAGCCGCTGGTTCGCCGATAAGCAGTACTCGGAGTATGTGAAGGAAGATGTCGCGATCCGGCGGCTCATGAGCAAGGGCATGGAGCGCGCGGGCATCGCGAAGGTCGAGATCGAGCGCACCCGCGACCGTGTCCGCGTCGACATCCACACCGCCCGTCCGGGAATCGTGATCGGACGTCGTGGTGCGGAGGCCGAGCGCCTGCGCGGCGAGCTTGAAAAGCTCACCCACAAGCAGGTGCAGCTCAACATTCTCGAGGTCAAGAATCCTGAGGGCGACGCACAGCTGGTCGCGCAGGGCGTGGCCGAGCAGCTGTCCAACCGGGTGAGCTTTCGCCGGGCGATGCGCAAGAGCATGCAGTCGGCGCTGAAGAGCCCGGGCATCAAGGGCATCCGGGTGCAGTGCTCAGGTCGCCTCGGCGGTGCCGAGATGAGCCGCTCCGAGTTCTACCGCGAGGGCCGGGTCCCGCTGCACACGCTGCGCGCGAACATCGACTACGGCTTCTACGAGGCGCGTACGACCTTCGGCCGCATCGGCGTGAAGGTCTGGCTGTACAAGGGCGAGGTGCCCACCGGCTCGCGCGCCGAGCGCGAGGCAGCCGCGGCTGCCGAGGTGTTGCGCCAGCGCCGCGAGCGCCCGGCGGGTACGCGTCCGCGCCGGTCCGGCTCGCAGGGCACGACGGGCGTCAGCACTGAGGCCGGACGCGCGGCGACCGGCGAGAGCCGTCCCGCGGCCGACCCGAACGTCGAGGCAGAGTCGGCGCCGGCTGTTGAGGCCGTCCCCGAAGCCGTCGCCGACACCCCGGTTGCGCCGGCGGCCGAAGCGCAGTCCACCGAGCCCGCGGAATCCACTGCGTCCGCGGAATCCACTGCGTCCACAGAGCCCGCGGAATCCAGTGCATCCACAGAGCCCGCGGAATCCACTGGGTCCACCGAGAGCACTGAGTCCACCGAGAGCACGGAGGGCTGACCCATGCTCATGCCACGCAAGGTCAAGCACCGCAAGCAGCACCACCCGACCCGCAAGGGCGCGGCGACGGGCGGTACCAGGGTTGCGTTCGGCGAGTACGGCATTCAGGCTCTTGAGCCTGCCTACGTCACGAACCGCCAGATCGAGTCGGCGCGTATCGCGATCAACCGCCGTATCCGCCGTGGCGGCAAGGTCTGGATCAACATCTACCCGGACCGTCCGCTGACGAAGAAGCCGGCTGAGACCCGCATGGGCTCGGGTAAGGGTTCACCTGAGTGGTGGATCGCGAACGTCAAGCCGGGCCGGGTGCTTTTCGAGCTGTCGTTCCCGAACGAGCTGGTGGCTCGCGAGGC
Organism: uncultured Actinomycetota bacterium; assembly: GCA_963737425.1. GTDB lineage: Bacteria > Actinomycetota > Actinomycetes > Mycobacteriales > Jatrophihabitantaceae > DASXRA01. The sequence goes on from CAVTSX010000008.1 coordinate 1,102,929, forward strand.
GCTGACCCGGGCGATCCACAAGCTGCCGATGAAGTGCCGCATCGTCAAGCGTGAAGCAGGTGATTTCTGATGGCTACCACTCCTGCCGAGTTCCGCGAGCTGCACGACGACGAGCTCGAGACGCGACTGCGTGAGGCCAAGGAGGAGCTGTTCAACCTGCGTTTCCAGATGGCGACGGGCCAGCTCGACAACAACCGGCGACTGCGCGCCGTCCGGCACGAGATGGCGCGGATCTACACGATCCTTCGCGAGCGCGAGCTCGGCTTGTCCGTCGCTCCGGATGAGGGTGTCGCATGACCGAGGCGAGCGAACCAGCAGATGAAGGACAGAGCATGAGCCAGAGCACGCAGGACGCCACGGTGGACGCAGCGCGGTCCACCTTCCGCAAGACGCGCGAGGGTCTCGTCGTAAGCGACCGGATGGAAAAGACCGTGGTCGTCGCCGTCGAGGACCGCGTGAAGCACGCGCTGTACGGCAAGGTCATCCGCCGCACCAACAAGCTCAAGGCGCACGATGAGACCAACCAGGTCGGTGTTGGCGACCGCGTGCTGATCATGGAAACCCGGCCGCTGTCGGCGACGAAACGCTGGCGCGTGGTCGAGGTTCTGGAGAAGGCGAAGTAAAGCGATCTGATCGCGACTCGGTGGCGCGCAATCGTGGCGCTTCGGGTCACCAGCCCAAGACCACGTGCACGGCTATGAAACAGAATTGCTTGAGGAGTAGGCAGTGATTCAGCAGGAGTCGCGACTGCGCGTCGCCGACAACACCGGGGCCAAGGAGATCTTGTGCATCCGGGTGATGGGCGGCTCCGGCCGGCGCTACGCCGGTATCGGCGACATCATCGTCGCCACCGTCAAGGACGCGCTGCCTGGCGCCGGTGTGAAGAAGGGCGATGTGGTCAAGGCCGTCATCGTGCGCACCGTGAAAGAGCGGCGACGTCCGGACGGCAGCTACATCCGCTTCGACGAGAACGCGGCGGTACTCATCAAGCAGGACGGTGAGCCGCGCGGCACGCGCATCTTCGGCCCGGTCGGTCGCGAGCTGCGCGACAAGAAGTTCATGAAGATCATTTCGCTAGCCCCCGAGGTGCTGTGATGAAGGTGAAGAAGGGCGACGAGGTCGTCGTCATTGCCGGTAAGGACCGCGGTGTCAAAGGCAAGGTCATCGCGGCCGATCCCGTGACGAACAAGGTCGTCGTCGAGGGCATCAACCGCGTCACCAAGCACACCCGGATCACCACGACCGGACGCGGCGCCAAGGCCGGCGGCATCGAGCACGTCGAGGCAGCGATCAGCGCCAGCAACGTGATGGTGATCGACGGCGACGGCAAGGCCACACGGGTGGGCTACCGCCGCGACGAGGAGACCGGGCGCAACGTGCGTGTGTCACGCCGCTCGGGGAAGGATCTGTCATGACCGCCTCTGTTGAGGCTCCGCCGCCGCGCCTGAAGCTGCGGTACCGCGACGAGATCGTGCCGGCGCTCAAGGCCGATCACGACTACGGGAACCCGATGCAGGTTCCTGGTCTGGTGAAGATCGTCGTCAACATGGGTGTCGGTGCGGCCGCACGCGACGCCAAGCTGATCGATGGCGCTGTGCGCGACCTGACGCTGATCACCGGCCAGAAGCCGCTGGTGCAGAAGGCGCGTAAGTCGATCGCCCAGTTCAAGCTGCGCGAGGGCATGGCGATCGGCGCCAAGGTCACGCTGCGCGGCGATCGGATGTGGGAGTTCCTCGATCGCCTGCTGACGCTGGCCCTGCCGCGCATCCGCGACTTCCGTGGCCTGTCGCCAAGCCAGTTCGACGGCCACGGCAACTACACGTTCGGGCTCAACGAGCAGTCGATGTTCCACGAGATCGACCCCGACACCATCGACCGCCCGAGGGGCATGGACATCACGGTCGTCACCTCGGCCGCGACAGACGACGAGGGGCGCGCGTTGCTCAAGGCGCTCGGCTTCCCATTCAAGGAGAACTGAGAGCACATGGCGAAGAAGGCGCTTGTCAACAAGTCCGCGGCCAAGCCGCGGTTCGCCGTACGCGGCTATACGCGCTGCCAGCGCTGCGGCCGCTCCCATTCGGTGTACCGCAAGTTCGGCCTGTGCCGGATCTGCTTGCGTGAAATGGCGCATGCGGGCGAGCTGCCCGGCGTCACCAAGTCCTCCTGGTAGAGCGAGCGGATCGCGCCGGAAGGATCGATCCGCTTGGTCTCGCCGGCGCGGCTGCGGACCGTATAACTCAATAGGGCCCGCCTAACGCTTCGGCGGAGGGTCGCGCCGGAAGGATCGATCCGCTTGGTCTCGCCGGCGCGGCTGCGGACCGTATAACTCAATAGGGCCCGCCCAACGCTTCGGCGGAGGGTCGCGCCGGAAGGATCGATCCGCTTGGTCTCGCCGGCGCGGCTGCGGACCGTATAACTCAATAGGGCCCGCCCAACGCTTCGGCGGAGGGTCGCGCCGGAAGGATCGATCCGCTTGGTCTCGCCGGCGCGGCTGCGGACCGTATAACTCAATAGAACTCACCCGACGCGTTGGGCAAACCTGACCGACGCAGCTGTATACCTGCGCAGCAGGCCTCCGGGAACCACTGCGAGAAAGAGGCACAAACCGATGATGACCGACCCGATCGCGGACATGCTCACGCGTCTGCGTAACGCGAACTCGGCCTACCACGACACCGTGGAGATGCCGCATTCCAAGCTCAAGAGCCACATTGCCGAGATCCTCAAGCAGGAGGGGTACATCGCCGGCTTTGCGGTTGCCGACGCAGGCGAGGGCCTGCCCGGCAAGGTCTTGACCTTGAACCTGAAGTACGGCCCGAATCGCGAGCGCAGCATCGCCGGCGTGCGGCGGGTGTCCAAGCCGGGCCTTCGCGTGTACGCGAAGTCGACCGGCCTGCCGCGTGTGCTCGGCGGGCTCGGGACGGCGATTCTCTCCACGTCGTCGGGGTTGTTGACCGACCGGCAGGCAGCCAAGCGCGGCGTGGGCGGCGAAGTCCTCGCCTACGTCTGGTGAGGCAGGAGAAGCAGATGATGTCGAGCAAATTGCGCCTTAGCGGGCCAGAGCGCTCGCGCGAAGAGCGAGAGGTGACGCAGTGAGTCGCATCGGTAAGTTGCCGGTCCCGGTCCCGAGCGGGGTCGACGTCACGATCGACGGGCAGCAGGTCACCGTCAACGGGCCGAAGGGCACGCTGGCGCACGTCGTTGCCGAACCGATCACGGTGACCAAGGGCGAGGGCGAGTTGCAGGTCGCCCGCCCTGACGACGAGCGGGAGTCGAAGTCGCTGCACGGTCTGTCACGCACGCTGATCGCCAACATGGTCATCGGTGTCACCGACGGTTACACCAAGAACCTGGAGATCGTCGGTACGGGCTACCGAGTGCAGGCCAAGGGCAGCGACCTCGAGTTCGCCCTGGGCTTCTCGCACCCGGTCGTGGTACCGGCTCCCGAGGGCATCACGTTCCGAGTCGAGACCCCTACCCGGTTCTCGGTCCAGGGCATCGACAAGCAGAAGGTGGGCGAGGTGGCCGCGAACATTCGCAGGCTGCGCCGCCCCGACCCGTACAAGGGCAAGGGCGTGCGGTACCAGGGTGAAGTCATCCGCCGCAAGGCCGGAAAGACAGGTAAGTAGGCATGGCTGCCAGAAGCGTTCTCAAGCAGGCCCGACGCTCGGCCGGGGTATCGGCCACCCGGCGGGTCGCCAAGTCGCGACGCCATTTCCGGCTGCGCAAGAAGGTCGTCGGGTCCGCGCAGCGCCCGCGGCTGGTGGTCAGCCGCTCGGCCCGGCACCTGTTCGTGCAGTTGGTCGACGACAGTAAGGGCGTGACGATCGCGTCCGCGTCTACGTTCAAGTTGACCGACGGTGACAAGACCGCCCGCGCCAAGCAGCTCGGCAAGCAGCTCGCCGATGCCGCCAAGGGCGCCGGAATCACCCAGGTCACCTTCGACCGGGGTGGCAATCGCTATACCGGCCGGGTAGCGGCATTCGCCGATGCGGCCCGCGAAGCCGGACTGGAGTTCTGATGGGCATGTATGCCGATTGCGCAAACCGCTCCGGCGCTTCGCCGGCACAGGTTGCCCGATCGAACGTGAAATCGACTGGAAGGAACGCCTGATGCCCGGACCGCAGCGCGGACCCCGAAGCGGCGGCAACGAGCGAGGCGGCGAGCGCAGTGACCGTCGCGACCGCAGAGACAGCCGCGGCGGCTCCGGGGCGACCGAGAAGAGCCCGCACATCGAACGGCTCGTCACGATCAACCGGGTCGCCAAGGTAGTCAAGGGCGGCCGCCGGTTCAGCTTCACGGCGCTTGTCGTCGTGGGCGACGGTGACGGCACCGTCGGCGTCGGCTACGGGAAGGCGAAGGAAGTTCCCGCCGCCATCGCGAAGGGCGTCGAGGAGGCCAAGAAGAACTTCTTCAAGGTTCCGCGCATCCAGCAGACGATCCCGCATCCGGTGCAGGGCGAGGCGGCGGCCGGCGTGGTGTTGCTGAAGCCGGCAAGCCCCGGTACGGGCGTCATCGCAGGCGGGCCGGTCCGCGCCGTGCTCGAGTGTGCGGGCATCCATGACGTGCTGTCGAAGTCGCTCGGCTCGGACAACCCGATCAACATCGTCCACGCAACTGTGGCGGCCCTGAAGGATCTCGTCCGGCCTGAGGAGGTCGCGGCTCGCCGCGGCCTGCCGCTCGAGGACGTTGCTCCGGCGGGGCTGCTCCGGGCTCGCGCGGCCGGGAGGGCGGGATGACCATGGCACGACTGAAGATCACCCAGACCCGGTCCGGGATCGGCAGAAAGGCGAACCAGCGCCAGACGCTGCGCACGCTCGGCCTCAAGCGGATCCACGACGTCGTGGTCAAGGAGGACCGGCCGGAGATCCGCGGCATGGTCGCGACGGTGACCCATCTGGTCACCGTCGAGGAAGTGGAGTAACCAATGACGCTCAAGGTGCACCATCTACGCCCGGCTCCCGGCTCGCACACCAAGAAGACGCGAGTGGGCCGCGGCACCGGGTCCAAGGGCAAGACGGCCGGGCGCGGAACCAAGGGAACGAAGGCTCGCTACCAGGTTCCGGCCAGCTTTGAGGGCGGCCAGATGCCGATCCACATGCGGCTGCCGAAGCTCAAGGGCTTCAAGAACGCGTTCCGGGTCGAGTTCCAGGTCGTCAACGTGGCCAGGCTCGCCGAGCTCTTCCCGGACGGCGGGACGGTCGGGGTCGACGAGCTCGTGGCGGCCGGCGCGGTGCGCAAGGGCGCACCGGTGAAGGTGCTCGGCAACGGCGAGCTCGGTGCGGTCAAGCTCGACATCGCCGCGAACGCCTTCTCCGCGACTGCACGGGAAAAGATCGAAGCGGCAGGCGGCTCGGTCCAGCAGCTTTGACCGACTTTGTCCATCGAGCTTGGCGGGGGTACGTGTTGCCGAGCAAGATGGACTTCGAGCGCCAGCGCCGTGCCACGAAAGATCGGCTCTGCAACGGCGGTCAAGTCGCTTTGTTAGCCTGAACCACTAAACCTCGGGGCAACCTCACCGTTGTCGTCGCAACCGCGGCGCAAGGATCGCCTACATCGTCCGCGCAGGAGGATCTGTGCTCAGCGCATTTGCGTCAGCATTCCGGACGCCCGACCTGCGGAAGAAGTTGCTCTTCACGCTGGCCATGATCGTGCTGTATCGGGTCGGTGCCTCGGTGCCCACACCGAACACGAACACGGGCGCGATCAATACGTGTCTTAACACGGCGAGCCAGGGCACGAAGAACGTCTACTCGCTGATCAACCTGTTCTCCGGCGGCGCGCTGCTGAAGCTCTCGGTCTTCGCGCTGGGCATCATGCCCTACATCACGGCGAGCATCATCATCCAGCTGCTCGTGGTGGTCATCCCGCGCTTCGACCAGTTGAAGAAGGAAGGGCAGGCGGGCCAGCAAAAGCTGACCCAGTACAGCCGGTACCTGACGATTGGCCTGGCGATCCTGCAATCGACCGGATTCGTCGCCCTGGCGAAGTCGGGTCAGCTGTTCCAGGGGTGTGCCGACGCCCAGGGCAACCCGCTGTCGGTGCTGTACAAGACCGACATCTGGTCGCTGTCCACGATGGTCATCTGCATGATGGCAGGCACCGCGGTCATCATGTGGCTCGGCGAGATGATCACCGACCGCGGCGTCGGCAACGGCATGAGCGTGCTGATGTTCACCTCGATCGCGGCTCGCATCCCGAACGAGGGCAACACGATCCTGTCGCGGTCGGGCGGCTTCGCATTCACGCTGATCCTGGCGTTGGGCCTGGCGATCATTTGTGCGGTGGTCTTCGTCGAGCAGGCGCAGCGGCGCATCCCGGTGCAGTACGCCAAGCGGATGATCGGCCGGCGGCAATACGGCGGTACATCGACCTACCTGCCGTTGAAGGTCAACCAGGCCGGCGTCATCCCGGTCATCTTCGCTTCGTCGCTGCTCTACATTCCGCAGCTGATAAGCCAACTGCAGGGCAACAACTCGTCCTCGTTCCAGCGCTTCGTCAACAGCTACCTGATCAACCAGCAGTCGTGGGTGCACATCGGCACCTACTTCCTGCTGATCATCTTCTTCACCTACTTCTACGTCGGCATCACGTTCAACCCGGTTGAGCGAGCAGACGACATGAAGAAGTACGGCGGGTTCATCCCGGGTATCCGACCTGGACGGCCCACTGCCGAGTACCTGCAGTTCGTGCTCTCGCGCATCACCCTGCCCGGCTCGCTGTACCTGGGAATCGTGGCGGTGCTGCCCAACTTCTTCTTCTCGATGACCGGTGGCAACAACCAGAACTTCCCGTTCGGCGGCACGGCCGTGCTGATCATGGTCGGCGTCGCGCTCGACACCGTGAAGCAGATCGAGAGCCAACTGATGCAGCGCAACTACGAAGGGTTCCTGCGCTAGTGGCGCACACGGCGGAGGGAAGCCGCGCGTGAGAGTTGTCCTCGTCGGCCCGCCAGGCGCGGGCAAGGGTACCCAGGCGGAGTTCATCGCTGAGAACTTCAAGATCCCGAAGATCTCGACAGGTGACATTTTCCGATCGAACGTCTCTGGTGGAACGGACCTCGGCAAGCTGGCCAAGAAGTACATGGACGCCGGCGATCTGGTACCCGACGAGGTTACGAACGCAATGGTTCGCGATCGGCTGGCGCAGGACGATGCTGCCGGCGGCTTCCTGCTCGACGGGTTCCCCCGCAACATCGCGCAGGCCTACGAACTCGACTCCATGCTCGACGGGCTGGGCACGACGCTCGACGTCGTGCTCGACCTCGAGGTCGACAACGAAGAGGTCGTGCGGCGGCTGTCCGGGCGCAGGCTGTGCAAGAAGTGCGGACACGTGTGGCACGTCGAGTTCGACCCGCCGAAGGTCGACGACGTCTGCGACAAATGCGGCGGCGAGCTGTACCACCGCGATGACGACTATCCCGAAACGGTCCGCCACCGGCTCGATGTGTACGTCGAGCAGACCAGCCCGCTGATCAAGTTCTACGACGCGCGCGGGCAGTTGGTCGGCATGGACGCGCACGGCCCGGTCGAGGACGTCACCGAGCGGGCAATTTCGTCGCTCACGCCGTTCGCCGGTTGACCTGTCATGCCCCGGCTTCGCGAGCAGATCGAACTCAAGTCACGTGACGATATCGGCCTCATGCGCGAGGCCGGCCTGGTCGTCGCCCGTGCGCTGCGCGAGATGCGAGCCGCTGTCGCGCCGGGGGTCACGACCGGGGATCTGGACGCGATCGCGCGCGAGGTGTTGCGCGATGAAGGCGCCATTTCGTCGTTCCTCAACTATGGTTCTCCGCCCTTTCCGGCGGTGATCTGCGCGTCGGTCAACGCCGAGATCGTGCATGGCATCCCATCGCAGCGCACGGTGCTGCACGAGGGTGACCTCATCTCGGTCGACTTCGGGGCGATCGTCGACGGCTGGCACGGTGACGCAGCGATCACGGTCCCGGTTGGGTCGGTTTCAGACGCTGCGGCCGATCTGTCCGCGGCATGCGAGAAGTCGCTCTGGGACGGCCTCGGCGCCGCCCAGGCCGGCCGTCGGCTGACCGACATCTCGCACGCGGTCGAAACGTCGGTGCGGGCGTCGGGCCGTTACGGCATCGTCACCGGATACGGCGGGCACGGCATCGGGACGCAGATGCACATGGATCCGCACGTGCAAAACCACGGGCGGCCCGGTCGCGGGCCCCGCCTGGTGGCCGGCATGGCACTGGCGATCGAGCCGATGATCACGCTGGGTGCGCCCCAGACCCGCGATCTCGAGGACCGTTGGACGGTCGCCACCGCCGATGGCTCGCTCGCCGCGCACTGGGAGCACACCGTCGCCATCCTCGAGGACGGGCCGTGGGTGCTCACCGCGGTCGACGGCGGCCGGGCCGAGCTTGCCGCCCGCGGAATCACGCTGTCGGCCGCGGCTTGATTGCTGGTCAGTGCGGTTGATCTGGGTGGAAATTGGCGTCAGCGGACCGACCTGCGTAGACTCGGTGCCTGGCGCGTGCCGCCCTTTACCCATGCCCGCTGTGGCCGCGGGCCGGTGAAGTGGAGCCCTTGAGCAGCGCCGTGTCATGGCACTCGTTCATCTCCGGACGCAGCGCTTAACAGAGCAGTACCGAAGAAATGCGGAGGATATGGCCAAGAAGGACGGGGCCATCGAGGTCGAAGGTCGTGTGGTCGAGCCACTGCCGAATGCGATGTTCCGGGTGGAACTGAGCAACGGGCACAGGGTGCTCGCCCACATCAGCGGGAAGATGCGTCAGCACTACATCCGGATCCTGCCCGAGGACCGCGTTGTGGTCGAACTGTCGCCCTACGATCTCACCCGCGGTCGCATCGTCTATCGGTACAAATAAGAGCGACATGACCGCGCTGCAGGCCCGATTCGCTGAGGCCTCGCACACGCGCCTTCAGATCGCGCAACTCAAGATGACTCGCCCACGTGCGAGTGAGCAAGCACCACCGACGTTAGCCACTATTGAGAAGGGCCGGCCGTGAAGGTCAAGCCGAGCGTCAAGCCGATCTGCGACAAGTGCAAGGTGATTCGTCGCCATGGTCGGGTCATGGTGATCTGCGAGAACCTGCGCCACAAGCAGCGCCAGGGCTAGTTGGGGCGAGATCGCTGATCGGAACAAAACCAGAAGCGCATACCTGCTCTCGCCGTTACGCGAGAGATGACCCCCGGACGAAGGCCGGGGCCGGTAGCCACGCACATACGGCCGCCGGACGGATGCGCATCACACCTTCGGACCAGTAACGAGGAGAACGACCTGCATGGCACGTCTTGCCGGCGTTGACCTTCCGCGCGAAAAGCGCATGGAAGTCGCGCTCACCTACATCTACGGCGTGGGGCGTACCCGCGCCAAGCAGGCCCTAGCCGCCACCGGCGTCAGCCCCGATCTGCGTGCGCGCGATCTGGGCGATGACGACATCGTCAAGCTGCGCGATTACATCGACGCCAACTTCCAGGTCGAGGGTGACCTTCGCCGCGAGGTGGCCGCAGACATCCGTCGCAAGATCGAGATCGGCTGCTACGAGGGCATCCGCCATCGCCGTGGCCTGCCGGTCCACGGTCAGCGCACGAAGACCAACGCCCGTACCCGCAAGGGCCCCAAGAAGACCATCGCCGGCAAGAAGAAGGCAGGTAAGAAGTGATCGCTCGCCCGAAGCGCGGGGGGGCAATCTAATGCCACCCAAGGCACGCACCGGCACCGGCGCCAAGAAGGTCCGGCGCAAGGAGAAGAAGAACGTCGCGCACGGTCACGCGCACATCAAGAGCACCTTCAACAACACGATCGTGTCGATCACCGACCCGGTCGGCAACGTGATCAGCTGGGCCTCGGCCGGGCACGTCGGCTTCAAGGGCTCGCGCAAGTCCACTCCGTTCGCCGCGCAGATGGCCGCCGAGAGCGCCGCGCGCAAGGCGCAGGAGCACGGCCTGCGCAAGGTCGACGTCTTCGTCAAGGGCCCGGGCTCGGGCCGCGAGACGGCGATCCGCTCGCTGCAGGCCGCCGGTCTCGAGGTCGGCACCATTTCCGACGTCACGCCGCAGCCGCATAACGGCTGCCGTCCCCCCAAGCGCCGGAGGGTTTGATCGATGGCTCGTTACACCGGACCCGCTACCCGCATCTCGCGGCGCCTCAACGTCGACCTCGTCGGCGGCGACAAGGCGTTCGAGCGTCGCCCGTACCCGCCGGGCCAGCACGGTCGCTCGCGCATCAAGCAGAGCGAGTACCTGCTGCAGATGCAGGAGAAGCAGAAGGCCAAGTACAGCTACGGCGTGCTCGAGAAGCAGTTCCGCCGGTACTACCAGGAGGCCACCCAGCGCCAGGGCAAGACCGGCGACAACCTGCTGCAGATCCTCGAGTCGCGCCTCGACAACGTCGTCTACCGGGCCGGCCTGGCCCGCACCCGTCGCGCCGCCCGCCAGCTCGTCAACCACGGCCACTTCCTGGTCAACGGCGAGAAGGTCAACATCCCGAGCTTTCGGGTGTCGCCGTACGACATCGTCGACGTCAAGCCGAAGTCCCTGGAAATGACTCCGTTCCTGATCGCACGCGAGACGTTCGGCGACCGTCCGGTACCCGGGTGGCTGCAGGTGATTCCGGGACGGCTGCGGGTGCTCGTGCACCAGTTGCCCGAACGCGCACAGATCGACATTCCGTTGCAGGAGCAATTGATTGTTGAGTTGTACTCAAAGTGACGATGCGCCGCTGGTTGGGATTCAAGCCCGGATCGCCTGTGCAGACGCGATTCGGCTCGATGGCGCACCAGCGGCTGCGGCCCGTACTACGCGGCAACGCGTAGCGGGCCAGGTGGGTGGCTGGTTCGCTGGCCGCCAACCGCTCACAACTGAATAGGACACGGGCTACCAAGCCCACCCACGGACGTCATATAGCGGGCGTCCCTGCGAAAGGAACTACCAAGTGCTGATCTCTCAGCGTCCAAGCCTCACCGAGGAGCCGATCGCCGATAACCGGTCCCGGTTCGTCATCGAGCCGCTCGAGCCCGGTTTCGGCTACACGCTCGGCAACTCGCTGCGCCGCACGCTGCTCTCGTCCATCCCGGGCGCGGCGGTCACCAGCATCCGCATCGACGGCGTGCTGCACGAGTTCACGACGGTTGAAGGCGTCAAGGAAGACGTCACCGACATCATCCTGAACCTCAAGGAGCTCGTCATCAGCTCCGAGAGCGACGAGCCGGTCGTGATGTACCTGCGCAAGCAGGGTCCCGGCGATGTGACTGCGGCCGATATCGCGCCGCCGGCGGGTGTCGTCGTGCACAACCCGGACCTGAAGATCGCCACGATCAACAAGAAGGGTCGCCTCGAGATCGAGCTCGTCGTCGAGCGCGGCCGCGGATATGTCACGGCGGTACAGAACAAGCAGCCGGGCCAGGAGATCGGCCGCATCCCGGTCGACTCGATCTACTCGCCGGTGCTCAAGGTCACCTACGCCGTCGAGGCGACGCGTGTCGAACAGCGCACCGACTTCGACCGGCTCGTCGTCGACGTCGAGACCAAGTCGTCGATGACCCCGCGGGACGCGGTGGCCAGTGCCGGGCACACGCTCGTTGAGCTGTTCGGCCTGTTCCGCGAGCTCAATGACGAGGCCGAAGGCATCGACGTCGGCCCGTCGCCGGCTGAGGTTGCCGACATCGCGGCGTTCTCGATGCCGATCGAGGAGCTTGACCTCACGGTGCGCTCCTACAACTGCCTCAAGCGCGAGGGCATCCACACTGTGGGTGAGCTCGTCGGGCGCAGCGAAGCCGACCTGCTCGACATCCGCAACTTCGGTTCGAAGTCGATCGACGAGGTCAAGATCAAGCTGGCCGGCCTCGGCCTGTCACTCAAGGACAGCCCGCCCGGATTCGAGGTCAGCCGCGTCGAGTCCTACGGTGACGACGACTTCGACGGCGGCGACGCCGACTACGCCGAGACCGAACAGCTCTGAGGCGCGTCGCGCGAACCGCGGCGCGGCTCGCGCGAACACCTCAACAGCGTCCACTCGACCCACCCGGGCCGAACCACTAGGAGTAACGAGATGCCCACGCCCACGAAGGGTCATCGCCTCGGCGCCGGCCCCGCGCACGAGCGGCTGATGCTCGCGAATCTCGCGACGTCGCTGTTCGAGCATGACCGGATCACCACCACCGAGGCCAAGGCGAAGCGCCTGCGCCCGCTTGCCGAGCGCCTGATCACCTTCGCCAAGCGTGGCGACCTGCACGCGCGGCGCCAGGTCATGACTGTCGTGCGCGACAAGGACGTGGTGCACAAGCTGTTCGCCGAGATCGGGCCGAAGTTCGCCGAGCGGCAGGGCGGATACACCCGCATCGTCAAGGTCGGCCCGCGCAAGGGCGACAACGCGCCGATGGCCGTGATCGAGCTCGTCGAGGCCCTGACGCAGGCGCAGTCGGTTGTCGCTGAGGGCGAGAAGGCCCGCGGCACGAAGTCGGCGCCGCGCAAGGCAGCGCGTGGGCGCACGGCCGAGATCGCCGAGGACGCCAAGGCCGAATCGCCCACCGCGGCGTCGGTGGCCGAGGCTGCCGCGGACTCGCAGGTTGTCGTGCCGGGCTCGGCCGATGCCGTCGAGGACGACGGTGGCGCCGAGCCCGTCGAGACGAGTGCGTCGACGGACGAAGCACCCTACGGCGAGGGCTCGCATGCCCCGCTCGACGACGAGTCGCAGCCTGAGGGCTTCCCGATCAAGGGCAACGCCGACTCGATGCTTTACCACGTCCCGGACTCACCCTTCTACGACCAGACGGTCGCCGAGGTGTGGTTCGCCACCACGGCGGCGGCCGAGGCCGCAGGGTTCTCGCCGCCACCGTCGCAGCGCGACGACGCTGCCGAGGGCGACGACGCCTGAGCCGGTGCACGACGCCGACGAGCCCGCCGAACGCATCGCGCCCGGCGGGCTCGTTCGCATTCGCCTCGACATCTCCTATGACGGCACGGATTTCTCCGGCTGGGCCGTGCAACCGGGCCGGCGAACCGTCCAGGCGACCTTGCAGGATGCGCTCGCCCGGATAACCCGGACGCCGAACGTCGCGCTGACGGTGGCTGGGCGAACCGATGCCGGCGTGCACGCCGTGGGCCAGGTGGCGCACGCTGATCTTGACGCCGCGGTGTGGTCGTCGCTTCGCACGTCGCTGGTGCGTCGCCTCGCCGGCGTGCTGCCGCCCGACGTTCGGGTCACCCGGATCGTCGTGGTGTCAGCGGACTTCGATGCTCGGTTCTCGGCCCTGTGGCGCCGCTATGAGTACCGGATCAGTGATGCCGAGGCAGGGGTGAATCCCTTGCTGCGCAGGCATGTGCTGGCCTGGCGGTACCCGCTCGATACGGCCGCGATGTGCCGGGCCGCCGCCGCCTTCATTGGCGAGCACGACTTCGTCGCGTTCTGCAAATACCGCGAGGGCGCAACCTCGATCCGCGAGATCGCGGCCTTCGACGTTGCGCGGTCGGCCGAGCAGCTCGTCTGCACGGTGCAGGCCGACGCGTTCTGCCACTCGATGGTGCGCTCGCTCGTCGGCGCCCTGATCGCGGTCGGCGAGGGCCGCCGCTCCGAAGACTGGCCGGCTTCGTTGCTGACGCGCGGCGCACGGGCCGGCGAGGTCACGGTGGCGCCGCCTGCTGGGCTGACGCTCGTCGCGGTCGGCTACCCGCCTGAGTCCGAGCTCGCGGCGCGAAACGAGCGCACGCGCCGGCGCCGGGCTGCATCCGAGGCCTGAACCGGCGCTCAGTCCACGACTACCGCGAGAGCGGGTGGACCCGCCGGAACCGGCGCGCTCTTCCCGGCGTTTGGGGCACCCGTGGCTGGCTGATGGCGATGGGTGCGCGCGGTCTGCGCCACGGCGACGCCGACGAGCACTATCAACGCCCCGATCAGTTGCGGGGTATTGAGCGACTCGCCCAGCCACAACCAGGCGACCGTGAAGGCAAAGACGACCTCGGTCGTGGCGACGATGCCCGCCGGCGTTGCCTTGAGCCGTCCCAACGCGACGAACGACAGCAGGAACGGCACGAACGATCCGAGCGCGATCACGTAGCACAGCAGAACCCACAGGGGAACGACGGTGCCGGCGAGGTGGCCGCCCAGCGAGACACGATGCGAGAACACCTTCGGATCCATGGTCCACCAGCCGCTGAAGGCGGTCCAGAACAGTGTCGCGAACAGCATCGACCAGAACGCCGTGGCCAATGCGGATGTGCGTGTGACCAGATGCTCGCCGAGCAGGAAGTAGGCCGCCAGCGCCACGGCGGCAAGACCCGCGACCGCCATGCCGGCGAGCGCAAGGTTGCTGGACCAGATCTGGGCGACGGCGGCCAGGCCGACCAGCACGCAACCGATGGCTACCCACAGTCTGGGTCGTACGGCTTCGGCGAAGAAGACTCGGGCCACGACGGCCACCATGAGTATGGCCGTGTATTCGATCAGCAGCGCGATGCCGACCGGCAGCCGTTCGAGCGCTACGGCATAGAGCCACTGAACCATTGCGACGCCGACAACGCCGAGAACAGCCAGGCTGGCCATTTCGCGCAGGCTTATCCGCAGCGCGCTGCGGTTCGTCGCGAGCAGCACAGCTGCGCCGACCAGCGCCGAGGAGAGCGATCGGAACAGGGTGAGTTGCGCCGGCGTGATGCCTGCGGCGAGCACCACCTTCGCGACGCTGCCGTTCGCGCCGAACAGCAGCGCGGAGAGCAACGCGCAGCCGTATCCCATGAAAGCCTCTCGCCTGTAATGAGCTAATAAGCCAATAGCCCGTGACTCTAATTGGTCCGGCGTCATGAGGCAACGTGGTATTCGCTCCTGACATACCCGTCCCACTGATGCGACACTGACGAAAAGGCCACGATTGTCGCCACCGAGTACGTCTCGCATCCGAAGGAGGACCCGTGCGCGAGCATCGCAGCGAGCGTCAGCGAATGAGGACCGCAGCGGGCCGGGTGGTCTCGTGAGTTCACCGATCGGACCACCTGACCCTCGAGAGGTACCCCGCTTCGCTGGGCTCGCCACCTACGCGCGCCTGCCCCGCCTGGACGACGTGCCAAGTGCCGACGTCGCCGTACTCGGTGTTCGACAGCGGCACGTCGTTCCGTCCGGGAGCGCGTTTCGGCCCCGAAGCGGTGCGGGCCGGTTCGCGGTTGCTGCGCCCGTATCACCTGGCGCTCGAGGTCGAGCCGTGGACCGCTCTGCAGGTAGCCGACGCGGGCGATGTCACGGCCAACCCGTTCGACATCGGCGAGGCGGTGAGCCAGATCGAGTCGGCCGCGAATGCCCTTTACGGCAAGGCAGAACGCATCATCTCGATCGGCGGCGACCATACCGTCGCGCTCCCGCTGCTGCGTGCTGCCCATGCACAGCACGGGCCGATCGCGCTCGTTCATTTCGACGCGCACCTGGATACCTGGGACACCTACTTCGGCGCGCGCTTCACGCACGGCACGCCGTTTCGGCGGGCGTCCGAGGAAGGGCTGCTCGCCCTCGATCACTGCGCGCACGTCGGCATCCGGAATTCGGTGTACGCGCTGTCCGACCTGACCGACGACGCCCGGTTGGGCTTCGCGACCGTCTCGACACTGGACGTCGCGCGCCGCGGCGTCGACGATGCGATCGACCGGGTGCGTGAGCGTGTGGGCGCGCTGCCCGTCTACGTGAGCATCGACATCGACGTGCTCGACCCCGCGCACGCCCCGGGCACCGGCACGCCCGAGCCGGGCGGCCTGACGACCCGCGAACTCCAGCTGATCCTGCACGGGCTGGCCGACCTGAGCCTGGTCGGCGCGGACGTCGTTGAGGTGTCGCCCGTGTATGACCACGCGCAGCTGACCGCGCTGGCCGCGGCCGGTGTCATCTACGAGCTGCTGGGCGTCTTCGCGAAGGGCGCGTGACTGCGCGGTCCGGCGTGATCATCTCTGCTGCGGGCGCCACGCTGCGCAGTTCCACCAGAGATGATCATGAAGGCGTGCAGCGGCCAGCGACTGGCCCCGGGGTCAGCCGATGAACGCGAGGTTGTCCCGCCCGCACCAGTCCAGCACGGCGGGCCAACTGCCATATCCGGCCTCGACGTTGAGGTGCCCGGCGCCCGGTATGACGGTGGTGGGCAGCTTCAGCGCTCGGCCGTAGGCGTTGGCGGCGCCTTCGGGGCAGTACGGGTCGTTGTCGGCGCAGACCAGCACGGTGCCGTCTGCGGCGTGACGCACGAGGTCGATCTCAAGGGGAACAGGCAGCAACGCCGACAGTTCCGGAACCTGCGTGTGCGGCGACGGGGGAGCGACCAGTGCGACGCGGGCCGGCCGGGGCCCGCCGCCTGCGTGCACATGGTGCAGCCAGAGCAGCACACCGAGCGAATGGCACAGCACGTCGAACCCGTCGTCGGGCAGGCCGGAAAGCGTGGTCTGCAGCGCGTCGAGCCAGGGGGCCAGTTGCGGCGCGTTCGGGTCGGGCAGTTCTGGATAGCGCACCTCGCGTCCGCCCTCGGCGAGACGTGCCGCGAGCCAGGTCTGCCAGTGCTCGGCCTCGTTGCCCTGCCAGCCGTGGACGAGGACGGTCGGGACGGTACGGGTTGGTCGGCGCGGCACGCGCCAGAGCCTACGGCGCAATCGGCCGCCCCACGCGTATGGCGGGTTCAATCGAACGGTTGGGGGCACCCGGATCGGCGCGGTATAGGTCATGCTGGACGGGTGGATCACGCCTACACGAAGCCGTCGGAACTCGCCGCCGCGCTGGAGCAGACCGGGTACCTACCCGACGAAGGTCTGGCCACGGCGGCCTTCCTCGCCCTGCGGATGCACCGTCCGCTGTTCCTCGAGGGTGACGCCGGGGTCGGCAAGACCAGCCTCGCCCACGCCCTCGCCGACGTGCTCGAGGCGCGACTGGTGCGATTGCAGTGCTATGAGGGGATTGACGCCGCGCAGGCACTTTATGACTGGGACTTCCCTCGGCAGGTGCTGCACCTGCGCGCCGCCGAGACCGCCGGGCGGCGCGATGCGGACGAACTCGAACGATCGCTGTATGACCGGCGCTTCCTCGTCGCCCGGCCGATCCTGCAGGCCATCGAGCATTCGCCGTCCGTGTTGCTCGTCGACGAGATCGACCGCGCCGACGACGAGTTCGAGGCGTTCCTGCTCGAGGTGCTCGCCGACAACGCGGTGACGATCCCGGAGATCGGCACCATCCGGGCCGAGACGGCTCCTCTCGTCGTGCTGACCTCCAATCGCACCCGCGAGGTGCATGACGCGCTCAAACGGCGCTGCCTCTATCACTGGGTGCCGCATCCGTCCTATGAGCGCGAGGTGGCGATCTTGCGGCGCAGGCTGCCTGAGGTCAGCGCGAAGCTCGCGAGCGAGGTCGCGCGGGCCACGGCCCGGCTGCGCACCGCCGACCTACTCAAGCCGCCCGGGGTGGCCGAGTCGATCGACTGGGCGCACGCGCTGCATCTGCTCGGCGCCCGCGAACTCGACATGGAGAGCGCAGCGGCCACCCTCGGTGCGGTGCTGAAGTATCACGAAGACTCCGTCCGGGTGCGCGAGTCCGTCCTGGCCGAGCTGATCGGCGCGTAGATGGCATGACATCCGGGGACGGCACGGCATCCCGTGACGGCGTCGACATCGTGCTCGGCTTCGCCCGCACGCTGCGGCATGCCGGCGTTCCCGCCACCCCCGACCGGGTGCAGGCGATGGTCATCGCGCTGGGGCACCTCGATGTGCTCGATCCGTCCGATACGTATTGGGCCGGACGGGTCACGCTGTGCGGCGACCCGTCCGACCTGGAGCGTTACGACGCCGCGTTCGCGGCGTACTTCGGCGGCCGCGGCCTTCCGCCGACCCGGCGCGCGCCGCCGGCGGTGCGCTTGCGCGCGGCGCCGATCACGGCCGAGGTGCCTGCCGGGGAAGACGCCGACTTGTCCGATGCGCCGCAGCTGAAGGTGCAGGCCAGCCGGCAGGAAGTGCTGCGACACCGCGACGTCACGAAGCTGTCCGCGCCCGAGCGCGAGGAGGTGCAGCGCCTGCTCGCCCTGCTCGCTCCCCGCGTCGGATGGCGTCGAACGCGCCGTTACGGGCCGGCGCAGCGCGGCCCGGTCGACCTCGAACGCACCGTGCGGCGCATGTTGCACCAGGGTGGTGAGCCCAGCCGGCTGGCTCGCCAGGCGCGGCGTCGCAAACCCCGACGCCTGGTGCTTCTGCTCGATGTGAGCGGCTCGATGGAGCCCTACTCGGACGCGCTGCTGCGCTTCTCGCATGCCGCAGTTCGAGCCTCGCCGCTACGGGCCGAGGTGTTCACCCTGGGCACGCGGCTGACCCGCATCACGCGCGAACTGCGCCAGCGCGACCCGGACCGCGCCCTGGCCGCCGCGAGCGGTGCCATCCCGGACTGGAGCGGCGGCACCCGCCTCGGCGACTCGATCAAGGCGTTCCTCGACCTGTGGGGGCAGCGCGGCGTCGCCCGCGGGGCCATCGCCGTGCTGTTCTCCGACGGCTGGGAACGCGGAGATCCGGCCCTTTTGGGCGAGCAGATGACCCGGCTGGCCCGGCTCGCACACCGCGTCGTCTGGGTCAATCCGCACAAGGGCAAGGACGGCTATCTCCCGGTAACCGGCGGCATGGTGGCCGCGTTGCCGCATATCGACCACCTCGTAGCGGGACATAGTCTCGCCGCCCTCGAACAACTCGTGAACGTCATCGGCGAGGCCTGAGCACAACTGTTGATCTTCGTGTGCAAACGCGCTACGGCGCGATATTCGCAGGAAGATCAACTCATCTCGGTGGAAGGCTTGCCAACTCGCGCGCCGAGGACTTTGGTGTGTTGTACGCACAACTTCAGAGCCGAGCTGGAGGACCCATGACGGGCGAAGACGACCGCGAGCAGAACGAGCGCGGAGGCGAGAAATGACCAGTGTGAATGTCACCGTCGACGGCGTCGCGTACCACGACGACGTCGAACCGCGGACGCTGCTCGTCCACTACCTGCGAGAACGACTCGGCAAGGTCGGCACCGTCGTGGGCTGCGACACGAGCAACTGCGGCGCCTGCACCGTGCTGCTCGACGGCAAGAGCGTGAAGAGTTGTGCGGTCCTCGCCGTCCAGGCAGACGGGCGTGAGATCACGACGATCGAGGGACTCGCCGGCGCCGACGGGACGCTGCATCCGGTGCAGCAGGCGTTCCACGACGAGCACGCCCTCCAGTGCGGTTTCTGCACGCCGGGCATGATCATGTCGGCCTGCGATCTGCTCGCTGAGAACCCGAATCCGAGCGAGGCCGAGGTCCGTGATGCCATCGAGGGAAACCTTTGCCGGTGCACCGGCTACCAGAACATCGTGCGCGCCGTCCAAGCGGCCGCGAAGGCGGGGGTGACGACATGACGACACTTGCCGAGCGTCCCGCCGCCGAGGTCGGCGAGATTGGCCGAGCCCGCAAGCGTAAAGAGGACGCGCACCTCATCACCGGCCGCACGACGTGGACCGACAACCTGACCCTTCCCGGCATGCTGCACCTGGCCATCCTGCGTAGCCCGATGGCGCACGCGAAGATCGTCTCGGCCGATGTCTCCGAAGCCCGCAAGCGGCCCGGCGTGATCGCCGTATTCACCGGCAAGGACTTCGCCGAGGAGCAGGGCTCGATCCCGTGCGCGTGGCCGGTGACTGCCGACATGGTCAACCCGGGGCATCCGAGCCTGGCGGTCGATCAGGTCAATCACGTGGGCGAGGCGGTAGCCGTTGTCGTCGCGCGCGACAAGGCATCGGCGCAGGACGCGCTCGAGGCGATCGACATCGAGTACGCGGCGTTGCCGCCGGTGCTCGACATGGAGGCTGCGCTGGCCGACGGGGCCACCCTGGTGCATCCGCATCTGACGTCGAACAAGTCGTTCACCTGGGAGTTCGAGTCGGGAGCGGCGGGCACCGGCGCCCCCATCGACGATGCGCTGCGCGGCGCCGAAGTCACCGTCAAACGCCGGTTCCGGCAGCAGCGGCTGATTCCGGCGTTCATGGAGCCCCGTTCGACCGTGGTGCAACCCCTCGGCGACGGCGTGACGATGTGGTCTTCGACGCAGATCCCGCACATCCTGCGCACGATGCTCGCCCTCGTGCTCGCCATTCCGGAGCACAAGGTGCGGGTGATCGCTCCGGACGTCGGCGGCGGATTCGGCGGCAAGCTGCAGGTGACGCCGGAGGAGTTCATCTGCACGATGGTTGCGCGCCGGCTGGGCAAGCCGGTGAAATACACGGAGTCGCGCTCGGAGTCGCTGATGAGCGGGCACCACGGGCGCGACCAGATCCAGGACATCACGCTCACTGCGACCCGCGACGGCACGTTCACCGGTTTGGACGTGCACATCCTGTCCGACATGGGCGCGTACCTGCGCCTGGTCTCGCCGGGCATCCCCATCCTGGGTGCGTTCATGTACAACGCGATCTACAAGATCGCGGCGTACCGCTTCGTCTGCGACGGCGTGTTCAGCACGAAGACGCCGACGGACGCCTACCGCGGTGCCGGGCGTCCGGAGGCGACCTTCGCGATCGAGCGCATGGTCGACGAGATGGCCGCCGAACTGGGCATGGATCCACTGGACCTGCGGCGAAAGAACTGGATCAAGCACGACGAGTTCCCGTTCACGACGGTGGCCGGCATGACCTACGACAGCGGCAACTACGAGGCGGCGACCGAGCGCGCGCTCGAACTCATCGGCTGGGACGACCTCAAGCGCGAGCAGGCAGAACGCCGCTCGTCGAACGACCCGGTGCAGCTCGGCCTCGGCATCTCGACGTTCACCGAGATGTGCGGGCTCGCGCCCTCGCGGGTGCTCGGCGCACTCTCCTACGCCGCCGGCGGCTGGGAGAACGCGATGGTGCGGATGCTTGCCACCGGCAAGGTCGAGGTGGTCACCGGGTCGAGCGCGCACGGGCAGGGGCATGAGACGGCGTGGAGCCAGATCGTCGCCGATCAGCTCGGCGTGCCGTTCGACGACGTCGAGATCATCCACGGCGACACCCAGTCCTCGCCGAAGGGCATGGACACCTACGGGTCGCGCTCGCTGACCGTCGGCGCCATCGCGGTGGTCGGCGCCGCGCAGAAGGTGATCGCGAAGGCGAAGAAGATCGCCGCGCACATGCTCGAGGCCAGCGAGGACGACATCGAGTTCGCCGACGGGACGTTCAGCGTGCGCGGGGCGCCTGGCACCGGAAAGACGATCCAGGACATCGCGTTCGCCACGTTCCACGCGCACGACCTGCCCGACGGCGTCGAGCCTTCCCTGGACGCCGACGCCACCTACGACCCGGAGAACTTCTCCTTCCCGCACGGCACCCACCTGTGCGCGGCCGACGTCGACACCGAGACCGGGCGGGTCACGATCCGCAAGTACGTCTGCGTCGATGACATCGGGCAGGTGATCAACCCGCTGATCGTCGAAGGCCAGGTGCACGGCGGTATCGCCCAGGGTATCGCCCAGGCCCTGTACGAGGAGGCCGTGTACGACGAGGACGGCAACCTGGTCACGGGTACCCTGGTCGACTACCTCGTGCCGTCCGCGGTCGATCTTCCGTCGTTCACCACCGACCGCACCGTGAGCCCATCGACGACGAATCCCCTTGGGGTAAAGGGGGTTGGCGAGGCCGGCACCATCGCGTCCACCCCGGCGGTGGTCAACGCGATCGTCGACGCGCTGCGGCCCTTCGGCGTCACCGACGTACCGATGCCGTGCACGCCCGAACGGGTGTGGCGGGCGATCAACGAGGGAGGCGCCCGATGATCCCCGCCGCGTTCGACTACGTCCGACCGTCCACAGTGGACGAAGCGGTGCAGGCCGTTGCGGCGGCCGGCGACGACGGCAAGGTGCTTGCCGGGGGTCAGTCGCTGCTTCCGGTGTTGCGCATGCGGCTTTCCTGTCCCGAGACGCTGATCGACCTGGGACGCGTCGACGAAATGCGCGGCGTCCGCGACGAGAGCGATGCCATCGTGATCGGTGCGATGACCACTCACGACGACGTGATCCACGATCGCCTTGTGCAGCAGCACGCGCCACTGCTTGCGCAGGCAGCGGCAACCGTCGGCGACCGGCAGATACGTCACCTGGGTACGTTCGGCGGATCGCTGGCGCATGCCGATCCGGCCGGCGACCTGCCGACGATCGCGCTGACCCTCGACGCACAGATGCTCGTGCGCAGCGCGTCCGGTGAGCGGGTGATCGACGCACGCGACTTCTTCGTCGACTACCTGACCACCGCGTTGCAGCCCGACGATGTCCTGACCGCGGTCCGCATCCCGAAGCTGGGCGAGGGCTGGTCGACGCACTACGAGAAGTTCAACCTGGTGGCCCAGGCCTGGGCGATCGTCGGCGTCGCCGCGGCCGTGCAGCGCCAGAACGGCTCGATCAGCGCGGCCAGGGTCGGGCTGACCCATATGGGCAACACCCCGCTGCGGGCCGGCGCCGTCGAAGCGGCCCTTGCCGGAGCGGATGCGTCCGTCGATGCCGTCCGGGCCGCCAGCGCGAGCGCAGCCGAGGGCACGCACCCGCCCAGCGATCTGGCCGGCCAGACCGACTACCGCAATCACCTGGCCACGGTGCTCACCCGGCGGGCGGTGTGCGCCGCGGCGGGAATCTAGCGCTGAAACTGTGATCTTGTGCAGACGCGCCGCTACCGGCCGGCGGGTCTGCACAAGATCGCGCGTCAGACGACCGCGCCGGGATTGAGGATGCCGTCGGGATCAAGAGCGTCCTTGATCCGGCGGGTCAGCGCCATGACATCTGCGCCGAGGTACCCCGGCAGCCAGTCCTTCTTGAGTCGTCCCACGCCGTGCTCGCCGGTGATGGTTCCGCCCAGCGAGATCGCGAGGTCCATGATCTCGCCGAAGGCGACTCGCGCACGGGCGGATTCGTCGGCGTCGGAGGCGTTGTAGACGATCAGCGGATGGGTGTTGCCGTCGCCGGCGTGCGCCACCACGGCGATCAGTACACGATGCCGCGCCGCGATCTGCTCGACGCCGCCGACGAGTGCGGGCAGTGCGGGCAAGGGCACTCCGACGTCTTCGAGCAGCAGATCGCCCTTGCGCTCGAGGGCCGGGAAGGCGGCCCGGCGGGCGGCCGCGAATGCCTCGCCCTCGTCCGGGTCGTCGGTGGTGAACAGTTCGCCTGCACCACATGACTGGCAGGCCTGCTCGATCGCCGCTATCTCCTCGCGGGCGGCCGCGCCCGGCGCATCCGACCTGGCGAGCAGCAGCGCCTGCGCCGAGCGGTCGAGCCCCATCGAGACGTAGTCCTCGACGGCATTGATCGACGCGTTGTCCATCAGTTCGAGCATGGACGGGCGCAGCCTGCGGGTGATCGCGAGAACGGCGTCGGCGGCGGCCTCGATCGAGGCGAAGCTGGCGACGAGCGTCGAGGCCGGTGCCTGCGCGGGAAGCAGCCGCAACGTGAGCTCGGTGATGACGCCGAGCGTGCCCTCGCTGCCGACGAACAGCTTGGTCAGCGACAACCCGGCGCTGTCCTTGAGGCGGGGTCCGCCCAATTGCACGGCGGTGCCGTCGGCGAGGACGACCTGCATCCCGAGCACATAGTCGGTGGTGACGCCGTACTTGACGCAGCACAGCCCGCCGGAATTGGTGGCGGCGTTGCCGCCGATGGAGCACATCTCGAAGGACGACGGGTCCGGCGGGTACCACAGCTCGTGTTCGGCAGCAGCGGCCTTGACCTCGGCGTTCAGGGCGCCGGGCTGGGCAACGGCGACGCGCATGGCCGGATCGATCGTGACTGTGCGCATCTTCTCCAGCGACAGGACGATGCCGCCCTCGACGGCGGTTGCGCCGCCCGACAGGCCCGAGCCCGCCCCGCGCGGTACGACCGGCACTTTGCGTGCGCTGGCCCAGCGAAGTGTCGCGACGACGTCGTCGGTGTTCGCGGCGCGAACGACGGCGAGCGGCTGCCCGGCCGACGGATCGCGCGCCCAGTCCTGCCGGTAGGCAGCCATGACGTCAGGGTCGGTGATGACGGCACCGTCCGACAGGGTGGCAGCGAGTTCGCTCGTGTCGCTCTCGGTTGTCGTCACCTGACCGATTCTGCCCCTAACGCGTGATCGCTCCCAACGTGCGTTGGAGATATCGGCGTGCAATCGAGGGCCCCCTCACGCACACTGACCGATCGTGGGCTACATCGACGTCGGCGGAGTGCGCCATCAGTTGCCGGACGGCCGGATCCTGCTGGACTCGGTCGGATTCCGGGTCGGCGAGGGTGCGAAGGCGGCACTTGTCGGGGCAAACGGCGCCGGCAAGACCACATTGCTGCGCATCATCGCCGGCGACATCTCCGCGCAGTCCGGTTCGGTCGCGCGTTCGGGCGGGCTCGGCGTCATGCGCCAGTTCATCGGCTCGGTGCGCGATGCCACTACCGTGCAGGAGTTCCTCGTCGGGCTGCTGCCCCAACGGATACGCGACGCCTGGGACGAACTCGAGGCATCCGAGATCGTGCTCATGGATCGCGATGACGAGAAGACCCAACTCGCATATGCACATGCGCTCGCGCAGTGGGGCGACGCAGGCGGTTACGACGCCGAGGTGTTGTGGGACACCGTGACCGTCGCCGCGCTCGGATTGCCCTATGACAGCTGCAAATACCGGGAACTGACCACTCTCTCCGGCGGGGAGCAGAAGCGTCTCGCACTTGAGGCGCTGCTGCGCGGGCCGGACGAGGTCCTGCTGCTCGACGAACCCGACAACTACCTCGACGTCCCGAGCAAGCAATGGCTCGAGGAACGGCTGCTGGAGACGCCCAAGACGGTGCTGTTCGTGAGCCACGATCGCGAGTTGCTGGCCCGGGTCGCCGACCGGATCGTCACCGTTGAAGGCGGCACGACCTGGGTGCACGGCGGCGGTTTCGCCTCGTACCACGAGGCGAGAGCCCACAAACACGAGCGGATGGCCGAACTGCGCCGCCGGTGGGAGGAGGAGCACAAGCGCCTCAAGGACCTCGTGCGGACGTTGCAGCAGCAGGCGAAGGTCAGCGAGGTCATGGCGCAGAAGTACCGCGTCATGGCCGCCCGTCTGGAGCGGTTCGAGGCCGCGGGCCCGCCACCGGACAAGCCCGAGGACGAGCGCGTGAGCATGCGCCTGCGCGGTGGGCGCACCGGCAAACGCGCCGTCGTCTGCGCGCAACTCGAACTCGACGGCCTGATGCGCCCGTTCGATTCGGAGATCTTCTACGGTGAACGCATCGGTGTGCTCGGCTCGAACGGTGCCGGCAAGTCGCATTTCCTGCGTTTACTGGCGGGTGAATCGGTCGTCCACAGTGGACAGTGGAAGCTCGGCGCCCGAGTCGTTCCGGGGTTGTTCGCCCAGACGCACACCCATCCCGAGTGGATGGATCGCACTCCCGTCGACCTGCTCTGGCACGGTGAAGTGGGCCGTCCGGGTGTCGATCGCGGGCGGGCGATGGGCGCGCTTCGCCGATATGGCCTGCAGCAGCAAGGGGATCAGACGTTCGGCTCGCTGTCGGGCGGGCAGCAGGCACGGTTCCAGATCCTGCTGCTCGAGCTGTCCGGGGCCACCTTGCTCCTGCTCGACGAACCCACCGACAACCTCGACGTGTTGAGCGCCGAGGCGCTCGAAGAGGCGCTCGAGATCTACGACGGAACGGTGCTCGCCGTCACCCACGACCGATGGTTTGCCCGGTCGTTCGACCGCTTCCTGGTCTTCGGTGCCGATGGCGTCGTCTATGAGTCGGACGAGCCGGTATTCGGCGAGGGGCGCGTTGAGCGGGCCCGCTGAAATCGCGGTATGAATGCCCGATGCCATCGGCAGACCCGCTCGCCGCGTCCTTGGAACTGTGGTTGCGCAGTAACGGCGCACCGGCTCTCGCGCCGACGCGCGGTGTGTTGCGCACGGTGTCCGGGCCGTTCCTGCTGATCGCCTACCTGGTTCGCTCGCTCATCGAGGCCGTGACCCGGCGCGGCAGCCTGATGCTGCAGGTCGTCCCGCTGCTGCTCGTCGCGCTGACCCTTTCGTTCTTCAGCACCGAGGTGTGGCAGACGATCGGCCGGCTGCACGGGCTGCCGCTGGTTCTGACGACGCTTCTGTTCGTGGGGCTCGCGGCTGCCTTCGCCACTCGCCAGAGTCGCCCCGACCTGGATGAACTGTCGCGATTTGCAGATGTTGACGACCTGCGTGCCGCGCTGCCGGCCCGGCTGGTCCGGGGCGAACTCGCCGATCAGGCCTTCGACCTGGCGACGGCACCGGGCCTGCGCCGGCGCGAGCGCGCGAATCTGGTGGTGATCTCCGTGCTGGCGCAGGTCATCACCGCGACTGTCATCGCGCTCGTCGTGGCCGCTTTCTTCGTCGTTCTCGGCGTGTTGACCGTCGACCGCACCGCGATGGTGAGCTGGCTGGGGCGCGGGCCTCAAGTTGCCCTGTCGTGGCGGGTGGCCGGACACCAGTACATCCTGACGAACGAGCTGCTGCGGGTGAGCGCCTTTCTCGGGGCGTTCACCGGGTTCTACTTCATCGTCTCCTCCAGTACGGACGAGGCGATGCGGGCCGATCTGGCGTCCGGGCACCGGCTGCACGTGCGCGCGTGCCTCGCGGTGCGGCGCGCGTACTGGAGCCTTGGCAAGACCGCCGGCACCGCCAGGACCACCTGATATCCGGCGATCTTGTGCAGACGCGCCCAGCGGGTACGGCGCGTCTGCACAAGATCCAGACGTGAGCGGGTGCCCGATTTGGTTACCGGCGGGGGCGCCGGTATGGTGGCGTGCTGGTGCGTGGGGCCGTTCGGTTCCGCGCACCACCGGCCATGTCCCGGGGTTGCCCGTCGATCATCCGACGAGAGACCGTGGGAGCGGCGCTGTCTGATGATCAGCAGCGCCGTGAAGTCCGACTAGAGATGAGCAGGCTCGTGCCTACCTACACCCCCAAGCCAGGCGAGGTCACCCGCGTTTGGCATGTCATCGACGCCAACGACGTTGTGCTCGGCCGGCTGGCCAGCCACGCGGCGCAGCTGCTGCGTGGCAAGCACAAGCCGAAGTACGCACGGCACGTCGACACCGGCGACTTCGTCGTGATCGTGAACGCGGAGAAGGTCGCCATATCGGGCGCCAAGCGCGACGAGTACCGCTACCGCCACTCGGGCTACCCGGGCGGCCTGTCGAAGCGCACCGTCGGCGAACTGCTCGAAAGCAAGCCCGAGCGGGTCGTTGAACTCGCCGTGCGGGGCATGCTGCCGAAGAACACGCTGGGCCGTAAGCAGCTCAAGAAGCTCAAGGTCTACGCGGGCCCCGAGCACCCGCACGCCGCCCAGAAGCCTCAGCCCTTCGAGATCAAGCAGGTTGCCCAATGATCCACCCGACCACTTCACGCACCGTGCTCCCGCTCCTGCGAGGCATGCGGTGACCGCCCCAGTTGTCGGCCGCCGCAAGGAGGCCATCGTCCGGGTCCGGCTCGTTCCGGGCAGCGGCGATTTCAAGCTGAACGGCCGCACCCTCGAGGGCTACTTCCCGAACAAGATGCACCAGCAGCTCATCCGTGAGCCGTTCGTGACGCTCGAGAAGGACGGTCAGTACGACGTCATCGCCTCGCTGCGTGGCGGCGGCGTCACCGGGCAGGCGGGCGCCTTGCGCCTCGCGATCGCCCGGGCGCTGATCGGCATCGAGCCCGACGACCGTCCGGCCCTGAAGAAGGCGGGCTTCCTGACCCGCGACCCACGGGTCAAGGAGCGCAAGAAGTACGGCCTGAAGAAGGCTCGCAAGGCTCCCCAGTACTCCAAGCGCTGACTCGCCTCGGTGGGCCGCTACTTCGGCACGGACGGTGTTCGCGGCCTCGCGAACGGCGATCTGACGCCTGAGCTCGCACTGGCGTTGTCCGCCGCAGCGGCCCGGGTGCTCATCGGCCACGACCCGTCCCATCGTCCGCTCGCCGTCGTCGGACGCGATTCGCGGGCAAGCGGCGAGATGCTCGAGGCGGCCACCGTCGCGGGGCTGACGTCCGCAGGGGCGGACGTTGTGCGGGTCGGCGTGCTGCCGACCCCGGCGGTGGCCTTCCTCACCGCAGAATTCGGTGCCGATCTCGGGGTGGTGCTCTCTGCCAGCCACAACCCGATGCCCGACAACGGCGTCAAGCTGTTCGCCCGTGGCGGCGAGAAGCTGCCGGACGACATCGAGGCCGAGATCGAAGCGACCGTCGAGGCCGGGCCGCTCGCCGGACGTCCGACGGGCGCGGCGATCGGGCGGGTCCGCGACGCCCCCGACGCGGGCGAGCGCTACATCTCCCACCTGCTCTCGGCGGTACCGACCCGCCTCGACGGCCTGCGCGTGGTCGTCGACTGTGCGCACGGAGCGGCCTCAGCCGTGGCGCCGGAGGCCTACCGGCGCGCCGGTGCCCTCGTCACCACGATCGGGGCCGACCCGGACGGCCTGAACATCAACGACGGCGTGGGCTCGACCCACATCGAGGCGCTGGCCAAGTGCGTCGTGACCGAAGGCGCTGATCTCGGCATCGCCCACGACGGCGACGCCGACCGGTGCCTGGCCGTCGATGCCAGCGGCCAGACCGTCGACGGCGACCAGATCCTGGCGATCAGCGCACTGGAGATGCACGCGGCCGGCCGGCTGCGCGAGAACACGGTCGTCGTCACCGTCATGAGCAATCTCGGCTTCCACCACGCGATGCGCGATGCCGGCATCGAGGTCGTCACCACCACGGTCGGTGACCGCTACGTGCTCGACGCACTGCGCGCGCGTGGGCTCTCGTTCGGCGGCGAGCAGAGCGGGCACGTCATCTACACCGATTCGGCCACCACCGGCGACGGCCTGCTCACTGCGCTGCACGTCATGGCCTGCATGGCGAGTACCGCAAAGCCGCTCGCCGAACTCGCTTCGGTGGTGCGGCGACTGCCCCAGGTGCTCATCAATGTGCCGGTCACCGACCGGCGGGCCGCGTGCGCGTCCGCGGACGTTGTGCACGCCGTGCGCCACGCCGAGGCCGAGCTCGGCGACACCGGCCGGATCCTGCTGCGCCCATCGGGCACCGAGCAGCTGGTGCGGGTGATGGTCGAGGCCGCAACCCAGCAGCGGGCCGACGAGATCGCCCAGCGGGTGGCGGCGGTCGTCGCGTCGAACTGACTCGAACTGACTCGAACTGAGCAGCCCTTGAGCTCGATTGGGACGCGACGGGCAGCGTCGCACACAATCAGCTACCGATGAGTTCTACCGAGATTTCCCCGTCCAACGAAGACAAAACCGATAAATCACGGCCGCGACTCTCAATTACCCAAGTCGTGGCCAGCGCGCTGGCGGCGATCACCGCGACATTCGCGGCTTCCTATTTCGGAGTGAGCGGCACCGTGATCGGTGCGGCCCTGGCCAGCGTCGTCACCGTCGTGGGCAACGCGGTCTACAGCCATTCGATCCAGCGCACCGGGGCGCGGGTGCGCGGCGTGGTGCCCATCTCGATCGCGCAGCCGCCCGGCGAGGTTGCCCCGAAGCCCGACACCATGGCACGGCCGCCCCGCGCCGTCGCCTGGCAGCACGCCGCCCTGGCCGCCCTCGGCCTGTTCCTGGTCGTTGCGGGCATCGTCACCGGCATCGAATTGGCCGCAGGACGGCCACTTTCCAACATCGTGCACGACCGGTCCGGCCACGGCACCAGCCTGTTCGGTGGGGGCGGCGGTGCCACCGAACCTCCCGCGCCCCCGACTCGGCATCCGGCCTCGACGGCGTCCGGCACAGCGACCACGCCGGCAACAACATCACGCCCGACCGCGCCGTCGACATCGTCGAGTGCGAGTCCAAGTCCGAGTCCGACCCCGGCTCCGACCGATTCGTCGACGGCCACGACGACGCCGAGCCCTACGCCGGGCCCGACCACGAGTTCACCTGGCACAGCGTCCGGCTCGCCCACCAGCCCGGGCCCGAGCCCGTAGTCGCGGTCAGTCCATGCGGTAGTGGGCCACACCGTCGGCCGCTGTCTCGACGGTGAGCCAGGAGCGCTCGACGAGGACGTCGAGGTGGGCGAGTGTTTCCTGCACCGCGAGCACCTGGTTGAACAGGTCGAGGTCGGCGAAGTCTTGCTCGCGACGCGTCCAGCGCAGCACGCGGGCGGCTTCGTACGCGGTCGAGGCACCCACTTCGACGGCCTTGGCGGTCGCGGTGAGGCGGGCCTCGTGGTGGTCGAGCAGTTCGTCGACCCGCGCGTGCACGCTCGGGGCGACGGGTCCGTGTGCCGGCAGCAAGCGCGCGTCGGGCAAGGATCGCATCAGGCGTAGTGATTCGAGGTAGTCGCGCAGGGGCGACTCGGCTTGCACCGGTTCGAGCCCGATCGACGGGGTGATCTGCGGCAGCACGTGATCGCCGGCGAACAGGTTTCCGGCGGTCTCGTCGAGAAATACGACGTGCCCCTGCGTGTGCCCGGGCGTCGCGATCACGCGCAGGGTACGGGTGTGTAGCGGCAATTCGGTCCCGGTCGCGAGCCAGCGATCCGGTGATTCCCAGTTGAGGCGGTCAGACCGATCCCCGTGGAACTGCTGCAACGCCGCGAGCAGGACGTCCGCACCGGCTCGGTGCAGGTGATCCATCGGCTGGGGTGTCCCGGCGGCGATGGTGCGCTGGATCGCCTCGATCGCCGGCCGCTCTCCCTCGCCGAGTGCGACGGGCGTCCCGTGTGCGCGGCGAATGGCGATCGCCTGGGTGTAATGGTCGCGGTGCACGTGCGTGACGAGGAATTCGCGTACGTCGGCCAGGCCGAAGCCGATGTCGTCGAGCGACTTGACCAGCAGTGCCTCGCTGTCGGCGAGCGCCCATCCGCTGTCGATCAGCACGACCTGGTCGCCGTCGCGGATCACGTAGACGTTGACGGCGCGCAGACCGTCGTTCGGCAAGGGGAGTGGCAGCCGGTAGACGCCCGACCCCGGCGCGATCTCATGGGCGCCGGGCTGTGTCCAGGCGGTGCGAGCGTCGTCATCCACACGTCTCGTCTACCACGCGATCACGGGGTCTGGCCCGATTCGTGTGGAACTCAACTCGGCGTCGGACGCGGTCGGCTACCGTACGCTGCTAGGCGTGTGCGGCATCGTGGGATACGTCGGTCCGAGGCAGGCGCTCGACGTCGTCGTCGAGGGTCTGCGTCGCCTCGAATATCGCGGGTACGACTCGACCGGAGTCGCGATAATCGGCGACGCCCGCGCGTTGCAGATCGCGAAGAAGGCCGGTCGGATCGAGAATCTCGACAAGGAACTGGCCGGCCATCAGATCACCGGCACGACCGGCATGGGGCATACCCGGTGGGCCACGCACGGTGCCCCGACTGACCGAAATGCCCATCCGCACGCAGACGCGTCCGGACGGATCGCGGTCGTCCACAACGGCATCATCGAGAATTTCAGCGAATTGCGGACCGGACTGGAGGCAGACGGCGTCGAGTTCGCAAGCGACACCGATACCGAGGTCGTGGCCCATCTCGTCGCCAAGCAGTTGCACGAGCAGGGCGGCGGGCTCGCCGACGCGCTTCGTGCAGTCTGCCGGCGCCTTGCCGGTGCGTTCACCCTCGTGCTGGTCGATCGTGACGAGCCCGGCGTGGTCGTCGCCGCGCGGCGAAACTCGCCGCTGGTCGTAGGAGTCGGCGACGGCGAGATGTTCATCGGCAGCGATGTCGCCGCTTTCATCGCTTACACCCGCGACGCCATCGAGCTCGGTCAGGATCAGGTCGTCGAGATCCACCGCGACAGCTTCGCGATCACCGACTTCGCCGGTAACCCCGTCGAGGGCAAGCAATTCCACATCGACTGGGACCTCACCGCCGCCGAGAAGGGCGGCTTCGACTACTTCATGCTCAAGGAGATCGACGAACAGCCCAGTGCGGTCGACGCGACGTTGCGCGGGCATCTCGTCAACGGCCAGATCGTGCTGGACGAGCAGCGCATCGACCGGCAGGACCTGCGTGAGGTCGACAAGGTGTTCGTCGTCGCCTGTGGCACGGCCTTCCACGCGGGACTGATCGCCAAGTACGCGATCGAGCACTGGACGCGCGTTCCGGTCGAGGTCGAGATGGCCTCGGAGTTTCGCTACCGCGACCCGGTGCTGGATCGCCAGACGCTCGTCGTCGCGATCAGCCAGTCCGGCGAGACCGCCGATACGCTCGAGGCAGTGCGCCATGCGCGCGAGCAGAAGGCGAAGGTGCTCGCGATCTGCAACACCAACGGCGCGCAGATCCCCCGCGAGTCAGACGCCGTCCTGTACACCCATGCCGGCCCGGAGATCGGGGTTGCGGCCACCAAGACGTTCGCCGCCCAGGTCGCGGCGGTCGAGCTGGTCGGCCTTGCGCTGGCGCAGGCGCGCGGCACGAAGTACGACGACGAGATCGCGCGCGAGTACGAGCTGCTCGCGGGTATGCCGGCGCTGATTGCCCAGACCCTTCGGGTCATCGAGCCGGTGCGCGAGCTGGCCCGCGAGATCGCCCTGTCGAAGGCGGTGCTCTTTCTCGGCCGTCACGTCGGGTACCCCGTCGCCCTGGAGGGAGCGCTCAAGCTCAAGGAGCTCGCCTACATGCACGCCGAGGGCTTTCCGGCCGGCGAGCTCAAGCATGGCCCGATCGCCCTGATCGAGGACGGATTGCCCGTCGTGGTCATCATGCCCTCACCCATCGGGCGGCCGTTGCTGCATCAGAAGATGCTGTCGAACATCGCCGAGATCAAGGCCCGCGGCGCGCGCACGATCGTGATTGCCGAGGAGGGCGACCGCACGGTGCGTCCCCATGCCGCGCATCTGATCGAAGTGCCCGCCGTGGCGACCCTGCTCTCCCCGTTCGTGACCACCGTTCCGATGCAGGTGCTGGCGGCCGAGATCGCCCAGTCCCGCGGTTACGACGTCGACAAGCCACGAAATCTCGCCAAATCCGTCACCGTGGAATAAAGCGATCTGCCGCCCCGGCAGGGCTTCCCGATGGGTGCTCGTGCACACGCTCGCTCGACGGGCTCCCTGGCATCCGTCAGGATGGGATGTGTGACGGATGGTGGCACTACCAAGTCGGTTGATCTGGTCATCGTGGGCGCCGGGCCGGTTGGGCTGTTCGGGGCGTACTACGCGGGCGTGCGAACGCTGAAGACCGCGGTTCTCGACTCGCTCGAGGAGCCCGGCGGTCAGATCACCGCCATGTACCCGGAGAAGGCGATCTTCGACGTGGCCGGATTCCCGGCGATCCGCGGCCGTGAGCTTGTCGATCAGCTCGTCGCGCAGGCGGCTCCGTTCGACCCCGACTACGTCCTCGGCCACCAGGCCGTGGGCCTCGAGCGCGGCGACGGCACATTCGCGGTCACGACGTCGAACGGCATCCGGATCGAGACGCGGGCGATCGTCATAACGGGCGGCATCGGCACCTTCACGCCGCGGCCGCTGCCCGCCGGGCAGGAGTTCGTCGGGCGCGGCGTAGTGCACTTCGTTCCCGACCCCGCCGCCTACGAGGGGCTCAACGTGGTCGTCGTCGGCGGCGGCGACTCCGCGCTGGACTGGGCGATGATGCTCGAGCCGATCGCCAAATCGGTAACTCTGGTGCATCGCCGCGCGCAGTTCCGGGCGCACCCGCATTCGGTCGAACTGCTCAAGGATTCGTCCGTGCAGATTCTCACCGACGCCCGGATTGCCGGCCTGCTGGGCAGCCCCGCCCTCTTCGAGGCGCAGGTGACAGTCGCCGGCGAGGTCAAGTCACTGCCCTGCGACAAGCTCGTCGCGGCGCTCGGCTTCACGGCCAACCTCGGACCGCTGCTCGAATGGGGTATCGAGATCGTCGGCAAGCGGCACATCGCCGTCGACACGAAGGGCGCGACGTCGGTGCCCGGCGTCTACGCCGCGGGCGACATCGTCGACTACGAGGGCAAGGTACGGCTCATCGCGACAGGATTCGGCGAGGTCGCGACAGCGGTCAACAACGCCGCCGCCTACCTCAACCCGGACGTGTCCGCTTTCCCCGGCCATCTGTCCGACTACGCCCCGCCCGGTACGACCGGCTCGCCGACAGCGTGATCATCGGTGTCGGCATCGACGTGGTGCCGGTCGACCGCTTTGCACAGGCGCTGCAGCGCACTCCGACGCTCGCCACGCGGCTGTTCACGGCCGCCGAGCTGGTGACCCACCACGGGGTTGCGCGCACCGCCGAGTCTCTTGCCGCGCGCTTCGCCGCGAAGGAGGCGCTCGCCAAGGCGCTCGGCGCGCCCGGCGGCATGCTGTGGTCCGACGCCGAGATATGCACCGACCCCGACGGTCGCCCGTTGCTTCAGGTCCGTGGCACGGTCGCTGAGCGCGCTGCCCAACTCGGTGTCACGCACTGGCACGTGTCGCTCTCGCACGACGGCGGAATCGCGTCGGCGACGGTCATCGCGGAAGGGAACTGACGTGCGCGGCGTCTGGCCCGTCGACGACGTGCGGGCCGCCGAGTCGGCGCTCATGGCCCGGCTACCCGAGGGGGCGCTGATGCAGCGCGCCGCCCATGCGCTGTCCGTCCACTGTGGACGGATGCTCGGCAAGATCTACGGGTCCTCGGTGGTGCTGCTCGTCGGCAGCGGCTCGAACGGCGGCGATGCACTGCACGCCGGAGCGCGGCTCGCGCGCCGGGGCGCCCGGGTGCATGCCGTGCTCTCCGATCGAGAGCGCGTGCATCGTGGCGGGCTCGGTGCCTTCGTCAGCGCGGGCGGCCTCGTGGCGTCCACAGTGGACGCTTCGGCGGTGATCGGCTCGGCCGATCTCGTGATCGACGGCCTGCTCGGAATCGGTGGGCGGGGCGGCCTGCGCGGCCTGGCCGTCGAATTCGCCGACGCCGCGCGCAGCAAGCGGACCGTCGCCGTCGACCTCCCCTCCGGGGTCGATGCCGACACCGGAGCGGTCGGCGAGCACTCCGTCCGGGCTGATACGACGGTGACCTTCGGCGCGCTCAAGCCCGGTCTGGTGAGCGGGCCCGGCGCGTGGAGCGCGGGCGAGATCCGGCTCGTCGACATCGGGTTGGCTCCGCTGTTGCCTCCGGCGCGCACGTTCGTCCTCGAGGCGCGAGACGTGGCGGGGCTACTGCGCACGCCCGTCGCGTCCGACGACAAGTACACGCGTGGCGTGGTCGGGGTGCTTGCCGGGTCGCCGTCCTACCCGGGCGCCGGCGTCCTGGCCACGGGGGCTGCGCTGTGCGGTGGGGCGGGCATGGTCCGCTACCTCGGGCTGGCCCCGGACGGCATACGCGCCCGCTACCCCGAGGTGGTCGTTCAGGCAGAGGCCCGCCCGCGGGATGTCCGCGTCCAGGCCTGGGTGATCGGACCTGGCCTTGGCACCGACGACGCCGCGATGAGCCTGCTCACCGACGTGCTGCGTAGCGACCTGCCGGTCATCGTCGACGCCGACGGCATCACGCTGTTGGCCCGCGCGCCGCATCTCGTGCGCGAGCGCCGGGCGCCGACCGTGCTCACTCCGCACGATCGCGAGTTCGCGCGGATCGCCGGCGAGCCCGCGGCCGACCGCCTCGCATCGGCTCGGCGAGCGGCCGCCGACCTGGGAGTTACCCTGCTGCTCAAGGGAAATGCGACAGTCGTCGCCGAACCGGACGGCCGCGCATTCGCGAATCCGACCGGCACACCGTGGCTGGCGAGCGCCGGAAGCGGCGATGTGCTCAGCGGTCTGGTGGGGTCGCTGCTGGCTGCCGGTCTGCCGGCAGGTCTCGCGGCCGCGGCGGGGGCCTACCTGCACGGTGTCGCCGGCCAGTTGGCAGCAGCGGACGGGCCGTCCACGTCGGCCGACGTCCTCGATTCGCTGCGGGCGGCGTACCAGGTTGTCGGTGAGGGCGTCTAGGCGCCTGACGTGTTGAGTGGTGCGTTATAACGCACCACTCAACGGCTAGCCTGCAGCGATCGCACTCTGTTCGGGATGCAGCAGCCGATCGGCCACGGCAACGGACGCGACCACGAGCACGGCGATGATGCCGAGCGCCAGCGCAGGTATGTGCCTGGCGACGATCAGCAGCAAGGCCAGCACGGTGATGGCGGCCAGCCGGCTCCAGGGCGCGACCCGCCAGACGATCGCCTTGAACGCCGCGTGACCGGCCAGGAAGAGCGCCGCGCCGCCGAGCACCATCCAGGCGGTGGACGTCTCGGCGTGCGCGCCCGGATGTTCCAGCACCCGCTCGTCGGCGGCTGCGGCGACGATGATGCCGGCGATCATCACCGGATGGATCCAGTGGTAGGCCTCGGTGCCGAGCCGCCCGGGATCGTCGGAGCCGGCGACGATTCGCGCCGCGTCGGACGCGCTCCGATCGAAGTAGACCCACCACAGTGCAACGCTGCCGGCGAAGGCGGTGGCGAAAGCCGCGATCTGCGCGCCCGCGATCGGATGCAGGTCCGACAGGGTCGAGCCGATCACCACGATCGATTCGCCCAGCGCAATGATCATGAACAGCTGGCAGCGCTCGGCCATGTGCGAGCCCTCGATCGTCCACTCGCTCGTATGTGACCGGCCGAGGCCTGGCGTGTAGAAGCCGACCGCGGCGCCGCCGAGGTCGATGGCGATGCCGAGCAGCCACAGCAGTTCCCGGGCGTGCCCGTGAGCCAACGCGCCGAGCAGGTAGAACACACCGCTGGCCACGCACCAGACCAGCACTCGCTCGAAGTTGCGCCGCAGGGCCCAGCCGGGAACCGCGAGTATGACGAAGATCGTCCGGCCGACCTGCATCGCGACGTACGCGCCGGCGACCAGCATGCCGCGGTGGCCGAACGCCTCGGGCAGGCCGATCGACAGGACCAGGCTCACGAGCATCAGCACGACGAGCATCGCCCGTACCGGCAGCCGGTCCGGATCGAACCAGTTGGTGACCCACATCGTGTAGGCCCAGCCGAGCCAGACGATGGCCAGCAGCAACAGCATCTGCAGGAAGCCTTCGACCGTCGCGTGTTCGAGCAGATGATGTGACAGTTGCGTCACTGCGAACACGTACACGAGGTCGAAGAACAATTCGACGTTGGTGACTCGCTGCTCGCCTTCGCGACTGCGCAGCAGCGACGCACTGAACGGTTGCGCCATCGCGACAGTGTTGCGCTACGCGGCCTTGAAGACCACCGTCGCAGCCAGCCACACGGTGCTCGCGCCCGTCCCGATGGTGGCGGCCGGTGTTGCTCCGGTCGATACGGGCAGATCCTCGACGAGCAGATCCATCTGGCCGTTCGGTGAGACGTTGGCGCGCTGGGCGTAGCCGGGATCGGGCGTGAGGGTATTGCCGAAGCCGGAGTCCGCGTAGAACCCGAGCGCCAGTTCGTTGGCGGCGGTGGTCGCCGGTGTCGAACCCGAACTCACCGCGCGCGCAGTGGTCGTGGTTCCGGTCGCGTGCGCGGACACGTCCACCGGTGACGCCGCGGCCAGGCCGGTGTAGTTGAGGGCGACGATGCCGATGTCTGTGGTCGCCGTCGCGGTTGCGGTGATGGCCGGGCGCGTCCCGCCCCCGGCGGTCACCGGCGCACTCCAGATGCTCATCTCGGTGCCGTCTGCCGCGGTGAAGCTCAGCAGCTTGGTGAACGTGTCGCCTGCCGCGTCGGTGACCGATGCCGCGGTGGCGTGCGCCGAACTCCACGAGCCCACCTCGACGATCAGCCTGCTACCGCTCGTGAGATTCGCGGAGGGCGTGACGGTGATCGTCTTCTGATTGGCGGACTGCGCGCCGACCTGCGACACGAAGGCCGGCGGCACGACCGTCGTCGGCACCACCGAGTTCGAGGCGGACGACGGCGGCCCGGTGCCGATCGCATTCGTCGCCGCGACCGTGAAGGTGTAGGAGGCGCCGTTCTGCAGTCCACTGATCGTCGCTGTGGTCGCCGGTGGCGAGCCGGTGACGGTCGTGGCCGGCTGGGCCACCGACCCCAGGTACGGCGTTACCGTGTAGCTCGTGATCGGGCTGCCACCGTTGGCCGGTGCGGTCCACGAGACGGTCGCGGCGCCGTTGCCCGGCGCGGCGGTCACGTTCGTCGGCGCCAGCGGGGCCGTCGGCGGCGTGGCGGTACCTGCCTTGAAC
This sequence comes from uncultured Actinomycetota bacterium, assembly GCA_963737425.1. GTDB lineage: Bacteria > Actinomycetota > Actinomycetes > Mycobacteriales > Jatrophihabitantaceae > DASXRA01. Next base: position 1,140,919 of record CAVTSX010000008.1, read on the forward strand.
ACCGCGATGGCGCCGAGCCACACCGTGTTGGCTCCGGTACCGAAAGTGGCGCTCGGCGTGGCGCCGGCGCCCACCGGCCGGTCCTCGGTGAACAGGTCCATGTCGCTGTGCGGCGAGACGTTCGCGCGTGCCGTCCATCCGCTGCCGACGCTCGGCCTGGTGCCGTAGCCGGAGTCGGCGTAGAAGCCGAGCGCCAACTCGCCGCTGCCGGTGGTGGCAGGCGTGGGCCCGGACTGGACGGTGGCGGCTGCGCTCGTCTTTCCGGTGGCGTGGGCTTGCACGTCGACAGCGCCCGACCCGGACGCGGCCGACAGGCCGGAGTACTCCATGACGGTCATGCCCACGTCGGCGGCCGAGGTGGGCGTGGCGGTAATGGTCGGCCGGGTGCCGGCACCGGCTGTCACCGGCGCCGTCCACAGGCTCATCTCGGTGCCGTCGGACGCCTTGAAGTTCGTGATCTTCGTGTAGGCGTTGCCCGCTGAGTCGGTGACCGTGCCCGCGGTGGCCCCGGCAGAGTTCCACACGCCGACCTCCACGACGAGCCGGTTGCCGGAGCCGATCGGCGACGGCGGCGTGACCGCCAGGCTGCTGACGCCGGTCGCGTCCTTCCCCACCTGTTGCAGGAATGCCGGTGCGGGGCTGCTGCTCGGCGTGACCGGGTTGGACGGGGGCGATTCGGCGCTGGTGCCGACCGAATTCGTCGCTGACACCGTGAAGGTGTACGAGGTGCCGTTGGTCAATGCGTCGATCGTGGCGACAGTGGCCGGTGGGCTGCCGCTCACCGTCGTCGGGAACTGAGCCACGCCGTTGACGTATGGGGTCACCGTGTATCGGGTGATCGGGCTGTTGCCATTGGGCGGGGCGGTCCAGGCCACGCTGGCCGCGCCGTTGCCGGCCGTCGCGGTCACGTTCGTCGGGGTGCCCGGCGCGGTCTGGGCCTGCGACGGCCCGACCTGGATCATCTTCGCCACGGACGGGACGCCGTCCTTGAGGATGAACAGCATGTAGTACCCGGGCGGGGCGATCGTGCCCGACGCCGGCGCCGTGACGTTCAGTGCCCCACCGCTGGTCGTGAAGTTCAGCGGGACGAAGTGCTGGTTCATGTCGATCTGGTGCGTGTCGGCGCCCAGCGAGACGAGGTTGACGGCAGTGATCCCGGCCGCGTCAGGAGTGTCGACCGAGAAGCTGGAGCCGTAGGTGGCCGCCGCGGGGGCGGAACTGATCGTCGGCCGGGAGCCCTGCGAGAGGTAGGTGGGCGAGTAGATCTGACTGGAGAACTGGGCGGCGTCCTGCATGCCGAACGGGTGGCCGCCGCCGCTGACCATCACCCGGCCGTCTGGCAGCAGGATCGCCGTCGAGTGGTAGTTGCGCGAGGCCGCGATCGGTGCCGCGCTCGTCCACGTCTCGGTGTCCGGATGCCAGATCTCGGTCGGCAGCACGCCGGTCGTGATCACCGACTGATTGCTCGTGTTCGCGCCGCCGACCGAGAGCACCGTGCCGTCGGCGAGCATCGTCAGGGTGTGGTAGATCCGTGCGTTCGCCATGGGTGCCGTGGCGCGCCAGGCCGGCGACGGGGCGTTCAGGTCGATCACGGCCGTGTTGTTGTGAGCCGGGGTCGCCGTGTCGATCAGGTCGGCGCCACCGCTGTAAAGGACCTTGCCGGGCCGGTACATGACCGACGAGCCGTTGAAGAAACCGGCCGATCCGGTCGAGGTCCACGTCTGCTGATTGACGTTGAGCAGGTGGGAGTTGTCCTCCTCGGGGCCGATCACGAAGACGTTGCCGCTGGGCACCTCGTAGCTTTCCGGGTACTCGACCTCGTGTACCTGCGAGGTGTTCACGTTGGGCAGCGTCGTCCAGACGTTCGTCGCCGGGTCGTACACCTCGGGGGTGTCGGCCCAGGTGCTGCTGTTGGTGGAGTTGCCGCTGATCGCGACGTAGCGCCCGTCGGCGAGTTCGGTGACGGTCGGGTACCAGCGCGGGCTGTGCATGTTCGCGACCCGCGTCCACGAGTCGGTCGCGGGGTCGAAGATGTTGGTGTCGACGATGCCGAGCTGGCCGGTCGAGAGCCCGCCGTACCCGCCGACCACGAGCAGCCTGCCGTCGGGCAGGTCGGCCGCACCGTCGCAGAACACGCTGTCGGGGGCGTTGACGGTGCGTAGGCCCGCCGGGTTGGTCGGATCGCCGTACACCGACGGCTCGGGCTGCTGCCAGCCGTCCCACGCGACGACCTGGCCGTCGTGCAGCAGATGCGTGGCGACGGTCATGATCGGCCACGTCTGCAGGGCCGACCACGTGCCGCCAGGGTTCGGCGAGGGCGTGATCGCATTGGACGGTGCTGATGCCGCGCTCGTGCCGATGCCGTTGGTGGCCGTCACCGTGAACGTGTACGTCATGCCGTTCATCAGCCCGCTGAACGTCGTCGTGGTCGCGGGCGGGCTGCCCACCAGCGTGATCGACGTCTGCAGGGTGGCGTCCATGTAGGCGGCGATCGTGTAGCTGGTTATCGGGCTACCGCCGTTGGGGGCGGCGCTCCACGACACGGTCGCGCTGGCGTCACCCGGCGTGGCGGTGACGTTTGTCGGCGGGTCGGGCGGGCTCTGGGTTGCTGACTGGAACACGACAGCGGCGGCCAGCCAGTAGGTGTTCGCGCCGGTGCCGAACGTCGCGGCGGGCACCGCGCCCGTCGACACCGGCCGGTCCTCGACCAGCAGTTCCGCGTCGCCGGTCGGCGCGACATTCGCCCTGCTGGTAAAGCCCGTTCCTGCGGTGAGCGTGTCGCCGAAGCCCGAGTCGAAGTAGAAGCCCACCGCGATCTCGTTGTCGTTTCGGGCCGCGGGCGTGGCGCTCGACGAGACGGTTGCCGCCGCCGAAGTGTGGCCGCTGGCCTGTGCCGTCTGGTCGACCGAGCCGGTGCCCGCCACTGACGAGATGCCGGAGTATTCGAGGGCCACCGCGCCGACATCCGCCGTTGCCGTCGGCTTGACGGTGATCGCCGGCTTGGCGCCGGCGCCGGAGGTGACCGGCGCGGTCCATACCGACATCTCGGTGTGGTCGGCAGCCGTGAAGTGCAGCAGCCGGGTGAACACGTCGCCGGCCGCATCGGTGACAGTGCTTGCCGTCGCCTGGCCCGAACTCCACACGCCGACCTCGACGACGAGCCGGTTGCCGGCGCCGAGGGCGCCCGGCAGGGTCAGGGCGACGCTGGCCTTGTTGGACTGGTGGGTGTTCACCTGCTGGACGAAGGTGGGCGTGACGACTGCACGCGCACTGCTCGAGGTGACGAGCAGGTAGCCGACGACAAGCCCCGTCACCGTCACGATTGCGCGAACCCGGCGTGCTTGCAGGCGCGAAACGCGCATGATCGATTCCCCCGAATCGGTCGCGGACAGGCCAGCGCTTCGCCCCCGATGGCCGCTGCGCCTGCCGTGACGTGCGGACTTTACGCTGTCGTTACGCAGTTGGGCAGAGTCAAATCGGGCAACGTCGCGGCGACTTCTATCTACTGAATCAGCATCAGTAGGACTAACCTCACGACATCGGAATCGGGCAAGGAGGTTGTAGTGCGACATTGGCTGATATCAACCGCAGTGTTCCTTGCCGGGATCAGCATCGTGGCCGCATCGAATGGCACGGCTCGGGCGGCGACGCATTACCGGGTGCCGTACACGTTTGCCGCAGCCATCCCCGCTGCGCTCGACTTCAACGCCACACCACCCGGCGCGAACGACTGGCGTTGCCGGCCCACCACCGCGCATCCGGACCCGGTGGTCCTCGTGCACGGACTCACCGCCAACCGCAACGACAACTGGCAGACCTTCTCCCCGCTGCTCGCCAACAACGGCTATTGCGTCTACGCGCTCACCTACGGGGTGGCGCCCGGCCCGCCGGTACCGCTCGACCAGATCGGCGGACTCGAACCGATGCCGGTGAGCGCCGCCGAGCTCGTGGCGTTCGTCGACCGCGTCCTTGCCGCCACCGGGGCTGCGAAGGTCGACATCCTCGGCCACTCCGAAGGCACCCAGATGCCCGACTACTTCCTGAAATTCCTCGGCGGGGCAGCAAAAGTCGGCAAGTACGTTTCGCTCGCGCCGATATGGCACGGCACCAATCCGGCGGGTCTGGCCACGCTGTACCAGTTCTCGAAGATCCTCGGCTTCCGGCCGGTGATCGACGGCGTCGTCAACCCCGTGTGCGCCGCGTGCACGCAGTTGCTGGCCGGGTCTGACTTCTACGCCACCTTGCGCGCCGGAGGCGTGGCGGTGCCTGGTGTCAGCTACACCAACATCGTCACCCGGTACGACGAACTCGTCGTCCCATACACCAGTGGCATTGAACCCGGCATGCACAACATCACCGTCCAGGACCAATGCCCACTGGACTTCGCCGAGCATCTCGCGATCGCCGCCGACCCGGTTGCCGCCGCGGACGTGCTCAATTCGCTCGATCCCGCGCACCCGCGTCCGGTGCCCTGTGTGTTCGTCGCTCCCTTCGTCGGCTGAGCATTTGACAGACTGGGCGGCGTGCTCCGAACCGAAGCTGTCGTCGATCTCGATGCGATCCGCACCAATGTGGCCAAGCTGAAGGCTGGTACGTCCGCCGAGGTCATGGCGGTCGTCAAGGCAGATGCCTACGGACACGGCCTGCTGCCTGCGGCCCGGGCCGCGCTTTCCGGTGGCGCCACCTGGCTCGGCGTCGCCATCGCCGACGAGGCGCTTGCGTTGCGCAGGGCCGGCATCACCGCCCGGGTGCTCGCCTGGCTCTGGACGCCGCAGGAGTCAGCCACCGTCCGGTCCGCGATCGGCGTCGGCATCGACCTGAGCGTCAGCAGCCAGTGGTCCCTGGACGCCGTGGTCAGCGCGGCCCGCGAGATCGCGACAACGGCCCGCGTCCACCTGAAGATCGACACCGGGCTCTCGCGCAACGGAAGCGGTGCCGCCGACTGGCCTGATCTCGTCGTGGCCACGGTGAAAGCGCAGGCCGCGGGCGACGTCGAGGCGGTCGGCGTGTGGAGCCACCTCGCCTACGCCGACGAGCCCGGCCATCCGACGATCGCCCGCCAGATCGCCCGGTTCGGTGACGCGCTGGAGGTAGCTGAGCGTCTTGGCCTGACTCCGCAGGTTCGCCATCTGGCCAACTCGGCGGCCACGGTCACTCTGCCCGAGGCGCATTTCGACCTCGTCCGGCCCGGCGTGGCCGTGTACGGGCTCTCCCCGGTACCGCAACAAGGCGATTTCGGCCTGACTCCGGCGATGACCGTGCAGGCGCAACTCGCACTGGCCAAGCGGGTCGATGCCGGCGAGGGCGTCTCCTACGGCCACGCGTACATCACCGAGCGTGAGACGACGCTGGCCCTCGTGCCGCTCGGGTATGCCGACGGCGTGCCGCGCAACGCAACCAATGTGGGGCCGGTTGCCATCAACGGCCGCCGTTACCGCGTCAGCGGACGGGTCTGCATGGATCAGTTCGTCGTCGACGTGGGCGACGACGAGGTGCGGGCCGGCGACCTCGCGGTGCTGTTCGGTGCCGGCCGGGACGGCGAACCTACCGCGCAGGACTGGGCGGATGTGCTCGGCACCATCCACTACGAGGTCGTGACGCGCATCGGGCCACGCGTCGAGCGCATCTACGTCGGTGGCGATTCGTGAAGCGCAGAACGGGCGTCGTCGGCGGCGTCGTCACCGGCGCTGCCGCGGCGGCCGCAGCGGCAGCTTTCGTCGTCGAGCGCAGGGCTTCCGCGCGCCGGCGGGCGAGTGGCGCCGAGCCCAGCCCGTTCGAGTCGCTGCCGGCAGACCGGCACGGCACCGTCGTGGTCGAGGACGGAACCGGCCTGTACTACGAGGAAGTGGGCCCGTCGGACGCTTCGCTGACCGTGGTGTTCATCCATGGCTACACGCTCAATCTGCGGTCATTCCATTTCCAACGCCAGGCGCTGCAGGCGCACTTCGGCGATCGCGTCCGGCTGATCTTCTTCGACCAGCGCTCGCACGGCCGTTCCGAGAAGGGCGACCCCAAGCACGCCAGCATCGACCAACTCGGTCAGGATCTCTACACGCTGCTCGAAACACTCGCACCGCAAGGACAAGTCGTCCTGGTCGGGCACTCGATGGGCGGCATGACGATCCTGGCGCTCGCCGACAGCCATCCGGAGCTGTTCGAGGCTGCGGGCGGCCGGGGTGTCGCGCCTCGCGTGGCGGGTGTTGCACTGATCTCGACCTCAGCCGGCGAAATGGCGTCGGTGACGCTCGGGCTGCCCGCACTGCTCGCGCGGATCAAGGGCCCACTGCTGCCGTTGCTGCTGCGAGGTGCGCGTCGTCAGGCCGACCTCATCGAGCGCGGACGCGCTATCGGCACCGACCTCGCCTGGGTCGCGACGCGCAAACTCAGCTTCGGCAGCAACGATGTGCCGGCTGCGACGGTCGAGTATCTGACCTCGATGATCGCCTCGACGCGCATCGAGGTGATCGCGGACTTCTACCCGGCGCTGATGTCGCACGACAAGCTCGCGGCGCTCGGCGTGCTTTCCGATACCCGCGTGCTGATCGTCTGCGGCGACCATGACGTGCTGACGCCCCTGGCCCACAGCAAGGCGATGGCCGAGGAACTGCCCAAGGCCGAGCTTGTCGTCGTTCCGCAAGCAGGCCACGTCGTCGTCATGGAATTCCCGGAAGCGGTCGACGAAGCATTGCAGCGCGTGGTCGGCTCCGTGCTCGACGACGCCGGTCGCAAGCGTCGGTGGCGGCGGGCCTGACCATGCTGCAGCGTATGGCTCGACTGTCCACTGTGGACGACACTCGCGCGTTCGGAACCCGCCTCGCTGGGTTGCTCCGCGCCGGCGACCTGGTCGTGCTTGCCGGACCGCTCGGCGCGGGAAAGACCGTGCTGGTACAAGGCATTGGAGCCGGGCTCGGCGTCCACGGTGCCGTCGTCTCGCCGACGTTCGTCATCGCGCGGGTGCACCGGGGTGGACGCCTGCCGCTCGTGCACGTCGACGCCTACCGGCTCGGGTCGTTCGCCGAGGTCGACGACCTGGGCCTGGACGTCGACCTCGACGATTCCGTCGTCGCAGTCGAGTGGGGCACCGGGCTGGTCGAGCAGCTTGCCGAGGCGCGTGTGGAGATCCGCCTCGAACGGTCACCGGGCACGGACGAGCGGGTCGCCGAGATTGTGGCCCAGGGCGGCGACTGGGCCGAGCGACTGGACGAGCTCTTCCGCGATCTCCCTGCGCAGAAATCACCCGGCGCGCGCCAAGTAGGCTGACGCGTCATGCTCGTTCTCGCCATCGATACCTCGTCCGCGGCGGTTACCGCCGCCGTGGCGTCGGTCGGCGACGATGTGCGGGTGCTTGCGCAGAGCGCGACCGTCGACGCCCGGGCACACGGCGAGTTGCTGGCACCGTCCATCGCGCATTGCCTGGATGTGGCCGCTGCGGCCCCGGCGGACCTTCGCGCGATCGTGGCCGGCATCGGTCCCGGACCGTTCACCGGGCTGCGGATCGGCCTGGTCACCGCAGCGTCCATGGCCGATTCCCTCGGTGTGCCGGCGTATGGCGTGTGCTCGCTCGACGCGATCGCGGGTGCAGCCGACGCAGCGTCACTGCTCGTGGCCACCGACGCGCGGCGCCGTGAGGTGTACTGGGCTCGTTACGTCGACGGGGTGCGCGTGGCCGGGCCCGAGGTCAGCAAGCCAGCCAGTGTGTCCACTGTGGACAGTGCGGCGATGGCGGGCGCCGGTGCCCGGTTGTATGCCGATGTCATCGGCTTACCGCTGCTGGACGTCGACTACCCGGATCCCGCCGCACTGGTGCGGGTTGCCGCCGACCGCGTCGTTGCCGGCGCGCCGGCCGATCCGTTGACGCCGCTGTACCTCCGCCGTCCGGACGCCGTCGCCCCGGTCAGAGCGGCGGTACCTTCGTGATGGTCGTCGACGTCGTGCCGATGCGCGTCGAGCACATCGACGCGCTGTTGCCCTACGAGCAGGAGATGTTCGGCAGCGAGGCGTGGTCGGCCGACGGCTACCGCGACGAACTGGCCGACACCCGCCATCGGTACTACCTGGCCGCCGTCGACGAGGACGGCGGGTTGGTCGGCTGGGCCGGGGTGCGCGTGGTCGCCGACTCCGCCGAGATCCTGACGGTCGGCGTGGTGCCTGCCGCGCGGCGGCTCGGCATCGGCGCCCGGCTGCTCGCGATGCTGCTCGACGAGGCCCGAAGGCGCGATGCCACCGACGCATTCCTCGAGGTCCGCGTCGACAACGCCGCTGCGCAGAAGCTTTACGAGCGAGCGAGGTTCGTGCGAGTGGGCACTCGCCGCGGGTACTACGACGGAGGGCGCGTCGACGCCGTTGTCATGCGAAAGGTACTGCCTTGATCGCCTGTGCAGACCCGATTGGGTCACGCCGCGCTCCGGCGGCTGCGGCTTCTCATCGGTTGGCACCGCGTGGCGGGCCAGGGTGGTGGCTGCGGTGATCGCCTGTGCTGACCCGATTGGGTCACGCCGCGCTCCGGCGGCTGCGGCTTCTCGTCGGTTGGCACCGCGTGGCGGGCCAGGGTGGTGGCTGCGGTGATCGCCTGTGCAGACCCGATTGGGTCACGCCGCGCTCCGGCGGCTGCGGCTTCTCGTCGGTTGGCACCGAGTGGCGGGCCAGGGTGGTGGCTGCGGTGATCGCCTGTGCAGACCCGATTGGGTCACGCCGCGCTCCGGCGGCTGCGGCTTCTCATCGGTTGGCACCGCGTGGCAGGCCAGAACGGTGAGGGCCTGCTCTGAGCCGTTGGTGCTGGGGATCGAGACGTCGTGCGACGAGACGGGTGTTGGCATCGTCCGGGGTACGAGCCTGCTTGCTGACGCGGTAGCGAGCAGCGTCGAGGAGCACGCCCGATTCGGGGGAGTCGTACCGGAGGTCGCCAGCCGGGCTCATCTGGAAGCCATGGTGCCGACAGTGCGCCGCGCGTTTGCCGACGCCGGGGTCGCACCGTCGGATATCGACGCGATCGCCGTCACGGCCGGGCCGGGATTGGCCGGGGCCCTGCTCGTGGGCGTCGCTGCCGCCAAGGCGTACTCTCTCGCGCTCGGTAAGCCGCTCTACGGCGTCAACCACCTGTCCGCGCACGTCGCCGTCGATCTGCTCGACGAGGGCCCGCTCGAGGAGCCGTGCGTGGCCCTGCTCGTCTCGGGCGGGCACTCGTCCGTGCTGCTCGTGCCCCGGGTCGGCGGCCCGGATGTCACCGAACTCGGCGCCACCGTCGACGACGCCGCCGGCGAGGCATACGACAAGGTGGCCCGCCTGCTCGGCCTGCCGTTCCCGGGCGGTCCGCCGATCGATCGCCTCGCGCGCGAAGGCGATCCGGCCGCGATCGCGTTCCCCCGCGGCATGACGGGCCCGAACGACGCGCCGTTCGGGTTCTCCTTCTCCGGGCTGAAGACCGCAGTCGCCCGCTGGGTCGAGGCCCGCGAGCGGGCCGGTGAACGGGTGCCGGTAGCCGACGTCGCGGCAAGCTTCCAGGAGGCAGTCGTCGATGTGCTCACCGCCAAGGCGGTGCGCGCAGCGCGTGAGAACGGCGTCGAATACCTGCTGCTCGGCGGCGGCGTGGCCGCCAACTCGCGTCTGCGAGCGCTGGCCGAACAGCGGTGCGAGGCGGCGGGTCTGCGGCTACGGGTGCCGCGTCCTGGCCTGTGCACCGACAACGGCGCGATGGTGGCCGCGCTCGGCGCGCAACTGGTCGCACACGATGCCCCACCGTCGCAACTCGATCTGCCTGCCGATTCGGCACTTCCGATCACGACGGTGCTGGTATGACCACGCAGATGTGGGAGGCGCGCGCCGCCGCCGGCCGGCTGGACGAGCTCGTCGCATTCGTCCTCGACCACGCCGACCCGTCTGCGCAGGTGTACCGAAGCGTCGGCGACGAGCCGCGGGTCGTCGTCATCGATCCGACCGGTCGGGGTCTTGACGACGTTCCGGCCGGCCTGCTCGCGCGGCCGGCGCATAATTGGGCATTCGTGCCCGTGCCACGCGATACGACGTAGGCTGCAACCGATCGACACTGAGACGTGTCATCAGACTGTGACGCTTCTTCTCGGCACCTCCGGCGCAGCAGTGACACCTGCGCGCGGGCAGGCACCGTCGCACGCGGTGACCGCAGTGTTGCCGCGAGTGGCACCAGGCTCGCAGTGGCAAGGGAGCGCGCACGCGCGGGAGGGGTGCATGGAGGTCGACGCGCTGTTCGCGCAGTTTGTGCGCGAACAGACCGCTACGCTGCTGCGGTCGGCCTACCTGCTCACCGGCAACGCGCCGAGCGCTGAGGATCTCGTCCAGGAGACATTTCTGCGGCTGTACCCGAAATGGCAGCGGGTCATGGCCGCCGACGTCCCCATCGCCTACGTTCGCCGCGCGCTCGTCAACGGATTCCTCAACCAGCGCCGCCGGGCATCGAGTAGCGAGATCGTCATCGATGAGATTCCCGAGCGCATCGACGGCCGCGACATCGGCCTCGAGGTCACCAATCGAGACCTGATCTGGCGCCTGCTCGGAACGGTGTCCGATCGGCAGCGGGCCGCGCTCGTCATGCGGTTCTTTCATGATCTCGACGACGACGAGATCGCCGATCAGCTGAGCTGCCGCGTCGGCACGGTGCGCAGCCTGATCAGTCGCGGCCTGGCGGCATTGCGCAGTGAAATGGCGCGTTCCGAGCCGACCGCAAGCGGTTATCCGGAAGGGAGGCAGCGATGAACGACGACTTCGACATCGAGAAGGCGTTGCGCGCGAGCCTCGCCGAGCACGCCAGGCGCGCACCTACCGCGGACGCTCTGGCTGAGCAGATCATCGCTGCGGCCGATCACCCGCGTCCGGTGCGTGACCTGCCCCGTCCGCGGCAACACCGGTGGCGGGCCTGGTCGCTGCCGGCGATCGCCGCGGGAGCGGTGGCGGCCGTCGTCGGCGCAGTCTTCGCCACGTCCCAGTTGCACCACAGGGCGGCGCACACGGCCAGCACGCCGACGCCGAGCTTCACCACTGTCGCACCCACAAGTGCGACGCCGACCCCCTCGCCGACCACGTCCGCGCCGACGACGGCCAGCACGTCGCCGAGCAGCAGCACGCCCTCGGCCACCCGGCAGACTCCGTCCACCGGGCCGGTCCCGAGCGCGTTCGAGGTGGCGGACATGACGTTCGTCAGCACGGCCAACGGCTGGGCGCTGGGCAATGGACAGTGCTTCAAGGACAAGTCGCAGCGGTGCATCGCGCTGGTTCGGACCACTGACGGCGGTCAGACCTGGGAGAGCATCCAGAATCCTCCGGCGAACGTCTCGACGAACACGTCGTGCACTGCTGCGCCATGCGTCAATCACATCCGCTTTGCCAACAACGATGTCGGCTACGCCTTCGGGCCGGACGCCCTGTTCATGACCACCGACGGCGGCGCCAATTGGGCCCGTCAGCCGGGCGGCGCGACCTCGCTCGAGATCGAGAACGGCATCGTCCTGCGCCTGACGTCGGGGGGCGCGGTGCAGATCGGCGAGGTGGGTAGTGACGCTTGGCGGGCCTCGTCGTTGCCCGGCAGCGCGTCGGTCGTCGAGCTGTATCGCGCACTCGACCGGGCGTATGTGATCACCAACAATGCGGTGCCGCGCACCATGTACGCGTCTACCGACAACGGCAAGAGCTGGGCTTCGCGTGGCAATCCGTGCGCGCGACCCAAGCGCCAGGTCGACATGGTGAATGTCGGTGTGGGAGCCGACGGGTCTCTGACGCTGCTCTGCGAGGACGAGAAGCTCGGCGATCCCGGTTCGGCCGGCCAGTTCGTCATCACCTCGACCGATGGTGGCGCCAGCTTCGGCGTTCCCGTCGTGACACATACCACCTCGCAGAGGATCTTGTTCGCGGCCGCCTCGGCATCGGCGATCTTCTATGGCGCCGACGCGCTCTATCGCAGTGTGGACGGCGGCCGGTCGTGGCAGCGGGTCGCAATCGACGCGACTACCGGCAGCGGCCGGGCGGGCTTCCTCGGATTCGAGAGTCCGACCACGGGCCGCTGGATCACGGGCGACGGCTCGACCATATGGACGACGACGGACGCCGGCGCGACCTGGGCGAAGCACACCTTCGGCTGATCGCGCCCCCGGCGTTGAGAGTTGGCACTCGCCGCGTTAGAGTGCCAACCGGTGGCTCCGCTGGCACCCGCGACGGCAGCAGGGCACCACAAGGCATAGAACCGCGACATATACCCGAGAAGGGGAGATCCACCGTGACCGCCACCAAGGTCAGTATCAAGCCGCTCGAGGACCGTCTTGTCGTGCAGGCCAATGAGGCCGAGACGACGACCGCTTCGGGCATCGTCATTCCAGACACCGCCAAGGAGAAGCCGCAGGAGGGCACGGTCATCGCCGTGGGTCCCGGGCGTTTCGACGACAACGGCAACCGCGTCCCGCTGGACGTCTCAGTCGGCGACGTTGTGCTCTACAGCAAGTACGGCGGCACCGAGGTCAAGTACGCCGGCGAGGAATACCTCGTCCTCTCGGCGCGCGACGTCCTCGCGATCATCGAGAAGTAAAGCAACTTGAAGGCGCCACGGCCCGATCGAACTCAGCGGCGCTCGCGCCCCTGAGTTCGGCCCGGGTCGGCAGTGGTCGCCCAGGCTGTTTGCGGGCGGAAGGCGCCACGGCCCGATCGAACTCAGCGGCGCTCGCGCCCCTGAGTTCGGCCGGGTCGGCAGTGGTCGCCCAGGCTGTTTGCGGGCGGAAGGCGCCACGGCCCGATCGAACTCAGCGGCGCTCGCGCCCCTGAGTTCGGCCCGGGTCGGCAGTGGTCGCCCGGCTGTTTGCGGGCGGAAGGCGCCACGGCCCGATCGAACTCAGCGGCGCTCGCGCCCCTGAGTTCGGCCCGGGTCGGCAGTGGTCGCCCAGGCTCATCCGCCCCGATGCCCCGCCCCCCACGGGGCGGGGCATCGTCACTTTCTCCCAGGAAGGAACCCATGCCAAAGATCCTCAGCTTCGACGAGGAGGCCCGGCGCGCGCTTGAGCGTGGCGTCGACAAACTGGCCGACACGGTCAAGGTCACGATCGGCCCCAAGGGCCGCAACGTGGTGCTCGACAAGTCCTTCGGTGCGCCGGTCATCACCAACGACGGCGTGACGATCGCGCGCGAGGTCGAACTCGACGATCCGTATGAGAACCTCGGCGCCCAGCTCGCCAAGTCGGTGGCCACGAAGACGAACGACGTCGCCGGCGACGGCACGACCACCGCGACGGTGCTCGCGCAGGCCCTGGTCAAGGCGGGCCTGCGCAACGTGGCCGCCGGTGCCAACCCCGGCGGGTTGAAGCGCGGCATCGACGCCGCGGTCGAGGCGGTCAGCACGGCACTCGACAAGGCCGCGACTCCGGTCAAGGGCGAGCAGGAAATCGCCCATGTGGCGACGATTTCCGCGCAGGACGCCGAGATCGGCCGGCTCATCGGCGAGGCGTTCACGAAGGTCGGCAACGACGGCGTGATCACCGTCGAGGAGGCGCAGACCCTCACCACCGAACTCGAATTCACCGAGGGGATGCAGTTCGACAAGGGCTACATCTCGCCGTACTTCGTCACTGACGCCGAGGCCGGCAACACTGTCCTCGACGACCCGTACCTGCTGATCACCACGCAGAAGATCTCCAGTGTCGCCGACCTGTTGCCGTTGCTGGAAAAGGTGATCGCCGAGTCGAAGCCGCTCGTGATCATCGCCGAGGACGTCGACGGCGAGGCGCTGTCGACCCTGGTCGTGAACTCGATCCGCAAGACCTTCCCGGCGGTCGCGGTCAAGGCGCCGTTCTTCGGCGACCGCCGCAAGGCGTTCCTGCAGGATCTCGCGATCGTGACCGGCGCCGAGGTCGTGGCGCCCGAGGTCGGCCTCAAGCTCGACCAGGTCGGGCTCGACGTTCTCGGCAAGGCAGGCCGCGTCGTCGTCACCAAGGACACCACGACGGTCACCCACGGCGCAGCGGACCAGTCGGCGATCGACGACCGGATCGCGCAGATCCGCAAGGAGATCGAAGACACCGACTCTGACTGGGACCGGGAGAAGCTGCAGGAGCGGCTGGCCAAACTGGCCGGTGGTGTCGGCGTGATCCGGGTCGGCGCGGCCACCGAGGTCGAGCTCAAGGAACGCAAGCACCGCATCGAGGACGCCATCGCAGCCACTCGCGCAGCCGTCGAGGAAGGCATCATCGCCGGCGGCGGAGCGGCTCTCCTGCACGCCGCGTCGACGCTTCAGGGCGACCTCAGCCTGAGCGGTGACGAGGCGACCGGTGTGGCGATCGTGCGCGAGGCAGTTGCCGAGCCGCTGCGCTGGATTGCGTCCAACGCAGGCTACGAGGGGTATGTCGTCGTGGCCCGCGTGCGCGATCTGCCGAGCAACAACGGCCTCGACGCAGCCACCGGCGACTACGGTGACCTGCTCGCGGCGGGCATCGTCGATCCGGTCAAGGTCACCAAGGCGGCGTTGGCCAACGCCGCGTCGGTGGCGGCCCTGGTTCTCACCACGCAGAGCCTGATCGTTGACAAGCCGGAGCATCCCGACGATCACGCAGCCGACGGGCATTCGCACGGCGGCCACGGGCACGGTCACAGCCACGGCCCGGGCTTCTGACGCTCACGAAAGATCTCAGATCGCGCAGGATCTGGCCGGCTCAGGCCGTCAGATCCTGCGCGTTCTGCGTGTGTGCGCCAATCGGATTGCCCTGTCCCGGTGTGCGTCCGATGGCTGATCTCGCATTGAGGGGTCGCTCAGCGCGCACGACGGGTCGGCTGAGGCGAGGATGGCCAGTCTGTGGCCAATGCTCGCCCGGGCGATTCGCGTTGCGCCGCCGATCCTGCAGACAGCATGCAGCGCGACGGTTCGTGCGGCATGCGTCAGTTCTCGGTCAGGCCGGCTGCCTGGTGAGCAGCGCTTCGCGCTCCTCGACCGAAAGCCCGCCCCACACCCCGTACGGCTCACGCGTCGCCAGCGCCCAGCGCAGGCAATTCGCGATCACCGGACAGTCACTGCAGATCTCTTTGGCACGTACCTCGCGCCGTCGCCGCGACGGCCCCCGTTCGTTTTCGGGGTGATAGAACACCGCCGTATCGGTACCTCGGCAGGCTGCCTGCATCTGCCATTCCCACGCCCCCTGTTTTGACAGGGGGAGCCGTCGAACCTCCGCCATGGCTTCCCTCCCAACCCATCGCAGTCACTCGCGCACTGGCCGCTTAACCCCTCGCCTCTTCCAAAGACTGACCGAATAAAAGGTGACGCACGAGTCAAAGATTTCCCTCGTGCCGCGACATTGTGCATCGTTGCAGCGCCCTGCGTACAGAGTTGAGCGCGGCTCGGGCGAAGTGAGCATCAGCGGCGGCGTGCGGCGGCGTTGGTCGCGTCGGTGTAGCCCCGGGCGTAGTCCCAGCTCACGAACGCCTCCGGGTTCGGCTCGTAGGCCGGCTCGTGCACGTGCGTGCGGCCCTCGCCGACGAGTGCGCGCAGGTTCGCCTCCATGAGGTCCCAGCCGAAGTAGTGCTGCTCGCCGCAGTCGGCGCACTCGACCGCGATGCCGCGGATCTGCCGCGGCGAGAGTGCCTCGCGGAACTCGGCAAGCTCGTGCAAGTCAGCGAGGACGTCGGCACGCTCGTCGTCGCTCAGCGGCTCGATCGGATCGGGGTCGTCGAGGACCGCGGCCGGGTCGTGTGGGTCATTCAGGAACGGATCGACCGGACCGTCTTCGGGCATCACACCCCCACGGTAAAGCGTGATGGGGCCCGATGGCTAACCCGCCCCCTACTTTCCTTGGCCTGGCGACCCCCGCAGGACCGCTTCGAGTGGTGCGAAACCCGCGCAGTGGTGCGTTATAACGCACCACTCGCGTCATAACGCACCACTCAACGGATGATCGACTCAGCCCCCGATCGCCTCCAGCGGCCGGGTCCGCGAGGCCCGTATTCCGGGCCACAGGGCGGCAAGTACCCCCACCACGGCCGCCACGACCAGGAAGCTCACCGCCTGGCCCCACGGGATCGTCAGCACCTGCAGCCCCCGATCGCGCAGCCGGTGGGTGAACAGGGCGCCGAACGTCAGCCCGATGGCGAGACCGAGCACGGCGCCGAACACTGCGATCAGCAGGGACTCGACGTAGATCGTGCGCCGAAGCTGGCCGCGGAGCATGCCCACCGCTCGCAACATGCCGATCTCGCGGCGTCGCTCGACCACCGAGAGGGCGAGGGTGTTGATGATGCCCATGATCGCGATGACGATCGCGAGGCCGAGCAGCCCGTAGAGCAGGCCGAGCAGTCCGTTGATCTGAGCCGCCTGCTGGCCCTTGAACTCCTCGCGGTCCTTCACATCGACCGTGTAGAACCGGTCGGTCGAACTCGTCAGGCCGGCGCGCAATGTCGCCGCCGACGTGCCGCGCGTGGCCTTCACGAGCGCGACGATGTCGGAATAGCGGCTGCTGGGGGTCAGCTTGCGGTAGGTATCGCCGGAGACCAGCCAGCCCGACAGCAGCTGGTCATCGGCATAGATGCCGGTGATCGTCTCGGTGACCGTCGCTCCGCCCGGAGTCGCCATCGTGACGTGATCGCCGAGCTTCCAGTGCTTGCTCTTGGCGGTCGAGTCCGACACCAGCATGTTCTGCCCGGTCGGCGAGCCCGCCCCTGACTTGAGATCGACCTTGAGCACATCGCTGATGGATCCGTCGACGCCCGTGCCGTCGGCGTCCTTGCCGTCGATCGTGGTGTACACGGCATGCAGTTCGGTCATCGACCTGACACCGGGCACGGCCGCGGCCTGCCTGGCGGCGGGGAGCGGCACAAGGGTCCCGCCGGTGCCGGAGAGGATGAAGTCGGCCCGGATGTTGTTGTCGACCAGCGAGTTGATACTCGACTTGGTCGACGCGCCGAGCACCGCGATGGCGCTCACCAGCATCAGGCCGACGGTCAGGGCGAATGCCGTCGCGGCCGTCCGGCGCGGATTGCGCACCGAGTTCGTCCGCGCAAGACGTCCGACGGCGCCGAACGGGCGGGCGATCACCCGGCCGATGCCGCCGATGATGTAGCGCGACAGCGCCGGGGCCAGCAGGAGCACACCGGTGCCGGTGACCAGCAGGCCGAGCCCGATCAGCCCGGCGCCGGATCCGGCCGAGCTGCTCGTCGAGCCGCCCACCGCTGCGAGCAGTCCGAGCGCCGTCAGCCCGATGCCGATCGTGGAACGGCGGCGCAGCGGGGCCTGGGCCGAGGCGAATTCCTCGCGCATCGCTGCGACCGGAGGTGTCCTGGCCGCGCGCCGCGCCGGTGAGTACGCCGAGAGGAGCGTGACGACGGTGCCCACGACGAGCGCGACGATCACGGTGCGCGGAGTCAGGGTCAGCGCGCCACTGGGCAGGCCGACGTTCAGGGCATCGAGCAACGACCGCAGCCCGTACGCGAGCCCGATGCCGCCGGCGAGCCCGAGCACGCTGCCGACGAGGCCGATCACGCCTGCCTCGAAGAGCACCGACCGGCGAACCTGGCGGCGGTCAGCCCCGATCGCGCGTAACAACGCGAGTTCGCGCACGCGCTGGGCGATGATCATCGAGAACGTGTTGTAGATGATGAACGTCCCGACGAGTAAGGCGATAACTCCGAACGCAAGCAGGAAGTAGTTCACGAACGACAGTGCCTTCGCGACCGCGCCCTGATCGTCCTTGCGGACCTGATCACCCGTCTTCGCCTGCAGGTCGCGGGTGAGCAGGGCCGCCACCCGGTCGCGCAGCGTCTTCTCGTCCACCCCTTGCCCGGCGATGCTGACCGCTTCGACGTGGGTTTGGTCAGTGAACAGGGCAAGTGCCTGCTGCTTGCTGAACTCGACGCCGACGTAGCCCCCCGTCTCGGTATCGGTGTGGTAGACGCCCGTGATCGTCACGTCGACGATGCCTCGGGCGGGAAGCACAACCTTCGTGTGATCGCCCACGCCGAGCTTGGCCTTCTTCGCCGCGCCCTCGTTGATCACGACCTCGCCCGGCCCGGACGGAGCCTTGCCGGACACGAATGTCGGCGGCGCCTTGATCTGCTCGCCGGGCGGGTTCCACATCGTGCCCTGGCTCGGCGCGCCGCCGCTCGACACCCGCTTGCCGTTCTTCCCGATCAGCACCAGCGGGCCGCTCGCCTCGAGTTGCACGGCGCGGACGCCCGGCACGGCCTTGATGCGGTCGACCAGGCCCAGCGGCACGCCAGGGTTGCTGGCCTTCTTCGCGTCCACGCGGACGTCGACGCCCTTGTCGGCGTCGGCGAAGATGCCGTTGAAGGTGTGCTTGAGCGTGTCGGTGAAGACGAACGATCCCGCGACGAACGCGGTACCGAGCACGACCGAGATCACCGTGAGGATCAGCCGCACCTTGTGCGCGACCAGGCTGCGCCATGAGACGCGGCGCATCGCCTTTCCACTCATGGTGTCAATTCACCGACCCGTCAAGATTCTTCATGCGGTCAAGGACGCTCTCGGCGGTGGGCTGGCGCATCTCGTCGACGATGCGGCCGTCGGCGAGGAACACCACGCGATCGGCGTAGCTTGCCGCGCGCGGATCGTGCGTCACGATGACGACGGTCTGGCCCAGCCGGTCGACGGAGTCGCGCAGGATGCCCAGCACCTCGCCGCTGGAACGGGAGTCGAGGTTGCCGGTGGGCTCGTCGCCGAAGATGATCTCGGGCTGGCCGACCAGCGCCCGCGCGCACGCCACCCGCTGCTGCTGGCCACCGGAGAGTTCGCTGGGCCGATGCGTGAGCCGGTCGGCCAGGCCGAGGGTGGCGATGATCCGGCGCAGCCATTCGCCGTCGGGCCTGCGGCCGGCGATGTCGAGCGGCAGGGTGATGTTCTCGATCGCCGTCAGAGTCGGCACGAGGTTGTAGGACTGGAAGACGAATCCGATCCGATCGCGGCGCAGTTTGGTCATCTTCTTGTCCGACAGGGCACCCAGATTCGTGGTGCCGATCGATATCTGCCCGGACGTTGCGGTGTCGAGGCCCGCCAGACAATGCATCAGGGTCGACTTTCCGGACCCGGACGGGCCCATGATCGCCGTGAACTCTCCCCGGCGGAATTCGACGCTCACGCCGTCGAGGGCGCGAACGCCCGTAGCTCCCTCCCCGTAGATCTTGACAACGTCGGTGGCGCGCGCGGCCGCTGTGATGCCCGCGGTCTGCATCAATGCTGGTTGTGGCATGGCTCCAAGCCTCTCGGGCAGAGCCGACCCGCACCATTCGGGTTTGTCCTGAGTCGACCCTGACATTTGTCCTCGGGAATCGCCGCAGATCAGCGTGGATCTCGGCGCTCGTACGATCGAGTACCCGACCTGAGCGCAACCTTTGATCGTCAGCGAATTGCCAGCCGCGGCCGCGTCGGCCCGCTTCCGAGGCGTCCGCGTGCGTGATCGCGGCCCGGCCGGCCCGCGGCATGATCATCTCTGGGCGAAACCGCCCGCAGACGCCCGCAATGGCCCGTTGGGCAGAGATGATCATGGCAGTGGCCCCGATGATGCCGCGATGTTGTGGAGACGCGCGGCCGGCCGGCGCCCTGGCTGCGGTTGGGGCCCGTACGATGAGTTATTGCGCCCTTCGGTCCTGGAGCGACATTGACCAACACCGAACCATCAGTCCCCGAACTGCCGGCCAAGTTCAGCGCCCTCGGCCTGACTTTCGACGACGTCCTGCTGCTGCCCGGCGAGTCCGACATCATCCCGAGTGAGGTCGAGACGGCCTCTCACGTCAGCCGCAACATCTCGGTGAAGATTCCGCTGGTCTCTTCGGCCATGGACACCGTCACCGAGGCGCGGATGGCGGTGGCGATGGCTCGCCAGGGCGGCGTCGGCGTTCTGCACCGCAACCTGTCCGCCGACGATCAGGCCGCGCAGGTCGATCTGGTGAAGCGCTCCGAGGCCGGCATGGTCTCCAACCCGGTCACCTGCGGGCCGGACGCCACGCTCGCCGAGGTCGAGGCGCTGTGCGCCCGCTACCGGATCTCCGGCGCGCCGGTCGTCGACGAGTCGGGCGTGCTGCTCGGCATCGTCACCAACCGCGATATGCGTTTCGAGACCGACCAGTCCCGTCTCGTGCGCGACGTGATGACCCCGATGCCGCTGATCACCGCACCGGTCGGGGTTTCGCACGATGACGCGTTGCGCGCGCTCGCCCGGCACAAGGTCGAAAAGCTGCCCCTGGTCGACACTGAGGGCAGGCTGACCGGGCTGATCACGGTCAAGGACTTCACCAAGAGCGAGGCGTTTCCCCTCGCCACCAAGGACGCGAGCGGCCGGCTGGTCGTCGGAGCCGCCGTCGGCGTCGGCGAGGACTCCTACAAGCGGGCGCTGGCGCTGGTCGAGGCGGGCGTCGACTTCATCATCGTCGACACTGCGCACGGCCATGCCCGCGGCGTCATCGAAATGGTCGCCCGGCTCAAGCGCGACACCGAGGTCGACGTCGTCGGCGGCAACGTGGCCACGCGAGCCGGTGCCCAGGCGCTGGTCGACGCCGGGGCCGACGGCGTGAAGGTCGGGGTGGGCCCGGGCTCGATCTGCACCACCCGGGTCGTCGCGGGCGTGGGCGTGCCGCAGGTGACCGCGATCTACGAGGCGTCGCTGGCGTGCCGCCCTGCGGGCGTTCCACTGATCGGCGACGGCGGCCTGCAGTACTCCGGCGACATCCCGAAGGCGCTCGTCGCCGGGGCCGACACCGTCATGCTCGGCTCGTTGCTGGCCGGATGCGAGGAGTCCCCCGGTGAGCTGATCTTCATCAACGGCAAGCAGTACAAGTCCTATCGCGGCATGGGCTCACTCGGTGCCATGCAGTCGCGGGGCCAGCAGCGCTCGTACTCGAAGGATCGCTACGGACTGCAGGACGTCGTAGACGACGACAAGCTCGTGCCGCAGGGCATCGAGGGCCAGGTGCCCTATCGCGGGCCCCTTTCGGCGGTCGCGCACCAGTTGGTGGGCGGGCTGCAGGCCGGCATGGGTTTCGCCGGCACGCGGACGATCGCCGACCTTCAGCAGCGGGGAAAGCTCATCCGCATCACGGCGTCCGGGCTCAAGGAATCGCACCCGCACGACATCCAGATGACCGTGGAGTCGCCGAACTATTCCTCGCGCTGAGCGCCCGCGAAGAGACGCCTGTGACCGCAGGCGTTGACCCGCCCCGGTGCAGCCTGATATCGCCCTGCCCAGCCATGATTGGACAGGTTGCTGCGTACTGCCGCTAGTACGGGATGGATCCCATATAACGACGGGGTAACGGGACGCTCTTGAGCCCCACCAGCCCCACCACTGGGGTCTACGCTTCCCCCACCCGAGCCAGGACATGGGTACCAGCGTGTGCTGCGCTGGGCGCGACAACGCAATGAGGAGGAGTCGTGCGCTATCGCTCGATAATCGCCGCCGTGTTGGCGGTGGCAGTAACCGCGCTCTCGGTGAGCGCTTGCAAGAGCTCCAAGAGCGGCGGCGGTACGAATCCGCCCGCGACGGGGGCCAGCGGCGGGGGAGGCGGCGGGAGCGGCAAGACGCTCGTCATCTCTACCGATCTGCCCGCGCAGGGTGCATCCCACGACGCCACCTTGTCGCAGATCAATGCGATCAACCTTTACCTTGATCAGGTCAACCACAAGGCTGGCAACTTCACGATCCAGCTGAAGAACTACGACGACTCGACCGCGGCGAAGGGCGCCTGGGACGACGCCAAGTGCTCCAGCAACGCCTCTGATCACGTTGCCAACACCAACGAGGTCGCCGTGATGGGCACCTACAACTCCGGCTGCGCCAAGCTCGAGGCTCCGGTGCTCAACCAGGACCCGACCGGCCCGATGCTGATGGTGTCTGACGCCAACACCAACCCCGGCCTGACCAAGAAGTGGGATCCAGGCGAGCCCGAGAAGTACTTCCCGACCGGCAAGCGGAACTACGCACGCGTGATCACCACCGACGACTACCAGGGCGCAGCGGCCGCGGACTTCGCGGCGCAGGATCTCAAGGTCAAGCGCTGCTTCGTGATGAACGACAACCAGACCTACGGTCAGGGCGTTGCGCAGGCGTTCATCACCCGGGCGAAGAAGAACGGCATCACGATTCTTGGTAACAAGGCCTGGGATGCGAAGCAGCCGAGCTATGCGGCAATCTTCCAGAACGCCAAGTCGCAGAACCCGGACTGTGTCTACCTCGGTGGCATCTACGACAACAACGGCGGCCAGGTCGTCAAGGACAAGTTCTCCGTGCTCGGCGACAACACCAAGGTCAAGATGCTCGGCCCGGACGGCTTCACCGGCTACCCGGCCCTGAAGAAGCAGCCTGAATCGCAGGGCATGTACCTGACCTTCGCCGGACTGACAACCACCCAGCTCGTCCAGGGTGGCGGTCCCGCGGCGCAGCTGATCGATGCGTACAAGGCGAAGTACGGCGGCCTGCCCGCCTCCAACTACGCGCTGTACGCCGTGGCCGCGGTGCAGGTCATCCTGGCCGCGATCGCCAAGTCCGACGGCACCCGCAAGAGCGTGACCAACGCGGTGTTCAGCGGCGACGGCATCGACATCCCGGCCGACCAGTCGGTTCTGGGCAAGGAGATCAAGATCGACCCGCAGACCGGAGACACCAACAACAAAGACATCTCCATCGAGCTGATGAAGAATCACGACGAGACGTTCCTCAAGGCGCAGCCAGTCGTCTAGCGAGATCGATAGCGGGGCCCGTCAGTCGGCGACTGCACGGGCCCCGCTGTCTGACCGCATGAGTCGTGACGATCACCTGTCACCTCTTTCATCTGGGGCTTGCGTCGCATCCGCTAGACGGGGAAGGTTCCGCGCATGACATCAACGACCGCAACGGCGGGTCTGCTTAAACCGCGGATCCGTCTCGGAGAAGCAGTCGAACGCGCTATCGCCGTGATTATCGTGGTCGGCCTGTCCGCTTGGATCGTCGTCAACTTCGTCGATGAGCCGAAGCAATGCTTCGCGGTTCTGCTCACCGGCCTCAACAACGGCTCGCTCTATGCGTTGGTCGCACTCGGGTACACGCTCGTATACGGCATTATCGAACTGATCAACTTCGCGCACGGCGACCTCTTCATGCTGGGCACCATCTTCAGCGCCAACTTCCTGGTCAACTGGCTGGGTTTCGACTCGCCCGGCTTCGGCTCGATCCTGGCGCTTGTGCTGACCTTCGCCGTGACAATGGGGTTTTGCGCCGCGATCAACATGGGGGCGGAGTTCTTCGCCTATCGCCGGCTACGTCGCGCCCCGAAACTCGCTCCACTCATCACTGCGGTCGGTCTCAGCTTCGTGTTCCAGAACATCGGGCTGAAGTGGAACGGATCGACGCCGAAGCAGTGGAGCAGCGTGATCAGCACAGGCGGTATCACGGTCGACGGCGTTCTCATCCGGTACTCGCTGTTGCTGACCCTCGGCGTCACCGCGATACTGCTGCTCGCGCTCACCTACATCGTGCAGCGCACCAAGCAGGGCAAGGCAATGCGCGCCACCGCCCAGGATCAAGACGGTGCCCGGTTGATGGGCATCGACGTCGACCGGACCATCTCGTTCACGTTCGGGCTCGGCGGCGCCATGGCAGGGGCGGCCGCCGTTCTGTCCGTGCAGACCCTGGGGACGACTCGCTTCGACCAGGGCTTCCAGTTCGGGCTGATCGCGTTCACGGCTGCTGTGCTCGGCGGTATCGGCAACCTTCTTGGTGCGGTTGTCGGCGGATTGCTCATCGGCGTCATCCAGGCCTTCAACGATGGCTTCCCGCACGGCTTCGGCCAGGACTGGTCGCAGACGGTCGTGTTCACGATCCTGATCCTCGTTCTCGTCTTCAGACCTGAAGGGCTTTTCGGTACCCGCACCACGGAGAAGGTGTAGCCGATGACCACCACCACTCCGTCTGTCAAACCACCCGTTCGCTCCCGGCGGATCTCCTCGATCGGCTGGCCGCTCGGATTCACGCTCGCGATCATCTTGTGCTTCGTGTTCTACCGGTACTGGCTGCCAGACTCGGTCGACTCGATCCAGAAGTTCTTCGGCGACTGGATCCCGTTGTCGACGATCAACCAGTGCCTGATCTGGGTGATCATGGCCGTCGGGCTCAACATCGTCGTCGGGTTCGCCGGCCTGCTCGACCTCGGCTACGTCGCGTTCTGGGCGCTCGGCACATATATGGCCGGCTGGCTCATGACCACGTTCTTCTTCCAGGTCCATTTCCACCTGGGCGACCCCACCGTGGTGAACAAGGCTGTCGGTATCCACATCAGTTTCTGGCTGGTGCTAGCGATAGCGGGCGCCTGGTGCGCCCTGTGGGGTGTATTCATCGGTGCTCCGACGCTGCGGTTGCGCAGTGACTACCTGGCTATCGTCACGCTCGGCTTCGGCGAGATCATCCCGCAGATATTCACCAACGGGGACGAGGAACACCTGCACTTCAATCTGACCAATGGCACCAAAGGCATCGTGCCGATCGACCCGATCGGTACCGGCATCTTCTCCAATCTCAAGGGCGTCAACCCGGGACTGGGCCCGTTCGATCTGCCGTATCTATTCCTCGCCTTCTCGGCGGTCGCCGCGTTCTGCGTATTCGTCTCGCTCCGCATCCGGCGCGGCCGGCTCGGCCGGGCCTGGCTCGCGATCCGCGAAGACGAACTGGCGGCGAGCATGATGGGTGTTTCGCTGGTCAGGACGAAGCTGTCCGCATATGCCGTGGGCGCGGTTTTCGGCGGCATGGGTGGCGTGTGCTACGCGGTCGCCGTCGGCGGTGCGTCACCGAACTTCAGCTTCGCCAACTCGATCACGATCCTGCTCATGGTCGTGCTGGGCGGCATGGGCAATGTCTGGGGTGTGATCGTCGGCGCTCTCGTCATCGCCTGGATCAACCTGCGCGGCCTGTCGCAGTTCGGCGACTGGTTCAACACCCAGTTCCACACGAACGTCGACTTCCCGTCGTGGAACTTCCTGATCTTCGGCGTCATCCTCGTGCTGATGATGCTGTTCCGGCGCGAGGGGCTGTTTCCCGAGTCGCGGACCCGGCAGATCATGCGTGAACCGGCCCGCACCGAGTTGGAGGCAATGGGCGCCGACATTGAGGCCGGCGAGGCGGAAATCGAGATCGCCGAGGAATCAGAGGATGAACTCGTCGCGTCGAAGAGCGCCACGATCGAAGGTGACAAGTCGTGAGCGCCGCACCGGCCGAGCCGCAGGCGGACGTGTCCACGACCGATGCGCTTCGCGCTGAGAACATCATCATCGCGTTCGGCGGGCTCGTTGCCGTCAATGACGTGACATTCAACGTGCCGCTGGGCGGAATCGTGAGCCTCATCGGCCCGAACGGGGCCGGCAAGACCACCTTCTTCAACGTCCTCACCGGCCTGTACCGGCCGACGGCGGGACGCGTCCTGCTCGGCGAACGTGACGTCACCGGCAAGGCGCCGCACAAGATTGCCGCCCTTGGCCTGGCCCGCACGTTCCAGAACATCCGGTTGTTCAACCTGATGACTGCCGAAGAGAACGTGATGGTGGCTATGCACTCCCATCTACGTTCGGGCATTGCGAGCACGGTGTTCCGCATGCCGTGGCAGCGTCGTGAAGAGCACCGCGCGCACGACAGATCTCGCGATCTGCTCGAGTTCGTGGGAATCGGCAAGGTGCGAAACGAATACGCCCGCAACCTGTCCTACGGTGACCAGCGCCGCCTCGAGGTGGCCCGCGCACTCGCCCTCGATCCGAAGGTGCTGCTGCTCGACGAGCCGACCGCCGGCATGAACCCGCAGGAGTCGGCGCAGTTCGTCGACTTCGTGCACCGGGTACGCGACGAGAAAGGCGTGTCGGTGCTGCTGATCGAGCACGACATGAGCGTCGTCATGCGAGTCAGCGAGCGCATCACCGTCCTCGACCGCGGTGAGCGCATCGCTGAGGGCGGACCGGACGACATCCGCTCCGACGAGCGGGTCGTCGAGGCCTACCTGGGTAAGACCGGTACACGCGAGGGGAGGCGCCAGTGACCGCCGCCAGCACGCGGCGCGGCGATGGGGCCGAGGCGCTGCTCACGTTGCAGGATCTGCACGTCAGCTACGGCAACATCGCTGCTGTCAAGGGGCTCAACCTTGACGTCTACCCGGGCGAGATCGTCACGCTCATCGGCTCGAACGGTGCCGGCAAGTCGACGACGCTGCGCACGATCTCAGGCTTGCTTCGCCCCCGTAGCGGCGCTATCCAGTTTGAAGGCCGCAAGATCAACGGCCTCCACGGGCATCAGGTCGTCAAGCGGGGCATCTGCCACTCGCCCGAAGGCCGGCGGATCTTCCCGCGCATGACGGTTTCGGAGAACCTCGACCTCGGCGCGTTCCTGCGCAATGACCACGCCGACATCGCCGAGGATCGCCAACGCGTACTGGAACTGTTCCCGGTACTGGAGGAACGACTGCAGCAGAAGGCCGGCACGCTCTCCGGCGGCGAGCAGCAGATGCTCGCGGTAGCGCGCGCGCTGCTCGGCAAGCCCAAGCTGCTGCTGCTCGACGAGCCGTCCATGGGTCTCGCCCCGGTGCTGGTTGACCTGATCTTCCATACCATCGGGCAGATTCGCGACCAGGGCGTCACGGTGCTTCTCGTCGAGCAGAATGCGCTGGCGGCGTTGGAGGTCGCCGACTTCGCCTACGTTCTCGAGTCCGGCAACCTCACCTTGCAGGGTCCGGCCGATCACCTGCTCGACGACGACAGCGTGACCCGCGCATATCTCGGCGGCTGATCATCTGCTGACCGCAGCGTTCGGCCGGTCGGCGTTCGCCGTGTTCGACGTTGATCACCTGCGGGTTGTGTACCGCGGGGGTGTGCGACCCGCAGGTGATCACCTGCGTCGGCGGCAGGCGCGCGGCGGTCGGGCGAGGATCACCGGCCGGTGAGTTCGCCGCCATGCCCTGTAGGGCAGACTCTGCGCCATGCCCGACATCGTCGAGATCGGCTTCGGCCGCAACGCCCGCCGCGGCTATCACCTGGACGAGATCGCGCTGGTTGCCACTCGGCGAACGCGTGGCTCGGCGGTGGTGTCGACTGCGTGGCAGATCGACGCGCACGCGTTCGAGTTGCCACTCGTCGCGGCGCCCTCGGACGCCGTGGTCTCACCGGCAACCGCGGTCGACATAGAACGGCTCGGCGGGCTGGCTGTCCTCGACGGCGAGGGCCTGTGGACCCGGTACGCCGATGCTGAGGATCGGCTCGCGGCACTGACGTCCGATTCGGCGGCGCTGCAGGCCGTCTACGCCCAGCCTGTGTCGGTCGACCTGCTCCGCCAGCGGGTGAGCGAGCTGCGAGACGCCGACGTGCGCGTGGCGGTACGCCTCTCACCGCAACACACCGTCGAGTTGGCGCCGCATGTGCTGGCCGAGGGTGTCGACCTGCTCGTCATCCAGGGCACGGTGATCTCGGCCGAGCATGTCGCGTCCAAGAACGAAGCCGGGCTGAATCTCAAGACGTTCATCGCCGACCTCGACGTCCCGGTGATCGTCGGCGGATGCGGCAACTACCAGACCGCGCTGCACCTCATGCGCACCGGCGCCGCGGGCGTGATCATCGGCTACGGCGCGCACCTCGGTTCGACCACGCACACCGCCTTGGGTATCGACGTCCCGATGGCGACGGCCATTGTCGACGCCGCCGCCGCACGTCGTGACTATCTGGACGAGACCGGTGGGCGATACGTGCACCTGGTCGCCTACGGCGACCTCACCACCGGTGGCGACATCGCGAAGGCACTGGCCTGCGGGGCTGATTCGGTGATGCTCGGCGAAGCGCTTGCCGTCGCCGCCGAGGCGCCCGGCGCCGGCCGGTACTGGGACTCCACTGCCGCGCACCCGCGCGTGCCGCGTTCGGTGATCGTCGACCTCTACGGCGAGGACGAACGCCCAAGCCTCGACGAGGTGTTGCTCGGCCCCACGAGCGATCCGAGCGGTGAGCGCAACTTGTTCGGCGCCCTGCGCCGGGTGATGGGCAAGAGCGGGTACTCGTCGGTGAAGGAGTTCCAGAAGGCCGAGCTGATCCTGAGCGCACCACGCTGAGCGCGGCCAGCGCGGTCAGATCCAATCGCGGCGCCGGAAGAACGCGTACAGGCCGCCCGCGATGGCGATCATGATCAACGTGCTGGCCCAGAATCCCCAATGCCGGCCGAAGCCCGGGTACGGGATGTTCTGGCCGTAGAAGCCGGTGACCGCCGTCGGCACCGCGATGATCGCGGCCCACGAGGTCAGCTTCTTCATGACGGTGTTGAGCCGGGCGTCGGCGAGGGACAGGTTGGTCTCGAAGATCGACGTGATCATGTCGCGCAGGGACTCGGTCCATTCCGCCGCGCGCAGCACGTGGTCGAACAGGTCGTCGTAGTAGGGCATCAGGACGCTGTAGGCGTTGCCCTCCTGCGCCCGGCGCATGACCGTGCTGACTACCTCGCGCATCGGCAGGATCGCTCGGCGCGTCTCGACAAGTGCCTTGCGCAGTGCGAAGGACCGGCGCTGCACCTGCCGCACGCTGTCGCGCGTCTCCTCGAAGAGAAGATCCTCGATGCGCTCGATCTCGTCGTCGAGCGCCTCGATGGCGGCGAAGTGGCCGTCGACGATGACGTCGAGCAGTCCGTAGATGAGCGCGCGCGGGCCGAATTTGACGAGTTCGGCGTTGTCGGCCCAGACGTTGACCACGGCATCCATGTCGAAGTCCTCGGTCTGGCGCACGGTGACAACCGCGCGGTCGACGCCGAACGCCGAGACCTGATGTGCGTGCAGCGAGCCACTTTCCCGGTCGAAGCGCAGCGCGTACGCCGCGATGAAGATATGAGTCGGATACCGGGTGGCTTTGGGCCGCTCGCGATGCTCGAGGGCGTCCTCGACGGCATGCGGATCAAGGCTCAGTTCTTCGGCAAGCGCGTTGAGTCGCGCGGCATCCGGAGCGCAAAGGTCTACCCACACAAGGCACTCCGGCTCTTCGAGGTAGTCAGAGATCCGCTCAAAAGCGAAATCCTGCGCTTCCAGGGTGCCGTTTCGCCACACCCGGGTACGTACGCCGTGTTCACCCACCGGACCAGTCTCCCGCTCTCGACGTGCATCTAACGCCAAGCCGCGTAATTTCAAACCCATGGGCGGCTGGGGGGTATCGCAACTACCCTTGCTCGACGGTCGCACGGCCGTCGTGACGGGCGCGAATTCGGGTATCGGCTGGCAGACGGCGAAAGAGCTGGCCGCCCACGGCGCACGGGTCGTGCTCGCCTGCCGCGACGTCGAACGCGCGAAGCAGGCGGCCGATCGCATCGTGTCGGCGAACGCCGAGGCCGACGTCGAGGTTGCCGAACTCGATCTCGCCGACATGACGTCGGTGCGGGCATTCGGCGAGCAATGGCACGATCCGCTTGATCTGCTCGTGAACAACGCAGGCGTGATGGCGCCGCCGAACCGCAGCAGTACCCGAGACGGATTCGAGTTGCAGTTCGGCACGAACCATCTCGGCCATTTCGTGCTCACCGGGCTGCTGATGCCCGCGTTGCTCGAGAGCGCCGCGCCGCGGGTGGTCACGGTGTCGTCCCTTGCGCATCAGGGCGGGCGCGCCGACGTCGTCAACGGCAACAGCGCCGGCCCCTATCGGGCCCAGCAGGCGTACGCGAATTCCAAGCTGGCGAACCTGCTGTTCGCCCTGGAGCTACAGCGACGTGCGGCCGCCCAGGATCTTGCGCTCGTCTCCACTGCCGCGCATCCGGGCACTTGCTCCACCGGACTCGTCGCCGACCGCGAAGGCATGGGGGCAAATCGCATCGTGCGTGCCGTTGCCCCGACAGTTGTCAAGGTGTTCACCCAGTCGGCGGCGGCCGGTGCGCGCTCTACTCTGCACGCGGCGACTCTTGCCGAGCCCGGTTCGTACACGGGGCCACAGCGCTTCGGCGAGACCAGAGGACCGGTCGGTGCGGCAAAGGTTTCCGATCTGGCGCAGGATGAAGCGCTGGCCCGACGGCTGTGGGTGGTCAGCGTCGAGCTCACCGGATTCCGCTACCCGTGGAAGCGTCCCTAGCCGCTGCCTCGGCCGGCTGCCACTAAACTCCCGGCATGCAGCCGGATCTCGTCCTCGTCGTCGACTACGGGGCGCAGTACGCGCAATTGATCGCCCGGCGGGTACGCGAGGCGCATGTGTACTCCGAGATCGTCCCGCACACCATGGCGTTGACCGACCTTCTCGCCCGGCGGCCCAAGGCGATCATCCTTTCCGGCGGGCCGTCGAGCGTCTACGCCGAGGGTGCGCCGCAGGCAGACCCCGACCTGTTCGCGGCGGGCGTGCCGGTCTTCGGGATCTGCTACGGCTTCCAGGCCATGGCGCAGGCGCTCGGTGGCGAGGTCGCCGA
Source organism: uncultured Actinomycetota bacterium (assembly GCA_963737425.1). Classification (GTDB taxonomy): domain Bacteria; phylum Actinomycetota; class Actinomycetes; order Mycobacteriales; family Jatrophihabitantaceae; genus DASXRA01. The sequence continues at coordinate 1,171,272 of CAVTSX010000008.1, forward strand.
CACCGGTGGCAGCGAATTCGGGCGAACCACGCTGACCGTCACCAGCCCCGGCGTGCTCCTGCGGGGCCTGCCTGCCGCGCAACAGGTGTGGATGAGCCACGGCAACGAGGTCAAGACCGCACCGGCAGGCTTCGCGGTCACCGGCCGGTCGGCGGGCGCGCCGGTGGCGGCGTTCGAGAACCTCGATCGGCGGCTGGCCGGAGTGCAATTCCATCCGGAGGTCCTGCACACCGAGCACGGCCAGCAGATTCTGCAGCATTTCCTCTACGACGTGGCCGGTGTCCGTCCACAGTGGACAGAAGCCAACATCATCGACGAGCAGGTGTCGGCGATCCGCGCGCAGGTGGGCGGCAAGCGTGTCATCTGCGCGCTGTCCGGAGGGGTCGACTCAGCCGTTGCCGCCGCTCTGGTGCAGCGCGCGATCGGCGACCAGCTGACCTGCGTCTTCGTCGATCACGGGCTGCTTCGGGCCGGTGAGGCCGAGCAGGTCGAGCGCGACTTCGTCGCGGCCACCGGCGTCCGACTCAAGGTCGTCGATTCGGCGCAGCAATTCCTCGACGCCCTGGCCGGCGTCACCGATCCGGAAGAGAAGCGCAAGGCCATCGGACGCGAATTCATCCGCGCGTTCGAAGAGGCAGCGCGCGAGGTCGTTGCCGATGCGGGCGGGTCGGTCGAGTTTCTCGTGCAGGGCACGCTGTACCCGGATGTCGTGGAGTCCGGGGGAGGCACCGGCGCAGCCAACATCAAGAGCCATCACAACGTCGGGGGACTGCCCGACGATCTGCAGTTCGGCCTGATCGAGCCGCTGCGCTCGCTGTTCAAGGACGAGGTGCGCCGCCTCGGCGAGCAACTCGGGTTGCCGCATGAGATCGTCGCGCGCCAGCCGTTCCCGGGCCCTGGCCTGGGCATCCGCATCGTCGGCGAGGTGACGGCGCCCCGGCTCGAGGTGCTACGCCGGGCAGACGCCATCGCGCGCGCCGAACTCTCGGCGGCCGGCCTCGACCACGACATCTGGCAGTGCCCGGTCGTGTTGCTCGCCGAGGTCCGCTCGGTGGGCGTCCAGGGCGACGAACGCACCTACGGCCACCCGGTCGTGCTGCGGCCGGTGTCATCCGAGGACGCGATGACCGCCGACTGGACGCGCGTGCCCTACGACGTGCTCGAGCGGATCTCGACCCGGATCACCAACGAGGTGCGTCAGGTCAACCGCGTCGTGCTGGATGTGACGTCCAAGCCGCCCGGCACGATCGAATGGGAGTAGCCCCTTCTCGAACTGGCTACCTTGGTGGTCATGACAGCTTGGGTAACAGCAGCGAATCCTCGGGGCGCACCGACCGACGCGACATGTTCGCACCTGGACGCCGTAGCCGACGTGACGCCGTCGACGCGCGAAGGATGCGAAGACTGCCTGCGTGAGGGCACCGAATGGTTGCACCTGCGGGAATGCCTCGAGTGCGGGCACGTCGGCTGCTGCGACCAGTCGCCCAGACGGCACGCCACTGCGCACTGGCACGCGAGCAACCATCCGATCATGCGCTCGTTCGAGCCCGGCGAGAGCTGGGCCTGGTGCTATCCCGACAACCTGTTCCTGGTACCCGGGCGCTAGCTGGAACACGCCCTGGACGCCGCGCGTTCGGGCGCCCCGCTCGACCGCCGCACGGCCGTGAGCAACAGAGGGATCGACCCGATCGTTCTGTTGATCATGGACAGTTAGGCGTGATCTGCCCGGCCTGACCTGGCGCCACCAGCGCACGTTCCGGCCACAACGTGCAATCTCATTGACACCCACCTTCGCCCGTGCTGCGATGTCCGTTGGGCGAGGTGAGATCCACTTCGCTCGGGTTTGCCGAGGCAGGCGTTGTGGCGCTCTGTCAGGGTTCTCCGGCGTTTGGCCGGTGAGCCACCCAGACGCTGACGACGTCAGTCTCCGTTCAGTTCAACGGGACCCTCATGAAGGGCGTCTGCCAGTGAGCTGTCTGTCGAGCTGCGATCCCCGGCGCCCGCGCCTGACGTCGCCTCCAGTCGAGTCTTCCACGCTGATCTCATTCGCCCGTCCTAAACCGGCTTAATTCTCGCGTACGCGACCGTCACGCGGGGCGAGTTGCCGAGCGTTGACGCCACCGCAAGGAGCAACTCTCGAAGGAGGTCTCAGCGGATGAAGGCGCTTCGTAGGTTCCGTCGGCGAAGGTGGTTGGCCACCCTCGCGTGCGTCGCTGTCGCGGTGCCGGTGGGTGTCACCGCGAGCACGGCGCCGGCCGGCGGCACGGCCGTGGCCGGGCACGCCACGATCACCGTCGACGCGGATTACCTCTACGGCCAGCTATACGCGATGTCGAAGGACTTCAGCTATCGCGTCTCCGGTGCGGACGGCGACCCGCGCAACGCCGCGGACCCGTTCAACCTCCCGCCGACGGTCAACGGCTGGCAGGAGCTCATCGCGTACTGGAAGCAGGCGCTGACCGACCCGAGTGCCGACACCTCGCTGGCCGCGTTCGCCACGGCGTCCGATCATTACTTCCGGCGCAGCGGCGGCTACCGGTTCGACTCCAACGACGCCGAGGTCACCCTGCCGGGCGCGAGTTGCGCCGGCCAGCGGGTGATGCTCGCCGCACATCCGGACGAGACTCCGGTGCCCTCCGACGTCGCCACCCTGATCGACTCCGGCACGACGAGCGGCACGACCGGATTCGGCGCCGCGCGCCGGCACATCACCGACAGCAACCTGGGCAACGAGGGCGCTTACGACGGCCTGTCCGGTGTCGCGGTGACGATGGCCGAGTACAACGCGCTGTTGCGCTGGTACGACGCGAACCGCACCTACCCCAAGCGCACGCTGAAGGTCACGCTGCTCGACGCGTCGCGCGGCAAGACGGCCACGGGCCTGTTCAGCCGCGAAGGCTCGATCTTCTACGCGAACAACCTGATCCCGGCCGGGCCGCAGGGCCAGTACCTCCTCTTCGCCAACATGGACTCACTCGGCCTGGACTACCCGGCCCGACACCTCGGCACCGAGTTCTTCTGGAACAACGTCACCGGCGGTGGCGTGGGCCCGTGGTTCACCTTCATCAAGGCCACGCCGAACGCGCCGAACTCCGCCTACCCCGACACCGGTGCCGGCTCGCCCGGCGCGAACATCACCGCCAACGCCGCGGCGATCGGCCAGTTGCACACCGACCTGCAGTCGGCCCTCTCGACCGGGTTCGAGCAGCAGGGGAGCAGGTACAACTTCTCGGTGCCGCTGGAGAATCCGCTGCGCTACAACCAGCCCGGCCAGGCGCCGAACCCGTACAACGGCGTCGTGCCGACCAAGCCCGCGTACTCAACTGCGGAGCAGGCGCAGTACTCGCCGATCCGCGACGACGCCGAGGGTCTCGAGGATGAGCAGGCGTTCTTCAACAAGGGCATCCCCGGATTCACCGTGTCCGGCGTGAAGAACTCCAACGCCGACGAGAACCCGTACGCGTCCACTGTGGACGCAACGCGCAAGGCAACCCCGGTGATCGGGTACGCCGGCAACCAGACGACCTTCCAACTCGGCAACGGCACCCCGCAGCCGGGCATGACCGTGACGGTGGCGGGTTCGTCCGCCGGCGACACGACGGTCACCGTGGTCAATCCGGTGCCGAACCAGGCGAATCCGGTCGCTCTCGCGCCCGGCCAGCCGATCTTCATCGACACCGGCGCGAACATCGAGTACGGCCAGATCCAGTCGGTCGGTGCCCCGGGCGGCGCGGCCGGCACGCAGGTCACCCTCGTCAAGCCGCTTGCACAGGCGCATGCAGCCGGCGTGCCGTTCAACGTGAACGAGAACCAGCCGGTGGGTTACCTGTCCGACACGATCGAGCACCTCAACTACTTCGCTGGCGGAGCACCGCACGGCCTGCAGCCGCAGCAGCCGACCGAGGAGCTCAAGCGGGCCCTCGAACTTCCGGCACAGTGGACCAGCCTGCTGCTCGGCGGCGACGACTACCTCGGCGCAACCGACCAGCCGAAGAACCCGATCGCGTACTTCGAGACCACCCCGGTCAAGCCCGACTCGACGCGGACGGTCACCTTCGACGCCGGCTTCTCGCGTGACAAGAACGGAAGCACCAAGGGGCTTCAGTACTACTGGGACTTCGGCGACGGCACGCACGCTGTCGGCGCACGCGTCACGCACACGTTCTCGGGGCCGACCTTCGCCGATGTAAAGCTCGCCGTCGGCAAGGGCAACGTATGGGGCCTGTACCGGCAGGCGATCGCGGTTGACGGGCCGTCCGGCGCCGCACCGGCCACCAACGCGTGCGGCTCGTTCACACCGGACGAGTCGGCGCGCCTGATCGCAGCCGCCAAGAAAGGTACGGACTAGCCATGGCAGCGCAACGAGCAGGCATCAGCAGAGCGCGCCGCCGCACGGTTCGGCGGTGGCTGGGTATCGCGACGGTCATGCTGCTGGCGGTGCTCACCGGTAGCGCAGCAGCCGGGCCGTCGGCGTCCGGAAAGACGGTCGCCGGGCCACCGCGCCCGGTCGTCGATGCCAACTTCCTCTACAAGGAGTTGTACTTCCTCGGCACGCAGTTCATCTTCCGCGTCGGTGGTTCGGACGGCGACTTGACCAACCCGTCCGATCCGAACAACCTGCCCGCCAACTACAACGGCGCGCAGGAGTTCTACAAGTGGTTCGGCCAGGAACTGACCAACTCCGACGCAGCGCACATGGGACCGCTTGGCAAGTTCATGACCGCGAAGGACCACATCTACCCGACGCGGACGTGGCAACTCGACGACGAGAGCGTGACGATCCCCGGGCAGTCTTGTGCCGGCCAGGTCGCGCTGATCGCCGGGCACAACGACAGCACGCCCACCTCGACCGGCGTTGCCAACGGCGCGGCCAGCGGCAGCGCCACCCCGATGAGCGCAATGCGGGGCGGCAACTGGGGCAACGGGTCCACCTATGACGCCGGATCCGGCGAGGCGATGGGCATGGCCGAGGTGCAGGCCCTGCTCCGCTGGTACAACGCGAACAGCGCCTACCCGAAGCGCACGATCAAGATCGGCCTCTTCGACAACGAGGAGGGCGGCCTGGTCGGGTCGGGCTTCTACTCGCAGACCAACGTCGCGACGCTGGCCGCACCGGTGGTGGCAGGCGCTACGACGCTTCAGGTGAAGAGCCGGACCGGCGTCGGGTTGGCCGTGGGCGAGACCCTGCTGGTCGACCCGTTCGGCCCGCTGGAAACAGTCACCATCACCGCGATCACGAACGCGACGAACACGATCACGTTCACGCCGGCGCTCGCCTCGGCGCACGTCGCCGGGGCGCCGGTCTCGGCGGGAGTCGCGAATGTCGGCGGCCTGATCCCGGACGGTCCGCAGGGCCAGTACGTCATGGTCGCGAACATGGACCAGAACGGCATCGAATATCCGGCGCGCCATTTCGGCACCGAGCACTACCTGAACAACATCGTCGGCGGCGGCGTCGGGCCGTGGTACACGAACATCAACGCCATCCCGCTCTACACGACGCCGAACAACCTCTACGACGCGACGGCGATCCAGCGCATCCAGCACAACCTGGCCAATGCCCAGGCGTTCCGCGACGCCACGGCGGCGGCGGTCGGCCAGGCGTTCCAGGACCTGGGCCAGAAGTACAACTTCTCGATGCCGCTGGAGAACCCGCTGCGCCTGGACCAGGTCGGCTCGACGCCGATCGACCCGAACCCGGGCCCGGTTCCGGCCTACCTGCCGAGCGACATCCCGAAGTACTCGCCGGTCGTCGACGACAACACCGGCCGCACCGACCAGGTGTCATTCATCCGCGACTGGGGAATCCCCGGCTACGGCATCATCGGCGCATACGACACGAGCACGAACCCGCAGATCGGCGGCAACGAGAACCCGTACCCGGTCAACTACGCGAGCAAGCCGACGCTGGGCCAGTACGCGCTCTATGACACCAACGACGACACGCCTGAGCACCTGAACTACTACGCATCGGGCACGACGCACGGTCCGGGCGGGCCGTCGTCACCGTCGGAGGGGCTCAAGCGGGCGCTGGAGTTGCCGGCGACCTGGACCTCGTACCTGATCGCCGGTGACGCCTACGGCGGCACGGAGGCCAAGAGCAAGAACCCGGTCGCGTACTTCGAGACCGGTCCGGCCAAGCCGTTCCTGACCTCCAACGTCACCTTCGACGCGTCGTTCTCCCGCAACTCGGACGGGAGCACGCACGGGCTGAAGTACTACTGGGACTTCGGCGACGGTACGACGATGGCGACGACCAACCCCACCGTCACGCACACGTACAGCTCGACGCCGAGCTGGTACGACGTCAAGCTCGCGGTCAAGGGCGACGGCAAGTGGGATTACTACCGCCAGGCCTCGGCGGTGCGGTTCGTGCCGGCGCACTTCCCGGATCCTCCGCTGGCGAACGAGCCGGCTCCTCCGGCCACGGATCCGTGCGGCACGTTCACGCCCGACGAGCAGAGCGCGATCACGGCGTCGGCCGAGCAACTGATGTCGCGCCTGGGCGGCTCGACCACCGAGGTGGTGTCCACGAAGCGGTAGTGGGGTCCGGGAAACTCTGGCGATCTTCATGCTTATGGCGTGCTATAGCGTGCAGGACGCATGAGGGTCGCCAGAGGAGCGGGGGCGATGGCTGGGTCGAGGCACGCTGTGCCGGCCGTGCTGCTGGCGGCTGCCGTTCTCGCGGCGTGCAGCAGTGGCACGCACGCGAACCCACCCGCGCCGACGAGCCGACCGGCCGCGCCGAGTGTCCCGGCGTCGCCCGCTGCGCCGAGTACGCACAGCACCGTGCCGATCGCCCCGGGCGACCGGGCGGCCTGCGCGTCGCTGTACGCGCACCTGCAGCAGGTCACCGCGACGCTCGACGCGAGCGCCGAACTGATCGCGAGCTCGTTGAGCAAACAGCAGCTGAGCCAGCGGATCGCCGACGAGCAGGCGCAACTGCGGCACTCGGCCGAGCTGATGTCCCAGGGCGCGATCCCGGCGCCGCTCGTGCCCGCCGACCAGCGGCTGGTTGCGGCGCTGCGGGCATTGACCGACGATTTCGCCCGCGCCAAGGCACCTGCGGCGCGCGGCGACTTCAAGGCCGCCGCCGACGCGATGACCGACGGACCCGTGGTGCAGCGGATCGTCGACGCGTCGAAGACGATCGAGGACGCCTGCGGGTGAGCGCGCGAATGGCGAATCTGCAGCGCGCGTGCGCCCTCGCGGCCGTCGCCGTGCTCGCGGGCTGCTCGTCATCGCACGGTGGCAAACCGGGCGGTCCGAGCCTCGTGCCGTGGGACTCCTCCGCGCCTGCGCAGTTGCAGGCCCAGCAGGTGGCCCCGGCGGCCCCGTGCCGGGCGTCGCGGTTGAAGGTGGTCGGCACCGGCTTCCTGTTCACGCCGGGACTCTCCGGTGGTACAGGTACCGTCACGTTGCGTAATACCGGTCCGGCCGCGTGCCGGCTGACCGGCCGGCCCGGCGTTCGAGTTGTGGGCGCCCTGCCCCAACCTCGCCAGCAGCAGGTGCCCCTGCCGAGCCTCGTGCCGGCGTTTCCGCAGGTGCTGCCGCCCGCGTCGACGCTGCAACGCCTTCCCTCGGGCGCCACCGCGACCCTCACCGTCGACTGGCGTAACTGGTGCGTGCCAGGTGCCTCGCACGCCACCAAGCCGCTGACGCCGCCCAGGGCGCTGCGGATCACGCCCACCGGCGGCCTCGGCAGCCTCGACGTCGGATACGACGCCGTGCCGTCGTGCGACGCGCCCGGCAAGCCGTCGACACTCGGCGTACGGCCGTTCCAGCCGGCGGCGTTGCAGACCGGCCAGCCGTGGACCTCGGGAGTCGTGAAGGCGTCGATCACGCCGCTACCGGGCGGCAAGTCGCCGATTGCGGGTAAGCGCGGCCAGGTCGCGTCCTTCGCCGTGCACCTGCAGAACGTGTCGGCCACGACCGTCCGGTTCGACCGTTGCCCGCTCGTGATCGAGATGCTCGCACCCGCGGGTCAGCCCGAGGTGCACCAGCTCAACTGCCGGGCGGCATCAGCGATACCGCCCGGCGGATCACTCGGCTTCGAGATGCGCATCCAGGTCCCGAACGCCGCACCCCTCGGTAACAACGGCCTGTTCTGGGAACTCGACCCCACCGGGACGCAGGGCCTGGAGGTCGTCTCGCGGCTCGTCGTTGCCAAGTGAGGTTGCCAAGTGAGGTTGCCAAGTGAGGTTGCCAAGTGAGGTTGCCAAGTGAGGTTGCCAAGTGAGGTCAGCCGACGTGGTCGACCATCAGCTGGCCGGCGTTGATCCGGACGTCGATCGTGAGCGGGTTGCCTGATCCGGCCGTGACGAGGTCGCTGTTGAGGTACATGCCCCCTGAATCGTCCTGCCCGTCGACGCGGATGTTGCCGATGTGCACGTTGCCGTGGACGGTCACGGCCATCGTCCGGGGCACGAGCAGTTCGACCTGCCCACCGGCCTGGGTGATGTGTACCGTGCGGGCTGTGTCGAGCGGGCTCATCTGGGTCAGGTCGAGGCGCGTGCGGCCGAAGGCCTGGCGGTAGTCGACGTTCAGGTCTGCGGCGCTTCGCGGGGTGAACGTGTTGTCGCCCGAGCCGTCGTGCAGGCTGGCCCGGCAACCGGCGAACACGAAGGTGCCGGCCGCGGCCGGGATCAGCAGCAGTGCCATCCACCAGATCGGGCGGCGCAGCACCGCCCCGACGATCAGCCCGCCGAGGACGACGAAGTGCGCCGCCCAGAAGTACGCGGGGATGACGATGCCGTGCGTGGCGTCGACGATTCCGAGGACGGTCAGCGTGATGAGAAGGACGCCCACCGTTATCCAGCGCACGGGAGCCGAGCGCCGGCGCCGCTCGCGAGCGGCCGCACGCTTCTGTGCCGCCCACGCATCGAGTTCTCTTGTCTGCTGCGGTACGGGCACGGTATCGGCGGCGGGTTGGGCGGCGGTCGCGTCCGGCCTCGGCGGCACCGGGCGACGACCCTGCAGCGCGACGATCAAGATGATCCCGACGACCAGGAGCGGGACGAACGTGCGCGGGAAGAACCACCCGTGCGGGCCCCACCAGCTGAACATCCCGGCCCAGATGAGCACCACGGCCACGGCCGAGAGGGTCCAGACGAACACATTGCGGCTGCGCAGCCCGGCGACGAACCGGTCGACCGGAGCATGTGCTTGGCTGCGCTCCGGGATGGCGGCCCAGGCGATCAGATAGGCCACGATTCCCGCTCCGCCGAAGAATGCCGCCGTGGCGAACAGCACGCGGAAGATCACCGGATCGACGCCGAGGTATTCACCCAGGCCACCTGCTACGCCTGCGGCGACGCGGTTGTCCTCGCTGCGGCGCAATGTCCTTGCTGGGGCGGGATGTTCCGATGGCGGCAAGCCGGCCGACGGCGGCCCGGGAATGTCACTTGTGCTCATGGTGTCGAGCATGCGGCCGGCGGGAGTCCTGGCGCATCGGGCACGTCCCTGATCCCACCCCTGAATTGGCGGTTCACGCGAGTTCGGGGCTGGACCTGATGCGCATGGCGCAGCGAAGCGGCAATCATGGGTGCGTGATGCGAGCGCGAGGACCGGACAGATGAGCGGTGCCTCCGTGGCGCAACCGCCGCGGCTGTACCGGCGCGCCACTCACAAGGTCTTCGGCGGCGTCGCCGGTGGCATCGCCGACCACCTGCGGATCTCACCGGCCCGGGTCCGGATCATCTTCGTACTGCTCGCACTCGCCAACGGGCTCGGCGTCGTTCTCTACGGGGCGTACTGGATCGTCCTGTCCACCGCGCCCGGCAGCCCGCGCAGGTCCCGGCTGGACTGGCTGGCCTATCTCGGCGCCACCGTGGTGTCGATCGGGGGGCTGTTCGCTGTGGCGCGCTCGACGCCGCTCGGCAACCTGTTCGTCCCGTCCGCGCTGGCCGTCTTCGGCGGGGCACTCATCTGGCGGCAGGCCAGCGAGACGCAGCGCGAGCGCTGGTGGCGGCTGTCGCGCAGTTCGCTGGGCGCTGGCAGCAGGTTGGGCCGCATCCGGCTGGCGCTCGGCGCGGCGCTGGTGATCGCCGGCGGGGCCGTCGTGCTGGCGCGATCGGATTTGACGGCGATGCGCGACGGGCTGGTGGCCGTTGCGGTCACGGTGATCGGTGTCGCGCTGCTGACCGGGCCGTGGTGGATGCGCATGGTCGCCGACCTCGGTAACGAACGCCGCGAGCGCATCCGGTCCCAGGAGCGGGCCGACCTGGCCGCGCACCTGCACGACTCGGTGTTGCAGACGCTCGCCCTGATCCAGCGCAACGCGTCCTCACCGCGCGAGGTGTCACGGCTGGCCCGGGGCCAGGAACGTGAGTTGCGCACCCTGCTCTACGGCGCCCGCGCCTCGACCGGCCAGCTTTCGGAGATGTTGAAGGCGGCTGCCGCCGAGGTCGAGGACTCCTACGCCATCGAGGTGGACGTCGTGGTGGTCGGTGACGCGCAGGTCAACGACAAGCTCGCCGCATTGGTGGGCGCCAGCCGGGAGGCTCTGGTCAATGCGGCCAAGCACGCCGAGGTGACGGCTGTGTCGCTCTATGCCGAGGTCGAGGCGGATGCGGTCACGGCGTTCGTCAAGGACCGTGGCGTGGGCTTTGATCCGGAGAGCATCGACGGCGATCGCCAGGGCGTGCGCGGCTCGATCATCGGACGGGTGGAACGACACGGCGGTGCGGTCAAGGTGCGCAGCAGCGAGGGAACCGGAACGGAAGTCGAGATCAGAATGCCAAGATCATGAGTACTTCGGACAACTCGGCGGGAGAGCGGGACTGGAGCGATCATGAGTAAGACCACCGTCTTCCTGGTCGACGACCACGCGATGTTCCGCTCCGGCGTGCGCGCCGAGATGGGCGAGTCGGTCGAGCTGGTCGGTGAGGCCGGCTCGGTCGCGGACGCGATTGCGGGCATCCGGGAAACCCGCCCGGCCGTCGTGCTGCTCGACGTGCACATGCCCGAAGGCGGCGGGCTTGCCGTGCTCGGCGGGGTGGCCGCCGAGGTGCCCGATACCCGGTTTCTCGCGCTCTCGGTGTCTGATGCCGCCGAGGACGTCATCGCCGTGATCCGGGCGGGCGCGCGCGGGTACGTCACCAAGACGATTTCCGCGGCGGAACTGACCGACGCGGTGCGCCGGGTGGCCGAGGGAGACGTCGTGTTCAGCCCGCGGCTGGCCGGCTTCGTCCTCGACGCGTTCCGCGACGCACCGGTCGCTCCGTCCGTCGATCCCGAACTCGATCAGCTCACGCCCCGCGAGCGCGAGGTGCTGCGCCTGCTGGCCCGCGGCTACGCCTACAAGGAGATCGCCGCCGAGTTGTTCATCTCGGTGAAGACCGTCGAGACCCACGCGTCGAACGTGTTGCGCAAACTGCAGTTGTCGAACAGGCACCAGTTGACCCGGTGGGCGGCCGACCGGCGCCTGTTCTGACGCGCTCAGGCGCCGGATCCGCCATCGATGACGAAGTCGGTGCCGATGACGAAACCGGCTTCGGGCGAGGCCAGGTAGAGCACGGCGGCCGCGATCTCGTCCAGGCGGCCGATCCGGCCGGCCGGCAACTGCCGGCCGATGCGGTCGTCGCGCTCGGCGGGGGTCTCGCCGGAGCGCAAGGACATCGAGGTGTCGAACGGCCCGGGGCTGATGGCGTTGATCCGGATCCCGTCGCCCGCGTGATCCAGCGCCGCGTTGCGGGTCAGCGCGCTCACCGCGGCCTTGGTGGCGACGTACGCGCCGAGGCCCGCTACCCGCTGGTGCGCGCCCAGCCTCGACGCGATGTTGATGATGGTGCCGCTGCGGGCCTTCCGCATATGCGCGATCTCGTGCTTCATCGACAGCAGGACGCCGGTGAGGTTGACCGACAGCATGGTCTCCCACTGCTGCTCGTCGATGTCGGCGACCGGGCCGAGTGCGGTCAACGTTCCCGCGCTGTTGACTGCGATGTCGAGGCCGCCGAACGCGGCGACGGCCGCGGCGACGAGGCTCTCGACATCCGGCGAGCGCGTGACATCTGCGGTCACCGCGATTGCCCCGCCGCCGTCGTTCTCGATGAGTTTCACCGTCTGGGCAAGGGGTTCGGGCGATCGTCCGGCGACGACGACCGCCGCGCCCTCTTGGGCGAACGCCTGGGCGACCGCGCGGCCGATGCCGCTCCCGCCTCCGGTGACGAGCGCTGTCTGGCCGCTGAACCGAGTACTCATTGGTGTGCTCCTTTGATCGATGGGTGTCTTGCGGTGCAAACGGCGGCCAGCGCAGCCAACACGGCGAGGCCCGAAGCGGCCGTGCCGAACGACCAGGCGTATCCGCTCGCCATGGCCGCGGACGGCGAGACGGCGGCCGGGTCGAGCGAGCGGGTGCGCGCGCCGGCCACTGCGGTGAGCAGCGCGAGCCCGACGGTCGGGCCAAGCTCCATCGCCGTGTTCATGACGCCACCGCCGAGCCCGGCCTGCTGCTGCGGCAGGTCGCGCAGAGTGAGCACGGTTGCCCCGGCGAAGGCCCAGGCGGCCCCGATCGACAACAGCACGATGCCGGGCAGCAGGCCACCGGCGTACGCGGTGCGCGGGTTGATCCGGGCGAGGGCGATCAGGCCGCCGCTCGCCAACGCCAGGCCACCGGACATGACGGTTCTCGCCCCGTAGCGCTCCAGCAGCCGTCCGGCCGTGCGGCCACCCAGCACGAGCGCTGCCGCCGCGGGAGCGAAGGCCGCCGACGTGCGAAGCGGTGACCATCCGCGAAGTTGCTGCAGGTAAAGGGCCAGGAAGAGGTAGACGACGGTGGTGCTCGTGGCGGCCATGGCAATGGCCAGCAGCGCGACGGCGCGGCGGCGCTCGGCGATGAACGTCAGCGGAAGCAATGGGTCGTCGCGACCTGACTCGACGAGGGCGAACGCCGCGAGCGATGCGAGGCCCGCAACCACCGGCACAAGCGCGGCAGCAGACGTCCACCCGCGATCTGAGGTGAGCGCCAAACCGTAGCCGAGCAGGCTGAAGCCGGCGGTCGCGAGGACCGCCCCGGGCACGTCGAGCGCACGCCGCATCGTCGGCGCGGCCGTGGGCAGCAGCCTCGGCGCCAGGACGAGGGCTGCCGCGCTGGCGACCAGCGGAACCGCGAACGTGAACCGCCACGAGGTCCAGGTCGTCGCCGGTCCGGACGAGACGATTCCGAGCGTTGCGCCCAGCACCGAGAGCCCGCCCCAGGTGGCCGTCGCTCGCCCGCGCCCGCGCGCGTCCGGGAACACGGCCGGCAGCATCGCGAGAGCGGCCGGCGCCACCAGCGCTGCACCGGCGCCCTGCGCGAATCGGGCCGCGACGAGGACGGCAAAGCCCGGAGCAAGGGCCGCTACCGCGGTGGCTGACAGGAACACGAGCAGTCCGCATCGCCAGATCGGCCGGCCGCCGTGACGGTCGGCCAACCGGCCGCCGAGTAGGAGCAGTCCGCTGAACGACAGCCCGTAGGCGGTGCTCAGCACGACCAGCCCGGACCGACTGAGCCCGAACTGGGAAGCGATCACCGGCAGCGGCACCGACAGCATCGTGATCGTGAAGATCAGCATGACCTGCACGGTGCCCAGCACGGCAAACGCGGCGCCGGACTGCGTGGTGCCGGGCTCGGCGTGCATCGCATCTGCTCCTATTCAAGACCGATCGTTCTGTTATAAGCATGCGGATGGCGCATCGCTCGGGTCAATTTCGGACGGGATCAGTCCAGCAGGTTCAGCGCCTGTGCCGCGGCGTCGCGTGCGCGGCCCGGCTCGATCGCCGCCTTGCCGACCACCCGCAGGCCCTGCAGCAGGACGAGCAGGAAGCGGGCCAGCGCCCGGGGATCCTTGTCCGGGTCGAGCTCGCCCTGTGCCTGCGCGCGGACGAGGGCAGCGGTGAGCGCGGTCTCGAGATGATCCCAACTGGCCTGCACCCGCCGTGCGGCAAGCCGGTCGTGTGGCGCGAGTTCCACTGCGGTATTGACCACGAAACACCCACGGCTCTTGGCTTTTCCGGTGGACTCGTCGGCGTACTGCTCGATCAGCGCCCGCACGGCCGGCAGTGTCGGGCCGGGTTGGGAGAGCGCGCTCAGCAGGCGAGGATCGACGATCTCGGCGTAGCGATCGAGCGCCTTCAGGTACAGGTCGCGCTTGCCGCCGAACGTCGCGTAGATGCTCGCCTTGGCGATGTCGAGGTGCTCGACGAGGTCGGCCATGGTCGTGGCCTCGTACCCGCGCTCCCAGAACAGCTCCATCGCCGAGACCAGCGCGGCATCAGGATCGAACTCCTTGGTTCTCGCCACGCCGTCGACGGTAGCTCTATCTGGACCGATCGGTCAAGAAAGCTTCACTGTGCGAGAACGTGCGCAACGAGGACGGACTCGGGCGCGCGATCGGGTGCAGGCAACCCGATCCGGTCGAGCACGGCGCCGCTGCACGTGGTCGCGTCGCCCGGCCAGTTACCATGCGGCGCCACCTGCTGGATGCGGTAGTCGCGGTGCGGGTCGAGCCCCGGGATGCGGAAGGCCGGTGGCGGGTGCACCGTCTCGTCGAGCTGGACGTAGGCCATCAGCGCCTGCTGCCGGTCGCGCGAGATCACGCCGTGGACGAAGACGTCGTCGGTCGGCAGGTCGACGCGCACGACGCGCCCGCTGTGTAGCAGGCCGCGATGCTGCTTGTAGATCGCGATCCATTGCGCCAGCTCGTCGAGCTCGGCGTCGGTGGCCTGCGCGAGGTCCCACTGGATGCCGAACTGCCCGAACAACGCGGTGGCCGCGCGAAAGGACAGGCTCGATGTGCGGCCGGTCTGGTGCGAGCGCGCGGCCGCCACGTGAGCGCCGAGGAACTCTGGCGGCACGAGCTGCCCGGTCCATCGCTGGATGCGCTGGCGGCTGATCGGATCGGTGCCGTCGGAGGTCCAGACGCTCTCGAAGCGGGCGAGGATCTCCAGGTCGATGCGCCCGCCTCCGGACGCGCAGCTCTCCCACTCGATGTTCGGGTGCCGGCGCCGCAGCTCGTCGATCAGCGCGTACATCGCGACCGTCTGGTCGTGGACGGCCGGCGCCCCGCCGCGCGGGATCGAGCCGGCGTCGACGAGGTCGCGGTTGTGGTCCCACTTGACGAAGCCGATCGGGTATTCGGCGGCCAGCGCGTCGAATGCCGCCAGGAGATGCTCGCTGACAGCCGGGTTGCCCAGATCCAGCACCAACTGGTTGCGCACCGGCGGCGGCACGCGGCCACCGGTCGAGAGGATCCAGTCCGGATGGTCGCGGTAGAGCTGCGAGTCGGGGTTGACCATCTCCGGTTCCCACCACAGGCCGAACTCCATGCCGAGTTCGGTGACGCGCCTGGTCAACGGGTGCAGGCCCTCGGGCCACGTCGTGCGGTCGACGGACCAGTCGCCGAGGCCTGCGGCGTCGTCGCGGCGTCCGGCGAACCAGCCGTCGTCGAGGACGAACCGCTCGACGCCGAGTCGCGCGGCCGTGTCGGCGAGCGCTGCCAGGCGAGCGGCGTCGTGATCGAAGTAGACGGCCTCCCAGACGTTGAGCATGACCGGCCGCGGCGCGAACTCCGGACGGGTCGAGCGGGCGTATTCGTGAAACGCACTGCTGATGCCGTCGAGGCCGTGCGCGGTCGCAGCCACGTACACCCACGGCGTCCGGTAGGTCTCGCCCTCGGCGAGCATGACCTCGCCCGGCAGGATCAGCTCGCCGCCGCCGAGGGTGATCTCGCCGCTGGGGAGCCGCTCGAGCCGGTGCACGCTGTTGCCGCTCCAGGCGACATGCAGGCCCCAGATCTCGCCGTGCCCGAAGCCGAAGCCCGGAGTGCCCGCGAGCAGCAGCGTCGCGGCGTCGTGCGCGGTGCGTCCGCGGCGGTTCTCGCGCACCCACTGCCCGTCGCGGATCGGATGACGCTGCGGCTGGCGCTCGAATCCCCAGCGTCCGGTGAAGTCGAGAACCTCGCCGACGCGGTCGGGCAGCGGCACGACAACCTCGAGTGAGTCGACGACATAGCGCCCCGGCCCGACGTTTGTCACGGCATGCCGCATGCGGATGCCGCCGCCGGGCACCGCCTCGATTCGGGAGGTCAGGCGCAGCCGGGCGACCGGGTCGAGCGCCTCGACCCCGATCTGCCCCGTCGTCGCCCGGATGTCGACCTCGGTGAATGCGGGCGACCACGCGGTGCTCGCCTCGTCGCCGTCGATGCGATGGCCGCACAGGCCCGGGCGCCCCATCCAGCCCCGGGAGTACTCGGGCAGCACGCTCACACCGGCCGAGGGCTGGTGCGGTGCCAGCTCGGACGGGCCGAGCCAGGCGATCGCCGGCAGCGCGTCGGCCGGCGTGACGAGGACGATGCCGGTGCGCTCGCCGGCACCAGCGTCGTCGCGGCGCAGGGAAATCTGATCCACGTCCGGCCGTCCTCAGCCGGGGGTGCTGACGACGCGGAACGCCTCGTCGAGGCTTCCCGTCGGCTCGCGCGACGTGTTGTCGAAGTCGGCGTCGTCAGGGTGCGCGGCGACGACCAGCACGCGTTCAATCTCGGAGTCTGCTAGCACTGGCTCATTCTGCCGGTTGCCGGCTGCGGTCTTGTCAGGTGCCGGCTGTTGCGTCACCGGGTTCCGCGGCATACGCGCAGGATCGCGTCACCGAGCAAAGCGCCGTCGGCGCCGAGCGCGTCGCGGTAGGCATCGAGGATGACGCGCTCGCGGCCGAGCTGGACCCTCGTGCCGCCCGAGTTCATCCGGGCCGTCTGGACGCGCCGCGAGAGGCGGGCGCGTTCGGCGACGAGCCGGATGATCGCGGTGTCGAGTGCATCGATCTGACCGCGCAGCAGGGGTATTGCGTCGGCATTGTCGTCGATCGCCTGATCATCGGATGCGGTGGCGGTCGTGGGACCGGCGGCGGTGCTCATCGGGCGTTCCCTTTCGGTGGATTCCCGACCCGCACCCCAGAGACGAGAAACGCCCCGGGCGTTGGGCCCGGGGCGTCTGCGGTCTGGTGTGATCAGCCGGAAACGACGGGCACCTGGCGGTACCCGTAGAAAAACTCGTAGCTGCGGCTGAGCACGTGACGATGTTGCCACGTCGCCCGAACGGCCGCAACCAAGATGGGACGGACGTCTCACCATGAGAGACGGCTGCTGGTCGCCCTGCGGCGCGCATCGCTGACGGTGGCCGCACGTAGGCTGGCAGGCGACATGACGAGTGACGCCGATACCTTGTTCTCGCTCCCCGGCGATCCAAGCGATCCAACCGAGCCGGCCGACGCAGCCCACGCGGCCCGCCCGGCGAGACCCCGTTCCGCAACGAGGATTGCGGTCGATCCGGCGACGTTGCTCGACGGACTCAACCCGCAGCAGCGCGCCGCTGTCGTGCACGAGGGCAGCCCGCTGCTCATCGTGGCCGGCGCCGGCTCGGGCAAGACCAGGGTGCTGACCCACCGCGTCGCGTACCTGCTCGCCGAACGCGGTGCCCGTCCGGGCGAGATCCTCGCGATCACCTTTACCAACAAGGCAGCCGGCGAGATGAAGGACCGCGTCTCCGCGCTCGTCGGCCCGCGCGCCCGGTCGATGTGGGTCAGCACATTCCACTCGATGTGCGTACGCATCCTGCGCGCCGATGCCAAGGCGCTCGGTCTCAAGTCGTCGTTCTCGATCTACGACGCCGACGACGCCCGGCGGCTGATGACCCTGGTGGGCCGTGAGCTCGACCTCGACCCGAAGCGTTACCCCGCCCGGTCGCTCTCGGCGCAGGTCAGCAACCTCAAGAACGAGCTCGTCACTCCCGTGACCTGGGCCGACAAGGCCAGCAACGCGCACGAGAAGGTGCTGGCCGAGGCCTACGACCGCTACCAGCGGCGCTTGCACGAGGCACACGCGCTCGACTTCGACGATCTGATCATGACGACCGTGCAACTGCTGCAGCAGCACCCCGATGTCGCCGAGCATTACCGGCACCGGTTCCGGCACGTACTGGTCGACGAGTACCAGGACACCAACCACGCTCAGTACGTTCTTGTGCGCGAGTTGGTCGGCAGCCAGGATCCCGCCGAGCTGGCAGTCGTGGGCGATGCCGACCAGTCGATCTACGCGTTCCGCGGTGCCACCATCCGCAACATCCTCGAATTCGAACGTGATTACCCGGACGCGACGACGATCCTGCTCGAGCAGAACTACCGGTCTACTCAGACGATTCTGAACGCCGCCAACGCCGTCATCGCGCGTAACCCCGACCGCAAGCCGAAGAGCCTGTGGTCAGAGGCAGGCGCCGGGGCGCAGATCGCCGGCTACGTCGCAGAAAACGAGCACGACGAGGCGGCCTGGGTCGCGCAGCAGATCGACGAACTCGATGCCAAGCCGTCCGACGTCGCGGTGTTCTACCGGACGAACGCGCAGTCACGAGTATTCGAAGAGGTGTTCATCCGCGTCGGCATGCCGTACAAGGTCGTCGGCGGGGTGCGCTTCTACGAGCGCCGCGAGGTGCGTGACGCGCTGGCTTACCTGCGCATCGTCGGCAACTCCGACGACGTCGTCAGTTTGCGCCGCATCCTCAACACTCCGCGACGAGGCATCGGCGACCGGGCCCAGGCTTGCGTCGAGGCTCTGGCCCAGACCGAGGGAATCTCCTTCGGCGAGGCCCTCGATCGCGCCGACGCCGCGCCCGGCATGAATCCTCGTTCGTTGAATGCGATTCGCGATTTCCTTGCGCTGCTTACCGATGTGCGGGCGGTCGCGATCGAGGGAACGCCGAGCGAGGTGCTCGAAGCCGTCTTCGACAAGACCGGCTACCTGCGCGAACTGGAGGCCTCGCACGACCCACAGGACGAGGGACGCGTCGACAACCTGCGCGAACTCGTCAGCGTCGCCCGCGAGTTCGAGGAGGCCCGTGCGGGCACCGACGAGGCCGGCGACCTCGACGCCTTCCTGGAACAGGTTTCCCTCGTCGCCGACGCCGACACCGTTCCGGATGCATCCGGCGGCGTCGTCACGCTGATGACCCTGCACACGGCGAAGGGCCTGGAGTTCCCGGTCGTGTTCCTTACCGGGCTGGAGGATTCCGTCTTCCCTCATCAGCGGGCGTTGAGCGATACGGCAGAACTGGCCGAGGAGCGACGGCTGGCCTACGTCGGCATCACCCGAGCCCGCGAGCGGCTCTTCCTCTCGCGGGCGCTGGCCCGCAGTGCCTGGGGACGTCCGCAGTGGAATCCGCCGTCCCGGTTCCTCGACGAGATACCGGGCGAGCTGGTCGGGTGGACCGGCGCCGTCAACCGGCAGCCGTTCGTGCCCAGCTACGGCGACGACCTGCCGAGCCGCTACGACGACCACGGCTACCGTGCCGACGGGCCGCGCCGCTCGGCGCAGGAGCAGTTGGCCGCGTCACGGCTCAGTGGCGGGCGGGGGCTGCGCGGCGGCCCGGGCAACCGCGCCATCCTCGTGCTGGAGGCCGGCGACCGGGTTACCCACGATGCGTGGGGCCTCGGCACCGTCCGCGACATCCGGGGCTCCGGTGAGCAATCCCAGGCGCAGATCGATTTCGGCACCGCAGGCGTCAAGTGGCTGGTGTTGCGCTATGCCTCGCTCGACAAGCTCTGAGTCGTCGTGGATCTTGTGCAGACGCGCGCGTGATTCCCGGCGTGTCTGCACATGATCGTCGCAATTGCGCCTCGGCACGGTCTAAAGACAGTCCGGCGGGCATTAGTCTTTCCGCCATGTCTTCTGCCGGGCCGGCATCGCCAGGCGTCGAAGCCAGACCGCTCGAAGCAGAGCTGGACGACGGGCCCACGGCGGGGTCGGACGGGACGGCGGACGCGGCCACTAAGGCCCCAGCGGACCCGGCCAAGGACGCCCCAGCGGACGCGGCCACTAAAGCCCCAGCGGACGCGGCCACTAAAGCCCCAGCGGACGTGACCACCGACTCGGGCGCCAACTCCGCCGCCGGCACGGGCAACCACGCGGCCACCGCAGCCGCCGACGTGACACCCGGCGACCCGCCGCCCGGGCGGGCGCTGCTGTCGCGATGGGCGCCGCGCCTGATCCCGCCGCTGCTCTACGCGCTCACCGCCGCGTACTACTACTCGCGGTTCCTGGCACACCCCACGCGCGGCGTGCCCGGCGGCGCGGACGGCGTCATTTACACCTGGTACTTCGAGTGGGTCGAGCAGGCATTCATCCATTTCCACAACCCGTTCATATCGTCGGCTCTCAATGCGCCGACGGGCGTCAACGTCATGTGGAATACCGCGATATTCGCGATCGCGGTCGCGTGCATCCCGTTCACGGCGCTGTTCGGCGCCGGGCCCACGCTCGGGTTCGTGGCGGTGCTCGCCCCGGTGGCGTCGGCGACTACGGCGTATTTCGTGCTGCGCCGCATCACCGGTCGGGCGGCCGGGTCGGCACTCGCGGCAGCCCTCTACGGCTTCGGCCCGTTCTTCGTGGGGCAGAACGGCCACGTTCATCTGACCATTGCCGTCTACCCGCCCCTGCTGCTGCTGTTCGGCTACCAGTTGTTCGTGCAGGACCGGAACCCGGTTCGCACCGGCCTCTGGTTCGGCGTCGTCACGGGGCTGCAACTGCTCGTCTCCGAAGAGATCGCGCTGCTCGGCATGATCGTGGCGGCCGTCGCTGTTGCCGCGCTCGCGGCCGTCCATCCGCGAAAGGTGGCGGAGCGGCTGCGGCACAGCGTGATCGGTCTCGGCGTCGCGGCGTCGACCGCGATCGTGATTGCCGGCGTCCCGCTCGGTTTCCAGTTCTTCGGCCCGCACGCGCTGCCGAACGGCGTCCTGCCCACGAAACAGCGCCTCGATCTCGCGGGCCTGGTGCGCCCGAGTGGGCTGCAGTACTACGCATCCGATGCAGATGTCGTTGCCAACAAGGCATTCCCCGCGAACGGCGTCGAGAACACCGGCTACCTCGGCTGGGCGCTGATCGCGGTGGTTCTCGCGATGTGCATCGCGCTGATGATCCGCCGCGAGCGCTTCGCCTACTGGTGGCTGGCGACGGCGTTGGTTACCGTCGCGCTGAGCGTCGGCACCCCCGTCGTGGTGAACGGCCACGAGATCGGCCCTGGCCTGTGGGCGCTGCTGCGGCGCCTTCCGACATTCGACGGTGTCGTCGTCGTCCGGTTCACGCTCATCACGACGCTACTGGTGGCGCTGCTGCTCGCGTGGGGGCTGGCCCGGCTGCGTGGACGTGCCTATGCAGTGGGCCTGATCGTGGTCGCGGCGGCGCTGCTGCCGCTACGGCCGCACGCCCGCTACAACGCGATCCTGCCGATCACCACCCCGCGGTTCTTCACCACGTCAGCGGTTCACGAGATCCCGTCCGGCGTAAACGTCTTCGTCATGCCGTACGTGTCGCGCCCGCAGCCGATGGCGCGGGTCATGGTGTGGCAGATCCGTACACACCTGCGATTCCACCTCATCGGCGGCTACAGCGTGTTCAACCGCCATGGGCACATGACCTACGGCGCCGACCTGCCGGCGTTCGCCAAGGTGCTCGCGAGCGTCGGCACCACCGGCCAGCGACCGTCAGCCCAGCGGGTGAGCGATGCCCGCGCCTCAGTGCGGCAGAGCCGGGCCCGTTACGTCGTCATTTCCGATGAGCAGCCCAACGTAAGGGCCGTCATACAGGCTGCCGCAGACCTCACCGGCTGCACGCCGCGCCGCGCAGCCGACGTCACGCTATGCCAAATCCCTCGTTAGGGTCCGTACGGTTGTCAGGGAGCGATGGGGATCGGGGTACGTAATGACGTTGCAGCAGCGACGAGCGGTCGTCACCGGGGGTGCCGGCTTTCTCGGCTCGCATCTGTGCGAGCGCCTGCTCGACGACGGCTACGAGGTGCTCTGTGTCGACAACTTCGCCACCGGAACCCCGGCGAACGTGGCGCACCTCGTCGAGCGAGCAGGCTTTCGGCTGGTACGCGCCGACGTCACCGACTACCTGCACGTCGGCGACCGCGTCGACGCCGTGCTGCACTTCGCCTCGCCGGCATCGCCCGTCGACTACCTGAAACTTCCGGTCGAGACGCTCAAGGTCGGGTCGATCGGCACCCTGCACACGCTCGGCCTGGCCCGGGAAAAAGGCGCGCGCTACCTGCTCGCCTCGACGTCTGAGGCCTACGGCGATCCGCAGGTGCATCCCCAGCCCGAGACGTACTGGGGGCACGTGAATCCGGTCGGGCCGCGCGGCGTCTACGACGAGGCCAAGCGGTTCGCCGAGGCGATCACCATGGCCTACCGGCGGCACAAGGGCGTCGACACCTCGATCGCCCGGGTCTTCAACACCTTCGGCGAGCGCATGCGCCCGGGCGACGGGCGGGCCATCCCGACCTTCATCTCGCAGGCACTGCGTGGTGAACCGCTCAGCGTTTCCGGCGACGGGTCGCAGACTCGATCGGTCTGCTACGTCGACGACCTGATCGAGGGCCTGGTGCGCCTGCTGCACAGCGGGCATTCAGGACCGATGAACATCGGCAACTCGCACGAGCTTTCGGTGCTGGAATTGGCCGAGCTCATCCGCGACCTGGTGGGTTCGAGCTCGCCGATCCGCTTCGTGGCCCGCCCCACCGACGACCCGAGCGTGCGCCAGCCCGATATCGACCTGGCCCGCGCCGAACTCGACTGGCAGCCCAAGATCTCGATTGTCGACGGCCTCAAACGCACCATCGAATGGTTCCGTACCCACCCCGAGTTGCTCCCGTCGGCGCAACGCTGAGCGAACACAGGCGGTGCCCATCTTGCCCGTAGACTCCCCGGCCGTGATGCTCTCGATCTTGATGCCGGTTTACAACGAGATCGCGACCTTGACCGCAGCGGTCAAGGCCGTGCTCGACGTCGAGTACCCGTGCGAGATCGAGCTGGTCATCGTCGACGACGGCAGCACAGACGGCACCCGCGAGCTGTACGGGGCACTTGCGGTGGACGAGCGGGTCAAGGTGCATCTCGCACCGCACAACCGGGGCAAGGGCGCCGCCATCCGCAAGGCGGCCGAACTGGCCACCGGCGACTACGTCATCATCTGCGACGCCGACCTCGAGTACTCGCCGGCCGAGATCCCGCAGTTGCTCGCGCCGATCCTGCGCAACGAGACGGCGGTTGTGTACGGCACGCGCGTATTCGGCAGCCACAACGCCTATTCGTACTTCTACGTGCTCGGCAACCGTGGCGTCACGACCGCCGCGAACATCCTGTTCAACTGCTACATCAGCGATCTCGAGACATGCTTCAAGCTGCTGCCGCTCAAGCTCTATCGCGAACTCGACATCCAGTCGGCCGGTTTCGGCATGGAGGCTGAGATCACCGGCAAGCTGCTGCGCCGCGGCGTGCGACCGTACGAGGTGCCGATCAGCTATCGCGCGCGCAGCCGCGAGGAGGGCAAGAAGCTCACCTGGCGCGACGGCGTCGAAGCCCTGTGGATCCTGGCCCGCGAGCGGTTCCGCCGGCCCGCGCCGGCCCCGCGCCAGAACGCTCGCTAGGTACGACAGCCGTAGATCGTTACCGTCCGACACCGTGCCCGGAGTCTGCGCTGGCCCTCCGTTGATCAAGACCCGAGGGGAAGTATGGGAGCGCCGCACCCCGTGCCCGGTCGCGATCAGTCCTAGGACGCCTTGCCGGCGCCGAGCGGGTGACACTGCTTGGACGGCCCGGCGTAGTCAGGCGATCGCAGCACCACGAACGTCGAGCGGCGGAACACGACGGTGTACCCGCGCTTGAGTGCCTCGGAGTAGACCGCCTGCGGCTTCGGTGCCGGCGGGTTGCCGCCGACGTCCTTCGCCGCCATGTTGAGCGCGATGAAGTCAGCCGTCCAGTTCTGGGTGTCGGGCAGCGACACGTAGTTTCGCGCGGTCAGGTGCGGGACGAGCTTGTTGTCGACCTCGACGCAGACGTCGTGCGGCAGGTAGGCCACGACGGCGCGCGCCGCGCGAACGCGTCCGGGGCTGGCGATCGCGATCGTGTCGCGCATCTTCGTCACCGGGTACGGATGCGCGCCGTAGGTGTCGAAGACGAGCAGGACCGGCACCGCGACCAGCCACGCGGCCAGGGCCGCCCGCAGCTTGCGCGCCAGATCGGTCTGCCGGAACAGGCCGAGCTTCGCCGCGCCGTCGGCCATCGCCATGACGAGCACGAGCCACGGCAGCGCGCTGTAGTGGAAGTGGGCCTGCCACAGGTTCGCCCGGGAGTTGAACAGCCGCTCGGCCAGCAGCGGAACAGCCAGCAGCGCGTACGGCGAACGCAGCGGCAGCAGCGCGAGCGGCAGGATCAGGTACCCGACCGTCTGCCACTTCACGCTCGGTGTGACGAGCAGTTTCGCCGCATGCCACGGGTGCACGACGATGTTGCCGAGTGCGTCGGGCAGGTTCTTGCCGAGTGAGTCGAACTGGCCGCCGTAGGCGAAGCCGTGGCCCCGGGCGAAGTGCGGGATGATCACCGTTGTCGTCACGAGGTACGCGATGACCCCGCAGGCAGCGAGCGCAGCGGCGGGCCAGTGCGGGCGCCTGCGTTGCAGCACGCGAAGCAGCGCGATCAGGAACACGACCGCGCCCATGTCTTCGCGCACGAGCAACAACAGCCCCGACCAGATGAGCAGTCTGCGGTCGTCGCGACGGTCGAGGGCATCGATCGCGAGGGCGAGCAGCGGGGTGGCGAAGGCGATCTCGTGGAAGTCGAAGTCGATCAGCGCCTGGACGGGCCAGCCGATTCCGTAGGCGGCGCTGATGACCAGCGACATGCGGTGCCCGGCCCGGCGGCGGGTGAACCGGTAGACGATCGGGATCGACGCCGCGATCAGCACAGCCTGCGCGATCAGCAGCATGCACGGGTCGTCCCAGATCCAGTACAGCGGCGCGAGCACCGCGATGATCGGGTGGAAGTGATCGCCGAAGACGTTGTAGCCCGGGCCCTTGAGCGGCACCATCGGCGCCTTGAAGTGGGCGTACGCGCGGGTGGCCTGGTCGAAGATGCCGAGGTCGAAACCGGTCGTTCGGTAGGTGATCTGCTCGTACAGCGCGTGGACGAGGTAGAACGCCAGGCAGAGCACGGTGATGATCGCGATGCCCGGTGAGCGGCGCAGCACGTCGGTGCGCTCGCGCAGGCGCATCGAGGTGGACCGGCGGTTCGTAGCGTCGGGAAGCGTCGCCGTCACGGACCCGTCTGCCCTGTCTGGTGCTGGGCGATGGCGCGAGGCGCCGGGTCGTGCCTGGTCAGCCGCCACACCTGCGCGCATGCGAGGCACGTCAGCCAGATGAGCACGCAGTTGCGCAGAGCAAGCAGAACCGTCATCGGGAAGGTGTACCAGCCGACGTTGACCAGCCGCGCGTAGCCGATCGGGTAGATGAGCTGGGTGAGCACCGAGGCCAGCAGGAGGATGCGGACGGCCTTGCGCACGGCCGCGTCATGCGGGGCGAACACCGCGAGCGCAGCCACCGGACCGCCGAGCCACAACACGTACTGCGGGCTCAGCGTCTTGTTGGTGATCGTCGCGATGGCCGCCGCGGCCAGGATCAGCCAGCCGAGAGTCACCAGCGAGACATCGTGCCTGGCCCGCGCGCGCCACCACAGCCAGGCAAGCAGAAGCAGGCCGCCGAGCGTCGCCACGGTCGAGATCAGAAGCATCACGTGGACGCCCGCGCCGAACATCTCGGTGGCCTTGTACTTGCTGGTCCTGATCGCCCATATGTGGTGCGGATGCAGGGCGCGCGCCAACATCAGCGGCGCCGCGGGAAGCGACTCGATCTGCAACCCGCGGGCGGACTGCCAGTGCAGCGGCGAGACCAGCCGGGCGGGCCCGGCGGCGAGCAGGCTGGCCCCGACCAGCACCACGCAGGTCAGCGCGAACCAGCCGAGCACCAGGCCACGCCCGGCCCGGCGCAGCAGAAACACCGGCAGCATGACCGCCGGCCAGAGTTTGAGCCCGACGCCGACTGCGGTCAGCGCGCCGGTCCAGCCGGGACGACGGGTGGCAGTGAGCAGGGCGGCGCCGGCGAGGACGGCCGGAACGAGGTCGAACCGGAAGTAGGCGAGGGGTCCCATAGCCGGGACGAACCACAGCCAGAACGTGACCGCCGGGCTGCTGCGCCTGCCGGTGGCCAGCCACAGCAGCCGGGTGAACCCGGCATCGAGCACGAGCATCGAGGCGACGAACAGGAACGCGAACGCCACCGTGTTGAGCGCGCCGAGCAGGAACTGAGGGAGCATGACGCCGAGAACAGGAACCGGGTACTCCTGCAGCGTCTCGCGGATCGAGCCGCCGGCGAACAGGCTGTGCATGCTGCGCCCGTAGTAGAGGACGTCGCCGGTCACCGGCCCGCCCACGGCGCCCAGAACGAGCAATATCGCCGATCGGGTGGCAAGCCAGACCAGGGCCACCGAGCGCCCGCCGGGCGCGCTGAACTCGATCGGGAACGGGAGCCGCCGAACAGACACCGGTTTCGCCGGCTCGGTCTCGTCTGGCGGCCGCGCGAGTTCCGTGGTCGCCATCTTCTCCTCAGCGCCTGGGTGTGGTGAGCCGAATCCGCGTCAAGGGTGGCCAATGAGCCCGGCGCGGGTCAAATTTCTGGCTGTTTCAGGTTTTCCAGCGCCCAAGCATGGCGCATGCCGTTGCGACGTCGCAGGTGGGCAGTTCGGGGGCAGGTGGGCAGTTGTAAGTGCCCACCTGCGAGGTAAGTGCCCACCCGCTGTGGGGACGGGCGAATGCGCCCGCCGGCAGGGGCCGGCGCGCACGAATGCGCCACAAAATCACCGATGCCGGGGTGCGCGCCGACGCGTCCGGCATACGCTGACGCCGACCGGGCACGTCGCGCACCTCAGGAGGGCATCGCATGGCAGAACAGGGGGCGCAGCGCATCCGGGTCGTCGTCGCCAAGCCCGGCCTCGACGGGCACGATCGCGGCGCCAAGGTCATCGCCCGCGCATTGCGCGACGCCGGCATGGAGGTCATCTACACCGGCCTGCACCAGACGCCCGAGCAGATCGTGCAGACCGTGATTCAGGAAGATGCCGATGCGGTCGGCCTGTCCGTGCTGTCAGGCGCGCACATGACCCTGTTCGCCAGGACGATGCAACTGCTCGCCGAGCGCGAGGTCACCGACGTCGTGGTGTTCGGCGGCGGCATCATCCCCGAGGCCGACATACCCGAACTGGCTCGGCTGGGCGTCGCCCGGATCTTCACCCCGGGCGCCACGATGCAGGACATCGTCGAGTGGGTGCGCACGCACGTCGGTGCCCCGGCGCACGGGTGAGTCCCGGCACAACCCGGCACAGCGGCGCGAATTGCACCGATTGGCTGGCCTAGAGTGACCGGCGACGGAGGCGCAGTCGCCCGAGCCGGCAAGCGGCCAGCCAAGCCAGCCAGCTAGGGCAGCCAGCTAGGGCAGCCAAACAGGGCAGGCGGCGGCCCCGTCGCCGGTCACTATCAGCCTGTTCGCAGGCATTCGGAGACTCGCGAAGAAACGGACGGCGTCGGCGTGGATCTGTTCGAATACCAAGCCAAGCAACTGTTCAAGGCATATGACGTGCCGGTCGGCCTCGGCGAGGTCGCCACGACTCCCGACGAAGCGAGCGCAATCGCCGAGCGACTCGGCGGGGTCACGGTCGTCAAGGCGCAGGTCAAGACCGGCGGCCGGGGCAAGGCGGGCGGCGTCAAGGTGGCCAAGTCCCCGGCGCAGGCCGCCGAACTGGCCGGTCAGATCCTCGGCATGGACATCAAGGGCCACACGGTGCACCGGGTGCTGGTCGACCCGGGCGCGCAGATCGAAGAGGAGTACTACGTCTCGTTCCTGCTCGACCGTGCCAACCGCACGTTTCTCGCCATGGCCTCCTACGAGGGCGGCATGGAGATCGAGCAACTCGCCGTCGAGCGTCCGGACGCGCTGGCCAAGGTGCCGGTCGACGCTCTCGCCGGCGTCGACGAGGCCAAGGCGCACGAGATCGTGACGGCGGCGAAGTTCCCGCCCGAGGTGGCAGATCAGGTCGCCGACATCCTGGTCAAGTTGTGGCGGGCGTTCGTCGGGGCCGATGCGACCCTCGTCGAGGTGAACCCGCTGGCCAAGCTCGCCGATGGCACCGTCAAGGCGCTCGACGGCAAGGTGACCCTCGACGACAACTCGAACTTCCGCCAGCCCGACAACGCGTCCTTCGTCGACGTCGCATCCACCGATCCGCTTGAGCAGAAGGCCAAGGAGAAGCACCTCAACTACGTCAAGCTCGACGGCCCACTTTCCTGTGTCGGCATCATCGGCAACGGCGCGGGCCTGGTCATGTCGACCCTCGACGTCGTCGCCTACGCCGGCGAGAAGCACGGCAACGTGAAGCCCGCGAACTTCCTCGATATCGGGGGCGGGGCATCGGCCGAAGTGATGGCCAACGGCTTGGAGATCATCCTGTCCGACCCGGCCGTGCAGTCGGTCTTCGTCAACGTCTTCGGCGGAATCACGGCCTGCGACGCCGTGGCGAACGGCATTGTCAGCGCGTTCGACCTGCTCAAGTCCCGCGGCGACGAGATCAGCCGCCCGCTGGTCGTGCGCCTCGACGGCAACAACGCCGACCTCGGCCGCCAGATACTTACCGACGCCGCGCTGCCAGGCGTGCAGTTGGTCGACACCATGGACGATGCGGCCGACCGCGCCGCCGAGCTTGCGCACCAGGGAGCCTGATCCGAAATGGCCATCTTTCTCGACGACAGCTCCAAGGTCATCGTCCAGGGCATGACCGGCGCCGAGGGCACCAAGCACACGACGCGAATGCTCGCCTCGGGCACGAACATCGTCGGCGGCGTCAACCCGCGAAAGGCCGGTGAGAAGGCCGACTTCGACGGCACCACTGTGCCCGTCTTCGGCACCGTAGCCGAGGCGATCGAAGCCACCGGAGCGGATGTCACCGTCGTCTTCGTCCCGCCCAAGTTCACCAAGGACGCGGTCATCGAGGCCATCGACGCCGCGATCGGCCTGTGCGTGGTGATCACCGAGGGCGTCCCGGTGCACGACACGGCGGCGTTCTGGGCGCACAGCCAGGTCAAGCAGACGCGCATCATCGGGCCGAACTGCCCCGGGCTGATCAGTCCCGGAAAATCCAATGCGGGCATCATTCCCGCCGACATTGCCAAACCGGGGCGCATCGGGCTCGTCTCGAAATCAGGCACGCTGACTTATCAAATGATGTACGAGTTGCGCGATATCGGCTTCTCCACCGCTATTGGTATCGGCGGCGATCCGATCATCGGCACTACACATATCGATGCGCTCGCTGCATTCCAGGACGATCCGGAAACCGACGCAGTGGTCATGATCGGCGAGATCGGCGGCGACGCCGAGGAACGTGCGGCCGATTTCATCAGAGACAACGTCAGCAAGCCGGTGGTCGGCTACGTCGCTGGTTTCACCGCGCCCGAGGGCAAGACGATGGGCCACGCAGGCGCGATCGTCTCGGGTTCGTCGGGCACTGCGCAGGCGAAGAAGGAAGCGCTCGAAGCGGCCGGCGTGAAAGTCGGAAAGACGCCGAGCGAAACCGCTCGACTGATGCGTGAACTTCTCGGCTGACATCCGGCACCGAAGAATGGGTGCCGAATTCCGACATTAAGTCCGGCCTCAAAATCGCCTGAATTGCTGGGGCCCAGTATCGCTGGTCTAATCGGCTGCCTCGCATTCTGATTACGCCGGAGCCGGTCATGACCACTGAGCTACCGCAAGTCACTATGAATCATCGCGTGACGGCGCGGTTGCCCGTGCTGGAATGGGCGGCGGTCCTTCTCGGGATCTCGACCTTCGCGTGGGGTTTCCTGGACTGGTACGGCGTGTCCGGCGATGGTCAGAACGGGTACCGACTGATGGACGGATACCCGCCGATCGGTTTCGCGCTGGTCGCGACGGTGCTTGCCGTGGTCAACATGCGACCGGACCGCACGGAACGCACGGCATGGTTCGCGATCGGGATGTCGCTACTTGCGGTGGCATTCACGGTGTTGGCCGCCGTGGTGAAACCGACGTTCATCGCCCTGGTCGAGGCACTGGCGACGATCGACGGCGACAGCAACGTGCATCTGACGATCAAGATCGGCCTCATCCTGACCTTGGTTTCCACGGCGCTGCAGCTCATCTGCCTCGTTGTCGCCTGGCTTTTCGCGAGCGGACGCGTGGTGACCGCGCGCCGTTCCGCCGTCGTGCCAGCGCCGGCAGCGGGCCAGCAGCTGTTCGGCGCGTCGCTGTTCGCCGCTGACGGTGAGTGGCAAGCTGATGACACCCCGGGCAACTATCGACCGGAGTGACCGGGGCGCGGCGCGCGATCTGACCGAGCCCTGCCGGTAATCAATCGTGCGAAAGCCGTTCTCAGCAGACTGGTCTGCCGCTAGCTTGTCTGCGACGGTCCATCCAGGATCTCTACCAAGGAGAAAATTTCAGATGTCGTTCGAACCACCTGCGACCCCGCCTGAGCCGGCGGCCGGATCGCAGCCGGTAAGTCCCTCGGCGCCGTCCGCGCCACCCGAACCGTCGCCGGCGCAGGACTCCGTAGAGCCCTCAGGTGCCGCAACGTCGCCGGCCGCCCCGTTTGATCCCGCCGCGGTCAATCCACTTGACTGGGCGATCCTGGCCGCCGGATTCCTCACATTGATCATGTCGTTCGTCAGCTACTACACGGGCAAGTTGTCCGTTGCGGGCCTTGGTTCGAACACCGCAAGCGTCAACGCGTGGCACGGCTTCTTCGGGTGGTTCGCTGCGCTGGTCGCACTCGCCTCGGCTGCCCTGCTGGCCGTGCATCTGTTTACGCCCGCGGCCCTGCCGTTCCCGGCTCGCCTCTCGGTACTCGTGGGGTTCGGGCTTTCGACGTTGTGCGTTGTGGTGGCCTGGTTCGTCACACCGGGCAAGGACTCGGTGAAGCACATCCGGGCGGTGACCAATCTGCCGGATTCGATCAAGGTCAGCGTCGACTACGGGCGAGGTTTCGGCTTCTATGTCAGCCTCATCCTGATCGTGGCCGGCCTGGTGATGTCGTTCCTGCGCCTGCGCGAGTCCGGCGGCGACACCCCGGCAGAACAGAGCGAGAACTGATCGGCACAGAGGCGCACCGGAGGCCGGGTCTCGCGACCGGCCTGCGGTGCCTCGCGGCCGTCACGCAATGTCCATCCAGCACACGTGGAAGAGGGGAGCGGCGTCGCGTTTGTCGCACCTCATCCGATACGGTGGCGCGGATCGTCACTGGCGTGCCTCCAGGCACACCTGCAAAGGAGTGAATTGATGACCGGGTACGGAGCGCCCCAGCCGCAGCAGCGGTCCGGGCAGCAACTGCCGCTGTTCGACCTGATCGGGGCCGGCCTCGGCATTCTGGCGTTCGTATGGGGCTTTCTAGGGTGGTACAACGAGAAGGGCGCTCCAGACTCAGCCGCCATAAAGGGCTTTTTCGTCGGAGGCGCCGCTGCGATCGCGCTGTCGCTGCTCGCCTCTGGCGTCGTGGCGGCCAGTCTCTTGGACAAAACCGCCAAGGGCTCGACCATTCCGCTCGCTGCGTCCGTCGGCTCGCTGCTGATCACGTTCGGCAGTCTGGTCGGTAAGCCGGACGGTGAGGACAGCAAGATCGGCCTGATCCTCATGCTGATCACGGCGCTCGCCCAGGTGGGCCTGTTCGCCACCGGGTGGCTGCAGGCGCAGGGCAAGATCATGACCGGCGCTCCGGCCAGCAGTTCCGGCCAGTGGGGCGGCGGCAACCAGTACGGCGGCGGCTACCCGAGCACCCAGCAGCAGTACGGCCAGCAGCAACAGCAGCAGCAGCCGGCGCAGTCGCAGTACGGCCAGCCGACCCAGCACCAGGCCCCGGCCCAGCCGCAGTACGGCCAGCCGACCCAGCACCAGGCCCCGGCCCAGCCGCAGTACGGCCAGCCGGCGCAGCACCAGGCCCCGGCCCAGCCGCAGCAGCAGCCGGGCTACGGGCAGCAGCCGCCCGGAAACCCGTACGGCCAGGGTTAGGCCTGTCCCTGGTCCAACCCTTCGCGGTCGCCGGCGTCACCCTCGGGGTCGACGCCGGCGACTTGCTGTTTGTCCAGCCTGTGCATGCCGGATAGACCGTTCCAGTCGCGGCGAGCCTGGCTCCCAGATGCGCGCTGGTTTGCCAGCCTTGGGGAGTGCCGACGCAGAACCGCCCCGAAGCCGGCCTTCCCCGCGGCGTTCCCGACTCCGTCAGCCGGTCGCTGTGGCGTGCCGCTATGTGGACCGGTGGCGTCGCAGCGGCGGCCGGAGCGGTGCTCGGCGCCGTCGTCGCGGTCTTCTGCTGGCTGCCTGAGGCTGGTGTGTCCGGGCACCCGCTCTCGGCGGTGCGCGCCGGGTTGCTCGGTGTCCTGGCGGCCCAGCACGGTGGGCTCACCGTCGACAGCGTGCCGACCCGCCTCGTGCCGTTACTGGCGCTGATCGCCGTCGGGGTGATCATCTGGCGGGCAGGCTCGACGCTGGCCGAGGTGGTGGCGATCGTCGGCGAGCGTCGGCGCCGGCGCATCGTGTGCGCCGGGCTGCTGCAGGCTGCTGCCTATGCCGCCGCCTGCGCTGTACTGGTACCGCTCAGTGCACTCGGCTCGACCACCGCTCGCATGGCCCCGGTCGCCACGGCCGCCTTCGTGCTGTTCAGCTCTGTCGGGATGACCTCGCTCGTCCGGTCCGCTCTGGGACCCTGGGACCACCTGCCCGACGTCCTGGTGCGTGGCGCTCGAGGTGCCGCCGGAGCGATCGCCGTGTACCTGGGCTCGGGCGCGGTACTGGTTGCGGGCTCGCTCGTCGTGCACGCCGGTCGGGTGATGGAGCTTTCCCGCCAGGTCGGCGGTGGGCTCTCCGGCGTTCCGGTGGCCGCGATCGGTGTGCTCTGCGCGCCGAACGCGGCGGTGGCCGCCGCGGCATACCTGGCCGGACCGGGCTTCGCCGTCGGGTCGGGCACCGCGTTCAACGCGTTCTCGACTGATCACGGCGTGCTGCCTGCCTTTCCCCTGCTCGGCGCCCTGCCGTCCGGGCACGGCGCGAACGGACTGGTCGCCGTGTGGATGCTCGCCACCGTGGTTCTTGCCGGTGTCGTGACGTTCCGGCTGGCAGCGGGCGACGACGCCCTGCGCGGGGTCGCCGCCGCCGCTTCACTGTCCGCGCCGGCAATGGCGGTGCTCACCTGGCTCGGCGGTGGTGCGGTCGGCACCGGGCGGCTGCGGACGATCGGCGCGTCGCCCTGGCAGGTCGGCCTCGCGGTCGCGGGCGAGATCGCGACGATCACGCTGCTTCTCGTTGCGGTACAGGCGCTTTGGCGCCGGCTCGCGAGCCGCGATGCGCCCGCAGACCTCGGATCTCGGCGGGCCGATCTCGATGAGGACGAGCTGGCCACCGTGGGCACCGCCGACGACGACTGACCCACCCATAGCACGTCAGGTGCGGGCCAGGCTCGACAGTAGCGCCCGGTAGGGTTTGCGTTCGTGCCCGCTCGTCTTGTCGTACTGGCCTCTGGTAGCGGGACGACACTGCAGTCGCTGCTCGACGCCGCGGTGCATCCGTCTTTCGGCGCCAGCGTGGTCGCCGTCGGCGCCGACCGCGCACCGGTCGAGGCGCTGGCGCGAGCCGAACGTGCCGGCGTGGCAAGCTTTTCCCGCAGTGTCGCCGATTACCCGAGTCGCGACGAGTGGGATGAGGCCCTCGCAGACGCGGTCGCCGGGTACGAACCGGACCTGGTCATCTCCGCGGGGTTCATGAAGCTGGTGGGCAAGCACTTTCTGAGCCGCTTCGGCGGGCGCTACCTCAATTCGCACCCAGCGCTGCTGCCGTCGTTTCCGGGCATGCACGCGGTACGTGACGCGCTGCGGCACGGCGTGAAGGTGAGCGGTTGCACGCTGTTCGTCGTCGACGAGGGTGTCGACACCGGTCCGATCATCGCGCAGCGGGCCGTCCCGATCCTCGACGATGACGACGAGCCGGCCCTGCACGAGCGAATCAAGGCCGCTGAGCGCGATGTGCTCGTCGAGTATGTCGGGCGAATGGCGCGAGAAGGCTTCACCGTCACGGGCAGAAAGGTCACCATCCCATGAGCCGAATCGCGGTGCGCCGCGCCCTCGTCAGCGTCTATGACAAGACCGGGCTGGACGACCTTGCTCGCGGCCTGCACGAGGCGGGCGTCGAGATCGTGTCGACCGGTTCGACTGCTGCGCGCATCCGCGACCTTGGCGTGCCGGTGACACCGGTCGAGGACGTCACCGGATTCCCCGAGATTCTCGGCGGCCGGGTCAAGACGCTGCACCCGCACATCCATGCCGGATTGCTGGCCGATCAGATGAATGCCGAACATCTGTCCACAGTGGACAGTCTGAAGATCGACACATTCCAGCTCGTCGTCTGCAACCTGTATCCCTTTGCTGAGACGATTCGCGCGGGCGCGACGCCGCTCGAGGCGATCGAACAGATCGACATCGGCGGTCCGGCAATGGTGCGCGCCAGCGCGAAGAATCACGGGTCGATCGCCGTAATCACCGAGCCGGCAAGCTATCCGGCGGTGCTCAGTGCCGTGCGCGCCGGGGGATTCGACCTCGAGGCGCGTCAGTTGCTTGCCGCGAACGCGTTCCGGCACACGGCCACCTACGACATCGCGGTGGCGAGTTATCTCGGCAACGTCGTGGCGCCGGACGACGGGGGATCAGGCTTTCCCAGTTGGGTCGGCGCATCATGGGAGCGCGCCGCAGTGCTCCGCTACGGCGAGAACCCGCACCAGCGCGCCGCACTGTACGTCTCGCACGGCGGCGGTCCGGCGGGGCCGGGCGGAATCGCCCAGGCCGAGCAACTCGGTGGCAAGGAGATGAGCTACAACAACTACGTCGACGCCGACGCTGCCCGGCGCGCCGCCTATGACTTCGGCGAGCCGTGCGTGGCGATCATCAAACACGCGAACCCGTGCGGCATCGCCGTCGGCGCAGACGTCGCCGAAGCGCACCGCAAGGCGCACGCCTGCGACCCGGCCAGCGCCTACGGTGGCGTGATCGCCACCAACGTGCCGGTAAGTGTCGAGATGGCCGAGCAGGTGGCCGAGATATTCACCGAGGTGGTTATCGCGCCGGCCTTCGACGACGGCGCCGTCGAGGTGCTGTCACGACGCAAGAACCTGCGCATCCTGCTCGCCGAGCCGCCGGGCGAGCCGGTCGCGGAGTTCCGGCCCGTCTCGGGCGGAATCCTCATGCAGACGGCCGATCGCATCGACGCACCGGGCGACAACCCGGCCAACTGGACGCTGGCTGCCGGTGATCCGGCCGACGGCGTGACGCTCACCGACCTCGCGTTCGCGTGGCGATCGGTTCGTGCTGTGCGGTCCAACGCGATCGTTCTCGCACACGACGGTGCGACGGTCGGTGTGGGCATGGGGCAGGTCAACCGGGTCGATGCGTGCCGGCTGGCCGTCGCGCGGGCCGGTGACCGGGCGCGCGGCTCAGTAGCGGCATCCGACGCCTATTTCCCTTTCGCGGACGGGCTGGAAGTGCTGCTGGCCGCGGGCGTGCGCGCCGTCGTCCAACCTGGGGGATCGATTCGCGACGCCGACTCCATCGCCTCCGCCACGAAGGCCGGCGTGCCGATGTACCTGACCGGCGCGCGGCACTTCGCCCACTGACGGGTGCCTCAGTAGCCGCCGCCGTAGCCGCCGCCCGCGCCCGTGTCGTTGCTCGTCGGCGCGCTGCTCGCGTTGGGCGCGCCAGCCACCACGACGGCGTGCCACGTGAAGTGGCTGCTGCCGAAGGAGTCGTTGGCGTCGTTGCCCTTTGCGTCACCGGGTGCCATGTCCTCGGCGAACGTGTAGAGCGGCGCGCCGTTGTAGGTCACCTGTGTCTGGCCGTTGTCGGAGCGCTTCGTCGAGGCGATCGTGCCGGGCACGCCGCTCGGTGCCGGTGCGTCGGCGGCCGAGGTGACCGGAACCCAGATCGTGAGGCACGAACCGGTGCACAGGATCTTGCCGCCGGCTTCCTGCGCTGCCGTGTAGAGCGTCTTCCCGGTCGGATCGACGAGAACCTTGCCGACATTGCTGATGTCGCGGGTCGCCAGCGCGCCGTTGGACAGCGGCGCATTCGAGGCAGGACCGCTCGAGGCCGGTCCACTGCCGTAACCGGCGCTGCTGCTGCAAGCTGCGAGCAGCGCGAGGGCCGCGCCGGCCGCACCGACCGAGGCAACCGCGGCAATCGCGCGGCGCCGGGGGCTATATGCGTTCATTGGGTACTCCTGGGCAGATGGTCTGCGACCCGGCGGCTTTCGTCAGGTCGTCCCTGCACCGCTGAATACGCGTTAAGCGACTGTGGGGTTCATTCGATGCGAGTGGTCCTGGCCACCGCACGCCGGTCGCCACTGGCAAAATGACTGCCTGTGAATGCGATCAGCTTGGACGGCAAGGCAACCCTGGCGACCATCAAATCCGAACTGAAGCAACGTGTGGCGAGCCTTGCCGAGCGAGGCGTGGTCCCTGGGCTCGGCACCGTTCTGGTCGGCGACGATCCGGCGAGCCGCTGGTACGTCGCGGCGAAGCATCGCGACTGCGCCGAGATCGGAATTGCCAGCATCCAGCGAGAACTTCCGGCAACGGCCACCCAGGCGCAGGTGGAAGCCGTCGTCGACGAACTCAACGCCGACCCGGCGTGCACGGCGTTTCTCGTGCAGCAGCCCACCGGGTTGGGCGGTACGGCTGAATTAGACGTGCTAGCCCGGGTCGATCCGAACAAGGACGTCGACGGCCTGCATCCGATCAACCTCGGCTGGCTCGTGCTCGGCAAGCCGGCGCCGCTGCCGTGCACGCCCACTGGTGTCATCGAGTTGCTGCGCCGCTACGACGTGCCGATCGCCGGCGCCCACGTCGTGGTGATCGGGCGCGGCATCACGGTCGGCCGCCCGCTCGCCCTGATGCTGACCCGGCGCAGCGAGAACGCCACCGTCACCCAGTGCCATACCGGTACCCGCGATCTCAATGCCCTTGTCCGGCAGGCCGATATCGTCGTGTCGGCGGCCGGCTCGCCAGGGCTCGTCACCGCCGAGATGGTCAAACCCGGGGCGGCGGTACTCGACGTCGGGGTCAGCCGGGTCGACGGCAAGATAGCGGGCGACGTGGCGCCGGATGTGGCGCAGGTGGCCGGCTTCCTCGCACCGAATCCGGGCGGCGTCGGCCCGATGACCCGAGCCATGCTGCTGACCAACGTCATCGAGGCAGCCGAGCGCGGCGCGCTGCGATGACTCTTCGGCGGGCGGTGCGCGGCGAAGTCCCGTTCGTCGTCGTGTTGTTCATCGTCGCGTTCGGGTTCTGCTACATGCTTGTGGCATCGGGTCACTGGCTGCGCGGGGTCACCGTCATGGCCGCCGGAATGGTCGTCGCCGGCGGGTTACGCGCCACTTTGCCGAACGGCACGGCCGGCATGCTCGTTGTGCGCACCCGGTTCTTCGACGCTCTCTGCTATCTCGCGCTTGGCCTATCGGTGTTCGGCTTCGGGATCCTGGTACCCCAGTGACCGGGCGCACAGGACTAACGTGCGGCGCAAGTCAGCATCACCGTCAGAGGAGAACACATGCCAGCATCAGCCAGCCAGGGTCGGCACGGAAAGGTCACCGTCGTCGGTGCCGGCTTCTACGGGTCGACCACCGCCCAGCGCCTGGCCGCCTATGACGTGTTCGAGACGGTCGTGCTCACCGACATCATCGAAGGCAAGCCGGAGGGTCTCGCGCTCGACCTGAACCAGTCCCGTCCGATCGAGGGATTCGAGACCACCGTCGTCGGCGCAACGACCACTGCCGACGGCGGCGGTTACGAAGCCACGGCCGGTTCGGACGTCGTGGTGATCACCGCTGGCCTGCCGCGCAAGCCGGGCATGAGCCGCATGGACCTGCTGGAGGTCAACGCCAAGATCGTGCGCGGCGTCGCCGAGAACATCGCCAAGCACTCGCCCGACGCCGTGATCGTCGTCGTGTCGAACCCGCTCGACGAGATGACCGCGCTGACCCAGATCGCGTCGCAGTTGCCGAAGCAGCGCGTGTTCGGCCAGGCGGGCGTGCTCGATACCGCACGCTTCACCAACAATGTGGCGACAACGCTGGGCGTCCCGGTCGGTTCGGTCACCACGCTCACCCTCGGATCGCACGGCGACACGATGGTGCCGGTACCCAGTGCCTGCTTCGTCGACGGCAAGCCGCTTGCCGACGTCCTGCCGGCCGGGCAGATCGAGGAACTCGTCGCCCGCACCCGCAACGGGGGCGCCGAGGTCGTGGCGCTGCTGAAGACCGGCTCGGCCTACTTCGCTCCGTCGGCGGCCGCTGCCCGCATGGCCAAGGCCGTCATCGAGGACTCGGGTGCAACGATTCCGGTCTGCGCATGGGTCGACGGCGAGTACGGCATCAGCGGCGTCTATCTGGGCGTCGAGGCCGAGATCGGCGCCGGCGGCGTCAAGAAGATCGTCGAGCGCGACCTGACCGAATCGGAACTCGCCGGGCTCAAGGAGGCCGCCGAGGCGGTGCGCGCCAAGCAGGCCGACGTCGCGAGCCTTTGACTGGGTGTGTCCTGTTGCCGGGACGGCGATCGTCGTCCCGGTGCGGGGCCTGTCGTACCCAAGTGACCTGACCGATGACCAGTGGGAGCTGCTGAAGCCGGTGACCAAAGCCCCCATCGTCCGGATGTTTCACGATGACGACGTCAATCGCCTCTTCGGGGCGTTCGCCGAGGGTGAATGGAACAAGCCGCGTGGACTCTTCCTTCGCTACCTGGACGAGCAGCGGCAGGGCCTCCGGGCGTGCTACGTCGCTGAGGTCGACGACGGCCTCGCTGGTTACTGCACGCTGCTGTGGGAGTCGGAGTACGAGCCCTTCAGAGTCGCCGACATCCCTGAGATCAGCGACCTGAACGTGCTGCCGCCTTATCGGAACCGTGGCATCGGTAGTGCACTGCTGGATACCGTCGAAGGACTCGCGCGAGACCGCGGTCCCGAGGTTGGCTTGGGCGTTGGCCTTTACGCCGATTACGGAGCCGCACAACGCATCTACGTGCGCCGGGGATACGTGCCCGACGGTCGAGGAATCATGTACAACAACCGCCCGGTCGAGCCGGGCAACGACATTCGTCTCGATGACGACGCAACCCTGATGCTGACGTTGCAGTTGCGTATAGCGGCTAACTCGTCCGTCACGGCCTAGATCCTCGTCCGGTCAACGGCGGGGCGTACATAGTTCGCCCGGCGCGAACCGCCATTGCCTGCGGCCACCTGCACGCCCGAGGCTGGCAGCATGGTTGCCACGGTCGCGGTGCTGTCCGACATCCACGGCGTGCTGCCGGCGCTCGACGCGGTGCTGGCCGAGCCCGAGGTGCGCGCGGCGCAGCGCATCGTCGTCACCGGCGATATCGCCGCCGGGCCGCAGCCGGTCGAGGTCCTCGACCGGCTGGCAAGCCTCGGTGAGCGCGTGCTGCTCGTCCGGGGCAACTGTGAGCGCGAACTGGTCGACCTGGCCCGCGACAAGGCTCTCGACGCGCCGGGCTTCCCGATCTCGCGCTGGGCGGCCGACCAGCTTGGCGCCGAGCATCTCGAACTGCTCGCCGGGCTGCCGCATCCGGTAACGCTCGACGTCGAGGGGTTCGGCCCGGTGCTGTTCTGCCACGGCACGCCGCGTGACGACGACGAAGTGGTGCTCGTCGACACCCGGCTTTCCAAGTGGGCCGAGGTGCTGGCCGATGTCGCCGATGACGTGCGAACGATCGTCTGCGGGCACACGCATATGCCGTTCGCGCGCCTGGCGCACGGGCGGCTGATCGTCAATGCCGGCAGTGTCGGCATGCCCTACGGGCGCGCCGGTGCGCAATGGGCTCTGCTGTCGAGCGGAGCGGTGACGCTGCGCCGCAGCGACTTCGACATCGAGGCGGCCCGCGCCGCGATCCGCGCGTCGTGCAGCTATGCCGAGGTAGACGCGTGGACCGACGAATACCTCTACTCCCGCAACTCCGACACCGACGCGCTGGTCGCGTTCGGCCCGCGCGACGGACGATAGCCGGGTCGGCGGTCTTCATGATCATCTCTGGCGGATCTGTCATCGTTCGCATCGTCAGCAGAGATGATCATGGGGCTACCGGGCATCGATACTCGCGATAACGCCCCCGTCCCGGGATGATCGGCGGCCCGCGAGCGGTTGCTGCCTGATGTGAGCCGAATTCCCCTCTCCGTGCTGGAGCTTGCCCCCGTGACCGCGGGCGCCGACCCGTCCGAAGCTCTGCGATACACCACCGAACTCGCCCGCCGGGCCGAGGAATTGGGCTACCGGCGCATCTGGGTCGCCGAGCACCACAACATGCCGGCAATCGCGAGCTCGTCACCGGCGGTGCTCATCGCGCATCTGGCCGCTTCGACCTCGACGATCCGGGTCGGTTCAGGCGGCGTGATGCTGCCGAACCACGCGCCACTTGTGGTCGCCGAGCAGTTCGGCATTCTCTCCTCATTGCATCCTGGACGCATCGACCTCGGCGTCGGGCGCGCTCCGGGCACCGATCAGCGCACGGCGCTCGCGTTGCGCCGCACGCGTGAAGGGTTGTCGGCCGAGAACTTTCCGAGCGAGTTCGCCGACGTGGTGCGGATGCTCGCCGGAGACCCCTCGCGCCTCGCCGCTGTTCCGACGCCGAACCAGCTTCCCGAGATCTGGCTGCTCGGCTCGAGCGGGTTCAGCGCGCAACTTGCCGGCGAGCTCGGCTTGCCGTTCTCGTTCGCCCATCACTTCTCCGCCGCCAATACCGAACCTGCGCTCGAGCTCTACCGGCGAAGTTTTCGGCCGTCGCAGTGGCTGGACGAGCCGCACACGATGGTCGCGGTCAACGCCATCTGCGCCGACTCCGACGAGCGGGCCGAACTGCTCGCGCGTCCCGGCTGGCTGGCTTTCCTGCGGCTGCGCATGGGGCACCCGATCGCCCTTCCGAGCGTCGACGACGCGGCCGCCTACGAGTTCACCGAGGCCGAGCTCGAATTCGTCGCCCAGCGGCGCGTCGGTCAGGCGCTCGGGTCGACCGAGACGGTGCGCGCGCAACTCAGCGCGCTCGTCGAGCGCACCGGCGCGGACGAACTGATGCTCACCAACCAGGTCTATGACATCAAGGACCGGCTGCGCTCCTACGAGCTCATCGCCGAACTCGCGATCGGCTAGCACTTCCTGCGAGGCACCTCGGGTGGGCAGTTGTCGCACAGGTGGGCAGTTGTAAGCGCCCACCTGCGGCGAAAGTGCCCACCCAGGGTCTGCCGGGGCTCAGGCGTCGAACTCGCCCAGCACGGCCGAGCGCAGGACGTCCAGGCCCAGGCTGCCGATGTCGAGGGCGCGCCGGTGGAAGTCCTTGACGTCGAACTCCTGCCCCGCGGCCACAGCCCGCTGGCGCGCATCCTCGCGCAATTGCAGCCACAGGCGCTCGCCTAGTTTGTAGGCCGGAGCCTGCCCCGGCCAGCCCAGGTAGCGATCGAGTTCGTAGCGCAGCAGTTCGTGCGAGCTCGACGAGTGGGCCGTCAGGAAGTGCCACGCCTTGTGGTAGTCCCAAGCGCCCCCGCCCACCTCGGCCGGCGCTTCGAGGCCGCAGTGGATGCCGATGTCGAGCACCACACGCGCGGCGCGCAGCGACTGGCTGTCGAGCATGCCGAGGAAATCGCCGGGCTCATCGAGGAAGCCGAGATCGGCCATGAGCCATTCGGCGTACAGCGCCCAGCCTTCGCCGTGTCCGGCCACCCACGATCCGAGCCTGCGCCAGCGGTTGAGCAGTTCGCGCCGGTAGACGGTCTGCGCGACCTGCAGATGATGGCCTGGCACGCCCTCGTGATAGACGATCGACAACTCGCGCCACGTCGAGAACTCGGTGACGCCCTTGGGCACCGACCACCACATGCGTCCCGGCCGGGTGAAATCGTCGCTCGGGCCGGTGTAGTACATGCCGCCGGTCTTGGTCGGCGCGATCATGCACTCAAGCGTCCTGATCGGTTCGGGGATGTCGAAGTGCGTGCCCGCAAGGGCCGACACGGCCGCATCGGACTTGCCCTGCATCCACTGCTTGAGGGCGTCGGTGCCGTAGAGCTTGTGGCCCGGGTCGGAATCGAGGTGGTCCATCGCTTCGCGGACGGATGCGCCCGGCTTGATGCGTTCGGCCGTCTGCTGCATCAACGCGCCGATTCTTGCCAACTCATCCTGACCCCACGCGTACGCCTCGTCCAGGTCGAGCACCGATCCGAGATACGACCGGGAGAACAGCGCATAGCGTTCGCGCCCGACCGGATCGGTCGCCGGCGCCAGGGGGAGCAGTTCCTCGGCGAGGAACCTGGACAGCTCCTCGTACGCGCCGGCCGCCTCGCGGGCGCCGCTTTCGAGGTCGGCGCGAATGGCTGGTGGTAAGTCCCCGCCGGGAGTGCTCGCGCCTGCCGCGAACCTGGCGAAGAAGCCGTCCGGGCCGAAGTTGTCGCCGCATTGCTCGATGCCCGCCGCGACCTGCCGTCGCGGGCTGACGTCACCCCGGTCGGCCGCGGCACGAAGGGATGCGACGTATCCGCTGATCGCGCGCGGCACCTGCGTGAGCCGGCCCGCGATGAGTGCCCAGTCATCGGCCGAGGACGTTGCCATCAGGTCGAATACCGCCCGCACCTCCTGCAGCGGGCTGGCGATGATGTTCAGCCGTGATTCGTCGGCGCCTGCGGACCGAATCAGCTCGGCGACGGTAAGTTCTTCGGTGGCTGCGGCGACAGTGACGCGGTCGTTAGCGTCGGCCGTCGTGGCATCGGCGAGCGCGCCGAGTGTGCGCTGTCGCAACGCCGAGACGGCAGCCAGCCAGTCCGGGGAGAGCTCTGGCAGATCCTTCTCATACCCGGGAATCCCACTCGAGGTTGCGAAGATGGGATCGAGCGCTGCGTACTCGTCCAGATACTCGTCGATGAGGTTGTCGACGGGCGTCGGCGTCCGTGACTGGGTTCCTGTCATGACAGGACCCTAATGGCCAAAGCCGAACGTTCACCGAGGGTGTACCTGCCACGCTGGTCCTTGCCAGTCGATTCATCCGAGGGGGGCCGCCGATCACTGTGCGCAGTAGGGATATCTTGATACCGAGAGAAAATGACAACCGCGGAGGCAGCATGTCCAAGATCAAGGTCCAGGGAACAGTCGTCGAACTGGACGGCGACGAGATGACTCGCATCATCTGGCAGTTCATCAAGGACAAGCTGATCCTGCCGCACCTGGACGTCAACCTGGAGTACTACGACCTGGGCATCGAGCACCGTGACGCCACCGACGACCAGGTCACCATCGACTCCGCGAACGCCATCAAGAAGCACGGTGTGGGCGTCAAGTGCGCCACCATCACCCCGGACGAGGCGCGGGTCGAGGAATTCGGCCTGAAGCGGATGTATCGATCCCCGAACGGCACGGTCCGCAACATCCTCGGTGGGGTCATCTTCCGCGAGCCGATCGTGATGCGTAACGTCCCGCGGCTCGTGCCGAGTTGGACGAAACCCATCGTCATCGGCCGCCATGCATACGGCGACCAGTACCGGGCCACCGACTTCGTCGTGCCCGGCGCGGGCAAGCTCACCGTCACGTTCACGCCGGAAGACGGTTCGGCACCGATGGAATTCGACGTGTTCGACTTCCCCGGGGGTGGCGTGGCAATGACCATGTACAACCTGGACGCGTCGATCCGTGACTTCGCCCGCGCCTCGTTCCGGTTCGGGCTCGAGCGGGGCTACCCGGTGT
This sequence comes from uncultured Actinomycetota bacterium, assembly GCA_963737425.1. GTDB lineage: Bacteria > Actinomycetota > Actinomycetes > Mycobacteriales > Jatrophihabitantaceae > DASXRA01. The sequence goes on from CAVTSX010000008.1 coordinate 1,214,946, forward strand.
ACCTGTCGACGAAGAACACGATCCTCAAGGCGTACGACGGTCGCTTCAAGGACCTGTTCGCGGAGGTCTTCGAAAGCGAATTCAAGGACGAGTTCGAGAAAGCAGGAATCACCTACGAGCACCGACTGATCGACGACATGGTGGCCGCTGCGCTCAAGTGGGAGGGCGGCTACGTATGGGCGTGCAAGAACTACGACGGCGACGTGCAGTCCGACACCGTCGCGCAGGGCTTCGGCTCGCTCGGCCTGATGACGTCGGTGCTGATGACCCCCGACGGTCGCACCGTCGAGGCCGAGGCGGCGCACGGCACGGTCACCCGCCACTATCGCCAGCACCAGGCGGGCAAGCCGACCTCGACGAACCCGATCGCGTCGATCTTCGCCTGGACGCGCGGGCTCGAGCACCGGGGCAAGCTCGACAACACCCCGGAGGTCACCCACTTCGCCGAGACGCTCGAGAGGGTCTGCATCGAGACGGTCGAGAGCGGGCAGATGACCAAGGACCTCGCGCTGTTGATCGGCGATGACACTCCCTGGCTGACCACTGAAGAGTTCCTCGCGGCGATCGACACCAACTTGAGCAAGGCGCTCGTCGGCTGACGCCGTCCGGCCGCATCTGGACCTGAATCGGTCAGCGGTGTAAAACCGCGAGTATGGCCGATTCGGGACGACGACCGAGTAGACGGGCTTTTCTCACCACTTCCGCAACGCTAGCTACAGCGGGTGCGATCGGGGCCGCGGCCCCTGCGGCAGCGGGGGCCGATCCGGCGCCGGCAGCGCCGTCCGGCGGCGATTGGCCACCCGGCCCCGGCCAGCGCATTGGACCGCAAGCGCCTGGCCGCGAGTTGCGCAAACTGCTGGCCGACATCGACGGTGCCCGGATGCGGGCGACGATCGAGAAGCTGGTGTCGTTCGGCACGCGGCACACCCTGTCGTCGCAGACCGATCCGAACCGCGGCATCGGGGCGGCGACGGAGTGGTACTTCGGGCAGATGCAGGCGATCGCGGCCACGTCGGGTGGCCGGATGACGGTCGAGAGGCAGACGTTCGTCCAGCCGCCCGCGAGCCGCGTGCCGGTGCCAACGCAGATGACCAACGTGATCGCGACGCTGCGCGGATCGAGTTCACCGGAGCGGATCTACGTGGCCACCGGGCACATCGATTCGCGCGTCACCGACGTCATGAACTTCACCGACGATGCTCCCGGCGCGGACGATGACGGGTCCGGCGTCGCCGCCATGCTGGAGGTGGCGCGGGTGCTGGCCACTCGAGCCCCGGAGGCCACGATCGTCCTGGCCGCCGTGGTGGGTGAGGAGCAGGGTCTGTACGGCTCGGCGCACATGGCGGCGCAGTACAAGGCGGCGGGCGCCGACATCCAGGGCATGTTCAGCAACGACATCATCGGCAGCAGCACGGCCGACGACGGCACCCGCGATCGCAACCACATCCGGCTGTTCGCCGAAGGCGTGCCCACGTCCGAGACCCCTGCGCAGGTGAGCATCCGCCAGAACATCGGCGGCGAGGTCGACGGGCCGAGCCGCCAGCTCGCCCGCTTCGTCACCAGCGTGGCGAGCAACGGGGCCACCGGCATGACGGTCGAGATCGTCTACCGCCGCGATCGCTACCTGCGTGGCAGCGACCACATCTCCTTCCTGCAGCAGGCTTATCCGGCGGCCCGGTTCACCGAGCCGAACGAGAACTTCGCCCACGAGCACCAGGACGTGCGAGTCGAGAACGGCCAGCAGTTCGGCGACCTGATCGAGTTCGTCGACTTCGACTATCTCGAGCGTGCCGCCCGGGTCAACGCGGCCACCCTGTGGTCGCTGGCGAACGCTCCGGGCACGCCGAAGCACGTCCTCATCGACACGACCCAACTCACGAACGACTCGTCGCTTCGCTGGGACCTCGGCACCGAGCCGGATCTCGCGGGCTACGAGATCGTGTGGCGTCCGACGACCGAACCCGATTGGACGCGGGCGATTGCGGTCGGCAACGTCACGACCGCAACGATCAACCTGTCCAAGGACAACGTGTTCTTCGGCGTGCGGGCGGTCGACAACGACGGGAACCGCAGCCCGGTGGCATTCCCCGCGCCCGGCTGAGCCACTGAAGGGCCGACCCTTCGCGATCTTGTGCAGACGCGCCGACTGACGTCGGCGAGTCTGCACAAGATCATCCGCGCGCGGTCGGGCCGGTGCCCCCGCACCTTGCCGGACCCGCCAAACCGTTGCCGATAAAGCAGAGGTGAATTGTTCCCTAACAGGGTGTCACGCACTATGCTGCCGATTGGTCCGCGACGCGAGGTGGATCGCTTGCGCCAGCATTGCGAACGCCCGCAATAGCAGCATTCGGGAGCCCGGCCATGTTGCATTCCCGTCGATTGATCAGCTACCTCGCCATTGCCGGCCTGCTTGTCGGGGGTCTGGCCGCTCAGGGCGCGGTCAGCGCCGCAAGTCCGGCATCGGCGCCGGCCGATGGCGGCGGCACGGTCGCGCTGGCGGCCGGCGACAGTGCGCTGGTGCGGTTGCAGGTTCCCAACAGCGCGATGCTCGAGTCGTTCGTCGAGCGCGGCATCGATCTTGCCGGGCCGGTGCGCAGCGTCGGCTCGGCCTACCAGGTCGACGCGGTGCTCACCGGAAGTGACCTCGCCGGGCTCGAGCGTCAGGGCGTGCAGGCAGTCCAGGTCATCGAGCGGGCGGGCGACGGCAGCAGCCGGTACCTGGCCAGCGTGCAGGCCGCGCAGGCGCGAGTCGCCGCCGGCCTGCACCGCACGCTGCGCCCGGATGCGGCGGTGCCGGGCGGGGTCACGGTCGCCAGCACCGACACGCTGCACTTCCTGCAGGCGTACTGGTGGACCAGCGGCGGGCAGACGTTCGTCGGCACCCAGGTCGCCACGACGGCGACCGACGACCCCGACGTCCAGATCACCGTCACCTGGCGCACGCAGGACGGCCAGACCGGCTCGTACCCGTTGCAGCGCTTCGTCGACGACAACGAGTACCAGTACCACTTCGCGAACCCGCAGCCGGTGCCCGCGAAGCCGGTCCAGTTGACCGCGACGTCCAGCCTCGGTGGCACGACGAGCGCTACGCCTGCGTCATGGCCGGGCGTCCAGCCGCCGTCCACCCCGGCCGGCTATCAGAAGGACTTCATCACCGCATACATGACGCCCGAGGACGTGCAGGCTCGCATCAAGCGCCTGGCCCGGCAGTACCCCGATCTCGTCGACGTCATCAACCTGCCGAACAAGACGCAGGGCTATCGGCGCACCGCCGTGGCCTACCTCGGCGACCCGGCCACGGCCGCGGTCATCGTCGAGTCGGTCAAGTTCGGCGACCAGGGCATGAACGGCGTGCAGGTCAAGAGCGTCGATCCCGGTAAGGCGAACCGACCGCTCAGTGCCAGGTATGCCGATCGGGTGCTGACGGTTTCGCTGGCCACCGACGCCACCGGCGCCGTCATCAGCACCACCGACAGTGTTGCCGCATTCCTGACGGCGAAATATCCGCAGACGTTCAGGGCATACGTCAAGAACGGCTCTGCCGGAAAGACCATGCCGGTCGCCGGCCCGACCACGATGACCGACGGGCTGAAGGCGACCGCCGGGGTGCCGCGTAAGCCGTGGACGGTGCAGGCGCTGCGCATCGGCGTGCACCGCGACGGCTCCAAGATCGGCGTGCTCGCCTACTCCGAGGAGCATGCGCGCGAGTGGGCCACCCCGCTGGTGACCCTCGAGTTCGCCGAGCGGTTGCTCGCCAACTACGCCACCGACGCCGAGGATCGCCAACTGCTCGAGAACGTCGACGTGTTCGTGATCCCGGTCGTCAACGTCGACGGCGCGAACTACTCGTTCAACGACTACAACTTCCAGCGCAAGAACATGGACGACTGGTGCACCGGTGCCGACCGTGACCCGGCCAACCGCAACCGCTGGGGCGTCGACGTCAACCGCAACTACGACGTCGGCTCGTATTTCGACGGGTACGTCGGCGGCAGCGGCAACTGCCTGTCCGAGGTCTCGTCGGGTACCGGCGAGTTGTCCGAGCCGGAGAGTCGCAACGTCATCTGGCTCGCCCAGCAACATCCGAACATCAAGTTCGCGATGAACGTGCACAGCTACGGCGGCTACTTCATGTGGCCTCCAGGCGCGTACAAGGCCGACGGCCGGATCACCCTGCCACGCCCGTCCATCGACGAATCGACCCAGTTCCTCGCCGCGGCACGGCAGATCGTCTCGGCTATCGCGAGCGAACGGGGCACAGTCACCTGGCCCGCACAGACCGGCCCCGTGGCCGACGTGCTCTACTCGGCGGCCGGCAATTCCGCGGACGAGCTGTACTACGAGGAAGGCATCTTCGCCTGGGACTTCGAGGTCGGCAACGACCTCTGGAACGCGCAGACCCAGCAATGGGACGGCGTGGGTTTCCAACCGCCCTACGCCGAGGCGCACGGCGAGGCGATGGAGTACGCCAGCGGTCTGGTGCAGCTTGTGCGGGTCGCGAGCCAGTACGCGCAGAGTCAGCAGCAGGCACGTTGAGGCGAATCCGTCTGATTGGTCGGCACGTTGCTGCTCGGGCAGGCGGCGCGCTTTTCGTGCGCGCCGACAATCGCCGGCCCGTCCGCTCCCCGCCGAGATCACCAGGTTCTTCGCGAAATCGCGTCAACTCAAGCAGTGCGGCCGGTGGGCAGTTGCGCGCCAGGTGGGCACTTACAAATGCCCACCGAGCACAAAAGTGCCCACCCACCGCGAGGCGCACCACCTGGCGAACACCACGCCAGCACCCGGCACCGACTGCGGCACCCACCGCGTCACCCACCGCAGCACCGCGGAAACACGCGCCAGCCGCCGCACCCACCGGGTCGCCGAACGTCGCGGGTCGCAACACTTGGTCGGCACTATCGGTCTCCGGTTACCAGCGGGTAATCTGACTCGCCCACGCCCGATGGCGAGACCGAGGAGGACGTCCGGTGCGGCTAGCCTTCGAACGCGTCGGAACCGGCGAGCCGCTCGTGCTGGTTCATGGCGTCGGCCACCGCCGCCAGGCGTGGTACCCGGTGCTCGACCGGCTCGCCGAGCACCGCGAGGTGGTCCTGGTCGACCTGCCCGGCCACGGCGAGTCCGATCCGCTGGTGACCGAGGGTCGCCCCATGGTCGAGGTGTTGCAGCGGGCGTTCAAGGAATTCCTCGCCCAGCAGGAGCTCGATCGCCCGCACGTGGCCGGAAACTCGCTCGGCGGGCGCATCGCGCTCGAGGCCGGGGCGGTCGGCGACGCACGCAGCGTCGTGGCGCTCGCGCCGGCCGGTTTCTGGCGCTCGAATCTGTCCTTTGCCTATACCCGACGGCTGTTCGCGACCATGGGCCGGCTCGCCGAGATGCTCGCGCCGCAAGCTCCCCGCCTGGCCCGCACCCGCCCGGGCCGGGTGCTCGGCTATGGCTGGCTGACTGCGCACCCCACCCGGATGGACCCCGAGCAGGCGCTCGGCGACTTTCTCGCCTTCCGGGCTGCTCAGCCGGCATTGCGGGCCATCGTCGCGGCGGCCACGCCGTTCACCGGCAGCGTCGATGCGAGCGTCCCGGTGACGATCGCCTGGGGGACGCGAGACGCCGTATTCCCCCGAAGCCAGGCCGGTGTGGCGCGATCGGTGTTGCCGCACGCCCGGCACGTGCTGCTGCCCGGTTGCGGGCACGTGCCGATGACCGATGCGCCGCACCGGGTCGCCGAGATCATCCTGGCCGGCAGCTCGCACGACCAGGCTCCCGCCGGGGGTCATGGTGGATTCTGCGCGAACTGAGACGCAGTCGCGCCGACGCGAGCGCACCGGTGCGCCTCTGGACGGGGCATACCTCGGGCACCAATATGTACCGCGTTGAAACTGCAATCAAACAGGGGTTGACAGGGCTGTCCGACGACGCTTTGCTCTGAGTGGTTCTGATCGAACGCGTTGAAAAATGTTTCGGTTCCCTAGTTGCCGAGGGGCGCCATCCCTTCGGATCGTCCCCGAGGAGGCGTCATGCCCGACACCGATTCATCCTCCGTTGTGCCGGATTGGTCCAGCGAGCGCGGCAATGTCAGCCGTCGGTCGCTGCTCATGGGCATCGGCGGAACCGCGGCGGCGGCCACTCTCGCCGCCTGCTCGAGCAGTAAGAAGAGCGGTGGCAACACGACCGCCCCAGCACCCGCCGGCTCCAGCGCGGCCAGCGGCAGCGGCGCGGCGGGTGGCACCATCACCTTCGGATCCAACTACTCCGACGCCGCGCCGAAGGGAGCCTTCAAGGCGCTGACCGACGCCGCGACGGCCAAGACCGGCGTCACGGTCACGATCAACACCGTCGACCACAACACGTTCCAGAACAACATCAGCAGCTACCTGCAGGGCACGCCGAACGATCTGGCCACCTGGTTCGCGGGTTACCGTCTGCAGTTCTTCGCGGCCCAGGGTCTGCTCGACCCGATCGACGACGTGTGGGACAAGATCGGCGGCACCTTCAGCGATGCCGTGAAGAGCCTGTCGAAGGGTATCGACGGGCACTACTACCTGGTGCCGATCTACAACTACCCGTGGGTCGTCTTCTACAACAAGAGCGTTTTCGCGCAGAAGGGCTACCAGGTCCCCAAGACGTGGGACGCCTTCATGGCGCTGACCAAGCAGATGCAGAAGGACGGTCTGGTGCCGCTCGCCTTCGCCGAGAAGGACGGCTGGCCCGCGCTCGGCACGTTCGACATCCTGAATCTGCGGATCAACGGCTACGACTACCACATCCAATTGATGCAGCACAAAGTGCCGTGGACCGACAAGGGCGTCACCGCTGTGTTCGACCAGTGGCGCGAACTGATGCCGTATCTGCAGAAGGGCGCCAACGGGCGAATCTGGCAGGACGCCGCCAAGGCCCTGGAGAACAAGCAGGCCGGCATGATGTTCCAGGGCTCGAACCAGGTCGCGGCCAACTACTCAGCCGCGCACCTCGCCGATCTCGACTTCTTCCCGTATCCGGTGATCAACGAGCAGTACGGCCAGGACTTCATGGACGCCCCGGCCGACGGGTTCATGATGCCGAAGAAGGGCAAGAACAAGGACGCTGCCAAGGCAGTGCTCGAGTACATCGGCACCGCGGAGGCGGAATCGACCTACCTCAAGACCGACCAGTGGGACGTCGGCGTGGCCAACGGGCTCATCGCGCCGAGCTACAACGCGATCCAGAAGAAGTCGGTCGCGGCGATCGCTGCTTGCAAGTCGGTCTCGCAGTTCATGGACCGCGACACCGTGCCCGACATGGCCACCGCCATGATCAAGCTGATTCAGGGCTTCGTCGACAACCCCAGCGCATCCAACGTCACGTCACTGCAGAAGAGCGCTGAGAGCCAGGCGAAGACGATCTTCAGCTGATGGTTTCTACCGAGGCACGCAGCATGCCGGCGGCGACGAAGCGTCGCCGCCGGCGCCGCGTACGGCGACTCACGCGCCGCGACAAGCTGATCGCCTGCCTGTTGCTCGGCATTCCGTTGCTGCTCGATCTGGCGTTCGTGTGGTTTCCCGCGCTCGCATCGGTATTCCTGTCGTTCACGAAGTGGACCGGTGTCGGCGGCGTCCACCTCAAGGCGTGCAGTACGGCGGGCACGCTGCCCGGCATTCCACAGCCGGGCTGCTTGTACGGCCTGCAGAACTACCACCAGGCATTCAACTCGTCGATCACGCCGGACTTCTGGCCCGCGGTGCGGCACAACATGCTGTGGCTGCTGGTGTTCATCGTCATCGCGACGCCGCTGGGCATGCTGTTCGCGGTGATCATCGACCGCGGCATACGGGGCAGCCGCATCTACCAGAGCGTGCTGTTCCTGCCGGTCATGCTTTCCCTCGCCCTGATCGGCATCATCTGGGAGCTCATCTACGCGCCGAATCTCGGGCTGATCAACACGGTGATCGGCCGCAACCAGAACAACAATCTCATCGACTGGCTCGGCAACCCGAGACTGAATCTCTGGGCGATCCTGGTCGAGGCGACGTGGCGGCAAGCCGGTTACGTGATGGTGCTCTACCTCGCCGGGCTGAAAGCCGTTGACCCGGCGCTCAAGGAGGCTGCGGTCATCGACGGCGCCAATTCCTGGCAGACGTTCTGGCGCGTGGTCTTCCCGGTGCTGCGGCCGATCAACATCGTGATCCTGGTCGTCACCGTCATCGAATCGCTGCGTGCGTTCGACCTGGTCTACATCACCAGCAAGGGCAACCCGCTGAAGGGGCTCGAACTCCTGTCGGTGCTGGTGACCCAGAACATCGTCGGTGAGACCCAGCGCATCGGCTTCGGCTCGACGCTCGGCGTCGTCCTGCTCGTCATCTCTCTCGTCCCGATCTCGATCTTCCTGTACCAGGTGTTCCGCCGGGAGGAGAAGAAGTAATGGCTGTCATCACTCCCGAGGCGATCAGCGAGGCCGCGCGGCCGACCACGCCGCGTCCACGCCGGCGGATGAGCGCGGGCAGCGTTGCGGCGCAGGTGTTCATGCTCGCCGCGGCGATCCTGTGGATCACCCCGATCGTGTTCGCGTTGTACGTCTCGCTGCGGCCAGAAAGCGAGACGAACCGGCTCGGATACGTCTCGATCGCGCACAAGCTGACGTTCTCGAACTTCACCAACGCGTGGACGCAGTCGAACATGTGGCGCTTCTTCCTCAACTCCGTGTGGATCACCCTGCCGGCCGTCATCATCACGCTGGCCTTCGCCTCGGCAGTCGCGTTCGTGGTGTCGCGCTTCAGCTTCCGGTTCAACATCGCGCTGCTGATCCTGTTCACGGCCGGAAACCTGCTGCCGCAGCAGGTCATCATCACCCCGCTGTACCGGCTGTACCTGCAGATCCATCTGCCACACGCCCTCAGCAACAGCGGCTTGCTCTATGACTCGCGCCTGGGCCTCATAGTCATCAATGTGTCGTTCCAGCTCGGCTTCTGCGTCTTCGTTCTGAGCAACTACATGAAGACCATCCCGACCGATATCGACGAAGCCGCCCTGGTCGACGGAGCGTCGCTGTTCATGCGCTTCTGGCGGATCGTCCTGCCGCTGTGCCGGCCGGCGCTGGCGGCGTTGGCGACCTTGCTGACGACCTGGATCTACAACGACTTCTTCTGGGCGATCACCCTTATCTCGACGGGTAACAAGCGGCCGATCACCTCTGCGCTCGCCAACCTGCAGGGCCAGTTCGTGTCGAACCAGAACATGATCGCGGCGGCCGCGTTGATGGCGGCGATCCCCACTCTGGTTGTGTACATCCTGCTGCAGAAGCAGTTCATCGCCGGGTTGGCGCTCGGCTCGTCGAAGGGCTAGGACTCACTCATCTAGATGTTGTGACCCGAGATGTTGTTACCCGAGGCGGCGGGGGCGAGTCGACGAACTGCTTGATCATCTCTGCCGAATGTGTCGCTGATCGCGCTGATCGCTGATCGCGACTGCAGCAGAGAGGATCAAGACGGGCAGGCGGGACGCGCGCCGGGCAGGCGGATGGAGCATCGCGGTGGGCGGTATCGCGGCGGGTGGGCGGTTCTGCCGCGGGTGGGCACTTGTAAGTGCCCACCCGGCGCGCAAGTGCCCACCCGCCGCGAGGCGAGCCGCCGGCCGAACACCCGCCCACCACGATCGCGTCATCCGCGTCCATCACGCACCGCGCCAACAACGTCCCGGCTCACAAATATCTACACGCGGCGGGCCCCGGTTCCGGCTCGTTCGGTGAAGACCGTCGCGGGCGAGAAGCCGCGCTCGTGGTAGGCCTGCGCGATCGCGTCGGCGGCATGCTCGACGCCGTCGGACTCGACGAGCGCGATGACGCAGCCGCCGAATCCGCCGCCGGTCATCCGAGCGCCGAGCGCACCGGCCTGCACCAGGGTGTCGACCGCGGTGTCGACTTCAGCGACGGTGATCTCGTAGTCGTCGCGCATCGATGCATGCGATTCGGTGAGTAGCGGACCGATCTCGCGCAGTCGGCCCTCGCGCAGCAGGCGCACCGTCTGCAACACCCGCTCGTTCTCGGTGACGACGTGCCGGGTGCGCCGGCGCAGGGCGGCATCGGGCAGGCGGGCGAGGGCGGCGTCCAGGTCGTCCGGACCGATGTCGCGCAGGGCCGCCACGTCGAGCAGGCTGGCGGCCTTCTCGCAGCTCGCGCGACGTTCGGCGTACTCGCCATCGGCGTGCCGGTGGCGCGCCCGGGTGTCGGTGACGACCAGGCTCACACCTGAGTCGTCGAGCTGGAACGGCACCGGTTCGGCCGTCCAGGCTCGCATGTCGCACAGCAGGACGTGGTCGCGTTGGCACAGCAGCGCGGCCATCTGGTCCATGCCGCCGGTGGGCGCGCCGACGTAGTCGTTCTCCGTACGGTGCGTGACGGTGACGAGGTCATGGCGCGAGAGGCCCAGGTCGAGTGCATCGTTGACCGCAGCCGCCAGCGAGCAGATGAGCGCCGCCGACGACGACAGGCCGGCACCGTCGGGGACATCGCTGTCGAGGTGGACGTCGAGCCCGCGCAGGCTCGCGGGCAGCACGCCTCGTTCGGCGAGCGACCAGATGACCCCGACCGGATACGCTGCCCAACCCGTAATGGCGCCAGACGCCAGCTCGGCGAGCGAAACCGTGACGACGCCGTCCTTTTGCGCTGACGTGATGCGCAGCTCGCCAGTGGACGTCGTGGTGACCGTGGCGGTGCAGCCCTGCTCGATCGCGAGGGGCAGCGCGAAGCCGCCGTTGTAGTCGGTGTGCTCGCCGATCAGATTGATCCGGCCGGGCGCGCGCCAGCTGATGCTCACCGTGCTCTCCTGCTCGTCTCGTATTCCTGCGTTCGGTTGCTGGTCATGACGCCGGACGCTGGGCGAACGTCCAGGCGTCGGCGATCATCTGGTCGAGGTCGCGGGTGGGCGACCAGCCGAGCTCGGCGGCCGCTTTGGCGTTGGAGGCGACGAGGACGGCGGGATCGCCGGGCCGGCGCGGCGCCTCGCGAACCGGCAGGGCGTGCCCGGTGATGCGGCGCACGGCGTCGGCGACCTGGCGCACCGAGTAGCCGGAGCCGTTGCCCAGGTTGATGATCTGATGATCGCCCGCGCGCACCGCGTCCATCGCGCGCAGGTGGGCATCGGCGAGGTCGACGACGTGCAGGTAGTCGCGCACGCAGGTGCCGTCCGGCGTCGGGTAGTCGGTGCCGTAGATGTCGAGTGCCGCCCGTGACCCGGACGCGACCTGCAACGCGATCGGAATGATGTGAGTCTCGGTGGCATGCCGTTCGCCGAAGGCGCGGCCGTCCGCGTCGAACAGCGCGCCGGCCACGTTGAAGTACCGCAGGCTCACTGCCGCGAGGCCGTACGCCCGTGCGTAGCCGCCCATCGCGAGGTCGACGGCCAGCTTGCTCGCCCCGTACGGATTCGTCGGCGCCGTCGCGGACGACTCCAGGATCGGCACCGCATCGGGCTCGCCGTACGTGGCCGCGGTGGAGGAGAAGATCAGGCGCGGCACTTGATGCGAACGCATGGCGTCGAGCAGGGCCAGCGTGCCGCCGACGTTGTTGTGCCAGTACCGGTCGGGCTGCTCGACCGACTCGGCCACGAGCGACCTGGCCGCGAAGTGCAGCACGGCGTCGTAGCGCCGCTCGCCGAGCAGGGCGGCGGCGTCGACGATCGATCCCTTCACGAACTGCGCGCCGGGGGGCACGGCGTCGTCGTGGCCGGTCGACAGATCGTCGAGGACGGTGACCTCGTGGTCCGCCGCGACCAGCATGGCCGCGACCACGCTTCCGATGTAGCCCGCCCCGCCCGTGACCAGTACCCGCATGGATGTCAGCCTCTCCCGGATGTGGATCAGCACTCGCTCTCAGCGTCCAACACATTCAAACAGACCCGAACGTCACCGTGTGCCGATACCCGCCGCCGTAGACTCGCCGCCGTGACCGGCCCGCATTACCGCCGCACAACTGTGTACACAGTGCTCATCAAAGCCGAGGACGGTCCCAGCTGATGGGTTCGACAGGGCTCAATGTCGCGATCGTGCTCGCGTTGATCATGATCGAGGCGCTGTTCGTCGCGTCCGAGATCGCGCTGGTGACCTTGCGCGAGGGACAGGTTCGCGCAATGGCCGAGTCGAGCCGGCGGGGTGCGGCCGTGGCCCGGCTGACCATCGACCCGAACCGCTTTCTCGCCACGGTGCAGATCGGCGTCACGCTGACGTCCTTGCTCTCCAGCGCCTTCGGCGCGGTCACGTTGTCCGAACAGGCGAAGGATGCCCTTGTCGGGCAGGGCATGAGCTCGGGCCTGGCCGGTCCGATCGGCTTCATCGGCGTGACCCTGGTGATCTCGTTCGTCACTCTTGTGGTGGGCGAACTCGTACCCAAACGTCTCGGCCTGCAGCGATCCGGGGCTGTCGCGCGCCTTTTCGGCCCGACCCTGGACCGGCTCGCCACGGGGGCCCGCCCGGTGATCTGGCTGCTCTCGCGCTGCACCGATCTGCTGGTGCGCCTGCTCGGTGGTGATCCGAACAAGGGACATCAGGCGATCACCGAAGAGGAACTTCGCGGCCTGGTCGCGGCGCACGAGTCGCTCTCGAACGACGAGCGTCGCCTGATCGACGACGTCTTCGCCGCCGGTGAGCGATCGGTCAGCGAAGTGATGGTGCCCCGGACCGAGGTCACGTTCATGGAGGCTGCCCTCACCGTCAGCCGGGCGGCGAAGGTGGCCACCGAGTCACCGCACTCGCGCTACCCGATCGTCGGCCGTGGCCAGGACGACGTGCGCGGCTTCGTCCATATTCGCGATCTCGTGCTGAGCGGCGTGCGCGGCGACCGCGGGCGCACGGTCGGCGACCTGGCCCGCGAGATCAAGCAGTTGCCCGGTTCGAAGAACGTTCTCGCCGCCCTGTCGGAGATGCGCAGGGAAGGTCATCAACTCGCGATCGTGGTGGACGAATACGGCGGCACGGACGGCATCGTCACCCTGGAAGACCTCATCGAGGAGGTCATCGGCGACATCCGCGACGAGTACGACGAGGCGCAGGTCGGGCCGAAACGACTCGGCAACGGCGCCGTCGAGGTCGACGCCCGGCTGAACCTGGACGAGTTCGCCGAACTCACCGGGTTGGAGTTGCCCGACGGCCCCTACGAGACGGCCGCGGGTTACGTGATGTCGGCGCTCGGGCGGCTGCCGTCCGTCGGAGACAAGGTCGAGTGGGCCGGCTGCTCGATCACGGTGATCGAGGTCGACGGCCGGCGCGCGGCCCGTGTTCGCGTGGCGCCGCGAGCCGAGACCCCAGCGTGATCGGCGCGCCGGTGATGCCAGAATCTGATCCCATGTCGAGTTCCGGTGCCGGTCGGCAGCGCGTGCTGTCAGGAATCCAGCCCACTTCCGCCTCTTTCCACCTCGGCAACTACCTCGGCGCGCTCAAGCAATGGGTGGCATTACAGGACACGCACGAGGCGTTCTACTGCGTCGTCGACCTGCACGCCATCACCCTCGACCCGCCCGCACCCGCCGAACTGCGCCAGCGGACCCGCGTCGCCGCGGCGCAGTTGCTCGCTGCCGGTCTCGACCCCGCGCGCTGCACGCTGTTCGTGCAGAGCCACGTGCCCGAGCACGCGCAATTGAGCTGGGTGCTCGAGTGCATCACCGGTTTCGGCGAGGCGAGCCGGATGACGCAGTTCAAGGACAAGTCCGGACGCTCCGGCGCTGACCGGATATCTGTCGGCCTGTTCACCTACCCGGTGCTGCAGGCGGCCGACATCCTGCTCTACCAGGCCGATGCGGTCCCGGTCGGCGAGGATCAGCGCCAGCACCTCGAGCTCACCCGCAACGTCGCCCAGCGGTTCAACGGACGCTTCGGCGAGACGTTCACGGTGCCCGAACCGTTCATCCCGACCCAGACGGCGAAGATCCTCGACCTGCAGGACCCCACCGCGAAGATGAGCAAGTCGCTCGGTGACGCCGGAACGGTGAACCTGCTCGACGACCCGTCCGTCCTCGCGAAGAAGTTCAAGCGCGCAGTGACCGATGCCGGTTCCGAGGTCAGCTACGACCCTGAACACAAGCCGGGCGTGTCCAATCTGCTGACGATTCTCGCTGCCGTCACCGGTCGACCGGTCGCCTCGGTCACGGGCGACTTCGCCGGGCAGGGCTACGGCGCGCTCAAGGGCGCCACTGCCGACGCTGTGGTCGCGTTCGCCGAGCCGTTCGCGAAGCGGACGGCCCAACTGCTCGACGATCCCGCCGAACTCGACCGGATCCTCGCTGCGGGCGCCGAACGCGCCGGCGAGATTGCCGGGCCCACGTTGCGCACGGCCTACGACCGGGTCGGATTCCTGCCGGCAGCACGGGCCGGGCGCTCATGACGGATCGGTCCACGCTGGGCGTCGCGATCGCAATCCCGGAGCCGCATGCCACCGCACTGACGAACTGGCGCCGGCGGGTCGGTGATCCGCAGGCGGACCTGATCTGGCCGCACGTCACCCTGCTGCCGCCTACGCCGGTCGCGACCGACGTCATCGACGAGATCGAGCAACACCTCGCCGAGGCCGCGCTGTCGCGGCCGGCGTTTGTCATGCACCTGCTCGGCACCGGCACGTTCCGCCCGGTGTCGCCGGTGGTGTTCATCCAGGTTGCGCGCGGCGTGGCCGACTGCGAGGTGCTGGAAAAGGCCATCCGCACCGGGCCGCTGGCCCGAAAGCTCGACTTCCCCTATCACCCGCATGTCACCGTCGCCCAGGACGTCGCAGACGAAGCGCTCGACCTTGCCTACGACGGGCTGTCCGGGTTCGTCGCGCGCTTCGCCGTCGAACGGTTCGCGCTGTTCGAGCGCCAGCCCGACGGCAAGTGGCTGCCTCGCACCGAATTCGCCCTCGGAGCCGGATAGCCATGAGCACGAAGGTGCGCCGCGTCGTGCGGGGCACCTGCGTGCTGATCGACACGTCGCGATCACCGGATTAACTGGTGAGCATGGGAATCGTCGCCCGGACGCGCGAGCGCCTGCAACGCGTGTGGTGCGACGCCGCGCAACGGTATCGATGGCTCGACCACACCGTCGCCGCGTGGGTCCGCTTCCGCGACAACCACGGCAACCACTACGCCGCCGCGATCACCTACTTCAGCTTTCTCGCGATCTTCCCGTTGGTGTTGCTCGCTGTTGCGGTGCTCGGTTTCGTGCTGCGCCAGAACCAGGAGCTGATGAACAGCCTGCTCGACAAGATCGCCGAGAATGCGAACGGCGCGTTCGGCGACACGCTCAAGAGCTCGATCAACGCGGCGGTCAGGGCCCGCACCGGCGTCGGCATTCTCGGCCTCGTCGGGCTGATGTTCACCGGGCTCGGGTGGATCGGCAATCTGCGCGCGGCGATCAACGCCATGTGGGGCGTCGAGCCGCCCCGGAAGAACTTCCTGCAGGTCATGCTCTCGAACCTCGTCGTGCTGGTCGGACTGGGCCTGGCCACCCTCGTCTCGATCGGGCTCACGGTCGCGGGCACCGAGCTCACCGACCAGATCCTGCGAGCGGCCGGACTCGACGGCGCGACCGGCGCGCACACGCTGGTCAAGATCTTCGGGATCGTTCTCGCCGTCGTCGGCGACACGCTGATCTTCGCGTGGCTGCTCGTTCGGCTGCCTGATGTGGACGGTGTGGACGTACCTGGTCGCATCGTGTTGCGCGGTGGCCTGCTCACCGCCGTCGGATTCGAACTGCTGAAGATCCTCGGCAGCTATTACATCGCCCAGGTCACGAAGAGTCCGGCCGTCGGCATCTTCGGCAGCGTCATCGGCCTGCTCATCTGGATCTATCTCGTCGCACGGTACGTCCTGTTCTGCGCGGCCTGGACGGCCACGGCGGCGGCCGCCCCGACGACGGCTATCGCGGAAGTCGTTTCCGGCGACGAGCCCGGTGAATCTGGTGAATCCGGCGAAGAGGAGCCCGCTGCGCCCCGGGCGCTGTCGCCGGTCGGTGTCGCGGTGGCGCTGTTCGGTGCCGGCGCGGCGACGGGTGGGGCATTGGTCGCCCGGCTCAAGTCACGCGGGCGACGGCGCGATCGGACGTGAGCGGCCGGTGCAGGTGTGGTTCAGGCACCGCGCGTGAATCGCCTTTGCGCAACCCACATCGCCGCAGCCGCGGCTCCCGCGACTGCGATGGCGATCAGCAGCCACGGTGGCGACTTCGAACCGTGCCCGGATCGGGCCTGCACCGCCGCGGGCGTGTCCGTCGACCTGTGGCTCGACGGTTCGGGTTCGGGCGAAGGCGACGTCGGCGGCGGCGGGTCGAGGCTGCCGACCGCCGTGCCCCGCGGTTGCGCGAAACCCCAGTCCAGCAAGGCCGCAGCCTGCTGCCACTGATCGAGTGGGTACCGCTGCGCGCGCAGGAACACAACGCCCAGGCGACGCCCGCCACGCTGCGCGGCGCACAGGTAGGTGTGCGCCGCCGCGTCGGTGAAGCCGTTCTTCGCGACGAGGGCACCCGGAACCGTCGTCAGAAAGTTCTCGTTCTGGTTGCCCAGCCACACCGACCCGTACCGGCGGCCGTGGACGTTCTGCGCCGGCAGCCTGCTGGTGGCCTGCCGGTCGTACGCGACGAACCGTGGCATGTTCGCGGCGGCGCGAAGGAAGATCGCCATGTCGTAGGCGCTGGTGAGCTGCTGCCATCCGTCGAGCCCGGACGGCGTCTCGACGAACGTGTCGTACGCACCGAGGCGGAGCGCAGTCTTGTTCATGAGCGCGACCGAATGCTTGACCCCGCCCGCCGCGTCGGCGAGCGCGGCCGCTGTGTCATTGCCGGACATGAGCAGTAGCCCGGTGAACAGCTGGTCGACGGAGTACCGGCCGCCCGCGACGATGCCCACGGCGGAACCTTCGGCGTTGGCCGCGTCGGCGCTCACCGTCACTACTCGCTTGCCCGGTAGCAGCGGTAGCAACGTGACGGACGTGAGCGTCTTGAGGATGCTTGCGGGCTGATATCGGCCGTGCGGGTCACGTGCGGCAAGGACGTCGCCCGAATCGAGATCGACGAGGATCCACGCGGCCGCGGTGAGCGACGCCGGCAGCGGCCTGCGGTGCGCCGGCACCACCGGCACGACTGGCACCACCAGGCCCCGGCTGCGCAACTTCGCACCGCCCACTGCTTCGCCCACCGGGCCGATGCCGCCCGCCGGTGGATGCGGATCCGGCGCGTCCGGGGAGTTGGCACTCGAGGTCGGCTTCGGTGCTGCCGGCGGCAGGCTGGGCCCGGGCGGGGTTCGGGCGAGGGCGGGCGTGCTCGTCATCGTGAGCACGGCCGCAACGACTACAGCGACTACAGCGACGGACCGGCGACGCATGAGCCCGATGCTAGGACCCGCTGCACCTGCCCAGCCCCGATTGAAGCTCCGTTGAGTGGTGCGTTTCGCGTCGAGTGGTGCGTTACATCGCACCACTCAAGCCGCAACGCACCACAACGGAAATAGGTGTTACTGGTACAGAGGTTTACAGATACTGGTCGTATCGCTAACCTGGGCGGTGTTCAAGGAGGTGGTCGCACATGATCGCGATGACAGGCGTCGGTGTCTTCCTGCTGGTAGTCGCGCTCTGCGCGCTCGCGGCGATGGCCCAGCGCAACGGCTCGAACGACCGGTAAATGATCTTGACGAATCGGCCGTCACACATCGGGTGTGGCGGCCGATTCGCGCTACAAAGGTGATCTCATCCGATCTGCCCGGCCGTAAACGACCGACCTCGGACATCCTGCGAGCACGCGATTTCGCTTGGCAGTACGGAGTGGCAATGTCGAGAGTTGCCATATTCCACATGGCCAATGCGCGATCGCTGGACCCCTTATCGGACGCCGATGCGCGGGGTGCAACGATCGGGTGACGGTGCCCGCGTGGTGGGCTACGGTTCGGTCACGAGTCGACTACGGTAACCGGGATTTCAGTGATCTCCCGCCGCGCAAGCAGCCCGGTTGAGTCGGAGATCCAATTACCAGGAGGGGTGATGGCGTTGCGTCGTATCAATGGCGTGGCGATAACGGTTGGGGTGGCAGCTGTAGCGCTGCTGCTCGGTGCCTGTGGCAGTAAGAGCAATGGCGGCGGCACGACTGCCCCGGCCGGCGGTGGCAGTAGTGCGGCGTCCTCGAGTGGCACCAGCGCGACGGCTCCCACCTCGAGCTTTACCGCATGCATGGTTACCGATACGGGCGGTATTGACGACAAGTCGTTCAACGCCTCGGCATGGTCAGGTATGCAGAAGGCGCAGGCCGACGGCAAGGCAAAGGTGAGCTACGTCCAGTCCAAGGCTGAGACCGACTACGCCACCAACATCGCCAAGCTGGAAAGCCAGAACTGCAAGCTGATCGTGACGGTCGGCGGCCTGATGGCCGACGCGACCGCCGCGGCGGCAAAGGCCAAGCCGGCGCAGTTCTTCGCCGAGGTCGACGCCGCAGGCAACGGCAAGAACGTTCAGGGCCTGCAGTTCAACACCGCTCAGGGCGCGTTCATGGGCGGCTACCTGGCCGCGGCGTACTCGAAGTCAGGCGTGGTCGCCACTTACGGCGGCCTCAAGATCCCGCCGGTGACGATCTACATGGACGGCTTCCAGGAGGGCGTCAACTACTACAACCAGCAGAAGGGCAAGAGCGTCAAGCTCCTCGGCTGGGACGAGAAGACGCAGAAGGGCAGCTTCGCCGGGTCGTTCACCGACCAGACGAAGGGCCAGACGCTGGCGACCAACTTCGCCGGCCAGGGCGCTGACGTGATCTTCCCGGTCGCCGGCGGCACCGGCCTCGGTTCGGCGGCGTACTGCAAGTCGAGCGGCAAGTGCGTCGTCATCTGGGTCGACACCGACGGGTTCGTCTCGGCGCCGCAGTACGGATCGGTGTTCCTCACCACGGTGTTCAAGGGCATCGACCTCGCAGTCACCAAGGCCGTCGAGGATTCCTCGGGCGGAACGTCTGCAACGCAGGACTACGTCGGCACCCTCGACAACGGCGGTACCGGCCTCTCGCCGTTCCACAACTTCGACAGCAAGGTCGATTCCGCACTGAAGACCGAGCTCGACCAGATCAAGCAGAAGATCGTGTCCGGCGAAATCAAGATCACTTCGCCGTCGCAGCCGAAGTGACGGCGACGTCTCGTTCGGCATGACGAACTGACGCGCCTCTGTCACGAGGGAGCGCTGCGCTGGTTAACTCACCAGCGCAGCGCTCCGCTGTTCTGATCGTCTCTTCTGATCGTCGCGGAATGGGGCATGGCACTTATGCGACTGGAACTACGCGCAATCACGAAGCGATTCGGGTCGCTCGTGGCGAATGACGCGATCGACCTGACCATCGAGCCTGGCGAGATCCATGCCTTGCTCGGCGAGAACGGCGCCGGCAAGTCCACCCTCATGAACGTCCTGTACGGGCTTTACCACCCGGAAGAGGGCGAGATTCTCATCGACGGCAAGCCCCAGCACTTTCGCGGTCCCGGCGACGCGATCGCCGCCGGCATCGGCATGGTGCACCAGCACTTCATGCTCATCCCCGTCTTCAGCGTCGCCGAGAACGTGATGCTCGGCGACGAGTGGACCACCGGGCCCTTCGGTCAACTGTCCCGGCGCACGGCGCGAGCGAAGGTGCGCGAGCTGTCCGAGCGCTACGGCCTCGACGTCGACCCGGACGCTCTTGTCGAAGATCTCCCCGTCGGCGTGCAGCAGCGCGTCGAGATCCTCAAGGCGCTGCTACGCGACGCCGGCGTGCTCGTCCTGGACGAGCCGACCGCAGTGCTCACCCCGCAGGAGATCGACGATCTGATCCGGGTGATGGGCGAACTGCGCGACGCCGGCACCTCGATCGTGTTCATCACGCACAAGTTGCGCGAGGTCAAGACGATCGCCGACCGGATCACGGTGATCCGCCGCGGCAAGGTCGTCGGCGCCGCCGAGCCGGGAACGCCGGAATCCGAACTGGCCAGCATGATGGTCGGCCGCGAGGTGTCGCTGACGGTCGCCAAGGAGCCCGCATCGCCCGGCGAGGCCGCCCTGGAGATCGATGACCTGGTTGTCCGCGATGACCGCGGATCGGTCTCCGTCGACGGGGTCAGCCTGGACGTGCACCGGGGCGAGATCGTCGCCCTTGCCGGCGTGCAAGGAAACGGGCAGGAGGAGCTGGTCGAAGCCCTGCTCGGCCTGCGCGCCGTCGAAAGCGGCTCGATCCAGCTCGACGGCGAGTCGCTGGTGGGGCGCACGCCGCACCACATCCTGGGCGAGGGCGTCGGGTACGTGCCCGAGGATCGTCAGCACGACGGCCTGATCGGCCCGCTGTCGGTGGCCGAGAATCTCGTCCTCGACCTGTACGACCGCGACGAGTTCAGCCGGGGCTTCGCCCTTCGCCTGGACGAGATCCGGCGCAATGCCGCACACCGGATCGAAGAGTTCGACGTGCGCACGCCGTCGACCTCGCTGCCGGCCGGGACGCTGTCCGGCGGTACGCAGCAGAAGGTCGTCCTCGCACGGGAGATGTCGCGTCCGCTGCGACTGTTCATAGCGTCGCAACCGACCCGCGGAGTCGACGTCGGCGCCCAGGAGTTCATTCACCAGCGGATCGTGGCCGAGCGTGACCGTGGCACTCCGGTCGTGATCGTCTCCACCGAACTCGACGAGGTGCTGGCGCTGGCCGATCGCATCGCCGTCATGTATCGCGGCAAGATCATCGGTGTCCTGCCCGCAGGCGCATCGCGCGATGCGGTCGGCCTGATGATGGCCGGTGTGCCGGCCGAGCAGGCGCACACCGAGGCAGAGGAGCATCCTTCGTTGCTGACAGTCTCCGAACAGGAGGAGGAGTCGGCGTGAGGCTTCCGATACACGAGTATCGCGTCTGGTGCTGCGGAGAAGCGACATGACGACGACGATCGAGTCGCCCACGACGCCGGTCGAGCCCGCACCTGAGGAACTGCCCAAGCGGGAGCCGCGCAGCGACACCTGGTTGGTGACCCTGCTCGCGATCTTCGTCGCGCTGGTGCTCGGCGGCCTGCTGATGGTCTTCTCCGACGAAGCCGTGCGCAACGATCTCGGCTACTTCTTCCAGCATCCGGGCGATTTCTTCAAAGACGCCTGGTACACGGTGCGCGACGCGTACAAGGCGATGTTCGAGGGTGCGATCTACAACCCCGACAACGACGGCACGCTCAGCAGCATCCTCGCGCCGATCACGAGCAGCATCTTCACCGCGACCCCCCTGATCCTCGGCGGGCTCTCGGTCGCGCTCGCATTCCGCGCCGGGCTGTTCAACATCGGTGGCGAAGGGCAGGTCATCGCCGGGGCGGCCGCGGCCGGCTACGTCGGTTTCGCCTGGTCGCTGCCGCCATTCGTGCACCTCGTGCTCGCCATCGCAGCCGGCATCCTGGGCGGTGCCTTCTGGGGCTTCATCGCGGGTTTCCTCAAGGCGCGAACCGGGGCGCACGAGGTCATCACGACGATCATGCTCAACTACGTCGCGCGCTACAGCCTGCTCTACCTCCTCGCCTTCGAGTCGGTGCACCAGCAGGGCAACCCGCAAGCGAGCAAGCTGATCCACGGCTCGGCGCGACTGCCGCACATCTTCGGCAAGAGCACCACCGCCGATCTCGGCATCGTCCTGGCCTTGCTCTCGGCGGCCGGCGTGTGGTGGTTGCTCACTCGCAGCACGATCGGCTTCCGGTTGCGCGCGGTGGGCGCCAATCCCGCGGCGGCGCGCACCGCGGGCATGAGCGTCGGCGGCGTCACGATGCTCGCGATGTCGCTCGCCGGAGGCCTTGCCGGGCTCGCCGGCGTCACGCTCGCACTCGGCGGTGCCACGTCCTATGCCGTGACGCCCAACATCTCCTCCAACGTGGGCTTTGACGCCATCACCGTGGCGCTGCTGGGCCGCAACAACCCGTGGGGTGTGGTCGCTGCGGGCCTGCTGTTCGGCGCGCTTCGCCAGGGTGGGGCCGAGATGCAGGCCACCGCAGGCGTCGCGATCCCCGTCGATATCGTCACCGTGATCCAGGCGCTGATCGTCATCTTCATCGCCGCGCCCCGGCTGGTCCGATCCATGTTCCACCTGCCCAGTCGCGGGCGCGCGGCGATGAAGATCGCTGCCACCAACCTGGCCGTCACGGTGTCGACGGTGCGCTCCACCCGGGTGCCCCAGTACATCTTCGCCGGCGTCTCGGAGATCGTGCTGGGTCTGTTCGGGCTCTGGGCGTTCGGGCTCGGCCCGCGCTCTGCGCAGACGGCCACGTTCCAGTTCTCGTTACCTGGCGCGAAGTTCGATGTCGGCACCTTGTCGTTCACCGCTCGCGGGCCGAACATCATCCTGTGCCTGCTTGTCGTCGTGGCCGGCGTGCTGCGGGTTACGCGACTGCTCGCGGCCAAGTGGTGCGCCACGATCGCCGTGCTCGGATTGCTGCTCGCGTTCATCATCTGGTCGGTCGCCGGCACGGTCAGCGGGCTCAACGTGGTGTCGTTGCTGCAGGGCGCGTTGTTCCCGGCCGCCATCCCGCTGATTCTCGGCGCGTTGGCCGGTGTCGTCGGTGAACGCGCGGGCGTCGTCAACGTCGCGATCGAAGGTCAACTGCTGCTGTCTGCGTTCGTGGCCGCGATGGTCGCCACCGTCGCCAGCAGCATCTGGATCGGCCTGCTCGGCGGGGTGCTCGCCGGTGTACTGCTCGGCGCCATACTTGCGGTGCTGGCGATCAGATACCTCGTCGATGAAGTGATCATCGGCGTCGTGCTCAACGTGCTCGCGCTCGGCCTGACCAGCTTCCTGTTCAACAAGCTGCTCTCGCCACAGGCGGAGAAGTACAACACACCCGGCTACTTCCGCGTGTGGAAGGTGCCGGGGCTGGGCGACATCCCTCTCATCGGCCCGGTGTTCTTCAACGGCACGATCTTCCTTTACGGCACCTACGTGCTGGTGGCCGCCATCCACTACGGGCTGTTCCACACCCGGTGGGGCCTGCGCCTGCGTTCGGTCGGCGAGCATCCGCGCGCGGCCGACACCGTGGGCATCAACGTGCTGCGCACCCGATACCGCGCGGTGTGGCTCGGCGGCGCGCTGGCCGGCCTCGGCGGCACGTTCCTCGTCATGGGCGGTGGCGCTGCCGGAACGTTCCAGCTGAACATGTCCGCCGGCAAGGGCTTCATCGCCTTGGCGTGTGTGATCTTCGGACGCTGGTCGCCGATTGGTGCGGTACTTGCCGCCCTGCTGTTCGGGTTCGCCGACCAGCTGCAAAGCTTGTTGTCGCAGGCGGGAACACCGATCGACTCCAACCTGCTGTTGACATTGCCATACGTAGCAACGCTGTTCGCAGTGGCGGGATTTGTCGGGCGTGTGCGCGCGCCCGCTGCCGACGGACAGCCATACACCGTGGGGTGACCGATTGGCTGACGTGGATTGGGGCAAGCTGCGCCGGGCGGCATTGGAGGCGATGGGCCACGCCTACGCGCCGTACTCGCAGTTCCCGGTCGGGGCGGCTGCACTGGTTGACGACGGTCGCGTCGTCGTCGGCTGCAACGTCGAGAACGCCTCGTACGGACTGGGGCTGTGCGCCGAATGCGGCCTGGTCTCCGCACTGCACGCCAGCGGAGGCGGCCGACTGGTCGCGTTCGCCTGCGTCGACTACCGCGGTGACGTGCTGATGCCGTGCGGGCGCTGCCGGCAACTGCTGTGGGAGCACGGCGGCCCCGACCTCATCGTCGACACCTCCGACGGGCCGGTGCCGATGATCGATATCCTGCCGCGGGCGTTCAGCCGCGAAGACATGCCGTGACGCCCTTTGGTCTTCCGCCGACCGCGACGCTCCCTGGTTTTCCGTTGAGTCCGTCATGGCCGGCTCGGCGGCCACCACGAAGGGCTGAAAATGGGCGCCGGGGCGCCTATTTCCCTGACAGTGGTGCGTTTCGGCTTGAGTGGTGCGTTGTAACGCACCACTCGACCGATAACGCACCACTCAACGTGAATGGCGGGGGAGTTACGCGGTGAGCGAGCCGTTCGCGGCGGTCGACGTCATCGCCACCAAGCGCGACCACGGCCGGATCCCGGACGATCAGATCGACTGGGTCATCGACGCCTATACGCGCGGCGCGGTCGCCGACGAGCAGATGTCGGCGCTGGCGATGGCGATCCTGCTCAACGGCATGGAGCCCGACGAGCTCGCGCGCTGGACGGCGGCCATGATCGCCTCGGGAGAGCGGCTCGATCTGTCCACAGTGGACCGACCCACCACCGACAAGCACTCCACCGGCGGGGTGGGCGACAAGATCACCTTGCCCCTGGCGCCCCTGGTGGCCGCGTGCGGTGCGGCGGTACCGCAGTTGTCCGGGCGCGGTTTGGGCCATACCGGTGGCACGCTCGACAAGCTGGAGTCGATCCCGGGTTGGCGGGCGACGCTGACCAACGACGAGTTCATGCGGCAGCTGCACGACGTCGGCGCGGTGGTCTGCGCCGCCGGCGATGCCCTGGCACCGGCCGATCGCAAGCTCTACGCGCTGCGCGATGTCACCGCGACCGTCGAGTCGATCCCCCTGATCGCCAGCTCGATCATGAGCAAGAAGATCGCCGAGGGCTCGTCGGCGCTCGTGCTCGACGTCAAGGTCGGCACCGGCGCGTTCATGAAGGACGTTGAGAAGGCGCGTGAGCTCGCGCGGGCGATGGTCTCGCTCGGCACCGCAGAGGGAACCCGGACGGTCGCCCTGCTCACCGACATGTCGACGCCGCTCGGACGCACCGCCGGGAACGCGCTCGAGGTTGCCGAGTCCGTCGAGGTGCTGGCCGGGGGCGGCCCGTCCGACGTGGTCGAGCTGACCCTGGCGCTCGCCCACGAGATGCTGGCGGGCGCCGGCCTGGCCGACGTCGACCCGGAGCCGGCGCTGCGCAACGGGCGGGCAATGGACGTGTGGCGGCGCATGGTCCGCGCGCAGGGTGGCGACCCGGACGCTCCGCTGCCGGTGGCGCAGGAGCGCCACGTCATCACGGCGCCGTCCGCCGGTGTGCTCACCCGGCTCGACGCCCTTGCCGTGGGGACCGCCGCTTGGCGCCTCGGCGCAGGCCGCGCGCGCAAGGAGCATCCCGTCGCGGCCGGCGCGGGGGTCGTCATGCACGCGAAGCCCGGCGATGCGGTGCGGCCGGGCGAGCCGCTGCTGGAACTGCACGCCGACGACCCGTCGCGGTTCGCGCGTGCGCTCGACGCGCTCGAGGGCTGCTACGACATCGGCGCCACCGCGCCAGAGCGTGCCTTGATCATCGAGCGCATCGCCTGAGGCGGCCTGATCGCGCGCTGCTAAGCGTCGCGGCCGAACTGCACGATGGCCACCCCGAGCAGCGCCAGCCCGATGGCAAATACCAGGCAGGCCTCGATGAGGGGTGGCACGTGCCAGCCGCCCCACGTCACCCCGGGGTCGAGACGGGCGCGCACGCTGGGCTTGATGGTGAGGTGGTCGAACACGACGCGGCGCATCGGGTCGACGGCGTAGGTGAGCGGGTCGACGCGGTTGAGCACGGTCAGCCAGGTCGGCAGGCCGGTGACCGGGAACATGGCGCCGGACAGGAAGAACAGCGGCATGACAAGCACCTGGGTCAGCGCCATGAACGACTGCATCTGCTTCACCCGGGCGGCCACGACCAGGCCGAACGCGGTCAGCATGAATGACAGCAGGATCTGCAACCCGAACACGCCAAGGATCAGGGCGGGCGCGTAGGGGACGCCGACCAGGCCCGCCATCGCGATCATCAGAATGCCCTGGGTGGTGGCCACGGTCGCCCCGCCGAAGCACTTGCCGATGACGATCGAACTGCGGCGCACCGGAGCCACGAGCATCTCGCGCAGGAAGCCGTACTCGCGGTCCCATACGACCGACGCGGCCGAGAAGATCGCGGTGAACAGCACGGTCATGCCGAGGATTCCGGGATACAGGAAGGTGCGCAGGTTCAGCCCGCCGGTGCCGGCCATGACCAGGCGGGACAGCCCGGTGCCGAGCACGAACAGGAACAGCACCGGTTGCAGCAACGAGGTGGCGATACGCACCCGGTCACTGAAGTAGCGGATGACCTCGCGCTGCCAGACGATCTTGATCGCGCGCATCTCGCTCGTCGCCGACCGTGGCGGCACGCGGACCGGCGCCGTGACAGGAATGGTGGCCGCGCTCAAAGTCGTGCTCCTCGCCTGCCGAAGATCGTCGCACCGGCCCGCATCTGGTCGGTCGCGCTGGCCTCCGCGTCGCGGATCGTCGTTCCGGTGTAGGACATGAAGACGTCATCGAGTGACGGCCGCGAGACGTTCACCGAGCGAATGCCGACCGGGAAGTCCGCGAACAGCTTGGGTATGAACTGCTCGCCCTCCTCGACGGCGAACGTCACGGCGTTCTCGGCGATCGTCGCGCCGATGCCGAACTGGCGCTGGAGTGCGTCGATGGCCAGGTCGTCGTCGTCGGTGTGCATTTGCACGCGATCCTTGCCGATGCTGGCCTTGAGCGCCTCTGGGGTGTTCAGTGCGATGATCTCGCCCTGGTCCATGATCGCGATCCGGTCGCAGTACTCGGCTTCGTCCATGTAATGGGTCGTCAAGAAGATCGTGATCTGCTCGGCCTGCCGGAGTTCGCGGATGTAGTTCCAGATCGAGCTTCGGGTCTGCGGATCGAGTCCGATCGTCGGCTCATCGAGGAACAGGACGCGCGGTGAGTGCAGCAGGCCGCGGGCAATTTCGAGGCGGCGCCGCATGCCGCCGGAGAACGTGCTGACCTTGCTGGCGCGCCGGTCCCACAAGCCGACCATGTCGAGCACCTCGCGCAGCCTGCCCTCGATGACCCCACGCGGCACGCCGTACAGCTCGGCGTGCAGCCGCAGGTTCCGCTCGGCGGTGAGGTAGCTGTCGAGGGTCGGATCTTGGAATACGAGGCCGATATTGCGGCGAACTTCGTCGCGCTCAGTGATCACGTCGTGCCCGGCAACCCGCGCCGAGCCGTCCGTGGGGCGGATGAGTGTGCACAGTACGTTGATCGTCGTGGACTTGCCCGCGCCGTTCGGACCGAGAAATCCGAAGGTCTCGCCGGTGTTGATTGTCAGGTCGATGCCGCGCACGGCCTCGACCTCTCCATAGCGCTTCACCAGGCCGGAGACCGAGACGGCTGGTGTCTGCATCGTGTCTCGCCCCCTAATCCCTGCTCGGCGCGCCGATCATCGCACCACAAGTCGCCTATGTCTCGATCTCAGTATTCAACAACTCTCGGCTGCGGAGCGCCGTCCTGGAGTCGTGACTACCTGCATGGCCGATAGTGGCTAGCGTGTCAGGTGTGCCTACATCAATCTCCACAGATGCCGTCATCTCCGCTCCTAAGGTCGTCTTGCACGACCACCTCGACGGCGGAGTGCGACCACGGACAGTAATCGAACTGGCGCAGAATGTTGGTTACGATGCGTTACCGGCAACTGATCCGGACAAGCTGGGCCAATGGTTTCGGGACAGCGCCGGCTCCGGCTCGCTGGAGCGCTATCTCGAGACGTTCGCGCACACCGTCGCGGTGATGCAGACGACCGAGGGCATCACCCGGGTCGCCCGCGAGGCGGCCGAGGACTTCGCCGATGACGGCGTCGTCTACGCCGAGATCCGCTGGGCGCCCGAGCAGCACGTCATGGACGGCCTGTCCCTCGAGCAGGTCGTCGACGCCGCCCTGGAGGGCTTCCGGCAGGGCGAGGCGAACGCCGCGGCACGGGGCAAGCGCATCCGGGTCGGCACCCTCGCCACTGCGATGCGGCACGCCGCACGCTCGTCCGAGATCGCCGAGTTGGCCGTGGCCTACCGCGACCGGGGAGTCGTCGGCTTCGACATCGCCGGCGCCGAGGCCGGGTTCCCGCCCACCCGCCATCTGGACGCGTTCGAGTACCTGCGACGGGAGAATTTCCACTTCACGATCCATGCCGGTGAGGCGTTCGGGCTGCCGTCGATCTGGGAGGCCATCCAGTGGTGCGGTGCCGACCGCCTCGGCCACGGGGTGCGGATCACCGATGACATAGCCGACGTCCCCGGCGGACCGGTGCTCGGACGCCTCGCGCAGTACGTACGTGACAAGCGCATTCCGCTCGAGATGTGTCCGTCGTCGAACATCCAGACCGGGGCCGCGTCGTCGATCGCCGACCATCCGATCGGCCTGCTGCGCAAGCTGTATTTCCGGGTGACGGTCAATACCGACAACCGGCTGATGAGTGGCACATCGATGAGCCGCGAGATGTCGCTGCTGGTCGATGCCTTCGGCTATGGGTGGGCCGATCTGCAGTGGTTCACGCTCAACGCGATGAAGAGCGCGTTCATCCCGTTTGACGAGCGCCTCGACATCATCAACAACGTGATCAAGCCCGGATACGCCGCACTCATGGCCTGAGCACCCACGCGCATCCTCCTGGTATGGCGGCTTTGGCCGGATCGTAGGCTGGCGTCGTGTCACAGTCCGACGAGATCCGCACGCTTGCCGCAGTTGTCGGCCGGCAGAGTCTGGATCTGAACGTCCACGCGGGCTTCCTGCTCGACGCTCTGGCCGGCGCGCTTCCCGAGCAGTACGTGACGGTGCAACGCAAGCGATCGATACGCAGGCGTGGTGACGCCCCGGTGTTGGCGGTGTCGGTACGGCTCGGCGAGCACCGATACGTGCTCGAGCGCAGCTCCGCGACGGCGGTCCCGTCGGCGAGCGTCGGCCACGAAGTCGGTGGCGTCGTGCTCAGCACCAAGGTCATGCCGCTTCACGAGTGGTCCTACCGCCTCGCGGGCGCGCTCGCGGACCTCGCCCGCGACAACGTCGACGTGACCGCCGCATTGCAGCGAATAACGTCCTTTCAGGTCTGAACGTCCACGACGAGGAGAACCATGCAACCGGACACCGTCGGATTCGATCCCACTGGTTTCGGCGTCACGCCGGAGGCGGTGCCCAGGTTGCAGCAGAGCCGTGCCGGGACGCCGGGTGCGGTCTTCAGTTCGGACCTGTCGGTCAACGAGTTCCTGCTCGTGCGCGAGGCCGGCTTTCGCCCACTCGGTTTCGTGCTCGGCACGTCGGTGTATCACGTCGGTATCCAGACCGGTAAGTGGCGCCAGAACATGGAACTCGACGTTCTCTCGCAGGCCATGTACCACGCACGCGACCTCGCGATGACCCGGATGGAGGCCGAGGCGGCCGCCCTCGGCGCCGACGGAATCGTGGGGGTCCGCTTCGAGGTGCGCCTGCGGGAGTGGGGCGAGCACGTCGCCGAGTTCGTCGCGGTCGGCACCGCGGTGGTCGGCGAGCAGCCACCGCCCACCGGTGCCTGGCGCGACAACCGGGGCCGGCCGTTCACCTCGGACCTGTCCGGGCAGGAATTCTGGACGCTGCTTTCGGCGGGCTACGCGCCGCTGTCGCTCGTCATGGGCACGTGCGTGTACCACGTCGCGCATCAGGGGATGCTTCAGGCGACGCGAAACGCTGGGCAGAACGTCGAACTGTCCATGTACACCCAGGCGATGTACGACGCTCGCGAACTCGCGATGGGGCGCATGCAGGCCGAGGCCCGCGCACGTGGTGCCGAGGGCATCATTGCCTTCCGGCTCGAGGAGTACGGGCACACGTGGGGTCAGCACGCCACCGAGTTCTTCGCGATCGGCACCGCCGTGCGCCCACTGCGCGCCGACCACAAGGTGCCGCCCCCGCAGATGGTCGTCGCGCTGTAACCCGCGTCAGCAACGTCTCCGATTGCAGCAGCTAGAGCAGGCCGCGGGCCTTCTTGGCGCTCAGGACGCGCAGCGCGGCGGCGTCGATCTTGGCCCGGAAGGCGCCGTCGGACTTCGCTCTGGCAAGCACCGCCGCGGTCATCTGCGGGATCAGCGACGCGTCGACGGTCAGCACGATGTCGCCACCGGCGGCGACGAAGTTCACCGCGCGGGCGCCCGGCGAGAATGACGCGACCTGGTCGGCGCCACCCACGTCGTCGCTGATCACAACACCGTTGAAGTGCAGGTCACCGCGCAATATCCCGGTGACGATTCTCGGGGAGAACGCGGCCGGATTGTTCGGATCGATGCGGCTGTAGTACGCCGTCGACATCATCACGAACGGTGCGCCGGCCGCAATGGCGCGCGCGAACGGCGCAAGGTACGGGTCGTCGCGCGTCGTCGTGTGATCGGTGACGCCGGATGCCGTGTCCGTGTTGCCGGTGACCCGCCCGAGGCCGGGAAAGTGCTTGAGGGTGGCGTCGACACCCGCGTCGGCGAGTCCCTGCGCGAAGGCCGTGCCATGGCTCGCGACCGTCGCTGGGTTGAAGCCGTACTCGCGGTCGAGTTGCCCGATGGGCGGATTGGACGCGGCGAAGGCGGCGCTTGGCACCGTGTCCATCACGGGCGCGAGGTCGACGTTGACGCCGGCCTTGCGCAACTGCCCGCCCCACCGACCGGCGTCGGCGCGCAGCGCGTCCGGCGCGATTTCGCCCTGCTGCAGGCCACTGGGAATGGAATCGAAGCCCGGACCCCGCAGCCGCTGTACCTCGCCCCCCTCCTGGTCGGTTGCGATGAACAGGCCGACCCGTCTGACCTGGCGCTGCAGTCCGGCGCTCGCGGCGGCCGTCTGGCTCACGCTCGTCTGCTGCTGGCCCATCAGGATCACCGATCCGACGTGGTACGCGGTGATCGCGGTGGTTGCGGCGTCGTCCTCGCCCGTCGAGGACGCCCCCACCATGAACAACTGACCGACCCGCTCGGCCTCGCTCATTCCGTTGAGCACTGCGTGCGGGTCGTTCGCGGCGGACGTGGGTGTGCGCGTCGGCTTCGGACGCTTGCTGGACGAGGGAGTGCTCGGCCGCGACGTACTCGGCCGGGACGAGCTTGGCTGGGACGAGGTCGCCTGGGACGAGGTCGGTGACGACGATTCGGGGGTGACGGTGCCTCCCGATGAGCATCCTGCGAGTACGACGGCGGCCGTGGCGAGCACGACGCGCAGGGCCTTCACCCAGCCACTATGACAGCCGTTGCTGGACGGCGTTTCCGGCGGGCGCTCGCGGCTCGCGCGGTAACCTGACCATGATCATCTCTGCTGAATCTGCGCACAAGAGCGGTTTCGGCAGAGATGATCACGGACGAGCGCAAACCAACCAGCCGTCAGCCACGGTGATCAATCAGCCCAGTCGAACGTCTTGGTGACCGCTTTCTTCCACTGGGCATAGCGGGTTTCGCGCTCCGGCGCGGGCATTGCCGGACGCCACTCGCGGCCAGGGGTCCAGTTCGCGCGGATCTCGTCGGTGCCGTGCCAGTAACCGACAGCGAGGCCCGCGGCGTAGGCGGCGCCCAGCGCAGTGGTCTCGGCGACGACCGGGCGCACGACGGGCACGTCGAGGATGTCGGCCTGGAACTGCATGAGCAGTTCGTTGCCGACCATGCCGCCGTCGACCTTGAGGATCGACAGGGCAACGCCCGAGTCGGCGTTCATCGCGTCGAGCACCTCGCGGGTCTGAAACGCGGTGGCCTCGAGTACGGCCCGGGCGATGTGCCCGCGGTTGACGAAGCGGGTCAGTCCGACGAGCGCGCCGCGTGCCTCGGGACGCCAGTACGGCGCGAACAGGCCGGAGAATGCAGGCACGAAGTAGGCCCCGCCGTTATCGTCGACGCTGCGGGCGAGGGCCTCGACGTCCGACGCCGATTCGATCAGCCCGAGGTTGTCGCGAAGCCACTGCACCAGCGACCCGGTGACCGCGATGGAACCTTCAAGCGCGTAGACGGCCGGCTCGCCGCCCAGCGCGTAACACACCGTGGTCAGCAGCCCGTTGCGGCTGAGCACCTTCTCGGTGCCGGTGTTGAGCAGCATGAAATTGCCGGTGCCGTAAGTGTTCTTGGCCTCGCCGGGCGACAGGCACGCCTGCCCGAACGTCGCGGCGTGCTGGTCGCCGAGGATGCCCGCGATCGGCACGCCGCGCAGCGCGTCCAGCCCGCTGACCTCTGCATAGACCTCCGACGACGACCGGATCTCGGGAAGCATCTGCTCCGGTATGCCGATCTCGGCGGCAATGCCCGGATCCCAGGCAAGCGCGTCGAGGTCCATCAGCAGCGTGCGCGAGGCGTTGGTCACGTCCGTGGCGTGCAGTTCGCCGCCGGTCAGGTTCCACATCAGCCAGCTGTCGATCGTGCCGAATGCGAGTTCGCCGTTGCGGGCACGATCACCGGCCCCGGCCATCGTGTCGAGAATCCAGCGGGCCTTGGGCGCCGCGAAGTAGGTGGCAAGCGGCAGCCCGACCCGGGAACGGTACCGGTCGGCGCCCCCGCCGAGCGCGCCCAGTGAATCGCAGATCGCCTGGGTGCGGGTGTCCTGCCAGACGATGGCCGGCGCGATCGGCTCGCCGGTGTTGCGGTCCCAGACGACGGTGGTTTCGCGCTGGTTGGTGATGCCCACCGCGGCGACGTCCCGCGCGCCGAGGCCGGCCTGGTCGAGCGCGCCGCGGACGACGTGGCCGACGTTCGTCCAGATCTCGGTCGCGTCGTGCTCGACCCATCCCGGCCTCGGGAAGTGCTGGGCATGCTCGACCTGCGCGGCCGACACGACCTGCGCGCCGTGGTCGAAGAGCATGCAGCGGGTCGAGGTCGTGCCCTGATCGATCGCGGCGACCACTTCCCCGCGACGGCTCATCGAAGACATTGCGCTAGCGTGCCAGGTGTGCAGGCGACTCCGCCGTCAATCCCCCGCGGCGGTGCCGCGTCCCGCTTGGATGCCAATTACCGCGAGGCGGCCTGGCATCGTATGTCCACCGATTCGTTCGACGTGGTCGTCATAGGCGGGGGCGTCACCGGCGCAGGTGCCGCCCTCGACGCAGCCACGCGTGGGCTCACCGTCGCGCTCGTCGAGGCGCGCGACTTCGCGTCCGGCACGTCGAGCCGCTCCTCGAAGCTTTTCCACGGTGGGCTGCGCTACCTCGAGCAACTCGAATTCGGTCTCGTACGCGAGGCGCTGCGCGAGCGCGAACTGATGACCAGCTACCTCGCGCCGCACCTCGTCCGGGCGGTGTCCTTCCTCTACCCGTTGACACATCGCGCCTGGGAGCGGCCCTACGTCGCGTCAGGGCTCGCGCTCTACGACACGTTGGGCGGGCAGAGCAGCGTCCCGGGCCAGAAGCACCTCACCCGGGCGGCGGCGTTGCGGCTGTTTCCGGGGCTGCGCCGCGATGCGCTCATCGGCGCGGTTCGTTACTACGACGCGCAGGCCGACGATGCCCGGCACACGTTGACGGTTGCCCGCACGGCGGCGCGCTACGGCGCGGTCGTGCGCTCGTCCACGCAGGCGATCGGTTTCGCCCGCGAGTCCGACCGGGTCGTCGGCGTGCAGGTACGCGACGTCGAGGACGGCCGCGAGGCCACGGTCCGCGCCGGAGTGGTGCTGAACTGCACCGGCGTGTGGACCGACCAGGTCCAGGCGCTGTCCGGCGGGCGGGGCCGGTTCAAGGTGCGCGCCTCCAAGGGCGTCCACGTGGTCGTGCCGCGCGAGAAGATCACCGGCGACACCGGCCTGATCCTGCGCACCGACGCGTCCGTACTGTTCGTGATCCCGTGGAAGAACCATTGGCTGATCGGCACAACCGACACCGACTGGGTACTCGACCTCGCACATCCGGCGGCAACGCGCAAGGACATCGACTACCTGCTCGACCGCGTGAACGACGTCCTGGTAACGCCGCTCACCAACGACGACATCGAAGGGGTGTACGCGGGCCTTCGCCCGCTGCTCGCCGGCGAGTCGGAGGAAACCTCGAAACTCTCGCGCGAGCACGACGTCGCTCGCGTCGTGCCGGGCCTGATCTCGATCGCCGGCGGCAAGTACACGACCTACCGGGTCATGGCCGCCGATGCCGTCGACGCCGGATCCGAGGATCTTCCGAAGCTCGTCCCGCCCTCGTGCACCGACAAGGTGCCGTTGCTCGGTGCCGACGGGTATTTCGCGATGCGCAACCAGGTCGATGCGCTCGCCGCCGAGTACGGCCTGCATCCCTACCGGGTGCTGCATGTTCTGGACCGGTACGGCTCGATGATCCGCGACGTGCTCGAACCGGGACTCGCGACGCCGGACCTCTTGCAGACGGTGCCCGGGTCCCCGGACTACCTCATGGCCGAGATCCACTACGCGGTGACCCACGAGGGCGCGCTGCATCTCGAGGACGTCCTCACCCGGCGCACCCGCATATCCAT
This sequence comes from uncultured Actinomycetota bacterium, assembly GCA_963737425.1. Lineage (GTDB taxonomy): Bacteria > Actinomycetota > Actinomycetes > Mycobacteriales > Jatrophihabitantaceae > DASXRA01. Next base: position 1,249,078 of record CAVTSX010000008.1, read on the forward strand.
CGAGTACCCGCACCGCGGCGTCGAATCCGCCGCAGCCGTCGCCGACCTCGTCGGTGAGATCCTCGGCTGGGACGCCGCCCGGCGGCAGCAGGAGATCGCCCAGTACACGGCGCGCGTCGACGCCGAGCGGGCCTCGCAGCAGAAGGAGGCCGACGCCGACGCGAGCGCGGCCCGCTCGACGGCGGGCGAGATCCGGCCCGAACTGCTCGATCTCGATCAGTCGGTCAACGCCAGGTAGCCCGGCGCCCGTCGTGCGCGCGTCGCCTGCTCGAAGCTGAACGCGAGCTGCCACAGCGTGGTCTCGTCACCGGGTCGCCCGACCAGGCTCACGCCGATCGGCAGGGCGCCGGCGAACCCCGCCGGAACGCTGATCGACGGGTAGCCGGCCACCGCGGCCGGCGCCGTGGTCTCGATGCGGTATTCGTCGCCGGTGCAGTAGTCAATCGCCCAGGCGGGGTCGTTGGTGAGCGTGACCAGCGCGTCGGCGCCGGCCAGGGCATGGTCGAGCACCGCTCGGGCCTGCCTGATCGCGCCGGCGCGGTGCTCTCGGTAGGCCGGGTCGTCAAGGCCGGGCGCGGCGAGCGCCTGGCCGAAGATGCCCTGCCCGAAGTGGGCAAGCTCGTCGGATTCGGATTCGTTGAACGAGATCAGCTCGGCGAGGCTGCGGACCGCGGCCCCGGGCGCGCCGGCCAGATACGCATCGATCTCGTGCCGGAACTCGGTCAGCAGGGCCGGCCATTCCGCCGCCTCGATCGGCCCGACGCCGATCTCGACGTCGTGAACGGCGGCGCCGGATGCCGAGATGGCGTCCACCGCCGCGTCGAGCACGGCGTCGGTGATGTCGTCGCTTCCGGCCGGCCGCCAGACCGCGATGTGTGCGCCCGCGAGGGCATCGGGGCGCAGCGTCGCCTGCGGAGTGGCCGAGAGGATCGCGTAGGTCAGCGCGGCGTCCGCGACATTGCGCGCCATCGGCCCGGCGGTGTCCTGCTGCGACGAGAGCGGCACGATGCCCTCGCCGGGAACCGCGTTACGGGTCGGCTTGTAGCCCACGACCCCGCAGACGCCGGCCGGCGAGATGATCGAGCCGTCGGTCTCCGTGCCGATCGTGACCTGGGCAAGCGACGCCGCGACCGCTGCCGCCGACCCGGACGACGATCCGGACGGATTGTGCGCGAGCGAGTGCGGGTTGCGCGTCTGCCCGCCGACAGCACTCCAGCCGCTGGTGGAGTGCTCGTCGCGGAAGTTCGCCCATTCGGAGAGATTCGTCTTGCCCAGGATGATCGCGCCGGCCGAGCGCAGCCGGCTGACCAGCGGGGCGTCGGGTGGCGCCGACCGGGCCAGCGCCCGCGATCCGGCTGTGGTCACGAGCCCGGCGACCGCGATGTTGTCCTTGACGAGGACCGGAATGCCCTCGAGGGCACGGGGTTGTGTGCCCTCGAGACGGCGTGCGTCGCTGGCTGCCGCCTCGGCGAGCGCGTGCGGGTGCAGTGCGATGACCGAGCCGATCAGCGGATCGAGCGTCTCGATGCGTTCGGTATATGCCTGCGTCAGCGCGAGCGCGCGGAGCTCACCCGACGACATTGCCCGGTGTAGCTCGGCGATGGTGGCTGCGTCGAGGTTCAGTCCTCCAACTGCAGGCACGTCTCGACCTCGGCAACCAGCGCCGACCACCTTTCCGGGTCGATCGGGTCGTCGAGGTCCTGGGCGTCGGCGTCGAGGTCACAGAACGAGGCGAGCTCGCGCAGCAGTACCGCCGACCGGGTGGACGGCGCGGTCAGGTCGTAGCTCGCGTCCTCGAGCACCTCGAACGCGTCGTCGTCGGCGTCTTCGAGTTCCTTCCACCCCTTCAGGCGGGTGAGCTGGTGCTCCTTTGCGGTACGGCAGAAGCGAGCCAGATCGGCGGCCTCGGTGAACACGACGACGTTGTCCTCCTCGCCGAGGAAGAGCACCTCGTCGTCGGTCTCGGCGCGCACAGTCAGATAGGTGTCCTGCGGCAGGACGAGCTCGATCGGCTGCGCCCCGACGCGATCCCATACGGTCTCTGCGTCCGGCTCGTTCTCGGAGAAGTCGCCCCGCCAGTTCAACCAGCTTTCGACCCGGGTGATCGCGCGTTCCCAGGTTTCGGCGATGACGTCGCCGAGTTCGTTCCAGCGTTTGCGCCCGTCCTTGCCCTGATAGCTGACCTCGTCGCTGACCAGCTCGATGTACTCGGGCGTGCTGCCGACCAGGCGGCGCAGCGCGCCGTCGTCGCAGCAGTCGGCGATCTTCTCGACCATGTCGACGACGTTGCCGAGCGCCGAGACGTGCACCGGGTCGGGTTCGCCGGAGGCCCATTCATAGACCTGGTCGAGGTCGTAGGAGTCGTCGTCGGACGGGCGCAGCTCGTCGGGGGGGAGCTTCAGAACGCGGCCCCACGCCGGGTGGTCGGAGAGGTCGTTCTCCTCGCCCGACGCGATGAACTCACCGAGCTCGCGCACGTTCGGGAACAGCAGGATCTTCGCGCCGTCACCGAGGAAGCCCTGCCACTCCTCGCCCTCGTCGTCCTCCCAGGGTGGGGCCCACAGGGTGAGCCCGGACCGGCCGCCCACGGTCAGGGTGATCGGCACGATGGTTGCTTCCGGGGCGCTGCTCATGCGGTGCTCCTCGACGCGGCGCTAGTTGGGGATACAGATCGGCGTGGCGCCCGGCAGGCTGGTAGGCGGCGTTATGCAGACGCTGCCGGTCGGCTCGCCGGTCGGCAGGCCCGAGGGGAGGCCGGTCGGCAGACCCGTCGGCAGGTCCGTCGGGAGGCCGCTCGGCAGCGTGGCCGACCCGCTAGGAGCGTTGCCGCCGGAGCTGGAATTGGCCTGCTTGAGGTCACAGACCTTCCACGCGCCGTCGCGCTTCTCGGTCGTGGCCACGAGGTTGAAGGTGCCCGCTGGAGGGCCGTTGTCGCCGGCGCTGCCGTCGTAGGTCGCCGTGACGGCGACGATCGCGGAATCGCCGTTCTCGCTGGACTTTCCGACCTTGTAGCTCTTCAGGCCATCGGAGCCGTCGCTGATGTCGCTCGGGTTGCAGACGAGGGCCTTCTGCGCGGCAATGTCGTTGTCGAGATCGGCCTTGAACAGCTTGTCGACGGCAGCGGCGGGGCCACTCTTGCTGCCGCCTCCGCTCAGGGTCAGCACGAGAATGACAGCGACCGCCGCCGCGATGACGACGCCGATCCCGCCGAGGATCCACGGCATCTTGCTACGACCACCGGGTGGCGGGCCGTACGGCCCGAACCCGCCCGGACCGTACGGCGGCTGCCCTGGCGGTGGACCGTAGGGCGGCTGACCCGGCTGGCCGGGTTGACCCGGCGGGGGACCGTATGGCGGCTGACCCGGCGGACCGTACTGCTGCGGCGGGCCGTACTCGGGCTGGCCCGGCTGCCCGAATGGCGGCTGGCCCGGCTGCCCGTACGGCGGGCCGTAGGGCGGCGGGCCCGGGGGACCGGTCGGCCCGGGTGGCTCGTACCCACCGGGTGGCGGTTGTTCGCCGGGATTGGGCGACTGCGGGTGGCCCGATCCTGGGTAGTCAGTCATGTCATCCTCGCCTGAAGAGATTCAGCCCGAACCCACGCGGGAACGTGAACCGAGCCCGAACCCTAGTCTGCCGACCCATGGAACTACCCGCGGGTGTGCAGATCACCGGCCTGCCCGGTTGCGGGCCCGGCCGGCGCCGGGTGATCGGCGCTCAGAAGTCGCACACCTTCCACGTGGTGTTCTGCAGTTGTAATTGCGCGACGCTGTTGGCGCTCTGGCCGTCGATGACCTCGGTGAATCCGACGGTGGCCGACGTACCGTCAACCTTTGCCGCACCGACGGTGAAGCTTGTGACGTTCGGGAACTTGATCTTCTCGATCTGGCTGTGCACCGAGTCGCAGGTGAGACCCAGGACCGTCTGCATGTCCTTGTCCTTCGCGGCCTGCAGCAGTTTCTGCACGGTCTCTTTCGGCCCAAGGGCAGCGGTCGGCCGCTTGGCGTTGCCCGCGCCCTGGCCGCTTTGCGCGCCCGGACCGCCTTCTTCGACGTTGCAGACCTTCCAGGAGCCGCCCTGCTTCTGCGCGGCTGCCGTGTAGTTCGTCTCCTCGCCGAGCACGGTGGCGGTGATCGGCACGGTGGCGGAGTCGCCGTCTTCCTGTGCGTCGCCGAGCTGGTACTTCGTGACTCCGGCGAGCGGGGAGGAGACGAGCTCCTTGTTCAGCGGGTCGCAGGTGAGGCTCTGCGCGGTCTTGAGGTCTTTGTGCTGCGCCGCCTGAAGAAGCTTGTCGACGACGCCCTTCGCGTCGTTCGAGCTCTTGCTTCCCCCGAGGGTCATGACGAGGACGAGTGCGAGCGCGCCGACCGCGACGACTGCAACGCCGCTGACGATCCATGGCGTCGCGTTGCGCCGCCGGGGCGGGCCGTACGGGGCGAAGCCGCCCGGACCGCCCGGGCCGAAGCCGCCCGGACCGCCCGGGCCGAAGCCACCCTGCGAATACCCGCCGGCGCCCCCAGGGGTGAAACCGCCGCCGGGCCCGCCACCAGGGGGCGGAAAGCCTCCTTGCGGTTGTGCGGGTGCCTGCCACGGTCCCTGGTTGGGCCACGGGGCAGGGTTCTGCCCTGGGTATTCAGTCATGATTGGGCCTCACTTGCGCTACATCGCACGGTCCTGGCAATCGTCCAGCTTGCCAGATAATGATCACGACATATCGCCCGGTCGTCCAACCGGAGGCGAGCGCGGCCCGATCAGACGCCTATCGGGTGCCAGACCGTCTTGATCTCGACGAACGCAGTGAGCCGACCGATTCCCGGGTCGGCGTGCCAGTCGACGTGCTGCGGGACGTAGACGCGCTTGACGTTGTCGGCGGCCGCCTGCTGCAGTGCGGCGACGTCCGGCCCGGGCTCGGCTCCGGTCAGGTCGATCGCGTTGACGTCGCGGTGGCTGGCCAGCCATGGCGCCAGTTCGGCAGTGCGTCCGGTCAAGAGATTGACGACGCCGCCCGGCAGGTCGGACGTGGCAAGCACTTCGGCGAGTGAGACGGCCGGCAACGGGCGCTCCTGCGATGCCACGACCACCGCGGTGCTGCCGGTCGCGATGACCGGGGCCACGACAGACACCAGGCCCAGCAGGCTGGAGTCCTGCGGAGCGAGAACGCCGACCACACCGGTTGGCTCGGGCAGCGAGAAGTTGAAGTAGGGGCCGGCCACGGGGTTGCTCGCGCCGGCCACCTGTGCGAACTTGTCGGCCCAGCCGGCATACCAGACCCAGCGGTCGACCGCAGCGTCCACAGTGGACAGTGCCTCGGCGTCGCTGACGTCCTCGGCAGCGGCCACCTCGGCGGCGAACTGATCACGCCGGCCGTCGAGCATCTCGGCCACCCGGTAGAGCACCTGCCCGCGGTTGTAGGCCGTTGCGCGCGCCCATCCGGAAGCCGCCTTGCGTGCGGCCACAACGGCGTCGCGGACGTCCTTTCGCGATGCCTGGGCGGCATGTGCGAGCAGCGTGCCGTCGGTGCCCGTGACCGGGTATGAGCGACCGGACTCCGAGCGCGGGAACGCGCCGCCGATGTAGAGCTTGTACGTCTTGCGGACGCGCAGCCTCTCTGATGAGGAGGCCGACTGGGCCGAGGTGCGCGGCGCGCCGACCTTGGATCCAGGCGCGTTGGACGACTGGGCCGCGGTACGCGGCGCGCTGACCGTAGGTCCAGGCGCCTTCGACGACTTTGCCTTAGTGGGCAAGGTAGGCCCCCAGACCGTGTCGGCCGCCTTCTCGTCCGAAGCCGGATTCCTTGTAGCCGCCGAACGGCGAGCCGGGATCGAAGCGGTTGAACGTGTTGGCCCAGACGACGCCGGCCCGAAGCTGGCTGGCGAACCAGAGGATGCGCGAACCCTTCTCCGTCCAGATACCGGCCGACAACCCGTACGGCGTGTTGTTGGCCTTCTCGACCGCCTCGGCGGGCGTGCGGAACGTGAGCACCGACAGCACCGGCCCGAAGATCTCGTCGCGGGCGATGCGGTTCGCCTGCGACACGCCGGTGAAGACGGTCGGAGCGAACCAGAAGCCGCGATCGGGGATCTCGCACGGCGGCGACCAGCGGCTCGCGCCTTCGGCCTCGCCCGAGTCGGTCAGTTCGCGGATGCGCGCGAGTTGCGCCGCGGAGTTGATTGCGCCGATGTCGGTGTTCTTGTCGAGCGGGTCGCCCAACCGCAGTGTGGTCAGCCGCTGCTGCAAGGCGGCGACAACCTCGTCGGCGATGGATTCCTGCACGAGCAGTCGCGATCCGGCACAGCAGACATGCCCTTGATTGAAGAAGATTCCGTTGACGATGCCTTCGACGGCCTGATCGAGCGGGGCGTCCTCGAAGATGATGTTGGCCGCCTTGCCGCCGAGTTCGAGGGACAGACGCTTGCCGGTGCCGGCCGCCGTCCGCTGGATGATCTTGCCCACCTCCGTCGAACCGGTGAACGCGATCTTGTCGATGCCGTCGTGGTCGACGATCGCCTGCCCGATCTCGGGCCCGCCGGCAAGGATGTTCACGACGCCCGGCGGCAGGTCGGCCTCGGCGATGATCTCGGCCAGGGTCAGCGCGGTGAGCGGCGTGGTCTCAGCCGGCTTGAGCACGACGGTGTTGCCCGCGGCCAGCGCCGGCGCGATCTTCCACGCTGCCATGAGCAGTGGGAAGTTCCAGGGGATGACCTGCCCGGCGACACCGATCGGGCGGGGGCTCGGGCCGTAACCCGCGTACTCGAGTTTGTCGGCCCAGCCCGCGTAGTAGAAGAAATGCGCTGCGGCAAGGGGAATGTCGACGTCGCGCGACTCCTTGATCGGCTTGCCGTTGTCGAGTGACTCGAGCACCGCGAGTTCGCGGGCACGTTCCTGGACTGCGCGGGCGATGCGGAACAGGTACTTCGCGCGTTCGCGGCCGGGCATCGGGCCCCAGACGTTGTCGTAGGCGCGGCGGGCGGCACGCACGGCATCGTCCACATCGGACGGTCCGGCCTCGAACACCTCGGCCAGCGGTTCCTCGGTTGCCGGGTTGATCGTCTTGACGGCCTGGCCGACCCCGTCGCGGAAACCTCCGTCGACGAAAATGCCGTAGGACGGCTTGAGTCGGGCGATATCGCGCGACTCGGGAGCGGGCGCGTATTCGAACTTGGGCATCAGTCCACCGTCACATAGTCGGAGCCGTCGTACACGCCGGAAGCCAGTTTGTGCCGTTGCAGCAGCAGATCGTTAAGCAGGCTGGACGCGCCGAAGCGGAACAGTGCCGGATCGAGCCATTGCTCGCCGGCAACTTCGTTGACCATCACCAGGTAGCGGACGGCGTCCTTGCTCGACCGGATACCACCGGCGAGCTTGACGCCGCGGATCTCGCCGGTGGCGGCGGCAAAATCTCGGACGGCTTGCAACATGACCAGTGCGACCGGAGGAGTAGCCGCCGGCGAGACCTTGCCCGTCGACGTCTTGATGAAATCGCCGCCCGCGAGCAGGGCCAGCCACGAGGCGCGCCGGGCGTTGTCGAGGGTGACGAGTTCGCCCGTCTCCAGAATCACTTTCAGATGCGCGGACCCACAGGCCGCCTTCACGGCGACGATCTCGTCGAACACCTGCTGGTACCGGCCGGTGAGGAACGCTCCGCGGTCGATGACCATGTCGATCTCGGTGGCTCCGGCGGCGACCGCGTCGCGCACGTCGGAAAGCTTGGTCTCAAGAGACGCCCGCCCGGACGGGAAGTTGGTGGCAACGCTCGCGATCTGCACGTCGCTGCCGCGCAGTGCGTCGACTGCCGTGGTCACCAGGTCGGGGTACACGCAGACGGCCGCAACCGGTGGCACCGTCGAGTCGGTCGGGTCGGGACGCATCGCCTTGGCGCACAGCGAGCGGACCTTGCCCGGAGTGTCGGCACCTTCGAGGGTGGTCAGGTCGACCATCCGGATGGAGGTGTCGATGGCCCACGCCTTGGCAGTTGTCTTGATGCTGCGCGTGAACAGGGCTGCCGCCCTGCCCTGGGCGCCCACTTCGTCGACACCGGGCAGGCCGTGCAGGAAACGGCGCAGCGTCGAGCCGTCACGAGTGACGTCGCGCGGGTCGCTGTGCAACTCAGGGATTACGGCGGTCACCCGGCCAGTCTAGGAGCGCGCCGCGTCCGGCAGGCGGGCAAGACTTGCCGGGGGTTTCGGCGCGGCACGGGCCAGCCGTGCCGGAAGCTGGATCAGGGTCACCCCGACGCCGGCCACCACCAGGCCCGCGACCGCGCTCAGCCCGATCCGCTGCCCGAGCACGGGCCACGAGGCAATCGCCGTCACGGCCGGAACGAGGAAGAGCATGCTGCTACCGCGGGTCGCGCCACGCGTGCGAACCAGCAGGAACAGGACGAGTGGGCCACCCACGCCGTTGATCAGGGTGAGCCACGTGCTCGCGCCGAGCGCCCTGGCCGTGAACGGGATCGCCAGCCCGCCGTGCAGCAACGCGCACGGTGCCAGCACGACGCCTGCTGCCATGCACTCGATCGAGGCGACGACGCGGGCATCGACGTCGCGCGGTTGGTGACGCTGCAGGAGCACAGTGCCCGAGGCGAATCCGGCCAGCCCGACGAGCGTCCAGACGATCGCGCCGGCCGACTTCGGCTGGCTGATGTGGTCGAGCAGTGCGAGGACGACGCCGCCCATACCGAGCGCGCCGCCTGTCCATTGCACTGCGGTGAGGTGCTCCCAACCCAGCAGCGCCTGGCTGACCGCCACGATCAGCGGGCAGCAGCAGGCGATGAGCGCGGCCGTGCCGGCCGGCATGCCCGCGCCGAGTCCGAGGTAGACGCCGCCGAACTGCACTCCGAACAGCAGCGCACCGGTGAGGCTCAGCCAGCCGATCGTGCGCAGATCGCGGGGCCAGCGAGCGCCGCGCAGCGCGGCGAGCGCGGCCAGCAGTCCGGCCGAGATGGCGATCCGCCAGAACGTGACGGCGAGCGGGGAGGCTGCCTTCGCCGCGATCGATCCGACGACGTAGCCGCTCGTCCAGATGAGCACGAACAGCGTTGCGCCGACGTCCAGTCGCTTCATCGAATCGGCCTCCACAGACCTTGTAACGGTTTGACTCGTTACAGGTTGCAGGCCGACTCGTAACGTGTCAAGTCGTTACACTCGGCGTTGTGGACGCGACGGATTACCGCCTTTACTACGGCGCGGCGTGGCTGAATCTCGTTGCCACGCTCACTGGACGGCGCGGCGCCCCGGTCATCGAGCGGCTCGACTCGCCGGACCGGCTTGCCGAGTGGTTCGCGGCTGCCGGTCTTGAGGTGCAGGAGCCCGTGTCCGAACGCGACCTGGCCGCGGCGATCGAGCTGCGCGAGGCGCTCTACGAGCTGGCCCGGGCCACGGTCGACCAGCAGCGCCCGGACAGGGGAGCGGTGCGGGTGGTCAATCTCGCTCTCGCCCATGACGAGCCGCCTGGCCTGCGGGTGGGCCGGGGCGACAGCGGGCTGACGGCGTCGGCGCCGGCCACCTCACGGGCAGCGCTGGGACGTATCGCCCGGCAGGCCGCCTTGCACCTGACCGGTCCCGATCCGGCTCGGCTGCGCGCCTGCGGTGACCCCACCTGCGCGGGCATCTACCTGGACGACACGGGGCGGCGGCGGTGGTGCGCTGACAAGACCTGCGGCGTCCGCGCTCGGGTGCGTGCACACCGGGCTCGCGCAAAGCCCTAGTCGCGCGGCGTTCGGCTCGCGAACCGTCACGTTCTTGCAGGTGATCATCTGCGGGTTTTGCACCGTCGGCGGTGCGCAATCCGCAGGTGATCACTGAGGTTGGTGCCGGCAACCGTCCGCGACTCCCTTGGATCGCATGCCGCTTCCGGCGACCCATTCCTCTAGGGTCTGCGTCGTGGAGACCCTGGTTGTCGATCACCCGATTGCCCGATCGCGCCTGACTGTGATGCGAGACAAGGGCAGCAGCAATGCCGAGTTCCGGGCGGCGCTGCGTGAACTGGCCACGCTGCTCGTGTACGAGGCGACTCGCCATTGCGCGGTGACTGACGTCGCGATCACCACGCCGGTCGGGCCCACCACCGGCGTCACGCTCGCGAACCCGCCGCTGCTCGTCCCGGTGTTGCGCGCCGGCCTCGGCATGGCCGAGGCGGCGTTCAACCTGCTGCCGGAATCGCAGATGGGTTTCGTCGGTCTCGCGCGTGACGAGGAGACACACGAGCCCGAGGCATACATGGCCTCGCTGCCCGACTCGCTGGCCGGCCGGCCGGTCATCGTCCTCGACCCGATGCTTGCCACCGGCGGCTCGTTGCTGCACTGCGTGTCGCTGCTGGCCTCGCGGGGCGCGTCCGACATCACCGTGATCTGCGCGCTGGCGGCGCCGGAAGGATTGTGGCGGCTGGAGCAGAGCGGCCTGCCGATGCGCGTCGTCACCGCCAGCATCGACGAGGGCCTCAACGACAATGCCTACATCGTCCCCGGCCTCGGCGATGCGGGCGATCGGCAGTTCGGTCCGCGATAGGGACCAGTCGCGACATCTCTCCCGGGGTCGTGCAACCCCGGCGCTCGCCGCGCGTCCTTCAGGTGTGAAGAGTGCGATGGCCGGCGGAGCAGCGTTCGTCGTGACGTCCATGCGTGGGAGGGCAGACGTGACACAGACGAATATCGCGGTCGACGTGCCGGCGCTGTACGCCGCGCACCGGTTGCCGCTGATCAGGATGGCGATCCTGCTGGTCGATGACCAGGCCAGCGCCGAGGACGTCGTGCAGGACGCGTTCATCGGCCTGCATCGCAATCAGCGCAGGATCCGCGATCCGCAGGCGGCGCTGGGCTACCTGCGCACATCCGTCGTGAATCAGGCCCGGTCCATGCTCAGGCGGCGCGGAACGGTGCGCAAGCACCTGCGGGCCGCCGAGCCCGACCTCGTCGACGCAGCCGACAGTGACCTCCTGCTCGCCGAGGAGCATCGCGAGGTGCTGGCCGCGGTTCGCCGATTGCCCGCCGGGCAGCAGGAGGTTCTCGTGCTGCGGTACTGGTCGAACCTCTCCGAAGCAGAGATAGCCGAAGCCCTGCAGATCTCGCGGGGCGCGGTCAAGTCCCAGGCCAGCCGCGGCCTGGACAAGCTGGAGAAGATGCTGGGAGGTGCCCGATGAGCCGCGAGATCGAGGACCGGTTGCGGGCCGCCTTCGAGGCGAAGGCCGGCCGGGTGACGCAGGAAACGGTGCAGCCGGGTGAGCCGCCACACGACGACGACAAGCCCAGCGACGGTGTCATCATCGGCATCGGTCATCGCCGTCGTTGGATAGCGCCGCTATTGGCCGCCGCCGCGGTGATCGCCATAGCTGCCGGGACGACCGCAGTGGTCGCCGTCGCGCGCGCCGACCGCGACCGTCCGGCGCACCCGCCGACGCCCACCCCCACCCCGACGCTGACCACGCCGTCGCCGCCGCAGACATCGTCGAGTCCGACCGCCGCGTCCTCGCCGACGACCCAGGCGTCGTCGTCGGCCCCGCGCCCCTCGACGGTCGTAACGAAGAAGCTCACCGTGCAGGGCGTGACGCTCGATGTGCCGACTTCCTGGGGCGTCTCTCAGAGCAACGGGTTTAAAGGCGACTGCATCACCATCGACGGGCGAACGTCGTCGCCGACGAATAGATGCCAACTGGAGATTCAGGTCGTCTCCCCAGCGCAAGCCGCGTCCGGAGGTTTCCAACCCGACAAGCCCTACGTAGTCGGCGACGGCAACATGTGCGGGTCGAGTGTTGACGCGCCCAAGGTGACGACCACGCAGGCGACCAACACGACCGTCGGGGGGCAACCAGCGGAGTACCGCGCCTACACCGGCGGGTGCTTCACGGGCACCTGGGAGCAATGGGTCGTACCGACCGCTCCGGGCGTGGTCATCGTCCGGACGCTGGCCGACCCGGCCACCGAGCAGGCGGCACGCTTCGCTGTCACGAACGCCCAGCTTCCCGGTCCGCGTTCGTCGCTTCGGATCACCGACCAGGGTTATATCCGATCGGTCGACTCGCAACCCGACGGCGTGCACATCGAACTGGACCGGGTCACCCGGTTGGAGCAGGGCGGAGTCTGGAACACCAACCCGGCCACCTACTCATACGTGCTGTCCGCGAACGTCCCGATCTTCGCGGACACGACCGACCTGAAGCAGCTAAGCGTCCAGCAACTCGTCCAGCTGGCCGAGGGAAAGACGGTCGACGGCGTCACTCCGCCGCTGAGCAGGCAGTTCGCCTTGGTCCGGACCGACGGCAGCAAGGTCACCAGCGTGATGCTTGAGATCATCTAGCCTGTCAACCATCGGGACCCCCGAGCGTCTAGATCAGTAAGACCGCAAACCGGCGGTCAACTGGACTCGGACCCAATGGGGGGCCCCATGAGGACAGCAATGGCCGACCTTCGATCTGTGCGGCGACCGGATCCGGGACGAGACGCCGGCATCGAGCAGATCTATCGCGCGCAGCGGTTGGCCATGGTGCGCCTCGCCCTGCTGCTGGTCGACGACCGCGAGACCGCCGAAGACGTGGCACAGGACGCATTCGCCGCATTGCACCGGCGCTGGGACTCGCTCAGCACACCGGACGCGGCAATCGGCTACCTGCGGGTTTGCGTGGTGAACGGCGCGCGGTCGGTGCTGCGGCGCCGGCGCACCGTGCGCGTTAACCCGCAGCCGCGCGAGGACCTACTCACCGTGGCACCGGCCGATGGCCAGGTGCTGCTGGCCGAGGAGCACCGCGAGGTGATCGCCGCGCTGCAACAACTGCCTTCGCGCCAACGCGAGGTGATCGTTCTGCGCTACTGGTCCGAGCTCACCGAGCCGGAGATCGCCTCGACGCTGCGCATCTCGATCGGTTCGGTCAAATCGAGCGCGTCTCGTGGCCGCGATGCGATCGCCGCGATCCTGGGAGGTGCCGCATGAACAGCTTCGACCTCGACGAGCGGATCCGTTCGGCGCTGGCCGCCCAGACCGCTCAGGTCGGCGAATCCGACCTGCAGCCTGCGCCGGTGCCATCCGCGGACCGTGCGCACGACATGCCACCGGCGCCGCGCCTCGGCCGCCGCTGGCTCCCGCCACTGCTCGCTGCTGCGGCCGTGATCGCGGTCGCCGCTGGAACAATCGCCGTCGTCACCGCGGTGCGGGCAGACCGCGCCCAGCCGGCACATACGCCGACGCCCACCGCGCCGGCACCGTCGGGGGCGAAGACCGAGGTCCACAGCAACGCGACCACGCACCCCGCCGCTCCGGCGACGACACCGGCCGCAAGTGCCAGTGCGACGAAGCCGGCCGGCAGCGTCCCGGCGAACCAGCCGGTGCCGCCCCCGGCGTTCAAGCTCGGCTACCAGCCGCTCTGGCCGTTCGCGACGCTGTCGGATGCAAAGGCCTGGCAGGTGAGCAACCGCAGCGGCGGCCACCAGCCTTGGCACCTCGACGCCGGGCAAAGCGCGCTGTCGTTCACGCGCGGATACCTCGGGTTCGGCGACATCGACATCGTGACGAGCCGGAGCACCGACTCGGTCGGAGCGCACATCGGCGTCGGCTACCGCGACCCGAACGGCACCTCGCACACCGCGGCGGTGCTGCACCTCGTCCGGTTCGGCACGGACGCCGATTCGCCGTGGGAGGTGGTCGGCAGCGACGACGCCACGTTCTCCCTTGAACTACCGGCCTACGGGTCGGTGGTGACCTCGCCGGTCACGGTCGGCGGGCACATCACCGGCGTGGACGAGAACATCCGGGTCACGATGCGGCAACTGTCCTCTTCGGTACCGTTCGGGCAGTCGTGCTGCACGCCGGCCGGCGGGACGAACCAGCCATGGTCGGCGAAGGTCCCCTTCTCCGGCGCTACGGACGTAGTGGCTACGATCGTCGCCAGCACGGGCGGCCACCTGCAGGTAGTGGAGCGATTCGCGATCCAAGGAGTGCGCAGCCAGTGATCGCATCGTTATCTAATTGATGACTGCGGAGTGCAACCATTCGGCTTCGCCCTACGTCATCTAAGACAGTTCGTGTTGCGCGGACGCGTTAGGTCTTGCCTGGCCGCCGGGAGGAAGCAGTGCTCACTGGGGGAGCCTGGTTCAAGCGGACAGTGGCTCGGCGTTGGCTGGTCGTCGGCGCGGCAGGGGCTGTCGTGGCGGCGGCGGGCGCGTCCGTCGCGGTTGCTCTGGGGGGCAGCCGCACGCCCGCCGCCCCGCCCCTTTCGTCGCACCCGGTGCAGGCGCTCGCCAAACCCGCCAAATGCGCCTCGTGGGGTTGTACCAAGGCGCAGACCGTCGATCTGGGTAACGGCTACGCGATCAGCTTGTGGCGTGCGGGCAAGCCAGGCGACTTCACCACCGAGCCGGTGGTCGAGCTGAGCCAGGGCGGGGTAAGCGTGCAGTGGTTGCTGTGGTCACGCGGCTACGGCTGGGCCGCCTCGCTGCAATGCAATGCCCACGCAGCCGAGCCGAACTGCATGCTGACCGATGGGGCCGGGGTGCACTCGGCCGCGGCCCAGATGGTGATCCTGCGGGCGGGCAAGCTCGTGCTGCCCACGAAGGCCTACGTCGTCGCCGACCTGCCGACGATTACGGTGACCGATCTCGACGACAACGGCTACCTCGACATCGTCGCGCTCGACAGCGACTACACGCCGAACTTCGCGCAGGGCCACCTGTTCTGGCACACGTTCCGTTATGCCGACGACGTACTCGTCTCAACCGGCTGCGCGCCGAGGACTTCGGCGAGCGAGCCTGCGCCGACGGTGCTGCTGACCGGGGCCTGCCCGCGCTTGTAGCGCGGGCCCGGCACGCCCCGGTTACGGTCCCGGATTCACCACCAGCGCGCTGCCCCCGCCTCGGCGGATCGGCTCGGCGGCCGCCTGGAAGCGCCCACCCGGCAGGAAGTCGATGCCGGTCGCGCTACCGATGTACTGATCGAGCGGCAGCACCGGGCCGGTTTCCTCCTTGAACACCTCGCCGTACTGCGTCGACAGTTGCTGGGCCAGGGCGCTGGTGTAGAAGTCCGGCTCGGCGTCGGTCGTCGCCGAATTGCGCTGGCTCGCTCGCGGCGCGGCGATGGCGTCCGGCAGCGACATCCCGAAATCGACGTGGTTGAGCAGGATCTGCAGCACCGTCGTGATGATCGTCGAGCCGCCGGGCGAGCCGATGGTGAAGTCCGGGTGCCCGTTCTTGAGGACGATCGTCGGGTTCATGCTCGATCGCGGCCGCTTTCCCGGCGCGGGCAGGTTCGGGTCGTGCGTCGTGGGCGAGCCGGGGGCGAAGTCGAAGTCGGTCATCTCGTTGTTGAGCAGGAAGCCGCGCCCGGGCACGGTCATGCCGCTGCCGGCCAGTTGCTCGATGGTGTTGGTGTAGCTGACGATGTTGCCCCACTTGTCGGCGACGACGATGTGGTTCGTCTGGGTCCCTTCGTGCGTCGGGTTGGGCTTGACGTTCGCCGTCGAGCACGGCGCGTAGGGCGGGTACGGGTTGCCCGGCGCGACCGGTGAGCTGAGCGCGGTGTTGCCGATCAGGCAGCGGCGGGTCGCGGCGAACTCGGGATCGAGCAGTCCCTCCTGCGGAACCTGCTCGTAGTCGGAGTCGCCGATGTAGGCACCGCGATCGCCGAACGCGAGCCGGCTGGCCTCGAGATACTGGAACAGTGCCTGTGCCCGGGGCTCGGTGGACAGATCCCAGCCCGACAGGATGTTCAGCGCTTCACCCGTGGTCAGGCCGCCACTGGACGGCGGCGCCATGCCGTACACGTCCAGGCCGCGGTAGGACATGTGCGTCGGCTGGCGCACCTTGGCCACGTAGTGCGCGAGATCGGTCGTCGTCATGATGCCGGGACGGACGGTGAGCGGCGTGCCCGGCCACACCGGCGGATGTTGCACGGTTTGCGCGATGTCGCCGGCGAGCGCACCGTCGTAGAGGTAGCCGGCGCCGTGCCGCGCGAGGTCGGTGTAGGTGCTCGCCAGGTCGGGGTTCTTCAGCGTCGAACCGATCGGTAACGGTTGGCCGTCCGGGGTCAGGAAGAGCTTGCGGCTGCTCGTGAACGCCTGCAGATCCGGCAATGACGCCTGCTCCTGCTGGACGAAGTCGGACGTGATCTCGAACCCGCGTCGTGCCACCGCGATGGCCGGTTGCAGGTCGGCGCCGAAGCCGCGCTTGCCGTAGTTGCGTACCGCGCGATCCCACGTCGCGACCATGCCCGGCACGCCCACCGACAGGCCCGAATGGCGGGCGTCCTCGAAGGCCAGCGGCTTACCCGTGGCCGGATCGATGAACAGCTGTGTCGTGCAGGCGGCTGCGCACATCTCGCGTCCGTCGATCGTCACGACCCGGTGCGTCTTCGCCAGGTAGATGACCATGAATCCGCCACCGCCCGGCCCGGCGACGAACGGCTCGGTAACGCCGAGCGTGCTGGCCACAGCGACCGTGGCGTCGATCGCGTTGCCGCCGGCTTTCAGTGTCTCGATGCCGGCCTTGCTGGCGTTGAATTCGGTGGAGGCGACCGCGCCCCCGGTGCCGGTGGCTACCGGCTCCTTGACGTAGTGCGGCCCGCGCTGTGCGCCCGCGGACGGCATGCCGACGGCGGTGACGAGCAGGCAGGTGGCGGCGATGAGGATCGGGCGAGCGCGCATGGACACCCCAAAGAGTGAGGATAGTTGCGTTCAGCACTACTCGGCAGATAACGGGGTGTCAACATGACGCGCTAAGGTCTCACCTCGGCGCGGTGCGAAGTTGGCTCCGGTTGACAACCTGGAGGCCACCTCGCGCGACTAGTTGATGTGACTTCAGCGCTGAAGGGCGGATGTGTGACCTATAGTGGCCCGGCACCCGTGCGGAGCTCGGTCATCGACGTTCCGGCGCTGTACGCGGCGCTGTGGCGGCCGATGGTTCGACTCGCGGTGCTACTCGTCGATGACCTGCCAAGTGCTGAGGACGTCGTGCAGGACGCGTTCGTCGCGCTGCACCGCCGGGGCGGCGAGTTGCGTGAGCCGGATGCTGCGGTGGCCTACCTGCGCGCCTCGGTGGTGAACCTGTCGCGCTCGGTGATCCGGCACCGGCAGGTGGTGCGAAAGCACATGCGCGTCGCCGAACCGGATTACGCCGATCCGGCCGACTTTCACGTGTTGCTCTCGCAGGAGCACCGGGAAGTGCTGGCGGCGTTGCATCGGTTGGCGCCGCGCCAGCAGGAGGTGCTGATCTTGCGGTTCTGGTCCGGCCTGTCCGAGGCAGAAATCGCCGCGACGCTCGGTATCTCGACCGGCTCGGTGAAGTCGTCCGCAAGTCGCGCGATGGCGAAACTACAGAAGATGCTTGGAGGTGCGCGGTGAAGCGCGACGTTGACAGGTTGCTGAGCGAGACGCTGCACGTCACAGCGAATTCCGCGATACGCGACGATCGTCAGCCGCCGCCGCTGGACTCTTGGAGCACGCCGACGACCTACGGGCCGCGTCGGCCCTCGGGCGGTCACCGCTCGGGTCCGCCGCGTCGCAACTGGGGCGCGCCGCTGCTCGTCGCCGCGGTGGTGGCGGTGATCGCGGTGGCGAGCCTGGCGGCGGTCAGGCTCATGAACCGCCATCCCAGTCACCAGGTTGCCGCCCCGCCCGCCGGATCGCACGCACCGTCGGGCGCGCCGAGCACCAAGGCGAGCCACTCCACGCAGACCGGACCGACGAAGCCGGTACACGTGAGCCTGTTCCAGGGTGATGGGCAGACCTATGGCATCGGGATGCCGATCATCGCGCAGTTCTCGCGCAAGGTCACTGATGCGCATGCTTTCGACAAGGCCGTGACGGTGAAGATCAACGGCTCGCCGGTGCAGGGCGCGTGGTTCTGGGTGAACTCGAACTCGGGTTATGCGATGGAGGCCCATTACCGGCCGCAGCACTACTGGCCGGCGCATTCGAAGATCGAGATGAACATGCCGCTGAAGAACGTCAGTGCCGGTAAGGGCTTGGCCTTCGACGACAGCCTGACCCTGCAGATCAGCATCGGGGCCGCGCACATCTCCACGGTCGACGGCTCGACGGAGAAGATGACGGTGACTTCTGACGGCAAGCCGGTCAAGGTACTCCCGGTGTCGCTGGGCAAGGCGAACACGCCGACCTATGAGGGCACGAAGGTCGTCATGGCAAAGAAGAACCCGCAGCACATGGTGAGCGCGCCGGGCGAGGCGAACCCGTACGCGCTGGACGTGCCGTTCTCGGTGCGCCTGACCAACTCGGGCGAGTTCGTGCACGCCGCGGCGTGGAACTCCGGCAACATCGGCAGCCGCAGCACCTCGCACGGCTGCACGAACCTGACCGTGGCCGACGCGAAGTGGTTCTACACGTTCTCGGTCATCGGCGACGTGGTCACCTACGCCAACACCGGCACCGCCAAGGCCATGCCGTCGTGGGACGGCTTCGGCGACTGGAACGTGACGTGGGCGGACTGGCAGGCGGGCAACCTGCTCAAGAACTGATCCCGAGCGCGGCGCCGACCTCGTGGCGTAGCTGATCGAGGCGGCGCCCTGCTTCGTCGCGGGAGCCGTCGGCAACGACGACCTCGAGATAGGCCTTCAGCTTGGGTTCGGTGCCCGATGGCCGCACGACGACCCGCGCACCAGGGCAGGTGAGGGTCAGCACGTCGGCCTCGGGCAGGCGGTCGGTAACCGTGACGAGGGCACCGATCAGCGTTGCCGGAGGCTCGGCGCGCAGCCGGGTCATCGTGGCACTGATGATCGCCAGGTCGTCGACTCGCAACGCGACCTGGTCGGTCGCGTAGCGCCCGTACTGTGCGGCCAGTTCGTCCAGGCGTTGTGGCAGCGACGAGCCGGCTGCCTTGAGCGAGGCCGCGTATTCGGCGACGAGCAGCGCCGCGGATATCCCGTCCTTGTCCCGCACGAGGTTCGGCGCCACCGCGTATCCGAGCGCCTCCTCGTAGCCGTACGCGAGATCCGGCGCGGCCCGCGAGATCCATTTGAAGCCGGTGAGTGTCTCGGCGTAGCCGACGCCATGGTGGTGCGCAATCGCCTTCAACATCGTCGAGGAGACGACGGTCGTGGCGTAGGTGCCGCGAATCCCCTTGCGCAGCAGGGCATCGGCAAGCAGCACGCCCACCTCGTCGCCGCGCAGCATCCGCCACTGGCCGCCGTCGACCGCCGCGACCGCGCACCGATCGGCGTCTGGATCGTTGGCGAGGACGAGATCGGCGTGCTGATCGCGGGCCAGCGCCAGGGCGAGGTCGAGCGCACCCGGTTCCTCGGGGTTCGGGAACGCCACGGTAGGGAAGTCCGGGTCGGGTGCAGCCTGCTGCGGCACCGTGGTCATCGGGTCGAACCCCGCGGCCTCGAACACCTTACCGATGACCTGCGTGCCCACCCCGTGCATAGCCGTATGGACGATGCGCACGTCGCGAGGGCCCGGCTCGACCAGCCCGGCCATGGCCGCCACGTAGGCATCGACGATCGACTCGTCGAGTACGTCGTAGGCATCCGACAGCGCGATGTCACGGCTCTTGCCGACGGCACCGATCGCAGCTTCGATCTCGGAATCGACGGGCGGCGCGATCTGCGCGCCGTCGCCGACATAGACCTTGTACCCGTTGTCCTGCGGCGGGTTGTGCGACGCGGTGACCATGATGCCGACCGCAGCGTGCAGGTGCTGCACCGCGAAGGCCAGCACCGGCGTCGGTAGCAGGCGCGGCAGCACGCTGGCGTCGAAACCGGCCGCAGCGAATACGGCGGCTGAGTCGTGCGCGAAGTCGTGCGAGCCGTACCTGGCGTCATAGCCGATGACGACGCGTGAGCCGGGTTCACGTGCGGCGAGCCACGCGGCCACACCCGCAGCGGCGCGCCGGACGACGGTGCGGTTCATGCCGTTCGGGCCGGAGCGCAGTGGCCCGCGCAGCCCGGCGGTGCCGAAGACGAGCGGGCCGCGGAACCGGTCGGCGAGCTCGTCGGCAGCGTCGTCGTCGAGCAGGGCACGAGTCTGGGCGGCGGCCTCGTCGTCGACGTCGTCGGCGATCCATGCCTCGACCTTCGCGCGCAGCAGCTCGGATACCGCAGTCATGGCCGCTCCCTCCGCGCCCTCGTCCGGTGATTCAGAGACGCTCGATGACCTTGCCGAGCAGTTGGCCCATCCGCGTGGCGGCCGCTCGCCCGGCTTCGAGAACCTCCAGATGGTTGAGCGGTTCGCCGAGCCCGGCGGCCGGGTTGCTGACCAGCGAGATGCCGAGGACCTCGCATCCTTCGGCATGCGCGGCGATTGCCTCGAGCACGGTCGACATGCCGACGAGGTCTGCACCGAGGGTGGCGAGCATCCGGATCTCTGCCGGAGTCTCGTACTGCGGGCCGGGCATGGCGGCGTAGACGCCCTCGGCGATCGACGGGTCGATCTCACGCACGAGCGCACGCAGCCGGGCGGAGTACAGGTCGGTGAGGTCGACGAACCGGGCACCCACGAGCGGCGAGCGGAACGTCATGTTCAGGTGGTCGCTGATCAACACGGGATCACCCACCGACAGCCCCGGCCGCAGCCCGCCGCAGGCGTTGGTCAGCACCACGGTGCGGCATCCCGCAGCGGCGGCCACCCGCACGCCGTGCACGACCGGTTCGACGCCGCGTCCCTCGTAGAGGTGCGTGCGTCCGAGGAAGGCGAGCACCCGCTTGCCGCTGACGTCGAGTGAGCGGACGCGACCGGCGTGCCCTTCTACCGCCGGCGGCAGGAAGCCCGGGAGGTCGGTGACGGCAATCTCGTGACTCGCCTGCCCCAACGCGTCGACGGCCGGAACCCAGCCAGAACCGAGCACTATCGCGACGTCGTGCTGGGTGACGGAGGTGATCTCGGCCAGTGCGCGAGCCGCAGCCCGTGCGGCATCCATCGGGTCGGTGGTCACGTTCGCGGAGCCTACGCGGGGGTATGCGCAGGCGGGCGGTCCGGCGCGCGAACCACCCGCCTGCAGAAGCAGATCACTGCAGAGTGTCGGCGGCACGCTGGCAGAACATGCACAGCGTCGCCTGGGGAAGCACCTCCAACCGCTCGAGCGGGAGCATCGTGCCGCATTCTGCGCACCGCCCGTATTGCCCGGCGGCGATGCGGTCGAGGGCCGACTCGACGTCGTGGAGGGCGACCCGCGCACCGCGCAAGATCGTCTGCTCGACTTCTACATCAGCCGCCGAACGCGCCGTGGGCTCGCGCTCCGGTTCGGTGGCGGCTTCGATCTGCTCGATACGGAACCGGCGCTGCTCTTGCAGCATCTCTTGCAGCATTGCGAGTTGGGCGTCGGTAAGAACGGTGGTGCGGGCGCGAATGGATCGGGTGACCACTTCGGCCTCCTGCCTGGAAGTTTCCGGGGTATCAAACCCGCGGCGGATTGGACGCTGAGTTCACCTATTGGCGAGCACTCGGCGGTGCCGGCGCACAGCTCTCGGACCGCCAGCGCGCTAGGCGACGTAGTGGGCAGGTGGATCGCGGCCTCGATCGGCCGGTCGGGTGTTTGCCCCGTTTGCTGTGGGCAATTCGGGGTTTGCATGCGGGCGCGATGATTGGCCGGCCGCCGGCGTCGATTCCGCGTTCGAAACGTCGAAGCGATGCTGATCGAACCCGCGCGGGAACTGCAAGGTAGGTGCGATCGCGAGTCGGGCGTGGGCCGAATGCAGCGATACGCCCGAGGCTTGTGCTGTGTCGGTATTCGCGATCGCGCCGAGTACGGCGACGAGGGCCAGCGCGGCGAGTGCGCTCAGACCGGCGCGCGAACAGCGCAGCAAGCCGGCCCTCATGTCCGTTGAAACGGACGGGAGACGCGGCCAGTTTCCGCCGACCGCGTTCTCTCACTATCACCACAGGTTCGCGCCTTCCCGGCCGCTCCGGCAGCCATCCGCTCGATACGTTCACAGCGAGTTGCTCACAACCGGTGGGCCCTACGCCCTTCCGGCTGGCACCCTGACGGCATCGGAAAGGAGCCGAATCGTGCGCAAGGCCGAGTCCGGATTCGAGATCGAGCCCCTGTACGGGCCGGGTGCGGTAGCCGACGGGCTCGCTGATCGACTTGGCGAGCCGGGAGAATTCCCGTTCACGCGCGGCGTCTACTCGACGATGTACACCCAGCGCCCGTGGACGATGCGCCAGTACGCCGGTTTCGGCACCGCAAAGGAGTCCAACGCGCGTTATCACCAGTTGCTGCGCGCGGGCACCATGGGCCTTTCGGTCGCCTTCGACCTTCCGACGCAGATGGGTATGGATTCTGACGCTGTGCTCGCGCACGGCGAGGTCGGCAAGGTGGGCGTGGCGATCGACTCGGTCGACGACATGCGGGTGCTGCTCGACGGCATCCCGCTCGACGAGGTGTCGACGTCGATGACGATCAACGCACCGGCCGCGCTGCTGTTGCTGCTGTACCAGTTGGTGGCCGAGGAGAACGGGATCTCCGGCGCGGCGCTGAACGGCACGATCCAGAACGACGTGCTCAAGGAGTACATCGCCCGGGGCACGTACATCTTCCCGCCGGCCGAGTCGCTGCGCCTGATCACCGACACGTTCGCGTACTGCCGGGCCGAGATCCCGAAGTGGAACACCATCTCGATATCCGGCTACCACATGGCCGAAGCCGGTGCGACGCCTGCCCAGGAAGTCGCGTTCACCCTCGCCGACGGGGTGGCCTATGTGCAGGCCGCGGTCGATGCGGGACTCGCCGTCGACGACTTCGCACCGCGGCTCGCCTTCTTCTTCGTCTCGCGCACGACGTTCCTCGAAGAGGTGGCCAAGTTCCGCGCGGCGCGACGAATCTGGGCCCGCACCATGCGTGAGCGCTTCGGCGCCAAGCATCCCAAGTCGCTGATGCTGCGCTTCCACACCCAGACGGCCGGCGTCCAGCTCACCGCCCAGCAGCCGGAGGTGAACATGGTGCGGGTGTCGGTGCAGGCGCTGGCCGCAGTGCTCGGCGGCACCCAGTCGTTGCACACGAACTCCTTCGACGAGGCGATCGCTTTGCCGACGGAGAAAGCGGCACGCCTCGCATTGCGGACGCAGCAGGTTATCGCCTACGAAACTGACGTCACCGCCACGGTCGACCCGTTCGCGGGTTCATACGCGGTCGAGGCGATGACCGACGCGGTCGAGACCGAGGTCGACACTCTGATGCGCCAGATCGACGATCTTGGCGGAGCCGTCGCCGCGATCGAGAAGGGCTTTCAGAAGCGCGAGATCGAGCGATCCGCGTACACGATCGCCCAGGAGATCGACGCGGGCGAGCGCGTTGTCGTCGGCCTGAACCGGTTCGCGCTCGACGAGGAGGACGCGTACGAGCCACTGCGCGTCAACCCGGACATCGAGGCCGAGCAGCGTCAACGGCTGGCCGCGCTGCGGGCCGAGCGCGACTCGGCCGAGGTCGACAAGGCGTTGACCGAGCTGCGGTCCATGGCGACGAGCCCCACGGGAAACGTGCTCTACCCGATGAAGGACGCCCTGCGCGCGCGGGCAACGGTCGGCGAGGTCTGCGACGCGCTGCGCGAGGCCTGGGGCACCTACCGCCCGCCCGACACCTTCTGACCCGGCGGGTTGCAGCACGGTAGGAGCGGCATCATGGGGAATCTGGACAACCGCCGAGTGCTGATCACCGGTGTCAGCCGGCGGATCGGTATCGCATACGGCCTGGCGCAGCGACTGGTTGCCGAGGGCGCGTCGGTCGTCGCGTCCGGATGGGCGCCGGCCGACGCCGAGCAGCCGTGGGGCGCCGACGACGCCGATGCGCCGGTTCGGCACTACCTGCCGGTCGACCTCGCCGACCCTGACGCTCCTCGCCAACTGGTGGCCGACGCGGCGAACCGGATCGGCGGCCTGGACGTCCTGCTCGCGGTGCACGCGAGGTCCTCGACCTTCTCCCTCGCCGAGCTGACGGCCGCCGAGCTCGACCTCACGTTCGCCGTCAACGCGCGCGCAACGCTGCTGCTCGTCAAGGAGTTCGTGGCTGTCCACCTGGGCCGTGACGGGCGGGTGATCACGTTCTCGTCCGGGCAGCACCGCGGATCGATGCCCGCGGAATTGCCCTACATCGCGTCGAAGGCGGCGCTGCAGCAGCTGACCGGATCTCTGGCCGTGGAGCTTGCTCCTCGTGGCATCACCGTCAACTGTGTCAACCCCGGTCCGGTCGATACCGGTTACGCCGACGGCGATCTGGCCGCGCGGGTCGCCGCCGTTCATCCACGCGGGCGATGGGGTATGCCGGACGACATCGCCGAGGCGGTCGTCTGGCTCGCCTCGGCGCGGTCGGACTGGGTGACGGGTCAGACGATCGACGTCGACGGCGGCTGGTCGGTCCGGGAATGACCGATCTCCTCGCCGACGATGCCCGTCCGTGACGGGTGACGGATACGCTCAGCAGCGTGCACATCGACTTCACCTCGTCCAAGCGAACCAGTCTGGGAGTCGAGTGGGAACTTGAGCTGGTTGATCTGGAAACGCGGCAGTTGACCAGCGCTTCCGACGACCTGCTCAGGGCGATCTCGCCGAACGGCGACGGCGATCACCCCAAGGCCAAGCATGAACTTCTCCAATCGTGCGTCGAGGTCATCACCGGCATCTGCCAGACCGTCGAGCAGGCCGTCGAGGATCTCGCCCACACCGTCGCCGAGGTCCGCGAGGCGGCCGACGAGCGCAACCTGGGCGTCATGTGCTCGGGCACCCATCCGATCACCGATTGGGCCACCCAGCGCATCACCAACAACTCGCGCTACGCCCAGCTCGTCGAGCGCAATCAGTGGATGGCGCGGCAACTGCAGATCTTCGGCGTACACGTCCACTGCGGGATCCGCGCGCCGGACAAGGCGATCCCGATCGTCAACGGATTGCTCGCCTACGTGCCGCATTTCCTTGCGTTGTCGGCATCCAGCCCGTACTGGATCGGCGCCGACACCGGGCTCGCGTCCTACCGGAGCAAGGTGTTCGAGGCGCTGCCGACCGCCGGGCTGCCCTACCAGCTGTCCGGTTGGGACGCCTTCGAGAAGTACATGGAGGCGCTCATCTCCTCGCATGCCATCCAGTCGGTGCGCGAGGTGTGGTGGGACATCCGGCCGCATCCCGGCTTCGGGACGGTCGAGCTGCGCATCTGCGACGGCCTGCCGACACTGGACGAAATCGCCTGCGTGGCGGCGCTCGCGCAATGCCTGGTCGAGCGCTTCGACCGCCAGCTCGACCACGGGTACACGCTGCCCGAGCCGCGACCGTGGCTCGTCCGCGAGAACAAGTGGCGTGCCGCCCGGTACGGGCTCGACGCCGAGATCGTCATCGACAACGCGGGCAACCTCCAGCCGGTCACCGAGGCAATCACCGATCTGGTCGACGACCTGCTCCCGATCGCGCGCCGCCTGGACTGCGCGAACGAACTCGAGTCGATCCCGCGGCTCATCGCCCGGGGCGCGAGCTACCAGCGTCAGCGTGCCGTCGCGGCGGCGTACGACGGCGATCTCACGGCGGTGGTCGACTCGCTCGTCGCCGAGATGCGTGACGGCCTGAACCTGTGACGGCACCGAAGGCTCTGGACGCTCTGGACAGCTGGCTCGCCACGCACGAGGACGAGCTCATCGCGGTTCGCCGCGACGTGCACGCGCATCCCGAGGTCGCGTATGCCGAGAAGCGCACGACCGACGTCATCGTCGAGCGGCTGCGGTTGCTGGGCTTGACGCCGACGGTGCTGCCCGGCGGCGCGGGTGCGCTCTGCGACATCGGTGACGACGGCCCGATGATCGCGCTGCGCGCCGACATCGACGCCCTGCCCATCCCTGATCACAAGCAGGTGCCGTACCGCTCGCGCACCGCCGGCGTCTGCCACGCCTGCGGGCACGATGCGCACACCGCGATCCTGCTCGGCGCGGCCGCGGTTCTGGCCGCGATGAAACTGCCGGGCCGGGTGCGCCTGATCTTCCAGCCGGCCGAGGAGCTGTTTCCCGGTGGTTCGCGCAGCGTGATCGCCGCCGGCGGCATGAACGGCGTCCAGGGGATCTACGCGCTGCACTGCGATCCGCGTCTGGACACGGGCCGCGTCGGCCTTCGGGTCGGCCCGATCACGGCCGCGTGTGACCGCCTCGATGTCCACCTGACCGGCACGGGCGGGCACACCGGGCGTCCGCATCTGACGGCCGACATCGTGTACGCGCTCGGCCGGTTGATCACCGATCTTCCCGGCCTGCTCAGCCGCCGGGTCGACCCGCGCTCGGCGCTGCTGCTCGTCTGGGGAGCGATCGAGGCCGGCAACGCGCCCAATGCCATCCCGCCCTCGGGCACTGCGCGCGGAACGCTGCGCATGCTCGACCACGACGTCTGGAATTCCGCCGAATCCATCGTCCGCGAGTTGATCGACCAGATCGTCGAGCCGACGGGGGCGGTCGCCGAGACGATCTACGAACGCGGCGTGCCGCCCGTCGTGAATGACGGCGGGTGTGTGGCGGTGCAGCGTGCTGCGGTGCAGGCGGCCCTCGGCTCGGCGGCGCTGACCGAAACCCAGCAGAGCATGGGCGGCGAGGACTTTGCCTGGTACCTCGACCACGCCCCCGGGGCGCTCGCGCGGCTCGGCGTGCGGCGGCCCGGCTCGCAGACCGTCCTCGACCTGCATCAGTCGACGTTCGACATCGACGAGACTGCGCTCGCGCTGGGCGTACGGGTCATGGTGCACACGGCACTCACCGCGCTGGGTGCTGTGCCCTCATCCCCGTCGTGAGAACCACACGAGCGACGCCGCGAAGCTGACCCCGCCTGGAGCGCGGTTATCACGGCTGAGGGGCCGCGGGATGCGGCCGCGGGATCGGGCGGCGGCGCGAGAAGTCTGCGCGATACGGCCGCTCCCGACCGGAATGTGCACGCTATCCGGCCGACCGCGACGTGGAAATGCGACGCATCGCCGGTCGCTCCCTTGTGCGCGTCCCTCGCGGGCCGATACGTTTCTGCCGTTTGTTCCAGGCGCTGTGCGGCGTATTGGGCGGTGATCGACATGAACGGTCGAAAGCTGAGGTGCGCCGCCTACGCGGCGACTCTCGGCATCGCGATGGCGGCAGCGGTGCTGTCCGCCGAGGACCAGGCCGGTGCGGCAAAACCGCCCAGCACGTTGACGGTGGGCAAGTCCTGTCCGGGTCACCGCTTCAACACCGTCCAGTCGGCGATCGACGCGGCGCGGCCTGGCGACACGGTGCAGGTGTGCGCGGGCACGTACGTCGAGGGCAGCGGCCATCCGGGCAGCAACGCGCTGACCATCACCAAGAACATCAGCCTGGTGGGGGCCGGGGCCGATCGGGTCACCGTCGAGCCGCGCAACAACGGCGGGCAGATCGCCGAGGCGTCGCCCGATATCCGTAGCGGCAAGGGCGATCTCGTCGCAGTCGTCGGCGCGAACGTCAGCATCTCCGGAATCACCTTTGACGCAAACGGCGTCTACGCCAGCGCCGGTGTCGTCTTCCTCGACTCCGCGGGGTCGGTCGGGCGCTCGCGCATCACCGGCATCGACGTGGACGAGAGCGCCAACGGGTACACGAAGCCCGGCGGCTTCCGCAGCAATCCGTTCGGGTACGGCATCGCCGTCGTGTCCGCGCACAGCACCGATGCGCACGTCCTGTCCGTCGACCACACCCGCATCGAGCGGTACAACGCGGTCGGCGTGCTGGTCGACGGAGCGGCGAATCGGGCCGTGCTGACCAACGACCAGATCGCCGGGCGCAACCTGTGCCAGAACTACAACGACCCGACCGCGGGCGGCCCGACAGTGATCGACGGCGACTGCGAGGCATCCGGCGGAAGCACCCCGATCCCGCCGCCGTTGCCGCTCACCACCGGTCCGTTGTTCGGCCAGGACGGCGTGCGGGTAACGGCGGGCGCGTCGGTGCAGATGAGCGACGACACCGTCTCGTCCAACCTGGTGAACGGCACCGGTTCGCCGATCCAGAGCGTCTACGCGCCGACGCCGAACAACGACCCGTACCCGCGCGGCGATCACGCCGAGAACAACCAGAACCTGCGCCTCGGCGCGGGCGTTCGCCTGGTGGGCGCGGGCGCCTCGTCCATCGCCCGGAGCAACATCACCGACAACGCGTTCGGCGTGCTCAATGCGGCCTCGGACGGTACGACCGCGGCCACCACGCCGGTCGACGCCAGGGGCAACTGGTGGGGCCTGCGTACCGGAACGGTTACCCTGCCCACGCCCGGACCCGCCGTCTGGCCCGACGTGGTGAGCCCGTCCACGATCAACCCGCCCGTACCGGAGAACCCGGTCAACGGCTCACCGGTGGCCGATGCCGCCTGCCCGTCCGGCGGCTCGGACTCGAGTGCGGTGACGTTCTGCCCGTACCGCGACAGCGACCAGGCCGATTCGGTGGCCGGCGAGTTCCCGATCGCGGACGCGCCGGGTGCGGCCCAGTGCGCCGGCGGCAGCGCGTCCGCGTACGACCCGAACATCCCGAGCTACGACAGCTTCTTCGGGTCCACGCTCGGCAGTGGCACCACCGGCGACGGTCTGTCGAGCACTCCGCCGTCGGCGAAGCAGACCGTGCAACTGACGGCCTACATGCAGGCGATCGTCAACGCGATCAACTCCCACGCAAGCACGACCGGCCAGCGCGTGGCGGCGAAGATCGTCCAGGAAGGCCGCAGCGTGCTGGGCACTCCGTTCGACTACGTCGTCATCGGCACGCCCGACAACATCGCCAACCTCGACTCCGGACGCAACGACCAGGCGTTCTGGCGCGGGCTCATCGACGGCACCACATCGCCGAAGGACGCACGGGCACAGGTCGACAAGCGCCCGGCATTCGCGTGGATCACCGGCACGCCGCACGGCAACGAGCCGGCCGGCGGCGAAGCGTCCGCCAAGGAGCTTTACGAGCTGGCGGCGCGCACCGACTGCGACAACACGGCGCGGCTCGCGAGCCTCGACGTGTTCGTGCAGCCGGTCACGGCTCCCGACGACCGCGACCACAACAACCGCACCACCGCGTGGTCGTTCGACCCCAACCGCGACCGCGGCACGTTCCTCATGCCGGAGAATCGCGCGCTGACCCAGGCGATCGTCAACTACCCCGGGCTGTTCTTCATCGACGCGCACCAGCAGTCCTCGGGCTACTTCTTCCCACCCGACCAGGACGCCGCGCTCAACGAGATCTCGCACCCGGCCCTCAACCAGATCCAGAACGTCATCGGGCCGGCGATCCAGCGCGCGTTCAACG
Source organism: uncultured Actinomycetota bacterium (assembly GCA_963737425.1). Classification (GTDB taxonomy): domain Bacteria; phylum Actinomycetota; class Actinomycetes; order Mycobacteriales; family Jatrophihabitantaceae; genus DASXRA01. The sequence goes on from CAVTSX010000008.1 coordinate 1,278,243, forward strand.
ACCAGACCGGCCAGTACCGCAACTACAACGAGTACGACCTGTTCGTTCCGGAGTACGGCGACACCGTGCCGTCCCTGCTCATGGGTGGCGCGGGCATGACCTACGAGAAGGGCAACGACGAGAGCTACGGCAAGCAGGTCTATGACCACTACCTGGCGATGGACACCACGGTGAACGTGGTCGCGTCGCAGAAGGCCGCGCTGCTCACCGACTGGATCTCGCAATGGCCCGAGGCCGTCTCGCAGGGGCAGAACTGCATGGTGCAGGACAACACGCAGGTCAGCCCGCCGATCATCGACCAGTACGAGATCGGGCAGAGCGAGATCTCCCAGAATCCGAACGTCAACGTCTGCGGTTACTACTACCTGCCGGGCCAGCATTCCGGCGACGTGGCGCAGACGATCAAGGATCTGCAGTTCGTCGGCGTGCAGGCCTATCGCCTGGACCGTGCCGTTTCCGTGCCTGGCGTGCACCGGTTCGGCAACTTCGACGTCAACGCCGTGCAGGGCGGCCCCTCGCCGGCCCTCACCGAGACGATGACGCTTCCGGCGGGCACGCTCTACATCCCGATGAGCCAGCAGAACAAGCACTGGATACAGGGCGTGCTGGGCGAGAACCCGTTCCTGCCGTTCAACTACAACTACGACGTCGTCACCTGGTCGTATTCGCTGCTTCGCGGTTTCGCGGGCGACGGATTCCTCACCCGGCAACTGCCGCACAGCGCGAAACTGTCGCTCATCGGTGACCCGCAACTGGGTAGCGCACCGCCCACACCGGCGTCGGTGTACGCGTTCAACACCGACTCGATGAGCGGTCTGGCGATGGTCAACCAGCTACTCAGCCAGGGTGCGTCGGTGTCGCGCGCGGCCACGGCATTCGACGCGGGCGGCGTCCACTTCGACACCGGCGCGGCGCTCGTCACGGGCTCGTCCATACCGCGCAGTACGGTGGCCGCCGACGCGGCGAACTGGCAGACGCCGGTGACGGCGCTGGCCAACTTCCCGGTGAGCCACTACGCGATGACGCTGCCGAAGATCGCCATCTACACCGGTGGCACGACGGTGCCGACCAACCCGGCCATCCCCGGCGCGGGCGACGGGTACTGCCGTTCGACGGCCTACTGCGAGGCGATGTTCGACCTGACGCAGCACGAGGGCATCCCCGCCTCGCAGATCAGCCAGTTGACCTCGACCGACCTGGCCAACGGGGTGCTGGTCAGTGGCGGGTACACCGTGCTGATCGACGCCAACTCGGCGATCTCGGCAGCAACGCCGGTCGGTACAGTCGGCACGCCGGCGCAGGGGCTGCAGGCGTTCGTCAACGCGGGCGGGACGTTCGTGGGTTCGAGCAACGGCGGCGTCACCAGCGCCCGCAACGCCGGGCTGACCACCGTGAACACCAACACGATCAGTGGCATCACGACTCCTGGCTCGACGTTCGACGCGACCTGGAATTCCGGCAGCGCCGCCGGTTGGGGCACCGACGCCGGCGGGTGGATCTATCGCTCGTCGAGCGGTGACCCCGCCTTCGACCCCGCCACGCTCGGCGGCGGCGGCGTCATCCCGCCCGCCACGGCGGTGGCCACGTACGCGCCGGCGGGTGACTGCGGTGGGCCGGCGGGCTTCGGCAACTGCTACGGCTACGAGGTCAACGCGAACGCCAGCCTGCCGGGCCGTCCGGCGATCGTCGACCAGCCGTTCGGCGCCGGGCACGCGCTCATGCTCGGCTTCGATCCGTGGTATCGCGGCTGGACGACCGGCGAGGAGCGCCTGGTTCTCAACGGCCTGCTCTACCCGGCCGGCCCGGCGATCCCACCAGGCTCGGCCGCAGCCGAAGCCGCCCGGGCCGCCGCGCACGCGCAGCGCACGGCTGCTCCGGTGGCGGCGATCGCGCTGCCGCCTGTGGCTGACCGGCCGGCCCGGGCCAGCGGCGCCGTCCGGCCCGAGGTGACGAGTCGGGACCGCCCGCGCTAGTCCTGGTCGACCGATCGGGCAACTTTCTGCGGCCTGACATCGCACGAAGTTGCACGATCGGCGGGCTGTGACCCGGTCGGGTTCAGTCGCCGATCGAACGGCACGGGCGCGAACGCAGTTCCGCGATGTACTCATCCGGCGCGCCCGCCTTGTCGGCGGCGTCGGCGATCAGCCCGAGATACCGGGCCGACGGCACGCCGCCCTCGTAGGCGTTCAGGACGTACACCGAGGCCAGCACGTCATCGTCGAGTGTCGAAACCCGGACGTGGATCTTGCGGTATATGCCGGTATCGGCGGCTTCCCAGCGATCGAGCAGCTCAGCGTCGTATGGCGACACGTCATACAGCGCCACGAAGACGGCGCTGGCGGGATCCTCGACGATCGTGGCCAGGGCACCCTCCCAGCCGAGGTCCTCGCCGCCGAACGTGAGCCGCCAGCCGTTGAGCCAGCCCGTGCCGGCCGCAGGCGAGTGCGGACATCGCTCCAGCATCTGCTCGGGATCCATGTTCGATCCGTACGCTCCGTATACCCCCACAGCGGGGGAGCGTACCGACGTAGTGGCCTACAGGGACAATGATGCGGTGACTCGCATCGTGATCATCGGCGGCGGACCGGCCGGCTACGAGTCCGCGCTGGTCGCCGCGCAGCTCGGCGCACAGGTGACCCTCGTCGACCGCGACGGCATCGGCGGCTCCTGCGTGCTCACCGATTGCGTGCCCAGTAAGGCCCTGATTGCGACGAGCGACGCGGTCACCGGATTCCGGGACGCCCCGCGGCTGGGCGTGCGGGCGACCACGTCCGACGTCTACGTCGACGCCGCATCGGTGAACCAGCGCATCAAGGACCTCGCCCAGCAGCAATCCGACGACATATCGGCGCGTCTGGTGCGCGAGGGAGTCACCGTTGTGCCCGGAACAGGGCGTTTTGCCCCGGCGGCGCGCAGCCATCGGCACGTCGTCGAGGCGGTCGACGAGTTTGGGTCGGTCACCGACTCGGTCGAGGCCGACGTCGTCCTGCTGGCCACCGGCGGTACGCCCCGGGTGCTGCCCACCGCGGTGCCTGACGGCGAGCGGATCCTGTCCTGGCGCGACGTCTACGACCTCAAGGAGCTACCCGAGCATCTCGTCGTGGTCGGCTCCGGCGTCACCGGCGCCGAGTTCGCGAGTGGCTACAGCGAGCTCGGCGTTCACGTCACGCTCGTGTCGAGCCGCGACCGCGTCCTGCCCGGCGAGGATCCCGATGCGGCCGACGTGATCGAGCAGGTTTTCACCACGCGCGGCGGCACCCTCGTCAAGCGGGGGCGCGCGGCTGCGGTCCGCCGCGTCGCCGATGGCGTGGAGGTCGAGCTCGTCGACGGTCGTGTCGTCAACGGCTCGCACGCCCTGATGTGCGTCGGCTCCGTGCCCAACACGTCAGGACTCGGGCTCGAGCACGCGGGCATCGTCCTGAACGAGGCGGGCTACATCGGCGTCGATCGCGTCTCGCGCACGAAGGTGCCCGGTGTGTACGCAGCGGGCGACTGCACCGGCGTCCTGGCGCTCGCGTCCGTGGCGGGCATGCAGGGACGCATCGCCATGTGGCACGCCCTCGGCGAGGCGGTCACGCCGCTGCGTCTGAAGACGGTTGCGGCCAACGTGTTCACTCATCCCGAGATCGCCACCGTCGGTATCGGCTACCAGGCGATCTCGTCCGGATCCGTACCCGCCCGTACGGTGACGCTCGCACTGGCCACCAATGCGCGGGCGAAGATGCAGGGCCACCACGACGGATTCGTCAAGCTGTACTGCCGGCCGGCCACCGGAGTGATCATCGGCGCCGTCGTGGTCGCGCCGGCCGCGTCCGAGCTGATCTTTCCGTTGACCCTGGCCGTCCAGCGCGGTCTCACGGTCAACGAGGTGGCGTCGACCATCGGCGTTTATCCATCCCTGTCCGGCTCGGTCGCAGAAGCGGCCCGCCGCCTCATGCATCACGACGACCTCGGCTAGAACCGCCCAAGGAGGCAACCCCCATGCCCGACCTGTCACCCGAAGCCAGGGAGCGCGCCGAGCAGACGATCCTCGTCGCGGAGGTATTCGGCGCGAACGCGGACCGGATCGCAGCGGCCGTCGTCGACGTGCCCGATGCACACGTCCTCATCGCGGTCGTCGACTCCGCGCACGAGTTCGCGGGCACGCACCAGGTCGCGCACGCCGATCTGGTCGAGACGGTTCCCGCCCTCGAGGGCGAGGGTGGCTGGGCGATGGTGTTCTCCGCCGGCGCCGATGCAGATCACGTGCGTCGCCGCACCACCGAAATGGCGTCGATCGCCCGGCAGCGCATCGACGCGATCGCCCGCATCCTCGCGCGCCGCGCACCGTCTGACGAGTAACCCCGGCGAGCGGCGCGGGTTAGGGCTGGTCGCCGTAGTTTCGCCAGGTGCCGTGCGGCGCGTGCTGGCCGGCGCCGGGCCGGCTGTAGTCGCACACCCCGGTCGGGAAGGCCGAGCGCAGTTCGGCCCGCTCCGCCGCCGTGAACGTGACGGGGTAGTCGCCGAAGTCGAGCGGGCGCAGCCGGCACTTCATGGTGTCGAGCGACAGGCCCTCGCCCGCGCGGAGGCGGGTATTCGCGGCCACCGGGTACTGCGCGGCGCATTGCCCACTCGCCGGATCGGTCAGCGGCTCGACGATCCGCTGCGTCGCCGACAGGTAGCAGCCATCGCCCAGGTCGGCCGGCCTGTCGGCGATCACCTTCACGGGCAGGGCGCGGGAGGACTGGTCGTCGTCGATGGCGGTGAGCCAGCGATCCATCGCGCTGAGTTCGTAGATGCTGGCCGCGGCCAGTTCAGCGGCAGTCGGCTGGTTCTCGATGATGACCTGGTTGGCTGCCGTCCCGTTCGCGTGCAGCAGGCGGGCACGCATGACGAACGACCACTCGGTGGTGTGGATGTCATTGCCGAAGCCGGCGAAGTCCAGGTCGATGCGCTGGTCGATGATCGGGGTCTCGCGCAGTCCCTGGGACGCGCTGTTGACGATGTCGTCGCGGTAGGCCGCGTCGAGCGCCTTCGGGTCGGCCGCCGCCCGAGCGGGCACCGGCTTGCCGGTGTAGTCCAGCCCGCCGATGCCGGCGTTGAGAGCGCTGAATTCGGCGGCAGTCAGCGCCCCTGACTGCAACGCGGCCAGCCCGTACTGGACGCCGGTGTTGTCGAGGACGCTGCGCACGAACCCGGTTCGGGGATCGCGGCCGAACTGGTTGACCAGTTGCTCGTCGGAGTTGCACTTGAGGCCATTGGGGTTGGTCACCGGATCCCACCGGATGGCGACCGGGATCGACGAGTCGCAGCTGTCGGTTGCCGTCGAGCGGCTGGCGAAGGTCTGGTCCCACGAAACGCACGACTCGTAGTCGCCGAAGCCGGCGATGGCCGTGCGCTGCGCGGGGGTGAGCGCGGCGCCCGGCCCGGCGAAGTACCGGTCGAGCAGGCGGCAGTCGGTGACCGGTCCGGCCGTGCTCAGCGGGTCCGGGAACGAGACGCCAGGGACGATGCCGTCGACGATGCCCGGGTAGCTCTCGGCAATGTCATACTGCTGGATCGCGCCGCCCGAGCCGCCCCAGCCGATCGTGTGGGCGACCGGCCCGTACGTCTCGATGAAGTGCTCCTTGACCATCATCGCCGCCTCGGCCGAGATGATCGGGCTGCAGTTGTTGTCGAGCACGTTGAGGCTGGACGAGGCGACGGCGTAACCCTGCGCCAGGAACAGGTCGTTGAGCACGCCGCCGCTCGAACGGCCCTGGTGGTAGCCGGCGTTGCATCCGCCGCCGAAGGTGTAGACGAGCCGGCGGTTCCAACTCGTGTCGGGCACGAGTGGCGACGGGTCGCTGCCGTCGTAGAGGGCCGCGATCTCGTAGACGGCGCGGTCGATCGTCCCGCGCTCGATCCGCACGATGTACGGGACGCTGCGTCCGCCCACCGACGCAGACGCCAGATCGGCCGGACGGGTCGAGGGATCGGCCAGCGGGGCGAACGCGCCCGCCGTCGTCTTGTACTGGTAGCTCACCTGGGTTGGCGCACTGCACAGCGGCTGCACCGCCGGGGCAAGCCCGAACGCTTGCGTCTCGCAGAAGAACGGCACCTGCTGGTGGCCTGCGAACACCGGCCCGGTGACGGGGTGATTCGTCACGCGCAGGCTGGCGCCGTGCTGCCCGGCCAGCTGCGCGCTGATCGAGTTGGTGCCGTCCTGTAAGCCGGTCGCTAGTCCAAGCAGGCTTCCGTCGGCCTGCTCGGCGAATGCCGACGTGACGTCGTGCCCGTTGGCCGTAACCCGGACGTCGCGCGCGTTCGCGTCGGACGGCACCGTGACGCGCAGCAGCACCTGGCCGCCGCTCACCAGGTCTGGTCGCGGGTTCGACACGGACGCGATGACGGGGCGCGTGCCGGGCGCGGCGGCGACTGCGGACGTCATCCCGAGTGCCAGCAGAGGTAGGGCACCGAGTGCGATCGCTATCCGGGAGATTGCATGTGCCATCACCGCTGCGCTCCTCGAGGGTAGGAGTACTCGCGTCAAAGGGAATGTCTCGGTATATCACGCAGTGCTCGACTAGAACAGCGTTCGGATCCGAGAGGCGGGACGGCTCGCTGTCGTGACCTGAGACGTTGTCGATGCGGACGACGCGAAGCGTGGTGGACGGTGGATGGGTGTTCGGCCGGCGGCGCACCACGCGGTGGGTGGGCACTTACGCGCTAGGTGGGCACTTACAAGTGCCCACCCGTGGCACAAGTGCCCACCCGTGGCACAGGTGCCCACCCGCGGCGCAGGTGCCCACCCGTGGCACAGGTGCCCACCCGCGGCACTCCGTCTCCCCGCCGCCCTGTCTTGATCATCTCTGCTCCGGTCGCGATCAGTGGCACATTCGGCAGAGATGATCAAGCAATTCGTCGGCTGGCGGCGCGCCCCTTGCCTCGGTTGACAACCGCCCGGGTCGCACCGGCTAGCCGCGAGCGTCGCGGGGCGGGCCGTCGCTGCGATTGCCCGGCGGCCATCCGCGCCCGGCCGCGCCGTCGCCGGGCAGCACGATCTGGGTGGAGCGGCTCGTCGCGAGCAGTTCGTCGCGGTCGTCGTACAGATCGCCCGAGCAGAACACCGCTCGTCGCGTCCGGCGAACGACCGTGCCGGTGGCGCGCAGGTCGCCCGGCCGGGTCGCGCGCAGGAACTCCACCCGCAGGTCGGCCGTCAGGAACGCCTCGTCGTCGTCGAGGACGGACCAGCAGGCACCGCCCATCGCCGCGTCGAGCACTGCCGTCACCAGCCCGCCCTGGACGATGGGCCCGCCGCTCGTCGGGAAGCAGTAGTCGATCTGCGCGCGCCACCCGATGGTGGCGGTGCCCGCCGACCAGTCCAGTTGCTGGAAGCCGAGCGTGTTCCACACATGCCGCGATGCCCCCACACGGTCCGGAGGTTCTAATGGCACTTGCTCCACCGCATTAGAATCTCATTCGGTTTTGTCTCGTCACAAGGAGCTAGGCCGTGGACGTGACCTACGACCCGCCGACTGAACGGTTCCGAATCGAGTTGCGCGAATGGCTCGAGACGAACCTGCCTGCGCAGTGGCGGCAGGCGGGGTATTGGGAACTTCTCGACCCGGACGAGGCGTTCGGGCGACGCCGTGAATGGGAGGCGGCCAAGGCGCGCGCCGGCTTCTCCGGCATCGAATGGCCGGTCGAGTACGGCGGGCGGGGTGGCACTCCCGCCATGCGTGCGGTCTACGACGAGGAAATGGCACGGGCTCGTGCGCCGCGCACGGTCAACACCCTCGGATTGACGTTCCTGGCGCCCACCGTGATGGCGATCGGCACGCCGCAGCAGAAGCGCGACATCATAAAACCGTTGCTGCACAACGAGGTCATCTGGTGTCAGGGATTCTCCGAGCCGGGTGCGGGCAGCGACCTTGCGGCGGTCGCGTTGCGGGCCGACGCCGTGGGCGACGAGTACGTCCTGAACGGCCAGAAGATCTGGACGTCCAACGCCAAGCACGCCGACATGATGTTCGCGCTCGTCCGGACCAGCCGTGGTGCCCGGCCACATGACGGCCTGACCATGCTGCTGGTCGATCTGCACTCGCCCGGCGTCGATGTCCGGCCGCTGAAGCAGATGAGCGGTGCGACGGACTTCGGAGAGGTGTTCTTCACCGATGTCCGGGTCCCGAAGAACGCCGTGCTGGGCGAGGAGAACGCCGGCTGGGCGGTCGCGATGCTGTTGCTGTCCATCGAGCGCGGCGCGTCGGCGATGGGTCAGTACACGACGTTCCGCCGGGAGGTGGACGACATCGTCGACCTGGCCCGTCGCGTCCACCGGGGCGGGCTTCCCGCCGCACGTGATCCGCTGCTGCGACAAGGCATTGCCCGAGCCGTCGTCGAATTGGAGTGCCTGCGCCTGCACTCGCTGCACGTCCTGACCGAGGTAGAGCAGGGCCGCGAGCTCGGAGCCACGGCGTCGGTCACGAAGCTGCAGTGGTCCGAGACGCACCGAGGTATCGGCGATCTGTTCACCGACGTGGCGGGCCTGCACCACCAGGTCGGCGACGCGCCGACTGAGGCCGCGCTGCGCCAGTCCTACCTGTGGTCGATCTCGGAGACGATCTGGGGCGGCACCTCGCAGATCCAGCGCAACATCGTCGCCGAGCGACTGCTCGGCCTGCCCCGCTGAGCAGCCGGAGGAGTCGTCGTGTACTTCGCCCTCACCGAAGAACAGCGTGCGCTGCAGTCGACCGTGCGCCGATTCATCGCCGACCGATTCCCGCTATCGGCCGTCCGGGAGGTCTGCGACGACCCGGACGGCAATGGCGATCCGGCCGAGTTGTGGAAGGGCGCCGCCGCGCAGGGCTGGCTGGCCGGCCTGGTGCCGGAACGGTTCGGCGGCCTCGGTCTGGGCCTGCTCGACGTGTCCGTCATCGCGCGTTGCTGGGGCGAGGCGGTGGCACCGGGCGCGCTGCTGCCGACGATCGTCGCGGCCGAGGCGATCCGGCTCGCCGGAACCGAGGACCAGCAGCGGGAGTGGCTGACCCGCGTCGCGTCAGGCGACGCCCGGCTCACCCTGGCCTGCGGTGACGCCGTCGACGTTGGGGTGCGCGATGCGGCGCTGCACGGTGCAGTCGCGCACGTCGAGTACGCCCACGTCGCCGATCGGCTCGTCGTCGCGGCGCGTGAACGTGATGCAGTGACGCTGTGGCTGGTCGATCCGTCCGCGCCTGGGGTTTCGATCACCAGGCATGACGCTCTCGACCGGTCGACTCGCCTGTGCACGCTGACAATGGACGCCGCGCCGGCGCAGCGCCTGGACGGTGGCGACGTCCTGGCGGCGGTTCTCGACCGAGCCGCGGTGCTCTACGCGAACGACCTCGCCGGGCTCGCCCGCCAGGCACTCGCCCGCACCGTCGCATACGTGAAGACGCGCGAGCAGTTCGGCCGCCCGGTCGGGTCGTTCCAGGCGCTCAAACACGCGCTCGCGGATCTGCACGTCGCGGTGAGCATGGCCGAGCATGCCTCCTGGTACGCCGCGTACGCGCTGGACGAGGCGCTGCCTGCTGCCGTCCTGGCGGTGTCGGTGGCCAAGGCGAAGGCGAACCTGGCCGCCCGCGAGGCAACCGCCGCGATGGTCCAGTACCACGGCGGCATCGGATACACCTGGGAGCACGAGACCCATCTCTTCTTCAAACGGGCCAAGCGCGAGGAGTACCAATACGGCGACACCGGCTCGCACCTCGAGCGGGTCGCCCGCCTCATCGTCGACGGTCCCTGACATGGACCAGCCGAGCGGAATGCGGCGGTCGGGCAGACTGGCCGGGTGGCGGAGATGAGCGGGGGCGGGCGCGCGCAGGTGACTCGGGCCGCCCTGCTCGCCGCGGCGCGCGAGGTGTTCACCGCGGCCGGGTACGCCGACGCCAACATCACCGACATCGTCGATCAGGCCGACTCGAGTGTGGGCAGCCTCTACCACCACTTCGGCGGCAAGTCCGACCTGTACATCGCGCTCTACGACGACTACCAGTTGCGCCAGCAGCACCGGGCCGCGAAGGCGTTCCGCGCGGCGTTGGCCGCCGGCGAGGACGACGCCCTCCGGCTGTTCATCGCGGGAACGCGCGCATATCTCGACGGCTGCTGGGAAGAACGCCAGCTCGCGCGGCTGTTCCTGTCCGGCGGAGGGCCGCCGGGCTTCGAGTTGCTGACGCGGCGGCGATTTCGCACCTGGCTGCGCACGAACTCGGCGCTGCTCGACAAGCAGGCGCATCCGCTCAGCGACATGCTGATCCTGGTGCTCACGACGATTGCCACGGAGGCCGGCCGCGAGGTGGCGGTCGCCTCGTCGAGGGCGAAGGCTCGCCAGATGACCGACGAGGTTCTCGAGCTGATGGGCCGCCTCTACCCGCCGGACGCTCGACCGGCCGTCCCGAAGTCCGCGTCCCGTCGCGGGAACCGGGCGGCCCGCCGGTAACTGTGCGCAACAGCCCGACGCTCGACTGCTGGGCAAGCACCGCGCATTTCTGTAGCCTGCTGCCGAAACCGAATCTCGTTCTGGCGGGGCGGCGCAGACGTCCCGAACTGACCTGAGGTGGTGGTCGTGGCCGCTGATCCGCTGCTACGCACCGAGGGTGTCTGCGTCTCTTTCGGCGGTCTCGACGTCTTGCTGGACGTCTCGATCGACGTCCCGGCCGGATGCGTCGTCGGCATCATCGGGCCGAACGGAGCGGGAAAGACGACGCTGTTCAACACGATCTGCGGATTCGTCCGCCCTACCGCCGGATCGCTGTTCTTCGACGGGGGCGAATTGCGCCGGCACCGTCCACACGATCTGCCCCGCCTGGGAATTGCCCGAACGTTGCAGGGGCTCGGCCTGTTCGCCCGGCTGAGCGTCCTCGACAACGTGCTCGCCGGCACCACCCACCAGTCGCGCACGCGGCCGGTCGGAGCGCTGCTGGCAGCGCCGTGGGCCGATCGCGACGAGCGGCGCCTGCGCGAGCGGGCCATGGCAGTGCTGGCGAGCCTCGATCTCGCCGCGGACGCCGGGCGTATCTGCGCCAGCCTGCCCTATGGCGTACGCAAGCGGGTGGCGCTGGCGCGGGCGCTGGTCGGCGAGCCCCGGCTGCTGCTGCTCGACGAACCGGCCGCCGGGTTGTCCGCACCCGAGACCGCCGAGCTGGCCGCCCTCGTACGCGACCTGAGCGAGCGGACGACGGTGATGCTCGTCGAGCACCACATGGACTTCGTGATGGACCTGTGCGATCGCCTCGTCGTGCTCGACTTCGGGCAGGTGATTGCCCGAGGCACGTCCACCGAGGTGCGCGACGACCCGGTCGTGCATCGCGCCTACCTCGGCGAGTCGGTCGAAACCGAACCGCAGCCCGCAGGCCCGGGACGACATGCTTGAGATAACCGGCCTCGCCGCCGCGTACGGGCCGGTACGCGCGCTGGAAGATGTCGACCTGCGCGTCGAGCAGGGTTCGATCACCGCCGTCCTCGGTGCGAATGGCGCGGGGAAGACAACGTTGCTACGCGCGATCAGTGGGCTGCTCCGGCCGCGTGGCGGCTCGGTGCGACTGTCCGGCGAGGACGTGACCGGTCGCGCCCCGGAGGATCTCGTCCGGCGCGGCATGTCCCACGTCCCCGAGGGGCGCGGCGTGATCGTCGAGCTGACCGTGGAGGAGAACCTGCGACTCGGTGCCCTGTGGCGCCGCGACCACCGGGGCCTGATCGAGGGCCTTGCCCGTATGTACAAGCTGTTTCCGCCGCTCGAGGCGCGGCGGTCCCGTCGCGCCGAGACACTTTCCGGTGGCGAGCGGCAGATGCTCGCCATCGCGCGTGCGCTGATGAGCCGTCCCAGGCTGCTGTTGCTGGACGAGCCGTCGCTGGGCCTGGCCCCGCGGACCACCGCCGAGATCGTCGCCGCCCTGCTGCACCTGCGCGACGAAACGGGCCTGACCCTGCTGCTCGTCGAGCAGAACGCACGCACCGCACTGTCGGTGGCCGACCGCGCCGTGGTGCTCAACCTCGGCCGCAAGGTCGAGGACGATCGTGCCGACAGCCTGCTGGCCGATGACCGAGTCCGGCACGCCTACCTGGGGATGTGAATGGGCCGCTTTCTCGACCTGACCCTGGCCGGCGTGACCAGCGGCGCCGTGTACGCGGCGATCGCGCTGGCGCTGGTGCTGATCTGGCGCTCGACCCGGATCGTCAACTTCGCCCAGGGCGGCATGTTGATGATCACGACGTTCCTTGCGTACACCGTGGTCAATCACGGCGGGTCGTACTGGCTTGCCCTCCTCGTCGCCGTCGCGAGCGGTCTTGTGCTCGGCGCGGTGGTCGAGCGGGTTCTGATCCGGCCGGTCGAGAACCGCCCGCCATTGGACGCGGTCGTCGTGACGTTCGGGCTGCTCGTCCTCCTGCAGGGCCTTGCCGGGATGTTCTTCGGTGGGACGCCCCGGTCGTACCCGCCGGCCTTCAGCATCGTGGGCTACGAGGTAGGCGGGCGGCGGCTGCTGTTCGCGCCGAACGACCTGTGGACCGTGCTGGTGGTGTTCGCCGGCATGGTGCTGCTGGCCGTCGTCTTCCGGTGGACGTCGCTGGGCCTGCGCATGCGCGCGGCCGCCTTCGCGCCCGAGGTGTCACGCCTGCTGGGCGTTCGGGTGGGCCACATGCTCACTATCGGCTGGGCGATGGCCGCCGCGTTCGGTGCCCTGGCCGGGGTGCTCGTCGCACCGAGCACATTCGTCAGCCCGACCGCGTTCGACGCGGCTCTCGTGTTCGGCTTCACCGCGGCGGTGATCGGTGGACTGGACAGCCCGCCCGGCGCGTTGGTCGGTGGGCTGAGTCTGGGCATCGCGCTCAGCTACGTCTCGGGCTACATCGGCTCGGACGTCGTGGCGCTGGGCGCGCTGGTGGTCCTCATCGCCGTGCTCATGGTCCGTCCGCGCGGCCTGTTCGGCACTGCCGCCGGGCGGCGGGTATGACGGCGGCGGTGGCGGCGACCATCCACCTCGGCGCGTGGCCACGCTCGACGTTGTTGCGGCACCTGATGTGGTCGGTGCTCGGCGGGCTCGCGCTGTACCTGCTGTCGAATTCGCTGAGCCCGTTTCACGATCTGCAACTCGCGCAGATCTGCTACACCGCAACGGCGGCCGCCGGATTGACCGTCCTGTCCGGGCTCAGCGGGCAGATCTCGCTCGGCCACGGGGCGTTCATGGCCATCGGCGCCTACTCGACGGCGCTGCTCCTGCTGCACCAGCACTGGAAACTCGGGGTCGTGCTCATCGCCAGCACGGCCATCACGGCCGCAGCAGGCGTGCTGGTCGGTGTGGCGGCGGCGCGGTTGCGCGGGCCCTACCTCGCCGGTGCGACGCTGGCGCTGGCAATCGGGCTGCCGTCGCTGGCCAACTATCACCGACTGCGGGAGTCACTCGGCGGTGCGAACGGCCTGACCGTGGTGGCCGCACCACCTCCGCTGTCGCTCGGCGAGACCTTCCCCCTCGAGCGGTGGCAGGCATGGATCTGCGGGCTGTGCCTGGTCATCACCCTGTTCCTGTTGGCGAATCTCGTGCAGAGCCGGATCGGGCGCGACATGAGACTCATCCGTGAGGACGAGGACGCGGCGGCGCTGTCGGGGGTGCACGTCGCCCGTACACAGGTGCTCACGTTCAGCATCAGTGCGGCCTGCGCCGGACTCGGTGGCGGGTTGCTCGCTTTCGTGAACAGCCTGGCCGCGCCGGGGGCGTTCCCACTGGCGCTGTCGCTATCGCTGCTCACCGCGGCGGTGCTGGGCGGGCTCGGCAGCCTGGCCGGCGCCGTGTACGGCTCGGTCATCGTCACGCTGCTTCCAACGTGGTCCACAGACCTTGCCCAGTCGGCTCACCTGTCGCGCTCCATCTACGCGAACGTGCCGCTCGTCGTATACGGCGCGGTGCTGATCCTGGTCATCGTGCTGTTCCCCGGTGGTCTGCAGGCGGGAGTGCTGCGGGTCAGCCGCCCGGTGCTCGTCACGATTCGCCGACGACTTTCTCGAAGTACTCGCGTGAGGTGACCACTCTCAGTACAGTTCGGAAAACCGAATGCCGTTCTAGTAGGAGGCGAAGGATGGTTCGGTCCAGCCGCGTACGCGTGTTGACCATCATCGGCGCGGCGGTCGCGCTCACCGCCAGTGCCTGCAGCAGCGGAGGTGGGGGATCGTCGAAGGCCCCCGGTGTCACCGACACCACGATCACCATCGGCAGCACGGATCCGCTCACCGGCCCGGCCGCGCCGGGCTACAGCGAGATCCCCGCTGCTGCACAGGCGTTCTACAACTACACGAACGCCAACGGCGGTGTGAACGGGCGCAAGGTGACGCTCAAGTACCTTGACGATGCCTACAACCCGACCCAGACGGTAACCCTGACCAAGCAACTTGTCCTGCAGGACAAGGTGTTCGCGATGGTCGGCGCGCTCGGCACGCCGACACACACGAAGGTGGTCGACTTCCTCAACAGCTCGCGGGTGCCTGACCTGTTCGTCGCGTCCGGCTGCACCTGTTGGGACGACCCGAAGACGCATCCGTACACGTTCGGCTGGCAACCCGACTACACCGTCGAGGGCAAGGTGCTCGGCGACTACCTCACGAAGAACTTCGCCGGTAAGAAGGTTGCCTACTTCTACCAGGACGACGACTTCGGTCGCGACGGCGTCGCGGGGCTCGACAAGTACATCGACAAGAGCCTCGTCGTGAGCCGGCAGCCTTACCAGCCGGGCAACACCGACGTCGCCCCGCAGGTCTCGGCAATCGCCCGGGCGAAGCCGGACGTCGTCGTCCTCGAGACGATCCCTGCGTACACGGCGCTGTTCAAACTGACATCGTTGAAGCTCGGCTTCAGTCCGACGATGGTGGTGTCGAACGTGGGGTCCGACCCGATCACGGTGTCAGGCCTGCTCGAGGCGTTCGCCAAGCAGGCCGGGGCATCGGTCAAGGGTGACCAGTTGATCGAAGGCATCGTGTCCGACACCTACCTGCCGCCGCTCGGCGACACGTCCAACTCGTGGATCACGCTGTTCAAGAAGGTCCACGACCAGTTCATCC
Source organism: uncultured Actinomycetota bacterium (assembly GCA_963737425.1). Classification (GTDB taxonomy): domain Bacteria; phylum Actinomycetota; class Actinomycetes; order Mycobacteriales; family Jatrophihabitantaceae; genus DASXRA01. The sequence goes on from CAVTSX010000008.1 coordinate 1,293,286, forward strand.
CGAAGTTGCCCTTCGACGGCAACGTCATCTACGGCATGGCCTACGCGTACACCTTCCTGCAGGCCCTGCAGGCAACGGGCAAGAATCTGACCAGGCAGAAGCTGATCGACGCGCTGGAGAAGGGCGGGCTGACCGGTCCCGGTCTGGTTCCCTTCCGGTACAGCTCCTCCTCGCATGCCGGATTCACCGGCGTGCAGGTCGGCACGATCAAGTCCGGTGCGCTCGTCACGTCCGGGCCGCCGATGACGACCGATGACGGTTCCGGTCCGATCACGCCGTACAACACCCAGCAGCCCAGCGCGCCCGCCAACGGCGTACCGGCCGGCTGAGCAGCGGGGGTTTTCCGGGCCTGGCGGCGGGCGTCCGGCGCGCCGCCGTCCCGGGGACGACTACGCCCGCTGGCGAATGCTGAGACGTTTCTTGGTGGGTGTGGGCCGGCGAGCCGGCGGGGCATCGTGCCGATCGTTAATGGGGCGCCCAGGCGTGCGGGTCGCTCGTAGCGCCATAGCTGTGTTGATCATCTGCGGTTCGTGCACCGTGGGCGGTGGGTGATCCGCAGGTGATCACCGTGCCGCTCCAGCGCAGCGACCAGGACCGGCACGAGGCCTGTGCAGCGACCAGGGCCTGTACAGCGACAAGGATCCGTACAGCGACCAAGGACCAACACCGTAGCGCCGGCGCGGCGGCCCGCCTCAGTCGCGCAGCAGGCGCTTGATGATCTTGCCCGTGGCACCCTTCGGCAGTTCGGCGATGATGCGAACCTCGCGCGGGTATTTGTAGGCGGCGAGGCGCTCACTTGTCCAGGTGATGATCTCGTCGGGCTCGGCGTGCGCGCCGTCCTTGAGTGACACCACGGCCACGACCTCCTCGCCGAGCCGCTCGTCCGGCTTGCCCAGTACCGCCGCCTCGGCCACGGCCGGATGCTGATAGAGCACCTCCTCGACCTCGCGAGGGTAGACGTTGAAGCCGCCGCGGATGATGAGGTCCTTCTTGCGGTCGACCACGAACACGAATCCGTCTTCGTCCTGGTAGCCGAGGTCGCCGGTATGGAACCAGCCACCGCGGAAGGCCTCGGCGGTCTCCGCCGGACGCTTGTAGTACCCCTTCGTGATGTTGTGGCCGCGCAGCAGGATCTCGCCGATGTGCTCCGGACCGCGAGGAAGCGGCTGGTCGTTCTCGTCGGCGATTCGCAGCTGGATGCCCCAGATCGGCTTGCCGATCGAGAGCACCCTGCGCTCGTCGATGCTCGGATTCACCGTTGCCGTGGAGGCCGATTCCGAGAGCCCGTAACCCTCGAGGATCGGCACGCCGAACCGGTTCTCGAAGCCGTGCAGCACCTGCGCCGGTATCGGCGCCCCGCCCGAGCCTGCGACGCGCAGACTGCCGGTGTCGTATCCGGAACTGTCGACGACGAGCAGGCTGTGGAACATGGTCGGGACGCCGCAGAAGATCGTCACCTTGTCGCGCTCGATCGCTGCGAGCACCTCCGCCGGCTCGAAGCGGGGCAGCACCGAGATCGTCCGGCCGTGCCGCGTGGCCGAGTTGAGGACGCTGGAAAGCCCGTACACATGAAAGAACGGTAGGACGGCGAGCGTGACGTCATCGGGGAACACGTCGAAGTGTTCGCCGGCAATCGTGCTGTTCATGTATAGCTGGAAGTGCGAGATCTCGGCGCCCTTCGGCTGGCCCGTCGTGCCGCTGGTGTACAGCAGCACCGCGGTGTCGTCCGCCGAGCAGGGCCAGATGTCGCCGTCGTCTTCGGCGGCGAGCACGTCGGCAAAGGCTCGCGTGTCCGCCGGCCACCGTGATGGGTCGTACTCACCGACGACGACGGGGGCGACGCTGCCCACTTTGTCCAGCGCAGTAAGGACTTCGTCTTCGAGCATCGTCGCGGTGATGAGCATCCGGGAGTCGGAGTCGTCGAGGTGATAGGCGATTTCTGCCGCCTTCAGCAGCGGGTTCAGCGGCATCATCGTCAGGCCGGCCTTGAGGATGCCGAAGTAGGAGATGACGAATTCCGGCACGTTGGCCAGTCGCACGGCCACCTTCTCGCCCGGGTCGAGACCGAGCAGGCGCAGTCCAGCAGCAACCTTGCCGGATGTTGTGTCGACCTCGGCGAAGGTCATTGCGCCGGAGGCGGATCGAAGGAAGTCCTTATCGGGAACGTCGATCGCCGATTCGCGCAGCATGATCGCGAGATTGAAGCTCATCGTCTGCGTCCCCCGACTTGTCGCACAAACCGAATGCAATTCTGTGTACCCGATGGGCACCTACCTGTGCAACGGCGGAGCGCTCGCGGGCGAGGCCGACAAACCTCACTCCTCGGCGATACGGCGGCGCGCCTCTGCCCAACTGACGGGCAGATCGCCGGCGCGGCACGTCCAGAAGACGAAGGTCGTCGGACCCATCCGCGGACGGATCGCCTGCACCCGCGCTCTGTGCGGGTTCTCGCAGCTGAATGCGTCAAGGGCCTCTTGGCTCTGCCAGGCCGAAAGCGTCCAGAACGTCTTGGCAACCGGATGTGCGTCGAGAGCGTAGCCGACCAGTCCTTCGGCCCGCGCGAGTTGCCGGCGGATCTGCATTGTCGAACGTAGGAAACGAGGGATGTAGCGGTGACGCGTCAGCGGCAGCCGGGACGCCATGACGACACATTCGTGGTCGGCGTCCACCGGAGCGCCGCTGACCCAGGGCAATGCGGGCATCTCTTCCCTCCGTAGCTAGTGGATAGTGACGCTATCCAAAAGCAGATACTGCTACTATCCATTTGTGCCTGTCAAGGGAGATGCGGCCGATGAAGGTAAGCGAGCTCAGCCGGGTCAGCGGTGTCACCGTGCCGACCATCAAGTTCTACCTGCGCGAAGGGCTGCTCCAGTCCGGCGCGCCCACCGGCGCGCGCAACCAGGCCGAGTACGACCAGGCGCACGTGCACCGGCTCCGGCTCGTGCGCGTCCTGCTCAGCCTGGGCGATCTCAGCGTCGCATCGACCCGGGCCGTGCTCGCGGCGATCAACGACGCCGACCTTCCCGTGCACGACATGCTCAGCGTCGTCCAGCGGGCGATGTCAGGTGCCGACGCCGAACCGGCCACACCCGAAATCGCGACGGCACGCACGGACGTCGACCGATACCTGGCCAAGCGGCGCTGGAACGTTCCCGAGGACGCCCCGGGTAGGCGGGCGTTGGCCGATGCGCTGGTGGCACTGCGAGAACTCGGCGAGTACGCCGAGGCAGATGTCTTCGACCCCTACGCCGAACTGGCCGACAAGCTCGCCAAGGACGAGGTGGCGACGATCCCGACAGACGCAGACCGTGCCGAGACCGTCGAGGCGATGGTCATCGGCACGGTCGTCTTCGAGGCGGCGCTGGTCGCATTGCGCCGCCTCGCGCACGCCCGCCATTCGGCGCGGCGTTTCCCGCAGACACCCGGCCGGGACAGGCGGCAGCGTTGAGCACTGCATCCGTAGATCGCGACCCGGCACGGGTGCGGCGCCGCTGTCGTACTAGCCCAGGCGATACGCCCGGATGAGCGTCTGCTCCACGCCGTTGCCTGCGTCGTCGGATGCCGCCACTTTCAGCGACACGTACTGGCCGGCCGCGGGGTGGCGATAGGTGGCCGTGAACGTCTCGTGGCCGGTCGCCTGCACGCTGGTCGGCGCCCAGGTCGCGCCGTCGTCGTAAGACACCCAGGCCGACAGATGGCTGACCGGCGGCGCCGTCGAGCCGATCTGGTGCGTGGCCGCAAGATGCAACGACACCGAGTCGCCACGCGGCGCGGTGTTGGCCAGATCGAGCGCGCTGCGGTGCGAGAACACCCCAGTGACATCGGTGTAATCCACGTCGACCAGCGGTAGCACCGTGTGCGCCTGGTCGCCCGCTGATGCGGAGTGGAACGTCCACTCCGTATGCGTGTGGGTCGACAGGTCAATGACGGACCCGTCGTTGTCGACGTCGGCTTGCAGCCGGTACGTGCCGTCCTCGGCGGGCACCGCGACGTTCCCGTGAATTCCGTACGGGGACGAGTAGAGCACCTTGTCACCGAGTGACAAGCTGCTGCTCGGACGGGTGCCCGTCATCTGGGCGGTCCAGTTTCCGGCCGAGTCGGTGAGGTCGGCGAGATTGTAGTAGATGATGTCGCCGCTGCGGGTGCTGACCCACTGCACGTTCGAACCTGGCGTGGGGTTGACCACGCCGGCCGACATCGGCGCCTTCAGCCAGTCTTGGGTGACCTTCTGCCCGGGCTTGTACGCATGCCCCGCGCGGGCAAACATGAGCGCGCCCGCCGGGTTGGCCTGGTACTGCCAGGCCTCCCAGTTGGTGACGTCGGGTCGCGCCGTGACGTACTCGGTGCGTGTGTAACCCGTCGAGGGCACGTAGTCGCTGGTCACGGGCGGAGCGCACTCGCACTGGGCGACGACGCCCTGGTGGTAGCGCCAGCCGCGCTCGCCGGTGCCGGTCGTGTAGATGCGCGCGTCGACCTGCGCGAGGTCGAGCGGAGTAACCCGGTAGGCGAGATGCGAGCCGACCTGCTGCTTCTCGGTGAACGTCAGGTCATAGGCATACGGCGTGCGTGGCGTGCCGGTGAACTGCAACTGGGCCGGATGGTGGCCGGCCGCCAGAGCGCGCAGCCACGAACCCTGCTCCTGCGTCAGCGCGATGATCGGCACCGGTCCCCACGAGTACGGGTGGAAGACGCCCGGCTGGGCCGAATAGAGCGCAACCACCGCCGCGCCGGCATCGGCTGCGTTCTGCACCTGCGTGTCGTAGGGCAGGTCCGGACTCTCGCGCACCAGCGCCACCTTGCCCCGGACGTCGACCCGCTGCAGGTCTTCGGGCGTGGCGGTGCCCGCGTCGGCAACCGGGTACTGATGCCGTCCCTCGATGTACGGACCACCCGTGAAGACGGCGTCGAGCGGCTGGTCGGCGCCGTTTCCGTCGACCCGGGTCTCGAGCACCGGCAGGCCCGCGTCCCACGTCGTCGTCACCGCGAACTGGGCGTCGTCGACCCGCTGCGTCGGCGCGACGAGAACCTCCGTCGGATCGCCGTCAGCCTGATCCCAGTACCAGGAATCGTCGGTCTGGACCGGGTTTTCGGGATCGCCGCGCGACCAGTCCACGCTGATGTAGCGCGGCGTCGACTTCTTCGGCGTGCTGAGCGACACGGGTCGGGCCGTGCGGGCGTCGAGTGTCACGGTGAAGTTGGGCGCGTGGACGTCGAGCTTGGGGTTGCCGACGATGCTGTCCTGCTCGGGCCAGCGCCCGGACGCGTCGAACGTCTGGATCAGGCCGAAGAGGTTGTACTCGCCTTCGGGCAGGCGCAGCGTCCACTCCGTCTGGCTCGGAGTCAGGTAGATGTTGTCGGGGAAGTAGCCGCCACTCTGCAGGTACGGGGCCGGACGCAACCGGGCAGTCGCCGGTCGGCCGTTCCGGTCCACGGCGCGGAACGTCACGTCCACGGTGTTGTCCTGCTTGAACAGGCCGATGGCGGTGTCGACCTCGAGATCGCCCTTGCCCGTTGCGGTGACGCGCCCGCTGTACTCGTCCGCGGTCGCGGTAGCGGCGTCAAGGGCGACCTCGGCGTGCTCCTTCGCGCCCGGGGCGATGGTGAGCGTTTCCGGCGACACGGTCAGCACGCCCGCGGGCGCCGGGCCGCTCACCCGACCGCTCAGCGTGGCCGCGAGGTGCAACGTCACCGGGGCGTCCGAATCGTTGGTGTAGGTGAGCGTCCGCGTGGGGTGCAGCGTCGCCGGATCGTAGGGCCGGGCGAAGTAACCCAGGTCCATCAGCCCCTGATCGACGAACACCTGCTGCCGCGTCGCCCGGTCGACGTCGACGCGTCCGGCCCCGATGCGGAACACGCTCTGGCCGCGCAGCGGATTGGCCGTGGACGTGAGGGCCGCCTTGAGCTGTTCCGGTCCCCAGGTCGGGTGCTCCTGCTTGACGAGCGCGACCGAGCCCGCGACGTGCGGTGCAGCCATCGAGGTGCCGGTCTTCGACACGTAGGGCGTGCCGCTTCCGGTACCCGCGGCCTGCGCGGCGGTGATGTTGACGCCGGGCGCCATGATGTCCGGCTTGACGTAGGCATCGCCCATGAGGCCGTCGCGTGAGCCCGAGAACAGGCCGTCGGTCTTGGTGACCGCGCCGACCGTGATCGCCGCCGCGGCCGCGCCGGGCGACGTGACGTCGGTCGTGCCGGTCTCGTCCGGATGGGTGTTTCCGGCGGCGACCACGAACGTCGTGTGGTACTGGGCAGTCAGCGCGTCGAGAGCCTGGCTCATCGGGTCGTCGCCCTTGGTCACCGGCCCGCCGAGGCTGAGGTTGGCGACGTCGGCGCCGCTTTCGGCGGCCCATTGCATCCCGGCGATGATCCAGGACTCCTGGCCCTCGGCGTCGTCGTCGAGCACCTTGCCGATCATCAGATGGGACGCCGGCGCGACGCCCCGGTACCGGCCGTCGGAGGCGGCTCCGGTGCCGGCCGCGATCGAGGCCACGTGGGTGCCATGCCCGGCGCGGTCGACCGTGTCGCCGGCGCCGGTGAAGTCCTGGCTTTCGTCGATGCGGCCGGCGAAGTCGGGGTGCGTGGCGTCGATGCCGCTGTCGAGCACGGCGATCTTGACGCCCTTGCCGTCGTAGCCGCGGGCCCAGGCCGCCGGCCCGCCGATCTGCGGCACGCTCTGGTCGAGGGTGGCGTGGACCTGGGCGTCCAGCCAGATCTTGGCTATGCCATCGCTCAGCGCGGGACGGGCCGCCGCGCCGGAGACGCCCGCCCAGAAGCTCTTCGCCTCGCTCTTGGTCTCGGTCACCGCCATCGCGTGTGCGCTGGCGAGTACGCCCTGCTTGCGTGAACCGGCCGGCGCGGCCTTCGGCGCGAGCCCCGCCGCGCCGCCACGGTAGGAGACGATCAGCGGCAGCGAGTCGCGCCGCTCGTCGTTGTAGCCCTGCCGGACCAGGCTGCTCACGTTGAACAGTTGCTCGTCGAGCATGCCGCTGGCGAGCAGCGGCGACACCGACGCCGGCTCGACGTACACCTCGCCGCCCGAGGTGAACGTGTGGATGCCCCCGCGCGGATCGGCCGCACTCACCACCATGGCGTGCTGCTTGCCGTCGGCGCCGGCGTCGAGGCGCACGACATCGCCCGTGATCAGGGTGACGGTCGGCGACTGCGCCGCGGGCGCGTTGGCGCCCGGCGCGGGTGACGACGGGCCGCCCGGAGTGGCGGCCACCGGGGTAGCGGGGCTGGCCACCGTGGCGAGCCCGGTGAGCAGAGCAACAGCGGCTACCGGCGCACCGATAGACCGCCAACGACGAAGCGAGCGCATGAAGATTCCGTTCGGTCGACAACCGAGATCGCCGTGACCGTACTGACGGCAAAACGCCGCTCACAATCAATGATCGCGACCGATTCAGGTCATGGCGAAACCTGGCCAGCGATCTCGATCATGCAACTCGGTACGGCCTGGCGCCGCAGAACGTTGCACGATCGGAAAAGCTAGCGGCCTTCGAAGGCGCGGCGTGAGGCCTGCAGGCCGGCCTGAAAGCGGGTGCGCGCGCCGAGCGCTTCGAGCAGGACGGCCATCCGGCGCCCGAGCGTCCGGACGCTGATGCCGAGTTCGCGCGCGATCGCCTCGTCCTTCATGCCGGTGCCGAGCAGCACGAGCAGTTCGTGGTCGATGTGCTCGTCGTTCTGGGCGTCGGGCCGCCACCAGGACAGCGGCCAGGCCTGCCGCCACAGCAACTCGAACAGCCGCACCAGCGCCGCCACGACCATCGGCGAGTGCATGACGAGTGAGGACTCGACGTCGCCCCGCGAGGTCATCGGCAGCAGGGCGATCTTCGCGTCGATGACCACGAGTTTCATCGGGACGTCGGAATGCACGCGGGCCTGCTCGCCGGCCTGCTCGGCTCGCCTGGCCTGCAGGAATGCGCCCGGTAGCTCGAACGCCTCGGGGGCGTAGATGCCACGCACCGACGCGCCCCGGGTGAGCGCATCGATCTCGGGCACGTTCGCCTCGGAGACGGTCTGCGCGTACGGCGGCCGGTCGAGCACCAGCATCTCCTTCTCCAGCCGCTGAGTCATCTGGGCGAAGCGGGCCTCAACTGCCTGGCGCCCGACGACAACCTCGATCAGCTCGTCGGGCTGCGTGCGCGATGCCTCCGGGTACTGGGCCGCAAGCTGCTGCGCGCCGCGCTCGACGTCGATGAACTCCTGGCGGCGTTGTGCCACGAGCGTGCCCACAGCCAGGTCCGGCGGAACCGGTGTCAACCGCGCCGGGGAGCCCGGACTGTGCGTCACGAAGCCGAGTTCCTTCAGCCGGGCTACGGCCGCCCGGGTGCGTTGCGGCCCGGCGCCGATCTCACGGACGAGTTCCTCGATCGACGAGGCCTGCCCCTTGAGCAGGGACAGGTACACGGCCTCGTCGGTTCCGGTCAGACCAAGCGGCTCCAGCACGGAACAGGCTTCCTCCAGTCGGATCGGTCAGGGCGTAAGCCGGTGGAGATCCCGCGGGAACAACGTTGTCCAGCGGATGTTGTCGGCCCCGACGAGTCTCGCGGTCCATCGTTCCAGCCCGACCGCGAACCCGCCGTGCGGCGGCATGCCGTGCGCGAAGGCTTGCAGATATCCCGCGTAGGCATCGGTCGTCTCGCCGCGCTCGGCCAGCGCCCGCTCGTAGTCGGCGTAGCGGTGCAGCCGCTGCCCACCGGTGACCAACTCGACACCGCGAAAGAGCAGGTCGAACGAGTTGGTCCAGCGCGGGTCGTCGGGTTGCGGCTGGGTGTAGAAGGGACGCTTACTGGCCGGATATCCCTCGACGGCAAGGAAATCCGACCCGTGCGTCTCGGACGCCCAGCGCCCGAGACGGCGCTCGTGCTCGGGGGCCAGGTCGGGCTCGTCCGGGTCCGCGCCGACCATCGTCAACGCGTCCCGGAAATGAACGACCGGTATCTCGTCCGGCACGACCGGCAGCCTTGCGTGGGCGAGGTCCGCGGCGTGCGCGGCCGTCGTCCGGATCTCGGCCACCATGGCAGCCAGTACGTCACGCAACACGGCCAGGACGTCGTGGTGATCGCGGATGAAGCCGAGTTCGACGTCGAGTGACACGTACTCGGCCAGATGGCGCACGGTGTCGTGCGGTTCGGCCCGGAACACCGGCCCGGTCTCGTAGACGCGCTCGAATATGCCGACCATCATCTGTTTGTAGAACTGGGGCGATTGGGCAAGGTAGGCCGGCCCACCGAAGTAGTCGACGGCGAACACGTTGGCACCGGACTCCGTCGTGCTGCCGACGAGCTTCGGCGTCTGGATCTCGGTGAAATCGCGCTCGTCCAGGGCTCGGCGGAACCCGCGCAGGGATGCCTGCGCCAGCCGCCAGACGGCCTGCTGGGCGCGATGGCGCCACAGAACCGGTGCGTGGTCGAGCAGCGTGGGCAGGCCCGCCGTCAGCGACGGCCGCCAGAGCTCGACCGGCGGCGTCGCGGCGGGTGGGCCCAGGGCGGAGACACGCGGGTCGGTCAGCTCGAACCCGCCCGGCGCCTGGTCGTTCGCGGTGACGGTGCCCGCGACCTCGACCACCGTCTCTTCGGTCAGTGCGTCGATGGCGTCGCGAGTGGCGTTTTCTCTGACGACGACCTGAGCCAGGCCACTGCGGTCGCGAACGATGAGAAACCCGACCGTGGCCAGCCGGCGTCGTTTGTGGACCCATCCCTGGATGAGGGCTTGCCGGTTCTGTTGGCTGGCCAGCGACGCGCTGAGCGTGCGTTGCATCCGATTCACCTCCTCGGTCTAGCCCGGGAGGTGTGGGCGATCGGGTAGCTCGCGGTGCCACCACACCTTCGCCGGCCAGCCGGCCGGCCTCGTTCGCGGTCGGTTCACGGTGACCAGCCGCGCGGCTCGGAGTTCGTCACGCCCGTCGACGCCGCGTCCTGCGACCTTACCGAGCCGCTGGACGGGTCGCGCCCGATTTACGCCGACGGTGTCAGTCCGGGTCGGGACCGGATGGCGGCAGCAAGCCGTGCTGGCGCAGGCGGTAGGCGCGAAACTCGCTCACGTACGCGGCGCCGACGAACAGCGGGCCGACCACGAGGAACGACGCGGTCATCAGGCGAAGCCCGATGTCGCCGGGCAGGAACATCACCCCGACGATGAACGGCAGCGGTAGCAGCATGATCCGGGCGACCTCGCGCACACGCCAGCCTCGATCGTTGAGGTCGTGGAACACCCACTCGTCGTAGCGTTCGGGCAGCCCGAAACCGACGGCGTAGAGCAGCCAACGCCACGGCGGCGGGCGCCTGGTGGCCATGCCCCTATCGTGCTACCTGAGCAACCCGGCGCAGCGTAATTGGTAAGAAGCGTCCTCGCGCCGCCGGATCAGTTCGGCGGCTCGGGTGGATCGAGAAACGCGTTGGGTGTTCGGCGCATCGGCGGCCCGTCGGCGACCAGTCCGGTCAATCCTTGATCTCGCAGATCACCGAACCGGACGTGACGACGGCCCCGACCTCGGCGCCCAGGCCTGCGATCGTGCCCGCCTTGTGCGCGTTGAGCGGCTGCTCCATCTTCATGGCTTCCAGGACGACGACGAGATCGCCGGCCGCGACGGTGTCGCCGTCGTTCACCGCGATCTTGACGATGGTGCCCTGCATCGGCGCGGTGAGCGAGTCGCCCGAGGCCGCAGCGCCCGACTTGCGCCCGGCCGAGCGCTTGGGCGGGGCCTTCTTGGCGCCGCCGCCCCCTCCGACGCCGATGCCGGCCGGGAGCGACACCTCCAGGCGCTTGCCACCCACCTCGACCACGATCGTCTCGCGCGGGCCGGCGTCGTCGGGGAGTTCGGCCGCCTCGGTGAACGGCGGGATGTCGTTGACGAACTCGGTCTCGATCCAGCGCGTGTGGACGGTGAACGGATGCGCGGTGAAGGCGGGATCGCTCACGACGGCGCGGTGGAACGGCAGTGCCGTGGCCATGCCGTCGACGACCATCTCACCGAGCGCGCGTCGCGAGCGCGCCAACGCCTCGTCGCGCGACTCGCCCCACACGATGAGTTTGGCCAGCAAGGAGTCGAACGCGCCACCGATGACGGAGTCGGGCTCGATTCCGGAATCGACGCGCACGCCCGGCCCGGCCGGCTCGACGTAGCGCGTTACCACTCCGGGCGCGGGCAGGAACCCGCGTCCGGGATCCTCGCCGTTGATGCGGAACTCGAACGCGTGCCCGTGCGGCTCGGGATCGCTGGTGAAGCGCAGTTTCTCGCCGGACGCGATGCGGAACTGCTCGCGCACGAGGTCAAGGCCCGTCGTCTGCTCGCTGACCGGGTGCTCGACCTGCAGCCTGGTGTTGACCTCGAGAAAGGACACCGTCCCGTCCAGGCCGACGAGGTACTCGACCGTGCCGGCGCCGTGGTAGTCGGCCTCCTTGCAGATCGCCTTCGCGCTCTCGTGGATCTGCGTGCGCTGCGCGTCGGTCAGGAACGGCGCGGGCGCCTCCTCGACCAGCTTCTGGTGGCGGCGCTGCAGCGAGCAGTCACGGGTTCCGACGACGATGACGTTGCCGTGCGTGTCGGCGAGCACCTGCGCCTCGACGTGGCGCGGCTTGTCGAGATAGCGCTCGACGAAGCACTCGCCCCGTCCGAACGCGGTCTGCGCCTCGCGTACGGCGCTCGCGAACAACTCGGGGATCTCTTCCATCGTGCGCGCGACCTTGAGCCCGCGCCCGCCGCCGCCGAACGCGGCCTTGATCGCGACCGGCAGGCCGTGCTGCTCGGCGAACGCGACAACCTCGTCCGGCCCGCCGACCGGGTCGGGTGTGCCGGGCACGAGGGGCGCCCCGGCCCGCGTGGCGATGTGGCGGGCGGTGACCTTGTCGCCGAGGTCGCGGATGGACTGCGGCGAGGGTCCGATCCAGGTCAGCCCGGCGTCGAGCACCGCCTGCGCGAAGTCGGCGTTCTCGGACAGGAAGCCGTAGCCGGGATGCACCGCGTCGGCACCGGACTGGCGGGCGGCGCCGATGACCTTCTCGATCGACAGGTACGACTCGCCCGGCGTGTTGCCGCCGAGCGCGTACGCCTCGTCGGCCATCCGGACGTGCAGCGCGTCGCGGTCGGGCTCGGCGTACACCGCCACTGAGGTGTAGCGGGCGTCGCGGCAGGCGCGGGCTACGCGGATGGCGATCTCACCCCGGTTGGCGATGAGCACCTTCTGCACGATCGGCCTCCTGGCTTGGGTCGTCGGGTGCGGTGTGCGCAGTACGGCGGCAGATTACCCGGCACGCGACGGTTGGCTGCCCGTCGTGTGGGACGTATCGCCCCTTACGGCATGATGCCCAACTCGGCCAGCCGGGTACGGCATTGCTCGGCCACGTCGGTGACCTCGCCGAGCGTGCGGCGCAGATCGGCCTGCCGGGCGCGCAGGTCGGCTGCGATCTCGTCGAGGCGAACGAGCAGCTTCTCCAGCTGGCGCCGCTCGCTCGACGCCGCCCCGTCGTACATGTCGACGATCTCGCGGATCTCGGCGAGGGTCATGCCGAAGCGCTTGCCGCGCAGGATGAGCTTGAGCCGTGCGCGGTCGCGGGGACTGTATACCCGGTTTGTTCCGGACCGCTTCGGCGTGATCAGACCTTCGGCCTCGTAGAAGCGCAGCGTGCGTGTGGTGACGCCAAGATCGTCGGCCAGTTCGCCGACGGTCCAACTGCGGCTGGCGGCCTGCCGGTCGGTGGTCGCCTTTCGGGCTTCCCTCGTCGCGGTCACTGGGCTATCGTGCTTTACGTTGACGTAAACGTCAAGGCAATCAAGCGCAAGGAGCCGGTCGATGTTCGAGCTGTCCGAGGAGCACGAGCTGTTCCGAAAGGTGGTCCGCGATTTCGCCGAAGGCGAGGTTGCCCCGCACGTCGCGCGCTGGGATCGCGAGCATCACTTCCCGGTCGACGTGGTCATCAAGATGGGCGAGCTCGGCCTGTTCGGCCTCGCGGTGCCCGAGCAGTACGGCGGCAGCGGCGGCGACTTCACCTCGGTATGCGTGGCAATCGAGGAACTCGGCCGGGTCGACCAGTCGCTCGGCATCACGCTCGAGGCCGGCATGGGCCTCGGCATCAACCCGATCCTGACGTTCGGCACCGAGGAGCAGAAGCAGCACTGGCTGCCCGATCTGGTGGCCGGCCGCGCGCTGGCCGGTTTCGGGCTCACCGAGTCCGAGGCGGGCTCGGACGCAGGCGCCACCAAGACCCGCGCCGAACTCGTCGACGGCGAGTGGGTGATCAACGGCGCCAAGGCGTTCATCACCAACTCCGGCACGGCCATCACGTCCCTGGTCACGGTGACCGCACGCACCGGTCCGCACGATATCTCGGCGATCATCGTCCCGTCCGGAACGCCGGGCTTCACCGTCGAGCCGCCCTACGAAAAGCTCGGCTGGCACATCTCCGACACCCACGGGCTGACCTTCGCCGACTGCCGGGTGCCCGAGGCCAACCTGCTGGGCGAGCGGGGTGCGGGCTTCCGCCAGTTCCTGGCTGTCCTCGACGACGGGCGCATCGCGATCTCGGCGCTGGCCGTCGGGCTGGTGCAGGCGTGCCTGGACGAGTCGCTGCGTTACGCCAAGGAGCGGCACACGTTCGGCGCGCCGATCGGCTCGCGGCAGGCGGTCGCCTTCGCCATCAGCGACCTGTCCGTCGCCGTCGAGGCGGCGCGCCTGCTCACCTACAAGGCCGCCTGGCTGCGCGACACGGGCCGCCCGGCCGCCGAGATCAAGCAGGCCGCGGCGCGGGCCAAGCTCTACTCGTCCGAGGCCGCGGTTGCCGCCACTCGTGCGGCCACCCAGATCTTCGGCGGTTACGGCTTCATGGAGGACTACCCGGTCGCCCGCTTCTACCGGGATGCCAAGATCCTCGAGATCGGTGAGGGCACCTCCGAGGTACAGCGGATCCTGATCGCCCGCGGCCTCGGCCTCCCCGTCGCATGACCGCCGGCTGAACAGGGAGGCGACGTGACTGCCAAGGAGGTCGCCGCGGCGCGCGAGGCCACCCTCGCCCCGCCGGAGAAGGCCGCCGCCAAGCTGGCCGCGCAGCACAAGCTCTACGTCCGCGACCGGATCGCGCTGCTCCTCGACGACGGCACGTTCGTCGAGGACGGCCAACTCGCCAACGCGAATGCCACCGGCCTGCCGGCCGACGGTGTGGTCACGGGCCAAGGCCTTGTCGACGGCCGCCCGGCCCTGGTCGTCGCCAACGACCCCACCGTCAAGGCCGGCTCGTGGGGCGCGCGCACCGTCGAGAAGATCATCCGGGTCACCGAGCGCGCGCTGGCCGAGGAACTGCCGATCTTCTGGCTCATCGACTCGGCCGGAGCGCGCATCACCGACCAGGTGGCGCTGTTCCCGGGCCGCCGCGGCGCCGGTCGGATCTTCCACAACCAGGTGGCGCTGTCAGGCAAGGTGCCGCAGATCTGCTGCCTGTTCGGGCCGTCCGCCGCGGGTGGCGCCTACATCCCGTCCTTCTGCGACATCGTGATCATGGTCGAGGGCAACGCGTCGATGTATCTCGGCTCGCCCCGCATGGCCGAGATGGTCGTCGGCGAGAAGGTCAGCCTGGAGGAGATGGGCGGCGCGCGCATGCACGCCACGATCTCCGGATGCGGCGACAACCTGGCCGTCGATGACGAGGACGCGATCGAGCAGGCGCGGCTGTTCTTCGCCTACCTGCCCACCTGCTGGCGCGAGCAACCGCCCGACGTGCGCGCGGATGCGCCGTCCGTGGCGCTCGCCGACGATGCCGTGCCCGCCGAGGAGCAGGTGCCCTTCGACATGCACGAGATCATCGACGGTCTGATCGACGCCGACTCGTTCTTCGAGGTCAAGCCGCTCTTCGCCGCCGAGCTGATCACCGGCTTCGGCCGTATCGACGGGCGGCCGGTCGGGGTCGTCGCCAACAACAGCGCGGTGCGCGGGGGTGTCCTGTTCGTCGACTCGGCCGACAAGGCGGCCCGGTTCATCTGGCTGTGCGACGCGTTCAACGTGCCCTTGCTCTACCTGGCTGACGTCCCCGGCTTCATGATCGGAAGCGCGGTCGAGCGGCAGGGCATCATCCGCCACGGGGCGAAGATGATCACTGCGGTCGCCGAGGCGACCGTGCCGCAGATCTCGGTGATCGCCCGAAAAGCATATGGCGCTGGGCTGTACGCGATGGCCGGGCCCGGCTTCATGCCCGATGCCTGCATCGCATTGCCCACCGCGAAGATCGCCGTGATGGGCCCACAGGCTGCGGTGAATGCCGTCTACGCCGGCAAGATCGCCGAGATCGAAGACGAGGACGCCCGGCGGGACTTCATTGCCGAGAAGCGGGCCGAGTACGAGCAGCACGTCGACCTCATGCGTCTCGCCGCCGACCTCGTGATCGACGCCGTCATCAACCCGAGCGAACTGCGCGAGGAACTGGTGAACCGCTATCGGGTGCTGGTCGGCAAGTCCCGGCATCTGGCGGCCAAGCGTCACGGCGTCCCCCCGACGTGAGCGCCGCCCCGCGCCCCCGCGACGTGAGCGCCGCCCCGCGCCCCATCTCGTTGAGTGGTGCGAATCTCGTTGAGTGGTGCGATACAACGCACCACTCAAGCCGCAACGCACCACTCAACGAGAACGGCGCTGACGGCACGAGCGGCACAGGCGGCACGGGGCCGGCGATCGAGATCCGCGGTAACGCGACCGTCGAGGAACTGGCCGCCGTGGTGGCGGCGCTGGCCGAATATCCAGCCGTCGCCGACAGCACGTATGAGCGCTGGCGGCGCGGACGCCTGGCGGCGCTGAGGCGCGACGCGGACTGACTGCTGCGCTGACTCAGGGGTGGCTGACCGCTCAGCCGCGCTGATGCGGGCTGCGCGCGCACCTGACGCAGGGGTAGCTGACCGCTCAGTCCGGCGCTGATGCAGGCTGCCCGCCCACCCGACGCAGGGATGGCTGACCGCTCAGGGGTGGCGGACCGCTCAGGGTGGCGGACCGCTCAGGGTGGCGGACCGCTCAGGGTGGCGGACCGCTCAGGGTGGCGGACCGCTCAGGGGTGGCGGACCGCTCAGGGTGGCGGACCGCTCAGGTCCGGCTGATCGCTCAGCCGCGGGCGCCCGTCCAGAATTCGTGATCATCTCTGCTCAATCTGCCAGGCAACGCGGTTCCAGCAGAGATGATCAAGGCGGGGTGGGCCGGTAACAACGCGAGGCGACTTTGGGTGCTGAGACGACTCCGGCGCCGTGGCGTTCGTGATCATCTCTGCCCAACATGCCAGGCAACGCGGTTCCAGCAGAGATGATCAAGAGGCCGCCGTGGCCATCAAGCCGCCGGGGCCATCAAGCCGCCGGGGCCATCAAGCCGCCGGGGCCATCGAGGCGCCGGGGCCAATCAAGGCGCCGGGGCCTCCCGAGGCCCCCCGCCGCCCCCGAGGCCGGGCCACCGCATCTGCCCGGTGACCTGCTGTGGCCCCCCCGAGACGGCGATTTGACCGAATCACGGGTATTAGTCAGGAAGTAGTCATTCCGATTCCTGACAGCCCGAGACGGTTCCGCCGCGGGCGCGCGCGCTGGCAACGTGGGGCGTCGGAGGGGACGAGACGCCTCATTCACCCCAAGGAGGTAGCACGTGCGGATCACGAGCCGAGGGCTGATTGCCCTCGCGGGAGCCGGCGCGGCGGTCCTCGGACTGGCGGGCGTCGTCGTTGTCGGCCAGCAGGCCGGCGCAGCTCCCGCAGCGAACCACGTGGCGCGGCTGTGTTCGGCGACGCCGAAGCACGGATTCGCATCGTGCATGGCGCTGCGGCACACGAACCCGGTCCAGCCGAATGCGGCCGCTGCCGCGCCGAGCGGTTACGGTCCGGCCGACCTGCACAGCGCGTACGCATTGCCGTCCTCTGGCGGCAGCGGTCAGACCGTAGCGATCGTCGACGCGCAGGACGACCCGAACGCGGAATCCGACCTCGCGACCTACCGCTCGACCTACGGCCTGCCCGCATGCACCACAGCGAACGGCTGCTTCTCGAAGGTCAACGAGAACGGCCAGGCCTCGCCACTGCCCGCGCCCGACGCCGGCTGGGCCGGTGAGATCTCCCTGGACGTCGACATGGTCTCGGCGATCTGCCCGAGTTGCCACATCCTTCTCGTCGAGGCCGACCAGCCCTCCATCGAAGACCTCGGGACGGGCGTGAACACCGCCGTATCGCTCGGTGCGAAGTTCGTCTCGAACAGCTACGGCGGCGGTGAGGACGGCTCGGAGAACAGCTACGACAGCCGGTACTTCACCCATCCCGGTGTGGCGATCACGGCCAGCAGCGGCGACAGCGGCTACGGCGCGTCCTACCCGGCCACCGGTGCACACGTCACCGCCGTAGGTGGCAGCGCGCTGAACAAGGACTCGAGCCAGCGAGGCTGGAGCGAGACGGCGTGGAACGGCGCGGGCAGCGGCTGCTCGGCCGACGTCCCGAAGCCGCCGTTCCAGGCGAGCGTCGACACCGGCTGCGCCAACCGCGCGGAGGCCGACGTCTCGGCGGTTGCCGACCCGAACACCGGTGTCGCGGTCTATGACACCTATCAGGAGCAGGGCTGGAACGTGTTCGGCGGGACGAGCGTGGCGGCGCCGGTCATCGCCTCGGTGTACGCACTTGCCGGAGCGCCGGGCGGCTCCGACTCGCCGAACGCGTACCCCTACGCGGCGACGGGCTCGCTCAATGACGTCACCTCGGGCAGTAACGGCAGTTGCAGCGTGCATCAGCTGTGCAACGCGGGTCCAGGCTGGGATGGTCCCACCGGGCTCGGCACCCCGAACGGGACAGGCGCCTTCAGCTCGGCAGCCTGATCCGATACGTGAGTGGGCGGCCGCCCGTCCTGGGGGAGGGCGGTCGCCTACTCGCTTGCCTGGCCGGGCTCGAGCGCTCCGAGCGCCCGTGGCCATCCCAGATCGGCGAGCGACAGGCCCAGTCGGCGCAGCATCCGCCGCAGCAGCGGCAGCGACAGCCCGACGACGTTGTGGTGGTCGCCGCCGATGGAGTCGATGAACCACCCGCCGAGGCCGTCGATGGTGAATGCCCCGGCAACACCGAGCGGTTCACCCGTTCCGACATAGGCATTGAGCTCGTCGTCGGAGATCTTGGCGAAGTGCACCCTGGTCGACGCGACCGCCGCGAGGTGCGTCTGCGCCACCCCGTCCGCCGCGGCGATCAGTACGTGGCCGGTGTGCAGCACGCCCGAACGTCCCTGCATCCGGCGCCAGCGGGCCACCGCCTCATCGCGCGAGGACGGCTTGCCCAGCGTCTCCTGCTCGAGTTCGAGCATCGAGTCGCAGCCGAGCACGAGTGCCTGGCCCTCGATGCGCTGACTCGCCGCGCGCGCCTTTGCCCCGGCCAGTTGTTCGACGAGCGTCGCTGTGTCGGGAGCGGTGATGCTCGACTCGTCGACGCCACTGACGAGAACCTCGGGCTCGATACCGGCAGCTCGGAGCGTGGCCAGCCGCGCCGGCGACGCGGACGCGAGGACGAAGCGCATCAGAGCTCGAGCGAGCGGCCGATGATCTCCTTCATGATCTCGGTGGCGCCGCCGTAGATGCGAGTGACCCGTGCGTCGGCGTACGCGCGCGCGATCGGGTATTCGAGCATGTAGCCGTATCCGCCGTGCAACTGCACGCACCGGTCGACCACCCGGCCCTGCAGTTCGGTGCACCACCACTTGGCCTTGGCGGCGTCCTCGGCGCTGAGCATGTGGTCGGCCAGAGCCCGCACGCACAGATCGACGAAGGCCTGCGCTACGTCGATCTCGGTCGCGATCTCGGCGAGCACGAACTTGGAGTTCTGGAACGAGCCGATCGAGGTGCCGAACGCCTTGCGCTCGCGGACGTAGCGCACCGTCTCGTCGAATGCCGCGCGAGCCGCCGAGATACCGGCCACGGCGATCGAGAGCCGCTCCTGCGGGAGTTTGGCGACGAGCTGGCCGAAGCCTGCTCCTTCGTCGCCGAGCCGGTTGGTGACCGGAACGCGAACGTCGCTGAACGACAGCTCGGCGGTGTCCTGCGAGTGCATCCCGATCTTCGAGAGGTTGCGCCCTCGTTCGAATCCGGGCATGCCCCGCTCGAGGATGAGCAACGTGAGCCCGCGATGGCGTTCTTCGGACGTGCGCACGGCGGTGATGACCAGGTCGGCATTGATGCCGTTGGTGATGAACGTCTTGGCGCCGTTGACGATGTAGTCCTCGCCCTGCCGGACCGCGCCGGTGCGGATTCCCGAGAGGTCCGAACCGGCGCCCGGCTCGGTCATGGCGACCGCCGTGATCAGTTCGCCCGAGGCGATGCCGGGCAGCCAGCGCCGCTTCTGCTCCTCGTTGCAGTACGACAGGAAGTACGGCAGGCAGATGTCGTTGTGCAGGGTGAGGCCAAGGCCCGTGCCGGTGACCGCGGCGTAGGAGACCTGCTCGCCCAGCGCCTGGTTGAACCGGAAGTCGTCGATGCCGCCGCCGCCGTACTGCTGCGGGATCGCCATGCCGAGAAAGCCGCTACGCCCGGCGGCTGCGAACACCTCGCGCGGGGTGATGCCGTCGCGTTCCCAGTCCAGGTAGTGCGGCACGACCTCCTTGTCGAGGAAGGTGCGCACGGAGTCGGCGAACGCCTCGTGCTCGGGCTCGTAGTGCCTGCGCTGCATGCTGCCGATGTTAGGCCCTGAAATGGATCTTCCTGCCCCTGTGCGCGCGACGGCGTGCGAGGGGCAGGAAGATCGCCCGTCCGACGCCCGCTCAGCTCCCCGCGTCGACGACGTGCTTGGCGGTGAGCGTCGATCCGCTCTTCGTCCCGGTAACGAGCACGGTGTCGCCGGACTTGACGTTGGCGATCGCGCCCTTCTTGGCCGAGCCCTTACCGCCCTCGCGCAGCACCACCTTGGTGTCCGAACCAACGCCGAAGGTAAGGGTGAACCCGTCGGTCGCCTTGACCGCTATCGTGCTGGCGCTGACCGAGGAAACCTTGCCTTTGATGGCGTCGTGCGTGACGTCGGTGGCCCCGTTGCGCGAGACCCATTCGGCGTGTTCGAAGTGGCGAAGCGCGATGCGTCCGCGCCGGCCGAGGCCCTGCTCGGCGGCGGGCCCGGCTACGTCGAGCAGCGCGTCGACGGACTGGGTGGCCGGGGCGTTGGGTGGCGCAGCGGCGGGCCCGTTCGGTGCGGCTCCGTTCGATGACCCGCTGTAGGCAAGGGCCGCGACGCCCGCTCCGACGATGATCGCGCCGACGCTTCCGGCGGTGGCGACTTTCATCCACATGGCGTTTCTCCTATTGGCTCGTTCGGTTACCGCTTGAGCCTGCGCCTGTGGTGTGAACGTGCGGCCGGGAAATTGTCAGCGTTGTGTTCGGGTTCGTGTGCTGCCGAATGAGTGTGGACATGGCGAACCGGAGCGCAGGTCGGGGGTCCCGTGCTCCGGTTCAGCGCCAATCATCTACATGTTTGGTTAATGTGCAAGTTGAAATGCTCACGGCTAGCTCACGACCGCTCGGATGGCCCAGCGGGCCGGCACCGCTACCGTCTGCTCGTGCACGCGACATCCAAACACGCCGATATCGGCGTAATCGGCGGCTCCGGGTTCTACTCACTGCTCGACGGCGCGCAGGCGGTTACGGTCTCGACTCCCGACGGCGAACCGAGCGCCCCGATCACGGTGGGTGCCCTGGCCGGCCGGCAGATCGCGTTCGTGCCCAGGCACGGCACCGACCATCGCTTCGCCCCGCACGTGGTTCCCTATCGCGCCAATCTCTGGGCACTGCGGTGGGTGGGCGTGCGGCAGATCGTGTCGCTCTCGGCGGTCGGGTCGCTTCGGCCCGACCTCGGGCCCGGCAGTCTCGTCGTGCCCGACCAGATCGTCGACCGCACCCACGGACGTGACCACACGCTTTTCGGCGGCGGGGTCGGCGTCGCGCATGCGAGCTTCGCCGATCCCTACTGCGCGCGTGGCCGGGCCGCGGCCTTGGCCGGTGGGCAGGACGCGGGCATCGAGGTCACCGACGGAGGCGCGCTCGTCGTCATCAACGGGCCCCGCTTCTCGACCCGGGCCGAGTCGCTCGAGTACCAGCGCAACAGCTGGGCGATCATCGGCATGACCGCTATGCCCGAAGCCGCGCTGGCCCGGGAACTGGCCCTGTGCTACACGACGCTGGCTCTGGTGACCGACCTGGACGCCGGCGTCGAGGCGGGAACCGGCGTGACGCACGCCGAGGTGCTCGAGCAGTTCGCGGCCAACCTGCCGCGGCTGCGTGACTTGCTCGTGGCCACGGTCGAGCGACTGCCCGCCGCGCAGGGCGACTGCGTCTGCGGCACCACCTACGCCGACGCGCCGCCGCCGTTCGATCTGCCCTGACGGGCGCCGGGGCCGGTGAGTACCCGGCCGGCCAGCGTCGTCGAGTAGACGACGCTTGTGCTGACGCTGCCGAGACCCGCGATCGCTCCGACCACTTCTTCCAGGTGGGCCATCGTCCGCGCGGCCACCTTGATCACGAAGCAGTCGTCGCCGGTTACGTGATACGCCTCGAGAATCTCCGGGCGTTTCGCCGTGAGGTCGTGGAACGGTTTGTAGTTGCCATGCGGGTACTTCAACCGGACGAACGCGAGCACCGGGTACCCGAGGGCGTCCAGGTCGAGTTCGGCGCGGTAGCCGCGCAGGACGCCCGATTGCTCCAGGCGGCGCATCCGCTCGGTGACTGCGCTCGCCGACATCGAGACTGCGCGGGAGAGTTCGGCGACGCTCGCCCGGGCGTTGCGTTGCAGCTCGGTGAGCAGGGCCCAGTCGGTGCTGTCGAGTGTCGCGGCCATGTCGGCAACATACCGTGGAATCACCGGCGACAAGTCTCGATCGCCGTGGAATGGTGGTGTCGGCGGGCCATCGGCCGCCATACCGTCTACGGCATGACAACAACTGCAGTCGCTTACCTCGCCACCAAGCTCGCCTTCGAGACCGACGTCTCGGACGTCTATGCCGCCCTCGAGGCCGGCGACGACTTCGTCCTGGTCGACTCGCGTGGCCTGGCGGGCTGGGCGCAGGGCCGCGTTCCCGGTGCCAAACACCTGCCCACCGACGAGATCGCCGAGCGGGCGCTCGTCGAGATCCCGGTCGGCACCCGGGTCGTGACCTACTGCTGGGGTCCGGGCTGCAACGGCGCGACGCGTGCCGCGCACGAGTTCGCCAAGCTCGGCTACCGGGTCAAGGAGATGCTGGGCGGGTTCGAGTACTGGACGCGCGAGGGCTTCGCGGTCGAGACCGACGCCGGAGTGCGCCGCGCTGAGCCGGATCCGCTGACCGCTCCGCCGGGCGTCACCTGCGCCTGCTGACCCGTCACGGGGCCGCCCGTATGCGCCTAAGCCACCCCGTCTGCACCATGTCGTCTACCGCATGACAAGGTGGATATGCGGCACTCGCCGCGTTGCGCCTGTGGAGGTAACGACATGCGGCCTCATCGCCCCGCCAGCACCATCCTCGCCTGTACCGCAGTCGTCACCTTGTTGCTGTCCGGATGCGTCAGCGGCAAGAAGACGAAGAGCAACCCGACCAAGAACGTCAGCGCCAAGAAGGTCAGCCTGACCATCACCGCCAACGACGTCGCGGGCGGCAAGAACGACGCCGAGGCCGAGTGGATCACGAAGGTCGTCATCCCCGGCTTCGTCGCGATGGAGAAGTCCAAGGGCGTCGACGCCAGCGTCAAGTTCAACGGTTCGGGCGTGGCCGACGAGCAGTACAAGACCAAGCTCGAGCTGAACCTCAAGGCGGGCAACGGCGCCGACGTCTTCGCCGCCGACGGCATCTGGCTCGGCGAACTGGCCGGCGCGGGCTACGTCAAGCCGTTGAAGGACGTTGTCGGCCCGAGTGCCGCGAGCTGGGACGGTTGGGGGCAGATCTCCAAGGCCGTCCAGCAGAATGCGACCTACCAGGGCCAGCTCTACGGCATCCCGAACGGCACCGACGGGCGGGTCCTCTACTTCAACAAGAAGCTGTTCGCGCAGGCCGGGCTGCCGGCCAACTGGCAGCCCAAGTCGTGGGACGACATCATCGCGGCGGGGCAGGCGCTGAAGAAGGTGCCGGGCGTCGACCCGATCCAGATCAACGCGGGCACCCCGATGGGCGAGGCCACGACCGCGCAGGGATTCCTACCGCTGCTCGCCGGCACCGGCAAGCCGCTCTTCGACGAGACGTCCAAGAAGTGGCAGGGTGCCACCGCGCAGGTCAGCGCCGTCCTCGACTTCTACCGCAAGATCTACGGCGGCGGGCTCGGCGATCCGAAGCTGCAACAGGATCAGTCCGGCCGCGACGAGTCGTTCGCCGAGTTCTCCAAAGGCAAGATCGGCATCCTCATGGAGAGCGACTACCTGTGGCGCTCGATCATCTGCCCGGACAAGTCGATCTGTAACACCACCGCCATGACCGACCGCAACACCACCGTCGGCTACGCACTGATCCCCGCCGAGAAGCCCGGCATGGGCACCAACGGCCAGGACTTCGTCAGTGTCTCCGGTGGCACGAACTGGTTGCCCGCTCCCGGCACGAAGTACCCGCAGCAGGCGTGGGATCTGCTCACCTACATGCAGTCGGCCGCCTCGCAGGAGCAGCTGTCGAAGAACAACATCCGCATCTCGGCCCGCACCGATGTGAACGGCGCGACCTTGACCGGCGATCCGCTCCTGACGTTCATCTCCACCAAGGTGCTGCCGATCACGGTGTACCGCCCGTCCGACGAGAACTACGACGCGGTGTCGCTGGCGTTGCAGCAGGCGACCGCGGACGTCGTCGGCGGCAAGAGCGCGCAGGCGGCCGCGAAGACCT
The DNA here is from genome assembly GCA_963737425.1 of uncultured Actinomycetota bacterium. Lineage (GTDB taxonomy): Bacteria > Actinomycetota > Actinomycetes > Mycobacteriales > Jatrophihabitantaceae > DASXRA01. The sequence goes on from CAVTSX010000008.1 coordinate 1,317,077, forward strand.
ACCAGTCGAGTCTGGAGAAGGCGGTCGGTGGCGCAGCCAACGTTGAAACCGGCGGCTGACGCCGTAACGGTCGACATAGCGGTCCCGCAACGCACGAAGCGGGACCCGGACGTCGCCGGGCTGGGTCGGTGGCGGGCCGGCGCATTCGCTGCGCCGGCACTCGTCCTGGTCGCCGTGTTCCTGGTGTTCCCGGCGATCTGGACGCTCTACCTCGGCCTGCTCGACTACAGCCTGGCCGGGAAGACCGCGCAGGCGCCCGAGTTCGTCGGGCTGCGCAACTACAGTGACGCGCTGCGCGACCCGCTGTTCACCAAGGCGCTGTTCCTGACGCTGCTCTACGTCGGGTTCTCCGCCGTACTCGGCCAGAACGTGCTCGGGTTCCTGCTCGCCTGGTACTTCCGTTCGGCGCACGCCTGGGTGCGCGGTCTGCTCAACGTGCTCGTGCTGCTGGCCTGGATCCTGCCGGGCTCGGTCGTCGCGTTCCTGTGGCAGGCGCTGCTGGACCGCCAGAACGGCACGCTCAACGCGATCCTGCACACCACCGGGACGTCCTGGACGATCGATCACCCGATGGCGGTGATCATCATCTTCAACATCTGGCGGGGAACCGCGTTCTCGATGCTGCTGTACTCCGCGGCGCTCAACACTGTGCCTGCATCGCAGCTGGAGGTGGCGCGCCTGTCCGGTGCCCGCCCGTGGCAGCAGTTGCGTGACGTCGTGCTGCCGACCATCCGCCGGCACGTGCTCACCAACACGCTGCTGATCACGCTCTGGACGTTCAACGACTTCACGCCCTACCTGCTCACCGGCGGCGGGCCCGACAACAAGTCGCAGACGCTGCCGGTGTTCATCTACAAGACCGCGATCCTGGGCCAGCAACGCCTTGGCTACGGCTCGGCGTTCTCGTTGCTGCTCCTGCTGGCCAACCTCGTGATCGCCGTGGCCTACATCCGTTTCCTGCGGGGGGCCAAGCGATGAGCGCGCCCGCGGTACTGCGCGATGCCACGGTGCGGCAGGTGGTTTCGCGCATCGGCGTGTACGTCGCGGTGTGTCTCGCGACGGTGTTCTTCGCGCTGCCGTTGCTGTGGCTCGCGCTCACCCCGTTCTCGAAGAACCCGTCGTATCGGGCGACGGTGTCGGGGCTCTCGCTGCACAACTTCGACAAGCTGCTGCACAACCCGGAGGTGTTCCGGTCGCTGAAGAACTCGGTGTACCTGGCCGGGGGCTCGGCGATCGCGGTCATGGTGCTCGCCGCACTGGCGTCGTACGCGCTGAGCCGCGTGCGCATTCCCGGGCGCGATCAGTTGCTGTACGCACTGCTGTTGCTGTCGTCGATCGTCACGGGGACGGCGGCGATGGTGCCGCTCTTCCTGATGCTGTACCAGTTGAACCTGCTCGACAAGCAGTTCGCCGTGGTACTCGTGCTCAGCGGTGGCCTGCTGCCGGCGGCGGTGTTCATGCTGAAGGACTTCGTCGACTCCATCCCTCGCTCGTACGAGGAGTCGGCGCGCGTGTTCGGGGCATCGCCGGGCCAGATCCTGCGTCATATCGTGCTGCCGCTGATCCGTCCGGGTGTGGCGACGATCGGAGTCTGGTCGCTGGTGCAGGTCTGGGGCAACTTCCTGATCCCCTACATCCTGCTCAGCAACCCCGATCGCCAGCCGGCCGCCGTCGTCATGTACACGTTCTACGACCAGGGCGGCCAGCCTGACCTCGCCCTGATCTCCACGTTCGCGCTCGTGTACTCGGTGCCGGTCGTGGTGCTCTACCTGCTCGTCAACCGGCGGTACGGCTTCTCCTTCCAAGGAGGCATCAAAGGCTGATGTCTGAGGCAAACAGTTCCGATCGTGCAACTCTCGGCGTCCTCCCGACGCCGAGGGTTGCACAATCGGGGGGCCGGGCGGCCGATGTCGAGCTGCATGCCCTGGTGAAGGAATACGGCAACGGGGTGCGGGCCGTTGACGGCGTCGACCTCACGATCACCGACGGCGAGTTCTTCGCGCTGCTCGGCCCGTCCGGCTGTGGCAAGACGACGCTGCTGCGCACCCTGGCCGGCCTCGAGACGGCAACCGCGGGCAAGCTGTTCATCGGCGGTGAGGACGTCACCACGCGCTCGCCCGGTGATCGCGACGTGGCAATGGTGTTCCAGGACTACGCGCTGTTCCCGCACATGACGGTGAGCCAGAACATTGCGTATCCGCTGCGCATCAAGGGCGTCGGCAAGGCCGAACGCAGCGCGCGGGCAGCCGACACGGCGAATGGCCTGAGCCTCGGCGAACTGCTCGAGCGCCGCCCGGCGCAACTGTCCGGCGGGCAGCAGCAGCGTGCGGCGTTGGCTCGCGCGATCGCGGGGCATCCTCGCGTGTTCCTCTTCGACGAGCCGCTGTCCAACCTCGACGCGCGGCTGCGCCTCGAGGCCCGGACGTTCCTCAAGAAGCTGCAGCAATCCCTCGGCGTCACAACAGTTTTCGTCACACACGACCAGGCCGAGGCGCTGGCCATGGCCGACCGGATGGCGGTGATGGATGCCGGCCGGATCCGGCAGGTGGGCACGCCCCGGGCGGTGTTCCAGCGTCCGGCGAATACGTTCGTCGCGAACTTCATCGGTGCGACGCCGATGAACCTGATCGATGCCCAGGTGCGCGAGGGCGCGCTGGATCTCGGCGGTTTCACCCTGCCCGTGCCGGATGAGTTCGGGTCGCAGGTGGGCAATGGCGACGATGTCGTCTACGGCGTGCGCCCGGAGTACCTGGCCCTGTCCACCACCGAGACGCACGGCGCGGTGCGCGGCACCGTGGCGACGGTCGAGAACCTCGGCGTCAGCGTGCTGGTCACAGTCGAGGCGGGCGAGCAGTCGCTCGGCGCAGTCGTGCCCGAGGCCGACGAGCCGCCGATCGGCGCCACTGTCTGGATGCAACCGGCGAGGGGCCGCGCGCTGCTCTACCGCGGCGAAGACGGCGAGCTCATCGAGTGATCAGCTTTAGCGGCCGGTGGATGCCGGCCGACCGTGCGGCGTCCGTCTATCAGTACCTGCCCTTCGAGGTGCCGCCCGGCTGCGCCGGCGTGCGGATCGAGCTCGCCTACGAGCGCTCGGCCGGCGTGCTCGATCTGGGTTGCATCGATCCGATCGGCTGGCGGGGCTGGTCGGGCGGCGCCCGCGACCACGTCCTGATCGGCCCGGCGGCCGCGACGCCGGGCTATGTCTCGCGAGGGGTACCGGCCGGGGAATGGTCGGTCGTGCTGGGCCTGCACCGGCTGGATGCCTCCGGTGTCGAGTACACGGTGACGGTCGCCTTCGAAGCGGTCGAGGTGCCCACCGCGCCGTCGCCACCGTCGTTGGCGGAGCGCGCGCCGCGCCGTGAACTCCCGTCGGCTGACGGCCTGCAGTGGCTGGCCGGCGATCTGCACGCGCACACCGTTCATTCCGACGGCGTGCTGACGGTCGCCGAGCTGGCGGCGCTGGCGGTCGGCAACCGGCTGGACTTTCTCGCGGTGACGGACCACAACACGGTCAGCCACCATGCCGAACTGCCCGCCGTCGCAACACGTTTGGGCATCGTGCTGATACCCGGGCAGGAAGTCACCACGGCGTCCGGGCATGCGAACGCGTTCGGCGACATCGGCTGGGTCGACTTCCGGGCGCCGGCCGACGACTGGCTTGCCGAGACGTCCGCGCGCGGCGGGCTGCTCTCGATCAACCACCCGATCGGGTACGACTGCGCCTGGCGCCAGCCGATGCGCGGACGCCCGTCGCTGGCCGAGATCTGGCACTCGTCCTGGTACGACCGTCGCGATGGTGGCCCGCTCGCGTGGTGGCAGGCCGCAGGTACCCCGACTCCGGTCGGCGGCAGCGACTGGCACCGTCCGGGGTCCGATGCGGCGCCGGGCAGTCCAACGACGTGGGTCGCCTGTGCCGACGGCGACGTGCTGGGCGGGCTGGCCGCGGGCCGCACGGCGATCAGCGCGGGCTACGGCGGGCCGCTTCTTCTGCGCATAGGCGACGAGTTGACTGCGCTTGATGCCGACGGCGCCATGCTGGTCTGCCCGGACGGGCGCCGCACCCCGGTGCGCGGCGAACGGGCCGGCTTCGCCGGCCATCCCGAGCCACACCTGCTCGAGTCCGACGACCGTACTGTGCTTTCCATTGCGGCCTGACCGAAGGATCTTGCGATGCATGACGATCACGTACTCATCGAGCAGCGGTTGGACCGCACGCTCGGCCGGATCAGGCCGGCCGTCTACTCGGCCCGCGCCGACCTGGACGTGGCGATGTGGGCGGCACCCGGCGAGCCGGTGCCCGTCGCCGAAGGGCTGCAGGCGGTGTACGCGCCCGCCCGCGTGGGTGATCGGTGGGGGCCGCCGTGGAACACCACGTGGTTCCGGGTCACGGGCGAGGTGCCCGCGCAGTGGGCCGGCTTGACCGTTGAGGCCGTCATCGACATCGGCTTCCAGTCTGGCTTCACGGGCTTTCACGCCGAGGGACTCGTCTACCGTCCGGACGGGTCGCCGGTGAAAGGGCTCAACCCGCACACCCGATGGGTTCGCGTCGGCGATCCGGCCCGCGGCGGCGAGCCGGTCGAGCTGTACGTCGAGGCCGCGGCGAACCCGATGATCAACAACGACGAGAACGACTTTCGGCCGACGCTGCTGGGTGATCGCGCCACTGCCGGTCACGAGCCGCTGTACCGACTCGAGCGGGTCGAGCTTGCGGTGTTCGAGCAGCCCGTGTGGGAACTCGTGCAGGACCTCGAGGTGCTCGGCCAACTCGCAGCCGAACTCGATCTCGGCGATCCGCGGCGGTGGCAGATCCTGCGGGTCATCGATCGCGCGCTCGACCGGATCGACCTGCAGGACGTGCCCGCCAAGGCGGCCGACGCGCGCGCCGAACTGACCGAGGCATTCCACGCGCCGGCCCGCGCCAGCGCTCATCGCGTCAGCGCCGTCGGGCACGCGCACATCGACTCGGCCTGGTTGTGGTCGGTCCGCGAGACGATCCGCAAGGTCGCGAGAACCACGGCGAACGTCACCGATCTCATGGACGCGCATCCGGAGATGCGTTACGCGATGTCGTCCGCGCAGCAGTTCGCGTGGTTGCGCGAGGTCCGGCCCGAGGTCTTCGCGCGCGTTGCCGACAAGGTGAAGGCCGGGCAGTTCCTGCCGGTCGGCGGCATGTGGGTCGAGTCCGACACGAACATGCCCGGCGGCGAGGCGCTGGCCCGGCAGTTCGCGTACGGCAAGCGGTTCTTCGCCGACGAGTTCGGCGTCGAGACCGAAGAGGTCTGGCTGCCGGACTCGTTCGGCTACACGGCCGCGTTGCCGCAGCTCATCGCGCTGTCCGGGTCGCGATGGTTCCTGACCCAGAAGATCTCGTGGAACCAGACGAACCGGTTCCCGCACCACACCTTCTACTGGGAGGGCATCGACGGTACGCGGATCTTCACGCACTTCCCGCCGGCCGACACCTACAACTGCGAGCTGACGGGGGCCGAGTTGGCCCATGCGTCTCGCAACTTCGCCGATAAGGCCGGGGCGAGTGGGTCGCTCGTCCCGTTCGGCCACGGCGACGGCGGCGGCGGGCCCACCCGCGAGATGCTGGCCCGCGCGGAACGCCTGCGCGACCTGGACGGTTCGCCGCGCGTCGTCATCGAGCGTCCGGCCGACTTCTTCGCCCGCGCGCAGCAGGAGTATCCGGACGCCCCCGTATGGTCGGGCGAGATGTACCTCGAGTACCACCGCGGCACGTACACGTCGCAGGCCAAGACCAAGCAGGGCAACCGGCGCAGCGAGCACCTGCTGCGCGAGGCCGAACTCTGGTGCGCCACCGCTGCCGTACGCCGGAGTATGGAATACCCGTTCGAAGCGCTCGACCGCTTGTGGAAGATCGTGCTGCTGCAGCAGTTCCACGACATCCTGCCCGGCTCGTCCATCCAGTGGGTACATCGCGAGGCGGTCGAGAACTACGCAGCGGTGGCGGCGGAATTGAACGACATCATCGGCAGGGCGCTGCATGCCCTCGCCGGTGACGGCGACGTTGTGCTGTCGTTCAACGCGGCGCCGCACGCGCGCGACGGCGTGCCGGCGCTCGGTGCTTGGTCGCAGTCGTCGGCCAAGGCACCGGTCGCGGTGACCCCGGACGATGGCGGTTACCTGCTCGACAACGGCACATTGCGCGTCGCAATCGACTCCCGCGGACTGCTGACCTCGGTACGCGACGGCGACCGCGAGGTGCTCGCACCGGGCAGCGCCGGCAACCTCATGCAGTTGCATCCCGATACGCCGAACTGCTACGACGCGTGGGATATCGACGCGTTCTACCGGCACGTTTCGGATGATCTCGTCGACTGCGAGTCACTGTCCACAGTGGACGGTGGGGTGCGCGTCGTCCGCCGCGTGGGCCAGTCGTCGATCACCCAGACCATCACGCTCGAGGGCGGGCGGGTCGAGTTCGACACCGACATCGACTGGCACGAGACCGAGAAGTTGCTCAAGGTCGGCTTCGATCTGGACGTGACTGCCGACCGATCGGCGGCCGAGATCCAGTTCGGTCACGTCTTCCGCCCGACACATACCAACACCAGCTGGGATGCCGCGAAGTTCGAGATCTGCGCGCACCGGTGGCTGCACGTCGGCGAGCCGGGCTATGGCGTCGCCGTCGTCAACGACTCCACCTACGGTCACGACGTCACCCGGCGCGAGCGCGACGGAGGCGGCGTCACCACCCTGGTGCGCCTGTCGCTGCTGCGGGCGCCGCGCTATCCCGATCCGGAGGCGGACCAGGGGCGGCACCGCCTGCGCTACGCGCTCGTGCCCGGTGCGGGCATCGTCGATGCCGCGCGTGAGGGTTACCGGATCAACCTGCCGGTACGCGAGGTTTCCGGGCAGGAAGCTGTCGCGCCGCTCGTCTCTGTCGAAGACGACGGCGTGATCGTCGAGTCGGTCAAGCTGGCCGACGACCGCTCGGGCGACGTGATCGTGCGCGTCTACGAGGCACGGGGTGGCCGTGCCGAGACGTCGATTCGGGCGGGCTTCCCGGTGTCGCGGGCGCAGTCGGTCGATCTGCTCGAACGGCCGATCGGCGATCTTGACCTGACCGGCGAGGCGATCAGCGTCGCATTGCGCCCGTTCCAGATCCTGACGCTGCGCCTCGCCCGGTCGTAGCGCGAGCTCAACGGGGAAACAGCGAGGAGTTAGTCCGACAGCGGCAACTGCACGGTGAAACAGCATCCGCCGGCGACGTTGGCCACCTCGACGGTGCCGCCGTGGGCTTCGACGATGCCGCGGGTGATCGCGAGTCCGAGCCCCGCGCCGCCGGAGGGCCGCGAGCCGGACGATGAGCCGGGCGATCGGGCCGTCTCGCCGCGGAAGCCCACGTCGAACACCCGGGCGATATCGGCCGGCGGGATGCCACCGCACTCGTCGCGAACGCGCACGCGGGCGCGGCCGGCGTCGGTCGCGAGCGAGATGTCGACCGTGCCGCCGCCTGGCGTGTGCCGGATCGCGTTGGCGACGAGGTTGGTCAGGGCGCGGTTGATCTCGGCCCCGTTGCCGTCCATCGCGCTCGGGCCGGCGCTGCTGCCGGTGAGCCGCACATCCTGCGCCCGGGCAAGGGGATCGAGCGCGGCGAGGCAGTCCGAGACGAGATCGTCCAGGCTCACCCGCTCGGCCTTCGCGGTCACCGCGCCGGCCTGGATGCGTGACAGCTCGAACAGGTCGTCGACCATGCTCGCGAGTCGGTCGACCGAAGCGTGGATCTGCTTGTAGTACAGCTCAGGCGATTCCGCGACGCCGTCCTCAAGCGCCTCGGACATTGCCCGCAGCCCGGCCAGCGGCGTGCGAAGGTCGTGGCTGACCCAGGCCACCAGTTCGCGGCGCGACGATTCGAGCGCGCGTTCGCGATCGCGTGACTCGGCCAGCCGGCGCGCGGTTGCCGCGAGCTCGGTGCGCAGCTGTTCGAGTTCGGCGGTGAGCCGGCGGCCGCTGTCGTTGGGCACCCGTCCCGCACCGATGTCGGCGACCGCCTCGCGAAGGGCCTTGTTGTCGCGGGAAAGTCGCTGCGCGGCCACGGCCGCGGTGACCGCAGCGACCAGCCCGGCGACGATCGCGACGATGACGCCCACCCGCAGGTCGTTCTCCGACACGAACATCGCGCGGTCGCTGCCCACCATCGCGGCGACGGAGGCAAGGGCACCGGTGAGGACGACCGAGGCGAGCAGCCCGCCGAGTGATCGCCGGTGCAACGGAATCGTGGCCAGCCACGCGATCGCCCCGCCGCCGGCGGCCCAGACGAGCGCGGTCGCGATGATCGAGACGGTGTGGCCCATGCCTAGCCCTGGTGGTTCGAGCGGGCGTTCATGGCGTCTCGAGCCGGTAGCCGATACCCCAGACCGTCTTGATCAGCACGGGCGAGGTCGGGTCGTCCTCGATCTTCTCGCGCAGCCTGCGCACGTGCACGGTCACCGTCGACTGGTCGCCGAACGTCCAGCCCCACACGTTCTGCATCAGTTCGGCGCGACTGAAGGCACGTCCCGGGTGCGCCATCAGGAAGGCGAGCAGGTCGAACTCGCGGGTGGTCAGGGCGAGCTCTGCTCCGTCGCGGGCGGCGATCCGGGCTGAAGTGTCGACGCGCAGCGATCCGGCGGTGAGCACGCGCGGCGGGGAAGGGGTGTCGCGCGCGCGGCGCAGCACCGATTCGATGCGCAGGATCAGTTCGCGCGGCGAGAACGGTTTGGTGACGTAGTCGTCGGCGCCCACCTCGAGCCCGGCGATGCGCTCGTCGGCCTCGCCCAGTGCGGTGAGCATGATGATCGGCAGGTCGCGATGCTCGGCCCGCACCTGCCGGCAGACCTCCAGGCCGTCGATCTCGGGAAGCATCAGGTCGAGCAGCACAAGGTCGGGCAGGTCGGCCGAAATGGCCTCGAGCGCCTTGCGCCCGTCCGTGACATGCACGGCGCGGTGCCCGGCGCGGTCGAGATAGCCCACGACCACCCCGGCGACGGTCAGGTCGTCGTCGACGACGAGCACCTTTGACACATCCGGAGTCTAGGGTCGCCGTCTGGCCGGGTGCCCGGATCGAGCGCCGCCTTCCTCACTTCGTAACGTCCATAGGCGATATCGCCTGGATCGCCCGGCCCGCGCCACGCGTGGGTCCGCGGTGGCCCGCCCTTGATCATCTCTGTCGAAGCCGCGAGCAATGGCGGATTCAGCAGAGATGATCAAGACCTGGGGGCCCGTCCGGGACGGTATTTCGAGTTACCCGGCGCAGTGCAGTTCGGCCCCACCCCAGTCGGCGTTGTCGTGGCCGTTGCCGTCGCCACCGTCGCCCACGTTCAGGGTCAGCGTCTGCGCGCCGGTCACGTTTGAGACGAGGTGCTGCGGGGGATCGCCGCCCCGCAGCACCCCGGTCTGTGCCACCACCGCGCCGTCGGCGAGGACGGTGAACGTCGACGTTCCGCGGCCCGCGCCCGCAGCGTCGTCGATGCCCACGTCGGTGGTGAAGCTCGTGCAGGTGCCGCCAAGATCGATCACGACGCTGCTCACGGAGTTCGTGCCCAGGCCCTTGGCGTAGGAGGTTCCGTCGATGCTGAGCGGCCCGCCGTCGCCGGCGGCCTGGTCGCCGACGTTCGTATCGCGCTCGACCGGCCCCCACCCGTTCGTCGACGACACGAAGGGCAGGTCGCTGACGAACTGGTCGCCGGGCTGCCGGACGCTGACGGAATATGTGCCTCCGGTGCGGCCGGTGTCGCGGCCCTGCGTGTAGGTGGCGATCGCTGCCAGGTCGTAGACGTCGGTCGCCGCGTCCGGCCCCACGGTCACCGTCCAGTGCACGGTCGCGGACGTGCCGGCGCCGACGCGGTCGAGTTGCGTGGCGCCCGCCGGCACCACCGTCCAGCCGTCCGGGGCGTTCAGGCTGACCGAGACGTTGCTCGCGTCCGGTCCGGAGTCGTCGCTGATCGTGGACCTGACGTCGAACGTGTCGCCCGGACGGGCCGGGTTCGCCGCGCCGCCGGTGACCTGATCGATCGAGACGTGGTCGGGCACGTGCGGCACGCCCCAGCGCGCCGCGTTCCACGACGGCGCGTTGTCGAGCGCGACCGGGACGCCGCCGCGCACGGTGCCGAGGTCGGTGAGCGCGACGCTCTCCAGGCCGTTGCCCACACCGCCGTCGCTGGTGACCGCGATGGCCAGCGTGTTGTGCCCGTTCGGGTCGAGTACCCCGTTCGGGATCACGAACGTGTGCTGCGGGCCGACGTTCGCGATGTACTGGCCCATGTTCCAGCCGTTGACGAAGATCAGCGCCCGGTAGTTCGCCGACGATCGGGGCGTCGCCGGGTCGCCGATGGTGAGGCCGAGCGAGGCGTCGTCGTCGCGAGGCAGGTTGAGGTTGAAGTCGGTGCGGTACCAGGACGTTCCGGGGGTTGCCGTCGTTGCCGGAACATCAGCCTTCGCCCAGGTGCCATCGGGATAACCCGGCAGGTACCAGCCGTGCCGCTCCCCGTAGAGGCCGCCGTTGTTCGCGACACCGCGCGCCGGGTCGGCGATGTCCTCGCCGCCGAGGTTGCCCTGGATGCGCCAGTCGACCGGGACGGCAACGGCAGCGCCGCCCGCATCCGTCATGCCTGCGGAGATGAGCCCGCGGCCTTCCCGCTGCGCGTCGTTGACCCCGCCGTCCTCGTTGTGGCCGTCGTTTCGGACCATCACGGCCAGCGTGTGCGGGCCGGCGGTGCGAAGTGTCGGCGGGATGGTCAGCGTTGCGGTGCCGGTGGTCGGCGGCGAGGCCACCGCGTTGCCGAGCACGTTCTGCCCGAGGTAGACGCCGTCGAGCCACGCCTGCAGCAGGCCCGCGCCGCCGCCGCCATAGCGCAGGCTGAGCGTCGCGGCCGTCGGATCGCCGGTGTACCGGCCGCGGTACCACACGTCGCCCTGGTGGAAGCCGTAGTCGTCCTCGGTGAGCACCGGTTGGCCGGCCGGCGGCTTCGTCGTGCTGTTCGTCGTCGTCTTGTCGGCGGCGAGCCATTGCGAATCGTCGAATGCCGGCTGCGACTCCGGCGACTCGGGTGCGTAGCGCCAGTCCGTCAGTGCCGGGAGGTGGATCGGAACCGCGCCGGGCAGCGTCGCGTCCGCCGATAGGCTGCCCGACACGGTGGCTCCGACCTGCACCTGGTCGCCGTTCCAGCGCAGGTCGCTGATACCCGGTGGTGCCCAGACCTCGAGGTCTGCGGCGTCCTTCGTGTCGCCGGTCAATGCGAGCGTGCCGTGGGCGGCGCTCGCCGTCCGGACGAGTTCCGGCCCCCGCACCAGCACCGGTCCGGCCAAGGTGTCGTTTCGCCAGAACGTCCCGGCGGTCGGCTCGTCGGCCAGCAGCAACGTGAGCGGGGCTCGCCCACCACCGCTGATCTGCACCCGGGCCAGGCCGTTGTGCGTGTAGTCCAGGCGCAGGTCGCCGGTCGTCGCGTCGTAGCTCGACTGCACGGCACCGGCCAGCACCTGCACCGCCGGCTGACTCGAATAACGCAGCACGGTCTGGCCGGCCTCGCCCTGGCGTCCGTAGAGCAGCGCCAGGTCGGAGTCACCCTGCTGCAGGTGGGTCATGATCTCCGACGTCGAGTAGACGAGGTGCTGGCGGTCCATGTCGTAGTCGGCGGTGAGGATCTTCGAGTCCTGGCCGTTGAGCCGAAGCGCCAGCGTGTAATTGCCGTCGCTCGTGCCGATCGGGAACGTGAACGAGTCGTCGCCCGTGCCGTTCGACGGGTTGTGCATCGCGATGTAGAAGTGCGTGCCCGTGTCGGGGTTGACGTCGTGATAGACCTTCACACCGGCTTCTGAAGGGACGGACGGGGTGCCCGGTTCCAGCTTGGTGATCGGGTCGACGCTTTGCAGGAACAGGCCGAGTTCCTTCATCGTCGTCGCCTTGGGCCGGATCTGTCGCGCCTCGTTGAACGCCGCGCCGTAGTCGTAGGACGTATAGACGACCGGTGCGGGCAGCCAGCCCCACGACGTCCCGCCGAAGGTCATGTAGAAGTTCTGCATCGAGAGCCCGTTGGCGATGTTCGTCTCGTAGAAGACGCGCTCGTAGCCGGGGCCCTCGCGCTGCGACGTGCACTGGTACGTGCCGACGCTGCCCCAGTAGTCGAACCAGCCGCCGCCGAACTCGGCCGTGAAGCCGGGCGTGTTCGGTGACGCGCTCGCGCCGCCCTTCGCGCCGCCCGGTCCGAAGCTGCCGTAGTCGGGCGCGGTGCTCGGGCCGCCGACGGTGCCGTCGGTGTGGCAGGTGCCGCCGGGGTAGCTGTCGAACGCATACAGGTCGGTCGGGCCCGCGACCGTGCCGGGAACGGGGTCGCCGGCCGGCACCCAGAAACCGTTGCGGCCCTTGTCGTTGTGGAAGATCGGCACGGTGATGCCGTCGGATCGCACCGTGTCGTAGAGGTTCTGCATGTAGTTGTGCTGCGACGTGCCGGTCGAGGACAGCTCGTTCTCGATCTGGTACAGGATGACCGAGCCGGTGCCGTCGGTCAGCTGATGGCGCTTGAGGATCGCGTCGACGTGGTGCAGCCACTCGTCGGCGGCCGCGAGATAGTCGGGGGCGTCGCTGCGCGCGCGTCCGGCCTGGGTCGAGAGCCAGCCGGGGAAGCCGCCGCCGGTCGTCTCGGCGTTGATGTACGGGCCGGGCCGGGCGATGACGTAGATGCCGACCTGATTGGCGATGTCGAGCAGCTTGTCGATGTCGCGCACGCCGGTGAAGTCGTAGACGCCCGGAGCCGGAGAGTGATAGCCCCAGTCGAAATAGATCGAGACGGCGTCGTAGCCGTCGGCCTTCATCTTCTGCAGCACGTCGCGCCAGAGGTCGGGGCTCGGCAGCCGGTAGTAGTGGAACTCGCCGGACCAGATGAACGTCCGCCGACCGTCGATCATCAGTGAGTACTTGTCGAAGGTGACCGTGTGTTTGGTCGTGGGCTGCGTGGCAGCGGGGGAGGCGGCGGCCGGCGTCCGGGCGGTGATGAACAGGCCGGCCACCAGCAGCAGCGCCGCTTGGGCCGCCACCGCGAGCCGTACACGGCCCTTGCGCGCCGTCATCGCGGTCGTGGCCCGAACGCGGAACGTGGACACCATCGGCGTCTCCCAGACTGACCCGCGCCGCGCGCTGGTGATACGCGTCGCTATTTGTTTGATTCTGCTAACGTCGCCCAAGGAGCACCGAGTGTCAACGAACCTGACCAGTTCTGGCCACTCCATCGATTGCACGCATTGACTCTGCGAACCGGATTAATCAGCGGAGCAAACCGTGTGTCATCGCGCGACGACGCGTTGCCGTGACCGGCGCAGACTCCGCCGAATGCGGCTCATCGTTCGAAAACTGAGGATTGACGCTAAATTGGCCAGCGACTAGCGTGCGATTAGCTTCGATCTTGTGTGATCGATACTGCATGGCGAGATGTTTCCAACAGAATCTAACAGCAGCGGGTTCCGCTGCCGCCCCCCGGAGGTTCTGGATGCCGCACGCTGCCCTGTCTCGTTCCGCTCGCCCGCGCCGGCGGGCGGTCTTTGCCGCACTGGCGGCCCTGGTGACGACGGCACTGGTGCTCTCGGGTCTCAGCGCCGCGAGCAGTGCAGCGGCACCGGCGAAGCCGGCCCAGCCGGCGGCGGTCCCGGCAGCGGCGCAGCACTCCGTCACCTACGACGGATATTCGCTGATGATCGACGGGAAGCGCACCTACATCTGGTCCGGCGAGTTCCACTACTACCGGCTGCCGAGCCCGGACCTGTGGCGCGACGTGCTCGAGAAGATGAAGGCGGCGGGCTTCAACGCGGCCTCCATCTACTTCAGCTGGGCCTACCACTCGCCGGCACCGGGCAAGTACGACTTCACCGGGGTGCGTGACGTCGACAAGTTGCTCGACATCGCGAATCAGGTCGGCATCTACGTCATCGCCCGGCCGGGCCCGTACATCAACGCCGAGGTCGACGGCGGCGGATTCCCGGCCTGGCTCGGCACGATGCCCGGGCGCGACCGGTCGAACAACCCGACGTACCTCGCGGCGGCCGACGAGTGGATGCACCGCATCAACAAGATTCTCGCTCGGCACCAGCTCACCAACGGCACCGGCACGGTAATCCTCGACCAGATCGAGAACGAGTTCTACGACGGCTCCGACCAGGCCCGCGCGTACATGAAGCATCTCGAGGACGAGGCCAATGCCGATGGCATCAATGTGCCGCTCACCGGTAACAACAACGGCACGTTCAACGACGGCGTCGGCAAGCTCGACATCGACGGGCCCGACTCGTACCCGCAGGGCTTCAACTGCTCGAACCCGACGCAGTGGCACGGGCTGCCCGACATCTCCTACGACCACCCGGCGGGCCGGCCGCTGTACACACCGGAGTTCCAGGGCGGATCGTTCGACCCGTGGGGTGGCCCCGGCTACGACAAGTGCCGCGTGCTCACCGGTCCCGACTTCGAAAGCGTCTTCTACAAGCAGAACATCGCGGTCGGCGCAACGGCCCAGAGTTTCTACATGACCTATGGCGGCACGTCGTGGGGTTGGCAGTCCGACCCGAGCCAGGTCTACAGCTCCTACGACTACGGCGCGCCGATCACCGAGTCGCGCCAACTCACCACGAAGTACGACCAGGACAAGCTGATCGGCTACTTCGTGCAGAGCGTCGCGCCCTTGACGAAGACGGACGCGCTTGCGGTGGCGCCGCCTTCTTCGAGCGCCATCATCGACACCGCGCGCATCAACCCCGACACGGGCACGCAGTTCCACGTGCTGCGGCACGCGAATTCCTCGTCCACATCGACGGATCAGACGCACATCGCGGTCGACCTCGGTGCGCGTTCGACGTATACCCATGACGACCCCGACGCAGCGCTTCAATACGCCGGCGCATGGTCGCACGTCGGGCCCGAGGTCGGGTACACCTCCGGCGAGTACCACCAGACGGAGTCGTTCTCCAGCACGGCGGGCGACAGCGTCACCGTGCCGTTCACCGGAACCGGCATTCGCTGGATCGCCTCCAAGGCGGGCAACCACGGCCTGGCCGACGTCTACCTGGACGGCACGAAGGTGGCGACGGTCGACGGCTACTCGTCGAGCACGGTCAACCAGCAGGTGCAGTACTCGGCGGCCGGCCTGACCGACGGCGCGCACACGCTGAAGATCGTCGTGACCGGGCAGAAGAATCCCGCATCGTCAGGCACATTCGTCTCGCTCGACGCGGTCGACGTGCCGCCCGTCGGCGCCCGCGTCTACCCCACCGTGCCGCAACAACCGGGTACCGCGCTCACGTTCGCCGGACGCGACTCGAAGACGATCGTCGCCAACTACCAGCTCGGCGCGTCACAGCTGCAGTACTCGACGTCGGAGATCCTGACGAATCAGCAGATCGCCGGACGCGACGTCGCCGTGCTCTACGGTCGTGACGGCCAGGACGGCGAGACGGTGCTGAACTACCCGAGCGCGCCGACAGTTTCCGTACTGTCGGGCAATGTCGCCTCGACGTACGACGCCACGACCGGCGACCTGCGGCTCAACTACACGCACACCGGGCTGGCCCGCGTGCTGATCACCGGTGGCGCTCGTCCGCTGTTGCTGCTGATCGGCACCGATCAGGTGGCTTCGCAGTTCTGGCAGGCGCAGACCGCCGCCGGGCCGGTGCTCGTCTACGGCTCGCACCTGCTGCGCTCGGCCTCCACGTTGCTCGGCACGCTCGCGCTGACCGGCGACACCGCCGACTCCGGTCCGGTCGAGGTGTGGGCTGCCGCGGCGCCCTCGATCACCTGGAACGGCAAGACGCTGAACACATCGGCGACATCGAGCGGATCTCGTCTCGGCACGCTGCCGGGAGCGCAGCCGGTGACGCTGCCTGCTCTCACCAACTGGAAGCACGCGGAGGAAACCCCCGAGGCGCAGCCCGGATACGACGACTCGTCCTGGCAGGTTGCCGACAAGATGACGTCGAACAGCACGACCCCGCCCGGGACGCTGCCGGTGCTGTTCGCCGACGACTACGGCTTCCACCACGGCGACGTCTGGTACCGCGGCCGGTTCCGCGGAACGGCGTCGGCCACGGGCATCACGCTCGCGGCGATCACCGGACGGGCCGGCGCGTACTCGGCCTGGCTCAACGGCACATTCCTCGGCACAACCGGCGCCAACCCGCACACGTTCGCGTTCCCCCCGGGCGCGCTGCACGTCGGCGCCGACAACGAACTGTCCGTCCTGGTCGAGAACATGGGCCACAACGAGGACTACAACGCGGCCGACTCGAACAAGGAGGCACGCGGGCTGACCGGCGCGCTGGTGGCGGGCTCACCGCTGACGTCGATCAGCTGGCGCATCCAGGGTTCGCGGGGCGGCGAGGATCTGATCGATCCGGTGCGCGGCCCGATGAACACCGGCGGCCTGTTCGGCGAGCGCGCGGGCTGGTCACTACCCGGATTCCCCGACGACTCGTGGGCCTCGACCACCCTGCCCGCGTCCGACACCACGCCCGGCGTCTCCTGGTACCGCACGAACGTCGCGCTGGACCTGCCGAAGGGGCAGGACACCTCGGTGGGTCTCAAGATCACCGACGACCCGAGCCGCCATTACCGGGCGCTGATCTACGTCAACGGCTGGCAGCTCGGCCGCTACGTCAACGACACCGGCCCGCAGCACGACTTCCCGATCCCGAACGGGATCCTGAAGCCGAACGGCTCGAACTCGATCGCCATCGCGGTGTGGAACACCGACGGGTCCACCGGCGGACTGGGCAACGTATCGCTGGAATCGTTCGGCTCGTACGCGTCGCCGTTGCCGGTGTCCACTGTGGACAGTCCGCGCTACGACAAGGCGACGTACGCAATGCCGGCGGCGCACGACGCGACCCTCGCCCTGACCGCGCCCGACACCGCCACCTCGTCGTCCACGCAGGATGTCTCCGCGACGTTCTCGGTGCCGGAAGGTGCGCCGCCTGCGTCCTCGATCCGCTTCGGGCTGCACGTGCCCGACGGCTGGTCGGCCACGCCGACCTCGCCGACCGTCGTCGGCCAGGTCAAGGGCGGCGCTTCGGCGACCGCGACGTGGCGGGTCACCGCGCCGGCCGGCGATCTCCCGGCGGCCTCGCTGCTGACCGCGACCGCTGACTACGCGCAGCGCAACCAGTCGCAGGACCTGAACGACACCCGGGTGGTGCGCGCACTGCCCACGCCACCGACCGGCAACGTCGCGGTGAGCTCCCTGCCGTTCTTCTCGGCCACGAACGGCTGGGGTCCGGTCGAGCGCAACACCAGCAACGGCGAGCAGGCCGCCGGCGACGGCAAGCCGATCACGCTCAACGGTGTCGTCTACGCATCGGGGCTCGGCACGAACGCCGTCAGCGACGTCGCGGTGTACCTCGGCGGCAACTGCACCCGGTTCACGGCAACGGTCGGCGTCGACGACGAGCAGGGGTCGGCGGGCTCGGTGACGTTCAGCGTGGTCAAGGACGGCACGGTGTTGACGACGACGCCGGTGCTGACCGGATCGTCAGCGTCGGTGCCGCTCGACGTCGACATCACCGGCACCCAGTTGCTCGATCTCGTGGTGGGCGACGGTGGCAACGGCAGTGGCAACGACCACGGCGACTGGGCCGATGCGCAGTTGACCTGCAGCTGATCAGCGAGCGGCGCGCCAGCCACCGGGGCCTTGCGGCCAGTAGCGCCGGTGCATGCGCGCCGGGTCGTTCCAGCGGCCTCGGACCGGCCCCTGCCGGGGCGGCTCGGGCGCGCTCACCACGGCCGTGACGACAGCGGTGACTGCAGCGATCTCGTCGGCGGACGGATCGCCGCGGACGATGCGCAGCGCGGGATGCTCGGGATCGCTCATAGCGGGATGTTGCCGTGCTTCTTCGGCGGCAACGTCTGCCTCTTGTTGCGCAGCATGCGCAGTGAGCGGATCACGTACGAGCGGGTATGCGACGGCGGGATGACCGAGTCGATGTAGCCGCGCTCGGCCGCGATGTACGGGTTGACCAGGGTGTCTTCGTAGTCGGCGACGACTTTCGCGCGCAGCGCCTCGGAGTCGTCGGCCGCCGCAAGTTCGCGCCGGTAGACGATGTTGGCCGCACCCTGCGCGCCCATCACCGCGATCTGCGCGGTCGGCCAGGCGACATTGACGTCGGCGCCGAGGTGTTTGGAGCCCATCACGTCGTACGCGCCGCCGAACGCCTTGCGGGTGACGATGGTGATCTTCGGGACGGTGGCCTCGGCGTAGGCGTAGATCAGCTTTGCCCCACGGCGGATGATGCCGTTGTGCTCCTGGTCGACGCCGGGCAGGAAGCCGGGAACGTCGACGAACGTCACGATCGGGATGTTGAAGGCATCGCAGGTGCGTACGAAACGTGCCGCCTTCTCCGAGGCGTCGATGTCGAGGCAGCCGGCGAAGTGCATCGGATGGTTGCCGACGACGCCCACCGGGTGGCCCTCGATGCGCCCGAAGCCCACCACGATGTTCGGGGCGAACAGCGCGTGGACCTCGAGGAATTCACCGTCGTCGAGCAGATGCTCGATGATCTGGTGCATGTCGTAGGGCTGGTTCGCGGAGTCCGGGATGAACGAGTCCAGGAACGCGTCGTCCTCGTGGACGTCGTCCTCGATGTCGGTGTCGAAGACCGGCGCGGGGTCCAGGTTGTTGCTCGGCAGGTACGACAGCAACGCCTTGACGTAGTTGATCGCGTCGTCCTCGTCGGCGGCGAGGTAGTGCGCGACACCGCTGTCGGTGTTGTGAGTTCGAGCCCCACCCAGCTCTTCCAAAGTGACGTCCTCGCCGGTGACGGTCTTGACGACGTCGGGGCCGGTGATGAACATCTGCGAGGTCTTGTCGACCATGACGACGAAATCGGTGAGCGCGGGGGAGTAGACGTGACCGCCGGCCGCCGCGCCCATGATCAGCGAGATCTGCGGGATGACGCCCGACGCCTGCACGTTGCGATAGAAGATCTCGCCGTAGAGCCCGAGCGAGACGACACCCTCCTGGATGCGCGCCCCACCGCCCTCGTTGATGCCGATGACCGGGCAGCCGTTGCGCATCGCGAAGTCGAGCACCTTGACGATCTTCTCGCCGTACACCTCGCCGAGGCTGCCGCCGAAGACGGTGACGTCCTGGCTGAACACGCACACCGGGCGGCCGTCGATGGTGCCGTAGCCGGTGACCACGCCGTCGCCGAACGGGCGGTTCTTGTCCATTCCGAACGTGCTCGAGCGGTGCCGGGCGAACTCGTCGAGTTCCATGAAGGAGTTCTCGTCGAGCAGGGCCGCGACGCGTTCGCGCGCTGTCTTCTTGCCCTTCGCGTGCTGCTTCTCGACAGCGCGCGCGGAGCCCGCATGCACCGCCTCGTCGTAACGCCGTTCGAGGTCGGCAAGCTTTCCCGCGGTCGAGTGCGGATCGGCGCCGTTCGGAAGGGGCGGTGCTGCCATGAACGGCGAGCCTAGTCGCCGGGGCCGGCCCGCTCGCCCGCCGAGTGACCGAGGACGCTGCTATTGCCCCAAATGGTCAACTGGCGTTGGGTGAACCGAGGCCATCGCCTGCTGCGCTGCGTCATATGACAGGGCGTCGCAGCTCAGCCCCGATCGAGGCCACGAGCGCGCGGTAGGCGGTGCCCGGATTGTTCGGTGCCCGGCCTATCACGGCCAGTTGCCGCGCGATCGACGCGCCCGGGAAGCAGGTGGCCGAGACCACGACGTGATTCGGCCTGGCCGGCACGACCCGGATGGAGGCGGCCGTGAAGCCTGCGAAGAAATGCCGGCCGGGCGTTCCGTCCAGGTCATAGCCGGCGGCGTGCAGTTCGTTGACGGTGCCTGCGAGCCATCGGGCGATCTGATCGAGGCGCGCCTGATATTGCTGGATGGTCGCGATCATCGCCTCGGATTTCGCTCGCGCGCCGGCGCCCGCCTCGGTTCCGTCGAGCTGGCCGTGCAGAGCGTCCGCGAGGCCGGCGAGCACCGCCGCCGTGCGATTGAGCGAGTCCGTGACGGCCTGCGCGCGCTCGAGCAGCTGGCAACGCGCCGCCCGGGCCGCGGGGTCGTCGGCCGATTCTGACCAGCCGTCCCAGAAGGCGTCGAGCAAGGCAGGCAGGCCGGTGTCGGGTAGGTCGATCACCGACGCCGCAATGTCGTCGAGGATGCCTGCCCGGTCGTCGAGGTCTGCGCCGGATCGGTCCGGTCCAAGGCCGGCGAGCGATTTGTCCATGCGCGTCACGCCTGCCTGCCCGCACCGTGCGAGTCGGCAAAGCCGGTGATCTCGTTGCTCACGTCTACCGCCATCGTCGTATTGGCCCCGTGCCGTCCGGTGCCCCATCGTCGGGAACGGCGTGTACCTGAGCCGGCTGTGCGGAATTGGTAAGCGGGGAGCTCAATTCCGAGCCCGTCCGAGTCCGTTCCGCGCCTGGGTTCGCGGGGTCAGAGAGCGGCTTAAATCCCAAGAACAAAGGACCTTCGGCCCGGGGTCGGCGTTGATCAACTCGTCTACCGTTTTCGTTGGACGCACTTCCAAACAGCATCTTTACAGAAGCGCGGCCAGGTGTCGACGGGGAACGCCTGAGTTGACCGGCAGCGGTGCGGACTGCTACCGGACCATCCAGCAGCGGAGGTTCCCCCAATGGCGCAGTCTTCGAGCGCGCCCTACTTGTCCGAGGCCAAGCGCACAGTCGATGAGCTGGTCGAGGGCAACATGGCGCTCGTCGGCCATCTCGTACGCGAAGTGCTGGCCAAGGTGCCGGCACACGTGAGCCGCGATGAACTGACCTCTGCCGGCATGCTGGCGCTGGTTGTCAGCGCCCAGGGCTTTGACCCCACGCGGGGTGTTCCGTTTGCTCGGTTCGCAGCGATCCGCATCCGCGGCGCGCTGCTCGACGAACTGCGCGGCATGGACTGGGCCGCACGATCGGTACGCGGCCGGGCCCGCGAGGTCGAGGCCGTACGCGGGCAACTCGCCGCAGTCCTGCGACGGGTACCGCGCTCGGACGAGATCGCCGCCGCGCTCGGCATCACGATCGGCGAGCTGGCCGCGCTGCAGACGGATCTGGCTCGCGCGAGCGTGCTCAGCCTGCAGGGATTCGCCCCGGAGACCGGCGCGGAGCTGGTGGCCGAGTCGTCGGCCGGCCCGGAAACGCTTCTGCTGCAGCGCGAGCAGCTCGGTTACCTGCACGATTCCATCGCCGAACTGCCTGAGCGGTTGCGCTTCGTCGTTACCGCATACTTCTTCGAGCAGCGCCAGATGAGCGACATCGCCGCCGAACTCGGCGTCACCGAGTCGCGCATCTCGCAGCTGCGCGCCGAGGCCCTGGTGCTGCTGCGCGACGGCATGAACGCCCAGCTCGACCCGTCCTCGGTCGACACCGAGACGAAGCGATCCGGCCGGGCTGCGGCCACGCGCGCCGCCTACTTCGCCGCGATCGCCGAGCGCAGCACGCTCGAAGGACGCCTTGCCATGTCGACGCCGCGCGGCCAGATGCGCTCCGGCGCAGGCGTAGCGGCCGTCCGCATCGCCTGAGGCGAGCCGCCGCTGCCGGGCACTACGCTGGCCCGATGAGCAGCCGGGAGCGGCCACCACTGGATCGGGACCGGTTGCAGGCAGCCATCGGCCCGCCGTGGACGCAGGTCGATGTCGTTGCCGAGACACCGTCCACGAATGCGGATCTGCTTGCTGCTGCGGCCACCACCCCAGCCGGCGCCGTTCTCGTCGCCGAATATCAGAGCGCCGGGCGGGGCAGGCTCGATCGAACCTGGACATCGCCGGCGCGGGCCGGCCTGACGTTCTCGGTGCTCCTGCGCCCGCAGCCGGCCCTCGCCACCTGGAGTTGGCTGCCGCTGCTCACCGGCGTCGCGGTGCGCGATGCGGTTGTCGACACGACCGGTCTCGACGCCGTCCTCAAGTGGCCGAACGATCTTCTGGTGGGGCCGACTCGGCGCAAGGCAGCCGGCATTCTCGCTCAGCTCGCCGGTGCCGCTGCCGTCATTGGCGTCGGGCTCAACGTGACGACGACCGCGGCCGAACTGCCCGTCGACACCGCAACCTCGCTGGCCGTCGAGGGCGCCGCGTCGCCCGACCGCACCGTCCTGCTCGGGGCGATCCTCGCGGCGCTCGGGCGGCGGTACCGGCAATGGCAGGACGCCGGAGGCGACGCCGAGGCGAGCGGACTCGCCGCCGATTACCGCGAGCGCTGCGCCACGATCGGCGCCGAGGTGATGGTCACCAGCACCGGCGGCGAGTCGTTCGAGGCGGCCGTCACCGGTATCGACGCCGATGGCCGGCTCGTCCTGACGACCGCCGGGCAGCGGCGCATCCTTGCCGCGGGCGATGTTGCGCACCTGCGGCAGGCCTGAACGGCATCCGTCTCTCGACTTCGAGATACCCGGCCGGTCGCTGCATCACTGCCCGATACCGGCTAGCGTTGGCCCTTGTTCTGTGCGCAAACACCCGGCCAGACGCGCACTTGGCGAGCACACGGAGGCTTCTGTGTCGTATCCGGAGAAACTTCTCGCCGACGACGAGAACGTCGTCGAGCACCTTCATCCACACTGGATCACGCTCGTCCCGGCCACGATCTGGTTCGTCGTGATCTGCGCCGCGGCCGGGGCGGGCATTGCCTATCTGCCTTCGGGCGGCGCGCACGGCGCGCTGCTGATCGCGATCTTGGCGGTCGGCTTCCTGTTGCTCTGCTGGTTGACGTTCGGCCCGTGGATCAGGTGGCGCACCTCGCACTTCGTGTTCACCACGCATCGCGTACTGATCCGCCGCGGCGTGCTGCGCCATGTCGGGCGCGACATCTCGCTGCAGCGCATCAACGACGTCGCGTTCTCCCAGTCGCTGTGGGATCGCATCGTCAAGGCGGGCACGATCACGATCGAGTCGGCCGGTGAGCACGGGCAGGAGACGCTCACCGACGTCCCGAAGTCCGATCAGGTTCAGCAGATGCTCAACCGGCTCATCGAGGAGGACGGCGACCGCCGGGCGCGCCAGGCCTACGGCGGTTCGCCGCAGCAGCAGTACCCGCCGCCGGGTTACCCACCGCCTGGCTATCCGCCTCCGGGTTACCCCCAGACGACGCCGTACCCGCCGCAGCAGTAGCGCACCGTCAGGATCGCGACGTCACCGTCGACGGTTGGGCTATCGGCAGCCGGATCGTGAACGTGGTGCCGACGCCGGGCGTTGAGGTGAAGGTCAGCGACCCTTGGTGCCGGTCGGTGATCAGCCCGTAGGCCAGGGCCAGACCCTGACCGGTTCCCCGCCCGACCTCCTTGGTCGTGAAGAACGGTTCGAACAGCCGTCCGGCTATCTCGTCGGGAACGCCGATGCCGGTGTCGGTGACCGTGATCAGGACGTCCGTACCTTCGAGCGCGGTGCGAACGGTCAGCGTGCCGCGTTCGCTGCCGGCGCTCTCGGCCTTGTCGGCCATGGCGTGGCACGCGTTGACGATGAGGTTGACCAGCACCTGGTTGATATCGGCGGGGTGGCACCAAACGCGGGGCAGATCGCCGAGCTCGACGGATGTATCGGCCACCTGTTTGATCGTGTTGCTGGCGACGACGAGGGCGTTGCTGACCGCTTCGTTGAGGTCGGTCGCGCTCTTCTCGTCCGTTCCGGGATGGCCGAATGCCTTCATGGCACGCACGATCCTGGCCACCCGGTCGACGCCCTCGAGGGTCTGGCCCACCGCCTGAGGTACCTCGGTCGACAGGTACTCGATGTCCAGGTCGGCGCTGGGCTGCCGTTGCGCGGCGGTGAGCAGTTCGTCGAACGCGTCGCCCAGGAACCGGACGTTGTCGCCGACGAACT
Source organism: uncultured Actinomycetota bacterium (assembly GCA_963737425.1). Lineage (GTDB taxonomy): Bacteria > Actinomycetota > Actinomycetes > Mycobacteriales > Jatrophihabitantaceae > DASXRA01. Next base: position 1,340,872 of record CAVTSX010000008.1, read on the forward strand.
GGATCGGGGTGTTGATCTCGTGCGCGATACCCGAAGCGAGCTGGCCCACTGATTCGAGTTTCTGCGAGTGCCGCAGCTCGGTTTCCAGCCGAGCGCGCTCGGTGATGTCGCGGACGTTGGCGACGATGCCGCGGACGGTCGGCTCGTGCATGAGATCGCTGAGGTGCGCCTCCATCAGCCGGTACGAGCCGTCGCCGCAGCGCATGCGCACCTGTACCGGCTCGGAATGATCGGAGGTCACCCAGGCTGCGACGCGTTCCTCGTGCCCAGCCAGATCGTCCGGGTGCAGGAAGTCGGTCATCGGCCGGCCGGTCATCTGGGTCTCGGTCAGGCCGAGGATCGGCCACGCGGCGGGGCTGACGTAGGTCAGGACGCCCTTGCCGTCTATGACCAGCGTCAGATCCGAGGAGTTCTGCACGAGTGATCGGTAGCGACCGTCGCGGGTGCGCAGGTCGGCGATTATCCACCACATCCGCAGCAAGACCATCGGTACCAGCACAACTGACGTGATGGCCGCGTAGATCAGGTCGGGATCGCGGTGCTGCACGTAGACTTGCACGCACAACTCGAGCGGGCCGAGCAGCACGGCGAATCCGAGCGCGGCGAGACCTCCGAGTCCGGAAATGTCCTCGGGCGCAGGCGCTTCCTCGCTCAACGCGACCATCGACGGATGCAGTGCGGCCACGCCGAAACCCAGCAGTGAGACCAGGTAGCCGAGCAGCACCCAGTGCAGCAGCCACGAAGTTCCTGCTTGACTGGAGAATGCGGCGATCGTGTCGACAACCATGGCGGCGCCCATGCCGGATGCGAGCAGTACCATCGCGGTCGGGCGTCGGCGTTCGGCAATCAGCAGGCAGGTGAGCAGGCCCCCACGAGGACATCGATCAGGGATAGACCGCGAGCACCGTCCGAACCGGCAGCGCGGCACCCGGCAGTGCGAGCACTGGTTCGATCAGCAGCTCCCAGGCCGCGGAGCCGAATGCCACGATGAATATCGCCGTGTCGAGAGCGGATTGCCGGCTCAGCCGAGCCCGAGCCGTGACGATGATGCTGATGCCGGCCAGCAGCAGGGCGTAGGCGCTCAGGTTCACGGCGTCGTACCAGGACGCCAGTGGCGCTGCCCGGTTCTGTGCGAGCGCGTAGTAGTCCTGCACCATGCCGGCGGCCATGTACGCGACCATCGATCCGGCAAGCAGATACCACCCGAGGCGTGCTCGCGGGCGGTAGGCCGAAACGCCGACCACGATTGCCACTCCCGTCAGCAGGTTGGCGGTGTCGTAGGCCAAGCGGCCGGCAATGCCCGATGACAAAAGGAAGATCGAGGTCAGCAGCACCCACGCGATCAAATACACCGCTATCGGTGCGCGAACTGTGCGATTGAGACGCCACCTGCTGACCGTGCGGTCAGGGTTCGGCCCGGGCCGGCGATGGCAGGATCGACAACCGTTGCAGTCATCGATCCTCCTCA
>CAVTSX010000009.1:0-1964598 GCA_963737425.1 uncultured Actinomycetota bacterium
GGGCGGTCACGGTGTCGAACCGCTCGTCGCCGTCACGCATCGGGCCACGCCGGGCGACCGGCAGCGCCGCCATCACGTTCAGATACAGCGCACCGGTGGCGTCCAGCGGGGACCGGACCTCTGGCAGCTCCGCCCGCACCTGTTCCCACCAGCGGGGCAGCATGAAGTGCGGCAGCCGGAACTGGTTGACGCCGCGCCGCTCCCAGCCCTCCCATGCCGCACCGGCACGCTGCGGCGGGGGCGGCATGGCCGGGTCGCGTTCGAGCACGGTGACCTCATACCCGTCGCGGGCCAGCAGCATCGCCGTGGTCAGGCCGCCGAGGCCCGCGCCGAGAATAAGTATCCGTGCCTGGCGCTTGGAAGGGTTAGCCATGTCGCACCTCCACCGACGAACGATTTGAGGTGCAGGGTCGGCCGGGCAGGTGCTCACTTTCCAGGTCAGTTGGTGCTCAACCGGTGCCCACTTACGCGTTGGCCCGGCGGACCGTGCCGATCTCCACCGACCACAGCGCCTCGGTCAGCTCGTCGATTGCCCTGGCCAAGTGTCGGCGGTACGTGCTGAACGGCAGCCCGAGCACCTCGGCCGCGGCCTCCTGGGTGGGTGCGGCGTGCACGAACGTCCGGTTAAGTACCGCCCGGAGCTGCTCACGCTTCGGCTCACCGGCGAGCCGGTCGATCGCGTCCACGACGTTGGTGCGCAACTCGGCGGCGTCTGCGCCGAGCACCGTGCCGACCAACGGGCAACCGGCGAGCCGGTCGTGGCGGTTGAGGTGCTGCAGGGCCGACCGTACCGCTTCGCCGAACGCGGCCCGGGAAAGCGGCGGCGGGCGCAGCGTCGAGTCGGGCGGCGGGCCGGTGCCGCCGCTGTGCTCGCGCTCGTTCATCAGATCGAGCCAGGCATCGACCGGAAAGCGCCGCCAGTCGTTCCCGTACACGACGTAGCGGAGGTGGTCGGCCTCCTCGACCTCAAACACCGGACGGAAACCGAGGTAGTCGAAGAACGGTCCCCAGAACTCCACGTCGATGAAGGTCGCGAACGACCAGGCCAGCGGCTCGGTGCACCAGTCGATGATCGCGGAGACCGAGCCGGCAAGCACCGCATACATGTCGCGCTGATACTCGCGCACCCCGGCGACGAACCGGGTGATGTCGACCCGCTCGCCGGGTCGGGTCGGTGCGGTGCGCGCGACGTAGTCGAGCACGGCCCGAACGACAGGGTCGCGGTCCTCCATTGTGGACCCGGACGGGCAGACGATGTGGTATGCGAATCCGGCGATGCCGTCCTCGTTGCGCACCACGCTGGTGCGGTCGGATTGGTCGGCGAACCAGCGCTCGGCGATCGCGGCGCTACTGCTGCCCTGCCCCTGCTCGATGATCGACACCAGCCGGGGGTAGTCGTCCGGCCGGGCCGGCACCACCGCGGCCGAACCCTTCGCCCGCAGCGCGTAGTACATGGCAGTGAGCGGACTGCGCCGGTGCAGGTAGGCCAGTTGCTGGGCGAGCAACTGGCGATCCAGACCGGTCGTCGCGCGGATACCGGCAACTACGTGATCGTGAATGACCCGGTGTAGCGACCGGTACATATCCGGGGCGCGGCGCTCGAACTCCGCCTCCAGCACATCACGGGTGAGATCGTGCGGGGTCAACCCGGCCCGCCGGCAGACCACGAAAGGCCGGCGCCGCAGCCACACCCACACCTCCGGCGCGTTCGCGCCGACGGTTTTGCGCAGCAGGTCCTCCGTGGTCAACCAGGCCCGCGCGCAAGTTGCCAGGCCGACCATGTGGGCGTCAGAGGGCGCATCACGCAGCAGCGACTCAAGCAGAACCGAAATCAGATCGGGCACCTCGGCCAGGCTGTCTGGGACCGCACCGCCGTGAGCCACGTCGGCCAGCAGCGCGAGCGCCAGCGGGTGGCCCCGACCCAGCCCCAGCAGCCGCCGCCGGTCCGACTCTGCCACGCCGGCCCGAGCGAGTAGGTTTGCGCTGTCGGTGTCGTCGAGGTGATCGAGTGGATGGATCGCGACCAACTGCCGCCAGCCCGGGTCGGTTCGCCACGCGGCCGCGGGCGCATCGCGCCCGGCGAGGACCACCACCTCGTGGGCCGACAGGGACGGAAGTAGGTCCCGGCGCAGCCAGCTGTCAATGGCGCCCAGTTGCTCGTACCCGTCGACCAAGAGCACGGTCCCGCTATTCCCGCTATCCATTCGGGCGCCATCGGCAGCAGGAGCAGTGTCAGCGGCGTCGACAGCCTCGGTAAACCCATCCGGCGACGGATCGATCTCGCGCCCATCCAGCAGCACCGTGCTCCGCCCGGCTGTGCGCGCCCGGGCGCACATCTCGTGCAGCAGCGTGGTCTTGCCGATACCGCCCGGACCGTGCACGAACAACACCCGCCGCGGCGAGTCCCCGGCCAGCGCATCGTCAAAGGACCGCAGCTCGGAGCGGCGGCCGACGAAGCTCTGGCGCCGCGCGCGGTCGATGACGTCCCCCAAGCTGGTCGCCGTCACCAGCTCAGTGTCGACGCCGGTCCCCGGTACGCGCCAGCACCACCCCGGTACGACGGTCCCTACCGAATACCACCAAACGGACAGAGGACATCGGGCTGCGGCTCGCCCCGCCACTCACCCTGGCTCGCGGTCGCCCGCCGGCCCAGCCGCACGGTAGCCGCGGCGGCCGCCTGCGGGCGGCCCGGTGGCCACCGCCGCACGCTGTGCCCGGGTCGGCCGTCGCGGCAATGGATTCGTTGCTATGACCCGCAAGAGGATCGGCTTGCGGGCCTCGCTCGGCCGCACATAACACCCGGCTTCAGCCGGATGACGTTGATAGACCGCGTCCCCGAATCGGCGATCGGGCTGCGAGTCCCGGCGCGCATTGCGCACCGACGTCGGCCCGTCCATCTCGAATGAACATGCTGTGCGGCGTATCTCCATGCACCCGCCGCAAGGCACACCATTCCGCCATGTCCGGCTGCTGCGGCGTCAACGAGCGGTTGCTCGGCAAGCCTCATCTGTGGTCCCGGTAGCTTGCAGCTTCGCTCGCTTGGGACCGATCAGGAGGCGTGACGTTCGTGGTCGAGTCGGTCGAGCAGCCAGGCTCGGGCCATCGTTGACATCGGCAGGTGCCGCTCCCCGGCGAGCTCCTGGAGCGCGTCGTACTGCTCTTCGCTGAGTCGCACGTTGAACATCCGCGACGGCGCGTTCGGCCGACTGACGACCGTATCCGCGGGATAGGGCTCGTTCGAGTCGGCCTGCTGTTCGAGGCGCCGAGCATCCTCACGAGCCGCAGCGGCCGTCTTGCGGTCGAGCTTCTTAGCCATCGCTCCTCCCCTCTTGGTACGTGGCCAGGTCGCGACCGGACGCGGGCCACGCGTTCAGACCGTGCACGTCGCCATCGAGGTCGCGGTAGGCGATCACGACAAGGACCCGCCGCGCGCTCGGCGAGTATCCGACGAAACCCGAGGCTCCCACGCGAGAGCCGGGGTACGGCTCAAGCTCCACGACGTTCACGTCGGCGAGCACCTCCCGCGTCCAGTCCGGTTCGATGTCCAGCGCGCCGGGGTAGCGGCGAGACCGGGTGCGGATGTACTGGGCGTCCTCGTCCGCCCAGAAGATCTGCACACCCGTAGTGTAAGTCACCGTCTTACGCTGCGCCACCGGGCAGGCTGCCAGAGATGCCTCGGCAGGAGCATCGGCTGTCCACAGTGGACAGAGCGCTGTCAATGAGTCTGTCATTGAACGCCTGCGCGCGGGGGCCAAGACTGGCAAGCCTGACCGCGTGCAGGGTCAGCATTGCCAGGGCTGACAGTAGAGCTGGGCCAAGTCTGGGCACTCTTAATCAGCGGGTTCGGGGTTCGAGTCCCTGGCGGCGCACCAGTGTTTCTGGGCCAGATAGCGCTTGTAGCTCATGGGTGAGATGATTTTTGTCCATGAATGGCTGACTGCCATTCAATAGATGGTCATCGTGGTGATCCGCCGCAGTACGCCCTTGCACAGACCCTCCAGGTATTGGGCGCCCGCGCGCTCACCGCCCGCTCAGCGCTGGCGCCGGTACGCTCACGTCGTGGCGTTCGAGCGGATCACTGTTGACCCGGACGTGATGGGCGGCATGCCCACCATCCGGGGCCTTCGCATCCCTGTCGCAACCGTCGTGGCGATGGTGGCGGACAGAATGACCGTCGCTGAGATCACCAGTGAGTTGCCCGACCTCACCCCCGAAGACGTGGCCGAGGCGCTGCGCTACGCCGCCGACGCTATGCGCGAGCGCGAGCTGCCGCTGCGTCACTCGGCATGAGGTTCCTCCTCGACAACAACCTCTCCCCTAGGCTGGCCGATCCACTTCGCGCCGCCGGCCATGACGTGGTACACGTGCGCGACATCGGCCTGGGCAGCGCGACCGACACCGTCGTCATCGACGAAGCCCGCGCGCAGGGCAGACACCGACTTCGGCACCCTGCTCGCCGGCACCCACGCCACCACGCCCTCGTTCGTGCTTATACGGCGGGCAAGCGGACGGCGAGCATCCGAGCAGGCAGCGATCATCCTGAGCAACCCCAACGTCGTCCAAGCCGACCTGGACGCCGGCGCCATCGTGGTTCTCGGCGAGGCGACGCTACGCATCCGCCGACTCCCGATCGGGGCACCTGGCCAGGGTGGATAACCGTCGATCGCGCGTGCACGGGCAGCAGCGGCGGAGCGCTCAGATCGGACGTTCTGGCGACGACCCAAGGTGTCGCGGTTAGCCCCCACGTTCACCGGGCATTTCATCGGGCGGGTCTCACGGGACGGGCCCGTGGTCGTTGCGGTGGCGCACCGGCGAATCGGCCCCGTGTCCCGGTGAGGGTTCGCTTCCGTACGCAGCATCCGCTTGGCGCGGTGGTCAACCGGCCCTCGGTGTGGTCTGACCGATGAATTCTCCGCGCCGTGTTGGTCTGTACGCCGAATACCGACTCACGGGAGGCTGACGCCATGCGGAAACTGACCTTTGGCATGAACCTGAGCCTGGACGGCTACATCGCCGCGCCCGGCGACGACCTCGGCTGGAGCGTGCCGAGCGACGAGCTGTTCCAGTGGTGGTCCGACCGGGTGGGGGCGACCGGCCTGGCGCTGTACGGGCGCAAACTGTGGGAGACGATGAGCTCCCACTGGCCGACCGCCGACCAGCAGCCTGGCGCCACACCGGCACAGATCGAGTTCGCCCGCCGCTGGCTGGACATGCCGAAGGTGGTGTTCTCCTCGACGATCAGCGCGGTCGACTGGAACGCCCGCCTGGTCACCGGCGACGCTGTCACCGAGATCACCCGGCTCAAGACTGAGGACGGCGGTGCCATGGACGTCGGCGGCGCCACCTTCGCCGCGGCGGCCATGCGGGCCGGGCTGATCGACGAGTACGCGATCGTCACCCACCCGGTCCTGGTGAGCGGCGGCACGCCGTTCTTCACGGCCCTGGACAACTGGGTGAACCTGAACCTGGTGGAGACCCGGACGTTTCCCGACGGCGTGCTCCTGACCAGGTACGAAACCAGGCGCTGAATACCCGACCTCGGATCGGCGCGGGCTCGGGCCACCCAAGGATCCCGTGGCCGTTAGGGAATCCCCTTACGGGACACCGAAGACAGTCTGGAGCCCCACAGAACACTCGCCGGCTCAGCCAGCCCCGACGCTTCAAACCCGCGCCTATTCGGCGTTATACGGGTGATCGAAGATCACCGCGCGGCAAGCGGCTCGTATAACGCTTGATACACGGGTATAGGCGCGCCGACAGCCGGGTGATCAGCTCCGCATAACAGCGGCTGCTGTCCGCGTGCATGCTCTTGTGGGCGACGGGTCGGACAGGCCGACATCGCCCTTGGGCCGCGCCGTCGAACGCTGACGGCCTGTCCAGCGCGACCGCGAATATAGATCAACTTGACCAGAGAGAACCGTTAGCGCGATAGACCTATAGTCCCGGTCGGACGCGTCACTATGGACAAGCTGACCGTGCTCCGTCGGGGGAACGCTAGGAGACACGCGAGATCGTGCAAGGGGCAGCGCAGCGGCATCCTGGAGCGAGGCATCGGTTCGTCAAGCTGGCATGTGGGTATCTACTTCGAAGTGCGTTACGACCTCGTCGCGTTCGATCAAGTAGTGCTCATCCTCTGGGTAGAAGACGGCGACCTCAGGTTGTTCGCCGGCGAAAGCCTTGACCGCGTCCATCGAATCCCAGAGCGTGAACATCACGAACTCTGTCTTGTCGTCGATATCGCGGCGGAGCATCCAGACACCCTGATTGCCGTCGGTGTTGGCGTAGCCAGCAATGCCGGTGTCTTGCATGTACTGCGCGTACGCGTCGCCGTCCGACTTTGTGACTGCGCCGCGCCAGATACGGGCGATCATCATTCCTCCTCAGGTCAGCTGAAGCTTGGGATTGATGCAGAGGTGCGGCAGGAGATGGGCCATTCATCGATTCCGTCGGGGCTCATGACGACTGCGGCCCCGTGCAGGTTCATGGTCGGGTCGATGTGGCCGGGGATGAGGGCTACGCGATCGCCTATCTCGTAGCCGTGGTGCTTTTTGGCGCGGAGCCGGGTGTGTTCGTCGGACATGCCGAGCACTGTCAAGTTGTCGTCGGTGGGGGTGGGGTATCCGGAGTCTGGGCTTACCTGCTTGAGGCCGGCGTCGACTACGAGGGTGTGTTGGTCCCGGCTGCTGATGACGGTGGCTACGCAGAACAGCGCGTTTCGGAAAGGGAGTTCGAGCTGTGCGTAGCTGGAGTCCATCAGCACATATGAGCCGGCCTGGACTTCGTTTAGGACGCCGTTGCCCGCGGCGAAGTCGAGGGTGCCCGTGCCGCCGCCAGCGACGAGGTTGCAACGGTGCCCAGCGGCGTTGAGCCTGTCGCGCTCGCGCCTGGCAATCTCGGCGGCTTGGGCGGTGAGTCGGGCCCGCTCAGCTCTGTTGATGACGCCGACGGCGTGACCTTCGTAGGCCTGCAGACCAGCGAGGTGCAATCGGTCGGCGTCCCTGATTCCTTCCGCGAGGGTCAGGAGTTGTGAATCCGCTGGGGCGAGCCCACATCGCCCCATGCCGACGTCGATCTCGATCAGCACATCCAGTGTGGCGCTACTGCGGGCCAGTGCGCGCTCCAATATGTCGATGTGCCGGGGCGAGTCGATGGTGACTGTCAGTTTGGAGCTGCTGGCGGCCTCGACGAGGTGCTCGACGGCGAGGCTGTCGACGATCTGGTTGGAAACAACGATGTCGCGCAAGCCATTGCGCGCGAGCGTGAGGGCCTCCACAGCGGTCTGGCAGGTGACGCCGATCCATCCGCGGTTGCCGAGCTGACGCTTGAGCAGGGGTAGGCATTTGTGGGCCTTGAAGTGCGGTCGCAGGGCGACGGGCGTGTCCTGGAGCAGTTGATCAGCTGCGGCGATGTTGTGGTCGACGGCTTCCAGGTCGATGACGAGGGATGGCGTGGATACCTGTTGAAGGCGGCTACCGCGAAGAAGCTCTCGCGTGATCATGAGAAGCCGTCCGTAAGCGCGTTTAGAGCGCGCCAATTCTGCTCGGCGCTGTCCAAGCGTTCTGTGGCGGGCTGCGCGAGGAGCGTGGCCACCGCTGCGACCAACGCTTCACCCAGGGCGAGCGTCGCGATCTGGCTGTCGAACGGTCCGGCACCCTCGGCGTTGATCGTGAACGCAACGTGCGCAACGGCAGCCAGGGGCGAAATCGGACTGTCCGAGAACGCGATCACGTGCGTATGGCCAGTAGTCAGAATGGACAAGGCATCAAGCAGCCAGCGGTCGTAGCGGCTCTGATCGATGACAATCGTGACGTCGTTTTCGCATGCTTGGCGGAGCAGCTTGCCGATCTTGGTCGCGTTGCCGTCGATGAGAACGACGCCGTCACGCAGGTTGCTGAGCTGGTCGACGATCGACGTGCCAGCACCCATCACGCACTCACCTGGCAAGACGAACACCCTGCCGGAGCAGCGGGCAATCCGTTCAGCCGCCTCGGTGAACCTGGCGTGCTCGACGCCTGCGAACGTCGCGTGGAGATTTTCCACGGCAAGTGTCAACGTTCTGGCGAGCGGGTCGTGCGCGCCTTCCTCTCTGATCTTTTGCCGGGCCGGCCGCAGGCGGTGCGACAGGTCGTTCTGAACGCGACTCTGCAGCGGCCCGAAGCCGTCGAAGCCGAGTTTGGTAGCGAGTCGCAGCACGGTCGTTCCGCTCGTGCCCGCGCGGTTGGCGAGCTCGGCCAGGGTTCCGAAGGCGACGTGCTCCGGCTCCCGCAGCAGCGCCTCTGCCACCTTGCGTTCCGAAGGGCTGAGCTTCTCGTGGTTAGCGCTCACCAGCCTTGTCAGATCCATGGAGTGAATGCTACGGTCCTCCACTATCGCGGAGCAACTACTCCAACCGGCGTTTCGCAAGTAGGGGACCAACTACCCCGCCGTCAGGAACGGAGGCACCATGCGAAAGAGCCGAACCATCACGACAGCACTCGCCTTCGTCGCCGTGCTCCTGGGCATCGGTGCGTGCGGAAGTTCCACAGCCCGGAAGGCGGACACGGGACCCCCGGTCAGCGCGCTGCCGTCAGCTCTTGCCGGCTTTCGCACCGTTACGCCAGGTGTATTGACCGTGGCGACGAACCTTCCGGGCCCGGGATTCTGGGACGGCGACAGTCCGAGCACATTGAGCGGCGGCTACGAGTACGGCATGGCGAAATACATGGCCGACCACCTCGGCCTGAAACTCAAGGTGCTCAACGTCGGATGGGACGCCCTGGTCTCCGGCGCAGCCAAGGGATTCGACCTCGCGCTGTCCACGATCAACATCACGCCGGAGCGCGCGAAGATCGCGACGTTCTCCATCTCCTACATGTCGTCCGATCAAGGCGTACTGGTGCGACGCGGCACAACGGTGACCGCCGCGAATGCGCGGTCGCTCCACTGGGGCGTGGAGCAAGCCAGCACCAGCCTGCAGTACTTGGACTCTGAGCTGAAGCCGTCGACGACGCCGTCGATCTTTCAGGACCAGCCGTCGATGTTCACTGCGCTGGCCGCCCGCCAGGTGGACGCCGTACTCCTCGACACGGTCGCGGTCCTTGCCGAGGCTAAGCAGTCGAACGGCGCGGTGGACGTTGTCGGGCAGTACCACACCGGCGGCGTCTACGGCGCGTTGCTGCCTAAGGGCTCACCCAACGTTGCCAAGGTCAACGTCCTACTCAAGCAGATGAAAGCCGACGGCACACTCAAGGACTTGGCGCAGCGCTACCTCGTCCCGCAGTTCGGGCACGACCCCAACTCCGTGCCGTACCTGACGCCATGAGCCGGGTCGCCATGACAAGGTCGCTACGAGAGACCGCGCCTGTGACTCCGCTGATCGATGCGACGGTGTCGCCTGCCGTTCCCCGCGCCGCCTCGGCGTTGCGTCGGCGCAGCCGACTGGTGTACATCGGCGTGCTCTTCCCGCCGCCAGGATGGATGGCCGTCGCTGAGTACTGGCGGGCGCGAGCGGCTGATGCGAAGGGAGACCGATACGAGGCGCGGGTCCGCATGACTCGCGTCCGCACCTGGTGCTGGTACACGGTGACCATGCTGCTGGTGCTTGTGCTTCTCGCCTTCGCCGCAGCGCTCGCTACGGCAAACGGCCACGCCGTACTGCACACATTTTTCAATGGCACGGTCCTGCGCCAGTCACTGCCCGAGGTGCTGCGTGGGTTCTGGCTCAACGTCAAGATGTTCCTGATCGCCGAAGCGTTGGTACTGCCCTGGGCGCTGTTGGTCGCCCTGGTGCGCATGACGCCGGGCAAGCCGGGGCGGCCGCTGCGGGCGCTCTGCGTGCTGTACGTGGACCTGTTCCGGGGCATGCCGGCCGTCATCGTGATCTATCTCGTCGCGTTCGGGATCCCGATTGCGAACCTCCCCGTCGTCAGCCGGCTGTCCAGCTTCGAACTGTGCGTCGCTGCGCTGGTGCTCGTGTACGGCGCCTATGTCGCCGAGGTCTTTCGTGCCGGCATCCAGAGCGTGCACCCGAGCCAGACAGCCGCGGCGCGTTCGCTGGGATTGAGTCACCTGCAGAGCACGCGTTACGTCGTCGCGCCGCAGGCGGTCCGCCGGATCATCCCGCCGCTGCTGAACGACTTCATCGGGCTGCAGAAGGACACCTCCCTGGTGAGTTTCGTCGGCCTGCTCGACGCGTTCAACCAGTCACGGATCATCGCGAGCAACTCCTTCAACCTGTCCGCGGTAACGGGTGTCGGCCTGTTCTTTGTCGTGATCACGATCCCGATGGCGCGACTGGTCGACTACCTGGCCCGGCGGGACGCAAACCGCATGAACGGAGTCACAACATGAGGCCGCTGCTGGCGCTGCGCGGTGTGTCGAAGAGCTTTGCCGGCACCGCCGTGCTGCGCGAAGTCGATCTCGACGTCTTCGAGCATCAGGTCGTCAGCCTGATCGGGCCGTCCGGCTGCGGAAAGTCCACACTGCTGCGCTGTGTCAACGCCCTCGAGGCCATCGACGCCGGCCAGATCGAGCTCGACGGCGAGTTGGTCTCCGGACCGGGGGTCGACGTCGACTTCCTGCGGCGTCAGGTCGGCATCGTCTTCCAGAGCTACAACCTGTTTCCGCACATGAGCGTGCTGGATAACATCACGCTTGCACCGACCAAGGTGCTGCGTCAGTGCAGCGCCGACGCGCGGGCGCGCACCATGGTGATCCTCGACCGGATCGGCCTGGCCGACAAGGCAAACAGCTACCCGGACCAGCTCTCGGGCGGCCAGCAGCAAAGAGTCGCCATCGCGCGTGCCCTTGCCATGGGACCGCGGCTGCTGCTGCTTGATGAGGTAACCAGTGCGCTGGACCCCGAGCTCGTGGACGAGGTGCTCGCCATCGTGCAGGAACTCGCAGCCGAGGGCATGACGATGATCGTCGCCACCCACGAAATGGCGTTCGCACGCGACGTCTCCGATGTCGTCTGCTTTCTGCACGGCGGGCGCGTGTGCGAGTCGGGCCCCCCGGAACAGGTGCTCGATCATCCGACGAACCCGCGGACCCAACTGTTCCTTCGCCGGGTCCTGGGCTCGCCTGAACAACCCCGCCTGTTACTTCGAACCGACGGAGTGTCATGACAGATGAGCTGAGCTACCGCACGCTGTACTCGGGTGGAGCCTGGGTCGCTTCGCACGCCGATGCGACGATCGAAGTGGAAAACCCCGCCACCGAGGCCGTGATCGGCACGGTGCCACGCGGGGATGCCACCGACATTGCGTGCGCGGTCGAGCATGCTCGGCAGGCCTTGCCGGCCTGGTCCGCGACGACCTGGCAGGATCGCCAGCGATACCTGCGGTCGCTCGCCGATAACCTGCGCAACGAGGCCGAGCGGACCGCGCAGACGATTGTGGCCGAGCTCGGCATGCCCATCGACGCGACGCTGGCTGTCCAGGCGCTCGAGCCGGCGTCGATCATCGACTCGTACGCCAGCGCGATGGATCTGCTGATCTGGGAGCACGAGGTCGCCCACTCTCTCATCGCGCGCGAACCGGTCGGTGTCGTCGGCGCGATCACCCCGTGGAACTACCCGCTCTACCAGATCGCCTGCAAGGTCGGTGCCGCGCTGGCGGCCGGTTGTACGGTCGTGCTCAAACCCAGTGAGCTGACGCCCTTCAACGCATACATCTTCGCGCAGGCAGCCGAGAAGGCTGGATTGCCACCCGGCGTGGTCAACCTCGTCACCGGGTTCGGTGCGGAGGCCGGCGAGGCTCTGGTGACCCACCCCGGCATCGACATGATCAGCTTCACAGGATCGACGACCGTCGGCCGACGTGTCGCCGGCGCTGCCGCAGCGTCGATCATCCCGGTACTGCTGGAACTCGGCGGCAAGTCGGCGAGCATCATTCTCGACGGCGCCGACCTCGACAGTGCCCTTGCCGGGTCGCTACGCAGCTGCTTTCGCAACTCAGGCCAGTCGTGCTCGGCGCACACCAGGCTGCTCGTGCCACGCCACCTCTACAGTCAAGTCGTCGACGCCGTCGTGGATCGGGTCGGCAGCGTGCGGCTGGGCAACCCGCTCGATCACGGCGACCACCTCGGCCCGGTCGCCTCACGCGCGCAGCGGGAGCGGGTGCGGCGCTACATCGATCAGGGCACCGCATCGGGCGCCCGGCTCGTCGCAGGTGGTCCGGGCGCTCCGGACGCTTTCGATCGCGGCTACTACGTGCAGCCGACTGTCTTCGCCGACGTCGACCCGAATGCGGTCATCGCACGGGAAGAGATCTTCGGTCCGGTGCTGTGCATCCTCGCCTACCGCGACCTCGCGGACGCCGTGCAGATCGCCAACGCGACCCCGTACGGACTGTCGGCGGGGGTATGGTGCGCGACCGAGTCGGACGGGATCGACCTCGCCCGCCGCTTGCGCGCCGGCGAGGTCCAACTGAACGGGGCTCCGTTCAACGTCCACGCGCCGTTCGGCGGCATGGGCCTTTCCGGCTTTGGTCGAGAGCTCGGCAGTTACGGCATCGAGGCGTTCACCGCCACCAAGGCAGTGCACCGGGCGGCGCCGGCAACCTCCGCGGACACACTGGCGGCCAGCCCGACATGAAGTCCGCGACACTCCGCCACCTGCTTCCAGCGAGCGCGCGAGCCACGCGAGACGGGCTCGTCGTCGGGGGCATAGCCGCCGCCGACCTGGTCGATCGGTACGGCTCACCACTGCTCGTCTACGACGAGCAGGACTTGCGGGCGCGGTGCGCGACAGTCCGCGCCGCGTTCCCAGACGGGGCGTCGTATGCGGCCAAGGCCTTCCTGTGTGGAAGCATCGCGCGGCTCGTGCACGAGGAGGGGCTCGGTCTCGATGTCGCGAGCGGCGGTGAGCTGGCCGTCGCACGTGCTGCCGGCGTGCCCGCCGCGGCTCTGACCCTGCACGGCAACAACAAGTCCCTGGAAGAACTCGACAGCGCATTGAGCGCCGAGGTGGGCCGAACCGTCGTCGACAGCCTTGACGAGGTGCACCGGCTTGAGACACTGGCCGCAGCCTGCCCCTCGCCGCCGCGGGTCGCGGTACGCGTCAACCCGGACGTCACGGCGGCGACCCACCGATCGATCCAGACCGGGCAGGCCGATTCCAAGTTCGGAACGGCCCTGGGGTTCGGTGACGCCGAGGCGATCATCCACCGACTCCGGTCCTCGCCGCTGGTCAGTTTCTGTGGGCTGCACGTGCACATCGGTTCACAAATCACCGACCTCGACGCGCTGGGCCGCGCGATCCGCCGGACCGCCGCACTCGCCTGCCGTGTCGAGGCGGCGGAACTGATCGTCGGCGGTGGCCTCGGCGTGCCGTACCGCGTCGGAGACGTCGTGCCGGACATACCGGCGTGGGGCGCAATCGCCCACCGCGCCGCCCGCCGAGCCGGCTTCACCGGGCGAATCCTCGCCGAGCCCGGCCGCGCCGTCAGCGCGACGGCAGGCATCACCCTCTACACGATCGGCACGATCAAGAGCGCCTCCTCAACCACGTTCCTCGCAGTCGACGGAGGTCTTAGCGATAACCCCCGCCCAGCGCTGTACCAGGCCAGCTACCAGCCCTTCCTCGCCCGCTGCCCGCAGGTCGACGCTCGACCAGGCCCATACACGGTGGTCGGGAAGAACTGCGAAGCCAGCGACACCTTCGCTCGCGACGTGGCGATTCCCGGCGACCCACGAGTCGGTGACCTGCTATGCGTGCCCGTCACCGGCGCGTACTGCTACTCGATGGCCTCGAACTACAACCGCCTTCCCCGCCCAGCAGTCGTCATGGTCAGCGATGGCCACTCGTATCCCATCCTGCGTCGCGAGACCATCGCCGACCTGCTCCGACTCGATCTGGTGGCGTGATCGTCATGTCTGAGACCACGCGAGCGGACCGGACCGCCGACGTCGTAGTCGTCGGCGCCGGCATCATCGGCGCCGCGATCGCCCTCGAGTTGAGCCGCGCCGGACGGGACGTGCTGGTCGTCGATGCCGGCGCAGGACCGGGACAAGGATCGACCGGAGCATCCTCCGCGATCGTTCGTCTGCACTACAGCCACCGAGTCAGCGCGCTCGCGGCGCTCGATTGCTACCACGACTGGACGTCGTGGTCGGAGTACCTCGACTATCGCGACCCGGGCCCGACGATCTCGTTCATCCACACCGGAGCGCTCGTCCTCGACGGAAACAGCTCGCGCCGAGAGTGCTTCACGCGGCACCTCGAATCCCTCGACATCGCCTGGGAAGAACTGACCGCGGCCGACATAGAGGAGCGGTTTCCCGCCCTCGACGCCCGCCGCTTCGGCCCGCCGGCCGCACCTGAGTCCGAGGCCTTCTGGCGTTCGGCAGACGGCCCTCTCGGCGGCTTCAGCTACGAGCGGGCGGGCTACATCGACGATCCCCAACTGGCCGCGAGGAATCTCTGTTCCGCCGCGCGGCACTTCGGTGCGCGCTTTCGCTTCCGCGAAACCGTGGTCGGGGTCGTGCAACGCCACGATCGAACGGCCGGGGTCATCCTTTCCTCCGGCGAGGCACTCTCGGCCCCCGCCGTCGTCAACGCCGCCGGGCCGGCCAGCGACGCACTCAACAGACTCGCCGGCGTCACCGCCGACGGTCAGGTCCGCAGCCGGCCGCTGCGCACCGAGACCCACGAGATACCCGCCCCCGGCAACTTCACCACGGCCGTGGGCGGAACTTTCGTCACCGACCTCGACCTCGGCGTGGCGTTTCGACCGCACGCCCAGGGCATGCTGCACATCAGCAGCATCGAGCCCGAATGCGATCAACTGGAATGGCTCGACGACCCCTGGCACTTCGACCAGACCGTGACGCACCACGCCTACACCCGGCAGACCCTCAGAGTCGCACGCCGCATGCCGACGCTTCAGGTCCCTAACCGGCCGTCCGGCATCGGCGCGCTCTACGACGTCACACCGGACTGGACGCCGATCTTCGACCGCAGCGACCTCGACGGGTACTACCTCGCCTGCGGAACCAGCGGCAACTGTTTCAAACTCGCCCCCATGGCGGGCCGAGCCCTACGAGCCATCATCGAAGCCAGCGAGAGCGGCCGCGGTGCAGAGGCACCGCCAATTCGGATCAACACCGCACACCTCGACGCCCAGATCGACCTTGCCCCATTCTCACGCCGCCGCACCATCCACCAATCCAGTCCCAACAACGTGATCGCCTAACGAGTCAGGCCATGGCGTCGGCGTTACGGTCGACGTTGCGCGCTGATCTTGGCCTTCCTATCGAACTTTCCGCTGAGCACCCCCGGGCGATCGTTGTCCAGGAATCTGTCCATGAACTGCTGGCGTCATGGTGCACAGATGGCAGTGCTGACAACAGCTACGCCAGTTTGTGCCGGGGAGGGACACCGCAGTCAGGTAATGTCGGCTGTTCCTAATCAGCGGGTTCGGGGTTCGAGTCCCTGGCGGCGCACCCAGCGTTTCTAGGCCAGATAGCGCTTTCAGCGCTAGCCCAAAGATGATCTTTGTCCATGAATGGCAGCGCCGCGGAATACAGCGAGTACCGCCAGCGAAGCATCACGTTCGTTACGGCCGGAACGAACGGATCCGGCTGCTCGGCCTGTAGCGGAGCACCGAGGTACCTCAAATTGCGTGACCTGAGCCACGACCATCGCACGATCATGCTGCTGCCGTAGCGCATCAGCCGACGCTCATGAGCCGTCGATCTCGCGCACAGTCCCGCGAACGAACCGGTACGCAGATGAGGTGTTACGCGCGAGCTGCTCGCGTCCAACCGGCGGGCAGGACCAAGGCCCGCCGGCGCGGACGTCTCGAGGAAGTGCTCGGCCTGCTCGGTCAGCGTGCCGAGCCGGATGGGCTCGTCCAGCGGCCTCGGCCTTGCGCCAACTTGCGCATGTTGACGGCCATGTGCCGCCGGGCCCAGCAGCGCAAATGTTTACGGATTTGGAGCACCCGCATCTCCTCAAACACGCTCTTACAGAGCTTTGTCACTTTGTGACTGCACCAGCAGTACCTCGCACGCAATATCGACGGCTACCGGTGCCACGGCACCACAGGTGCGCCGTACCCAATCTCCTGACCGGCCAGCCCGCTGACCTAGTGTCATGCCAGTTCAGCGGGCCTTGGCGCCTCGAACCGCGTGACCGGAGGAGTCGATGCTGGGATGACCGCAGGGCGACCGATGCCCACACAGGACGACGTGCTCGGGTACTTCAACACACTGTCGAACTGGGGACGGTGGGGCGAGGACGACGAGCTCGGCACTTTGAACCACATCACCGACGACGTCCGGCTGGCGGCGGCGCGGGCCGTGCGCCACGGCAGGAGCGTGTCGTGCGCGTGGGAGGTTGCCGTGCCGGAGGAGATGGAGCGGTCGACGACGACGTGCCCGTGCGCCGCCGACATACCAGGTGCCGAGAACATGCCGACGCCCTTCCATAACGACCGGCACTGGGGCTTTTCGAACGAGCGGCTCGGCATCATGTTCCACGGCAATACCATCACCCACGTCGACTCGCCGTGCCACATCTTCTGGGACGGCACGATGTACAACGGGCGGTCGCACTCGCTGGTCGACGCCGCAACGGGATCGGCGTGGGCGGCCGTCACAGCGGCGGCGAACGGGATCATCACGCGTGGCGTCCTGCTCGACATTGCGAAGGTCCGCGATGTGCCATGGCTGGAACCGGGGCAGGGTGTGTTTCCCGACGATCTCGAGGAGGCCGAGCGTCGCCAGGGTGTGCGGGTGCGATCCGGCGATGCGGTACTCCTGCGGACCGGTTATGGCCGCGTCCGGCACGAGGCCGGTGCGGCCACCGGTTTCACACAGGCCGGCTGGCACGCGTCCTGCCTGCCGTGGCTGCAGGAACGGCAGGTCGCGCTGATCGGCGCTGACACTCCCCAGGACGTTCAGCCGTCGGGGTACGACAACGTGTTGATGCCGGTTCACGCCGTGAGCCTCGTTGCAATGGGTCTGTGGCTGCTCGACAACTGCGACCTGGAGGTGTGCGCGACGACGGCTGCCGAGCTCAGCCAGTGGGACTTCCACCTCGCAGTCGCGCCCGTCCGCTTCGCCGGTACGTCCGGCAGCCCGGTCAACCCGATCGCCACATTCTGACCGCGGGACTCGCGCCCGACAGCGTCGGCACCCTTCACCGTCTGGGAGTCGATCAGCCCTGCGCTGGGCTGCGGGTTACGGCCCTCGGCGATCCGCAGCTGTTCACGCACCGGGAGGATCTGCTCGGTGACCTTGTACCTGGTCAAGCGGAGTGGAGGGCGCGAGCACACATATCGACGGCCGGTCGGCCGTCGACGATCGAGTTCGGGCCCCCCCGAATCGGCGGTTACGTCGGGTCGGTCGCCGGCGCCCAGAGCGATCCGTTCGAACCGGGTAGCGCGAGGAGACTTATGCCTTCCGCGTGGCAGACGTCGAGCAGATCGGGGTCAGCCGTCGCTAGCGCGCGATCGTGGCTGCGGGCTACTTCTGCGGCGATGGAGTCGGCCATGCTGATCGGGCATCGGGTGCGGTGGTAGCGGCGGGCCCGTAGCCGCCCGGCCGCGTTACCAGTTGCTGCGTCGATCGGGATCGCGTTGAGTAGGCGGAGCTGTGCTAGGTCGAGGACCACGTCTTCCTCGTTGGTGCCGGTGAGGCGGACGAGGTGGTCGACGACCTCGGCCAGGCCGACGGCGGTGAGGTCGCTGTCGCCCTGTTCCAGCAGTTGCCGGACCTGATCGGCCGCGGGTTCGCCGCGCAGGTAGGCGATGGCCGCGTACGCGTCGAGGATGGTCACCCGCGGCGCCGGGCCGTTGTCGCGTCCGCTCGGCGGGCTGCTTTGCGGGCGGTGGAGCTGTCCGGGCCGCGGCCGGCGTATTTGCCCTGCAGCTCGGCGATGCCGTCCTGTTCGGGGGCAGGGCGCATGACAACCCGGTCGCCGAGATCGACCACGATCACCCGCCGGGTGTGCCAGCGAGCGCGGGTCTCGGCCGGGATGCTGACCTGGCCGTTCCGGGAGATGGTCATCAGGTGCTCTGCCGCTGTCATAGGGCTCATTGTATGAGATCCGTCGAGCGTTGTATCAGGCCATGGGTCGACCTACCGTCAGATCGTCACTGTTGATGTGCTGGGGTGCCGACCCCCAGGCCGGGCCCTGGTCCGATCCTGGAGGTGGTGGCCATGACGTCCACGACACCGAAATCTGCCAGCGGCGAACATGTGCCGGGCGCAGATCCGCTGTTCACGCCCGGTGAGCACCAAGCGCTTGCCGGGTACCTTTGCGGCCACGGCGGCCTCGCCCGCGATGCGCACACCCTCGACCTACGGCAGTACACCGCCTGGTGCACGACGCACAACCTGCACCTGTTCGCCGCGAAGCGTGTCGACATCGAGTCCTTCCGCGGCGACATGGAAGCCCGCGGCCGTGCCCGCGCGACCATCGCGCGATGACTGTGCACAATCGCCGGCTTCTACCGCTACGCCGTCGAGGAGGAACTACTCGACCACTCCCCGGCCGCCCACATCCGGCGTCCCCGATTGGACTACGAATCGCACGCCACCGCGCTGGACCGCACCGAGCTCGGCGCCCTGCTCGTCGCTGCCGGGCTCGGTTCGGCGCAGGAGCATGCGCTGATCTCGCTGCTGGCATTGAACGGGCTGCGGATCAGTGAGGCCCTCGGCACGGACATCACCGCGATGGGTAGCGAACGCCAGGGCCACGTTAGGGCCTGTTTCGCCACTCGTCGGTGAGATCGCCGGGCATTGGACCCCGCGCGCGACGCCGGGCGTGACTACCCGACCGGGTTCACGTCACCCATCAGCCGAAGATGCCGAGATGCCCAGCGCGGACAGGAAGGCCGTGGCCGCGGGGGACGGCTGGAAGCGACTCCAGATGACGTGCTCTATGCGGTGGGCCGGAGCGTCGCGAAGCCGGACCGTGGGCAGGTCGGGGAGCTCAGGTACGAAGGCGGCGGGCAGCAACCCGATCCCCAGACCCTGCCGGATCAAGCGAGCCATGAAGTCAGCGCTCGTCACTTCGAAGGCGACCTCGCGCCGCACTCCGGCCGCTGCGAAGGCCGCGTCCGCATAGGCCCGCCCGGCGGTGCCCGCGGGGAAGTCGACGAAGGTTTCGTCCGCCAGTCGGCGCAGGTCCACGTGTTTCCTGCCCGCCAGCGGGTGGTCGGGCGCCACCACGGCGACGAAGTCACCGCGCGCCAGTTCGCGGCTGCGGACGCCGTGGAGTCGTACGCCCGGTGGAAGCCCCAGGAAGGCGGCGTCCAGAGTGCCCTGCCGCACCCGTTCGATCAGTTCCTCGCTGGGGCCCGAGCGGAGGCTGATCCGTACCTGCCGATGCCGCAAGTGGAACTGTTTCAGCACAGCTGGGAGATCGACCGCGGCGACGGTGGAGATGGCGCCGATGGCGAGCCGGCCGCGGATCTCGCCGGCGGCGGCCGCCACCTCGGCGCGGGCCCGCTCGGCGGCATCGAGTGCCTGGCGGGCCGCGGGGAGAAACGCCTCGCCGGCCGGGGTCAACCGGACGCGGCGGCTGGTGCGGTCGAAAAGCCTGGCACCCAGCTCACGTTCCAGCCGGGCGATCTGGTGGCTCAGCGCGGACTGGACGACCAGGCACTGCTCGGCGGCGCGGGTGAAGTTGCTCGTCTCCGCGACAGCGACGACGTAACGCATCTGCTGAAGCTCCATGAATCAATCGTTGTCCACGATCGTTCCGATGACAAACATGTGTTGGACTCATTGATCGTCCATCGCCGAAGCTGGATGCATGAGGGCGAGGAGACTGCACCCGGACGGCGGTATGTCGCGCGGACTGCTGCTGCTAATGTCAGTGGCGACCGGGCTGGCGGTCGCGGGCAACTACTTCACGCAGCCGCTGCTCGACCTGATCGGCCGGGAACTGAGGCTCGGACCCTCGCTGGCGGCGCTGACGGTGACGGCCGCGCAGGGCGGGTACGCACTCGGACTGATCCTGCTGGTGCCGCTCGGTGACCTGATGGAACGGCGGCGGCTTGCCGTGTCGCTGTACGCGGCGACCGCGGTCTTTCTGCTGGTGTCGGCCACCGCAGCCAACGGCGCGGTGCTCCTGGCCGGTACAGCCCTGACCGCGCTGACCTCAGTGGGAGCGCAGGTCGTGGTGCCGTTCGCGGTGACGCTGGCGGCCCCGGCCGAGCGCGGCCGGGTGGTCGGCACGGTGATGACCGGGCTGCTACTCGGCGCATTGCTGGCGCGCACCGCGTCCGGAACATTGTCACAACTGGGCGGCTGGCGGACGGCCTACTGGGTGAACGCGGTCCTGATGGCGGTGATGGCCGTGCTGCTGCATGCCTTCCTGCCCCGGCTCGGCGGCGACGGCGGACGCCTGTCTTACCCACGTTTGCTTCGCTCGACGGTGGCGATGTTCCGTTACGAACCGCTGCTGCGGTGGCGGGCGGGTATCGCCGCCACGAGCATGGCTTCGTTCAACGTGCTGTGGACGGCGATGACCTTCCTGCTGGTGCGGTCGCCGTACGCCTGGTCGGAGTCGGCAATCGGTCTGTTCGGCCTGGTCGGCGCCGCGGGTGCGCTAACCGCCTCGCTGGCCGGACGACTGGCCGACCGCGGGCACGTACAGATCGTGACCGGCGCCGGAACGGTCCTGCTCGCGGTGTCCTGGCTGGCGATCGTCGCCGGGGCACGCTCGCTGGTCTGGTTGCTCGCCGGGGTGATCGTGCTGGACCTGGCGCACAAGGCGGTGCTCAACGGCAACCAGAACGTCATCTACGCACTGCGGCCCGAGGCGCGCAACCGGATCAACTCCGCCTTCATGACCTCCTTCTTCCTCGGCGGGGCAGCGGGCTCTGCGCTGACTTCGGTGGTCTGGGTGCACGGCGGCTGGACCGGCGTGTGCGTCTTGGGCGCTGCCCTCGCGGCCGGGACCGTCGCGCTCTGGGGCCTAGAGCGCATCACCGTCAACCGGACGGCACGCAAGCCCCCGAAGACCTCAGTTCACCAAGGCCAGGACCTAACACCGGCCGCCTCAACCAACTAACCCAAGGAGAATGAGCGTGTCCCGCACCGTGCTGATCACCGGCGCCACCGGAACCGTGTCCACCGCACTCATCAATGCGCTGCAAGGGGCCGATGTGGGCCTTCGTGCTCTGGTCCGCGACAAGTCCGAAGCGGGCCGCCCGCGCGAACAGAGCGCCGAGGTCTTCGTCGGCGACCTCGATGACGCTCGGTCGCTGCCGCCCGCCTTCGAGGGCGTGCAGGACGTGTGGCTGCTCACCCCGAACGGCCCGCGCGCTCCGGAGAACAACATGAACGCCGTATGGGCCGCACGCCAAGCAGGTGTGGAGCGCATCGTGCGCTTGTCCGTCGTCGGCGCGGCACACGACGCGCCGAACCGCAGCGGCAGGCTGCACGCGTTGTCCGAACGGGAGACCGAACGATGCGGCATGCGCTGGACGATCCTGCGCCCACTCTGGTTCATGCAGAACCTGCTCAACGAGGCAGGCGACATCGCCGCCACCGGGACGTTCTCACTGAGCATGGCCTCCGCGCAAATCGGCATGATCGACGTACGCGACATCGCCGAGTGCGCTGCCCGCGTGCTTCTCAACGACCCCGATCGCCACCACGGCCAGACGTACACCCTCACCGGCCCGCGCTCGCTGACCTTCGATGAGGTCGCCGACCAATTGAGTCTCGCCCTCGGCAGGTCCATCACGTACCTGCCGATCACCGACGACGACAGGCGAAAGACACTGCTCGGGTACGGCGTTCCGAAATGGATCGTCGACATGATCGAGGAGTACGCGCAGGCGTATGTCTCCGGCTGGGGCGACTTCACCACCGATACGGTCGCCGACCTTCTCGGCCACCCCCCGCGCGACGTCGCCGACTTCGTCCGCGACCACGCGGCAGCGTTCGCCTGGACCGACGACAACTCAAAACCGTGACCCGCTGGTCAGCCTGGCGGTGACGCTCGGGATCCACGAACACATGGCCGGCAACCTGGTACACGCGATCCTCAACAGTGATCACCTCCCACACGATGCGACCAACTCGCGAAGCACATCGTCGGATGGAGCGACTCTCATGCGAATGTCTCTAGCACACTCCCGTCGTTCTGCGCGGCGAGTCGCGAATACTGGGGATGCGCGTTACACGCGCCGATCGGACGTTCTGGCGGCGCTGAAGGCTGTTGCAGTTGGCGTCGCTTCATCCGGGCGGCCCTCTGACCAGTGACGCGCTTGCCCGGTGGCTCTTGACCCGCTCATGCGGCCCGGTCAGCATGAGCGCGTGACGGGGGTGCTGGAAGCTGACTATGTGGTCGTCGGCGCAGGCGCGATGGGGATGGCGTTCGCGGATGCGTTGATCGACAACGCCGACGTCAGCGTCGTTATGGTCGACCGTCGGCATGGTGCGGGTGGGCATTGGCTGGACGCGTATCCGTTCGTCCGGCTCCACCAGGCATCGGCCTTCTACGGTGTGGCATCGACGCTGCTCGGTGGTGGACGGATCCAGCAGGAGGGTCCGGAAGCGGGCTTGCATGAGCGGGCGTCGGCGCCGGAAGTCTGCGCGTACTACGACCGGGTGCTGCGCGAACGGTTGCTCGCGTCCGGGAAGGTGTCGTTCTACCCGAACGGCGAATACCTCGGCGAGGGCCGGTTCGTGTCGCGGATCTCTGGCAAGCGTTACGAAGTGCGCGGCCGGGCTCGTGTGGTTAACGCGTGCTACCTCTCACCCGAAATACCGGCAACGACGCCGCCGCCGTTCGGCGTGGCGGACGGAGTGCGGGCGGTGCCCGTCAACGAGCTGGTCAACCTGGCCGGGGCACCCGCGCAGTATGTCGTCGTCGGTTCGGGCAAGACCGCGACCGACGCGTGTATCTGGCTGCTGGACAACGGGGTTGACCCTGGCGCGATCTGCTGGGTGCGGCCTCGCGAGCCGTGGATGCTCAACCGCGCGGTTGTCCAACCGGACCCTGCTGTCTTCCTCGGGATGGCGGCAGACACTATGGAGGCGGCGACACAGGCGCTCTCCGCGGATGACCTATTTCTGCGCTTGGAGGCGGTCGGGATCATGCTGCGCATCGATCGCTCCGTGACGCCCACCATGGCGAAGACCCCGACGCTGGCCCAGTGGGAACTCGACCGGCTGCGCACCATCGAAACCGTCGTCCGGCTTGGCCACCTCCAGCACGCGGAACCGTCCCGGTTGGTGCTCAGCAAGGGCGAGGTTGCGATTGCGCGGCACGCCCTGATCGTGCACTGCGCCGCATCCGGGTTGCAGTACCCACCCCTGGTGCCGATCTGGGACGCCGAGGCGATCACCCTGCAGCCGATCCGGGCCGGGTTCCCGTGCTTTGCAGCGGCGCTGGCGGGGTACGTGGAAGCCACCCGCGACGACGACGAGGAGAAGAACCGATTGTGCCCGCCCTCCCCGCTTCCCAACACGCCCGCCGACTGGGCGCGGATGCAGGTGCTGGGCACTCGGGCGTCGATGTCCTTCTGTTCAGAGCCGGATATAAAGGCCTGGACGGACCGGGTTGCGCTGAATCCAGCGCGGATCGCCTCGGGACCGGAAGGCGACGTCGACTTGACTGCCGCCGCGGAACGCCTCCGCAGCTATGCCGCGCCGGGCTTGGCCCGGCTGGCCGACCTCGCCGGGATGTCGGATCCGATTCCGACCGCGCCGGTGCGCGCACAATAACGCTCCACCAGAGAGTCACTTGGCGATCGAGCGTGCGACAAAATCGGCGATAGGCGCACCTACGACCGGCCCCCGGCTTAGCTTCGCGGCATTGATTGATCATCGCTGCGGCGGTGGCGGTCGTCATGGCGCTGGGCTTCGGGATCGGCGCGCTGGCCGCTTCGAGAGGGCACGACAAGCAGCGGTCCGCCGCGGCCCCGCCGACCTCCACCAACCGGACCCGTCCGATCCAACACCGCAAACCGACGTCGAGCCGCATTCCGTCACGCCGGCCGACTCCTGCGAAGACCGTGAGGGTCGACCCGTACACCCCGCAGCGGCTCTGCGGCGCGGGCTACCGGGTCCATCGGGCGCGCTCCCCTCCTGGACGAGGCGGCGGGTATACCACCTCTACAACGCGCACACCTGGGCCAACCGTGTCCTCACGATGGGCCCCTATGCCCGGGAGGCGACGCTGGCGTGACGTGTCTGCAGCTCGGGCCCGCTCCCAGGTCCTGAATGATCATCCGGGCGCGGAGTGACAGCGGTCGCGATGGCGCGGGCCGCATCCGAAAGAACTGAACTGGCGCATACAGAGGGTCATATAGTGCGCTGGATGCGCGACATACCCACGATGTAGTGGGCAAACCAGGTGCCAATCTGGTCAGGTTGGCACTGGCTCGGCGTTCGGTGAACGCACACACTGACATCCATCGCATCGAGGAGGAGTGCCATGCGAGCCGGTGCCACCGGGGGTTGGAGGGGTGACCAGAATACAATTTGCCGACCGTTGAGGGCCGTACGCCAGTCGCCCTGGCCGGCCCTGGTGCCGACCGAGGCTGAGATCTCCGCCCGCCGCAGTGCACCCCTCGCATCTATTTTGGGGAACTGGACGGTCGGTGGCGGGCCGCTTCATCGCAGGCTTGCCGAATCGATGAAAGTGGCGATTGAGCAAGGAGATTTGCCGCGTGGCAGGTTCTTGCCCCCGGAACGGGAGGTGGCCCGCCAACTGAGTGTGAGCCGCAACACCGTCTCCAACGCCTGGCAGACGCTCAAGTCTGATGGCCTGATCGGCAGTCGCAGAGGCAGTGGGACATGGATCATGGCGTCGTCTGCGGCGGCGGACGAGTCCCCGTTGATTTCGCTACGCGGCGTCTTTCATAGCGGAGATCCGATCGACTTCACCAGTGGTCAGCTCGAGGGCACGCAGTCCATCGTTGACATCGTACGAAGCCTCGATGAGGACGACCTGACGAAGCTCATTCGGCGACAACGTCTCTCTCCGGCCGGATTGCCGGAGCTACGTCGTGCGATCGCCGATTACTTCACCGCCCATGAGGTGATCACCTATCCGGAGCAGGTCATGGTCGTCACCGGATTCCAGCAGGCGATTGCGCTGGTGGCAGCCCTCTACATCCGGCAGGGCGATGTCGCCGTGATCGAGGACCCGGTCTCGCCGGCGGCGCTCGACGTGCTACGTGCGGCTGGCGCTCGACTTCGTGGTGTGCAAGTGGCCGAGGATGGCATTGACATCGATGAGTTGACGAGTCAGATCGCAGCCGGCCCGAAGTTGGTCTATCTGATCCCTACGTTCCACAATCCCACCGGAACCGTGCTTGACATTTCTTCGCGAAGGCGTGTCGCCCAATTGTCGGCCGAACTGAACGTGCCGGTCGTCGACGACCTTACCCGCATCGACATCGGCTTCGAGGACCCTCCTCCGCCGCTGGCACATTACCGACCGGACGCTCCCATCATCAGCCTAGGGTCGATGAGCAAGCTCTTCTGGAGCGGGCTGCGCATCGGCTGGGTGCGTGCACCTGAGCCGATCATCGCACGACTTATGCGCATGAAGACCGTCGCCGATCTCGGCAGTTCGGTTCTGAGCCAACTCATCGCCGCGCGGCTTCTCGATCAACTCGCCGAAGTCAAGGCGTCTCGTCAGCGCGAATTGGGAGAACGGATGGACTGCCTCGCCGCAGGATTGCGAAAACACCTTCCGGAATGGCAGTGGCTTCGACCACGAGGCGGCCTGGCGTTGTGGGTCAAGATTCCGACGCCGACCGCAATCGGTTTTGCCCAACTCGCACTACGGCATGGCGTGGCCGTAGTCGCCGGTCCGGCACTGTCACCGAACGACAGGCATGCAGATCGTCTGGTGCTCTGTTTCCATCTGCCTCCTCTGGAAATCGATGAAGGCATTCGCCGGCTATCACATGCCTGGCGCTCGCATGTCAGGTGCATTTCACGATCTTGAGGTTCCACCGTAAGCGGATGGCATCACCAGCACAATGATCGTCCAATTCTCGACGCTAACCTATGAGTTTCGGCAACCGTCGAACGATGCATATTTACTGTTAATACTAACCACTAGGGAGATAGTGCTATGAGGCCGTGGCCGTTCAATTCTGCTGAAGACACCCGACACACGTCTGTACGACGCCGTGGGACTGTCGCTGCGGCACTGGCAGCCAGTGCGATCATCACTGCAGCCGTGGCCGGCTGCCAGGGCGGCGGCAAGACCGGTCAGGTAAGCGCCGACGCAAAGCAAACGATCACTATTTCCATGCAGGGGCTTGGCGCGGAGACGAGCGAGACGCAAGCCCAGATGGCAGCGTTCCATCAAGCGAACCCCAACATCACCGTTAAGGCGCTCATCTTGTCATCCACCGCCGATACAGCCTCCCAACAACTGACTCAGCGGTTCGTCGCCGGGTCGCAGACACCCGATGTGATCGTCTCCGATGTGATCTGGCCGGCAACGTTCGCGAAGGCCGGTTGGATCGCTCCGCTGGACAAGTTCAACCCCGACCTGACGAAATTCTTCCCAGCGCAAACGAACACCGTCAAATACAACGGCCACACCTATGGTGTGCCATGGTTTATCAATGCTGAGGGACTGTATTACCGGACCGACCTGGTACCGACTCCTCCGCGCACGCCGCAGGAACTCGTCACCGCCGCACAGGCGGCGCTGAAGAAGAACCCGTCCCTGAAAGAGGGATTAGTTTTTCCGGCCTTCAAGTACGAAGGCGTCGTGACCTCGTTCCAGAATTTCCTGGGCGGGTTTGGCGGCAAGCTCGATGTCTCCAACATGAACACGGAAGGCAACCAGAAAGCCCTCCAGTTCATGCACGACACCATCTACAAGTACAAGATCACTCCGACTGCGGTGACCGGCTGGAAGGAACAGGAAGTCCAGGATGCGTGGACATCCGGGCAAACAGCGTTCGCAGTGAACTGGCCATATCTCCTGCAAGTGTCGGCCAACGCGCCCGCGGTCAAGGGGAAGGTCGGCTTCATCCCGTTCCCATCCGCGACCGGCGCTCCAGCAGCGGCACTTGGCGGGCATGACCTGGTGGTCAACGCGAAGAGCAGTCACCAAGCCGCGGCGTGGAAGTTCATCCAATTCATGTCGTCGTCCGAGCAGCAGATAGCCCGGGCCGTCAAGACCGGTGACGCACCTGCCGTACAGGAGGCGTACACCGATGATCTCTATTCTCAAGCTCCGTACTTCAAGCAGACTCTGCCGGTACTCAAGGTCACGACAAGTCGGCCCGTCACGCCGGACTGGTTGAAGTCCTCCGCGAAGCTGCAGACCATGCTTTCGTCTGTGCTGAGCAATCAAACCAGTCCGTCGTCGGCATTGGCTCATGTCTCCTGACGTGAGCCGGACAGCCGAACGGGCAATGCCTGCGGTGGTACGTGCTGAGTCCGGAGTCACCGAGGAAAGCCCGCGGCCGCACCGGGACCGGCGCGCGCGGCAGCAGGCACAAGACCGACGGTTCGGCTACGCAATGGTCGCTCCCGCGGTGCTGACACTCCTCGCGATCACGGGTTACCCGCTGTTCTATAGTTTGTGGAATTCTTTCCACAACATGAACTATCTGGCGCCGCCGGTCGGAAAATTCGTTGGTATCGACAACTACAAGACCATTTTCACGAACGACAGTTTCATGCCGGCGCTCGTGCGCACCGTGGTGTTCACCGTCGTTTCGGTAGCGATCGAATTGGCCATCGGCCTCGTGGTCGCGCTCGTGCTGGACCATCCGTTTCGCGGCCGGGGTTTCGTCAGGGCAGCCGTCTTCGTTCCGTGGGCTGTACCCACGGTGGTGTCTGCGGAATTGTGGAAGACAATGTTCGATCCGCAGCAGGGGTTCGTTAACTATGCATTGTCACTACTTCATCTGCCATTGGCGCACACCACTTGGCTCAATCAGCCGTTGACGGCCTGGACAGCCATCTTTGTCGCCGACGCATGGAAGAACACGCCGTTCGTGGCCATCCTGCTGCTCGCCGGCCTGCAAGTGATCCCGCGTGACATTTACCAGGCGGCCCGCATGGACGGCGCGAGTTCATGGGGTATCTTTACTCGAATAACCCTTCCGCTACTCAAACCGAGCCTGATGGTCGCACTTATCTTCCGCACGCTTTCCGCATTCATGATGTTCGACATTGTCTACATCATGACCGGCGGAGGGCCGGGTGATGCGACCACCGTGCTGGGCTTCCTGAACTGGCAGGCGTTCCTCGTTAATAGCGACTTCGGTCTGGGAGGGGCAGTGTCGGTCGTACTCGTCGTGATGGCGCTGATGACCGCGGGACTATATGTTCGCGCATTCCGAATCGACGACGAGGTGCTGTCACGGTGACTATCGCGCGTTCATGGCGAGCTAAGAAGGTCGTCACCAAGTCCGGGTTTTTCGTGCTCGTTGCGATCTTCGTAACGATATCGCTGTTCCCGTTCTATTGGATTGTCGTCACTTCACTCAAGTCGCAGACTGATATGGCTAAGGGCACCACGAGCCTGCTCCCCGGTCACATTACTTTTGACAGCTACATTGCTGACTTCACCCGGACTTCCAGTGGGGGGATCAGTTTCGCTCGTGCACTGGTCAACAGCATCATCGTGTCGTCGGCCACGACCGTTATCACCATTGTCCTTGCAAGCCTGGCTGGCTATGGACTGGCCCGGACACGCCTGCGAGGGCGGCCCATCATCCTGAACTTCATTCTGATCGCCGGCTTCTTTCCGATCATGGCAATGGTCGGCCCGCTTTTCCTCGCGTACCGCAACATCGGCTGGTTCGATACCTATCAAGGTCTGATCGTCAGTTGCCTTGTCTACACACTGCCGATTGCGACCTGGTTCCTCGCGAACTACTTTTCTCAGATTCCCATCGCGCTCGAGGAGGCAGCACTGACCGACGGCGCATCTCGTCTGCAGGCCCTTCGCCACATCATCGTGCCGGTCTGCCTGCCTGGTGTATTCACCGCAACGATCATGTCGTTCATCCTTGCCTGGAACGACTTCGCGTTTGCGGTGTCCTTTATCAACACGCCTGCCAGGTACACCGCGAGTGTCGCGATCGTGAATCTCGCACAAGGTGGCGGCTCCAGCTTCGAGGTGTTCTATAACCGGATCGATGCCGCCCTCGTTGTGATCACTATCCCGATCGCTTTGATCGTCATTTTCGCGCAGAAACGGATCTTGTCGGGTTTCACGGCCGGCGCGCTCAAGTAGACGAACACCATCATGAAAGGTGAGAAGAAGTGAGCTACGATGTCGTCGTCGTCGGCGGCGGTCCTGCGGGATCGATCGCGGCAATCCAGGCCGCCCGGCTTGGTGCGCGGACTTTGCTTGTAGAAAAGAATGGCGTACTCGGCGGAACCACCACTAGCGCTTCGATCAACGTCCCAGGACTGTTTCACGCGTGGGGTAGGCAGGTAATCGCCGGAATCGGATGGGACCTGGTAAGCCGTGCGGTGCGAATCGGCGGTGGCACTTTTCCCGACTTCAGTAACTACCGGCGGGCGCCCAATAAGCTCCAGGTGCGGATCAATAGCGCCATTTATGCCGCACTATTAGATGAAGCCGCGCTCGAGTCCGGTGCAGCGGTTCTCCTCCACACCATGCTAGGTGCTGTGTATAGAGAAGGCGACCACTGGCGTCTGACACTGTGCGGAAAGGAAGGCCTGCATGACGTGCGCACGCGGATTCTGATCGACTGCACTGGGGACGCGAACGCTGTCGCGCTGGCCGGATACGAACGGAGGCGCAGTAGCGAGCTACAGCCTGGAACACTCAACGCGAAGCTGAGCGGCTACGATCCCGGCAACGTGGATTACGAACAGCTTGACCGTGCCTGCGAAGAGGCAATACAAGCGGGGGTGCTGTTGCCAACGGATCTCGCATCCCACAAAGACGGCGTCCGTACATTCGTCAGGCAACGGGGCGAAAACTCAATGCATGTCATTGACGTAGATGGGAGCACGAGCCCGGGCCGCACGGCTGCGGAGATGAGTGCACGTAGGGCGCTTATGCGTATCTATTCCTTCCTTCGTAGTCAGCCCGGTTTCGAGAACCTGACCATCGACTTCATCGCGGCCGAATGCGGTGTCCGTGAGACCTATACGATTCACGGTAAAAAAACAATAACCGTGGACGACTACACAAGCGGTCGCATATGGGACGATGCAGTGTGTTACAGCTTCTATCCGATCGATGTCCACCGTCCCAGCGGCCACGGTATCGACCTCCGGCTGCTATGTGAAGGTACCTTCCCCACCATCCCGCGGGGAGCGATGCTCCCCGCGGGTAGCACTCAACTCCTCGCGGCCGGCCGTTGCGTCGCGGGTGACCAAGAGGCCAATTCCGCATACCGGGTGCAAGGCTCGTGCATGGCTATGGGGCAGGCGGCCGGTGCGATGGCCGCGCTGTCGTCCGAGTCGGGAGCCGAACTTGAGACGCTGGCGATAGCCGACATTCACGCGACCCTGCGAACACATGGCGCGATCGTGCCCGGTGATGTGAGCTAAGGATCTTTGGTCGTGATGTTCTGGATGCTGCCCGGTGGCCGAGAGGGATCTCACCGCCGGGCACTCCGCAGATCCGTTCGCCCTCGAGTTGAGCCGCGCCAGACGGGACGTGCTGGTCGTCGATGCCGGCGCAGGACCGGGACAAGGATCGACCGGAACATCCTCCGCGATCGTTCGTCTGCACTACAGCCACCGAGTCAGCGCGCTCGCGGCGCTCGATTGCTACCACGACTGGACGTCGTGGCAAACCTCGCCTGCGGAACCAGCGGCTACTCTTTCACACTCGCCCCGACGGCGGGCCGAGCCCTACGAGCCATCATCGAAGCCAGCGAGAGCGGCCGCGGTGCAGAGGCACCGCCAATTCGGATCAACACCGCACACCTCGACGCCCAGATCGACCTTGCCCTATCCTCACGCCGCGGCACCATCCACCAATCCAGTCCTAACAACGTGATCGCCTAGCGAGTCAGGGCAGAGCGGCGTCCTGCGATCCGCAACCACTTGCCCGATCATGGCTCGTACTGATCTCGCGGTGGCGCCAATTCCCCACCACCGGCGCCGCCAGCGCCACCGCGGCGCGGTCACACCCTCGAGTTTGAAATGCTGTTCCACGACGTCACAATGCGGCCTGACCCGAGCCGCCGAGTCAACTGAACACGGGGTAGTCCCGAACGCCACCGATCTGATGGAGCCGTCGCTTCGCGAGCATTCTCCGCTCGACCCTCGTCCCCTCGCAGTAAAGGCGCATCTCATCGACGTGGCTGGCCGACCAGGATCTGGAGCACGGCGCGTCTCGAACTAATGCACGCCGGTGGTCCGTGATCACGGACCAATCGGTCAGGTTTCGTCGATGCGCAGGCGGGGCAGTTTGTGCACGACAGGGGCGGCCGAACCGCTTTCGGTCCACGCGGCGAGTGAGGCTAGGTGCGTGCCCGACGGTATGGGTGACAGGTCAATCTCGACAGGTTCGTCTGCGGTTGTCGAGGTGGCGGCGGGCACGGTGAGTGTTGGTCGGCCCGGGCGCCGCACGCGCAGGGCGAGGTGGATCTGTTGGCCTGCCGCAGCGCCGGAGATGGTCACCTTCAGCCGCGCTCCCGGCGGGACGTCAGCTATGTCTTCGGCAGCGGGGATGAGCTCCAACGGCGCTCTTCCGGAGATCAGCATGACGGTGTCGGCGATGGCAAGCACCGGGCGCGACCTGCTGACTGGGCCGTGCGCGGGCTTCGGTGTCTTGCCGGGCCGGTCAGATCGGGGCTCGTCGGAACTGTCGGAGCCAGTTCGACTCGTCGCATCGGCCGGGCTCGCGCCTGCGGTCTGGCCGGTGGGCAGCTGGCGCAACATCCAGTCGGACACGGCTGTAGCTCGCCAACCCGACCACACCTCGCGGGGAACGGGGGGTTCGCGCTCGGCCTGTTCGGCTGCGACCCGCCGCTCCGGACCCTGGTCGCTATCGCGCTGCTCGAAGCTGACCACAAAGGCGGCCACCTGTTCCCAGCCTGGGTCGCCGACCGTTGCCATGTCGCGCGCATCGTCCTGCCATATCGAGATCTCCTCCAACGTCGGCCGCAGGCCCTGCGCTCGCATGGCGGTGTGTATCGCGCGGCGGTCGGCTCGGAACAACTCGCCGGGCGTTCGGATGCTCAACGTATCGGTCAAGACGGCGAGCCGCCTTGCGTTGAGCCCCTCAATAGACGAGAGATCGGCGATCATCGCGAATTCCTTTGCATCGGCAACGCTTGGTCATCGCCCGCTCGACTCTGCGGCCAAGCGGGCGACGAGAGACTCGGCTTGCGGCCTGCGCGTCTGGCGATGCGAGTTGCGGCCGGAGTGGATCAGTAGAACTCACGCTCTTCGAGTGCCTCGTAGCCGACGAGTATCGGCCGGTCTCGGTCGCAGCAACGCAGGGCGAACGTGGCACCGACCTCGTACAGGCTGCCGCAATGCTCGCCGGGAACTGTGCCAGCCGGGACTGTGTAGGCCACCTCGATGCACCTCGTCTGGCAACCGTCCCAGCCCTTCTTGTCGAACGCCCCGGCCGGGAGCAGGGCGGAGAGGTCGAAATTCGGGCCGGATCCGATCGACGAGAACTTCAGGTCGAAGCACCAATCGCCATGGATGCAGTGCCACAGTTCGCCACGCAACTCGACCCGGAATCGGACCAGAAACGGGTCGGTCACCGAGATGATCGTCGCCGGCGGCACGCCTTTCTGGTCGACAATGTCCGCATCCCAGTAGGCCATGAGTGCCGTTGACACCGGAACGCGTAGTTCGACGACGCCGTCGAGGTAGTCAGGGTCATTGGGCCAACACTCCGATACGAAACCTTCAACGGCCATTGGTGGTTCTCCTTCCGAGCGGGTTGCCGGCCCGGTGGCCGGACACCCGATCAGGCTCATCGATGGCGATGAGCTGACGGTGCCGCGGCGATTAGCAGGGCGGTTAGCATCGATGAATCCGCGATACGTTTTTACTCAGGACGGTTACCTGCGGTTAGCGCTTGCTGTATATCTAGAGGCAGTGCGGCACGGTGCGGGGATCGCGCCGCTCGATGTGGCGGAGCCGCCTATGGACGTTATTGCGGCGTACTCCGAATCGCTGAGGTGACTCGGCGTGGGGGGACAAGACACTGGCCATGGCGGCGGCACCCGACGCGGGTGACGCTCGATTGTTGCTGGCGACCGGAATGCGCGATCGATCCGACCGGTCTCAGGGGCACGGACAGACCGCGGCGAACGTTTGCGCTCCAGATACTTGCCGAGCTCACCGAACTGACTCCTGGAGAGGCTGCCGCCGCGCTGGAGTACGTCCGGCAACTGCGCCGCATGCGCGCGGGCGAGGCGGGGCATCATGCGGAGCCCAAGCCTCGAGCTCCGCTGCACGACGATCTGCCCATTCGCGAGGACGCCAAAATGGTCTCGGCGCCGCATCGAGCATCATCACGAGCCCATTGGTTTCTGGAGCATTCTCTTCCCCCTCCATCGCCGCCGAATCCCGCCGACGTCATCGTCCGCGCGCTTGGTCCCCTCGAGGTCGTGGTCGGGCGTACACCGGTGCGATCATGGGGCGGCACCCGCGTCCGCACTATCTTTCAATACCTGTTGCTGCATCGCAGGCCCGTCCACCGCGACGTCTTGATGGAACTCCTATGGCCTGGATATCCGCGTCGCTCCGCTCGCAATAACCTCAACGTCAGCATGTATGGGCTACGCCGAGCACTGGACATTGACGGTGAGCGAGATTACGTCGTGCACCGCGACGGCTACTACGCCCTGAATCGCGACCTCGCATGGTCGGTTGACTATTTGCGCTTCGCTCTGGCCGCCGAAGGATCGCAGCTTGCGATTGCAAGCGGCCAGCCTGACGCGGCACTTGCAGAAGCGCAGCGGGCAGTTGACGAGTACCGCGGCGACCTGTTCGACGGCGACCCCAATGCGGACTGGTGTGCAACCGAACGTGCAACTCTCAGAGACATGTTTGCGCAGACACTTGAGCTCCTGGCCGGTCTCTATCTGAACTGTGGCGAAGTTGATGCTGCGCAGAACGCAGCGCAGCGCCTTCTCGACGACGACAGTTGCAGGGAGTCTGCCCACCGCCTGCTGATGGCATGTCACGCGCGTCGGAACCACCGAGATCAAGTCGTCCGCCAGTACCGTATGTGCGTCACAAAGCTTCACGACGAACTCGACATCGCGCCAAGCACCGAAACGGTACGCCTCTTCCGGCGACTCACGGGAATTCTTTGATCTGCCTCATCCAGGTTCACCCATTCGCAATTCCCAGACGAGCATCGTCATCGGCTTGGGTAGTTAGCGACGCACCATGAGGATCATGGCTCGCTACGGCGATTCGTAGCACACCTGGATGGCCAGCTCGGTGTTCCGACACAAGTCGCCGGTCCTCGAACCGTCACAGGGCGGCGGCGACTGTCCACAGTGGACAGTCGAATGTCAATGAGTCTGTCATTGAACGCCTGCGGGGGCAATATCCAAGCCTGACCGCCTGCAGGGTCAGCATTGCCAGGGTTGACAGCGGAGTTGGGCGCAACCCTTCCGCGGGGCCTCGGGCATCCGGCACCAACGACAAGGCCGGGACGGTCTGAAACCTCATCCGCTTCGCCGCCCACCCGCGAGCAGACGGACCGAGCATCCGGTGCGGAACTACCGCTATCCGCAGCTCGAAACTTGACCGACGGCGCCCTCGGCCGCGCGCACCAGCGCAGCCGCGACCGCGGCCACCGCCGGGGTGCGGCTACGCCGGGTGAGCAGGAAGGCCTCCCGTCCGGGCGCGCCCTCGGCCGGCAGGCGGACTGCGACACCCGGCGCTCCATATCCGAGCACGAGATCCGGCAGCAGCGCACCGGCGCCAGCGGTACGGACCAGCTCCAGGAGTATCAGGAAGTCGTCGGAGCTGTAGCGGAGGTCGGGTTCGAAGCCGCCCAACTCCCTGCACACCCGCACGTGCATCTCGCGGTGGCCGGTGCCGGGCTGGCAGGCGGCCCACGGAATGTCGGCGAGCCGCCGGAGGGACACCCGGTCGCCGGCGGCCTCGAGATGATCGGCGGGCAACACGACGTGGATGCGCTCGCGCAGCAACGGCTCGCGCTGCAAGTCGGCGTACACCGTCCGCGGCTGGCCGTCATACTCGTCGCCGATCACGACGTCGAGTTGCTGCAGCCGCAGGGCAGGCGCGGCCTGCTCCACCTCAGCCTCTGTGGCCTCGACCCGAACGTCGGGTTGGCTCGCGGCCAGCGTCCGCACCGTCGGCGCCACGATGCGCAGGAACGCCGACTGGAACGCCGCGACCCGCACCACGCCGGCCGCCCGTCCGGCGGCGACCGTGGCGAGTTCCGCCTCCGCTGCCTCTACCCCCTCAAGCAGCGCCGTAGCGTGCCGCACCAGGACCTGTCCCGCCGCGGTCAGCCGGACGTTGCGGCCGACCCGTTCCAGCAGGGGCGTCCCTGCCTCCCGCTCCAGCACGGCGAGTTGCTGCGAGATGGCGCTCGGCGTGTATCCGAGGGCGCGCGCGGCGCCGTGCACGCTGCCGCGCGCGTCCACCTCGCGCAACAGACGCAGCCGGCGCAGATCCAACATCTGTTCAACATAGCTACACGATGCTGTGCAATAAACCGTGATGGACATAAACGGTCTGTCGGCCCGACGATCGATCCGTGGGATCCCTATTCTGCTTGCTTTCCGCAGCCGGCTTCGGAGCGATGGCCGTGTTCGGCAAGTTGGCCTACGACGCGGGCGTGTCAGTGGACACGCTGCTGCTGGTCCGCTTCGGCCTGGCCGGCGCGGTGTTGCTGGCCGTCACCCTGGCTCGTGGTGCACTGCGCAACGTGTCCCGCCGGGCCGTGCTGGGCGGGCTGGGCATGGGGGTATTCGGCTACGCAGCGCAGGCCGGCCTCTATTTCTCCGCGCTTTCGAAGATCGACGCATCGCTGGTCGCGCTGATCCTTTACGTGTACCCGGTGCTCGTCATGGCCGGGTCGGTCGCGCTGCGCCGCGAGCGGGCCTCGCGGCGGCGCGTGTTCGCGCTCGGCACGGCACTGTCCGGCATCGGTCTGGTCCTCGGCGGCGCGAGCTCTGGACGCTTCGACGGGCTCGGCGCGTTGCTGGCGCTGGGCGCCGCGCTCACCTACACCGGCTACATCCTGGTCGGCGACCGCGTGACCGCACACGTGCCCCCTCTCGGCCTGGCTGCGCTGGTCTGCTGCGGGGCGTTCGGCACGTTCCTGCTGACAGGAGTCCTGCGGGGTGGCCCCGACCTCGGCTTCGCCCCAGTCGGGTGGCTGTGGCTCGGGGCGCTGGCACTGGTCAGCACGGTCGGCGCGATTCTGCTGTTCTTCGCCGGCCTCATCCGCATCGGCCCCTCGACGGCCGCCATCCTGTCCATCCTGGAACCGGTGGTGACGGTAGCCGGGGCGGCGGTGGTGTTCGGCGAGACGCTCACCGCGATCCAATGGCTCGGCGGCTCGGTCGTTCTGGCCGCGGTGCTCATCGTGCAGTGGCCCGGCCAACGTGCTGCTGCAGACCCGTCGGCCCCGGCGCTGACGGCTACCCGCACGTGAACTGTGCCGCTTCGCCCGACGCGCGGGCGGATGAGGCTGCCGTTGTTGCGCCGCGAGGCGACGGTGAGCTCGTCCTGCTCGGCGATCGTGTCCAGGTCGGTAGCAGCCCAGCCACTCACGGCGTCACCAGCACCTTGAGGGCTTGCCGGTCGTCCATCGCCTGGTAGCCCGCGGGCACACCGTCCAGACCGACGGTGCGGTCGAACACTCGGCCGGGCTCGACCGTTCCGTTGAGGATGTCGGGGACCAGGGTTTCGATGTAGGCGCGGGCGGGGGCAGGGCCTCCGGTGAGGGTGATGTTGGGTCCGAACAAGCTGCCGAACCCCACTGGCGCGTCCTGGTACTGAGGGACGCCGACGCGGCTGATCACACCGCCGGCGCGCACGACGCCGACAGCCTGTTGGTAGGCCGGCATATGGCCGACGGCTTCGAGCACGACGTGGCTGCCGTCGCCGCCGGTGAGCTCACGCACGCGCGCGATTCCTTCCTCGCCGCGCTCGGCGACGACGTCGGTGGCGCCGAACTCGCGGCCCAGGTCGGTGCGGGTCGCGTGCCGTCCCATGAGGATGATCCGCTCGGCGCCGAGGCGTTTGGCGGACAGCACGGCCATCAGCCCGACCGCGCCGTCACCGATGACGGTGACGGTGGTGTGCCGGGTGACGTGGGCCTTCACGGCGGCGTGGTAACCGGTGCCGTAGACGTCGGACAGCGTCAACAGTGAGGGCAGCAGCGGCGAGTCCTCACCGACCGGCACCGGAACGACGGTGCCGTCGGCGAGCGGCACCCGAAGTGCCTCAGCCTGCATGCCACCGACCCCGTCCGCGTTCCAGAACCCACCGTGGCGGCAGGAGGTCTGCAGCCCCTCGCGGCAGAAGTCGCACGTACCGTCCGACCACGCGAACGGAACGACGACCAGGTCGCCCTTCTTGACCGCGGTGACGTCGCGGCCGGTGTCTTCGACGACGCCGACGCATTCGTGGCCCATCGAGCTGCCCTCGGGTGTAGCGCGCATGGAGTGGTAGGGGTGCAGGTCCGAGCCGCAGATGCAGGCACGCACGACACGCACCAGCGCGTCGGTGGGCTGCTGGATGACCGGGTCCGGGACGTCGATGACGCGGACGTCGCCGGCGCCGTACATGTAGGTGGCACGCATGGGTTCGCTGCTTCCTCGTAGTGGCTTCTCTAGTTCTGGGCGCAGGTCAGCGCCCGAGGGGACGGGCACCGAGCCCCGCAACGAGCGCGACTCAGTGGTGGCGGATGTCGTACTCAGCGTCGGCGACGTGCGCGCCCCAGGATGCCTCGTCCCGGTGGTCGTCCGGGGCTTCCCAGATGGCGATGTGGGTCATGAAGTGCTCGGGCGCGGCGCCGTGCCAGTGCTCCTCGCCGGGCGGGGTCCAGACGACATCGCCCGGCCTCAGCTCGAGGACTTCGCCGCCGCGGGACTGCACCACGCCGCGGCCCTCAGTGACATAGAGCGTCTGCCCGACGGCGTGCGAGTGCCAGGCTGTGCGGGCGCCGGGTGAGAACCGGACGCTGTTCGCCCGCACGCGAGACGGTGCGTCACCGCGCACGATGACGTCGAACCACACGTCGCCAGTGAACATCTGGGCCGGTCCCTTGGCGGTCGGCTGCTTGCTCAGGATCTCCATCAATCGCTCTCCGTTGTCGTGCCGGGCCGTTGCTCGACCTTTTCCCGACGCAGTCCCTTGACCCGCCGGTGTGTGCCGCCATAGGCGGGCAATCCTGCTTGATCCGGGGTGATCCGCGCTGGTCGCGAGACCAGGAACTCGCGGATCTCACTGTTTCGGTTCACGGGCTCGACGGTAGGCGCAGCCGTCGCAGTGAGGGAGGTCCTGCCATCACCTGGCTGGCCAGTACCCCGAACGAGCGGCACCCCACGATCAGGAGGCGTGACGCTCGTGGTCGAGTCGGTCGAGCAGCCAGGCTCGGGCCATGGTTGACATGGGCAGGTGCCGCTCGTGGGCAAGCTCCTGAAGCGCGTCGTACTGCTCTTCGCTGAGTTGAACATCCGCGACGACGCCGTGTTGCGGTCGAGCTTCTTAGCCATCACTGCTCCCCACTTGGTACGTGGCCAGGTCACGACCAGACGCGGGCCACGCGTTGAGACCGTGCAAGTCGCCATCAAGGTCGCGGTAGGCGATCACTGCGAGGACCCGCCGCGCGCTCGACGAGTGGCCGACGAAACCCGAGGCGCCGATACGCGAGTCGGGGTACGGCGAAAGCTCCACGACGTTCATGTCGACGAGCACCTCCCGCGTCCAGTCCGGTTCAATGTCTAGCGCGCCGGGGTCGCGGCGAGACCTGGTGCGGATAGACAGAGGGATGCACCAGCAGAGCCATTGTCTGTCCACTGTGGACAGTCGGCTGTCAATGAGCCTGTCACTGAACCGCCTGCGCGCGGGAGCCGTGATTGCCAAGCCTGACCGCCAACGAGACGTCGAGCCTCACCCCGCACGACCTGGTCCAGTACTACAACGGCTCGGACGCGGCGACCGCGACCGACGCGACGAACAACGGCACCGGCGTGATCGTCTCCTACTACCCGTACACCTACCTCGACTACCCGTACTCTGCCGGCGACGTCGACACGTACTACAACTGGGATGTCGCCTCGACCTCGCGGACGTCCCGGCCGGTGCGATCGGCGGCGTCGAGGAGCCACTGTGGACGGAGACCCTGCGCAGCGACGCCGAGGCCGAGTACCAGACCACGGCTCCGACCGCCGCCGGCGTCACCCTCGCGCGACCCGCCGACAACACCCACGTCAACGGCGCGTACCGGATCAGCGGGCAGCACGAGTACCGAAGCCGCGGCACCTACACCGCCGCTTCCTCGCCACCGGACCGAACGGCTCGGCCGATGCGGCGTTTACGGTTCACGTGACGAGCTGAGCGCAGGCTCCCCTACTGGTTCAGCGTCCTATAACCGGGAGATCGCGGCCACCTTCTCATCGGCGTCGTGGCCCGGTTCAGCGGAAGGGGTCCAGCCGCTTCAGCAGGTCGACGTCGTGGTTGAGGCGATGGATGAGGTCCAGGACCGCGTCGATGCGGGGCGGTGGGTTCGTGAGCAGTGTGTCGGCCTTCCTGATCGCGGCGAAGTCAAGTTCGGCGCCGTTGTCGAACTCGACGCCACATGCGGCCATGACCTGGAGGAATTCCCTTGCCACGAGGCTATATCCGGCGGTGGTTGGGTGTATGCCGTCGAGGCCGATGAGCCCGCCGGTGAGGATCTTGCCGGTCTTGTCGGTCGTGAGGAATCGGGTGTCGAGCCCGTCGAGTGCGGGTGGGAGCGAGTATTCGGGGAATTCGGCGGGTCGAGCGCCGAGTTCGACGTTGCGGCGGTAGGCCAGCCGGTCGAGTACCGCGCACATGTCGACGATGCGCCAGTCGAGCCCGTCTCGCCGAGCCTGCTCGACGAGCGCCTGCAACGCGGTGTTGTAGCCGTCGATGATGATGTCGATCGCCCAGGCCTCCTGCCCGGTCAGATGCGGCTCGACCGCGGGGTCGAATGCGTCGTCGGTGTCCCAGACGCGGCCGTAGTAATTGAAGTAGCGATCGCAGTCGGCCAGTTGCCCTTTCAGGCCGCGGCTGATGGGCGGGATCGTGACGTGTGGGACGGTGCCCCACAGCACGTGGTCCGCGTTGATCATCCGGATCTCGTCTGCGACGAGCGTGAGCTCGGCGGTGAAGTCGGCCAGCGTCCAGACGGTGTAACTCGACTTACGCTGAAGGTCCTGATAGCCGGTGCCGCTCAATACCGCCTTGAGCTGGACCACCGAACCCAGGACGTTGTTCGCACCGAGCCAGACACACAGCGTCTCGATGCCACCTGGCTCGTCGCCGAGCTGCCGCGCTGCCTCCAGCGGTGTCAACGCCGTACCGCTGGGTTTGCGCGCGGCGTTCAGCACCGACACCGCCGCACGGTGACCGCTGCCGTTGACCATCGGCAGCAATCCGCCCGGCTGTCCGATCAGAGCGGCCTCCGTGTCGGCTGTGCGCATCAGCACGTCGCGCAGATCCCAGCCCCAGATCGCGAGATTCTCGTTGCTCCGGCCGTGACGGTCGGGGAAGTCGCCGCCCGGCGATGTGGTGTAGAAGGTCTTGACACGATGCATGTAGCCGTAGATCTTGGCCAGTTCGACAAGCAGGTTTCCGTTGAATTCGCGTGCCACCCATTCAAGGTTCAGCGGATGCCCACCCGGCCCGCCGGCATAGCTCGGGAAGGCGAAGTCGATCCCCAACTGCCGGGCGATCATCGCCGGCCAGCTCCACGCCGTATTGAAGATCGCAAAATGCTGAAAGCCATGAGTGAGTGAGTCACCGACAGCTACCAGCCGGTGCGCCCAATCCCCTGCCCGTTCGTGGGCCTCCACCGCGATGCCCAACGTCGGATCGGTGACCGGCGGGCGGACATCCTGTGTCAGTTCGACCCCTAAACACATGGCCATGAGCTGCCTCCCCTGGCGGCTTGGGACGGTTGCGGTTTTGCGCCGCTGTTACGCAACGACCCGAGCTTTGAGGTACTTCGCGCGAAGTTGGGCGAAATTCGAAATCGCCTCAGTGACACCCGAACACAACAGCGCGGCAACCGCGAACAACACGACCAACCCGATCGCAGTCCCCAGCGCCGCCGACCCCAGCATCTCGCCCTCCCCCTCGACGCTGCGTCACCCCGACAACGAGCCGTGCGCTGAGATTCGAACGTGGGCTCGGTGAGCCTCGGTATACACCCGTGACGGCACACGCCGGTAGATGTATCAACGACTCGTGCCCGAAAAGCGGGTCACTGTCTTACCCCGCGCCACCTCGCAGGCTGGCGGAGAGATGCCTTGACAGAGCCGTCGACTGTCCACAGTGGACAGAGCGCGGTGAATGAATCTGTCTTTGAACGCCTGCGCGCGGGAGCCATGTTTGCCAAAACCTGACCGCCAGGATGGTCAGCATTGGCAGGGCTTACCGGGCCTCCAGGGCGTTCGGGGCAGGTCTGCGCTCTTAACTGCGACGTTGCTCGTCACGACCCGTCCGGCCGCCGGGGAGTCGAAGTGCTGCCGGACCCGCGACGTCCAGCGCGGCCGGACCGTCGGTGTACGGGCCGGCCGCGTGTCGGAGCCGCGTGCGCTACTCGTCGCGCACTACCGGCATCGGGTCACGTGAGCACCTTGACCTGGTGCTCGTCGTCCAGACCCGCTTGGTTGGTCGGGAACAGACTGGCCTGGTCGACGGTCCCGTGAATGTGGCACTTGATCGACGTGTCGCCGGCCTTCTTCGCGCGGTAGTCCAACTCCAGCTGCGTGGTCTCGCCGACCTCCAGCACCGATGCGGTGGCGGAGTTGAGGAAGACGCACATCTCGCCATTAGGTGCGGGGTCGCCGTTCTTCACCACCGCGCTGTTCGGGTTCGCGTTCTCGCGAGTGGTGTGCAAACCGGCCGCGTCGTCGAATGCCAGTATGTCGATGATCGTGGGATCGGAGACGGTCACGTGGAACGCCAGCCCGGTCAGTTGCACACCGGCGGCACCCGAAGCGTTTGTGACCGTGACGGTGAACGTGCCTTCCTCGAAGGGCTCGAGGTGCGTGGTCACCTTCGTGATCTCGACCGTCACCTCTTTGTCGAGGTAGTCGCGTATCGCGGCGGGGATGTCAGTCAGGACGATGGACATGGCATAGCTCCAATCAGGGTGATGTGGGTTTAGTTCTTGCGTTTCCAGGCGCCGATAAGCAATGGCCAAAGCAGCGGCCGGTCGGCGAACCGGGCCGCGTCGCGGTCGAGGTCGGCGAGTGCCGCGGCGGCGTCGGCCTCGGTCGTGATGCCGTGCGCCAGCGCGGCCGGGAGCACGCCGCGGAACGTGTTCTCCACCATGGTGCGGCCGGTGGAGAGTGGTTCGATGCGTCCGGCGACGTCGGTGCCGTCGGGTGTGCCGATACCGGCCTGCGCGAACAGCTGGGACAGGCGCGCGCCGACGTGCACGTCGGCACCGGCCGCCGTGAACGCGCCGGTGATGACCCGCAGCAGCTCGTCGGCGCTGTCCA
The DNA here is from genome assembly GCA_963737425.1 of uncultured Actinomycetota bacterium. Lineage (GTDB taxonomy): Bacteria > Actinomycetota > Actinomycetes > Mycobacteriales > Jatrophihabitantaceae > DASXRA01. The sequence goes on from CAVTSX010000009.1 coordinate 42,591, forward strand.
GCGTAGGGAGAACACTCGCGGTTCGGATGTCGTAGTCCTGCACGACCAGGTGTCCACCGGGGGCCACGGCGTCCCACAACCGCGCCAGCACCTCGACACGAACAGGCAGGTGGAACAGCAGCAGCCGCGCGTAGACCAAGTCGAACGGTGCGCCGGGGATCGGCTCGTCGGCGCTGACATCGTGCGGGACGAAGCGGCAGTGCTGGTGTCCGGCGGCGCGCAGTACGCCTTGCGCCGTCTCGCCGATCGAGGTGTCCAGGTCGAGGCCCACGACTCGGCCGGACGGTGCGACCCGCTCGGACATGAGGCGCATCGTCTCGCCGGGTCCGCAACCGGCGTCCAGGCAGCTTGCGCCCGGCGCGAGGCCGACCTTGTCCAGCACGCGCCCGGTCGCGGCTTCCCACACCCTCGCCTGGGCCCGCAGTCGCGCATACTCAGCCGGTGTGCGGGCCAGCGCGTAGCTGTCCGCGCGGCGTCCTGCGTCGGTGATCGTCATGATGAGCACCGCTGGCCAGGAAACGTCACGACGGCGGACCGCAGCGCAGCGGGCACGTCCCGGCGCTCGGGCAGCATCGCGGTCGGCATGAGGAATCGATGACCGCCCAGGCAGGCGATCCGGGCATGCTCGACGGGCCCATCGGTTGATGAAAGTACGGTCCGGTCGAGAATCTCCGCCGGTAGATCACAGCCCGGTTCCGGGCATTCGGTGACGTCCATTGCCTTCCCCCCGGGTCGGCTTCGGTTAGGACCGCAAGGCTGCCCGAGTCCGTGTCCGCGGGCATCCGTGGCCACCACGCATCCGCCACTCAACCTGGATCTGGGTGGTACTCGCCGAGATACTCAGCTAGGTCGAGGAATCCGGCTCAGCGAGGCTCCTCGGCGCGAGAGGCCGAGGTGCTCCACGCCCTGGCTGGTTGCGCGCAACCTAGTCGTTCCAGCTCGGCGCGGCCCTGGTTGGCGCAGTCTGCCAGGCGTAGCAGCGTGCAGGCCCGCTCGAACTCCGCGCCGACCCGCTCGAAGCCGGCGATCGCTTCGGCGAACGCCGCCGGATCGCCGGTGAGACGGCCACGCACGCGCGCAAGGCAGGCGGCGGCCCAGTCGTTCTCGTCGGCCGCCGGTTGGGCAGCGAGCAGCCGCTCCCCGGCGTCGGGACGTCCGGCGAGCACGGCGACCTCAACCGCAGCGGCCCACACATACGCGTCATAGAACCCGCGGGTGGCGCCCCAGCGCGGAACGCGGGCGAGTACCCCGTCGGCGAGTTCCACGACCGTGTCGAGGTCACCGCCGTGCATCGCCTGACGGAGCAGCGTGAACGCCCACAGGCCGGCGACGTTGCTGCGCTCTTCCAGCTTCCGCGTGTCGGCGAATGCGAACGCCCGCTCCCGCCACTCGGCGCAGGCCGCAACGTCGCCGCGCAGCCCGAACAGCAGCGACACCGCCACGGCCGCGGGAGCGAGCCAGCGCGCAGGAGGTCGACCGGCGCGTAGCCACCCACCCCACACCGGCGCGGCAAGATCGAGGGCTTCGGCGAATCGCCCGGCCAGCACGAGCGGGACGATGCTTTTGCTCCCCGAGTAATGCACCCACGCGCTGAGCAGGTCGTCGCCCTGGTAGCGGCGCACCGCCGCGATCGTGTCGGACAGCGCGCCGACGGCCACGCCGGTGTCGATCACCATGTGCACGGTGTCGATCAGCTCGGTCGCGTTGCGCGGGTCGTGCTGCGGCATCTGGTCGAGTAGCGGCACCCGGCGCAGGGTAACCGCGTGAGCGTCACGCAAACGGCCCATTGCGAGCAGCCTGGTGGCCTGCGCATCCAGGGCGCCGCTGGCGAGGGCCGGCGCGTCGGCCCGGACGGCGGCCGTGAACGCTGCCTCGGCAAGTTCGAGGCCCGCTCCCGGAGCCTCCCGGGGCGCGTTCCAGGCGACGGCCTGGGCCACGTAGGCGCTGGCGACCGGATCCGCAGCGGCGGATCCGTGCTGAACCGCCTCGGCGAGCAACTCGTCAACCCACGCCGAAGAAGGCGGCTGGCGCATCGTCGCCGGGATCCGGTGTACCAGGGTGACCACATGTGCGAGACAGCACGCGCGAGCACCGTCGTCGCCGGCGAGCACCGCCTGATCGGCGGCGGCGCGTAGCAGCTCGATCGCTGTCTCGCCCCGCACGTCGGCCGTCGCGACGTAGGCGGCTTGCCGCAGGTCGATGATCGCATCGGCCGCACTCGGCGCCCGCTGCGCTGCGTCGCGGCAGCGGAACTCGGCAATCCGGAAGAACCGCCGGGCGTACAGCAGGTGACCGAGGCTACGGGCCAGCCGATGTGCCGACCCGTCCGGGCCCGCACCGGGCATGTGGACGAGCGCGAAATCCAGGTCGTCGACCACGAGGTCGAACTCCGTCCGCCAGGTGTCGTCCGTGTCGAGGCGATCCTCAAGAGTGGCCGCGGCCTCTGCCGCCCAGCGCAGGTGCCGGATGGCGGTGTCACGCGCCTCGCCGTTGGTTTCGGACTGGTCTCGCGCGTAGCGCCGCACCGTGTCGAGCAGCCGCCACCGACCGCCGGCCCCGGACCGGGTGTGTCCGACAAGGCTCTTGTCGACCAGCCGGCCCAGCAGATCGGCCGCAACCGCGTAGTCGACCTCGTCGGTGATGGCCGCAGCTGCGGCAAGGTCGAAGCTACCGGCGAAGATTCCCAGCCGACGCAGCATCTGCTGCTCGGCCTCGTCGAGCAGCGCATAGCTCCAGTCCAGGACCGCGCGCAGAGAGCGATGCCGCTCCTCGCGGCCGTGCTCGGTGAGAAACCGGAAGCTGTCCTCGAGCGCCACGAGCACGCCGTCCACCCCGAGTGAGGCCACCCGGGCGGCCGCGAGCTCGATCGCGAGCGGCAGTGCGTCGACCCGGCGGCAGATCTCGGTGACCGTGTGGCCGTCAGCGTCGGTCAGGACCGCTCGGTCCAGGAACAGCCGGGTGGCGTCGGGTGCACCACCCCCGTTCGTTATGGACAGCGGCGGGACCTGGATCAACCGTTCGCCCTGGACACCGAGCCGCTCGCGGCTGGTGGCCAGCACCGTCGTGTCCGGGCATGCGCCCAGCAGCCGTAAGACCAGCTGGGCGACGGCGGCCGTGAGCTGCTCGCAGTTGTCGAGGACGAGCAGGTACCGACCGCGCCGGGCGAGTTCCTCCTGGATGACATCGCTCAGCGTCCGGTCCGGCTGCTCCGTTACGCCCACCGCTGTGGCGACCGCGTGCAGGAGCCCTGGTTCGCGCACCGGGACGAGATCGACCCACGTGCCGCCGTCCGGCAGTGTCGCCGCGTGCTCCTGGGCCACCTCGACGGCAAGGCGGGTCTTGCCCGTTCCGCCCGGGCCGATGAGGGTCACGAGTCGCGCCCGGTCGAGCGCGCGCAGGACCTCTGCCCGTTCTGCACCACGACCCACAAAGCTCGTCCACGAGACCGGCAGCCCGGCTATCGTCGCGCGGCCGGCCGGCGGCAAGGTCGTCAATGACGCCATCGCCGCCAGTTCGCGTCGATCGGCCGCGCCGAGTTTGCGCAGTAACGACGACACGTGGTTTTCGACGGTACGTACCGATAGGACCAGCCGGGCGGCGATCTGCGCGTTCGTCAGGTGTTCGCCCAGGGCGTGGAGTACCTCGGCCTCTCGCGGTGAGACTCTCGCTGAGCCGGATTCCTCCACCTAGCAAAGTATCGCGGCGAGTGGCACCCAGATCCAGGTTGAGTGGCGGATACGTGGTGGCCACGGATGCCCGCGGGCACGAAAATTCGGGCGGGGTGGACGGCGCTGTCAGCCGGCGCTCCGCTGAAGCTGCCACGCTGCCTCGAGTGCATCCTCGATGGCACCAGCGTCGCCCGTCGAGAGATCCGCGACCACCATCATGTGTTTGATGTACCGGGTCGGGACGCTGAAGGTCTCCGGAAACTGCCGCAGCAAAGAGTCGCGGAAATCGAAATCGGCGCGAATCACCACGTGCGCGTCGTCGAGCTGCCGCGCTATCAGCCTGCCGTGGTACCGCCACGCAGCCCGCCCTGCTGACATGGAGGAGCGGACACCCGCCAAAGCCCCGGCCAGGCGTGCTACATCACCAATCTCCACGAACGCGGGCCTTCCTGCCTACCTCCGTGGATGATGCGCCGAGAACATCCGGTCCGTACAGGGCCAGGCCTGGCGTCACCCGGCTGAGCCGCGACTTCGCCGGTCCGACGACGACACTGATCGCTCTAAGGATTCGCTGATCAACGGGCCACTCGGGACGTGACGGGGTTGAACCGGCGTTGAGGGTCGTCTCGGCGGGCACCGTGCACCGTTGGGTTCCTGTCCCGCTGCCCCTGTTTCGGGGCCTCGGCCGGTGTTTCGGGCAGGCTGGCGCTACGCCGTCGCCTGGGTCAGGGCGACGGCACGGGCCCGCATCAGCCAGTTCGCCGAGGCGAACAGCATCTGGAGGTGGTTGAGGTTAAGGCTGCTCGCTGTCCACGACCCCGTGATTTCGCGATCACCACCCCGCGACCAACCGCCGGGCCGGACGATCACAGAGATCAGTGGATCCCTAGGGTGACAGACCTGGCATATCTGACACCGACCCCGAAGGGTGGCAACTGCCGATGTACCGACTGACCGTGGTCTACGACGAACCGGCCGACAAAGAGGCCTTCGACCGCCGCTACACCGACGAGCACGTCCCCCTCGTCAAGGCCGTGCCCGGGCTGGCCAGCTTCCAGCTCAGTCACCCGCAGGGCGGCACGCCGTACCTCGTCGCCGAGCTGTTCTGGCCCAGTGAGGACGCCTACAAGGCCTCGGCCGCGACCCCCGAGATGGCCGAGACCCGCAAGCACGCGGAGGGCTGCGGCACGACGTTCACGGTCTACACCGGCAACGTCGCCGAAGTCTGACCGACCGCGCTGGTCCGTTCTCGGACTAGGGAAGCGCTGATCAATGGCGCCGTGGCGTGCAGCAGGCGGGATTGATCAGTGGTTCCCTAACGCCCTCCGCGGCGTCGCAGACACGGAAAGTGCCGGCAGTTCACGCCCGAGCAGAAGGGTGAGATCGGGTTCGCCGCTTGGGAGATTTGCCGGCCGCGCCAAAGCCCGCGAGCAGCGCGTCGAGGGTGAATTCGAACCGGGCGGTTGGTGCGCGGTCGCTGCTGTCGCGGGCCGCCTGGGTCAGCAGTGGGTACCGGTCGGCGGGAAGCTCGGCCAATCGGCTGTTCTGGCCCGATTCACCGTGCGGTGGCGGCGCGCCGCCAGCCCTCGTGCCGAGGGCGGCGTGCACGAGGATCAAGGCGTTGAGCGCATACACGATGTCAAGCGCCTGACTGGGCTCGAAGCCGGCGTCGCCCAGGGATTCCACGAGCATTTCCATCATGCGCAAATTGCGTTCGGTCACAGCGGGCCGGGACAGGATCAGAGTGACCAGGTTGGGATGAGCCGCGAGATTGTCCAGCTGGGCGCGGGTATAAGCCCGTAGCCCGTCTTGCCAGTTGGTCTCGTCCAACTCTGGTATCGGCGTGGCGACGGCCAATTCCTCGACCATGCCGTCGAGCAGCGCGTCCTTGCTCGGGATGTGGTGATACAGCGCCATCGCCTCGACTCCGAGTTCGGCGCCGAGCCTGCGCATCGAGAGCGCAGACAGGCCTTTCTCGTCCGCGACGGCGATCGCCGCGCGAAGGATGGCCCGCGCATCGAGGCCGGCGTGCTGGCCCTGGATTCGGCCGCGACCCATCTCGTCCTCCGGCCCGGTTTGACGTGTTGTACACCGTAAGACTACCGTAGACCGTGTTGTTTTACCTCGTACAACATGCGGAAGGTTCTCATGACTCACGACGCCACCGATGAGCGTCGGCTGATGCGGATCATGTACGCCGGAATGGCGCTCACCGCCGCGCTGATGCTGGCCCCGATCGTCGACCTGCTGACCGCCGACAGCATCGCAAGCCACGTGCGCGCCACCTACCCGCACTGGCCGAATCGGATGATCCACGAAGACCGAGACGCCATCGTGGCCTGGCTTGCCGGCGTCGGTCTGCTGGGCCTCGGTGCCTGGTACTGGTCCATTCGATCTGTCCGCCGGCATTCGCGCCGCATGCGGATCGTCGTCACATCCGCGTTCTCGCTCGGCCTGATCGTCGTCCTGATCAACCTGACAACCGGCGGTCACGGCTACAAGCAGGTGGTCCCACTGCCGTACGGGCTGCTGTCACTCGTTCCCGCCGCGGTCGGTCTCGTTGCCGTCGTCCGGGTCTGGCAGCGCCCTGCCCCGCCCCATCTCTGACGCGGCGACCTGCTCCGGCGCCAGCGTCCGCGGGCCGGGGCAATCGACTCGATTCTCGCCGACAACCTTCTGCTCACCGCCGTCACGAGCGGTGGCAGCCACTTGGCACCGAGATGCCTCGCACACGGGGTTGACCTGGAGCGCGCTCCGGGTGTGAAGCTGTTGCAGTGGGCGACATGTTGGGTGCGGCCGAGTTGGGCGTGGCGGCAGAGACGCTGCGTTACTGGGAGCGTGCAGGGCTGCTCGAGCCGGTCGGGCGCGATGCCGGGCGCAGACGACGGTACAGCCGGTCCGATCTGGAGTATCTCGATGTCATCCGCTGCCTGCGTCTGACCGGGTTGCCGGTCCGGACGGTGCGGCGGTTCAGCGAGCTCGTCCGCCGCGGACCGAAGACGGCGCCGGACCGACTCGCGCTGCTGCAGACACACCGTGATGCGGTGACCGCGTCGATCGCCGCACAGCAGGCCGCACTGGCCGTCATCGACGCCAAGATAGCCAGCTATAAGGAGCTGACCGGATGACCGTCATGACTCGCCGGCTGGGCCGCTCAAACCTGCAGGTCAGCGCTCTTGGCCTCGGCTGTTGGGCCATCGGCGGGGCGATGGCCGCGGGTGATCAACAGCTCGGCTATGCCGGTGTCGACGACGATCTGGCCGTGCAGGCGCTGCACCGGGCCGTCGAACTCGGTATCACCCTGTTCGACACCGCCGACGCCTACGGCGCCGGGCACAGCGAGCGGCTCCTGGCCGGCGTGCTGGCCGACCACCCTGACGTTCTGGTGGCCACCAAGTTCGGCAACACCATCGACGAGGCCACCCGCCAGCTCACCGGCGTCGACACGTCCCCAACCTACGTCCGCCAAGCTCTGTACGCGTCGCTGCGCAGACTCGGTCGCGACCGCGTCGACCTCTACCAACTGCACACCCCCGAGGTCGACGACGCCCGTGCAGCTGAGCTGGTCGACACCCTGGAAAGCCTGGCCGCTGACGGGTTGATCGGCTGGTACGGCATCAGCACCGACGACCCGACCCGAGCCGAGCTGTTCGCTGCCGGTCCGCGCTGCACTGCCGTGCAGCTGCAACTCAACGTCCTGGACGACAACCCCGACATGCTCGCCGTGTGCGAACGGCACGACCTCGCCGCGCTGTGCCGCTCGCCGCTGGCGATGGGGCTGCTCGGCGGCCGATACACCGCGACCAGTCGGCTCCCGGCCGACGACATCCGCGGGCGGCAACCCGAATGGCTGCGCTGGTTCACCGACGGTCGTCCCACCCCGGAGTTTCTGCACCGGCTCGACGCCGTCCGGCACGTCCTCACCGCCGACGGGCGGACCCCGGCGCAGGGTGCGCTGGGCTGGATCTGGGCGCATCACCCATACACGGTCCCGCTACCCGGATTCCGCAACCCCGCACAGGTCGCCGACAACGTCGCCGCCCTCGATCACGGACCCCTCCGCGCAAGTGAACACCGTGAGATCGAGACCATCCTGGGTCGGCTGCCTGTCGGCGCTTGAACGGACGACGTCGGTGCCGGTTCGGCTCGCGCGTATCCCCAGGATTGTCTGCCGGAGGCTGACGCCTCGGGTCGGTCAAAACGCAGTTGCGGTGTCGGGTCTCGCCAGGTGCAGTTGGCTGCGGAGGTTGGGATGGCTCAGGCGCATTCCGGTCGGTGGCGAGCTCGGCTTGCCCTGGACCGTTGCAACCGCCGCCGCCACGCGTCGCGACCGGTTACGCCGGCACCGATAGCTGGTCCGGGATCAGGTTGAACACCGTCCGCAGCCCGTAGCCGCTCCGCAGGATGTTGATCATCACGACCGCCATCGCCTCGAGATGCCGCGCCTGGGACAGATCGCCGATGTCGACGGCTCGGCAGCCCAGTGACTCGATCAGCGTTCGCACGACGTGCTTCGCTTCGTCCGCGCCGCAGTAGGGCACCGCGAGCGCCCGGCCGTCGAATACGGGCGGGTCCATCCGCCACACGTCTGCCGCGCACAGGTTGAACGCCTTGACCACCTGGCTGCCCATCGCGAGAAACTCCGCCTGCTCGGCCAGCGACCGACCGTCCCATCGCACCTGGGAGAAGTCCCGGAGATACACCGCATTGCCGCAGTCGATGATGACTTTGCCGCGCAGCACGCCCTGCGTACCGCCAGCGGCTTCAATCGTCGCGGGAAGGCCTTCCCCGCTGGTCGCCAGCAGGCAGACCTCGCCGAACTCCGCGGCGTCGCGCAACGTTCCGGCGCGCCCGGCGATCGTGTCGGCCAATTGCCGGGCCTTCGACAACGTCCGCCCGCCGACGAAGATCTCATGACCCGCGCTAGCCCACCGTGGCGCGAGCGCGCCCGCCATCGTGCCTGCTCCCAAGATCCCGATCCGCATCGGTGCCGCCCTTCTGTCGTCGTGGCGACGACGCTAGGTCGGCGCAGGGAACCGATCGGTGCCCTGCCGGTCAGCCCGTGTGGTCCTGCGCGACGAGGAGCTCCTCGGTGTGTTCCTCGGCCCACCGCGCCAGCGTTCGAACGGGATCGAGCAGCGATTCCCCCAGCGGCGTAAGGGAATACTCGGCAGATGCCTGGCGCGCCACCAGCCCGTTGGCGGACAGTTTCCGTAGCGTCTGGGTCAGCATCTTCTTGCTGATGCCGCCGATGCGCGCCCGCAGCGTGGTGTAGCGCATCGGGCGCTCGCCCAACGCGACGATCACCACGACCGACCAGGTGTCGCCAACCAACGAGAGCGTCGTGCGCGCGGGGCAGTCGGCCAAGAAGACGTCGAAGTCGGACACCCCACCAATGTAGGCGCGAGCGGCGGATCGGGGCCTGCTTCTCGTTGAGTCCTTCATCGCCGGCTCGGCGGCCATGAAGGACTCAACGGAAATTCGGGGTGAGGGCGTTGGCGTTATCGTCGCCGCATGCCGGAACTGATCGCGCCCACCATCTGCCTGCACACGGCCTGGCTCGAGGCGCACTCGGAGTGGGGCCCCGGCCAACACGAGGACGGTTTCGGGTTGAGTCCGTCCGATGAGGTGGACTCACCGGACGGTTTCGCGGCCTGGCTGACCCGCCTGCGTGACCGGTCGGATCCGGTGAAGACGATCGACGTCGGCAAGCACCGTTGCAGGTATCGATGGATCGTCGAGAGCGATCGCGTGCTGGGCGGGATCGCGCTGCGGGACGGTGACGATGACTATGTGCGGTGGGCCGGCCACCTCGGTTACGGCATCCGGCCCTCCGCACGCCGACGCGGGCTGGCCACCTGGGCGCTGGGCCGGATGCTCGACGAGGCGCGGGTGCTCGGCCTGGATCGGGTGCTGGCCGTTTGCGCCATCGACAATGTCGCCTCGGTGAAGACGGTCGAGCGCTGCGGCGGCGAATTCGAGGGCATCCGCGATACCAGGTTCGGCCCCGCCCGGCGTTACTGGATCAAGCTTGAGCGATGAGGTCATGCGCGCGCTCTTCGAGGTGGCGTTGGCTTCATTAGAGCTGACCACGCCAGCTCGCAGGTGGGCGGTTGGGCCGCAGGTGGGCACCTGCAAGTGCCCACCTACCGCCCAAGTGCCCACCCACCGCGACCCCAGCCGGCCAGACGTACCGAAACGGATCGATACGGTCTGCATCGGTCTGCATCGGTCTGCATCGGTCTGGCAGATGCCGGTAGCGCCCGCCGTGCCCGGCTAGGCTGACCGCGGCGGCGATCGCCAATGGACGGGCTCGCTGGTTGTGAGCGGGTGCCGCCGTGACCCTCGAGGGGGTACGTCATGAGCGGCAGAGAAATGCGGCGGCTTGCGGGTCGGTCGCGATGACCGAACCTGTCGCATTTCCGGCGGCCCGATACGGCGTGCATTCGGAGGTCGGCGAGTTACGCAAGGTGCTGGTCTGCGCGCCTGGGCTCGCACACGAGCGGCTGACCCCCACCAATTGCGGCTCTCTGCTCTTCGATGAAGTGATGTGGGTGCAGAACGCGCGCCGTGATCATCTCGACTTCATGAACAAGATGCGCGAGCGCGGCGTCGAAGTCGTGGAGTTGCATGACCTGTTGGCGGAAACGCTTGAGATCCCCGCGGCGAAGGCATGGCTGCTCGACCGGAAGATCGTGGCGAACGAAGTGGGCCTCGGCCTCGTCGATGGCACGCGCGCATTCCTGGAATCCCTCGACGCTCGCGCGCTGGCCGAGTACATGATCGGTGGGCTCTCGACGTCAGATCTGCCCGAGGAGTTCCGGACCGACTACCTTGCCCTGGCCCGCGACTCGAGAGGCGTGGGCGAGTACCTCATGCCGCCCTTGCCCAACACCCTGTACACGCGCGACACCACGTGCTGGATCTATGGCGGCCTGACGCTGAATCCGCTGTACTGGCCGGCCCGGCGGGACGAGACGCTCCTCATGAAGGCCATCTACACCTTCCATCCTGACTTCGTCGGGGCGAAGACGTGGTGGGGCGACCCGGAACAGGACTGGGGAATGGCCACGCTCGAGGGCGGCGACGTCATGCCGATCGGCAACGGAGCCGTACTCATCGGCATGAGCGAGCGATCGTCGCGGCACGCGATCACCCAGCTGGCCGCGACTCTGTTCGACAACGCCGCGGCGGACCAGGTGATCGTCGCCAGCCTGCCCAGGATGCGCTCGACGATGCACCTGGATACCGTCCTCACCTTTGTTGATCGAGACTGCGTCACCGCCTATCGCGAGATCGTCGATGGCATTCATGCGTTCACGCTGCGCCCGAGCGACAAGGCACCGATCGAGGTCACCGAAGAGAAGCACAGCTTCGTCGACGTCGTTGCCAAGGCACTGAACTTCGAGCAGTTACGCGTGGTGGAGACCGGTGGCGATCCCTATGCCACCGAGCGCCAGCAGTGGGACAGCGGCAACAACGTCGTCGCAGCCGCCCCGGGTTTGATCTATGCGTACGACCGCAACACCCATACCAACTCGCTGCTGCGCAACGCCGGCATCGAGGTCATCACCATCGTCGGCGCCGAACTCGGCCGCGGACGCGGTGGCGGTCACTGCATGACCTGCCCGCTCATCCGCGACCCGATCGACTTCTAACCATCCGTACCACTCAACGAGAACAGCCGGGGAACTGTTCGGGTGCGGCGCTGTCCTTGCGGGGGCGCCCCCGAGGACGCTTGAAGGTCACGATGCGGCCGGCTCGAAAGATCTGCCCACCCCAGACGCCGAATGGCTCCCGCCGGTCGATCGCGCCGGCCAGGCAGGCCACCAGGGCTGGGCAGTCGGTACACAGTGCCTTGGCGAGTTCGAGGTCGGCCGGGGCGTCGGCGAACCAGAGGTCGGGACCATGTACCTGACACGGCAGGTCGCGCGTGACGCGTCTGGCAGTGCGCTCGGCCGAGGCGTCCGTGCGGAACCCGGCACGGCGGGACCTACGGCGGCCGGCCGGGCGGCTGTCCACGCGGACGTAGTGCGCGCGAGCCCACAAGTCGTCACTTTCGGCGGTTGGCTGTTGGAGACGGGCCGCATCGGCGTCGAAACGGCCGCATGCCTGCGCTGGGCAGTGCCGGTTGCGTGCAGGGTGTCTCATGGGTGGAGCTCCTTGCTCACTAGCGGTCTCGTTCGTCGCGTGTGATCAGACGAGCGGCCAGGGTCGTGCGGTGGCGTCGAGTCGGTTCCAGGCATTGACCACGGTGATCGCCCAGATCAGCTCGGCGAATTCGCGATCGCCGAACTGCGCCGCGACGCGGCTGATGAGCTCCTCCGGCACAGCGCTGTCGGCCAGCCGGGTCATCGCCTCGGTGAGTTCCAGCGCGGCCCGCTGCCGAGCGGTGAAGAACGGCGTTTCGCGCCAGACCGGAAGGGCGATGACGCGGCGTTCTGTCTCGCCGGCTGCGAGGGCGTCGCGACCGTACAGGTCGACGCCGTAGGCGCAGCCGTTGATCTGCGACGCGCGCAGTCGCGCCAGATCCAGCAGCCCGGTTTCGATGCTGGTCTTGCGAACAGCCTTGTCCAGCACTTTCAGGGCCCTGCTGGCGGCGGGAACCAGCGCCTCGACGGCGAGTCGAGCCGGCGAGACGACGGCGTCTTCGGACCTGGACGTGGACGTGGCTGACACGCCAGGGACGCTATGTGCCCCGTGGATCGGAGGTAAGGTCCAATCCCATGCCCGATTCTTGGGCCAATGGCCTGGACCTGTACGTGGAGACCACCGGGTCGCGCCGGCGCGCGAGTCTCGAGGAGAGCCTGCGCGCGGCGATCCAGACCCGCCGGCTGGCCGCGGGTTGCGCGCTGCCCTCGTCCCGGGTGTTGGCGAAGGATCTCGGGCTGTCGCGGGGCACGGTCGCCGCCGTGTACGACCAGCTCGTCGCAGAGGGATATCTGCTCGCGCGGCAGGGAGCGGGTACCCAGGTCGCCGATCTCGGCCCGGTCGGCGAGCCGGCCGCGCGAAGCCGGACGGCGACCTCGCCGCGGCTCGATCTGCGACCCGGCACTCCCGACATCACGTCCTTCCCGGTCACGGAGTGGTTGCGGTGCACCCGCAAGGCGCTGGGCAGCGCGCCCTCGAGCGCATACGGCTACGGCGATGTGCGCGGCCGGTTCGAGCTGCGAAGAACCTTGGTCGACTACCTCGGCCGCACACGCGGCGTCGATGCCCGCCCGGAGCAGGTCATGATCACCTCGGGGGCCACCCAGGCGCTGTCGCTGCTGTGCATCGCGCTCGCCGCGCGCGGTAGCGGCACGATCGCCATGGAAGATCCGGGATTCAGCTTCCACCGGGCTCTCGTGCGGCACGCCGGGCACACGGTCATCGCCATGCCCGTGGACGAGAGAGGTCCGGTCGCCGACCACCTCGACGGCGTCGCCGCCGCCGTCGTCACTCCGGCCCATCAGTACCCGATCGGGGTGACCATGCACCCATCGCGCCGGCAAGCCTTCACCTCATGGGCGCGCGCGACCGGCGGGCTCATCGTCGAGGACGACTACGACGGCGAGTTCCGCTACGACCGCCAGCCGGTCGGGGCGCTCCAGGGAACCGCGGCCGGCCACGTCGTCTACGTCGGCACCGCATCGAAGACGCTCGGGCCCGGGCTGCGGCTGGGCTGGATGGTGCTCCCGGACCACCTAGTCGAGCCCGTCATCACCGCGAAGCAGTTCACCGATCTGAGCACCGACTCGATCGCTCAGTTGACCCTCGCCGAACTCGTCACCAGCCACGCCTATGACCGCCACATCCGGACGCTGCGCCTGCGTTATCGCCGTCGTCTCGACCTGCTCATCAGCACGCTCGAGCAGATTCGCCCGAATCTCGTTACCGGCATCTCGGCCGGCCTGCAGGCTCTGGTCCGGCTACCGCCCGGCGGCCCCACCGAGGACGAACTCATCGCGCTGGCTGCCTCCGAAGGCCTCGCCCTGGAGGGTCTCCGCCAGCACCTGCACACGCCCCGGCCGAACTGGCAGGGCGTGATCGTCGGCTTCTCCCGGCCCTCGGAACGGGCTTATCCCGCCGCAGTGTCCCTGCTCGCGCGAGTGATCCGCCGCGCGCTGGGGTGATGCGGCGTTCGAATCCACTCCTCATGCGAGGGAGGGCTGCCCGCGGTTGCTTGCAGCCGCGGCGCCGGCAGTGCAAGGTGAGGTCGTGGCCAGCAGGAAGTGGAACGAACTCGACCCTCGCGCTCGTCGTCTGATCCTCATCGCCGGTGCTCTCGAGGGCGCACTCAAGATCGCTGCCCTGGTCGACCTCGCGCGACGGCCGTCGAGTGAAGTGCGCGGCTCCAAGGCACGCTGGGCGGCCGCCGTGTCCATGACCAACTCTCTCGGTGCGGTGCCCATCGCTTACTTCGCTTACGGACGACGTAAGCCGTCGCCGCTGTGACGGTGCACCCTCCGTAAGTGACGGTCGAATGCGTTGTACGGCAACGCCGGCGGACGAGGGCGTGGTGCGCCCTCGTCCGCGACGAGCCGAGCGGGGCCGGGCCCTGGTCTCAACTGCCGGGCGTGGCCAGCGTGATGTCCAGATGGCTGACCTGGTCGGCGGTGACGGTGGCCGTCTCGGTGGCCGAGACATAGCCGTCGGCGGTGGCCTTGAAATCCTGCGACCCGGCGGCGGTGAACAGCCAGTACAGCCCGTCGCCCTGCGCGGGGTCGTCCGGAGTAGCCACCGTGGTGGCGACCTGCCCGGGGTGGGCGACGCTGGCGACCGTAGCGCCGGCGATCCCCGCACCGGTCGGCCCACTGACCTGCCCGACGAGCAGCCCACCCGAGGTGGGTCCGCACGTCCGGTTGCCGAGGAACACGTTGTCGATCGCCCACCACCGTGACCAGGAGCCCGTGTAGTGGAAGCGCACCCGCACCGCTGTCTTGTGCGCGGCGGCGGGCAGCGGCACGGCGAGGCTGGCCGGTCCGCGGGCGCCCGGGAAGCCGTGCGCCGTCCAGACCGTGGCCCAGTGCTGGCCGTTGTCGGTCGATAGATCGACGGCCGCGGTCGAGTTGACCGCCGGTGCGAGGTCGGTGGCGAACTGCAATCCGGGGCTGGCGTCATTGCTCATGTTGACCGTGGCGCTTTCCAGGAAGGTGTCCTGGTAGTGATGCGCTCCGGTGTGGTCGGAGTCGACGATCGCGAACGGTCCGCTGCCGCCGGTGGTGTTGCCCCGCCCGCCCGGGTCGGTGAAGACCCACCCCGGTGTCGGCTGATAGCCGGGCAAACTGTGGTTGACGTTGCTCACCTGCCAGCCATCGGGTGCGTTCCGGGTGGGGAACGTCTGCGTGTCACCTCGATACGTCAGGCCGTAACCAGGCGCGGTGCAGGTGACCGCATCGACCGTTAGCGTGACGTCTTCGGTGAGGTCAGCACCGGCCACCGCGACCTGCTTGTCGACCGGCAGGTAGCCCGGGTAGACGGCCGCTACGTGCAGGCTGTAGCTGGTGTTCTCCAGCAGGTGCAGCGCGTACCGGCCGGTGTCGGGATCGGTGAACGTCGCCCCGGTGTGCCCGGCGCCGTCGTCCCAGGAAACCTTGGCGTACAAGGCAAAGCCGTGTCCCGAACCGTCGACTACTGTGCCGCCGACCGTCGCCCGGGGCAGCGGGGACAAGGCCGCGTCGCGGGTCGTGGTCTGCCCGGCGGTGACGGTCACGCCGTCGGCGGTCGCCGTCTGGTAGCCGTACATGGACACGGACAACGTGAACGCACCGACCGGTAGGTCCAGGTCGTAGTGCCCGGATGCGTCGGTCGTCGCGGATCGACCGGGCACGGCCACCGTGGCTCCGGCCAGTGGATGGTTCGTGACCGCGTCGGTGACGGTGCCGGCGATGTCGCCGTGCGCCCGGTAGCCGAATGCGCCCACACCGTGCGGCGTGCCGAGCCCGGTCGGCCCGTCGTAGCCGGGCTCGCCGGTGCACAGGTAGGCCGGCTGGCAACCGCCGTTCGTGCCCGAGGTGACGTCGTTGAGGCTCGCCGGGTCGGCGAGCGCCGCGTCGTACGGGTATTGCGCGGGATTGGTGTCGGCATGCGGTGCGCCCGCCAGGGCATAGGTCGAGGCGATGATCGGGGAGGCGACGCTGGTGCCGCCGAAGACCAGCCAGCCACCCTCCTGGAAGGAGTCGTAAACGGCCACGCCGGTCGCCGGATCGGCCACCGCGGAGACGTCGGCCACGGCACGCTTGGCGCAGCCGGGGTCGGACTGCCAGGCCGGCTTGGCCTCGACCTGCGAGCAACCCGAGCCTGCCCCCGTCCACACGGTCTCGGCCCAGCCCCGCGCCGCGCTCGAGTCGCGCACGAGATGGGTACCGCCGACCGAGGTGACCCCCGGCGATGCCGCCGGATATTCCACTCCGTATCCGCCGTCGCCGGACGAGGCCGTGACCACGACTCCCGAGTGCTGATAGTGGCTGTCGTAGGCGGTCTCGGACGGATCTTCCGCGCCGCCGTAGGAATTCGAGACGTACTGCGCGCCGAGGGCCACCGCCTCGTCCACCGCGAGGGGCAGGTTGTCGAACGAGTTGTCCGTGGCCTCCACCAGCAGGATGTGACAGCCCGGGCAGATCGCCGACACCATGTCCAGGTCGAGCGAGATCTCGGTCGACCAACCGCCGTCCGGGTTCGGATAGTTGGTAGAGCCGTCCTGGGCCACCTTGCGGAAACACCCGTTGGCGGTGGTGCACGCGGGCAGGTTGTACTGCGCCCGGTAGGTGGCGAGATCAGCCTCGGCGGTCGGGTCGTCGAACGCGTCGACGATCGCCACCGTCGCGCCCGAACCGGCCGGGGCGGACGGCAGGTTATACGCGGCCGTCAAGTCGGCCGGTGCGTACCCGGCCGGTGCGGCCATCGGACTGAGACCCTTGCGGGCGGCCACGTCCGTGCGCAGCAGCGACAGGCACTCGGCCCAGCCGGGCTTCGCCGCCGGGCAGGTGCGCCGGGCCTCCGCCCCGGCGCCCCGCGGCGACGATGTCGCGGTTGCGGTCGGGCTGGACGTCGCGCTCGCACTCGACGTCGCGCTCGCACTCGACGTCGCGCTCGCACTCGACGTCGCGCTCGCGCTGGACGTCGCGCTGGTCGTCGCGCTGGTCGTCGCCGTGGCGCTCGACGGTGTGGGCGGCCCGGCGTGGGCCGGCACCACCGCCGCCATTGCCATCGTCAATGCTGCCGCGCCCAGCAGGACGGCCAGCCGCGACGTACGTGTACGCACACCCATCAGATGTCTCCTCACGACCCGCACCCCAGATGTGCCACCACCGGGTAGGTGGTCTGATTCCCGTAGTCGTCGACCCCGCCCGTCGCCCACACGTCCCCCGGGCCTGACCCGTCGATGGCGTTGTAGGTGTAGGCGGTGTTGTACTTCTTCGTCCCGGGCACCGCGACCGGCGACCATGACGTTCCGTCCCAGTGCAGGAACACCTGGTTCAGGCCGAACCCGAAGGTGCCGATCGCCCATACGTCGTCCGGAGCGGCGGCGTAGACGCCGGTCAGCTTGCTGTTGCCGATATCCGGAATCTTGACGATCTGCCACTTCGAGCCGTCGAAGTGCATCAGCATCGAGGCGGCCAACGTGTCACTGCCGGCCATGGTCTCGTCGCCGACGGCCCACACGTCGTCGGGCCCGGTCGCACTGACCCCGAACAAGGCAGACGATTGGTTGCCCGGTGGGGTATCGACCACGCTCCACCGGCCGCCGTCCCAGTGCATGGCGACCGGCACCAACACTCCGGCGTCGTTGCGCTGCTCACCGACCAGCCACATGTCATTGGGCGAGATGGCCGTGAGCCCGTTGAAGAGCACTCCGGACTCGGCCAGCGGCTGCGGCACGATCTGCCACGACGTGCCGTCCCAGTGCTCGATCACCGTGCCGACGAGCGCGAGACCCTGAAAGATGCCACCGGCCGCCCAGGCGTTGGTCGGCGAGAGCGCGACCAAACCGCCGCTGATCCCGGTGTAGAACTGCGGCCAGGCGCGATCACCGGTGAGGCTGGCCATCTGGACCAGGGTCCACCGGCCGTCGTGCCAACGTTCCGCGCCGGGTGCCGTACCGACCTGGTTGGTCAGCACCCAGCCGTCGTCCGGCGAGTCGAACGACGGGCTTTTCCCGGCGCCGAGCTGCCCGGCGAGCGGTACCCGCGGCAACTGCTCAGGTGCCGTGGTTACCGAGCTGTTCTTGGCTTGCAGCAGCCATCCGGCGTCATAGCTCGGCCAGAGCTCGTCGCCACTGAGCCGGACGTCTTTGCGGTTGATCACGTCGACGCCGTAGATGTCGCCGTAGGCCGGCGTGACGATGGACGCGCCAGGCAGCGGCCCGGATGACAGCGTGTCGGTGCCGGGCACCGGCGGGGTGTTCATGAGCTGCCAGCCGCAGCCAGCGGGTGTGGGGGCAGCCGCAACGGTGCCGCCGGTGCCGGCGGTCAGCATCGCAGCGAAAGCGAGCACGGTAACGGTGTGTCGGATGCGCATAGCTGTCGTCTCCTAGAAAGCGCCGATGCCGTTGGGGCTGCCGAGCCCCGTCGGACCGTCGTAGCCGTGGGCCGCGGTGCACAGCTCGTCGCCGGCGCAGTACCCGTTCGTTCCCGCCGTGACGTCGAAGAGGGCGCCGTGGTGGGCGTAGAGGTAGCCGCCGGGCGTGATCGATTTCGTGTTGCCGGCCAGCGCGTACACCCCGGCGACGATCGGGGAGGCGGCGCTGGTACCGCCAACTGCCACCCAGCCGGGGACGGCGAAGGTGTCGTACACGGCCACCGGGGTGGCTGGGTCGGCCACCGCCGCAACGTCGGCCACGGTGCGTTTGTCGCAGGACGGGTCGGCTTGCCAGGACGGTTTCGCGACGTAAGCGGAACAGCCGGATCCGGCTCCCGCCCACGCGGTCTCCGCCCAGCCGCGAGCGCCCGCCGCCGGGTACAAGCTGGTGCCGCCGACCGCGACCACGCCGGGCAGGGCTGCGGGGATGGACACCCCGAACCCCGAATCGCCGGTGGAGGCGGTCACCGTCACTCCGGGATGGCTGTAGTGGCCGGCCAGATCCGCGAGCTCGCTGTTGTACTCCGCGGCGCCGTAGCTGTTGGAGACGACGTCCGCGCCCAGCGCCACCGCCTCATCGACTGCCTCGGCCAGGCTGAGGAACGTGTTGTCGTCGGCCTCCACCAGCAGGATCTTGCAGTTCGGGCAGATCGCCGAAGCCATGTCCACATCGAGTGATTCCTCCAGCGCCCAGCCCGGGTCGGTCTGCGGGTAGCTGGTGCCGCCGCGCTGATCCACCTTCGCGAAACACGGGAAGTCCGTGTCGCACGCGGGCAGCCCGTTCGCCGCGCGGTAGACGGCCAGATCTGCCGCCGCGTTCGGATCGTCGAAGGCGTCGACGATCGCGATCGTCTGCCTGGCGCCGAGGAGGGTCGACGGCAGCCGGTAGGCCGCCTGCAGATCGGCCGCTCCGTACGGGTGCAATCCGTTGGGACCGGCCACCGACCCGGGCGCCGCTGCCCGCGGGCGCGCCGCACCCGGACGCGCACCGGCGGGCACCGACATCGTGTCCATGATGGCGAAGCACTGTGCTCGGCCCAGTGCCGGCAGCGCGCACGCATGCTTCGCCGGCCACTGCGGCAGCGCCGGGGCGGCGGCTGCCCCCGACGAGGAGTGCGGGGACGACGGCGGGCTGGCGCTCGCGCCGGCCACCGCCACCGACGTGCCCGCCACAGCCAGGCAGGCCACCAGAACTCGTACCAGGACCCGGCGGTGGGTCTTCACCATCGCGCGCATGCTCATGCCTCCCCGCCGGTCAGCCCGTAGGCCGGGGTCATCGTTTGATCGATCGAGTTCCCGGCCTGATCAGCCGCGTGCACCTTCAGGTAGACCGAGCCGTTCGTCTGATCCAGCGGCGGCTGGTCAACCGTCGCGGTGAACGCGTTGTCGCCCGTGCTCGTGGCCGGCACCGGGGTGGTCCACGTCGTGCCGCCGTCGAAGGATTCCGACACCGTCGCCGAGACTCCGCTCGGCGCCGGCGCTCCCTGCTGGCCCGACACGGTGAACGTGATCGGCAAGGGCTTACCCGCACGAGCCTGCGAGTTGAAGTCCAGCGCCAGGCTGTAGTGCAGGAACATCAGTGGCAGGAACGAGCAGGACCGTGACGTGTCGGGCGAACAGTGCTCGCCGTCCGGCATGTCCGCGTGCGGGTCCGTCGGGCTCGAATGGAACGTCCACGCCGTCTCGGTCGTCCCGGAGAGATCGGCGGCGGTGAAGTATCGCTGCGTCGTCCAGTCCAGCTTGTAGGTCGCGGGCCGGTGCACCAGCGGCAGGTCGAGCCGGAACGGTGCGGCGAAAGCGCCCTTGAGAGTCGTGTTGTACGGAGCGGAGAGTGCCACCTCGCCGTCGCGGGTGAAGGTCAGCGAGTGGGTCGAGACATCGTCCATGTAGTGGCTGGGGTCGGAGTCACCGCCGCGCAGCAGGTAGACCATGCCGTTGTCGTCCTGGCGGGTGGCCGGGGCGACCGTCGAGTCGATCCCCTGCTGGGAGGTCGGATAGGGAGGGACGCCTAGCGCGCCGAAGTCGGGGATGGACGTCGACGAGGGCACTTCCGGTGCCTTGTTCCAGGTCTCGTCGATCTGGCCACCCGGTTGGATCGTGCGGCGGGCGCCGTACCGTATGCCGCCGTCGAAACACTCGGTGCCGTTGTAGTAGATGCTCGCGCTCTGGAAGGCGACCAGCTTGGGGTCACCGGCGTACCAGTAGTCGGTGTGATCGCCGGGGGGCACGTTGCTCAGGTTGACGCCCTCGGGCGAGCCGCTCGCGCGCACCTCCTCGAACGCGCCCCAGGGAAAGTAGAGATTGGGCCACAACTCCGGGGCGGCGTCCGCGCAGCCGGCATTCGCATTGTCGTAGATGTGGGAGTGCACCGTGGTCAACTTCGCGGCCGACACGGTGTAGTTCAGCGACGACGGGATCGTGCCCTCACTCGGGAAGACGAGGAAGTACCGGGGATCCGGCGTCGGTGTCGCGACCCCGGGGCCCGTGTGCAGCAGGCTCACCGCCTCGAATCCGAGGCGGCCTTGGGTCACCTTCGCCGTCGGCGTCGCCGCGATCACCGATGGGGAGTAACCGGCGCCGATGCCGGACACCAGGCCGAGCGACTGGCCGCCGCCGCCACCGCCACCGCACCCACCACCGGTGACGCTGGCCCGCCAGACATCGATCTCGTCGATTCGCACCGGGGTGTCGATCGCCGGCTCGATCGCCGCTTGGTAGGGCGTGGCGGTTCGCGCGTCGAGTACGACGGTCTGGTCGGCATGCACACCCAGTTGCGGTACGACGACCAGCGCGGCGTCGGTGCCGTTGACGGTGCCGTCGTGCGGGGTGAGCACGCTGACCTCGATGCTGTACGTGCCGTCCGGCACGCTGAAGCTCACCGGGCCGGTCGCGCCCGTGACCGGCGGAACCCCGGCGCTCGGGTCGTCGGAGTTGACGAGCACCGTGCCCAGTCGCGCGTCGCCGAGGTTCTGCACCCAGCCGATGCCCGTGCCGGGAGTGCCGTCGCGGCCGATGAACTTCAGCGTCAGTGTGTGCCAGTGCTGCTTGTTGGTGCCCGCAGTGGGCAGCTGCGCCGGTGAGGCCGGAAGAGTCGGCAACTCCGGTGCGCCCTTCGGCGGGGCGAGGGCGATCGAGCCGAGCCGGGACAGCGCGGGCGACCGGGTGCGGCTTCGCCACGCCGACGCGAGCAGGCGGCCCACCGCCGGCGCCTGGGTCTTGGCCAGCGTCGCGGCCTCGGCACCGCCGGTGCGTCCGGTGGCGTGCAGGCCGGGCAGGGCGGCCGCGTCGCCGGAAACCTGCAACGGCACGGATGCCGCGTGCGCGTCATCCAATCCGGCACGCGCCAGGTAACTCGCGTCGAACAGGCGAAGATCCAGTGTCGAGCCGATGTAGGGCACGGCCGCGTCCGGGATCACGTACTGGTCGCCGCCCCAGGTGAACCGGACGAAGCCCGGTGAGCCGGTCGCGTGCACGCCCTGCGCCGGGGCGAGTGCCGGCGTTGCCACCTGGCCGCTTGGCGTCATGTCCAGCTGCACCCGGTCCCCGGTTACCAGCGTGATGGTCGCGCTCGACGGCATTTTTGCCGACGCGGGCTGCGCAAGGGCCGGGGGCCCGCCCGGATGGACCGTGAGCGGTCCGCGCGGATCGGCGAGCGCCGCGCCGTTCACATTGCCCGCGTTGGCCGCTGCCGCTGCGGCACCGCCGGCGTCGTCGGTGCTCTGCCCGCTGTAGTTGCTCGAGCACGACGGCCCGACCGCGCAACTGGTGAGCGCCATCGTCGCGCCGACGGCCAACGCCGCGGCGCCTGCGACAGCACTGAGCCTGAATGGTCGCGACGGCACCGCCGACGCGCTGACATGACGTCTGCGCAACCTGATCACCGAGCCTCCTGCCGGTCTTCTCGTCGAGGGCCCTAAAGCGGCTCGTACTCCGCATCCGGGTCGGCCGTGTCCGCGGTTGCGTCCTGCGGCCGAGACGGCTCGTTCGCCGACGTGCCGTCCGCCGTGTCGTCGTCGGCCGGGGTGTCGGGTGACGTGGGGCCCTGCATGCCTGGTGAGTCTCGGGGGTAGGCGGCCGGTGCAGCTATTGGGCAACTGCCCCAACTTTGGTCCTAGCGGTCACGTCCCGACATTGTTTGGGCAGGCCGGGGGCCACCGCGCAGGTCGGACCGCTCGGGTGGCTGCGTCAGCGACGTCCAGGGTCGATCAACCCGGTTTCGACAGCGCGAACGGCAAGCGCGGTGCGAGAGGACACCCGCAGCTTGCGCATCGCCGAATCCAGATGCCGGGCCACCGTCTTGGGCGACAGCACCAACGCCGCAGCAATCTCAGGATTACTACGCCCCGGCACCAACAACCGCACCACCTCAAGCTCCCGCGGCGAAAGCTGATCACCATAACCCTGCCGGCCACCCCGACGCGGCGAACGGACGCCCTGCGCGCGCAGCGTTGCCGCGATCTGGTCGGCGTCGGCGTTGGCTCCGAGCGCACGCAGCGTGTCGTGGGCGGTCGATAGCACGGCAACAGCGTCGGCGTCGCGTCCCACGGCGAGCAGGCAGTCGCCCTGCCGCCGGTCGGCGAGCGCCGCGTCGTACGGGCGTGGCAGAGCGGCCCACGCGGCGGACGCCTGCCCGAAGAACGTGGCCGCGCGCGCGTGTTCTCCGCGCCCCGCCGCCACGATGCCGCGACACAACACCACCGCCGCCTGCGCAGCCGGCGCCGCCAACCGACCCACTCCCCGCCCAAACGCCCCCGCCAACCACCCCGCCTCATCAACCCGACCCGCCGCCACCAACAGATCCACCCGAACCGGCGCAAGCTCAGTCGCCCACAACCAAATCCGCTTGCGAAGCACGATGCCCATTGCCGAATCGGTCACCGCCAACGCCTCGTCAACCCGCCCCGCAGCAAGCAACAACCGCGCCAACGCGGCGGCCGGCTCGGTCGCGCCCTCCGCGGCGCCGCGCCGCCACGCCTCCTCGACGACGAGCTGCAGGTTCTGCTCCGCCAGTGCGGTCTGGCCGGTGGCGGCCTGCAGCAACGCGCTGATGAGCAGCGCCTCGCCTCCGGTGACCGGCAGCGTGTCGTCACGTCGCGCCAGCGCTGAGGCGCGTTCGCCCAGC
Source organism: uncultured Actinomycetota bacterium (assembly GCA_963737425.1). GTDB lineage: Bacteria > Actinomycetota > Actinomycetes > Mycobacteriales > Jatrophihabitantaceae > DASXRA01. The sequence continues at coordinate 65,943 of CAVTSX010000009.1, forward strand.
GTGCTCCAGTCGCCGGTGAACCAGGCGAGATGCGCGAGGGTGATCATGACGCAGTCGCGCAGACGTGGATGGTCGCGCGCCTGCGTGATCGCGAGCGCGTCCGACAGTCGTTGCCGTGCATCGGCATAGCGGCCCCAGCGCACGGCCACGTCGCCGAAGTTCGCCTGCGCCCGGGCCAGCACCGAGAAGTCCTGGCGGGCCGTCGCCAGTTGCACCGTCCGCGCGGCGACATCCCAGCCCGCCTCGTCGCCCATCAGCAGCAACGCCGTTGCCTCGTTGCCCTGGGCCCGCACGGCGTCGACGCCGTCGCACGTTGCGAGGGCGAGCGCAGCCCGTCGCAACCAGCGGCGATGCTCCGCGGCCGTCATGTCACCGCCGTGCGGCCACCCCAGGATCGTCATGCACCGGGCCGCCTCGATCGGATCGTGGCGAAGCCCGGGGATCGCGCGCTTGACCTCGGCGGTGCCCGCGTCGAAGTCCTCCATCTGATAGAGCACCCGGCCGAGTTGCGCCCGCAACTCGGCTTCGTGCCGGGACGACAGGCGACCCGTTCGCAGGATCGCGCGCAAAGCGTCGGCCACCTCGGCGCATCGCGCCCGGCCGATCAGCACGTGAAAGGGCATCTTCCTGGTCAGCCGTACGGCCGTTTCGGCGGGCAGGTCGCCGTGGACGAGGACGGGATGCAGCAATCCGATCGCGGCGGCGTCGTCGCCGGACGCGAGCGCGAGGTCGGCCGCTGTCGCGGCATAGCGGCACCACGGCTCGATCTCGCCGGCCTCGCGAAAATGCCGGACCAGGTGCACCGGCGAGCGCGAGCCGTCCGCTTCCAGTGCCTGCCCCGCGCGCAGGTGCATGGCCCGGCGCAACGGCGCTGGGATCGCCTCGTGCACCGCCCGGGCGGCCAGGCCGTGCCGAAACGACACGCGAGCGCCGTCACCTTCGATCAGCAGGCCCGATCCGAGCGCCTCGGCGAGTCCCGCGCGAATGTCGCCGGCCGAAGGCCCGGCGACGGCACGCAACGTGGATTCGTCGGTCGACTCGAAGAGTGTGGCCGCGGCGCGCAGCACGGTCACTGCGTCCGCGCTGTGTCGTGCCACTCGCTCGAGCACCGCGTCACGGATGGTCGGGGGAACCGCGATCTGGTCCAGCCGGCGGCGCACCCACTCGCCGTTTTGCCGGGCCAGGTCGGCCCGGTCGGCGAGCAGCCGCACCGACTCCTCGATCGCGAGCGGCAGCCCTTCGGTCGCCTGGTGCAGGAAGGACGCGAACGCCTCGGAGACCCGCTCGTCGGCGAGCATCGACGACACCATCCGGGCCGTGCCTTCGCGATCCAGCGGCCCGAGCACGATCCGCCGCTGCAACCTGCCGGCCGGCGGTCGCGAGGTGAACCGCAGCAGCAGGGAGTCGGCCGGCACGTCGTCCGGACGGTAGGTGACGACCACGGCCGACAACGGAGGGCGGCGGGCGGCCAGGAAGAGCAGCAATTCCACCGTCGCCTCGTCGGCCCAGTGCACGTCTTCGATCACCAGGACGTCGACCGATAGACGGTCCAGCAATTCGGCCAATGCCCGGAACAGTCGATGTCGCGCCGACGTCGCGTCCTCGGCCGGTGCCAGCGCAGGCGGCAGATCAGCCGACCACTCCGGAAACAACGGCCGCAACGCCCCAGCCAACGCAGAAAGATCCAAGCCCCGCACCGACTCGACCGTCTGCCGCAGGGCATCCACCACCGCCCCCAACGTGAACGGCTCCCGAAACGGCGGACACCCGGCCACCAACACCCGCCGCGCAACAACCCCCGGCGCAACAAGGAACTCCTGCACCAACCGGCTCTTGCCGATCCCCGCCTCACCCTCGATCAACACCACCGCCGGCGACACCGACAGCGCCTGATCCAAAACCGCCAACTCCCGCTCACGAGCGACGAAACCCGGCGGCGACGCGACCGGCGATCGGCTCGCGCCACTGTCATTCGTGGTTGCGCGCCCGGCCACCGTCGACTCCTTCGTCAAAGCTCACCAGTTCGCCGCATCCTGGCACGGCAATTGCGTCATCGCGCCGCAGCTTCGGGATTCGCAGCGACCAGTCCGGTTTCGACGGCGCGTACGGCAAGCGCGGTACGAGAGGACACCCGCAGCTTGCGCATCGCCGAGTCCAAATGCCGGGCCACCGTCTTCGGCGACAGCACCAACGCCGCAGCAATCTCAGGATTACTACGCCCCGGCACCAACAACCGCACCACCTCAAGCTCCCGCGGCGAAAGCTGATCACCATAACCCTGCCGGCCACCACGACCCGGCAACCGCACCCCCAACCCCCGCAACATCACCGCAACCCGATCAGCCTCAACACTGGCCCCCAGCCCCCGCAACTCCTCCCGCGCCGCCGACAACACCCCCACCGCATCAGCATCACGCCCCGCCGCACCCAGACACTGCCCCTGCCGCACCCGCGCCAACGCCGCGTCATACGGACGCGGCAACCCCGCCCACGCACCAGCCGCCCGCCCCAACAACCCCGCCGCCCGAACATGCTCACCCCGCGCCGCAGCCACCACTCCACGACACAACACCACCGCCGCCTGCGCAGCCGGCGCCGCCAACCGACCCACCCCCCGCCCGAACGCCCCCGCCAACCACCCCGCCTCATCAACCCGACCCGCCGCCACCAACACATCCACCCGAACCGGCGCAAGCTCAGTCGCCCACAACCAAATCCGCTTACGCAACACCATCCCCATCGCCGAATCCGTCACTACCAACGCCTCATCAACCTGACCAGCCACCAGCAACAACCGCGCCAACGCCGCCGCGGACTCCATCACGTACTCGTGCGCACCGCGCCGGCGCCACTCGTCGAGCACGCACCGCAGATCGCGTTCGGCGTCCGCCGCACGCCCACTCGCGAACTGCAGGAGACCCGCGACCAGGAGGCCCTCGGCGCGGGTGACCGGCAGCAGGTCGTCGTCATGCGCCAGAGCGTCCGCGCGCTCGCGCAACGCCGACCAGTCGCCGGTGAACCAGTCCAGATGGACCACGGTCGCCAGGATCACCTCGCGCAGTCGGGTCTGGTGATAGCTCTCGGCCATCTGCCGGGCCTTCTCGAGTCGGCGGTGCGCTTCTGCGTATCGGCCCCAGCGCATCGCCAGGTCGCCGAAGTTGAGGTGAGCTCGTGCGACCTGGACTCGGTCGCTGGTGTCGCCCGGCTCCTCCGGGATCTCCGCCGCCGCTTCCCAGCCCGCCTCGTCGCCGAGCATCAGCAATGCGCTCGCGGCGTCGACGACGAACCTCGGACGCTCGGCCGCCGGTATCGACCGTCGGGCGGCTGCCGCGCGGCGCAACCAGCCGCGGTGTTCAGCCACCGGCGTGTGCTCGTCGTGCGGCAAGCCGAGCAGTGTCATGCACCGCGCCGCCTCGACCGGATCGTGGCCCAGATGCGGGACGGCCCGAGCCAGCTCGATCCGGGCCAGGCCGTACTCCTCCATCCGGAACAGCACCCGGCCGAGCTCAGCGCGAACGTCGGCCTCGGTGGCGGGAGGGAGTGGCCCGGCCTGTACCGCCGACCTGAGCGCGTCGGCGATCTGGTCGTGGCTCGACCGGGCGGTCAACGCAGAGAACGGAAACTTCTTGGTCAGCCGAACCAAGACGTCGGCCGGCACCGCGGCGTGCGCCACGATGTCGTGCAGCAGCGCGACGGCCGTCGCGCTATCACTGGCGCCGATGGCGACATCGGCCGCCCGTTCGGCGTAACGGCACCAGTCGTCGATCTGGCCGGACTCGCGGCAATGGCGAGCCAGCTGCACCAGCGGCGCCGGCACGCTGGACTCCAGCGCGGCAGCGGCCCGCTTATGCATCGCCCGGCGCAGCGGCGCCGAGATCGCCTCGTAGACCGCCCGAGCCGGCAATGCATGCCGGAACGAGAGCCGGCGACGTGCATCCTCGACCAGCAGGTTGGAGCCGAACGCCGCAGTCAGGGCGTCGGTGAAACGAGCGGCCGGCAGTTCGGCGACGGCCTGCAGCGTGGCCTCGTCCACCGGCTCTGCGAGCACCGATGCCGCCCGCAGCACCTGCACCGCATCGGGGCCCAGCCGCCCCGTGCGCTCTACCACCGCGTCACGGATGGTCGGCGGAACCGCGATCTGGTCCAGCCGGCGGCGCACCCACTCGCCGTTTTGCCGGGTCAGGTCGGCCCGGTCGGCGAGCAGCCGCACGGCCTCCTCGATCGCGAGCGGCAGTCCGTCGGTGTGCTCGTGCAGGAAGCCTGCGAACAGCTCGGAAAGCGGCTCACCGTCCAGCATCGACGAAACCAGGCCGGCGGTGCCGTCCCGGTCGAGGTGCTCCAGCACGATGCGCTGCTGTGCGGCGCCGGCTCGCAGCCGCGAGGCAACCCGCCGCAAGGACGAGTCGGCCGGCACGTCGTCCGGACGGTAGGTGATCACCACGCTGAGCGGTGGTGGCCGGCTGGTCGTGATGAACAGCAGGAACTCCGACGTGGCCTCGTCGGCCCAGTGCGCATCCTCGACGACCAGGACGTCGATGCATAGGCGAGCGAGCAGCTCGACCAGAGCTCGGAACAGCCGGTGCCGCGCCGACATCGCGTCCTCGGCCGGTGCCAGCGCAGGCGGCAGATCAGCCGACCACTCCGGAAACAACGGCCGCAACGCCCCAGCCAACGCAGAAAGATCCAAGCCCCGCACCGACTCGACCGTCTGCCGCAGGGCATCCACCACCGCCCCCAACGTGAACGGCTCCCGAAACGGCGGACACCCGGCCACCAACACCCGCCGCGCAACAACCCCCGGCGAAACAAGGAACTCCTGCACCAACCGGCTCTTGCCGATCCCCGCCTCACCCTCGATCAACACCACCGCCGGCGACACCGACAGCGCCTGATCCAAAACCGCCAACTCCCGCTCACGAGCGACGAAACCCGGCGGCGACGTGCGGGCGCGGCCCCGCCGGGAGTTGCTCGTCGCATGACTCGGCACCGCGGACTCCTCACGGCCAGCGTCCCCCGGCTCCGCATTCTGCCCGGGCCGGCAAGGTGGGGGCCAGTTCGTTTTGCGGTGCGCGCCGGCACCACCTGGCCCGAGCGCCGTAGATCGTTACGGTCGGACACCGTGCTTGGCGTCCACGCTGGCACACCCTTGATCGTCTCTGTCGAAGCCGCGAGCAATGGCGGATCAAGCAGCGATGATCAAGCAGCCGATGGAAGATCGGTTGCGGCACCTATTCGCGTATCAGACGCAGGCCAGATCGGTCACTGGTCATCGCGTAGTGCTGCCCCTTCCAGGTGATGCCGTGCAGCGTCGCGTCCACTCCGCGAGGCGTGTTCGGGTCGCGCACGGCGAGACGTTCGCCATCTGGGTCGTATCCGAACAGGTCCTGCAAGATCGTGGCGGTGAAGGCGGCGCCGTTGTTCTCGTTGTACTGCTGGCGGGAGATCCGCGTGGTCAGGTCGCTCGACTTCGTCAACATCAAGGCGCTGCCGAATCGCCCGGGTACCCAGCGTGCGGCCAGGATCGTTTCCGCCAGGCCGGTCACGGTGTCGGTCGTCTCGCGACCACGGCCCTCGTCCATCGGCAGGCGCAGCACCAGGGCCGGATCGCCGGCGCCCAGGCCGGGGTCGCTCGCGGCACACTGCGCTGCGATCTCGGTGGCGGACAGGGCCCGGCCGTACACGCGCAGCTCGTCAACGGCACCGCTGAACTTCGCCTGGGGGTCGACCGGGTCGGCGCCCACCATGAGATTCGCACCTACGGCGGGGCTGAGGCTGCCGCTGGCAGACGTCGCGGCCGCGAGTACTCCATCGATGTAGACGGACACATGCTGGCCGTCGAACGTTGCGGCGACGTGATGCCAGCTCCCGGTCGGCACCGTGGCCGTACTGATCGCCTGGCGGAACTTCGTGCCGACCGCGACGCTGAACGAGACCACACCGCCAGCACCACCGCGCAGCGCGTACCCGGCATTCTGCGGTGTCAACGGGTACCACGCGCCGGTGTTGGCGACCTTGGCGACGATGCTGGCGTTGACCTGACCCGGCCAGCCCGACGGGTTGATCCACGCCGTCACAGTCAGCCCGTCGACGGGATTGAGATCGTCGCGATCCCACACGACCAGCCCGCTCGGCTCGGGCACAAGTTCGTGCGATTGTGCGAACGGTCCCTCACTGCCGACGCCGGCGAATCCGTGCAGCATCGCAAGCATCTGGCTGTACTCGCCGAAGCCACCCATCGCGCCTGCGGCCAGCGCCGGCCAGGCGTCATACGCACCGTTCGAGCCGTGGTCCGGGCGAAGCGAATTGGCCGCATCGGCGTCGGACAGGGAGAGCGCCCGAATCCACCCACCGGTCAGCAGCTCCCCGCTGAGGAACGCGGCCATCTCGGCGCGCACCGCCGGAGCCAGGTCGTCGGTCATCAGCCGACCGATGGTGTCGAAGTCGTAGACGTGCCGGACGGTAGCCCTGGTTCCGTCGTCGTGGACGCTCTGCCACACGCCCTGCCCGGACACGTACAGGTCGAGTACCCGGTCGGCCAGCTGCTGCGCCTGCTGCCGGAGCTCGCCCGCGGCATCGGCCTCGCCCCGTCGCTCGCGCAGCGCCGCGACCTGCCGCATCATCCACACGTCGGCCGCGTTGAGCGACGGCACCTGGTTGACGTAGTTCGGCACCTCTTCGAGCAGGTTTCCCTTGCCCCCGTAGTCGGCCAGCCCCGTGGCCGGCACGACGAGTTGCTGCCAGTACAAGGCAATGGCCTGCAGGTGGTCGATCACACTCGACTCGCCGACCGTCTCGTCCAGGAAGGCCAGATCACCGCTGAACATGACGTAGGTCAGCAACATCGTGAACACCGACAGCTCGTTGGCGCTGTACCAGGGCCCGACCAGCGTCGAGCTCAGAGCGTCGATGGCATAGCCGTTGTCGATGCCCAATTCCAGCCAGCGTTTCGCCTGCTCCCTGGCGATCACCGGATCGAGCAGGACCAGCACGGACGCAAACAGCGACGTGTCCCAGAAGTAGGCGAGCGTGACACCCCACTGGGGGCCGGCGGTCACGAACGTGCGCGGCAGGAACGGCGCAAAGTTCGTCCGCTCGAGCGCCAGCATCGACACGACACCGCGGTAGTAGAGGTCACGCAGGGCGCGGTCGGCCGTGACCAGCACCGGCAGGCTGCCCGAGAAATGCGTGTTGCCAGGGGTGAACGCATCGGCGAACCGACGCTCCCAGCCGAGTCGAGCCTGCTCGAACAGCGCCGTGAATCGCGGGCGCGCGTCCACCGCCGCGGTCGCGGCCTCGCCGGCACTTGCGGCGCCGGCCAGCACGAGCCGAACGAAACGCCGCTCGCCGCCTTTCAGGGAGATGTTCCAGACGGCCGTCCCGGCGTTGCCCGCGGGATCGAGCGTGTCCGGCTGGGTCGGAAAGGCGAAGGCACCGGTCGCCGCGCTCGTGCTGTCGGCCACGGTGAGAACCCGCCCGCCGTCGGCAAGTTGCCCACTCCACGCCGAGAACGTGCCGTACTGCCGCGGGACACCCCAGTCCCAGACGCCGGGATACGCGCGCAGGTAGCCGCCCAGGTCGACTGCGACGGCTGCATCGGCAGCGCCCCGGCCGGTGTTAGCGATCTCCAGCTCGACGAGCACCAACTGCTGTTCGAAGCCCATCCGGAGCGTCGACTGCAGGGTGAGCGGGCCTACCGTCGCGCGGCGCAACACCTGATACGGGTACCACCTGCTCTCGTGCGCTTGCACGTTCACACCGTTCAGGCGGAGCCGCGCGCACTCGCCACCGAGAGACAGCGGCGGGAACGTCAGCTCGGTGAACGACAAGAGGTTCGCCCCGGCGTGCAGGCTGCCGTGAAAGTTGTTCACCGACGGCAGGTTCAGCAGCGTGCCGGTCGCCATCCATTCGCCGGCCAGCTCGTCCAGGGACGGGACGCCATGACCCCCTCCATCGGCCGACGGTGCAACCGCCGCCTTGGCACACGGATAGCCGAGGACAGACCCGGCTGCGAGACCCGCGGTGCCCATCGAGACAGCGCGCAGGAGCGTGCGGCGCGAGATCTCAGCAGGCTCGTTCACCGGGAATGCACCGGCCTCTCCACGATTCGATGGCGGCTGCGGTCACCACTCCGCGATTCGCCCGTCGGGCAAACGCCAAACCGGATCGTCGAGCGACCATTCGGTCGCCCGGCTGAGCACGGCGGACTCGTCGATCTCGATGCCGAGTCCGGGCCCCGTCGGCCGATCGAGCCGGCCCTCGATGGGCGTGAGCGGAGCAGGGTCGCTCAGGTAGTCGAACATCTCGGCGGCAGGCAGTCCGGCGTACCCGCGGTTGTAGTGCAGGCCGAGGCTCTGCTCCTGGATGACGACGTTGCCGGCACAGCACGCCACTTGCACCGACGCGGCAAGCGAAATCGGGCCGTTGGGGCAGTGCGGCGCGACAGCCACGTCATAGGCCTCGGCCATCCGGCAAAGCTTCTCCAACTCGAACAGCCCGGTGAGTGACACGTCGGGTTGGATCACGTCGACGACGCGGTGTTCGAGCAGGCGGGCGAAGTCGGCTCGGGTCAGGAGCCGTTCGCCGGTCGCGATCGGCGTTCGTCCGGCCACTCGCGCGAGCTCGGGCAACAAGTCCTCCTGGCCGGGCGGAATCGGCTCCTCGATCCACAGGAGTTTGAACTGTTCGAGTTCGCGCAGCAGGGCTTTCGTCATCGCGCGATGGACCCGGCCGTGAAAGTCCAAGGCAATATCGACGGTGTCGCCGAAGGCATCGCGCACGGCGGCGACGCGCGAAACGACCGCGTCGACCTTGGCGCTTCGATCGAGCAGGTCGAGTTCCTCGGTGGCGTTCATCTTCACGGCGCTGTAGCCCTGCTCGACTCGCGCCTTGACGTGCTCGACGACGTTGTCGGGGCGATCCCCGCCAACCCATGCGTACGTGCGCACGTTCTCACGCACGGCGCCGCCGAGAAGCTCGTACACCGGCACGCCGTAGCTGCGTGCCTTGATGTCCCACAATGCGTGTTCGATCGCCGCGGCTGCGGTGCACAAGATCGGCCCGTCCCGGAAGAACCCGCCACGGCTCATGCGTTGCCAGAGTTCCTCGATCCGCCCGACATCCGCACCGACGACGTTGCGGGCCAGATCCTCGATCGCGCCACGCACCGCCGCGACCCGTTTGGGCACGATCGCCTCGCCCCAGCCGACCCGCCCGTCGTCGGTACGCACTCGGACGAAGATCCAGCGCGGCGGCACGGGATGGGCGCTGATGCTGGAGATTCTCGGCATCAGTAGGCGCGCCCTGATTCTGCGTCGAACACGTGCAGGTTCACGGGGTCGACCGTGAACGTCGCCTTCTCGTCGCGCGCGAACCGATGGTGGCGTGGCAGTTTCGCCGTGACGAAGCCGTCGCCGACATTGACCACGACGTGCTGCTCGGACCCGAGAGGTTCAACCAGCTCGACGACTCCCTCGATCGCCGAATCGGCCGACTCGGCGGCCTCGTCGCTGATCGGTTCGAGATGCTCGGGACGGACGCCGGCCACGAAACGCGTCACGTCGGCGGGCAACGCGGCCGCCCGGCGCGGCGACAGTCGTAGCCGTACACCCGCGCCGCGCAGCACGGGAACGTTGTCGCCGGTGGTTCGCTCGCAGTCGAGGAAACCCATTGCCGGCGTGCCGATGAACCCGCCCACAAAACGGTTCACGGGCCGGTCGTACAGCTCGTCCGGCGTGCCGAGTTGTTGGATGACGCCCTCGCTCATCACGGCGATCCGGTCGCCCATCGTCATCGCCTCGACCTGATCGTGCGTGACGTAGACCGCCGTGGCCGTCACGGTGCGATGCACCTTGAGGATCTCGGTGCGCATCTGGACGCGCAGGTGCGCGTCGAGGTTGGAGAGCGGCTCGTCCAGAAGGAAGACCGAAGGATCGCGCACGATGGCGCGGCCGAGCGCGACCCGTTGCCGTTGCCCCCCGGACAGCTGCTTCGGGCGCCGTCCGAGCAGATGCTCGATGCCGAGCATTCTCGCGCTGTCACGCACCTTCTGGTCGATCTCGCGCTTGTCCAACTTGCGCCGGCGCAGGCCGAAGGCGAGATTGCTGTACACCGACATGTGCGGGTACAGGCCGTAGTTCTGGAACACCATCGCGATGTCGCGATCGCCGACGTCGACGTTGTTGACCAGGGAGTTGCCGAAATACAGTTCGCCGCTGGTCAACGGCTCGAGGCCGGCGATGATTCGCAGCAGCGTCGTCTTGCCGGAGCCGGACGGCCCGACCAGCACGAGGAACTCGTGGTCGTCGATCTCGAGATCGGTCTCGCGCAGCGCGTCGGTGTCGCCGTATCGCTTCCGAACGCCCTTGAGCGTGATGCTGGCCATCAGACGTTCCTCCTCGTGGGGACCGGAGCAGGCGGCGGCGCGAACGGGTCGGGGAAGCGGCTGATACTGCGGCCCCCGTCGACCCGCAGCACTGCGCCGGTGATGAATGCGGCTTTCGGGGAAGCCAGATACGCGACCGCTTCGGCCACCTCGTCCGGGCGGCCGAAACGGCGCAGGAGCGTGGCCGGCGTGTCCGCGTTGCCGTCGGCGAGGGCATCGATGGTGTACGACATCGACGGCGTGTCGATGACGCCTGGCGCGACCGCGTTGACGCGAATGCCCATCGGGGACAGCTCAACTGCCATCGCTCGCGTCATGGCACTGACGCCGCCCTTGCTGGCGACGTAAGCGGAGTAGGTCGAGACCGGAAGGTCTTCCTGGATGCTTGTCACGTTGATGATCACTCCAGAGCCACGCCGGGCCATGTCGCGTGCGGCGTCGCGGCCGAGCAAGGCCGCCGCGGTGATGTTGACGTCCAGCACGGCACGCCAGTCGTCCGCCGTCGAATCCAGGAACGACCGGCGGCGACCGTGATACGCGGCGTTGTTGACCAGGACGTCGACGCGTCCCCAGGTTCGCAACACCTCGTCCACGACACGCTCGGTCTCGCCGGGATCGGCGAGGTCGGCGTGCTGGAAGGAGGTCGACCAGCCTTCGGCGGCAATCTCCTCCGCAGCGCTCTGGCCTGCGAGCTCGTCGACGTCGACGATCGCCACGGCCGCGGCGGATCGAGCGAGCCGCTCGGCGACGGCACGGCCGATGCCTCGCGCGCCGCCGGTGACGATCGCGACCTGCCCGGCAAGGCACGGGTCGAATCGCTCGGTGGTGTCGGGGGTTTCAGTACTCATGCGTCACGTCCCGGCCAGAGCGCCCGCGGTCATGCCGCGCACCATCGAGCGCTGCACGAGGAAGAAGGCGATGATCAGCGGCAGGCTGGTGATCATCGATGCCGCCATCAGCCCGCCGTAGTCGGTCTTGAACGTTCCGCTGAAACTCTGTTGCAGGCCCGGGGGAAGCGTCTGCCTCGTGTTCGACGTGATCAGGGTCAGCGGATACAGCAGGTTGTTCCAGGTATTCATGAAAACGAACACCGCGGTGGTGACCAGGCCGGGCAACGACATCGGCACCACGACCCGGACGAGGATGCCGAACCGCGAGTAGCCGTCGACGCGTGCCGCCTCCTCGATCTCGCGCGGGATGCTGTCGAAGAAGCCCTTCATCATCCAGGCGCCGAAGGGGATCGCGAACGACGTGTAACCGATGACCAGGCCAAGGTAGGTGTTGAGCAGATGCGCCTTGAGGAGCAGCAGATACAGCGGCCCGATGAGCACCACGAGCGGCAGCATCTGCGTGGCGAGCACGACGACGCTCGTCGCACCGTTGAGCTTGTACCCGCCGCGGGAGAAGCTGTACCCGGCCAGGGTTGAGATCACCACTGCCACGACGGCAGATATCAACGCGGTGACCACGCTGTTGACGAAGTAGTCGCCGAACGGCAGCGAACTGCCGAACAGTTCCCGGTAGTTCGCGCCCGTGAGCGTGTGTGGCCAGATGGTCGGGTTGAGGTTCGTCGCCTCCTGGGCCGGCTTCAACGAGGTGGAGACCATCCAGTAGATCGGCCACAGCGTCCAGACGAGAAAGAGTGCGACGATCACGATCACAGCCGAGCGACCGATCGGCAACCGCCTGCGGGGCGGCGCGACCTCGGTGACCACCTCGGGGGTACGCGTCTTGCTCATGGTCACGCTCATGACGGCTTACCCCGCAGTGCTCGGATGAAGGCCGCCGCGATGACCAGCAGCAAGGCCAACCACACCACGCCGACGGCCGACGCGTAACCCAGATTGAAACTCGTGAATGCCAGGCGGTAGACGTAGATCACCAACGTCGTGGAGCTGTACGCGGGCCCTCCCTCGGTCATCGCCCAGATGAGCGGGAAGTTGTTGAAGTTCTGGATGATCATGAGAAGAGCGCCGACGACTGCCGCACTTCGCAGGTACGGCAGCTTGATCCTCGTGATCATCGCCCAGGTGCTCGCACGGTCAATGCGCGCCGCCTCGGTGACCTCGATCGGCACGGCGCCGAGCGCCGCCGTGAAGATGAGCAGGAAGAACGGTGCCTGCGACCAGATGTTGGCGATGATGACCGCAGTCATCGCCCACTGCGACGAGCTGAGCCACGGAATCGCCGAGTGGATGATGCCCAGCTTGATGAGCAGCGTGTTCGTGATGCCGCCGTTGTCCTCGAACATGAACTGAAAGAGGAACGCGACGACGATGACCGGTACCGCCCACGGCGTGAGCAGCAAGCCGCGGAAGAAGCGCCACGGACCTTCGAGCCGCTCGGTGGCCAGCGCCAGGATGAGCCCGATCGCCATCGCGCCGAGCACCGAGGCCGCCGTGTAGACGATGGTGTTGTTCAGCGCCTGCCAGAACACGGAATCGTGCCACAGCCGCCGGTAGTTGTCGGCGCCGATGTAGTTGTGCTCAGGCTCGAGCAGCGGGTAATGGTAGAAGGAAACGATGATCGCCCGCACGACCGGGTACCCGATCACCAAGGCGAGAATGAGCAGCGCCGGCAGGGTCATCCAGTCGAACCACCGGGTACCCCGCCGATGTCGCAGGGGCATCCGCGCCGTCGTTTTGGTGGCGGCTGTCATCCGTCGGTCAACCGCCGAGATCGTTCTTCAGGGACGACGATATCTTCGACGCAATCGAGTCGATCGACGACGAGCTGGTCATCGCGCTCTGCACGCCGGTCATCACGTCCGAGTAGGCGTTTCCGTAGGCCGATCCCCAGTCGGGCCGGATGACCGTCGGGATGACGTCCTTCTCGAATGCCTGTGAGATCGGGTTGTCGAGCTGCTTGGCGACCTCTCCGGTTGGACTCTGCAGCGGCGGCAGCGAGTTCTCGTACTTGAGCGTGTAGTTCAGCACGGCGGCCTGGGAGGTCGCCAGGAAGTTCATGAACTTCCACGCAGCCGTCTTGTTGCCTGCCTTCTTGAACATCACGAGTTGGTGATCGGTCGGAGCGCTGTAGTGCTGACTCGACGAACCGGTGGGCAGTGGCGCGATGCCCCACGTGGCGTAGAACTGCTGATCGCTCATGTGGTTCGTGGATTGCACGACGCCCTTCACGTACGGCCCGTCGATGGTGAACGCGACCTGGTCGGACGCGGCCGGCTGCCTGAAGTAGCCGCCCTTCTTGTTCGGCGGCGTATAGCCGTTCTTGGCCAGGGTCCGCATGAAGTCCAGGTACGACTTCATGTTCGGGCTGTCGGCGGTGGCGTCGGTGCCGTTGAACGGCGTGGCGCCGAAGCTCTTCATGACCGGCCAGTTCTGGTCGAGGCCGTACGTTCGATTCGTGCTGTCGGTGCCGAAGGCGATGATCTTGGGCATCTTCTGGTGGATGGTCGCCAGGTCGGACAGCAACTCGTCCCAGGTGGTCGGCGCCTTGGCGTCGAGGCCCGCCTGCTGCATGACCTTCTTGTTGTACCAGAGCGCGAACGGGGCAACCGTCCACGGAATCGCGACAAGCTTGCTGTCGATGTTTCCGAGCTGAAGCTCCTGAGGGATGACCGATTGCTTGAACTGGCCGTCGGCGTAGCTGTCCAGCGGCTGCAGAGCCCCGGCCGCGCTCAGGCTGAACGTGTAATTGCCTTGCAGTTCGGCAACATCGGGCGTGTTACCCGACTGCACCTGCAAAACCAGCTGATGCTCGATGTCGGTGTAGGAGATCGGCAGGCTCTTGACCGTGATCCCGGGATTCTCCTTCTCGAATTCCTTGATCATCGCCTCGATGCCGGGCTGCGTGTTCGGCTCGGCGTCGGCCCAGTTCGCGAACGTGATGACGTTCTTGTCGTGTCCTCCGCCGCCGCCCGAACTGCTGCATCCGGCGATGAGGAGGCTCGCCGCCGCGCCGGCGGCGACGAACAGCCTGCCCCGTCGGCGCCACGACCATCCTGAGTTCTCTCGGCGCGAACGCCGCTGTATCGACGCGTCCGTTGTTCCAGGTCGGCCGCTGCAGCCCATGACGAGCCCTCCATGTGGTATGACCTCTGGTCTCGGCTGGTCACTCTGTCCCGTCGGTGCGCATATGTCAACCGTCGATGTGCGCTTCGCCCGGAACATCCAGCGAGGCGATCGGACCTGACTAGGATTGGCCAGACCTCTGTCCCTGGATTCGGCCGGAACACTGCCGGAACATAGCCGGAACACAGCCGGAGCCGGTCCACGACCGGACCGCTCAAAGCTCGATAATCACGCGCGAGAGGAACCGATATGACGACGACCTCGATGCTGCGGTTGGGCGGAGTACTCGCTGCCCTGGCCACCCCTCTCGACGCCGAGGGCAGGCTCGATGACAAGGGTTTGCAACGGCTGGTGCAGCACGTTGTTGCCGAGGGCGTCTCTGGACTGAGCCCGACCGGCTCGACCGGCGAAGGGTCGCGACTGTCGCGCGACCTGCGGGTCGAAGTCGTCGCGCGTACGCGTGCGATCACACCGGCGGCGATACCCGTCATCGCGGGCGCGCCACTTGGCAATGTGGCCGACGGCCTTCGGGAACTGCACGCGCTCGCCGACGCCGGCGCGGACGCCGCGCTGGTCTCCAGCCAGGTCAGCTATCCCCTGTCCGACGATGACGTCTCGCGGTTCTACGAGACGCTTGCCGAGCAAACACCCCTGCCGCTCGTGCTGTACAACATCCCGGCCTACACAGGCGTTCGCATCGCGCCCGACCTGGTCGAACGGCTGGCGCCGCACCCGAATGTCATCGGGATCAAGGACAGCAGCCGGGACCTCGAGTACCAGCATGCGGTGATCCTTGCCGCGTCCGGCGCGCAGTTCAGCGTGCTCACGGGCACCGACACGCTGCTGCTTGCCAGCCTCGCGCTCGGCGCTCACGGGATGATCGCGGCGAGCGTCAACCTGGTTCCGTCTCTGTCCGTGAGCATCTACCGCGCGTTCACGTCCGGCGACCTCGAGACGGCGCGGCGAGATCAGGCGAAGCTCGCCCGCATCGTCGTCGCGTGCCGCCGCGGCCCGGCGCCGGCCGGCTGGAAGGCGGCTCTCGCCATTGCGGGTATCTGCGAGGACCACATGGCTGCCCCGGCCTCGCCACTGTCCGAGGCACTGCGCGCAGATCTGGCCCGCGCCCTCGTCGAGTCCGGCGTCGTGCGAGGCGATCAGTGACGGACCTGTCCACGGCGAAGCGCGGCACGATCGACCAGATCGAGATCGTGGTCGACGAGCGGGCGCTGCTCGGCGAGTCGCCCGTCTGGGACCGCGCCACGGAATCCCTGCTGTGGGTCGACATCCTGCGCGGCGAGATCCACCGGTACTCCCCCGCCGACGACCGCGACGTGTCGATGCGCCTGCCCTGCACGGTCAGCGCCGCGATGCCGTGCCGCGACGGCGGCTTGGTCGTCGCGGCCGGCCTCGGCATCGCGCGTGTCGACGAGTCGAGCGGGCAGCTGACCTGGATCGCCCACGCCGATCGAGGCGACCGGATGAACGACGCGGCGTGCGACCCCGCCGGGCGGCTATGGGCCGGAACGCTCACGGTGTCGCAGCGGCCCGAGGCGTCCGCGCTGTACCGCCTCGCCGGCTCGACGCTGACGCAGGTGCTCGACGACGTGACCATCTCCAACGGCCTTGCCTGGAGTCCTGACGGCGGCACGCTGTACTACGCCGACACGCATACCGAGCGCATCGACGCGTTCGACTACGACGCGGCGCTCGGCGTTGCGACGGGCCGCCGTTGTTTCGTCGACCTGCACGATGCGCCGGGCCGCCCCGACGGCCTGACCGTGGACGCCGAAGGGGGTGTCTGGGTGGCCATGGCCAAGGGCGGCGAGATCCGGCGCTTCGGACCTGACGGTGCGCTCGACGTCGTCATCGACGTGCATGCTCCCGCGGTGACCAGCTGCGAGTTCGGTGGCGTGGGGCTACGCGACCTGTACGTGACGACCGCGTGCGTCGGGCTCGGCGAGGCGGATCTGGTCGAATATCCGCGGGCGGGCGCGCTGCTGCGGATTCGGGACGTCGGCGTGGCCGGCCTTCCGGCGAACGAGTTTCGCGGATGAGCGCCGAGCGCCGCAGCGCGCAGTGGTTCGCCGCCACCGGCAAGGTCGGTTTCGTCCACCGGTCGAAGCTCTACGGCGAAGGCTTCGACGCCTCGCTGTTCGACGGGCGCCCCGTCGTGGGCATCGCCAACAGTTGGTCGCAGCTCAACCCGTGCAACGCACACCTGCGCCGCCTGGCCGAATCGGTTCGCCGCGGCATCGTCGAGGCGGGCGGAGCCGCGCTGGAGTTTCCGACGATGTCGCTGGGTGAAACGCTGATGCGGCCGACGGCGATGCTCTACCGCAACCTGATGGCGATGGAGGTCGAGGAGACGCTACGGGCCAACCCCCTCGACGGTGTCGTGCTGCTCGCCGGCTGCGACAAGACCACGCCGGCAATGGTGATGGGTGCCGCGAGCGTCGATCTGCCCACCGTGCTCGTCACCGGCGGCCCGGCGCTCACCGGCGAATTCCGCGGCGAGGCGGTCGGCTCGGGCACCCACGTGTGGCGATTCTCCGAGCAGGTGCGGGCCGGGCAGATGAGCGAAGGCGAGTTCCGCCAAGCCGAGGCTTGCCTCGCCCGCGGCAACGGGCACTGCAACACGATGGGCACCGCCTCGACCATGGCGTGCCTCACCGAAGCCATGGGCCTGCAGCTGCCCGGATCCGCGACAGCGCCCGCGGTGGACGCCGAGCGGCTGCGGCTGGCCGCCGAGGCAGGACGGCGCGCCGTCGCTCTCGTGCACGAGCACCACCCGATCGGCGAGATGCTGACCCGCCGGTCGTTCGAGAACGCGGTGCGCCTCAACGCCGCGCTCGGCGGATCGACCAACGCCGTCGTCCACCTGCTCGCCATCGCCGGTCGGGCCGGCGTGCCGCTCACGCTCGACGACATCGACGTGCTCTCGCGCGACGTGCCGCTACTGGTCGACCTGCTGCCGTCCGGCCGGCACTTCATGGCCGACCTGCACGCAGCCGGCGGCGTGCCCGCCGTGATGCGTGAGCTCGGCGACCTCGTGCACGCTGACCTGCCGACCGTCACGGGGCGCAGCGTCGACGACATCCGCTCGGCCGCGTCACCGGGCCGGCCGGGAATCGTCCGCTCGCGGCGCGAGCCGCTGCAGCCGCCGGGATCGGGCGTGGCGGTGCTGCGGGGGTCGCTGGCCCCCAACGGCGCGATCGTGAAGCAGAGCGCCGCGAGCCCGGGGTTGCTCCGCCACCGGGGCAGGGCGCTGGTGTTCGACTCGATCGAGGACTACGACGCCGGTATCGACGACCCGGCGCTCGATGTCGACGCCTCGACCGTGCTCGTCGTTCGCTACGCCGGGCCGCGCGGCTACCCGGGCATGCCCGAGATCGGCAACCTGACGCTGCCACGGCGGCTGCTGCAAGCCGGCGTCACCGACATGGTGCGGGTGTCGGACGCGCGGATGAGCGGCACGTCCTACGGAACCGTCGTACTGCACGTCGCACCGGAGGCGGCGGTCGGCGGGCCGCTCGCATTCGTCGAAACCGGCGACGAGATCGAACTCGACGTTCCCGCGCGCCGGCTCGAACTGTGCGTCGACGCCGACGTTCTCGCGCAGCGGCGCGCAGCGTGGCGGCCTCGCGAGCCGGCCGGCGCTCGCGGCTGGGTCAAGCTGTACGTCGAGCACGTCCAGCAGGCCGACACCGGCGCCGATCTCGACTTCCTCGTCGGCGGCAGCGGCGCGGCAGTACCGCGCCGCTCGCTCTGAGCCCCGTCCGGTATCAGCCCACTGCCATGGCGAAGGCGTGCATGCTGACGTCTCCCCGATCCGGCAGCGCGACCGCCCGCAGACTCTTCCCGGCGGACAGCGGCAGGTAGGCCGCGAACAGGCTGGCTGTATGTGGCGGCTTGCCGTTCGTGCGGTTCAGGTAGGCGGTGGTCGCGATCAGGTCGTCGCCGGCGACCGGCGCCGTGGCGAACCAATCGGGCCATGTGAGCGTGAACAGCTGCGTGCTGCCGTCGGTGTAGTACACGGTGCCGGTGCCCGCCTGCGTGCCGGATACGCCGGCGCCGAGGATGCCGAGGACACTGCCGGATCCGGACACGTCGATCAACTGGCCCCGCATCGTCGCGTTGTCGTCCACGCCCGACGGCACGTCCGGCCAGGTGAACGCGACACCCCGTCCGGGCACGGCCGCGCCGGGCGTGATGCCCACCGCCGCGAGAGCCTGTGCGGAGTAGCTGTTGCCGGAGCCGTCGAAGTTCCCCGGCGTGTGATCGGCATCGTCGGTGATTCCCACGTTGTCGAAGGCGGCGCCCACCGACGGGTACGGCACCGACACGGTCGCTGCGTCGGACCGGCTGCCGGTCCCGCCCTCGGCCGCCTGGTAGGTCGCGGTCGCCGTCAGCGGATAGCTTGCGGGCCGGACTCCGGCGGACGCGGTCAGCTGCCAGGTGGTCGTGACCGACTGCCCCGCAAGCACCGTCTGGAACGACGCCGGTGAGCTCGGCATCACGGTCCACCCGGACGGGCCGGGTAGCGCGATGCGCACGTTGTGCACGGCATAGGCGCTGTCGTTCGTGAACGTCGTCGTCGCGGGCGATGTCGAACCGGCGTCGAGAATCTCGGGCGCAGTCGTCTTGACGTAGCGCGGGCCGACGGGCTTGGCCACCGTGAACGTGTCGGTGGCCGCGATGTCCTGCGACGACGTGCCGACCATGATCCGGTACGAGCCACCGGCCAGCACCCACCCGTGCGAGTTGTCGTCCCAGTAGGACAGGTCACCCGGCGCCAGCTCGAAGCTCACCCGCCGCGTCTGGCCGGGCTTGAGGCTCACCTTCCGGTAGCCCTTGAGTTGCTTGGGCGGTTCGTTCGTACTTGCGGGCAAGCCGACGTAGAGCTGGACGACCTCTGCCCCTGTCCTTGCGCCGGTGTTCGTCACGTCCGCGCTCACCGTCTCGTGTCCGTTGGCGGCGAGCTGTTTGGGCCCGATCACCAGATGGCTGACGGCGAATGTCGTGTAGGACAGGCCATAACCGAACGGGAACAACGGCGCGATGCCCTGCGCGTCGTACCAGCGGTACCCGACCTGCAGGCCCTCGCTGTAGTCGGCATCGCCATTCACTCCGGGCCATTGTTGGGGTGTGTGCGCAGGTGTGTCCGCCTCGCTTCGCGGGAAGGTGATCGGCAGCTTGCCGGACGGGTTCACATCGCCGAACAGCAGCGCGGCCAAGACATTGCCGTCTTCCTGGCCCGCGTACCAGCCCTCGACCACCGCCTTGACGCCGCTCAGCCAGGGCATCGTCACCGCGCTGCCGGTATTGAGCACGACGACGGTGTTCGGGTTCGCCGACGCGACGGCCGCGATCAGGTCGTCCTGGCCGGACGGAAGTGACAGGTCCGGTCGGTCGGCGCCCTCGCGCTCGACGTCATTCGCGAACACGATCGCGACGTCGGCGTTCTTCGCCGCCTGCACGGCACCCTGCTCGAGGCCTTGCGTGTAGGTGACGTCCACGCCGCTGCCGGCACGATTCTTGATTCCCTGGTAGGGGGTGACGACGTACGGCGCCTGGACGTGGGAACTGCCACCGCCGGCCGTGTAGGCCTGATCGCCGCCGTCCGGCCCGATCACGGCGATGGACTTGGTCGTGGCCGGCAAGGGCAGGGCGTTGTCCGCGTTCTTCAGCAGCACGGCGCCCTGTTCGGCAATGTCGCGCGCGCTGGCCGCATGCTGTGGCGAGGTGACGACCGTGTCGGGAGTGCCGGTGGGTTGGCGCTCGAACAGGCCGAACCGGAACATCTCCCGCAGCACCCTGCTCACGGCGTCGTCGATCCTGCTGATCGGCACCGACCCGGCCTGGACGCCGGCCTCGAGTTCCGCGTTGTGTTGAGGCTTGGACTGGTCCATACCCGCGTTGTAGGCCGCGCCCACATCGTGCACGGCGCCCAGATCTGAACGGATGAACCCGCGGAACTGGTACTCGTTCTTGAACACGTCCTGCATCAGCGACGAGTTCTGACACGAGTACGCACCGTTGATCTTGTTGTACGCGCACATCGCGGTGGCGACGTCGCCTTTCGTCACCGCCGCTTCGAACGCGGGCAGGTAGATCTCGCGCAGGGTCCGCTGGCTTACGACGTCGTTGATGCTGCCGCGATCGGTCTCCTGGTTATTTCCCGCGAGGTGCTGGACGTCCGCCATGACTCCGGTGCGCTGAGATGGCATCGATGTCGGCGACGCCGGTTTGCGCGGCCAGGTAAGGGTCTTCGCCGTAGGCTTCGAAGGTTCGGCCGTTCTCGGGTACTCGGGCGATGTTCACGTCAGGTCCCTGGGCAACCTCGATTCCCTTGCCCCACGACTCCGTGCCCTGGATGTTGCCGTACTGCGCGGCAACCGACGGATCCCAGGACGCGGCGACGGTGATCGGTGCGGGCAGTTGCGTCACGTCGTGAAAGCCGGCCGCGACACCTGCCGGGCCGTCCTGCAGGATCAGCCGCGGGATGCACAGCCGCGCAATGGCCGGGAAGTAGTTCTCGTACCCGTCGGGGCTCGCGGCCAGGCCCATCATGTCGATCTTCTCGTCCAGGGTCATCTGACCGACGACCTGGTTGACTCGGTCGTCGACCGGCGCGGCCGAACCCACCCACGGGCAGCCGGTGTCGGCGAACGCCGGCGCGGCAGTGGTCGGACCGGCGGTTGCCACACCGAGAACCGTGAAACATGCAGCGGCTACAGCCAGAAGTGACCGCGGTGATTCGATACGAGGCACGCTCCCGAGTTGATGGACAGAACTATCCGATGGCCAGGGCGAAAACGTGGATGCCCGTGATCCGGCCGCCGGGCGGGATCGAACCTCCGGCGGGCAGGGTGACTGCTCGTACGGTCTTGCCCGGCGTGATCGGAACCCCGACGTACATCACGTAGACGGTCTGGTTGCGCCTGCCGGCCACGCCGCCATTGCTCGCCGGGTTGGAGTCGTTGATGTACGGCAGCGTGGCGACACTGTCGTTCTCCGGGCCGGGCGCGGCGAAGTAGTTGTCCAGCGTGGCGGAGTAGCTGCTCGTGCTGCCGTCTGTGTAGTGCACGGTGCCCGTGCCACCCTCGTTGGCGGGGCTACCCGCGCCGAGAAAGCCGAGCGTCGATCCGGTGCCTGAGATGAGGATCGTCTGCCCGGCGGCGACGACGTTGTCGGGTTGCCCAGCGGCGAGGTTCGGCCAGGTGAAGGCGATTCCGTTGTGCGTGACTGCGGCACCGGGCGCGAGCCCGGCGGCCGTCATCGCCTGCTCGGAGTAGCTGTTGCCGACCCCGTCGAAGTTCGCGGCCGTGATGTTCGCGTCGTCGCTGATCCCGGCGTTGTTGTATGCACTGGCCAGCGAGTTGTACGGGACGAGCAGGCTGAGGCTGCTGTCAGTGACCCCGCGCTGCGCCGCGGCGGTGTAGGTCGCCCGGACCGTGACGGCGACGCTTCCCGGTGTCGCCTGGGCCGGAGCCGTGAGCTGCCAGCGGATGTCGGCGGTCTGGCCGGCCGGGACCTTCGTGAGAGTCGTCGGGGTCAATGCCCGCACGGTCCAGCCACTGGGTAGGTCAAGGGCCAGCGTCACGCGGTCGAGGGTCGGCAGCCCGTTGTTGGTGAACGTGCTGGTCACGGTGGTGGATTCACCCGCCGCGACAAGCGTCGGCTGGGCCGCGGCACTCAGCGTGCCGTAGGGAACCGGCGGGCCGCCCGGCGTCGTCTGCCGGACGTGGACGGTCGTCGAGGGCGAGCCCAGCGTCGGATGGCTTGCCCGGACGGTGACAGCGCCCGGCGAATTGGTCAGTGACCGCAACCAGACGGCACCCACGCCGCCCGCGTCGGCGAACGCGAACGGGTTGTCCCCGACCAGCGCCGCCGGGCCGTGCACCGACAGCTGCACCTGCCCGTCGACGTAAGGACGCGGCGCGCCGTACTTGTCAACGGCGCGGAAGACGATCCGCGTTGCATCGGAACCGTCGGCCACCAGTTCGGTGTCGTCGGCGGCGAGCGAGAGGCGGTCGCCGGACGGGTCGGACGAGAACCGGCGCGAGATGACCTTGGCGCTGCCGAGATATCCGTCGATCCGCAACTCCGGGTGCGTCGAGCCGTCGACCGAACTGAAGTCGACGAAGGACGGCGGGTAAGGCAGGTTGCCGTACCCGGCGGTGTCCGGCATCGCGGTTGCATGATGCGCGTCGCCCACGAACACCTCGAGCCGGTCGAGGTTCGAGCAGATCATCGCCTGGTCGAGGCTGGTCACCGGAGAGGTCGGTCCGAAGTCCCAGTAGAACGCCGGTGCAATGACCGGCCTGGCCTGCGGGTCGACCTGCGCCTCGTAGATCGCGGCACCTGGTTTCGGGACGCGGAACAAGTCGACGACGCCGGTGTATTTGACCTCCTGGAACATGTTTCCGGATCCGGAGTCGTAGTCGTATCCGGACCAGGCAACCAGGCCGCAGTAGCGGTCGTCCGATGCTGCGATGTTGTGCACCCGGCCGTGCGCTGTCGCCTGGCCCTGCTGCGCGTCCTGCGTATCGATGCGGCGGAAGAACTTCGCCGGGCCGGACAGCGTGCCGACCGCTTCGCTGACCATGTACGGGCGGTCGGTGCGGGGCGGCATCAGCTCCGGCTGCTTCTCACCGTTGCTCCCGGTGCTGCTGGAGTAGTCGTTCTGCGAGAAGACGTCCTGGACGTATCCGGTGGTGTTGTGTCGCCCGGCCATCGCGCCGACGGTCGGGCGCGAGTCGTCCAGGGAATGGGCGAGGTCGCGCGTGCTCGTGTAGAACGGCACGTCGTCGACCGTCTCGTTGAGCCGAGCTCCCCAGATGATGATCGACGGATGGTCGCGGTCGCGCCGCACCATCTCGCCGACATCCCGGTAGGCAAGGGCTTTCCACGAGTCGTCGCCGAGGTAGCCCCACCCGGGAGCTTCCTCCCAGACCATCAGCCCGAGCTCGTCGCACGCATCGAAGAACGCCTCCGATTGCGGGTAGTGCGAGCAGCGCACCATGTTGCAGTTGAGTTCCTGGCGCAGAATCTCCGCGTCCTTGCGTTGGACGCGTTCGGGCATCGCGCCGCCGACGTAGGGGAAGATCTGATGCCGGTTGACGCCGAACAGCTTCAACCGCCTGCCGTTCAAGAAGAAACCACTCATCGTGAACGCGGCCTCGCGGAACCCGATCCGGGTGCGATAGTCGTGCAGGGCAACGCCATTGACCTGCAGTGTCGCGACGATGTCGTACAGGCGCGGGTTGTCGACGTCCCACAGTTCGATGTCGCCCAGGCCGGTCAGGGTCGCCGTCGCGGTCGTCTGGCCGGTGGAGTTGATCGTCAGCGATGCTTGCGCCGAAGCCACGTTGCGAACGCCGTCGCGCAGGTCGACGACGATCTCGCTCGCACCCTGCGGCACGACCGCGGCGTCCACGGTGCACTCGACCACGACCTGCCGGGTTCCCGCGTCGAGGACGTTCACCGGCTTGGCAAAGACGTCGGCGATGAAGACCTGCGGCACCGCGCGCAGTTGCACCTCCCGGTAGAGCCCTCCCGGTTGCCAGAAGTCGACGGACGTCGACGACGACGGAGCGGGCCGGTCCGGCGGCACGTTGAGGTTGAACGTCGAGTCGAGGGTCACGGCAAGGACGTTGTCGCGGGCCTTGAGCTGATCGGTGATCTCCAGGCTGAACGGCAGGTAGCCGCCGAGATGGGCCGTAAGGTCCTGGCCGTTCAGCGTCGGGGTCGCGAGAGTCATGGCAGCGGCGAAGTCGAGGAAGACGCGCATGCCCTCGGTGCTGGTCGGCGCGTCGAAGTGGTTGCGGTAGATCCAGATCCGCTCCCATGTGGCTGGGTCCCAATTGCGCCACGACAGCGGCGTGACGGTGTGCGGCAGCGTGACGGTCGCGAATTCGCTGTCGTCGAAGCCGATTCCGGTGCTGCCCGCCGATGCCTCGCCGCCGAACAACCACCCTGTGGTTAGCGGGAGAACGCGAGCAGCCGGCCCGGGCGGAGTTGCCGCGCCGGCCCGTTGCGACGGCTCACCAAGTACCGACCAGGCAGCGAGGCCGACCGCACCGACCCCGGATGCTTGAAGGAACTGCCGCCGTGAGAACTGTCCGCGCTTGTGGTTTCGCTTGATCTGGTCAGTCATCCTGCCTTCTCCGGTCGAGTGCGCCTAAGGCCTGCGTCCGCTCATGCGCGGAGCAGGCAACCGACCCACACGAGGGCGTGGCCGAACTGGACGACGGCCGCAGTCGCTCGCGTCCTCGCGTGATCCAAAGTGGTAAGACCTCCGGCCAGCATGGAGGGCAATGCGGTGAAGTGTCAAGACATGTCCAGTGAAATCGGCACATTGGGCAGAGCCGCCGTCCGACAAGTGCTACAGCATTGATCGTCTCTGTCGAAGCTGCGAGTAGTGGCGGATCCAGCAGGGCTCGATCAAGACCCGATGGGGGCGCACATCACACGGCAGCCGACCCTCCTCGAACCGAGTCAGCACGCGAACCGTGCGCCGATCGGAGCAGTACTCAAGGACCGACCGCCACTGGTCGCTCCATCGCAAGGACGATCAGCGGATCCGCGTCGGAATGGCCAGTTGCTGCACCCACGCTCCGACTTCGCGCCAGGTCTGGTCGGACACGCCCAGAACCTGGTTGTCGTCGATCTCGCCGGGCAGTTCACGTTTCGCGCCCGGCAACCGACCGCCCGCCGAAGTCACGCGCTCGGCGAGTTCGTCGAGCCGGCCGCCCGTTCCCTGCCCGTCGACGTCCAGGCGCGACGGATCCATCGCAATGACAAGGTGCGCAATCCGCTGTGGGCTACTCGCGTCGGAAGGATTGAACATGTCGACGACGTCGGTGCTCAACGCCGGACCGACGAGTCCGGCCGTCAGCGCCTCGACGAGAAACGCGAGCGCGAAACCCTTTGCCCCACCGAGTGGCGCGAGCATGCCGTCGAGTGCGGCGTCGGCGTCAGTCGTCGCCTCGCCGGCCGCGGTGAAGGCCCACCCGCTCGGCAGGGAATCTCCGCGCTGGGCATAGACCTTGATTTTGCCCCGTGCCACCGCACTTGTGGCCAGGTCGACGATCGCGGGACGCGGCCGGCACGGGATGCCGGCCGCGAGCGGGCTCGTCGACAGCACGGCGGCCGAGCCTCCCCACGGCGGCATGACGGCCGGCCCGTGCGAGAACACCAGCGCGACCTTGCCGGCCTCGATGATCGGCAGCGTGTAGACGCCGAGCGCGCCGCAATGCGACGAGCGCCCGACCGCGACCAGCGCGACTCCATGGGTGGCGCAGCGGTCTCGCGCGAGTTCTGCCGCGCGCCATAGCTGCCAGTGCCCAAGACCGTCCTCGCCGTCGTAGGTGACGAGGGCGCCGGTGTCGGCCACCGACGAGAGTTTCGCGCTGGCGTTGCAGCCACCCGCAGACAGTCGTCGAAGGTAATCCGGCAACCGGAGCAGTCCGTGCGAGTGCACGCCCCAGACGTCAGCCAACACGAGCGCCTGCGCGGTCTGCGCGGCCGCCGATTCCTCGACGCCGCAGGCGACCAGCAGATCGCGGGCGACGTCACGTCCCTCAGCAACCGTCGGTTGATTCGGCACGCGTCACCCCTGCACTTTCGCGTTGCTGTGGTGGTTTCCGACCGCGTGGGCCGCCTGATCACCCGCAAGGACGGCCGTGATGTCGTCCACGAGAATGCTCGCGATCCGGCGCTGGCTCTCGACGGTTATGCCGGCCACGTGCGGAGTGAAGATCAGATTGGGGGCGTCGTCCAGAGGCCCCGGCCGCGGCGGCTCGTCGGCCCGCACATCGAGGCCGGCGCCGCCGATCCGGCCCTGCTGCAGCGCATCGGCGAGGTCGGCCTCGTCGACGACCTCGCCCCGGCCGACGCTGACCAGCACGGCGCCCGGTCGCATCCGGGCGAGCGCGTCCGCTGCGAGCAACCCCTTCGTCTGCGCGGTATCGGGCAGGTGCACGCTGAGCACGTCGACCGAGCTCAGCACGGTGTCAAGGTCGGCGATCTGCACGCCCACCTGCCGGCCGGCGTCCTGATCGACGTACGGGTCGTAGGCAAGCACGCGCATCCCGAATGCGCCCGCCAGGCGGGCAACGGCGCGGCCCGTCGCGCCGAAGCCGAGCAGTCCCCATACGCGACCGGCGAGCTCGCGTCCCGGCGTACGCACCCACTGACCCGCGCGCACAGCACGATCGTGCGCGGGCAGGTCGCGAATCACCGCCAGCGCCAGCGCCAAGGTGTGCTCGGCCACGCTCACCGCGTTGGCGCCGAGAGGCGCAACGACCACCACGCCGCGCGAATCGGCTGCCGAGACGTCGATGTTGTCCAGACCCACGCCGGCCCGGCCGACGACCTCGAGTCGCGGTGCGGCCGAGATCAGGTCGGCGTTCACCTGCGTCCGGTTGCGGACCACCAACGCCCTGGCCGAGCTGAGCAGGTCACGCAGCATGTCTCTGTCAGACCACGCGTCGGGTTGGCGCAGGACGGCATGCCGCTGGGCCAACGCCTCGAACGGCTCGCCCCACACGTCCTCGGCGATCACGATTTCGGCACCCGCGGCCGCCGATTCGGCCGTGCTCACAGCGCAATCGCCGTGTAGTGGATCTCCTGGAACTCCTCGAGCCCTTCCCAGCTTCCCTCGCGACCCAGCCCGCTCTGTTTCACGCCACCCATCGGCGCGAATGCGGCGGAGGGCAGCGCGTTGTTGACGCCGACGATGCCCGCCTCGAGCTGTCCGGAAAGCTGCTCGGCTCGCCGAAGATCGCGGGAATAGAGGTACGCGGCAAGGCCCATCTCGGTACGGTTGGCGCGAGTGATCGCTTCGTCCTCGTCGGAGAAGCGGAAGATTCCCGCGACGGGCCCGAACGCCTCGGTGCACGCGAGGCCCGTGCCGTCCGGAACGTCAACGAGAAACGCCGGCGCGGCGTAAGAGCCTTTGTCCGGAAGGGAAAAGTCACGCGTCACGCGCTGCGCGCCGGCGCTCACCGCATCTTCGACGAGTTGCGTGATCGCGTTGACCCGAGCGTCGTCGATGAGGGGACCGAGCGAGGGCACGGGTTCGGCGAGCGGATCACCGATCGACATTGCGTCGACCGCCGGCACCAGCTTGCTGACGAACGCGTCGTAGATACCGTCCTGGACGAATATTCGGTTCGCCGCGATGCAGGACTGGCCGTTGTTGCGGAACTTCGCGATGAGCGCGCCGTCGACAGCGGCGTCGAGGTCGGCATCGTCCATCACGATGAACGGTGCGTCACCGCCGAGTTCCAGTGCTGGACGGACGATTCGCTGCGCTGCCAACGTCATGATCCGCCGGCCGACTTCGGTCGACCCGGTGAAGCTGACGACCCGGACCGCGGGATGCGCGAGCAAGGCGTCGGTCAGCTCGCCCGCCGGACCGTGCACCAGGTTCGCCACGCCGGGCGGAAAGCCGGCGCGATGCAGGCAGCGGAACATTTCCGTCACCGCGAGTGGCGCCTTCTCCGACGCCCGCGACACCGTCGTGCACCCCGCGGCCAGCGCGGCGGCAAGCTTGCGGGCCTGGATCGACACCGGAAAGTTCCACGGCGTCAGGCAGAGCGCGACACCGGCCGGGCGGCGAACCGTCGTCTGCCGGCGACCGGGAAGCTCATTCGGGAGCACCTGACCGATCGGCCGCCTGGCCTGCTCGCCGAACCAGCGGAAGTACTCGGCGGCGAATCGAACCTCGGCAACCGCCTCGGGCAAACGCTTGCCGCTCTCCCTCGCCAGCAGTGCGCCGATGGATTCCGAACGCGCCACCAGGTCGTCGGCGAGTGCCCGCAGCAGATCAGCGCGTGCGCGAGGACTCGAGGCGGACCATTCCGCGAACGCGCTCGCAGCGGCATCGGCCGCCGCCGTCGCCTCGGCCGCACCTCCGTAGCCGACCGTGGCCAGCACGGTCCCGTCGGCCGGATTGGTCACGTCACGCCGAGCATCCGGATCGGTCCACGTCCCGTTGATAAGAGTCGTCGCGCTACTCGCCTGGTCGAAGCGATCAGTCATTGAGATACCGGCTCAAATGTGGGGTCGCCACATGAACTCCTATCAGTTCAGAGGTCTTACCACCGACCCTAGGAGTGCCCGCCCCGAGAGTCAACTGTGAGGTATCCGGCACGCCGCCGTGGCGACGCACGGCTAACCGCCCACTGCTACGGCGAAGATGTGCACGCCCCGGATCCGCCCGTTCGGTGCGACGTAGCCGCCATCGAGCAGGGTGATCGCGCTGATCTGCTTGCCCTCGTCGAGGGGCACACCGCAGTAGAAGACATACATCGGCGCATGGTTGGGGCCCGAAGCCGTGTTGTAGTACGCCGCGGTGGCGACGATGTCGCTCTCGGGACCGGGCTGCACGGTGTTCTGCGCGAACGTGCAGGCGAAGTCGGCATCAGTGCCGTCGGTGTAGAACATCTTCCCGCGGGCGACGCCGGTGGCAAACGTGCTGGCGCCGAGGAAGCCGAGAGTGGTGCCGCGGCCGTTTACCAGGATGGTGCGGCCTTGAGCCAACATGTTGTCCGGCTGCCCGGCAACAGTGTCCGGCCAGGTAAACGCTATCCCGTTGTGCACAACCGTTGCGCCCGGAACCAGGCCGGCGCTTGCGAGCGCTTGCCGGGAGTAGCTCTTGCCGGTGCCGTCCAGGTCGGCGCCCGACGGGTTGGCGTCGTCGCTGATACCGCTGTTGTTGTAGGCCTCGGCGACGGTCGTTGCGAGATAGACCGGCACAGGGCTCTGGTTGCCCGCAGTCTGGCCGTCGATGTCGTAGTCGGCGACGGCTGTCGCTGCGGTCGGCGCGCCAGGCGCGACGGTCGCCGGCGGCGTCACGTGCCATCGATACTGAGCCGACGAGGAGGGCCCGATCTCCCCGCCCGTGCGTCCGGTGAGCGCCTCGACCTGCCACCCTGACGGCACCTGCAGTGACACGGCCGCGTGGGCGAGGCGCTGAGACGGCGGCGTCTGCCCCGGTGCAGTAACCGGCACCGCGGCTGAGGCTTGCGCTGGGGTCGACCGAATTCGCACCGATCCGGATCCCAAGGCCGGGTGCGTCGCCCGCACGCTGATCTGTCCCGGCAGCGCTGGGCGGGTGCGGACGTACACCGCGCCGACGCCTCCGTTCTCGCCGAACGGGAACGCGCCATTGGTCAGCGTGGCGCTCACCGTTGATTGCTGACCCGGCCGGACGACCTGCGGGGAGGCCTGGACGGTCAGGCTCACGACATCGCCGATGAACGTGCCGGGGCCGGCCACATCGACGGAGACCTGACCGGCGGCGTACGGGCGCGGGGCACCGTATCGGTCCACCGCGCGGAACCCGACGCGCGTGGTGTCAGAGCCGTCCGCCACCAGTTCCGCGTCGTCGGCCCAGACCTCGAGCCGGTCGCCGGTCGGGTCGCTCGCGAAGCGGCGCGACAGCACCAGTGCGCTTCCGACGTAACCGTCCAGGCGCAGTTCCGGCAGCGTCGAGCCGTCGATTCGCGTGGTGTCCAGGTAGAACGGCGGGTGGGCCAGGTGCGGATATGCCGCCGCGTCCGGCGCCAGGCTCGCGTAGCGAACGCCGTCGAGGTAGGCCTCGAGGCGGTCGCAGTTCGACCAGACGATGGCCGTCGCGCCCAGGCTGGTGACCGGCGAGGTGGCGCCGAAATCCCAGTAGAACGCAGGCTGGATGACGGGGCGCTTCGCCGGGCTCACCTGCGACTGGTAGAACGCAGCGCCCGGCTTCGGAACGCGGAATGTGTCTGCGATACCGGGCCATTTCATGCTCTGGAAGGTGTAGCCGGCGAGGGAGTCGTAGTCGAAGGCACACCAGCCGAGCAGGCCGCAGTAGCCGTCATTCGCGCCGGCAATCTCGTGCACCTGGGCGTGCATCCGGGCCTGTACCTGCTGAACCGGCTGGGCATCGATGCGGCGATAACCGGGTGGGCCGTCGAGCGCGCCAACTGCCTCGGTCACCAGGTAGGGCACGCCAGCGATGGGAGCCGACAGGGTGGCGTTGCCCTTGGAATGCCCGTAGTCGTCATAGGCGAACACCTCCTGCACCCAGTCGGTCAAGCTGCGAGAGGTGTTCGTACCGGACGTCTGGCGCGTGCCGTCCAGCGAGTTGGCGAGGTCGCGGGTCTGGGAGTACAGGGCCGGGTCGCGTGGCGATTCGTTGACCTGGACGCCCCAGATGACGACCGATGCGCGGTTGCGGTCGCGGACGACCATGTCGTGGACGTTCTGCACGACGAGATCCGCGAATGCGGCGTCGCCCAGGTACCCCCAGCCGGGCGTCTCCTCCCACACCATGATGCCGAGCTCGTCGCAGGCGTCGAGGAAGTGTTCGGACTGCGGGTAGTGCGAGCAGCGCACCATGTTGCAGTTGAATTCCTGCTTGAGAAGCAGTGCGTCGTGGCGCTGCACGCGGGCCGGCATGGACATGCCGGCGTACGGGAAGACCTGGTGCCGGTTGAGGCCGAAGATCTTGAGCCGCTTGCCGTTGAGGAAGAATCCGCCGGTCTCGAAGCGTGCTTCGCGGAAGCCGATGCGCCGGGTGAAGTCGTGCACCGGTTGCTGGTCGACGCTCAACGTGGCGACGACCTCGTACAGGCGAGGGGTGTCGACATCCCAGAGGTCGACGTTGCCGACCTGGTCCAGCACGAGATCAGCCGTTACCTGGCCCGCATTGTCGATGGTGACCGGCACCGAAGCCTGGTCGACGACCTTGCCGCCGTCGAGCAGCGCAACCGTGACCTGCACCGGCGCGGACACCGCGAAGGCCGCGTCCACGACGCATTGCACCTGTACGCGGCGAGACGCGGGATCGAGAACGTCCAGCGGCTTGGCGAACAGGTCGGCGATGAACGTCTGCGGCACCATCCGCAACGACACGTCGCGATACAGGCCGCCCGGTTCGAAGTAGTCGACCGCGGGCGCACCGTCCGGAGACCCCTCCGGAGGTACGTTCTGCCAGGTCGAGTCGAGGTTCACGGCAAGCACGTTGTCGCGCGGAACCAGATGATCGGTCAACTCGTAACTGAACGGCAGGTAACCGCCGAGGTGCTGCGGCAGGGCCTGCCCGTTGAACGTCGGCGCCGCCGAGGTCAGCGCGCCCGCGAAGTCGACGAACGTGCGCATCGTGCGCGATTGCTCGGGTGCGTCGAAGTGGCGCCGGTAGACCCAGACCTTCTCCCAGGACGCGGCATCCCATTCGCGCCAACCCAACGGCGTTACGCAGTGCGGCAAGGTGACCGCCTGCAAGTGCCGATCGTCGAAGCGCGGCTGATCGCTGCCGGCGGCGGATGCACCGAACAACCAACCGGCATTCAGGGAAAGCGTGCGCGCGGCCGCACCCTGCGTGCTTCCTCCTGCCGGCTCGGCGTCGGCTCGACCACCGAGCAACGACCAGGCCGCAACACTCGCCGCCCCGGCCGCAGTCGCCTGCAGGAATTGCCTACGCGCGATCAGTCGCGGTGCCGAGTGCTCGACGGTCGTGTGTTCGTCGTCGCCCACGAGATTCCCTTCCTTCTGCCAGCGGTTCGATACGGTGCGAAGCACATGTGGCCAGACCTCTTGCCTCTGACCGTAGCGACTTCTATGTTGTCCGGGTAGTCGTCGTCTGGGTCATTCCAACCCAAAGCGGAGGTGAGCCCGGCATGTCGCGACCGTCGCCTGCATCGTTCGGACAGGTCAGCAGGCGGAAGTTCTTGCAGACAGCAGCGGTCGGCTCGGCCGGCCTCGCGGCCTGGTCGATTCTCGGCCGCGAACGCACGTCAACCGACCTTGCTTCCCAGGCTGCGGCCGGCAGCGGTCAAGCGGCGTGGCGGTACGACCTCGCGCCCGGCTGGCGATTCGGCAAGTGGGTGGACGGAGCCGGCGCCCCGGACTACGACGACACCGGCCTCGAACTGGTCGCGCTGCCGCACGGCCCGACCACGCTGTCCTGGAACGGGTGGGATCCGACGACCTGGGAAGATCAATGGCTGTACCGCCGGCACTTCTCGCTGCCGGACGCCGCCGGCCGGATGCGGGTTCTTCTTGACTTCCGCGGCGGCATGACCGCGACCACGCCGTGGCTGAACGGTCAAGCGTTGCCACAACACCTCGGCGGCTACCTGCCGTTCCACTACGAGATCACCGATCAGCTCCGACCCGGCGACAATGTGCTGGCCGTCGACGTCGACGATCGGCCGATCTGGCAGGTGCCGCCACAAGGTAGTCCCAATGGAACGACGGCGATCGACTTCTACCAACCCGGCGGCCTGTACCGGCCGGTACAGCTTCGCGTTGTGCCGCAGGTGTATCTGAGCGACGTCTACGCCAAGCCGGTCGACGTCTTGAGCGGGTCGCGCCGCCTCGACGTGTCCTGCACCGTGGACTCCGCCGTTGCTGTGGCCGGGCGTCTGGGAGTCGTCCTCCGCGACGGGCAGCGGGTTGTGGCCAAGATCGACCAGGCCATCGACGTCCCCGCCGGCCAGACGACGGTCACGCTGACGTTGACCGACCTGGCGAGCGTGCGGCTGTGGGACGTCGACTCCCCCACCCTCTACGACACCGAGGCCACGCTGTGGATCAGCGGGCAGCCGGTTCACGACTACACGGTGCGCACCGGGTTCCGGGAAGCCCGCTTCGACCAGGACGGCTTCTTCCTCAACGGCCGCAGGCTGAAACTCTTCGGCCTGAGCCGGCACCAGCTCTTCCCGTTTGCGGGTATGGCCCAACCGGCGCGCGTTCAGCGCCGTGACGCCGAGATACTTCGCAACGACCTGAACTGCAACATCGTGCGCTGCTCGCACTATCCCCAGGACGACGCGTTCCTCGACGCGTGCGACGAACTCGGCCTGCTCGTGTGGGAGGAGATGCCCGGCTGGCACTATGTCGGCGACCAGAGCTGGCAGGATCTCGCGGTCCGCGACGTGCACGACATGATCGTGCGCGATCGAAGCCGGCCATCCGTAGCAATCTGGGGCGTGCGGGTGAACGAGAGCCCGAACAATCTCACTGCCGCCCTGTACGCCCGGACGACGCAAACGGCCAAGGAACTCGACGACGTGCGGCCGACGTCGGGCGCCACGGACAAGCACACGATCAACGGCTGGGTCGAGGACGTCTTCGCGTTCAACGACTACTCGAGAAATGCCGACGGCACACTTGCCTTTCAGCAGCCGTTCCCCGGGATCCCGTACCTGATCACCGAGGCGGTCGGGCAGTACGACTACGTGAACAACACCGGCTTCAACCAGACGTACGAGCGAAAGAGTGCGCCGGAACAGCAGGTGCGGCAGGCCAATCTGCATGCTCAGGCGCACCAGGCCGGTGGGACCGACGACCGATACAGCGGTGTCGTCGGCTGGTGCGCCTTCGACTACGCATCCGGGCGCGGCGACACCGGGGTGAAGTACCCGGGCGTGTGCGACGTGTTCCGGGAGCCGAAGCTCGGCGCCAGCATCTACCAGGCGCAGATTCCGCCCGCCACGCGAGCGGTCATAGCGCCGGACTTCTACTGGGACTTCGGCCCGGACTTCACGCCGAACGGCCCAGGGGCCAACGCGATGATCTGCTCCAACTGCGAACGGCTCGAGGTTTACATCGGTGGCGTCCACCATTCGACCGTGACACCGGACGTCGAGAACTTCGGCCATCTCGCGTACCCACCGTCGTTCGTCGATTTGACGACTGCGGAGCCGGGCGATCTCCGCCTCGACGGGTACGTGGGCGGTCGGCAAGTGATCTCGCGGTCGTTCTCGGCGGATCGAAGCAGGGACCGCCTGCGCGTCACGGTCGACGATCGGCAGATCGTCGCGGACGGCTCGGATGCCACCCGGGTGGCGTTCGGTGTCGTCGACCGCTTCGGCGCACCGCGGCCGTATTCCGGCGCCGGCGTCACGATTACGGTGAGCGGATCCGGGCTGCTGGTCGGCGACAGTGACTTCGCGCTCGGCAGCACGGGCGGGGTCGGGGCGGTGTGGATCCGCAGCCGGCCGGGCCGGGCCGGACGCATCGAGGTCACGGTGACCCACCCGACGCTCGCGGCCGACCCGGTCAGCATCCAGGCCGTGCCGTAACCATTCGCCGGCCGGCACGGCATGCGCCTTTCTCCCAGGAGCGTCGGATGATCCGCTCGTCCCGCTGTGTTCTGGCCGCCGCGCTGCTGCTCACCTGCGCTGCGGCCGCGGCGCCCGGGCCCGTGGGCCCGACGGCTTCCGCGGCGACGATCCAGCCCGCCGCCCTGCAGATCGATGTCGACCACCCGGCCCAGTACATCGACCCGCAACTGTTCGGATCGAACGTGGCGTGGAACGCGGAGCCCGACGTCATGCAGGGCGCGTCCACCCGTTTCTACCCGCAGTTTCTGCGCCAGGTTCGGTCAGTCGGGTACGGCGCGCAGCGCTTTCCCGGCGGGACGTTGGGCTCGTTCTACCGCTGGAAGCGTGCGATCGGCCCGTTGGCCGACCGGCAACCAAACACCTTCTTCGCGGGCGACGGGCCAGAGCCGTCGCTGCTCGGCCCGGACGAGTTCGGCCGCCTGCTGACGACGACGGGCGGTGCCGGTGACGTGATCGTCAACCCGTCCTCGGGCACGGTGGCGGAGGCGCGGGACTTCGTGGCGTACATGACGTTGCCTGCGCCTCGTCGCCCGGTGGCGGATCCGGCCGACCCGCAGTACTGGGCCGGACTGCGCGCACGCAACGGCCACCCCCTGCCCTACGACGTGCCGTGGTGGGAAGTCGGAAACGAGATCAACACCGCCTCCAACGCAGGGTGGATGGCCGGATCGCTTGTGTCCTATGCGCATCCCTCGTGCGTCAGCACCAATGTGCGCGCATGCCTGTACGACTTCGGCGGCACGACGCGGTTCACCGACGAACCGGTCGGCGAGCTGGCAGACACCAGGCCCTCGGCGGCACTCAGCACCGGCGCAGCCGGGCAGGCCAAGTACGTCGCGTACCCGCCTGTCGCGCCGGACAGCCTGACCGTGCAGGTCGCCGGGCAGACCTGGACCCAGGTGGCCAATCTCGCCGGCGCCTCAGCCGACGCGCACGTGTACCGGCTGGACCCGGACACCGGCCAGATCACCTTCGGCGACGGTGTCCATGGCGCGATACCGCCGTCCGGTGCGCAGATCACCGCGGGCTACGACTCCGGACCCCATCCGGGGTTCGTGGACTTCTACCAGGCCATGAAGTCCGTCAACCCCGCCATCCACGTGTGCCTGGGCGACTCGTCGTATCCGGCCGGGGTCGGCTATCTCCAGGATCTTGGATCGTCCTACCGCTACGACTGTGTGCCGACCCATCCCTACGTGCGCAACGGAACTGCGACCGCTCAAGGAGACATCCCGAACAACCTGCCCGAGTCGCAGTACGACCTGCAAATTCTCGCGCTTCCCGCGGTACTCGCCGGGCAGGTGCAGCAGGTGCGGCAGCAGATCGACCAGTACGCCGGGGCGAACGCCGCCAGCGTCAGCATCCCGATCACCGAGTTCGGCCAACTGCAGAGCTCGGTGCCGGACTTCGCGCCCACGTTTCATTCGACGCTGCTAGAAGGAATCCTGATCGCCTGCGAGTTACGCGAGTGGGCCGGCCTCGGCGTGCCACTCGCCGAGCACTACCTGCTGACCGGCTCGCCGTTCGGCTCGACCTCCACCGACCCCGGCGTGAACGTGAACACCAACGCCGAGATCGTGGGTCCCGGCCCGAATTCGATCCTCGAGCCGACCGCACTGGTGGAACAGCTGTTCCGGCCGCTCGGTGGCCGGCAACAGGTGAACGTCAACGCCGCGTCGATGCCCACGCTCCTACTCCCGGACGGCACCGATCTGCCGATGCTGCAGACCCTCGCGGGCCGGCAAGGCAACAGCCTCGAACTGGTCGTGATCAACCAGTCACCCGACACCGACGTCTCCACCACCGTCACGACCGGCGACGCTCAGGTGGCCCACGCATCGATCGCCACCCTCGACGGGGCGTCTGCGCTGTCCTACAACACCTCCGCGGACCAGCGCGCAGTTGTCGTTCACACCACGCCGGCGCACCCGGCCGGAAACACGCTCACCGTCGCCTTCCCGGCCCATTCGGTGAGCCTTGTACGACTCGATCTCGCCGGCCGAGATCCAGTTCTCGCGACGCCGGCGGACGGTTCTGCCGCGATCGACAAGGAGAAATGACTGTGCCTGCAATCCGGCGTCAACTGCGCCGCTGCTCGCTGCCTGCCGTCGCCGGCTGGGCCATTCTGCTGATTGCCGCCGCTGTCGGCATGTCGCCCCACGCCGCGGCTTCGGACAATCTCCTTGCTGCGCAGGCAAGTCCTGCTCCCGCCACGCTCGTCAACCCGATGATCGGCACGTCGGTCGCCACAACCGGGGGCAGCCGGGTCAACACGTTCCCGGGGCCGGACATGCCTTTCGGCATGATCCAGTGGGGCCCGGACACGTCGCCGATGCGTACCAACGGCGGCGGATACGACTACAACTCCAACGAGATCCTCGGGTTCAGCCTAGATCGTCTGAGCGGAGCCGGATGCCCGGTGTACGGCGACGTTCCCATCCTGCCGACGGTCGGCGCGATCCCGGCCGACCCCACAGGCGCCACGATGGACTACTCACACTCCGACGAGACGGCGCAGGTCGGCTACTACGCCGTCACCGGAACCTCGTCGGGCGCGACATCGGATCCGGTCACCACCGAACTGACCACGACGCCACGCGCCGGCATCGGCCGGTTCACGTTTCCGGCATCCGCCCAGTCGAACCTCCTGCTCAAGGTCGCCGACAGCGCCGAGAAGATCGTGGACGGAAAACCCAAGTACCAAAAGGTCGACGCCACCACCGCGCAGATCGTCGGCGACGACGAGGTGATCGGATCGGTAACTGCGGGCCACTTCTGCAACATCACCTCGTCGAAGCAGCGCGACTACACGCTGCATTTCGACATCAGGTTCAGCCAGCCGTTCACGTCCGGCAGAACGTGGACCGGTGGTCCGGGCACCGATCCCGGCGGTATTGCGCTGACGTTCGACACGACCGAGAACCCGACGGTCGTCGCAAAGGTCGGCATCTCGTACACGAGTGACGCCAACGCCGCAGTCAACCTCGCCGCGGAAGTCGCGGCCCAGGACTTCGACGCGGTTCGCCAGGCCAATGTGCAGGCGTGGAACCACATTCTCGGCCGGATCGCGGTCGCGGGAGGTACGGCGGACCAGCAGGCGGTGTTCTACACGGCGCTCTACCATTCGCTGCTCGATCCGCACGTGTTCAGCGACGTCAACGGCCAGTACCGGGGCATGGACGGGCTGGTGCACACGGTCGCCCACGGCCACGACCAGTACGCCGACTACTCCGCCTGGGACATCTACCGGGACGAGGTGCAGCTCGTGTCCATGCTCGCTCCGCATGAGATGAGCGACATGGTGCGATCCATGCTCGACGACTATGACCAGGGCGGCACGCTGCCGAAGTGGTCCAACGCCAACGGCGAAAGCTACGAGATGGTGGGCGACCCGGCCGATCCGATCATCGCCGACGCCTACGCGTTCGGCGCCCGCGACTTCGACGCCGACAAGGCGCTGCAGGCCATGGTCGCCGAAGCCACCGCGCCGAACCCGGTTCGACCCGGCCAGTCCGTGCTCGACGAATACGGCTACCTGCCCACGGACATGAGCTACGGCTGCTGCAACTTCACCGCAGCGGTCTCGACCCAGTTGGAGTACGACACCGCCGACTACGCCGTCGCCTCGTTCGCGAAGGCAACTGGACACGAGTCCGACTACAGGCGTTTCGCCACACGCGCCCAGAACTGGGAGAACGCCTTCAACCCAGCCACCGGATACGTGCAGGCCAAGCTGGCCAACGGCCAGTGGGCACCTGGTTTCACACCTGGCACCGGTACGGGAATGATCGAAGGCACCTCCGCCCAGTACACACCGATGATCCCGTTCAACCTGCACGGCGTTGCTGCCGCGAGAGGTGGTGACCAGGCGTGGGGCAGTTACCTCGATGGCCTCACCGCCAACCTCACCGATCCCGGCCCGACCAGTGCCAACCTGTCGAACGAGCCGTGTCTCGCGGTGCCGTGGGAATACGACTACATCGGCATGCCGTGGAAGACCCAGCAGGTCGTGCGCGCGGCGCAGGTCCAGCTGTACGCGAACGCCCCCGGTGGCGAACCCGGAAACGACGACCTGGGCGCGATGAGTTCGTGGTACGTCTGGTCGGCTCTCGGGATGTATCCGGAAACCCCCGGTACCGACACGCTCGTCCTGGGCAGCCCGCTCTTTCGCCATGCATCCGTGCACCTGGCCAACGGCGGCGACATCACGATCGATGCTCCGTCCGCCGCAATCGACGCCCCCTACGTGCAGAGCGTCCAGCTCAACGGGCAGGACTGGTCCAAGGCGTACCTCACCGGCAGCCAGTTCCGGCACGGCGCGCACCTGTCCTTCGACGTCGGCACCGCACCGAACACGTCCTGGGCCAGCGGCCCGGCGGCCGCTCCCCCGTCAGACACGACCGGGCAATCCGCGGCCATTCCCTACCTGGCGCCGAGCCGACTGGCCCTCTCCCCCGGGCAGACCGCAACGGCCAGTCTCGGCGTCCGGAACATCACGGACCGGCCCGTCAGCGCCACGGCTACGACGGCTCCGCCGGCCGGTATTGCCGTCGCGCCCGCAGGCGGCACCGTTCGCGTCCCATCCGGTGGCACGGCCCAGATCACGCTGGCCGTGTCGGTCGGGGCCGATATCGCTCCCGGCTCATACCTCATCCCGATCACGCTGACTGCCCGCGACTCCGCTTCAGCGCTACCGGCCACCCTGCTCGTGGCCGTCAGCGCCGCCGGTGGGCCGTAAGGCATCGCCGAAGCCCGCCGCACGGCCGCCGACGTATCGCCCGTCCCTGCGTTCAGAATGGTGACTGGCGAAGTCGCCAGCCGGATGCCCGGCGAGTGAAGGGGAAGCGATGCAGGTCGAGCAGTCGAAACCGGGATCGGTCGGGTTCGCCGCCCTGATCGGCGCGGCGGCAGGTGCCGCTCTGGCGGGGCACCGCGGTTCGCGAGCTGCCGGCGTAGGTGCAATCGCCGGGGCGGCCGGGATGGCGGTGGTCGACACCGTGGCCCGGGCTCGGCAGCGTCCCGGCGAGACTCCGGCGCTATGGTCGCGGATCGCGGCAAGTGGCGCGCTCGTCGCCCCGCTCGGCTGGGTCGCGGGACGGTCCGGCCGAGTCGGGCCGGTGGCGGTCGGCACTGCGACCGGGACGCTCGGCGGCCTGCTCGGCATCCGTCCGCAGAAGGTGCTGCTCGGGCCGGTGTTCGGAGCTGCGGTCGGCCGGGCGTTCGCGGCGAGACGGCCGCAGGTTGCGGCGGCGATCGTGGCCAGCACGACGATGGTCGCCTATCGCGTGGCATCGGCGCTCGTGCTCCGCAACGCGCAGGTGAGCCTGCTGGCCGACAAGGTTCCGGCGAAAGACCTGCCGTTCGTCGTGCCCCGCGAAGCGCGCTCGTCCTATGTCGGCACGGGCTACGTCCGTGAACTGGCCGAGACGATCGGTGGACGCTACGTCGCCGACGCGCCCGACGTCGGAATCGTTGCCTCGCTGGACGAACTGGCCGGCCCGGACTTCGATCCGGCGGCAGTCGACCCGCGAGTACGCGAGTTCTACGAGCACACCACCCGCTTCCGGCTCGACATCGTGCCGCAGTGGCGGCTGTGGGTGCGGCCCGGCTATCTGCTCTATCGCACGCTGGTCGCGCGGCGACTGGGGCAGGCCAACGTCCCGATGAACCAGCGCGATACCCAACGCGGAATCCGCAGCCGAATCGACACGATCAGCCCACCCGGTGACGACATCGTGGCAGTACGCGGCTGGATCCGGTCGTTCGCCGACACCGACGAACCGATCTACGTAGGCATCTACACGACCTATCGCCATGACGGTCGCGGGTATGTCAGTGTCGGATTCCCCGCACCCCAGGCCAGCTTCACCGCCACCCTGCTGCCGCGTGCGCGGGCCGGCGGAGGCCTCGTGCTCACCAGTCGAAGCGACCTCGAGCATCCGGGCCATTACCTCGCCTACATCGACCCCGCTACCCGAGATCTCACGGCATTGGCAGTGCACGGCTTCGCCGAGCAACTCGACGTCTATGTCGAAGATGACGAACTGCGTGCCGAGCACGCGTTCTGGGTTTTCGGGATGCCGTTTCTCGTGCTGCTCTACCGCATGCACCGCAAGCCCGAAAGCTGACCCCCCGCCAGTCGCCAGCCGCGGGTGGGCACTTAGGCCGCAGGTGGGCACTTACAACTGCCCACCTGCGCAACAACTGCCCACCCGCGCGAAACCTGCCCACCGGCTGCCCACCTGCGCAACAACTGCCCACCCGCGCGAGACCTGCCCGGGGGGCGACCCACGGTCGCCGACGACTACTTCCAGCGAAAGTGCACAAATACTCGGCCGAAGTTGTCCCGGTCCTTCTCGACGCGATGGTAGACAGCGCGCACATCCTTGCGGTCCAGGAACCGGAGCACGCGCTTCTTGAGCTGACCCGAGCCCTTGCCGGGGATGATCTCGACGAGCGGCGCGCGCTTTGCCACCGCTTCGTCCATGATCGACTGAAGCGCCCGCTCGATCTCGTCACCGCGGTTGTAGATGTCGTGCAGGTCCAGCTTTAGCTTCACGTACGTCATCATGCCCGCCGGAGCCCGGCCGGCCGGCCGGCTCGGGTACCGCTTCCGGCACACCCTGCGATACGCGGGCGGTGAGCACTCGCCACACGATGCACGGCTTGAAGAAGCTCTCCGGTCGCTCGATGAAGCCGGCAACGAGCAGGAACTGCCTGGTGAGCACAGGATCCGAACGGGCGGCACTGGTCAGCCGGTCGAGGTAGCGGTTCATGATCTTGGTCGCCGGAGAGCGCTTACCCTCGACGCCTTCGTAGCGCAGGTCTCCGCCAGTGGCGATCTTCCACGCGACGTCCTCTATGCGGTGCGCCTGCGCGAAGAACCTCCGCACGTCGAGCGGACCGCTCGCGAGGTTGTCCCGCAACGCCACAGCTTCCAGTGCGGCCACCGTCATGCCTTGCCCGTACATCGGGTTGAAGCACGCGATCGAGTCACCCAGGGCGAGAAGTCCTGCCGGGAAAGCGCGCAGCTTGTCGTAGCGGCGCCGGGAGCTCGCCGGGAAATGTGACGGCTGCAGGTCGGTCAACGGTGTCGCCCCGACGAGTGCGTCGGCGATCGCGGGGTTGGGCAGTCGCCTTGCGAACTCGAGATAGTCGTCGTCGTCGCGGTCCGGGCCCGACTCGAGCAAGCCGCCCAGTGTGACAATGTGCGTGCCATCCTCCTGCCCGATCATCACGCCGAAATGGGTCGTCTCGGCCGGGGTCACGATCGTGAGCAGGTCGGTTGGCGTGTTCGCGTCCGCCAGCTGCCAGCGCCGCGTCAGGTACGCCATCTTGCAGTGCACACGCTCCTCGGCCGGCGGGAGATAACCGAGCGCGGTCAGCCACTGCGGCAGCTTGGACACCTTGCCGGTCGCATCGACGACGAGGTCCGCATCGATCCGCTCCGGGGCGCGGTCCCCGATGGCTCCGGTGGGACCGACCTCGACGCCGGTGACCCGGCGGGGGTCGCTCGCAACCGGCCCGAGCACCTCGACGCGGTCGCGGATCGTCACGCCCGGCAGCGCGGCAACCCGCACACGCACCTGGTGTTCGAGGAACGGCCGGGTGACGCCGATGCCGGTCACGCCGGCCCGCCCGCGCGCGAGACGCCCGCCGCCGACCGTCCACGAGCAGTCCTGGCTGACGTCACCGGCCGGGACGCCTTCGGCGACGAGGCCGTCGCGCAGGCCAGGCAGGAGATCGTTCAGGGCCCGCATGCCACCTGGCTGCAGGCCGTGTGCGTGCTTGCTCTGCGGAACGCCACGACGGTGCGCGGGACCGTCAGGCAGCGCGTCCCGCTCGAGGATCGTCACTCGCTGGTAGAAGCGGGCGAGCGCGGCGGCGGCGGCCAGGCCGCCCATGCTCGCCCCGATGACCACGGCGTGCTCTCGTGTCGTGTCCGGTACATACCCGCTCATGTCGTCGCCCTTCGCGATGGCCCGTGTCAGCGGTACTTCGCTCGGGTCGCTGATCCGGATCACGCGGCGCCGTCGAATGAATTTCTAAATCCGGCGTATTGCGAGTGATCCGGACCAAGCACCGCGACGAATATTCGATGTGACCATGACGGTGAGCGTTCAGCCGCGTAGCGTCACGCAGGTGGCCGCTGGTGAGCCGCATGACGCGGTGATGCTGTCGCGCATCCAGGCCGGCGACGAGGTCGCCCTCGGTGCCGTCTACGACCAACACGCGAATCTCGTCTTCGGTCTGGCTCGCCGGGTGACTCGCGACGAGCAACTGGCTCGCGACATCACCCAGGACGTCTTCACGTATCTGTGGGAATTGCCCGGCCGCGTCGACCTGTCCCGGGGCTCGCTGCGTGCCTACCTTGCGGTTGTCACGCACCGCCGTGCCGTCGACGAGGTACGCCGTAGCGAACGACGCACGCGAACCGAGGCAGCCCTCGCGATCGACGCCGTCGAAGACGGACCCGAGGCCGAGGTGGTCCACGCGGCCGCGCAGGCCTGGAGCAAAGGACGTCTGGCGGCCGGGTTGGCCGAACTGCCCGCGGAGCAACGGGCTGCGGTCGAGCTCGCCTACTACGACGGCCTGACCTACAAGCAAGTCGCGAAGGCACTCGGAATCCCCGAGGGCACCGCGAAATCCCGACTTCGCCTGGCCATGGCCCGGCTGCGAACATTGCTCGGCGACGAGATGCGGACGGCGATCTAGATGGCGACCTTCGACGACGAGTTGGCCGCGCTGCTCGCGCTGGACGCGCTCGAGCCCGACGAGCAGGCCGACGCCGAACTGCTCATGGGCACGTTCCCCATCGGACTTACCGGCACGAGTGCTGCGCTGGCCGAGACTGTTGCCGCCGACCCGCCTAACGACCTGCGCGCGGCGATGCTCGATCGGGCACTGACCCGGCGACCCGCGGGTCGACCAGCGGACGGCGCCGCGCCGTGCGATCCGGCCGAAGCCTTCGACCGCACGATCGCTGACCTGTACCAGCTACTGCAAAGCCTCTCCGACGAAGAGTGGAACGCGCCCGCGCATCCTGAGCACGGCCGGGTCCGCGACCTCGTCGCCCACCTCGTCGGTGTCGAGCGGCTGTCGGTGCGCTGGCTGACGCCCGAGGGCGATGTGCCCGTGATCCCCGACCATGTGGCCGCGACCCGTCCCGTCGTCGCCGA
Organism: uncultured Actinomycetota bacterium; assembly: GCA_963737425.1. Lineage (GTDB taxonomy): Bacteria > Actinomycetota > Actinomycetes > Mycobacteriales > Jatrophihabitantaceae > DASXRA01. The sequence goes on from CAVTSX010000009.1 coordinate 109,657, forward strand.
ACTGGCCGACGCCGACCCGCGCGAGGTCGCCCGCCAGTGGCACGACGCCGCGCGCACCGTCGAGGCGGCGGCCGCAAGCGGCGATCCCGCCCGTGAGGTCAGCTTCCACGACCTGAGCATGAGCATCACGGGATTCCTCGTCATGAGGACCTTCGAGCTGTGGGCGCACGCGATGGACATCGCCGCAGCGACCGGCCGGCCGCTGCTGCGCCTGGACGCCGAGCGGATGGCCGTGCTGTCGAGCAGGCTGATGGCCGCAGTACCGGACGCCTTGGCCTACCGGCGCAGCACGGCGCCAGGCCGTACCGCGCGGTTCGTGCTGACCGGCGCCGCCGGCGGCTGCTACACGGTGCCGCTTTCGCCGGGCGCCGACGCAGGTGAGCCAGATGTCACGATCGTCGCCGATGCACTGGACCTGTGCCGCATCGCCGCCCGCCGCCTACGTCCGGACGAGTTGGACGCCACGTTCGAGGGCGACCGCCCGCTCGCCGATCTCGTGCTCGCCGGGCTGGACGCCTTCGCTCGGGACTGACCCCCTTGCCGGTAGGTTTCGCACGCGACGGGACCACTAGTCCCGGCGCAGACCACGAGATGGAGGCTCCGGGCTTGACGGTTCGCCAGGCGACGCAGGGCGACGCGGCGGGCATCCGAGCAGTGTCGCTGGCCGCCGGAGCGCCTGATCACGACGCAGGAGCAGATGAGAAATACCAGAAATACTTAGCCCTGCTCCTCGCCACCGGCGCGGTGTGCCTTGCCGACGAGGGCTCGATTCTGGGTTGGGGCGCGACCAGGCCGACACCGCTGCAAGCCGGGCATCCACCGGCATCATTGTTGACGGACCTTTTCGTCGACCCCGCACACCACGGCAAGGGCATCGGCGCGGCCCTGCTGCGCGCGCTGTGGCCGGCCGCGCCTGATTCGCCCCGCCGTTTCACGTTCGCCTCCCGGCACGAACACGCCCTACCGCTCTACCTGCGGGCGGGGCTGCGCCCGTCGTGGCCGCTGCTCTACCTGACCGGTACGCCGCAACACCTGCCGCCGTCGGCGTTTGTCACCGACTTCGCCGACGCGCAGCAGGCCGCGGCGGCAGAGGCGGAGTTGACCGGCCATCGACGAGACGCCGATTACGCCCACTGGACCCGGCGACGCCTCGCGGTGGGCCTCGTGATTCGCGACCGGCGGCGTGTGCTCGCAGCAGGAGCCGGCGAGCCGGGCCGGTTGCATCACCTCACCGTCGACCCGCAGCTACCGGCACTCGCCTACGCTGCGCTGTGCAGCGCGCTGTGCAGCCTCGGTTCGACGACCGTCACCGTTTGCCTTCCTGGGACTCATCCGGGCGTCCGGCCGTTGCTCGACGCGGGATTCCGCATCGCCGATTACGACCTCGCGATGGCCACGGCCGACCTCACGCCGCCGACGATCAATGTGTTCGACCCGGGCCTGGCCTGACCTGCGCGCGGCGGGCCCAGCCGTCAGGTTCCGCCGCTCGCCACCGGTTCGGCCTGTTCGGCCCGGACGAATTTGACGATCTCTGTTGCGAGTTCCGGGCCGGCGTCCTCCTGCAGGAAGTGGCCCGCGTCCTTGATGACCGGGTGCTCGCGCCCGCGCGCTCCGGCGAGCGCGCCGACGAGAATGGGCCGCATCGGCCCGGTGATCGGGTCGCAGTCGCTGAAGGCGATCAGCGCCGGTGTGGGTGCGGCGGCCAGGATCGTCCAGGCCGCGCGGTTGGCGGCGCTGGCCGGATCGTCCGGCGAGGTCGGGACGAGCCCCGGCATCGCGCGGGGACCGGCGGCGTACGAGTCGTCCGGGAACGGCGCGTCATAGCCGGCCCGGACGTCGTCGGGCAGCGTGCGCCGGCAGCCGGATTGGACGAACCGGCTCACATCCAGCACGGGCGCCGACTGGACGGCTCGGCGGAAGGCGTGCCAGATGTCAGGCATCGGATGATCGCCGGTGGGCAGGCCGGTATTGGCGGCAACGATGCGCGCGACACGATCCGGGTGCTCCGCGGCGAGGCGCAGTCCGATCAAACCGCCCCAATCCTGACCGACCAGCGTGACGCCACGAAGGTTGAGGACGTCGAACACGAGCGCGCGCACCCACTCGACGTGCCGGGCGTAGCTGTGGTCAGCCTGGGCAGAAGGCTTGTCCGACCGGCCGAATCCGACCAGATCAGGGGCGATCGCGCGCAGTCCGGCCCCGGCCAGCACGGGGATCATCGTCCGATACAGAAACGACCAGGACGGCTCGCCGTGCAGCAGCAACACCGGCTCGCCGTCGGCGGGCCCGTCCTCGACCCATGCCATGCGCACCGTCTCGCCGTCGGGAGCAGGGAGCGACGCGTAGTGCGGCGGGTAGGCGAACCCGGGTAGGTCGGCAAAGCGCTCATCCGGTGTACGCAGCAACTGCATGCAAGACACTCCCGAGACGGCTGTCGATCACACGAGCCAAACGATAGTCGGAGCCGGCGCCCGTCAGGCGCCGTGGATGAACTCGAGTACGAGCGGGCCGGCAATGCCGCGGAACTCATGAAAGTAGGCGTGCCGCGCACCATCAATCAGGTGCATCCGGGCATTGGGTATCCGATCGGCGAGTAGCGCCGCGTTGGCACTTGGGTTGAGCGCGTCGTCGGCGCCATGCACCACGAGGGTCGGCGCCGTAATGGATTGCAGGGCATCCCACGCGTCGTGCTGATTGCTGGCCACCAGATGCCCGCGACGGGCGTGCGCGGGCATACGGGCGTCGCCGAGCACCGGGTACGGTCCCGGATTCGCGGCGAGCCACGCAGGCGTATACATCAGTTCGAGCAGGACATTCCTGACTCGCGTCGGATCGGGCTCGGTCAGCGCCCGGCGAATCGTCGCGCTTCGCTCGATGCTGTGCGGCCCGCCGGGTGAGGTGCAGCCGAGCACGAGGCTGCGCACCCGGCTGGCGTGGCGCGCGGCAATCCATTGGGCCACCCGGCCACCCATCGACGTGCCGTAGACGTCAGCCTGCTCGATATCCAGTGCATCGAGCACCGCAACCACGTCCTGCGCGAACCCTTCGGTGCTGTAGGGCCCATCTGGCTTGTCGCTGGCCCCGGTGCCCCGGTAGTCGAGGGTGATCGTGCGATGCGTCGAGTGGAAGTCGGCGCGCACCGGATCCCACCAGTGATGGTTGTTCGCCTGGCCCGCCAGCAGGAGCAGCGGCCTGCCGTGACCTTGCACCTGATATGCGATACGAGTCCCGTCCGACGATTCGGCGTATTCCACCCGCGAGCTCACCGACGGGCGGGACGAACAAGGCGACAGTTCATAGTCATCGCCGGCAATCCTGCCAGGCCACGCATCGTGCCTGTCGCCCAGAACCGTCACGCCGCCCTGACCTTCAGCGGCGCTAACCCCCGGCCGCTCGCCACCTGGCGATTGGCCTCGGGCAAACGGGAGCGGTGAATCTCACCAGCACCTCGTAGCCCAACAGCGTTGACCGGGCTGGTGGCGTCGAACCTGACGCCACCAGCCCTTTGTCATTCGGTCTGCGGTACGAGCCGCGCTCGCATCTGCATGAAATCGACTCGGTGCGTGGTGCCGGTGATCGCGGAATACGCGGTGACGACATCGGCGACAAAGCCGTCCGCCGCTCCGTTATCGGGCAGCCGGGACGTCCACGCGTCGAAGCCGACCCGGCACCAGCGGGTGAACGCCACGCGGTTGCCGAAGTCCCAACTTCGGTCCTTGACCTCGACGTCCACCGGCACCAGTCGCGCCGTGGCGGCGATCGCGGCATAGCGCGCCGGATCAACATGCACGAACGGCGCCTCGAAACCGGCGAAATACGCCCGCCACGATGGGCTGACGGCAACCTGCATCGCCACCTGTTCCAGGCTCGGGCGCTCGCCGTGGCACACGAACTGCAACAACGCCCATCCGGATTCGCGCATCGCGTCCCGGATCCGCGTCAACGCCCCGCGCTGATCCAGTACCCAGTGCAGGGCGTTGAACGAGACGACGGCGTCGAACTCGCCCCTGAAGCCCATCGTGAGTACGTCGCCGACCTCGAATCGCAGTCGGGCCGGCGCCTCGCCGGTCAGGCTCAGGGCGGTCTGCACCATTCGTGGCGACGGATCGATGCCGATGATCGAGCCCTCGGGCAGCTGATCGGCAATCGCCGCGGTGATCCGGCCGTCGCCGCAGCCGACATCCAGCACCCGCTCGTTGCCGTCCATCGAGATTCCCGCCAGCGACTGCGTCGCCAGCCATTGCTGCAGATCGCTAACGTGCCGGTACGCGCGCCCGTCCCAGTCAGCCACAGCTCCATGATGACCCTGCGTGCGCGTCATCGCGCATGAGCGACTCGTCGACGGCGCCGTCCGCAATGGACGATGCCGTTTGAGGACGTCCGCCCCTACGCATTCGGCCGCACATCTGCGCACACTGCATTCATGGGGACAAGTTCAGCCGCTAACGTGACGGCTCTCGATGCCGAGACGTGTCTGGATCTGCTGCGATCCGAGGAGGTCGGCCGCGTCGTCGTCTGCATTGCCGGCGAGCCGGAGATCTTCCCGATCAACTATGCCCTTGACGCCGGCACGGTCGTGTTCCGCTCAGCCGAGGGAACCAAGCTCTCGGCCGTATTCGTAAGCGACCATGTCGCATTCGAAGCGGATGGTTACGACGCGGACAGTGGCGACGCCTGGAGCGTCGTCCTCAAGGGCACGGCCGAGGAAATCCCGATGTACGACGCCGCGGACGACGAGGCGTTCTGGCTCTTCCCGTGGAGCGACACCGTGAAGGCGCGTTTCGTGCGCCTGATCCCGACTCAGATCTCGGGGCGGCGGTTCCACGTGGTTCGCACCCGCCCCAGCCCCGATCGCCCGAGCCAGGCCGACGCCTCGAACTAGGGCACGTTGCTAAACCCCTGCCCGTCGCGAGCGGGGGTTTGGCAACGTGCCCTAGGGCCACCCCGGGCCGTTGACGCGGTCCGGCTGGGTCCGGCACGGATGCGGCGCTCCCGGACTTCCCGTCGGATCTTGATCATCTCTGCTGGATCTGCCGTGACTCGCGGCTTCACCAGAGATGATCACTGGCGTGACAGCCCGGACGCCGGTGGCCGGACTGCAAACGATCTACGGCTCGCACTAGACGCGCCGCGTGACGTGCAGCAGGTACGCCTTGCGGTTGAGCGGATTGTGATCCGACCGTGCTCGCGCCGGGGTGGCGCCACGAACCTCCTGGTAGCGCTCGAACCGGGATTCCAGCACGCCTTCCCCGTGGGTCAGCGACGGCAGCAGTTGCTGAAGTTCGTGTACGCGCGTCGCGGGGATCTCGCCCTCCAGCAGGTAGGACGAACCCTGCATCGCCGAGGAATGTGGAACGGCCTGCAGCCGCGCCAGCGCGGGCAGCGTCTGCGCGAACGAGTCTGCCGGGATCTCGAGGCGGAAGCGATGGATGGGCTCGGACACCACCGTGCCGGCCCGTCGCAGCGCGGCCATCAGCACCAGCGGGGTGAGGTTGCGGAAGTCCCCGGCCGTACTCGACATGCTGGCGTCGAACGTGCCGTGGGCGTGGCTTTGCCGTGCGTAGTAGCCAGAATGGGTCATGGTCACCGTGCAGTCGATGACCTGCCATCCGTAGATCCCTTGCTGCAGCGTCTCTTTCACCGTTTCCTCGACCGCCTTGAAGAACGCGGGCGGCATCGACCCGAGTTCTACGCCCAGCCGGAACTCGACACCGGTGCCGATCGGAGCAGGCTCGACGCGCAGGCCGACAGTCGCAAGAAACGGATTCGGCTCCTTGCTGATCAGCTCGAACGCTGCACCCGTACCGGCCGGCCGCTCGATGCAAATTGTCGTCGTCTCGCGGAACGTTACGTCGATGCCGAACTCGTTCGCGAGGGTTGCCTGGATGACCTCCTTCTGCACCTCGCCGTAGAGCGAGACGGAGACCTCGCGGCGAATGCGGTCCTGCCGCAGGTTGATCAGCGGGTCCTGCTCGGCCAGCTGGGTCAGAGCGACCTGGAGCGCGCCCTTGTCGGCGCGACGGCAGGGCACGACGATCGTTTCCAGCGTCGGCGGGGAGAAATAGCTGCCGTGCGGGCACGTCGACCGCGGCTCGCCTATCGCGTCGCCGATCTGGATTCCACCGAGACCCCAGAGCCTGCCGATCTGGCCCGCGACGACCGATGAGCGCCGGACGGCCGAGCCGCCGTCGAACACGTCGATCGCGGTGAGCTTCTCCTGCTTGTCCCGGTGCGAATGCACCCGATCTCGCACCCGGATCGTTCCGGAGAACATCCGGACGTAGGCAATCTTCTCGCCGGCCGGACCGCGTTCGACCTTGAAGACCGTGCCCGAGGCCGGCTCGTCGACATCGCCTTTCGCCGCAGGAAGAAGCTCTCGGATACCGGCAATGAGCGCGTTAACACCCGCGCCGGTGATGGCCGATCCGAAGAACACCGGATGCACCAATCCGAGCCTCGCCTGCGCGACCAACTCATCGCGGAGTTGCCCGCAGGAGACGGTCGTGTCGTCGTCGACGATCGCGGCGAGCAGGGCATCGTTGTGATCGGTAACCAGATCGGCCAGCCGGGCGCAGAATTCCGGGTCGTCCGCGTCCTCTGGCGTGAACTGCGCGCAGCGGGTACCGAGGCTCGTCGGCGCGCCCATCGCCACGATCGACGACGTCAGTTTCTGCCGGATGCCCTGCAAGACGCGCTCGTATCCCGCACCACGGCGGTCGATCTTGTTGACGAAGATGAGGGTTGGGATGTGCAGTCGTTGCAGCGTTCGCATCAGCACTCGGGTCTGCGCCTGCACGCCTTCCACCGCTGAGATCACCAGTACGGCGCCGTCGAGAACGCTCAGCACCCGCTCCACCTCCGCGATGAAATCCGGGTGGCCGGGTGTGTCGATCAGGTTGACCGCGACGTCGCCGACGACGAACGACGCGACCGCCGACTTGATCGTTATGCCCCGCTGGCGTTCCAGTGCCAGCGAGTCGGTACGGGTATTGCCGTCATCGACACTGCCGATCTCGTCGATGGCTCCGGCGGCGTAGAGCAGCCGCTCGGTCAGGCTTGTCTTGCCGGCGTCAACATGCGCCAGGATCCCCAAGTTCAATGTTCTCGACACGCGCTATGTCCTCTACATAGGTGGCAACTCTTACCTGTGTGGACATGAACGCAGCGCGCATCTCACTCTCCTGACTCGATCGGCTCTGTGCAGTGCAGCAGACGGCCACCGCGGACGGCAACCGATTTCCGCGGGTTTCCGCAACAACGACAGTGCTTATATAAGTGCTGTTACGATCATCGTCGTGAGCAACGACGACCCGACCGAGCAGAGCCTCTGGCGGCCATTGCGGCTACTTCAGGCGGCCATGGACGCCGAGATCGCCCAGCTCTACGCCGAGGCGGGAATCGGCGGCATGAAGTCGAGCTACGTGATGGAGCTTCTCCGGCTCAACGCCCGTGGCCCGATGACGATCAGCGAGCTGGCAGCGTCGGTGCAGCGCACGCATTCCGCTATGAGCCAGAAGGTGGCGGCCATGCGCGCCGCCGGATTGGTGCGCACCTCGCCCGGCACCGACGCGCGCAGCAAGAAGGTCGCGCTCACGGCCAAAGCCCGGCGAGTCGTGCGCCGCCTGGCCGCAGAGTGGCGGGCTACTGAAGCCGCAGTCGCCGAGATCGAGGCGGAGATCCCCTACCCGCTCAGCCAGGTGGTCATCGACATCGAGGCAGTGCTGCGACGCAAGAGCTTTCATGACCGGATCGCCGAGAAGCTCGCCGCGGACGATGCATGGCGGTGAGGCAGGCCCTCGTCGACATGTCGCCGCTACGTTCCTCTCCGGCCTTTCGCCGGCTGTGGCTCGGGCGGGCGTTCTCCGGAATCGGCAGCCAGATGACCTTGATTGCCTTGATGTTCCAGGTCTGGCAGTTGACCGGAAGCACGGTGTGGACAGGCGCCGTCGGGCTTGCGCAGGCGATGCCACTCGTCCTGCTCGGCTTGTTCGCCGGGTCGATCGTCGACCGCACCGACCGGCGGCGCATCTACCTGATCACCACGATCGGCCAGGCCGCGTGCTCGGTGTTGCTTGCCGTTCAGGCGCTGTCCGGGCACCTGCCGGTACCGGCGATACTCGCGCTCGTCGCGGCGCAGGCGGGCTTCGGTGCCTGCGGTGGTCCGGCCGCCCGCACATTCATCCCGCGGCTGTTGCCCGCAGATCAGCTCGCGGCGGGCCTCGCGCTCGACCGGATCACGTTCCAGGCATCGGTGTTGATCGGCCCGGCGCTGGGTGGGGTCACCATTGGCTGGCTGGGCGTCGGCGGTTGCTATGTCGTCGACGCGGTCACGTTCGGATTGGGCTTCTACGGTGCGTTCGGGCTACCTGCGATGCGCCCCGAAGGTGGGACGGCCCGGCCCGGCCTGCCCGGCGTGGTGGACGGTCTCGGCTTTCTCGCGCGCAATCCCCCGGTGCGCGGTGCGCTGCTCACCGACCTGGCCACCACCGTGCTGTCGTTTCCGATCAGCCTCTTCCCGCTGATCAACGCCGAACGCTTCGATGGCAATCCGCGAACCTTGGGCCTGTTCCTGACCGCGATCGCCACCGGTGGCGTGCTCGCGTCCACCTTCTCCGGAGCATTCACCCGCCTACCTCGTCCGGGCCTGGTGATGCTGGTGGGCTCGGGCTGTTGGGGTGGCTCGCTGGTGCTGTTCGGCGTGGTGCCGAACCGGTGGTCAGCGCTGTTCTTCCTGATGCTCGCGGGCGTTGCCGACACGGTGGCCGTGGTGTCGCGAAGCACGATCGTCCAGCTGCAGACCCACGACGCGATGCGTGGCCGGGTCGCCGCGGCCGAGCAGATCGTCGGTCAAGCCGGCCCGGAGGTCGGCAACATGCGCGCCGGCCTCATCGCCGAAGCCACCTCAGGCACGCTGGCGTTGGTGAGCGGCGGCCTGCTGTGCATCGTCGCGGTGGCCCTCATCGCCGCCGTCACGCCCGCCCTGCGCGCCACCACCGTCCGGACGCCGCAGCCGGCTACTTGATGCCGGCGGCGCTCGTCAGCCGGCCGGCGAGCTCGCGCGCCACCTCGATCGCGCCGGGTTGATCGCCTTCGTTCAGGACGCCGAGCACGACGTGATCCGCGCCGGCGGCGACCTGCTCGGCCAGCCGCGCAGTGATCGTGTCGGCACCGCCCCAGACGACCAGCTCATCGACCAACCGGTCGCTCAGGTTCGAGATGTCTGCGTCGGCGAAGCCCATCCGGGCGAAGTTGGCACGGTACCCGCCCACACCGGACAGGAACCCCAGGTGCCCACGTGCCGTCTTGCGAGCTCGCGCGGCGTCAGTGTCGAGCACGAGCATCTGATCGACGATCAACGTGGCGTCCTCGCCCAGGATGCGACGCGCGTCCGCCGTGTAAGCGGGCGTCACCAGCAGCGTTATCGCTCCGGCGAATCGGTCGCGGGCGATCTCCAGCTTGCGCGGGCCGAGCGCGGCAAGGATGCGCCGCTCGGCCGGCACCGGCGGCACGCCCTCGTCGAGCTTGTCGAGGTAATCGTGCAAGGGCTGAAGTGAGCGCGGCTTCTGCGAACCGCCCAGACCGACGACAAGACGGTCCGGCGCGGACGCCTGGAGTTCGGCATACAGCGCAGTAACCGCGCTCGGTGCGTACACGTCGGTCGGAATGATCCCCGGCGCGACGCGGATCGTCCGCGTGGCTCGAATGACCTGCGAGATCCGGTCCAGGCTGTCGATCTGCCCGCCGGGCAGCCAGATCGCCGAATATCCCAGCTCCTCAATCTCGGCTGCTTCGGCGAGATACGTGTCGTCGGGCGTGACGTTCAGCGATATGCCGATTGGTCCAAGGTCGAGCTTGGTCATGTGTCCCCTGCCGGTTGAAGCCTGCAGATACATGGGCCACGGTAGAACTTCAACCGAGCTTCAGGTCAACCCCGAACCCCTCGATGTCAGCGGGTGTCGCTCCCGCCCGTACCGTCGGCACGCATTACCGCCGAGCGTCCGGCCTCAAGCCTCGCGACCGGTACGCGGAACGGTGAGCACGAGACGTAGTCCAGCCCGACCGCGTCGAAGAAGTGGATCGAGTCGGGGTCGCCGCCGTGCTCGCCACACACACCGACCTGCAACAGCGGATTCGCATGCCTGCCCTCCTCGACCGCAATGCGGACGAGCCGCCCGACGCCTGCGCGGTCGAGTGTCTCGAACGGCGAGGTGTCGAACACCCGAGCCTTGAAGTAGGCCGGGAAGAACGCCCCCTCGACGTCGTCGCGGCTGAGCCCCCACGTCGTCTGGGTCAGGTCGTTGGTGCCGAAGGAGAAGAAGTCGGCGACCGCCGCGATCTCACCGGCGGTCAGCGCCGCGCGGGGCAACTCGATCATCGTGCCGATCGCTATGCGCAGATCATCACCGGACTCGCGGGCCACCTGGGCGATCACTTCGGCCAGCTCGAGACGCGTGATCTCGAGTTCTCGCACGGTGGCAACGAGCGGGACCATCACCTCGGGACGCACGACGTGTCCGCGACGGCGGGCCTCGACCGCGGCCTCGGCCACTGCGCGTGTCTGCAGGGCGAACAGCCCGGGGACGACGAAGCCGAGGCGCACGCCGCGAAGACCCAGCATCGGGTTCACCTCGTGCAGGCGCTCCAGCGCCGCGAGCAGTTTCACGTCGCGCTCGTCGGGCTGCCCGGAGGCTTGCGCTGACGCGATCCGGGCGGCCACTTCGGCCGGAGCGGAAAGGAACTCGTGCAAGGGCGGGTCGATCAGCCGGATAGTGACGGGCAGGCCGTCCATCTCCTCGAACAGTCCGATGAAATCGGCTCGTTGCAAGGGAAGGAGCGCCGCCAGTGCCTCAGCCCGTTCCTCGTCCGTGTCGGCCAGGACGAGGCGCTCGACACAGATCCGGCGCTCGCCGAGGAACATGTGCTCCGTGCGGCACAAGCCGATGCCCTGCGCGCCGAATCGGCGCGCACGCCCGGCATCCTCGGGCGTATCGGCGTTTGCGAGCACGCTGAGCCTGCGCCGCTCGTCAGCATGCTGCAGCAGGCGGTGCACCGCGCGAATCAGTTCGCTGGTGTCGGGCCCGTCCGGATCGAGCCGGCCGTTGAAGTAGTCGACAATCGGCGGCTGATGCAGGGGAATCCGGCCGACGTACACCGCACCTGACGTACCGTCGATCGAGATCTGCTCACCCTCCTCGACGACGCTGCCGCCTCCGATCAGGCGCCGTCCGTCCTCGTCGATGACCAGCTGCTCGGCGCCGCACACGCACGGCTTGCCCATTCCGCGCGCGACAACGGCGGCGTGTGCCGTCTTGCCGCCGCGCGTCGTGAGAATGCCTACGGCAGCGACGATCCCGGCCAGATCGTCCGGTGTCGTCTCGTGCCGGATCAGGACGACCTGCTCGCCCGCCTCGGCCCTGCGCACTGCGGTGGCGGAGTCGAACACCGCCACTCCGACGGCCGCACCGGGCGAGGCGTTGATCCCCGTCGTCATCCGGACGTTGTCCGAGCCAGCGTGGAACTGCGGGAACATCAGCTGGGTGAGGTCCTGGCCCGAGACCCTGCGCAGCGCCTCGTCAAGGTCGATGACGCCCTCGTCCACGAGTTGGCAGGCAATCCGGAACGCCGCCGCCGGCGTCCGCTTACCGACGCGCGTCTGCAGCATCCAGAGCTTGCGGTTCTCGATGGTGAACTCGATGTCGCAGAGGTCACGGTAGTGCTTCTCGAGTATGTCGGCGTTGTGCAGCAGTTGCCGGTACGCCTCGGGGTCCAGCGTCTCGAGTTCGGAGATCGGAAACGCATTGCGCGTGCCCGAAACGACATCCTCGCCCTGGGCGTCTGGAAGGTAGTCGCCGTAGAGGCCGCGGTGTCCCGACCCTGGATCGCGGGTGAACGCAACACCCGTACCCGAGTCCGCGCCCTTGTTGCCGAACACCATCGCCATGACGTTGACCGCGGTGCCGAGATCGTCGGAGATGTTTTCCTGCCGCCGGTAAAGCGCCGCGCGGTCGGTGTGCCACGAGTCGAAGACCGCGCGGATCGCCATGGCCAGTTGCTCCCGCGGTACCTGCGGGAAGTCTCGGCCGGTCTCCTCGCGAATGACCTGCTTGAAGGCGGCGACCAGGGCCCGCAGTTCGGCCGCGGGCAACTCGGAGTCGGTGAAGCCGGTGCGGGCCTTCGCCGCGGAGAGCAGGCTCGCGAAGCGATCGTTGTCGATGTCCAGTACGGTGCGCCCGAACATCTGGATCAGGCGGCGGTAGGAGTCGAGCGCGAAGTGCTCGTCGCCGACCTGCGCGGCCAATCCCTCGACCGACTCGTCGTTCAGGCCGATGTCGAGCACCGTCTCCATCATTCCGGGCATCGAGAACCGCGCGCCCGAGCGCACGGAGACGAGCAGCGGATCATCGGCCTGCCCGAGCCGGCGCCCGGCAGTTCGCTCAAGAGCCGCAAGATGTTCGTCGATCTCGCTGGCGAGTTCGACCGGCTCGATGCCGCCGCGCAGGTAGTGCCGGCACGCTTCCGTGGTGATGGTGAATCCCGGGGGCACGGGCAGGCCGAGACGTCCCATCTCGGCCAGTCCCGCACCTTTTCCGCCGAGTAGATCGGCGAGTTCACGGCCACCTTCGACGAAGTCGTACACGTATTTGACCGCGGGCTTGTCGATGTGCTGGGCAGGCAAAGGAGTCGTCATGCAATCACCTTCGCCCTAGAACGGGGTCCTGAACGTGGGGCGGAAGTCAGGACTTCAACAGGCCGAAGGTCACGAGTTTGCTCGCTTCCACCGACCGGGGCGCGTACGCCGAGGACCTTGGCGCGGCCGGTAAGGGACGTCTGTCCCTTACCGGACGGCCCGCGCAGGACGCACGGTTAGGGGCGCGGCATTTTGGCCTCGCGCCTCCGTGAAGTCAGGTGAGACATGACCTCCGTGTCGGACGTCAAGATGGTTGATGCCCTGCGGCTGGCGGCAAAGCGCGCAACCCGCGCACCGTCGGTGTACAACACGCAGCCGTGGCGCATCGTCGTGCGGCCAGACGGCATCGAGCTGTGGGCGGATCGAAAGCGCGCCCTGCCCGTCCTGGACCCGATGGGGAGGCAGCTGATGATCAGCTGCGGCTGTGCGCTGTTCAATGCCCGCGTCACTCTCGCCGCTTCCTGCTACGACGCGACCGTGCAGCGTTTTCCGGATGCCGCGCAGCCCGACCTCGTCGCCCGGCTCGCCGTCTCGGAGCAGCCGACCACATGGGTACCCATCGCTGAACTCGACACCTCGATCGAACGCCGGCGCACGAATCGGCGACGCTTCGCCGACGAGCCCATCCCGCCCGCTCTCGTCCACAAACTCACTCTCGCTGCGGCGGCCGAAGGCGCTGTGCTGCTCCCGATCTCCGGCACGGAGCAGCGCGCCGTGACGGCTCGCCTCAGCGTGCAGGCAGATTCACTAGAGAAGGCCGATCCCGCTTACCAGACCGAGTTGTACGCGTGGACGACTGACGACCCTCGCCGGGTCGACGGCGTCTGGTGCGCGACCGCTCCCTACGTCGGCGTCGGCGCGAATTCCCGTGATTCGCTGCCCATGCGCGAGTTCGACACCCGCGCGATGGGTTGGCTGCCGTCCGACGCGAGTTCGGGAGTCAACGAGTCGCTGCTGCTGCTCGGCACCGCTGACGACGGGCCGGCCGCTTGGCTGCGCGCGGGCGAGGCGCTCGAACGCGTCTGGCTCGAACTCACCCGGCTCGCCTACGCCGCCAGTCCGTTGACGCAGGTCATCGAGATCGGCGAGACGAACAACCGGCTGCGGTCCGACCTGCAACTCGCCATGCATCCGGCCGTACTGCTTCGCGCCGGTCGCGCCCCCGAGGTCCCCCGGAGCAGGCGGCGCAACCTTTCGGACGTGATCAGCCAGGTGTTGTGACCGCACCTCGCTGCGCTTCGGCGTCCGCCCGGCCTGATCACGCACGAGCCGGAGTTCCGCGCTTAGTTGGTTGATCTTGACAGGCTTCAGCACGACGTGTAACAAGTCGTCTAAGTCTGGAGGATGAACATTGGAGCTGGCCGTCCTGAAAGACCTGGGCTTCTCCGATGTTGAGGCAAAGGTCTATCTCGCCCTTATACAGCAAGGAAGTCTTAGCGCGCCCGCGCTTGCCGAACTGACCGGCGCACCGCGCAGCTCGATCTATCTCGTACTTCGAGGGTTGAAGGACAAGGGACTGATCGAGGGCGGCGCCGGCTACGGCAGCCGGTTCAGCGCGATCGCGCCGGGCAAGGCCTTGAACACGCTGTTCCAGCAGGAACGCGAACTGATCGACCGGCGCGAAGTCCTAGCCGGGCAGGTACTTCCCGAACTCGAGGCGGCCTTCCGCGAGGGTATCGACGAGTCCGACGAGCAGATGATCGAAGTGCTGCGCAGCGGGCCGTCCATCAGCGAGCGCTACGACCGACTACAGCTCGAAGCCGAGCAGAGCATCGACGTCCTGGTGAAGGCTCCGGCCGTGCTGACGCGGCGGGGCAATCCGGCCGAGATTCAGTCGCTGAAACGGCGCGTCCGCAACCGCGGCCTCTACGAGGAGCAGGCGCTCACTGCTCCCGAGATCGAGCCGCACCTGTCGACGTGGGTGGCCGCCGGTGAGCAGATCCGCACCTACCGCGGCGAACTGCCGGTCAAGATGGCGCTCATCGATCGGCGCGCTGCCCTGCTGGCCCTGCCGACGCCGGGCAGCGGCAGCAACTACACGGCGATCATCGTCCGCCACGCCTCGGTCGGTGCGGCGCTCGGCATGTTGTTCGACCACCTCTGGGAACAGTCCCAGCCCTACCGGCCCGAAAGCCGTACGCGCTCGACGCAACGCCACGGCGCACCGCGCCGACCACGAAAGAACTGACCCGCGCAGCTTGCGCATCAAGGAGGAACGAGTACATGTACGGGACGAGGCGCCGACGGGCGAGGGTGCCGGCACGAGCCGTGCGACGTGGCAGGGCCGTCAGCCTGCTGTCGGTGGTGGCGTTGCTCATCGGCGCAGTGACATTTGCCGGCGAAGCTCCCGCTGCCGCGGCGCCGAGTCCCGACACCGCCGGACCATCGGCACAGTCGTTCGTCTGCGACGGTCAGTGGCATCCGGTGCCGAGCGTCGACCCGCAGCACGACTACGGCGACTACGACTCGATCGTGTCGGTCAGTTCGTTGTCGGCCAGCGACGCCTGGGGCATCGGGTACGCGCGCGACTTCAGCCAGCCCGGCGGCTACCAGACACTCGCCGAGCACTGGGACGGAACGTCGTGGTCCGCGGTCGCCATGCCGAACTCGACGAAGGCGAATTGGAACCAACTGGCCGCGGTGACGGCAGTCGCTACCGACGACGTGTGGGCTGTCGGCAGTGAGGGCAGCGGTCCTTACGCATCGTTGATCGAGCACTGGGACGGCAGTTCGTGGACGATCCAGAGTGACGGCGTCCCGGACAGCTACCTGACCAGCGTGTCGGCCCACGGCCCGAACGACGTCTGGGTCGCCGGATCGACGAACTACATCGGCAGCGGACTGCTGATGCACTGGGACGGAGCGCAGTGGACTCGCACGCTGATTCCGGGGGCCCTCCTGTTCCGGGCAATCGACGAGCGCGCACCGAACGACATCTGGGCCGTTGGGCAGGAATCCGTCAACGGCTACGGCGACGTGAGCCTCGCGTACCACTACAACGGCCGTACCTGGCGCCGATACGACACGCCCAACCCGCTCGGTAAGTACGACATCGATCAGAACTGGCTTACGTCGGTCGATGCGATAAGCACGCGTGACGTGTGGGCCACCGGCGTCGCCCGGGATTCCGACTGGGGTATCGCTGATCGCCCGTTCACGGCGCACTGGAACGGACGCCGGTGGGCTTTCGTGGCCACACCCGATCCGGGTGGCAGCACGCAGAGCACCGACCTGTGGGGCGCGGTCGCGTTCGGGCCGTCGGACATCTGGGCACTGGGCCGGGTCGGGCGTGATCCACGCTGGACGACGTTCGGCACGCACTGGGACGGCTCGTCGTGGACCGAGACTTCGCCCTCGACGAGCGGTGAGTTCCTCGGAGTCGGCAGCGACGGCGCGGGTGGCCTGTGGGGAGTCGGCGATCACGATTCCACGACGTACAACGGGGTCAGCACACTCGTCGAGCACCTGTGCCCGGCCGACGGCACGAACGCGCAGTCCGGCACTCGCTCGGCAGCCCCTGCTGCGCAGTCGTCGCCGGCTGCACACCCCAACCGCCGTCTGTGCGCGGCGCCGGCGAAGACCGGCTACGCGGGATGCTTCGCCGTGATGCGTACCGACAAGAACGGCCCGGCCGGCGTCCAGCCCAACGCCGCGCCATCCGGATATGGGCCGGCCGACTTGCAAAGCGCTTACCGGCTGCCCTCGTCGGCGGCAGGCAGCGGGCAGACGGTGGCGATCGTCGACGCCTTCGACGACCCGAACGCCGCTGCCGACCTTGCGACGTACCGCAGTCAGTACGGCCTGCCGCCATGCACCGAGGACACCGGCTGTTTCCGCAAGGTCGACCAGCGCGGCGGGACCACATACCCGGCACCGGACGGAGGTTGGGCCGGCGAGATATCGCTCGACCTCGACATGGTCAGCGCGGCGTGCCCCAACTGCCACATCCTGCTTGTCGAGTCCGACGACAACAGCCTGCTCAATCTCGGCGCCTCGGTGAACGAGGCAGTCGCGCTCGGCGCGAGGTTCGTCTCCAACAGCTACGGCGGCTCGGAAGACGCGGCCGAGACAAGCTGGGACACCACCTACTTCGACCACCCCGGCGTCGCCATCACCGCCAGTTCCGGCGACTACGGGTACGGCGTCGAGTACCCGGCCGCCTCGCAGTTCGTCACGTCCGTGGGTGGCACCTCGCTCGTGCACGACACCAGCAGTCGCGGCTGGAGTGAAACCGTGTGGAGCAACGACTCCGGCGCACCCGGCAGCGGCTGCTCGGCGTTCGACCCGAAGCCGACGTGGCAGACCGATTCGGGCTGCGCGAACCGCGCGGTGGCCGATGTGTCCGCAGTCGCCGACCCGGAAACGGGCGTTGCCGTCTATGACTCCTTCGGCGCTCCCGGCTGGGGAGTGTTCGGCGGCACCAGCGCGTCCTCCCCGATCGTGGCGGGCACTTACGCGCTTGCCGGAGCCCCGCCGGCCAGCAGCCAGCCGAACGCTTTCCCTTATGCGACAACGAATGCGTTCAACGACGTCACGTCCGGTAACAACGGAACCTGCACGCCGGATTACCTCTGCACCGCCGGTGCCGGCTATGACGGCCCGAGCGGGCTGGGCACGCCGAACGGTATCGCCGGATTCGCGCCGCACGGCCCGCACGGCGACATCGCCGGCATCGTGACCGACGAGGCCACCCATGCGCCAATCGCCGGAGCGCAGGTCACGGCCGGCGGGCAACTGACGGTCACCGACGCCAGCGGACGCTACGACCTGTTCATACCGACCGGCAGCTACGCCGTAACGGCGTCGAACTACGGATACCGGTCGCAGACCGTTCGCGGCGTCAGCGTCACCCAGGACCACGCGACGACCGCGGACTTCGCCCTGGCCGCGCTGCCGACCCACAGCGTCAGTGGCACGGTCACCGACGGGTCGGGCCACGGATGGCCGCTCTACGCGCAGATCGCCGTCGACGGCAAACCCGGCGGCCCGGTGTGGACCGACCCGGTGACCGGCCACTATTCGGTTGATCTACCCGAGGGTGCGACGTACACCCTGCATGTGGCCGCGAACTATCCCGGCTACCAGGCCAAAGACATTGACGTTCGGGTGCGCACGACTGATGTCGTCGCCGATGTGCTCCTGCCGGTAGACGCGAACACGTGCTCGGCGCCGGGCTACGCGTACCACTACGCGGGCGGCACGCAGACATTCGACAGCACGCAGGCGCCCACCGGATGGTCTACCGGCAGTGCGGCCAACGGTGCCGGCTGGGTGTTCGACGACCCCGGCAGCCAAGGCAACACCACCGGCGGTACTGGCAACTTCGCCATGGTCGACAGCGATCACGACGGCTTCGCAACCACCGAGGACGCCACCCTGGTCTCCCCGACCATGAATCTCGAGGCCGACGCCACGCCCGTCGTGCAATTCGCGCAAGACTTCTTCGACGGCTACCACGACACGACGACGATCGACGTCAGCACGAACGACGGCCACAGCTGGAAGACGGTCGCCACACAGAACGCCTCGGCCGGTGGCCCGACCCAGACTGCGATCCCGATCCCGCAAGCCGCCCACAAGGCCCACGTCCGCATTCGCTTCCATTACCAGACGCAGTCGTGGACGTGGTGGTGGAAGCTCGATGACGTCTTCATCGGCAACCGCAGCTGTGATGCCGCTGCCGGCGACGGGCTCCTCGTGGGCACCGTCACTGCCGCCGGCACCAACGAACCGATCGATGGCGCCACAATCACCAACAACGACAGGCCGAATGAGGTGGCCACGACCGCGCCGACCGGCGACCCTGGTATGCCAGGCGGCTTCTACTGGATGCTCACGGCGCAGGCCGGGAACCAGTCGTTCACGGCGGCCGCGAACGGCTACCAATCACAAACGCAAAACCTCACCGTCCGGCCGAACGTGACCACGCGCGCCGACTTCACGCTCATACCGAGCTAGGAGGCCGTGTCCACTGTGGACGGTCAGCTTTCCCGGACTGGCCCGGGCGACGTCGACGGGGCGCTCGCTTCAGTAGCAGGCGCCCTTCGGCGAGCCTTAGTCGGCTGGTTCGGGGTTGATACCCCCTTCTGGATGCGGTGCCGTGCCGGCGTTGAAGGTTTCGCGGCCTTCGGCGTCGCTCGTCGCGCGAGGCGTCAAACCAGGTCATGCGGCGTTGGCGGCAACTCCCCGGCGACCCGACAATTCCATCGGCGCGCTGGCGGCCCCGGGCCCGCCAGCGGTCCGTCCAAACCTGGTCGAAGGGCTGCAAGTGCGAGAGAGCTAACTCCGGTCGGCTGGTTATTGGGCAGGCTCGGCCGGGACCCGATCGCAACGGCAAGGAATGCGGCGTACAGTTCGGTAACTGGCAGGTTACGGTAGCCTGGTCGTTACCAATGCCGCACCGGCCCGAACCGGCGAAGGGGTGAGCTGATGGCAGCGGCACGTGGTGACCCGTTCGAGGCGTTGGGTGATCCGAATCGGCGCGAGATATTGCGTCTGCTCAGCAGTGGCGACAAGCCGGTCCAGGAGATCGCGGCGGCCATGCCGATCAGCCGACCGGCCGTCTCCCGGCACCTGCGTCTGCTGAAGAACGCCGGATTGGTCGCCGAGCACGCCGAGGGCACGCGCCGCATCTACCACCTGCAGGAGCAGGGAATGCACGCCGTGCAGGCCTATCTCGAGCGCATTTGGGGCGACGCGGCGGCCAGATTCCGGTTGCTCGCCGAGAACACCAACCGGGCAAGGCGAAAGTGACCGCCCCGCTGCGGATGTCCTTGGAGGTCGCATGCTCCGTCGAGCACGCCTTCACCGTGTGGACGTCGGGCATCGGTGCGTGGTGGCCGCGCGATCACACGGTGTCCGGGCAAGGTGATCTCGACGTCGTCCTGCAGAGCGGCGTCGGTGGGCGGATCTATGAGCGCACCTCGGACGGCGTTGAACACGACTGGGGCGAGGTGACCGTCTGGAAGCCGCCCACCCAGTTGGCCTACCTGTGGCACCTGCGGGCCGACCGCGCCGACGCCACCGAGGTCGAGATTCGCTTTGTGTCGCAGGGAGACGCCGCCACCCGCATCGAGATCGAACACCGCGGCTGGGAGCGACTCGGAACCGCCGGCGAACAGGCGCGCAATCAGAATCGCGCCGGTTGGCAGACGCTGTTGCCGCACTTTCTTGCCGCGATCGCGAAAGGGGACGCTCGATGAGCACTGGAACGAAGGACGATCCGTGGATTCTCAAGACCCCGCCAGGTACGTCCGACTACACGATGTACAAGGACGAGCAGGCCGACCCACCTGCACTTGTCTGCCGGGTGGGTTCCACCACGCTCAAGTATCGGCTGCGCGCGATCGACGACCTGCACGCCTGGCTGGCCGGGCAGGGCGATTGGGTTGCGCTCGGCGCGGCCGATGAGAAGAAGCCGGCCGCCACCGGCACGGTCGAGGCCTGGGGGCGGTCGCCGGACAATCCAGTCGGCGGCTGGTACGGCCTGCGCAACGGGTACCGCGGCCGATTCGGCATGTACCTCCCGCCATTGCTGGAGATGCTCGGCCTCGCCGAAGTCACCCACGATCCCCGCAGCAACCGCATGCGGGCGCTCTGACCCACGTGCGCTGACCGGATGCGAATCGAGAGGATGACCATGACAGTCGCGAAGGTGGTTCGATACAGAGCGAAGCCCGAATGTGCCGACGAGAACGAGCGCCTGATCCGCAGCGTGTTCGCCGAGTTGGCCGCGCAGCGGCCGGAGGGGCTGCGCTACGCCGCATTCCGTCTCGACGACGGCGTCAGCTTCGTGCACGTCGCGGTGCTGGACGTCGCCGAGAACCCACTCGCCACGTCGCCGGCGTTCGCGGAGTTCCAAGCCGGCATCGGGCAGCGGTGCGCCGAAGGTCCGGCCGCCGCCGACGCCACGGTGGTGGGCTCGTACGGCATGCTGGCGGACTGATTGATCCCCTTATTCCGTAAGCATGTCCGGCCCTTCGGACACCAGCATGTCCAAGCGTTCAGACAGCCATACGCTCACGTACGGACGGAACGCCGTCGCCGGAAAGGTCGCCGAGGCCGGCCCCGCGTCCAGTCATCGCGAGCAGGAGCGACAGCGCCGGCCCGCTGACCTCGGGCCCGTCGCCGTAGGACCAATCCACATCGGTTGCCGTGAGCCGAAGTCCGTGAATCCGCTTCTTGGCGCCGATCGGGAACACAGCGGTCTTGTACATGTCCAGGCAGGCGATGCTCGCGTCGTCGGAGATCGACCCCGCAATTCCGAGCGGGCGGCGAAGGTCCTCGCCGTGCACGACTGCCTCGCCGAGCATCGTCACGACTGGTGCGGGCGGGCCGTTCGTCGTCGTCGTCCTGGCCCGCAGGCGTTTGACGATCTCGGCCGGCACAATCCGGCCAAGGTTGCGAGCGTCGCGGTCGATCATCCGGTTGAACCGACATCCGTTCGCGGCCATCCTCTTGAGGAAGTTGGCCTTCGTCTGCTCGGCGCCCGCCACGATGTGCGCAGCGACGATCTGCACCGTCCACCCTCCGCACAACGACCGCGCGGCCCATTGCTCGGAGGTCAGTGTTTCGAGCAGGTCGGCCAGCGCAGCGCGCTCGGTGTGGATCATGTCCCACGTCTTGGTCTCATTCCCCATGGCTGTGCCGCTCCTTCATGACGCCGAGTCGGTCGACCCCGATGTAGGTATGACGAACGGTAGGCGTCGAGGTCGACTTGGCGCGCATCCTGATCGGTGCCGAGCGTGTTGTCGTGCGTGCCAGTCGTCCCCGGTCTCGCTCTCGGTTCAGCGCGTGCCGGTCGTCGGCGATTCAAGAGGCCCGACCGACCGAACGTAGCTACCGTTCATCGAACGGCCAGCCTGATTCCGGGCCGCCCTCACTTGATCATCTCTGGCAGAACCGCCTCTGATCGCGGCTGCGGCAGAGATGATCAAGAAAGGCGACGTGCCGTCGCTGCCCCGCGCTCGTAGCCCGAGTTCGCGCCGAATCTGCCGTATGTCGGCGCGCCGGCACGCGCTAGTGTGCCTGCGGGGGGCAACACGGCGTCGACGGCTGCCGCGCGCGGCACGTGCGACAAAGCGATAGAAAGAGCGCATGACGCAGACGACCCCGCAGTCAGACAGCAGCTGGCTTGCCCCCGAGGAACTGGACGCCGCGCGCCAGCGCATGCCGGTTCTCTACGTCGATGCCATCCCGGTGCGCGTCGACACCCAGGGCGTGGTCACGTCGGTCGGGCTCCTGCTGCGGGCGACCCAGGAGGGCAAGATCACCCGGGCCCTGGTATCCGGGCGGGTCCTCTACCACGAGCGGGTACGCTCCGCCCTCTTGCGCCACCTCGAAAAGGACCTCGGCCCGCTCGCGTTGCCGCGCATACCCGTCTCGCCGCAACCGTTCACCATCGCCGAGTACTTCCCCACTCCCGGGGTCACGGCCTTCCACGACCCGCGCCAGCACGCTGTCGCACTCGCCTACGTCGTCCCGGTCGAAGGCGACTGCGCACCGCAACAGGACGCACTGGAACTCAGCTGGTTCAGCCCGGCCGAGGTCCGCGACACGAACCTGCTCGCCGAGATGGCCGGCGGACAAGGACTCCTACTCACGCAAGGACTCGCCCATGTCGGTTGCTGACATCGATCAGCTTCGCGTCGCACTACGTGAAGCAATGCCCGCGCTTCGCGCCGATCTCGACGCTCTCGTTCGGATTCCCTCGATCAGCGCCGACCGCGGTGCCACGGCCGAGGTGCACCGCTCGGCGAAGCTCACCGCGGACCTGTTCCGCGCGGCGGGCGCCGCGAGCGTCGAGATCCTCGACGACATCGCGGGTGGCCAGCCGGCGGTGGTCGCCAAGTACCCGGCGCCGCCCGGCAAGCCGACCGTGCTGCTGTACGCCCATCACGACGTCCAGCCGACCGGTGATCCGGCGGCCTGGGCCAGCCCGCCGTTCGAGCCCGCCGAGCGCGACGGGCGCCTCTATGGTCGCGGCTCGGCCGACGACAAGGCGGGCATAGCCGCGCACCTCGCGGCGCTGCGCGCGTTCGGCGGCAAGCCTCCGGTGGGCGTGACGGTATTCGTCGAGGGCGAGGAGGAGATCGGCTCGCCGCATCTTGGCGCGTTCCTGGAACGCCACCGCGACGAACTGGCCGCCGACGTCATCGTGCTTGCCGACTCCGACAATTTCGAGATCGGCCTGCCGTCTCTCACCACCAGCCTGCGCGGCATCGTGTCGGTCACCGTCGAACTGCGCGCGCTGACGCACGGCGTGCACTCGGGCGGGTACGGCGGCGCCGCCCCGGACGCACTGACCGCGCTGTGCCGGCTGCTGGCCACCCTGCACGACGACGAGGGCAACGTCGCGATCGACGGACTCGTCACGGCCAAGGCGCCTGACCTCGACTATCCCGAGCCGAGATTCCGCGCCGAGGCAGCGATGCTCGACGGCGTCGGCCTCGTCGGCGAGGGCAGCATCGCCGAGCGGATCTGGACCAAGCCGTCGGCGTCAGTGCTCGCCATCGACGCCACTGCGGTGGCCGACGCATCCAACACCCTCGCCCCGGCGGCCCGCGCGAAGGTCAGCATCCGCCTTGCCCCGGGCGACGAGGCCCGGCAGGCGCAGGCGGCGCTCACCCGGCACCTTCAGCAGCACGTGCCGTGGGGTCTGCACGTCACGGTCACGCCGTCCGATCTCGGCCAGCCGTACGCCATCGACGCGCAGGGCCCGGCATTCGACGCCGTCCGGTCGGCCTACGGGCGGGCGTACGGCCAGCCGATGATCGACATCGGTGGCGGCGGCTCGATCCCGTTCGTCGCCGAGTTCGCCGACGCATTCCCCGACGCCTCGATCCTCATCGTCAGCGCGGGCGCCGACCCCGACTGCCGAGCGCACGGACCGGATGAGAGCCTGCATCTCGGCGACTTCGAGAACGCCTGCCTGGCCGAGACCCTGCTGCTCGCCGAACTCGGCGGCGGCTGAGCCGGACCGCGGCTCGCGGCGCCGGTGCTTTCACCGGCGCCTTAGGCATGTGAGCATTGCATGTCGAAGGAGGCCGGAATGGCCACACCGAGTCCCTGGCCGATGATCCACGCCGAACGGGCAGCGCTGGCCGACGACCTGCGTTCGCTGACGAGCACGCAATGGGCCACGCGATCGCTGTGTACCGAGTGGACCGTGCAAGAGGTTCTCGGCCACCTGAGCGCGACCGCCAAGATGACGCAGGCGCGATTCTTCCGCAAGCTGGCCGGTTCCAGATTCCAGTTCGACGCGATGTCGGCCAAGCTGGTCGCCCGCGAGACAGCCGGCTCGCCGGCCGACACGCTCGCCGAGTTCCGCGAACATCTCAACGATTCGACGTCGCCGCCGGGGCCGGTCGAGGCGATGCTGGGCGAGGTCGTGATCCACGGCGCCGACATCCGGCGCCCGCTCGCCATCGCACACCGGTACCCGCCGGATGCGCTCGTCCGGGTGGCGGACTTCTTCAGGGGTTCGAACCTGCTCATCGGCGCGAAGCGGCGCATCAGCGGCGTGACCCTCCGCGCGACGGACGCGGACTGGTCAAGCGGATCGGGCGCCGAGGTGACCGGCCCGATCCTGTCGCTGATCCTCGTCATGACCGGCCGCTCGGCCGCATTGACCGATCTGGCCGGCGAGGGTGTTGCGACGCTGAGCGCGCGGGTTTGACCCGGCTCAGACGCGGATGACGCCGTCGTGCGCGTCCGGATCGTCGAACCATCGCCCGCCCGAACCGAGATAGCGAAACCGCACCTCCTCGCCCGCGGCAACGGTCACGGTGACGCTCCGGGTGCCGTTGCTGCGGCGCACGAGCTTGTGCCGCCCGGGCGTCCAGTCATTGAATGTGCCGACCGCCGAGATCGGGCCGTCGTGGATGTCGTCGGGCAGCACGAGCTTGATCTTCGCCTGGCGGGAGTCAGGGGTCTCGAGAATCCGGATGGCCACGGGCGTCTCCTTGATCAAGAAGCGGATACCTGCACGCTAGGCCCACGAGCGCCTTGGACGAAGAGGGCGCGGCGGCAGGAAACGCACCCGTAACCCGGGCTTTCCTCAGTGTTGGGGGCGCACCATGGCTGGGTGTTCGCCTCCCTCGCTCCCGCGCGCCGCCGGCTGGTGCTGGGTCTGCTCGTCGCGGTGGTGGCTGCGGGCGTCGCGGTCGGCGTCGCCGCCGCGATGGGCACCGACGACGGAGCCCACCGGGCACGCCAGCCAGTGGCGCAGGACGCGCCCGGCCCCGTGCTCCTCGTCCCTGGCTACGGCGGTTCGACCAGGTCGCTCGGCGTCCTCGCGGCCAAGCTGCGCGCACTGGGCAAGGACGTGATCATCGTTTCGCTGCCCGGCGACGGCACCGGCGACCTGCGCGCTCAGGCCGAGGTGCTGGGCCGCGATGCGTCCGCGGCGCTGCGCCGCACGCACGCGCAGTCCGTCGATGTCGTCGGCTACTCAGCCGGAGGAGTCGTCACCCGCATCTGGCTGCGTGAACTCGGTGGCGCGCCCGTTGCGCGGCGGGTGGTCCTGCTCGGTGCGCCCTCGCACGGCACCGACCTGGCCGGTCTCGGCGCGCTGGTACCCGGCGCGTGCCCGCAGGCCTGCCAGCAACTCGAGCCTGACAGTGACCTGCTGGCGTCGCTCAACCGGGGTGACGAGTCGCCGGCGGGCCCCGACATCGTCTCGATCTGGACGACGCGCGATCAGGTGGTCGTGCCGCCGGACTCCGCGAAGGTGGACGGTGCGCTGAACATGACCGTGCAGAGCATCTGCGCAGCATCGGATGTCACGCACGCCGGCCTGCCCGCAGATCGGGTGGTGGACGCCGCGGTGGCCACCGAACTCGCCGCGGGCCCGCCGGTGCCGCTGAGCGCGAAGGACTGCGCGCGGCTCAACACCTGACGCCTGGCGCACGGACGGGCAGGACAACGCGGGGCCTGTGACCACCGACAGGCAGGACCTTGCGCCCTACGCCGTCATGTGAAGTAGTCGTTAATTTGATCTTGTCGCACAACTCCCGCAGACTCCGCCGACAACCGCGGTCACGACACCGGCGTGAGCGACATTTCCATCACAGACGACCCGATCGAGGTCACCGCCCCGTCATAGGGATCACGTCTGGGACCGGCCCGCCACGGGGCAGGCCGGCCCCAGACCTTGGGCTCAACGGCGGGCTCAGCTCTTGACGTCCTTGGTGGCGAAGTTTGCCCAGGCGGCGCCGAGCAGAACCACGACGTAGACGGCCTGTAACGCGACCCCGCGCTCGACATCGCGCCACAGGATCGGATCGCGGAACAGGTCGATGAACGACAGCCAGTACCGAGTGGGCAGATATGGCGACAGTGAGCGGGCCGCGTCCAGGGTGAGCAGCAGCGACGAGCCGATCAGGAAAGACATCGCGCCAAGACTGGCCGAGAGCGGCGAGTCGGTGAGCGTCGAGAGGAACAACGCCATCGCCGCGACGCCGAGCATCGAGAACGCGACGTAGCCGATCGTGACGATCGTGCGCCACACGATCTGGCCCGGGCTCAACGATGTGCCGGACACGCTTGTCACCGCGACAGAAATCGACCCGTGGCCGAGCAGCAGCCGGCCGACGACATACCCGGTGCCCGCCACGATCACCACCGTGATGGCCACGAAGGCGAATGTGGCGACCAGCTTCGCGACGAGCAGCCGCGTGCGGCCCACCGGGCGGATGAGCAGGTAGCGAAGCATCCCGGACTGCGCCTCGCCGGCCACGGCATCGCCTGCGATGACCGAGACGGCGACCGGCAGGAAGAGCGGCAGGACGATCGCGAGCGCAGCGACGGCGAACAGCGACCCGTTGGACAGCACTGCGGAAAGGAACGCAGGACCCTGGCCCGGACGCGGGCCGACATGCGTGATCGCGATGAGGATTGCCACCAGCGTGGGCAGGGCATCCAGCAACGCGATGGTCAGCCACGTTCGTGGCCGGCGGAACAGCTTGCGCAGTTCGATCGCGATCATGGCGTGTCCACCCGGTCAGAGCCGGGGCCGGTCACGTCGAGCACAACTTCTTCGAGCGTGCGCCGCTCGGCCGCGAGCTCGCTCACCCGGATGCCGTGGCCGACCAGCAGTGCGTTGAGGCTCGCCGCGTCCGCGCCGCGTACCACCAGGCGGTCACCGTCGCGCAGCTCGATCCGTCCGTCCAGCAACGCGGCCGCTGAACCCGCATCTGGTGTACGAACGATCGTGCGTCCGGTGGGTTGACGCAGCTTCGCAAGGTCGTCCTGCAAGACGAGCCGGCCTCGATCGAGGACGCCGACGCGGGTGCACATCTGCTCGACCTCGGCAAGCTGGTGACTCGACAGGAACACCGTGGTTCCCGCCCCGTGCAGTTGCAGGATGAGTTCGCGGATCTCGCGAATGCCTTGCGGATCAAGGCCGTTCGTCGGCTCGTCGAGGACGAGCAATTCGGCCTCGGCGAGCAGCGCGGCCGCCAGGCCCAACCGCTGGCGCATGCCCAGCGAGTACGCCTTCACCGGCCGCCGGCCCACGCCGCCGAGCCCGACCGTCGCGAGAGCGTCGTCGACCCGCGCCTGCCTCGTCCGTCGCGGCCGCCCCTTGCCACTCGCGTCGTACAGCATCAGGTTCGCCCGGCCGGACAGATGCCCATACGCCGCCGGGCCTTCGACGAGAGCCCCGACGCGGGGCAACACTCGCAGGGCCGCCTTCGGCATCCGTTCGCCGAACAGGTCGATCTCACCCGAGGTGGCGAGCACGAGGCCGAGGATCAATCGAACCGTCGTGGTCTTGCCCGATCCGTTCGCGCCGAGGAATCCGTAGACGTCGCCCGCGCGCACTTCCAGGTCGACACCGTCGACGGCAAGCACCGAGCCGAACCGTTTCGTGAGCCCGCGCGTCGTGATCATCAGCGGAACACCACACTCGGTGGCAGCTGCGTCGCCGCGCGCGCGAGTGTCTCCGGCGTGACCGTGCCGGTCAGCAGCCACGACGCGCCGAACGGGTCGGGATTGGTCAGCAGCAGGCTCAGCGGCCCGATCGTCATTGCGAGTCCGGCCGTCGTCTTGATCGCCACGCCCGCGAGTTCGGTGTTCAGCGAGGACGAGAGCCGGTCGGGCAGTGGCGCAGCTGCCAGCTCGGTGACGCCGACGCCGTAGATGCCGATCGAGCCCAACGACGGCAGCGACCGGTTGCGCGCCAGACCGGCGAGCTCGGCGGGCGGGGTCTGCGCACTGAACTGGTCGATCGCGGCTGCGATGTCCGGCTGGTTCTGGATGCGCACGTGCGACTGGCGTGGGCGGGTGAAGGCAATGGTGGCTGCCGGTGGCGTCCGCGGGGAGAAGTCGAGGAACTTGCTCGACAGCACCGGGCCACCGGGCGACTTGCCGTAGACGTCCACGCGCACGGGCAGTCCGCTCGCGAGGTCGGCCCACACGTCGACGTGCCCGATCGTCGACACCGGCGAGTGCGGCGTGAGGCGAAGGCCGGGCACGCTGCGACCGGCAATCCGTTTCGACGGTAGCCGCGCGATCTCGCCGGGCGTCGCCTCGCTGAGCAGCCTGCGGCCGAGATTCGGCGGCAGCAGGTCGCCCGAGATGGGCAGGCGCACGGCGACCGCTGTGCCCGGGCCGGTGAAGGTGGCGCGGTTGTCCTCGTAGTCCCAGGTCCAGCTGCCGCGGCGGGTGGTGTGCACATCGGATTCGCCGAAGAAGGTGATCGTGTCGACGCGCCATTCCGACGGGGCCCGCCACCACACGCGCATCTTCGTGGAGCCGCCGAACAGGTCACCGACCGAACTGAGTTGCCGGGTGACAGGCAACGCGAGCCCTCCGGACGACTCGGCGAATCCCGAGTAGGCCGCTGCTTGCGAGTGCGTGATCCGGGAGAGCAGCTCACCGGCCGGGATGGTGCTCTGGTGCACCGGCCAGGCACTGATCGCGGCCGGCATCGCGATCAGGACCAGCACGCCGCACAGCACGACGAGCCATCGCCGGATGCCGACCACTCCTCACCGTACGCCGCGATCGTGGACGACGAGGTGCGGGAAACCGTGGCGACTACGCCCGCAGGTGGGCACTTACGCCGCAGGTGGGCACTTCTAACTGCCCACCCACCACTCAACTGCCCACCCACCACAAGGCACCGCAATTGAGGGGAAACGGCGCGCGAAGATCCGCCCGTCAGACGACAAACCCGCGACCGTCCACAGTGGACGGTCGCGGGTTTGTCGCAGCGCTGCGACTGGTCAGTCGGCCGGGCCGGCGGCGAGGGTCACCGACGCGCTGTGCGACTGGCCGGCCGAGTCCGTCCAGGTGACCGTGACGTGGTCGCCGGGCTCGTGCGCGGCGATGGCGCTCGACAACGCCTGCGCGGAGTCGATGCTCGTGTCGCCGAGCGCGGTGATGACGTCGCCGGACGCGAGGCCGGCCTGCGCGGCTGGCGACCCGTCGGCGACATCTGCGATCACAACACCGTTGAAGGAGTCCTGCAGCCCGACGCCGAGGAACGCCGGCGTGCCGATGTGGATCGTGCTCGACTCCTGGCCCGACTCGATCTGCGCGGCGATCGACAGGGCACGGTTGATCGGGATGGCATAGGCGTCCGGCTGGCCGACGTTGGACCCGCTTGATGCCGCGGTGTCCATGCCAATCACCTTGTCCGCCGAGTTGTACAGCGGCCCGCCCGAATCACCGGCCTGCACGTCGGCGTCGGTTTCGATCATGTCCGAGAGCGTCTCCGCGTTCGATCCGTTCTCGTCGCTCGCGGTCAGCGACTGGCCGGTGGCGAGGACGCTGCCCGCGGCCGCACTCGGCGTGCCGCCACGACCGCCCGCGTTGCCGACTGCGGTTACCGCGTCGCCCGCCGACACCGACGACGAGTCGCCGGTCTTGGCGGTCTGCAGCCCGGACGCGTCCTGCAACTGCACCACGGCTACGTCCTCGGTCGGATCGGTGCCCACGACGGTCGCGTCGTAGGTCTTGCCGGTGCTGACCACCGTGACCTTGATGCTGGTGGCCCCGTTGACCACGTGGTTGTTCGTCAGCACTTCGCCCGAGGAGGTGAGGATCATGCCGGTGCCGGCAGCCTCAGCCCCCTGGTACTTCAGCGAGGTGACGATGTCGACGACTCCCACCTGCTGCGCGGACGTGGCGAGCCCCGCCATCGCATCTGCAGCAGCCGGCGCGGCGTTCGAGCCGCCATTACCTGCCTGGCCCTGACCGGGCAGGACACTCGTGCCGCCGCCGGTCACGGTACTGACGCCGAACCCGACCGCAAGGGCGGCGGTGAGGGCGAGCGCGCCCGCCGCCAGGCGACGGCCGTGCCGGGCAGGACTCGGCTGGGCGGGCCACATCGGCCCACTCGGCTGGGCTGGCCCAGTGGGCGCAGCCGACCCAGTCGGCCCAGTCGGCCCGACCGGCTGGGCTGGCCCAGCCGACCCGACCGGTTGGCCGTAAATGCTCGGGTCGCCCCACTGCGGACCTGAACCGAGCGGCGTTTGCTCCATTGCCATCAACCCCCACACGTTTTCGTTTACTAATACGAGTGGGCGACGGCGACCTGATCGCTATCTGAGGGTTGGTTGTGAGTCAGCTGAGCATCAACGGGCCGGCGCGATCAGCTCGGACGCGTGGATGGATGCCGCCAGCGCGTCAGGGTCCTTGGTGCGCTCGTACACTTCCGCGGCGGTGTCGGCGAACTTGATGACGTGCTCGTCGGCATGTGCGACCGACCGTTCCAGCACGTCGTGACGAGCGTCGTCGCCCGAGGGCGCGGCGGGCAGGTCGTCGCGCGCCGCCGCCTGCGCAGGCGCGTACGTGGCGGTGATCGCTGCGCTGGCGGCCCAGGCAGCCGAGAGGCTCGGCGCCCACAGCCGCTCGGGCAGCGCGGGCAGGGTGTGCAGCACGGCGTTGGGGGCGGTGGCCGTGTGGATCAGCAGCACCGGACTGCCGTGCCCGTAGTAGAGGTAGCGCAGCGTCGCGGCGTCGACGAGTTCGGCGAGCCGGGTGCGCGCGTCTTCGGCGCTAACGGCCCGGCGTAGCGCCTGGACCGAGGCGGGCCACCCGGCGAGGTCGGCGAGCCGGCCGAGACGCCCGGCGATCGGGCCGTCCTGTTCAGGGATATGGGGAATCTCGTCCAGGGCATCGCCGGGGCCGAGGCGGCCCACGGGCGTGCCCGCCCCGGGTACGGCGCGCGAACGAGCCGCCCAGAAGGCAAATCCATGCGCCAACTCGGCGACCGCTGCGGAACTCGCATCGGCCTCGGCGAGCAGGGTGCGCACTGCGTGTCCGACCCGGATGACGCCGTGCGTGGCGCCGGCGGCGATTCCGGGCAGCAGCCGCGGCCACCAGATGCACAGGGCGTCCTGCCACGGTCGCTCGCTGATCTGCCTGGTGAGATAGGCGGTCCAGTCTCCGATGCGGCCGTTGCCAAGGGCTGCCGGCCAGGTGTCGTCGCCGATCGCTTCGGTGGCGGCTGGCAGATCGTCGAGGCGACGCATGTATGAATCGACCCATCCATCGACGCCGTCGCCGTACCCGCGCCGCACCATGACTTCAGCCGCCATTGGGCCGTGGTTCGTGAGATTGCCGCCCCATTCCGGTCCGGTGGCGTGCAGTCGGACGTATGCGTCGTCGAGAACGGAACTCATCGCTGGTACGACTCCGGGACCAGACGCGTGGCCACACCGAAACGGTTCCACGCGTTGATCGTCGCGATCGCGGTAACCAGGGCGGCCAATTCGGTGTCGTCGAAGTGCTTGACGGCCAGCGCCCATACGTCGTCAGGCACCCGGTCGCCGCCTTCGGACAGCCGCGTCATGGACTCGGTGAGGGCAAGCGCAGCGCGCTCCTGCTCGGTGAAGAAGGGACCTTCGCGCCAGGCCGCAACGGCGAACAGCCGCGAGTCGGTCTCACCCGCCGCCTTCGCGTCGGTGCTGTGCATATCGACACAGTAGGCGCAGCCGTTGATCTGGCTCGCGCGCAACCGCACCAGTTCCACCAGCGGCTTGGGCAGTGAGCAGTCGCGAACGAACGCGTCGAGGCCGGCCATCGCCCGGTACGCGGCCGGTGCCACTGCGCCGACATCCATGCGAGCGTCCATAGTGATGCCTCCGATCCGTTTTGGTCCGACACGGCAACGCTACGGAGCCGATTGGCTATCCATAAGATCCAATTTCGGCGAATTCAATTGGGCCAATGTAGGGTGCCTCGGATGGATCTCCACGTCAGCCTGGCCGGCCGCGGAGACCTCGCCGATCGCATTTACCGGCAGTTGCTCGACGCCATCCTGGACGGGCGACTGCGCCGCGGCGAGCGCCTGCCACCCACGCGCGAACTGGCGCGCCGGTTGGCCGTCTCGCGCAATACCGTCACCGCTGCCTACGACCGGCTCACCGCCGACGGATTCCTGACCAGCCAGGTCGGCGCCGGCACCTTCGTGTGCTCCGAGCCGGTCAGCCGGTACCGGTCGCGCACTGCGCCGCGCGGCGGCGTACGTCCCCGTCCGCTGTGGCGCGCGATCGATCCCGCGGACGCCGAGGACTCAGCCGAATCGGAATTCGACTTCCAGGTCGGCATACCCGACAGCGGGCTGTTCCCGCTCGAGACGTGGCGCCGCCTCGTTGCCGGCGAACTGCGGTCGTCAGCAATCCGATCGACGGGCTATGACCTCGCGGCCGGTCACCCCGGCCTGCGTGCCGCCATCGCCCGCTACGTCGGGGTCTCACGCTCGGTGCGCGCATCGGCCGAGGACGTTCTGGTCACCCAGGGCGCGCAGCAGGCCCTCGACATCGTCGGCCGGGTGCTGATCGAACCGGGTGCGTGCGTGGCCGTCGAAGAGCCCGGATACCAGCACGCCCGCCTGCTGTTCCGCTCGCTCGGAGCCCGCGTCGTCGGCGTGCCGGTCGACGATGAGGGCATCGACGTGTCGGCCATTCCGAACGGAGCGCGGCTCGTGTACACGACGCCGTCGCACCAGTTCCCGCTCGGTACGCCGATGTCGCTGGGGCGGCGCGCGGCGTTGCTCGAATGGGCCGAGCGTCATCGCGCCGCGATCATCGAAGACGATTACGACTCCGAATTCCGATTCTCCGACCGGCCGCTCGAGCCGCTGCAAAGCCTCGACCGCAACGGCCACGTCATCTACGTCGGCTCGTTCTCCAAGACGATGCTGCCACTGCTGCGTGTCGGATTCCTGGTGGCTCCGGCCTCCTTGCAGACGGCGCTGCGCAGCGCAAAGCAGCTCACGGACCGTCATGGCGAATTCAGCACCCAGGCCGCGCTCGCGCGGTTCATCGATGACGGTCACCTGGCGCGCCACGTGCGGCTCGCAAAGCGCAAGTACGCGGCCCGGCACGGCCACATTGCATCCCGCCTCGAATCCGACTTCGCGCAATGGCTCGACGTCGTGCCGTCCTCGGCTGGACTTCATCTGTGTACGCGCGTCGCCGCAGGCGTGAGCCTCGATGTTGCCGGCGTCGTGCGACAGGCTCGTGACGCGGGCGTCCGGGTCGAGAACCTTGCACTCTTCTGCGCCAACTCGCCTGCACAGCACGGACTGGTCATCGGCTACGGCGCCATCGCGCCGGAGCGGATCGATGAGGGCCTCGGCCGGCTGGCAGCGATCATCGCAGCCGCGGCAACCTGAGGCACAACTCAGCCGACCCGCCCGAGCGGACGGCGCACCATAGCAGCCGACCCGTGCCCTCTGTCCTTCTTGCCGCTGAGCGCGCGACTGGTTGCTGGTCACGGGACGCCCGTGAGGTGCATCGTGTTTCGCAGTGGTGTTCGGGTGGGGTCGATCCGCGGTGGGGGTGTCCACCAGGGAAGGCCGTCTTGCATAGTGATCGTCCAGCCGCGTTGTTGGAATTCGCGGTGGTGGTAACCGCAGAGCAGCGTCAGGTTGGTGAGGTCGGTCCGCCCTCCGTTGGCCCAGGGGATGACGTGGTGCGCTTCGCACCAGGATGCCGGGACGTCGCAGCACGGGAACGAGCAGCCGCGGTCGCGGGCAGTGAGGGCGAGGCGTTGGCTGGGGCTGGCCAGGCGTCGGGTGCGGCCGTAGGCGAGCACCGCGCCCGTGTTGTTCAGCACGGTGGGGATGGCGTGGGCTTGGTCGGCCAACTGCAGGGCGTCGTCGATGGTCAGCAGGCCGCCGTGGGCAGTGGCGGCGAAGCCTGCGCGGGTTTCCAGTTCGCGCAGGGTCATGGTGATGATGACGGTGGCGGGGACGCCACCGGCGGCGGGCAGGGCGCCGGAGCGTAGGAGGCGTTGGCCGGCGTCGAGCAACGCGTCGTGGCGGCGTTGGGCCGGGCTGCGCAGGTCGGACCCGTCCGCGGTGGGAGCCGGCGCGGCGAGCGGGTCGAGCACGGCCTGCCACACCGCGAGCGCGGCCGGGCTCAGATGCGCGCAGAGTTCACCGGAGCCGTCGTGGTTGGCGTGCAGGGTGGCGCTGCGGCGGCGCTGGTGGTCGGCGTCGGCGGTCAGCACGCCGTCGGGGTCGAGGTGGGCGCTGATCCGCCGGGCCAGGGTGGCCAACTGCACCGGATCGAACCGCTGCGCCTCCACCACAAGCCGCTGCTCGACTGCTGCAGCGTGCTCGGCCTGCGCTGCGGCCGGCAACGCGTCGACTGCATCCGTAATCACCTTGGCATGCTCTATCGAGATGTCGCCGGCGGCTTGGGCGGCGGCTACGGCGGGAAACAGTGGCGGCCGGGGTTGGCCGGTGATGCTGGTGCGGGGGCCGAGATCGACTGCCTGTTTTGCGCGGGCCTTGGCCTGGTGCGGGGACAGGCGCAGGATTTCGCGTAGCAGGGTGCGGGTGTCGCGTGCGCCCATTTCGCCGGCGGTGCCACGTTGGTCGAGTTCGGTGATGAGGTGGTGATCGGCCACGGGGAGGCGGTGGCGTTGGGTTTCCAGGCCGCGGAGCAGGTCGAGCAGTTCGTCGCGGTGGAGTTGGGACAGGTCGAGCGCGATTAGTTCGTCGACGGCGTCGGTGAGCTGTGTGAGGGCGTGGCTGGCCGGCGAGACGCTGACCACGCTGTCGAACATGCGTACGAGTCTATTGGTGTTGATCATTGGTCGGCAACGCGAGTTCGCCTACAGCATAAGGCGAAACTGGCCCGACGTTGATCGTCTCTGCCATGGCTGTCACGAGAGGCGGCTACACCAGAGATGATCAAGCTGCAACGTGCGGCGGCCGGCCGGGCCGCTGAAACGTGCGGCGGCTGGCGGGCGACCGCGGAAACACCGCGGCCGCTGGCCGGCGCCGCGGAAGCAACGTGCGGCGGCTGGCGGCGGCAATCAGCCAGCGGTGGCCACAAGTGCCTATGCAGCAAGGAAATCGTCGGCGCAACAGAAGCTACCGGCGAAACAGAACCTACGGGCGCCGCGCCAGCGACTCGGGCGTCAGCTCGTCGAGGCTGCGATGGCCCGACAAGGCCATAGCCAGATCGACATCAGCAAGGACGCTTCGTACCACGTGACGCACGCCGTCCTGCCCGCCGTGCGCGAGCCCGTAGGCGTAGGGACGACCGAGCAGCACGGCCCGCGCACCGAGCGCGATCGCCTTGAGCACATCCGACCCGGTACGCACGCCGGAGTCGAACAGCACGGTCAGCCGATCCCCTACCGCCGCGGCGATTGCGGGCAGCGCGTCCAGTGAACCGATTGCGCCGTCGACCTGCCGACCGCCGTGGTTCGACACAATGATGCCGTCCATGCCTTCGTCCGCGGCACGGCGAGCGTCGTCGGCGTGCTGGATGCCCTTGAGCACGATCGGACCGTTCCAGTGCTCGCGCAGGAACGCCAGATCAGTCCACGACTTATCGGTCCCGGCGAACATCGGCAACCAGCGCGCCAAGGCAGCCATCAGATCGTCTTCGGGAGCTTTCGCCAGGCCGGCGCGGAAGACGGGATCGGAGAAGTAGACGGCCAGACCGGTGCCGCGGATGAACGGCAGGTAGGACTGATCGAGGTCATGCGGACGCCAGCCGAGCAGCCAGGTGTCGAGCGTGACGACCAAGGTGCGAAAGCCCGCACGCCCGGCGCGGTCCAGGAAACTCGCACAGACGTCCGGATCGTTCGGCCAGTAAAGCTGAAACCAGCGCGGACCGTCGCCATTGGCCGCAGCGACATCCTCGATCGCGCGGACTCCTCCAGCGCGACAACGTCTGTGGTGAACGCCGGCCGCACATCAGCGAGTCCCTGCAGGTAGATCTCGTTGGCGTAGTTCGACAGCGGCGCGCTCATGGCGTGCAGTCTGCCGAACCCACCACCGCAGCGCGAAACGGGCGCCGTCAGTCGTGCTGGAACCGCACGGCCAGGGCTTGCACCGCGTCCTGATAAGCGGGGTCGGCCCAGTAGTCGCTGTGTCCGCGCGTCGGTGGCCAGGACCCGTCACCGGGCGGACGCTCGAACGCCGGGTCGACGAGCCACCAGTCCAGGTGGTCGCTCGGCCCCTCGTGACCGAAGCGATCGATGAAGACGTAGCCGCCGATCGGGTCGCTTGAGCGGTACAGATTCAGCCAGCGCGACGAAAGCGCAGCGTCGATCCGTTGCAGTGCGGGCACGCCGAAGTATGCGGGGAAGATCCGCGCGTACAGGCGGCGCAAGGGAGAACCGTAGGTCAGCAGACCGACCGACCCGGCCTGGCCGGCATCGAGTTGCAGCACCGTCGCCGCGCCGATCACCGTTCCCTGCGAGTGGCACGAAAGGACGATCGCGCCCGGGGCACCGGCGGTGACCGCCCGGCGGTACTCGATGCGCCGCAGCAGATCGGGAAGGGTTCGCTCGCCGTAGCACGGCGGTGCCAGCGGATGCACCGCCCGCGGCCAGAATGTGCCGAGATCCCAAAGGATTCCGATGGTCCGTCGCTCGGCTTGATCAGAGTAGGCACGCCGTCCGACAACGATCAACAGGCCGGCGAGTCCGGCCATCGCGAACACCCCGAGGGTCACGGCCCAGGACAGGTGCTCGAGGATCCAGTCGTGGCTGATGATGTAGCCGATCGCCGCCGCGACAACCAGCGCGAGCGTGCCACAGAGTAGGAGCGCGACGACCGGCATCGCCCGATCAGTGAGGCGTGCCCGGCCCCATTGCCGCGCGATCACGCCGATCCGTACGCGACGATCGGTCTCGTCAGTTTCTTGCTGCACCGTCGTATAGCAGGCCGGTAGGTGCGCACGCAGTTCGGCCGCCGACTGATGCCAGCGCCACAACAGCCAACCGATCGCCGGGATCAGCAGCGCCGCTGCGCCGAGTGCGACCGCCGACGACCAGAGGTACGGAGTGGGCACGATCAGGTCGCGCGCCGAATTCACGCGGTTGAACGCGGTCGGCGACCCGAGCACGCGCGCCACGGCGAGCGTCAGCGCGGCAGAGAATCCGCCGGCGATCAGCCAGCCCGTGGCCGCGAGTACGAACGGCGCGAAGCCCGCCCACGCTGCCTGCTCGTCCTCCTTGCGCTGCAGCCAGCACGCAACCGCCGAGGCAACGACCAGCAGCACTTGAATCGCGAACAACCACACGATGACGTCGGAATAGCCGGTGAAACCGCCCGATGTCTCGGCATCGGGCCATGCCGTCCCGAATGCGCCGGAGAAGCAGAGAAACGCGGCGCAACCGATGGTGATGGCCAACGCGATCCACGGCAGGAACGTATAGATGTCGAACTCGGATGTTCGAATTTCGTCCGGACGTGTGCGATCGGTCATCGACGGCAGGCAGGCCAGCACGACGACGAGTAGCAGCAGCGCGACGACGAGCACGGTGAGCAGACCGAGCAGACCGCCTCGCCCGGCTGCCCGCCACAACGAGTCACCGTGGCGATGCCACGCGGGCATCAGCAACATCGCCGCGATCAGCGCGAAACCGCCGGCGACGTGCACCGCCCGCAGTTTGCGCACCGGTCCGCGGCCGTTGAACATCGCGCGGTCGGCGAGCGGGGTGTCGGCCGGCGTCGGCGCCTGCCCGTCCGGCACGGAGGTGCGCTCGGTGCGCGCCCAGGTCTGGCGCGCGAGCCACCACAGCAGGCCGACCGTCGCGACCGGGATCGCGCTTGCGACCACGACCTGGCGGCGCGGGAGGTTGAGCCACTCCCAGCGCAACCACTTCAGCAGCGGCTGCGTGACGTCGCGCCCGGGCCGCAGGTACTGCCAGGCGACCAGATCCATCGACACCGAGACAATTCCGAGGACGAACGTGAACGTCATCGACAGGGCAAGCAGGCGCAGCGTCATCGCGTGGAAGCGCCTCGCGCGCCCGCGACCGGACAACGGTGCCGAGCCGGCGTAGTAGGCGACATTGACCAGCATGAACGGCACCAGCAGCAGCCACAGCGCGCGCCACTTGCCGCCCGAGGTGAGACCGCTCCACGAGTACGCCTCGACCGGATCTGCCTGCGCCAGATCGGGATGCGCGGTGCTGGCCGTCGCCGCCTGGTAGAAGCCTGCGGCAGAATCACCGGCCACCCGCACCACATTCGGCACCTGGAGCATGTCCTCCGGCGGCGTGCCGGACACCCCATGCACACGGATCTCGAACAGTGGGCTCGCCCCCGGCTCAGCGCTCACGTCGCGAATTCTCCCGCCGATGCGGGCTGATCTGGCCCAACACCACGCCGGTGTTCCGACCTGCCGGGTCAGGCGAACAGGGACTTGCCGAACCAATCCCCCGCCGCGCTAACCCCGGGCGGCACGGCGAACAGGGCGCTGCCCGTGTGCTTGACGTACTCGTTCAGCGCGTCATGCGCGGCCAGGCGGGCCTGGATCGGCACGAACTGCCGGCGCGGATCCTTCTGGTAGGCGATGAAGAACAATCCGGCGTCGAGCTGGCCGGTGACCTGGTCGATGCCGTCGGTGAACGAGTAACCGCGGCGCAGGATCTTCTCGCCGCTGTTGGTTGCCGGAGCGGCCAGCCGGATGTGCGCATCGGACGGGATCACCGGGCCGTTCTTGCTCCTCGCGGCAAGGTCGACCGTGTCGAACTCGACCTGGCCGGACAGCGGCGCCCCACTGACTTTGACCCGTCCGATGACGTTCTCCTGGTCGGCGAGGAAGTCCGCGTCCCAGGCTTCGATGAGCATCCGGATGCGCCGGGCGACCAGATAGCTGCCACCGCGCATCCACGGCTGGTCGGTCTCGTCACCGACCCACACGAAGCCCGCGAGATCGGTGGCGCTCTCGGACTTGATGTTGTTCGTACCGTCCTTGAAGCCCATCAGGTTGCGCGGCGTGGCCTGCGAACTCGACGTGGAGGACGTGCGGCCGAACCCGAGCTGCGACCAGCGCATGACCGCCGTGCCGCGCGCGATCCGGGCAAAGTTGCGGATGACGTGAAAGGCCACCTGCGGATCGTTCGAGCAGGCCTGCACGCACAGGTCGCCGCCACTGCGGGCGGGGTCGAGGACATCGTTCGGAAACCCGGGTAGGTCGGCGAGCGCCGCGGGCCGGCGGCGCGCGAGGCCGAATCGCGCGTCGAACAGTGACGGGCCGAAGCCGACGGTGACGGTCAGCTGCGCAGGTTCGAGGCCGAGCGCCTCGCCGGTGTCGATCGGCGGCGCCTGCGGCACGGTCTCGACCGCACCCACCGGCAGCCCGGCGGCCATCTGCGCCGCGGCCGCCGACCACGAGCCGAGAAGTGCCCGTACGGCCTGGACGTCGACACTCGTGATGTCGAAGGCCGCGAATGCCAACCGGTCCTGCGCCGGGGTGGCGATGCCGGCCTGGTGCTCGCCGTAGAACGGGACCGGTGCGGCGTGCGGCGATGCCGCCGGCGCGGCGGTCGCCCGGGCGATGCCGTATCCGCCGCTGCCCGCGGCGAGAATCCCGGCAGCGCCGAGCGCTCCGCCGAGAAAGCGCCGGCGGCTCGTGCCGGTCACGGTGCTGTCTCGTTCGTGATCAGCAGAGCCCTCCGGTCGACTATCGACCAGATCATCGGACGGGTCGCGCGCGTCAGGCATTGACGACCTTGCTCGCCACTCGCGAGAGCGGCTCGGCGATCGCCTGCACCGCGTGCGCCAGCGCCGTGATGTCGGGCTTGGACAGCTCGCTGTAGAGCACGAAACCCGACGGCTGGGTAGCGCTTCGGTACTTGTCCAGCAGCGAGTCGACCTTGGTGAACGCGGCGGTGACCGTGTTGGCCAGGGCCGGGTCGATCTTCGCCAGCGGCGGGGCCAGATTCGCGAACGCCTGCTCGGAGCCCTCGACGTTGGCCTGGAAGTCGAGCAGGTCGATGTGCGAGTAACGCTCCTCCTCGCCGGTGACCTTGCTCTTGGACACCTCGTCCAGCAGCTCGACCGCACCGTTCGCCAGCTCGGCCGGCTGGTAGGTGAGCCCCTTGACCAGGGTGGCCAGCTTCTCCGTGTCGGCCAGCAACCCGGTGCCGTACGGTGCGAGCCCGGCGGTGCTCTTCGCCTGGAACAGGCCCTTCTCGATGCGGTGGAACCCGGTCCATTTCGCCGCCGGAACGTCACCCTCGCGGGCATCGATCGCCGGGTCGAGCGCGACGGTGCCCGTGGTGAACGATTCGGCAACCGGCTCGATGCGCTCGTAGAACGGCCGCGCCTTGGCGTACGCGACCCGCGCCGCCGACAGGTCGCCCTTCGTCAGCGCCGCCGACAGCGGCTTGACCGCGGCAACGAGGAACCCGACCTGCTGCGTCACGTATGCGCCGTAGTTCCTGGTGCCCTGGACGAGCAGCGCGCGCGTGTCGGTGCTGGCCGACGAGGTCGCGGTGCCCGTGACCGTAAGGGTCGTCCGGGCCGACTTCGCGCCGGGGCAGTACAGCGTGTACTCGCCGGGGTTGACGCTCACCGCGAACGTGCCGGAGAAGCCCGGAGGCAGGTTCTCCTTCTCCCCGACGATGCGCTCGCCGTCGAGGAGTTCGACCTCGCTGACGCCCGTCGCGTCCTTGTTCGTGATCTTGAAGGTGAGCCCGCCCGAGCCGTAGCCGGCCTGGTCGCTCTTGCACCCGTCGGCGGCCGTGATGGTGACGACGGCCGTGTGCGGGTCGCCGCTTGCGTCGGGTGGCCCGGCCGGTGACGCCTGCTTGTCGCTGCTGCAGGCGGCCAGGCTGGCCAGTGTTGCCAGGCCGGCCAGTACTGCTCCGGCTCGGGCGGCGCGGTGAGTCCTCGGGCTCATGCAGACATCTCCCGGTCAAGGCGAAAAGTTAGGTGAGCCTAACCTAACGAGCTGCCAGTTCGGGAGAGGGGCTCTGCGTCCGCCGCACGGCATCGCCCGACCGGCACGCGGCGAGGGCGTACAGCAGGCCGGTCAGAAGCAAGAGCCCGGCGATGACCAGCACCGCAACTGCGCTGCCGGACAGCGTCCGCCGGTCGTCGAGCGTGGTCACGTCGTGGCGGGCCGCCCGGGCGGCCGCCTGCGCGTCGGCAGCGGGCAGGGCAGTCGTCCGGTCGGCGATCGACGCGAGCGAGACCGGCCCGCCGGGCGGGCGTGCTGTCATCGTCACCGTGTCGCGCAGGAGCACGTCCACGACCCGTCCAGTTCGCGGCTCGACCCAGAACGTCGCCTCGTCACGAGCCGAGTAGCTGACCGGAACGGTGTCTCCGGTGGGGTGCAGGCCGAGCGGCAGGCGTCCGCCGTTGCGCGCGGCAAGCTCGGTATAGCTGATCGTGGCCAGGCGCCCGGCGGCGGCGTCGCCCGTCCTGGTCCCGGTGAAGACGTCGGCCGGCAAGCCGTTGTGGCTGACCTCGGCGGTCCGCCGGACGCTGAACTGCTCCCCCGCAGAGGTCTGCACGACCGCCCGGTCGCCGGCGCGCGACACGACCGACGCCGTGATCGCACCGCCCTGGGTCACCGGATTCGGCTGCGGCCGCTCGGGCATGACCACGACGAGCACGACCCCGATGACGACGGCAACGGCACCCGCGGCAAGCGCGAACCGCGCCACCGCCGCGTGGGCCAGCCTGCGCCCGGGCGGCCACCCGACATAGAGACCGACCGGGATCAGGTAGGCCAGCCAGCCGATTACCTCGATGACGACGGGATGATCCTGCACGCCGAGCATGCCGGTCAGCAGAGACGCCTGCACCGAACCGGGCCGCACGATCGCGGAGAGGTCGACGGTGCGCTGTTGGCCGATGTCTAGCCAGCCGGCCTCGTGCGCCGTGTGCAGCGCATTCACCACGAGCCCGGCCGCGACCAGCACGAGCACGACTCCGGTAGCCCGGAAGAACTTCGAGAGGTTGATGCGGACGCCGCCGCGGTAGATGCCATAGCCCAGCACAACGGCAAGCAAGACGCCGAGCAGCGCGCCGACTCCCGCCGACGCGCCGCTGTCTGACTCGTTGAACGCTGCCAGCAGGAACACGACCGTCTCGAAGCCCTCGCGCAGCACGGCGAGGAACGCCATCGCCACGAGCGCCCAGCCCGAGCCTGCGGCCAGCGCGCCCGCGGCCGCTCCTTCGAGTTGCCCCTTGAGGTCGCGCGAGTGCCGGCGCATCCAGACGACCATGTAGGTGACCATGCCGACGGCGACCGCGCCGATGATCGTCTCGAGGCCCTCCTGCTGGCGCTGCGGAAGGTTCTGGGACAGCACGCGCAGCAGCA
The DNA here is from genome assembly GCA_963737425.1 of uncultured Actinomycetota bacterium. Lineage (GTDB taxonomy): Bacteria > Actinomycetota > Actinomycetes > Mycobacteriales > Jatrophihabitantaceae > DASXRA01. Next base: position 151,891 of record CAVTSX010000009.1, read on the forward strand.
CGCCGACGGCGAGGCACAGCAGGACCGAGGCGCCCACGCCGACGAAGACCCACCGCAGCAGGTCCCTACGCCCGCGCTGGCGCAAGAATGCGGCCACGATGCCGACGATCAGCGCAGCCTCGAGCCCTTCACGAAGGCCGATGACGAAGGTGGGAAGCATCCGCCGATCCGATCATTAGGCAAGCCTTACCTAAAAGACCGTAGCAGCCACCCCCGGCCCGTACCCGCCGCCGCCGGGCGTCTCGATGACGAGCACGTCGCCGGGCATCACCTCCACCGAATCGCAGCCGGCCAGCGCCACCTCACCGCCGGCGGCCCGTTCGACCCGGTTGCGGCCGAGCGCCCCGGGCGATCCGCCGGCCAGACCGTACGGCGCGACGCGACGGTGGCCGGACAGCGTGCTGACCGTCATCGCCTCGCCGAACCGGATCCGGCGAACAGCGCCGTCGCCTCCCCGCCAGCGTCCCGCACCACCGCTGCCGCGCCGGATCTCGAACCCGTCGACCAGCACCGGAAATCGCGATTCCAGCACCTCGGGATCGGTCAGCCGCGAATTGGTCATGTGGGTCTGCACGGCAGCCACGCCGCAAAAGCCGTCGCCGGCGCCCGAACCGGAGCCGACCGTCTCGTAGTACTGGTGGCTCGCGTTGCCGAACGTCACGTTGTTCATCGTCCCGGAGCCTTCGGCCTGGACGCCCAGCGCGGCATACAGCGCGCCGGTGATCGCCTGCGACGTCTCGACATTGCCAGCCACCACCGCCGCCGGGTAAACGGGCGAGAGCATCGACCCGGACGGGATGGCGATCCGCAGCGGGCGCAGGCACCCGTCGTTGAGCGGGATGTCGTCATCGACCAGCGTCCGGAACACGTAGAGCACAGCCGCGGTGGCGACCGACGAGGGCGCGTTGAAGTTGGTGTCGAGTTGCGGCGACGTGCCGGCGAAGTCGATCGTCGCCGACCGCGCGGCCCGATCGACCGAGACTCGCACCGCGATGACCGCACCCGAATCCATCTCATAGCGGTACGCGCCGTCGTCGAGGGCGTCGATCACCCGGCGTACGGCCTCCTCGGCGTTGTCCTGGACGTGGCGCATGTAGGCCTGGACGACGTCGAGGCCGAAGTGGTCGATCATCCGGGCGACCTCGGCGACGCCGCGCTGGTTCGCCGCGATCTGCGCACGAAGGTCGGCGAGATTGGTGGCCGGGTTGCGCGACGGGTAGGGCGCCTCGGCCAGCAGGCGCAGCGTCTCGGCCTCGCGCAGGCGCCCGTCGGCGACGAGCAGCCAGTTGTCGAACAGGACGCCCTCCTCGTGCACGTCTCGGCTCGCGGCCGGCATCGAACCGGGCGTGAGGCCGCCGATCTCGGCGTGGTGCCCCCGTGACGCGACGTAGAAGAGGATCACGTCGCGGTCGAAGACCGGCGTGACGACGGTGATGTCGGGCAGATGCGTCCCACCGTGGTACGGGTCGTTCACGGCGTAGACCTCACCGGCGCGCATGGTGCCGGCGCGGCGGCGGATGACCTCCTTGACCGTCGTGCCCATCGAGCCCAGATGTACCGGCATGTGCGGCGCATTCGCGATCAGGTTGCCGTCCGGGTCGAACAATGCGCAGGAGAAATCGAGGCGTTCCTTGATGTTGACCGACTGCGCGGTCGATTCCAGCGCGGCACCCATCTGCTGGGCGATCGACATGAACAGGTTGTTGAAGATCTCGAGCAGCACCGGGTCGGCCTCGGTGCCGACGTCAGGGGCCGCGCGGGCGGACACCCGCTCGACGAGCAGGTGCCCGTGCGCGGTCACCGTGGCCCGCCAGCCGTCGTCGACCACTGTGGTGCAGTTCGGCTCGGCGATGATTGCGGGACCGAGCACGGCATCGCCCGCTCGCAGTTGCGCGCGCTCGTGCAGCATCGCGTCCCGCCAGCGGCCACCCGCGTAGAGGCGCACCGTCTCGGCTGCGGACGCGCCGGTGGCCTCGTGCAGCGCGGGAAGCTCGGCCTGGTCGGTGACGCCGGTGGCCTCGACCGACACCGCCTCGACGACGAGCGGCCGCTCGAGCAGGAACGAATAGGTCTGCCGGTAGCGAGCCTCGAAGTCGGCGACCATCGTGGCCAGATCGCGTAGCGGCACCGCGACGGAGGTGTCCGTGCCGTCGTAGCGCAGGTGCGCCTTGCGGGCCACCCGGATCCGTTCGGCGGGCACGTCCTCGTCGGCGAGTTCGGCCCGGGCGCTCGCTTCGAGTGCGTCGGCGACCTCGTCCAGACGGCCGAGTGCGGCCGGCTCCAGCGGCGCCTCGACCGCACCCTCGCGCATCGCGGTGATGTCGGCCAGACCCATGCCGAGCGCGGACAGGACGCCCGCCATCGGCGGGACGAGCACGGTGCTGATGCCGAGGGAGTCGGCCACCGCGCAGGCGTGCTGGCCGCCGGCTCCGCCGAACGTGGTCAGCGCGTAGTCGGTGACGTCATGGCCCTTCTGTACCGAGATGCGCTTGACGGCGTTGGCCATGTTGGCCACGGCGATCTGCAGGTAGCCCGCTGCGACCTGCTCGGGCGAGCGGCCGTCGCCGATGCGGTTCGCGAGGTCGCCGAAGCGGTGCCGCACCACGTCCGCGTCGAGTACCTCGTCGCCGTGCGGGCCGAACACGCTCGGGAAGTGCGCCGGCTGGATCCGGCCGAGCATCACGTTCGCATCGGTCACGGTCAGCGGGCCGCCATTGCGGTAGCACGCCGGGCCGGGCTCGGCCCCGGCCGAATCGGGGCCGACGCGGTAGCGGCTGCCGTCGAAATGCAGGACCGAGCCGCCACCGGCAGCAACGGTGTGGATGTCGAGCATGGGCGCGCGCAGCCGCACGCCCGCGACCTCGGCGTGCAGCACCCGCTCGTACGCTCCGGCGAACAGCGAGACGTCGGTGGACGTGCCGCCCATGTCGAAGCCGATCGACTTCTCGAAACCCGCGAGCTGCGACATCCGCACCATGCCCACGATCCCGCCGGCCGGGCCGGACAGGATCGCGTCCTTGCCGCGGAAGTGCTGCGCCTCGGTGAGCCCGCCGTTGGACTGCATGAACAGCAGGCGCACCCCGCGGGTCTGCGCGGCCACCTGTTCGACGTAGCGGCGCAGCACCGGCGACAGGTACGCGTCGACGACGGTCGTGTCGCCGCGCGGCACCACCCTCATCAGCGGACTCACCTCGCTGGAGAGCGACACCTGAGCGAAGCCGATCCGGCGCGCCAGCTCGCCGATCGCCTGCTCGTGCGCCGGGTACAGGTGGCTGTGCAGGCAGACGACGGCGAGCGCGTCGATGCCGTCGTCGCGGGCGCGGCGCAGTTCGGCCGCTAGGCCGTCGAGGTCGGGCGTGCGTAGCACGGTGCCGTCGGCCCGAACGCGCTCGTCGACCTCGATGACCCGCTCGTAGAGCGGATCGGGCAGCACGATGTGCCGGTCGAAGATGCGCGGCCGATTCTGGTAGCCGATCCGAAGCGCGTCGCCGAAGCCGCGGGTGATCACCAGCGCGCTGCGATCACCGGTGCGTTCGAGCAGTGCGTTCGTCGCGACGGTGGTGCCCATGCGGATCGCCCGGACGAGGCCGGCCGGGATCGGGGTGTCGGCGCGCTGATCGAGCAGCGCCCGGATGCCGGCGAGTGCCGCATCGGCATACTGCGCCGGGTTGTCGGAGAGCAGCTTGTGGGCGACCAGAGCGCCGTCGGGCCGGCGGGCGACGATATCGGTGAACGTGCCACCGCGGTCGATCCAGAACTGCCAGCCGGTCACCCGATCATCCTCTCCGACGGCGCAGCAGGTCAGTCGAGCAGCGGGTTCAGGATCGCCCAGATCAGGGCGGCGACCGCTGCGGCCGCCGGGATCGTCAGCACCCAGGCCACGACGATGTTGCCCGCCACGCCCCAGCGCACCGCCGAGAACCGCCGGGTCGCGCCGACCCCCATCACCGACGACGTCATCACATGCGTCGTCGACACGGGCAGGCCGAGCTGGGAGGTCGTGAGCATGACGCCACTCGCCACGGTCTGCGAGGCGAACCCGCTCGCCGGTGACAGCGAGAAGATGCGCCGGCCGAGCGTTCGCATGATCCGCCAGCCGCCGGAGTAGGTGCCGAACGAGATCGCCCCGGCAGCAGCGAGGATCACCCAGGTCGGAATCCCGCTGTCCGGAGCAAGGTGCCCGGACACCGTCAGGGCCAGCGCGATGACCCCCATCGTCTTCTGCGCATCCTGCGTGCCGTGTCCGAAGGCCATGCCGGCGCCCGACAGGATCTGCGCCCACCGGAAGCCACGACTCACCTTGTGGGCATTCGCCTTTTGAAACATCCACAGCACGGCCAGCATGAACAAGTAGCCGAGCACGAGGCCGGCCACCGGCGAGGTCACCATCGGCACGATGACCTTGTGGCCGATCGCACCCCACTTCACGCCGTCCGAGCCGGCGAGCGCCGCGCCCACAAGGCCGCCGATCAGCGCCTGCGACGAGGACGACGGCAGGCCGAAGTACCACGTCCCGAGATTCCAGACGATCGCGCCGACCAGGCCGGCAAGCACGATCACCAGGCCGGCGCGTCCACTCGGTGCGTCGATGATGCCCGAGCCCACGGTCGTCGCGACCTTCGTCGAGATCAACGCGCCGACGACGTTGGCCACCGCCGCCATCGCCAGCGCGATGCGCGGCGTCAGGGCCCGCGTGGAGATGGAGATGGCGATCGCGTTGGCGGCGTCGTGGAAACCGTTCGTGTAGTCGAAGAAGAGCGCGATGAAAACGATGACGACGGTCAGCGCGGTGACGCTCACGCGTCAGGATTCCTTGAGCGCGATGGTCTCGACCGCGTGTGCCACGTGCTCCAGCGCGTCGGCGGCCTCTTCGAACTGGTCGGCGACCTCGCGCAGTTTCAGTGTCTCCAGGGCGTCGTAGTCGCCACTGAACAGCTTTGACAGCAACTTTCGGTAGACACGATCGGCTTCGTTCTCGAGGCGATTCACCTCGATCCAGTACGGCTCAAGATCACGCAGGGTTCGCAGCCGCGACATGGCTTCTGCCGTCTCGGCCGATGAGCGGCGCAGCAGCGAGATCTGATCGCCCATGAGCAACGGCAGCCGGCCGACCCCGGTCAGCACCACGAAGTCGGCAGCGGCCTCCATCGCGTCGACGACGTCGTCCAGCGCACCGGCGAGGCGGTAGATGTCCTCGCGATCGAAGGGTGTGACGAAGCTCGTGTTCAACTGGCGCAGGATGCGGTGGGTGACTGTGTCGCCCACGTGCTCGCGCTCGCGCAGGTCCTTGGCGACGACCTCGCGATTGGCGTTCGGATCCATCAACCCCGCGAGCAGGTCGGCCGCTTCGGCGACATTTCGCCCGGCGTCGGTGAACATGTCGTAGAACGCGTTGTCGCGCGGAGTCAGACGAAATGCATACCACGGCAGGAGACTAGCGGCAACCTTCCGGCAACCCGGACGTCACCCGTCGTTCAGGTTCTGCGGTGACGCCGACGGAACCGGCGGACCACCAGCAACGCGACCAGGGCTCCGGCGCCCCCGACAACCGCCTTGCCGGCAGGAGTCTGCGCCTTGGCGATCAGGTTCTGCTTGGCGTCGTTCAGCATCCGCTTGGGGCTGGTGCGTTCGGCGAGCTGATCGACGGTCGTCGCGAGCGATGTGCGTGCTTGCTCGATGTCGCGCTGAATGTCGTCAGCCGTCCGGTTCGCAGCCATTCCACGGTCCCCTCGACCCCAGTGCACCGATCCGATGATCCGTGAAAGCCTAGCGGCATGGCCCGTCTGACTCCCGGCGACACAGCGCCGCCCTTCACCCTCCCCGACGCCGACGGCAAGGACGTCTCGCTGGGCGACTTCCGCGGCCGCAAGGTCGTCGTGTACTTCTACCCGGCCGCCTCAACGCCGGGATGCACCAAGCAGGCGTGTGACTTCCGCGACAACCTCGGCGAGCTCAACGACGCCGGCTTCGCCGTGGTGGGCATCTCCCCCGACAAGCCGGAGAAGCTCGCGAAGTTCCGCGACGCCGAGGCCCTCACGTTCCCGCTGCTGTCGGATCCGTCCCGTTCGACGCTCGAGGCGTACAGCGCGTTCGGCGAGAAGACCATGTACGGGCGGAAGGTCACGGGCGTCATCCGCTCGACGTTCGTCGTCGACGAGGCCGGCAAGGTCGAGCAGGCCCTCTACAACGTCAAGGCAACCGGCCACGTCGCCAAGCTGCGCCGCGACCTCGGCGTCTGAACCCGAAGATCGCCGGGTGTGCCCGTGACTCAGAGCGGGCGCGCCGTACGCTCCTAGCGGCGGGGGGCCGTAGCCCAACAGGCAGAGGCACACGGTTTAGGTCCGTGCCAGTGAGGGTTCGACTCCCTCCGGCCCCACCAGTGCGCGCGTCGCCGAGCCTCCGGCAGTCAGGTCAGGTCACGCTTGACGACCTTGCCCGCCGGATTTCTCGGCAATGCCTCGCTGAACACGACGTCCCGAGGCGCTTTGTACAGCGCGAGGTTGGTCCGCACGAACCCGCGTACTGCCTCCTCGTCAAGGCGCGAACCCGGCGCGCGCACGACGTATGCCCGAAGCCGCTGACCGAATTCGGCGTCGGCGACACCGACCACGGCGGCCTCGACGATCTCGTCATGCGAGGCGAGCAGGTCTTCGACCTCGGCCGGGAACACGTTCTCGCCGCCGGAGACGATCATCTCGTCGTCGCGGCCGTCGATGTAGAGGCGGCCGTGCCGGTCGAAATGGCCGAGGTCGCCGCTGGCCATCAGCCCGTCGATGACTTCCTTGCCGCCGCCGCCTGTGTAGCCGGACGCCTGAAAGCTGCTGCCGACGAAGATCCGCCCGGTATCGCCTGGGCGCACCGCTCGGCCGTGCGCGTCGAACAGCCGCAGTCGCACGCCGAGCGGTGGACGCCCCACGGTCGTCGGCGCCTCGCGCAGATCGTCCGGCGTGGCAATGGCGGCAAAGGACACTTCGGTAGAGCCGTAGAGGTTGAAGAGCACGTCGCCGAACACCTGGCGCGTTCGCGTGACCAGGTCCGGGGGGAGCGCAGATCCGGAGAGGCAGATGATGCGCAGCGAAGAGACGTCGCGCAGCCAGATCTCGTCCTCGCCGAGGGCGAGCACGCGCGACAACATCACCGGCACCATGGCCAGTACGTCGCAGTGGTGTTCGTGGATCGCATCGAGCGTCGCGACCGGGTCGAAGCGCCTGCGGACCACCACCGTGTCGCCGACGGCGAGCGCCATGGACGCGCTGAGCAGCCCCCAGGCGTGAAATGCCGGCGCGGCGACAAACGCCGTTCGCCCCGCCCGGAACGGGATCCTGCTCAAGAAGCCGCCGGGCGCCACCAGGGACAACCCGAGGTCACGTGGCGCCCCCTTGGGTGCGCCGGTCGTGCCGCTGGTCAGCAGGACCAGCGCCTGACGGCCGGCCGGCCGGGGCGGTCGCGACGTATCACCGTCCGCGGCGAGCGAGCGAGGCTGATCAGACGACTCGTCGTCCGACCAGGCCGGCACGTAGCCCAACCGGGGTTCGTAGTCCTGCACCCTTGCTGCGAACTCGTCGTCGTGGACAAGTAGCGACACGCCCTCCTGGATACAGACGTCGCGCAGTTGCCGGGGCGCGAAGTCGGTATTGAGCAGCAACGTCCGGGCGCCGACCTTGGCCGCGGCGGCGACCGCGAGGAAGAGCCAGCGGTGATTGCGGCACAGGATGCCGATGCAGTCGCCGGACGCGAGGCCGTCGGCCAGCCAGGCGTTGGCCACGGCATTGGACTGCTCGTCCAGCTCACGGAACGTCAGCGAGCCCTGCTCGTCAACCACGGCCGTCGTATCACCGTGCAACTGCGCGCCGGCAACGACGAGAAGGCCGATGGTGCCGTAGGAATGCAGCCCGCGAAGGGCGCGCAGGTAGCGGTGCGGGGGCCGCAAGCTCATCGCACCGGCGCTGAGCAGCGCCGCGGCCGACAGCGCTTCGTCGGCCGAGCGCCTCAGCAGCCGCGTGGCATCGCTTATCGGATTGAGCTGCATTCCTCGGACCGTACCGCGACTGGACGAACCGGCCTGGCACAGCGGACGATGGAGTCATGCCCGAGCAACGGGAGCATCAGGCGGCCCACGAGTGCGACCGTCCCGGCTGCACCGCCGAAGGACGTCACCGGACCGTGATGGGCCAGGTGCTGTGCGACCACTGCGACGACATGCTGGTCGAGGCCGAGACCGGCTGCATGGCCGGTAACGGCACTCCGGTTCCGCCCGCGGGCTGGTGGCGCCGGCTTCGCCGGCGCCTAGCTGCCTGAGGTTGCCCCGGCATCGGCCGTATCAACCGGATGGCACCGGATGTCGTGCCCGACCGACGTGAGGCATTTGCCGTCCGCCAGCCGCCACTTCCAGCCGTGCATCTGGCAGGTCAGCACGCCGTCGTCGACGCGCCCGAAACGGGTCAGGTCGGCTTTGAGGTGCGCGCAGCGGCGCTGGATCGACCACCCGTCGAGTTCGATCATCTCGGCGGCCTCGGTGGCGTTCTGCTCGGTGTACCAGCCCTCGGCGTAGTTCAGCCGTTCCTCGGACAGGCATTTGAAGAATGTGTAGATGAACTCGTTGTACGGGCCGATGCGCTGCGCTGAGAACCGGCAGGACAGGAACAGGCTGTTGACCCAGTCGATCTCGTGCTCGGCGACCAGCTTCTCCAGGTACGCGCGCCGGGTGCGGAACCGGTAGCGCACTTTCTCCCCCGCGTACGCGCGCACCTCACGGGCGACGAAGTCCAGGATGAAGTCGATATCGCCGCGCTCAGAATCCTCGGCGGTGAAACGCACCCCGCCGTTGATGCCGTTGGCCATGTGCTCGGCCTCTTCGAGCAGCGGCGTGAACCACTCGGTGAGCTCGGCGAGAACGTCGACCTCGGGATGAGCCCATGTCTTCTTCGCGACCTCGACCTCAGGCATCCGCCGGGCCTGGTAGTCGCGCAGGTAGGCCGTCTTGTCACCGAAGATCGTCTGCGGGTCGAGGGGGTGCGCCACCGGGCAGTCCGGCTCGGTGATGTCGGTGACCGACCCGGGCAGCAGCAGGCGCCCCTCGTCGTGGCCGTGCTCGGCGAGCCAGTCGAGGTACACCTTCTGGTCGGGGAAGATGTTCGACTCGTCGCCGAAGATGTCGTTGAATCCCCACAGTTCCTCGTCGAGGAAGCACGGCGGCCCGGCGATCGGGAAGACGAAGCGCGCGCCGAGTTCCTCGATGTATCGCAACGTGCGGTCGAACTGCCGCTCGCGCTTGGTCAAACCAAGCGCCTGCTTGGCCCGCTTCGGCAGCTCGTACACCATCGGGAACCAGATCGCCCCGGAGAACTGGATCAGGTAGGCGTCGACCGGGCCGAGTTCGCGAAACCGCGATAGGTCCGACGGGCGTGCATCATTCTGGTTCAGCAGTGTGGACGTGCCGTCGCGCACCCACAGCGACGAATCACCGATCGGGCCGTCGGTGGGCGAGGTCAGCGACTGGATCATGATCTGCAGCCCGTCGAGATCGACCACCTCGTCGGACTCGGGCTTGACGAACGAGTGGAAGCCGAGCTCGCGCAGCTCGTCCTCCAACTGGGACGTGGGGTAGTCCGGCAGCAGGACCGTGACGTCCTTGCTGATGTGCCGTCGCAGGTGCTCGGCGTCGAAGTGGTCGCGGTGCAGGTGGCTGACGAACAGGTAGTCGGCCCGGCCGATCGCGTCCCAGTCCAACTGCGAGTTGTCAGGGAAGGGGAACCACGAGCCGAAATACGCAGGATTTACCCAGGGGTCGGTGAGGATGCTGCCGTGGGCGGTCTCGATGAGGACACTCGCGTGCCCAAGGCCGGTCACTCGCATACCGCAACGGTATCGGCTGGCTACCCGCGCTCGGTCGACGCGGGTGGGCGGTACTCGCCGGCGAGCAGTGACCAGACCTCGACGTCGTGCCGCTCGCCGTTGTAGAAGAACGCGCTGCGCAGCACGCCGTCGCGCGTCATGCCGAGCCGGCGCGCAACGGCAACACTTCGCACGTTTTCCGGCACGCAATGCCACTCGACCCGGCTCATGGCCCGACTGTTGAATGCCCAGTCGATCATGTGGCGTGCCGCGCGGGTGATCAGCCCGCCGCCTTCGGCCTCAGGGGCGAGCCACACCCCGATCTCGCACACACCGTCGGCGGCGTCGAACACCCGGAACAGCGTGCCGCCGACGAGGTCTTCACCGGCCCAGATGCCGTAGATGCGCCCCTCGTCCTTTGCCTGCCGGTCGGCATAACGCTGCAGCCAGCGTCGTGCCTCGGCCTCGTTCGTCACCGATCTGGCCCACGGCAACCACGGCGCGAGGTGCGGCCGCACCCGGTCGAGATAGGCGGCGAACTCGCCGGCCCGCCAGGGCTCCAGGGCCCTGAGTTCCGCATTGTCGGCAAGGGAAAGCGAAAGCATCGCGCGCGCCTCTCGTTCATAACAAACGTTCGGTACGTAGCATAGACGGATGCCGGCACCGACCGACCACGAAGCCAAAAGACGCGATGTGTCCGAGGCGGTGTGGCAAGTGCTCGCCCGCGACGGTTTCGGCGGCTTGACGTTGCGCGCCGTCGCCGCGCAGATGCATGCTTCGACGGGCCTGCTGACGCATTATTTCCCGTCCAAGCACGCGCTGGTGCGCCACGCGCTGGAGGTCGCCGAGGAACGCACTGCCAGTCGTGGGCGCCCGGCTCCCGAGGCGGACGGAATGCCCGCGCTGCGTGCCGCGCTGCGCAGCGTCCTCCCGATCGATCCGGATACCGTCACGATGAACCGCGTCTGGGTCAGCTCCTGGGACGCCGCACTCGGCGACAGCGAGTTGGGCATGGCCGAGCGAGCCCGCTACAAGCGGTGGCGGGCCCGGCTTCGGCCACATGTCGAGGCGGCGCAGCGTCTTGGCCAACTGCCCGCGGATGCCGCGGCGGAAGACCTCGTGGCCACGGTCGCCGCGTTCACCCACGGGCTGGTGGTGCAGGCGCTGTTCGATCCGCGCGCGTTCCCGAGACGACGTCAACTGGCACTGCTCGACGCGTTGCTCGACTCGCTCTGCTCGACTGGTGCGTCGGGTAGTGCTGCGGCCGTGAACCGCGACCTGGCACGGGCTACGGCGCTCCCGGACGTCCCATCGGGGTCTTGATCATCTCTGTGGGATCTGCCATTGCTCGCGGTTTCGACAGAGATGATCAATGGTGTGCCAGCGCGGACTCCGAGCACGGTGGTCAGACCGTAGCCATCTACGGCTGTCATACCAGGCCGTCGCGCTGCCCCGATGTGCCGATCCCGCACGCGCCAAATCAGACGTATCAAGCGAGGCGTGCGCGCCTCCGTCGAGACAGAGCTAGCTCTACGTACTCAGGGGAGGCAGCACATGCCGGCAGCCAGCACGCCGCGCACACGGTTCGTAACGGATCAATCGGTCGTCGCGATCCCGCATCAGGACCTCCTATTCGGCCAATGTGCAGAACTCAGCGACTTCGTGACGAATGTGCCAGCCACCCGGTTCGACCGGCATCTTGGTCGGCCTGTGCTTACCGTCACGGCTGCTGAGAGCGCTCGTTGCGGCTCGCGCGAAGCGCTCGACGCCGCGCTCCGGCAAGCGCCCCCGCAGCCCGACCTGGACGTCTGGGCCTACGATCGGCGGGACGGTAAGTGAGCAACATGGCACTGACTGCCCAGAGGTCCAGGGGGGCGAACTATGCGCGACGACCCGATCGTCATCGCGCTCGTCGGACGCGCGCGAGACGGCGACCAGTCAGCGTGGGATCAGATCGTGGAGCGATTCGCGCCGCTCGTCTGGTCGATCTGCCGCCGATTCCGCCTGTCCGAGGCGGATGCGCACGACGTCGGCCAGAACGTGTGGCTGCGTCTGGTCGAGTACCTGCCGTCGCTGCGCGAGGCGGCGGCATTGCCCGGCTGGCTGGCCACGACGACGCGCCGCGAGTGTCTGCGGGTGCAGCGCGGCGTATGGGAGCGCGACCGCCAGTTGATGGAGCCCACGTTCGACCTACCGGCCGACGACGAGACCACGCAGGTCGATCGCTGGCTGATCGCGGCCGAACGCGACGACGCCCTTCGCGAAGCGTTCGCCCAGTTGGAAGATCGCTGCCGGCAGTTGTTGTCACTGCTGATGCGGGATCCGCCGATCGCGTACTCCGATATCAGCGCCGACCTCAGCATCCCCGTGGGCAGCATCGGGCCCTCACGTGCGCGGTGCCTGGCCAAGTTGCGGCGCAACCCGTCCCTGGTGGCATTGCTCGGCGACAGGCCCGGGGCGCTCGGAGGGGGTGGTCAGCGTGACCAGCGCATGGTTGGACGATGACGACGCACTCCTCGCCGCGGTCAAGCACGCCCTGCACGAGGTGAGCGAGGTTCCCGACACCTTCGTCGAGGCCGGCAAGACGTCCTACGCGTGGCACAACATCGACGCCGAACTGGCCGCCCTGACCTACGACTCGTCCGAGGATCTTCTCGCGGCGGCAGCGACTCGCGCCGAACCGGCTGCGCTGCGTTGCCTCACGTTTCAGGCCAGGAATCTGACGATCGAACTGGAGATCATCTCCGACGGGTTACACGGTCAACTGGTACCGCCGCAGGCGGGCACCGTCGAACTACGGCACGCCGACGGGGCGATCACAACCGCCGAGGTCAACGACGTCGGCTACTTCACCGCGGCGCCGTTGCCGGCCGGCACGTTCCGGCTGCAATGCAGCACTGCTGGTGGCGGGTCGATACTGACCGACTGGATCAGGCTGTAGGCGCTGAGCCCGCCGCCTGGGCACGCCACTCGTGGTCGAGGATCGACATCAGTATCTCGTCGTACCACCGGCCGTCATGCTGGACGACCTCGCGCCGGCGACCCTCCTCGACGAAACCTGCCTTGCGGTACGCGGCGATAGCCCGCGCGTTGAACGACCAGACGCCGAGCTGGATGCGATGCAGTCCGACCTCGCGGAACCCGTACGAGACGACCACTCGAACCGCGTCGGTGCCATAGCCGCGGCCGACGAATTGCCGGCCGAGCAGTATGCCGACCGTGCCGCAGCGGTCCCTCACCCCGGCTCCGAAAAGCCCGATGTGACCCACCAGCGTCGGCTCGTCGTCGAGCGTCTCGATCGAGAAGCCCGCGTCGGCCGTTTGGTTCGCCGACCACCGGGCCACATCCTCGCGGGCCGATGCCGCCGACAAGGGCGCCGCGGACGCCGAGTTCGTGGCCCTGATCGCCGGGTCCATCAACCAGCCGGCCACCACGGGAAGATCCTCGTCTCGGATGCCGCGCAGCCGCACGCGATCGCCCACCAGAAGCCCGTCGGCGTAGGTGAAGGCATCGTCGTGATCGCGTAGTCGGGTCATCTACTCGATCCTGCCGGGTCGCGAGTCAACTGCTCACCGCTGCGACGATGTGCGGGACGAGCGCGCGCAATGCCTTGCCGCGATGGCTGATCTCGTCCTTCTCCGCGGCAGGCAACTGCCCGCTCGTCAGGTCGTAGCCGTCCGGGACGAATATCGGGTCGTAGCCGAATCCGTTGTGCCCCTTGGGCTCGCGGACGAGCCGGCCCGGCATGCGGCCCTCGACGACGGTCTCGGCGCCGTGCGGGGTGATCAGGGCTGCGGCACAGATGAATGTCGCGCCGAGCCGCTCGTCCGGTGTGTCGGCGAGCTGTTCGAGCACCAGCCGAAGGTTCGCGTCATCGTCCTTGCGCTTGCCGGCCCAGCGGGCCGAGAGCACGCCGGGCATGCCGTTCAGAGCGTCGACGGCCAGGCCCGAGTCGTCGGCCACCGTGTGCAGTCCGGTGTGCGCAAGCGCCACCCGCGCCTTGATCAGGGCGTTCTCGGCGAACGTCGCGCCGGTCTCAGGTACCTCCTCGAACGGCGGCACGGCGTCGAGGCCGACGATGTCGAGGCCGGGTGCCCGCACAGCGAGGATGCGCGCCAGCTCAGCCAGCTTGCCCTGGTTGCGGGTGGCCAGGAGCAGGCGGGTCACGTGCCCAGTGCCTCGGTCTGCATCTTGGCAAGCTCGGCGCACCCGGCAAGTGCGAGATCGAGCATGGCGTCGAGTTCGCCGCGGTGGAACGGGGCGCCCTCGGCGGTGCCCTGAACCTCGATGAATGTGCCATCGCCGGTGAGCACGACGTTCATGTCGGTCTCGGCGCGAACGTCCTCGTCATACATCAGGTCCAGGCGGGGCTCGCCGTCGATGACGCCCACCGAGACCGCCGAGACCGAGTTGACGATCGGATTGGGCCGGGCCAGCGCGCCCTTGCCGTGCAGCCAGCGCACCGCGTCGACCAGCGCAACGTACGCGCCGGTGATCGCCGCCGTGCGCGTGCCGCCGTCTGCCTGCAACACGTCGCAGTCGATGGAGATCGAGTTCTCGCCGAGCGCCGACAGGTCGATCGCGGCACGCAGCGAGCGCCCGATCAGCCGGGAGATCTCGTGGGTGCGCCCGCCGATGCGTCCCTTGACGGATTCGCGGTCGTTACGGGTCAGCGTGGCCCGCGGCAACATCGAGTATTCGGCGGTGACCCAGCCCAGCCCGCTGCCCTTGCGCCAGCGCGGCACGCCCTGGACGACCGACGCCGCACACAGCACCTTGGTCTCGCCGAACTCGACGAGCGCCGAACCCTCTGCGTACTTCTGCCAATGCCGGCTGATGGTGACCGGCCGGAGCTGATCAGGTGCGCGATCGTCTGGACGAGACATGCGTTGCAGCCTAGCCAGCGCCTCCGTCAACACTGACCCGGCGGTGCCAGCCCGTGCCAGCCGGTGCCAGTTTGCTGTGCGGGCCGTGCCAGCCGGTGCACCGAGCATCATCGTCATGACATACGCGATCGAAGCCGAAGGGCTCACCAAGCGATACGGCACAACCACGGCACTGGCCGGCGTGAACCTGAGAGCCCGCCAGGGAACCGTGCTCGGCGTGCTCGGCCCGAACGGCGCCGGCAAGACGACCGCGGTCCGCATCCTCGCCACGTTGCTGCGCCCGGACGCCGGTACCGCCCGCGTCGCCGGGCACGACGTCCTGCGCGACCCGCAGCGGGTTCGGCAGAGCATCGGGCTCACCGGCCAGTACGCCTCCGTGGACGAGGACCTCACCGGCACGCAGAATCTGGTCCTCATCGGCCAACTGCTCGATCTGCCGACCCGCGAGGCCCGCGCCCGCGCGCAGGAGTTGCTCGAGTGGTTCGACCTGGCCGAGGCGGCCGGCCGGAGCGCCAAGACCTACTCGGGCGGCATGCGCCGGCGCCTCGACCTCGCCGCATCGCTGGTCGGCCGGCCCTCGGTGGTCTTCCTGGACGAGCCGACCACCGGCCTCGACCCGGCCAAACGGGAGGACATGTGGGACGTGGTGCGCGATCTGGTGGCGGACGGATCGACGGTGCTGCTGACCACGCAGTACCTCGAGGAGGCCGACGCGCTGGCCGACGAGATCACGGTCATCGACCGCGGCACGGTCATCGCGCACGACACGCCGGATGGGCTCAAGCGGATCGTCGGCGGGCAGCGCCTGGAGGTGCGCCCCGCTGATCCTGCGCGACTCGACGAGGTGCGGACGATCCTCGGCGAGATCGCGTCGAGCGTTCCCGAGTCACCCGGACGCGGCGTGCTGAGCGTCCCGGTCAAGGGGGACGAGGCGCTCGCGGCGGCCGTACAGCGCCTCGGCGCCGCGAGCATCGCCGTCACCGAACTGTCGCTGCACCTACCCAGCCTGGACGAGGTGTTCTTCACCCTCACCGGCCACGGCACCGAAGACGGCAACCAGAACGAGGAGACCGCCGCATGACCACCACACTCACCGCACCCCACCCGAGGCCATCGGCGCCGGCACCGCGTCCGGCGCCGGCGAGACCGATGCGCGCGATGCGGCACGCGTTCGCGCTGGCCCGCCGCAACCTGATCAAGACCTGGCGCACGCCCGAGCAGTTGATCGACGTGACGATCCAGCCGGTCATCTTCCTGCTGCTGTTCGTATACGTCTTCGGCGGCGCCGTGAGCGGAGGCTCGCAGCACGACTACCTGCAGTACCTGCTTCCCGGCCTGCTCGGTCAGGGAATCGCGATGGGCAGCGTGGCACTCGGGCAGAACATGAACGCCGACATCGAGAAAGGCGTCTTCGACCGGTTCCGGTCGTTGCCGATCGCGCGGTCGGCACCGCTCGTCGGGGCGGTGTTCGCCGACTTCTTCCGGTACCTGATCATGTGCGTGATCCTTCTGGGTTTCGGGTACGTGATCGGTTTCCGGATCGGCACCAACCCGCTGGCCATGCTCGCCGCCATCGCGATCTCGATCGCATTCGCGCTGTGCTTCTGCTGGATCTCGGTGTGGGTGGGCATGGTTGCACGAACGCCCGGCTCGGTGCAGGGCATCATGATCATGCTGATCCTGCCGTTGAGCTTTGGCAGCAGCGTGTTCGTGCCGGCAAACACGATGCCCGGCTGGATGCAGGCCTTCGTGAAGGTGAACCCGATCTCGCACCTCGTCGGGACGGTACGCGGGCTGATCGTCGGTGGGCCGGTCGCCTCGCACCTCGGCTGGACGTTGCTGTGGATGGCGATCCTGGTGGTGGTGTTCGTGCCGCTGGCCCTGCGTGCCTACCGCCGCCGCGCATAGCTCTCCTCGCGGGTGGGCACTTACGCCGCAGGTGGG
This sequence comes from uncultured Actinomycetota bacterium, assembly GCA_963737425.1. GTDB lineage: Bacteria > Actinomycetota > Actinomycetes > Mycobacteriales > Jatrophihabitantaceae > DASXRA01. The sequence goes on from CAVTSX010000009.1 coordinate 168,555, forward strand.
CACTTACAAGTGCCCACCTGCGCGCTAAGTGCCCACCGGCGGGGACGAGACGGTGGCCGGGTCGAGCCGGGCGATGGCCGCGTCGCGGTCCAGTGCCCGGCCCCGCTCGTAGTCGGCCACAAAGCCCGCGTCGCCGCGTTGCTCACGCAGCGCGGCGGTCAGGCGCCTCACGTCCAGGTGCGTGGCATCGGCTGACCCACGCAGGCGCGCAGCCGCACCCAGCATCTCGGCCGCTTGCTCGGCATACCCCGTCTGCAGCGCAAGATCGGCCACCGCGACACCCACGGCCGCGACGATCGGCATATCCTTCGTACCGATCGCCATCTCGCGCGCACGGGCGAGCATCTCGCGCGCGGAGTCGATCCCACCGTCGGCAAGATCCTGTTTCGCCGCGATCGCGAGCACGAGAGCCCTGGCGTGGCCCTGGATCGGATGGGCCTGCGGGATCTGCCCGAATCGGTGCAGCGCTTCGTCTCGGAGCCGCCGCGCCTCGGGGAGGTCACCGGCCAGCCGCGCACATTCGGCCAGAACGGCACCGGCGAACATCGACTCCATCGTCGAGCCGGCGGCCTCGCTGACCTCGAGGCCCCGCTGGATGTGCAGGCGCGCGGCCGGCATATCGCCCTTGCGCATGCGCAGGTCGGCCAGGCGCACCTGCATCATCGCCTGGTCCTCGCGCGCACCCATCTCGACCACCAGCGTCAGCGCCTCTTCGTAGCCGGCTATGGCGGCGTCGAGATCGCCGTCGACCGTCCTGAGCTGGGCCAGCATCTGCAGGCTGTTGGCCAGGCCCCACCGCTCGCCGAGTTCGCGGAACTCGCGAACCGACTGCTCGGCGTCGACGCGCATCTGCTCGACGTTGCCGTTGTTCTCCGACATCGCGGCCCGGAAGGACCGCACGGCGGCGGCAACCCAAGGGTCCGGGCTCGAGATCGCCTCCTCGATGAGCCGCGCGACGGCGTCCAGGTCGTCGGCCAGCATGGCGACGACCGGCTTCATCAGGGCCAAGATGGGCTGCTCGGCCGAATCGATCGCCTGCATCCGCACGCTCAGCTCGGCGAGGCGCCGCATGCCCGCCTCGATCTCGTCCGCCGAGACCAGGCCCGCTGCCGAGGCGTTGTTCATGATCTGGATCGCCTCGCCGAGTATCCGGGTCTTAGGATCTGCGTCGCCCGGCACGTCGAGGGCGAAGGTGATCCAGGTCAGCGCTTCGGCGTGGCTGCCGAGCAGCGACCAGTACCACCCCAGCGACACCGCCATGTCGAGCGCGGTCTGCGCGTCGCCCCGCTCACCGGTGTGTCGCAGCGCGGCAAGGACGTTGTCGCGCTCGGCGTCCAGGCGCGCCATCCAGACGAGCTGCTCCGAGCGGCGCAGGTGCGGATCAGCCTCACGGACCAGATCAGCGAAGTAGCGGGCATGCGCGTCGCGAATCCGGGACAGCTCGCCTCGTTCGAGCAGCCGCTCGTGCCCGTACTCGCGGATCGTCTCGAGCATGCGGTATCGGACCTCGACCTGGCCGGACTCCTGCAGCAGCGACTTGTCGACCAGCGAGGCGAGCAGGTCGAGCACATCGGACGGCGCGACCAGGTCGTCACTTCGCGTGGCGGCGCACACCGCTTCGGCGCTCTCCGGAGTGGCGCCCGCGGGAAAGACCGCAAGCCGTTCGACCAGCAGGCGCTCGGGCTCGCTGAGCAGATCCCAGCTCCACTCGACGACGGCCCGCAGGGTGCGGTGGCGGGGCAGGGCGGTGCGGCTGCCGCCGGTGAGCAGGCGGAAGCGGTCGTGCAGTCGCGCCGCGATCTCGGTGACGGGCAGGGCGCGCAGCCGGGCTGCGGCCAGTTCGATCGCCAGCGGCAGGCCGTCGAGCCGGCGCACGATCTCGACTACGGTGCCGGCGTTGGAGTCGTCGACGCGGAACTCGGGGCTGACGGCAACCGCCCGGTCGGCGAACAGGCGGACCGCGGCGTGCGCCAACGCGCTGCTCGAGTCGTAGCGCGCCTGGTCGCGCGAGGGCTGTGCGAGCGGCGGCACCACGAACAGCGATTCGCCGAAGATGCCGAGCGGTTCACGGCTCGTCGTGACGATGCGAAGCTCGCGGCACTGCGCCAGCAGCTGATCGGCGAGGTGCGCTGTGGCGTCGATGAGGTGCTCGCAGTTGTCGAGGATGACGACCAGCCGCCGGTCGGCGAGTGCCTCGACCATTCGGCTCATGGCATCGCGCGGGGTGAGCTTGGTCGGCTGGTCCAGCACGTGCGTCTCGCGCAGGCCCAGCGAGCCGAGCACGGTCTGCGGCACGTCGACCGCGTCGGTCACGGTGGCGAGCTCGACGAACCAGATGCCGTCCGGGACGTCGTCGACCAGAACTGCGGCAGCCTCGACGGCCAGCCTTGTCTTGCCGGCGCCGCCGGGCCCGACGAGGGTCACCAGCCGACTCTCTTCGAGCACCTTGCCGATGCGGGCCATCTCGTCCTCGCGGCCGACGAAGCTGGTCAGTTGGGCGCGCAGGTTGGTGCGCGCCGGGCCGGCCGCGGTTTGCATCTGGTCACCGCGCAGCACCGCGACGTGGGTCGCCTGTAGCTCTGCGGACGGATCGACGCCGAGTTCGTCGGCCAGCTGGGCACGGATCCGCTCGTAGGCTGCGAGCGCATCGGCCTGGCGGCCCACCTTGGCGAGCGCGTTCATGCGCTGCCCGGCGATGCGCTCGTCCAGGGGATGCTCGGCCGCGAGAGCGTCGAGCTCGGCGACGACTTCCGCGGCGTCGCCGAGGGCGAGGTCGGCGTCGATGCGGTCCTGGGTGGCGGCCAGGCGTAGATCGTGCAGCCGCGCCACGGTGGCCGCGGCGAACGGGGCATCGTCGACGTCGCCGAGGGCCGGCCCGCGCCACAACGCCAGCGCCTCACGCAGTACACCCGCCGCCTTGGCCTGCTTGCCGCCGCGCAAAGCGACCGCGCCGGCACGGGCGAGTTCCTCGAATCGGTTCGCGTCGATGTCTGCCGGTTGCACGGCCAGGCGGTACCCGGCCGGCGACTGGCCGACGTACTCGGCGCCGCCGAGAACCCGGCGCAGCCGCGAGATCAGCGACTGCAGCGCGTTGGCCTCGTCGACCGGTGGCTGATCGCCCCACACGGCGTCGACAAGGGCGCCCGCGCTCACCGGGTGTCCGGCGTCCAGGGCGAGTCGGATCAGCAGCCGGCGCAGGCGCGAGCCGGCGACATCGACCGCCGCGGCGCCGTTGAGCACCTCGACCGGGCCGAGGATCCGTATCTGCACGGCTCCACTGTCCCAGAAACCGCCGAAGCACAATGTCTGGATGCTCTCCGAGACGATCAGCGTGCGTACCGGCGCCCGGGCCCGCGTCCACGATCTCACCGATGCGTGTTCCCGATTTCTCAGCGGGTCGGGCGACGGGCTGCTCAACGTGTTCGTCCCGCATGCGACCGCCGGTATCGCGATCCTGGAAACCGGGGCGGGCTCTGACCGCGACCTGCTCGCGATCCTGGACGAGCTGCTCCCCCGCGACACGCGATGGCAGCACCGGCACGGCTCGCCCGGCCACGGCCGCGATCACGTCCTGCCCGCGTTCATCGCGCCGTCGACGACCGTGCCCGTGCTGGACGGACGCCCGCAGCTCGGTACCTGGCAGTCGATCTGCCTCGTCGACACGAACGTCGACAACGCCGAGCGAAGCGTCCGGCTGACGTTCCTTTCGGGCTAGGGCCTGCCCTGTGGGTGCACTTGGTTGAAGTCTGGGCGCGTCGCGACGCCAGGTGCTAGGGCCTAGATCCAGTACACGGCGTCGGGCTCTGCCGCCTCGACCGACCCGCCGAACGTCGAAGACGCCTCGGCCACGGCGACCTCGCGCGAGCCCCAGGGCGGGACGTGCGTGAGGATGAGCCGGTCGACCCCGGCCCGGGCGGCGTGCTCGCCCGCCTGCCTACCGGTGAGGTGGAGGTCCGGCACGTACTCCTCGTCCGGGCCGAACGATGCCTCGCAGAGCAAGACGTCGGCGTCGTGTGCGAGGGAGACGAGCGCGTCGCTCTCGCCGGTGTCGCCGGAGTACACGAGCGTGCGGTCGCTCACCGTCAACCTAATGGCGAAGGCGGGAACCGGGTGGTTGACCGACGCGACCGAGACCGCGAACGGGCCGAGCTCACCGCTTCGCGGAGTCGAGAACTCGAACAGCTCGTGCAACCCGAGCTTGCGGGCCAGCGGGTCGTACGCGACCGCGATGCGATCCCTCGTGCCGACCGGACCGATCACCGGGATGCGACCGTTCGGACGGATCGGCCCGTAGCGCAGGACGTTCACGTAGGACGTGAGGTCGAGACAGTGGTCGGCGTGCAGGTGGGAAAGGGCGATCGCGTCAACCTCGTGCGGCGCGACATGCCGTTGCAATGGGCCGAGCGCGCCGTTGCCCAGGTCGAGCACCAGCCGAAAACCCTCGGCCTCGACGAGGTACCCGGACGCGGGCGAATCCGGCCCGGGAAGCGTGCCCGAACAGCCGAGCACCGTCAACTTCACGCTGCACCTCCTACTGGCAACCCGGTTGCCGTGGTCATGTCAGCCACCTGTGGGCCGAGGAAGCGACGGCTCAAGCGGGTGAACGGCTCGGCCGGGCCGGTCGCCCGGAACACGTGCTGCGGCGGCGGCGCGTCGTCGGGCCGGAGCAGATCCTCCGCGAGCAGCACCCGGAACACGTCCTTCGCGGTCTCCTCAGCGCTCGACACCATCGTCACCGAATCGCCCATGACGACGGAGAGCAGGCCGGTCAGCAGCGGGTAGTGGGTGCAGCCGAGAACGAGAGTGTCGACCCCGGCCTGATTCAGCGGCGTCAGGTAGGACTCGGCCAGCCCCAGCAACTGCCGGCCGCTGGTGATGCCACGCTCGACGAATTCAGCGAAGCGTGGGCAGGCCGCGGTAAACACCTCGACTCCGGCGGCGGCCGCGAAGGCGTCCTCGTAGGCGCCGCTGGTGATCGTGGCTCGAGTGCCGATGACGCCCACCCGGCCGTTGCGCGTGGCGGCGACGGCGCGGCGCACCGCGGGCAGGATGACCTCGACCACCGGTACCTGGTAGCGCTCGCGGGCGTCGCGAAGGCAGGCCGCGCTGGCGCTGTTGCAGGCAATGACCAGCGCCTTCACACCCGACTCGACCAGCTCGTCCATCAGGGCCAGCGAGTAGCGGCGAACGTCGGCGATCGGCTTCGGTCCATAGGGACTGTGCGCGGTGTCGCCGACGTAGCTCAGGGCCTCGTGCGGCAACTGATCGAGCACGGCACGGGCGACCGTGAGTCCGCCGACGCCGGAGTCGACCATGCCTATGGGGGCGCCAGCTGCGCTGGCTGTGGGTTGAGCCACGCCCGTCAGGATACGGAGACGCGTTTTTGGGCCCGATCGCCCCGCGGGTGCAGCAGCCAACCGGTCAGGATGCCAGCGCCGAAGCTGCACACGTGGGCCTGCCACGAGGCGTTGGAGTTGATCGACGGAAGCAGCCCGGCGAACAGCCCGCTGAAGAAGAATGCGACGAGCACAGCAGCCAGGATCCACAGGAATCGTCGGGCAAAGTACGCGCGAGCGAGCAGGTAGCCCATCCAGCCGAAGATCATCGCGCTGCAGCCGATGATGAGCGCGCTCGGCGCGACGAGCCAGGTGGCAGCGCCTCCGATGACCACCACCAGGCCGGTGACCACCAGCCAGGTACGCAGTCCGGACAGCAGAACGACCCAGCCGATCAGGATGAACGGGCCGGTACTGGAGAGCAGCTGCCAGGCGCTGGTGTGCAGGAACGGTCCGATGAGGATGCCCCACAGCCCGGCTACCTGGCGTGGTCGCAGCCCGAACCGGTCGAGCCCGTGGGCGTCGATGGCGTTGGCGATCTCGACGGCCCACAGCACGCCGGCGACGACGGCCATGACGGTCAGCGCGCCGCCCCAGCTGGTCGGCTCGAACGGCGGCTCGCTGCCGTCGCCAGACTTTGCCCGTCTGATCCTCGGGATCCGCGGCTCAGGCACCCCACTTGGAGTGGTCACCAGCCCAGCCTAGGTCAGCGCCCGCCATCAGCCAGCCTGGGCGGTGACCAGAATCTGGTGATAGCCCGTGGCGCCGGCCGGGAACGGGTCTCGATTGTGCGGATCCTGCAGCACACCGTGGGCATCGGCGGCCCGTACCCGCACGGTGTGCTGGCCCGCGGTCGTCGCGGTCCACGGCAGCACCCATTGCCGCCACGTGTCGGCGGACGGGACAGGTGCCAGCCGTGCCTGCTGCCACTCACCGGCGTCGACCTGCACTTCGACCCTCGACACGCCGACGTGCTGATCCCACGCCACGCCGGCGATCGGAATGGTCTGCCCGACCGTGACCTTGGCGCCCGAACGCGGGGTGTCGATACGCGACTCCAGCCGGATCGGCCCCTGCTGCGCCCAGCCGCCCTGGACCCAGTACGCCTGGGCCTTCTGGAACGTGGTGGCCTGAAGGTCGACGATCCACTTGCACGCCGACACGTAGCCGTACAGCCCCGGCACGACCATGCGGACGGGGAAGCCGTGGGCGATCGGCAACGGCTCGCCGTTCATGCCGATGGCCAGCATGGCGTCTCGGCCGTCCATGACCACCGCCGTGGGAGATCCGATCTGCATACCGTCGTCGGACGTCGCGACCAGCTGATCGGCCTGCGGGCTGACTCCGGCCTCGCGCAGCAGATCGGCCAGCCGGGCGCCGAGGAATCGCGCGTTGCTGATCAGGCCGCCACCCACCTCGTTGGATACGCAGGTAAGCGTTATCCATCGCTCGATCAAGGGCCGCGCCAGTAGCTGATCGTAGGTGATCGTCAGGTCGTTGTCGACCATGCCGTGAATGCGCAATCGCCAATTCCTGGGATCGATCTGCGGCAGCGTGAGCGCGGTGTCGATGCGGTAGAAGTCCGCGCTCGGTGTGTCGAAGGGATTCGGGCTCTTGCCGAGGTCGGTGCCGTTGGCCAGTGGCGGGGCGGGTTCGGCCGGTTTCGGCAGGCTCACGGCGGCGCGGGCCTTGGTGGCGTCGAATCGTGCGTGCTGCAAGGCCCGTCCACCGAATCCGCCGACGACCGCGACTCCGGCCGCGACGGCACTGCCCTGCAGGAACTGGCGCCTGGTCGGACTAACCGCCGTTCCCGGCTCGTGCTGTTGCGCCTGGCGCAGCAGCAGCACGAGCGCAGCCGCTCCGGCTGCGGCGCCGATGATCGATGGCACGACGTCCGATGCGCGATGCGCGTTCGCGGTCAGCGCGCAGTAGACGCCGACGGCTCCCAGTAGTGCGATGCCGGCCACGCCGGCCCACATCCATCGGATTGCCAGCAGACCGATCACGATCGCGAACAACGCGATGATCACGTAGATGCCGGTGAGCAGGGCGTGTTTGTCGTTCGTGCCGAATTCGCGGATCGCCCACCGCTTGACCGATTCCGGGGTGAGCGCGATGAACCGGTTGCCCACTGCGATCACCGGGCTGGCGGCGGGGCGCACGAAGGCGGCCACGAGTTCGCCCACACCGACGGCGATGCCCGCCGCTAGCAGTCCGACAATCGCTCCGACGGCGGCATCGACGCGCTTCACCCGTCCATGGTCGCTGATATCGGCGGCCTAGACCCTTACGGCTCGCGAACGGATCATCCGTCGGCCCGGCGACGTAGCCCGCCGGCCCGCGATCTGCACGCCGCCGAGAACGCCTTGATCCTCTCTGCCGAACGGGTCACCGATCGCGCGTGCGATCGCGGTTACACCAGAGACGATCAAGGAGCGGATCTCAGTCGGGCAGCGTGGCGTCGAACCGATGGATGCCGGATCCGACGCGGTGATCGTCTTGTCCGGGCAGCCGGATCGTCGCCGTGGAATTGACCGGTACGGCCACCTCGAGGGTCACCGACTGGCCCGACCGCCGCCACTCGCTACGCACCTCCCCGTTCGGTGTCTCGTACCGGCCGAGCACATGGGTCAGGTCGCCGACGAATGCGGGCGCGATCTCCAGGCTGGCGTAGCCGGCCGAATCGGCCGGCTGCCCGATGCCTGCCAGTCCTGACGTGAACCACTTGTCGATCGCGCCGAGCATGAAGTGGTTCTGCGAGCCCTTACCGTCCCAGAATTCCGTCAACGACGTGGCGCCGCGGGCGAGCATTGCGCCGTAGCTGGGCGCCGTCGTCTGCGTCGCGATCTGGTAGATGACATCGTGGCGTCCCGCGACGGAAAGCACATCGAACAGCGCCGGTAGCCCGATCTCGCCGAGGTTGAGGTGATACCCGTTCGCCTGCAGGTTCGCGACGAGGTGATCGAGTACGGCGGCGCGCTCGTCGGCGCGCACGATCCCCATGTCGAGGGCCAGGGCGTCGCTGGCCTGTGAGCCCGTCGCGTACGTGTGTCCTGCCGCGTCGAAGTACTTGGCATGAAACGCCTGGCCGATGTCGTCCGCAAGGCGCGCGTATCGGGTGGAGTCGGCAGCCAGGCCCAGGGCGTCGGCGATCCCGCGCAGCGCATCGACCGACTTGAAGTAGCCGTACGTGGCGGTGACGCCGGTTGGCGTCGTCGCGTTGATGGTCGCCCAGTCGCCCAGTCCGTAGTCGAGCAGATTCCCCGCTGCCCGCGAGCTGAGGTAGTCGACGTAGCGCTGCATGTTCGAGTAGTACGTGGTGATCAGGTCGTCGTCGGCGTACGTGCGGTACAGGTTCCACGGCACGAGCACCATGGAGCTACCCCAGTTCGGGTCGTCACGGAATCCGCCGCCGAACACCGTGTACTCCGGGGCAATGTCGGGAACCAGGCCGTTCGCCAGTTGCGCATCGGCCATGGCACGCGCGAGATCGTGCCCGTATGCGGCGATGCCGTAGTTGCGCGCGACCGTCTCGAAGACGAGGTGGTCCTCCTCCATCCAGCCAAGCTTCTCGCGCGTCGGGCAGTCGGTGAGGACGGAGAACATGTTGCTCTGCGTGGCGCGGTCGATGATGCGGTGGATGCCGTTGATCAAATCGTTCGAGCAGGTGAACGATCCCGCGGACGCGTTCGCCGCGCGCAGCACGACGGCCGTCAGCGTGTCGCGCGTCGGGGCAGTGGGCAGGCCTTCGACCTGGATGTACTGGAAGCCGTGGTAGATGAACAGCGGATGCCACGTTTCGACGCCCAGGCCGCTGAGCGTGTAGTCGTCATAGATCGGCGAGCCGGTGCTGCCCGGATCGACCGTGCCATCGGCATGGACGAGTTCGGCGGGTCGCAGCGTGATCTTGGTACCAGCCGGGCCGCTCACCCGAAGCTGCTGCCAGCCGGCGATGTTCATGCCGAAGTCGAAGACGTAGACGCCCGGCTTGGGCTGGTTAATCGCCTGCGGCGCAAGCGTGTCGACGGGTTCGACCGCCGGTCCGGCCCGCGCCGTCAGCACGGTCTCGGCGGACGGTGGGGTGGACGCCGTCGCGGCCGGCCACCCCGACAGGTCGGTACCCGGCCGATCCCAGCCGGCGGGCAGCAGCCGGGCGTCGAAGTCCTCCCCGCCGTACCAGTTGGAGAATGTGGTGGCGCCCAGGCTGGTACGCCAGCTGGTGTCGCTCACAATCGTGCGCGACGTTCCGTCGACGTAGTAGATCTCCAGCTGCGCAAGCATTTTCGGTGGGCCGATGCGCGCATTGAACTTGGCGTATCGCGTGGCATAGGTCTGCGTGTCGTAGATGCCGGGCCCAACACTCACGCCGATCGCGTTCTGGCCGCGTCTGAGCTGGTCGGTCACGTCGGCCGTCACGTAGTCGACGTGACGCGTGTACGTCGTATTTCCCGGCTCCAGCACGGCCGTACTCGTCGGATGCCCGTTGACCGTCGCCTGGTAGATGCCGAGGCCGGTGATGTACAGCCGGGCGCGCGCCACCGGCTTGGCCAGCGTGAATTGCTTTGCGAACAAGGGCAATGCGGCAGGCAGCGAGGCCGCAACGGGCGGTGGTTGATCGGTGATGGTCGCTGCCACGGCGAACGGCCCGTCAGCAGCGTCTGCGGTCTGGATCGTGAAGTCCACCGGGAAGTTCGCGATCTGGCCGTCCGGCGTCAAGGTGTCCGTGCGCGGGTACATCGTGATGCGGTCGAACGACTGCACCGCGCCCAGATCGATCGTGACCCACACCGGCGAAGCAGAGATGTCCTGGCCGTGGTGCTCCAGGCTCGTGTACCCGATCGGTGGCGTGTTGCCGGTGAGCTTGCCGTCGGTGATGTAGCTCGGCTCCCACGTCCCCGGCGCCGAGTAGACCTCCGACGCCGTGACGGCGCCGCCAAGTGCGAGGTCGACGTCCGCGTGCGCGGAATCGACGACCTGCGCCTCCGCGAGTTGTAAGCGCGACACCGGGTCGGGCCAGCCCTCCTGCAACGGCAAGCCGAGTTTGGTGACGTTGATCCGGACGAAACGTGCCTGCTGCGCCGGGATCGTCAGCGTCACGGGCGGCACCGGCGCGCCGACTTCGTCCCATGCCGCATTGCCGATCCACTGCGCCGTCCAGTCCGACTGCGCCAGCAAACCGGTTTCCCAACGGCCGATCGGGCTCCACGCCGAGACGCGACCGTCCTCGTCCCAGACGCGCACCTGCCAGAACGCCCTGGATCGCGACGCGAGCGGCGCACCGCCGTAGCGGATCTGGCTGTTGGCCGCCGACGCGACCCGTCCGCTCGTCCACAGATCGGGCTTGCCGCGCCCCAGCCGCGACGGATCGCTGCTCACCCGGATCTCGTACGCGCTCTGGCGCCGGTTCTCGCCGTCGCCGGCCAACTTCCAGGCAAGGCGTGGCTGATCGTCGGCGATGCCGAGGGGATCGGCCATTGCGCCGACCGTCATCCCGTAGACGCGCAGGGCCATGCCGGACACCGCCGGTTCGGCCGTCGCCGGTTCGGCCGCCGCCGCGCCGGGCGCCAAGCCGGCGACTGCCAGGCCGGCACCTGCCGCCGCTCCCGCGCCGAGAAATCCGCGCCGGCTGATCCTGCTCATGCACACTCCCTAGTTTCGTTACGGGGTCAGTTCGGCGACCCGGGTGAAGTTGCCGTTCTGGGTCTGCGAGGCGGCGACGACGACGCGCACCCGTGTCGCCGTCACCGGTGCGCTGAACGGAATCCACCGGTACAGCGCGGAGTTGCCGCTGACCTCGGCTCGCGTTGTCCAGGCCGAGCCGTCCCACGTCTGCACCGTGAAGTCGGTCGGCACACCGTCCACAATGGACGCGAAGCCGACGCCGGCGAGAGTCTGCGCGGACGGCAGGGTGACGGTGAGCGTGTCCGGGAACTGGCCGGACGTGTCGTCGTTCCAGAATGTCGCGAGGTCGCCGTCGATGGCGTTGGCCGCGTAGTAGGTGCGCTGCTGGCCCTCGAAGATGTTCGGCGCGTGCTCGCTGGACGCCGCAGCCGTCGTCCCGGCCGGCCAGTTGCCGAAGACCAGCAGTTGCGTTCCGGTCGAGGCCGTCGCCTGGCCCGCCGTCGCGGTGATCGCCACTGATTGCCCGCCGCCAGCGGCAGATTCGGGCGCGTGCACGGTCACATCGACGACGGTGTTGGTCGGCCCGTTGCGGGTGTCGAGCGTGAACGGCGCCGGTTGGGCCGTCCAGCCCGCTGGAACGTCCGCCGTCACCGTACCGTGCAGTACGGTCTCGCCGGTCGCGCTGACGGTGATCGGCACCGTGACGTCGTGGCCGGCCCGAAGGGGTAAGCCGGCCGACGACGTGACGGCGACCGAGAGCGTAGTCGCGACGTGCCCGATCGCCTCGCCGCGGATCGTCGCGTGCGCCGGCGCACCGCTCAGTACGACGTAGCCGTTCTCGACATGGGCGCCATACGCCAGGGCACGGTTGCCGTTCCACACCAGCGTTCCGTTGACCGTGACCCGTGTCGTGGCGCCGAATGTCGGTACCTCAACAGCAGATACGGCTGTGCCCGGCGCGTCCAGTTGCTCGGTGAAGCTGCGGTCGTGCAGATCGTGCTGCCACGCAAGCTTGATGTCGCCGAGGGGCGTGCGTAGCGAGCCTTGCGCGTGCGCCAGATCGCCCGGCTCCGGCCGGATGTCGTATCCGCCGGTGACGGTGGTTGGCCGGATCCCGAGCACGTAGAACGTCAATGCCGACGTGGGACCGGTGGACCAGCCGTGGGCCGCGCTCATGTACGCACCGCCGTAACCGAACTGGCCGTTCGCCAGATAGCCCTCCCAGAAGGTGCTGCCCGTGCCAAGAGGCGAGTTGAGCATGTAGCCCCACTCGCGGCGGATCAGGTCGAGCGCACGCGTCGAGTCGCCCGCCGCAAGGTGCGCCTGGATCTCCATCGACCCGGGGAACGTGCCGATCTCGGAGTTCTTCTCCGGCGTCGTCGCACCGAACGAGTTCCAGTTCGTGGTGAGGGCCGCGCTGATCCGCCGCGCGCGATCCGGTGGCGCCAGCCCGAACCAAACGGCGAGGGAGTTGCCGTCCTGCGGATGCAGGCCACTGGCCGGGTTGTCGCGGTACTGCCCGGCATCGTCGTCCCAGAGCCGCGCGTTCATCGTGGCCTTGATGGTGGCAGCGGTCGACAGCCACGTCGTCGCGTCGCCTTCGACGTCAGCCAATGCCGCACCGGTCACCAATGCCTGATACAGCAAGGCATTCGCCTCGATGTTCTCGCCGCCCTGATCGCCACGAGCCCAGTCGCCCGTGCCGGTGACGGACATCAGGCCATCCGCGCCGACCTTCGCCAGCGAGTACGCCAGTGCGCGCTTGTAGTTCGCCCACTCGCTCGCCAGCCACGCCGTGTCGTGCGAGTACTGGTAGTAGTTCGCCGTGCCGATCAGCGTCCACAGGTGGTACGTGTCCGAGCCGTAGAAGTTGACCTCCGGACCGGCGTACGGCAACTCGCCGGACGCGGCCTGGTGCTGGTACAGGGTCGTGAGCGCATTGCGGGTCGGGGCAAGGTCGCCCAGCGAGGCGTACTCGGTCGGCACGGATACCCCGAGATCACCGGGCCAAACCGTGCGGTCGCGCTTTGCACCGTCGACCAGCACAGTGTCGCCGACGCCGACCGTGGCGCTGTTGTCCCAGCCGGATGCGGGCGGGCCCCAGACCCGTCCCGTCGTCGGCCCGATCGTGTTGGTCTGAACGGTGTACGCACCCGCGTACCAGATCCGGTTGAGCAAGGGATCGCTCGAATAGAAGTAGTTCGGGTAGTCGCGCAGGTTGGCCATCGTCGGCGCGAACGAGATGGCCAACGAGACCCGATCGAGCACGATCGGCCCGTCCGCATTGGCGAACAGCGTCAGGTAGCGGAACCCGCCGCGCAGCGATGCCGGCGGCGTCGTCCATGACGAACCGGGCGCCGCGTCAGCGTAGATCGCACTGTCGCTGCCACCGCCCCCGTTGCTCGCATCGCTGACCGGGCCGATGTACTGCGACGATTCGCTGAAGGCCAGCCCCAACTGCCCGGACGCGCTGCCGTCCGCGAAATGCAGCGAGACCAAGCCGCCGACCTCCTCGCCGAAGTCCAGCGTGATCGACGACCCCGTGCCGGCGAGCGTCGTGGCCTGCCCGTTCAGCACGGCGCCCGGGTCGGTGACGCTGCCCGTCGTGCGGGTGACGTGGTGCGGCTGCACGGTGCGGCTCGCCGGCGCGAAGTTGTAAAGATCCCAGGGATTACCCGGCGACGGCGACGGCGTGGCCGATGCTGTCGCTGTAACAGCTCCCAGCGTTGCGATCGCTGCTGCCAGGATCGCGGCAGTGCGCGGACAGATCATCGGCACTCCTCAGGCGCGGATTTCGAACTCGCTGATCTGGGCGTTCGCACCCGTGGCGTCGTCCCAGCTGTCGGTGATGCGCAGCCGCACGTAGCGCGCGCTCACCGCCGGGAAGGTCGACGTAGCACCCGTCTTCGGCGCGTCGGCCACGCTCGCGACCGTCTGCCACGACGTGCCGTCCAGCGAGGTCTGGATGTCGTAGGTGTGCACGCCCCAATTCGAGCGCCCGCCCACCGTCACCGAGCCGACGGTCACCGGAGCGCCCAGATCCTCACCGAAAAGCACCGGATTCGCGGCCGTCGGCCCCTGCCCGGCTCCACGCCCCCACGACACCCAGAACGTGCTGGACGAGCCGTCGATCGCCAACTCCGCCGGGTACCGGTCCTGGTTGGCGTCGGCGATCACTCGCGGCAGCGGAGTCCCGCCCGGGTTGAGCGCCATGTTGTCGGAGTGGTCGAGCGCGACAGCCGTCGTGGCCGTCGCCCCGTTGCTGGCCCGCGCCGTCACGTTCACGGTGCTGGACCCGCTGTTCAAGCCGGCGTCTCGCAGGTCGACGGCGATCGTCTTCGACTCGCCATCGCCGAGCGTGACGTGCGCGGACGTCGGGGTCGCGGTGATCCCGTCCGGGGCGAAGGTGCTGAGCGCGACGCTCACCGGTTGCGGCGAGTGGTTGGTCACGGCGAGGTCGGCGCGGTTGAAACCGCCGTCGGCGAGCGGCAGCCTGTCCTCCAGCGCCTCGGCGGTGAGGAATGCCGTGGCGCCTTCGTACGGCGTCAACGTGACCGGCCCGAACAGGCCGTAGTCCATCCGGGCCCGGTTCGCCGCGCCGGTGCCCGGGGCGACGCGCACCGCGTTGAGCAGCGTCGACGCCACCCGCACGGTGATCGTGTTGTCGCCCGGACGCAGGTATCGCCCGACATCGACGTGCCGGACGTCCATCTCGTCCACCGGTGCGAGCGCCGTGCCGTTGACGCTGATCCGCACCGTGTCGACGGCGGCGCCGAGGCTCAGGTAGGCGCCGCGCACTTGTGACCAGCGCGGGTCGAGCGTGACGTGTGTGGTGTACGTGCCGACCCCCGACACGTCCTGCAGATCAACCGGGTACCCGTTCGCCGGCGTGATCGCCGTCCATGCCGGCAAGATGCCGCCGGCGTCGGCCAGCACGCTCACCGGGCCCAGCGTGGTGTGCGCTGTGTCGCCGGGCAGGTCAGACGGGCCGGGCGTCCAGCTGTCGACCGACAGCGACCAGTCGTCCATGCGCAGCGGGGCGGGCGCGCCCGGGGCGTTGCCGCCCGCGGGCTGCCCGGCACCGTGGAACGTCGCGTCGCGGCGCGGCGTCACGGCGATGACCTCGGCGTCGTTACCCGCGAGCTGCGCCGGCACGGTGACCGTTCCGTGCCCGCGCCGGTAGTTCGCGATCGGGGTGATCGCGCCCGTCCACGTGTCGAGGCGGTACGGCACGCCGTCGCCCGCCAGGTTCAGCATCTGCGTCGTCGCGGTGTTCGTCTGGTTGTACAGGTAGTAGTAATCGACGGAGTCGGTGCGCCGGCGCACGTCCAGGATCGCCGATGAGTCGGTGGCGTGCTGGGCGGCGGCGGCCACGCCTGCGTGCTGCAGCGCGTCCGGAACCTCTGCCTCGGTGCTGACCTGCAGCACGTCGGGTTGGCTCATCAGGTCGTCCATCAGCGCGCGAAGCTGCGCATCCTGCGCCGTGGCGGCGTCGTACCCCGGAGTCGACGAGGGGGCGTCGCCGACAACGACGATCGGCAACCCGTCCCGGGCGAACTGCAGGAGCTTCTGCGCCGCCCCGACCGACATCGTCGCCTGGTTGTCCAGCAGGAGCGCGTGATAGGCCGACGCGTCGGGGAACAGCGCCCCGTGCTGGTAGGTAGCCTCCCGGCTCTGCAGCTGCGCGGGGCTGACGTACTCGTAGGTGTATCCCTGCTGGGCGAGCGCCGACGTGCTTTGCAATTGCCGGTTCGAGCCGGTGCCGGTCGTGCCCGTCCCGTTCAGCCCGAAGTCCTGCCAGTACACGCCGACGTCGAATCGGGGTTTGCCCTGGCGCAGCACGAGCTGCATGCGAGCGAGATTGTCGTTGACCTGGCGGTAGTCGGCCCAGTTCGGATTGCCCTTGGCTCCGTACGCCTCCGAGTACGACGTGTTGCCGCCGTAGCTCATTCCTGGCCAGACCTCCTGCGAGCCGGCCCCCGCGGGCCCGTCGCTGAGGTACGGGAAGCCGTGCCAGACGACCTGGTTCACGCCACCGGCGAATCCCCGGTAGATGTCCTCCAGGTTCGCGAGGTCCGAGTCGCTGGATGCGGTCGAGCCCCACACATTCCCGGAGAAGGCGCAACACTCGTCGGAGACGACAGGTTCGCCGCCGAGATGCCCGCCGGCGGCGACGACCTTGTAGTCCTCGACGTTGCTGTAGTCGCCTGCGGCCTGCCCGAACGCGAGCGACTCGCCCTCGGGCACGTCGATGTGCGACGCCGCTTCGGGGATGTCGATCGGCCCACCGTAGGGCTGCACGCGCGTCTGCATCCCGTGGCTGTGCGTCCAGTCGCGCAGCACGTCGAGACGGTTGTTGATGTAAAGGTCGCTCCACGTCTGGCGGTAGTCCGTCCGAACGCGGTCCCCCACCCCGGAGCCGAAGTCGAACAGCGGTTTCTCCGACTGGCCCTGGTCGCCTGCGCCGGCAAGGGCGGGCAGCACGTCGATCGGTGAGTAGCCGCGGCGCTGCTGCCATTGCTGGACGAAGTCCGACGTCCACTTCTCGGTGCTGCCGAGCTCCAGGGAGTCCTCGAACAGGTCGGCATCCCCGATCTGATCGATGAGGTGCTGCACGTCGGGAGTAAGGATGTCGTGGTCGTAGAAGTCCGTGGTGGCCTTCGCGCCCGCGACGCTGAGAGCGTCCAGGACGTAGTTCTTGCCGGTCGCGGTGTATCCGGACAACGACTGGCCGGTGGCCGTCTGGTAGAAGGCCACCACCGCGTATTCGCTGCTGGCGTCGCCCGGGAAGTCGTAGTGCAGGTTGCCCGCCGCGTCGACCTGCCCGGTCACGTCGGTGACGCTCGCCTGATCCAGCAGGCGCGGCGACGTGCCCTGCGTGTTGCACGTCGCGGATTCGCACCGTGCGACCAGCGCGGCGATCAGGGTCTTGTTCGCTCCCGCGGGCGGCGCGACGTCGAAGTTGACGGGCAGTGCGCCGTCGCGGCTCGTGCCACCGGGGTGGAACTCGTAGGACGTGACGATCTGCTGCGCGGCGCGCGGGTCATTGATGTCGGAGACGGTCGGCACCGTCGCCGGCCAGCGCGGGCCGATCGTGAAGTCCAGGCGCAGGCCGTCGGCCTTGGCGGCGCTGAGCATCGTCGCAACCTTCTGCGCCCACAGCGGAGTACCCCACCCGTAGGTAGACAGGAACGGGTTGGTGTTGTTGCCGCTGCCGGCCACGCCGAAGGCGGCCACCTCGGCGCCGCCCGCACCGGCGTCGCGCATCTGCTGCAACTCAGCGGCGAGTTCGCGGTCGTCGGTGTCGGCCAGTGGCATCCACCACCGGTACTTCGGCCGCACCGTTGCGGGCGGGTTCGCGAACGTGGCAGCCGTCAGCTCGGGAGCGACGTCGGGCGTTGGCGGCGCCGCGGACGGACCAACTGCCGTCCGTTCATCCGCTGTGCGACCGGGGTCGGCGATCGGGTGGGCCGCGGCCACGGCGGGCACGATCAGCACGACTGCGGCGAGCACGATCGTCAGAAACGGGCGACCGGCTGGCATCAGACGCGATGCTCGGGCAGGCTGGCGCATCAAGTTCTCCTCGTGGTGGCGGTCAGTTGCCGTTGACTTCGACGGTGACAACGTGCGTCCCGGCCGCGACGCCGTGCAGAGTCACGTAGCCGTTCTGCGGCTGCACTGCGCTGCGGGCGCCATCCACGCTGACGTCGGCCGGGGTACCGCTCGTCGGCACCGCTATGTCACCGGACGTTCCCGGGGGCACTGTCACGGTCAAGCTGAACGTGTTGCCGTGTCGGGTCCAGCTGACGCCCAATGCGCCGTGTGGCGTGGGCAATTGCCCGCGCGCCCAGGTAACCGTGCCGGGATGCGGTTGCACCGACCACGTGCTGAATCCCGGACCGGTCGGGCGCGCACCGAGCAGATCATTCGTCAGCGCAGGCAGCACGCCCGTGGCCCAGCCGTGCGCGGCCGAGGTGAAGCCGCCTTCGTACAGCGAGCCGCCCGGGCCGATGCCTTCCCAGTCGGTGATGCCCGGGTCGTGGCTCGACATCCAGCCGTAGAGACGCTTGATCTCCTCGATCGCCGAGTCGGCTTGCCCGCTCAGGAATCGCGCCTCGATGTCCGGGTAGGACGTGAATGCGTACACGCGCTGCGATCCACCGGAGATGAGCGTGTCGTTGTCCATGAACGAATTGCCATATGGCAGCGCGGTGTTCTGCGCGAGATAGTCGAGCGCCGACGTAGCCCTGGACTGGTCGGCCACCCCCGCGACGACAGCGATGCCGTTGCCGTCCTGGGCATGGCGCACCGCGCCGGTGCCCGAGTCGAGGTACGCACCCGCGGCCGGGTCCCACAGATAGGTGTTGATGGCCGCGGCGACCGTCTGCGCCCGTTGCGTCCATCGGGTGGCATCCGCGTCGTGTCCGAGCGCGGCCGCCATCCGCGATGCGTCCGTCAATGCCTCGACGTAAAGCGCGTTGTAGTAGGTGACCTCACCAGTGCGGGGCAGGAACGCGTAGTCGCCATACCCCCCGGTATTGTTCAGCCCCTTCTGCAGCAGGCCGCGATCGTCCGTGACGGACGGGTACCAGGTGTCGAGCACCTTCAGCAGGTTCGGGTAATACGCGCCCGCATAGCCGGTGTCGCCGGTGTACAGCACATAGTCCCAGCTCGAAGTCACCCACCAAAGCGGATAGTCGAACAGCGGGAGGGTGTAGTTGTTGATCGATGCGGGCGGGATCCAGCCGTCGGCGCGCTGGTGATTAGCCAGATCGGCCAGGACATTCTCCGCCGCGGCGCCGACGTCGTGGGTCAGGTAGTCGGTGCGGCCCGACACGGCGACGTCACCTACGTACGGATCGCGGTCACGCTTCGCGCCGTCGTGCAGGACGAGTTTGCCATCCAGCGTGGGGCTGTCGGCGTGTCTCGGGTCGACGTCAGTGGATCGGAACGTGTCAGTGACCAGTTCGTTGGTGTACGACGCGTCGTACCAGTAACGGTTGAGCGCCTGGTCCGACGACTCGAACCATCTCTCGTAGCTTCCGGGCGTGCCGAGGTAGGCGGTGAAGTCGAGCGAGATGCCACTGATCCGTACCGTGCCGTACGGAGTGGTGTCCGGCGCGTCGGCGCCGAGAGCGTCCAGGCTGACCTTCAGGTACCGGAAGCCGTGCAGCCCGTCCGCGCAGACCTTTGTCCCATCGGCGCAGCCGCGGGTGTCTGTCCACGTCGTAGGGGTGACGGGCACGGCGAACTGGTCCGTGCCGGGGACGATCGATTGGCCGTTGTCCGACCGGGTGAAATCCGACCGGTCGCTGAGGTACTGCGTGCTCTCGGAGAAGGCGACGCGGACGCCGGGGTGGTTCGCCGACGCCCCGGCGAATTGCACCTTGGGGTAGCCGACGACGACCTTGCCGAAGTCGACGACGATGTTCGGCGGCGCCGGATCGGGAGCCACGACTCCGGGCCACACCTCGTTGACGCGGGTGAAATCGCCGTGGCCGCTCGACTGGTCCTTCGTGACCGTGATGCGTACCTCGGTGGCCGCCACCGCTGCGGCGAACGGAACGGCCCGCTGCACGTCGGTGTTTCCGGTGACGGTGGTTACCGTCGTCCAGGTCGTGCCGTCGCCGGCCTCGACGGTGAAGTCCTGCGGCACACCGTCCACATTGGACAGAACCGTGATGCCCGGCAGGCTTACTGCGCCGGGCACCGTGATGGTGAGGACGTCGGGGTACGCACCGATCGTGTCGTCGTTCCAGAACGTGTCGGTGTTGCCGTCGATCGCGTTGCCCGGCTCGTATGTGCGCGGCTGCCCGTCATTACCGTTGTTCGGCGCGTGAAATGACGATGCCGTAGCGGATGTTCCCGCGGGCCACGCCGGCTTGGGCGGCGGCGCAGCCCTCTGCAGCGTGGCGACGCCATGACCGAGCGCACCGTTCGGGTTGGTCACGTCACCGCTCGACGAGAGGACGCGCACCGGCCGGACGTCACGGCTGGACGGCGCAACCACATAGCGATGCCACGACGGAGGTGCCGCGGCCCCGTCGGCCCGGGCCGGTGCCGCGATCGCGACAACGGCCAGAACCACCGCGCCGACAAGGCCGGCTCTCGTGTTCACGATGTGCCTACTTCCCGCTGGTGTGGAAGACCAGATGAGTTCGGCCCGAACCCACCGTGGTGTGATCAGCGCCGACGACGACCGTGGCGCTCACGTTCACCGGCAGCGTCACGTCGATGGAGATCGACCCGCCCGTGTGCCGCCAGTCGACCGTCACGGGGCCACGTTCCGTCCATTGGGTGCCATTGGCATGCGTCAGTCCGCTGGCCGGCGGCTGGATCCGCAGGGTTGATGCGCCGGGCCCGGTTACCGTGATCCCCAGCAGTGACTGGAGAATGCTGACGATTCCCGCCGAGCCCCAGCCGTGCGACATGCTGTCGCTGGCGTTCTGGCTCACGTCGCTGCCGGTGCATCCGGCGAGGGTGCAGCCAGGAGTCCACTGCTCCCACATGAATGTCCCGCCCTCGGCGAGCACCTTGGCCGGGCCGTCCTGATTGGGGTTGGTGAGCAGGTCGACCAGTGCGGCGGTCTGGCCGGTCTGCGCCAGCGCTGCCTCCAACTGGCGAAGGTCCATCGGCCCTTGATGCATCCCGGCATCGGCGATCGCCTTGCCCAGCGCGGCGTAGCGGTCGGCGGGCGCAATGCCGTACGCCACCGCATAGGTCTGCGCGTGCTGGGAGTAGTTCGCGATCGGCGCGAAGGTGTCAGTCGCCAAGCCGTCGGAGTACAGGCCGGTGCCGGCGTCGTACAGCTTGGCGTTGATTGTCGCGCTGAGATCGTCCGCATGCCCGTTGTAGGTAGACGCATCGGGCTGCTCGCCGAGCATGGCCGCCGCCTGCGCGACCGACCGGTTGGCGCCGACCGCCTGCGCGTTGACGACAATCTCCGCGCCGTTGCCGGTGACGACCGTGTCGTAGCGCATGCCGGCGGGCCAGTCGATGATCCCGTACTGGTAAGGCCCGCTGCCGCCCGGCAGCTGGTAGACCAGACCCGTCGAGTTCACGGCGGCGTTGACGTAGTCGGCGATCTTTCGCATCGCCGGGTAGGCCTGCGCGAGCAGCGCGGTGTCGCCGGTTTGCCGGAAGTAGTCCATGACCCATTCCGGGAACATCTCGGAGTAGTCGGGGATATCGCGCTTCGCGTCCCCGTTGGGGTAGACCGCGTTCATCGCGCCGTTGGGCCAGTACCTCGCCTGCGAACCGATGAAGTCGACGATCGCCTGCCGGGTCAGCAGCCGCTCGTCGAGCGAGGACATCGACGCGAACGACTCGTCGACCGTGTCGCCGAGGAACTGCCCCTTCTCCCGGGTCGGTGTGTCGAGGAACGTGTCCTGCGCTGACTGCAGCGCCGAACGCTGCATCAGCGAGAAGACCGCGTTCAGCGTGGGATCGTCGCTCTGGAACGTGGCTGCATGCCCAGCCGGGGCATCGGTGTTCTGCACGACGGCCGAGATGTCGGACGGGCTCAACGGCTCGCCCGGATCGCTGATCTCGAGGTAGCGCCAGCCCCAGTACGTCAAGGGCTGTGCGGTCTGTGCCCCATCGCGCTCGGTGTAGAAGAAACGCATGTTGCTGCCTTGGGTATCGAGTTTCGACGTACCCGCACGGGAGTTCTCCACCCAGGCGCCGGCGGCATGGGCCCGGGCCAGCGGCGAGTCGAGCGTGGCTGTCGTGCTGTCAATCGCGGTGACGGTTCGGGTCTCTGGGGTGCCCGCGCCGTACCCGTCAGCAGGAGCGTCGACGGTGATCCGGTCGCCCACGTGCAGATTGCCCACCGATGCGAGCGACACGGTGCTCGCTCCGGCCGCGGTCGCGGCCGCCGTCGTCGTGTTGCTCTCGCGGTAGCTCGTGGTGAGCGTGAGCGCCCGCCCGGCCAGACCGTGCGCGAGGCGCAGCGACGGCACGGCTGCGTAGACCTTGCCGAAGTCGGCGAACACGGTGCCGTCGGGCAGGTGCAGCACGCTCACCGGGTGGATGACCTGCGTCGAAATATGAGCCTGCTCAGCAACGAGATGCGAGAACGTGCACGGCGACGATCCACCCTCGTAGCCGGCGCAACTCGCAGCGGCCGGGCGCGGATGCGGGCCGACGACCACCGGCTGCGCCCACGCAGAGTCGTCGTACCCGGGTGTGTCCCAGCCGTCGAGCGCGGCACGGGCGTCGATGTACTCAACCCGGTCACCCGCGTCTGAGTTGCGATACGTCAGCGTCGTGATCTGCTCTGCGGCGTCCTGGGTGACCTTCCACGAGCCGTCCGATACGAGGACGTCGGTGCTGCCGTCAGCGTGTTCGACGACGACCTTGACCAGCAACGCGGACGGGCCTTCTGGAGCGGCCGGGCCGTTTGCCCGCCCCTGGCAGGTGCATCGCCAGTAGTGGTAGAGCACGCCGACCGTGAGCGGCTGACCGGCCCGAGCCAGCGCGGTCACGTCGGACGCGTCGTAGTACCCCTCCCCGGCATAGCCGGGTGACGATGTCTTGTCGACAACCTTGCCGTTGACATCCAACTGCCAGTCGCCCATGGACGCGACGTACGCACGGGCGCGTACCACCGGACTGCCCGCCGACACGTCCATCGTGCGTCGAGCGAGCGTGTACTCATTGTTCGCGTCGTTGCCGCTCGTCGTGCGACGTATCCACTGCGCGCCCGACCAGTCCTGATCACCCAGGCCGGTGTCGAAACGCCCGGTGGAATAAGGAGATGCAAGGCCGTCGCGGTCCCAGGTGCGCACCGACCACAGGTACGTCGTGCCGGGCTGCAACGCCGGCCCGGCGTAACCGACCCACGACTGGTCGGCCGACGTAACGCGCTGCGAGTCCCACACCGTGGTGTGCGCCGCGGTCGTCACGCGGATCTGGTACGCCGTCTGGATCTCGTCACTGTCCTTGTCCTGCGGCGCCCAGCCGAATTGCGGAGTGCCCTGTACCGCAAGGGGATTCGTCTGGTCGTCAACCGTGAGTTCCGTCGGCGCTCCGGGGGCGTGGTCATTCGGGACGGACGCCGCGGCGATGCCGGAGGCCGCCAACGTCAACGCAGCGACGAGCGCTGCCAGTCGGAACGAACTGCGCCTTATGGTCATTGCCTCTCCTTGCAGTGACGGTTGGCCTAGCTGGGATAAGCGGTCAGTTCGATCACCCGCGAGTAGTCGCCGCTGTTCGACGCCGTGATCGACAGGCACACCGCGCTCGCCGTCACGGGATCGAACGACACGCTCATGTGCCCGGCCTGGTTGCCGCGGATCTGCCCGACGGTGCGCCACTGGCCGCCGACCAGCAGTTCGACGTCGGCGTCGCGCAGCCCGTACTGGGTTGCCGGGAACTGCGCGGAGTCCAGCGTGTCGACATCCACCCGGCCGATCTCGGCCGGCGCGGCGAACGCAACCGAGATCGTGTCGGGGAAGACGTTGATCGTGTTGTCGTTCCAGCCGTTCCCGGCCGCCCATCGGTTCGACGTGGCGTCGCCGTCGATCACCGACTCGGCTGGATACCCGGGATGGGTGGACGACGCGGTGACGGTGCCGAACCGCGTCGCGGGCTCGACGCTCACCGGTACGTCGGCACGCAGGTCGCCGACGGTGACGGTGACGGTGACGGTGACGGTGACGGTGACGGTGAGCGTGGCGCTCGACGGGATCGGCGTGCTCTTCGGGGCGGTGATCTGCAGTGGCACATTGACCGACGCATCGCGACCGACCGACACGGTCGAGCTCGCCGGCGACACGCGGAGCCCACCGTCGAGAGACGCCGCCACGGTGACGGCACCCGAACGGCCCCCGAATCTCCTTATCTCGACGCCTGTTGTGACGGTCTGCCCAGGGGCGACTCCGGCGGCGCGCGGCCCGGACAGAGCGAGCGCCCCGTCCGGCCCGACGGCATTCAGCGTGACGCTCGACCGGACACTCGGGTGCAGCGCCACCGGGCCGAGCAGACCGGACGGACGGCTGTCGCCGTGCGCGTTGGCGAGCGTGTTCGTGACCGTGACCGAGACGTCGTTGCTACCGGCGTGCAGAGCACTGGACACGTCGACCCGATACGGCGACCACAGCAGCGGATCGAACGTGCGGCCGTTAACGCTCACCTCGGCGACATCACGCACGTCACCGAGATCGAGCGTCCACGTGCGCCCGGCCAATTGCGCGGCGGTCAGGTCGATCGAATCCTGGTACGTGGCGCTGCCTGAGTACGCCGGATCCGTCGCCGTCCACGAGCCGAGCGGCCCGGTCGTGGTCGACGTGCCGAGTTGACGGGTCCAGTCGCCGTCCAGGGCAAGGGGCGTGAGCGGGTC
The DNA here is from genome assembly GCA_963737425.1 of uncultured Actinomycetota bacterium. Taxonomy (GTDB): domain Bacteria; phylum Actinomycetota; class Actinomycetes; order Mycobacteriales; family Jatrophihabitantaceae; genus DASXRA01. The sequence goes on from CAVTSX010000009.1 coordinate 192,855, forward strand.
GGCCACGTGAGCGGTGCCGGCGAAGTACCGGCCGCCCGCGGCCGCAACGAGTGGGTAGCTTCCCGGCGCGGTCGCCGTGACGTTCGCCGTGACCGTGTCCGCTGCGGCCGTGAGCGTGCCCGGCTGCAGGCCGTCGCGGTCGCCTCCAGCCACCAGGTGCGCGCCCGACGGCGCGCCCTGGCCGAACACCACGATTGACGTCTCGTACGGATCGAGTTGCAACGGCACCGTCGTCGTGTGGGCGTCGACCTCGAACTGCGGCGCGGTCGCGGTGCTGCCAGTGCGCGGGTCCCAGATCTGCGGCGTGCCGGCGATGGGGAAACTCGCGTTGGTGCGTACCGGCGTGCTGCCCTCGTTGTTGATCAGGAACGCGACGTCGTTGCCCTTATAGAGGCGAAGCATTCGGACGTTCGGCGCGCGCGGCGAGAGCACGGCCGCTGCGGCGCCGGCGTCGTCAGCGGCGGCGCCGAGCGCAGACACGTCGGCAATCCGGATCGCCCGGTGGTTGCTGAACAGCGCGGAGAGCGCCGACGCCAGCGCGGCATCGTGCCCATCGATTTCCTCAGTCGGCAGCGCCCCGAGGGCGACGAGCGTCCCGCCCGAACGGACGAACGCCGCCAGCGTGCGCACCGCCGCCAGCGAGATGGTCGGCGTCTGCGGCAGCACGGCGAAGCGGTAGCGCTGAGCCCCCACGTCCAGCGCGCCGCCCGCCACCCGCGCCGGCGCGCGCACCGCCGGATCACCCGACAGCGCGCCCTCGTCGAGCAGATCGAAGTCGACCTGCGCGTTCTCCAGCGCGTCGTTGGCCGCGGTGAACGCCGTGTCGATGTCGGCGGCCTGCGGGGTGTGCTGCCAGGTTGCCGCCGCACTCGTCGGATCGATCAGCGCCGTCTGCGCCCGCGGCGCTCCGGCAGCGATCTGCATGACGCGGCCGGTCCAGGCGGTCAAAGACGCCGCGTCGTGCCACCACGGGTTCTCGCTCTGGAACGGCGGCGGGTAAACGACGTTCGACGGGTCGGTCCACATCGCGTGATAGACGTCGAGGCTGATGCCGCGCACGGCGAACGCCCCGATGAGCGAGCGCATGAAGTCCGGCGTGATCCACCAGCCCATCGCGCCGAAGTTCTCCAGCAGCACCTGCGACTGCCCGTTCTGGTGCGCGACGCTGGCCGGCCAGCGCGGCAGCATCGTCCGGCTGCCCTGCGAGTACTGGTCGAACACCACGTCGGTGCCGGGCACCTGCGCCCACTGGTTGTCCTTGAGGATGTCGCCGCTGACGTCCAACTGGCCGGCCGGGCCGAACTCGTCGTGCAGCGGGTTGGAGATGTAGCCGACGTGATGGTCACCCATCCACGTCGCCTGCTGGTGGTAGTACGCCTCGGCGAAACGGTCCGACACGGCGCGCCAGTAGTCGCCGCGCAGCGTGCGGCCGGTGCGGCCCAGGTCGTCGAACACGCCGGTGAGCGCTAACCCCGGCGTACTGCCCAGGCTCGCCAGCGCGCCCGGCAACGACGGCGACCAGGGCGTGCCGGTCAGCGTCGGCTCGTCGTCCCAGAAGCCGCGGATCACCGAGCCGAACGCGTCGGGGAAGCGCCGGAAGTACTCCCCCGGCACGGCGTCCATGAATCGCGCGACCGCCTCGTCGCTCATCAGGTCGAGGTAGGTGCCGCCCGTCTTGGCCGCGGTGAACGTGTCCAGCGTCCAGGTCCCGGCGGGCACTTGCCAGCTTCCCCCAGCAACAGCCGCGGCGGTGAGATCGACCAGGCCGTCAGAAGAACCGGCCGATCCGGCCGGACGCGCCGATGCGCCGACCACGTCGACCGGCGGGCCACCTGTGTGCGGCGCGAAATCATCAAGCGCGGACGAGTCGTCGAACGTCTGCCGGTACAGCGGGCTGCCGTCCGGGGCGCTCACCGAAAGATCGTCGTAGGACGAGCGTTGGGTGGCCACCGCCCGGACGCCCACCGTCCCGGTCAAGTAGGTGCCGTCGGTGACGGTCGATCGCGTCGCGCCGTCGATGGAGGTGGTGATCGTGTCGCCCCGGACGTCGACGCGGATCTCGTGCTCATCGCTCGCAACGAAGCCGGGGATCGGCGCTGACGCCGCGAGTTGCGAGAACGCCCCGGCCACCTGCCGGTACACATTCACCGAGCCGTCCTGGTTGGTGTCGACGAGGTAGCCGTTGCTCTCGTCCTTGGCGCGCACGATGATGCCCGCCGCGCCCGAGTCGCTGCGGCGGTGCGCAGTCAGCGTGTAGTCGGTCCAGTCGCCGCCCTGCTTGAGGATGCGGACGCCCTGCAGCGACGCCGCGTCCACGATCAGCCGGCCGCCCTCGACGTCGAGCCCGCTCGGCACCAGCGACACGGTTGCGGGTCCAGTGACGGTGCGCTGCTGGCGCGAGAGTGTCTGCGCGGCCAACTCCGGATGCGGTGTGTACGTCCGGTCGCCGACCGTGCCGCCGTTCACGACCAGGCCGGCCGCGCGGCCGGACGGGAAGAAGTCGTCGTTGAACAGCCAGACACGCATGCCGGTGGCCTTCGCCTCGGCCAGCGCATGACCCACGACGTCGAACCAGCCCGCGCTGAGAAACGCGGGCCGCAGCGCGGATGTCTGGAACGGGAAGATCACCGCGTTGTAGACGCCGCGCGCGCGCAGATCGGCCAACTGCCGGTCGATCAGGTCGTTGGTGACCGTGCCGTTCCAGAACCACAGAACCGTGGGGCGGCTGTCGTTCGGCGGGTTGGCGAAGGCGGCCGGGTCGAAGCCGGGCGGGGCGGCGGCCGCCGACGGCCCTTCGGCGATCAACGGCGCCGAGAGCGCCGCCGCCGCCAAGACGGCGGCGGCGAGGACCCGGAATCGTTTGGCCATCAGCGTCCCGTCGTCACGGTCGTGCGCCCCGGACGCAGCGGCACGACAAGGTTGCCTGCGTCGATCTGGCCGATGACCGGCGGCCCGTCCGGCGCTTCGATCTCGAAGTCGCCCAGTGCGTAACCGGCCAGCGGCCAGCGCAGCGTGCCGGTCATGTTGCCGGGCAGGTCGACGCTCACGCGGTAGCGCGGCGACTGCTCGATGTCGACGCCGACCAGGCCGCGCACCGTGGCCACCGTGCCGGTAGCCCGGGCGAGCGTGGCCGGGGCCGGGGCGATCTCAACCCGCTCACCACCTGGTTCGACGACGCGCACACCCAGCAGGAACCGGGCAATCACGTTCGCCGGGCCGGACGTCCAGGGATGGCTGAACGTCGTGTTCGACTTCACGATCGGCGACCAGGCCTCCATCGTCTGGGTGGCGCCCCACGTCTCGATCATCGACAGCCACGACTCAGCGCGGCGGCTCGTCATGATCTCGAGGGCGGCGTCGGCGCGGCCGCCACGGTAGAGCGCCTCGAGCAGCCATTGCGCCGCGTTGGCGCTGACCCGCACCGGCGCCGCGGTGTTGCTCACCAGCCAGTTCGCGATCCGGGCCAGTTCCGCATCGGGGGCCACGCCGTGCGCGGCTGCGTACACACTCGCGTGCTGGGCTTCGTGCGTGGTGCCCTCGCCGTCGAAGTACGCGCCGGTGGTCGCGTCGTAGAACTGGGTGTTCAGAGACGCCCGCATCGTCTCGGCCAGCGCCGCATAGTGCGCGGCATCGGACGAGCGGCCCAGCGCAGAAGCTGCCTTCTGCATAAGGATGAACGCCTGGTACTGCCAGGCGTTCACCACCGTGTTGACCTGCGTGAACACGTACCCGTCGCGCTGCGAGGTGGGCCAGTCGACGATGTCGCCGTTGTTCTGGCTGGACGCCCCGGGGTCCTTGCGGATCAGCCCGTCGGCGTCGAGCCAGCGCTCGCCCTGCTCGGCGATGTGCATGTCGAAGTCGGCGGCCAGCGCATCGGGATCACCGGTCTCCAGGTACTCCTCCCACGCGGTGGTGATCGTCATGAACTTGTACTCGGTGGGCCACGCGGGCCGCCGGAGCAGGTAGCGGTTCGACTGGCGCACGATGTCGTAGCTGCGTGACAAGGCCATCTCGCCGCGCCCGTGTACGACCAGGTCGCCTTCGTAGGCGTCACGTTCACGGGTCGGGCTGTCCATGTGGACGTCCTGGCGGTTGGCCGCGATCGTGTACGCGCAGAACGCCCACACCTTGTCCAGATCGGGATTCGAGGACGAGAAGGCCGCGACGTGTGCGGGCTGCGGCGTCACCTGTTCGAGCAGCGTGACCGCGTGGGACAGATCAAGCGCCGGATCGGTGATCAACTGCGCCCAGCGGAAACAGCGGTAGCCCCAGTGCTCGATGCTCTGCGGCCCGTCGCGCAGCGTCCACGTCTCGCGATAGGTGGTCTGCGCCCGCAACTGGTAGCGCACCGTGCCGTCGGCGTTGCGCTCCTCGCCGAGGCGGATCTCGACGGTCGTCCCGGCCGTGCCGGGAGGCGCGTCGATCGTCAACCGGAGGCCCGCTGACAGCTCGCGCCCGGTGTCGACCAGCCACTGCCCGTCGGCGATCTTGGTAACGCTGACCGGCCGGTGCTCGACCTGCTCGATGTCGGCGGCGGCACCCGGTGCCAACCCAACGAGTGGCGCCGCGGCGACGGCCGGGGCGAAGTCGTCGCCGTGATAGCCCGCGTCGCGCCAGCCGATCGACTCGTGGCGCGCGTCGAACGCCTCGTTCGGGGCGACGTAGTACGGAGTCTTGAAATCGCCCGCCCAGAGCAGGTTCCTGCCGCCCGGGCGCGCCGCCCAGTCCGGGCCGGACGTCACGTTCACAACCCGCCCGTCGGTGTAGTGGACGTCGAGCAGCGCCTGGAACTGCTTGCCGCTCTGCGCCCAGCACTGGAACGCCAGCGCGTTCGGTGCGCCGGCGCGCAGCGCGCTCGTCACGTCATGCGCCTGGTAGCGCGGCGCGTCGACCGAGCGGGCCGGTCCGAGGCCGACGTGCCGCCCGTTGCACCAGGCCCGGTAGACGTTCTGCCGCGCCCCGGTGGGTGATTGCGCGGTGGCGAACAGGTAGCCGCCCGCGATCTTGCCGGGCGGCAGCGCGAACTCGTACCGCACCAACGCCCAGTCGTCGGGGCCGGGTACGCCCAGCACGCCCGCGGTGCTGGTACCGACCAGAAGCCGCCCGTTGTCGAGGCCGCCGAACGGCGGTAGATCGCCCGGCGTCGAGAAGTCATTGCTGTACAAGGGGTTTCCGGCCAGGTCGGTGATGACCACGTCGTCGACCCAGAACGATTCGGTCGACCCGGTGCGGAAGCCGAACGCCCCGTTGTGGTCAGCCAGCCCGGTCGCGGTGTCGACCGCCTGCCCGTTGATCGACGTGGTGATCGTGTCGCCGTTGGCCTCGACGCGCAGCGCGAACGCTTCGGTAGAGATGGCCACGCTCAGTGGCACTTCGGCCAGCACCGTGTACGCGCCGTTGACGACGACGTGCCGGCGCAGGACGCCCGGCGAGCCCGCGACCAGTTGCCACATGTAGCCGTTGCGCAGGTCGTTCGACATCCGGACGAAGATGCCCGCCCGCAACTGTCGTATCTGGACGGCGGCCTCGAACACCGCATCGCCGAACGATGGCTGCGGGGTCGGCGCCGACCACAGCGAGGCGGCGCCGGACCAGTCCGCATCGGCCAGCGGACCCAGCACGATCCGGGTGGGCGCCGACCAGTCCGTCCACCGTCCCGGCCCGACGCCCGTCTGCACGCGCACCCGCCAGTACGCAACCTGCCGAGGCTGCAGCGGCGCGAACGGCCAAGCCACCGCGGTACTCGCGCCCGACGCGACCGCCCTCGTCGTCTCGATCCGCGCACCGGGCACGAATCCTCGCCCGTCGCGGGTCAACTGGATCTCGTAGCCGCTCTGCACTCCCCCGTCGCGCCCGGGATGGACCGGCACCTGCCACCACAGCCGGGGCGTCGCGCTGGTGACGCCGACCGCATCGTCACGAAGGGCGGTCAGCAGGGACGAAGGGGCGTCGCCGAGCGGCCCGCCGCCGTCGGCCCGGGCGGGCACGGCGGGAAGGCCGACCGCCGCCACGCCCGCACCGGCCGCAGCTATGGACAGAAAGCGACGTCGCGACAAAGGAATCCGGGCGTCGGCACTGTCTGGCATGAGCGCTGCTCCTTGTGGTGACGCCCGGTTGTAACGCTTCAATGGCACAGCCAGATTGGACGCTATGCCTCTGAGTTGCCGTGAGCAATGCATTGGCGGCGCTCTGACCGGGTTCGGCCACACCCGGCCGAAAGCTCCCGGCTCGGCTACCGGTGGGTACCCGCTCGCACCAGTACCGTTGCCTCTCGTGAGCTACGAGAATCTCTGGGTCGTGACGTTCTTCCATCCGGCAGACCTGGAGGCGAAGGTGCCGCGCGTCGTCGGCCCGTTCCCGGCAATCGAGGCGGCCGAGGATTTCGACCGCCAGCTGCGCGCGGCGTGGCCCGCCGACGAGGAACTCGACGTCACGGTCGTACAGGTCGAGGCGAGCGAGCCCGTCGAGGACCTCCTGCGCCACACCGGCTGAGCTCAACCGGCGCGGACGTCCGCCAGTTGCTTCGCCGCAGCGCGCCATCGCGCATCGTCGCCTGAAGGCTCGAAGCGCCGCAGCGGCTGGGTCTCGCGGACGAGTCGGCGCAATGCGTCGAGCCCGCCGTCGACGACGCCCGCGGCTCGCGCCTGCACCAGGATGTTGCCGAGCGCCGCGGCCTCGGCCGGGCCGGCCACCACCGGCAGGCCACACGCATCGGCGGTCAACCGGCACAGCAACGCATTGCGCGAGCCACCGCCGACGAGGTGGATCACCTCGGCGCTGCGCCCCGACAGGCGCAGCGCATCGTGCACCGTGGCGCGGAACGCCAGCGCGAGACTGTCGAGGATGCAGCGCACCGTCTCGGCGCGCGACGACGGCACGGGTTGCCCGGTGCGGGCGCAGTAGGCGGCGATTCGCGCGGGCATGTCGCCCGGCGGCAGGAACCCGGAGTCGTCGACATCGACCAGCGACCGGAACGGATCGACGTGCGCGGCCTCGTCCAGCAACGCGGTCACCTCGCCCGTCCACCCGTCCGCTCGCCATGCTCGTTCGGACTCCTGCAGCAGCCACAGGCCCATGACGTTGCGCAGGTAGCGGATCGTCGCGTCGACGCCGCCCTCGTTGGTGAAGTTCGCCTGTCGGCTCTCGTCGGTCAGGATCGGCTCGTCGAGTTCGACGCCGACCAGCGCCCAGGTGCCGCACGAGATGTAGACGAACCGATCCGACTCGACCGGCACCCCGACCACCGCCGACGCGGTGTCATGCGAGCCGACGGCGACGACGGGCACGTCCGCCGGCAGCCCCGCGTCCCGCGAGACCGCGGGCAGGAGACGGCCGACGAGGTCTCCGGGCTGGCGCAACGGCGGGAGAATCGCCGGGTCGAGGCCGAGGCGGGTCGCCAGCTCAACCGCCCAAGTGCCCGAACGGATGTCGAGCAGTTGGGTGGTCGACGCATTGGTCAGCTCGGCGCCCTTGCTGCCGGTGAGCCAGTAGCCGAACAGGTCGGGCACGAGCAACAGCGTGCTGGCAGCCTCGAGCGCCTGCGTCGACCGAGCGGCGACCAACTGGAACAGCGTGTTGATCGGCATGAGCTGGATGCCCGTCGTCGCATAGAGGTCCTCGGGCGAGACGATGCGCAGCACCTCGTCGACGACGCCGTCGGTGCGCGCGTCGCGATAGTGCACCGGGTTGCCGACGAGCGCCCCGGACGCGTCGAGCAGGCCGTAGTCGACCGCCCATGAGTCGATGCCGATGCCGGCCAGATCAGCACGCGCGGCTGCCGCATGCAGGCCGGCCAGCGTCTCGCGGAACAGCCCCAGGATGTCCCAGTGCAGCGTCGCGCCGACCCGCACCGGAAGGTTCGCGAAGCGGTGCACCTCCTCGGTCGAAAGCGACTGCGGCCCGACCCGGCCGAGCACGACCCGCCCGGACGAGGCACCGAGGTCGACCGCCGCGAACGCCGCGGCACCCTGGTCCTCGCTCACCGTGCCGTCATTCGCTCCGCTCCTCACTCGCTGGCGCTCGCTGCGATGCTCGCTCACCGTGCCGTCATTCGCTCCGCTCCTCACTCGCTGGCGCTCGCTGCGATGCTCACTCACAGGATGCCGACCCGCACCGCCCACACCACCGCCTGGACCGGAGTGTCGACTCCGATGCGATCGCAGAGCGCCCGGATACGCCGCCGTACGGTTCGCTCACTGAGGTTGAGCCGCCGCGCGATTGCGTCGAGCACGAGACCGTCCGCAACCAGGCCCAGCAGCCTCGCATCGTCTTCGGCCAGCATCGGCGACGGCATCATGCGGTCGGTCATGGCAACTGCAACTCCACTCACCGAGGACTCCTCTCTGCGGCCGGCCGCTGGTCAGCTAACGCAAGAACGCCGCCGCGACGCCGGCATCGACCGGAATATGAACCCCCGTTGTGTGCGAGAGATCGCCGCCCGTTAGCGCGAACACCGCGTTCGCCACGTGTTCGGGTAGCACCTCGCGTTTGAGCAACGTTCGCTTCGCGTAGAACGCGCCAAGCTCTTCCTCGGGCACGCCGTAGACCGCCGCGCGCTGCGTGCCCCAGCCTCCGGCGAAGATGCCCGACCCCCGCACGACCCCGTCCGGATTCACGCCGTTGACGCGGATGCCGTGCTCGCCGAGCTCAGCAGCGAGCAACCGCACCTGATGTGCCTGGTCGGCCTTGGCCGCGCCATAGGCGACATTGTTCGGCCCGGCGAAGACGCTGTTCTTGCTTGATATATAGACGATGTCGCCGCCGATGCGCTGCGCGATCATCGCGCGGGCGGCCTCACGCGAAACCAGGAACGAGCCGCGCGCCATCACGTCGTGCTGCAGATCCCAGTCCTGCTCGGAGGTCTCGAGCAGCGGTTTGCTGATCGACAGCCCGGCGTTGTTCACGACCAGGTCGACACCACCGAATGCCAGGACGGCCTGCGCAAAGGCCGCGCTCACCATCGAGGCATCCGTGACATCGACGCTGACCGCGACCGCGACGTCGGTGCTGCCGATCTCGCTTGCCACCCTCGCCGCCGCCTCGGCGTCGCGGTCGGCGATCACCACGCACGCGCCCTCGGCGGCGAGCCGGTGGGCGATCGCCCGGCCGATGCCCGAACCGGCACCCGTCACCAGCGCGATGCGGGTCGCGAGCGGTTTCGGCGCAGGCATCCGTTGCAGCTTCGCCTCTTCGAGTGCCCAGTACTCGATGCGGAACTTCTCCGACTCGTCGATCGGCGCGTACGTCGAGATCGCCTCGGCGCCGCGCATGACGTTGATCGCGTTCACATAGAACTCGCCGGCCACCCGGGCGGTCTGCTTGTCCTTGCCGTAGCTGAACATTCCGACGCCGGGCACCAGCACGATCGCCGGATCGGCGCCCCGCATGGCCGGACTGTCCGGCGTGGCGAATTTCTCGTAGTAGGCGCGGTACTCGTCGCGGTAGGCCGCGTGCAACTCGCGCAGGCGGGCGATGGCGACTTCGAGCGGCACGTCCGGCGCGAGATCGAGAACCAGCGGCCGGACCTTGGTGCGCAGGAAATGATCGGGGCACGACGTGCCCAGGGCGGCCAGGCGCGGATGCTCGGCGCGGGCCACGAAATCCAGCACGGCGTCGGAGTCGGTGAAGTGGCCGACCTGCGGCTTGTCCGTCGACGCCAGCCCGCGGATGACCGCAGCCAGCGCGGCCGCCCGCGCCCGCCGCTCCGCCTCGGGCAGCGTCTGGTACACCACCGGGCCGAACGGCTCGGGCCGGCCACGCGCGGCGATGAAGGCCTCCGCCTCCCGGATGATCGACAGCGACCGCTCCTCGCACTCCGAACTGGTCGCACCCCAGGCGGTGATGCCGTGACCGCCGAGCACGCAGCCGATCGCCTGCGGATTCGCTTTCGCGATTGCCGCGATGTCGAGCCCGAGCTGGAATCCGGGACGCCGCCACGGCACCCACACCACCCGATCGCCGAAACACTCGGCGGTCAGCCGCTCGCCGTCGGCGGCCGTGGCGAGCGCAATGCCGGAGTCCGGATGCAGGTGATCGACGTGCGGCGCATCGACCAGGCCGTGCATCGCCGTGTCGATCGACGGCGCCGCGCCGCCCTTGCCGTGCAGGCAGTAGTCGAACGCGGCGACCATCTCGTCCTCGCGCTCGACGCCCGGGTAGACATCGACCATCGCCCGCAGGCGGTCCAGGCGCAGCACGGCGAGCCCGCCCGGAGTCAACGTGCCGAGGTCGCCGCCAGATCCCTTCACCCACAGCAGCTCGACCGGCTGCCCGGTGACCGGATCCGGGGCCGAACCCTTCGCCGAGGTATTGCCACCGGCGTAGTTCGTGTTACGCGGATCGGCACCCAGCCGGTTCGACCGGGCGATCAGTTCCTCGACAGTGCTCACGTTCGTCCCTCGTCCTCGTTGAGTGGTGCGTTTCGCGTTGAGTGGTGCGTTGTAACGCACCACTCGGGCCGTAACGCACCACTCAACGGAAGCGACGGCCGCGGCTTCGCGACGCTCATGCGCCCCACCCGGCTTGAGCGCCACCCACCCGGGCGGCGACGATGCGCTCGGCATAACCCGAGCGCGCATAGGCATCCATCGGGTTGGGATCCAGCCCCTGCTCGGATCGCAGATCGGCGAGCAAGGGCCGGACGTCGGTGTTGTAGGCATCCATCAGCACCGCGTTGGCGCCGAGCACGTCGCCGGCGGCCTGCGCCGCGGCGAGCGCCGCATCGTCGATGAGAAGGGCCTTGGCCGTCGCCTCCTGGACGTTCATCACCGAGCGGATCTGGCCCGGGATCTTCGGCTCGATGTTGTGGCACTGATCGAGCATGAACGCGATCTCACTGTCCGCCGCGAATCCGCCCCCGGCATTCACCTCGTGCAGGATCCGGAACAGCTGAAAGGGATCGGCGGCGCCCACGATCAGATCGTCATCGGCATAGAAGCGGGAATTGAAGTCGAACGCCCCCAGCCTGTCGGCCCGCAGCAGGAACGCCACGATGAACTCGATGTTGACGCCCGGCGCGTGATGGCCGGTATCGACACACACCTGCGCCCGATCGCCCAACTGCAGGCAGTGCGCGAACGAGGTTCCCCAGTCGGGAACGTCCATCGTGTAGAACGCCGGCTCGAACAGCTTGTACTCGAGGATCAACCGCTGATCGCCGTGCAGGCGCTCGTACACCGCAGCCAGCGCCTCGGCCAGCCGGTCCTGCCGCGCTCGAATCGAGTCCTGGCCCGGATAGTTCGTGCCGTCGGAGAACCACAACTTCAGGTCGCGCGAGCCGGTTTGGTCCATGACGTCGATGCACTCGAACATGTGCGCCAGCGCCTTCTTGCGCACCAGCGGATCAGGATTGGTCACGCTGCCGAGGCGGTAGTCGTCGTCCTGGAACACGTTCGCGTTGATCGTGCCGAGCCGAACGCCCCGCTCGTCCGCGTGCCGGGCCAACGCGGCGTAGTCGTCGACCTTGTCCCACGGAATGTGCAGCGCCACCGAGGGCGCGACACCGGTGAACGCATGCACCTGCGCGGCGTCGTCGATCTTCTCGAAGGGGTCACGCGGCACACCGGCCTGCGCGAACACCTTGAACCGCGTCCCCGAATTCCCGAACGCCCAGGACGGCAGTTCGATCGCCTGGCGGCGGAGGACTTCGGTATTCATGGACGCACCTCTATCAGTTCCGTGCCGAGAAGGTCGGCGGTGGCGCGAAGTTCACCGAGCAGGTGACCGGTGCCGAGCGCCCAGTGGTGCGAGATGCCCGTGGCACTCCAGGCATCCGTCCACTCGCCGGGGTCGCAGCCGAAGTCGACGCGTGATGTTGTGTTACCGATCTGCAGCAACGGTCCGGGCACAACGTTGCCCTCGGAGGCCACGAACCGGAACGAGCCGTCGCGCTGCTGCGCCAGGCCGAATGTGGTCACCGGCCCGTGGCTGACGTCGAACTCGACCGAGACACCCCAGCCGCGTTTGCCGTGGTAGACACCGAGCCCGCGCAGCAAAGGGCGCTGATCGCTGATGGCCAGATGCGCCGGCCCGTCATGGCCCATCTCGACGACGTTGTCGTGGAAGTTCAGCGCCTGGAACTCGGTGAACGAGCCGCCGCCGCCGAGCCGGTCGATGATCAGCATCGCGAGCGACGTTCGCAGTTCGTACTCCCCTGCCGCCGGAATGCCGCGTGCGGTCAGCAGTGACGCGCCGAGGATCATGCCGGCGCCGAGCCGCTCGTGCTGCTCGCCCTCGAGTCCTCGGTGGTAGTAGGCCAAACTGTCCAGGGAGAAGTCCGCGACCAGGCGGTCGAGCCCCACCGACACCTGGGCGGCCCAGCGGAAATCCTCGTCCTGCACGCTCGGATCGAGGCTGAACACCTCGGCGGCCAAAGCCATCCGCGCGTCGACCTCGGCGTCGGTGACGCCGTTCACCCGGACGCGTAGGTCGTCGAACTCGAGCACCTCCATGTGGCCGCCGAAGTTGACGGGCACCAGCGTCAGGTCCGTCGAGACATCCAGCATGCCCGGGTAGAGGTGGCCCATCAGGCCGTGCCGTCCGTTGCGCAGCACGCCGCGTACACCGGCCGCCTTGATCCAGCGCCCGATCTTCGCCCAGGCCCGCTCGTCCTCGACGTAGCCCGACACCGAGCGGAACGGGATACCGGCGCGCAGGAACGTGTTGGCCATCTCCGGCAAGGGGCAGGCGCCGCAGTAGGCCAGCCACTGCCCGGTGTCGAACGTGGCGTGGTCCATGGACTCTGTCGGCTGCAGGTTGATCAGCAGCACCGGAGCGCCACTGCGCTGCGCGATGGGCAGCAACATCGACGCCGTCATGTATGTGGTGAGGAATCCGACGATGAGGTCGCAGCCGGCCTCGCGCAGCCGTTCGGCCGCCTGCGCTCCTTCAGACGCGTCGGAGATGAAGCCGACGTCGACGACGTCGCAGTCGATGGCCCGCATCCGTTCCGACACCCGTGCCGCCGACCGTTGTAGTTGCGGCAGCAGGTCGGGGAACTGCGGCCAGTAAGCGCCCAGCCCCCCGGCCACCAGGCCGACCTTCGTACGGCGCGACACGATGCGCTCGATGCCCGCGCCGGCAATGGTGGCTGTCATAGATCTACTCCCTCCCTGGTCAGTTGCTCGTCGAGATTGAAGATCTCCTCCAGCAGGAGCAGACCCTCGTCCGGCCCGCGCCCGGAAAGGCCCGTGAAGTAACGGGCCATGTCGGCCTGCCAGCGGCCGTTCACGTCGGTGGCAGCCATGGCGGCCTGCGCCGCGGCCAGATCGTCGGCTTCGACGTACCCCACCAGCAGCCCGTCATCGCGGACGAAAAGCGAGTAGTTGCGCCACCCGCTCTCGCGCAGGGCGTGCAGCATCTCGGGCCAGACGTGGGCGTGGCGCGCCCGGTACTCCATGAGCAGCTCCGCACGAACCTGGAGCAGGAAGCAGTAACGCGCCACGATCCCTTCGTCTCCTTAGAAGTTGAACTGGTCGACGTTCGACTTGTCGAACACCGTCGGCGGGCCGAGCACGACCGACGGTCCGGTGTCACCGGACGGCGCCAGCACCGTGTACTCGCCGAGCTTGCCGCCCTTGAACTTCGTGCCGGGGGTCAGACTCGCGCTGCCCGAGACGAGCGACGCGGCCGCGTACCCGGCCAGGTAGCCGAGGTTCTCCGGGTTCCACAGCTCGAACGCGGTGACGGTGCCGTCGTGGATGTAGGGCTTCATCTGCGAGGGCAGGCCGAGCCCGGTCAGGGTGACCTTGGCGGCAACATCCTTGTGGGTGGACAGGTACTGCGCCGCGGTCGAGATGCCGACGGTGGTCGGCGAGATGATGCCCTTCAGGTTCGGGTAGGCCGAGAGCAGACCCTGCAGCACGGTCAGCGACGTGGCCGGGTCGTCGTTGCCGTAGACCGTCTTGACCAGGTGCATGTTCGGGTACTTGGTCAGTTGCTTCTTCATGAAGCCGATCCACGCGTTCTGGTTCGTGGCGGTCGCTGCTGCCGACAGGATCGCGATGTCGCCGGTGCTGTTGATCTCCTTGGCGAGCAGGTCGACCTCGGACGTGCCGATCTTCTCGGTGTCTGCCTGGTTGATGAACAGGTGATTGGGGCAGGTGACGTCCGAGTCGAACGAGACGATCTTGATCCCAGCCGCGTACGCCTGGCCGAGCGACGGGCACAGCGCGGAGGGGTCATTGCCGGCAATGACGATCGCGTCGGCGTGCGCCTGAATTGCCGCCTGGATGGAGGGAATCTGCGCTGCTGCCGTGTCGGCGGTACCACTGCTCACAACGACCTTGCCGCCGAGTTCCGTCAAGGCCGCCTTGCCGCCGTTGTCGGCGATGACCTCGTAGGGATTCTGCGTGTCCTTCGGGATGAAGTAGACCGTGAGCCCCTTCTTCACACCGGTTCCCGTTGGCGCACCGGTGTTGGGGGTGGCCTTCTTCGTCGAGCTGCAGGCCGCTGCCACTCCGACGGTCAGCGCCGTCGCGAGCATCACAGAACCCAGCCGCCGCACTGCGCGGAGTTGCACCATTCTGATCCCCTTTCAGTTCTTGTGGATGGTGCGGGTGATGACCAATCGCCTCGACGTCACGCTCGGACGCGGCGTCGAGCTCGTGCTCGGAGACGGCGAAGTGCTTCGGCCCCGTTCGGCACGATCACGCTGACGAGCAGCAGGCCACCGAGAACGATGTTCTGCACCTGCGCGTCAACATGCATCTGCGTCAACGCCTGCTGCAGGCAGCCGACGATGATGACGGAAAGAACGACCCCGACCACGCTGCCGCGACCGCCGAAGATCGATACCCCACCGAAGAGCACGATCGCGACGACGTTCAGTTCGAGGCCGGTGCCCGCGTCATAGCGGGCCGAGGCGTTCTTCAGCGTGAACAGCAGGCCGGCGAATGCGCAGACCACCCCGCTGAGCACGTACAGCCAGAACTTGATGCGGTTCACCCGGATGCCGGCGAAGCGGGCCGCCTCGGACTGCAGGCCGATCGCGAAGATCGAGCGGCCGAGCGGTGTCGCGTGCAGCATGACCCCGCAGATGACGGCAAGGACGATGAAGATCCCGACCGAATAGGCGATCTGGGTGCCCTGGATCGGCTCGACGCCGATCTTGGTCAGTGACAAGGGGAAACCGGTGACCGAGTCGGTGCCCAGGATGATCTCGGCGATGCCCCGGAACAACGTCAGCGTGCCGATGGTCACCGCGATCGAGGGCAGGCCGAGCCTGGTGATCAAGACTCCGTTGAGGGCGCCGCCGAGCGCGCCGACGACGAGCGCCGCCAGCATCGCGAGGTAGACGTTCCAGCCGTGCTGGAAAAGATAGCCGAGCAGCGTTCCGGCCAGCCCGAGCATCGAGGCGACCGACAGATCGATCTCGCCGGTCATCACGATCAGCGTCAGCGGCAGCGCCATGATCGCTATCTCGCCCATGTTCAGGCCGATGTAGAAGATATCGGTCTGGGTGAAGAAGTCCGAAGACTGCGTTCCGGCGAAGATGAGCGTGGCCACCAGCACCACGACCAGGCCGCTCTCCCAGCGCAGCAACGCGTGCCAGGCGGGGCGCTCTGCGTGGTCGGCCGGTGCCGGCGGCGGGTTCGGCGTCGTCTTGTCGGACAGCACAACCCCCGTCGTCTCAGACATCACGGTGCGCTCCCTCGGCGGAGCGCATCCGGCGCGCTACCCGAAGGCCGAGCCATCGGTCGAAGGCGATCGCGGCCAGCAGCAGCGCACCGGCGATCGCCTGGTTCCAGAACGACGAGATGCGCGAGGCAACCAGCGCCTGGTTGATCGTGTTGAGCAGGAGCGCCCCGAGCGCGGCGCCGAGCACCGTGCCGCTGCCGCCGAAGATCGCCACTCCACCGACGACCACGGCCGCGATGACGAGCAACTCGTAGCCGGCACCGCCCGTGGCGTCGACCGTGGCGAATTCGGCGAGGAACAGCGCACCGGCGAAACCGGCCAGGCTGCCGCTGATGACGAAGGCGCTGAACACCCGCCGCCCGGCCGGGACGCCGGCGAGGCCTGCTGCCTCGGGATTGGAGCCGATCGCGTAGAGATCACGGGCGGACCGGAAGGTACGCATCGCGTAACCGGCGATCGCGACGACGATCGCGACGATGACGGCCAGCCACGGGATGCCCAGCACGGTCTGGTAGCCGACCGCGGTGAACGGCTTGGGCACGTTGATCGGGTCGATGCGCTTGCCGTTGACGATGACCGCGTCGATGCCCCGGACGATGTAGAGCGCGGCCAGCGTGACGACCAGGCTGGGCACCCGGGCGACCGTGGTGATCAGGCCATTGGCCGCGCCGACCACCGTGCCGATCAACGTTCCGATGACGAAGCCGAGGATCACCGGCATGTGCGGGTGGTGCACGAACAGGTCGCCGACGACGTAAGCCGAGAGACCCACCACCGAGCCGACCGACAGGTCGACGTTGCGCGTGACGATCACGAGCGTCTCGCCGACCGCGAGCAGCGCGATCAGCGAGGCGCCGGTGAGCAGTTGCTGGACGCTGTTAGCGCGCGCAAAGGCGTGGTTGTTCAAGGTGGTGAGCCCGAACACGACGACGATCGCGATGACGATGCCGAGCTCGCGCGCCCGCAGCAGCCCCTCGGCGCGCAGGATGCGCCGCGTCGGAACCGGCGGGGCGCTGACGGTCGCGCTCACGAGGCCACCTCGGCGGCCTGTCCGGTAGCCGCGCGCATGATGGAGTCTTCGTCGGCGTCGGCCCGCGACAGTTCGGCCACGAGACGCCCCTCACGCAGCACCAGGGTGCGGTCGGCCATGCCCAGCACCTCGGGCAGCTCCGAGGAGATCATCAGCACCGCTACGCCGTCAGCGACGAGCTCGTCGAGCAGGCGATGCACCTCCGCCTTGGTGCCGACGTCGATGCCACGGGTCGGCTCGTCGATGATCAGCAGCGTGGGTTTGCGCGCCAGCCACTTGGCCAGTACGACCTTCTGCTGGTTGCCGCCCGAGAGTGTCGAGACGGTGCTGCTCAGCCGGCCGAACTTGAGTTGCAGCTTGCCCGCCCACTCGGTGGCGAGTTCGCGTTCGCGCGCCCGCCGGATCAGCCCGGCCTGCCGCAACCGGCCAAGCGATGGCAGCGCGATGTTGTGGTCGATGCCGAGGTCCATGACCAGGCCCTGCTGGCGGCGGTCCTCCGGCACGAACGCGACACCTGCCGCCATGGCCGCACGCGGTGATCCGTTGGGCAGCGGCTTGCCGCCGACACGCACCTCACCGCTGTCGCGGCGATCGATCCCGAACACCGCCCGCGCAACCTCGGTACGCCCCGCGCCGACCAGGCCCGCGAGGCCGACGATCTCACCGCGGCGTACCGAGAAGGAAACCTCGTGGAACACCCCGGCGCGCTCGAGGTTCGCCACCTCGAGGACGACTTCGGCGGCCGTCGTGTCCGTCTTCGGGAACAGGGCGTCCAGGTCGCGCCCGACCATCGCGCGGATGGTCTCGTCGATGGTGATCTCACCGATCGGCGACGTCCGCACGAATCGGCCGTCGCGCATGATCGTGACCCGCTGGCAGATCGCGAAGATCTCTTCCAGGCGGTGCGAGATGAACAGGACCGCCGCGTCGTGCTCGCGTAACGTGCGGATGACCTCGAAGAGCCGCTCGACCTCGACCGACGTGAGCGCGGCCGTGGGCTCGTCCATCACGATGACGCTCGCGTTGAACGAGATTGCCTTGGCGATCTCGACGATCTGCTGATCGGCCACCGACAGCCCGCGGGCGAGCCGGGCCGGATCGAGCACGACGCCCAGCCGGGCGAAGACCTCGTTGGCCGCGCGTCGCATGTGCGCGCGATCGATGCGCCGTCCGCGTCGTTGCGGCTGCCGGCCGATGAAGATGTTCTCGGCGACCGTGAGGTCCGGGAACAGCGTCGGCTCCTGGTAGATGATCGACACGCCGGCCGCTCGCGACGCCGCCGGGCTGTTGAACGACACCGGCTGCCCGTTGAGCGTGAGCTCGCCCAGGTCGGGCTGGTGTACCCCGGCGAGAATCTTGACGAGCGTCGATTTGCCGGCACCGTTCTCGCCGACGAGCGCGTGCGCCTCGCCTGGGTAGAGCGTGACCGAACCGTCCTCGAGTGCTCGAACGGAGCCGAAGCTCTTGGTGGCTTTGTCGAGCACGAGTCGCGGTTCGGCGAGCCCGAGTTCAGCTGACACCGGCGTCCCTTCAGACGTGAAACCTTTCACGTGGCCCGGAACGTTATCGGCCGCTCTGCGAACAGTCAAGAGTTCGTTTCCGGCTCGTTTCGGGAATGAGACCTTGCCCAAACGCCGAGAATTCTGGTAATTCTGCGCGTCAGAAGGTCGCCATCAGCGTGGTTGGCTATACAGTCCCAACTCGTGACACGATTCAAGCGGTGTCACGAGAATCGAGGAGTTCGGGTGGCTGCATCGGTCAGCGTCACTGACGTCGCGGCCCGTGCCGGGGTTTCGCTCGGCACGGTCTCAAATGTGCTCAACCGCCCGGACCGCGTCTCGGCCGCGACCCGCGAACGCGTGTTGCAGGCCATCGACGAGCTCGGCTTCGTCCGTAACGAGGCGGCCCGCCAGCTACGGGCCGGGCGCAGCCGCACCATCGGCCTGATCGTGCTCGACGTCGGCAACCCGTTCTTCACCGACATCGCCGCGGGCGTCGAGAGCGCCGCCGCCGACGCCGGCCTTTCGGTCGTGCTGTGCAACAGCGGCGAAGATGTCGAGCGCGAGCAGCACTACCTGAGCGTGCTCGAGCAGCAACGGGCGTACGGCATCCTGGTCAGCCCGATCACCGGCAAGGACGCGCAGCTGCGGGCCATCCGCCGGCGCGGCATCCCGGTCGTCCTCGTCGACCGCGGTTCGGGCCGGCGCCAGTGCTCGGTGTCGGTCGACGACGTCGTCGGCGGCGAGATCGCCGTCGCGCACCTCATCGAGTGCGGGCACCGCGACATCGCCTTCGTCGGCGGGCCGGTCAGCATCAAGCAGGTCTCCGACCGCCTCGAAGGAGCGCGGCGGGCGATGCGTGCCGCCGGGCTGCCCGAGAAGCGGATCTCGGTCATCGAGACCGGCGCGCTGAACGTGTCAGAAGGCCGCTCGGCAGGCAAGCGCATCGCCGAGATGGCCGCGCGGCGTCGGCCCACCGCGGCGTTCTGCGCCAATGACCTCGTGGCCCTCGGCCTGTTGCAGGAGATGACGCGCCGACGCGTAGCCGTACCCGACGAGCTGGCCATAATCGGCTACGACGACATCGAGTTCGCCGCGGCCGCGGCCGTCCCGCTGACCTCCATCCGCCAGCCCCGCCACCAGCTCGGGCTCGCGGCCGCCGGGCTGCTCATCGAGGAGGCCGACCAAGCCGACTCGCATCAGCACCGCCAGGTCGTGTTCGAGCCGAGCCTGGTCGTGCGCGAATCCACCGGACGGGCCGAGGCGCCCAGCGAGTCACCTGGCGGATCATCTCGTCGGCAGCAGCGCGAGCTGGCGTGACTGCACGACCAGCCGGCCGGTCGAGTCCCACGCCTCGAAGTCCTCCTCGTGGTAGCCGTCGACGACGTAGCGCGTCGATGCGCGGCAGGCCAGCCAGCCGGGTTCGGGACGGGCCCGCACGTGGGCGCTGAGCTCGATCGTGGCCGAGGCGAACTCGCCGAGCTCGAAGATCGCCGGGTTGGCCATGTCGACCATCACCGGCAGGTTGAATGTGTCGGGCTCGCCGCCATCGGCGAAGCGCATCCAGAACTCGCTGTAGGCGTTGCCGCTGGGCTTGCCCTCACGCCAGCCGGGCAGTTTCGCGAAGCGGAACTCCAGCCGCTCGGCGATCGACAGCCCGGGCACCCGCACACCGCCCGCCAGGTCGACGCAGTCGTCGGGTGATGGCAGATCGGGTGCCGCGCCGTCGACGACCGTGCGTCCCGATGTCTTGTCCAGGTCGGTGAACGACGCTACGACACGGACGAGTTCGGTGCCGCCCTGCGTCAGCCGCGCCTCGCCGAAGGCCAGCCGGCGCCCGGCGCGGATCAGCTCGGCGTGAACCTGCGCGGGCCCGGACTGGGTTCGGCGCAGGTAGGTGGCCGAGACGGTGAGCGGGTCGGGGTAGGGCATCTCGCACCGAAGCGCCGACAGGCAGATCGCGAGCGCGTAGCCGCCGTTGGCGTGGCCGCCGACCACGTTCCATCGGTCACTGACCTCGGCCGAGTATTGCCCGGCGCCATTAGGGGTTACGCGAGTGTCGACGTCGAAAGACGGTGGCATTCCCGCAATTGTGCAGGCACTGGTCGCTGCGATCCGCGCCGGGGTGATCAAGCCCAGAGCTGACCCTCGAGCTTCTCCGCGGCCTGTTGCAAGGAACCGTTGTAGGCGCCGGTCGAGAGGTACTTCCAGCCGCCGTCGGCCACGATGAAGGCGATGTCGGCGCTCTGGCCCGCCGCGGCAACGCGGTCGGCGATGCCGAGCGCCGCGTGCAGGATCGCGCCGGACGAGATCCCGGCGAAGATCCCCTCCTGCTCGATGAGGTCCCTGGTGCGACGCAACGCGTCGTAGGAGGTGACCGAGAAGCGCGAGGTCAGCACCGAGTCGTCGTAGAGCTCGGGCACGAATCCCTCGTCGATGTTGCGCAGGCCGTAGACGAGTTCGCCGTAGCGGGGCTCGGCGGCGATGATCTGCACGTCGGGCGCCTTCTCGCGCAGGTAGCGTCCCGCCCCCATCAACGTGCCGGTAGTGCCGAGGCCGGCGACGAAGTGCGTGATGGTCGGCAGGTCGCGCAGGATCTCCGGCCCGGTGCCCTCGTAGTGGGCCCGGGCGTTCGCCGCGTTGCCGTACTGGTAAAGCATCACCCAGTCCGGGTTCTCGGCCGCCAGCTTCTTCGCGACGGCCACCGCCTGGTTCGATCCCCCGGCGGCCGGCGAGAAGATGATGCGCGCCCCGAACATCTCGAGCAGCTGGCGGCGTTCGACCGATGTGTTCTCGGGCATCACGCACACCAGCCCGTACCCGCGCAGCTTCGCGACCATCGCCAGCGAGATACCGGTGTTGCCGGACGTCGGCTCGAGAATCGTGCAACCCGGCGTGAGCGTGCCGTCGGCCTCCGCATCGCGGACCATGAACAGCGCCGCGCGGTCCTTGACCGATCCGGTCGGGTTGCGGTCTTCGAGCTTCGCCCATAGCCGCACCGGCTGGTCGCCGTCCCACCGCGGCGAGAGGCGGGGCAGCCCGACCAGCGGAGTCTCACCCAGCGCGTCGCTCAATGAGTCGTAGCGGGTCATGTCAGATCACCAACCTCTCGACTATCGCGAGCACGAAGATCAATCGGCAATGGCCGCGAGCGCGGCCGCTCAGCCGCCGGCGACCGCCGGCAGGATCGTGACCGAGTCGCCGTCCTTGAGCGCGGTGTCGAGCGAGCCGGTGAAACGCACGTCCTCGTCATTGACGTAGACGTTGACGAAGCGGTGCAGGCCACCCTCGTCGGTGATCAGGCGCCCTTTCAGGCCCGGGTGCTCGGCGTCCAGATTGTCGAAGAGCGCCGAGAGAGTGTCGCCGGCGGCGGCGACGGACTTCTCACCGCCGGTGTACGTGCGAAGGATCGTGGGGATCTTGACCTCGATGGCCATGGATGCGGGACTCCTGTCGTGCGTGAGTGGTCGTGCAATGGGCTGCATGCAGAACGCGGATCGGTAGCCAGAATCGTCCCACCCGCCCTTACGGGTGGCGCGGTTCACCGACAGTCGTAGTCGAGCTTCACCCGGGAATGGCCTAATCGGACACGCTCGATCAGTGCGTCATGCATAGGACTCGACCACCGTCACCGGCTCCTCGCTGACCTCGCCGTCGACGATGCGAAACGACCGGAAATCGTCGTCCGCCGACCGCGTCGACACGAGAACGTAGTGCGCATTCGGCTCGGAGGCGTAGGAGATGTCGGTGCGCGACGGGTAGGCCTCGGTGGCCGTGTGCGAGTGGTAGATCACCACCGGTTCCTCGTCGCGATCGTCCATGTCACGCCAGACGCGCAGTTGCTCGGCCGAGTCGAAGCGGTAGAACGTCGGCGAGCGCTCGGCATTGAGCATCGGGATGTAGCGGGTCGGCCGGTCGCTGCCCAGGACGCCCGCGACGACCCCGCACGCCTCGTCCGGGTGGTCGCGCCGCGCATGCGCGACGATGGCGTCGCGGGTGGCCCGGTCGATGGTCAGCACGGTGCCCAAGGTTACCGACGCGACGGCGGCGCCGGTGGGCCGAGGCCGCAAACGCCCCGTCCCGGGAGCCGACGCCAAGTGCGACAGCCGCAGATCGCTACAGTCCGAGGCCCTGCCAGGAGTCCGCGCGCGGACCGTTGATCATCTCTGTCGAAGCCGCGACTCATGGCGGATCCGGCAGAAATCATCAAGCCCCGATGGGACGTCTCGGAGCCCCGCACCCGTGCCAGGGCGCGATCTACGACCGTCGGACAAAGCCCCGCGCCCAGTGTCCTGAGTCAGAAGTTCGTCGTCAGATCCGGTGATCCAGGTGTGCGCCCGCAAGGCGGACGAGGAGCCGATACCGGGGTTGTATCGGCGACGAGGACAACGCGGCGAGCGTGCAGCTGGGCGCCGGAATTACCGTCTGAATTTCTGGCGCGGACACTAGCTCGACTAGCGCATGACGGCGCGCACGAGCGAGTCCTGCAGCGCGGTGAGCCAGTGGTAGATGGCGCGGGTCTGGGCGTCCGGATCCGCCGGGTCGAGTTCGGGCTCGTCATCCTCGGTGATGTTGAGGCGGGTGCCGATCGCCAGGCGCAGATCGTTGAGCACGGCCAGCCACCGCCGACCGGCGTCCTCGTCCAGATCAACGTCGCCGGCGGCAACCGGCAGGTCGCTGCGGCACTTCTCGAGCCGCTCGAGCCGGGCATCACGAAGCCCGTCCTCGGTGAACGACCGGAACTCCTCGGCAGCGTCGGCGTCGCCGGGATACGCCGAGGGAAACAGCCTTTCCCGGACGGGGTCGTCGTCAGGCAGGGTGCGCATCGCACTTGCGAGGTCGTCGAAGAGCGTCGTGAGCAGGCCTGCTTCGACGGCCTCGAGATTGATCCGTACGCGACCGCGTCGGCCCGGCCGCCGACTGACCCTCACGCGTCTTGGTGCTGCAACGTGGCCCACAGCCCGTAGCCGTGCAGTGTGTTCACGTCGAGTTCCATGCGCTCACGGGTCCCGGTCGAGACGACGGCCCGACCGCGTTCGTGCACGTCGAGCATGAGCTTCTCGGCCTTGGGTTTCGAATAGCCGAATACGATCATGAAAACATGCGTCACGTAGCTCATCAGGTTGATCGGGTCATTCCATACGATCGTGAGCCACGGACGGTCGACCCCGGCGAGGGCGTCGGTCTGCTCCTCGCGCAGCGTCTCACCCTGTGTCCCACGCGTGGGCGAGAGCGTGCCAGACATCTATCTATGGTGGCACGGTCACGGTCCGATCACGACCCCTCGCCCACAGTTGACCGTAAATGTCCCACTGGAGTTGGCGTCGTTTCCCCGCGGTAAAGCCCGCACAGGCGTTCGCAGTTCCGTTGATCATTGATCACCCGTTTGGCGGTGACATCACCCATCTGACCCACTACGGTCAAGCGCCATGAGTGCGCCATATAACCCTGGACCGGGCGGGAATCAACCCGGTCAACAGCCGCAGTGGGGCGGGTACCCCGGCGGCGCGAATTATCCCCAGCAAGGTCAGCCCAGCTATTCCGAGCAGCCCAGTAGTCCGCAGCAGCAGGGCAACTACTCCGGCGGTTACCAGCAAGGCAACTACCCGGGCGGAAACTACCCGCAGCAGCAAGGCGGCTACGGCTACCAGCAGCAGCCGCAGCCGCAGCCGCAACAGTCCTCGTGGAGTTCGAGCTACGGCGAGCGTTCAGGCGATGCGGCCTCGGTGGGCATCGTCGGGATTGCCGTCGCGGCCGTCGGGGCGCTGCTGCTCATCCTCGGGATTTCCGCACTGGACTGGTACAGCGCTGAGGGCGACAAGATCAAGCTCAGCGACGTGCACGACGGAGCCAAGCAGATCGACGCGGGCCTCATGAAGGCGTACGGCGGTTTCCTGGTATGGATCCTGCTCGTTCTCGTCGTCGTTTCCGCGGTGGTCGCCAGCCTGCCCATCGGGTCGCCCGCGGTAGCGTTCCGCATCGTCGCCCCGGTCCTCGGCCTGCTCGGCGTCGTGATCACCCTGATCGCGCTCAACAGCTTCTGGAGCAAGGCGAAAGACGCGGGCAGCACTGACGTGGGCATCTTCAAGCACAGCGCGATCGGGCTCTACCTGACACTGCTCGGGTTCCTGGTTGCGGGCGTCGCCGGGGTATTCGGGCCGCGACGCACGTGACCCGTTGGGCGCGCCCGCAGCCATGAGTACCGGGCTGCTGACGGATCGCTACGAGCTCACCATGCTCGACGCCGCTCTGCGGGATTCCACCGCAGAGCGGCATTGCGTGTTCGAGGTATTTGCGCGGCGCCTACCCGACGGGCGCCGATACGGCGTGGTCGGTGGCACGGCCCGTCTGCTCGACGCGATCATCGACTTCACCTTCGGCGCCGCGATGATCGACCTGCTGCGCGGCGACGGTGCGATCGGCGACGCGGCGGCGGACTACCTCGCCGGCTACCGCTTCGCCGGCGACGTCGACGGTTACGCCGAGGGCGAACTGTATTTCCCCTACTCGCCCCTGCTCACGGTGTCGGGGACGTTCGCCGAGGCGATCGTGCTCGAGACGCTCGTGCTGTCGGTGCTCAATCATGATTCGGCAATCGCTTCGGCCGCCGCACGCATGGTCAGCGCCGCGCAGGGGCGTCCGATCATCGAGATGGGCTCACGCCGCACACACGAGATCGCGGCCGTGTCGGCAGCGCGCGCGGCATACCTCGCCGGATTCGCCGCCACCTCCAACCTCGCGGCCGGCGAGCGGTACGGCGTGCCCACCACGGGAACCGCCTCGCACGCATTCACCTTGCTGCACGACGACGAGGCGGCCGCGTTTCGTGCCCAGGTCGCGGCGCTGGGCCCCGGCACGACCCTGCTCGTCGACACGTACGACCTCACGAAGGGCATCGCCACCGCGGTCGAGGTCGCCGGGCCGTCGCTCGGTGCGATCCGCATCGACTCGGGCGACGTGGGGGTGCTCGCCCGTCAGGCGCGTCAGCAACTCGACTCTCTTGGTGCGACGGGCACGCGCATCATCGTCAGCGGCGACCTCGACGAGTACTCGATCGCGTCGCTCGCCGCCTCTCCCGTCGACGCTTACGGAGCAGGCACGGCCGTGGTCACCGGTTCCGGCGCGCCAACCGCAGGCATGGTCTACAAGCTCGTCGAGGTCGACGGACGACCCGTCGCCAAGCGATCCGAGCACAAAGAGAGCCACGGCGCGCGAAAGACCGCCTACCGCGCCTACAAGCCCACCGGCACCGCCATCGAGGAGATCATCCTGGCCGGTGGCGTGCCGAGTCTGGGCGAACACGACCGGCTGCTGCAGCGCGCACTGATGCGAGGCGGCAGCCCGGTCGACGACCGGCGCGATATCGAGGCGTCACGCGATCACGTGCGCGAGGCGATGATCACGCTGCCCTGGGACGGGCTCAAACTCTCCCGCGGCGAGCCGGCCATACCGACCCGCATCGTCGCGTCGCGCTGATCATGCAACCGACGGCGTCACCAGCACGCCCAGGGTTGCCCGATCGGTGCGGTCAGCTACCGGGCGCGAGGCCCAGCATCAGCAGCACCGAATCAAGAAACGCCAGGTCGTCTGACGCCGCGGCGGCCGCCCGGCGCGCCGAATTCGTGTCGACGCCGATGGCGAGGCCGGCGTTGTAGAGCAGGCGGTCGCTGTGGCGTACGTCGCCGACGGCCACCGTCTGCGCCAACGGAACCTCGAAGGTCGCAGCGAGCCGGTCGAGCACCGCCGACTTGCCGGCGACGTCGGTCACCGCGACCGCGGCATCGAGTTCGAGGGCGGCGGCAAGGTGGTCGGCCGCGGCTTGCGGGGCGGTCGTCACGGCGGCGACCAGGCACCCGGAGCGCTGCACCGTGCGGACGAAGCCCCGCACGCGGGGTGCGTAGGCGATCTCGTCCGCGTCCTGGGCATCGGCGCCCAGCGTGGCGTCGGCGTCCAGTACGAGCAGTCGCCGCGCGCCGAGCCGCGACGAGACGGGCTCCACCGCGATGTCGAGGCCCGTGTCGTCGGCCGCGGCGATCAGCGATTTGCGCACGCGCCGGCCATTGCCGTCGATCGACATCTCGATGCTCGTCATAGGGTCGAGGGCGGACTGCCACATCGCCTCGATGTTGCCGCCGACATCGGTGACGTGCTTGGCGACATCGCCGAGTGCGCCCGCACGCAGTCTCCGCCCGACGACCACGGCGCGGCTTCGCCCCTCGCGGTGCCTGGGCCGCCGCTTGCGCGGCATAGGGGCGTGACCGGCGGCGACCTCGACGTGCGAGTCGATCCCGAACGCGTCGGCCGTACTGCTGACCGAATGCCGCAGCGCGCTGGTGTCACCGCGTAGATCGACGAGCACCGACAGGCTTGCCCGCTGGCCCGCGACGGACTGCTCGACGTCGCGCACGTCGACGTCGTGCGCGGCCAGCGCGGCAAAGATGACAGCCGTGACACCCGGCCGGTCATGGCCGGTCACGGTGACCAGTACTGAGGTGGGACGCATGAATCCTTAAGGCTTGACGGTCCTGGCGGCGTGCGCCAGGTCAGTGCCCGTGCTCGCTATCCCGATCGCCGGATCGCGGACCCTCGGCACCGACCAGGGCGCCCGCGACGGCATGTCGCCTCCCCGCATGGGCCTCGGCCTCGAGCCGTTCGAGCAGGTGCGGGTAGTGGTACTCGAACGCCGGGCGCTCGGAACGGATGCGCGGGATGAACGTGAAGTTGTGCCGCGGCGGCGGGCAACTGGTGGCCCATTCGAGGGAGTTGCCGTGACCCCACGGGTCGTCGGCAACCGCGATCTCGCCGTAGCGGTAGGACTTGTAGAGGTTGTACAGGAACGGCAGCATCGACGCGCCGAGCACGAACGAGCCGATCGTCGAGATCGTGTTGAGGGTGGTGAACCCGTCTGAGGGCAGGTAGTCGGCGTAGCGACGCGGCATGCCCTTCTCACCCAGCCAGTGCTGCACCAGGAAGGTCGTGTGGAAGCCGATGAAGGTCAGCCAGAAATGCAGCTTGCCGAGCTTCTCGTCCATGTACCGGCCGGTCATCTTCGGGAACCAGAAGTAGACGCCGGCGTAGGCAGCGAACACGATCGTGCCGAACAGCACGTAGTGGAAGTGCGCCACGACGAAATAGCTGTCGGATACGTGGAAGTCGATTGGCGGGCTGGCCAGCAACACACCGGTCAGGCCACCAAACAGGAATGTCACGATAAATCCGACAGAGAACAGCATAGGGGTCTCGAAGGTGACCGAGCCTCGCCACATACTGCCGATCCAGTTGAAGAACTTGACCCCGGTGGGCACCGCGATGAGGAACGTCATGATGCTGAAGAAGGGCAGCAGAACGGCGCCGGTGGTGAACATGTGGTGCGCCCACACGGTGAGCGACAGCGCCGCGATGGAAAGCGTCGCCAGCACCATGCCGGTGTACCCGAACAGCGGCTTGCGGCTGAACACCGGGATCACCTCGGTGACGATGCCGAAGAACGGCAACGCCACGATGTAGACCTCAGGGTGGCCGAAGAACCAGAACAGGTGCTGCCACAGCATGGCGCCGCCGTTGGCCGCGTCGAACACCTGGGCATGTAAGTGGCGGTCGACCCACAGCACGAGCAACGCAGCCGTGAGGATCGGGAACGCCAGCAGCACCAGCACGCTCGTCACGAGGATGTTCCAGGTGAAGATCGGCATCCGGAACATCGTCATGCCGGGGGCGCGCAACGTGATCACCGTGGTGATCATGTTGACGGCGCCGAGGATGGTGCCCAGACCTGCGACAGCGAGGCCCATGATCCACAGGTCGGTACCCGCGCCGGGCGAGTTCGTCGCGCTGTTGAGCGGCGCGTAGAGCGTCCAGCCGGCGTCGGCGGCGCCGCCCGGGGTGATGAAGCCCGCCGTCGCCGTGAGCGCGCCGAACAGGTACAGCCAGTAGGACAAGGCGTTCAGCCGTGGGAACGCGACGTCGGGCGAGCCGATCTGCAGCGGCAGAATCAGGTTTGCGAAGGCAAAGACCAGCGGCGTCGCGAAGAACAGCAGCATGATCGTGCCGTGCATGGTGAACAGCTGGTTGTACTGCTCCGGCGAGAGGAACTGCATTCCCGGCCGGGCCAGCTCGGCGCGCATCAGCATCGCCATAAGGCCGCCGAGCATGAAGAACAGGAACGACGTGACCAGGTACATGCGGCCGATCAACTTGTGATCGGTGGTGCGCAGGAGCTGCCCGAGCATGGAGCCCTTTGCGGGCTCGTGGACCGGGAAGGGCCGGCTGACGATCGGCCGCGGAGCGACGATGGATGTCGGGTCCGGCGACTCGGCCGCTGTCGGCTCGGCGGTCGTGGTCAACGTGCCTCCACTCGGACGGACAGAACGCAGGGCCGGCTTATCGGCCGTGACGGCGGTCCAAGCCAACAACTGCCGTCCAAAGCAGGATAGTCAGTCCCGCCGGAACCGAACCCACCGGGCACGCACATTCTCGCGCCACCGCTGTCGGACCCGCCAATCGCGTCGAGAACGGCGAGGCGCAGCCCGGTTCGGTGACGGTCTGGTGATGTGCGGTTAACGCGGGTGGCGGCTCCGGCGAGCTCACCGGCCGGGACCGCGCGCACCACAGTTAGGCGACATGCTCGATCATCTCTGGAAAAACTGGGCTGTGTGCACCCGCACCAGAGATGATCATGTGGAGAGCATGCCCGCGCCCGCCGACGTGACGCGGCGAGACACGGCCGGCGTTGAGGTCAGCTCGACGGTGCGGCAGCCTTCTCGGCGCGTGGCCGGACGAGTGCGACCGCGAAGCCCGCGGCCACGAGCGCGCTGAGGCACAGGGCGACGTCGGTGACCGAGATCGCGTGCGCCGATGCGTGTGCTCCCGCTCCGTGCACGAGGGTCAGGTAGAGCGTGCCCAGGGTGGCGACGCCGATCACCTGGCCCAACTGGAAGACGGTGACCAGCACGCCACTCGCGTCGGCGGCATGAGCCAGCGGCACATGGGTCAGGGCGACTGTCAGAATCGGGCTGAACGCCAGGCCGAGGGCGAGCCCCAACACGAGCAGGTCGACCTCCATCGCTACGCCGCCTTCACTGCCCCCGTGCAGGATGAGCCCGAGCAGCAGGTAGGACGCCGCGGCGACGACCAGCCCGAACGGGATGATGTGACCATGCAGGCGCGCGGGCAGCCTGCGCCAGGTCAGGCCGGTGACAGCGAAGCCGACGGCTGCCGGTGCGAACACCAGGCCGGCCTTGGCCGGACTCTCGCCGAGGCCGGACTGCAGGTGCAGCGCCATGCTGAACAGGTAGCCCGCGTAGTTGATCAACGCGATGAACAGCGTGGCGGAACCGGCGATCATGCCCCGGGCCCGAAGGACGTGGACCGACACGAGCGGCGAGCCACCCCTGCGCGCGACGCCGCGCTCGACCGCCACGAACACGGGGAACAGCACAGCGCTCGCGGCGAGCGACACCCAGCCCCACACCGGCCAGTGCTCCTCGTGGCCCAGCACGAGGGGAACCACCAGCAGCAACACCGCGAGCGAGAGCAGCACCACGCCGGCCGGGTCGAGTTGACGCTCCCGCTCGCCACGTCCGGCAGGCAGGTGCCGGCCGGCGAGAGCGACGAGGACGAGCCCGATGGGCACGTTGACCAGGAACACCGGACGCCACCCCGTGCCGAACAGGTCGGCACTGACCATGACCCCGCCGAGCACCTGGCCGACCACCGCGCCGCAGGCGATCACGGCCGAGTAGAGGGAGAGCGCGCGAATCCGTGCCGCCCCGGAGAACGTGCGCTGGATCAGGCTCATCACCTGCGGCATCATCAGCGCCGCCGCGACCCCCTGCAGCAGCCGGAACGTCACCAGCGTGGCCGTGTTCGGGGCGAGCCCGCAGGCCAGCGACGCAGCGGTGAAGCCGATCAGGCCGAGGCGGAACATTCGTCCGTGCCCGAACCGGTCGCCCAGGCGCGCGCCGGTGATGAGCAGCACCGCATAGCTGATGATGTATCCGGCGATGACCATCTGCAGCCCCGCGCCGGAGGCGTGCAGGTCGGCGCGAAGGGTCGGCGCCGCGACGTTGACGATCGAGACATCGAGAATGGCCATGAACTGGCCTATGAGCAGGACGGCCAGCACCGCGCCGGGGCGGATCGGGCGGGCGACGCGCGGAGTAGCTGCGTCAGATGCGGTCAGCGTCGAGGTTGTCACCTGATCGACGGTGAGCCTCTCGCGACGTCTGTGATTAGAGCCCGCTGATCCTGGTACTGAAAATACCTGGCACGCCCGTTGTCAGTACCGGACGATTGACTGATGACCGTGCTCAGCGGCAACTTCGACAAGGCGCGCCGCGGTGAGCTCGCGTCCTTCCTGCGCAGCCGGCGCGAGCGGGTCACACCGCAACAGGTAGGCCTGGCGCCGGGCCTGCGACGTCGCACGCCCGGCTTGCGGCGTGAGGAGGTCGCCCAGCTCGCGGGCGTCGGCGTCACCTGGTACACGTGGCTCGAGCAGGGCCGTCCGATCAATGCCAGCGTGCAGGTCCTCGACGCTGTCGCCCGGGTGTTCAAACTCGGCCCAGCCGAGCGCTGGCACCTGTACCGGCTCGCGGACGTTCCCGGCATCCCCACCGGCGGCGACCGCGAGTGCCTGCCCGCCGATGTACCTGGCGTCCTGGACGCCCTCGATCCCACTCCGGCGTGTGTCTACAACGGCAAGTACGACCTGCTGGCCTGCAACGAGACTTACGCGGCGATGTTCCCCCGCCTCGCCACGGCGCACGGCCTTGAGCGAAATGCCCTCTGGCAGATCTTCATGATGAAACGGTGCCCACTGCGCAACAAGGACATGCTTCCGCACATGGTCGGACTAGTCCGCGGCAACTACGCGCGACACGTCGGCGACCCCGCATGGACCGACTTCGTCGAGGCAATGTCGGTGGTGAGCCACGAGTTCGCCGCGTTGTGGGCGACGCACGAGGTGGCGGCGCCGATGCCCCAGGTCAAATCGTTCGACTGCGGCGACGACGTCGGGATCGTCGATCTTCGGACGTCTAGTTTCGGCGTCGACGGCATGCCCGAGGCCCGCATGATCATCTACCTGCCCGCCAGCCCCGCTGACGCCGAGAGGATCGAGCGGCTGCGTGTACTCGCTCGCTTGCGAGGCCTCCCCGAGGTATCAGCTGTCGGCTGAGCGCTCTCCTCACCACCATGGGAATCCCTCTGCCGGGAGGGACTTCCGTGTGACCAGGGGGTGCGGTTTTGAGCGCTGCCACTATCCAAGTCCTCGAGCGGGACGCCCCGGGTGCCCGCACTGGACCAGTGTTGTCCGCCCGGGTGCTCGGCCGGTTCTCAGTGATGCTCGACGGCCAGACCGTCGACACACTCTCGAGCCGGCGCACCCGAAACGTCATGGCCTACCTGTTGACGCACCGCCGCGCCCCAGTACCCAGGGACGTGCTCATGGAGGTGTTCTGGCCGCAGGCCGACCCCGAGGCTGCCCGCAACAGCCTGCATGTCGCGCTCACCGGGGTGCGGCACGCGTTGCGCTGCGCCTCGCCCGAGCCGGTACTGCAGCGGGCGCACGACACCTACCTGCTGGCCGACCACGTCACCGTGTGGGTCGATGTCGACGAATTCGAACGGCAGTGCCGCGCCGGGCAGCGAGCCGAGCAGGCGGGCGAGTTCCGCGAGGCCGTGCGTTGCTACGAAGCCGCGGCCCAGCTCTACGACGGCGACTTCCTCGCTGATGACCCCTATGCGGAATGGGCCGCCGCGAGCCGCGAGGCCCTGCGGTACAAGGCCGTCGAGACACAGTCGCGCCTGGTCGAGCTGTATGTCCGCCGCGAGGCTTATGGCCCGGCGATCCAGACCGGGCGATGGATCCTCGACGCTGACCCTTGCAACGAGGCGGCGCACCGCCGGCTGATGTCCTGCTACGCCGCGGCGGGGCAGGTTCACCTGGCGCTGAGCCAGTACCGCCGCTGCGCGGACACGCTGTGGCGGGCGTTCCAGCTGCCGCCCGCACCGGAGACCACCCGCCTCTACCAGCACCTGCACGCCGACCGCGGCCTGATCGAGCGCTACCGCACGGCCTGAGCCGGCCCGTGCCGCGACTTGCCGGGCACCGACGCCGCGGCGGCCTACCATGGCCCGCATGGCCGCATATCACCAGCTCCGCCTCAGCGCCAGCACCGGCGGCGTGCTCTTCGAGTGCGAGGACGGCTGTGGCAGGCGCCTGGTTGTCGATCGAGGTGGCTCGCTGACCGTGATCGACCGAGGCGATCCGTATGCGCTGCACCGCGGAGCCGCCGATGGTGTCGAGCTGGGCGCGCCCGCGATATCGGAGCTACCCGGTCCGTCCTGATCCTGCACATACGCAAACCAGCACATACGCAACCAGCACATACGCAAACGGGCCGCGGCACGCTATACGCGTGACCGCGACCCGCCGGGCCGTCGACCCGATCAGGCGATGCGAACGATCGGCCCCTCGACTACGGCGGCAACGTCGGTGACATTGCCGAAGTTGCGGTGCGTCAGCAGGGTGACCAGCTTGTAGGTGCCCGACTGCCCCGGCCCCGGGTTGTCCGGAAGCGTGCCCGCAGGAACGGTGATGTTCGCGTTGTAGTTCGTGGCGCCGGTGAGTGCGACGTTGACGGTCGCGCCGACCTGCTGCTCCGGGCCGGGGCCCATCGACTCGACGTAGGCCGCGAGTTGCCACTCGCCACCGAGCAACAGCGCTGCGAGCGCGGTGACCGACCACGAGGCCTGGATGGTGAACGGTGCGGCCGCCTCGAGCACCGCGGACGGTGCCCCGTTGTTATCGATCACAGCGGCGCTGAACGTGCCTGGCCCGAGCAAGACGTTCGGGAACTGGATGTCTGCCATGTCGGCATCCCCCTCCGGGTTGTGAAGGACCCCATCGGTCCTTACCGAGAACAGGCTGTCTGCCCGGGCTTATCCGCCACCTACGCCGCGCTTACCCGAGCGATCTGTGTCGGTAAGGAATCCCGGCGCCGCCGGCCGTGACGCAGGTGCTGCCTGCCGAGGTACGCATCCGCGCGGCTTCCAGGCATGATCTGTTCCGTGAGTTCCCCGCACGACGATCTCGATGCCCGCGTCCGGGAGGCGCTGACCGCCATCGGTGGCGACGAAGCCGCCGCATACGTCGAACCAGCCGAAAGCACGAAAGACGCCGGCAGCACCGGCGGCTTCGACAGTGTCGAAAGTGCTGAAAGCGCCGAAGACGACGGCAGTCCCGCCGAGCCGAATGACGACCTGATGTCCCTGTTCGACGCGATGGCCGGCAGCCGGCACATCGACCTCGAGGCGCGCCGCATGCGCGAGCGCGGCCAGGGCTTCTACACGATCGGTTCGGCCGGGCACGAGTCGAACGCGCTCGTCGCCGCCGCTGTGCGCAGCACCGACCCTGCGCTGCTGCACTACCGCTCCGGCGCGTTCTACCTCGCGCGTTCGGTGCAGGCCGGGCGAAAGCTCGAAGACGGCGTACGCGACATCCTGCTCAGCATGATGGGCGCGATCGCCGATCCGGCATCCGGCGGGCGCCACAAGGTCTTCGGAAACCCGGACCTCGCGATCATTCCGCAGACGTCCACGATCGCCTCGCACCTGCCTCGCGGCGTCGGGGTGGCGTTCGCGATCGGGCGGGCGCGCAAGATCGGTGTGCCGACCAGGTGGCCCGCCGACGCGCTGGCCGTGGTCAGCTTCGGCGATGCGAGCCTGAACCACTCGACGGCCACCGGAGCGCTCAACACCGCCGGTTACTGCGTACGCCAACACCTGAGCTTGCCGCTGCTGCTCGTCTGCGAAGACAACGGTCTGGGCATATCGGTGCCCACGCCGAAGGGCTGGGTGGCAGAGGCCGTGCAGCGGCCCGGCATCCGCTACCTGGCCGCCGACGGCGATGACCCGGACGCCGTTCGCGCCGCCGCCGAGGAGGCCGCAGCGTTCGTGCGCGCGAAGCGGCGCCCGGCGCTGCTGCACCTGCGGACCGTGCGCTACCTGGGGCACGCCGGCAGCGATGTCGAGAGCGGTTACCGGCAACCGCAGCACATCGCCGCGGACTTCGACCGTGATCCGCTGCTCGCGCTCGCCCGGCGAATCGGGTCCCCCGACCTTGCCCAGCGCTACGACGACATCGGCAAACTGGTGCACATTCTGGCCGAGGACCTGATGGGTGCTCGGACGCTGGCCACAGCCCGGGCCGTCATGGAACCGCTCGCACCGCGGAGCCCGCTGGCGATCTCGTCCGAGGTCGGCCGCCACGCAGACGATGCAACCCGGCGCGAGGTCTTCTTCGGGCGCATGCCGGAGCAGTCCGGGCAGCTCACCCTGGCCCAGAGCATCAACGCCGCCCTCACCGACGCACTGGCCGCCCGGCCGCAGACGGTGGTGTTCGGCGAGGACATCGGCAACAAGGGCGGCGTGTACGGCATCACCCGTGGGCTCCAGCACCGGTTCCGGCCCACCCGCGTGTTCGACACACTGCTCGACGAGCAGTCGATTCTCGGTATGGCGTTGGGCCTCGGCGTCAGTGGCCTACTGCCGATCCCGGAGATCCAGTACCTCGCCTACCTGCACAATGCCGCCGACCAGATCCGCGGCGAGGCGGCGAGCCTGCGCTTCTTCAGCAACGGGACGTTCACCAACCCGATGGTGGTGCGCATTGCGGGGCTCGCGTACCAGAAGGGGTTCGGCGGGCATTTCCACAACGACAACGGGCTGGCCGCCCTGCGCGATATCCCCGGGCTCGTGGTCGCGGTGCCGTCGCGCCCGGAGGATGCCGCGCCGATGATGCGTAGCTGCCTTGCCGCCGCAGTGATCGACGGGCAGGTCAGCGTCTACCTCGAGCCCATCGCGCTCTACCACGAGCGCGACCTGCTCGAGCCGGGCGACCGCGGCTGGCTGGGCGCGTACTCGCTCAGCTCGCACGTCCCGATCGGCAGCGCGCGAACGCACGGCGACGGCGGCGACCTCACCGTTCTGACGTTCGGCAACGGCCTGCGGATGAGCATGCGCGTCGCGGCGCTGCTCGCCGACGAGGGCATCCGCATGCGCATCGTCGACCTGCGCTGGCTCATGCCGCTACCTGTCGACGACATGCTGCGCGAGGCGAACGCCACGGGCCACGTCCTCGTGGTCGACGAGACCCGGCACAGCGGAGGAGTCGGCGAGGGCATCGTCGCGTCGCTGGTCGAACGCGGGTTCACCGGGCGAATCATGCGGGTGGCGAGCATGGACAGCTACGTGCCGCTCGGCGACGCCGCCAATACGGTGCTGCTCAGCGAGTACGACATCGAACGAGCAGCCCGCCGCATCCTTGTCTGATGCGGCCGCCGGCGGCGGCCGGCATCCGTTGAGTGGTGCGTTATCGGTTGAGTGGTGCGTTGTAGCGCACCACTCGACGCGAAACGCACCACTCAACGGGACTGGCGGCGTGGCGTTGCCGCCGCCGGGGTGTTAGCCGGCTCGCAGGATTCCGAGCAGGCCGTGCTGTTCCTCGTCCGGTCCGGCGCTGAACCAGACCGAGTCCGTCCCGCCTGCGGCGGCATCGCCGACGAGCAGGCCCCACAGTCCGTCGATGACGATCGGGTGGTGGTGCTTGTCGAGCAGCGTGCCGAGCAGGTGCCCGGTGTTCGGGTCGTACGCGTGGATCCGCCCGTCGCCGAAGTTGCCCACGAGCAGATCGCCCGAGAACGCGCCGAAGTTCGCGGGTGCGATAGCCAGCCCCCATGGCGAATTGAGGAGGCCGTGCGTCACCAGGCGCTTCACGAAGGCGCCGAAGTTCGTGTAGACGTCGACGAAGCCGTTGCCCGGCCCGGCAACGTCGTCCTCGCCGCCCTTCTTGGCGTAGGTCACGTACACCTGGTTGCCGAATTCCGCGACGTTGAACGGGGCGAAGCCGGCCGGTATGCGCCGGTCCTGGAAGAGTCGGTCGTCGGTGACCGGCTTGAACTGGGCGTCGAACACGTCGATCCGGTCAGCACCGAAGTTTGCCGCGAGCAGTAGCGGTCCGAACGCGCTGTGCGCGAGTGCGAGTCCCTTGTAGATCGCGCCGTCGGTGTGGCTGATCAGGGTCGCCGCCGGACCACCGGCCCATGCGGACAGGTCGCCGTCCTCACCGATGAAGATGAAGCGCGCGGCCGTGGTCGTGCCTGGCAGGACGAAAGCGGTCGTGTTGTTGTTGACCTGCCCGGTCGGCGCGCCGCCCGGAATGGCCACGGTCAAGACCTTCGCGACGGGCGTCTCCGGGTTACCCGGGACGGCGCCGTTGTAGAGCGTTGTGACGTCCGCGCCGTTGTCGGAAACCCAAATCGGCGTGTTCGCGCCGCGCGACATGCCCCAGGCATTGACGAGTTGCGGATCGGTCAACTGCGCGACGCCAGGCTGGTCTGAGACCAGATTCTCCTGCGTAAATGTGCCACCACCGTCATGTGCCCCCGCCGGCAGCGGATATACGGACACGAGAGCCGCCGCGGCGAAGACCCCAATCCAGCCGAGCCGTCTGCTCATTGCACGCCTCCTTCGAGTGGAGCCGCTCACCCGGATGCGAACGGCACCACTCCGGAGTACGGGCCCGGATTGGTTCAGGTTCACCTGCCTGCGCAGCGGGTCAGCCGCCAGGACGGCCATACGCGTGTCACACTCGGCACACGCCTGTGAGGGGGGCCCTGATGTGGTTCCAAGCGGCTCGTGACTCGACGAAGTTCTGGGACGAGGCAGCGCGCACGGATGACGCGTGGTTCGTCGCAACTGGCCACCGCCGGGCAACTGAGGCCTTCTTCGCCCAGGGTGCCGCGGAGACCGACATGTTCCTGGCGATGTGCGGTGTCACGATCGACCCGGCCGATACCGTCCTGGAGATAGGCAGCGGCGTCGGGCGGATGACTTGTCGACTCGCCCAACTCGCCCACCGGGTGATCGCCATCGACATCAGCCAGGAGATGCTGCACCGGGCCGCAGGCAATCTCGCCGCGATCTCTACCGTCGAGTACGTCCAGGTGCCCGGCGATGGCACATTGCCCTTTGCCGACAACTCGATCGACGTCGTGTTCTCCTACATTGCGCTGCAACACGTGCCCTCGGCGAATGCGCAGTTGCGTTACCTGCGTGAGTC
This sequence comes from uncultured Actinomycetota bacterium, assembly GCA_963737425.1. Lineage (GTDB taxonomy): Bacteria > Actinomycetota > Actinomycetes > Mycobacteriales > Jatrophihabitantaceae > DASXRA01. The sequence goes on from CAVTSX010000009.1 coordinate 230,140, forward strand.
GCTACGGGTCTTGCGTCCCGCAGGATCGTTGGCAGCGCAAGTGCGCGCTGACGCGATCACCGCGCGGATGTATGACTGGGCGGGCCATCTCGCCCACCTTGCGGCGGGCCGGCCCGCGATGCACCCAGCCTGGCGCGGGGCGAGACCGCGGTCAGCCGACCTGCTGGCAGTTGCGGGCAATATCAGCATTCGACGCTTCAATCGCCGACACGTCTGGGTCGTCACGAGCGGCGCGGAAGTCACTGGCAAACCGCTACCGGCCGGTGGCAACGGGCAAGCCGCCGTACCGGCGGTGCGCCGCTAGCGGCCGGTCGCCCGGTAGAAGCCTTCGATATGGCGGGTGACGAGCCGCGCCGCCCGGTCGCCATCACCGGATCGGACGGCGGCCAGCACGTTGCGATGCTGGCGGCGCAGACGCCGTGCCATCGCCGGCCAGTCGGTGCCGGTCGGCGCCGCGGCGAGAACGTAGCGATGAATTGCGCCGCGCAGCGATGCCATGATCGCCGCGACGACTGCGTTGCCGGTTGCCCCGGCCAGCGCCACGTGGAAACCCGCGTCGAGGCGCAGGAAATCCTCCACGGGCAAGTCGGTGTCGTCCATTGCATCGAGCAGTCGCGCGGCCTCGTCGAGTTGCTTCCAGTCACGCCGGCGCGCCGCCTCGCGAACCGACCATGACTCGAGCAGAACCCGGGTGCTGACGACGTCCGCCACCGGCAGGCTGCTCGAAGCGAGATGCAGACGGAGCGCGGAGGTCATGCCGGCCGACGTATCGGCGACCACGATCGCCCCGGCGTCGGGTCCGGACCCGGCCGCGGTCCGGATGATGCCCATGGCTTCGAGCACCCGGATGCCCTCACGCACTGACCCGCGGCTGACGCCCAGCTCTTCGGCGAGAATCCGCTCGCCGGGCAGGCGGTTGCCGACCCGTAGCCGACCCGCAGCCAGCTCTCCCTCGACATGGCGCAGCACAACTTCGTGCGTGCGCTCTCGCGCCGTGGTCACGGCGACCTCCCGTGGGGTGGTGTGGTCCGACCACATACCCTATGGTCGGACCACAGGAGGTGCAATGCGAGTCGCGCTCTTCATCACCTGCCTCGTCGATGGGCTGTTTCCCGATGTCGGCAAGGCAACCGTGCGTCTGCTGCGCAGGCTCGGCCACGACGTCGAGGTGCCGCTTCAGCAGACCTGCTGCGGGCAGATGCACATCAATACGGGTTACCCGCGTGAGGCATTGCCGCTCGTGCGCAACCACGTCGAGACGTTTCTCGATTACGACGCGATCGTCGCGCCGAGCGGCTCGTGTACCGGGTCGATCCGGCACCAGCACGTCGACGTCGCACGCGAGTTCGGTGACGACACGCTCGCGGAAGGCGCGCGGTTGGTGGCGGGCCACACCTACGAGCTGTCCGAGTTCCTGGTCGACATCCTCGGTGTCACCGATGTCGGCGCGTACTTTCCGCACCGCGTCACGTATCACCCGACCTGCCATTCGCTACGCCTGCTGCGTGTTGGCGACCGCCCGCTACGTCTGCTGCGCGAAGTGCGCGGACTGGACCTTGTCGAGCTGCCGGACGCGGAATCCTGTTGCGGCTTCGGCGGAACGTTCGCGTTGAAGAATCCGGATGTGTCGACGGCGATGCTGGCCGACAAGATGAGCAACGTGCTCGCCACCCGGGCCGAGGTGTGCAGTGCCGGCGACTCGTCCTGCCTGATGCACATCGGCGGTGGCCTGTCGCGGCTGCACACCGGCGTACGCACCGTGCATCTGGCCGAAGTGCTGGCGTCGTCATGAGCACGCCCACCGCCCCGGCAGGTGTCGGCAACCTGCGCGGGCGGCAGCCGTTTCCGCTGGCCGCCCGCGCAGCCGTCGCGGACTCGCAGCTGCGCCGCAATCTCGGCAATGCCACGGCGACGATCCGCGCGAAGCGTGCAGCCGTGGTCGGCGAACTGCCCGACTGGCCGCAACTGCGCGCGGCCGGCGCGGCCATCAAGGACGACGTGCTGGCCCATCTCGACCGGTACCTGGTGCAACTCGAGGAGCGGGTCACCGAGCGCGGCGGCACGGTGCACTGGGCCCGCGACGCCAACGAGGCGAATCGCATCGTCGCCGATCTCGTGCGCGGCACCGGCGCGACCAGCGTGGTCAAGGTCAAGTCGATGGCCACGCAGGAGATCGGCCTGAACGAGGCGCTGGCCGACGCGGGCATCGCCGCCTGGGAGACCGACCTCGCCGAGTTGATCGTTCAGTTGGGTCACGACCAGCCCAGCCATATCCTCGTGCCGGCGATTCACCGCAACCGCGCCGAGATCCGTGAGATCTTCCTGCGCGAGATGGGCGATGCCGACCCATCGCTCACCGACGACCCGGCCGCGCTCGCCGAGGCCGCACGCCGGCATTTGCGGCGCAAGTTCCTCGACGCATCGGTGGCCATCAGCGGCGCGAACTTCGCCGTCGCCGAGACCGGCACGCTTGCCGTCGTCGAGAGCGAGGGCAACGGGCGGATGTGCCTGACACTGCCTCCCACGCTCATCACCGTCATGGGCATCGAGAAGCTCGTCCCCACCTGGCGCGACCTGGAGGTGTTCCTGCAACTGCTCCCCCGGTCGTCGACCGGTGAGCGGATGAACCCCTACACGTCGATGTGGACAGGCGCCGTCGAGGGCCAGGCCTTCCACCTCGTCCTGCTCGACAACGGCCGGACCGCGACGCTGGCCGACCCACGCGGGCGCGCAGCGCTTCGGTGCATCCGCTGCTCGGCCTGCCTGAACGTGTGCCCCGTCTACGAACGCACCGGCGGGCATGCCTATGGGTCGGTGTATCCGGGCCCGATCGGCGCGGTGCTCTCGCCACAGCTCACCGGCGTGTCGGAGAATTCCTCCCTGCCCTTCGCGTCCTCGCTGTGCGGCGCTTGCTTCGACGCCTGCCCGGTGGCCATCGACATCCCGTCGATGCTCGTGCATCTGCGATCGCGCGCCGTCGACGCGAAGCGGCACCGGGTGCCCTCGCCCGAGCAGGCCGCCATGGCCGCCGCCGCCTGGACGATGTCCGACTCGCGGCGCTGGACGCGGGCATTGCGCGCCGCGCGGCTGAGCCGGTGGGTGCGCGGGCGCCGCTCGTTGCCCCCACCGCTGTCGGCGTGGATCCGCGCCCGCGACCTGCCCGAACCGCCACGCGAGACGTTCCGCGACTGGTGGGCCGGTGGCGGCCAATGACCTCCCGGCCCGCGATGCGCCGATCGTGCAACTTCTTGCGGCGTCAGACCGCAGAAAGTTGCACGATCGAGGAGGGACGCCGATGAGCGCGCGCGACGAGATCCTGGCCCGGATCCGAACCGCGCTCGTCGACCGTCCGGTCCCGGCGGCGATACCGCGCGACTACCAACCGGCCGGCAGCGCTGTCGCCGACCTGGACCGGTTCACCGAGCGCGTCACCGACTACCGGGCAACGGTCTATCGCGTGGAGGACGCCGGCGCCGCCGCGCAGATCGCCGCCGTCCTCGCCGGGGCGGGGGTTTCGCGGGTGGTCGTCCCGGACGGCTTCCCCGAGTCCTGGTTGCCGGCCGCGGACATCATGCGCGAGCCGCTGACGACGGCCGAACTCGACGCCGCCGACGGCACGCTCACGTCCTGCGCGCTCGCGGTCGCCGAGACCGGGACGATCGTGCTCGAGGCGGGGCCCGGCCAGGGCCGGCGAGCGCTCAGCCTGGTGCCTGATTACCTGCTCATCGTCGTGCGGGCAGAACAGGTTGTTGCGAACGTGCCCGATGCGGTCGCGAGCCTCGACCCCGCCCGGCCGCTCACCTGGATCAGCGGGCCGAGCGCCACGAGCGACATCGAACTCAACCGCGTCGAGGGCGTGCACGGCCCGCGCACGCTCGACGTGGTACTGGTCGGCTGACCGGGCCGGCCAGCGCCGTTAGTTGTTGCGACCGACGAAGCCCTTGATCATCTCTGCCGAAGGGGTCACTGATCGCGGCTGCAGCAGAGATGATCAAGACAGCGCATCGGTGCGGCACCCTCCGGGGCAACAGCTAGTCCTCGAGCGTCGTGCGGATCCACTCCTCGACGCCGGCGATGTGCACGGTGGCCCATGTGCGGGCGAGTTCGGGATCATGCGCACGGATCGCGTCGAAGATCGAGCGGTGTTCGGCGAGCGTGCGCACCAGGGCGCCCTCCTGGGTGATGCCCCGCCAGATGCGGGCGCGCTGCGTCGGCCCGGACAAGCTCTCGATCAGCGACGCGAGCACCGAGTTGCCTGACGCCGCCGCGATCGCGCGGTGGAACTCGACATCGTTGCGCACCAACTCCTCGACGGCGGAGTCCGGCGTCGAGCGGTCCAGGATCTTTTCGAGTTCGGCGAGCGAGGTGTCGTCGATGAGCGTGGCCGCCCGGGCGCTGGCCGCGGGCTCGAGGATGCGACGCACTTCGAGCAGTTCCAGCACGGAAGCGTCGTGGTGGAACTCGACGATGAAGCTCAGCGCATCGAGCAACGAGTCGGCCGCGAGGCTGGACACGTACGTGCCGTCGCCCTGCCGCACGTCGAGAATGCGCACCAGCGAAAGCGCGCGCACGGCCTCGCGCAGCGAACTGCGCGAGAGGCCCAGGCTGGTCGCGAGATCGGCCTCACGCGGCAGACGGTCGCCCGGCCGCAGCCGGCCCGACACGATCATGTCCTTGAGCTTCTCGATCGCTTCGTCGGTGACGGCCACGTCGGCCCCTCCAGTCATCTGATCTCTCGGCACACTAGCGGCTGTCGAAAGTATCGACGACCGCGGCGCACCGCGATGCTCGCGCCACGCCGGTCCCGATCGCGGTCGTCAGCCGGCCAGCCGAGTGCGGATGGCCTTTACACAGCAGGTCTGAGCGACTATAACTGCTGAAACATCGGATGTCTGTTAGAGCCACATCGGGACGTTCCCCCGGATCTCGGCAATGTGACTCCCAGGTACCTCCGATCCCTGACTGGGACAGGAGCAGGACGGCTAGTGAACAACACGATCGTCACGCGGATCGGCCGGGCGCCCGGCGAGATCGAGCGCCGCGCGAGCCGTATGCACCCCGAAGGACGCAGGGCCATGCCCGCGGAGGTCCGATGACTGATCGCTTCACCGGACTCGACATCGCCGACGTCCGCTTCCCGACGTCGCGCGAACTGGCCGGCTCGGACGCGATGAACACCGACCCGGACTATTCGGCCGCCTATGTGGTCGCCCGAACCGCTGACGGCGCGGAAGGTCACGGCTTCGTCTTCACCATCGGACGTGGCAACGAGGTCGCCGCCGCTGCGATCCGTGCTGTCGAGCCGCTGATCGTCGGCCTGCCCGTCGACGACGTGCTCGCCGACATGGGCTCGTTCTCGCGCCGGCTCGTGCATGACAGCCAGCTGCGCTGGCTCGGCCCGGAGAAGGGCGTCATGCACATGGCGATCGGCGCGGTCGTCAATGCCGTGTGGGATCTCTACGCGAAGCGCGAGGGCAAGCCGCTGTGGAAGCTGCTCGCCGACTTCTCTGCGCGCGAGATCGTCGACCTCATCGACTTCCGCTACCTGTCCGACGTCCTCGACCAGGACGAGGCGCTCGACATTCTCACCCGTGCCGCGCAGGGAAAACAGGATCGCGAGCGGCAGCTCGTCGCGGAAGGGTATCCGGCGTACACGACGTCCGCGGGCTGGCTCGGGTACAGCGACCAGAAGGTGGCGCGCCTGGTCGGCGAGGCGCTCGACGACGGCTTCACCCACCTGAAGCTGAAGGTCGGCGCCGATATCGAGGACGATGTGCGGCGATGCAAGATGGTCCGCGATCTGGCCGGGCGCGACGTGTCGATCTCGATCGATGCCAACCAGCGCTGGGACGTCGGCGAGGCGATCGCGAACGTCGCTCGACTCGCGCCGATCGGGCTGCACTGGGTCGAGGAGCCGACCATTCCGGACGACATCCTCGGCCACCGCAAGATCGCCGAGGCGATCGCGCCGATCCTCGTCGCCACCGGCGAGCACGTCGCCAACCGGGTCATCTTCAAGCAACTGCTGGCGAGCGGCGCCATCCAGGTGTGCCAGGTCGATGCCTGCCGGGTGGCCGGGGTGAACGAGAACCTCGCAATCCTGTTGCTGGCCGCGAAGTTCGGCGTGCCGATGTGTCCGCACGCCGGTGGCGTCGGGCTGTGCGAGGTCGTGCAGCACCTGTCGATGTTCGACTTCGTCGCGGTCAGCGGCAGCACCGACAACCGGTGGATCGAGTTCGTCGACCACCTGCACGAGCACTTCGTCGATCCGGTGCGCCTGCGCGGTGGCCGCTACCTCGTGCCCGAACGCCCCGGCACCAGCGCCGAGATGCTGCCGGCAACGCTTGCCGACTATGGCTTTCCCGACGGGAGTGCGTGGCAAGAGTCCAACCCAATTCGGCCGGCAGCGGAGACCGGCCGGGCCCCAGAGGAGACATCGTGAGACTGAACATGTCAGTACGGATCGCCACGGGCCTCGCCGCGGTGACCCTGCTCGCGGCAGCGTGCAGTTCCAGCAAGAAGGACTCGCAGAACACTTCGCCGGCCGGGACGGGCGGCGGCACCGGGGCCGTGAGCGCCGGCGGCGATCTCGTCGGCGTCGACTACCCGCGCTCGGACTCCGACTTCTGGAACTCCTACATCAAGTACGTGCCGCAGATGGCGAGCCAACTGGGCCTCAAGATCAAGACGACGAACTCGCAGAACAACATCGCGCAGCTGCAGTCCGACGTGCAGACGCTGCTCGCGCAGAACGTCAAGGGCGTCGTGATCGCCCCGCAGGACACGGCGGCCGTCATCCCGACACTTCAGCAACTGGCCTCGAAGAACATCCCGGTGGTCTCGGTCGACACCCGCCCGGACGCCGGCAAGGTCTACATGGTGGTGCGCGCCGACAACAAGGCGTACGGCACGAAGTCCTGCAAGTACATCGGCGACACCCTCAAGGGCCAGGGCAACGTCGTCGAGTTCGAGGGCGACCTCGGATCGATCAACGGCCGCGACCGCAGCGAGGCGTTCGGCAGTTGCATGAAGCAGAACTACCCGAACATCAAGGTATTCGCCGAGCCGACGAAGTGGGACCCGCCGACGGCGGTGTCGCAACTGCAGACCGTACTGTCCGGCAACAAGATCAATGCCATCTACATGCAGGCGAGCATCTACCTGCCCTCCACCCTGCAAACGCTGGCCCAGAAGGGATTGCTCAAGCCGCGCGGGCAGGCGGGCCACATCGTGATCGTGTCGAACGACGGCGTGCCCGCGGAATACAAGGCGATCAAGGACGGCCAAATGGACGCGACGGTCTCGCAGCCGGCCGACCTCTACGCCAAGTACGCGCTGCAATACCTCAAGGACGCAATCGCCGGCAAGAAGTACTCGCCCGGACCGACCGACCACAACAGCACGATCGTCGACGTCGGCAACGGAAACCTGGAGGATCAGTTGCCGGCACCGCTCGTGACGATTGACGGCGCCTACCCGGGCTCCCTCAAGGTCGACGACAAGTCCTTGTGGGGCAACCAGATCAGCTAGGAGAGCTGCACATGGCCGTCGTCGATGCGACCGGGATCAGCAAGCGGTTCGGCGCGACGCTTGCGTTGAACGGTGTCGACCTGCGGGTCGAGCCGGGCGAGATCCACGCGCTCGTCGGGCGAAACGGCGCCGGCAAGTCCACGCTCGTGTCGATCCTCACCGGCCTGCAGGCCGCCGACAGCGGCACGGTGCTGTTCGGCGGCACGCCGGCTCCGGCGTTGGGCGACCGCGACGCGTGGCGCCGGGTGGTTGCCTGCGTGTATCAGAAGTCGACGATCATCCCCGACCTGTCGGTCACCGAGAACCTGTTCGTCAACCGGCAGGTCGAGGGCCATCGTCCGATCAGCTGGCGCAACCTGCGCCGGCGCGCGGGCGAACTGCTCGCCGAATGGGATCTGAACGTGGACGTGCGCCGGCCGGCCCGCGAGCTGACGGTGGAGCAGCGCCAGATGGTCGAGGTCGCCCGCGCGCTGTCGTTCGGCGCGCGGTTCATCATCCTGGACGAGCCGACCGCGCGCCTGGACGCCGCGGCGATCGCGCGGCTGTTCGACCGGATCCGTGCATTGCAGGCGCAGGGCGTGACGTTCCTCTACATCAGCCATCACCTGCAGGAGATCTTCGAGCTGTGCCAGCACGTCACCGTCTACCGGGACGCGCGGCACATCGTCACCTCGCCGATCGACGGCATCTCGCACAGCGAGCTGGTTACCGCCATGACGGGCGAGCAGGTGGCCGACGAGTCCGACCCGCGCCCGCCCGCGCCGCGCGCGGCCGAGCCGATCCTGAGGGTCAACCGGCTAAGCGTCGGCGCGAGCTGCCACGACGTCTCGTTCGAGGTCGCGCCCGGCGAGATCGTCGGCCTGGCCGGGGCCGGCGGCAGCGGCAAGTTCGCGGTTGCCGACGTGATCGTGGGGCTGCAACGGCCCGACAGCGGTGAGGTGCGCATCGCCGGCACGGTGCAACGGCCGGGCAGCGTGCCGAGGGCGTTGCGCGCCGGTGTCGGCTTCGTGCCCCAGGACCGTCACCGCGAGGGCCTGGTGCCCGACCTCTCGGTCGCCGAGAACCTGACCATGACGGTGCCGCACCGGCTCGGCAACCACGGCCTGATCGGCAAGCGGCGCCAGACCAGGCTGGCCCGCATGACCATCGCGCAACTCGACATCGTCACGCACGGCCCCGGCCAGCGGGTCGTCGAACTCTCCGGCGGCAACCAGCAGAAAGTCGTGATGGGACGCGCGCTGGCCGACGCGCCGCACGTGCTCGTCCTGATGTCGCCGACGGCCGGAGTGGACGTCAAGTCGAAGCGAACGCTGATGGACACGGCGGCCGAATCGGCATCGAGCGGCGCCGGGGTACTCGTGGTCACCGACGACCTCGACGATCTGCGCTACTGCCACCGGGTCGTGGTGATGTTCCGCGGCGAGGTGGTCGCCGAGTTGCGAGACACCTGGGACGACGAGGAACTCGTCGCCGCGATGGAAGGGGTTGAGCTCAGCCGTGACTGACACCGTCACCAGGCGGACCGAGGCGGTGCCTGCGGAGTCTGCGCCCGCGAGAGTCGGGATCGCGATCGCCCGGCTACGCGACCTGGCGCTCATCCCGCCGATCATCGTGATCATCATCGTCGGCTACTTCGTCGATCACGCGTTCCTCACCCGGTCGACGTTCACCGACGTGCTGTCGAACATGTCGTGGATCGCGCTGCTCGTACTCGCCGAGTCGCTCATCCTGATCAGCGGCAAGATGGACCTCTCGCTGGAGTCGACGGTCGGGCTCGCGCCGGGCATCGCGGCCTGGCTGACCCTGCCCAAGGGCATCGAGCACGGCGCGGCCGTCGTCTCGGCGGTCTGGGCGATCCCGATCGCGCTGGCGGTCGGCGCGCTGATCGGCGCCATCAACGGGTTCCTCATCGTCCAGCTCAAGATCAACGCATTCATCGTGACGCTCGGCATGCTGATCACGCTGCGCGGGCTGCTCACCGGAATCTCGCACGGGCAGACGTTCTTCTTCCTCAAGCCCGAATCGCAGACGTATCTCGGGCGGACGAAGTGGCTCGGCCTGCCCGCGTCGGTCTGGGTCGTCGTCATCGCATTCGCGATCGGCATCGTCGTCCTCGCCCGCACGCGCGCGGGCCGCTCGCTGTACGCGATCGGCGGCAACGTCGACGCCGCGCGCGCCGCCGGCATCCGCACCGATCGGGTGGTGTGGCTGGTCCTGATCCTGGGCGGCCTCATCGCGGCGCTGGCCGGAATCGTCGAGTCCGGAAACCTGGCGTCGGTCACCTCGAACATGGGCCAGGGACGCATCTTCGACGTGTTCGCCGCCGCCGTCATCGGCGGCATCAGCCTCAACGGCGGCAAGGGCAGCGTCTTCGGCGCGTTCACCGGCGTGCTATTACTCAATCTCATCTTCAAGGTGCTGACGTTCGCCGGCGTACCCAACCAGTGGTTCGACTTCCTCAACGGCGCGGTGATCCTCGCCGTGCTGATCGGCCAGCGAATCCTCAGTGGCCGGACCGACGAATAGGAGAACCACATGCGCTTGGCACGCCATGGCGTACCAGGACAGGAACGTCCGATCATCAGCGGCGAGGACGGAGGGTGGCGAGACCTCAGCTCGGTCACCCCGGACATCACCGGGCAATTCCTGCGCGACGGGCTGGCCGGTCTCGACCTCGCTTCGCTGCCCGCCGTCGCCGAGGTCGGCCGGTTCGGGCCGCCGGTCGCGGCGATCGGCAAGATCGTGTGCATCGGCCTGAACTACCGCGATCACGCGGCCGAGACCGGTGCGCCAATCCCTACCGAGCCGATCCTGTTCCTCAAGGCACCAGACACCGTGGTCGGCCCGAACGACGAGGTGCTCGTACCGCGCCAGTCGACCAAGACCGACTGGGAGGTCGAACTCGCGGTGGTGATCGGCGCGGGGGCCCGCTACCTGGAATCGCCCGACGACGCCGCGGCGTGCATCGCGGGCTACGCGATCAGCAACGACGTGTCGGAGCGCGAGTTCCAACTCGAACGCGGCGGCCAGTGGGACAAGGGCAAGAACTGCGAGACGTTCAACCCGATCGGCCCGTGGATCCTGACCGCGGACGAGGTGGCCGACCCGCAGGATCTCGGGCTGCGCCTGTGGGTGAACGGCGAGCTGCGCCAGGACGGCACCACCAAGGAAATGATCTTCGGCGTGCACCATCTGGTCTGGTACCTGAGCCAGTTCATGGCACTGCACCCAGGAGATGTGATCAACACCGGAACCCCGGCAGGCGTCGCGATGGGCCGGCCGGACCAGCCCTATCTGCGCGCGGGCGACGTCGTCGAGATCGAGATCGACGGGCTCGGCCGGCAGCGCCAGACGTTCGGCGCGGCATGACAGGCATGACCGCCCGCATTGTCCCGTTGAGTGGTGCGTTCGGGCTTGAGTGGTGCGTTATAGCGCACCACTCAAGGGATAACACACCACTCAACGAGCTAGGGGCGAGCGTAGATGGGTGACTTCGCGGGGCTGCGTGCTCTTGTTACCGGCGGCGCCTCGGGCATCGGCCTTGCCGTAGCGACGCGACTGGCGGACGAGGGCGCGTCCGTTGGCCGTCCTCGATCGCGCGGAGACCGGACCGTTCACCTACGTGCGCGCCGACCTCGCCGACGGCCCGGCCGTGCGCGACGCGGTCGCCGACGCCGTCCGATCGCTGGGTGGCCTGGACGTCCTCGTCAACAACGCCGGAGTCGGGGCGCAGGGCGACATCGAGGCGAACGACGAGGACGAGTGGCATCGCGTCCTGGACGTCAACGTACTGGGCCTGGTGCGCGTGACGAGGGCGGCCCTGCCGGCGCTGCGCGCGTCGGACCACGGCGCGATCGTCAACACCTGCTCGATCGCGGCCACTGCCGGGTTGCCCAACCGAGCGCTGTATTCGGCGAGCAAGGGGGCCGTGCTGTCACTGACGCTCGCGATGGCCGCTGATCTGCTGCCGGAAGGCATCCGCGTCAACGCCGTCAACCCGGGCACGGCCGACACGCCGTGGGTCAGCCGACTGCTCGATGCGGCGCCCGATCCGGCCGCCGAGCGGGCGGCCCTCGAGGCACGCCAGCCCCACGGTCGGTTGGTGAGCGCCGACGAGGTCGCCGCCGCGGTGGCGTATCTCGCGTCGCCCGCGGCCGGTTCGACGACGGGGACGTGGCTGGCCATCGACGGCGGCATGTCCGGCCTGCGCCTGCGCCGATGAGCTTCTCCGGCCACGGCGCCCCCGTGGGTGGGCAGTTGGGCCGCGGGTGGGCAGTTGTAACTGCCCACCCGGCGCAGAACTGCCCACCTGGGAGTCGAGCAAGGCGGCCATGACGGTGCAGCGCATCGCGTCGGTGATCCGGCTGCGGCCGGACAAGGAAGCCGAGTACCGCGCCCTGCATGCCGCCGTGTGGCCGGGCGTGCTCGCCCGGTTGCGCGCCGCGAACGTCACCAACTACTCGATCTTCCTGCGCGACGGGTTGCTGTTCAGCTACCTCGAATACACCGGCGACGACTACGCCGCCGACTCGGCGTGCATCGCCGCCGACGACGAGACCCGCCGCTGGTGGGCGCTCACCGATCCGTGCCAGCAGCCGCTCGATTCGGCCGCCGAGGGCGAGTGGTGGGCACCCGCCGAGGAGGTCTTCCATGCGGATTGACGCCCACCACCACGTGTGGGATCTCGCCGTCCGCGACCAGCCGTGGACGGCGGCTATGCCCGTCCTGCAGCGCTCGTTCGCGTTCGCCGACCTTCGCCCGTCGCTCGTCACGCATCGCGTCGACGCGACGGTGCTCGTGCAGACGATCGCGGTCGCTGACGAGACGCCGGAACTGCTCGCACTCGCAGCGTCCGAGCCTTCGATCGGCGGCGTGGTCGGTTGGGTCGACCTGACCGCGCCGGACGTCGGCGCCCGGCTGGCCGAGTTGCGGTCAGGTCCGGGCGGGCAGCAACTCGTCGGTGTCCGGCACGGCGTGCAGGCTGAGCCCGATCCGCGCTGGCTGTGCCGCCCGGACGTGCGCCGGGGACTGGCGGCGGTCGCCGAGGCCGGGCTCGCCTATGACCTGCTCGTCGTCCCGGTGCAATTGCCGGCCGCGGTCGAGACGGTCACCGCGCTGCCCGGCCTGCGTTTCGTGCTCGACCACGGCGGCAAGCCGCCCATCGCCTCGGGCGAGCTGGCTTCGTGGCGTTCCGACATCCGCGCGCTCGCTGCGCTGCCCAACGTCGCGGTCAAGCTGTCCGGGCTGATCATCGAGGCCGACCATGCGTCCTGGACGGTGCAGCAACTGCGGCCGTATGCCCGCACGCTGCTCGAAGCCTTCGGCCCCGACCGGTTGATGTTCGGCTCGGACTGGCCGGTGTGCCTGCTCGCCGGCAGCTACGACGACGTCATGGCAGCCGCCGAAGTCCTGACCGCAGGCCTCGACGGGAGCGGGCGGGCGGCCGTGTTCGGCGGCACCGCTGCGAGCTGGTACCGCCTGGAGGCGTGATGGATCGGCACAAGCTCGGGCGGACGTCCGTCGAGGTGACCGAGCTCGGATTCGGCGCCGCCCCGATCGGCAACCTGCACTCGGCGATCTCCGACGAGGACGCCGCGACGACCGTGCAGGCGGCCTGGGACTGCGGCATCCGCTACTTCGACACGGCGCCGCACTACGGGCTGGGGCTCTCCGAGCGGCGTCTCGGCGCGGCGCTGGCCGGCAAACCGCGCGAGGAGTACGTCGTCTCGACGAAGGTCGGGCGGCTGCTCGCCCGCAACCCGGCGCCCATCGGCTCGGACCTGCGAGCCGGCGGGTTCGCCGTGTCCGACACGCTCACCCGCGTTCGCGACTATTCGGCCGACGGGGTGCGGCGCAGCCTCGAGTCGAGCCTCGCCCGGCTGGGCCTGGATCGCGTCGACATCGTGTTGATCCACGATCCCGAAGACTTCATGGACGACGCCCTGCGCGGGGCCGTGCCGGCGCTGATCGAGCTGCGCGAGCAGGGGGTCATCGGCGCGGTGGGCGCCGGGATGAACTTCTGGCAGCCGCTGCTGCGGTTCGTCACCGAGTCCGACATCGACGTTGTGATGCTCGCCGGTCGGTGGACGCTGGCCGACCGCAGCGGGGCGCCGCTCGTCGAAACCTGCGCCGCCCGCGGGGTGTCGGTGCTCGCGGCCGCGCCGTTCAACTCCGGCCTGCTGGCGAAGCCCTGGCCGCGTGATGGCGCGCTGTTCGACTACACCCCGGCGCCGGCCGACGTCCTGGCCCGGGCGCGAGCGCTGGCCGAGGCGTGCGAGCGGCACGGGGTGCAACTCCCCCACGCGGCGATGCAGTTCCCGCTGCGCCAGCCTGCGGTGGCGAGCGTAGTGGCCGGCATGCGCACCGGCGCGCACGTCCGGACCAACATCGGGTGGGCCACCGAGCGGCCTCCTGCGCGGTTGTGGGCCGACCTCGACGGCGCCTGAGCAGACCGGTTGATCCTGCTCAGGCGCCGGGCTGGCGAGTGGTTCCGTGACGTGGGCTCGGACCGGGGAGGTTGGCGGCCAACGGGCATTGGTTGGCATTCCACCGGTAGCCGGCCGTACCGCTTTCTGGCGACAGTGGACGCATGACGATGCGAGCGGCGGTCTGTGTCAGGGCGGGTGGCCCGGAGGTACTGGAGATCCGTGAGCTGCCGATACCCGCGATTCGGGAGGGCTGGAGCCTGGTGCAGGTGAGGGGCGCCGGCTTGAACCGGTCGGAGCTGCGGACCCGTCAGGGACATTCTCCAAGCGTGACGTTCCCACGTGTGCTCGGGATCGAATGTGTGGGAATCGTGGCCGCCTCAACGGATCCCATGTTGCCGGAAGGCACGACCGTTGCCGCGGTGATGGGTGAGATGGGCCGGGAATTCGACGGCGGCTACGCGGAGTATGCGTTGCTACCGAACTCGCTGCTGATGCCGGTCACCAGCACGTTGGCGTGGGACGTCTTGGCCGCGCTGCCCGAGACGTACCTGACTGCCCAGGGCTCGCTGGACGCCTTGGGTGCCGTGCCGGGTAGCCGGCTGCTGATCCGGGGCGGGACCTCGTCGGTGGGCCTGGCCGCCGCGTCGATCGCGTCCGGCCACGGCATCGAGACCGCAGCCACGACTCGGCGGCAAAGCAAGATCGACGCGTTGACGGCGGCCGGCGTCGACCATGCACTCGTCGACGACGGTGAGTCGCTGGCAGCGGGTGTGCACGCGATCTGGCCCGAGGGCCCGGACCACGTTCTGGATCTCGTCGGGGCGAGCACGGCGGTGGACTCGCTGCACCTGGTCCGTGGCGGCGGGACGGTATGCGTGTCGGGCTCGCTGAGTGGGTGGTTGATCCCGGACTTCGAACCGATAGCGATGATCCCGTCCGGCACCAAGCTCACGGCCTTCCACAGCGACAACCTGAAGGGCAGCGCGGGCACGACCGTGCTGCAACGGGTCATCCACGAGGTCGAGGCCGGCGTCTATCGACCCAACGTCGACCGCGTCTTCGACCTGGACGACATCGTCGAGGCCCACCACTACATGGAGAACAACCAGGCCACCGGAAAGGTTGTCGTGGTGCCCTAGCCGCTCGGCATCCTGCCACTGGTGGTCAGGCGGCTTTGAATCACAACAGGGCGACAGTCGGAGGGTGAGGCACGACGACCGCGGGCAGACCGTCATCGATGTCGGTGGGTCAGGCGATGATGTCGCTCGGCCGAACCGGCGGCCCCGCAGCCCGAGGAGCGCGATGACCAACCACACCGATCCGTGTTGCGCCGTCGTCGAGCTACGCCAGTACGAGTTGGTGCCCGGCGGGCGCGAGGTGCTGGTCGACCTGTTCGAGCGCGAGTTCGTCGAGTCGCAGGAGTCGGTGGGCATGCACCTGATCGGCACGTTCGCCGATCTGGACGACCCTGATCGCTTCGTCTGGATGCGCGGGTTCCAGCACGACGGCGTGCGGGCCGACGCGCTGCGCGCGTTCTACTTCGGCCCGTACTGGACCGCACACCGCGATCAGGCGAACGCCACGATGCGCGACTCCGACAACGTCCTGATGCTGCGGCCGACAACTGCCGGGCCGACGTTCCCGGTGCGCGCACACGGCCGAGCGCCCGACGCGCCCCTCTCGTCGATGTACGCGGTCACGGTGTACTCCGTCTCCCCCGACGACGAGGACGACATCGTCAGCCTGTTCGCCACGAAGGTGCTGCCGACCGCGTCGGCCGAGGGCGCCGACACCGTGGCGTTGCTGCGCACCGACCCGGCCGAGAACGGGTTCGCGCAGTTGCCCGTGCGCGAGGGCGAACACGTGCTGGTCTGGATCCGCCGGTTCGCAAGTGTCGACGCGCATGCACGTCACCTCGAGCGGCTCGCGTACTCCGAGGCCTGGCAGGCCGTCGTCGAACCGGCTGTCAAGGCCGCACTCGACGCGCCGATACAGGAGCTTCGGCTCGCGCCCACCCGGCGGTCCCGGCTTCGCTGAGCGCTCGCGATCCGAGCGGCAGCACCTGGCCGGCGTTCAGAAGATCTCGGCGAGGAACGCGAGGATGCGTTCGCGCTGGTCGTGCACGTGCTCGATCTTGTGCACCTGATGGCCCTCGCCCGGATAGACGACGAGCTGTGCCTCGACTCCGGCCTCGGTCAGCGTGGTGAACAGCTCGCGGGCCTGGCCGACGGGCACGCACTGGTCGAGTTCGCCGTGCAGGATGAGCGCCGGCAGCGAACGCGGCGATACCGCGCTCACCGGCGAGCGCTCGAGATAGAGATCGCGGGCCTGATCGGGCGTGCCGTCGCACAGGAACTCGTAGCACGGCGCGTTGTTCGCGGTGCCCCACGAGCTGATCAGGTTGCTCATACCCGCGATGACGACTCCGCCGCGGAACAGCTCCGCCGTCGCCACCGCCCACGCGGTGAGGTAGCCGCCGTAGCTCGCGCCCATCGCGGCGAGCCGTTCCCCGTCGGCCACGCCGGCATCGACCAGATACCGCACCCCGGCGAGGATCTGCGAGAACTCGGCTCCGGCCGGATCACCGAGGTTGCGGCGGGCGAAGCCCTGCCCGCGCCCAGGCCCGCCGAACGGGTTCGGCAGGAACAGCGCGTAACCCGCGGCCGTGACCGTCTCCGACCAGGTCAGGCTCCAGCTGTGGTGGTAGGCGACACTCGGGCCACCATGGATGTCGACCACCAGCGGGCATGGCCCCTCGACACCGCGAGGCAGCACGAGCAGGCCTTCGAGTTCTACGTCGTCGACCGCCCAGCGCACCTCGCGCACGACGAAGCCGCGCTCGCGGTCGACGTTCGCGTTCAGGTCGCTCCACGCCGACCAGCCACCGGGCTCGACCACCGAAACCTCGGGCGGTTCGGACTCGGTCGAGCGCACCGTCAGCGCCCGGCCGTCCGCGAGCGGCACGACCTGCGGATGCCAGCGGGAGTTGATGCACCCGGCCACCTCGGGGTGGACGACCGGAGTGGCCTGACTGTCCCCGCCGGTCGAGTCGCCGGTCGGGTTGTCGATCCATCCCCACGCCGTGCCGAGGCCGCGCCATCCCGCGAACCACAACCGGCGGTCGGGAGCCCAGTGCAGCCAGGTGGCGTCGACGCCGGTTGGCCCGAGCTCGGTGATCGCACCGGTGGCGAGATCCAGCACGCGCAGGTCACCCGTGTCGAGGCCACGGTCGCTGGTCCACCCTTCGAGGAACGCGACACGCGCCCCGTCCGGGCTGACCGCGGGGTTGGACAGCTGCCAACTTCCGACGTGCAGATCCTGCCGGGCGGACGGGTCGGGGCCGAGCAGGGTGAGCACCGGCCGGTGCCAGCCACCCTCGCCGGGATCGGTGCTCGCGACGGCCACAAGGCGGCCGTCCGGCAGCGAAGCGAACTGCCACACGGTGAGGTCCGGTGGGCTCAGCGCGCTGGCGTCGCCGGTATCCGCGTCGACCCGCCAGACGCGGCGCCAGCCGACCGGGTTCCGATTCGATCGCGCCGGCGGGACGTCGCCCGCCAACGGCTTGCCTGACGTCAGCGAGGCGGTGTCGGCGCCCGGCTCGGCGAGCAGGACCAGCAGCGACCCGTCCGCGGCCCAGGCGACCACCTCGGGCACGGCGTCCAGGTCGTGCCGCTGGCGCACCGCACCCGCGGTATCGCGCACGACGAGCTGCGGCCGGTCGTCGGCGGTCAGCGCGTAGGCGAGCGCGGAACCGTCCGCACAGAACGCGAGGTTCGTATCGGGGATCTCGTCGGTGAGCCGCGACGGCCGTCCGTCGACGGATCCGATCCAGACGCCGGCCTGGTCCTTCGCCCCACTGCGGGCAGCGCCGACGACGAACGCAGCGACCGCTCCGTCACCGGCGCAGGCAACCCGTTCGGGATGCCACACGTCGTCGGACGGGACGCGAACACCAACGCGATCAAGCGGATCCACCGGCAACCTCTTCTCGCCGATCAGCCACGCTGGCCATGCGCAGCGAGCACGAATTCCTGCGCCGCGGCGGGCAGGCCGCGCCCGTCGTCGTCACGAGTCCAGTGCACTGCCACCTCGTCGAAGCCGATCGCGTCGAGGTTGCCGAGAAAGTCGCGGTAGCGCTCCGCGCTCTCGAACGGCCAGACGACGTCCAGCGACAATTGCGCGACTCGGCGCAGCGCAGCGACCGGCCGCGCGGCCGCAAGTAGCGCATCGTCGAGCGCCCGGCCCTGCCGCGCGAGGGTCTCGTACCACTGCTGCGGCGGCGCGTCGTACGGGCGGGTCCCGTAGGTCACCCAGCCCTGCCCGAACCGCGCGGCGAGCCGCATAGCCCGCGCGCCTGATGCGGCAACCGTGAACGGGACGCGCGGCTGCTGCACACATCCGGGCACCTGCCGCGCCTCGACGGCACGAAACGTCTTTCCCGACCAGGTCGTCTTGTCGTGGGTCAGCAGCTCGTCGAGCAGTTCCAGCCACTCGGCGAAGCGGTCGGACTGCTGGCGTTTCGTACGCGGCGCATCACCCTGGACGAGCGCGTCGCCGTCGATGACGCCCGTGCCGACGCCGAGGTCGATGCGCCCGGCGGAGAGCTGGTCGAGCGTCATCACCTCCTTGGCGAACGCGACCGGATGCCGGAAATTCGGCGTCGCCACCTGCGTACCCAGGCGTACGGACGACGTCGAGACGGCTGCCGCCGCGAGCATCGGCACGGTCGCGAACCAGGGCTGCTCGCGCAGACCGCCCCACGAGAGATGGTCATATGTCCAGACCGTGCGCACTCCCGCGCTCTCCGCCTCCCGCACCGCTTCGATGAAGCGCGCCGGCGGATTGCGGTCGGTCAGGACCAGGGCGGACAGTTCGACCACGCTGCGACC
Organism: uncultured Actinomycetota bacterium; assembly: GCA_963737425.1. Classification (GTDB taxonomy): domain Bacteria; phylum Actinomycetota; class Actinomycetes; order Mycobacteriales; family Jatrophihabitantaceae; genus DASXRA01. Next base: position 248,987 of record CAVTSX010000009.1, read on the forward strand.
TTACGGATGGTCCCGGCTGCGACATACAGTCGCCTGGCCAGCATTGCCGCACGACGGCTTGACGTTTGACGAAATCGAGGTTCCTGATCGCCAGCGAACTGCAGGACATCGTCGACCGCCTGGCCGCCGATCTCGGCGCAGCGACGGTCCTCGAAGACGCCCGGCAGCGGATGATCGTCTACTCGTCCCAGTACGGCGAGGTGGACGACGTACGGCGCGACTCCATCCTGCTCCGCGAGACCGGGCCGGCCGTCGTCGACTGGTTTCGCCAGTTCGGCATCGCCGACGCACGCGACACGATCTGGATCCCGGGCAGCGACGAACTCGGCATCCTCGGCCGGTTGTGCTGCCCGATCCGCCACGGCGACCAGCTGCTCGGCTTCCTGTGGCTGCTCGACGACGACCGCGCCCTGTTCGACAGCGGACGCGCCCGGGTCGAGGCCGACCACGCCCACATCGCGTTGCTCCTCTACGAGCAGCAACTCGCGCAGCGGTTGCGCGGCGAGGTCGTGTCGCACCTGCTCTCGCCGGTGCCGGATCTGCAGGTGGCGGCGGCGTCGTCGATCACCGACCGCGGCCTGTGGCAGCGCGGCGCGCACGCCTGCGCGGTCGTCGTCACCGTCGCGGTGGGCCATTCGGCCGATCTGGCCGAGGAGAGTCACGCGCTGATCCATCGCATCCTGGTCGAGTCGGTCGAGGACGTCGCACGCAACACGGTCGGCTCGGACACGTTGCGCGCGGCGTTCGCCGACCACGCGGTGCTGCTCGTGCCGTGCTGGTCCGATGCGGACGAGCGTCCGGAAGAGGTGGGCGAGCGCGCGATCACCGCGGTCGAGCGGCGCATCGGCGAGGTCGGCGCTGGGCTTCGGGTCGCGGCCGGCATCGGTGACCCGCAGGGGTCGGTGCAGGACGCCGAGGTGTCCTACCGCCAGGCGCGGCTCGCGGCCAAGGTGGCGGGAGTGATCTCGTCCGGGCGGGCGTGCGCGCGGTGGCGCGACCTGGGTGTGTTCCGCACGCTGGCGCAGTTGCCGTCCTGGGGCGCCAACGATCTCGAACTCGACCCTCGGGTGACCGTGCTGTTTCGCGACGCCGATCCGGACGTGCTGCGCAGCGTCGAGACCTATCTGGACCGCGGCTGCGACGTGCAGAAGACGGCCGCCGAACTGCACCTGCACCGCGGCACGCTGTACTACCGGCTGGACAAGGTCGAGAAGCTGACCGGCCTCGATCTGCGCGACGGCAACGACCGTCTCACGGTGCATCTCGGCTTCAAGATCGCCCGGCTCACCGGCAACTACCCCCGCTGACTCAGTCGGCGATCTCGGCGATCTCGCCCACGGTCAGCGGTGCGGCGAGCGGCCGGCCCGCCAGATCACCGACATCGGCCAACGACCGGCCTGCCCGCCGGGCGATCGCCGATTGCAGCGCCGGGCCGCACATGCGCCCCTGGCACCAGCCCATGCCGCAGCGGGTCTGGCCCTTGACGCCGCGCGCAGTGCCGATGCCGGCGTCGACGACGTCGCGGACCTCGCGCCAGCTGACCTCCTCGCACCGGCACACGGTGGTCTCGTCGGCAAGCCACTCGGACCACTGCTGCGGGATGGGGTACGCCCGGTCGAGCACCGCTGCCGCCCGCCGCGCTTGGCGCAGACCCTTGCGGGCACGCGCGACGTCTGCGTGCTGGCCGGCCGTGCTGGTCGCGCCGAGCTGGGCTGCGGCGGCGGCGCCGGCGATCTCGCCCTCAACCTCGGCTACCATCGCTCCGCCGACGCCGGTTAGCTCGCCGGCCGCGAATACACCTCGGACCGAGGTCGCCTGGTCTTCGTCGACGGCGACGGTCGTGTACGGGCGCGTGGGGTGCGCCGACTCGGCGCAGCTCAGCGTTCGGGCGAGTTCGACCGCGGGCACGAACCCCCAGCCCACGCAGGCGGCGTCGACGGCGATCTCGCGAATGCCCTCGGCGAGCGGGCGCCCGGAACCGTCGAGCCGGGCAACCGTGACCGATTCGACTCGCCCGTCGCCACGCGCCGCGACAACGGCCCGCCCGCTGAGCAGTGGCACGCGGGCCCGCACCACCGCACGCAGATAGCCGGTTGCCTGGGTGACGATCGCCCGGTGGCGCAGCAACCCGGCCGCCGAGCGCGTGTTGCGCACGAGCGGCGACGCCTCGACGACCGCGGCCACCTGCACGCCGGCCGTGATCAGGCCGGCGGCGACCGGCCACAGGAACGCGCCCGTGCCCGCGACCACGACGCGACGCCCGATCGGCACACCGTGCGCCTTGAGCATGGCCTGCGCGGCACCTGGCGTCACCACTCCCGGGAGATCCCACCCGGGAAAGGGCAGCGACAACTCCGCGGCGCCGGCGGCGAGAACCAGCGCGGACGCGTCGAGTCGCCAGACGCCGCGCGCGCTCCGCAGCAGCAGTCGCGCCCCGCGTTCGGCGGCCGCGTGCACGACGCTCGTCTCGCTGAGTACGTCCACCCGCGGATGGGCGAGAACAGCACGCAGCAACGGCGGCGCGTCGTCGGCACGGCCGCCGGATGCCGGCTGCCGCCAGATCTGCCCGCCGAGCGTGGGGGCGCTGTCGATCAGCGTCACGTCGACGCCGCGTCGGGCCGCGCTGAGTGCGGCGGCGAGCCCGGCGGGGCCGGCACCCACGACGGCGAGGTCAGCCATTGGCCACGTCGTCCCCGTCGGCCACCGTGGTGACGCACGCGCGGACGGGCGGACCGCCGTTGACCCGCACGAGGCAGTCGAAGCACTGGCCGATGCCGCAGTAGATCGCGCGCGGGCGGCCGAAGCGCCTGGTGTCGCGGAACCGGCGCACGCCCGCGGCCCACAGCGCGGCACCGATCGACTGACCGGGACGCGCGCTGATCGTCCGCCCGGCAAAGGTGAATCTGAGCTCAGCCATGCACGCTCACCAGCCGGGACGGGTCGAACGGGCGGGCGTCGATCGCCGGCTGCTCGCCGAGGATCAGCGACCGCAGCAGGTCGGCCGTGCCCATCGCGAGGCCGACGCCGGCTCCCTCGTGCCCCGTGGCGAGCCACACGCCGGGTGCGTCCGGGCCGATGATCGGCAGGTGATCCGGCGAGGCCGGGCGGAAGCCGAGGTAGCCGCGGATCGTGCGCACATCACGCAGGAACGGGAACAGAGCGATCGCCCGGCGGGCGATGGCGGTGGCCACGCGCAGGTCGAAGCGAGCGTCGAAGCCGACGAGTTCGCGGCTGGACCCGAGCAGGATCGGCCCACTCTCGGTGCCCTCGACCACCGCCGTCGACAGCAGGCCGGCCTCGTCGCTCTCGACGTCGGAGACATACCCGGCCTCGTAGACCTTGTGCCGCACCAGCGGCGGGAGTGGTTCGGTGACGAGGATGTGCCCGCGCCGCGGGACGACCGGCACCGAGACGCCCAGCCGCGCGCCCGCGTCCGCGCTGAGTGCGCCCGCTGCGACCACGACGTTCGGCGTCGCGACCGTGCCCCGGCTCGTGTGCACCGCGATCAGCTCGCCCGACGCGTCGCGCTGCGCGCCCGTCACCTCGCAGTCGCCGACGACGGCCGCGGCCGGCCGTTCGGCGGCCGCCTCGGCCAGCAGGGCGCGCACCGCGCGCATCGGCTGCACCTGGGCGTCCTGCGGGTAGAACGCGCCGCCGTGCTGGTCCGGGGCGAGCAGCGGCTCGTAGTCGGCCAGATCGTCCCCGGCCACGAGCGACACCTCGACGCCTGCGGCGCGCTGAGCCTCGGCGGTAGCGGGCAACGCGTCCCACGAATGCGCCGACCCGGCGACGACCAGCCCGCCCTTGGCGTCGAATTCGAACGGAGTCGCGGCACGCGCGGCGAAGGCCCGCCACAGCGCGAGACTGTGCAGGGCGAGGTCGAGTTCTGGACCGGGCAGCTTGTCGGACACGAGCAGGTTGCCCTCGCCGGACGAGCTCGACCCCGCGGCCGGACCGGCGCGGTCGATGACGCACACCGACAAGCCCGCCGCCGCGAACGACGCGGCGCAGGCCGCGCCGACCACGCCCGCCCCGACCACGACGACGTCCGCCGTGCGGGGCGGCCGGTCAGCGTTCACGCACCCATCTGGAAGCCGGCCGGGAACGGGTCGTCCGGATCGAGCAGGTAGGTGGCGAGTCCGGTGATCCACGCGCGGCCGGTGATGGTCGGGATGTATGCGGGGTACTGCCCCACCGTCGTCTGCTCGATCAGCCGGCCGACGAAGCGCGAACCGATCAGCGATGCGTGCACGAAGTCGGTGTGCAGCGCCAGCTCGCCTCGGCTGGCGAGCGCCGCCATGCGCGCGGATGTGCCGGTGCCACAAGGCGATCGGTCGATCCAGCCGGGATGGATCGCGACGGCCGACCGAGAACTCACCTCGCCGTCGCCGGGCGCGGTGAGGATGACGTGCTTGCACTCGTTGATCTCGGGCTGCTCGGGGTGGGCGAATTCCAGCTGCTCGTCGATCGCGGCGATGATGCGCAGCCCGGCATCGATCAGCTTGTCGTGCTGGCGCGGTTCGACGGCCAGACCCACCGACGCAGCCGGCATAATCGCGTAGAAGTTGCCGCCCCAGGCGATGTCGAGCGTGAGCTCGCCCAGCCCGTCGACCTCGACGCGGGCGTCGCGAAGGTGCAGGTACGAGGCGACGTTGCGGATCGTCACCGCCTCGGCCCGGCCGTCCGCCACCTGCACCGAGGCGAGCACGAGCCCGGCGGGGGTCTCGATCCGGATGTCGGTGACCGGCTCCTTCACCGGCACGAGGCCGGTCTCGACGAGCACGGTGGCGGTGCCGATGGTGCCGTGCCCGCACATCGGCAACCACCCGGATACCTCGATGAAGATCACGCCGACATCGGCGTCCGGGCCGGACGGCGGCTGCAGGATCGAGCCCGACATCGCCGAGTGCCCACGCGGTTCGGTCATCAGCAGCCGGCGCAGGTCGTCCCGTTCGCTCATCAGGTAGCGGCGCTTTTCGGCAATCGTGGCGCCCGGCAGGTTGCCGACCCCGGACGTGATGACCCGGGTGGGCATCCCCTCGGTGTGGCTGTCGACCGCGGTGAACGACTGCCGCGATCTCACGGCGCGACCTCGAGCGCAGCTTCGACCGCTTCGCCCGCGGCCGCGAGCGCGGCCCTCGCGTCCTTGCGGGCCTGCGTCTCGTCGGCCTCGGGCAGCGGCAGGCGCGGCAGGCGTACCGGGCCGCCGTAGCGGCCGGCCTCCTCCTGGGCGAGCTTGATGGCCTGGACGAACTTCGGGTCGGCGTCCCAGCGCAGTGCGGGCAGCATTGCGCGGTAGAGCGGAAGCGCCTCGTCCCAGGCGCCGCGTACGCACAGGTCGAACAGGCGCACCGACTGGGCCGGGAAGGCGTTCACGTATCCCGCGATCCAGCCCGTCGCTCCCATCAGCACGCCCTCGGCGACGAGGTCGTCGCACCCGATCAGCACCTCGAGGGAGGGGGCGAGTTCGCGGATCAGCGCCACCCGCCGCACGTCCTGCGAGAACTCCTTGACCGCGACGACGCCGTCGATCTGCGCGAGCCGGGCGAGCAGCGGGGCGGTGAGGTCGACCCGCGTCGAGAACGGGTTGTTGTACGCGATCACCGGCAGCCCGGCGTGCGCCACCTCGGCGAAATGCGCGACCACCTCATCGGCGGTCGGCGCGTGCGAGGTCGGCGGCAGGCACATCACGGCGTCGGCGCCGACCTGCCCGGCATGCTCGACCCAGCGCACCGCTTCGCGCGCCGACTTGCCCGAGACGCCGGGAATCACCAGCGCTCGGCCCTTCGCGACCGATGCCGCGGTGGAGACGACCTGCGCCCGCTCGGCGTCGGTCAGCGTCTCGTACTCGCCGAGCGAGCCGACCGGCACGATGCCGTGGACGCCCTCGCTCACCAGCCAGTCGCAATGCGCGGCAAACCGCTCGACGTCGAGGGATCCATCGTCCGCGAACGGTGTCGTCACCGCAGCGAGCACGCCCGGGAACCGAAGGTCTGTTTCCTCTGTGGTCATCAGCAGTACTCCTCGTCGATATCGCCGGCAGTGCGCACGTTAGACAGCCTTGCCCCGCCGAGCCACATGCATTCACCGAACAAACCGGCGTTCGAGCACTACGAATGACCAAATCATGCCCGTGATGCCGCTGCGCTTCAGGCCGGGATCTTGATCATCTCTGCTGGATCCGCCACTGCTCGCGGCGTCGCCAGAGATGATCAACGGGGTGCCAGCGCTGGACGCCCGCATGGCGTCGGACTGTAACGATCTACGACTGTCGTACCAGACGCCATGAGCGGGCCGACGCGGGCCGACGCCGTTGGCGGCGGACGCCACGAGCGGGCCGACGCGGGCCGACGCCGTTGGCGGCGGACGCCACGAGCGCGCACACGCGTGGGCGGGGCACACGCCTCGCGGGCGGCCCATTGCTCCGACTCTGGCGTGACGGCCGGGCTCGCGCTTGGATCGGGTGCTGCTTGCGGATGATCACCTGCGGATTGCCCACCGCAGACGGTGCACAAAGCGCAGGTGATCACCACCAGGCCGCCCCGCCAGCCGGCGAGCTACCAGGCCGGCCCGCCGGCCTGGTAGCTCAGTAGTGGAACTGCTGCACCTGGTTGCCGTACGGCGAGTAGGTCCAGCCCGTCCGCGTCGCCGGATCGAGCTGGATCCCGCGCTCACCCTGCAACGCACCGAAGTCGGCGACGAGACCGCCGTACGCCGAGAACAGGTTGAACCGCTCGGTGAAGGACACCTTCGCGCCGGTGTGCAGGTCGTAGACGCCGACCCCGCTCATGCCGTTGTTGTTCACCTGCCAGTCGGTACCGCCGAGGAAGCCGACGACGAGCAGGCCGTGCTGCGTGTCGACCGTGGGGAACATCGGCGAGCGCGCGCCGAGATCCTGCAGGTCGCCGATAGCGCCGGTGGACTCGTCCGCCTGCTGCAACCGGGCCGCGGGCAGCATCGGGTAGGAGTACAGCGGCCCGACGGTCAGCTCGGCGTGGCCGGCCTGGTCGGATGCCACGCCGGTGAGGCACCGGTTGGTCGCCGACATCGGCGCCGCCGTGCCCGCGTCGACGTCGACGGTGGTGAACCCGGCGCGGCGGATCACGCACAGGTCGCCGAGCAACGATCCGGCGAGATCGACCTTGCCGCTGGCCTGTTCGACGTCGAGCATCGTGTAGAAGCGCGTGCCGGGAGTGCCGTTGTCGGCCACGACCGGCGAGCCGAGTGCACCCGTCGCGGTGTCGGCCGGCAAGACGACGTCGGCCTGATCGCCGCCGCGCCAGGCGAGCAGATCCGTTCGATGGCGCAGCGGATCCACGCGCCCGGCCAGGATGTTGTACTGGCTGGCGGCGTCGACGGTCTGGTCGGCGACCACGTGACGATCGCTCGTGTCGTAGGTGAGCAGATGCTGCTCGGTTCCCGACCACGGATAGCGCGCGGCCACCACGTGGTGGTTGCCCGGATCGTTGCCGAACAGGAAGAAGGCATTCCCGCCGGACGTGTCGGATGCGTACGCCGGTCCGTACTTGGCACTCGCGGGGTCGTACACACGCAGGTCGCTGGTGGCCGGAGCCCCGTCCGGCCCTCTCGTCGCGGTCGCGACGGTGGACGCACCGCCCGGGTTGATGTCGAAGTCCGTGACGAGGGAACCGTCCGGAGTCAGTCCGTCGTCGAACTCCAGCGCCGACGACGGAGAGGCCTGCCCGATCGGCTGGCCGTGATGCGTCGCCACGACGCGGGCCTGGTAGTTCAGCGAGGACGGGATGCCGAGTTTCACCAGGTCGAGACTGGTCGTACCGGCCTTGCCGGGCAGGTCGATCAGCGCGGTCGACGGGCTGTCGACGCCGTTGTCGTCGCGCTTGGTGCCGAACTGGTTGGTGAACGTGTTGGACAGGCTGTAGATCGTCGGGCCCGGGGCTGACACCTCCAGCGCAGCGCCGGTGGCGCCGCCGACGTGGCCGACGTCCCAGCGAACCCGAAGCGTCGGCGCCGATCGGTCGACGGCGGCCTGGTGCCCGAACGAACCGCCCGCGCCTGCGAAGGTGGGCGCGTCGGGCCGGTCGCTGCTGCCGCCCGTGATGCGGAACGGTGTCACGCCTCCGACCATCAACCGCTCCGGGTTCTGCATGACCGCGGCGCCGTAGACGCCGCCTCCGGCCGCGAATACCGATGCGGGCACCGAGATCGTCCCCGATGTCGCGGTGATCGGGACGGAGTACGCGATGCGATAGAGCGGGGCCGCGAACGGGCTCCAGTGGTTGATCGAGGAGATGATCAACTCCGGGCTGCTGAGTTCGGTGTCGGGGATACCGGTCAGGTCGTAGTGGACTGCCACCGACTTCCCGGCCGCCGTGACCGGGGCGACGACGGGCGCCGGCGCCATCTCGTGCGTGCCGTCGGTCGGGCCGAACGTCACGGTCTCGTCGGACCTGGCGAGCACGTGATGCCCGCCCTGAAGAACCTCGACGGTCACCGCCACGTCGCGATTGCCACTCGACACGAGTGGCTGACCCGCGGCGGCGAGAATCTCGGCCGGCGTTGCGCGGATGGCCGGGGTGTCCGAATGGAACTCGGTCGTTCCGATGCGCAACACGTAGTCGAGTGGGCCGTGCTCGGGCAAGCCGCTGACGTCGACGCCGAAGGTGATCGGACCGACGAGCGATTCGCCGATGGGGTTGCCGAATCCGTCGTACGGGCCGGTCAGGTCGATGGCGCCGATGTCGGTGTTCTCGACGAAGTTCGCGCCGGCGCCGCCGATCGCCACGCGGTGCGCCGTCGACATCCGCACAATGGCCGGGCTCTGGTGCGATGTTCCGAGCAGTGTCTCGACCGCGCGCGTGATGTCGATCTGCGGGCCGACGTGAAGGTCGCGATCGACCTGCGGTTGCGTCGGTACTGCGCGGCCGGTCTGCTCGAGCAGATTCCGCACCGCCTGCGGCGTAAGCGGGTGCCCGGTGGCCTTGCCGACCTGCAGCAGATCGGCGACGGCCGCAGCCGTCATCGGCGTCGACGCGGAGGTGCCGCCGCTGAGAACCGTCACCGAATCCGACGGCTTGCACTGGTTGAGGTCGAGGCACTGGTGCGTCAGCGTCGGGATGTTGTCGCTCGGCGCGGAGACGTTGACGCGACTGCCGAAGCCGGACGAGAAGGCCGTCATGCCGTCCAGGCGGGTCTCGGCGAACGTGCCGGTGCGCGAAAGGTGTCCCCCGGCCTGCGGCGGCACGGCGATCGTGTCGTCAGTGGTGGTGCCGCCGACGTCGATCGCGCCGGAGTCGGGTACCACGCTGGGCGTGGTGCTTGCTGCGTCGTCGTCGATCGATGTGGGTGCCGCACCGTGCGCCGGTACGTCCGTCGGCGTGCTGCCGCCGTCCGGCCCGATGGCGGCGGGCGTGTACATCCGCGTGCCGTCATTGGACGAAATCGTCACGACGATGCCGTACTGGTCCACGATCGTGGAGATCACCGAACGGGTCAGCGGGTCGTCTTCGAGGTAGCGGCCCGGGAACCCGGTCGTGTCGGTGCCGTAGCCGAGGCTCGCGGTGATCACGTCCGGACGTGGGGTCTGCTGCGCCGCCGCAAGCAGTGCCGCGGCAATGTTCGCGAACGTCGGTTGCGCCGGCTCGACGAGGCGGTACTGAGCGCCGGGCGCGATACCGAGCAGGTCGGAGACGCCGTTGCCCACCTCGCCCGGACGCTGCTGGTCGTGCGGCAGCGGCGCCATCATCGAGAAGTCGAGCAGCACCTCACCGAGGCTGGGGTCGACGCCCTCGACACTGCCGAGCGGATCGACCGCACCCGAAGGGTCGACGGTGTACGTGGGAATGCGCGGCAGCGACGGGTAGTCGAGGTAGCGCTGCCCGTTGTCGACCACGGTGGTCGGGCCGTAGAAGGAGACGTACGGATCGCCGGCGTCGACCATCGACTGGTCGGTGAGGTCGCCCAGCGAGACGTTCGTGATGATCTCGCCGTGGCCGGGTAGTTCGTGCAGCCGGTCGGTGATGTCGGAGTAGGCGCCCATCAAGTTGACGCCGTTGGCGTTCAGGTAGCTCTGCATGGACGACTGCAGGCCATAGTTGCTCGGCAGCCCGCCCGTGGTGCTGGCCGCGTGCCGGGGCGCTGCACCGACCCAGTTCGGCAACGCGACCGGGTCGGTGTCGGAGGTCGACACGTACTGGTCCGGCGCGGCATAGCCCACGCCCGGCGTGGCGCGCAGCGTCGCCACGGCACGGTCGGCACTCGATCCCGACACGTGCAGCACGTAGAGGCGGGAAAGGTCGAACGAGCCGCCGCCGAGTTGCGCCGCTGCCGATCTGCTCATCGCGCCGAGCCGGGTGGGCGACGTCGTCGCGAAGAGCGGCGCCGCCGTGGTGGCCCCGACGCTGTGCAGAGCCGCATTGACCCGGGAGTCGGTGGTGTGCGCGGCGCGCTCGCCGTGACCGATCACCTTGCCGTCGACCTGCGCGCCCGACAGCTCGACGAGCACCTCGCCGGTGTCACCGGCCCGCTTGGGCTGGGCCAACCGGCGCATCAGCGCCGCGCGGCTCGGGCCTGGTTGGTCACCGAGCGCTGACTTCGCCTGGGGCAGCACCATCGTGAACGGCTGCGAATGCTTGCCGCTCGCATCGGTGCGAACGCCCATACCGTCCGGGCCGAGCGTCACCTTCGATCCGTCGTAGAGCGTGAATTGCTGCGCCCCGGCCGGCGTAGGTGTGCTCGGTGGGCTCGATGCCGGCGGCGGCGCCGCGTGAGCGACGGCCGGCAGGGCCAGTACGGCGATCGTGACAGCAGAGAGCAACGGGACGACACGCATCGCGTCTCCTCGGGAAGGGACGTACCATCGACCGTGGTACGGCTTGAATCGCGCCGAAGACTAGGAAATAGACCGTCATTTCGTCAAGGGGTTTGGCGGCGAACCGCCACGTCGCGTCAGTCAGTCGGTTCGATCTCGAGTTCGGCGTAGGCCTCGTCGACCGTCATGCTGTTCGCCCACACCGTCTCGAACGCGACCTTGAGCAGAGCCGCGAGATCGGCGTGCTCGATGATGACCGAGGTCAGGTCGTCCTGACCGGCGACGGGATCTGACAGGGTGAACATGACGATCCGTTCGTCGACGATCGCGAGCTTCATCGGCAGCTTCTCGACGAAGCGAGCCTGCTCTCCGAGTTCGATGAAGCGGCGCACGCCCGCACGCCGGACCGGATCATGCAGCAGCGCGTACTCGTAGACGCTGCGCACCACGTGCTCGGCGGCCATTTTCATCCCGACGACATTCTCGTCCACCCGCACGACCGCGGGCTCCTTGCTGAAGGCCAGCAGCTCGTCGGTGACCGATGCCTGCAGCTCGTCGAACCGCCGGGCAAGGGCGTCCCGGTCGCGGATGACCTCGACGTAGTCGAGCGGATCGCGATGCCGGTTGCCTTCAACGAAGGCCGGTGACAGTTCGTCGGCCGCGGCGAGGGCGTCCCCTCGCAACAGGTTCAGGCGCTGCTCATGTGAATCGACCAGACGCGCCATCGCCTGCTGCGGATCGATCGCGACGTACTTTGCCGCGTGGCCCGGGCGTTCCGCGGCCATCCCCTTCGCGACGAGGCTGTCGAGCACGTCGTACACGCGGGGGCGAGGAACGCCGGTCAGGCGTGCCATGTCGGCCGCCGTCGAACCGTCTCGCCGGATCAGCGCGACGTACACCCGCGCCTCGTACCGAGTCAGGCCGATACGCACGAGCCTGTCCACTGCGATCGCCTCGGTCACCGGCCGGACGTTAGGTAACGCGGTCGCGTCCGTCAAACAGCCGCGCGGTGACCGGTGCGGCCGCTCACTTTCCCCGAGCGAGGTGTGCGGGTGCCTCACATCTCCATGCCGCCCGGGTCCATGATCGGGCGCACCTCGACACCGCACACGCGAGCATCGGGGACACGGGCCGCTATCTCCAGCGCCCGCTCGACGCTCGCACAGTCGACCACGTCGTAGCCGGCGAGATGTTCCTTCGCCTCGGCGTACGGACCGTCGGTCGTGACGGCGACGCCGTCTCGAACTCGCACCGCCTTGGACTGCACCTGGTCGGCCAGCCCGTTCCCGTCGACCCACTCACCGGACTCGACGAGTTCGCGGTAGAGCGCGGCATGATCGCGCCCCAGCTGCTCGCGTTCGTCGTTCGACATCGCGTCCCACGTGGCCGGCGAACTGTAGATCAGCAGCATGTACTTCACAGCAGACTCCTTTGCTCGACGGTCGCCCGCCACGGGCGCTGTCGATGGAGACGTCGGATCCGGAACGGCGGATTCGACAGCGTCGGTAGCCGAGCAGTCGCGTGTCCATCTTCGCGTGCCCGGCATCGACCCGCTTTGGGGGCGGCGGACGCCTTCGGCGAAGCCTGCTTAACGATCGCCGGTCGATCGCGACGGGGCCATTGACAATCGGCCGGCTTCGGAGTCTTGTCAGTTGCGTCAGCAACCAGTGTGGTGCAGCCGCGAGAGGCACCCCCCGACACGCCGCCGAGCACCGCGCCGCCACACCGACTCGAAGAGAGGCGACAGCCATGGGCTCATGGGACGCGACGTCCTACGAGGGCAAAGACACGATCATGCAGGTCGTGCGCACCGAGGCGGAGCACTTCTTCACCCTGGCCGGCAAGCCGGGCGCGTGGGACCGTCCCACCCCTTGCCCCAAGTGGGCCGTACGCGACGTCGTCGGCCACATCGTCGATACGACCGAGGGCTACTTCGCTGCCTTCGATGCGGCGCGTGCACAGGCTGACGCAGACGCGCCGCTCGGCCTGCTGGCCATGCACGAGGTCGCCGGCGAGCGGGCAACGACATTCCGCGACATCTCGCAGGATGCGCTGATCGAGCGCCTGCGCACCGATCTCGACCGGATGATGGCGTTGCTCAAACCCATCGGACCCGAACAGTGGGGCGGGCTGATGGTCTCGCACGCCTACATGGGGCCGGTGCCGGCGTTCTTCTACGCGGCCGGTCAACTGATGGACTACGGAGTGCACTCCTGGGACATCGCCGAGGGCACCGGGCGATCCCACGCGCTGTCCGGCGACGCCGCCGACCTGCTCGTCCCGTTCATGTTCGTGCTGTGGCAGTCGACGATCCGCCCGGACGCCGACACATCGCCGTTCCAGATCGGCGTGCGGGTCACCAGCGGCCACAACGCGGGCGACTACCGGGTGAGCATCTCGCCCGAGGGCATGGCCTACGAACAAGGCGACATCGACGACCTGGCGTGCGTCCTCGAGTTCGACGCGGCGAGCCTGGTGCTCACGGCGTTCGGCCGGTGCAACGCCGGAACCGTCCGCGGAGACGAGGCGATCGCCGACCGGTTCCTGAACCTGTTCTTCCGTATCTGACGCTCGTTCAGGTGGCGCCTTCAACGGTGTCGTGCTCGCCGGGCGGATGCCCGCCCGGCAGGACGTGCTTTGCGACGCGCTGGGTCGGCGTACGCGGCAACGCGTCGAGCGTCTGCCAGTAGCGCGGCACCTTGAACGGCGCGAGTCGGCGCGCCGCCCACGCCCGCAAATCGTCGAAAGATACCGGTGCTCGCGTAACGACGAACGCCTTGATCTCTTCCTCGGACAGGTCGGACGGCACGCCGACCACCGCGCATTCGACGACAGCCGGATGCGTCGCGATCGCCTCCTCGACCTCGAGCGGGGAAAGGTTTTCTCCGCGCCTACGCAGAACTTCCTTCTTGCGCGCGACAAACGTGAACACCCCCGCATCGTCGACGGTGACGAGGTCGCCCGTGTGCAACCAGCCGTCGGTGATCGCCTGCGCCGTCTCGGCCGGCATGCCCCAGTAGCCGGGCGTGACCGCCGGACTGCGCAGCAGCAGTTCGCCCTCGGCGGCGTCGAGCCCGTCCTCGGAGACGACCCGGGCCTCGTTCACCACGCCCATGGTCGGGTGCTGCCGCACCGTGCCGAGCGTGCCGAAGGGGCGCGAACCATGCGGCCAGATAAGGCCATATGGGCTCTCGGACATCGCGTAGCCCACCACGATGCGCAGCCCGAAGCGCGCCTCGATCTCCAACTGGCGTTCACGTGTCGGCGCCGGGCCGGTGTAGCAGAGGCGCAGTGGATTGTCTGCGTCGTCAGGACGATCCGGCTGTCGCATGAGGATCTCGAGCATCGCGCCGATCGCGTTGAACTCCGTCGCGCCATGCCGGCGCGCCGCATCGAGGAATCCGCCGGCCGAGAACCGGGGCAGCAACACCAGTCCCGCACCACAGGCCAGCGATCCGAGCACCGAGTACGCCGGAGCGTTGATGTGGAACAGCGGCAGGGACGTCATGAGACGATCGGCCGACGTCAGTTCCATCCAGTACGGAAAGCCTTCTCCAGCCATTGCGTACGCCCGGTGCGTCTGCATGACCAGCTTCGACCTGCCGGTGGTTCCCGATGTCGGAATGAGTACGGCGACGTCGTCGGGCTCGGCGCCGCCGGCGCTGAGCTCGGCCTCGGGCGGCGCCGTCCAGTCGCCGACCAGGTCGTCGACGTCGATGGCCGCCGGAATCATCGGCGCCAGCTCGGCATCGGTGATCACCGCACGCGGCTGTGTCTGGCCGAGCAGGCCACCGAGTTCCGCCGCGGTGGACGCCGGGTTCGTCGGCACGGCGATCGCGCCCAGCGACGTGATGGCCAGCCAGGTCAGCAGGTACGGCGGTGTTGTGCGGGCGGTCAGCACGACGAGATCGCCGTGCCTGATGCCGCGCTCGCGCAGCCGCGCGGCCACACCGGCAACGGCGGCCGCCGCGCCGGCAAAGGTCAACGTGCCGTCGTCAGCGCGCAGCCACTCGCCGTCCGCGTTGCGCTCGGCTGCCTCAGCGAGCAGCTGGGGAATCGTCCGGTACACCGAGGTCAGACGCCGGTGCGGTAGATGTCCTCGATGATCCCGTCGACGAGCTGCGTGGCCGGCGTGTGGTCGAGCGCGCCGGCGACGCGCAGTTCGACCAATGCCGGCACCGGATTGTCGTCGGCGAACAGGCGTGAGTCGGCGTAGTCGACCGGACGGCCCGTGGCGTCGAGAACCCACCACGATGCCTCCAGCGCCATGCCGTTCGGGTCGCTGAAGTAGATCGAGCGGATGAAGCCGTGGTCGACGACGTCGGTGACCTCGCAGCCGTGGCTCTTGAGCCGGTCACGCAGGCGCAGCAGTGCGTCTTCGTCGGGAAGGTTCAGCGAGAGGTGGTCGAACTGCGACGCCTTCTCATAGGGCACACCGGCCGGTTTGGCATAGCTTTCCAGGTGCTGGTCGGTGTACTCGAAGAACGCGACGGTGTTGCCCTGTCCGATATCGAAGAAGTAATGCCGGAACGACGGGGTGCCGATCGTGGCGACCAGTCGCGCATCGAGGACGCCGTGCCAGAAGCGCACTGTCGCATCCATGTCCGGAGTTACCAGAGCGAGGTGATTGACGCCTCGCCAGCGCACGGTATCCAGGGATTCCGGGGTGCCAGCCATGAGCTCGACGGTACGCCCGCCCCCTTTGCGGAGGAAGGTTCCGCGCGCAACCGACTGCGCAGCTTCATACCGTCGTGCCGGCCCCGATCAGCTGCGTTGTCAGCTCGCGGTATCGCGCCGCCACCGCGTGCCAGCGCAACGACACCGCCGCCTCGGCAGCGGCTCGGGTCATGCCCGCGGCCAGATCGGGACGCATGAGCACGGTGCGGATCGCCACAGCGATGGCCTCGGGATCGCGGTGCGGCACGAGCAGGCCGGCCCCAGTACCCAGTAGTTCGACCGCATGCGGGAAGCGCGTCGAAACGACCGGCCTTCCCGCCGCCACGGCTTCGCTGAGCACTCCCGAGCAGACGAGTTCGTCCGAGTCATACGGCAGGAGCACGACATCGGCCAGGCGCAGCAGCGCGGCAAGAGCGGCATCGTCGCGAAAGTGGCCGTCGAACTCGACCGTGGCGCCCAGGCCCAGTCGCCGCACCTGCTCGGCGAGTCGGACGCGATAGCTTTCACCTTCAGCGGCAAGCACATTCGGATGGGTCGGGCCGGCGATCAGGTAGCGGGGCGACGGCTGGAGTCCGCGGAGTTCAGCGAACGCGTCGATCCCCCACTCGATGCCCTTGCCCGGACCGAGCAAGCCCCATGTCAGCACAGTCGGCCGCCCCGTCCGGAACACCGGCGCAGCCACCGCATTCGCAGCCGGCGCCTCCGGCGCGCCGCGCGGGATCACGCTGACCGACCGCACGTCGATCGCGTAGCTCGCGGCGAGCCGGTCCGCTGCGGCGGCCGACATGACCACGACCGCTCCGGCCTTCGCCAGCACGGCCTCGAGTACCGCGCGCTGCGACGCCGTGGGCGCGGCCGGCACAGCGTGCAGCACGGCGACCGACGGGACCTGCAGACCGTCGAGCAGCGTCAGGATCTCTGCATCGTCGGCGCCGCCATAGGCACCCGGCTCGTGCTGCACGATCGCGACATCGCACCCGTTGAGTGCCGCGAGCGCCGCGCGCATGCTGGCCTGGTCGCCGGCGACCAGCTGGGCCACCACCTCGCGGGCCGGGCGCGGTTGCGGCGCGGTCACGAGGCGCACGACTCGGCCGCTGTCGCCCGAAGCGGACGTGAGTGCGCGCAGCAGGCCGGCCGCGAAGAGCCCCGGGCCGGACCGGGTCGGTGGGTACGTACTGACGAAACCGAAGTCGATGTCCAATGCGCTCGATGCCTTCCAGTTATCGGCACCGCGAGACCAGCGCGAAGCCCACGCGAAAAAAGAATGGCCGTATCGCAGTGACAGCGTGTGTGTCAGAACAACAGTCGATTCTGTCGCCCTTACCTACGAGACCTGGTGGCTGCCGTATGCCGCGTGCACCGAGGCTCGCACGGCGTCACCTTGATCAAACGTACCGCACGGAAGGCACTCGGGCCCGGCCATTGCCACCGAGTCTGTTCACCGCGCGATCTGCGCACCGCGAAGATGCCTTGATCATCTGTGCCGAACGGGCCACTGGGCGCGGTTGCACCGGAGCTGATCCCGCGCGTACGTAAACCGACTCGGCGGATCGTCTTCGGTCGATTAGGGACCTTCGTGCGTATCGAGCGGGAGAAACGGGCCGTAGACTCGAACACGTCCCGGGCTCCTGTCGTGCGCCGATTACCACCCATAGGTGCCGGACCGGGAGCATTTCTACCTTCCGCCGTACCAGCCGGCGCAGTCAGGTCGCAGCATGACCGTCCGTCCGAAGTCTCGCCGCACCGCGTACCGAGCACCGTCCGCGGCGCGCCGCGCGACGTCCGCAGTCGCAACGCTCACCGATGACCTGCCGGACACGAGGACGGATCCCGACACGTACGGCAATGTTGCGGGCGATGTCGTTGTGGACGTTGTCGACGTTGTCGACGTTGTCGACGTTGTCGAACCCGGCGGCAGCGCGACAGCGTGCGACGTCTGCAGTCACGACCTCGACCTGCACGACCGCATCGCGGATCGCTTCTGCAGAGCCACATCGCAGAACGCCTTGACCCGTCACTGCATCTGCCCATCACCCTGACAGCACTTGCGGGGAGGCAGAACGACGCAGGGCTGCCTACGGGGGAAGGTCATGGATCTCGGACTGAACGGCAAGGTCGCCGTGGTCACGGGTGCGAGCAAGGGAATCGGGCTCGCAATCACCCGTAGCCTCGCCGGCGAGGGCGTTCACGTCATCGCCGGTGCACGGGTGAAGACCGATGCCCTGGCAGATCTCGTCGAGTCCGGGCAGGTGCAGCAGGTCGAAGTCGACCTCGGCACGGCCAGCGGACCGGCCGACCTGGTTGCGGTGGCCATCGAACGCGGCCGGCTGGACATCCTCGTCAATAACGTCGGCGTCGTCTCCCCTCGCCTGCAGGGCTTCCTCGCCGTTACCGACGAGCAATGGCTCGCGTCGATGACGCTCAACCTGATGGCGGCCGTTCGGACAACACGCGCGGCTTTGCCGACGATGCTCGCCGCACAGCACGGGAACATCGTGACGGTCAGCTCGGTAAACGCCTTCCTGCCCGACCCGACCGTGATCGACTACTGCGCCGCGAAGGCGGCACTGACCAACTTTTGCAAGGCATTGTCGAAGGAGGTCGGGCCGAAAGGCATCCGGGTGAACACCGTCAGTCCGGGTCCGGTGGCAACCGATCTGTGGCTCGGCGCCGATGGCGTCGCAGCATCGGTGGCGCGAGCGACCGGCGGCGAGCCGCGAGATGTCGCGAGGCACGCTGCAGCCGACATGGTCACCGGCCGCTTCAGCCAGCCTGCGGAGATCGCAGATCTCGTGCTGATGCTGGCTAGTCAGCGGGCCGGCAACACGACCGGTGCCGACTTCGTCATCGACGGCGGCCTGATCACGACCGTTTGAGTCAGTCCTGCTGGGCCAGCCCGACGATATGCCCCTGCGGATCGGATATGAGCGCAAACGTCACGCCAGGCACGCTGACCGGCTTCTGCACGACGGCGCCACCCAGACGCGTCGCGTCCGCGATCGCGGCTTCGATGTCCTGGACGCCGACGAAGAACGTCACCAGGTCGTCGTCACCCTGCAGCGGGCTGATGGCCGTGTACAACGCGCCCGGAACGCCCGTCTCGACGAAGGTGTAGCCCGGGAAGGCACCTTCGGTCGGGTACGTCCAGCCGAACAGTTCGCCGAAGAAAGCTCGCGTCGCATCAGGGTCACTCGACCGGATCTCGGCGTGCACGATGGGATGACTCACGAGTGACCTCCTGGTTTCGCGGGCTGCTCCGACAGTGGCCCGTCATCCCAATGACGAACGACTCCGCTGCATATCGACACGGCGCGGCGTCGCTCGTAGGGCTCACGATGCGGCGAGGACGACCAGCGGCACGACCAGTGCGGGCGCGCCGGCAAGCGCTGTCTCGGCGGCGTGGCGTGCTTCGGCCTGCTGCGCCGGTCGTAGTGACTGCATGAACGGGGCCAGATGCGCCATGCCTAACCGCCAGTCGGCCATTTGCGCGGGAGTGTCGACGCCGGTCGCCACCGCGATCGTCTCGACGTGTACGTCGCGGTAACCCGCGCTGGCCGCGATGTGGGCAAGCCGCTGGGGATCGGCGACCTGCGGTTCGGTGTCCTGTTTGAGCGCGGAATGCCACGCAGGCGGGCGAAATCCGTATTGGTGCAAGGCATCATCGACAGCGGCCTTTGCGGGATGGGCCCATCCCGCCTCGAACGCGCTGGCGACGACGGCGGCACCCACCCGTCGGGTTTCGCGGAGAGCGCCCACCGGATCGGGCAGGTGGCCCAAACAGCACGCCGCCACGACGAGCCCGAACGACGCGTCGCGAAAGGGAAGTGCCGCGGCGTCGGCCAGCACCGGCCGGGAGCTTCCGGCGCCGTGGCGCAGCATCGCTTCGGCGACGTCGACGGCCACCACGTCGGCTGCTCCTGCGGCAAGCGCGGCGCGCCCCGCCACGCCGGTGCCGGCGCCAAGGTCCAGCACACTCGCCCCGGCCAGCGGGACAGGTGCGGAGGCCACCAGACACTGTGCGAGGCGCGCATAAACCCGCGCCGCCCCGTTCGCCCATGCCTCGGCGGACCGGTCGTAGGCGCGGCGCAGATCCGGCTCGGTCACCGCAGCAAGCGGGCACCCGCGACCGCTTTCGCCTCCCACCACGCCAATTCCTCGTCGTAGCCGCCGAGTGCCTTCTCCCAGCCGAACTGCACGAGGCCGCCGAGCAGGCAGAGGGCGAGCTGACGATCCCACCACGGCTCGGTGTCGACGCCGTGCCGCTCCAGGTCGGCTCGGTAGGAGATCAGCACGCCCTCTTTCGGCTGCGGCAGCCTGCGGCAGTTGATCGCCAGGTACCAGGCGAGGTCGCTCAACGCGGCGCCGCGGCCGGGTAGTTCCCAGTCGAGCAGGATGGTCCGGCCATCAGCGTCCGTACCGAGGTTGTCGAGTTTCCAGTTGCCGTGCACGAAGGTCTGCGGAGTCTGCTGCAGGGCGTCGACGAGCGGCCCTGGGTCCCACGCCAGTGGCGTGACGACGGCGGCAGCGGCCGGCGCAACGGCACCGAGCAACGACCAGCCTTCACCGATCAGGCACGGCACCCGGTGCGACGAGCCGAGCGTGGCTTCGGCGGCGGCGGTCCACGGCGACAGCTCCAGATACCGGTGCATCACCGGCACGATCTCGATCTCGTCACCGCCCGCCCAGAACTGAGCGTGCAGGGCGGCCATGTGGTCGAGGAAGCGCAGGTGCTGATCGAGCGGGATCGCGTCGTCGGACACGGGTACCAGCCACTCCCCCACATCACGCATAAGCAGCACCGTGCGAGCATCTCGACCGCGGGCCACCGCGACGATGGGCTGATTGATGCAGTCCGGCAACCCAGCCAGCAGGCCGGCCTGCCATAGCGCGAGCGTTGCGCCGCCGAGTTGCCCGGCAGCCCGCATCGTCCAGTCGTCAGCAAGGCTCAGGTACTTCACGACGTAGCGCTGGCCGCCGACGATCGCACGTTCCAGCACGGCGCCCGACTTACCGGCCCCGCCGACGAGCGGGGTGCGCTCGGTGGCGTCGGCGAGAAACGCCTCGATGGACGTGGGCGGCGCAGTCGTGCCGGCCTGCGTGATCATCGCTCGCTAGGCGAACCGCTTGACGAAGCTGAGCGGGGTATCGACGACTTCGCGCCAGCCGCTGCCGAGCGTCAGTGCGTAGCAGCGATCGGGGATCTCGATGATGTCCATGACTTCCTGCTCTTCGTGCTCGGTGATGGTTGACATTGAGATCCCTCTCGACAAAGACCGGACATATGTACGTCGAGAACCATTCAGGAGCCCAGAGAATATCGCGCTGTAATACGTGCGCGGTCTATCCAGCGGCGGCCGATATTCCAGACCAATCTGGCGAACGTCCTAATGCGGCGAGGATTCGATCGAGCGCCGACGCGTTCGCGGCGACTGCGAGGCCAGGCTTGAACGACGCGTGCGGGCGAAGGCGTTCCGGTCCGTTCGGCACATTCTCGGCTATTTGTATCGCGACGGGCGCTAGCTCGTCATCG
The DNA here is from genome assembly GCA_963737425.1 of uncultured Actinomycetota bacterium. Taxonomy (GTDB): domain Bacteria; phylum Actinomycetota; class Actinomycetes; order Mycobacteriales; family Jatrophihabitantaceae; genus DASXRA01. The sequence continues at coordinate 269,983 of CAVTSX010000009.1, forward strand.
AGAACATATTCGTCGCCAAGTGCGCGCGCGACATCCCACCCATGGACGACGTTGTCGATGAAATGGAACCCGATCGCCCGGCGGCCGGGGAATTCGATCTCCGTGCTGATCTCGGGCAGGGCGAATTTGCGGTCGGGTGCGCCGACGGTGGCGAAGGCATCGAGCGCGCCGCGGGCTGCCGAGGCGTACTCCCCGACCGGATCGGCACCGAGCGGACGCGCCTTCCACACCTCGGCGTCCGCTCCGCCGCCGAGAGCGGCCGCACGGAATCCGTTGTGCTGAACGACCATGTGCTCGAGCAGGTCGCGGAGCGTCCAGCCGGCACAGGGAGTCGGCCGGGCGAGATCGGCCGGCCGTAGGCGCTCGACCACGGTCATGCTGATCTCGACGGCGCGCCGGTCGAGATACTGAATGTCATCTGTATGCATGCGCTGATGATAGGCGCGAGCATATTATCGGTCAATGCGTATCCTGTCGCAGTGCCTGGACGACGCCGCGTCGCATCAACCGGTCGGCGAGCTGACCTCGCGGCGATGATCGAGCCGATCCGCCGGGCTCTGCTGTCCGTCGAGAGCGACATCCTCATGGACCACGACCTGTCGATGTGGGCGTACATGGTCTTACTCAGGCTCGACGACGAGCCGATCCGCACCCAGGCCGCATTGGCCGACGCGATCAGGGCGGACCGGACGCGCATCATCGAGGTCCTGGACGACCTGCAGGATCGCGACCTGATCAGCCGCCGCCCTGATCCTGCCGACCGGCGAGCCCGCCTGGTTGCGCTGACGAAGTCCGGCCGAAAGTTGCGGGATTCCGCCCAGGCGGCGATCCAGGCAAGGGAAGAACGGCTGCTGTCGACACTGGATCCGCGCGATCGGACGGGGTTCGTGAACGCCTTGCAGCAGTTGTCGACCGCCCCGATCGGTACGGTCCTCGGCGTGCAGGACCGTCGCGGCGGCGAGTGACGCCGGGTGTCCGCGTGCGGACCTCTCGTCGCACCCGCGTGTCCCCGGCGTGGGAAGCCCCCGGCCGCGTTTTCAGTCAGACCCGCTCGCTACCGTTCGCCTTGCATTGGCGGCCGCTGCCGGTGCGCAGAAACCGACGTGGAAGGTGCGATCGACGTGGACTGGAAACTCGAGCTGATTGCGTTGCCCGTATCAGATGTCGACCGGGCAAAGGCGTTCTATGCCGAGCAGGTCGGCTTCAATGCCGATCACGACCACAAAGTGAGTGAGGGGCTGCGATTCGTCCAGCTCACACCACCCGGCTCGGCCTGTTCGATCGCCCTGGGCGAGGGCATCCTGTCGACGGCACCAGGCTCGGCGCAGGGGCTGCAACTGGTCGTCTCCGACATCAATGCGGCGCGTGCGCACCTGCTGGAACGAGGTGTCGAGGTCAGCGAGGTCCAGGAGTTTCCGTGGGGGTCGTTCGTCTTCTTCAACGACCCCGATGGCAATGGCTGGTCGGTGCAGCAGCTTCCAGCTTGATCCTGAGGCCTGAAACCGCGCTCACCCTCAGGTGAGCACGACGACAGGAACGGCGCACGGCGCCACGGCGTCCCGCTGACTGCGGCACTTGCGATGACCTGGCTGCTCGGCAGAATCGCCTCCGGCCCACTGCATCTCGGCGAGACCGTAGGTGGCGGCAGTCCGTACCGCCCCGTATGGACACCGGTGTTACTCGGCATAGCCGATCTACACCGCGACAGCGCTGGCCAGCGGCAAGCCGATGCTGGCTTTCGCTGCCGCTACCCTCGGCATCGTGCTCGGTATGCAACGACGCGCGTCTGGCGGACTGCTGGCCCCGATGCTCACCCACGTCACCCTGGTCGATCGCGCTGCTGCTCGTGCTTCCCCCGCTGTTCGCCGCTACGCCGGAAGGCGGGTGACCCCTTCCCGCGTTCGACGGTGGACGCGTGCCGACTCCGACCCCACTCAACCGACAGAATGGAGCTCCCAGCATGCCGCCATGGATCTGCGCGACCTGCGGCGTCCAGCACCCTGACACCGAACGGCCGCCGGAACAGTGCGCCATCTGCCTCGACGAGCGGCAGTACGTCGGCTGGGAGGGGCAGCAGTGGACGACGATGCCCGACCTCGGCCGCGACCACGCCATCGAGATGCGCGAGGAAGAACCCGACCTGATCGGGCTGCGCCCAGAACCGTCGTTCGCCATCGGCCAGCGCGCTCTGCTCGTGCGCACGCCGCACGGCAACGTCTTGTGGGACTGCGTGTCGCTGCTCGACGATCCCGCCTACGAACGGATCGACCAGCTCGGCGGCATCGCCGCCATATGCATGTCGCACCCGCACTTCTACGGCGCCCACGTCGACTGGGCCGACGCGTTCGGGGCGCGCATCCTCATACCGCGCGCCGACGCCGCCTGGATCCAGCGGCCGTCCGCGCGCATCGAGCTGTTCGACGACGAGATCGAACCGGTGCCCGGCGTGACCATGGCGCGCATCGGTGGACACTTCGATGGGGCCGCCGTGCTGCACTGGCCGGCCGGCGCCGAGGGCCGCGGTGCCCTGCTGACCGGCGACACGGTCACGGTCGTCCAGGACCGTGACTGGGTCAGCTTCATGTGGAGCTACCCCAACCTCATCCCGCTCGACGAGACGACCGTGCTCGACATCGCCCGTCGCGTCGAGCGGTTCGCCTTCGAGCGCGTCTATGGCGGCTGGTGGGGCCGAGTCGTCATTCACGATGGTGCGGCCGCGATACGCCGCTCGGCCGACCGCTACGTAGCGCGCCTACACGGTGAGCGTCCCGACTCCGGGCAGCCAGAAGCACCAGCGGCCTCGGAATAGCAGCGCGCCGGTGCCGCAGAGCGACCGCGAGTTGGTCAACCGCCTGAGCGGCAAGCCTGCCTGGTTAAACTCCTCCCTCGAACATCTGTCCTACATATCCGCTTGAGTGCAGTAGTCTCGGTGGATGGGATTGGCGGCGGGGCGGCCGCGGGGCGGCGTCGACTATCCGCGCACCTGTCAGGAGTTTCGGGACTGGTTCCCCGACGACGTGGCGTGTCTTCAGTACCTGGCGGGGCTGCGGTGGTCGGACGGGTTCGTGTGCCCGGTCTGCAGCGGTGATCGGTCGTGGCGCACGGCGAGGTCGCTGTGGATGTGCGCGCAGTGTGGGCGCAAGACCTCGGTGACCGCGGGCACGATCTTTCACCGCTCGCACACCCCGATCTCGACCTGGTTCGCCGCGGTGTGGTTCGTGACGTCGCAGAAGAACGGGGTCTCCGCGCTGGGCCTGCAGCAGGCGCTCGGGTTCGGCTCGTATGAGACCGCGTGGGCATGGCTGCACAAGCTGCGCCGGGCCATGGTCCGCCCCGAGCGCGACCTGCTCACCGGTGTCGTTGAACTGGACGAGACGTTCGTCGGCGGGCGCAGCGCCGGCAAGAAGGGCGGCAGCACCGACAAGGCGCCCGTCATGGTTGCGGTCGAACGCCTCGAGTCCGGCCGGCTGGGGCGCGCCCGCTTCGGCGTCGCCGAGCACCCGGGCAGCGCGAAGCTGCTCGACTTCGCCTGCGCCACCGTGGCGCCCGGATCCCTCATCCGCACCGACGGCGCCCGCACGCTGCGACGCTTGGCCAGCCTCGGTTACCGCCACGACTACGTCACCGGCCGCAACGCACCCGACCTCGACGAAGTGACGCCCGGCGTGCATTTGGTGGCCTCACTACTCAAACGCTGGATCGCCGGAACCCTGCAGCACCACGTCAGCCGCGAGCAGCTGCCCTACTACCTCGACGAATACAGCTTCCGCTTCAACCGGCGCACCTCCCGCGCCCGCGGGATGCTCTTCTACCGGCTCCTGCAACAAGCCGTCCAGACGGACCCACACCCGCTCAACGAGCTGACCAAATCCCGACCGCACTCAAGCAGATATGCAGGATGAATAATCGAATGGGCGATGAGCGAAGTGGTACCCAGCTGTGGCGGGTTCAGGCGATAAGCAGGCGAGCGCCAAGTTCTGCCGCCTCGAGATCGACGAGGTCGCGGTTGCGTTCGGCCCACCGACCTGAGGCGAGGTCATCACGGAGGCTGTGCACTGCCCTCTGCTCGGCGTCCGGCCCGACTCCGGCCCAGACCGATATTCCGCGACGGACATTCTCGTCCAGGTAGGCCTCGGGCCGGCGCCAGTAGGCCTCGAAGAAGCCATCAGCGCAGTCCCATGGGATGGGCACCGGTTCCATCCGGGCTCCGATCGCGCCGGCCAGCTCGGTCGGCGATGCCAAGACTCTGCAGCCTCTCAAGGCAGCGAACTCGGGCAGGTAGTCACGAGTCAGCCAGAACTGGCTGGGGTCACTGGTGTCGAACAGGAACACCACCACACGGCGAGCGACGCGCCGCATCTCGCGCAGGCCGGCGATCGGGTCCTGCCAGTGATGAACGGTGCACACAGCCATCGCGGCGTCGAAGGACTGGTCATCGAACGGCAGGTTCTCGGCTGATCCAGCCAGGCACGGCGCCGCGTCCGGGAGGCGCTGCGAACGCATGAGCGCCGACGGTTCCACCGCAAGGACGTGGCGGTCGGGGGGCTCGTAGGACCCGGTGCCCGCCCCGACGTTCAGGACCGTCCGGGCATCGCCGAGCGCAGCCCAGATCCGCGCAGCGATCCGCGGCTCGGTGCGCCGCGTCACGGTGTAAGTGGCTCCGATGGCGTCATACAACTGCGCGCCGGACATCAGACTGCCTCTCTGACTGCTACCACCGAAGCTCTCCGGCTAGGCACTCGGGTAGTCGACGGCACCCCGCCGCCAATCCCATCGACCGAGGCTACTGCACTCAAGCAGATATGCGGGACATGGGTACGAGTCCATCGATGCTGAGCAAGCTGGCGCCACGCGATTTCCCCTACAGCATAAAGCGAAACCGGCAGCGGCATCCGCCGCCGCGGTCGCTGACGCTCGTGCTCACCAAGCCGTGCGAAGGGTCAGCGGCAGGATCGACAGCCCGACCGTCAGCCGAGTGCTTCGGCCGCGGCCTCGACGCGCAGTTGCTCCAACGTGTCGATCTGGGCCTGCGCCCGGCGCAGCAGCCCATCAAGCTCTGCCTTGTCCAGGCGGCCCTCGTCGTTCATCGCGCGCAGTGTGCGCCACGCGGCGGCCTTTCCCTCAACCCCGAGCCGCAGCAGTTCGAGCTCGATCAGCGTGCTGAGCGGAGATCGTCCGAGCAACCTGCCGTTGAGTTTGAGCCGGCCGATCTTCTCGCCCAACCACGTCGCCGCCGGCTTGTACTGGGTTATCGACACATCCAGCTCGCTCATGATCTTGCGCAACGTCTCGCGGTCCTCGGCGATCTCGACTTCGATGCGCTTTATCGTGTCGTAGCTCGGCGTCTCGCGCTGCGCGCCGGCCAGCCGGCGAGCCAGCTCGACGCCGGCCGTCGCGCCGGCGAAGTGGTCATTGAGGTAAATGGCACGCAGCTTCAGATTGTCGGCGGAAGCCTGAGGCCCTTCAGTAGACATTGGCGATTCCGCCTTCGTCGATGCGGGTTCGCTGCGGATTCAGCGTCGATCTGACGGTAAGCGCGTTGCCACCGATGGGCAACACACGCGACGATCGGCCGCCTCGCCGGCACGTTCGGCCGGAGGTGCAGGATGGACGCATGGACTTTCGTTACCTCGGCAACTCTGGCCTGCAGATCTCCGAGATCACCTACGGCAACTGGCTTACCCACGGCTCGCAGATCGAGAACGACGTCGCGACGCAGTGCGTGCGGGCCGCCCTCGATTCCGGCATCACGACGTTCGATACCGCCGACGTGTACGCGAACGGCCGGGCGGAACAGGTACTCGGCGCGGCGCTGTCGGGCGAGCGCCGGGAGTCGCTCGAGGTATTCACCAAGATCTACTGGCCGGTCGACCCGAACCCCAAGGGTAAGAACATGACAGGCCTGTCGCGCAAGCACATTCTCGAAGGCATCGACGCATCACTGCGACGTCTGCAGATGGACTATGTCGATCTCTATCAGGCACACCGTTACGACTCGTTCACCCCGCTCGAGGAGACGATGCAGGCATTCGCTGATGTCGTCCGCGCCGGAAAGGCGCTCTACATCGGCGTCAGCGAGTGGACAGCCGAGCACATCAGCGAGGCGTACGCGCTGGCGCAACAACTAGGCATCTCCCTGGTGTCGAACCAGCCGCAATACTCCATGCTCTGGCGCATCATCGAAGGCGAGGTCGTGCCGACCTGCCGCGAACTCGGCATCGGCCAGATCGTCTGGTCGCCGATCGCGCAGGGTGTGCTGAGCGGCAAGTACGCACCCGGCCAGGCCGCCCCTGACGGTTCGCGCGCGACCGACACGAAGGGCGGCGCGAACATGATCTCGCGGTGGATGACCGACGCCGTGCTCACCCGTGTGCAGACCCTGCGGCCCATCGCCGGCGATCTGGGGCTGTCCATGGCACAGTTGGCCGTTGCGTGGGTACTGCAGAACTCCAATGTGTCGGCCGCGCTCGTCGGCGCGTCACGTCCAGAACAAGTGACCGAGAACGTCAAGGCCGCCGGCGTCACGATCCCGGCCGACGCGATGAAGCGCATCGACGAGATACTCGACGACGTCGTCACCCGTGACCCGGCGATGGTCGCGAAGTCGACGCCGAAGCGCCGGTCGATCTAGGGCACTACACCCGCATCAACTGTGCTGGACTGCGAGAAGTCTCGCGTGGGCGCGATCGTCGTGCGGTCGCGTCCCTCTGCCTTGGCTTGGTACAGCGCTCGGTCGGCGCGCTCGATCAGTTCGTCGGACGTCTCGATGCCGTCCCACAAAGCCAGGCCGGCGGAGAACGTCTGGCCGAGCGGGCTCACTGCGCGCACCCGATCCACGATCTCGCCCGCGAGCTCCGCCTCGGTCTCGGGCAGCAGCAAGATGAACTCTTCGCCGCCGTAGCGGGCGAGCAAGTCGCTCACCCGAATCTGCTCGAGCCAGGCGGCGCTGGCCGCCTTGAGCAGACGGTCCCCGGCCGGGTGCCCGTACTCGTCGTTGAATCGCTTGAAGTGGTCGAGGTCGAGCATGACGACACAAAGGCGCGTCCGGGCACGACGAGCACGCTCCATCGCGCGGGGCAACTCGAACGCCCACGCGCGCCGGTTGGGCAACCCGGTGAGGTCGTCGACCTGGCTGAGCTCCTTGAGCTGTTCGGTCTGCCGCTCGACCTCGCGCAGCAACTGAGCCATACGGGTAATGACCAGCACGAACAGGCTCACCGACCCGACGGCGATGGCGATCCCGTCGTCGACATGGTTGCGGAAGACCTCGACGATGAGAATGCCCGGTGCGACCAGGGATGTTGTGGTCAGAACGGCGAGCATGGCCGGGCTCAGCCGTGACACACGTGGCCTGCCTTGCTCGGCGACGTCGCGGATGGACGGATGCAACGCAGCGACGCCGAACAAGCTGTATCCGGCCAGGAAGATCATCGAGAGCAACGCCGCAGCATGCGGCCCGGGCACCAGGCCGACCTGATTGATCGTCGCCCAGGACATGTCGCCGACGAGGAACAGGATCACCGTCGCGGCAAGAAGACGGCAGGCCATGCCCCGTCCGGCGGAGCCGATCAACAGCCGCACAATCAGTGCGAGCACGACAATGTCGCCGATCGGATATGCGACGACGACCAACTGACCGAGCGGCGACAGCAGGGGCGCGCCGAGCGAGGGCCGGATGATGAAGACCCATACGAGCAAGCCCAATCCGGTCGAGATCGTCATCGCGTCGACGAGGCTGGCCCACTCGTGCCGCGCCGAGCGCCGCACGATGAGAATCAGGCCGGCTACCAACGCTGGATACAGGCTCAGGTAAAGGACGTCGACCAGAGATGGAGGATCCACGATTCGGCCGCCGCGGGTCAAAAACGCCTCGACTCCGATACCGGTCGAGTTGAGGAATACGCCGGCGGCGAACAGGTACCAGGCCGCAGCCGCGGGCGGGCGGTGCAGCCGGATCCCGACCACGACGGCCGCGGCGCCGGACCAGCCGACCGCGACCTGCCAGACGACAGGAAGCCAACCAGACTGCGGGTACAGGAAGAACGCGGCGACGACCACGGTCATCGCCGCGCCGTAGATCCTCCAGGCTCGACGCCTCATGCGAACGATATCGGCCGATGCCCGGCCAGGCTGAGCGCTCCGGGCCCGGTGACGCATCACACCACCGCAGTGTTACGAGCGTCGGTCGATTCGACCGTTCAGTCCGCGTCTGCGCCGAGGCCGGCGAGGATGACCTTGATCGCTCGGCGGCGCGTTGATCGCGGCACCGGCTGTGCCGCCGACGCCTGCGACAAGCCGCGGATGAGGAAGTACAGGTCGTCGATCGACACATCCCGGCGCGCGGCACCCGCGGCTTGCGCCCGGCGCAGCACGACGCCCGCGGCCTTGCGAAGCGCGACCTGCGCCGCATGCACCGTCGGGGGAAACTCGCCCGTCTCGGTAAGGACCCCGGCCAGCGTGACCTTCGTCGAGCCGGAGTCGATCATCGTCGTGACGAGTTCACGCAGTGCAGCGCCCGCATCGTCGGCCGCGGCGAGCGCGGTCGCCTGCCGGGTCAATGCCTCGAAGTGCCGGGCGAGTGTCGCCTCGACCAGATCGACTTTGGTCGGGAAATGGCGAAACACCGTCGCGATACCGACATCGGCGCGGCGCGCGACCTCCTCGGTCGACGCCCCTGCGCCGCTCTCGCCGAATACAGCTTCTGCCGCAACAAGAATGCGCTCACGATTCGCGCGTGCATCTGCCCGCACTGACACCCCTCGCTCTAACCAGAGTGGCGACTCCGTATATGATTTCGAAGTCTGCACTCCGTTTCTGGCTTCTGGAGGTCCATCATGCCGCACGTACCCACTCCTACCGAGGTCTTCCATGCACTAGCGGACGGCGTGCCGCGAATCGTGCTCGGAGACAGAGCCCACGTCGACGCGGTCACCGCGCTCTACGCCGACAAGACCAACGTGGTCCACCCACTCTCGCCGTTCGACGCCGACCCGCTGCTGTCGCGCGACGATCTGCGAAGGCACTTCAGCCGAGCGCCGGGACCGGCCGACGGCGTAGAGCGATTCGAGGCCGTCGACCGCACCGTCCACGTCACCGCCGACCCGGAGGTCGTCGTCGGCGAGTTCCGATACGTCGGCAGCGTGAATGGACGCCCGTTCGACCTGCCGTGCATCTTCGTCCTGCGTGTGCGCGACGGCGAGATCGTCGAATCGCGCGACTACGCCGACCACGTCGGGCTGGCCCGGGCGTTCGGACGGATCGCCGAGTTCGCGGCCGGCCTGACCGCCGACAGTTGATCATCGGAGGCCTTCGAGCTGGCGTGGATAGGAGTCCGCGCCGGCCGATGCTTGATCATCTCTGTCGAATCGGCGCTTAATGGCGGATCCAGCCGAGATGATCACGACCGGATTGGGCAGTCCGGGAGCGCCGCTTCCACGCCAGAACGCGATTGACGGCTGGAGCGTCCTGAGACATTGTCGGGGCGCTGCGATTGCGGTGATCAGCACACCTTCAACGACCTCTGGTCACAACACGTAGTCTCGCAGGCGCAACGCACAATCTCCCTTCTGTACAGGCGAATCCGGACGTTCGAGCCACCGCGTTCCGCGGCCGGCTGGTGCCCACCGGCCAGCGGGTTGTGCGCACCGCCGGCGCAGAGGATGGTGGGCCGCGACCAGCAGTTCAAGCGCTGTTTATGGGGGTGGAAACATGTCGCGATATATGTTCATTGCGTCCTACGGCAGCGAAGGCGCAAAAGGTGTCCTTGCGAAGGGCGGCACGGCGAGGCGGGCAGCGCTCGAGAAGGCCGCCGCCGAAATCGGCGGCCGGTTGGAGACCTTTGACTTCGCGTTCGGTGGCGACGACGTGTACACGATTGCCGAACTTCCGAGCAACAAGGCCGCTGCCGCGCTTGCGCTGACGGTCAAAGCCGACGGCCGCACCCAGGTGAAGACGATCGTGCTGCTGTCGCCGGACGAAGTCGACGCAGCCGCACAGCAGACCGTGTCGTACGCGGGTCCAGGCAGCACCTGACACGAACGGCCCGAGCCGCTGCCGTAGGCCGCTTTGCGCCTGTGTTCCGGCTCGATCGCCGACCGGGAGACGCGGCGGATCAGGCGGCGACGAACCGGGTGCTGGGTGCGCCGGTCAATCGGTGGCCCGGCACCTTCCGGCCGCAGAGCACCAGGGCGAGATCCTGCGCATTGCCGGACACCGTCGCGCCCGAACCGAACGACCAGTCAATGTCATCGGCGCACAGCCTGATGCCGTCCAGGTCGATGCCGAAGTGCTTCAGGCTGGACCGCCCCGTGATCGTCTCCAGCACCGGCCGCAGCCGATCCTCTGGCAAGTAGCCGTCGACGTTCAGGGGCACGGTGATGTCCAGGCCATGAATGACGTCATGGGTCAGCGCAGCCGCCAACCCGCCACCCGGTGGCTTCCACTCATACCACTCGTTGTCGATCAACCCCGCGAGCAATTCGCCCGCCGGCGCCTGTGCGTCTCGCCGGGCGCAGCGATCGGCCATCCGGTTGAAGTTCCCGCGCGCCTTCGCGATCTCCATCGCGAACCGTACGGTGGAGTATCGAAACGGCATCGTGATGTGCGCGACCACTTCGCGCACCCGCCAGCCCGAGCACAGTGTCGGCGCATCCCACGACGAAGCCGGCAACTCGCCGAGCACATCGGCCAGCTCACGTCGTTGCGCCGCGATCGCCTCACGAATGTCCATCGGACTACCGCCCTGTCTCACGAGGGAAAGTCGCCAGGTACGCGGCGAAGCGGTCGAGCGACGTCAGGAAACCGGCTTGCGCCTCAGGGCTGCGATACATCTCTGGGACGTTGGTCTGGCGGATGTGAACCTCGGTGCGCTCGCCACCGAGATCGGCGAACGTCGCGGCCACGGTCATGCCGCTGTGACTCTCGGTCCAGACGAGCCGTTCGGGCTCGGTGACTTCGACATAGACGGCGCGGGTCGGGTACTGGCTGCCATCGGCATCGTTGACCATGACAGTCTCGAAGACGCCTCCCGGACGGGCGTCGACCTTGATGTTCTCGAGCGGCGCACTCACGCCTGTCGGTCCCCAGAAATGGGTCAGGTGCTCCGGTTCGGTCAGGCAGCGAAACACCAACTCTCGCGGAGCGTCGAACACCCGGGTGAAACTCAGTTCGCCCAATGCAGTCGCGTCGTTCATTCCGATTTTCCTTTCCGTTTCGGATGGTCTGCCGATTGGATCTCGCGCAGGTGCTGATCGAGCTTGTCGAACCGCTGCATCCAGACCCGCCGGCTCTCTTCGATCCACTTCATCGCCTCGTCGAGCGCCTCTCGCTCGAGGCGACACGGCCGGAACGTTGCGCGGCGACTGCGCGAGATCAGCCCACAGGATTCGAGCACCTTGAGGTGCTTGGAGATGCCCGGAAGGCTGATGTCGAACGGCGCTGCCAACTCGTTCACCGTGGCCTCGCCGCGCGCTAGTCGCGACACAATTGCTCGACGCGTGGGGTCTGCCAGCGCGGCGAACGTGGCGTCGAGTCGCTGCTCGGAAACGACGGTCATGCCGAGCGCCAGCCGGTCACTTGGTCAGTTGCGGTCATGCCGGTAGTTCACCACATAGCTAATTAACCGTCAAGCAAAATATGCTGCCAAATCGAAAGACCCGCCGCTGGAAGAACTCGCGAATCGCGTCGACATCTCGCTGCGGACTGGATCTTTCTGCAACCCGGGCGCCGGCGAGGTCGAGGTCGCACATCACCGGAATGCGGAACAGCTGCGCAGTGGTTCGGCCGCGCCGAGCCGATGTCGTATCTCGAGCTACGCGAACGCCTCCTTGTAGAACACGAGCGTTTCGTATCGACTATCCGCATCTCGGTCGGCGTGGCATCCAACTTCGCCGACGTGTTCCGCTTCATGTGCTTCCTGCAGAGATTCGTCGACCGGTCCGTCAACGAGATCGGACGAGCCGACCTCGCAAGGGAGTCCACCCGCCCGCTCGGGCACCGCGAAGGGGTTCAGTCATGTCGTACCTGACCGCTGGCGAGACCATCGAGGGCCTCACCGTTGACGGCGAGCGAGTGCGCGCGGCCGTGGTCAACGAACACCAGGTGCGCGCGGCCGCCGGCCTGACGATGGCCACCGGCGCCGTGGCGTTCGTGTACGCCTACTTCGAGAAGCGGTACCTGCCATTGCAGGTCGTGTCGACGATCTTCTTCGTCGAGTTCGCCATCCGGGTGACCGCAGGGCTCAAGTACAGCCCGGCCGGCATCGTCGCGGGCGTCATGACTCGGCGCCTGCCGCCGGACTGGGTCTCGGCCAAGCCGAAGCGGTTCGCGTGGACGCTCGGCATGACCATGTCCGGCGCGATGATGATCATCACGAACAGCGGCATCCGAGGTTGGCTCCCGCGCTCGATCTGCTTGGTCTGCCTGGTGTTGATGTGGCTCGAATCGGTGCTCGGTCTGTGCCTGGGCTGCGAGATTCACGGCCTGCTGGTACGACGCGGCTTGGTGTGCAAGGACGAGGCGTACGAGATCTGCGCGCATGGTGCCTGCGAGGTCGTCCCCGGAGAGCGGACTGCGGCCCCGACGCCAGCACGCGAGCAGCGGCGATACTTCGTTCGCTAGAGGGGTGTCGGCGCCCGCTCTGGTCGGCCCGGTCAGCCCGGTCGGCCCGGTCGGCCCGGTCAGCCCGGTCGCCCGGTCAGCCCGGTCGGCCGGGTCGGCCTGCCAGCGCGTCCAGACTTCCCGTCGGGTGCAGTCGCAGGTGGGCAGTTACGCCACAGGTGGGCACTAACAACTGCCCACCCACCGCCAAACTGCCCACGCGGGGACGCCCACCGGGCGAGGGACGCGCCAAACGGCCCACCCACGCAGGACACGGTTCGCCCGCCCGCGAACAATATGCCTTTCGTGGCATATCTCCCAGTCGCATGGGCTCGCGCCGAGCGCGCCTCACGGCGTGGGACATGATCGTCAACCGCCATCGGATGATCTTTCCCGCGGAGTTCTCTGTGCGTACCCGTGTCCCGTTGACGGTGACGGCCGGTATCGAGGCGATGTTGCTCGCGGCCTGCGGCAGTTCCGGCGGCGGTAGCAGTTCGAACCCGCCGGCTTCGTCGGCCCCGATCAGCGCCCCTGGCTCGATGTCTGCGCCCGACTCGGCGTCGACGGACGGCAATGTGCCCACCGACGGCGGCAGCTCCGCAGCCTCGGACGCGCCCCACAGCGCCTCATCCGTGTCGGTGAACAAGAGCCTCGCCGACCCCGAAATGGGCAACAAGGCAACTGTCATCAAGTACATCCGCGGCTACGAGCCGTCGGCCGCCGCGAAGTCGAAGTACTCCGCCCTCGCCGACGAGCAGATCATTCTCGTCGACGTGAGCGTCACGGCAAGCAGCAAGTACTACGACAGCGTGGGCGCCGACTCGTTCTACCTCACCGGCACCTCGAGGGGCATCGACCAGGCCAGCACGACCATCCTCGACGACGAGATCAGGGCTGCGGGCCACCCGCCCCTTCCCGACGCCGAGACCGGCAAGACCGCCACCGGATGGGTCGTGTTCACGCCGGCAAGGACGACATCAGCAAGCTCGTCCTGCGCTACAAGCGGGTCGCCGCCAGCACGTCGGACGGCAAGGACATCCCGGCGGAGAGCTTCGACATCCCGCTCGCCTGACCAGCCGGCAGATCGACATCGATCGAGACAGACAACGGCCGGGCGATCATCTCCGATCGCCCGGCCGAGTCGCGTACAACTCAAGAACCGATGCGCCACGCCCGGTCGATCTGCTGGGTGAGCCGGTTGCCGGCCGCATCCGTGGCGACGACGCGCACCGTCGCGAAACCGGGTGCTGCCGCCGCAGGCATCATCGCCCGGAACTGCCCGTGCGCCGATTGCACCGGCGCATTCGACCAGGTCGTCCCGTCGTCGTATGACACCTGAGCGGTCACGGTGAACCGGCCCGGCCCAGTTGCTCCGGGCTGGTAGGCCGGCGTGATCGTCAACGGGTATGCCGTGCCGGACGGCACCTCGTTGTAGCCGTTCGCGTCGATGTCGTACTGCAACTGCACGAGCGGGAGCACGGTACGCGGACTGCTCGAGCGAGCCGACTCGAAGCGCCAGGTCGACTCGGTCCGCACCGATGTGTCGACGAAGTTGTTGCTGCCGTTCTGGACCGACAGGGACAGCTCGTATTCGGCCCGGTCGGCCGGAACCGTGAACTGCGCAACGGGCCACGTGGCCTTGCCGACAACCTCGCCGCCACGGCGCAGTTCCAGTTCGGACGTATCGCCGAGCTGGTTCTGGATGAAGCCGTAGCGGGTTCCGCCGTAGTAGTAGTGCGGGATGACCATGCGGATCGCATCGCGGAACCTCGCCACGGGCGCTCCGCCCTGTTCGGCACCGGCGATCGGTGGCACGCCGGGAGCGACCAGCGGCCCCCACCACAGCTGATGGTCGGTGTCGCCGGCCTTGTACTGGTGCGAATCCGACCAGGTCCAGTACATGTTGGCGAGCATGTGGGGGTGGGCGAACCGTTGCCAGGAAACGCCGTTCGTCGACAGGTACTCCGTTCGCACGACCGGGCCGTTTCGCGGCATCGACATCGAGTCGCCGAGACCGACGTCGCCGACATGCGGAATCCACGACTCGTTGTCGACCATGCGCGCCGAGTTCTGCCGGTAGTCAGACACCACCGTGGCGAGCGAGCGTTGATCCACGTGGTACGTGGGCCGGCTCGGCAGCGCGGACTCCGGGAACACCAGCTCGTAGTTGTACGTGGAGTCCGAGAGCCCGGTGACGTCCAGGGTCAGCGCCGGGTTCGCCGCGAGTGCCGCGCGTAGCTGGGCACCGGCTGCCTGGTCGAGGCGGTAGGTCGGCAGGCCCTGCGGCCGGAACAGGTCCTCCCGCCAGGGTCCCGGCTGCGTGTTCTGGATCATCAACAGAGTTGCGCCAGCAGCCTTGGCCGCGAGGACCTGCGCGAGCATGCCCGCATCGCTGCGGGTGACCAGAGCGATCTTCCCCCGCGCATCGACGGCGGCGAACTCGTCAGCGGTGCCGGTACCGGCGTAGACCAGCGGAAGGGTACGGCTGCCGACGAATGGGTCGTGGGCGGACGCGAAACTGGCGTTCGGCGACACCCGCACGCCGCCGGATATCCGCGCGGTGAGCATCGGCTGCGTCAGCTGCCACTGCGTGGTGAAGGCGAAGCTTCCCTCGCGGGCCTTCTTGCCCGCGATCACGTAGAGCTGCTGCCCGTACGTCCCGTTGGGGCCCCACGCCGTCAGCGACCGGCCGCCGACCGTTCGCGTCCACATCGACCCCCAGGATTCGAGGTCGGCCTCGCGCGGTGTGTCGACCTTGGCCGGGTTACCGTCGCGCGCGTCGTAGTTCAGCACCAGGTCCGAGTGGACGCTCTGGTCCAGGTCACTGGCGACGGTCTGGGTGGGTGCGAGGAACTGGCTCTCCCCCATCGTCGTCATCAGGGTGTACGTGCCGTCGGGGACCTGTGTGGTAGCCGTCCCGTCCACCACGAACGCCCGGGTGTACTCGCCGGTGTCCTCGTTCCACACGTCGACGGTGCCGAAGGCCGGCTTGCCCGAGCGGTCAACGGCATTCACGGTGATCGTGCGCGACGGTCCGTCGACGGCGAAGGAGATGACGCTGTGCACGTCGTTGTGCGGACCCTCGGCAACGAGTTGCCCGCCGTAGATGCCGGAGCCGGTCTGACCGGGAGAGAGCGTCACCCGGGCGCTTGCCGTGCCATGAGCCGGAACGGAAAGGGTGTTGCGGTCGAACGCCAGGTGCGGTTTCACGTTCTCGTCGACTCCGCTGCCCCGCACCTCGGCCGAGAGCCGCAGCGTGATGGCCTTGCCCGTCGGATTCGAGTACGTGACGGTGCGGGTCACCGGGCTGGCGTCCTGCGCGACGTGGCCGAGCGACAGGACCGCCTGGTCGACGGTCACCGGGTCGGCAACCGCCGCCGCCACGTCGACCCGTCCGGCGCCCTGGAACGTGACCGGCTGATCAGCCAGGGTCTTGCTGGTAGCGACCAGTTGCGCCTTGAGCTCAGCGGCGGTCCAGGACTGGTGCTCCTGGGCCAGGATCGCAGCCGCTCCGGCGACGTGCGGCGTCGCCATCGAGGTGCCGCTCAGCGTGGTGTAGTAGCTGTCGAGCAGGTTGCCTTCCGACGTGCCGGCGGCCCGTGCCGACACGACGTCGACGCCCGGCGCGACGACCTCCGGCTTGACCGCCATGTCGCCGAAGCGCGGACCGCGCGAGGAGAACGAGGCGGCGTGATCGCTGCCATCCACGGCGCCCACCGTCAGCGCGAGGTCCGCGCTGCCGGGCGAGGTCACCGTCTGCTCCCCCGGCCCGGAGTTGCCGGCCGCGACCACGAACAGCGCCCCGGTGCTCGCGCTCAGCTGGTTGAGCGCCTGGCTCATCGGGTCCGTGCCGTCGCTGATCCCGGGGGTGCCGAGGCTCATGCTGATGACGTCGGCGCCGGACTCGGCCGCCCACTGCATGCCCGCGATGATCTGGTCCTCGGGCCCGTTGCCGTCGTTGTCGAGCACCTTGCCGATCCAGAGGTCGGCGCCCGGTGCGACGCCCTCGTACGCGCCACCCGATGCCTTGCCCGTGCCCGCGATCGTCGCCGCGACATGGGTGCCGTGCCCGTTGCCGTCGACGGCCGTCTCACCGGGCGGGTCCTGGTCGGTGGAGAAGTTGTGCTCCTTCGTGACGCGGCCGGCGAGGTCGGGATGGGTCGGGTCGTAGCCGGTGTCGAGCACGGCGACGTGCACGCCCTTGCCGTTGTAGCCGGCCGCCCACGCCTCCGGCGCGCCGATCTGCGACACGCCGGCTTGCGCCGTGGCCTTCACCATCCCGTTGAGCCAGACCCGGCCGGCGGTGGCGAACCGGGCATCCGTCGCATTGGCCGCCGCGGCGTGTGGCCCGCGCAGCGAGTCCCAGACGGTACGGATCCGCGGCTTCTCGGCGGTCACCGAGACGCTGGCGATGCTGTCCAGCGTGCGCACCTTGCGCGCTCCGGTCGGCACGGCCGGCACTGCGCCCGACGGGCCACCGCGCGACTGCAGCAGCAGCGGCAGCGAGCTTTGCGCCTCGTCGGACAACCCCTGCTTGGCGAGCAGCGTGACGTTGAACAGGTTCTGGTCCAGCGCCCCGGACTTCAGGTACGGCGCGGCCTCGGCCGGCACGACGTGCACGTGGCCGTCCTGCTCGTAGATCTGGGGCGAGCGCTGCGTGCCGTCCGGCTGGGCGGGCTTCTCGATCCACGCGGACTGCTGGCCGCCGGGCGCGATCTGCAGGATGACGACGTCGCCGGTGAGCAGCGTGACCTCGTGGGTCTCACCGGCACCCGTTGTGGGCGATCCGCCCGCCAGTGGCTGGGCCGAACCGGAACCGCCGGCCGGTGCCGGCGAGGCGCCCGCGGTCGGCGGCACCACCGGCGCCACCAGGGCGGCCACCGCGAGCACCGCCGTCGTCAGCGCCCCGAGGCGATGTCGTTGAACGGCGCTGGAGAAGCGATTGCTGCGCATGTCCTCTGTCCTCTGTCCGCGTTGGATGCGACGGCCTGGCCGCGGCATCATCGTGACGATCGCCGGCAAGTGTTGCGATCGGTCGGATCACCCACTTTTTGCCGCGAGCCCCTACAACCGCTCCCAGCGGCCGCCGCCGCGATCGTCGCGGGCTGGGGGATCCTGGCCATCCGGACGGCCGGGCCGTCGATCGATCGGGCCGCTCACGGGCGGCTCGTCACGGGCCCCCGGCGATGCCCGGTGATCGTCTCCGGGCCCCGGCTCGTTCGCAGACTCGTCCATCCGCAACACACTTGCGGACGCGCGGGCGCCATGCGATTGAGCAGATCACCCAATTCAGCTGCGGTTACGCAGTGGGCAGATCGGTAACGGCGATTGCGAGCGCGGTTCGGGACGTGACGCCGAGCTTGCGCATCGCGGCACTGAGGTGGCGGTCGACCGTGCGCGGGGACAGGAACAGCTCCTCGGCTATCTGCCGATTGGTGAGTCCCTGCGCGACGAGACGCGCAACTTCCTGTTCGCGCGGTGAGAGCTGGTTGCCGTATCCGCGACGCCCGCCGCGCCAGGCCCGCGCAACCTCGACGCCGTGGCTGCGCAGCAGCTTCGCGATCCGGTCAGCATCCCAGCTGGCGGCTTGCTCATGCAGGCGCCGCTGCACGGATTCGAGCCGGGTCAAGGCACGATCCTTGTCGCCTGATGCCAGTTCGACGCGCGCTTGGCGCTCCAAGGCGAGCAGTTCGAGATAGGGGCGCGGCAGTTGTGACCACCGCAAGGCCGCCGCGGCGAAGTGCGCTGTGGCATCGGCGAGCCGGCCGCGGGCCGACGCCACGATTCCCCGGCCGATCACGAGTGCCGTTTCCGGTGCGGGCATGTTCGACGTCCGGTCCAGACCGGCCGCGAACGCTGCTACGAGCTCGTCGGCCTCGTCCAGGTTGCCCACCTGCGCCAGCGCATCGAGACGGACCACCACGACCTCGCTGGCCCACAACCACATCTGCTTGCGCATGACGGTGTCCAGAGCCGAGGCCGTGATCGTCAGCGCTGCCTCGGCGTTCCCGTCGGCCAGATGTAGACGGGCCAATGCGGCCGCCGGGGAGAGCTGCCCGTCGGCCACCCCGCGCCGCACCGCTTCGTCGAGCACCGCTTCGAGCTCCGTCTGCGCGCGATTCCGGTCGCCGGTGACGGTCTGCAGCATGGCCAGGGTGCCGCGGGCCTCCAGCCGCGCCTCGGGCAGGGTCTCGTCCTCGCCGGCGAGCGCGCGGATGCGATCGGCCAGGCCGTCCCAACGCCCGCCCAACCAGTCGAGATAGGCGCTGGTCAGCCAGGCCGAGTTCAGCAGCCGGCGATAACCCGTCTTCTCCATGAGAGCCGCGGCCTCGTCCAGACGCTGCCGGGACTCGCGGTCGCGGCCCCACGCGATTCCGACGTGACCGGTGTTCATCAGCAACCGGGCGACCTGCCGTTGCTCGAACAGGGTGGTCACGGACTCGCGCAGCTTCCACGGCGCGTCCCAGTCGGAGTCCTGGCCGAGCATCAGCCGCACGCTGGCCTGATCGACCTCGAGCAGGATCCGCTCGGCCGGATCGGACACCTGCGGCAGCAGGTCTTCGGCGCGGTCGAGCCACGCGACGTGGCGATCCGCGGACCATTCCCGCCCGCGCGGCCAGGCCAGCGAAATCATCGCCCGGGCCGCCAGTTCCGGCTTGCCGGCGAGCGGCGGAAGCGCCAGTTCGGTCTGCTCGGCGGCCGAATCGAACTCGCCCAACTGCAGCAGCAACCGGCCCAGCAGCAGGCGGATCTCGGCCAGCTCTGCGGACGGGCCGGGCTCCAGCTCCAAGACGGTGCGTAACGCGGCAACGACCCGGTCGCCGAGTTCGCCCAACCCTGCGACACCCCAGGTCGCCGCTTCGGCAAGCTTTCGCCCTACTGCGACCTGCCGTGCGCGCGGATGCTCGGGATGCGAAACGAGCTCCAGGAGAAGCAGGATTGCGGCGTGGTCGTCGCCGGCCTTGAGCGCGAGATCGGCGGCCTCCTCGCCGTACACGCTCCACGCCGCGAAGTCGTTGGCCTCTCTGAAATGACGATGGAGCCGCGCCGGTTGAGCGGACGTCGATTCCTCTAGCGCCTTTCCGGCGCGCTGATGCAGCCGGCGCCGCTCAGAGACCGGGATGGAACCCTCGACGGCCTGCGCGGCGAGCATGTGACGAAACTGGAACCGCCCGGCCTTCACCTCGTGCATCAGGACGGAGTTGAGCGCCTGCGCAAGCGCCTCTCGCGTCTGCTCGTCGTCCAGTCCGGAAACGTCTGCCAGCAATGACTCTTCGGCCGGCTCGCCGAGCACCGCGGCCGTCCACAACAATTGCTTGGTACGTGAGTCGAGCCGCTCGACCCGCTCCAGCACCGAGTCGCGGACGGTCGGCGGCACCTCCAGTTCGTCCACCGCCCGCCGCGCCCACTCCCCCTCGCGCCACACGATGTCGCCGCGATCGAGCATCACGGCAAGGCTTTCCTGGAGAGCAAGCGGTACCCCGTCGGTCTTGCGGTGCAGGAAGTCCGCGAACGACAAGGAGACGTCGTCAGTGTCGAACATCGAAACCACCATCTGCCTGGCGGCATCGAGGTTCAGCGGTTCCAGGAACACCCTGGTCTGTGGCATGCGTCGTGAGGAACGGGCAGTCATGCGCAGCAGCGGTGAATCAGGCGAGACGTCCGGCGGGCGGCAGGTGAGCACCAGCCGAAGGTTCGGCGGCGGGCTCGCGTTCAGCATCATCAGGAATTCCAAGGTCGCGGAATCGGCCCAGTGCACGTCCTCGACCACCATCACCTCGACGCCGAGCTTCGAGACGACCTCGGCCATCGCCCGCAGCACCCGGTGTCGAATTGCCTGCGGATCGTCAAGCGGTTCCGGTGCGGGCGGCAAGACGTCGGCCCACTCGGGAAGCAGCGGGCGCAGCGCGCCGGCCAGCGGGCTCAGGCTGAGGTTCGCCAGCGGTTGTCCGTGCAGTGTCTCGACCAACGGCCCGAGCGGAAATGGCTCGACCAACGGCAGGCACTCGACGTTGATCACTCGAAGGCCGCGCAGCTGCGGTGATTGCAGGCAGTGGGCCACCAGGCGCGTCTTGCCCATGCCGGCATCGCCTTCGATCAGCACGATCGCGTTCGGTTCGCCCAGTGCTCGCTCGACGCGCGATTGCTCGGCCTCGCGTCCGACGAAGGCACTCACCGACCTAGCGGGACTAAGACCCTCTCCGGACTTGCTCACTCGGGCTTTCCCCTCGCCGCGATCGGCTCCAGCCGCTTAGACAACGTCTGGTTAACATATCGCGGCGCGTAATTCCCGCGGATCGTGCAACTTATTCCCGCGGATCGTGCAACTTCTTGCGGTGTCAGGGCGCACTGCGTTGCACGATCGGACGAGCGCGAGCGTCCGCACCGACGTAGCCGCCGACGAGGTCCGCGTTGGCACATCCATGATCATCTCTGTCGAAGCCGCGACCAATGGCGACCAATGGCGGATCCGGCAGAGGTGATCATGACCCGATGACGAGCGACGGGAGCGCCGCACCCGGGCCAGGTCCCGAGCGACTGCTGTAGTACTCCGCGATCGACGGGAGAGGCCTTAGCCTGAGCTGATGGCGCGATCCGGAGACGACCACGATGGCTGATGCGGACGATGTACGCCGCGTAGCGCTGAGCTTGCCGCACGTGGTCGAGATCGACAGCGACGGCTTTGATTTCCGCGTTGCCGACAAGGGTTTCGTGTGGTCTTACCCCGAGCGCAAGCCGGGCAAGGCACGCGTGATTCGCACCGACATCGCCGTGCTGTACGTCGGCGACGAGGCTGAGAAGCAGGCACTCCTGCTCGGTGAGCCCGAGGCGTTCTTCACCACGCACGGCTACAACGGCTCACCGCTGGTGATGCTGCGCCTGGCGCGGGTGGACGCCGAGCGGCTGCGCGAGCTCGTCACTGACGCCTGGCGGATGCGGGCCCCGGAGTCGATCGTCGACGACCTGGACGATGTGGACGCCGTTTCAGGGGCAGAGCGCGGCTGAAGGGGCGGGCGCGCCACGCTGCAGCGACGCGAGCGCCGGTGCCGGCGCTGCTGACATCGACGCGATGCTAGGGCCGATCGACATCACCCAATTGCATTGACCGGCCGCCGACCCGTCGCGAGAACTGCGCCGAAGGCGTCCGGGGCCAGGTTCGCCACCACGCCCATCAGCAACCCGCCGCCGCTGCCACCGGAGGCGACCAGCCGGTCCGCGCTGGTCCATCGCTGCGTGACCAGGTGTCGCGCGCACGCCACGAAATCGGTGAACGTGTTCTTCGTGTGCTGTAGCTTGCCGCGCTCGTACCACTGCCGGCCGAGCTCTCCACCGCCCCTGATGTGCGCGATCACGTAGACGAACCCGCGATCGAGCAAGGACAGTCGAGCCACCGACAGGTACGGGTCGAGCGACGCCTCGTAGCAGCCGTAGCCGTAGATCACGCATGGCGCCGACCCGTCCCGCGGCACACCGCGCCGGCGCACGATCGAGAGCGGCACCCGGGTGCCGTCTTCTGCGGTGGCCCAGTCACGGCTCTGCTCGTAGCGGTCCGGGTCGTAGCCGCCGAGCACCGGCTGCCGCTTACGCAGCGCCAGCTCGCCGGTCGCCAGATCCAGCGGGCGACACCGCAAGTGGGCAGTTACGCCGCCGGTGGGCACTTACAACTGCCCACTCATCGCCAAACTGCCCACCCACTGCCAAACAGCCACTCTCTGGGACCGCGTGGGGCCGACCTAATCCGCTCAACTGGGATTACGGTTCAGCGATGACCGCCCAGGGGGCTCGGACTGCGGCCGGGCAGGGCACGGGCCTGGTCCTGATCACCCTTGCCTCCGGCCAGTTCCTCATGACGCTCGACAGTTCTGTCATGAACGTGGCCATCGCGACCGTGGCCAAAGACGTCGGCACGACGGTGACCGGGATCCAGTCGGCGATCACGCTCTACACGCTCGTCATGGCGATGCTGATGATCCCGGGCGGCAAGGTCGGCTCCCTGATCGGACGCAGGCGCGCGTTCTCGATCGGGTGCGTGATCTACGGTGCGGGGTCGCTGACCACGGCCCTCGCCCAGAACCTTCCCGTGCTCATTGCCGGCTGGTCGGTGCTCGAAGGAATCGGCGCAGCGTTGATCCTTCCGGCGATCGTCGCCCTCGTCGCCAGCAACTTCGCACCCGAGGGCCGCCCGCGCGCGTACGGGCTCGTGATGGCGGCCGGGGCGATCGCCGTGGCGGTCGGCCCGCTGATCGGCGGCATTGCCACCACGTACGCCTCGTGGCGCTACGTGTTCGTCGGCGAGGTCGTGATCGTGCTCGCGATCCTGGTCCTCGCGCGCCGGGTCCATGACGCGCCGGTCGGCAAGAGAGCACGGCTTGACGTTGTGGGCGCCGTGCTCTCGGCCGCAGGCCTCGGGCTCGCCGTCTTCGGCGTGCTCCGGTCGAGCGAGTGGGGATGGGTTGTCGCCAAGCCCGACGCACCGTCGATCTTCGGCTTCTCGCTGACGATTGCCCTTATCCTGTGCGGAATCCTCGTGCTCTGGCTGTTCAGCGAATGGGAACACCACGTCGAAAGACACGGCCGTGAGCCACTCGTCCGGCTGGCGATGCTCGAGAACCGGCAGCTCAGCGGCGGCCTGGTGATGTTCTTCTTCCAGTTCCTGATCCAGGCGGGGCTCTTCTTCACCATCCCGCTGTACCTGTCCGTTGCACTAGGGCTTTCCGCGATCGAAACCGGCGTAAGGATCATCCCGCTGTCCATCACACTGCTGATCGCCGCGGCCGGCATTCCGCGGTTCTTCCCGAAGGTGTCGCCCCGGCTCGTCGTGCAGATCGGCCTGCTGGCGATGTTCGCCGGAATCGTGTGGCTGTTCACGGCCATCGACGCGCAGGCCGGCGCTGGAATCGTGACGGTGCCTCTCCTACTCGCCGGCCTCGGCATCGGCGCACTCGCCTCGCAGTTGGGCAGCGTGACCGTCTCTGCCGTCCCTGACGACGAAAGCCCGGAGGTCGGCGGCCTGCAGAACACGGCGACGAACCTCGGCGCCTCGATCGGCACCGCGCTTGCCGGTTCACTGCTGATCGCCGCGCTGACCGCGTCGTTCCTTAACGGGATCGAGCACAATCCCGCCGTCCCGGCCGAAGTGAGCGCGCAGGCCAACACCAAGCTGGCGGGCGGAATCCCGTTCATGTCGGACGCCGACCTGAAAGCCGCCCTCACCGAGGCCGGCGCAACCGGCGAGGTCACGCAGGCCGTGCTGCACGAGAACCAGCAGGCCCGCCTGGACGGGCTTCGCACCGCGCTTGCCGTCCTCGCACTCATCGCGCTGGTCGCGTTGTTCTTCGCCGGCCGCATCCCGAAAGTGCAGCCCGGGTCCGCCAACACGAGCCGATCCGAACGCGCGCCCTGACTCCGGCGCATGCGCGAAAGCCGGCTTAGCGAAGCGCTTCGAGCAGGTGCAACAACGCCAGCCCGTACGCCTGCTCGGCGTCGGCGTCCTGGCTGACGTGGACTGCCCCGCGCAGTTCGGTTCGCACACGC
Source organism: uncultured Actinomycetota bacterium (assembly GCA_963737425.1). GTDB lineage: Bacteria > Actinomycetota > Actinomycetes > Mycobacteriales > Jatrophihabitantaceae > DASXRA01. Next base: position 294,115 of record CAVTSX010000009.1, read on the forward strand.
CATCCGTCATCAGTGCGGTCCAGGCCGCGGAACGTATCGGCGAGCAGTTCACGCAGTTGGGACTCGCGCGGCAGCCAGAGCGCAGTGTCCTTGTCGACGGAATCCAGCGCCCATTCGGTGGTGCCGTTGAAACCGATCACCCGCCCGTGCGGGAGGTCGTGCACCTCGATCGTCATCTCGCTCAGGACGAAGACGTCGGTGTCCATCTCGCGGTCGGCCACGACGAACCGGTCGCCCGACGCCGGCGTCCATCGAAGCCCGGCATCGCGTAGCCGGCGCGCCAGCCCAAGAGTGATCACTCGACCAGTCTGCTCGACGGATTCAAAACGCGGAGTCTGCCGTGCCTCGCACCGCGGGGCCTGAGTGGCGCGCCCGCGGTGCGAGGTGCTGCGTCAGGACTTGGCGATGCGACCGTCCGTGGCGTAGCTGAACGGGTCGGGCAGGCTGGCCACGTAGCTCAGCATCGGCTGCAGTTCGGAGTCCGCGCTCTGCACGATGTTGGCTGCCGTCGTGAGCACGGTGAACCCGTCACCGCCGCCGACCATGAACGAGTTCGCCGTGGTCGTGAACGTCTCGCTGCCGTCATTGGGGATGGGATGGGAGTTGTCGCCGACCGCGCCGAGCCACACCCCGGTGATCGAGCCGCTGCCCTGCGTCCCGGTGTAGGTGAAGTGCAGCCCGGCGACCTGCATGATGCCGCCGGTGCCGGCAGCGAGCTGCTGGTTGAGCAGGGCCCACACCTGCGTCCCGGTCAGCGTGAACGTGTCGACGTAGTCGTCCTGGAACGGCTGCATCGTGAACAGGCTGCCGTACGTGACCGGCCCGGCCAGCAGCCCGGCCCGGACGCTGCCGGTGTTGACGAACGCCAACTGCGTATGCGCGTAGAACTTCTGCGCATCGGCAACGAGGTCGCCGGCCGGCGACTCGCCCGCCGGCGTCGATCCAAACTCGCGCTGCGACGGGATGTCGGCCGAGGCGTGGTTGATGACCTGCTGGGTGATCGGGTTCGTCACAGTTACCGCGGCGTCGACGACCTGCTGCACCGCGGGATCGGGAGTGATCAGCGGTGCGGACGGGTCGGTGACCGCGGGCGGCGTCGCGTGCCAGGTCGGCTGCAGGGAACCCCACGTGTACGCAATGGTTCCGTCGTTCTTGTTCAGCAGCAGGTGGACCTGGTCGAGCGCGCGGGTGAACGAGGACGCCTGGATGACCAGCGCGTGCCCCACCCGGGTGTCGACGACGGTGTGGCTGTGCCCCGAGATGACCACCGAGACGGCCGGGTCGAGTGCCTGGGCGATCGTCGCGATCCGGTCGTTCACCGTGCCCACCGGATAGGTCGCCTGCGATCCGCCCTCGTGAATGGTGACCACGAACGCGTGCACGCCCTGCTGCTGCAACTGGTGCACGTAGCCGTTGATCGCCGTTGCCTCGTCGACGAAATGCACGCCGTTGGTCGCGCCGGTGGTGACGATCGTCGGCGTGGTGATCGTCGTCGCGCCGATGAACGCGACCTTGACCCCGCCGACATTCTTGATCGTGTACGGCGCGAGCAGTGGCTTGCCCGTCGTGTCGCTGATGACGTTCGCATCGACGACCGGGAAGTTCAGCGGATCGAACGTGATCGACGGATCGATGGTGGACTGGCCGCCGTTCACCTGCCGAAGCATCTCCGGCACGCCGCGGTCGAACTCGTGGTTGCCCAGCGTGCCGACGTCGACGCCCATCAGGTTCAGCGCATCGAGTGTGGGTTTGTCGCGCAGGAGCGCGGATTCCGGCGGGCTGGCGCCGACCATGTCGCCGGCCTCGACGGTGACGGTGTTCGGCTCGGTGGCACGGGCCTGCTTGAGATAGGTGGCCAGCGTTGCGATGCCGCCCGCGGCATCCTTCGCGCCGGTGTACGGATCGGTGTAGCTCAGGCCGATTCCGGTGATGTTGCCGTGCACGTCGTTGAAGCCGAGCAGCTGCCCGGTCGTGAACTTCTTGCCGCCCTTGATGATGTTCGTCAGCACGCGGCCCTGTGCTTGCAGCGGCGGGTTGAACCCGCCGAGCACTGCGAGCGTCGGGGCCAGGTCGACAGCGCGCACCCCGGCAACACTCGGTGCATGCACGATGTCCGGTCCGCCGGCGACGAACGTCGCGTGCATGTTGATGTTGTGCGGCAGGTCGACATACTCCGGCAGGTAACCGTGCTGGCCGAAGAATCGCGACGGCGCGACCAGCGTGCCCACCGTGTTGGCGTCGAACTGGTACGGCACCTTGGTGACCACGACGACATCACCCGATCGCGTCGGGTTGAGCGAGTCGCTGCCGTCGACATTGCCGAGCTGCGCCTTGGTCATGACCTTCGCGACGACGCTGGCGTTCGGGTTGTTCGGGTCCTTCAGCGCGTTGTACGCGGCGACGATCTTGTCGACGGTCGCCTGGTATTGCGACGGATTGAGCACGCCGTCGGGGTCGCGTCCCTTGAGATTGAGGTAGATCTGCGCGGTGGCTCCCGCCCAGCAGGCCTTGGCGATGGTGCCACCCGGCGCGCTCGCCGCTGCGGGACGGCAGTTGCCCGTCTGCTCGACGTCCTGCAGGCCGATCTGTTTGAGCACCAGCGGGGCGTCGACGGCGTACCACTGCGGGGCGAAGCCGTGGTCGCTGCTTGCGAGTACGTCCGCGTTCGGGCCGAGGTACGAGCGCACCAATCCCAGCCGGTCGTCGGCGGAGTGATAGGCGCCGATCAGGTAGTTGAGCCGTTGCGAAACGCGATTGTCGCGCGGGCCGCTGCCCGCAACGCGGTCGTAGTACGGGTTGGGCGTGCCGTCCGGGGCTGTCGGGGTCAGCAGGGCCAGGATCTGGTGGCTCACCTCGTCGGTCTCGTCGGTGCCGGCGAGCAGCACGTTCGTGTCGGGTTGCAACGTGCCGAGCACGAAGTTGATCACCGCGCGGTCGTAGGCCTGGTTGAGGCCGACGGTCTGCTGGAACCACGTGTCCTCGTCGATGATCCCGGCTTCCTCCGGGGCGAAGTCGCCGAAGACGGCTGGCGGCAGGTTGTCGGAGATGTACTTGGCCAGCTTGTCCTCGCCCGGTGCGCCGGCCGGCAGCGCGTTGCACGCCGCAGTGGCGCAGTGCGCGTTGGGACGGGTCAGCGAGGTGAAGTACAACCCGAAGTCGGACAGGTCCGGCGCGATCCGCATCAGCTTGAGGTAGAAACCGGTGGACTCGCCGGCGGCGGTTCCGATGAGCCCGTCCGTGCCGCGCAGCTTGACCGGCGAGTACTGGCCGGGAACGAGATTCGCCACCGCGGCCGAGCCGTTCTTGCCCGCGCCACTCGGCACGACGAGTACGCGGTCGTACCCGTGGTTGCCCTGCGCGTAGACATACAGGTCGAACGTGCGGTCCGGATTGAGCGCGGCCGAGCTCGACTTGACGAGCAGGGTCGACTGCTGCGCCGGGCGCTTGCTCGCCGGCACGTTCGTCCAGCCGGCGGCCGGCGTGAACGAGGCGACCTGGTAGGACAGTCCGAACGACGCCGCCGACGCCTGCTTCGTCGCGTCCAGCGGGAACTCGAGCACGCCGCGCTGCGAGAAGAAGGTGTCGAAGTCGACCGTCGGCCCGTTGATGTTCGCGTTGAGGCCGCCGGTCCATTCGATCTGGGCGACCTTCTTGCCGGCCAGTTCGGCCGACGAGGCCACCGACTGCGCTTCGAGGACGTTCGTCGGGTCGCTGCCGGGGCTCGCCCCGTTGCCGTGGAAGGAGAACGACAATGACTGCGTGAACTGCAGCCGGGTGTCGAAGAACGTGTTGTTGGTGCTGCCGTGCACGCCCGGCCACGCCCCGGTGGCGAGCGTGTACCAGCCCTGCCCGGTGTTGGGCGGGAAGCCCTGCGTGAGCCCGTTCTGCCCGGTGGCGCCGGTACGCATCAGGCTCGAGTAGTTCGGCATCGACCCGCCGACCGCGAACAGCTGCATGAGGTCCGGACGCATGCCGTCCGAACTGTAGAGCAGCACCGGATGCTCCGGCTTGGCCGAAGCCTGGCCCGGCGCCGCTGTCGCGGCCTGCGGCACCACCCAGGTCGCAGCAACGAGCGCGACCGCAAGGACCCACGATGAGCGTCGACGGAACACGACGAACCCCCTCAGTCGGAACACCGGCAATCCCATCGCAGCCTCGTGAGTACCGCAAGCCGCCGTCAACCGAAGCATTTGCCAAAATCACGATCGAGAAAAGCGCAGCCTGGACAGTTTTCGCCATGGTCGGATTGACCCGCCCAGGGCTGGCGCTCGCCTCGCGGGGCCGGGCGTACCGCTTCATGAGGTTCTGGGCGCTTTGTGCGCAGGACGGAACGGCAGCCCAGCGCCGCGCCCTGTCCGAGCAGATCAGGGGACTCGCGCACAGCGCCGCAATCTACGAGCGCACGGCATTCGTCTCCCCGTCGAAGCAACCAACGCGCTGCTCGATTCGCCGGGCCGCTGGGCGAAGCGGCGCTGACGCCAGGAACGGGCGCGATGTGAGCCGATCGCAGTTCGGACCTTCCGCGACATGCGATCGACCGCGGTTCGGCCGGTCATTTTGATCAGCGCGCAGTAGTGTTTCTGCAGCGCAGGCTGTGGCCCGGGGGGCTGGCATGGATTCGTGCTTCTTGTGCGTCGTCGGCGGGACGAAGTTGCCTTCGCCGGGAACGCGAACCGCGTCCGAGGGGTTCGGCACGTGCCACGAATGCGACGTGCACGCCTGCCAGATCCACGGCGACAAACCGCACGGGCAGTCATTCTTCCGCTGCGCTGATTGCATGGCACGTCTGGGCATCATCACGGCCATCACCAGCAGTCCACCTGCCCCGACCGCCGGCACATCTGGGGTCGATCCTGCGACACATCGCATCTTGACTGAGCGAGAGGACTCGTTTCGCGCCCTGGCGCCGGCAGTCACCTACCCGGCTGGTCGCCTGGTGGCCGAGATGAACGTCGAAGCCATGATGTCGGCACTCGGCAGTCTCGTACTCTCCATCGAGACCCCAGACCTGACTGCCGGGCTCGCTGATCAGTGGCTCGAGGTCGCGGATGTCAATAGCCGCCAGGCATTGGGACTACCTGACGAGCCAGTGCCTGAATACCTGGCTGAACAACGCGCCGCCTACGACCGCGCATTGGCCGCAGACGTTGTGCGCGTCGCCGTCGACACATTCCAGTTCGAGGCGGCGGCATGGGAACTTCGCGAGTTGCAGACTCTGCTGTCACGCACCGGTCTTGCCGCATGGGCCCTCGCGACGGCTTATGCGGCACGCGGCGGCGAGAGCCTGAGTGCAGGCCCGTGGCGACTTAGCGGTGGGCTTCGGATGCCGCCCATCGTCTTGATGCTGGGCATCGCCTACTACAACCGGACGAACTGATGAGCACGTTCGTTGCGACCGGATTGACGCTCGATCAGGACACATCCGTTTCGGCAGGCGTGATCGTTGTGCCGCACCTCGGCGGACCGGCTGGCCTGGTGAGCACCGAGCCGATGATCTTCCGAGCGGACGGGGCAGGGTCAACCGGCAAGCCGATCCAGCTCTGCGTGCAGACGAATCCGGCCTTGGTCAGTGCTGTCGTCGCGCCGACAACAGTGCGGCAGCTATCGACGGCCCTCGGTGTCGACGTGCTGGCTCGAAGCCTGACCAAAGGTGAGCGGCTGCAGCGCTACGGCAAGGCCGAGGTATTGCTCGCGGTTATCGCCGTGCTCCTCGCCATTTCGGCGATCGTCTCGGCCACTGTCACCCCGTCGATCGACAAGTCGGCCGGTAGGGCGGACCTAGCGATGACACTTGCGCCGATCCAACAGAGCCTGGCCGACGCTGTCCGTAGCAACAACCTCGCCGCCGTCGCGCAGAGCGAAGCCCAACTGCGGTTGACGCTGAAAGCACATGATCACGCGAACGACGATGCGAGCAGCGCGGTCACGATCACGACGCTGCTACTTGGCGTGATGTCCGCAGTAATCGCTTTCGGGGTCGCAGTGAAACGAGCTCGAAAGGGCTCATGACCACAACGATCCGGCCCGCAGGTGGGCAGTTGCGCCGCAGGTGGGCACTTGCGAGTGCCCACCCGGCGCACAAGTGCCCACCCACGACCAACCGCACCGGCTGGAGCCGGCTGCGCAGCACGTTCGGGCCGGTCCGATCTTTTCGTTACTTAGTCGAAAGTGCGTCCTTCACCAGTTGGAGGGCGCGACTGCCTGCGGCCGCGAACGCGCCGATCGTGGCCGGGTCGGTCTGCGCGGGTGAGAACCAGTTGAGGGTCAGGCTGAAGTAGACCCAGCGGCCATCGAAGAACATGCCACCCGGGACGCATAGGGCGTGGAAGCCAGGCACGTCGATCGAGCCGCCCTTTGCGAACGCGCTCACGCCGAGTGGCAGCGGCACCAGCCAGATCGCATCGCCCATCGCAAGGATCTCGCGGAATTGATTGAGCGTGGCCGCATTCTTGAAGAATTCCCCCTGCAGGCTTCGGGAGTAGTACGAAACCAGATCGTGCGCCGTCGACGCCATCGTCGTCACGTTGTTCAGCGGCACATTCACGAACGGGGCGTCCGAATTCGTCGCGTCGACGAGGTCCTGCCAGGTGAATGCGTCGGGATCCGGTGCGCCCAGCAGATAGCCGAAGAATGACCGTGTGCTGTCGGGGATCGCCGTGTGCCGCAGCCCGATCGAGGCGACGAACCGCCGTACTTTGTCCGGTCCGACCTGCTTCAGCATCATGTCCGTGGCCGTGTTGTCGCTATGCAGGACCATCGCTTCCATCGCGGTCCGCTCGGACACCTTCCCGCTCAGGTTGGGCGGATTGAACGAGGCGGAGTCCGCCGACCAGACACTCTCGTCGAGGGCTAATTGGCGCGAGGCAATTGTCGCGACCACGCCGGGCGAATCATCCTGTCGCAGTCCCTCGCACAGCACGAGCGACTTGAACGCGCTTCCGATGAACAGGCGCTTGGCGGCGTTGTGCTCGATCGTCAGACCTCGCTTTCCCGCATGCCCGGGCGCGACGATCTTGACCGACACGTTGCCCGGAAGCCGCCGGAACAGACCGATGACCCGTTTCGCCAGATCGGGCTCGCCGGCCGAGGCAACGCCCGGCAGACCGAGCGAAACCCCGCCCGCCGTCGCGGCCGTTCCCGCGAGAAACGTCCTTCGTGTAACCGCCATGCTCTGACCCCCCAGAGTGTTTGCCGCGTACGCCTTATGCGTTCGGCAGATTCGCAATCGGCGGCGCCGATCGCCCGATGTGCCAGCCCTCCTCGTGTCCTTAGCCTGATCTGTCAATACACCGGCGTATGGAACTGGCAATTCGGTCCGAGAACATGCCCGCGATCGCAACTGGGCCGACAGCGGATGCAACACGGACGTATCGCTTCTGCATGGTCATTCGCCCCCCGACGACGCGGCCGCCGAATCAATCTAAGCCCGCGCGGGTGGCTGCACCAGATCACGTACAAGGCGGATGCGACGAGCCGCGCATGTCCGTCTTGATCATCTCTGATGCAGCCGCGATCAGTGACCCGCTCGGCAGAGATGATCACGGCCGACAGGCTCTTGGTGTGTGCGCGACCCCTGCGCGCCTTCGAGGTCGGGACGCATCGCGGCCGGCAGCGGCAGTCGCAGCCGGGCCGGCAGCAGATACTCGCCGGCGTGCATTCGCACCATGAGCAGCACTCCGGTGATCGCCCCGAACGCGGCGAGCAGGATCGCGAGCCCGATCACGGCCACGCCGAGCGAGAAGGTCACGCCGTGCGGAACGCCCACCATCGCGACGATCGGGCTCGCGATCACGCCGATGACGACGACCGCGGCGGACAGGAAGGCGTCCATCCACATGACCGCTCGCAGGGTGCGGTCGAAGCGAACCGCCTGACTCTCGCTGCGCTGTCTCATGAGGTCAGGCAACCAATGTCCACGAGGTAAGTCGATTACGTCAGCGGTCATGGTTTCGCTGCCAGCCGGCAAATGCGCGGCGCCCGGGTCTATGACGTCGGCGCCGGCCAGGCGACATTCGTACCCGACTGACCGTGGTCCGTCACCGGTGAGGCATCGGCCACCAACGGGCTGACCTCACGTTGAGTGACGCCGGCGCGCGGCTCATGCAGTCAGGCCTCCCCGCGCAGCTATGGCTGGATGAGACGATCGCGAGCGATGGACGCATCGGGAACCGCGCGCAACGTCGTCGTCGCCGGCGACGATCGGCTGCTGCTGCAACTGGTGGCCGAACTGAACGCGCTGCGCGAGCCGACCGTGTTCATCGTCTCGGCAGACGAGCCCGGCATCGCCCGCGAGGCCGCCGAGCTCGGCGCGCGCGTGATCGTCGGGACGGCTGACGATCCGGACGTGCTGCGCTCGGCCGGAATCGAGAACGCGCGAGCGTTCGCCATCACCGGTGTCGGAGACGACGCGAACATGCATGCGGCGTTCGCAGCCTCCCGCCTCAACCCGGGGATCCGTCTGGTTGTGCGCATGTACAACCTGCACCTGGGTAAGCGGATCGAGAAGCTGTTCGACGACTGCCGGGTGCTGTCGGCGTCGGCGATCGCCGCGCCGTTGTTCGTCGATGCCGCGACGGGCACCCGGACCGCCCAGACGATGCTGGCCGGCGGACGAAGATTCGAGATCAGCTCCCCCAACGGCAAGCGAATGCTGCTGCCGCTCGCCGCAGACGGAGCGCGAGGCGTGCCGGTGCTCCTGCCGTCCACTGTGGACGATCGCACGACGCTGGTGCTGGGCATGTCGAGCGACAACTCGCACCACGAGGAGGACGCGGAGGTAGCCGGTCGGCAGGTCGTGCTGCCTCGCGCACCGCGCCGGCAGCGGCCGCTCGGACGTCGAGTGCGCGCCACCGGATTGGTCGTCGCCCGGGCGTTCGTCGTGCGCGTGCGGCTCGCGCTGTTGACCTACGCCGTCCTGGTGGTCGGCGCCGCGACGCTGTTCCGGTTCGCGCTGCACATCGACTGGGCCAAGGCGCTGTACTTCACGATCACCAGCGTCACGTCCATCGGCTACAGCGACATCAGCCTGGCGCGTGCTGCCGGATGGGTGCAGGTGGCCGCCGCGGTCATCATGGTGCTCGCCGTCCTTGTCATCGCATTGCTCACCGCGGCGGTGGTGAACGCGCTGGTCGCCGAACGCCTGCGCGGGGCGTCTGCCGGGGCTGACGCCCTGAGCGGCCACGTCATCGTGTGCGGCTTCGGCACGGTGGGCCAGCGCGTGGTCGAGTTGCTGCGCTCGGCCGGCATCGACTGCGCGGTCATCGAACGGGCGCCCTCGCCGGAGGCAACCGAGACCGCGCGGTCGGCCCGGCTGCCGCTGATCACCGGCGATGTCACCGACGCCCCGGTGTTGCGGTCGGCCGGAGTCACCCGAGCCCGGGCCGTCATCGCCGTTACCAGCGACGACATCACCAACGTCGAAGCCGGGATGGGCGCCCGCTCGGTAGCCCCCGACGCGCGCGTGGTGTTGCGGCTGGGCGACAACGACCTGGCCGACCGGGTCGCGCGGCGGCTGGGCCTCGACGCATCTTTCAGCGTTTCCATCGCCTCGGCCGGGGTTTTCGCCGCCGCTTTGATGGAACGCTCCGTCATCGCCACGATCCCGGTCGGCCGCCGCGTCCTGCTGATCGCCGAGGTGCGCCTTCGAGCAGGATGCGAACTCGACGGCAGCACCGTGTCGGTGATCGACCAGCCGGGCCGCTGCCGCGTCTTCGGCGTTGCCGGCGGATCGCCCGGCACGACCCGGCTGCCCGATCCGTCGCGCGCACTGCATGCCGGCGACGTCATCCTGATCGCGGCCACCCGGGCAGGCCTCGCCGGCGTCCTGGTCGCAGCGCAGGGCCGGCCGCACTAGTCGAGGCCTGGCCGGGTGCGGTGCTCCCAGACTCCCCATCGGTCAGCGCTGGAGAGTCCCGGGCTGTCGCCCCGATCGCATCGAGCCGACCATGACGCCCGTGCCTGCCCCGCAGGTGGGCAGTTGTGCCGCGGGTGGGCACGTACAAGTGCCCACCCAGCGCACAAAGTGCCCACCCACCGGGAGGCGACTGCAGGCGATGATCACGCGGCGGGAGCGCAAGATCGCTCGCCAGGCGGGCGAGACCCCGCCCGCTCGTTGAGCGTTTGCACCAGCGCCGCGACGCAGACGACGAGCGCGCTGGTGCAGAGCAGCGACCAGCGGAACGCGTTCTGGTAGGTCAGCGGTCCGGGGTGCGCACCGAGCGTGCCGTAGAAGATGAGCCCGATGAGCGCCACGCCGAGGGCGCCGGCAACCTGCTGCACGGTGGTCAGGATTCCTGCGGCGCTGCCGGCATGTTCGCTGCGGACGCGGGCAAGCACCGTCGCGATCAGTGGGCCCATGACCATTCCCATGCCGAGCCCGTTGACCGTCAGTCCGGGGACGAGGCGCAGCGCCGAGCCGTGACCGGCAGGCACGGTCACCCACATGATCGCGTAGCTGGCCGCCATCAACAGTGCTCCGAGCGCGAGCGCCTGGTGGCCGAGCCACTGCCGCAATCTTGCCGCTGCCATCGAGGTCATCATGTAGCCGACGCCGAGCGGCAGGAATGTCGCGCCTGCCTGCAGCGGCGTCAGGCCGCGGCCGTCCTGCAGAAACAGCGCGATAACCAGGAGAAGGGATTGTGTGCTGGCGTAGAACGACAGCACGATCACCAGTCCGGCAACGAACTTGCGCTCGCGGAACAGGATCAGGGCCAGCAGCGGGCTGCGGTCGCGCCGGATCCGTGCGCGTTGATGCGCGACGAATGCCGCAAGGACGAGCGGCGCGAGGGCGAGCATCAGATACGACCAGGTCGGCCATCCGGATTGCCGGCCGGCAACGAGCGGGAACACCAGCAGCGTCAGTCCGCTCGCGCTCAGCAGGACGCCGACCCCGTCGAGCCGCTCGGCACGCTCCGCGCGCGATTCCGCGATGTGCGCCCGGCAGAGCAACAACACGACGACGCCGATGGGGACGTTGATCAGGAAGCATGCGCGCCAGCTCGATCCGGCGACGTCGGCAGCGATCAGCAGTCCGCCGACCAACTGGCCGGCGATGGAGGCCAGACCCAGCATGACGCCGAACGCGGTGAACGCCGTCGCGCGGGTGCGGCCGGTGTAAGTGACGTTGAGGATCGACAACACTTGCGGGAACGCCAACGCGGCGGCGGCGCCTTGAACCACTCGCGCGGCGATCAGCGCGTCCGCGGTGGGCGCCAGACCACAGGCCAGCGATGCGAGCGTGAACAGCGCGATGCCGACCTCGAACATCCGGCGGCGTCCGACGATGTCGCCCGCACGACCGCCGGAGACAGGAACACCGCGTAGGCGAGTCCGTACCCGGCAATGACGAATTGCACCTGCGCTGCGCTCGCCTTGAGGTCGTGTTGCACGACCGGCACTGCCACGTTGACGATGAAGAAGTCGAGGATCGTCATGAAGCCGCCGACCAGCACGACAATCAGCGTTGCCCAGGAAGGAGATTCGTGTTGGACGGCCGGGTCGGGCGCTCCGCTCACGGCGGTGGCCACAGGGCTGTTCGTCGACGTCATGGCGTCAACCCTCGGACCGGCGCCCGGAGCTAGCCAGAGCGCGCATATCGTAGAAGTGAGAGTGCGTGGATAACCCTGTCGTGGCCGGGCGATAGTGAGGTGTGCAAACCGTGCCAGCAGCCGAAGCCCGTCGTGAACTCGGCGAGTTCCTGCGAGCCAGGCGCGCGCAGCTTGCGCCCGAAGACGTCGGTCTGCCCACCACCGGTCGTCGACGCACCGCAGGGCTGCGCCGCGAAGAAGTCGCCGTCCTCGCGGGTGTGAGTACCACTTGGTACAGCTGTCTCGAACAGGGCCGCGCCAATCAGGCATCGGCCTCCGTCCTCGACAGCGTCGCGCGGGTGCTGCGCCTCGGCGACGCCGAACGGGCCCACCTGTTCGTGCTCGCGGGCGAGACATCGCCGAAACTCCGCACACCACCAGATGTCATCGATCCGGCGATCGTGCTGGTCATCAATGCCCTGCAATACCCGGCTTATCTGGTGAGCCGCCACGACGATCTGCAGGCATGGAACGCCGCTGCCGCCGCCCTGTTCGGCAACTGGGTGATGCCCGACGCTGACGCCGACACGGGCAAACCCAACTTGTTGCACTGGGTGTTCGCTGCGCCGTACGCCCGATCGTTGCTTGTCGACTGGCACCGGCAAGCCAATGCCGTGCTGGCCCGCTTCCGGGCGGCAGGCGCTCGGCATCCGGACGACGCTCACTTCGCCGAGGTCCTGCGGCGAGCGCGCGAACTCAGCAGCGAGGTGGACGAGATGTGGTCTGCGCACCACGTCCGGGCGTCCGGCGCAGGAACCAAGGTGTTCCGCGTGCCCGAGGTCGCCGTCTTCGAGCATCATCACGTCGTGTTCACTGTCACCGGAACAGGCGAGCAACGGCTGGTCGTTTACACCGCTGCGCCTGGAAGTCCGGGCGAAGCAGACTTCAACACCTTCTGCGCGCAGGCAGGTGTTCAGGCCGAGGGCGTGCCCTCGTGACCGCCTCGAGGAGTCTGCCGATCCGACGACAGAAGAGGAACACCGAGGATGTCAGGCTCAACCGGTCTGGAGACCGTCGTTACCACGCTCGACGAACAGATGCTGTCGTCGGCGCCCGCTCCCGCTCACGTCATGACCGTCACCATCGAGATTCCGCCTGGTGGCCCGGGCACGCCACCGCACCGGCATTCCGGGCCGGTCTTCGGGTACATGCTCGAAGGTGAGATGGTCTACGAACTGGAGGGCGATCAGCCGCGAATCGTCCGTGCCGGAGAGTCGTTCTGGGAGCCTGGCGGCGATCGCATCCACTACCAGGCGGGCAACAACCTCAAGGAGGGGTGGAGCCGGTTCGTCGCCGTCATGTTCTGCGTACCCGGTCAGCCGATGTTGACCCTGGTGGCGCAGGATGAACTCGAGGCCCGCCGGGCGATGCGACACCCGGGTCCAGTTCTGGATCCGCAACAGCCCTGATGACTGGTGCGACGTGTTGAGTGGTGCGTTTCGCGTCGAGTGGTGCGTTATAACGCACCACTCAAGGCCTAACGCACCACTCAACGGCTCGCACCCACTCGACCACCCCTGGCGTGCTCCCGCTACGCGCTGCGCCGGAACGTCTTGCGATATGCCTGCGGCGAGATGTCCAGCAGGCGCTGGAAGTGCTGGCGCATCGACACGGCCGAACCGAGGCCGCACCGCTGCGCCACGGCCTCGACCGGCAACGTGGTTGCCTCGAGCAGTTCCTGCGCTCGCGCGATCCGCTCGTTGAGAAGCCACTGCAGTGGGCTGGAGCCGACCGACGCGCGGAAGTGGCGTGTCAGCGTTCGACGGCTGACGTGGAATTGCTCGGCCAGCCGGTCGATCGTGACGGGTTCGGCAATGTGCTCACGCATCCAGGCGACGATGTCGCCGATCTCGTCGCCGTCCGCCGGGCCGACGGTGGGCCGCTCGACGAACTGGGCCTGGTTGCCGAATCGGTGCGGGGCCACGACCAGCCGCCGCGCAAGGCGATTCGCCACGTCCGGCCCGTGGTCGCTGCGCACCAGGTGCACGCAACAGTCGATGGCCGCGGCCGTTCCGGCCGAGGTGATCGCGTCGCCGTGATCGACCCACAGCACACCCGCGTCGACCTCGACGCCGGGGTACATCTCGGCCAGCTGGTCGGCCCACCGCCAGTGCGTGGTGGCCCGGCGACCGTCGAGAATCCCGGTCTCGGCAAGGACGAACGCGCCGAGACACAGTCCGACGACCCGTGCCCCCGCCGCGTGCGCGGTTTGGATCGCAGCCACCAGTTCCGGGTCCACCGGCGAGCCTGGACGTCGCCAACTCGGCACGATGACCGTCTCGGCACCGGCCACGGCCGACAGGTCGTGTTCCAGTCCGACGGTGTAACCGGCGGTGGTCCGGACCGGACCCGGTCCGGCCGCGCACACCCGGACGTCGTATCGCGGGATGCCGTCGGCGCTGCGGTCCTCGCCGAACACCAGCGTCGGCACGGAGAGGTGGTAGGGGCTGATCTCGTCGAAAGCGAGCACGGCGACTGATCGCGGCGTCATGGCCCGATGCTATCGACTGTTGACTCTCGGGCCACTGTCACCGAGTCCGTCCAAGCGGCAGGGTCGTTCGCATGACGAAGCAGTTGATGGCCGCGGGAGCCGTCACGACGGCAGCCCTCTTGTGGGGGACGGCGGGTCCGGCAGCGGCCGCCTTCCAAGGGCTCTTTCTCGCAGCCGCCCAGAGCGGTTCACCCGTCGTGGTGACGCTGCTGTCGGTCGCCGTCGGCCCGCCGGCAGCTCTCGGCGTCCGGCTGGTCTCGCGACGGTGCCGGCCGAAGTTGCTCTGCGCCCTGGCAGCGGGCACGAGCGGCGTAGGCACCGCCACCGTCGTCATCGTCAGCCACTCGAGATGGCAACCCACCGTCCTGGCCGTGGTGGCCAGCCTCGCCTTCGCCGGATACGCCACGGCGTCGAGCCGGATGACCGGCAACACGGTGCGCGACGAGATCGGCATCACCGCCGGTGTACTGCTGGGGGCGGGCGCCGTCCTCGCGATCCCGGACCTCCTGTTCGCCGGGAGCGTCCACGTCGGCCGGGCGGCCCTCGCGGTGTCGCTCTACCTCGGACTCGTCGCGACCGCCCTGGCATACGGCCTGTTCAGCCGAGGCACACGCGTCCTCGGATCGTCCGGCGCGCTCGCCCTGACCGCCGTCCAACCCCTCGCGGCGCTAGCTACGTCGGCCCCGTCGGTGAGCGACTGGTCATCGCTCGGATCCGTCGGCTTCGTGGCAGCACTTATCGGCCTGACCCTCCCATCCGGCAGATCCCTGCTGGCCACCCGAAAGGAAGCACGATGACGACACTGAGCACGACCGCCCTCGGTGGACCGACCGCGGTGATCGAGATCAGCGGCCTGCGACTGCTGACCGATCCGACGTTCGACCCCGCCGGGGATTACCCGATCGGAACCCGCAAACTCACCAAGACGGTGGCGGCCCCACTCGGACCCGACGACGTCGGAGCGATCGACGCCGTCCTGCTCTCGCACGACCAGCACCCGGACAACCTCGACCGCCTCGGACGCGAGTACCTCTCCCGCGTGCCACTCGTACTCACGACCCCCACCGCCGCGGCCCGCGTTCCCGGCACCACGGCGCTGCCCGCCTGGGACAGCACCGAACTGATGGCCGCAGACGGGCGCCGGATCCGGATCACCGCCGTACCCGCACAGCACGGCCCGGACGGCACCGAGCATCTCGTCGGCGAGGTGACCGGCTTCGTGATCACCGGCGAGGACGCCCCGACCGTCTACGTCTCTGGCGACAACGCCTCGCTCGACGTCGTGCGGCACGTCGCCGAGAAGTTCCCGGAGATCGACGTCGCGTTCATCTTCGCCGGCGCAGCGAGGACGCCCCTCGTCGACGGGTATCTGACCCTGACGAGCACGCAGGCCGCGCAAGCGGCACGGATCCTCGACGCCCGGCGCGTCATCCCGCTGCACTTCGACAGCTGGGCGCACTTCACCGAGGGGGCCGATGACCTGCGCCGCGCGTTCGCAGCCGAAGGCATCGCCGAGCGGCTGGAGCTTCTCGCGCCGGGAGATCGCCGCCGGGTCGATCTCGGTGCGGTGATCATTCCCTGAAAACGATCACGGACGCGCATCGGGCAATTCACACAGGTCGCGACAGACATCAACATCGATATCCTCAGAATATGTGCGGGGCTCTGACTGAACCGCCGCACCTGCCACCGGCGACCGGGGAGCAGGTGCCTTTGCTCCGTGCCGGGCCGACGCCGACGCCGGCCGACGCGCTGGACCCGCGCTCGGCCGTGCGGAGTTCACCCGACATCGACGTTCTGGTGCTGTCGCAGGCTGACTGGATGCACCTCAAGAGCGTGCGGCTACGCGCGCTACAGGATTCGCCGCACGCTTTCGCCTCGGCCTACCAGCACGAGGCCCGGTGGTCGGAAGACCAGTGGCGATCGACCTTCGACGCGTCGCTGTGGCTGGTGGCCCGCGCACGGCATGGCCTGATCGGGCTGGCGCGATCGACGCCGGCGGAGCGGATCTGGCAGCGCAATGTCGAGTCGGTGTGGGTGCAGCCCGACCGCCGGCGGCGCGGGGTCATTCGCCTGATCCTGCAGCGGCTGATCGAGCACGAACCGGCCGGCGTCACCGAGCTTTACGCCTGGGTGCTCGACGGGAACGACGCCGCGCGACGCGCCTACCTGCGACTCGGCTTCGTGTTCACAGGCGAGCGCCAGCCGCTGCCGGGCTCGGCGGGACGGATGGAGGAGCGGCTCGTCCTGCGGATCGGCCGCGATCGCGGCCGCGGCTGAATTCGAGCACGGAAGGCGTCTTGGAAAGGTCGGTGTTCGCGAACGCCGCTGCCCGCCAGTTCGGCAACTCGAGCAGGTCGAACGCATCGGCGAACGACCCCACGTTTCCAAGTCGTGCCGCGACGTGTTCGAAGACGTCCCGGTCGTGTTGCCACGCGTCGATGAATTCCACGCAATCGTCGGGCGAGATCAAGGCAGCCTGATCGGCGGCCGCCTCGACCGACCGCAGCGCCTGAAGGTTCTCGTTCGAATCCAGCCGATCCCGCAGATCGACGGCGATCTCGTCGATGAGGCCCTGACGCGCCGAGGAGAATGCCTCCCAATACGACCGGCGGGCTACCGGCAGATCCAGTCCCATCGAGATCAGCGTGTAGAGCCCTTCGGCCAGCAGGTCGCCGAATTCCTCGCGTCTGGCCCGATCGGGATTGGCGAACGGATCGTATCGACGTTGCATGGCGGTGCCGACGGCCGGCAGGCGGCCGTGCGTGGCGTGGCCGAAGAAGAAGAACCAGTCCTCGTTGTAGATGTCCGGGAAGAACGGCAGCGGCTGATCGGCGCAATTGACGCCCAGCGCGGCACCGGTGAGAAACACATCCTGCTTATGGCCGCGGAGGCGATTGGCGTGGCAGACCACGGAATTGTCCGGGAATTGCCGGCACAGCAGCCCGGCGACCTGCGTGCCGTCCAGTTGCGAGGCCAGCTTGGAGAGGTCCTCGGCACCTTTCACGGTGACGTCGTCGTCGAGGAACATGATCTTGTGCCAGCCCAGCAGGCGGGCAAGCAGCAGGCCGATGTTCCGCTTGAGGCTCAGGTCGTTGTCGCGCCCGGCGCTGAGCCGGCGAAACACGTCCGAATTCGCCGACGGGTTCAGGTACGGGTGTCGGAAGTTCGCGGGCACGTCGACGATGAGCGCGCGGCTGCCGGGGACCTTGGCGACTTGAGCCGCGACCTCGTCGATCTCCGATTGCTGGCTGCCCAACACGACCAGCATCGTTTCGGCGTCGGCCGCGAGTTGGATCGCGCGGATCAGCTGATCCGCGCGACGTGCCGTCGGGACGACGATCGCGCTGAGCGGTTGACGGCGGCCCGACTGGGTCGGCTTGACCTGTGAAACGTCGTGCATCAGACCGCGATGCGACGAAAGCTGGCTGATCCGCGCCTTGCTGGGAGGGGTCTCCACGGCGGTGGGGAGGAGGGGACGCACAGTGCTCCTGTTCGTGATCAGCGACCGGCGGGCCACTCGTAGAGCCGGGTGTGCTCGTGCTGAATGTCCGGCGAGAGCGTGACGTCCTCGACGACAGGAACCCGCAGCAACAGCGCGAACTCGCCCTCAGGGAAGTGCTCGGCCAGGTACGCCTCGTTCGACTCGCGCAGCCGCGCGTCGGTGAGTGCCCGGACCGCGCCGAGCACGCCCCGGCTGTGCACGCCGTTGCAGATCGTGAGAGTCCGATTCGAGTTGAACGGATTCTCCAGACGCGCGAGCAGCGCGATGTCCTCGGTCAGCTCCTTGTTGTTCTCGTCAGCCCAGGTCGGAAAGTAGCGGCGCTCGGTGCCGTCCTTCGCGCGCACCGAAAAGACCTCGCCGCTGTTGACCTGCTCGTCCTCGACCTGAGTGACGGGTAGCCGGTCGAGGTACCGGAACAGCCGCGCTGTGATGTTGTTCCAGCCAATTCCGCCGAGCAGTACCACGTGCCCGGACAGATCATCTGCCCTTACCTCTGACGCGAGCTTGTGGAATACCCCGAAGTCGGGGGAATTCTGCGCTCGGATATGTCCGTGCAATTCGATCAGCGCGTCGAGATCGCCGTAGGAATGCATGTGTGTGTAGTTGGGATTCTCCGCCGATGCCAGGGGCCCTTCGACGCCCTCGGGAGCGTTCGGGCAGATGATCGTTATCGGGCCGCTGTCGTCGAAGAACCAGTAACGCGGCGATGCGACCGCGTCTGACGGGGTCTCGCCGCGAGCCGCGGTCCATAGGTCGAGTAGTTCGCTTTCGAGCTTGTCGCGCTTGGCAATCTCGTCCGGGGTCAGCTCGCCCTGCGCGATGAGGTGCGGTTCGCCCTCGAGCGAGCGGGACGTGGCGAAGAAACGCGCGTAGGGCTCGAGCCTGAATTCCGGCGGCGCGGCCGGGGTTCGCGTGTTCTCCCAAGACGAGACCGTCTTCGGGGTAATCGCATGCTCGATTGCGAAAGCGCCCGCGAGGTCGGCCTGGGTGAGGCCGGCGTGGTCTCGCAACTGGCGAAGTCGCGAAGCAAGCCGGATCTCGGCGGGTGTGGGCGCTGCGGCCACGCGCACTCCTAGGGATGTCGCGCCGCTTCGTCACGGCGAGGCGAAGTCTAAGCGGCTCAAAGGGCCAAGACCCGCAGGCTAGCAGGCGAGTCGAGTTCTTGACCAGCTCTCCTTTGCGAGGTAGCTTCCGTCGCGTAAGGGTCATTAGAGCCGCGGAAAGTCTACAAGAATCTAGTAGATCCATCACGACAACGGGGTCGCCCATGAAGGGGGTTCCTCGTGATTGTCAGACCGCGAACCCGGCAGCCAAGCCGTTCACCTGCTGATTGCTGCCCAGCACGATCTCCACCGGACTCCGCGAGCCATCAGGCTGCGCCGCGGGGCGAACCGGCTGCGATCCAGCCGCGCGCCCCCGACTTGAGCCAAGCCCCCGCACCGTCCAAGGAAAGGGCAGTCACGTGATGATCCATATGCTCTGCCTCGCGCCTACCGCCACGCCCGTCCACGCCCACGCCGTCGAAATCCGGGCCGACGACCTTGCACGCACGTTCCCGCAGGCCCTCCTGAAGGGAGCGTGATCATGCTGTACGCACTCGTACTCACCGTCGTCGCCTTCGCTTCCTGCACCGCCTTCCTGGCCATCCGCAGCCGCACGGCCCGCCTACGCCGGGCACAACTCATCGCCCGCATCCAGCAGGGAGAGGCCGCACAGGTCCTGCTCCAGGTACGCGCTCCCTACGCGGGGCGCGCACGCCGTGCCAGGTACGCGATGCAGCGCCGATCCCGCCGACTCACCATTGCCGGCCGACGGCGCGACGCGCTGTCGCACCACGCCTGGCACGGCGCGCGATGGTCGTTCGGTTTCGTCCTCGCCGTGCTGCTGAGCGCCTGCCTGTGGGCAAGCCTGTTCGTCCTGCAACGAGACATGGACATCAACGTCCTGGCCGCGCTGGGCTATGCGTCGCCATCCGGGCTCGGCATGGTTGTGGCACTCGTCTTCGCCGGCGTCGGAATGATCGTGAGCGGGCTACTCGGCCTGCACCCGCTGCTTCCGGCGTGGATCAAGTCGGCCGGCCGGCTCGGCCGGATCACCACCGCGCTCATGCTCGCCGCAGTCTCCATCACGTTCATGGCCTACCTGAGGCAGCTTGCCGTCGACCGATCGGTCGCCCGGTTCAGCGCCGAGGTGGCCGAGCTGCAGACCCGCCTCCAGCACACCAGCGGGGCGACACCGGCCGAGCAGGTAACCCGTGCGGCACTTGCGAACGCGCAAGAGCGGCTCTCGGCCGGAAAGTCCCTCGACCACTCGCTCACGATGACGGTACTGACACTCGAGATGACCTTCTCTGCCGCGCCGATACTCGCGGTCGAGCTGGCAGTCGTCGGCTACTACGCCCTCGCCGCGAGCCGCGCCGACCGTTCGCTGGACGCCGCGCGACGCACACTGTCGCGCGCCCGGGAGGACTTCAACGGCTACGCCGTGGGACTGCTCGCCGAGGCGGGCGAGCCGATCACCCGTGTCCAGCAACGCCTGGCTGAACTTCCCGAACTCGACGCGGAACGCCCCTTGTATCTCGACGGCCATCACCCGTTGACCAACCGCACCGCCGAGCCTGACTCTGCCGGCCCGGCTGAGCCCACAGTTCCCACCGTGCCCGCCGAGTCACCGCTCGGCCGGTGACGGCGCGGCAGACTTTCGTGATCATCTCTGGCGGAACTGGCCACCAGCGCAGTTCTTACCAACTGCGGAACGCGATCCTCGCCTGGGTAAGGGCCGCGGCCTGACGGCGGCTAACTAGTCGTCCAAGCCCGACCATCGAGGAGCGTCATGAAGAGATCCACTCGATTCGCCGGCGTCGGCGGCATCGCCATCGCCGCAACTGCCCTGCTCGCCGGGCAGGCGCAGGCATCACCCGACAACCATTCCGCGCCGGTGTTCGTCCAAACCGACAATCTGACAGGCAACACGGTCGTCGCCTACGACCGCGCCGCCGACGGCAGCCTGCACCAAGCCGGCGTCTACCGGACCGGCGGCAACGGCGGTGCGCTCACCGGAGCCGCCGTCGACTTCCTCGCGTCCCAAGGCTCACTCGCCTACGACCACGGGCACGGCTTGCTGTACGCGGTCAACGCCGGCAGCAACACCGTCACCGTGTTCAGCGTGCACGGCGACCGGCTCACGCGCCAACAGGTCATCACCTCTGGCGGGTCATTCCCGGTCAGCATTGCCGTGCGCGGCAACGTGCTCTACGTGCTCAACGCCCGCGACGGCGGATCCGTGCAGGGTTATCTCCGCTTTGACGATCGGCTCGTGCGGGTGCCCTCATGGCACCGCTCGCTCGGGCTCGATCCGACGCAGACGCCCGAGTTCACCCACACGCCCGGCCAGGTCACCTTCACCCCGGACGGTCGCAAGCTCGTCGTCACCACCAAGGCCAACGGCAACGACATCGACGTGTTCGCCGTGAACCGCTTCGGTGGCCTATCGGCGCAGCCCGTGGTGAACGCCGACCCGGGCCAGGTTCCGTTCGCGGCCACCTTCGACGCGGGCGGCCACCTGGTCGTCTCCGAAGCTGCGAATGCGGTCGCGACGTTCACCGTCAACGCCGACGGCACGCTGAGCCTCATCGACCGTGAGGCGACCGGGCAAGCCGCAACCTGCTGGATCGTGCGCAGCGGATCCACCTTCTACGCATCCAACGCCGGTAGCGGCAACCTCTCCGGCTACCACGACGGCGGAAACGGCACGCTGACCGCGCTCGGCACCACCGCGACCGACGCCGGCACCGTCGACGCCGCGGTCTCCTTTGACGGCCGCTTCCTGTACGCGCAGACCGGCGCTAACGGCATTGTGGACGCGTTCCGCATCCATAGCGACGGGTCGCTCTCGCAAATCGGCGCGGTCACCGTCCCCGGCGCTGTCGGCGGCCAAGGCATCGTCGCCGGCTGATCTCAAGCAGCGGCCGCCATCACTGCGAAGTCCACTCGGCATAGCGGCCGACCGGCTCGAAACCGAGCGATATGTAGAGCGGCTGCCCCATCCGGGTCGATTGCAGCGTCGCGGTCCGTGCACCGCGGCGCTGCGCATCGGCAAGGACGTGCTCCATGAGAGATCGCGCCAAACCCCGCCGTCGCCACTGCGGCAAGGTCTCGACGGCATAGATTCCGCAGTCCCTCTCGCGCAGGAAACTCCAGGCGCCGGCCACCGCCATGCCGTCACGAACAATCACCCACGCCGATTCGACCAGCCGCGCGCCGGGCGACACCTGCGCCAAGGCAGCCCAGCAGGCGAGAAGCGTCTCCTGTCCAGGCAGAATCATCGGCTCGGTCGACATGTTGGGGCCCTTCTTCGTCCAGCGAACTCACTTCGATGGCGACGCGCCTAGCGATTGCCCGTCACGACATGAGCGTCCAGAAGGTCAACGGTCTTACGCCGCCAGGCATTGGAGCGGTATCAGCTCACCGCTGCCAGCAGGCCGTTGAAGTCCTCGCTGCACGGCCCGCACGCCGCCAGATGAGCGGCCACGCCGGCCAGGCGTTCCTTGGCGGCCCCGCCACTCGCGACCATCTCGACGTAAACGTGCAGGATCTCCATGGCCTGCTCGCATCCGACGTCTCGCGGGTCGGTCTGCAGGAATTGGTCAAGCGCCGTCCGGTCACTCATCCGCGTACTCACATCGCTGCTGCTCAGATACCCCTTTGCCACAAGCGCGGCACGCAACTTACGTCTGGCATCGAACATCGTCTTGTAGATCGCATTGCGGTTTGTGTTGAGCTCGACGATGAGCGCATCGAGCGGGACGCCGTTGAGCACCACCGCGACGAACACCCGGCGCTGACGGTCGGTCAACTCCTGCTCCACCGCATGGCGCACCGCGGCGGCCAGATCGCGCCCCTCGGCCTCGCGCACCGGATGAAGGCCGAACCGATCCGGCAGCCGATCCCAGTCCTCGGCATCGAAAGACACGCCGCGCTCACGCCAGAAGTGCCGGCCAATCTTCGCCGATACCTCGAGAATCACGAACCTGTACGCCCATGTCGTGAATCGGCTATCGCCGCGGAAGGTCGACAGCTTGCCGGTAATGGCCATCATCGCGTCGGCGGCCGATTGATAGGCCAGGTCGTCGAGTTCGGGCCCGGAGAGCCGCAGCGTCGTGCCACGACGGCGCACCTCACGGCGTGCGATACGCAGCAAAAGCTCGTGCAGGCGCGCCTGGCCCGCGCTGCGCTCGCCACTGTTCGCGTGGCCCAGCACGCGCAACCACGCCTGTGACTCGGCATCGAGGATGTTGTCGCCTGCGATGCCGGCGGCCCTGCGTGTCTCGGCGCTCACGCCTTTCGATCCTTCCGGTTCGACGTCCACACGCCAGGTAAGGCCAGCGGCGCGCACTGGCACTAAACAACGCCGACGCCCCCGTAGACAATTTCTGTGCCGGCCAGACTGCGTTGCATCCTCAAATCAGGTGGCTTGTCTTCTCGCTTCGTCGACCTCGTCACGGTTTACCGGTCCTTCGTGGGGACTGCGCCGATTGCGGGCACATGACCCGGGTGACGCCTGCGGATTCGGCAGAAAGATCTACCCGTCGCGTCCGCATCGATGACCATTGCTCCATGACCGAAACTGGATCGCCACACGATCTGCAGGCGACGGGCGCGGAGCGACAAGCGTCAGGCAGGGCCGCGCGGAAGCGGGCTCGGCGGAGCGGCCTGGGACACTGGGCCGAGGCCGATCGGGCACACGACCCACTGCAGACTCTCTTGGCGCAGAACCAGATCCGGGTCGCCGAGCTCGTCCCGGTGCGGCACGAGCGAATGGCGATATCGCCGTGGACCTACTACCGCGGCGCAGCCGCGGTCATGGCCTGCGATCTCGCGAGCCAGCCGGACAGCGGGCTGACCGTGCAGCTGTGCGGCGACGCCCACGTGCTGAACTTCGGCTTGTGGGCCACGCCGGAACGGAATCTGGCATTCGACTTGCGCGACTTTGACGAGACCCTGCCGGGACCGTTCGAGTGGGACGTCAAGCGATTCGCCACCAGTCTTGTCGTGGCGGCCCGGGAGATTCGGATCAAACCGGCGACCGCGGCCGCGGCGGTGGTCGCCGGCGTCGAGGCGTATCGCAGGCGCATGCACGGATACACAACGATGGGCGAGCTCGACATCTGGTACGACGGCATCCATGCCGAGGGCCTCGTCAACTACTACGAACCGGCCGACCGGAACCAGGTATCGATCCACATCGAGAAGAAGCGCACCCGCCGCACCAGCCGCGGCGCGTTCGCCAAGTTGACGACCATGGCGCAGGGTCGCCCACGGATAAGCGAGGACCCGCCGATCCGAGTCAGGATCGGCGACGATGAGCAAGACGACCTGGTCGACAATCTGCTCGCCGGGTACCGGCTGACCCTGCAGGAAGATCGGCGGCAGCTCTTCGATCGGTTCCTCCCGGTCGACGCCGTTCGCCAGGTCGTCGGGGTGGGAAGCGTCGGGATGCAGGTGTACCTGGTGCTCCTGGAGGGCCGCTCCGGCGCCGATCCGCTGTTCCTGCAGGTGAAGCAGGCCGGCCCGTCGGTGTACGAGGCGCACACCGGGCCAAGCCGCCACGACAACCATGGCGCCCGGGTGATCAACGGCAAACGCCTGGTGCAGACAGCCACCGACATATTCGTCGGATGGGGCTCGCTGCACGGAAAGGACTACTACATAAGGCAGTTCCGTGACATGAAGATCATCCCGACCGTCGAGCTGATCGGCCCCCGCCTCGCCGAGTTCGCCACCGCCTGCGGCGAGGCGCTCGCCCGGGCTCACGCCCGCACCGGCGACCCCGTCGCCATCGACGCCTACATCGGCACGAATGCCAACTTCGACGAGGCCATCGCCCGGTTCGCCCACCGCTACGCCGACCAGAACGAACGCGACCACGCCCAACTCGCCAACGCAATCAGCACCGACGCCGTCGAGAGTTCTGGCAAGCCGTTGTCGGGACGATAGCTTCTGCTGGCTTGCCGGCGGCCTGCTGCCCTGCGCACTCTGCGGTCTTGCGCGCCCCGCCTTCTTGCGCACCCCGCCTTCTTGCGCACCCCGCCTTCTTGCGCACCCCGCCTTCTTGCGCACCCCGCCTTCTTGCGCACCCCGCCTTCTTGCGCACCCCGCCTTCTTGCGCACCCCGCCTTCTTGCGCACCCCGCCTTCTTGCGCACCCCGCCTTCTTGCGCACCCCGCCTTCTTGCGCACCCCGCCTTCTTGCGCACCCCGCCTTCTTGCGCACCCCGCCTTCTTGCGCACCCCGCCTTCTTGCGCACCCCGCCTTCTTGCGCACCCTGCCTTCTTGCGCACCCCGCCTTCTTGCGCACCCCGCCTTCTTGCGCACCCCGCCTTCTTGCGCGTCGACTCCTCTCGCTCCCTGTCGCCCACGCCCGCATCGAACGTTCCTACCCGATAGGCTGATTCTGGCTCGACGAGTGATCATCCATTGCGGTAGAGTCGCACGCATGTTCGAGGTTGACGAGTGGCAGCCGCCCGCCGCGCCGCCGCCGTTGAGTCTCGCGGAGATCACCGATGATCCCGATCAGGCCGCGGCGTCGCTCGCGGCTGAAGCGCCTGGACCGGATGCGGTGGCGGCGTTGTCGGTGCTCGACCCGACCGGGTTGTCGCCA
This sequence comes from uncultured Actinomycetota bacterium, assembly GCA_963737425.1. Taxonomy (GTDB): domain Bacteria; phylum Actinomycetota; class Actinomycetes; order Mycobacteriales; family Jatrophihabitantaceae; genus DASXRA01. The sequence continues at coordinate 319,355 of CAVTSX010000009.1, forward strand.
GGTGGGCGGGTCGATGCGCTGGTCGCATTGGAACGGCACCTGGCCTGGCTGGCTGGGATGCAGGCTCAGGTACTAGCGGAAATAGCTGCTGACGATCGGTCTGACGATCGGTGGGTCCGCGAAGAGGTCGGGTGCGCGCTGCGCTTGTCGACGGTGACCACGCAACGCCGCCTCGCCGTCGCCGAAACCTTGACCGGGACGCTCGCTGAGACGGGGCGGGCGTTACGCCGAGGCCGGATCAGCTACCTGCACGCGATGACCCTCGCCGAAGCCACCTACGGACTGGACGACCAGACCGCGGTCGCGGTGCAGGCGCGGGCGCTGCGCCGCGCGAACGGGCAGACGCTGGCCGAGTTCAAACGCTCGCTGCGCCGCGCCGTACACGCCCTGAACCCGGCCCGGGTCGAACAACAGCGCGCGCAGGCGATGACCGAACGCCGCGTGTGCGTAACTGCCCGGGATGACGGCATGGCCGAACTGTGGGCCCTCCTTCCCGCCGAGGGCGCCGCCGCGGTCATGGCCGCGGTCGACTGCCTGGCCTCGGTCACCTCCGGCACCGATCCGCGTACGACGGATCAGCGCCGCGCCGATGCCCTGGTGGATCTGGGTGTGGCGGCGTTGCACGATCCGCTGCTGCCGAAGGCACAGGGGATGCGGCCCTCGATCCAGGTCACCCTCGCGCTGTCGACCCTGCTCGGCGTCGACGAGCAACCCGGCGAACTGGCCGGGCACGGACCCATCCCCGCATCCGTCGCGCGCCGCCTCGCCGCCGACGAAACCGGCACCTGGCGCCGGCTGCTCACCGACCCCGTCACCAACACCCTGCTCGACTACGGACACACCACCTACCGACCACCCAAGAATCTCGCCGACTTCGTCATCGCCCGCGACCAGACCTGCGTCTTCCCCGGATGCTCACGAAACGCCGCCCGCTGCGACATCGACCACCGCATCGCCCACACCAAAGGCGGATCAACCAAGCCGGAGAACCTGGCAGCCCTGTGCCGACGCCACCACCGACTCAAGCACGAGGCCGACTGGCACCTGGATAGAACCACCAACGGCAGCTACCGCTGGACCAGCCCCACCACCCACCACTACGAAACACGACCACCCGACCGACCCGTCGACACCAGCCGACCCCGAACCGTCGACGCCGACCCAGATCCGCCCCCGTTCTGATATGGCGTGACGGGTGTCAAGGAACAAGGAGAGGCGCCCGCCACGATCGGTCGGGGCGGGTGCCTTTCGGCTTCGCTGCTGCGCCTTGGTGCGGGCGCAGGGGCTTCGACGCCGCCACCACACACCGGATCCCCGCCTCGAGCTGCGTCCGATACAACCCGACCCCGGTCGGGCCCGCCTCATTGGCCACCGCGACCAGCCCGGCCCGCTCTGCCAGCCACGACCGGACGTGATCATGCGTAGGTGTCAATCACGCCCACATCAGCTCGCCCGTCACGCGGTCGATCTCCGCCGCAGCGACCGACCGATCATGAGCATCCCGACTAACACCATCTGACCGACCAAAATCCCGACCGCATCACGTGCCACAGCATCCAGAGGGATGCGTGCGCGCGGCGACGACCGGTCGGCGCCACATTGCGTCCTAGGCTTCCTCGCGATGACGGGAATCAGGACTCGGTCAGAGTCTGCCGGGTTGGGCATGCTGCTCGCCGCGGTGGGCGGCTATCTCGACGCGTACACCTTCGTGCAGCACCGGATCTTCGCCAACGCCCAGACCGGCAACGTCGTGCTCGGCGCGGTGGACGTGTCGGCGCGGCACTGGGCCGATGCGGCGTCGCGGCTGCCGCCGATCGTCGCGTTCCTGTTCGGGGTGGTCGTTGCCGAGACGCTGGGCACACCGGCAGCGCGTCGGTTGCTGCACCGGCCCCTGCGGATCGCCTTGGGGGCCGAGGTGGTGCTGCTCGCGATCATCGCCGCACTTCCCGACGGCACACCCACGGCAGTCGTGACCGTGACGGTGTCATTCGTCGCCGCGGTGCAGTTCGCGACGTTCCGCACGCTCGTCGACGCTCCCTACACCACGCTGTTGGCGTCCGGTAACTTGCGCTCGCTCGCCGTCGCGGCCCATCGCTGGCTGACCGCCCGGGACCGCGGATCGGCTCGCCGCGCCGGACGGTTCACCGCCGTGGTGCTCGCCTTCGTGGCCGGTGCGATCGCCGGTGCCGTCATTACCCGGCACCTGCACATGTCGGCCGTGGCCGTGGCGGCGGGGATGCTCGCCGTGGCCCTGGCCTGGCTCATCCGCGAGACCAGGGCGCTCGAACGCCACGGCACCTCGAGCGGCCCGGCCGAGGATCGTTGAGCCTGCTCAGCGTCGCGACAGCAGATCGCGCACGATGAGAGTGGCTGCCGCCGGCGCGGCGCGTACGAATCCGAAGAACGGGCCGAAGTCCCTGGTTGCCGAAGAGCCGGTGACGTAGAGGCCCGCGACGCTGGTCCCGAACGCCTCGTCGAGGTCGGGATAGCCGTCTGTGACGTCGATGCGGTCGATGAGGTTCGCAAGGTAGGGCACACGCGCGAGATCGGCGCGATAGCCCGACGCGAAGACGATGCGGTCCACGGTGAGGCGTTCGGAGTTCGACAACAGCACGCGCAGCTCGCCCGACCCGGCAGAGCTGACCTCGGCGACCTCGGTGCCGGGCCAGCGGTGAATGCCGGCCCAGTCGAGTCTGGCGACGAGCCACTCCTCCAACGTCAGCCGTCCCACTTCCCAGAACCGCAGGCCGATCGCGTCCCGGTCCGCCTGCGCGAGATTGCGCCAGTAGCCCGGAATCCGCATCGTGCTCTCGACATGGGCATCGACGAATCCCCAGTCCGCACGGGCGAATCGTGGGACGTCGTGGCGGTGGACGAGGTCGATGCGTTCCGCCCCGTGCTCGCGCAGAAGCGCCGCCCACTCGTAGGCACTTTGCCGGCCGCCGACGATGAGGATCCGTGCTCCCATGAGTTCGTCGAAACGCACGAGATCGCACGTGTGGGCCGCCCGGCCCGGCGGAACCGACAATGCCCAGTCCGGGAAGTTCGGGTAATACCCGACACCAGGAGCCGCTACGACGGCGTCGGCGACAACGCGCTCGCCACCGGCGAGCGTCGCCTCGAATCGGCCGTCGCTCCTCGCGATGTCGACGACAAGCTCGTCGTGCACCTTGATGCCCTTGACCCGCTGGAACCATTCGGCGTAGTCGAGAAATACGCCGACCGGAATCGGATCGACCTGGGTGATCGACCGATCCTCCAGAAACGCCCTGAGCGTGTGGACCCCGCCGGCGTCGAGGTGCCAGTCCGGACCGGAGCGAAGGAACATTCCCTGCGGCATGTTCTTCCGCCAGAACCCCATCGGACTGCCGACGACCACCGTGTCGATGCCACGTTCGCGAGCCAAGCCGGCCGTCGACAATGCGTACGGACCCGCTCCCACGACGAGAAGGTCTGCAGTGATCATGCTTGTCCACCCCCGGCTGATACGAGCGCGAGCGTAGCCCGCACCAACCCAATCCTGGGGCGCATCCGGCCGATAAGGGCACGACGTTCACCTGACGGTCATTCGGTGAGATGTCAACGTGGAGCGACCCGGCCGGAGGATCTGTGTGCGAGACTCCCGAACGGGGAGTCGGCAATGAGCGAGCGGGTTGCGCGGATGGACTATGAGCGGCTGCGTGCCGCTCACCTGAGCGCGGTGCAGGCGGCGCTCGCCGATCACGTTGCGCGGCTCGAATGGTCGCGGGAGCAGATTGAGCGCTACCGCGACGCGCGGCTGCGAGCGTTGCTGTCCTATGCGCGCGAGCGGTCACCGTTTCACGCGGCGCGGATGCGCGATCTGGATCCGAGCTCAGCCACGGTTGCCGACCTGGCCCGGCTGCCCCCGATGACCAAGCGCGAGGCCCAGGACGAGTGGGACTCGATCGTGACGGTTCCCGGCCTCGACCGAAAGACGGCCGAACGCACCCTGGCGCAGCAACAGTGGTTCAGCTACACCCAGGGCGGCCAGCAGATCTTCAGCTCCGGTGGGTCGAGCGGCGTTCGCGGCGTGTACGTATGGGACTGGGACCTGTACGTGGTGAGCGCCTGCCTGGCCTGGCGGATCCAGGCCAGCGAGGAACAGCGCGGGCTGTCGCGGCGCGGCCGGGCGCGGCTTGCGGTGCTGGAGGCCGGCATGCCGCCACATGCGAGCACGCCCCTGTTCGACGTGCCGAGCGCGGACGGGATGGACACGGTCGTGATACCGGCCGGCGCGCCGTTCGACGAGGTGCTGGCCGCGGTCGCCGCAGCCCAGCCCACCCACCTGGTCGGATACCCGTCCGTGGTGGGACGCCTCGCCCGCGCCGCATTGAGCGGACAGCTGGCAATCCGCCCGGTGCGGGTGAGCACGAACTCCGAGCCCCTTACCGAGGACGATCGCAGCGCGATTCGCGCCGCGTGGAACGTGCCGATCCACAACCTGTGGGGATCGACCGAGATCGGGGTCCAGGCGGTCGGCTGCGGCCGCGGCGAGGGACTGCACATCTGCGAGGACGAAGTCGTTCTGGAACGAGTCGACGACGCCGGAGTGCCGGTCGCCGCAGACCAGCCGGCCGCGCGGACGCTGGCGACCGGACTCGGCAACCGGGCGTTCCCGTTCATCCGCTACGACCTGGGCGACCAGGTCGCGCTCCTTCCCGGGAGGTGTGACTGCGGGAGCGCGTTCGCCCGGTTGGCCGACATCGCCGGACGCCGCGACGACGACTTTCGCTATCGCGCCTGCACGATCCCGGCCGGCGTGTTCCGCCACGTCCTCGGCACAGATCCAAGCGTCTCCGAATACCAGGTGCGCCAGACGCCGGCCGGAGCCGAGATCCTCGTCGTCGGATCACCCGACCTGGCGTCGCTGACGTCGTCGCTCATCGGTGCCCTGGGCCACCACGGGCTGGCCGACCCGCAGGTGCAGATCCGTCCAGTTGATCGGCTCGAACGTCATGCGGCATCCGGCAAACTGCGACGGTTCATCCCGCTGCCCCAGTAGCGGCCCGGGGATGCTCAGCGGGCAGCCGCCTGGCGGTTGGGTGCCCATAGCTGGTCGGCGTCGCCGGCGGCGAGCCGGCCTCGGTAGACGTCGATCTTGTGGTCGATCATCTTGAGGTTTTCCTGTACCTCGGCGAGCTTGGCGATCACGTCGGCGCGGTGGGCCTCCATGAGGGCAAGGCGTTCCTGTTCGTTGCCGTGCCCGGCGGACACGAGTTGGGCGTAGCGGCGGATGGTCTTGATGGGCATGCCGGTGGCCCGCAGTCTGGTGCAGACGGTGATCCACTCGAGATCGAGCTGGTGGTAGCGCCGGCGCCCGCCCGCTGTGCGGTCGACGGCGGTGACGACCAGGCCGACGCGTTCGTAGTACCGCAGCGTGTGCACGCTGACGCCCGTGCGGCGGGCGGCCTCCGCAATGCTGATGCCGGTAGGCGGGTCGCAGTGAGCAGGCTCCGGCCGCGGTTTGACTTCGAGCATGCTCTAAATCCTAGCGTCGTTGTCATGAGTTCTTTGACGCTGCAGAAGACCATGGCCAGCGAACTGAGCCGACGCCGCCGATTCCTGGTGCTCGCGATCTGCTGCGCCAGCATGATCGTCGTGGTCATGGACATCTCGATCGTCAACGTCGCGCTGCCCGCGATCCGAGCCAACCTGCACACGTCGGTGTCCGGCCTGCAGTGGACGGTCGACGCGTACACCCTGGTGCTGGCCAGCTTCCTGGTACTGGCCGGGTCCACCGCCGACCGGGTCGGCCGTCGGCGCATCTTCCAGGTCGGCCTCACCATCTTCGGGATGGGCTCGCTGCTGTGCGGCCTGGCGCCGGGCATCGGGTGGCTGATCGGGGCGCGTGCGCTGCAGGCGGTCGGCGGCACGATGCTCAATCCGGTGGCGATGGCGATCGTTGCGAACACCTTCACCGACCCGGCCGAGCGGGCCCGGGCCATCGGAGTCTTCGGTTCGGTGACCGGCCTGTCGCTGGCGCTCGGTCCGATCCTCGGGGGCGCGCTGGTCGACGGCTTCGGCTGGCATTCCATCTTCTGGATCAACGTGCCGATCGTCGCCGCCGCGATCGTGTGCACCGCACTGTTCGTGCCCGAGTCGCGCGCCGCCCGGGCCCGCCGGTTCGACCCGGTGGGCCAGACCCTGATGATCCTGATGCTGGGCAGCGTCGTCTACGCGATCATCGAGTCCAAGTGGCTGGGCTGGACCTCGCCGGTAATCCTGATCCTGCTCGCCGTCGCCGTGCTCAGCGCGCTGGGCATCGTCAGCTACGAACCGCGCCGGACCGACCCGCTGCTGGAGCTGCGCCTATTTCGCAGCGTGCCGTTCAGCTCGGCGATCCTGATGGCGCTGTGGGCCTTGTTCGGGTTCAGCGCGTTCCTGTTCGTGACCACCCAGTACCTGCAGGACGTGCGCGGCATGTCGGCGCTGACGGCCGGGCTGTGCCTGCTCCCGGTCGGGGTGCTGGTCGTGGTGCTCTCGCCGTTCACCGGCCGACTGGTCGGCGCACGCGGTCCTCGACAGCCGCTGGTCGTCGCCGGGGCAGCGTTGGCGCTGGGCGGCGGCGCGTCGATCTGGCTCGGGCCGGCCACCCCGCTGCCGGCCGTGCTCGCGATCTACGTTCTGTTCGGCATCTTCCTCGGCACCGTCAACCCGCCGATCACCAACACGGCAGTCTCCGGAATGCCCCGCTCGATGGCCGGGGTCGCCGCGTCGTTGGCCTCCGCCGGCCGGCAGACCGGCACCACCCTGGGCGTCGCCATATCCGGAACGATCGTCGGGTCGGCCCTGGCCCGCGGCGGGACGGCGTACACCAGCGCGGAGCACGAAGTGTGGTGGCTGGTGGTGGGGCTCGGCGTCGGCATCCTGGTCCTGGGGCTGCTCAGCACCGGGTGCCGTGCGCTGGGCAGCGCACAGCGCACGGCCGCGCTGTTCGACGCCGGCGAGCGCAGCGTCGCCTAGCTGATGCGACCTGGGACGTGGTTCACGCGGGCGTTGCGTGGCGTGTTCCGCGGGCTGATGCAGGTCCTTCGCCGAGGATGTCGGCCGCGACCCGGCGGACGCGGTCAGGGTCGCGGATTCCGTCGATCTCGACGATCTTGCCGTTGACGACCGTGAAGGCCAGGACGCAGAGCGGCTGCCCGTCCAGGGTGATCACCGTTCCGACGGTGCCGTTGACCAGCGCCGGGTGCAGTTGGGCACCGCGCGGGGCGCGGGCCAGCTTGGCCACGGCCTGCACGCCGCGGATGAGAGCCGGCGGCCGCCCGGCCCCGAAGTCGGCGCGCACGACGACGTCGGGGTCGAGGATCTGGACGAGCGCGTCGAAGTCGCCGGCCCGCGCCGCCGCGAAGAAGGCGTCGACCACCTGCCGCTGACGCGCCAGGTCCGGATCGGGGGCCGGGATCTCGGCGCCGTTCACGCGGCGCCTCGCCCGGCTGGCCAGTTGCCGCGCGGCGGCCGGACTGCGACCCACCATGCCGGCGATCTCGTCGAAGGGCAGCTCGAACATGTCGTGGAGCACGAACGCCAACCGCTCGGCCGGGGTCAGGGAGTCGAGCACGACGAGCATGGCCAGGCCCACCGAATCGGCCAGCAACGCCTCCTGCTCCGGGTCGAGGTTCCCGTCCGCGATGACGACCGGGTCAGGCAGATGCGCGCCGAACGACTCCTCCCGGCGGTGCCGGCGCGAACGCAGCGCGTGCAGGCATTCGCGGGCGACGACGGTGGTCAGCCATCCGCCGAGGTTGTCGATCTGATCCGCCGCGGAACGGCTCAACCGCAACCAGGCGTCCTGGACGGCGTCATCGGCCTCGGCCAGCGAGCCGAGCATCCGATACGCCACCGCCCGCAGCCGGGGCCGGTGCGCCTCGAAGCGCTCCGCCAGCCAGTCGGTCTCGTCCATCGGTCACCCCATCCCATCGCCGAGGCTCATGGAAGTGAGCCTTCCGACGCGTCGAATGTGACACGCCCCCTCGACGGCCGTACATGACCTTGGGGACGTAGATGGCCGGCACGGGTCCGATCGCTGGACTGACGGCGAACGCGTCCGGCGCGGACTCGGCGTCATCGACAGATGCGATCCGATGCCCATTGCTGGTCGTGTGCTGCGCGGGTTGCCGCTTGGCGCGACGGCGGCCGATCTGAATCATGACGCCTAACTCCTTTGAACGTTTTTGATAGTTAGAACCTTAACCAGGCATTGCCTAACTCGTCAAGATGTAATTAGAGGTTAGCCACTCAGCCGACAGGGCATCACGGCCGGATACGCCGTTGATCGGATGGGTGACCTTGTGCCCTTTTCGGAGGGTGCTCGCCAGGGGACAGTCGAGTCGGGTAAGCGTGTGGCGTCCGGCGGTCACAGTGCGGGAGGGTCCTTGACTTGAGGCGACTTCGGATGGGCCGGTGATGCACGACGCGGCGAGCCGCGCCGGCGAGTCGCACGGACTGGCGGGCCCGGGAGGCACTATGGGGCCCGGTGCCGATGTCGCGTCCGCATCACGCGAGGTTTCCGCGGACGCGCGGGTCATCCAAACGATTGCCGCGGGCGATGTGTTCGATGCTCTGGGCTCGTCGCGTCGTGGACTGACTTCGGCTGAGGCAGCCGATCGGCTCACGCGCTACGGCAGGAATGAGTTGCCGCCGCCGCGGCGTCGACCCCTGTGGCTGCGCTTCGCGGCCCAGTTCACCGATCTGTTCGCGATCGTGCTGCTGATCGCCTCCGCGATCACCTTGCTCGCCTACCTGCTCGGGAACCCGCCAGACATCGGCAATCTGCAGCTGAGTATCGCGATCCTGTGCGTGGTGGTGCTGAACGCGGGGATCGGCTTCGCTCAGGAGTACTCGGCCGAACGTACCGCGCAGGCGCTTGTGGCCATGGTGCCGCGAACCTGCCGGGTGCTGCGTGACGGCATCCGGCAAGAGCTGCTCGGGGCGGCGCTCCTGCCCGGCGACGTCGTCCTGCTCGATGCGGGCGACGCGGTGCCCGCGGACTGCCGGCTGGTCGAGGCCCATTCGTTTTCGGTCAACAACGCGGCACTGACCGGAGAGAGCGCTCCGGTCGGCCGAAACGCCGAGGCGACCGGCCCGAACGTCCCTGCTCTGGATGCCCACAATCTCGTGTTCATGGGAACGACGGTCGCGGTGGGCAGTGCCAAGGCGGTCGTCGTCATGACCGGTGCGCATACCCAGTTCGGGCGGATCTTCGGCCTGACCATGCAGGCCCCGACCCAGAAAAGCCCGCTGCAGAAGCAGGTTGCGGTGATGGCGCGACGGGTGTCGGCGGCGGCGGTGGGCATCGGCGCGTTGGTGTTCCTGCTCCGTTTGCCGGCCGACCAGCCCGTGGTGACGTCGTTCGTCTTCGCGTTAGGGGTCATGGTGGCGCTGGTCCCCGAGGGTTTGCCGGCCACCTTGTCGGTGTCGCTGGCGATCGGTGTGCGGCGCATGGCGGTCTACCACGCAGTGGTGAAGAAGCTGCTCGCCGTGGAGGCGCTCGGTTCGACGACCGTCATCTGCACCGACAAGACCGGCACCCTGACCCAGGCCGAGATGACCGTGACCCAGGTGTGGGCGGCGGGCAGAGTGCATGCTGTTGGTGGGATCGGCTACGCGCCGGAGGGCGACGTCGCCGACCCGGTGCCGGTGCGGCCGCTGTTGCGGTTGGCTGCGCTGTGCAGCAACGCCCGGCTGGTGCCTCCGTCCGAGCACGACGGATGGCGCGTGCTCGGCGATACGACCGAGGGGGCGCTGCTCGTCGCGGCGGCGAAGGCAGGCCTCGATCCGGCGGCAGAGGAGCTTACGACGCCGCGGGTGGCTGAGTTCCCGTTCGACTCCGCCCGCAAGCTGATGAGCACGATTCATCGCGTCGAGGGTGGCTACGAGGCATACGTCAAAGGCGCGCCCCAGGAATTGCTCGCGCGCTGCACCAGCATCGAGTGGGCCGGTGCCGTCCAGCCGCTTGACGACACGCTGCGCGCAGACGTGATCGAGGCAAACGATGCGATGGCCCGTCCCGGACTGCGAGTGCTCGCGGTTGCATATCGCACGGTCGACGGCCAGGACGTCTCGCAATCGGATGCCGAATGTGGCCTGACCTTGTGCGGACTGGTCGGCATGCTCGACCCGCCAAGGCCGGAGGTCACCGACGCGGTCCGGGCCTGCCGGCGGGCCGGGATCCGCATCGTCATGGTGACCGGCGACCATGCGCTGACCGCCGAGGCCGTCGCCCGGCAGGTCGGCATCGTCCGCGGTACCGGCGCGCCGCGGGTGCTCACGGGCACCCAACTGGCCGAGCTGGACGACCCAGAGCTCGATCACGTGCTCGCCGATCCCGTCGAGTTGCTGTTCTGCCGCGTCAGCCCGGAGCACAAGATGCGCGTGGTGGCCTCGCTGCAGCGCGCCGGCGAGGTCGTGGCGGTGACCGGCGACGGCGCCAATGACGCGCCGGCCCTCAAGCGCGCCGACATCGGCGTTGCCATGGGCCGCTCCGGTACTGACGTCGCCCGCGAGGCAGCCGTCATCGTGCTGCTCGATGACTCCTTCGCCGCGATCGCGGCGGCTGTGCGACTCGGCCGCTCGGTGTATCAGAACATCCGCAAGTTCCTGATCTACCTGTTCAGCCACAACATCGCCGAACTGGCACCCATCCTGGCCGCGACCTTCGTCGGGTTCCCGCTGGTGCCGATCACCGCCATTCAGGTGCTCGCGATCGACCTCGGCTCGGATGTGCTGCCTGCGTTGGCGCTCGGTGCGGAGCCGCCCGAGCGCGACGTCATGAACCGTCCGCCGCGCTCGCGCCGTGAGCCGCTGTTCTCTTCGGCATTGGTGCGCAGATTCCTGTTCCTGGGCACCGTGCAGTCCATCGGCGTGTGCGTGGCGTTCTTCTGGCGTATCGAATCCTCCGGATTGCCGTTCTCGGACTTCACCACGTCGACCCCGGCCTACCGGGAAGCGATCACGATGGTCCAGGCCGGGATCGTGGTGAGCCAGTTCTTCAACGGGTTCACCGTGCGAAGCGACCGGCACAGCGTGTTCCAGGTCGGCCTGCTGTCCAACCCATGGCTGATCATCGCTGAGTTCGTCGGCGTCGGCATCATGGCCGCGATCAGCTACGTTCCGGTGCTGCAGTCAGTCTTCAACACCGCACCGCTGTCGGCGCTCGACTGGCTGGTGCTCATCGGGTTCGGGTTGCTCCTACTCATCGCGGACGAGACAAGAAAGTGGCTGCTACGCCGCCACGAGATCCCCATGGCCAGCGAGGCACGCGAGACCGTGCCCACGAGAGGCGGCATCACATGAAAGTCATCGTGATCGGATGCGGCCGCGTCGGCTCATTGCTCGCAATCAGGCTCACCAGCGAGGGACACGACGTGCGCGTGGTGGATCGCAACCCGAAGAGCCGCCAACTGCTGCCCGCCAATTTCGCCGGCTCGTGGCACCCGGGCAACGGATACAACAGGACGGTGCTCGAAGGCGCCGGCGTCCGGGAAGTCGAGGCGTTCGTGGCGGTGACCTCCGGCGACAACTCGAACATCGTCGCCGCGCGGACCGCCAAGGACGTGTACCGGGTGCCGCTCGTCGTCGCCCGCATCTACGAGCCACGGCGCGCCGACATCTACCGCCAACTCGGCATCCCCACGGTCGCCAGCGTGGTATGGACAGTTGGCCAGATCCACCAGATGTTGCTGCATCGCCATCTGCAGCCCGAGCTCACCTTCGGCAACGGCGAGACCCTGCTGGTGCGCTCGGTGTTGCCCGATTACCTGACTGGACGCCCGGTACACGATCTCGAAGTGCACGCCGAGATCCGCGTCGTCGAGGTGACTCGCGCCGGGCGCTCGTTCATCCCCGAACCGGCAACCATCGTCGCACCGGGCGACCTGGTCACATTCGCGGTCGCCTCCACCGCACTCACCCGGCTGCGGAGCTTCCTCAACAAGGAGCTGGGCACATGAAGGTCGTCATCGCCGGCGCGGGCCGGCTCGGCGCGCAGATAGCCCACGTGCTCCTCGCGGCCGGCAACGAGATCACCCTCATCGATCAGGACGAAGTCCGCCTCGCCGAGGTCACCCTTACGCTGCAGGTCCGGTCAATGCCCGGTGACGCGTGCGAACCCGCGATCTTGGAGGAGTCCGGCGCGCTCAACGCCGACCTGCTCATCTCGGCCACCGGCGACGATGAGGACAACCTGGTGATCAGCCTGCTCGCGAAACGGCAGTTCGCAGTGCCGCGCGTGGTCGCGCGGGTCAACGACGCCGACAACACCTGGCTCTTCGACGAGCACTGGGGTGTCGACGTCGCCGTACCCGCGGCGATGCCCCTGGTGTCACTGGTCGAAGAAGCCGCCGGTGTGACGAACACCGTGGCGCTGCTGCGTCTGGCCAAGGCCGGGGTCAATCTGATCGAGACCGCGATCGATGAGTCGTCCCGGGCAGCCGGGCGCCGCATCGGCGAGATCGAGCTACCGCACGGTTCGATCGTCGCTGCCGTCGTGCGCCGGCATGAGCCCATCGTCCCCGACCAGGCATTCCGCCTCCAGGCCGGCGACGAATTGCTCATCGTCTCCGAGACCGCCACCGAGCAGGACATCCGCTCGGCATTCCAGTAGACCTGGCCGATCGCCGTACTTCAGCTGTGCTCGATGGGCACCTTCGTCGGTGTCTTCTCCTCGGTCTTCGGTATCGGGACGCGGACCTCGAGGATGCCGTCCTTGTAGCTCGCCTTCACGTCGCTGTCCGTCGCGCCTTCGGGCAACCGGATGCGGCGCTCGAAGGTGCCGTAGTGGAACTCGGAGTGGTAGCCGCTCGGACGCTCTTCCTCCGTGCGCTCCTCACGGCGTGCCTGTACGTGCAGCACCCCGTCGGTGACGCCGATGTCGATGTCACTCATGATGATCTCCCCGATCTGAGCGACATTGCCTCGGTCCGATCCCGGAGGGGAACCCTCCGTCGCGCGTCGCTGTTCAAACAAGACCAAGAGCCACAGCGCACCGCCTCCACCTCCGGGGTACGGCCGAGGTTTCCCTTACACAATCGACTCTTGTGTCGGGCTGAGTGGGTGACAAGTGGCCTTGGTCCCAGCGAAATAGGACTGAGGTCTCACCACCGTGAATGGCCTTCCTGAGCGCGGGGCACTCGGCGCCCGTTGGTGCGGTTGGGACTTTCCGCTCTACCCCCGGGCTGTCGTGACGCCGAGCGTGTGAGTCACAGGGCACGCGCGCGCCCGGTCGAGAATGGGAGCAGACCAGTGAACGGCAACTCGACCATTCGCTACATCCAGCTGGTGACGGCGACCGTGGTCGCCGGTGCCACGCTGACTGCGTGCGGTGGCAACTCCCCCAACGTCGTTCGGGCGCCGACGGCGCCACTTACCAGCAACTTCCACGCCACACGGTCGCCGTCGCCTTCTCCGACGTCGTCGACACCCACAGTTCATCCGAAGCTGATTGTGACGCCTTCGACGGGCTTGCACGACAAGCAAGACATCCGGGTCGCGGCCACCGGGTTCAGCCCCGGCGAGGCGCTGCAGGTGATCCAGTGCGCGGACAAGGGCACGAACACCGGACCTGGCGACTGCAATCTGAGCGGCATGCAGTCGGCCACGTCGGACCCGAATGGCCGGATCAGCACGCAACTGCGGGTGCTGCGTGGCCCGTTCGGCGCCAACAACGTTGTGTGCAGCAAGCAGCAGCCATGTCTGGTGTCGGTGACCCAGGCGTCACTCTCACCGACCGAGGAGGTCGACGCCCGGGTCGCGTTCGCCAGTGGCTGACAGTTCGGCCGGTTCGGACTGCTCCAACTCGTCGCCAACGATGCGGCCATCACGCATGTGCACGATCCGGTCGGCAGCGGCCGCGACTCGGGGATCGTGGGTAACCATGACCACCGTGAGTTCGGGGCGCGCGCGGCGTAGCCGCTGAACCAGGTCGATTACGAGATCGACGGAGGCGGTATCGAGGTTTCCGGTCGGCTCGTCGGCCAGCAGTAGCGGTGGCTCGTTCGCCAGCGCACGGGCGATCGCGACTCGCTGCCGCTCTCCGCCGGAGAGCCGGGTCGGCGGACGCGACTCCCGGCCGACCAGGTCGACGTCGGCCAGCAACCGGTCAGCACGCTCACGCCGTTCGCCGCGACGGCGTCGCTGCCCGAACATTGCGATCTCGACGTTGTTCGCCGCGCTGAGTTGCGGCAGCAGGTTGTGCAACTGGAAGACGAGCCCGACACTGCTGCGGCGAAACGCCGCCGGGCTGCGCAAGGTCGCGAGATCCTGGCCAAATACCTCAACCGTGCCCGAGGTCGGCCGGTCCAGAGCGGCCAGCAGATGCAGCAAGGTCGACTTGCCGCAGCCGGACGGACCGGTAACCGAAATCCACTCCCCACGCTGAACGGTCAGATTGACGCCGTCGAGCGCGCGCACGACTCCCTTGTCGAAGTATTTGTGCACGTCCCGGAAGCAGACGGCCACGCCGGTCGGCTCACTCATGGCGCAACGCCTCCAGCGGGGACAGGCGCGCCGCGCGTGCAGCCGGATAGGCGCCGCCCAGCAGGCTCATCGCGCCTGCGGTGTAGAGAGCGCGCCAGAACGCACTGGCGGTGTAGTCCGGATGCAGGATGCCGACCAGGCTCGGTAGCTGGCCGATGATCTGCGTTGCGGCGAAGGAGAGAACCACCCCGCCGGCGGCGCCGAGCAGTCCGATGCACAGTGCCTCGGCGATGACCATGCCCATGATGCGCAACCGCGACCAGCCGATCGCGGCGAGCACTCCGAACTCCCGGGTGCGCTCGATGAACGTCATCGTCATGGTCGTCATCACGATGATCGCCCCGACCAGGATCGCGAGGATGCCGCTGCCTCGGTCGATCGCGTTGATCAGCGACATGCTCCGGTCCGCGCGGCCGAAGTCGGTTGCGGTGCGGACCGTGACCAGTTGCGGATAGTCAGCCTCGATGCGCGACCGCAACCCCGGGATGTCAGTGCCGGGCCGCACCTGCACGAAGACCAGAGTCAGCTCATTCGGCTGGCGTTGCGCTGCCTGGAAGGGAATGAGTGGCAACATCGCGCCGGTGTCGCCGAGGGCCTGCCCGGTGGAGTAGATCCCGACCACGTGGTAGGTCGTCTGGTCGATCTTGATGGAGTCGCCGACGTGCTTGCCGAGATTGCTCGCTGCTCGCCAGCCCAGCATCAACTGGTCGGCCACATCCGGCGCGAACGCCTGTCCGGACACGACTGTGACGCCGAAGTTGGCGAGCTCGTCCGGCTTGATCCCGATCTCCAGGAACAGCGGATTCTTCGCGTCCAGCTTGGTGGTGCCGATCAGGATTCCGGTCGCGGCACCGATCTGCGGATCGCTACTGATCCGGCGAAGCGTCGGGTCGTCGACGTTGCTGTCGAGCAGGTCCGACACGCCCTTCTGGGCGATGGTGAAATCTGCGCGCCCAGTCTGCATGATCGCCAATGCGCTTGCCCGCACGCTGTGGTTGACGATGCTGAACGTCACGACCGTCATCACGCCGACGGCAACGGCGAGCGAGGCAAGGACGAGGCGCAACTTGCGCACACCGACGTTATGCGCGATCAGACCTGGGAAGCTGAGACCACCGACCCGCCGCATGCGTCCCATACCGTCATGCTCTGCTTCCATCACAAAGTGCAACAGAGACCAAGGACCTGTCAAACCTGACCGAACCTGGCGTGCCTTGCGCTTGCGAGCCACCCTTCGTAGCTCGACGAGCACTGGCCGCCGTCGCACCCCGGTTGGAGCGGGCGGCCCGGCAAGAACGCGGGCCGCCCGCGACCCTCAGCCCCGCACGATTCTGGTCGTGACGTTGCGGAACTTGTTGTCGTGCAATCCCTTCGCGGTCACCGTGTTGCTGAGCCAGATGCCAATCGCGTTGTTGCGGATCTTGTTGTCGCGGATCGTCATGTGCACCAACGCCGCGGAGTAGACCGCGATGCCGGTCGTCTGGAAGTCGGTCGGTCCGGGAGGCCCGTCGAACCCGTCGCCTCCGACGTTGTTCGTGTCGAAGGTGTTGTCGACGATCGCGTTGCCGCTGACGTCCTCGCCCCCGGGCACGTGAGCGTGAATCGTGAAGCCCGCCAGTCCGTTGCCCTTCGCGTAGTTGTGCTTGACGAGGTTGTCGTAGGCGCCGGTGCCCGGGAACGCGCCGAAGATGCCGATGCCCGATCCGCTGCCGCCGCCGCCGAACTCCGGTGGCGCCTTCGCCGTGCCATTTCGGTTGGTCACATTGTCGCGGATTACGTTGTCGAAAATACCGCCGACAGACGGGTTGCGACCGGTGAGCGCAAATGTGTTGGGATCGAAACTGACCGCTCCGCCGTTGTGCGATGCGAGCACAATGCCACACTCGGTCGTGTTGTCATTGACGATGTTGTTACTCATCGAGTTGTGCGAGGTCGGCCCATAGTCGTCGGTGAGAAGTATGCCGTCGGCATTGTCGGAGACTACCGAATTCCGGATTGAGGACCAGGCCACCACGTTGAAGTGAATGCCGCCACCGCAGTCGCCGGGGTATGCGCAGTTACCCTGCTCGGTGCCATTGAAACCTTGGTTGTTGTGCACCGCTTCGACATAGGATACGGATACCCCGCTGACAACGATTGATTTCGGTAGTAATGCCATGTCGTTTTGCGTGTCGGCGCCGACAAGAAGCCCCTCACCGTTCGCATTCTCAAGTCGGAAACCCTGAACCGCTACATGGGAGGAAACAACGTGAATTGCGTTCTCCAGACCGGTCGCGTCAATCGTCGCGCCATGGCCGACGAGCCGCAATGGCTTAGCTATCAGGACGTTCTCGCGATAGGTGCCGTGACACACGACCACGGTGTTCCACGGGTTCGCTGCGGAAACTGCAGCCGCTATTGATGAATACTGCGCCGACTTACACGAATGTCCGGACTTGGCCGCAGAACCGTGACTCGACACGTAAAGTGCGCTCGACCCGTGCGCCGAAGCAGACGGCGCCATAGCAATCGCGAGCCAGATGGCCGTCGCAAGTGCCATGGTCAGTGCAGTCCAGCGTCGGTGCCTGTGGTTCACCATTTCACGAATCCCCCATCGTCGCGAGAGCGCCAGCGGAGTCCTCGGCCCGGCAGAATGTAATGAAATGTTCGCCCGGAGCGGATGTGTCGGCCGACCCCCGTCGCAGACCGTCTGCAGCGCCAACAAACGCGGACGCTAGCCTCGTGGATGTGACCGGTCAACCCCGGATGGATTAGCTCCGCATAGGCGGCCGGTCGGGGCGAAAATGACGAAGATTACCGGCGGAAGGTTGACAGAATTGCGAGGCCCGGCATCGCGGCTTTGTGGCCGAACGCAAATACAAGATGACCTGTGACGACCGTTGAGCTGCTAGAGCCAGGCGCGGTGCTCCTTTGCGTCGGCGGCCTTCCAGACGGGCCGCCAGGCGTGGCGCAGCCGGGCTGCTCGCTGGCGTTCGGTTGTGATGAGCTGGCCGGCGACGACCGCGCACGTCGGGCGGGCCTGGGCTGCCTCGCGCAGCCATTGCTGGGCAACGGTGGCGTCGTGCCAGTCACCGAGAACGTCCTGCAGTCGTGCCAGAGCTGCCGCGTGTGCCGTGGCCGGTCGGCCGAACTCCGGTCGGGCCGCCTCCATGGCGTAGCGGCTGCGTTTTGCGGCGATGCGGATTCGGTGCAGGTCGGCGTCGGTGGGGTCCTCGGAGCAGGCGGCGACGGCCCGTTGCAGTCGGCGGTACTGGCGTCGCACCGCGGCGTGCACGATGCGACGCGCCCGCAGTGCGGCCTGCTCATCGTTGTCGCTGGCGAAGGCGGGAACTCTTGTTGCCGCGAGCAGCGCTTCCAGCAAGGAGTTGTAGCGATGGCCGCGCAGGGCGGCGAGCGCAGCGTCGCGCGCAGTCCGGGTCTGCTCCCGGAGGTGATCGAACAGCGCGTCGCAGCCCGTGTCGTCCTCACTCGGCAGGCCTTCGGCGAGGCTGCGCAGTCGCTCGCCCAGTACATCCAAGTCACGGACGTTGCCGACCTCGCCGACCAGCCAACCCAACTCGCCGCGTAGCGCCCGTGCCCACTCGGCATCGAGAACAGGGCCGAATGTCTGCAGGTCCGAGCGCAACGTTCGCGCGGCCACCCGGAACTGGTGTAGGTCCTCAGGATCCTGGCCCAACCGCACGCCCGCATCGTGGCGTTGTAATCGGTCCACGGACACTGCGAGGGCGTGGCGGATCAGATCCACGATCGTGGGCTTGCTATCCAACCGCTCGATGACCACGTCAGGGGCTGCCCTCGCACGTTCCCCTATCGCCCGCACCAGCTTGGGCATCGGGGGCTCCGCCCGGCAGCCTGCCGCAGTGAGCGTCTTGAGGACGGCCCGCTGTTGTTTGCGAGTCCCTGCGCCTTCGGCGAACTCCACTTCGACCTCGTGGAAGCTCGCGACCTGCCGCCGCCCGTCGTAGGCGGACACGACGTCATCAACCAGATCTGCACAGTGAGTGCTGTCCTGGTCGCTCAGCCGGATGAGCGTTCGCCGCGTGTGCAGCCTGACGACTTTGCGCAATCGGCGGGATTGCACATATCCGCGCACCAGGTCACGCACCTGTGCGGGTACCGCGCTCGCGGTGCCCTCGAAGCTGAGTTCGCGACGCGCCAGCAGCTCACCGACCGCAGCACCCGGCAGCTTCACCGTCCACAGGGCGGCATTCTCGCCAGTGCGGTAGCGCACCGTTGCACCGACGCGGGCCAGCGCGAGATCGCTGGTGTCGTAGTAGACCGCATTCAACACCAGGCTTACCGGCGCCGCAGCGCGCAGACCGGCGACATCATCCATATCCGGCAAGGTGAAACCGTCTGGAGCCATCAGCTTGATCTCGCGCTCGACGGACATGGCATCAACCCCCGTAGCCGTTACCACTGTCCTCCGACGTCACGACTTCCGCCTAGACCCGTCGAGGTGACAGGCAGTCAGTCGCGACGTCGGGGCGGCACAACGAGCACCGGCTGGTCGGCGAACTCGAGAACATGCCGGGTCTGCGTTCCCACGTACGGCTCGCCGCTGGCCGCGCGGGCGGATTTGCCGACGATCACCAGATCGGCAGGCCACTGGCGTGCAGCTTCGAGGACGGCGGGCCCGACGTCGCCGGCGAGCAGGTCGGTCTCGGCGGCGACGCCGGCTTTCTCGGCCAGAGCGGCGACACGGGTCAGAATCGAGACTGCGGCCTGGGCTCGTCGCGTGCCGGCAGCAGGGCGTCGGCTGGCCGCCTCGAGCGCCGCGTCGAGTACGTGGTCGGCACTGACGTGGACGACACGCAGCCTGGCGTGCAGTGCGCCGGCAAGTTCGAGAGCGAAGCGCGCGGCGGCGAGCGAGTCAGGTGAGTCGTCGACCGCAAGTAGCACTCGTTGGATCACGGCAGGGACCTCCGATCGGGCTGTGCGGCGACCGCGCGTCGCAGCCGTATGCCGTCCTCCTGCTCGCTCTGCTCGAGCGACTCTTCGAGGGCGGCGAGTGCGTCGCGCAGCCAGGGCAGCCAACGCTTCTCGAGCGCGCGCAGCCGGCGGCGGGTGACCGCGATCTCCGCCTCGACGAGGCGAACTGCCTCCTCCGCAGCCGCCACGCGAATGCCGGCCTGCAGGGGCCGCGTGGTGGGCGACGGCGGCGGGGACGATCGCAGCGTTGCCCGGAAGAGACATCGTGTCGTCGGCTGGACGGGTGGGCGTTGCGTCGGTCGGGTAGCGCAGCCCCATGGCCGTGGTCCACTGCACCTCGACCTCGACCGGTCGGAGCGGGGTTGCGTTGCGGATGGCGTCTTGTCCGCCGAGCAGCGTCGCGCGCAGCAGCCAGGTGCGGGCCTCGGTGCAGGCGGCCGACCAGTCCGCACGGCAGCGGTCGGCCAGGATGTGCATGCGCTGCTGCTCGGGGATGAGGATGCGCAGCTTGCGATCGAGTTGGTCGCGTCCTCGCTCGGCGGTGCCGAGGCGGCGGTGCAGCCACATTCGCCCGGCCCGTCCGGGTGGAATCCTCGCCAGCACCGCCATGAGCTCACGACCCGGTTCTGCGGTGGGCGTCGAGGAACCGCGGCGACAGCATGGTCAGCTCACGCAGCGCGATCGACCGGCACGCCGGCAGCGCTTGCCGCACCCGGCGCACCCGCGGGCCGGAAGCGATAGAGCACATCACGAACCCGCGCCATCCTGGCCCTCCCGCATGCCGCAGAGGCTGACCGCTCCGAGAGGCGCCCACACGCGGTTCGCGGAAGCGGGCATTGCAGACACCATCCTTCGGCAGTCGCCGTCTCACGACCGTATGTCCGCCTCGCCTGGTGTGCAGAGGCTTTCGTCCCGTCCTGGCGAAGCAAATACGGCGAAATCCCGCGTCGTTCTATGCGCCGTGCAATGGCTGGTACGGCAGCCGGCCGACACGGTGTTAGGAGCCGGCGCCGGCACGATATTGATCATCTCTGGCGAAGCCGCGAGCAGTGGCGGATCCAGCAGAGACGATCAAGAACCCCCAGGTACGACGTAGGGCGGCCGTCCTTGGGTGACGGCGAGACGCGGGGTCAGCCATGATGAACCTGCGACGGTGGCTGACGGCTATCAGATCCACGGCCGATCTCCTGATTCGGGCGGGACATCCTTCCTGTTGGGAATAGGAGCGTTTGCGCGCGGGGCTGGGTGTCGGTCCGGCTGCCCTGCTGAGAGGTCGACATGGACTCTGGGTCACCGGTTCCGAAAGAACGTG
Organism: uncultured Actinomycetota bacterium; assembly: GCA_963737425.1. Lineage (GTDB taxonomy): Bacteria > Actinomycetota > Actinomycetes > Mycobacteriales > Jatrophihabitantaceae > DASXRA01. The sequence goes on from CAVTSX010000009.1 coordinate 340,095, forward strand.
TGTCCACCGGGCCCGACCCGGTTAAGGGGCCAGTTGCGGCCAAGGATGCGCGAACCGGGCGGCTGTCGGCGCTTCGCCGACTCATCCGCGCAATCGCTGAGGTCGATCCCGTCGCGATGGCGCAGGCCGCCCGGCAACTCGGCGAGTCCAGGCGGATCCTGACACCGTTGGCGTGGGCGGCCGGCACGATCGTGTTGTTGCTCCGCGGCATCAAGCTGCTCATCCTGAATTGGCGGCTGTCTTTGATCCAGTTGGTTCCTGCTGCCTGGGTGTGGTTGGCAATGTGGGAGCTGAAGCGGCATCTACTTCATAGGCAATCCTTTGTACATCTGCACTTTGCGGCGCAACTGGCAATTGCTGCCGCCGTGGTGGCGGTCAGTATCGCGGCGTTCTGGTGCAATGCGGTTTTCGCGTTCGCTATCGACGGGCCGCCACCACCCAGGATCGCCCCGGCCGTCCGGCAGACTCGCCAAGCCTGGACGATGATTCTGACATCGGGTCTGGTCGTGGGCGGTGCACTGGCATTCGCGACGATCGTGGTTCCCCGGATCGCCGGCGTCTGGGTGTATAGCTTGGTCCTCAGCGCCGTGTTGGGCGTGATGCTGATCAGTTTTGTCGCGGTGCCGGCGCGCATCATCGGGGTGAAATCGCAGAAGCTTCCGCCCCGGGAGGCCCTCGGCCGGGTCGCTGTCAGCGGCGCCGTGAGCGCGGTGGCTATGACACCCGGCTTTCTACTCGGCCGTGTCGGGCTGATCCTGCTCGGACTTCAGCACTTCCACATCCTCGGATTCGCGCTGCTGTCGATCGGCACTGCCCTCTACGCCGCTGGGATGTCGTCGGTCAAAGCGGTGAAGCTGACCATGAAGCTCACCCCGACCGCTCCCCCATAGACAGCTGCGGCCTTCCGCGCGAGACCGGTCAAGATCAACGAACGAAGATGACCTTCGACCCTACGGCACACACGCATTTAACGAGATCATTTCCTTGGAAGCTAATGACTCGGCAAATAAGTCGGAGTGCGTGACCGACCGACAACAGGTGGCGCACCCGGTTGCATCGGGGGGGTCGCGGCTATGCCATTGCTGACGAACGAATCCGCACGGATCGGCGAGCCGGTTCGCGGCTACGCCGGACGGCACTCGGTATCCGGCCCGCGGGCGCCTAGCAGGCCAGTCCTCGTCACCGCCGAACCCGGTTTTCCGGCAGGCCGCCATCGCAAGGATGCCGGTCTCGTCGCACCGCCGGCTCCCCGACGTAGGGGTTGAGCCCGGTGAAGATCGCGATTGTCGGTCAGGGGTACGTAGGCCTTCCGCTCGCAATCCGGGCAGTACAGGCGGGCCACGATGTCGTCGGCTTCGATCTCGACGTGCGCCGGGTCAAGGCGCTCAACGCGGCTGAGTCGTTCACACCGGACATTACTTCGGCAACGCTGGCGGAGGCGCTCGCGACCGGGCGGTACTCGGTCTCGACCGACGAGCACGTGATTGCCGGGTTCGAGGTTGCCGTGATCACCGTTCCGACTCCGTTGAAGGACGGCGCACCGGATCTGTCCTATGTGGAAAGCGCGACCGCAGTGGTCGGGACGTACCTGCGGCCCGGAGCGACCGTGATCCTCGAGTCGACCTCCTACCCGGGAACGACGGAGCAGGTCGTGCTGCCATTGCTGGAGACGTCGTCGCATCTGTCGTCGTTGGATTTCCATCTCGGCTTCAGCCCTGAGCGCATCGACCCGGGCAACGCGACCTGGGGCGTCCACAACACACCAAAGCTTGTCGCCGGCCTGCACGAGTGCTGCCTCGACGCAGTGGATGCCTTCTACCGCAGCGTCGTTGACCGCACGGTCCGGACCAGATCACTGGTCACGGCGGAGCTGGCCAAGATCACGGAGAACACGTTCCGGCACGTGAACATCGCGCTGGTCAACGAGATGGCGATGACCGCCCAGGCACTGGGAATATCCGTGTGGGACGTGCTGGACGCCGCGGACACCAAGCCCTACGGGTTCATGCGGTTCAATCCCGGACCGGGCGTCGGCGGGCACTGCCTGCCCATCGACCCCGCCTACCTGTCGTGGCAGGTCGAGCGCGAGCTCGGCCACTCGTTCCGCTTCATCGAGCTGGCCAACGACGTCAACTCGCACATGCCACATCACGTAGTCGACCGGATCGACCGGCTGCTCAACAATGCGCGGCTGTCGGTGAACGGTGCTCGGATCTTGGTGCTGGGCGTCGCGTACAAGCGCGACACACCTGACCTGCGCGAGTCGCCGGCAGTGATCCTGGTCGAGTTGCTGCACAAGCGCGGCGCTGACGTGTCGGTGTTCGACCCGTGGGTCAATCCCGCTGACTATCCAGCGACAGCCTGGAATCCCGAGAACGGCAGGCCGATCTGCGACTTCGACGTCGTCGTGCTCGCCACCGACCACACACAGTTCGATGACGAGCTTGTGGCTGACGCCAAGCGCGTCCTGGACTGCCGCCATCATTTCCGTCCTGCTGCGCAGGTCGAGTACCTCTAGCGGCTCTTGCCGCTGAACTGAGGCGTCTCCCCAACCCGGGGTGACGACGTGAGAACAGGAAGGAGGTGATCGCGATGACCAGCTACGGGGGCCTCGCAAGCACAGGCTTCGCGATCACGCTCGGTGGACTGACACTCGGTCCGCTGGGCCTCGTCGCCGCCGCAACGGCCTTGGTCGCATTGGGCGCACTCAGCCTGCGACTCGGCTGGCGGCACGGCCGCGAACTGAACGCTCGGTAACTAGGCCGAGGGGAGGGCATCGGTGAAGGTCACCGACGTCGGGCTGGCTCGACGGTGGGCGTTGTTCAGCGCCGTCGTGGTCTTCTCGGCATTGATCTACTGGGCGCTCGAACACGTGAAGGTCATCTGGTCGCTGACCCACGGTCGGAGCACCGCGTTCAGTGGCATCTTCATGGTGGCGTTCTGCCTGTTGGTCTTCCAGATGCTTCTGTGCTTCTGGGAACGGCCTTACCGGACGACGAAGCGCCAACAACGCGCCCTCGATGCGGCCCGACTCGTCGTCAACGTGCCGGTCTACAACGAGGACTCTGACGCACTGCGACTGTGTCTGGCTTCGCTGCTCGACCAGCAGCGCAAACCCGACTGCGTGTACGTCGTCGATGACGGCTCGACGGTCGACTACGACGACGTGCACGCCTGGTTCGTGGACGCCGGCGCCGCTGCCGGCGTCGAGGTGCGTTGGGCGCGGCAGGCGAACGCCGGCAAGCGTCACGCGCAGGGCCGGACCATCGCCGACACTCCGGACGCTGACTTCTACCTGACGGTGGACTCCGATGCGATGCTGACTCAGGATTCGATCCTCGAGGGGCTCAAGCCGTTCGCGGACCGCCGGGTGCAATCTGTCGCCGGGGTCGTCCTCGTGCGCAACCGGGTCAACGTGCTCACCTGGCTCACCGACCTCTGGTTCGTCGTCGGTCAACTGGTCGACCGGTCGTCGATGTCAGCGGTGGGCGGCGTGCTGGTCAATTCCGGCGCACTCGCGTTCTATCGCGGCGACCTGTTGCGCGACAACCTGGAGGGCTACCTCAACGAGACATTCTTCGGCCGCCGGGTCGAACTGTCCGATGACTCGATGCTCACGATCTACGCACTCGCGTGCGGACGTGCAGTTCAGCAGCCGACCGCGTTCGCGTTCACTCTCATGCCCGAGACCTGGTCGCACCACCGGCGCCAGTACCTGCGATGGATGCGGGGCGCATTCATCCGGTCCTTCTGGCGCTTCCGCTACTTGCCCTTGAACAGCTGGGCCTACTGGCTGCATTTCATCGGCTGGGTACAGATGGCCATGGCAACCGTGACCTTCGGCGTCTTCTTCATATACATGCCGGCGGTGGATCCACGAGTCATCCCGTACCTGATGCTGATCCCGGTACTGGTCGGCTACGGCCAGGCGACGCGCTACTTCATGGTTCAGCGTGCCGACACACCTTTCCACGTCCAGCTCGCGGTGTATCTCGCGACGCCGATCTTGACCTTCTACACCTTCTTCGTCCTGCGGTTCCTGCGCCTGTACGCGATGTCAACCTGCCTCAAGACCGGGTGGGGTACCCGAGACGAGGTCGAGTCGTTGACGACGAACTCGGACAGAGACGCCGCGGCGTCAACCACTGAGGCGGCTGCCGTCAACGCGGTCCCGGCCGCATTGGGGACATGACATGACGCCTTACGCACCGACTATCAAGACCGCGTATCCGCTGAGCGGTCGTCCGCAGCCTGTCGGACGGGAGGGCAACTGATGTGCGGCATCGTGGCGTGTACGCTCCGCAGCCCCGCGGTCGGATACCTGCTGCCCGCGCTGCGGCGCCTGGAATACCGAGGGTACGACTCGGCTGGCATCGCGGTCTTGGCTGACGATGGCGAGGTCCGGCGGCTGCGCAGCGTCGGTCGTATTGCCGCGCTGACCGAGCGCGTGTCAGCGGACGGATTCGCCGGGTTTACCGGCACCGGCATCGGACACACCCGTTGGGCGACGCACGGCGTGGTCAGCGAGGCCAATGCACATCCGCACACCGACTGCAGCGATGAGGTGCACGTCGTGCACAACGGCATCATCGAGAACGCCGCGCAGTTGCGTGCCGAGTTGCTGGTTCGCGGACACCGCATTCAGACCGACGTCGACAGCGAGACGGTTGCGCATCTCGTCGAAGAGGCACTGTCCGGCAATGTCGATCTGTTCGACGCCGTGCAGAAGGCGGTCGCGAGGATGACCGGATCCTGGGCGCTGGCCGTGTTGTTCCGCGGCCTGCACACGGTTGTCGTCACGGCACACGGCTCACCGCTCGTCGTGGCGCACACGCCGGCGGGCGCGTTCGCTGCCAGCGACATGACCGCCTTGATCGACTGGGCCGAGTCCGTACAGGTTCTCGACGACGGCGACTTCGCGCAGTTGCGCGGCAGCGGCATCGTGTGGCGGCGTGGCGACGGTTCCGACGTGAGCCCGCCGAGGCTGCCGCTCAACTTCTCCGGAACCGATGTCGAGATCGGTGACGCGCCGGACTTCATGGCCAAGGAGATCGGCGAACAGCACGACGCCATCGTCGGAGTGGTTGACCGATTGGCCGGGCGCATCACCGACGGCAGCCTCTGGGAGAGCTTGGACCTGCCCCCGCTGACCCGGGTGCGGTTCGTTGCCTGTGGCACCTCGCTCAATGCCGCCGCGGTACTCGCCCGTGTGCTCGCCACGTTCGGCGTACCCGCGACGTTGGCGCCGGCCAGCGAACTCGACGGAGTGGTCGTCGAGCCCAATACGCTGACGGTCGCGTTGAGCCAATCGGGCGAGACCGCCGATGTGCTTCGTGCCCTCGAACTCGGCACCGGCCGGTCAGTGCCGTTGCTGGCGCTGACCAACGCGCCGTATTCGACGCTCGGACGCGCTGCTGACGCCGTAGTCGATCTTGCGGTCGGCCCCGAGATCGGCGTCGCGGCGACCAAGACATTCACCGCGCAGGTGGTAACCGGTTGCGCGGTGCTGCTCTCGGGCCTGGTGTCCGCCGGCCGGCTTGACGCGGCACATGCTGCTTCGCTTGTCTCAGAACTACGGCGGATTCCGATTCAGGTCACGGTCGCAGATCAGTACGCGCGCACCTGTGCGACCGAGCTCGCCAAGGAATTGGCTGCCAGCCCGGGGTTCCTCTACGTCGCCCGCGGGGCCGCACTTGCGTACGCGGCTGAAGGGGCCCTCAAGCTGAAGGAGATCACCTACCGGTGGGCCGAATGCCAGGCGGCCGGCGAATTGAAGCACGGACCCATCGCACTCATCGGAGTCGGCACCCCGATCGTCGTGATCGACGACGGGCATCCCAAGCTCGCGGCGAATATCGCCGAGATGAGCGCACGACATGCCCGCATCGTCACCGTCGGCGGCCCAGGGTCCACTCTGCCGTATCGCGACGGTCCACCAACCGATGTGCCGTGGGGGCCGATCGCGGCCGCCATCACGGTGCAACACCTTGCCCGTGAAATCGCCGTCCAACTCGGACGTGACGTCGACAAGCCACGCAACCTCGCCAAGTCGGTGACTGTCGAATGAACAGTCCAGTGCAAAACCCAATGTAGACATCTTGAAATCGGGGGGGAACGACATGACAACATCAGCACCATTAGTACATCGCGAGAACAGCTATGCGGTACCGGAAATAGGGCCGCACCTTGAGGTGCAACCAGAAAAGATTCCAGCCCGGTTGCTGGCGTCCTACATCACCGGCCCCCTCGGGATCGTGTTTGGCCTGACATCCTTGATGGTCCACCTGGCCAGCCGTGGAACTCTGGTCGGATTCGGTCTGGTCTACTCGCTGATGTTTCTGTTCGGCGTTTCGTGTGGGGCATCGGGCCTCGCCCTCGCCCTCGGTTACAAGCGAACGTCTTGGGAGATCGTCGGCCGACGCGGAATCCGTATATCGATCGCAATCTCACTTGCTGCATTACTGATCTCGTTGGTTGCGGGATTCTTCGTGATGCAAGCCCTATTCAACCGGTAAGGATCTGTTGGTCGGGTCAAGCGCAATCACATTTCCAGCTAGCAGATAAGGCTCTCAACAAAGGTGGCGTACTGTGCGAATCAATTGGAAGGCCGCCGTAGCGGCGATGGCGCTCTTGCTGCCAATGTTGGGCAGCATCAACAATCAAGCGGTGGCGGTGCCAGATCTCAAACCGCCCACGGTGGTTTCGGTTTCTCCGGCTGACGGAGCGACCGGGGTCGTCACAAGCATTCGCCCAGCGATCGTCTTCAGCGAGTCGATTCGCCCAGCCAGTGTCGTCGACACATTCCGAACTGCGGCCGGCGCGAACGTAGCGGTGACATTGTCCTACGTCGACTCGACCCGCGCGGTGACATTCACGCCGGTCAGCCAGCTCATCCAGGGCTTGAAGTACACGATTCGGGTGTGGGGCGTGAAGGACACCCGCGGCAATACGATGACGACGACCAAGACGTGGTCGTTCACCGTGCAGGCTCCCCCACCGCCGAACCAGGCGCCCGTTGCCCGGGTAGCGGTGCACCCGACATCCGGCGACGTGCCGCTGCCAGTGACCGCGGACGCCTCGGCCTCGACAGATGACGTCGCGGTTGTGTCGTACAAGTTCGACTTCGGCGACGGCAGTGCAGTCGTCGGGCCGCAGGCAGCTCCTACCGCTCCGCACACATACCCGTCGGCCGGCACGTTCACCGTCAAGGTGACCGTGGCGGACATCGCCGGTCTGACGTCCACAGCGACCACAACGGTGTCAGCGAACGAACCGCCGCCACCGCCGAACTTCGCGCCGGTGGCCGCGCTGACCGTGACACCGAACAGCGGCTACACGCCGCTCGCGGTGACCGCGGACGCATCAGCATCCAGGGACACTGACACGTTCCCGATCGCGACCTACGCGTTCGACTTCGGCGACGGCAGCGCAGTCGTCGGGCCGCAGACCGCATCGACCGCGCTCCACACGTTCACCGCCCTCGGCAGCCACACGGTCACCGTGACCGTGACGGACACGGCCGGACTGTCGTCCACGTCGTCCGCGCCAGTAACAGTGAACGCGCAGCCGGTTCCGCCGGTGGCACGCCTGTCGGTGAGCCCTAACAATGCTGTCGCTCCGGTGGTCGTCACGCTCGACGCGTCGGCGAGCACGGGTGACGGCGGCGCACTGTCCTACAAGTTCGACTTCGGCGACGGCACATCCGCCGGCCCCGGGGTCGATGAGAAGGTGACGCACACGTACACCGCCGCGTTCACCGGGACCGTTCAGGTCACGGTGGTTGACCAGGCTGGGCTGAGCGCGTCGGCGATATTCAGCCTGACGGTGAAGGCGAATCCGCCGGCGCCGACGAACCTTTTGCCGAACCCGTCGGTCGAGACTGTGAAAGCGACGACCTGCCCGACGGCGACCGGTTGGGTGGCGGGCCCGTGCCCGGACAAGTGGTTCACCGCCGGCCACGCCGGCGGCACGAACACCAGCACGTACGCGTACGAGAACACCGGATCCACCGGCACGCACAGCCTGACGATCCACGGCTCCGGCTTCACCGACCCGTTCGACCCACTCGTCAAGGGCCAGGGCACAGCAGCGTGGAGCTACGCCGCGATCCCGGCAGTCGGCGGCGCGCATTACCTGTATACGGACATGTACAAGGCGACCGCGGCGTCCGAGGTGGACGCCTCAATCCTGATGTCCGACGGCACCACCAAGTCGTACTACCTGGGGTCCGGGCAGAAGTCGGTGGGCTGGACGCCGTTCCACGCGGAGTTCGACATGCCCGCGGGCGCGGTGTCGATCAACGTGTTCCACCTCGTGTACCAGAACGGCGATCTCACGATCGACGACATGTTCTGGGGCCAGTACACGCCACAACCGTTCAGCCGCGGACTGGTGACGGTGACGCTGGACGACGGCTCCACTGATCAGTACACCAACGCCCTGCCCATCCTGGACGCGGCCGGGGTGAAGGCTACCTACTTCATCATTTCCGACAACCTGACGAACCAACCGGACTACATGACCTCCGCGCAGGTGACAGCGCTGAAGGCCGACGGCCAGGACATCCAGTCGCACACGGTGCATCACCTCGACCTGACGACGCTCACGCCTGACCAGGTTGACATGGAGTTGCGGATGAGCCAGCAGGCGCTGACGACCCAGTTCGGCGGGCCGGTCGGCGACCTCGCCACCCCGTTCGGCACATCGAACAGCGAGACCGTTGCCGCGGCGAGCAAGTACTACCAGTCGCTGCGCACCACCGACCGCGGTTACAACGAGCGCGACTCCTTGGACCCATATCGACTGCGAGTGCAGCCGGTTGACAACCGAGCCACCGTCGCGCAGGTGCAGAACTGGATCGCGCAGGCTGCATACGACCGCACCTGGCTGATCCTGATGTATCACCACGTGGAAGACGCGAATACGAAGGACCAGCCCTACTACACCACCCCGGAAGACTTCGCGGCCGAGATGACCGCTGTCGCGAACTCCGGGCTCGCCGTGTCGACGCTCACCCAGGCGCTGCACGAGACGGCGCCGCAGGCCGGCATCACACTCAACCCGGTACCGCCGGTGTCGGACGAGATGGTCTACAACCCGAGCCTGGAAACGCCGAGCCCGGACGGCAGCGGCCCGGCCAACTGGCTACCTGACACCTGGGGCACCAACACGCCGACGTTCAGCTGGTCCACTGACGCGCACACCGGCGGCAAGAGCGCGCGGGTCGACATGACCGGCTGGGTCGAGGGCCAGGGCAAGTGGTACTTCCCGTCGGTCCCGATCCACAGCGGCGCGCGATACGTGTTCACCGACTGGTACAAGTCCAACCTGCCGTCCACCGTTTCGGTGGCGTACACGATGTCGGACGGCACCGTGCACTACGACGGCGAGGACTTCGCCATACCACCGGCGGCTACCTGGACCCAGTACAAGATCGGGGTGGTGTTCCCACTAGGCGCCGTACAGGCGTACTTCGCCCACGCCATCTCCGGCAACGGCTGGCTGCTGACCGACGACTACTCGATGAAGCCGTCGACGGTCGACGCCGGGTTCACCCGGCCGATGATCAGCCTGTCGTTCGACGACGGATCGCCCAGCATCTACAACGCGATTGCGACCGTTGACTCGTTCAGCGCGAACGCGTGGAAGACGACGCAGTTCGTTCCTACCCTCGACGTCAACGACGGGATGTGGACCACCGCGCAGATTCTGAGCATCTACAACCGCGGTCACGAGATCGCCTCGCACTCGGTGAACCATCCGTACCTGACCGAGTCGACCGCGCCTCAGCTTCGGAAGGAGCTCACGGACAGCAAGAACACCCTGGAGGCAATCACCGGGCACGGGACGGTGACCGACTTCAGCACCCCGTACGGCGACTACAACCCGACGGTGCTGCAGGCGATCCACGACGCGGGTTACACGTCGAACCGCAACGTGGACAACGGCTACAACACGGCCTACGACCTCAACCCGTACAACATTCACGTTCAGAACATGATGGCGACGACGACGCTGGCCGAGTTCAACTCATGGGTGGACGAAGCGGTGGCCGGCCGTTATTGGCTGGTGATCGTCTACCACGAGGTGATGGACGGGTCGACCGGCGACACCGGACTCGATCAGTACACGGTTACGCCGGCGATGTTCGCTTCGCAGTTGGCGTCGATTCAGACGTCCGGCATAACGGTGAAGACGATCAAGGCCGCACTCACCGAGCTCATGCCTCAGCGAGTGGCGTGGTGAAAGGAATGAACATGTCTCGGTTACGGATCAAGTACGTCCTCGCCGGAGCTCTGGCACTGGCCGCCGCGTTCGTCGTTGCCCTGGTGATCATCTCCGGTGGGACCGGCGCGGCCTCGAGCGGCCCCAGTCGTCCGCCGCAGCAGACGGCAACGCCGTTCTACGTGCGCTCGGCCGATGCACCAAAGCCGGCAGACGCTCCGGCCTCGGGGCTTCTCTTACCGCCATACGCCGCGTCGCCGAGTAGTCCATCGGGCGGTTAGGCGATAAGGCACAAGCCGACGCTCGAGCAGTTATCGAGTTTCTTTTCCGGGTGGCAAGTTGCCGCTCGTTAGGGGGGAGTGAAAATGATTAGGAGACCGTACAAGAAGGCGATGGTGGCGAGTTTCTCGGCTGTTGTTGCGTTGACCGCGGGCGGGAGTGCAGCGCTGGCGTCAATACCCAATAGCAGCACCGGGATCTACACCGGATGCCGTAACACGTCAACGGGCGCACTGCGAGTCATCGACTACCAAGCCGGTAAACGATGCACCTCGTCCGAGCAGACGATCACCTGGAATGCCAAGGGTCCGACAGGTGCTACCGGCGCTACCGGTGCCAGGGGAGCAACGGGCGCTACCGGCGCTACCGGTGCCAGGGGAGCAACGGGCGCAACGGGCGCTACCGGTGCCAAGGGAGCCACCGGCGCTACCGGTGCTCAGGGCATTCAAGGTATCCAGGGACTTCCCGGCGCGAAGGGGGCCACGGGAGCCACTGGCCCGACCGGCCCTCAGGGCATTCAAGGTGCCCAGGGGCTCCGTGGACTTACCGGCCTGACTGGAGCCACGGGAGCAGTTGGTCCCGCTGGCCCGGCCGGCGCGAAGGGCGCCACCGGTGCTACTGGTGCGACCGGCACGACCGGCGCGCAGGGTGTTCAGGGTGTGCCAGGCGCAACCGGTTCCCCGGGAGCGACTGGCCCAGCCGGCGCAACCGGTGCCACGGGCGCGACGGGCGCGACTGGCGTCAAGGGCGACACCGGCACCAACGGTGTCGACGGCACCAACGGCGACAAGGGTGAGACCGGCGCACAGGGTATCCAGGGCGAGCAGGGCCTCCAGGGGCTCCCGGGCGTCCAGGGCATCCAGGGCGAAACCGGTGCCACCGGCCCGCAAGGTATCCAAGGCGAGACCGGCGCTGCCGGCACCAACGGCACCAACGGTGTCGACGGCACCAACGGCGAGACCGGCGCTGCCGGCACCAACGGCACCAACGGTGTCGACGGCACCAACGGCGAGACCGGCGCTGCTGGCACCAACGGCACCAACGGTGTCGACGGCACCAACGGCGACAAGGGTGAGACCGGCGCACAGGGTATCCAGGGCGAGCAGGGCCTCCAGGGGCTCCCGGGCGTCCAGGGCATCCAGGGCGAAACCGGTGCCACCGGCCCGCAAGGTATCCAAGGCGAGACCGGCGCTGCCGGCACCAACGGCACCAACGGTGTCGACGGCACCAACGGCGAGACCGGCGCTGCCGGCACCAACGGCACCAACGGTGTCGACGGCACCAACGGCGAGACCGGCGCTGCTGGCACCAACGGCACCAACGGTGTCGACGGCACCAACGGCGACAAGGGTGAGACCGGCGCACAGGGTATCCAGGGCGAGCAGGGCCTCCAGGGGCTCCCGGGCGTCCAGGGCATCCAGGGCGAAACCGGTGCCACCGGCCCGCAAGGTATCCAAGGCGAGACCGGCGCTGCCGGCACCAACGGCACCAACGGTGTCGACGGCACCAACGGCGAGACCGGCGCTGCTGGCACCAACGGCACCAACGGTGTCGACGGCACCAACGGCGACAAGGGTGACACCGGCGCAACCGGCGCACAGGGTATCCAGGGCGAGCAGGGCCTCCAGGGGCTCCCGGGCGTCCAGGGCATCCAAGGCGAGACTGGGGCTATCGGCCCGCAGGGCGTCCAGGGCGCGACCGGCACCAACGGCACCAACGGCGACAAAGGTGACACCGGCGCAACCGGCGCACAGGGTATCCAGGGCGAGCAGGGCCTCCAGGGGCTCCCGGGCGTCCAGGGCATCCAAGGCGAGACTGGGGCTATCGGCCCGCAGGGCGTCCAGGGTGAGACCGGCGCTGCCGGCACCAACGGCACCAACGGCGTCGACGGCACCCAGGGCGACAAGGGTGACACCGGCGCAACCGGCGCACAGGGTATCCAGGGCGAGCAGGGCCTCCAGGGGCTCCCGGGCGTCCAGGGCATCCAAGGCGAGACTGGGGCTATCGGCCCGCAGGGCGTCCAGGGTGAGACCGGCACCAACGGCACCAACGGCACCAACGGCGTCGACGGCACCCAGGGCGACAAGGGTGACACCGGCGCAACCGGCGCACAGGGTATCCAGGGCGAGCAGGGCCTCCAGGGGCTCCCGGGCGTCCAGGGCATCCAAGGCGAGACCGGGGCTATCGGCCCGCAGGGCGTCCAGGGTGAGACCGGCGCTGCCGGCACCAACGGCACCAACGGCGTCGACGGCACCCAGGGCGACAAGGGTGACACCGGCGCAACCGGCGCACAGGGTATCCAGGGCGAGCAGGGCCTCCAGGGGCTCCCGGGCGTCCAGGGCATCCAAGGCGAGACCGGGGCTATCGGCCCGCAGGGCGTCCAGGGTGAGACCGGCGCTGCCGGCACCAACGGCACCAACGGCACCAACGGCATCGATGGCACCAACGGCACCGACGGCGCTACCGGCGCTCCCGGAGCCAAGGGCGACAAGGGTGACACCGGCGAGATCGGCCCACAGGGCATCGCTGGCATCGATGGCGTCCCCGGCACTGCCGGCGCTGACGGCGACAACGGCGCGAGCGCCTACGACGTCGCAGTTGCTAACGGCTGTGTGTCCGCCGACGACCCAGAGTTGCAGTGCACAACCGAGGAGTGGCTGGCCTCGCTAGTCGGTCCTCAGGGCACCGCGGGAACGAACGGCGCTGCCGGCACCAACGGCACCAACGGCACCGACGGCACGCAGGGCACGCAGGGTCTGCCCGGCGCGACTGGTGCCGAAGGCGCCATTGGCCCGCAGGGTCCGAAGGGCGACAAGGGTGACACCGGCGCCACCGGCACGGCCGGCGCAACCGGCGCGACTGGTCCGACCGGCGCAACCGGCCCGGCAGGCACGAACGGCACCAACGGCGCGACCGGCGCGATCGTCGAGAACGGCTCGTCGCTCGGCTCGGTCAGTGGGTCGGCCACGTCCTACGTGTTCCTCGGTGCGAACTCCAGTGAGCCGTCGGCGCAGCAGCCTTCGCCGGTCTCCGGGACGGTGTCCAACGTGTTCGTGCAGCTCTCGGCGGCGCCGGGAAGTTCGAACAGTTGGACGTTCACCCTCATGAAGAACGGTGTGGCGACCACGAACACCTGCGCCATCTCGGGCAGCAGCGCCACGTCGTGCTCTGACACCACGCACCCGGTGACGATTGCGCAGGGCGACAGGCTCGACCTGCGCGCGGCACCGACCAGCAACCCCAGCACCGCGAACATCGCGTTCTCGTTCAAGGTGACGCCGTAACAACACCGGGTGACTGGCGGTGGCACTTCGCCGCCAGCCACCCGGCCAGCTTCACGGTGTACGCGATATGTACGAGTTGAGGGGCGGCTGACGGCTTCCGTCGCCGGCCGCCCCTCGACCTTGGGTCTTTGGTCACCAAATTCGTGCAGCCAGTACCGCAAACTCAGAATTCACGTAGAATTAACAAACCAATAGAGAGAAGACAACCATGTCCACGCTCGAGAAAGTCACTGTCCAGGACAGTGCCGCGCCAGCCAAATCCAATCACAGCCGCCTGATCATGGGAATTCTGCTCATCGCCGCGCTAATCGTTGGTGGGGCCGTTGGATTCTTCGTCCAGAACGCCACGGCAAGCTCACCGTCCGGCCTAGGCCAGTCAGCGTCGGCCGTGGCAACCAAGATCGGCTGCACCAACTACGTCCAGGAAGCGCAGCACAACACGACGGTCTACTCATACCGTGACGCCGGAACCTGTACCGCCAACGGCGTGGTTCTTCGCGTAGTCACCTTCGACAGCGTCGCTGACGGCAATGCCTACGGCACTCTGCTTCGCGGTCTGATCCCGGTGCTGCACCCCAAGTGGGTCGGTGCCACCTACGCCGCGGGCAACGGCTGGAATGTCGCGGACTCGATCAACCTGACGCCGGCAGCAGCCAAAGCCGTGGTAGCAAAGCTCGGGCAGGGCCAGACTTACATAATCCCGTCCAGCTAGACAGCCGAGATCGTTACGGTCCGACACCGTGGTCGGAGTCCGCGCTGGCACACTCTTGATCACCTCTGCCGAAGCCGCGAGCAATGGCGGATCCAGCAGAGATGATCAAGACCTGACGGGAAGAATGGGAGCGCCGCACGCGAGGCCGCTGGTGCGGCCCGCTGGCATTTCTGAGGGAGAAACATGCTTGATCTGCAACCTGTGACCAGCACGCTCGCCGATCTCGTCACCGGTGTCGGTGATGATCAACTCGACGCGCCGACGCCGTGTCCGGGCACGCCGGTCGGCGCCATACTCGATCACATGGCCGGATTCGCGCTGGCGTTCACCGCAGCCGCGAACCACACCGAGCCCCCTGGCGGCAGTCGGCCACCGTCGGCCAGCGCGTCCCGGCTGGCCGACGACTGGCGCACGCTGATACCGGCCAGGCTCGCCGAGCTAGCCGATGCGTGGCGTGACGAGGCCGCGTGGTCGGGCATGACGAAGGCCGGTGGCCTGGACCTGCCCAGCGAGATCGCCGGCGTTATCGCGCTGGACGAAGTCGTCGTGCACGGCTGGGACCTCGCGGTCGCCACCGCTCAGCCCTACGCCGTCGAACCGCTCCTGCTCGAAGCGGTCTACGGATTCGTGCGCGGCTCGGCCGAGCAGAACCCGCAGGGCACGCCGGGCCTGTTCGGGCCGCCGATCTTCCTGCCCGACGACGCCCCGCTACTCGATCGCGTCATCGGCCTCGCCGGCCGCGACCCCAACTGGGCGCCCACGTCCACCTGACCGGCTGCTTGCCCGATCACAGCTCCTGCTGCTGATCGGGAGCGTCATGGTTGAGCGCAGTGCGGCGGCTACTTGTGGTTGACGGCGAGCCATTCGGCGAAGGTGGTCTTGCCAAGGCGCGCGTCCGGGCCGGCGGTGATCGAGTCGTCGGTGAGCTCGGTGCCGAAGTAGCGGGCGTGCTCGTCGCCAACCACCGTGCGCGGGTCGTTGTCCGCGGCGAGGACGTCGCGGACCAGGTCGGCGAAACTGATCGCGGCCGGGCCCGCTATCTCGACGACACCGTTGGCCGGGTCGGACGCCGCGACCTCGGTGACCGCGGCGGCCACGTCCTCGGCGGCGATCGGCTGGAGGTTGGCGGTGGGAACGAGCACGGTGTCGCCGACGGTGGCGGCGTCGGCCGTGGCGCGCAGGAACTCGAAGAACTGCGTGGAACGGACGATCGTGTACGGCTGTCCCGCGGCTTCGATCAGCTGCTCCTGGGCAATCTTGGCGCGCATGTAGCCGCTGTCGGGGACGCGGTCGGCGCCGACGATGGTGAGCGCAACGTGGTGCCCGACTCCCGCGTTCACCTCGGCCTTGAGCAGGTTCTGTCCTGCGGTCTGGAAGAACTCGAGAACGGCGGCATCCTCGAAGGACGGCGAGTTGGCCAGGTCAACGACCACATGCGCGCCGGCGAGCGCCGCGTCCAGGCCCTCGCCGGTGATCGTGTCGACCCCGGTGTTGGGCGAGGCCGCGACCGCCTCGTGTCCGCGCGCACGCAGGTTCTGGACGACTTTGCTGCCGATCAACCCGGTGCCGCCGATAACCACGATCTTCATGTCTTTCGCCTTTCGCTGCGGATCCCCGGACGCACGAGTTGCGTCGGCGGGGTGTGCTGCTCACTTTGGCGAGACGCGGCGACGAACGAGTCCGTGAAGCTCCCTAGTCACGGTCCCTGGCGGCGTGACGCGGGACGCCGGCCAAGGCGCGACGAAGCTCCTTACGCGAGCTGATGTCGAGCTTGGGAAACACTTTGCGCAGGTGGTACTCGACCGTGCGCGCACTGATGAACAGCTGCGCGCCGATTTCCGGGTTCGTCAGCCCGTCTCTTGCCAGTCGGGCGATCTGCGCTTCCTGCGGGGTGAGCAGGTTGAGCGTGTCCGCAGTGCGTCTGCGCGCGCTCTCGCCGGTGGCCAAGAGCTCGCGCCGGGTTCGTTCAGCGAAGGCGTCCGCGCCGAAGCGATTGAACAGCTCGTGTGCGGCTCCGAGTTGCCGGCGGGCGTCCAGTCGACGATTCTCGCGGCGCAGCCATTCGCCATAGACGAGCTGGGCTCTGCCCAGGTGGAGGGCGAAGCGGCCACGAGAAAGGCGCGTGACGGCCTCCTCGTAGAGGGCTGCGGCAGCAGGGCCGTCGGCCAGCAACGCGCGCGAGCGGGCCTCAAGCCCAAGTCCCCAATCCGTGTTGGACGCCCGTGTTCGTTCGGCAAGGCGCTCGACGGCCGCCACGGCGAGCTCGGGGCGTCCGCTGCGGACAGCCGCCTCGACCATCTCGACCAGGACCAAGGCGTACAAGCCGAGTCCCTCGTGCGAGGTTGCCTGCTCGGCTGCGGTGGCCGCTTCCTCGTAGCGGGCGAGACCGTTGAAGAGCACCGCGCGTGAACATCCGATCATGCTCAACGCCAGGCCCTGCCCCCTGGCGATCGCGTCATGTTGTGCTGCCTCGAGCAGCGGAAGGGCCAGGGCCTCGTCGCCGCGGTAGGCCGCAAGCATCGGCGTCGTGTAGAGCAAGGGCGCGGTGCCGGTCTGCTGCGTGATGGCAGCGGACTCCTCCATCAGCGCCGACGCCGCCGCGAACTCCCCGGCGTGGAGATGCACGCCCGCGCGATAGCTGGCCGCGATTGGCAGAACGCTCAGCTCACCGGCCTCACGTGCGACGCGTACTCCCCGGCTGGCCAACTCGTCCCACGCCTCGTCGTCCCACAGGTCTGATGCCATGCGGCACGCCAGCCACAGCCAGCGGTTGACGTCGGCGGCGTCCTCGTCGGCGCGGCGAAACGCGTCCAACGCCACCCGCAGTGGCGGCACGCCCGCTGGAAAGCCCTCGGTCACCATCGTTGACAGACCGCGCACAAGAAGATCAATAGCGTCCGGCAGCGGCGCCGGCTCGGCGAGGGCGGCTGCGGCCACCTCTCGCAATTCCTCGCGGTGATCGCCGAGGCTACCGGCGAAGATCGCCGCTGCAAGCGCCTCGAGGTAGGTCTCTCGCGCCAGACCTGTGTCAAACGCGGCCAGGCGCCTGGCGGCATCGAGCAGCAACGGCAATGCGTCGCTGCCACGTCTGAGCGAGAACGCGATCTGGGCGCGCAGCCGTTGCAAGCGCGCGCGCTGATATTCGTCCAGTGGGCAGAGATCCGCCGTGGCTAGCAGCGCCGCCGCCGCGTTGGGGTCGGCCGCCTCGATCTTGGCCCGGGCGCCGGCGAGCGCACGCGCCCCCCGCCGCGACGGATCAGGCGTCAGCTCGGCCGCTCGCTGCAGGAATGCGGCCGCCGCGGCGGCGCCACCACGACGCTGCGCACGTGCGGCCGAGCGCTCCAGCTCGGCGGCCACCGTCTCGTCGAGCCCCGTCGTCGCTTGCGCACGGTGCCACGCCCGCCGATCGGGGTCCGCTTCGGCATCGGTGGCGTCGGACAGCGCACGGTGCACCTGCTGGCGATCGCGCGGCGAGGCTGCACCGTAGGCAGCGGATCGCACCAGCGGATGCCGGAATCGCACGCGAGCCCCGAACTCCACCAGCCCAGTTGCCTCGGCGTACGCCGCCGCGTCAGGTCCGATCCCAAGTCGCTCCGCCGCGCGCCAGAGCAGGGTGACGTCGCCGAGGGGTTCAGCCGCCGCTATCAGCAGCAGGCGACCCGAATCGGGCGGGAGCGAGCCGACCCGGTGAACGAAGACTTGTTCGATACGGCCGGTCAGCGAGCCGGCATGGGGAAGCCCGAACCCGCCCGCGAGCTCGGCCGGCGTCATTCCGCGAGGAAGTTCCAGCAGCGCAAGCGGATTACCGCGTGTTTCGGCGACGATTCGATCCCGGACCCGCTCGTCCAGCCGACCGGGAACCACCGATGCCAGCAACAGGCGGGCGTCACTGTCCGGCAGTCCCTCGACGACCTGCTCGGGCAATCCGGCGAGCTCGGGTGCATCGCTGGGCTCGCGGACCGCGAACACCATGGCGATCCTCTCCGCGAACAGGCGCCGCGCTACAAAGGCCAGTGCCTGCGCGGAGGCCCGATCAAGCCACTGAGCATCATCGATCAGGCACACCAGCGGCTCGGCCTCGGCCGCCTCGGACAGCAGGCTCAAGACCGCCAGGGCCACCACGAAGTGATCCGGGGGGCCGTCGTCCTGCAACCCGAACGCCACCCGCAGCGCATCGCGTTGCGGGCCCGGCAGCCCGGCCACCCGGTCGAGCATTGCCGCACACAGTTGATGCAGGCCGGCGTAGGCGAGTTCCATCTCTGACTGCACGCCGACAACGCGCACGATGCGACACCCTGCCGCTCGCTCGGCGACGAACTCGAGCAGGGCCGTCTTGCCGACGCCGGCCTCGCCGCGCAGGACCTGCACCGAACTCTGCCCGACCGCGACGCGCTGCAACTGCCGGTCGAGTGCTTCGCATTCGCTGCGGCGGCCCCGCAGCAACGGACTCCACAGCGAGCGGGGCGGCACACCGCGCCTGCTCGGAAAAGTCTGACTCGCCACCGACACGAACGGTACCTAACCTGGCGTTGAGTGGTGCGTTCTGGCTCGAGTGGTGCGTTGTAACGCACCACTCGACGCGAAACGCACCACTCAACGGAGCGGCCCTAAGCTGTAGCCGTGTCTGAGCGGTTGATCTTTCAACTTGGCACCAACAATTGGCAGCGTGGCGGCGAGTTCGCGCCCGGCTCCGGCATTCTGCACGAGTCGCATCATCGTGCGTACAACGCGTTGCCGGGCGTGCGGTGTTACTCGATGTATCCGTCGCGGCGTCAGCGATTCGAGGAAGACGACGTGCACGTCTTCCCGCTCGAGCACGACATCCCGATCTGCGAGTCAGTGTCTCCGGTCAGCAGCTACCGCTGGCACTCGATGAGCGAGGCCGAGGTGGACGCCTACCGGCGGAGGCTTACCGACGCCGTCGCCGGTTGGATGGACGAGATCGAGTTGCGTACCGGCGATCAGTTCAGCCTCGCGATCGCGCACCACGCGTTCATGAACACCGTGGTGCTGCGTGACGTCAACCGGCGCCGGGTCGCTGACGGCCGAGCGCGGATGACGCTGCTGTGCTTCACGCACGGCACCGAGCTCAAGATGTTCAACAACGAGCGGCGCGGCGACGAGCCGGAGGAATTCCCGCTGCGGTTCCTGCCGTTCATGCAGCGCGAGAGGATCTTCGACTTCGCCGATCCGGGGCACGGTGTCGACGTGGCCGCGGCGATCTCGCTTGAGCAGGTGGACGCGCTGGTCGACGTCTTTCCCGAGTTCCCTCGCGAGCGGGTCGTGCTCTCCCCCAACGGCTACAACCAGGATGTCTTCCTCCCGCTGCCCGACGGCACCGACCGGGCGGCGGTGCTGGCCGGGTTCCGCACGCAGCCTCTCGACGGCAGCGATCTCAAGCCCGAGGCGGTGGCGCCACCGGACGGCTTCGACGCCGTGGTCGCCTTCTGCGGCAAGTTCGCTGACTGGAAACGGTTGGACGCGCTGCTGCGCGCGGCGGCGATCTACGAGCAGGACGAGCGCCGAATCCTCACCCTCGTGATCGGCTCCGGGCCACCCGAGGCTCAGCGCGCCGTGCACGAGCTGACCACCGAACTCGGGTTACGCCGCACGTACTTCCTCGGCCCGCGTCCCCAGGACGAACTTGCCGTGCTGTTCGGCTGCGCGGACGTCGGCTGCTTTCCGTCCTATCGCGAACCGTTCGGGCTCGTCTTCGTCGAGTGCATGGCCTGTGGCACTCCGGTGATCGGCGCCGACTCGGGCGGCCCACGCGACTTCGTCACCCCCGAGGTCGGCACCCTGGTCCCGGAGACCGACGATCGGACCGCGCTCGCTGCGACGTTGGCCGATGCGATCAACGAAGCCCTCGACGCGGACTGGAAGACCACCCGCGGACCCGTGGCCGCGCACTACGCGCGCGACCGGTTCAGCGTGACCGGCCAGGTCTCCCACCTGCTCGCCGAAGTCGATCGTCTGAGCGGCTGACCGGCTGACCGCGATCCGGTCAGCGACCTTAGGGAGCGACCGCGTCGGGCTGCCACTCCAGCCCGTGGCGGATGCCGGTCGTCTTACGTTTCCTCACGTTTAACCCGATGTCCCCGTCTGCGTTGTTTGGCGTCCTTAAATTCCCTCTCAGGCTCTATGGAGAAGGGAATCATGGACACACCCCTCGCAATCCGGGCTCGCGGAATCTCCAAGTATTTCGGCGATGTCATCGCACTCGACGGCACCGATCTGGACGTGGCGCACGGGCAGATCCACGGTTTGGTCGGGCCGAACGGCGCCGGGAAGACGACTCTGCTCGGTCTGCTACTGGGCCTGGCGGTCGCCGACCGCGGCACCCTCGAGATCTTGGGAACGCCGGTCGGGCGGGCGCTCGCCGCTCCCGACGGTGTCGCCGGTTTCGTCGACGGCCCCGGCCTCTACCCCTCGCTGGCGGCCAGGCAGAACCTCGCCGCGCTGGCTGCGCTCCGCGGTCTCGACACGCAGACAGCGGGGATCGACGACGTCCTCGACCAGGTCGGGCTCGCTGATGTCGCCGACGACCGGGTCCGCGGCTTCTCCCTCGGCATGCGTCAGCGCCTCGGGCTCGCCGCCGCTCTGCTCACCAAGCCCCGGGTCCTGGTGCTCGACGAACCGTCCAACGGCCTCGACCCGGCCGGCAAGAAGCACGTGTACGGCGTCCTCACCCGCCTCGCCAAGGACGGAACGACCGTGGTCCTTTCCAGCCACCGAATGGACGACCTCGAGGCACTGTGCTCAGAGGTCACCATCCTCGCGACCGGACGGGTCGCCTTCTCCGGCCCGTTGAGCAAACTGGCCGCCGAGAACCGCGAACTCGACTACCGGCTACTCACCTCCGACCCGCAGGCCGCCCGCCGGCTGGCGCTCGACACGGCCGGGATCCACCTCGACGACGACGCCGAGGTACTCGTGGTGCGCGCGCTGGAACCGGCCCTCGACGACTTGGTGGTGCGGCTCGTGCACGCGGGCATCGCACTGCGCGAGCTCGCACCTGTGGTGTCGCCGCTCGAGGCCGCGTTCCTCGCCCTCACCGAGCAGCACGAGTCCAGCCGATGACCGCGACCATCGCCGTCGCTCCCGCTACCGGCCGCGCCTCGGTTGCGCGCGGCTACCGCTTCGAGTTGGTCAAGCTGCTCTCGCAATGGCGGGTGCGCATGCTGGTCCTCGCCTGCTGGATCGCGCCGGCGCTGTTCGTCGCCGCGGTGAGCCAGCAGAGCTCGCTTCCCGTCGATACCCTCTTCGGTCGCTGGATGCACGCCACGGGTTGGGCCGGGCCGCTGGTGGTGCTCGGCTTCTCGGGTACCTGGGCGCTGCCCCTGCTGACCTCGGTGGTCGCCGGCGACGTGTTCGCTTCCGAGGACCGGCTCGGCACGTGGCGCCACCTGCTGGTGGCGGTCCGATCGCCTCGGCGGATCTTCGTGGCGAAGGCACTGGCCAGCCTCACGGTCATCCTGCTGCTCGTGGCCGGGCTGGCCTGCTCCAGCGCGATCAGCGGCGTGGTGGTGGTCGGCAACCGTTCCCTGGTCGGCCTCGACGGCCACCTGCTGGCGCCGGCGGACGCCGCCGGGAAGGTCCTGCTCGCCTGGGTCTGCATACTCGCCCCGACCCTGGCCCTCGCCGCGATCGGACTGCTCGGGTCCGTCGCGCTGGGGCGATCGCCTATGGGTCTGCTGCTGCCCGCCGTCGTCGCCCTCGCGATGCAGCTCGCCCAGATGCTGCCGATGCCTGTCGCCCTACGCCTCGCGCTGCCCAGCTACGCCTTCATCGCCTGGAACGGTCTGTTCACCAGTCCGGCCGAAATCGGCGCGCTCCTGATCGGCATCGTGGTCAGCCTGGCGTGGGCCGTCACCGCGACCGCGCTCGCCTACCTGCTGTTCATGCGGCGTGACTTCACCAACCTGAGTCACGACGGCTTGGGGCGGCGCACGATCACCGCCGGGCTCCTGCCGCTGGTCGGGCTGATCGCCATCACGTTCGGGGTGCTCGCCCCGGCGACCGCGGCCACGGGCTCCGGGATCGATCAGGGCAAGGTGCAGCGGTCGGTCGCGACCGCCTTCGCCCATCTCTACCGCCTGCAGGCCAAGCAGCTCAACCGCCCCGACGTCACGGAAGCCCAGCTGCAAGCCACAGCGACGTGTACCAAGGGCGGCGGCCTGGTCGCCGCCGATGGGCCGGGCAACGACTGGCGTTGCGTCATCTCCTGGCATCTGCCCGACGTCGAGGCCACAGGGACGGCCATCTACCAACTCGACGTCAACGCCGACGGGCGGTACGTCGCCGACGGCGACGGACCGAAGGAAGTGAACGGCTACTTCCCGGTGCGGACCCCGACCGGGGACGCACCGAACCCTCTCTGGCAGTTCGACGGGAACGTCGAGCTGCTCCACACCCCGAAGGGATGACCCAATGCAAGTAACGCGCCACTATCGGCGTGCCGAGACGGACCGTTCCGGACCTCTCGGTCGACGCGGTCGCCGGAGACGCCTCGCAACGGTCAGCGCCGCCACCCTCGCCGTAGTCGCCACCGGCACCGGCATCGCTATCGCCGATACCCACCAGTTCGGCACCGACCAGGTCGGCCAGATCACCGGCCAGGGCCAGGTCGTGTCCAGCGACCAGTACATCAAGCCGATCGGCGATCGCCTCGTCATCAACGACGGAAAGATCATGTCGTCCTCGGTCAGCCCGGACGGCACCCACCTCGCGGCCGCGGTCACCGACGGTCCGATCGCCCTGACCATCGTGGACCTGAAGAACTGGAAGGTGCAGCAGCGCATCGGCAACAACGCGTCGGCCGACCTGCGCATCCCCGGCAACGACGTCGGCCAGGAAGGCCCCACCTACTCATCCGACGGTTCGCAGCTCTGGCTCGGTCAGAGCGACGGCTACCGCAAGTTCGCCGTGAACGCCGACGGCACCCTCGCCACCCCGACCTTCGTCACGATCCCGGCGGTCGGCCCCAAGCACGCGCTGGTGGGTGCGGCAGTGTTCTCGCCCGACGGCTCGACCGTGTACTCCGCCGTCAACGGCCAGAACCGCGTGGTCGCCATCAACGCCGCGACCGGGGCCATCGAGCAGAGCTGGGCCGTGGGTAACGCCCCGCGTGACATGGTCATGGTCGGCAGCAAGCTCTACGTGGGCAACGAGGGTGGGCGCCCGGCGTTGGCCGGCGACACCACCCTGAACTCCTACAACACGCAGGTGCCGGCCAGCCTGGTCACCGGCTCCACCACGACCGGCACGGTCAGCGTCATCGATCTGGCGAACTCGAGCGCCGCGGCCAAGAGCATCGACGTGGGTCTGCATCCGACCGCGCTGTACGCCAAGAACGGGGCGCTGTTCGTCACCAACACCAACAGCAACAGCGTCTCGGTCATCGACACCTCCACCGACGCCGTCGTGCAGACCATTTCCACCCAGCCGTGGCCGGAGGCCTCGGTCGGTTACGAGCCCGACGCGGTGACACTGACCGACGACGGGCACCTGCTGGTGACGCTCGGCCGCGCCAACGCGCTGGCCGTCTACCGCTACACCAGCCCCAAGGAGCCGGTCAGCTACATCGGCCTACTGCCGACGGACTACTTCCCCGCGGAGATCGTCGCCAACGGCAACGACGTCCTGGTGTCGAACACCCGTGGCATCGACGCCCGCCGCCCCACCAACAGCGCCGCGCACGGCACCCACGACACGACCTCCAGCCTGCAGCGGTTCAAGCTGCCGGACGACCGAGCGATCAAGGGCTACACCGCCGCGGTCTTCAAGCAAAACGGCTGGACCAACAACTCGGTCGAGTTCGCAAAGGGCAAGAAGGCGAAACCGGTACCGGTGCCGCAGCGGCTCGGCGATCCCTCGACGATCAAGCACGTCTTCCTGATCGTCAAGGAGAACCGCACTTACGACCAGGACTACGGCGACATCACGAGCGGCAACGGCGACCCGGCGCTGGCCCAGTTCGGTGAGGCCGTGACCCCGAACCAGCACGCGATGACCAGCCAGTTCGGGCTCTACGACAACACCTACGACGTCGGCACCAACTCCGCCGAGGGACACAACTGGCTGATGCAGTCCGACGACCCGGAGTACACCGAATCCTCGGCCGGCGAGTACACGCGCAGCTACGACACCGAGGACGACGCGCTCGGCCACCAGAGCTCCGGCTTCATCTGGACCGGCGCCCAGGCGGCCGGCAAGACGGTGCGCGACTTCGGTGAGTTCCAGCAGTTCCTGTCCAAGCCGGCCGGCGCGAACTGGCCGAACCTCTACTGCGACGCCAAGAACATGGACGCGACCGGCGAGTCCACCGTCTACCCCCTGGTCTCGTCCTCGCCGATCCCGTCGCTCAACGACGTGTCGGTGCACGGCTTCCCGAAGTTCGACACCTCGGTCCCGGACCTGTACCGGTACGAGATCTGGAAGCAGGACTTCCAGACGAACGGGCCGGCGAACCTGAACATGTTCTGGCTCTCCAGCGATCACACCGGCGGCCCTCTCAACCCGGCCGCCCAGGTTGCCGACAACGATCTCGCGACCGGCAAGATCGTCGACACCATCTCGCACAGCAAGTACTGGAAGGACTCGGCGATCTTCGTCGTCGAGGACGACAGCCAGGCCGGCCTCGACCACGTCGACGGCCACCGTGCCCCGATCCAGATCATCAGCCCCTGGGCCCAGCACGGCGTTGTCGACAACCACTACTACTCGCAGATCACGATGATCCGCACCATCGAGCAGATCCTCGGCGTCCACCCGATGAACCAGAAGGACAGCGCCGCCACCCCGATGAGCGCCGCGTTCACCAAGCAGCCCGACTACGCGCCGTTCAACGCCGTGCCGAACCGAACCTCGCTGACCTTGGGCCTGGCGACGCCGCCACCCTGCGGTTCGGATGCCGTCGCGCCGCAGTACGCCGCAGCCCAGCCGTCCACCTCGGTGCCGGCGGACGAGAAGCAAGTCGCGGCTCAGTGGGAGCAGTGGAAGACGCACCAGCGCCTGACCGGAGAGAACGCCACGCCCGACTACGCCAACCCCGCGCAGATGAACCACCTCACGTGGTATCAGACGCACGGGTGGACGACGCCCTACCCAGGTGAGCACAAGATCTACACACCTGATCAGGTGCCCGGCGCCTACATGCCATCGGCGGAGTCCGGTGACTGACGTCGGCTGATCGCAGGAAGAGGGCCCCTGACCGGCGTCACCGCTGGTCGGGGGCCTTCTGCATTTCGCCGAAGTACGCGGGACACGACGGCCCGATGAGCTGGCTGCTACTGCTGCCTGGGCGAAATGCTTGCGGATCGTTGACCTTGAAGGCGATGGGCGAGTTGCGCGCGCGACGTGGCGCCGAGCTTCGCGTAGGCGTGCGAGAGGTGCCCTTCGACGGTCTTGACGCTGATGAACAGGGCCCGTGCGATCTGCTTGTTCGAGTGGCCGGCGGCTGCGAGTTCGACGACGTGCTGCTCGCTCGGGGTCAGCTGGCCCTTGCGGCCGGGCTGGCGCGCACCGACGCGGGCCAGTTCGGACCGGCCCCGCTGGGCCCAGCCGGTCGAGCCGATTTGATCGAAGGCCTCGGCCGCCAGCTCGAGCGTGCGCCGGGCGGCAGCCCACTTCTTGAGCCGGCGTTCGGCTCGGCCGAGAGCGAGCAGCGACCTGGCTTGGTCGAAGCGCAGGCCGAGTCTGCGGTACGCGGCAGCGACACCCTCGAGCTCGGCCGCCGCGGCCTCGTCGTACGGCGGGGTCGCGAGGCGGATCAGCGCGTCGCACCGCCTCGCGGTGAGCCGGCCCCAGGGGTGCTGCTGCTGTTCGGATAGGGCCCGTAGGCGGGCGGTGACCGTGCGCGCCGCATCGAGCTCGCCCAGCTCGACCAATGCCTCGACGAGGTCCGGCGCGACCGGGAAGACTCCCGGCTCGTCCACGCCCTCGCGGGTCGTGTGCTCCCAGGCCGTGTTGAGGCTCTCGGCTGCACGTAGCGGCTCGTGAATGAGCAGTGCGGCGACACCGCGCGCCCGCAGGCCCTCGAGCCAGTCCCACTGGTGATCGATCGCCTGGGCTCGGTCGATCGTCTCGGCGGACCACGTCATCGCCTCTTCCGGAAGGCCGCGGCCGGCCGCGAGCAGGGCGCGGCAGCGCTGGTAGTACGGCTCGACGAACAGCTCACGTTCGGACGTCTCGGCCCACTCGTCGAGCAGCCGTTGCGCCGTCTGCCAGTCGCCAACCCGCAGCGCGAGCTCACACAGATGCAGCCGCGCCCATACGTAGGCGGCGAGTTCGCCCCGCTCGTCGCTGAGCCCGAGCAGCCAGTCGAAAAGCGCCTTCGCCTCCTCGATCTCGCCGCGCCAGACGCACCGCTGGCCGGCCACCCGCTTCGGCGACTCGGCGAGGTGACCGGGAGCCGCAGATGCATTGGCCCACCGCTCGCACACGTCGTCGAGGGGTCGTCCGAGCAACGCGCGGGCCCAGGCGAGCGCGAAGAGCACATCGCGCTCGACCTCGGGCCCCGCGTCCTCCGCGGCCGGAAGCACCGCGAGCGTGCGCGCCTCGGCGTCGGCGATTCGCTCAACACTGATGAGCGCGCTCGACATCTTCGCCACGATGCGCGCATGCAGGGCGGGATCGGCCTTGGCCTCCGCGAGCGCGTACCCGAGGTGCCGCCGGTAGTCGTCGAGCTTCATGTGAGCGCCCTCGGAGAGGAGCAGCCACGCACGGGCTCGCTGCGAGCCGCTCGGCATCAACTCGAAGTTCGCCGTGAGCACCTCCCGCAAGCGTTCGGGCTCCCCCGCGATCTCGAGGTAGGACCCGAGGGCGAGCAGCCGCTCCGCCCGTTCCGGAGACTCAGCCGGGGTGAGCCGGAATGCGTGCTCACCGAGCTCGACCGCCTCCGTGCGTGCGCCGCGCGCGAACGCATTCGCGGCCGCGGCTGCGACGGTGGCGGCAAGATCCGGATCCGGATCGCGGGCCGCGAGCGCGAGGTGGTGAGCACGCAGCGTCTCGTCAGCCACCGTCTTCGCGAGGGTCAGATGGAGATCGCGGCGCTCGCGCGCGACCGATCGTTTCTTCGAGGCCGCGGCGAGCAGCGGATGCGACACCCTGATGCGGCCGCCGACGACGAGCAGCAGCCCCCGCTCGATCGCGTCGTCGAGCGTGGCGGTCGCGGCGATCGCGTCGAGGTGCGCAAGCTCGAGCTCACCGTTCAGCGCGACGGCGAGCACGAGCGTTCGCACCGCTCGGGGCAGCCGGGTGACCCGCGTCCCGAGCAGTTCCTCGACCGTCTCAGGGACGGGCAGGTCGGCGCCGCTCGCGGGCCGGCCCTGCTCGACGAGCATGCGCCCGAGCTCCAGCGCGAACAGCGGGTTACCGAGTGCGGTGTCGTAGATCCGCCGGAGGAGCTGGCGGGACAAGGTGAGCCCGAGTTGCTCGGCCAGCATGCGGCGGATCGCGCCGAGGCTGAGCGGGCCCACTTCGACGCTGTCGAGCTCGGGCGCGAGCGCACGCTCCAGCGCTGAGGCGGCGCGCGGGCGCCGCGTGAGCAGGAAACGAACCGGCCGGTCGCGCAGCCGGCGCGCGGCGAACGCGACCGCATCCGCCGAGGCGCGATCGAGCCAGGGAATGTCGTCGATAGCTACCAGAACCGGCTGCGAGCTCGAGAGGGCGCGCAGCACGCTGAGAACAGCGGCGGCGACAGCCAGAGGCTCGCTCGGCGCGGCAACTGCCTCGACCCGCAGCAGCGCCACCTCGAGCGCACGCGCCTGCGGTGACGGGAGTTGCGGCAGCACATCCTCGGCTGCCGCGCCCAGCAGGTCGCCCAGGCCGACGAACGTCAGCTTGGCTTCAGCGTATTCGCCGACGCACATCAGCACCCGGTAGCCATCGGCCCGCGCCGCGTCGAGGAGCGCGCGCCAGACTGCTGTCTTGCCGATCCCGGCCGCACCTTCGATGACCTGCCCTCGCGCCTGTTCGCCCTCGAGGAACCTACGGCCGGCCTCGAGCTCGCGATCTCGCCCGAACAGCACTCCATCCACGCTGGGCTCGACTCTCCCATCAGCGCCACCACCGGGGTACGCGCCCCCATAGTCGAGGGTAATCCCGCGTTTCGCCGCGGGCGGCGCAGACCTACGGTCGGGCGCATGCCCGAGTTTCTGGTCGCTGAGCCGAAGGCGTTCACGGCGATGAGGACTCACATCGAGCGGGACTGCGGCCGGTTGCGGCTGCACGTGCGCCACCGCATCGACGCTGCAGGTGGCGACGGCGAAAGGACGACACGATGACCAGCCACATCCGAGACATTCCGCAAGTGGTGGGCCGACCGGCCGGCTACGTGAACGACGCCACCGGTACGCAGCACGTGATCTATCGCGGCGACGCCGAGTACAACGACATCAATGAGGTCCGGTGGGACGGCACCGGTCTGCACTACACGAATCTGGTCCTGGCGGCCGGCGGAACATCGGCAGCCGTCGCCACCGGAAGCGGAGACCCGGCGGCATATGTGTTCCGGGCCCAGGGCACCGAACACGTCGTGTATCGCGGCTACGACAACCACGTACACGAACTGCGGAAGGACGCAGCAGGCTGGCACCACGGCGACCTGACCACCCTGACAGGGGCGCCCGCTGCGGCGGGCGATCCGGCGGGCTATGTGTTCGACGCACAGGGCACGCAGCACGTCGTCTTCCGCGAAGGCAACGGCCACATCCACGAGCTGTGGTGGGACGCCGCGGGCGGTTGGCACGACGGTGACCTGACCGCGGAGACGGGGGCGCTGCCGGCGGCGGGCGACCCGGCCGGCTACGTGTTCGACGCGTACAGCAACCAGCACGTCATCTACCGAGCAGGCAACGGCCATATCCACGAACTGTGGTGGGACGCCGCGGGCGGTTGGCACGACGGTGACCTGACCGCGGTGACGGGGGCGCCGTCGGCGGCGGGCGATCCGGCGGCCTATGTGTTCGACGCGGAAGGCACGCAGCACGTCATCTTCCGGGAAGGCAACGGACACATCCACGAGATGTGGTGGGACCCCTCAGGGGGTTGGCACGACGGTGACCTGACCGCGGCGATGGGGGCGCCGTCGGCGGCGGGCGATCCGGCGGCCTACGTGTTCGACGCGGAGGGCAGCCAGCATGTCATCTACCGCGCCGGTGACGGTCACCTGTTCGAGCTGTGGTGGACCGCATGGCAGGGCGGGGCGGGTGACCTCACGGCGACCGCCGGCGCGGCACCCCCCGCAGGCGATCCGGCTGGCTACGTGTTCTCGGCCGAAGGCACTCAGCACGTCGTCTATCGCTCCGCCGACGGGCATCTGCACGAGATGTGGTGGAAGCCTGGCGCCGGATGCCAGGACGGTGACCTGACGGTGGCCGCTCGCCCGCCGAAGCCGAACGCACCGGCCAACCTCAAGCTGACGAAGGTCGCGGATCGCACGGTCACGGTTTCCTGGGTCGACAAGTCCACCGACGAGGAGGGGTTCGAGGTTCGATTCCGCGGCACACGCGACGGATTCTCGGACCACACCGGTTCGCGGAAGATCGATCGGGACGCGACCACCGCGGACGTCGGAGGCCTGCACAGCGGAACCGACTACGTTCTGAGTGTCATCGCCTTCAGCGGCGGCGGCGATTCGTCACCGTCGAACGAGGTAAGGGCCACGCTTCCGGCCCGAACCATCAGCCTCACGACCGAGGGCACGGGGGCTTCCACGGTGTGGACGGTCACCGGTTCCGGCTTCACGCCTGATGGCATCGTGGTGCTGCGGTTCACGAACGCCGTGTTCCAGAGTCTTCAGTTCAACCAGTCAGCCGAAACCGACGGGCGGTTCGTCTCCCGGCACAGCATCGAATGCGCCTCTGGTGAGCAGATCACGGTCACCGCCTTTGAAGGCGCCGACCCCGACGGCACATTCGCCAACTCGATCGTCACGTCGTGTCCCTGATCTTGACCGGCGGCAGCGTTAACGCCTCACCTGCTCGGCACCGTCCGGCGGCTGCGGCGAGGTAGACGGAGACGTAGAGGGCGGCGCTGGCCTCGCCGCGCTGACGGTCCGGCGTGATGCGAGTCCGGGAATCAGCTTGATTCGCCGGCACATCCGTGCTGCGTCGCGATCCGCAAGAGATCAACTGGTTGACCGGCCATGATTTGTCGAGCGTGCTCGGTGATGAGTTCCACGGGCCAGTCCCACCACGCCGCCTGCAGCAATCGGCGCACGTCCTCGTCGTCGAATCGCCGGCGGACGATGCGGGCCGGGTTGCCTGCGACGATGGCATATGGCGGAACGTCCGCGCTGACAACGCTGGCGGCGGCGACGATGGCGCCAGAACCGATCGTCACACCAGGTAGCACGAGTGCTTGATAACCGAGCCAGACGTCGTGCCCGACGATCGTGTCGCCGCGGCTGTCGCCGGCAAGGACGAGGTCCATCGTGGATGCCCAGCCCTCGCCGAAGATGCCGAACGGGAACGTCGAGGGGCCGCGGTCGGCATGGTTGGCTCCCGGCATCAGGAACCGGACGCCCGCGGCAATGGCGCAGAACTTACCAATGACGAGCCGCTCGGGACCGAAACCGTACAGCACCGCGTCACGCTCGAACGCGACAGCGTGCTCCGGATGGTCGTAGTAGGTGTAGTCGCCGACTTCGACGTTGGACTGCTTGACGAGTGGCTTGAGGAAGACGACCCGGTCCTGCCCCATTACCGGATGCAACGTATTCGGATCAGGCGCTGCGCTCATGATTCGACCCTAGCCAGGTCTCATGCGGGATCTCGCCGTCCGTCCCCGCGGATGGTCTTGCGGGACAACCCTTCGACAGACGATCGAAGGCTGAGCCTTCGTCGGGTGCTCGCCGATCTCACCGGCGACTCGGTTCACGGCTGTAACGAAACCGGGCGCAGCAGCGCTGACCTACTGATGGACCAGGCGGACGATTCTGACGACGCGGCTCTGGCCCGCGCCGTGCAGGCAGCGCAGCACGGCGACGAGGCCGGTTTCAGCTTTCTCTACCGGGTGGTACAACCGGGGTTGCTCCGGTATCTGACTGCGCTGGTCGGGGGTGACGCCGAGGACGTCGCGTCCGAGACGTGGGCTCAGGTCTGCCGTGACCTGGCGGGCTTCCGAGGTGACGGTGACGGGTTCCGCGGCTGGGTGTCCACGATCGGACGCCACCGGGCACTCGATCATCTGCGCACGCGCAAGCGGCGCGGCACCGATCCGGTCCCGGTCGACACGCTGATCGGCAAGGCCGCCGCCGAGAACACCGCCGGCGCAGCCTTCGAGGCGGTGGGCACCCGCGCCGCACTGGCTCTTATCCGCTCGCTGCCGCGCGAGCAGGCCGAAGCCGTCCTTTTACGGGTCGTGGTCGGATTGGACGCGAAGTCGGCAGCGCGGGTGCTGGGCAAGCGTCCGGGCGCCGTCCGTACGTCGGCCTATCGCGGTGTGCGGCGCCTCGCTGCGACCCTGGACGACGACGACCCGGCGCCCGAGTCCGAGCGCGCCGCAGTGCCAGGTGTGACACGCCGCGGCCTTTCGACGCTGACGTGACGAGATGAGCAACAACCGTCGATCAAAGATCACCGACGCCGCGGCCGAGCAGCTACTGAGCGGGCAGGCCGAGGTCGGGCCCGCTGCGCTGCGCCGGGTGTTTGCCGCCGCAGCAGCATCGGCGACGCCCGACGAACTTGCTGGGGAGCAGGCGGCGCTGGCGCACTTTCGGGCGGCTCATCTCAGTCCTGTAGGTACTGCTAGGAGGCGTTCTTTGCTCAAGACGGCAGCGGCGAAGCTAATTGCCGCCAAGGTTGTCATCGGTGCGGGTTTTGCCGCAGCGGCCACCGGGGGTGTCGCCGTGGCCGCGGCGACCCATCACCTGCCCGGCCCACTTCAGCACCAAGCGCATGCCGCGCCCAGCGGGAGCGCGTCGAAGTCCGACCACCCGTCCGGATCGGCGAGCACTCACGCGTCGAACAAGCCGACCACCGCACCCGGCGCACCCGGTCAGGGCGCCGAGCACTCGTCCGGCCCGGCCACCCACGCACCGCGCGCCACGCCGTCGCCTTCCCTGCCGGGGCTGTGCACCGCCTACAACGCGGGCGTCGCCACCAGCCACGGCAAGGCGCTGGACAGCCCGGCGTTCACAGCGCTGATCACGGCCGCGGGCGGTAAGGACAAGGTGGCCGCCTACTGCGTGACCGTCCTGGCCTCCGCGCACCCGAGCGGCCAGCCGTCCGCCTCGGACCATCCGGCTGGCTCAGACCACCCGAGCCACCCGAACGGGGAGCCATCTACCCATCCATCCGGGCCGCCGAGCACGCATCCGGGTGCTCCGTCCACCCACCCGTCGGGGCCGCCGTCCACTCCCCCCACACGGCACTGAAGGTTCCCGGCCGGAGCGCCGGCCCGCTTCGGCGGGCCGGCGCTTTCGCATCTGGCGTCGTGGCTCCGGTAGTCTGACGCTTCGCGGCTCGGCCCACACTCACCCAAACCGGCCGGGGCCGACCCGTCAACAATGGCATCGGGACAACACCGACGACTGACCCCGGCGTTCACCCGCCGCGTACGCCGAGGCGCAGGTCCAGCGGTGGGGGTTGTCGCCGCCCTGGCAGTGGCCGTCGTCGCCGTCATGGTCGCCATGATGGTCTGGCCGACGTCCGATCATCATCCGCCGCAGCCTTCCGCACCTCTCACCGAATCAGACTCGTCGACGGTGCCGACGCGGAAAGTGGCGGCACCGCCGCCGTCCGACCGGTCCACGACGCCGAACGTCTCGACACCTGCGCCCGATACGAGTCTGAGTCTGCCGCCTGCCCCGCCCGACACCAGCATTCCACCGCAGCCGTCCTCGGACCCGGGGTCACCGACTCCGGGCCGCTCAGCTACTCCCGAGTCGACACCGTCCACGCAGCGCAGTCGTCACCACGGGCCGCCTGCGACCCCGCCGGGGCGGACCCGCTCGCGACCACCGCACAGCTAAGCGGTGCAGGTGTTGCACCAGCGCCTCACTCCTGCCTCAACTGTTGGCGAGTGACACGTGCCGAGACCGTCCACAGTGGACAGTCCGCGGTCGGTGAAGGTCAAACCGGCTGCAGGATCTCCAGCTGCCGCGGGGTGAGATCGGGCCTTCCCGACGCCAGTCGTCCGCCTCGGCGCGCATTTCTGCGAACCGGCGCTCCGCGGATTGACGCAACTCAATGCGTTTCGTCAAGTCATCTGGCCCCACTTGTCGTCGTGAATGTTGGCTCCACCGATGGGCCGTTGGCCGTGTCGGCGAGACTGGGGGCATGACGGTTGATGACGCGCGGCCGCTGACATCAGCGGAGAGCGCTGTGCTCGCTCTGCTGCTTAGCGTTGAGTTTCCTGGTGTCGGTGAGCTGCGGGTGCAGGCTGGTTCGGCAGCGGCCGTCGGAGGATGTGATTGCGGGTGTCCTTCGATCGCGTTCGAGGTGTCCGACGACGCACCCTTAGCGTCAGGTTTGAGTTCGCGGCTCGCGCCGGCCGAGGGAGTCGTGCGCCCGCGGGGTGAGGGCGTGCCGGGAGAGATCATCTTGTTCGTCGACGACGGTCGGTTGAGCTACTTGGAGTATGTCTACTACGACGCGCCGCCGACGGAGTGGCCGGCACTGGATCGAATCAGCGTGAGCGTCCAGCCCCGTTGAGCTACCGGCCCGCTTGCGTCGAGTGCTGGTCTTGCTGGTGGGCGGATTCCAGCGATCGTCGCAACACCTGCTGCCAGGAGTTGCGTGACATCCCGGCCAGCGGTGGCCGCACGCTGCACTATCCGCCGGTGATCACGAAGGCAGCGCAGATCTCGGCACGATGGGCGGGCACATTCTTCCGGCCGCCCATCGAGAAGCCTCTTCTGACCGCTTGTCATGACGAGGCAATATGGCACGCATGTCCCTGCCTACCCCCACGCTGCACACCGCTCGCCTGCGACTGCGTCCCTTCACCGACGCGGACGCGGACGCCCTCTTCGCGCTGCACAGCAGCGCCTACGTGCTGCGCTACTGGGACGCGCCGCCCTGGAGCGAACGTGCGCGCGCCGAGCGCTTCATCGCGACCTGCCGGCAGATGGCGGACGAAGGCACCGGGGCGCGGCTGGCCATGGACCGTCTTTCCGACGGAGCCTTCATCGGCTGGTGCAGTCTGACCCGGTGGAACCTGGACTACCGAAGCGCCTCGCTGGGCTACTGCCTCGACGATGCGGCATGGGGTCACGGCTACGCGACGGAAGCCGCGCGCGCTTTGCTGCAGTGGGCATTCGACACGCTCGACCTGAATCGAGTCCAGGCCGAGACCGATACGCGCAACGTGGCATCTGCCCGCGTCCTGGAGAAGATCGGATTCGTGCGTGAAGGGACGCTGCGGGAAGACTGCGTCGTGAACGGCGAGGTATCGGACTCGTGGGTGTTCGGGTTGATCAGGCGGGAGTGGCGGCCCTCGTCCGGGCCGGTTCCCGCCCGCTGAGTCCTCCTCGCTCATGAGAAGGCGGCCCGACCTGCGGTTGTCTCGATCAGAGTCGCCGTGTTGCGACGATCGCTGGAATCCGCCTGCAGAACGCGGTCTTCTTCGCCCGGTCAGACAGGTCACTGAGCTCCTGTGGACAGGGGCTTCATCTCAGTCCCTCCTGGAGGCGACGCGACGCTAACGGCGACGATGCCCTCCAGCCGGGTCTCCGTGGCGATGCCTGAGTCTCAGGGACTACCGCCCATCCGATTGATCAGCTGATCCTTCGTGACACCGAATCGGGCGAACTCCCTGACCACCCGGTCGAAGTCCACGGGATACGGCAGGGCCAGGATCCCCCGCTCCTGCTCCGCCGTCAGGCCGGCCCTACTCAGGATGTCGAGCACATGCTCGCGCGTCACCTGTGTCATCTCGCAGCTCGCCGCCCGTGTGCTGTCAGGTCGAGGATTGGCGTGTTCAATGCTAGGCCCCTGCCGGCCTTCCGGCTTGCGTGATGAATCGCCGATGCGCGACCTGCGCCCGGTTGCGTCGACGCTGGGTAGGTAACACGAAGACGCTGGGTATGTGGGCGCAACGCGCGAAGATCGACTCCGGGCAGCGCCTGGGCCGACAACGAGGAGCTTGCCGAGATCACGACGTCGCGGGGATTCACCGGAACCGAACTGCGGATACTGCCGTGGTGGTGAAGCTCACCGACCCGTCGCGAACGACGGGAAGGTCCGCGAGTCGCTGCTCCGCCTCGCCGAGACTTGCGCTCGAGAGCACCAACCACAGCCGGGTGCCGGCACCGTCGACGTAACCACTGTGCATGAAGCCGCTGTCGACCATGGGCCCGAACCAGGCCTGCACCGCCTCGAGCTGATCACCCACGACCGGGCGGTGAATCGTGCCTTCGGCAAGGATCAACACCGCGACACTCCAGCCGCGTGGACCTTGGTCAGGCGGCCGCAGAAAGGCCGGGAGACTGGCACGCGGAAAGGGAACCACTCATCGCCATCGAGGGCAAGACAAGCCGGCACGCAGTTCTGTGATGAGTCACGCGGGCGACCGCGGTTGGAGCCCGGATCATCGCCGTGGCCGAGCAATTGGAATACGAGCCGAACCGGGCCGCCCGAAGGGCTCGCGAAGGGCCCGCACACCTGAGCAATCTGATAGATCGTCGCTCTCTTGCCATTGCCCGGAAGCCGTGGTCTACTCGCGATTGGTCTAGTCCAATCGACGCCAATCGCGATTGCGAGGGACTGGTTACAGATGATCACGCGTGTACGGACGCACATTCTCCCGGTCGCCGCTGTCATCGCCGCGGTGATCGCCGCGGTAGGCGTGGCAGCAGTCGCCGGCGGTGCCGTTCGTTCGAACCGGCAGAGCCCCACGGCCGCGAGCGATTTCCCGCCCAGGGCGAACGGCGTGTGGATGTATGACTCCGCCTACCCGGAGGCCGGCTACCCGCAGGTACACCTGCCCGGCATGTGGGTCCCCGCGCTCAACAGCTACAACGACGCTGCCGCCGCGGGTCACGAGATCAGCGAGATGTTCAGCTACGCGACCGACATGGAAATGTATTGTCCCGGCAACGACGCGACCCGATGCACGGCGGCCAACCTGCAGAGCTACTACACGCCGACGTCGGCCGGATACCAGTCCACCCGCGAATACGCCGAACGTGTCGAACTCGCAGGCAAGGCGAAGCCGATCATCTCGCCGGTGATCGACGGCCGGACGGACGCGGGCGGCTATCTGATCCCCTTCAACCAGCTCAGCCCGGATCTGGCGGCCACCTACGCTGACAAGGTCGCAGGCCAGGTGTGCGCGGATCCCCTGATCGACGGCATCCAATTCGACATCGAACCCTTCGACGTGACGAGCAAGAACGGTCAGTACTACTTCTATCTGCAGATCGCCAAGGACTTCGCCGGCCTCCACGACGGCAACGCACACCACGACCCGTTGAACTGCGCCGACAGCCACCGCAAGCAGGGACGGTTCTTCTCGGTATTCAACTTCGCCCGCGCGTTGCAGCCCGGTACCGACAGCGCACTGAACGTCGCCGCCATAACCAACACCTACAACGACGGCTACTTCATCGACTCGCTCTACGACCTGACCGACAACCCCGCCGGTGAGCTGCTCGATCTGTCGACCTACCAGATCAACGTGCAGGCCGAGGTCGCCGGACTCAAGACCGGTGCCGACCAGCTGCACATCAGGTACGGAGTCGGGATACCCGCAGCGGCGTCCGCCCACGAGTACACCGCCTGCGACGGACCGGCCTGCAAGCCCTCGGCCGGCGGCGCCACCGGCTACCCCATGATCGACTACACCAAGGCCGCGCTCGCCGCAATCGACGCCAACGCTATCCGCGACGACCAGCTATTCCGCGGCACCGACATCTGGGACCTCGGCGCCAGCTCATTCCGCGACGGCTTCCGCAAGGAACCGAACCCGGCGCCGACCTCAGTGCTCCAATACCTACAGACGCACCTCTAGTGTCCTGAGTCATCGTGTCGGCCGGAGGCCCGCGCTGCATAGGCTGGCCCGATGCCGGACGCCGCGGAGGGAGAGCCGGATCCGCGACGCTGGCTGGCGCTGCTGACGTGCTGCAGCGCGTTGTTCATGACGTTGCTCGACGTCAGCGTCACCAACGTCGCGCTGCCTTCCATCGGAAACGCGACGTCGGCGACCCCGTCGCAGCTGCAGTGGGTGGTGAGCGGCTACACGCTCGCCTTCGGACTGGTGCCGGTGCTGGCCGGCCGGCTCGGCGACGACCACGGCCGGCGGTTGATGTTCCAGGTCGGCGTCGGCAGTTTCACCGTCACGAGCCTGCTGGCCGGTCTCGCCCCGTCCGCCGGGGTTCTGATCGGCGCGCGGGTGTTGCAGGGGCTAGCCGGCGGGCTGATCAACCCGCAGGTGTCGGGCCTGGTGCAGCAGTTGTTCCGTGGCAACGAGCGCGGCCGCGCGTTCGGCGTGCTCGGCACGACGGTCGGGGTCGGCACCGCAGTCGGACCGCTCGTCGGCGGCGGGTTGATCGCGCTCGGCGGGGCGCACGACGGCTGGCGGCTGGTGTTCTTCGTCAACATCCCGATCGGTGTGCTGGTGATCCTGATCGCGCGGCGATTGCTGCCCCCCGACCCGGCGCTCGGCCGGCACCGTCTCGACGTCGCGGGTGCGGCCCTGCTCGGCGGGGCGACGTTCTGTGTGCTGTTCGCCTCGGTCGAGTTCGACGCGCTGCCCGGCCGGCGGGTGGCCGGACTCGGCGCAGTCGCGCTCGTCCTGCTCGTGCTGTTCGGCCGGCGAGAACGCCGGCTCACCCGGCTGCGGCAGGACCCGCTGGTCAACCTGCGTCTGTTCCGGGTGCCGTCCTACACCTCTGGTGTTGTCCTGGCGCTGATCTTCTTCCCCGCGCTGGCCGGCCTCCCGCTCGTACTGACGCTCTACTACCAGCAGGGGCTCGGCTACACCGCGCTCGAGTCGGGCCTCGGTGTCACCGCGTACGCGGTCGGTAGCGCGATCGCGGCGCCGCTGGCCGGGCGGGTGGTGACCCGGATCGGGCGCCCGCTGCTGGTCGCGGCGACGGTCACGTTCGGAGCCGGGACGGTAGCGCTGGCCGTGCTGGCCGGGCACGCGCCGAGCACGGGTGTCGCGCTCGTGTTCGCGCCGGCCCTGTTCGTCGTCGGCGTCGGTGCCGGGGCGATCGTCACGCCGAATCAGGCGCTCACGCTGATGGAGGTCGACCCGGTGACCGGCAGCACGGCGGGCGGTGTGCTGCAGACGGCGCAGCGCATCGGCCTCGCCATCGGGCAGGCCGTGATCGGCGCGGTGTTCTTCGCGAGCGTTGGCACGTCCGGCCCGACAGCCGAGCGGTACGGCGACGCGCTGCGCACGGCGTCGCTTGTCACGCTCGGCTTCGTCGTGGTGGCGGCGGTGGTGGGGATCGCCGACCTGGCCGGCAATCGCCGGAGGGCCCGGTCCGGCCGCTGAATCAGGTTCAGACGATGTGTGTCTCGGGCCGCAGGCCGTCGCCGGCGAACCGGGCCGCGCCGAGCGGGCTCACGTCGACGACCGGACGGCGGCCGAGATAGAGATCGCGGATGACCTCGCCGACGGCCGGCGCCTGCAGGAAACCGTGCCCGGAGAAGCCGGTGGCGTAGAGGAAGTTGGCGGGCGCGTCGGCGCGCCCGATCAGCGCGTTATGGTCCGGCGTGTCCTCGTAGAGCCCGGCCCAGCCGTTGACGAGGCCGACGTCGAGCAGCCGCGGTGCCCGGCGCGCGATTGCCGCGCCGAGCCGGGGCAGCCATTCGTCGGAGTAGTCGAGGTGGAAGCCGGGCTCCTGCTCGGGATCGGACATCCCCATCAGCAGGCCCGGCCCCTCGCGGTGGAAATAGAACGTCGTCGCGAAGTCGATGGTGAACGCGATCTGCTCGGGCAGGTCGGGAATCGGCTCGGTGAAGATGATCTGGCGCCGCAGCGGGGTCACTGGCAGGTCCACGCCCGCCATCTGGCCGATTGCGCGCGACCACGGCCCAGCGGCGCACACGACGGCGCCCGTCCGGATCGTGCCCCGGTCGGTGACCACGGACCGTATCTCGTCGCCGCCAATCTCCAGACCGGTAACCGCAACCCGGGTCAGCAGCCTCGCGGCACGGCGCCGCGCCGCGACGGCGTAGCCGAGCACAACCGACTCCGGTGTACAGAAGCCGTCGTCGGGCGAATACGCGGCCGCGAGCAGCCCGTCGGTGTCGACGAGCGGCGCGAGCTTCTTGGCCGTCGCGACGTCCACCATCCGGCTCGTCACGCCCAGCTCGTTCTGCAGCGCGACGTCGCGCTCGAACGCGGCCACGTCCTCGGGCGTCGACAGCAGGAACAGATAGCCCACTCGGACCAGGTCGATCTCCTGCCCCGGCCGCTGCCCGAACCGGGCGAACGCCTCCAGGCTGCGCGCCCCGAGCTCGATATTCAGCGCGTCGGAGAACTGCGCGCGCACCCCGCCGGCCGCCTTGCAGGTCGACCCAGAGCCGAGCTCGGCACGCTCGAGCAGCACCACGTCGCGCACGCCCGCCTCGGCGAGATGGAACGCGATGCTCGTGCCCATCACCCCGCCACCGATAATGACCACCGAGGCGGTGTCCGGCAGCGACGAGCTCGCAGAAGCCGACATCGGGCAGGTCCTTTCGCGGCGGTCCGACCGGATCACAGGCGACGGTAGTCGGCCGCTCGGACTGCCCATGAGCACATCGCTCCTTGGCTCGGCGCTGACAGCACGATGCCGAGGACTCGGGTACGCCGCCGGCCCAGAGCAAGCACCAAGGCTAGGCTGGCAGTGAACATTCACCCTTGAACGATTGGACGATCATGTCCGACAATCCTCACAAGAAGCAGGACTTTCTCGAGGTCGCGAAGCACCAATTCGCGCAGATCTCTGCGGAGTTTGACAAAGCCCTGGACGCTCTCAAAGACCCGGAGCGGCGCAGGCAGCTGACTTCGTCCTACCTCGACATGCTGCAAAAGGGCCTGTCCAAGGCGCAAGACAGCGTCACCAAGTATCAAGAGAAGATCTCACCGCAGACGAGCGCCGCGCCGCCGGAAGATGCGTCGGCACCCGACTCCGCGGCCAAGGCACGGCCGAGCGCCGCGAAGCCGCAGGCACCGACAGACTGAACCGACGGTGCAGGCCTAAGCGCACAAGGAACCGCTCGAGTAAGCCGCGCGGAACTCCGCACCAACAGCTGCGCTGGACACCGGTCCGCGAGTCCCCGAACCCTGACCAAGGGTCCCGGAGTTCGGCGCCAGTGCGCGGTGCGCCCGACACGTTCGAACCGGCAACCTCTTGACTCCGTAGATCAGTGATCCGCGTGGCCGGGTTGTCTGCGGCCCGGAAACACCGACCACGTGGGTGTCTGTGCTGTCATCGCTGGCAGTGGACAACTGGCGTTGGACCGCGCGGAGTGCTGTGGAGCGGGCTCACCCGTGCGGAGCGTGGCCCTGTTCGCTAACACGCTGATGACCTCGATCCGTCGCACAGATCGTCTGGCGCTTTCCTGCGTGTACCGACCAGCGACAGCCGAAGTCCGACAGCCCTATCCGCGTTCCCCCGACCGCGGTTTGCTGCGGGGTACTCGCCGTTTGGGCAGGTTGGGGACTCGGGGCGTCTGACGGCTGGTGAGCGATCGCCTGCAGGCCGCAGACCAGGGCCGCTGTCGCGAGCACGACCACGAGTATCTGTTTACGCGTCCGCGTGGTGCGTGGGTCAGCCGGGCCCCGACGAGGCCTGCCGGGACGGTGCGATACGAGGTCTTCGTCCGCGGTGACGTCGATCGCGTCATAGGCACAGAAGACGACGGAGTCGATGTCAGCCTGCTGCCGGTCTAGAGCCGTCTTTATTACCCGGCGACGCTTGGTGTGGCCGTGCCTTGTCCACGGACTGGTGTCCATCGTCGGACCTCCGAATGCGAGTCCAGATCTCGCGCGTTTGCCGGACCTGGCAAGGTCGAAGATCCGCTGCGTCGACTTCTGGCGCATCCGTGTTAACACTCGGTGGCGGCAGATAGTGCTGCGGGCGCTCATGATGGACGCATGGCCGTGTCGTGGACGCCGCCCCGGAGCCGCCGGGCGATGGCCGTCATCGTCGCAAGCAGCACGCTCGTGCTGGGCTTGCTCGCGGCGCGAGCCGACACGCGCGCGATCGGCGGGCGACCCGTACTGACGGTGCTGGACCTGGCGGTCGGGTTCGCGTTTGCGCTCGCTGCTCTGGCTGCGGGCGGACCGCAGAGAGAGCGCTTCCTTGTCGGCGCCATAGGCCTGGCGTGGTTGGCGGGCTCGCTATCCGCCTCTGCGCTATCGCTTCACCAGGGCGCGCTGGCGGTGGCGTTGCTAGCGTTCCCGGGCGGCAAGATCCGGGGAGCGTTGCGACTGCCGCTCGTGGTCGGCGCGGTCCTCGTGGCATTCGAGCTCGTGCCGCAGTTGGGTGTGGCCGCATTGTTCGGCGCTATCGCGGCAGTGTCATTGGCGGGTGCCGATAGGAGCCTTATCGCAAAGGCGTACCCGGCCGGCGCGGCATTCGCCGTTGCCGCAGCGTTGGGGTTTGCGTGGTGGTCCGCTCATCGCGGTGACGCGTTCTCGCCACAGCGGGTCTATGAAATTACCCTTATCGCGATTGCAGTTGGCTTCCCGATCGCGACACGCGTGGTGATCCGGTCACGGGCTCGGCTGGCCGATCGAGTGCTCGGCGACTCGCGCCTTGTCGGCGTGCCAGGCCTTCAGCTCGTCCTATCCGGCGTTGTCGGCGACCCCGGCCTGCGGATCGACCTCTGGGACGAGCAGACGGGCGCGTATGTGGAGGCGAACGCGACGGAGCCTGGAGTCCTGCAGTCGGAGACACAGCTGCAGGTGCTCGATGGCGACCAACTCGTTGCGCGGGTGATTACGACCTCGCGTGCGGTGGCCGACGGTCCGACCGCTGAGGCGATCTGCAACGCGGTACGACTCGTCGCCGTCAATCATCGCTTGCGCGCCAGGCAGACGCAGCGACTGGTCGAACTCGAAGCCTCCCGGGCACGATTGGTAGCCGCAGCCGACCGAGAACGCGAACGGATCTCCAATCAGCTACGCACCCAGGCCGGCGCACTCTTGCAGCAAGCACGAGGCGAGCTCGCCGCTGCACGTTCAGCCTCGAACGCGGAGCTGTCCGAACTGATCGATTTCGCCGCATCCGAGGTTGCCGCGGTCGCCGAGGAGATGCAGCGGATCGTTGCCGGTGCCGCGCCGGTCGCGCTCGGCGAGGGCCGGCTGGCCGAGGCGATCACCGCGCTCGCGGTTGCTAGTCCGGCGCACGTGACGCTCACTATCGCCGACGACACGGCGGCACGTCCCGCCGTGGAGACCACCCTCTTCTACGTCTGCTCGGAGGCACTGGCCAACGTCTCGAAGCACTCCGGGGCGACGCACGTCGCCGTCGACATGCAGCGTAAAGGCAGCCAGCTTGAACTTCTCGTGCGTGACGACGGCACAGGTGGTGCCGACGCGACCGGCCTGGGGCTGCAGGGTCTGTCCGATCGGCTGGCCACCCTCGGCGGTCACCTCGACGTCCGAAGTCCTGTTGACGGCGGAACCGTGATCGGTGCGCTTGTCCCGTTGCCGTGACTTCGGTCAGGGGGTGCGACAACTGCTCGGGACGTCAACGGTGTCCACCGTCGGGTTCTCAGAAGCCACCTTCGCGACGTGCGCGAATGACGGCCCGGTCGCTGGGTCGCGCGCAAGCGCGTCGAGTACCGGACGTACGGCACGGCGCAGTGCTGCTAGTTGGCCAGGTGTCGCGTCGATGAATCGGACTCCCTGCGCGCACAGCCGGGCTGCCGGGGTCCGCTCGTTGTAGGCGTAGTCGGCGGAGGCCTGCACTGCCTGCTTTGCTGCCTCACGGATCCATCCGCGTTGCTTGGCGGTCAATGAGTCGAACCTCTTCTGGCTCAGGGACAGGACCTGCATCCGCGGCCATAGCACTTCGTTGCCGACGGCGTGCGGCAGCAGGGGGCCGTCACCCTGCTCCGCGTACTGCGCGACGTCGGTCTCCGCGCCTTGTAGGTCTCCCGCCCGCACCAGGTCAGGAAAATGGAAGCTCGCCGGAACCGGCACGCCACCCAGCGCCCGGATCGCTTGCTCCTGCACCGGCGAGTTGTACGAACGAAACGTGACCCCGTGCCAGCTGTGAGGGTCGACGAGCGCACCCGTGGTTGCCCACGGGCGACGCGCCGGGCCGACGGCCAGACCGAGGCCCACAACGCCCGAGCCGTGCAACGTGTTCAGCAGCGCCGTGCCGCCAGGTCCCAGGGCCAATGCTTT
This sequence comes from uncultured Actinomycetota bacterium, assembly GCA_963737425.1. Classification (GTDB taxonomy): domain Bacteria; phylum Actinomycetota; class Actinomycetes; order Mycobacteriales; family Jatrophihabitantaceae; genus DASXRA01. The sequence continues at coordinate 383,895 of CAVTSX010000009.1, forward strand.
CTGCGCCGCAAGACTCGTCAGGGTCATCGGGGCCTCGACCGGCTCGAGGCCTCGGATGCCGGCGCGGCTGAATGCTCGCGTGACCGGCCAGCCACCGTCGAGATCGCCAGCGGCGATCGCTTTGACAATGTCGGTTTCTGCTGCGACCGCGCCGTTCTCGTAGGTGGTTTTCAGGCTGACTTTGATCCGTCCACCAGAAAGGTGCCCGAGCGCTTTGATGAATGCTCTCGGTGCAGGGCTTTGCCCGTTTGAATCGTCAGAGTCGATGGTGGCGAACCGTAAGGACAGGACACCGCCACCGGTCTTGTCGGTGACCCCGGCCTTCTGACAGCCAGCCGCCAGGAGGCTCAGGACAACGCCGAGCCCGACGCCGAGGTGGGCAAGTTTCGAAGCCACAACGTTGCCTCCGATGTCAGGAGATGCGGGTCCAGGGCTGAACGGTCCAGACGTTCAAAGAGAACTCGGCGGGCCCTCCAGCCGCATCGGGCGAGTCGCTGAAGGCGATGCCGTGCGGCACTTTGGTCCAATTGAAGTGATACGGATCCACGACACCGCATCCCTTGTCCGCGTCCGAATGCTGGACGCATCCGGTGGCTTTGGACAGGCGTTCCATGTCGAGCACGAACCAGATCGTCGGAGCCGCGCCGCGCAGCGCACCGATCTCGACGGTGCGCGATCTCGACGGGTTGCGGTGGCCGCAATCGGTGCCGGGAACGGAGATCGTGACGCACTCGAGCCGGTACGTTCCGGCCTTCACGGTCAACGTCCACGTTCCGGCACTGCTGAGGTCAGCCACGCCGAGATGCCGCAGTTGCGTGACGCTGAGTTGGGTCCGGTACGTGCCGGCAGGGAAGTCGGAGACCTGGGCGGGCACTGCGATCGTGGCGGACTTCGGCGTGCTGGCGGATGGCGTGGTCACGGGCGATCCGGCGCCCGTCTGAACGCTTCGGTGGGCATAGGGCGTGCTCGAGCAGCCAGCAATAGTGACGACGACGAACAAGGCCGCGGCCTGCGACAGGCCTGATCGGCGGTGTGCTGTCACGGCGCCCCCCGGTAGTGACCGCCACGCTAGGCCTGGCGTGGCAGCTCCCGGCACCGTGTTAGCCGGTGGGGAATTGCTCGGCGCAGCGTTGCGCACGGCGGCACACTGTCACCATGGTCGCGCTTCCGCGAGCTGTAGCCCAGAGTTCCGAGCGGTCGATCGCCGCAATCTGGCCCGCGATCGTCGGCTGCACCCTGGCGAGCGTGGTCGCTGTGACCGTTTTGGTGGTCTCGACCGGGCTCGCGCCAACGTCGCCGGTCGAGGTCGGGCGTCCGCTTGCGTTGAGGTCGCCGGTGCTCGCCGGCGTGATCGTGCTCGTCGCAGCCTGCTGGCTATTGGTCGAGGACCATCCGGGCTCCGCGATCGGGCTGTCGCTGGTGTCGGCGGCTTGGCTGCTTCCGGCACTCGCCGCGTGGCCCCTGCCATCCGCGCAGGTCCGTGCCGCGCTGCTCGCTGGGGCGCCGCTGGTTGTCGCCGGCATCGTGCTGGTGACTTCCGGCTGGCAACCAGGCGGACTCAGCCGACGATCAGGCCTATTGCTTCTGTCGGTCGGCCTTGCCATCGCAGCCGCCGGCGCGCACCTGATCGGATACAACCCGTTCTTCGATCCCGTGTGCGGAAGCACCTGCGAGGCGTCACCCGCCGTCCTTTCGAATGCCCTCGGGCCGCGGCAGGCCCTCGCCGTCTCCGCGGCGCTCACGCTTGCCGCCGCGATCGCTGCGGCCGCGACGATCCTGCGCAGCGGCGGCGCGCCGAGGAGCGTGCGGGCAGCCGGAGTCGTCGCGGCCACGCTCGTCGCAGCGGCGGGCATCGAGCAGTGGTGGCAGTGGGGACGCGCTGGCACACCCGCTATAGCCGATCGCGTGCAGAGTCTGGGCACAGCCGTGATCGTGGCCGCCGCTCTCGTCGCGGTGTTGCGCACCCGCTGGGTGCGCCGCAACGTCCGTCACGTCGCCCAGGACCTGGCCGGATCGGTGCCGGTCGGAGCCGCTGCCGGGTCGGTGACAGCGGTCCATTTCGCTATTCCCTATGACCGGCGATGGGTGGATGCGGAGGGCCACGAAGTCCGCACTGAGACGCCCGAGCGATGCGCCACTCTGTCCGACGCCAACGGCCCGTCTATTCGACTGATTCTCAGCCGGTGGGCCGAGGCAGCTCAGATCCTGTCCTCGATCACTCCCGCGGACAGGCTCGCGCTCGAGAACGCCCGTCTGCTGGCTGCGGATCTTGCGCGCATCGAAGACGTGCAAGCCTCGCAACGACGCATTGTCGAGGCAACCGACCGCCAACGGCGGCGGATAGAACGCGATCTGCACGACGGCGCCCAGCAGCGCCTCGTCGCGGTGACGATGCATCTGAGCTCCGGTCGGATTCGCTCTCACGGCGTTGTCTCAAGTGATCTAGCCGCGGGCGAGGCGCACCTGGTCGCGGCTTTGGCGTCATTGCGCTCTCTCTCGCACGACTCCCTCGCGGCGGTCCTCAGCACGGAGGGCCTCGAGGTGGCCGTCGAGGATCTTGTCGCGACAGTGCCGCGGGCCGACTTGAAGATGGACCTCACCGAGCGCCTCCCGCCCGCGCCGGTCCAGACCGCGGCCTACCTGACGGTCGTTGCTGGCGTGAGCAACGTCGTCGCGTACGCGGGTGGCGCCAACGTGCGTGTCACGCTCGTCCGCGACGGCGACGAGCTCACCGTGCAGGTGGCAGACGACGGGCAGGGCGGCGCCGTCATCGGACCGGGGCTCACCGACGTCGCCGATCGAGTCGGCGCTCTCGGTGGACGCCTCGACCTCGCCAGCAGCCCCGGCGCAGGTACGAGCCTGCTTGTGCGGCTGCCATGCGGGTAGTGCTCGCCGACGACGTGCTGATCGTGCGAACCGGTCTGGCGAGGCTGCTCGCCGACGGGGGCGTGACCGTAGCCGGACAAGCCGGCGATGCCGACGAACTGCTCCGACTGACCGCGCTCGAGAAGCCCGATGTCGCCATCGTCGACATCCGCATGCCACCCACGCACACCGACGAAGGGCTGGTTGCCGCGCGAGCAATTCGTGAGCGCTACCCGAGCACGGGCGTCCTACTGCTCAGCCAGTACCTCGCGCCCCGCTACGCCACACGGCTGCTCGAAGCCCAACCTCGCGGATTGGGCTACCTACTCAAGGAACGCGTGTCCGACCTGGCCACACTCCTGGACGCGCTGCAACGCGTCGACCGCGGCGAGTGCGTCGTCGATCCGGCCATCGTCAGTCGCCTGCTCGAACGCGAGCGTCGTGGATCACCGATAGCCATGCTCAGCAAGCGCGAACGAGAAACACTCGCCCTCATGGCAGAGGGCCGATCGAATGCCGCCATCGCACACCAACTCGGAATCGGCGAGCGCACCGTCGAGTCACTGTGCGCCCAGTTGTTCCGCAAACTCGGCCTGCAGCCAGATCCGGACGTCAATCGGCGCGTACTGGCCGTCCTGACCCTCCTCGGCAACTCGCCGACACCAAAGAAGCCCTCTCCGCCGTGACGCCTGGCGTCGCCGCGGTAGCGTCTGCTGGATCGCTTCCGGAATCGGCGTAATAATCCGATCAGTTCGGATTGTGGCGTCTAAAGGAGGTCGGTCGGTGGAACGCGCGAGGAAGATCCGATTGGGTACCGCAGCAGCAGTAGCGCTGGCCGTCGCGATCGCGACACCGCTGGCAGCGCAGGCAGTGCCGCGTCAGAGCAACACCAACGTCGTGCCGATGGGAGCGGGTGCCGCGGCGGCCGGTAGCAATCCTGGGTGGGTGGCGACCTGGACGGCCAGTCCCATGGGTGGTGGTACCACCGAGTTCAGCAACCAGACAGTGCGCAACATCATCTACACCAGCGTCAGCGGCACCGACGTGCAGGTACGGCTGAGCAACATGTTCGGCAGCGGGCCCCTCGAGGTTGATGCCACCAGCTTGGGTGTGGTGCTCGACGGAGCTCAACTTGTCCCCGGGACGAGCCAATCGGTGACCTTCGGCGGTCACACCTCGGTGACGATTCCCGCCGGCGGGGAGATTTTGAGCGACCCGATTCATATGCAGGTACCTCGCCTCACGAAGCTGGCGGTCGATCTTTACCTCCCTGATCCGACCGGCCCCGCCACGTATCACGCGCTCGCTTGGGAGACGAACTTCGTCGCGTCTGGAGACCACGCTGGCGACGCCGCGAGCACCGCCTACACGACCAAGGCCGGGTCGTGGTATTTCGTGGACGGTGTCGACGTGCACAACTCGGCGACACCCGACACCGTCGTGGCGTTCGGAGACTCGATCACGGACGTCGGTCATTCCGAGGTCGATTCTGAGGCCCGCTGGCCCAACTACCTATCTCGGCGCCTCGACGCCGCGCTGGGCAACAAGGCACCGACCGTGGTGGATGAAGGCATAAGCGGGAACCGAGTGCTCAACGAATCGATTGGGCCGGGCTGCGACGGGCAAAGTGCCTTGCACCGTTTCCAGCGTGATGCGTTGTCCCAGGCAGGGGTGAAAGCAGTAATCCTTCTCGAGGGCATCAACGACATCGGCTTCAGCGGAGAGCCGAACACCGGCTGTTTCGCGCCCAACAATTCCACGCTCACCGCCGCCCAGATCGAGGCGGGCTATCTAGAGCTGATCAAGATGGCCCATGCCAATGGCGTCAAGATCTTCGCCGGGACGCTCACGCCTTTCCTGGGCTCCAACTGTCGCTACGGCGGCAATTACGGCACTACCCAAGGTGAGGCGCTGCGGCAGAGTGTCAACCATTGGATACGGACCAGCCACGCTTTCGATGGCGTTGTGGACTTCGACCGGGCCACTGCCAGTCCGTACAACCGCCAGTACTTGAACGCCGCCTACAACGCAACGGGAAGTTCCGCTTGCCAAACCGCCGACAGCCTGCATCCGAACGATCTCGGGGACGAGGTAATGGCCGACGCAATACCTCTCAGCTGGTTCAGCTAGCTAGCTGGTCGGACCGATACCCGAAGATCACCGCGCGTTCATCCGCACATGCCGAACGATTCGGCAACAGGTGACGCGCGGTGGCGCGTGGCGGGTCATTTGCGTCGAGGCAGCGCGATCGTCCCGCGGTCGGGATCGGAAGGCCTAGGGTTGTGACCGTGGCGCGGTATTTCGACGTGCATCCCAGCGACCCGCAGCCGCGTTTGGTGGCCCAGGTCGTCGCCATGCTGAGCGATGACGCGTTGATCGCGTATCCCACCGATTCCTGCTACGCGTTGGGGTTCGAGCTGGACAGCCGCACCGGCGCCGATCGGATCCGCCGCATCCGCCACCTCGACGATCGCCACCACTTCACGCTGGTGTGCTCGGACTTCGCGCAACTCGGCGAGTTCGTCCAGCTGAGCAACGCCGAGTTCCGCACCGTCAAAGCGGCCACCCCGGGGGCGTACACGTTCATCCTCGCCGCGACCCGCGAGGTGCCCAAGCGCCTCGCTCATCCGCGCAAGCGCACGGTCGGCGTGCGCATCCCCAATCACCCAGTCGTGCGTGCCCTCCTCCGCCAACTGGGCAAGCCGCTGGTCTCGAGCACGCTCCTGCTGCCCGGCGAGGACGAGCCGATGAATGACGGCTGGACCATCAAGGATCGCTTTGACCACGAGATCGACGCCGTCATCGACTCCGGCCCGTGCGGAACCGTGCCGACCACTGTCGTCGACCTATCCCAGGGATACCCCGAGGTCGTACGCGTCGGCGCCGGCGATCCTTCCCCGTTCGTCTGACCCTTCGACGACGCGGGCTCCACGTGGCGCCGCCCGTTCGCCGTAGACCTGTTTGACGGTCTGTCGTGCGCTTCTCCGGCTTGCGGCAGCACGATCCCAGCCGAGAAGCGTCCCTCGTCCTCATTCGCGGTGAATGATCGCTGCGCCTGATGCGAGCTCCTGTGGACCCTGTCCACGACGGGAGGGCGAGCCGACCACGGGAGTCGTAGGCTCCCAGGAACACGAATAGCCACGACGAGCATGAGGATCACCAACACCGGCGCGAGCGACCAGGACGGCGAACGCGAGAGCTGCCGGCAAGCGGGCGCCGCAACGCGACCGGCCGACGCCTCTCGCTGGCTTTGTCGCACTCGGTCAATCGGGCGGGGGGCGACATGAGCAACGAACATCTCCACGATCTGCCGCCGGCGAAGCGGAGGCGCGTCGTTCTGTGGGCGGTGCTGCGCGGGGCGCTGAATGTGACCGTGCTGGTGATTCTCTATTACGTGATTCCGCTGGATCGTCGGTGGGATACGGACACGGCGTTGCGTCTGGTGATTGGTCTGCTGGTCTTCGCGGGCCTCATGGTGTGGCAGCTCAGAAGCATCGCCGGCTCGCGCTATCCGGCTGCACGGGCGGCCGAGGCGCTGGGTTTGTGGGATTCGGAGACATCACTGCGAAATCCGAGACCGCCCGGGTCGTATTGATCGTCCAGATGCTCGGCGACCTCGCGGTTCTCGGCGCCGGCGTCCGAGTGCTCGTCGGGGCGGTGCGCCGCGGGCAGCAGCGAAGATCGGGTACGGGCGACAGCGTCGGCTCGTGACGGTTCGCTGTGGGCTTCGAGTTCACCGCATCCTGGGGCTGTGCGACAAGGCGTTGGTCGTGTGCGAACGCCGTGTTTCATTCGTTCGGGGGGATGACTGACGGCCGACTGTCGGGCTTGTCTGCTAGGAGCACCGGGGCTGTAGCTCTGGTACATGACGGCGGGCGGTGTGACGCCGCTACGGCTCGGAGGATGTCATGACGGTAAAGAGTGCTAGTCCCACGGCAAAGCGGTCCGCTGCTAAATCACCTGGCCGACGGTCTGCGCGGAACGGTTCGGCAGAGGAGCTCAGTCGGGCGGACCGGGTGGCGCGGGGCAAGGATGCCCGGACGGTGGCGCCGCTGGAGTCGCACGCAGAGTTTGTGCCGGATGGATCGCGAGATCCGGTCGGACTGTTGCTGGGGCAGGCGGCGTCGCGGGTCGCCGAACTGGTGCCGATCCGGCACGGGCGGATGCTGGTCTCGCCGTTCACGTTCTACCGGGGCGCTGCGCTGCCGATGGCCGCAGACCTGGCCGGCACGCCGGCGTCCGGGCTGCGGGTGCAGCTGTGCGGCGACGCCCACTTGTCCAACTTCGGCGCGTTCGCCTCGCCGGAACGCCGCCTGGTCTTCGACGTCAACGACTTCGATGAGACGCTTCCCGGCCCGTTCGAGTGGGATGTCAAGCGACTGGCCGCGAGCTTCTCCGTGGCGGGACGGGACAACGGGTTCGGGGCCAAGGACCGCCGCAAGATGGTGCTTGCGGCGGCCGAGGGCTACCGCACGGCGATGCGCGGCTTCGCGCGGCAGCCCCTGCTGGAGGTCTGGTATGCGCACATGGACTTCGAGCAGACCATCGCCGAGTTCAGGTCCCAGATCAAGGCGAAACGGCTCAAGGTCGGTGAGAAGTTGCTGGCCAAGGCGCACACCCGCGACAGCATGCAGGCGCTGGGCAAGCTCACCACCGTCGTCGACGGCCGGCGCCAGATCATCGCCGACCCCCCGATGATCGTCCCGATCGAGGACGTCTTCTCCGATGTGCAGGCCGACGCGCTGTATAAGCAGCTGCAGACAGTGCTGAGCAAGTACCGGCGCACTCTGCAGTCCGACCGCCGGCACCTGCTCGAACAGTTCGCGATGGTCCAGGTGGCCCGCAAGGTGGTCGGCGTCGGCAGCGTCGGCACCCGCGCGTGGATCGTGCTGATGGAGACCGGCGACGGGATCGAACCGCTGTTCCTGCAGGCCAAAGAGGCCCAGCCGTCCGTACTCGCGGAGTACTGCGGGCGCAGCCAGTACAACAACGAAGGCGAACGCGTCGTCGCCGGGCAGCACCTGATGCAGGCCCAAAGCGACATCTTCCTCGGCTGGACCCGGGCCACCGGCGCGGACGGGGTGGACCGCGACTTCTACGTGCGCCAGCTACGGGACTGGAAATTCTCCGTACCCATCGAGCAGATGATCCCGACAGGTCTGACGATCTACGCCCGGCTGTGCGGCTGGACCCTCGCCCGGGCACACGCCCGTTCCGGCGACCGCGTCGCCCTGGCCGCCTACCTCGGCGGCTCCACCAAATTCGACCAGGCCATCGCCGAGTTCGCCGAAAGCTACGCCGACCAGAACGAACGCGACTACTCCGCACTGCAGACTGCCGTAAAGCAAGGCAAAGCCGAAGCCACACCGGGGATCTAAGGACGACACCCGAGGTCCCCGAGTCGGCCGGCGGCGCGCGGACGGCAGCCAGTCCGCACGCGCAAGGATGACCGTTGGCGCAATGGAGCGGAGCCCACGGCTATCCGTCGCGGTGATCTGACCAAGCCTGGCCGCGCCTAACGTTGCGCAACCAGGCCGGCTCGCTATCGGGTGCTGCTTCTTTGCGGATTGTTGTGAGCCGTCTCTGCTGTCCTGCGTGATTGGGGCTCCTGCATTGACGAAAGGCGTGCAATCGGGCGGGGAGTTCGACGATGGCACGCCGCGCCGTGATCGATGACGGATCGTGGAGGTTGACGTGAGTGACCAGATTGACCGGACCGTATTGCCCATCCGTCGTCCGCCATTTCAGGGGGTTCTGAACCGGACGCTCGATGGTTCGGAGCCCGATTGGAACTTCGTCGCGCCGATCCCGGCGCCGGACCGTGCGCCGAACGTGCTGTTGGTGATGACCGATGATGCGGCCTTCGGCAATCCGAGATCAGCGCCGAGCTCGAAATCCCGTCCGGCGGCGCCGAAGGCGTGATCGTGGCCGAGGCCGACCACCTGGGCGGCTTCGCGCTCTTCGTCCAAGACGGCAAGCTGAAGCACACCTACTCATTCGTGGGCGTACAGGAGTTCAGGCAAGAGTCGACGACGAAGCTTCCGACCGGGACCGTCAACGTGCGCATGGAGTTCGCCGCCGACGCGCCCAAGCCCGCGACCGGCAGCCAAGTGACCCTCTACGTCAATGACGAGGCAGTCGGAGGGGGCCGCATCGAGCACACCGTGCCGGCTCGTTTTTCCGGCCTCGACATCGGCCGCGACAACGGCATGCCGGTCGATCGCAAGTACGCGGACAAGTCACCGTTCGCGTTCACCGGCACCGTCAAGAAGGTGGTCTTCGACGTCAACCCGCATGCCAGTGAGGACCACGAGCGGCAGCTGGGCCGCGGCCGAAGGTGGCACGTTGCGCTTCCAGGAATATTTCTTCGTCGACGGGACGCTGCGACGAACCCTGGTCCCACGCGGCATCCTGCTACTCGGCCGGCGGGCACTGCGCAACCTCAGCAAACTGATCGGCGGGACATCCGTTGAGCTACAACGGGCGTCCGGCTCAGTTTGACCCGCCGGCTGCTCCGGTATCCGAAGCGATCGTCCGTCGCAGCCGCCACACAACGCCGACGATGGCCCCGAGGATGATGACGACCCCGATCGCGATCAGAAACGACATGAACGAGATCACCACGCCGATCTCGCCGTACTTCTTGTAGTTCGACGTGATCGTGCTGGACATGGTCAGGTTGAACACGACGCACATCGCAAGCCAGAAGATGCCGGTCGCAACGGCCGACGGGATCAGTTCGCGCCATGAAACGCGCCCGCCCAGCAGCAACCACATCGTCAACCACCAGAAACCGGTGACCGCAACCAGCGCGAGTACGGCGAGCAGCACCGGGCCTCCCGCCCCACGCAAGGAAGGGCCGGCCCAGGAGGCCAGGGCGGCGAGTGCGACGAGCAGGGCCAGCCACACGATCCGGCGCGGCGTGTCGGTCAGGCCTCGGGTCTCGAGATCGAACGCCCGCTCGTAAAGCTCCTGGATCGCGGCAGCAACGGCGATCCCGCTGAGCACGAACAGCACATAACTCAATCCGGTGACCGCGGCAGAAGTATCGGAAGGCGACGTGAAGACGGCACTCGTCGCATTCGCGGCCTCGCCGCTGAGGCCGAAGCGCCGGATCAGCCGGGTGGTCGCACTTCGCCCGGCAAGCGCTTCAACGATGATCAGGAACGGCACGAAGCACAGCAGCAGGACGGCGCCGAACAGCATCGCCCGGTTGATGAAGTCCATTGCGTTCAGGCGGCGCCACACGTGCCGCGCCGCTCCGGTGAGAACCACACGTGTGCGCGGATCAGACGGGCGCTCGGCGGCCGGCTCGTCCGACCCCTGCCTCAGGCCGCTGTCGCCGCTGCTCTGACTCGGATCGGGCGACAGGTCTGGCCGAGTCTGGTCGTTTCCGATGCCCGCTACCAATGGCTCCCCATGCCGAACCGCTTCGGGTTCTCCGCGCCTGATGTCGGACACGCCCCCGCCTCCTCGCCGATCGAGTTGCTCGGCTCCGGCTCCATGATCTGTGCCTGCGGCGAATGCGCATCATCCATCGAAGGCGAGCGTCCCGCAGGGCCTACCCGCGCCGCCCCTTAGTTCGCAAAGGCCCCGGTCTTCCGCGGTCATGCCAACTGGACCGAGCGCCGGACGGACGGCGTGGCGCGCGGGCGGGGTCAGGTCTTCAGCAGATCGTCCACGCGCAGGTAGAGAGCGCGGTCGCGAGGGAGTCAGGTCGGCGTCCACGATGAGCGCTTCAGTGCTCGCATTTGGGTTAGCACCGCCGGACACTCTCGTCGTCAGATCACATGCGCCACACCAGCAACCGCCTCTTGGTATCACTCATCTCGTGCGCGGCGACGACGGGGACGTAGGGAAGGCAGGGATGACGTATACGGCGCCGAACCCACTCTGTGCCGGCTGGCTGTCGTCGTCGTAGGCGGCTCCAACGACTGCCTCGTCGCCGGCGGCATCCAAGCCGACCGTGACGCCGAACAGCGCGCGATCGGACACGGTAGGCCGCAGGGTCTGGGCAAGAACCCAGCCGTTAGGCGTGGCGGTGTAGATATACGCGGTCCCGGTCGTCTGACTCGCCTCGGCACCGATCACCGCCTCGGTGCCGCTCGCGTCGAGGCCGACCGCGTTGCCGAACTGGTTGGCGTCCGCCGCTCCCAACCGCGCAACTTGCCTCCACGTGTCGCCGGCCTCGGTGAAGACGTAGGCCGCACCGACGGACCCGTCCTCGTAGACGGCCCCGACGAGTGCCGTCGCTCCCGTGGCATCCAGCGCCACGGACGTGCCAAAGTAGGCACCGGTCTGCGGTCGGTCGGCGGTGAGCTTGCCCATCTGACTCCACCGCCCGCCCTCGTCGCGGAAGATGTAGGCCGCGCCAGCCGCTTCCTTATAGACGTTGGCCCCGATCAGCGCGGTCGAGCCGTCGGCGCTGAGACTGACGGATGTCCCGAAGTCCAGTTGCCCGGCCGCCGGCGGCTCCTGCGCGGCCAACTGCTGGCTCATCACCCACATGCCGTCCGAGCCCCGGCTGAAGACGTAAGCTCGCCCGACGAACCCGTCGGAGCCAAGCTCGCCGATTACAGCCGTGTCGCCAGCGGCGTCCATCGAGATCGAGTCACCGAAGTGGGCATACGTCGCTGGATCTGGCGCGACCAGCTTGCCGATGTTTTGCCAGCCGATCGCCGTCTTGTGGAAGGCGAGCACCCGACCGGTGAGCTGCTGCCAGCCCACCTCCCCAACCATCGCCCAGGTGCCGTCGGCGCTGACCGCGACGGCGTTGCCGTACGACTCCCCGTATTGCAGCCCCGGGATCGTCAGGTCCGCGGTCTTGGCCCACGTCCCGTCGTCGGCGCGATGGAAAACATAGGCACCGCCCCGGTTGAAGTAGTGCTGCTGCGCCCCGACGATCGCGTTCGTGCCGTCTGGTGTGACGTCCACAGCGATGCCGAACGCTCCCTCGTCGGACAGGTCGGCGGCGATCTTGATCATGCGCGGGCCGGACAGGTCCGATGAGGCGGCCACGACTCCCCGATCCGATGCGGCGCCCGCCGCGGTGGGCAGGCCGGCCAGCACGAGACCGAACACGGCGACGGTCAGGCGTCGCGTCTTGATCGTGATCCACATGCCATCCGACGCTAGGACCTGCCCAATCAGGCAGAAAGTACTGCGTCTGTCCAATAGCAGCCAATGCCCGGAAGATGACGGAAGTGTTCTCGCAGAGGTCGGCGCCACCGAGTGAGATATTCCAAATGGCCCTCCAGGCATACTGAACGCGGCCTTATCTGGTCCACGTCACGGCGTTCCGCGAGGTCCCGTTACGACACACGCTCCGCCGGGATCGTCCGGCGGTGAGCCGCCCCCGGCCGGCAAAGCAGGGCTCTGTCGGTCCTCGCGCCCGGCTCCCGTTCCGCCACAAGCGCGCACCTCGCGGTGTCGCGGAGTCCCGGTTCGGCCGTCCAATCGACTCGCCCGAGCAGTTCGTCGCAAGCTGGTCTCATCGAAGCTGCAAGCACCTCGGCGAGGAGCCGGGGCCGGTGCTCGGTTACCGACCTCACTGAGGAGCAGTCACCAGCCCGCCGTGACATCTATGGGCATAACGGAGCAGCACGTCGTCCCCGAGTCTGTCCACTGGGGAACCCCCGAGCGGGCGCTTGGTCCCGCAACGCCGAGCCGAGGCCACGTCAACGGTGGAGATTCCCATAAGACCCACCCGATGAAATGCCCGGTGAGGGCGGGCGAACTGCGACACCGTCTGCCCGCACACAGAGCATCCGATCGGTGCGGATCACGCGCGCGGTGCCGGGCGAGATATCGCCGCGCAGATCGACGGTTCGCGGCGCGGCGGCGAGGTTCCAGGGGTGTCGGGCGTGCGGCTACTCGATTGCGGGTGGTCCCGCTTCGATGCGGCGCAACACTGGCTCGGCGCGGTAGTGGTCGGGGTTGGTCTGTACCTGGCGTTCGTCCCACCAGGTGGCGCCGGCCTCTCGCAGCGGCCGGACCAGGTCGGCGGCGGTCGAGGCCTGGCTCGCGCCGCCGACGACGATGTCGAACGGCAGGTCTGCTCGGTCGCCGCGCTGCTGCGCGATGTAGTCGACGAGATCGCGCACCTCGTCGGGTGATGGGGCTTGGCCGTGCCGCGCGGTCTCGAACAGCGGTACCGCACCGTCCCACTCGGCCGCGCGGCGCATCGGTCGACGGTGCGGCCAGTAGCCGGCGATCCAGACCGGAGGTCGGGGGCGCTGGACGGTTGCCGGCAGCAGCGCAGTCTCACGGACGCGGTAGTGCGGCCCGTCGTGGTCGACCGTTTCGCCGGACCAGTAGCGGTTGAGCAGTGCCAGGCCCTCGTCGAGCCGCTCGGCGAGCACGACCGGGTCGGTGGTGTCGCCGAAGCTCGCGAACTCATCCTCGATTGGGCCGCCCAGCCCGGCGCCGAAGATGACGCGGCCACCGGTCAGCGAGTCGAGGGTGGCAACCTGCCGGGCCAGCTGTTCCGGACGGCGGCGGGCCACCGGCGTCACCAACGTGCCGAGGCGCAGTCGCGACGTGGCCAGCGCGGCGGCGGTCAACAGCATCCACGGATCCCCGAACGGCTGTCCCCTGCGCGCCTGCTTGTCGTGCACGACATGGTCCCAGACGAATAAGGCATCCCAACCCGCTGCCTCAGCCGCCGTCGCGACCTGCGCCACCGTGCGCGCGTCTGCGAAGTCACCAAAGTTCGGAATGTTGATCGAGTAACGCACCCTGCCAGTTCTACCAAACGCGGTGCGGGTGTGTGGTCATGACTCACGCCGCCGCGGCACCTGCTTGGACAGTCACGACGTCGTCCTGACCGAAGTGGATCACGAAATCGAACTCGGCCGTCAGCACGGCCACGGCATTGTCGCGCTCGATCCCGACGGTGTGCAGTTGCCAGTCGTTGACCTGGAGGATGTCTCCGACCGCTAAGTCTCGGGCGTGGATTCTCATGGGAACTCCTGCGCGCTACCCGGTTCAATATATGGAACCATGGTTTTGAACTAGTTCGAGTATCCCTCCGGCCAGTGGGTTGTCAATACCCTGACCGCGGCACGTTGCGCAGCAGCCCCTGCGATTCGGTCGGTCTGCCCCGGTAGAACCGCAATTGCGCGAGCGCCCGGCAACATCTGCGAGCCGACGACCGTGGCCTCCGACCTCGAACAACTCCATCGCGTCCTCGCAGCAGCGCTGTCCGACGATCGTGAAGCTATCGGGCTCGCGCTGGGCTGAGTTCGCGCGGTTCCTCGCCCTCCCGGCCGGGTTCGGCGCGTTATCAGCTCGACGGACCTGCTCGCGCCGGCCATCAGAGTCGACCGGAGCTTGCCGAAGTGGTGCGTTCGGCCGGCACGGCGGAAACGTTCGCATTCGTCAGCGTGGGCGGCGTGCGGTAGACGTTGGGGACGGCGCGGTCCGGGCCTTTCGGGTCGGGTCATCAGCCTGATCGACAGAGGCCAACCACCCGGCGTGGTGTTTCGCGGCCCAGGACCGCCGTACCCGTCCGAACACCATGCCGTAAAGCGCAGGTCGCGTCGATGGGTTGAGTAAGGCCATGAAGATGTGCGCGCCGAGAAGCGCAGCAGTAAGGAGCACAGCGGCGCCATGCAGCCCGCCTTCACCGCCGGCCAACCAGGACTGAATACCGGTCCCGATGACCGCCGTCAAAGATATAGTGAGCATCCAGGCGAGCAGTTTCTGCCCCGTGTTGAAGAACCCCCAGTCGTGACGCGGTGAGGCGGTGAACGGATTCCGCACGTGCTCACGCACCCATGCGACGTCGCCGCGGTCAACGGTGAGCAGTCGACGGGTGGACCCGAGCAGCGCATCCCGGTCGCCGAAGACGAACGCCGCAACGAGCCCGGCGGCGAGTAGAACGACTGACCCCACGTGTACGACCAGCATCGGGCCGGACCCGGACTCGTCGCCCATCGCAAGGCCCGAAAGCAGAGCAGCTGACACCATCGTGACCGTCCACCAATGTGCGAACCGCTCAGTTCGGCCGAAGCGAACGACCCATGATCCACCGTCCGGCGCATGCTCCCCCGCCGCGCGTCGATCGATTACCGGTCCGCGGGTGCTGCTCACGGTGCGACCTGCTTCCTCGTATGTATCGCCACCTCCAGCACACCCCCGAGACCAAGCGCGCTCCCAGGGCCGAAGGCCCCGAACAAACATGGCGAAGGTGCCGCGCCCGCCTGGGGATCACGCTCCTTCTCCACACCTCAAATCCAGCGATAACAGCCCACAGGAGCCAGCCACGTCTCGGCGATCGTGCCGCGGCTGCGATCCAGCAGCGCTGGAAGCAAGAGACCGCGCCAGCAGTACCGAAGTCGGCGTCGTAGCAGAGCCTGACGCGGCGCAGGCTGACAGCGCCGTCCACCCCGGGCCGGCAGGGCCGGTGAGCATTTCATGATCGTCGTCAGGGCCCGCCCAGCCGCCGGGCGTGGTCCCGACTATGGGCCAAGTTTGCGGCGCTGCGATGTCTGCCTGCTGGGCCGGTGTGGCGGAAAGGCAATTCGTCCTAGCTGCGTTGAAGGGTGTCCGCGCGGCCCCGACAGGGAATTCCTTGTCTCTCTCCGACGCCGGCGCGAACCCAGAAGATCCCGGGCCGCGTCGATGCCAGCGTGGCAGAAGTCCCGGAAGTCTCTTGATCTGCGGGTGGTATTCGACGGTGCGATAGTGCGGTATGTCAGCTCGCCACGGTGCACCGCGGGAAGGGGTTGAGCGCACTGTTCAACATCGTGGCCGTCGTGGGCGGCGCATTCCTCGTGGCCGGTGTAGCGCTTGGCGTGTTTGTCGGGGTGGGCAAATCGCACCGCGCGGCGTCGTTCGTCTCGAGCATATTTGTCGCCTACAGCGCCTTGATGCTTATGGCTGGCCTTGTGCTTCGGCGACGCGGCCATAGCCGGTTTGCCAACATCCGCACAGGCCGCGATGGTGCACCGCTGGACCGACCGCACCAATAATTCGTCAGGACGCAGCTGACAAGAACTGATCTGGCGCCGATCTGGCCCAGCGGGAGATCGTCGCTGGCCCACGGCGCTAACCTGTTCATAGTCGGTGGGCGGAACCGGGGGGTTTCAATGGCAGATTCTGCCCGCATGCCGTGGACCGGGCGCGCTGCCGAGACACTCGGCCATTACGCCGGCCAAGTTCTGATCGCGGCCATCCTCGCCGTGGTCGGCCTTCGGTTCTATTCGCTGCCTGCTCTATCGATGCTGGTCGCATCTTTCGTCGTGATATGCGTCGTCCTGCTCGCGTGGCTGCTCCTACGCCAACACGACCGGCGCCTATGCGAGCGGTGCGTGCGCTCCCTGCCTCTCAATCCCTCGGAGGACGCGGTGAGGCTTCGCCGGCGGTTCTGGGTGGCGCACACGGCCTCCGAGCCACGGTTTCTGATTCCCTACCTCATCGTGCTGATCGGCTCGAACGTCGCGACATCGGCGTCGGGACGGATCGGCTGGGCGATCGTCCAGCTCTCGATGATCTACCTGATCGTCGCGCACACCACGCACCGCCGGCTGCAGCCGTGGTGCCCATGGTGCAGCCCGGAGGGCGGCGGAGACCACGTCGACGATCCAGACCCGGTCCTGCCACACGACGACCGGCAGCCGGTGTGACGGCGCGCCGGCCGCACGGTCACGATCCGGCGCAACGCATCGTCTCACCGGCTGGGCGAGCGGGCCCGGCGGATGTCGCGCAGGACCGTGGGGTTCCTGGCGTCGACTCCGCGAACGCCCTCATGCCCACATACGCAGGGATACGCGCCGCTCGACGTGACGCGAGCAGCCCACACAGTCGGTCCGCAGTTGATTGCGCCCCGACCGGCTCGCACGCCCCGCCCGGCCGGGTGGGTTGATCAGCGCGACGCGCCGACCGTCGAGTCTCGCAATGGTTCGGTGAGCTTCGTCGTTTCGCCGCAGCGTCGAATGCGGCGTACTTCGTGTTCCAAGGGCACCACCTGCAGTTGTGGACACAGCTCGGGCTGTCGGAGGTGATCGCGACCGTCGTGGGCATCCGTCGGTACAGGCCCGCGCAAGCGAGCGGACGCAATTGCCGCTGGCGAAGCTGACGGGACTCAAATCCCTGAGCCCCACACTCCCAGTGAGAGGGCTAGGAAGGTAAGGGAGGAATTAGGCGCGGATGTTGGGACCGCTGGCACGAACTTGTGCGTGGCTGGCGTTAGTGGTCACGAGTTTGGGGCCGATATTGGGGCCCACCGCCTTGTTCACCGATCGCCACGCGCGGCTGGTTCGGCATCGCGTGCGACGACGGGAGCGCAATGCCGAGCGGTCTGAATCATCCGACAATAAGTGACGCGCCTCAAACCCCGCCATGACCGTCGACCAGCACGGTCGACTGGTGGTCGTGATCTCGCCGATCGGGCGAGACGCACCCAATCCGTCTGCACACCCTGGTCATGTGAATCACCCGTCAGCAGCCGCGCCAGCTGCGTCAGTGGCCACAGTGCGAGGCCACCGTGCACGTGGATGGTCTGGGCCGCCTCGCCGCGCCAGCTTCGTCCGCTGTGGCGGATCGGTCGCGGGCTTAGCCGCGATCTCCAGGCAGACGTTGGATGGAGACAATCTCCAGCCTTGCCGAGTGGAGCCGATCGAGACTTCGGTGCAGCGTCGCCTGATCTACAGTCGCGACCAGGGTCGTGTCCGGCCCATCCGGTTCGTTCTCGAAGCCCTCCACCGCCGCGCGGTGGATGCCATCAAGTCGGCCGCGCACGACGATCCGGTAGCGATGCTCTTCGGCGGGCATTGTCGGGTGAATCATGCACGCTCCCTTTGCCCGTTCGACACGTGTGACGCGCGGCGAACCGGTCGAAGTTGAACCGCCTGCACAAATGGGTTAGCAGCCTTGGACCTGAGACGCTGATATGCGACTGGCCCGTCGACGCAGAACATGCGCAAGATTGCCCGTGAGGTCACCAGCCGATCGTCGGTGTCCGCTTTGCGGGTCGCCAGAGGCGAACGTCCCAGCGCGGGCCGCAGAGACCCTGACGGCATTTACATGCCTGCTAATCGCTGATCCCCGTTTGCGCTGGCGACCGCTTGCCCGGCCAGCGCCCTGTCAGCCGCTCGAATTCCTTGGCGCTCGCGCGGTCGACCAACGCCTTGACCACGCCGAAGACGATGCCGTGCAGTGCAGCAGCAGGCAGGATGTCGGCCCAGCTCTTGGCCTTATCGGTCGCCTCCGGGACATTGCCTCTGCCAGTTAAGGCCCGCCAGAGTCGTGCAAAGAGCATGCTGGCCAGCATTCCGCCGGCCAGGCTGGCGACTATTCCGACTGGCTTGTACATCAGCTTGATAATTGCCCGATCCAAAAACCTGGCCATTCGGTCTTGTTCGGGAGCTACATCAGCCATGACAGCGATTATTTGGCCCGAACCGTCGGCCGTCCAGCACACACTGTCGACAGCAAGCTGCGCATCGGCGGGTTCCGGGACGCCACCGGGGATCTCGCTGATCTCCAAGAGCAAGGTCAGAGATCACCGACCGACTCTGGGCGGACTACCAGGCCTTCATCACGCGCCTTGTCCGAAGTCGAGCTGGAGCACCCAGCTCACGGGCGATCGTCACCGCGACCACGCGATGCAGTAACCAGAGAAGCAAAGCGCCAGAACGTACTGACGATCGGTGTCCTTCGGATCAACAGCGCAGACATAGCCGCCGACAGCCCGCTTGGCAGCCAGGACGGATGCAAGTCGCACGGCGTGTGAAACGCACTCATCTAGCCGCGTTGACGCTTGTTCGCGGGGGCGTGGAAGTGCCGATAAGGGGGCGTGACCTCCTCGCTCGCCCGGGCTGCTGGTCGGAAGAGCCGACCGTCCTGAGACGGATATTGGGACCTCGGCCTCTGCCCGCGCTACGCTCGGTGCGCTTCAGTGAAGCAGCGACAAGGTCGGTATCCATGGGGATCGTCGGCCGGGTGGTCGCTGGAGGTGATTCCCATGGTGTCGCCTGTCATCCGAGGAAGCCATCACCCTCGCTTTCAGATGCCTGTGATGCCGCATACCCGGCTCGGTTGGTGGGCAGTCGGGCTCCTGCTGCTCCTCGCCCCCTACCCGGTGTACTGGGTGCTGCTGCACGACACCAGCCTGTCGGACTCCTGGGTGCCTGTGGTGCTGGCCGCTATCGCTTTGCCGCCACTCGTCCTCGGCGTCCTCGCCCTCTCCCGCCGGCAAGCACGGTCGATCATCCTGAGCGTGCTCTTCGGGTTGGCCGTCGTCCAGATCGTGTGGGGCGTGATCCTCGCGATCTCGTTCGCTCTCGAGTGACACGTAATACGGAGCATGATCGCCTTCAAACGAACTGCCGGGCAGCGACAAGTCGATGACCTTGAGCCGCTGATCCGAGCGGGAGCACTTGGATTCGTCCTGTCCGCCACCCGAGTCGAACTCAATGCATGCCGTCCGCGCGCTCCGACAAGAGATGGTGGTAGTCGATCTTCGCGGCAGTCTCCCGGCGGTTACCGGTAGGTGCGCTGGCTCTGGCTATAAGCGCGCTGCGCAGACCACCGATGCACAGTCATCAGGCCTTCATCCGTGACCCATTCGATGAAGACCGCCTGCCCGACATGCAGGGAGAACACGATCGCGTTATTCGATGGCCAAAGGATGCCTGCGGAGCGTGTCATCCGCGTCTTCTGTGTCGACGGCCCCTGCCGCGGCCTCGGCGCGGGAGTGCCGCATGAGCGCGTCGCCTTTGCGGACCAGGGCGGTGCCGGCTTTCGTCAGGGCGACGGCGTTCTCGTGGCGGTGCTGTGGGGCGATCTCCATAGTCATGAGCTCAGTGGCGACGGCAGCGTCGATCTGGCGGCTGACGGTGCCCTTGGTCAGCCCGGGCCGGTCGCCGGCAGGAAGCAGCGGCGAAACCGTTGAAGACGACAGTCCTGGCCCTCGAGACCGTGGCAGGATGAGCCCCGCTCAGAGGAGTCGGCGCCAAATGCCAAGTAGCCATCGAGCCGATGGCTTGCCGTGCCGCGTGCGTCAGTGCATTTGTCTACCCTTGCTGTGCCTGCCGTTGCTGCTCTTGCTGTGCCTGCCGTTGCTGCTCTTGCCGTGACTCACCTTGCCTTTCGCGCGCTCATGGTTTCTGCCGGTGTCCTTGCGGTGGTGTTTGGGTGTGCCATCCAGGTGGTGGGTGCCAGCCTGCTGATCGCGAGGTTCTTCTATGGCGGCAAGCTGAGACGCCGTCCGCGGCGCCGGAGTACGCCGTAGTGCCGGGCTGACCCTTGGTGGAGCGGCTTGCGTAGGGTCTGCCCGCGATGGCGGCACGGTCGACGAGGCAGCCCGCGGCCCAGCATGCGACGCCGGTCTGGGTGGTGCGGATCCGGTGGAACCGAGGTTGGCGGTCAGCGCGGCGCATCCGGCGATCACGACGGCCGCGGCGACGGCGGGGACGACGCGTCTTCGCCGAGCGCGGCTGGCGAGGGCGCCTGGGGGCTCGTCCGGATCGGTGACCGACCGGCCAAGCATCAGAATCTCGTCGGCGAGCGAGCCATCAGAACCAACGGCAATCTCGTCGAGCATGGCCGCCGCACGGCCGGCGTCGGGTCGGTCGACGGGGTCGGGCGCTGTCATGCCCGCGAGGACAGCACGCAAGCCGCGACTGACATCCCGCGGGACGATCGCCGATCGGTTGAGCCGGGCCATTGCGGCTTCGACGCCGGTGCCCGGGTAGGCGAGCACTCCGGTCAGCGCTTCGATCAGCACCAGCCCGAGCGAGTAGACGTCAGTGGCCGGGGTCAGCCCGTCGCCGCGAACTTGCTCTGGACTCACGTAATTCGCGGTGCCCACGGTCACACCGGTCGCCGCGACTTGATTGGCGCTGACGGACGTGGCGATGCCGAAATCAGCCAGCTTGGGTGCGACAAGGTCGGCTTCGCTCTCACCGGTGATGAGGATGTTGGCCGGTTTGACGTCGCGGTGCACGATGCCGCGGGCATGGACGTAGGCCAATGTCCGGCACATCGCCGCGCCGAGCCGGGCCGTCTGTTGCTCGGTCAATGTCGTATGACGAATCCACTGCGCGAGGGTGGGGCCATCGACCAGCTCGGTCACCAGATACGCCGGTGCCGAACCATCGCCGGCGTACCCATCGACGACCGCAACCAGCCCAGGGTCATCCAGCGCGGACAAGAGGTCGACCTCGCGGCGGGTACCGATATCTGCCTCGATCATCTCCGCAGTCGGGCGGGGAATCTTGACGGCCACATCTTGCCCGCTGCGACGGTCGTAGGCACGGTGCACCGTCGACATACCACCGCAGCCAATGACCTGTCCCAGCTCGTACCGGTCGTGCAAGACACTCCCGGGCGCAGGCGCCGAGCGTCCCTCGCCCGGCCCGGTCGCTGCAGCCGGCGGCTGCGTTGCGGCGCCGCGCGACCGCGGTCGGCCCCTCAGGCACACCCGCATCAACGGTGCCTGGCCTCTCCTGCGGACGGTTGAATCGCGGTGTCGACCGAGGACAGCGCGGTCTCCAAATCAGTTGCCGTCGAGCGCAGCAGATTCATGGCGGCAACTGTGTCCGTCGCCGTGTCCAACGCTCCAAGGCGCGTCCGCGACGCCCGCACCGCGTCGCGCAGGGTATGGGCCTGACTGCCGTCGACATCATCGACGGCAGTTACCTCGAGCCGCGTCAGCTGATCTTCGGTCGCAATAACGCGGTCGGCTTGGATCCTCCAGCCACCAGCAATCTGCTGAGCGGTGGGCGCGCGCCCGAGCTGGGGCACGAGCTCACGCGCGAACCAGGCGACCTCGCCCTCTGCCACGGTGAACTCGTTCCTCCACGCGTGTCTCCTGCTTCGCCTGCGCAGCAGGAGCACAGTCGCTAATGCGGCGCCCAGCACAACCGCACCGACCAGCCACCACACCCACGCCGGCGTGGAACTAGCGGAGCTACTCGCGTTGCTGGATGCCGCGCCGGTCGCTTTCGTCGAATTGGTCGTCGCCGTGGGGGTTGCCGTCGCGGTTTGGATCGCCGTGCTCGTCTGGGTCTGGACGGCCGTCTGGGTACGGGTCTCGGTTGCGGTTCGGGTCGTCGTCTGAGCTGTCGTCTGGCTTTCGGTGCGGGTCTGGGGTTCCGTCTCCGTCTGCGCGGATGGCTCCGAACGAGTCGGCGGCACGCGAGTCGTGGCCTGTCCGGCCGGCTGGCTCGACGCCGCCGACGTCTCCGCTCCCGACCGCGAAGGCTGGCCGGACACAGTCAGCGATCTGGACGGACTGACGTTGCCCGACTTACCGCACGACGAGACGACCGTCGCAGCCGCAAGCAAAGCAATAAGTGCTGCTTGCCGTCCGAGCCGCCGATCCGACCGCCGACAGAGACAGCGCCCAGCCTGCTCAGATCGCGTGGAGTCTTGGCCACAAGCCAGCCGCGTCGCATTCGCAGGATCCGGCAGCGTGATCACGTCCTGATCCCTCCCACCGGGGTGACAGCAAGTGCACAGCGTCCACCCTGGGTTGGTCGCCGCGTTCGACTGTGCGGCTCAAGGATGGTGCTGTCATCACCTGTCCGGTGTGATCGCGTGGTAGTTCGGGTCGCGGCGCGACCCGCCCAGGTCCAGGCTTGGCTGTTACTCCCCCGCGGCGAGCGGCCCTCCCACTGCGGCCGTTCCGATCGGCAGCCGAGCGCGATCTCGGACCCCACATGATCCACCTAAGCCAGACTGCGATGGACGATCCTGTCGTCGGTGCTTCGACCCCGCCGTGCGGCCGCGTCTATGCCGCTTCGGCCTTGCCGCCGTATGCGATGAGCCGTGGACCACCAGTGCGCCGACGGCGATGTAGGACGATGACCAGCCCGGGCAGTAGGGCAGCCACCAGACGGCGCTGATCGCCCCGCCGCGCCGGCGGCGACCCCGACTCAGCGGGGCCGGCTGCGATCCGTTGAGCACGAGAACCCGGATGCGGTCAGCACGGCCGCTACCACGAGGTAGATCCAACCGTAGGTGTTGAGGCTGCGACCGAACAGCGCGTCTTGGAGGTTCTCCGGTAACGCTCCGTTGTAACGGAACATCCAGATCGCGTCGAAGATACGCATGACGCCCGCGGTCAGCACAACGATCGCCGCGAAGGTCACCTGCTCGGGTGTAGCAACCTCGGGGTCACGAACGGGTTGTCTGTCGTGGACTGCGGTCTCAAGCGTGGCGTGGCGGTGCACGGGTTCATCCCGGCCGCGAGCAAGACCGACAACTTCAAGGTGCACGAGACCGTCCCGCAGGAGATCGACACCCGCTTCCACTCCGGCGGAACGATCCTGGACGGCATGCACGTCCGGTGGACCGACCCGCTCGGCGCGTCGAACGACAAGTGGTCCTACTGGGCGCCGCAGTTGCAGGTGTTCCACGAGGCGCACGTCGAGGCGGTCGAATCCGGCACGCATTACATCCAGATCGGCAACCAGCCCGGCTGCGCGGTCGGCAACGTCTCGGTCGGCGGCCAGCACGTCGGCACCGGCCCGATGACCGCAGCGGTCAAGGTGAGCACCACGCAGAAGACGTTCACCATCTTCGTCGACGTCGATTGCACCTGACGCGGTAACGCCGAGTTCGGCGGGTCTCGGAGCATCCGGGACCCGCCGACTCTGTTGGTGGAGCAAGCGGCTCACTCTTCGCCGACGTCGCCCGAGGGAGTTGCCAATATCCGCGCAGGCCACCTTGACGCACCGCAGGACCGACCGCACCAATAGCCATCAGGCAGCGCGGGTTTGCGGCCCCGATGCGGGGCAAGCAGCAATTCGCGTAGCAGCCTCTTGGTATCAAGACGCCACCGAACGGCGGCGCTCGGCGTACGGCACGAGCTGCCCCCATCCCGACAGGTCCCAGCGGCAATAGCAGATGCCTGCCCTCCGCAGCCGGAGGCGTGCGCGCAGACTCGCTATCGGACGGGCTCATTCTCCAATTCCATGAATAGGCCCCACTCGCGAGGATGCGTTGATTTCACCCGGTACATCCACCGTCCACGGCATAGCTCAGCTCCGGAACGGTGGACTCGTACTCGTGGTAATCCTTCGCGTTCGATTGACAGCGAAATGTAAGCGACAGCTCGGCGTGCTGCGGACCCGGCGCGACCCCATGGGCCCGGTGATGCTTCGCATCGAAGAAGTCATGCGCGTCCGTCCCGGCCGTCGATTATTCGCGAAGCTCGGACACTTGGACATGCCATGAATAGGCAGCGAAAGACGTTCTGGCCGGCGAGCGTCGGCCTCCTGCCGCACTCATCGTCCTAACGATCGCGGGCGACATCTATCCGAACCAACCCGCGCGACGTGACGCGGCAGCCGCTCCAGAGGCCGGTCCGAGCAGCACACTGCCAGTGTGGGATCAGTCGGGAACAGGCGGCATCGGCCGTGATCATTGGGCATCGCTGGCGTCGAATTAGGCACCGTGGCATTAGTGCGCAGGAGTTTGCGGGCCATATTGAGGGCCAGCGCGCTTCAACCGGCGCAGGCGGCACCTATCGCAGGGTAGATCTCGACATCGTCAGTACGGCACTATGCCCGCCCGGACGACGATCAGCCGGTCTCGCAGAGCACTCGACAAAGTGACGGCGCGAATCGCTGATGTCCGTGCGTTCTCGTTGACGCGGTCAGCCCTCGAGGTTGCGCGCAGTTGTTCGCGCCGCCAGTCGAGACCGTCCCGGAGCATCGCCACCCTCAAGAGCAATCGCAGCAAGTGAAACTGGGCAGTGTCCGCGACCGGTCCAGGAACGTGGTCTGGCCAGTTAGATCACCCGCGCCGACGGCATACGCGATTATCAGGACGTGACGACCTTCTCTGGCGCCGACATCGCTGCGATTTCGCAGTTGCTTCGCCGGACGGTGCGGGCCGGCGCCCGGCTCGCAGGCGGCGAACACGCGGTCACGACGCTGGTCAGCGATGGCACAGATGAGTACGTCGTACGGCGGTTCCCGCCTGGGGATCCAGCCGTCTCGCACGAAGTCCGGGTGCTGGACCGGCTCGCTGGACTGGGCGAGCTGGCGCCGCGGCTGGTCGCCCATGACGAGGATCCGGCCGGCCCGATCATCATCACGAACAGGGTTGCCGGCACAACGCCGGCACCCGATCTCGCGCCCATGGTGATTGCACGTGAGATGGCCCGAGCCCTGGCGCGCATTCACGCGCTGAACGGCACCGGACTGCGTGCGGCGCCCGCAAGTCCACCTCGCGGCACGAGCCCGATCGTTGCGCGAGCGCTGCAAGACTGGGCGCACCTTGACCGCAGAGCGCCCGTGCTCACTCATTACGACTTCTGGTGCGGAAACGCGCTCTGGCAAGGCGGCACGCTCAGTGGAGTTGTCGACTGGTCCGGTGCCAGACACGCGCCGCGCGGTCTCGACGTTTCCTGGTGTCGTCTCGACCTGGTCCTGCTCGGCGATCATCACGCGGCCGACGCGTTCCTCACCGAGTATCGACAACAGACCGGCCAAGCAGTCGTCGACATCGCCGTATGGGATCGGCAGGCGGCCGCACACGCAGACCCGGTGGTCGAATCGTGGTCGCCGAACTACGCCGGGATAGGGCGGCCCCAGCTCACCGGCGAACTCCTTCGTCAGCGGTTGGACAACTGGATCACCCGGCTGTTGACCTCAATCAGTTGACGCAGGACGGACTCTTGCACAAAGAACACCTGCTCGGGTTGGCCGGCCCGGACTGCGGCTCGCGGCCTGGCGGGCCGTCCGGGGAGCGCAACGCGCCTGCACCACCTGGGGGAGGGTCTCTGGATGCTGGCGCAGCGGGATGACGTGCAGCGGGATTGGGCGCCGACTCCGGCCGACGCGGGACGGGCCGAACGAGCTCCTAATGGGTTGACGTCGTCAGGGTTAAGCTCCCGACCTCCAGTCCTCGCCAAACAATTCCAAGCTGCTGATGGCGTACCTGCCCTCTGCCGTTGCGCTCTGCCCTGGACTTGGTGACGCAAGGCGCCGCTCGCCAAGTCACGGGTAAGCGATCGGAGGCAGCTCATCGACCACCTGCGTGACAATGGCAGGCGGCGCCGCGAGTGGACTTCAGCGGACCACCGCCGACGAATCAAAGCGGCAACATTTTCAGCACGCCGGTGAAGGCCAGCGACTAATACGACTACCCGACTGCGAAAGCCCAGCCGTCGTGACGTCCACGATGGCTGGGTGTGCCTGCCGTATGAGGTGCCTGTCGGCGACACCATCACCAGGTCCCTGTCCCGCGAGGTCCGCCTGTGCAACGACGGCACGGTGCCAACCCAACGCCTGGCAGCGATTACCGACCCTCGCCCTCGCGGGCGGCGCCAGCCCCGCCTCCCTACGACGAGCGGCCGCTGCGATAGCGGCGGCGGCCCCGGACGGCCACTCCGAGGTGCTCGAAGGGCAGGGCCAGGCGGCGGGAAACGACCCGGCCGCGCCCTCGAGGTGATCTCGGCGGCTCTGATCCGGTAGACGCGCGCGGACAGTCCGGACCGTCGTTGAACAGCATGCGCCTGCTGCCGAGCTTGACGTCCCCGACGCTATGGCAGCGCCCGTCGACACTGGCCCAATGGCCGGTCCGTCGGCGGCGCACGGAAACGTGCCATGTGCGAAAGCAGGACGCGAGGCCGGCGCGCGGCCACGGCGAGCATCCGATCACGCCGAAGTCGATCCCGGCTGCGGGCTCGACCGGTCACATCGCTATCAGCGCGACTGCCGGGCGTGGCACCGGCCACGGTGGTGGGCGTCAGAGCCACCCAGTCCGCAGTGCGGGCAATCGCCTCCACTGAACTCGCAAGTGCAAACCGAGTAGTCAAGCCGCCATTCGGAACGTGGCGCCGACACGGCACCGCGACTCGCGTCCAAGTGTTGGGCCACAGTCTGCGTCATGGCCTGCCCCCGATTCCCCCGGAACGTGTGCTCACGCGCTAAGCAAGCGCCGCCCCGAATGCATGATCGTGCAGCGCGGTCCGTTCGATGATGCAGGCCGAAGTCGCACACGGACACAGCGCAGCGGACACCATGCGTCGCCCGCCAAGCCCAGAT
The DNA here is from genome assembly GCA_963737425.1 of uncultured Actinomycetota bacterium. Classification (GTDB taxonomy): domain Bacteria; phylum Actinomycetota; class Actinomycetes; order Mycobacteriales; family Jatrophihabitantaceae; genus DASXRA01. Next base: position 410,765 of record CAVTSX010000009.1, read on the forward strand.
GATTCCCCCGGCCTGCCCGCCCCCATCCCCCCAGTAATTCACATGGAATATACGTGAAGCCGATGTGATGTCAACGCGTACGGCAGCTTCTTGCCTCGCACACTCGACGCCCACGGACGGTGGAGCTAGCGGCCCGATCTCGACGATCTACAAAGCAGTGCCGTCGCGCGAGCAATCAACCGATAGGCGAATGACCGTCACTGAGGCGTAGCCAGTCCAATTCGTCGAGTCGTGGCTTGCCTGTCCGTGAAGTGGGTGAGGCGGTGCTGGCACCGTGACGCCTCACCAGCAACCCAGACCGTGCATGGTCGCCGCCTCCCACCGGCTCAATCCGCACGACACACCGCTTCGCTGAGCGGTGACGACGCGCACGTTTCCCGGGCGTCTATTGGGCGCAGGATCGAGACGAAGACCCAAGCCGATGGGCGGGGCAATGACGTTCGAGGAGTACGTGCAGTCGCGACTGGCGGGTCCGCTGCGTCTGTCCGGCGACAGCCATCTGGCCGAGGACGTGGTCCAGGAGGTGCTGTTGCGGGCCGCGCAGCAGTGGTCCCGCCGAGTGAGCCGATCACTCGCGACCCACGCAGGCCGGACCGATGTGTCCCCCACCCGGATGTCCGGGCGCCTGAGGTTTAGGAGGCGCTCAGTGTGTCGAGGACCCGTCATCCGGCCAGGTTGTTGAGGGCGTCCAGCTCGCACACAGGCAACGCGTCCGAGGTCCTATCCTTCTCACGGCTCGCCGGAACTGGCGCTATCTACCGCGGGGTCCGCACCAGCGGCTGGTCGGTATGTCGGGCTGCAACGACCGAGTAGTACGCGAGCAACCACTATGTTTTCGTGCTCAGGTGTCGAGAGCGAGCGGCGCGGAACTGGGCGACGAGGAGATCGATGCGGTCGGTGTCGTGTCCCGGGCGTAGCCGGTCGTTGCGGCTGAGCATGGCCAGTCCGTGCAGCGCGGCCCACAGCACCTCGGTGAGGGTGTCGACGTCTCGCTCGCCAGCGACCGTGGCGAGGGCCGCGCGCAATTCGGCGTACGCGGTTGACAGCGGAGCCGCAGTGTCCTCGGCGCCGAAGCGAAGTCGCGTGGCGCGGGTGAACATCGCGTCATACAACGCCGGGTTCCCGGTGGCGTAGGTGCTGTACGCGCGGGCAACCGCGCCGACCTCATCCTCGGGTGCTGCGTGGCGTCGAGCGTCGCCGAGGGTCTCGGCGAGCTCGCCGAATCCTTCCAGCGCGATGGCCTCGACAAGGTCCTCCATCGACGCGAAATGTTTGTAGATCACCGGCTGGCTGTACTCGATCTCGGTGGACAACCGTCGCGTGGTCACTGCATCCCAGCCTTCGCGCTCAGCCAGGACTCGGGCTGTGGCGGTGATGAGCCGGCCACGGGCCGCGCGGTCGCGGAGTCGACGATCTTCGATAGCCATACCTGATGATAGCACTGCTACTTGTGCGAGCGCTGCTATTGACGCAAACGCTCCGGAGGGTTAGCGTTGCTAGCACTAGCAATGCTAACCACGACGAGGAGACACACCATGACCACAGCCGCCCAGCAGCTCGCCGATATCTACGTCACGATGCTCAACACCCACGACCCGGACCTAGTGGACCAGTTCGTCGCCGAGGACTACATCAACCACAACCCCTTCGTCGCCGACGGCCGCGAGGCCAACCGCCAGTTCTGGAACGGGTTCTTCGCCGCTCTCCCGGATCTGACCACCACGATGGAGGACCTGGTGATCTCCGGTGACCGTGTCGTGGGCCGCTTCGTCTACCGCGGCACCCACACAGGAGAGTTGATGGGCATCCCCGCCAGCGGCAACGCGGTGGAGATGCGCTCGATCGACATCTGGCGCCTCGAGGACGGCATGTTCGTCGAGCACTGGGACGAGCTGAACCTCATGCAGGTGTTCCAGCAGGTCGGCGCATTGCCCCAGCTGGGCGCCGGCCCGGAGGCCTAGTCGTGACCCTCCTGGCTCAGCTCGCCGCGCTTGTCGCGATCGTGAGCACCGGGGTGGTCTACGGCACGGACGCGTTCTGCGCCCTCGTCCAACGACCCACACTGGCGCGGGTCGATGACGCCACCCTCACCGCGGTCATGGGCAACGTGCACCGCTATGGCGACCGGCGGATGCCCGCCCCCGGGATCCTCGGCCTCATCGCCGCCGCCGCCGCATCAGTACTTGCGGCGGTGGGCGGCCATCCTGTCGAGTCCGTGACCGCGGGACTCGCGTTCCTGCTGCTGGCGGGCTGGGTGGTGCTCTACCTGCGCATCAGCGCGCCAATCAACCGCACACTCACCGCGGCTGCCGACGCCCACGAGACACCGGCCAACGCCCGCGCACTGCAACGCGACTGGGACCGCATCATCGTCCCCCGCGCCGTCCTGCAAGGCCTGGCCGTCGCCGCGCTGGGCATGAGCCTCATTCGCTGACGGCTCGGTCTTCACCGTCCGCGCCCGCAAACGCATCCCGAAAGGCTGACCACGATCATGTACCAACTCCGGATCTACACCCTGCGCACAGCCGAAGCACTCGAGGACTATGCGACCGCGCGCTGGCCCCGCCACATCCCCAGCCTGCGCGCATTCGGGGTCACCACCCACGGCATCTGGACCGACCACGACGCCGGCGCACACCGACTGCTCGCCTTGATCTCTTACCCCGACGGAGCAGACCCCGCCGCGGTCACCGCCGCATACATGGCCGGCCCCGAGTTCAAAGCAGACATGGAGGGCTTCGACGTCAGCAACATCATCAACGTCGAGGAACTTCTCCTCAACCCGACCGCCGCAACACCGCTGTCCTGAAATCCTTCGACCAGGCCCCGGCGATTCACCCGCGTGTCCGCAGACCGGGCGGATGCACGGATGATCCCCGGCCCGGCTGCCTCGCGCGGTCCAATTGGCGGTCGTGGAGAGCCGCCTACCCCCCGCATTGGTCGACGCAGGTGGCGACCTGAGCGTTGCCGGCAATGCTGCGTGGCTGCTTGGCGATGCCGGTCAAGGCAACGGCATCGTCCTGATTGGCCTCGACGGCTGATGACGAATGTTGATTCCGATCCGTCGGCAGTTCCCATTGTGAACGCCACCGATCCTCCTGCCGTCTGCCTGTCAGTTGACTAGACGGTATGGGGGTCATGGCTGGGGCCTCGCGCACGTGTGAACGTGGGTTGCCGACGCAGGGTGGTCCTGGCCGGTAGAGCCGCAGACGTGGGAGGCCCCAGTGGTGTTTCAGCGTACGAGTGTTGGGCTGGACGTTCATGCCCGTTCGGTCGCCGGGGCGGCGATCGATGGGCTGACCGGTGAGCTGCATCGTCGTAAGTTGACTCCGGATCGCGGTGAGATCGCGGCGTGGGTCGCGTCGTTGCCGGGGCCGGTGAGGGCGACGTATGAGGCTGGGCCGACCGGGTTCGGGTTAGCCCGGTTCCTGCTCGCGGCCGGGGTCGAATGTGTGGTCGCGGCGCCGTCGAAGCTGCAGCGTCCGCCCGGTGATCGGGTCAAGACCGATGCTCGCGATGCGTTGCATCTGGCTCGGTTGTTGCATCTGGGCGAGATCACCGCGGTCACTGTTCCGAGTGTTGAGCAGGAGGCTGCGCGGGATCTGGTGCGGGCCCGTGAGGATTGTCGCGGCGATCTGATGGCGGCGCGGCATCGGGTCTCGAAACTGCTGCTGCGACAGGGGATCGTCTACTGCGGCGGAAAGGCCTGGACCGGGGTGCACGACAGGTGGCTGCGGCAGCAGCGCTTCGAACTGGTGGGTTTGCAGCTGGCCTACGAGTCCGCTTACGAGACGATGTTGGCCACCGTGGCACGCCGGGATCGGCTCGACGCGGCGATCGCGGTGATGGCCGCCGACTCGCCGTTCACGCCGGTCGTGCACCGGCTGGGCTGCCTACGCGGCGTGTCGACGCTGACCGCGTTCTCCCTCGCGGTCGAGATTGGTGACTGGCAGCGGCTGACCGGGCGCAGCATCGGCGCCTACCTCGGCATGGTCCCGACCGAGCACTCCTCGGGGCAGTCGCGGGCGCAGGGCGGGTTGACCAAGACCGGCAACGGGCACGCCCGCCGGCTGCTGATCGAGGCCGCGTGGCATCACCGCGCGCCCTACCGGGTCCCTGGTCTCGATCTGCGCCGCCGCTGGGACCGGGCGCCGGCACTGGCCGCGACCCGCGGTCACGCCGGCAACCGGCGCCTGCACCAGCGCTGGCTCAGCTTCCTCGAGCGGAAGAAGACACCGGTGATCGCCAACGCCGCGATCGCCCGCGAGCTGGCCGGCTGGTGCTGGTCCCTGGCCGTCCTCGACGACTGACACCACGCCCAAACGTCCGTCCGGACAACCCGGTGGCGACGGCAGCGTGAGGAGTAACCCGCGGCACGCCCTATGAGCAATCGCCTTACCAACAAAGGCGATCACGCTCGTGACTAGACCCGCGGCGCGCTCCCGCCGAACAGCCCGTCCTGCGGTAGCCAACCCGCGAATATCAGAGTGACCACGCGTCGACACCGACACGCCCGTCACCACCGGACCGGACGGTCAAGAAGCGGCGCCCCCTACGACGGTGGGAGGCGCCGCTTCACCCTGCCTCTTGACAACCGGACCCACATATCAGGGCCTGAATCCACGCGGCCCACGAGTCCGGTGTGCTGTCGCTGGCCGGCCTATACGAGCTGTGGCCCGACCCGGACAAGGCCGAGGACGACCCGGGCCGGTGGCTGTGGACCGCCGTCATCATCACCACCGACGCCACCGGCCCCCTCGGCGAGGTCCACGACCTGGAAATGCGGCGGTTCCCGCGACGTCAACCGGCTCGGTAACAACGACCCCCACCTGTCGACCCGCTCCCCGTGCCGAGGAACAACCCGTGCCGCTGGCCATCACCAGCTGACGACCCGCTAGCCCGACGGGCTCTCTGCCGGCTGACAGCCGAACGACGCAGTTAGTAGCACGTGTTGGGCCCCGTACTCACGGTGGACGACCACGTCCGGCTGGGCGACCACATTGTAGGGATTGTGACGACTTGGGGAGTTGGACGAGCATGACGCGTCGGCGGTGTTTGGCCCAGGGCCACGTCCCCCGCTCACTTGATCACGTCATGATCTTCGCAGCGCGAGTGGTTGCGTGCGAGTGGTGCCGTGACCGGCCACGCCGGGGCACACAGGGCAAATGAACTATTCCGTGGTCTATGCCGTATGAGAGGTGAGATCCGGCTTGCTGGGCCAATCAGTGCGGAAAGGAGCCTCACGGTGCCGACACCACTGACACGAACACTTGCCCTGAACGGAAGAACCGCAAAGTCAGGGTTGACGACGACACCGAAGACTTGCTGCAGGTGCTGCGCGATCAGCTCGGCCAGCACGGTCCGAGGTTCGGCTGTGGGGTGGCCACGACCTGCGCGCTGGCATCACCAACGGCCCGCTCGTTGCCTGGGAGCACGTGCTGTGTTCACCGAACCACAACAGCCGCCCCAACAGCACCAAGGCCGGCACGCTGCTCGCCGGCACGTTGACCGGACCTTTCCGGCACCCTGCCCAGCAACCCGGACGGCCCTCGTCCGGGTCACGCCAGGCACGCACGAGGACACGACTAACTAATGGCCGCACCCCCTGTGGAGAGGACATCCATGGCAATCGAGCTGGTCGTCAACGGCAAGAAGGAGAAGGTCACCTCGTCACCTGACACGCCTCTGCTCTACGTGCTGCGCGGCGAGCTCGGCTTGAACGGCCCGAAGTTTGGCTGCGGTCTGGAGCAGTGTGGCGCCTGCTCGGTGCTGGCCAACGGCGCGTCCCGGCGCTCCTGCATGAAGCCCCTCTCGGATTTCGACGGGCAGACCATCACGACGGTGGAAGGGCTGCCCGCCCTATGGGCGCAGACCAAGAACATCCACCACGTGGATCTGCACCCCGTCCAGCAGGCCTGGATCGAGCAGCAGGTCCCGCAGTGCGGCTACTGCCAGAACGGCATGATGATCACGGCGGTCAACCTGCTGGCGAAGAACCCCAGTCCCACGGTGGATGACGTCAAGACCGCCTACAGCCCCTCGGGCCCGTCGGCGCATCTGTGCAGGTGCGGCACCTACGACGTGATCATCACGGCCGTACTGCGCGCCGCCGAGCTGATGGCCTGAAGGAGCAGACGATGAACATCCAGGAAGCACCCGGCACGATCAGCCGGCGCAGCCTGCTCAAGGCGGCAGGCGCCCTTGTCGTGATGTCCGCGGCCGTGCCTGTCGCCCTGCGGACGTCGATCGCGGAGGCGGAGGCGGCGGGGCTGCCGTTCCCCACCCCTGAGCTGACCGACCTGGCCACCTGGTTGACGGTGCCCGCCCACGGCAACATCACCTGGCGCACCGGGCACGTCGAGCTGGGCCAGGGAAACCGCACGGCGCTGGCGCAGATGGTGGCCGAAGAACTCGACGTCGCGTTTGACAAGGTCACGCTGGTGATGGGTGACACCGACGTCACCCCGGATCAGGGTGTGACGGCCGCCAGCAGCACGATCCGCCGGGCCGGCACGCAGGCCCGGTTGATCGCCGCCGAGGCCCGGGCCACGCTGCTCGCCCTGGCCGCCCGTCACCTGCACGCTCCGGTGGACGAGCTCACGGTCTCCGATGGTGTGGTCCACGACGGCCGAAGGAAGGTCAGTTACGGCCAACTGGTACACGGCAAGGCGCTCACCGCGGTGACGCCGATCGTGATCAGTGGTGGGACCACGACCGTCGGCGCCACCCCCAAGCCGGTCAGCGAATACACGATCGTCGGCCAGTCGGTTCCGCGCGTCGACGTGGCGGACAAGGTCAGCGGCAAGACCCTGTTCGTGCAGGACATCACCCTGCCTCGCATGCTGCACGCCCGGGTCGTGCATCCCAAGGGGATCGGTTCCACGGTGGTGTCGGTGGGCGAGCTGCCGGCCGGGATCAACGCCCGGGTGGTCCGACTCGGCAACCTGGTGGCGGTAGTTGCGGAGCGGGAGTGGGACGCGGTGAAGGGCGCGAAGAACTTGCCGGTCACCTGGTCGGACTGGAACGGCCTGCCCGGCGCGAACTGGCCGGCGGCGCTGCGCGCCATTCCGGCCGGCACCCGGACCCAGGCCAGCAAGGGCGACTTCCAGGGCGCCTTCGATGTCGCGGCCAGTACCTTGCAGGCGACGTACCAGACCCCGTTCGAGAACCACGGCATGATCGGCCCGAGCTGCGGCGTGGCCGACGTGCGCGCCGACGGCAGCGTGACCGTCTACTCCGCCACGCAGTACCCGCAGGGTCTGCAAAGAGGTGTCGCGCAGATGCTCGGCATCGATGCGCAGCAGGTCGAGGTGCTGTGGTTCGACGGCTCCGGCTGCTACGGACGGCTGAGTTCCAACTACGACGACGCGGCCTCGGAGGCGGTGTTCCTGTCCCGGGAGCTGAGGCGCCCGGTACGGGTGCAGTGGATGCGCGAGGACGAGCACATCTGGGAGCCGCACGGTCCGGGCACCCTGCACGACATGGCTGCCGCCTTCGACGCATCCGGCCAGCTGACCGGCTGGAAGCACGAGGCGCTCATGGCACCCAACAACGACGCGACGATGCTCGGCCCCATCCTGGTCGGGGTTCAGGGGCAGGGCGGGCGAGCGCCGCTGGGCAGCTGGACCGGTCCGGACCTGTACGAGTTCCCGAACCTGCTGGAGTTCGTGCATCAACTGCCGGAGCTGGGCGCCGACACCTCGCCGTACCCGTTCGGGCTGCGCACCACCTTCCTGCGCTCGCCGGGCCAGTACCAGATCACCTTCGCGCAGGAGGCATTCTTCGACGAGATCGCGGCCAGGGTCGGGGCCGACCCGCTGCAGTTCCGCCTGCAGTACCTGGTCGACCCGCGGGCGATCGCCGTGCTGCAGGCGGCCGCCGAATTGGGCACGTGGGAGGCGCGGCCCTCGCCCAAACCCGGTGCGAGCACGGCGAACGGCACCGTCACCGGGCAGGGCATCGCGTTCGCGCTGCGGGACGGCACCTATACGGCCGCCGTGGTCAAACTGCAGGTAACCCCGGCGACGGGCCAGGTCCTGCTCACCGAGGTGAGCGTGGCTCAGGACCAGGGCCTGATCATCAACCCGCAGGCAATCCAACACCAGATCAGCAGCTGCGTGATCCAGACCGCCAGCCGGACTCTGCACGAGGAAGTGACATTCGACAGTTCCAATGTCACCTCGGTCGACTGGGAGAGCTACCCGCTGCTGACCATGGCCGAGACTCCGACGATCAACACCGTCCTCGTCCCCAATCCGCAGCTCGATCCCACCGGAGTCGGCGAACCGGCCGTCAACGTGATTCCTTCGGCCATCTCCAGCGCCATCTTCGACGCCACCGGCATACGCCTGCGCACGATGCCCTTCACCCCCGAAGTGGTCAAAGCGGCCATGGCCTAGCGGCTGCTGTCACGGGTGATGGCAGGTGATGTAGTGAAAGGTGCTCCAGGCCAACGAGAGTCGGAACTCGTGGGCGGCGCCGGCGGCACGCTTCGATGTCACCCCCAGCACCCACAGATACGTCCGGCTGCCGAAGTGGTGGATCTCCGCGAGTGCGTCGTGCGCGCGCCGGCTGGGCCTGATCGTGCGGTCGTCGCCGAGGTCGACGAGCTCCACATCAACGCGTAACGGAGCGCGGCCGTGCGATGGTGACCCCTACGGGTCGAGGCTCGCTGCGCCGCCACAGAACTGGCTCTCAGATGGCGTGGACGGTGACCTCGTGGGCGTGATCAGCAATCGCGACCAGGTCTTTCGGGTCGCCAGTCAGGACTGCCCCGCCAGGGTCGGCGGTCGCGACGACCAGGGCGTCAATCGCCGACCCGCGACGAGCCTTCGTTCGTAGCCTCGCCGCGTGACCGGCACGGTCGGTGGGCAGAGTGTCGACGATCGCGCAGGTCTTGAGCAGGGAGTTGGTCCGCGCGTCGCGCCGCGCGTCGCCGGTCAGGCACTCAATGAGCACGGCGGCGGGAACCAGCGCCGGCCACAGACCTTGCGCGCGCAACGCCGCGATCACGGCAGCTGCTGCCCGGGAACGCAAGGCCAGATGCGTGATCGAGCCGGAATCGAGGACGAGCGCCAGCGACAGCCGGTGGCCGCGGGCTTGGGCCAGTGCGTCGTTCACGTACGGGGCCGCCGGGCTCGTCGACGAGCTGTGGCTGCACGTCGCGCCGTTGACGGTCGGCGCAGGTGAGCAGCTCTTCCGCGGCGTGCCGCCGCTGGATCTCGAACTGGTCGAGTCCCGCGGCACCGACCTGTCCGCGCACCTGCGCTACCACGTGCGCCGGTAAGGCCCAGGGATCAGGCGCACGCGGGGCCCATCCTCCGGAGCAGCTGTAGGTCCGTCGTCGCGATCGGGCAAGCTAGGAAGGTTCGGACATGCTTGCCGCTTCGGCAACCATGCCCATATAGTCGCGTTTGCTGAGACGCCTGCCGTGGCGAGCGTCACACGTGCTCCAAGGAAAGCGAGCGACACGTGGACGAGTTTTGGCTACCGGTGATCGGTCGAGGTACGCACCGCTCGGTCGTCGTCGAGTTCCTCTCTGTATGCGCACAGCCGGGATCCAGCAAGCAGTGCCTTCTCCTCGAGTGCCAATTCATGCGGTAACGCCACGGGCATTCCCGCGGCTTCTTGTCACCTCTGTGAAGGGAAGGGTCTGATGCGAAGACATCTGCGGCGGCGCCTGTGGCTCGTGCCGCTGTGTGCGTCGGCGGTGGCGCTCACCGCCGCCGTGGGACCGATCACGTCCAGCAGCGCGGACACGATCACCACCACGGCATGCAACAGCCGCACCAACAACTCGGTCGACAAACTCCTCGAGTGCATCCGCACCGACGACCTGTGGAACCAGATGAAGGCGCAGCAGGCGATCGCCGACGCCCACCCGGACGCGGGCGGGCACGCCTCGCGCAACTCCGGCGAGGCGGGCTACAAGGCGGCGGTCGACCTCGCCGTCAAGCTGTTCAAGGCCTCCGGCTACCACGTCACGGTTCAGACGTACAAGTTCCCCTACTTCGCTTTCTTCGGATTGCCGGGCGGCAGCGAGGTATCGCCGACGCCGACCACGTTCACTCTCGGTACTGACCTCAACGCCTTCAACAGCGTCGGCACGGTCACCGCGGAGGTGCAGCCGGTCGGTGGGATCGTCCTGCCGCCGACGCCGACGCCGTCCTCGGCCAGCGGGTGCAGCCCGGCCGACTTCGCCGGCTTCACGCGCGGCAACATCGCGCTGATCCAGCGCGGCACGTGCAACTTCGGTGAGAAGGCCAAGAACGCCGTTGCAGCCGGCGCGGGCGGCGTGCTCATCTTCAACGAGGGCCAACCGGGCCGTACCGGGCTCGCCGGTGGCGGCGGCATGATCGACGACGCCGGCAATCCGGTCGTGCCGAACATCCCGGTCGGCTTCGTGCCGTTCGCAGAGGGCCAGCACCTCAACGCCGCGGCCAACGCTGGCCAGCACCCCCAGGTGAAGCTGGACTTCAAGGGTGCGGCCGACCCGAACCGCGACGACTACAACGTGATCGCCGACTCGCCGTACGGCGACCCGAACCACACCGTGGTTGTCGACGCGCACTACGACGCGATCTTCGGCGCTGGCATGCTCGACAACGCGTCCGGCTCGGTAACCCTCATGGACATCGCGCAGAAGCTGGCCAAGGTGCGCACCACGAACCGGCTGCGCTACATCCTGTTCGGCGGCGAGGAGCTCGGCCTGCTGGGCTCGGACTTCTACACCCACAACCTCTCGCCCACCGAGCTCGCCCAGATCGGCTACGACCTCGACGCAGACGTGACCGCGACGCCGAACTACACCATCGGCGTGCTCGACCCGGCCGCGAAGAACCTGTTCGGCGGACCCATACCGGTGTTCCCGGCCAACGTGTACGAGCCGTCGAAGTTCGCGCGCGACGAGGCGGTCAAGTACTACGACTCGATCGGGCTCAACCACGAGTTCTTCTCGCCGCAGGGGACGGACGCGTTCTGGTTCAACATGGTCGGCGTGCCGGCCAGCGGCCTCCTCACCGGGCAGGACTGTTGCAAGACGCAGGAGCAGGTCGACCTGTTCGGCGGGCAGACCGGCAACTTCGAGGGCAACCTCGGCACCACCGACGGTGGCTGCGTCGACCAGCCGTTCCGCTGGTGTGACAACCTCAGCAACAACGACCCGAACGTCCTCACCTTCGAGACGAAGGCGTTCGCCACGATGGTGTTCAAGATGGCGTTCGACACGACCATCCTGACCCGCACCCCGCAGCAGGCCGCCGCGGCGCGGACCGCCGCCGAGAAGCAGAAGGCCGCCCGGGTGGCTGGTGCCAGCCACGCCCCGATGAGCTAGCCGATACTCCTACCGGAGCCGCCGGGCCGAGCCATGCTCGGCCCGGCGGTTCCGCGTCGCGAGAGGAGGTAAGGGCCCAACCAGTGGGGTCATGGCGAGCAGAGTTGTCGCGTTAGCGAGTGCGGCTGGAACGGCGGGAGACTGGGGAGAAGTAGAGGCTGTCTCGCCAGGTGATCCAGGTCGACTGGGTCTGCTGCACGATCTGGTGGCCGAGACGGCTGACAAGATGATCATGCTGACAACCTGCGACCTCGACGACTACGTCGTCGACGCGTTGCGCGCAGGCGCCTCGCGCACGATCAAACCCGAGACCGAACGCCGCCTCGATCTGCGCCGCCGCGCTCGGTCCCGCACATGTCCCGCGGTGTCGTCATCCCTGGCCGCCGTGACACATCGAGTCGCACGCCGACGCAGACCAACGCGGATAGCAGGCCGAGCCCTGCCAATACTGGGCACTGAAATCGGCGAATGGGCTGTCGCCTTATCGAAGGCTGAGGCCAAAGCGCCAGCAGCAAATCGACGTGCACGATCGCGCGCCGGTCGCCTCGGCGGTGCGCGACGTGGAAGGTGAGTGGTTGGGCGCCGACCAACGCCACGTCGGAACTTGCCGAATCAGTCTCTTCCAGATCAAGGAGCCGGTGTCGGCCGGCCGCTGACCATCACGGCTTGGATCTCCGGTCCTGGCCTCGCATTGGTCTTCTCGCGCACCAGTGTCGTACTCGTCGGTGGCCTCGCAATCGCCCGAGTCGGATGCGACTAGTACCTCAGGTTTGCCCGGCCACTGCTCCTCATGCTCCTCGCGACCGTCGGCACCATGCTCGGACTCACCGCTAGCCTCGAATAGCCGGCGTGGCCCAGATTCATCCGTAGGAGCCGGCCAAACCCCCAAGCCAACAACGCCCCGCGACGTCGCGACTCACGCCGGTCTCTGGTTCGTTCCACGAAGAAGTATCTGCGGTCAAAGGTTCATAAGAGCACTTGCAGGCGCTTTGACCGAACCGGTCGAAGACATTAGGCCTATCGCGACCGCGATCGGTGTTACGTCCTTGCCGCTACAGGGAAGCCTCGTACTAGAGGTTCCCACTCGGCCCTACGGCCAGGGCCGAATCACCAGCAATTTCGGGAGCACACGGTGGGCTGCACGCAGCCGCGTACCTCGACTGAAGAGGCCGGCACCCGGCAGCGGATCACCAGATCGACCCAGTCGGATGCTGAGGATCACCCACGGAGAGGCAGAACAGATCATGGCCGACGAATCCGCGCATCGGAATGTCGAAGTCACGGACGGCGACCGCGTTGTCGCCTCGGCGCAGGTAGACACCTCGCCGGACGCCCCAGATACAGCTCGGGCGTCGTTGCACGCCGAATCGGGCCATCTGCCGGTAGGGAGCAGAGCGAGTCTGGTTGATGCGGTCCTGGACCTGCCCGAACTCCAGGGCAGCACGCACCTGGAAGCGACCGTTCCGCTCGGCGACGCCGAATCGCTGCAACGGCTCAGAGAACGCACCGACGAGATGAGCACGCGGGCCGCCGGCGCCAGCGCCCTCGTCGACGCCGATCTGCCCGACGATCAATAAGCGATCTCAAAGTGCGCAATAGTGTCGAGCGGCTCGAGTCTACCGGAGCGACGCCTCCCACTGGTGCAGATCGCCGGCGTCGACACTGCGCTGTAGCGCGTCCATGGTGCCGCCGGTCTGGTCCGCGCCGAAGGCCGGGCTGCGCCAGCCGCACGAACACAGCGCCCATGCTCGGCCCTCGGCGGTCTCGACAACGCTGACGTCGTGGTCCATACCGGGGAGTTCTGCCATGGCTTTCCTGCCCGGCCCGGTGTTGGGGCTGCGGTGCGGGCCGTTGGGTGCGGTTGCGACCAGACCTCTGCCAGATAGGCTTCCCGGCAGCGGCAAGGACGTAACACCCCGAGCATTCCCAGCTTTTCGATAGCGTCCGTTCGAGTCGTCAGATCACGAAGTCTTGCGATGGGCGTCGCGGATGGTTTCCGACGCGTGGGCGAGCAGCATGACGGCGTCGCTGAGGGTGCCACCGTCGGGGCGTTGCCTGGGTTGTGGCAAAGCCGTGCGGGTATCGAGGTGGGCGACCGACTCGACATCAGCGGGCATCAACATGACATGGGCGTTGACCCGTAGCAGTTTGACGCCGAGTAGGCGGGCAACAATCGTTGCTTCGAGGATGACGCCGTCCGACAGACTCCTGTGTGCAATGCGAGGCGCCATGGCGACCGGGCGTATTTCGTACCGGTCACCGGACGCTGTAGTTCTGAAGTCTGGACTTGAATCGGTCGAGTCGTCCGCTGAGGCTATCGATGTTCCCGCTGAGGGTTTCGAGTTTGCCGCTGTATTCTTCCAGCCGCTTCGAGGCGTTCTGCGCCGCCGCAACGATTTGCCCATATCGCTCACGTCCCGCTCGGGTGCCGAGGACGTATCCGACGCCGAAGACCGCCAGACTACGCAGTTTCACGATTGACTCTTCCGTCGCATCGAGGACACAGCGGCACTTGCGGCAGTCAACGTCATCAAGCCCGCAAGGGCGCCGGCACCCGCTTTCGCAGCCGGACTTTCGGCCGCATCCGCAGCCAACTTTCCAACGACGTGCTGCCAATTCTTCTTTCGGCGGCGAAATACCTTCATTATTGATCAACTCCCATGATCAGTGGTCAGGTACGGGTTCTTGCTCGTGATGTTCTCTGGATAGAGCGGACGAGCTGATCTTTCGTCATCCGTGCCGCGCCGTGAATTTGTAACGGATGTGCGAGCTCGAGCAGTTCGGCCTTGGTGTGCTCGGTCAGCCGTTGGGGGACGTCGAATTCGCGTTCTGCCGCAACGGCGCGGGCTGTCTCGGTCGCCAGCACGTTCTCCGTGCTGCGGGCGTCATCCAAAGCTCGGTCAGCGGTACCGGCGTCGACCTGGGCTTGTTCCGCGACTGCGGTGGCCTGCCGATGCGCCTGGTCCGCCGCATCTTCGGCCGCCTTTGTCGCCTCGGCGGCCAGCGTTCGGGCCGCGGCCATCTGTTCGTGGGCCTGGGCGATCCGTTCATGGGCGCGCTTCGCCGCTTCCTCGGCGTCCTGACGCGACGTCTGCGTTCGCGCCTGTACCTCTGCCTTGATCGCCTCGAGCTGATCGGCGACATCTCGACCCGCCTGCTCGCGCGCCTGTTCGACCTGGTACTCCAGATTGCGGCGGGCTTCATTCACTCGTCGATCGATCTCCTGTTTGCCCTCTTGGCTCGCCTCTCGCACGCGTTGCCGGCCCTGTTCGGCAATTGCCTTCGCAGCCTCAGCAAGATTGTCGGCGTTGCGCGCCTCCGCCAACGCATCCTGCTCGGCCCTCTTGGCCTTGGCCACGGCGGCCTCGGCCCGCTTCAGCCGCACCTCGACCGAATCGTGTGCACCGGGCAGTGCGTCCGCCAGCACGGTCGATACCCGCCGGGCCGTATTCGTAGCGGCGTCGCTCGCCGAGCTTGCAGCAGAACCTGGCGGCCCGACGATCCTGGACAACACCCACGCGCTGTTGCGCGGCAAGTCTTTGATCCCGCTCGACGTCTGAGCGGAAAGCCAATGCAATGGACGTAATTTGGCCATAACTTGCATCCTTCCGCGCTGGTTTATGGAAACCGCCTGGCCGCCGTCCGCCTTCAGTCCTGACGTCCTGCGGACACGCTCCGGGGATCGCTGTTTCGTATGGTTCCCCGCAACAAAGCCGCCGAAACAGCAGAGCAACCATTCGCGCCGGCCTGGGACTTGGGAAGACGCGCAGACCGTTAGATAACCGCACGAAAGTGAAATCACTCGGCGCATCCGGATAATGGCGATCGGCGGCGAATGCCAAAACTAACGAGGTCGCTGGGGGTGGTCAGGGAAGGCCACGCATGTCCGGCGCTTTGTGCGCAGCACCGCACTGATTCGCCGCATCGCGCCGCGGGTATCAACAGCCACGTCCGCGGACCGTCCGTGCCGGTACAAAATGGCGAAACGAGAAGTGAGGCGCCTGATGGTCTATGTCGTCGCGTTATGCGCTGCAGCCGCACTTGGTCTCGGCTGGGTACTGCAGCAGCGCATCGCGGCCGGGGTGGATCTGTCGGAGATGCTGTCATTGCGGATGCTGCGCGATCTCATGCGTAACCGGGTGTGGTGGGTAGGTATCGCTGCGATGGCGATCGGGCAGACCCTCGCTGGGCTAGCCCTGCAACTGGGCCCGGTGACCGTCGTTGCCCCACTTCTGTCGGCCAACCTGCTGTTCGCGTTCGTCATAGAGGCGGTGGCGAATCACCGACGTCCGGGCATGCCTGAGGTGTTCGGGGCGATCCTGCTGTGTTGCGCGGTCGGGATCTTCCTCGCGGTGGCTGACCCGCGCACGTCGAACAGCTTCGCGCGATGGCCGACGACGGCCGTGGCCTGCGGGGTCCTCGCCACCGCCGTAACAGCGCTGGTCCTGCTCGGCAAACGGCACACGTTGGTGCCCGAGTCCATTCTGATAGCGACTGCTGCCGGCCTGTTGTACGGCATGCAGGACGCCAGTACCCGTGGCGCGTTCGTCTCGGTGTGCAACCGAGGATTTTCCGCGCTGGCACACACGCCGTGGCCCTACCTGCTGCTCGCCTCGGCGGTCGCCGGGGTGATCCTGTCGCAGAGCGCCTTCCGCGCTGCCCGGCTTGACTACTCGCTGCCGCCCATCACGGTCGCCGAACCGATCGCCGGCGGCCTGCTCGGGATCGTCCTGCTCGGCGACACGTTGTCCGCAACCGGACCGGCCCGGGCGATCGAATGCCTGTGTGTGCTGGCGATGATCACCAGCGTGGTGCTCATCGGCCGCTCTCCCGTGCTGGCACCCGTCGAGGACGAATCGACCGGTACGCCCTCGATCGCGCCACACCGCTCCACTTGACATTTGGTCCGCTGATTCGCGTACATCGCGGAATTCATCGATTGCGCCATTTCAACCGAAGCAAGAACTCAGCTACAAATCGTTATGCCAGCCGCTTTCGCCGGAGCGTCAAGCCGAGGTAGAGGTCGGGATCCTAATTCGAATAGAATTGATCTTCTCGATGATTCTTGATGGCCGAGACGTGTGACGGATCGAAGATCTGGGTATGACGTTTGCGGGTTGGGCAAAGTATCTCGCCCGAGGCGAAACCAGCGCCAGCCTTTCCAACGCGGGGGTACCACTTATGATCAACATTCGATAAGCCCTGAACTGATCCGTTGCCACGGGAAGTGTGCCCAGCGCGACTTCCGCACAGATCACACGTGCCTAAGCCTGACCATCGTCTATCGGCCAGCTTGGTCGAGAGATCAATGCGTCAATCGCTGAATCGACCTTGGCAATACCTGGGACGCGCGAGGTAGCCGAACCTATCGTCGTGGATTTCTCGTCCGCTACTAGGTCGCTCAAGGTCGTCCGGAAGACGCCGCGAGCGGCGAGCGGCAGATCAGAGACGTACAAGTGCAGGCCGGGGCGCGGTATCTCCGTTCGTCAGCACGAACACAGAAAGGAATTCGTCATGAACATCGACAAGGACCAGATCGTCCAGTTCCTCAAGGACAAGGGGCGGGCCCAGCAAGCCGACGAAGCCGCACGGGAGCTTCCGGACCAGGTCGACAGCGAAGAGCATTTCGACCTCCTGACGAGTCACGGCATTGACTTGGACGAGCTCAAAGAAAAGTTCGGCGACGGCTTGGGCAATTACCTCTGACCGCTCACCCGAGCCACAAACGCCAACACCTGGCGCAGCAACTGATACTGAAAGAGAGACACAGACATGACGCAACCGACCGCAAGAACAGAAGAGTCGGCCGGGCCGGTCGACGCGGCACTGCAGCAGGCCTCGAATGTGAGCCAGCACGCTGGGGAGAAGGGATCCCAGCTCGCGGGCACGGCCGCTGACCAGGCCAAGCAGGTCACCGGCGAGGCTGGACGGCAAGCGCGCGACCTGATCGCAGAAGCGCGGGGCCAGCTCGGTAGCCAGGCCTCGGCTCAACAACAGAAAGTCGCCGACGGGCTGCGGTCCTTGGTGAACGAGCTGACCTCGATGGCCAAGAACAGCGGACAGTCCGGACCAGCCACCGAGCTGGCCCACCAGGCTGCCGAGCGAGCGCGCCACGCGGCGTCCTGGCTCGACAAGCGCGAGCCCGGCGACCTGGTCGGCGAGGTTCGGCGACTGGGCCGCCAGCACCCGGGCACCTTCCTACTCGGCGCGGCTTTGGCCGGGGTGCTCGTCGGCCGACTGACCAGAGGAGCGGTCGAGGCAGCATCGAGCACCTCGTGGGACAGCGAGGGCGCCAGTAGCCAGATCACAGCTCCACAGGCGGCTGTGCCGGGCTACGAGCGAGTTCCTTCGCCGCCACCACCCCCGTTCAGCGCTCCCGGTCTCGGCGTGGGCCCAGAGCCTCGAGGGCCGGTGTAACCGTCATGACGAGCGGGGGTACGACCGCCATGCCGCCGGGCCAAGGCACCCTGGCACCGTCGGCGACGAACGTAGGAGAACACGTAGGAGCAGACGGCTCCGCGGCATCGCTCGGGGAGTTGGTGGGTGCGATCAGCCGCGACCTGTCCACGTTGATGCGGCAGGAAATCGAACTGGCCAAGGCCGAACTCAAACAGGAAGCCGCCAAGACCGGTAAGGGCGCGGGCATGCTCGCCGGGTCGGGCTTCGCCGGGTACATGGTGCTGCTGTTCGCCTCGACCGCGGCCTGGTGGGGCTTGTCGAATGTGATGGATCAAGGCTGGGCCGCGCTGATCGTCACGGCCGTATGGGCGCTCGTCGGCGGCGTGCTGTTCGTCACCGGCCGCAGGCAGCTGCGGGCTGTGCATCCCAAACCCGAACGCACCGTCGACACCTTGCAGCAGGTACCAGACGCCCTCAAGGGCCGGTGAGGAGACCAGCATGACCCAGAGCAATCCCAAGCAGATTCAGGACGAGATCGACAGGACTCGTGGTGACCTGAGCAGCAATGTCAACGCGCTCGCCGACAAGGTCAGCCCGAATCGCGTCGTGGGGCGCCGCGTCCGGCGGACCCGAGCGGCGGTCACCAGCGTGAAAGAGCGAGTCATGGGGGCAAGCGCGCCGGCAACCGACACGGTGCGGTCGACAGCGTCAACTACCGGTGACGCCCTGTCTTCGGCGGCGTCAACCGCTGGGGATGCAGTGTCCTCGGCAGCGTCTGCCGTCGCCGATGCCGCGAAGGCCGCGCCCATGGCAGCAACCCAGCAGGCGCAAGGCAATCCGATTGCGGCCGGCCTGATCGCGTTCGGCGTCGGCTGGCTCGCCTCGTCCTTGATGCCCGCGACCAGCAAGGAGCAGCAGCTTGCCGAACAGGTCAAGGACAAGGTCACCGACGCGGCGCAGCCGCTCGTCGAACAGACGCAGCGATCCGCCAAGCAGGTGGCCGACAATCTGCAGCAACCAGCCCACGACGCGCTCGACACGGTTCGCTCCACTGCCCAGGACGCGGCCAGCACCGTGACCAACGAGGCGAAGGACGCCGCGGCAGACGTCACAGGACACGCGAAGTCCGCAACCCGCGACGTCACCGATCAAGCGCGGCCATCAACCTCATACCAATAAGGAGTGCACCATGATCGGATTGATCGTCAGTCTCATCGTCATCGGACTCATCGCCGGCGCGCTGGCCCGACTTCTCGTGCCCGGTAGACAGGACATCTCGATACCGATGACCATCCTGATCGGCATCATCGGCTCGTTCATCGGCGGATTCCTCGGCTACCTGATCTTCCACCGCGACAAGCAGGACGGCTTCTTCCAGCCCTCAGGGATCATCGGCTCCGTCATCGGAGCCGTGATCGTGCTGCTCGTCTGGATGCGCGTAGGTCGCCGAAGCAGCATCCGTAGCTGATTCGATCACCACGAAAGTGCGCGACGCGCTATGACCCCGCTCGTTCCGACCTCATTGCCGCGCAGCTCGCGCGGCACCGACCCAGATAAGGACACCCACCATGGCTTCCACGAAACGCTCAACCCGCACCCCGGCGCGCGCCGCCGCCCGTCCCTCCAGAGCAGCGTCGAAGACCGGCACGCCCCGCAAGACGAGCGGCAAGACCGGCACGCCCCGCCCCGGCAAGACCACGACGAAGCCGGCCGGCGGCAGCACGCCGAAACCGCTGGTCCGCGCTCAGCAGGCGCTCGACCACGCCGCCCGGACCGAGAAGCAGCTCAGATCCACACTGAAGAAGCACACCAAGACCATCAACACCGCCAAGGACGACCTCGACGCCCACACGGCTGACCTCAAGAACCTCAAGTCGCAGCTAAAGACCGCGAAAAAAGCCCGTAAACAGACCGCGAAGAAGCTCCGCACCGCCGCCACGGCCACGGCCACGTAATACGCCCCGACACATCAGCCCCACGGCCGACCGAACCACCTGACCTACCCACCATCCACCGGCACACCGTCGCACTCCCCGAAAGGAAACCGACCTCTGATGTGGATACTCCTCTCCACCCGACTACGAACCTGGCTGCTGATCGCCGTCGCGCTCCCGCTCGCCAGAACCCTCGTCCACCGCGCCGCCGCCAGCACACAACGCCGCCGCCCCGGCACCGCCCTCACCACCTGGCTACACCGGGCGGACGCCACACTCACCGCGGCCAGCCGGCGCCCCGCCCGCTCTCGCTGACGGCAACGCCCTGCCGGAAACCGAGAATCGATTGCCCTCTACCGACCGGTCAACCCACGACACCGCGACCCCACGAACAGACCCAGCACCCCGACACGGACCCAGCAAAGGCCCCGGTCACCGTAAGTGGTGCGGCCGTGTCGCGGGAGCTCGGCGAGTCGGTCAGCTCTGTGTCGGTTCCTGAAGGGCGAATCGTCGGGTGCGTGCGCCCTGGTCAACGTTCCCGGGGGCGCACGCACTTCGAGTGTGCGTCAGCACAGACCGCCCGACCAGGTCACCGCCACCGGCGAGCCGACGTCGCTGGGACTGGAACCACTGGTGACGATGTCGAGCTTTGCACCGCTGGCGATCTGGGTGGCCGTGAGCGTGAACCGCAGTCCTCCGTCGAGCTTGGCCAGTGCGATGGCGCATCCGCCGCGGTCGATGCCCGACGCCGACCGCGTCTGACCGTCGGCCTGTGAGAAGCCCCGGACGTAAGTGATGTCGGCGTGGACGCCCTTCGCGGCGAGAGCCCGTTCGAGTCCGCTGGCGTCGGAGAGGTCATAGACCGTGACGACAACGTCACCGCCGGGCTGCGACTCGACAGCGTATGCCGCGCCCGGACCGGCGACACCGATGCCGAGGCTGATGGCGACGGCGGCTGCTGCGGTGGCCAGTCCACCCCCGGCGAGCCCGACGGTCCATCGCCGGCGGGGAGTGGTCCGGACCGCGGTCCGGGCCGAGGTTCGGGCGGCCACGTGCTGCCGCAGCTCTGTGAGTAGGGACTGCTCGAAGGTGTCGAGACTCATGAGATGACCTCCTGGACGAACGGTTGGAGTTGGGACTGAATCCGGGCGCGGCTGCGGTGCAGCCGGACCCGCGCGGTGCCTGGCTTCACCCCCAGCACAGCTGCGGCTTCAGTGATCGAGAGCCCGTCGAGTGCGACCAACTCCATGAGGGCGCGATCGCGGCGCGGCAGCGACGCGAGAGCGTCGTAGAGCGTGCGCGCCCCGCGTTCGGCATCGATCCGTTCCTCGATCCGGGCGAGCGAGTCCGCGTCGAGCAGACGACGACCCGAGATCCGACTCACGACAGCACGGTCGCGTGACTGGCGTCGAAACTCGGTTGCCACCACATGGCGCGCCACGCCGATGAGCCAAGCCGCTGGAACGCCCCGATCGGGACGATACGACGACGCTGAGTCGACGGCCGCGAGAAAGATCTCGGCGGTCAGGTCGGCCGCGAGATGCGGATCGGCGACCCTTCGGGCGACGAAGCGTCGCACCGTCTCGAGGTTCTCGCGGTAGAAGACCTCGAAGGCGTCGGCGTCCGTTGCTATCGACCCGACGTCGGGACGTTCCGGAGTGTTCACGTCTCTCATTGGTCGCTCGGGTGCTCGACGTTACATCGGCGGCTCGCAGCGAGGCATCATCCGCGATTCGTGACACCGCTGCTCCGGCATGCGCCCGGCGACTCACTGACACGATCACCCCTATGGGAGTCGAGGCAGCAGAGCCGAAGGAAGCTGATCAACACGGCGACCCAGGATGTGACTGATCTGGTCCGGCGAGTTGCCGCCCGCACATAACGCCGGCCGGAAGGCATCCAGTTCGCCACTGAACGGCGCGGCACAGCCGGCGTTATCGAGCACGCTGGGGTGCTCGCGGGTGCGCGGGCTTCACCGGCTGGTGTCTGGACAAGGAAGACTGCTGCACCGCCAAGCTGTGCGCCTTGCGCGAGAAGGACCGCAACTTCGTCGCTGCGCTCCTGGACGCCGGGCTCGTCCGCCGGGAAGTCATCGCGACACGGCTTGGCACCGTGCCCAGCGAACACCTGCCCGCGACCGAGCGGGCCCTGGCATGTTTGGCGTCCAGACCCGCACCGTGAGCACCGGATCAGCCATCAGGCCCAGCCCGGTGAATCCGTCCCGCTCGGCGCCGAGAACCGCGCGGGATCCGTCGTTAGGTGCGGCGGCAGGGCACAGGTCAGCAGCGCAGATGCTTGATATCGGGCAGGCGGACCTTCGTCGTGCCGGCGTAGATGCTTGGGGTGTTCGAGAGACCAGATCACGGTTGTAGCGACCGCGCGAACGGCAAGCCGCGCGTCTGTCTAGCTCGGGTCCTGACCTCCGGGCTCCAGCGTCCCAGTGAGGATGACATCCTCGGCCAGGTCGCGAAGCTTGCGATTCTGCGTCTGGCTCGCGTCGCGGAGCATGTCGAATGCCTGCTCCGGGCGGATCCTGAACTGCGCCATCAGGATGCCCATCGCCATGCCGATACGGCGGCTGGACCTCAACGCGGTCTCGAGGTTCGAGATCTTGTCGTGTGCCCTCGCTAACTCGTTGCCGACACTGTCCGCGGCACGCGCCTCTAGCTCGGTGTCAGTCATTGTGGACACCCCCGAATTGCGATTTCCATACCTACTCGAATGGCTGGCTAACGGTGTAGGCCTCAGACCGGACAGGCACCTCACGTCATCGGCATGCGAGTACCAACCAGCGCCGACCCGTCGAGCCGTTCAAAGCCGGGTGCAGACCCGCACCGTGACGACGTGTCCTAAGTCTTGTCGATCACCGACAGCGGGGCGCGGCGATGGCGGTTTGTCAGCGGCGCACCGGATCACCAGGGACGATCGGGCCGGCGAGCGTCCGGATCGACCCGAACAACCCGGTGATCAACACCTCGTGTGGTGATCAATGGCGGACGGTGTGCCGCTGTCCCACGCGGGTGTAGATCAGCAGCACGATGGCGGCTCCGATGATCGATCCGATGATGCCCGACGGCTGGAAGAAGCCGTTGTAGGCGTCCTTGTGGAAGATGACGTAGCCGAGAAAGCCGCCGACGAACGAGCCGATGATCCCGAGCACGATAGTCATCAGGACGCCCACGTCCTGCCGGCCGGGAATGAGCAGACGGGCTACCGCTCCGGCGATGAGTCCGATGACGATGAGGCTGATGATGAGTCCGACCATGAGGAACCCTTCGGTTGGGCACGCCATCGACGTGCGGTGTCCGCCGCTGCCCACGTGGGCGGCATAGCGTTTGCTGATCCCTCGACTCAAACACCCCTAGGGCTGGTGCAATACACCCCTAGGGAGGTTTATCGTTCCGGTCATGCCCGCCGCTTCGTCACCGATCCTGATCGCCCTGATCGATGACTACGACGTCGTGCTCACCGGCGTCGCCAACATGTTGGATCCCTACCGCGAGCGCGTCCTTGTCGCCGAGATCGACGCCAACAAGCCACTTGAAGACACCGTCGACATCGCGTTGTACGACTCGTTCGCCCAGGCAGAATCCGACCGGAGCCAGATCGACGTCCTCATCCAGAGCCCGCACGCACACCGCGTCGTCGTCTACACCTGGAACTTCCACCCTGACCTCATCGACCATGCCCGCCGACAGGGAGCGCACGGCTACCTGTCCAAGACCCTGCCGGCCCGCGACCTCGTCACCGCGCTCGAAGCCATCCATGCCGGCGAGACGGTGATCAGCGACCCACCGCGACGGGCTCGGGCCGTCACCGGTCTGGACTGGCCCGGGCGTCACGAAGGACTCACTGACCGCGAGTCAGAAATCCTCGCTCTGATCACGCAGGGCAGGAACAACGCCGACGTCGCTGCGCTGACCTTTCTCAGCCCCAACACGGTCAAGTCCTATATCCGAACGATCTACCGCAAGATCGATGTCACCAGCCGAACCCAGGCCGTGCTCTGGGGCGTCAAGCACGGCTTCACCCCCGACCACGACCGCATCGATCACTGGCGCGGCGGACCCTGAATCAGAGCTCGTCGCGCCAGCTCAGCGCCATACGCATAACACCGAGCTACCTCCCGAGCGCCGACGCGACGCCCGGGAACGGCTCGGTCGAGGTGACGTTCTACGCCACCTCGACCCTGCTGTTCGACGACGGCACGACGTCGATCCTCTTCGACCCCTTCATCACCCGCCCGGATCGGGCGACGTTGCGGCGTTCCCTGCAAAACGGGTGAGACATTGATCCGGACCGACACCGCCGCCGTGGACGCCTGGCTGGCCCGACCCGAGGTCCGGGACGTCGCGGCGATCTGCGTCGCGCACAGTCATCACGACCACGCCATCGACGTCACGTACCGGGTTCCCGCTGACACGCGTGCCTGGTAAACCGGCCCGATGCTTCCGAACCAGCAGCGCGAGACCCGCCGAATCGACGAGCAGCGCTTCGTGTTCGGGTCGGTGCCCTCGGCGCGGCTCACGACCGGGTCGGGCACGTGCACGTGCACGTCCAGGGAGTCCTCGCGACGCGACCGGCGTGACCGGAGCATGTCGAGGCACACCCGTCCCACGACCGTCGTGAGCCACCCGCCGAGGTTCGCCACGGCGCTCGTGTCGGTCCGGCTGAGCAGCAGCCAGGCCTCCAGCACCGCATCCTCGGCCTCGGTCAGCGAGCCGAGCATCCGGTAGGCCACTGCGCGCAGGTGGCCGCGATTGGCCTCGAACTGTCCGGCCAGGAGTTCCTCTTCGTTCATCGGTTGCGTTCTCCCGTCAGGTTCCGTCAGAGCAATGACGAACGAGGTCGAGCCGATGTGACCTGGCCGGGCGAATCGGCCGGATGCCCCGGGACCCGCCTAGCCACCTCAAGGAGAATTGAGAAGTGTGGGCCGGAATGGACCCCTCGGTGGGGCGGTTCGACGCCTTATGAGCATTCTCAATGAGGCGGCGCGGGCAGTGATCGCCGGCGGCAATCTGGCCCACCTGGCCACCATCAACCCCGACGGCAGCCCGCAGGTCAGCGTCGTGTGGGTCGGCCTCGACGGTGACGAGATCGTCAGCGCGCACCTGGCCGATCGGCAGAAGCTGCGCAACATCCGCCGCGATCCCCGCGTCGTGCTGTCGCTTGAGAACGGCGTGGTCAACGAGATCGGGCTGGGCGAGTACCTGGTCGTGCGCGGCACCGGCCGTGTCACCGAAGGCGACGCCGCGGCGATGTTGCAGGATCTGGCCCACGTGTATCTCGGGCCAGATGTCGCGTTCCCGCCGGGCAGCGACCACCCGCCGGGCCTGATCCTGCACATCACGCCGGAGCGGATCGGCGGCATCGGCCCGTGGCGGGAAAGCTAGGCGGATTGCTACGAGCGGGCGCCGTGTCGACCGCCATCTCACCGAGTTCTGACCAGTCCTCCTGCGGTATCGACATGTTGACGATGCACGGCGCAGCAGCCCAAATCGGGGCCCGCGCGCATCGGCGCGGGCCGTCAGACCGCTACAACCCCCGGAAATCCTGGTGGAGCTGAGGGGACTCGAACCCCTGACCCCCACACTGCCAGTGTGGTGCGCTACCAGCTGCGCCACAGCCCCAATACGGTCCATCAGGACCGGAAAGTCATCGTACACAGGGTGCAGAGGCGCCTCCGAATCGCTATCGGCGCTGGCCGGTGGCACAGTGGGCGACTGGCAGGTTGACACCGCAAAACGGTCACGACGCGCGGCCTCGCGCCACGCCGAGGGCCCCGGAATGCCGGTAATACTGGGCCTTCGCTCATACTGGAGGCCGGTACACACCAACGATCAAGGGAGATATTCGTGAACCGCAAGGAACTGGTGGCCGCCGTCGCCGACGAGGCGTCGCTCGAGCAGAAGACAGTCGACGCCGTCCTGCGCGCTCTGCAGTCAACTCTGGAGGGTGCTGCCGCCAAGGGCGAGAAGGTCAGCGTGCCGGGCTTCTTTGCGCTCTCCGTCGGTCACAGCGCCGCACGCGAGGGCCGTAACCCGGCAACGGGCGCGACCATCACCATCCCAGCCCGCAACACGGTGAAGTTCTCCGCGGGCAGCGCACTGAAGGACGCTGCCAACAAGTAGACCCTGGACCGTTAGCCCCTGGGCCGGCCGACGCTGCTTCGCGCAGTGCGGTCGGCCCAGTCGTGTGCCGGCGCGACGCCGACGTAGCGACTGCACTGGCCACGGCGTCGGCTGCCGGGCAGAGACCCGCCCGGCACCGCCCGATCAGGGTGTCGGCGAGCCGCTCCCGCTCGAGCTTGCCGACGTGGAAGCCGACGGCGACGTCGACGCCGGGGTCGAGGCGCTTGGCGACGTGCTGGGCGCCGGCGCCTTCGCTGCGGCGGCCGTAACTGCCGCGTCCAGCGTCGCCTTGTCGGGGTTTTCGACCTTCTTGCCGTTGACGAGCACGGTGGGCGTGCTGAACACGCTGCGCTTTGATGCGTCGTCGGTGATGGCCTGAACGAGCGCCTTGTGTTGCTCGCTCTGCACGCACGTCTGGTACGTGGTGAGGTTGTCGCCGGTGATGCCTGCCTGCTTGCCGTAGTCGATCAGCTGGATGTCGGTACGCCCGTTGCTGTTCTCGGCGGGCTGTACTTGCGCACCCTTGGTGTCCTTGCCGTACAGGACGGCCACCATCTTGGCGTAGGCGTCGACGCTGATGTCGGATGCGCACAATGCCGCGTTGGCAGCGCGCGTGGAGTACCGGTTGCCGTTCGACGCACTGTCGAGGAACGCCATGATGTGGTAGTGGACCTGGGCAGTGCCCGCCTTGACCTTCGCGTCGATGTCGGCCCCGGCGGACTGCTCGAACTTCTCACAGCTCGGGCACTGGAAGTCCTCGAAGATGTCGATGGTCACCGGCGCGGCCTTACCGACGACGACGCCGTTCTTCACCGTGGCGTTCGTGGCGGTCAGGTCGCCTGCGATCTTGGCGCGATTGGCCTGCACGCCGATTCCGATGACGCTGATCAGCGCAACCACCAGCGCGAGCGCCAGCGTGATGTAGCGATTGCGGATCTGCGCCTCTTTGCGACGGGCCTCGAGCACGGCGTTGTACTTGCGACGCCCCTCGTTGGTACGCATGCGCTTCGCCGAGGGAGGCTGGACGTAGTCGTGGCGCGCGAGGTATTCGTCGATGGATATCCGGGTCATCGGCCACACGATCAGGTACGCCGCCAGCACGAGTAGCCCGACATCACGCAGGATGTCGAGGGTGTAGTGCGTGGCGCCGGTGGCCACGCCACCACCGCCGAAGCAGCCGCAGTCGAGCTTCAGCCCGCGGGCAGCCGCCTGGATGACGCCGACGAGGAACACGAACAGCAGCAGCGCCGAGACGATGGCGGCGGCACGGGTGATCACGCCCAGTACGAGCAGCACGCCGATGCACACCTCGAGCACCGGCATCCCGTAGGCGAGCGCCTTCGACATCCACTCCGGCGACGCGTCGTAGACGCGCACGGCCTCCAGGAACGCGCGCGGGTCAGACAGCTTGGCCACTCCGGCCCAGAGCCATATGCCGCCGAGGGCGAGCCGGATGACGGTACCTAGCCAGGCTCGGATCGAGCTCCAGTTCACGGACGAGACTCCTTGGGCGGGCTACTCGGCGACCAGCGGCAGATCGTGGGCGATCTGGTCTGACTCGTTGTCGCTTTGCAGGTATTTGACGTGTGCGTAGTCGTCAGCACCGTAGAGCAATACGTCTGCGGCGTGTAATTGGCCGTCGTCCTCGGCGAGTTGGACGTGCGCGGCGGCCTGCGCGGCGTCGATCTGTGCCTGGTTGCCGGTGAGCCCGATGAACTGCCGTGGCAGGCCGGGGTCGAAGTGCCGAAGCCACGCCGCGATGACGGGGCCGGTATCGCGCTTCACGTCCGTGGTCACGAAGACGACGTAGATCTGCGCGCGCAGCTTCGCGGGCACCGCCAAGATCGCCTGGCCGATATCGGCCATGGTCGTCGGGCACACGTCCGGGCAATGCGTGTAACCGAAATAGAGCAGGGTGGGGTGCCCGGCAGTCTCGCTGAGCGAGAACGGCTTGCCTGCGGTGTCGGTGAGGGTGAAGGACGGGCGCGGCTGCGGCGGCAGCAGCCCGAACCCGTCGTACGGCCCGGCCTTGATGTTGTCGTTGAGCGCCGATCGTTTGGGCGAGGCGTGGCCCGAGGAGCATCCGGCGACGAGCAGCAACGCGGCCAACGCGATCGTGAGGCGACGCATCACCTGGTCACCGTCGCGCTGGGCGCGGGGGCGGCCGCTGTCGGCGCCGGCGCGTTGATCGCGATGACCGGCGCCTGCACGACGATTGGTCCAGCTTTGGCGAACTGCAGTTCCAGATCGACGATCTCTCCAGGCTTGAGAGTGCCGACGAGGTGCTCGATCATCACATGACCTTTACCGGGCGAGAGTGTGACGCTGCTGTGCGCCGGTATGCGCAGGCCGCCGGGTGACACGGTCATGCCGCCGTTGACGTCGTCGTGCAGCACGGCGTCCTGACCTGCCCCGGTGATCACGCTGGTGAGCGTGTCGTCCGCGCCGGTGGTGTTGTAAACGGTGAAGTATGCGGCCGCAACGTCAGGCGAGGCCGGCTCGCGGACATACGCGCCGCTGACCACGATCGGATCGCTGGCTGCACCTCCGAGGCCGCCGGCGCCCGCCACAGCCTGGGGCACCGCGCCACGGATGAGGCCGGCCAAACCCACGACGGCCACCAATCCCGCGGCGAGAACCGGCAGGGACGGTCGCGTCATCGCGTCACCCGTTGCTTACGGATTATCACGAGCAGGTACGCCGCCAGCGCCGCGGCTGACGCGGCCAAGACGAGGGCGATGCTGGCCAGGACCACGGCACCAGTCTGACTGTTGGTCTTGGAGCCATTCGCAGGCGGGGCCACGGACGCGGTGACCGAGGGGTTTGCGGCTGCGGTGCCCGACGCCGCCGCAAGGTCGAGTGTTGGCGCCGGATGCTCGGGCTCGGCGGTGCTGCCGGGCGCGGGAACCTCGATCCAGGACACCTGCGTCCCGTCGCTGTATGTCTGGATCGCCTTGAACGTGAGTTTCGGTGTGTCGGGCAACTGCCCGGCGATGATGACGAACGCTGCGAACTCGCCCGGCTTGATGCCGTTGCCCGCGGTGGCCGTCCAGTCGATCTCGGACACGGCTTCGGTGATGTCGCCGTCGTCCGTACTGATCGGCTTGGCCAGCTGGGCCGACTTCTGCGTATGGGTCCATCCCGGCTGGGCCTGCACGAGCACGTCCGCGATCGGGGTGTCGGCGGGCAACTGCACCTTGAGGCCGGTCGTCGACGCCTTGTCAGTTTCGGTGGGAACCCGGAACGTGATGACGGTGTCAGAGCCTCCCCGGGTCGCCCCCGGCGCGCTCACGGTGACGTGTGCCGACGCGGGTACGGCGAGCACGATGAGCCCGACGAACGCAGCGGCCGTTCCCAGCGCGATGGCACGCAGATGCATTGACTTCCCTTCAGTAAAGGCGAATCTTGACGTCGGCCACCGCTGAGTCGAACTCCGACGTGCGGACTGTGAGCGTAATGACCCAGCGTCCGGCCGACGGCAGGACGACCCCCGAGGCGACGAATGTCGCGCCGTCGTGTGTGGCGAGCTTGACCGGGATCGGGCCGAGTTGCTTGTCGGGCAAGGCAGCCGTGGCGTTGAGCTGCAGCGGCTTGGGTCCGGCGCTCAGCGCGACGGTGACCGAGACCGGGCCGTGCCGGCCGGGCTCGATCGTCACGGTCGCGTGGCGGCCGCCGCCCAACGACGCAGTCGCGGCCTGCGGCTCGGAGCGGGTGGTCGCGAGCGCGGCCCGTCCTGGCGGCTCGGCGACGAGGACGGCAGTCACCGCCAGCACAGTCAGCGCAACGACGAGCTCGGCGAACACCGAGCGCCGCATCGGCCCGATGACGGACGGGTCGCCGTCGGCGATCGCAGGCGGGTCGGCCGTCATCGCGTAGGCCACTGGACGGACGTAACGGCGCTGGACGACCACGCGGGACAGGTTGCCCAGGGCCAGCAGGCCGGCGAACAGCGCCACCTTGACCAGGACGAGTTGTCCGTACCGGGTCGACGTGATCGCGTCGATGCTGCCGATGCCCAGCCAAGCCTGGTACGTGCCACTGACTGCCAGCACCGTCACGGAGTAGAGGGCGGTGCGCGAGAACACGGGCAGCACCCGCGAAAGCTCGGCGGGTTCGTGCCGTGGCAGCACCGCGATGAGGAGGTAGGCAAGCCCTCCCACCCACACCGACATCGCCACGAGGTGCGCCGAGTAGCTCGTCATGGTCAGCCACCGCGGGTCCTGCGCCTGGGCGTGCCCGCTCGCGGCGAAGGTCAGCACGACGCCGACCGCTAGCGCGCCGCTCACCTCCGCCAGCCGGCTGCGTTGCACTGTGCGGAGTTGCGCGGCGAGCACGACCCCCAAGGCGCCGAGCAGCAGCAGTCGCACGGAATGCGCCGTGCCGAAAGTGGTGTGCAGCGTGGCGTCGAGTAGCGACCAATTGGCGACGTCACCGAGACCCGCACCCGCGGCATAGGGCCCCTGCAACACTGTCTCGGCCAACGCAGCGATCACCGACACCAGCCAGCCCGTCCAGACAAGACGCCGCGCGCGGCGGCAATCGCGGCCTTCGGGCCAGACCGAGAACATCAGCCATGAGCCGCCGAGCAGTGCCAGGCCGGCGAAGGCGATCCACCGGACGACGTCGAACACGAAGCTCGTCGCACCGTCCACAGTGGACAGTGAGATCGGCCCGCCGGCGAACTCGCCGTTACCGACGACGAACCGCACCACTCCGGCAACCGGATGGCCGTCGGCCGAGACGATCCGGAAGCTGCCCGTGTAGGTGCCATCGCCGAGTCCCGACTTCAGGCTGACCGAGATCTTCGCTCCGACGCCGTTCGGATGCTCAGCCTGGCCGCTGTCGACGCGCCGGCCGGCCTGGTCGACGACGCGTAGGTAGCCGCCGCTGTTAAGGGTGACCGGCTCGTCGAACGTGATGGATACCGCCGATGGGGCGCTCGCGAGGCGCGAACCGTCAATCGGGTCGGACGCAACGACCGTCGCATGCGCCGACGCACCCGGCGCCGTCGCCAGCGCCGCGCCGAACAGCCCGGCCAGCAGCAGGCAGAGTGCGAGGACCCTGCGCAGGACGTGGCGTGATCCTGGCGTGCCTCGGGTCACGCGACGCCCCGCAGGCCGGGTCCGCGTTCGTCGCGCTGCTCGTCGCCGTCGAGTGCCGCTGGGCGCTCCGGCGGCAGGGCGCGCTCGGCTCGCGCCAGCGTGTAGATGAGGACGAGGCCGGCGACGGTGCCCAGGTGGGTGGCCAGGCGCCCGGCGGCAACCGCTCCGCTCGCGACGTCGCGGACGCTCAACACGGCAAGCACGCCGACGAAGACCGCAAGCGCCGGCAACAGGCCGGCCGCCCGCTTCGGCCGCAGCGCCGTGGCCAGGAATGCCGCACCGAGCGCGACATTCCAGGCGGCCGCCTCATGGGCCGCATGCGTCGACATCGCCATGTCGATGCTCGTGCCGAACAGCGACGGCAAGGCGATACCCAACTGGGCAATACCGACAAGCGCAAGCGCGATGCGGGTGAGGCGCCTGGCGCGCAGCATGCGCCGGGCGGGAAGCACCGCGCCGTCAAGAATTCGATCGGCCAGATCGGGCACGACGGCACTGCTCAGGCGTGCGTGGCGAGTGAGCCGGGTGGCCTGTTCGAGCCATCGTGCACAATCGGTGCAGGTCGCGAGGTGATGGTCCAGCGCCGACGCCGGCAGGCCGATCGGCTCGCCGTCCAGGCGGGCCGACGCGGCTTCACGGAAGCGCTCGCACCTCACGAATGATTAGTCGACTGGGGCAACCGTTTAGTTCCCGGCATTCGAAAGGCAACTATGGACGCGGTCGACGCCGTTACCGAGGCGGCATTGCGGGCCCGCGGCGGCGATGCCGCGGCGGCCCGCGCGTTCGTCCGTGCCACGCAGGCAGATGTGTGGCGGCTGTGCGCGCACCTGTCATCTCCGTCCGCCGCCGACGACCTCGCGCAGGAGACCTACGCGCGAGCGTTCGCGTCCCTACATCGCTTTGCGGGTCGCTCGGCCGCACGCACCTGGCTGCTGTCGATCGCCCGGCGAGTCTGTGCCGATGCGGTGCGCGCGGCGGTCAGATCACGCGCCGTCGCGCCGGTCGACGTTGACGATCGCAGCGTCGCGGACCCGGCCGATTCGGTGATGCTGCGCGCGCTGCTCGAGGCCCTGGACCGTGATCGTCGCGAGGCGTTCGTGCTGACCCAGGTGGTCGGCCTGTCCTACGCCGAGGCCGCCGACGTCTGCGGCTGCCCGGTCGGCACGATCCGCTCGCGGGTGGCCCGGGCCCGCGCCGATCTCGTCGAGGCCTTCGGCGGGCGCGCTCCCCGTGCGGCGTCAGGCTGACTGCGTACGCCCTGGGCTTTCGCGGGTCACCCGGCGCTCAGCGACGAATGACGCGAACGGGATGGTGCCGGCGATCATGACCAGTCCGAGCTTGACCAGCGGCCAGCGGCGTCGCACACCAAGGTCGAGCGCGGTGACCAGGTAGACCATGAACAGGAATCCGTGTGCGGTACCGATAACCGCTACCGGGCCGTGCATGTCGGCGAAATAGCGCAGCGGCATCGCCACGAATACGAGCAGCACGAGCATCGTGCCGGTGACGATCGCGAGAACGCGATAGCGCAGCAGGGCGCCGCCCTCACGCATGCCGCGACGGGCGGTGGCCGCTCCGCCAGTCGTCATCTCAGGCGTCCTCTCGATGCTGGTCATGGCTGTTCCGGTTCAGGTTGGCGAGATAGTCGTTGTACGCGCCGAGTTCTGGATCATCAGTGTCAGGCCGGGCGCGCGGCATGACGTATCGACGGTAGGCGACTGTCTGCGGTTCGCTCGCAGCGGGTTCGCTCACTGTGGCTTCGGGCCCGGTGGCTTCGGGCCCGGTGGCTTCGGGAATCGCGACTTCGGCGGCCGGGCCTTCGCCGGTTGCGGCCGGGGCGGCGAGCGTGCGGGGAACGGCGTCGCGCAGCACCCGCAGCCACATGAGCAGCGCGAAGACGGTGAACGCCCACCACTGGAAGGCGTAGGCGTAGTTCTGGACGTCGCCGTGCCGGACGTGCGCGACGTGCCACTGCCACCGGCCGAGCAGCACCATCGTCACCGCCGACGCGAGGACCACGGCGTGGAGCGCCAGCCATCGCGGAGCAAGCAGGAACAACAGGCGCCGCATGCAACGACGGTACGTCAGCGGGCGGCGAACACGAGCAGGCTGGCAATGCCCGCCACGATGCAGTAGACGCCGAACGGGCGAAGCGAACGGTTGGCGAAATAGCGCGTCAGGAAGCGCACAGACAGGTATGCGCCGACGCCGGACAGCACCGAGCCGAGCAATACCTGGCCGCGGATGCCGGCGCCGAGCGGGCCGGTGAGGTCGCCCAGTTTCAGCGCCCCGGCCGCCAGGATGACCGGCGTCGCGAGCAGGAACGAGAAGCGCGCGGCGTCCTCGCGGGACAGGCCGCGCAGCATGCCGGCGACCATGGTGATGCCCGACCGTGAGATGCCCGGCGCCAGCGCGAGAATCTGCGCGGAGCCGACCAGCACGGCCTGCCCGGTAGGTAGCTGCTTCGCAAGGCGCGCGTCCGACTCCGGGCCGCTGAGCCGCTCGTCCACGTACTCGGTGTCGATATCGGCGCCCTCGCGCCTGCGCATTTGCTCGGCGCCGATCAGGACGAACCCGTTGACGACCAAGAAGATGGCCGTCGGCACCGGTCTCGACAGCGTCGTGCGGAACCAGTGCTCGAGCAGCAGACCGGCCAGGCCCACCGGGACGCTCGCAAGGATCAGCAACCAGGCCAGTCGCTGGTCCGGGTCGCGCACCTCGCGACGGACGATGCTGGTGACGAACCCGCGGACGATGCGCACCCAGTCACGCCAGAAGTAGACGATCAGCGCAATGGCAGTGGCGACATGCAGGCCGACGATGAAGGCCAGGTACGGCGACTCCGGCGTTCGCACGTTGAGATCGCGGGCCCACGAGCCACCGATCACCGCAGGCAACAGCACGCTGTGCCCAAGGCTTGAAACGGGAAACAGTTCCGCCACACCCTGCATGGCTCCTACGACACTGGCCTCGAGCCAGCTCAAATGCTGTTGCACGCGTGTCCTTCCGGTTCTCGCCGGGCACGCAAGGACAATGATGCCCATCATGTCCGACCTACCCGCCGCGCGAACTTTAGCCCTTGGCTCGGCCGGCAAACGCCCGGCCTGGCTGCGGGCGACCGAAGGCGAGCACCGGTGGTGGATCGTCGCGGCGCTGGTGGTGACGATCGGTGCGCAGTTCGCGCTGCCGAGCCGGTTCGCGCCACATCCGGCCTACATCGCACCGACCGTCGAAGCCGTGCTGCTCGTCGTCCTCACAGTCATGCATCCCGATCGCCTGTCGCGCCGAACTCAGCGCCTGCGCGTCGCATCGCAGGTACTGCTCGCGATCATCGCGATCACGAACGCGGTGTCGGTCGGGTTACTGATCCACACGATCACGACGGGCCATCACGTCCCACCGATCACGTTGCTCGTCGGCGGCGGCGAGATCTGGATCACGAACACCATCGTCTTCGCACTGTGGTTCTGGGAGTACGACCGTGGCGGCCCGGCCGAACGGGCTCGTGGCAGTCACGACGTGCCCGACCTGCTGTTCCCGCAACTCACCGACGAGCATCTGGCGCGTAACTGGGAGCCGATCTTCCTCGACTACCTCTACGTGTCGTTCACCAACTCGACAGCTTTCTCGCCCACCGACACGATGCCGTTGTCGCGCTGGTCGAAACTGCTGTTCGGGCTGCAGGCGACGATCTCGCTGGTGACGGTGGCGCTGATCGCCGCCCGCGCGGTGAACATCTTGCCTGGCTAGTCAGCGGAATCTGCGCAGGCGCAAGCTGTTCGCCACCACCAGCACCGAACTCGCCGCCATGGCCCCGCCCGCGATCATCGGATTGAGCAGACCCAGAGCCGCAATCGGGATCGCGGCGACGTTGTACGCGAATGCCCAGAACAGGTTGGCCTTGATCACCGCGAGAGTGCGCCGCGAAAGCCGGATCGCGTCCGCCGCGAGGCGAAGGTCCGGACGCACGAGGGTCAGATCACTCGCCTCGATGGCCACGTCAGTTCCGGTGCCCATCGCGAGACCGAGATCGGCTTCGGCCAGCGCCGCGGCGTCGTTCACACCGTCGCCGACCATCGCGACGACACGGCCCTGGTCGCGCAGTTTCCGCACCACATCGACCTTGCCCTCAGGAAGCACATCGGCCACGACGTCGGTGATGCCCACCTCGTCGGCGACGTGGCGTGCGGCGCTCGCATGATCGCCGGTGAGCAGCACCGGACGCAGGCCCAGGCTACGTAGCTGGCTGACCGCCGCACGGCTCGTCGGCTTCACCGAGTCGCCGACCACAGCGACGCCGCGAACCGCACCGTCCCAGGCGACCGCGACAGGTGTGTGCCCGGCTGCCTGCGCGTCGGATACGGCACGCTGCAGATCATCGGACAGCGATTCAGCGCCCCAGCCGGGGCGTCCGGCGCTGACCCGCCGGCCGTCGACCGTTCCGGTGACGCCCAGCCCGCCAGTCGCGACGAAGTCGGCAACAGGTGGGAGATTCCCGAGTTTCTCCTTTGCGGCAACGGCAATCGCCCGGCCGATCGGATGCTCGGACGCATCTTCGAGGGCCCCCGCGAGGCGCAGCAGCTCTCGCTCGTCAGCGGCGACGATGCCGTGCAGGCGCATCTGTCCGGTCGTGACGGTGCCGGTCTTGTCGAGGACGACTGTGTCGGCTCGCCGGGTGTATTCCAGCACCTCGGGCCCCTTGACCAGGATGCCGAGCTGCGCCGCGCGGCCGGTACCGACAAGCAGGGCAGTAGGTGTGGCCAGCCCCAATGCGCAGGGGCAGGCGATGATCAGCACGGCCACTGCGGCAGTGAAGGCGTCGGCTGCGGTGTGTCCGGTCAGCAGCCAGATGACGAGCGTGGCTACCGCAACGACCAGGACCACCGGCACGAACACGGCCGAGACGCGATCGGCCAGACGCTGAACCGAAGCCTTGCCCGTCTGCGCCCGCTCGACGAGCCGCGCGATCTGCGCCAGTTGCGTGTCGGCGCCGACCCGGGTTGCCCGCACGACGAGCCGGCCACCCGAATTCACCGCGCCGCCCACCACGGTGTCGCCGAGCCCTACCTCGACCGGTACGGTTTCCCCCGTCAGCAGCGAGTTGTCCACAGTGGACATTCCGTCGACGACAACCCCGTCCGTGGCGACCTTTTCTCCTGGTCTGACGATGAATTCCTCGCCGACGGCGAGTTGCTCGATCGGTACGACGACCTGGGCGGAACCGCGGCGGACGGTTACCTCCTTGGCGCCGAGTTCGAGCAGTGCGCGCAGCGCCGTGCCGGAACGTCGCTTGGCGCGCGCCTCGAGGTAACGCCCGGTCAGCAGGAAGACCGTGACGACGGTGGAAACCTCGAAGTATCTGGGCTCGCCGGTGTCGCCGATGACCGCGACCACCGACCACGCCCAGGCGGCCAGCACGCCGATGCTGACCAGCGTGTCCATCGTGGTCGCCCCGTGGCGAGCGTTCACCGCGGCGGCGCGATGGAACGGCCATGCGCTCCAGAACGCGATCGGAGTCGCCAGGATCAGCTCGGTCCACGGGGCAAATCCCTTATCCGACAAGGGAGTCATGGCGACTATGACGACGGCAAGGGCCAGCGGCAGGGTGATCAGCAGGCGCCGTAGCAGCCTCGCCGGCCCGCCATAGTCGTGATCGTGCTCCCCCGCCGGCGCGTGCGTGCCGTCCTCGGGC
Organism: uncultured Actinomycetota bacterium; assembly: GCA_963737425.1. Taxonomy (GTDB): domain Bacteria; phylum Actinomycetota; class Actinomycetes; order Mycobacteriales; family Jatrophihabitantaceae; genus DASXRA01. The sequence goes on from CAVTSX010000009.1 coordinate 447,355, forward strand.
CGGACCCGCGCGTGATAGCCCGTTGCCTCGACGGCGCCGACGAGCACGGCATCGGCGACGTCGCCTGCACAGCGGACACTTGCCGATTCGGTGGCGAGGTTGACGGTCGCCTCGACCCCGTCGAGCGCGTTGAGTTTCTTCTCGACGCGCCCGACACAGGACGCGCAGGTCATACCCGTGATGTCGAGTCGAACGTCGCGATGAGGCGCGTGATCGGGATGCCGCGTGCGATGTTCGAGCGACGACCCGCTCGTCACGACCGCACCAGCCGGGCGATCGCCGCAGATGCCTCCTTGACCTTCGCGTCCGCTTCGACTCCGCCCTTGTTGATGGCGTCGGTCACGCAATGGCCGAGGTGCTCGTCGAGCAGGCCGAGCGCGAAGGACTCGAGCGCACGGGTCGCCGCCGATACCTGGGTGAGGACGTCGATGCAGTAGGTGTCGTTCTCGACGAGGCGCTGCAGTCCGCGTACCTGCCCCTCGATGCGGCGCAACCGCTTGAGCTGAGCCTCTTTCGATTCGTGATATCCGGGAGTTGCCTTCATACCCCCAGAGGGTATCACCATGCGGCAACCTGCGAGGCCCTGCGAGCGCCACGAAGAAGGCCCTGACCGGTATCGGGGGGAAATCCGGTCAGAGCCTTTATCAGCATGACTCGCATTCGTCAATCACGCACGAAAACTCATCGGCCACACAGCTCGAATGTCTGATGCGCCCGCAAAGAAGCGGATGTGGCCACGGTTGCCGGCCCTCTCACGAGTCACGATCGTGCCGATGTATCGCTTGTGCCGGATACGCCGGCCGGCCCGGCACGACGGCCGGCCGGTGGACGCGAGCCAAAGATGGTGCAGTTAGTAGATAATCTAGTAGCGGATCTATTTGCTAGAGTGGTTCGCGTGACGACTGCGCCGACCCGGACCGTGGCCGATCTGTCCTACCTGCTGTCGCACACCAGCCACGTCCTGACCACTCAGATGACTGCCGCGTTCGCCGAAATCGGCATCACGCCTCGCGCGTACTGCCTGCTCTTCCATGCCCTCGAGGCAGAGCGCACTCAGATCCAACTCGCCGAACTCGCAGACCTCGACAAGACCACGATGGTGGTAACCCTCGACGAACTCGAGGCGGCCGGGCTGGCGAAGCGCCGCCCGTCCAGCACCGATCGCCGGGCTCGGATCGTCGAGGTCACCAAGGCGGGCCAGCGTGCCGTCAGCGATGGCACAAAGATCGCCGACCGGGTGCATCGGGAGGTGCTCGAGGCGTTGCCGGCCAGGCAGCGCGACGTCCTGGTGAATGCGCTCTCCCAGCTTGCCGAGAGTCACCTGTCGACCCCGGTCGAGTGCGACCGGCCGATCCGGCGGCCCCGCCAGTCGACACGGTAGGTCTAAAACAGATCGTCTATTACGGGACTATCTGCTAACGTCTCACCGGTACCGACAACCGGGAGACCCGACATGACTTCTACTGGCCACTCACGCAAACTGGCGCTTGCGGTGCTCTGCGCCGGAATGCTGATGATCATTCTCGACGGCAGCATCGTCACGGTGGCGCTGCCCGCCATCGAGCAGGATCTGCGCTTCACCCCGGCAAACCTGACCTGGACGGTGAACGCTTACATGATCGCGTTCGGCGGACTGCTATTGCTGGCTGGACGCATCGGCGACCTGATCGGCCGCAAGCGCACATTCGTCGCGGGACTGACGCTGTTCACCGTCGCGTCCCTGCTGTGCGGCGTCTCGACCAGCCAGCCGATGCTGATCGCGGCGCGCTTCGCGCAGGGCGCGGGCGGCGCCGCCGCCTCGGCCGTGAGCCTCGGCATGATCGTCACGCTCTTTCCTGAGCCGCGCGAGCGCGGCCAGGCGATCGGCGCGTTCAGCTTCGTCGGCGCGGCGGGCGCGTCGATCGGCCAGGTACTGGGCGGGATCCTCACCCAATCGCTCAACTGGCACTGGATCTTCTTCATCAACCTGCCGATCGGCGCCGCCGCCGTGGCCCTGGCCCTGCGGGTGCTCGACGCCGACCGCGGACTCGGCATCGCGGCCGGCGCCGACGCCGTCGGCGCGCTGCTCGTCACGTCCGGCCTGATGCTCGGCGTCTACACGATCGTCGAGACGAGCCGGTACGGCTGGGCCACGCCACGCACCATCGGCCTCGCTGTCCTGGCCGTCCTGCTCCTTGCCGCGTTCGTCGCGCGGGAGGCGACCGCCACCAATCCGTTGCTGCGGCTGCAGGTATTGCGTTCACGCGTGGTGTCCGGCGCAAATGTCGTTCAAATGCTGATGGTGGCGGCCCTGTTCGGGTTCCAGGTATTGATTGCCCTGTACCTGCAAAACGTGCTCGGCTACGGCGCCGCGCGTACCGGGCTCGCGATGCTGCCGGCTGCAGTCATGATCGCGATCGTGTCGCTCGGGTTCTCGGCCCGGCTCAACGCCCGCTTCGGCGAGCCCGCGATGCTGCTCATCGGTCTCGTCCTGCTCGTGGCGGCGCTGGCGCTACTGACCCGCCTGCCGGTGCACGCCGCCTACGCCGTCGACCTGCTGCCGACGATGCTGCTCGTCGGTGGTTTCGGCCTCGCGTTCTCGGCGCTGACCGCACTAGCCATGTCGGATGCCGGCCCGGCCGACGCCGGCGTGGCCTCCGGACTGTTCAACACCACCCAGCAGGTCGGCGGCGCGCTCGGCGTCGCCGTGCTGTCGACGCTGGCCGCCGGCCACACGGCCGGCCTGCTCACCCACGGGCGCACGAGCGCTTCGGCGCTGACCGGCGGGTTCCACCTGGCATTCGCCATCGGCACCGGCCTGCTCGTCGCCGCCGCCGTCCTCGCCGCTGCTGTGCTACGTCGGTCCAAGGCGCCCGCGCAGCCCGAGCCAGCCGCGGCCCGGCAACGGGTCACCGCGGCATGACCTCGCCCGAACCCGACCCGTCCACCCCTGGGAGCCCGGACATGAAGATGATCTTCGACGCGACCGTACGCAAGATTCTGGATGGCAAGAACTTCGCCACGGTGGCGACGCTGCGCCCGGACGGCGGCCCGCAAACCTCGGTCGTGTGGACCAAGCGCGACGGCGACACCGTGCTGTTCTCCACGACCGCAGGCCGGCAGAAAGCCCGAAACCTGGCCAGGGATCCGCGCATCAGCATCTCGGTGTTCGACCTCGACAATCCGTACATGTCCGTCGAGATCCGCGGCACGGCCGAGCTGATCGGCGACCCCGAGAAGCGGCTGCCGGTGGAGCTCTCGCACAAGTACCTCGGCGTCGACCCGCCGCAGGAGCAGCCCGACGAGACCCGCCTCATCGTCCGGGTGGTTCCGGACAGGATCATCACGTTCGCCGCCTGACAAGAACGAGTGGGTCCCGAACCGCGATCGGTTCGGGACCCAAGGCACGCGCGACGTGCCAGACCGACGAGTGGAGGTGGCGGGAATCGAACCCGCGTCCTCCGTCGCCTCAACAGGGCTTCTCCGGGCGCAGTGTGCTGTGCCTGCCTCGGCCCCACCGGTCTCGCACACAAGCCGGTGTGACGGGCCCAGTCGCTGTGAGTTGTCCCGTCCAGGCCCGCGACCGGCGAGGACGGTAAGTCACCTAGCTGACGCCAGCGGACCGAACCGGTGACAAGCCCGGGCTGACGGAGTCACTTCGCTACCTAGGCAGCGAGAGCGAACTCAGCGCGATTAGTATCGGCGCTTATTTTGTTTGCGTCGCTTTTTTAACGAGGTCAGCAACGCGGTCCTCGGCCCGCTTCCCCTGTCTCGACGTCCGGAGTCGAGACCATTCACCCCCTGGATCGGTACTACCTGATTACCCGTTCAGGGTACCGGTCTCTCACCCTGCACCGGTACAACTATGTGTGTGGCCCGGCAGCCGGTAGCGGCGCGCGAGATCGAGAGCAAGTACGACATTGCTCCGGATTTCGTCATGCCCGATCTCAGCAGGTTCGCCGACCGCATCGAAACGGACACGGTGAACCTGTCGAGTACCTACTACGACACCGCCGACCAGGATCTGCGCCGCTACCGGATGGCGCTGCGTCAGCGCGGCGGAGACGCTGACACCGGCTGGCACCTGAAGATCCCCGGACACGGCTGGCGCACCGAACTGCGCTGGCCGCCTCGCAACGACCCGCCCGAGGACCTGGCCGATCTGCTGCGCCCGTTCACGCGTGACAAACCCGTGACACCGGCCGTGCGCCTTGACGTCACCCGCATCCGGACCCGGCTGCAGACGGCCGGCGGCGAACTGATCGCCGAGGTCGCCCAGGACGAGGTACGCGCGGCCGGTCTCGACGCCGAGGTGCGCACCCCGCGCTGGCACGAGGCCGAGATCGAACTCGGACCAGCCGGGTCGCCCGAGGTGCTTGCGACGATCGGCCGCGTCCTGCGCCGCGCCGACGCGTACCCGTCCACCAGTCGGTCCAAGGTTGCTCGCTCCCTGGTCGGCATCGGCAACGAGGGCGTCGGCACGCCACGGACCTCGGCGGGGGCGGTACTCGTCGACTACATCGCGCAGCAATGCGACGCACTGGTCGCCGGGCACTTCGCGATCATCCGCGATGAGGAAGACTCCGTGCATCAGACCCGGGTCGCGTCACGGCGATTGCGCAGCACGTTGCGGACGTTCGGGCAGTGCTTCGACGACGAGCAGGCCGTCGCGTTCGAGGACGAACTCAAGTGGTACGCGACGGTCCTCGGCGAGGTCCGCGACGCCGAGGTGCTGCGCGAAAGGCTGGCCACGGCCGTGGGCGAGTTGCCCCGGGCTCTCGTCGTCGGCCCGGTCGGCGACCACATCGACAAGTACCTCAGTGACGAGCAATCCGCGCGGCGAACCGAGCTGCTCGAAGCCATGACGACCAAGCGCTACGCCGACCTGCTCGCCGAGGCGACCCGCTGGCGCGACGATCCGCCGTTCACCGCGGCTGCCGGTCGCCCGGCCGGCACGTTGCACGAGGCCGTCGAGCAGATCGAGAAGAAACTCGCCAAGCGGCTCACGCACGCCACGCGCAAGTCGAGTACCGACGAGCAGATGCACCGCGCTCGCAAGGCCGGCAAGCGAGTGCGCTACGCGGCCGAGGCGGCCACCGCCGATGGCACGCCCGACGCCGACAAGATCGCCAAGAAGATCAAGCGGTTGCAGGACATCCTCGGTGAGTTCCAGGACAGCGTGGTCGCGGCGGAACTGCTGCGCCGGCTCGCCACAGACGCGTCGGATCGCGGCGAGGACAGCTTCACCTACGGCGTGCTGGTAGCCGAGGAACGTCAGAACGCCGAGCAGATGCGCCGTCGCGCCCGAAAGCAGAGCTAGCCGGGCCAGCACGACAGCCGTAGATCGTCACAGTCCGACATCGGGCAGGGAATCCGCACAGGCAGACCATTGATCATCTCTGTCGAAACCGCGAGTGATCGCGGATCCAGCAGAGATGATCATGACCTCGCACGGCATCATGGCGTGATGAGCTCTGATCGCCCCGTCCAGTCTCGTGACGACAGCACCCGAGCCGACGATGCAAGCCACAACGCCGTCCACGGTTCGTTCTCGTTGCCGTTCGATCTCTCGGTGCCACCGGCGCGGGTCTTCGCCGCCTTTTCCGAACCGCCGCTGCGTGCACGCTGGTTCCGTCTGCCGGCAGCGCCCGGAACCGCCCATCACGAGCTGGACTTTCGCGTCGGCGGAGGTGAGGTTGCCCGCAGCACGTTTGCCGCCGCCGGCGTGAGTGAGCGCCTCGAGTACCGCTCACAGTTCCTCGACATCGTGCCCGACAAGCGCATCGTGCTCTGCTACGAGTTCCTTCTTGACGGTCGTCGCCGATGGATCTCGCTCGCGACGATCGAACTTGCTCCCGACGCCGACGGGACTCGCCTGCGCTGGACCGAGCAGTACGTCTTTCTCACGCTGCCCGACGACGATGGGAGCCACGACGTAGCCCATCTGCGGGGAGGCACCCGGCTGCAACTCAACGCACTGGCCGCAGTCGTCGAGGGCCGCACGAACGCGGCCTAACCCTTTCGGTAGACGACCGTCGAGCGCACGCGCACGAACCCGACGGACTCGTAGAGGCGCCCGGCGCCGTCGGCATTCGCGCTGTCGACGTCGAGCTTGACGCTCGCGTACTCGGTGGCCGACATCGCGAGCACCTGGCGCAGCATCGCTCGCGCCAGTCCCTGCCCGCGTGCCCGCGGCCGCACGCCTACCTGGCCGATCCACAGCTCGTCCGGTTGGAGCTGGTAGGAGAGCACATAGCCGTCGACGCTGCCGTCGCTCGCCGCGGCGATCCACGAGTAGCCCGGTCGGAACGCGCGTGACCCGGTGTACCAGTGCCGCCATCGGTCCGCGTCGGGCGGCGCGAAGCCCCAGTGCGTCTGGAACGCATCGCAGTGGGCCAGGCGGACGTCGTCGTCGCGTTCGGCGCTGTACGGCTCGACGCGTTCATCATCGGCCGCAGCTACGCCGGCGAGATCATGGGTCATCTCGTGGAAGTACCGCACGGCCTCGTAGCCGGCGGCCTCGATCAGCTCGGCGGCGTCTGCGATGTGCGCGCCGACCTGCGTGCTGACCCGCGCCGTGACGCCCGGAAAGCGCAACGCGGCCAACTGCAGTGCGCGGCTTTCGAGGCGGGCAAGCAACTGTGATCCGATACCGCGTCCGCGATGCTCGGGGTGCACGACGCCGCCGAAGGCCGCCCGAACCGTGCCGTCCAAGCGCTTGACCGGCGCCATCACCTGACCGGCGGCCACCAGCACGCCGCTCTCGTCCTCGACCGCGACGGTGTCGGACTGCGCATCGATGGACGGATCCTCGAGTTCCTCGGCGAGATCCTCGGGTGAGTAGCGGTCGCTGGTTGCGTCGGTGTCGGCGGCGATCTCGGTGAGTGCCGACCACGGCTTGGTGTCGTCCACCTGCAGGGCTCGCCAGCTGTATGCCACCTGGGCAGCAAACCAGCAGCGACCCCGCTCGGCCAAGCAGTCATCGGCCGAGCAGGCGTGCTCCGTTGTGCCAGCAGACCGCCCGCAGCCACTCGTCACCCAGCCCGAACCGTTCGAGCGCCGCGAGTTGTTCGGCATACGGGTACGGGATATTGGGGAAGTCGCTGCCCAGCACAACCCGATGCTGGAGTCCGCCCAAGCGGGGCAGCAGATCGCGTGGCATGGCGGCGAGCGCCTCGGTGAATGGCGTGCCGACCATCGTCGTATCGAGGTGGACGTTCGGGTACTTCTCGGCGAGCGCGACATGCTCGGCGTACTCGGGCATCCCGCAGTGGGCGATCACCGCCGTCAGCGCGGGATGGCGCTGCAGCACCTCGCCGATCGGGCCGGGCCCCGTGTGCCGGCCCCGGATCGGCCCGCTGCCGCAATGCACGACCACCGGGACCGCGGCGTCGGCGAGCATGCCCCACACGTCGTCGAGCAGATCGTCGCGGGGGTCGTAGTCGCCGACCTGAAGGTGCACCTTGAAGATGCGGGTGCCATCGTCCAGGGCCTCGCGCACGTAGCGGCCGGCGTCCGGTTCGGGAAAGAACGTGCCGCTGGGCACGCAGCCCGCAGTTGCCGCGGCGAAGTCTCGCGCCCACTGCGACAACGCCTCAGCCATGCCGGGACGGTGCGGGTACACCAGCGCGGGGAACGCACGTACCCCCAGGGCGTCCAGGGTGGCCAGCCGCTGCACATCGGGCGTGCGGTACTCGACCGGCCAGGCGACGCCGTAGTGCTGCTCGGCATCGTCGAAGTAACGCCAGACCGCGGCCATGATGCGCTCAGGCAGGAAGTGCACGTGCGCGTCGATCAGCCCGGGCAGGCCCAGACCGGCCCACCATTCGGGCACATCGGCGTCGGTCAGGCGGCCGTGGCGGCGCGGTGCCATGGCGGCCCCGCCGGCGGCCGGTGTCGCGCTCAGCCCATGCCCTTCGCGCGCCTGCCCATCGCCTTGCGCACCTCGCGGTCGGCGTCACGGCGGGCCATGTCCTGCCGTTTGTCGTAGGAGCGCTTACCCCGGGCGAGCGCCAGTTCGACCTTGACCTTGCCCTCGGAGAAGTACATCGAGAGCGGGATGAGGGTCAGGCCGCTCTCCTTCGTCTTACCGATCAGGCGCAGGATCTCGGCCCGGTGCAGCAGCAACTTGCGGGTGCGCCGCGGCTCGTGGTTGGTCCAGCTGCCCTCGAGGTACTCGGGGATGTGCACGTTGCGCAGGAAGATCTCGCCGTCGTCGATCGTGGCGAAGCCGTCGACCAGCGACGCCCGCCCAAGGCGCAGCGACTTCACCTCGGTGCCGGTGAGGGCAACGCCCGCCTCGTACGTGTCGAGGATCGTGAAGTCGTGACGGGCCTTGCGGTTCTGCGCGATGAACTTGCGCGTGGACTGTCGGTCATTCGAGCTCGCCATCTGCGCTAGATGCGCACGTAGGCGCGCAAGGTCGCGTATGCGGTGAGGACGGCGAGCACGATGCCCACTGCGATCGCTGCGCCACTGGCGATGAGCACGTCGTTGAGTGACAGGTCGGGCAGCACCTTGCGGCTCACCGGCTCGGAGAAGATGCCGTTGAGCACATAGCGCTTGCTGAACCACAGCGCAGGGATCGTCAACAGCCCGCCGATCACTGCGGCGATAACCGCCTCGATGACGAAGGGCAGTTGCGTCATCCATCTCGAGGCGCCGACCAGTCGCATGATGTTCGTTTCGTTGCGGCGTTGAGCCGCCGCCACTTGGATCGTGATCACCATCAGCAAGATCGCCGCGACGAGGACGAGCAGCGCGAAGGCCAACGCGCCCACTCTCGACGAGTCGAGGATGTCGAGGATGGTCTTCAGACCGGCATCCTCGCTTTGCATCACTTCGACGCCGGGCTGCTTGGAATATCGCTGGCTCACCCCATCGAAGTCGTGCTTGAGATCCTTGAGCTTGATCACGTACTCGTTGGGGAAGTCCGCCGCGCTGAGCAGCTCTGATGCGGGCCCGCTGCCGAGGAAGTCGCGGTTGATCTTGTAGATCTCGTCCTGGCTGCGGTACGTGGCGGACGCGACCTGCGGGTCCGAACGCAGCTTTGCGCCGAGCGCGACGCGCTCGGCGGAGGTGACGGTGTGCGTGCAGTTGCTGCCCTTGGCATAGGGCGCGGGTCCGCACAGGTACACCGAGACGTTGAGCTTGTCCTCGTACTGCTTGCGGAACTTGCTGATCTCCTTGTTGGTCAACAACGATCCACCGAGGAAGTACAGGGAAACGAAGGTGATCATGATCAAGGAGATCGACATCAGCAGGTTTCGGCGCAGGCCCTGGCCCACACCGGACATCACGAAGCTGGCGCGCATGACTTCCTAACTCGTTGTATCCGGCTCGGCGGTCCTAGTGGCCGGCGCCGTAGACGCCGCGGGACTGGTCGCGAATGATGTGGCCCACGTCGAGTTCGATGACACGTCGACGCATCGCATCGACGATGTTGTTGTCGTGGGTGGCCATCAGGACGGTCGTCCCGGTGCGGTTGATCCGCTCGAGCAAGCTCATGATTCCCTGGCTGGTGTCCGGGTCGAGGTTTCCCGTCGGCTCGTCGGCCAACAGGACCAGCGGCCGGTTGACGAAGGCTCGCGCGATGGCCACGCGCTGCTGCTCGCCGCCGGAGAGCTCACCCGGCAGCCGCTTCGCCTTGCCGTCCAGGCCGACGAGATCGAGGACCTCGGGCACCGAACGGCGAATCGTGCGCTGCGACTTGTTGATCACCTCGAGCGCGAAGGCCACGTTGTCGTACACGTTCTTCTTGGGGAGCAGCCGGAAGTCCTGAAAGACGCAACCGATCTTGCGGCGCAGCTCCGGTATGCGGCGACGGCGCAGCCGCCCGACGTTTCGTCCGTCGACGAACACCTTGCCAGAGCTCGCTAGCTCCTCGCGGAGCAGCAAGCGGAGCACTGTGGACTTGCCTGAGCCCGATTGGCCGATAAGGAAGACGAACTCACCCTTGTCGATATCTATGGTCACGTCCTCGATCGCCGGACGGGTTCCCGCCGGGTAGATCTTGGTCACGTGGTCGAGTCGAATCACGGACCCGGAGTTTACCCATCTGTCCTCTGCGTTATGCCTCGCCGCGGCGGCGCCAGCGGATACCGGACTCGATAAAGTCGTCGATCTCGCCATCGAGGACAGCCTGCGGATTGCCCACTTCGTGCTCTGTGCGTAGATCCTTAACCATCTGATACGGGTGCAAAACGTAGCTGCGCATCTGGTTGCCCCAGCTGTTGCCGCTGTCCTTGAGAGCGTCCATGCGGGCCTGCTCCTCCTGGCGCCGCAGTTCGAGCAGCTTTGCCTGCAGGACGGCCATGGCGCTGGCCCGGTTCTGGATCTGGCTTCGCTCGTTCTGGCAGCTCACCACGATGCCCGTCGGGAGGTGCGTGATGCGCACCGCGGAGTCGGTGGTGTTGACACCCTGGCCGCCCGGGCCGCTCGAGCGGTAGACGTCGACGCGCATGTCGTCGTCGGGGATGTCGATGTGGTCTGACTGCTCGACGACCGGCAGCACCTCCACCCCGGCGAAGCTGGTCTGGCGCCTGCCCTGATTGTCGAACGGGCTGATCCGCACCAGCCGGTGCGTGCCCTGCTCGACCGAGAGCGTGCCGTAGGCGTAAGGCGTCTTGACCTGGAACGTCGCCGACTTGATGCCGGCCTCCTCGGCGTAGGACGTGTCGAGCACCTCAGTGGCATAGCCGTGCCGCTCGGCCCAGCGCAGGTACATGCGCAGCAACATCTCGGCCCAGTCCGCGGCGTCGACGCCACCGGCTTCGGACCTGATCGTGACGAGCGCCTCGCGTGCGTCGTAGGGGCCGGAGAGCAGCGTGCGCACCTCGAGCTCGTCGATGGCCTTACGCAGCGATGCGACCTCGACCTCGACCTCGGCCTTCTCCGCGGCATCGCCGGCCTCCTCGGCCATCTCCCAGAGCACCTTCGCGTCGTCGGTCCTTCGTCGAAGGTCCTCGACGCGGCGCACCTCGCCCTGGACGTAGGACAGGCGGCTGGTCACCTTCTGCGCGTTTTCGGGGTTGTCCCACAGGTCGGGGGCGGATGCTTGGCGCTCGAGCCCGGCAACCTCGCTACGCAGCTTGTCCAGATCGAGGACGGATTCGATGCTGGCCAGGGTCGCGGAGAGTTCTTTCAGCTCGGTCAGGGCGTCGGTCACGTCAGTCGAGGCTACCGGCCGCTTGTCTCGATGCGCGCCACCAGCGTCTTCGGCGCGACCTGTCGGTACGCATCCCGCACGATCTCGCCGATCTCGTCCCAGCTCGGGCTCACGTCGAGGCGGACTCCGACCCATCCGCGCGGGCCGACATACGGCGGCCGGAAGAAGCGATCGGGGTCGGCGGCGACCAGTGCTTCCTGCGCGCCGGGCGGGGCAGCACACCAGATCGCAAGGTGGCCGCTGCCGTGGTGGTCGTCGTCGAGCATGACGAAGAGCTTCCTGTCGCGCACGAAGAAGGCCGGCTCGCCGTGGCTGGTGCGTTCGGTGGTCTCGGGCAGGCCGAGGCAGAGCTCGCGCAGCCGGGCCAGCGCCTTGCTCTTGGCATCGGCCATCAGGTCGTCGGGATCGAATCGAGCCATTTGATGAGCGCGCGCTCGTAGGCGACGGCGAACTCGACCGCCGCGGCGCCGTAGACGTCGCCGGCCTTCTTCAACGCGGTCGCGTCGCGCCGATGGGCCGCCAGCACGGTCTGGTGCTGCTCGCGGGCCGCAACGACGATTGCCTTGCGCTGGCTTGCCGTCAGGTGTGCACCGAACCCGAGCCGGAGGACGGCGAGACTGCGAACGGAGTCCGACCCGTTCGCGCCGCTGGCCCACTGGGCGAATGCCTTGCGCCCCGCGGCGGTGATCGAGTACGGATGGCTCGCGCGCGCGCCTTCCTTGCCGGCGCGCACATAGCCGTCCCGCGCGAGAGTGGGAAGCTCGCGGTAGACCTGGCTGCGGGTGATACCCCCTTGAGCGGCCAGCCGGCGCGATGCGGCGGCGACAATCTCGCCGCCAGTGGCGGCGCCGTCGTGCAGCACGCCGAGGATGACCGCAGATGTAGAGTTCAGCGCCATCTAGGCAGATTCGCAGACACTCTCGGTGAGTGTCCACCTGAGCTGTGAGTGACCCTCAGGTCTGAGCCGCGCGCCTCGCTGCCGGTGCCCACGCTGATGCCCGCAGTGACGATCAGTCGCTCCCGGTTGTGGGTGGGGCAGCGACGAGCACGCTGCGCGCTTGGACGACAGTGATCTGGGTTGCCGCCTGGGGCCCATCGACCGTGCCGAGGATGGCCTGCCATGCCCCGCTGTTGACCGAGTACTGCCCACTCCAGGAAACCCGCGACGTGATCGTCATCTTGCCCGTCGTGGTGTAGATGTGGCCGTAGTGACCGGCACACGTGACCGTCGCGCAGTGCTCAGCCTTGCGGTACGGCACACCCGGCGTCGCAGCCACATCGCTGACCCCGTCACCGAAGTCCCACGCGACCTTCTGCACATGCACCCGCAGCCGCACCGAGTAGATGCCGAGCAGTCGCACCGTGCCCAACGATCGATCGGCCGGCGTGCCCGCCCACAGCAACGTCTGCAAATTCACCAACGTCTGCCCGCCCGGCGGGGCCACCCCGATTCCCGGATGCGGCACCAACTTCTCCACCGCCTGGCGCACCATCAACGGCGTCAACCGCGGCCTGCCCGTCCGCGCCGCGCAGTTCGCACCGAGGTATTCCTGCTGGCCGTTACGCCACTGCCGCACAATCGCCAACGTCGTCAAATACGGATCCGCCGGCAGTCTTTGCGACCGACCCGACCTCGCAGGCGTTGGAAACCTCTCCGCAGATGACGTTGCGTGGATCGACGAGGTGACCCCGCACTTGCCGCGGCCCACAATCAATCGTCTTGATGACCCAGGCTTGCGTGGCCGCGCCTGCCTTCTTCCCAGAGTTATTGAGAGGGGATGGCGCCTCGCCGCACCGTTGCGTTCCTGCGTCGCTGAAGCTCCCGTCACCTGCAGTTGCACCGACCGATCGCCCGCAATCGGCGAGGGCCGTCGCGTTCGACGTGAACGTCGCGACAGGTCGCACTGAGGCGTCTGCGACCGCGGTGACCGTCTGGGCGGCCAAACTCAAGACGACGAGAATCCACACCGAAAGAGATCGCGACATCATCGCACGCCTTCCCGTTCGACGATGAGCCATCGGCTGTGTATCCACGACACGTAGACGTACGAGGTGATCGTCGTCGACGTGGGCTTCTCGGTTACTCGTCGCAGTTGGGTGAACGACGATCCGCAGGTTCCTGTGTCAATCTGAACTTGACGACGTAGTCAGCTTTCACGTCGCCTTTGCCAACAACCAGGCTGAGACGAATCCATCTTTGTGCGCCCACTCCGGAGGTGGCCACCCTCCGATCGCAGCTTGTCGAGACTGTCGATGACTGGCTCTGCAACTCAGTGCAGTCCGGTGCGCTTATTTGCTTAAGCAGATAGGGGTCGGCTGGTCGCTTGGCTCCAATCCAAGGCCCGGATGTAGAAGACGGCAAAAGCGAGGGCGCCGGCACTGGCGTGTGCTCGCTTCGCGATCGGGTCGATTGCCGGCGGTATTTCGCCGGGGTCGACGTTGGGGCCGGTGGTCATTGGGCCGGTGCGGCTGGGCGTCAGCGTCGGACTCGCCGACACCGGCGCCTGCGTACCGGTGGGCAGCGCCGAGCGCAGATTCTCGCCGCCACCACTGGTGCAGCCCGCCAACCCGCTGAGCCCCACTACGGCAACGGATACCGCCAGTAACCACCCGAATCGCCTCTGCACGCGGCAGAGACTAGCAATCAGGACACATACCGCGCGGGTGTTCGAAACGCGCCTGTGGACAACCGTCCGCCCATGCACAAACGGGCGAGACTGGCCGTCCGAGGCAGCGACCGCGTCCACGAGCCACGCCGATCCAAGGCCGGCTACTTGGTATTGCCGGTGACCGTGTCGATGGCGTCGCTGATCGCTGTGGTGATCTTGCCCTTGAAGACGGCGAAGATCACCACCACAAGCCCCGCGGTCATCACGGTCACCATCACCCAGCCCGGCACATCGCCGCGCTCGGCATCGCGACCGCGAGCCCGTGTGTAGGCACCGACCAGCCAGACGGCCAGCATGTCCAAGGGCATCATCAAGCCCTCCCCTCTTCTCATTTGGTCAACGACACGAGAGTCAGCAGTCCGGGATAGAGCGCAAACAGGACGGTGACCGGCAAGAGCATGAAGACGACCGGCACCATCATCGAGACCTCTTTGCGCCCGCCCGCTTCGAGCAGCGCGCGCTTACCGACTTCGCGGACATCGGCCGCCTGCGCGCGCAGCACGTCGGCCAGCGGCGTCCCGCGCTCGATGGCCACGACGAGCCCCTGCACGAAGCGAGAGAACGGTTCCAGCGTCGTGCGTTCGGCAAGCTCGGACAGCGCTGTGGTCAACGGCGTGCCGGAACGCGCGCGGGCGAGCGCCGAGTCGAGGTCGCGGGCGAGTTCGCCGCCAGTCAGCCGGCACACCCGCAGCAGCGCATCCGGTGGCGCCTCACCGGCAACGACGGACAGGGCGAGCAGGTCGGCCACAACGGGGAACTCCGCCAGCATTGCGGCCTCGCGCTGTTGGACCTGCTTGGTGAGATACCAGTCGCGGGCAAGCACGCCGCTGACCAGCCCGACGACGGCCGCGCCCCCGGCCAGCACGACGTCGACTGCGCCACGCGCGAACCCGATCAGCACGACGAGAACGCCGCCGCCGACCATGCCCAGCGCACCCCACACGACCTGTTCGATCCGGAACTCCTCGACCGTGCCCGCACCACCGAGACCACCGAGACGGCGGCGCACCGACGCCGACCCACCGACGATGCGATCGAGCAGGTCGACCGCCTCGCTGATGGCGGGACCGAACAGGCGGCGCAGCACGGCAAACGGCGCCGAAGCCGCACTCGGTCGGGCCAGCAGCTTCGACGGTGGCGGAGTATCGCCGAGATACGGCGCTATCCGATCGGCTAATCTGATCGGGCGCATCGGCGGAGCGGCGCGCACCGCGAGCAGCACGCCAACCGAGAACAGCAGCCCGAGAAGCACGCCCACTGCCACGCCGCTCACCGGAGCACCCGCCGTTCCTCGGGCAGCTTGCCGATGCGCAACATGATCCGGTAGGCCACGACGCACACGGCCGCACCCACCGCCAGCAATATCGCTCCCCCGGTCGAGTTGTACGCACGCAGCGTCGTCGACTGCGTGCCGAGCAGCAGCAACACGAGCCACGGCGCGGCGACCGCGAGCCGAGCCGCGTTCACCACCCACCCTTGGCGCGTCTCAAGCTCAGAACGAGTACGCGCGTCCGAGCGCAGCAGTTCGGACAACGTGCGCAACACCGTGCCGAGGTCGCTGCCGCCCACCTCCCGGGCGACGCGCATGGTCTCGCATACGCGATCGCCCACCGGGTCGGCCAGATCGTCCTTGAGTAGGTCGAGGCACTCGCCGAACCGGCCGCTGGCCCGGTACGCCGCGCTGAACCGCCCGAACGCCGGACGCAACGGCTCGGGCCCGCGCAGGGCCAGTGCCGACAGTCCCTCGGGCAATGACATTCCGGCTCGCACGGCTGAGGCCAGATTGTCGACCGCCTCGGGCCAGAGCTCGCGCAGGACGACCTGGCGACGGCGGCGCATCCGCTGCAGCACCATGACCGGCGCGAAGAACGAGAACACCGCGAAGCAGCCCGCCACCGTGATCGTCGACGTCAGGGCCAGCACGAGCAGGCCGACGAGCAGCGCGCACAGCAACTGAGCGCCGGCCAACTGCGTCGAACCGATGCCGTCGACGCCGGCCTGGCGCAGCAGGTCGGTGCGCCTTGCAATCCAGTCCGGCGCCGCCGCGTCCTGTCGATGCGGAGCGCGCGAACCGCTGCGCCAGATGAGCAGCAGTCCGGCGCCGAACATGAGCCCGAATAGGGCACCCATGTCAGTTCTCCCCTACGGCATGGGGACCGCGGCGGTGCGCGCCGCCCCGGTCGGCTCGATGGCCGAGCGCGGAGATCAGGTCGATGCCGGCCGCCTCGAACCGTTCCGGATGAGGCGGGTAGCCGTCGGCCCGCTCCAGGCGTCCACCGCGAGTGGCGAAGATGTCGGACGTCTCGATGACATCGCCCTCGACCCGTCCCGGCACGGCGATGATCTCGCGCACCCTTCGATGACCCGATACGTCCGAGGCGAGATGTACGACGAGGTCGACGCTTGTCGCCACGGTGGGAACCACGAACGCCGCGGACACGTTCTCGCCCGCCAGCAGCGGCAGCGTGCACATTTTCATCAGCGCCTCGCGCGCCGAGTTCGCGTGCAGCGTGCACATGCCGGGCAGTCCGCTGTTGAGGGCGATCAGGAGGTCGAGGCATTCCTCCTGACGCACCTCGCCGACGATCAGCCGCTGCGGGCGCATGCGCAGGGCTTCCTTCACCAGACGCCGCAGCGGGATCTCGCCGGTGCCCTCGAGATTGGCCTGCCGCGTCTGCATCGCGACAACATCCGGCAGGGCAACCTGAAGTTCGAAGACCTCCTCGACGGTGACGACCCGCTCGCGGGCGGGAATCGCCGCGCACAGCGCGTTGAGCATGGTTGTCTTACCGGCCTGCGTTCCGCCGGATACCAGGATGTTCAGGCCCGCCGCGACGCTCGCTTCGAGGAACCTCGACGCCTGCTCGGTCAGCGCGCCGACCGACATCAGCTCGTCCAGAGAGTGCAGGCCCAACACGAACTTGCGAATGTTGACGGCCATATGCCGGCGGGTGATCTGCGGGATCACGACGTGCAGGCGCGAGCCGTCCGGCAGCATCGCGTCGACGAACGGAGTCGAAAGATCGACGCGACGCCCGGACGTACGCAGCATCCGCTCGACCAGCTCGGACACCTGCTCGGCGGTGAGGATCAGCGTGGTGAGTTCGGAGCGGCCGCGGCGCGCGACGAAGACCCGGCCGGGCTCGTTGATCCAGATCTCCTCGATCGATCTGTCGTCGAGGAACGGCTGCAGCGGGCCGAACCCGGATACCGCGTCGAGAACGGCGCGCGTGACATGCGTCGTATCGCCGAGCGGCGGCAGCGCCGATGTGACCGAGCGGTCGAGGTACTCGGTGATCACTTCGTCGATCAGGCGGCGAACGACCGCAGGTTCGGCAACCGGGTCGATGCCGCGGCGGCGAACGAGTTCGCGGACCTCGCCCTCGACGATCGCCAGCCCCGTTGTCATGCATCTCTCCCAGATGGGCGTTTCATGTGTCGAAGTCCCGGAGAGACTACTTGTCCGGCCTTACCCGGAGAAGTCAGGCGTGCACGCCCTGTGGATAACGCACCATCAATTGATCTTCAGGCCCGCTGACCTCGCGACCAAGCGCAACGCTGGCAGACCGCGGGAACGCGCCCGCGCGGAACCTGGAGCGCGTGCCGCGCCGTTCCAGGGAGTTCAAGCCTGCGCGCCCGGCGGGCCGGAATCAGTTCGCCAACGCTGCACGGCAACCGGAAGAATGCAACCAGTGACAGCGACCGTGCGACAGCAACGCCAGGCGCGCGTCGCTGTCGCTGTCACGTTCGCCGCAAACGGGTTCCTCTTCGGGTCCTGGGCCCCTCGCATCCCCGAGGTGAAGCACAACCTGCACCTGTCCTCGGCGGCGCTCGGGCTCGCCCTGCTGGCGCCCGCGCTCGGCGCGGTGCTGTCGATGAACCTGTACGGACGTGCCAGTGCTCGTTACGGCAGTGCGCGAGTCACCCGCGTCGCGCTGGTGTTGTTCTGCGCGACGGCCTGGCTGCCCGGCCTGGCGGGCAACCTGCCGATGCTCTGGCTCTCGTTGATCTTGTGGGGCCAGGCGATCGGCGGCTTCGACGTGTCGATGAACGCCCAGGGCGTCACCGTCGAGCATGCGTACGGCCGGCCGGTGCTGTCCGGCTTCCATGCCGCGTGGAGTCTGGGTTCACTCACCGGCGCCCTGGTGGGCGGCCTCGGTGCGGGAGCCGGCGTCAACATCGCTGCCCAGCAGGCCGTGCTGGCCGGCATCCTGCTCGTCGTGGTGCTGATCGCCAGCCGCGCGTACCTTCCCGATCCGCCGCATCACACCGAGACGCCTGCCCCGACGCGACGTCGCGCCCTACCCGAGATGCGACTGCTACTGCTCGGCGTGGCCGGCCTGTTCGCGCTGATGAGCGAGGGGGCTGTCGCCGACTGGAGCGGCGTGCTGCTGCGCGACAACCTGCACGTGCATGCTGCCCAGGTCGGCCTTGCGTACGCGGCGTTCAGCACGACGATGACCGCGGGGCGTCTCGTCGGCGATCGGGTCGTCCTCGCGCTCGGGCGTGCCCGCTCGATCGCGACGCTCACCGCAATCGGCGTATGTGGGATGGCAATCGGCCTTGCTACAAGCACTTTCGCCGGCGCGGTGTTCGGCTTCGCATTTCTCGGCATCGGTCTGTCGGTGATGGTGCCCGTGCTGTTCAGCACCGCTGCCGACGGCGCCGCGCCCGGTCCGGCCATTGCGACGGTGTCGACGTTGGGCTACACCGGATTCCTGGTGGGTCCGACCGCAATCGGGCTGATCGCTCAAGGCACGAGCGTCCCGTTCGCTCTGTGGTTGGTTCCGCTGTTCACCGGCACCGGCGGGATACTCGGTGTCGTGGCGGTCAGGCTGACGGCCGCTCGCCGCGCCGCCGCCAATGCTGTGCCGAGCCGAACCGGGGTTGTTGAGTAGCGATACTCATGTGCGACGCCACGTGCGTCGCCAGGCTTATCGGCATGACAACTCCTACCGCTTCCAAGAACACCACCGCGTTCTACGCGCAGGCCGCCATCTCGTTCGGACTGGCGCTCTCCGGCCTGATCATCGGCGAGTTGTACCTGCCGGTCACCGGCTGGGTACGCGCCTTCCTCGCGCTCGCCACCCTCTTCCTCGTGACCTCGACGTTCACCCTCGCCAAGTGCATTCGGGACGCGCAGGAAAGCGGCAACGTCGTCAGCCGACTCGACCAGGTGCGGCTCGAACGCCTACTGGCCGAGTTCGACCCGTATCGCTCGCACTCGAACCACCTGGCGACGCAGCCGATGCCCTCGGCCGAGGCACACCACGTCGCATGATCGTGGGAAACCAACGGGGTCCGGCGCATCCTATTGATCGGCGCCGGACCCCGGCCGCACGTTGCAGCTTGATCGTCTCTGGTGTGGTTGGCTCTCGTGGCGGCGATGGCAGAGATGATCAACATGGGTGGTGGGTCGAGCCAGTTTCGGCGTGCCCGTGCGCGTGCCCGTGCGCGTGCGCGTCCGCGTGCGCGTGACCGTGCCGGTGACGGTGACGGTGACGGTGACGGTGCCGGCGCCCGGTCCGCGGTCGCGGACCCCGGCCGCACGTTGCAGCTTGATCATCTCTGGTGTAGCCGCCTCTCGTGACAGCCATGGCAGAGACGATCAACGTCGGGCCAGTTTCGCCTTATGCTGTAGGCGAACTCGCGTTGCCGACCAATGATCAACACCAATAGACTCGTACGCATGTACTGCATTTCTGCTTGAGTGCAGTAGTCTCGGTGGATGGGATCGGCAGGAGCTGCTCGACCGCGTGGTGGGGTCGATTACCCGCGCACCTATCAGGAGTTTCGGGACTGGTTCAGCGACGACCGGGCGTGCCTGGAGTATCTCGGGCGGCTGCGCTGGCCGGACGGGTTCACCTGCCCGCGCTGTGGTGGGCGGGACTCGTGGCGCACGGCGGCGCGGTTGTGGATGTGCGCCGGGTGCGGGGTGAAGACCTCGGCGACCGCGGGCACGATCTTTCATCGTTCGCACAGCCCGATCTCGCCGTGGTTCGCCGCGGTGTGGTTCGTGACCTCGCAGAAGAACGGGGTCTCCGCGCAGGGTTTGCAGCGAGTGCTCGGGTTCGGCTCGGATGAGACCGCGTGGGCCTGGTTGCACAAGCTGCGCCGGGCCATGGTGCGCCCGGACCGCGAACGCCTGTCCGGGATCGTGGAGGTCGACGAGAGCTTCACCGGCGGCCAATCACCAGGCCGCAAGGGCGGTTCGACGCTCAAGGTGCCGGTGATGATCGCGGTGGAACGCACCGGCAAACGTGCCCTGGGCCGGGTCCGTCTCGCCGTCGCCGAGGCTCCCAACACCAACGAGCTCGTCGAGTTCGCCTGCCAGGTCGTCGAACCGGGCTCGACGATCCGTACCGACGGCGCCCGCGTCTTCCGCAAGCTGGAGACCATGGGCTACGCCCACGACTACGTCACCGTCGACAACTCACTCGACCCCGCGCACGAGCTGCTGCCCGGTGTGCACATGGTCTCCTCGCTGCTCAAACGCTGGATCGCCGGCACCCACCACCAACGCATCAGCGACAAGCACCTGCCCTACTACCTCGACGAGTACACCTTCCGGTTCAACCGCAGAAAGTCCAGGGCCAGGGGGCTGCTGTTCTACCGGCTCCTGCAACAAGCCCTCGCCACCGACCCGCACCCGCTCAGTGAGCTGATCAACGGCCCAACACCGTAACTGCACTCAAGCAGAAATGCAGTACGCATGTTCGACAGCGTGGTCAGCGTCTCGCCGGCCAGCCACGCCCTCACACAGCTCGCCGACGCCGTCGACGAACTAATCGCGCTCGACCTGTCCCAACTCCACCGCGACGAACTGCTCGACCTGCTCCGCGGCCTGGAAACCCAACGCCACCGCCTCCCCGTGGCCGATCACCACCTCATCACCGAACTCGACCAACGTGGCACCGCCGGCGAAATGGGCGCACGCGACACCCGCACCCTGCTACGCGAAATCCTGCGCCTGTCCCCGCACCAGGCCAAGGCCCGCGCAAAACAGGCAGTCGATCTCGGCCCCCGCACCAGCATCACCGGCCAACCCCGGCCGCCACTGTTTCCCGCCGTAGCCGCCGCCCAAGCCGCCGGCGACATCTCCACCGAACACGCCCACGTCGTCATCTCCACGATCGAGAAACTCCCGGCGAGTGTCGAAGCCGAACACGGCGCCGTCGTCGAGGCCCGCCTGGTCACCGACGCCCGCCACCTCGACCCCACCCAACTGGCCACCGTAGCCCGCCGCATCAGCGCCCACCTCGACCCCGACGGCGTGCTGACCGCCGACGCCGACCACCAGCGCCGCCGTCAGTTGACCCTGACCCAGAACCGCGACGGATCCGGGTACATCACCGGCGATCTAACCCCGGCCTGCTTCCTCAAAGCGCAGGCAATGCTCGAGTCACTCGCCAAGCCGCGACCCTCAGACGGCGACGGCCCCGACCCTCGGCGACCCGGCCAGCGGATGCACGATGCTTTCGAAGATGTCTGCGATCGGCTACTGGGTTCGGGCACACTGCCCCCGACCGGCGGCACGCCCGCGACAGTGCTACTCACCCTCACCCTCGACCAGCTCGAAACCCGCACGGGACTCGCCACTACTGCCCACGGCGGCACCGTCTCGGTCACCGACGCACTACGCATCGCGGGCGAGGCCGACCTCATCCCCATCGTCCTCGACGACACCGCCGTGCTCGCCTACGGGCGCACCCGGCGCCTGGCCAGCCTCAACCAACGGCTCGCCCTTACTGCCCGAGATCGCGGATGCAGCTTCCCCGGATGCGACGCCCCGCCGAGCTGGACCCAAGCCCACCACGTCACCGAATGGACCAAGGGCGGCAGCACCGATATCGACAACCTCGCTCTCCTCTGCGGCTACCACCACCGCGAATTCCAACACCGCGGCTGGAGCATCACCATGCGCAACGGCCAACCCTGGTGGACACCCCCACCCTGGATCGACCCCGACCAGGAATCCATCCGCAACACCATCCACGACCTTCCAGGCTTGGAATGATCACGGCTGGGTCCCCTGCCACCGACCACCGGAAAGAGCCCGGTAGTCGAGCGGCGATGCGGCGCGCCGAGGCACCGGCCGGTGATCATGAGCGGGAGCTCGGCGACGCCCGCACAGGCGCCAACACTGGTGCGCGACGAATCTCGGCGGCCCATCGACCGCCCGCACAACGAACACCCGCACAACAAACGCGCCTGCTGATCGACCGCTCACTCATCGACCGCTCACTCAACGACCGCCCGCTCAGTCACGTCCCGCGGCGTGGTGTTTGAGCCGACCTCCGCGTGATCTTGGGTTGAACTCTATGCGGTGATGGCGGTCAGGGTCACCTCCTCGGGCTCGGTGTTCTCGACGATGGTCAGGCGGCTCTTGGCGAGGATGTCGAGGCCGATGTAGCGCGCATCTCGGTCCACTCGTCGTGTTGTTCGGCGAGCACGGCGCCGACGAGGCGGATGAGTGAGTCGCGGGACAGGGAAGATGCCGACGACGTCGGTGCGCCGGCGGATCTCGCGGTTGAGCCGCTCCTGCGGGTTGTTCGACCACACCTGGCGCCAGATCGCTTTCGGGAACGCGGTGAAGGCGAGCACGTCGGCGCGGGCGGCGTCCAGGTGCTGCGGCGACGGCGGGCAGTTTCTCGCTCAACGGTCCAGGACGCGGTCGAACTGGGCGTGCACCGACTCGGCGTCGGGCTGGTCGTAAACACTGTGCAGCAAGGCTTTCACCCATCCCCACGCGCTCTTGGGGGTCGCGGACATCAGGTTCGCCGCATAGTGGGTTCGACAGCGCTGCCAGCTCGCGCCGGGCAGCGTCGCACCGATCGCCTCGACCAGGCCGCGGTGCGCATCGGAGGTCACCAGCGCGACGCCCGGACAAGCCGCGGCGGTCAGGTCGCGGAAGAACGCCAGCCAGCCGGCGCCGTCCTCGGCCGAGGTGACGTGCAGGCCGAGGATCTCCCGGTAGCCCTCGGCGTTCACCCCGACCGCGAGCAGCGCGTGCACGTTGACCGTGCGACCGCCTTCGCGGACCTTGAGCACCAGCGCGTCGGCAGCCACGAACGTATAGGGCCCGGCATCAAGTGGTCGGGTGCGGAACGCCTCGACCTGCTCGTCGAGATCCTTGGCCATCACCGAGACCTGCGACTTCGACAGCCGGGTGATGCCGAGGGTCTCGACCAGCTTCTCCATCCGCCTGGTCGCTGACACCGAGCAGGTAGGACGTCGCGACGACGCTGACCAGGGCCGCCTCAGCACGCCGTCGTCGCTCGAGTAGCCAGTCCGGGAAGTAGGAACCCTGGCGCAGCTTCGGGATCGCCAGCTCGATCGAGCCGGCGCGGGTGTCCCACTCGCGACGCCGGTAACCGTTGCGGGTGTTGGTGCGCTCGCTGCTGCGCTCACCGAAACGGCGCACCGCAGACCGCGTCGGCCTCGGCACCCATCAACGCCTCAGCGAACGTAGTCACCATCGCCCGGAGCAGATCCGGACTCGCCTCGGCCAGCTGCTCGTGCAGCCAGCCGGACATGTCGATACTGGGACTTGCGGCCATCGCGTTGCTCCTCGTCTAGAGAACCTTGGTCGGATCTCTTTGAGGATCACGCGGTGGCCGTCTCACAACTCGACGCCACGCACAACAGGGCGAAGATCAAACACCACGTCTACTCACTGTCAAGATCAGGTCGGCATCATCGGCTCGCTCCACCACGTCTTGCCGAGGTTTGGCCTGGTCCCCTTGTGCGGCCGGTGATGCTGGCCGACCGACCCGGCGTGGCTTGATAGGAGCGTGGCGTCGCCCCGAGTGAGAGGTGCCCGCCGGGCCGGTACGTATCACCCATCGATGAAGGGAGACACGACCCATGGTGATCGTGGGCATCGACGCGCACAAGCGCAGCCACACCGCTGTGGCCGTCGACGAGACCGGTCGCAAGCTCGGTCAGCACACCACCGGAACGACCAGCGAGGACCACCTCGCGCTGCTGAGTTGGGCAGAGCAGTTCGGCGATCTAACGGCTGTGGGCGATCGAGGATTGCCGGCACCTGTCCCGCCGGCTCGAACGGGATCTTCTCGGCGCCGGTGAGCGGATCGTGCGGGTGCCGACCAAGCTGATGGCTCACGTCCGCGACGCGGCACGCAGCTACGGCAAGTCCGACCCGATCGACGCGCTAGCCGTCGCGCGAGCCGCACTGCGCGAGCCTGACCTTCCCACCGCGCAGCTCGACGGCCCGGCACGCGAGGTCGGACCGCTCACTCAACGACCGCGACCACCTCGTGGCCGAACGAACCCGCGTCATCAACCGGCTGCGCTGGCACCTGCACGAACTCGACCCGGGCACCGAGCCACCCGCACGGCACCTGTGGCGACCCAAGCACCTCAACCACGTCGCAGCTCGACTCCTCGAGTTCGACGGCATCGTCGCTCGCCTGGCCAGCACGCTGGTCGCAGCCTGTCGCCAGCTCACCGCGCAGATCCAGGAGCTTGATCGTGAGCTCGAGGGCCTGGTCGCGCAGCTCGCACCAACGCTGCTGAGCATCTGCGGCTGCGCCACCCTGACTGCCGCCAAGATCCTCGGCGAGACCGCGGACGTCCGCCGATTCCGGTCCCGGCACGCATTCGCACGGCACAACGGGACAGCGCCGCTGCCGGTCTGGTCGAGCAATCACCCGCGGCATCGACTCAGCCGCACGGGCAATCGGCAGATCAACGCAGCGATCCACCGCATCGCCATCACCCAAGCTCATTGGCACGAGCCAGCGCGCCAGCTCCTCGACCGTCACAGAAACAGCGGAAAGAACAACGCCGAGTCGATTCGCGTCCTCAAACGAAGGCTGTCCGACGTCGTCTACCAGGCGCTGCTACGCGACGCCCGAGCCAACGGCACGACGCCACTCATCGCCGCTTGATTGACATAGGAGCAAGTGGACGCAATCCCGCTCATCGGACCGCTCACTCAACGACCGCCCGCTCATCGACCGCCCGCTCATCGACCGCTCACTGAACGAGCCGGCCGTTCAATCGGCCGGCGGATCGAAGGAGTCACAACGCCCGTGAACATCCGGTGCAACTAACGTGCGTGTCGTGCGTGCAGCCTGGCGGGTTCCGCTCCCGGTGACGGGCGTGCTGCTGTCGCTATGGCGCGCTGCGGCGCTCTTCCGCGTGGTCACGCTTGTCGTGTGCCTGTACCTGATCGTGCGCTGGCGCGATCTCTACGCGAACGCGGGAGTCGCCTACGGCACCGGCGCGGCGATGATCGCGGTCACCGCGATTGTCTGCTGGCTTGCGGTTAACGGCCGCGCCCATAGGCCGACGTTCGTGTGCGCAGATCTGGCCGCGACGGTACTGCTGACGCTCGCGACCATCTGGGCGCAGACGCCCGTTCAGCGGCACGGCAACATGCCGACGCTGACCGCGATCTGGGCGGCCGGGCCGGTGATCGAAGCGGCGATCGTCATGTTGTCGCTTGGGGGCGTGATCGCCGGCTGCATTCAGCTTGCCGCCGCCATGATCGTGCGGTCCGGGTATGACGGCCGGACGCTGACCAGCGGCCTGCTGCTCGTCGTGACGGGCGGCGTCACCGGATACGTCACCGCGCTGACGATGCGCGCCGAACGTGAGCTCGCCGAGGCGGCCGCGGCGCAAGCGGCCGTCGCTGAACGGGAAAGGCTGGCCCGCTCGATCCACGACGGCGTGCTTCAGGTGCTGGGCCTCGTGCATCGGGCAGGCCGTGACGCGGGCGGTCACTGGGCCGATCTCGGCACCGCCGCGGCGGAGCAGGAGACGGCGCTGCGCGCCCTGCTGCGGTCGCGTCCGGTCAGCACGCGTGCCGGGCTGCTCGATCTCGCCGACGAACTCCGAACGCTGCACGGTGCGCGGGTCACCGTCTCCGTTCCAGCCGAGCCGGTCGTCATCGACGCGTCCGCGGCAGGCGAACTGGCCGCCGCGGTGCGGGCCGCCCTGGCCAACGTCGAGCAACACGGCGGCGGGGACGCCTGCTCGTGGGTGCTGCTCGAACGACTGGACGACCGATTGTGCGTGAGCGTCCGCGACGACGGCGTCGGCATGCCGGACGGCCGGCTCGAGGCGGCCGAGCGCGATGGTCGCCTCGGCGTTGCCGGCTCGATCCGCCGCAGGGTGCAGGCGCTGGGCGGGCAGGCGACGATCAGCTCGGCGCCGGGCGAGGGCACGCTCGTCGAGATCGTGCTGCCCCTTGCGGAGCATCGGCGATGACGGATCCGCTGCGCGGAATTCGGGTGATGATCGTCGACGACCACCCCATCTGGCGCGACGCGCTGGAACGCGACCTGACCGCGGCCGGCTACGACGTCGTCGGCGCGGTCGGCGACGGCGAGAGCGCGCTGCGCATCGCCCCGGCAGTGCATCCGGACGTCGTGCTGATGGACCTGCAACTGCCCGGCCTGTCAGGGGTTCAGGCCGCCGCCGCGCTGGTCGAGCGCGATCCCGGCGTCCGCATCCTGATGTTCTCCGCGTCGGGCGAAGACGCCCACGTACTCGCTGCGGTCGAGGTCGGCGCACGCGGCTACCTGGTGAAGTCCGCGCGCACGCCCGAGCTGCTCGATGCGGTCAGACGCACTGCTGCCGGTGAGGCGACGTTCTCGCCCGGGCTGGCCGCGCTCGTGCTCGGCGAGTACCGGCGCATCGCCCGGGACGAGCCGGCGACGACGACCCTGCTGACCGAGCGCGAGATCGAGATCCTGCGGATGGTGTCGACCGGCCTCGCCGCCCGGCAGATCGCCGAGCGCCTGGTTGTCTCCCACCGCACGGTGCAGAACCACATCCAGAACACGCTGCGCAAGCTGCAGTTGCACAACCGCGTCGAGCTCACCCGCTGGGCGATCGAGCGCGGCCTGACCGACTGAGATTCCTCAGGCGATGGACGCATCGTCGAGAATGCGCCGCGCCCGGCCGATCATCGCGGCATCGATCATCCGCCCGTCGGGCAGCGCGACGACACCGCGCCCTGCGTCGATCCCCTGCGCCAGCGCGTTGATCAGCAGCTGGGCGTCGGCCACCTCGTCGGGGCCGGGGCGGAACGCGTCGCGGATCACCGGCACCTGCCGCGGATGGATGGCGGCCCGGCCCCGGAAGCCGAGATCGCGGCCCCGGTGACACGACCGGGCGAGCCCGTCGAGATCGTCGACGTGCGGGTAGACCGACATCGCCGGTGGCTCGAGCCCGGCCGCGCGCGCCGCCACGACAAGACGCGAGCGGCACCAGCCGAGCGCCTCGCCGCCAGATCCGCCGAGGTCGCTCGCGACGCCCATATCGCTCGCGAGATCGGTCTCGCCGAGCCCGATCGAGGCGACACGTGGATGCGCGGTGGCGATCTCGAATGCCGACTCGACGCCCCGGGCGGACTCGATCAAGCACGAGATGCCCGCCTGCGGCGCCGCGAGCAGTTCGGCCGCCGCCCGGACGTCGGCGGCCGATTCGACCTTGGGCACCCGCACCGCCCGCAGTGCGGGCAGGTCGGCCAACGATTCGAGATCGTCGGCCACCCAGGGCGTACCGACTGCGTTCACCCGCACCTCGACGCTGCCCGGCTCGGCATACGGCAGCCACGAACAGACACTCGCACGGGCGTCGTTCTTGTGCGCAGGCACGACCGCGTCCTCGAGATCGAGAATCACCACGTCGGCTCCGGACTCGGCGGCCTTCGCGTACAGATCAGGGCGGTCACCCGGAACGTAGAGCCAGGTCAAGGCCGGCACGCTCACACCACCTTCGCTGCGCGCAGTCGCGCGATCTCGCCAGCATCGCAGCCAAGTTCGGACAGCACCGCCTCGGTGTCGGCACCGTGCGCGCGCCCGGCCCACCGGATCGCCCCGGGGGTGTCCGAGAGCCGGAACAGAACATTCTGCATGCGTAGCAGGCCGAGCTCGGCATCGTCCACGGTCGTGATGGTGCCGAGCGCGGCGAACTGCGGATCGGCTGCGATCCCCCGCGCGTCGTAGACCGGCCCGATCGCGGCCTGTGCCTCGTCGAACGCCACGCTGACCTCGGCGGCATCGCGGGCGGCGATCCAGCCGCCGACGGCCGCATCCAGCTCGTCGGCGTGCTCGGCTCGTCCACGTCCGGTGGCGAACCACGGCTCGCTGACGAGATCCGCGCGACCCACCAGCCGCAGCACCCGTTCGGCGATGCTCTGCGAACTCGTCGAGACGGCGAGCCACTCACCGTCTCGGCTGCGATAGACGTTGCGCGGCGCGTTGTTCGCCGAGCGGTTGCCCAGGCGCGGCATGACGGCGCCGAGCTGGTCGTACGCGGTGATCTGCCCGCCCAGCATGGCCAGCATCGGTTCGATGATCGCCAGGTCGATCACCTGGCCGCGCCCGCTCCGGTCGCGTTCACGCAATGCGGCCAGCACCGCGAATGCCGTAGCCACCGCGGTAATGCCGTCAGCGAGGCCGAACGGCGGCAGCGTCGGTGGGCCGTCCGGCTCGCCGGTGACCGCGGCGAAACCACTCATCGCCTCGGCGAGCGACCCGAAGCCGGGGCGGTGCGCGTACGGCCCGACCTGGCCGAACGCCGTGACCCGGGCGATCACCAGGCGCGGATTGCGCTCGTGCAGGCGCTCCGGCGACAGGTTCCACCGTTCCAGCGTGCCCGGGCGGAAGTTCTCGATCAGGACGTCGGCCCGCGCGACCAGTTCGAGCATCAGCCGCTGCCCGTCCGGCTGGGCGAGGTCCAGCGTGGCCGTCCGCTTGTTGCGCCCGATCGTCTTCCACCACAGGCCGATGCCGTCCTTGCTCGGCCCGTGACCACGCGCGGCATCGGCCTTCGTCGGATGCTCGATCTTCAGCACGTCCGCGCCGAAGTCGCCGAGATGGGTGGCCGCAAGCGGGCCGGCGAACAGGGTCGCGGCCTCGATCACCCTTATCCCATCGAGAGGTCCGCTCACGTCAGGTCCACCGCGCAGCGGAATCCGATCGACGGAGATCGGCCGATGCCGGCTCCGGTGAGCAGGAACTTCGCCGAGACGTCAGGCGGCTGCGGGCCGCCGTCGAAGTACCAGTCGGAGCCGTCATTGCGGTACGCACAACCGCCTTTGAGGATGCAGAAGCGGGTGCGGCCGTCGGTGTGCTCGCTCTCGGTCAGGTTCCACACCAGGGGCGCGCGCCGATCGAGCAGGCCGAGTTCGCCGGCGAGCTGCCATTCGTCCTCGGACGGCAGCCGCAGGCCGGCCCAGGTCGCGTACGCGCGGGCATCGGCAAGCTCGACGTGCGTGACGGGAGCGGCCGGATCGCCAGGCCAGTGCGCGAGAAGCCGCTCCGGGCGCAGCGGGCGGTAGCCGGTCGCCTCGACGAAGGCTGCGTACTCGGCGTTGCTGACTTCCGCGCGCGCGATCGCGAACCGCGGGAGGTAGACGCTGCGATGCAGCGTGCCGGTGTTGTGCAACCTCGGCGGCAGCGGTTTCCATTCATCGACGTATGGTGCCTCGCCGTACAGGCCCGTCTCGCGCACGCGATGGTGGACGACGAGTTCGTGGCGACCACCGTCGACGGCGACCATGCCGGCGGGAACGTCGGATCGCGCCGCGTGCGGGCTCCACACGCGCACCGCCGCCCTTGCAGGAAAGGACGGATCGCTGACCGGCTCGATCACCGGGCCGGCCGGTACCGGCGTCCGGGCGGCGACAACCGCCGCTATACCGCCGGCCGGGAGCCGCCCCGATACCTGGACGCGCCCGTCAGGCAACGTCTCGACGCGCAGCTCGCCGCCGGAGGTGAGCTCAGCCCAGTGCAATCCGGCCGGCTGGTCGGCAAGCAGCAACGGCCCGTCATAGTCATCGCCCCGGTTGACGACTGTCCACAGTGGAATGCCGTCATGCTCCCAGCGCGATGCGTACACCGAGCCGCCCGCGTGGTCGGCGAGCGGCGTCCATTGCTCGCTGCGCAGCCATGCCCCGTACTCACGCTGGACGGGGCGCATGCTGCGCAGCACCGAGCGGTCACGCGCGCTCCAGCCCACCCACACACCGAAGACGCTCTCCCACACCATGACGCCCACTCCGTTGAGCCAGGCCGAGTGGAGTTCGTCAATATGGCTGCGATTCCAGCGCCGCACGTGGTGCAGCATGTGCCGCCGCTCGAACCACTTTGCGCGCAGCACACCGGGCACCTGCGAGTCGGCGAACCACTGGGCCCACGACATGGTGTGGTCGTTCATCCGGGCGAGCGGCACTCGCGACTCGGCCTCGAGGGTGATCCCCGGGCGCAGCTTGTCCAGCGCCGCACGGACCTCGGGAGCGCCTTCCTTGGAGCTGTCGACGAACACGCCGTCCGCGCCGGTCCACGCCACCAGGTCAGCCACGGCCGACGGTTCGGTCGGCTCCCACGGGTAGACGACGACGAAGACCCGTACGCCGTGGTCGCGTAGCTCGCGCACGACATCGGGTAACTCGGGCACGCCGTAGTAGAAGTCGAACTGATTGCGCTCGTCGACACCCTCGATGGGGTAGGCGTGCCAGAGCAGAACGCCGTCGAAACCGCCGAAGTCGTGCACGGCTGCCGCGACGTACGCATCGACGGTGAACCGGCCGGCATCGTGGTCGTAAAGGCGCTCGTCCCACAACCACGCAAGGTCGACGACGAAGCAGTCGCCTGCTTCGTCGGCGTAGCGCGAGTCGTCGTAGCCGATCCGCGTACGCGCCTCCGCCCGCCAGTGGTCGAGACGGTCGCGCCACCGGGGCCACTCGCCGGGATCGTCGGGTGCGGCGAAGATCTTGCCCTCGTCCAGCACCGACCCGTCGGCGCCGGGATCGAGGGGCACCTCAACGGGACGGTCGATCGGACGGGGGACGTAGGGATTCAGCACGACTGTTGCCCTTCGAGAAACGCGTCGATCTCGTCACGATGCGGCATCGAAGCCGATGCGCCCGGACGCTGCACGCTGATCGCGGCCGCCGCGGCCGCCATTCGCAGGGCGGAGACGCGATCGGCCTGCGCACGGGCAACTGCGAACGTCCCGACGAACGTGTCGCCGGCCGCGGTCGTATCAACGGCGTCGACCGTGAAGGCCGGAACATGCAGCGGCGGCGCACCGTGTTGCACGTACAGCGCGCCCGCGGCACCAAGCGTCACGAGTACGTCGCGGCCGTCGCTCGCGAGAGATTGTGCCGCTGCCGTCGGGTCTTTCGTGCCGGTCAGCGCCGCAGCCTCGTGCTCGTTGGGGACGAGCAGGTCGACGGCGTCGAGCAATTCCTCGGGCAGGGCAACGACCGGAGCGGGCGTCAGCACGGTGGCGACGCCGTGCTCGCGAGCGAACCGCGCCGCCTCGATTACCACTCCCAACGAGAGTTCGAGTTGCAGCAGCAGAACGTCGAGCGTGCTGATCGCCTCGCGATGTGCGTCGGTGAGTGATCGGACCGTCCCGTTCGCACCGGGCACGACGATGATCGAATTCGCGCCCGTGCCGTCGACGACGATGTGCGCGGTGCCCGTCGTCTCGGTCGCAGTGACGAGGCCGGAGACGTCAATGCCTTCACCGGCCAGCAGCGAGCGGATCTCGTCGCCGTAAGGGTCGGCGCCCACTGCGCCGAGTACGCGCACCTTTCCGCCGGCGCGGGCGGCCGCGAGCGCCTGGTTGGCTCCCTTACCGCCCGGCACCGTCCGAAACGACTGGCCGGTCACCGTGGCTCCGGGCGCGGGTGCGCGGTCGACCGTCACGACAAGGTCCATGTTCGCGCTGCCGAGCACCGCGATGTTCGGCGCGCTCACGAGAGCGCCGCCGTGCGTCGCGCCAGCTCGTCGATCGGCACGCCGTCGAACCCGGGCAGGCTGCTCGCGATGCGATTGCGCAGCGGTTTGGTCCACTGATCGGGCAGCCCCGATGCCCCGGCGAGCGCGCCGCAAACCGCGCCGACGGTCGCACCGGCCGAGTCGGTGTCCCATCCGGCGGCGACGGCCGCAGCGACCCCGGACGGGAAGTCGCCGAGCGACGACGTCAGCGCGTACCCGATCAGCGCCGCGTTGTTGAGCACGTGCACCCAGTGCAGTTCGCCGTAGGACGCGTGCAGTTCGTCAAGCGCGTCATCCAGCGGCAGGCCCGAACGCCCCAGCCGCACGCCGAATTCGACCGCTGCGGCCACACGGCTGCGTGGCGGTACGACCGACAGCCCGCAGGCGATAGCGATGTCGAGGTCGTCGCACACCACTGACGCCGAGGCCGTCGCGGCGACGAACATGGCGCCGTAGATGCCATTGCGTCGATGGCTCAGGCGCGCATCCGTATAGGCGAGCCGCGCCGCCGCACGTGGATCACCGGGGTGCGTCCATCCATACGCATCGGTACGGATGAGTGCGCCGATCCACTCACGGAACGGGTTGTGCACCTCGGCCGCGCGGCCCACCGGGACCGCGTCGAGCAGATTGCGGTATGCCGCTCGCTCGGCGGTGAACACCCGTCCGGCCGGCAGGTTCGTGAGCCATGACTCGGCCACGTGCTCGGTGCTCAGCGCGTCGCCCTGCTGCTCGACGAGAGACAGCGCGAGCATCGCGAAGTTCAGGTCATCGTCCTCAGGCATCCCGTCGATGTTCTCGGCGAGGCTCGTCGGCCGGCTGCGGCGGTTCCACGGCCAGCGCGCGGCGACGTCCGGCGGCAGCCCGGCTTCGGTGAAGTACCCGCAGATCGGCCAGTTCCCTGTCGCCCGCGCAATCTCGGCGATGCCCGCGCGGGGGATCTTCTCCACCGGCTTGCCGAGCAGACACCCGGCCGCGCGCCCGAGCCACGCGCCGTACACGCGGTCGAGCGACGCCGACGACGGCAGCGATGGCAACGGCGCCCACTGCGCCTCGATGTGGGCGAGCTCGTCAGGCTCGTCGGCGTCCACTGTGGACGGATGCGCTGCGCGCTGCGCGGCGGCCAGCCGGTCGAGTTCGTCGAGCAGTTCGCGGCCAAGGTCGCGCAACCGCGGATCGTCGCCCGCACCGCCGGCCGCGGGCTCGGTCGAGCCGCCCGCGGCCAGCCAGGTGGCTACGACAGAGTCGACGTCGACGCCTTCGGCCCGCGACTGGATCAGCTCGTGCGCAACGAGATCCTCCGGTTGTGCCCAGGTGAGCCTCACGGGCCGACCTCGGCGGCGAGCCGGGAGAACGCCGTCCGGCGAGCGCGAGCCCGTTCCTCGTCGGCCGCCGCGAGTTCCTCGGCGAGCGTGGCCATGACGTGTCCGGGTGCCTCGATGTCGATCTTGCTCGCCGCCGTGACCGCAGCGCGCCACTGTTCAGGAATCGCACCCACCCCACCGAGCGCACCGCTTATCGCGCCGGCCATCGTCGCGATCGAATCCGCGTCACGACCGTAGTTCACGCCGCCCAGAACGGCATTCCGGTAGTCGCCGTCAGTCAGCAGGACGAGGCCGAGCGCGACCGGCAATTCCTCGATCGACTTCGTGCGGCTCGGGCGACGGGCATCCATCGCCGGCGCCCGGTAGTGGTCGCCGACCGTGTCGAACGGCGCGACCGCCTCGCGCAGGGCCGGTATCGCCTTGTGCCAGTCGGCCTGCGTCTCGGCCACACCGCACACTGCCTCGATCGCCGCCCGGGTGCCGTCGTGCGCCAGCCGCATGCATGCGTCGACGACATCACGTGCCGTCGCGTCGGCGGCCATGGCCGCGGCGACCGCGGCAGCGAACACCCCGGCGGCTTCCCGGCCATAGCTGGATTGATGCGCGCCGGCGACGTCGATCGCCTCAGCGTAGGCAGCGTCCGGATCGCAGGCGTTGGCGATGCCCACCGGCGCGAGGTACATCGCCGCACCGCAGTTGACGATGTTTCCGACGCCGGCCTCGCGCGGATCGACGTGGCCGTAGTGCAATCGCGCCACCAGCCACTTCTCGGCAAGAAAGATCCGGCTCAGCAACAGCGCATCACTTTCCAGCTCCGGGATCCAGCGCTTCTCCTCGATGAGCAGCGGCACCAGATCCTCGGCCACGGCGTACGCGTCCAGGTGCCGGCGCCGCTTTGCGTAAACCTCGACGAGCGCGTGGGTCATCAGGGTGTCGTCGGTGACGTGGCCGTCGCCCTTGTGGTACGGCGCGATCGGGCGCGCCTCACGCCAGTCGGCGTTGAACGGCCCGACCACGCCGGTAACCCACCCACCATGGCGCTCTTGGATCTGCTGCGGCGTGAATCCCTCGGTGGCGCCGCCGAGCGCGTCGCCGACCGCCGCACCGGCAAGCGCGCCGACCGCCTTGTTCTCCAGCAGATTCACAATTCCTCCGCGCTCGCGATGTGTGTACCCGGCGCCGGGCCGAAGCGGTTGGCCCGGCGCCGCTTGCGTCAGGCCTACTGCTGCCAGCCGTCGACCAACTTCTTCTTGAGGGCGTCGACGTCGATGCTGCCCGCGAGGAACTGCTGCAGGGCCGGCTGCGCGACCTCCGTCTTCCACCGCGGGTAGTTGTTCGCGCGCGAGAACGGCGCGTCGATGAGCTGCTCACCGGTCGGCAGGATCTGGGCCCAGCCGTTCTTGCCGCCGGTGGACGCCTTCACCGCGTCGCTCGCCGCCGACGTGGCCGGGATCAACCAGTCGCCCTCGGCGACCGCGGCAAGATTCGCCGGCTGCTCGTAGTAGTTGATGAACTCCGCGGCCTGCTCGACGTGCTTGCTCTGCTTGGACACCGACAGGCTCTGCGGGTCGGCTGCCTGGTGCGCCGACGTTCCGGAGAGCGCCGGCAGCACCGTCCAGTGGAACGTCTTCGGCGCCTGCGCGACGATCGACTGCGCGATGAAGTCACCGCCGACGACCATGGCGTACTTGCCCGCGTAGAAGCCGGGCAGCGAGTCGGCGCCGGACTGGGTGATGCTCACCGGCGAGAGCGACTTGTCCTGCCGCAGCATCTGCCCCATCCGAGTCGGTACCTGCATCTCGTTGTCTCCTACGGAGATCTTGGTATCGGACCCCGAACCCGAGAAGTACGTGCCGTCGAAATTCAGCGACAGGTTCATGACCGCGGCCGTCGGCTGCTTCAGGCCCCAGCCGAGCCCGAAGTGGCCGTTGCCGGTGGCCTGCTTCGCCAGCGCCTCGAACTGATCCCAGGTCATCGTGGTGCCGGTCGGGACGGTGGCACCTGCCGCCTTGAGCATGTCGGTGTTCGCGAAGACGACGTAGGACTGAAGCAGCGTCGGCGCCGCGTAGATCTTGTCGCCGTTGCTCACAGTGCTGAGCACTCCACTGGGCACGGCCGACACCAGGCTCTTGTCGAGGTAGGGCTTCAGGTCGGCGAGGTAGCCCTGCTGCTCGAAGTTCGAGATCAGCGACGCCTGCGAGTGGAACACGTCCGGGGCGGTACCACCCTGGAACTGCGTGACCAACTGGTCGTTGATCGTGTCGAAGCTGCCCTGCACAAGCTGCACCTTGATCTTCGGGTGCGAGGCGTTGAACGAGTCGACGATCTTCTTGACGGCGGCGACGGTAGGTGGCTGGTAGGCGAGGCTGACGAATTTGATCGTGACCGTGCCATTGTTGTCGCTCGACGAGTCCGACGAGCTGCCGCACCCGGCGAGCGCCAGCACCGCTGCGGCCGCCGCGGCGAGCACTGCGGTCATTGACCGATGTCTCATTCCTGCTCCTTGGGTTGTAGCCCGAGCGGGTGCTCCGCTGGGTCGTTCGGGTGAAGGCGCCTCACGGGCGCGAGAGGCGCTTCACCCCTTGACCGAACCGGCAAGCAGTCCGGAGGTCAGTCGGCGTTGCATGAACGCGAAGAACACCAGGCTCGGCACGGTCGCCATCAGGGATCCGGCGGCCAGCGGCCCGAGTTGGATAAGGCCCTCGGTGCCGACGTACTTGGCCAGCGCGAGGGAGATGGTCTCCTTATGGGGGTCCTGGATCAGTACGAGTGCGAAGAAGAACTCGTTCCAGCAGGAGATGAAGCTGAACAGCGCCGTGGCGACGATTCCAGGGGCGAGCAACGGCAGCACAACGCTGAACACCACGCGGAACTGGCCCGCACCGTCGACCTCGGCCGCCTCTTCGAGCTC
Source organism: uncultured Actinomycetota bacterium (assembly GCA_963737425.1). Lineage (GTDB taxonomy): Bacteria > Actinomycetota > Actinomycetes > Mycobacteriales > Jatrophihabitantaceae > DASXRA01. The sequence goes on from CAVTSX010000009.1 coordinate 483,174, forward strand.
GCGCGGGATGGCCGCGACGAAGCCCATGAGCATCCACAGGGCGAATGGCAGCGTCCACACCAGGTAGATCAACGTGAGGCCGCCGAGATTGTCGAGCAGGTGCAGCGTCTTGAGGATCAGGAATACCGGGATGACGATAAGGATCACCGGGAAGACCTGGCTGATCAGGATCCATACCGAGGCGGCGGTGCGCATCCGGTGGGTGAACCGGGTGAGCGCATATGCAGTCGGCACCGCGACGATCGTCACCAGCACCATGCTGGCCACCGACACCACCAGGCTGTTGCCCGCAGAACGTACGAGCGCCTGGCTGTTCAGCGCATCGGCGAAGTTCTTCCACACGATGTGCCTGGGAATCAGGCTGGGGTGAATCGAGACGAGTTCGCGCGGGCCCTTCAGCGACACCGAGATCAACCACAGCAAGGGGAAACCGAGGAAGAGCAGGTACGCGCACAGAGCGACGTACTGGCCGCCTCGCACGGCCCGGCCGCGGGCCGACACGCGCCTCATCAGACCTCCCTGCGCAGGCGGGAGCGTAGGAAGAACAGCATCAGCCCGACGATGACGATGACCATCACGTCCGCCATGGCCGCGGCATAGCCGAAGTTGCCGTATCCGAAAGCCTCTTTGTACGCGTACAGCATCGGCAGCATCGTCTTCCCGCCCGGACCTCCGGCGGTGAGCACGTACACGAGCCCGAACGAGTTGAAGTTCCAGATGAAGTTCAGCGACGTGATCGCGGCCATCGTCGGCACCAACTGGGGCAACGTGATCCGGCGGAACCGTGACCACGCACCCGCGCCGTCGACCGCGGCCGCTTCGTAGAGTTCCTTCGGCACCGACTGCAGACCGGCCAGCAACACCACCGTCGTCTGCGGCATGCCGACCCAGACCCCGATGGCGATCACCGTCGGCAGGGCGGTGTTGAAGCTGCCGAGCAGGTTGAAGCCACCACCGCCGAGGTGCAGCCGGCGGATGCCCTCGTCCAGGGCGCCGACCGTCGGGTCGAGCAGCAGGCGCCACATGATCGCGATGATCACCGGTGGCATCGCCCACGGGATGACCGCGAGCGTGCGCGCCAGCCAGCGCAACCGCAGATCCTCGTTCAGCAGCAGCGCAAGTCCGAGTCCGAGTAACGCCTGCAGGACGGTGACCGAGGCCGCCCATTCCAGGCCGATGCGGAAGGAATCGATGAACAGGTGGTTGTGCCACAGCCGGGTGAAGTTGTCCCAGCCGGTGAAGTGAGTCGCGACGTCGAGCCCGGCGTGCGAGTCGGTGAATCCGAGGTAGACGCCACGGGCCAGCGGGTAGACGCTCAGCACGAGCACCGGAAGCAGCGCCGGCAGCAGCAGAATCCATGCGCGCCGCGCGGCAACTCGACGGCTGCCCGCGCCCGATCTGGTTGCCGGTTCGGTCAGGGTCGGCGTCGGGTCGACGCGAGTCACGGTCATCGGCTCCGCCTGCGGGGAGCGCTCGATTCGCGCAGCACAAGCTCTGGCTGCACCGTGACCCGGCTGGCCCTGCGGTGCGGGTCACCGAGCCGGTCGAGCAACATGGTCGCGGCGAGCCGGCCGCGTTCCTCCGACCCCAGCGAGACGCTGGTCAGCCCGGGCGTCGCGAACTCGGCCAGTTCGGTGTCGTCCATTCCGACGACCGCTACGTCCTCGGGAACGCGCAGGCCCTGTGCGCGCAATGCCCGCAGGGCACCGATGGCGAGCAGGTCGTTGGCGCAGACGATCGCATCCGGCCGGTAGTGGGTGAGCAGCGCACCGGCCGCCTTCTCGCCGGCGTCATGGGTGAAGTCGCTTGCCGCAATCGTCTGGCGCGCACTCACTTCGCGACCGAGTTTGGTCATGGCTCTATGGAAGCCGCGCGCCCGGTTGCGCCCGGGCACCGTGTCGACCGGACCGTTCACGAAGCCGATCGCATGCCGATAGCCCTCCGCGAGATGCGCGACCGCGAGGCCCACGCCGCGCGGGGAGTTGGCCCGCACGTTGTCGATCTCGACACCCGCCGGAAGGGTGCCGATCACCACCACCGGAAAGCGAACGCGGCCGATCTCGTCGATCACCTCGTCAGTGATGCGAAGCGGGACGAGGATGAGTCCGTCGACGTAGCCGCGGTTGAGGCCGCGCAGGACGTCGATCTCGTCGGCCGGCTTCGAGCCGGTGGACGACACGACCAGGCGAAACCCGGCGGCGCTCACCACCCCCTCGATGGCGCGCATCATCGCGACGTAAACCGGGTTGCCGAGGTCGGCCACCGCGAAGGCGAGTTGCTCGGTGCGTCCCATCTTCAGCGATCGCGCAGTCGCGTCGATCGCATATCCGAGTTCGTCGGCGGCGCGGCGCACCCGAGCGGCGACGGCGGGACTCGCCGATCCCCCGTTCAACGCTCGCGAGGCCGAAGCGACCGACACGCCGGCACGCTTGGCCACCTCGGCAAGCGTCGGACGGATCGGCGTCAAGTGTCACTCCACGAGGCTCTCGGGCGGTTGATGAAAGATGTTGGAATCGATTACAAATGGCAGTCTGCGGTAGACATCGGCAACTTGTCAACGGCGAGATGGCCACACTCTCTCGACTTGATCATGACCCAGCGACAGCGAACAGGATGCCTGCGACGCGGCCGTCTGGCGAACACCGGATGCCGGTCGAGGTTTTCGTTGCAATCGATTACAGCAGTGACCCCAAGAAGAGGCCGGCCGCCCGTGTTCCCACCCGACACGTGCGCGGGCGTCCTGACCGCCCCGACGACGTGTCCCCTGAAAGGGAGTTGCGGCGTCGGCCCGTCATATGTCAGTCTCGTCTGACAGGTGATAGGAGGCCCGCTCTGGACGACAAGGAGTTGCTCGCATTGCTCACAGCCATCGGGCATCCGCAACGGCTGCGGGTCATCGACGCGCTGGCCGACGGACGGGTGCATGTGAGCGAGCTGGCCCGTCGGCTCGGGCTGTCGCGTCCGCTGCTCTACCTGCATCTGGAACGGCTGGAGCGGGCCGGCCTCGTCGTCGGCCAGCTCGAACTGTCCGACAGCGGCCGGGCGATGAAGTACTACGAGCTCACCGACTTCGACGTGCACATCACCGTCGATACGGTTCGTGAAGCAGTCCGCGCGGCCGACGCGCACCGAGAGTCGAGGGAAGGTACACCGTCATGACTGGCGCGATCATCTCGATCGGCATCGTCTTGATCGTGATCGGCGGCATCGCGGCGATCACGGTCTCCTACTACCGGCTGCAGCGCCACCGCGCCGATGCCGTGGCCCTCGCCGGCTACCGCAGGCTGGCCGAGGAGGCGGCATCGGCACAGACCGACATCCGCGCCCAGCTGGCGAGCTTCGATCTTCGTCTCGCGTCAATCGAGAAGTTGCTCAAGGACGTGTCGTGACTCCGTCTCGGCTGCGTATGCGCAATCCCATCAGCCTGCTGTTCTGCGCGGCGCCCTGGGCGTCGTTGGGGTACCTGTTCGGGTGGCTGTTCGTCGGCTCGCTCTGGTTCTCGATCGGATTCACCCTGCTTGCCTGCGGGTTGACGCTCGGCATCATGTGGCTCGGCCTGCCGGTCGCGGCGTTCGCCCTGGCCACGATGCGCGGCATGGCCAACATCGAGCGCCGACGCGTGGGCCTGGTCGGCGCAGCGCCGATCCCCTCGCCGTACCGCACACATCACGAGACACAGCTGCGTGCGCGCCTGCGCGCACACCTCAAGGATCCCGCCACGCGACGCGATGCCGTGCTGATCGTCGCGCTGTGGGTTCCGCTGTTCGTGCTGCACACCGTGGTCGTCACGCTGTGGCTCACGTTGGCCTCGCTGATCACGCTGCCGATCTGGTATCGGTACGTCCCGCAGACGTTCGACAACGGCACGAAGGCGCACGGTGTGTCGATCGGCAACTTCCCCAACGGGCCGAAGGGCGGCCACAGCTGGGGTTTCTTCATCGGCGACACGCGCTCGGCGCTGGTCGCAGCGGCCGTCGGCGTGGTCCTGCTCGTACTCGTCGGCAATTACCTGCTGGTGGCGGCGGCTCGGGCGCACGTGTCGGTGACCTCGTCGCTGCTCGGCCAGGCGCGCGATCCACTCGCCGACGCCAAGCAGATGCTGCGCGCCGACCCGCTGCACGTCTGATCGACTCCGGCTCAACTCAGGGTGAGGATCTGGATCGACGAGAGCACCGACTGGCAGCCTGTCTTGGCCACATCCGGCTCGTCGCGGTACTCGCACTGGATGTAGATCTCACTCGTCCCGTGAAACACGAAGTAGGCCTGCAACTGGGCACCGTCGGTGTTGGCCGCGGTCTGCTGGTAGGCCCGCGACCCGGCGACGCTCGTCGGGCGCAGGCTCGTCACGTGCAGCAGCCCGGCGTCGCCGGGGTGGAACCGGCGCGGATCGGCATACGCACGCAACTGCGCGTCGGTGTAACCGCTGCTGTCGAACGGCAGCTTGCCGCCGAGCACCTCGACAAGGTCGAACCGACCGGTCGAGATCAGCGTCTTGTACCGCCAGCCCCCGCCGTAGGTCTTGAGCGTCGAGTTGTCGACGAACCCGGCCGGCAGTTCGTAGCAGAACGGCGCACCCCGCGCGGTCACCGCAGGCTCTGCACACAACGACGAAGACGACGTGCTCGGCGAGGCCGGAGTGCTCGAACTCGACTGCGCGGTCGACGAGCTCGGGCCTGACGGATCGCGGCTGCCGTCACCGCCGCCGGAGGTCGTCGACGAGCAGCCGACGAGGCCGAGCAGGCCCAGCAGCGCGATCAATGCCAGACAAAAGGCACGCACCGACGAAGTATCGCACCGGGCACTTACCGGTCATGCAGCCCATGACCGGTACCGGACGGAACTGGGCGTCAGGTCGCGCGATACTCGCGCAGCAGGCCCCGGCTGATGATCGTCTTCTGGATCTCGGACGTGCCTTCGCCGATGAGCAGGAACGGCGCCTCGCGCATGAGCCGCTCGATCTCGTACTCCTTGGAGTAGCCGTACCCACCGTGGATGCGGAACGACTCCTGGGTGACCTCGGCGCAATACTCCGACGCGAGCAACTTCGCCATGCCGGCTTCGACGTCGTTGCGCTCGCCGGCGTCCTTCAGTCGCGCTGCGTTCACCATGAGCAGGTGCGCCGCCTCGACCTTCGTCGCCATCTCGGCGAGCTTGAACGCGATGGCCTGATGGTCGGCGATCTGCTTGCCGAACGTGCGGCGCTGTTGCGCGTAGGCGACCGCGAGTTCGAACGCCCGGATCGAAATGCCGCAGGCGCGCGCGGCGACGTTCACGCGGCCCACCTCGACTCCATCCATCATCTGGTAGAAGCCGCGACCCCGGCCCGCCTCGCCACCGAGCACCGAGGACGCCGGCACCCGCACGCCGTCGAGCACCATCTCGGTCGTCTCGACGCCCTTGTAACCCATCTTGTCGATCTTGCCGGGGATCGTCAGGCCGGCACGCGTCTCGCCGAAGCCTGGCTCCTTCTCGATCAGGAAGGTGGTCATGTTCTTGTAGACGGACTCGGCACCCTGCTCGTCACGTACCAGCGTGGCGACCACACCGGCCCGGGCACCGTTGGTCAGCCACATCTTCTGGCCGTCCAGTACGAACTCACCGTTATCGAATGCAGCGCGGGTCTTGATCGCGGCGACGTCCGAGCCGCACTCGGGCTCGCTCATCGAGAACGCGCCGCGCAAGTCGCCGGTGGCCATCCGCGGCAGCAGCCGTTGCTTCTGCTCGTCGGTGCCGTGCTGCGCGATCATGTACGCCACGATGAAGTGGGTGTTGATCACGCCCGAGATCGACATCCAGCCGCGGGCGATCTGCTCCACGACGAGCGCGTAGGTCAGCAGCGATTCGCCCAGCCCGCCGTACTCCTCTGCGATCGTCAGCCCGAACAGGCCCATCTCCTTCATCCCGTCGACGATCGCGTCGGGGAACTCGTCCTTGTGCTCGAGTTCGGTGGCGTAGGGCAGGATCTCCTTGTCCACGAAGGTCTTGACGGTCGCGAGGATCTCCGACTGGAACTCGGTGAGACCAGCGGTCTGGGCTAGGCGGGCCATCAGGTAGCTCCTCGGGGCCGGGAAGTTACCCCGAAGTATCGGCCCGATCTCGCGCGGACGCCTACCAGATCCGGCGGTGAGATGACTCTCAGCCGTCGGACAAAGCGCCCAGTTCACGCAGTGCGGCGCGTCCCACTTACAGATGCTCGGCATCTGTGGGTCAATTAGAGCGCTCGGTAGCCAAGTGGATCTTGTGTGTCGTCTCGCCGGAGGTCATCCATGTCCGCAGCACTTCGCCAGCGACTCGGGGCCGAGTTCCTCGGCACGTTCGTCCTCGTGTTCGTCGGCTGCGGCGCCGCAGTACTGGACGCCGGGAACAAAGGCATCGACTACCTGGGCGTCGCCGTGGCATTCGGTGTCGCCGTAGTCGTGATGGCCTACGCCGTGGGCGCGATCTCCGGAGGCCACTTCAATCCCGCGGTGACGATCGGCCTTGCCATCGCCAGACGGTTCCCCTGCTCGGACGTGATCGCCTACATCGTCACCCAGGTCATCGCGGCAATCGTCGCGGCTACCGTCCTGTTCGGGGTGGCGTCCGGGCAGAAGGGTTTCTCCGCGCACAAGAGCGGATTCGCCGCGAACGGGTACGGCAGCCACTCCCCTTCGGGCTACAACCTCGGCGCCTGCCTGCTCGTCGAGATCGTGCTCACCGCGATCTTCCTCTACGCGATCATCGGCGCCACCGACGCCCGGGCGATTGCCGGGTTCGGGCCGCTGGCAATCGGTTTCACGCTGACGATCATGCATCTGGTGGGCATCCCGGTGACGAACATGTCGGCGAACCCGGCTCGCTCGACCGGCCCGGCGCTGTATGCCGGCGGCTGGGCAATCGGGCAACTGTGGCTGTTCTGGGTCGCGCCCATTGTCGGAGCGGCGATCGCCGGTGCGACCTATCACGCCATAGTCGGCTCGCAGGCCAAGGTCACCGCATAGCCGCGGTCCACCCACCTTCGCGAGTTGTCATACCTTCGCGGCTCGACCGACCGCTGAAGGAATGACAATTCGCGGAAAGCTGGCGGGTTACCTGACGACGGTGGCGTAGTCGATCACCTGATCAGCCGATGGCAGGTTCGGCGCGAACGGCTTGTTGTACTCGCTCAATGCCAGCCCGCCACCGCCGTCGCTGGGCGCTCCCTCGACCTTGAGCAACAGCGGCGCGCCGTGCGCGGCGACATAGATCTTGCTCTGGTCCTTCGTGTCGGTGAAGACGACCGCGGCGGTGCCCTCGACGGCACCGGTGCCCGACTTCTCGAACGGACCGGAACCGGTTGCCGCGCTCTGCGAGAACGACGTCACGAACGCATCCTTGTCGACGTACTGGGCGAGCTGTGCGAAGTTGGCGTTCGCGCTCGGAACCTTGACCCAGTGCGCGGCCAGCGTCGAGGCCAAGCCGTCGACACCGGGCTTGTTGCCGATCGTCGCCTTCCACGCCGCAGCCGAGGTCTTGACGTAGATGTCGCCCGCGTGTCCGGCGAGATCGAATCGCGTGGCGCCCTCGGAGAAGTGCCCCGAACCTCCGCCGCCGCCGAAATGAACGTCAAGTTCGAACGGCGTCCCGTCGTTGTCCTTGCCGCTGCCGACGACGTGAAAACTGCTGGCCGCCTTCACGGCTGCGAACATCTGCGGCACGAGGCTCTTCGGGTCGAGCGTCGCGTTGTCGCCGCTATCGGCGGCCGAGATGGCGGTGGACGTGCCCGTTGCGGGCGTCTGCCCGTTCTTCTTGGAACTGGACGTGCAGCCGGCCAGCAGCAAAGCAGTGACGGACGCGCAGGCGACGCCTGCGCACCAGGACCTGCGCATAAAGGATTTCCTAACTTAGAAGCGACGACCGGACGGATTGCTATCCAAGCGGCAAAGCGCTACGCGCGCCAGCCTGGGTCAGTCCGGCGGGCGGGTCGGGAACGATCGCACGCTCGGACGGCCCTGACCACCGTCGACCGCAATGTTCGTGCCGGTGATCCACGAGGCACGATCGGAGAGCAGGAAGCCCACCACGTCGGCCACCTCGTCGGCCGTGCCGAGGCGTCCCCATGGGAACTCGGCGGCGACCCAGTCGCGGTAGTCCTCCGGATGCCATTGCCGGAACTCATCCCAGCCCCCGCCGTCGATGAGCAGCGATCCCGGAGTGACGGCGTTGACCCGGATCGACTGCGCCGCAAGCTCGTGCGCAAGGTTCACCGCGAGGCTGATCTCGGCTGCCTTGGCGGTTGCGTAGGTGGATCGCGGCGTCGCGCGCAGCGCGCTGACCGACGAGATGACGACCGCGGAGCCACCGGTCACCATGTGCGGGACGGCCGCGCTGATCAGTGCCGCCGCGTGGACGACGTTGAGCGCGAGGGTGCCGGCGAGATTGCTGGCAACCTGCTCGGGCGGCGTGCCGAGGATGTCGCCGCCGACGGTGCCGCCTGCGTTCGCGACGACATGGTCGAGGCCGCCGAGTTCGGCGGCGATCTCGTCGACGGCGGCACGCAGTCCGAACGAATCGGACACGTCGACAGCGAAGGTCACAACCATGCCGCCGCGCTTGGCGACCTCGCTCTGCGCCGCCGCGAGCCGTTCGGCGTTGCGGGCGATGAGCCCGATGTGGGCGCCCTCCTTCGCCAGACGGTGCGCGATAGCCAGGCCCAACCCCTGGCTGCCGCCAGTGATGACTGCGCGTGCCCCGGCCAGGTGCAGGTCCATGGGACAGGTCCTAGTCCTCGGGCGGCGTGAACGACGACGTGCGCGCCAGGCCGGCGGCGCGCCCCTTGGCGGCGATGACCAGCGCCATCTTGCGGGACGCCTCGTCGATCATCTCTTCGCCGATCATCGCCGAACCCTTCGCCCCACCGGCCTCGGACGTGAAGTAGTCATAGGCGTCGAGGATGAGCTCGGCATGGTCGTAGTCCTCTTGCGACGGGGCGTAAACCTCGTTGGCGGCGTCGATCTGCCCGGGATGCAGCACCCACTTGCCGTCGAAGCCAAGGGCAGCCGACCGCGACGCCACCCGGCGGAACCCGTCGACGTCGCGAATCTGCAGGTATGGCCCGTCAATGGCCTGCTTGTCGTTGGCACGCGCCGCCATCAGGATCGACATCAGGATGTGGTGATAGGCATCGCCGACGTCGTATCCGGGCGGCTGCTCACCCACCACCAGCGACTTCATGTTGATCGACGCCATGAAGTCGGCCGGCCCGAAGATGATCGTCTCGACCCGCGGTGACGCCTGCGCGATCTCGTTGACGGCGATCAGGCCCTGCGCGTTCTCGATCTGTGCCTCGATGCCGATGCGCCCCACCTCGAAGCCCATCGTCTTCTCGATCTGGGTGAGTGTGAAGTCGAGCCACTGCACCTGCGCAGCGTCTTGCACCTTGGGCAGCATGATGCAGTCCAGGTTCTGCCCGGCGCCTTCGACGACTTCGACGACGTCGCGGTACGTCCAGTGCGTCGTGAGGTCGTTGACCCGCACGACGCGGATCTTGTCGCCCCAGCCACCCTCGTTCAGCGCGGAAACGATGTTCTTGCGCGCTTCGGGCTTGACGAGCGGGGCGCAGGCGTCCTCGAGGTCAAGGAATACCTGGTCGGCCGGTAAGCCCTTGGCCTTCTCCAGGAAACGGGGACTGCTGCCCGGAACGGCGAGACAGGAACGGCGCGGACGCAGCGAGTCGCTCATAGGCAGGCAGGATGCCACTTCGCGCCCTTGACGGCACCCGCGTGTCCGCGGTGTCACAGACGCGGCGCCGGTGACCGCTGATCGGAGGCAGGTCACCGGCGCCACTTCTGGGCGTCCTACTGCTTGACGATCTCGCTCACGAAGCCCGGACCGAACGGCGAGCCGAACCCCGTCGTCAGGTCGTACCCGGTCGTCGTCGGGTAGCCGGGAACAGCGTCCAGCGCCACCGGCTGGCCCGGGGTGATGTCCCACACCTGGTTGGAGTGCAGGTTGCCGGACGCAACGGTGCCGTACGTCTGCGGCGTCACGTCACGGAACGCGACCGACTTGCTGAAGCTCGGCGAGTAGATCGCCTTGTTCAGCTCGCCGATCGGCCCCTTGCCGGCCTGCTTGCGGGCCTCGTTGGCCAGTGCGACCACGCCCGCGACCTGCGGCGAGGACGCCGAGGTTCCGCCGAACAGAACCCAACTCGGCGGACCGTCGACACCCGGGTAGTAGGACCGGTAGGTCAGCGCCCCGCCGTTGATGGCCATGTTCCAGGCGAGATCGGGCGTGCCGCGATGCGCTCCGACGACGGACGCCACGCTGTCCTGGTAGCTCGGCCGCGGGTAGATGTCCGACACGCCGCCGCCGGTGACGAGCCCGAAGCCCGGCTCGTTGCCGACCGCTTCGGAGTTGCCGCCGGTCGTCCAGTCCCACCACGCCGGCGTGCGCGAGCCGTCGGCCGCGATGGGCACGTCGGGGCCGGTCGGGTTCCAGGTCCAGCCGATCTGCTTCTGGGTGCCGCCGACCGAGGTCACGTACGGCGAGACGTTCGGGTAGCTGACCTGCGGGTCAGGCGAAACCGTGGACTGGCGGTGCGAGCGTTCGACGCCCTGCGAGCCGTTGTCTCCGGAGGAGGAGAGGAACGTGTCGCCCTTGGCCAGGCCACGCTTGAACGTCTCGTCGAACTTGGCGAACTGCTGCTTGGCCGCCCCGGCAAACGCGGACTCGTCGGTGCCGAATGACATCGAGAAGACGGTTCCCGCCGGGTACTTGTTGATCGCCCAGTCGATGGCGCTCATCGCGGCCGGAAGGCCAGGAACGCCCTGCGTCTCGGCCGTGTTGGTCGAGAGCAGGACGAGGTGCGCCTTGGGAGCCATCGCAAATGCCCACTGCACGTCGAGGTTGGCCTCACCGGCCCAGCCTTCGGCGGAATTGGGGCCGTTCTGGGCCGAACCGTGCCCGCTCGCCTTGCCGTCGCCGTCGAGGTAACCGGGCTTGCCGTTCGGGAAGACCTGCTCGAAGTCGGGCGCCGGCAAGCCAAAGGTCTGCGCGAAGAAAGCGACGTCCTGCGCGGCGGTGGGGCTGCCGAACGAGTCGACCAGCACGATCGTCTGGCCCTGGCCCTGGTTGGTCACCTGGTCAATGCCGTAGGCCGTTCGCATCTGCTGCGGGGTGGGGCAATGCAGTTGCGTCGATTCGCGGTTGTCGGGCGCCGGGCGCTTGCAGGCGATATCGCCGTTGGCGACCGAACCGGCCGGAAGGAAAGCGCTCTCCGGAGCCTGGAATGCATAGTGATCGAGCGGCAGTGTCGGGCTGGCCCCGGACGGTGATCCAGTCGCGGCCACTGCGAATGCGGCCAACCCGAAGGTGGCCGCGGCGGTCGCGGTCCACTTGTACGCGCGGGATTTCCCCATGTGTTGTGCTCCTTTCGCTGCGGATCTTCGCAGCAAGAAACGCGATCGACGCCCACCGATCGGCGGGCGCGCACGGCCGGGAGCGCGTCCCACCTTCGTCGCTGCGGCCGGAGTCATCTTGCGGTACGCGGGCGCGATTGGGAAGGCTCAACCGTCCGTCTCGCCAATCTCGTTGCTAACCCGCGACCTTGCGCGACAGTCGGCCTAGTCGATCGCCTCGACCGGGACATCCTGGCCCCGGACGCGGACGACAAGCACCAGGCCCACGAACAGCAGCACCAGCCCCGGCACCGCCGAGAGCGGCGGGCGCTGATGCAGCCAGAGGTACGCGACGAGCGCGGCCCCAGGCGTCTCGAACAGCAGCGCCAGGGCGACGACCGTCGGGCTCGTCGATCGCAGCACGACGTTGATCAGGTTGTGTCCGAGCAGTTGCGCGCAGACGGTGACGAGCAGGATCTTCAACCACGCATTGCCGGAGAAACCGACGATCTGCACCCGTCCGATCAAGCAGGCGGCAAGCAGCAGCCCGGCGCACGTGGCGTAGCAGACCGCCGTGTAGCTGGACGTCGTCATCCGGGTGCGTGCCGCCGCGCCGATGGTCACGTACGCCGCTGCGCCCAACCCGCCGGCGATTGCGAGCAGGTCGCCGCCGAGCGCCCTGGCCGACTGGTGCAGGTCGGCGCCGGTGATCAGCGCCGCGCCCAGAGTTGCGACGACGATGCCCGCCCACGCGGCACGCGGCAGCGCCCGACCGAGCAAATGCGCGATGAGCCCGGTAAAGATCGGCTGCGTACATACGAGCGCCGTCGCCGACGCGACCGTGGTCATGGTGAGGCTGGGCACCCAGGTGGCGAAGTGTGCGGCGAGCGCCACGCCCGCGAGACCGGCCGTTGCCCAGGTACGGGCACTCAATCGGCGGATTTCACGCAAGCCTCGCGCAATCACCACCGACGCGGCCACCCCGGCACCGATCGCGTTGCGCCACAAGGAGATCGCGAACGCCGGAGCGGCGGTGGCCGCCATGAGCGGCCCCGAGAACGAGACGCCGGTCAGCGCAATCACCAGCAACAGGGCATCGAACGGCGGCGGCGGCGCCAGGCTCTCGGCGGTTCGACGGTCCGCGCCCGGGGTCACGGGCGCCATCGTGCCAGCGACGGCCCGGCACGTTGACAGGCGCGAGACACCAGATCGCGTGAATCCACCGTCATGGCGACTAATCTTCACCCGTGAGTCCAGCCTCGAGGGTGTTCGTCGCCCACCTCGCGGGCATCGGCGTATTCGATCCGAACGGCGATCAGCTCGGGCGTGTGCGTGATGCGGTGGCTACCCTGCGCGTCGGGCGCCAGCCCCCGCGCGTCCTCGGCCTGGTGGTCGAACTGCTGCACCGCCACCGCATCTTCGTCCCGATGGGCCGGGTCACCCGCATCGAGAACGACGCCGTCGTGCTCTCGTCGGGCACCGTGAACATGAAGCGATTCGAGCGAAGGCAGAGCGAACTGCTCGTGCTCAGCGAGCTCCTCGACCGCACCGTGACGATCAGCGAGGACGGGCGGCGCGTCCACATCGTCGACGCCGGCATGGAGCAGAACCGCATCGACGACTGGGAGATCACCCGGCTCGGAGTGCGCGGCGGCGGCGGTCGCATCACCCGGCGCCGTGGCGAGCTGTTTCAGGTCGACTGGGATGAGGTCGACGGGCTGTCACTGTCCGAGTCGAGCCAGGGCACCGACACGCTGCTGGCCGTGCTTGCCGGAATGCGCCCGGCCGACGTCGCGGCGGCCTTGCAGGACATGCCCGACAAACGCCGCCGCGAGGTGGCCGTCGCGCTCGACGACGAGCGCCTCGCCGACGTGCTCGAGGAGTTGCCCGAGGACGACCAGGTCAGCCTGCTCACCTCGCTCGAGGACGAGCGCGCCGCCGACGTCCTCGAGGCGATGAACGACGACGACGCCGCCGACCTGCTCGGCGAGATGACCGCGGCCGAGCAGGAACGTCTGCTCAAGCTGATGGAACCCACCGAGGCCGAGCCCGTGCGCCGGTTGATGACCTACGCCGACTACACCGCGGGCGGCCTGATGACCAGCGAGCCGGTGGTCCTGCTGCCCGATGCCACGGTGGCCGAGGCGCTAGCTCTCGTGCGCAATCCGGATCTCTCCGCGGCCCTGGCCGCCCAGGTCTTCGTGGTGCGCCCGCCTCAGTCGACGCCCACCGGCAAGTTCCTAGGCACGGTTCACATCCAGCGGCTGCTGCGCGAATCGCCGGCGACGCTCGTCAGCGGCCTCGCCGACAAGGACCCCGCGGCGCTGCGTCCTGGTACCGCGATCGCCGAGGTCACCCGGCATCTCGCGACCTACAACCTGGTCGCTGCCCCGGTCGTTGACCAGAACGACCGACTGCTCGGTGCCGTGTCTGTCGACGACGTCCTCGATCACCTCCTGCCCGAGGACTGGCGTGACATCGACGCGGCTGCCGCCGACACAGCCGGGCCGGCCAGTCATGGCTGAGCGTCGCGACCGGATCGACCAGCCCCGCGAGCCGCGGCGTGGTCCGGCCCTGCGCTACGACCCGGAGGCATTCGGCCAGCTGACCGAGAAGATCGCCCGCTTCCTCGGCACCGGCCGCTACCTGATCGTCCAGACGATCGTCATCATCATGTGGATCGGCTGGAACGTGTTCGCGCCGAAGGACCTGCGCTGGGACCCTTACGCGTTCCTGTTCCTCACGCTGATCCTGTCGCTGCAGGCCGCCTACTCCGCGCCGCTGATCCTGCTCGCCACGAACCGCCAGGACGACCGCGACCGGGTCAATCTCGATCAGGACCGCAGCCAGACCAGGCAGGCCAAGGCTGATCTCGAGTACGTGGCGCGCGAACTCGCCGCGGTACGCCTCGCGCTCGGCGATGTCGTCACGCGCGACTTCCTGCGTGCCGAACTCGGCCGGATCGACATCGCGCGCGATGCCGGCGAGGACCGGCCTAGATACGGGGCTCCCAGCTGAAGTACCTGGTCGCCAGGACGAGTCCTGCCACCCCCCAGGCCGCCACGACCAGCACGTCGCTCCAGTGAAACGTGGTGCCGAGGAAGCCGGCCTGCATGCCGTCCGCGAAATGCTTGACCGGGAAGATCCGCGCGACCCAGCGGATCCACTCCGGCGCATCGTCGCCCAGCGGGATGAAGATCCCGGAGAGGAACAGCAGCGGCAGGATCGTGGCATTGACGATGGGGACGGCGGCGTCCTCGTTCGGGATGACCGCGGTGACCGCAACGCCCAGGGCACAGAAACAGGCCGCGCCGACCACGAGCATCACCAGGAACCGTACGAGCGTCGCACCGGACGGGATCTCGGCGTCGTAGAAGGCCTTGCCGAACGCGACGGTGATCGCCACAAGCAGCACCGCGACGAGCAGAGCATGCAGAATCCGCGCGGAGAGGTACGCGACTGCCGGCAACGGAGTGCCGTTCGTGCGCTTGAGGATGCCCGCATCGCGCTGGAACGACAGGCTGACGGCGATGTTGTTGTAGCAGGCGGTGATCACCGCGAACGAAGCCATCGCGGCTACGTAGTAGGTGGACTGGTGCACCACGCGCCCGCCGATACGCACGTGGCCGCTGCCCAGCAGCGCGGTGAAGATCACGAGGAACATCAGCGGGAACGCGAACGTGAAGAAGGCTGCGGCCGGATTGCGCCAGAAGGCCTTGTTCACGTACTTCACCTGCAACGCGGTCAACGCGACGGTGCTCATCGCGAACCACCTGCGCCGGCGCCATCCGCATCGTCTGCGGTGAGTTCGAGGTACACGTCCTCGAGCGACGGGCGCAGGATCTGCAGATCGTCCAGCGCGACGTCATGCTCGATGGCCCAGCCGGCGAGCCGGTGCAGGGCCCTGGCCAGGTCGTCCGGCGCGAATTCGACCGCGCCGTCTGTGTCGGGCGCAGCGCCGAGATCGGCCGGCGGGGCCGTGCCCGCGGGAACGCGATAGCGCACGGTCACGTGGGCCGTGTCGCGTCCGCCCAGCGTGTCCGGGGGGCCGGACGCGACGATGCGCCCGGCCGCCACGACCGCGACGCGGTCGGCCAGGTTCTGCGCCTCGTCCATGTAATGCGTGGTCAGCAGAACGGTCTTGCCCAGTTCGGCAAGGCTCTTGATCACGTGCCACGCCTCGCGCCGGGCCGACGGGTCGAAGCCCGTTGTCGGCTCGTCGAGGAAGAGCAATTCGGGATCACCGGCAAGGGCGATCGCGACGTCGAGCCGGCGCTGCTGACCGCCCGACAGTTTCACCACGCGGCTGTCGCGTTTGCCGTCGAGGCCGACCAGCTCGATCACCTCGTCGACCGGGCGTGGATGCGGGAAGCATGCCGAGTACATGGCGATCGTCTCGGCCACGGTCAGGTAGCGATCGACGCCACTTTCCTGCAGCACGATGCCGATGCGCGCCTTCAACTCCGTCCGGTCCCGGCCGGGATCGAGGCCGAGTACGGCGACTTCGCCCTCGTCGCGGCGGCGGTAGCCCTCCAGAATCTCGACGGTGGTGGTCTTTCCGGCGCCGTTCGGCCCGAGCAGTGCGAACACCTCGCCGTGCGCGATGTCGAAGTCGATGCCCGAGACCGCGCGCAACTCGCCGTAGGACTTGACCAGACCGCGCACCCGAACCGCGACGCCGGCAGCGTCGGCGGGCGCGTTCGAAACGGTCATGTCGCCTCCCCTAGCGGAGTCCAGCACGAAACTAAGGCCTGTGGACGGCATAGCGCAGCGCCACACCGGTTCGGGCCACATGCCGCGGTGCAGCGCGACAAACCTCATGATCATCTCTGCCGAAACTGGCACTGGCCGCGGAATCAGCAGAGATGATCATGAGCAGGGGCGCCGCGCATTGGTCGGCAAGCCCGCCTACCCTGCCTTTGGCCGACCGCCCGCTTCACGTCGCCCGGGCCGCGGCCGTTACGACGCGAGCCGGATCAGTGCGGCCGTCGCTCCCGCGGCTACCACGACGACCATGAACGGCGCTCGACGCCACACGGCCACGGCGCCCACCGCGAACCCGGCCAACCGCGGCCCGTTCAGGTCGATGCTCTCCCCGTTGCCCACCGCCTCGACGACGACGAGTGCCGCCAGCAGGGCGACCGGCAGGAGCTCGACGAGGCGGCGGATCCGTGGCATGTCGAGTAGCCGGGCCGGAACCAGGTAGCCCGCGAGCTTGAGCGCATAGCAGCCGGCGA
Source organism: uncultured Actinomycetota bacterium (assembly GCA_963737425.1). Classification (GTDB taxonomy): domain Bacteria; phylum Actinomycetota; class Actinomycetes; order Mycobacteriales; family Jatrophihabitantaceae; genus DASXRA01. Next base: position 499,768 of record CAVTSX010000009.1, read on the forward strand.
CGGTCGAGATGACAAGTGCCCAGAGGTTCATTGCATCCCGTCCTCTTGCGACTTGTCATACCTTCGGCGTGCGGTCAGCCGCGCAACGTATGACAACTCGCGGTCTTCTGGGCGCCGCGGCGTGATCCCGGCGAGGAGCAGCGCGGCCGACGAGGCGAGGATCGGCACTCCCGGCGGGGTGAACGGGATGAGCACGAGCGCGATCAGCGCCGCACCGGCCGCCACCCGGCGCTCGACGGCGCCGGCGTGCAGCCGCGGCGCGAGCAGTGCCAGGAATGCCGCCGGAATCACGGCGTCCAGGCCAAAGCGCGCCGGGTCGCCCAGCGCCTGGGCGCCGAGCGCCCCGACGATCGTCGCGATGTTCCAGAAGACCCATACGCCGGCGAACGTCGACCAGAACGCCAGCCGCGCCAGGGACGGATCGGCGCGGGCGACGGCCATCGCCGTCGTCTCGTCGATCGTGCCCTGCGCCGCGACCAGGCGGCGGACGCCTCGCACACGCAGCAGCGGGGCCAGCCGCATGGCGTAGAGCGTGTTGCGGGCTCCGAGCAGCAGTCCGCTGCTCAGCGCGGCGACGAGCGTGCCACCGCCGCTGACCACGCCGACCACCGCGAACTGGGTTCCCCCGGTGAACGCCAGCAGCGACAGCACCGCGGTCTGCGGCGCCGACAGGCCGGACGCGACCGACGCGGCGCCGAACGCAACGCCGTAGGAACCCACGGCGATCGAGACGCCGAGCGAGTCGCGAACAACGGCGCGGCGGCTCTGCGATTCCACGCCGCTGACGTTAGGCGCGCTGCGAAGCGGATTCTTGAACGTTCTTGCGCTCACGGGCAAAGCGCGCCGGAGGCACGCCGACGTGGCGCCGGAAATGCCGGGTGAGATGCGCCTGGTCGGAGAATCCGACCGCGAGCGCCGTCGATGCGACGTCAGTGCCCCCGCTGAGCAGCACCCGGGCCTGATCGATCCGGCACTGGGTGAGGTAGGCGTGCGGTGGCAGGCCGACATGACGCCGGAATGCCCGAATGAGCGCGAATGGGCTGCAGCCGGCCAGCTCGGCCAGCTGCTCGATGCTGGGCGGATCAGCCAGCCGGGCGCGTAATAGCGCCGCACATCGGGCAACCGGGCGCGCACCGGCGTCCGCGCCGGTCGCGTGGAACGGGGTCCGGCGGGCATGGCGCCGCACGAGGAGCCGCACCGCACGCAGCGTGTACTCCGACGCCGCGAGCCGGTCGCCCGACGCGGCGGCGCGGTGCGCCTGCAGCAACGCGGCGGCCGCCTGCGGGTCACTCACCAGCGGCTCGGCAAAGCTCGCCGACCCTGAGCGACCCAGCTCGCTCGCGACCGATCGCACCAGGTCGACGTCTGCGTAGAGCACCTGGTAACGCCAACCCTCGTCCGAGCCGGACTGTCCGGTGTGCACGGTGTCCGCGTCGACCATGCTGACGGTGCCCGGCCATGCATGGTGCAGTTCGCCGTGGCAGTGAAAGTCCTCGACGCCTTCGGTCACCACGCCGAAGGTGTACTGCGGGTGCCGATGCCGTCCGAAGGCGTAGTCGACATACCGCGCGTGCAGCAGGTCGGTGCGCGGAAACGTGGGGTGTGGCCAGTGCCGCGCGTGTTCCGGCTCGTTCAGCCGACGCATCCGTCATCCGACGCTGCGCCATTGCCGAAATCCGTGTCGAGGCGGCCGAGCAGATCGTGCAGCATGTGCAACTCGCCGTCGGTGAACCTCGACAACCAGTGCTCCTGGATGCCGGCGAGGTGCGTCGGCGACGCGGCGCGCAGCCGGTCGAAACCGACCTGCGTGAGCACGGTGTACAGGCCGCGCGCGTCGCCTGGATACGGCTCGCGAGTGACCAGGCCCTCTGCCTGCAGCCGGTCGACCAGCCGGGTCAGTCCTGAGCGCGAGAGCAGGACCCGGTCGGCCAGCTCAGCCATGCGCAGCCGACGCTGCGGAGCTTCGGCCAACTGGAGCAGGACGTCGTACCAGCTCAGTGGCATGCCCGTCGCTGCCAGCAGATCGCGCTCGAGTTGGCGGATGACCGAGCCGTGCGTCCGCAGGAAGGTGCGCCAAACGGTGATCCGCCAGTCGGCGGCTCGGATCGGCGGGCTCACTCGGGTCACAGTGGCCGATCCTAAGCTGTGCATGTCGGATTTTGCTTTTTCGTGGCCTAGGGGTGCCCGGTCTGACGGTGGATCGTGATAATGCCGTCGCCAACCCGCTGCACGCGCGGCACCGCACCACCCGGCCGTACCATCGCAGTCGTGCCCCTACCGACCGTCGACGACGTGACCTCAGCGCTCGCAACCGTTCTGGATCCCGAGATCCGAAAGCCGATCACCGAACTGCAGATGGTCTCCTCCGTCGAGGTTGCAGCCGACGGCCGCGCGCACGTCTCGGTGCTGCTCACGGTGGCCGGCTGTCCGATGAAGGAACAGCTCACCCGCGACGTCACGGCCGCGGTGAGCCAACTCGAGGGCATCAGCGGTGTCGACGTCACCCTCGGCGTCATGTCCGACGCGCAGCGTGGCGCGCTGCAACAGCAGTTGCGCGGCGACGCGCCGACCAACGAGATCCCGTTCGCGCAGCCCGGTTCGCGCACCCGCGTGTACGCGGTCTCCTCCGGCAAGGGTGGCGTCGGCAAGTCGTCGGTGACGGTCAACCTCGCCGTGGCGCTGGCCGCGCGCGGCCTGTCGATCGGTGTTCTGGACGCCGACATCTACGGGTTCTCGGTGCCGCGCATGCTCGGCGTCACCGGCCGCCCGACCCAGGTCGAGAACATGATCATGCCGCCACAGGCGCACGGCGTGCGGGTGATCTCGATCGGCATGTTCACGCCTGGCAACACCGCGGTGGTGTGGCGTGGCCCGATGCTGCACCGCGCCCTGCAGCAGTTCCTCGCCGACGTGTTCTGGGGCGACCTCGACATCCTGCTGATGGATCTGCCGCCCGGCACCGGCGACATCGCCATCTCCGTCGCGCAACTCGTCCCGACCGCCGAGCTGCTCGTGGTCACCACCCCGCAACTCGCCGCCCGTGAGGTGGCCGAGAGGGCGGGCTCGATCGCCTTGCAGACCCACCAGCAGATCGTCGGTGTCGTCGAGAACATGAGCTGGCTCGACCTGCCCGACGGCTCGCGCATGGAACTGTTCGGCAGCGGCGGCGGTCAGGCGGTGGCCGACTCGTTGGCCGCATCGACCGGCACTCGGGTGCCGCTGCTCGGCCAGGTACCGATTGACCAGCGCGTACGCGAGGGCGGCGACGAAGGCATTCCGGTCGTGCTGAGCGACCCCGACTCACCGGCCGCCCGCGCGTACCGCGACGTCGCCGAGTCGCTCGCCGCCCGGCAGCGCAGCCTCGTCGGGCGCTCACTCGGGCTGAGTCCGACGCGCGGCTGACGCTGCGTCGCTGAGGGCAGCTTCCGACACTCTTGTCTGTGTTGCCTGCTTGCATGTCACTGTGCTTGAGTGCAGTGTGCTCAAGTCTTCTACCTCCGTTGAGCTCAATGCTCGGGACACCCGGAATGCCAGGCTGTACCTGACCGGCCTCACGGCCTCGCTCCTGGGCGACAGCGCAATGACGCTGGTGGCCGGCATCTGGGTCAAGTCGCTGACCGGTAGCAACGCAGCAGCCGCCCTTGTCGCGGTGGGCATCTACGCGCCGTCGCTGCTTGCGCCGCTCGCCGGCGCAGTGGCCGACCGGGTGCGTCGCCGGCGCCTGCTGCTGGTCAGCAATCTCGCGATGGGCGCGGTGATGCTGACGCTGCTGTTCGTCAACCGCGCGTCGCAGGTGTGGCTGCTCTACGCCGTCATGACCTGTTACGGCGTGGCCCTCGTGCTGATCGATCCAGCCGAGAATGCGCTGTTCGCGGTCATGCTGCCGGACGCCGCGCGCGGCCGGCTCAACGGCCTGCGGATGACCTTGCAGGAGGGCTGCAAACTCATCGCCCCCCTGGCGGGCGCCGGACTGTTCTCGGTTGCCGGTGGCGGGACGGTCGCCGCACTCGATGCGGCAACGTTCGGCGTGGCCGCGACGGCGATCGCGATGTTACGAGTGGCCGAGCCGCGTCCGCAGCCGACCGAACGGCACTGGCGCGCCGAACTCGTCGCAGGAGCGCGGCACGTCTGGCAGACGGCCCCGCTGCGGGCGGTGGTGCTCGCAGCGGCGATCGCGATGTTCGCCTCGGGCGTCGCGTTCGCCGCCATGTTCGCCATGGCGGACGCGCTGCACCGACCGCCCAGCTTCCTCGGCGTCTTCACCAGCGTCTACGGGGCAGGCGCGATCATCGGCGGGCTGGTGAGTTCGCGCGTCCTGCGCCGGTGGGACGAGGCCCGGCTCACCGCCCTCGGCCTGCTCAACGGTGCTGCCGGCTACCTGCTGGCGGCCACGCCGTGGCTGCCGGCGGCGCTGCTCGGCTGGTTCGTGCGCGGCTTCGCGTTGCCCTGGATCGTGGTCGCCGCGATCACGCTGGCGCAGCGGCTCACGCCGATGAACCTGCAGGGCCGCGTCTCAGCGGCGATCACGTTCCTGCTGTTCGCCCCGCAGCCGCTGGCACAGGCAGTTGGCGCCGCGGTGATCGCGCACGTCGATTTCCGGCTCGTGTACGCAGTCGTCGCGGCGAGCGGCCTGATCTGCGCGCTGCTGCTATGGCCGCTGCGCACAGCGGCTCAGCCCGAGGTCGCAAAACGCTAGGTGGCGTCCTCGTCGAAGGGAGCCTTCTCGCCGCGCCCGAGTGGCTGCTCGGCCGGTCGGCGGCTCGCCGCCGGTTCGCTCGAGGCGGCGGGCGTGTCGTCCGAGCGGGGCACGGCGACATCGTCGTCATCGCCGAGCAGCGCGCGTTGCAGCGCCGTGCGCGGGTTGAGCGAGCGCAGTTCGCGCAGCGAGTCCAGCCCGACGTCGGCGAACTCCGGGCCGAGCTCGTTCTTCAGTTGGCTGCGAGCGCCGGTAGCCATGTCACGAAGCTGGCGCATCAGCCGGGCGGCGTCGCGGGCCAGAGACGGCAGTCGCTCCGGGCCGAGCACGATGACGCCGACCAGCGCAAGCACCGCGAACTCCATCGGCCCGATGTTGAACATGGCCTACCTCACTCCGAACCGAGTGTGACGGTGACGGCGGATTCCTTCTTGCTGCCCTCACGATAGAAGTGCACCTTCACCTTGTCACCGGGCTTGTGGTCCGCGACGGTGACCGCGAGTTGCTCGCGCGAGTCGATCAGCGTGGTGTCGACGAGTGTGATGACGTCGCCCGCCTTCAATCCGGCCTGATCCGCCGGACCCTCCGGGTTTACCTGCACCACGTACGCGCCGTCGCGCAGCCCGTCGGTCGAACTGCGCGCCTGCAGCCCGATCGATGCGTGGGCCACCTTGCCGGTGTGGATGAGTTCTTCGGCGATCACTCGCGCGCCGTTGATCGGGATCGCAAAGCCCAGACCGACGCTTCCGTTCGGGCCGCCCTGGACCACCGAAGGCGACACCGCAGCGGTATTGATGCCGACGACGGCTCCGGCGGAGTCGACGAGCGCGCCGCCGGAGTTGCCCGGGTTGATGGCCGCATCGGTCTGGATGGCGTCGATGACCGCGTCGGTGTCGCTGCCCTCGCCGGACACGGGTACCGGGCGCCCCAACGCGGAGACGATGCCCGTGGTGACGGTGCCGCGCAGCCCGAGCGGCGAGCCGATCGCGATCACCGGGTCACCGACGGCAAGCTTGGCCGAATCGCCCAGTGTGGCGACGGTCAGCTTGGCGTGGTCGACCTTGATCACCGCGAGGTCCGTCTTCGGATCGCGGCCGACAACCTTGGCCGACAGCCGCGATTTGTCGGCGAAGGTGACCCAGATGTCGCCATGATTGGTAGCTGCGTCCGAGACCACGTGATTGTTGGTGAGGATGTAGCCGGCCTTGTGGATGACGATGCCCGCGCCAACGGCGTCGAGATCGCTCGTGTGCTCCTGGATCGACACGACCGCCGGTGAGACCCGCTGCGCGATCTCGGCGATCGAGCCGGGCGGGCGATTCGCCGGAGTGTCGGTCTTTGCGAGTTTCACGTCGCTGTTGTGCAGGACGCCGTGCGCGCGGGTGGCGAACCAGTAGCCGGTTCCGCCGCCGAGCACTCCGGCGACGAGCGCGACGATGAGCATCAGCGCCAGCGCACCGAGCCCGAATCGCCCACCCCGGACGGTCCTCGAGGTGGACTCCTCCTCGATCGACTCCTCCGCCGACATCGGGATCTCGTCGTCGGCCTGCTCGGCGTCCTCGTTGGGTTCGACCTGCGCGGGACGCCCACCGGTGAATACCGCGGGACGTCCGAGCCAGAACGGCGACCGGGGATCGCGCCACGGATCGCGCCGTGCATCAGCTTTCCACCAGGGCGATTCGGCCTTGTGCAGTTCCGGGGAGATGCGACTTCCGGGCTCAGGATCGAACTCGCCGATTCCCGGCGGGCGGCCGTACTCGCGGGTCAGGCCGGGATGGACTGGCGGCGCGACCGACCGGTGCGCAGGAGGGATGCGCTCGCCCGGCAGCGGGGCGAAGGCATCGGTTGAGCCGGCCGGCCGGCCGAACTCGGCGCGGTCCTCGGGCGATACCGTCGGCGGCGGCGGGCTGTAGAGCGGTTCGGGTTCGCGAGGGCCGAAGGAGTCCTTGACGTCGGCGGGACGCATGTAGACGGCATCGGCCGCGGTGTCCGAATCGAGGTCGACGGCGCGGTCCGTGGCTGGGTTGGCCGGCCGATCCGCGCCCAGGTCCTGGACCGGTTCGGATGCCGGCTCGCGCTGATGGCGAGAGTCGTCGTCGCTCATGCCCACGCTCCGCGCCGGGCGCGGCTACGGACGTCGTCGAAACTCATGCGGTGCGGGTCCTCCTCGCCGTTTCTGTCGAGTCTGCCCCAGCACATCACGTGACGGCCAACAGCCCAGGTTCAGCGCTGCGCGCGTACCGCAGCTACCGGCGGGCTGGCAACGGTTTGAAAGTGCAGATCCGGAGTCGGGTCGAATACGACGGGACGGACCTGGGCGGGCGCTCCGGGCGCTGGCCCTGCCGGTGCTCCGCCACCTCCGCCACCACCGGCGCCGGCCAGCGCGACACCCGCGGCACCGAGCGCGACGACGGCCGCCGCGGCGCCGAGCAGGCCAAACGGGCGGTGCCGACGTTCGACGCTCATGGCTGCCTCGGCCGGCGGCAGTGGCGGCGAGGGCGGTATGACCTCAGCCGGAGTACCGAAAGCGGGGAAGACGGCCGACCCGTTTGGATCGAGGGCAAGCGGCCGTTGGCTGAGCGGGGTCGTCGATGGCACCGCACGCAGCCGGTCGAGCAGACCCCCCGGAAGCGACGGAGCCGTCGCAGCGCGCAGAGCAAGGACGGCCTCGCGCTGGACGGCGATGGCTTGCGCGCACTCGGCGCACTCGGCCACGTGCCGGGCGGCTCGCGAACGGGCCGCTGCGCCAAGCGCGCCGTCGGCGAACGCCGCGACAGCCTCGTCCGAAAGATGCTGGGCAGGCAGTGTGGGCAGGTTCACTGCACGACGCCCCCTGAAGACCCGGGGAAATCGGCGAACTCAGCCGCGCCGACACTCGACCTGGCGGCCGCGACGCCCGGCTCGGCCGGGCGAGTGCCCGGAGCACGGTGGGCGAGCGCCTCGCGCAACAGCACCCGGCCACGGTGGATGCGCGAGCGAACCGTGCCGACCTTGATGCCGAGCGTGGCCGCAATCTCCTCGTAGGACAGACCCTCGAGATCGCAGAGCACGACGGCCGCGCGGAAGTCGGCGGGAAGCGCGTCGAGCGCCTGCTGGACCTCAGGGTCGAGGTGCATCTCGGCGTAGGCCTGCTCGGGGCCTGCCGCGTTGGAGGCGAGCCGGTCGCCTGCGTCCTCGGGAAGCGCGTCGAAGCGGATCCGCTGACGCCTGCGCACCATGTCGAGGAACAGGTTGGTGGTGATGCGGTGCAGCCAGCCCTCGAAGGTTCCCGGCGTGTACTCGGCCAGGGACTTGAAAACGCGAACGAACGTTTCCTGGGTCAGATCTTCGGCGTCGGCACGATTACCGGACAACCGGTATGCGAGCCGATAGACGCGGTCGGCGTGTTCGCGCACGACCTCGTCCCACGTAGGAGGTACCCACACGGCGGCTTCCGTCACGGACTTTCACCCTGTCTGCTCGGCTGGCGGAACTGGTTTCGTCCCGTGCTCAGGCAACCAGTATCAGCTATGCGTTCGTGAAACGCCTCAGCGTTCCCTTACGTTCCCGGCTTCGACGTGCCAAACTTTGCGTGTTACGGCTGAATGCGCGCTGTATATCGGGGAGGTGCTGGCTGTGACACTTTGGATTTTGCTGGGACTTTTCGCCATCGGTCTGCTGGGGGTTGCCTGCGCCTGGGTGCTGAAGGCGCGCAGTGGGCTCGAGGTCGAGTCCCAGATCGTCTTGAAGCACCCATCTCATCTCGATCTCGACGCCCAGGTCGGTGCGATGCACATTGAGGACGCCCGCCGAGGTGGCCGCCTCGCCCGGTGACGTGTCCCATTCCGCGGCCGCACCGGCCCGCGGCTGAGCGCGGTACGCGATCCCTACTCTTGCGGCGTGCATCGCTACACATCTGACGACGACGTCACCGCTCGAGCGCTTGCGGCGTACTGCCTGAACCGGCTCGCGATGAACGCTCCCCTGGACCGCCCGTCCACGCCCGAAGAACTCCACACGCTGGCCGGCGCCACGATCACCAAAGAGGGCATCGGTGGGGTCGAGGCGCTGCGCCTGTGGGCCGATGTGCTGGCACCGACCTGCCTGTCCGTCGACCATTCGCGCTACCTGTCCTTCATTCCCAGCGCACCGACCAAGGCAGCCGCAGCGTTCGACATGGTCGTCGGCGCCTCGAGCGTCTACGGCGGCTCGTGGCTGGAAGGTTCGGGCGCGGTGTACGCCGAGAATCAGGCCCTGCGCTGGCTTGCCGACCTCGCCGGCCTGCCGGCCACCTCGGGCGGCGCATTCGTCCAGGGCGGGACGATCGGCAATCTCTCCGCGCTGGTCGCCGCGCGCGAGCACGCCCTGGAGCGCCGCGGCAATCGTCCGGCGAGATGGGCGGTTTGTGTCACCGGCGAAACGCACTCGTCGGTCAAGCACGCGCTGCACGTCGTCATGGACGTCGAGATCATCGAAGTGCCGGGCGACGCCCGCGGACGCATGACCGGAGAGACGCTGCGCGCCGAGATCGCGTCCCTGCCGGCTGACCTCGCCGACGGGATCTTCGCGGTGGTGGCCACGGCCGGATCGACAAACGTCGGTGTCATCGACGACATCGCAGGCATCGCGACCGTGGCGAAGGACCACGGCTGGTGGTTGCACGTCGACGGGGCATACGGCGGCGCCGGGCTGGCCGCACCTAGCGTCCGCCACCTGTTCGACGGCATCGAGGCGGCCGACTCGTTCATCGTCGACCCGCACAAATGGCTGTTCGCACCATTCGACTCGTGCGCGCTGATCTACCGCGATCCGCTACTCGGCCGGGACGCGCACACCCAGCACGCGGGCTACCTCGCCCCGGTGACGGTGGGCGGTGAGTGGAACCCGTCGGACTTCGCCATCCAGCTCACCCGGCGAGCCCGGGGCCTGCCGTTCTGGTTCTCACTCGCTGTGCACGGCACCGACGCCTACAGCGACGCCATCGAGCAGACCCTGACTGTGGCCCGGGCCGGCGTTTCGCTGATCCGCTCGGCACCGCACCTGTCCTTGCTCGTCGATCCCGATCTGACGGTGCTGATCTTCGAGCGCATCGGCTGGAGCGCGGACGACTACGACCGGTGGAGCGCCAGCATGCTCGACGAACAGACCGCCTTCGTCACCCCCACCCGCCATCACGGCCAGGTCTGCACAAGGTTCGCGATCGTCAATCCGCTGACGACCGAGGACGATCTTGCGTTGATCATCGATTCGATGCGCTGAACGAGCGCGTCCCCGCTCGAGTCGACTGGCCCGACGGCGTATTGCCATTACTCTGCGTGGCATGGCCGAAGCGATGCTGGGCGCGACCAGCCTGTCCTACGCCGAGTCATTCCATTCCGAGGACGAGGTGCTCAGCACCGCCAGGGCGAGAGCCACCGAACTCGGCTGCGTACCGATAGGTACCGCCGGAGGTGCAGCGCTGCGCGTGCTGGCTGCGGCGATCGGGGCGCACGCCGTGGTCGAGATCGGCACCGGCGCAGGCGTTTCGGGCTTGTGGCTGCTCGGTGGCATGCGGGACGACGGCGTGCTGACCACAGTCGATGTCGAGTCCGAGCACCAGCGCGCTGCCCGTCAGGCGTTCAACGAAGCCGGGATAGCCTCGACCCGGTACCGCCTGATCAACGGCTCGGCGGGCGAAGTGTTGCCCCGGCTGACCGACGGCGCCTACGACCTCGTCTTCATCGACGCCGACAAGACCGCGTACTCGGTGTACTACGAGCAGGCGCTGCGCCTGCTGCATCCCGGCGGAATCGTCGCAGTCGACAACGCCTTGTGGCACGACCGGGTGGCCGATTCCACCGCGCGCGACGCCGACACGGTTGCCATCCGCGAACTCGGCAAGGCGGTACGCGACGATTCCCGGGTCGTGTCGGCAATGCTGCCCGTCAGCGATGGCCTGCTGACCGCCGTCAAGCGCTGATCGTCACCGCCCACTGCGAGCGTCGCGGGTCGGTCAGCCCTGCGGGTACAGGTCGAGCACCATCCGGTCCTCGATGCGATCGGGCTCCTGCGGTGATACGGGTTGCGCAACGCCGTTGGCGACGAAGCCGAGCCGTTCGTATGCCCGGCGCGCGGAGTCGTTGTCGATGACGACCCACAACGCAAGTTCGCGCCCGCCGTCGTCGCGGGCCCACGAGGCGACGGCCTCGACCAGCCGACCGGCGAGGCGCTGGCCGCGTGCTGCCTGCGCCACCCACATCGACACGAGCTCGCGCTGCCCCGGCGGCTGTGCCGGATCGCGGTAGCCTGCGGCCAGCCCGACCGGCAGCGGGCCGTCGAGCGCGAGGAAGAACCCGGACTCGCCGATGCGGGACCGCCATAGGCCCTCGTCGAACTCGACCTCACGCTCGTAGGTCGACCCGAACGCCGACGGCGCCTCGCGCAGTGCAGCGAGCCGGACCTCGCGCAGCGGTTTCCAGTCGTCAGGCTCGACTCGCCGTATCTCGATCACAAGGCTCGATGCTGGCCTACTACGGGCATCGCGCAAAGCCGATTTGCGCACCTCAGCTCGCGGCGTCCGCCAGCGCACCGAGGACGGATGCGACGACGGGACGGGCCGACGCACTCGACCGGGTCACCGCCCTGATCCGCCGGCCCAGCCGCGGCTTGCGCAACGGATGCACGTCCACGTCCGCAATATCGTCGGCGACAGCGAGCCGTGGTAGCACCGAAACGCCGTGATCTGCCGCGACCGCGCGAACCAGCAAGAACATGTCGTCGGTCTCCCATCGCACGCGCGGCTCGAACCCCGCGGCGCGGCACGCCGACCGGACGGCCAGCCCGCACGCGGCATCGTCGGGCGGCATCACCCATTCGGCGGCAGCAAGCGACGCCAGCGGCACGCCACCGCGGGCGGGCAACCGGCCCGGCGCGGCAACCACCACAAGTTCCTCGGCGCAGAGTTCGCGGGCCACGAGGTAGTCGGGCAGGGCCAGCGGGACGTAGTCGTACTCGTCGACGACGGCGACGTCGACGTCGTCGGCGAGCAGCATGCGCAGCGCTCCGGCCGGTTCGGCGACCACCACGGAGATCTCGACGCCCGGCTCGGCGCCACGCAATGACGTCACGCAGGCCGAGACGAGCGTGGCCGCCGCGCTCGCCACGGCCGCGATCCGGACCGGCCCGGTGACTGCGCCCGAGATCCGGTCGAGGTCGGCCCGCGCCGCTACCAGGACGTCGACGATCGACGCGGCGCGCGAGGCAAGTGCGTGCCCGGCACCGGTCAGGGCAACCCCGCGGGGTGAGCGGTCGAGCAGCACGGCGCCGGCCTCTCGCTCGAGAACCGCCAGTTGCTGCGAAACCGCTGACGGCGTAAGCCCGACAGAACGGGCCGCGGAGGCGATAGTGCCCCGTAACGCCACCTCGCGCAGCAGCAGGAGCCGTCCCACGTCGAGATCAGGCCCCGGGTTCGCCATAAGGAGAACTTACGTCATAATGGACGTCATCGTTAACAACACTGGCGTCGCTCGAGGAGGCGAATACATGATCAGCTCGGTTCGGGTCATCGGTCTAGGCAAGGTGGGCGAGCTGGTCGCCACCCTGCTCGGCGACTCCGGCTTCACTGTCACGGCCTACGACGCGCGCGAGCGCACCGACCTGCCGTTCGAGACGGGCATACTCGACGTCCGCGACGGGGGCGCGGTGCGCGCCGCGCTCAAGGGTGCCGACGCCGTGGTGTCGTGCATGCCGTACCACCTCAATCTCGGCGTGGCCGAGGCAGCGCACGAGCTGAACGTGCACTACTTCGACCTGACCGAGGACGTCCCGACCACCAACCGGGTCAAGGAACTCGCCGCCGACAACGGCCGGATCGTCTACGCGCCGCAGTGCGGTCTCGCACCCGGCTTGATCGGCATCGTGGGCTCGGCTCTCACCAGGAACTTCGACGAGATCCGCAGCATCGAACTGAAGGTCGGTGCCCTGCCGCGGCACCCGACCGGCCTGCTCGCCTATGCGTTCAACTGGTCGGCCGAGGGCGTGGTCAACGAGTACCTCAACGACTGCGAGGTGCTGCGCGGCGGCGTGCGAAAGATGGTTCCGGCCATGACCGAACTCGAGCGCGTCGTCATGGGCGGCATAAAGCTCGAGGCGGCGCTGACATCCGGCGGCCTCGGCACGATGTGCACGACCTACGAAGGCCGGGTGCAGCGCCTTGACTACAAGACGATGCGCTACCCCGGCCACTTCGAGCTGATGCGCTTCTTCTTCGACGAGCTGGGGCTGCGCGACAAGCGCGAGCTCGCCGGCGAGATCCTCGTCAACGCGAAACCGCCGGTCGACGACGACGTCGTCTACCTGCACGCCGCGGTCGAGGGGCTGGCCAACGGGATCGGCGACACCTCCCCCGGGCAGCTGACCCGCAAGCAGTACGTCCGTGCCTACCTGCCACTGGAGATCAACGGCCGGCTCTGGCGCGCGATCTCGTGGACCACCGCGGCCTCGGCGGTTGCCGTCGTCGAACTGGTGGCCGCCGGCAAGCTGCCGTCGCACGGCTTCATCCAGCAGGAGGACATCTCCTTCGAGGCGTTGCTGGCCACCCGAAACGGCGCCCGCTTCGCCGAACTGGGCCAAGTCTGACGGTCGCCCGGCGATACCTGAACGTCAGCATCGCGATCCGCTGAAGGAGTTCTGATGACACTTCCCACCCACGACGAGTTGCGCGCCCAGACCACCGCGATCCTCTCCCGGCTCGGGGTTCGCGAGCTGCCCGCAGACGGCGACCTCATCGTCCGCTCCCCCATCAGGGGTGGCGAACTGGCGCGGCTCACGTCGCACAGCGGCAAGCAGGTCGCCGACATCGTCGGCCGCGCGCACGAGGCGTTTCTGCAGTGGCGTACCGTGCCCGCGCCGGTGCGCGGCAACCTGGTGCGCGAACTGGGCGAGTTGCTCCGCGAGCACAAGGACGATCTCGGTGCCCTCGTCTCCATCGAGGCGGGCAAGATCCGGTCCGAAGGGCTCGGCGAGGTCCAGGAGATGATCGACATCTGCGACCTCGGGGTGGGCCTTTCGCGTCAGCTGTTCGGGCTGACCATCGCCTCCGAGCGGCCGGGTCACCGGATGATGGAGCAGTGGCACCCGCTCGGTGTCGTCGGTGTCATCAGCGCGTTCAACTTCCCGGTTGCGGTGTGGTCGTGGAACTCGGCGCTCGCGCTCGTGTGCGGCGACCCGGTGGTGTGGAAGCCGTCGGAGAAGGCGCTGCTCACCGCGCTGGCCTGCCAGGCTCTGATGTCGGAGGCGGCCCGCCGCGTCGGCGCGCCTGAGGCAATCTCGTCACTCGTGCTCGGCGGAGTCGCGGCCGGAGAAGCGCTCATCGACGACCCGCGGGTTGCGTTGGTCAGCGCGACGGGCTCGACGCGGATGGGCCGAGCGATCGCGCCTCGCATCGCCGGGCGGTTCGGGCGGCTGCTGCTCGAACTCGGCGGCAACAACGCGGCAATCGTCGCCCCGTCGGCCGACCTCGACCTGGCCGTGCGCGGCATCGTCTTCTCGGCGGCCGGAACCGCAGGCCAGCGCTGCACGTCGCTGCGCCGGGTCATCGCGCACTCGTCCATCGCCGATGATCTGGTCTCGCGGCTGCGGTCCGCGTACGAGACGCTGCCGATCGGCTCCCCGCTTGCCGAGGGCACCTTGGTCGGACCACTGATCGATCGCGCCGCCTACGACGGATATGCGACGGCGCTGGGCAAGGCGCAGGCCGACGGCGGCGAGGTGGTCGCCGGGGGCTCGCGGGTGCTTTCCGCCGAGGCGGACTCGGCCTACTACGTTTCGCCGGCGCTCGTGCGAATGCCGGCGCAGACCGACGTGGTGCGCACCGAGACGTTCGCGCCGATCCTGTACGTCCTGACCTACGGCGACTTCGACGAGGCGCTTGCTCTGCACAACGACGTGCCGCAAGGGCTCTCCTCGTCGATCTTCACCCTCAACGTGCGCGAGGCCGAGCGCTTCACCGCTGCTGACGGATCCGACTGCGGCATCGCCAACGTCAACATCGGCCCGTCCGGTGCTGAAATCGGCGGTGCGTTCGGCGGTGAGAAGGAAACCGGTGGCGGCCGCGAATCCGGATCGGATGCCTGGAAGTCCTACATGCGCCGGACGACCAACACGGTGAACTACTCGACCGAACTGCCCTTGGCGCAGGGCGTCGAATTCGGCTGACCGCCCGGGTAGCCCGTGACGGTGGCCCGCCGGTGGGCAGTTCCGCCCCAGGTGGGCACTTACATGTGCCCACCCGCGGCATAAGTGCCCACCCGGCGCGAGTGCATCCGCGCCCGGTACTGCTGTGTCAACCGCGATCGGCCGGGAGGAACTGCTCCAGCGTTGCGGCGACCAAGTCGGGCTGCTCGAGCGTCTGCATGTGCGGCGTTCCGGGGAGCTCCTGATAGGTCGCACCTGGTATGCGCTTGGCGATTCCCGACATGATCTCTGGCGTCGTGGACGCGTCGAGTTCGCCGGCGAGCACGAGGGTCGGCGCGTCGAAATCCTCGAGCCGGCCCTGTACGTCCAGCCCTTTGAACGCCCGCCAGGCTGACGCCCAGTCGACCGGAGCGGCGCGCACGACGCGCTCGCGCGCGTAGCGCACCGGCCAGGCATTGACGGCCAGCGCGTCTGGCGTGAACCAACGCGTCAGCGACGGGACGATCTGCGCCGCCATGCCGTCCACCTCGCCGGAGCGGGCCCTGGCCTCGAATGCCTCGAACGGGTGGTCGGTGGTTGCCAGGAGGGCTAGCGACGCGAACCGCTCCGGATAGCTGACCGCAGCCGTCTGCGCGATGCCGCCGCCGTAGGACAGGCCGACGACATGCGCCCGGTCGAGGCCTAGGGCATCGAGTACGCCGACGAGATCCCGGGCAGTGTCGGCCATCGTGAACGGCGCCGGGGATCCCGACGCGTGTCCGTGGCCGCGGATGTCGTAGGCGAACACCCTCCGGCCGACGGCCAGCCGCTGCATGACCTGCTCCCACATCCGCCAGTCCAGGCCGAGTGCGTGCACAAGCAGGACCGCCGGACCGGACTCGCCGCCCTGCACGACCACCGTCTCGTGATCGACCAGGCGGATGCGGCGCGGCACGGCGGGGCGTGAGATCCCGGCGTCGGCCAGCACCCCGTCGACGGCGGACAGCGCGTTCAGGCCCCGCGGAAAGCCGGCGTACACGGCCACGTGCTCGCACAGTGCGAGCAGCTCCGACGGTGCGAGGCCGGCGTGCAGCGCCGCGCGGACATGGGTGGTGAGCTGGGGATCTGCACCGCCGCCCGCCGCCAGCATCGCGACCGTCGCGAGCTCTCGGGACGCACGGTCGAGTTCGGGATTGGCCAGCGATCCACCGAACGCGCCCTCGACCACCGCGTCGTACATCTGTGGCGAGCGAAGCCGGGTCTCGGCCAGCACCTCCTCAGCCGGTGAACCCATCAAGCCCTCGAATTCGCGCTGGCCGCGATCGCGCCGGTCCATGTCTTGCACTCCTTTGTTTGCGTGTCCATAAGACGATGACGCACGCATCGGCCAGACGTCCAAGACCTAATAAGGCTTGTGGTAAGTCGCATGGGATATGACCGTGTCGCGTCAGCCGCCCGCGAGTTGCGGATGCCTGACGGCGAAGTCGATAAATGCCGACAGGGCCGGAGCCGGGCGGCGCCCGGCCGACCAGGCGAGCAACGGCGTCCAGGTCGGCTCCGGATCCAGGCCGACGATGCGGATGGGGTGGCCCGGTTCTTCGGCGACGGCTCGGGGCAGGACGGCGACGGCCAGCCCGACGCTGGCGAGAACGCGCGCCGTGCTGTATTCGCGCGTCTCGAAGCGGACCCGGGGGGCCGCGCCGCGGGCCGCCAGGGCCTCGAGGATCACCTCACGCACTCCGGATCCCGGGCTGTAGAGGACGAGGTCGAGCCCGTCGAGCGCATCGACAGGCACGCGCCGCTTACCGGCCAGCGGATGCTCCGGACCGGTGACCAGCACCAGGGGCTCCGAGCCGAGCGGATGCGACGCAAGGCGGCCGTCGTGCGGGCGCGGCAGCGAAACCACGGTCGCCACGTCGAGGCGGCCCGAATGCAGGTCGGCCACCATCTCGTGGGTGGTTTCCTCGCGCAATTCGACGTCGATGGCTGGATAGTCCGCGCAGAACTGCGCAAGCATCCGGGCCAGCGCGGTGGCAATGCCGCGTGCCGTGCCCAGCCGGATCCGGCCGCGCATCCCCTGCTTCCAGCCGAGCATTTCCTCTTCGACGGCAGCCAGATCGGCGAGGATCCGCTCGGCGTGGTCCAGCAACGCGACGCCGGCCGGGGTGATCTCGACCCGGTGGTTGTTCCGCTCGAACAACTCGAGGCCCAAGGTGCGCTCCAGCTTGCGGATCTGCTGCGATAGCGCAGGCTGTGCGATGCGCAGCGTCGCGGCAGCGCGAGTGAAATGAAGTTCGCGGGCAACCGCCTGGAAATACTCGAGCTGGCGCGAGCTGATCATCGGCAAATTGTCTCACTGTGCAGAGCTGCCAGACGATCGACGTCTGGACCCGGATCAAGGAGAGGACGTTTGAGGGGCGGGCCCCGCGCGCCCGTGGCGGTTCGGGACACCCGGTCACGGGTGGGCAGTTCGGCCGCAGGTGGGCACTTATAGGTGCCCACCGAGCGCGCAAGTGCCCACCTGCGGATCGGGCTGACAGCACAGCCGTACGTCGCGACCTGGCACGGGTGCGGCACCCCCTGGCTTCCCGCCGAGTCTTGATCATCTCTGCTGGATCTGCCATTGCTCGCGGTTTCGGCAGAGATGATCAACGATGTGTGAGCGCGGAGCGCAATTCCTGCTCCGATCCGCGAGCCGGGTTCAGGCAAGCCGGAACTACACGCCCACCCGCCGGGCCGCCAGGGCGATGCGATCGTCGGGTTGCACGGCGGCCACCCGGAAATAGTCTGCCGACTGCGTGCCGTAGAACTCGCCGGGCGAGACGACGATGCCTGCCTTGACGGCAAGATCGCGCGCCGCCGCCCAGGCATCGCCGCCGGGCGCCTGCGCCCAGAGGTAGAACGCGCCGTCGGGCATTGGGGCGTCGTAGCCGGCCGCCTTGAGCACCCGCTGCAGTACGTGCAACCGGTTCAGGTAGCGGACCCGCTGCGCGTCCACGTGGGCGTCGTCGCCGAGCGCAACGACGGCCGCGGCCTGCACCGGGCCGGGCGGCATCAGCCCGGCGTGCTTTCGGGTTTCGCGCAGGAAGTGGACGAGGGCGGCATCGCCTGCGTAGAAGCCGATCCGCGCCCCGGCGAAGTTGTCGCGCTTGGACAACGAATGCACCGCCACAACCCCCTGCGCGCCACTGCGCAGGATGGTTGTCGGCGAACCGTTCCAGACGAATTCGGCGTAGCACTCGTCCGAGAGCACGGGGATCTCGCGCGAGCGCGCCCATTCGGCGACCGCTGCGAGGTCCCGTAGCTCGCCGGTCGGATTGCTCGGCGAGTTCGACCAGATGCACATGGCGCGCTCGGCGTCGCTCTCGTGGATCTCGTCGAGACTGCTGTACGCCACGGGCCGGCATCCCGCGAGGATCGCGCCCATCTCGTAGGTCGGGTAGCTGATCGCCGGATACAGCACCGTGTCGCGCGACGGATCGCGCAGGCGCAGATACTGCGGCACCGACGCGACGAACTCCTTGGTGCCGACGCACGCGGCGATCTCGGTATCAGCGTCGACCGACGCGCCGAGCCGGCGCTGGAGCCACGACGCCGCCGCCTCACGGAAGGCTTTGGTGCCGATGGACGGCGGGTAGCCGCGAGCACCGTCCACTGTGGACAGTGCGGCCATAACCTCTGGCGGCGGCGGGTCGCACGGCGTACCGATCGAAAGATCGACCGCGCCGCCCTCGTGCTTGTCGGCAAGTGCGATCACCTCGCCGAGGCGCTCGTACGGGTAAGGCGGAGGCACGAAGCCAACCATCACGTCTCCAGGTGATCAGCGAGAAGCTCGGCCAGATGCCCGCTCTTGATTCGGGCGAGCTGCTCGAGCTGGGTGCGGCAGGAGAACCCGTCGGCCAGGACGGCGGCACCGGCCGGTGCGTTCCGGACGGCGGGCAGGAGGGCCGTTTCGGCCACCGCCACCGAGACGTCGTAGTGCCCGCGCTCGACGCCGAAATTGCCGGCCAGGCCGCAACATCCGCCGACGGCCGCGATGGACGCGCCGGACTCCGCCAGCAGCGCCGCGTCGGCTTCCCAGCCGAGGACGGCACGATGATGGCAATGCGGCTGTGCGACCCCGTGCACGTCAGCCATGCGCGGGGGCGTCCAGCCTTCAGTCGAGCGCAGCAGTTCGGCGAGGGTGCGCGTGGCCGCGGCCGCCGCAGCCGCGCGCGGGTCGCCCGGCAGCAACTCGGCGGCATCGGCGCGCAGTACGGCCGTGCACGACGGCTCGAGGCCCACGATGGGGATGCCGGTGTCGAGCGCCGGCGCGAGCGCGGCCAGGCTGCGACGCAGCTGCTTGCGCGCGCCGTCGAGCTGCCCGGTGGAGATCCAGGTCAGGCCGCAGCACACGGGCTTGTCGGTAATCCGCACCGAATAACCAGCAGCCTCGAGCACTGTGACGGCGGCGCGGCCCACGTCCGGCGTGAAGTGGTCGGTGAACGTGTCGACCCACAACAGCACAGGGTTGCCTTGTGCCACCGGATGATTCGCGAACCACTGGCGGAAAGTGCTTCTGGCGAACTCCGGCAGCGGGCGGCGCTGATCGATGCCGCCGAAGCGCTTGGCGATACGGGCCAGGCCACGGCGGCGAAGGGTCGCGTTCGCCAGCCGCGGTGCCCGCGACGCCAGGCGAGCCCACCGCGGCAGCCAGCCCAGCGCATAGTGCGCCGGCGGGCGAACCCGCCGCCGGTAACGCTGGTACAGCGCCTCGGCCTTGTACGTCGCCATGTCGATGCCGGCCGGGCAGTCGCTGGAACATCCCTTGCAGGAAAGGCAAAGGTCGAGAGACTCGGCAACCTCGGGTGAATTCCAGCCCTCGACCAGCGAGCCGTTGGCCATCTCCTGCAGCACGCGGGCCCGGCCGCGAGTGGAGTCCTTCTCATCACGCGTGGCCAGGTAGGACGGGCACATCACGCCGCCCGTGGCGGTGGTGTCGGCCCGGCACTTGCCGACGCCGACGCAGCGATGCACCGCAGTTGCCAGATCGCCGCGATCGTGCGCGTACGCAAAGCCGAGATCGCGCCGCAACGATCGGGCCACCGGCACGCGCAGGTCGGCATCGAGGGGCGCCGGGCGCACGATCACGCCCGGATTGAGCAGGTCGGCGGGATCGAAGGCGTGCTTGACGGCCGCGAACATCTCGATGGCCTCGGCCGAGTACATGTGCGGCAACAGCTCGCCACGTGCGCGCCCGTCGCCGTGCTCGCCCGACATCGATCCGCCGTAGCCGCCGACCAACTGCGCGGCATCCTGCACGAACTCGCGAAGCGCCGCGGGCCTCGCGGAGAGTGGGAAGTCGATACGGGCGTGTACGCAGCCGTCGCCGAAGTGGCCGTAGGAGAGGCCGTCGACGCCGTGCTGGCGCATCAGGGCCGCGAAGTCGCGCAGGTATGCACCGAGACGGTCGGGCGGGACGGCTGCGTCTTCCCAGCCGGGCCACGCCGGCTCGCCGGCCGGCGTGCGACCGCCGAGGCCCGCGCCGTCCTCGCGGATGCGCCACAACGCCGCCGCGGCACGGCCCGTGACGACGGACGAGTCGAGGCAGCCGGCGTCGGCGATCAGCTTCTGTGCGGCGGCACGCGCCTCGGACTCGGTTTCGCCTGCCATCTCGACGAAAAGCCAGCCGCCACCGCGCGGCAGGTCGGGCACGGCCGCCGCGCCGCGCCGCGAACGCACGACGCCGACCAGCCGCGCATCCATGCCTTCGAGTGCAACCGGCCGATGCGGCAGCAAACCAGGAACCGCGTCGGCTGCCGCGGGCATGTCGGCGTACGCCAGCACGGCCAGCGCCGTCGCGGCCGGCGCGGACACGAGTCGCAGCGTCGCCTCGACGATCACGCCCAGCGTGCCCTCAGTGCCCACGAGGAACTTCGCCAGGTCAGCGCCGTTCTCGGGCAGCAGATGCTCGAGGGAGTAACCCGAGACCTGCCTGGTGAAACGCCCGAACTCCGTACGGATCAACGCCAACCGGTCGCGTACCAGAGTGTCCACAGTGGACGGAAGGCCACCTCCGCTGGTGTCGAGCGCAGCACCGTCGGCGGTCAGGACGTCGAGCGACACGACGTTGTCGGCGGTGCGTCCGTACGCGAGAGCGCGTGAGCCGCAAGCGTTGTTGCCGAGCGACCCACCCACCGTGGCGCGCGAATGTGTGGACGGGTCGGGCCCGAACCGCAGCGCGTGCGCAGCGCCGGCGGCGGTCACGGCATCGAGGATCGCGCCCGGCTCGGCCACCGCGGTACGCGACTCGGGGTCGACCGAAATCACTCGATTGAAATGACGGGAGAAGTCGAGCACGAGGCCGGTGCCGATCGCGTTGCCCGCGATGGACGTGCCCCCGCCGCGAGATGTCAGCGGCACGCCAAGCTCGCGGCAGACGCCCAGCGCCGCGGCGACCTCGTCGCGATGCCGGGGAAATGCCACCGCCTGCGGCACGACGCGGTAGTTGGATGCGTCCGATGAGAACTCGGCGCGGCGCCGCGGCGAGATGTCGACCTCGCCGACCCCGGCACGGCGCAACTCGGCGGCGAGCGTCTCCGGGGTCACGCAGCTATTCTCCCGCCTACGCCCGGGCGGGCTGCGGCCGGTAGTCGCGCGGGTGCGTCGCCTTCATCGTCACCGAGACGTTGTGCTGGTTGAAGCCCTTGAATCCGCCGCGCCGGGCGAGATTCTCCAGGTGCGAGCCGGCACCGCCGACCTTGGCCAGCTCGTCGGCCCGCTCGCGGCTCAGGTGCCCGGCGGCCACCAGCGGATCGAGCCGGGAGCGCGGCACCACCCACAGATCCGCTTCGGTGAATGCCTGACGCAGGTGTTCGAAGTCGGAGAATGGATCCATGCTGGCCAGCCCGCGATCGGCCAACTGGTAACGCAGACCGTCGAAGTCGAACTGCCCTTCGAGGTGGTGCATCCCGGCGTCCAGCAAAGATTCGCCGTGCAGGGCGCACCACATGCCCACGGTGCCGTAGGAATCAGCCTCGTCCAGCCGGCTGCCGGAGAAGTCGATCCGGGCATCGTCGGGTGTCAGGTCGACATCGGCGAAGCTCACCCCGCCGCATCCTGGGTGTTCCAGCACCTGCGCGCCCCAGCCGGCCTCGTCACCGGCGTAGAAGCGCTCGCGCAAGCCGAACCCCAGCGTCTGCAGGAAGCGGAGCAACTCGTTGAAGGCGACACGCGAGGAGCGGAACGTGTGGTGATCGTTGTTGCCCCAACCCAGACCGAGCCGTTGCTGACGCGCGTGCTGAATTGCGCCGGCTGTGTTCGACCGCTGCCAGTACGCGCGCTCGAGTTCGAGGAAGTAGGACGCGGCGAGATCCGCCCCGACCAGGTCAACCGCCTCACGCGCAAAGGGAATCTGAGCCTCGACGCCCTCCGCGCCGACAAGGCCGCGTGGCCGTTCGGCGAGAATGCGCCAAGCGCGGGCCGACCTTTCTTCATGGAACCACTGCGGTTCGGTGCCCGCCGCCCACGATCGCCTTTCGACACCGGCTGCTTCGACGCCGTTCTCGTCGATGATCATGGCACGCCGGTAGCCCGAACGCACCGAGCCTTCAACCGTGTGCGTCGCCCTGTTCGCCCGTGCGAAGGCGTCCGCATCGTCAACGCGCAGATCGACCCGGTACCGGTCGGATATGACGAGCGCCGGGAGTTGGGCGCCGGGATGCCGCCACACGCCGCGTGTCGTGCCGTAGCCGTCGACATATCCGACGTCTCGCAACTCCTCGGCCAGCACCGGTCCGCCCACGCAATCGAGCCAGTCCTGCACGCGGGTCGAGGTACGCGGACCGAGTTCGGCCGAGAATTGCCCGAGATGCGGACTCTTGCCGATGGCGTCGGCGACGATGCGATCGACGAGCGCCTCGGCGTCCGGATGAAGTGACCAGTCGAAGTTGGATTCCACCTGTCCATGATCGCGGGATACCCGGCCGCAAAGCAACGCGAGCAAGGCGAATCCTTCTTGGTCTGAGCATAAGCTGTTCTTATGCTCGACCCGATCCAGTTGCGAACCCTTCGGGCAGTTGTCGCCGGCGGTTCATTCGCTGCGGCAGCGGCCGAGCTTCGTTACACCGCGTCGGCCGTCTCGCAGCAGATCGCGGCTCTGGAACGCACGACCGGCATCGCCTTGTTCGAACGCGGCCCTAAGTTCGTGTCGCCGACGCAGGCTGGGCTCGTCCTGGCCGAGCGAGCAGGCGACGTACTCGTCAGCCTCGACGCCCTGCAACGCGACGTCGCCGCACTCGCCCGCGGCGAGACCGGCGCATTGCGCATCGGCAGTTTCCCCACCGCGGGAGCCCACTTGCTGCCCCCGGCGCTCGCCGAGTTGACGCGCGATCGACCCGGCGTCGACCTGCACCTCGACGAGGCGGATCTCGACGTGCTGCTGCCGGCGCTCGCCGACGGGGCGATCGACATCGCCGTCGCGTACCGCTATGACCTCGTGCCGACCTCGTGGTCGGCGCAGCTGATAGATCACCCGCTGCTCGACGAGCCGTTGCGGGTGCTGGTATCGCGCCGGCATCCGCGCGCGTCAGGGCCCACCCTGCGACTGGCCGCCCTGCGGCACGAGCGGTGGGTTGCCCCGCTCGCCGGATCGCCGGGCGCGCTCAATCTCGAACGACTCTGCGCCCGGGCCGGGTTCACCCCGAATGTCGCGTTCCGCAGCAACGACTACGCGGTCGTGCGGGGCCTGGTGGCCGCTGGCCTCGGCGTGGCCATTGCGCCGGCCCTGGCAATCACCGAGCCTGCGGGGCGGGCCGCGCGGATCAGTGTGTGCGTGCTCGCCGGGCGCACGCCGAAGCGCCACATCGTCGCGCTGCACCGCCGCGGCAACCCGAACCCGTTGCTGCCGGCGATGCTCACCGCGCTTCGCCGCGCGGCGACCACGGCCAGCACGTGATCGTCAGGTCGAACACCACGACGGTGGCGCGGCGCCGTCGACGGCGAGGGCAACCGCCGCGCGCGCGGTGATCGGCCCGACCAGGTTGCCCGTGCCGCTGTACCCGCCGCAGGCGACGACGCCCGGACCGACCTGCAGGCACAGCGGGCGTCCGTCGGGCGTGTACCCGACCGATGCGGCCCACCGGTGCGTGACACCGACCGGCCGACCCGCCATACGCACCGCTACCCGCTCGATCCAGGCCTGGACGCCGGCCGTCGGCGTCGTATCGGGGGTCCATTCCTCGGCGACGAACTGGTCCCGGCCGCCGCCGGCGTAGATCCGTCCGGTTCCGTCCTGCTGGGCGTAGTCGTACCCCCAGCGCCCGTACACCGGGCAGGGCAACCGGCGCGGAGCAGGGCTCGTCGCAAGCATCTGCAGCCGGGCGGTACGCACCCGCCCGGCGAGTTGGGGCAGCACCGCGTCGAGACCGCCGTCGACTGCCACGACGACGACGCCGGCGCTGATCACTCCGCGATCGGTCACGACGCGATGGCCGTCCACTGTGGACACTCTGGTGCCCTCGTGCAGTTCGGCCTTACCGCGCAACGCCGCTGCCAACGCGAGTGCGCGACGAGCCGGATTCGTGGCTGCACCATCAGGCAGGAAGAGGCCCTGCCCGAGTTCGCCGTCGTACTCCTCGACCGCAATGCCGTGCCGGCGCAAGGCCGCCGCGTGCAGCGCGCAGTCGGCAAGCTCGGCGCAACGATCAGCCTGCTCCGCGGCATCGACAGGATGACCGGGCAGACCCGCAAGCCGAATGGAGCCGTTGCGCCAGACGAGCGTGGGTCCGAGCACGGCGGCGAGTCGATCGAGTTCGCCCAACGTGGCCCGGTACAGCGCGACTGCCGGCTCGGTGCCCCACCTCGCGATCGCCTCGTGCAGGTAGGCCGCCGGCCCGCCGAGCAGGAATCCGCCGTTGCGGCCGGCCGCGCCGGCGGCGACCCGCCCGGCGTCGACACCGACCACGCGCAGACCGCGCCCGACGAGAGCCTCGATCGCCGCGAGGCCCGACGCGCCGAGGCCGACCACGCAGGCGTCGGCAACACGGTCGCCGTCAAGGGGCGCAAACCCAGGCCAGGCCGCGACGATCTCGTCGTCCCAGCCGACGACGCGCGCCGGCATCAGGGCAGGGCCAGCTGGCTCTTGCCCAGCACCGCGATGCCGCTGTCGGTGACCTTGTATCGCGCCTTGTCGAGTTCGACGTCGACGCCGATGTGCGCGCCGTCGGGTACGACGACGTTCTTGTCGAGGATCGCGCGGCGGATGACCGCACCGCGTCCGATCTGGACGTTGTCCATGATCACCGATGCCTCGATGTAGGCACCGCTGTGCGCGCGGACGTTCGGCGAGATGACACTGTTTCGCACTGTTGCACCAGCCACGATCGTGCCTGAGCTGACGATCGATTCCTGGGCCAGCCCGCCCTCGACGAACTTCGCCGGCGGCAACTGCGGCGGGTTGGTGTAGATCGGCCAGAGCTGGTTGTAGAGGTTGAAGATCGGGTGCACGGCCACGAGGTCCATGTGCGCGTCGTAGTAGGCGTCGAGTGTGCCGACGTCGCGCCAGTAACCGCGGTCGCGCTCCTCGGCGCCAGGAACGTCGTTCCGGGCGAAGTCGTACACATAGGCCGTGCCCTGCTTGACCATCAGCGGCATGATGCTGCCGCCCATGTCGTGCACCGAGTTGTCGTCCTCGGCGTCGGCGCGCAGCACCTCGAGCAGCGCCTCGGTCGTGAAGACGTAGTTGCCCATCGACGCGTAGCACTCGTCGGGACTGTCCGGCAGCCCGGGCGGATTCTTCGGCTTCTCGATGAAGTCGACCACGGAGTTGTCGAGGCTCGCCTCGACGATGCCAAACGCACTGGCCTCGCTGCGCGGTACCCGCACCGCGGCGATGGTCACGCTGGCCCCCGACTCGATGTGCTGGGTCACCATCTGGCGCGGATCCATCCGGTAAACGTGATCGGCGCCGAAGACCACGATGTACTCGGGCTTGTCGTCGAAGATCAGGTTGGACGACTGCAGGATGGCGTCGGCACTGCCGGTGTACCAGCGCGGGCCGAGGCGCTGCTGGGCCGGGACGGGCGTGACGTAGTTGCCGAGCACGGACGACATCCGCCATGTCTGGGTGATGTGGCGGTCAAGCGAGTGCGACTTGTACTGGGTCAGTACGCAGACTCGAAGGAAGCCTGCATTGACCAGGTTTGACAACACGAAGTCGATCAGTCGGTAGTTCCCGCCGAAGGGTACGGCGGGCTTGGCGCGGTCAGCCGTGAGGGGGAAGAGGCGCTTGCCCTCGCCCCCCGCGAGGACCATGCCCAGAACTCGCGGTTCCCTGGCCATGCACCTCACCCTAGCCGTGGCTCACCGCCGGAAGCGACCGTGAGTGGCCAGTATGGTCGAACGCATGCGAGTCGGCATGCTAACCCGCGAATACCCCCCCGAGGTATATGGCGGCGCCGGGGTACACGTCGAGTTCCTCTCCCGCGAGCTGCGCCGGCTTGTTGACGTCGAGGTGCACTGCTTCGGCGCGCCGCGCACCGAGCCGGGCGTCAGCGCCTACCTGCCGCCCGCAGGGCTGACCGACGCGAATCCCGCGGTACGCACGATCGGCGTCGACCTCGAGATGGCCGACGCCGTGGCCGGTCTGGACGTTCTGCACTCACATACCTGGTACGCGAATCTCGCCGGCGTGCTCGGCTCGGCCCTG
This sequence comes from uncultured Actinomycetota bacterium, assembly GCA_963737425.1. Classification (GTDB taxonomy): domain Bacteria; phylum Actinomycetota; class Actinomycetes; order Mycobacteriales; family Jatrophihabitantaceae; genus DASXRA01. The sequence goes on from CAVTSX010000009.1 coordinate 526,281, forward strand.
CACGGGTTGCCGCACGTGCTCACGGCCCACTCGCTCGAGCCGCAGCGGCCCTGGAAGGCGGAGCAACTCGGCGGTGGCTACAAGATCTCGTCCTGGGCCGAGCGGCAGGCCTATGAGACCGCCGCAGCGGTCATCGCGGTCAGCTACGGCATGCGCGCGGACGTCCTCGACGCCTACCCCTTCGTCGACCCGGCGCGCGTGCACGTCATTCACAACGGCATCGACACCGCGATGTACGCCCCCAGCCCGGCATCCGACGTTCTCGACCGCTTCGCCGTCGACCGCACTCGGCCCTCGGCCGTCTTCGTCGGCCGGATCACCCGGCAGAAGGGCCTCGGGCACCTGCTCGCCGCGGCGAGTCAGTTCGACCCTGATGTGCAACTCGTGCTCTGCGCCGGCGCGCCCGATACACCGCAGATCGCCGCCGAGACCGAAGCCACCGTCGCCGGCTTGCAGGCAAGCCGATCCGGGGTGATCTGGGTCCGCGACATGCTGCCGCGCGCCGACCTCGTGCAACTGCTCTCGCACGCGACCGTCTTCGTGTGCCCGTCGGTGTACGAGCCGCTCGGCATCGTCAACCTGGAGGCCATGGCCTGCGAGACCGCCGTCGTCGCCAGCGCTGTCGGCGGCATCCCCGAGGTCGTCGCCGACGGCGTCACCGGCCTGCTGGTGCCGGCACCGACCCTCGGCCCGGGCGCGTCCGGCCGGCCGGTGGTGGAGCCCGAGGAATTCGAGGCCGGGCTGGCCGCCGCCGTCAACGAACTCGCCGCGAACCCCGACCGCGCGGCGGCGATGGGCCACGCCGGGCGCGAGCGCGCCGTCCGGGAATTCAGCTGGGAGGCGATCGCGCACCGCACCGTCGAACTCTACGAATCGTTGCTGTAGCGCGCGCGGAGCTACAGCCAGGGCAGCTGCGCGAGCGCGGTCTGGGTATCGGGTTCGACCTCGGTGAAACCCGCGTCGTGGACGACGGGTGCGCCGCCGGCGAGCGCCTTCGCCCACTGCTCCACACTCGCCCTGCGCACGGCGAGAGCGAATCCAGCTTCGCGCCACGCCTCGCGGTCGGTGATCGACGAGGCGCGCCAGCCCAATTGCGCCGCATGAGCGGCCTGGGCCATTGCCTTGCCCGCGCTCATCATGTGGTGCGGCGAGAGCAGCACCAGCGGCGTCGCGTCGCCGACCGGCGCCGGCTCGTCCGGGTCGTCGAGTTCGGTGCCGCCCACCTGCAGCCGGGCCAGCTCGCGCGGCCAGCCGTCGACCGGGATCGGCGGGAACACCAGGACCTGGGCGCTGCCCTGCGCGACGGCCAGCGCGTCCAGGGCCGCCGCCCGCCGCCATTCGGCGCCCCGCGCTCGCCGCACGACCTTGCGGATGCGCTGTGCGTCCCAGGCGGCGACGGCATCGTGCCACTCGGGGCGAGGATCGGTGAGCATGAGCAGCACCCCACGGGCCGCGGCCTCGAGTGCGTCAGTGCGGGTCGGGGGTGTGGAACGTTCGATGCGGACGACGAACGGCAGGACCAGTTCGATCACGGATAGGACTCGACCCACCGCGCGAGCAGCCGCGCACCGAATCCGGTGGCCCCCTTGCTGGTCAGCCCGGTGTCGGCGGCGCTGCGTGCCGGGCCGGCGATATCGAGATGGGCCCACGGAACCGATCCTGCGAACGGGCGCAGGAACATGGCCGCCGTGATCGCACCCGGTCCGCCGGAGTCGTTGTTCGAGTCGGCGACGTCGGAGCGCAGTTCCGGCTGGTACTCGTCGACGAGCGGCATGCGCCACAACCGCTCGCCCGTCGCGTCGGCGGCGTGTGCCAGCCCGCGCCCGAGATCGTCCGACGTCGCGAACAATCCCCCGGTACCGAGGCCGAGCGTCACCTTGATCGCCCCGGTGAGGGTCGCGACATCGACCATCGCGGCGGGCCGCAGTCGCGCCGCGGCGTAGGCCAGCGCGTCGGCGAGGACGAGGCGGCCTTCGGCATCGGTGTTGCGGACCTCGGTCGTCCGTCCACCGAAATGGCGCACGATGTCGCCCGGACGCATGGCCGACCCGGAGATCGAGTTCTGCGCCAGCGGCACGAGCACCGTGACCTTGATCGGCATGCCCAGCGCGGCAACCACCCGGATGGCCCCGAGAGCGGCGGCCCCACCGGACATGTCGGTGTGCATAATCTTCAGGCTTTCGCCCGGCTTGAGGTTGTAACCACCGGTGTCGAACGTGATGCCCTTGCCGACGATGACCAGATGCGGCGCGGACGAGAGCCCACGTGGCCGCCAGGCGGCCTCGATGAGTCCCGGCGGCGCCGCCGACCCACCGCCCACGGCAAGCACCCCGCCGAACTTCTGCTCGGCCAACCAGGACGTATCGCGCCACGTGACGCGCACTCCGAGCGGCGCCAGTTCACGCTCGGCCTGCTCAGCCATCCACGCCGGAGTCTTGGTCGAAGTCCTGGTGTTGGTGAGGTCGCGGGCCCATGCGGTGCCCCGCCCGTAGGCGAGTCCCCGCTCGATCGCCGCTGAGTCGTCGACTGCCGCAAGGCTCACGTCGCCGCCGGACGCCTTCGGCCCCGACCTCACCTCGTAGCGGTATGCGCCCATCAGCACGCCCTCCGCCAGGGCGGCGAGATCGTCACCGGCCACACCGGGCAGCGCCGCGGTCAGCGACTGCGACCTGGCCGCCCGCCCGAGTGCGGCACCGGCCAGGCGAAGGTCGGCCGCGCCGGCCTCGCCCACGCCGACGACGAGCACCTTGCTCGGCAACTGACCCGGTAACGGCAGTTCGCGTACGTCGCCGGGGACCGGCGACAGGTCAGTCTCATCGGCGAACGACTCCAGCGTGGCGCGAGCCGCCAGCGGAAGAACAACGGTCGATATTCCATCAAGGAGCAGTCCAGAACTGCCGACTCCGACTGCCAGAACCGCCGGGGTCTCGTCAGCGGTCGCGATATGGACGTCGGTCATACCCCGGCGTTCCTCCTCAACTGGGTGCAACTCGGCCCCGGAGTCCCATTCGCGGGTCTCCGGGGCCGACTCTCATGCGGGTAGCCCGAAGCGATCAGCCGACGGCGGACTTCAGCGCATCACCGAGTGCGGCCGCCTCATCGGCCGACATCTCAACCACAAGACGCCCACCACCTTCGAGTGGTACGCGCATGACGATGCCGCGCCCCTCCTTGGTCACCTCGAGCGGGCCATCACCCGTCCGCGGCTTCATGGCCGCCATTCGCGCCTCCTCCGTGAACGCCAAGCGCGTTCGTCCGAACCGAAACAGGCGCCGAGCAGCAGACCCGGCACCAGTGCTGGCGTTATTCTCCCGCACGTTCAGTCCAAGCCATAGACCAGGGTCACGATCATGCCGTCTGTGTCGTCCAGATCCGGGCAGGCCGCACTGTCGTCGCGCCGCACGGCCGTCTAGCGTCACGTCCATGACCGAGCACCCCGGCGGCCCAAACCGCGAGGCCGCCTCATGACCGAGCACCCCGGCGGCCCAAACCGCGAGGCCGCCTCATGACCGAGCACCCCGGCGGCCCAAACCGCGAGGCCGCCTCATGACCGATGCCCTGATCATCGAGCGCGCCAACGGCGTCGCCACCCTGACGTTGAATCGCCCGGAATCGATGAATTCGCTCTCCGTCGAACTAAAAGAGGCGCTCGTCGAGGCGGTGGCGGACATCGCGGCGGACGACACGGTGCGGGCCGTCGTGCTGACCGGAGCAGGGCGGGCCTTCTGCGTGGGGCAGGATCTGCGCGAGCACAAGGCGCTGCTCGACGCCGGCGATCCCGCACCGCTGCGCACCGTGACAGACCACTACAACCCGATCACGTCCGGACTGGCCACAATGCCGAAACCGGTCATCGCGGCACTGAACGGTGTGGCCGCCGGCGCCGGCGCGGGATTCGCGTTCGCCTGCGATTTCCGCATCGCCAGCAAGTCGGCGTCGTTCCTGCTCGCCTTCGCCAACGTCGGCCTATCACTCGACAGCGGCGTGTCGTGGACCCTGCCCCGTCTCATCGGCAGCGCCCGAGCCGCGGCGCTGTCGCTGCTCGCCGAGCCGATCACCGCCGACGCTGCCCTCGACATGGGCCTGGTCAACGCGGTCGTCGAGCCGGACCTGCTGTTGCCCGCCGTGCAGGAATTGTCGGCGCGGCTCGCCGCCGGGCCGACGATGGGCTACGCGGCGATCAAGGAATCGATCGCGTTCGCCGCGACATCAACCCTCGACGAGGCTCTGGCGAAGGAAGCCGAGATGCAGGCCCGGACCGGCGCCAGCACAGACCATCAGGCCGCGGTGACCGCCTTCGTCAGCAAGCAGAAACCGACGTTCACGGGCCACTGAACCAGTCCGGCCGACCCGGCCCCATCCGTTGAGTCCTTCATGGCCGGCTCGGCGGCCACCACGAAGGGCTGAAAATGGGCGCCGGGGCGCCCATTTCCCTGACAGTGGGAAAGCAGCGGGAAAACGTCAGCGGGCGCGCCAGCAGGTCGCCACGTGGTCGTTGACCATGCCGGTTGCCTGCATCAGCGCATACGCCGTGGTCGGGCCGACGAACCGGAACCCGCGCTTGCGCAGTTCGCGGGCCATCGCGACCGATTCTGCCGATTTCGCCGGAACATCGTCGGCGGTACGCGGACGGCGCGTCTTTTGCGGGGCGAACGACCAGAGCAGGGTGTCGAGACCCTCGGGCACCGCGTCGAGGATGCGCCGGGCATTGCCGATCGTCGCCTCGATCTTCGCGCGGTTGCGCACGATGCCGGCATCGGCCAGCAGGCGCTCGACGTCGCTCTCGTCGAAGCCGGCCACTTTCGCCACGTCGAAGTCGGCGAATGCGGACCGGAACGCGGGACGCTTGCGCAAGATGATCAACCAGGACAGTCCGGACTGGAACGCCTCGAGCGAAAGCCGCTCGAACAATGGCTGATCGCCGTGCAGTGGGCAGCCCCACTCGTCATCGTGATAGGCAAGGTAATCCGGCGCCGAGGTAGCCCATCCGCACCGTGTTCGCGGGTCAGAGCTCATGCGGCGGAAGGGATGCGGTGTCGCCGGACGGGGTCACAACGCCGTGCTCGGTATCGCGCAGCCTGGCAATCTCGGCGTCGCGCTCGCGCAGTTCCTCGGTCAGCCGGTCGAGCAGGATGTCGGTCTCGGCGAACCGGTACCCGCGAAGGGCCACCGGCAACCGCATGGCGATGACATCTTCGGGGCGAATCGGACCGTCCGGCAACGTCCGCCAGGGCTTCGTATCTGGATTCGGCGGTGAGATCTGCTCGCCCTTGGGCAGTATGAAGACGGCCAGCGTGAACAGGCCCGCCACCACGACCACCGCGAGTAGCGCGTACAACAGCAGGGTTAGCACCCGTTGATCGTGGCATGCCTACCTGACCGGCCGCCATCTGCCACGGTAGTGAGGTGACGCTCCGACTGGGCCGACGTGCCTTTGCAGCGGGAGAGTTCGCCGTGATGGCGATCGTCAACCGCACTCCTGACTCCTTCTACGACGGTGGCGCGAACCTCGAGTTGTCCAGAGCACTCGACGCCGTGGACCGTGCCGTCGACGAGGGTGCCGACCTCGTCGACGTGGGCGGCGTACGCGCGGGCTACGGTCCCGCCGTCGACGAGCGCGAGGAGCTACGTCGAGTGCTGCCGGTCGTGACCGGCGTGCGCGAACGGTTTCCCGAGCTGGTGATCAGCGTCGACACCTGGCGGGCATCGGTCGCCGCGGCGGCCATCTCGGCCGGAGCCGACCTCGTCAACGACACGTGGGCCGGTGCCGATCCCGCTCTCGTAGGTGTCGCCGCATCGACCGGCGCCGGCCTCGTCTGCAGCCATACCGGCGGCCTCGGCCCGCGCACCGACCCGCATCGCGTCCACTACGACGACGTGGTGGCCGACGTCGTGGCCACAGTCACCACTGCCGCCGACCACGCGGTCGAGGCAGGAGTCCGCCGCGACGGCATCCTCATCGATCCGACCCATGACTTCGGCAAGAACACCCGGCACTCGCTCGAACTGACCCGACGCCTGGGCGAGCTGGTCGCCACCGGATGGCCGGTGTTGGTTGCCTTGTCACGCAAGGACTTCGTCGGCGAGACGCTCGACCTTCCCCCGAACGAGCGACTGCCCGGCACGCTTGCGGCTACGGCGATATCGGCCTGGCACGGCGCCCGGGTGTACCGGACCCACGACGTCCGCGAGACACGGCAGGTGCTCGACATGGTTGCGAGCATCCGCGGCACCCGGCCGCCGTCGGTGGCGCGGCGCGGGCTCGCCTGATCAGCCGGCCCGATCGATCACCGCGAACGCATCGTCCACTGTGGACACTCGATGTAGTCCGTCCAGGGCCGCCTGCCGCACGAATCCTTCCTCGACGAGCGATTCGAGGTATGTCCACAGTGGACTGTAGAAGCCCTCAGGGTCCAGCACGATCACCGGCTTGTGATGCATGCTTAGCGAGCCGGCCGTCCAGACCTCGAAGAGCTCCTCCATCGTGCCGATACCGCCCGGCAGGGCGATGAACGCGTCGCAGCGTTCGTCCATGATGCGCTTTCGTTCTCGCATCGTCTCGACGATGATCAACTCGCCGGACTCCTCGTCGCCGATCTCCATCTCGATCAGCCGCGACGGCATCACTCCGACCGTGCGTGCTCCACCGGCGCGGGCGGCGCGCGCGACCGCACCCATCATCGAAACCCGGCCGCCACCGGAGACGAGCGAGTGCCCACCCGCCGCGATCCGGGTTCCGACGTGCTCGGCCAGCAGGATGTAGCGAGCGTCGATGCGTTCCGAGGATGCGCAGAATACACAGACCGCTGCCATTACTGGGCGTCGTGCGTGCCGCCGAGCATGCCCTCGGCCTCGGCACGTTGTTCGGCGTTGGCCTGCGTCGACCGGTCGCGCGCGGATTCGGTGATGCGACCGACGATCTCGTCCACGTCATCGGTGAGCATGAGCAGATCGATGTCGGAGGCGTGGATCTTGCCGCTCGCCAGCGCCGAGCCACGAATCCAGTCGAACAGCCCCGCCCAGTAGGCCGTGCCGTAGAGGATCACGGGGAACCGGGTGACCTTGCGCGTCTGCACCAGGGTGAGCGACTCGAAGAGTTCATCGAGCGTGCCGAACCCGCCCGGCATGATCACGAACGCCTGGGCGTATTTGACGAACATCGTCTTGCGGGCGAAGAAGTAACGGAAGTTCAGCCCGACATCGACCCAGTTGTTGAGCTGCTGCTCGAACGGCAACTCGATGCCAAGCCCGACCGAGACGCCGCCCGCCTCGGACGCACCGCGGTTGACGGCCTCCATCGAGCCCGGACCTCCCCCGGTGATGACCGCGAAGCCCGCTCGCGCCAGGGCGCTTCCGATCGCCTGCGCGGCGGCGTACTCCGGGTGATCGCGCGGCGTGCGTGCCGAGCCGAACACCGACACCGCGCGAGGCAGCTCGGCGAGCAGGCCGAATCCCTCGACGAACTCCGACTGGATCCGCAGCACCCGCCACGGGTCGGTGTGCACCCAGTCCGACGGGCCACGCGAGTCGAGCAGTCGCTGATCGGCGGTGCCGGCCTGCACCTGCCCGCGTCGCATGATGATCGGGCCGCGTTGCCGCTCGGCTGGTTGTGCCGGCGGCACGGGCAGCTCCGGATTCGGTCGGGTCATGCCGCCGAGCATAGGGATCGCCGCGATCTTCCTACGGTCGAGTCGGAAGATCGGCGCGCTATCCGACGAGAAAGCGGGTCAGGGCCGCCTCGGCCTCGCCGATAAGCGCGATCTCGACGGACTCCTCGGGCTTGTGGGCGAGGTTCGCATCGCCTGGGCCGTAGTTGAGCGCCGGTATGCCCAGCTGCGCGAACCTGGCAACGTCGGTCCAGCCCAGCTTCGGCTGCGGCTGACCGCCGACGGCGGAAACGAAGGCCTGCGAAAGGCCGGCGTCCAAGCCGGGCCGGGCCGCCGCTGCCGAGTCGGCGATCTCGACCGCAAATCCGGAGAACACCTCGCGCACGTGCGCCTGCGCCTCGTCCTCGGACCGATCCGGCGCGAAGCGGAAGTTCACCGTCACGCTGCACTGGTCGGGGATGACGTTTCCGGCGACACCGCCACTTATTCCGACGGCGTTGAGCCCTTCGCGATAGGTCAGCCCGTCGACGTCGACGCTTCGTGCTTCGTACGCGGCGAGGTGGGCGAGCACCGGCGCGGCCGCATGAATGGCGTTCTCGCCGAGCCAGGACCGCGCGCTGTGCGCTCGACGTCCCGACGTGGTGACCACGGCACGCAGCGATCCCTGGCAACCTGCCTCGACCAGGCAGGACGACGGCTCGAGCACCACGGCGAGATCGGCGGCCAGGGCCTCGGGCCGCGTCACGGCGATGCGGCCGAGACCGTTGCGGGCGGAATCGACCTCCTCGCAGTCGTAGAAGATCCAGGTGAGGTCGACATTCGGCTTGATGGCGCCCGAGCCCACGAGATGGGCCAGACGCAGCTGCACGGCTACCCCGGACTTCATGTCCGATGTGCCGCAGCCGATCAGCCGGTCGCCGTCGACGCGCGAGGGCACGTTGCCGGCGATCGGCACGGTGTCGAGATGCCCGGCCAGCGCGACTCGACGGCGGAGTCCCGTCGACGTGCGGGCCATGACGACATTGCCGTCACGTTCCACGGCGAGATCGGGATAACGCCCCAGGGCGGCTTCGACCAGGTCGGCGAGATGCATCTCGTCGCCGGAGACCGATTCCACGTCGACGAGGGCCGCGGTGAGGTTCGCACCGGACAGGCTCAGATCAAGCACGGTCGGCACGTTACCGCCCCAGGCCGCGATGTCGTATTTGCCCGCGGGCGCCTGCGGGCGCCCGCCAGCCGCCCGCGCCCGTCGGTCTTGATCATCTCTGGTGTAACCGCGATCGAGCGCGTATCGAGCAGAGATGATCAAGCGATCTTGCCGCCACGACGCGAGTCGGCAACACCTACCTCGCAAGATCATCGAGCCGGGCATCTGCGGGTTCGTTAGGGTTGCCTGGTGACGACGCCCGCCCGGCGCGACCAAGCGCGCCGCCCCAGCCGCAGATGCCCGGCGTGCCGTCATAGGTGCGTGCCGACCGCCGGCGTTGGTGCGCCGGAATGACAACGAAAGCATGGGGCTACGGCCTGGCCACCACGGTCGCATCGGGTGATGGCATCGGACGGGTGCTCGACACCTGGTTCCCGGCGCCTGCTCTCGGTGACACACCGACATCGGCGGCGTCGCCGCACGAACTTTCGTCGCTGACCGGCGCGAAGGAGGGCGTCGGCGATCGCGGTGTCCGGCTCGATGTCGTATTGCGCGAAATCGACCTGGACGTCCCACCCGCCGACACTCCAGACGCATACCTACGACTGCATCTGCTGTCGCACCGCCTCGTCGCGCCACACGGTGTCAACCTCACCGGCATCTTCGACATCCTGCCCAATGTCGTATGGACCTCTGCCGGGCCATGCGCCCCGGAGAACTTCGAGCAGACCAGGCTCGCCCTGCGCCGGCGCGGCACGCTGCAGGTGCTCAGCGTCGACAAGTTCCCGCGCATGGTCGACTACGTGATGCCGCCGGGCGTGCGCATCGCTGATGCCGATCGGGTCCGGCTCGGCGCTCATCTCGCAGAAGGCACCACCGTCATGCACGAGGGCTTCGTGAATTTCAACGCGGGCACGCTCGGCGCGTCGATGATCGAGGGCCGGATCTCGTCCGGTGTGGTGGTCGGCGACGGCTCCGATGTCGGCGGAGGCGCCTCGATCATGGGCACCCTGTCCGGCGGCGGCAAAGAGGTCATCACCATCGGCAAGCGTTGCCTGGTCGGCGCGAACGCCGGTGTGGGCATCTCGCTGGGCGACGATTGCGTGGTCGAGGCAGGCTGCTACATCACCGCCGGCGCGAAGCTCAAGCTGCCTGACGGGTCGGTCGTCAAGGCGTCTGCTATGTCGGGGCAGGCCGGCCTGCTGTACTGGCGCAACAGCGTCTCAGGTGCTCTCGAAGTACGTCCGCGTGACGGCAGCGGTGCCCAACTCAACACCGCCCTGCACGCGAACGCGTGAACCCGGCCGGCTAGTGAACGCTGTTCGGCGAGGCCTTGTCGCCGCCTTCGTGGTCGTGGCGGTGCTGGCCGGATGCGCCTTCGGGCTGTGGGCGTTGTGGCGCGCGGCGCAGTCGCATTCGACGGCCGAGGAGTGCCGGGTCGGCGACTACGCACTCGACCCCAGCCAGGCGTCGGTGGCGTCCGCCATGACCGGCGTCGTCATCCGGCGCCAACTCCCCGAACGCGCTGCCGTGCTCGTCCTCGCCGCGGCCCTGCAGGAGAGCAAGCTCGTCAACCTCGGCTCCGGAGAAGGCGATCGCGACTCGGTCGGCGTGCTGCAACAGCGGCCGTCGCAGGGCTGGGGCACTCCGGCGCAACTTCAGGACGTCCACTTCGCCACCGGTGCATTTCTCGATGCGCTGATCAAGATCGACGGCTGGCGGACCATGCCGCTGGCAGACGCGATCCAGAAGGTGCAGATCTCGATAGACGGAAGCCTCTATGCCCGGCACGAGGGCGAGGCGCAGGCGTTGTCCGACGCGCTGACCGGCCACTCCCCCGCCGGCATTACGTGCACCTTCCCGAAGCCGGACCAGGTGGCACCCGCGCGTCAGGTGGCGACGCTGATCGCCAAGGACCTCCCAATCAACACTCCGAGGGCGGTCGAGCCGACGGTTACCGTGCCGGGTGCTTCATGGGCGACAGCAGCATGGTTCGTCGCGAACGCCGACCGGTTCGGCATCGACTCGGTCAGATACTCGGGGCGGGCGTGGACCCGCGAACATGGGTGGCGCACCGACAGGTCCGCCGTGAGCAGCGCGGTCGTCGCGACCCTGCACCGCTAACCCCAGCCCGTACTTCTGCGAATAGGCAGTTGGGCAACGGGTGCGCCTGCAGGTGGGCACTCAGGCCGCCGGTGGGCACTTACAACTGCCCACCTGGGGCGCAACTGCCCACCGGCGTGACAACCAGCTAGCGCGCCACCCTGTTATGCGGCTAGCCAGTGCGACGAGACCGGCTAGTGGTCGGCGGCCTGCGGCGGCAGGTTGGCGATCAGGCCGGGATCCTTCTCGACCTTGCCGACCTTCGCGGCGCCGCCGGGCGAGCCGAGCTCGTCGAAGAAATCGACGTTGGCCTGGGTGTAGTCACGCCATTTGTCCGGCAGGTCGTCCTCGTAGAAGATTGCCTCGACCGGGCAGACCGGCTCGCAAGCGCCGCAGTCAACGCATTCGTCGGGGTGGATGTAGAGCATCCGGCCCCCTTCGTAAATGCAGTCGACTGGGCATTCCTCGATGCACGCCTTGTCGAGTACGTCGACACACGGCTCGGCGATCACGTAGGTCACTGCGGTCCTCCGGGCGGGAATCTGGTTCTGCGCGCGCGACAATGCGCGGGAGTGCTTGACCTAGTATGCCGCTCGTGCTGGAACCAGATTGGGTCGGGCGGCGAGTTGCCGTCCGCCGCGCTCTTGAAACCGCCGACGGGCCGCGATTTGCCGACAGCGTAGGCGACCTCGTCTCGCTCACCAGCGATGCCGCCGTGGTGCAGACGCGCGCGGGCGTCGCGCGTATCCGGGTCGAATCCGTGGTTGCGGCGCGGGTTGCAGAGCCGTCCGCCGGCGACATCCTCGCCCTCGAGGCGGTCTGCGCGCGCGGCTGGCAGGCCGAGCACACCGACGAGCGCGGCGGGTGGCTATTGCGCGCGAATGAGGGCTTCACCAGCCGCGCGAACACCGCGCTACCGCTGGGCCAGCCGGTGGCATCCCTCAATGACACGCTCGATGCCGCCCGGGCCTGGTACGCCGCCCGGGGCTTGCCGCTGGGCGTCCAGATACCGCTGCCGGCACGCCGGCTGCTCGACGGCGATGTGGCTGCGCGGGGCTGGACGGCGAGCCCGGACGTCCTCGTCCTGGCCGCACGACTGGACATGCTGCGCGCCGTCCCCGACGGCCCGTCCGACGTGCACATCGCTGCCACACCGGACGACGCCTGGGTAGCGCGCTATCGCGACGGGCGGGTACCGGCAGTAGCGCGAGAGATTCTGGTTCGGCACGAGCGGGCCGGTTTCGCAGAATTACGCCGCGACGGGCGCACTGTCGCGATCGGCCGGGGCACCGTTGACGAGGGATGGCTGGGCGTCACAGCCGTCGAGGTCGATCCCGCCTGGCGGCGGCAGGGCCTCGCCGTGTCGATCATGACGGCACTGTGCGAGTGGGCCCGCGACGTTCACGGCGCGACCCGCAGCTACCTGCAGGTGACCGCCGACAACCACGCCGCGATGGCGCTGTACCGGCGGCTCGGGTACTGGCAGCACCACACGTACCGATACCGAACTGAGCCCATCGGATGAGCATCGGGTCGCATAGGCTCTCCGGCATGCCGGACCCATCCAATCAGAAGCTGCTCGTCATCTCCTTCGACGACCAGCTCAGGGCACAGGAGTTCCTGCTCTCCACCGTGCGGTTGCAGAAGAACGACGGCCTGCAGATGCACGACGCAGTCTTCATCCGGCGCGATGCCGACGGCACATCGCATGTCACCGAGACCACCGACGTCACGGCCAAGCGCAGCGCGCTCGGCGGCGGCGTCTGGGGCCTGCTGCTCGGCACCGTGTTCGGTGGGCCGATCGGTGGCCTGGTGGGCGGTGCGGCCATGGCCGGCGGCGGTGCTCTCTACGCGAAACTCGTCGACACCGGCATCAAGGACGCCACGATCGCGCAACTGCGCACCGTGGTGCCGGCAGGACGTACCGGGTTGGCACTACTCGTGAGCCACCTGTCGGTTGCCGATCTGCAACGAGAGCTGGCCCGTTTTCCCGGTACCCAACTCGTCGAAACCGATCTGCCGCCGGCCGCGATCACGGCCGTCAAGCAGGCACTCGACGAAGCCAACCGGCCGCCGTTCACTGACGTTCAGGTGCCTGCTGATTCCCCCGCGCCGACCGAGCAATAACCCCACTTGAGAGTTGAGTCGCCAGCGTGACGCCGCCTGCGAGCGCGCCGGCCAGCAACATCCCGTAGGTCACCCAGGGTTGCGCTCCCTTGCCGGCAGGCAGCAGTACGTCGCCCTCGGGGCGTGACATGCCGAGCACGATGATCGCGACCACCCACAGCAGGAACGGCACGGCAGCCACCGGTCGCGACGCCCCCAGCCGCGCCGCCAGCATCGGCAGGCAGACATTGGCCGCGACCGCCAGCGCGACCGACACCGGCACAAGCACGCTGCCCCAGTACAGCGGCGTGAGCAGCACGCAGAGAAGCCCGGCGAGCAGTCCGGACAAGCAGCAGCCCACGATGCCGGCGATCTCGAGGGCGCCGGTCGGCTCCGGTTCCGGGCGGACAGGCGTGGGCGGACCCGGCATCGGCCGGGCACGCCCGGCGGGCTGGGTCATGCGCCGGGGTCGCTCAGTGAGCGGATCCCGCTGAACAGATCGGTTTCGTGCCCGTCGGCGTTGCGATCCGGGCCGAGTTCGCCGCGGGCCAAGCGGAAGTGCTCGACCGCGAGGATCTCGCGGCCGAGCTTGTTCGACAGCGCGAAGAACGGACCGTCGACGCTGATCTGCGTCGCGTGCGCGGCCAGCGCAGCCATCTTGGCCGCCCCGAAACCGGTCGCGTCCAAGGCCGTGGTGACGACGTCGTCCTCGACGCCGAACGGAAGATCCTCGACCCGGTCGACGCCGAAGAACGACGACGCGGACCCCTGGAGCGCGTCGAAGCCGCGACGCAGCAACGAACGTGGGACGCACGTCCAGTAGACCTTGCTGACCTGCCAGGGCGCGCTGCCGGACGAGCCGGCCGGATAGGACGATTCCGCCGCCCGATCAACGGCTGCCATGGCGACCCGGTGCGCCATGATGTGGTCGGGATGGCCGTAGTCGCCATTCGGGTCATAGGTGACAACGACCTGCGGACGCACCTCGCGGATTACCTCGACGGCGGCGGCAACCGCCTCGTCGAACAGGACAGCATCGTCGGCGGCCCGCCAGAAGGCGCGCGGTTTGATGTTTGCCTCGGTGTCCATCATTCCGCTGTCGCGAAAGCGGCCCGGGCCACCGAGAAAGCGGTGATCGGTGACCCCGAGGTGGGTCATCGCCGTGGCGAGCTCGCCGATGCGGTAGCCACCGAGCTGGTCGGCCTCGTCGGCGCCGAGCAGCGCGAGCTCGGGCACCAGCACCTCACCCTCCTCGCCCAGGGTGCAGGTGAGCAGCGTGACGTGCGCGCCGGCCGCGACGTAGTACGCCATCGTCGCCCCAGTGCCGATCGACTCGTCGTCTGGGTGCGCGTGGACGACGAGCAAGCGGTGCGAAGGCAGACCCACGATGCGTGACCCTAGCGCCCTGCGCGGGGCGAACTGCTAGCCGACGGTCGGGGACGTCTCCGCACTGCCGGACGAGGTCGCGAGGTCGTCTTGCGGGGCGATGACGTCGGCGCGAACCTCCGGAAAGTGGCAGGCAGCGAAATGGCCGGTCGCCTTCATCTCGAACGGCGGAATCTCGGTACGGCACCGTTCCTTGTCCCCGTCGCTCAACTGCTCGCGGTACTTGGGGCACCGGGTGTGGAACACGCAGCCGGGCGGCGGGTTGATCGGACTCGGAAGATCGCCGGTGAGCAGGATCCTGGTGCGCCGGCCCTCCTTGCTCGGGTCCGGAACCGGCACCGCTGACATCAGCGAGTGGGTATACGGATGCATCGGTCGTGCGTAGAGCTTGTCACGCTCGGCCAACTCCATGATCTTGCCGAGGTACATGACTGCCACCCGGTCGGAGATGTGCCGCACGACCGACAGATCGTGCGCCACGAAGATGTAGGCAAGGTCGTACTCGCTCTGCAGATCCTCGAGCAGGTTGACCACCTGCGCCTGGATCGACACATCGAGCGCCGACACCGGCTCGTCGCAGACGATCAGCTTTGGCCGTAGGGCAATCGCCCGGGCCACGCCGATGCGCTGACGCTGCCCTCCGGAGAATTCGTGCGGGTACCGGTTGTAGTGCTCGGGGTTGAGGCCAACGCGTTCGAGCAGTGCCTGGACCTCGGCCTTGATGCCGTGCTCGGTCTTGGTGCCCTGGATCTTGAACGGCGCGCCGACGATGGTGCCGATGGTGTGCCGCGGGTTCAGCGACGAGAACGGATCCTGGAAGATCATCTGGATATCGCGACGGATCGGGCGCATCTGGCTCACGTTCAGGTGCGCCAACTCGCGCCCGTCGAACCGGATCGACCCACTCGTCGGTTCGTGCAGCTTGGTGATGACGCGCCCGATGGTGGACTTTCCGCAGCCGGACTCGCCGACGAGCCCCAGTGTGTCGCCGCGGCGCAGCGAGAATGTCACGCCGTCGACGGCCTTGACCGCGCCGATCTGACGCTTGAAGAAGACCCCACGCCGGATCGGGAAATGCTTGCGGACGTCATCCACGACGAGCAGCGCCTCCGGATCGTCGACCGCCGGGTGCGTGCTGTTATCCGGCGATGGCACTGATGCCGGTGCGTCGGAACCGGCGCTGTTGTCCATCGTCATGACCTGACCTCTACTTTCGTGCTCAGCCGAGCTTGGGCGAGATGTCGTTCTTCCAGATGCCGCGACGCACGTCGGGCTCGAGATGGCAGCGCACGGCATGGCCGGGCATTGCCTCGCGAAGATCGGGATGCTTCTCGAAGCAGGTCTGGCCGCCAACCCGGTCGGAGTAACCGCAGCGCGGATTGAACACGCACCCGTCGGGAACGTTGATCAACGACGGCGGCTGCCCGGCGATCGGCTGCAGGCGCTCCTGCCTGGTGCGGTCCAGACGCGGCATGGAGGTCAGCAGGCCCCAGGTGTAGGGCATCTCCGGGCGGTAGAAGACGTCCTCGACCGAGCCCCGCTCGACGCACTGGCCGCCGTACATGACGACGACGTCGTCACACGTCTCGGCGACCACGCCCAGGTCGTGGGTGATCAGCAGGATCGCGGAGTTGAATTCGCGTTGCAGATTCTTCATCAGGTCCAGGATCTGCGCCTGCACCGTGACGTCGAGGGCGGTCGTAGGTTCGTCGGCGATCAGCAGCGCGGGATCGCACACCAGCGCCATTGCGATCATCGCGCGCTGCCGCATGCCACCGGAGAAGGCGTGCGCGTACTCGTCGTAGCGCTTGTCCGGGTTCGGGATACCGACCCGGTCGAGCATCTCGACCGCACGCTTGCGCGCTACGGCCTTGCTCACCTTGTTGTGGACCCGGTAGGCCTCGCTAATCTGGTAGCCGACCGTGTAGAAGGGATGCAGCGCCGAGAGCGGATCCTGGAAGATCATCGCCATCTTGCTGCCCCGCAGCCGGCGCACGTGCTCGTCACTCGCGACTGTCAGGTCTTCACCGTCCAGCCATATCGAGCCGGTCATCTTGGCCCGGGTGCGGCGATGCAGGCCGAGAATCGCCTGGCTGGTCACCGACTTGCCCGATCCGGACTCACCGACGATGCCCACGGTCTTGCCGCGTTCGACGGTGAAGGACAGGTTGTCGACCGCCTTGACCAGGCCGTCGTCGGTCGGAAAATAAACCCGTAGGTCCTGTACATCGAGGAAGGCTGTGGGCGCCTTCTCGGCGTCGAACGTGATCTCTGGTGCTGCGCTCATGGCCCCATCTCTTCACAGAAGCGGTGAACAGTCGGCTGCGTCACCTTACGCGTACGTGACCCTCGGGTCGATGACTGCATATAACAGGTCGACGATGAAGTTCATAACGACTACTGCCGCTGCCGCAATAAGTACAACGATGACAATGATTGGCAGATCGAGTTGCTGGATTGCGAAGATGCCGACCTTCCCGATCCCGTTGAGATTGAAGACCACTTCGGTGATCGCCGCCCCGCCGAGCACGGAGGCCAGGTCGAGGCCCGCGATCGTAACAATTGGGGTCAATGCCGCTCGCAGGCCATGCTTAAAGATCACCTTGCTGCGCGAAAGTCCCTTGGCCCGCGCCGTGCGGATGTAGTCCTCGGTCATCGTCTCGAGCATCTTGGCCCGGGTCAGCCTGATGTAGAGCGCGGCGTACACCGAGGCGAGGGTGATCCATGCGCCGAGCATGCCCGATGCCCAGCCCACCGGATCCTTGAACGGCGAGACATAGTTCGGCTGCGGCAACAGGCCGTACTTGATGGTGAAGATCTGCAGGACGATCAGGCCCACGAAGAACGTCGGGAACGAGTATCCGACCAGCGAGACGCCGAGCAGCGTCCGGTCGACGAGTTTGCCACGCCGCAGCGCCGACACCACCCCCAAGGCCACTCCGACGCCGACCCACAGCACGAACGACCCGATCGCGATCGAGAGGGTGATCGGCGCAGCCTTGCCCAGGATGTTGTTGATCGTGGTCTGTTGGCTGGGCGAGTAGCCAAGGCACGGCGCGTTGCAATGCACGATGTTCTGCGGATGGGTTCGCTCAAGCTCCGGGTCGTCCGGGAAATTGCGCTCAGTGACCAGGCCCTTGAGGAAGTCGAAGTACTGCGTGGTGATCGGCTTGTCATAGCCGAGTACGTGCCGGTTGGTCTTCATCAGCGCCGGAGTGCAGTTCTTGCCGCAGGTCAGCCTCGCGGGGTCGCGAGGTATGGCGAAGAACAGCAGGAACGTGATGATGCTGATGGCCAGCAACATCAGCACGATGGCGACGGTGCGCCGGATTATGTAGTCGAGCATTCGCTCCCTGCCCTGACGGGCGTTGGTGTCACCTCGCCTTCCATGTAGGACCAATCGGCGCTGTTCGGCCGTGCCCTGGCTTGCTGCCGGGGCACGGCCGCGCGGTGTTACTTGACAGCCGCGATGGCGAAGTCGACGTAGCCGCCGAACGCGCCATTCATGATGAATCCCTTGACATTCGACCCGTGAATGTAGAACCACTTGTCGGCCATCATCGGGATCACCGCGGCCTGCTTGACGACCTTCTCGTCCAGTGCGGACCACTGCTTTTGCTGTTCGGCGTTGTCGGTCAGGTTCAGCGCCGTGTCGATCGCCTTGTTCGCGTCCGGGTCGTTGTACTCGCCGGGGTCGTTGCCGAGGAAGGTCGGGGTCAGGTTGCTGCGCCCGTCCAGCAACGGCGGGATCACGGTTGATCCCGACGGCCAGTCCGCTGCCCAACTCGTCCAGGCCAGTTGCGGGGTCTGCGCCGGGTTGCTGATCACGTCGTAGTAGTTGTCGCCGAGGCCGTTGATCGTGACCTTGAATCCGGCGGCGTCGAGGTTGGCCTTGACGGACGCGGCCACCTTGTCCTGGGTATCGCTCTTCTCGTAGTCGTAGACGATCGCGTAGGGCAGCTTGACCCCGGCCGCCTGCAGTACCGCCTTCGCCTTGGCGGGATCTCCCTTGTCGCCGGTGCCGAAGGCGTCGTACTTCGTGTAGGCCGTCAGCGTCGGGCTGATCAGGGAGTTCGTCGGGGCGCCCGCGGTCGAACCGCCCGACGCGGTGACGTAGGCGGTCTTGTCCAGCGCCATCGCGATCGCCTGCCGCACCTGCTGGGACGGGATCTTCTTGACGTTGACCGTCAGGTAGTCGACGTAGCCGTTGTTGTTGATCTCCGCGCGCTTCATCAGCGCCGGGTTGCCGACAACCTGCCCGACACTGGACGGCGGGATCGCGGTCATGGTGACCGCGCTCTTGTCATTGCCGTTGTCGGCGATCATCTTCGACGCGATCACGGCCTCGGTGTCGCCGAACTTCGTGACGATCGAGTCCGGGTACGCCTTGCGAACGTTGTCGGTGGACTGCACCCAGTTCGGGTTGCGGACCAGTGTGCCGCCGTGGTTCTGGTCCCACTTGCCCTGGACCATGTACGGCCCGTCGGAGAACGGCACGAAGTCCATCTTCGCGCCGGTGTCCTTGTCCTGGCGCACCGCGGCGAACGCCGGCAGCGTCACCGTCTGGTTGAAGTCCGCGACCGGGTGGCGGAGATGGAAGACGATCTTGTTCGGCGCCGGGCAGGTGACCGCCTTGTCGAAATCAGCCTGGCCCTTCTTCTTGAACGGCCCGTTGTAGATGGGGGAGCCATCGGGGTTGCGCGGCAGGTCGAGGTAGTCCATGGCGTAGGTCGGGCCGCCCGTTATGCCGTCCGCGACTGCGAATGTGCGCGAGACGCCGTACCTGTAGTCGGCGCAGGTGACCGGCTTGCCGTCCTGCCACTTGAGCCCGGACTTGAGGGTGAACGTCCAGGTCTTCGCGTCGGCTGACTTCTGGCCGGTGTCGGTGGCGGCGTCGGGCACGATCTGCGTCGACGCCGCGCCCTCGGCCGCCGGGAACGTCTCCAGCGTCCGGAACAGGTTGCGCGTGGTGAAGTCGATGGCGTCGCCGACGTAGATGCGCTGCGGGTCCATGTGCGAGAAGTTATGGAAGTCGTTGAGGTAGAGCGTGCCGCCCTTTTGCTGGTTCTGGTTGGGATTCCCCGAACCGGACTGGGTGCCGCCTCCCCCCTTGCTGCTTGTGCACGCGGTGAGAGCTAGCGCCGCGACCACGCCGCCAGCGAGGCACACCACCCCGTTCCTAGCGAGCCTCATACGGTTACTCCTTGTTGCTGCCGTCGCGTTCGACGGTGTGGTGCCTTCGCGATGGTTACCGCGAAGGGATCGTTGCCGGGCTGCGCGTTCACAGCCGGTCGGCCTTCGGATTGAGCGCATCGCCGAGACCGTCGCCGAGCAGGTTGAACGCGAGCACGATCAGGACAAGCGTTATGCCGGGAATCAGGAAGTACGTCGGGTCGGTCTGGGAGTAGTTGACCGAGTCGGACAGCAGATTGCCGACGGTTGGCGTGGTCGACGGGTCGACGCTCACCCCGAGATAGGCGAGCGCAGCCTCTTCGGCCACGTAGGTGGGCAGAATGATCGTCGAGTAGACGAGCATCGACGCTCGCAGGTTCGGCAGCAGTTCCTTCCACAGGATCCGGCTGCTTCGGGCGCCGAGGGACCGGGCGGCCTCGACGAATTCGCGCTCGCGCAGCGTCAGCACGTCGGCGCGGATGATGCGCGCGAAGTACGGCCAGCCGAAGACGGCGAACACCAGGATCAGATACGCGATAACACGCGCGTTGTGCGCCGGCTGCCCGATGAACAACGGCGAGAGCGCGAGAAGCATCAACAACTGCGGGAACGCCAGGATGAGGTCCATGACGCGTCCTAGCGAGCCGTCGGTCCACTTGCCGAAGTAGCCGGCTGCGAGCCCGGCCGCCACCCCGACGACGACGGTGATGACGGTGGCTGCCACGGCGATGCTCAGGTCGAGGGTGATGCCGAGGACCAGCCGTGACAGCAAGTCGGTGCCACTGGCCGGAACGACACCCAGCCAATGTTTGGCGCTGACCCCGCCGAACGGGCCCGTCGGCACCGAACCAGGCCCCTGGACGAGGTCGGGGTGCGGAGTGGACGGGTCGATCAGGTCGAGCGCGCGCAGGATGGGCGCGACAACGCCCAACACGACGAGGACAGCCACGACGACCAGGGCTGCGACGGTGACCTTGTCCTGCTTGATGCGGTGCCACGCGATCCGGGCGGGTGAGCGACCTGCGATCTGCTCGGTCGGCGGTTCGGCTGTGGTGTCGGAAGGCTCGACGAGCGCTTCGACTTCGCTGACCGGCACGGACATGTCCGCGCACGCCTCCTTCCTACCGCAGCGTCCGGCCCGCATGCGGCTGCTCGTCGATCCAGCTTGTGGCTAGCGAGGGACGCTATTACCTGTGCCTCTGCCATCCGTTGAGAGGTTGTCTGTTGTCGCCAGATCGTGACCGTCCCGCGTCGGCGGGTGCTGCTCGGAGAGTCCGCTCTGCGCAGCCCCGACTGTAGATGGATACAAAACGTGCTTACCCGCAAGCAAATTGCGACCGTTACCTCACGTCACAGGCACAGCTCACGAACCGCTGCCGACGTCGTCAGCTCGCTTCGCGGGCAGGCCGGCGATAGCCGTGCGAAGGTCCTGCTCGAGTGATCTGATGACCCGTCGGCGCGACGGAACCGGCCAGCGACGCCGGCGCTCGAGCGTGAGCAGCACGCCGGCACCCGTCTCGACCACGTACGCCGTGACACCTGCCGGGAGCTTGGCTGCCGCGTCGTGAACCGTCGACGCCGGCGCTTGAACGATTGCCGCCACCCTGAGGTGGTGCACGCGCATCAGCGGCGATCGCGCATGAACGGCAGGCTTTCGCGTACGCGGGTTACTTCTTCGCCCGTCACGTCGGCGACGATGACCGACTCGCCAATGGATGCCTCGACGAGCGTGCGGCCGAGTGGGTCGATGATGGCGCTGTCGCCTACGTGCTCGAGGTCTTTCACCTTGCCCACGCGGTTCGTCCCGAGCACGTAGGCCTGGTTCTCGATGGCGCGGGCCCGCAGCAGAGTCCGCCAGTGCTCGCGTCGCGGCTCGGGCCAGTTGGCCACGACCACGTACAGATCCGTGCCGGGCGCCAACGCCCAGAACTCGTCGGCGAAGCGCAGGTCATAACAGACGAAGATGCTGGTGCGCAGGCCCTCGATATCGACGGTGAGGAAAGCCGCACCGGCCTCGTAGTGCTCGTCCTCCCCGGCGTAGCTGAACGGGTGGATCTTCGCGTAGCGATGGATCGAGCCGTCCGGCCCAGCGAGTACGGCGACGTTGCGCGCGCGCCCGCTCGGGCCCCACTGCGCCACGGAGCCCACGAGCCACGCATCGTGCTCTCGAGCCTGATCGATCAGGAATTGCTCGTTCGGACCGCCCTCGTCCTCGGCGATCCGTTCCGGGCGCATGGAGAATCCGGTGGCGTACATCTCGGTGACCGCGATGAGCCGCGCGCCGGCCGACACAGCCTGCGCGATGAGCGGCACGAGCCGTTTGCGGGTGGACTCGGGGTCTTCCCAGGCGATGTCGTGCTGAATGCCGGCGATCTTCACGGCGAGACCCCTTTCAGTCTGACGAGAGCTTCGCTGAGCAGTTCGGGCCGCTTGCAGAACGCGAATCGCACATACCGATCGCCGGCGTGAGAGTCGTAGAAGACGCTGCTCGGAATGGCCACAACACCCTTGTCACCAGGCAGTTCGCGGCAGAACTCGACCGCGTCGGCGTGTACGTCGGCGGTGGCGAAGTAGGTTGCCTGCGGTGTGATCACGTCGAAGCCGAGGTCGGCGAGGCCGTCGCAGAGCAGGTCGCGCTGGGACTGAAGTTGCCCGGCGATGCCCCGGAAGTACTCGTCGGGCAACGCGAGGCCGACCGCGATCGCGGGCTGGAACGGGCCGCCGTTGACGTAGGTGAGGAACTGCTTCACCGTCCGCACTGCAGCCACGAGCGCAGGCGGGGCGCAGACCCAGCCGATCTTCCATCCCGTGACGCTGAATGTCTTGCCGGCACTGGAGATTGTGACCGTACGCTCGCGCATTCCGGGCAGTGTGGCGATCGGAACGTGCACGCCGTCGAAGACCAGGTGCTCGTACACCTCATCGGTGACGACGATCAGGTCGCGCTCGACGGCGAGGTCGGCGATGAGTTGCAGTTCGTCGCGATCGAATACCTTGCCCGTCGGGTTGTGCGGCGTGTTGAGCAGGATCAGCTTCGTGCGCTCGGTAATCGAGGCGCGCAGCTCGTCCGGGTCGAACGACCAGCGCGCACCGTCACGCTGCAGGGTGACCAGCCGGCGCTGCGCGCCGCTCAGCGCGATGCACGCGGCGTAAGAGTCGTAGTACGGCTCGAAGGTGACGACCTCGTCGCCGCGCTCGGCGAGCGCCATCAGCGTTGCGGCGATGGCCTCGGTCGCTCCGGCCGTGACGAGGACCTCGGTGTCAGGGTCGAAGGCGAGGTCGTAGAAGCGCTGCTGATGTGCGGCGATCGCCTGCCGCAGTTCGACAATGCCGGGCCCGGGCGGGTACTGGTTGTGCGCTCCGTCGCGGATCGCTGCGACGGCCGCCGACAGCACCTGCTCGGGACCATCTGTGTCAGGGAAGCCCTGGCCGAGATTGACGCTGCCGGTCTTGACGGCGAGCGCGGACATCTCGGCGAAGATCGTCGTCCCGAATACGCGCATGCGCGCAACGAGCGGTTCGACAGTGGTCACGTACGCGAGCCTACGGCGACAGATCGCCAACCGTCGCGCGCCCGGTCACTCCAGACGAACCCTCGGGTCGACCACCGCGTAGAGGATGTCGACAACGATGTTGGCGAACATGATGAAGAAGGCGGCAAACAGCACGATCGCCATCACGACCGGAAGGTCGTCGTTGAAGACGGCGGTGACGGCCGTCTTGCCCAGGCCGGGAACGCTGTAGATCTGCTCGGTCAGCACGGCGCCGCCGAGCAAGATGCCGAGGTCGAGGCCGAAGATGGTCACGATCGGCGTGATGGCCGCGCGCAGTCCGTGCTTGAGCGTGACTCTTCGACGCGACAGGCCCTTGGCCGTAGCGGTTCGGATGTAGTCCTCACCCAGGGTCTCGATCATGTTCGCCCGGGTGAGCCGGACGTAGCTCGCGCCGAAAATCATCGCCAGGGTGATCCAGGGCAGCAGGTAGTTCCTGATCCAGGCCCACGGGCCGCCATCGCCCCACGGTGACGTAATGGTGTTCGAGGTATAGGGCAGCCAGTGCCACTGACCGACAACCAGCCAGAGGAACGTCAACCCGATGAGCGGCACCGGCAGCGACACACCGACGGCCGACAGACCCACCGCACTCTTGTCGACCCAGGTGCCCTTGCGCAGGGCCGCCGCTATTCCGAAGGCGACACCCCCGATCAGCCAGATCGTCGCCGCACCGATGGCAATGGACATCGTGTACGGGAAGGCGGTCTTGATCGTGGTCCAGACGAACTGGTTGTTCTGGAATGAGCGCCCGAAGCACGGCCAGGCGCAGTGGTACCGGCCATTGGGCGGCCCCATCTCGCGGCCCCACACCAGGCCTTTCATGTACTGCAAATACTGGGTGACCAGGGGCTTGTCCAGACCCAGCGCGACCTTGGCCTGCGCGATGCGGTCCGGCGTGCAGTTCTTACCGCACGCGTTCGCCGCCGGGTCGGCGGGTCCTGCGAAGAAGAGCAGGAACGTCACGATGCTCGTGGCAATCAACAGCCCGATCAATGCAACGAACCGCCGGATCAAGAACTTGACCATGGCCATCCGGATCGGGCTGGCCCGCGGGGGTTACCGCGGACCAGCCCGGACCCTGTCCTCCTACTCCGTTGTTTCGGCCGTCTAGCCCGTTACTGCTTGACGCCGATGTTGAGCAGATCGATCTCCGAGAAGATCGGCGACGCACCAGCGTTCTGGATGTTGGAGCCCACGACCTGCGGGTCCGTCGATGCAATGGTCGGCAGCAGAGGCCAGTTCGTGCTCAGAATCTGGTTGGTGATGTCGTTGAACTTCTTGCCCACCACGTCGGCGCTGTCGGTCGACGATGCGAGCGCGGTGATCTGCGGCGCCACGGTCGGGTCGAAGTACTTGGAGAAGTTGTTCGAGCTCCACGTCTTGCCCGACGAATCCGGACCGAGCACCGGCGGCACGATCGACGCCGAGGTCGGCCAGTCCCAGCACCAGCCCGCGCGGCCTATGTCGGGCGCCTTGTCGCTACGGACGGTCTTGTAGTAAGAGTCGCCCGGGATCTGATCGATCACGACGTTCAGCCCGACCGCCTTGAGGTCGTTCTGGATCTGCGTTGCGACCGTCTTCTGCTTGACCGAAGTGCTGGCCACGCCGTAGTGGAGCGTCGGAACCTTCTTGCCGGCGAGCAGTGCCTTTGCCGCGGCCGGGTCACCGGTCGGCTTCAGGCCGAGGTTAGCCGGTGCGTAGCCGTTGATCGTCGAAGAGATGATCGTGTCGCTGACCGCACCGAACAGCGGGCCGCCGTACTGGGTCAGGATCGCCTGCCGGTTGATCGCCATTGCGATCGCCTTGCGCACGTCCGGATCGGTGATCTTCTGCTCGTTGATGAACTCGTAGTCGATGCACGGCCCCGGACCGTTGACGAACCGGGACTTGACGCTGGCGTCCTTCAGCTTGGGCAGGTCGCCGTTCTGCAGCGCACCGGAGTTCTCCAGGGTGACGGCGTTCTTGTCGTTGCCCTGGTCGGCGATGAGCCGCTGGCTGATCGTCGGCAGGTCGATGCCGAACGTCTCGACGAACTTGTCCGGCAGCGCGATACGGTTCGGGTCGCTGGCCTGGCTCCAGTTCGGGTTACGAACCAGGGTGATCGTCTTGTCCGGCACGTAGTTCTGGATCATGTACGGACCAGACGACACCGGGTGGAAGTCGTAGTTCTGCTTGTCGTCCTTGGCCTTCGGCACGGGCGCCGTGAAGAACAGCGACA
Source organism: uncultured Actinomycetota bacterium (assembly GCA_963737425.1). Classification (GTDB taxonomy): domain Bacteria; phylum Actinomycetota; class Actinomycetes; order Mycobacteriales; family Jatrophihabitantaceae; genus DASXRA01. The sequence goes on from CAVTSX010000009.1 coordinate 551,574, forward strand.
TCATCCAGTTAGCGTCCGGCTGCGGGCCGGTGAAGTGGAAGACCAGCGTGTGGTCATCCGGCGTCTGGACCGACGTCAGGTCCTTGTTCGGGTCCTTGTAGGGGCCGGCGTAGTTGTTCGAGTTGACCAGCGTGTCGGCCATGTAGGTCGCGCCGTCTTTGTAGATGTCCGACGCGAACGAACGCTCGACGGCGTACTTGATGTCCTTGGCCGTGATCGGGGTGCCGTCCTGGTACTTCAGGCCGGTGCGGAGCTTGAACGTCCAGACCTTCGCGTTGTCCGACGGAACACCCAGGCTCGCCGCAAGGTCGGGCTGGATCGACGGCTTCTGTCCCGGCGTGTCCTTGATGACCGTCAGGGTGCGGTAGATCAGCCGGCCGAACTCACCGGAGTTGGTGACGTAGTTGTTCACCGGGTCGAGGTGCTCGTAGTTGGCGTTCGAGAGGATGTAGACCGTTCCCCCCTTCGTCGTGTACCCAGGGTTCACGATGTTCGCGGTCGCACCGGGCGCTGCGGACGAGGGCGCATTGCTGCCGCCACCGCTGCCCGTCTTGTTGCCGCTCGGCTTGGAGCTGGAGCAGGCTGCGACCATCGCGATCGCCGCCATGCCAGCCACAGCCGCGATCAGCGGTCTCTGGCGATTCATGCGGATCTCCATTCCTTGTTTGTGCATCGCACCTTTCATCGGCGCGACCACGCTTCTTCGTGGTGTCATGAAGCCTGGGGGATCTGTGAATTTGCTCAGCCGCGGCCAGCCCGAGGATCGAGCGCATCCCGGACGGCGTCTCCGAGCAGGTTGAACGCCATCACCGTCATCAGCAGTGCGATACCGGGCACCAACATGAACCACGGGTCGATCTGGTACCAGTTGTTGTCCTGCGAGGCATTGAGCATCTGGCCCCAGGACGGAGTCGGCGGCCGAACGCCCACGCCGAGGAACGAGAGCGCGGCCTCAGCTGTGATGTTCGTGGGAATCGCCAGGGTCGCATACACCAGCACCACCGCGACGACGTTCGGGATGATCTCCTTGACGACGATCCGGCCCGGCCGGGCGCCGATTGCTCGGGCGGCCTCGACGAACTCCCGCTCGCGCAGGCTGAGCACCTGGCCGCGCACGATACGGCCGAGATATGGCCAGCCGAAGAAGCCCAGGATGATCACCAAGGACACGATCGGCAGCGTGCTGCCCTGACCCAGCGCCGTGTTCGACAGCCGCTGCTGCAGGATCGGCGTGATCGTGAGCGCGAAGAGCAACTGCGGGAACGCCAGCAGGAGGTCCATGATCCGGCTGATCAGGCCGTCGACGAAGCCCCCGGAGTATGCGGCGATCGCTCCGAGCAGCGTGCCGAAGACGACCGAGACCAGCGTGGCGAGCAACGCGATGGTCAGTGAGACCCGGGCGCCGTAGACCATGCGGGCGAAAATGTCACGGCCCGTAGCCGGCTCGACACCCAGCCAGTAGTGGCTGGAGAAGTGGCGCACGGCCTGGTTCGGCAGGCCCGGCGTGAACAGGTCGCCCTGAACCAGCTCGGTGTGGAAGATGGTCGGACTCTGGCCCTCGATTTTGGCGAGCAACGGCGCGAAGATCGCGACGAGGAGGAGGAGCACGATGAAGGTCAGGCTCGCCATCGCGACCTTGCTGCGACGGATACGCCGCCACGCGAGCTGGGTTAGCGACCGACCCTGAACCGGCTTGCCGGAGGCGTGCTCGAGTACACCGGTGTCAGCCGAGACGACGATGGCGTCGAGCTCGCCGGTGGGCATGGTCATCTGCGGCGTAACCTCCGGAAGTGATCACCGGTGGGTGATAGCGGGATTGCACAGCTTGTGGCTAGCGAGGCACGTTATCTGGCACGTCTAAGCCTGGTCGCCCTCGCATCGAGGTTGTCGCCAGATCGTGACCGTTCCGCGACGCGCGATCGGCCGGATCGTACGGACCAGCGCTGAGCACTGTACACATTTGCCGTCAACGTGCGATTCATCCGAACCGATGAGCACGAACGGGCGACAAGCGACATGCGCCATGTATAGCCGGTCGCCTGCTGGCCGCTGGCCCCGGGAGTCGCAGTCAGCCACGCGCACGGCGGCCGCGCTGCTTCTCGCGGTCCTGCGCAGCGAGGGTCACCTTGCGCATCCGGACAGCACCAGGTGTCACCTCGACGCACTCGTCCTCACGGCAGAACTCCAGCGCCTGCTCGAGGGAGAGCTGCCGGTGCGGGATCAGGCGCACCAGTTCGTCGCCCGTGGACGAGCGCACGTTGCTGAGCTTCTTCTCCTTGGTGGGGTTGACGTCCATGTCGTCCGAGCGGGCGTTCTCGCCGACGATCATGCCCTCGTAGACCTCGGTGCCGGGGCCGACGAACATCGTGCCGCGCTCCTGCAGGTTGAACAGCGCGTAGGCGGTGACGGGACCGCGCCGGTCGGCGACCAGGGAGCCGGTCGGGCGGGTGCGCAACTCCCCCGCCCACGGTTCGTAGCCGTCGAAGACGTGGTGCAGCAGGCCGGTGCCACGCGTCTCGGTCAGGAACTCGGTACGGAAGCCGATCAACCCACGGGCCGGCACGGCGTACTCCATGCGCACCCATCCGCTGCCGTGGTTGACCATCTGTTCCAGCCGGCTCTTGCGCAGCCCGAGCAACTGCGTGACGACGCCGACGTAGTCCTCGGGAATGTCGATGGTGAGCCGCTCGACCGGCTCGTGCACCTTGCCGTCGACAAGGCGGGTCACGACCTGCGGCTTGCCCACGGTCAGCTCGAAACCTTCGCGGCGCATCAGTTCGACGAGCACGGCCAGTTGCAGTTCGCCACGCCCTTGAACCTCCCAGGTATCGGGACGCTCACTGGGCAACACGCGTAGCGAGACGTTGCCGACGAGTTCGGCGTCGAGGCGGTTCTTCACCAGCCGCGCGGTGAGCTTCGAGCCTGATTCCCCCGCCAGCGGCGCGGTGTTGATGCCGATCGTCATGGAGATGGAGGGTTCGTCGACGGTGATCAGCGGCAGCGGGCGTGGATCGTCCGGATCGGTCAACGTCTCACCGATCGTGATCTCGGCGATGCCTGCGATGGCGATGATGTCGCCCGGCCCGGCCGATTCTGCCGATACCCGGTCGAGGGCTTCGGTGATCAGCAACTCGCTGATCTTGACTCGCTGCATCGTGCTGTCAGTACGGCACCAGCCGACGATCTGCCCGCGAGCGATCTGTCCATTGTGGACACGACACAGTGCCAGCCGGCCCAGATAGGGCGACGCGTCGAGGTTGGTCACGTGGGCCTGAAGCGGCGCGCCCTCTTCGTAGGACGGCGCAGGGATGGTCGACAGGATCGTGGCGAACAACGCCTTCAGGTCGGCTTCGGCGGGCATCGTCCCGTCGGCCGGCCGCTCGAGCGATGCACGGCCTGCCCGCGCCGACGCGTACACGATCGGGAACTCGATCTGGTGCTCGTCGGCGTCCAGATCGAGGAACAGCTCATAGGTCTCGTCAACCACTGCGGCGATGCGTGCGTCTGCCCGGTCGACCTTGTTGATGACGAGAATCACCGGAAGCTTCGCCTCGAGCGTCTTGCGCAGGACGAAACGGGTCTGTGGCAGCGGCCCCTCGGACGCGTCGACGAGCAGCAGGACGCCGTCGACCATTGCCAGCCCGCGCTCGACCTCGCCGCCGAAGTCGGCGTGGCCGGGGGTGTCGATGATGTTGATCGTCACCCGCTCGCCGTCTGGCGCAACGTGGTTGACCGCGGTGTTCTTGGCCAGGATGGTGATGCCCTTTTCCCGCTCCAGATCCATCGAGTCCATCGCGCGCTCGTCGATGTGGTCGTGCGCGCCGAATGCGCCCGACTGCCAGAGCATCGCGTCGACCAACGTGGTCTTGCCATGGTCGACGTGCGCCACGATGGCGATGTTGCGCAGGTCGCGGCGGAACATGGGCCCTCGATTCGGTTAGGTGCGCGTCTTCGCGCGACGGGGACGGCGCTCGGCGTGCTGCGGATGGCGGGCACTGCGCCTGCCAGTGTGCTGCGCGTGCGTACCGGGCTTACCAGCCTTGCCGGGTCGGCGGGCCGGTGCATGTTGCGAATGGGCCGGACGCGACGCTCGTGGTTGCCCGACGGCCTCGCCCGAGGGCGCGCGGCCGCCGGTGATCGTCGCGACGGCGTCGTCGCCCGGCGCGATGTCGCGGTGCTCGGCGCTCACGCCCGCCTCGGTGAGCATGCGACGAACCTCACGCTCCTGCTCGGGCGTCGCGAGGAGCACGACCAGGCCGCTCTGCCCCGCGCGTGCCGTGCGGCCCGAGCGGTGCAGGTAGTCCTTGCCGTTCTGCGGTGGGTCGACGTGCACGACCAGCGAGACGTCGTCGACGTGGATGCCCCGTGCGGCGACGTCGGTGGCCACCAGCACCAGCACGCTGCCATCACGGAAGTCGAGCAGCGCGCGGTTGCGCTGGGCCTGCGTGCGACCACCGTGCAGCACGCCGGTCGCCACCCCCACGCGGCCGAGCTGGCGGGAAAGGCGATCGGCGCCGTGCTTCGTACGCACGAACATCAGGGTGCGGCCGCGGCGACCGGCGATCTCGGCCACCAGGTCGACCTTCGACTCGTGCCTTGCGCGAAAGACGTGATGGGTCATCGTGTCGACCGACGCGATGGCCGCGCTCAGTGCATGGACCGCCGGATCGGTCAGGTAGCGCTTGATGAGAGTGCTCACGTCGCCGTCGAGCGTCGCGGAGAAGAGCAGCCGCTGGCCGCCGGCGGGTGTCATGTCGAGCAGTTGCCGCACAACCGGCAAGAAGCCGAGGTCGGCCATGTGGTCAGCCTCGTCGAGCACCGTCACTTCGATGTCGGACAGCGAGCAGGAACGGCGTTCGATGAGATCGATCAGGCGGCCGGGCGTGGCCACCAGAACGTCGACTCCCCGTTCGAGAGCGGCGATCTGTTTGACGATGGGCATGCCTCCGGCGACCACCTTCAGGCGCAGCCCGCTCGATGCGGCGAGCGGCGCGATCGCGTCGCCGACCTGCATGGCGAGCTCACGCGTGGGCACGAGGACGAGCCCGCGTGGCCGACGCGGCGCGGTGCGTCCGCCGCCCAGCCGGGCGATAAGCGGCAGGCCGAAGGCGAGCGTCTTGCCCGCACCTGTGGCGGCCCGGCCGAGCAGGTCCCGTCCGGCCAGAATGTCCGGGATTGTGGCCGCCTGGATGGGAAAGGGGGCTTCGATGCCGGCCCGGCGCAGTGCCGTGAGCAGGGCCGCCGGCAGGCCGAGTTGATCGAATCCGGGAAGGTTCTCGGTGGGGACGATGCGTACATCGAGATCAGCCCACGGATCGGACGCGCGGGCGGGGCGGGCAGGGGTGAAACGTCTGGGCACAGGTATTCCTTCGGGACGTGGCACGTCCCGGCAATCCGCGATCAGATCCTGGTACGGGCCCGACGCGGCCTCGCGCGTCGAAGTGGTTGGCGCGAACCTCGAGAGGTCCGCGACGGCTCCGGGTGGTTGACCCGTTAGCGACATGAGTCTACCCGCTGGGCGCCGTGGTCCTGACCGTCCGGCGTCTGGTCCGCCGAAATGCTCCCGCAAGGCACCACGCCCACAGCGCCAGCAACGTGAACGCGCCGACGACCCCGAGCGCCGCGGCCGTGGGATCCCAGTGCGCGGGCAACGGGATCACGTCGGCGGCGTCGGCGTTGAAGACGACGCGATGCTTGGTGCCGAGCTTCCACCGGTAGACGCCGAGCAGGTCGCTCGCCACAACCTTCTTGCTGTCGCTGGTGAACGTGCCGCCGGTGATGCACAGCTGCTGCTGACAGTTGTGGGTCGTGACCAGGAAGGTGCCGCGCACCCCGGAGGGAACGTGGTTGATATGGCTCACCAGCCGGTCGATTCCGACTGCCATGGTGAGCAGGCAGATCAGTGGCAGGGCCAGCCAGAACAGCCGGCGGCCGAGACCGGGCAGCCGGTCACCGACGCCGCGGGCGCGCGCACGAATCGACCCTGCGGGCGGCACGGCTGCGGTCACCGGCCAATGATCGCAGCCCGGTGGTGCTGACGACGCGCAAACCCCGGCCCGCCGTCAGCGGGGCCGGTTCGGGTTCGCCTCGAGAAGGGCCATCGCGCTCGCGCGTACCCCGTCCTTGATCCGCTTGACCGAATATTCCTCGCGCCGCAAGGCCTGGTGCAGGTCTGCCGCAAGCGGTGCGAGCAGCGCGTGCGCCTGATAGTCGGTGTCGAGCCAGGGAGCAGCCTGTTCGAGCAGGACCGCGACGTGACGGTGCCAGAGGCGGTAGGCCCCGATGCGGTACCGGGCCCCGGGTGCGGCGGTCTCGCTCTCCAGCACGATGTCGCCGTGCGTCTCGAGAAAGTCGGCGTACGTGGACAGGAATGCCAACAACCGGTTGCGCGCAGACGCCGACGGCCCGAGCGGCGCCGGCCCGCGCAGAATCCGCTCCTGCAGTTCGCGTTCGCGCTCGTCGAGGAGGGCAACCGCCAGGCCGGCTCGATCGCCGAAACGCCGAAACAGTGTGCCCTTGCCGACGCCGGCGGCTTTGGCGATGGCGTCCATCGACACGTTCGTGATGCCGTGCCGAGCGAAGAGGCGCTCGGCGGCGTCGAGGATCTTGCGCCGGTTGCGACGCGCATCTGCCCGCTCCTCGGCCGGAGGGCCGAGGAGCCGCTTCGTTGACGAAGCGGACCGTGGTCCGGTAGCGTTCGACACGTACCGGACTGTAGTCCGGATGCATCGGACCACCAAATCGAAGGACCGTCATGACCGACTCAGTGCACATCGCGATCGCATACCACTCGGGCTACGGACACACGGCGCGGCAAGCCGAAGCCGTCGCAGCCGGCGCGCGCGAGGTCGCCGGCACCACTGTTCAGATGCTGCCGCTCGACGAGCTGACCGACGAGCTGTGGCACACGCTGCACGCTGCCGACGCCATCGTGTTCGGCGCGCCGACCTACATGGGCAGCCCGAGCGCGGTGTTCAAGGCGTTCGCCGAGGCGAGTGCCGTGCCGTGGGCCGACAACCTCGCCTGGCGCGACAAGATCGCCGCCGGCTTCACCAATTCGAAGGCGATGTCCGGCGACAAGCTGAACAGCCTCGTCGACTTCGCGATCCTCGCTGCGCAGCACGGCATGATCTGGGTCGGCCTGGACGAGTACCCGGGTTGGTCGGCCAGCACGGGCAGCATCGAGGACATCAACCGTCTGGGCAGCTGGCTCGGGGCAATGGCACAGTCTGACTCGGATCTACCCGCTGAGGTCGTGCCGCGGGCTACCGACCTGCGCACGGCCGCGGCACTCGGGCGCCGCGTCGCGCTCGTGACGCTGCGTCACGTGCGGGGCGGCGCAGTCGACACGGCGAATCAGCTTGTCGCGGCGAGCTGACATGGCGTGGCTGCTGCTCGTCGCAGCGTCGGCGTTCGAGGTGGCATTCGCGCTGAGCATCAAGCCCGCGGCCGGCTTCAGCAAGCTGTGGCCGAGCATTGCGGTGATCGCGTTCGGTGCCGTCTCGGTCGTCTTGCTCTCCAAGACACTCGATCGCCTTCCCCTCGGCACCGCGTATGTCATGTGGACCGGCCTCGGCTCGGTCGGCACGGTCGCGCTCGGCATCGTGATCTTCGGCGAGCCAGCCACGGCTGCCCGCATCGGATGCCTCGCGATGATCGTGGCCGGCGTGATCGGCCTGCGCCTCTTGGGCACCGCGTGAATCAGCCTGCAGGGACGCCGCGCCCTCGCTGCTCGACCCCGGGGCCGCCGTAGGGGTAGTCCGCGGGTGCCGGGTCGCTGGCCTGGTCGAGACGTTCGGTCTGTGCCGCTGAGAGGTGCAACCCGGCCGCACCGAGGTTGTCGTCGAGTTGTGCGACTGTGCGGGCGCCGAGAATGACCGAGGTGACGGCCGGGCGGTCGACCAGCCAGGAGAGTGCCACCTGCGCCATCGACACACCGCGCTCGTCGGCCACCGAGCGCACGGCATCGACGACATCCCACGTCCGCTCGACGCGGCTGCGCCGGTCGTACGCCTCGACGCCACGCTCGGGGTTCTCGCCGAGGCGGGTCGCGCCGGTCGGCCGCTCAGTTCGGGAGTACTTGCCGGTCAGCCAGCCACCGCCGAGCGGCGACCACGGCAGCAGGCCGAGCCCGGCCGACCGAGCGGCGGGAACGATCTCCCATTCGATCTCGCGGACGAGCAGGTTGTACTGCGGTTGCAGCGTGACCGGCCCGGACAGGCCGCGGAACAAAGCGATGTCGACCGCCTGCTGCAGTTGCCAGCCGGTGAAGTTCGACAGCCCCACGTAGAGCACCTTGCCGGCACGCACGGCGTCGTCGAGGAAACGCAGCGTCTCCTGAATCGGCGTCAACGGGTCGTAGGCGTGCACCTGATAGAGATCGACCGCATCGACGCCCAGGCGTCGCAGCGATGCGTCCAGTGCGGCGCCGAGGTGCCGCCGCGAGAGGCCGATGTCGTTCGGGCCCGCGCCCATGGCGAAACGCCCTTTCGTCGCCAGGACGATCCGGTCACGGGCGCCGCTGCGCTTGTCCAGCCATCGGCCGATGATCTCTTCGCTGACGCCGCCGCTGTAGACGTCGGCGGTGTCGATCAGGTTTCCGCCGACGTCCAGGTAACGGTCGAGCTGGGCGTACGAGCCGTCCTCGTCGGTCTCGGTGCCGAACGTCATCGTGCCCAGCGCGAGCGTCGACACTACGGCGCCGGTCGCGCCGAGCATGCGGTATTCCACGGGTGTTTCTCCTCTACGGTCGGCTCGGTCCCTCGCCGGCGCCGCTTGCCGCAATCGCGGCGGCCACGTCGTCGAGGTCCTGGTCGGTCAGGGTGAGCTCCGTCGCCGGCAGCCAGCCGTCGACCTGCTCAGGGCTTCGCGCGCCGACGATCGCCCCGGTGACGCCGGCGAACGCGAGCGTCCACGCGACGGCGGCAGCCGGCTGGGCGACGGCGTGGCGTTCGGCAACGGCCTTGAGGGCGGCCGCGACCGCCAGGTTCGCATCGAGATCGGTCGTGAAGTCTCGGCTCGTCCGGCGCCAGTCATCGGCCGGCAGTGCGGCGACGCGCTCGGCGGAGAACGCGCCGGTCAGCAGCCCGGACGTCATCGGGCTGTAGACGATGACACCGGTCTGGTTGCGCGTGGTCCAGGGCAACAACTCCGCAGCCGCGGCACGGTGGATGGCGGAGAACCGCGGTTGAAGGGAGTCGACGTGGCCCAATGCCTCAGCCCGTTCGAGGTCGTCGGCGTCGTGGTTCGACAGGCCGACCGCGCGCACCTTGCCGGCGGCCTGCAGATCGAGGAACGCCTGCCAGTAGTCCTCGAGCTTCGTCCCGTCGTCCGGCGGCCAGTGCAGCTGATAGAGGTCGATCTGCTCGACGCCCAGCCGCCGAAGCGACGCCTCGACCTCCCGGCGAAGCGACTCGGGAGCCGCCACGCGGCTCGGCGCGATGCTGCGGTCGGACTCGTCCCACACGAGGCCACCCTTGGTGAACACGTACGGACGGTCGGCCGCGGGCAGGTCGCCCAGGGCACGTCCGACGACCTCTTCGGAATGGCCGAGGCCGTAGACCGCGGCAGTGTCGATCCAGTTCACACCCGATTCGACGGCATGGCGGATTGCGGCGACCGCCTCGTCATCGTCCTGCGGTCCCCAGCTGTAGGCCCAGTCACCGCCGCCGAGTGCCCAGGCGCCGAATCCGACTCTCGTGATGTCCATTCCCGTCCGGCCCAGTGGCGCGGTGGGTATGGGTGATCCAGTCATGCTCACTCCTCGTTTCGACATCTCCTCGAACAGCAACCCGCGCCGGCCTTCATACCGTCCGGCGGCGGCTGATCCGGCGCTCGCGCAGCAGTACCTCGACGAGCGCACGCGCAGCAGCCGACGGGCGCCGGCTGGGTGAGGTCGCGACGGAGATCGTCCAGGTCAGGTCGACATCGTTGACATCAAGCGGATGCAGATCGCCGAAGGCCTTTGCCGCCGACGCAGGCAGGAACGCGACGCCGAGGCCGTTTCGCACCAGTCCCGCCGCGGCATCATATGTCGCCACCTCGAACGGAACGGACCGCTCGACGCCGGCCGAGCCGAACGCATCGTCAATGACGCCTCGGATACCGAAGCCGACGGGAAAGTCTATGAACGTCTCACCGGCGAGTTTCGCGAGCGGCACGGACCGGCGTTTGCCGAGAACGTGATCGCGACTGCAGACGAGGCGCAACTTCTCGATGGCGAGTGCGTCCAGACGGATGGCCGCAGGCGTATGCCCGGACAGGCCGACGAGCGCCAGATCGAGCGTTCCGTCACGCAACGCCTGGACGTGATCGACGGATCCACTTGCCGCCTGCCGCAGCCGAACGCCGACGTCCGGATGTTCGGCATGAAAGCGGCCCAGCGCGGCCGACAGATCGACCGGGCCCGTCGAGAGCATGCTGCCGACAGTGACGGTGCCGCGCAGGCCGCCGCGAACCTGGTCGACGGCATCACGAGCGGCCTGGGCGGCGGCCAACGTCGCCCGCGCCTCCGGCAGCAGCGCCTCGCCGGCATCGGTGAGAGCAATTCGGCGGCCGGACCGATCGAACAGCACCCCGCCCAATTCTCGTTCAAGTCGGCTGATCGATGCAGACACCGCGGACTGCACGACGTGTACGCGTGCTGCGCCACGGGTGAAACTGCGCTCCTCCGCCACGGCGACGAAGTACGCCAGCTGGGGTAGCTCCACCGGCTGAGTATCGCGCTGTACCCGTCGTCGCGTGCCGCGCGCTGTCACGAGACCTTCGCGGCGCCGGCGGCGCGCATCAGGCGGGAACCCACCGTGGTGATGACCACGAGCAGGATCGCCGCGAACCAGAGCAGGGTTATCCGGGCGGACAGCACCTGGGTCGCGAGGCCAAGGGCGAGCACCGGGACAGACAAGCCGACGTAGGAGGCCAGGAACAGCCCGGCAAGTGCCTCGCCACGCGTGTGCGGCTGGGCAAGTTCGAGGACGGTCGTGACGCTTCCCTTGAACGCAGCGCCGGCACCGCCACCGGCGAGAGCGCCGCCGACCATGAACAGCGTCAGGCTGGGCAGCCAGGCGGCCAGCGTCACCAGCGCGATGCCGGCTAGGAGGACGGCGAAGCCGACACCCAACTGGCGGCTGAGAGGCTCGCGCGCCAGCGTCAACTGCGCGAGCGCGGCCGAGCCGAAGACGATGAACGTGGCCAGCCCGGCCACGGCATGGGAATGCTCGTGCAGGGTGCCCGACAGAATGCTCGGCGCCAGGGACGTGAACAGTCCGAAGACGGCGAACTCAGCCATGCCCGCTGCAGCAGCGGCGAAATAGCGCGAGCGCGCCGCTGCCGGAATGGTGATGCGCTGCGGCCGGTAGGCCGGGGTCGTCTGCGGGCGCTCAACCGTCTCGGGCGCCAGTGCGGCGGCCACCACGCCGACGAGCAGAAGTACCTCGAACACGAGGTAGGGCACCTGAAGCGGACCGGTCACGTACTGCGCGAGCAGGCCCGCGATCAACGGTCCCAGCCCGATGCCCCCGAGGTTCGCCGCAGTAGCGACCAGGTCGGCCCGGCTGCGTGAAGCCCCCGGCCGGCTCGCGAGATGCAACTCGGTCAGGTGGGCAGTGGCGGTCGCAGTGAGCATGCCGATGCTCACTCCGGAGACGAAGCGGGCGAGGAGGAGTCCGGGAAGGGCCGGCCAGACGAGAAACAGCACGCCCGCAAGCATGTTGACCAGCACGGCGGGGATCAGGATTCGGCGCCGCCCCATCCAGTCCGACACGTGGCCGGCCGTGAACAGGCTGATCACGACGCCGATTGCGTACGCGGCGAACACGAGAGTCACGGTGAACGAGCCGAAATGATCGCGCCGTTCGTAGAGTACGTAGAGCGGTGCCGGCATTCCCGAGAACGCCATCGTTATTGCGAATGTGTAGGCAACAAGCCAGAAGCCCAGGCCGTGCCTGCTGGCGACAAGTGGCAACCTCGGGTAGGACTCGCTGCCCCTTGGGCGAGTGGTGATCGTCATCGTCTCTCCATCGAATGGGTTTCGACACCCAGTCTTGGACGGCTCGCCCATCACGTCCAACGACTAATTGATCTGGCTGGCATCACAAACGGTGATACCGCCACGAGCCCGCGCCAGTGTTCATTCGGTGACTTACGTCCCGTAAGCAAGGGCGCTTGCGCTCTGGCACAGTCCGCGAGGAACGCGCAGTCTGACGCCAGGGGGCGCGATCAGCGGTCTTGACCTCCATTGCCCTGATCGAGTTGACGATATGAGGCGCTTGAGTGCCGAACCGGGACGTCACGCAACTGCAACCGAGCAAGGCCGTCTGGGTCGGCGACTATGGCGGACCCGTCGTCGGAGCGCGATTCTCTTCGCGTGCGTGCTACTGGCAGGCATGGTCGTCGCCGCGATGGCCGCAGGAGCCGCAGGAGGCTTGGTCGGCGCACCGCGTAACGGTGAACTCGTAGCCGACGGTGCCTGGTGCTGGTTCCAGGATCCCCGTGCCATCCACTTCGTCGGTGCGCACGACCGTACGTACATCGGGTACGTGACATCGAGCGGCGATGTCGACATCGTCTCGCAGGATGCGCGCACCGCGCTGCTGGTGCACACGACGTTGCATCCACACTTTCAGGCCGACGACCATGCCGCTCCCGGACTGGTCGCACTGCCGGACCGGCGTATCGCCGTCTTCTATTCGCAGCACACGGGAACGAAGATGATCTACCGCGTCTCGCTGCGCAGTGAGGACATCACCGCCTTCGGGCCCGAGCACACGGTGCCGACGAATACCCGTACCGGCGGCCTGTACACATACGGCAACCCGATCTACCTCGCAGCCGAGCAACGGCTGTACCTGTTCTTCCGTGGCGGAGACGGCAAACCGGCGATGACGTGGACCAAGGACTACCTGCACTGGTCCACCGCAGTCGACCTGCTCATCCCTGACCACCAGCCGGGCATGCCGACGCCGTACGTGAAGTACGCGACGAACGGCACCGACACCATCCGCTTCGCGTTCACCGACGGACATCCGGCGCACGCTGCGACCAATTCCGTGTACTCGATGAGCTACAAGGCCGGCATCTTGAGCGCGCCCGACGGCACGCCACTGACCGTGCTCGACCCGAGCGCTGACATGGGCGGCCGTACTCTCGTCGCCGGCGTGCCGCACACGGGGCCGATGCACACCGACTGGCTGCGTCCGACGACCAGCAATCCCGCCGGCAACGGAGGTCTCGTCTACGACGGATCGGCGGCCACTGGCAACGCGTGGATCGAGAGCATCGCGCTCGCCGCGAACGGTGCGCCGGCGATCGTGTATTCGACCTACGCCAATCTGGCCAACGCGAAGTACCGCTATTCGAACTGGAACGGCGCCAAGTGGACGATCTCCTACATCACCGATGCCGGCGGCACGATCAGTCCGACCGACCCGCAATACTCCGGCGGCGCGGACATCGATCACCACGACACCGCAACGGTGTACCTCTCGCGCGAGACGCGACCTGGCTCCAAGGACTGGGAGATCGAACGCTGGCACACCGCCAACGGCGGATCGAGCTGGGGCGCTCCCACGCACGTCACGCTGAACTCGACGGTGAAGAACATCCGGCCGGTCGCGCCGTGGGGCCCGCCCGGCGAGATCGGTGTCATATGGATGAGCGGTACCTACAACGACTGGGCGGCCGGTTACAGCACCCAGTTGCGCGAGTGGACGACAGGGCTCGCACCCACGACCGCTCGAATCAGCGAGTCTGCGCATGACATCAAGGCCGGCGCCACCGTGCAGATCGGCGCGCGCATCGTGCAGGGTTACCTGGGCAGTCCCGTACCCCGCCCGATCATCGAGCTGATCGGACATACCGCCGGGCAACCCGACCGGTTGCTGCAACGACTTCAGGCCAGCCAGTACGGGCTGGTGACATTCACCCGCAGGCCCAGTGCATCCATGCGCTTTGTCATACGTATGCTGGCGACATCGACCTGGGGCGGCTCGACATCTCCGTCCATCGTCGTCGTGGTCCACTAGGCATACCGTGGGCAGCAGCGCATCACGTTCGCGAACTGGTTCCGTTTCGCCCTCGGCATACGGATGAAGAACCAGCGAGCTGGATGGTGAGCGTTCGCGCCGAAAGTCCTTACCGTATAAGTTGATTCTGGCTCGACGCGTGATCATCCGTTGCGGTAGACTCGCACGCATGTTCGAGGTCGACGAGTGGCAGCCGCCCACCGCGCCGCCGCCGTTGAGTCTCGCGGAGATCACCGACGACCCGGATCAGGCCGCGGCCTGGCTCGCGGCTGAAGCGCCGGGTCCGGATGCGGTGGCGGCGTTGTCGGTGCTCGACCCGGCCGTGCTGTCGCATTGTGGGCGGGTCGATGCGTTGGTCGCTTTGGAGCGGCACCTGGCCTGGTTGGCTGGGATGCAGGCCCAGGTCCTGGCCGCAATGGCCACTGATGACCGGTCGGAGGATCGGTGGGTGCGCGAGGAGGTCGGGTGTGCGCTGCGACTGTCGGCGGTGACCGCGCAACGGCGCCTCGCCGTCGCGGAAACCTTGACCGGGACGCTCGCTGAGACGGGGCGGGCGTTACGCCGAGGCCGGATCAGCTACCTGCACGCGATGACCCTCGCCGAAGCCACCTATGGACTGGACGATGACACCGCGGTCGCGGTGGAGGCGCGGGTGCTGCGCCGCGCGAACGGGCAGACGCTGGCCGAGTTCAAACGCTCCGTGCGCCGCGCGGTACACGCCCTCGACCCGGCCCGGGTCGAAGAACAACGCGCGCAGGCGATGACCGAACGCCGCGTGTGCATCAGCCCCCGCGATGACGGCATGACCGAACTGTGGGCACTACTGCCCGCTGAAGGTGCCGCCGCGGTCATGACCGCAGTGGATGCACTCGCGTCAGTCACCTCCGCCACTGATCCGCGTACGACGGATCAGCGCCGCGCCGACGCCCTGGTCGACCTCGGCGTCGCGGCGTTGCACGACCCGCTGCTGCCGAAAGCGCAAGGCATGCGGCCCGCTGTTCACGTGACCGTCGCGCTGTCGACCCTGCTCGGCCTCGACGAGCAACCCGGCGAACTGGCCGGGCACGGACCCATCCCCGCATCAGTAGCCCGCCGCCTGGCCGCCGACCACACCGGCACCTGGCGCCGCCTGCTCACTGACCCGGCCACCAACACCCTGCTCGACTACGGACGCAGCACCTACCGACCCCCGCGCGACCTCACCGACTTCGTCGTCGCCCGCGACCAAAGCTGCGCCTTCCCCGGGTGCTCACGCAACGCCGCCCGCGGCGACCTCGACCACCGCATCCCCTACAACAAAGGCGGGACAACCAGCTCGGAAAACCTGGCAGCCCTGTGCCGACGACACCACCGCCTCAAACACGAGGCCGACTGGCAGCTGGCCAGAACCACCAACGGCGCGTATCGCTGGACCAGCCCGAGCAGACACCACTACCAGTCACAACCACCCGACCAACCCCACGACACGACGACCGACCCCGACCCACCGCTCTAGCTGAACCGCGGTACGACGAACACAGCCGGGCGCGAGTACACAAGACGCCTTGCTGGCTTGATGATCCGCGCTGCGCGGACGGCGCCCCACCACGACACCGGCGATCTGCGCTGCGCACAGCCGACCAGGCACGCCGATCGCATCGCCCGCCCCGGGCACGTCGCGGCGCCATCGCCGCAACCGCGCAGCACCAACAGCCGCGTCAGACGCGACGTAAGACCGCCCAACTGCCCCACCCGGCACTGCTCTCGACGGCCTCCCAGTCGGTGTGCGTAGCGGTGCCCAGCGCGTCGATCAGGGTGGAGGTAGGCACATGGAACGGCGCGTCGACGCCGAGCGCGTTGCTCCAGAGAATGACGCCGTCGGGTGTGAGCACCCGAGCTGTTTCGGCGGCGAACAGCGGGGCGTCGCCGATCACGACAGCGGCGGCTACACCGTCAGGCAGCGGGAGATGCGCGGCGTCGGCGCGAACCCGCCACGGATGCCGGGAGCGGGCGATCATGAACTGGGAGATGTCGACGGCGACGAGGTTCGGCCACACGCGGGCGAGGTGCGGGGTCAGCAGCCCGGTGCCGGCGCCGACTTCGACGCAGAGCCCCGCCGGCCACGGGCCGCCGCGGGCAAGCGCGTCGCACGCCGGCGTGGCGCGGTATCCGCCGCGTTCGGCGTCCCAGGCTTGTGCGAGCTCGTCGAACTGGTCGGCCATCGCCTTTGCCTGATCTGCGCTCCAGGTCGTGGCGTCAGTGGCGATGGCCGCGGCCATGCGCTGGTTGGCTGCGGCTCCCGGCCGCTGCGGCTTTCCCGGCGCCGGCGGTTCGAGAGGGTCGAGGGAGCGGATCACTAGACGTTGAACCGGAACTCGACGACATCGCCGTCTGCCATCACGTAATCCTTGCCCTCGATGCGGGCCTTGCCACGTGCCTTCGCCTCGGCCATCGAGCCTGCCGAGACCAGGTCGTCATAGGAAACGACCTCCGCCTTGATGAATCCGCGCTCGAAATCGGTGTGGATGACGCCGGCGGCCTGCGGTGCAGTTGCGCCACGCTTGATCGTCCATGCGCGCGCCTCCTTAGGGCCAGCGGTCAGGAACGTCGACAGACCGAGCGTGGCAAAACCCACCCTGGCGAGGACGTCGAGTCCGGACTCCTGCTGTCCCATCGACTGCAGAAGCTCGAGCGCTTCGTCGTCGGGCAGCTCGACGAGCTCGGCTTCGGTCTTCGCATCGAGGAAGATGGCCTCGGCCGGGGCGACCAGAGCGCGCAGCTCGTCGGTGAACGCCTGGTTGGTGATCTCGTCCGGGTCGACATTGAACACGTACAGGAACGGCTTGGCCGTCATGAGGTGCAACTCACGCAACGGTTCGCGGTCCAGCCCGGCGCCGAACACGGTCTGGCCGGACTGGAGCACCTTCTCGGCCTCCTCGACCGCCGCGACGATCGAGGCTTTGTCCTTTTGCAGACGGGCTTCCTTCTGCAGCCGGGGCAGCGCCTTCTCGATCGTCTGCAGGTCGGCGAGGATCATTTCGGTCTCGATGACCTCGATATCAGCACGAGGTGAGATCTTGCCGTCGACGTGCACGACGTCCGGGTCGCTGAAGGCGCGGATCACCTGGCAGACCGCATCGGCCTCGCGGATGTTCGCGAGGAACTTGTTGCCGAGTCCGGCACCTTCGCTCGCGCCCCTGACGATGCCGGCGATGTCGACGAACGACGCGGTCGACGCGACGATCTTGGCCGAATCGAAGATCTTGGCCAGCACGCCGAGCCGCGGGTCAGGCACGCCGACCACGCCGATGTTGGGCTCGATCGTCGCGAACGGGTAGTTCGCCGCGAGCACCTCGTTCTTTGTCAGGGCGTTGAAAAGGGTGGACTTGCCGACGTTGGGCAGGCCGACGATGCCGATGGTGAGAGCCACGAACCGCCAGTCTACGGAAGCGATCCACCAGCGAGTTGCCATACCTACACCGCGTGACCTGACGCCGAAGGTGTGACAACTCGGATGGAAGGCCCGCTAGCCGCGCGTCGATCACGAAATTGTCACCGCCCACTGTCAGCATCGAGATATGGACGTTGTTCTGCTGGTGGTCGGCCTCTTCGCCGGCATCGTGGCCGGCCTGGCGGTCGGCTGGCTGGTCGCTTCGCATCGCCTGACCGTTGAGATCACCCAACTGCACGCCGCGCTCGACACCGAGCGCGCCACGGCCCGCGCGCGGGAGGACATGCACAAGGGTGCCGACCAGCGCCTGCGCGAAGCGTTCGACTCGCTCGCCGGCGACGCGCTGCGCCGCAACAACGAGGCTTTCGTCGCGATGGCCGAGGCCCGCCTGGCCACCGCCACCACGGCCGCAGACGGCAACCTCGCTCATCGCCAGCAAGCCATCGAGGGCCTCGTCGCCCCGTTGCGCGAGTCGCTCGAACGCGTGCAGCAGCAGCTCAGCACGGTCGAGCGCGACC
The DNA here is from genome assembly GCA_963737425.1 of uncultured Actinomycetota bacterium. Taxonomy (GTDB): domain Bacteria; phylum Actinomycetota; class Actinomycetes; order Mycobacteriales; family Jatrophihabitantaceae; genus DASXRA01. The sequence continues at coordinate 569,543 of CAVTSX010000009.1, forward strand.
GGGTCGGCTCCTACTCCGCCTTGCTCGAGCAGATCGGCACGATGCGGCAGACCTCCGAACAGCTTCGCGGCGAGACCGCCCAGCTGGTCACTGCGCTGCGCGCCCCCCAGATTCGCGGGCGCTGGGGTGAACTGCAGCTCGAGCGCGCGGTCGAGGCGGCCGGGCTCACCGAGCACATCGACTACCTCACCCAGGCGACGGCCACCAGCGAAGACGGCACGGTGCGCCCGGACCTCGTGGTCCGTCTCGTCGGCGGCAAGAACGTGGTCGTCGACTCCAAGGTTGCATTCAGCGGCTACCTCGAGGCGATGGAGGCGCGCGACGAAGCCACTCGCGCGGCACGCCTGAAGGCGCACGCACGGCACCTGCGCCAGCACATCGACGCGCTCGGCGCCAAGGCGTACTGGGAACGGTTCACCCCGACACCGGAATTCGTCGTCTGCTTCGTGCCGGCCGACGCCTTCCTCGACGCTGCCCTGCGCGAAGACCCGACCCTGCAGGAGCACGCCTTCAGCCGCAACGTCGTGCTGGCGACCCCGTCGACCCTCATCGCGCTGCTGCGCACCGTGGCCTACACCTGGCGGCAGGAGGCTCTCGCTGCGAACGCCGCAGAGGTCCACCAACTCGGGCGTGAGCTCTACCAGCGCCTGTCGACCATGGGCGGGCACATCGACAAGCTCGGGCGGTCACTCTCGAGCGCCGTCGGGTCGTACAACCAGACCGTGTCCTCGCTCGAGAGCAGAGTGCTCGTCACCGCTCGCCGGATGACCGACCTCAAGGTCGTCGATCCGACCGAGGCTCTCGACACTCCTAAACAGGTCACAGACAACGCCCGCTCAACTCAGGCACCCGAACTCACCGAGCAACGGGTGGTTGCCCTGCCGAAACAACGCATTCCGATCAGCCAGGCCGAGTTGCCTGCGGTCGCGCCCGAAGCGTCCGGAGCATGAGCGCCTCGTCGCGCAGGAAGACGCGGCGGTGACCCTACGAGTCCATAGCACGACGTTGGCCCAACACTGAGGTCTGACGGGTACCGTGTGTCTCAGTCTGCCCGCCCGAGACGAGACCGGCAGGTGCGCGGCCTGCCCGGCCGTGCCTGCTAGCCCACGCCGCGAAGGAGCGACGTCTTGGTACAAGTGCCCGCACCGCAGGGCGCCCAGTACGGTCGGCCGCCGTCATACGGCTACCCAACGGCCCACCAGCCGGTGGCCCGGCCGGGCGCGTCCTTTGACGACGGTTGGGACGCGCCGACGCACACCGTGTCCGCTGCGTACCAGAATGCCCCCGCGCCGCGAGCGGCCGAGCGAGGAGTGCCGGGCTGGCTGGCCGTGCTCGTCCTGATCGTCATCGCGGCGATCGGCGGTGCCTTCGATCTGGCAACGGGATCTCAGGTCAAGGGCGGTTTCAACATCGGCATGGTCGTCGCCTCGGTCGTGGCGATCATCATCGTGCGGCGGCGCTCGATGTTCCCGGTGGTCGTCGCGCCGCCGCTGGTCTACTTCGGGGCGTCGGCAATCATGCTCTACGCCCGATCCGGCGGGTTGCACGACCGCAAGGTGCTGCTCGACGCAGCGGCCAACTGGCTGGTCTACGGCTTCCCGGCGATCGCCGGCGCCACCGCCGCGGTGCTGATCATCGCGGGCATCCGGCTGTTCAGCGGCCGCTAATCGGTCGCTCGCGTCGGTTGCGCGGCGGCCGAGACACCCACCGCGTACCGCTCATCCCGCGTCGGTTGCGCGGCGACCGAGACACCCTCACGTAACGGCCTTCCCCAGCGTCGCCGCCCGTCGACACCGTGATCATCTCTGCCGAATCCGCCAAGCGTGACACCTTGGACAGAGATGATCAAAGCTCCGTATGAGGGCACAGCCACCCCGGGCAGACGCGCCAGCGGAGGACGCGGCCGAGGCGGCAGAGCCAGCCGCGTCCGGATCAGCGTGCTTCGCGCAGGTCGCGACGCAGTTCCTGGGGCAGCGCGAAGGTCAGCCGCTCGTCAGTGTGCGTGACCTCTTCGAGGTCGGTGTAGCCGCGCTCGGCGAGCCACTTCGCGACGTCCTGCACGAGAATGTCCGGCACGGAGGCGCCGCTCGACAGGCCCACCGTCGTCACGCCATCGAGCCAGGCCTCGTCGATGGCCTCGACGTTCTCGACCAGGCGTGCCGCCGGAGCCCCGGCCGCCGCGGCGACCTCGACCATACGCACCGAGTTGGACGAATTCGCCGAGCCGACCACCAGGAACAGTTCGACCTGCGGCGCGATCACCTTGACCGCGGCCTGCCGGTTCTGCGTCGCGTAGCAGATGTCGTCGCTCGGCGGCGACTCGAGCAGCGGGAAGCGCTTGCGCAGCGCCTCGACGGTGGTCATCGTCTCGTCGACGGACAGCGTGGTCTGCGACAGCCACACGACCTTGCTCGGATCACGTACCTCGGTGCGCGAAACGCCGTCCGGGCCGTCGACGAGATGGATGCGCTCAGGCGCCTCGCCGGTCGTGCCGACGACCTCCTCGTGCCCGTCGTGACCGATCAGCAGGATGTCGTAGTCGGCGGCCGCGAACCGCTTGGCCTCGTTGTGCACCTTGGTGACGAGCGGGCAGGTGGCGTCGATGGTCTTGAGGTGGCGTTGCCGGGCCTCGTCGTGCACCTCGGGAGCTACGCCGTGCGCCGAGAACACGACGATGGACCCTTCGGGCACCGCGTCGTTCTCCTCGACGAAGATCGCACCGCGCGCCTCCAACGAGTGCACGACGTGCAGGTTGTGGACGATTTGCTTGCGGACGTACACCGGGGCGCCGTAGAGGTCGAGCGCCTTCTCGACGGTCTGCACCGCGCGGTCGACGCCCGCGCAGTAACCGCGAGGTTTGACGAGCAGGACCCGGCGGGCTGCCGGCCGGGACACCGCAGCCTCGCCCTGCGTGTCGGTCGACGTCATGAGGTGGCCCCGATGCATGAGGTGGCCCCGACGCCGGGACGCGGCAGGGCCGGAGCGGGATGGCCGCCGGGAAGCACCGTCATGCCCCCGATGGTACGGACGCCCGGCGCGGCGTCATCCGCAGTGGCGACATCTCGCGCGGTATGTTCCGCAGCATTGCACCGCGTCGGCGCCCAGCCGTCGAATGACTCGGCACGCAGCGACCTATACCGCCCATCTCGTCACACCGGGTGAGGCTGCGGTCCGGGGTCGAGTGCCCCCACCTCACCCATCCCGTTCACTATTGGTGCAAGCTCTAGGCATGGCGCAGATCCCCACCCCGCTGCGTGCGGCGCTCGGCTTGGTAGCCAACGCGATCGAAGGGGCCCGCACGCTGCCCGACAAAGCCGTCGAACTCCCGGTACTGGCCGTCAGCACGGCCCTGCAGTTCTCCCTGCGCGCTCAGCAGCGCTACGCCGAATTTGCGTTGCGCGGCGACGAACTGATCGGCCGATTGCGTGGGCTGCCCGAGGAGCCGCCGTCCTGGGCAACCTTCGACGACGACGGCGAAGCGGACGAGGCCAGCGCCGACGCCGACGATGGCGAAGCCGACGCCGACGCCGAAGAAGATGCCGAAGATGCAGCCGACCCAGGCGTGATCACCGCGGATGCCGACGCACTCCCGGCGGCCATACCCATCGGCCACCCCGAACCGAACGCGACCGTGAGCCACGGCCCGGCGGCCGACGGCACGGACAGCCCAGACCAGGTGAAGAGCGCCACCAAGCAACCCCGCAGCCGCAAGGTCGCCACGGCGCAGAAGGCGCGAGCCGGCAAGGCAACCGAAGAGCGCGTCGATGCCAAGACGGCAGCTCCCGGGCGCAAGTCCAAGCCGTCGGCCTTCGACGAGGTCGGCGAGCACGACACGCCCGCAGATCACGCCAGGCCGGAGACGTCGCAGGGCTAGGCAAGCGCTGGACAAGCGCTGGACAAGCGCTAGACAAGGGCTGGGCAACGGTGCACCTCACAGCGTGCGGGCTCTGATGGCTCGACTGGAATCATCGCCGGACAACCCGGTTCCGGTTCGCGTGGTCGCGCTGAAGATCGGTGAATGGATCAGCCGGCTCGGCGAGATCTGGATCGACGGGCAGATCGCGCAGCTCACCCGGCGGCCCGGCATGGCGACGCAGTTCCTCGTGCTGCGCGACACGGACGCGAACATCTCGCTCAACGTCACCTGCCCGCGCGTTCTGCTCGACGACGCGATCGGTGAGGGTTCGCGGGTGGTGCTGCGCGCCCGGCCGGACTTCTACATCGAGCGGGGCACCCTGAGCCTCCGGGCCACCGATATCCGGCAGGTCGGTCTCGGCGAACTGCTCGCGCAACTCGAGCGGCTCAAGCGGCTGCTCGCTGCCGAGGGGTTGTTCGCCGCCGACCGCAAACGCCCGTTGCCGTTCCTGCCGGGTTGCATCGGGCTGATCACCGGGCGGGCAAGCGCCGCGGAGCGTGACATCGTCGAGAATGCCCGCCGGCGGTTCGCCGCTGTGGCGTTTCGCATCGAGAACGTTGCCACGCAAGGGACATCCGCGGTCACCGACGTGGTGGCCGCGCTGCGCCGGCTCGACGCCGACCCCAAGGTCGACGTGATCGTGATCGCGCGCGGCGGCGGCAGCGTCGAGGATCTGCTGCCCTTCTCCAACGAGTCGCTGATCCGCGCCGTGGCCGCATGCACGACACCTGTAGTGAGCGCGATCGGGCACGAGCCCGATTCGCCGCTGCTCGATCTCGTCGCCGACGTCGCAGCGTCCACCCCTACAGACGCCGGGAAGCGAATCGTGCCCGACGTTGCCGACGAGCGGCGCCGGGTAACCGAACTGCGCGGGCGGGCGCGGGCGTCCATCCGGCGAAGGGTGCGCACCGAGAGCGAACTCATGGCCGGACTGCCTGAACGATTGCGCCACTCCGTTCGGGCCCGGCTCGACCGCGAGGCAGCCGAGGGCGTCGCGCTGCGCGAGCGTGGCCGCCGCAGCATCGGGTCCGCTCTCACGAGCGCCGCGGGCGATCTCGCCCACGTGCGGGCACGCGTGCGGGGTCTGTCACCGCAGGCCACGCTCGATCGCGGCTATGCGGTGGTCCAGCGAGCCGACGGCCTGGTGGTGCGCGATCGCGAAGAAGCGGTCGGCCCACTGCGGATCCGCGTTGCGCGCGGCGAATTCACCGCGCGAGCCGACACGAACGCCGCCGGCGCCTGACCGCGACGCGCCGTCAGGAGCCGCGTCAGCGATCGAAGACGGTCACCTCGATGGCGTACGCGTCGGCCCGATAGACATGGTCGCCGAACTCGATAGCGCGCCCGTCGACGTCATACGCCGTGCGCTGCATGGTGATCAACGGCTGCCCTCGCCGGATCTTGAGCAGTCGCGCCTCACGCTGATTCGCCGACCGGGCGGTGATCCGCTGCTTGGCCACCTGCGGCTGTGCGCCGCGCGAGCGCAGGATCCGGTACAGCCCATCGGTTCGTAGCTGGTCCCTTTCCAGGTCCGCGCAGGAGGGCGGCAGCCAGTTGCGCATCAGCGCGAGGGGTCGGCCATCGGCGAAACGCAGTCGCTCCACGTAGACGAGTGGCATCGACGGATCCACGCCGATGGCCACCGCCGCCGCGGCGTTGACCCGTGCAGTGTCGAGCTTCAGGACCTCGGTCGTGGGGTTCTGCCCGGCGGCATCGAGGTCGTCGTAGAGGCTCGTCAACTCGACGCGTCGGTGCACCTGCGCGTTCGCCACTTCGGTCCCATAGCCGCGCTTGCGGACGACGAGCCCCTTGCCGACCAACTCCTCCAGGGCGCGACGCATCGTCGGCCGCGACAGCCCCAGCGACTTGGCCAGGTCGACCTCGTTGGGCAATCGATCACCGGGGGCGAGTTGGCCGCTGTCGATCGCCGCCTCAAGCTGGCCGGTGACCTGGAAGTAGAGCGGGATCGGGCTCGACCGGTCGACCCGGATCGGCGGCATCGGCATGAACGCTCCTCGGTCCCTGACGGATTACATACTGACCGCTTGTCCTCCCCATGTAAATATGTCAGAACAAACTATTGACATGAGTGTTTCCCTGCGGCGAGAGTTCTACGCAGCCGAAGGCGCGACTGACCGTCAGGGGGCCGACGATGCGGATCGGGGTTGCCGGTGTCGGGCGGATTGGTGCGTTCCATGCCGACACGCTCCGCCATATCGACGAGATCGGGTCATTGGTGCTCGCTGATGCCGACCCGGTTCGGGCGACGGAGGTTGCCACACGGCTCCGCGTCGAACATGTCGACTCTCCCGCCGAGTTGTTCACCATCGGCATCGACGGACTGGTCATTGCTGCCGCCACCGACGCCCACGCAACGTTGATCCTCGCCGCCGTCGAAGCAGGCATCCCCGTGTTCTGCGAGAAACCCGTCGCACCAGACGCGGCCGGTACCCGAGCGGTCCTGGAAAAGGTGCAGACATCAACCGTTCCCGTCCAGATCGGATTTCAGCGACGCTTCGACGGCGGCTTCACCGCGGCGCGCGAGGCGGTGGCCAGTGGGCGCCTCGGCTGGGTGCACACGCTGCGCGCCGGGACGCTCGACCCGGCACCGCCGACGCCCGAGTACGTGGCGGCGTCGGGCGGCTTCTTCCGCGACTGCAGCGTCCACGACTTCGACGCGATTCGCTGGGTGACCGGTCAGGAGGTCGTCGAGGTCTACGCGCTCGGCGCCAACCGTGGCGCCGACTTCTTCCGTGATGCGGGCGACGTCGACACCGCGGCCGCGCTGCTCACCCTTACCGACGGCAGCTTCGCCCACGTCGCGGCGACGCGATACAACGCGGCCGGCTACGACGTGCGGCTCGAGGTGCTCGGGTCAGAGCACAGCATCAGCGTGGGGCTCGACAATCGGTTGCCGCTCGAGTCCGTCGAACCCGGCGTCACGTTCCCGACCGGCACTCCCTATCCGATGTTCATGGAGCGGTTCCATGCGGCTTACGTAGCCGAACTGTCCGCGTTTATCGACATCGTCGCGGGACGAGCCGAGCCGACGTGCACCGTCGCCGATGCCCTCGAAGCGTTCCTCATCGCCGAGTCCTGCGAGCTGTCACGAGCCGAGCATCGACCTGTGCTCATAGCCGAGGTGCGCGAATGAGCGACCTCTTCGATGTGATCACGATGGGACGGGTCGGCGTCGACCTGTACCCGCTGCAGACCGGCGTCGGCCTGGAGGACGTGACGACGTTCGGCAAATTCCTCGGCGGCAGCGCCACAAACGTCGCGGTGGCAGCGGCACGTCACGGCCGGCGCTGCGCGGTGATCACCCGCACCGGAGACGACCCGTTCGGCCGATTCGTCCACCGCGCCCTGCAGGAACTCGGCGTGGACGACCGTTATGTCAGCGCAGTGCCCGACCTGCCCACACCGGTGACATTCTGCGAGATCTTCCCACCCGACGACTTTCCCCTTTACTTCTACCGATTGCCGAAGGCTCCCGATCTGGTCATCCACGGCGACGAACTCGATCTGGATGCCATCCGCGACGCGAAGATCTTCTGGGCGACGGTCACCGGGCTGTCACAGGAGCCGAGCCGTCAGGCCCATCACACGGCCTGGCAGGCCCGCGGGCGCCGGCCGCTCACCGTCCTCGATCTCGACTATCGCGCAATGTTCTGGGAATCGCGCGACACAGCGAGAGCGCAGGTCGCGCGGGCACTCGGCAAGGTGACGGTCACGGTCGGCAATCTCGACGAATGCGAGACCGCGGTGGGAGAAAGCGACCCGGTGCGCGCGGCCGAGGCATTGCTCGACGCAGGCGTCGAACTGGCCGTCGTGAAGCAGGGGCCGAAGGGTGTGCTTGCGTTGACGCGAGACGAACTCGTCGAAGTGGCGCCGATGCCGGTGACGGTGCTCAATGGCCTGGGCGCGGGCGATGGCTTCGGCGGCGCGCTCTGCCACGGGTTGCTGGCCGGCTGGCCACTGGAACGTGTATTGCGATTCGCCAATGCTGCCGGCGCAATCGTCGCGTCCCGGCTCGAGTGCTCCACCGCGATGCCCACCGCGGAAGAGGTCGAGACGTTCCTCGAGGTGAGCAATGGCTGAACCGGACTTCGACCGGCTGCGCGAACTGCGCGCCCGCCAGCCGACATGCGTCGCCGAGGCGGCCGCGTCGCGCGAACGCCGTCCGCTGCTGCGTGGCGACGGGCGGCTGATGCTCGTCGCGGCCGACCATCCGGCACGCGGGGCGCTCGGCGTGCGCGACGTGGCCGACGCGATGGCCGACCGTCACGACCTGCTGCGCCGGCTGGTCACCACGCTCGAACGTCCAGGCGTCGACGGGGTTCTCGGCACGCCGGACGTAATCGAGGACCTGCTGCTACTCGGGGCGCTGGAAGGCAAGGTCGTCATAGGTTCGATGAACCGCGGCGGGCTGCAAGGGGCCGCGTTCGAGCTCGACGACCGCTTCACCAGCTACGACGCGGAGATGATCGCCGCGATGGGATTCGACGGCGGCAAGATGCTCGCGCGCATCGACCTGTCCGACAGCGGGTCGGTCGCCACGCTCGAGTCGTGCGGGCGGGCCGTCGGCGAACTGGCCGCGCGAGGTCTGCTCGCCATGATCGAGCCGTTCCTGGCCCACCGGGTGAACGACCGGGTCGTCAACGACCTGTCCGCGACCGGAGTCCGCAAGTCGGTGGTCGTGGCCAGCGGCCTCGGCCCCACCAGCGCGTACACCTGGCTCAAGCTGCCCGTGGTCGACGACATGGAACTGGTCATGGCCGCTACGACGCTGCCCACATTGCTGCTCGGCGGTGATCCGTCCGCTCATCCCGAGCAGACCTTCGCCAAGTGGAAGCGGGCATTGAAGGTTCCCGGCGTCCGCGGGCTGGTCGTCGGCCGCGCGCTGCTCTACCCGCCCGACGGCGACGTTGCCGGCGCCGTCGACGCGGCCGTGTCGCTCGTGCGTACCGGCGAGGAGGCGGTGACGTGACCGGCGACTGGTACCGGGCCGCGGGGGCGGCCACGGACGACGGCTACGCGGTGTCGATCGATCCCGCGTCGGCCGGCTGGGGCTACTCCGGCCTGCGGATTCTCGAACTGGCGGCGGGCGATTCCCGCCTGATCGACACGGGCGCGGACGAGATCATCGTGCTGCCGCTCTCCGGCTCGTGCACGGTCGAGGCCGACGGCGAGCGGGCCGACCTCGCCGGGCGCGAGAGCGTCTTCACCGGTGTCACCGACTTCGCCTACGTTCCGCGCGACTGCTCGCTGCGCATCGCATCGGCGCAGGGCGGCCGGTTCGCCCTCGCCTCGGCGCGCGCCGAGCGGCGACGGCCGTTCCGCCACGTCGCGGCCAAGGAGGTACCGGTCGAGCTGCGCGGTGCCGGCTCGTGCTCGCGGCAGGTGAACAACTTCGGCGTTCCGGACGTGCTCGACGCCGACCGGCTGATGGCCTGCGAAGTCCTTACGCCGTCGGGCAATTGGTCGTCCTATCCCCCGCACAAGCATGACGAGGACCGTCCAGGCCAAGAGACGCCGCTCGAGGAGATCTACTACTTCGAGGTCGCGCGCGACGGCATGGCCTATCAACGCGTTTACGGCAAGGGCATCGACGTCCTGGCCGAGGTGCGAAGCGGCGACGTCGTGCTGATCCCGCACGGCTGGCACGGCCCGTCGATGGCCACACCCGGCTATGACCTCTACTACCTGAACGTGATGGCCGGGCCGGGCGAGCGCAACTGGCTGATCTGCGACGACCCGGCCCACGCCTGGGTGCGCGACACCTGGGTCGGCCGGCCCGTAGATCCCCGGCTGCCCATGACGCAGGCACGAGGATGACGGCCAACCACCGCCGGTGGGCACTTAGCGCGCCGGTGGGCACTTGTAAGTGCCCACCGGCGGCGAAAGTGCCCACCCACGAGGTCACCCGGGAGGCGCCCGCATGAGACTGACCGTCGGCCAGGCGACAATCCGCTTCCTCGCCGCGCAGCGCACCGAGCGCGACGGAATCGAGCACAAGATGTTCGAAGGCTGCTTCGGCATCTTCGGCCACGGCAACGTCGCAGGCATTGGCGAGGCACTGCTGGAGGCAGAACTCGCAGCACCCGGCGCACTTCGCTATTACCAGGCTCGCAACGAGCAGGGCATGGTGCACGCGGCGTCGGCGTTCGCCCGGATGCGCAACCGCCTCTCGATGCTGGCCTGCACGTCATCCATCGGGCCCGGCGCCACCAACATGGTTACCGGCGCGGCGCTGGCAACCATCAACCGGTTGCCCGTCCTGCTGATGCCCGGCGACGTCTTCGCCACCCGGGTCGCCAACCCGGTGCTGCAGGAACTGGAAGATCCCCGGTACGGCGACGTCAGCGTGAACGACACACTCCGCCCGGTGTCGCGCTACTTCGACCGGATCTGGCGGCCCGAGCAACTGCCGAGCGCGCTGCTCGCCGCGATGCGGGTGCTGGCCGACCCGGCCGAGACGGGTGCCGTCACGCTCGCGTTGCCGCAGGACGTGCAGGCGCAGGCGTTCGACTGGCCGGACGAGCTGTTCGCGCCGCGCACCTGGCACGTCGCGCGCGCGGTTCCTGAGCCGGCCGCGCTGGCTCGAGCAGTCGAGGCACTACGCGGCGCCGAGCGGCCGCTGATCGTGGCCGGCGGCGGCGTCATCTACTCCGAGGCGACGGACGCGCTGCGCGAATTCGCCGAGCGCACCGGCGTCCCCGTCGCAGAAACCCAAGCAGGGAAAGGGTCTTTGCCCTACGACCACCCACTCGCCGTCGGCGCGATCGGCGCCACCGGCACGACCGCCGCGAACGCACTGGCCCGCAACGCCGACGTCGTGCTCGGTATCGGCACCCGGTGGAGCGACTTCACCACGGCCTCGCGCACCGTCTTCGCCGCGCCTCGGGTGCGCTTCGTCAACGTCAACGTCGCGGCCGTCGACTCCGTCAAGCACGCGGGTGTCGCGGTCACTGCCGACGCGCGCGCGGCGTTGCACGAACTCACCGGCGCCCTGGGCAGATCGGCCGGATGGAGCACCGACGCCGCGTACCGCGAGCGAGTACGGCAACTGGCCGCCGGTTGGGACGCGAAGGTCGAGCAGGCCTACCACCTTGGCCACAAACCGTTGCCGGCGCAGTCGGAGGTGCTCGGCGCCGTCAACGAGATCGCAGACGCCCGCGACGTGGTCGTCTGCGCCGCCGGTTCGATGCCGGGCGATCTGCACAAGCTGTGGCGCACCCGCGATCCGAAGGGCTACCACGTCGAGTACGGCTATTCGTGCATGGGCTACGAGATCGCGGGCGGCCTGGGCGCGAAGATGGCCGCACCCGACCGCGACGTGTTCGTGCTCGTCGGCGACGGCTCGTACCTCATGATGGCGCAGGAGCTCGTCACGGCCGTCCAGGAACGGGTGAAGCTCATCGTCGTCCTCGTGCAGAATCACGGCTTCGCGTCGATCGGGCGGCTGTCGGAATCGTTGGGATCGCAGCGGTTCGGCACGGCGTACCGCTACCGCGAGGCAGGCGGGCGTCTCGACGGCGAGGTCCTTCCGGTCGACCTGGCCGCGAATGCCGAGAGCCTCGGCGTCGACGTGATTCGCGCGCACACCGCCGACGAACTCCGCTCGGCACTGGCCGAGGCGAAGGCGTCCGACCGGGCGACGGTCGTGCACGTCGAAACCGACCCGCACATCGATGCCCCTGACAGCGACGCCTGGTGGGATGTGCCCGTCGCCGAGGTATCAGCCCTGCACACCACCCGAGAGGCACGCACCCAGTACGAGCAGCGCAAGTTCGCCCAGCGGCACTACCTGTAAGGGGACGAGATCATGAAGACCATCCAGCACTGGATCGGCGGCTCGGTCACCGCCGGCGCATCGACTCGCACTGCACCGGTCTGGAACCCGGCGACGGGCGAACAACAGGCCGACGTCCTGCTCGCTGAACCGGCCGATGTGCAGCACGCGATCGACGCCGCCACGAAGGCGTTCGAGCAGTGGCGCGACGCGTCGCTGTCGACTCGGACGACGGTGCTGTTCGCGTTCCGCCAACTGGTCAACGAGCACATCGACGAGCTGGCCGCGATCATCTCCGACGAGCACGGCAAGGTGGTCTCCGACGCACGTGGCGAAGTCCAGCGCGGCCTCGAAGTGGTCGAGTTCGCCTGTGGCATCCCGCAACTGCTCAAGGGCGACTACTCCGACCAGGTCTCGGCCGGTGTCGATTCGTACAGCTTCCGCCAGCCACTCGGTGTCGTCGCAGGCGTAACGCCGTTCAACTTCCCGATGATGGTGCCCTGCTGGATGCACCCGGTCGCCATCGCCTGCGGCAACACGTTCGTGCTCAAGCCGAGCGAGCGCGATCCGTCCGCGTCCCTGCTGGTCGCCGAGCTGTGGCAGCGGGCCGGCCTGCCCGACGGCGTGTTCAACGTGGTGCAGGGCGACAAGGTGGCCGTCGACGCCCTGCTCGACGCGCCCGCCGTGGCCGCGGTCTCCTTCGTCGGCTCGACGCCGATCGCCCGCTACATCCACGAACGCGCGACGGCGACGGGCAAACGTGTCCAGGCGCTCGGCGGGGCGAAGAACCACGCGGTCGTGCTGCCCGATGCCGACCTGGATTTCGCGTCGAACCACCTGACGGCCGCCGCGTTCGGTTCGGCGGGCCAACGCTGCATGGCGATCTCGGCAACCGTCGCGGTCGGCGATGCGGGCGACGCACTCGTCGACCGGCTCAAGGCTAAGGCGGCCACCGTCCGGGTCGGTCCCGGTCGCGACCAGCAGAGCGAGATGGGCCCGGTCGTCACCGCCCAGGCCCGCGAACGGATCCTGGGCCTCATCAGCTCCGGCGAGGCGCAGGGCGCCGCTGTCGTCGTGGACGGACGCAACCTCGTCGTCGACGGTCACGAGCAGGGTTTCTTCGTCGGCCCCACCGTCCTCGACAACGTCACGGCCGACATGGACGCCTACCGCAACGAGATCTTCGGCCCCGTGCTGTCCGTGACCCGGGTGGCTACCGTCGATGACGCCATCGCCTTCATCAACGCGAACCCGTACGGCAACGGCACGGCGATCTTCACCTCGAGCGGCGAGGCGGCGCGCCGTTTCCAGCGCGAGGTCAACGTCGGGATGATCGGCATCAACGTGCCCATCCCGGTGCCGATGGCCTACCACTCCTTCGGCGGCTGGAAGGACTCCCTGTTCGGCGAGTCGCACGTCCACGGTCCCGAGGGCGTCCGCTTCTACACGCGCGCGAAGGTCGTCACCGCGCGATGGCCGCACGTCGAGCAGACCGTGGCGGCCAGCTATCACTTCCCGACCGCCAACTGACGGCGGCGGCAACACCGTCCGAGAGGGGTAAGTCGATGATCGGTAAGAAGCGGGGATTGGCCGTTGCCGCCGTTGCCGTGACGCTGCTGGTGGTATCGGCGTGCAGCAGCCGCAATGCTGTCAACAAGGTGCACAACAAGAGCGGAGGCGGGAAGGGCGGTTACGGCTACAACATCGCCGTCGTGACGCACGGCGGGGCGGGCGACTCCTTCTGGAGCATCGTGAAACGGGGCGTCCAGCAGGCCGGTAGCGACATGGGCGACAAGGTCACCTATCAGAGCGACGGCGACCCGACGAGGCAGGCACAACTCATCGACGCCGCGGTCAACGCCAAGCCCGACGGCCTCGTCGTCTCGATGGCCAACCCGGAGGCGTTGAAGGCCTCGGTCGAGCGGGCGGTCAAGGCCGGCATCCCGGTGATCACCATCAACTCCGGAGAGGCGCAGTCGAAGGACTACGGCGCGCTGTCGCACATCGGCTCCGACGAGACGATCGCGGGCAAGGCGGTCGGCACGGAACTCAAGGCCGAGGGCGTCAAGAACGTGATCTGCGTGATCCAAGAGGCCGGTAACGTCGGACTCGAACAGCGTTGCGCCGGCGTCAAGGCGACCCTGGGCGGCACAGTCAACAACATCCAGGTCGACAACAACAACCTGCCCGGGGCACAGGCGACCATCCTCGCGAAACTCCAGTCCGACAAGTCGATCGACGGCGTCGTCACCCTGGGCGCCCAGGTCGCGCAGGTCGCCGAGAACGCCATCAGCGGAGCCAGTTCATCGGCCAAGCTGGCTACCTTCGACCTCAATGCTGACGTGGCAAAAGCTGTTGAGGACGGCAAGATCTCGTTCGCGGTCGACCAGCAGCCCTACCTGCAGGGCTACCTGGCGGTCGTGATGCTCACCCAGTACAAGGCGAACCTGAACGTCCTGGGCGGCGGCCAACCGGTACTGACCGGCCCCAACCTGATCACCAAGGACAACGCGGCAGCCGTCATCAAGCTCGCCGCCGGGGGCACGCGATGACTGCCACGACGATCACAGCCGACGAGCGGGTCGCGCATATCGGTTTCCTGCGCCGACTGCTCGTCAAGCCGGAGTTCGGCGCTCTGGTCGGCGTGATCGTCATCTTCGTCTTCTTCGCCTTCCAGTCCGACGTGTTCCGTTCGATGGCCGGCGCGGCCAACTGGCTCGACGTGTCATCGACGCTGGGCACGATGGCGGTGCCCGTCGCCCTGCTGATGATCGGCGGCCACTTCGACCTGTCGGCCGGCGTGCAGGTCGGCACGGCCGGTCTCGCCACCGGGATCATGACGACGTACTGGGGCTTGCAGCTGTACGCCTCGTTGGCGATGTCGCTGGTGCTGATGCTCGCGATCGGCTTCGTGAACGGCTTCCTCGTGACCCGGACCGGACTGCCCAGCTTCATCATCACGCTGGGCATGTTCCTCGGCCTGCAGGGCCTCAACCTCGGTTTCACCAAGCAGATCACCAACACGGTGCAGGTGAGCAACCTCGATCTCGTGCCGGGTTACCACTCCCTGTACGACGTGCTGGGCAGCACGGTGACGGTCGGTGGCGCCAAGTTCCAGATCGCCATCATCTGGTGGGTGGTCATCACCGCGATCGCATCGTGGCTGCTGCTGAAGACCCGATTCGGCAACTGGATCTTCGCGACCGGCGGCGACCCGAACGCGAGCAAGAACGTCGGCGTGCGCACCGATCGCACCACCATCGCGCTGTTCATGCTCACGTCGACAGCAGCGTGGTTCGTGGGCAACACGCAGATCGTTCGCTTCGGCACGATCCAGGCGCAGAGCGGAATCGGCCAGGAGCTCTACTTCATCGTTGCCGCGGTGATCGGCGGATGTCTGCTGACCGGCGGGTACGGCTCGGCCGTCGGAGCCGCGCTCGGCGCGCTCATCTTCGGCATGACGGAGGTGGGCATCGTCAATGCGGGCTGGAACTCCGACTGGTTCAAGCTGTTCGTCGGCGTGATGTTGCTGCTCGCGGTTCTTGCCAACCAATACGTCCGGCGCTTCGCCGAGCGGACCAGGAGGTAGCGCCATGACCGACCCCGAGATCAAAGAGGTCACCGCCACCGCGACCGACGTGCCCATGCTGGAGGTCCGCGAAGTCACCAAGACGTTCGGCAGCGTCATCTCGCTGTTCGAGATCTCGACGATGGTTCGTGCCGGTGAGGTGACGTGCGTGCTCGGCGACAACGGCGCCGGCAAGTCGACGTTCATCAAGATCCTGTCCGGCGTCTACCAGCCCGATCACGGCCAGCTGCTCATCGACGGCGCGCCGGTGCGCTTCAGCACCCCACGCGAGGCCCTGGACGCCGGTATTGCAACGGTCTTTCAGGACCTCGCGATGGTCCCGCTCATGGCTATCTGGCGGAACTTCTTCCTCGGCTCGGAGCCGACGAAGGGTTGGGGACCCTTCAAGCGATTCGACGCCGCCACCGCCAAGAAGATCACCCGCAAGGAGATGGGCGACATGGGGATCGACATCCGCGATCCCGATCAGCCCGTCGGCACGCTGTCCGGCGGCGAGCGCCAGTCGGTCGCCATCGCGCGCGCCGTTCACTTCGGGGCCCGCCTGCTGATCCTGGACGAACCGACCTCGGCCCTGGGCGTGAAGCAGGCCGGCGTGGTGCTGAAGTACATCGTGCAGGCGCGCGACCGCGGCCTCGGCGTCATCTTCATCACCCACAACCCGCACCACGCCTACCCGGTGGGCGACCGCTTCCTGGTGCTCAAGCGCGGCCGCAGCCTCGGCGACTTCGCCAAATCGGAGATCTCGTTGGCCGAGCTGACCCGGCTGATGGCAGGCGGCGCCGAACTCGAAGCGCTGGCGCACGAGTTGGAACGCGACTCAGCCCCCGATGCTTCGAGCGTGGGCCGCGAACTGCTGGAAGAAACGAAGCATCTCAGCTGACTGCGGTCGTTTGCCGTTGAGTGGTGCATTTCGGCTTGAGTGGTGCGTTACAACGCACCACTCAATCGTTAACGCACCACTCAACGGTGGGACGAGCGGGACGGGCGGGGCCCGCCCCGGTCAGATCTTGCCGCCGGCGCGGAGCAGGCGGTCGTTGGCCTGCTTGCGCAGGATCCCGCGGATCTCGCGGGTCTGGTCAGGGTGGTGCCGGTCCAGTACGGACTCGATCTCGAGTCGGGCGGACGGGGTGTCGTACGCAGCGAGCTGGCGCTCGAGCTCGCGACGGTTCTGTCGGATGTTGCGGCGGTTTGCTACCTCTGTACGGAGCGCGTCTAGCGTCCTCATCGTGAATCCTTCACCTGGTGTGTTCATACGCCCAGCGCAACCGTCAGGCGCGGCGAAATGCTCCCGTTCTGAGGCCCGAAGTGAGGCACTTCTCAGTTGTTAACAGCAGGTTTTCGCCACTAGTTGTATCGGCCGGCGTTCGCCCGATTCAAGCGCCAGTACGCAGGCTTCAGCGACCGCAGTTGCCGCATAGCCGTCCCACGCGGACGCACCTCGGGCGACGCCGGCGGCGATGCCGTCGACCCAGTCCTGCAATTCACGCCGATAGGCGCCGGCGAACCGATCACGCCAGTCGTGGGCGACGGCGCCCGAGACCGATCCGTCGCGGCGCAGCACCGCGCCCTGCCCCATGCCGATCGACATCGCGCCCTGCTCGCAGACGAGCTCACAGCGCACGTCGTAGCCATAGCGCGCGTTGACGAAGACCTCGACGTCGACGAGGACGCCCGACGCCGTCTCGAGTACCACGAACTGCGGATCCTGGGTGTCGCCCGCGACAAGGGACGAGCGCCGCGGCCGGTGGACGGTGGCAGCCGTGATCTCCTCACCGAGCAGCCAGCGGCTGATGTCGATCTCGTGTACCGCCGAGCTGGTGATCAGCATGCTGCTCGGCCAGCCGTCCGGGGCGCTCGGATTACGGTGGACGCAGTGCAGCAGCAACGGCCCGCCCAGGCTGCCTTCGTCGAGCGCGCGCCGCAGCCCGAGGTAGCCCTCGTCATAGCGGCGCATGAAGCCGACCGACACGAGGCGACGGCCAATCGCGACCTCAGCATCGACGATGCGCAGGCACGCCGCAGCGGTGGGCGCGAGCGGCTTCTCGCACAACACGGGCTTGCCGACGCTCAGGCAGGCAAGGACGAACGGCTCGTGGCTGTCGTCGGACGACGCGACGAGCACGGCCTCGACATCGTCGTCCTTGATCAAGGCGAGCGGATCGTCGACCACGCGAGCGCCGGGAAACGGCGCGACAGCAGCGGCCGCGCGATCGCGATCGACATCGAACACCGCGCCCACGGTGGCACCGGCGATCACCGTGGCGAGCAGTTCGGCGTGATAGGCGCCCATGACGCCGGTGCCGATGATGCCAACGTTGATGGTCATCGGGCCGGTGCCTGCACCCAGGTGCGGCGCTGGGCCGACTCGGACATGAGGTCGATGGCCAGCGCGGCCTGCACTGCGTCGTCGATGGTCGCGCCGTGTGCCTTGCCGTCGGTGATCGACTGCAGGAACCGAGCCGCCTCGATCACCTTGAGATCGTCGAAGCCGAGCGCGATACCTGCTCCTGGCTGGAACGCCGCGAAGTCGCCGTGGCCCGGCCCGACGAACAGCGTGCTGACGGTCTGGTTCTGGTAGCTCTCGCCGGCGCTGACGCCGAGCTCGCCCATCCGGCGAAAGTCCCAGTACAGCGCGCCCTTCGTGCCATGTATCTCGAAACCGTAGTTGCACTGCTCCCCGACGCTGACCCGGCTCGCCTCGAGAGTGACGCGCACGCCACCCGCGAGGTGCAGTAAGCAGGCCACGAAGTCCTCGTTCTCGACCGGACGGGGTTTGCCCGATGCGACGTCGAAATGGCTGGTCGCTCCGGTGGGTTCGGGGCGTTCGGGGATGAAGATCGCGGTGTCGGCCACCAGCGCCTCGACGTCGCCGAGCAGGTACCGGACCAGGTCGATGCCGTGCGAGGCGAGGTCGCCGAGCACGCCTGATCCACCGCGGTCCTTCTCGAATCGCCAGGACAGGGCGCCCTGCGGATGCGCGGCATAGTCGCTGAGCAGCCGAACCCGGCCGTGGGTCGGCGTGCCGACATGGCCCTGCTCGATCAGCGTTCGGGCATGCGCAACCGCCGGCGCGTTGCGGTAGTTGAAGCCGACCGTGCTCTGAACGCCGGCGCCGGCGACCGCTTCTGCCACTGCCTGCGCATCCGAAGCGTTGCGCCCGACTGGTTTCTCGATCCAGATGTGCTTGCCGGCCCGGGCCATCGTGGCGCCGATCTCGCGGTGCAGGTAGTTCGGCGCGGTGATGCTCACCGCCTGGATGCTGTCGTCGTCGACGAGTTCGTGCCAGCTGGCCGCGGCCCGGGCGAAGCCGTACTGGTCGACCGCGTCGCTTCGCCGAGCAGCCTCCGAGTCAGCCACCGCGACGAGCACGGGGGCAAGCTGCGACTGGGGAAAGTGGTGCAGCAGGCGTGCATACGCATGCGTATGGACACGGCCCATCCACCCGAAGCCGACGACTGCGACGCCGATGGGTTGGCGACTCATCGCGCCGAGACCCCCCGGACGGCGATCCAGTGCAGACACGCGCGCCGTGACCGGCGCGTCTGCACAAGATCGGCCTGGTACCGCGAAACCACGCTCATCGCGCCGCTGTCAGGAACTCGATGCTGCGGCGCACATCGCTCACCGGTCCATCGCCGAGGCGGGGCTCATCGTGCAGGGCAGCGTCTTGTTCGAGCACATACCTGCCCGCATAGCCGGCCGCCTCGAGGGCGTCGACCATGCCGCCGATATCCAGGTCGCCGTCACCGAGCGGGGCGTAAAGACCTTTGCGCACCGCACCGATGTAGCTCGTGTCGCCGGCCGACACGGTCTCGGCAACGGCCAGCCGGACGTCCTTGAGATGCACGTGCGCGACTCGACCGGCGGCCGAGCGCACGAGTTCGAGAGGGTCTGTGCCGCCGATGACCAGGTGGCCGGTGTCGAGGCACAGCGCGATGTCGCTGGATTCCAGCAGTCGCTGCACGGCGGCCCGGCCCTCGACCGCGGTACCGACATGCGGGTGCAGGGTGGGTGTCAGGCCGAAGCCGGCGATCACGTCCTGCAGCCGCTTGAGGTTGCCGAGCAGGATTCGCCACTCGTCGTCGTCGAGGGACACCTTGCGGTCGTAGCTGCCGTCGCCCGATCGGGCCGCGAGCACGACGACGTCCGAGCCGGCCGCTGCCAGGGTCCGGATCGCCCCCTCGGCCTCGCCCAGATCCAGGGCCGGGTCGACGTGCATCGGGACGGGGAGGAAGCCGCCCACGAGATGCAATCCGTACTGGTCGAGAAGCCCGCGGACCTGCGCCGGGTCGTCGCCCAGGTAGCCGGTGGGGCCGAGTTCCGTCGCGACGAGACCGAGGTCGCGCATCTCGGACAGCACGCGATCAGCGGCCATCTCGTGACCCCAGTCCGGCGCCTCGCAGACACCCCAGGAGATCGGCGCACCGGCGATGCGGTGCAGCGGCAGGGACGGCATCAATGCCTCCAGTGCGACAAGATACTAGAGCGCTCTAGTCCTGAAGAAGTATCATCGCCGCCGATGAGCGTGTCAACGAAGGTCTCCCGGGTGACCCGCCGCGACCGGCCGCCGACGCTCGAGGACGTCGCCCGACAGGCGGGAGTCTCCCGGGCGCTGGTCTCGATCGTCGTCCGCGGCGTGCCTGGTGCGAGCGACGCGACGCGCGAGCGCGTCCGCAAGGTCGCCGCCGATCTCGGCTATCGGCCGGACTCGCGCGCCCGCCTGCTGGCCGGACACCGGTCGCGACTGCTCGGCGTGACGCTGCTGCTCAACCACCCGTTTCACGCCGACCTGGCCGAGAGCATCTATGCCGCCGCCGAGCCGCTCGGCTACGAGGTCGTGCTCAGCGCGATCACCGCACAGCGCAACCCGCGCCGGGCCATCGACACGCTGCTCGACTACCGATGCGCTGCGGCCATTCTCGTCGGCTCGCTCGTTCGCGAACCATGGCTGTCGGCGCTCGGCGAGCGGCTGCCCGTTGTCGTCCTCGGTCAGCGCGCTCGCAGCAGCGCCGTCGACGTCGTTCGCATGGACGACGCCAAGGGGATGCGACTCGCCGTCGATCACCTCGTCGGCCTTGGCCATCGCGAGATCGTCCATGTCGACGGTGCCCGCGGCCCGGGAGCCGCCCACCGGCGCAACGGGTACCGCTCGGCGATGCGTCGCCACGGCCTGGCCGCCCGTGTCGTGGCAGGCGGGGAGTTCGAAGAGGACGGTGCGGCCGCTGCCCGCACGCTCATCGACGCGAAGCCGCCGAGTGCGGTGCTGACCTACAACGACCGCTGCGCTGTTGGCCTGCTCGACGTGCTCGTCCGGCACGGCGTTGCTGTCCCGGACCAGATGTCGGTGGTCGGCTACGACGACAGCCAGGTGGCCCGGCTGCCGTACCTGCGGCTGACCACCGTGAGCCAGGACGCCGCGGGCATGGCCAAACTCGCAGTCGAACGCGCCGTCGCCCGCCTTGAGCACAGCGAGCACAGCGGGCACAGCGGGCACGGCGAGTACAGCGAGCACCGTGACATCGCGCGGCGCGAAGTCGTCCTCACCCCGCACCTGGCGGTACGGGGCACCACGGCACCACCACTAGGCTCGCACACCTGATGACCGACGAAATCAGCTACGAAGCGGCCCGCGCCGAACTTGCCGACGTGGTGCGCAAACTCGAATCCGGCGGCCAGCCACTCGAGGAGTCCCTCGCGTTATGGCAGCGTGGCGAGGAACTCGCCGACATCTGCCAGCGCTGGCTCGACGGCGCCACCGCCCGCCTCGACGAGGCGATAGCCGGCGCCGACAAATCAGACGACGCGGACGGGTGATCGCATGCAGCACATCTCGCCAGACGGTGTCGCCCCGGCCATGGGCTACTCGCACGTCGTTACCGCGCCGGGACGTCTCGTCGCGATCTCCGGACAGGTCGCGTTCGACGAGTCGGGACAACTCGTCGGGCGCGGAGATGCCGAGGCCCAAGCGCGTCAGGTGTTCGAGAACCTGCGCCGCTGCCTGCTCGCCGCCGACGCGACATTCGCCGACGTCGTCAAGTTCACCTTCTTCCTGACCGATCTCGCGGCCCTGCCCGCGGTGCGGTCGGTGCGCGACGAGTACATCGACACCGCCCGCCCCCCGGCGAGCAGTGCCGTGCAGGTTGTCGGACTCGTCCTGCCCGAACTCCTGCTCGAGGTCGAGGCATTCGCGGTCATCCCGGATTAGGGCCTGTCCCGTGGATCTTCAACCTGCTGCGCGACGTGCCGGCGTGAACTCCTAACGCACCCTGGCGGGCCGCAAGTACAAACCCGTCACCGCCACGAGTAGCAGCGCCGCGCCCGCAGCAGCCGGAATCGTCAGTGTCTCGCCGAGCAGGGCCGCTGCGAGCAGGGTCGCTGTCAGGGGCTCGATCAGCGTCAGCACGGCCGCGACGTCCGTGGACGTCGAGCGCAGCCCGCCGAAGAACAGCGCATAGGCCACGGCCGTGGGCAGTACGCCCAGGTACGCCAGCGCGGGCGCGGTCGGGCCGTCGATCGGGAAACTCATTCCGGATGCCACCGCGAACGGCAGCAGCGTCAGCCCGCCGATGAGGCTTGTCGCGCCAGTCAGGGTAAGCGGATCAGCGGCCACCACGAGGCGGCTGTTGAGCACGGTGCAACCGGCGTACGTGAGTCCCGATCCGAGCGACGCCACCGCACCGATCAGCGGATGCGGGCCGGGCACCGATCCGGCCGAGGACGACACCAGCACCAACCCGGTCATAGCGCACAGCAAGGTTGCCAATGCGGCCGCGGACGGCCGGCGCCTGCGCGTGAGCGCGGCCGACAGCGTGAGGGCGATGGGCGCGGTGCCGATGCTGATCAGGGTCGCCAGGCTGACGCCCGCATCGGCGACTCCGACGAAATACAGCGCCTGGTAGGCACCGAATCCGGCGCCGGTCACGAGCAGCGCCCAGCCACGCCCGCGGCAGAGGTCGCGGGCGAGGCGCACCAGGTCGCTGCCTCGAACCGTTACGAGCACCGCGGCGGCGACAAGAAGGCGATAACACCCAATGGATACGGCAGAAAGTCCGGTGTCGGCGTGCACGTTGTGCACGACGACTCCGGTGGTACCCCACAGCACGGCGCCGCCACTGATGGCGAGCACACCCGCGCGGGAGTTGAGACGAGCAGAGAGATCCATGAACATGCGCTCCGAGATCGATCCGATGTGGGCCGATTTACGGGGCGCACGCCAATCGCGTTCATGGACAGGCGAAACCGCCCATGAGTACGCGGAAGTGGGTAACCAGGAGCACCAAGCGGCCAAAGCCGCCTGGCGTCAGGAAAGGAGCGCCCCGGTCAGGAGCGCGGAGGGGAAAGTATGCCCCGGGCAGGTATCACGACGGGGACACTACCTGCCCGGCGCACAAACGGGCGACGCGATTTTGCTGCGAGGCCGGCAGTGTCAGCGAGAAGCCGACGCGGCCGTGACCCGCTCGACGGGCAGGTTGATCATCAGCCAGGCGCAGGCAATCACGGAAAGGATCGGCAACCACAGCACACCGGGTACGCGGAACGGCCGCTCGAGGTCGGGGCGCGTACGTCGCAGGACCACCACGCCGATCGACACGATCACGAACGCGAACAGCGTGCCGATGTTCACCTGTTCGGACAGCTTTTCCAGTGAGATGAACGCGGCGAGCACGGCGACGACGACGCCGGTGATCACAGTGGTCAGCCAGGGCGTCGCGAATCGGGGATGGACCGCAGCGAACTGCCTGGGCAGCAGTCCATCGCGCGCCATCGCGAACAGCACCCTTGCCTGGCCGAGCATCAGCACCAGGATGACCGTGGTGATGCCGCAGATGCCGCCCAGCGAGATCAGGCGCGCCGCCCATTCAGCGTGCACCGCCTTGAAGGCGTCGGCGAGCGGCGCCGACGACGACAGCGTCGAGTCGCGGTACTTGACCATGCCGGTGATCACCGCGGAAACAGCCATGTACAGCAAGGTGCAGATGGCGAGGGTGCCGATGATGCCGCGCGGCAGGTCGCGTTGCGGATTGCGGGTTTCTTCGGCGGCCGTGGCAACGATGTCGAAGCCGATGTAGGCGAAGAACACCAAGGACGCCGCGGCGATGACGCCCCACGCACCGAAGTGGCTCGGGACGATGCCGAGCGCCGCCTGGATGAGCGGCTCACTACCGCCGGATGACTTCGACGCCGGCGCCGAATGCGGTACGAACGGCGCGTAGTTGGCGGACTTGACGAAGAACAGCCCAGCGACGATCACGAACAGGACCACCGCAATCTTGATCGCGACGAAGAGGCTGGTGACCCGTCCGGACAGCTTCGTGCCCATGACCAGCAGCACGGTCACGGCCAGAACAATCAACACTGCGAACAGATCGAAGTGCGACTTCTCGCCGGCAATCGAGTCGGGCAGGTCCAGCAGCGTCTGGAAGTAACCGGACCAGCCGCGCGCCACGACCGCGGCCCCGAGGGCGAGTTCGAGCGCGAGATCCCAGCCGATGATCCAGGCGACGAGTTCACCCAGCGTCGCATAGCTGAACGTGTACGCACTGCCGGCGACCGGCACCGACGACGCGAACTCCGCGTAGCACAGTGCGGCGAACGTGCACGCCACACCGGCCACCACGAACGAGATGACGATCGCGGGACCGGCGTTGACGTGCGCCTGTTCCCCGGTGAGCACGAAGATGCCGGTGCCGATGACGACGCCGACACCGAACACGATCAGGTCGAGTACCGAGAGGTTCCGGCGCAGCGCATGCCCACTGTCGTCGGCGGTGGCATCACTACGTGAATCGGCTATGCGCTTGGTGCGCAAGATCGCAGTCATTCGCAGTCCTGCAAGGCGTCACGCGTCACGCACGAGCATCCGAATTCAGACCTGTCCATGTTGGCCTCGCCTCCTTCGTCGCCCTCCTGTCATCCCTGCTCGGCCGGTCGTCCCGGCACCGTCCGCGCGGGCCCATCGTTTGGTTCGTTCCCGCATTCAGACCGGACATAACATCCATCTCGGCCGGGCCGTCAGAAGCAATCGCTGCGCGCCTCTGCGAAGATGGCGGCATCCACGTTCGCGAGAGAACGGTGCGCCATGACCGACGAATCGGCGACGACGGCAACTGGAAGCGTGCCTCCAGCGCTGGCTGTCCCTCGCCAAGCTCCCGACCGAAACCTGGCCCTCGAGCTCGTACGCGTCACCGAGGCCGCAGCGATGGCGGCCGGACGGTGGGTGGGGCGCGGCGACAAGAACGGCGGCGACGGCGCGGCCGTCGATGCGATGCGCAAGCTGATCGGCACCGTCTCCATGCGGGGCGTGGTGGTCATCGGTGAGGGCGAGAAGGACAACGCGCCGATGCTCTTCAACGGCGAGGAGGTCGGCGACGGCAGCGGCCCTTTGTGCGACGTCGCGGTCGACCCGATCGACGGCACCACGTTGATGGCCAAGGGAATGCCGAACGCACTCGCCGTCATCGCGGTCACCGAGCGCGGCGCCATGTTCGACCCGTCGGCCGTCTTCTACATGGAGAAACTCGCGACCGGCCTGGAGGCCGCCGACGTCGTCGACATCACCGCATCGCCCGCCGAGAACGTCCGGCGGGTCGCCAAGGCAAAGCGCGGCCATCCCGAGGACGTCACCGTCTGCATCCTCGACCGGCCACGGCACGCCGGCCTGGTCGACGAGGTTCGCAATGCCGGCGCGCGGATCAAGTTCATCAGCGACGGCGACGTCGCGGGCGCGATCATGGCCGCCCGGCCGGGCACGGGCGTCGATCTGCTGCTGGGCATCGGCGGCACGCCCGAGGGCATCATCGCCGCCGCCGCGCTCTCGTGCATGGGCGGCGTGATCCAGGCGAAGCTGTGGCCACGCGACGACGACGAGCGGGCGGCGGCAATCGCGGCCGGACACGACCTCGACAAGGTGCTCACGACCACGGACCTCGTCGGCGGGCAGGACATCTTCTTCTGCGCCACGGGTATCACCGACGGCGAGTTGGTACGTGGCGTTCGGTACTACGCCGACTCGGTGCAGACCGAGTCGATCGTCATGCGATCCAAGTCCGGCACCATCAGAGTCATCGACTCGTTGCACCAACTGGGCAAGTTGCGCGCCTACTCGGCGGTCGACTTCGATCGGAATTGACGCCGGATTTCATCGCTACGAACGGCGTTCTCGCCGGCGCTCAACCACACGAAAGGAAGTTGCGATGCTGGTAGTCACCACGAACGACATTCCCGGCTGGGAGATCCAACGCGTATGCGGAGAGGTCTTCGGCCTGACGGTCCGCTCCCGCAATGCCTTCTCCCAGATGGGCGCGGGTCTGAAGTCGATGTTCGGCGGCGAACTCCAGGGCATGACCAAGAATCTGACAGAAAGCCGCAACGAGGTCATGGGGCGCATGCTCGAGGCTGCCCGGGCTCGAGGCGGCAACGCGGTCATCGCGATGCGCTTCGACACCTCCGAGATGGGTGACGTCTGGACCGAGATATGCGCATACGGCACCGCGGTGGTTGCGGTGCCGGTCGACGACGGTGCGCGTCAGACGGCGGCCCAGCTCGGCTACGGGCAGGGCAACAGCCAGCATGGCCAGCAGAACTTTTCGCCGCAGTGACATCCGCGGCAGTGACTCCGGCCGCTGTGCGCCGGCGCTGAATTCGGCGCTGGCGCCGGTGGGCGAGTCGTGCGTCATATGAGCTCTGCGCCCCGCTCTCCTACGATCGCTGGCGAATACCGGCAATGGAACCTGAGGGGCGAGCCAGCCGTATGAGCGAAGACGAATACCGCATCGAGAAAGACTCCATGGGCGATGTCCGCGTCGCCAAGAACGCGAAGTGGCGCGCGCAGACGCAGCGAGCGGTCGAGAACTTCCCGATCTCGGGGCTACCCATCGAGCGCGAACTGATCGCCGGACTGGCCCTGATCAAGGGTGCTGGAGCAAAGGTGCGCGCCGAACGCGGCATGCTCGATCCGGAGAAGGCGGACGCGATCGCCGCCGCCGCCGCCGAGGTGGCCCGCGGTGACTGGGACGACCACTTCCCCATCGACGTCTTCCAGACCGGCTCGGGTACGTCGTCGAACATGAACACGAACGAGGTGCTCGCCTCGCTGGCCTCAGAGCGCCTTGGCGCGCCGGTGCATCCGAACGACGACGTCAACGCACCGCTGTCGTCCAACGACCAGTTCCCGTCGGCCATCCACGTGGCAGCGACCAAGGCCGTCACCACCGATCTGGTGCCTGCGCTCACCCACCTCGGTGCGGCCCTCGAAGCCAAGGCCGAACAGTTCGCCACCCTCGTGAAGTCCGGCCGCACCCACCTCATGGACGCGACCCCCGTGACGCTCGGCCAGGAGTTCGCGGGCTACGCGGCGCAGGTCCGCTACGGCGTCGAGCGGTTGCAGGCCGTACTGCCTCGGGTGGCCGAACTGCCCCTCGGCGGCACCGCGGTGGGCACCGGCATCAACGCACCGGCCGACTTCGCCAAAGACGTCATCGCCCGAATCTGCGCCGAGACCGGCCTGCCGCTGACCGAAGCTCGCGACCACTTCGAGGCGCAGGGCGCGCGCGACGGGTTGGTGGAGCTGTCCGGGGCGCTGCGCACCATCGCCGTCGGGCTGAACAAGGTTGCCAACGACATTCGCTGGATGGGGTCCGGGCCCCGCACGGGTCTCACCGAGATCTTCCTGCCCGACCTGCAGCCCGGCTCGTCGATCATGCCCGGCAAGGTGAACCCCGTTCTGTGCGAGGCGGTCTGCCAGGTCGTCGCGCAGGTCGTCGGCAACGACGCCGCTGTGGCCTGGGGCGGCGCGGCCGGCAACTTCGAGCTGAACGTCATGTTGCCGGTGATCGCGCGCAACGTGCTCGAGTCGATCCGGCTGCTCGCCAACGTCTCACGCGTGTTCGCCGATCGATGCGTCGCGGGCATCGAAGCGAACGAGGAGCGATGCCGCGAGTACGCCGAGTCCTCACCGTCGATCGTCACGCCGCTCAACGACTACCTCGGGTACGACGAGGCAGCGAAGATCGCCAAGCAGGCACTGGCCGAACGCAAGACGATCCGCGAGGTCGTGATCGAACGTGGTCATGTGCCCGGCACGATCAGCGAGCAGAAACTCGACGAAGTCCTCGACGTCTTGTCGATGACGCGCCCGAAGGGGTAGGCCGTGGGCAAGCTGCACGAATCGATCGACGACAAGCTGAAGACGTGGATCGCCAAGCAGCCGATGTTCTTCGTCGGCACGGCACCGTCCGGCAGCGACGGCCGGGTGAACGTGTCACCGAAGGGCATGGCCGGCACGTTCGTCGTGCGCGGACCGCACCAGGTCGCCTACCTCGACTACTTCGGCAGCGGCGTCGAGACCATCGCCCACCTGCGCGACAACGGCCGGATCGTGATCATGTTCTGCGCCTTCGACGGGCCGCCCAAGATCGTGCGTCTGCACGGACACGGCCGCGTCGTCCTGCCGCAGGATGCTGAGTTCGCCGCGTTACGCACCGAGTTCGACAAGGAACGCACCCACGCCCAGCGCTCGATCATCGTGGTCGATGTCGAGCGCATCGCCGACTCCTGCGGCTACTCGGTTCCGCACCTGGAATTCGTCCGCGACCGCGAGATCCTCGACCTCCACCAGCTCAAGAAGCCCACCGAGTACTACGCCGCTTACTGGGACGAAAAGAACGCCGCCAGCATCGACGGGCTGCCCTCGCGGTAGTTGCACGGCGTAAGACCCAATTCACGCGACCACCGCCAGCTCGGCGCATTCGGTACATTCATCACCCAGTCGGGACGAACGTTGGCGTTCCCCACCACTGTCGGGAGGCGGCACATTGGGCAGCAACTTCAAGGTCGATCCAGCGGATTTGCGCGACAGCGCGAAGCACCTATCAGGGCAGGTCGCGCCGGCGTACGCCGCATCGGCGACCACCCTGCAGGGCAGAGGCAAGATCGACATGCCGGGATTCGGTGTCGCCTTGTCACTCGTCGAGGCCGCTTACGACACCCGCCTCGACTTCCTCAGGTTGGACCTGCAAGGTGCGCACGACGTCGTGTCAGACATCGCGACTCGCCTGACCCAGACGGCCGGCGAGTACGAGCGCGGCGAGAACCTCAACATCTCCGGCTTCGACGGCAAGGGCAGCACGCCGGAGGGCTACGGCTCGGCTTTCCTCGGGGCGCTCGGCAACTCGGTCGCGCCCGGTGTCGTCGCTGGGGCGGTCGAACTGGCCATCGTCCTGCTGTGCGCCGGATCGCTGGAGACCTGTGCTGGGCTCTGCCCGACCTTCATCCCGGCCGCAATCGCCATCCCGTTGTTCGTCTGCAACATTCCGAGCATCCTCAGTGCCGGCTCAGCCCTGGTCAACGAGGCGGCCCACCTCAAAGACGTCGTGAACGCTGCCTTCTCACAACTGTGCGACCAGGCAAAGAGCAGCTGGTCCGGAGAAGGCGCGACCAACTTCGGCCTGCTCACCAGCAAGATCAAGTCCCACATGGACCAGCTCTCCGGCTACATCGACACGGTGGGCCACGTCCTCGAGGCCATCGGCGGTGCGCTGGTCGTTCTGTGGCTCGGGTTGATCGCGATCGCCGGCCCGTTCCTGGTCTGGCTGATCGCGATGCGCCTGGCCCAGGCTTCGCCGCCGTGGCTGCAGGACGCGGTTCTCGAGCCGATCATCGACGGTGCGGGCATTGTGATCGGCACGGGCATCCTGACCACGCTCGCCGGTGTGTCCAGTGCCGGTGCCGCGGTCGCCACCGTGCTGGCTGGCATCGGCGGTCAACTGCTCGGCGCTCTCGCGCCGCCCGACGGCGGCAAGGAAGGCGTCCCCGACATGCAGGAATTCCACGTCGACCAGAACTACCAGACACCTCTTTAGAAAGAGATTGACTCGTGACACTCAACGAAGAGACGGCGCAACTGATCGAGCGCATGGGCGCGAGCGCCAGCGAGATGGCCGACAAGGTGCAGAACGTCTCCGGCACGGGCTCTGACGACGAGGACCTCGTCACTGCCACCTGCGGGCCCGGCAACCGGCTGATCAACATCGAGTTCGACCCCCGCTCCCGCCGCCTCGATACCCATGTGCTCAAGGAGAAGGTCGTCACCGCCGTCCAGCGGGCAGGCGAGGAGGCCCAGAAGCAGCTGACCGAAGTCATAAGCGGCTTCTCGGCGAGCTTCGGCGGCATGCGTGGTGGCGAGTTCAGCAACCTGCAGAACGCGATGACCGATGCCCAGGCCAAGATCACTGAGCAGCAGGAGAAGCTCGAGGCCATGTACAGCGCGCTGAAGAGCCAGAGCTGATGCCGACGCAGGTGCGCTGCGAACGCAATTCGTGGCGTGCCTGCGCCTGGGCGGCAAGGTCTCGACAGCCGCGCACCACGTCGCCCGCGGTCGCGCCGCGCGGGCGGCTGGGTGCCGGTGCCTTGTCACTGTGGGCCGCTCTCTACGTCGTGCTGTGCCTTGTGCTCATCGGGCTTGCCATCGCCTTCGGCCAGCTGTTCTGGCTGGGCGCGGCCTGCGCTCTCGTCCTCGCCTCCGCCGCGGGATACGTGTACTTCATCGGCTCGATGTGGTGGATCACTGGCGCGGGCGAACCGGTTCTCCTCGTACAGGACGGCGTGATGCACGGGCGCATACGTCCGGTCGCGAAGGGCGCGGCCGCCCGGATCGATCTGACCGACTCGTGGGATTTCGTCATCCCCGCGGCCGAGGTCAAGAACGTGAGGCTGTCCGGTCCGGAGCGTCGCCCGTCGCGGCGGACGATCCTCATCGAGCTACCCGACACGACGAGCACGAAGCTGGTCACCGACCCGGCGTCTGCGTGGTACGCAAGGCGCTGGCTCGCGCATGCTGGAACGCCTGCCGCGTGGCCGGTGGGCCGGATGCTGCGGCGCCCCGGCCGCCGAGAGCGGCTGCACCAACTGCTCGTGGATCTTCAGGCCTGCACCGTCGACCGCTGACCTGCGCGGCCGTACCGGCTAACCGGCGGCATCACGCCGGCGGATCCGCGCACCGGCGACGAGCACCAGCCCGCCCGCGATCAGCAGCGCGCCGGTGCTGATCAGTAAGACGATCTGCGTGCCGGTGAATGCCAGACCGGTCTGGTTGCCGGACGCTCCCGCCACACCGTTTCCCGAGCCGCCCCGTGCGCTGCCTGCGGACCCGTTTCCGGCGCCGCCGCCGGGTCCACCGGCGGAGCCATTTCCGCCGCCGATCTCGACGCCACCGGTGCCGGAGGTTGTCTGCACGATCACCTGCACGCCGAAGCCGTAGGTGTCGGTCTGGGTCTCATTGCCCGACGAGAACGGCAGGTTGACGGTCAGGCGTACCCATCGCGTCTCGCCGGCCGCTATCCCTTCGGCAGCCGGCACGCCCTGCGCGAGCTGCGTCGCACTGCCCGTCCAGGTCGGCCGGTAGGTGCCGTCCTCGCTGGTGGCGACATCGAGCGTGCAGACGAGCGCTGCGCCGAGCTCGCCCTGGTCGCGACCGCAGGTTCGGTCGACGGCGGCCTCGGCGGGTGCGCATCCGTTGTCGTCGTCGGCGACCTCGACGAGCTGGATGCGAAGCTCTGAGGACTCAGCAAAATCGCTGCGAACACCCATCGTGCCGCTGACCGAACGGCCGGGCACCAGGCCCTTCGTGTCGACCAGCGCCCCGGCGGGATGCGTCGTGAATCCCTGGTCGCCGCCGACGATGCTGATGCTGACGTGCTCGCCGCTCGCCTCGGCCGCCCCGGGGTTCAGGATCGCGACGAGCAGCGCCAGACCGGCCACGCCGACCAGCACGAAGCCGACCGCGCGCATCCGGCCGCTCATGAGGTGCCTTGCGACGTGGGTAACGCCTCGGCTTTGCCGCGCTTGCGATCCCGGAAACCACCGACCAGCTGGCAGACCGAGTAGGTGCCGAGCCCGAGCACGCCGAGCAGCAATGCGCCCGATCGCAGGTTCGCAGGCCCGGAACCTCGTCGCAGCCAGCCCAGATACGGCACGTCGAACCACACCTTGCCTCGGATCGCGGTCGCCGGCACGGGCAACGCATCTGCCACGCGATTCGCGTCGCCCTTGAAGGTGAACATCACCGGGTTCGCCGTCCGGTCGATGGCGGCGATGCGGTGGGTTATGTACACGCCGCGGCCCGGTGCCTGCTGGTAGGTGGCGATGTCGCCGACCTGCAGGTCGGCAGTATCGACCGGCCGCTCGATCACGACCGAGCCCACGGGCAGCGCCGGTCGCATGCTGCCACTTAGCACCGTGAGTGCCGCCCCGTGCGTCACTCGCGGCAGCACGACGAGCGCCGTCACGACCAGGAGCAGCACCACACCGAACCCGAGCAGCACGAGCCGGGCGATCCAACGAGTCGCGGTGGCCATGTCAGCCCACCTGGACCAGGTCGAAGCGAACGTTGACGGTCAGCGAATCGCCCTGAGCCGCGTTGTCGCTCGGGTAGTCCTGACTCGGACGTCCGGGCGCGCGGGTGTCGGACGGCCACCCGGCGTCGATGCCGATGCAGACTCCCGCGCCGGCGGCCAGCACCAGCGGGGTCCTCGCGTCGGCCTGCCGCAACTGGTAGCGGGCTCCGGCGCCGCCGTCGGCGGTCGCGCTCGCGTACAGGTTGCCCGGGGCTTCGGCGAGGATCGACGTGCGCGGTTGCGGATCCGGCACATCCGCACAGGCCGTCGCATTGCTGATGCCCGGGAAGTACGCGACTTGAAAGCCCAGCACCCGCGAGAGGTTTCCCTGCTCGGGCGTTCCGCTCACCACGTCGCCCACCACGCTGCACCCGCCGATGCCCGACTCGATCTCACCGGTCGCCTTACCGCGACTGGTGCCGCACGGCCCGGCGCGATCGGCCAGGTCATGAAAGGTCAGGTAGAGGTTCGCGTCGGGAACGCCGACGCCGCCCTCGCTGCTCACCCAGACGAGCCGGCCCGCGGTCTGCCCCGGCATCACCTCGCCGAAGCTGAGCGGGGCATCGACGCTGCCGCCAGCGCTGAGGTGGAGCTTGAGGAAGCCGGCGCCGACGACGCTGCCGTCGACCTGCCCGAAGTCGCGAAACGCCGAGTACGTCGTGCCACCCGCCGCGAGTGCGATCGCCGCCAGCCCGGACAGCACCCCGAGCACGAGCCTGCGGTTCACGTATCCCCCTGGTTGCCTACGCGCCCGATCCGTCGGGCGGCGTGGCCAAGCTCGGCGCCTGATCGACGCTGAGCCGTCAGGGTGCGCGACCGCACCCGGCCGCCGCATCGTCAAATTTGTTGATTCACTCGCGCTCGTCCCGTCGCGGCGTCCCTGCTGGGAGTCCGCGCTGGCACACCATTGATCATCTCTGCCGAAGCCGCGAGCAATGGCAGATCCAGCAGAGATGATCAAGACCGGGTGGGCACTCTGAGCGCGCCAGGCCCGTGCCCGGTCGCGCTCGCCCCCCGACGCGCCTGACCCAGCGGTTCGCCGCGTACGCCGCGCCGTCGAAGCGGGTTCATCAATTTTGACGATGCGGTCGCAACTAATGATCACCCAAGCTAACAGCGGCCACACGTCGGAGGGGTGTGCTGGCCGATCACAGAGGGGGAAATGGAATGCGCAAAGCCAAGGCCGTGCGGATCGCAGGATTCGTCGGCGCACTGGGCGCGTCGGCCGTGCTCATCGGTGCAGCCGTTCAGGGCACCGGTGCCTACTTCACCGACAGCCACAACGGCGTGATCAATGCATCCACCGGGCACGTGCAGGTGACGATCACACCGTCGAACGGCCGGCTGGACTTCACCGACCTGTTGCCGGGCGGCTACAAGACCGAGAACCTCACGTACACGGCTCATGCGACGACTTCGGAAGACGTGTGGCTCGTCTTCCCGGCGAACGGCAGCGCGGTGGCCTTCGAAGGAACGCCCGAGGACCCGAATCCCGGCGCACTCGGCCGGTACGGGCACTTCGCTCTCTCGAGCAGTGGTGGCGCCAACTTCACGTCGTACAACCTGGCCAACCCAGGATCTGGGATCCACGGTGGCTCGTCCTGCCCGACCGACCCGGCTACGGGTTGGGGCGGCAGTAGTGACCAGCCGACCGGCCCCGGGGACACGACGACCGCCGCATTCTGCGCGCCGCCGAAGGCCATCCTGCTCTCCAGCGGCCTGACCGAGGGTCAGAGTGGGTCGGCCGCATTCACGTTCGGCTTCACGCCGCTGCTGACCGACCCGCAGGACGGTGCGCTGGCCCAGGTCGTGAGCTACAAGATCGTTGCGACGCAGCACGGCATTCGGCCGGACAACGCGTTCAACGGATGAGCTGGCTGGCTGTCCGGCTGGGGGAGGGACGGACAGCCAGGCGGGGGTGTGGTGGGGCAGGAACTTCCTGCCCCACCGCTCGACATTCAATGAGAGGACGGACATGTCGATCGCGCGCCGCATGATCTGGGCGACGCTGAGCTGTGTCGTCCTCGGCGTATTCGTCACCGGCGCGGTCCTGTGGACTCAGGGCTACCGCGTGTACGTGATCCACACCGGCTCCATGTCGCCGGCCTACAAGCCGGGCGACGTCGTGGTCGACCGTCCCGCCCAGCACCACTACCGGGCCGGCGAGGTCATCACGTTCCGCCATTCGGCAACCGCGAACGACGTCGTCACGCACCGGATCACCGACATCACCGCGACCGGCCTCATCCACACCAAGGG
This sequence comes from uncultured Actinomycetota bacterium, assembly GCA_963737425.1. GTDB lineage: Bacteria > Actinomycetota > Actinomycetes > Mycobacteriales > Jatrophihabitantaceae > DASXRA01. The sequence goes on from CAVTSX010000009.1 coordinate 603,493, forward strand.
CGACGCCAACCGCACCGCCGACGTGTGGGACATCCGCCCGGACCAGGTACGGGGCAGTGTCGCCTTCGGGATCAGCCACGCCGGGTACCTACTCGTCTTCTTGCGCCAGCCGGCCGGCGCCGCCTCGCTCGCATGTGCGGTGCTCGCCGTCATGATGCTCTGGAAGTGCTTCTTTCCCGGCGACGACGAGCATCCCGTGGATACGGCGCAGGCCGCGGATCGCGCCGACACGATGACGCTCACGCTCGTTGCGGACGCCGTGACCGCGCTGCGCGCGAACAAGCCGATACCTTCCGGCGCCCGGCATCGCGCGGACGCCCGAGCGCGCCTGGACAGGCTAGACAAACCGCGTCTCGCGGACATTGCCGGCCCGGTCGCAATGACGTCGGGCACGGACACGGCAGACGCCGGGTTGTCGATCCTGGCTTGACGATGCCGCCGACATGATCGTCGCAAACAGTGCCCGATCAACAACGCTAAGCATCAACCTCGCCCGACACATCCGGAGAAGGCCGATAACCCAATCCGTGACGATGTTCGGAACAATTGGGGCTTGGGCCGCCCGAAATCGTGGGCTTTGCGATATTGACCTGCTGCTGCATCCCGGTTAGTTTTTGCCTGGCCGCGATGTGAAGATCAGGTTTGCTTCACCGGTGGGGCGCGGCTGATGGGGAGGACAAATCGCATGGCCCTGGGGCAACCCAATTTCGAGCGTGCCGCGCTGCGCTCGTCATCTGCCGACCGCAGCTCGTGGCTCGCCACGGGCTTGTTGGTGTTCGCGTTCGTCGCCTGGTGCACGCTCGCCTCGGCCGCACGAGCGCTGCCCGAGTCGGTGAACATCCAGGTCCTGCAGATCGCGCGGGCACTGTCGACCGGCCTGTTCCTGACGGCGGGCGTGCTGTGGCTGGCCCGCTGGCGCCTGACCAACGACTCGCAGTCGGCCTGCGCCGCTGCCGCGTTGATCTTGCTCGGCGGGGCCCTTCCGATCGTCGGAATCGTCGGTCCGTTCCTGCAGACGCCACCGCAGCTTTCCTACGCGATGCCGGCCGGCCGGCTCCTGCTCCTGCTCCCGGTGCTGGGGCTGGTCACCGCCAGTGCCCGCACGTCGCGCCGTGACCTCAGGCCGCTCCCACTGGTCGTCGTCCTATTCGCCGCCTGGGGGATTGTGACGGCCGGGCTCGCCGAACTACATTCCGTGTCCACCGTGCTGCCGATGGACGTACCGCAGGTCTGGCTGCTGGCCGAGTGCTTCGCCGCCGCAACCTGGGTCGTGCTGGCCTCGGTGTCATGGCGGCAGGGACACCGCGAAGCGCGTCCGACGCTCAACTGGATGGCAGTGGCCCTGGCCCTGATGGGGCTGTGCGAGCTGCTCAAGGCGGGCAGCATCGCGCTACCGGGCGGCCCGTTCGCAATCGGTCCCGGAGTGCAGTTCCTCGCCGCAGGCGTGGCTGCCATTGCGGCTGGTGCCGAGTTGCGTGAGGCATACCGCATCGACGATGGCCGCTCGGTGGTTCTCGCCCAAGCCCTGGTCGACACCCAGGAGCAGCTTGCCCAGGTCCAGCAGACCTATCGCGAACGGCTGCACGATGCACGCTCTGCGGTCATCGGAGTGGTCGGGGCATCACGCCTGCTCAGCCAGCCGTCTGCTCCGGCTGCCCCCGACCCACGGCGCCTGCACGAGATGATGGCTGCCGAGTTGGGACGCCTTCAGGAGACCCTCGACACCGACCGGGTCGAGCCGATCGGCGAGTTCCGGCTGACCGACGTTCTCGAACCCCTCGTGCTGTCACACCGACTCGCCGGCGGCGTCGTCGATGTCGAGATGGATTCGGTCGTAGCGGTCGGCCGCCCGACCGCCACGGCGACAGCACTCGCCAACCTGCTCGCGAACGCGCGCGCCCACGCGCCCGGGGCACGCGTCACCGTGCACGCCGCCCAGCACGGGCCAACCGTGATCATGATCGTCGACGACGACGGCGCGGGAATCCCGGCCGGCGAACGAGAGCGGGTGCTGTTGCGCGGCGCGCGCGGCTCGACATCGCGCGCCCCCGGCAGCGGGCTCGGCCTCTATACGGCAGCCACGGCGATGGCCGACCAGTCCGGCACGCTGCACCTGGCCGAGCGCCCAGGTGGGGGCACCAGAGCCATCCTGACGATTCCGGCGGCCGCCTACCCGCGGCTGGCCGAGGTCGACGCGACCAGAGCGCAGGCGTGCTGACCATGCCGGCCATTGCCATTGTCGAAGACCATCTGCTGCTCGCCGAGACCCTGCAGGCGGCGCTGCGCCAGCGCGGCATCGACACGACCGTGGTGGTTCCCGCCGCCCTGACCACGGTGCAATCCGCGCTGCTCGATCTCGCGCCCGACCTCGTCCTGCTCGACCTCGATCTCGACGAATGCGGCGACAGCACCGAGCTGATCGCGCCGCTCTCGGACGCCGGCATTCGCGTCGTCGTCGTCACCGGCGTCACCGACCGGCTGCGCATCGCAGCCGCGCTCGAGCAGGGTGCGGTGGGCTATCAGCCCAAGGCACTCGGCTTCGACGCGTTGGTCGCCGCAGCGTGCGCCGTGCTGTCCGGAGTCTCGATACTCGCGCCCACCGAACGCCTGGCCTTCCTGCAGGATCTCGCGCGGGCGCGGGCGAAGCACCGTCGCTCGTTCGCGCCGTACAGCCGGCTCACCGACCGCGAACAGGGCACCTTGCGCGCGCTCAGCGAAGGCCGATCCGTCAACGAGATCGCCGCCGACTGGGTGGTATCGGAGGCGACGGTGCGCACGCACGTGCGCGGCGTGCTCGTCAAGCTCGGTGTGGCCTCGCAGTTGGCCGCGGTCGCGGAAGCTCGCCGCAACGGCTGGCTGACCCCACTGGCCGAGCGCCACCGGCTGGTCTCGCCCGGCTGATCGCCCGCGCAGTCAGGACGTGAGCTCGCCGTGCTCGGCACAACGAGCGATCCAGCCCGCGGGCGTCACCTGCACCACCATGCGCCGCCGGCACCGCGTGCAGTAACGCGGCGGCTCGAGCTCACGCGCGCGGGCGCAGGCCGCGTGGTCGCCCGCGGCCGGTGATTCTCCACATCGGTCGCAGTAGGCGATCACAGGTTCCTCGTCAGCGCCTTGATGGGCATCTTCAGGTCGGCCAGCATGGCGAGGTCCTCGGTGGCCGGGCGGCCGAGCGTTGTCAGGTAGTTGCCGACGATCACGGCGTTGACGCCGCCGCGCACGCCCCGCTCGGCCAGATCGCCCAGAGTGATCTCGCGGCCGCCGGCAAATCGCAGGATCGTGCGCGGCATGACCAGCCGGAACGTCGCCACTGCGCGCAGCGCGTCGATGGCCGACATCGCCTCGTGCGAACCGAACGGCGTGCCCGGACGCGGGTTGAGGAAGTTCAGCGGCACCTCGTCGGGCCGCAGCGCGGCCAGCTGCGCCGCGAACTCTGCGCGCTGATCGACCGTCTCGCCCATGCCGAGGATGCCGCCGCAGCACAGTTCCATCCCGGCCGCGCGCACCATCTCGCAGGTCTGCCAGCGCTCGTCGTAGGAGTGGGTCGTGACGACGGCCGGGAAGTACGACCGCGCGGTCTCCAGGTTGTGGTTGTAACGGTGCACGCCGATATCAGCCAGCTCGTCGACCTGGGCCTGGCTCAGCATGCCCAGCGAGCAGGCGATGTTGATCTCGACCTCGTCCTTGATCGCGGCGACGCCGTCTCGCACCTGGTGCATGAGCCGCTCGTCCGGCCCGCGTACGGCCGCCACGATGCAGAACTCGCTGGCCCCGGTTGCCGCGGTCTCGCGGGCGGCGTTGACCAGAGACGGGATGTCGAGCCAGGCCGAGCGAACCGGCGAATCGAAGACGCCGGACTGCGAGCAGAAGTGGCAGTCCTCCGGGCAGCCACCGGTCTTGAGCGAGACGATGCCCTCGACCTCGACCTCGTCGCCGCACCACTTCATGCGCACCTCGTGCGCGACGTCGAGCAGGTCGTCGACCTGGTTGTCCGGCGTCGACAAGGCCTGCCTGGCCTGGTGCTCGGTGAAACCGATGCCCTCGCCGAGCACCTGGGTGCGGGCGATGTCGAGAATGTCAGTCACTCGTCACTCCTGCCTCGCGGCGGCGGCAAAGGCCGCCACGTCGAACATGCCACCGAATTCGGGAACGAGCGCCGCGCGGGCCGCGCTCAGGAAGTCTGTCATTGCCGCCATGCCCTCGGGCAGCGCGCCGGCCAGTCGCCGACCGGCCATGCGGCGTAGGTCGGTGACGTTGCTGCGCTCGGCCAACCCGGGTCGCCGCGGCCAGCTGCCGATGACGACGCCCGCGACGTCGATCGACTCCGCCTCCAGCGCGCGCATCGTCAGCGCTGTGTGGTTGAGCGTGCCCAGGCCGGCGGCCGTGACCACGAGGACGGCCGCGCCCAACTCGCGTGCGAGATCGAGCAGCGTCCAACCGTCCGGGGCGTACCGGACGAGCAGGCCGCCCGCGCCCTCGACGAACACGAGGTCGTGCTGCGCGCCGATCTTGTCGATTCGAGCGACGGTGTCGCCGAGTTCGAGAGCCAGCTGCCCGCTGTGCCGGGCTGCGGCCTCGGGCGAGAGCGGATCGGGGTATCGGGCGAACTCGTGCAGCGAGGTGATGCCGGCCAGCCGCGCCACTTCGGCGAGATCGCCCGGTTCGTCCGGACCGACACCGGTCTGGGCGGGCTTCACCACTGCGACGGCGCCCCGAGCGAGCGCCGCCACGGCAGCCGTCACCACCGTCTTGCCGACGCTGGTTCCCGTTCCAGTAACGATGAGGACGCTCACCGCCGCACCGCCGCGGCGAGCGCAATGGCGGCACGGTCGAGGTCAGCGGCACTCAGATTCGCGCGCGCGGTGAGCCGCAGGCACGAACGCCCCGGCGGTACCGACGGCGGGCGGAAGCAGCCGACACGCACGCCCGCCTCGAGGCATCGCGCAGCCGCCTCGACGGCGCTGGTCGGGTCGCCGAGAAATCCAGGAACGACGGCCGCGTCGGGATCGACCGTTTCGACGCCCAGTGATCGGACGGCGGCTGCGAGCGTCTTCGCATTCGTGCGCGCCGCCGCCGCCAGTTCCGGCTCGTCGCGCAGCACACGCAAGGCGGCCAGTGCGGCGCCGGTCGATGCGGGCGAAAGGCCGGTGTCGAAGATGAACTGCCGCGCGGTGTTCAGCAGGAAGTCGACGACCTCGGCCGCGGCGAGCACAGCACCGCCCTGCGCACCCAGCGACTTGGACAGCGTCACCGTTCGGATGACGTCGACCTCGGCGGCGAGGCCCGCGGACGCAACGGCGCCCACGCCGCCCTGGCCGACCACCCCGAGGGCATGCGCCTCGTCGACCACGAGCAGTGCGCCGTGCCGGGACGTCACGTCGTGCAACGCTCGCAGCGGGGCCAGATCGCCGTCGACCGAGAAGACCCCATCGGTCACCACGAGCGTATGCGGTGTGTCCACAGTGGACAGTGCCGCATCGACCTTGTCGACGTCACGGTGCGGCACCACCGCAAGCGGCGAGCGCGCCAGCCGGCACCCGTCGATGAGCGATGCATGGTTGGCGGCGTCGGACACGATCGTGACGTCGGGGCCGCCCAGCGCCGTCAGCACGCCCAGGTTGGCCAGGTAGCCCGACGAGAATGCAAGCGCCGCTGGGGCGTGCCCGAACGCCGCCAGTTCGTGCTCGAGTTCGGCGTGCAACGCGGTCGTGCCCGTGACGAGCCGCGAACCCGTCGATCCCGCGCCCCACTGCCGCGCGGCCGCCGCCGCGGCCGACGTGACCCGGGGATCGCGGGCCAGGCCGAGATAGTCGTTACCGGCCAGATCAAGGACGTCGTCGCGAAGCGGCCGCGGGCGCAGCGACCGGCGCAGCCCGGCGGCATCGCGCGCCGCGAGCGCTGCACGGAACCGATCGAGGGGATCAGCCATCAGCGCACAATCTCGCGGATGCTCTCGTCCACCGCGCCGACCAGTTCGGCCAACTCGGAGTCGGAGATACCGAGTGGCGGCATCAGGACAACGACATCACCGAGGGGGCGGACGATCACGCCCCGGCGGCGCGCGGCGCGGCACACCTCGAAGCCCGTGCGCTCACCGGCTGAACGCACCTCGACGCCGGTCATCGTGCCGATACGACGCACTTCGGCCACGCCGTCGTACGTCTCGATCGGGGCGAGCAGCTCGCCCAACCGCTCCCCCACCGCGGCCGCCCGGGCAACGGTGTCGCGCGAGTGCATCAGCTCCAGGTTGGCCAGGGTCGCGGCGCACGAGAGCGGATTGGCCGTGTAGGTATGGCCGTGGAAGAACGTCCGGCCGCTCGCGGGCGACCCGAGGAATGCGTCATAGACGGACTCGCGCGCCAGCACCGCCGACAGCGGCAGTACGCCGCCGGTGAGCCGCTTGCCGACCACCATCAGGTCTGGCGTCACGCCGGCGTGCTCGACGGCGAACCATCGACCGGTGGCGCCGATGCCCGTGGCCACCTCGTCGACGAGCATCGCCGCGCCGTGTTCGTCGCACAGGGAACGCACGCCGCGCAGGAACGACGCATCGTGGGTCAGCATGCCGCCGGCTGCCTGCACCATCGGCTCGACCACGACCGCGCAGACCCGCGACCCTTCCCGCGCGAGCAACGCCCGCATCTCGTCCACGACCTCGGCGGCGCGCGACGCCGGCGGCTGGCCGGGCTTGCGGACGCCGGGCGAGGACACCATGCGCGTCTCGATCAGCAGCGGGCGATAGGTCGCGTGGAACAACTCGACCCCGCCGAGTGAAACGGCGCCCAACGTGTCGCCGTGGTAGCCCTCGGCAAGGTGCACGTACAGCGGGCGGTCCTCGCCGCGCTGGCGAGCAGCCTGGTAGGCCATCTTGATCGCGGCCTCGGCCGCCGACGAGCCGTCGCCGGCGAAGAACACCCGGGTCAGCCCGTCCGGCGCAACCCGCACGAGTTCCTCGGCGACCCGGATGCCGGGTTCGTGCGTCAGCCCCAGGAACGTCGAGTGGTCGAGCCGGTCGAGCTGCGCGCGAATCGCCTCGTTGATCGCGGGTTCGCCGTGCCCGTGCACGGTGACCCACAGGGACGAAACGCCGTCGAGGTAGCTGCGTCCGTCCGAGTCGAACAATCGCACACCGGACGCACGGTCGATGACGAGCGGTTCGTCGGCAGGCCAGACCGCGTGCTGGGTGAACGGATGCCAGACGGTGGAGACGTCGCGGGTGATCAGGTCAGCAGTACGGTCGGCCGGCACGCTCGCAAGCCTGTCAGACGAAGCCCGTCCGACAGGTATCCGTTGTGACCAACTAAATGCCGCGTTCTTTGTCGCTGCGCTCGATACAGAATTCGTTGCCTTCCGGGTCAGCCATGACCACCCAGCCCAGGCCCTCGGGCGTGCGGTGGTCGGTGACGACGCTCGCGCCGAGCTCCTGAAGGCGCGCAACCTCGTCGTCGCGGGTCTGGTCGGTCGGGCCGAGGTCCAGATGTATCCGGTTCTTCACGGTTTTGCCTTCTGGAACCTGGATGAAGAGCAACCCAGGCGACGCCGCATCGACCGGCTCCGGGATCACCGGCGCGACCAGGCACTGCGTATCGCCCGGTTCGTTCTCGGGTTCTATCGGCCAGCCGGTCAGTGCACTCCAGAACTGAGCGAGCGGATAAGCGTCCTTGCAATCGACGGTGATGTGCCGGATTCGTGCAACCATCCCGACAGTTTGGCATCCGACCCGCCCTTGGGGCACGTTGCCAAACCCCTGCTCTGCTGCGCGGAGCAGGGGTTTAGCAACGTGCGCTAGTGTCGCGCGTCATTAGTTAGTTGACAGTGTGGGATGATGGCGTATGCCGTCTTCCGCCTTTGAGATCGATGCTGTTGATCGGGCGACGCTGGAGTCCTGGACGAGGTCCTCGACGATGTCGGCCGGTCGGGCTGAGCGAGCGCGGATCGTGCTCGCGGTCGCCGATGGCGCCGGCACGTCCGGTGCTGCGCGACAGCTCGGGGTGTCGCGCCCGACCGTGATCAAGTGGCGTAATCGGTTCGCCGCGGACGGGATCGCCGGTCTGGATGATGAGCCGCGCAGCGGCCGGCCCAAGACGATCGATGATGCGGCGATCATCGCGGCGACGCTGGACCCGCCGCCGGACAAGCTCGGGGTGACGCACTGGTCGAGCCGGCTGCTGGGCAAGCAGTTGGGCATCGGGGACGCGACGGTGGCGCGGGCCTGGCGCAAGTACCGGGTGCAGCCCTGGCGGCGGGAGACGTTCAAGTTCTCCACCGACCCCGAACTGGAGGCCAAGGTCCGCGACGTGGTCGGGTTGTACTTGAACCCGCCGCGCAACGCGATCGTGCTGTGCGTGGACGAGAAGAGCCAGATCCAGGCGCTGAACCGGACCGCGCCGATCCTGCCGCTGCGGCCCGGGCTGCCGGAGAAGGCCACCCACGACTACAAGCGCAACGGCACGACCACGCTGTTCGCCGCGTTGGAGATCGCCACCGGCAAGGTGACCGATCAGTGCTATGAACGCCACGGCAAGGCCGAGTTCCTCGACTTCCTCAAGAAGGTCGCCCGGGCCTACCCGCGGCGCGAGCTGCACGTGGTCGTGGACAACTACCACACCCACAAGCACGACGACATCAACGCCTGGCTGGCCAAGCACCCGCGGATCACGCTGCATTTCACGCCGACCTCCGGGTCCTGGCTGAACCTGGTCGAGGTCTTCTTCGGGATCATCACCCGCCAAGCGATCCGCCGCGGATCCTTCGACAGCGTCAAACAACTCATCACCGCGATCGGCACCTTCATCGACGGCTGGAACGAGCGCCGCCACCCGTTCATCTGGACCAAGACCGCCGACGAGATCCTGCCCCACGCCACCCGTAAACGAGATTCAGACGCGCGACACTAGATCGGCAGGTCCTCGAGCATCTCGGTGACCAGGGCGGCAATCGGCGAGCGTTCCGAGCGGGTGAGCGTGACATGGGCGAACAGCGGATGCCCTCGCAACGCGTCGATGACCGCCGCGACGCCGTCATACCGGCCGACGCGCAGGTTGTCGCGCTGCGCCACGTCATGGGTGAGCACGACGCGAGAGCCGGTGCCGACCCGCGACAGCACGGTCAGCAGCACGTTGCGCTCGAGCGATTGTGCCTCGTCGACGATCACGAACGAGTCGTGCAACGAACGGCCCCGGATGTGCGTCAGCGGCAGCACTTCGAGCATGTCGCGATCGAGCACCTCGTCGATGACATCGCGGCTGACCAGCGCGCCCAGCGTGTCGAACACCGCCTGCGCCCACGGCGCCATCTTCTCGACCTCGCTGCCCGGCAGGTAGCCGAGGTCCTGCCCGCCGACCGCGTACAGCGGCCGGAAGACGACGACCCGCTTGTGCGCGCGCCGTTCCAGCACCGATTCGAGGCCCGCGCACAGTGCGAGCGCTGACTTTCCGGTGCCCGCTCGCCCGCCTAGTGACACGATGCCGATCTCGGCGTCGAGCAGCAGGTCGAGAGCCACCCGCTGCTCGGCGGAGCGCCCGTGCAGGCCGAACGCCTCGCGATCACCGCGCACCAGGCGGATCTGCTTGTCGGCCGTGACGCGCGCGAGCGCCGAGCCGCGCTCGGAGTGCAGCACGAGCCCGGTGTGGCACGGCAATTCGCCAGCACCCGCCAACTCGTCAATGCCTGCGACGGAAACGCGGTCGCCGTCGTAGAGCGCGTCGATCATCGAGGCGGGCACGTCGAGTTCTGCCATGCCCGTCCAACCGGACTCGACCACCCGGTGCGTGTTGTATTCGTCGGCGACCAGGCCGACCGACGCCGCCTTGATCCGTAACGGCATGTCCTTGGTCACCAGCGTGACGTCGCAGCCCTCGTTGCGCAGGTTCAACGCGACGACGAGGATGCGCGAATCGTTGCCGTCGACGCGAAAGCCGGCCGGCAGCAGCGACAGATCGGCGTGATTGAGTTCGACCCGCAGCGTCCCGCCGTCACCGATCGGAATCGGCGCATCGAGCCGGCCGTGCCGCACCCGCAGGTCATCGAGCAGCCGCAGCGTCTCCCGCGCGAACCAGCCGAGTTCGGGGTGGTGGCGCTTGCCCTCCAGTTCGCTGATCACGACGAGCGGTAGCACGACCTCGTGCTGGCCGAATCGTCCGAGTGCTCCCGGGTCGGAGAGCAGGACGGATGTGTCGATCACGAAGGTGCGAACTTTGCTGCCTGTCTCGACGGTTGACGCGCTGCCTTCGACAGCTCCCCGATCGGTCTGCGACGTGCGGGCAGGGTTCATCGGACGCTCCTGACGGGTAGACGAATCTGCCCTGCCATAGGCCGCATGAGCGGCACTGGCAAGGCAGAGATGACGGCGTCGATGACGCCGTGACAAGGCGTACGCCGCAACGCTGCGCGCACGCCGGACAGGGAGGCTGGGCGATCGTCGTGACCGGCAACGGCCACGGCGACGCCAGGGTGGTCCAGGGCGGTCACCGGACGCTCGATCGAGTCCGGGCCCGTTTCTGGTCGTCACCACCGTGCGGGACCTCCCGGGCGGCTGGCTGTCATGAGTTCTCACCAACGGGCCGATCGGGGCACGCATTGCGTACCGGCGAAGCGACCCGAGGGCATGAGCTCTGCACCCATTGTCACCAGTGCGGACGCTACGACGTCAATCTTGTGCATCGCGGAAGCCACGCGGTTACCGCTGTGAAACCAGTCGGCTAACTCTCGTCACGCCCGCACCGACTGGAGGCTACGGTCGGCTATCGCTACGACTACGCTCCGTATCGCCGTTCGCGGCGCCCGTATGCGCGCAGTGCACGCAGAAAGTCGACCTTGCGGAACTCGGGCCAGAGCGCGTCACAGAAATAGAATTCCGAATGCACTGATTGCCAGAGCAGGAACCCGGACAGGCGCTGCTCCCCCGACGTGCGGATGACGAGGTCCGGGTCAGGCTGACCGCGCGTGTACAGGTGCTCGGCGATGTGATCGACGTCGAGGATCTCGGCGAGTTCTTCGATGGACGTGCCCGCGGCGGCATGCTCCTGCAGCAGGGAACGCACGGCGTCGGCAATCTCACGGCGCCCGCCATAGCCGACCGCGACATTCACGACGAGCCCGCCGCGCTCGGCAGTGCGCTCCTCGGCCGCCTTGAGCACCGTCGCAGTCTGCTCGGGCAGCAGGTCGAGGGCGCCGACCACCGTGACCCGCCACGGCTTGCCACCAGAGGAGAGCCCGTCGACCACGCTCTCGATGATGCGCAGCAACGGATCGAGTTCGTCCGGTGGGCGGCCGAGATTGTCGGTGGAGAGCAGCCACAGGGTCACGTGCTCGACGCCGGCTTCGGTGCACCAGTCGAGCAGGTTCGCGATATGGGCGGCGCCGGCGAGGTGGCCTTCGTTGATGTCGTCGAATCCGGATGCGCGTGCCCACCGGCGGTTGCCGTCGAGCATTACCGCGACGTGCCGCGGGACCGGGTGACCAGCCAACTGCGCGCGCAGCCGACGTTCGTAGATCGAGTAGACGGCCGCGCGCATTCCCACGGCAGATAAGCCTAGAGCGCGCGTAAAGATCTGCTCACCCTGCGGTCCGCCTTGCGCTGCTTGCCGCCGTTATGTGAGGCGCCGTCGCGCGATGAGGGCACCCAAACCTACGGTCGGGTAACTTGGAAACGTGACGACGTTGGAGCCCGGTGCGACGATTCCGGGCACGACGCCGCTTGCCGGAGCAGTCGCCGAACTGACACCTCGGCTGCGTGGCTGGTTGCACACCTACGCTGCCGCGATCTCGATCGGATCTGGTGCTTCACTGATCGCCGTCGCGGCCGCGGTGCGGGGCGAGCGCGGCGGCTGGTCGACCGCGATCTACGCAGCGACCGTGACCCTGCTGTTCGGCACCTCGGCCCTTTATCACCGCCTGCACTGGGGTACGCGCGCTCGCTCGGTGATGAAGCGCCTGGATCACTCGATGATCTTCGTCTTCATCGCCGGCACGTACACGCCGGTCGCTGTACTGACGCTGCCTCGCGCGTCTGCGGTCGCCGTACTCACGGTCGTGTGGTCCGGGGCCGCCTTCGGCGTGATCCTGAAGTCTGCGTGGCCCTCGGCGCCACGCGCCCTCTCGGTGCCCTGCTACGTCGGCCTCGGCTGGGTTGCAGTATTCGTGATGCCCGATCTGCTACGCAACGGCGGCATCGCCGCGTTCACCCTGATCGTCGCCGGTGGCGTCATCTACACACTCGGCGCGATCGTGTACGGCACCCGGCGCCCAGACCCTGCCCCACGGGTTTTCGGATTTCACGAGGTGTTTCACGGATGCACGCTGGTTGCCGCAGTGTGCCATTACGTAGCTATCTGGCTCGCCGTCTTCTCCTGACCTCACCCCGACCCTCGCCAGCCCTCGCCCGCCATCCGCGGCCGATTCGGCGCGCCCGCGCAGGTGGGCACTCTGGGCCTGGGTGGGCAGTTGTAACTGCCCACCTGCGGCCTAACTGCCCACCCGCGGTGCGGCCACCGCGACCGTCGCTTGACACTTGTGTAATGATGTAATCATGTAAGAAGGGAGAACATGATGCACGAGAGCATTCATGGCGAGCGGCGCAGACACGCCGGTCGCAGCGAACGACGCCACCATCACGGTGGCTTTGGACAGGGCCACCAGGGCCACCAAGGTCGCGGGCACCGCGGCCGCGGACGCGGCTTCGGCCGTCCCGGGGGGTGGCAGCAGGCCGATCTGCCCAGCGCCGAAGGCGCCGAGGCATGGTTGACCGGCCGACTTCCCGACGGGTGGTTCACCGGCGCGCCGAGCGTGACGGTCGACCGCGAAGAGATCACGGTCATGGGCGAATTGTCGCCACCGGCCGGAGACGACAGCGAGGCTGCTGCTTCCGGGCGCATCAGCCGCTTCCGCGAGGAGACCCGCGAGAACCGCATGCAGATCGCCGACGAGGCCGAGGCCCGTTACGGACGCAAGGTCGCGTGGGGCGCCTCCATCGGCGACACGCGGATGCTGTTCACCCACCTGTCCGTCCCGGTCATGACGCGTCTGCGTCAGAACGAGCGCCGCGTACTCGACACCCTGGTCGACGCGGGCGTCGCACGGTCACGCTCCGAGGCGCTGGCCTGGTGCGTCAAACTCGTCGGTGAGCACACCGAGGACTGGCTCGCCAACCTGCGCGAGGCGATGTCCGAGGTCGACAAGCTCCGCACCGAGGGGCCTGATATCGGCCCGGCGGACGACGCGACCGAGTAGTCAGCGCGCGAGCGCGGCCGTCAACGCGTCGACGTCGGTGACCGGAGCGTCGCACACCATGCCCCGGCAAACGTAGGCTGCGGGGCCGCCCTGCACGAGGGGCCGGCCGGCGAGCAGGGGCGAGCCCGGTGCGTCCGGCTCGCCCCTGACCACGACGGCACCCGGCGGCCGCTTCGCCCAGGCGAGACGCGACATCGGGCCGCCTCCCTGTTCGCCGACCACGGCAACCTGCATCGGGCCACTGATCAACGCCTCGGCGCCGGCCAGCGCCCAACCGAGAAAGCGGGGTTGCTGCACGCCGAGCGACGACACGATCCGCAGACCGCCCTGTGCGGCCTGATGGTGCTCGAGCGAGCCGGTCAGCGCCGAGTAGGTCAGCAGTGCGCCCACCAACGCACTTTGTCCCGACGGTGCCGAGTTGTCGGAGGGATCGCGGGGCCGACGGACCAGCCGCTCGGCGTCGTCGGCGGTGTCGAAGAAACCACCGGTGCCGTCGGCGAAGTGAGCGAGCGCGGTGTCGAGCAGTTCACCGGCCACCGCAAGCCAACGCGCCTCGCCCGTCGCCTGGTTCAGGGCCAGCAGACCCTCGGCGAGATCCCCGTAGTCTTCGGCGACTCCCGCGGCCGCGCCCACGGTGCCGCCAAGCGAGGTCCGGCGCAGCCGCCCGTCAACGATGTGCCTGTCGACTATCAACTCCGCGCAGCGGATCGCACCGTCCACATAGGACGGATCGTCAAGTAGCACGCCGGCCTCAGCCAAGGCGGCGATGGCAAGCCCGTTCCACGCGGTGACAACCTTGTCGTCGCGAGCCGGTTGGGGCCGGCGGTTGCGCGCATCGAGCAAGCGGGCGCGCATGTCCGTCCACTGTGGACGGTCTGCGGGATCGCGTAGCAGTTGCAGAGTCGACGAGCCATGTTCGAACGTGCCCGCATCGGTCACGGTGAACAGTTCTGCGGCCGTAGCGGCCTCGTCGCCCAGGACATCGCGCAACTGGGCCGGGCTCCACACATAGGTCAGCCCCTCGACGCCGTCGGTGTCTGCGTCGAGGGCCGACGCGAATCCGCCCTCGGCAGTTCGCAGATCACGCATCAGGAAGTCGGCGGTCTCGCGGGCGATTCGCTCCGCCAGCGGCGCGCTCGTAAGTCGCCACCAATGCAGATATACCCGTAGCAGCAGGGCATTGTCATAGAGCATCTTCTCGAAATGCGGCACGACCCACGCCCGGTCGACGGAGTAACGGGCGAACCCGCCGGCCAACTGGTCGTACATGCCGCCGCGCGCCATGGCCTCGCATGTCGCCTCGACCATCGCGAGCGAGCCCGGCTCGCCCGTCCGCTCGAAGTGCCTCAGCAGAAACTCCAGCGACATCGACGGGGGGAACTTCGGGGCGTGCCCGAATCCGCCATGGTCGGCGTCGAAGGAACCGGCCAATTGCGCTGCCGCGGTGTCGAGTTGCTCCGCGCCCGGCACCGGGTCGGCCGGCCCATCCGCATCGACAGACTCGGCAAGCGCAGCGGCAACGCGTCGGCCCGCTGACACCACCTCGTCACGCTCGTCCTGCCATGCTCGCGATGCGGCGCGGAGCAACTGGGTGAACTGCGCCCGCGGGAAGAATGTGCCGGCAAAGAAAGGCTCACCGGACGGAGTGAGCAGGCAGGTCATCGGCCAACCGCCCTGACCGGTCAGTGCGGTCGTGGCCTGCATGTAGACCGCGTCCACGTCCGGCCGTTCCTCGCGATCGACCTTGATGTTGACGAAGTGCTCGTTCATCAGGGCGGCGACGCCGTCGTCGGAGAACGAATCATGCGCCATCACGTGGCACCAATGGCAGGCCGCGTAGCCCACCGAAAGCAGGATCGGCACGTCGCGCTGCCGCGCCGATGCGAACGCCTCGTCAGACCATGGCCACCAATCCACCGGGTTGTCGCTGTGCTGCTGCAGGTACGGGCTGGTGGCGGTAGCGAGGCGATTGCTCATCTACTCGATCCTGCCCCATCGGAGCTACCGAATGTGCCGCAATAGATGTGGGATGGTGCTTTCATGCCATCCGATCGCCCGTACGACATCGTGCTGTTCGGCGCGACCGGTTTCACCGGCGCGCTGACCGCTGCTTATCTCGCCGACCATGCCCCGCCACAGATGCGGTGGGCGCTGGCCGGACGAAACCGGGCCAAACTCGAAGCCGTTCGCAGCAGCCTAGGTGCCCGCTGGTCGGAACTGGCCATATTGCAAGCAGATGTCGGCGATGGTGGCTCACTGCGACAACTCGCCGAGAGCACACGGGTCGTCGTCACCACGGTGGGCCCGTACGTCGCGTACGGCGAACCACTCGTCGCCGCCTGCGCAACAGCGGGCACCGACTACGTCGACCTCACCGGCGAGCCCGAGTTCGTCGACCTCTGCTACGTCCACTTCCACCAGCGGGCGGTCGAGAACGGCGCCCGGATCGTGCACAGCTGTGGCTTCGACTCGGTGCCTCACGATCTCGGCGCCTACTTCACCGTGCTGCAGCTTCCCGAGGACGTGCCGCTGCGCGTGCGCGGATTCGTCCGTGCGTCCGGGACGTTCTCCGGTGGGACATTCGAGTCGGCGCTCACCGGATTCTCCCGGGCGCGCGCCAATATGAGCGCCGCGAAGCAACGGCGCCGACTCGAACCGAGGCCGGTCGGGCGCAGCGCCCGCGCAGTGACGGGCCGGATCCACCGCGACCCTGATGCGCACGCGTGGGCGGTGCCGCTGCCGACCATCGACGGCCAGGTCATCGGGCGCTCCGCGCGAGCACTGGACCGCTACGGCCCGGCGTTCACGTACACGCACTATGCCGCGGTGAAGCGGCTGCCTGTCGCATTGGCCGGCATCGCAGGGGTGGCCGGGCTGATGGGACTCGCGCAGATCCCACCTGCGCGCCGGTGGGTCGCGAGTCGGCGCCCGGCGGGCCAGGGTCCCTCGGAGCAGAAACGCGCGCGGAGCTGGTTCACCGTTCGGTTCGTCGGCGAGGGCGGCGGCGAACGGGTGATCACCGAGGTCTCCGGAGGCGATCCCGGCTATGGCGAAACCGCGAAGATGCTTGCGGAGTCGGCGCTGTGCATTGCGTTCGATGAATTGCCGGCGCGTACGGGGCAGCTGACCACGGCCACTGCCATGGGCGATGCGCTGATCAAACGGCTGGTGGCTGCTGGCATCTCGTTCACCGTGCTGCAGGACGCGCCTACGAGGGCGCCGACGCGCGCGGTGGCACGCGGCTGAACGCGGTCCGCACGGCGACCGGGGCCGCCGTGCGGTGCGCGAAACCAGCCGCTATTCGGGCGGCTGCGTCTTGCGCGGCGTTGCCTTGCGCGGAGCCGCTTTACGTGGCGCGACCTTGCGCGCCGTCGCACGCTGAGCCGGGGCCTTGCGCGCCCGGGTACCCGCCACCTCGCCTGCAGCGGCCGCCGCGCGGGTAGCCTTCGGCCGCGCTGCCTCGTTCGTCGCCGCGACGCGCTTGGCCTTCGGCGGCTGCGTGTCTGACTCGTCTTGCCGCGCTGCCGGCTCAGTCTTCGCTGCCCGCGAGGACTTCACCGATCGCGAGGGCTTCGTCGCACGCACGGATTTCGCGGCAGCCTGTGACTTCGCTGCGGCCTGTGCCTTGGCCGACGGCCGCGACTTGGCCGACGAGCGCGCCTTGACAGCACGCCGTGGCTCAACCTCGGGCTCTGGTTCGGGGTCAGCGCCCGGGGCGGGGTCCGTCGACGGCGGCACTTCCTGCACTGCGGCCGGCGCGACGAACGCGACCGGCGGAGCCGGCTCGGGCTCGACCTCAGGCTCGTCGTCGACTTCGGGCGAAGGCTCGACCTGCGCCCATCGTGGCGCCACAGGCTGCGCGCTGCGGTAGGTCTCAGCCGGTGGCCGGACCGGCCAAGCCGGCGGGTTCTGCGCCTCGGCAACCGGCTCGACGTACTGGTAAGGCGCGTCGATGCGCCTACCCCAAGGATCGACCTGGACGTCAGCGAGCGATGCCCCGTAGCCCGTAAGCGAGTCCAGCAGGTCAGTCCTCGTCGTCGTCGTCACTTTTCTTGCCCGCCTTGCGACCACCCGGGCGGGCACCCGACCCCTTCACGCCGACGCTCTGCCCCAGCATGACCTCAGCGAAGTCCGCGAGCGCACCGTCGAGTTGCTGGGTGATACGCCGCTCTGAGTCGTGCTGCGAGTCGCGAAGCACACGCGCGAATTCGTTGCGGTCAGGACGCGCTTCGATGCCGCGGTCGATCTTGTCGACGCCGTTCTCGATCGCGCCGGTGAGCGAGCCGACGCCGGAGTGCACGCTGTCCTCGACCGCCTTGACCCGGCCGGTGACCGACTCGAGGCGCTCGGCGATCTGCTCGACCCGGACGGCCAGACCGTCGAGGCGCTCGCTCGGGTCGACCGCCGGGCGGGCAAGCAGTTCCTCGAACCGGCCGTGGACGCGGCTCATCTCGTCGTCGAGACGCTGGTGCAGGCCGCCGGAAACCTCGTCGAAACGCCGGTGCACAGCGGCGGGGTCGAGCGTGGCGGGCAGCATGTCGACCGAGCCTTGCACCCGGGCAACCGTGGCATCGAGTTCGTCCAGGCGAGCGTGCAGATGCTGCAACCGGTCGTCGAGCCCGTCGAGACGGCCGGACACGCCTTCGAACCGGCCGGCCACACCCTCGAGCCGGCCTTCGAGTGCCTCGAGCGGCGCGCCGACACGTTCGCTGAGCGCGGTCATCACATCGATGACCCGATTCAGCAGGGTGTCCTGGGCATCGATCCGGGCAAGGGACTCGTCGAGACGCTCGGCGATGACGCTGACCTCGCTGCGATCGGGCAGTTCGGCCAGTCGCCGCTGGATACTCGCAACGTTGTCGTGGGTCGCGGCCAGGCGCGGGTTCGTCTCGCCCGCAAAGCCCTCCAGCGGCCCGAGCCGCATTCTGATCTCGTCGAGCATGTCGACGACCTGCCGCTGCTCGTCGGCGCGTACGTCCGAGGCGCGGGCGAGCATCGCACGCATCTTCTCGAACCCGACTGGAGACTGCCCGTTGACGGTCTGGTCCACCGTGCTGCTACCTCTCTGGAAACTGGGCCCAAACGACCGTGCGCTCGTACCAAGGAAGCCGGCACGAGCGCGAAGGATCGCGATGGTACGGGGGTGTAGGTGGACAGCATGCACCACTCGCCCGGGCGCGGGAAGGGGTGGGTGGGACCTTTGCGTAACGCTTACGCGCCAGTATCGGCAAGCCGACTGCACACGAGCGCCACAACTGATCGCATGTCACGTTTCGAGCGCCGTTTGTGTCTTCTCGCGCGCGGCGAATTCCCGTAGTGGCGAATCGCCTGCGCGAGACAAGACGCCGGCTATTCGACCCGACGCAGCGGCTCGTGTATCAGGGTGCGTTCGGCGGTTCGGTCGAGTGTTGCTGCGATGGTCGCTGCTCGCCGCTCGGAAACGAGATCGTCGCGTCAGCGGACCCGCTCGACTCGTCGTGGGACGTCGTACTGCTGCCTGACGCCCACGGATAGTTCGCGGGCGTGGTCCCGGTTGTCGTCGTCGACGACCAGGACCTCGTGCTCTCGTCCGACGGTCGAGGCCAGGCGGCCGTGTCGTCGGCAGAGGAGCGCGTCGGCTCGTCAGACCAGGAGGCGCTCGGCTCGGTGGGCGGCCAGGTGGTACCCGCCTCGGTCCGCTGCCAACCGCCGCCCTCGTCCAGCACAGACGTCTCGCCCTCTTCGGTGGGTGCCGAGTTGGACACCGACGCGAGAATCGCCGCAACGATGGCCACGAGCAGTCCCGACACTCCGCCGAACAGCACCGTCGCCGCGTTCGGACCGTGGAAGATCGAGAACCACCACCGGCCGAGGCCCTCCGGATCGTGACCGTGACCGAAGAGATCGCTGAACGCGAGCATCGCTTGCCCGATCGCGGCGATCTGCGTTACCGCGAACACGAGGCCCCAGGTGCCGAGGAAGACCGCGAAGAAAGTCCGCGGCGGCTTCATCGCGGCGACGAAGATCAGGATGAGCAGGAAGACTGCCACCACCAGTCCCGCGGCGGCAACGATCCCGGCCAGCCAGATCATTCGCTGGTGGTTTTCTGACGCGAACCGCCAGGAGAAGCTGGTCAGCACGGCCTTGAGCTCGTGATTGCGTGGCACCTCGTTCGCCGAGGCGTTTCTGACCAGGTGATCAACGGTCCATTGATTGCCTGCCACGGCAACAATGACCAATTCCATGACAGCCGCACCGAGTGCGACCAGAACTGCGGGTGCACGTCGCATTCGCGGAGTCTAGGCCGAACTCGCCGGCTCGCGAAGAGTACACGCGCGTCGCACGTGGCGATTTGACGTCCGTCCACGACAGGATGGGTTATCGAGCGAAGGGAGCGCACGGTGGCTGAGAAGCGGTCAGCCGTGCCCGCGCGCGTCAAGAACTGGCTGCTCGTGACCCGCGACTCGGTGCGGACGGGGTGGCGCTGGCAGCACGCCCACCGCATAGATCGTCGATTGCAGATAGCGGGGCTGGCCCTGGTCGGCGCCGTCCTCGGAGTGGCCCTGGCCGGCAACGTGCACCACGCCGTCGGACCCGTCAAGGTCCAGTTCGCGTTGCGGCCGACGTTTCACGGCGGTACCGAGGTCGACGTTCCGCCGCTCGGCCGGCTGACCATGCGCAGCCACGTCGGGCCGTTCCGCGTGCGCGCCACCGTGACCGGGATCAGCCTCACCGATGCGCAGCGCGTTCTCACCGGCGGGGTGAGCCGTGACGCACTCTCGCGCCAGGTCGATCGCGACGTGCGCGATGCGATGTTCGAGTTGCTGCTGAAATCCCTGATCGTCGCGCTGCTCGGCGGCACCGGCCTGGTCGCGTTGACGTTCCGGCGCTGGCGACCGGTTGCCTTCGCTGCCGGCACCACGGCGGTGGCGCTCGTGGCAGCGGGCGGGGTCGCGGCTCTCACCTGGGACACGAAAGCCCTCAGCCAGCCGAAGTACACCGGCGTCCTGGCGTCGGCGCCCTCGCTGATCGGCAACATCGACGACATCCAGAACCGCTTCGACTCCTATCGCGCCGAGCTGTCGAAGATCGTCACCAACGTGTCCAAGCTCTACAACGTCGCGTCGACCCTGCCCACGGCGCCGCAGGGCAACGCCACGCCGGTGCTCTGGGTCTCCGACATCCACGACAATCCCGAGGCGTTCAGCGTGATGTCGTCGCTGATCACTCAGTTCAAGGTGAAGGCCGTCGTCGACACCGGCGACCTGAGCGATCACGGCACCGCGGCCGAGAACCAGTTTGCCGAGCCGATCGGCAAGCTCGGAGTCCCGTATGTATACGTGCGCGGCAACCACGACTCGCTGACCGCTACGCAGCACTTTGTCGCATCGCGGCCCAACGCCACGGTGCTCGACAGCGGTCAGACCGCGGAGATCGCCGGCTTGCGCTTCGCGGGTATCGGCGATCCGCTGTTCACGCCGGACAAGGAAGCAGTGCAGAACCAGGGCGACGCCAGCGACGACGAGGCGCTGCTCTCGGCCGGCGATCGCCTGGCCGACGCCATCAACAGCGAGGTCCTGCCGGTCGACGTCGCGCTCGTGCACGACCCGGCGATGGCTGCGCCGTTGTACGGGCACGTGCCGTTGATCCTCGACGGGCACGTCCACCACCGCGACTCACACGTCCGGGGCAAGACGCTCGAGCTGACGCAGGGCTCCTCCGGCGGAGCCGGGCTGCGCAACCTGGAGGGGGCCAAGCCGCTGCCGCTCGAGCTGTCGATCCTCTACTTCGACCCGGTCACCCACCGGCTCGTTGCGGTGGACGACGTCACCGTCAGCGGCCTGGGCGGTGAGTCTGTGCAGATCGAGCGACACTCGGCCAATTCCTATCTGCACGAGGACACGTCCACCGACACACCTTCGTCGTCGACGTCGCCGACGTCGTAGTCCACTTTGCCGCTATCGGTCGGCGCCGCATGTCCGCGCAGGGTCCTAAACTCAGGTCATGAGTGATAAGGCCGCTGAGACCACGACCGAGCAGGTCGCCACCGCCTCGCACGACAACCCGATGTCCGACGAGCTGCGCACCGCTTTGGCAGCGGACTGGAATCCGGCCCCGCCGATGCCGCATCCGGCGCGCACCGACACCGCCGCCTACACGGTGCCACGGCGCGCGGCGTTGTCGGCGGCCTTCCCGGGTCAGCTGATCGTCGTCCCGGCCGGCCCGTTGAAGACACGCGCCAACGACACCGACTACGCGTTTCGTGCTGCCAGCGCGTTCACGTGGCTCACCGGCGAGACCGTCGAGAGCGCGGTGCTCGTCATGACCCCCACGAGCGCTGGGCACGACAGCGCGCTCTACATCGTCGAATACGCGGCGCCCGGCCAGATCGAATACTTCACCGACCGCCTGCACGGCGCGCTCTGGGTCGGCAATGTGCCGACCCCCGCCGAAACAGCTCAGGTGCTGGGCATCGCCACCCGGGCGCGGCGCGACCTCGAGTCCGACGTCGCAGCCTGGCGCGATCGCGACAGTGCTGTGCTGACCGGCTTCGACCGCGACGTCGACGCGTTGTTCCCGCGTGGCAACGGCAAGCGGCTCGGCGATGTCATCGACGAACTGCGCCTGATCAAGGACGAGTGGGAGATCGCCCGCTTGCAGGACGCCTGCGCTGCCACCGCACGCGGCTTCGCCGATGTCGCGCGCGAGTTGCCCATGCTGCTGGCGCGTGGCGGCGAGCGCGGTGAGCGTTGGCTCGAGGGCACGTTCTGGCGCCGGGCTCGCATGGAGGGCAACGAGGTCGGTTACACCTCGATCGTCGGCGCGGGCGTTCACGGCACGACCATGCACTGGTGGCGTGACAACGGGCGGGTCGAGGCGGGTCAGCTGCTGCTGGCCGACATGGGTGTCGAGACCGACGAGCTGTACACCGCCGACGTCACCCGCACCATGCCGATCAGCGGCGAGTGGACTCCCGACCAGCTTCGGGTCTACCGAGCGGTGTACGAGGCGCAGAGCGCGGGAATCGCCGAGGTGAAGGCGGGCGCCGACTTCCTCGCCGCACACCGGGCAGCGATGTGGGTGCTGGCCGATCACCTGCACTCGTGGGGAATCCTGCCCGTCACCGCCGAGGTCTCGTGCGCCGACGACCCCGAGCGCCCCGGCGCAGGCATGCACCGGCGCTACACCCTGCACGGCACGTCGCACATGCTCGGCATCGACGTCCACGACTGCGCGCTCGCCCGCGAGGAGACCTACCGAAAGGGCACGCTGGCCGCCGGGCATGTGCTCACCGTCGAGCCGGGCCTGTACTTCCAGGTCAACGACCGCACGGTGCCCGCCGAACTGAGCGGGCTCGGTGTGCGGATCGAAGACGACATCCTCGTCACCGACGGCGCCCCGATCAACCTGTCCGGGTCGCTGCCGCGAGATGCCGACGAGGTCACCGCCTGGATGCGTGAGGTGCAGTCGACGCCCGCTGTCCCGTGACCGGCCGCGCCCCTCGCGATCACGTCACCGGCGTCACTGCGCAGTGGGCCTGGGGTATCTCGCCGTCGTGAGCGGAGCGATCTCCTACTCCGTATGGATGCGCGGGGTGGGCGTGTTGCCGGCGACCGCGATCAGCTTCCTGACGCTGGTCGTGCCGGTCGTGGCGGCGTCGATCGGCTGGCTCGCCCTGCAGCAGCACCTCACATCGCTCCAGCTGCTCGGCATGATCATCGCGCTCGGGTCACTGGTGGCCGGCCAGCAGGTCACGAGAGGCCGAACCGCCACCGTTCGAGTCGAGCCCAGCCCACGGCTGCTAGTCGTCGAATCCGAGTAGTACGACAGCGCTAGATCGTTACAGTCCGACCCCGAGTTAGGAGTCCGTGCTGGCGCACCGTTGATCATCTCTGGCCAAACCGCGAGTGATGGCGTGTGATGGCGGATCCAGCAGAGATGATCAAGACCCCGCCACGGGACAGGCCCCGGCGGGGCGCGGGAGAATGAACGCATGCCAGAGCCCGGGTCACGCCGGATCGCCGCGACCGGCGATCTCGACGTCGCGCCCGGACGAGGTGTGCCCGCCGGGTTGACCATCCCGGCCGCTGAGCTCGTCGAGCGGTTCAGCCGCTCGTCCGGGCCGGGTGGTCAGTCCGTCAACACCGCCGACAGCCGGGTTGAACTCAGCTGGGACGTCGGCAACTCGGTCGCGCTCAGCGAAGCGCAGCGGGCCCGGCTGCTGGCGGGGCTCGGCGCCCGTGCCGCGGGGGGCGTGCTGACGATCAGCGCGTCCGAGCATCGGGCCCAGCTGCGCAACCGGATCGCCGCACGCAGCCGACTCGCGACGATGATCACCGACGCCCTGGCGCCGGTGACCCCGCGTCGCGCCACCCGACCGTCACGAGCCGCCAAACGGGCCCGCCTCGAGGACAAGCGGCGCCGCGGCGAGCTGAAGGCGAACCGCCGCCTGCGCGACGACTGAACGCGGCGCCGTCGTTCTCAGCTACCACTCGAGGTGAGGCGCACGGCGTCGGATGGACCGGAAAGCCCGCCATCGCTCACGGCGACCACCCGGTACTGGAAGTCGTAGCAGCATGGAGTGGACGGCGCGATGAACAGTGTGTATTCGGCAGCCTGCGCCGTATCGATGCGAATGAAGTCGGCCGCCGCGCCGTCTGCTCGGTAGATGTAGTACTGGCGGGCACTACTCACCTTCTGCCATCGCAATGTAAACGTGTCGTGCACGATTGAAGTCTCCAGCCGGAGATCGGCCGGTACGGGTGGTGGCGGGACCGACTCGTCAAAGACATTCACCGGGAGCGGCGCGCTCTGCGCCGATTCGATTATGCCCGCGCCTTGCGCCGAGATCGCGTACTCGTACGTCAACCCGAGTTCGACTGTCGAGTCCGTGTACGCGGCCCCGGCCGAACTGGCAATCTTGTGGAAGTTGCTCTCGTCATTTCGTTTGCGATAGATGTTGTAGCTGCGGGCTTCCGGCGAAGCATCCCAGGCCAGAGCGACCGAGGGGGTCGGACGCAACCGTTCGGACCCGACCCGGACGCCGGCCGGCGCCGAGATCTGCGCGATGCCAATCGCGTTGACCCGTCCGTCTCGCCCGAAGACAAAGCTCATCTGCCCGTCGCTGACGCTGACCGAGAGGCCGAGCTCGGGGAACGAGCCTGCTACCGAAGAGATCGTCTGCGTAGGGGCGTTCTCGACAGACACGTCGGTGTTGTTGGCTGCGATCTGATCCCCCGAGACGATCACAACGCGATAGTCACCGTCCGGAACGTCAACCGCGAAGGAATAGCTGCCGGCCACGGTGAAATCTCCGCGCAGGTCATCGGGCTGACCGCGGTCCCGACAATTCGTGGCGCGATCCAGCCCGAATCCGCGCCCGGCGTCGTAGAGCGTCGAATTCGTCACCTGGAGGTAGCCGTCGGCCACCGGGCTGGTCGCGCAGCCGAAGTCGAACAGCCAGCTCGATGCTGCGCCGGGCAGATCGGCAGGTGCCGCTGGACCCGCGGCAGCTGCCGTCGCGAGAAGTGCCACCAATCCCGATACGAAACCGATCACTGTCCTGCGCCTGGCCCGGTATGACACCACGCAACTCCCCTCGTCGACCTGACGTTTCCAGTTATCGCGCGAGCCTGACGTTCAGGACGAACGGATAGCCCTCGCCGTTGGGATTACGCGCCGGCAGATCGATTTCGACGACACCTGCATCTGTTCGCCTGAAGCGCGCCTGGTGACCGTTGTCGCCCAGCAACCGGATCTGAGAATCGCTGGCAATCGGCAGGTCACCGGGCACCGTGAGATACGACAGTTGTGGCCACGTCAACCCGAGAATGTTGAACGATCCGTTCGAGACCGTGTATCGCACGTCGCCGTCGCCCGCCCGTATCCAGGGCGTCGTGTCGTAGATGGCGATTCCATTCGTACCCAGCCATGTTCCGATCGCGCGCAGCCGCTCGGCCTGCCAGTCGGCGATCGTGCCGTCTCGTCGGGGCCCGACGTTCAACAGAAGATTGCCGTTCTTGCTGACGATGTCGACCAGTCGCGACACGAGGTCGGTGCTCGACTTGATGGCCGCCGGGTCTTCATTCGTGTCGTAGCCCCATGAGCGCCCGATGGTGAGGTCGGCCTCCCACGCGCCCGAACGCAGGCTGTAGGTCGCGTCTCCCTCGACGGTGGAGAAATCCGAGTGACTTGCCTCGAACCGATCGTTGACGAGGACACCCTTTGGTTTCGGCCGGTTCACCGAGTTGTTGTAGTAGTAGGCGAGCAGTTCGTCGCCGCGCCAGTCCATGTCTTTCGGCTTGAAGATCTGCCCGGCACCGAGGTCCTCATGCCAGTGCTCGCCGTCACCCCAGAGCAGGTCCGGGTCGTAGCGGTCGATCAGTGTCTTCACCATGACGTGCAGGTATTCGGATACGTAGTCCTCGACCGGCTTGTACCCCGTGTACTGGATGGGATCGTGGCTGTACGGATTCCACGGTGGTGTGTCCAGGGCAGGATTGAAGAATTCACCGAGGGAGTGGTAGAGGCCCCGTTTCAGCGAACTGCTCCGGGCGGCATCGAACAGTTCGCCGACTAAATCGCGATGTGGCGTCAGCGCCAGCGAATTGCGGTCAGACGCAGTATTGGGGAATAGCTGGTAACCGTCGTGATGCTTGGATGTCAGAACGAAATAGCGAGCCCCCGCACTCTCGAAGAGTTCGATCCACTGCCGCGGGTCGTAGTTCTCCGCCGTGAATTGCGGGATGAAATCGTCGTAGTTGAGGTCTGCTCCATAAGTCTGCAGATGATGCTGGTAGGTCGAATCGATTCCGGCACCATTGATGTGCATCGCGTACGAGTACCACTCGGCCGCGTGGTAGGCGACGGCGTCGCCCCAGGCGGGAACTGTGTAGACGCCCCAGTGAATGAAGATCCCGAACTTGGCATCGCGATACCACTGCGGCACCGGGTGCTGGCTGAGCGATCCGGCCGTGGGCAGGTAGGGGCCGGTCGTGTCGAGAGGGCTCGATCGGGCCGGGGTGAGCATCCGCCGCGTCGTACCGAGCGACCCGAGCGCGGCGCCCGCGCTCAGCGCGGTTGCCCCACGCAGGAACGTCCGCCGACTGATGCTGGGCGCAGCCATCGCATTCTCCTCACCGGATCCGATCGCACATGACTCGTCGCCAGAGCGGTCGCCGATCTGGCTTAGACATCCGAGGTATCTGCGGGTCCTGTGCCTCGCAACCAAGGGCAGGCGCCCCACTTGGTGACGAATGGTTCCAGCGCCCGGAAGCCTGGTCAAGATAAACGTCGGATGTTCTGTGACCACATCCGGACTGGCACGGGCGGCGCGGCCGAATTCGGCCAACGTTTGCCGCCGATCTTGTCGCCGCAGTCCGCTGCCTCGACAGTAAACGATTAACGATTGTCGTGTCATCCGACCACCTCCCGAGGAGACCGAATGCAATCGAAGTTCCGGACCTGGCGCATGGTCTCGACCGTCCTGCTGACCTCGGCGACGTGCGTCGCGGCGCTATCGGCAGCGACGAGTCCGGTAGAGGCAGGCGTCGCCCCGACCGCCGGTCACCTGCAGGCCGATTACCTGACCGACCCGGTCGGCATCGACGACGCGACACCGCAGCTTGGCTGGCAGTTGGCCGGAGGCGAGGACGTCACCCAGAGCGCGTATCAGATACGCGCGGCCACCAGCCAGCACGGTCTCGGGCATCCGGATCTCTGGGACTCGGGCAAGGTCGTCTCGGCCGACTCCTCGGGCGTGCCGTACGCCGGCTCGACGCTGCAGTCGCGGGAACGGATCTCGTGGCAGGTGCGCATGTGGGACCAGACCGGCAAGGCGTCGGCGTGGAGCCGGCCGGCGTCCTGGGAGATGGGCCTGCTCAGCCGGTCGGACTGGTCGGCGAGCTGGATCAGTAACCCGGATTGGCGAAACGACCGGGTGCATCCGGCGACGCAGGACCTACCGGTTGCGCAGGACGCCCGGTACCTGCGCCTCAACGTCACCGACATCAACGACACGACGGTCAAGCCCGAGGACGCCGTCAACGACTACCGCGTCGAACTCGCCGAGATCGGCGTCGTCGACAAGGCGGCGCCGACTACCGACCTTGCGCTGGGCGCTCACGTCACCACATCCGACAGCGTCGACGTTGCCGGCGAGTGGGGGCCGCAGTACCTGACCGACGGACACCTGACCACCGACGTCTCGCCGTACGGCTACCGCAGCGCCGGCCGCCCGCAGAACACCAGCTGGGACGACCTGAACGCCCCGGTGACGATCACCCTCGACCTCGGCCAGGTGCGGCACTTCGATCGCCTGCTGCTGTACCCGCGCTCGGATGTGGTGAGCCCGTTCGGGCAGACGCCGAACTTTCCGAAGAACTTCTCGGTCAGCGTCTCCTCCGACGGCACGGCGTTCACCCAGGTGCTCAAGGTCAGCAAGACCCTGCCGCCGCCGTCGACCATGCACACCGCGCCACCTGCCCTGCCGGTGTTCGCCAGGCAGTTCCAGGTCGACCAGCCGGTGCGTAGCGCGCGGCTCTACATAACCGGCGTCGGCATCTACGACGCGACGATCGACGGCCGGCCGGTGAGCCAGGCCGTGCTGGAACCGGCCAACGCCGACTATCGCCAGCAGGTCGTGTACTCGACCTACGACGTCACCGGCCTGCTGCGGCGTGGCGCCAACGCAATCGGCGCGCAGCTCGGCAACGGCACGTACGACGTCTACAACACGCCAGATCATCCGCAGCGCTATCAGAAGCTGGCGACGGACCTCGGCCCGCCGAAGATGCTCGCCCAGTTGGAGATCACCTACGCGAACGGCCGCGAGCAGACCATCGCCACCGACTCGTCCTGGCGCACCACGCTCGGCAACACGACGTTCAGCAACTGGTACGGCGGCGAGGACTACGACGCGCGACGGCTGCCGTCCGGCTGGGATGCCCCGACGGCCGACCTGCGCGCATGGCAGTCCGCTACCCCGACCACGCCTCCCGCCGCCACAACGCAACTCGTCGCGCACGACGACCCGCCGATCACACCGGTCGGTGTGCTGCATCCGGTCTCGATCACGAACCGGAAGACAGGTGTGTACGTCCTCGACTTCGGTACCAACATCGCCGGATGGGAGCAGCTCAGGCTCGACGGCCCGGCCGGAACGCAGATCACGGTGCTGCCGGCGGAGAAGTTGACGCCCGACGGAGTGGCCGACCAGCGAACATTCGACCAGCTCGGGGAAAGCAGCGGGCCGGTGTGGGACACGGTCACGCTCGACGGCAAGGGTCCGCTGACCTGGCACCCCCGGTTCGTGTATCACGGTTTCCGCTACCTGGAGGTTCGCGGCCTCGCGTCGGCACCCGCCGCTGACGACGCCAGCGCGATCGTGCTGCGCACCGCCAATGCGTCCGCCGGTTCGTTCGACTCGTCCGACGATCTACTGAACGGCATCCACCGGATCATCGACCGCGCCGTCCAGGGCAACATGTTCTCCGTCCTCACCGACTGCCCGACCCGCGAGAAGCTCGGCTGGCTCGAGCAGGCCAACCTCGTCTACGGCTCGGTCGCCCGCAACTACGACATCGCCGCCTACTACCGCCAGTTCGTCCGGGACATGGCACAGGCGCAGACCACGCAGGGCCTGATCGAGAACATCGCGCCGGACTATCACCGTTACGGCGCCGGCGACGCCAACTGGGGCGGGACGTTCGTGCTCGGTCCCTGGCTGCAGTACAAGACCTATGGCGACGTGCAGATCCTGCGCCAGAACTACGCGGCCATGCAGCACTACCTGGGTTTCCTGGCCACTCGGGCCATCGGGTTCCTGCTGCAGGGCGGCGATTTCGGCGACTGGATCACCACGGATTCGCGAACGCCGAAGGAGCTCATCCAGACCTACGCCTACCACCGGATCGTATCGACGATGAGCCAGATCGCCACGGTGCTGGGCAAGCCGGCCGACGCGCAGAGCTATGCGACCCTGGCCGGTCACATCGGCGACGCGGTGAACGCGAAATACCTCGACGAGGCCGACTCGACGTACTCGACCGGAACCCAGGCCGACGATGCCTTCGCCCTCGACATGGGCATCGTTCCCGCGAACGACAAGCAGGCCGTGCTCGACCACCTGATTGCAAGCATCCGGGCACAGGGCAACCACCTCACCGTCGGCGAGATCGGCCTGCCGGCCGTGCTCAACGCCCTGACCGCAGCGGGACGCGACGACGTGATCTACGACCTGGCCACGCAGGCCACCGCGCCGAGTTGGGGCTACCAGGTGGTGCACGGCGCCACGTCGCTCGGCGAGGATTGGAACGGGCCGACGACGCTGTCGTCGCAGAACCACTTGATGCTCGGCGCGATCGACGAATGGTTCACCGCGCATCTCGGCGGTATCGACCAGGCACCCGGCTCGGTGGCCTTCCACGACCTGCAGATCAAGCCGTCCGTTCTGGGAACACTCGATCATGTCGCGTCGAGCTACCAGTCGGTGTACGGCCGCATCAGCACCGCGTGGACCCGGACAGGTGTCTCGCTGCACCTGACCGTGGTGATTCCCGGCAACTCGACGGCGACCGTGTACGTGCCACTCGCCGCCACCGGCGCAACGAACGCGACCGCACCGCGCGGCGCCACGTTCCTCGGCAACGCCGGCGGCTACGCGAAGTACCAGGTCGGGTCGGGCTCCTGGTCGTTCGTCACGTCGTGATTCCGACAGCGCTGCCCAGGCGGCTGGCAGCCGCCCGGGCAGCACATAATCGCGCCTATCCGCGGCCTGCTGCAGCAAGCGCGCGCTCGACCCGCTCGATCTTCGGCAGTGACGCCGGCACGGGTACCCGCGCACCGGCCTTCGCTGCTGCCTGCGCCGCCGGCGGGAAGCCGTTCTCCGCCGTCGGAGCGGGCTTGTCAGCCGACACCAGCCAGACGTTGAAGAAATCGCGCAGGTCCTGGCCCGACAGCCGCTCGGCGAGCGCCTCGAACTGGGCGGTCGTGGCGTTGCCGTACCGGTGATCGCGCGCCCAGTCCCGCATGAGCTGGAAGAACGCCGCGTCGCCGATGCGGTTGCGCAGCGCCTGCAGCGTCATCGCGCCGCGGTCGTAGACCGGATCGGCGAACAGGTGCGCGGCGCTTGGATCGGAGACCCGGATCTGCCAGAACGCGTCGTCGGCGGGGTGCGATGCGTAGGTGCTTTCGAAGATCTGCTGCGCCGTGCCGTCGCCGTGCTGCTCGGACCACAGCCACTCGGAGAAGCCGGCGAATCCCTCGTTGAGCCAGATGTCTTGCCAGTGGTGCACCGACACACTGTCGCCGAACCACTGGTGCGCGTTCTCGTGCACGACGACGTAGATGTCCGAGCCGTCCTGCCAGAAATCCGTGGCATAGACCGGACGCGTCTGCGTCTCGAGTGCGTAGCCGAATGCCAGGTCGGGCACGACGCCGCCCGCCGAATCGAACGGATAGGGACCCCACTGCCGGGTCAGCCAGTCGAGGACCTCCGGGATACGCGCGATGTCGCCCGCGGCGGCCGGGGGGACGTCCTGCTGCGCGATCGCGTTCGTGTACGGGATGCCGCCGGCGGTCGTGCCGGTGGTGACGGTGTACTTGCCGATTGCGACGAACGCCAGGTAGGTGGCCATCGGCTTGTTCTCGCGCCAGCGCCAGGTGGTCGCGCCCTGGCGGTTCACCTGGCTGACCAATTGCCCGTTGCCCAGCACCTGCAACCCGGACGGCACCGTCGTCGAGACGTCATAGGTCGCCTTGTCGAGCGGGTGGTCGTTGGCGGGGAACCACCACGCCGATGCCTCCGCCTCGTCGGCGATCACGGCGCCGGTGGGCGTCGGGAACCACGGACTGAAGCCGCCGACCATGGTCTGGGCCGGTACGCCCGCGTACTCGACGCGAATGTTCAGCGCGCTGTTCTTGGCAATCGCCTTCTTCGGCGTGACGACGAGTTCGCCGCCGTAGTTGTGTGCCGGTGTGTCGACGACGTACTGGCTGGTCTTGGCGGCCTGCCCGTTCACGGTGACCGAGGTGGCGCGCAGCAGGAAGTCGAGGTCGAAGCTCGACAGCGCCTGCGTTGCCTCGGCCGTGATCGTCGTGGTTCCGGTGAGCAGTCCCGTGGCCGGGTCGTAGTCGATCGCGATCTTGTAGTGCGAAACGTCGTAACCGCCGTTGCCGTACTTCGGGTAGTACGGATCGCCGATGCCGGGGCTGCCGGGTTGCGGCGCCGCCGGACTGGCCGCTGCCATGGCTGGGACGACGAGCGCCAGCACGGCGCCCATCGCGACGCCACGGCGCACGGCTCGTGCCATTCGGATACCGGACACAAACCACTCCTCGCTGAATTAGCGCCTACGGCGCAAAGATGTCGAGAAGCCTTACCCGATCACACACGGTATAGACGGCGCAACGGCGAGTTCGAAACGTCGGCGCGCTCAGGCGTCTGCCCAATGCAGCGCCACGTCGGACACGCCGCGCACCGTCGCGACCCGCTCGGCCTCGGCCGCCACCTCGTGGCGCACCTTCGGCGGCAGCGGGGCGAATGCGTCGACGGTCAGGTCGAGACGCGCCTTGGTGCTCTTGGTGCGCCTCGACCTGACGGTGCCGACCACCTCGCCGTCGACGAACAGGACGCCCGGGCGCCCGAGCACCGGCCAGAGCGCCTTGTGCACGGCCTTGTCAGGCACGATCAACTGCCGGTCACGCGCCTGCAGGTAGGGGTCGAACGGGCCGAGCAACCGCGTCAGGCGCGGCTTTCGGGCTTTGCGAAGCGCGTCGAGATGCTCGTCCGGTATCCAGCCGGTGCGCCCGTCGACGTTCACCTCGACGAGGTCGTCCGGCCATACGCCGGCGATGTCGGCGCGGCGCGCGCCGAGGTATCCGGCGGCGTCGGCGTGCGTCGCCGGGCCGAGCAACGTGAGGTAGGAGCGGATGAGCCGCTGCAGCGCTTCGATGTCGGTCCGCGAGGGCTTGGCCGGCTTCGATCTCGGGACGAGGACGGGCGGCGAGGTGCCGGGCTCGAGCTCGATACCAGCAGGCAATGTGCCGAACCGGAACGTCATCTCGAACACGTGGGTGGCCTGGCAGCCACGGCAATACCGGTGCAGCGCCTCCGGGGTTGCCTTCGTGACCGCCGTGCTCGCGGCGCCTTTCGCCATCGGTGCTTTGACGGTGTCGCGCAGCGCCTTGACGCCGGCGGCGAACCCGTCGATGCCCGCCAGGCCGGCCTTCTTCATGCTCGCCGCGGCGTCGAGGCGGGTGCTCGCGTCGGCATCCGACAGCGGCCAGAGCGCGCCCGCCAGCCAGTCGAGATCGCCCCGACGATGCAGGTGCGGCGCGCCACGCAGCGTCCAGGCGAGGGCGAGCGCCTCGCCCGGGCCGACCCCGTCATCAGGCGGGGCCGACTTCGTGCGGGCGTCGAACGCGAGCCGGGCCGCGTCGCCGGAATCCTGCACGCCGAAGTCGAGCACGGCGAGATGGTCGACCGACGAGGTCTCCCGGCGCAGCCCCTGCGCGGCTACCCGGTAGGCAATGACCTTGTCGCGGCGCAGCTCAATCATCAATGCACCGCGGCGTCATTCTCGAAGGCGTAGGACAGCGTGGCCTCGAACGTCATATCGCCGGCTGCGTACTCGATCTCGCCGTGCAGGCCGGTCAGCTCACCGGTTGCCGAGCCCGGCACGATCTGGCCCGTTGTGCGGGCGACACCGCCGTCGTATCGTCCGCGCTCCTCGATGACGAAGCTCCTGGTCCGGCCCGCGAGCGTGCCGGTCACCCGCTCGAGCGCGACGTAGTTTCCGACCAGAGTCTCCGGCTTTGCCGGGTCACCGTCGGTGTAGGCCGCGAGCATTCGCACTGAGGACTCCCCCACCAGATCGCCGGCGTGGGACAAGGTGAAATCGGCCTGGGCCAGTGCGGCCTGGCCCTCGGGCTCGTCGTAGCGGGCCTCCTCCCAGGACTTCGCGGTCACCGAGATGGTCGCCGTCTTGCGCAATTGCGACTTAATCATGGTCAGCTCCTCTGCTTGTCTGTCTTTCCCGTTCGACCTTGCCCGATAAACCTGCCATCCAGTGACAGGTATTAGGCCGAGAATGACGTTTCATGCGTGCGAGCAGATTGCTGTCGATGCTGGCGTTGCTCCAACTGCGCGGTCAGGTCAGCGCCCAGCAACTCGCCGACGAGTTCGAGGTGTCGCTGCGCACGGTGTATCGCGACATCGAGGCACTGAGCTCGGCGGGCGTGCCGGTCTATGCCACGCGCGGACGCACCGGCGGCTTCTCGCTGGTGGACGGCTACCGGCCCCGTTTCTCCGGCCTGACCGGTGACGAGGCCGATGCCCTGTTCCTGACCGGGCTGCCCGGCCCAGCCGCCGAACTCGGCCTCGGCAGCGTCCTGGCCGCGACGCAGCACAAGCTGCTCGCCGCCCTGCCACCGGAACTGCGCGAACGAGCCGCGCGCATCCGCGATCGGTTCCACCTCGACGCGCCGGGCTGGCTGCGCGAGAGCGACCCGCCGCCGACGCTCGCCCTGATCGCGGACGCGGTCTGGTCACAGCGCCGCATGCGGGTGCGCTACGAGCGGAGCGCCCGCAAGGTCGTCGATCGGCTGCTCGAACCTCTCGGCGTCGTACTCAAGGCAGGAACCTGGTATCTCGTCGCGAACGCCGACGGCTCGCGATCACCACGGACCTACCGCGTCTCCCGGGTGCTTGACGCGGTAGCGCTCGAGGAGACGTTCGAGCGTCCGGACGATTTCGACCTGCAGGCGCACTGGGCCGACTACCAGCGCGACTACGCCGAGCGGCTATTTCCGGAGACCGCGACGATCCGCGTGTCCTCGGCGGGCGGGAGTTGCTGTTCCTGCTCGGCCCGGTGGTCGCGCGGGCCGGGCGCGAGGCGATGAGCGAGCCCGACCCGGACGGCTGGGCGGTCACCACCGTCCCGATCGAGTCGAGACAACATGCGCTGCACGCGCTGCTCCAACTCGGAGCGGACGTCGAAGTACTCGAGCCGGCCGAGCTACGCGAACTCGTTGCGACATCGGCGCGCGAACTCGCCCACCGCTACACCCGCTGAGTCAGGTGGGTGCGTCCTTCGCGTGGGCCGTGCCGGCGTCGTCGGCCGGTGGGTCTTTCGGCGCGGAGGGCGGCGGCGGTGAGGACGTGGGCGCCCGGTCGCCGCCCGGGAAGTCGTCGCGCACTCGTTTTAGGTGCTTTGACATCGAGCGGAACAGGAAGAAGCACGAGATCGCGAGCAGCACGATCACGAGCAGCGCGATCGGCCCGGCCTTCTTCGACTCCCCACCGCTGTCGTCGTCGGCCAGTACGGCGAACGCGTGAAGCGCGATCGCGTACTGCGCAACCATCAGATCGACACCTTCTCCCGAACTCCTGCGAACAGGTCGTCTTCGGGCAAGGACGTGTCGACGAGAGACCGGACCAGCTCGAAGTCTTCGGTCGGCCACGCCTCGCGCTGGATGTCGAGCGGCACCTTGAAGAACCAGCCGCCGGGGTCGACCTGAGTCGCATGCGCGATCAGCGCTGCGTCACGGCGCTCGAACCAGTCAGAACAGGGGACGCGCGTCGTCAGATTCGGTATGCGGCGCTTGTCTTCGTTGTCGAACCAGCGCTTCATCACTTCCTCGTACGGCGACTCGAGACCCTTCTCGGTCATCGCCGTATGCAGTGTCTCGACGCGTTCCTGGCTCCACCCGATGTCGTAGTAAAGCTTCAGCGGCTGCCACGGATCACCGGCCTCGGGGTAGGCCTCGGAGTCGGAGGCGGCGTCGAACGCGGCGACGCTGATCTTGTGGCACATGATGTGGTCGGGGTGCGGGTAGCCGCCGTTCTCGTCATAGGTCGTGATGACGTGCGGGCGGAACTCGCGGATCTGCTGCACGAGACGCGCCGCCGCGGTCTCGACGGGCTCGAGCCCGAAGCACCCCTCGGGCAGCGGGGGCAACGGGTCGCCCTCGGGCAAGCCGGAGTCGACGAAGCCGAGCCACGCCTGGCGTACGCCGAGGATCTCGCGCGCGTGCCGCATCTCCGCCTTGCGGATCTCGGCGATGTTCGCCTCGATGTCGGGACGCCCTTGCAGGGCCGGGTTGAGGATGCTGCCGCGCTCGCCGCCGGTACAGGTGACGACCAGGACGTCGACCCCCTGGTCGACGTAGCGCGCCATCATCGCGGCGCCCTTGCTCGACTCGTCGTCAGGATGGGCATGTACGGCCATCAGGCGCAACGTATCGGCGCCGCCATCGGTAGATCGCTGGGTCACGCGACCCATTCTTGCCGATGGACCGGCGATGCTCACTCAGCGGTCGGTTTGTTCGAGGAACGTGGTGACCTCCCGGGCCACGGACGGCGCGGCGAGCAGGGCAGTGCCGTGCGCGTCGCCTGCGACCACGAGGAGCCGCTTCAGCGCGACAGGGCACGCTTTGTAGAAGGCGCGTGTCGCGTCGGTGGCGCCGTAGGGATCCTGGGCCGCCGTGACGAACAACGTCGGCGCCTTGAGCTTGGCCGCGTAAGGCGCGACGGCCACTCCGGCGAGCTCGCTCTCGGCCGAGAGGCTGACGATCGCGTCGGGACGCACGCTGCCCGCGGCGACCATCGATGCTTTCGCCCCCTCCGACGTTCCGACCAGCGCCACGGCCTTCGGCCCGTGTCGGCGTAGATACGTGGTTACCGCCGTGATGTCGGCCTGTGGCCCGTTCACGTAGTCGTAGAGCGCGACCTGCAGGCCGGCTCGCACGAGTGTCTTGGCGTAGTCGAGCCACGAGCACAGGATCTGGTCGCTCTCGTTGCTGAGTACGACTGCGCGATGAGCGCTGCCGAGGACAGCGATGTCGAACGGCGGGGCCGCGGATAGTGTGACGAGGCGGGCGCCGCCACCGGCAAGACACGGCCATCGCTGGGGCTATCGCACGCAGCCGCTGCGAGCAGGCTCAATACCGCCAATAAGGGGCCCGTGCGACGCTTTGTATATGTCGAGAGCGACATAGCCGTACCCTACCGCTGTGGCCGGTACGTCGACGCTCGGATTCGCGATTCTCGGGCTGCTCGCACGGCAGCCCCGCACCGGGTATGAACTCTCGGCCGCCCTGCGAAAGCCGGTCGGCTACTTCTGGACGGCAAGCCACAGTCAGATCTACCCGGAGCTGGCCCGGCTGGAGACCGCCCGGTACGTGCGGCACCGCGTCATCAAAGGCCCAGGGCCACGCGACACCAAGCGTTACGTCATTTCCAACGCCGGCCGGCGCGCCTTGCAGAACTGGGTCTCGACCACCACATCTCAGCCCGCAACCAGGGACGAATTCCTGCTCAAGGTCTACTCGCTCTGGCTTGTCGAGCCGACCACTTCCGCCGCGCTCGTGCGCGACAAGGCCGACGAGCACCGCGCGACCTTACGCGAGTACGAACGGCTGCAACGTGAGCACGAACGCCTGCCCGCCGCGACCTTGTTCAATCCTGCACGCCCAGAATTCAGCTCCTATGCGACCTTGCGGCGCGGCGTCTCGTTCGAGCGCCACGCCATCGCCTGGTGCGAGTGGCTCGTCACTGCGCTCGAGGCAGGACAACCGTGATCTGACGGGTTTGCGGGGCGGCCAGGCCGCAGGGCAACGCTTTCGTGCCGTGCCGTGCCGTGCCGTGCCGTGCCGTGCCGTGCCGTGCCGGTGGCCGGAGGCTGGCGCCACAGACGCACCGGACGAGAACGACTTCGCGGAACCCCCGGCCTCGATGTTACGTTCGACGTTCGTCTGCAAGCCGTTCTAGGAGAGCTCGTGTCAACCACCGACAGCGTCAACAGTGTCCCTGTCACCTGGCTAACCCAGGAGGCTCATGACCGCTTGGCGAAAGAGCTTGAAGATCTCATCGCCAACCGTGCGACGATCGCGAAAGAGATCAACGATCGCCGCGAGGAGGGCGACCTGCGCGAGAACGGCGGCTATCACGCCGCCCGCGAGGAGCAGGCCAAGCAGGAAGGCCGCATTCGCCAACTCGAGCAACTGCTGCGTGATGCCAAGGTCGGCGAGGCACCGACGAGCAATGGCACAGCCGGGCCGGGCATGGTGGTCACCGCCCGCTACGAAGGTGACGACGACGCCGAGACGTTCCTGATCGGGTCGCGCGAAGAGGCGGCCACCACCGACCTCGAGGTCTACTCCGCAGCGTCCCCGTTGGGTGTGGCGCTGACCGGCGCGCACGAGGGCGACACGGTTTCCTACGAAACCCCCACCGGCAAGACGGTGCGGGTAACCCTGCTGACCGCCAAGCCGTTCAGCGGCTGACCCTCCGCCGCACATCGCCCCCCGCCGCCCTTCGGGTCCGGCCGGGTCCGGCCGCCCGGGTCGTTGATCGCCCGGGTCGTTGATCGCAGTTGAGTGGTGCGTTTCAGCTTGAGTGGTGCGTTATAACGCACCACGGTCAGGGAAATGGGCGCCTCAACGAGAAAGTCGGCGTGCACTTCGCCACCTTGCCCCGGGCCCCGTGCTTCGCGACCCTTGCCCGGGCGCGTGCTCGCCACCTTGCCCCAGGCCCCGTGCTCGCGACCACGCACTGGCCGGCAGCCATCGCGGACGATCATCTCTGCTGAACACGCCCGCCATGGCGCTGGCTCCAGAGATGATCAAGCTCCTGGCGCGAGACGCCAGGTCAGCGCCCGCCATCGTGCGATTACGCGGTGTCGGCCGGGTCGACGAGGGGCAGCACCCGGTGGGGCACCGGATTGGCCATGGCGATCACCGTCGAGGTTCGCATGATCGCCTCGTGGCCGTTGACGCGGTCGATGACGTGCTGCAAGCCGGCGTTGGAACGGGCCACCATCCGGCACAGCATGTCGCCCTGCCCGGTGATCGTGTGCACCTCGAGCACCTCGGGGATCGTCGAGAGATGCTCGATCACCTGCCCGCCGCTGCCCTGCCGGATTTCGAGCGTGGCAAAGGCGGTGACCGCGTAGCCCAGCGCCTCCGGCGCGATCCGCGGCGCGAAACTCGCAATAACCCCACGCTTGACAAGCCGGTCGAGGCGGGCCTGAGCGGTGGCGCGGGCGACTCCGAGCCGGCGCGAGAGTTCCAGAACGCCCATTCGCGGATCGGCGTCGAGTTCGCGTAGCAGCCGGCCGTCGAGGGCGTCGATCTGATTCGACGAGGTCACCGGCTCAGCCTGGCATGCCGAAGGCCAAGATCACTCCGGATCGTGCAACGCTCGCCGTCGCCAGCGTGCCGAATGTTGCACGATCGGGTCGGCAATGCTCAGCCCGACATCCGGCGAAAGCGCATCACGCAGAGCGGAACGAAGACCGCCAGCACGCCTGCGATCCACAACAGAGACTGCAGCCCGCTGGTCGTCGCGTGAATGTGCAGCGTGTCGCGGACCCCGTTGTCGAACCAGCCGCGCAGCGCGTCGACCATGAGCGTGATCGGGTTGTACTTCGCGAACGCCTGCAGCCATCCGGGCATCCGCTCCACCGGCACGAAGGCGGCGCTCGCGAACGTGAGCGGGAACAGCCAGATGAAACCGCCCGACTGCGCCGCCTCGACCGACTTCACCGACAGGCCGATGAAGATGCCGATCCAGCTGAACGCGAAGCTGAACAGCAGGATCAGCAACATGCCCGCGACCACGCTGGCCACGGTGCCGTGGAACCGGAATCCGGTCAGCATGCCGACGACGATCATCATGATCAGCATGAACGTCGCCCGGACGAGGTCGGAGATCGCGCGGCCCACGAACATCGCCACCGCCGAGATCGGCATCGACCGGAATCGGTCGACGATGCCCTTCGCCATGTCGTCGGCCATGCCGATGCCGGTGACGGCGCCGTTGAACGCCAAGGTCTGCACGAAGATGCCCGGCATCAGGAACTGCACGTAGGGAATGCCGCCGGTGTCGATCGCCCCGCCGAACACGTAGCGGAACAGCAGCACGAACATGATCGTCTGGATGGTCGAGAACATCAGCAGCTCAGGCTGCCGGGGCGTCGCCTTCAGCAATCGCCAGGCCATCGTCCAGGAATCGGCCACGACTCGAGGCCCGGCCGCCTGGTGCGGTGCGTCAACTGCGGTCGTCATCGGGCACTCCTCTGGCGAGCCGCGGGCGGTTCGTCGGATTCGGTCGCGTCCTGCTCCTCGGCGACGTGGCCGGTCAGGCGTAAGAAGACGTCGTCGAGCGTCGGACGGCGCAGGGCAAGGTCGTCGATCGTGATGTCGGCGGCGTCGAGCTGACGCACCACCTCGGCCAGGACGCCCGCGCCTTCGGACACCGGCACGGCGATGCTGCGATCGGACTCGTCGACGGTGGGATCGGTGCCGTCACCCACCTTGCGCATGATCTCGGTGGCCTGCGGCAGCGCCTGGCCCGAGGCGATGACGAGTTCGAGGCGCGCACCGCCGACATGCGCCTTCAGCTCATCGGACGTGCCGCGCGCGATGACCTTGCCGTGGTCGATCACCGCGATCGACGAGGCGAGGCGATCGGCCTCTTCCAGGTACTGCGTGGTGAGCAGCATCGTCGTGCCGTCACGAACAAGATCCTCGATGACGCTCCACATGCCCATGCGGCTGCGCGGATCGAGGCCGGTCGTGGGTTCGTCGAGGAACATCACCTGCGGGCGCGAGATCAGCGATGCCGCGATGTCGAGCCGGCGCCGCATGCCGCCCGAATACGCCTTGGCAATCCGGCCGGCGGCGTCGGTCAGGTCGAACCGTTCGAGCAGTTCGTCGGCGCGCTGAGCCGCTGCCTTCGCCCCCAGGTGGTAGAGGCGGGCGAACAACAGGAGGTTCTCACGGCCGGTGAGGTAGTCGTCGATCGCGGCGAACTGGCCGGTGAGGCCGATCATCCGGCGCACCTGCTGCGGGTCCTGCCTGACGTCGACGCCACGCACGAGCGCACGGCCTTCGTCGGGCTGCAACAAGGTGGAGAAGACTCGCACCGCGGTGGTCTTTCCGGCGCCGTTCGGACCGAGCAGGCCCAGAACGCTGCCTTCGGGGACAGCCAGATCGAGGCCGTCGAGTGCACAAGTTTCGCCGAATGTCTTGCGCACACCCTCAGCCAGGACGGCATCTGTCATAACTCGCAACCTATCGGGTGAGACCGACAGGAGTCGTCCGAGTTTTCCCGAGAGCGAACACCTGGCAGGGCTGGCAAGCGGCACGTAGCGTCAAAACGGTGACTGCCCCCGCCATAGCGACCCTGGGTGAATTGCGCACCTCTGGCCACGTTCATCGCAGTGTGAAGACCGAGATCCGCAACAACCTCATCGCCCGCCTCGCCGCCGGCGAGCCATCGCTGCCAGGCATCGTCGGCTTCGACGAGACCGTGACGCCCGAGGTCGAACGTGCCCTGCTCGCCGGGCACGACCTCGTGCTGCTCGGCGAACGCGGCCAAGGCAAGACCCGGCTGATCCGAACTCTCGCCGGCCTGCTCGACGAGTGGACTCCCGTCATCACCGGCTGCGAGATCAACGACCATCCATACGCCCCGGTATGTTCGCGCTGCGTCGCGCTCGTCGCCCAGGACAGCGACCTCACTCCGGTCGCGTGGAAGCATCGCAGCGAACGGTACGGAGAGAAGCTCGCGACGCCCGACACGTCCGTCGGCGATCTCATCGGCGATATCGATCCGATCAAGGTGGCCGAGGGACGCACGCTCGGCGACCCGGAGACCGTCCACTACGGGCTCGTGCCACGCACGAACCGCGGCATCTTCGCGGTCAATGAGCTGCCCGACCTCGCCGAGCGGATTCAGGTCGCGTTGCTGAACGTGCTCGAAGAGCGCGACATCCAGGTGCGCGGCTATCAGCTTCGCCTGCCGCTCGACCTCCTGCTTGTCGCAAGCGCCAACCCGGAGGACTACACCAACCGCGGACGCATCATCACGCCGTTGAAGGACCGTTTCGGCGCCGAGGTGCGCACGCACTACCCGCTGTCACTCGAAGACGAGTTGCTGATGGTGGCGCAGGAAGCCGCCGTGCTCTGGGACGGCTCGCCGCACGCCGCACCGCTGGTGCCAACACATCTGCTCGACGTCGTCGGGCGCTTCGCGCGGGCCGTGCGGGATGCGCCGCAGGTCGATCAGCGTTCGGGGGTCTCGGCTCGCTTCGCCATCGCGGCCGTCGAGACGGTCGCCGCCTCGGCGGTGCGGCGGGCGGCGATCACGGGCGAGGCTGCGGCCGTGGCGCGCATTGCCGATCTTGCGTCCGTGGTGCCCGCCTCGCTCGGCAAGGTTGAGTTCGACGACGCCGACGAAGGCCGCGAATTCGAGGTACTCGAACACCTGCTGCGTCGCGCGATCGCCGAGACGTCGCGGGCGCGGCTGGCCGGCCTCGACCTTCGCCCGCTACAGGAGAAGTTCGACTCGGGCCTGCTCGTCGAGTCCGGCGACACCGTGTCTGCCGACCGGCTGCTCGCACAGATCGGGTCGGTGCCCGGCCTCTCCGAGCTGCTCGAACGCCTCGAGCCGGACGGCGTCGGTGAGGGCCCGGCTGCCGTCGGCGTCGCCGCATCGGTTGTCGAGTTCGCGCTGGAAGGGCTGTATCTGAACAAGCGGCTGGCGAAGGAGAGCTCCGGCAACCGAACGGTTTACGGTGCCTAGTTCGCGCTACGGGGCTTGGCACGGCGGACCGGACCCGCTCGAGCCGCCCTACGACATCCGCCGCGCTCTCGACGAGATCGGCGAGGATGTACTAGCGGGGATGTCGCCGCGCAACGCCCTCAACCGAGTGTTGCGACGCGGCAGCAGCGGCCGAAACGGCCTCGACGCGTTGCGTCGCCAGGCGCGCGACCGGGCTCGGGACCTACGCCGCAGCGGCCAGCTCGACGGCACACTGCAGGAGGTACGCAAGCTGCTCGACGAGGCGATCGAGGCCGAACGGCGAGCGTTGTTCCCCGACCCGGACGACTCGGCGCGCATGGCCGAAGCCGAACTCGACGCCCTTCCCCCTGATGCCGCCCGGGCCGTGCGCGAACTCGCCGACTTCCAGTGGCGTTCACCCGAGGCGCGCGAGAAGTACCAGCAGATTCAGGATCTGCTGCGGTCCGAGGTCCTCGACGCTCAGTTCGCAGGCATGCGCGACGCGCTGGCCAATGCGACGCCGCAAGATATGCAGCGCATCCGCGAGATGATGCAGGCGCTCAACGAGATGCTCGACGCCGACGCCCGCGGCGAGCACACCCAGCAACAGTTCGACGAGTTCATGAGCCAGTATGGCGAGTTCTTCCCGGACAATCCGCAAAACCTCGCCGAGCTCGTCGACTCGCTGGCTCGACGCGCTGCGGCCGCCCAGCGCCTCATGGACTCGCTGACCCCCGAGCAACGCGCCGAACTCGGCGGCCTCATGGCGCAGGCGATGAACGAGGCGGGTCTGGCCGATGAGATGGCACGCCTGCAGAATTCGTTGCGCGCGGCTCGTCCCGATCTGCAATGGGGCGGCCGCGAACGCATGGACGGCGACGAGCCGATGGGCTACGCCAACGCGACGGGCGCACTCGCCGAACTTGCCGAACTCGACGATCTTGCCGAACTCGCCCTGCAGGACTACCCGGGAGCAAGCCTCGACGACATCGACGAGGAACTCGTGCAGCGCGCCCTGGGCCGGCAGGCCGTCGACGATCTGGGCCAGCTACGCCAGATCGAGCGCGAACTGCAACGCCAGGGCTACCTCGAACGTGGTGGTGAGGGGCTGCAGCTGACACCCCGGGCGTTGCGCAGACTGGGCGCGAGTGCCCTGCGCCGCGTCTTCTCCACTCTCGAATCAGGACGGCGCGGCGACCACGACATCCGCGATGCCGGCGCCGCCGGCGAGGTCACCGGAGCCACCCGCGAGTGGCGCTTCGGCGACGAGCAGCCCATCAACGTCGTGCGCACCGTGCGCAACGCCGTGTTACGCGGGGGCGGCGCGCCGGTCCGGCTCACCGCGGACGACTTCGAGGTGGACGAGACCGAACGGCGCAGCTCGGCGGCGGTCGCACTGCTCGTCGACATGTCCTACTCGATGGAGTTGCGCGGCACCTGGGGCGAGGCGAAGACGACCGCGCTTGCGCTGCATGCCCTGGTCACCTCCAAGTACCCGCAGGATTCGATCGAGATCATCGGGTTCTCCGACTACGCGCGGGTGATGAGCCCACGGGCCCTCGTGCAACACGACTGGGACCGTGTACAGGGCACCAACCTGCAGCACGCGCTCATGCTTGCCCGCAGGCACCTCGACAAGCATCGAGACGCCGAGCCGGTCATCCTGGTGATCACTGACGGCGAGCCGACCGCCTACCTTGCCGAGGACGGCTTCGCCGACTTCGCCTGGCCGCCGACCCGGCAGACCATCGCCGCCACCCTGGCCGAGGTCGAGCGATGCACGCGACGAGGCGCGACCATCAACGTGTTCATGCTCGACGACGAGCCGCGCCTGGTGTCGTTCATGCACGAGCTCGGCCGGCGAAACGGCGGCCGGGTGTTCCTGCCCAATCGTGGCTCGCTCGGCGAGTACGTGGTTGCCGACTACCTGCGCTCACGGCGCGGCCGGCACCGACGGGCCAGCTGACAGAATTTCGCGGTCACCGGCCGGTAGCCCGGTAGCGGCGTCGATTACCGCGCGGTCCGGTGCGCACGGGCGGCGCCATTCCCCCGGTGCGCGTGCCTCCCCGGTGCGCCTGGCTCCTCTATGCGCGTGCCTGCCCCGTGCGCGTGCCTGCCCCGTGCGCGTGCCTCTCCGGTGCGCGTGCGTCCCCCGAGCCGGGCGCCTCCCCGTGCGCGTGCCCGCCGGTGCCGCCCCTGACTCCACCGCCTGATCATCTCTGCTGCAGCCGCGATCGGTGGCCGATTCGGCAGAGACGATCAAGACGTCCTTCGCGGCGCTCACCGGGCCGTGACCACGAGCACGGGATGGAACCGCCAGCGGGACGGGGCCGCGCAAGATGGGCCCATCGATACGGCCCCGCCGACATCGGCCCGCCAACATCGACCCACCGACATCGGCCCACCGACATGGGCCGGCCGACTTGGCCCCGCCGACATGGACCGGACGAGACGAGACTCTCGCCGCAGCGGTCGTAGGTGCTCGTCTCGGGCGCGGAATCGGCCGATAGCCTCGTTCTCGTGCACAAGTTGCTGCTGGCTCTACATGTTCTGACGGCCGTGTTCGCGATCGGGCCGCTGGTGCATGCGGCGACCACCGCGTCTCGCGGAGTGCGCAACGCCGATGCCGCAGCAACCGCCGGCAGTGCCCGCATGGCGCGCCGCTACGGCTATGTGTCGGTGCTCGTCATCGTGCTGGGCATGTCGCTCGTCCAGCCGAAATGGCACGCCGAGTTCGGCGACACCTGGGTCTGGCTCTCCCTTGCGCTGTGGGCGGTTGCCATGGCGCTGGTGCTCGCGGTCATCGCGCCGGCGCTCGACCGCGCCACAGAGCTGATCCGGGCCGGCGAGCCGGTGGCCTCGCTCAACGCCCGCGTGGCCGCCTGCGGCGGAGTCGTCGGGCTCATCTTCGCCGTGATCGTCTTCCTGATGGTGTACCGACCCGGCGGATGAGAGTCGAGGCGGTCGACCCAGCGCGCACCAGGCAGTTGCGCCGGGCTGTGCTGCGTCCGAACCTGGCCGCGGACGATCCGCTGCCTGGCGACGACCTCACCGGCGCTGTCCACCTGGCCGCGATCGAGGGCGAGGCCGTGATCGGCACGTGCTTCATCTACCCGGCGCAGTGCCCATGGCGCCCGGCGGACCAGCCATCGTGGCGGCTGCGGCAGATGGCCACCGCGCCAGAACACCGCGGCGGCGGAGCCGGCGCGGCCATGCTCGA
Organism: uncultured Actinomycetota bacterium; assembly: GCA_963737425.1. Taxonomy (GTDB): domain Bacteria; phylum Actinomycetota; class Actinomycetes; order Mycobacteriales; family Jatrophihabitantaceae; genus DASXRA01. The sequence goes on from CAVTSX010000009.1 coordinate 648,489, forward strand.
CGGCGCGATCGGCTACATCGCCGAGCACGGCGGTGGCACCCTGTGGCTCGAGGCGCGCGAGCGGGCGGTATCGCTGTACGCCCGCCACGGACTCGAGCGCGAAGGGGGCATCTTCGTCCACGCCGAGCACACCATCCCGCATCAACGGATGTGGCGCCAGATCAAAGGAGAACCTCGCGCAGCGCCCACCTCGTCTAAGTAGGTAACGGCGTCGAAAGGAGTACAGCGTGCGCGACGAGACGGCGTTTCGCGACTTCGTCGAGGCCAACGGCGCGACGTTGCTGCACACCGCACGACTGCTGACCGGCGACCACCACCGCGCCGAGGACCTCGTTCAATCGGCGCTCACCAAGCTGTACCTGAAATGGAACAGGGTGCGCGAGCCGCTCGCCTACACGCGCAGGGCGCTCGTCAACGGCCAGATCGACTCGTCGCGACGACGCTGGTGGGGCGAGCGACCGGCCGAGGTCGTGCCGGAACCGATGGCCCAGGACCCGAGCTACGCGGCAACCGACGAGCGCGACGAGCTGCGCCGGCTGCTCCGGGAGCTCACCCGGCTCGAGCGCTCGGTCGTGGTCCTGCGCTACTACTGCGACATGTCCGAGAAGGACACCGCGGCGTCCCTGCGGTTGCCGCTCGGCACCGTGAAGAGCACGGGCGCACGAGCGCTCGCCCGACTGCGAGTGAACGCAGCCGCAAGTACAACCGGAGGTGAGCAGCGGTGAGTCCAAGCGAGTCCGAACTTCGAGCGGCGCTTCGAGCAGGTGAAGGCGACACCGTCGCCGCCGACGAGATCATCGCCCACGCCCGGAGTGCTCGCCACGAGCGACGCAAGACGCTGGCCGCGATGGGCGGTGCGGTCGCCGCCGTCCTCGCGGTCGGCGGCACGGTGGCTGCGGTGCAACTCAGTCACGACGACCACCGGGCAAATCCGGCCGGGTCTGCGCCTGCCACCTCGACCGCCCGCGTCCCGCAGGCCTGCCCGGCCACTCCACCGAACGTCAACACGCCGAGCGCGTCCGGCGGCCAGCTGTTTCCGACCGACGTCACGGCGATTCGTGTGTGCTTCTACGACGTGCAGCGCGTGAAGGCCTCGACCGTCATCGACGGGCCGGCCGCGCGGTCGTACGCCCAGCGGTTCAATGCGCTGCCCCCGGCGAGCAAGGCGCTGGCCTGCCCGCTGTTCTTGACGCAGAAGGCCATCGTCATGCTGCCGGTGACCGCGAGCGGGCCGGCCGCCACCGTGGTCGGCAAGATCGGCGGTTGCGGGACGACCAGCAACGGCACCGCAAAGCGCAACGCGGCCGAACTGCTCACCGAACTCGAGACTGGCCTGGTCGTGTCGAGCGCGCCGGCACCGTCGTCCGGCACAGCGAAGAACAGTCCGGGTCCTGGGCCGAGCTGAGCCGACGGCTACAGGCCGCGAAGGCGCCGCGGTCCGGTGTCGACCCGAGCCGCAGGCTGGGCCACGTCGATCCGCGCCTCGTGCACCACGACCCCACCCGGCGTGGCGGACGCGGCAAGCGAGCACTCGGCAACCTCGGGCAGGTCATCGGCCAGCGCCGATACCCGCAAGACGACATCGGCGAGCGCGGCGAGGTTCGCGGGTTCCGCACCCCCGTAGCCACTGAGCAGCGGCGCGGCTCGGGGAGCGCGGATGAGTTCGTCCGCAGCCGCCGAGGTGAGCGGCACGATCGCGTATGCGCGGTCGCCGAGCAGGTCGGTGGCCACTCCCCCGATGCCGAAGGAGACGATCGCGCCGAACGAGCGATCGTCGTGGACGCCGAGCACGACCTCGATGCCAGGTGCATGAGCAGCGGTCACCCCGATGCCGTAATAGCCGAGCAGTTGGGCGGCCGCGTCGGCATCCAGTCCGTTGGCCGAGGCGAGCGCCTTCTCGACGAGAGCCCGCGCGGCCTGCCGGTCGACGTCGAACTGCGGCACCTCGCTCGGCTGCAGACGCCGCCACTGCGCGTAGCGCACCGCCTTGGCGAGTGCTCGCACTGCACGCTCGGGCGTCGGGTAGGACGGCACCGAGCCACGAGCGGGCGCGTGCTCCCCCGGCTCTGCGAGCGCGCCGGGTACACCGTCGAAGCCGAGGAATGTCGAGACCACTGGCTTTTGTGCCTGACCCCCAGCCGCTCGCAGCCCGAGCGCGTAGTGGTCGGGCGCGATGCGCTGCAGCGGCGGCACGAACACAGCGACGATCGAGTCGACGTCGTCGGCGGCCGCGGCATCCCGCACGGCGGCGCCGAACGCTTCCGGTGCCGCATCTACCCCGACATCGACCATGCTGGTCAGCACCAGCTGCTCACTGGCACAGGCATCGGCGACCAGCACGCCCACCGCCGTCGAGTTGCTCACCACAGCAACTCGGTCGCCCTCGGGCAGCGGTTGCGCGACGAGCAGCAGCGCAACGTCGAACAGTTCGCCGAGCGTGTCGACCCGAACCACGCCGGATGACTCGAACAGCGCCTGCACGCTGACGTCGGGTACTTCGACGGACGTGTGCCGCAGCCCCTTCGGCAGCCGGCCGAGTTGATCAAGCCCCCGACCGCTCTTGACGGCGACGATCGGCTTGTGCCGGGCGAGCCGCCGCGCCAGCCGGGCGAACTTGCGCGGGTTGCCGAAGCTTTCCAGGTACAGCAACGCGATGTCGGTGGAGTCGTCGGTTTCCCAGTACTGCAGCAGGTCGTTGCCGGACACGTCGGCCCGATTTCCGGCCGAGACGAACGCCGATACGCCGAGCCCGCGCCGCGCGGCCTCGCCGAGAACGGCCACCCCGAGCGCTCCGGACTGGCAGAAGAACCCGGCGCGTCCGGCGAGCGGCGACAGCGGGGCAAGCGACGCGTTGAGCCGCACCGCCGGGTCGGTGTTGATCACGCCGAGGCAGTTCGGCCCGACGATGCGCATGCCGTGGTGGCGGGCGGCAACGACGAGCGCGCGCTGTGCGTCGCGGCCGGCATCGTCGCCGCGCTCGCCGAATCCGCCGGTGATGACCACCAGGCCGTGGACGCCCTTGGTGGCGCACTGCTCGACGACCGGCGGCACGGCGTCGGCCGGAACGCAGATCACGGCCAGGTCGATCGGGTCGGGCACGTCGGCCACGGACGGGTAGGCGCGTACGCCCGCGACGTGGCGGGCCTGCTCGTTCACCGGGAACAGCGTCCCCTCGAAGCCCGTCCGGAGCAGGTTGCGAAACACGAGGTTGCCGATCTTGGCCTCGTCGTTGCTGGCGCCGATAACGGCGATCGACGACGGGAAGAGCAGCCGCCGGATAGACCGCGCCTCCGCGTGCTGCTCGCGCTCACGCATGACCTGCTCGGTCAGCGCGGTCTCGTCGATGTCGAATTCGAGGGTCACCTCGCCGTATTCGAGGTGCCGGGTCGGCTGGTAGCCGGCATCGCGAAAGACCCTGAGCATCGCGTTGTTCTCGGCGAGCACCACGGCGTTGAACCGCATGATGCCGCTTTCGCGCGCTGCCGCCGCGAGATGCTCGAGCAGCACGGAACCGATGCCCCTGCCCTGGTGCGCATCGGCGACGACGAAGGCCACCTCGGCCTCAGCGGTGCCCGGCTCCCGTTCGTAGCGTCCGACCGCGATGATCTCGTTGCCGAGCAGGGCCAGCAGTGCAACCCGGTCATGGTGGTCGACGTGCGTGAACCGGTGCAGATCCCGTTCCGGGATGCGCGGATAGGCCGAGAAGTAACGCAGGAAACGGGTGCGCGTCGACAACCTGCTGTGGAACGCGACGAGTGCCTCGGCATCGGCCGGTTCGATCGGCCGGATGTGGACGGTGCCCCCGTCGGCGATGACCACGTCGGCCTCCCAGTGCGGGGGAAAGGCCGTCGCGGCGCCCGGAACATCCATCTCAATCTCGTGGATCGTCCGGGTCGAGCCCGAGCAGCGGAAACACGGCGTTCCTGGTCGCGCCTATGGCGCGGTCCAGCCAGGAGTCCCCACCAGGTATCCACGGATGGGCCTCGATCGCGGATCCTTCGGCCAGCTCGCCCATCCGCTGCGGCGGGCGCCCGCCGAGGCTGCGGACGTGGGTAGCCCACTGGGGCGGGATGGGCGTTGCGAGGTCGACAGACCCACCGGACACCTCGGCGATCAGGTGCGTCCAGGTGCGCGGGACGCAGCGCACCAGTCCGTACCCGCCGCCGCCGAACGCCAGCCACCGTCCGTGCGCCGCCTCGTGCGCGAGCGCGTGCAACTCGCCGATCGCAGCGCGCTGGCCGTCGACGGACAGTTCGAGGTTCGCCAGCGGGTCGTCATGGTGGGTGTCGCATCCGCACTGGGTGACGAGGACGTCCGGGCCGAACGCTCGCACTGCGCCGGGCACGACCGCCCGAAACGCGCGCAGCCAGCCCGAGTCGCCCGTGCCGGGCGGCAGGGCGACATTGACCGACGTTCCGGTTGCATCGCCTGTGCCGATCTCGCTCGGCATGCCGGTTCCGGGAAACAGCGTGCGCGGGTCCTGATGCAGGCTGACCGTCAGCACCCTGGCGTCGTCATAGAACGCGGCCTGGACGCCGTCGCCGTGGTGCACGTCGATGTCGACGTAGGCAACCTTGCGAGCGCCGGCCTCGAGCAGGGTACGGATGCCGAGCACCACGTCGTTGAAGATGCAGAACCCTGAGGCGCGGTCGCGCATCGCGTGGTGCAGGCCGCCCGCGATGTTCACCGCGTGCTCGACGTTCCCGCTCCACATCTCGCGCGCGGCCAGCGCCGACCCGCCGGCCACCAGGGCCGACGCCTCGTACATCCCGCGAAACACCGGGTCGTCCGACGTGCCGAGGCCATAGCCTTCGAAGGCCGGGTTGACGCTCGCCTCGCGGACGGCCGCCAGGTAGCCGGCGTCGTGAATGCCGAGCAGCTGACGCTCGTCGGCCGGCACCGGCGCCAGCACGGACACCGCATCGAGCACGCCGAGTTCGCGAGCCAGCCGGATCGTGAGATCGAGGCGCACCGGGTTGAGTGGATGGTCGCCGAAGTCGTAGGCGAGGTAGCGCTCGTCCCAGATGACGCTCGCCGTGCAGCCCATGCCCGCAACCGTAGCCCGCCGAAGCCCGGTGCCGGCCTGCCGCAAACTCGTGGCAGCGCCACTTCGCGCTCTGGGAATATGGCGCGGTGCATCCCAACTATCCGATCCAGACCAAGCGGCTGCTGCTGCGTCCACTTCGTATCGACGACGTCACCGCCATGTACACATACCGGTCACGCGATGACGTGTGCCGCTTTCTCATGCATCCCGCGCAGACTCGCGACGACGTCGAGCGGATGGTCGCCAACAGCCGCAGCGATCTGGCCGAGGAGGGCCAGGCCCTGACGCTCGCGGCAATCGAGCGCGATACGGACGCTTTCGTCGGCGATGTCGTGCTCTTCTGGCGCAGCCGCGAGCAACGGGGCGGTGAGATCGGCTACGTGCTCGACCCGCAGCACGCTGGACGCGGCTACGCCACCGAGGCAAGCGCCGCGCTGCTGCGGCTCGGGTTCGACCACTACGCCCTGCATCGCATCATCGGCCGGCTGGATGCGCGCAATACCGCCTCGGGGCGGGTGCTGGAGAAGGCCGGCATGCGGCGCGAGGCCCATTTCGTGCAGAACGAATTCGTCAAGGGCGAGTGGGCCGATGAGGTCGTCTACGCCGCCCTGGCCAGCGAATGGCGCGATCCCAGCTAACTGTCCGGGAGGTACCCGACGGTCACGACCCCAGTCACGACCCGCGGTCGCGATCCCAACTTGCCACCCCGACCTGCCACGCGCAGCCGGTGCCGCACCGACGCTCCGCCTTGATCATCTCTGCTGCAGCCGCGATCAATGACCCGATCGGCAGAGATGATCAAGCGTTCTTCACGGCGGTGTCAGGCCGACGTCAGGCGAAGGCCGGGCCGGGCCGGGCGAACGCCGGCGTCAGGCGAGCGCTTGGGCCAGGTCGGCGATCAGGTCACTCACGTCCTCGATGCCGACCGAGAGACGCACGAGGTCATTCGGCACCTCCAGCGGCGATCCGGCGGCGCTCGCGTGGGTCATCCGCCCGGGATGCTCGATCAGCGACTCGACGCCGCCGAGCGACTCGCCCAGAGTGAACACCGATGCCAGTTCGCAGACCTTCAGCGCGGCCTCGACGCCACCTCGCAGCGTGAACGACACCATGCCGCCGAATCCGCTCATCTGCTTGGCGGCGATGTCGTGGCCCGGATGCTCGGGCAGTCCCGGGTAGTAGACCCGGGCGACGGCCGCGTGCCCGGTGAGGAACGCGGCAACGCGTTCGGCGTTCGAGCAGTGCCGGTCCATGCGCACGCCCAGGGTCTTGATGCCACGAAGCACCAGCCAGGCATCGAACGGGCCGGCTACCGCGCCCATCGCGTTCTGGTGGAACGCGAGATGTTCGCCAAGATCGGCGTCTGCCGTGACGATGGCGCCGCCCACCACATCGGAGTGGCCGCCGAGATACTTCGTGGTCGAGTGGACGACTGCGTCCGCACCCAGCGCCAGCGGCTGTTGCAGGTACGGCGAGGCGAACGTGTTGTCGACGACGAGGCGGGCTCCGGTCCCACGGGCCACCGAGGCCAGCGCTGCGATGTCGGCGATGCCGAGCAGCGGATTGGTCGGCGTCTCGCACCAGATCACCCGCGTCGACGGGCGGATCGCCTCGCGCACGGCCGAGATGTCCGACAGCGGCGCCGGCGTGTACTCGAGGCCCCACCGGGTGAGCACGCGGGCCACAAGGCGATACGTGCCGCCGTACGCGTCGTCCGGTAGCACGACATGATCGCCGGGCTGGCAGACCGCCCGCAACAACGCGTCCTCAGCGGCAAGTCCGGAGGCGAATGCCAGACCTCGGGCGCCGCCCTCCAGCGCAGCCAGTGCCTCCTCGAGCGCCGTACGCGTCGGATTGGCGCTGCGGCTGTATTCGTATCCGCCCCGAAGGCCGCCCACACCGTCCTGCTTGAACGTCGAGGTGGCATAGATCGGCACCGTCACGGCGCCGGTGAGCGCATCGGGTTCCTGCCCGGCGTGGATCGCGCGCGTGTTGAAGCCAGACGGCGAGGTGACCTCGTTGTCACTGTCCTTGGTCATGACGGCCAGCGTAGTTGGCGTCTCCACAGCTGGCGCACAACGATCATGTGAACCGCGTGCCGTACGCTCTGTCGTGATATGAGTGGTAGGCATTCCCGGTCGCGGCCCTGGCCAGCGGTAGCCGGGGCGGTAGTAGTCGTGCTTGCTCTCGTCGCAGTCGTCATCGTCGCCACGCAGCAGTTGCACAGGTCCGCCCATCCGGCCGCGCACTCCTCGGTCATCTCGTCGCCGACGCCGTCCTCGTCGACGCCCTCGGCCACTCCGACGCCCACGATCAGCAAAACCAGCAAACCGAGCCAGCCCAGCACGCCTGCGCCCAAGCCGACGACGCAGCCGCGCGCGGCCGTCGACGCAGCCGTGCGCAAACTGAGCGCGCAGCTGCCGGCCGGTGGCGTGTCGGTCAGCGCGCTCGATACCCAGACCGGAGCGCACTACCGCTACGGCGCCACCAGCGGGATGCGAACGGGCAGCGTCTACAAGCTGTTCGTCCTCGAAGCACTCCTGCTGCAGCACCAGGACGAAGGCACCCAGCTCACCGACGACGAGGTCGAGCTGGCGACTCCCATGATCGAGAACAGCGACAACAAGGCCGCCTACCAGCTTTTCCTCGACGTCGGTGGAAATGGCGGTCTGGTCACCGCCGCCAATCGGCTGGGGCTCGCGCACACCGTTCCCGGGCAGGCCGATCCCGCGCTCACGACGATGAGCGCCGACGACGGCCTGGCGCTGCTGAAGAACCTTGTCACGAACCGTCCCTTGAGCCAGTACTCGCGCGGACTCGCCCTTGGTCTGATGCACAACGTCGAGAGCGATCAGCGGTGGGGCGTCGGAGCCGTGGCCGATCCGGGCACGTCGTTTGCGATCAAGAACGGGTGGCTGCAGGTCGACAACAGCAACGGGGCCGACGAGGACGACAACAGCCTCTGGCTGGTCAACAGCATTGGCGTGGTGACCGTGCGCCATCAGCAGGTGCTGATGGCCGTGTTCACCCAGCACGGCCAATCGCTCGACGGCGGCATCAGCCTCGTCCAATCGCTGGCTAAAGCGATCGCTCCCGCTGTCGTCGCCCACTGACGGCCGCGCCGTCGACTTGTCCTACCTTCCGCGTCGCGACGGTAGGACAAGTCGCGATAGGGGACGCGGTCAGTGCGACCCGGCCAGATGCCCGAGCAGGTCCTGACGGGTGAGCACGCCCGCGGGCTTTCCGTCGATGTGCACCAGCAGCGCGTCGGTGGCGCCCAGTGCGTCGATCGCCGCCGACACGGGCTCGCCCGATCCGATGATCGGCAGCGCGGCCGACATGTGCGGCTCGAGCGAATCGGCCAGCGACGCCTTGCCGGCGAACAGCGCGTCGAGCAGGGCCTTCTCCGATACCGACCCGACGACCTCGCCGGCCGTGATCGGCGGCTCGGCGCGGACCACCGGCATCTGCGAGACGCCGTATTCGCGCAGGATGTCGATCGCATCACGCACCGTCTCGTTCGGGTGGGCGTGGATGAGCGACGGCGCATCGCCAGACTTCCGCAGCAGCACGTCGCCGACGGTGACCTGCCCCGCCGCCTGCAGGAAGCCGTAGTCCGACATCCACTTGTCATTGAAGATCTTGGACAGGTAGCCGCGGCCGCCGTCAGGCAGCAGCACCACCACGAGGTCGTCGGCGCGCAGGCCGACCGCAGCGCGAAGTGCTGCGACAACCGCCATGCCGCACGAGCCGCCGACGAGCAAGCCCTCCTCACGGGCAAGGCGGCGCGTCATGTCGAAGGAGTCGCTGTCGGATACCGCAATGATCTCGTCGCACACCGTGCGGTCGTACGTGTCGGGCCAGAAGTCTTCGCCGACGCCCTCGACGAGATAGGGACGGCCGGTGCCTCCCGAGTACACGGAGCCCTCAGGGTCGGCGCCGATGATCTTCACCCGCCCGTCCGACACCTCCTTGAGGTAGCGGCCGGTTCCAGTGATCGTGCCACCGGTGCCGACGCCTGCGACGAAGTGGGTGATGCGCCCCTCGGTCTGCTCCCACAGTTCTGGGCCGGTGGTCTCGTAGTGCGAGCGCGGATTGTTCGGGTTCGCGTACTGGTTCGGCTTCCAGCCACCGGGCGTCTCGCGCGCCAGCCGGTCCGACACCGAGTAGTAGGAGCGCGGATCTTCGGGTGCGACGGCGGTCGGGCAGACCACGACCTCGGCCCCGAACGCGCGCAGCGTGTCGATCTTGTCGCCACTGACCTTGTCCGGGCAGACAAAGATGCATTTGTAACCGCGCTGCTGGGCGACGATTGCCAGGCCGATGCCGGTGTTGCCCGAGGTCGGCTCGACGATGGTGCCGTTCGGTTTGAGTTCGCCCGATTCCTCGGCAGCATCGATCATTCGGACAGCTATGCGGTCCTTGATCGAACCGCCTGGATTGAAGTATTCGACCTTGGCCAGCACGGTCGGTGCCAGGCCTTCGGTGACTTTGCTGAGCTTGACCAGCGGGGTGTTGCCGATCAGGTCGACCAGCGATTCGTAATAGGGCATGCCGGAGAGGTTAACCTCGATCTCTCAGGAAGTAATTTGCACATGTCGCCATCGAAGGCGGCCACGCAGCACCACGTCGGGGATGAGATGAGCAGAGCCAACCGCACGCGACGCGTCGCACTGGCTGCCGCGTACGGCGGTGGCGGTATCAGCGCGCTCGGCATCGTGGGCGGAGTCGCGCTTTATGGCCTGATCCTCGGCGAAACCAAGCTCGCCCGCCGCCGCATCCCCCCGGCCGCGGCCGAACTGCCGAACTCGCACGGCACCACCTGGGCCGCCGAGGGCGTGAACGCGAGGCGCCCGCCGATCCGGATGGCCATGCTCGGCGATTCGACGGCGGCCGGTTACGGAGTGCGTCGCGAGCGCGACACTCCTGGGGCGCTGCTCGCCATCGGGATCTCAGAACTCGCGCGACGGCCGGTGCATCTGACCAATGTCGCCGTGGTCGGCGCCGAGTCGAGCGCGCTGCCGGGCCAGGTGTACGAGGTCGCCGACCACCCCGATCTCGCGGTGATCATCATCGGCGCCAATGACGTGACCCACCGGGTCAAACCCGCCGAGTCGGTGCGCTATCTCGGCGACGCCGTCCGGGCGCTGCGCAGCAGCGGAGCCGAGGTCGTCGTCGGCACCTGCCCCGATCTCGGCACCATCCGCCCGCTGGCGCAGCCGCTGCGCTACATCGCGCGCCGTCTCTCGCGCAATCTCGCCGCGGCGCAGACCATCGCCGTCGTCGAGGCAGGCGGACGGACCGTGTCACTGGGCGACCTGCTAGGCCCGCTGTTCGCAGAACGCCTCGAGTTGTTCAGCGAGGACCGGTTCCACCCGTCGGCGCAGGGGTACGCCCACGCCGCCGGTGCCGTCCTGCCGTCTGCACTCGACGCACTCGGCCTGCATACCCGGTCGCGGTCGGCGAGCACGTTCACCACCCGCCGCGCCCGCCCGGTCGCCAAGGCGGCCGTGCAGGCGGCCGCGCGACCCGGCACCGAAGTTGCCGCCGCGGACGTGCACGGCGAGGCCGCGGGCCGACGCGGACGATGGGCGCGGCTGCGCCGCCGGCGGCCACAACACCCGGTGCGCTCGTCACCGGAGCAGGCCCGGCCCGTGCCACCGACGGCAGCACTCGGTGACGCCTGATCCGGCGCCTACCGTGGGCGCTCTCGCCAGCAGGACTACCGACCCGACTAGACCGCGATAGATCGTCGCCAGATCGTCGCCAGACAGAGGAGCGCCAAGTCATGACCGAGGCCGTAATCGTCGCCACCGCCCGCTCGCCGATCGGCCGCGCCGGCAAGGGCTCACTGGTCGACATACGCCCGGACGACCTCGCCGCGCAGGTCATCCGCGCGGCACTCGCCAAGGTGCCGCCGGTCCTCGAGGACCCGACGATGATCGACGATCTGTACCTCGGCTGTGGGCTTCCCGGCGGCGAGCAGGGCTACAACATGGCGCGAGTCGTCGCCGTCGAACTCGGTTACGACACGCTGCCCGGCGCCACCATCACCCGGTACTGCTCGTCGTCGCTGCAGACATCGCGCATGGCATTCCACGCCATCAAGGCCGGCGAGGGCGACGTCTTCATCTCCGCGGGCGTCGAGACGGTCTCCCGATTCGTCAAGGGTTCGTCCGACTCGTGGCCCGACACCCGCAATCCGATCTTCGCCGACGCCGAGGCACGAACCGCGCAGGCTGCCGGCGGCGGCACGACCTGGCACGACCCGCGCACCGACGGCATCCTGCCCGACATCTACATCCCGATGGGTCAGACCGCGGAGAATCTCGCCCAGGTCAAGCAGATCAGCCGCGAGGACATGGATCATTTCGGCGTCCGCTCGCAGAACCTGGCCGAGACGGCGATCAAGAACGGCTTCTGGGCCCGCGAGATCACGCCGGTGACGCTGCCCGACGGCACGGAGGTGTCAGCCGACGACGGGCCACGGGCCGGCGTGACCTACGAAGGAGTTTCGCAGCTCAAACCGGTCTTCCGGCCAGACGGGCGGATCACCGCCGGCAACTGCTGCCCGCTCAACGACGGCGCCGCCGCCGTGGTGATCATGAGCGAGGTCAAGGCGGCAGAGCTCGGGCTTACCCCGCTGGCCCGCATCGTGGCCACCGGCGTGTCGGCCCTGTCGCCCGAGATCATGGGGCTCGGCCCCGTCGAGGCGTCGACGCGCGCCCTGAAGCGCGCGAACATGACGATCGGCGACATCGACCTCGTCGAGATCAACGAGGCGTTCGCGGCGCAGGTCATCCCGTCATATCGCGAGCTCGGCGTCGACCCCGAAACCCTCAACGTCAACGGCGGGGCGATCGCCGTGGGCCACCCGTTCGGCATGACCGGCGCGCGGATCACGACCACTCTGATCAACTCGTTGTCCTGGCACGACAAGCAGTTCGGCCTCGAGACGATGTGCGTCGGCGGCGGCCAGGGCATGGCCATGATCATCGAGCGGCTCGCCTGAGCGACTCCCCCGTGTGTCCCGTGTGCTGGGCCTGACAACGATGTCGCACCAGTCCTCGCTTCGCCGGCCGCCAAGCTCTCGCGTAACCACCCGGCCGTCCACTCGTTCTCAGAACGGGGAGGTGTAACCGCCCTCGGCCGGGGGAGGGCGGTTGCCGAGCCTCCCCTCGTGGCGCAGTGCTCGCCGCAGCGGGGGCCGCGCGGGTTCTGCGTCCGACGACGCATCGGCGGTTGCAGGCACGTGGGATAAGCCGCACCGCCGATGCGTCCTTTCCGAGGTGCACGGTTTGATAGGCCCGCTCTCATGCAGAAACACCACCGCCCCCGCTCGACGCCTGAGGCGCCGTGTCGGGGGCGGAGTGAACCCGGCCGATCAGCCGTCAGTCACGCAGATAGCCGAGCAGCCTGAGGATCTCGAGGTAGAGCCAGATCAGGGTGACCATGAGCCCGAAGGACGCGTACCAGGCGAACTTCTCGGGGGCGCCCCGGCGGATGCCCTGCTCGATGACGTCGAAGTCGATGACCAGGTTCATGGACGCGATGGCGATGCACACCAGGCTGAACACGATGGCCATGCCGCCACCGTCGCGAAGGCCCAGCCCGCCCGGGTGGAACAGGTAGGCGATCATGTTGACGACCATCAACCCGAGGATGCCGAGCGTGGCGCCGAAGACCATCTTGTAGAAGCGGGGCGTGACGCGGATGGCGCCCACCCGGTAGACGATGAGCATGCCGGCCGCGACCATGACGGTTCCGGTCAGCGCCTGGACCACGACGCCGGGCCAGCGCTGCTCGAAGGCTCGGCTGACGGCGCCGAGCAGCAGCCCTTCGAGGGCCGCGTACGTCAGCGCGGTGAATGCGTTGGCCCGCATGGTGAATGCCATGTAGAGGCCGAGGCCCAGGCCACCGAGCGCACCGACGGCAATCAGGCCACCGGCCGCACTGTCGGGAGTGACGACCCAGGCGAACGCGCCGGCGAGCAGAAGCACGCCGAGCATGGCGCCGGTGCGCACGATGACGTCGTCGAGGGTCATGTAGCGGGCGGGCGCCGCCGGGCCCCGGCCGCCGCCCCCGTAGCCCTTTGTGTCGTCTACGGGCGGATATACCGGCCCGCCGAAGGCCGGCTGCCGGTAGGACTGCTCTAGATCGTCGACCGGCGGAGCAGGCCGCGCCGACGCTCCCGCGCTGGCTGAGCTGAACCTGCTGAGAACGGCGTTCGTCACGACGTGATGCCTCCTGTCGAGCACGTGGCGGGTATCCGCGACGTCTGTCGAGGTAACGATACGAAGGCCCACTGAGTTCCAGGAAGACGGTCTTTTGTACTGGCTAGTAACTTGATGAGGAGGGCGTCTCCTACCCAGATGGAGCAAATAGATGGCGACGCGTGACAAGCGAGATCTGATGGGTTATGGCCTGGCCATTCTGAACAAGACGGCGGGGTCGAAGGCACTAGACCGGCTGCATCTGCGCACGCCGGTACAACGCTCGGTCTTCCAGGCGAGCAAGGCAGGTTTTCGGACGCTCGCGGCGGCGAGCCGGACGTTCACCGCGCTGCGCCGCCGCCCAGGCCCGGAGCGGCCGCGCACTGCAGCCCACCACGCGCTGTTCGACCTCACCCCGACCGACGAGCAGCGCATGATCGGCGAACTAGGTGCGCAGTTCGCAGCCGAGCAACTGCGCCCCGCCGCGTCGCTGGCCGACACCGAATGCGCTGCGCCGCACGCGCTACTGGAGAAGGCTTCGGCCGAACTTGGCATCACGGTCGTCGGCGTGCCCGAGGAGCTGGGCGGCGCAGGCACGCAACGGGCAGCAGTCACGAACGTCCTGCTCGCCGAGGCTCTGTCCCACGGCGACATGGGCCTGGCGCTCGCCTGCCTCGCACCGGCTGCGGTGAGCACCGCCCTGGCGCTGTGGGGCGACGAGGAGCAGCAAGCCACGTACCTGCCCTCATTCGTCGGCGAGGACGCGCCGGCGGCGGCCCTGGCCGTGCTCGAACCGCGACCGCTGTTCGACCCATTCGTGTTGCGGGCCAGCGCGCGCCGAACGGTCGACGGCTACGTCCTCGACGGCGTCAAGTCCCTGGTGCCCCGCGCGGCCGCGGCCGAGCTGTTCGTAGTCGGCGCGGACCTCGACGGTCAGCCTGCGCTCTTCCTGGTCGAGTCGAGCTCGGCCGGAGTGACCATCGAGGCCGACCCGGCGATGGGCCTACGGGCTGCCTCGATGGGGCGCGTGCGGCTTTCTGGGGTAACCCTGGCGTCGAGTGCGCTGCTCGGTGATTCCGCGGCCTACGCCGAATGCATTCGGCTGGCGCGCCTGGGCTGGTGCGCACTCGCGCTCGGCACGGCGCAGGCCGTGCTCGACTACGTGATTCCCTACGTGAACGAGCGGGTGGCGTTCGGCGAGCCGGTCAGCCACCGGCAGTCCGTTGCGTTCATGGTCGCCGACATCGCCATCGAACTCGAAGGTATGCGCCTTGCCACCTACCGGGCGGCGAACAGGGCGGAGCAGGGCAAGTCGTTCGCTCGCGAGGCCGCACTGGCCCGGCAGTTGTGCGCCGAATACGGCATGAAGATCGGCAGCAACGGCGTGCAATTGCTCGGCGGGCACGGATACGTCAAGGAGCACCCGGTCGAGCGCTGGTATCGCGACCTGCGATCGATCGGCCTGATGGAAGGCGGATTGCTCGTATGAGCGAGCATCGCAGCGAGCGAGGAGCGGAGCGAATCACGCGATGAGCGCTCGCGCGAAGAGCAATACGAGAGCACGGCGTGAGCATCGCAGCGAGCGTCAGCGAGCGAGAAGCGGAGCGAATCACGCGATGAGCGCTCGCGCGAAGAGCAATACGAGAGCACGGCATGAGCATCGCAGCGAGCGTCAGCGAGCGAGGAGCGGAGCATGAGCATCAATCTCGAGGTGCCGGCGAAGTTCCGAGTCCTGCTCGACCAGGCGCATCGCGTCGCGGTCGAGATCTTTCGCGCCAACGCGCGCAAATACGATCTGGCCGAGCACGAGTACCCGAAGGAACTCGACATGCTCGCAACCCTCGTCGACGGCATGAACGCGTCCGGGCAGCCGTCGGCCGGGGCGTCCGGCGTGCGGCGCGAGAACGGCTCGTCCGGCGCCGACGGCGTACGCAACGGCGCCAACATGTCGACGGTTCTCAGCATCCTGGAAGCGTGCTGGGGCGACGTCGCGCTCGTCTTGTCGATGCCGCGCCAGGGGCTGGGCAACGCGGCCATCGCCTCCCTCGCAACCGACGAGCAGCACGCGAGGTTCGAGGGCCTGTGGGCGTCGATGGCCATCACCGAGCCCGGCTGCGGCTCGGACTCCGCGGCGATCCGCACCACAGCGGTCCTCGACGGCGACCAGTACGTCATCAACGGCGAGAAGATCTTCGTCACCGCGGGCCGGCGCTGCGACGCCGTCGTCGTCTGGGCGACGCTCGATCCGACGAAAGGCCGCGCGGCCATCAAGTCGTTCGTGGTCGAGAAGACGACCCCGGGGCTCACCGTTGATCGGCTCGAACACAAGCTCGGCATCCGCGCCTCGGACACCGCCACCATCCGGTTCACCGATTGCCGGGTGCCGCGCGAGAACCTGCTCGGCTCGGCCGACATCGACGCCGACCAGGGTTTCGCCGCCGCGATGCAGACCTTCGACAACACCCGCCCACTGGTGGCGGCGATGGCGCTCGGCGTCGCCAAGGCGGCTCTGGACGAGACGCGCCGGATTCTCGACGAATCGGGCGTCCACGTCGACTACGACCGCCCGGCACGCGCTCAATCCGCCGCGGCCGCCACCTTCCTCGCCCTGGAGGCCGACTGGGAGGCGGCATACCTCACCACCCTCGAGGCGGCGTGGCTGGCCGACAACCGTAAGCCGAACTCACTGCAGGCGTCGATGGCGAAGGCGAAGGCCGGGCGCTCGGCCACCGACATCACGCTGCGGTGCGTCGAACTGGTCGGGGGCACGGCCTACAGCGAGCGATCGCTGCTGGAGAAGTGGGCGCGTGACGCCAAGATCTTGGATATCTTCGAGGGCACCCAGCAGATCCAGCAGTTGATCGTGGCGCGCCGGCTGCTGGGCAAGTCCTCGACCGAACTCAGGTAGCCGTCGCTGACCCGAGCGCGCCCCGCGCTGGCCCGAGCGCGCGGCGCATGCCACGCTGGTGGGCATGAGCTCCTCCACGCCGCCCTCCGACGAAGCCGACGACGACGTCAAGGAAGGATCCGGGGACGACGTCAAGGACAAGTTCCGCGAGGCCCTCGAACGCAAACGCGGGCACCAGGCCGAGCGCAACGCCGAGGCCGATGCCCGCGATGCGTCCAAGATCCATGGCGCGCACGGACCGGCGACCAGCAGGCGCGAGTTCCGACGCAAGAGCGGTGGCTAGTGGTCGTGACCACTAGTTGCTCCGATCTCGCACGCTGTTTACGCGGGTCATCCGATGGGAGCTGGTGGTATTCGGCAGCCGGTGCCGTGCCGACTGCCCGTCTTGATCATCTCTGCTGCAGCCGCGATCAGTGACCCCGTCGGCAGAGATGATCAAGGAGTTCAACAGCCGAGGTAAGCCCTGAGCCGCGACGCGCGGTGCCCCCGGTCGGGTTCGAACCGACACTTGGACCCTTTTAAGGGGTCTGCCTCTGCCAATTGGGCCACGGGGGCAGCGCCAGAATAAATGGCGCAAGATCAGGCAGGCATTAGGACACCCGCGGCAGCGTGCGCTGGCCGGCAGCTTGCTCGAATTCGGTTCGCGGCTGCTGCAACTGACCCAGCGAGACGACCTCGCGACGAAAGAACAGCGCGGCGGTCCAGTCGGTGAGCACCCGGATCTTGCGGTTCAGCGTCGGCATGCGCGATACGTGATAAGTGCGGTGCATGAACCACGCGACGATGCCGCGCAGCTTGATCCCGTAGATCTCGGCCACGCCGCGGTAGAGCCCGAGCGATGCCACCGAGCCCGCGTACTTGTGCTCGTAGTCGCGCAGCGCGTTTCCCTTGATCGCGGCGATCACGTTGTTGGCCAGCACCTTTGCCTGCCGCACGGCATGCTGCGCGCTCGGTCCGGTCACCGCGGTCGGGTCGTCCTTCTTCGACAGATCCGGAACCGCGGCGCAGTCGCCGGCGGAGAAGACACCCTTGACGCCGCGCACCGTGAGGTTCGCGTCGCACGGCAGGCGACCTTTGTCATCACGCGGCAGATCCGTCGAGTCGAGGACCGGATGGGCCTTGACGCCGGCCGTCCAGACGAGGGTCTCGGCATCGAACTCCTCACCGTCGCTGAGCATCACGTGCCCGTCGACGACCGAGTCGAGGCGAGTGTCGAGGCGGACGTCGATGCCGCGCTCGGCGAGGCGCTCGGCGGTGTAGAGCGCGAGGCCGACCGAGACCTCGGGCATGATCCGGGTCGCCGCCTCGACCAGTACCCAGCGCATGTCACCCGGCTCGACGCCGTCGTAGTAGCGCGTCGCGTAGCGGGCCATGTCCTGCAACTCGGCAATCGCCTCGACCCCCGCGTAGCCGCCGCCGACGAACACGAACGTCAACGCCTTGCGGCGGCGGTCGGCGTCGTCGATCGACGAGGCGAGATCGAGGCGGGCCAGGACGTGATTGCGCAGGTAGATGGCCTCGCCGATCGTCTTGAATCCGATGCCGTGCTCGGCGAGCCCGGGTATCGGCAGCAGCCGCGAGATCGAGCCCGGGCACATGACGAGGACGTCGTAGCCAAGCTCGTACGGGTCGCCCTCGCTCGGCTGCACGGTGGCGACCTTGCGTACGTGCTCGACGCGCGCGACCGCCCCGCTGATGACCCGGCAGTGGCGCAGTACCCGGCGAAGCGGCACGACGACGTGTCTCGGCTCGACCGAGCCCGCGGCCGCTTCGGGCAGGAACGGCTGGTAGGTCATGTTGGGTTGCGGATCGACGATCGTGATCTCGGCGCGCCCGCGCGAGAGCTTGCGTTGCAGGCGCAGGGCTGTGTACATGCCGACGTATCCGCCGCCGACGATCAGGATCCTGACCGGCTGGTTGACCGAGCTCATACGACCGACGCTACTGCGGCGTAGCCCGATTGGTATTTGCCGGGCGGCTGGTTTCGGCTCCTACTCCCCCTCATCCTCGGGCGCCCCGTGGTCGGGAACCCCCGGGGTCGGGTCACGACTGACGTCGAATCCGGGCTCTTCGTCGTCGGCGCGCAGGTGGTCCGGGACGCCCGGCGTCGGATCCCGGGACACGTCGATGCGGCTGCGGTCCGGGGTGAATTCACGCTCGGTGTCTGCCATGCGCGAGAGGGTACTTGCGGTTCAGCCGGCCAGACTCACCGCCCGGTTGAATACCTCGTCGAGCATGGCCTCGGTGAGCCGGCCGGTGAACGTGTTCTGCTGGCTGACGTGGTAGCAGCCCAGCACCGTGCGTCCGTCCGGTAGCGCGACCTCGGCGCCGTGCGCGAACTTGGGCAGCGGTCGCGGGGTGTCGACACCGATGCCGCGCAATGCGGGCCACAGCCCGGCCCAGCCGAACCCGCCGAGCACCACCACGGCCCGGACGCCCGGCCAGATCAGCTCGAGTTCGCGCACCAGCCACGGCCGGCAGACCACGCGTTCGGCCGGTGTCGGCTTGTTGTCCGGGGGCGCGCAGCGCACGGTGGCGATCACCCGCGTTCGGTGCAGGACGAGCCCGTCGTCGGCCGCGACGGCCGTCGGCTGGCTGGCCAGGCCGCAGCGGTACATCGAGGCGTAGAGCCACTCGCCGGACCGGTCGCCGGTGAAGTTGCGCCCCGTGCGGTTCGCCCCGTGCGCCCCCGGGGCCAGGCCGACGACGAGGATGCTCGGGTCGGTAGCGCCGAAGCCGGGCACCGGGCGTCCCCAGTACTCCTCGTCGGCGTAGGCGCGGCGCTTCGTGCTGGCAACCCCCTCGCGCCAGGTGACCAGGCGTGGACACGCGCGGCACACCGACACGACGGCCTCGAGTGCCGCGACCGAATTCGCGGCGCCCGCCCGCGCGGCAACCTCGGCGGCGGTCGAGGCGATCGGCGTGTCTTTCGTGGCCGGATCGCCCGGCCAACCCGACCCTGGACGGACCGTCATGCCCGAAAGCGTTTCACGGCTCGTAGAGTGACCCCCGGCAGGACTCGACCGGGACGGAGTCGTCGATGGCGAACATCGTGGGCAAGGTCGGCTGGAGGCTCGTGACGATTGCCATCGGCATACCGGTGGGCATCGTCGCGAAGAAGGGGGTCGAGCGAGCGTGGCTCGCCGCCCGCCCGGACGATCCGCCGCGCAGGGCCAAGGATCCCAATACGCGACTCGCCGACGCGCTCGGCTGGGCGGCCCTGTCGGCGGTCGGCGTGGCGGCGACGCAGCTCATCACGCGCCGGTGGGCCACCACAGTCTGGCGGGCGCTGACCGGCGCCGAGCCGCCCGTCTCCGGCGGCTCGGAGCAGGAGAAGGCCGATACGGCGGCCTCGAACGGCAAGGCGCGCGCCGGCTCTACTGCCTGACAAGTACGCCTGCAGCCTATGAACGCGGCGCGCAGACTTGACCGGCCAGCCGCGGAGCGTTGTCATGGTTCGACACACCGAAGGCGACAGTACGGTCACGACTCCTGCTCATCTGTGATTGGTTCTTCCCACAATCACGCAACAACAGTATCGTATGGCGCCTCAGCACCGTCGGCGTTGGGGCCTGCGCAAGGCCCCGGCCGGGCGGCCCAACACGTCGCGAGAAGTACGACGCGGAACAGTCGGCGCGAGCCGGAACGGCAGAAGGAGATGTGATGAACAGAGGCACCACGGCGCTGATCGCCGGGATCGGTGCGCTGGCGCTCACGCTTGCCGCGTGCAGTAGCGGCAAGGGAGCGAAGAACGAACCACCGGCAAGCGGCGGCGGCTCCAGCAACGGCGGCGGTAGCGTCAAGTCGATCAAGGTCGTGATCGCGGGCTACAGCCCCGACGAGACGCCCAAGTTCTGGAATGACCTTGCCGCCAAGTACAAGGCGCAGACGGGCATCACCGCGAACATCCAGGTGATCAGCTGGGACACGATCGACCAGCAGGTCAAGACGATGGCGCAGACGAACAGCCTGCCCGACGTCATGAACTACAACACGTTCGCAAGCTACGCCAAGGACGGCCTGCTCTACTCTTCCGACCAGGTGCTCTCGGCGTCCACGGCCAGCGACTTCATCGACGCCTTCAACGCCGGCGGCACGTTCAACGGCAAGGTGTACGGCTTCCCGATCCTGTCCAGCGCTCGCGCGCTGTTCTACAACAAGACGCTCTTCCAGCAGGCCGGCATTGCCGCGGCGCCCAAGACGTGGGACGAGTTCGAAGCCGACGCGAAGAAGGTCACGGCACTCGGCGGCGGCGACGTCGGCTACGCCGAGCCGCTCGGCCCCGAGGAGGCGCAGGCCGAATTCGCGATGTGGGCATTCAACGGCGGCGGTGACTGGCAGAGCGGCGGCAAGTGGACCATCAACTCCCCGCAGAACGTCGCGGCCCTGCAGTTCCTCAAGAAGCTCGCAGTGGACGACAAGGTCACCCAGGCCAACCCCGGCAAGACCAACCGCACCGACGGCGCGTTCAAGCTCTTCGAGAGTGGCAAGGCCGGCATGGTCATCGGCTTCTCGCCGCTGTCGACCCAGCTCGACAAGGACAAGAAGGTGCAGTACGCGATCGTGCCGATGCCGACGAAGGATTCCGGCGCGACACCGAGCACGCTGGCCGTCGAGGACTACCTCATGGGCTTCAAGCACAGCGGCAACCAGGACGCGGTGAAGAAGTTCCTCGACCTCTACTACCAGAAGGACAACATCAACACCTGGATCAAGGCCGAGGGCTTCCTGCCCGTGACCAAGTCCGGCCTGCAGGAAATGTCGTCGGACCCGAAGCTCAAGACGTACCTCGACACGCTGCCCAACGCCAAGCTCGCCCCGGTCACCGACCCGGGATGGGACACCGTCGCAACAGCGGTGAAGCAGAACATCGGCGCGGCAGTTGCACCGAACGGCGACCCGAAGAAGGTGCTCGATCAGCTCCAGCAGACCGCCGAGTCCGCCGGCTGAGCACTGGTGACTGTGGCTGACCGTGTCTGATCAAGCTGTACAGGCGACCGTCCCGCCCTCGGAGCCCACATCGGCTCTGAGGGCGGGCGGGCCGCCGCATCGCCGCCGCACACCCTTCTGGCGCCGCCCGATCGGGCGCTCGGTGGGCGCACTCCCCTGGGTAGCACCTGCGCTGGTACTGATCGGTGGCGTCGTCATCTACCCGGCCATCGTGCTGGTCAAGGCGTCGACGACGAACTACACCCGCTACGGCCGGGCGACCGGTTCGGCCGGGAGCGGCAACTTCCGGCGGCTCTTCGACACGTTGCACAAACCCGTCGTCCTGCACGTCATGCAGAACACGGCCATCTGGGTCGTGTCCGTCGTCGTGATCACGATCGTGCTGAGCCTCGCCCTCGCCCAGTTCCTCTCGAAGGAATTCTTCGGACGGCGGCTGGTGCGGTGGGCACTGATCGTCCCGTGGGCGGCCTCGCTCGTCATGACCAGCCAGCTGTTTCGCATCCTCTACGCCGGCGACTACGGGCTGCTGAGCCGGCTGTTCATCTGGCTGCACATCACCAACAAGCAGACGTACTTCCTCGACGACGACAAGTGGATCCTGCCGTCGATGATCGTGGTCGGCATCTTCGTGTCGCTGCCGTTCACCGCATACGTCTTCCTGGCCGGTCTGAACGCCATCCCGACCGATGTCATGGAGGCGGCGCGTATCGATGGTGCGGGGCCATGGCAGGCCTACCGCACGATCACGCTTCCCCTGCTGCGGCCGGCGTTGCTGGTAGCCGCCGTGCTCAACATGATCTACGTGTTCAACTCGTTCCCGATCATCTACACGCTGACCACCGGGCAGGGCGGCGCGAAGCACGACACCTCGGTGACGTACGCGTACAAGCTGATGAACGTGCTACCCGAACAGAGTGTCGGCATGGCCGCCGCGATGAGCCTGCTCAACCTCGTGGTCATCTTCGTGGCCGTGCTGGTGTACCTGCGCACGGTGAACTGGCGAGAGGAGGCTTCATGAGCGCCGTTGATGTCGCCCCCGACGAGGTCTCCGCGCCTGCGCCGGTGCGGCGCCGCCGACGCGGGCGGATGCGCCAGGTCTGGCTCAGCTTCGTCGGCCTGCTGCTCGCGGCGTTCTTCCTCGCCCCCTACTCGGTCATGCTGCTCGACGCCGTCCGCCCGAACGACGAGATCGAGCACACGCCGCCGCACTACTGGCCGGGCCATTGGCACTTCTCGATCTTCAACGACATCCTCGGCCAGCAGGCCTTTCGCAACTGGCTCAAGTCGTCGCTGATCATCAGCGTGTCGGCGACCGCGATCGTCGTCATCGTCTCGATCCCCGCCGCGTATTGCACGGCGCGCCGGCGCTTCCCCGGCCGCGCGGCGTTCCTGTTCCTCGTGCTGATCACGCAGATGTTCGCGCCCACGTCGCTGGTGGTGGGCATCTACCGCGAATTCTTCGAGGCAAACCTCGTCGACACCTACATGGCCATCATCATCGTCGACGCCGCGTTCAACCTCGCCTTCGCCATCTGGATCCTGCACGGCTTCTTCTCCTCGATCCCGGTCGAGGTCGAGGAGGCTGCGCAGTTGGACGGTGCCGGGCGGATCGGCACCCTGCTGCGGATCATGCTTCCGCTGACATTGCCCGGGCTGATCACCGCGGTCATCTTCACGTTCATCGCGGCCTGGAACGAGTACGTCGTGGCGCTGATCCTGATCCAGACCGACAGCCGCAAACCGCTGACCGTCGGCATCAGCAACTACGTCACGCAGTACACCCAGCACTGGAACGAGCTGATGGCTGCGTCGATCATCGCGATCTTGCCGGTCGTGATCCTGTTCGCGGTGATCGAGAAGTACCTGGTGGGCGGCCTGACCGCAGGCTCCGTCAAGTAAGGCGAATCGATCGCGCCGGAAGGAGCGATTCAGCCGGCCACCGCCGGCGCGGCTGCGGAACGCTCCGGTCACCAGGCGGTCGCCCACGAGGCCAGCCCAGGCGCTGGGCTGCTGATCAGTGCTTGAGCAGGCCGAGGGCGATGCCGTCGAGGATGTCGTGCTCGCTGGCTATCACCTCGGTGACGCCCACCGCGTCGACGAGTTCGCGCAGGATCGCGGCGCCGCCACCGATGACGTCGACGCGTCCCGGATGCATGACCGGTAGCGCCGCACGCTGCGCATGTGTCATCGACAGCAATTCGCCGGCGACGTCGTGCACCTCTTCGGCGGACATCGCCAGTCCGTGGATCACGCCGGCGTCATAGACCGAAAGGCCGTGCACGATCGCGGCCAGCGTGGTGACGGTGCCGGCAACGCCGACGAACGTGGCCGCCTGCCGGATCGGCACGTCGCTCGATGCCTCGGCGATCGCGGCCCGGATATCGGCCACCATCGCCGCCACCTGCGCGTGCGTCGGCGGATCGTCGTGCAGGTGCCGCTCGGTCATGCGCACGCATCCGACGTCCATGCTGTGCGCGCGCAACGTGGCATCGCCGGGCGCACCGAGCACCAGCTCGGTCGATCCGCCGCCGATGTCAGCCACCAATAACGGCGCGCGCACATCGGGCAGTCCGGCCATGGCACCGACGAACGACAGGCCCGCTTCGTCGGCGCCGGTGACCACCTCGGGCTCGACGCCCAGCACGGCGGCCACCATGGAGGTGAAGTCGTCACGGTTGGCGGCATCGCGGGTGGCGCTCGTGGCCACCATACGGACGGCCGAAGCGTTGTGCCGGTCGACCAGTTCGGCGTAGTCGACCAGGGCGAGCCGGGTGCGCTCGATCGCGTCTGCGGCCAGCCGACCGGTGCGGTCGACACCCTGGCCGAGCCGCACGATCCGCATCTCGCGCACGACGTCGACCAGCGTGCCGGCAGCGCTCGGATCAGCGATCAGCAGGCGAATCGAGTTCGTGCCGCAATCGATCGCGGCTACCCGGTCACTCATACACGCACGGCCCGGACGTCCACCACGGCTCGAGCAGGTCAAGCGCCTCGTCACCGAGCGGATTGACCCCGCGGCCGGCCGCCAGCGAATGGCCGACGAGCACGTGCAGGCACTTCACCCGATTGGGCATGCCACCGGCGCTGACGCCGTCGATCTCGGCTACCTCGGCGATCTGCTCACGCCGGGCGAGGTAGGACTCGTGCGCCGTTCGGTAGGCGGCGGCAAGGTCGTCGTCTGCCTTGAGGCGAGCGGTCATCTCGCGCATCAGCCCGGACGACTCGAGCGTGCCGATCGCCGCCGCGGCTCGAGGGCAGGTGAGGTAGTACAGCGTCGGGAACGGCGTGCCGTCGGGCAGCCGCGGCGAGGTCTCGATGACGTCGGGATTGCCGCACGCGCAGCGGTGTGCGACGGCCCTGATGGCGCGTGGCTCTCGTCCTAACTGCTTGGCGACGATCGCCCGATCTGCGGACGAGATGGTCACGGTGCTGAATCTGCGGTCAGCACACTGCCCCAGAGTCGCTGGTTCCAGGTTCCGCCCGGCACGCGCACCGGCGCCGTCCGCTGCTGAGTCTGGGAGCTGAGGCTGGATTTCTGGCCCGGCCGCACGACGACGTAGACGGTGTCGCCGGGCATTGCGTACTGCAGCCGGCTGCGCGCCTGCTGCTCGATGTAGGCCGGGGTGTTCCACTGCTTGAGCTGCTGGCGCAGTTCGGCCAGCTGGCTCTGGCTCTGCCGGCGCTGCTGCTCGGCCTGGGCGAGCGCGCTGCGCGAGGAGAGGTAGCGGTGCAGCGGCGCGGCAAGTACCACCACGAGCAGCACGATGACCGCGCCGAGCACCAGCGCCCGGCCTGTGATGCCGCGGCGGCGTATGCCGGCTCGCTTCATCCTCACGTCGCAGCTGGCTCGAAACGCGGGAAGGCGCCCGCACCGGCATAGCGCGCCGCGTCGTCGAGTTCCTCTTCGATGCGCAGCAGCTGGTTGTACTTGGCGACGCGTTCGCTGCGTGCGGGCGCGCCGCTCTTGATCTGGCCACAGTTCATCGCGACGACGAGGTCGGCAATCGTGGTGTCTTCGGTCTCGCCCGAGCGGTGCGACATCATGCACCGGTAGCCGTTGCGGTGGGCCAGATCGACCGCCTCGAACGTCTCGGTGAGCGTGCCGATCTGGTTCACCTTCACCAGCAGCGCGTTCGCCGTGCCCTGTTCGATGCCGCGGCGGATTCGCTCGGGGTTGGTGACGAACAGGTCGTCGCCGACGATCTGCACTGCCTCGTCGACCCGGTCGGTCAGCGCCTTCCAGCCCGCCCAGTCGTCCTCGGCGAGCGGGTCCTCCAGCGAGACGATGGGATATGCGTTGATCATCTGCTCGTAGTAGCCGACCATCTCCTCGGCGGTTCGGGCAACGCCTTCGAACTGGTAGGCCTGGTCCTTGTAGAACTCGCTGGCGGCCGCGTCGATCGCCAGCGCGACGTCGGCGCCCGGGCGCATGCCCGCGGCACCGATCGCCTCGACAATCAGGTCGAGGGCTTCGCGGTTGGAAGCGAGATTCGGCGCGAAACCGCCTTCGTCGCCGAGTCCGGTGCCAAGACCCCTCGTCTTGAGCACCGACTTCAGCGCGTGGTACACCTCGGCTCCCCAGCGCAGGGCCTCGGAGAATGTCGGCGCGCCGATGGGCGCGATCATGAACTCCTGAATGTCCACATTGGAGTCGGCGTGTGCGCCACCGTTGAGGATGTTGAACATCGGGACGGGCAGCAGGTGCGCGTTCGGGCCGCCCAGGTAGCGGAACAGCGGCAGGTCGGCGGAATCGGCAGCCGCCTTGGCGACGGCGAGCGAGACGCCGAGGATGGCGTTGGCGCCGAGCCTGCTCTTGTCGGGCGTGCCGTCGAGGTCGTTCAGCGCGGCGTCGACCAGGCGCTGATCGCTGGCCTCGAATCCAACCAGCTCCGGGTTGATCGTGTCGAGCACCGCGGCCACCGCCTTGCGGACGCCCTTACCCCCGTAGCGTTCGTCCCCATCGCGGATCTCGACAGCCTCGAACGCGCCGGTCGATGCGCCACTGGGCACTGCGGCGCGGCTCAACGTGCCATCGGCCAGGGCAACCTCAACCTCGACGGTGGGGTTGCCGCGCGAGTCGAGGATCTCGCGCGCTCCGACGGCATCGATCGTGGCCACGGGATCGTCCTTCCACTAATCTGCGTGATCGCGAATGAGCCTAACCGGCCTGGCTCGGTCGCCCGGACCGCCCCGCCGAAGGGTGCCCGCCGGCCGCGATCGCTCGGATCTACTCGCCGGTTGCGCCGTCGATGGCTTCGCGCAACAGGTCCGCGTGGCCGTTGTGGCGCGCGTACTCCTCAAGCATGTGCAGCAGAACCCAGCGCAGCGTTATAGGGCTCCCGCTCCGCTTGTCCGGATACGTCGCCTCAAGCGGCGTGCGGGCACATACCTCGCGCGCGAACTCGATCTCGGCCTGCCAGTCGGCGAATGCCTGGCGCACGACGTCGTCGTCGGCGATCGCACCGTCGAGGTCGAGATCGGGCTCGGCGTCGGTGAAGTAGATGCCGGGTCGCGATCGGCCCGAAACCCGGTCGAACCAGCCACGCTCGACCTCGGCGAGGTGCCGGACGAGGCCGAGCAGCGACAGTGTGGACGTGGGCACGGCGCGAGCGGCGAGTTGCTCGGCCGTGAGGCCCTCCACCTTCCAGGCGAGCGTGTCCCGGTGGAAGTCGAGGTAGGCCAGCAGGGTCGTCTTCTCGTCAGCCTCGTAGGGCGGCTCGGTGCGATTGGTCATGCGGCTCATCCTGCCCGCGGTTGCTACTCGATATCGGCTTCGGCCTCGACGACGGCGTCGCGGTAAGCCCGAGCGGTATCGCGCAACGCCGACTCGGGGTCGACGCCTGCGGCGACCGCATCGCGCACAACGGCCATCAGCCGCTCGCCGATGTCGTTGCCCGCCTCGTTGCCGGCCACCTCGACGTGGACGCCGGCCCGGCTCGTCCGCGACACCAGTTTGGCCGCCAGCGCAAGGGCGGGCTGGCTCATCGGCACGCCGTCGGCCAATGACGTCCGGCCCTTCTCGGCGACCTTGAGGCGCTCCCAGTTCTCGTTGACCTCATCGGCGCTCTCGACGGACGTCTCGGCGAAGACGTGCGGATGGCGGTGCACCAACTTGGCGACGAGGTCGGCGGCGACCTCGTCGATGCCGAAACCTTCGGCCTCGGGCAGCTCCTGCGCGAGCCGGGCGTGGAAGAGCACCTGAAGCAGCAGGTCGCCGAGCTCCTCGCGCAGCAACGCCATGTCGCCGGTCTCGATCGCCTCGAGCGTCTCGTACGTCTCCTCGAGGAGATACTGCGCCAGCGAGCGGTGGGTCTGCGCGGCGTCCCAGGGGCATCCACCGGGTGAGCGCAACTGGTCCATCACGCCCACCGCCTGCAGCAACGGCGACCCTGCGAACTCAGCCGGGCGAGGGGGCATTCGAGGTGGCAGTCGGCGTGCCGAGCTTGATGAAGTCCGGCGGCGCATAGTCGACCAGCGAGGCGTCCTTGGCCGACCAGGAGCCGTAGCGGCCATTGACGCTGACCGGGATGTCGAGCTTCTTGACCGCGTCGGCGATGTCGCTCTGCTGGCGCGCCTGGATCTTGTCGATGACGGCTTGCTTGAGCTCGAGGCCGCGCACGAACACGTCGGCGAAGCCCGGCCTCAGCCCGCTGTGGTCGAGCGCGCCGCGCAATGCGTCGTCGGCCTGCGTGCCGGTCTGCTGGATGTTGAGCTGCACGGCGAACGCCTCGTCGTGCAGCGCATGCAGTTCGGCGTCGCTCGGCATGGCGTTCTTCGACTTGAGCAGGGCCGTCATGAGGCGGTCTTCGATGATCGTGTTCAGCACGATGATGCGCGGCGGCTCCTGCGCCTGGCTCGTGCCGGACGGGGTGGGCAGCGTGAAGGCGGGATCGACGTACTTGTTGACGTCTGACTGGTTGATGCGGTTACCGTCGACGACCGCGGCGGCGCCCGCCTTGGTCTCGCATGCGCTCAGCCCGGCCAGAGCGAGAACAGCGACGCCGAAGGCGCCGATCTTGCGAAGGCTCACGTCGATCCAGTCTCCCGCTGCGTTGGTAGATACCCGAGCACAGACTCTCATGCGCGCTCGGACGGGCTGCGAGCCGGGCCCGCCGCGAGGTCATAGTGGTCGCGGGCGGCCTGCACTGCTGGCATGTGCTGCTCGGCCCAGTCCTTGACCGCCTTGACGACGGGCAGCAACGAGCGGCCGAGTGGGGTGAGCCGGTAGGACACCCGAACCGGCACCGCCGGGGTGATCGACCGGATCAGGATGCCGTCGCGCTCGAGGTTGCGCAGCGTCTGGGTCAGCATCTTCTGGCTGACCCCGGCGATGGTGCGCGAGAGCTCGCTGTAGCGCTGCTCGCCGTCGGCGAGCGCAGCCAGGATCAGCGTCACCCACTTGTCGGTGAGCCGGTCGAGTAGCTGACGGCTCGGGCAGACAGCAAGGAACGCGTCGTATTCCTGGCGGGCCCGATGACGGCGCCGGCTTGCCGTGGCGGTGGCCATGAGCTCTCCTCTGTGTCTGTTACGCACTACTAGGTGCCTACTTCCCAATGGAGAGTACCGCGGGCGAACATCGTCGGACGACAAACAGAGAGGAACGCCATGCGCGCGATAGTCGTACGTCAATACGGTGGGCCGGAGGCACTCCAGATCGTCACCGTCCCCACGCCCGAACCAGGGCCGGGCCAGCTACGCATCAAGGTCGCGGCGGCGGCGGTGAATCCCGTCGACGAAATCACCCGCGACGGCACGATGACCGCCCTCGGCGGCATCGTCCGGCATCGCGATGGTGTCGGCATCGGCTGGGACGTCGCGGGCACGGTCGATGCGCTGGGCGCCGATGTCACCGGTTTCGCGGTGGGCGACGAGGTGATCGGGCTGCGCGATGTGCTCGATGCGGGGCTCGGCAGCTACGCCGAATACCTCGTGTTCGATGCCGCCGCGTTCGCGCCGGCACCGCGAAGTGCCGACCTGATCGCCTCGTCCACCCTGCCGCTGAACGCGCTCACCGCTGATCAGGCACTCGACCTGATTGACTTCAAACCCGGGCAGACCCTGCTCGTTCCCGGTGCCGCGGGCGCCGTCGGCGGTTATCTCGTCGAACTCGGCGCCCGGCGCGGCCTGCACGTCGTGGCCGTGGCAAGCCCGTCCGACGAGTCCATCGTGCGCGCGTGGGGAGCCCGCACATTCCTGCCGCGTTCGGACGATCTTGCCGCCACGGTGCGCAACGTCTTCCCCGACGGTGTCGACGGAGCGGTGGACGCCGCCGTGCAGGGCCCGGCGACGTTCGCGGCCATTCGCGACGGCGGGGACACGTGACGCTGGTTCCGCTCGATCCGCCGACGGGTCAGCGCGGCATCACCGTGCACATCGAGTCGATCCACGCCGACGGCGCGCGGCTCGCGGAGCTGAGCAGGCTCGTCGATGCCGGCGCGTTGACGTTGCGCGTCGCCGAGACTCTGCCGCTCGCCGAGGCGCCCACCGCGCACGCGCTGCTCGCCAAGGGCGGTGTGCGCGGCCGGATCGTGCTGGTGCCCTGATCGCTGCGCACCCTTTCGCGAGTTGTCATACCGAGTCGCAAATCGCGGGTTCGGCGCGCCCAGGCTCTTGATCATCTCTGCTGGATCCGCGACCCGTCGCGGCGTCGGCAGAGATGATCAACCGCGTGCCGGCGCGGACTCGAGCACGGCGTCGGATTGCAACGATCTGCGGCGGTCATACCTGGGACGCACCCAGGACCGCCGAAGGTATGACAACTCGCGTCAGCGGGCGGCGGCGCCGACTTTCGATCCGACGACCTGCTCCAGTACCTCGCCGCACCAGGTGAGCAGCGCGATGTCGCGCAGTGGCTCACCGCCGAAGTTCGCGACCGCGAACGTGCCGTCCGGCTTGACGACGCCCTTCGGACGCGGCACCGCAACCGTGCCCGCCGCCTGCTTGTACAGCGACTTGTCGTAGACGCGGCGCAACCTGATCTGCGCGGACTCGGGAAGATCGAGCGGGGAGAAGCGCACCGACGAGCCCTGCAGCGACACTTCGGTGACGCCATAGCGACGGCACAGCACCTTGAACCGGGCGACGGCCAGCAGGTTCTCGACCGGTCCAGGCACCGGGCCGAAACGGTCGACCAGTTCGGCGCGCACCGCGTCGACGGCCTCGTCAGTGGTGGCACCGGCGAGCGCCCGGTAGGCCTCGAGCCGCAACCGCTCCCCCGGCAGGTACTCGACCGGCAGGTTCGCATCGACCGGCAGATCGACCTTCACGTCGGCTGCTTCAGCCTCACCCGCATCGCCGCGGAATTCGGCCACCGCCTCGCCGACGAGGCGCACGTACAGGTCGAAGCCGACACCCGCGATGTGGCCCGACTGCTCGCCGCCCAACAGGTTGCCGGATCCGCGAATCTCCAGGTCCTTCATGGCGACGGCCATGCCGCCGCCGAGTTCGGTGTGCTGGGCGATGGTGGCCAGCCGGTCGTAGGCGGTTTCGGTCAGCGGCTTCTCCGGCGGGTAGAGGAAGTACGCGTAGCCCCTCTCGCGCGCGCGCCCCACGCGCCCGCGCAACTGGTGCAGCTGGGAAAGCCCGAATGTATCGGCACGTTCGACGATCAGCGTGTTGGCGTTGGGAATGTCCAGGCCGGACTCGACGATCGTCGTACAGACGAGGACGTCATAGCGCTTCTCCCAGAAGCCGATCATGACCTGCTCGAGCGCATCTTCGCCCATCTGCCCGTGCGCGACGGCGATTCGCGCCTCGGGCACCAGGTCGGCGAGGCGCTGCGCAGCACGGTTGATCGACTCGACGCGGTTGTGGATGTAGAAGACCTGCCCGTCGCGTAGCAGTTCACGGCGGACGGCCGCCGCGATCTGGCGCGGATCGTGCGCCCCGACGAACGTCAGGATCGGGTGGCGTTCCTCGGGCGGGGTCAGGATCGTGGTCATCTCGCGGATGCCGGTCAGCGACATCTCCAGCGTGCGCGGGATGGGCGTGGCCGACATCGTCAGCACGTCCACTGCCGTGCGCAGCGACTTGAGGTACTCCTTGTGCTCGACGCCGAAGCGCTGCTCCTCGTCGACGATCACCAGGCCGAGATTCTTGAAGCGCACCGTCTGCTGCAGGATTCGGTGCGTGCCGATGACGATGTCGGCGCTGCCGTCGGCGATTCCGGCCAGCGTGGCCTCGACATCGGACGGCGCGGTGAACCGCGACAGCTCGCGGACCTGGACCGGGAACTGCGCCATTCGCTCGCGAAACGTCGACAGGTGCTGGTGCGAGAGCAGCGTCGTGGGTACCAGGACGGCCACCTGCTTGCCGTCCTGCACCGCTTTGAACGCCGCCCGGACGGCGACCTCGGTCTTGCCGTACCCGACGTCGCCGCAGATGATGCGGTCCATTGGCAGCGACTTTTCCATGTCGGCTTTGACCTCGTCGATCGCCGCGAGCTGATCGGGCGTCTCGACGTAGGGAAACGCGTCTTCGAGTTCCCGCTGCCACGGTGTGTCAGCGCTGAACGCAAAACCCTTCGTCGCCATTCGCGCGCTGTAGAGGCGGATCAGCTGCGCCGCGATCTCCTTGACCGCCTTGCGTGCGCGTCCGCGCGTCTTGGCCCAGTCGGTGCCGCCGAGGCGGTTGAGCGACGGCGACTCGCCACCGACGTACTTGGTGACCTGGTCGAGCGAGTCGGTCGGGACGAACAGCCGATCGCCCGGCTGGCCGCGACGCGCCGGTGCGTACTCGATGATCAGGTATTCGCGCTCGCCGCCGTTGATGGTGCGCCGCACCATCTCGACGTACTTGCCGACGCCGTGCTGCTCGTGCACCACGAAGTCGCCGGGCTGCAGCAGGATCGGGTCGATGGCGTTGCGCCGCCGGCTCGGCATGCGCGACGTGTCCTTGGTGAGCGAGCCGCGCTGGCCGGTCAGGTCGGCCTCGGTGAGGAGCGCGATCTTCAACGACGGCGCGACCAGGCCGCCGTCCAGGCGTCCTGTGGTGACGAGCACGATGCCCGGCTCGGCATCGACGGCCGGCACCAAGCGGCCGGGCACCTCGGCAGCGGCGAGACGCTCGACGGCGCGATCGGCCGTGCCGTGCCCGTCGAAGACGAGAACCACGCGCCACCCGTCGCGCGTCCACTGCCGCATCTCGTTCATCGCGGCATCGGTGTCGCCGGCGAAGGACGGCGCCATCTCGAACGCGCTGGTGATCTCGGCGCCGAGCTGCGTGATGCCCCACCACGGCAGGTCGAGCTGCGTGGCGTCGGCGCGCGCTTCGTCGATCGAGTGCAGCGACGCCGCTGCCAGGTCGACCGGCGCCTTACCACCACCGGCCGCCACCGCCCAGGACGCAGCGAGGAATTCCTCGGACGTACGCACCAGGTCGGCGGCGCGGGTGCGCACCCTTTCCGGGTCGCAGACGATCACGTGCGATCCGGCGGGCAGCCCGTGCAGCACGAGTTGCAGGTCGTCGACGAGCACCGGCGCCAGCGCCTCCATGCCCTCGACGGCCTCGCCCCGGCTGATCGGATCGAGCAGTTCGGCGAGTTCGGGATGCTCGCCGAGCAGCTTCGCCGCGCGCGCCTGGACGTCCGGCGTCAGCAGCAGCTCGCGGCAGGGGGCGGCCCACAGCCCGTGCTCGGCCACCTCCAGCGAGCGCTGGTCGGCCACCTTGAAGTAACGGATCTCTTCGACCTCGTCGCCCCAGAACTCGACCCGCAGCGGGTGCTCCTCGGTGGGCGGGAAGACGTCGAGGATTCCGCCACGCACGGCGAAGTCGCCGCGCTTCTCGACCAGTTCGGTACGCGCGTAGCCGGCGCCCACCAGGTCGGCGACGATGTCGGTGAGCTCGCGGCCGGCGTCACCGGCGTGCAGTTCGACCGGCTCGAGGTCGCCGAGGCCGGGCGCCTGCGGTTGAAGTACCGACCGGATGGGCGCGACCACCACCGAGAGCGGTCCGGTCGTCGGATCGTCGTCGGACGGATGCGCCAGGCGCCGCAGCACGGCCAGCCGCTGCCCGACCGTGTCGGCACGTGGCGAGAGCCGCTCGTGCGGCAACGTCTCCCAACCGGGGTAGACGGCCACGGTGTCCGGCGGCAGCAGGCAGCGCAGGGCCGCGGCGAGGTCTTCGGCTTCGGCGCCCGTGCTGGTGACGGCGAGAACCGTTCGCTCGCGCGCAACGGCCGCCACGACGAACGGTCTCAATGCCGCGGGCCCACTGACCGTCAGCGACGGCGTCCCGATCGACTCTCGCGCCGTGGCGAGCGCCGGGTCGAGCAGCGCGGCATCAAGCAGTCCGGAGAAGGTCATGACCAGCGAAGATCCTTACGGCAGGCAGCACAACAATCCCCGATTCGCGCTGACGGAGGGGATGCCTCTAGCTTACGCAGTCCGTCTGACGCGCCTCAGAGGTCGGCGGCGATCAGTCTGGCAAGAGTGGCCGTGTCGGCGCGCACCCGAATCGGCATCGGCGGCATTCCGTGCGGCAACCGCAGATCGGCCTGGATCACAACCGCCGTGCGTCCCTTGATGAACTGCATCGTCGCGGTGCCCGGAATGTAGAACGCGTTGTCGCCGATGCCCTGCACCGTGACCGCGCCTTGCGCCTGCTTCCTGAGCTTGGCGAAGGCGGCCGCGCTCATCGACGCGTTCACGGTTATCGAGACGTGTCCGGGCGCTGCCGCATTCGACTTGGTGAGGCTGAATTGGCAGATCGGATTGCCGATGCCACTGGTGCCCGCTGACTCCGAGCCGATCTTGCCGCCGTAGGCCGACGCCACCGTTTCGGACGACGTGATCTTGCACTCGCCGACCGCACCCTCCGTGGCACCCTCGGCGCCTCCCGGACTGGTCGGCGCAGACGACGGCCGGACGGGACCGTTGCGCGAACCGCTCGGTGCGGGCGGTTTCGTCGTCGTAGGCCCGGCTGGTGTTGTCGAACTTGACCGTGCGGCCGCCGAGGTCAGGGGCGGGCTCGACACCGATGCAGGCGCGTCGGCGCTGTGATGCGTCGACGTGCACGCCGACGCTGCGGCCAGCGCGAAGGCCACAGCCAGCACCACGCCGGCACGCCGCTTATGAGTTCCCATAGTACGCTTGCTCCCCCCGCGATAAACCCCCCAGTAAGCGGCGGTATATCCAAGAAATGACCACTCACTGAATTCACGCCTACAATACGGCGCGTCTCGATCTTACGACGAATCCAATGTGGGGGGGCTCGTGTATCTGACTCTGCGCGACCGCCCGACGAACGAGCGGCGCGGGGCACGCAAGGTCAAGCAGCGCGTGGCCGGTACGGTCGTGCTGCTCGGGGTCGTGAGCATGTTCACCGACATCTCGACGGAATCGGTGAATGCGGTTCTGCCGAAGTATCTGATCTTCGTTGTGGGCCTTTCCCCGCAGGCATTCGGTTTCGTCAACGGCCTCTACAACGGGATCAGCGCGGTCGTACGCATCTTCGGCGGCTGGATCTCCGACCGGGCCGATCACCCGAAATGGGTAGCGTTCGTCGGCTATTTCGTCTCGGCGATCAGCCGCGTCGCCCTGCTGTTCGCGCAGAGTCTCGGTGCCATCAGCTTCGTCATCACCGGCGATCGGCTCGGCAAGGGACTGCGCACAGCACCGCGAGACTCGCTGATCGCCGCTTCTTCACCGCCGGAGACGCTGGGGCGCGCGTACGGCGTGCACCGCTCCCTCGACAGCCTGGGCGCAGCGATCGGCCCCCTGATCGCGTTCTGGATCCTGACCGTCGTCGTCGACGGCTTTCACGCCGTATTCGTCGTCTCGCTCGGATTCGCCGTCATCGGCGTCGCCGTACTGCTGCTGGTCGTTCCCGATCTGCGACCCAGGCGGCAGGCCAACCGGTCCGACTCGGCGAAACCGGGCAAGGTGACATTTCGCCATCTCGCGAATCCGCAAGTGGCTCGATTGCTCGGTGCGGCCACCCTGCTCGGCCTGGTGACCGTCGGCGATGCATTTCTTTACCTGGCTTTGCAATTACGCGACAATTTGGCGAATAACTATTACGCGCTGCTCATGGTTGGAATGAATGTGTCGTATTTGATCGTCGCGGTGCCGCTCGGCCGGCTCGCCGATCGGATCGGACGCGCCAAGGTGTTCATCGGTGGGCACGTCGCCCTGCTCGGCAGCTACCTGTGCGCATCCGGCCCGATATCAGGCCCGGTGCTGTCGATCGGCTGCCTGGTGCTGCTGGGCACGTACTACGGCGCCACGGACGGCATCCTGTCCGCACTCGCCAGCCGGGCCGTCGAGCCGTCCATACGTACGAGCAGCATCGCCACGGCCCAGACGTTCGTCGCGCTCGCGGCGTTCGTCTCCTCCCTCGTGGTCGGCGCGATGTGGAGCCAGATCGGCCTGCAGAGCACCATCCGGTGGTTCTGCCCGATTCTGCTGCTCTGCATACCGATCGCCGCGTTGATCATCCGCGGTGTCGACAGGACGCGAACAGCGTGAGCATGCGGGCCCGGCTGGCCATCCTGGGTGCGGTCTGCATACTCGCGCTCGGCGCTGCCGTCGGCTACCTGATCAGCGCGCGTCATCATCAGGACGACGTTGCCCAGCACGCGAGCCCTGTCTCCCAGACTTCGCTTGCGGCACTTGAGAAGCAGCCGCACATCGTCTTTCGCAACACGGCGCTCGGGACGTCCTACGGCATGGTGGCCATGGTCGCGATGAGCGATCCGGCCGGACCACGGGCCGTCACGGGCACCTCGTGCGATCGCGTCTACGCGACGCCGAAGAACGTCCTGTGTCTGTCGTCGGATCGTGGCGTCGTCACGACGTACGCGGCGCACGTGCTCAACAACAAGTTCGAGCCGACCGACACATTGCCACTGACCGGTATACCGAGCCGGGCACGGCTCTCGCGCGACGGCAACTTCGCCGCGACCACCAGCTTCACCTCTGGCGACTCGTATGCCGGGTCGTCGTTCTCGACCCGAACGGTGATCACGCCGGTCGGCGGCAAAACACTCGGCAGCCTCGAGGACTTCACGCTCGTGCACGAGGGCGAGATCATCAAACCGATCGACCGCAACTACTGGGGAGTTACGTTCGCCGCCGACGATGACACGTTCTACGCCACCGTCGAATGGTCCAAGCACACGTGGCTGGTGCGCGGCAGCATCTCAGAGCGAAGGATCGTCACACTGCACGAAGACGCCGAATGTCCGTCTCTGTCGCCGGACGGCAAGCAGATCGTCTACAAGCAAAGAGGAAATCTGCCGGTGGGCAAGTGGCGGCTCGTCGACTACGACGTTGCGTCGGGCAGGGTAATACCGCTGGCGGAAACTCGCAGCGTCGACGATCAGGTCGAATGGCTCGACGATGCCAATGTCATGTACGGCCTGTCGCGCACCGGATCTCAGGCGGCGGTGGACGACGTGTGGTCAGTTCGCGCCGACGGCAGCGGCACGCCGAGGATGCTGATTCCTCAGGCGTGGTCGCCTGCCGTCGTGCGTTAAGTGGATGGAACTACTCAGTGTCGGCCGAGGCGGCGTCTGACTTATTACCGCGAATGTGCGCTGCGGCCAACGCTCCAGCGCCCAATGCGATCGCAGCGGCACCGAGGCCAACTGTAGGAGCGACCGGAACCGCCGTGCCGGTCGAGGCCAGCTCGCCGGTGGCGGTGGTGGTGACCGCGGGCGCTATGGCTGCGGGCGCATTTCCCCCAGGCACGTTCGCCGCCGGCGCGTGACTTGCGGGCGCGTGACTTGTCTGCGGGTGTGTTGCTGGTGGAGTGGTTCCTCCGCCGCTGCCGTGATCGCCGCCTCCTCCGCCGCCACCGCCGCCACCGCCGCCTCCGCCGCCTCCACCACCGGGAACACTCGGCGAATCGGCGTGGGCAGGAGTCATCGAGACCACCTGAACGAGCGGAATCGTCCACGCGGCGGCAGCGCCGATAGTCGCGCCGCGTCGAAGCATCTGGCGACGGCTAAGGCCGCCCTCCGTCTGCGCCGACGTTAGATTCTCATTCATAGCGCTTCCCCCCACATGTCATCTGGTTATAACACTGTCGCAGCGTAGACCCAACAGAGCCATAACGCCACGCGAACCACTAGCGAATTGGACGCGCCGTTGCAAATTCGCACAGGGGGTGTCACAGGCAGACTCTTCGCCGTACGCTTCCCTCCGTGCTCGAGCGTCCAGTGCCAGCTTCGGTAGTAGTTGTCGAAGATCTAGACGACGATATTTGCCTGTACCGTCCCGATATCAATGAAGTGCTGGTGCTAAATCCATCTGCTGCCGATGTGTGGCGACTGGCTGATGGAGAGCTCACGGTCGACGAGATCGCGCAGCGGCTCGCCGCCGTATACGGGCTGCCCGCCGGGAGCCTCGACGGGGATGTCCGCATCGCGATTGACGACCTCGAGGAACGTGCGTACCTCGTCGAGCGGTCATCAGCTAACTCCGCTCCGTAGTGTCGGGTCCTGTGCAGAAAACCGTCGCAATGCGAGTGCTCGATTTGACGATCGCCGTTCCTGACGCGCTGGCGAAAGACCTCGATGGCTTCGATCGCACCGACACACCGGCTGATCTCCAGGTAACCGTCAGTTCGCTGCCCGAAGCTCTCGCCGAACTGACCCGACTCGCGGTTACACACTCCAACCTGCTGTGTATGCACGCCGGAGTCGTTTCCGGCCCACGCGGGCTCATTGCAATTCCCGGCCGCAGTGGACTGGGCAAGACGACATTGGTGGCCGCACTGGTCCGCGCCGGTTTCGGGTACGTATCGGACGAGACACTCGCGATCAATCGCGACACCGGGCACGTGACACCCTTCCCCCGCCCGTTAGGCCTCGGCGCGGACGTATGGCCCGTCCTCGATCTACCCGGCGACCCGCCGCCGCCCGGACGCGAACGGTGCCTGCCTGCCACATACTTCGGGGCTGTCGACAAAGCCGGTGGCGTCGTCGCCGACCTCGTTCTTGCGCGCCGTGCTCCGGGCGAGTGCCGACTGGAGCCAGCACGCCGCGGCGACGCCGTCGGTGAACTGCTCACCCGGTCGTTCAACCACTACCGCAATGCCGAGGCAAGCTTTCACGCAGTCGTGGAATTGGTCCGTCACGCCCGCGTGTTGCGCGCTGAATATGACGAAGCGCCCGTTCTGGCGCAACTGCTCGCGGCCTCGCTCAACGCGGATCAGCCTGACGCCGCCACGATCCGCAGATAATGCTGCCGGGCCGTCTCGTCGTCGCTGACGTGCAACAGGCTTCCAGCGTTTCGCGGATCGAGCAGCGAAGCCCAATCGCGAGCACGGACGCCGCCGGCACGAAACCACGCTGTTCCGTGCCGAGCGAACTCGACCAGGCTGGCCGCGGTGGTGTCGCGCACCGAGCGAGCCATCGAGCGCGCGAGGGCCGGATCGTCCGGTCGCAACGGCGGCGGGCTTCGCCAGTCCACCAACTGGCACAGGGCGCGCCAAACCGGACCGGCGCCCATATTCGCCAGCGCGGACCGCGGCGCGGGAGTTCCTAATGCTCGGCTCGCTCGACTGAGAACGAGCGCAAGTTGATGACCGGCGCGCGCCGCACGTGAGGCCAGTTCGACCTCGCTCCAGTCTGTTACTCGGCGAGCGGCAAGGCCCGCGTCGAGGAGCCACATCAATCGGTTAGCGCCGGATGACGCCGCATGCACACCGAGGTGAACGAGCTGATCTGCCGGATGCAACGCAGGTAGCCCCGATGCGAGAATCCGTCGTCTGGCGAGCAGATGTGCAGTCGGCAGGTTGAGCCGGGCTCGAACTTCGGGCATCAGGATCACGTGCCAATGCAGGTCGAGCAGATCGCCTCGCGTAGATCGCAGGCGCAGCTCACCCGGGACGACCTCGGCGATCAGCGGCCAGTTGCGATCCAGCAACTGCCAGCCGTTGCTCTCGAGTGTTGCCAGCACCGTCGCAAACCGCGCCGGCGGCACGAGTAAGTCGATGTCGACGCTGTGTCGCATGTCCGGCCGCGGATACAGGTCTTCGGCAACTGCGCGGCCTTTGAGAACGACCCACGGGCACTCAAGCGCGGTGAGCAGCTGGTCCAGGTCACGCAGCGCAGCAATGTCGCGAGTGCGGGCGGCGAGGAACCCCAACCGCTGCTCCGCGAGCGGCCGCCACGCTCCGGTCGCGGACGGAGCGCATTTCGCGAGCCACGCTTCGACTCCATGCACACGTGCCACCGACACGATCGTCGACACGGCCGAGGGAGAGAGAGGCGCGAGCAGAGCCGCGCCTTCTGAGGGGCTGGAAACGAGCAGCCTCGCCAGAAGCCTTACGGCATCACGCTCAGTCAGCCCATCGCTACCGCCCACGCGCAAGGTGTACCAGACACCGTGCTTCGGATCGTGTGGACGCGCCTTTGCAGTTAACGTCTACGTGTGACCCGAGTGTTAGTGATCGCGCCCACCTGCAGCCACGATGACGTCGGCGAACCGTGGGTCGCGTACCAATGGGTACGCGCACTCTCCAATCGATACGACGTGACCGTGTTGACCTATCACAAGCGCGATCGGTCACCAGTGACCGATCACCTGCCCGGCGCCCGCGTGATCGAGTGGCGAGAACCCCCTCTCCTAGGACGGGCCGAGCGCCTCAACAGCATGCTCAAGCCGGCGTACGTGCCGTTCTATCTGCGGGCTCGCCGTTGGATCCGCCAAGCGCTCGCGCGCGGCGAGCACTTTGACGTTGGCCATCAGTTGAGCCCGGTTGCGCTGCGCTATCCCTCACCACTACTCGGATTCGGGATCCCTTACATCCTCGGTCCGGTCGGCGGAAGCCTCGACTCTCCGCCCGGATTCGCCGACGAGGATTCCGCTCCGTGGTACGTCGCATTACGCAGGCTCGATCATGCCCGGTTGAATCGAGATCCTTGGCTGCGCCGCACGTACGCAGAGGCCGGCTGCGTCGTCGGCATTGCCCCCTACGTCGAACAATTGCTCGCCAGTATTCCGCTGCGCTGCTTCGTCGTGATGAGCGACACCGGAATTGCGCAGTTACCGGACCCCGTCGATCGCGACAACCGGACCCCACCGGTCCGCCTACTCTTCGTCGGCCGGCTGGTCCGAACGAAGGGAGTGCGCGACGCGATCCGCGCAATGGCGATGCTCAAGGACCGGCCGGTCGTCCTGGACATCCTCGGCGAAGGTATCGACAGAAGCGCCTGCAGTGAGCTGATCAGCGAGTTGGGATTGCAGGATCGAGTGATTCTGCACGGCCGAGTGCCGAGGACCCGAGTCGATGAGTTCTACCGCGACGCAGACATCTTCCTGTTTCCGAGCTATCGGGAGCCGGGCGGGCTCGTGGTCGCCGAGGCGATGAGTTACGGGCTGCCTGCTATCGTCAGCGCGCGAGGCGGTCCGGGCTCGACGATCGACGACTCGTCCGGCATTCGGGTTGAGCCGGTCACCGAGGAGCAGTACGCGACGGATCTGGCCAAGGCTGTTGGCACGCTTGTCGATGATCGCGACCTGCGCCACTCGCTTGGTGACGGAGCGCGCCGCCGAATCGCAGATATCGGCATGTGGGAGCGCAAGGTCGATCGGATGGATGCGCTGTACGAACAGATCAGACATAGGTCAGATTAGCTATTTTGACAAGGCTCTCGTTATAGCTAGCGTGCCGGATGTGCACCCGTCCAATGACAGATCGGTATCTATGATGCTGTGTCCCGTGAAGATCACAAATCCGTGAGCGAGGCGATGGGAAGTGTCGTGAGGTCAGCCAGTGTCGTAATCCCCGCGCACAATGAGGAATCGCTGCTAGGCAATACGCTCGGCACCCTCCTCGCCGACGCCGGTGCCGACGAATTCGAGGTGATCGTCGTCTGCAACGGCTGCACTGATGCGACCGCTGCCGTCGCCGGTAAGCATGAGGGCGTCACAGTGCTCGAAATACCCGAGGCTTCGAAGATCGCGGCGCTCAACGCAGCAGACGCGGCAGCCACAACCTTCCCGCGGATCTACCTTGATGCCGACATCGTGGTCGATACCGCTTCACTGCGAAAAGTGGCCCAAGCTCTGCAGTCCGGCGCTCCCGCCAGTTCGCCGACACCGACCGTCGATACATCGGGGTGCGGCATTGTCAGCCGCGCGTATTTCGCGATCTGGTCGCGAACTGGCTATGTCACAACGAGCAGTCTGGGTTCCGGCATATATGGGCTTTCCGAACGCGGTCGAGCACGTTTCGGAGAATTCCCGAACTTGATCTCTGACGATGGATTCGTCTACAGCCACTTCGCGCCTGCGGAGCGGGTGAATCCGCCCGGCGCGACCTTCACGATTCGGGCTCCGCGCACCATCCGCGCGCTCGTCAAACGTCGGATCCGCATCGTTGCCGGCAACCAGCAGCTTCAGGCCGAATTCGGCCGGCAGCTGCGAGCGCCAGGCCCGGGCTGGGGTGAAGTCGCTCGCCGACAGCCGCGCTTGCTGCCTGCGGCAGCCGTCTACGCCGCGGTGAACGCATGGGCGGCATTCGCGGCGCGCCGACGAGCAGCACAAGGAACCGCCGGTGCCTGGAACCAGGACCGCAGCATCCGCGGAGGTTCACGTTGACCAAGGATCAACGGCGCAAGCGTGCCCTGCACACACTTGCGTCACCGCAGACGTGGGCGCGCTTCGGCAAGCTCGCCAACTTCTTCGGCTACGACACCTCGGGCACCAATCTGATCGCGCTGGGCGACGGCGTCCGAATGTCCCCGACGGTGTCGGTGCGAAACGGTGAGCGGATCAGCATCGGCGCCGGTTCGCACATCGGGCAATGGAGTTGCCTGTGGGCCGGCGACAACCATGGCCGGATCGTGATCGGTGACCACGCATTGCTGGCGCCGAACGTATTCATCACGGCGTCGGACTACGACTTCGATGCCGGCGACGGTCCGGTCATGGAGTTGCCTAAGCGCGAGGCCGACATCCATATCGGTGCGAACACATGGCTCGGCGCAAATGTGGTGGTCGTCGCGGGTACTCGGATTGGCGACGGCGCGATCGTCGCGGCGGGCTCCGTCGTGACGCGCGACCTTCCACCGAATTGTGTCGCCGGTGGCGTTCCGGCACGCATTATTCGCGAACGTGGCCAGCCAGCGGCGAACGGATCAGCCTGAGATGACACCTGAAATCTCGATCGTGATGGTCACCTACAACTGCGAACACTGGATCGATCCGTGCCTGGACTCGATCCCGAAGGGTCTCGGCAGCCGCAGTGCCGAGATCATTATCGTCGACAATGCTTCGAGTGATCGCAGCGCTGATGCGGTCGCGTCTAGGCATCCGACCGTCACGCTATTGCGCAACGAAACCAATGTCGGATTCGCCGCGGCGGTGAATCAGGCCG
The DNA here is from genome assembly GCA_963737425.1 of uncultured Actinomycetota bacterium. GTDB lineage: Bacteria > Actinomycetota > Actinomycetes > Mycobacteriales > Jatrophihabitantaceae > DASXRA01. Next base: position 690,934 of record CAVTSX010000009.1, read on the forward strand.
CATCCCGCGCGAGCGCGCCCTGGATACTGCTGCTGAATCCTGATACGAAAGCAAAACCCGATACCTTCGACAACTTGCTCAGCTTCGCCGAGAAGAACCCGAGATACGGGCTGTACGGCGGGCGAACGCTTGACCCCGGAGGCTGGGTGCAGCCGTCTTCATGCTGGGCGTTGCCGACCCTGTGGAGCACCGCTTGCTTCGCATTCGGGCTCACGGCCGTGCTAACACACAACCCGGTCTTCGACCCGGAATCAATGGGACATTGGAAGCGCGACTCAGTGCGCGAAGTCGGCATGATCACCGGCTGTTTGCTGCTTGTCTCGCGGGCCGTGTGGGATGAACTGGGCGGCATGAACGAGCGGTATTTCCTGTACGGCGAAGACGCGGACTTCGCTGCGCGCGCTCGAGCCAACGGGTACCGACCGGTGATCACACCCGACGCTGAACTCATCCACGAGATCGGAGCCTCGTCGTCGGACGAAGGAGCAAAGGTGATCCTGCTTCTCGCCGGAAAGATCACCTACATCCAGGCGAACTGGCACGGGTTGCGCGCCAAGGCAGGCGTGTCTTTGCTGCGTCTCGGCGCACTGCTGCACGCGACTGGCTCGCGGCTGACCGGCCGTGGTGGGAGATGGCGAGCGGCCTGGGCTAAACGTGAGAAGTGGTGGAACGGATACCCGTAAGCTGTCAACCATCATCGACGCAAGGAGTTGCAGTCGTGATCGTCGTTATGTACGAGGACCGCCCTAACGTTCTTGTTGGGGTGCAACTGGCGGCGCTCAGCCTCGCCAGGCACAGCCCTGGACTACCGATACTCGCCATCGTTCCCGGTGCACCGGACTCCTTCCTCACCTGGGCCGAGCGCATCCCGTCGATGACCGTTCGCGCAAATCGGGACGGCGTGGTCGGCCAAGGCTGGAACGTCAAACCATCGGTGTTGCAAGCCGCCCTGAACGAGGGCTACGACGAGGCCCTGTGGTTCGACACCGATCTGATCGTCACAGGAGACATACGGGCACGCCTCGATCCCGTCGACTCGAAAACGGTGGTCGCGACCGAGGAGTACTACTGGGGACACCATCAGGGCAGCGCGGGCCGAACATCGGGACTCGGCATGACCCCCTCCCGTACCTTCAAATCGACCGTTAATACCTGTCTGCTGCGCGTGGGTACGGCGCATACCGATCTCGTCCAGGATTGGTATGACGTGCTCGCGAGCGATGACTATGTCGCCGCTCAGAAGCTGACCGGGCAATATCGCCCATTGCACTTGTGGTCGGATCTACACGTATTCACTGGCCTGCTCGGCTCGACTAAATACGCGCATGTCCCCGTCGAGCAACTTCGCCGCGGCACCGAAATCGCCCAGTGCTATGGACCGTCGGGGTACACCGTCCGGGAACGGCTGCAGAGCGGCCGATCACTTCCCTTGCTCGTGCACGCCATGGGCAACAAACCGTGGGCTCCTCGTGGGCTGCCGAAAGCGTCGAGTGCGCGCGCCCGTGCGCTGCAGGCGTTCGAGGCCGTACATCAGGATCTGACACCGTACGTCGAGGTCGCGCGCGAGTACCGCGGTCAATTCGACGGCGACGACGACTGGCTTACGCCGGCAACCCGGACGGGCGCAGCTTTGACCCGCCTGCTGCCGAATCACGCAGCCCTTCGAGAATTGCCACTGACGGTCGTCGACACAACGCAGCGGCGAGTGCGCAGTATGTTCGGCGTCGGACGAATCAGTTCCAAGACGCCCTAGTGCGGCGCGCGGTACCGGATGAAGTGCGCGAGCTCATCTGGATCGTCGAGATTGATCTGTCGTCGCTCGCCTGGGCCGGACGAGCTGGGCTTCGCGTCCGGTGTGGCGTCGCGTAAGTCCACCGATAGGCCGAGCACCTTGTTCCATACCTCGAGGTATCGGCGCGCCTGCGGCGCCCAATCGAGCTCGCGTGACACCCGTTCCCTGCCGAGTAGTCCGCGCTTGACGCGATCGTCTGGACTGTCCAGCAACCCGATCCACGCACGAGCGAACGCATCCAGGTCGGGCGACTCGACGTAGACGGCAGCATCGCCTGCCGACACGCGCGTCTCGATCAGATCAAAGCTCACGATAGGCACGCAGTAGGCCATGTATTCCATGGTCTTGTTCATCGTCGAGACATCGTTGAGCGGGCTCTTAGGGTCTGGGCCGATGCCGATATCGGCGGTGGACAGATAGTCGGCGATCTGCTGGGGCCCGACCCGGCCGGTGAAGGTCACAAAGTCGTCGAGCCGCAGCTCGCCGGCGAGCACTTTCAGCTCGTCAAGGCAGTCTCCGAAGCCGAGTAGCGCGAAGTGGCAGTCTTTCCTGCCGTACGTATGGACGAGTTCGGCGAACGCGCGCAACGCGAGATCAACACCGTCCTGCGGGCCCATGATGCCGAGATAGACAGCCAAGTGGGCACGACCACGACGAAGATCGGGCACGGGCTCCACTGGCCGCATGACTGAGGTATCCGGGCCGCTGCGGACGACTGTCACGCTGTCAGGCTCGCGGTGCCCGCGCGTCAATGCGATGCGTCGGTAGGACTCGTTCGTCGAGATCACGTGATCTGCCTGTCGATACGTTCGCGCTTCCAACCAGTACAGGGCACGAAGCTGCAGGCGCGAGCCCTTGCCGCGGGGTGTGCCGAACCGGGAGAGGAACACCTCGGGGTTGAGATCGTGCTGGTCGTACACGAAGCGCTTGCCGAACGGACGCCAGAGAAGGGCCAATGCCCAGTAGGTATCTGGTGGATTGCACGCCTGAATGGCGCCGAAGCCATCGCGGACGAACACGATGATTGACAGCAGGACCGTCATCAGCCAGCTGTAACCGAACTCGACGGCGTAGCCGACCAGTCCGCGGGCGGGCGGCGCCGGCCGATATTTGTAGATGCGCACGCCGGCGACCTCGTGCCGCCATGGATCACCTGGGCCCTTCGGGCAGATGACCGATACGCCAACGCCCGTTGAGCGCAGTGCAAGACATTCAAGCCACACCCTCCGATCGAGGGGAACAGGAAGGTTCTGCACGATGATCAGCACGCGGTGATTTCTCACACCCACGTCTCACTCCACATCGAGTCGGTTGGCAATCAATCAGCGAGCGCTGAGCTCGGGTACTCGAACCTCTCGCTCGTCGACCTCGGTCGTTGTGCGCCGCCGCTTGGCGCCGATACGTCCAGCCAGCGCCGCTACCGCTGCGGTGATCCCGAATCCCAGAGCGAGAGTAGCCAGAAATGCTCGAGGTTTGCTCCCGCGCTGGTAATACAGCGGCACTGTTGGTGGGCTCAGCTGTGTACGAATCATGTTCACCGCCGCGACGTCTGCACTGCGCTCCAGCTTTCGAAGCGCCGCATTGACGTCGACGATCAGGCGCCGCATGGTTTGCAGGACCTCGGTCGCGCTCGAACCGACTGCTTGAACGGTGACGTATGGATCGCTGAACTGGTTGGACCATTGGCCACCACGATTGGGCTGTTGGACGGAATAGCCGTGCAAAATACCCTGGCTGGGGAGTGACATGTCGGGCTTGACAACTCGTGGCGACCGCGAGCCGTCAACCATTCGCGCCACCGAGCCGGCGACAATCGCCAGGCTGTGCAGAGATACCTGCAAGCCATTCGGGTTCTCCGTGCTCTTGGGCACGACGAAATGAACCTGTGCCATGGACCAGTAGACCCCCGGGGCAGAGGCGGCCACTGACGCCGAGGCGACCGTGACGATGATCCCTACGACGGCGACGATTCGCCTTAGCCGCCGACCGCCGTTGATCATCCTGAGATTCCGGTCGTCTGCGTCAGGAGGGCCTGCGACAGCTGAATCGACACTGACACCAGCCCTCCTCTCATCGCCGAAAACCCAACTCTCACTTAGCATAGAAGAGACCGGCTCTCCGGTGCCCGTTGGAGCACTGAGTCTCGTTTCTCAAAGATGGGGATTAACCTGACATGACCGTGGCGTCCGTAACGCGCGCCTTGATGCGACGGTGGTACGTGACGGTCTTTGGGCTGATCATCACCGCTGTGCTTTGCAGCTTTGCAATGCAGAAGGTCCCGGCGACCTACTCGGCATCTGGCGACATCCTGCTACTTCCGCCAGAGGGCCCGAAGGGCGCGAACCCGTATCTCAATCTCGGGGGTGTTGCCGGCGTAACCGATGTGGTTTCGCGGGCTATGAGCGATAACCGGACGACCGAGGGCCTCAATCGCGAAGGCGTGACCGGCACATACACGGTGCAGACGGATGAAAACATGGGTGGCCCCGCGATCCTCGTGACCGGCAAGGGCAAGACGTCCGAGGAAGCATTGCACACATTACGACTCGTAATGGCGCGCGTGCCGCCGACGCTGCAAACGCTGCAGGAAGCGCCACCGCTCAACGTCCCGCAGGTATCGCTCATCACCGCGACGACCTTGCAGACCGACGTCAAGCCCAAGGTACAAAGCAAGAATCAAACGAGGGCATTAATCGGCGCGGCCGGCGTGGGTCTGCTGCTCACGGTGCTGCTGGCTGTCCTCACCGATGTTGTCTTGACCCGCCGATCTCGCCCGAAGACGAACGAGACGGCCGTTGGCGAGAACGGCACACGGTACGGGGCGCAGCGACGGCGGGCCATCGATGATCGCGACGCGGCGAACCTCGATCCAGAACGCGTCCCCGCCGGATCGTTTACGACGGCGAGCCCGGCTGTCCGCGCTGCAATGCCACCCAGGTTGCGGCGCACGGGTCGCAAGAAACCAGCCAGACCGCGGGCATGACCGAGCGCGTCGGTGCAGTGCGCCACCGAGAGCATTCAAGCAGTGAAGTGCGACTGCTGACCGCACTCATCGTCCTGCTCATCGCCATCCCGTCCAAACTGATCTTCTCCCCGCTGGGGAGTGCCGGCACGCCGGCACAGATGCTTGGCCTTCTGGCCGCTGTGCTGTGGATCGTCACGCGGCTGATGCCCGGAAACACGCGTCGTCCCATCGAACCTGTGCAATTCATGATGGCCGTCTTCGTAGCGACGGTCCTCGCCAGTTACATCGCCGCGGTGACCCGACCGCTTGAGCCCATTGAGGTAAGCGCCGCCGACCGCGGCCTGCTCAGTGCAGCAAGCTGGTTCGGGATTTTCATCGCGGCCGCAGGTGGCCTGACGAGCCTCGCCGACCTCAACATCGTCTTGCGGAGGCTGACGTTCGCGGGCGGTGCTCTGGCCACCCTCGGCCTCGTGCAGTTCGTGACCAACATGCCGCTCATCAACTTCATCAAGGTCCCAGGCCTCACGAACAACGCGGACCTAGGTCATGAGATCGACCGCAACGGCCTGGTCCGCGCGGCAGGTACGGCATTACATCCGATCGAGTTCGGAGCGGTACTGACGATGATCCTGCCCATCGCATTGCACTACGCGATGCGCGATACGCACCGGTCTTTCTTCGCCCGCTGGTGGCCTGTCGCCGCGATTGCGGCCGCCGTGCCGATCTCGATCTCGCGCTCGGCCATCATCAGTGCGGCGGTGGTCCTGCTCTTCCTATTGCCGACATGGCAGCGCTCGGTGCGGTGGCGCGCGTACGGGCTGATCGTCGTTCTCACCGTATGGCTCTACATAACGGTCCCTGGCTTGATCGGAACGCTACGCGGGCTGTTCTCCGGCATCTCCAACGACACGAGCACCCAGTCCCGAACCGACAGCTACAACCTCGCATGGGACTTCATCGGCAGAGCGCCTTGGTTCGGACGCGGATTTCGCACCTTCCTGCCCTCGTACCGCATCCTCGATAACCAATACCTCGGCGTGCTGATTGAGATGGGATTCGTCGGCTTCACCGCCGTCCTCGGGCTGTTCGTCGTCGCAGTCGTCGCGACCATGCGGCTGCGGTGGCGCTGCGCTGATCCCGAGATACGAAGCCTCGCGCAGGCGCTCGCCGCGGGCATCGCCGCCACCGCGTGCAGTTTCGCTCTGTACGACGCGTTCTCGTTCCCGATGGCCGCGAGTCTGCTGTTCCTCGTACTCGGTTGTGCGAGCGCACTCGGGCGATTGGTGCGCGAGATGCCGCGCACGTCCGCCAGCGAGCCCGTCAGCGCTTCGGCAACACCCGGAAGAAGAGCTCCGGCCCGCTGAGCGCGCGATCGACAACCTCAGCCGGCAGCGCAACCGCGGCTGCCCCCGATGATCCGACGCTGCTCCCGCCGAGTTGGCTGGCGTAGGCGTCGAGCGCATCACGCTTTCGGGCGCGATCGGTGTCGTTGATCGACACCACCTCGACGCCGCGTCGCAGCAGGATTGCTGATAGGTCGCGCAGACCGCCGCTGCGGTGCCGCCGCGACACGGGCCAGTCGGACCAGAGCCAAATCGGGTACTCGAGCAACCGCGGTGCTGGCGACGCGCTCGCAACGGCACGGCGCGCGGCTGCTGAGGCTGCCGCGTGGTCGGGATGCGACTCGGCAGCGCATGTCACGTAGAGGTCGGCTGGTTGCCTCTGCCGGATGACCTCGGCGAGATCATCGCCGAGCTCGGCGATGTGGCTGCTGAGCCCACCGTCGGGATAGTCCAACTGGATCACGTCGGCTGCCGCCAGACCGAGCCGGCTCGTAGCGTTGGCAAGTTCCGCGCGCCGCAGATCCCGGATCTCGGTTGGGTCGGCGCCGACGTCTTTGTGCGAGCTGGCGCCGTCAGTTGCCACGACCACCGTGACGGCCGTGCCGGCGCGCCTCGCCGCAAGCATCCGCGCGGCGCATCCCAGAGTCTCGTCGTCCGGGTGCGGGGCCACGACCAGGGCGCTGCGCGCGGCGAGCGTGCTGGTCACGTCATGCGCGCAGCGAAGGAGCGCGGCGCGCGCGGCGCCACGAAGCCGCACGACGCCGCTCATGAGACGCGGATCGGATCGTCGAGGACGACACGCACCACCCGGGCAAGCGCCGCCGCCGACGCGTCCCAGGTAAATTCCGCGACGCTGGCCATCCCTCGTTGGGCCAACTCGATGCGCCGCCGGTCGTCGGCGAGCAGGGACAGCACCGAGCGAGCCAAGCCGGTGGTGTCGCCTACATCACAGAGCAGCGCGGAATCTTCGTGCCGGGCGAAGTCGTCGACGCCGCCGTTGCGCGTGCTGACCAGCGCCGCGCCACATGCCATCGCCTCCATCGAGGGAAAGCCCCAGCCCTCGCTCAGGCTTGAGCACAGGAACACCGAGGCCCTGCTGTAGACCTGCTCGACCAGACGCTCGCCGACTGGTCGGCGGACGTACTCGACGAAGTCCGGCAGGACAGCGGGCCGTTTCGACGAACCGAACGCGAGGATCGCGGCGTCCGGCCTCTGTTCGTGGACGACACGTACTACGTCGACGGCCTCGGCAAGTCCCTTCACCGGCACCGAATGTGCCAGAAATGCCACGCACGGTGCCCGGTTCGTGACAGGTTCCTGCAGCCGGTACACGGAGTGATCCAGACCGTTGGGTACGACATGCAACCGCTGCTCTGGCACGCCAAGTGCGAGTCCTCGTTGCCGCAAGGACTCAGATACGACCGCAGCGTGAATCGGAAGGCGCCACACGGCGTCAACCCGGTCGGCGGGGCCTGCCCACGTCTCGTAGGCCTGAATGAGTTGCATGATCGCGGTGCCGTCGGGCTGACGCCTACCGAGCATCTCAGTGGTCCGCCAGAAGGTCCCGATGCGTAGGTCAGCAGGCGGCAGCGGGGTCTCGATGCCGAACGAGTCGACAGTCTCCAGCCCGACTCTCGGATCAATCGTCATCCACGACACCCGCCGGCGGAGGTTGCCGGCCCGCAGATCGCGCACCTTGGAACGCAACTGGTCGGCGAATCGACCGGGACCGCTGCCACGATGGTTCAAGGCGTGCACGACTGTGACGTCGTATCCGCGGCGGGCGAGGCCATTCGCGTGCTCGTAGTAGGTGCGCGCTCCGCCACCGGGCAGCCGCGGAAACGCCGGCGCAAGAATCGAGACGCGTTCGCCCATAGCCCCCCCAACCCACCTGACGTCACGCTGGTCGCCGTGTTGTCGGCGACGCTCAGGCTACCCGGGACGGGCTCTGGGAGCCCGCTGATCGACCGGTGAACGGACCCGCGACGGTGATCATGGGTCGATCCGGCAGAAGCCCACCCACATCACGTCCGTCCAACACGCACCGCGATTCCGCCGTACAAACAGCCGAACTATATCGAGACCCGACTCACTAATGTTCACCTGTGCCGATTACCGATGGGAGTCAGAATCTAACACTATCAATGCAGCATTCTCGAGCGGTCGTTACGCTCGACCTGGCGACCGCATTACGCGATAGGGATAGGCCAACTTCCTAGCCTGCTTGATCACCTTCAGTCAGGAGTAACGGGAAGCACGGATGTCACAGGAGCGTAGGACCTTCGTTCAGACGAGGTCTAAGACTTTGGTCCGAAGACCCTAAGGACTTTGATCCGAAGACCCCAGGGACTTTGATCTAAAGACGTCGGGGACTCTGTTCCGAAGTTGTTTTGCCTTTAGGCCCACCCGAAGAGTCGCGGGACCAGAACACGAATTCAAATTCTCGATGCCCGGGCGTCATCCACGACATCGACAGACGGCGACTGTTCGCCCGCAGATCGGTGTACTCGCGGAACGCAAGCGGGTCACGGCACGTACCCGCCGTGACGTCGTAGCCGCAACACGCGGGCGCTCACCTGCTCACCGTTGGTGTCTGCTCTACCACCTACAGCCCCCGAAAACGCTGGCGTAGACGCGCCTGCGCGCGCTCTCGCCGAACACCTTTGGCGGCGCGCCGATCGCCATGCCGTACGTCGCTCGAGTTACACAGAGCAATCACTCGGTGCCCGTCAGTGGATCGATGAGCGAGCGCGTGACGACGCCGCAGGCCCCCTCCGATGCACGCGCCCGGCGCGAACATTCGCGATCATCCGACACGCTGCGTGATAGCGCTCCCGAGAATGGCCGCCGTTTCCCAAGGCCTCGATCACTAATGTTTGACGCTGAGTCACCGATTAGAAATGCGTACCCAACACAGTCACCGCAGCATTCCCTGGCGGAACTTGCAAACGTGCAATGCATGCTAGGGTGTCGAAGTTCCTTGGCGGATTGATCATTTTCGTCAGGGAACAGGGGGTAGCAAAGATGCTGCGGGGACTTTGTTCCGAAGATGTCTCGACTTAAGTCCAGAGGAAAGGAAGTCGTGGGGAGTCGAGCATCAAACTAGCCCGACGCGCATTCGTGTGTCGGGGGAAGTGAGAGCCCCCCGTGTCCAGATCACCCGCCCGACATTCCCGACCGCCCAAGTGGGCAGCGCTTGCTCTATCGCCGTCGCGGCTACTAGCCCGACCGGAGCGTCGCGCCGAAGCGGTCGCCTCCATGCTCGTTGCCCTGCTTGTGCTCGCTGGAGCACTGGCCACTGTCTTCATCCACGGAGGAGGCAGCGCCTCGGCGACGTCGAGTGCAGTCACCATCTACCCCAGCAATACCGTACCGGCTGACCCATCTGAGAACGATTCGCAGGCCGTCGAGGTCGGGGTTCGTTTCGCAGTGACCAAGCCGGGAGCGGTCACCGGCGTTCGCTTCTACAAGGGCACAGGAAACACCGGTACGCACACCGGCACCATCTGGACCAGCCGGGGCGTCAAACTGGCAACTGGTGTCTTCAGTGGCGAATCAAGCTCAGGATGGCAGACGCTCACCCTGCCGAAGCCGGTCAACGTGACAGCTGGTGTCTCCTATGTTGCGTCCTACCACACCAACTACGGTCGCTATGCCGAGCAGGAGTGGGCGTTCGACGGCGGCAAGAAGCTCGGCAACACCGTCATCCAGGGAACACGCGGCATCTACGCGTACGGTTCGAGCCGGTTCCCGACTCTGAGCTGGAACAGCTCCGCCTACTACGTCGACGTGAACTTCCAGCCGGCTTCCACCCCGGTGCCGACCCCCACCAGTTCGACGCCGACGCCACCGCCCACGACTTCGCCGGCGCCAACACCCACCACCAGCAAGCCTCCGACGAGCGCACCTCCGACGACCTCGACGTCGCCTACACCTCCGAAGACGACGCCCCCGCCGACGCCGACACCGACGCCGACGGTCTCGAGCACCCCGCCAAGCTCACCCGGATTCCCGAACGCCTCGAACACCGGCGTTCCAACTGGCACCACGCTGGTCTCGGTTCCCGCACAGAAGACATCAGGCACCGGCTGGCATTGGGACAGCAACGGCTGGGTACAGGTCGATTCCAACGGCGTCACCCTGAACGGTCTGGACATTCACGGCGCGGTGGTCAGCACCAAGTCGAACTTGACCGTGTCCGACACGAAGGTCAGGTGCACCGGTGCACAGGACTGGTGCGTAACGCTGGGCAGCGCCTCGCTGATCACCGACTCTGAGATCGGCGGCGGCGAGAACGGCACCACCCTCGGCCCGGCAATCGGCGTCCTTTCCGGCAACTACCAGGGCTCGATCAGCGGAAACACGCTCGAGCGCGTGAACATCCACCACACCATGCACGGATTGCGGGTTGACGGGAACACCACCGTCGCTGACTCCTACATCCACGACCTGCCGATGGGCGACGCGCCTTACCAGGACGCGCACACCGACGGGATCATGGGCACCGCTGGCACTGGCGTGGTGATCAAGCACAACACATTCTCCTCGTCAACCAACAGCCCAGTGTTCGTGCAGTGGGACACCGGTAACGTCCGGATCGGCTCGTGGGACGTCGAGGGTAACCAGTTCGTCGCTATCTCCCGGAACGGCCAGCAGTCGTCCTGGGGAGTCGCGATCGAGAACAAGGGAATCACCGGCCCGGTCGTCGTGAAGAACAACACCTTCACCTATGGCTGGCAGGCCGGCCCGATCGAGGTGCCATCTGGCTCCAGCGTGTCGGGCAACGTATACACCGATGGCAAGGCCGCACCGGCTGAATACGTATAACACTGCGGCCCAGCGGCGCCCATGCAGGCGCTGCTGGGCCTGATACGCAAATTGCTGCCGGCCCAGCGGTGCCCTCATCGGCGCCGCTGGGCCGGTACCGTGATGTAGTGCGAGGAGCCACCTCACGCCGATACAGGCGGACTGAGCTCCTTTTCTTAACGACATTCGTGGCGATCGCCGTGGGCGCGTGCGGAACGACCCACCCCACATCATCCGGTCAGCCCGATGTATCCCAGTCCTGCAAGTCCGAATCTCGCGGCTGTGTATGGCCAACTGCCTCGAACACCGGCGTGCCAAGGGGCGTGACACTGCTCGCCGTACCGGGACCCGGCTCTCGCTCCGCGAAGGGCTGGCATTGGGATCCGCGAGGCTGGGTGCAGGTGGACCAGGATGGTGTCACGCTTTCCGGCTTGGACATTGACGGGTCCCTGCACAGTTCGGTGTCCGGACTTACCGTGCTCGATACCCGCATCCGCTGCACCGGCGAGCAATCCTGGTGCGTGAGCCTGGGCTCCGCGTCTACCGTGCGCGACAGCGAGATCGGTGGCGGACGAGACGGGCATACCTTCGGCCCGGCGATCGGGCTGCTGTCCGGGCGCTACAACGGCACGATCGCACCGAATGCGATCGCCCGCGTCAACATCCACCACACCCTGCACGGAATGCGCGTCGACGGAGACACCACCGTCCAGGACTCCTATATCCACGACCTGCCCATGGGCGATGCGCCGTTCCAAGACGCGCATACCGACGCGATCATGTCGACGGCGGGCGGCAATAACGTCATCCGCCACAACACCCTGCAGGGCGGCAACAACTGCGAGGTCTTCGTGCAATGGCAGGAGGGCAACGAACCGATCGGCGCCTACGAGGTACAGGACAACCAGTTCCTCGCCGTCACGCGAAATGGTCAGCAGCCCACGTTCGGCGTCTGCATGGAGGATCGCGGCATCAAGGGACCGCTTTCGGTCATTGACAACACGTTCAGTCGTGGGTGGCAGGTCGGCCCCATCGAATCTCCACCTGGCACAGTCGTGAGCGCGAACAAGTACAGCGATGGCGCACCGCTACCGGCGACACACGCGTCCTGACCCGTGGCGCCTGTCGCTACTTGCTCTTGACCAAGTCCGATCCGCTGCCTAAATGCACGAGCAGGCGCCTGGGACGATCGGCTGAGTTGAGAACAGCGCGGGCGACGGAGACGCTGCGGCCCAGCCGAGACGTGCTCCCGTGCGGTAGAAGCGTCTGCAGCTGCGAAGCGGTACAGGCCGCATAGATCACGGCACCGCCGAACAGACCGGTGATCAACGCGAGCCAGGCCGGCGTTACGACAGACGTAATCGCGAAGTCGACCGCGCCCGCCGCCACGGCGCCGAGCACTGCCGGGCGGACTGCCCGGACGATACCTCGCGGGCTCACACCCGTAAGCCGATCGACCGCAATGAGGTACGCAGGCATCACGACCACGCAGATGACGATCACGTGTGCGACCGCGACGCCGGTCGTGCCCCATAGATAGATACCAAGGGCCATCATCGGAACGAGCGTGGCAAGCCAGATCACCTGGATGAGCAGTAGCACGCGACCGTGTCCGGTACCGACCAGGAAGTTGGAGAAGACGAGCGAGTGAGTCAATATCACGGCATACGGTGCCAACACCGCCAGGACAGGCGCCGCGCCTACCCACGGCTTGCCGTAGATCGTCTCGACGAGCGGGCCGGCACTTGCCAGCGTGAGTGCACACGTCGGCCACGCTACGAGCGCGATCACCCGATTGGCACGCACGAGCGCGTGCCTCAGCTGCTCCTTGTCGACCTTGAAACGCGAGAAGGCGGGCATCGCGACGCTGTTGACCATGGCCCCAAGTAACCAGGTAGTCCAGTTGGCGATATTGAATGCCAGCACATAGATACCGAGGCGGGCTGGCCCGAGGATGCGACCGACGAAGGCGTAGTCGGCATTGAGCAGAATGGTGTTGATCAGATCCGCACCGGCGATCGGCAAACCTGCGCCGAGCACGAACTTGGCCTGCGTCCGGTCGAAACCGAACCGATAGCGGCGCTCAACGCTGTAGGTCATGTAAGCGCCTGCGATTACCTGGCCGACGACCCGCGACCAGGCGAACGCGAGCGCACCGTCACCCGATACCGCTAGCACAAGCAGGAGGGCATTGGACGGCACGAACGCGATCATGTTGGCCGCAAAGATGCGATCCTGTCGAAAATCTCGGGCAAGCATCGCGCCCGGGACTGCGAAGACACCGACCATCAGCACGGCCAACGACATCACCCGCATGGCGTCAACCGCATCCGCCGAACCAAGCGCCGGCGCAAGCCACGGCGCTGTCATCCAGATGGCTGTTGCCATCACGGCCGCGCTCAAGAACGCGATCGTGCCCACTGTCGGCGCGATCGCGTCCGGATCGGTATCTGCCCGCGTCAGGATGGCGATGGAGCCGAGCGCAGCCATGTTCGCTATGACTGCGTGAACGGTGACCGCGACGGCGAACACGCCGAACTCGCGAGGAGTCACCAAACGCACCACGACGGCCATCAGTGCGATGTTGCCGACGCGAAGCGCGATCGTATTCGCTCCGCTCCACATCGCGCCGCGACGAATGCGAGAGCCGAGGGATGCCGGTGCTTGCACCGCGACCGGTGGGGCTTCCGAGCGGCTGGCGCGCTTGCGGCTGTGCCGGCCGCGGTGACGTCCCATCGTCAAGACTTGAGAGCGACCCGCAACTGCCCGACGACTCGCTCCTGCTGCTCGACGGTAATTCCCGGGTAGATCGGCAGTGACAAGATCTCGCCCGCGAGGCGTTCAGCGACGGGGAACGTCCCGGCGGCGAGGCCGAGATCGGCAAACGCCGGGAGCAGGTGGACCGGCGCCGGATAGTGGATGCCAGCACCAATGCCGTCGGCACTCAAGGACGCGACGACATCGTCACGCCGCTCTACGCGGACCACGTACAGGTGCCACACGTGCTCGTTGCCGGGCACGATCCTCGGCGTGCGCACGTCGTCGAGGCCGCAGAGCATCTCGTCGTAGCGGGCCGCTGCGGCGCGCCGCTCGTTGTTCCACTCGTCGAGGACGGCGAGCTTCGCCGACAGCACCACGGCCTGCAGCCCGTCCAATCGTGAGTTGACGCCGACTTCAAGATGCTCGTACTTGCGATAACCCCCGTGATTGCGCAATGCCCTTATGCGATCGGCAATATCGTCGCTGTCGGTGGTAACGCCGCCGGCGTCGCCGTACGCCCCCAGATTCTTGCCCGGGTAGAAGCTGGTCGCCGCGGCCACGCCGACCGACCCTGAACGGTGACCATTCTGCATCGCGCCCTGCGACTGTGCGGCATCCTCGATCACGAGCACCTTGCCATCGGCGACCTCGTCGATCGCCGTCATCGGCGCCATCTGTCCGTATAGGTGAACCGGCACGATCGCCTTGGTGCGAGGTGTGATCGCCGCCGAAATCGCCGCGGGATTGATCAGGTAGTCGTCGTCGCAGTCGACCAGAACGACCGAAGCTCCGCAGCGCAGGATCGCCTCGGCGGTCGCGACGAACGTGTTCGCCTGGGTGATCACCTCGTCGCCCGGGCCGACATCGCACGCACGCAGCGCCAACTCGATCGCATCCGTGCCGTTGCCCACGCCCAGGCAGTGCCTGACGCCGCTGAACTGCGCGTAGGCGCGCTCGAACGCGTCAACCTCGGGACCGAGGACGAACGCCGTCTTTGCCAGCACACGGTCGAATCCGGCCTGCACCTGATCGGCGATGCGCCGATGCTGCAATCCGAGATCTACCAAGGGGATCGGGCCGTTCGTCATATAGCCTGCCTTTCGTCCGGTCGGTCATGGTGCGGTCAGAAGCCGTACCGTCGCCAGCGCAGCCACCGGATGCCTTTGCGGAACAGACGCAGCCCTGCGGCCCCCCGAGCCCACCACACCTGCCCTGCTGCCTTACGGCGGACTTCCAGCAACCGCCATGCCATGGTCCTCGTTATTCCTGGCCATGTCTCGCGGGCCACGACCGCCAACTCACCAGCCGACACCTCATCCGTGCGTCCGCGGTCGTAAGCGATCGCCGCGTAACCGATCGCCTCGCGCGCGAGAGACTCGCTCGACGCCTCACGCAGACCCGCGCTGTCGCCGGAGTCCTCGTCGAAGAGCCGCTGCCAGGTCCGCCACCGCTCACGCAGATCGCTGGCGACGCCATGGAACTGGGTCCAGTGCATCTGCTCGGGATGCATTCGGTAGTACGCCTGAAACGGCCCATTGACCCTGCCCACGTCGCTGACCTGGGCGGCCCGCATCCACAGGTACAGGTCAGCGGTGTGCGGAAGGTCCAGGTCGTAGTAGCCGAGCTGGTCGAGCAACTTACGTCGCATGACGACTTCCGGCGACAGAATAGGATTACGCCCACTACGAGCACGGGCTTCGTACCATTCGCGTCCTTGCCAAATTCCCCAACTGCGCAGACGTCGATGACTCGTCTTGGGCACGTCGAAGAACTTCTGCGGAAGGCCATACACGAAGCCGACCGACGGCCTGGCATCAAGGAGTGCTGCCGCACGTGCCAGAGCGTGGGGGGCGAGCAGATCGTCGGCTGAGAGCAGGGCGACGTAGTCACCTTCGACCGCCCGCAGACCGTCGTTGTAGGTCTGCAGGTGTCCCATGTTCTGCTCATGCTGCAGAACACGCACCCGCGGGTCGGCACTCGCGAGCGCCCGGGCAACGTCGCCGCTACCGTCCGGCGATGCGTCATCGACGATGAGCACGTCGGCGTCGACGCCAGGTTGATCAAAAGTCGCGCTGCGTACAGCATCCGGGAGGAAGTTCCCGTAGTTGTAGCAAGGGATAACGACAGATACGCGTGGCCGGCCAACGAGGCCGACCGGGCGTGCCAGGTGCATCACGCCGGCCGCCTCGTCGAGGCCGGTCCCAATGCGCGCGCTGGGTTTCCGACCCAGACTTCGCCACCCGGGATATCGCACAAGACGACCGATCCCATACCAGCGATGGCGTCCGGTCCCACGGTCACCTTCTCGCGAACGCACACCGACATACCCAAATAAGCTCGCTCGCCCACAGTTGCCGAGCCGCCGAGCACGGCCCCGGCACACAACGTGGCGAAGTCAGCGACGACGTTGTCGTGCGTCAGCGTCACGTTGGGCATGGTGACGACATGTCGGCCAAGCGTCACGGACGAGGTCAGAACGCAGCCCGCGAGGACGATGCTGCCAGCCGCGACGGTGCAGGTGCGGCCGACCACGGCGCTCGGGTGCACCACAGTGGCGTACCGAGCGTCGTCGAGATCGAGCCGCGCCGCGATCGATTCGCGGGCCATGCCCTTGCCGGCGCATAGCAAAGCCGCTGCGTTTGGGTGATCGTGGACGACATCGAGGCCGCCGAGGATCTTGACGCCGTCGACCAGTTCTCCCCATCGAGCCGGGTCGTCATCGACCAAGCCGATCACGTCGTAGGTGCCGGCAGCGCGGACAGCCTCGAGCGTCTCCCGCGCGAGTCCGCCAGCAGCGACCAGTATGAGCGAAGGCCTCATGCCGCCCCGCGCACCGCGTCGATGACGCGCTGCAGTTCCTCTTCGGTCATCTGGTGGAAGACGGGCAGGATCAGCGTGCGATCGGTGAGGCGTTCGGTGATCGGCAATGGCGGCGACGGGTGGCCCTTGTACGCAGGCTGGCGGTGAGCTGCCATGATGCCGCGCCGGGCCGAGATATCGCGTGCGGCCAGGTGCGAGAGCAGACCCTCGCGATCCATCGGGAATTGCGAGGTGATCTCGATCCAGAAGGACTGGAAGTTCGCCTCGCAGCCGGGCGGATCGGTAACGCAGCGCAGGCCGCGTATGCCGGCGAATGCGTCCTGGTATGCGCCCGCGATTTCCCGACGCCGGGCGACGATGGGTGCGAGCCGGTCGAGTTGGACCACGCCGACCGCCGCCTGCAGATCGGTCATCCGGTAGTTGTAGCCGAGTTCGAGGTACTCCTCGGCCGGCGGCAGCGTGCTCATGTGGCGTTCGGCGGCGCTGACGCTCATTGCGTGCTCGCGAAGACGCCGCGCCCGCGCAGCCCATTCGGCGTTGCCTGTGGTGATCATCCCGCCTTCGCCGGTGGTGATCAGCTTGCGCGGGTGGAACGACCACGCTGCGATAGCGGCCATGCCCGCGGCCTGATGACCGCGATACATAGAACCCGCGGCGCACGCGGCGTCCTCGATGACGACTATGCCGCGCGGCTCGCACAGCGCGCGTACCGAATTGGCGTCGGCCGGGATTCCGCCTTGGTGGACGAGGATTACCGCCTTGGTACGCGGCGTGAGCACCGCCTCGATGGTGTCTCGTGTCAGGTTGCCGCTGGCATCAACGTCTGCGAATACCGGGTTCGCGCCCACGTAGACGGGCGCGTTCGTCGTGGCGATGAACGAGAACGACGGCACGACGACGTCGTCTCCCGGGCCGACATCGGCGACGACGAGTGCGAGGTGCAGCCCGGTCGTGCAGCTCGACACCGCGACGGCGTGCTCGGCGCCCACGAGGTTACGGAACTTGGTCTCGAACTCGGCCACCTTCGGCCCCTGCGCGACCCACCCGGACTCGATCGCCGCGGTGACGGCGGCGACTTCCTCGGCGCCGAACCACGGCTTCATGACGTTGATGCGACTCATCAGACGAGCGCTTCCTTTTGCATGCTCCACCAGGAAACCAGGCGACGCAGGCCGTCCTCGAGCTCGATCTGAGCCCGGAAGCCGAGGTCTCTGGCGGCGGCCGAAGTGTCGGCCAGCCGGCGCGTGACGCCGTTGACCGGGCGCGGCGGCCCGAACTCGACGTCGAGGTCGGAATCCATCGCTCTGAGCAGCGATCTCGCGAGATCGAGCAGGCTCGTCTCGGTACCGCTCGCCACGTTGTAGAAGCCCTCGGCGATTTCGCTCTGGATGGCGAGGACGTTCGCTCGCGCGATGTCTTCGGTGTAGACGAAGTCCATTGTCTGCAGGCCGTCGCCGAAGATCAGCGGTGGCTTGCCGTCGGCTATGCGCTCCATCCAGCGAACGAGCACTTCGGTGTAGACGCCGTGGACGTCCATGCGCGGGCCGTAGACGTTGAACGGCAGCAGGCCGATGTAGTCCAGGCCGTACATCGCCCGGAAGCTGCGCAGCATGCCCTGGTTGAACGACTTCGCCGCACCGTAGAACGTGTCGTTGTTGTGGTGGTGATGGCGCTCGTCGGTCGGGAACTCTTCGGCCAGCCCGTACACCGATGCGCTGGACGCGGCCACGACCTTGCTCACCTTCGCGGCGACTGCGGCCTCGAGCACGTTGAACGTTCCGCCGGCGAGCACGTCGAAGGCGAGACGCGGTTCCTCGGCGCATTGGGTGATGCGGATCGCCGCCTGGTGACAGACGACGTCCTTGCCCTTGGACACGTCGTGGACGAGGTCACGGTCGCGCAGGTCGCCTTCGATCAAGGTGACCTTGCCGGACTCGAACGCGTCGGCGAGATTCGCCCGGCGTCCGCGTACGAGGTTGTCGAGCACGTCGATGTGGGCTGCGCCGGCGTCGATCAGCTGATCGACGAGCGTCGAGCCGATCGTGCCCGCCCCGCCGGTGACCAGGATTTGTGCTCCACGCACGTTCGTCATCAGACGCTCACCGTCGCCGAGGGGATGAGTGCACCATTTGCCTGCAGGCTGCGCGTGGCCGCCTCGAGCACGTCGAGCACGCGTAGGCCGGCTTCGCCGTCAGTGCGGGCCGGACGCTTGTCGCTGATCGCGACCGCGAACTCGCCGGCCACGGACGCGAGTGCCTCGCGCTCAGGCAGCGATGGGGCGTGCATATCGCCGAGCCGGTAAGAGATCGCCGCTGCGGCGCGCTGGTTCCGGTCGACGGACTCGGCCGCGAAGTCGACCCCGCGGTCGTAGATCGCCAGTCGCTGTTGGGGATTGAGGTCGTCCCACACGAGCGTGCGCCGGCTGCCGCCGATCACCATCTGGCGGATCTTGGTCGGGCTGAGCCAGTTGACGTGAACGTGGGCAATTGCCCCACCGGGCAGAGGCATCGTCAGGTAGCCGATGCACGCCTTGCCGGTACCGAGCGGGTCGGCGCCATGTGCGGCCACAGCTTCCGGACGCAGGCCGCCCGGCAGAACGTAGTCGAGGATCGACAGGTCGTGCGGCGCAAGGTCCCAGAACACGTCGACGTCGGGCTGCACGAGACCGAGGTTGATGCGTACCGAGTCGATGAACAGGATCTCGCCCAGGACGCCGTCGGTGATGAGTTCGCCGATGCGGGTCACGGTCGGCGTGTAGCAGTAGGTGTGGTCGGTCATCAGCACGAGGTCGCGTGCGTGGGCCTCGTCGACCATGAGCTGTGCCGTTTCATGGCTGTCGGCCAACGGTTTCTCGACCAGCACATGCTTGCCGGCCCGCAGCGCCGCCAACGCGATCGGGCTGTGCGTGTGCGCAGGTGTTGCCACCGCGACGGCGGCGATGTCGTCACGCGCGAGCAGACGTTCGAGCGATGTCTCGACCTCGATCGTGCTGCGCGAGCCGATCACTTTCTGCGCACGCGCCTCATCGAGATCGCATACGGCGACAAGGTCCCAATCAGGGCTGGACCGGAAATTCCTGACCAGATTTGGCCCCCAATACCCGGCCCCGACCACAGCAATACCAAGACTCATTTGTATCCCCCCAAAGAGCGCCTTGCTTGCACGTGCTCGCGCAGCGCAATTTCGCGTCGCGCGAGCCACGCTTTACACACAGCATACACTGATACATGCCGGAGCGGGTGGTTCAGATCCGACTTTCTCACACGTGGAATGCCGCCGTTACCGATCTCACCTGCGGCGTCCTGAACCGCGAGCCGGTACTGGTCATTGTCAGCTGATACTGCACATAACGCGCTGTTCTGTTCATTGCTCCTCCCGACGCCGGGATCGTCGCGTATGCCGTCCAAGAGGCGTCCGGCGTCGGTGTGTTGCCGCTGCGGACCTTGACGGTCAGCGTGGTGCCGGTCGGCACCGTGGCATCCCAGCTCAGCCCGTCCCAGATTACGGATGCCTGCCCGTCGAGCACCCGTGATGTGTACGTGCCGGAGGCTGCATATGGCAATACCCGCAGCCAGTCGACCACCATCGGCGGATCCGTCGTGGCCAGGTCGCCGAACAGTGGGCGGTAGGTGCTGCCGAACAGGCTCGAGAATTTGTGCGTGTATTTCTGCACGTCATCGACATAGAACGTCACCGTTGTCGACGACCAGTCGATGCGCAGATTGTGCACGGCGGTGCCCGGCCAGGACGTGACGGCAACACCGCTCGCGTTGTTCAGCCCGCCGTCGTTCACAGTGGCGACGAGCTGATTCGACCCGCTGACACTGAAATACATCTTGACGTTGGCGTTCGAACTCGTCACCCAGCCGATGGTCTGGCCCTTGCCCAGCTTGGCGGACACCTCGAGCGACTTGCCATTCGAATACGTCGCCGTCGATGTCAGGTTCGCCCCGGAGACGGAGACCGAGCCGCCGCCGACCGTCGAGGTGCCTCCCGCCACGTTGGCCGTGGACGTCCAGCCGGCGGGCAATGCGGTGCCGGTGAACTCGGCCGTTACGGTCGGCGTCAGGATGACCTCGCCGTCACCGTTCGACGCGGCATATGTCGACGCGGACGTACCGGCGGTGAAGTCGGCCGTTGTCGCATCGACGAAGGGCGAACCGGCGGCAGCTGCATACGAGGCCGGCGCGCCGGTCGTCGCAGGCGAGGTACTGGAATTCCCGGCCGCGTCCGCGGACGTCACCCGGAAGTAATAACGGGTATTCCTAGCAAGCCCGTTGATCGTCACCGAGTGCGCGGTGCTGAGCCCGGCCACGGTGGCATTCGACCCCAGGGTGGTCGTCGACGTGCCGTAGTCGACCTTGGTGGTCGCCGCCTCATCGGTCGTCCAGGTCACCGTGAACGACGACGCATCACCGGTTGCCGCAACGCCGGTGATCACCGGAGCGGTGACGTCGCTGCCGCCGCCCCCGCCGCTGGTCGTGAAGATCGGGTCGACCCAGTAGTTGGTGGCATTGAACGTCGAATTCGGGAAGGCGGCGGCCGCGCCGTATTGGTAGACGCCGTTCGTCGTGGCCGGCGCGGTGAGCGGGCCGTTCGTGAATGCGGTCGCGAAGAAATTCTCGTCGTCGGAGTAGCGGCCGTTCGGCGCGTAATAGCTGACCACATACGTGCTACCGCTGATAACGGCGACGGGACTGGCGAACTGCAGCGTCTGCCAGCCGCTCGCGGTTTCACCAGTGAACGTGCCGGTGGCCATCTGCGTACCCGTCGACGACCAGAGCGCACCGGTGTGCGTACCCGTGTTCGTCGTTGCCTTGTAGAAGCGAACACCGGTTATGAATCCCGCCGCGGACGGCACGAACCGAACGCCGAGGTTCACCGCGTTTCCGTCGCCGGAATCGACTGTGGCCGGCGTCGCGGTCGAGGCGAACAGCGTGCATGGGCACACTCCTGCCCCAGCCGTGGTGAAACTCCACGTCGACGGCGCTGTCATGGCATTGCCGGCGACGTCAGTCGCCGACACGCTGGCCGTGTAGTTCGCACTTGCCGACAGCGCAGCCGTCGGCGTGAAAGTTGCCGTGCGCGTCGTGCTGTTGTAGGTAACCGCACCAGCGACTGCTGCGCCCGCGGCCGTCTTCAGCGTAAATGCGATCGACGTTGAGGTGACCGGCTCGGAGAACACCGCAGCCGGAGCCGCGCTCGTCGGCACGTTCAGCGAACCGTCGGCCGGTGTCTGCGAGGTGACCGTCGGCGGCGTGTTGTCTGGCCCGGTCGTCGTGGTGAAGATCGGGTCGACCCAGTAGTTGGTGGAGTTGTACGTCGAATTCGGGAATGCGGCCGCACCGTATTGATAGACGCCGTTCGTCGTGGCCGGCGCGGTGAGCGGGCCGTTCGTGTATGCCGTCGCGAAGAAATTCCCGTCGTCGGAGTAGTGGCCATTCGGCGCGTTGTAGCTGACCACATACGTGCTACCACCTGTGACGGCGACGGGATTCGCGAACTGCAACGTCTGCCAGCCGCTCGCGGTTTCACCGCTGAACGTGCCCGTGGCCAACTGCGTACCCGTCGACGACCAGAGCGCACCGGTGTGCGTACCCGTGTTCGTCGTGGCCTTGTAGAAGCGAAGCCCGTTCACGAAACCATTGACGGACGGCACGAACCGAACGCCGAGGTTCACCGCGTTGCCGTCGCCGGAATCGACCGTGGCCGGCGTGGCGTTGGCCGCGAACAACGTGCACGGACAGTTGGCCGTGCCCGCGGTTGTGAAGCTCCACGTATACGGCGCTCCCATCGCCACGCCTGTCGTGTCGGTGGCCGTGACGCTCGCCGTAAGGGTGGTGCCAGACGGAAGCGCCGCGCTCGGCGTGAACGTCGCGGTGTTGGTGCCCGTGGCATAGCTGACCGTGCCGGCAATGCTGGCGCCCACCGAGTCCTTAAGCGTGAACACGATGGACGACGATGTAACTGCCTTTGAGAACGTGGCCGTCGGTGCGACCGTCGTTGCCACGCCGGTGGCATCCGGTGCGGGCGTCTGCGCAGTCACGGTCGGCGGTATCACACCGTTGTCGGCGAACATGACGTCGACGTAGTAGTTGGAGCCCTGGTAGGTGCTGTTCGGGAAACCGTGCCCGTCGAAGAACACGCCGTTGTAGGTGCTCGACGTCGTCGGCGAATTGGCCTCGGCGTGCAGCGGCGCGGCATCGTAGGTGCGGTAATAGAAGAACGGCGAATCTGAGGAGTAGTGGCCGTTCGGCGCGAAGTAGCTGGCGACGTAGGTCGTGTTCGCGGTGACGTTGACCGGCGTGGCGAACTGCAATGTCTGCCATCCTGAAGCCGACTCACCGGTGAAGGTGCCCGTAGCCAACTGCGTCCCGGAGGCCGACCACAGCGTTCCGGTGTGCGTGCCGGTGTTGGACGATGCCTTGTAGAAGCGGACGCCCGTCACCGCGCCGTTGACAGAAGAGGTGAAACGCACGCCAAGCTCTGTCGCCGAAGCGTCACCAGCGTCTGCCTTACCCGGTGTCGTGTTGCCGAACAGCGAGCATGGGCACTTGGTGGTAACGGCGACCCCTGCGGAGGGAGTCTCAATGTTGGCACTGTCGTCCGACGCGCGCGACTTGATGTTGAGCGAGCCGTTGCCATGCACAACACCCGTGTACGACCACGAGTTCGTACCGGTCGCCGGGTGCCAGCTCGCGCCGCCGTCGATGCTGACCTCGACGCCGGCGACCTGACCACCCCCATTGTCGACGGCCGTACCGGTCACCGTGATCTTTGTGCCGTTCGCGATCACCGCGCCAGAGGCAGGACTGCCGATCGTCGAGGTCGGCGCCTGGGTGTCGGCAGAGGCCGTAGCGGCAGACATGCCGCTCATGAGCGTCGACGGCTGGGCATGCATGTCTGCAAGCATGTTCACGGTCGCTTGCTGCATGCGGGAGTCTGCCGGCGACTGGGTGCCGTCGTGATCGGAATCGAGACCCCACCCCCACTGGATGGTTCCGGCGCCGAAGACCAAAGCACCACTGCTGGCCCGGTAGAGCGTCAGGTGGTGAGTGGTCGTGCCGGAAACAACGGTGTTGCCGAAGTCGGTGAGAAGCTGCGGCGTGGAACCTACGGTCGTCGACAAATCAACGAGGCCCGCAGGGCGGAATCCATTGTCGATGTCTTCGTCTGACTCGTAGCCCACAGTGTGCGGCGCGAGTTGCGTCGATGCGCCCGACATGGTGCTCAAGTCCGAGCCGCGCCACAGCCGCATCTTCCCCTGATCTTTGGTGACGGTGATCGGAAGATCGTCGCTATTGGCCAAATATGCCGTACCGGTAAGGCCATTCTCTGGATTGCTGCCTCCCGGCGCAGCACCGAACCTCGGATCTCGCCACGTGGCAGTGGACGTGCCCGTCGGGTCCGTGGCGGCGTTGTCCCACGTTTCCTTGTAGCAGACGAGCGTGCGGTAGGCGGTATTCGAGCCGTCGATGCTCGCCTCAAAGCGGGTGTGCCAGTAGATCTCGTTGCCGCTGAGGAACATCAGGTTCACGCCCGCGTCGCGTGCCGCCTGGACGTTGGCACGCTGCGCGCCGGACACATACTCGTCATGACCGACATCCATGTAGACCTTGTGGTGGGTGAGCAGCGAGCCGGACCGGTCAACGTCTACCCCCGCCATGTAGCTGACGTCGTAGCCGTTCTGCTCCAGGAATCGGATCGTCGGGTACTCGTTCGAGAAGAGGAAGTCGCGTCCATTGTTGTCCCCCCGCGTGGCGAATGGGCGGTTGTAGCTGAGCTTTCGGGCACGCGAGGGCGAGTCCCACAGATTGGTGAGTGACCCGGTGTAGAAGTCGTAGTCGCCGTAGCGGTTGTATGCCTCCCACGTCTCGTCCGAGGTCTGGTAGATGATGTCCGAGGTGCTGGCGTCGTTGCGCACGACGAAGGTGATCTGACTTTGACCGCTGGTGTCGCTGCGCGTGAGCAGCGCGATGTACACGCCAGAGACTGCCGTGGACGGCACTGCCCACGAGGAAGAGACCGCCCAGTCACCGCAGTCGACGAGAGAGGTCGACGGATCGGTCAGGCACGCGGGCTGGTTGCGGGCGTTGTTCGTCACGTTGATCGTCGGCGCCTGTCGCCGAGCGCCATTGCCGCCGTAATATCCGAGACGGTAGATATCAATCGTATAGTTAGGTGCGGGAGTTTTAATCTTGAAGTTTATTGAATTACCTGCGTTAACGCTGATATCCGTGCTGAATCCCTGGATCGACGCATCGCCCACTCCGTTGACGTCCCAGACGCTTTCGCTGGCGACGCCCGATGTCTGCGAGTTCTCACAGACGACCGGGTTGATGGTGGCTCCGCACGGTGAACCCGCCGCAGATGCTGGCCTCTGGCCGCTCACCACTACCAGCAGGGCAGCGCAGAGCAGCATGACCACGGCCGCGGCGAGGTGTCGTCGGCTCGGTCTGAGCCCGGTCTTTGCAGAGACAGGTAAACCCGGGAAATTGGCGTGCATTTGGGAAATCCCCCCACTAAAGCACCGCGCCCTTTTGGGGCGCAGCCCTACCTCGCGGCGCGGACGGGTGCTCGCGTCGCGGCGGTAACGTGCGCTACAACGCGATCACGCGTTGCAACCGTGGTACGAGATGTGCCCGCGCAATCGCGTACGGCACCGGCGATATCGAAGGAAGGCAAATGGCATTGGGTGCAGCCGGTTCGGACGAAGGCGTCATTGATCCGACGGCGTTCATTCATCCGACTGCGGACATCGAACCCGGGGTCTACGTCGGCGCCCGAACCCGTGTGTGGCGCTCGGCGCATATCCGCACTGGAGCGGTAATCGGCGCAGATGCGCAACTCGGCGCAAACGTGTTCGTCGATGCCGGCGTGCACGTCGGCGATCGGGTGAAGGTCCAGAACAACGTGTCGGTGTACGCCGGCGTCGAACTTGAAGACGAGGCGTTCGTGGGCCCGGCCGCGGTGTTCACCAACGACCTCAACCCACGCGCGACGGGTGAGTGGCTCCTGACGCCGACATTCGTGCGCCATGGCGCCTCGGTCGGTGCCAACGCCACGATCGTGTGCGGTGTCGAGCTGGGCGAGCACAGCCTGGTCGCGGCCGGCGCAGTGGTAACGCGCGACGTCGCGGCGCATCAGCTGGTGCTTGGCAATCCGGCCCGCCCGGCCGGCTGGGTCTGCCGCTGCGGTGCGGTGGTGTCGCGTGAGGCAGAGCGCCCCGCCGCTCTCGACTGCAACACGTGTAGTCACGGCGAAGCCGGCGACCTGTGATCGCCGGCTGGCCGATACACGCTCTGGGCGTGTCACTAGTACGCCCCTGATCCTCTGGCCACGGCCGAAGGTGTCTTCCACAAGATCATCAGGTCGTAACCCAAAGTCCAGTTCTCGACGTAGCGCAAATCGAGCTGCACCGTCTCGAGCCAGGTGAGATCGTTTCGTCCGCTGATCTGCCACAACCCGGTGATGCCGGGCTTCACCAGCAGCCGCCGCCGCATGTCGTCGCCGTAGCGGGCGACCTCGGACGGCAGGTTCGGCCGCGGGCCGACCAGCGACATCTTGCCGCTGAGCACGTTGAACAGTTGCGGAATCTCGTCGAGTGAGTACTTCCGGATGAAGCGTCCGACCGGCGTGATCCTCGGGTCGTTCGGGATCTTGAACAGCAGGCCGTCGGAGTTGACGTTGTGGTGTTCCAGTTCCTCGCGGCGACGCTCGGCGTCGACGTACATCGAGCGGAACTTCACCATCCGGAACGTGCGCCCACCGCGGCCGACGCGGTCCTGGCGGAAGAACACCGGGCCGCGGCTGGTCAGCCGGACGGCGAGCGCCACGGCGATCGCCACCGGGGCGAGCACGAGCAACATCAGTGCGGCACCGGTGAAATCGAACGTGGTCTTGAGGAATCTCCGGAATCCGGTGAACTCCGGCTCTTCGACGTGAAGAAGTGGCAGGCCGGCGACGGGCCGGATGTGCAGGCGCGGGCCGGCGATCTCGGTCAGTCCGGGAGACACGACCAGATCGGTCGCGGTTCCTTCGAGCTGCCAGGAGATCCACCGCAGGCGTTCCGGACCGACCACGGACGAGGAAACGATGGCGACGCTGTCAGCTTTGCTTCTCTCGACTGAACTCAGCACGGAGTCGACGTCGCCGAGCAGAGCCACCTTCGCCTCGGCGAGTTGCTTCTGCGTCTCGGGGTCCTTGACGAGCTCGGCGGGCACGCAACCACCCACGACCCTCATGCCGGCGTGCCGGTCGCGGCGCAGCATCGCGGCGAATTCGGCGATCGAGCGGCCGTCGCCGACGAGCAGCATCGAGGTCATTGCCCGACCACGAACGCGCTGGTGGTGCAGGTACTTTCGCGCGGCGTAGCGGCCGACCATGTCGAGAACGAGCGCCAGCGGCAGGGCCACGACGACGAAGCCCCGTGCGATATCGATGTGGCTCGCGTACGAGCCGATGGCAACCAGCGCGGTGATGTGCAGGAAGGCGCGCATGAGCCGGTCGAACTCGGCCGGGCCTGCACCGATGAACCGGCCTTCATAGGCGCGGTTCAGCGCCACGATGCCTACCCACGCGATGGGCAGCAGCGCGCCGACCACGGCGTACTGGACGACGCTGGCCGCATGGTCGGGGATCACGAACCTGATCATGAAGGCGATTAACACCGCGATCGAGGCGGCGGCGAAGTCGACCACGACGAGCGCAGCCTGATATCGGCGCAACCATCTAGCACGCGGCCGCACAGGTTCGGCCGTGACCGGCTGACCCGCTCGATGGCGCGGGCTTTCCAGGACCTCGTGATTGACACGTGCGGGACCGAATCTCGTAGGCGCGGCAACGCCATGAGTCGGCACGTACGTGTTTGGCTCCGACAATTGCGCGGTGAGCACACCCGTAGTCGAGCTGGATGTCTCGCCATGCCCCCCGTCGGCAGCCTCTTGGCCACCCCTAAACATGGATCCTCCGTTTTCACACCGCGCGGATCACGAAAAAGAGCCGCGCGACGGCCCCCGATTTTTCGATCACCGGCGTAGGGGAAACGATGGACAGTGCCGTTGCCCCCCGGCCGACGACTGACCTCACGTTTATACCGCGTGTGGTGGCGTTTGAAAAGCCGGAACGCCAGTGTCCGAAAAATCCGGATCAGAATTCACATGTTGCCACGCTAAGGCAATCATGCTGTCACGGACAGTGCCCAAATGGCCTTCGGGGATAGCCGGGATGAGAGCCGTTGTGCTGGGCTCTCCGCATTAGGCATGCTTCGGCGCGCTGTGCCTGCCTGGTCCCGATGTTGATCATCGTCGTTCGCCAGATGAGTGCGGCGACACGAGCCATATATACGTGCGGAAGAATTCGACATGTGAGCGAAGCCCCCACGAAAACTCACACGCTGGAAGACGTTGATCATTTGGTCATCACGGCCGATGATTCGCCGCTGCGTGCAGATGTTCGCCGTGTCGGCGACCTACTCGGCAAATCTCTGGTACGACAACAGGACCAGCACCTGCTCGATCTGGTCGAGCAGGTGCGGGCGCTGACCAAACAGAGCAAGGAGGCCACGGCCTCGTACCTCGCGGCTCGCGACGAAGTGCGCGATCTGCTCGCCGGCTTGCCCATCGACACCGCCTCTGCCCTGGTGCGCGCCTTCGCCGCGTACTTTCACCTCGCCAACGTCGCCGAGCAGGTGCATCGTGTACGCAGCTTGCGCGATCGCCCGGCCGACGACGGGTGGCTCGCGCATTCAGTCGCGGCCGTTGCCGCCGAGATGGGCCCACGCGGATTGTCCGATGCCGTGACGACACTGGCCGTTCGCCCGGTGTTCACGGCACATCCGACCGAAGCGAGCAGGCGTTCGATCCTGACGAAGCTGCGCCGGGTCGCGGACGTGCTCGCCGTGCCGACGCCACCGGGATCGGCGGCCCGCGCCCGGCAGGACCGCGTCCTGGCCGAAGTGATCGACCTGATCTGGCAGACCGACGAGTTGCGCCAGCACCGGCCCACTCCCGTCGACGAGGCACGCAACGTCGTCTACTACCTGCAGGATCTCGTCGACGAGACGCTGCCCGACCTGGCCGACGATCTTGCGGCCGAACTCGACCGCCACGGCGCCGGCCTCTGCGTCGACGCCGCGCCGCTGACCTTCGGCACGTGGATCGGCGGCGATCGCGACGGCAATCCGAACGTCACCGCTGACGTGACCCGCGAGGTGCTGCGCCTGCAGCACCACATCGCGACGCGGGCAACGACCCGGGCCATCGACGCGCTCATCGCCGAGCTGTCGTCGTCGACGACGGTTGTCGGCGTTTCGGCGCAGCTGCAGGCGTCCCTCGACGCCGACCTCGCGACACTGCCCGAGATCGATCCGCGGCTGATCGAGCTCAACGCCACCGAGCCGTACCGGCTCAAGCTCACGTGTATCAATGCCAAGATCGCCAACACGCGTGCGCGGGTCGATCGCGGTTCGCCGCACGTGCCGGGCCGCGACTACCTCGGAAAAGCGGAGTTGCTTACCGAGCTCGCCCTCATCGGCGAGTCGCTGCGGGCGCACGCCGGCGGCCTGATCGCCGACGGCCTGCTGGCCCGAGCGCAGCGCACGCTCGCCGTGTTCGGGCTGCACCTTGCGACCATGGACATCCGCGAGCACGCCGACGCGCACCACCATGCGGTCGGCCAACTTATCGACCGTCTCGTCGAGGAGACCTGGCTCTACGCGGACGTTCCGCGCGACTACCGGCTGCGGTTGCTCTCGCGCGAACTCGCGTCCAGACGCCCGCTGACCCAGACGCCTCCCCCGCTCGACGAGGCCGGTGCCAAGACGTTCGCCGTCTTCACCGCTATCCGCAAGGCACTCGACACGTACGGCCCGGAGGCGATCGAGAGCTACATCATCTCGATGACCCGCGGTGCGGACGACGTGCTTGCCGCGGCCGTGCTTGCCCGCGAGGCCCGGCTGATCGACGTGCACGGTGCTGGTGCCGGCGGGCTGCGCGAACCCTTTGCGCGCATAGGCTTCGTGCCGCTATTGGAGACGGTCGACGAGCTTCGCCGGTCAGGCGATGTGCTCGACGAGTTGCTTTCCGACCCGACGTACCGCCTCATCGTCCGGCTGCGTGGCGACGTGCAGGAGGTGATGCTCGGCTATTCGGATTCGAACAAGCAGGCCGGCATCACCACGTCCCAGTGGGAGATTCACAAGACCCAGCGCACGTTACGCGACGTTGCGGCGCGGCACGGTGTGCGGCTGCGCCTGTTCCACGGGCGCGGCGGCACAGTGGGCCGCGGCGGCGGTCCGACGTATGACTCGATCCTCGCCCAGCCGTGGGGCGTGCTCGACGGCGAGATCAAGTTCACTGAGCAGGGCGAGGTCATCAGCGACAAGTACTCGCTGCCGGAGCTCGCCCGGGAGAATCTCGAGCTCACCGTGGCCGCCGTCTTGCAGGCGTCGACGCTGCACCGCACCTCGCGCCAACCGGCGATCCAGCTCGACCGCTGGGATCACGCGATGGAACGCATCAGCGACGCCGCCTTTGCTGCTTATCGCGATCTGCTCGACGATCCGGATCTGCCGGCCTACTTCATTGCGTCCACCCCGGTCGAGCAACTCGGCTCGCTGAACATCGGCTCGCGGCCGTCGCGCCGTCCGTCCTCAGGTGGCGGAATCGACGGCCTGCGGGCCATTCCCTGGGTATTCGGCTGGACGCAGTCGCGCCAGATCGTGCCCGGCTGGTTCGGCGTAGGCTCCGGCCTGCGTGCGGCTCGCGAGGCCGGGCTAGTCGACGTGCTCGCCGAGATGCATAGCGAGTGGCATTTCTTCCGGACGTTCGTCTCCAACGTCGAGATGACGCTGGCCAAGACCGACCTGGACGTGGCCGCACACTACGTCTCGTCACTCGTTCCCGAACCGTTGCAGCGGCTGTTCGATGTCGTACGCGCCGAGCATGCGCTGACCGTCTCGGAAGTGCTTCGCATCACCGGCGAGGCGGCGCTGCTCGACAATTCCCCTTTGCTACAAAGGACATTCAGCGTGCGCGACGCCTACCTCGATCCCATCTCATACCTTCAAGTGGAGCTACTGTCGCGGGTACGCGCTGACGAGTCGGCCGTGTCGCCCGAACTGCGACGCGCCCTGCTGCTGACAATCAACGGTGTAGCCGCCGGCCTGCGCAACACCGGCTGACCCAGCCGCCTCTGCCGGACGTCCCTACCTGGCGCAGTCTTCCCGCGTCTGCGCGACCTCCCGCCGCGCCGCGCCGTCACGCGCCCACTCCGCACCCCGCACTCCGCACTCCGCACTCCGCACTCCGCACTCCGCACTCCGCACGCCGCACTCCGCACTCCGCACTCCGCACGCCGCACGCCGCACCCCGCACCCCGCACCCCCCCCATGATCATCTCTGCCGCAGCCGCCACCCAGCCCAGATTCACCAGAGATGATCATGAAAGTGGGGTCGCGCCGCTCCACGTCGCATCACTTGGCGCGGCCGCCAGCCGCCACGCCGCCACGCCGTCACGCCGCCACGCCGTCACGCCGTCACGCCGCCACGCCGTCACGCCGTCACGCCGGCGGCCCTGCCGGGCGCAACCTCTCGCCCCTGCACGCCGCGCGCGCCCACTCCCCCATGATCATCTCTGCCGTAGCCGCCAGCCAGCCCAGATTCACCAGAGATGATCAAGCGGTCCGGCGGGCCAAGGCGGCGAGCCATGCCCGGATCAGTGTCACGAATGCAGTGCCGTCGCGCAGTTGGCTCGGTTTGACGTGTAGCACGGCGTAGCCAGCGGATTGCAGCGCTTGGTCGCGTGAGAGCGTCGCGGCATGGTCGCCCAGCGTCAGGTGGTATTCGGTGCTGTCGATCTCCAGGATGGCCGCGAGGTGCCGCCACAGGAAGTCGGCCACGAACCGCCGCCCGGCCACGTCGATCGCGGCGTTCTGCTCGAAGCCGCCGACCCGCGCCCGGCGCAGCAGCCGAGCGGCGCCCGCCTCCGGCACCGAGTGCGCGCCGTAGTCGACATCGCACAATGCCTCGCGGAAGTACCGACTGCCACGGCGCGGTCCGGCCTCGAGTTCGGTCGCGAGGTCGGACACCTGACACATCTCGCGCTGGATAACCTCGGCAACAACAGCCTGGACGTGGTCGAGCCGGCGCAACCCGAGCACGTGGTCGGCCACACATCGAGCCAGCGGCGCGAACGGCACCCCCCGATACGGGAGGGCACTGGGCGGGCGCGACGTGCGGCGCACCCGGATCCGTCCCCAATTCTCGACGCCAGAGTCCAGGGGCACCAGCACCAGATCGGTCGCGACGGTCCGCACGGTTCGCAGGCCGAGCGCGACCAGCGCCGTTGTCCCGGAAATCGCGCAGCGCTCACCGCCGTGCATGGCAGCGGCATACAGCCGATCGGCACGCGTCGCCGGCGGACTGGTGAGGTACACCGACGGGGCGAGCCGCTGCCACCTCCCGACCCGGCACCGGTAGCTGATCGCATCCGCGCTGGCGACGCGCAGGGCTTCGGCCCGGCTGATGACACGGGGCAGCGCCGTGACATCGCGCAGCGGATGTACCTCGTCGAGCCACGCCAGCAGCGCGGCATCGTCTCGTTGGCTAAGCACCTGACCAGTACACGCGGCGGACGCGGTCCACGACGTGCGCCCAGCGAATCTGTGGATAACGCACCGGGCCGTCCACAGCCTTGATCATCTCTGCCGACGATGGCATCCCACGCGGCTACACCAGAGATGATCATGAAGTCGGGACGTGCCGGAACTTGGGCCGCCGCGTTAGGCCGGCGTGTCGCGCGGTGTCGGGACCTGTCGGGCCGCGCCGTGTCGGGACCTGTCGGGCCGCGCCGTGTCGCGCGGTGTCGGGACCTGTCGGGCCGCGCCGTGTCGCGCGGTGTCGGGACCTGTCGGGCCGCGCCGTGTCGCGCCGTGTCGGGCGGAGCCGTGCCGCTTCTGCCAGGCGAAGCGTCCCCGACGCTCCGCGGGCCCACTCCCACATGATCATCTCTGCTGCAGGTGCCACCCAGCCCAGATTCACCAGAGATGATCATGAAGTTGGGGCGCCGAAGGCGGGACGTGCCCGTCGGGATTTGCCGGGCCGTGCCGTGTCGAACCGTGTCGTGTCGGGACGGGCCGGGACGGGCCGGGACGTGTCGAGCCGTGTCGGGCCGCGCCGGGACGACTCGCGACGCGCCAGGCCGCCGTGTCGGGCCACGCCGCCGCGCCGGGCCGCGGTGTGACGCTGACTGACGTAGGCGGCAGGCGCCGGGCGTCGCCCTACCTGGCGCAGCCGGTTTCGCTGGCGGTCATCTGCATCGGACGCACCAACGGCTGCTGCAGGATCTGCGGCAGGCCGCTGGCCATCGGATCGACGAGATGCAGGGTGACAGTGCGGGTAACCCCGCGCGGAAGTTCGAGGTCGTAGACGTATACGGGGTGGCCGAGCTCCAACTCCACCTGCAACGGTAAGCGCTTTCCATCAAGCAGAGCATCCTTCAACACGGTGCCGGACGTCGCGTAGTAGTTGACGAGCACGCGGTTGTCGCCGGGCCGCACCGGGTACTTGTGCGTGTCACCGCGGTTGACGACATAGGCGGGTAGCGGGCCGGCCGGCGCGGCATTGCGCATCCGGATCGTCACGGTGATGTTGTGCGGATTGCATCCGTCGCGCTGCCAGGTCACGATGCGGTCGAGGTAATAGTCGAGCTTGCTGGCGGCAGAGTTGTCGACCACCACACCGGCATAGGGGGCAGTCGTCACAGGCACGATGCCCGACACGTCGGTCTGCGCGAGTATCCGCTGCATCGCAGGATCGGCGCTCCACACGAGCAACCTGCGCTCGGACGCAGCCCGCCCGGCTGCGCGCACCAGCAGAGTCGCATTGCCTGAACCGCTAAGGAGTTTCGTCTCGGCCGAGCGCACCACCGAGACCAGATAGTCCTTGCGCAGCGCGCTGCTCGTGAATTGTGCGTACGCGTCCTTCTGCGTCAGGGCAACGACGTTCGACGCACTAACGGTCGTCCCGTCGGCCAGATGGGCCGGCCCCGTGACGGCGAGCAGGTAGCTCGTCGCCGTGGGATCGAGGGCCACCGCGCCGTCGACGTGCTGGCCACTCTTCTTCTGCCACATCGCCGCCCAGATCTGCGCCGCATACGGGAAGTTCGGGCTGATGTTGCTGTTTCCGAAGTACCCGGTGGGATAGGACTGGCTGTACAGCGCGGAATACTGCGCGCCGAAGTTCAGAGAGGTCGACACTCCGGTCAGTTCGCTGTCGGCCGCAATGTGGGTGATACGCAGCGAGCCACGGTCGGCGACCACGATGGCGAAGACGCCGGGCAACCCGCCGGTGCCGCGGGCCTCTGCCTCGTTCTGCAGGCCGACGAAATATCGCATCGGCCGGTGCGCGCCGAGCATCGTCGGCAGCACCTGCACTGCCTGGTTGGCTGTCGACACAGTGGTGGTGAGTTCCCGCAGTTGGGTCAGCAGCGCCGCACGGGCCTTGTCGACCGGCGCGAGCCACGTGTGCCCTGGCGTCGCCGAAACCGACGACGTGGCGTCCGTGAGCGCAGTGACCGCGGTGACCAGAGAGGGCCCGGCGGCGCTTAGCCGGTCGACGTCGATGCGATTACCCGCGGTGCGCAGCTTGCTCGGGTCGAGAGCGTCGGCAACCTGCACCACGCCAGGCAGCGCGCGCGTGCCGAGCAGATCGCCGTTTCGCGTTACGCCGCGCATGCTCTGCAACGGGTCGCCGAAATAGGGAACGGCGCTTGCCATTGACCACGCCGGGCCCGTCGTGAGCTGGTGCGCGTGACGCGTTCGGTGCGCGACGGAAGTCGCCAGCGAACGCGCGTCGGCGACGCGGCCCTGCGTCACGGCCACACGCAACTGGGTGATTTCCGACCGGGCCTCGGCAAGATCGGAGCGGGCGCGTAAGGCAGTGACGGCGATCCAGGCCGCTCCGAGAACGATGAGGATTCCGATACCGAGCCCGGCGAGGCGAACGATGCGCCGGCGCCGACGGGTCCGTCGGCGCCGGGTGGGCCGCCGCGTGCCGGAGCGGTGCCCCACCGCCCCGGACCACGCGTGCCCGGCAAACGCTTCGTCAGGCAGCGCCGTCGATTCGGCGTCCCCCGATTCGCCTTCGCGATCGTGCGAGCTGTCGGTGTCGCTCATATCCCCCCGTGAGCGGACGAGTGGTGTTCGGCGTCAGTGCAGGCGGCCACGTACTTGACGGCGACCGGCGAACAGCAGTCCGCCACCGGCGACGAGAAGCACGAGTCCGACGGTGCCGATTCCGATGACTGCCACACCGGTGCTCGACAGTTCGCCGCCGCTGCCAGCGGCCTGGCCGCCGCCGCCACCGGCACCGACGCTGCCGCCACCTCCACCGGCACCACCGCCACCGCCGGCACCGACGCTGCCGCCGCCACCACCGCCGCCGCCGCCACCACCGCTACTGCCGGCTTGGCCGGGTGCGGACCCGGTCGGGCCTGAGGGCGGGTACGGGGACGTGGGCGGGGGCACGGTCGAGCCGGGCGCCGAACTCGACACGGGCGGCGTTGTCGACACCGGCGGCGTCGATACCGGGGCCGAGGACGTCGGCGGATGCGAGTGCGTCGGGTGGTGGGTCGGGTGATGGGTCGGATGGTGGGTCGGGTGATGCGTCGGGTGATGCGTCGGGTGATGCGTCGGATGATGGGTCGGCCGATGCGTCGGCGTGGGGGTCGGATGATGCGTCGGCGGATGATGATGCCGCGACTGCGACGCGTCCGACGGCGGGCGCGACGTCGCGCTCGCGATTCCCGCAAACGCAAGCAGGCCAAGGGTCAGCGCAGAGACGACCACGATCAGTGCCCGGAGGCGACGGCGGGTGAACATCGGCAGGACCCTCTCTCAGGCGACCCGAACTTCGTCGCACGGTTTGGAGACGATCTGGATCGAGCGAACTGCAAAGCCTTCCCCGCGGGACGCAATGTAACGGCATGGTCACCACGCGCACAAGTCGACTCACCTTATTGACACAATGTCCCGCGGCGGATACCGCCAGCTTCGGCAAGAATCAGCCGATACAGGAACGTTTACCGTCACTGCCGCTCATGGCCGGATGAGCGGCAGCGACGCGCGCAGGCTCAGCGCAGATCAGCCCGCGCTCGGCGGCGCCCGGCAACCATCAGCACAGCGCCCGTGGCGAGGAGCACCAGCCCGACACTGCCGATTCCGATGACCGCCACGCCGGTGTTCGGCAGGCCGCCGCCACCGCCACCACCGCTGTTGGGGATGCCGTTGTTCGCGACATTGTTCGGGGCGGCTGGGCTCGTGACGTCGACGCCGACAGTCAGCGT
Source organism: uncultured Actinomycetota bacterium (assembly GCA_963737425.1). Classification (GTDB taxonomy): domain Bacteria; phylum Actinomycetota; class Actinomycetes; order Mycobacteriales; family Jatrophihabitantaceae; genus DASXRA01. The sequence continues at coordinate 726,764 of CAVTSX010000009.1, forward strand.
CGTCCCGGAGCCGCCGAGGCCGGTCATGGTGATCGACTCATTGCCGGAGAGGCCGGCCGGAATGCTGACCGTTGCGACGACCACGCCGTTCGCGTTGGCGCGCACCGTCGCAAGGTGAACCCCTCCGATGTCGATCGAGACCAGCTCGTTGGGAAGGAATCCCGCGCCGCTGACGGTGACCGACCCCCCGGGGGCGATCGTCGTGACGTTGACCGAGATGGCCGGCGGGCGCGGCGGATATGGCGGCGCGGCCTGGGCGCTAGCGGCCAGCGCGATGGAACCAAGTGCGCAGAGCGCGGCGACGACAAGAAGCGTCCTGAGGCGACTAATGCTGACCATTGCGAGGACCTCTCCCGGCCTGCTGCAGCCTTTCGTCGCACGGATCGGTGACGACCAGAGCGGATGAATCGAGCGAACTGACTTACGTAAGGTAATCACTCCGCTACGCATTGCACAAGTCGACTCACCTCACTAGCATCCCAACCGCGCGGTGGCCGGGCAAAGGGCGTCGACACGGAACGGAGCGGGATGAGACCCGCGACTGCCGCACCTACGGGGGGTTTGCTCTCGGCGCCGACCGGCGGCGCCGTGAATCAAAAGGTGTGCAAGTGGTCCTTCTTGGCTCCGCGTCGCCCGCGCTCACGCGCTCCGTGCGTTCGGCGATGAACGCCGCTGCCGACGCAATCTGCTGCTTTATCGCGGTACTCCTGGCATTCACGGCGCGCCTCGATTTCGATATGGCGAGCGCCGACGGCGCGCGAATTGTCACGTGTTCGGCCATCATCGCGGCCGCGACCGTGGCAGTCGGCTATTGCTTCTCGCTGTACCGCGGCCGGTACGCGCTTGGCAGCTTCGACGAGGCGCTCGGCCTGACGAACGCGCTGGCGACCGTGTTCGTCGTGGCCTTCGCCGGGCTGATCTTCGTGCATCCGACCGGCCTGCCGCGCGGCATGCCCGTGCTGGCGTTTCCCCTTGCGCTGCTGCTGACCGGCGCTCCACGCTATGTAAGGCGCGCGGCCCGAGAGCGCCGCCGCCACGACGGCTCGGGCGCCGAGCGGGTACTGGTCTTCGGCGCGGGCGACCTGGGCGTCGTGCTCGTGAAGCGAATGCTGCTCGAGCCGGATTCGCGCTTCGTTCCGGTCGGATTCCTCGACGACGACGAGGGAAAGCGGCACCTGCGCTCGCGTGGGATCAGGGTGCTCGGCAACCGGCATTCACTGGCCGAGGCCGCCGCCCGCACCGGCGCGACCTGCGTGCTCATCGCGATCGGGCGGGCTGACTCGTCGCTGATCGGCCCGCTGTCGGACGCCGCCGCCAAGGCCGGTCTGCGCTGCCTGGTCATGCCCCCGCTCAACGCGCTCATCAGCGGAGGTGTGCGGCTGGCCGAGGTGCGCGAGGTCGACGTCTTCGACGTGGTCGGCCGGCATGCCGTCGATACCGACGTGGCGGTCACCGCCGGCTACCTGGCGGGCAAACGGGTGCTGGTGACCGGCGCCGGTGGGTCGATCGGTTCGGAGCTGGCCCGCCAGATCCATTCGTTCGGCCCGGCCGAGCTGGTGCTTCTCGACCGTGACGAGTCCGCGCTGCACGCAGTCCAGTTGGCCATATACGGAAACGGGTTGCTCGATTCGCCGATGCTCGCGCTGGCCGATCTTCGCGATGCCGACGCCGTACGCGAGACGTTCGCCCGGCACCGTCCGCAGGTGGTGTTCCACGCCGCGGCGCTCAAGCACCTTCCGTTGCTCGAGCGCTTCCCGCACGAGGCGTGGAAGAGCAACGTCATCGGAACGCTCAACGTGCTGGAGGCCGCCCGCGACTGCGACGTGCAGACGTTCGTCAACATCTCCACCGACAAGGCCGCGAACCCGATAAGCGCGCTCGGCCACTCGAAGCGGCTGGCCGAGCAGCTGACGTCCTACTTCGCGCAGCACGCGTACGGCACGTTCCTGTCCGTCCGATTCGGCAACGTGCTCGGCAGCCGCGGGTCGGTGCTGCACGCGTTCCGCGCGCAGATCGAGGCCGGCCACGACGTCACGGTCACCGATCCCGAGGTCACCCGCTTCTTCATGACGATTGCCGAGGCGTGCCAGCTGGTCATCCAGGCCGGGGCGATCGGATTGCCGGGCGAGGCGCTGGTGCTCGACATGGGCCGGCCGGTGCGCATCGAAGACGTTGCCCGGCGGATGATCGCAGCTTCGGGCAAGGCGCTGGGCATCGTGCACACGGGCCTGCGGGGCGGGGAGAAGCTGCACGAGGAGCTGTTCTCCGACGGCGAGATCGACATCCGGCCCTTCCACCCGCTCATCTCGCACGTCGAGGTGCCGCCCGTGTCACCCGACCGGCTGACCGAGCAGCCCTGGGCGCGGGAGATCTTCCACGGATCGGGCCACCCGTCCGCGGAGCGAACTAGCCGGGCGCAAGGATTCGCCGATTGCGTTCGATGGCGAGGTCGACATGACCGGGCGGATCCTGCTGTCGCCTCCGGACGTCGGCGACCTGGAGGCCAAGTACGTGTTGGAGGCGCTCAACTCCGGCTGGGTGGCGCCGGCCGGACCGGACCTGACCTGCTTCGAGAGCGAGGTCGCCGACCGCGTCGGCGTGTCCCACGCTGTCGGGGTCAGCTCGGGAACGGCGGCCCTGCACCTGGCGCTGCTCGCATTGGACGTCGGCCCTGGCGACGTCGTCATCACATCGGCGATGACGTTCGTCGCCACGGCGAATGCGATCACCTACACGGGAGCCCGGCCATTCTTCGTCGACAGCGATCCGGTCACCGGAAACATCGACATCGCTCTGCTGTGGCGGGCGGCCGAGCGAGTGCGCGCGTCGGAGCGGCGGATCGGCGCGATCCTGCCGGTGGACCTGCTCGGCAAGTGCGCCGACATGGACGGAGTCGCCGAGGTGGCCGGCGATTACGAGGCTCCGCTTCTCGTCGACTCGGCCGAATCATTCGGCGCCTCGTGGTGCGGCCGTCCGGCTGGGTCGTTCGGTGACGCGTCGGTGCTCTCGTTCAACGGCAACAAGATCATGACGACCTCGGGCGGCGGCATGCTGCTCAGCGACAACGAGCAGATCGCTGAGCGAGCGCGGTATCTCGCAACGCAGGCCCGCCAGCCGGTAGCGCACTACGAGCACACCGAGGTCGGCTACAACTACCGGCTGAGCAACGTGCTGGCCGCGCTGGGCCGCGCGCAGTTGTGCCGGCTGGACGAGATGATCGCTCGCCGTCGCGCCATCCGGGCGGCCTACCGGAAGATATTCGCGGCCGTGCCCGGCGTGCGCATCTTCGGTGGCGCCGACGACCGCGAGGACGCGTGCTGGCTGACCGGCATCGTCGTCGATCCCGGCATTGCCGGGTGGACCGCCGCTCAATTGGCAGCTGCCCTGGCCGATGCCCGGATCGAGACCCGGCCGCTCTGGAAGCCCATGCACCTGCAGCCCGCGTTCGCGGGCGCCGAGGCCGTTGTGAACGGCGTCTCGCAGCGGTTCTTCGAGAACGGGCTGACGCTGCCGAGTGGTTCATCGCTCTCAGCCGCCGACATCGCCTTTGTACACGGCCAGGTAAGCGCATTCCTGGCGGCCCACGATGGGTAGCTTCCGGCGATACGACGCCGTCAAGCGGGGCATCGACATCCTGCTGGCGGTGGTCGGCCTGCTCGTCACGCTGCCGATTCAGATTGTGATTGCCGCACTGGTCGCGCTTCGTCTGGGCCGGCAGGTGCTGTTCCGGCAGCGCCGTCCCGGTCGCGACGGCGTGCAGTTCGTCCTCATCAAGTTCCGCACCATGCGGGATCCCGATCCCGCGCGGGGTTTGGTGACGGACGCGGAGCGCCTGACGTCGTTGGGACGGCTGCTGCGGCGAACCAGCCTGGACGAGTTGCCGACGCTGTGGAACGTGCTGCGCGGCGACATGAGCCTCGTCGGCCCACGGCCGTTGCTGGTGCAGTACCTCGACCGCTACACGCCGGAACAGGCGCGCCGGCACGACGTGCGCCCTGGCATAACCGGTCTCGCGCAGGTCCGCGGCCGCAATGCCCTCAGCTGGGACGAGAAGTTCGCCGCCGACGTCGAGTACGTCGAGCACCGAAGCATCCGGCTCGACCTGGCGATCGTCTGCCGGACGATCGGCACGGTACTGCGGCGTACGGGCATCTCTGCGAACGGGCAAGCCACTATGCCTGAGTTCTTCGGGGCCCGAGATGTCCGTTACTAACTGGCTGGTCTCCAGCGCCGGACGGCGCGGGCATCTCGTGGCAATCCTGCGTGAAGCCGCAGAGATTTCGGGCGGCGGTTCAGTCATCGCGGTGGACGCGTCTCCGTTGTCGGCGGCCGGCTTGCTTGCGGACGAGTTCGAACTGGTACCGCGCGTCGATGAGCCCGCGTTCGTGCGTCGGATACTCGAAATCTGCGAGCAATACTCGATCCAGCACATCGTGCCGACGATCGATCCTGAGCTTCCTGTTTACGCGGCCGCGCGGCGATACCTCGAATCCAGCGGCCACGAAGTGTGGGTCTCTTCACCAGAGGTGGTCGCGCTCGGCGCTGACAAGTGGCTGTTCCACCGCTGGCTCCGGCAGCACGGTCTGGGTTCGCCAGCGACGGTCGAGATCCGGGACCGTTCGGCGGTACTGATCGGTGGGCCGGTGGTCGCGAAGCCACGCAATGGCTCCGCCTCGATAGGCCTGATCCGCGCGCCTCATGTGCGTGACCTTCCGGTAGACGAGATCGGTGACGACTACCTCATCCAGCAAGTCGCGCTCGGCTACGAGGTAACCGTCGACTTCGCCGTCGACCGGCTGGGGAATCTGCTCGGGCTGTCGGCCCGCCGTCGACTGGAGGTGCGTGCTGGCGAGGTGTCAAAAGCCGTCACGATCGACCACCCGGAACTGCGCTCGGAGGTAGAGCACCTGGTGGCACTGCTGCCCGGCGCCTTCGGTGTTCTGAACGTCCAGGCCATCGTTGATGACGAAGGCGGCACTATCACGTTTATCGAGCTCAACCCGCGTTTCGGCGGCGGGTTCCCACTGTCCTGGCATGCAGGGGCGCGGTGGCCGTTGAGCCTCCTCAACGTGGACCAGCAGGCGCCCCGCAACGATGTCCGTCCTGGTGTCGTCATGCTCCGGTACGACCAGGCAGTATTCGCAGACGCCGGGGACGTCGGCCTGTGATCAAGAATCGCGTGATCGTCGTCGACATCGACGACACGCTGTACTTGGAACGTGACTACGTCCGAAGCGGACTCGAGGCGGTAGGCGCCTGGGCCGAGTTGCGGTTCGGTCTGAGCGGCATTTCGAATTCAGCGTGGACTCTCTTCCGGCAGGGCGTGCGAGGTACCACGCTAACCGACGCCTTCCGGCAACGCGGCCTCACACTCAACCGCGAACAGCTCGCCGAGGCCGTTGCTGTTTATCGTGAGCACGATCCTGCGATCGATCTATGCCCGGACGCGCGGGACTTTCTCGACGCGGCACAAGGCCTGGCGCACGTGGCCATCGTCAGTGACGGTCCAGTCGCGAGTCAACAGGCCAAGGTGGCGGCGTTGGGCCTTGATGCGCTCGCTGATCCAATCATCCTGACCGAGTCTCGCGGCCCGAAATGGCACAAGCCGAGCGTGCTGGCGTTCCGTGAGATCGAAGAGCACTACGAAGCATCTTCCATCGAGTGCATATATGTTGGCGACAATCCGCTAAAAGATTTCACTGGGCCTCGCTCCCTTAATTGGTCGACGGCTCGCATCCGCCGTCCTTCTGGGCTTTACTCACACCTAGAGGCCGAGCCTGGACTGATCGACATCTCAGTCCAGTCCTTTAACGAAGTTCTCCGCCAAACAAGGCGCCCTAAGACAGTCACGGGGAATCGCGCATGAAGACAATTTCAGGATCCAACCCGTTCGGGTACAACCGCTACGGCTACCTCTGGGAAAGACTTCGAGACGATGCGCCGGGCAGACACCTCGACTATGGAGCATTCGATGGCGCGATCCTCGCTCAACTTGTTGAGTCCGCAGCTGTTACGTCGGCGGTAGGCGTCGACTGCAACGCAGCCGTAGTAGCGCGCTGCCGCGACTCGCTCCCACATGGCGCAACGTTGCTCGCAATCAGACCGAGTGAACAATTACCGTTCCCCGACGCCTCATTTGACAGTGCCAGCCTGCTGGACGTCATCGAACATGTCATCGATCAGCGTCAGATTCTTTGTGAGATTCGACGCGTACTTCGACCGGGCGGTTTACTCGTCGTCACTGCGCCAAAACAGCATCTATTTTCGATTCTCGACACCGGAAACTTCAAATTCGTCTTTCCGAGTCTGCATCGCTGGATGTATTCCGCTGTACAGGGCCGCTCGGCCTACCATTCGCGTTACGTCGAGTGCGCCAACGGCCTGTTCGGCGATATCGAGGTGGGCAAGCATCGCCACGAGCACTTCTCGCCGGCACACCTAGAGGACGTTCTGTCTCGGGCAGGTTTCAAGATGGTTGACGTCGATGGCGCTGGCCTGTTCGCGCGGATTCTGGTGCCTCTGCGCTTCGTCGGTCGGTCGCCCATGCGGCGCCTCACCGACCGGCTCATGGCCGCGGATGCGCGCCGATTCTCCTCGACACACCTGTTCTGCGCGGCTTGCAAGCCGATCTCCGTCTTAGGCGATGCCGACGAGGTATCAGGCGGGGCTCGTAGCGTCGAGGTGCAGATCTGATGTCGTTTGCTGTCGACCGCCTGGTGCAAGATATTCGGGCTCTCGGCTCGTCGGGCTTGGCCCGCGCGGCGTACGAGGCCTCAAAGCGCAGCGGATTTCACGCCGTCGTGTTCAGCACTCGCCGCCGACCGCAAGATCTCAGGTCGGCGACGGTGGTTCTCGGAAATGTCGAGCCCACTGCGGCATGGGTGCGCGAGCACACGCTTGACGATGCCAAGGCAGTGCTTGCCGAAGGCGTACGGATCTTCGGCCAGCGGCTACCGATCGGCGTCAGCGAGCCATGGAACCGCGATCCGCTGATCGGACGGCAGTGGCCGGTATCGCCGCCCTGGTGGCGCATCGATATCCGCTCTGCAAACCGGCTCGGCGACGTGAAGTACGTCTGGGAAGCGGCGCGCCACCGCGATCTTGTCGTCTTGGCTCGCGCATCCCGCCTCGATCCGTCGGGGCCGTGGCCGGACGCGCTGAATCGCATGGTGTTGACCTGGTGCAGGCAGAACCGGCCAGAACGTGGCGTGAACTGGTATTCGAGCCTTGAACTCGCGCTACGCACGATCGCGTGGAGCCAGGTGATCGCGCTGGCCGGCGACCAGTTGGCAGCGCCGGCTCGCTCAGGCATGGACGAGCAGATGCAGGCCACCGCCCGACACCTGATGCTCGAACTGCCTTACACATTGAGCAGCATGAAGAACAATCACCTGTTAGGCGATGCGCTCGGGCTGCTCGTGCTGGCGCGGATGTTCCCGCAGTCGCGTTCGGCGCGCTGGTGGAGCTACGTGGGCGAGCGACTGTTCGAGAAGCAGCTAGCCCGGCACATGCGCCCCGACGGCTCGATGATCGAAGACTCGCTCTCGTACCACCGCTTCGTGCTGGAGATGCTGATTGTTCGCACCCTGCTGGGCGGCGAATCCGACCGGGTACGGGTGGCACTTCGCGGGGCGAGCCTGCACCTGGCCGCGCTTGGCGTCTTCGACGGCGAGGTGCCTCAGTACGGCGACTGGGACGAGGGGCGCGTGCTGGCATCGTCGGGAAATCCCTCGAACGTGGCTGGTTCTGCGGCACTGGGCATGGCGCTGGCCGGCGAGCCGATTCGCGACGAATGGCGCGAGCGGTACGACGAACTTGCCTGGTACGCGCCCGAGTCCTCGACGGTGCCATCACCAGATCGTCCGGCGCGGTCCGTGTCGACATCGGGCGGCATCGCCCACGTGCATCACGGCCTCTGGGATGTGTGGTTCAAGGTGGGGAGCGGTCCCTCGCACGGCCATGCCGACCTCACCTCAGTCTGGGTGAAGCACGATGGCCGGTGGCTAATCGCGGACCCTGGCACTGGCACGTACAACGGCGCCATCGAGGTGCGCAACGGACTACGCACGTCGGCGGCTCATCCCGTGTTGCGGATCGGCGGTGCTGATCAACTTGGGCCGCATCGCGCATTTCGGTGGTTACGCACGGCGCGCGGTCATTTGGCGCCGCTCGTGCAAATAGATGATCGGACAATTCTGTTCGGCTGGCACGACGCGTATACGCATCTGGCCGCTGGACTTCGAGTCGCGCGGACCGTCATCTTGACCGACTCTTACCTGGTGATCGTTGATCAGGTCTCGCCCGAAGGCGCGGGGCGGCACACGGAAATGACCCTTCCGCTCGCCCCTGGCATCACATGGGACGGACGCCACCTGACCGGCGAACGTGACGGTGTACCGACATTCGGGCTAAGCGGTGCGGTGGAGGCTATCGGCCAGCAGACGCCGTTTCGCGGATGGTTCAGCCGTACATATGGGCAGCGCGAGGCGTCGACCTGGCTCTCGATCAACCGGCAAGAGCGCACGACCATATGGGGACTGGGCGCACCTCCCGAGTTGGCGGTGGGCGGCAATTCGGTCGAAATCGACGGACTGCGCCTGACCACCGAGTGGGAGGGAGTGCGTGCGGCGCTCGAAATCACCGACACATCAACGGGCTTGACGACCGTGACCCGCGCATGACCCGAAATCGCCGCGTACTCGTGTTGAATCATTTCGCCGTGCCGCGTGATCAGCCTGGCGGTACTCGGCACATCGACCTGTTCAGCCGGCTTCCCGGCTGGGACTTCGCGATCATCGCGAGCCGGCTCAACCTCTCGACTCGCAAGGCCCAGCAGCCGGCCGACGGCTTTGTGTTCGTGCCAGTGGTGCCTTATCGAAGCAATGGAGTCTCGCGCGTACTGAACTGGGCCAGCTACGCCGTGACTGCGACTTTCGCCGCGCTTCGCCAGCCTCGACCGGACGTCGTGTACGCCTCGTCGCCGCATCTACTGGCCGGTCTCGCCGGCTGGACCGTCGCCCGCGTGCGGCGAGCACGATTCATCCTCGAAATCCGCGACCTGTGGCCGCAGGTGCTCGTGGAGATGGGCCACCTGTCCGAGACATCAGTGGTCTACCGCCTGCTGCACCGGCTTGAACTCTTCTTGTATACGCGCGCCGAACGAATCGTCGTCATGGCGCCAGGAAGCCAGGCCGCCTTGGAGCAGATGGGCGTTCCCACAGCAAAGATCGAGTACATCCCCAACGCGGCCGACCCCGCGGACTTCGTGCCCAGTACGGACCGAGAAACGCTACGCGACAAGTACGGTTTCACCCGGCTCACCGGCGTCTACACCGGAGCACACGGCCCCGCCAATGGCCTCAATCTCCTGCTCGACGCCGCCGATGAGGTTCGCGACCTGCCGATCGACATCATCCTCGTCGGCGACGGAGTCCTAAAGGCCGACCTAGTGATCGACGCTGCGCGTCGGGGCCTGCCGAACGTCCGGTTCATGGACCCGATTCCGAAGATGGAGATTCCCGACCTGCTCGCTGCCGCCGACTTCGGCATCCACGTGCTGGCCGACGTGGAAATGTTCCGATCATCGGTCAGCCCCAACAAGGTATTCGACTACCTGGCCGCCGGCCTGCCAGTACTGACGAACAACGAGGGCCACGTCGGCGACGCAGTCAGCACTGCACCAGCCAATCTTGCGGTTGGTCCCGCATTCCTGGCAGACGGCCTGCGCGAAGTTCATGCGCGTCACCGCGCACATGGCTCCGCCAATGCGTACCGCGGCGCGCCACCACGCCAGACAATGTCAGCAACGCGCCAGGCACTACACGCGCTGCTGAATGCCTTCGTTCCACAACACTCGCGCCGCTCCGCGGTCATATCTAACAGCAGCCGCTGATGTCGATGAAGTCCTGCCAACCAGCTATGCATGACGAGTCCGTTCCTCACGGCCTGACCGTCCAACGCAGCGCGCCAGCCCTCGTCGTAGGTCTGCTCACAGCGGCCACTGTCACCGCCCGAGTTTGGACGCGGAAACGGGCGCGAGCAAATACGCGACCGAATGCCCAGATTCGCGGACTCCCGCAACTCCCTGCTCGCCGCTCTGTGCCCTGGGAACGGCCGTAATGCGCAACCGCTGGATCGGGCCACTCCTGATCGCCTTGGCCCTCAACACCGGCACGCTCAAAGGCCTCCGTCTGCCGGGACCCGATCTCACCGTGGCAGCCGTCGTAGGAGTCGCCGTATGCGCCTCGGCAGCTATCGTCCGGGACGGCCTTCCCAAGATGTGGCCCAAGTTCACTGTCGCCTTCAGCACCGCGATATGCCTGTTCTATTCGTCCGTCGGAAACACGGACAGCTACGGACACAACAAGGTCAGGGGAATTCTCCTCATTACTCTGCCCCTGGCGGCACTGGCGCCTATCGTCTGCCGGACCGCGCACGACGTAGTCGTCCTTCTCTACGGCTTGGCTGCTCTCGGGGTCTTCGCGAGCCTTGGCATTATGCTCGGCCTCGAGCAGACCGGCACGACCAGTCGCGTCGGCCTAGGTGAAGGTAATCCTTTGCTACTCGGCCGGACCGCAGGGCTCGCCGCTGCGGCCCTGTTCGCACTGATGTTGCACAAGCGCATTTCTGCAAAACTGTTCATTCCCGCGGCCGTCCTAGCGACCTACGCCGTATTAGATGGGCAGAATCGTGGCCCACTCCTCGCCGAAGTCTTCTGCATCCTTCTCTTCGCTATTGCTGTCCTCGCTCGCCTACTCTCGCGCCGCGCGCGACTACGTCGTTGGTTTCCTGGCCCTGCTTGGATTCTATTGGCCGCCCTGGCCTGCCTGCCGGCTCTTACCGCGTTGCGCAGCCTACTCCTGTTTGGCACCGGGCGAATCACCTCGTACCTCGAGGAAGAGGAATTCCTCAAGTCAACGGCACGCCAGACCGCTTTTCACGATGCCATACAAGCCTTCAGTCGACAGCCTTTGGGTCGCGGTTGGGGCTCCTTTTACACCGTAAGCATCGACCAATTAACCTATCCGCATAATCTACTCTTAGAGGTCGCCGTAGAAGCTGGCCTTCTTCCGGCCTTGGCATTATTGGCGTGGATTCTCCACGTTCTAAGCACTGTACTTGACCGTCAAGCTGCGGACTCGTCACTTCTTGCCCTCCCGTTCATATTTCTGCTAGCTAACGCCATGTGGTCCGGAGATATCAACGGCAACCGCGGACTACTCACTATCGGCATGATTGCGCTATCTATGCGCACCCATCCTCGCTCCAGCGTCGCGAGCTTCGGTGCTCCTCGCGAACATTCGCGCCGCCTTATAAGCAAGAAAAGCGCCCCACCGTTCGCTCGTCCACTCAGGACAATAGTCCGACGCGAAATCGAGGCAGGATGACACACGCGACGATCAGAGTAGGTCTTGTGGGCTATGGATATTGGGGGCGAAATCTCGCACGAAATATCGTAGCTGCGAAAGCGACTGAACTAGTGGCGATCGCGGACCCAGCCAACGAGATGGTCAAGCTCGCAGTTGAGCAGCATCCCCGCGCGCGAATATATGACGACATCCATCAACTGCTTCAGGCCGACGGCGTCGATGCCATCGTGGTCGCTACCCCTGTCGTGACTCACTTTGAGATCGCACGTGCAGCTCTGAGCCTGGGAAAGCATGTCCTCGTCGAAAAGCCACTCGCACGGTCACTTGACCAGGCGCAGCGTCTCGCAAAGCTCGCGGCCAGTACTGGCCGTACACTAATGGCCGGTCACACGTTCTTGTACTCAGCGCCCGTGTTACATCTTCGGAAGTTAATCGATGACGGCCATCTCGGGGATGTACGTTACGCCTATGCGCAAAGATTGAATCTTGGAAAGATTAGGACCGATTGTGATGCCCTCTGGAACTTTGCGCCGCACGATCTGTCCATTCTAGAATTTCTCATGAAGGAAAGCCCGATCGAAGTGAGCGCGATACGTCACTGCTTTCTTAGAAACTCCGTCGCAGATACATACTTCGCGAACCTAACGTATGCGAGCGGAAAGATCGCTCACGTGCATGTGAGTTGGGTCGATCCTCGCAAAGTGCGGCAGCTAACCGTGGTGGGTTCTAAGCGCATGGCCGTCTATGACGACGTAGCCGCAGATCAGAAGATCGCTGTGTATGACTCTGCAGCCGAACCATCCTCGCCGAGCTTAACCGAGTACGAGAGCCAAGGAGAGCACCAGTGGAAAACCCGTGCTGGGGACATTCACATCCCACGACTTACGCTTCGCGAACCACTACTTGCCGAAATCGAGGACTTCGCGGATAGCTGTCTAACCGGCAAGGCGCCACGCGCGAGCATGGACCACGCACTCGAGGTAATCGCAGTTCTGGATGCGATCACTCATTCGGCTGCGGATCGAGGGCAGCCGCGCGCGGTTAGGACGCAGCCGTGATTCACGCGACCGCGATCCTTGCTCAAGACTTTGCCTGCCCAGGGCAGATAGATGTAGGCGCGTTCGCCGTTATCGGTGAGGATCCCCCTTTCGACGATTGGCCGCCACCGCAGATCGGCCCCGGCGCACACATCCGAAGTCACACCGTCGTCTACCGCGGCGTCCAGGCCGGGCGGCGCCTATCGACAGGCCACGGAGTCCTAGTTCGACAGGGATCGATGCTCGGCGATGACGTTTCCATCGGTTCGCATACGATTCTGGAGCATCACGTAACTATTGGGGATCGCGTGCGCGTCCACTCCTCGGTGTTCATTCCGGAGTACACGACCCTGCGGACAGGCAGCTGGGTCGGACCAGGTGTGATCTTCACCAATGCGAAGTACCCCAATCGCCCGAATACGAAAGATCACCTCGCCGGCGTCACCGTTATGGAAGACGCCGTCGTCGGTGCTGGTGCTGTGCTCCTTCCGGGCGTAACGATCGGATGTGGTGCGATAGTTGGCGCTGGCGCAATCGTCACCCGTGACGTCCGTCAGAACGCGGTCGTATACGGTGATAGAGCGAGGGACCGAGTCAATGCCTGATCGCATTCGGTTCCTGGACCTCGGGCGCTTGCATGCTGCAATTCGCCCTGAGCTAGATGACGCCTGGGATCGAGTTGTGCGTACCAGTTCCTTTATTGGCGGCGAGCAGGTAACCGGATTCGAGAATGAATTCGCGGCGCTCCATGGTCTTTCGCACGTCGCCGGATGCAATTCGGGCACAGATGCCTTGTCTTTGTCGCTGCGCGCACTAGGTGTAGGACCCGGCGACGAAGTCATCGTTCCGGATATGACGTTCGCCGCCACTGCGGAGGCGGTGGCCCACGTAGGCGCCCGTCCTGTTATTGCCGACGTTGACTCTGAGACGCTGTTGTTGACGGCCGCGTCAGTGGAACCCGCTTTGTCACGGTCGACCAAGGCAATCTTGCCCGTTCATCTTTTTGGAAATCTTGTTCATCTCGAAGATTTGAAATGGATGCTGGACCATGCGCCGGTCGTAATCGAGGATGCCGCTCAAGCACATCTCGCCGAGCACGAGTACCGAGTGGGATCACTCAGTCACGCTGCCTGCTTCAGTTTCTTCCCAGGAAAGAACCTAGGCGCTTTGGGCGACGCGGGCGCGGCTGGATCGAATGATCAGGCTATGGTAGGCGCTATCAGGAAACTTCGGGATCACGGCAGAGAGAGTAAATACGTCCATTCGATCATAGGAGTCTCCTCCCGACTGGATGGCCTGCAGGCAGCGCTTCTCCGCGTCAAATTGCGGCACCTCCAGGACTGGACAAGACGGCGGCAGGCGATCGCCGATCGATACGACCACGCCTTCGCTGATTGCCCAGCTGTCCGGGCCATTCCGTCGCACCAGGGCGCCTCAAGGCATTTGTATCCCATCCGCGTGCCTGAACAGAGTCGTGACCATTTCCGACAACAACTAGGTGCCGCGCAAATAGATACCGGAATACACTATCCGGTCCCACTCTCGCGCCAGGCCGCATTTCGCGGTTATAAGCGTATCGACTGCAACGTCGCGGTCCACGCGAGCGAAGAACTCGTATCGTTGCCGATCGACCCGCTTATGACGACGGACGAGGTTGATCGAGTTATAGTGTCCGCCAGCGATGCCGCGCGGCGAATTGTTCACCGCCGGACGATTTGACGTGTCTCGGGTCGTGGCGAGTTCGCGCAATGTTATGAGCAGGCGCACCCAAGCTCAAATCGCTACTGCGCGCCTTTCAGACATTCGCGTGCGGTCAGGTGCCGCTATCGCTGACCAGGGTCTATCAAGCCTTTCGAACTTTATAGCAAGCGTTGCGATTGCCCGCGGATCCAGCGCAAATACGTTCGGATCCTTTAGCGTTGTGATACTCGCGTACGTCATCGTCTTAGGTTTGTCGAACTCACTGTTCAGTGACCCTGCGGTGCTAGTGGCGCGCGATTCGGGCTCGTTCGACAAATACACGAGGTACGCGACAGCAGGTGCAGCTCGTCTTGGCGCAAGCGTTGGGCTTCTAGTCTTCTTACTTGGCATCCTAACGGCGCAGGGCCAGACACAGGTGGTCATTATGATTTGCGCCGCCGGCTTTCCATTTTTAATGGTTCATGACTGCATGCGACTCATTGCCTTTGGGCGGCGGCTACCTCATATCGCGTTGGCAGCTGATGGCGTCTGGACTCTCTGTGTGGCGATACCGCTGGCTTTCAGCGTGATAACCAATCACGTTTTGTCAGCTGAGACGGCAGCAGTGGCCTGGGTAGGTGGAGCAGCGGCAGGTGCGCTCGTCGCGATGCGCCTGACCCGTGTGCCGATAGCTGCCATGTTCGGGCGCGTCACGGCCATTGGCTCGACAAGGCTTCGCCTCGGGTTGGCGACGGACTTCGGCGTCATGTCTGTCGCTGGACAAACGGCTCCATACGTGGCAGGACTGACCGCCGGCGTGGCTGCCTTGGGCGGCCTGAGAGCGGCGCAACTTACCTTTGGTCCGATCCTGCTGTGCGTGACGGCATCTCGGCTGGTTGTGTTTCCCGGTGTCGCCAGGGCAGTGCGGACGGGAAGCGCTGTTTCGCTTCGTAGGCTGCTCGTCTATGCCCTCGCGCTGACGGCGATCGTCGCCGTATGGGGAATAGGACTGACAGTCATGCCCCGGTCAGTGGGGGTGCATCTGTTCGGTGCCGCGTGGCAATCGGCTGCGCCGCTCCTCGCCGCACTGACATTCGCCATGGCAGGGCGCGCGGCCGCTGCCGTACCAGCCAGCGCAATGCGTGCCTTCCAATCAAACCGAGCGTTGCTTACTGCGCGTGGCGCCGATGCATTCTTGACGATCTCCTGTTCACTCGTCGGCGGGTTTGTGGGTGCTGCGCGCGGTGCCGTTCTAGGGTGGGGCGTTGCCAATATTGCTGCAGCCATTGTCTGGTGGTTAATGGTCGTGCACGCGAATAGAGCGCGAGTGGTACCCCGTGCCGCTACAACGCCCCGCGAACAGAAAGAGTAGTCCATGACCGATTCGCAATTACCTGTTACACGCGGACTGACCACTCCGAAGAGTGTGTGCGTGGTGACGCTCCATCCCGCGGACGATGTTCGAGTGAGATACCGCGAGATTGCCACCCTCGCTGACGCCGGCTACAAGGTTCGGCTGATTGCGCGTCCGCCGACAGTAAAGATGCCATCTACAGACTCGCGGATTGCCATTTCCATAGTTTCTAGGCCGCTCCGGCCCCTGCGATCTCGCGTACCACTCATACTTGCGCTAACGCGAGAACTGTGGAGGGATCGTTCGGAGGTCGTCCACCTGCATGACCCTGATCTTCTACCGTCAGGCGCTCTCGCAGCCAGTCTCGGGCGGCGACGGGTGATCTACGACGTGCATGAGTTCTACGGACTCAAATGGTCTGCAAGCTTCCCGGAGCGACTCGCCCCGGTGGTCCGCTGGCTTGTTGATCGCATCGAGGCCTTACTCGCTAACCGCTGCACAGGCGTTGTCGTCGTGAACGAACTGATGAAGCATCGTTTGTCGGGTAGGCGGCCGCAGCGTGTGGCTGTGGTACCCAACTACGCCTCTTCCGCGACATTCAGTCATTCTTCTAAGATCGACAACGATTGGTCTTCTCGGGAATACGACGTTGTCCATACTGGGACGGTAGACGCGCGAAGGGGCATGGGACTGCTCCTCGACACCTTGGCTGAGTTGTCTCGCATTCGGCCGGGGACCACGGCACTCGTCGTGGAGCGGTTCCACACAGAGGCTCAGAGAACGGCTTTTCGCGACTGCATTGCAGAGTCGGATCTCAGCGCAAACGTCGACGTCGTCCCGAGCATGTCGCTTCCAGCGCTCACCGCGCTCCTGCGGAACGCGCGCATTGGCCTTTCCCCCGTATCTGCGTCCGGACAGGGCGCTCTGGCGGAACACACAAAGCTCTTCGAATACCTGGCGACTGGAGTGATACCGGTAGCTTCGGATCTTCCAGGCGCGCGACGAGTTCTGGGGCGTGCCGGTGTTGGCGAGCTTGTCGCGAGTGCAGACCCGAAGGCTTGGGCCATCAGGATCGCCGCTCTTCTGGACGATCCTGAGCGCTCCAATGAATTGTCTCAACGAGGAGCCGCCGTGTATCGGCAATGCTTCACGTGGGAGGACGGCGCAGCACCGCAGCTCCTCAGGCTCTACGCAGATGTGACATCGTGAGGAAGGCCAGATTCGTCGCGTGCAAACGCGCGCAGCGTTCCATAGACATGTGTCTTATGTCTGACCGCGCGCAGTGATACCGGCTCGAATGCCACTTAGGCTCAAATTCAGAAACGTAACTACCCGCTGGATTTAGTGTCCACCAATGACTGCGAGGACGGCTTTGGTCGCAGCCAGGTTCATACGATTGCAGATCTCAGCGTCCACGCCGTCCCGTGGATCACGGTGGATGCGCCTCAGACTTTCGATATGCCCTTTGCCTTCGGCACCTCTGACGGCTTGGCCATCAACTACGATATGCCGGAAGTCGTCTATAACGATTGTGTGGCCGCGGCCGAGGATCTCGATGCGTTCCTTGGGCGTGCCCGGATGCGCGCCTGTCGAGTAGATGATCGTTGCCGATGAACCGTCCGCGTAGCCGAGCAGGATGGTGACGTCCTCTTCGAGCGCAGCCTCGCCTCGGCTGCTGCCTACCGCGTGCACCACCGTGGGTGCCGATCCGACGATCCAGCCGGCCAGGTCGATGAAGTGGCAGACCTCGCCGATTATTCGGCCACCCTGGCGGCGGTCCTTGTACCAGTGCGCGTCGGGCAGGCGTCCCGCGTTGACTCGGTAATTGATCGCCAGCGGACCGGACCCGTCTCGCAGCACCTCCTGCGCCCGTCCCGTCGCTGGCGCGTATCGGCGGTTGAAGCCGACGAACAGGTGACCATCGTTTCGCTCGTACGCGGCCTGCACGCGATCGAGTTCGTCCTCGGTGATTGCCAGGGGCTTCTCGACGAATACGTGCTTGCCGGCGTCGAGTGCCTTCACCACGAGGTCGGCATGGCTGTCGTGGCGGCTCAGGATGAATACAACCTGGACCTCGTCCAGCGCGATCAATGATTCGGCAGTGGGCATGACCAGCCCGATGTCGTTCCGCTCGGCCAGATGCCGGGCGCTAAGCCCCTTGGCCGACGTGATGGCGTACAGATCGTCCGCCCAACCGGCCGCTTTCAGCGCGGGCAAGAAGGTCGCGCGAGCGTAATTGCCGGCCCCGATGATTCCAGCGGTGAGGTCAGACGTGAGACGGCGCGGACGCAGTCGCACGGGCTCATGACTCTGCGAAGCAGCGGCCGAATAGGAGAGTTGGACCGCCAACGCGTGACCATCGTCGAGTGCTTCGTATGCCTTCGTCGCGTCGCCGAGATCGAAGACGTGCGTCACAAGATCGTCGACCGTGAGACGACCACTCGCGACCAGATCCAGGAAAGCCTCGATATTCCGGCCCTCTGTCCAGCGCACGTGGCCGATCGGGTAATCGACTCCCCATTCCTCATACGATCGGTCGTACCGCCCCGGGCCGTAGCTGCGTGCGAAGCGCAGTTCGAATTCGTGCTCGTAGAACGGGCGCCGATCAAGCTCCAGCCCGACATCGCCGACGACCACGATTCGGCCACGGTCGCGCGTGATCTCGGTGGCGCGCGTGACCGGCTCGGACGAGGGCGTGGCTGCAGTGAGCAGCACCGCGTCGACTCCCCGCCCACGCGTGAGGTCGCGGATGCGATCGGTCGTCGGCTGGCCGGCCTCGACCAGACCGACGGCCCCGGCGGACCCAGCCAGCTCCGCCGTCCATTGCCGCAGATCGATGCCGATGACATTGAGTCCCGACGCCACAGCCAGGCGGGTGGCCAGCTGGCCGACGAGACCGAGACCGATCACAGCTACCGTGCCGCCCACTCCGACATCGGCCTGCCGCAGGCCTTGCAGAGCAATCCCCGCCACGGCACCGAACGCGGCCGCCTCGTCGGACACCGCATCGGGAATCGGCACGCACAGCAAGCCGGGGACGACTTGGTACTCGGCGTGACCCGCCGAGGCGGTAGCCACCCGCGTTCCGGGCCGCACGCCGTCGACTGCCGGCCCGACGCTGACCGCGACGCCGGCCGCGCTGTAGCCAAGCGGCATGTCCTCATCCAGACGCGACCGCACCGAAGCAACCGTCGATCGCACGCCCTCGGCTCTCGCCTTCGCGACGACCTGGCGCACCAGGTCAGGCCGGGCTTTCGCCTTCTGCAGCAGGCTCGCCGAGGCGAGCTTGCGCAGCGCACGTTCCGTCCCGGCCGAGAGCAGCGATCGGCGGGTGGCGACCAGGACATCGGTCGGACCTGGCTCGGGCTGCGGAACGTCCATAATGCGTAATTCGCCGTTGGCCACCGACTGGACGACCTGCCTCACGCGCGGCACTCCTTCGGGGTCTGGTGACACTGTCGTCGGGACGCGCCGCCAAGTGGGCACTCGACGAGCAGCGGTGTTAGCTTAGCGTGACCGATCTACTCCATGCAGTACTCAGCTCGCTGCGAGGTGTCGTGCCCGCCAACGCGCCGTCTCAGGTTTGCGTGATCGGCCTCGGATACATCGGCCTCCCGACGGCCGCCGCCCTCGCCACCCGGGGAATCAAGGTCGTCGGGGTCGACATCAACGCCGACGCCGTCGACTCGATCAATCGGGGCGAGGCACCATTCGTCGAACCGGATCTGGCGGTTGCCGTGCGCGGCGCGGTAGCCATGGGCTCATTGCGAGCCGACACCGCGGTGCCCGAAGCCGACGCCTTCATCATCGCGGTCCCGACGCCGTTCAAGGACGACTACCAGGCCGACCTGAGCTACGTCCGGTCCGCGGCCGAGTCGATCGCGCCGCGACTTCGCGGCGGCGAGGTGGTCGTACTGGAATCGACGTCACCGCCCGGCACTACGCGGCAGGTCAGCGAATGGCTGGCCGAGCAGCGTCCGGACCTGCACTTCCCGCACGACGACACACAAGAGCCGGACGTACGGGTCGCGCATTGCCCGGAGCGCGTGCTGCCTGGCCGGATCATGATCGAGATCGTCACGAACGACCGCGTCATCGGCGGAATCACGCCCACCTGCGCCGAGCGGGCCGCCGACCTCTACCGGATCTTCTGCCAAGGTGATATCGCCCTGACCGATGCCGAGAGTGCAGAGATGTCAAAGCTCGCGGAGAACGCTTACCGCGACGTCAACATCGCATTCGCGAACGAACTGTCGATGATCGCCGACAAGCTACGGCTCGACGTTTGGGAAGTCATCGCGATGGCCAATCGGCACCCGCGCGTCGACATACTCCGGCCCGGCCCCGGCGTCGGCGGCCACTGCATCGCCGTCGACCCGTGGTTCATCATCTCGGCCGCTCCCGAGCAGGCCAAGCTGATCCGGACGGCGCGCAACATCAACGACGCCAAGCCGCGCCATATCGTCGAGCAGGTGGTACGCCGGGCCAACCGCATGGTCGAGCCGACTATCACCACCCTCGGCCTGGCCTTCAAGGCAAACGTCGACGATCTGCGTGAGAGCCCGGCCGTCGCGATCGTCGGCGAACTCGCAGACCAGCTGCCCGACGTGCCAATCCTGGCTGTCGAACCGCACGCGCGCCGGTTGCCGGATGCACTCGCGGCCCGGCGAAATGTCACCCTGTCGGGACTCACCCAAGCCGTTGACCGAGCCGACATCGTCATCGTGCTCGTCGACCACACGCCGTTTCGCGCCGTCAAGCGCAGCACGCTGGAAGGCAAGGTCGTGTACGACACCCGCGGCCTCTGGCGCTAACGAAGCGCCGGCACGGAGGCGCCCGCGAAGTCGGGCAGCGCATCGCCCAGCCCGAGCAACGCTTCCAGCGCCGCCAGTGAGCGCCGGGCCGCCTGCCCGTCGCCATACGGATTGACCGCCTGCGCCATCTTGGCGTACGCGGAGTCGGTCAGCTCAGTAACGTCGCCGTCGATTCGATGATCGCCGCCGGATCGGTGCCGACGAGCGCCGCCGTTCCGGCTTCGACCGCCTCGGGGCGCTCGGTTGTATCTCGCATGACGAGCACCGGCTTGCCGAGACTCGGCGCTTCCTCCTGCACGCCACCCGAGTCGGTGAGCACCACGGTTGACGCCGCGATCAGAGCAGCAAACGGGGCGTACGCCAGCGGCTCGGTAATCACCACATTCGCGAGATCGGCGAGCGGCGGCAAAATCCGTTCACGCACAACGGGATTGCGATGCACCGGCAGCACAACCAGGACGTCGGGAAAGGCGCGCGCCAGCCCCGCCACCGCTCGGCCGATGCCGCTCATCGGTTTGCCCCAGGACTCGCGGCGATGTGCGGTGACCAGCAAGATGCGCCGTCGCCCAACGATCGCCGTGTCGATCACCGGCTCGCCGACCAGTGACCGGCGACCCGCGACGTCGAGAAACGCGTCGATGACGGTATTTCCGGTAACCCTGATGGCGGCGTCTGCCACTCCGCATCGCGTCAGGTTGGCTTTGTTGAGCGAGGTCGGCGCGAGATGCAGCGTCGTCACCTGCGTCGTGAGCCGTCGGTTGATCTCCTCGGGATACGGCGAGTACAGGTTGTCGGTGCGCAACCCCGCCTCGACGTGCACGACCGGAATCCGGTGATAGAACGCGGCGAGCGCCGCCGCGAACGTCGTCGTCGTGTCGCCCTGCACGACGACGGCAACGGCTGCCTCGTCATCGAGCAGGCGTGAATAGCCGCTCAGGGCACGGGTCGTGATCTCGGTCAGCGTCTGGCCCGGCTTGATGATGTCGAGGTCATGGTCGGGCGTGATGCCGAACAACTGATTGACCTGATCGAGCATCTCGCGGTGCTGCCCCGAAACAGCGACAACCGGGCGCAACGACGAACTTGCCGACAGCGCCTGCACAATCGGGGCCATCTTGATCGCCTCTGGCCGCGTGCCGTAGGCGAGGACGATGGGGAGCCGCGTGCCCGAAGTCATGATCGAGAGCGTAGAGGCTCTTGGTGGCGGAGTGTATTCGGGTGTTCACATATCGTCGTACTCGGCATATGCGCGGACTAGCGCACTACCCACCCTGTGCGACAGCCGTGAATCGCAACCTGGCACGGGAGCGGCGCTCCCAGACTTCCCGCAAGGTCTTGATCATCTCTGCTGGAACCGGCATCGCTCGCGGTTTCGACAGAGATGATCAATGATGTGCCAGCGCGGATTCCCCGCACGGTGTCGGACTGTAACGATCTACGGCCGTAGTACTTGGATCATCGCCTCGTACTTGGGTGAATCGGCGAACGGCTGGATGCGCCCGACCATCTCGTAGCCCCATTTGCGGTAGGCCCGCAGCGCGGGCTCATTGATCGGATTGACCAGTAATGTGGCACGGTCTTCCGTCCGGCCGGCCAGCAGGTGCTGGTGCAAGGCCTCGGCGATGCCGCGACGCCGCCACTTCTCGCGCACCATCATGTCGACGATCCCGAACGTCTGACCCTTGGTGACGTCGGCGGGAAGTGGCTCCAGCGCGCCGTCCCACCATTTGGTGTCGGGCGCGAGCTGGTGGCCGTACACGCACCCGACCGCTTCGCCGTCGTGCTCGGCAACGACGAGCCGGAAGTCCGGCGCGGTGAGCCGCACGGGCCAGAACTGGACCAGCCGCGCAAGCTCGACCGGCCCATGATTGTGCGGCGGCCGGAAGAACGTCGCGGCGTAGAGGTCCTGCACCGTGTCGAGTTCCTGCGCCGCCGTCTGCGGTCCGTGGACGTGCAGCACCACACAGTCGAGCCCGCTCACCGGGCCGGAACCAGCCGCTCGACGAATGCCGCGGGCTCACGGCCGGGCGGGTACGCGCTCACCGATATCGCCACCCAGGGAGCGTAACCAGCCGGTCGCATTCCGCGCATTGAACATATTTCGCCGCTCAATACGACGTGTCTGCGGCGCGGCACGCGACGATCCGCCGATGCGGCCGGCCCTGGCAGCCATCCGCTACGGGTGACGTCCGAAAACCGCCAGCGTTGTCGGAGGCAGCAGGCAGACTGGTCGACGTGGTTCTCCCCGATGCCGATACCTGCTACCGCGCCGTGCAGGGCCGCGATGCCCGCTTCGACGGCTGGTTCTTCATCGCCGTGCGGACGACGCGCATCTACTGCCGCCCGTCCTGCCCGGCAATCACGCCGCTGCGCAAGAACGTCTCCTTCCATCCGAGCGCCGCGGCCGCCCAGCGCGCCGGCTACCGGGCGTGCAAGCGGTGCCGCCCCGACGCATCACCCGGCTCGCCCGACTGGGACATCCGCGGCGACCTCGCCGGGCGGGCGCTGCGCCTGATCCGCGACGGCATCATCGACCGCGAGGGCGTGCCGGGGCTTGCCCAGCGCCTGGGGTACTCCGAACGCCAGATCCACCGCGCGCTCGTCGCCGAAGTCGGAGCCAGCCCGCTGGCGCTGGCCCGGGCGCAACGCGCGCAGACGGCACGCGTCCTGCTCGAAACCACCGAACTCGCCGCCGGCGATGTGGCCTTCGCGGCCGGATTCGCCAGCATCCGCCAGTTCAACGAGACGATCCAGGAGGTGTTCGCCACGACCCCCACGGGCCTGCGCGCAGCCCGTGGTGATCGCGCGCCCGCCACGGCCGGCGTGCTCGACCTTCGGCTGCCGTTCCGCGCTCCGATGGATCTCGCCGCAACACTCGAATTCCTCGGCACCCGAGCAATTCCGGGCGTCGAGTCCTACGACGGCACCACGTTCGCCCGCACGCTGCGCCTGCCGGGCGGCCCGGCGCTTGCCTCGATCAGCGCCGGTGCCGGGTACGTCCGCTGCCAGTTGCGCCTCACCGACCAGCGCGACCTCATCGCGGCGGTCGCCCGGCTGCGGCGGCTCCTCGACCTCGACGCCGACCCGGTGGCCGTCGACAACATCCTCGAAGCCGACCCGCATCTCGCCCTGCTCGTGCGCAAGCGCGCCGGCCTGCGTTCCCCCGGCGCGGTCGACGGGTTCGAGATGGCCATGCGGGCGGTGGTCGGCCAGCAGATATCGGTCACTGGCGCGCGCACCATCCTCGGCCGCATCGCCGCCGAGCACGGCACGGTGGCCTTCGACGGCGAGCCGTGGCTGCTGTTCCCGTCCGCGAACGACTTCGCGGCGTCGGACCCCGCGACCCTGCCGATGCCACGCAAGCGGGCGGCCACGCTGCACACACTCGCCGCCGCGGTGGCCGGCGGCGAACTCGCCCTCGACCCCGCCGCCGATCGCAACGCCACCCGGGCCGCCCTGCTCGCACTGCCCGGCATCGGCCCGTGGACCGCCGACTACCTGCTCATGCGCGCTGTCGGCGACCCCGACATCCTGCTCGACACCGACCTCGGCGTCCGCAAAGCTGCAGAATCTCTCGACATCGAGATATCCGGCAGCCGGCCGGACTGGGCGCCCTGGCGCTCGTACGCCACGCACCACCTATGGGCAACCCTGCACTAGGAGGAGCCGCAGATGCTATACACCTACATCGAATCGCCGCTGGGCTCGCACTTTGTCGCGCGCGACGACGACGGCATCACCTACCTGCACCTGCCTGCGTCCAAACGCCCGCCGCGCATCGACGACGACTGGCAGCGCGACGACACCGCCTTCGACGACGTCCGCACCCAGTTGGACGAGTACTTCGCGGGCACCCGGACGGAATTCGACCTGCCACTGCACCCGCGCGGCCACAGCTTCCAGCAGCGCGTCTGGCAGGCGCTGCTCGAGATTCCGTACGGCGAGACCACCAGCTACGGCAAGGTCGCCGTGTCGATCGGGCACCCGGACGCATCGCGCGCCGTTGGCCTGGCCAATGGCCAGAACCCCATTCCGATCATCATCCCGTGCCACCGCGTCATCGGAGCCAACGGCTCGCTCACCGGCTACGGCGGCGGCCTGAACGCCAAGCGCTTCCTGCTCGATCTCGAAGCGCGCCACGCCGGCCTGACCCTCGTCTGACCTCTTCCGCGATCGGGGCTAGGCGACCCGGATCCGTCGAGTTGACGGTGATCGGCCGTGACGACACCGCGGATCGAGCTGGCACGTGTGTGCACTTGCCGCCGGGTCAGCGCCCGCCGACACCGTCTAGCCCAGAGCGTCTGCTGATGCACTAAAGGCCATCGCTGCCAGCAGCATCATGATGAGGCACGTCGTGACGGCGGCGGTACGCGCGCGCCGATACGCACCCGTCCAGTGCTGGATGCTTGCGCGAGCACGTCCTTTTGTAACGTCATGAGCGAACATGCGCCCAAGTCTTCGACCTGTCCGGCCCGCCGCGCATCAACCGACGGCAGTATTCGCGAATACGCCCACACGGCGACCCGACCCGTAGCGGTCCGAACCGCGGCGCGCCCTCCCCATCGGATCTTGATCATCTCTGCTGAATCTGCCATCACTCGCAGATTCGCCAGAGATGATCAACGGAGTGCCAGCGCGGACCGCCCGCACGGCAGCGGCAGCGGCAGCGGCAGCGGCAGCGGCAGGCCGACTGTAACGATCTGCGACCGTCTAGGCGACCGGGTACGCCTGCAGCTCGTAGATCGAATAGCCGAACTGCGTCGCCCGCGAAATGCCCTGCATCCGCAGGTAGTTCACGCCAGACTGGTCGATCCACACCGTCTCGGTGCCGCCCTGGCTACCGGTGACGTCGGCGGCATCGGTCCAGGTCGTGCCGTCGGCTGACGTCTCGATGCGGTAGGCCGCCGCGTGCGCCGTCTCCCATCTCAACATGACCTTGCCGAGATGTTGCGGAGCGGCGAAGTGCACCTGTAGCCACTGATCGTCAGTGTGTTCGGACGACCAGCGCGTCGCCGGGTCACCGTCGTTGGCGTGATCCGCCGTGAACTGCGGCAGGTTCTGCTCGACCGTCGACGCCGACGCCACCGCGCCCTGAGACGCGAGCGCGACATTCGTGGTGCTCACATGTGGATGCACGTGCAGTGTCAATATCTGCGACACCCCGGCGAAGCTCACCGGCACCTGATAGTTGCCGGGCGACGACGCGCTCAACGACACCTCAAGAGACGGCTGCGAGCCGCGCCGCAGCGTCAGCGCCGTGGACGCCGGGGTGGCGGTCACCCCGGATGGCGCATCGACCGTCAACGTGCCGGACACGTCCTCGGCGCGGGTCGCCGTCACGCCCACCGTCGTCGCAGCCGTCGCGCCGACCTCGACGTCCAGCGAGGACGGGGTGAGGGACACGTCCGCGGGCGGCGCATCCGCGTACCAGGGGATGACCTCGGCGATCACCGGGGCGGGCGAACCTGCCGTCCACACAAGGCGAATCTCGCTTACCGTGGCGCCGCCGGCTGACAGCTCGGTGTATCCGGACGACAGCGAGCCGACCGTCTGCCACGACGTGCCGTCGCCGACCTGCACCTGCCCCGCGCCGGTGCCGGCGATCACGACGCGGTCGAGCGGGCGGGCCTTCGGCAGCGTCACGACGAGCGCATCGCCCGCCTGGGGTGAACCCCCGGCCGTGTAGGCGGAATCGGCGTTGCCGTCAGCGGCCGCGGCCAGCGACGAACCGGCGGCAGCGGCCGGAGCACCGGCAACGGTGAGCGCATCGGAATCCGGACCGACCACCGTGAACTCGCGGACCACCACCCAGTTCGACTGCGCCGCCGTGTCGCGCAGCCGGACGTAGCGCGCCTGCGTCCCGGCGGGCAACGTGGCCGTCACGTCCGTCGTGTTCGCGAACGTGCCGGCCGGCGTCCACACCGAGCCGTCCGCCGAGTACTCCAGCACGCCCGCGTGGATGTAGTCGTCGGGGCTGGTCGGCTTGCTCATGTGGATCGTCACGGACGAGATGGGCTGCACCCGGCCGAGGTCGACGCCGACGTAGTCGCCGGATGCGGGCGAGCGGCTGCTCCAGAAGAACGACGCGTCGTCGCCGTCGACCATCTTGTCGGGGGTGTTGCTCTGGTAGGTCGGCATCGACGTGGTCGCGGTGATGTGCCGGCCGGCCACTCCGAGCCAGCGGTCGTTCTCGGCCATCGCATCGTTGATGAACCGGTCGATGACGCCGTCGCCGACCGTCACGTTCACCGTGCCGTTCAGGCCGACGTACTGGTACGACTTGGCCTTCGCCATCAACGTGCGCGCCTGCGCCCGATCGGCCAACGCCGCAGCACCGTCGCCGGTCCGCTCGTCGGCCAGCATGCGCAACGCAGCGCGGGCGGCCTGGCCCCAGAAGCTGGCCGAATCGAGCCACGGCTGCGTCTCGGTGACGAAGGCGGGATCGCCCATGCGCGCAAGCAGCGTCGAGGGAATCCACTGGATGATCTTCAGGTACGCGTCGAGCGGGCCGACTGCACCAGCGTCGCCGCGCTCCCAGGCCGGCCAGAACGCCTTCAGCTTGGCGGCGAGAACCGGTGCCTGCACCTGGTCGATGTTCGAGTAGTACTCGAGGTCGGCGAAGGCCCCGAGCGCCGCCCGCGCCTGCGGGTCGCCGCCGGACATCTCGGAAAGGCTGGCCTGCCACGAGGTCGCCGGGTCGTACGCCGCGTCGTTCCAGGTGTAGTCGGCAACGTTGAACAGCGCGATCTTGGACGAGTCCGGCTGGATCATCGGGTTCGCCGTGATGCCGACGAGCGAGCCGCTTAGGCCCGTGGCGCGGCCGACGTAGGGGCCGAGCAGCAGCCGGTCGGTGACGTAGTCGTTGACCGGGTAGTTGTCCCAGACCAGGATGTCGTGCCCGTAGACGTTCTTCGCCGCCGCGGCCTGCTGCTGCGTGATGACCGGGGCGATGACGCCCACGCCCGTCCACTCGACGATGATCGCCGGATCGAGCTGGGCCTTCAGCGTGCTCTTGTACGGGGACGCGGCTACGTCGGCGTACTCGGTCGGCACCATTTGCAGGCGTGACGCCCCGGCATGCGTGGCGATGAAGTCGCGCTGCACCGCGTTGAGCAGGTACGACTGGGCAGCGCCCGCCGCCGCGCCCCCGGTGCCGAACTTGGTCTGGTCGGCCGCGCAGTTCCAACTCGTGTAGCTGATGTCGTCCAGCGGGATGGCGAAGTCGCGCACCCCCACGTCCCACAGCGACTGGAACTTCGCCACCAGCGCCTGCTCGTCCGCCGCGGAGCTGTAGCAGACCGAAAGTCCCGGCGAGAGCGCGTAGGTGAACTTGACGTGGTTGGCGATCGCGCGGTCGACCAGTTCCTTGAGCTGGGCGAGCTGGTCCGGCGGGTACGCGTCGCGCCACTGGTCGCGCAGGAACGGGTCGTTCTTCGGCGAGTAGACGTAGGTGTTCATCTTGTGCGCGCCGTAGAAGCTGAGCTGATCGAGCCTTGCCGCGTGCGACCACGGCGTGCCGTAGAAGCCCTCGATGACGCCGCGCAACGGGAAGGTCGGCCAGTCGCGCACCTCGACACCTTGCACCGCCCTGCCCCGCACGAGTTGACGCAGCGTCTGCGCGGCGTAGAACGTGCCGGTGGCGTCATGCCCGTCGAGCACGACGCTGGAGTGTGCGGCCACCTGCCCGGTTGCCAGCACGTAACCCTCGGCGGCGAGCCCGTCGGCGTTCTGCACGCCTAGCGCGGCGATCGCCTGCGTCGCCGCCGGGCCACCGACGTAGATCGTGGGCTCGCCGGGGCGGGCGCTGTGCGCGTCGGGTACCTCGTCGATGCGCTTGACGCCCGCGTTGTCGAGCACCGTAGTTACGGCCTGCTTCGCGGCGGCGTCGGTCTGCGCGTCGACGACGAGTGCGACCGCATCTCCGAGCCCGACGGCCGCGCCCCGGGCGTGCATCGACTGCGGAATCGGATAGACGGGCGGCAGTTGCGGCGCGTTCGGCGCCGCCTGGCTCTGGGCCGGGACGGCGAGCACGCCGATCGCGAGGGCGGCGGCAACAGCGGCGGGGACGAGGCGGCGTGGCATGTGCGCTCCGAGTCTCGACGTCGATCGATGCTTGAATTACCCCACTGTCGAGCACAAATCGTCAACACCTTCCCGGCAATTCACCGTAGTGGGGGCGATGCTCGCGCCGCTGCTCCGCTGTGCTGGACTGTCGGGATGCTGCGCGGGGAGAAGATCTTGCTACGGGCCCGGCAGGAGTCCGATATCGCGATCCTGCAAGCCGAGCTCTACGACGACGTCGCGACCCACTCGCGCGCCGACACCCGCCCGTGGCGTCCCGTCTCCCCCGCGTCCAGCGCATCGCCGTACGCAATCACCGACCCGAGCGACACCGCCTCGATGTTCTCCGTCGTCGAAGTCGCCAGTGACGAACTGGCGGGCGAAGCGGTCCTGTGGGGCATCGACCTGCACAACCGGCTGGCCCACATCGGGCTCTCGCTACGACCGGCTTTCCGTGGACGCGGGCTGGGGTCTGACGTCGTCCGGGTGCTCTGCCGCTACGGTTTCGCGGTGCGCGGCCTGCACCGCATCCAGATCGAGACACTCACCGACAACGCCGCGATGATCTCCGCGGGCGAGCAGGCCGGCTTCGTGCAGGAGGGCGTGCTGCGGCGCGCCGCCTGGGTCAGCGGCGCCTTCGCCGACGAGGTCATCCTCGGGTTGCTGGACTCCGAGTGGCGCGAGCGCGTCTCCTGATTTGGGTTCGCCGCGTAACAAGGTCGGCCCGGCCGGGCATGTACCAGGTATGACGGCGAACAACGAGGATCACCACATGGAGCGCGACGCGAACTACTTCGAGTCCCTCTATCGCGACCACTACGCAGCGATCTTGCGTTTCGCCGCCCGGCGCACCGACCCACAGGCCGCCCGAGACGTCACCGCGGAGACGTTCCTGGCTGCCTGGCGCCGGCTCGACAAGCTCCCCCGCTCGAAGGAACTCGCCTGGCTCTACACGACGGCCCGCAACATGCTCAACCACGACGCACGCAGCCGCACAAGACGCTCGCGTCTGGATGAACGCCTGCAGGAACAACACGTCGCGCACGAGTCCGACCCGGCCGAGGAGACCGTCGAGCGACTGCACGCCGAGCAACTGCTGAACAGCCTTCCGGAAAAGGACCGCGAGGCGCTACAGCTCACCGAGTGGGAACACCTCGATGTGCGGACGGCCGCGCAGATTGCCGGCTGTTCACCCGCGACGTTCCGCGTGCGACTGCACCGCGCTCGACGGCGACTGATCATCGCGGCCGAGGCGGCCGGCACCGAATCCGATGCACCTATCCATGCCCTGATAGCAGATGAGGCACTGACATGACATCACGTACCGCCCGCGCGTCCGCCCTCGCCGAAGCGGCGAATCGCGTCGACGACACGGCATTCAACACCGCCTGGGCCGATGCTGAAGGCCGCGCGACCCTCGAGCGCATCCTGGCCGATCGCGTCCCGGCGCCGACCCAGAAGGCACCACGTCGGCGCCGCCGCGTGGCGATCGGCGCAGCCGTTGCCGCAACCGCCGGAGCCGCCGTAGCCATCGTCGGCTTGCCCGGTACGAACCACAGCGGCGCACCGGCTGCCTGGGCCGTCACCAAGAACGCCGACGGCAGCGTCTCGGTCAAGATCAGCGACTATCGCGATCCGGCCGGCCTGCAGGCAAGGCTCCGTGCCGCGGGGCTTCGGGCCGAGGTCGGGACGCTCCCGAAGCAATGCGACGATTACCTGCAGCGCTACATCGACCCTGAAATACGCGCCCAAGAGCTCCAGCACCAGAAAGGGCCCTGGCGGTTTTGGCTTGTCTCTGTGCAGCTTGGGACCTTCCGGGCGCCCTACGACTATACGAAGCTGTTGTGGATCGGCTACGGGCAGGTGTTCGAGCACGAACCTTTTAGGCCCGGCATCCCCACCGCTACGGCCTTCGTGTTCAGTAACACGAGGAGCCCCGACGCGATCGGGATGACGATGAAGATCCAGCCCAGTGATCTCCCGCCACAGGACACCGTGCGCATCGGATTCCCGGCCGACCGCGCGGGCGAGCGGATGAGTGTCGGCGTGTTCTCGACCGAGAGCGGCTTGTACTGCTCGCCGCGCCCATTACCTGCTATGCGTTGAACTGGTTCTGAGCAGCTTCGAGGCCCTGCGCGAGCAGGGCCTCGACTGCGTCCGCGGCCCGGTCGACGAGGTACGGCACTTCCTTGCGCTCGGCGCCGCTGAACTCGCGCAGGACATACTCGGACGGATCCTGCCGACCGGGCGGTCGGCCGATGCCGAACCTGACCCGCAGGTAGTCCTTGCTGCCGAGCGCGGACGTGGCCGAACGCAGCCCGTTGTGGCCGCCGTCGCCGCCACCGCGCTTGAGCCGCAGCGCGCCGAACGGCAGGTCGAGGTCGTCGTGCACGATCGTGATCTGCTCGATCGGCACCTTGAAGAATCGCGATATCGAGACGATCGGCCCGCCGGACTCGTTCATGTACGACTTGGGCTTGGCGAGCACCACCGGTTTACCGGCGAGCCGTCCTTCGACGATGTCGGCGCGACCCTTGTGCGCCTTGAACCGCCCGCCGATGCGTTCGGCCAGCAGGTCGACCACGAAGAATCCGGCATTGTGCCGGGTTGCGCCATAGCGCGGCCCCGGATTGCCGAGACCGACCACGAGGAGTCGGTCTCCGCCATCCGGGGCCATTTCGGGTTCGTGCCTCGATGGCCAGTGCAGGCGGGCCATTCTCGAGACTTGCTCGGCGGTCTTGGCCCGGGCTTACTCGGCGCTCGGCGCTTCGGCGGGGGGAGCCTCGGCGGAGGCACCCTCGGCCGGTGCTGCCTCGCCCTCGACTGCCTCTTCGCCCTCGACGGCGGTCTCGGCCTCGAGCTGCTCGGCGGTCGGTGCCTCCTGGATGAGCAGGAGTACCTGCTCGCCCTCGCCGGCCAACGTGGATCCCGTCGGCAGCTTGAGGTCGGCCGCGGTGATGTGCGAGCCGATTTCGAGACCCTCGATGTCGACCTCGATCTCGGTGGGCAGGTGCGTGGCCTCGGCCTCGATGCTGACCGTCATGTTCTCCTGCGCGAGCAGGCCACCGCGCACTACCTCGCCCACGATGGTGAGCGGAACCTCGATGGTGACCTTCTCACCGAGGCGCACCGCGAGCAGGTCGACGTGCTCGAAGACGCCCTTGATGGGATCGCGCTGGATCGCCTTCGGAATAGCCAGCTGGTCGCCGCCCTCGAGGTCGAGGGTGAGCAGCACGTTGGCGCCGCCGTGCTTGATGGCGTGCCCGAACTCGCGCGCGGGCAGCGACACGTGGCGCGGATCCGCGCCATGGCCGTAGATGACGGCCGGAATCTTGCCGGCCCGGCGGGTACGGCGAGCGCCACCCTTGCCGAACTCGGTGCGCGGCTCGGCCGACAGACGGACCTCAGACACGGGAATGCTCCTCTATAGCTGGTTCTTGGCAGTTCGCGGTATCGCTCCGTCGCGGGGACGCGCCGTGAAAACGACACCGCGTCGATGACGGACACACCACCCGTTTCGCGTCGCTATCAGGCAGGCGTTCCCTCGCCGGGGCAACCGCTACAGAGTACCGACGCCGTGAACGATCCGCGAACCGCCCCCGTACCCCGCGCTCCCCCACCTGAGGTATGACAACTCGCAACGCGGGCAAGCGCCTAGAGTCGGGCGAGTGCCCAAGGCTGATGCAGTTGCTGTTCGAGTGCGCGCACCGGCCAAGGTGAACCTGCATCTCGGCGTCGGCCCGCTGCGCGCGGACGGTTACCACGATCTGGTAACGGTCTTCCACGCGGTCGACCTGACTGACGAGCTCGTCGCGCGACCGTCCGACGAGCTGCACGTATGCGTCGCCGGCGAGGGGTCCGCCGACCTGCCCACCGACGAGCGCAATCTGGCGTGGCAGGCGGCAACCCTGCTTGCCGAGCAGGCCGGCGTGGCGCCGCACGTCCGGCTCGAGATCACCAAGGCCATCCCGGTCGCGGGCGGCATGGCCGGCGGATCGGCCGACGCGGCGGCCGCACTCGTGGCCTGCGCAGCCTTGTGGCGCACCGGAACCCCCCGCAACGTCCTCGCCGAACTCGCCGCGCAGCTCGGCAGCGACGTCGCGTTCCCGCTGTCCGGCGGCACCGCGCTCGGCACCGGACGCGGCGAGGTGCTCACCCCGGTCATGACGAGCGGGACGTTCCACTGGGTGTTCGCGCTGGCCGACCACGGCATCTCGGCGGGCGACGCGTACCGCGAACTCGACCGCCAGCGAGCAGCCGGCACGGCACCGAGTCCGGTCGGGCCGCCCGATCGGGTCATCGAGGCGCTGCGCGCGGGCGATCCGCGCAAGCTGGCCGAGTCCCTGGCGAATGACCTCGAGCCTGCCGCGCTCGCGCTCGCTCCCGCGCTGCGGCACACGCTGGCCGCGGGCCGCGACCTCGGCGCGCTGGCCGGCATCGTCTCCGGATCGGGGCCGACCTGCGCATTCCTCACCCCCGGCCTGGACGACGCGATCCGGCTGGCCGCCGCGCTCGCGGCCGAGGGGGTCTGCCGAACCACGCGTGTCGCCGCCGGACCCGCACCCGGGACGTCGGTCATCGGCTGATGGGTGCACGAGAGGCCCAGCCGCCGGGGCCGGACCTCTCGTCGAGCCGAATCAGAAAGCGGTGGTGCCGTTCGGGGTACCGAGCCCGGTCGGGCCGTCCCAGCCTGTGCCGGCCTTGCACCACACGGCCGTCGGGCAGGTGCCGTTCGAGCCGGACGTCACGTCGAACAGCGCCGACGCGTGACCCCAGGTGTAGGACGCGGGATAACCGGTCAGGTTGCCGCCCCGGGCGTACACCGCGCCGATGATCGGCGAGGACGCGCTGGTGCCGCCGAAGACGAGCCAGCCACTCGAGCCTTGGTAGCGGGTCGTGTCGTAGACCGAGACGCCGGTCTGCGGATCAGCGACCGCCGACACATCGGCGAGCGCCTTGCCCGAGCACTGGGTGGCCGACGTCTGCCACGAAGGCTTCGGGTTCAGCGTCGAGCATCCGCTGCCCGCGCCGCTCCATGCTGTCTCGGCCCAGCCGCGGGTGCCCGATGCCTTGACCAGGCTGGTGCCGCCGACCGCCACAACGCTGTCGAACGACGCCGGCGAGCCGACTCCGTACCCAGCGTCCCCGGTCGAGGCCGTAATGGCGATACCGGGGTGGTTGTACGCCGAAGTCTGCGCGGAGTCCGAGCCGCTGTAGCTGTTGCTGATCGCGGCGACGCCCTGCGTGGCCGCGTAGTTGACCGCCGCGCCGAGGTTGGCGAACGAGTTCGAGTTCGCTTCGACGAGCAGGATGTGGCAGCCCGGGCAGGCGGCCGACACCATGTCGACGTCGAGGCTGATCTCGGCGGCCCAGCCGGCGTTCTTCTGCGGCGGCTTCGAGCCTCCGGTCTGGTTCACCTTGCGGAAGCACCCGTTGGCCGTCGTGCACAGCGGCAGGCCGAACGTCGACCGGTAGACGCCCATGTCGGCCTCCGCGGTCGGGTCGTCATACGCGTCGACGATCGCCACCGTGCCGCCACCGGAAGTGGGCAGCTTGTACGCCGATTGGATGTCGACGGGGTTCAGGCCGCTAGGACTCGACGCCGCGAGCGGCTTCCCCTGCGGATCCGTCCTTACCTGCGACTGACATGCGGCGGCGTGCGCGCTCGGCGCCGAGCAGACGTGCTGCGAATGGCCCGGTGCGGCACCGGCCGGGCCGGCAGGTGCAAACGCGACGGCGAACGATGCGATGGCCGCGGCGGCGCCGATGGCAGCCGGGATCTTCAGTCTCACGGGAGCCTCCTGGGGAAGGAGCGCTCGCACGGTGGTTGGCCGTCCGAGCTTTGTCGTACGCCCAGATTGCCCTTGCTGCCGGGACTCGTCTATACGAGCGGTGTGTCAGGTTCTGCCATGGCCGCAATATGGGCGGGTGAATCGGCCCACCTGCGAGGCATTGGCGCGGAAGCCCGTACAGTGCGGCCGGACGACCAGAAGCGCCACGCCCGAGGATTCCAATCACCCATGCCGATCAACCTGATCAATCTCGAGGCGGTCGGCAAGGCGTACGGGACCACCGTCGTGCTCGACGCCGTGTCACTGGGCATCGCCGACGGCGACCGCATCGGCGTGGTCGGGCGAAACGGCGGCGGCAAGACCACCCTGCTCCGGCTGATCACCGCCGACGAGACGCCCGACAGCGGGCGCGTCACCCGTACCGGCGGGGTACACGTCGCAACCGTCTCCCAGGGCGGCGACCTGCCACGTGATGCGAGCGTGCGCGACATCGTCGTCGGCGACGCCGCCGAACACGAGTGGGCCGGCGACGCCGCGATCCGCGAGATCCTCAACGGGCTCGGACTGTCCGCGCTCGGCCTCGACACATCCGTCGCTCGCATGTCCGGCGGCGAGCGCCGCCGTGTCGCGCTCGCCGCTGCCCTTGTGCAGCAGGCAGAACTGCTCGTTCTGGACGAGCCGACGAACCATCTTGACGTCGAGGGAATTACCTGGCTGGCCTCGTACCTGGTCAACCGTCGCGGCGCGGTGCTCGTCGTCACGCACGACCGCTGGTTCCTCGACATGGTCTGCTCGCGCACCTGGGAGGTCGGCGACGCGACGGTGCGGCAGTTCGACGGCGGATACGCCGCGTACGTACTCGCCCGGGCCGAACGGGCCCGCCGCGACGAGGCCACCGAGGCGCGGCGGCAGAACCTGCTGCGCAAGGAATTGGCGTGGCTGCGGCGCGGGCCGCCCGCCCGCACGTCCAAACCGAAGTTCCGCATCGACGCCGCCGAAGCGCTGATCGAGAACGAGCCGGCGCCCCGATCCACCACGGAACTTCGCGCCCTGGCGCAACGCCGACTGGGACGTTCGGTGTACGACGTCGAGGATGTCACGCTCACCCTCGGATCCCGCGCACTACTTCGCGACATCACCTGGCATGTCGGACCGGGCGACCGTATCGGCATCATCGGCGTGAACGGCTCCGGCAAGACGCATCTGCTGCGCCTGCTGACCGGCGAGGTCGCGCCCACCTCGGGCACCGTGCGCGTGGGCCAGACCGTCCAGGCCGGGTACCTGTCGCAGGAAGTCGCAGAACTACCCGACCAGCTAAGGGTTATCGAGGCTGTCCAGGACGTCCGGACCACTGCCGTACTGGGGGGTACGGAACTGTCCGCGACTCAGCTCGCCGAACGGTTCGGCTTCCCGAATGAGCGCCAATGGACTCCGGTGGCGGATCTGTCCGGCGGCGAGAGGCGCCGGTTGCAGTTGCTGCGGCTGCTGCTCGCCCAGCCGAACGTCCTGCTACTCGACGAGCCGACCAACGACCTCGACACAGACACCCTTGCCGCATTGGAGGATCTGCTTGACTCGTGGGCCGGCACCCTCGTCGTCGTCAGCCACGACCGGTACCTGATCGAGCGCGTGTGCGATTCGACGGTGGCAATGCTCGGCGACGGATCGCTTGCCGCATTGCCCGGCGGCATCGACGAATACCTCGGGCGGCGAGCGGCCGCATCCGCGCCTGAGCCGTCAACGTCCCGTCAGCGCAAGGGTGATCCTCGTGCGGCGCGTCGCGAGATCACCCGGCTCGAGCGGCAGATCGCCACCTTGGAAAAACGCGAGGAGACCCTGCACGCCGAGCTTGTCGAGCATGCAACGGACTACGCGCGGATCACCGAACTCGACGCCCAACTACGCGAGGTGGTGGCAACCCGCGAAGCCGCCGAGCATGCCTGGCTGGAGCTCGCCGAGGGTCAAGTGCCGTGACGCCGGCCGGTGCGCTGTAATGGCGTGATGGCGTCCTCACTGACGACGTGGCTTTCGGGCCTCACCCAGCCCGAGCTGGGCGCCGTCATGTCCCGCCGGGCCGACGTCCTGCGCGGACCCGAGCCACGCGGCCTGAGCGAGGTGACCGAGCGGCTGCAGCATCCCGCCTCCGTGTTCGAGGCGCTGAACTCGCTCGGCGTGCCGCACCTGCAAGCGATCGAGGCGCTACTGGCACTCGGCCACGGCCCCGGTGCGCCGCAACTGGCCGAGCTGCTCGACTCCGGCGCGGATCCGAAGCACGAGGCGAATGTCGACGCTGTGCTCGCCGATCTGAGCGATTACGCCCTCGTGTGGCCCGACCCCGATGGCCGGCTGCGCTACGCAGTGTCGCTTCGCCAAGCGTTCCCCGATCCGCTCGGACTCGGCCTTCCGGCCCGGGCGCTCCTCAACGACCTCACCATCGCCATCCTCTCCACCATTCAGAAGCGACTCGGGCTGCCGCGCGGCGGCAAGAAGCGCGCCGCAGTCGACTCGATCGTCGAACGCCTGAGCGACGCTGCCTTCGTACGGCAACGGATCAAGGAGCTACCCGAATCCGCTCGCGAGCACCTGGTGCGTCTCGCCGAGAGCGCCGAGAGCGCCGAGAGCTTCGACGACGACCCCGTTTACGACATCCGTCAGTACGATTCGCAGCGCGCAGCCGAACTCGTCCTTGCCGAGAGCGGGCTACTCCTCCAATCCGTATGGGGCCCGTACATGTCACTTCCCGCGGAGGTCGCTCGCGCACTGCGCGGCGACGAGTTCCGCGCGCCGTTCACCCCGCACCGTCCGGAGATCGAGTGGGACGCCGTCGGGGTCGAAGCGGTTGAGAACGAGGCGGGCGTCCGGGCAGCCGATTTCGCCGAGCGGGCCGCCTCGCTGCTCGACCTCGTCGCGGCGAAGCCGCTCGCCCTTGTGAAGTCGGGCGGCGTGGGCGCCCGCGAACTGGCGCGAGTAGCCAAGGCGGTCGGTGCGACCGAGTCGCTGACCCGGCTGGTCATCGAACTGGCCGGTGCATCCGGCCTGCTCGACGCGCACGGCGACGGCGCGATGGTCACGTCCGCCTATGACGCCTGGCGCGAGCAGGAACCAGCCCGGCGCCTGGTTCCTCTGCTGTCGGCCTGGTGGGTGTTGCCGGCGACGCCGACCTCGCCGCGCGACCAGGACGGCAAGGCGATCGCGGCCCTTGCATCACGCCCACCCTGCGATTCCTGCGTGCGCGGGCGGCGGACCGCGATGACCGTGCTCGCCTCGGCGCCCGACGGGCACGGCGCACGTGACGCCGCAGCGATCGCCCGCGCCGCGTGGTGGACCCATCCGACCATCCATCTACCTCGTGCGTCGGACGACGGGCCGGCGTTCGCGTGCACCGAGGCCGAGACGATCGGCGTGATCGCCCGCGGCGCTGTCACCAGCGTCGGGCGCGCCTTGCTGTCCGGGGACGATGCGCTGCTCCCCGCCGCGCTGGACGAGTTGCTGCCCGAGTCGACGCAGACCGCGTCCTTCGGCTCTGACCTGACCGTCGTCGTGAGCGGCGCGCCGTCGGCCCGGGTGCGCGCGCTGCTCGACGGCTGCGCTGACCGCGAGGGCCGCGGTGCCGCCACCGTCTGGCGATTCACGCCGGCGAGCGTCCGGCGGGCCCTCGATGCCGGCACAGCCGCGGACGATCTCTCGCGCGAACTCGGCGACATCGCCTCGACCGGGCTGCCGCAGCCGCTGCGTTACCTGATCGGCGACGTGGCCCGCCGTCACGGCCATCTGCGGGTGACGGCCGCGACGTCCTGCGTCCACTCCCCCGACGAGGCGCTGCTGGCCGAGGTGGTCGCACACCGCAAGCTGCGCCCGCTCGGGCTGCGGCTGCTCGCGCCGACCGTCGCCGTCGGCCGCGCGTCCGTCCGCGACACGATCTCCGCATTGCGAACGGCCGGATACCTGCCACTCGGCGAGCGCAGCGACGGGGTCGTGGAGCTGGAGCGTCCGGGCAACGCCCGCGCTGCCCCCCGGCGCCAGCACGTGCCGCGGTCGCGCGATGCACCTCGCCTGAATGCCCAGCAGGTTGCCGCGCGGCTGCTCGCGGCTCCCGCGTCGGCGCCCGACACCGCGCCGTCCGGCACCGAGGAGCTGGTCGGCGAATTCGCCGACGGCCTGAGCACGGCGGAGATCCGCCAGCTCGCGCACGCCATCGACGAGAGCCTGCCCATCCGCATCGAGTACCAGGCCGCGACGGGCGGCTACACCTCTCGGGTGGTCAGCGATCTGCAGATCGAGCCGCCGTTCCTCGTGGGATGGTGCCACCTGCGCAACGCCGAGCGAATGTTCACCCTCGCGCGCATCCAGTCCGCCACCGCCCTCTAGCCCGGCCGCCCCTTTCCGTTGAGTGGTGCGTTTGGGCTTGAGTGGTGCGTTACAACGCACCACTCGACGGATAACGCACCACTCAACGAGACAGACGGGGAGGTCAGCGGGACGGGCGACGGCGGAACGCATCAGGGTCACGCTCGACGAGCACGCTGCGGACGAGGCTTGCCACCTGATCCGGATGGCGAAACACCTGCGTAGGCCCGAAGGTGATCACCCGCCAGCCTTCCACCTGGTAGTCCAGATCGCGGGTGATGTCGCGGCGCATGCGGTCCGGACGGGCATGGTCGGCCCCGTTGTACTCGAGGGCAAGCCGCGCTGCCGGGTAGTGCAGGTCAGGCTCGGCCAGCCACTCGCCGTGCGCGGAGTGAATGGGTGCGTTGACCTCTGGCGGCGGCAGCCCGCCGCCGACCAGCGCGTATCGCAGATGGCTCTCCGGACGCGACCGGGCGCGCGCGTCGAGCAGCGGCAACGCCGCCCGGGCCTTGAGCACGCCGCGGCGGCGAAATGGCCTCCGACTGGCCGCCACGTCGCGCGGCAGCACCGGTGCACACGGAACGATCAACTCGACCGGCTGCGCAGGCAGTTCGGGAAGCCACAGGCCGTGCAACGCGGCAGCGGACAGACCGCCGATCACCGTGCCGGCCGGCAGAACCTGCAGCAACGCTGCGCATCGCGCGGCGAGGCAGTCGACGTCGTCCGCGAAGCGCCACAGCCCGCGGCTCACCTGTACGAGCTCACTCACCGCCCGAGTGTGGCCGATTTGCGCCGGGCCGCGCGGCGACTATCCACAGCCCCGCCGCCCGTGTCTCGCTGAGTGGTGCGTTTAGCGTTGAGTCCTTCATGGCCGGCTCGGCGGCCATGAAGGGCTCAACGGGAAAGACGGCGGCGGGCCAGCTTCGCGGCCCCGAGCGCGACCAGGGCCGCCCCCAACAGCGCGAAGTTCTGGCGGCGGATGCGGGCGGGTATCTGCGAGTACGGCATCGTCGTGAACGACACCAGTTCGTAGCGCGACACGTAGCGCCCGGCGAGGCGGCGTTCGAGGGCGTGCTGCGCGGCCACCTTCAGCTGGAACGTCCGCGAGTTGACCTTGTCGCGCATCTCGACGAAATTCTCCAGCGCCATAGCGGCAATCGCGTCAGTGTTCGGCTTGCGTCGTTGCTCGTAGCGCCGCAGCGCGCTGCCCCAATGCCCGCCCGCCTCGTCAAGGCATTCGTCGAGCTCGATGCAATCCTCGAACGCGCAGTTGGCACCCTGGCCGAAGAACGGCACGATCGCGTGCGCGGCATCGCCGACGAGCCCCACGTGCCCGCGACTCCACGGCCAGCTCCGCACCGTGACGAGTGAGCCGACCGGATTGTGCAGGTAGTCGTCGACGAGCGACGGCATCAGGTCGACCACGTCCGGGTATTGCGCGCGAAACTCGGCGCAGATTCGATCCGACGTGTCGAGCGCGGCAAACGCCGACTTCGGCCAGAACAGCGTGCACGTGAAAGAGCGGTCCAGGTTCGGCAGCGCAATCATCATCGACGAGCCGCGCGGCCAGATGTGCAACGCGCCCGGGTCAAGGGCGAATTCGCCGCCACGCGCGGGAATCGTCAGCTCCTTGTACCCGTGCTCGAGAAA
The DNA here is from genome assembly GCA_963737425.1 of uncultured Actinomycetota bacterium. GTDB lineage: Bacteria > Actinomycetota > Actinomycetes > Mycobacteriales > Jatrophihabitantaceae > DASXRA01. The sequence goes on from CAVTSX010000009.1 coordinate 766,868, forward strand.
ATCCTCGTGCGCCTCGACCTGAAGCGCCCTCCGTACCGCGGAGTATGCACCGTCGCAGGCGAGCACCACGTCGGCCGCCACACCGCGCTGCCCGTCAGGGGTCTCGAACTGCAGCACGTCGCGATCGACCGAGACGAGCCGGTGCTCGAAGCGCAGGCTGACCCCGGGCGTTGCCTCGGCACAGTCGAGCAACGCGGCGTTCAGTTCGGCCCGGCTGATCGAGTTGATCGCCCTCGTTCCGTCGGCGCTATAAGGGCGAAAGCTCGGCGACGCGCCCAGGGCGTGCACCATACGCCCCGGCATGGGCAGCGCCCGGGCCAGCGCGGCATCGCGCAATCCGACCCGTTCGAGGGCAGCCAGCCCGCGGGCCGATATCGCCAGGTTGATCGAACGCCCTCGCTCAGCGCCGACGAGCCGCGGGTCCGGACGCCGCTCGTAGACGGCGACCTGCACACCACGCCGGCCCAGCAAGGTGGCCAACAGGCAGCCGGCCAGACCGGCGCCGACCACCACGGACTCAGACATGGCGAAGCGCCTCGGCCGCGCGCCAGCAGTCGTGGAACGTGCAGTACAGCGGCGCTGGCGCGAGCCGGATCACGTCCGGCTCGCGATGATCGGCGATTATCCCGTGCGAATCGCGCAATTCTCGCGACACCGCCGCCGCGCCAGGGACGCGCACCGACAGTTGCGCGCCCCGGCGCTCGGGCTCGCGTGGTGTGAGGATCTCGAACCCGTCCAGCAGCGATTCGAGGTAGCCGGTAAGGCGGATGCTCTTGGCACGTAGTTGCGCCAGGCCAACAGCGTCGAACACCTCCAGGGACGCAAGCACCGGCGCCAACGCCAGGATCGGCGGATTCGACAGCTGCCAGGAATCTGCCGTGTATACCGGGTCAATCACCGGGCCCATAGCGAAACGCGTTGCGGGTTTACTCCCCCACCAGCCGGCGAGCTTGGGCAGCGACCGATCGGCAAGATGCCGCTCGTGCACAAAGCATCCGGCCACCGCGCCGGGCCCCGCGTTCAGGTACTTGTACGTGCACCACGCGGCCCAGTCGACGCCCCAGTCATGCAATGCCAGCGGTACATTGCCGGCCGCATGCGCGAGATCCCAACCCACGACGGCGCCCGCGGCGCGCCCGGCAGCAGTAATCGCAGCAATATCGAGGAATTCGCCGGACAGGTAGTTGACGCCACCGAGCAGCACGAGGGCAACCCGCGAGCCGTCCTCGCGCAGGAACGCGACGATATCGTCGCTCCGCAAAGCAGATTCGCCCGACCGGGGACGCAGCCGGATCACCGCCGAGTCGGGGTCGTAACCGTGCAGTGCCACCTGACTGCGCACCGCGTAACTGTCGGACGGGAACGTCGAATCCTCGATGACGATCGCATGCCGCTCGGCCGTCGGGCGGTAGAAGCTGGTCATCATCAGATGCAGGTTGACGGTCAACGAGTTCATCATGACGACCTCAGCCGGCCGCGCCCCCACCAGGCGCGCCGCCGGCGCACGCAGCAACTCGTGATACGGCAGCCACGGGCGCTTCGCCTCGAGGTGGCCCTCGACGCCGAGCCGGGCCCAGTCGTCCAGCTCGTTGGTCAGCCGCGACCGGATCGACCGATGCTGCAAGCCGAGAGAATTGCCTGCCATATAAGCGGTTTCCGGGTAGTTGCCGCCCGTCGCCGGCGGAATGTGGAACTCGTCGCGCAGGCCGGGGAACCCGTCGGCCGCGTCGAGTTCGCGCGCGTTCGTCTCGGTGGTCATCGCGCCAGATACCGCCGCGCATTGGCGGTCAGGAGACGCTCACGCGACGCGTCGTCCAGGAACGAAGAACCGCGAACCACGGCACCAACGGGCCGTTCGCCCAACGGGTACGGGTAGTCGCTGCCGACGACCACCTGCTCGACGCCGATCGTGTCGACGAGCAAGCGAAGTGCCCGCGAGTCGAACACGACCGAGTCGACGAAGAAGCGGCCGACGTAATGCGACGGCGGAAACTGCGAAGTCGCAACAAGGTCGGGCCGTGCCCGCCAGGCGTTGTCCATCCGCCCTACCCAGAAGGCAAATGATCCACCACCATGGGCGAAACAGATGCGCAACTCGGGGCCGACCTGGTCGAACACGCCGCCCAGGATCATCGCCAGAATCGACAGATGCGTCTCGGCCGGCATGCCCGCGAGCCATCGGGCCATCCACCGGTCCAGGCGTGGCGAGTTCGGCATGTCCCACGGATGGACGAACACGGCGGCACCCAGCGCAGCCGCGTGCTGCAGGAAGGTCACCACCCCGGCATCGTCCAGATCGCGGTCGCCCACGTGGTTGCCGATCTCGACCCCGACATGACCCGCGTCGATGCACCGCGACAGCTCGGCGCACGCCGCGTCGGGATCCTGCAGCGGCACCTGGCACATCGGCAGCAAGCGCTCCGGAGCGGCCGAGCACATCTGCAGCGAGAAGTCGTTGCACAGCCGCGCGATGCGCGCAGCCTCGGCCGCCGGCTGGTCGTAGCAGAAGAACACCGGCGTCGGCGAGAGCACCTGGACGTCGACCCCGTCAGCATCCATGTCGGCCAGGCGTGCCTCGACGTTCCAGGTATTCCGACCGACATGACGGAACTCGCGCGATCCCATCATGATCACCGAATCATCGCGTACCCATGGACCTTCGCTCGGCGTCGAGAGGCCCCGCGGAACGTAGTGCGTATGGACGTCGATCATTTACCGGGATGCACCGTGCCGCACTGCGTACACGTCCGCGCGACCACGTCGTCGTAGAACGCGGTGAAGATCGGCGGCAGATCAGCAGCGATGTCCCGTACCTGCAGTTCGACCTCGTGCACCAGCGCATTGCAGTTCCCGCAGTACCACTGGAACTTCTCCAGCGTGCCTTCATCGCGGATGCGCTCGAGTACCAGTCCGATCGAGCCCGCCTCCGGCCGCTGCGGCGAGTGCGGCGTGTCGCGCGGCAGCAACCACATATCGCCTTCGTGGATGTCGACCCGCGCCGGACCGTCAGCAGTCATCAGGTTGACGTGCATGTTGCCGCGCACCTGGTAGAACCACTCCTCGTAAGGGTCGACGTGGAAGTCGGTGCGCTGGTTCGGCCCACCCACCACCATGACGATGAAGTCGCCCGTCCCGGTGAACATCTGCTTGTTGTTCACCGGTGGCTTGAGCAGGTGCTCGTTGTCCTTGATCCATTGGGCAAAGTTGATCGCCGGCGCGATTGTCATGAGCGACCTCTCTCGACATAGGCAACCGCCTGCATCTCGATCAGCAGGTGCGGATGCGGCAACTGGTGAACGGCCACCGTAGTGCGAGTCGGCCCGCTCTCATCGAAGTACTCGGCATACACCTCGTTGTAGCCGCCGAAGTCGTTCATCGACACGAGATACGTCGTAACCTGCACGAGGTCGCCGAGGTCGGCTCCCACTGACTGCAGGATATTGCGGACGTTCTCGATCACTGCGCGGGTCTGCGCCCGAATGTCGAGGGTGGTCGTGCCCAGCGAATCGGCCGAGGCACCGACGATCGAGTTATCGGCAAGGCGCGCGCTCGTGCCCGACACGTAGGCGAAATCGCCGACGACCTTGACGTGGGGGAATCGCCCGCGTGGTACGGCCATTCCGTGCACCAGCGTCACAGCTGCACGCACACGTTCGTCAGCTCCGAGTAGAACTCCAGCGAGAAATTGCCACCCTCACGCCCGATACCCGACAGGCCTACACCGCCGAATGGCGAGCGCAAGTCACGCAGGAACCAGGTGTTGACCCACGACATACCTACCCGCATCTGCTGCGCGACCCGGTGCCCGCGCGACAGGTCGGTGGTCCATACCGACGAGGCCAGCCCGTAGTCGGTGTCGTTGGCCAGCTCGATCGCGTCATCTTCAGTGTCGAACGGGACGAGCGCGGCCACCGGCCCGAAGATCTCCTCACGCAGCGGACTGTCCACATTGGACAGTCCAGTCCACAGCGTCGGTTTGATCCAGGCACCGCCGTCGAGGTCGTCGCCCAGGACGGGAATGCCGCCGCCGATCAGCGTTTTGGCGCCGCACTCCTCGGCCCGGCGGTAGTAGTCGAGCACCTTCGAACGGTGCGCGTGGGAGATGAGCGGCCCGGTTGTCGTTGCCGGATCGTCCGGACGTCCCAGCCGCAGGGATTGCGCGCGTTCCACCAGACCGGCCGCCAGCTCGTCGAACACGGGCCGCTGCACGTACACCCGCTCCGTGCACAGGCAGACCTGCCCGGTGTTGGCGAACACCGAACGGGTCAGGCCGGCGAGCGTGGCGTCCAAGTCTGCGTCGGCGAACACGATCGCCGCGTTCTTGCCGCCGAGTTCGAACGACACCGGCCGCACCCGCGGCGCAACAGCAGCCATGATCGACGAACCGGTGGCCGACGACCCGGTGAACGTCACCCCGTCGATGCCGGGATGCGTCACCAGCGAGTGGCCGGTCGCGCCGAACCCGTGCACCACGTTGTAGACGCCGTCCGGCACGCCGGCGTCGGAGAGCACCTCGGCCAGCAGCGTGGCCGTGGACGGCGTCTCCTCCGAAGGCTTGACCACCACCGTGTTTCCGCAGGCCAGCGCCGGCGCCACCTTCCAGGTGAGCAGCAGCAACGGCAGGTTCCACGGGACGATCACCGCGACCACGCCGAGGGGTTTGCGCACCGCGTAGTTCAAAGCCTGGCGGCCTCCGGGCAGATCAGTGAGGAACGACGGCTGCCCGGCCGAGGCCACGGTGTCGGCGAAGGAGCGGAAATTCGCCACCGCCCGCGCCACGTCCAGCTCGCGCGCTTGCGCCACCGGCTTGCCCGTGTCGGAAACCTCGGCCGCGACGAAGTCGTCGAAGCGCTCCTCGATCCGGTCGGCCACCTGCCGCAGCAGCGCGGTTCGCGCCGCAACGCTCGTCGCACTCCACTTGTCGAGGGCCCCGCGGGCCGCGAGCACCGCACGGTCGACCACTCCGGGATCTGCCTCGTGTACGCGCGCGGCCAACGAGCCGTCTACCGGATCGATCTTGTCGAAACGGCTCGGCCCGTCGACGTGCTGGCCGCCGACCACGTTCTGGATGGTTCGCATCAGATCATCGTCCGCGCTGACCACAACTCGGGAAAGACCTCACGCGCCATACTTCGTTCGAGCCAGGCCAGCCCGGACGAGCCGCCGCTGCCGGGCTTCGCGCCCATCGAGCGTTTGACGGCGACGACGTGCCGGTAGCGCCACGTGCCGAATGCATCGGCCAGATCGGTGAGCTCGTCGGCGAGCAGGAACAGCGGATCGGTGCGCCGCGGCTCGGCGTAGATCGACGCCCACGCCGCCTCGACCTCGGGCCGCGGCTCGTACTCGACGCTGAAGTCACGCTCGACATCGACGAGCAGGCCACGCCGACCGAGGAACGCCAGCACATCGTCGTAGACGCTCGGCGCATGCAGCGCGCGCTCCAGGTCGGCGTACACGTCCGGGACGGAACGGTGCGGGCGGATCAGCGTCTCGGACTTCAGCCCGAGCAGGAACTCGACGTGCCGGTACTCGTAGGACTGGAACCCCGACGCCTCACCCAGATCGTCGCGGAACGCGTTGAACTCCGCCGGGGTGAGCCAGACCAGCGACTCCCACGCGCCGTTGAGCGCGCCGACGTGGCACGTGCACCGGTGCAGGGTGGCCAGCGCGGCGTCGAGGTCGTCGCGGCGCAACTGCTGCTGCACGGTCTCGAATTCGGCGCGCAGCAGGCCGAACAGCAGTTCCATCACCTGCGTCGTGACGAGAAACGCCTTCTCCGCCGGATGGTCGGTGATCGGACGGAGCAGCGCGTGCAGGGTCCGCGTGCCGACGTAGTCGTCGTAGGGCGTCGACTGGTCGAAGTCCAGGCTGGGCTCACCCGCGTTCGCGGCCGCCCGCTGCGCACGATCCTCTGCGCTGACCCGCTCCGGTTCGAGCACCATGCGGGGCGTTGGCGCGCCGGGACGTCGTCGGGTGCTCATCGGCGCTCGATCGGGACGTGACCTGCCCATGGCTGTTGGAGTGCTCTGGTCATCCGGCCACGCTGCCGATTGAATTGCATGCCTTGATGCATATCAGTTAACCGGTGCTCACCATTGGCCGTTTGCTGCCGCTTGGCCGCTTCCTGTCGGCCCGCCTCGGCGTAACCGGCTCACTTCGGCACGCGTCCGGCCGGGCTGATGCTGAGAGAGGGCTTGGGCTCCAGCCCTCGCAGCCCGTTCCAGCCGAGGTTGACCAGATGCGCGGCAACCTCGTCGCGCCTGGGCTTGCGCACCTCGAGCCACCACTGCCCGGTGAGCGCCACCATGCCGACCAGCATCTGGGCGTACATGCCGGCGAGCTTCGTCTGCATCCCGCGCCGGCCGAACTCGCGCGCCAGGATGTACTCGACCTGGCTCGCGATGTCGTTGAGCAGCGACGAGAACGTGCCCGAGCCCGAGACGACCGGCGAGTCGCGGGTCAGCACCCGGAAGCCGTCCGTCTCGTCCTCGATGTAGGTAAGTAGCGCAAGAGCGGCCTGTTCGACGAGCTGGCGCGGATGACCTGCGGTCAGGGCCGACGTGACCCGGTTGAGCAGCGCCTGCATCTCGCGGTCGACGACGACCGCGTACAGGCCCTCCTTGCCGCCGAAGTGCTCGTAGACGACGGGCTTGCTCACTCCGGCGCGCGATGCGATCTCCTCGATCGAGGTCGCCTCGAAACCCTTCTCGGCGAACAGTGAACGCCCGACGTCGAGCAGTTGCTCGCGTCGTTCCTTGCCGGTCATCCGCACGCGCGGACGCACCTCGGACTCGCTCATTCGCGTACCTCGCTGTCGGCGCGAGCGCTGTTCACGACCCCCATGATGGCCCATGCCACCAGAGGCGCTTTCGACATAACGGATCTTCGCGGCATCGGGGGGCGAAGATCCCGCGCTGCTCACGGCCGGAGCGGGCCCGCTGTGTGCCGCGCCGTCGATTGGGCCACGGCGGTGGCCATCACCAGGTGAGGCCGTTGGTTCAGACGGCGCGAAGTTTGGCTAGACGGTCAGGCTTGGGCCACCGGACGTCGGTGGCCCAGCCGAGCCGTTCGAACACCCAGATGACCCGCGCGGAGGCGTCGATCTGACCGCGCAAGACACCGTGCCGCGCTGCCGTGGGGTCGGCATGGTGCATGTTGTGCCAGCTCTCGCCCATGCTCAGGATCGCGAGCGGCCAGAAGTTCGCGCTCTTGTCGCGGGCAGCGAAGGGCCGCTCGCCGATGGTGTGGCAGATCGAGTTGATCGACCAGGTGACGTGGTGCAGCACGAAGATCCGCACCAGCGACGCCCAGAAGAACGCCGACAGCGCGCCGGCCCACGACCAGGTGATCAGCCCGCCGAGCAAGGCCGGCGCGAGCAGCGACACGACCGTCCACAACCAGAACAGGTCGCTGACCCGCCGGATCGGGCGGTCGCGCAGGAGATCAGGTGTGTACTTCTCGCGATTCGTGTGCTCGGCGTCGAAGAGCCAGCCGACGTGCGCGTAGCAAAGGCCTTTGAACAGCGCGCCCGTGGTGTTGCCGTAGCGCCACGGGGAATGCGGATCGCCCTCGCGATCACTGAATGCGTGGTGGCGACGGTGGTCGGCCACCCAGCGGATGATCGGTCCCTCGATCGCCAGGCTTCCGGCGATCGCCAGCACGACGCGCAGCGGGCCCTTCGCCTTGAACGACCCGTGCGTGAACATCCGGTGGAAGCCGACGGTGACGCCGAGGACGGCCACCGTGTAGAAGGCGACCATCAACACGATGTCGCACCAGCCCATGCCCCATCCCCACATGACCGGGATCGCCGCGGCGAAGGCCAGGAACGGTACGACCACGAACGTGTAGAGCATGAACTGCTCGCCCCGGCGCTTGGGCCCCTCGAACGTCGGCTTCGGTCCATCGGGCATCGGCTGCGCCGTGTCGACGGTCTGCGCGGGAGCTTGCTGCGCAGTGGTGAGCGTGGTGTCGTCAAGCAGAGTCATGACCCCCGCCTTCCCCAGTGCGCGGCACCGGCTACGGACTTCGGAGTACCCGTTCGCCATCCTGATCGCGGCGGAAGGGTGCGGTTACGGCAGCGTAACCTACGCTGCCGTAGGCGAGCGAGCGACGGCGCAATGTTCAGCGCCGGTACGCTGTGAGTTCGATTGGGGGATGGGGTAATCGGCAGCCCGCAGGCCTTTGGAGCCTTGCAGTCTCGGTTCGAGTCCGAGTCCCCCAGCCAATCGCCGCGACCCGGCGCTACGAGCGGCGGGGCTAGACGCCACCACGCGCGCGCCGCGCGCGTGATCACCCACCAGCCCACGCCAACTCGGGCCACCGCCCACAAGTGATCACCTGCGCTTATTGCACCGTCCGCGGTGCACAACCCGCAGGTGATCACCGGCCATGTCGAGCGGCGACGGAGAGGCGACCGGCGACCGGCGACCGGCGACCGGCGACCGGCGACCCAGGCCAACACGACACGCGACGCCAGACGATCAGCGCCGGCCGCGCCCACCCCGGCGTGGCGCATTACCCCGATGCGACCGCGCCAGCGAGTTCACCCGTCAGATAGTGCTGCAGCACGGGGGCGATTGCCGTCGCCAGCGAGTCACCGTCCAGCGCCACGACCTGCGGCAGCCGGATCACGTATCGGCACAATGCCAAGCCGAGCAATTGCGTGCTGACCATCGCAGCGCGCCGCTCGGTGTCGGGCTCGTCGCCGATGACATCGCGGACGAACTGCAGTACCTGATCGTTGAAGATCACGTGGAACTGCTCGGCGGCGACCTGATGGGTTATCGCCGATCGCAGTAGCAGCATGACCGACTCGTCGGCCAACTCGCCCTCCCAGCGGGTGACGAAGTGTCGCGCCATCGCCTCGCCGAGGTGATCGCGCCGGATCTGTGTCGGGTCGGGCAGCTTCAGGTCGAGGTTGACTGCTGAGCCGAACAGGCCCGCCTTGCTGCCGTAGTAGCGCATGACCATCGACGGGTCGACCTTCGCCGCCGCTGCCACCGCGCGAATGGTGGTGCCCTCGTATCCGCGCGAGGAGAGCAGTTCGCGGGCCGCGGCGAGGATGGCGTTTCGGGTGGGCTCGGAACGTGAGGTGAACGGCACGGCCACAGCCTATGCCAACGCTCGTTGGCCTACATGTTCGCACAAACGAACCACGTTCTGTCAACCATTGTTGGCCAACGGTTGTTGGCCTACACTGCCCGATATGTCTACCAACCCCGATCGGCACCGATGTTCAGGCGCCGCACGGCATATCCATCCGGCGCCGGAGCAACCGCACGACCGGCGGACGAGGCTCGAGCCGGTGCCGGGTTGTAGCACGCGCCACGCCGTCGTCACCGGAGCATCGACCGGCATCGGACACGCCACGGTGCTCGAGTTGTCCCGACGCGGGTTCCACGTCTTCGGCACCGTGCGCCGGCACGAGGACGCCGCGGCAATCCGGCACAGCGCTCCCGGCGAAGTGACGCCGCTGATCATGGATGTCACCGAGCCCGACCAGATCCGTGCGGCGGCCAAGTCGGTCGAACGGCACGTCGGCCGGAGCGGGCTCGACGTCCTGGTGAACAACGCCGGAGTCGGAGTGGCCTACCCGCTGGAGCTCATTCCGCTGGAGACGCTCCGCGAGCAGTTCGCCGTCAACGTCGAGGCGCCGGTTGCCGTAACCCAGGCATTGCTGCCGCTGATCCGCCAGGCGCCCGGCCGCGTCATCATGATCGGCTCGATCGGCGATCGCATCACGATGCCGTTCGCCGGGCCTCTGACGTCGGCCAAGCATGCCGTCAAGGCGCTCGCCGACGCGTTCCGGCTCGAACTGGCCGCCTGGGGCATCCGGGTCGTGCTCGTCGAGCCCGCCACCATCCGCACCGACGCCGTTGGCAAGCTCGAACGCGACGCCGCTGCAACCTTGGACAGTCTCAGCCCGGAAGGACGCGCGCTCTACGCCGAGGCCTTCACCGCGATGACCAACAAGGCCGTTCGTGCCGAGTGCGGCGGCAGCCCGCCGAGCGTCGTCGCAAAGACCGTTGCGCGGGCGGCCCAAACTCGACGGCCGAAGACGCGCTACCTGGTCGGCAAGCACTCCCGGCTGCTCGCCGTCGCCGCCACCCTGCCGCCCGGCATCCTCGATCGGCTTCGCCGCAAGGTGTTCGACCTGCCCGAACGGGCGGCCACCACAGAATCGAGGTCCTAGCCGTGCGCGTTGTGCTCGCCGGCGCCACCGGCGTGATCGGCCGGCAAGCCGTTCCGGAACTCACCCGCGCCGGCCACCAGGTGATCGCCCTCGCCCGCAAGGAGATTCAGGTACCCGACGCCGAGGTGGTTGTCGCCGACGCCCTCGACGCTGACGCGCTGCGCAAGGCGGTCCGCATGTCGTCGCCGGACGCCGTGGTGAGCATGCTCAGCGCGATCCCCGATCCCATCGATCCGAAGCACCTGACCCGCGACATGGCGCTGACGAACCGGCTGCGTGTCGAGGCCACCGCGAACCTGATCGCCGCAGCCGGAGGCGCCAGGGTAATCGTCCAGAGCCTGGCGTACGCCTACGATCCGACCGGGCCAGAGCCCATGGGCGAGGGCGCGCCCCTGTGGCGCAAGCCGCCCCGGCAGTTCGCCACCACGCTGGACACGATGCGCGTGATGGAACGCGAGATCGCCATGGCGGGCGGCGTATCGCTGCGTCTCGGTCACCTGTACGGACCCGGGTCGAGCTACTCGATCAGCGGCAGCTTCACCAACCAGGTGCGGGCCGGCGAGATCCCGCTGGTCGGCCGCGGCAACTCGACCTTCTCGTTCGTCCATGCCCACGACGTCGCGACCGCGATCCTGGCCGCCGTCGAGCGCCCGGTCGTCGGCGCGTTCAACATCGTCGATGACGATCCGACGCCAGTCCGCAACTGGCTGCCGGCGATGGCCGCCATGATCGGTGCGGCCACGCCACGGCGGGTGCCCGTCTGGCTGGCCCGCCTGGCCGAAGGCGGCTGGGGGGTCGCGTTCATGACCCGCCTGGCCGGTGCGTCGAACGGGCGCGCATGGCGCGAACTCGACTGGAAACCGAGCCTCTCGAGTTGGCGCGACGGATTCGCCGGCGAGCTCAACTGACCCCTCCCCCGCGCGACATGCGAGGGTGACGCCATGGACGACGCAATCGACCGGGACGGCATCGAGCACACCTACGAGACGATCAGGCCACACCTGCGTCGCACGCCGGTTCTCGATCTGGACGGCCTCACCCTCAAGCTCGAGCAACTGCAGCACTCAGGCTCGTTCAAGGCTCGCGGAGCCATGGCCAACCTGTTATTGCGAGACGTCCCCGCTGCCGGCGTGGTGGCCGCCTCGGGTGGCAATCACGGGTGCGCAGTGGCCTGGGCGGCCGCCCGGCGCCGGGTGCCGGCCACCATCTTCGTCCCGACCGTCTCCTCGCCGGCCAAGATCGCGCGCATCCGCGGCTACGGTGCCGAACTCGTCGTCGGTGGCGACCGGTACTCCGACGCGCTGGCGGCCAGTCACGAATGGTCGGCCGAGCACGACGCCATCGAGGTGCACGCCTACGACCAGCCGCTGACCATGCTGGGGCAGGGCAGTCTGGCGCTCGAACTCGCCGTGCAGGCACCGCACCTCGACACCCTGCTGGTGGCCGTCGGCGGCGGCGGGCTCATCGGCGGGATCGCCGCCTACTTCGCCGGTGACGTGAGAGTGGTGGGCGTCGAGCCGGAGGGCGCGCCCACGCTCACGGACGCGCTGCGCGCCGGCGCACCGGTCGACGCACCGGCCGACAGCATCGCGGCCGACGCCCTGGCCCCACGCCAGGTCGGCCGCCTGATGTTCCCGATCGCGCAGCGCTACATCCACTCGACGGTGCTGGTCACCGACGAGGCGATTCACGCCGCCCAAGTCGCCCTGTGGGACGCAGCGCGGCTGGTCGCCGAGCCGGCCGGCGCCACCGCGTTCGCGGCCATGCACGGCGGCGCCTACCGTCCGGCCCCCGGCGAGCGGGTCGGCGTGGTGATCAGCGGCGCGAACACGACCGCCGTCGACTTCGGTCCCGCCCCGGCCTGAAGCCGGGATCAGCGCGGGTCCACCTCGTCCAGGCCGTCCGCGCTGAGCTCGAGCCATCGGGTGGCACCGATCTCGTGCAGGAACGCGACGTCGTGGCTCGCGATCACGAGCGCCCCCTCGAACCCGGCCAGTGCCTGCGTCAACGCGGCAAGGGCCGACAGGTCGAGGTTGTTCGTCGGCTCGTCCAGCATGAGCAGCCGCGGCGTCGGCTCGGCCAGCACCATCATCGCCAGCGCAGCGCGAAGTTGCTCGCCACCCGACAGCGCACCGGCCTCGACGTCAGCGTCCGCGCCGCGAAAGAGCAGCCGCGCGAGCCGCGCCCGGATCTGCCCAGGCGCCACACCGGGCGCCACCAGCGACACGTTGTCCACCACGGACAGCTCCGGCTGGAATATGTCCAGGCGCTGCGGCAGGTAGCGCCACGGCAGCCTCGGCCCGGCGGCCGCGATAGCCCGCAACAGCGTCGTCTTGCCCGCACCGTTGGCGCCGATGAGGGCGATGCGCTCGGGTCCAATGATCGAGAGAGATATGCGCCGCGCCGATGTCAGCCGATCGCAGGCGAGGCGGATGCCGTCGAGTTCGACCACGCGCTGGCCGGCATGCACCCGGCTGCCCGGCAGGTCGACGCGCACCGCCCGGTCGTCACCCACCAGATCCTCGGCGTCGACGAGTGCCTGCTTGGCCTCGGCCACCCGGTCGGCGTGGATGTTGCGCAACTTGCCCGCCGACTCCTGGGCCTGCCGCTTGCGCGTCCCCATGATCACCTTCGGCTCGCGCTTCTGCTCGTACATCTTCTTGCCGTAGCGGGCGCGCCGATCCAGCTTGATCTGCGTCTCGACCAGCTCACGACTCTGCTTGCGCAGATCGCTCTTCGCGTCGCGCACCGCCGCGCGTGCCGCCTCCTGCTCGGCCTCGATCACGGCCTGATACGCGCTGAAGTTGCCGCCGAACATGCGCAGTTCGCTTGCGGCCACGCGCCGGTTGGCCCGCAACTCCGCGATGGCGTCCATGCGGTCAAGCAGCGCCCGGTCGTGGCTGACGACGACCAGCGTGCCTGCGAACTGCTCGACGGCCTGGTAGAGCAGTTCGCGCGCTCGCAGATCGAGATTGTTGGTCGGCTCGTCCAGCAGCACAACCGCCGGTTCACGCAGCAGGACGGAGGTGAGCGCGAGCAGCACCGTCTCGCCGCCCGACAGCGTCCCGACCGGGCGGCTGAGGTCGGCCGCGGCGCCGATGATGTGGCCGAGGCCCAGCCGGCCCAGCACGGCGACCGCGCGCTCCTCGACGTCCCACTGGGAGAGCACGCCGGAAACCACTGCGAAGTCGCCGTCGGTGGCAGTGCCGGACTCGATGCGGCGAAGTGCGGCGCGCGCATCGGCGATGCCCAGGATCGCGTCGACCCGACGCTCCGGATCGAGGGTGATGTCCTGACGCAGGTAGCCGATCGACCCGTCCACCGTGATCGACCCACGGTCGGCGGGCAGAAGTCCGGCGATCAGCCGCAACAACGTGGACTTGCCCGAGCCGTTGCGGCCGACCAGCCCGGTACGGCCGGTGCTGAACACGGCGTCGAGGCCTTTGAAGACGGGATCGCCGTCGGGCCAGGCGAAGGTGAGATCGGAAAGCGAAAGGTAGGGCCTAGACACGGATGCTCCAGAGGTCGCGAAACGAGCGCAGCCCGCAACAACGGGCGGCAGAGGGCGAAACCTCTAGCGGAGCAAGGCCGTTCTCCTGTCGTCGGCAACCACGGCACGATAACCCGGGTGGGGACGCGCTCGCACCCGACTTTCAGCCGACGAGGTCGTCGCCCAGTGGGCTGCGCAGGTACAGGACGCTGCGCCCGCTACGGGCCCGGTTGAGCAGGCCGGCACTTCGCAGCACGCGCAGGTGCTGGCTGACCGCGCTCGGCGAGACCGAGAGGCGATGGGCCAGTTCGGTGGTGGTGGCCGGCCGGTCGAGCAGGGTGAGCAGCCGGGCGCGAGGTGGCCCCAGCAACTCGACGAGCGCCACGCTGCCCGGTGCCGGCGCGGTTTCCCACACCGTCGCGCGCCCGCGTGCCGGATAGGTGATCAGTGGCGCCTCGCCGGTGTCGATGTAGGTGACGGCGCCGCGGCAGAACACCGACGGGACGAGAGGCAGTCCGCGTCCGTCGATCTCGATCACGTGGTGCTCGCCGCGGTGGCGATCGACGAACAGAACCCCGTCGTCCCAGCGCAGCCGCCAATCGAGTTCTGCGAACAACGCCCGCGCACCGCCCAGCGCGAGCTGTCGCGACCGGTAGACGATGTCGGCCTCGAGCACCGCATGGATGCGCGGCCAGGACGGTTTGAGGCACGCCAGCCAGTACTCGTCCAGCGCAACAGCGATCCGGCGACGCAACGCCTCGGGCTCGGCGCACAACACGTCGGGCAGCGGGGCGTCACCGTATGCCGACAGCACGTCGGCCTGCACGCGATCGGGCGGAGTCTCGCGCACCAGGGTCAACTCGGCGTCGAACTCCGTGAGCGGCGTGCCCGGACGCGGGGTGAGGAAGTCCGGCACCCAGCGGCGAGGCGAGACCAGAGCGTCGAGCAGTTCGGTGTCGAGGTGGTGCCACTGCTCGGCCACTGCCCGCCGCCACGGCAGGTGGAATGCCTGCCGCTCGGGCGCGGTCCACACCCAGAGGCTGAACACCGTCTCCTGCAAGGGCGAGACGGCGAAACTCGTCTCGGCGAGGTCGGCCACGCGGAAATGCATCTCAATCATTAAGGACAATCCTAAATCGGTGGGATGTCGCGAGCGCGAGCGATGGGATGGTCATCGTGACCGCGCCGACCCCCCTCAGACGTCGTAGCCGCTTCGTCCCGCACGATGCGATGACCCGCCGCCTCGCGCTGGCCACGCTGGTGAACACGTTCGGTAACGGCCTGTTCATGACGATCAGCGCGCTGTTCTTCACCCGCTCCGTCGGCCTGTCGGTCACCCAGGTCGGGCTCGGCCTCACCATCGGCGGCTGCTTCGGCGTCGTCGCCGGGGTACCGGCCGGGCACGCAGCCGACCGCTTCGGGGCCCGCCGGCTGTTCGTCGTGCTGATCCTGACCGAGGCGCTCGGGATGATCGCCTACACGCAGGTGCACTCGATGGCGACGTTCCTTCCCGCCGTCTGCGTCGTCGCGTTCGTCGACCGGGCCAGTTCGGCCGTCCGCAACACCGTCATCGCCGTCGCATTGCCGGCCGACAAGCGCGCGTCCACCCGCGCGTACCTGCGCGTGGTCACCAACGCCGGCATCGGCGCCGGTTCGGCCATCGCCGCGATCGCGCTGCAGGCCGACACGCGCGCCGCCTACCTGACCCTGATCGTCCTGGATGCCCTGACCTTCGTCGTCACGGCCGTACTGCTCGGGCGGCTGCCCATGATCGACAAGGTTCAGCGCGTGGCGGCGGCCACCGAGGCCGCGCCCAGCCGCGCGTACACCGACCGGCCCTACCTCGCCATCACCGTGCTCAACGCGATCCTGATGCTGCAGTTCGGGATCATGAACGTCGGCCTGCCGCTGTGGATCGCCGGGCATACCCGGGCGCCGCGCCTGCTCGTGTCGGTCGTATTCATCATGAACACGGTGATGATCGTGCTGTTGCAGGTTCGCGGCAGCCGCAACGTCGACACTGTGCAGGCCGCAGGCCGGGCGGCCCGGCGCTCGGGATTCCTGCTGGGCGGTGCCTGCCTGATCTACGCGGCGGCCGGCGGCACCAGCGTCTGGGTGGCCGTCACCGTCATCGTCGTCGGCGGGATCGTGCAGACGTTCGGCGAGATCATCTCCTCCGCGGCGGGATGGACGCTCAGTTACGACCTGGCCGCACCGGACGCGCCGGGCGCCTACCAGGGCGTGTTCGCCAGCGGATTCGCCGCTGGCCAGATGCTGGCGCCGGTGATCGTGACCGCCACGGCCATTCACCTCGGCAAACCCGGCTGGGCGATCCTGGCCGCGGTGTTCGTCCTGACCGGTGTCGCGCTCGTACCGGTCGCAAAATGGGCACTGCGTACCCGGCCGGTGATCGAAACGGTACCCAGCGCGGCGTGACGAGCGCCGCAACGAAGATCGCCAGGTAACGCAGATAGGCTCCCTACGTGAGTTGCCTCGCCGTCGTCGTCCTCGCAGCGGGCGAGGGCACCCGGATGAAGTCGCCGACGCAGCCGAAGGTGTTGCACGGTTTCGCCGGACGCTCCCTGCTCGGTCACGTCCTCGCCGCCACGGACGGCCTGTCCGCCCAGCACACAGTCGTCGTGATCGGCCACCGGCGTGACGCGGTGCGCGAGCACCTGGCCGCGATCGCCCCATCGGCCGTCCCGGTGGTGCAGGAGAAGCAATACGGCACCGGCAACGCCGTTCGAGTCGCGCTGGACGCCGTACCCGCCGGGCAGTCGGGCACCGTCGTCGTCGTGCCGGGCGACGCGCCGCTGCTGACCACGGCCACCCTCCAGGCCATGATCGCCGAGCACGAGGCCACGGGGGCCGCCGCCACCGTGCTCAGCAGCATCGCCCCCGACCCCAGCGGCTACGGCCGGGTCGTCCGCGACCCTGACGGCGGCGTCGCCCGGGTCGTCGAGCACAAGGACGCCACGCCCGCCGAGCACGACATCACCGAGGTCGCGGCCAGCGTGTACGCCTTCGACCACGCTCTGCTGCGCGACGCCGTCGGGCGGCTCTCGACCGCCAACTCCCAGGGCGAGGAGTACCTGCCCGAAGCCGTGTCGATCCTCGTCGCCGACGGCCGTGCGGTGCGCGCCGTCGTCGCGCCGCATGACGAAACGGCCGGCGTCAACGACCGCGTCCAGCTCGCGGGCGCGCACCGCACCTACAACGCGCGGCTGCTTTACGCGCACATGCGTGCGGGCGTCACGATCGTCGACCCGGCCACCACCTGGATCGACCCCACCGTCACGCTCGAACCTGACGTCACGCTCTGGCCGTCGGTCGATCTGCACGGTGCCACCACGGTCGCCGCCGGGGCGGCGATCGGCCCGCAGACCACGCTGGCCGACACCACGGTCGGCGCCGGCTCGCGCATCTCGCGCGCCGTCTGCCACGCCGCCACCATCGGCAAGGACGTCACGGTCGGCCCGTACGCCTACCTTCGTCCAGGTGCCGAACTGGCCGACGGCGTGCACGTCGGCACCTATGTCGAGATCAAGGCCAGCCAGGTCGGTGAGGGCACGAAGGTTCCGCACCTTACCTATGTAGGCGACGCCACGATCGGCGAGCACAGCAACATCGGCGCGGCAACCGTGTTCGTCAACTACGACGGCGTGGCCAAGCACCACACGAACGTCGGTGACCACGTACGCATCGGCTCCGACAACATGATCGTCGCGCCGGTCGACATCGGCGACGGCGCGTACACGGCGGCGGGCGCCGTGATCACCAAGGACGTCCCGTCCGGGGCGCTCGGCCGCTCGAGCGCACGGCAGGAAATCGTGTCAGGCTGGGTGGCGCAGAAGCGACCCGGCAGCCCAGCGGCAAAGGCTGCCGAACAAGCCGAGGATGACTCATGACGAGGCGTTTTCGGCCGCCTGGGTACATATCTCATGCTGGGCGACCCAAAACGAAACGGGAGGAGACGTGAGCACCATCGAGCTACCGGGCCGCAAGACACTCGTGCTCTTGTCAGGCCGCGCATACCCCGAGCTGGCCGACGAGATCGCCGAGGAGGTCGGCATCACCGTCATGCCGACCACCGCCCTGGAGTTCGCGAACGGCGAGACGTTCATCAAGCCCGACGAGTCGGTGCGCGGTAGCGATGCGTTCGTGATCCAGTCCTACACAATGCCGATGAACCAGTGGGTCATGGAGAGTCTGATCCTCTGTGACGCGCTCAAGCGTGCCTCGGCCAAGCGCATCACAGTCGTCATGCCGTTCTACCCGTACGCCCGTCAGGACAAGAAGCATCGCGGCCGCGAACCGATCTCGGCCCGGCTGATCGCCGACCTGTTCAAGACCGCCGGTGCCGATCGGCTGATGGCGATCGACCTGCACACGGCGCAGATCCAGGGGTTCTTCGACGGGCCGGTCGACCACCTCTTCGCGCTGCCACTGCTGGCCGACTACGTCAAGCAGAAGTACCCGGTCGACGACCTGATCGTCGTCTCGCCCGACACCGGCCGCGTGCGCGCCGCCGAGCAGTGGGCCGACCGGCTGGGTGGGCGGCCCATCGCGTTCGTGCACAAGACCCGCGATCCCGACGTCGCCAACAAGGTGGTGGCCAACCGCGTCGTCGGCGACGTCGCCGGGCACACCTGCCTGCTCATCGACGACATGATCGACACCGGCGGGTCGATCACCCAGGCGGCCGAACTGCTCTTCGACAGCGGGGCCACCGACGTCGTCATCGCCGCCACGCACGGCATCTTCTCCCCGCCCGCCACGGACCGGCTCAAGAACAGCCGGGTCACCGAGGTCATCGTCACCAACACCTTGCCCATCCGGCCGGAGCAGGCCTTCGACAAGCTCACCGTGCTGTCCATCGCCGGCATGATCGCCAAGGCGATCACCGAGGTTTTCGGCGACGGCTCGGTCACCAGCCTCTTCGACGGTCGCAGCTAAGGCGACTCGATCGCGCCGGAAGGCTCGATCTACTCCGGCTCCGTCGGCGCGGCTGCGGCCCGCGACGATCGAGAATGGGCCACCCAGGTGCGTCGCCCGAGCGCGCACTACCCCGAACGCGCCCCACCCGAGCAACCAGCCTCACACCGAGAGCACCTTGATCATCTCTGGTGCAGCCGCGATCAGTGACACGTTCGGCAGAGATGATCAAGACACCGTCTCCCCGCGCCCCCAGCAACCCGCGACACTTGTTGATGCGGGTGACAGCCCCCACCCGGCGAGCCGCAAACCTTGCGTGAGTGAGACGCGACCCGCAGCGAGTCACCACCGAGCGGTCACCGTCTAACAGGCCTTGACCCACGAGCATTCAAGCGCCGGACCGCGCCGTTGCGCCGGAGTCCGCAGCGGCAGCACCGTCGTGCTCGGCGTGATCTTGAGGGCAGACGGCGCACCGTAGCTCGCGAGCGTGACGCCGACAGCGTTCTCGATCGACGTGACACTGGAGGGCAGGAAGTTGTTGCTGATCATGGAGAACACGAGTGGGTCACCCGCACCGTCGGTCACGTAACCCGACAGTGCGCTCACCGCTGTCATCGAGCCGGTCTTGGCGTGCATGTTGTTCGCCGCCGGGGTGTTGGCCATGCGGTTGCGCAACGTTCCGCCGACCATGCGATCCGGATTGCCGGCGATCGGCAGCGCGTTGTACCAGGTCGTGAACCACGGTTGCTGGCGAGCGGCGATCAGCAGGTTGGTGATCTGCTGCGGCGAGATCAGGTCGGCGCGCGACAGCCCTGATCCGTCGACCATCCGCACGTCGTCGGTGTTGACACCGAGCGTCTTGACGTCGGCGAGCATCGCCGCCGCGCCCGCATCCCAGCTGCCCTGACCGCTCACTTGCTCGCCCATCGTCTTGATCAGATGCTCGGCGTGCATGTTGTTGCTCAGCTTCAGGAACGGGGTGAGCATCTGCGCAAGGGTCATCGATTCGTGCGAGGCAAGGGGCCGGGCGGTGGCCGGTGTCGGGCCGTAGTCGGTAGCACCCAGCACGAGCACGCCGTGCCGGAGCAGGGCGTCGCGGAACAGCGAGGCGACCAGCGCGGTCGGGTCGTCGAATGTCGCCCAGATGTCGTCGCCGGTCGAGTCGGCCGGGATGCTGCCGCTGACGTCGATCGTGTTGTTGCCATGGCGGCGTACGGCGTCGGCCGTGTCGTCCGAGCCGGCCGTGCCTGTCGTCGCGGCACCGACCAGGTGGACGTAGTGGTTCGCCGGGACCACCGTCACCTCGGCCGGGTCGCCCGCCTTCGCGCCCGGAGCCACGTGGACGATGACGCTGCCGGCGTCGTAGTCGGTGTTCGGGGCGACGGTGAGCGCCGAGATCTGCGCGTCGTAGTAGTACGGCTCGTCGTCCCATGCCCAGAACGGCGCAAGGCGAACGTCGTCGAAGTAGGTATCGTCAGCCACGAGCGCGCCGCGCACGACGCGTACACCGGAGTCGGCGATCTGCGCGGCCAACCGGTCGTAGTCCGGACCAAGCATGGTCGGGTCGCCGGTGCCCTTCAGGTAAAGGTTGCCGCCCAGCGTGTGCCCGCTGATCGCGCCACTCGCCTGCACGCTGGTGGTGTACCGGTGATCCGGGCCGAGCACGCCCATCGCGGCAGTTGACGTGAGCAGCTTGCCGTTCGAAGCCGGCAGCAACCGCTCGGCGGCATTGTGCTCGTAAAGCACGTCTCCGGTCGTGGCATCTCGCACCTCGAGGCCGACCTGGGCGTTGTCCAGCCGGGGATCGCCGAGAATCCGGTCGAGGTCCGCGCCGAGGCCCGCCACCGCGGGAGCGTCGGCGACCGGCGCCGGGTGCGTCCGGGTCAGCGCGCCCACCAACAGCACGACGGCGACGAGGACGGCGGATGTTCGTGCGGCGAAGCGGCGAGACATCGGGACGGTCATGCCATCCTCCAGAAAGCGGCGGATTACCGGTCTAGGGCAGATTAGGGGCGTATCCACACCAGAGCAACGGATGCGACACATACCGCCGCCCGATGCGAACGTCTCGCCGGAGACGATCTTGGCAACGAATCCTTTACGGAGCGGAGGCCCGCGGGTCGGTGCATTTGCTTTACAGTTGGCCAGACCTGCCCGTAGTCGACATGAGGAGCGCAAGTGTCCAGCTCCGAGCCGCAGGACGACGCCACGCAGTTCAAAGCGTGGCAATACCCCGAGCAGAGCCAGCAGCCACCCGACCATCAGCAACCCGCAGAGGCCGCCCCGAGCTGGCAGGGTTACCAGCCTGATCCGACGGATTATCCGACGCTTCACGGCTACTCCCCGAACCCGCCCGCTCCCGCCGAGTACGCCCAGCCGCCTGCCGAATATGCACCGCCACCGGCCGAGTACGCGCCACCTCCCGCGCCGGCGGACTACCCAGCGCCACCGCAGGCTCCCGCCGAGTACGCGCCGCCACCTTCGCCGTCGGACGGCCTGCCACCGCCACCACCCGCGCCATCGGACTACCTGCCACCGGAACCGGCCGAGCACGCGCAGCAGGCTGCCCCGCACCCGCCGGGAACGAACGGATACCTGGCACCCCCGCCCGATCCGGCCGACTACGTCGCACCGCCGCACTTCGTGCACCCCGCGACCGATGTGCCCGCCGGTGCCGGCATGGTGCCGCCACGCTCGGACGCTCGCCCGCCGGTTCCCGAGCAGGCGCCCGAGCACGCGCCGCCGGACGCCGAGCACCAGACGGCCGATGGGTGGTCTGCCACCGACTACCGCGGTACGTACAGCGAGGCGCAATCGCAGTACCCGCCCGCTGCGGTGACCCCCCAGGCGGCGGCCTACCCGCAGACCGCTCCGCCGACTGCTCCGCAAAGCGCGCCGCCCGGCACGCCAGCGTGGCAGCCGACCGGCGCTCCGCCCAAGCCCGAGGATCTGCTGGTACCCGACCTGACGGCGATCGCCGACGAGCCGGCCCGCTGGGGTTGGCGCGGGCTGGTGAACCGGCTCACCGGCGGAGCGGTCAGCGCCAAGGCCAAGGGCGCCGAACTCGCCGATCGCAAGGCCACGCGCGACATCCAGCGCGCTTTCTCCCGGCCGATGACGGTCGTCGTCATCCAGCCCAAGGGCGGCGCCGGCAAGACGCCGACGACCATCGGCATCGCGTCAGCCCTCGGTGTGCATCGCGGCGGTTACGTCGTCGGCTGGGACGACAACGAGACGCGCGGCACGCTGGCGGTACGGGTCACCAACCGCGACAGTCAGCGCACCACCGTCTGGGACCTGCTGGGCGAACTCCCCTCGTTCGAACGCACGGACGCACGTGTGGGCGACCTCAGCTATTTCGTGCGCGCGCAGGGCGAGGCGCAGTTCGACGCCCTGGTCAGCGACGATCACCCGAGCAACATGGCCCAGATCGGCGAGCGCGAGTTCCATCGCATCCACGCGGTTTTGCAGCGCTTCTACCGGGTCGTCGTGATCGACACCGGAAACAATGTGCGCTCGCCGAACTGGCAGGCGGCAGTCAACGCCGCTGACGTCGTCGTGATCCCCTCCACCTATCAGCGCGATGTGGGCTTCAGTGCGTCGTGGGTGCTCGATCACCTCATCCAGACCGGCCGCGTTGCTCTGGCCGAGCATGCCGTCACCGTGCTCACGGCCGCCGATCCGAGCACTGACCAGAAGGTTCGCGACGAGTTGCTGCGTCACTTCGGCAACCGCACCCAGAACGTCGTCGAAATTCCGTACGACGCGCACATCGCGACCGGCGGTCCGATCCATTGGGACCAGTTGCGCGAAGCCACTCGCCGCGCCTGGATCCAGGCCGGCGCCGTCGTGGTGCAGGCACTGCTGCAGCGCGACCTCCCCCGCCGCTGACGGTCAGCGAGCCGCCGCGATACGAGCGAAGTCGCTGACGTCGAGGGTTTCGCCGCGCGCTGCCGGATCGACGCCGGCCGCGCGCAGCACCGATTCGGCGGCACCGGGCGAGCCGGCCCACGGCGCCAGCGCCGAGCGAAGCATCTTGCGACGCTGGGCAAAGGCGTGGTCGATCACCGCAAACACGTCGGCCCGCGTCACGCCTTCAGGCAGCGACGGCGGCGGCCGGCGGACCAGGCGCACCAGTCCGGAGTCGACGTTGGGCACCGGCCAGAAGACGGTTCGTGGGACCGTGCCGACGCGCTCGGCTGAGGCGTACCACGCGGTCTTGACGCTCGGCACGCCGTACACCTTGGAGCCTGGCGGCGCCGCGAGCCGTGCCGCCACCTCCGCCTGCACCATCACGACCGCGCTGCGCACGCTCGGCAACAGTTCGAGCAGGTGCAGGACGACCGGCACTGCGAT
Organism: uncultured Actinomycetota bacterium; assembly: GCA_963737425.1. Classification (GTDB taxonomy): domain Bacteria; phylum Actinomycetota; class Actinomycetes; order Mycobacteriales; family Jatrophihabitantaceae; genus DASXRA01. The sequence goes on from CAVTSX010000009.1 coordinate 789,844, forward strand.
GTTGTAGGGCAGGTTTGCCACGAGCGCGACCGGCTGCGGATCTGGCAGGCCGGAGAGCCGCAGCGCGTCGGCGTGCATCACCGTCAGCCGGTCGGCAGCGTCGGGCTGATGCGCCAGCACCGTCGCCGGAAGGGCATCGGCGAGCACCGCGTCGATCTCCACCGCGACGACGCGAACGTCCGTCGCGAGCAGGCCGAGTGTCAGCGAGCCCAGGCCAGGACCGACTTCGAGCACGACCTCACCGGGCGAGACCGGAGCGGCCCGCACGATTCGCTCGATCGTGTTCGCGTCATGGACGAAGTTCTGACCCAGCGCCTTCGTCGGCCGCACCCCGAGTTGCGCGACCAACGCGCGGATCTCGCCCGGGCCGAGCAGGCGGCTCAGTCAGTACCACCCGTTGGCTTGCCAGCTGCTCCATGCGTCGCATGGCGTGCCGTACCTGCCGGCGATGTAGTCCAGGCCCCACTTGATCTGCGTCGTCGGGTTGGTCTGCCAGTCCGAGCCGTAGGCGGCCATCTTGTCGCCCGGCAGCGCCTGCGGGATGCCGTATGCGCCGATCGAATTCTCGGCGTTGACGCGCCAATTGCTCTCGTGCTGCCAGATCTGGTAAAGGCAACTGAATTGGTCGTCGCCCCATCCACGTTTCGCGGCGAGTGTCTTGGCAATGTCTTGCGCAGAGCCTGGATCGACGACGACCGGCGGCGGGCCCGGCTTGGGCTTGCTGCCCACCTTGACGACTTCGGGGATCGGCTTGACAACCACGACCCGGCTGACGATCGTCCGGCCGACCAGCTTGCCGTCGACGTAGACGACGGCGTACGTCACCTTCTCGACGCCATCCTTGCCGTGTTTTGCGACCTTGCTCGTGCCGACGTACATGGTCGGGTCGCTCGTGTGCGTCGTGGGGAACGGCACGGCTCGTCGCGCCACGACGTTGCCGCTCTTGACACGGGTGACCACGATGTGTTCGCCATTGCGCAGCGACGAACTCGACCGGGCGGAAAGAACGTCCTGCCGGCCCACCGAGACCCCGAGATCTTCGAGCAGGTCGACCACCGAACCGTCGGTGGTCGTCACCTTTTGGCTCTTGCCGTCAGCGGTGACCGTGACCGTCTTCGGGCTGCGCAGTTCGATGCTCGTGGGCGAGAGCGGCAGGCGCTTGTCACGCGACACCGACGAGAAGTCGGTTGTGGGATAGCCGAGTTGGGCCAGGGCGTCGGCGACCGTCGGAGTTGTCACCCAGATATCGCGCTTATGGCCGTCGGCCATCAGGTGCAGCAACCGCCCGCGACGCAGCACTATGACGCTGCCGTTGTGAACGCGGCTGTCGATGCCGGGCGCCAGGACGTCGTGCTCGCCGACCGGGTAGTGAGCCGCGGTAAGCACACCTCGCACGCTGCTCGCGACTGTGTGGACCTTCTGCACTTCGCCATCGACCCGCAGGGTGACGGTCTTGTCGACCTTTGCCCAGGCGACTGTCGCGCCCACCACTCCTGCGAGTACGGCCGTGTACAAGCCATACTTCACGCTGCGACGCACAAACAGGCTCCAATCGATTTCTCGCGCTTGCGCGTTTCCCCCCGCAGCATGGTCACGAGACCATAACGTGCATGCCGGGCAAAGGCCAAGCCCGGGTTCCGCGTGTCGGCGTAAGCGCGACGCGCAGAACCCGGGCTCGGATTAGCGGGGCGTTAGAGGTTGCTACCGCAGACTGGCCAGGGCGCCGAACCACGTGCGGCGTAAAGCCTGTTCGCTACGGCAATCTGCTGCTCACGTGTTGCCAAGTCGGCACGCTGCGCATATGCGCCGCCACCGTTCGCGAGCCAGGTGCTGGAATCAAATTGCAAGCCACCGTAGAAGCCGTTCCCGGTGTTGATGTGCCAGTTGCCGCCCGACTCGCACGCGGCGACCGCGTCCCAGTTCAGGCCGCTGGTGTTGGGAGGCGGAGTGCCGCCGCCACCGGATCCACCGGACCCGCCTGACCCGCCGGACGGCGGCGGTGTGGCGACTGGGCGCTCCTTGGTGCCCACCCGCACGACCTTCGTCACCGGCCGCGAGATGACCTTGCGGGCCACCCTTGCCTTTCCGACGAGCTTGCCGTCGATGTACACCAACCGGTCGGTCAGGGTCGCGACGCCTGCCTTGCCGGCGGTGACGACCTTCGACTCACCCTGGTACATCGACGAGTCCTGCTGCTTCGACGTCGGGAAATCGATCGGCACGCGTTGCGTCACGGTTTTGCGAGTCACGCGCTGCAGCACGATCCTCTCGCCGTTGCGCAGCGGCGTGTGCGAGTTGACCGAGAGCCGATCCTCCCGATTGGTCCTGATGCCAAGAGTCGCGAACACGTCACTGACGGTGGCATCCGTCGTCGTCACCGTCTGCGTCCTGTGGTCGTGGACGATCGTGATCTGCTTCGGCGCCCGCAGCTCGATCTCGGTCGGTGCCAGCGGCAACCGCTTGTCGCGAGACACGGACGTGAAGTCAGCCGTCGAGTAGCCGAGTTGACTCAGCGCCTCGGCGACGGTCGGGGTGGTCACCCAGATGTCGCGGTGGGATCCGTCGACGGTCAGGTGCAGCAACCTTCCCCGCTTGAGAACGATCTCGCTGCCGTTGTGCACCTTGGCCCCGACTGCTGGGGCCACGACATCGTGCGTTCCGACCGAGAATCCGGCGCTGGCCAATGCGCCGCCAACGTTGCTCGCACTGGTGTGGATCTTCTTCGATGCTCCGTCGACCTCGATGTTGACGGTCTTGCTGTTGTCGGCACTAGCCCAGGCAATCGAGCCACCGATGACGCCTGCCACGGCAATACCAGACAGGCCGTACCTGACGCTGCGACGCACCTAGAGCCTCCTCTCGTCGTCGTTCGCGCTTCGCGTTCCTGACCTGCCGGAGCGGACGAAATCGAGCGGAGATGGTGCGGGATCTCGTGGATCCCCCTCCGAGCGAGGTCACAGGACGGTAACTGCGGCGCAGACGCGAGACCAAGCTCAAGGCCACAAGCTGACATAGGATTTACGTGAAGCGAATGCCAAAAATCGTGTTCCCCTGACGGCGTGTCGCGGCACAAAGCTCAGCCGGCGAAACGCCCGTCAACTCGGCCACCTTCACCAGCGTATGGACCAGTAAATATGGGGTGTTCGGGCGTCCGCGGAACGGGTGCGGAGTGAGGAACGGAGCGTCCGTTTCAAGCAAGATATCGTCAGCGTTAACTGCGCCTACCGCTTCTCGCATTGCTGGCGCGTTTGTGAAAGTAACCACGCCGGAGACGGACAGGACATATCCGGCGCGCACGCACGTCCTCGCCATCTCCGCGTCACCGGAGAAGGCATGGAAGACGACCCGCTCCGGGGCGCCTTGCTCGGCCAGGATGCGAAGGATGTCCGAATGCGCGTCGCGGTCGTGAATCATGAGCGCCTTGCCGACTCGCTTGGCGAGTTCGATGTGGCGCCGGAAGTGCTCCTGCTGGTCGGCCGGCGTGGTGCGGTCCCAGTAGTAGTCCAGGCCCGTCTCGCCGACCGCTACGACGCGCGGGTGCCGGGCCAGGCGTTCCAACTCGGCATAGTCGTCGTCGGTCATGCCGGCGATCTCGGTCGGATGCACGGCGACGGCGGCGTAGACATCGGGGTGCTCGCTCGCGGCGCGCACGCACCAGGCCGACGAGGCGAGCGTGTCTCCGACCGTGATCACCTTGGTGACGTTGACCGCGCGGGCGCGCGCCATGACATCGGCGACGTATTCGCGCGTCGGCTCGAGCCCGGCCCGGTGCGCCATCGCGTCGAGGTGGCAGTGCGCGTCAAACGTGGGGGACGGCAGTGGCGGCGGAGCCGGTGGCTGAGCGTCCTGCGTACGAGTTGTCATACCTTCAGCGTGTGCAGGTGCGCCGTAGGTAGGACAACTCGCAGGCCATGGGCGGTCACGCCGGCGAAGTCTCGCCAGCCGGGCCGGCCAGGCGGGCCAGTTCGTCGTCGACGATCGACGGGTCGAGCTTGGTGAAGACGGGAGTCGGCGGCGCGATGGGCCGGCCCACCTCCAGCGGCGTGGACTCCCACCGCGCGCCCGTGTCGTAGTCGCCGGTGAGGACGCTGTAGGAGGGCGAGCCCGCGGCGGTCTCCTCGTTCACCTCGACCAGGTCGGGCATCGCTGCCCACTCGCCCTTTCCGCCGAGCTGTACGTGCACCTTGGACGACGAGGACGGCAGGAACGGCGTGAGCAGCGTCTTGCAGTCATCGACGAGCTGCAGCGCGACATGCAGAACCGACGCCATGCGTTCGGGATCTTCGGTGCGCAGCTTCCACGGAGCCATGTCGGACAGGTACTTGTTGGCCTGGGCGACGAGCCCGAACGTCTCGGTGATCGCTGCCTTCTGCCGGCTGCGGGCGAGCAGGTCGCCGACGGTGCCGAAGGTCGCGCGCGACGTTTCGAGCAGCGCGCGATCGGCGTCGGTGAGCGCGCCCGGCGCCGGGATGGCGCCGATGTTCTTGGCCGTCATCGAGATCGTGCGGTTCACCAGGTTCCCCCAGCTGGCCACGAGTTCGTCGTTGTTGCGGCGCAGGAACTCGGCCCAGGTGAAGTTGGTGTCCTGGGTCTCAGGGCCGGCCACCGCCAGGTAATAGCGCAGTGCGTCGGCGTCGTAGCGCGCCAGCATGTCGCCCACGTAGATGACGACATTGCGCGACGTCGAGAACTTCTGCCCCTCGACGGTGAGGAACTCACTCGACACGACCTCATAGGGACGGTCGAGGGTGCCGAGTTCGCCGGGCACGCCGCCGCGGTCGCCGAGGCCCGAGTAGCCGAACAGCATCGCCGGCCAGATCTCGGCGTGGAAGACGATGTTGTCCTTGCCCATGAAGTAGTAAGCCTTGGCGCGGCTGCCGTTTCCAGTGCTCTGCCAGAACGGGCGCCAGGCGTCGGGATCGCCCGAGCGCGATGCCCACTCGATGGATGCCGACAGGTAGCCGATGACGGCGTCGAACCAGACGTAGAGCCTCTTGTCGTTGCGGTCGCGCCAACCGTCGAGCGGTACCGGCACTCCCCAGTCGAGGTCGCGGCTGATCGCGCGAGGCTTGAGGTCGCCGAGCATGTTCATGACGAACTTGCGCACGTTCGGCCGCCAATGCTTCTGCGCCTGCAGCCAGTCGCCGAGCGTGCGGGTGAATGCCGGCAGGTCGAGGAAGTAATGCTCGGTCTCGATGAACTTCGGGGTTTCACCGTTGATCAGCGAGCGCGGGTTGATCAGGTCGATGGGATCGAGTTGGTTGCCGCAGTTGTCGCACTGGTCACCGCGCGCGTTGGGGTAGCTGCAAATCGGGCAGGTGCCCTCGATGTAGCGGTCGGGCAGGGTGCGTCCCGTTGAGGGGCTGATAGCGCCCAGCTGCGTCTGCGGGAAGACGTAGCCGTTCTTCAGCAGCGCAAGGAAGATCTGCTGGGTGACGGCGTAGTGGTTCTTGGTGGTCGTGCGGGTGAACAGGTCGTAGGACAGCCCCAGCCGCTGGAGGTCCTTGGCGATGACGAGGTTGTACCGGTCGGCCGCCTCGCGGGGGCTGACACCTTCCTTGTCCGACTGCACCAGGATCGGCGTGCCGTGCTCGTCGGTGCCGCTGACCATGAGCACCTTGTTGCCCGCCATCCGCTGGTAACGGCTGAACACGTCGGACGGAACGCCGAATCCGGCGACGTGGCCGATGTGCCGGGGCCCATTGGCATATGGCCAGGCCACCGCGGTCAACACGTGATTGCTCATGGAGCAAGCCTAGTGAGCACGGCGCAGCGGATATCAGGCTGAGCCCTCATGCCGTTCGGTGCCGGACTACGCCGCCATTTTCGGGCTGATCACCTGCGGTTTGCGCACGACGGACGGTGTGCGAACCGCGGATGATCACCCGGGCGTCTCGTCACCCCGGTGCGCCACGACGGCGTCATAGACGATACGTTTCGGGACGCCGTGGGCGCGCGCCGTCAACGCGATCGCGTCCTTTCGCGACTCGCCCGCAGCCTCGCGTGCGGATACCGCAGCCGCGAGGTCGGCCGGCTCTGCCGCCGGTGCGATCGCGCGCGCCCCGCCGACGACCAGGGTGATCTCGCCGCGCACCTCGCCGCCTGCCCACTCGGCCAACTCGCCCAATCCCCCGCGCCGCACCTGTTCATAGGTCTTGGTGAGCTCGCGGCACACCGCCGCCGGGCGGTCGGCACCGAACGTCTCGGCCAGGTCGGCGAGCGTCGCGGCCAGTCGGTGCGGGGCCTCGAAGAAGACGAGCGTGCGCGGCTCGGCCGCCAGCGACGCCAGGGATCGGCGCCGTTCGCCCGCGCGCCGCGGCAGGAAGCCTTCGAAGCAGAACCGGTCGACGGGCAGGCCCGAGACCGCGAGCGCCGCGGTTACGGCAGATGGTCCGGGCAGCACGGTCACCGCGATCTGCTCGGCGACGGCCGCCGCGACGAGGCGGTAGCCCGGGTCGGAAATGGCCGGCATGCCCGCATCGGTGACCACCAGGACGTCGTGGCCTTCGAGCAACGCCTCGATCAGGCGCGGCACCCGGTTCGTCTCGTTCGCCTCGAAGAACGACATCACCTGCCCGGCCGGCGTGACGCCAAGGTCGGCGCACAGCCGGCGCAGGCGGCGGGTGTCTTCAGCCGCGATGATCGCGGCCGTTGCCAGGGCCGCCGCCAACCGGGCGGAAGCGTCGCCGACATTGCCCAAAGGCGTCGCCGCGAGAACCAGGCGGCCTGTTGGCTGCGCATCACTCACGGGCAGACCCTACGATCGGGGGCGTGACGGTCACAGCGGAGGCAACCCCGCAGCCCGCCACCCGGGAGGGCGACACCGTAGACGGCGCGCCCGCCGAGCCGACCCGCCCGGTTCCGGCCGCCCTCCAGTCATGGCACGATCCTGCGCCGATGATCGGCTGGGCAATGACCGCCGCCGTGCTCGCCATCGCCTCGTTCACCCGACTGTGGGCACTCGGCTGGCCGCACGGCAAGAGCTTCGACGAGGTGTACTACGCCACCGAGGCGCAGGAGATGCTGCGCTACGGCTACGAGGACAACCGCGGATACATGTTCATCGTGCATCCGCCGCTGGGTAAGTGGCTGATCGGGTTCACGTCGTGGATCTGGGGCAACACCGCGGTCGGCTGGCGGGTGGCCCCGGCGGTGGCCGGCATCGTCAGCGTCGTCATCCTCGCCCGGGTCACGCGGCGGATGTTCCGCTCGAACCTGTTCGGCGGCATCGCCGGCCTGCTGCTCGCACTGGACGGCGTCTCGGTCGTACAGTCCCGGGTCGCCCTGCTCGATATATTCCTGCAGCTGTTCATCATCGCCGGGTTCGCCGCGCTGGTGCTCGACCGCGACCAGTTGCGCGGCCGGCTCGCGCGTCTGCTCGAGGCCGGTGTCGACCTGACCTACCGGGTGCCGACGCTCGGCCCGCGTCCGTGGCGACTCGTCGCGGGCGTCATGTTCGGCCTGTCGCTCGCGGTGAAGTGGTCGGCGCTCTCCTTCTATATAGCATTCGCCGTGCTCAGCCTCGTCTGGGATCGCGGCGCGCTGAAGTCCGCCGGCGTGCGCAGCTCGTGGCGCACCGCGGCGCGCCGGTCGTGGATCGGCGCGATCGGGTCGCTGCTCGTCGCGCCGCTCGCCGCGTACCTGATGAGCTACCTCGGCTGGTTCGCCGGCGAGAACTCGTGGAACCGGCACTGGGCCGACACCCACTCGGCAAGCGGCCATCTCAACCTGCCGCTCGGAATCCGCGTTCCGTTCACCTGGAGCTGGGTGCCCGCACCGATCCGTTCGCTGGGCGACTACACGCTCAACGCCTACCGCTTCCACGAGACGCTCTACTCGCCGCACCCGTACGGGTCGAAGCCGTGGAGTTGGCTCGTGCTGGGGCGTCCGGTCGACTATTACTACGACGGCAACTCGCACAGCTGCGGGGCGGGCAGTTGCGCACGCGAGATCCTGCTGATCGGCACACCACTCATGTGGTGGGCGTTCATCCCGGCGCTGCTGTGGTTGGCCTGGCACTGGGTCACCACCCGCGACTGGCGCGCCGCCGTGGTGTTCGTCGCGTTCGCGGCCGGCTGGCTGGTCTGGTTCCCGGACCTGAAGCGCACGATGTTCCTCTTCTATATGACGCCGCTGATGCCGTTCCTGATCATCGGGGTGACGCTCGGGCTCGGCGTATTGCTCGGGCCCGCCGTGCGGCGATCCCGCAACGTCGGCGCGTATCTCGCCGCGGACCGTCGCCGGATGTGGGGCTCGTTCGCCGTCGCCGCCTACCTCGGCCTGGTCGTTGCCGACTTCGCGTGGATGTGGCCGATCTACACCGGTGGCCTGCTCACCTACAACGACTGGCACGCGCATATGTGGTTCCCCTCCTGGGTATAGCCATACGAGCAGGGTGGTTTCCGTACCAGGCTGTGCAATTCATGCCCAGAGCGAACGATTGTCGAGATTCGCAATCTCGCCGGGGGAGGAGGTTTCGGTCTGACCAAATTCCGCGGTGACGACGAGACGACCGAGGCACTGCACCTATGGCCGCCGTCGCATATCCGGTTTTCGAGAAGATGGAGCCGAAGCAGTTCCTCAAACTGCTCGCTGCCGGCGAAGTCGCGCTATGCGCCGCCGTGCTTGCGCCGATCGTCCCGGCCGCAGTCGCCGGGTTCGGCCTCGCCGGATTCTCGGGCGCCCTGCTGAACATGTGGTGGCGCACGCCGGGAATGCACGAGCCGGGCAGTCCGCGTCCGACCCAGCACGGCACGGCCATCGCCAAGGACGTGTGGATGGCGGGCATCGGCGCGGGCCTCATGCTCGACGCCGCCACGACGAAGTCGAAGCGCCGGCGCACCGACGACTGACACCCTTCCGGCCTCAGCCGGCTTCAGGTCTAATCAGGGCTGAGCTGATAGGGGTGTTGACATGATCTTCCCGCTGACGGTCCGCGACTTCATCGACCGCGCCGAGCAGGTGTACCCGGACCGCCTCGCCGTTGTCGACGAGCCTGACCAGCCGGGCCCGAGCATGGGCGAACTGACCTACCGCGAGTTCGCGGCCGGCGCCCGCGCGCAGGCGGCCCGCCTCGATCGGCTGAACATCCCCGTGGGTGGGCGGGTGGCCGTGATCTCGCAGAACTCGGCCCGGCTGCTCACGTCGTTCTTCGGCGTCTCGGGGTGGGGCCGGATCCTGGTGCCGATCAATTTCCGCTTGGCGTCGGCCGAGATCGAATACATCGTCGGCCACTCGGGGGCAACGGTCGTCTACGCCGACCCGTCGGTGAAGGACGTACTCGACTCGCTAGACGTGCCGCACAAGTTCCTGCTCGGCGACGACGACGTGATGTTCGCCGACGGCGCCGAGCCGCGCCCCTGGGACGACCCGGACGAGAACTCGACGGCCACGATCAACTACACCTCCGGCACGACCGCGCGCCCCAAGGGTGTGCAACTCACCCATCGCAACCTGTGGCTGAACGCGACGGTCTTCGGACTGCACACCGGCATCAGTGATCGCGACGTCCTGCTGCACACGCTGCCGATGTTCCACTGCAACGGCTGGGGAATGCCCTACGGCGTGACCGGCGTCGGCGGCTCGCACGTCGTGCTACGCCAGGTCGACGGCACCGAGATCCTGCGCCGCGTCGAGCGGCACGGGGTCACCATGATGTGCGCCGCGCCCGCCGTGGTGAATGCCGCGCTGGACGCCGTCGCAACGTGGGAAGGTCCGATCCCGGGGCGCGACCGCGTCCGCATCATCGTTGCCGGCGCGCCGCCGCCGACCCGGACGATCGAGCGGGTGCTGACCGATCTGGGCTGGGAGTTCATCCAGATCTACGGCCTCACCGAAACCGCGCCGCTGCTGACGGTGAACCGGCTGCGCCGCGAGTGGGACGCGTTGTCGCCGAACGAGCAGGCGCGCCGCCTCGGGCGGGCGGGTGCGCCGGCGCTGGGGGTTCGGCTGCACGTCGACCGCGACGGCGAGGTGCTGGCCCAGTCGAATCACTCCCTGGACGGGTACTGGCAGCAACCCGAGGCGACGGCTGCGGCAATCGCGCCGCCCGGTTATGCCGAGCCGGGCGACAGCGGCCTGTCCGATACCGCAGCGGGTAACTGGTTCCACACCGGCGACGGCGGCTACGTCGACGACGAGGGCTACCTGACCATCTCTGACCGCAAGAAGGACGTGATCATCTCCGGCGGCGAGAACGTGTCCTCGATCGAGGTCGAGGACGTACTGACCTCGCATCCGGCGGTGCGCGAGGTGGCCGTCATCGGCATCCCGGACGAGAAGTGGGGCGAACTCGTCACGGCCCTGGTGGTTACCGACGGCTCGCCGGTCACCGCCGACGACCTGATCGGGCATTGCCGCACGGCGCTCGCCGGCTACAAGTGCCCCAAGCGGATCGAGTTCTACGAGACGCTGCCGCGTACCGCGACGGGCAAGCTGCAGAAGTTCAAGCTGCGCGAGCCCTTCTGGGCCGGCCAGGAAAGAGGCGTGCACTGAGCCGCGGTCGCGTCCGCGCGCCCTGGTCTTCTCGTTGAGTGGTGCGTTCTTTGTCGGGGGTGGGTCGTAGCGTTCGGTCCATGGCTTACCCCCCGACGCATCCGCCCGAGGCGGCCGATCAGTCCGTCACCGATCTTTCCGGTGAGCCGTGCGCCCGGCTCACGCCGCCCGGCGAGCTGGCTCGGCGACTGGCATTGCTCGACGAGCGCTACATCCTCGATAATTTCGTCGCGCTGGACGACCTGGCGGCCGACTGGCCGGGCGGCGCCGCCAAGATCCGGGCCGACATCGCGACGCGGCGGCTGCCGCAGCCGGCGTACCGCCTCGACGACGGCACCGACATGGTGCCGCCCGACTACCTGGTGCCGGTCGCGGTGGCCGGTTCGGTCGGCGCGCTGCGCGCATGGTTCGCCCGCGGTTACATCGACGCGGCGCGGCGCTACGACCTGCCGCACGACGACGCCACGATCGAGGACGAGTGGCAGGACTACCTCAGTGGTGGCTACTTCATCTGCCTGCGCCAGGCCACTCCCGAATCGATCGTCGAGAAGGCGCACCTCATAACCGATCTCAACGAGTTGCTTGCCGACCCTCGTCCGGCGGAGCAGGTCTGGTGCAAGCGGCTTCGCCTGTCGGTCGACGAACTGGCAGCGATCGAGCGGCCCTTCGCGATCCTCGACCCTGCGCGCTGGGGCACGCCGATGTCTGCGCAGTGGTACGGCACGTTCCTGCGCGCCATGTATCCGCAGGCGTTCAGCGAAGGCGACTGACGCCTGGACTGAACCCTAAACAAAGCAAGCGCGCTTGCTTCTTCTTTGGTTGAGTGCCACGCTCAGAGGCGCAATCGTCGCGCGAGCGGCTGTTCGTCGTCGCGGCGCACTGACGCCGGAAGGTGGCATATATCGGCATGAGTGGTGCCCTCCGCATCGGTAACGCGTCGGGCTTTTACGGCGATCGGTTCGCGGCTGTGCGCGAAATGCTCGATGGCGGCGAACTCGATGTGCTCACCGGCGACTACCTGGCCGAGTTGACGATGCTCATCCTCGCCCGTGACCGGGCGAAGGATGCCTCCCTCGGCTACGCGAGGACGTTCCTGCGCCAGATGGAGGACTGCCTCGGACTCGCGCTCGAACGCGGCGTCAAGATCGTGACGAATGCGGGCGGGCTGAACCCGGCCGGCCTGGCCGCCGCCCTGCGCGAACTGTCCGGGCGGCTCGGCCTCGCCGCCAAGGTCGCACACGTCGAAGGCGACGACCTGCTGGGGCGTGCCGCCGAGTTCGGGTTCGACGCTCCCCTCGCGGCCAACGCCTACCTCGGCGCGTGGGGCATCGCCGGATGCCTGCGGGCCGGCGCCGACATCGTGGTGACGGGCCGGGTCACCGATGCGTCCCTCGTGGTCGGCCCGGCGGCGGCGCATTTCGGCTGGGCCCGCGACGACTACGACGCGCTCGCCGGTGCGGTGGTGGCCGGGCACGTCATCGAGTGCGGCACGCAGGCCACCGGCGGCAACTACGCGTTCTTCGACGAGATCGCCGATCTGCGCCGGCCGGGCTTCCCGATTGCCGAGGTAGCCGCCGACGGTTCGACCGTGATCACCAAGCACGGCGGCACGGGCGGGGCGGTCACGCTCGGCACCGTCACGGCACAACTGCTCTACGAGATCGCCGGTGCGCGCTACGCCGGGCCGGACGTCACTGCCAGGTTCGACACGATCGAGTTGACCGCGGCGGGCGCCGATCGGGTGCGCATCAGCGGCGTGCGCGGCGAGCCGCCACCGTCGACCCTCAAGGTCTCGCTGAACACCCTGGGCGGATTCCGCAACGAGGTCGAGTTCGTGCTGACCGGCTTGGACATCGCGGCGAAGGCCGACCTCGTCCGGGTGCAGATGCGCGACGTCGCGCCGGACGCGGAATGGACGTTGACGCGCACCGATCAGGCCGACCCCGCGTCCGAGGAGCAGGCGAGCGCGCTGCTGCGCTGCGTCGTGCGCGGCAGCGATCCGAAGCAGATCGGGCGGGCGTTCTCCGGCGCGGCTGTCGAGTTGGCGCTGGCCAGCTACCCGGGCTTCCACCTCACCGCGCCGCCCGGCGAGGCTGCGCCCTATGGAGTCTTCACCGCCGGGTACGTCGACGCGAAACTGGTCGAGCACGTCGCGGTGCTGCCGGACGGCCGCCGGGTTGCCATCGAGCCGGCCGCCGAGAGCCAGGAACTAGCCGACGTTGACGAGCCACCGCTGACTGCTGCGGTGCCCGGCCCGACCCGTTCCGTACCCCTGGGTACGGTCGCTGGTGCGCGAAGTGGCGACAAGGGCGGCTCGGCGAACATCGGCGTGTGGGTTCGCGATCCACGCGCATGGCCCTGGCTGGCCGGCACGCTCACCGTCGACCGGCTGCGCGAACTACTGCCCGAGACGGCGGATCTGCACATCACCCGATGCGCATTGCCAAATCTGCACGCCGTCAACTTCGTCGTCGACGGACTGCTCGGGCTCGGCGTCGCCTACAACGCCCGCTTCGACCCGCAGGCCAAGGCGCTGGGCGAGTGGCTGCGCTCGCGGTATGTCGATGTGCCGGAGGAACTGCTGTGATGCACACACCGGAGCGGGAGGCGTTGCGGCAGACGGTGCGCCGCTTCGTCGAGCAGGACGTCCTTCCGTATCAGGACGATTGGGAGCGCGCAGGCGAACTCCCCCGTGACCTGAATCCGCGCGCGGCGAGAGCCGGATTGCTCGGAGCCGCGTTCCCGGTGAGCGCCGGCGGCGGGGGTGGCGACGTCCTCGACGTCGTAACAATCTGCGAGGAACTGCACTACGCGGGCGGCGCGGGCGGATTGTTCGCCTCGCTGTTCACCTCGGGTATCGCGCTGCCGCACATTGTCGCGGCAGGCGACCCGGCGCAGATCGAGCGCTGGGTTCGTCCCACCCTGAACGGCGAGATGATCGGCGCGCTCGCGGTCACCGAACCCGACGGCGGCTCGGACGTCGCCGCGATTCGCACCACGGCGAAGCGCGATGCCGACCACTACGTCGTCAACGGCGCGAAGACCTACATCACCTCGGGTTGCCGGGCCGACTTCGTCGTGACGGCGGTACGCACGGGCGATTCCGGTGGCGGCGGCCTCTCGTTGCTGGTCGTCGAGAAGGGCACGCCGGGATTCACGGTCAGCCGCAAGCTGGAGAAGATGGGCTGGCGCTGCTCCGACACTGCCGAACTGTCCTTTGTCGAGGTGCGCGTTCCGGCGGCCAATCTGGTCGGTGGGGAGAACACGGGATTTGCCCAGCTGGCAAAGCACTTCGTGAGCGAGCGGCTGCTGCTCGCCGTGCAGGCTTACGCGAGCGGGCAACGCGCGCTCGACCTCGCCGTCGAGTGGTGCCGTTCGCGCGAGACGTTCGGCCGCCCGCTGATCAGCCGGCAGACCGTACAGCACACACTCACCGAGATGGCCCGGCGTATCGACGTGGCCCGGGTGTACACCCGCCACATTGCTGGCCGATCTCTCGAAAGTACCGACCTCATCGCCGAAGTGTGCTTCGCGAAGAACACCGCGGTCGAAGCAGGTTCCTGGGTGGTCGACCAGGCCGTCCAACTGTTCGGTGGCCTGGGATACATGCGCGAGGCCGAGATCGAGCGGCAGTACCGCGACATGCGCATCCTCGGCATCGGCGGCGGCGCCACCGAGATCATGACGGGCCTGGCCGCCAAGCGACTCGGTTACACGTCATGACGACGCTGCGCTCCACGCTCAACCCCACGTCGTCCGAATTCATCGCGAATCGTGAGGCGATGCTGGCCAAACTGGCCGAAGTCGACGCCGAGCACGCCAAGGCAATAGCCGGCGGCGGGCCCAAGTACACCGAGCGCCATCACCAGCGCGGCAAGATGCTGCCCCGCGCGCGCATCGAGATGCTGCTCGATCCGGACTCGCCGTTCCTCGAATTGTCGCCGCTCGCCGGGTGGGGCAGCGACTACCAGGTCGGCGCCAGCCTCGTCGTCGGCATCGGCGTTGTCGAAGGCGTCGAATGCCTTATTTCAGCGAATGATCCGACAGTGCGCGGCGGCGCCAGCAACCCGTGGACGTTGAAGAAGGCCCTGCGGGCACACGAGATTGCGCTGCAGAACCGGCTGCCGGTGATCACGCTGGTCGAGTCGGGCGGCGCGGATCTCCCGAGCCAGAAGGAGATCTTCATTCCGGGCGGGGCGATGTTCCGCGACCTGACCCGGCTCTCGGCGGCGGGCATCCCGACCATCGCGATCGTGTTCGGCAACTCGACCGCCGGCGGCGCCTACATCCCGGCGATGTGCGATCACGCCGTCATGATCAAGGAACGCTCCAAGGTGTTCCTCGGCGGACCACCGTTGGTCAAGGTGGCCACCGGCGAGGAGTCCGACGACGAATCCCTCGGCGGCGCCGAGATGCACGCGCGCACGTCCGGACTCGGCGACTACCTCGCGGTTGACGAACCGGATGCGCTGCGCCTGGGCCGGCGCATCGTCGCGCGGCTGAACTGGCACAAGCAGGGTGCGCAACCATACGCCGAGGTACGGCCGCCGTTGCTCGGTGATGACGACCTGCTCGGCATCGTCCCGCCGGATCTGAAGACGCCGTTCGATCCGCACGAGGTGATCGCGCGGGTCGTCGATGCCTCGGACTTCGACGAGTTCAAACCGCTGTACGGGTCGAGCCTGGTCACCGGCTGGGCCCGCGTGCACGGCTACCCGGTCGGCATCCTCGCCAACGCACGGGGTGTGCTGTTCAGCGAGGAGTCGCAGAAGGCAACCCAGTTCATCCAGCTGGCGAACAAGTGCGACACCCCGTTGATCTTCCTGCACAACACGACGGGGTACATGGTCGGCAAGCACTACGAGCAGGGCGGCATCATCAAGCACGGCGCGCTGATGATCAACGCGGTGTCGAACTCCCGCGTCCCGCACATCTCGATACTGATGGGAGCCTCGTACGGCGCCGGCCACTACGGCATGTGCGGCCGGGCGTACGACCCGCGCTTCCTGTTCGCCTGGCCCAGCGCCAAGTCGGCGGTCATGGGGCCGGCCCAGCTGGCCGGCGTGCTCTCGATCGTGGCCCGCGCAGCGGCGGAGGCGCGCGGCGCGCCCTACGACGATGCCGCCGATGCGGCCATGCGCGAAGCCGTCGAGAACCAGATCGAGGCCGAGTCGCTGCCGATGTTCCTGTCCGGACGCCTTTACGACGACGGGGTGATCGACCCGCGCGATACGCGCACGGTGCTCGGCCTGTGCCTGTCGGCCGTTCACTCCGCGCCGGTGAAGGGCGCTGACGGATTCGGGGTGTTCCGCCTGTGATCACCTGCGTTCTGGTGGCCAATCGGGGCGAGATTGCCCGGCGCATTACCCGCACGTGCCACGCGCACGGCGTGGCGGCCGTCGCCGTCTACTCCGACGCGGACGCCACTACGCCGCATGTCGCCGAAGCCGACGCCGCCGTCCGCCTGCCCGGCAACACTCCGGCCGAGACGTACCTTCGCCCCGACCTGCTCGTCGACGCCGCCCGCCGGGCGGGGGCTGACGCGATCCATCCGGGCTACGGCTTCCTTTCCGAGAACGCCGCGTTTGCGCGGGCCGTGCAGGCGGCCGGCCTCGTCTGGGTGGGCCCGCCACCGGACGCGATCGAGTCGATGGGCTCGAAGATCGAGGCCAAGAAGGTCATGGCAGCCGCGGGCGTCCCAGTCCTCGACGAACTCGACCCGGCGGCGATCGACGAGTCAGCGCTGCCCGTGCTGATCAAGGCGTCAGCGGGCGGCGGCGGTCGCGGCATGCGCATCGTCCGATCCCTCGGCGAGCTGGCCCAGCAACTCGACGGCGCGCGCGCCGAGGCAGCGTCCGCGTTCGGCGATCCGACCGTGTTCTGCGAGACGTACCTGCCCGACGGCCGGCACGTCGAGGTGCAGATCATGGCCGACCAGTACGGCACGGTGTGGGCGGTCGGCGAGCGTGAATGCTCGATCCAGCGGCGGCACCAGAAGGTCGTCGAGGAGGCGCCCTCGCCACTGGTCGAAAAGACGCCGGGCATGCGCGAGCGCCTGTTCGAGGCAGCGGTCTCGGCCGCCCGCGCGATCGGCTACGAGGGTGCCGGCACGGTCGAGTTTCTGGCGGACGAGGCCGGACACTTCTACTTCCTCGAGATGAACACCCGGCTGCAGGTCGAGCATCCGGTCACCGAGTGCACGACCGGGCTCGACCTCGTGCGCCGGCAACTGCAGATCGCCGACGGAGAGCGCCTCGCCGATCAGCCGCCGCAACGCCGCGGCCACGCCATCGAGGTCCGCCTCTACGCCGAGGATCCCGCGCAGGGCTGGCAGCCGCAGACCGGCACCGTGCGCCGGATCGAGATTCCCGGCGTCGAGTTCGAGGTGCCGGCGGCGTACTGCCTGCGCGTGGATTCCGCCGTCGTCGACGGATCGGTGGTGAGCCCGTTCTACGACTCGATGCTCGCCAAGGTCATCTCGTGGGCACCCACCCGCGACGACGCGGCGCGGACGCTGGCCGGCGCGCTGGCCCGGGCACGCATCCACGGCGTCGGCACGAACCGCGACCTGCTCGTGCGCGTACTGCGCCATCCGGCGTTCCGGCGCGGCGACACCGACACCGCCTTCTTCGACAAGCACGACGTCATGGAGCCATTGGCCGACGACGACGCGGCCTCGCTGTCGGCGCTCGCCGCCGCGTTGGCCGACGCGTCCGCACGCCAAGCGTCGGCGCCCGTACTGCGCACGCTGCCGTCCGGCTGGCGCAACGTCGCGTCGCAACCGCAGCGCAAGCAGTATCTCGGGCACGACGTCGAGTACCGCCTGACCCGCGACGGCCTTGTGGCGCCGGGGCATCCGGGTGTCGGACTGGTCAGCGCCGAGGCGTCGCACGTCGTGCTCGATGTCGACGGCGTCCGCCGCGCATTCGACGTCGCCGCCTACGACGGCCTGGTCTGCATCGACTCAGCGCTTGGCCCGGTCACGCTCACACCACTCGAGCGGTTCCCTGACCCGTCCGCGCAGGTCGCACCCGGGTCGCTGCTGGCCCCGATGCCCGGCACCATCGTCCGCATCGCCGTCGCAGTCGGCGACACCGTGACGCGCGGGCAGTCGCTGCTGTGGCTCGAGGCGATGAAGATGGAGCACACGGTCGCCTCCCCATCCGACGGCGTCGTCTCCGAACTGCCCGTCGAGACCGGCCAGCAGGTAAACGTCGGCACCGTGTTGGCGATCGTGCAACCGTCGGCGCCGTGACGACGCCGAGAGTTGCACGATCTGAAGAAAGGGAACGGATATGAGCTTTGTCGAATCGGACGAGCGGCGGGCATTACGCGCTGCGGTCGCCGAACTCGGTGCTCGGTACGGGTACGAGTACGTCGTGCGCAAGACCCGCGCCGGTGAGCATCTCGACGAGCTCTGGCAGGACGCCGGAAAGCACGGCCTGCTCGGGGTGAACATCCCGGAGCAGTACGGCGGAGGCGGTGGCGGCATGTACGAGCTCTCGCTGGTGCTCGAAGAACTCGGCGCCGCCGGCTGTGGGCTGCTCATGATGGTGGTGTCGCCGGCCATCTGCGGCACGATCATCGCGCGCTTCGGCACCGACGAGCAGAAGGCGTACTGGCTGCCGGGCATCGCCGACGGGTCGAAGTTGATGGCCTTCGCCATCACCGAGCCCGACGCCGGTTCCAACTCGCACAAGCTGACCACGACGGCCCGCCGCGACGGCACCGACTGGGTGCTCGACGGGCGCAAGGTATTCATCTCCGGTGTCGACGAGGCCGACGCGGTGCTCGTCGTCGGGCGCACCGAGGACGCCCGTACCGGCAAGCTCAAACCGGCCCTGTTCATCGTGCCGACCGACACGCCTGGCTTCGAGTGGTCGCCCATCGAGATGGACCTGCAGATCCCCGACAAGCAGTTCCTGCTCTTCCTAGACGGGGCCCGGCTACCGGCCGGCGCGCTCGTCGGGCAGGAGGACGCCGCGCTGATGCAGTTGTTCGCCGGGCTGAACCCCGAGCGCATCATGGCCGCCGCCCTGTCCGTCGGGTCGGGGCGCTACGCGATCGACAAGGCCGTCAAGTACCTCAACGAGCGCGAGGTGTGGGGCGTACCCATCGGCGCGCACCAGGGGCTCGCCCACCCGCTGGCGCAGATCAAGATCGAGATCGAGCTGGCCAAGCTGATGATGCAGAAGGCGGCCACCCTCTACGACGACGGCAACGACCTCGCCGACAGCGGCGCCGTCGGCGAGGCCGCCAACATGGCCAAGTACGCGGCGGCCGAGGCCAATGCCAGGGCGGTCGACCAGGCCGTCCAGTCCCACGGCGGCAATGGACTGGCCAGCGAGTACGGGCTGGGCACGCTGCTGGCCACCTCGCGGGTCGCCCGCATCGCGCCGGTCAGTCGCGAGATGATCCTCAACTTCGTGGCCCAGTTCAGCCTGGGCCTGCCCAAGTCGTACTAAGGCGTGCCTGATGACCGATGAACTCGTCCAGTACTCCGTCGACCGTGCGATCGCCCGTATCGCGCTCGACTCGCCGCGCAACCGCAACGCGCTGTCAGCAGCCCTGATGTCGCAACTCGAACAGCGTCTCGCGGACGCCGCCAAGGACGACGACGTGCGCGCCGTCGAACTCACCCACACCGGCACGACGTTCTGCGCCGGCGCCGACCTCACCGAGGCGCGCGCCGGCGGCATGGCCGAGGGCACCCGGCGGCTGGTCGCGCTGCTGCGGCAGATCGTCGAGCTATCGAAGCCCGTCATCGGCAGCATCGACGGCCACGTGCGCGCCGGAGGCGTGGGCCTGGTCGGTGCGTGCGACATCGTCCTCGCCGGTCCGGCCTCGACGTTCGCGTTCTCCGAGGTGCGGCTGGGTCTTGCCCCGGCGATCATCTCCCTGACCACGTTGCCGCGCCTGACGTCACGCGCGGCCAGCCGTTACTACCTGACCGGCGAGACGTTCGACGCACTGACCGCCGCCCGCATCGGGCTGATCACCGAGGCCACCGACGACATCGATGCAGCGACGATCAGCGTGCTCGACGCCGCCCGCAAGAGCTCACCGCAGGGGCTGCGCGAGACCAAGCCGCTCACCACCCGCGCGCTGCTCGAAGCGTTCGACGCGGACGGCGAGACGCTCATGGCGCAGTCCGCGCGGCTGTTCGCCTCGGACGAGGCACGCGAGGGCATGGCGTCCTTCCTCGAACGCCGACCACCGTCATGGGTGCTGTGAGCGCGATCCGCGAGCCGCAGCAGGATCGCAGCCGCGCCACCCGGCAACGCCTGCTCGAAGCCGCGGTCGAATGCCTGTCCGAACTCGGCTGGGCCGCCACCACCGTCGCGGTCGTGGCCCAGCGCGCGGGCGTGTCACGGGGTGCCACCCAGCATCATTTCCCCACGCGCGAAAGCCTGTTCGCCGCGTCCGTCGAATACATCGCCACGGCACGCACCGAAGAGATCCGGCACGAGACGGCCCGGATCGCCCGCAACGGCAACCGCACCGAGACGGTCGTCGACCTGATCGTCCGGCTGTATACGGGGCCGATGTTTCGCGCCGCGTTGCAGGTATGGGTTGCCGCGTCGTCCGACGATGCGCTGCGCGCACAGATCGTCCCGCTCGAGGCGAAGCTCGCGCGTGGCGCCCACCAGCTGGCCATCGAACTGCTCGGCGTCGACGAGTCGGTGCCAGGCGTTCGCGAGACCGTGCAGGCGACGCTCGACCTCGCGCGAGGCCTGGCGCTCGCCGATCTGCTGACCGACGACTCGAAGCGACGCCGCGGCGTGATCAAGCAATGGGCCGTGGCACTCGACGCCGTGCTACCCCGTCCGGCGCCCAGCCGAGCAGACTAGGGGTGACCAGCTTCGGAAGAAAGGTCGACCATGGCTGCTCGAACCAGTCCCCCGTTCCGCGCCGACCACGTCGGTAGCCTGCTGCGTCCGGCGAATCTCCTGCAGGCGCGTGCCGATCGCAGCGCCGACGCCGTCAGCGCCGAGCAGCTTCGCGAAGTCGAAGACGCCGCGATCCGCGACGTGGTGCGAATGCAGGAAGACATCGGGCTGCAGACGGCCACTGACGGCGAGTTCCGCCGAGCGTCGTGGCACATGGACTTCATCTACCAGCTGCGCGGCGTGAGCCGCACGACCGACGCCATCCGCGTGCATTTCCGCAACGCGCAGGGCGATCTGGACTTCACCTCGGCGGCGCTTCGGGTCGACGGCAAGATCGGGTTAGACGATCCGATCTTCGGCCCGGACTTCCAGTTCCTGCGGTCGGTCGTCAACACCGGGACGCCGAAACTGACCATCCCGTCGCCGAGCATGATCCACTACCGCGGCGGGCGCGCGGCCATCGATCCCGCCGTGTACCCGGACGAGGAGGAGTTCTGGGCCGACCTCTCGGCGGCGTACGCCAAGCAGGTGCGCGCTATGTACGCGCTCGGCTGCACCTACCTGCAGCTCGACGACACCAGCCTTGCCTACCTCAACGATCCGGCCCAACGGGCCGAGATGGCGGCGCAGGGCCGAGACGCCGAGCACCAGCACGAGCGCTACATCCGCCAGATCAACGCCTCGTTGGCCGACCGTCCGGACGGACTCACGGTCACCACGCACATGTGCCGGGGCAACTTCCGCTCGTCGTGGGTGGCCGAGGGCGGCTACGACTTCGTGGCCGAGGCGCTGTTCGGGCAGCTCGCCGTCGACGGCTTCTTCCTCGAATACGACGACGCGCGCTCGGGCGGCTTCGAGCCACTGCGCTTCGTCCCGCCGGGCAAGTTCGTGGTGCTCGGCCTGGTCACCACGAAGCGTCCGGAGCTGGAGTCCAAGGACGACCTGAAGCGTCGCATCGACGAGGCGGCCAAGTACGTGCCGATCGAGCAGTTGTGCCTGTCGCCCCAGTGCGGGTTCTCCTCGACCGTCGAGGGAAACAACCTGACCCGCGACGAGCAGATCGCCAACCTGACCCTGATCGTCGAGACCGCCGCCGAGGTCTGGGGCTAGGCAGTTCGGCGGGCAGTGCCGCACCGACTCCCCGTCTTGATCATCTCTGCTGCAGCCGCGATCAGTGACCGTTTCGGCAGAGATGATCAAGGAGTTCTAGGGGGCGGCCGCCTGCCGCGACCCGCGACGCTGTTGTTGCGGGTGACGCGGTGGGTGCTCGGTGCTGGCGTGGTGTTCAGCAGGCGGTGCGCCTCGCGGTGAGTGGGCACCTTTGTGCTGGGTGGGCACCTTTGTGCTGGGTGGGCACTTGTGTGCTGGGTGGGCACTTGTAAGTGCCCACCTACGGCGCAACTGCCCACCTGCGGGGCTGTCGGCGATTGTCCGTGGTCGGGGGGAGTCGGCCCGTCAGCCCCCGACGCAGGCCCTCACATGCCGGTACGTGCACCGGGATCACGCCTGTTGCGTCAGTGCCGTCGCGGGCATGCACAGGCTGCGGGGCCCTGGCGAGGTGCAGCGCGAGCGGGAGCCGCGCTGACACCGCGAAGATATGTGAAACGTCCGTCCTGACATGGCTAATGGCAAAATGTAGCGACTTGGGTCTTGACAACGATGTCAGTGCCTTGCTGCAGTAGAGCGATGCGGACCTCCTCGGCTTGGCGTCGGCTCATTCGTTTGTTCGTATGCGCGGCCGCGGTCGCGCTGACCAGCATCGGGCTGGCCCCGGCCGGCGCCAGCGTGCTGCCATCGGCTGCTCCCGACGGCGCGCGGGTGGTCGCCGAGCAGCAGGTCGCCGACCGCCAGATCGATCTCACCGTGGCGTCGCCGGCCATGGGCGCGGACGAGAAGGTGCGGCTGCTGACGCCGGACGGCTGGGACAGCCGAACGCCCGCGCAGCACTGGCCGACATTGTGGTTGCTACACGGCTGCTGCGGTGACTACACGAGCTGGACGAGCCTGACCGACATCGCGAGCATCCCCGAGTTGCATCACGTCCTGGTCGTGATGCCCGAGGCCGGCAACGTCGGCTTCTACTCGAACTGGCTCGACGGCACAGCGAACTGGGAGACCTTTCACCTGCGCGAAGTGATGCCCATTGTCGACCGCGACTTCGGCGCGAGCACCGACCGCACGATTGCCGGCTTGTCGATGGGCGGCTTCGGCGCCGTCTCCTACACCGCGCGCCACCCCAGCATGTTCCGCGCGACCGCGTCGTTCAGCGGGCTCGTCGACACGCGCCTGCCCGGCGCATCCGACAACATCCAGGGATTCCTGCGCGCGTTCGGGCAGGACCCGGACGGCCTCTGGGGCGATCCCGTTTCGCAGTGGCCGACATGGGCCGCGCACAACCCGACCGACCTCGCGCCGCTTCTGCTGCATCAGCCGCTGTTCCTCTCGACCGGCAACGGTGACGCCGGCCCGTTCGACCAGCCCGGGACGCACGATTCCGGCGAGGCTCTGTACGGGGCGGAGAACCACGCCCTCGCCGACCGGCTCACCGCGATGCACGATCGCCACCTGATCACCGACTTCTACGGCAATGGTCAGCACAAGTGGGCGTACTGGCAGCGCGAACTGCACCGCGCCCTGCCGTTGCTGACCGGGGCGATGCAGCACGGCTGACTCCGAGCGGTCGCCGGCACTGAGCGCGCGCTGGGCGTTCCCGATAAGCGGCAGATCGCTGCGTATCAGCTGCCCAGCACGCGCTCAGCGGGTTCTTGACAATGGCTCGGTCGCTAGTCGGCCACGCCGCCCATGGTCAGGTTGACGGTCGTTCCCGTCATTCCGCTCGCCTTGTCGGACGCCATGAAGACCGCCATGTTTGCCACCTCGTCGAGCGCCATGACCCGTCGCCGGTGGGTCGTGCTGGCGAGGTACCCCTGGAACTGTTCCCAGGTCATGCCAGATGCCTTGGCGTCGAAGACATCCCGCATCGTGCTGGTCTCCGGCATGCCGTGTGGTCGCAGACCGACCACGCGGATTCCCTGAGGTGCGAACTCGAGGGATAGATCCCGAGTCATTGCCTCCTTAGCGGCGTGCGCCGGGCCGTAGCCTCCGTTCAAAGGGGTGCCCGTCCTCGCGGGGAGTGAGGTGACGGTCATGATCACCCCCGACCTGTTCGCGATCATGCGGCGTGCAGCCAGGCGTGCGGTCAGGAAGTACGACGTCGTGTAGGCCGCGATCGGCAGGGAGAACCGATCGACATCCAGCTCGGCCAGCGCGACACCGACAATCCCCGTGTCCGGGAGCCCGATCGCATTGAACGAGATGTCGACGCGCCCCGCCTGATCGATCACCGACTGCAGATGCGCATCCACGGTCTGCTCGTCGAGTGTGTCCACCTCGGCCGCCTCGGCGGATCCACCGGCGGAAACGATGTCCTTAGCCACAACTTCGACCGGTGCCAGGGAGCGTCCGGTGAGAAAGACCTTCGCTCCGTCAGCGGCGAAGGCGCGTGCGACCGCGCCGCCGATCGCTCCGCCGGCGCCGTAGATCACCGCAACCTTGTCTTGCAGCAGCATGTTGGTGCCCCTTCTGTGCCTGGCTGGTCATGGCTGTCCACCTCGTGAATGAGGACGACGGCTGCGACATCTGCGCCTGCCTGCGGCGTCGCCGGTGCCGTCGAAGATGTAGACACCGCGGTGTCGGCAAAGTGGGCGCCGGCTGACCGCCCAATTCGTGCCTCGGCCGGTGTCTATACGAAGTGCGCGACTGCACGCGGAGAGAGGGTGAGGGCAGTGACAGCCGACTTGATCTCGAAGGCGCGAGCCGGTGACGGCGACGCATTCCGGGAGTTGATCGACCCGCACCGGCGCGAGTTGCAGGTGCATTGTTACCGGATGCTCGGCTCCTTCCAGGACGCCGAGGACGCGCTGCAGGACACGCTGCTGGCCGCCTGGCAAGGCTTTGCCGGGTTCGAGGGACGCGCCTCGCTTCGCACCTGGCTCTACCGGATCGCCACCAGCCGGTGCCTCAATGCGCGTCGGTCGGCCAGCCGGCGCCCGGCGAAGGAGTGGGATGTGCCCGGAGTGGAACCGCCCAGGCCGACCCGGCTCGGCGAGGTCGTGTGGCTCGAGCCGTTTCCCGATGCCCTCTTCGAGGGCGCGATCCACGGGTCGCTCGGCCCGGAGGCCCGCTACGAGCAGACCGAATCAATCTCGCTGGCCTTCGTGACCGCGCTTCAGATCCTGCCACCCCGGCAGCTCGCCGTCCTGGTCCTGCGCGATGTCCTCGCCTTCTCCGCGAACGAGGTGGCCGACATGCTGGACTCGACCGTCGATTCGGTCAACAGCGCCCTCAAGCGGGCGCGCACCGCCCTGCAGCGCCGAAGGCCAGTGGCCGCCGACCGCGAACCGTCTCCCGCTGCGGACTCGCCCTCCGAGGATGCGATCGTGGCGAAATTCGTCCGCGCGTGGGAGTCCGCCGATCTCGACGCGCTGGTCGCACTGCTGACCGACGACGTCTTCATGTCGATGCCGCCGATGCCGTTCGAATACGAAGGCCGCGACCTCGTGGCCCGCTTCTGCGCCGGCATCTTCGGCGCGGGACGGAGGTTCGACCTTGTGCCGACGCGAGCGAATGGTCAGCCGGCGTTCGGGGCCTACCTGCGCGCCGCCACCGGCATCCGCCATGGAACCGGCCTTTACGTGCTCACGCTCACCGGCGATCGGATCTGCGCCATGACGCGCTTCGAGAACAGCGTGCTCCGCTGGTTCGGACTGCCGCGATCACTGCCGAGTCGATAGCCGGCCGCTTCGCAAGCCTCCTGGCCGGATTCGCAGATCGGCACTTACGCTGCGGCCTAATCGCCGAGCGCAATCCGCAGGCCGAACGCGACGAGCACCGTGCCGGTGATGCGCTCGATCACGCGGTGGACGGCCGGGCGGTCGAGGAACCGTCGCGCC
Source organism: uncultured Actinomycetota bacterium (assembly GCA_963737425.1). Taxonomy (GTDB): domain Bacteria; phylum Actinomycetota; class Actinomycetes; order Mycobacteriales; family Jatrophihabitantaceae; genus DASXRA01. Next base: position 815,180 of record CAVTSX010000009.1, read on the forward strand.
GCATGCGCGCCGGTGATGATCGCGGCGAACCACGCAAGGCCCTCGACGTCGTGTACGAGTGCGAGCAGCACGCCCATCGCGAGGTGCGGTGCGTGCGGTGGGATGAATTGCGGGATCAGCGCCACGTAGAACACGCCGACCTTCGGGTTGAGGATATTGACGCCGAACCCGCGCAGCCACGCGCGCCACAGGCCGCGCGAAGCGGGTTGCGCCGGGGCGAGGTCCGCTGCGCGGCGCAGGCTGCGGCGCACCATCGAGACGCCCAGGTAAAGCAGGTAAGCGGCGCCCGCGAGGCGCACCGCCGTATACGCGGCCTCGGACGCAGCGAGTAGGGCCGCTGCGCCGACCGACGCTGCGACGCCCCAGACCAGGGTTCCGGACAGGATGCCTGCCGCCGTCGCGGCTGCGCTTCGGCGCCCGCGGGTGAGGGCTGTTCGCAACACGACCGCGGTGTCGACACCGGGGATGATCGTCAACAGCCCCGCGACGAGGGCGAACGCCGCCACACTGCTCGCGATGCTCACACCGGGAGTCTTTCATCCACGGACGCGGAGGCATGAGGACGCGTAGCTTCGCGAACCCGTTCAGCCCACAGGGGTGGGCTCCGGCTCGCGCGGCTCGTCTCGCTCGGGGTGCGGATAGGACGGCTCCACGCGCAGCACCCGAGCGAAGCCGGCGGGCAGGTACCAGTTCCATCGTCCGAACAGCGACACCAGCGACGGCACGAGTAGCGAGCGCACGATCGTCGCATCGAGCAGGATGCCTAAGCCGAGCCCCGTCGCGAGCACCTTCAGGTCGGTGCCCGGCCCGGACGCCAACGCGGCGAAGGCCAGGAAGAGGATCAGCGCCGCACTGGTGACCAGCCGTCCGGTCCGTCCGACGCCCTCGATCACTGCGGCATTCGTGGAACGGGCGCCGTCGTATTCCTCCCTGATGCGCGACAGGATGAACACCTCGTAGTCCATCGACAGGCCGAACAGGAACGCGAACACCATCAGCGGGATCCAGAACGTGATCGCGCCCGTCGCATGGATGTTGAAGATCGCCTCCGAACCGATGCCGTGCTGCCAGAACAGCACCATCAACCCGAGCGTCGCGGCTACCGACAGGAGATTGAGTAGCACCGCCTTGAGCGGCAGCAGCACCGATCGGAAAGCACGTACCAGCAGCACATACGTGAGCAGCGAGATGAGCATCAGCATCAGCGGGAAGTTGCCGTAGACCGCGTGCATGAAGTCGATCTGGGCGGGACCGATGCCGGCGACACCGACGACGCCGGGCAGACTCTTCGCCGCGCTCTTCACGTCCTTGACGACGCCGACGCTCTTGGAGTTGACGGTTTCCTTCTCCGGAACGACCACCACGACGCTGCTTCCATCGCGGTTGCCGGCCGGGCCGGTCGGTACCAGCACGCGATGAACGCCGTCGATCTGACCGAGCCGATCAGCCGCCGAGCGGGCCTGATCGCTCGAGACCAGCACCTCCATCGGGGTGAGCGTGCCGGTCGGCATGCCGCCTCTTTCGAGCACCTGCAGGGTGTCGTACGCCTTGCCGTTGTGCGCCAGTGAGTCCGATGACGCGACGCCGATCTTGGCACCGAGGAAGACGCCGACCAGCGCGAACAACGCCGCCAGGGCGGTGATCGCGGCGAGCCACCGGTGCCGCACGACACCGGCGGCCCAGCGACTCCAGGCCCGGCTGGCCCGGTTCTCGTGGCGGACCTTGGGCCAGTCGACCCGCGGACCGATGCCACCGAGGATTGCCGGCGTCAACGTCAACGTAACCAGCACGCTGGCGAGCGGGATCAGCGCGCCGCCAACCCCCATGCTGCGCATGAACGGAACCGGTAGTACAACCAACGCCAGCAGGCCGATCGCGACGGTCACGCCGCTGAACACAACGGCGTGGCCGGCTGTCTGCATGGCGACGACGACTGCGTCGTGGTTCTCGCGGCCGTGGTCGCGTTCCTCTCGCCATCGGTTGACGAACAGCAGCGAGTAGTCGATGGCGACACCCAATCCGATCAGGGCGATCAGGAACTGCACGATGAACGACACGTCCATGATGTAGGTGATCGGCAGCAGCAACAGGAACGACGTGAGGATTGATACTGCCGCGACCACCAACGGGAGGAACGCCAGGAACGAGGCGAACACGAACGCCAGCACCGCTAGCGCGCCCACTGCGCCGAGCAGCGTCTCGCCGAGGACGCCCGGCCCGCTGTTGTTGTCGCTGCCGACCGCGAGCGGGTCCTCGCCGGTGACGCCGGCGGTGGCGCCGGGCGGCATCGCCTTCTCCAGGGCGGTACGAATGGCCGTGGTCTGCAACCCCCCACTCGGTGAGGGGTTGAACCGGTAGAAGACATACGCGTAGGCGGTGCGATCGTCCTTGGTCCGGAAGGCCTTGTCACCGGTGTTGGCCTCGTCGATGACGCGGACGTTGGGCACGTCGGCGCCGACCGCGGCGAACGTCTTCGCCACGTCGCTCTCGTGGCCGGTGATGGTCTGCCCGGCCGGCATCGTGACGGTCGCGATGTACGGCGACGTATCGCCACCGCTGCCGAACGTCTGCTTGATCTTGTGGGCAGTCTCGGTGCCCGGCTGACCCGGCAGCGAGAAGTCGACCGTCAGCCGGTCGGTCGTCTTGCTGGCGAGCGCGATGCCCGCCACGAGGACGACGCCCCAGATGATGACTATTGCCTTGCGATGACGTAGAACGAGCTCAGCCCACCGCCGCATAACGCCCCCAAACGTGTGTCGCGAGGGAGTGTAGGCACGGGCAGTGACATCGCGCACTCACCAGTGCCCTAATAGTCTTGTGGCATAAGGGTTTTCGCCCTTCCACGGAAACGGGCGCTACGACCTGACCGCGGCGATCGCGCGGTACATCCGTCGGCCGTCGCGACGATGAAGCACCATTGCGAGGTCGACCCGGACACCGTCGAGCCCGACGAGGCGGTCCACCCGGCGTTACGCCGACATCCATCACATGACGATCCCTGGCCAGTCCTTGCGTAATGACCGTCGAGTCAATAGCGTTGACTGGGTGGTCAATACTGTGACAAGCAGTCGTTCAAATGCGCTCGACCGGGTGGCGCAACTGGTCGCACTCTATGTCGTCGTCGTGCTCGCAACCATCGCCGCTCTCGCCGTGCTGTCGCGCTCCGGCTCGGACCAGGCAAACGCGGATGCGTGGGTGCATACGGCGATCGTGGCGGTGTTCGCGGTGTTGCTCCCGGTCCGGTTGCGCGCGGCACGTCGGGGCAGCCACGGGGCTGCTGTGCGCGTCGGCATCATCGCTGCGGTGCTGGTGGTGGTCAACGTCGTCGAGGCACTGATCCCCGGGTTGTTTCCGATGTGGATGCGGATCGAGATGGTCGGTATTGCGGTGCTGATGGCGGCCGTAACCGTGCTGGTCGCACGCGGGCGTCGGTGACGGTTCGCCACCGTGGCGGACCCATCGGGCACACCCGGGACGTGAGGTAGATGGCTGCGACGGCGGGCCGGCGACGGCAGCGCCTCAGTCCAGAGGAGCGACGCGAGCAGTTGATGGCGGCCGCGGTCGAAGTCCTAGCGGCGCGCGGATACACCGGGGCCACGGCCGACGCGATCGCCCGCCGGGCGGGCGTGTCCAAGGGCCTGTTGTGGCGCTACTTCACCGACCTCGACGACCTGTTCGAGATGACGGCGCGCCGCACGCTCAACACGTTGCGCGCAGCCGCTGGAGCCGCCATCGACCTCGAGGCTCCGGCACCGGAGGTGATCCGCTCGGCGGTCCATGCCGCGGCAGCGCTGCGCCGCACGCACGGTGCCGAGCGGCGCGCGATGCGCGAGATCATCCTCAACCTGCGCACGCCTGACGGCGGGCCACGGCTCGGCCAGCAGGACATGGACGAGCTCTACTCGTCGCAAGAGAAGATCTTTCGCCGCGGCCAGCAGCAAGGCGACATCCGCGACACCCTCGACCCGAGGGTGCTGGCCGTCACCTATCAGGGCGCCGTCGACAGCATGCTCGGATACCTAGACGCCTACCCCGACACCGACGCCGAGCGTCACGCCGACACCGTCGCCGAGGTCCTGCTCGGCGGAATCACCCGCGAGCGGCGCACACCCCGCCGGCCGACCCGACACCGTAAACCGAATCCCAAGACGGAGGATCCGTGACCGCGAACCGTATCGACCGATACGTCGACACTGCCGTTGCTCACCTGCCCGAGGCGCTTCGCCCTCAGGTCGCGCAAGCGGTTCGGGCCCAGATCACCACCGACATCCAGGCTCGCGTCGACTCGGGCCTCACTCGGCCCGCCGCCGAGCACACCGTGCTGCGTGACCTCGGCGAACCGACCGATCACAGACTGAGGGCCACGACCCTGATCAGCCCTCGCCTCCACCGCGGCTGGCGCCTCGCCACCAGCTGGGCGTGCGCCACAGTGCTGCCGATCGTGTTCATAGTCCTCGTCGCCGTCTACGCGGTGCACCAAGACAACCTCTGGATCACGATCTTCCGGCCGATCGGGATCACCTTGACCGTGGCGATGTATCTACTCGTCGCGGTCACCGGCGTGTGCGCGCTCGTCGACCGGTATGGAGCCGCATCCTCAGAGGACTGGCCGCAGCCATCTCGTTCAACGTGAATCCCGGTGCACACGACGTGGCGCACGTGCGCCTCATTGCTCGCAGCACTCGATGTCCACCCTCGGATGGCGATGGCGATTCCTCGGCACAGTCAGATCGCGGTGACGATGGACGTCTACACCGAGGTCTCGTCGAAGCAGACGCGGGCCGCGCTGCGGCGACTCGGGAAGCAGTTGGACCGATGATTACTGCTGTACTTTGCGGTGTACTCACCCGCCGGGGCGGTCTCCGGAGGGATGGACCCCCCGGATCTATTGGGTGGAGCTGAGGGGAATTGAACCCCTGACCCCCTCGATGCGAACGAGGTGCGCTACCGGACTGCGCCACAGCCCCGAAATGGGAGCCCCGGACGGCCGGGACCGAGTGCCAAGGTTAGCAGCAACTCGATCGCGGGCTGAGTCGGCTCGGCCCGCCCGAGCCAGCTCAGCCGGCCGGACCCGGCTCAGCTGGCTCGGCGTTCGGCGGCCGGCCCGCGACTGGCTTCCTCGTCGTAGAGGCCGGTCAGATCGACGGTGTCGAGGTTGTGCAGTTCGATGTCGTCATCGTCGATGCGGACCGCGGAGTCGGCCACCACGCTCATCTGCTCGGTCATGTCGGTGGCGTCGTAGTCCCGCTCGTGGGAGAGCCGGCCGGCGGCACGTAACTGGCGCGCTTGACGGCGTTCCCGGTCACGAATCGCCTGACCTCGCAGGAAATAGACGTACCCGCCGAGGCCTGTCACGAACAGCAGCGTGGGGACCCAGAGCGCCCCGCCCATGACGACCGCAAGGATCAGGGTGACGACACTGCCGACACCCAGGATCGTCAGTGAGCGACGCCGGCGGGCCATCATCCGCGCTCGCGCGGCGGACATATCGGAGCGGTCGACGGTATGCATGAGCGCCTCCTCGGCGGCGGGAACGGGCCGCCGAACGGCGGGTGCGAGATCGAGACGGCGGGTTCCGGGCACGAACGTCTCCGCACGGCCTTGGACCCCTCGGCCCCTCGGCGCGGCGGCGCCGTCCGGGCGTGATCGCGCCGGTTGCGACAGCGCGACGTGGCGTCGGGTGAGGGCTCGCATGGCCCTGCCGAAGCCCTCGACGGAACGGTCGCGAGCGCGGTCATCGTTGCGCTGAACGACCATCGGGACAACCACGATCAACCACAGGACGGCGAGGACGAGCACCGTCAACATCGGCGACGTCATCGCACCTCCAGTCACACCCGTAACAGCCTCACCCACGGTAACGAGGCGGAAGGAACCGGCCAGGCACGTCGTGCGGCGTGTCGGGCGGCCGTCATGTGCTTTACCCGATCCTGGTCACCGAGCGCGTCGTGCCCGGTCCGTTGCGTGGTGCGTTACCTGTCGAGTGGGCGGTAATAACGCACCACTGGGCCATAACCACCACTCGACGCAAAGTCGGCAGCCCGCGCAACCTAGCGGGGCGCATGCGGCATCGGCGGCAGCGAGCGCAGCCGCGACTGCATGGTGCGCCCGCCGAGCTCCTCGACCGTCACGGCAAAGGCGAAGTGATCGCGCCACGCTCCGTCGATGTCGAGGAAGCGCTCGTAGTAGGCCTCCCGGCGCAGGCCCAGCTTCTCGACGACGCGCAGGCTGGCCGCGTTCTCCGGACGGATGTCGACCTCGATCCGGTGCAGCCCGACACCTGTGAAGCAATGGTCGATCACCAGCGCCAATGCGGTCGGCGTGATGCTGCGGCCCGCCACCTCGGCGTCGACCCAGTAGCCGACCGTGCACGACCGCAACGCGCCATGCACGACGTTGGACACGTTCATCTGCCCGACGAGCCGCGAACCGTAGGTGACGATGAACGGCAGCATCGCTCCCGCGCGCGCCGCCTTGCGCAGCGCCGACAGCAGCGCGGGCCACGCCGAGATGCCGTTGCGATCGACCCAGCGCAGCGCCGAGGTCGGCTCCCACGGCGAGAGCCACTTCTCGTTGCGCAGGCGTACCTCACTCCAGGCGCGCCCGTCGCGCATCCGGGGCGGGCGCAGCCGCACGGGTCCTGCCACCAGTTCCGCCGGCCAGCCTGGATGCGTGCTCATCGGCTCAACGCTGCGACAGCAGCAGCGGAATCACGGTCACCCGCGAGCCGGCGACAACTTCGGTGACGTCCTCGTCGATGACGACCAGGCAATTGGCCGACGCCATTGACGCGACCCGATGCGAGCCCTGGCCGCCGGCGAAGGACACGCTGTACGTGCCGTTCGCCTCACGGTGCAGCACGCCGCAGCGGAACTGGCGGATGCCGATGGGGCTCTCGAGGCGCTCGATCGCCACTGCCTGCACGGTCGACCGGTGCACCTGCCGCTTTCCGAGCAGCTTGCGGATCGCCGGCCGCACGAACACCTCGAACGAGACGAGCGCGCTCACCGGATTGCCCGGCAAGCAGAAGATCGGGATGTTGTCGCCGAGGTGGCCGAAGCCCTGCGGCTTGCCCGGCTGCATGGCCACCCGCACGAAGTCGACCGTGCCGATCTCGGAAAGCGCCTGCTTGACGACGTCGAACGCGCCCATGCTGACGCCGCCGGTCGTGATCAGGATGTCGGCGCGCAGCAACTGCCCTTCGAGCACGTCGAGCAGTTTGCTGTGATCGTCGGCGACGATGCCGACCCGGTATGCGTCCGCGCCGGCGTCGCGCGCGGCCGCGGCGACCAGATAGGAGTTCGAGTCGGTGACCTCGCCGAAGGCGGGCTGCTGGCCCACCTCGACAAGTTCGTTGCCCGTCGAGAGCACCACCGCCCTCGGCCGCGGCCGGACGATCACGCGATCGCGCCCTATCGCCGCGAGAAGCGAGATCTGCTGCGGCCCCAGCGCGGAGCCGACCCCGAGCGCAGGCGCACCGGCGGGTAGATCCTCACCCATGCGGCGAACGCAGTCACCGCTGCGTGCCGGCGTGGCAATGCGCACGCGTGCGACTCCGCCGTCGGTGCGCTCGAGCGGGATCACTGCGTCGGCACCTGCGGGCATCGGCGCGCCGGTCATGATCCGCATGGACAGCCCCGGCCCCATGCCGGAGCGGGTCTTGGTGCCGGCCACGACGTCGCCGACAACAGGCAACTCGACCGGATTGTCGGCACTGGCCCCTCTTGTATCGACGGCGCGAACGGCGTAGCCATCCATGGCGGAGTTGTCGAAGCCGGGCAGCGGCACGTCGGTCATGACATTCTCGGCAAGCAGCAGTCCCTGCGCGTCGAGCAGGGTGATCTCAATCGGCGAGATCGAACCGATCCCGTCGAGCACGCTGGCCAGGTGCTCGTCGACGGACCGCATGCGGTCGTCGTCTCCTGCCACTAGTTGGTACTCCTGTCGATCGCGCCGGCTGGGCAGTGTGCGCGGCGTGTGCTGCCGGATCTCGGCGTCGACGTCGTCGCTGACCGCCGCGGCGCCTTAGTCGCCCAAGCTGTCACGCACATACTCGCGCAACCAGGCGTTGAACTTCGCGCCGATGTCGGGGTGTCGCCCCGCCAGTTGCACGACCGCCCGCACGTAGTCAAGCCGATCGCCGGTGTCGTACCTGCTGCCGCTGAACACCACGCCGTGCACCGGCACGCCCTCGTGCGCCAGTCGGCGCATGGCGTCGGTCAATTGGATCTCGCCGCCTGCACCCGGCCCGGTTTCGCGCAAGGCGTCGAATATTTTCTGCGGCAGCACGTAGCGACCGATGATCGCCAGCGTGCTCGGCGCCTCGTCCGCAGCGGGCTTCTCGACCAGATCGCTGATCGCCACGACATTGCCGCTCGGCTCGCCGATCGGGCTGATACTGCCGTACTTGCTGATCTCCTGGCGCGGAACGTCGATGAGTCCGAGCACGATTCCGCCGTGTTCCTCGTACACGGCCAGCATCTGGCCGAGCAGATCGTCGCGCTCGTCGATGAGATCGTCGGGCAGCAGCACGGCAAGGGGTCCCCCGTCGGCGAACTTCTCGCCGTGCGCGACCGCATCGCCCAGGCCACGCGGATCGAGTTGGTCTACCCGGTGGATGTTGGCCAGGCTGGCGGCGCGCTGGATCGTCTCCAGCGACTTGTGATCCGCCTTGTCGGTGAGTATCGCTTCCAGGCCCGGATGCGGCTCGAAGTAGTCGGCTATGGCCTGTTTGCCCTGACCGAGCACCAGGATGACGTCCGTGATCTTGTTGCGCGACGCCTCAGCCACGACGAGTTCGAGTGCCGGCGTGCTCACAATTGGCAGCAATTCCTTCGGAACTGTCTTGGTGATAGGCAGGAACCGTGTGCCACGGCCAGCAGCCGGGATCAACGCCTTCGTTACGCGATCACGAGACATGCCGGGAGACTAGCGGGATGTTGCCGGATGAGCCTGCTCGCGGGGGCAAACGCGCGCTGCGGGCTCAACTGCTCGCCGGACGATCTGCCCGCGAGCCCGCCCAGATCGCGGACGGCCGGGCGGGCGTGCGCGCACACGTGCTGTCCCGGTTTCCGGCTGCCCGCCGTGTTGCCGCCTATCGCCCGATGCGCACGGAGCCTTGTTCGGTAGAGCTCCTCGATGCCCTTTCCGCGAACGGTGCGCGGGTGATCGTGCCGCTCGTCCTCGACGATCGTGACCTGGACTGGACGCCCTGGCCGAGCGGTGACCCGCTCGGCGTCGACGCGATCTCACGTGCCGACCTGGTGCTCGTGCCCGCCCTCGCGGTCGATCCACGCGGGATGCGGCTCGGACGCGGGGCCGGTTGCTACGACCGGGCGCTGACCCGAGTCGGGGCCGGGGTGCCTGTCGTGGCCCTGCTCTATGACGGCGAGATCGTCGAACACGTGCCGGCCGAGGCCTGGGACATACCAGTGACGGCGGCCGTCACGCCGTCCGGTTGGCACCACTTCGTGTGAGTCGGGGCGCCCGGGGTGGACGGGGAATGCCTTCATCCCGCACCATGGTTAGCAGTCTTAGTAGCCGAGTGCCAGCCTGTCGGAGGTTCGCCCACCAATGCCCACCTACCAGTACGCGTGCACGAACCCGGACTGCGGCAACCGGTTCGAACTCGTGCAGACGTTCACCGACGCCGTCGCGAGCGAGTGCCCGGTGTGCGGACAGCCGGTCCGCAAGGTCTACGGATCCGTCGGCGTCGTCTTCAAGGGCTCGGGTTTCTACCGCACCGACAGCCGCGCGGCGGCGACGGCGTCCACCGCGTCGAAGCCAGACACCAAGGCTGACTCGAAGTCGGAGGCCAAGTCTGACTCGACGAGCAGCACCGCCACCAAGACCGACACCGCCAAGTCCCCGGCTTCGACGAATGGCTCGGGCGCGTCGTCCAAGGCTGCCGCATCCGCCTGATCGGGCTCGCGCCATCGGCTTTCCCGGCGATATCCACAGGCACATCCGTTATCCACAGATGACCTGAGCGCCCTGCCCGAGGCTCCCGGTTCGACTTGACTGAACCGCGTGCTTGCTGACATTGCGGCCCGCCTGCGTGGCTGGCCTCGCCGGGTACTTGCCTTGGGCTGCCTGCTGCTCGCAGCCATCACCGCCCTCGCCGGGCAGCGTCACAAGCAGCCATCGGTCCCGGGGTCAGCCGTACTGGTTGCGGCGCGCGACCTCGCCGCCGGGGCCCGCCTGTCACCCGCCGATGTGCGGGTTCGTACCTGGCCCACAAGCCTTCGCCCGCCGAGCGCCGCATCGCGTCCGGCACAGGTCGTCGGCCATCGACTCGCGGGTCCGATCCGCTCGGGTGAGCCGATCACTAGCACCCGCCTGGCCGGGTCCGGGCTGACCGTGGGTCTGCCCGCAGGCCTTTCGGCAGTGCCGGTCGAGGTAACCGGCGCGGCACTGCCCGGCCTGGTGCACGCCGGCGATTCCATCGACCTGCTCGTCGGCGATCCACCCGAGGCCGATGCCTCCTCCCCGGGTCCGGCGCGGATATTGGCCGAACGAGTCCGCGTGCTCGCGGTCATCGGCCTGTCGCCGGATGCCGGCGCCGACGGCAACGGCGTCGGTGACGGTGACGGCGTCGGTCTGATCGTCGCGGCCGACCGGGCAACGGCACTGCGACTCGCCGCCGCGGCGGGTCGGCCACTCGTCGCGACCGTGCACGGACCACCCTGAGATAACCGGGTATTGCGCACATGCTCCGCATGGCCGGCGCCCGGAGCGGTACCGAGGTCTGCTTGACCGAGGTCTGCTTGACCGAGGTTTGCCGGCGAATGCCGCCGACATTTTCGTATCGCGGATTTCGATCACATGAGGCAATTTCGCCCGTTCAGGTTCTAACATCTGCGCCGATGGCAAGCGTCGCCGTCGGATTCATCGGATTTCGTCAGATTCACAGAGGGGGCATCAGATGCTCAAGGGATTCAGGGATTTCGTCCTGCGCGGCAACATCGTCGAGCTCGCTGTCGCGTTCGTCATCGGCACGGCGTTCGCGAAAGTGGTCGACACATTCGTCGGGGCGATCATCACGCCGATCATCAATGCCTTCCCCGGCGCGAACTCGAATGGCTGGGGCTTCGCCCTGCGGGGCGGCGAACTCGAGGCGAAGACCTTCATAGACATCTCGACGCTGATAAATGCGATCGTCATATTTGTCATCACGGCGTTTGCCATCTACCTCGTGCTCGTCCTCCCCATGCAAAAGCTCAACGAGAGGCGTGGTGTGACTCCCGACGAGGCGGTTAAAACCGACGATCAGAGGCTGCTGGAGGAGATACGCGACCTACTGCGTGAGCGGCGCACCTGATCTACTGCGTGCCCTCACGATTGTGCAACCGTCGGCGTCGTGGGGACGCCGAGGGTTGCACGATCGGTCATCACTCGTGATGTGGCGGGCGTTCGCGGCGATACCACTCGTCGCTGGCGGCGTCGTCGTCACGATCGCCCCACCCGGTCTCCTGCTCGTCACGTGAGACATCGGGCAATACGGGCGGTTCCGCCGGAGCGGCCGGTCGCGGCTCGGGACTTTGCGCTTCGGTCACCAGACCATTGTCGACGGTGCTTGGATGCAAGGGTGCCCCGGGCATCGGGGGCACGGCCGATCAAGGAGGCGCACCGTGACGGACGACGGCAAGATCGCCGACAAGACGGATCATGCGGCCGGCGGGGGTAGCACGGCGAGCAAGGTCGGTGCGCAGGCCAAAGACAAGGCCAGCGCGCTTGCTAGCCGCGCCGCACCACTGGCCGGGCAGGCGAAGGAAAAGGCAAGCGTGCTCGCGAGCCGCGCCGCACCGCTAGCCGGGCAGGCGAAGGAAAAGGCAGGCGAACTCGCCCACCGAGCGGGCCCGCTGGCCGGGCACGCTAAGGAGACGGCCACTGACGTTGCGCACAAGGCCGGCAATGTCGCGGCACACGGCGTGGAGGTCACGGCGGAGAAGGTCGACAAGATCACCCATCGCAAGTACTCGGAGCAGATCAAGTCCGTGAGCACCAAGCTCGAGAACATGCTCCAGCACGACGAGTCATCGGAGAAGTAGCGCTATCACTGCCACCATCAGGTTCTGGGCCGGCGCGCGCCGCGCAGCAGGTCGCGAGCAAGAACCGACAACTGCACTGACCGTTGCGGCACTACGCGACGAACTGGCCGCGCGACCGCCTCTCGCGGCGGTCGCGCGGGTCGCAAGCTTCTTGATCGACAGTCAGCCGGCCGACGACAGCACGCCGATTCCTCCGAACGCGATCATCGACATGCTGCCACCGTTCGCCGGCGGCTGAGCCGGCTGTCGGTTGGTCCGTTCGTGCCGTCTCGCTCGGCACCGACGAAGCATCCGCCACAAGCGGGGCGCTCGGCACGAACGAGGCGCTCGGCACGAACGAGGCGCTGAGCACGAGTGAGGCCCACGGTGCGCAACCAGCGCCCGCATCACGGGCAGTTGACCCACTCGTCGGTGCCGTCGTCGAATACCTGACGCTTCCAGATCGGCAGGCGTCGCTTCACCTCATCCACCAGGTGCATGCACACCTCGAACGCCTCCTGGCGATGCGGTGCGCTGACCGCGGCCACCAGCGCGAGATCACCGACGGCCAGTCGACCGACGCGATGGCTCACCGCAAGACCACTCACCGCTTCGAGCGCGGCGAACCCGGCGGCCACTTCGCGCAGCACGTCAGCCGCACCGGGATGGGCCTCGTACTCGAGTTCGGTGACGCGACGCCCGTGGTCGTGGTCGCGGACGACCCCGCAGAACACCACGTGCGCACCCGCAGCGGGCCGGAGCACGGCACGCTCGTGCACGCCCACATCGAGCGGCTGGTCAGAGACGGCCGCGATCACGAGGTCCGATGCGATCATGCGCCGCCTCCAGGTCGGTGGTCGCCGCCGGCGAGTTGATCGACGATATGGCTGAGCAGCGGCGTCAACACCGCCATCCCATCACGGACTCCGCCCGGCGAACCAGGCAAGGTGACGACAAGCGAGTGGTCCAGCGTGCCCGCCACGCCGCGCGAGAGCACCGAGGTGGGCACGCGCTCGCGTGCGGCCAGCCGCAAGGTCTCGGCGATTCCGGGAACCTCGCGCTGCAGCAGCGGTCGGACCGCCTCCGGCGTGACATCGGTCGGGGCGAGCCCCGTGCCGCCGGTCGTGATCACGACGGCGGCGCCGGCGTCGACCGCGGCGCGCACGGCCGACTGAATGGCGGCGACATCGTCGGGCACGATCACGCGCGAGACGAGCGAATGGCCGGCCTGCGCGAGCAACTCGGCGAGCAACTCACCCGAGTCGTCGGCACGCTCGCCTGCCGCCGAGCGGTTCGAACAGGTGATCACAGCGGCAGTGACGGCAGCGGTCACAACGCGTCTCGCTGCCACTCGCCGCTTCGGCCGCCGGACTTCGACAGCAACCGCACGTCAGAGAGGACTGCCGAACGATCGACCGCCTTCACCATGTCGTACAGGGCCAAACCGGCCGCGACGACGGCTGTCAGCGCCTCCATCTCGACGCCGGTGCGGTCGGCGGTGCGGGTGGTCGCCGTGATCTCGACCGAGTTGTCGGTGACCTCGAGATCGACGGTCACGCCGTGCAGCGCCACCGGGTGGCACAACGGCACCAGGTCGGGCGTTCGCTTTGCCCCGGCTATGCCGGCAACGCGGGCGACCGCGAGCGCATCGCCCTTGGGCAGTCCGTCCCGACGCAACAGCGCGATGACCTCGGTGGTCGTGCTGAGCCGACCCGAGGCCACCGCCACGCGCGCGCTGATCTGCTTTGCCGACACGTCGACCATGCGCGCAGCGCCGCGCTCGTCGACGTGAGTCAACTCCATGCCAGTCAGGTTAACGACGCCACGCAGCGGCGAAGCGACCGATGCCGCCCGCGTAGCGTGCGGTTGATGAATTCACGACATTTCGCCGTGACCGTGACAGCCGTTGCAGCAGCATGCGCCGTTGCGGGCTGCGCCTCGAAGGCCGATAACAACCCGCCGGCCGCGCCGTCGATCGCCAGCAGCGCCGGCACAATCTTGACGCCACCGGCAACGAGCAGCAGCAGTGCCAGTAGCAGTCCCGGCGGTGGTCACACGATGTCCGCGCCACATATCGCCTGCCGCGAGGGCAACGTCGAGCAGAGCTACGAGGGCACCGACAGCCATCCGGTCGAACTCTGCCTCGTCACCGGGGCGGTCGCGCACATAACGATCAATCCGCCGAGCGGCAAGCCGTGGCCGCTCCCAAGCGCCGGCCCTGCGTCCATCGTCAAGTCGACGAAATCCGACCGCACGGGCAACGCACTGGATATCACGCTCGTTGCCCAGGGGAAGGGCACCGCGACCCTCGCCGTCGCGAACATGTGGCAACTGAAGATCGCCGTGGTGTGACCTCGGCCCGGGCAATCGGCTCCCGTGACGGCGCCGGCACCAGACACGCTGTGGTTACGGCATTGCACGGACAGCTTCGTGCGTGACCGGAACTGGCCAGAATGTCACGGTACAAACCGGGCGAATTACCGACTGGATACCCCTACGCTTCCGCCCGGCACGACCTCGTGCTGACCTCAACCCCAGGAGGTACCCGTGAAGTTTGCGCGCCGAGGACTACCCGTCCTCGCTGGCGGCGTCGCGATCGCAGCGATCGCAGCACTCGCGCTACCCGCGTCTGCGCTGGCAACCCCAGCGAGCGCACCGGCCCCAGCCGTCGCACACAGTTGCAGCCAGCCGGTAGCCAAAGGCCACTACACGTGTTTCGCGCTCAAGCGCACCGATATCCATGAGACCCGCGTGATCGCACCGGATGCGACACCGGCCGGCTATGGACCGACCGACCTGAAGTCGGCGTACAACCTGCCGACCTCGTCCACTACCACAACCATCGCCATCGTCGACGCTTACGACGATCCCGCCGCGGAATCCGACCTCGCGACCTACCGGTCGCAGTACGGGCTCTCGGCCTGCACGACCGCAAACGGCTGCTTCCGCAAGGTGAACCAGAACGGCCAGGCCAGCCCGCTACCGCAGGGCGACACCGGTTGGGCCGGCGAGATCTCCCTTGACCTCGACGCCGTCTCGGCGACCTGCCCGAGCTGCCACATCCTGCTGGTCGAGGCGAATGACCCGTCCGACAACCTGTTCACCGCGGTCGACACTGCCCGCACACTCGGCGCGAAGTACATCTCGATGAGCTGGGGCGGTGGCGAAGGCGGCGCCGAGAACAGTTACGACACCCAGTACTTCAACCACACGGGCATCGTCTACACGGCATCCAGCGGCGACTCCGGCTATGCGGCCGGCGCGATCTACCCGTCCACCTCGCAATACGTCGTATCCGTCGGTGGCACCACGCTCAACCGCGCGAGCGGCACCACGCGCGGCTGGTCGGAATCCGTGTGGGACGGCGCCGGCAGCGGCTGCTCGACAGTCGTCACGAAGCCGGCTTTCCAGAGCGGCATCAGCGCGTGCACCAAGCGCGCCGACACCGACGTCTCCGCTGTCGCCGACCCGAACACGGGCCTGGCCGTGTACCAGACCTACGGCGGCAGCGGCTGGAGCGTGTACGGCGGCACCAGCGCATCCGCGCCGCAGATCGCGGCCGTGTACGCGCTCGCCGGAACCCCCGGAGCGGGCGATCGGCCCGCGTCCTACCCGTACAGCCACGCTACCAACCTGTACGACGTCACCACCGGCTCGAACGGCTCGTGCTCGCCAACGGTCCTGTGCCGTGGCGGCGCCGGCTGGGACGGACCGACCGGCATCGGCACGCCGGACGGGACGGCCGGTTTCACGGCTGGGGGCGGCGGCGGCAACACGGTCACGGTGACCAACCCGGGCAGCCAGACCGGCACCGTCGGCACTGCGGTAACCCTGCAGATCCACGCCACCGACTCGGCACCGGGCCAGACCCTGACCTACAGTGCGACCGGCCTGCCGGCGGGGCTCTCGATCAACTCCTCGACTGGCCTCATCTCGGGCACGCCGACCACCGCCAACGTCTACAACGTCACGGTCACCGCAACGGACACGACTAATGCGTCCGGACAGGCCGCGTTCACCTGGACGATCAGCAATGCCGGCGGTAGCTGCTCGGGTCAGCGGCTGGTCAACCCCGGGTTCGAGTCGGGCTCGGCCGCCTGGACGGCGACCAGCGGCGTGATCAACACCGACGGCGCGCACGCGCACAGCGGCGTCGGCTATGCCTGGCTGGACGGCTATGGCCGGACACACACCGACACGCTGGCGCAGACGGTATCGATCCCGGCCGGATGCTCGGTAAGCCTCACGTACTACCTGTACATCTCCAGCAATGAGGGCACCGGCACGGCCTACGACAAGCTCACCCTTGCGGCGAACGGCACGACCGTCCAGTCGTTCTCCAACGTCAACAAGGGTTCGGGTTACGTTCAGCGAAGCGTCAATCTCTCCGCATATGCGGGCCAGAACGTGACGCTGAAGTGGACGGGAACCGAGGACTCGTCACTGGCCACGTCGTTCTTCATCGACGACACGGCACTGAACCTCAGCTAGCCAATCCCCACCAGAGGGGGCGGACCGCCACGGCGGCCGCCCCCTCGACCATGTTCGTCGGCTCGACGAGTTTGCCGCGTATCCGACAAACGGCATCGGCGGACGTCGCTGTCGCATCACCCGGCGAGAAGTTCATCCCACCCGGATGACACGAACTCGCCCGCGTGCGCCGAAGCTACGGCTACCTTCGGCGCGACAGGGTTGGCGAGACTCGTGAGTGGTGTACGGATTCCGGATCAAGCAGCGTCTGCGCTGATGTCGGCCACCCCCGCGCGGCCCGAGATCCGGACGGCAAGCCGGTGACACCTCGTTCCCCTCGACGCCGCCGCGCCGGCGCGGTGCCAACCCGCTGCGGTTCTTCGAGGGAGGCCGTCCGTGCTGTTCTTCCAGCTGCCGACGTGGCTGCTCGGGTTGATCCTGCTCGTCGTGATGCTCGGCGCGACTGTCTTGGGCTTGATGATCGGCCGATCGGTGCGGCACAAGTCCGACCCGCTTCGGGAACCGTTTTCGGTCATGCAGGCCGTGTTGCTGGGATTCATGAGCCTGGTGCTGGCGTTCGGCCTCAGCCTGGCCGTCGGACGTTATCAAGATCGACGGGCGGCCACGGTCGAGGAGGCCAACGCGATCGGCACAACGTACCTGCGCGCCGAGACGCTGCACGAACCGATGCGCAGCGCCTCGCTGGCGCTGCTGCGCCAGTACACGGACGTCAGCATCCGTATCGCGCAGACCCGTCCCGAAAGCCCCGCCCAGCGGCAAGAGGTCGCCGACAGCAGCCGGCTGCAGCGCCAGCTGTGGGGCTTGGCGGGCCAGGCTCTCGACCAGGCGCCCGCCGCCAGTGCGCCGCGCCTCTACGCCGACAGCCTCAACAAGACGTTCGACGCCCAGTCCAGTCACGTGTCCAGCCTGAGCAACCGGGTTCCCACTGCGGTCCTCGGACTCGAACTGGTGGTGGCCGCCTTTGCCCTGGCCACGCTGGGCCTGCACCTGAGCACGATGGGGCGCGGCGTGCTGACCGTCCTCGTCGCGGCATTGCTCGTCACGTTGACGCTGCTCGTCACGTTCGATCTCGACCGGCCGACCCGCGGCCTGATCAGGGTGCCCAGTGGTCCGCTCGTCCAGGTGCGCGCCGGCATGGACGCGCCTCCCGCAGCACTTGCGCCGAGTGGCCGGTGAGAGCCCGGCAATAACCCGCAGCGCGATCCCCGTCGTGGCGGTCGTCTACGTCGCTTACAAGGAGGTTTCGATGCAAGCCACCCAGGCTCCGATCGTCGTAGGCATCGACGAGTCACCGGAAGTGCACTCAGCCGTGGATTGGGCCGCGCACGACGCGAAGACCCGCGACGGCGCGCTGCGCGTGGTGTGCGCGTACCACGGCTCGGACTCCCAACTCGCCCGCGATCTCGTCGCCGAGACGGTCGATCGCATCGCGTCGAAGCACGGCGTCCAAGCAACGGGCGACGCAGTCGAGGGCGATGCTGTGCAGGTTCTGCACGACGAATCGGCGCGCGCATCACTGGTGGTGGTTGGCTCGCGCCGGCACAAGTCCCTCGGCTCCAGCGTGCTGGGCTCGGTCAGCGGTGCCGTCGCCGCCCGCAGCGAGTCGCCGGTCGTCGTCCTGTGCGGGCCGGCGGGCATGCCCGAGGAAGAGGCCAGTGTCGTGGTCGGGGTGGACGGCACCGAGGCGTCGGCGCCTCTGCTCGAGTTCGGCTTCGAGCGCGCGAGCCGACATCACGTGGGACTGCGTGCCGTTCTGTGCTGGCACACCGATGTGCTCGCCACAATGTCATGGCGCGGAGCGCCGTCGGCGCCGTCCAGCGTCGAGGAATGGCTGTCTGACACCCTCGCCGGCTGGCGGACGAAATATCCAGACGTCGAAGTGCACCCCGAGGTGGTCCGCGAACATCCGAAGACGGGAATCGTTGCGGCATCACAGGGGCAGTACCTGCTCGTCGTCGGCAACCATGGCCGGCATGCCCTCGCCGGTACCATGCTCGGCTCGGTCAGCCAGCGCGCGCTGCACCATGCGACCTGCCCGGTTGCGGTGATCCCGACGCACAACGGCTGAGGGTCGCGGGCCTGCCTGGCCCGCTCGGCTCGCGGCGGGTGGGCAGCTACGCGCCAGCCCGGCAGTTGTAACCGCCCACCTGCACGGCTGGGGAAGCTCAACCTGCCGGCGGATCTGGTCGGCTTGTCGTTCTACTGGTCGGTCCATCGCGCCAGTAACAATTCTTGGAATCCTTCGCGTGGGTCTAGTCCGTTGTGAACGTTGGCGGATTCGATCTGAGTGGCACGTGTTGTCGGAGTCCTCGCCGTGTCGCCTCGCGCGGCGGACGGTCACGCTCGCCGAGCGGTTCCCGTCGCGCGCCGGGCGCCTGTGCTCGTGTCGGAAGTCCCTACCGGATAAGGTGATTCTGGTTGGACGGGTTGTGCGATGACCAAGTAGACTCGCACGCATGTTCGAGGTCGACGAGTGGCAGCCGCCCACTGTGCCGCCGCCGTTGACTCTGGCGGAGATCACCGACGACCCGGATCAGGCCGCGGCGTGGCTCGCTGGTGAGGTGCCGGGTGCGGATGCGGTGGCGGCGTTGTCGGTGCTCGATCCGGCTGTGTTGTCGCCTGGTGGGCGGGTCGATGCGTTGGTCGCTTTGGAGCGGCACCTGGCGTGGCTTTCCGGCGTGCAGGCCCAGGTCCTGGCCGCGATGGCCGCTGATGATGGGTCGGAGGATAGGTGGGTGCGTGAGGAGGTCGGGTGCGCACTGCGACTTTCGGCGGTGACCGCGCAACGGCGCCTCGCGGTGGCCGAGACCTTGGCTGGAACGTTGGCGGTGACGGGGCGGGCGTTGCGCCGGGGCCGGATCAGCTACCTGCACGCGATGACTCTCGCCGAAGCCACCTACGGACTGGACGACTGAGACCGCAGTCGCGGTGGAGGACCGGGTGCTGCGCTGTGCCGGTGGGCAGACGCTGGCCGAGTTCAAACGCTCGCTGCGCCGCGCGGTACACGCGCTGAATTCGGCCCGGGTCGAAGAACAACGCGCGCAGGCGATGACCGAACGCCGCGTGTGCGTATCCCCTCGCGAGGACGGCACCCATCATTCGACGGGCCGCATGCCCCGCACTACTCGCCCGCTAGCTCGGACACAGTGAACCGGCGCTAGCGGGCGAATCGGTCGGTGGCCTCGATCAGCCGGTGCACCATGCCCGGCTCGTCCAGGGAATGCCCGGCGTCGTTCACCAGTTGCAGGTCGGCCTCCGGCCACGCGCGATGCAGGTCCCAGGCGGTCACGGGCGGAGTGCACAGGTCGTAACGGCCTTGCAGGATCACGGCCGGGATGTGCCGGATCGCGGGCACGTCCGCGATCAACTGCCCCTCGCGGAAGAATCCGCCGTGCGCCACGTAGTGACTCTCGATGCGCGCGAACGCGACAGCGAAGTCAGGCTCGGCGAAGATCGCCTCGATCTGCGGGTTGGGGTGCAGCAGCATCGCGGCAAGCTCCCACCTCGTCCACGCCTGAGCGGCGCTGACGCGGGTCTGCTTGTCGGCAGACTCCAACCGCCGGCGGTACGCGGCGACGAGATCGTCGCGCTCGTCTTCGGGGACGGCGCCGCGAAACTCCTGCCAGCGTTCGGGCAGCAGTTGCGACACGCCGTCGTGATACGCCCAGCGCACCTCACTCGCCCGCAGCGTGAAGATGCTGCGCAGCACCATGGCGCGCACGCGGTCCGGATGCGACTGCGCATACGCCAACGCCAGCGAGGTGCCCCAGGACGCGCCGGAAAGCACCCAGCGGTCGACGCCGAGCTCGGCCCGAAGCCGCTCCATGTCGGCGATCAGATGCCAGGTCGTGTTCGTCTGCAACGACACGTCCGGATCGCTGGCGTGCGGGAGGCTGCGCCCACATCCACGTTGATCGAACAGGATGATCCGGTACGCCGACGGGTCGTAGGCGCGGCGGTGGTTGGCGATGCAACCGCCACCCGGGCCGCCGTGGACGACGAGCAGGGGCGTCCCGTCGGGATTCCCGCACTCCTCCCACCAGATCTGCTGACCGTCGTCGACGGCGAGCAACCCACTGCGATATGGCTCGATGGACGGATAGAGGCCGCGAACTCCCATGGCGGTAACCCTTTCACGGTTGCCCAGTGCCGATTCACACCCCCGCGGTCAGCCGATGCCACGTACGCGAAGCCACGGGTCGGCCCGCCGAGCGCGCTCCGCGACACCCACGTCAACGATGTCCCAGGCCGCAACGGCTAAGCGGCCTAAGAGTGTCGTGACCTCAGGAGGCGGACGACGCAGTCACACCTGCAGGGTCGGTGACGGGTTGGGGCGTGACCTGATCGATGAGTCCATGCCGATGACGGGCGACGGCCACCATTCGATCCGGCCGTCGTCCTTGTGCACAACGGGAATGCTCCCGGCAATCATGTAGGACACGTCGCCCGCGACGAGGTACTCTCGCGCGCCGACCTCGAAGACGTAAATCTCGTCGTTCTCGACGATGCGGCGATCGTCCAGGCAGAACGTGCCGGTCGCCCAATCGGGTTCGGTGTTCCGACGCACGATCTCGCGGGCCTGTTCGTACGTCACTGCCATCATGTACCTCCACTAGGGCCGTGCTGGCTGGACGAACTGCCCGGCATTCGGCGTTGGCAGATCGTCGAGCCGAACGTAGGACGTGCTGTGTCCGCTGTTGAAGTAGTTACCCACGCCGGCCTTGCCCGACTGGGCGTCGATGTAGCGCACCTCGCCGTTCACGTTCTCGACGTTGAACACGTGACCACCGCCGTTGTTCCACCTGATCGCCACGACACCGCGCGAACCGGGCTCGGAGAACGCCTTCTCGATGTCGGCCTTGCCCCCGGAGGTGAAGCTGCGCCCCCAGGTGCTTTCGATGTCGCCGAGCGGGCGACCGCCGCTCGACCAGAAGTGTTGGGGCAGCATCTTAGCCTCGGCATCAAAGCCTCGACGGCGCAGTTCGTACGCCTGCACGCAGTGCGTGCAGTTAGCCGAGAAGCTCGGATGGGGCGGGTTGAAGCCGGGGTTGACCTTCTTGAGGTCGGCGAGCATCTTCTCGTCGAACTTGAGCGCCTTGCGAGCGGCCCGACGCTCGCCCAGCTTCTTGAACAGGTTCTTCGCCTTCTCGAGCAGATCCTTGATAACCGTCCGAATATGCTCGATGACCTGCTTGATCAGCTGACGGCAAATCACCCGGGTGGCCGCGATGAAGCCCGGCACCTCAGCAGTGGTTGCTCCGAACGAAACGAAGGCGGTCGCGATCGCCTGGGCCACCTCGATCGCCAGCGCGATCAACTGCACGATGAACGCGATCTTCATCGCCAGCGTTATTCCGGCGAACACGATCAGCGCCGCACCGATGATCTCCGCAGCGATGGCATCGTCGTTCAGCCGAGTCGCCGGGCCGTCGTTGTTCGTCCACCAGTGCTTGAAGGCATTTACCGCGGCATCATCG
Organism: uncultured Actinomycetota bacterium; assembly: GCA_963737425.1. Lineage (GTDB taxonomy): Bacteria > Actinomycetota > Actinomycetes > Mycobacteriales > Jatrophihabitantaceae > DASXRA01. The sequence continues at coordinate 837,177 of CAVTSX010000009.1, forward strand.
GCGGTGTCACCAGACCAGACCGACTCTGCTGCCTTTTCGGCGTTGTCGCGAATCGTCGACAGCGTGCTGCCGAAGGCGATCCACTGCTGTCCGTCCTCGAACAGCTTGACCTCGTCGGCTTCAGGCCAGGTCAGTCCGACCCAGCCGAGTGGCTCGGTGAGCCAACCCGGTAACTCCAGTCCCACGCCGCTATCCCGCCTGACCGGCGGTCGTGACCTGCGTGGTGACGGTCTGCTCGGTCTGAGCCATCTGCTGCGCCCAGGCGGCCAGCCCCTCAGCCCCCTGCACGAGCTTTTCGAGGTGTGAGCCCATAGCGCCCATGGCCTCGCCGAGCACCGCCGTATAGAGCATGCCGAACGCGCTGCCCTGCTCGTCGCGGCCCCACGGATTGTCCGTGGTCATGGTCGTCTGCAGCTGGCCGAGCTGATCACCCATGTCCTGCGCGCAGGTACCGACACCTTGCGCGGCCTGCATCAGCACATCGGGATTGACGCTGATCCCCGCCACAACTACATCCGATCCAGTCGAGCTGACAATTGTTCTGCGATGGCGGCGAACTCGCCCAACCGACGCCGCGCATCGCTGCCGATGTCGGTGAGCGCGCGCTGCATGTCGGCGACCTCAACCGTCGCAGCGAGGGGAGGAGCCTTTTCGAGCTCGGACCGCGCGGCCGATTGGGCATCGCCGATCGCCTGGCGGATCGCCGCGGCCAAGTCGGCACTGGGCAACCGCATCGCCTTCGGTTCGAGCACCAGGTCGATCACCGCGCCGCTGCCGTCGGCCTCGGCGCGCACCAGCCCGTCTGCCGCCTCGGCCGAGCCGTGCGCGGCGGCGGCCCGATCGCGCCATTGCTGCTGCACCGGGTCCTGGGGTGCAGGTGTACTCGTCACAAGTCCTCCCGGGTCGTGTGCTGACCCGTCACGTTATCCGCCACCCGAATCCGGAGATCGAAAGGGTCGGCCGTGCCGGACTCGAAGACGCCGGTCGGCTGATCGCGCCACGAGCGCGACTCCGGCGAGTGGCGGTTCACACGTGCGGCCGGCTCGAGGGTGGGTGGCGCTCGCCCGCCTGAGAGCATGCCGACATGGAGACGGCGGAGATCTATCGACGCTTCGCCTCGGCGGAAGCCCATGGAAGATCGGCCTGTTACGAGCGCTGGGCCAACGGGGTCGCCGCCGATGCGCACCTGTTGCATCTGCTCGAGGAACTGCCCGCCGAGAAGCGGCAGCCGAACTTGATCTTCGCCGCCGCCCGGTTCGCCGGCATCGAGCCCGGCCCGTTCGACGGCTTCCGGAACGAACTGATCGACCGCTGGCAGCAGGTGGTGTCGGTCGTCACGTCCAAGCGGACGCAGACCAACGAACCGGGCCGCTGCGCAGTGCTGCTGCCGGTGCTGGCCGCTCTGCCGCAGCCGCTGGCCCTGCTGGAGGTCGGCGCTTCGGCCGGCCTGTGCCTTTATCCGGACCGGTTCAGCTACCAGTACGGCGGGCGGCCGCGTCTTGATCCCGACGACGGACCCGGGCCGCTACTGACGTGCGCGTTCGACGGCCCGCTGCCGGTGCCGGCGGCACTGCCCGAGGTGGTGTGGCGGGCCGGCGTCGACCTCAATCCGCTCGACGTGACCGATCCCGATGACGTCCGCTGGCTCAAGACGCTGGTCTGGCCCGAGCAACAACACCGGCGCGACCGCCTCGACGCGGCGATCCGGATCGCCCGCGCCGATCCGCCATTTCTTGTCGCCGGCGATCTGAACGAGACCGTCGAAGGCCTCGCCGCGAAGGCGCCGGCCGACGCCACCCTGGTGATCTTTCACAGCGCCGTGCTGGCCTACCTGGGCAGTGCCGCGCGAGCCGAGTTCGTCTCGACAATGCGCCGCACGCCCGGGCACTGGATCTCGAACGAGAGCCCCCGGGTGGTGCCCTTTGCCGAGGGCACGCTGCCCGCATCGCCTGATCCGGAGCAGGCGCTGTTCGTCATCGCCCGCGACGCCGTGCCCGTCGCATACAGCGACGGGCACGGCGCGCAACTGCACTGGTTCGGCTCGTAGAGCGTTACTGCCCGGCAATCGTGCTAAGAGTCCGCGCACTCTTGATCATCTCTGCCGAAACTGCGAGCCATGGCCGATCCAGCAGAGATGATCAAGATCCGGTGCGGAGTCTGCGCCGCACCCGGCAGCTTGGGCTGCCGGGCCGACGTCGTGATCACTCCACGTGCCACACCTGCTGCGGCACGGCGTTGCAGGTCTCGGTCACCAGCTTCGTCCCGGCGACCGGGTTGTCGTCCGGATCAGCGAGGCACTTGCCCGAAGCCTGGCTGACGATCGTGCCGTCCGGTTGCACCTGCCAAAGCTGTGCGGCCGAATGTCCGCACTGGGCCAGTGCGACGTCGGTGGCACCCGATGCGGACAGGCAGTTGTTGCCGGCCCTTACGGTTCCGTCCGGCGAGACCGTCCACGCCTGCGTCGGGGTGACGGCGCAGTACGAACCCTGCAGATGGCCGGTCGTTCCCGCACCGGTGTCGGCGCAGACGCCGGCCAGCGCGGACACGATCGGACCGGACGGAATGTTCCAGCGCTGACTCGAGCCACCGCTTGTGCACGGCTGCACGCCGACGGATCCCTCGACATCAAGGCACTTTCCGGATTCGGCGTTGCGCAGGCCGCCGGAGGAGACGATCCGCCATTGCTGCCCGGCCGCCCCGCTGCAAGCCGCCACCTGCACCGTGTCGCCACCGGTGAGGCACTTGCCGAGCGCCTGCAAAGTTCCGTCGGCCTCAACCGTCCACGTCTGGGACGGAGTGGTGGCTGCACGACGCAAGGCCCACCGACGAACCGCCGGCGTCAAGGCACTTGCCGGCGTTTGTGACCGGCCCGGCCGTGCCCGACACATGTGCCGGCGCCACGTACCAGACGAACGACTCGTCGCTCGAGCGCCCGCCGTCGTCTAGCGCCGTGATCGTCGGGTGGAAGTACCCCTGGGTCGTCAGCAGTCCGGAGATCAGGCCACTCGACGCGTCGATCGACGCGCCGCCCGGAAGCCCGGTCGCCGAGTAGTGCAGCGTGCGGCCCGCTACCGCGTCAGCTGCGTTCAGGTTCACCATCGCGGGCTGGCCCGCGTAGCCGGCCTGCGGTCCCGGGCCACTGAAGCTGACCGGGCTCACCACGTCGATCGGGAACGTCGCGAAGCTCGATGCTCCGCTCGTGTCCGTAACGGTGACCTTCACCGTCGAGTCGCCCACGGTCGTCGGCGTCCCGGAGATCAGGCCGGTGGTCGCGTCTATCGCCAGTCCGTCGGGCAGGCCCGTCGCGGCGTAGGTGAGCGTCTGGTCGGACGCGGTGTCAGTGGCGTGGATCTGCAGCGAGAACGCGACGTCCTGAGTGGCGGCCTGGTCACCCGGATTGCCGACCGTGACGATGTTGCCGGTCGGGACGCCGAACGCCTCGATGCCGTTCGGCGTGCCCAGACCGGTCGGGCCGTCATAGCCCGTCTGCGCGGTACACAGGTACAGCGGGTTGCAGGAGCCGTTGGAGCCGCTCGTCACGTCGTTCAACTCGCTGGCGTGCGCGTACAGGTAGCTCGCCGGATACGTGCCGGCGGTCGGCGCCCCGACCAGGGCGTACGTGCTCGCGATGATCGGTGACGCTGCGCTGGTACCGCCGACCTCCAGCCAGCCCTGCGCGTCGTACGTGTCGTAGACGGCGACGCCGGTGTTCGGGTCGGCCACAGCAGACACGTCGGTGTTCGTGCGGTTGGCGCAGCCGGAGTCGGTCTGCCACGCAGGCTTGGACTCCAGTGCGGAGCACCCGGCCCCAGTACCACTCCACACGGTCTCCGACCAGCCGCGCGGATCCGACGCAGGCCGCAGCGACGTGCCGCCCACCGACACCACGTGCGGCGACGAGGCCGGGAAGCCCGGGCCGTAGCTGTAGCCCCAGTCGCCCGACGCCGCCGTCACCGCGACGCCTGGGTGGTCGTAGTACGCGGCATCGGTGGCGACCTCGTCGGGCCACTCGGTGGAGAGATAGCTGTTCGAGACGAACGCGGCGCCCTGGCTGACCGCCGAGTTCACGCCGGTACCGAGGTCGTCGATGCTCGGGGAGTCCGCCTCGACGAGCAGGATGTGGCAGTTCGGGCACACCGCGGACACCATGTCGATGTCCAGCGCCTCCTCAGTCGCCCAGCCCGACGATCCGGACGCGACCGGCAGCGGGGTGTCCTGCCCGTGCTCGTTGACCTTGTGGAAGCACCCGTTCGCGGTCGTGCAGGGTGGGAGCCCCCAGTCCGAGCGATAGGTCGCCAGATCCGCTTCGGCGTTCGGGTAGTCGTATGCGTCGACGATCGCCACCGTCTGACCCACGCCCTGCGTCGAGGACGGCAGCAGGTACGCGCCCTGCAGGCTGGCCGGACCGTAGCCCGCGTTCGTCGGCGGCGTGTGCGGGCCGAGTTGGGCCTGCGCCCGCACCGGGACATCTGTGCGGACCAGCGCCATGCACGCCGCCGTTCCCGGTTTCGGGGCGGTGTCACACGCATGGCGGAAGTCGGCGCCCGGGGCCGCGCCGGCGTGCGTCGCCGCTACGCCGAACAGCCCGAGGACGGCCACCGACGCCACTGCCGCGGCACGGCGGATGAAGGGGGTCGCGCGCATCGATCCTCCCGTGATCGCTGATGGATGTCCGGTCCGGTGCGCGTCAGCCATTGCCGCACCCGTTGCGAAGGATCCAGGGGTAGGGGGTGAACTGGTCCCAGGTCGACAACTGCTCCGACCCGGCGATCCAGACGTTGCCGGCGCTGCTGGCCGAGATCGCCCACAAACCGTCCGGCACAGCACTCTGCGGACTGGACACGATCGTCCACGCGTGGCCGTCCCAGTGCTCGAGCAGGTACAACTGACGCTCGGTCTGGCCCGCTCTGGTCCCCGCGTACTTCCCCACCGCCCACGCGTCGGACGGGGAGATCGCGGTAACGCCGTACAGCATCGTCTTGTTCGACGCAACGGAGTCGCCGTCGACGGTGGTGACGATCTTCCACGAGTGGCCGTCCCAGTGTTCGGATATCGGGACGTCGGTGTTCACGGCGGGGTCGATCGCCGAACCCACCGCCCACACGTCGTCGGGGGACGACCCCGAGATCGAGGTGAAGGCCGCATCCGAGGTCGTCGCGGGATCGAGCTTGCTGACCGACCACGACGTGCCGTCCCAGTGCATGATCACGGGCTCGCTCTCGGACCCGGTCAGATTGTCGAAGTGAACGCCCGTCGCCCAGACGTCGTTGGCCGAGAACGCGTGCATCGACGGGATGAGGTTCGGCGTCGAATCGCCCTGCGGCGGGTCGACCACGGTCCAGGTGGAGCCGTTCCAGTGCTCGAAGGTCGACGCGGTGTCGGAGTTGACGGCGATCCAGACGTCGTTCGGCGTTATCGCCGTCACGGAGTTCGCGGATGCGCGCGTCGCGATCGTCTGTCCGTAGTACGGCTCGGCGGTGGTCCAGGGGTTCAGCGCCGGGCTGAGCGACCAACGCGACCCGTCCCAGTGCGAGACCAGGACGGTGGTGTTGATTCCGTCGTTCGCGTTGACTCCGACGGCCCAGCCGTCCTTCGGACTGTCGAAGGACACGGCCTGGAACTGCGCGTTCTGGTAGCCGCTCGGGGTGACCGGGCTCGGCGACGGCGACTTCGACCACTTCTTCCCGTCCCAGTGCTCGACGTCGGTGATGAAGCCGAAGCTTGCAGCCGGCCCCGTGGCACCCTCGTCCAGATAGGTGCCCACGGTCCAGACATTCGTCGGTGACAGCGCGTCGATGCCGTTCGCCCTGTCCTGCACCAAGAACGGTGTCGTCACGACGTCCGGGAGCGATTGCTGCTGTGGGGCGACCGACCAGCCGTTGACGCAACTGCCACCCGTGTCGGATTTCCCGGTGAGATCAGGGGTTCCCAGTCCGGTCGGCCCGTCGTAACCGGGCACGGCCGTGCACAGGTAGGACGGCGAGCAGGTTCCGTTGTGAGCGGACGTGACGTCGAAGAGCTTGTCGCGGTGCTGGTAGAAGTACGAACCCCCGCCGGTCGCGTTCCCGATCAGCGCGTACACCGACGCGATGATGGGCGACGCGACGCTCGTGCCGCCGACCTCCAGCCAGCCCGGGGCACCGGTCGTGTCGTAGGCCGCGACCGGTGTGTCGGGGTCGGCCACTGCCGCCACGTCGCCGACGGTGCGGTGGGTGCACGCGTCGTGCTGCCACGCGGGCTTGCGGATCTGCGCAGAGCATCCCGAACCCGCAAGGGCCCACGCTGCCTCCGACCAGCCCCGGGACCCGCTCGACGGCCAGAGGCTGGTGCCGCCGACCGCCGTCACATTGGCCGACGCCGCGGGATAGCTCACGCCATAGCCGGCGTCGCCGGTCGAGGCGGTGATCATCACACCCGGCTGGTCGAAGAACGGTTCCAGGCTGGCCTCGCCGGCGAACTCGGGCGCGCCCCAGCTGTTGGATATCTCCTTCGCGCCCAGCTTCGCAGCCGTGGCGACAGTGGCGCCGAGGCTCATAGCCCCGTTGTCGTCGGCCTCGACCAGCAGGATGTGGCAGTGCGGGCAGGTCGCGGAAACCATGTCGAGGTCGAGGGAAATCTCCCCGGCCCATCCGGGATCGACCGCGGGCAGCGGCGCCGCCGCGCCGTCCTGGTTCACCTTGCGGAAGCAGCCGTCGTCGGACGTGCACGGCGGCAGGCTGTAGGTCGACCGGTAATGCGCGAGGTCGGCCTCGGCGGTCGGGTCGTCGTAGGCGTCGGTGATGGCGACCGTCTGGTCAGCACCGCGGGATGCCGCCGCTTCGGCGAGCTGGTACGCGGATTGGATCTGCGCCGGACCGTAGCCGGGCGGTGTCGAGTCATCGGCGGGGGCGGTCAGTGGAACCCCGTTCGACGTCGTCCGCTCCAGGGCCATGCAGCCGAACCGGCCGGACTTCGGTTTTGGGGTACTGCACAACCGGTGGGTCGGCGCGGGCGTCGACGACGGGGGGCCGGCCGACGCCGACGGCTCGGCGGACACGGCGCCGGCTGCGACAACGACGGCAAGCGCCGAGACGATGGACGTTAAGCGTGTTCGCACGTCTGCACCTTCCTTATCTGTGAGTCGCGGGGGCGGTGGCGGTCAGCGCATAGGCGCGCGTGATCGTCTGGTCCAGGCTGTTGCCGGCGCTGTCGGTCAGCGTCACCTTGACCGACGCGTAGCCGCTGGTCGCCGACGGATCCGGCTGGTTCACCGACACGCGGAACTTGCCACCACCGAGCTTCGTGACGCTCGCCGCGGGGGCCCAGGTCGAACCGTCGTCGTAGGAGACCTGCACGGAGGCGTCGGTGACCGCCGGCGCGCCGGTCTCGTTGGCCTGGTGGTAGCCGGTCAAGGTGAACGTCTCGGTGCCGGGTGCAGTCACCTGGCCGCTCAGGTTCGCGCCGAAGTCGTAGCTCGCGAACACCAGCGGCACGTAGGAGCAGGCCTGGTTGGAGTCCGGCGCGCAGACCTCGAACGGCGGCACAGGGTCAGCCCGCGTCGGGCGGGACGAGCTGAACTTCCAGACGCTGTGCACGTGGGTCGCGAGCTGCGTCCAGGCAACGGGAATCGTGTGGTCCCAGTCGATGGTGTAGTCAGCCTTCCCGGCCAGCATCGGGAACATCTGCCCGGATAGACCGGCCAGCTGGGTGAACGCGCCGTTGCGGTAGAACTTCAGCGAATCCGTGGCCTGGCCGAGCGTGTCCGTCAGCACGCCGGCGCCGAGGCCGGTCCAGTTCTCCGAGTGCGTCGGGTCGTCGTCTCCGGAGGCCACGACGTTGAACGCCATGACGTCGCCCTGCCGGCACGCCGGGCAGACGAAAGACTCGGTCCGCTTCCTCCCGCCGGTGCTCCCGTAGGGGACCCCCATCGTCTGCCACTCCGGAACCGGGACGGCCGGAGACGCACCCCACGTAGCGCTGTCGGTCTGACCCGGACGGAAGGTCCGGTACGGCCCCCAGGTGCCCGGTGGCGGCGTGGAGGTCGGGTTGATCTGCGAGGTCGGTACGGCAAGCTGCTGCCATACGGTGTCCGTCGACCCGCCGAAGTAGTCGTCGCGCTTCGTGGGCGCCGGGAAGTCGAACACGGCGGGGAACAGGCCGAGCGACAGCGTGGACCAGCTGTGGAACGGAACTGTCATCGCCAGGGCGTGGGCATCCGGGATGCTGGCGGCGTAGCTGTCGTGCACCGTCGCCAGATCCTTGTCCGTCAGGGTGTGCGACAGATTGCTGGGCACACCGTCCTGGCTCGCGAAGTCGAGGCAGTAGGAGTACGGAATGTCGACACCGGTCAGCCCGGAGTCGATCGGCACGAGATCCCACGCGTCGGCGAAACCGAGCGTGCCGACCTTCGGCGCCGGTCTCGGCCGGGCGTACATGTGCGTCGGCGGCAGGATGCTACTGCTGATGCCCTGGCCGTACATAGACATGGCGCCCTGCACTCCGAACTGGTCGGCGGACGTCCGGGCGAACGTCATCGTCTGGATCGTGGGCGCGGCGGGCTTGGGCACAGAGACGGTGACCTCCGTCGCCTGCCGGCTGTCGAGGGTGACCTCGGTGTCGTGCGAGGCGTCGACGTCCGCCGAGAGGAAGGCCAGGTTCTCGGGGAAGTTGCCCGGGCCGACGTCGTAGATGAAGCCGTCGACGGCGTACTGCCCGGCGGGCACGCTGACCGCGATCGTGCCGCCGGTGTCCACGGCCGAGACGCTGTAGTACGTGGCCATGCTCTTGAGGTTCTGGATCGCGACGACCCCGACACTGGGCTTGCCATCGCGGTCGAGGGTGTTGACCCGCAGGGAGTAGAGCTTCGTCCCGGGTGCGGCACTCGACGACATCGGGACGGCCGGCGCGGGCTTCAATGTCTCGGAACTGCCTTGCGCTGCTGGCAGATCGCCGAGCGAGATCTTCTTGACCTGCGTGAGCGCGCTCGCGTGGTTCTTGAGCGCCTTGCCGAGCGCGGGCGCGCCGGCCGTGGCCACCGACCCGGCCGTGTTGCTACCGCTTGTCGGCGTCGTGATGCCCGGAACGGCAGAGTGCGTCGAGCCGCGCCACGACACCGAGACCGGCAGCGCCTTGAGGTTCGCGTAGCCGGCGCGCTGCAGGTAGGACACGTCGAACAAGCGCGGATCCAGCTGCTTGCCGACGTACGGCAGAGCCGCACCCGGTATGGAGTAGACGTCGCTACCGACCTGGAACGTGTACGCGAACGGGTTGTCGCTCGGTTTCGTCGACACGGGCGTCACAACGGACCGGCCACCCGCGGCGGGCATGAGCCGGACCTGATCGCCGGTCAGGAGGGTCACCGGTTTGCGTTTGGCTTGTTCGAGCGCGGCTGCTGTCACAGCCGGCTGCCGGCCACCGGCAAGTGCGCCGGCCGGCCGGATCGCGGGTTTGGGTGTGCCTGCTCGGCGCGGCGAGTGATGCCCCCCGGGCAGGAGTGCGATCACCAGCCCCGCGGCGAGTACCGGCACCAACACCGCCAGCGCGTGCCGTCGGCGGACCGCTCTTCGCAGCGCGAGCGCGATCGTGCCGCTGAGCTTCCGTGCCATGTCGTTGCGCATAGAGCCTCTCCTTCGCCGCAGCCAGGACCGCGAGGCGCCCGCGGGTCGGAATGCACGTTCGCCTCTGTGATCGGCCCGGACTAGACCGGGACGTAGCCGGATGGGGGTGGCCGGCGTTCCTCGTCGGACGGACCGCTCGCCGCGCGATCGCTCGGCGCTGCCGGATCGTCCGGCTGACGGCGATCCTCGGATACGACGTTGCCTGCGCGTGCCGAGGTTTCGTCGCTGGCTGGATCACCGGGCAGTTCGTCCACGACCGTCAGCGAACGCGAGTCGGCAAGGGTTGCACAGAGGGTGCCCACCCTTGATTAATTCGACGGTCAGCGCAGCTGGTCGGCCAATTCAGCGCGGGAGCTGACCCCGAGCTTTCGGGTCGCGGAGCTGAGGTGACCCTCGACGGTCTTCACCGACAGGTGCAGGGTCCGGGCGATCTCGCGGTTGTTCAGCCCGTCTGACGCCAACCGGGCGACCTCCGCCTCGCGCGGTGAGAGCTCGTTGCCGTACGACCGGCGCCCGCGTCGGTGCGCCGGGATCAGCCCGTGGCGGCGAAGCGTCTGCTGGACGAGGGCGGCGTCCCAGCCGGCGCCCAACTTCTCGAACGCGGCCAGCGCGTCCTGCAAGAGCGCACGCGCCCGCTCGATGTCGAGGGCCAGCAGGCAACGCCCGGCTCGCGCCCGCGCGTTGGCCGCGAGATACGGACGCGGCAGGGCCAGCCAGGACTGTTCGGCCTCGCCGAACAGCTGCACTGCCTGCTCGGTCTGCGCCTGCGATTCGGCGAACAGGCCCCGGCAGGTGATAACCGCTGCGGCTGCGGCGGGAGCGTCCTTGCCGCGCACCTGCTCGGCGAGCCGGGTGATCAGCCGCGTGGCCTCGTCGTGCCGGCCGGCAGCGAGCGATGCCTCGACGCCGACGGCGACCAGGTCGCCCGCGCACAACCAGAGCTGGTTCTCATCGACGGCGCGCAGCGCCGGCTCGATCGCGTCGACCGCCGCGCGAGGATCGCCCTCGGCCAAGCGCGCCTGGCCGAGGGCGGCAGCGATCCACGTCAGTACCCGGATGTCGCCCTCGAGCTTCGCGCTCAGCGGGCTCAACAGGGCAAGCGCCGGTTGGGTGTGGCCCTGGGCCAGCAGCAACAGTCCGAGGAACGCCTCGCAGACCTGCAGCGCCGCGGGCCAGTCCTCGACGGCCTGCACCGCGTTGCGCAGGCGCTGCTCGAGCCCGGCCCACCGTCCGGTGAGCCAGTCGAGCTGCATGCTGGTCATCTCAGGGTTCATCGAGAACGACGGCGAGTGCTCGCTGGCCAGGCGAAGAGCCCGGCGGTTGAAGTCCTCGGCGGGCTGGTAGTGCCCCATGTGCAGCAGCGCGTCGGCGACGTTGTCGTAACCGCGTATGGCCTGCTCGATCTCGCCCGGCTCGTCACCTGGGTCCGGGATGGTCTCGATCGCCGGCCAGCACGCCGGGTCGCCGGCACGCACCAGCAGCACCGCCCGGCTGGCGGCGATCTCCATCGTCATGGCCTGGTCGCTCGACTGCGCGGCAAGCCGCATCGCACCGTCGAACCAGCGCAGCCGCTGCTCGCTCGAGTCGGCGCCGGAGGACGTGACGGTGAACATGACGGCGAGCCAGGCCATGGCTCGCGCGGACGTCGGCTCGTCCAGCTCGGCGAGTGCGCGCATCACGTGTTCGTGCGCGGCCTGCGGATCGCCCGTGTCGTAGAGCAGGCGTCCGAGCAGAAACCGCAGCCGCGCGCGCAGCCGGCCAGGGATCGCCTCGTCGTCGAGCAACGGCGGCAGGATCGCGATCGAGTCCTCGTAGGCGCGGCACCGAGCAGCGTGCCGGGCGAGTTTGATCGCCAGCCAGCCGCGCGTGACCGGCGCGATGTCGCGGATGGACACCGCTTCGCGCAGCAGCGCGTACGCAGCCGCATGGTCGTTCAGCGAAACGGCCCGATCGGCCGCCGCCTCGGCGTATCGAACCCACTTCGCTGTCTCGCCGGCTGCGCGGTAATGGCGCGCGAGGCGGGCAAGGGGCCGCTCACGGCGGGCCTCGAGCGCGCGGGCAGCGCGCAGGTGCAGACGGCGTCGCACCGGGGCGGGCACCCCTTCCTCGACGGCCTGCTGGGCCAGGGCGTGCCGGAAGCCGTAGCGGCCGTCGCCGACCTCGAACAGCAGCGCCGACGCGAGCGACTCGGCCAGCGCGTCGCCGCAGGCGAGTTCGGACAGCTCCGTGACGCGCGAGAGCAGCCGCTCATCGGCGGGCAGGGTGAGCACGGCGGCGGCCTGGACGAGTGAGCGCGCCGGTGCGTCGAGGCGGGCGAGGCGCTCGTTGATGGCGTCGCGAAGTCTCGGCGGGACGGTGAGAGCGTCGAGTTGCTGACGCACCCACACCCCCTGTTGGCACACCAGATCCCGACGCTGCCGCAGCAGCAGCAGTACCTCTTCGACGGCCAGTGGCAGGCCGGCCGTCCGCTCGTACAGGTATTCCGCGAACGCCGTCGAGATCTCTGTTGTGTCGAGGATCGTGGCGACGAGTTCGCGCACCTCTTGCGGGTTGAGTGGCGGCAACGCGATGCGGGCGGTGACGGACTGCGCCGGCAGTTGAGCGTCCAGCCGGAGCAGCGGCGAGCCGTCGGCGACGTCTTCGCGCCGGTAGGTACCGACCACGGTCAGCTCGGGCGGCGGCTGGAGCACCAGGATGCGCAGGAACTCGAGCGTCGCCTGATCGGCCCAGTGCAGATCCTCGACGAGGAGCATGCTCGGGCCGAATGCGGTGAGCATTTCCAGCAGCCCGCGAAAGAGCCGGTGACGTTCCGCGCCGGCATCTCCGAGCGGTGCCGGCGCTTCCGGCAGGCGGTCGGCCAGCTCGGGTAGCAGCGGCCGAAGCGCCCCGGTGACCGCCGGCAGCCGGCCGGGCAGCCGCGCGCCGCGCAGTGCATCGACCAGCGGTCCGAGCGGGAATGGCTCGCTCAGCTCGTGGCAGCGCCCCAGGAAGGCGCGCCCACCGGAAAGCTCGTGCCGGCGCAGCAGTTCGGCCACCAGCCTCGTCTTGCCGACCCCGGGCTCACCTTCGACCAGCACCAGCGCGGGCGCCTGCGCGCTCACCTCGAGCAGCCGCGACAGCTCCGGGCCGCGCCCGACGAACACCGGCGAGGACGCCCGGCCCAGCTGCGGCAAGTCCGGTCGCGCCACCGGCGGCCGCGTCGCCGGATCGTCGACGGTCATCTAGGGCCTGCGCAGGCGTGCCACGGCGATTCGTCGGTCATGCCCGAACCTTCCCGCCGTTTCCGCTGCTAGGCAATACGCCATGAGTGTGCCCTTCACCCCGGTCTACGGTGCTCGGGACCGGGACCGGTTGATGCCATTGGCCGGGTACTGCACTGCGGGACCGCCGGAGATCCGAGAAGGGACGCGCATCGTGAAAGACCAACCCAATGTCGTGTTCATCTGCGCCGATCAATGGCGTGGCGACTGCCTGTCGATCGACGGCCACCCGGTGCTCCGCACGCCGCATCTGGATCAGCTCGCAGCGCGCGGCGCGCGCTTCACCCGTGCGTACTCGGCTGCTCCGACCTGCATACCTGCCCGCACCGCGTTGATGACGGGCCTGTCGCAGCGAACACACCGGCGGGTCGGCTATCAGGACGGCGTCGAGTTCGACGTCGCCACGACGCTGGCGGGCGAATTCCGCCGCGGCGGCTACCAGACGCAGGCGATCGGCAAAATGCACGTCTACCCCGAACGCAGCCGGATCGGTTTCGACGACGTCATCCTGCACGACGGCTACCTGCACCACAGCCGCCAACGTGTACGCGAGTACGCGCACATCGACGACTATCTGCCCTGGCTGCACGAGCGTGACGCGTGCAGCGACTACGCCGACAGTGGCCTGGACTGCAACTCGATCGTGGCGCGCCCGTGGCACAAGCCCGAGGCGCTGCATCCGACGAACTGGCTGGCGTCGCAAGCCGTCAACTGGCTCTACCGGCGCGATCCCACCCAGCCGTTCCTGCTGTACCTGTCGTTTGTCAGCCCGCATTCGCCGCTGCACCCGCCGGCCTGGGCGTTCGAGCAGTACCTGGACGCGCCGCCCTACGAACCGGTGGTCGGCGACTGGTGGAGTGACTATGCACAGTTCCGCGACGATCATCGCCTCGATTCGCCGGTCGCCTGCCTCGAGCCGGCGACGCTGCACCGCGCCCGCGCCGGCTACTTCGGCAACATCGCGCACGTCGACCTGCAGATCCACCGGTTTCTGACGGCACTGGCGGAGTTCGGCCTCGCCGACGACACGATCGTCGCGTTCACCGCCGACCACGGCGACATGCTCGGTGAGCATCACCTGTTCCGCAAGGGCGTGCCTTACGAGGGATCGGCGCGCATACCGTTGCTGCTGACCGGCCCGGCGTACACCGGCATTCGTCCCGGCATCGCGCTTGACCACGTCGTCGAACTGCGTGACGTCATGCCGACGCTGCTGGACTGCGCCGGGCTGCCGATACCCGACTCCGTCGAGGGTCGCAGCGTGTTGCCGCTCGCACGCGGGACCCAGCCCGAGGGCTGGCGACCGTACCTGCACGGCGAGCACACCTGGCTCGGGCAGTCGCTTCAGTGGCTGACCGACGGCCGCGAGAAGTACTGCTGGTTGTCAGGTGCTGGACAGGAGCAACTATTTGACCTTGTCCTGGATCCTTCGGAGACGCGCAACCTTACCGGCAATGTCGACGATGCCGCGCGGTTGGCGCGCTGGCGCGCGATCCTGATCGAGGAATTGCGAGATCGCGAGGAGGGATTCGTCGACGGCGAACGCCTCGTGCCGGGACGCCGGCCGCGCACGATGCTGCGGGCGGCTCAGGACGCGTCGAGCCGGCGGTAGTTGACGCCGGCATGGTGCAGGCGCTCGAGATGCGTCTCGAGCCGGCGCCGGAATGCCGGGTAGTCGCCGCTCCCGCTCCCACTCCCGCCGCTCTGACTCCAGGCGACCTCGGCGAAGGCGCACGCTCGCGGGAAGGCCATGTACTCGATCGCCGGCGCGCCGTCGATGTACTCGCACCAGATCTGGAGCTGCGCGCCGAGCACTCGCGCGGCATCGTGCTCGTCCAACTCGGGCGGAACGGGGGTGAACTCGTAGGCCTGCCGGAGCGTCAGCAACTCGCCGATGGCAAGCGGCTCGCGCGCGGTGTCGGCCGACTGGTAGTAGTCGAAGTACGTGCTGTGCCGCGGAGTCATGATCACGTCGTGTCCGAGCCGGGCGGCGCGTACGCCCCGGTCGACGCTCTGCCACGCCATCACGGTGGCGTCTTCGGGCGGGCCGGCGTCGATCAGTTCGTCCCATCCGATCACCTTGCGTTGCCGTTTCTGCAGGAACGCCGACAGCTGCCCGACGAACCAGCCGGTCAGCGCGTTCGCACCGGGCAGCCCCAGCTCGCGAATGCGGGCCTGCGCCGCCGGACTCGCCTGCCATTCCGTGACCGGGCATTCGTCCCCGCCGAGGTGCACGTACTCGCCCGGGAACACGTCGACGACCTCGTCGAGGACGTCCTCGAAGAAGCGCACCGTGCTCTCGTCGACGTTGAGGACGTGCTCGCTGATGCCCCAACCGGTGGCAACCGGCAGCGGGCGGCCGAGATTGCCCAGCTGCGGATACGCGGCGATGGCGGCCTGGGCATGGCCGGGAACGTCGATCTCGGGGACGACGGTGATGCCGAGCGCCGCGGCATGGTTGACGACGCGGCGCAGGTCGGCCTTGGTGTAGAAGCCGGCGTGCGGGATGCCGTCGGTCGGCGCCCCGTCGCCGTTGCGGCCGATGACCGTGCCTGAGCGCCGTGATCCGATCTCGTGCAGGCGGGGATGTTGCTCGATCTCGACCCGCCATCCCGCGTCTTCGGTGAGGTGCAGATGCAGGACGTTCAGCTTGTGCAACGCGATCTGGTCGACGAAGCGCAGCAGGTCTTCCGTCGGCAGGAACCGGCGCCCGACGTCGAGCATGGCGCCACGCCAGCGCAGGCGGGGCTGGTCGGCGATGCGCACGCACGGCACCGGCACAGCGCCTGCGTACCCGTTGCGCCATGTGTGGGCCTGCGGCAGCTGCCGCAGGGTCTGGACGGCGTGGATCGCTGCGACGTCGGTGGCCGCCCAAACGGTGACGCCGGCCGGGTTGACGAGTAGCTCGTAGCCCTCGTCCGGCAATGGTCTCGCCGATCGGCGCAACGCGATCTTGCCGCGCTCGGCGAGCCGCGCGTCCGCGCCCCATCCGGCAAGGGTCGACATCAACAACTCACCGGCCGCGGAGAAGCCCGGTTCGACCTCGACGGTTCCGGCCGCTGCCAGATCGAACGAGCCGGGCAGCCGCTCGACGCTCGCCGGCCTCGGGATGATCTTCACGTCTGCGGCCACAACTGCCCGACTCTCCTTGCTCGAGTTTGCGCCGAGCGATCAGCGAGATCGGCCCTACCAGCGCCAGAGAATGCAGATATATCACGCCAGAGCGTCGAACAACACCTGTTGACTACTGATTGAACGAATCCTAATGTGCGCATGATCAATCACACGTGATCATCAGGCGCCAGGCCTCGTTACCCACAAAGGAGTGGCCACATGGACAGCACCGTCCCGACTCGCCGCGCTGGTCGACGCACGCGCACGAGGCACGCCATCAGCGTCGCGGCGGCGGCGCTGACCGGCCTCACGCTCGCCGCCGCGTGCAGCAGCGGCTCATCAAGTGGCGGCGGTACCGGCGGCACTGGCACGAAGGACTTCACCTTCTGGTCGATGTGGACGCAGAGCGAGCCGGTGGCGAAGGTGCTGCAGCAGGCCATCACCTCCTTCGAGCACGACACCGGTGTAACCGTGCACGTCCAGTGGGAGGGCCGCGACTCGCTGACCAAGGTCAAGGCGGCGCTCAACACCAGCAAGGTTCCCGACCTGATCGACCAGGGCTTCCCCGGCATCGACGCAACACTCGGCAACTCGAACGCCGCGCTGGACCTCTCGCAGGTGTACCAGATGCCAGTGCCCGGCGAGGCCGGAAAGACCGTCCGCAGCGTCGTTCCCACCAGCTACGACGCGCTCGACAGCTCCAACGGCAAGCTGATCATCGCGCCGTACTACATCTCGGCCGACACGTGGTGGTACAACGCGAACGCCTACCCGCAGTTCGCGAGCAAGCCGCCCGCGACCTGGTCCGAACTCGCCCAGGATCTGTCGGCGGTCAAGGCCAAGGGGCAGAACCCGCTGGCACAGGACGCCGACATCCTCAACTACAACGCGACCCTCGTGTACGCAGCGCTCGAACGCACGCTCGGCCCGGGCAATGTGCTGAAACTCGCGGCCGATCACAGCGGCAAGGGCTGGGACGACCCCAAGGTCAACCAGGCGATCGAGGCGATCGCCTCGCTGGCCAAAGGGTCGGACTACATACCCGGTTACGACGCGAGCAAGTACCCGACGATGGAGAAGGACTGGGCGCACGGCAAGGCTGCGCTGCTCTTCATGGGCAGTTGGGTGCCGTACTACGACGGGCCGGACGCCGGCAAGAACTTCAAGCTCGGCACGTTCCCGTTCCCGTCGATAGCCGGCACCGACACCGCGGTTCCGACGACGACGTTCGGCTTCTCGATACCGAAGAAGGCGAAGAACGGTCCGGCCGCGGAGAAGTTCATCAGCTACGTACTCGGTAAGAAGTGGATGACGCTGATGTCGTCGCAGGCCGAGATCCTCACGCCGCGCACCGACATCCAGGTTCCCGCCGCACTCAGCGACCTGCAGAAGGTGCTCAACAACAACCCGCACTACGCCGAGCACGACAACGTCGACGCGAAGTACCCGAACCTCGACCAGCGCTTCGAGCCGCTGTTCCAGGGTCTGATCACCGGCAAGCTCGACGCGGCCAAGTTCATCGCGCAGGCCAAAGCGGCCCAGGTCCAGTACTGGAAGCTCGACGGGTGACCGCGGACTCCACGCTCGCCGCGGCACCGCCCGCTCGCTCCCGGCGGCGCACGAAGACGGTCCCGAGTCCGCTCGAGATCAGGCGCCGCCGGCTGTTCTGGCCGTTCGTGCTACCCGCCACGATCCTCTACCTGGCGTTCTTCATCGGCCCGACGCTCGCGGCGCTCTGGATCAGCTTCCACAGCTGGACGGGGTCGGGGCCGATGAGCTGGCGGGGCGTACGCAACTACCGCGTGCTGATCCAGGATCCGGTGTTCCACAAGGCTTTCTTCAACACCGTGATCATCCTGATCATCGTCGGCGCCGGCGTCTTCGGCGGGAGTTTCCTGCTGACAATGGTGCTGCGCGGTATGCGGGGCAACCGGTTCGCGCGATCGGTGCTGTTCTTCCCGTACATGGTGTCGGCGATCGCGCTGGCCATGATCTGGGGATTCATCTTCCAGCAGAACGGACTGGCCAACACCGTCATCCACGATCTCGGGGGAAGCCCGGTCAAGTGGCTCTCGGCCGACAACCAGTTCAAGATGATCCTGATCGGCCTGGTGTGGATCAACGTCGGCCTGTACTCGACGATCATCATGGCCGGCGTCGACCGGATTCCTTCGCATTTCTACGAGGACGCCGCGATCGCCGGCGCGGGCCCGTTCCAGCGTTTCCGTAACCTGACGCTGCCCATGACCTGGGACGTCGTCTCGGTTGCGGCCGTGCTGTGGACCATCAACTCGCTCAAGCTGTTCGAGTTCATCTTCGCCTTCGGCGGAACTACGAACGACCTGCCCAGCGTCTCGGTGTGGAACTCGGCCCTGTTCGTGTACGGCGAGTCTTTCGGTGGACGGGTTCCCGCCTACGAGTTCGGCTATGCCTCGGCCTGTGCCATGGCAATGCTTGTGCTCTTCGCCTTCTTCGTCCTGCTGCTTCGCCGGCTACTTCGCCGCGAAGCGATCCAGTTCTAGTCCAGAGGCATATTCATGACGATCACCGTGCATGCCCCGCCGAACGCCACCACGCAGAGCGTCAAGCAGATCCGCGGCGGCCGGGCGGCTCCGGGCACCGAACGGCGGGGCGTCTTCCGCATCGTCGGCACGACCTGCACCTGGTTGCTCGTTGCGTTCAACCTGTTCGTGCTCGTCTTCATGCTGTTCTCGTCGCTGAAGACGACGAGTCAGATCTTCAGTTCACCGTGGTCGCCGCCGACCAAGCTGCATTGGGAGAACTGGCGCCAGGCGTGGGAAGACAGCGGCTTCGGCCGGGCGGCCCTCAACACGGTGCTGCTCGTCGTCGCGTCGTCGGTGTCGGTCCTCGTGATCGCGGCCCCGGCTGCATATGCGCTATCGCGGACGCAGAACCGTTCCGCGGGAGCGCTGACCGTGTTCTTCACCCTCGGCATCGGCATCCCGGCGCAGGTCGTCGTCATCCCGCTTTTCGTGATGATGTCGCACCTGAACCTGGTCAACAGCCTGATCGGCCTGTACGTCATCTACACCGCGATCTCCATACCGTTCACGGTCTTCCTCCTGACCGGCTTCTTCCGGTCGCTGCCGAGCCGGCTCGAGGAAGCCGCCGCGCTCGACGGGGCGAGTGCGCTACAGGTCTTCTGGCGGATCATGCTGCCGCTGGCCCGTTCGGGGCTGATCACGGCGTTCATCCTGAACGCCATCGGGCTGTGGAACGAGACCCTGATCGGCCTGGTATTCATCCAGGACACCAGTAAGCGAACTCTCTCGCTGTCACTGCTGTCGTTCATCTCGACGATCACCCAGTACAGCAGCCACGCGAGCTACGGCGCGCTGTTCGCGGGCGTGTGCGTGCTCGTCCTGCCCATGCTCGCGCTCTACATCTGGCTCGGACGCCGGATCGTCGAGGGCATCACGCTCGGAAGTGCCAAATGAACCAAGGAGATTCCTGATGGCCGCAGTGTCGTTCGACGAAGTCACCCGGATCTACGCGGGATCCGACGCGCGTGCGGTCGACGGCTTGGACCTGCACGTGCACGATGGCGAGTTCATGGTGCTGGTCGGCCCGTCCGGCTGCGGCAAGTCGACCAGCCTGCGGATGCTCGCCGGTCTCGAAGGTGTCGACGACGGCTCGATCCGTATCGGTGAGCGCGATGTGACCACGCTGCCGCCGAAACAGCGCGACATCGCGATGGTGTTCCAGGAGTACGCCCTCTATCCGCACATGACCGTCGCCCAGAACATCGGCTTCCACCTTAAGATCGCGAAAGTACCGAAGCCCGAGATCCGCCGCCGGGTGCTCGACGCGGCCAGGCTGCTCGGCCTGGAGGACCACCTGGACCGGCGTCCGGCGAAGCTGTCCGGCGGCCAGCGGCAGCGGGTGGCGATGGGCCGCGCGATCGTGCGCGAGCCGCAGGTGTTCCTGATGGACGAGCCGCTGTCCAACCTCGACGCGAAGCTGCGCGTGCAGACCCGCACGCAGATCGCCTCGTTGCAGCGCAGACTCGAGGCGACGACGCTCTACGTCACCCACGACCAGGTCGAGGCGATGACGATGGGCGACCGCGTCGCCGTGCTCAACGATGGCCGGCTCCAGCAATGCGATGCGCCGAGGGCGTTGTTCGACCGTCCCGTCAACACGTTCGTAGCCGGCTTCATCGGCTCCCCGGCGATGAACCTCCTCCAGGCGACGGTCGGGCCGGACGGTGCCGAGGTGAGCAACCTGCGCATACCGCTGACGCCGGCACAGCGCGCTGCGCTGAGCGGCCCGTCCGTGATCGTCGGTGTGCGGCCGGGCGATCTCACCGTCTCGACGGCCGACGACGGCCTCACCGCCATCGTCGAACTCGTCGAGGAGCTCGGCACCGACGCATACGCCTACTGCACCCGCGAGGGCGCCGCGCTCGACGACGACGTCCAGTTCGCCGTCCGGGTCGACCCCGGTCAGGTACCGGCGCGTGGAACGAAGGTGTCGCTGGTTCCGAAGAAGGGGTCGGTGCACCTCTTCGACGCGAAGACGGCGCTCCGCCTGCCGGACTGAGACCTTCTCGCGTCGCCATCCGTCATAGGGATGACAACCTAATCCCAGACCAGATAGCGAGGCGTTGTGTCATGAAGATCGCAGTAGCGGGAGCGACCGGCCGGGTCGGCCGTCATGTCGTCGATCTGCTCAAGGAGCGCGGCCACGAGGTCGTCCCGATATCGCGTTCCGGCGGCGTCGACGTGATCAGCGGCGAAGGTCTTGCCGCCGCATTGACCGGTGCCGAATGCATTATCGACGTGGCCACCGGCCCGTCACCCGAACAGCAGGCGGCCACCGGGTTCTTCACCACGGCGACGCGCAACCTGCAGGAGGCCGGTGAGCGCGCGGGCGTGCGGCGGATCGTCGTCGTGTCGATCATCGGGATCGACGGGCTCAACGGCGGTTACAACGCCGCGAAGGTCGCCCACGAACAGGCCATGCTCGCCGGTCCGATCCCAGTACGCATCCTGCGCGCGGCGCAGTTCCACGAGTTCGTCGAGCAACTCGTCCAGTGGGGCACGCAGGACGATGTCGCCTACGTGCCGAGGATGCGTACGCAGTTGGTCGCGGCTCGCACGGTCGCCGAGGCGCTTGTCGACCGGGCGACCAGTCCGGACTGGACGCCGGAGCCGGGATCGGACGAGGCGCCGTACGCCGAGATCGCCGGCCCGCGCGAGGAAAGCCTGGTCGACATGGCGACGCTGCTCGTGTCGCGGCGCGGCGACTCGGTGAAGGTCGAGAGCGTGAGCAACCCGGATGATCCGGACGCACAGCTCATGGAATCCGGTGCGTTGCTGCCCAGCGCGCATGCCACGCTCGCCGGGCCGACGTTCGAGGAATGGCTCGACTCGACATCGTGAGTCCGCAGGTCACTGCTCGTAGGCCTCGAACTCGATCACCCTGCTGTAGGCGTGATCGTTGGTGTCGCTGATCAGCAGTCGCAGGGCCGACGTGGTGACCGCGTCGAAGCTGCTGGTGATCTTTCCGGCGGCGTTGCCACGTACGGCGGCGAGCGTGTGCCACTGTCCAGCCACCAGGGCCTGGACGTCGTAGTCGCGCAAGCCGTAACCCGAGGCCGGGTAGTCGGTGGAGTCGAGCGTGTAGACCACGGCCCGGCGCAGCGTGATCGGGTGGTCCCAGGTTGCCGTCAACGAGTCGGGGAACGAGCCGAGAGTGTTGTCGTTCCACATGACGATCCCGTTCTGCGAACTGGTCTTCCCGTCATTGGCAAGGCTCGCGTCGTAGGGCTGCAGCGCGCTCGACGCCGACATCGTTGCCACTCGTGCCCAGTTGTCGGTGCGTTCGATCGAGAGCTGGGCGCTCTGCCCCCCGGCGCTCAGCGTGACGGCGCCCGGCGGGGCATCGCTGTCGGCCGACACGCTTACCTCGACGGATGCGCTGCCCGCAGCGGGGATCGTCATGGTCGCCGGCTGCGCCGTGGCGGTGAAGCCGGTGGACACGCTGGCCTGCGGGTGGATCGTCACGGTCCGGCTGGTCAGGTTGCGCACTGTGAACGCGACAGTGGTGGCACCCGACGGTGGGACGATCGCGCCGGCACCGGGGGCGTCGATCGCGACATCGGCGACGGGCGGGTTGTGGCTGATGAATCCCCACTGGCCGGAGCCGACCGAGTAGATCGCGTTGCCATCCTGGACGCGTAGCAGCTTCGCGCCGGCGTCCGCACTGAACTGGTCCTGGCCGAACAGCGGCACGTACACCGTTGCGGTCGCGTTGACCGGGACGGTGACGTCGAGGTGGAACGCGTTGCCGGTCTTCGCCCAGGACGAGGCGACCGTGCCGTGCACGGTTTTCTCCGACGCCGCCGCATGATCGAGGCCGGCCGGCACGTAAGGACGAAGCGCGATCTCGCTATAGCCGGGTGCGGCCGGCGTGATTCCGGCCAGGTCGCGGTAGAACCAGTCATCGATCGTGCCCATGAATGCGTGATCATGCGAGATGCGCGGCACGTTCACCGGATTGGCTTCCCACCGCTCCCACAGAGTCGTCGCGCCGTTGTCGACCCAGTTGCCCCAGCTCGGGTACGAACGCTGCGTCGCGACAGCGAATGCCGTGTCGACCTGCCCCTGTTCGGTCAGCGCGCGCAGCAGTTCCTTCGTCCCGGCCTCCCCCGTGTTCAGATGGTTGCCGCGAGCGCGGATGTCGGCAACCAGATTCTGCGTCACCTCGCCGACCTCGTCCGGCGGAACGAGGCCGAAGCTCAGCGGCACGGCGTTGGACGCCTGCCGGTACCCGGCGTCGATGTCGGTGTGATAGCTGCCGTTCGCACGATCGAGGAACTTGGCATTGAATGCTGACTTGATCTGCTCCGCGAGCGCGGCGAAGCGTGACTCGTCGTCGCCGTGGCCGAGAACCTGCGCAGCCTGCGAAAGAATCACCGCGTACTTGTAGAAGTAGGCGGTTGCCGTCAGCTGCGATCCCTCGGGCGGATTCCAGCCGCCACTCAGGTTGGGGGATGCCCAGTCGCCGTAAGTCCCCTGCTGGATAAGGCCGTTTGAGTGGGCCGTGAGGTAGTCGACGTAGCGTGCCATCGCGGCGTAATTGGATTCGAGGATCTGCCGGTCGCCGTAGTCCTGATACATCTGCCAAGGAACGCTCACCATCGCTCCGGCCCAGATCGGGTCGGTGTACCCGGCGGGGTACGGGTTCGGCGAGAGGTCGACGCCTGCCCCGTCGGCGCCTTGGTTGTCAGTCATGTCATGGGTCCAGTTGGCGAAGAACCGATCCATGCCGAAGTTGTCGTCCGAGGTCGCCGCCAGGTCGTTGGCGTCGTCGAGCCAGCCGCGCTTCTCGAACATCGGCGAATCGGTCAGGATCGAGTGCAGGTTGTTCAGAACGGTGCGGCGCGTCAGCGAATGCAGCGTGTTCAGCAGGTCGTTCGAACTGGAGAACGTGCCGGTCGAAGGCACATCCGTGTGGACGATCTCGGCCACGACATCGTCGGCGGTTGGCGTTCCTGGGTACCCGTCGACCTGGATGTACTGGAAGCCCTTGTAGCTGAAGCTCGGCTGCCAGTTCTCGACGCCGTGCCCCGACAGCACGTACTGGTCGGTCTGGGTCGGGCCGGTCGTCAAGCCCGAATCGCCGTCGTTGTTCACGGTGCCGTCGGCGCGCAATGTCTCGCCGTATCGCATCGTGACCTTCGTGCCGGGCGGGCCCTGTGCCCGTAGTCGCGCCCAACCTGCCGTAACGACTGGGAATTTGAACACATAGGTACCCGGCTTCGGGCTGCTGATCTGCTCGGCGCGCATCGATCCGACGACGCGGATCGGTTGCATCGTCTGCGGGCGCAGGTTCGCGGTCGGAGCGGCCACCTCGGCGACCGCTCGCCACGCTGTGGCGTCGAAGTCGGGGCGATCCCAGCCGGGCTGGGCCAGGCGGGCGTCGTAGGTTTCGCCCATGTAGATCGAATCGCTGGTCGTCGGCCCGTCGGCGGCCTGCCACCCGTCGTTACTCACAACCGTGTCGTGGCTGCCGTCGGTGTAGTCCACCTGCAGTTTCAGCAACAATCGCGGGTCGTTGATCCACGGAGCACCTCCCCAGTACAGGGTGTCCTCGCGGTAGAGGCCGAAGAACCCGCGACCGAGCGCCACGCCGAGGGCGTGCGGGCCGGCGCGCCGGAGGGCGTCGGTGACGTCGTAGGTGGCGTAGAGGGCGCTCTTGTCGTAGACCGTCAAGCCCGGGTCGAGGACGCTGTTGCCGACGCGGCGGCCGTCGATCGAGAGCACGTAGTAGCCGAGACCGCTGACGTAGATCCGGGCGTCCTTGACTTGCTTGGTGACGCTGAATCCCTTACGCAGCAGCGGTTCTGGTCGATGCGCAGGCGGTGGCGGCGCCAGATTCGGGTACACCTCCGCGATGCGCGAATAGTTGCCGCACACCGGCTGATCGGCCGTAACCGTAATGCGAATCTGCGTGGTCGTGACAGCGGCGGCGAACGGCACCTGCCGGGTGACGGCATCGCTGCCGGAGACGGTGCCCTGGCGCACCCACTGGGTGCCGTCCCAGGTGTCGACGACGTAGTCCTCGATGACGCCGCAGGGTTGCGAAACCA
Organism: uncultured Actinomycetota bacterium; assembly: GCA_963737425.1. Lineage (GTDB taxonomy): Bacteria > Actinomycetota > Actinomycetes > Mycobacteriales > Jatrophihabitantaceae > DASXRA01. Next base: position 861,764 of record CAVTSX010000009.1, read on the forward strand.
CCGTGACGCCGGGCAGCGTGATCGGCGACGACGTCGTGATCGTCAGCCAGTCCGGGTAGGCGCCCGGGGTGTCGTCGTTCCAGAACGTCGCCGGATCGCCATCGAGGGCCAGCGCGGGCTCATATCCCCCGTTGCCGTTCGGCGTGTGGAAGCTCGATGCCGTCGCCACGGTTCCCTGCGGCCAGGGCGACGGTGTGGGTGCCGCGCCGATCCACCGGGCACCGGCCCAATCCGCCGGCTTGAGCAGGCCCATCTCCCAGTACGCGGGCGCACTCCACGCGGATGCCTGCCCGTTGCCGTCCCAGACGCGGACCCGCCAGTACACCCGCTCGCCGGAGGCCGGAGCGGTGCCGCGATAGGTGACATCGACGGACTGCTGCGAGGAGATCCGGCCGGAATCCCAGGTATCGGCCTTGCCCGCCTGGAGATCCTGCGCGGTACCGGCTGCCTGCACCTGATAGGCGGACTGCATCTCGTCGCGGCGCGACGATGCGAGCTGCCAGCTCAGGTCCGGTGTCGTGTCGTCGATTCCCAGCGGGTCAGCGGTGTTGTCCACGCGCATGTCGGTTACCGACAGCGCCGGCTGCTCGGCCAGCGCAGTGTGTGCCGGCATCAATCCGGCGATACACAGAGCTGCGAGCACCACTCGCCAGATCGCCCTCCGTCTCATGACACTGATGTCTCGAACTTCAAGTCGCGACCGGCTTCCGGCGCCCAGGTCTGACCATTGCTGTACAGCGCGCCGCCGCCGGGATACGGGTCGGCGTCGTTGTAGGCGAAGCCGAAGCAGCCCTGCGTCGTGGTCGGCGCCGAGATCTCCAACGCGTACTGCTGGCCCGCTACCACCGGAATGCCCGGCGTGCCCGCCACTTCCGACGGCGACCATGGGATTGCCGTCGACGCAACGGTCGACGACCAGAGCGTCGCGGCCGGATGCCCCGCGGCGTCGACAGCCGCAACGCTGAGCGTGAGCGGGCCGTTCGGGTGGTTGTCCTGGAACGCGGTCACCGCGACGCGCGCGAGCGTGCCCGTCCGTCCCGCAGTGAACGTCTCGGCGCGCGCGATCGCCGCGTGTACATCGCAGAACGCGCGGAAACCCGCTATGCCGCTGGTCTGATCGAGGTCGGCGGGCGGATTGTCGTGGCCCTCATGCAGGCCGGCCAGCGTGAGCCGATAGCTCGACCCACACTGCAACGGCAGGATCGAGCCGTCGGAGCCGAAGCGCAACGGCTCCCAATACCGCGTCGCCAGCGCCTCGTTCTGGTCGCCGTTGTTCCACCGGTCGCTCTGGAACAGGTACACCGGGCCGCCCGGCGCGGGCAGCACGGCAACGTCGTCGGGCTGGCCACCGCACGCGGTGTCACTGATCGGAATGCCCCGCGGGCGCGGCGCCAGCCCCTGCCATTGGCCGGTTCCGTTGCTGAAGTCGTCGGAGAACAGCACGGTGCCATCGGGCGAAGTGACCTTGACATCGCTGAATCGTGCGCTCTCGCCGGTATCTTCACGCAGGCCGACGCGGCCCTGCGCGAAGGTCGTATCAGTCGTGGCGTCGACGAGTTGCCCGTTCACGTATGTCGTGAACGTGCTGCCCCGAACCGATGTCTTCACCGCATACTGCTGGCCGGCCACGATCGGGAACGGCAGCTTGACGTTCTGCACGAAGGAGATCTGCCCGCCGACGTAACGCACCTTCGTGAGCGTCCCGCCATTGTTGCCGGCATACGGGTAGTTGCCGATGATCCAGGCGTAGGTATTCGACAGGTCCTGCGCGCGGAAGTACCAGCCGGCCTGGGCGTACTGGCCACCGTGCCCGGTCTGGTACGGGATCGTGTCGAAGCTGTAGTCGTAATCGGTCCAGTCGCTGCCGGCGTTCGTCAGCGTCTCGACGCCGTTGAGGTAGGCCTGGCCGTTGTCGGTCGGCACGTCGCTGCGCGGCACGGTGTGCCACGGGCCCAGCGGCGACGGAGCGGTCAGGTAGGACGCTCCGGTGCCCGCGCAGTAGGCGCAGTACGGATCAGAAATGACCAGGTAGTAGATGCCGTCACGCTTGAACATCGACGGCGCCTCAACGTGGATCATGCCCATCCGAACGCCCTGTCCGGTACCGCTGGTGTACGCGGCGTCCAGCTTCTCCACCGCGATGTCGTAGCCGGCACTGGTCACCGAATGCGCGAGGTAGGCGGTGCCGTCGTCGTCGACGAACAGGTCCATGTCGCCACCGCCGTTGAAGGCGAGGGTGGGCGTGGCGACCTCGCGAAACGGCCCGACCGGGGTGTCCGCGGTGAACACGTGGTAGTCCACCGGGATGTCGTAGGTGTTCACCCACAGCACGTACTTTCGAGTCGTGCGGTTGTACGCGACGTGCGGGCGGTAGCACGAAAGTGTCGCGCTGTTACAACGTGCCTGCCAGTCGGCCGTCGCCGGATCGAACAGGTGGCCCCGGTCGGTCCAGTGGACGAGATCGGGCGAGGAGTACACCTTGAAGCCGCACCAGGGCGTCGGCGGCCGCTCCAGGCGCACGTAGCCGCAGCCGTAGGACGTGCCGTACAGATAGTACGTGTCGCCGAAGCGCTGGATCTCGCCGTCGTGAGCGTCAATCGCATTACCGTTCACGTCGAAGCGGAACGTCGGCGCATCAGCCGGTCCGTTGACAATCGTCGTCGACTGGTCGGCCTGCGCGATTGCCTGCGCCGGGTTGATCGACAAGCCGAGCGCCATCAGTGCGACCAGGAACAACCGTGCCGATCGCATCATCGCGCCGCATCCTCCAGCCCAGAACCGGCTGCCCGGTGTGAAAGGTGTAGACCATTGCTACGGGCTGCGCACGGACCCGGTCAAGGTAGAAGGCGCCGGGTGACCGGATCCGGTCATCGGCGGTCAGCTGCCTTGCACGGTGAGCGCGAAGATGTGGATCGACCCGCTCGACGGAAGCGTCACCGTGGCGACGGTCTTCGCCGCGTCGATCGGGATGGAGTTGTAGAAGACGCGATATGCGTACGCAGTGTCGGTGAATCCACCCTGGGTATTGCGCCCCTGCACCGAGATGGCCAGTACCGAGCCGAACTCCGTGGCGCTGGAGAAGCTCCAGTTGGGGAAGCCGACCGATTCGGTGGTTGATGTGCCGTCGGTGTAGGTGACCTTGACTGCGCCGAGCACGTCGCCCGCCTCGGATCCGAGGAACGCAAGCTTGCTGCCGCTGCCACTCAACTTGATGACGGCCCCGCCGCCCTGGACGTTGTCGGGCACGCCCGCGGGCACGTCCGGCCAGGTGAACGTGGCGCCGCCCGCGCTGATCGAATCGCCCGGATGCACATTCGCCTGACTCGCCAGCGCATCCGCCGAGTAGCTGTTGCCACCGCCGTCGAAGTTTCCCGGACCCGGGTTGCTGTTCGCGGTGATGGCGATGTTGTTGAACGCCGCGGCGAGATTCTCGAACGGCGCCGTCGTGATGAACGTCAGCTCACCCGTCGTCGTCACGCTCGCTCCGTGGTAGACGTAGCTGAGCGCGGCATCGACCGGGTCGGCGTGGTTGCCCGGAGGCGGCGCGGTCGACGTGACCTGGAACGTGACCGCCGCCGAGCCGCCGGGCCTGATCCGCGCGATCGGCTGCGCGATCGGCGTTACGGTCCAGCCGGACGGGACGGTGAGCGCGACGTGCGCACTGGTGATGTCCGCGGTGCCGTAGTTTCCGACGGCGACCTTGACGGCGGTCGGCTGGCCCGCCACGAACGTGCCGGCTGACAGGTAGAGCACCGACGCCGGCGCAAGACCCTTCGGCGCATGCGGATGCACCCGGAACATGACGGTGGCGTGCGGGCGAACGTTCGCGGCGATCGTGCCGGTGGTGACGGTGCGTTGGCCGCTTGCGAGGTCGGTGAGCTGGTACGGCCCGCCGGTGGGCAGGCCGGCCAGTGCGGCTGTTGTCGCGATGGTCTGCGCGCTCGCGCCCTTGTTGAACAGGACAACGGACACGTCCCCGTCGGAAAGCGGTTTCGCGAGCACGTCGTAGTTCGAGCCGGACTGGACGATGCTGCCCTGGACGCCGAGCGCATCCTGGTCCACGCCGATGATCGCCTGGTTGCCGAGGATCGACAGGGCGGCCGGCGTCAGCCTGGTGAGATCGGTGCTGCTGATGAGCGGCGCGGCCATCTCGGCCCACAGCGACATCTGCGACTGCATCTCGTCGGCCGACAGCCCGGAGTCGCCCGTGAGCAGGAAGTCCGGGTCGTTCCAGTGTCCTGGGCCGGCGTAGCGGCCGAGACCGACGTTGTAGCTGTAGTTGTAGGCGATTGCCGACCATTTCTGGGCAGCACTCTGCTGGCCCAGCGCGGTGTCGGCCCCTTCGCGCCACAGGTTCGACAGGGTGCTGGTCCAGCCGATCACGCTCTGCCAGTTCGGGCCGTACTGGAAGTACGCCGGCGCGGACGCGGAGAACACGATCGGCCGGCCGGTGGCCACCAGCGCCTGGCTCATCTGCTGGTACGCCTGCTGGTAGGTCTGTTCGGTCGTCTGCCCGCTCACGCTCGGCACGTTGCAGCCGTCGAGCTTGAGGTAGTCGACACCCCATTGCGCAAAGGCGTTCGCGTCCTGGCTGAAGTGGCCCCAGCTTCCCGGATAGCCACCGCACGTCGTCGTTCCGGCGTCCTCGTAGATGCCGAACTTCAGACCCATCGCGTGCAACTGCGCGCCGACATAGGCCATGCCGTCGGGGAACTTGGCCGGATCGGCCGCGAGGTTGCCGGAGGAGTCGCGGCTCGGCGCGATCCAGCAGTCGTCGGTGGTTACGGTGTCGTAGCCCTTGGTGGCCAGGCCGGTGCTCACCAATGCCCGCGCCTGGCCGAGGATGAGGTCCTCGTCGATGTTGCACTGGTAGTACGACCAGTCGTTCCAGCCCATCGGTGGGGTGAGCGCGAGGCCGTTGTACGAGGCGGGAGCCGCCTGGGCGGTAAGTGCGTGCGAGGCTGAGGCCGCCCCGAACGCCAGCGTCGAGGCAAGGACGAGGGCGAACTTCTTCACGGACAAGGCAACTCCTGGGGGCGAGAGGTGGCGGCGGCTACTGCAACGCTGCCTCGAACGTGATGGGCGCGGCCTGCACCTGATGCAGGTCGAAGATCAGGATCTGATTGCGCATTCGCTGCAGCCAGGACGCCGGGCAGTAGAGACGCTGCTGCGGGCCGATCGCCCAATAACGGCCGAGGTTGTGCCCGTTCACCCACACGAACCCCTTGGTCCACTGCGACACATCGACGTAGGTGTCGCCGAGCGCATCGAGGTCAACCGTTGCCCGGAAGAACAGGCCGGGACGCTGCGCGTCACTGGCACCCGGCCGCAGGTTGGCGATGAAATCGTCGTCCATCGGCAGCGAGTACACCCGCCAGCCGGTGAGGTTGCCGGTGAGCGCACCGGCGTCTTCGAGCGCGACCGTCTGCAGGATGCCCTTGCGGTCGACGAGCGCGTGCCCGAAGTTGGTGCGGCCCATGCCTTCGACCAGGATGTCGAGGACGGGCTTCGTGCCGATTTCGCCGGACGTCTGCAGGGTCAGCGGCGCGTTTCCGTTGGTGACGTTGAGTTCGTCGGCCTCGGCGGTCGGGATGGCCGGACGGGAGAAGCCGCCCATGTACACGCCGTTGAGGAACACGGTCGCGTAGTCGTGCACCCACTGGATGTCCAGCGTGCCGCCGCCGTAACCGTCCAATGCCTTGCGGTAAAGGATGAAACCCGAGTTCTGGCCGTACATCTCCATCGGCTGCGGGTCGACGGTGCGGCTGGCGGGTAGCGGCGCGGGCAGGTTGTCCCAGATGGACGCATACGGCTCGGGCAGCATGGCGGCGCGGGTGATCGTCGGGACGGGTGCCGGCACCTCGGGCAGCGGCTCGCCGAGGCCCTGCGCGATGAGGTCGCGGTACTCCACGTAGCGGCGGGTGGCAACGCCCTGCTCGGTGATCGGCGCGGAGTAGTCGTAGCTGGTGATGTCGGGCTGGTAGTTGCCGGACAGGTCGTTGGCATTGGCCCCGGCGAAGAAGCCGAAGCTCGTGCCGCCGTGCAGCATGTAGAGGTTGAACGACAGCCCGGCGTTCATACACCCCTGGATGACCGACGAGACGTCGCTGTCCTGACCCTGGAACGTGCTGTCGCCCCAGTGGGTGAGCCAGCCCGGATAGACCTCGCCGGCCATGGCGGGAACGGTCGGGAATGCCTGGCGCGCCGCCTCGATCGATCCGGCGTCACCACCGCTGAGAGCGATCGCCCCGCCGGGCACGTTCGTGTGGTTGTTCTCCACCTGACCGAGGCCGTCCTCGGTATAGAACGGCCCGTCGATGCCGCCGTCGATCCACAGTTGGCGCACTTCCGCGACGTAGGCCGACTCGTTGCCGTACGAGCCGTACTCGTTCTCGATCTGGATCATCAGGATGGGCCCGCCGTTGCGCACCAGCAACGGCTCGACGCGCGGGATCAGCTCGTTGATGTATCGCGCCACGGCGGGCATGTAGTGCGGGTCGTCGACCGAACTGACTCGCAGCTTGATGTCCGGGTTGCGCAGCAGGTACGGCGGGATGCCGCCGAGATCCCACTCGCCGCAGACGTAGGGCCCCGGCCGCAGCAGCACCCACATGTCCTCGGCCTGGCACAGCTTGACGAAGGCCTCGATGTTGCGTCGCTCGCTGCGGAAGTCGAAGTTGCCCGGCCGTTCTTCGAGGTAGTTCCACATGACGTAGAGCGAGACGGTGTTCATGCCCATGGCCTTGGCCATCTGGATCCGGTGACGCCAGTATTCGACCGGGATGCGCGCCGGGTGCATCTCGCCGGAGCGGATCTGGAACGGTTCGCCGTCGAGCAGGAAGTTGCTGCCGTCGGCGGCGAACCCGAACGTGTGCCCGCCGGGCTTGCCGGAGGGCGCCGCGAACACCGGGCTCGCGGTGGCTGCCATCGCGGCCACCGGGATCAGGGCGCTGACGATCAGGAACCGGCGCCGATCCATCTCCATGCGGTTTCTCCTTTGCTGATCGGAACTTGCTCAGCCGACGGCCACGGCGAACACGTGCAGGATCGGCACTCGCGCCGGCGTCGTTCCGCTGATGTCGGGCAGGGTGACCTGCGCGATCGCCTTGCCGGCCGTCAACCTGACGCCGGCGAAGTACACGACGCCCGGGTGGTCGTAGTGGGTATCGCCCGGGCGGTTCTGGTAGGGCGACACGAACACCGGGTCGCTGCCGGCCGGCGGGCTGCCGTTCCAGTCCGGGGCGCCGATCGTGTACTGCTGCGCCGTGCCGTCGGTGTAGCGGATCACGCCGGCCCCGCTGATGGGCCCGTACGTCCCGGTGAGCAGGAAACCCAGCGTGGTTCCCGTCCCGGTGAACGTGATCGTCTGGCCCGAGCAGGTCGCGTTGTCGGGCTGGCCGCCGCCCGCGTCGGGCCAGGTGAAACTCACCCCGCCGTGCTGGACGGTTGCATTCGGCGCCGCGCCCACGCTCGCGAGCGCCTGCGCCGACAGCGATGCCCCGCCACCGTCGATGTTTCCAGCATCGGTGTGCGCGTCGTCGGTGACGGCGACGTTGTCGTAGCCGGCGGCCAGCGACGGCAATGGCGGTGCGGGCGGCAACAGCCCGATGGTGCGCGAGCCCAACGCCTTCGCCCGGGTCGCCGCGGTGCCCGAGACCGGCGCGAACTTCAGCGACGAGATCGGCTCGTCGACGCGTTGCACGAGGTAGTCGACCCCGCTGCGGACCGGCACGGTGAACTGGTCGGCGCTCGTCGGCGCGAGCCCATCACCCTTGCGGATATGGCCGTTCTGCACGGCGATGACCTCGACCTGCTGACCCGGCCACGGATTGCGCACCCGCATCGCGGCGTCGGAGGCGGCCTCGATCACCACCGTTACCGGCGTTCCGGACCGGACCTGGACGTCGACCTTGCCGCCGGGGACGAACACCGTGCCATCTGCGTCCCAGTCGGCGGGGAGCGCGGGCGCGATGCGCAGCAACCCGTCGTAGTCCTGGACGAGCGCCTCCTGCAGTGCGTCGGCGACCGCGGCGGCCTGCTCGATGTACGGCTCCTGCCTGGCACTGCCGAACAGATTTCCCAGTCCGGACGGGAAGACCTGGTATTTCTCGGTCAGGCCGACGAGCGCCGAGCGCACGTCGCCGGGCAATCCGAGGCGGGCGGCCTGCACGGCGTCGAACGACCAGTCGTTGACAAGCTTGTTCGGCCGCTGCGCGTACGTGCGCCGGGCGAGGTCGGTCGCGGCGCCGGAATCGTCGCCGATCAACCCGTAGGGCCACACCGGTTCCAGGCCGATGTTCTCGCTGTTGTGGATGGACGCGTTCGGGTCGTACGAGTCGGCAATGACGTCCGAACCCGGTGCCCCTGACGTCTTGTACGGCAGCAGTTTCGTCAACGCGTCCTGCAGTTGCCCGGCGAGATCGCCGTCGGTGTGCAGCGCGTTCGCCGCGTCGATCACCACCGGGAACAGGGCACGCATCGCGGCGATGTCGGTGGTCGGATCGTGCACGTCCCATTGCGTCTCATGCGCGTTGGACGGGTACGTGTGCAGCGCGCCGTTCGCGCCGGCCGTCGCGTACGCGAGCAGGAACCGCGCCGACTCGGCGAGCAACGGGTAGTTCTGGCGAATGAAACCCTTCTCGCCGGTGAACAGGTAGCGCTGCCACACGTTCAGCGACACCTCGGCGCCGGTCGTTATCGTTCGGGCGTTGTAGTACGGGCCGGACCCCGCGTCGCAGTTCAGGCCCGGGAACGAGAGCCAGTCCTCGTTCTCGTAGCCCTGGCCGTTGAAGCGCATCGTCTCCGGGACGCAGATGCCGGCCCGACCACCCATGTGTGTGGTGGTCCAGTCGAGCAGGTTCGAGAGATTGTCGCGGTACAGGCGGAAGTACGGGTCGTCGAGAGTGGCCGCGCCGGCGCCGAGGTTCGCGGCCGTCTGGGCGCGCAGGTTCCAGTGCCAGTACGCGGACGGATCCCACTGGTGGGCATCACCGGAGTAGGCGAACAGGTCGGCGACACCGGCCTGCGATCCGGGCCGGGCGCCGCGCTCCTCGGCCGCAGCCGCGTAGAGATCGATCGTGCGGATGTTCTCCAGGTACTGCGCCGCGCCGTCGGCCGAGGCCAGCTTGATCGGCCCGACGCTCGACCAGAACCGGTGCCACCACGCCGCGTGCTTCGATTCCAGAGTGTCGAGTGGCCTCGTCGCGTCGGCGCCGAGCGCGTCGTTCAGTAACGCGACCGGATCGCCGCCGCGGTAGGACGGCGCGGCCACGACGATCCGGAACGACCCATCGGCGCCGGCCTTGAACGTGAGCCGGACCGTCAGCGGGTCGACGACCGCGGCGGTCACGTCGCGGGCACCGGCGGCCAGGCCGGCGAGCGAGCCGAACGTGGCGCCGGTCGCGCCGGAGCCACGCTGGTCGGTCCACGTCTCGGCCAGTGCGGCGATCGGCCCGGCCGCGGTCAGCGCGCTCGGCGCACGCGGCGACCACAGCCGCAGATCGGCCGTCTGCGTCGCCCCTGGGTCGGCGCCGTGCACCTGCACGACGAGTTCGTCCTTGTCCGCCCGAACGAAAGTGTCAGACGTCAGGCCGCCTCCTGACTGGTGCAGCACTCCGTCGTAGAGGTCGAGGCGGCCGCGGTAATCGGCGGCACCGGTGAGCCGGGCCAGGCCAGGTATGACGAGCCGGCCGGGCGACTTGCGGTCGGGCAGCGTGTCGGCGCGGTTGAGCTGCACGGTCAGGCCGTCGGCGTCCCACGCCGCTGCGCCGAGCGTGCCGTTGCCGAGCGGCATCGACTGCGTCGGCTGGACCGGTGCCTGGTCCAGCACGACGTCTGATCGGGATACGACACCTTGGGTGTCGACGGCGTATCGGGCGCCGTCCCACGCCGTCGTGTCGGATTCGGCCGCTGGCGCATCGAACCGGGTCGTCGTGATCGCTGCGGCGGCGTGGGGTGCCGCGGCGAACAAGGCGCCTGCGGCAACGGCCAGGCACAGCCCGGCCGCGCTGCGGCGGCGGACATGCGGTTGCCCGATGCGTCGTGTCTGGCTCATTCGAACCTCCGTCGGCTTCATCCGCCGCGGGGAAGCGGCCGGTTCCGGAATACCTCGGATGTATCTGAGTCAGGCCTTGCCTTGGATAGCGTCACTGCGCCCCCTGGCTCGCTGCACGCCACAGCCCGAGACAGCTCGAAACGGCACTGGCCGAGCCGTCCAATCGCCGTCAATGCAAGGGGATCGTTGGCTTTTTTACACCCGATTTTTTCGGCTTGTCAAGATAGTCTTGCCATATCTTGAGCAATACTGGCGTAGAACAAGCATGATCCTGCACTGGCGATCCATCCGGGCCGGGCGGCTTTCGCAGCGTTGGCGGGCTCCAAGAAAGCGTCTGGCCACTGCTCGCGGCGATGGCCACCCGAACCCAAATACGTCCGAGCTTTCGTGAGCGATCAGGTGCGTCCTCGCGCCGGATCGCAGCCCGCACCGTCGTCTGGTTGGCATGCACTCGACGCGGAGGGCACCATCACGGCACGGGTGCTCAGTCGGCGTTGCCAATGCAGTCACCGCAGGGAGGTCAGCCTCATGCGCGTGATCTTTCGCTACGCCAACTCGCTGGCTCCCGGGTTACGCGACCTGGTCGGGTACAAACGTTCTTCGTTTCGCGGCGACTCCATTGCCGGGCTGACCGTCGCTGCCTACCTGGTGCCACAGGTCATGGCATACGCCGGCGTGGCCGGCCTTCCACCGGTCGTGGGGCTGTGGGCCGCGGTTCCTGCGCTGGCGCTGTACGCCCTGTTCGGATCGAGCCGGCAGCTGTCCGTCGGGCCGGAATCGACGACCGCGCTACTGTCGGCGGCCGCGATCTTGCCGCTCGGCGCGGGCAGTCCCGCACGATATGCCGCGCTGTCCGCGGGCCTGGCGATCCTGGTCGGGCTGATCTGCGCCGTTGCCTGGGTGGCCCGATTGGGTCTGGTCGCCGACCTGCTGTCGCGACCCGTGCTCGTCGGCTACATGGCCGGGGTTGCCGTGATCATGATCGTCAGCCAGTTGCACCGCACGACCGGCGTCCCGGTCCATGGCGTCCGGCTGGGCGCGGAGCTCACATCATTCGCGCAGAACCTGGACCAGATCAGCTGGACGACGGTGCTGCTGTCAGTGTCGATGCTGATCCTGCTCTTCGCCATCTCCGCCCGGTGGCCACGGGTTCCCGGACCGCTGCTCGTCATTGCGCTCGCGGGCATCGTGGTCGCCGTGTTCAACCTCAAGGATCACGGGTTGGCGGTCGTCGGCACGGTGCCCAACGGCCTGCCGGTACCCGGCCTGCCGAATCTGTCGCTGGCCGATCTGCGCGACCTGCTGCTACCGGCCGTCGGCATCGCGGTCGTGGGCTTCACCGACAACGTCCTCACCGCGCGGGCATTCGCAGCGCGGGTGCACGCTGACATCGATGCCAATCAGGAACTGCTCGCACTCGGCCTTGCGAACGTCGGAGCCGGTCTGGTCAAGGGCTTCCCGGTCAGCAGCAGCGGCAGCCGAACCGCGCTCGGCGCTGCGGCCGGCAGCCGAACCCAGATGTTCTCGCTCGTCGCCCTCGCCGTGCTCGTGTTCGTGCTGCTGGTCGGCGGGCCGCTGCTGGCCAACTTTCCCCAGGCCGGACTGGGCGCCATCATCATCTACGCCGCAACACGCCTGATCGACATCCCGGAATTCAAACGGATCGCTCGATTCCGCCGCAGTGAACTGGTGCTCGCGCTGGTCGCCCTCGCCGGGGTACTGGTCATGAACATCCTCTACGGGGTGCTGTTCGCGATCGGGGTCTCGGTGGCCGACCTGTTACGGCGGGTGGCACGCCCGCATGACGCGATCCTCGGACGCGTACAGGGGCTCGCGGGCATGCACGACGTGGACGATTACCCGACAGCGCGGACGATTCCCGGGCTGGTCGTCTATCGATACGACTCGCCGCTGTTCTTCGCCAATGCCGAAGACTTCAAACGGCGCGCTATGGCCGCTGCCGACGAGGCAGAATGCCCGCGATGGTTCGTGCTCAACGTCGAGGCCAACATGCAGGTCGATATCACCGGGCTCGATGCCGTCGAATGGCTGCGCAGCGCGCTCGAGCGTCGCGGCATCGTGCTGGCCATGGCCAGGGTCAAACAGGACCTGCGCGATGACCTGAAGGCGTACGGCCTCGCGGACAGCATCGGTGAAACGCACCTGTTCCCCACGTTGCCGACCGCAGTCAGCGCGTACGAGAGTTGGTCAGCCGAACGGCACTAGGGGTCCCCGGGGGGATCCGCTGATCAGGACGCTTCCCGCAGAACGTTTGCGGCCGGGCGCCGGGGCGTGCGGGCGGCCGGGTCAGCCGGGGAAACCGGAAAGCCGAGGCGCAGCATCATCTGCGGATATTCCTGCCATCCCATCAGCGTCTGCAGGCGGCTGCGGAACGCGAGCAGGTCGACCGCCTGGCTGAGCGGGCAACTGGAAACGCCGCGCAACTCCGCCTCGATCATCAGCCGCATCATCGACTCGCCCGCCTGCAGTTGCTCCAGCGGGGAGTCCGACACACTCAGCAACACCGCGATCAGCGGGTGCTCGTCGACGTCCTGGGCGATGAGCGTGCGTCCGGACGCGCCGATCTCGAAATCACGCACCGGGATATCGGAATGCCTCGCGTGGCCGGGCTCGACCTTCGGCACGGCGCTCATCGGCACGCCGTCAGCGGGCCGATGAGCGACGTCTTCATCGCGCAGCCACCGCTGCATCTCAGCGATGTAGGCGGCGTCGTCCCGCTCGACGCGGTCGGCCCAGCTCACCGCGACCGCGAGGTCCAGCTGCTCGTCGGCGCGTATGGGGAAATGCGCGAACAGGCCGGGGCCGGCGGCCGCGTCGCGCAGGGCGTCGACGATGTCTTCGGGCACTTGTTCGCCGGTGAACGGGCGCCGGTCACTTTGCCGGCGAGTCGCTGCTGCCACCCGGTCGAGGTCGCGTTCGGTGGGCTCGGTCCGCTCGAGGCCACGGAACCGTCCGAGCAGGTCCGGGTCGGTCGGATCGGGCAGTCGCTGCAGCGAGGCGCTCCAGCCGGCGGCGCGCAACGCGTACTCGGTGAGCGTCAGCGCCGCACCGCAACTGATCCGCAGCGAGTGACCGTCGGGATCGGCCACCGCCAACTGGCGCGAGCGGTCGGCCCGCAGATCCAGACCGCCAGCGGACAACGACCACAGCCAGGGTTGCGTGTTGTGAATCGACGGTGCCCGCGAGGCGACCTCGACGACCGCTTCGGCTGCAGCCCTCCCCCACTCTTCCGCGCTCGGGCGGGGCAGATCGGGGGATGCGTTCACGGCATCCACCCTAGCCAGGTCACGTCAACGCAGGCTGTGCAGCCTGGATCGCGGTCAACGCGATCGTGTAGACGATGTCTTCGACGAGTGCTCCGCGCGAGAGGTCGTTGACCGGTTTGGCCAGGCCTTGCAGCATCGGCCCGATGCTGACGACGTCGGCGCTGCGTTGCACGGCCTTGTAGGTGGTGTTGCCGGTGTTGAGGTCCGGGAAGACGAAGACCGTTGCCCGGCCGGCCACTTGGCTGCCCGGCGCCTTGCTCTGCGCCACGGACGCGATAGCGGCGGCGTCGTACTGCAGCGGGCCGTCGACGAGCAACGACGGCTCACGCTCGTGCACGATTCGGGTCGCCTCGGTCACCTTGGCCACGTCCGCTCCGGAGCCGGACGTGCCGGTGCTGAAGCTGATCATCGCCACCCGCGGCTCGATGCCGAATGCCCGGGCCGAGGCCGCGCTCTGAATGGCGATGTCGGCGAGCTGCTCGGCGTCCGGGTTGGGGTTGACCGCGCAGTCGCCGTAGATCACCACGTCGTCCGGCAGGCACATGAAGAACACGGACGACACCAGTGCGGCCTTCGGCGCGGTGCCCAGAATCTGCAACGCGGGACGAAGCGTGGCGGCCGTGGGGCGCACGGCACCGGCGACCAGCCCGTCGACCTCGTCGAGGTGGAGCATGACGGTGCCGAGGGTGATCGGGTCGCTCAGCTGGTCGCGGGCGATGTCGGGGGTCATTCCCTTGTGCCGGCGGGCGGCCACCAGGGCGTCGACGTAGCGCTCGTCGACACGCGTCGGGTCGACGATCTCGATGTCGTCAGGCAGCGTCAGCCCGAGACCGGCCGCCCGCGCGGCAATATCGTCCGGTTCGGCGAGCAGCACGCACCGCGCGATCCGCTGTTCGTGGCAGGTGGCTGCCGCGCGCAGCGTCCGCGGCTCGGCGCCCTCGGGCAGCGCGATGCGCCGGGCCGCCGCGCGGGCCGCCGTCGCCAGCCGGCGCCGGAACGCGGGCGGGCTCAGTCGCGGGACGTGGCTCGAGGTGGGTAGCGTGCCCAGCCATTGCGGATCAAGGGCGTCGGCAACTGTGGTCATGACCAGACGGGCGCGCTCGGCGTCGTCCACGGGCACCTCTGGGTCCATGTCGTGGACGATGGCCGCCGTCTGGTAGCTGCTCGTGGCCGTGATCAGCACGGGCAGTCCGGTCGCAGCCGCCGGCCGGCACAGTTCCCACACCCGCGGATCAGGCTCGATGCCGAGGGTGAGCAGCAAGCCGGCGAGCCGGGTGCCGTTCCTGGCGGCCAGGCACACACTGAGGACGAGTTCGTGCCGGTCGCCCGGCACGATGACGAGAAGGCCCTCGCGAAGCAGCGGCAGGATGCCCGGCACCGCCTGAGCGCCGATGATGATGTCCTTGATTCGCCGGTCGAGTTCGCCCTCGTTGACGACGCCCACCCCGATGCCTGCGACGAGGTCACGCATCCGCGGCCAGGTCAGTTCGGCCCGGTAGGCGACAGCCCCGACGAGGGTGAGGTCGCGGCCGGCCAGGGCAGTACGCACGCGCTCGATCGCCTCGGGACTCGCATCGGCGATGCGGTTGACCACGGCGCCGGCCACCCGGTCGTGCTCGCCCACGCGGAACGTGCCCGCCGCGATGGCCATCGTTTCGGCGAGGTGCGCGACGTCGCCGTGCCCGGGCGCCCCCACGAGCAGGACGTCGGCGTCGAGTGCCTTGGCCAGCGCGACATTCGCCCTTCCTGCATAAGCGAGGCCCGCGCCGGGTACAAGTCCCTCGACGACGACCACGTCGTGCCGCGCAATGACAGGCTCGGCCGCGGCGACGACCTGCTCCATCAGGACTTCCTGGGCGTTCTCGCTCAGGGCTCGCTCGACCCGAGCCGGGGGGATCGGGTCGGGTGGGCGCAGCGACGAGGTGAGCCGGATGAGGGCGGTCGAGCGGTCCGTTCCGGTGCCGAGCGCGCGCGGCTGGCCCAGTGGCTTGTAGAAGCCGACGTTGACGCCGCGCTCCTGCAGCGCGTGAACCAGTCCGAGGCACGTGGCGGTGAGGCCGACGCCGTGACTGGTCGGCGCCACCAGGACGGTTCGCGTCATGGGGCGAGGTCGTCACGCGGCGGGCTCATGATCGCAGCGTGCCGCAATCCGATGCGAGGCGCATCCGCACCGTTTGGGCGCGGACAGAAAGGGTAGGTAAGGTCGATTTGATGGGCGACGGTGTGGAACGGGACGGTGTCGGCCCATCGGCGCACCCCGCTTTCCGCAAGGACATCGAGGGACTGCGCGCGGTAGCGGTCGTGCTCGTCGTCCTCGATCACCTCGTCGCGTGGCCGAGCGGTGGTTTCATCGGCGTGGACGTCTTCTTCGTCGTCTCCGGATTCCTGATCACCGGCCTGCTGCTCGACGAGACCGCGCGAAACGGCCGGCTCTCCTTCCGTGGCTTCTACGCCCGACGAGCACGAAGGATCCTTCCCGCGGCACTGACCGTTCTGCTGGCGATCGTCGTGACAGCGCACCTGGTGTTTCGCGGCGTGCGGGTCGCGCAGAACGTTACGGACGCGAAGTGGGCACTCGGCTTCACGGCCAATATCCACTTCGCGAGAGTGGGCACCGACTACTTCGCGGCCAACCGCGCGCCATCACTCGTGCAGCACTTCTGGTCGCTGGCCGTCGAAGAGCAGTTCTACCTCGTCTGGCCGCTCGTGATCCTGCTCGTTCTGACGGTGGCCGGGCGGGCAATGGCGAAACGCACTTCGCGGCTGTCGCTGCTCGCGGTGATAGCGGCGGCCACCGTCGCATCGTTCGCATACGCCCTCACGCAGACCAGCCATGATCCGACCGCCGCCTACTTCTCCTCGCCCGCCCGTGCCTGGGAACTCGGTGCCGGCGCGCTCGTCGCGGTCGGCGCAACGACCTTTCCCGCTCTGGCCCCGGTGTTCGGCCGCGCCCGCGGGCCGGTGTCGGCGCTCTCGCTGGCCGCCATCGTGGTGAGCGCTTTCCTGGTCAGGTCGGCGCCCGGGTTCCCTGCTCCGTGGGCGGCTCTGCCGGTGCTGGCGGCGACGGTGCTGATCATTGCGGGCCTAGGTGGTCCGGTCGGCCGGTGGGGCGTCGCGCTCACCAACCCGCTCAGCCGCTACGTGGGGCGCATCTCGTACTCGCTCTACCTCTGGCACTGGCCGGTGATCCTCGTCGTCGCCACGCTCGTCCCGGATTCACCGTGGCTGAAGTATTCGATCGCGATCTTCGCCATGAGCGGGCTCTCGGTCGCGAGCTACCACTTCGTCGAATCGCCCATCCGGCGGCTCACGTTCCGCCGCTCTGCCCAACGCCGTCCGTGGCTGGGCCGGCTCGCCGGTGCGAGGCGTCCCGCGCTGGCCGCGCTCACCTGTCTCGCGGCCGTTGTGTTGCTCTCCGTTCTCGTGCCGAACCCGCCGGCCCCCTCGTTCGCAAGTGCCGCCGGCGCGTCCAGCGTCGTGCCGCGCTCCGGACCGGATGTGGCGCGTCCCCGCCCGTCGCTGGCGACCGCGATCAAGACCTCGCTGTCGGCCAGAACCTTTCCCGATTTCGATCCGCCGCTGGACCAACTCGGTAGTGCGCGCGGTCACTGGGGCGCATGCGACGGCGCAACCGACGAGACCCTCGCGCAGTGCACATTCGGCGACCAGGCGCCCGATGCGCACGTCGCCGTCGTGATCGGCGATTCGATGGCGCTGAGCTGGCTGCCCGGCATCGAGGCGGCACTTCCCGCCGACCAGTGGCGGATCTACGGCCTGATGCTGGAGGCGTGCCCCGCTGCCGACATCCCCGTCTACGACAAGGGTCACCGCCACTACACGCGGTGCGACGCGCGCCATGACTGGGTTGAGAAGACGGCGAACCGCCTCGACCCGCAACTGGTCATCCTCGCGAGCGCCGACGACACACTCGGCCGCATCGCCGACGACGCCATCGGCGCGAAGGCAAATGCCGAGTACCAAGCCGCGTTGCAGCAGACGATCGCGCAGCTTCACCCCGGTTCCGAGCGTCACGTGCTGACGTTGTCCCCGCCACCCACGACCGGCGATCTCGCGCAGTGCGACGCCGCCGGAACGACGCCGGCGGACTGCGTCCATCACATCACCGACCGCTGGCTCACCTTCGCGGCCACCGAGAAGGCGGCGGCAGCAGCGACGCACACGTCGTACCGCGACACACATCTGTGGTTCTGCAACGCCGCGGGCTACTGCCCGGCATTCATCGGAAAGACCGTCGTCAGATGGGACGGCCAGCACGTCACCGACGTCTACGTCAAATCGCTCTCGACAGAGATCAGGACCGTCGTGGCTGCGGCGATGCGCAATCGCACGGTAGGAAGGTGACATGACCGACGCCAGAACAGTTTTCGTCACCGGAGCCACCGATGGACTCGGACGCGCGCTGGCGCACCGGCTGGCCGCTGACGGGTTCACCCTGCTGTTGCACGGTCGAGATGCGACCAGGCTCAAGCAGACCGCAGATGACATCAGCGCCGCGCACAATGTGCCCGCGCCGCAAGTCCTTCTCGCTGATCTGGCCGACCTGACGCAGGTACGCCGCCTGGGCGCCGAGGTGCGGTCGGCGACGGATCGCCTCGACGTGTTCGTCAGCAATGCCGGTATCGGCGGCGGGCTACCGGAGGGCCGCGGCCGCAGCACCAGCGTTGACGGCTACGAATTGCGCTTCGCCGTCAACTACCTCGCCGGCTTCCTGCTCACTCTCGATCTGCTTGCGCTGCTGCGCGCATCGGCGCCGGCCCGCATCGTCAATGTCGCCTCGATCGGCCAGCATCCGATCGACTTCGACGATCTGATGATCGAGCGCGGCTACAACGGAATGCGGGCATACGGGCAGAGCAAGCTCGCCCAGATCATGTCGGGATTCACGCTCGCCGAGCGCCTCACCGACGTCACCGTCAACAGCCTGCATCCGTCGACGTACATGCCGACCAAGATGGTTCTCGACGAGATCGGCCATCACATCGACAGTCTCGATGACGGCGTCGCGGCCACGAACCGGCTCGTCGCCGACCCCGACCTGGCCGGCACGACCGGGCGGTTCTACGACCGGACCCGCGAGGCGCGGGCCAACGAGCAGGCATACGACAGCGTGGCGCGTGCCGAACTCTGGCGGCACAGCCTGCAGCTGGTCGACCACCCGGACGTGAACTGACGCCGCACCGGCGCAGATTGCCGATACATTCTGGTGGTCGAGAGGCCACCATGATCATCATTGCCGGCACGCTGCGGGTCGATCCCGCAGACCGCGATACCTACCTCGAGGTGGTGGCCCTGGCCACGGCGATGGCCCGGCGCGCACCTGGTTGCCTGGACTTCGCCCAGTCGCCCGACCCGCTCGAGCCCAATCGGATCAACATCTACGAGCGGTGGGAGTCCGATGAGCATCTGGCGGCGTTCCGTGCAGTGCCGGCCGACGACGTCCACACCGAGCCTCCGCCGGTCCGGGTGGCCGATGTGCGCAGATACCAGATATCAGCGGTCGAGGAGCCGTAGCGGCGGGCGTCTGAAAGGGACTTGAGCAGCAGGCCGAGTACGACTTCCCATCGGGGGCCTTGATCATCTCTGCTGGATCTGCCTTTACTCGCGGCTACATCAGAGATGATCAATGCTGTGCCAGCGCGGACTCCTCGGGCGGTGTCGGACCGTAACGATCTGCGGCTGCCGTATTGGACCTTGCGCGTCGCTTCCCCGATCCCATCGGCCCGCATTCGTCCCGAAGTGGCCGATGAGTGCCTCGAGCGGACGAAGTTTGTCCGTCGACACGCCGCGCCCGCTCGGCGTACGTTCCGCTCGAACCCCACCGGGACGTTCTCGGGAGGCGCGAAGAGCCGGGGTTGATCCAATCGTCAAGGGGGGCGTCAAATGTCGTATGCCGTTGTGCACAAGTTCAAGGGCGGCACTCAGCAGCAGTACGAGGCATCGATCGCCGCGGTGCATCCAGCCGACGGGAGCCTGCCAGCCGGGCAGGTGTTCCATATCGCCGGACCGTCCGAGGACGGCTGGACCATCGTCGCCGTCCACGACTCCCAGGCCAGTTGGGAAGCGTTCCGCGACGCCATTCTGCTGCCGCAGATGGCGGCGGGCATCGCCGGCGGGTTCACCGTCGTCCCCGACGAGACCGCGTTCGAGGTCGCCAACGAGGCCCGCGCCTGACGCTCCGCCCGCCGGATGAACGTGCCGATCGACCGGTCGCTGTGGCCAAGCACGTCATCCGGCGGGCAGACTCGGCGTGGTCGCGGCCGACGTCGACGGTCCGCGCTATCGCCGGTGAAGGTGGCGCACATTGGACGGTGCTGAGCTTCGGCTGCTCCAGCAGCCCCTCAAAGCGGCTTATCGCGAAGACGCCGATTCGGCACTGGTCACGCTGACCGCATCCAGCACGCTCGGCGACGACGTGAGTTGCTCGGTGCAGACCGCTCAGGCGATCGTGCGCGCGGGCCTTCATCCGGCGACCGGCGGCGACGGAACCCTTGCCTGCTCAGGCGATCTGCTGCTGCAGGCCCTCGCGGCGTGCGCCGGCGTCACGTTGAGCGCCGTGTCGACCGCCCTTGGGGTTCGCTTGAATACCGGCCGAGTCGACGTCGAGGGCGACCTCGACTTTCGCGGCACGCTCGGTGTCAGCCGCGACGCGCCGGTCGGCTTTCGCGAGATCCGGGTGACGCTCGTCGTCGACACCGGGGCGAGCGACGCCGAGTTGGCCAAGGTCGTCGAACTCACCGAGCGCTACTGCGTCGTGCTGCACAGCCTCGCCGGCCCGGTGGCTCTCGTTGCCAGCCGCTCCGCGCCGGGGATGGCGCCTGAACGCGGCGCAAGCTAGATGCGCTACCGATTCCTCGACGGAATGGGCGATGTCATGGACGAGCGTGACTTCGCCGATCACGCCGCCGCCCTGGCGTGGGCGCGCGAGGAAGAGGAACTCGACAGCGAGGTTCAGCGCGTCGAGTTCCTCGGCCCCGAAGGAGACTGGCGCTGGGCCGGAGCGCTCGAAGGTCGCTGACCAATCGCGTGGCGGCGCCAGCGGGCGCGGCGCGCTCAACGCTCCTTGAATCTGCTTGATCACCTGCGGATCACCCACCGCCGGCGGTGCAGAACCCGCAGATGATCACCACCAATAACACCCCCCGGCGCGCAGCGCAGCACAGCGCACGGCGCCGGGATGTCCGACCCCGACTGCAGACCCCAACGGCCACCCAAACTGCCGACCCGACGCCGGTTCGCCGGTTGCGGTCCGGTCTCTGCATGGAGCAAGATCTTCGTCGCTGGTCTGTTAGTTTGACGGCACGTTGCGCTTATGTACCACTGCTCTATGTGATCACAAATGATCCGACTCCTGGGGGGGACCACATGACCACGTCCACAGAGCCTGACGCGTTCGTCCGGACTTATGCCGACCGCCCGTATCGGTTTCCGACGATGGTGCGGCACAACGGCGTCGTTCTCGCGTTCGCCATGGACGAGCACCGGCGGATCTACTACACGATCCTCGACTTCAGCCCGGCCGGGTCCACCAGCGCGAAGGATGCCGACCACTGGTCACCAAATCCCCAGCTGCTGACGTTCGCGAACGAGATCGCAAGTGTCGGCTTCGGGGTGGCCGACCAGGCGCAGTTGCCGATGGTGCGCGCCGGAACGGTCACCGCAGTACCGGCCGGTCAGACCGTCCGAGCCGACGAACTCGACCCGTTCCTGTCGACGACCGCCCGGTTCTCGGCGGCGGCGCCGTTCCAGGTCGTGTCCGACGGGCGCTACATCTACCTGTTCCGGCAGGCGATCACCGAACCGGACGCGTCGGCTGTCACCACCGCCGAACTCGCGCTGCTCGACCCGCACGCCACCGACGAGGCACGAGCGACGGCGGCCGATCTGATCGCAGATCGCACCAACATGGCCTACGCAACCGATGCAGCAGGCCAGCCGGTACTGGACGAGCACGGCCGGCAGGTGCCCCTTGTGGCCGGCACGCTGCTCGTCGACCGCTTCGTCCTCGTCGGCACGCAACTCGCACCCAAGCGCGAGGTGCGTTACCAGCGCAGCCGCAGCCGTACCCGGCCCGCGGGCCGCACCGACAGCCTCGGCGCTGCCGACCTCAACAAGGTGCCCTTCGTCGAGCCGACCCAGAATCTGCGGTTCGTCCCGGCGATCACCAGCGGCCGATTCGCCGCGGTGCTGGTGCCAACGCAGGTGGCCGAGGTGTTCCGCTGGCAGCTGTTCACCCATGACGCAGCCGGCGACGTCATCTGGTGCTACAGCATCGAACGCACCGATGACGGCCTGTTCAACACCCGGGGCACCCAGCCGCTGACCTGCACCGACCACCCGGACCTGTACGCGCTGGCGCCTGGCACCTGCCCTCGTCCATCCGTCGACGACCCGAGCGCGGTGTGCGGGAAGGTGCTCGTCGCGCGGCTGCCCGAGGGCACGTCCTCGCGCACGGCGCTGGTATTCCCCGCCGACGGATCGGGAGTCGTCACGCTCGACGGAGCGGGCGCCACGGGCACCGAGTTCACCGTCGAGGCCTGGCTCGCACCGGACGCGGCGGCGACCGGCGAGCGAGCCCTCGTCACCTGCGCGGGCGACGTCAAGACGGCCGGGCCGTCGATCTGGCTGCGCGATGCGCAGAGCCTGCGCATCGGCTTCGGCGACGGCACGGCGTTCCACGACGTCACGACGCCGGCGCTTCTGTCGCCGTCGACGTGGAACCACCTCGCCGTGACGTACGCGGCCGGCCTGCTCCAGGTCTACATCAACGGCACGGTTCGATTCGCGTCCTCGGACTTCGCCAACCAGGTGCCGAGCCCCACGCCGATTGCCGCACTCGGCGCACCCTCCGGTGGCTACGGCGGCCTGGTCGACGACGTGCGGGTGTGGACGGTGGCCCTGTCCACGCAGGACGTCGAGACCGGCAGGCACGCGACGCTGACCGGGCTCGAGGCCGGGCTGGTCGGCTACTGGCGCCTCGACGAGGGCCAGGGCACTGCGACCTGGGATGCCGCGACCTATGCGAAGGGGCTGCTCGACGGGCCGGCCTGGGTAACCTCCGATGCCCCGATCGCCACCGCAGCCGGGCTGTCACGCTTCCCGCTGCGGATGCAGGATCGCTCCGTATCGGGCGGGCTTGCGGCCACGCTGTACTTCCAGCAGGAGAACGCCGTCAGCGGGTACGCCGGCTCACCGCCCGCTCCCCTCAAGCAGGCGGCGCGCGTCATGCTCGCCGCGGTCACCTGCCCGACCGGCGCGGACACCTCGAGCATGGTCGCGCTCGACTTCGGCGTCGCCGTCGACGGAACCCTCGCGCAGGCGCCGGGCGAGGTCACGCTCACCGAACTCGACGTGCCCGGCGGCGGGCCGGGCACCGGGGCGGACGTGCTCTCGAAGCTGTTCGGCGCCCGCGCCGATGTGGCCGACCTGACCCAGTCGCTGGCCGAGCACGAGTCCGCGCTGAGCGCCGCCACGCAGGCGGCCGACGCGATCACGGCCGTGCTTGCCGGGCAGGTGCCGGGGCCGGTACCTGCGCAGTACGGCGATGTCTCGGCGGCGATCGCGTCGTACCGGGGCATCAGCAACCACCTCGCCGCGCTGCGCCAGTCCTTCGGCCAGGTCGAGCGGGCGCTGCTCGAACAGCTGATCTCGCTCGCCGAGACCTCGCTCGCGACGGCCCAGGCCGTGCTCACCCAGCAGCAGAGCACTCTGTCGGGCACGATCGCGACGCTCACGCCGCAGGTTGCCGACGAGCAGACGCGACTCGCCGCCGCGCAAGCAACCCTCGACCAGCTCAAGCACCTTCTCAACGGCGACACGGTGCTGCCGATGCCGTTGCTCGGCATCGACGCAACCGGGCTGACCACGTCGGGCGCCGTGCTGGGCTTCGCTCCGGCCAGTGGGGTACCGGTGCTGGTCGACGGCGCGCTCGGCCGGGTCACGCTCTACTTCCACGACGATGCCGGCCAGTTCCTGCTTGCGTACTTCGACGCGTTCACCGGCCGCGCGACGCTGCACCTGGGCGCCGAGACGGGCGAGGTCGCGTTCCTCGCGCGCTCGGCGATCGCCGAGATGGACGAGGTAACGCTGACCGTGAGCGTGGGTTCGGCCGACGCCACCTGCACCCTCGTCGCAACGTTGCCCGGCGACGCCGGAGTCACCGAGACGTGGACGGACCTTCCGCGCGACATCGCCTTGCTGGCCCCGATCCTGAACGGCACGACGCAGGCGACGTTCCTGGCAACCGTCGCGGCCACGGCGAAGAAGACCAGCACGCTCAACCTGACCGCGCCGCTCAACGTGCCGGTGCCTGCCGGTGCGCTGGTAACGGTCGGCGCGACCGTGCTCACCACGACCGCCGCGGCGGCACGCGGCGACATGTCGGTGAAGGTGCATTCCCAGCAGCTCAACATTGCCGACGGGACGCCGCTGAACCGCATCGCCTACGACTACGCGTCGGCCACGTCGACCCGGGCCGGTGCCGACCTGAGCAAGGGCTCGGTCCTGGTCGGCGTCGACGCACGCGGCGCGTCCGGCATGATCCAACTCGGCACCGCCGCGCTGCTCGGCATCACGCCGTCCTGCCAGTGGTTCGCCGCACCGCCCGGAACCACCATCGACTTCAACGGCAAGACGACGCGCGCGGGCGTACTCGCCAACACCGCGATCCGCCTGGACGGGCGGTCGGGCGTGACGCTGGCCGACCACGCGGAACTCGACATCACCGGCGCTGTGACCATCGAGGCCTGGGTGCGTCCGGCGGCGATGCCGCAGGACTTCGGCAACATCGTCGTTCGCGGTTTCACCATGCAGCCCAACGGCGAGGTGTACCTGCGGATCACGAACGGGCAGTACCAGATCGGTTCCTGGGACGGCACCGACCACCTTGCCGCCAGCCCCGTCCCGCCCGGCGACATCGGCACGTGGGTGCACCTCGCGGGTGTGTACGACGGCGCCGCGTGGCATCTGTACCGCAACGGCTTGCTGCTCTCGTCGACGGTCGACGCCGTTGGCGCGGTCGAGGTGGCCGCCGGATGGGCCATCGGCACCACGTCCGACGGCGACGACCGGTTCTTCACCGGCGACATCGACGACATCCGGATCTGGAACCGGCCGCTCGGCCCCCAGGAGATCACCGACGGCATAAGCCGGCGTCTCACCGGCTCCGAGGCCGGCCTGTCGGCCTACCTCTACATGGACGGCGGCGTGCTCGTCGACCACGACGTCAGCCCGGCCGCGACCCGCTCGGTCGGGCACCCGGCGCAGGCGCCCTCGCCGCCGCCGCTCGGCCGCCTGGGCGGGTTCGACGTCACCGGCGACGTGTCGATGGAGACGTGGGTCAATCCGTCCGACACCGGCGACTGCCGGTTGCTCGTGCACCACAGCAGTGCGGCGGCGTACGGACTCGCCCTGCGCCGGCGCAACACGGCGCTGCATTTCGACGGGGTTCAGGGCCACCTCGTGTCGCTGCCCAGCGTGCCGGCCCTCGCGATCACCGGCCAGATCACGATCGAGGCGTGGGTGCGCCCGGCGGCCATCGACAGCCTGCGCGACGTGGTCGCCTGCGGCCCGGCAACGCCCGCCGCCGAGATATACCTGCGCCTGTCCGGCGGCTCGTACCAGATCGGGCGGTGGTCCGGAACCGGCAGCGAGGTCACCGCGAGCTTCCCGATCCCGTCCGATGACCTGAACACGTGGGTGCATCTGGCCGGCGTCTACGACGGGACGGCATGGCACCTGTACCGCAACGGGCAACTCGAGGCGTCCGCGCCGGACACCGCGGGCGCGATCCCGGTGTCCGCGGGCTGGACGATCGGTGGCTCGCACAACAGCGACCGGCTCTTCGTCGGTGACATCGACGAGGTACGCCTGTGGAGCATCGGGCGCACGGCGGCCGACCTCAAGGACACGATGGACTCGACGCTCACCGGAACGGAGCAGTCGCTGGTCGGCGTGTGGCGCTACGACGGCAAGGTGATGCGCGACGGGACGCCCGGCCGCCATGACGGTGCGCCGATCGGCCTGTCCACCGCGAACCCCGGGGCGCATCCGGTCTACTCGGTCATCGCCACCGTGGGCAATCAGGGCGTGGAGTCCGTGCCGTGGATCCCGGCCGATGAGTGGACACACATCGCGGCCACGTTCGAGCAGTTCTACGGAGTGCAGTTCGCCGTCGGCGGGTACCTCGACGCCGGCGACTCCGCCTCGCTGAACCTCAGCCGCGAACTCACCATCGAAGCCGGCGTGCAACTCGACGACATGTCGGCGCCACACGGCATCCTGACCCGGGGCGTGCTCGACGACG
Source organism: uncultured Actinomycetota bacterium (assembly GCA_963737425.1). Lineage (GTDB taxonomy): Bacteria > Actinomycetota > Actinomycetes > Mycobacteriales > Jatrophihabitantaceae > DASXRA01. The sequence goes on from CAVTSX010000009.1 coordinate 887,427, forward strand.
GCACCGACGACGACGTGCCCTACGCGCTCTGGGTTTCCCAGGACGGCAGCCTGGTGTTCGGCTTCGAAGACAAGAGCCACGGCGTGCACCAGTTCACGTCCGATCCGGGCGTGCTGCGCGCCCACTCGTTCCGGCGCATCGCGGTTACCCGGCGGCACAACGTCGAGGTCGACACCTCCAACGCCGGGCAGAAGGGGGGCAGCGCGGTTGTCTCGTCGTGGGACGACATCACGTTCTACGCCGACGGCGCCCAGGTCGGAGCAGTCCAGCGATACAACGGCCCCGACGTCGGATCGAGCCTCGGCAGCACGCTGATCGGCCGGGCTTTCGGGCCCGGTTCGGTGACCATGGGGCTGCGCGGCGCGTTGTCCGAGGTGCGGCTGTGGAGCGCCGCCCGCGAGGCGTCGGTGGTCAGCACGGCAATCACCGGCAAGGAGGTCGGCCTCGTCTCGTGGTGGCGCATGCAGGACGGCCAGGGCAACATCGCGTCCGACAGCAAGGGCAGCCGCGACGCGATGCTGCACGGCCAGGTGTCGTGGGTACACACGCCGGACGGCCGCGGCTCCGCGCTGGTCACCTACATCGACGGTGAGCCGGTGGCCACGACGTCGCTCGATCCGACGTCGCTGACGCCTGCCGACCAGCAGTTCACCGTTGGCGCGCTTGGCAATTCGACGCCCTCGCACTTTTTCGCCGGCCAGCTCGAGGAGCTGCGGATCTGGCGGGTGACCAGGACCGCCGAGGAGATACAGGACAACCTGTTCGGCCGGCTCACCGGTGAGGCAGCCGACCTCGTCGCTTACTACCCGTTCGACGCCGGGGCGATGCTCGACGACTCCGGTCTGCGCGGCAACGACCTGATCGTCACCGGCGGCGGATGGATACTTTCGACCGCGCCGATCGGTGAGGACACCCCGTTGGCCCGCAACGCCGTGCTGGGCCTGCGCACCAGATTCAACGGCGTCATCAACAGTTCTCCGGTGGCGGCCGAGTATGCGGAGCTGCAACTTGACGCCTCGGGTACGACGGCGGGCGTCCTGAAGCGCTGCTACGCGTACGTCGATGTCGCCGGTGCGTGGCATCTCGTCACCGGGTTCAAGGTCGGCGACCTCACCACGCAGTGGGTCGGGCAGGCGCAGTTCGACCCGCAGCTCATCGGCTACCTCGAAGGCGCGCCACCGGTGCCGAGTGAGAACCTCACCGTCCAGGACAGCTACACCGGCACCGCATCGGTCAGCCTGACCGACGCCACGACGACGACCTACACGTATGCCTCGACGCGGGACTCCGGGTTCAATGCCACGTTCGAACTCAGCGGCGGTGAAGGTGCCGATGTGCAGACGTTCGCCGGCCTGATCGAGATCGAGGCACCGCTCGGCGTAGGTGTCGGCGAGGTCGAGCTCACCTCGGCGGTCGACACCGGCGTCTCCTTCACCGGCAAGGCGAATTTCGAGACGTCGCTGTCGTGGCTGAACGACACGACCACCAGCCAGGGCACGACACGTACCAAGGTGAGTGCGCTGCAACTCACCGGGAACAAGGAGACCACCCCGGCGCACCAGGAGATCGGCGCCCGGTACGTGCCGAACAACATCGGCTTCGCGCTCGTGCAATCGCAGACCGCGGACGTGTTCGCACTGCGGCTGGCGCACACCGGAACCCTCGTTGCCTACGAGATGATGCCGAATCCCGACATCCCCAAGGACTACAACATCATCACCTTCCCGATCGACCCGCACTACACGAAACAGGGCGTGCTCGACGGGAAGGTCGGCGGATTCAACGACTCGGACTACCCCAACGCCGGCTCGCCCAGTTCCGACGTCAGCTACTTCAAACCGATCGAGGCGTACGGGCTCAAGGCGCAGATCGAGCGTCAGGAACAGGAGTTGTCGACGCTGTACGCCCAGCACAGCGTCGACCCGAACCAGCTCTCCGGCGGACAATTGCCCGACATGGTGGCGCCGGTCAAACGCGATCTCGTCAACAACTATGTGTGGACGGCTGATGGCGGCCAGTACGCCGAGTCCACCTCAGCGCTCGATACCTACGACGAGAGCGTCGGCGGCTCGTACCACTTCCAGGGCCTGGCCGGCGGCACGGTCACCGCCGACGTCTCGATCTTCGGCGCGGCGGTCACGTTCGAACTCTCGGCCATGTTCGGCGGGCACCTGGATCTCTCGGTCACCAAGACGCTGGACTCGGAGCACTCGTTCGAGGTGGACGTCGTCGCCGACGGCGAATCCGACATCACGACCGTCGACGGCACCGGCAAGCACGTCAAGGCACCGGGCAAGGTCGACGCCTACCGGTGGCTGACGTTCTACCTCGCTCCGCGCAGCGACAACTACGACGCGTTCTTCAATCAGGTCGTCGACCCGATCTGGCTGGCGCAGAGCGACGACCCAGCTGCAGCCGCGCTGCGGCAGGCGAAACAGGACGGCAAGCGGCCGGCCGCCTGGCGGGTGTTGCACCGCGTCACCTACGTCAGCCGGGTCCTGGCGCCGGTGGGCTCGACCGCTCCGCTCGACGAAGCGTTGGCCGCGCTCGACATTGCGAGCAACTACGAACTGATCCGCACGCTCGAGCCGTTCGTGCGTGGGCACACGGGCCAATACCACGACTTCCTCGCGGCGGTGCGCAATACGGTCAACCAGTACCTGCCCGACCTGCTGCCGCACATCGACGACATCCTCAACTTCGCGGTGCTCTACTACGAGGTTCGCGATGCCCCGCAGCTCGCTGGTGCGCAGGCCGGGCTATAACCCCCGCTTTCAGGTTCCTAGCAGGTACACGCTTCCGGGCCCGTTGCCGCCTGTGACGAGGGGTGCGGTCGAGGCGTACAGCTGACCGTTCGCGTACTCGACGGCAACCACTCCCGGAAGCGTCAGGACCGGCCTCGGTTTGCCGTGGTACACCTTGGAAAGGGTCCCGGCGCCGAGTTCGGCGACGTAGATGTCACCGTGGCGATCGATCGCGAGGTTCGTCGCGCTGGCGAATCCGGTGGCGATCTTGCGCACGTGTGCCCAGCGATCGACCCGGTAGACGCTGCCCAGGTTGCCGGCGTCAGGTCCCTCCGGGCCGCCGGGCAACGTGGTCACGTACAGCGTGCCGTGCGGCCCGACCTCGACGTCGGTCGGCACCGGCTCGAACCGGTACGTCACGCCCACCACGCAGTCGGGCAATTTCTGCGATGCGGCGAATGCCGCGGTGATCGTCACCGGCTGACTGGGCAATACCGCGATCAATGAGACATGTCCGTGCCGGTCGACCTTGACGATGTCATTTCCACCGGCATCGGCAACCGCCCACGAGCCGCCACCGATCGCGGTCACCGAATACGGATGCGAGTCGACCAGGCCGCGGTAGTTGACCGGAATATCCAAAGGCTCGAGCGCATCCGTTACACATTGGCTCGGGTTCTTGATCCCGTATTTGTTTATCTGGTCCGGGTTGCGCTTCGCCTCGAAGCCGGAAAGGTCGGCCACTACCGGCTTCTTGCCGTGCTGCAAGATTGTCAATTTCGTCGACGAGTGGTCGCCGTTGGACGATGTGTACGCGAGCGCCCGGCGACCGGGGTCGACTGCGACGCCGGCTATGTCGCCGCCGGTATCGGGATCGGGGCCGGTGGCCAATGGCGAGCTGCGGCCGATGAGGTTCAGGGTCGAGGTGAACGAGTCGGCGACGTACACGCTCCTGCCGGAAACCGCGAATTGCAGCGGGCCGACAAAGTCCGATGACAATGTTCTGACCACATGCAGCGAATTCGCGGAATTCGTCGTGTGCGCATAAGCGGGAACGGCGGCGAATGGAACGATAATGCCCACGGTCGCCGCCGTGGCGGCACCGATCTTCGACCGGACGATGCGCATCCTGTCACCTACTTTCCGTCGAGGGCGTCGGCTGATGGGAATGGTGCCGCGCAGCATCGCACCGAGCACCTAGGAAGTCCATTGCCCTCAATACCGCGATTGCGGCCAAGATCGTGCAACTTCTGGCGTCGTGGCGACGCCGGGAGTTGCACGATCGAGGCTGGGATTTAGGCACTCCCGTGGGACGAACTCCCCGTCTTGTGACGTTGGGTCAATCACGGCGTGACGTGCTAGCCGGTCAGCATGTTCGCCCCGGGAGTGCCGCCGGGTTTCCCCGGCACTTTTCACAGTGCTCCTGGAACCCCCGTGCCCCCAGTGGCGCAGGTCCCACCGCGGGCGGGCCTTAGGTCCGTCGCTAGGGCCTGTCCTCGACCGAGCTTGCCTCCCACGCCGGGGTGATCAGCCCGTAGTGGCCGTCATAACGGCGGTAGAGCAGGTGGCCCCGGCCGCGCCCCTCGTCCTGGCCCGCGTCCTGGAAGAACAGGAACGGGCGCCCGGACAGGTCGAGTTGGCGTGGCGCATCGTCGACGGCCAGTTGCACCGCCGGGTGCGGGCTCACCTCGAACGCGACCTCCCCGGCGATGATCTGGTCGGGCGCCGGTCGCTGCTGGGCGAGCCGCAGCGCGCCATCGTCCGCGTAGTACGTGACGCTGTCCTGGCAGGTGCCGGTCTCGGTGAACAGGTGGAACCGGTAGTCCATCATCTGCATGTCGAACAGAGCATCGTCCACTGTGGACAGTGGCAACGCGAACGTCTTGCGCCGGACGATCTCTCGCTCCGCCTCCGGCCGCGGGAAGTAGTCCGGGCGGTGCGCCGGGTCGCTGTCGTGCCGCCATTCCTGCGGAAGCGCGAATCCGCCGCGGCGTGCCTCCCAGTGCTCGGCGTGCGCGATCAACTGGCGTCGAAGCAGGTCGTAGATGGCGTCGAGGGCCTCGCGCGCCGTCGTGGCGGCGACCTGGGCCCGTACCGGCTGGCCGCGCATGCTCAGGGTCGCCTGGGCAAGGAATGGCCGCGACATCGCCGGGTTGCGCCGCTCGCTGATCCGGACGCGCGCGTGCGCGATCGGGTGGCCGGCGTAACGCGTCAGGGCCCGGATCTTGGTGCGAGCGTCATCGGCGGTGTGCTGGTCGATGTCGCCCTGAACGGTGACCTGAAGGACCGCGGCTTCGTTGGCAGTCATGACGCACCTCCACAACACCAGCCTCATGGGTCATAGGTCGGGTCAACCAGGGTCGAACGTCACCGATTCGATCATTGCCGCCTCACGTTGCCGGCATGAATTGTCACGCCCTGCGCGTCATGTCCGGCGACAAGCCTGGACTTATGCAGACCAGGCGGCCCGCAACTGCGCAGCTCTTGCCGCGTTCACTGCCACACGGCGGTCGCGGTCGCTTTCACCGTCGGCGCCGGCGCGGAGCGGACGCGATGTGTCCCGTTCGCCTCGATGACAAGAATTATTGCGACGACTATCGCGATCACCGCGAGAACGACCAGGATCGGCCGGAGCAGGCCAACCGGCTTCGGGTCGGGCGGCGGGGCGGCGTCCGGTCGTCCACGCACCATTGTCATGGCGTCACCTGAGGTTCCTACGCATACGCAAGGCGGACGCTCTTCATGATCAGCCTGCACGGTGCGACGAGACCAGGGTCTTTGGACCCATCGCCGAAAACCGCCACCCCGGCCCGCAGGTGGGCAGTTGGGCCGCAGGTGGGCACTTACAAGTGCCCACCCAGCGCCCAAGTGCCCACCCGCGCGGACCGCTCCGCCTGCGGCCAGCGGGCCAGCGGGCCGGCGGTCCGAGTGGCACGCTCAGCGGTCGGATTCGTTGTCCGGCCGGGTTTGCCCCGGCGCCTGGTCAGACTGGGTGAACTGCCCGTCGAGCGCGACGACATCCTCGACCACCTCGCCCGTCCCCGATCGAATGCGGTAGAGCCCGGAGCGCGCCAGGATGTCGTGCACGTCGACATTGTCGGCGTAGGACGTCACGCTGAATCGTCTGACTCCACGCGCGAGTGCGGCGTCGGCAAGCATTCGCAGCATCCGGCTGGCGAGACCGACCCGCCGCCACCCGGGGTCGACGACCACGGCCGCGTCGGCAAGGTCGCTGCCCGCGGTGCCCTCGTACCGGGCGATTGCGACCCCGGTGCCGTCCGGGCCGAAAGCGGCGAGGGCCAGTCGGTGGACGTAGTCGAGCGTCGTCAAGCGCTGCAACGTGGGCGGATCGGTCGGTGCCCGCCCGCCCAGGAAGCGGTCATGGATGGTCTGCGGATCGGCGTTCTCGACCGCCACGCGCAGCGCATCCACGTCAGCCGGAACGATCGGGCGGACGAACACGGAGCGCCCGTCGGCGAGGGTGAGGCGGGCTTCCAGGTCACGCGGATAGCCGTCGGGCACATCCTCGGCCGAGGGTGCAGACGGCCGATCAGCGGCCATGGAACAGACGCTGTCGAGCTGACATCGAACCCCCTCGGCAACGCGCGGCTGGACCGGCCGCGACCAATCTCTAGCGCGATCTTCGCCGCAGGCTCGGGTGGCTCCCCAGAGTCATAAGTCCCGATCGTGGCAACACGCGCCGTCCGAGTCGGGCCGAAGTGCGGAAACGGACAGGTCTTTCGTCCATAGCGGCGGGGCGGCCGGTTGAGGAATCTGGAAGAGCGCAATCGCTGGTTCGCTCGGGACGACCTGGCCGAACCGACCGTGACTCGTCATCTGCTTAGTCCTGCGAGGTTCGAGATGGACGCTCAGCTACCACCCGGCGCTCCCGACATCAGGCTGTTCCTGTCCTCGGTGGGCACCTCCGTCAACGGATCGGCCGTGCTCGACGATCGCCTGTTGTCGGTCATCGTGGTCGAGGACGCCTGCTGGGCATTCGCACGGGACGCGTGGATCTCGCGCCAACCGCACAGCTGGCAGCGCCACAAGCTGGCTCGCTGGCACGCCGAGCACGACCAGCTGTGCGCGCAGCGCGACCTGATCCGGGCTCTGGCCAGGTCCTGTGGCCTGCTCACGGTCTGAACCGGCTGCTGATCGGTTGCGAACGGCCTTAGCAGACAGGACATTCGCCCCTGACCAAGGTAGGGGTGTCTGCGGTGCGCTGGAAGGGGTATGCGGACGAACGGGAGCACCATGAAGCAATCTGTGACGACGGTCCTCACGGTACGTGTCGGCACGTCGTCGCTGACGGCCGTCGTGCGCGACCCCGCGGTACGCCTGCGCATCCGGTTGGAGGGCGTGGGTGAGGCCCGCACTCGATGCGTGGTTGACGGCGTGCCGGTCGTGATGCGTCCGGCGCCCACCGACCTGGACGGCGCGATCCATCTGGTCGCGGACCAGATCCGGTTTCGCCGACTGGACCTCACCGCCGTAACGCATCACATCGAGCCGAGCGTCGGGCCGGCGGGCACCGGCGTTTTGGCCACGATGCGGGCGGTCTGGCCGGACGCGGTGCACATCGCCTATTCCGGAGACGACGAACTCGCCGACCGCGAGGCCCGCCAACTGCTTCACCGGCCCGGAGCCGGCTCGCCAAATCACTTGGGCGGCGACTACGACGACCGCGCCGATCAGATGCTGACCGACCCGCAGGGGTACTTCGCCGACGCCCGCGACCGGGCGCGCATCGAGGTCGAGCGCGACGTCTCGGCTGCACTGCACCGTCGGCGCCACTGAGGCATCCCCCGCGATCTCCCGGCGAATGGGCGATTCCGCGTAGCCGCCCGTTCCGGCACCCGGCGCAGGACCGGAAATGTAGGGTCAGGCGCCATGGGTCTCGACGTTCAGGCGGTCCGCAAACAATTCCCGGCACTCAGTGAGGGCGCGGCCCACTTCGACGGTCCGGGCGGAACGCAGGTTCCGCAGGCGGTCGCCGACGCCGTCGCCGAGACGCTGACGTCGGCAATCTCCAACCGGGGTCGCGTCACGGCTTCCGAGCGGCGCGCCGACGATGTCGTTCACGCCGCCCGCAGCGCGATGGGTGATCTGCTCGGCGCCGATCCGCGTGGAATCGTCTTCGGCCGCAGCATGACGCAGCTGACCTACGACTTCTCCCGGACGCTCGCCAAGGACTGGGCACCGGGCGACGAGATCGTGGTCAGCCGGCTCGACCACGACGCCAACATCCGGCCCTGGGTCCAGGCCGCAGCCGCCGCCGGGGCGACGATTCGCTTCGCCGACTTCGATCCGGGCACCGGCGAACTCACGGCCGACCACATCGCCGCGGTCGTCTCCGCACGCACCCGGCTCGTCGCGGTCACCGCCGCGTCCAACCTGATCGGCACGCGGCCACCCGTGCGCGAGATCGCCCAGATCGTCCACGCCGCGGGCGCGCTGCTCTATGTCGACGGCGTCCACTACACGGCGCACACCTTCGTCGACGTCGCCGCGCTCGGCGCTGACTTCTTCGTCTGCTCGCCGTACAAGTTCTGCGGGCCACACCTCGGCGCGCTGGCCGCCCGCCCGGACCTCCTCGAGACCCTCACGCCCGACAAGCTGCTGCCCTCGACGAACGAGGTGCCGGAGCGGTTCGAATTCGGCACGCTGCCCTACGAGCTGCTCGCCGGCACTGCCGCCGCCGTCGACTTCCTCGCCGGACTCGCTTCGGGTGAAGGCACCCGGCGGGAGCGGTTGCAGGCATCCTCGGAAGCGGTCGAGGAACACGAAGATCGCCTGCGCCGGCGAATCGAGCAGGAGCTGGCCGCGCTCGACCGGGTGGTGTTCTACTCGCGGGCCGCGAGCCGTACCCCGACCCTGCTGCTCTCGATCGACGGCCACACACCGGCCGACGTGCAGGTTCATCTTGCGAAGGCCGGCGTCAACGCCCCGGCCGGCTCCTTCTACGCCATCGAGCCGGCACGCGTGCTCGGGCTCGGCGACACCGGCGCGGTTCGGCTCGGATTCGCCCCGTACAACGACGACGCCGACGTCGACCGCGCACTCGCCGCGATCACCGAACTCGTGCGAGCTCGCCCGAGCTCGTGACGAAGCGCCACGCTGTGCATGTGCGGGCGTCCCACACCGCCCGAGTTGGCCAGAACTGCCATTGACGCGCGCCGAGGCGGGCGATTGACTGCCCGCGTCTTGTCGAGAGCTGACGTGACGGTCATCGACGGCCGTTGATCTCGTCGGCCTCGCAGTTAAGGAGGGATCATGCGTCTGCGTACTCGTGGTATCGCGGTAGGTACGGCGGCCGCGGCTGCCGTGCTGGCCGTGGCTGCTGCCGCTGGGGCCACACCCGCGAGTCCCGATCACCACTCAGACAACAGCGCCAGGCTCGATCATGTCTTCGTCATCATGCTGGAGAACCACTCGCAGTCCAGCGTCATCGACGACGTCAACGCTCCGTACCTGACGAGCCTCGCGCACAAGTACGCGATGGCCGACATGTACTTCGGGGTCACGCACCCCTCCATGCCCAACTACATCGCCACCGTCGCGGGCGACAACTTCGGGCTGCAGGACGACAACGACCAGAACGTCGTGAACTTCGATCGCACGAACCTCGTCGACCAGCTCGAGTCGCACCACATCAGCTGGGATGCCTACATGGACACGCTGCCGGCGAACAAGCTCGACCGGTTCGGTCCGACCCTCGCCGACGGCACGCTCGTGCAGCTCTACGCCAAGAAGCACAACCCGTTCGTCCTGTTCGACGACGTCAAGACCAATGCCGCGCGGATGAGCCATGTCCGTGACTACACCCAGCTCGGCGCGGATCTGAACAGCCGGCACGCGCCGCAGTTCGTGTGGATCACGCCCAACCAGTGCAACGACATGCACGGTGGCGTGTCCGTCGCGGTGCCGGGACACCCCGAGACGCCTTGCCCGTTCGGCAGCGCCAAGGACGACGCCAACGACGCCGCGCTCAAGCACAAGGCCGACATGTTCGTGCAGGGTGCCGTTGAGACGATCACGAGCTCCAAGGCGTGGACCAGCCACTCGGCGATCGTCATCGTCACCGACGAGAACGACTTCACCGGCAACAGCGAGACCGGCGGCTGGGAGAACGCAGATGGCTGCTGCGACTCGCCGTACGTCCCAGCCGGCGACGCGCGCATCAGCGCGACGTGGCCCGGTGGTACGTACGGGGGCGGCCTGATCCCGGCCATCGTGGTCAGCCCGTCCGGGCCCCGCGGCCTGGTCGACCACACCCCGTACAACCACTACTCGCTGCTGACGACGATCGAGGACAACTGGCACCTCGGGCACATCGGTCACGCGGGCGATACCGCCGGTGGCGTGGTTCCGATGTGGCCGGTCTTCACCCGGCACCACTGACGTGTCTCCGGCTCAGCGTGCGCCGTCGCGTTCGAGGCGCACGCTGAGCCGCTGCTCTGGGTCCGTCGCGTCGGCGCTCAGGCGTACGGAATCGTGGCGCAGATCCGGGTCCCGCCGCTGCGCGGGCCGGTGACCACGAACGTGCCGCCGAGCGCCTCGACGCGATCGCGCAGTCCCCGCAGGCCAGATCCCTTGTTCACGTCGGCGCCCCCGACTCCGTCGTCGGCGACCTCGACGTCGAGCGCGGCGCCTGCGTCGACGACCTTCACCGACGCCGACGTGGCATGGGCGTGCTTGCCGACATTGGCCAGGCTCTCCGATACGACGTAATACGCGGCCACCTCGACCCGCTCGGGCAGCCGGGTCCTGACGTCGGTGGTGAGGCGGGCCGGCACGGCGCTCGTCCCGGTGATGGATTCCAGGGCGGCCGGCAAGCCCTGCACGGTGAGCAGGGCCGGATGCAGACCGCGCGCGACGTCGCGAAGCTCGGTCAGCGATGTCGCGAGTTCGTTGCGCGCGTGTTCGAGCCGCGACGCGACATCCGGGTCGGCACCGATGCGTCGCTCGAGCAGGGTGAGCTCCATCGACAGGGCGATCAGACGCTGCTGCGTGCCGTCGTGCAGGTTGCGTTCGAGACGTTTGCGCTCGGTCTCCCCTGCGTCATGCGCGCGTGCCTGCAGACCCTGCAGATCCTCCAGGCGCGCGTGCAGTTCGGCGTGCAACTGGCCGTTCTCCAAGGCGATGGCCGCGGCCGCCACGACGCCGTTGAGCAGTTCGGGCTCGTCGTCGAGTGAGGCATCGTGCACGAGCGCCGCGATGGGCGCGCCCTTGCGGTCGATGGTCGTCGTCGAGCGTCCGCGGACGTCGGTCGAGAGATCGACCGGTTTGCCGTCCGCGTCGGCGTAGTAGGAATGCTTCGGCAACCAGTAGGCAACCTCGAGCGTCGGATCGCCGAGGGCGCGGGCCATCGAGGCGCGCAGGTCGACCTGTGTCGGTTCGGCCTGCAGGTCGAGCACGAGTGCGCCCACGCCGGCCCGGGCCAGCCGCGATCGCACGACGCCGGCCATCACCGCAACGGGAATCGCGGTGAAGGCCAGCAGCAGCATCCACCGCACGGCGGGCGCGCTCACGCCGACCTTGTCGAGGACGCTCAGCGCGGCGCCCAGCAGCAACGCTGCGGCACCGGCGAGCACGGGCAGCAGGGCGCGCCGCAGCGGTTTGGACGCCGCGAACCACCGCCTCGACAAGACGACAGCCAGGACCACCGTTGCACCGGCGACCACGATCCGTTGCGCAGTGTCGATGCCCCCGGCCACCCGATCGTTGTCCCATGCGAGCAAGGCGTTACCGGGTCCGTCCGACGGCGTCCAGAACAGCAGCCAGGCAAGCTCCAACGGACCGACGACGATGACGATGAGGGCCGGCACGACGCGATCGAAGGCGGAATTGAGCCGGCCGTCAGGAAATGCGAGCAACATCCAGACGAACGCGACGGTCCACAGATCCCCGATCCATGCACCGCTCGTGAACGCGATGGGAATCGCGACCTGCCGCAACGCGCGGCCGATCAGCCACACCAGCCCGGTGACGAGCATCAGCGGCCCGAGGCGATTGGCCGGTCGGCGATGCCACGCGTACAGGCCGCTACCCACGAATGCCCAGCCGACCAGAGTCTCGAGAACGTCCCACGAATCAATCGAAGCGGCACCACCGTGGGCGAGGGCGAACAATCCGACGCTGACCCCCATGACCGCCAGCAGGCCGAGGACAGCAACGTTCGGCCGCACGATCCACGAGCCCGACGCGGTCATGGCGACCCCCCGGCGTAGCTTGCCGGCCACGCAGGTATGCGAACGCTGCAGGTTCCCCGTCCCCGAACGCAGCAGCCAGGTGCAACGGCTGCAATGCATTACTGCGTGTTGCCCGCAAGCTACTCCGATGTCTCGGCTCGAACCACGCTCGCACTCGCTTTTGCCCTACACCGACGGCAAATGCCGTGCTGAACGGGCGACCCACGGGGTCGCCGTGCGGCCAACCCCCCCGGATGGCCGCCGAAACCGTGCGGTCAACCCCAGCCAAGAGGGCGCCCGGCCCGATCGGTTCGCGGCCGGGAATCGCCTTGTCTGAACGGGAACCGCGCCACCGTGCGGTGCAGAGCTGACCGGGAGCTGCCATGACTACCACCGTTTCCCACTCCACCCCGACTCGTACGTCCGCCGCGCGCGCCCTGAACGTGAGCAAGCAGTACGGCGAGGGCGACGCAACCGTCGTCGCGCTCGACGACGTCACGGTCTCCCTGCACGCGGGAGAATTCACCGCGATCATGGGTCCTTCGGGTTCGGGCAAATCGACACTGCTGCACGTGCTCGCCGGATTGGACCGGCCGACATCCGGCGAGATCTACATCGGCGACACCGAGATCACCGGGTTGCGCGACAAGGCCCTCACCCTGCTCCGCCGCGACCAGGTCGGGTTCATCTTCCAGTCGTTCAACCTGCTGCCGACGCTGACCGCGGCGGAGAATGTCGTGCTGCCGATGCGAATCGCTCGCCGCAAGCCGGACGAGTACTGGGTGCAGTCGATCATCGAGACGGTCGGGCTCACCGATCGCGTAACGCACCGGCCGACCCAGCTGTCCGGCGGGCAGCAGCAGCGCGTTGCTGCGGCGCGTGCGCTCGCCAGCCGTCCGCAGATCGTGTTCGCCGACGAGCCGACCGGAGCGCTCGACTCCCGTTCCGGAGCCGAGCTACTCGGATTCCTGCAGCGCGCGGTCAAGGCGCTGGGCCAGACCGTCGTGATGGTGACCCACGATGCCGCCGCCGCCTGCTACGCCGACCGGGTGCTGTTCCTCGTCGACGGCCGGATCGTCGACGAGATGACCGACCCGACCGCGGGAGCCGTCCTGGACTACATGAAACACCTGGGGGACTGACTCATGCTGCTTGCCACCGTGCGGGCGATGCTGGCACACAAGCTGCGTCTCGCGCTCACCACGACTTCGATCGCGCTCGGCGTAGCCTTCCTCGCCGGCACGCTGATTCTCACTGACACCATGCAGAAGGCATTCGACCAGCTGTTCACCAAGATCTCCAAGGGCACCGATGCGGTCGTGCGGATGGAGTCGGCCTACTCCGGCGCAGCGGACACTTCGCACAAGCCCATCCCGGCGGCCGTTCTCAATCAGGTCAATGCGGTGCCCGGCGTCCGGGCGGCTGCCGGAAACGTCGGCGGCTACGCGCTGCTGACCGACAACGCCGGCAAGGCGATCCTGACGAGCGGCGGCGCGCCCACCCTGGGCGCCAGCATGCCTGCGGACGTGGGCCTTCGCGGCGACGTGAAGCTGCGTACCGGGCACGCCCCGACCGGAGCCGATCAGGTAGTGATCGACGCCAGTTCGGCCGACTCGCACCACATCGCCCTCGGCTCGCCGATCAAGATCCTGTTCCACGGGCCGACGAGGACGTTCACCGTCGTCGGCACCGCAACGTTCGGCGGCGAGAAGAACCTCGGCGGCTCGACCACTGCGTACTTCGACATCAACACTGCGCAGCACGTACTCGGCACACCCGGAACGTTCGATCAGATCGACGTTGCCGCTGTGCCCGGCGTGAGCGAGGCGACGCTGGCCGGCCGGCTCAACGCGACGCTGCCTGCGGGCACCGAGGCATTGACCGGTACGGCGATATCGAAGGAGTTCTCCGACGAGGTCAAGGGAAGCCTCGGCTTCGTCACCGTGCTCTTCTCGGTGTTCGCCGGAATCGCCTTGTTCGTAGGGTCTTTCATCATCTGGAACACGTTCACGATGATCGTGACCCAGCGCTCCCGTGAGATCGCACTGCTGCGGGCCGTCGGAGCCACCCGGCGCCAGGTGATGCGCAGCCTGCTCACCGAGGCGCTGCTGCTGGGTATCGGTGCGTCCGCGATCGGCATCGTGCTGGGCGTCGGCGTGGCGAAGGCGCTCACCGCGCTGATGGACGCAATCGGCTTCACGTTGCCGACGACGTCCACGCAATTGCAGGCTCACACGATCATCGTGCCGCTGCTCGTCGGCACGATCGTGACGGTCGTGGCTGCCGTGCTTCCGGCCCGCAAGGCTACGAAGGTGCTCCCCGTGGAGGCGTTGCGTGAGGCGGCGCCGGGCTCGGGGCGTCCGTCGAGAAGGCGTGCCGTCATCGGTTCGGTCGTCCTCGGGCTCGGCCTCGTCTCACTGTCGCTCGGCCTGTTCGGCGACGGCGGCATGAAACTGGTCGGATTGGGCATTCTGGCCGCGCTCATCGGCGTCACGACGCTCGGCCCACTCGCCGTGCGCCCGATGGCCGGCGCGCTCGGCTGGCCGCTCTCGCTGCGTGGCGTGACGGGCGATCTAGCCCGGCAGAACGCTATGCGTAACCCCAAGCGGACGTCATCCACGGCCGCCGCGCTGATGGTCGGGCTCACTTTGGTGATCGGCGTGAGCGTGTTCGCGTCGTCGCTGAAGGGGTCTGTCGGCGACGTGCTCGGCGGCTCGACGAAGGCCGACCTGTTCCTGGCCCGGGCGAGTATCGGCGGGATGGGCTTCAGCACCGAGGTGGCCAGGGATGTCGCCCGGGTGCCCGGCGTCGAGACGGTGTCGCCCACCGGGTTCGGCACAGCACGATTCGCCGGCACGGGCAGCGATTACGCGTCGGTCGACCCCGCGACGGTCGACAAGGTCCTCGATCTCGACGTGTCGGCCGGGAATCCCGCCAACCTGGGCACGGACGGAGTGCTCGTGCAGAAGTCCGTTGCGGACAAGCATCACTGGACGGTCGGCAGCGTCGTCCCCGCCGAGTTTGCCTCGACCGGTAAGCACAATCTGCGCGTCGTCGGCATATACGACCGCAAGACGGGATTCATCGACAGCGACTACATCCTGAGCGTTGCGACCCAGGCGGCCCAGGACGGGGTCCGGCTCGACACCGCCGGGCTGGTCGTGCTCACACCGGGGGCGAACAAGGGCGACGTGCAGAAGGCAATTGCCGCCGCGCTGGTCACCCATCCGGACGCGAAGATCCTTACCCAGAAGGAGTACGAGAAGGACACCGGCGGCTTCATCAACCAGTTGCTCATCTTCGTGACGGTCATGCTGCTGCTCGCGGTGCTGATCGCGCTGCTGGGCATCGTCAACACCCTGGCACTGTCGGTGTACGAGCGCACGCGTGAGCTCGGCCTGCTGCGTGCGGTCGGCATGACACGCGGGCAGGTGCGGGCCATGGTCCGGTGGGAATCCGTGGTCATCTCCTTCATCGGTGCCATCGCCGGGGCGGCCCTCGGCATCGGAGTGGGCGTGGCGCTGGCGCGGGCGTTGAAGGACGACGGCATCACGTCGATCGTCGTGCCCGGTCCGCAGGTGGTGCTCTACGTCGCGCTGGCCGGAGTCGCCGGTGTGCTCGCGGCGCTGGGCCCGAGCCGCAGCGCGGCAAAGGTCGACGTGCTCAAGGCGGTGGTCACCGACTGACAATCACCCGTGACGGCGGCACCTTCGAGGCAGCTCGAGGTGCCGCCGTTGCTTTGCGTTATGTGGACTCAGCAGCCTTCAGGAACGCGAGGACGGCCATCACCCGCCGGTTGACCGTGCCTTCCTCGACCAGGCCGAGCTTCTGGAACACCGAGCCGATGTGTTTCTCGACGGCGCGTTCGCTCATGAACAGGGCCGATGCAATTGCGATGTTCGTACGTCCCATCGCCATCTGCTGCAGAACCTCGCGTTCGCGATCGGTCAGCGCGGCCAGGGGCGAACTCGCCTCTCGCGATTTGCGCGCCAGCAGGCCCTCGACCACCTTCGGGTCGAGGACGGAACCACCGCGGGCGACCTCCTGCAGCGCACGTACGAGATCGTCCAGCCGCGACACGCGTTCCTTGAGCAGGTAGCCCATTCCCTCGACGCCCGCAGACAGCAGCTCGAACGCGTATTCCTGCTCGACATATTGCGACAGGACGACCACGCCGACCTGCGGGTGCGTCGCCCGGATCTGCTTGGCCGCAACGATGCCTTCGTTGCTGAACGTCGGCGGCATCCGAATGTCGGTCAGCGCCGCGTCCGGATGCTGCTCGGCTACCGCCTTGAGCAACGAATGGGGATCGGCAACCGTCTGCACCAGGTCGATCTCGTCGACCTCGGCGAGCAGGGCCGCAACGCCCTCGCGAACGAGGTAGTTGTCGTCGGCGAACACCACCCGCAACGGCTGCACAGTCGGACGATAGCCCTCGTAGTACCGCGCCGATCGGGCTTAGATATAGCGATGGCCGTCCTCGACTGGTTGCTGAGCTCGGCGGAACGGGGCAATCCCGCCACGATCCTGGATCGCCGCCACGGCGACGGTGCCGCATGGACATCCGGAAACGACGTGCGCCCGCTGGTGCATGGCGCGGCCTACTTCCCGGAACTGTTGCGTTCCGTCCGAGCCATGCGGTCCGGGGATCTGCTGCTGTTCACCGATTGGCGAGGCGATCCGGACCAACTGCTGGACGGGCCCGGCACGGAGGTCTCGCGCGTGCTGTGCGAGGCGGCGCGGCGCGGCGTAGTGGTGAAAGGCCTGATCTGGCGCTCGCACCTGGATCGGTTCGCCTTCAGCGAGCAGGAGAATCGCCATCTCGGCGAGCAGCTAGAGGCCGCCGGCGGTGAATGCCTGCTTGACATGCGAGTGCGGCCCGGCGGGTCGCATCACCAGAAGTTCGCCGTGTTGCGCCATCCCGGACGGCCCGAGCTTGACCTGGCATTCGTTGGCGGAATCGACCTGTGCCACAGCCGAAACGACGATGCCGAGCACGGCGGAGATCCGCAGCGGCAGCCGATGGCCGCGGTGTACGGCGAGCGCCCACCATGGCATGACGTGCAGCTCGCAGTGCGCGGGCCAGCCGTCGGCGATGTCGAAACCGTCTTTCGCGAAAGGTGGAACGACCCGGCGCCACTCACCCGCAACCCGATCAACCTCGCCAGCGAGCTGATCCGCAGCGACGACCGAACACCTGATCGGCTCCCTCCGGCGTTGCCGGATCCCGAGCCGTGCGGGACGAAATACGTTCAGATTCTGCGGACCTATCCCAAACGCCGCCGGGGCTATCCCTTTGCGCCGCAGGGCGAACGAAGCGTCGCGCGGGCATACCAGAAGGTCAGCGCCCGAGCGCACAGCCTGATATATGTCGAAGACCAGTACTTGTGGGCCACCGGTGTCGTGTCCTGTTTCGCCGAGGCACTGCGCGCGGACCCGAAGGTGCACATGATCGCGGTCGTGCCGCACCATCCGGATCAGGACGGCCGGCTCAGCCGGCCGCCGAATCTCGTCGGACGCCAGCAGGCCCTGGCCGAACTCCGGGCCGCGGGCGGCGACCGCGTCGCCGTGTACGGCGTCGAGAACCACGCGGGCACTCCGGTCTACGTCCACGCGAAGGTGTGCGTCGTCGACGACGTCTGGGCGTCGGTCGGATCCGACAACGTGAACCGTCGGTCGTGGACGCACGACTCCGAGTTGTCCTGCGCGGTGCTCGACCAGGAACGCGACAGTCGCTCGCCGCAGGTACTCGACCGATTCGGCGACGGCGCCCGGGTGTTCGCCCGTGAACTGCGCCTGCGACTTGCCCGCGAGCACCTGGACCGCGAGCCCACCGACGACGCCGATTTGCTCGATCCGGTAACGACGTTCGCCGCATTCGCGCAGAGTGCGGCGCGACTGCAGGCCTGGCACGCCGCTGGGCGGCACGACCCGCGCCCGCCCGGCCGGCTGCGGCCGTACGCCATTGCGGATCTGCCCCGCCGGACCCTGCGGTGGGCCACGCCGATGTACCGCATCGTCTATGACCCGGACGGGCGACCGAGCAATCTCAGGCGCGCCGGGCGTTACTAGTGGTGACCACTAGTGGCCTTGTCCCGTGGATCTTGGCCCTCGCGAGCGGAGGTCGGGACGTCGCCAGGCTGTGCCGGCTAGTTCGAGCAGAGCCGTAGCAGCGCTCCTGCCGGCGACGCTGCCCAGCGAGGCGTCTCACTTGGCGTCGCGCAGCAGACCGAAGATCCGACCGGACGGGCCCTCGTATCGCGAGTCAGCTGTTCAGTTGCAGATTCCGGCGTCCAGGTGCAGATCTGCCTCAAGTCCGCGAGTCGTGGGGGCAGCGCGCGGCGAACGGAGAGATGCGCTTTCGCGCTCGAGGGTGGGAACTGCTCCGGTTCAGGCCTGGACAGACTGCCGGCAGCAGCCGGCAGCACTGCACGCCGCCGAGATTCCAAGATCCGCTGCCACTACCCACGGGACTCGCCCGGTCAGAACGGCGGCGGATCCGGGTCGTCTTCTCCGGTGTGGGTTGAGCTGGTGTCGCGGGGTAGGTCGGGTGGTCGTGTCTCGTAGTGGTGGGTGGTGGGACTGGTCCAGTGGTAGGTGCCGTTGGTCTGCCGGTGCAGTGTCCAGCCGGTCTCGTGTTTGAGTCGGTGGTGCCGCCGGCAAAGGGCCGCCAGGTTTTCCGAGCTGGTTGTCCCGCCTTTGGTGTAGGGGATGCGGTGGTCGATGTCGCTGCGGGCGGCGTTTCGTGAGCATCCGGGGAATGTGCAGGTTTGGTCGCGGGCGATGACGTAGTCGGTGAGATTCTTGGGTGGTCGGTAGGTGGTGTGTCCGTAGTCGAGCAGGGTGTTGGTGGCGGGGTCGGTGAGCAGCCGTCGCCATGTACCGGTGTCGTCGGCCGCGAGGCGGCGGGCTAGTGATGCGGGGATGGGTCCGTGCCCGGCCAGCTCGCCGGGTTGCTCGTCGACGCCAAGCAGGGTCGACAGCGCGACGGTCACGTGAACAGCGGGCCGCAGGCCTTGCGCTTTCGGCAGCAGCGGATCGTGCAACGCTGCCACGCCCAAATCCACCAGGGCGTCGGCGCGGCGCTGATCGGCGGTGCGCGGATCAGTGGCGGAGGTGACCGAGGCCAGGCAGTCGACTGCGGTCATGACCGCGGCGGCACCCTCGGCCGGGAGTAGTGCCCATAGTTCGGTCATGCCGTCCTCGCGCGGGGATACGCACACGCGGCGTTCGGTCATCGCCTGCGCGCGTTGTTCTTCGACCCGGGCCGGGTCCAGGGCGTGTACCGCGCGGCGTACGGAGCGTTTGAACTCGGCCAGCGTCTGCGCACCCGCCCGGCGCAGCACCCGGTGCTGCACCGCGACCGCGGTCTCAGCGTCGAGGGGGTAGGTGGCTTCGGCGAGGGTCATCGCGTGCAGGTAGCTGACCCGGCCCCGGCGTAACGCCCGCCCCGTCTCAGCCAACGTCCCAGCCAAGACTTCGGCCACCGCGAGGCGGCGTTGCGCGGTCACCGCCGACAGCCGCAACGCACAGCCAACCTCCTCGCGCACCCACCGATCCTCCGACCCATCATCAGCAGCCATCGCGGCCAGGACCTGGGCCTGCATCCCAGCCAACCACGCCATGTGCCGCTCCAAAGCGACCAGCACATCCACCCGCCCACCACGCGACAACCCAGCCGGGTCAAGCACCGACAACGCTGCCACCGCATCCGGACCCGGCACCTCACCAGCGAGCCACGCCGCGGCCTGATCCGGGTCTTCGGTGATCTCCGCGAGAGTCAACGGCGGCGGCGCGGCGGGCGGCTGCCACTCGTCGACCTCGAACATGCGTGCGACTCTATCCGATCACGGCAGACCCCGTCCAACCAGAATCACCCTATCCGGTAAAGACTTCCGACACGAGCGCAGCCGCGGGCGCGCGACGGGAACCGCACGGCGAGCACGGCCGCAAGGCGCGCGAGGAGGGCCGCACGGCGAGCAAGCCCGAAAGCCAGCGCCCCGACAACGCGCACCACTCAGATCGATCCGCTAACCAGATTCAGAGGAGTGATCGCGAGAGTTGTCACTCGTGCGATGGCCACCGCTCATCGCAAGCGGTGGCCAGGTGCCCGATGAGCGCTGGAGCGCAAACTGCCGCCGACGATGGCGCCGCGCAGAGAAGCAGCCGCATTGCTCAGCGAGTCTGCTACGACGACTTGGCGCCGTTCTTCTGCTTCGCGCGTTGGGCGCACTCGTCGTGGCATTCGTCAGCCGCCGGATCGAATGGTTTGTCCTGCCAGACCCGCACCGGCTTTCCGCAGATCGCGTAGGTCAGCACAGTCTGATCAGAGAGGTCCGACGGGTCGACTGCATGCAGTCGGCCCGCCGGTCCGTATTCAAATCCGTGATCTGATGGCGTCGATGTCTCGCCGTCGGATCCGGTTAGGTACGCCGTCGAATCCGCCATAGCGCGAACGGTAGTAATTGTGGGGGCGTACGCAACTTGAAGTTTAGTAATAGTGCCGCCGGCCGCCGATTTCACGCCCAGCAACGCCGAGTAGCGCCAAGATGGCACCGACGACGACCACGATGATGCCGAGGGTCCAGATGATGGGCACCTTGGCCAGGAAGCCGATGATGAGCAGCACGACTCCGAGGATGATCATTTTCAACCTCTTTCCATAGGGGTGATTTGGACTCAGTAACGCGGGTCGACCGGGTCTACCGGGCCCTGCGCGACGTACGTCGCACCGTCGCGTCGATAGCGGATATCCGTACGGCGGCGTGTGGTCATCAACGCGATCGAGATGATCAGACCGGCGAGTCCGACAACCATCAGGATGACCCCGATCGTTGCCACGCTCACGCCGTGTGTCTGATCAGTGGCGACCGCAAACTTCAGGATCGCCCCAATCGCAATCAACACCAGGCTCAAGCCGATTCTCACTGTCCTTCTCCTTCGGAGGCGGGCAAATGTGGTGCGGCCGGTTGGCTGGACAGGGGGGTACCCGGTTCGCGCGGACGCCAAACCCCCGGCTCTGCCACGAAGGCCCGGGCGCAGGCCATCGCCGGCTCGCCGTCGAGCCGAAGTGGGTCAGCCTGCCGCTGCGGCTGAGAGCGCCCACTGCATCCGGTTGCGGGCTGTCTCGGGGTGCTCGCCGTACTCGGCGGCGCACGCTCCGGCGCCACCGTGGGCCGAAAGGCTGGTCTTGATCGCCGCGGCGACCTGTTCGGTCGTGGGGTACTCGGACGGCCGCAAGCTGCTGATGAACAGCGCTTTGGGGATCCGCCCCGAACGGCCCGGAACTAGTTCACTCAGATACCGCACTCGTCGACAGTGTCGACCGTCCCCGGAGCGGGGGACGTCGGACCCCTGCCCGTCTGCCGACGGGCATTTGGGTGCGTCGCAACCAAAGGCGTCACGATGGCTGATCGCGTCGAATCTGGTCGAGAAATTCGCGGACCAGGTCGAATGCGTCAGGTGCCCGCGGCGGCCGCCTGCCGCGCCCGGTACGCAGCGACGTGCAGGCGGTTGCCGCAGTTGCCTGTGTCGCAGAACCGGCGCGATCGGTTGCGGGTCAAGTCGACGACCACGGCATCGCAGTCGTTGCCTTCGCAGCGTTTCAGCCGATCGCGCTCGCCCGTGCGGATCAGATCGGCAATTGCCATACCCGCCTCGGCGGCAAGGCGATCGACGAGCGGCGCATCGGGCTCGGTGACGTGCAGGTGCCAGTCCCAGCTGTCGTGGATCGTGAGTCGCGGATGCGCGTGCGCTTCGCGCATCAGCTGATTCGCGAGGCCGGCGAGGTCGGCGACATCATCGCAATCCCAGGCCGAACGCAGTCGAGCGCGCAATTTGAGCACCCGGCGTAGCTCGTCGGCAGTGCCGTCCCGGCGCCCGGAGAACTCGTGTGCATCGAGGAACGCGTCCAGGTCGGCGGGCTCGGCCAGGCCGTCCACGCCTCGCACGTCGGTATTCACGAGGTCGGCCGCAGTGCTGATGCCGGTCGCGGTGTCATGTGCAAACAAGATGTCGACTCCTGAGCTACGACAAGTCCAGGTCATTGGCTATTGGCATTCTAGATCGTGACATCGAGATCGGGACGCCTGATCGGACCGATCGAGACCACCGTGATCACCTGCGGATCGCACACCGCCGGCGGTGCGGTACCTGCAGGTGATCACGCGCCCGCCCCGCACAACAGCCGACGGGCGAACGCTAGACCGCTTCCGTGCCGACGAGACGGTCGCTGAGAAACTCGCGTTCGGCGGAGTTCCCGGCACGGTCCAATGCGGCGCGGTAGCAGTCGGCCGCCTCGCGGTCGCGCCCGAGACGGCTCAGCAGATCTCCTTTGACCGCAGGCAGATAGCGGTAATCGGACAATCGTCCATCAGCTTCGAGGCGTTCAACCTCAGCCAGCCCGGCCGACGGGCCATGCACCATGGCAACCGCGACCGCACGGTTGAGCTCGACCACCGGCGATGGCCAGCGCCGCAGCAGTTCGTCGTAGAGGGTCAGGATCTCCGGCCAGTCTGTCTCGTCGTAGCTTCGAGCGCGCGCATGTGTCGAGGCAATCGCAGCTTGCAACGCGAATCGCCCCGGCGTCCCACCGCGGAACGCGTCGAGAATCAGCCGATGCGCGCGGGCGATCGCGTCCCGATCCCACGCGGATCGGTCCTGCTCCTCGAGCCGGAGCAGCCGGCCCGTCGCGTCCGTGCGCGTGGAACGGCGGGCATCGGTCACCAGCAGCAGGGCCAGCAGTCCGCGCACCTCGCGCGCGTCGGGCATGAGCTCGCGCAGCAGGTGGGTGAGGTTCAACGCGCGCTCGACCAGGTCTGGGCGCAGAAGATCGTCACCGGACGGTGCGGTATGGCCGGCGCTGTAGAGCAGATGGATGACGGTGAGCACGGCGTCGAGCCGTTCGGGTAGCTCGCCCGCTTCGGGCACCCGGTACGGGATGCGCGCGCCGGCAATCTTCTTCTTCGCCCGCGTGATGCGGGCGGCCATCGTCGACTCCGAGACGAGAAAGGCACTCGCGATGTCCGGCGTGCTCATTCCGCAGATCAGGCGCAACGTCAGGGCAACCTGCGCCTCGCGGGCAAGCGCCGGGTGGCAGCACGTGAACACCAGCCGCAACCGGTCGTCCGGGAATGTGTAGTCGAACGAGTCGTCCATCGTCGTCTCTTCCGGTTCCACCAGCAGCGGGAGCTTCGAGCGGAACACGTCCTGACTGCGGATGACATTCATCGCCTTGCGTTTGGCCGCAGTGGTGAGCCATGCACCGGGATTGTCCGGCAGACCGTCGCGCGTCCAGGATGCCAATGCGGCGACATAGGCGTCCTGAACGCATTCCTCGGCGATGTCGAGATCGCGGGTTACCCGTACGGTCGCGGCGAGAACTCGCGACCATTCACCGCGATGCGCCTCGGCCACTGCGCGTTCGACATCGTCCATGAGGATCAGCCGACGAGGGGCCGTATCTCGACGGCACCTCGCCACGTGGCCGGGTTGAGTTTCGCGAGTTCGAGCGCGTGGTCGAGGTCGCGCGCCTCGATGATGCAGAAGCCGGCGAGAACTTCCTTGGCCTCCAGGAACGGCCCGTCCGTGACGAGATCGCCGCGCACGGTGGTGGCGGTCTCTGCCGACTGCAGCGCGTGCCCGGCGACGATGCTGCCGCCCTTCTCCTCGATCAGGCTGCTGTAGCGGATGAACGCATCCATCTCATCAGCCGGAATGTCGTTCGGATCGCCCGGCATGGGCGCGTATTGCAGGACGACGTACTGTGCCATCACATTCTCCTTGTGGTGTAGGCGAATCGATTACCTTTTGCGGCCGGCCTTCAGCATCTGGACGGCCTCGGTCAGGCGACGCTGGCGCGTTTCGTCCTTCTTGGCGCTGTCGATCCAGTACACGTAAGAGTGCTTGTGCGTGTACGACAGCGTGTCGAAGAACTGCTTCGCCTCTGCGTCCGCATCGAGCAATGCGGCCAGGTCGGCGGGTACGGCAACCTCGCGGGGCTCGGTGTCGAGCGCGATATCGACGTCGACCTCGTCGCCCCCGGCAACTCCGGCCTTGGCCCGGACGTCAGCGCTGACCCCGAACAGGTGCTCGCCGCCCATCGTCGCAACCGTGGTGCGATAGGTGTAGCCGTTGACGGTGACTCGCACGGCTGGCCGCTTGCTCGGGCCGAGCGCATCCATGACGTCGTCCGGAACGCGGATTCCCGTCGCGGTCTTACCGTTCTGCAGAATTGTCGCGTGGAACTTCATGACGCCTCCCGCCAGGATTCGACGGCCTGGTAGGTGTTGACGACCGCGCCCGAATCGAATCGCCTCGACGTCAGCAGCGTCAAGCTTTGCGGTGCCGCGAACAGCGACATGCCTTCACCGAGCGTTATCGGGTGAATCGTCAGCCGAATCTGGTCGATCAGGCCGTCGCGCAATAGCGGACGGACGAACGTGGGGCCGCCCGTGACACCGATGTTCTTACCGGGACGGCGTTTCAGTGCGGCGATCTCCTCAGCCGGCGTGCCGGTAGCCAGCCGGGAGTTCTGCCAGTCGACGCTCGTGAGCGTGCGGGAGAACACGATCTTTCGATGGCCGTTGACGATCTGCGCCAGCGGGTCGGTCGAGTTCGGCCAGTACGCCACCTGCTCCAGGTAGTTGACCCGGCCCATCAGCGTGGTGTCGTTCTCGCTCAGCGTCTCGCGGATGTACTTCGCCAGCTCGTCGTCGATATTGCCGAATATCCAGTCGAGCTCGCCGTTCGGGCCGGCGATGTAGCCGTCGAGGGTCATTTGCATTGCCAAGATGACGCTCCTCATGGGATGTCTCGCCTTTCGTAGTTCAGGCGTTGAAGAACTCGGTCAGCACCGGGGCAAGCACCTTCGCCTTGACGAGATGCGTCTGGCCGTCGAGGGTGCGCCGGCTCGCGCCGGGCACGGAATCAGCCACTGCGGCGACAGCACCGTGCAGCCAGGCGGGGCTCTTGCCGCCGCCGATGACGAGCGTCGGCGCGGTGATCGACGCCCACTTGCCCGCGGGCAACGGGTTGCCGAGCTGGCCGTCGCCCATGATCGCCAGGTCGTAGGGCAGCGTGTTCGCGACCGCCTTGAGCCGCGGCCACATGGGCATGACCCCCATCATCGCGACGAAGACCGCGGGTACCCGCACACCCTTCGTCATGAATGCCTTGACCGCGGCGCCTCGCTTACCCGCCTCGACGAGCGCGCTCACCTGGCCCGCGAAACCCTCCGGGGCCGGCGGGCGTGAGTCGTCCACGACGTAGGGCGCCTCGTACACAGCCAGTTTCTTGATGGACGAGCCGCTGTTCGCCGCCTCGAGGGCGAGCGCGCCGCCGGAGGAAATGCCGTGCACGTATGCCGATCCCCCCGCGGCGTCGATGACGGCGTCCAGATCCTCGATCTCGCGCTGCACGGCGTACGGCGAATGGTCACCGCTGTCGCCGCGTCCGCGGCGGTCGTAGGTGTAGACGGTGAAACGCTCGGCCAGCAGGGGCGCGATACCGGCCATCGGACCCTGCGTCCGGGTGCAGAGCGCGCCGTCGACGAGAACGAGCGCTGGGCCGGATCCAGCCTGGTCGTAGGCGATGGTAGTGCCGTCGAGCGACGTTGCGGTTTCCATGGCTGCGCCTTTCAGGACGGTGTTCCTACATTGGATCCGTCACGCAGGCTCTCGCGGAATCGACAGCCGGGCCAGAAACTCTTCCGGATCGAATTCTGGCGCCGTCTGACGCACCACTCAACGGTCTCCGCGCTCGGACCGGACCGACGGGCAAATTCATCGCCCGGGGCCGATGAGTTTCGGCGACCTCCGCGGTCAGTACAGGCGAACGACACCTGACGCGGAGGACGGCATGAATACGACCAAGAAGGCGACGCAGACGTGGGTACTGGTCCTGACAGCGGCGGCGTCACTCATGGTGGCCCTCGACCAACTCGTGGTAGCCACCGCGCTGAGCACGATCCAGCGTGACCTGCACGCCTCGCTCGAGATGCTCGAATGGACGGTCAACGCGTACACGCTCACGCTGGCGGTCCTGCTCATGACCGGAGCCGCGCTCGGCGACCGGCTCGGGCGGCGCAGGATGTTCGTGGTCGGGCTGGCGTTGTTCACCACCGCGTCCGCGGCGTGCGCCCTCGCCCCGAGCATCGGCTGGCTGATCGTGGCGCGTGCTGTGCAAGGGACGGGCTCCGCGCTGGTGATGCCGCTCGCGATGGCACTCCTGACCGCCGCATTCCCGCCCGAGTCCCGCGGCCGGGCACTCGGGCTGTTCACCGCGCTCACCGGCGTGGCCGTCGTCGGTGGTCCGGTCGTCGGCGGCGCCGTCACCGAGAACCTGGCCTGGCAGTGGATCTTCTGGATCAACATCCCGATCGGTCTGCTCGTCATCCCGCTCGTGCTCACCCGCATCGAGGAGAGCTTCGGGTCCAGGACCCGCATCGACGTCACCGGCCTCGTGCTCGCCACCGGCGGCGCTCTCGGCCTGGTGTGGGGCCTGGTGCGCGGCAACTCGCAGGGCTGGGCCAGCCCGGAGGTCGCCGCCAGCCTTATTGTCGGCGCGCTGCTCGGCGCTGTCTTCGTCGCCTGGGAACTGCGCGCCAAGGAGCCCATGCTGCCGATGCGGTACTTCCGGATCCCCGCATTCTCGGCGGGCAATGCCTCGGCGTTCCTGCTGTACGCCTCGCTGTTCAGCGGGGTGTTCTTCATCGCGCAGTACCTGCAGGTGTCCCTCGGCTACGGACCGTTCGCGGCCGGCATCCGCACCTTGCCGTGGACGACCACGCTGTTCGTCGTCGCGCCGATCGCCGGCTCGCTCACCGACCGCATCGGATCGCGCTCGCTGCTCGCCTCCGGGCTGTCCCTGCAGTCGATCGGGATGGCCTGGATAGCGCTCAACGCCCACAACGGCCGCCCGTACACCAGCTCGGTGGCCGCGCTCGTCATCGCCGGATGCGGTGTTTCGATGGCGATGCCCGCGGGCCAGAGCGCGATCATGAACTCGGTTCCGCACAGCGCGCTCGGCAAGGCGTCCGGGACGTTCAACACCCTGCGCCAGCTCGGCGGCGTGTTCGGCATCGCGATCCTGGCCGCGACGTTCGCCGCGAACGGCGGCTACTCCTCACCGGCCGTGTTCAACCACGGCCTCGCCCCTGCGCTGGGCGTATCGGCGGGCATGTCGTTGGTCGGGGCGATGATCGGCCTGGCAACGCCCGGGCGAAGGCGCGAGGCGGCACCCCTGCCGGTACGGCAGCCGGTGCTCGTCGCCGAGGGTGGTAGCAATGCGGCGTAACGAGGGAGGCACCTTGACGGCCACCGAGGACTTCGCGCAACTCACCAATCCGTACCGGCGCGAACTGCTGGCCCACTGCTACCGGATGCTCGGCTCCATCCACGACGCCGAGGACCTCGTGCAGGAGACCTACCTTCGGGCGTGGCGCGGGTATGGCGACTTCGAGGGACGCTCATCGCTGCGCACATGGCTGTATCGCATCGCGACCCGCGTCTGCCTGACCGCGCTGGAAGGCCGCAACCGCCGGGCGATGCCCTCGGGGCTCGGCGGGCCGGGCGACGATCCGGAAGGGGTGCGACACCAGCGGCTCGCCGAAACCACCTGGCTGCAACCGATCCCCGACACCGCGCTCGCCACGGACCCGGACGATCCGGCCAGCATCGTGACCGCCCGGCAGAGTACGCGGCTCGCGTTCGTCGCCGCGATGCAACTGCTGCCCGCGCGCCAACGCGCGGCGCTGCTGCTGCACGATGTGCTCAGCTGGCGGGCCGGCGAGATCGCCGACCTGCTCGACTCCACGACGGCGGCGGTCAACAGCTCGCTGCAGCGCGCCCGCGCCCAGATCGAACGCATGGCTCCCGCCGAGGACGCGATGAGCGAACCGGCCGGGCAGCAAGGCCGTGAGGCACTCGAGAAGTTCGTGACTGCCTTTCACGAAGCCGATATCGGCGCGCTGGTCAAGCTGTTCCGCGAGGACGTCGAGCTGGAGATGCCGCCGGTTACCGCCTGGTTCGCGGGCCGCGACACCGTCATCCGGTTCTTCGCCAAGCACGTGACGCCGGACCGCTGGCGGATGCTGCCGGTGAGCGCCAACGGCCAACCAGCCGCCGGCGCCTACATGCGCGATGACGAGGGCGTGCACCGGGCACACAGCATCATGGTGCTCACCGTGGTCGGCGGCGAGGTCACGCACGTCGGGGCGTTCGTCGATGCCACGCTCTTCCCGTTGTTCGGTCTGCCGCTCGTGCACCCGGGCGGCGAGCCACTCACGTAACCGCCGTGGCGATCACGATGACGAGCCACGTGCAATTGCTGGAGCGGGCCATCGGCTACACGCTGCGCGCGCTGCGTGCCGTCGAACCCGGGCTGCTGTCGCGTCAAACCCCCTGTGCGCGATGGGACCTCGAACTGCTGCTGTGGCACACCGTGGACTCCCTCGATGCGCTGCGCGACAGCATCGGCGGCACGCAGTCGGCGGACGGCGCTCGGCCGACCGATCCGGTGCGCGCGGTTCGCGACGCCGCGTGCGAACTGCTCGGCGCGACCGTCACTATCGCGCCGGGCGATCGGCCGGTCGCGATCGGCGACAAGGTGCTGATGCGCAGCGTCCTGCTGTGGACGGGCGCGCTCGAAATCACCGCGCACGGCTGGGACATCGGGCAGACCTGCGGCGGCCGGTACCCGGTGCCGGCCGGGCTGGCCGACGATCTGCTGCACATCGCGCCGGCGCTGATCACCGACGAGGAGCGCTGCGCGCAGTTCGCCGCACCGGTCGCCGTGCCGAGTGGAGTCAGTGCCAGCGACCGGCTCGTCGCCTTCCTCGGACGCAACCCGGCGGCCTAGAGGCCGGTCGCGGTGGATCTTGGCAGTCCGACGCCGTGCTAGGCGCCGGCACACCTTGATCATCTCTGGCGAATCTGCGATCCATGGCGGATTCAGCAGAGATGATCAAGACCTGCTGGGACGTCTGGGCGCGCAAGAACTGTCCCCCCGTACAAGCGTCGGAAGAGAACGTCGCGGCGAACCTCGTCGGCCGTGTATAGCAATCGGTCTTGCGCGCGAAGCGCGGCGGGGCGACCCTTTCCGCGTGGGATCGGGGTCGTGGGCAGACGAATATGCCAAGCTTCGCGGCGCCGACGCGCCCTCGGCGGACGATCTCGAACGCCGGCCGTTGGAGCGGATCTTCGCCCGGTCGGCGGCCCGATCCGCGACCTGACGTCAGGGACATTTCCGCTCTGCCTCGGCCGCGAGCCGGTACTGGGCCGCCTTCTTGCGCCGGCCCGGCACCGCGTGCGGCGCACCGGCCCGGACCTCGGCCATCACCCGTTTCGTCAGACCGATGGCAGTCTCGCCCGGCCGGGCCTGACCGTCTGCGGGCTCGAAGAACTCTACGTAGATGCGCGGACGCCTGGGGAAGCGCACGATATCGACGGCCCCCCGCACCCGTACACCGACCACGCGCGTCTCGGGCACGGCGAGCGCGAGACGCCCCGCGCCGCTGAGCGAGCGCAAGGCACGCCCGCGCGACACGGTTCCCTCGGGGAACACGCCGATGCACGAACCCCCGCGCAGTTGCTCGATGGCCGACGCCAGCGCCTGCGTGTCGCCTCGTCCCCGCTCGATGGGGATCTGGCCCATGCCATTGAGCACCCAGCCGACCACGCGGACCTTCCACAGTGACGACTTGGCCAGTGCGCGAACCTGGCGTCGCGGCAACGCGGCGACGCCGACGATCAGTGGATCCCAGGCGCTGTCGTGATTAGCCGCCACCAGCACCGGCCCGGACGGCGGCAGCGCATCCAAACCGACCACCGTCAGGCGACCCCACCATCGCACAACTATCGAGGCGATCCCGATTACGACCCGGTAGGTGGGGGAGATTCGTTCGGTGCGCACCGCGACATCATTGCAACTGAGACTGCGTGCTTCCGCAGCGCGGCAGGATGCCGTCATGGCAACCGTCGATACCGGCCCAGTCCTTCGCCCCGTGTGCGGCGTCGTGGCCCGTGATGCTCGCGGACATGTGCTGCTCATCCGCCGTGCCGATGACCGGACGTGGGGACTGCCCGGCGGCGGTGTCGAGCCGGGCGAGAGCTGGGCCGAGGCGGCGCGCCGCGAATGCCTGGAGGAAACGGGCTGGCAGGTCGTCGTCCACGACATCTTCGGCGTCTACAGCGACCCGGCCACCCAGCTTTACCGATACCCGGGCGGCCGGGAGACCCACTTCGTCGGCGTCGTGTTCGCGGCGACGCCGGTGCGCCGGATCGACACCGTCGACGACGAGGCGTCGGCGGTCGGGTTCTTTCCCGTGGACGCGCTGCCGCAGCCGCTGTTCGGGCCGGACCGTCCCATTCTTGACGACCTGCGAAGCCAGGCACCCGGCCCGTTCGTCGGGTGATCGCTGCGCTGGGCTGCGCTGGGTTCAGGCGCGGACGCGTTCGGCTTCGCGCTTGGCGAACCCGAGCTGTACCTGCCAAACCTTGACGTTGCCCTCGATCTTCGCCGCCCGGGCTTCGGCGGAAACCGGCAGCGAGGCAAAGCCGCTCTCGACCACACGCAGCCTCGTGCCGATGCCGTGCTCTGCGAGCAGGAATTCCAGCAGCGTCGAAGCACCCAGGTCGAGCGTCTGATCGGGTGCGTGATCGGGCGCGGGCACCGACCGGTAAGAGACGTGATGCGGGGCCTGACTCGAAACGGTCTGCACCGCCCAACGCCCATGGCGCGGATCGTCGACCATGATCAGATCACGATCGCGGGTGATCGTCTGACCGTCGCGGTCTCCGTCACCGATCCACCAGCCCGGCTCACCCACCAGGCGCCACACAAGCTCGATCGGCGCTTCGATCAGGATCTCGCGCTCGAGCCGGTCCTGGCCCTCGCTCGCACCGCCCATGACGATCTCCTTTCGCCCCGGCGATTGCCACCCACTCGATGCTTGCACGTCGCACCACCCGGCGGCACCCATCACGCAGCACTTATCGCCCCGAAGGTCCCCTTAGCACCCATCTGCGCCCACTGCCCGACCCCGGTCCGCGCGCGGCCAGCCGTCCCACAGCCGGTGATCACCTGCGCTCCGCACACCGCCGGCGGTCAAGAATCCGCAGATGATCACCACGACGGGATGCGACGGAGGGCCGCAGCCCCCCGCACCCCCGCACGCCCACACCGACGGGCTAGACCCAGTTGCGGCGGGCCGCCTCCCAGGCCAGCTGCATCCGGGTGCGCACACTCGCGGCCTCCATCAGGCCACGCACCTTGCGCTGGACGGTGCGCACGCTGACGTGAAAGTGCGCGGCGATCGCCTCGTCGGTCAGCCCGGACAGCAGCAATGACAGCAGGCGGCGGTCCTCGCTCGACAGCGGCGACGGCCCGTCCGGGGCGTGCGAATTCACGTTGTCGACGTGCAGTGGCGCGGACGCCGCCCAGACGTAGTCGAACAGGGCGAGCAGCCCGTCGAGCATGACGCTCTCGTGCACCAGCACCCCGACCGGCGTGGTGTCGCGCTGGGTGAGCGGCACCAGCGCCAGCGAGCGGTCGGTGATCAGCATCTTGGCCGGCAGTTTGGTGTGCACGCGGATCTCGTCGTTGGGCCGCAAGCCGGCCTGCACGGCCGCGAGCGCGTCGGGTTGTTCGAGCGACTCGGTCTCGAAGATCACCCGGCCGCTGGCGCCCTCGCCCGGCACGACCCGGTCCTGGGACTGCAGCGCGATGATCGGCGGCTTGATCATGTTCAGCACTTCAACCCGGGCCGAGTGCACCATGTGCATCGACCGCTGCCGCAGAGCCTCCTGCCCGCGCACGATCTCGAAGGCGGTGGCGGCCTCTCGCGCAAGATGCTCGGCCCGGTACTTCGACGACAGCCGGTCAAGCGTGCCCTGGGCGCTGCGCAGTTCGCGCAACTGGTTGGCGATCATGGCCTCGACCGCGCCGGGCGACGCCGCGATGTAGCGCGCCGGCGAGTCGTCCGTGCTCGCCACCAGCCCCCGCTGCTCGAGGGCGGCCAACGCTTCGCGGATACGGGCCACCGGCAGGCCCGTTTCCGCGCGGATCTCGTCGTCGGTCACCGAGACGGTGGTGGCGAGGTAGCGGTAGATACGGTCCTCCGCGTCGCTGGCGCCAAGGGCCGTGAGCATCGAGTACCTCCGCGGAGCAGCCGCGCCGGCATATCCGCCCACCAGCAGACGCGACTCGCAGGGGCGGAGCGCGCCGGCACACTATATCGGCCGGCAGCAACGATCTTCCTGTGCATTACGCGCCCCGCACCAACCCCGCAGGAAGACCGCCCGTCAGCATGACGCGATCGGCTTGAGCGTGACGTTGTCGGTAACCGTGGCCCCAGCCCTGATCCGCACCGTGTGGGCCTGCGGCACGAAGTCGTCCTTCGCCACGATGACGGTCAGCGGGTTGTTGCGCTTGTCGAGCCACAGCGCGTACCCGCCGGCGGAGTCCGTCTTGAGCGTGTAGGTCTGCGCCCACGAGTCGATCTCGACGGTGCCGCCCATGATCGGTGCAGTACCACCGTCACAGGAAAGGCCGCTGATCGTGCCGGCGATCTTGCCCCACGACGTCGGCGGGCTCGCCGTCATCGTGACCGTGACCGGGTTGACCCAGTACGGCGTATCGGCCTGCAGACCCAGGCGCGCCACATAGCTGCCCGGCTGGTCGACGATGCCGAGGTCGCTCGCGTCGAGGGTGACCTGCACGGTCACGCTCTGGCCGGGCTGCAGCGTGGCCTGGCCCGGAGTTGCCGACAGCCACGGCACATTCCCCGCACCGCACTGGTCGAAGCCCGGCAGTTCCTCGGCGAACGGCACTGCGTCGAACTGCTCCGGCGCGCCGCCGATCTTGTCGATGCCGCAGGCGGCGCCGCCGCGGTAGAGCGCGTTGTTGGAGTTCGGCAGCGGCGCCCATACGCCGGTGGACGGATCGGATCCGGTCATCGAGAACGCCACACCCTGGTTGGTGATCGCGAACCCGTTCTGCACCGCGCCGCCCGAGATCAGCAACTGGCCGTTCGCCGTGGAGTACGCGGCGCCCCAGACGTCGTAGGGCAGATCAGTCGTCTTCGTCCAGGCATTCGTCCGCGGCGAGTAGGCGTAGACGGCGACCGTGCTGTCGAGCGTCGTCGGGTCGACCCCACCCGCGCAGACGACGTCGCCGTTCACCGCGCCGCACGCGAGCCACGCAAGGGCGGCGGGGTAGTCGGCCATTCGCTTCCACGCATTGATGGACGGGTCGTAGACGTCGACCTCAGCCATCCCCTTGTCGCAGGAACCGGCGCAACCGCCGACGACATAGAGCCTTCCGTCCAGGACGGCGGATCCGGCTCCACCCCGCCCGGTCGGCAGCTTGGCCCCGACCTTCCACGCCTTCGCGGACGGGTCGTAGGTCTGCACTCCCGGCGACGTGCCACCGGCGCCCCAACCACCCGCGAGGATCAGCTGGCCGCCGATCATCCCCGCGGCGGGTGCCTGCGCCGCGGCCGGCTCATCCGGGATCGGCGACCATACGCGGGCGGATGGATCGTAGGCGAAACCCTGCGCAGTCGGAGCCGAGCCGTTGATCGTGCCGCCGACGGAGTAGATCGTGCCGTCGTCGGCCCGGGCCACGCCGTTGTCCATGACGGTGCTGGGCACATTCGGCAGATCGACCCACGGTCCGGCGTACGGCGTGTCACTGCGTTGCGCCTTCGCGGACGGGCGCGCGCCCGCCGCACGTGGCTTCACCGACGTTGCCGCCTTGACGACCTGGAGCGGGGCTCCCGCCGGATTCGCCTGCGCGTCAAGCATTGTCATGCCGCCCGGCTGCTCGTCCAGCGTTACGGCGGCCGGCGCAGTGCCCGTATTGGTAAGGGTGAACTTCGCCGTGGCCGTCGCGCCCATCCGCACCGTCTTGTCGATCGACAGCGCCGATGCCGTCAACTGCCCTGCTTTCAAGGAGAAGTCGGCTCTCGCAACACTGTCCGGCGATACGTCAACCGTCTTCGTCTGCGACGTGTACGCACGGTGCGCCGCCGTGAACTTCTGCTTGCCGGTTGCCGGGACGAACGTCGAGTAGAAACCGGCATCCGACGCCGCCGTGTCGGCCGGTCCGTCGACGCGGGTCACCGTCGCACCGCCCACGGCGGCGTGCGTGTTCGCGTCGAGCACGTGACCGGTCACGAGCCCGCCCCGCACTGGCGAGCAGCCGCGCTTTCCGATGTTGACGTTGTCGATCTCCCAGTACTCCTGGCCGATGTAGGCGGTGAAGTTGAAGCGAACTCGAACGTTCGGCTTACCACCGGCGATATCGCCGATGTCGATCGACTGATGCCCCTGGACGATGCGGCCGTAGCTACCGACGAACTGCCAGACGTTCGTCCAGGTGGCACCGCCATCGGCTGACACGTCGATCGAGCCGACCTGGGTGTTGCTGGCGAAGTAGTCGGCGTCCAGGCCGACCACCGGATCGGCGATGCCCGTCAGGTCGACCGCGGGCGAGGTCAGCGTCGTGTCCTCGTGTTTGTCGACGCCCAGGAACATCTCCGGCACCACGGCGAAGCTGCCGTCGCCACCGGTCGTGTTGCCCTGACTGTTCGGGTCGTTGAACACCCAGCCGCTGTCGCCCTTGGTGGTCGTGACCGTCCAGCCGGTGGGCGGACCCGCCGTCGAGGTGAACGGCTCGGGCGCCAGGCCCTGATAGGTGTGGGCGTAGCCCGGCGCGTTGCAGGCCACCGGGTCGACGGTCAGCGCGATGTTGCGCTGCGCATCACCCGCGCCGATCGTCACCTGCTCGTCGGAGCCGGTGTATCCGGTGTAGAGCGGCGCGGCGTGCACGGTGTACGCCGAATCGGCCGGCACGTCCAGGCTGTAGTGCCCGGTGTCCGGGTCGGTGTAGACCGGCGGCAACGGAGTACCGCTCACCGTCACCTTGGCGTAGAGCGGCCAGCCGTGGCCCGATCCGTCCGTCACGACACCGGACAACGTCACCATCGGCTTCGCGGCCAGCGCGGCATCGACGGTGGCCGACCCGCCGTCGGACACGGTCACCGCGCTCGCCGTCTTGTCCTGGAAGCCGTAGGCCGAGACGCTCACGTCGTAGCTACCGGCGGGCAGCGCCAGCGCGTACGTCCCGTCCGCGCGGGTGATCGCGGTTCCCGGCCCGGCCGTCACCTTCGCGCCGGCGACCGGGTGGCCGCTACTCGCATCGGTGACCGTGCCGGCGATCTGGCCGTGCGCATCGGCCGGTTTGAGCGCGTCCACCCCGTTCGGAGTGCCCAGCCCGGTCGGCCCGTCGTAGCCGGGACCGGCGATGCAGAGGTAGGTCGGATCGCAGAATGTGCCGTTGTCACCGGTGGTTACGTCGTTCAGGTTGCTTGCGTGGGCGTACGGGTAGGACGCCGGGTGCTCGCCGGCGACGGGCAAACTGGCCAGCGCGTACGCACCGGCGACGATCGGCGACGACGCGCTCGTGCCGCCGTACACGGCCCAGCCGGTGTTGCCGCCCCAGCTGTCGTAGACGGCGACGCCGGTGAGCGGGTCGGCCACCGCCGACACATCGGCGATCGAGCGGCGCGCGCAGCCCGCGTCGGACTGCCACGAAGGCTTGGCGTCGTACAGCGAGCAACCGCTGCCCGGGCCGCCGTACATGTTGTGCCACACGCTCTCCGACCAGCCGCGGCTCGTGCCGGAGTCGGGCAGTAGCGATGTTCCGCCGACGGCGGTCACGTACTGCGACGCGGCCGGGTAGGACGTGCCGTACGAGCGATCACCCGAACTGGCCGTGATCACCACGCCCGGATGGTCGAAGTACTTCGTGTCGGCGTCCGTGTCCGAGGGATCCTCGAATCCGCCGTAGGAGTTGGAGACGTACTGCGCGCCCTGGGCCACCGCCTGGTTCACCGCGGTGCCGAGGTCGTCCATGGTCGGCTGGTTCGCCTCGACCAGGAGGATGTGGCAGGCGGGGCACACGGCCGAGACCATGTCCAGGTCCAGCGAGATCTCCGCCGTCCAGTCGTCCAGCGGCGGGGCCGGTGCCGGGTAGTTCGTCGACCCGTCCTGGGCGAGCTTGGTGAAGCAGCCGTCCGCGCTCGTGCACGGGGGCAGGCCGTATTGAGCGCGGTACACACCGAGGTCTGCTTCGGCGTACGGGTCGTCGTAGGCGTCGATGATCGCGACGGTCGCGTGTTGGCCGCCCGACGAAGGCAGGCCGTACGCGCTGGCGAGGTCGGCCGGACCGTAGCCCGAGGGCGCCGCGTTCGGCACCACGCCCGTGCCCGACCGCACGTCGGTGCGCGCCAGGGCAAGGCACTGCATCTGCCCCTTCTTCGCCGGGGTCTCGCAGGCATGGCGCACGTTCGCCGGACTCGCGGCCGGCGGTGGCGCCACCGCGGGCGGTGACGCGGCGGCCGATACCGGAACGGCAAGCGCCAGAGCTGCGGCCGTCGCGAACGTCGCCAACAGAGCGACGAGAGAGCGGACGCGTGCGGGTGCAGCCATGCCGGTACCTCCGGGCGGTTCGCCGAATCGGGATGGCCCGTCGGTTCTGACGACCGCGGGCGATCACACGATCGCAGCGCGCGCATTCACCGGGAAGGTCATGGCCTGTCGCCTTCACGACAATGACGCAGGTCCGTCAGCGATCCGCCTGGATTAGCCCTCCTGGATCTGATCAGACTTCAGACCCACGGTCCAGCGTCGCCGCCGGATCCGGTGAAGCACCCCGAGCCTCCCAGGGAGACCGCATGCGCAAGGTGTTCCGCGCTCCGCTGATGCTGCTCGGCGGGGTGGTGATCGCGCTCGTCCTGTGCAGCACCTCCGGCGTGGCGCAAGCGGCACCAACACCGGCAGCGACGTCGGCCGGTTCCGCCCAGCCCGTCTGCTCGACGCCGTCGCGCGGGCACATGGCCTGCATGGCCTACCGGCGGGTGGACGTCAAGCACCCGGCCGGCGTCCAGCGGGCGGCGGCCGCTCCGTCCGGCTACAGCCCGGCCGATCTCGCGAGCGCGTACAACCTGCCGACCGGGACGGCCGGTGCCGGGGAGACGGTCGCGATCAGCATCGCGTTCGACAACCCGCACCTCGAATCCGACCTGGCGGTGTACCGGCAGCAGTACGGCCTGCCGCCGTGCACGACCGCGAACGGCTGCTTCCGCAAGATCGACCAGCGCGGCGGCACGGACTACCCGATCGCCGACGAGCAATGGGGCGGCGAGTCCAACCTCGACGTCGACATGGTCAGCGCGACCTGCCCGCAGTGCCACATCGTCGTCGTCGAGGCGGACGACAACACCGAGGCGAACCTGTTCGCGGCCATCGACCAGGCGGTCGCGTCCGGAGCGCAGTTCGTCTCCAACAGCTGGGGCGGCCCGGAGGATCCGGCGGCCGCGCAGCAACTCGACGCCCACTTCCAGCATCCGGGTGTGGCGTTCACGGTGAGCAGCGGCGACCTCGGGTTCGCGCTCGAGTACCCGGCGTTCTCGCAGTACGTGACGGCAGTTGGCGGCACGTCGCTGTACCGGTCGAGCGACGCGCGGGGCTTCACCGAATCCGCCTGGGCCGGAGCGGGCGCGGGCTGTGCCGACCAGGAGCCCAAGCCGTCCTTCCAGCACGATCCGCTGTGCCCGCACCGCATGGAGGCCGACGTCTCGGCGGTGGCCGACCCGCAGACCGGCGTCGCCGTCTACGACAACGGCTGGCAGGTGTACGGCGGGACGAGCGTCGCGGCGCCGCTCATCGCCGGTGTGTACGCACTGGCCGGCCCGGCAACCTCCGACCAGCCCGCCAACTCCTACCCGTACGAGAACGCGTCCGCGCTCAATGACGTGACGAGCGGCAGCGACGGGTACTGCCCGGGTGTCGACTACTTCTGCACCGCCGGACCGGGCTACGACGGGCCGACCGGCCTGGGAACTCCCAATGGCATAAGCGCTTTCCGGCACGGCGCGCACGGCCAGGTGACGGGCACGGTCCGCGATGCGAGCACGGGTGCCGCCGTGCCGGGTGCCAAGGTGTCGATCGCGGGCGCCGACGCGATCACCGACGATCAGGGCGCGTACGCGCTGTCGGTGCCGCTGGGCCCATCGCCCGTAACCGTAGGCAAGTTCGGCTACGACGCCGCGACGAGCAGCGTCGAGATCGGCATCGACGGGCAGCACGTCACGCTCGACCTGTCGCTCACGCCGCGCCCGCGGGTGACCGTCAGCGGAACGCTCACCGACGGGTCGGGGCACGGCTGGCCGCTCTACGGATCGGTGCAGGTCAAGGGCCAGCCCACCACGCGCGTGTTCACCGATCCGAGCACCGGCTCGTACCGGATGAGCCTGCCCGCGGGCGACACCTACACGCTGCAGGCCGATCCGGCCTATGCCGGTTACGTCACGGCCACGCGCGACCTCACGGTCGCGGCGACCGACCAGAGCGTCGACCTGACCGCCGGCATCGACGCGGCCGCCTGCGACGCGCCCGGCTACGCCGTCCACATCGAACCCGCGTTGGACGAACACTTCGACGGCACCGGCCTGCCGACCGGCTGGACGCGCAACGACTTCACCGGCGGCCCGCTGACCTGGGCGTTCGACGACCCGACGAGGCTCGGCAACCGCACCGGCGGCTCGGGTGGCTTCGCGGACATCGACGGCAGCACCGGAGGCGGCGGCTACCAGGGCAGCGCCATCACCAGCCCGCCGCTCGACCTGAGCGGCATCACCCATCCAGTACTGACGATGCGCACCAATCACAACGCGGGCGACGGCGGCTCCACCGCGCAGGTCTTCGTCAACAGCGGCGGGCAGAGCACGCAGGCCTGGTACAGCGGATCGGACGACCAAGGCGCGCTCTCACTCGACGCGTCGGCGTTCGCCGGCCATTCGGACGTCACCGTGCAACTCGTCTACACCGACTTCGGCTCGGGGTGGTGGCAGGCCGACGACATCACGGTCGGCGACCGCACGTGCGTTCCGGTGCACGGCGGCCTCGTGTACGGCCACGTCACCGACAAGAACACCGGCGCCGGGGTCCGAAACGCGGCGATCGCCGGGCCGGGCGGCTCGACGAATGTCCTTACCGCATCGGGTGATCCGGCCCAGGACGGCTCGCTGTACGCGCTGTTCGTGCCGAGCGGCACCGCGCAAGCGGTCACGGCATCCGCCCCGGGCGGCTACCAGCCGGTGAGTCGCAACATCTCCGTCGTTGCGAACGCCCTCGCGAACGCCGACTTCGCCCTGCCCGCCGGGCATCTCACCGCCACGCCGGTGGCCGTCGCCGCGACGGTGAAGCTCGGCGCGCAGACCACCTCGACGTTCACGCTGCGCAACACCGGCACCGCACCGGCCACCGTCAATCTGCATGCCGGGCCGACCGATACCGAACCGGCGACGGGTGCACCCCGCATCACCGGTGCGAAGGTCTCCCCGGTCCAGTCGCATAAGGCGTTCAAGGCCTCGCACCGCGCGCGGGCCGACGCCACGCCGTTCTCGCCCCCCTGGACGGCATCGGCCGACTACCCGGTCGCCGTCGGCGACAACGCGGCGGCCACCGCCCCCGACGGCACCGTGTACTCCGTGGGCGGCACGTCGCCCGAGTCGAGCGACGGATTGCTCAGCGCGGGCTGGGCGCTCGACCCGTCCACGGCGACGTGGACCGCGCTGCCCGACATGCCGCACGAACGCTACGAGGCGCGGGCCGCGTTCCTGCTCGGCAAGCTCTACGTCGTCGGCGGGCTGGACCCGAACGGCGACGCGATCGCCGCGGTGGACGTCTACGACCCGGCTGCCAGGAAGTGGACGGCAGGCGCGGCGATGCCGCAGCCGTTCAGCTCGCCCGGCATCGCGGTGGTGAGCGGCCAGATCTACGTCGTCGGCGGATGCCACGACATCGCGCAGTGCGGGCAGCGCGCCGTGCAGATCTACGACCCGGCCGCGAACGCGTGGAGCGCCGCCCCGGACTACCCGGTCGACACCTCGTGGCTGTCCTGCGGCGGCATCGGTAAGCGCCTGTACTGCGCGGGCGGTGCCAACATGGCGGGCAACCTCGCGGCCGGCTACAGCTACGACCCGGCCACCGACGCGTGGACGCCGATCGCCGCGTTGCCGTCGCCGCTGTGGGGTGCGTCCACCGCTGCGCAGGGCGGCCGGCTGCTCGCCTCGGGCGGGGTTCTCGGCGCGGGCGGCGCGCTCACCAACGCCGGATTCGCCTACGACCCATCGACTGACGCCTGGACGTCGCTGCCCAACGCGAACGAGGCCAGCTACGGCGCGGCCGGCTCGTGCGGGCTGTACCGCATCGGCGGCCGCGTCGATCCGACCGAACTGAGCCAGACCGTCGAGGTGCTGCCCGGGTACGGCGGCTGCTCGGGCAACAGCGCCCCGACCTGGCTGTCGGCGACCCCGGCGACGGCGACCCTGCAGCCGGGCGCGAGCACCACGGTCACCGTGACGTTCGACGCCACGACGATCGCGCAACCCGGCAGCTACTCGGCCGGGCTGACCGGCGCCGAGAACACCCCGTACCCGGCGCTGCAGGTGCCAGTGACGATGACGGTGACGCCACCCGCGCGATGGGGTGAACTTTCCGGAACGGTCACCGGCACGTCCTGCTCGGGCAGTACGTCGCCGCTGCCCGGGGCCACCGTGTCGGTGGTGGGCTGGGCGCAGCAGATCACCGTCAACACCGACCCGTCCGGTCGCTACGACGTCTGGATGGACGTCCGCAACAACCCGCTGACCGTGTACGTGGCCCTCGACGGATGGTCGCCGCTCGGCCAGAACGTCAAGATCGCCAAGGGCACGGACAAGACGCTCGACCTACGGCTGACGCCGGACCACTGCTGATCGTGATCTCCCCGAAGCCGAGAGGATCAAGAATGCCCAAGCGCGCCTTGCTCGTGTGCGTCGCGGTGGTCGCCGCGTTCGGCCTGCCGGCGCTGCCGGTGGCGGCGTCGCCGGCTCCGACGCCCGCCGCCGCTCCGGCTCGGGCGGCGACCAGCGGGCCCGCCGGCACCTACCAGTCGTGCCCCGCGCCCAAGGCGGCCGGGCAGATGCAGTGCCAGTCGGTAGTGCGCGCGTCGGCGAACAAGCCGATGGGCGTCCAACCGGACGCCGCCCCGGACGGTTACGGCCCGGCCGACCTGCGCAGCGCCTACGCGCTGCCGTCCGACACCGCGGGCGACCGGCAGACCGTGGCGATCGTCGACGCCTACGACGCGCCGAACGCCGAGGCAGATCTCGGCGTGTACCGCGCGCAGTTCGGGCTGCCGCCGTGCACCACGGACAACGGCTGCC
Organism: uncultured Actinomycetota bacterium; assembly: GCA_963737425.1. Classification (GTDB taxonomy): domain Bacteria; phylum Actinomycetota; class Actinomycetes; order Mycobacteriales; family Jatrophihabitantaceae; genus DASXRA01. Next base: position 928,634 of record CAVTSX010000009.1, read on the forward strand.
TCACCCGGGTCGACCAGCGCGGCGGAACCCAGTGGCCGGCCTACGACGCGGGCTGGGCGGGCGAGGTCGCCCTTGACCTGGAGATGGTCAGCGCCATCTGCCCGAAGTGCCACCTGCTGCTCGTCGAGGCCGACACGGCGTTCGATGACGATCTCTACGCTGCAGAGGACCGGGCGGTCGGCATGGGCGCGCGATTCGTGTCGAACAGCTGGGACGGCGACGAGTCGCCCGAGCAGATGCAGACGGCCGACCCGCACTTCGACCACCCGGGCGTGGCGATCACCGCCAGCACCGGCGACAGCGGCTTCCCCGGCGGCTACCCGGCCGTGTCGCAGTACGTCACCGCGGTGGGTGGCACGTCGCTCGTCCGGGACGCGGGCACGAGCCGCGGCTGGTCGGAGACGGCCTGGCAGCGGGCCGGCAGCACCTGCTCGCCGTGGGAGCCGGCGCCGTCGTTCCAGACGAAGGACATGACCGACTGCGACAAGCGCGCCACCTCGGACGTCTCGGCAGTCGCCGACCCGGCCACCGGCGTCGCCGTCTACGACCGGGGCTGGCAGGTGTACGGCGGCACCAGCGTTTCGGCGCCGATCGTCGCCGCGACGTACGCGCTGGCGGGCGCGCCGCTCAGCGGTTCGCGCCCGAACGCGCTGCCCTACCAGCATCCCGAGGCGCTCAACGACGTGACGAGCGGCAACAACGGCTGCACGTTCAAGTTCTGCCAGTCCGGCCCGGGATGGGACGGGCCGACCGGCCTCGGCACACCCAACGGCGTCGCGGCATTCAGCGCCGGCGCGCACGGCGAACTCGTCGGAACGATCACCGACGGATTGAACGCACCGATCGCGGATGCGACCGTCACGGCGGGTGGCCAGCAGGTGACGAGCGGCGCCGACGGGCGGTTCGCGTTCACGCTGCCGCCGGGCCACTACGGCGTGGCGGTGAGCAAGTTCGGCTACCAGAACGCCACCCGCTCAGTCGACCTCGCCGACGGCCAGACGCTGACCACGAGCGTCCGTCTGCTGGTGCTGCCCCAGCAGACGGTGTCGGGCACGGTGCGCGACGGCTCGGGCCACGGCTGGCCGCTGTACGCAACGGTGCAGGTGCACGGCCAGCCGGCGACCCGCGTTTTCACCGATCCGCGCACCGGTGCCTACCAGTTACACCTGCCCCGCGACGCCAGCTACGACCTCGACATCGCGCCCGTGTACCGGGGCTACGAGCCGGCGACCACGAGCGTGACGCTCGGCCGTGACCCGGTCGTCGCCGACGTCTCCGATCCCGTCACCTTCGCCTCGTGTGATGCCGTCGGGTACGAGTACACGACGACGCCGGTCAGCACCGAGACGTTCGACAACCCGACGACGCCGGCCGGTTGGTCGCTCGTCGACTCGCTCGGCCGCGGCCTGCTGTGGTCCTTCGACGACCCGGGCGCGCGCGGCAACCTGACCGGCGGCAGCGGCGGATTCGCCATCGTCGACAGCGATCACGCCAACCCCAGCCAGTTCCAGGACACCTCGCTCGTCTCGCCCGCCTGGGATCTGAGCGGGATGACCCACCCGGCACTGTCCTTCCACACCGACTACTTCGGCATGTCGAACGAGCGCGCGACGGTCGAGCTGAGCGTCAACGGCGGCGCCACCTGGACGCAGGTGTGGATCCACCAGACCGACAGCGTCCGCGGCCCGAACCGGCAGACGATCGACCTTTCGCAATGGGCCGGCCAGCCGTCGGTCCAGGTCCGCTTCCGCTACCAGAGCTACGCGACGTGGTGGTGGCAGGTCGACGAGGTCTCGATCGGCGAGCGCTCGTGCTCCCCGACACCGGGTGGCCTCGTACTCGGCCAGGTGACCGACAAGAACACCGGCTCCGGCCTGACGGGCGCGAGCGTCACGAGCGGCGCGCTTGCCACGAGCACCGTCGCCACACCGGACGACGCCGCCCTGGGCGAGGGCTTCTACTGGACGTTCGCGAAGCCGGGCAGCTACCCGCTGCACGCCGCCCAGCCCGGCGGATACCAGCCGGTCGCCAAGACGGTGCAGGTCGCCGACAACACCGCCACGGGCGCGGACTTCGCCCTGCCCGCCGGGCGGATCGCGATCAACCCGGCGAGCGTCGAGGCCACCGTGAACCTCGGCGGCGCCCGCACCAAGACGCTGACCGTGCAGAACACCGGATCGGCCCCCGCGACGGTCGCGTTGCACGACGTGCCCGGCGGGGCGGCAGTTTCGGCCGGTCCCGCCGTGGGTCCGGCTACGCAACACGTCCGTGGCACGTACCGACCGGGTCCCGGGAGCACGACGCTGTCGGCCCGCCCCGCCGCCGAGGGCGTCGTGCCGCAGGCCGCGCCGTGGCTGACGGCGGCCGACTTCCCGATCCCGATCGCCGACAACGCAATGGCCACCGACGACGGCAAGGTGTACTCGGCGGGCGGCATCTCGTCCAATGGCGAGCCGCTGGCGCGGCTCTACCGCTACGACCCGGACGCGATGGCCTGGACCCGGCTGGCCGACATGCCGACCAGCCGTGACTACCCGCAGGCGGCGTTCCTCGACGGCAAGCTCTATGTGGCGGGCGGCTGGGATACGTCCGATTCCGGGCTGAGCGACACGATGGACGTCTACGACCCGGCAACCGACACCTGGACGGCCGGTCCGAAGCTGCCCACCGCCGTAGCCGCCGCAGGCGTCGCCGTCCTCGACAACCGCATGTACGTGATCGGCGGCTGCCCGTCCTTCAACAATTGCGGTACCGCCGCCGTCCAGGTCTACGACCCGGCCCTCGACCGCTGGGAGCAGGCGGCGTCCTACCCGCAGCCCGTCTCGTTCGAGGGATGCGGCGCGATCGCCGGCAAGCTGTACTGCGCGGGCGGCACCGGCGACCAGACCGGGGCGACCCGCAACGGCTACGTCTACGCCCCGGGCACCGACACGTGGTCGGCTATCGCCGGGCTGCCCGACGGTGACCAGTGGGCCGCTGCGTCATCGGCCGCGGACGGCAAGCTGCTGCTCGTAGGCGGCGTGATCGACGGTAGTTCGCTGATCACCAACCAGGGCTGGGCGTACGACCCGGGCGCCAACGCGTGGTCGCAGCTGCCCAACGCGAACACGATCGCCTGGCGCGCGGCCGGTGCCTGCGGCTTCTACAAGGTCGGCGGGGCCGGCCTGGTGCCGGCGCTGTCCAACGCCGAGGTGCTGCCCGGTTACGGCGACTGCACGACAGCGGGCGATGTCTCGTGGCTGTCGGTCAAGCCCGCGCAGACCACGACGCTGCAGCCGGGCGCCAGCATGACCGTGACAGTGGCGCTCGACTCGTCGGACGGAGTCGCCCAGCCCGGCACGTACCTCGCGTCGCTGTCGCTGAGCGAGGACACGCCGTACCCGTTCTCCTCGATTCCGGTGACGATGACGGTGAATCCGCCCAGCACGTGGGGCAAGCTGTCAGGCACGGTGACCGGCACGACCTGCGCCGGCAGCACGGTCGCACTCGGCGGTGCCACCATCTCGGTCACCGGCAAGCTGCAGACGTTCACGCTGAAGACCGACGCCGCCGGGAAGTACGAGCTCTGGCTGGATGCGGCGAACAGCCCGCTCAGCCTCGTCGTCGGCAAGAACGGCTGGGCGCCGACCGGGCGGTCAAAGGTCAAGCTGGCTGCAGGCAAGGCGGTCACCGTCGACTTCGCGTTGCAGCCGGCGCCTGCCTGCCGGTGATCGACAGCTGGCAGATGAAGGTCAGCGGCGCAGGCTCCGCCGCTCGATCAAGGCGTTCTTCACGGCGCGCCCCCTGCAAGCGAGCGTCGACCACGTCCCGGGCCGCAACCGGCAGCCGCGCAATACTGCAGCCATGAGCGTGACGCGGTCGCCGATGCGCAACCGCGTCACGCCACTGGGCGACATCGTCGCCGTACCGCAACGCGGCGCATGGCTCGGCAACCGCGGCATCCTGCACCGGGGCACCGATGTGGTCCGCTTCCACACCAGCATGCTGTGGATCATCTGCGCGCTGCACTACCGGGACTTCCGCCTGCGGCAATGGCAACCCGGCCATTTCACGGTGCTGTTCTTCCACGACGAGGCGGTGGCCCTTGCCGCCGGGCACCGCCCGTGCGCGCTGTGCCGTCGCAGCAGCTACAACGCCTACCGGCAGGCGTGGTCGGCCGAGCGGGGTGCCGCGCTGCCGTTGGCGAAGGATCTCGACCGCATACTGCACAGCGAACGGATCTTCCGCGGCACCCACCGGCGTCGGCTCCACGCAGCCACCTGGCGCGAGTTACCGGCGGGCACATTCGTACTGCTCGAAGGCGGGCCGGCCCTGGTGCTCGACCACGCCATCGTGCCGTGGACCACCGAGGGCTACCGCCCCGGCCGCGATCGCCCGACCAGTGGCGGCGTCGATGTGATCACCCCGCCCTCGTCCGTCGACGCGTTGCGCGGCGGCTATCCCGTCCAGATCGATCAGGCGGCCGCCGGGTAGCTCAGATCGCCTCGGCGAAGCCCTGCCGCCAGCTGGCAAAGCGCGGCGCCCAGCCCCGCGATCGGGCCAGCTCATTCGACACCGCACGTGCACCGCCTGCGCCCTGCTCATCGAGCAGCGGGCGCGGCGCCCCGACGGCCGCCGCGAACGCGGGAACCCAGTCGAGCCTACGCGCGGGCTCGTCGTCCACCACGTTGACGGGCCCGGCGGGCCAGTCCAGCGCCTGAACGGCCGCCGACACCGCGTCCTCGACATGGACGAAGCAGGTGAGGTCGCCGCTCGCCCGAAGCGCGCCGTCACGGACCTGCTGCGCGACCGAGCCGTCAGCGGCGTACCAGGTACGCGGCCCGTACAGGGTGCCGTACCTCAGCACGACCCCGCGCTCCATCTCGCCGACCGCGTCCTCGAGCGCAACCACGCCGCTGACGGTCTTCGCCCGCGGTGGCGCCGCTTCGAAGTCGAGCGGGTCGGACTCGACTGCCGCAGCCGACCCCGGCGCGTAGACCCACGAGATGCTCTGCGCGAGCATCGCCTCGACGCCGGCCGATCGGGCGGCGTCGACCAGGTTGCGCGTCCCGGTAACCCTCATGTGAGCGTTCGCGGCAGAGTCCGCGTTCGCCAGATCGGTCAGCTGATGCACGACGACATCGGGTGCCTCGCGCTTGAGCGCCGCCGCCAGCTCGTCCGCGTCGAACACGTCGACGAGCACCGGTCGCACGCCGAGACTGCGCAGCTCGTCGGCCCGTTCCGGCCGGCGGGTGGTGCCGGCCACGTCATGCCCGGCGCTGACCAGCCTGGACCCGAGCGGCCGGCCGATAGCGCCGCCGGCGCCGGCGAGGAAGATCTTCACGGAGTTCTCCTTTGTTTCTCTGACGAAGGCCACCCGCGGCGAGGCTGCAGGGCGCAGAATATGCCCCTCGACACCGAGTCGCAGGAGGCCCGCAATGGGCGAGGTCCGCACAGCGTTCGAGCCGGCCGTGCATGGGTTCCACTTTCCGAACTCGTTCTCCACAACGCTTCTTCCCACGATGTCCCTGGGGCCGTTTCACACCCCGCAGATCGCCCTGGGCGGCCTCTGCGGCGGCATGACGTTCGCCGCGCTCGACTACTTCTTCGCCGGACGCCCGATACCGACGCACACCACCGACGACTACCCGCCGCCCGGCGTCCCGCCGGCGACGTCTGCGCTGCGAGCGGAGATATTCCGGCGGCACCTGTCCTCGGTCGGATTCGAGCCGTCCAGCAAGGGCATTCCGGTGCCCGGGCAGTCCGTGCGGGTGATACCCGGCGATCTGCGCAACCTGCTGAGGTACCCCCGGTTACGTTCGGCGTCCACGACATCACTGGCCAAGACGCTGGACGCCGAGGTCAACGCGGCGACAAGCGCCCTGGCCGCCGGACGGCCGATTGCCATCGGCCTGGTCTCGGCGGGCAGCCTGTTCCAGTCGCACCAGGTCGCGGCGGTCGGCTTCGACGACAGCCAGCCGGCCAGCGTCCGCATCTACGTCTACGACTGCCGCAACCCCGACCTCACCGGCGTGCTCACCGTGACGCCCGCGAACGTCACCTGCGTGCTGGAGATCCCCGGCCAGTCCCCTGAGCCCTGGCGGGCATTCTTCGTCTCGCGCTATACGAGCAGCCCGCCGGCGTACACGGATCTGGCGCTGGCCAACTCGTTCACGCCGGCGCCGCTCCCGGACAGCGGGGCGAGCGTCCGATTCACCGTCCGCAATCGCGGCGACGCCGTCGCGCACGCAACCACTATCGGCGTGCGCGTAGGGGCCGATACGACCGGCCCGGCCGAATCGGTCGGCGTGCTCGCGCCCGGCGCCGAGACGGCCTACGACCACGAGATCGCGGCCGGAGCTGAGCCGGTCGTGCCGGTCTACACCGACGGCGCCGGGCACACATTCGTCCTGCCGGGCAGCGGCTGACCCCCGGCCGGCCCGCGGCATCAGCGCCTGCGTACCGCCGCTGCGGTCTCCGGATCGGCCGGGAAGAACGACTCGATCGACAACTCGGCCACGGTGATGTCGACCGGAGTGCCGAACGTGGCCACCGTCCCGAAGAAGCGCAACTCGCCCACCTCGGTACGGATGCGCAGCGGCACCACCACGTCGCCGGGCCCGGGCACCTCAGCATGCGGCGCCGCGTCGTCGCCCGGGTAGTCACTCAACTCGTCGTAGAGCGCGGTGAGGTCGGGATCGGCCGTCACGGCGACCTCGCGGCGCAGCCGGCTGAGCAGGTGGGTGCGCCACTCCCCCAGGTTCACGATTCGCGGCGCCATGCCCTGCGGGTGCAGCGAGAGCCGCAGCGCGTTGACCGGCGGAGCGAGCAGCTCCGGCGCTGCCCCGGCCGTGAGCAGGGAGATCGTCTCGTTGGCGTCGACGAGGTTCCACTTGCGGTCGACGACAACGGCGGGATACGGCTCGTGGGCCTTGAGCACGAGCCGCACCGCCTGGCGCACCGCCGCCATCTGCGGGGCATCGAGCGCGCTTTCGCCATAGACCGGCGCGTATCCGGCGGCGAGCAGCAACTGATTGCGCTCGCGCAACGGGACCTCGAGGTTGTCGGCGAGATGCAGCACCATGTCGCGGCTCGGCGCAGACCGTCCGGTCTCGACGAAGCTGAGGTGCCGCGTCGAAATGTCGGCCTGGATGGACAGGTCGAGCTGGCTGATCCGGCGGCGCTCGCGCCACTGGCGCAGCAACTCGCCCACCGGGCTCTGAGCTCGGGATGCGGTGGCGGTGGTCATGCACCAAACGCTATCCCGGGCATGGAGGCGCGACGATTACCTCACGGGTAACCGGCAGGCGGCTGGCGCTGCGGCATCCTTCGCCCGCGCTTCGCTGCCGTTTCGCAACGCGCCACACTGGTCAACGTGCGCGTGGCAGAGCTGACCGACATTGCGGGGCACCATGAGGTTGCGGCGCTGTTCGAGCGGGTCTGGAGCGCTTCGGTGCTCGACGCCAGCACGCTGCACGCGATGTCGCACGTCGGCAACTACGTCGCCGGGGCGTACGACGACGGGCTGGTCGGTGCCGCAGTCGGGTTCTTCGGCGCGGACGGTCATCTGCACTCGCACATCACCGGGGTCGATCCCGCGCACCAGGGGCGGGGCGTCGGGTACGCGCTCAAGCAACACCAGCGCCAGTGGGCGCTGGCCCACAACCGCACGATCATCAGCTGGACGTTCGACCCGTTGATCGCGCGCAACGCCTACTTCAACCTGCACAAGCTCGGCGCGGTCGTCACCGAGTACCTGCCCGACTTCTACGGACCGATGCACGACGGCATCAACAACGGCGACGCCACTGACCGGCTCTTCGTCAAGTGGCGGCTCACCGAGTCCGCCGCGCCGGTTCCGTCGGAGGCGGGCGCCGCCGCTCTGCTCGGTGTCGACGGCAACGTGCCGGTGGCCGGCGCGTTACGCGCAAGCCGGGTCAGCATCGCGACTCCCCAAGACATCGAGCAGCTACGCGCCGCCGACCCGAAGCTGGCCGTACGGTGGCGTATGGCAGTGCGCGAGGCCATGGTCAACTCGCTCGACGCCGGGTACCGAATCACCGGCATCACCCGAAACGGTCGCTACCTACTGGAGGCAGAGTGAAACTCGAAGGCGTCGAACTGCGGCGCATCGCCATGCCGTTGGTGGCACCGTTTCGCACCTCGTTCGGCACCGAACTCGACCGCGAGGTGGTACTCGTGCGGGTCGTCGCCGAGAACGCCGAGGGGTGGGGCGAATGCGTCGCGATGGCCGAGCCGCTGTACTCGTCGGAGTATGTCGACGCCGCTGCCGACGTCATCCGCCGCTTCCTCGTCCCGGCACTGGGCGCGCTGCCCGAGGTCGAGGTGCATGCGGCCGAACGCGCTTTCGCCCGATTCAAAGGGCATTCCATGGCGAAGGCCGCCGTAGAGTCCGCGGTGCTCGACGCGCAACTTCGTCAGGTCGGCATGTCGTTCGGCGCCTTCCTCGGGGCCGTGCACGACGCGGTGCCTGCCGGGGTCTCGGTGGGAATCATGGACTCGATCCCAGAACTCCTCACGGCGGTCGAGGGTTACCTCGATGAGGGATACCTGCGCATCAAGCTCAAGATCGAGCCGGGCTGGGACCTCGCGCCGGTACGTGCGGTGCGCGAACGTTTCGGCGACGACATCCTGCTCCAGGTCGACGCGAACACCGCGTACACGCTGGCCGACGCCGGGCAGCTGGCCAAGCTCGACCCGTTCGATCTGCTGCTCATCGAGCAGCCGCTGCCCGAGGACGACCTTGCCGGGCACGCGGAACTCGCACGGATGGTCCGCACCCCGATCTGCCTCGACGAGTCGATCACGTCGGCGCGAATAGCCGCCGAGGCGATTCGCATCGGCGCCACCCGGATCGTGAACATCAAGCCCGGACGCGTCGGTGGGTACCTCGAAGCCCGGCGCATCCACGACGTGTGTGCCGCGAACGGCGTGCCCGTGTGGTGCGGCGGCATGCTCGAGACAGGAATCGGCCGCGCGGCCAACGTCGCACTCGCCGCCCTGCCCAACTTCACCCTGCCGGGCGACACGTCGGCGTCCAACCGCTACTACCGCCGCGACATCACCGTCCCGTTCGTGCTGCAGGACGGCCACGTGCGGGTGCCGGCCGGCGACGGCATCGGCGTCGTCCCCGACCAGGACGCGCTGGACGAGGTGACCGTCTCAACCGAATGGATCAAGGCCTGATCACCACGTAGTTCGGCCCCGCGCTCTCATCGGGCGCTGTCTGCACGTGATCACCTGCGGATTACCCACCGCCCACGGTGCACAAAGCGCAGGTGATCACCACCAGCCCGGCCCACGTCGGACAGCAGGCGGCCGGCATTCGCCGGGGTATGGTCTGGCGATGAGCGGCAGCGGGTCCGTAGTGCACTTCGAAATGCCGGCCGACGACCTCGAGCGGGCGCAGGGTTTCTACCGCGCGGCCTTCGGCTGGGACATCAACGCCGTGCCCGGTATGGACTATGCGCTGGTGACCACGACGCCCTCCGGCGACCGCGGTCCGACCGAGCCCGGTGCCATAAACGGCGGCATGCTGACCCGGCGCGAGCCGGTCACCGCGCCACTCATCACGATCCGCGTCGATGATGTCGACGCCGCCCTGGCTGAGGTCGAGCGCCTCGGCGGCCGGACCGTAACGGGACGCGCCGCAGTCGGCGACATGGGATTCACGGGCTACTTCGCCGACACCGAAGGCAACATTGTGGGCCTTTGGCAGGACGCCGGCTAGCGGCCTCGCGGCCAGGGGCTAGCGGCTAGAGACGCCGCGCGGCGACCGACTCCGCGTCGGCCATCACGCGGATGATGTTGCGCCTGGTCAGGGCCGCGATGTCGGACTCGGACCAGCCGCGCTCGATCAGCTCGGCGATCAGTGCCGGGTAGCACGAGACGTCCTCGAGACCGTGCGGCATCACAGCGGTGCCGTCGAAATCGCCGCCGATACCGACGTGTTCGACACCGGCAACCTCACGGACGTGCTCGACGTGGTCGGCGACCTGAGCCACGGTGGCCGCCGGCGGCGGATGGCCGGCGGCGTAGCGCTCGGTAGCGGCCATGTGCAGCGACCAGTCGCGATGGTCCTCGCCCCGCCCGGCCATGTCGTCGAGCACCTCCTCGTCCCAGAGGCGGCACTCGTCGGACACGAACGCGGGCACGAACGCGATCATGCATACGCCGCCGTTGGTGGCGAGCGCTGTCAGCACCTCGTCCGGCACGTTGCGGACGTGATCGACCAACCCCCGGGCGGACGAATGGCTGAAGATCAAAGGCGCCGACGTCGCCTCGAGCGAGTCATGCATCGTGCCGGGTGCCACGTGCGACAGGTCGACGAGCATGCCGAGGCTGTTCATCTCCCGCACGACATCCCGGCCGAACGCGGACAGCCCACCCAGCCGGGGCACATCGGTCGCCGAGTCGGCCCACGCGACGTTCTCGTTGTGCGTCAAGGTCATGTACCGCACGCCCAGCATGTGCAGAACGCGCAGCACGCCCAGCGACGATGCGATGGAATGACCGCCCTCGGCGCCGAGCAACGAGGCGATCGTGCCGTCCGCATATGCCTTTTCGACATCGGCAGCGCAGCGCGCGAGCGACAGCCGGGAAGGGTAGGTGGCGACGAGGCGGTGCACGAAGTCGATCTGCTCGAGCGTGGCCGCGACGGCCCGCTCACCCGCCCAGCCCGCCGGGACGAACAGCGACCAGAACTGGCCACCGACGCCGCCTTCGGCCAGGCGGACCAGATCGGTGCTGGTCTGCGACTGGCGCTCGCCGACGTCGTAGGAGGACAGGTCGTAGCCGGCATGCTTGCGCACCGCGAAGGGAAAGTCATTGTGCCCGTCCACGACGGGGTAGGCCGCGAGCACCGAACGGGCGCTGACGAGCGCCGGCCCAGGCGGCGGAGAGGGCACAGTCACGCCAGCAGGGGTATCACACGTCGTTGATTGGTGCGACCGCACGGCGCCGTCGTCTCAGAAACACGCCGCTGACGAGCAGGTACACCGGGGCCGGCAGATGGTCACGGACCCACTCCGCACGGGACGGGTCGGCGTCGTCGAGAACCCACGGAAGGAACCTGGTCAGGCCCGAGCGGCCGGCGTCCTTGCGCTGGCGCTCCTCGAACTGGGTCCAGTGATCGCCGAAGTGATCGACGATGTACGGCAACGCCTCGAACTCCTCGTGCTCGAGGTGATCGCGCAGCACCGTGCGCAGCCCGCCGACCGCGTCCGCGGCCCGGCTCGCGTCCTCGAACGTCGGGTAGGACGTGAGCGATCTGGCCAACCCGGAGCGGCACTCGCGCACGAGCGGATCGATCGCGGCGTGCTCGGCTTCCATGTCTTCAAGCAGTTCGCCGGTCATCGGGCACACCTTGCGCAGCAGCGGCCAGAGCCGGGCGTCCTCAGCCGCGTGATGGTGGTGCAGGTAGTGGTCGAAATCGGCCCAACTACGATCCAACGCAGCGATCAGCGCTCGCCGCGCGGGCCCGGCGTGCAGCGATGCCAGCCGGTGCAAGCCGTCTTCGAGACGGTCCAGATCCCGGCGGATCGCGTCGTGGATCAGGTACATCATCGTCACGTCGGCGCGTGGAGTCGTCGTCAACGCGGTCATCGCCACCCCCAGTAGGCACTCTTCGTGATGCCTGTCCGGAGTGGCCGGGGTGGGGCGGTGATACCTCAGACTTCAATCGAGCTTTTCGGCGCCAAGTTCGCGTATTCGACACCGTGCTGCGCGCCGATCCGGATGAGCGGCCCTTCGATGAGGGACCGGCCGAGATCGTTGATCAGGGCGTCGTGGATCGGCAGGGCCCGCGGCGCGCGGGTCGAGACCTCGAAATCGATGACGTCGGCGGTCCTCGACCACGGCGCATGGATCGGCAGGAGCAGCACCTGCACCTGCTTGGTCGGCACGATCACCGAGTCGCCCGGGTGGTAGACGGTGCCGTCGATCAGGTAGCAGTTGTTCTGCACGACCGGGACGGTCGGATGGAACAGCCCGTGCTGGCCGCCGAAGGTCTCGATCGCGAAACCCCCTGCCTCGAACGTGTCGCCCGGCGCCACCGCGACGACCTGCTCGCCGAGGTCGGCGAACGAGCCCGCCACCCCGGACGGCGCCCAGATCCGCAACCGCGGATCCGCCTTCGCGGCGGCGCGCAGTCTCTGCTCGTCGAGGTGGTCCGGATGCTCATGGGTGATCAGCACGCCACGCGCGCCGTCGAGCGCCTCGGCCACCTCGGAGAACACTCCCGGGTCTATCACCAGCGAACGATCGCCGTCGTCGAACCGCACGCACGAATGGGTGAACTTCGTCAGGCGGGTCATGCAATCTCCTCCTCGCCGAGTTCGATGAGCCGCTCCATGCGGCGGGTCGTCTCGGCGTCGACAGGTGTGTAAACGAGAAAGCGAGTACCCGGACGCGGGTTGAGCCACGTGCTGACCGTCTCGAACCGCAGCATACCGACGTAGGCGTTGCGGACCCGCTTCGCCTTGGTCACGATCGCCCGGACCTCGTGTCGCTCCCAGAGCGCGGCGAACTCCGGCGATGCCGTGCGCAACCGGCGCAGATGCGCCTTCCAGGCCGGCTCGGCAAGATGCTCGGCCATCTGCGCGCGGAACTGCGCAACCATGCGTTGCGCCGCCTCGTCCCAGTCGGCAATCGCCTTGCGCCAGGCAGGATCGGTGAACAGCAGCCACATGCAGTTGCGATCGTCGGGCGGAATCGCCTCGACGTCTCGGATGAGCCACCGGTAGGCCGTGTTCCAGGCCAGCAGGTCGTACTTGCCGTTCTGGACGGTGGCGGGAAACGGCATGAACTTGTCGAGCATCGCCCGCACGGCCGGTGTCAACTCGACGCATTCGGTGCCTGCCGGCTGCTCGCTCGCCCCCGCCAGCGTGTAGAGGTGGGCGCGCTCGTCGCGGTCGAGCATCAGCGTCCGCGAGATCGCGTCGAGTACCTGATCGGAGACCTTGATGTCGCGGCCCTGCTCGAGCCACGTGTACCAGGTGACGCCGACGCCGGCGAGCTGAGCGACCTCTTCGCGCCGTAGTCCAGGCGTGCGCCTGCGGCCACCAGCCGGAAGCCCCGCCTGCGCCGGGGTGATCCGTTCGCGCCGGCTGCGCAGGAACGCCGACAGCTCTGATCGGCGCACCGCATCGGGATCGGTGATCATCTTGGTCGGTGCCGTGATCGCATTCATCGCCGTCACTTCCCCAGCTTGGCCGACTCTCGTGCCTGTTGCCAGTTAGCTTTTATACCTGGATAAACACACTTCTGGTACCAGGGTAAACGACGGCGCACGGTTACTGTCATGACCGCACGACTCGACGCTATCCCCACTGGCATCCGCGCCGAGCGGGCCGGACCGGCACTGCAGCCGGCCGGCGTCGCACCCGTCTCCACGCTGAACCCGATCGGTCTCGCCGTCCTGCTGTGCGGCGCCTTTCTGCCAGTGCTCGATTTCTTCATCGTCAACGTGGCCCTGCCCACGATGGACAGCACGCTGCACGCGTCGGCTCCCATGCTCGAACTGGTCGTGGCCGGCTACGGCGTCGCGTACGCGTTGATGCTCGTCGTCGGCGGCCGGCTCGGCGATGCACTCGGACGGCGCCGCCTGTTCGTGACCGGCCTGGTGGGTTTCACGCTCAGCTCGCTGCTGTGCGGTATCGCGCCGAACATCGGCGTGCTGATCGCGGCCCGCATCGCCCAGGGCCTGTCGGCGGCAATGAGCCAGCCGCAGGTGCTGGCCACGTTCCAGGCCACCCTCGACGGCCCAAAGCGCGCACGCGCGATCGGCATGTACGCCGCGGTCGGCGGATTGGGCGCATCGATCGGTCAGTTGCTCGGCGGACTCCTCGTGAACGCCGATATCGCGGGCCTGTCGTGGCGGCCGATCTTCCTGGTGAACGTGCCAGTCGGCGCGGCCGTGCTGCTGCTGACCCGCCGCTACGTCCCCGCGACCCGATCTCCGCACCCGGCGAGCGTCGACCTGCCCGGGACGGCATTGCTCGGCGTCGCAATCGTCGCGCTGCTCATTCCGCTGACCGAGGGCCGGGCGCTGCACTGGCCGCCGTGGATATGGCTGCTGCTGCTCGTCGCTCCCGTCGCGGCCTTGGCTGCGGTTGTCGTCGAGCGCCGCACCGAGCGCAAGGGGCTCACCCCGCTCATCCCGCCGTCGCTGGTCGGGCTGCGATCGATGCGCCGCGGCCTGACCATGGCGGTGCCGTTCTTCATGGGATTCGGCGCCTTCATGTTCGTGTTCGCACTGACCGTGCAGAACGGCTTGCACCAGACCGCCCTGCAGTCCGGCGTCGCGATTACTCCGATGGCCGTAGCGTTCTTCGGCGCGTCCCTGCTGGCACCCCGACTGCTCAGCCGCTACGGCCGCCTGGTCGTAGCGGGTGGCCTGGCCATGCAGGCAGTAGGCCTCGTCTGGCTGATCGCGGTCATGCACGGCGACTGGCCGCACGTGACCGCCATAGACATGGCGCCCGGCCTGATCATCGCCGGAGTCGGCCAGGCGTTCACTCTCGTGGGCTTCTTCCGGATCGTGCTCGCCGATGTGCCGCATCGGCTAGCCGGCATCGGCAGCGGCGTGCTCGTGACCATGCAGCAGGGCTCGCTCGCACTTGGGGTGGCCTCGCTGGGTTCGCTGTTCGTCAGCCTCGCCGGGAGCGGCGGCATGCGCCACGCATTCACCGTCGTGATCGGCATCCAGGCGCTGATCGCCGTGGCCGTCAGTATCACCGCGCTGCGCCTGCCCGACCCGGAATAGCGTTTGTCCGTGCCCGGTCCCGCGCCCGGCCGGGCGCGCCTTGCCGCAAACCAGTGCCGTCCAGTTGCAGCCCGGGCCTGCCCGGGCTGCAACCCGGCCGGACGCAGTTGATCACCTGCAGATCCCGCACCGCCCGCGGTGCACAACCCACAGGTGATCACGCACGCTCCAACACCGCCTTCCCGTGCAAGGCATCCGCGATCCGAGCGCGGCAGTTTGTCCACAGGCCTCCGGCATGGCAGACCTTGGCCCGATATCGTCGGCGCCGTGCAGCCTGCAGTCGCCCGCGTGCGGACGGTCACGGCGGCTCGCGACTCCGGCTCGGCGCTGGTCGAGTTCGTCATGATCGCCGTGCTGCTGATGTTCCTGTTCTTCGGCGTGCTTCAGGTAGCCGTCTACTTCTACGTGCGCAACCTGGTCGCGGCCGCCGCCGCCGACGGATCCCGCTATGCCGCCGCGCAGAATGTTCCGCCGAGCGCCGGTGGCGCCCGCGCCGACAACCTCGTCGCTCACCGGCTGAGCGCCACGGCAGCGCGATCGCTGCCTTGCTCCGGAAACGCGACGGCCGACCCGGCGTCCGGCCTGCCCCTGGCGACCGTTCACTGCTCAGGGCACCTCAAGTCGATCTTCTTTCCGCTCGGCTCCGTGCTCACGATCGATGTGATCTCACGGTCATTGAAGGAGGGCGTGCCGTGATGCGACGGTGCCGGCGCCTGCGGTGCCGACTGGCCGACGACTCGGGTAACGCCATCATCGAATTCGTATTCGTCGCCGTGTTGATCATGGTGCCGCTCGTCTACTTCATTGCGGCGGTCGCGTCGGTGCAGCGTTCGCGACTCGCGGTGACCCAGGCGGCGCGCGAGGCCGGCCGGGCGTTCGCCACGGGCTCCTCTACCGAAGACGGCGTGACGCGGGCACAGGTCGCCGTGCGATTGGCTTTCGAGGATCAGGGATTGTTCGACGATGCCGAAATCAGATACGTCGCCGTCCACTCCTCGTGCAACTCAACCGCGATTTCGCCGGTCCTCGCCCCGGGAGCCAAGTTCTCGATCTGCGTCAGCCGCCATGCCGACATTCCGGGAGTGCCGAGCCTCGTGGCGGGGCGCGGCGTAACCACGGTCGGCGAGTTCCTGATCCGCGTCGACGATTACCGGACCGTTTCCCAATGACGCTGGCTCATTCCGACCGCGGTTCGGCCATGCCGCTGATCCTGGGATGCTGGTTGATCGGAATGCTCATCGTCGCCGGCGCGGTGGCTGCGGGTGATGCGGCAACGCAGCAGCGCGACCTGGAAAGCATGTGTGACGCTGCCGCCGCGGCGGCTGCCGCAAGCAGCGCCGACGTCGCCGGTGGGCGCGACACCGGGAACTTCGGCGGCGAGGCACTGCGACTGGCCAATGTGCAGCCTGCGATCGATGAGTACCTGGCTGATGAGTCCGCCTCAGACGTGACGATGACCGCGCGGGTTTCACCCGATGGGCACACGGTGTCCGTCGCGTGCGAGCAGACTTCGCACATCGTGTTCGGGTGGTTGTTCGGCAAGGCGGGCGGCGTCCATCATCGCGCGGTGTCGAACGCCCGTGCGCCCATTTCGTGAGTTATCCACAGGACGCGATCAGGGCGAGCGAGTACGGATCGTTGTCCTTTATGCTCCCTGCGTGCGCAGCCGATACGGACGATTCCTGGCATACGTCCTAGCCATCGGGGTCGCCGCGGCAGCATGCACCAGTGGCGGCAACGACGATCCGAGCAGCGACCCGCCGCCGGTCACATCCAGCCTTCCGACGAGCACCGCGCCACCCGTCTCGCCTACCGCCACGCCCCCTGCTCGGCCCACGGTTCCCGCCGACGTCCCCACCACCGGTCCCAACTTGCGCAAGCCCGGCGAGAAGCCGCCCGTCATGCCGGCGGCCGCAACCGCGCACACCCCGGAAGGCGCCGTCGCCTTCGCCAAGTTCTTCATCCAAACAATCGACTGGGGCTTCGCCACGACGAGCGGCGCGTACATGAAGCACTACTTCGAACACTCGTGCACAGAATGCTTGAGCCACCAGAAAGGCCTCGACAACACGCGCAAGGTTGACGATCACTACGTCGGCGGCCGATTCTCCAATGTCAGGCTGTCCGCCTGGGTTCCAGGCGGGAACGACAGAGCGGATGGGTCGCTTACAGCCACCTTCGACATCAGCTCAGTCGAGGTTGTGGACAGCAACAACAATTTCAAGAATGCGGACCCGGCCGAGTCGAACATCCAAGAGCACATGTATCTGAGATGGACGCCTGACGGTTGGACAGTCGTTGACATGGCGCCAATCGCATGACCGCATGTCTCCCCCGTCGGTGGTTGCGCCCATCAGCGCCATTGCTCCTCGCGGTGGCCGTGACAGTCTCGATCCTCGCCGGGATGCCTGGAGCGTCCGGCGAGCCAAGTAAGCGCACCTGCGAACTGGCTGCCGCCGATGGCACCTACGGCGGCCAGCGAGGCGTCGAAATCGATGGCAAGTGCGTGAGATTCCAGCCCGGCGGGCATTGGTCGGGGCGGGTGATCAAGACTCGGACGGTGACTTGCGGCCGGGCCTACGCCCATCGCGACCGGCCGGCGTGGAATGTCGCACTGTGCGGGGCAAAGCCCATCATCTGTTCGGAACCGGGCCTCTTCAACGGCGGAAAGCCTATCCTCGCCGCCGCCTTCGCGACGCAGCAACAGGATCCGCGCACCGGCGCCTGGCAGACCACACAGCTGTGGTGCCCAGCCAAGGCCCGCCCGATCCCGAATACCCAAGCCCTCATCGACACGGTGGTCAAACTCCTGCCGCCGGTCAGCATTGGCGAACCACCAGGCAAACACGAAACCCTGGTCAATCTGCAAACCATTCTCTGGGCCGCCACCACACCCAACCGCGCCCTCGGCCGCGTCCAGGTCATCGGCC
Source organism: uncultured Actinomycetota bacterium (assembly GCA_963737425.1). Taxonomy (GTDB): domain Bacteria; phylum Actinomycetota; class Actinomycetes; order Mycobacteriales; family Jatrophihabitantaceae; genus DASXRA01. Next base: position 946,328 of record CAVTSX010000009.1, read on the forward strand.
AGCCGGTGTGGCTACGCCTGCATTTCGACCACGCCACCTGGAACTTCGGCGACGGGCACACCGACTCCACAACCAACCCCGGCAAACCGTACGACCCCGCAGGCAACCCCTGCCTAGCGAAGGAATGCCCCGACTACTACGGCCACACCTACATCTCCAACACCACGGCGAGGCTCACCCTGACCGTGGCATGGCGGGCCGACTACTCCCTCGACGGCGCCACCTGGGCACCCATCGACACGCCACCCCTCGACGGGCCACAGACCGCCGCACAGCTGCACGTACTGCAGGCCCGCGGCGTGCTCGTTCCCAACCCCGAAGGAGGCTGAGTCAGCGGCCCTATTTCCCATCCTCGACGTGCATCGCCGCCTCTTCAGCGCTGGCCGCGTACCCCGAACGGCCCACGTCGAAGGCGATCTCGTCGGACTCCTCGTCAGCGTGCGCACCCTCATCCGGAGCAACCAGGCGGCCCGCTCTCGGATCCGGCTCGGAGTCAACCCAGCCCGACGCGTCGATCTCCGGCTCTTCCTCGGCCAACTGCTCGTCGAGGGACTCACCGGCACGCTGCTCGTCCGCCGTGGTGCCGAATCGGGTTGCCCGCGGCTCCCGATCAGGGGGCGAGTAGCCGGCGTCGAGCGGGTCCTCGGTGTTGTCGCCCGTCAGTGACTCGGACGGGTCGACCTGATCCGCTCCGCCGAATCCACCCGCGTAGAGGTCGTCGGAATCATTCATGGCCTCAGTCAAGCATGTGCGCCCGAAACGACGGAGCGATCCGGGGCGCCAGGCATCACCGGGTCCAGGGCGGCACGATCCGCGAGCCGTCGTCGAGGGTCGCCTCCAGGCCAACGCTCGTCGTCATCCAGCCAGTTGCGATCGAATCCCCCGGGTTGTCAACCGCGACAGTGGTTCCCGCGCGGAACACGACGACATCGCCTGCACTCACCGACGACGTCTCACCGTCGAGCGACACCCGCAGCGCACCGGACAGAACGCAGAAAATCTCCTCCCGGGAGATTCGATGGCTGACCCCGGTTGCACCGGCGGGCAGCTCTACGCGCCATGCGCACAGTTCGGCGCTGCCCCGTGACGGCGCCGCGTACGAGAGGAACCGCGCGCCGTGCAGCTCGTGAACCACGGCGTCGTCGGCATGTATGACCGGCATGAGAACCTCCAGAAAGAACTGGTCAAGTAACTTGACTAGATGGTCAAGGTTCTTGACTACGATGTCAAGCTGATATCCGTGAAGAAGCACGAGGCGCAAGCCCTGACCGCGTCCCTGCTGGCCTCGGCGGCATCACTGGTCGACACGATCCAGGCGGGTGTCACCGCTCGGGGGTACGACGACCTGCGCCCCACCCATGGCTTCGCGTTCACTCTGCTCTCGCATGGCGGCTCGACGGTCAGCGCGCTAGCCACCCACCTCGGCGTGACGAAGCAGGCGGCGAGCCAGCTCGTCGACGAAATGGTCGGCAAGGGTTACGTCGAACGCAGGCAGCATCCGGACGATGCTCGTGCCCGCCTGATCGTGCTCAGCGAAAAGGGCTGGGCTTGCACCCGCGCCGCCGATGAGGCAGCCGTAGACGCGATCCGACAGTGGACGAAGACCCTTGGCGAGCAACGGATTCGCACGCTCGCCGGCGACCTGGCGCGCATCGCCCCGGTCGGCCCGTTGCGCCCGGCCGCCTGGTGACGGAGCCGCGACGCTCCTGCATAACAGACGTTATGCAGGGGGCAGCGGCTCAATGCCCCAGGAACCCGTCCACATTCCGCCAGGTTCGAGCACGATGAGTCCGGAACCAGAATTGAACGCATCGGCCGGGCAGGTCATCGGCTCGATCGCCACGGCGGGCACCCCGTGCGTGAGGTCGGTGACCGTGAATACCTGTAGGTAACGGAATGTCTCGTCGAACCACAACCGCCCGCCGCCGGACGCGGTGCGCACTTCAGCAGCTCCGCGACCGTCCACTGTGGACAGTCTGGTGAACGCATCGTCGAGGCGCTGGCTGCCCAGCTTGCGGGCGTCCTGCAGGTCATACGGAGTACCCGACACCGACTGGGCACCCACGGGCAGTTGCACCTCGTCCGTGACGAGCCGCTGGCTGGCTGGGACGTGCAGCGTGACATCGTCCAACCGCGAGCCCCGTACCGCAAGGTATGGATGGAAGCCCGCCCCGAAAGGCGCCGGCGTTCTGCCGTGATTGCGCGCCACCACCGTGACGCCGAGACCGTGGTCAGGGTGTAGCGCATAGGTGACCTCGACCGCGACCTCGAACGGCCAGCCCGTCTGGGGCACGAGGTCCATGGCCAGCGTGACCGCCGCGGCGTCGACCGCCTTCGGCGTCCAGCGAGCCCACCGAGCCAGCCCGTGGATCGCGTTGCGGTTGGCCACCTCGGTTATCGGGACCTGATACGACTGTCCGAGGAACGTGTATTGGCCGCCACGCATCCGGTTCGGCCACGGTACGAGAACTGCGCCGGCACCCTTGGGCGGCAACTCGTCCTCGCCGTAGGAGGCGAGCACATCGACGCCGGCGTGCGCGTACCGCCGTATCCCGCCGCCCACTTCGACGATGGTCGCCTGGTGATCGCCCGCGTTGATGGTGAACTGCCTGCCGGTGAGCGCCATGCACGCACGTTATCGCGCGTCGCCTTCGACCTTCGTCGCGGCAATCGCCGACTCGGCAGCCCGGGCGTCGTAGCGCCAGAACGGACGGACGAGGATCGCGGCGACGACAACAACCGCCATACACGCAATACCGCCGCCCACCCACGAGAAAGTCGCGCTCGTCGCGGCCGCGGTGGCGCCAGCCCGAAGATCACCCAGGCGCGGCCCACCAGCCACAACGGCGATGAACACGCCTTGCATCCGCCCGCGCATCTCGTCCGGCGCGTACGTCTGCAGGATGGTCTGCCGGTACACGGCACTGACGAGGTCGGCGGCGCCGGCCACCGCGAGCAGCACCACGACCAGCCATAGCTGGTGGGCCAGTCCGGAGATTGCGACGCAACCTCCCCAGCCAACGATCGCCGCAGTCAGCGCGACGCCCTGGCGGCGAACCCGACCGATCCAGCCACTTGACGCACCCGCGATCACGGCGCCGATCGCGATGGCCGCGTACAGCGGCCCGACGACGCCGTGGAATCGCTCATCGGCGACCTCGGGGTACAGCGAGCGCGGCATCGCCAGCACCATGGCGACGATGTCGACCCCGAACGACATGACCAGTACCGGACGCTCGGCGATGAAACGAAGCCCCTCCAGGACAGAACGCAGCCCGGGCCTCGCCGTGGACCCGCTCGGTTCGATCGGTGGAAGCCGCAGCGCCGAATACAGCGCCGCAAGGAACAGCAGGCCGTCGATGGCGTACGCGTAGGCGAAGCCGTGGTGCAGCGACACCAGGACGCCCGCGATCAGCGGCCCGATCACCTGCCCGACATTGCCGATCGTGAAGTTCAGGGTGTTGGCCGCCGGAACCAGATCGATCGGCACGATCCGCGGGATGATCGCGCCTCGGGCGGAGGACGCCACCGCGAACAGGCCCGACTGCACGACGACCAAGCCCAGGATGAGCGCCACACTTCCCACGCCGAGCAGCGTTTGCACCAGCAGTGCCAGGGTGACCAGCCAGGTGCCGAGCGACGACCACAGGTAGAGGCGGCGGCGATCGACCGCATCGGCGATCGCGCCGCCGTACAGTCCGAAGATCACGATCGGAGCGAGGCCGGCCAGGCCGACGAACCCGACGTACAGCGACGAACGCGAGATCGAATAGACCTGTACCGGCACGGCCACCTGCGTCAGCATCGAGCCGATGAACGCGGTGCCCTGACCGAGCAGCAGCCGCCGGTACGGCACGATTCGCAGCGGACGCGTGTCGACGGCGTGATGGCGTAGCAGCCCAGCCACTCCCCGTGCTCGCTCGGCCGGGTCGCCGCCGGGTGTCTCGTCGAGACTCGACGCCGCAGGCCCGCTCACGAAGCCACGGTGGCCGCGCCGCTCACGGCGCTAGCCGCTCGACGATCCAACTCCCGTCGACGAGGCGGTGCCGCAACCGGTCGTGCAGCCGATCGGGTCGGCCCTGCCAGAACTCGACGGAATCCGGCCGCAACCGGTAGCCACCCCAATTCGGCGGCGCCGGGACGTCCCGCCCGTCGAAGCGCGCCTCCAGCGAGCGCACCCGTTCCTCCAACTCGGCCCGCGATCCGATGACCGACGATTGGGCCGACGCCCAGGCCGCGAGTTGCGACCCGCGCGGGCGTGTAGCGAAGTACGCCTCCGTCTCGGAGCGGGTCACCATCTCGACCGGGCCGGTGAGGCGAACCTGACGTTCCATCGGCAACCAGGAGAACACCGCGGCGGCGTAAGGGGATTCTTCGATGTCTCGAGCCTTGGCCGAGTCGTGATTGGTGTAGAAGACGATTCCCTCAGCGTCCAGGGCCTTGACCAGGACGGTGCGCACGGACGGACGGCCCGAGTGGCCGACGGTAGCGAGTTGGATGGCATTTGGCTCGACGATCAGGTCATTTCCGACGGCCTCGCCGAACCAGGACTGGAGTTGGACGATCCACGTAGCCTGCCGTGCCTCGTCGCCGAGTTTGCCGTTGGCGTAGGAGCGCCGCATGCTAGCCGGATCGGTCACTTGATCGATCCTCCCACCTCTTATACCGATCGCATGCCAGGTGTGAGAAGAATGGCCCCATGGCAGACGACTACAGCCCAGGTCTCGAGGGCGTCATCGCATTCGAAACGGAGATTGCCGAACCCGACAAGGACGGCGGCGCACTTCGTTACCGCGGCGTCGACATCGAGGATCTCGTCGGGTCGGTCACCTTCGGCAACGTGTGGGCGTTGCTCGTCGACGGCAAGTTCGGCCCTGGCCTTCCGCCGGCCGAGCCGTTCCCGATCCCGGTGCACACCGGCGACGTGCGCGTCGACGTCCAGGCTGCACTGGCGATGCTCGCACCCATCTGGGACTACCGTCCGCTGCTCGACGTCAGCAACGACGAGGCCCGCGAGCAGGCCGCACGTGCCTCGGTCATGGCGCTGTCCTATGTGGCGCAATCCGCGCGCGGCATCGGCGTGCCGGCTGTACCGCAGTCGCGCATCGACCAGTGCACGTCGATCATCGAACGGTTCATGACGCGCTGGCGCGGCGAGCCCAACCCGATGCACACCAAGGCGGTCGACGCCTACTTCGTCTCCGCCGCCGAGCACGGCATGAACGCGTCGACGTTCACGGCCCGGGTCATCGCCTCGACCGGTGCCGACGTCGCGGCCGCGATGTCCGGCGCCATCGGCGCGATGAGCGGCCCGCTGCACGGCGGGGCGCCCGCGAGGGTATTGCCGATGATCGAGCAGGTCGAGAAGACCGACAACCCCCGCAAGATCGTCGCCGACATCCTTGACCGGCACGACCGGATCATGGGCTTCGGCCACCGCGTCTACCGCGCCGAAGACCCCCGCGCCCGCGTGCTGCGGCGCACCTGCCAGGAACTGCACGCGCCGCGGTTCGAGGCGGCCCTCGCCCTTGAGCAGGCGGCCCTCGCCGAGCTGCGCGAGCGTCGGCCCGACCGCGCCATCGAGACCAACGTCGAGTTCTGGGCCGCGGTGATCCTCGACTTCGCCGAGGTGCCGGCGCACATGATGCCGTCGATGTTCACCTGTGCCCGCACGGCCGGCTGGTGCGCGCACATCATGGAGCAGAAGCGGACTGGACGCTTGGTGCGCCCGTCGGCCCGCTACATCGGCCCTTCACCGCGCAAGCCGTCCGACGTCGACGGATGGGGCGACATCGCCCACACCTGAGCAGCCACCTCCGCCGGCCAGCACCTCCGCCGGTCGCCATCGACCGGCCGTAGCACCAGACGATCAGCCGAATGTCTTGCCCTCGCCTCGATAGGTCGGCACCGAGTCTGCGACGGACGATCCGTCGATCAGATGCACGGTGTCGAACCGTTCGCACATCTCACCTGCCTTGGCGTGCCGCATCCACACCCGATCGCCAACCCGTAACTGCGCGGCGGCCGCACCGCGCACCGGGGTCTGCACCTCGCCCGCGCCCTCCGAGCCCAGTAGGGTGAGCCCCGCCGGAAATACCGGCCGCGGCAGTCGGCTCTTGCGCGCCTGTCCCGAGGCGACGTACCCACCGCCGAACAGCGTCGCGATCTCTCGCGCCGGGCGGCGCACCACGGGCAGCGCGAAATACATGGCCGGGTTGGCCTGGAACGCTCGATAGCCGTCGAACAGCGTCGGCGCGAACAGCCCCGATCCGGCCGTCAGCTCCGTCACGGCCGAATCCACCGAGCTGATCTCGAGGCTGCCCGTCCCGCCCGAGTTGACGAACTCCAGCGTGCCGACTGCCGAGCGCACCGCGTCGACCACCGCGCCGCGCCGCACCGCGAGTTCGCCCGCCGAGCGGCGCTTCATCAGACGTACGGCGGCGCTCGTGTCGGGCAGCCCGGCGATCTGCGCCTCGTAGAACATCACGCCGACGACGTGGAACCCGCGCCGTACCGCCTCGGCGGCCAATACCACGGCGTCGGTGGGCGTGCGCACCGGAGACCGTCTCGCCCCGAGGTGCACTGAACCGATTCGCAGCGACGCGTCGACGTCCAGGCACACGCGCAGCCCCGGACGATCCAGCCCGGTCGCGGCCCGGACCAGGTCGAACTGCGCAATGTCGTCGACCATCAGCGTGATCGCCGCGCGCAGCCGAGGATCTCCGGCCAGTTCCTGCAGCGAGGCGCGGTCGGCCGTCGGGTAGCCGATCAGCACGTCGCGGACGCCGAGACGCGCGAGCCAGATCGCCTCGCGCAGGGCGAACGACATCACCCCGGAGAAGCCCGGTGTGGCCAGCACGTCATCGAGCACCCATCGCACCCGCACCGACTTGCTGGCCAGCCGGATGGGCTTGCCGTTCGCGCGCCGAACCAGATCGAGTGCGTTCGCACGCAACGCGGTCAGGTCGAGCGCCGCCAGCGGTGGATCGAGGTGCATCGTGGCGGCATCGAGGCGCCCGGCGACATCGTCAGCCACCGGCCGAGCCATTCGCAGCGTACGGGTCACCTTCGAAGGAAACACCGCGACGATCGATGCAGGCAAGGGATCGCCGTCCAGTGAACTGGACCATCGCTCAGATCAGGACGATGAAATAGTTGCCCCGTGCCCCTCTGGACAAATTGGGCGGCTACGGCCACCGCGACTCCGGTTCGCATCGAGTCGCCGCGTTCGTTCGCCGAGCTTGCGCATGCGGTGCGCCGCGCCGCCACCGAGGGGCTTCGCGTCAAGGCGGTCGGCGCCGGGCACTCGTTCACCCCCATCGCGGTCACCGACGGCGTGTTGCTTCGGCTCGACAAACTCAACGGAGTCGTTCGCGCCGACCTGCAGACCGGCCTGATCACCGTGCGCGCGGGAACCCGGCTGCACGAGTTGTCCGACCTGCTCTGGCAGCTTGGCCTCTCGATGAGCAACCTCGGCGATATCGACGTGCAGACGATCGCCGGTGCGATCTCGACCGGGACGCACGGCACCGGCATCCGGCTCGGCGGTATCGCCACCCAGGTGCGCGCACTGCAGATCGTTCTCGCCGACGGCACGCTGCTCGACTGCTCCCCCACCGAGAACGCCGACCTGTTCGCCGCGGCCCGCGTCGGCCTCGGGGCCCTCGGCCTCCTGGCGACCGTCACCATTCAGTGCGAGCCCGCATTCGCGCTGCGTGCCATCGAAACGCCTGAGTCTCTCGACGACACCCTCGAACGCCTGGACGATCTGGTGCACGCCAACGACCACTTCGAGTTCTACTGGTTCCCGCACACCAGGCGCGTGCTGACCAAGGCGAACAACCGAGTGCCGGTTGGAACGCCGCTCGCGCCCGTCGGCAAGATCCGCGGGTATGTCGACGACGAACTGCTGTCCAACCGCGTCTTCGGCTGGGTGAACCGGCTCGCCGCGGCGCGGCCCGCGCTGATTCCCCGGCTCAACTCGATCAGCGCACGCGCGCTGTCGGCCCGCGAGTACGTCGACCGCTCCCACCTCGTGTTCGCGTCGACGCGACGGGTGCGGTTCCGCGAGATGGAGTACGCCGTGCCCCGCGAGGCGGTACCGCACGTCCTGGCCGAGATCGACGCGTGGCTCGGACGCGAAGGCGAGCGCATCGCGTTCCCGGTCGAGGTGCGCTTCTCCGCTGCCGACGACATCTGGCTGTCGACGGCCTACGAACGCGAATCCGGATACATTGCGGTGCACCAGTACGCCCGCCGGAACCACGAGCGCTACTTCGCGGCCGTCGAGGCCATCGCGATGTCAGTCGATGGCCGACCACATTGGGGCAAGTTGCACGGGCGCGATGCCGACTCGTTGCAGCGCGCCTACCCACGCTTCGACGACTTCGTCGCACTGCGCGAACGCCTCGACCCCGACCGCGTGTTCGGCAACGACTACCTCAAGCAGGTCCTCGGCCGCTGACCTGACCCGGCCCGCCGTGAGGTCCCGATCCGAATGGCGTCCCATTACGATCAGCCGATGCCCGAGCCCGGGACGCCCGACCCCACCCAACCGCGACGCCGCCCTCGCGACATGTCAGAGCTCGAACTCGGCTTCGCTGCGCAGAAGGCGGTCCGCTGGTTGTCGCCCGGCGTCCTCACCGGCACCGGGATCAAGGCGCTGCTCGCTGCGATCTTCGGTAGCTACGCCGACAAGCGCGAACTGCAAGCGGTGTTGCCCACGGTCCTGCACGAGCATGACGACGCCGACGAACTGTGGTTCGACTACGTGGCCGACGTGGGCGACGGCTTCGATGCCACCTACTCGATCGCCTCATTGCTCGCCGCGCCGCAACTGAAGGTCGAGGGCGAATCACTGCCGCGCGGGCGGCTGCTCGTACTCGGCGGCGACGAGGTCTACCCGGTCGCGTCGATGCGCGGCTACGAGGACCGGACGAAGGGTCCCTACCGCGCCGCCCTGCCCCGGGCCGACGAACCGGCCCCGGTCATGCTCGCGCTACCCGGAAACCACGACTGGTACGACGGCCTGACGGCATTCCTGCGGATGTTCACCCAGCAGCGGGCCATCGGCGGATGGTGCACCGAGCAGACGCGCAGCTACTTCGCGGTTGCCCTGCCGCAGCGTTGGTGGCTGTTCGCCGTCGACGTCTCGCTCTCGTCATACATCGACGCGCCACAACTTCGTTACTTCCGCGAGGCGGCCGAGCGGCTCCAGTCGGGCGACGCCGTCATCCTGTGCTGGCCCACTCCGGTATGGGTGGAGACGCCACGCGACCCGCAGGCGTACGACCCGATCGAGTTCTTCGAGGACGAGATCGTCCGCCCGCGCGGCGCCTCGATCAGGGTCATGCTCTCCGGCGACTCGCACCACTACGCGCGATACGCCGAGCGGGACGGGACGGGCGCGCGCATCACCTGCGGTACCGGCGGCGCGTACCTGGTCGCCACGCACCGGCTGCCCGAGTCCATCGAGGTTCCCTCGCCCAAGTCCCGGATGCGCCGGCGCACACCACCGCGACGCTTCGACCTGCAGACCCGCTACCCGGACAAGTCGACGTCCACCCGCCTGGCGGCCGGCATCCTGGCCTCGGGCTGGCGCAACCCGGGATTCTGGGCGCTGATGGGTGCCCTGCAGACGGCCTTGGTGGTCGCGCTCGTCTTCGCCCTCGACTACGGACGCCGCTTCGACGGCGGCCTGTTCAGCATCCAGACGTTGCGGGCCTCGTTTCCCAGTCTGGTGCTGGCCGGCCTGTACCTCTACGGTGCAGTGCTGTTCGCGAAGATCGACAGACACAGCCCGGCCGGCCCGGCACGGATCATCGGACTCGCCCACGGCATCGCGCAGCTTGTGCTCGGCAGCGCCTGGACGTTCGCGGTGCTCGAACTGCACCGTGTGCGGCCGAGTTGGCTGCCCGACATCGTGCTCGCGCTGGTTGCCGTGCCGGTCACGTTCGTCGTGCTCGGCTTCGCCGCGACCCTGCTCAGCGGCGCCGTTCTCCTGCTGGCGAGCAATGCCGACGTCAACCTGAACGAGGTGTTCGCCGGGCAGTCGATCGAGGACTACAAGGGCTTCCTGCGCCTGCGCATCGGCGCGGATGGCGAACTCACGATCTACCCGATCAAGCTGGCGAGGGTGTGCCATGCGTGGCGGGCCGACCCGGACGGCGCTGCGGAGGAGCCATGGCTGCGGCCGGCCGCCGGGCCACTCGAACCCGAACTCATCGAGGCACCCATCCGAGTGCCGCACGCCGAGACGCGATAGATACGACGATGGCCACCCGCGGGGGGTCGGGTGGCCATCGTCTGCGTCCGCATGTGCGGTTCGCTTGTCAGAGTGTGGCATGGCGCGGTTGTAATTCCCGTTAAGCGCCGGGACGTCCGTTGTTTGGTGCTGACGGGCCGGTCGAGCGGCAGTGAGAGGATTCGCGGCGTGACGATGCTGCACATCCCGGACGCGCTGAAACCGGCGGACGGGCGGTTCGGATCCGGGCCGTCCAAGGTGCCCGGATCAGCTCTTGCGGCACTGGCCGGTGACGGCGCCGCGCTGCTCGGCACCAGCCACCGCCGGGCGCCGGTCAAGTCGCTGGTCGCCCGGGTACGGGCCGGTCTGGGCGAGTTGCTGTCGTTGCCGGACGGGTACGAGATCGCGCTGGCCAACGGCGGCTCGACGGCGTTCTGGGAGGTCGCGACGTTCAGCCTCGTCCGATCCCGCATTCAGCACGTCATCTGCGGCGAGTTCTCGGCCAAGTTCGCCGCCGTCACGGCCGGGGCGCCGTTCCTGCAGGAAGGCAGCGTGCTGCGCGCTGACTACGGCGAGGGCACGGTGCCGCAGTCGAAGGACGGCATCGACGCCTACGCCTGGCCGCAGAACGAGACGTCCACGGGCGTGCAACTTGCCGTGCGACGGGTCACTGGCGGCGATGCGTTGATGATCGTCGACGCAACATCGGCGGCCGGCGGCATGAGCGTCGACATCGCCGAGACCGACGCGTACTACTTCGCGCCCCAGAAGTCGTTCGCCTCCGACGCCGGGCTCTGGCTGGCTGCCCTCTCACCTGCGGCGGTGCGACGCGCGATCGACCTGACCGAATCCGGCCGGTGGCTGCCGCCGACGCTCGATCTGAACATCGCGCTGGCCAACAGCCGGCAGGACCAGACGTACAACACTCCCGCGATCGCCACCCTGTTCCTGCTCGTGCACCAGATCGACTGGCTGCTCGATCGGGGCGGACTGGACTGGGCAGCCAAGCGCACCGCCGAGTCGTCGGGACGGCTCTACGCCTGGGCCGAGGCGTCGACGTTCGCCGAGCCGTTCGTCGCCGACCAGGCGCTGCGCAGCCCGGTCGTCGGCACGATCGATTTCGATCAGTCGATCGACGCCGCCGGCGTCGCTGCCGTGTTGCGTGCCAACGGCATCGTTGACACCGAGCCGTATCGGGCGCTCGGCCGCAACCAGTTGCGAATCGGCATGTACCCAGCGGTCGATCCGGATGACGTATCGGCGCTGACCGCGTGCATCGACTACGTGGTTGAGCGGATCTGATCATGGCCATTTATGACGTCCCCGTCGACAAGCTGCGCGCGACCCAACCGCATGTCGAACCCCCGCTCGACGTCGACGAGTTCTGGGCAGAAGCCCTGCGCGAAGACGCCGCGAAGGGGTTCGACACGACGTTCACCGCGGCGCCCACGCCGTTCACCGTGGTCGAATCCTTCGACGTTCTGTTCGCCGGCTCCGCCGGTGATGCTGTGCGGGGTTGGCTGCACCTGCCGGTCGGGCGCGCGGCCCGGTTGCCGTGCGTTGTCGAGTTCATCGGCTACGGGGGTGGGCGCGGGCTCGTCCACCAGAACGTGATGTGGGCGGCTGCGGGCTACGCGCATTTCGTGATGGACACCCGTGGCCAGGGCTCGGCATGGTCGCCGGGAGACACCCCGGATCCGCACGGTTCGCCCCCGTCGCATCCGGGCTTCCTCACCCGGGGCCTGCTCGATCCTGCGCAGTATTACTACCGGCGGGTCTACGGCGACGCAGTCCGTGCGGTCGAGACCGTGCGAAGCCATCCGGCCGTCGATCCGCAGCGCGTCGCCGTGGCGGGCGGCAGCCAGGGCGGTGGCATCGCGCTCGCCGCCGCCGCACTGAGCCCGCACGTTGCCGCGGCACTGCCCGACGTGCCGTTCCTGTGCGACATCAAGCGCGGCTGCGAGACCACCGACCAGCGGCCCTACCGCGAACTGGCCCACTACCTGAGCATCCACCGCGACCATGCCGAGCGGGCGTTCGCGACGGTCAGCTACTTCGACGCGGCCGTGCTCGGACGGCGAGCCGGCGTTCCTGCGTTGTTCTCCGTGGCGCTCATGGACGCCATCTGCCCGCCGGCAACCGTCTATGCCGCCTACAACGCGTACGGCGGGCCCAAGTCGATCGACGAGTACCAGTTCAACGACCACGAGGGCGGCGGGCCGTTCCACCAGCAGCGTCAACTGGCCTGGCTACGCGAACTGTTCGCCTGACCGTTCGTGCGGCATTCACCGCCGTGCGGGCGGTGAATGCCGCACGCTCTGCGCTATGGCTGTACGGCCAGCGCGAAGATGTGGATCGACTGCTTCGACGGCAGGGTCACCGTCGACACCGCCTTCGACGCATCGATCGGGATGGAGTTGTAGAAGACCTGATAGCTCGTACCGAAGTTCGCCGGGCCGCTCGGCGTGTTTCGGTGGTCGGTCGTGATGGCAGGCACAGCACCGTACGCGTTCGGGTCCGAGCAGCACCAGTTCGGGAAGCCGATCGTGCCGGTGGTGGTCGTGCCGTCGGTGTAGGTGACAGTGACCGAGTCGGTGTCGAATCCGGCCTCCGAGCCGAGGAACGAGAGCTTCGCGCCCTGCCCGGCTGTCGTCACGATCGCGCCGCTGCCCGCGACGTTGTCCTTCGTGCCGGCTGCCGCATCTGGCCAGGTGAAGCTCGCACCGTTGCTGGCGATCGTGGCGCCCGGTGTCGCACCTGCTGCGGCAAGAGCCTGGGCGGAGTAGCTGTCGCCGTCGCCGTCGAAGTTGGCCGTCGTCGGATTCGACTCATCGCTGATGGCGACGTTGTTGAACGCGGCCGCGAGGTTCGGGTACGGCGTGTTGGACACGACGGTTTCCTCGCCGGATGTCGTCGCCGAGCCGCCTGCCCACTTGTAGTCCGTGCTGGCGGTGAGCGTGTTCACCGATTTGCCCGGCGGCGGCGCCTGCGAGGTGACCTGGAACGTCGCGGTGGCCGAACCGCTCGCCTTGATCTTGCCGAAGGTCTGGGTCTTCGACGCAACCGTCCAGCCACTGGGCACCGCCAGGTTGACAGTCGCCTTCGTGATCGACGAGGTGCCGTAGTTGTTGAGCGTGACCGTGACCGGCGTCGGCGTGCCCGCCTTGAACGCCTTGCTCGACACCGTCGCCACCGCGGCGGGCGCCAGATGACTCGAGCCGTACGGGTGCACCCGATAGATCACCGTTCCGTGCGGCGCGACGTTGGCGGCGATGATGCCGCCCGAGGACGTCTTCTGCTTGCTGACCAGATTGGTGAGCTGATAAGGCGAGCCAGCCGGGAGCCCAGCGTTGCCCGCGGTGGTGGAAATCGTCTGCGCCGTGTCGGCCAGGTTGAACAGGACGACCGACACGTCACCGTTGGCCAGCGGCTTGGCGAGCACGTTGTAGCCGTTGCCACGCTGGACGATGGTTCCCTGTACACCCAGACGGTCCTGGTCGACGGCGATGACGTCCTTGTTGCTGACGATCGCGACCTCGGCCGGCGTGAGCTTCGTCAGATCCGTCGACAGGAGCAGTGGTGAGGCCATCTCGGCCCACAGGGTGAACTGGCTCTGCTCCTCGGTGGGAGTCAGCCCGCCATTGCCGATCTCGAACATGTCGGCGTCGTTCCAGTGCCCAGGCCCCGCCCACTGCGCAAGGCCGGGCGTATTGCCCTCGGTGTAGTTCTCGACGACGCTGTCCCAGTTATCGGCGATGTCGGACCCGAATCGCCACAGGTTGCCGTGCTTGCCGAGCCAGGTCAGTTCGTAGTCGAAGTCAGGTCCGCTGCAGCACACGTAGGCCGGGGCCGACTCGGAGAACACGATCGGGCGCCCCGTGTTGAGCAACGCCTGGCTGGCCTGGGTGTAGACGATCTCGGCCACCTGGCTCGGTGTCTTGCCCGGGTACTGGTCGAGGGGCTGGTAGCAGTAGTCGAGCTTGAGGTAGTCGACGCCCCACGACGCGTACTGGTCGGCGTCTGCCTGGAAGTGCCCGTAGCTACCTGCCGCGCCCTGGCAGGTTTTGTAGCCGGCGTCCTCGTAGATACCGAACCTCAGGCCCTTGCTGTGGATGTAGTCACCGAGCCACTTCATACCGTGCGGGAAGCGGGTCGCATCGACCTGCAGGTTGCCGTTCGCGTCGCGGTCGTGCTGCATCCAGCAGTCGTCGATGTTGACGTAGTTGTATCCGAGCTTGTCCAAGCCGAGGCTGACGATCGCGTCGGCGGTCTTGACGAACAACTGCTCGCCGAACTCGCTGTTGCACTCGAAACCCGCCCAGTTGTTGAAGCCCATGGGCGGGGTGAGCGCGAGACCGTTGTACGAGTCCTGCGGTGCCGCGGTCGAGGGCACCGGCCGGGCGCCGGCGGGCGCCGCGGCGAGAGCACCGGCGAACAAAGCAAACGCAGCGAGCGCGGCGAGCGATCGGCGAATGAATGAGCGTCGCAGCATGAGGCCTCCTCGGCAGGCGATATGTCCGGCACCGTAGTAGTGAGGACCGCTGCGCGCAAGAGCTTGAAATCAGTCAGTTTCAAGCAGACTCGTGCACAGTCCAATCAAAACGATCTGTCTCAGTAATCAGTGACCGACCGGCGTGTGCTCCGCGGAATCGGCATGTCGACTCCGTATGGTCTGCCCATGCGGCAGCTTCGCTTCGTCGGGCCGGGAGACGACAGCGGACACATCGTCGTCGAGACGCTCGACGGTGATGAGCAGTTCAGCATGCGCATCGACGATTCGCTGCGTGCCTGCATCCGTCCGGACGAGGCACCGGTGTCGACGCGCGTCGCGCCCGAGCCCAGCTCGTCGATCCGGCCCCGAGAGATCCAGGTGCGCGTTCGATCCGGCGAGACGCCGCGAGCGCTCGCCGACGAGGCCGGTATCTCCATTGACCGGGTACTGCTCTTCGCCGGACCGGTGCTCGAGGAACGCTCCCGCATGGCCGGAGAAGCCCGCCGCGCGCGGGCGCGGCGCAGCACGCCCGATGGCCAACTGGTCAACTTCGGCGAGGCGGTCGACGAGCGGTTCACCGCCCACGGCATCGATCCCGCAGTCGTCACGTGGGATTCGCACCGTCGCGAGGACGGCCAGTGGATCGTGTCGGCCGGCTGGCGCGGCGGCGACACCGATCGGATGGCCGAATGGGCCTTCTCGTTGTCGTCGCGCGCGGTCACCCCGCTCGACGAGACGGCGGCTGATCTGCTGTCGGACCGTCCGATCCGCCCGGTGGTGAGCATCGTCCCGGACCTGCCCGCGGCGGCCGCGACCGCTCCGGATGCGCTCACCGGTCCGTTGCCGCGAACCGTCGAGCGCCCGGCAGCCGGCGACGAGGAACTGTTCGATCAGGCGGCTGAAGATCACGAAACTCCACCGCTTCCGCTTCAGTTGGTCGATCACCCGAGCGGCGCTGCTCCGTTGGCGAACGGAGCCCCCGCGGCTGGCCGGGCCCATGCCGAGACACCGAAGCGACGGGTTGAGCCCCGCAGCGATGAGACCGAGGAGCAGAAGGCTGCTCGGGCACGTATCCCGTCGTGGGACGACATCCTGCTCGGCGTACGCCGCAAGCGCGACTGAGCCCGGCCTCTCGACGTCGGCCGCCAATGACAGGGCTGCCAGGTCAAGGCGGCCGGCGCATGAAGATCAGCTGCCGCGCGTCATACCGCCGCTCCATGCGACTCGTGACGCAGGCGAGATGACCGATGCCTGCCGGAAGTGATCGACTCCCCGCGTTCGTGAACATGCTGCGATCATGCGGCTCGGCCTGTCGCGACACGACCCGTCCGGGCGATCTGTGGACAACGCCGCGCCGTATCCACAGATCGCGGAAACCTCTTGCGCGGCATCAACGACTCTGCCTCAACAGTGATCGTCATCGCGACAACTCAGCAGGCGTCTGAAGATCGCCGGGACGGGCGCCTGTGGCTGTTCGCTCGCCGGAAAATCGGTCGCCGAATGTCGTACCCACGTCGTAACGTGAACCATCGTGACCGGACAGAACGCTGACTCGCAGACCAGCGGATCCGGCGCAATCAAAACCCTTCTACGTCTACGACGCTGGACGCGCCCGCATCGCAAGACGATCATCGTCATGATCGTCACCGCGTGCGGCGCGATGCTCGCGCAGGCACTGGTTCCCTTGATCACCGGGCGCATCGTCGATGGCCCGATCCGCCATCACGACACGGCGGGGCTCTGGCCGCTCGCCGGTCTCGCGCTCGTGTTCGGCGTCGCCGAGGCGGTGTTGTTCTTCGTGCGTAGGTATGCCATGGCGCGTGCCGCGCTCGGGCTCGAAAGCGACATGCGCCACGACCTGTTCGCTCACCTGCAGCGGCTGCCGGTCGCGTTCCATGACCGGTGGCCCTCCGGTCAGCTGCTCTCGCGCGCCACCACTGACCTGTCGACCATCCGCCGGTTCATCGGCTTCGGCTTCGTCTTCTTGATCGCCAACACCGCAACGTCGCTTGTCGTCCTCGCGCTGCTGCTCCACATTCACCTGATACTCGGGCTGTTCGTTGTGGTCGCCATCGCGCCGCTCGGCGTGTTCACCCGCAAATTCGAACTGCGCTACAGCCGCGATGCCCGCCGTGCACAGGATCTCACCGGCGACCTGGCCACCTCGGTCGAGGAGTCTGCGCTCGGTATCCGGGTGATCAAGTCCTACGGACGTCGCCCGCAGATGCTTGCGTCGTTCACCCGCGGCGCGAGCGTGTTGCGCGAGGCGGAGATGACCAAGATCGGCACGCTGGCCAAGTTCTGGGCGGCTCTCGAGGGCCAGCCGCAACTGGTTCTCGCCGGCGTCACGTGCGGGGGCGTGCTGGCCGCCGCGCACGGGGCGATGACACTCGGCCAACTCGTCGCGTTTCTCACCCTCTACCTGCGCCTGATCTGGCCGATCATCTCGCTGGGCTGGCTGCTCGCGCTCACCGAAGAGGCGGCCAGCGCCGCGCGTCGGATCTTCGAGGTGTTCGACACCGACCCGTCGATCGTCGACCCCGCGGTGGCAGACGACTCACCGGCCGATGCGGTGATCCGGTTTCACGACGTCCGCTTCCGCTACCCGGATGCATCCGAGGACGTTCTGCACGGCGTCGACCTCGAGATCCGCGACGGCGAGACGATGGCACTCGTCGGCGCGACCGGCTCCGGCAAGACCACGCTCACCACGCTGGTGCCACGTCTGTATGACGTCACCGGCGGGGCGATCACCATCGGCGAACGCGACGTGCGTGACATGACACTCGACCAGCTGCGCAGCGTCGTCGCGGTCGCGTTCGAGGAGGCGACGCTGTTCTCGGCGAGCGTCGCCGAGAATCTCACGCTCGGACGTCCGGGCGTCACCGATGCAGAGATCACCGAGGCAATCGACATCGCGCAGGCCGGCTTCGTCTACGACCTCCCGTACGGGCTCGAGACCCGCATCGGCGAGCAGGGCCTGTCGCTGTCGGGTGGCCAGCGCCAGCGGCTCGCGCTCGCGCGCGCCGTGCTCGGGCGCCCGAAGGTGCTCGTGCTCGACGACCCGCTGTCCGCGCTGGACGTCCATACCGAGGCGCAGGTCGAGGCGGCACTTCGGCGGGTGCTCGCCGCCACCACAGCGCTCGTCGTAGCGCACCGGCCCTCAACCGTGTTGCTGGCCGATCGAGTTGCCCTGCTCGCCGACGGCCGCATTGCCGCTGTCGGAACGCATCGCGAACTGCTGAGCACTGTGCCCGAATACCGGGAACTGCTTGCGCAGACTTCCGAGCTGGAGCCGCAGCCATGAGCACCGAGCCCACTGACAAGCCGGCGGAATCCGACTGGCGCGGCAAGCTCACCGATGACGCCGCGGCGGCCCAGAAGGCCGCCGACGAGGTGGTGATCACCGGCCGGCCACGGTTGCACGGCGACGCGCGGCGACTGCTCGGCGACCTGGTGCGCCCGCACCGCCGGGCGATCGTGTTCGTCGTGGCTATCGTCCTGATCCAGACCGGCGCGACCATGGCCGCGCCGTGGCTCATCGGCATCGCCATCGACCACGCGCTCCCGCAGGCGCGCGACGGCAGCTACGGCACGCTCATCACGATCACCGTTGCACTCGTCGGGTGCGCGCTGGTCTCCGGCTGGCTGCGTGCCGTGTTCGTGCTGCGCAGCGGCCGAATCGGCCAGGCGATCCTGTTCGACCTGCGCCGGCGTGCGTTCGACCACACGCAGGCGCTGTCGGTGTCCTTCCACGAGCGGTTCACCTCCGGACGGGTGATCTCGCGGCTGACGTCCGATGTCGACACGCTGTCCGAGCTGCTCGATTCGGGTCTGGACGGGCTGATCACCGCCGTGCTCAACATCTCGGCGATCAGCATCCTGTTGCTGTTCCTCGACCTTCCGCTCGGGCTGATCACGCTGGCTTCGTTCATCCCACTGTGGTTCCTATACCGGTGGTTCTCGGCGCAGGCAGCGGTGGCGTTCCGCCGTACCCGCGAGACGATCGCGACTCTGATCGTCAACTTCGTCGAGACGTTCAACGGCATCCGCGCCGTACAGGCGTTCCGCCGCGAAGAGCGCAACGACACGCTTTTCGGCGGCTTGAACCGCGATTACCGCGAGGCCAACACCCGGGCGTTCCGCCTGTTCGGCGTGTTCATCCCGGGCGCGACCCTGGTGGGCAGCGTCATCACGGTCACCGTGCTGCTCGTGGGTGGCTACCGGGTCGCCGACGGCGGCTTGGCGCTCGGTGTGCTGACCGCGTTCATCCTTTATCTGCGCCAGTTCTTCGATCCGATGGACGACGTCGCGGTCTTTTACAACTCGCTACAGTCGGCCACCGCGGCGCTGGAGAAGATCGCGGGCGTGCTGTCCGAGGCGCCGGCGGTGCCCGAGCCCGACTCGCCGGTGCCGATCGAACGCCCGATCCAAGGCGCACTCGATCTCGACGCCGTCGAGTTCTCCTATCAGCCGGAACGTCCTGTACTGCACGAACTCGACCTGCACATCCCGTCCGGACAGACCGTTGCGCTCGTCGGGGCCACCGGAGCGGGCAAGTCGACGATCGCCAAGCTGATATCGCGCTTCTACGATCCGACGTCAGGCACTGTGCACCTCGACAACGTCGATCTGCGCGAGATCAGCGAGGCCGACCTTCGCGAAGCGGTCGTGATGATCACGCAGGACGGCTTCCTGTTCTCCGGATCAGTGGCCGACAACATCTCCTTCGGTCGGCCGAGGGCATCTCGCGAGGACGTGATCGAGGCCGCTCGCTCGGTGGGCGCCCACGAGTTCATCAGGGCGCTGCCCGACGGCTACGACACCGACGTGCGCAAGCGGGGCGGGCGGCTCTCGGCCGGGCAGCGGCAGTTGGTCGCGTTCGCCCGGGCCTTCCTCGCCGACCCGGCAGTGCTCATCCTCGACGAGGCGACGTCGTCCCTGGACGTCCCGACCGAGCGTGCGGTGCAACGCGCGCTGCGCACGGTTCTGCGCAACCGCACCGCGCTGATCATCGCGCACCGGCTCTCGACGGTCGAGATCGCCGACCGCGTGCTCGTCCTCGAGTCCGGGCGGGTAGTGGAGGACGGCACGCCTGAGGCGCTGATCGCCTCCGGCACCGGCGAGTTCGCCGCGCTGCACGAGTCGTGGCGCGACTCCCTGGTCTAGTGTCGGAGGATCGAGAACGTGACCGACGACCACGGGGGCATCGCCACGTTTGTCGCCATTGGCGACAGCTTCACCGAGGGGTTGCAAGACCCGCATCCGGACGGCTCGATGCGCGGCTGGGCCGACCGGCTCGCCGAACTGCTCGCAGGGCACAACCCCAGCCTGCGGTACGCAAACCTGGCGGTACGCGGCAAGTTGCTGGACCAGATTGTCAGCCATCAACTGCCGGTCGCCCTGGCCGCCCGGGCGGATTTGATCAGTTTCTCCGCCGGCGGCAACGACATTCTCCGCCCGGGCGCTGACCCCGACGCCGTCGCCGAACGCTACGAACAGGCCGTGATCACCCTGCGCAGCACGGGCGCCCGGGTCCTGGTGTTCACCGGAATGGACACCGGCGGCACCCCGATACTGCGGCTGGCCCGCGGCAAGATCGCCACGTACAACGAGCATCTGCGCGTCATCGCCGCCCGGCACGACTGTGACGTGATTGACCTGTGGGGACTCACGCCGCTGCACGATCGCCGGGCCTGGAGCGACGACCGGCTGCACCTCTCACCGGCCGGCCACGATCGGGTATCCCGGCTCGCCGCGCACGTGCTCGGCCTGCCCGCGGCCGACCCGCACGAGGGCTGGCCCGACATCGCGTCCGCGCTGACCCGTCGCGAAGATCTGCAGTGGGCACGCGAGTACTTCCTGCCCTGGATCGGGCGTCGATTGCGCCACCGCTCCACCGGCGACGGGCTCGCCGCGAAGCGCCCCGATCTCGAGCAGATCCGCTCGGCGTAAGGGCATTTCGGAGCCCGGCGCAGATCGCGCGCGGGCCGAGTGGCACTGTCGTCTTGTCTGGTCGGCCCGATCGGCGAGCGAGGATGCGATGACGACGAAAGAGCAGCAGGTCCGCGACGACGATCGCGCGCACGTTTTCCACTCCTGGTCGGCCCAGGCGCTGATCGATCCGATGCCCATAGCCGGCGCGGAAGGGTCACGCTTTTGGGGCTACGACGGCAAGCACTACCTCGACTTCTCCTCCCAGCTCGTCAACGTCAATATCGGTTACCAGCACCCGCGGCTGGTCGCCGCGATCCAGGACGCCGCCGCCAAGCTGTGCACGGTCGCACCGTCGTTCGCGTATGACGCACGCAGCGAGGCGGCCCGGCTGATCGCCGAGCTCGCCCCCGGCGATCTCGACGTCGTCATGTTCACCAACGCCGGTGCCGAGGCGATCGAGAACGCCCTGCGAATGGCGCGACTGCACACGGGCCGGCACAAGGTGCTCGCCGCCTACCGCAGTTACCACGGCGCCACGGCCGGGTCGATCACCCTGACCGGCGACCCGCGGCGCTGGGGCAGCGAGCCCGGCATACCCGGCGTCGTGCACTTCTGGGGGCCCTTCCTGTACCGGTCGGCGTTTCACGCCACGTCGGAGGACGAGGAGTGCGAGCGTGCGCTGGCCCATTTGCGCGAGGTGATCACGTTCGAGGGTCCGGCCACCGTGGCGGCCGTCGTGCTCGAGACCGTTGTCGGCACGAACGGCATCCTCGTCCCGCCGGCCGGTTACCTGGCCGGCGTTCGCGCACTGTGCGACGAGTTCGGCATCCTGCTGATCGCCGACGAGGTCATGGCGGGGTTCGGACGCTGCGGCGAGTGGTTCGCGATTGATCACTGGGGCGTGACGCCCGACCTCATCGCCTTTGCCAAAGGGGTGAACAGCGGCTACGTCCCGTTGGGCGGCGTGATCATGTCGCGCGACATCGCCGCGACGTTCGCGCAGCGGCCGTATCCGGGCGGCTTGACCTACTCGGGCCACCCGCTCGGGTGCGCCTCAGCCGTCGCGTCGATCAACATCTTCAAGGACGAAGGCATCATCGAGCACGCCCGCGCCCTCGGCACGGACATCATCGGGCCGACGCTGCGCGAGATGGCCGACAGACATCCGTCCGTGGGCGAAGTTCGCGGGCTCGGAGTCTTCTGGGCGGTCGAACTCGTCCGCGACCGGGCAACCCGCGAGCCGCTTGTGCCGTACAACGCGAGTGGTGCAGCCGCCGGGCCGATGAACAAGTTCGCTGCCGCGTGCAAGCAGCGCGGGCTGTGGCCGTTCGTCCACTTCAACCGCACACATGTCGTCCCGCCCTGCACAATCACCGCGGACGAACTGCGCGAGGGCCTCGCCATCCTCGACGAGGCCCTCACCGCGGCCGACGCGCACTACACGGGCTAGGCAGCAACCGAGCCGCAGGTGATGTTGATCGCGGACGCGGTGATCGCCGCTGCCCGGTCGGAGGCCGCGAGGTTGCCGACGTCGGCCATGGTCGCCGCGCGGCCGAGCATGGTCTTCTCGACGATGCTGTCGGTGATCGCCTGCCGCTCGCCCACGCCTTCGGGGATCGTCTCGGGAATGCCACCGGTCTGCAGGACAAGCACGCGGACGCCGTACGGCCCGAGTTCGCACGCGAGGTTGCGGCGCAGGAATTCCAACGCACCGAACGCGACCTGCGGGCCACCGAGCCGGAGTAGCGGATCGCCAGAGCCACCGAACATCAGGATCACCCCGGACCGCTGCCTCATCATGTGCCGGGCGGCCGCCCTGGTGGTCGGAAACATCGTCCGAACGGCCGTGACGACCGGACGTTCGAAGTCCGAGAGCGACATCTCGGCCAGCGGCGTCCCCTGCACGTCGCCGGCGAGATGACGTTCATGGAGATGTCGACGCTGCCGGCAAGCACAGCGACCGCTTCCAGGTGCTCGTCGACCGCCTGCTCGTCGAGGGCGTCGACGCGCGCTGTCTCAGCGAGCCCGCCGCCGAACGGATCTGCACGGCGACCACCTCCAGGCTCTCCAGCGTCCGTCCGGCGAGGTGGACGCCTCCCGTCCGATGAGAAAGACTCATATCACCGCAGAGCCCGGCGTGCCGCAAATCGTCAGCACCCGCCCTGGCCCGCCATTGATCATCTCTGGCGAAGCCGCGAGCGATGGCGGATCCAAGCGGAGATGATCAGGATCCGACGGGACATCCGGGAGCGCCGCACGCGCGCCCGGTCGCGATCTATGGCTCTGGTACTAGCCGAGTTGGGCGAAGGCGATCGCGCCGGCCGTCGCCACGTTGAGCGAATCGACGTCACCGCGCATCGGGATGCGAACGCGCATGTCGGCCTCGGCCATCGCGGCCGCGCTCAGGCCCGGGCCCTCCGCACCGAGCAGCACCGCCCACCGGTCCGGCCGAGGGAGGTCGCGAAGCGGCGTAGCCTCAGCCCGCGGAGTCATCGCCAGAACCGTGAAACCCTTATCACGTAAGGCTTTCAGGGACTTCGGCCAGTCATCCAGCACAGCGAACGGAACGCGCAGCACATGGCCCATCGACACCCGGACACTGCGCCGGTACAAGCGGGTCGGCGCACTGCGGATCGAGCAGCACCGCGTCCACCCCGAACGCCGCGGCGTTGCGGAACAAAGCGCCGAGGTTCTCGAAATCGTTCAGAGATTCGAGAACGGCAAGGCGTTGCGCACCGCGGAGCAGTGCCTCGAATGACGGCGGCGACGGTCGCGTCGCGGACGCGAGGATCCCTCTGGTCACGCGGAAACCCACGAGGTCAGACAGCAGCCACTTGTCGACGAGGTACACCGGAGCGTCAACTGTGGACAGTGCCGTACTCATCGCCTCGACCCGGCTGCGCACGCCGATGACAGCCCGCACGTGGTAGGGCGAGGCGATCAAGCGCTGGACGACGTTCACCCCTTCTGCGATGACGATCCCGCGGCGATCGGGCCGGACGTCGGCATCGGTGAGGTCTCTGAAGTCGTCCACTCGCCGGTCAGCGGCGTCGGCGATCTCGATGGGCGGCAGCACGCTGCCATTCTGCGGTGAGCGAACGCCAGGCGGTTGTGCGGGAGGCCGTCGCAGACAAGGCTTGAAGCATGGATTACACCCATCTGGGACGCAGTGGCCTGACCGTCAGTCGAATCTGCCTCGGCACGATGAACTTCGGCCCGCACACCGACGAGTCCGACGCGCACGCGATCATGGACGCTGCGCACGACTCCGGCGTCAACTTCTTCGACACCGCCAACGTCTACGGCTGGGGCGAGAACAGGGGCCGCACCGAATCGATCGTCGGCAGCTGGTTCGGCAAAGGTGGTGGGCGGCGCGAACGTACCGTGCTCGCGACCAAGCTCTACGGCGACATGGGCACCTGGCCGAACGAGGGCAAGCTCTCGGCGCTCAACATCCGGCGGGCACTCGACGCGTCGCTTACCCGGCTGCAAACCGATTACGTCGACATCTACCAGTTCCACCACGTCGATCGCGCCACGCCCTGGGACGAGATCTGGCAGGCCATCGAAGTGGCCGTCGCACAGGGCAAGATCCTCTACGCCGGCAGCAGCAACTTCGCCGGGTGGCACATCGCGCAGGCCCAGGAGGCCGCGCGTCGGCGCAACTTCACCGGGCTCGTCAGCGAGCAGTCGATCTACAACCTGCTTACGCGCAACGTCGAACTCGAGGTGCTGCCCGCCGCGCAGCACTACGGGCTCGGCGTGATCCCGTGGTCGCCATTGCACGGTGGCGTGCTCGGTGGCGTGCTGCGCAAGGAACGCGAGGGCAAGCGTCGCCTCGAAGGTCGCTCACGCGACACGCTCGAATCCAACCGCGCGCAGATCGAGCAGTACGAGGAATTCGCCGCACAACTCGGCCACGAGCCCGGCGACATCGCGCTCGCCTGGCTGCTCCACCAGCCGACCGTGACCGCGCCGATCATCGGCCCGCGAACCCGCGAGCAACTCGACGCCGGCCTCCGTGCCCTGGACGTTCGCCTCGACGAGAAGGCACTGGCCCAGCTCGACGAGATCTTCCCCGGCCACCGCACCGCCCCCGAGGACTACGCCTGGTAGCGCGGCACCCGAAAGGGCCTACGGCCACCGACCGGCCACCGCCGGTGGGCACTTCCGCCGCGGGTGGGCACTTGCAACTGCCCACCCGCAAGCTAACTGCCCACCCGCGAGAACAGCCACGTGCCCAGCGGGGATCAGCCCTCGGTTTGGGTGCGCAGGCGTAGGCGCAGACGCAACGGCTGGGCGATCCGGCCGACCAGGTACGCCATGCTGAGTTCGCGACGCCGGGCGATCATCACCCCGAGCGCCAGCGCCGCGCCGGCCGAGATCAGCCCGCCGCCGATCATGCCCCAGCGCGGGCCGAACATGCCTGCCGTCCACCCGATCAGTGGCGCACCAGCCGGGGTACCGCCCATGAAACACATGAGATACAGGGCCATCACCCGCCCGCGCATCGTCGGCTCGACGCCAAGTTGCACCGACGAGTTGGCCGCCGTCGTGAACGTCAACATCGCCAGCCCGGCGGGCACGAGCAGCGCGGCCGTCCACAGGAATCCCGGCATCAACCCGGCCGCGACCTCGATCAGGCCGAACACGGTCGCCGCACCGATCAGGAAGTACGAGGACGGCCGGCGCGTGCGGCGAGTCGCCAGCACCGCGCCGACGCAGGCACCAACCGCGAGCGCCGTCGAGAGCAGGCCATAGCCCGTCGCGCTGCGATGGAACACCTGCTTGGCGATCAGCGCGGTGGTGATCTGGAAGTTCAGACCGAACGTCCCGACGATGAAGACGAGCACCATCGTGAGCAGCAGATCGCGCCGCCCGAGCACGTAGCGAACTCCGGCACGAAGCTGGCCCTTGGCCCGCTCGACCTGCGGCGCCGGGAAGAGCTCGGCCGGTCGCATCATCCACAGTCCGGTGAGAACCGCCACGCTGGACAAGGCATTCGCGACGAACGCCCAGCCGGTGCCGACTGCGGTGATCATCACTCCGGCCACGGCAGGGCCGAGGATGCGTCCCGTATTGAAGATGGTCGAGTTGATGCCGACGGCGTTGGTCAGGTCGTCCTTGCCGACCATCTCCACCACGAACGACTGTCGAACGGGAGTGTCGACCGCGGTGATCACCCCGAGGGCAGTGGCCATGACGAGCACGTGCCAGTACTGCACCACTCCGCCGATGTCGAGCAGGCCGAGGACCAGGGCGACGACCGCGAGCGAGGTCTGCGTCGCGAGCAGCAGCTTTCGCTTGTCGCCACGGTCGGCGAGCACGCCGCCCCACAGGCCGAGGACGAGCGACGGCCCGAACTGCAGTGCGGTGACGATGCCGAGCGCGGTGCCTGAATTGGTGAGCGTCAGGACGAGCCAGTCCTGGGCCACCCGCTGCATCCAGCTGCCAGTGAGCGATACGAGCTGACCAGAGGCGTAGAGCCGGTAGTTGCGCACACGCAGCGAGCGGAACATGCCACGCCGCTCTTGCTTGTCGAGGGTAGGACGACTCTGCGTCTGAGTGGCTGTGGTGGCTACCGCCGTCACAGCTCGGCCAGTTTGTCGAGCACCGGAATGACGTCGTGCAGCGCGGCTCGCTCGTCGGGTGACAACTGGGCAACACGTTGGGAGAGCCACGCGGTGCGCTCGCGCCGTTCGGACTCGAGCAGATCGACTCCGGCCTGGGTCAGCACGATGATCGCCTGGCGCTTGTCCGAGGGGTGCGCTTCGCGGGTGACCAGGCCCTTGTCTTCCAGGCTGGCCAGCACCTTCGTCATCGACGGCGGCTGCACCCGCTCGCAGGCGGCCAGATCGCCCGCACTCATCGAGCCTTTCTTGAAGAGCGTGCCGAGCGCCGAGAGCTGCGTGAGGGTGACCGAGGTGTCGACGCGCTGATTGCGCAGGACGCGCGTCAGCCGAAGAAGCGAAGGCCGTAGCGCCGCCGCGAGTTCAGCGGCGGTCAACTTGGTTGGTGAAACAGCCATCATGTCGGTAGTTAGTTTACCTAACGTTCTCGCTCGGCGCCACCGGCCAGACCAGTAGCAAGGGTCGCAAGCTCGGCGTCCCGGCGTCGCAGCACGGCACCGTCGACGGATGCGATGGGAACCAACCCGCTCAAGCTGCTGGTCCAGAACGCGGCCGGCGCGGCTCGCAACTCATCCACGGTGAACGTCGCCAGCCGGGTCGGACGGCCGAGATCACGGGCCAGGTCGAGCAGGGCTCGGCGGGTGACCCCCGGCAACAGGTCATCACGCAACGGCGGGGTGACGAGCGTCCCGTCGTCGCACACGAGAAAGACATTGCCCCGGCTCGTCTCGAGCACCGCGCCGTCGCCGGCGACGAACAGCGGCACGCCGCCTGCTTGCTCGGCGCGCGTCAGGTCGCCCCGCGCCGCCCACTTGTGCCGCCAAAGCCCTTCGCGTCCGCGGACGATGCGCACCTGCGACGGCCCGGGCAGCGGACGGGCCCGCGCTGCGCTGACCGAGACCCGCCCGCCGGGTTGAAGCACGACACGGATCGCAACACGCCCCGTACCGGTCGCCGCCGAGTGCACGGCCGCAGGGAGATTCGCCGGCACGCCGTGGCCGTAGAGCTCACGGCAGGAACGGTCGAGCCGGGCCAGATGATCAGCGAGACGCAGCGGTGTCCCGTCGACGGCCAGGATGGTCTCGAGCAGGCCGCCCGCCAGCTGGTCAGAACTCGCCGGCAGCGGAGGGGTTGCCAGGTCGTCGGTCAGAGTCGCGCCGAGGGCACCCAACAGCGGCGCCGCCTTGTGCAGGCACTCGCGCCATTCCAGCATCGGCACGCTGTCGGCAGTGATTCCGCCGCCGACGCCCAGCTCGATGCGCCCGCCGCCGACCTCGAACGTGCGGATCGCGACGTTGAACTCGAGGCCCCACGACGGGCTCGCGAACCCGATCGCTCCGGTGTAGGCACCGCGATCCTGATGCTCGAGCTCGGCGATGGCCTGCATCGCACGCACCTTCGGCGCGCCGGTGACCGAGCCGGGTGGGAATGTCGCTCGCAGCAGGTCGGCGTCGCTGCCGTCGAGTCGCGCGGTGATCGTCGACACGAGATGCCATACGCCTGGGTGTGGTTCGACGCTGAGCAGCTCGGCGACGTGCACGCTTCCCGTCCGCGCAATGCGGCCGAGGTCGTTGCGCATCAGGTCGACGATCATGACGTTCTCCGCGGCATCCTTCGCCGAACGGCGCAGCGTCTCGGGCGGCTGGCTGCGGGGCACCGTGCCCTTGATCGGCGACGTCGTGACCTCGTCAGCGCGACGCCGCAGGAACAGTTCCGGACTCAGGCTGGCCACCGCGTACGCACCGGTGTCGATGAACGCACCGTACGCCGGGCGAAGCCGGGCGGCGGCGGAGGCGAACAGGTTCACCGCGCTGCCGTCGAACGGCGCGGCCAGCCTGGTGCATACGTTGACCTGGTACAGCTCGCCGGCCCGGATCATCTCGACGGCCCGCTCGACCGCCTCGAGGTGCTGGACGGTCGGCGCGCCGTCGAACGTGCCCACCTGCCACGGCGCAGCGGGTGGTCGAGCCCACAGCAGCGCGCGAAACTCGTCGCAGATGCCTCGAAGCTCGTCGGCGCGTTCGGCGCTCCACAGCGCCTCGAAGTGCCACGTGCCGTTCTCGTCATAGCGGAGCAGGTGGTCGTAAAAGGCGAGATGCGAGCATCGGGCGTCATATCCGAGTACGCCGAACCAGCCACCGCCGACGATGGCTGGATCGGCGCGATCCAGCAGCGGCTGGTCGGCGAGGGCAAGCAGGGGGTCGGCCAGCACTCGCAGCGGCCGGCTCAGCACCATCGCGCCTCCGCCCGCCCAACTCCCCCACAGGCAGGCGAGCCCGGGCGTCGCAGGCATCGCGCTCAGCAACTGGTCAGGTGTCGGGCCCGACCCGAGCGACTCGCTGTGCGTACGACAACGCATGCCGATTAGCCTTCCGCACATGGGCGACAAGCGTGCACTGCGTACCCCGCCCGAGCCGGTGCAGGCCAACGCTTGGCGAGTGATCGCGGTGGGCACTGCAATCTGGTTCCTCGGGTTCGTCGTGCTGCTGCCGTTCTACGGCTGGCTCGGCCGCCACGATCACCGGGTCTGGCTGTGGACCTGCCTGGCCGGTTGGATCCTCGGCCTGATCGGGCTCGTGCTCGTCCGCAAGCATCGCGGCGAGGGGCGCACTCGCTAGGGAACCTCTGTCAGCACGGAGGAATGTGCCCCGCAGCCGTGCTCGACACTGACGACCTGGCCGTCGGCGGCCGCCATCTCGTTGCTGCATACGCCGAATGCCGCGCGCAGCGAGCCGGCCAGCGAAAGCAGGAATCCGCAGGTGCCGCATTGCGCCGGGGCACTTCGGGCCATCGCGGTCTCGGGGCCGCCGTCACCTGCCTGCCACCGCTCAGCTGCGTCGAGGCGGCCCTCACGCGAGAGGACGCGCTCGCGGCCCAGCCCCAGTTCGAAGGCAACCTCTTCGATCGCGGGGTCGTCGGACTCGACGTACGCCGCAACGAGCCGCCAGTCGTCGGCGCGGGTCGGCAACAGGTCGCCGGGCCCAAGATCACCGGGACGCAGCCGCTCGCTCCACGGCACCCAGCCCGGAGCCATGAGCGCCTGCTTGCCGGGCAGTAGCACGACCTCGTCGACCGTGACGGTTTTCGAGCGCGAAACGCGTGCGACCGTCACCGCCCAGTACCAGCCGGAGTAGCCCGGCACGGCGGCCTCGAATGCGTGCGTGACCACCCGCTCGCCCTCGGCCTGGGCGCCAAGATGATCGGCAACCTGATCGCCTCCGACCTCAACGGCGGCGGCACGAGCTATCTCGACGGCAGCGGCGCAGACCGCGTCGAGCTTTGGGATGCGAGGCTTTTCGGGGGCGACCACCTGTCTATTGTGACTGATCCGGCGGCAGGGTATTTCGGGAGCACGGTGCACGAGGGTGCAGGAGGGTGCACGACCCCCGACAGCGCTTCGGCCCACGCCTTCGGTACGGCAGGATGGAGCCGTGGCCCGACGCGACGACGACCAACCGCGCAAGCGGTTCTCCAAGTCTGGCCACACGACCCACCAGCCGCGCCAGGGCTCGCCTCCCCCGCCCGCCTATCCGGCCGATCCGTATCGCGCCGAGGGTCACGGCCCGCAACACACCCGGCCCTACAACCCACCGCCGAACCCGCCTTCGGGCCATCCGACCGAGCAGTTCCCGCACGCCGCGCCGACCCAGCGCTCCGGCCCGCCGCCCGGCTTCGACTCGCCGACCTACCACCACATTCACACCCCGAACGATCCCGCCGCGCTGCCACCGGGCGCGCAGCCCGGCGCGCAACCGCCGAAGCCCACCGTCACGCGCGCGATCATGAGCCGCAGCAACGAACTCGCCCGAGGCGTCACCCGCAAGGTGATCAACGCCAGCAAGTCCGACGGCGCGCACGAGTCCGGCCTCACCGCACTGATCTGGAACCAGGTCATGTCCTACGGCACGGACGCGATGATCACCGTCGCGCTTGCCGGCACGGTGTTCTTCGGCGCTTCGCCACATGCCCAGCGGGGCAACGTCCTGCTCTACCTGCTCGTCACGATGGCGCCGTTCGCCGTCGTCGCGCCGATCATCGGGCCCGCGCTCGACCGGGTGCAACATGGTCGCCGCTGGGCCATGGCAGGCACCGCGATCGGACGAGCGGTGCTCGCCGCGATCATGGCGCAGCATCCGACCGAACTACTCGTGCTCTACCCCTGCGCGCTGGGTTCGCTGGTCTTCTCCAAGGCCTACAGCGTGATCCGGGCTGCCGCAGCGCCCCGGCTGGTGCCTCCGGGCATGACGCTGGTCGAGGCGAACGCCCGCCTGTCGATCTTCGGCCTGGGCTCTGCGCTGATCGGCGGCGCGGTCATCGGCATCGTCATCAAATCGAGCGGCTCCTACTCGGTCGGACTGTGGGTCACCGCACTCGCTTTCGGCGCCTGCGGATTCTTCGCCCTGCGCCTGCCCAAGCAGATCGACTCGGCCAGCCCGGGCGAGCGGACGAAGCGAGCACCCCGACCGCCCGGACAGCCGCGGATCGCACCGCTCGGCCGCCTCAGCGGTTGGGCGCGCCGCGGCTTCGCGCCAGCAGTGATCACCGCGTTGCAGGGCGAGTCGACGATGCGATTCCTGTCCGGCTTCCTGACGATCTTTCTCGCCTTCCACATCGAGACGACGTCGCATGGCCTCGACGCAGCGCTCGCCCTCGGCGGCGTGGTGATCGGTGCGGGCGCCGGCAACTTCGTCGGAACCGGTATCGGCACCAGGGTGCGCCTCGCCCACCCCGAGATCGTGATCATGATCTGCGGCGCCACCGCGGCAGTGATGTGCCTGTTCACCGCGATCTTGTTCAGCATTCCGTTCGCGGTCCTGGCCATGTTCGTCAGTTCGTCCACCAACTCGCTGGCCAAGATCGCCCTCGACGCGGTCATCCAGCGCGACGTCGCCGAGAGCCTGCGCTCCAGCGCGTTCGCTCGGTCGGAGACGTTCCTGCAACTCGCCTGGGTGCTCGGCGCCGCCATCGCCGTGCTGTTGCCCTCCGACAACGGATCGCTCGGCTTCTGGATCGCCGGCGCGGTCGTCGGCGTCATCACCGTGCTCGTGCTGCTGCGCAACCGGGTGATGCGGCGGGCCGCCTCGGCGCCCGGTTGGCAGCCGCCGCCGGGCAGCGTCGCGCCCGGACAGTCTCATCCGTAGTGAGCACATCGTGAGACTGCTCGTGGTCACCGCCGTCGCGGCCGAGCGCGACGCGATCTTCGGGCGCATCGAAGACGAACCGACTGTCGTTCTCGTCGGCGGCGTCGGGCCGGCGGCGTCGGCCGCCAGCACGTCGGCGGCGCTGGCGGCGGACTCCTACGACCTGGTGCTGAGCGCGGGCATCGCCGGCGGGTTCGACGTGCCGATCGGTGCGCTGGCCGTTGCGACGAGTGTCGTGTTCGCCGATCTCGGCGCGGAAACCCCCGAGGGCTTCGCGCCGTTGTCGAGCCTCGGCTACGGCACCGACCGGCTCGACGTCTCGCCCGCGCTCGCCGCCGAACTGGCCCGGCGCACCGGTGCGGTCACCGGGACCGTGCTCACCGTCGCAACCGTCACGGGTAGCGCTGCGTCCGCGGCAATCTTGCGCGAGCGGCATCCCGACGCCGTGGCCGAGGCGATGGAGGGCTTCGGGGTCGCGAGTGCCGCGCTCGTCCACGGCGTGCCGTTCGGCGAGGTGCGGGCGATCAGCAACGCCGTCGGGCCGCGTGATCGATCGTCCTGGCGAATCCCGCAAGCTCTCGACGCGCTCAGCGTGGCATTCGCCGCGCTCACCGCAGAGCCACTTGCCCTTGGGCCGTCAGGCAAGGTGGAGCCATGAGGATCGCGTTCTCACCGTGCCCGAACGACACATTCGTGTTCCACGCCTGGGTGCACGGGCTGATCGAGGGCGCGCCTGCCGTCGAGGTCACCTACGCCGACATCGACGTCACGAACACGGCCGCCGAGCGCGGTGACTTCGATCTGGTCAAGGTTTCCTACGCGGCGCTGCCGTGGCTGCTGGACAAGTACTCGCTGTTGCCGTGCGGTGGCGCGCTCGGACGAGGCTGCGGGCCGCTCGTCCTCACCCGGAGCGACCTCCCGTCGCTTGACGGCCGCACGGTGGCGGTGCCGAGCGAGCGCTCGACCGCGTACCTGCTGTTTCGCCTGTGGGCATCCGGACAGCGGCCACGCCGCATCGACGTCGTGCCGTTCGCGTCGATCATGCCGGCGGTGCGCGACGGGCACTACGACGCCGGGCTGGTCATCCACGAGGCACGCTTCACCTATCCGTCCTACGGCCTCACCGCCCTGGTCGACCTCGGCGAATGGTGGGAGTCCGACACCGGCCTGCCCATCCCGCTCGGCGCGATTCTGGCCCGCCGCGACCACGAGCCCGACGCGCTGGCCCGGGTGGTGCGCGCGTCCGTCGACTACGCCTGGGCGCACCCGGCGGCGTCGGCAGACTATGTCGCCGAACACGCCGACGAGATGTCGCCCGACGTGCAGCGTCAGCACATCGAGCTGTACGTCAACGAGTACACCCGCGACCTCGGCGAGGACGGATTCGGCGCTGCGAGCGCACTTCTCGACCGCGCGTTCGCGGCAGGCCTCATCCCCGCATCGCCGCCGCTGCGCTGAACCCAGATCGTGCAACCGTCGGCGTCACCACGACGCCGACGGTTCACGATCGACGGATGGGTTACGCGTCGAGGTTGTCGGCGAATGCGCGCAGCAGCGCGGCGATCTTGCGGGCCTCGCCGCGGTCGGGGTAACGGCCCCGCCGTAGCGAGTTCGACACCCCGTCCAGCATCTTGATGAGGTCTTCGACGAGGGGAGCCATCTCGTCAGCGGGCTTGCGGGTTGCGCGCACGACGGACGGCACCGGATCGAGTACCCGCACCGACAGCGCCTGGCTGCCCTTACGTCCCTGGACGATCCCGAACTCCACCCGCTGCCCGGGCTTCAGCTCGGTGACGCCGCTGGGCAGGGCATCCCGATGGACGAAGACGTCCTCGCCCTCGTCCTCGGCCAGGAAGCCGAAGCCCTTCTCAGCGTTGAACCACTTCACCTTGCCGGTAGGCACCGGAGCTCCTCTCAAAGACATAGCTGGAGGCACCGCACCAGCGGTGCCTCCCACATACAGGTTACTTGTCAGAGCCCTCCGTGGCACAAGGGTTACCGATTGCTTTCCCGATTTCAGGGCGCCCAGCATGCCCTAAGCCCGGCCGTCGCGCACCATCCTCGTCGGACTGATCCGGTTCGGGCCCCGCGTCGTATTCGTGCGGGTCGGCGTCGTGGCCCGTCAGCCCACGGGTCGCTGCCCACGCACCGGCACATGGCAGACTTGTCTTTTTGCCGTCTTGCCGAAGGGATGAGTCGATGCCGGGTGCTACGCCGAGGGTTCCCGAGCCGTACCAGTCCTACGCCGCTGCGGTACCGGAGGATTTCCACGTCTCCGAGTTCGCGGCCGACTACGCGGGTGCGATGTCGCCATTCGGCTCGGTCGAGTTCCCGCTTGCCCTCGATCGGCTGAGCTACCGGCACCCCAACCCGGCGGATCGGCCACATCGGGCCGGTGAGTAACCACTGACCAGCCGTGCAACACCACGGCGGGCGCACGCATCCTCGCTGAGCGAGTGGCTGCGCCACCGAACCGACGAGCAGCTTGCCGATCTGCTGCGTCGCCGCCCCGACCTTGCACTGCCCGCACCGGCCGACATTGCCACCCTGGCCGGGCGGATCGGCGTTCGCACCTCGGTACAACGTGCGATCGACGGCCTCGACGCCTGGCGTCTCGGCGTTCTCGAGGCGCTCGTCCTTACGGCGAGCACCGACCACGCGCCTACTGCTGACGCTGCCGCGACTCTGCTGCCCGGCACCGACATCACGGCCGCTATCGACGATCTGCGCGCGCTTTGCCTGGTGTGGGGCGACGATGACCGCTTGCATCTCGTGGCCCACGTTGTCGAGGTGATCGGCCCGTACCCCGCCGGGCTCGGCCGCCCGGCCGAGCACCTGCTGCGCGCGGTTTCCGACGTCACGCTCGCCGCGGTGCTTCGCACGCTCGGCCTGCCACCTGACGTCCAGCCGCGCTCGAGTGCGGCGGTGCTCGACGTGCTGCGCGATCCCGACCGCGTGCAATCGCTGATCGACGACCGCGACGCCGCCGAACTCGACGTCCTGACCCGTCTTGCGGCCGGCCCGCCGGTGGGCGTCGTTCGCGACGCGGTGCAGCCGGCGGCCCTCGACGGCGGGATCACACCTCCGCACCGGCTCATCGCACATGGACTGCTCATACCCATCGACGTGCGCACCGTCGAGCTTCCCCGCGAGGTCGGGCTCGCGCTGCGCGGCGCCGAACCGCTACGCAGCATCGAGCGGGTGCCTCCGGTCGTTGCCGTCATCGAGCGCTCGCCCGCCGAACTCGACCGAGTCGGCTCCAGAGCCGTCCTGGATCTCGTGCGGCTGGCCGAAACCCTCGCCGAGGCATGGAGCTCGTACCGTCCCCCGGTGCTGCGCGCCGGTGGTTTGGGTGTGCGCGAGCTTCGCCGCAGTGCCCGCGATCTCGGCGTCGACGAGCCGACCACGGCGCTCGTCGCCGAGACCACAACCGCCGCGGGCCTGATCGGCTCGACCCATACGGCCGACCCGACTTTCCTGCCGACGACGGACTACGACGGCTGGCGCCGGCGCGATGCCGCAGCCCGCTGGGTGGCCCTCGCACGGGCGTGGCTGTCGATGACGCGCCAGCCGAGCCTGGTCGGCCAGCGCGACGAACGCGACCGGCTGATCACCGCACTCGGTCCGGACGCCGAGCGGGGCACCGTCCCGGCGCTGCGCCGCCAGGTGCTGGCCACGCTTGCCGATCTGGTTCCGGGCGCGGCACCCGCCGATCGGGCCGACGTGCTGGCCCGGCTGGCCTGGCAGGCACCCCGGCGGGCGAACGGTCAGCGCAGCCTGGCCGAGGCGGTGCTCGCCGAAGCCGACCTGATCGGTATCACGGCAGCGGGCGGGCTCACCGGATACGGCCGGGCGTTGCTGGCCGGCGCGGAGTCCGCCGCCGAAGACGCCCTGACGATCGCGCTGCCCGAGCCCGTCGGCCACTTCCTCGTCCAACCGGACCTCACCGTTGTCGTCCCCGGCCCGCCGACCGCCGAGCTCGGCGAGGAACTGGCACTGGCCGCCGAGCTCGAGTCCACGGGCGGAGCCAACGTCTACCGGGTCACCGAGGCATCGGTGCGTCGCGCCCTGGACTTCGGACGCACCGGCACCGATCTCGCCCACCTGTTCGCCGACAATTCGCGAACCCCGGTGCCGCAGGCGCTCAGCTACCTGATCGACGACGTGGCGCGGCGTCATGGCGCGCTGCGGGTGGGCGCGGCGACGGCGTACCTGCGCTGCGACGACGAGGGCCTGCTGCGGCGCGTGCTCGCCGACCGCTCGGTCGAACCGCTCGGCCTGCGCCGGATCGCCCCGACCGTGGTCGTCGGGTCGGCGCCGGTCGCGCGGATCCTGGAGGTTCTGCGCGATGCCGGATACGCGCCGGCCGCCGAGTCCCCGGACGGTGCCGTGGTCAACCTCGCCGCCGACGCTCCGCGCGCACCGTCACGCTCCACCTCGCGCCTTGTGCGTGCCCGCCCGGTCACCGAGTCCACCGCGCACGTCGGTGAGCTGATCAGGCGGCTGCGCGCAGGCGACCAGCTCGCCGAGCTGACCCGGCGCGCGTCGCCGACCGGGCAGCGCATTCCGGGTGTCACCTCCGCGGCAACGCTGGGCCTGCTGCGCGAGGCGATCCGGGGTGGACGCCAGATATGGCTCGGCTACGTCGACCAGCAGGGCACGTCCTCACAGCGCACG
Organism: uncultured Actinomycetota bacterium; assembly: GCA_963737425.1. GTDB lineage: Bacteria > Actinomycetota > Actinomycetes > Mycobacteriales > Jatrophihabitantaceae > DASXRA01. Next base: position 982,448 of record CAVTSX010000009.1, read on the forward strand.
ATCGAGCCGATCTCGATGGCAGGTGGCACGTTGCGTGGCCACGACATCGATACCGGACGGCTGGAAGCGTTCGCGTTGCACCACATCACGGGCGTCGGTGTCCTCGACGACGACCTACGTACGGTGCAGGCCGACCCCGGCGATCACCAGACCGACGCCGGCTAGGTCGCGCCAGGTCGGCACCTGCGATAGCACGACCAGACCGATCACCGTCGCCGTGGCCGGCAACAGCGCGAGCATGAGCGCGAACGTCGCGCGCGGCAGGCGCGCCATTGCGAGCTGATCGGTGACGTACGGGATGACCGACGAGCACAGCCCGACGCCGATGCCCCAGAGCAGCCAGACCGGATGCGTGAACGTGGGCGCCGCCGCGCTCACCGCGAACGGGGTGGCGGACACCGCGGCCACCAGCATCGCCGCGCCCAGCAGGTCGATGCCGCTGATGTCGTTCGCACCGCGCGTGTTCGCGATGCGGTGTCCGAGGATCACGTACAGCATGAAGCCCGCGCAGTTCGCGAATGCGAACACGAAGCCGAGCGGCTCGCCACCGATCCGGACGTCGGTCAGCACGAAGACGCCCACGACGGCCAGCACGAGGGCGGCCGCGTTGCGTCCGGTGCGGGTGCCGGCCGCCGCCAGCGTAATGGTGCCGAGGAACTCGATCGCTCCCACCGTCGACAGCGGCAGCCGGTCAATCGCCAGGTAGAACAGCGAGTTCATCGCCGCCAGGACGACGCCGAGCCCGATCAGCACGCGGCGCTGGCTCGCCGTCGCCCGCCTGAACACCCGCCACGGCCGGCGCCAGGCGGCGAACACGACCGCTGCGCTCGCGATGCGCAGCCAGGCGACCCCGATCACGTCCACATGGACGAAGAGCAGGACCGCGAACGACGGCCCGAGGTAGTGAAAGACCGCGCTCACCACGAAGAGCGACGTCGCAGGCACCCGGTCGACCAGGGGCGCGGCGCGGCGTTCGGCGAGCTGGCTGTTCGGCACGATCACCATCGTTGCCAGGAGTTCCGGCCTTTGGAATGGCACACTGAAGGCAAAGGAGGCCGTCATGCTACGAGATTCAAGGCAATCCAACGGAAAGGCCTACGCCGAGCCGGCTTCGCTGCTCGACGACGTGAACCGCCGACTGCTCACCGAACTGCAGGCCGATCCGCGTCAGACGATGTCGGCTCTCGCCCGGAAGGTGAACATGTCGGCGCCGGCGGTCACCGAACGGGTGCAGCGACTCGAGCAGGCCGGCGTCATCACCGGCTATCGCGTCGACGTCGACCCCGCTGCTATCGGGCTTCCGGTTGCCGCGTTTGCGCGCATCCGGCCGGTGCCCGGGCAACTGCCCAAGGTCGCGGCGCTGGCGGCGAGCCTGCCCGAAGTAAGCGAGTGTCACCGCATCACCGGCGAGGACTGCTTCCTGGTCAAGGTGCATGCGCCGTCGATCGACGGGCTCGAAGCGATCCTCGACCGTTTCCTGGTGCACGGTCAGACCATCACGTCGATAGTCGTGTCGAGCCCGGTACCCGCCCGGCCGCTCCGAGTGGATTGACCGGCGCGGTCGCGCGGCGATGTCGCGACGATGCGGCAAGATGGCCAACGTGGCGGGTTCGCGGGTGCTGTTGGCGATCGATGGCAACTCTCTGGTGCACCGCAGCTTCCACGCCCAGGCGCGCACCGGCCTGCGCTCAGCCGACGGGCGGCCCATGTGGGCGGTGCGCGGGCTGCTGTCGGCGCTGGTGGCCGCCGCCGAGCGCATCTGCCCGGACGTCATCGTGGTCGGCTTCGACGACCCTGACTCCAGCCTGCGCCGCGAGAAGTGGCCGCAGTACAAGGCGAATCGCGTCGAAAAGCTGGAAACGTTGGTCGATCAACTTGCCTTCGCGGTCGAGGTGTTGCGCGAGCTCGGCGTCGCTGTGGTGGTTCCCGCGGGGCTGGAGGCCGACGACGTCCTCGCCTCGGTGGCCCACTTCGCTCCCACCGTCGGCGCCACGACGGTCATCATGACCTCCGACCGCGACGCATTCACGTTGATCGACGAGCACACGAATGTGCTGCGGGTGATCAACGGCGGGGTCGAGGCATCGCCGATGCTCACGCCGGCTCGCCTGGTGACCATGCTCGGCGTCCGTCCCGACCAGTACCTCGACTATGCGGCGCTGCGCGGCGACGCATCCGACAACCTGCCCGGCGTGCGAGGTATCGGCCCGAAGACCGCGGCGATGGTGCTGGCGGCGCTCGGTTCTGCCCGGGCGGTCTTCGACGACATCGCCGCGGGCGGCTCGCGCGTCGCGCAGGCAGTCGGTGCGGCCCGGGCCCGGCGACTCGGCGATCCGCAGGCCCGGGCGGCGTGGGAGCTCAACTGCCAGGTGATGACTATGCACAGCGACGTGCCTCTCGGCATCAACCCTGAGGGCGGCGTCGGCTGCCTGCCACTGACCGCCGACGCGGTGCGCACGACGTTCCTGGCGCAGCAACTGACCTGGACGACCTCTGCTGCGTTGCGTGTGCTGGCCGGTCAGGAACCGAGCGGGCCGCAGGAACCGATCCAGCAGGCCGCCGAGTCGGACCGGCAGGCGGAGTCGTCTGAACAGTCTGAGTGGTCTGCTTGGTCTGCACCTCGGCGCCGTTTCGGCCGGCTCGCCCCAGCCGCCGAGCCACGCACCGAACAACTCGCGCTCTTCTGAGTCAGCCCACTCGCTCCCTGCCGTCGCCCACCTTCAGTTGATCCGCCCCCACCGTCAGTTGAGTGGTGCGTTATTGCCCGAGTGGTGCGTTGTAACGCACCACTCGACGCGAAACGCACCACTCAACTGAGATGGACGGCGGGGCGGGCGGCGAGGACAGGCGGCGAGGGCGGCGACCTCAGGCGCGGACGACTTCGATGCCCGCGTCTTTGAATGCGTGGGTCATGTCGTCCGGGGCGTCGGTGTCGGTGACGAGCACGTCGATGGACTCCAGCGGGCAGAGCCTGGCGAACGCGCGGTGGCCGAGCTTGGAACTGTCGGCCACAACAGCAACCTTGCGCGCTCGGGTGGCCATGAGCCGGTTGATGCTCGCCTCGCTCTCCTGATGCGCCATCGCCCCGCCCTCGACGTCGATCGCGTCGACTCCGAGGATCACGAGGTCGAGGGCGAGCTGATCCAGAATGCCGGTGGCCAGCGGCCCGATCAGCTCGTAGGACTGCGGCCGGGCCACCCCGCCGGTGACCACGATCTTCAGATGCGCTCGCACGGCCAGTTCGGTCGCAATGTTCAGGGAGTTGGTGACCACCGTGATCGCCGGGTTGTAGGCGGCCTGCAGATCACCGCGCAGCGCCAGCGCGCGCGCCACCTCGGTGGTGGTCGTGCCGCCGTTGAGTCCGACGATCGTGCCGGCGTCGACCATCTCGGCGGCAGCGCGTCCGATGCGCTGCTTCTCCGAGGCATAGCGCGCGGCCTTGTACCGCAAGGGCAGGTCGAAGGCGGCGTTGTTCGACACGGCGCCGCCGTGCGTTCGGGTCAGCAACTGCTGCTGAGCCAGGATGTCGAGATCGCGCCGGATCGTTGCCGCCGATACGCGCAACTCGGCGGCCGCATCGTCGACATCGAGCGTGCCGTCGCGATTTAGCAGCTCCAGGATCGAACCGAGCCGCTCATGTTTGCTCATCCGCTCCTCCCGGAGGCTGGCTCCCGCAAATCCGAGCAATCAGACTGTAACGTCTTGCGAACCGTTCGCTTGAAGATGCACGATAACTCAACTGAATGAGCAAGAACGCGCGGCGCTCGGATCGATGCGCTGCCCGGTTCACATCGGAGTGATGCATGACTTTTGTCGAGGACGAGATCGCCAGCCAGCCGGCGTGTTGGACCACCACCGTCGAGCAGGCCCCCTCGTTTGCGCAGATACTCCCACAGCGGGGCGAGCGCGTGGCCGTCGTCGGATGCGGCACGTCGTGGTTCATGGCCCAGGCCTACGCGGCGCTGCGCGAGCAGGCGGGCCTCGGCCAGACCGACGCTTTCGCCGCATCAGAGATGTCAAACCGGCGCGACTACGACCGCATTGTCGCCATCACCCGCTCCGGCACCACGACCGAGGTGCTCGACGTACTGGATCAGGCGCACGGCCACGTTCCCACCGTCGCGATCACTGCCGACAAGGCGACACCGGTGGTCAGCGCCGCGTCCGACGTGATCGTCCTGCCCTTCGCCGACGAGCGCTCGGTCGTGCAGACCCGCTTCGCGACCACCGTGCTCACGCTGCTGCGCGCACACCTGGGCCAGGACCTCGAAGCTGCGATCACCGACGCGCAGCTGGCGGTCGCCGACGACCTGCCCGACGGCGCCACCGACCGCAGCCAGTTCACGTTCCTCGGCCGCGGCTGGACGGTGGGCCTGGCCAACGAGGCGGCGCTCAAGATGCGCGAGGCGTCGCTGTCGTGGTCGGAGTCCTATCCGGCGATGGAGTACCGGCACGGGCCGATAAGCATCGGCGACGCCCGAAGCCTTGTCTGGATGCTGGGCGAGGCGCCCGAGGGCCTGCAGGCAGAGGTCACCGCCACCGGCGCCACGTGGGTGACGTCGGACCTCGATCCCCTGGCCGACCTCATCAGGGCGCAGCGGCTGGCCATCGCGGTCGGGCACGCGCGCGGGCTCGACCCGGACAACCCACGAAACCTCACCCGCTCGGTGATCCTCGATCCTGCCTGACGCCGCGACGCACGTCCGCGAGAGGATGCCAGCGTGACTGGTGCCTGTGTGATCGCGCTCGACGTCGGAGGCACGAGCATGAAGGCCGCGCTGGTTGACGAGCGTTACGACGTCATCACCGCGCGACGCATGCCGACCGGTCGCCAGGAGGGCCCGGACGCTGTCGTCGAGCGGATCATCGCGACGGCACGCGGTCAGCTCTCCGATGCGAGCGGGCGTGGGCTCAGCGTGGGCGCCGCGGGCGTCGTCGTCCCGGGCATCGTCGACGAGCAGCGCGGCGTCGCGGTGTACTCGGCGAATATCGGCTGGCGAGACGTTCCGTTTCGCGAGCGGCTGGAAGCGGAACTCGGCCTCCCGGTCGCGTTCGGGCACGACGTCCGGGCGGGCGGTCTCGCCGAGGGACACCTCGGCGCGGCGCACGGGTCGCGCGACTTCCTCTTCTTGCCGCTCGGCACCGGAATCGCGGCCGCCATCGTCTTGGACGGACGGCCGTACACGTCGGGCGGGTACGCCGGCGAGATGGGGCATATGGTCGTCGACCCGGACGGGCCGATCTGCGGTTGCGGCGCGCGTGGTTGCCTGGAGGCGATCGCGTCCGCGGCCGCCATCGCCACCCGTTACGCCGACCGCACCGGGCAGCAGGCCGAGGCCCTAGAGGTCTGCGAGCGCGTGATCGCCGGCGATCCGGATGCGGAGGCCGTATGGACCGAAGCGGTCAACGCCCTCGCCAGCGCGCTGAGCACGTACACGAACCTGCTCGCTCCTGAACTGGTGGTCATCGGCGGCGGACTCGCGGCGGCCGGCGACGTACTGCTCGGCCCGCTCGAAATCGAGATCGACCGCCGGCTGACCTTCCAGCGACGCCCCAAGGTCGTGGGCGCGCAGCTCGGCGATCAGGCGGGCGCCCTGGGCGCGGCGCTGCTCGCCTGGCGTCTGGTGCGCAGGTGATCCTCACCGTCACGCTGAACGCCGCCGTCGACACGACTTACCACGTCGACGCGGTGCAGGTGCACGGCAGCAACCGGGTGCTCGACGTGCAGCACCGGGCCGGCGGAAAGGGCATCAACGTTGCTCGGGTGCTGCACGCGCTGGGCCATCAGGCCATGGTCACCGGCTTCGCGGGCGGTCGCGGGGGCGACGACATCCACGCGGACCTCGCCGCGGCCGGACTGCACGACGAGTTGATCGCCATCGCCGGCGAGAGCAGGCGCACGGTCACGGTCGTGGATCGCACGGACGCCACGGTGTTCAACGAGCCGGGCCCGACGATCTCTGCCGCCGAGTGGGCCGGCCTGCTTGCCCGTTTTCGCACCCTGGCCGGCCAGGCGGAGGTCGTCGTGCTGTCTGGATCCGTGCCGCGGGGCCTACCTGCCAACGCGTACGCGCTGCTCGGCCAGGCCGCGGGCGGCGCCGCTGTGCTGCTCGACGCGGCGGGCGCTCACCTGCTTGCCGCGCTCGATGCGCGTCCCGTAGCTGTCAAGCCCAACCACGCCGAGCTGGCCGACATCGTTCCCGGGCGTGATCTCGTCGACGCCGCGGAGACGCTGCGAGCCGCAGGCGCCGGCGCCGTCGTCGTGTCGATGGGCGCCCGCGGAGCGATCGCCGTGACCAACGAAGGACGGTTTCGCGCCGTGCCGCCGGAGACCGTCGACGGCAACCCCACCGGCGCCGGCGACGCCGCCGTGGCCTCGCTCGCGGCTGGCATCGCGAGCGGGGCCGGCTGGCCGGAACGGCTCGGCGATGCCGTCGCGCTCTCGGCCGCGACCGTGCTGCATCCGCTGGCCGGATCGTTTGACGGTGAGGCGTACTCCCGATACCGAGCCGCTGTATCAGTGGAGGAGTTCTAGTGTCTCTCATCTCAACGCGCGACATAGTCGCTGACGCCGCCGCGCACCGCCGCGGCGTCGGTGCCTTCAACGTCATCCAACTCGAGCACGCTGAAGCAATCGTGCGCGGCGCCGAGGCGGCCGGGCGGGCGGTCATCGTGCAGATCAGCGAGAACTGCGTGCGCTACCACGGCGCTCTGGAGCCGATCGCCCTGGCGACGCTCGCAGTGGCGCGCAGGGCGACCGTGCCGGTCGCGGTGCATCTCGACCACGCCACGGACGCCGGGCTGGTGCGCGAGGCAGTCGACCTCGGCATCAGTTCGGTCATGTTTGATGCGTCCGCACTGGACTACGCGGCGAACGTTGCGACGACGGCCGAGGTGGTCGATGACAGCCATGCCCGCGGGGTCTGGGTCGAGGCCGAACTCGGCGAGGTGGGCGGCAAGGACGGCGTGCACGCGCCGGGCGCGCGTACCGACCCGGGCGAGGCGGCCGCGTTCGTGCAGGCGACCGGCGTCGACTCGCTTGCCATCGCGGTCGGCAGCAGTCACGCAATGCTCACCCGCGACGCGTCCCTCGACAACGACCTGATCGCGGCGCTGCGCCGCGCGGTTGCGGTGCCACTCGTACTGCACGGCGCGTCCGGGGTGCCGGACGGCGGACTCGCCCAGGCAGTCTCGCAAGGCATCGCCAAGGTGAATATCGGCACCCAGCTGAACAAGACCTTCACCGCGGCCGTTCGGACCTACCTGAACGCGAATCCCGAGGCCGTCGACCCCCGCAAGTACTTCGGCGAGGCCCGCGCGGCAGTCGCCGATGAGGTCGGCCGGCTGCTCGCCGTGCTGCATCCCGGCTAGCGAGATCCCGGCCTGGTCGCGGCTGGGCAGGGCCCGGCTACGCAGGTCCCGGGCAGGCAGGTCCCGGGAAATCAGGTCCCGGGAAATCAGGTCCCGGCTGGGAAGGCGGGTCGCACAGGCGCACCGAAAGGACATCCGCATGATCGAGCGCGTCCATTGCCAGGTCGACAAACCGGGCGCTCTGGAGGCCCACCAGCCGGCCGTCGGCGGCCGATGCCGGCCGTGCGCCCAGCGCGCAGCGCGGGCGGCGCTCGCCCTTTGCCGGCGGAACAGGCACAGTGTCGTTGCCGTTTGGGACAATGGCAGTTCGCCGTCCGCAAGCCCAGTTCAGGAGCCACGTGGTCCAGCCCGCATACCGCTCGGGGCATCGTCATGACTGACGGCCCGTTGATCGTCCAATCCGACAAGACGCTGCTGCTCGAAGTCGACCACCCGGTGGCGGCCGAGGCCCGGGCAGCTATTGCGCCCTTCGCCGAACTCGAACGCTCGCCCGAACACGTGCACACCTACCGGCTCACCCCGCTTGGCCTGTGGAACGCCCGCGCCGCAGGCCACGACGCCGAGCAGGTGGTCGACGCCCTGGTGCGGTACAGCCGATACGCGGTTCCGCATGCCCTTCTCGTCGATGTAGCCGACACAATGGACCGTTACGGCCGCCTGCAGTTGAGCAAGCACCCGACACACGGGTTGGTTCTGGTCAGCTTCGACCGTGCCGTGCTCGAGGAGGTGCTGCGGCAGAAGAAGATCGCCCCGATGCTCGGCGCGCGCATCGACGACGACACCGTCGCCGTCCATCCATCCGAGCGTGGACGCCTCAAGCAGGCCCTGCTCAAGGTGGGCTGGCCCGCCGAGGATCTCGCCGGCTACGTCGACGGCGAGGCCCACGAGATCGAGTTGCATCAGGACGGCTGGGCGCTGCGCGACTATCAGCGCCAGGCCACCGAGTCGTTCTGGCACGGCGGCTCGGGCGTCGTGGTCCTGCCGTGCGGCGCCGGCAAGACGCTCGTCGGGGCGGCCGCGATGGCCCAGGCGGGCGCGACGACCCTGATTCTCGTCACCAACACCGTCGCCGGACGTCAGTGGAAGCGGGAGCTGATCGCACGCACCTCGCTCACCGAGGAGGAAATCGGCGAATACTCCGGCGAGCGCAAGGAGATCCGGCCGGTCACCATTGCCACGTACCAGATCATGACAACGCGCCGGAAAGGCGAATACCGGCACCTGGAGCTGTTCGACTCCCGCGACTGGGGCTTGATCATCTACGACGAGGTACACCTGCTGCCCGCTCCGATCTTCCGGTTGACTGCCGACCTCCAGTCGCGCCGCCGCCTGGGCCTGACCGCCACGCTGATCCGCGAGGACGGTCGAGAGGGCGACGTGTTCAGCCTCATCGGCCCCAAGCGCTACGACGCCCCCTGGAAGGACATCGAGAACCAGGGTTGGATCGCGCCTGCCGACTGCACCGAGGTGCGGGTGACGCTCACCGACGCCGAGCGCATGACGTACGCGACCGCCGAGCCCGAGGACCGTTACCGCATCGCCGCCACGGCGCGCACGAAGCTGCCGGTCATCCGCACGATCGTCGACCAGCACCCCGACGACCAGGTGCTCGTCATCGGCGCATACCTCGACCAACTAGACGATGTGGCGGCTGAACTCGACGGCGCGCCGATCATCCAGGGGTCGACCACCAACCGCGAGCGGGAGCGACTCTATGAGGCGTTCCGCCGGGGCGAACAACGGGTGCTCGTGGTCAGCAAGGTGGCCAACTTCTCCATCGACCTGCCCGAAGCTGCCGTCGCGGTACAGATCTCCGGAACATTCGGGTCGCGGCAGGAAGAGGCCCAGCGGCTCGGGCGCGTGCTACGCCCGAAGCACGACGGGCGCCAGGCGCACTTCTACACGGTGGTCTCGCGCGACACGCTCGACGCCGAATACGCCGCGCACCGGCAGCGCTTCCTCGCCGAGCAGGGTTACGCGTACACGATCGTCGACGCCGACGATCTGCTGCGCCCGATCTGATCGGGCACGACGCACACGTTCATAGTCGGACATCGGTACGTACTGTTTGCCGCTCATAGGACAGACGCTAGGCATCGGCGGGATTTCGGCGCGATGCCCAGCAAAGACCTGTGGACAGGCAGGCCGGTTGTGGATCTAGCGCGCCGAAATGTCGCACCGTTGGCCTACCCTGCTCGGCCGCTGATTTGCGGGCAAAAGAACGAGCAGCCATCGGCACGGCGGCGCCCCGGTGAGCCTCCGATACCGCGTCGCCGAGCAAGCTGAGTCACGTCTGGGTGTCCGTGCGCGATGTTGTTGACTTTTGTTAGAGTGTGCTGGAAAGTGCAAGACCACGGTGAACCGCCGCCCACGTGCCCCGGGAGGGTCGACGATGCTCGCACGCCAGCGTCAAGCACTCATCCTCGACGAACTTCGTCGCACGGGTGGTGTGCGGGTCAGCGAGCTGACCGACCTGCTCGGCGTTTCGGACATGACGATCCGGCGCGACCTCGAACAGCTCGCCACTGACGGTGTCCTGCAGAAAGTCCATGGTGGCGCCGTTCTGTCCGGCAATGTCACCGAGGAACCAGGATTCGAGGCCAAGCGCACGCTCGAACAGCCGGCGAAGCGCGCCATCGCCGCCCGCGCCGCCTCGCTGGTGAAGCCCGGCACCGCCATCGCCTTGTCTGCGGGCACCACAACCTGGTCGATGACGCAGCATCTCGCATCGGTACGTGGTCTCACCGTCGTCACCAACTCGACGACAGTTGCCGACACGATCGCCTCGCTCGGCGATTCGACCCAGCAGACCGTCATTCTCACCGGAGGCGTCCGCACGCCAAGTGCCGCACTCGTCGGGCCGGTCGCCGACCTCACGATCCGCTCGCTGCACGTCGACCAGCTCTTCCTCGGCGCGCATGGCATCGACGCGCGGGCCGGACTGACGACGCCCAACCTTGCCGAGGCCGAGACGAACCGCGCACTGATCTCCTGTGCCCGCGAGGTGATCGTGCTGGCCGATTCGACCAAGTGGGGCATGGTCGGTCTCGCCGATTTCGGCCCACTCTCCTCGGCCGACATCGTCATCACCGACGAAGCACTGCCCGCCGATGCACGTGCGGCCCTCGAGGACGCGGTCGACGAAGTCATCCTCGTGTCGCCCACGCCAGACAACACATGAGTCCCCGGCAGGTGACGCGACGGCCTGGCACGTGCGGTGATCAGACATGACCGTCCGGCAAATCACCCAGCTGGCCGACGGTCGCGAGCTGATCTACTACGACGAGCAACCGGGTGCCGACCGATCGGCCGTTGATCTTCGCGATCTGCCCGACACGGCGACGTCCTCGCAGATCCGCTGGGATCCGCTGTTTCGCGAATGGGCGGTCATCGCCGGGCACCGGCAGTCGCGCATCTACCGTCCGCCGACGAGCGACTGTCCCCTATGCCCCTCGCGCGACGGCCGGCAGACCGAGATTCCGGCAAGCGACTACGACGTCGCGGTGTTCGAGAACAGATTCCCGTCGCTGGCCATGGGAACCAACGACCACAGCCCGTCGATCGCTTTTCCGTTCATGTCCGCACCAGGCGTCGGACGCTGCGAGGTCGTCTGCTTCACCAGCGATCACGACACGTCCTTCGCCCAACTCTCGCCGCGACGGGCCCGAACGGTGGTCGACGCGCTCGCCGACCGGACCACCGAGTTGAGCAAGATCGACCAGGTCGAGTACGTGTTCTGCTTCGAGAACCGCGGCGAGGAAATCGGCGTCACGCTCACCCACCCGCACGGGCAGATCTACGCCTACCCGTTCGTCCCTTCGCGGTTGGAACGCGCCGCAGACGCCGCACGCGACCATCACGCGAGCACCGGCAACTGCCTGCAGTGCGAGGTGGTTGCGGCCGAGCGCAAGCAGGGCGACCGCGTCATCACCGAGACCGAGTACTGGACGGCACACGTCCCCTTCGCCGCGCGGTGGCCCTACGAGGCACGCATCGTTGCCCATCGCCACGTACCCGATCTCGCCGCGCTCGCCGACGACGAACGCGACGACCTCGCCCGGATCTACCTTGACGTCCTGCAGCGCTTCGACCGTCTCTTCGGTGGCCGGACGCCATACATCTCCGGATGGCATCAGGCGCCGGTCCGCCGCGACCGCGAGGTGTGGCATCTTGCCGCCGAGGTGTTCACCATCCGCCGCGCCCCGGGCAAGCTCAAGTACCTCGCCGGCTCGGAGTCCGGCGCGGCAGTCTGGATCAACGACGTGACGCCCGAGGTGGCCGCCGCCCGCCTGCGCGGCGAGTAATCCCCGGCATCCCACCCGAGTCGTCATGCCCAGGCCGGGCGCTCGCGCGCTGAAGGCAGGACGACTCGCAGCCGGCCCCGGGCGACCACGCATGATGTTCAGGTGCACGCGACCCTCGAGATCCTCGGCCTGGTCATCACGGTCGCTGTCGTGGCGGGCGCGTCGCGGCGGTTCGGCTGGCCCGGGCCACTGCTTCTCGTCGTGGCGGGAGTCATCGCCTCGTACCTGCCGGGCGTGCCTCGCGTCGACATCGACCCTGACGTCATCCTGGTCGGTCTATTGCCACCGCTGCTCTACGCGGCCGCGATCCGCACATCGCTCGTCGACTTCCGGGCCAACCGCCAGGCGATCATCCTGCTGTCGGTGGGGCTCGTCGGCTTCACCACCGTCTTCGTCGGACTGGTGACCTGGTGGGTCGTACCCGCCGTCTCACTCGCGGCAGCGTTCGCGCTGGGCGCCGTCGTCGCCCCGACCGATGCGGTGGCTGCATCGGCCATCGCGCGGCGGGTGGGCATGCCTCGGCGGATTGTCTCGATTCTCGAAGGCGAAAGTCTCGTCAACGACGGAACTGCCCTCGTCGCCCTCAACACGGCCATCGCCGCGATCACCGGAAAGGCCTTAGGCGACCGGGTTGTTCTCGACTTCGTCGTCGCTGCGGGCGGAGGTGTAGCGGTCGGCCTCGCCGCGGCGACGGTTTTGGCCTTGATCCGCAAGCACATCCAGGACCCTGTTCTCGACACGACGCTGTCGTTTGTTGCGCCGTACGTGGCGTTCCTTCCGGCGCAAGCCATCCACGCATCAGGCCCGGTCGCCGTCGTCGTCGCGGGACTGTTCCTGGGTCACAAATCGCCGGTGCTGCAGACCGCGGCGTCGCGCATCGCTGAGCACATCAACTGGCGGACGGTTCAGTTCCTGCTCGAAAACGTCGTCTTCATGCTGATCGGCCTGCAGCTACGAGGGATTCTCGACGACGTACACGACGCGTCGCAGGCCGCGTGGGCCTGCCTGGCAATCGTCGCAGCGACGATCGTCAGCCGTGCGGTCTGGGTGTACGGAGCCGTCGCGGCTTACCGCTTCGGCACGAAACGCATGCGCGACATCGCATGGAGCTGGCAGGCCGGCACGGTGGTGTCCTGGGCGGGCATGCGGGGCGTCGTCACGCTGGCCGCGGTGTTCCTGTTGCCTCCGGAGACCCCCGGCCGTGAAACCCTGCGCCTCGCTGCATTCGCGGTGGTGGCCGGCTCGCTGATCATCCAGGGACTCACGCTGCCGTGGCTGATCCGGCGCCTCGGCCTGCCTCCACCCGACGCGGCCGAGGATGCCCTGCAGTACGCCGCGCTGATCACCGAAGCGGCCCGCGCGGGTCAGACGCGGTTGGACGAGGTGCGCAGCTCGACCGACCCGCCCGAGGTGATCGAGCAGTTGCTGGCCCGGACGAGCAAGCGCACCAACGTCGCCTGGGAACGCCTCGGGCGCCCGCAGAGCGAGCTCGAACCACCGTCAGCGGCGTACCGGCGGCTGCGAATGCAGATGATCGAAGCCGAACGCGAATCCATCCTGCAGGCGCGGGACTCCGGACTGGTCGACGACGAGATCCTGCGCAGTGCGCTGGCGGCCGTTGACCTGGAGGAGTCGATGCTCGACCGGGTCGAGGACGCCGAGTCGCGCGTGGACGACGAGCTTGTCGCTCCGCAGCAGCGCAACGAAGAGTGCGTACACCTGCAACGCGCGCCGCATGTGGCGGTGGCGCGCACGCCCGGCGCTTGCGAGGAGTGCCTGCGGGACGGCACACCGTGGGTGCACCTGCGGCTGTGCCTGACCTGCGGACACGTCGGCTGCTGCGACTCGTCGATCGGCAACCACGCCAGCGTGCACTTCGGCGGAACCGATCACCCGGTGATGCGCAGCATCGAGCCGGGCGAGGCGTGGCGCTGGTGCTACGTCGATGAACGGCTCGGCTGACCAATGCCCGCGGCGAACCTCAGCGCCGAGTACGAGGCGACGAGTTCGCGGCGTTCATCGGTGAGCACCGCACTCGCCGGATCGCATCCCGCCTCGACCCACTCGTCGGACAGCCGCATGGCGGCCACCCGGTGCTCCGCGGCTTTGCGCACGGCCTCGCGATCTACGCGATAGACGTAGGAGTACAGATCGCACAGTGCGGCGGTCACGTCCTCCTCGCTCAGGTCGTCCGCACGCTGGTGCACGCGGTGCAATCGCCACCACTCGACCTCGAGGCGCGCAGCCTCGGCCGGATCTAGCTGCAATTCGCCATCGGCCGCGACAAGTTTGTAGAAGCGGCACATGAATCCCCTTGCCGCATCAGGATCATTGTCAGGATATGGCGCCCATACCTGATTGGCGCGCAGTACGTACCACGCGCCGGCGAGAGTGCGCGGCCAGTTCATGCAAAAGCCGGTTCGCACCATGCCCACGGCCGAGACGAGGAATTTCGCCCATTCGTGCCGGTAATAAGCGGTCCATGCGTCGCATTCGCGGTGGCCCACGATCACCGGATCGAACGATCTTGGACTGGATTTCCTGTGCGCCATGATCCCCCCATCAGTCACTATGCAGTGAATCACGGGCCGGCGACTGGAGGTGCGCATATGGGTGGGCGCGTTTACGAGGTCGTACGGGAGATGGCCGAACGAATGGACCGGCTGCAAGCCGACCACTACCGGTTCTTCCTCGGCACCTACCAACGAACGACCGAGGCGGTGGGCGCGGCAATCGACGAGTCCGGCTTCGAGGACCCGGAGTGGGTCGAGCGATGGGACGTCGCGTTTGCCGAGCTATACCTCGAGGCGCTCGACGCGCAGCAGTCAGGAGTTCCCGGAGCAGCGCCACGGCCCTGGCGGCTGGCGTTCGAGGCGCCTGCGCAGCTTCCCCCGCTGCGGCACGTGCTGCTCGGCATCAATGCGCACGTCAACTACGACCTCCCGCAGGCGCTGCTCGCCGTCATCTCCGACGAGGACTTCGCCGACTCCGCGCTCATGGATCGCCGCCGCCGCGACCACGAACGGATCGACGGGGTGTTGTCATCGCGCGTCGGTGCGGAAGATGTGGAGCTCTCCGCATCGGGAAAGGCCTTTCTGGACAAGCTGCTCACCCCGTTGAACCGTCTCGGGTCCAAGCGTTTCCTGCGCGAATCACGGCAGAAGGTCTGGCACAACACGCTCGAACTTCAGCACGCGCGGGTCGCCGGCGCCGACACGTACCGCACCCGACTGGCGGAACTGGAACTGCTCAGCGCGGCCCGCATCGCCGACCTGCTCGCTCCCGGGCAGGTGATCCTGCGTCTGGCCGTCGCCGGCTTCGGCGTCGTCCTGCCGCCGGTCTGACCGCGTGGCTCTTTGGCGGGTGGCCGGCTCGCACGTGGATGGCCGGTCCGCGGGTCGGTCGCCGGTCCGCGGGTCGGTCGCCGGTCCGCGGGTGGGCAGTTTGCCCGCGGGTGGGCAGTTGCAAGTGCCCACCTGCGGCGTAAGTGCCCACCCACGAGCAAGGCCCGCGGAAACGGTCGAGCCCCACCCCAGCGCAGCAAAAGGGGCGGACCCGTTGTGGGCCCGCCCCTTCGCAGTACGGAGGACTTAGAAGTCCATGTCACCGCCGCCGGGCATGCCGCCGCCCGCGGGGGCAGCAGCCTTCTCCGGCTTGTCGGCAACGACCGCCTCGGTGGTGAGGAACAGCGCGGCGATCGACGCAGCGTTCTGCAGCGCCGAGCGGGTGACCTTCGCCGGCTCGATGATGCCCGCAGCGAACATGTCGACGTACTCGCCGGTCGCGGCGTTGAGGCCGTGGCCGGGGGCGAGCCCGCGCACCTTCTCCGCAACGACGCCGCCCTCGAGGCCGGCGTTGATCGCGATCTGCTTGAGCGGAGCCTCAAGCGCGACCTTGACGATGTTGGCACCAGTGGCCTCGTCGCCGACCAGGTCGAGCTTGTCGAACGCGGTGTCGACCGCGTTTGACAGGGCCACGCCACCGCCGGGCAGAACGCCCTCCTCGACGGCCGCCTTCGCGTTACGGACGGCGTCCTCGATGCGGTGCTTGCGCTCCTTGAGCTCGACCTCGGTGGCCGCGCCGACCTTGATCACCGCAACACCGCCGGCGAGCTTCGCCAGGCGCTCCTGCAGCTTCTCGCGGTCGTAGTCGGAGTCGCTGTTCTCGATCTCGGTACGGATCTGGTTGACCCGGCCCTGGATCTGCTCGGCGTCGCCAGAACCCTCGACGATCGTGGTCTCGTCCTTGGTGACGACGACCTTGCGAGCCTTGCCGAGCAGCTCGAGGCCGGCGTTCTCCAGCTTGAGGCCGATCGTCTCGCTGATGACCTGGCCACCGGTGAGGATGGCAATGTCGCCCAGCATGGCCTTGCGGCGATCGCCGAAGCCCGGAGCCTTGACGGCAACGGACTTGAACGTGCCACGGACCTTGTTGACGATCAGGGTGGCCAGCGCCTCGCCCTCGACGTCCTCGGCGATGATGGCCAGCGGCTTGCCGGTCTGCATGACCTTCTCGAGCAGCGGCAGCAGGTCCTTCACCGTGCTGATCTTCGACTCGACGATGAGGATGTACGGGTCGTCGAGGACGGCCTCCATACGCTCGGCGTCGCTGACGAAGTACGGCGCGATGTAACCCTTGTCGAAGCGCATACCCTCGGTGAGCTCGAGCTCGAGGCCGAAGGTGTTGCTCTCCTCGACGGTGATGACGCCTTCCTTGCCGACCTTGTCCATCGCCTCGGCGATGATGTCGCCGACCGTGGTGTCAGCGGCCGAGATCGACGCGGTGGCGGCGATCTGCTCCTTGGTCTCGACGTCCTTGGCCTGGTTGCCCAGCACCTCCGACACCGACTCGACGGCCTTCTCGATGCCGCGCTTGAGCGCCATCGGGTTGGCACCGGCGGCGACGTTGCGCAGGCCCTCCTTGACCAGAGCCTGAGCGAGGACGGTCGCGGTGGTGGTGCCGTCACCTGCGACGTCGTCGGTCTTCTTGGCTACTTCCTTGACCAGCTCAGCGCCGATCTTCTCGTACGGATCCTCGAGCTCGATCTCCTTGGCGATGCTGACACCGTCGTTGGTAATCGTGGGGGCGCCCCACTTCTTCTCCAACACGACGTTGCGGCCCTTGGGCCCCAACGTCACCTTGACGGCATCGGCGAGGATGTTCATGCCGCGCTCGAGGCCGCGGCGGGCCTCTTCGTCGAACGCGATCAACTTGGCCATGCGGTGTCGTCCTTACGTGTAGGTGGACTCGGCTGTTGATGAACTGTTCGCCCCGACGCGCGATGCCCGCGACGGACGGCGCGCGGACGCGCCTCATCGCTGATCGTTGCGTTGGCACTCAGGCTAGCCGAGTGCCAATTCGGTTTTAGCACTCGCCCCTGGTGAGTGCAAGCTCGCCCGCTCCGGAGGCGAGGGACTCACACCCGGATCGCTACGGATGTCCGGGATGGGCGTGGGAGTCGGCTCACTCCGTGGTGACGCCCGGATTCACCCGGCGGACGAACGGTGCGAGCGGCCGGACAGCGACCGGCTCGGACAACAGGTCAGCCAGTTCGAGCTGAAGCGCTCGGAAGAAATCGTGCTGGAAGTGATCACGGACGGCGGCGCCGTCGGTGAACTCCTCCCAAACCCACACCAGGTCGGAGTCGTTCGGGTCGGCGGCCGCGGCGAAGAGCGTCGTGCCCGGCTCACCGTCAAGGGTGTTGACGTAGTTGTTCAGGACGCGCAACAGCTCGTCGCGCTTGCCCTCCTGTGCGGTCATCTGCAGGAGAGCGCCAAATTCTGCGTTCTCATTCACCACCGCAGAACGTGCAAGCACCCACTGATGATTCCCGGCCGGCTATCGAAAACCGCCTCGGGCTGCGGTGTTCTGGAACGGACGAATCGGCCCGGCCCGACAAGGCGGACCGGGCCGATCTGCTCAGGCTGTGTGTTTCAGCGAGATTCAGCTGACGACACGTACGCCGTCTGCCTGCGGCCCCTTCGGGCCCTGGGCGACCTCGAACTCCACGCGCTGACCCTCGTCGAGCGAGCGGTAGCCGTCAGATTGGATGGCCGAGTAGTGGACGAATACGTCCTGGCCGCCGTCCACGGCGATGAAGCCGTAGCCCTTCTCGTTGTTGAACCACTTCACGGTGCCCTGTGCCACGTGCACTCCTTGCTAGGGGCCTGTCCGGTCCCACACTTCGTGAGGCCGGGGTCTTCGCTCCTCGGTCCCGCTTCACTGCAGTGCACGTGTACACCAGCGGATGTGCACGTTGTACTCCGTTAGTCGAAACGCTCGTAACTACGACCGGGGCGGACGGTACACGGGTCCTCGCAAAAGGGCCAGACACCGCACCAGCTCAATCGCAAACGCAATCAGCGCTCGCTGTCGAGCTGGGCCAACTGGGCGGGCGCGTAGCGCTCACCGGCTGCCGCATCTGCCGGTACCGCTTGCTCGATCGCGACGAGATCGTCGTTGCTGAGATGGACATCAAGCGCTGCGAGCGAGTCGGCCAGGCGCCCGCGCCGTCGCGTACCGACGACCGGCACGATGTCGTCGCCGCGCGAGAGCACCCAGGCGATCGCCAATTGCGCGACGCTTATGCCGCGCTGCGCGGCGATGGTCGCGAGAACGTCGACAATCTTGCGATTGTGTACGAAATTCTCCCCCTGAAAGCGGGGGCTGCGCGCACGGAAGTCGGTCGGCTCGAACGTCGCTCCGCCGCGCAGCGCGTCGCTGATCAGCCCACGCGAGAGCACTCCGTAGGCGGTCACACCGATGGCGAGTTCGCGGCAGACCGGCAGGATCTCAGCCTCAATGCCGCGTGATATAAGCGAATACTCGATCTGCAGGTCGCTGATGGCATGCACGGCCGAAGCCCGGCGGATGGTTTCGGCGCCGACCTCAGACAGGCCGACGTAGCGGACCCGGCCGGCGTCGACCTGCTCGGATATCGCGCCGATCGTGTCCTCGATCGGAACGGCCGGATCGAGCCGTGCCGGCCGATAGACGTCGATGTAGTCGGTGTCGAGGCGGCGCAACGAATAGGCCAGGAAGTTGCGCACAGCGGCCGGTCGTGCGTCGATGCCGCCCCACTCGAGGTTGGGACCGCGCATCGCACCGAACTTGACGCTGATCTGGACGTCGGCGCGGTCGCGCTCGCGTAATGCCCGCGCGATAAGCATCTCGTTGTGCCCGGATCCGTAGAAGTCGCCGGTGTCGATGAGGGTGACGCCCGCGTCGATCGCGGCGTGGATGGTCGCGATGCTTTCGGTGTCGTCGGCTGCCCCGTATACGCCCGACATTCCCATGCAGCCAAGGCCGATCGCGCTCACCTGTGGCCCGGCCTTGCCGAGGGCGCGTGCCGGCAGGCTTGATGCTGTCATTCAGTCACCTTTGGTCGAAGTACGCCGCACAGTCGGGACGAGGGCGGCCAAATCGAATCTAGCGACTTCGTCGCCGCCCGTGCCGCAGCGAGGCGATAGCTTGTGGACAACCGTTGCGCGACAGTCATCCGATGGGGACGGACAATGACAGACGCACTCGATCGAGGCCGCAGCGCATTCGCGGAGCGGGCGTGGGCCGATGCGTACACGCATCTTGCGGTCGCCGACCGCGACGGTGCGCTGGATGGCGCAGATTTCGAGCGGTTCGCGGTCAGCGCCTATCTGCTCGGCCAGGACGACGAGTGCGAGGAGATTCTGACCCGAGCGCATCAGGAACTGCGCAGCCGAGGCGAGATCGAGCGCGCCGTACGCTGCGCGTTCTGGCTGGGCTTCAACCTGCAGAACAAGGGTGAGGACGCTCGAGCCGGCGGCTGGCTGGCACGCAGTCGCAGACTGCTGGAGGAGTCCGGCATCGAGTGTTCCGAGCAGGGACTTCTGCTCATGCCCGGTGCGCTGCAGCATCTGTTCTCCGGCAATCTCGACGCGGCCTGTGCCGGCTTTGCCGAGGCCGTGGCGATCGGCGAGCGGTTCGACGATCCGGATCTCAAGGCGTTGGCCCGCCTGGGATTGGGGCAGGCATTCATCCGCATGGACAACTCGGTTGAGGGCTTCGCCGTTCTCGACGAGGTGATGGTGGCCGTCACGTCGGACGAGGTCTCGCCGCTGATCGTCGGCCTCGTGTACTGCGCCGTGATCGCGGTCTGCCAAGGGATATTCGACGTACGTCGGGCGCAGGAGTGGACGACGGCGCTGGGTAACTGGTGCGAGTCCCAGCCTGACCTCGTCCCTTACCGAGGGCAGTGTCTGGTGCACCGGGTCGAACTCCTGCAACTGCACGGCGCGTGGTCAGCGGCGATGGACGAGGCCGTGAGAGCCCGTCAGCGGCTGTCCGATCCTGCTGGCCAGCGGGCGGTGGGCGCGGCCATCTACCAGGTCGCGGAGTTGCATCGGCTGCGCGGCGAATTCGGCCTGGCCGAGCAGGCATACCGCGAAGCGAGTCACGAGGGACGCAGCCCGCACCCGGGTCTCGCCCAGATGCGGCTCGCACAGGGGCAGGTCCAGACCGCAAGAGCCGCCATCGGCCGAGTGCTGGACGAGGAGCACGACCGCGCTGCCCGCTGCGCGGTTCTGCGCGCGTACATCGACGTCGTTCTCGCCGACGACGATGCGCCGGCGGCCCGCGCCGCCGCCGACGAACTGGCGCAGATAGCCGGCACCATCGATGCCCCGCTGCTGCGCGCAGTCGCCGCACAGGCCGACGGGGCCGTCCGCCTTGCCGAAGGCGACCCCCGCGCCGCGCTGACCACGCTGCGTCGAGCCTGGGTGCTCTGGCAGGACTTCGACGCGCCCTACGAGGCGGGGTGCATACGCGTCCTGATCGGGCTGTGCTGCCGCGCGCTCGGCGACGAGGACGGCGCGGCCATGGAGTTCGACGCCGCACGCCGCGTGTTTGACGAACTCGGCGCGGCACCGGACGTGCTGCGCGTGGAGAAGATCGCCCGAGTGGCCGAGCGCGCAGGCACCGGCGGGCTCACCGCCCGCGAGATCGAGGTGCTCCGGCTCGTCGCGACCGGGTTGACGAATCGCGCGATCGGCACCGACCTGTTCCTGAGCGAGAAGACCGTGGCCCGGCACGTCAGCAACATCTTCGCAAAGCTCGACGTGTCGAGCCGTTCGGCGGCCACCGCGTACGCCTACGAACATGGCTTGGTGTAGCGCCTACACAGAATTACCCATCCCGCAGGGCGCTGCGGTTGGTGCCTTCTCCCGACGCGACGACGGCCTTGCCGCCCATAGCTTCGTTGCCGAAGGGGGTACACAACCATGAGCACTACAGAGCAATACGACACTGTCGTCATCGGAGCCGGACAGGCCGGCCTCGCGACGGGCTACCATCTCGCGCGGCGTCATCAGCGTTTCGTGATCCTGGAGGCACACGAGCGGATCGGTGACATCTGGCGCAACCGGTTCGACGGGCTGCGGCTCTACTCACCCGCGCAGTACGACGGCCTGCCTGGATGGGGATTTCCCGCAAAACGCTGGACGTTCCCGACGAAGGACGAGGTGGGCGACTACTTCGAGAGCTACGCGGCGCGTTTCAAGTTGCCGGTGCGAACCGGAGTCGTCGTGGATCGGTTGTCTCGCGACGGCGACGCGTATCTGATCTCGGCCGGCGATCGCCGGATCGAGGCGCGCAACGTGGTCGTCGCCTCGGGCACGTTCCAGACACCGATCGTCCCGGACTTCGCCAGGTTCCTGGACCCGCGAATCAGGCAGCTTCACTCGCATGACTACCGCAACCCGTCGCAGTTGCAGGACGGGCCGGTGCTCGTCGTGGGCGCGGCCCACTCGGGCAGCGACGTAGCGCTCGACGTCGCCGCCACCCATCAGACGACGCTGGCCGGCAAGATCAACGGCGAGATTCCGTTCCGGCTGGGGGGCCGGGTGAACCGGATGGTCATGCCGTTCGTCTGGTTGCTCGCCAAGCATGTGCTGACCGTGCGGACGCCGCTCGGGCGCAAGATGCGCAAGAAGGTGCGTGCGCACGGCGCGCCGTTGCTGCGCGTACGGCGGGCCGATCTGCTTGCTGCGGGCGTCGAGCACACCGATGCGCGCGTGATCGGCATGAACGAGGGCCGGCCCGAACTGGCCGACGGCCGGGTGCTGGACGTCACGAACGTCATCTGGTGCACCGGGTTCGGCAAGGACGTCAGCTTCATCGACATACCGGTGAACGGCGCGGACGGCTGGCCGGAGCAGCGGCGCGGCGCCGTCGAGTCGGCGCCGGGGCTGTACTTCGTCGGCGTGCCGTTCCTGCAGGGCTTCACCTCGATGCTGGTCGGCGGAGTCGGCCGCGATGCACAGCACGTCGCCAAGCTCATCGCGTCGCGACGGCCGCGGGCGGCGGAGCGGGCGGCGCGCACGGCGCGACGCACTGCCGACCGGACTGACAACGTGTCGGCAGCGGCCAGCCGCTGAGCGGCTGGCCCATGGACGTCAGAGCAGGCCGGCCTCGCGCATGCCCTTGAGCGTCGGCGCGATGACCGCCGTGGGCGTGGCATTGCCGGCGATGGCGTCGAGCGTCTTGAGGCCGTCGCCGGTGTTGTAGACGACGGTCTCGACGGATGTGTCGATCGCGCCGGACTCGGCGAGCTTCTTGAGCACGGCGACCGTGACGCCGCCCGCCGTCTCGGCGAACACGCCGGTCGTACGCGCGAGCAGCCGGATACCCTCGCGGATCTCGTCGTCGGTAACCTGCGCCATCGCACCGCCCGTGGAACGCACCGCGTCGAGCGCATACGGGCCGTCGGCGGGGTTGCCGATGTTGAGCGACTTGGCAATGCCGGTGGGCTTCACCGGCGTAACGACATCCCAGCCGTTCTCGAACGCCGTGGCGATCGGCGAGCACCCCGCCGACTGCGCGCCGAAGACCCGCCACGTCGACTCGGGCACCAGGCCGATCTTCACCAGTTCGGTGAACGCCTTGTGGATCTTGGTGAGCATCGAGCCGGACGCCATCGGCGCCACATACTGGCCGGGCAGCCGCCAGCCGAGTTGCTCGGCCACCTCGAAGCCCAGCGTCTTCGATCCCTCGGCGTAGTACGGCCGGACGTTGACGTTGACGAAGCCGGTGCGCTCGAACTCGTCGGTCTCGGACAGCTCGCTGCACAGCCGGTTGACGTCGTCGTAGGAGCCGTCGACGCCGATCAGCGTGCCGCCGTAGACCGCGGTCTGCACGATCTTCGCCGACTCCAGGTCAGCCGGGACGAACACGATCGACGGCATGCCGATGCGCGCCGCGTGCGCGGCCACCGAGTTCGCGAGGTTGCCCGTCGATGCGCACGCGATGCGCTCGAAGCCCAATTCGCGCGCGGCCGTCATGGCGATCGAGACCACGCGGTCCTTGAACGAGTGTGTGGGGTTGGCCGAGTCGTCCTTGACCCACAGCGGGGCGGTGAAGCCGAGTTCGTCGGCAAGCTGATCGGCCCGCACGAGCGGGGTCATGCCGGTGCCTGAGTCGACCCTGGTGGACTCGTCGTGTCCGACCGGCAGCAGGCCGAGATAGCGCCAGATCGATTGCGGGCCGGCGGCGATCTCGTCGCGGCTGACCCGGGCCAGCGCGTCCTTGTCGTAGCCGATCTCGAGCGGGCCGAAACACTCGAAGCACGCATGCTGTGGGCCGAGCGGGTAGCGGGCAGCGCAGTTGCGGCAGACAAGAGCCGATGCCGGAGACGCAGAACGATCAAGTACAGCAGTCATAACGGAGCGAGGCCTCTCTCCTCATCTTTCCCGGACGCGTTCGCGCCGGGACGGAATTGGCACCTGCGTGCGGCGGCCTCGCGCCTACATTGAGCGAGTCATCGCAGTGGTTGCCGGGGCTTCGTCGGGCCGTTCCCTCTGCCCCTCTTGATGAGATCTGTTCTTCAGTTGTGGGCTCGATTCTTGCACACGCCGCCCGCGCGATCTGCCGAGTTGTCCTACCCAGCACGTTCGAGCGAACGCCGAAGGTATGACAACTCCGGCCGGCGGAGCGGCCGCGGAGCTCAGCTGTAGTCGTTGGTCAGCACGACGACGATGGGGCCGGCCGGCAACTCGGGGAACCGCTCCTTGACGCGTTTGATCGCGGGGAACTGCTGTTGCAGCTCGAGTGCGGCCGCCTGGTTGGCGGGATCGGTCGGGTCGTAGTAGGCGCACGTCGAGAGAATGTCGTTGGTGAAGTTGTTGATCGCCGTGACGGTCCAGCCACCGGCCTCGAAACGGCTGCGGGCGGTGTCTGCGAGTCCCGGGGTCAACGTGTCGTTCAACACGATCAACGGCGTCGAGTGCCCGCCCGACGACGCATCGGTCGAGCGTTGCGTGGTCGAGGGCGAATTGGACGGATGGGCCGTACGGGTTGCCGTATGGGTCGCCGTGGCGGTGACCGTCGAGGTCTGCAACGAGACCGGTTTTGCCTGGCGCCCGTTCGGGTGGCGCAGGGCAACCACGGCGACGACGGCGACCGCGATGCCTAGGAGGGCGAGCATTACTCCGGCAACTCGATCTACCCGACGCCTCCTCGGCGGTTCAGGCAGGCGGGTGGACATATTGAGCGGCAGGATAGCCCGCCGAGATCAGACCTCTATGCCAAGACGCCGAGCGGACCGCTGGCGTTGTCGACTTGCCCGCAGCCGGCGCAGTCGCTTGACGAGCAGCGGATCGGCCGCAAGGGCCGCCGGCGTATCGATGAGCGCGTTGAGCACCTGGTAGTACCGCGTGCCCGACATGTCGAACAGTTCGCGGATCGCCTGCTCCTTGGCGCCCGCGTACTTCCACCACTGGCGTTCGAAGGTGAGTATTTCGCGGTCGCGCCTAGTGAGGCCGTCTACCGCGGGTTCCTCGGAGGCCCGGGTGTCGGCACCGGTCGCCTCAGCGCAGGTATGGGCGAACTCCATGCCGCGCGCCCCCTCTGTGTCCGTATCCGTCCGATCTCGCAGCTAGGTCATCAAGTACCGACAGCCGCCCCCGTCGCGGCTCACCGTAGCGAATCTGAGGGGCATCGTCCGGTCGGGCCAGTCAATCACGGCGTGTCGTTCCGATGCGGTATCGCCGCGCTGTGGATATCGCGTCCCCTTATCCACAGATCGTCCGGACGGGTCGCGCCGGGCGCGGTTGCTGGCAAGTGTTGACGCCATGGCAGTGCTCACCGATCCGGCAAGCCTCGATGCAATCGCCCGGCAGGTCAGCGCCCATGCCGACGATCTGCGCGTCCGGGCGACCCGGCTCGCAGCTGCCGCCGAGGGCGTGCGATGGCACTCGGCGGCAGCCCAGGCGTTTCGCGCAGACGCGCGCGGGCTGGCCGGCAGCCTCCGGCACGCGGCGAATCAGCTCGACGACGCCGCTGCCACGATGCGGCGGCACGCCGCGACCGTCCGGCAGGTGCAAGCCGCCATCGTTGCGGCCGAACACGCCGCCGCGGCGGCGGCGCACGGCGTCGAACGGGCCGGGCGCAGCGCACTGGGCGCCGCGGAGAAGACCGGCGCTGCTGTCGCGCACTTGCTCGGGATCTGACGTGGCCGATCCCGTTTCGGTGCGCGGCGGTTCAGGCGGCGTCGAAGCGCACTACGACGACATGACCGCGGCCGCCCGGTTGTTCGGCCGCGCGGCCGGCGACACCGGCGGCGCGGTGCTCGCGTTGCACGGGTATCTGATCCATCCGGACGTACTCGCGTGTGCCGCGTTCGATCCGGCGGGCGCCGCCGAGTTCGAGGCGCGGATCCTCGCCGCCCTCGACGGACCGTCGGGCATCACCTGGCTCGCGGCGCGCTGCGCGACGGTCGACGTCGCACTGCGCACCGCGGCCGCCGCCTACCTCGGCGCCGACCGGCTCGACGAGCGGCTCGAGCCAGAGCTGGGCGCCGTGCTGCATGCGCCCAAGGCGGTGTGTGACGGAGTGGCCCGGCTCGGCTCGGGTGATGTCGGCGCAGCGTTGCAGCGAGTGCTCGCCGACGATCCGGAGGCGGCCGATCTCGGTGTCGATGTGGTCGCGAACCTGCTCGCCGGCGGCTCGGTTGCAGACGGCGCCCGGCTGCTCGGCCTGCCCTTCGACGACGGCACGCCGCACGTCATCGCCCTCGGCACCGACCCGGGCGCCGACGCGCCAGGTGCGCCGCGGTGTTTCGCCGACCTGGTCGCGGGGCTCGCCCGGCGCGACAAGGGCCGGCCCGGCGAGGTCGACGTGCGCATCCTCGACGCCGTCGACCCGGCGGGCCACCCCGTCCGCAAAGTGATCGTCGACATCCCGGGCACGAAGGACTGGTCACTCTCCCGGCACGACACAGACGTCACGAGCATCGCCACTAACCTGCGCGCACTCGCCGGCGAGGTCACCAGCTACGAACGCGGCGTCATCGAGGCCATGCGCCGCGCGGGCGTGCGCCTCGACGACGACGTACTGATGATCGGCCACAGCGAAGGGGGAATGGTGGCGGTCAACGCGGCACGACACCTCGCGGCGTCCGGCGAGTTTCACGTGCGCCATGTCGTCACCGCCGGTGCGCCGATCGGGCGGATCGCCGGCCGCGTCCCCGCGGCGGTCAACGTGCTGGCGCTCGAGAACGACGGCGACGTCGTGCCGCATCTCGACGGCGCCGAGAACCCCGACCGGGTGAACGTCGTGACTGTGACAACGC
Organism: uncultured Actinomycetota bacterium; assembly: GCA_963737425.1. GTDB lineage: Bacteria > Actinomycetota > Actinomycetes > Mycobacteriales > Jatrophihabitantaceae > DASXRA01. The sequence goes on from CAVTSX010000009.1 coordinate 1,008,722, forward strand.
ATCACGAGCACCGGACCCTCATCGCCAATCACGACCTCGCTGCGAGCTACGTGCCCGCTGCGCGCGACCTCGATGCCAGTGACGAGCAGTCGGTGCGTGACTTCCTCGGCGGTATCGACGGATTCCTGACCGCCGACGAGGTGCACACGCATACCTTCCAGATCACCCGTTCCTACTGAGAAATCACCGACATGCGTGCCGCCGACCCACCCCGCAGACGATCATGGCGCCACCGCGGGTATCTGTTACAGCAGTTGCCGGTCGGGTCTGCAGCGAGCACGATTCCGGCCATGCTGGGACTGATGCAGGACGTGCCTCTCACCACGAACTGGATACTCGCTCGCGGTGCCCAATATTTCGGCACCAGGACGATCACCACGCGCACCGCGACCGGTCTGGAGCGCATCACGTTCGCCGAACTGGCGGCCGGCGCCCGCAAGGTCGCCGGAGCGCTCGACTCGCTCGGGCTCGCGCCCGACACGCGCGTGGGCACCTTCGCCTGGAACACGGCCCGGCATCTGCAGCTCTACTTCGCCATCCCGGGCACCGGGCGGATCATGCACACCGGCAACCTGCGCTACGCGCCGGAGCAGTTCATCTTCACGGCAAATCACGCTGAAGACGAAGCGTTCTTCGTCGACCGTTCGCTGTTGCCGCTGTTCGCCAAGTACCTGCCCAGTCTCACGAGCGTGAAGCACGTCGTGGTCATGGACGACGGTGCTCCCGCCGAACTGCCCGACGATCCGCGCATCCTCCAGTGGGACGAACTGGTCGGCGAGGCCGACGAGGTCGACTTCAGCGACCGGGTCCACGACGAGCGCCAAGCGGCGGCCATGTGTTACACGACAGGCACTACCGGAAACCCGAAGGGCGTTCTCTACAGCCATCGCTCGACCTGGCTGCACTCCCTCGCGTCGATGACCTCGGGCGTCTTCAGCATCAGCGAACGCGACACAATCTTGCCGGTGGTGCCGATGTTCCACGCCAACGCCTGGGGGCTGCCGTACACGGCGATCCTGGCCGGTGCCGCCCTCGTGATGCCCGGCCCGGACATGTCCCCGCAGGCGATCGTCTCCCTGCTCGAGTCGGAGAAGGTGACGATCGCGGCGGGCGTGCCCACCATCTGGATGGGCATCGTCCCGCTGCTCGACGATCACGACCTGTCGAGTCTGCACACCATCATCTGCGGCGGATCGGCAGTGCCGAAGGCATTGTCGGAAGCCTGGCGCGCGAAGATCGGCCGCCCGATCACGCAGGCCTGGGGCATGACCGAACTCTCGCCCCTCGGTTCGGTCTGCTACCTGCGCCCTGAGTTCGACGACCTGGACGAGGACGAGAAGGCCGACATCCGGGCCACTGCCGGAGTCGCGGCGCCGGGCGTGGAGATCCGGATAGTCGACCCTGACACCCGCGAACCACTGCCGTGGGACAACGAGGCGAGCGGCGAGCTGGAATGCCGCGGCCCGTGGATCGCCAGCCAGTACTTCCGCACGGACGAGCCGGGTGCGCAGTATGCGCCCGACGGATGGCTGCGCACCGGCGATGTCGCCGCCATCTCCTCGCTCGGCTACGTACGCCTCGTCGATCGCACGAAGGATCTCGTCAAGTCTGGCGGCGAATGGATCAGCACGGTCGAGCTGGAAAACGAGATCATGGCCCATCCCAAGGTGGCCGAGGCGGCGGTGATTGCGGTGCCCCATCCGAAGTGGATGGAACGCCCGCTGGCCTGTGTCGTCGTCAAGCCGGGTGAGCAGCTGAGCCGGGACGAGGTGCTCGACTTCCTGCGCGAGAAGTTCACGCCGTGGCAGGTGCCTGACGATGTCGCATTCATCGATGAGGTGCCCAAGACGAGCGTGGGCAAATTCTCGAAGAAGGCCCTTCGAGACCGGTTCGCCGACTATGTTTTGCCGACTGCATAGAGTGATCAACTAAGCACAGAGAGGCTAAAGTCCCTGGCACGGCTCTAACGCGGATGATTTGATTCTCCTGTCTCCGGATTATTCGGGGACGGGACGGAGCGGGGTCACCGTCTCTGGTGACGGGCGGCGGGCAGCCGTCGCAGAGCAGCGGAAAGCGTCTCATGACCCCATTTCGGACATCATTTGTACGAGCGCTGCCATTCGTGCGCATTGCCACCGTGATTGCGTTGGTCGCGGGCGGCATCGTCGCTGTGGGTGCACCGGCGCAGGCCGCGGTTGCCAAGGGCAGCCCGGTGGGCGCGCTGAACGTGCTCGCGCTTGCCCCCGGCGGCGTCCACGTCCAAGGCTTCGCCCTCGATCCGGACAAGATGGCCGCACCCGTCCGTGTCGTCGTGTACTCCGACGGCGCGCCCATCGCGTCCGGCCCGGCGAGCATGCCGCGGGCAGACGTCGCAAAGCGCTACCCGGCGGCGGGGCCGAGTCACGGCTTCGACATGATCTTGCAGCGCCCGGCCGGCGCGCACAGCGTCTGCGTGTACGCGGCCAACATCCCCCACACCGTCGGCGCCAACCTCACCCTTGGCTGCAAGACGCTGACGTTCGGCGTCAACCCGCGCGGCCGGGTCGAATCCATCGCCCAGGTGCCCGGCGGCGTCAAGGTAACCGGTTGGGCGCTCGACCCCGACTCGACGGGTTCGATCCCCGTTGACGTCTACGCCGACGGCACGCGGGTCACGCGCGTCACGGCGAACCAAACCCGGGCCGCCGTCGCCAGCGCCTACCCCGAATACGGCAGCTCACATGGCTTCGTGGCCACGGCACCCCTGGCCCAGGGCCGGCACAGCGTGTGCGTATACGCGATCAACGTCGCAGCAGGCAGCCCGAAGACGGCATTGCTCTGCCGGACAGTCACGCTCAACTTCGAACCGCGCGGGACGATCGAGGTCCTTCGGCAAACCTCCCTCGGGTTCAGCGTCTCCGGTTGGGCGTTCGACCCCGACACGTCCGCACCGATCCGCGTCCACGTGTATCTCGACGGAAAAGCGGCCCGATCGGTATTGGCTGGCAACGCCCGCCCGGATATCGCGCGCGCCTACCCCGCTGCCGGACCCAATCACGGGTATGCGACCAGCGTCGGTACCCACGAGGGCGCCCACAAGGTGTGCGTTTACGGCATGAACGTGCTCGGCGGGCATGCGAACCCGATGATGGCGTGCCGCAACATCACGATCAGCTACGCACCGGCCGGAGCCTTCGAGAGCGCCACCCGGACGTCTGCCGCGCGAATCACGGTCGTCGGCTGGGCCGCCGATCCCGACACCTCCAAGCCGATCGAGGTACAGGTCGGCCTGGACGGCAGGAAAGTCGCAACACTGCCGGCGAGCGTCCCCCGCCGGGACATCGCACTGGCACGCGGCATCGCGGTGCAGCACGGCTACCGGATCGCGATTGCGGCAGGCAGCGGCGAGCACCGGGTGTGCGTGCGGGCCGTGAACGTCCTTGCCGGCGCCGACAAGATGCTCGGTTGCCGGATCGTGATCGCAGTGCACCCGGTCGCGCCGAATGCCCCGCTGGTCACCGCGCGGGCCGGCTACACATCGGCCACGGTGAGCTGGACGCCGAGCCGCTACGACGGTGGCGCGCCGATCCGGCACTTCACGATCCGGTCGAGCACCGGTGGCAAATGGAGAGTCGTGAGCAGCCTGGGCCGCAGCGTGGTCATCACCGGCCTTGCCGCGGGCGGGCGGTACTACTTCACCGTCACCGCGACGAACGTGGCGGGCACCTCGCACGCCGGGCGGTCCGCAACGATCGTCACCCCCCGCGCGCCGGCGCCACAGACCACGCCTGCACCCGTCTCGACCAGCCGCTACATCCGAAACATCAACGGCAGCAGCACCGACATCGCCAAGATGCGCGCGATGGGCGCCGCGGACGCCGCCCATAACCCGAGCGGCCATTCCTACATCGTGCTGCTGGACATCGGCGGGCAGGGCACCTCCGGCGGCACGTACGGGGTCGTGCTCTCGGCGACGTCGCACTTCGTCAGCAACGCCGGTCTCGTCGCCGCGATCAACGCATACGTCGACGGGTACGCGACGAAGCGGCGACCAGGTGCGCCGGTCGTCATCGCCGTGGGCGCCAACAACGACATGACGGTCACGACGTCCACCGGCCTGATCTGGGCCCGCAACGTCGTCAATCCGATCGCCGCGCACACCGCCCGTTACAGCGCGATGAGCGTCGCCGGCGCGAACGACATCGAGCCGGGATTCAGCGCGAACGCGGCGCAGTCGAAGGACTGGCTCAACGGCTACCTGCACGGGACGACCCGGCCGTTCGTCTTCAACGGTTCGGCGGACGGCTGCAACTGGAGCCAGGTCAACGGCGGCTGCAACAACGGGTGGACGGCTGGCGATCTGCACTGGCTCAGCGGCGGCGCGTCGCCGAGCCGCATCATCGGGTTGCCGCAGATTTACAACCAGACGATGGCGCAGCAGTGGAAGTACATCTCGCTCACCGGTGTGGCGCGCCAGCGGCACAAGATCAACTTTGGTGGGCCGCTCACCGAGTACACGGCGTGCGTGCAAGCGCGCGGCTGCAGCAGCATGACCGGCGGCAACGCGTGGCGCGCGTTGTGGAGCGCGGTCCGTTCGGATGCCCGGATATCGCAGGGCAGCCTGCCTTACTCGACCGATCTGCGGATCAACTGACCATGCGCCGGATCCACTGCCTCACCCTGGCAGCTCTTGCCCTCGGCCCGCTTGCACTGGCTGCGTGCACGTCGGCGAAACCGGCGCGGACGAACCCGCCACCGGCGGCCAGCACAGCCGTGACGCGCTCGCCGCAGACTCCGTCGCCGTCCGCTACGCCGACCGCCGATCCGTCGGCCACGACGGCGAGCGCGACTGCGGCGACGGCCACCAAGCCGGCGTCGAGGTCGGCGCCGGCGTCCAGTCCGGTCGTCACGGCAAACTCGCCCGCGTCCGGGCCGGCCTGTGCGACGAAGAGCCTCCGGCTCGACGTGCTGAGGGGGTCCGGGGCAAGCGGCCACCAGTTCGCGCTGATCTCGCTGACCAATACGGGGTCGGCCGCATGCACGATGTCAGGCGCACCGGCGGTAACGCTCATGCTCGGCGGCGCCGCGCTCGGCACCCCTGCGCAGCCGTCGACCAAACCCGCCCGAGCGCTCAAGCTGGCGCCGGGCAAGGCGGCAACCACCACGCTGACGGGCTTCTCGACCTGCAACGCGATGAATTCCGACACGGTGCGGGTGACGCCGCCTGGCCAGAAGGCCGCGCTCGACGCACCGCTGGTGCTGCGTGGCTGCGAACTCGAGGTCGACCCGGTGGGCGCCCCGGCCGGCTGAGCCCTGCTGGACCCGCTCAGCCAGCCTGCCGCGGGCTGCCTCGTAGGCTGGCGCGCGTGAGTTACCTTGCTGCGGCAGACCGCTACGAATCGACCACCTACCGGCGCTGCGGGCGCAGTGGCGTCCAGCTACCTCTGATGTCGCTCGGCCTGTGGCACAACTTCGGCGACGATCGGCCGATCGACACCCAGCGGGCCATCCTGCGCCGTGCCTTCGACCTCGGCGTCACCCATTTCGACCTGGCCAACAACTACGGCCCTCCGTACGGCAGCGCCGAGACCAACTTCGGGCGCATCCTGCGCGAGGACTTCGCCCCCTACCGCGACGAGCTGTTCATCTCGACGAAGGCCGGCTACGACATGTGGCCCGGCCCTTACGGCGAGTGGGGCTCGCGCAAGTACCTGCTGGCGAGCCTCGACCAGTCGCTGGCCCGGATGGGACTCGACTATGTCGACGTCTTCTACTCCCACCGATTCGACCCGAACACCCCGCTCGAAGAGACGATGGGCGCACTCGACACCGCGGTGCGCTCCGGCCGCGCGCTGTATGCGGGCATCTCGTCGTACTCGCCGGAACGCACGGCCGACGCGGCGCGACTGCTGCGCTCGATGGGCACGCCGCTGCTGATCCACCAGCCGTCCTACTCGATGCTCAACCGCTGGATCGAGGGCGGGTTGCTCGACACCCTCGAGCAGGAGGGCGCCGGCTGCATCGCGTTCTCGCCGCTGGCTCAGGGAATGCTGACGTCGAAATATCTCGACGGCGTGCCGGCCGGTTCGCGGATGACGGAGAATTCGTCGCTGTCCCCCGACCTGCTGACCGAGCAGAACGTCACGCACATCCGCGCGCTCAACGAGCTGGCCAACCGGCGCGGTCAGTCACTCGCCCAGATGGCGCTCGCCTGGTGCCTGCGCGACCCGCGAATGACGTCGATCGTCGCGGGGGCGAGCAGCGTCGCGCAGCTGGAAGAGAACCTAGCCGCGTTGCACAACCTCGACTTCTCCGCGGCCGAACTCGCCGAGATCGACCGGCACGCGGTAGACGGCGGCATCGACCTGTGGCGTCGTAGCAGCACGTCTTGACCCGGCCGGCCGCGGCGGCGCAGGCGACGAGCGCAGGCTCGCTGGTCGTCATCGCGATGGTCCTCACCGGGCTGACGATGCGGACCGCGGTGACCAGCGTCGGCGCCGTGCTCGACGACCTGCGCGCCGGGCTGCACGTGTCGAGCGGGCTCGCCGGCGTGATCACGACGCTGCCGGTGATCTGCTTCGCCGCGATCGGCACGGCCGCGCCCCGGATCGCCCATCACATCGGCGAACACCTGCTGCTGGTCGCCTCGCTGCTGCTGATGACGCTCGGGCTGGTGTTGCGCGCAGTCGCCGGCACGGTATGGCTGTTCATGCTGTTGAGCGTCCTGGCGCTGTGCGGCGGAGCGATCAGCAACGTGCTGATGCCGACTCTCGTCAAGCGCCACTTCCCGACGCGAATCGGCGCCATGACAGCCGCCTACACGACGGCCATGGCAATCGGCCTCACGGCGGCTGCCGGGTTGAGCGTCCCGGTGGGGCACCTCGCCTCAGGTGACCCGTGGCGACTCGGGCTCGGATCATGGGCCCTGCTCAGCGCCGTGGCGGTGCTGCCGTGGCTGCCGAGCCTGCGCGGCGACCGTCCGGACGAGGGTGCGCCCCGGGCACTCTCGGCCGCCCGGCTGGTGCGCAGCCGGACGTCCTGGGCGCTCGCGCTGTTCTTCGGCGCGCAGTCCTTCCAGGCCTACGTCGCGTTCGGCTGGTTCGCCACGTTCCTGCGTGATCACGGCGCGAGCGCGGGAAGCGCCGGACTGCTCGTCGCGTTCCTCGCCGCGGTCTCGATCCCGATCTCGATCGTGGTGCCGATGCTGGCAATGCGCGGCCAGCGCCCCATCATCGCCGTGCTGACGCTGTGCTATCTGCTTGCCTACGTCGGGATGCTGGTGGCCCCGATCGGCGGCGCCTGGCTGTGGATGCTGCTGGCCGGCATCGGCAGTGGGATGTTCCCCTTGGCCCTGACCATGATCGGGCTGCGCACCCGGTCGGCCGACACGACGAGCGCGTTGTCGGCCTTCACCCAGGGAGTCGGCTACCTGTTCGCCGGCAGCGGCCCGCTGCTCGTCGGCGTCCTGCTCGGCTCGACGAACAGCTGGGCCGCCCCGTTCGTGATGTTGTTCGCGGTGCTCGTCATGGCGATCGGCGCAGGCTGGATCGCCGCCGAGGATCGTGTCGTCGATGACGAGCTAGTGTCCTGAGGACACTAGATGTGCCGCTGCAGCAGGCTTAGGTCTGCCTCGCCGAGCCGGTCGCTCGCCGTGCGGGCCTGGTGCCAGTACGGGTAGAGCAACGGCATCGCGCTCACGTCGTCGAGCCTGGTGCGCTCATCCGCGGTGAGCGTGATGTCGGCGGCAGCCAGATTGTCGGCCAGTTGCTCGTCCGTGCGAGCACCGACGATCAGCGAGGTCACGCCGGGCTTGCCGAGCAGGTAGGCCAACGCGATCTGTGCCGCCGAGACATCGCGGGCCGAGCCGATCTCGACCAGCGCCTCGATCGTGTCGTAGAGCTTGCCCTCGTCATGGATCGGCGGCTCGTCCCAGCCCTCGAACCGGCGAGTGCCTTCGGGCGCGCCGGCATCTCGCCGGTACTTGCCCGAGAGCAGGCCGCCCGCGAGCGGGCTCCACACCAGGATGCCCAGCCCCTGATCGATCGATGCCGGCACCAACTCGTACTCGGCGTCACGGGCCTGCAACGAGTAGTAGATCTGCTGGCTGACATATCGCGGCAGGCCGGCCCGGTCGGCGACGCCGAGCGCCTTCATCAGCTGCCACGCCGCATGATTGGACGCCCCGACATAACGCACTTTGCCCGACTGCACAAGGTGATCCAGCGCGCCGAGCGTCTCGTCCAACGGCGTCTGGCCGTCCCACTCGTGCACCTGGTAGAGGTCGATGTGGTCGGTGGCGAGTCGGCGCAGGCTGGCCTCGCAGGCACGGATCACGTGATGCCGCGACAGGCCGGCATCGTTCGGGCCGCCGCCCATCGGCATCCGCACCTTGGTCGCCAGCAGCACGTCGTGGCGGATGCCGCCGACGGCTTTGCCGACGATCTCCTCCGACACCCCGGCCGAGTACACGTCCGCGGTGTCGATCATGTTGACGCCCGCGTCCAGGCACATCCCGATCTGGCGCTTGGCGCCCTCGAGGTCGGTGGAGCCGACCATGCCCGACCAGCCGACGCCGCCGAAGGTCATCGTGCCGAGCGTGAGCACCGAGACGCGCAGGCCAGACTTGCCCAACTGCCGGTATTCCATGGCAAGGAGCCTAGGTTGGCCGTCATGGAAGGTAGTGAGTGGCCGGCCGATGCGGGCGCGCTTCGCCGCGGGGACTTCCCGGTGCTGCGCGAGATCCCGACCCGGTGGTCCGACGACGACACCTACGGCCACGTCAACAACGTCGTGCACTACCTGATGTTCGACACGGCCGTGAACGCCTGGCTGATCGAGGCGGCGGGGGTCGACATCCGTGACCTGCCCGCAGTCGGCATGGTGGCCGAGACGTCGTGCCGGTACCTCGCGGAGTTGCGCTTCCCGGTCGTGGTCACCGCGGGCCTCGCGCTCGAACGGGCCGGCACGTCGAGCGTCGTGTACCGGTTGGCGCTGTTCGGCGACAGCGACGGGCCCGCGGCGGTCGGGCGATTCGTCCATGTGTATGCCGACCGGACGACTCGCAAGCCGGTGCCCATCCCGGCGGAGATCCGTGCGGCGTTGTCCAGCCTTGAGATCGGCGGCAACTCCTGACGAGTCGCCCGTTCACCGGACCCGATCGTGCAACTCCGTGCGGTCTCAGGCCCCAGGAAGTTGCACGATCGGTTAGAGGTCGACGTAGATGTCGAGGCCGTTGACCTCGGCGAAGCCCAGACCGGCGTAGACGCGCGCCGCCTCGTCGGACTCGGTGTGCAGGTGAGCGAAACGCGCCCCCTGCGCCGCTGCGCGCCGGACCAGGCCGCGGCTGATCGCTGCCGCGATCCCCCGCCGTCGCGCGCGGGGTATGACCGTGACGCCGCCCAGGTAGACGGCGCGACCAGCCTGCCCGTCGCTGTAGAGCGCGTGCGCCGTTGCGACCGGCTCACCGTCGAGTTCGGCGAGCGCGACGTCGACTGCTGCGGCGTCCAGATACGGCTCGATCCACGGACGGTTCACCTCTGGGTCGACGTCGAAGCCGATCGAGTCGACGCGCAGCACCGCCTCGAGATCGGCCGGCCGCGCCTTGCGGATTGCCAGCCCGGCCGGCCCCTGGCCGCGTGCCGCCCGCTGGCCGGCCCGGTCAAGGGCAAGGCCCATCAGCCGGGTGCGGAACAGGAACCTGCCGTGTGGCCAATGCGCTCCGGCCGCGATGCGCACCCCCCACGGTGCATCCCGGGCCGCGTACCAGTCACGCATGGCCGAGACGTCGGCACGCTCGGGGTCGTCGACATCGGCGCCATTCCACTGTGGACGGTTGATGCCGCTCGACATCAACCGGGCACCACTCACCGTGCCAACGCCGCCACCGAACGGCACGCGCAGCAGGCCCTCGACCTGCCAGGCGTCCGCGTGCGCTATCCGCACCGCAGAATCGGTGATCACACGGCGATCGTAGGTAGCTGCCCGTCAGGCGGCTCGCCCGGATCGCCGCGTCGACCCGCCGTCGCGCGCGGCTTCGCAATCATCGCGGTCGAGACCGAGCATCTCGGCCAGCATCCGAAACTCGTCGGCGTCGTGGGCACACGCTGCGATTACCCACGCGGCACGGCGGCGACTGTCGGCGTTGTGCGCTGCCTCTGCCTCGGCGCGCGCCGCCTCCGAGTCCGAAATCCTGCTGTCCGTCGGGGTTTCGGCGACTATGGCATCGATTCGGCTCGTCATATGCAGTGCATTCCCGCCCCTTCGCGTCTGCTATCGGCGAACGAGCGGCACGTACATGCAGGGCAGGAGGTTGACTCGGCATGGCCGTACGGGGCCGGCGAGCCGGCCGGAAGGAGACTCGCCATGACTGACGAGGGCGCACTCGACGCGTATTCGGCGACCGTGGTCCGGGTCGCCGAGACGGTGTTGCCGAGCATCGCCAGCCTGCGCGTGCGCACGAGCCGCGGGCAAGGCGCCGGCAGTGCCAGCGTCCTGACTTCGGACGGATTCCTGCTCACATCCGCACATGTCGTCGAGGGAGCCGATACCGCCGAGGCAGCCTTCGCCGACGGCACTGAGGTGCGCGCCGACGTCATCGGCCGCGATCCGCTTTCTGACCTCGCGGTGCTTCGCGCCCGGGGCGCCGTTCCCCCGCCGGTGGTCCTAGGCGATGCCGCGCGGCTACGAGTCGGGCAATTGGTGGTGGCGCTCGGCAACCCGCTCGGCCTGGCCGGCAGCGTCACCGCCGGAATCGTCTCTGCGCTCGGGCGATCACTTCCGACGCGAGCCGGACGCGTCGTCGACGAGGTGATCCAGACCGATGCCGCGCTCAACCCGGGCAACAGCGGGGGCACGCTCGCCGACGGCGAGGGGCGGATGGTCGGCGTCAACACAGCCGTCGCCGGTATCGGGGTGGGTCTCGCGGTGCCGATCAACGACACCACACGTCGGATCATCACGACGCTGATGACCACCGGCCGGGTGCGCCGCGCCTGGCTCGGCATCGCCGGGGCCGAGTCGCCACTGCCACCTGGCCTTGCCGCGAAGGTCGGGCGCCGCAGCGGGCTTCGCGTCGCGCAGGTGATCGACGGCAGCCCGGCCGCGCAGGCCGGCCTGCGGGTCGGCGACATCGTGGTGGCGGTCGGCGGTGAGGACGCCGTGACGAGCACCGCCTTGCAGCGTCGCATGGTCGAGGACGCGATCGGGCAGCGACTCGAGATCACCGTGTGGCGCAACGGCGCCTTGGTCGACGTGATCGCGGTACCGCGCGAACTGGTCAAGCCGTAGTGCCCGGCTCCCCCGCTATGTAAGAATCGACATAGAGTGGGAGCGATGCGTCGCTCGACCGCTTAGGCTCGGTCGTCCGACCTGGGAGAGCGAACACGCCGATGAGTCCGGTACGACGGCAGTCGATCGCGGTGCCGCTACTCGTCGCGGTTGTCGGCATCGCCCTGGTCGTCGCCGCCGTCGGGTTGTCCGGTCGCCCGTCGTTCGCATTGCCCCGCCACGCAGGCGAGGATCCGAACGGCACGCGAGACTGGGCAATCGCCATCGTGTCGATCCTCGTCGGCGTGCTGATGATCCGGCGCGGCGGGCGGTTCACCGTGCAGTACCAGCGCCTCACCTATCGCATGGTCGGCTCCTTGCTCATCGTCGGCCCGGGCCTGCTGCTCAACCTCAACCGACGCAGGCTGCCCACCCAGAACGGTTCCGGCTCCGGATCGGGAGGCGCTGCGCCGACCGGACAAGCAGCGAGCCCGACGCCACTGCCCAGCCCGTCGCGTCCGAACCGGCCGGGCGTGCTGCCCGACGCCGGCCTGGGGCACGGAGCCGCAATCGCCGCCGCGGTCCTGGTGCTCGCCGCCGTGGGCGTGCTCGGCATCGCCGCCTACCGGGCTTGGCTGCGCCGCCCCGCCCGGCCGGTCGATCTCCAGGCACGAACGGCGCCCGTCGATCCCGCGCAGGTGCTCGACGACGCTGCCGGAGCGATCGCGCTCGGCGGGAGCCCGCGCGATCGGGTCATCGCGGCGTTCGAGGCCATGGAGGCAGCACTCGGCAGCCAGGGCATGGGCCGGGCCAGGCAGCAGGCCCCGCTCGAATGGCTGGCCGTCCTGGCCCGCGAACGGCCCGGTGCCGTCGGAGCGGCGAACGCGCTCGCGGCGATCTTCGAACGCGCGCGGTTCAGTGACGCTGCGATCAGCGAGAGCGACGCCGCCGACGCGGCGGCCCGACTGCGCGAACTGCGGGCGCACCTCGGGGTGCGCGTATGAATCGGTTCTGGTGGATCTCCCCGGCGGTCGCGCTCGGCTTCGGTGTTGCCGCGTGCAGCATCCTGGCCGGACGTGTCGGCGCGCTCGTCTCCCTGACCTTCGCCGCCGCCATCCCCCTCGTCGTCTTCCTGCTTGCACTGGGCACGGCGCATCGGCGTCCGGCATCTCCCGAGCGTCCGGCAACGAAGGACGGCTGGACGACCTTCCACGACATCAGCCGCGAACTCGCGTGGGCCAAGGTGTCGCGGCGGCACTTTGACAGCGCGCCGAGGCGCATGCTGCAGCGGGTCGCCGCCGCGGCGCTCGACAGCCGGGCAAGCGTCGATTTCTACGCCGACCGCGACCGCGAACGTGCGATTGAGCTGATCGGTCCCGACCTCTGGCCGCTGATCGACCCGAAGCGGCCGGCATCGACAGATTCGGATTCGCCCGGGCTGGCCGCACCGACCATCGACCGGCTCCTGACCCGATTGGAACGGCTGTGACCCGACCGACCCGACCGCCGGAGCAGTCCGTCGCGCAGACGCACGCCACGATTCGTTCCGCGCTCGACGAACTGGACCACGTGATCGTCGGCAAGCGCGACGCCGTCGAGCTCGTGCTACTCGCCATCCTGGCCGGCGGGCATGTGCTGCTCGAGGATCTGCCGGGCATGGGCAAGACGCTCGTCGCCCGCTCGATCGCCCGCGTGCTCGGCCTGGACTTCGCCCGCGTGCAGTTCACCCCGGACCTGTTGCCGAGCGACCTCACCGGGGCGACCGTGCTCGATCCAGCCACCCGCGAGTTGGCGTTCCGTCCGGGCCCCGTCTTCACCAACGTCCTGCTGGCCGACGAGATCAACCGGACGCCACCCAAGACCCAGGCCGCACTGCTCGAAGCGATGGGCGAGTACCAGGTGTCAAGCGATGGCGTGAGCCGTACGTTGCCGGTGCCGTTCGTCGTGCTGGCAACCGACAATCCGATCGAGTACGAGGGGACGTTCCCACTACCGGAAGCACAGCTCGACCGGTTCACCGCCCGGGTGCGCCTCGGCTATCTGGCCGCCGCCGACGAGTCGGCGATGGTGCGTCGCAGCCTGGCCCACCGCACCGACCCGACAGCCCTGCGCCCGCTGGCCGACGCGCCGACGGTCAGCGCGATGATCCGCTCGATGGACGGCATCGAGGTGCACGACGACATCACCGACTACGCCGTCGCCCTGGTCAACGCGACCCGCTCGCATCCGAACGCGGAGGTCGGCGCCAGTCCGCGCGGCAGCCTGGCCCTGACCAGGCTCGCCCGCGGTGCGGCGCTCGTCGCCGGGCGTGACTTCGTCACCCCGGACGACGTCAAGCGGGTCGCGGTCGCCGCCCTCGGGCACCGCATCACCGTCAAGGCCGAGTTGTGGGTGCGCAACGTGACCGGCGACGCGGTGGTGGAGGACGTGCTGGGCACCGTGCCGACGCCCGCCACCCGGCCGAGCGCCCCGACCCGCCCGGCCGGGCACATCCAGCCGATCGCGGTAGCTCCGGACCGGTCGACGAGCCAGTGGGCTCGATGAGTCTCGATGACTCCGAGTCTCGACTGGCGAATCTCGACTGCGACCCGCGGTGCCGCCGTCGTGGCCGTGCTGGCCGTCGTCGCGGCCGCCGTCACGGGACGTGGTGAGCTTCTCGCACTGCCCGTGCCATTGCTGCTGTGGCTCACCGTCGCGCTGCGCGCTGAGCGTCCGAGCACCACGGCGCTCGCCGCGACCGTTCATCCGCGCCGCTGCGTGGAGGGCGACGAGGTGCGGCTTTCGGTCGTGCCACCCGAGGACGGACTGCGCTACGTGGGCGAGGTGCAGGTGCCGTTCCCGCCGCATCCCGCCGTCGACCCGAGCGTCGAACGAGTCGACCTGACGTCCTGGCGACTGCGCCTGCCGTGCTGGGGGCAGCGGCGGATACAGGTGGCGGTGCATGTGTCGGCACCGGGCGGCGCCTGGGAAGCTGCGTTGCGCCTCGCCGTTCCGGTGATCGTCACACCGCGCGGGTTGCCCGGCACCGCCTCGCTGCGCAGCACGGTGCGCCGGCCCAGCTACGGCGAGCGCGCCGCACGCACAGCGGGCGCAGGCACCGAGTTCCTCGACGTGTCGGCGTGGACGCCGGGCGCGCCGCTTCGGCGGGTGCACTGGGCGGCGACGCTGCGCACCGGCGAGATCCATGTGGCGGGCTTCGCCGCAGACCGCAGCCAGGACGTCCTCGTCGTCGTCGACGCCACCGCCGAGGTCGGGCCACTCGGCGACACCTGCGTCGATCGCGCGGCGCGCGCAGCGGTAGCGCTGGCCGGGGCCCATCTGCGCGCAGGCGACCGGGTTGCGCTGGCTCTTGCCGGTACGCGTCTGCGCTGGGTGGCGCCCGCGTCCGGCATGCGCCACCTGGTCCGCATCGTCAACTGCCTGCTCGAACATCGCGGGCGGCCCGAGGCGACCCGGTTCGAGATCGGCCGCATCCCGCCGCAGGTGCTGGTGCCCGGTGCGCTGACGATCTGCCTGACGCCGCTGCTGGGCGACGAGTCGCTGCGCCTGGTCGGCGATGTGCGCCGCCGCGGGCATCCGACGGTTGTCGTCGACGTGCTCAACGACGAGCCGCCGGCCAGCCGCCGGCGCGACGAGCAGCAGGCAGTGCGCGCCTGGCGCCTGGACCGCATCGCCATTCGCCAGCACCTGACGCAGCGGGGCGTGGTCGCCGTGCGCTGGCCGGCGGACGTGTCGCTACCCGCGGCCCTGCGCCCGCTCGCCGCGCGTCCGCTACGTGCCGCGGCCGGGGGGCGGCGGTGATCTCGCGATGGGCCGGGATGAGCACCCGCGGCTGGATGACATTCGGTTTCGGTTCGCTTTCGGCAGTGCTCGCCGGCATCGGACTGTCCGGGGCGATCCGGGTTGTGTTGATCGGGCTCGGCGTCGCCTCGGCGCTCGCCTCGGTGGTGCTCGCCAGCACGACTGCGACCCTGGTGCTGCTGGGCGTGGTCGTGGCCGGGCCGGCCTTCGACGGTGATCGGCCGGATGCCGTGCTGATCGCTGCGCTCGCCGGCGCGACGGCGGCCTTCCTGCTTGCACCTCGCTGGAGTCGCGGCGCCGAGTCGTCGACGCTCGCGGCCGCGGCCGGAGTGCCGCTGGCGGCGGCAATCACCGTATTCGCCGAGCACGCCACGCGCGGTGCGACCCAGTTCCTCGTCGGGCTGGTGGCGCTGATCGGCGCGTTCTTCCTAGCATTGCTTCCGGTTGTTGCCGCGATGCGCCGTCGCGCAGGTCAGGCGAATCCCAGCTGACGGGTGGGGTCACCCGGAAACTGTCCGGCGCCTGCGGACAATAAGCCCATGCCGCTACCTGGAAGCTCACGCGCCCCCATCCCTGATGTCGAGACGTTGGGCCCGGTCGCCGCCGACGAGCGGGTCGAGGCCACGCTCATCCTGCGACGCCGGGCCGAACTACCGGCCGGGCTGCGTCTTACCCGTGACGAGCTGGCTGCCGGCTTTGGCGCCGACCCGGCCGACATCGACACCGTCACGACCGTGCTGCGCGAGCAGGGCCTGGAGGTTCTCGAGACCGACGCCGCATCGCGGCGGGTGCGGGTGGCCGGGCCCGCCCGGCTGATGACCAGTACGTTTCGCACCGCGCTGACCCGAGTGCGCCGGGCCGATGCGGGTAGCGCGCCGATCGAGCATCGCTACCGCGAGGGTGAGCTTTCGCTGCCCGAACCGATCGCTGCGCACGTCGTCGCCGTGCTCGGCCTCGACGACCGGCCCCAGGCGCGTACCCGGATTCGCATCGTTGCGCCCGGTGCCGTCTCGACGAGCTACACGCCGGTACAGCTCGCCCAGGTGTATGCCATGCCCGAGGGCACCGACGGCACCGGCCAGAGCATCGCGATCATCGAACTCGGCGGCGGCTACGCCAAGTCCGACCTCGACACCTACTTCGCCGGGCTGGGCCTGCCCACCCCACAGGTGCGCGCGGTCGGCGTCGACGGAGCGCGCAACGTTCCCGGCCAGGATCCCTCCGGCGCCGACGGCGAGGTCCTGCTCGACATCGAGGTGAGCGGCGCTATCGCGCCCAAGGCCAGCATCGTCGTGTACTTCGCCCCCAACACCGACGCTGGATTCGTCGATGCGATCAGCACCGCGGCGCATGCCAACCCGACTCCCACCGCGATGAGCATCAGCTGGGGTCAGAGTGAGGACGACTGGACCGCCCAGGCCCGCGACGCCATGGACAGCGCATTTGCCGACGCCGCAGCGCTGGGCGTCACGGTCACCGCGGCCGCGGGCGACGACGGCAGTAGCGATCGCGCGCCCAGCGGCGCGCACTGCGACTTCCCGGCGTCCAGCCCGCAGGTGCTCGGCTGCGGCGGCACGACGCTGCAAGCCGACCCGGCGAGCGGCACCGTGCGCAGCGAGACCGTGTGGAGCGGCGGTTCGACGGGCGGGGCGACCGGTGGCGGTGTCAGCGACGTCTACCCGGTGCCCGAATGGCAGGGCGCGGTGGGCGTGCCCGCGCGTGTCGGTGGTGGCACCGGGCGCGGCGTGCCGGACGTCGCCGCCGATGCCGACCCGAGCACCGGCTATCAGGTCTACGTCGACGGCCAGCAGCAGGTGTTCGGTGGGACGAGCGCCGTCGCGCCCTTGTGGGCGGCGCTGGCCTGCCGCCTCGCGCAAGCGCTGGGCGCAAAGCTCGGGTTGCTGCAGCCTGCGCTGTATGCCGCGGCATCAGCGGGGCAACCGACGCCGGGCTTGCGCGACATCGTCACGGGAGGCAACGGCGCCTACCAGGCGGCGCCCGGGTGGGATGCCTGCACCGGGCTCGGCGTGCCCGACGGCGCCGCGTTGCTCACCGCCCTGCGCAATCAGCCGGGCTGAGACAGATCGTGCAACTCCCGGCGTCCTGAGGACGCCGGGAGTTGCACGATCGCGGGTTGGGTCAGGCGGCGTGCCGGCCCGACCGGCGGATTCCGATGGTCGCACCGAACAGGGCGGCGCCCAGGCAGAGGCCGAGCAGGCCGAACAGGGCGACCTTGGTCAGCCACACGCCCGCCCCGGTGTCGGCGAGGTGCGAACCGCCGCCGGCCACGCCGGAGTGGGTGGGCGCCGGGGTCGGCGGCACGGATGAGCCCGGCGGCACCGGCGCAACGCCCGGCGCGGACGGGCCGACCGCCGCCGATGCGATGTCGACGGACACCGCTGGGTCGCCGATGAGGTCCAACTGCAGCGCGCGCTCGGTGAAGGTGCCACCGGTGCGGTCCTGCACGTTCACGACGATGTCGACGAGCTTCTCGAGGTCTTTCGCCATCGGCGCGAACACGGTGCTCGCCATGCCGGACCCTGAGGACAGGGCCTTCGTCAGCGGGTTGAGCAGCGTGCTGAGCGCGTCGTCGATCTGCGTTGCCCCCGGCGGCAGCGGGCTACCGGCCAGGTTCAACTTGCCGAATCCGTCGCGCAGCTGCGACTGCACCTGCGTGAGGCCGTTGGTGAGTGCCTTCGGCAGCGCCTTCGCCACGGCCTCGATGAGGTGTGTGTTCGGCGGCAGGTTGTTCAGGTCGAGGTTCAGCGCCGACTTGAGCAGCTTCGCGACGTCGACGGTGAGCGTGCCCCCGGTGAGGCTGCCGGTGATCGCGCCGTTGCCGAGGTTGACGTTGCCGAGTGACGCGAGCGCCTTGGTGAGCCCGCTGACCGAGCTGGTGGTGCCGACCTTCTCCAGGGTGCCGACCGGCAGGCCCGTGCTGGCCAGCGTGGAGATCAGGCTGGACAGGCCGGGCACCTTGCTGGTGCCCGCCGTCAACTGCTTCGCGGCGCCGGCCAGCGCCGGGCTGCTGAGCGTGAGCTTGAGCGAGGCGATCTCGTACTTGCCGCCGACCGCGCCGTTCTTGCCGGGCGCCTGTTCGGCCGTGGCCGCCACCGCACCGACGCTGGCCTTGAGCGAGCCGAGCGCGGCAAGCGGGTTGTTCGAGCCGGTCAGGTCGAGCGTGGCGTCGGACTGCGGCGCGTTGGGCCCGCCGATGCCGACGATGCCCGAGTTGGTGATGGCCCCGGACCCGCCTTGCGAACTTCCGTCGGCGTTGGCGTGCGCGTACTGGTTGGCGGCGCCGAGTTTGAGCACGCCACCACCAGGCAGTTGCACTCCCTTGGGCAGGTTTAGCAGCGTCTGGTTGAGCAGGGCGGCCGACAGGGCGTCCTGCTCGGTGACCGAGGGCCCGCCGTTGTTGGCGGCCGATTCGCCCTTGACGCCGGCGGCCGCACCGGTGAGCGCGACCAGCTTGTCGAGGCTGGTGTTGCCGATCTTCACGGACAAGAAGCGGCCGGCCGACTGCGATCTCGGCGCTGCTACCGCCGTCGCGCCCGGTGCGGACGCGACGACGACACTGAATGACACAACTGCGGCTAGCGCCGCAACGCCACGACGGGCAGTCCAGGCGCGAGGGGGCGGCATGAGCCGACCGGTCGAGGACGATGGACGGCGCATGGCCATGTTCTCTGACTCCCAGCTACTTCGATGAAGGACGAACGGACAAAAAAGGCACCTAAAGAATCGAGAACGATCCGCGCGACGATCCGTTACGCCGTCTTCCTAAAAATCATGGTCGAAGCCCACCGACCCGTCGACGCTGAGCTGGTAGGCCGAAACCCGGCGCTCGAAGAAGTTCGACAGCTCCTGTACGTCCTGCAACTCGAGGAACGTGAACGGGTTGGCCGACCCGTAACGCGGCGCGATGCCGAGTTGATCCAGGCGCCGGTCGGCCACGTACTCCAGGTAGCGCCGCATGTCGTCAGGCGTCATGCCGGACACTCCCCGCCCGAGCAGGTCGGCCGCGAACTGGGCCTCGCACTCGACCGCCTCGCCCAACATCTCGCTCACCTGCGCGGCGAGAACGTCGTCGAACAACTCCGGCTCTTCGCGCCGGACGGTCTCGACGACGTCGAATGCGAACGCCATGTGCATCGACTCATCGCGAAAGACCCAGTTCGTGCCGGACGCGAGGCCGTGCAGCAGGCCGCGCGAACGCAGGAAGTAGACGTAGGCGAACGCGCCGTAGAAGAACAACCCCTCGATGCATGCGGCGAAGCAGATCAGGTTGAGCAGGAACGCCCGCCGGTCCTCGGCGGTCTCCAGCCGGTCGAGGGCGAATGCGGAGTCGATCCACCGGAAGCAGAACTCGGCCTTGCGCCGGATCGACGGGATGTTCTCGACGGCCGCGAAGGCCTCGTTGCGCTCGCGTTCGTCCGGCACGTAGGTGTCGAGCAGCGTCAGATAGAACTGGACGTGCACGGCCTCCTCGAACAACTGCCGCGACAGGTACAGCCGTCCCTCGGGCGAATTGATGTGCTGGTAGAGGTTCAGCACCAGGTTGTTGGCCACGATCGTGTCGCCCGTCGCGAAGAACGCGACGAGCCGGTTGACCAGGTGCCGCTCGGCCTCGGTCAGCTTGGCCAGGTCCTTGAGGTCGGCGTGCAGATCGACCTCCTCGACCGTCCAGGTGTTCTTGATGGCATCGCGGAACCGGTCGTAGAAGTGCGGGTAGCGCATCGGTCGCAGCGTGAGGTTCATGCCCGGGTCGAGCAGTCGATCGTGCAACTCCGTGCGGTCTGTGGCCGCAGAAGGTTGCACGATCGGGGCCGGGGCGCTCACTGGCAGGCCTCGCACGACTCGGGGTTCTCCAGGCTGCAGGCGATGGCGGCCTCGGGTGCCACCGTGGCCTGCTGGATGCGGGTGGCCGGGCGCGAGCGCAGGTAGTACGTCGTCTTCAGCCCGGCCTTCCACGCGTAGAGATACATCGACGACAGCTTGCCGATGGACGGCGCGGCGAGGAACAGGTTCAGCGACTGGCTCTGGTCGACGAACGGCGCGCGGGCGGCGGCCAGGTCGATCAGCGCGCGCTGCGGCAGTTCCCATGCGGTGCGGAACAGTTCGCGGACGTCGTCGGACAGAGCCGCGACGCCCTGCACCGAGCCGTCCGCCCGCTTGATCGCGTCGCGGATCTCGGACGTCCACAGCCCGTGGGCCTTGAGTTCACGCACGAGAGCCGAGTTGATCTGCAGGAACTCGCCGGAGAGCGTTTCGCGCTTGAACAAGTTGGACACCTGCGGCTCGATGCACTCGTAGCAGCCGGCGATCGACGCGATGGTGGCCGTGGGCGCGATCGCGATGAGCAGCGAGTTGCGCAGGCCGGTCGTCTCAATACGCTGGCGTATGGTCGTCCAGCGTTCGCTATGCGCCGCCACGCCCCACAGGTCGGGCTGTAGTTGACCGAGCGCCGCCCGCGTCTCGTTGAAGGCCGGGTGCGCGCCGAACTTCTCGGCCAGATCGGCCGAAGTCTCCAGCGCCGTAAGATAAATCTCCTCGGCAATGCGGGTCGACAGGTCGCGTGCGGCGTCCGAGTCGAAGGGCATCCGCAGCGCGAAGAACACGTCCTGCAGGCCCATCACGCCGAGGCCCACCGGGCGCCACCGCGGGTTGGACGCCGCAGCCTGCTCGGTCGGGTAGTAGTTGATGTCGATGACGCGGTCGAGGAACGTCACGGCTGTGCGCACGGTGTCGCGAAGACCGGCCCAGTCCATCTCAGAACCGCGCAGATGCGCGGCGAGGTTCACCGAACCGAGGTTGCACACCGCCGTCTCGGCGTCGGACGACACCTCGATGATCTCGGTGCAGAGGTTCGACAGGTGCACGGTGTTGCCGGCTTCGCCGGTCTGGTTGCACAGCCGGTTGGACGTGTCCTTGAACGTCATCCAGCCGTTGCCGGTCTGCGCGAGAGTGCGCATCATCCGGCCGTACAGGTCGCGGGCGCGGACCTGTCGCACGTACCGCCCGGCCGCCTCGGCCTCCCGGTACGCCTGGTCGAACGCCTCGCCCCAGAGGTCGGGCAGTTCGGGGACCTCGTCCGGATCGAACAGCGACCACGTCTCGTCGGCCTCGACGCGGCGCATGAACTCGTCCGGGATCCAGTTCGCCAGGTTGAGGTTGTGCGCGCGCCGGGCGTCCTCGCCGGTGTTGTCGCGCAGTTCGAGGAACTCCTCGATATCGGGATGCCACGGCTCGAGGTAGACGCACGCGGCGCCCTTGCGGCGTCCACCCTGGTTGACCGCGGCCACGGATGAGTCCAGCGTGCGCAGCCACGGAACGATGCCGTTCGACTGGCCGTTCGTGCCTCGGATCAGCGCGCCACGCGAACGCACCCGGGACCACGAAATGCCTATGCCACCGGCGAATTTGGAGAGTCGCGCCACCTGCTGGTAGCGGTCGTAGATCGAGTCGAGTTCGTCGCGCGGGGAGTCGACGAGGTAGCACGACGACATCTGGGTGTGCCGGGTGCCGGAGTTGAACAGGGTCGGCGAACTCGGCAGGTAGGCCAGCGACGACATGAGCCGGTAGAAGCCGATGGCCTCGGCGGGCGTCGTGCTGAGCCCGCAGGCTACCCGCAGCAGGAAGTACTGCGGCGTCTCGATCACCAGCCGGGTCGACGGGTGGCGCAGCAGGTAGCGGTCGTACACCGTGCGCAGGCCGAAGTACTCGAAGCGGCGGTCGGCCCGCGCGTCGACCGCGTCGTCCAACTTGCGGGCGTTGTCCTTGACGAACTCGGCGGTGGTGTCGCCGATCAGCCCCTCGGCCTGGCCGAGCGCGATCGCCTGGCTGAACGAGGCGATGCCCTGCCCGCGCACCTCCTTGTCGATGTAGCCGGCCAGCAGGCCGGCCGCGAGCCGCGAGTACTGCGGTTCCTCAGCGATCATCTCCGCCGCGGTCTGGATCGAGAGCCGGTCGAGCTCTGCGGTCGTGGCCCCGTCGTAGAGGCCGCTGATCGTCTTGGTGGCCACGCGCAGCGGATCGACGTCGTCCAGTCCGATGGCCCATCGTTCGACGGCTCGGACGATCTTGTTGACGTCGACGGGTTCGCTGTCGCCGTTGCGCTTGCTGACCTGCATCTGAGTACGGCGCTGCTGCGCCGGGGCATGGGTAACCGTCACGGCTCTCTCCTCGCGAGCTCGGGCAATCTGCCACCGCACGCGGACGCGTGCGGTGCGCTGGCAGGTCTTCGGACTCGTGGGCATGCCGGTACCAGGCTCCTAATGGCCGTCGCTTCCCAGGCTGATCAGGCCCAGTGCTCTTCCTCTGCGACTCCGCGCTTGCATCGCTGTGGGGCGATGCTCGCTCGAGGTCGTCGTCGGAAAGACGGCGTTCGTTCCCACTCACCGCTGCGGGGCAGTCCCGGAATCACACCGGGTTCCCTCTTGCCTCGTCGTTCCTGGATGGGACGCCGAACCAGCTGCATGGAGCACCATATGTAGGGGGTCTGACAAAGTCCCGTAACTACATGTCGTGTCGGCGTGTCGCGGGGCGATCAGGCCGGCGCGCCCCGCCAGCCGGCCGGATCGACGCCTCCCGGCTGCGGCCCGGCCGGGTCGTACGGGCCCCGGGTGAGCACGAACGTGCCCAGATCGAGATGGGTCACCGTGCCACTGGCGTCGCGCACGACACGCAGCCGCTCACCGCTGTAGTAGTTGTCGAGGCCCGTCCAGGTGCCGTCAGGCTCGGCCCGGAAGCGCGACATGCGGCCGCTGCCACGCAGCGGCTTGAGTTCGAGTCCGCGCTCGGGTAGCAGGTAAAGCCCGTACGCGGTCGGGCCCCAGTACCACTGGCCGGTCAGCGCCAGCAGTTCATCGTCGACGTCGGTCAGCGGCCGCCACGGTTCGGGGATCGCGGGCTCGCGCTCGGCGACGATGCCGATGAGCTCGGCGGCGAGCGCGCCAACCGTGAGGCCGGACGTCGTGTTCGCCATCACGATCGCGGCCAGCCGCTCGTCGACGCTCACCCAGACGGTCGCCAGGAAGCCGGGCATCGAACCGGTGTGCCCGGCGAGCGTGCGTCCGTTGGCGCGCAGCAACTGCAGCCCGAGGCCGTACCCGGCCGTCCATGACTCCTCGCTCTGCGGCGCAGCGGGCTCGCGCATCTCGGCCACCGTGTCGGCGGCCAATACGCCGTCGTGGCCCGCCGAGAGCAACGTCGCCCACCGGCACAAGTCCTGCGTCGTCGACCACAACTGGCCGGCGGGCGCCATGGCCCTGGCATCCTCGGCCGGTTCGGGCAGCATGACGTCGGCCCACGGGTGCACCGCCCAGCCGCCGGCGTGCGGCGCCTGCGGCATCAGGGTGGTCCGCGTCATTCCCAGCGGTTCGAGCACCTCGCGCTGCAGCACAGTCCCCCACGGCTCGCCGTGCAGCTCTTCGATCAGGGCGCCGATCACCCCGAAGCCCGAGTTGGAGTAGTGGAAACGCCGTCCGGCCGGCTGGCGGATCGGATCACCGCCGAGCGCGTCGGCGATATGGTCCTGGCCGGGCGTGCGCTCCCACCACGGGCCGGCCGACTCGGACGCGAGGCCCGAGGTATGCGCGAGCAGTTCGCCGATGCGCAGGTGGCCGACGTCGATTCCGGGTAGGTGCTTTTCGAGCGGGTCGGCAAGATCGAGACGGCCCGCGTCGCGCAGGCGCATCACCAGTACGGCCGCGAATGTCTTGGAGATGGAGCCAATGCGGTACTGGGTATCGCCGTCTGGTTCGTGCCCGTCGACCATGCTGCGCGACGCCGTCCATACCGGTTCGCCGTCGCGGACAACGGTGCCGATCACGCTCGGCGCCCGGCCGTCTCGCTGGGCGGTGGCGATTCGATGCAGCAGGGCTCGTCGGGTCGACGGCAGCAGGTCCTCTGGCATTTCGGCAGCCTATCCAGCAGAGAAAACGGGTTGCCTCCGTCCGTGCGATGTTGAGAGCGTCGCGATGTGGCCCTTGAGATCATGACCGTCGACCCCTTCGACAGCTCCCAGGACGACGTGTTCCGTGGCTGGCTCGACGTCGCCGAGGCGGCTGGGCGGGCTGAGTACGGCGATCGGCATACCAGCTATTCGGTTGACGAAATGCGCGCAGCCTTTCGCGATCAGCAGGACAAACGCCGCATCGCCTGTGCCGGCTTGGCCGACGGCGCGGTAGTCGGGCATCTCGAAGTGACGCATCCGCTGTCGGACAACACCCACCGCGCCGAGATCGCGTTGTTCGTGCATCCGGACCACCGGCGGCGCGGAGTGGGCAGCGCACTGCTCGATGTCGCCGAACGCCTTGCCCGCGACGAGCGCCGCAAGGTCGTCGGTGGGTTCTCCGATGTGGCTTCCGGTCACGACGATCCGGCCTCGGGTTTCGCGGCCGCGCATGGTTACGCCGCCGAGCAGACCGAGTGGCGAAGCGATCTCGTGGTGCCGGTCGACGAGCGCGTCCTGGCCGACGCGTCCGCCGAAGCGTCGTCGCGGTCGGATGGTTACGAGGTGTTGACGTCGTGGGACGGCGTTCCCGACGAATGGCTCGCCGACCGCGCGGAGTTGTCGCGGCGGATGAGTACCGACACTCCGCTCGGCGGCGTGGCCCTGGACGAGGAGGAGTGGGACGAAGATCGCGTGCGCCGAGACTTCGAGGTCGCGCGCGATCAGGGCCGTCGCGTCGTCGAGTCCGTGGCTCGTCATTCTGCGAGCGGCCGCATCGTCGGCTTCACCACGCTCGCCGTCGCCTCGCACACGCCGCAGACGGCTTATCAATGGAGCACCCTTGTGCTGAAGGAACATCGCGGTCATCGCCTCGGCCTGCTACTGAAAGTCGAGAATTTGCGCGCATTGCTGGCCGGGTTACCGGCGGTACGCCGTGTCGTTACGTGGAACGCCGCCGACAATGCCCCGATGCTGCGGGTGAATCGCGCGCTCGGCTTCGAGCCCGTGGGCCGACTTACTGAATGGCAGCGTTGGCTGGTCTGAGCTCGCTGGCTGAGCTCCCCAACAATGTGGCAGGCAGGTAGCGTGGGGTGTCCGGGGGCGCGCACCGCCCGCACGGCCAATCGAGAATCCTCCAGCGCAGCAGGCATCCGCGCGTTGTGACACAGCGAACGGTCCGCGCGCCGGACCCGCGAGCGCAGCTCAGTTCCTGGCCGCGATGAGCAGCGCGTACTTGGCTGCTCCGGCCGGTTCCGAATCCGATGGCCCGCGCGTACTTGGCTGGCTGGGTCAGTTGCTCATGGCGTTGACCGGCGCGCACCTGGCTGGCTGGGGTCAGAACGGTGGCGGATCGGGATCGTTATCGGCCGGTGCGATCTGCTCGTTCGTGCCGGGCAGTTCGGGCGGACGAGCTCGATAACGGTGCCGCGTTGGGCTCGTCCAGTGGTAGCTGCCGTCGTCATCCCGCTCCAGCTTCCAGCCGCGCTCGTGCTTGCACCGGTGATGACGCTTGCAGAGCGCGCCGAGATTCTCGGCGTTGGTAAGGCCGCCGAGTGACCACGGCCGGCGATGGTCGCGTTCGCAGGAGCGGGCCGGGCGCTGGCATCCGGCGAATGAGCAGACCTGGTCTCGGGCAATGACGAATGCCGCCAAGTCGGCGGGTGCGCGGTACGAGTCGCGACCGCAGTCGAGCAGCCGGCCGTCGACCGGATCGGTGACGAGTCGGCGCCAGGTGCCGGTTGGGTCGGCTGCGAGCCGGCGCGCCACGGCAGCCGAGATGGGTCCGTGACCGGCCAATTCGCCCGGCTCGTCGTCGACCCCGAGCAATGTCGACAGTGCCACAGTTACCTGAATCGCCGGGCGCATGCCTTGCTGCCGGGGCAGGTGCGGATCGTGCAGCCCCGCCACGCCCAGATCGACCAGGGCGTCGGCGCGGCGCTGGTCAATTCCGCGATCGTCGTTCGCTGACGTCACTGACGCCAGCGCGTTCACCGCGGACATGACGGCGGCGGCACCCTCAGCCGGCAGCAGGGCCCAAAGCTCAGCCATGCCGTCGTCACGAGGCGTGACGCACACCCGGCGCTCCTTCATCGCCTCGACCCGCTGCCGCTCCAGGGTTACCGCGTCGACCGATGCGACGGCGCGACGGACGGAGCGCTTGAACTCCGAAAGCGTCTGCTCGGACGCGTGTCGCAGGACGCGTTGCTCGACGACCGCGGTGGCTTGATCGTCAAGCCCGAAGACGGATTCAGCCAGGCTCATCGCATGCAGGTAGCTGATCTCGCCGCGTTCGAGGAGTCGATGCGTCGCGGGCAGTCGCGCCGTGAGCGTCTGCGCGACAGCGAGTCGCCGCTGCGCCGTGAGCCCGGAAAGCCGCAGTGCGCACGAGACGTCCTCACGCACCCAATGCCGGCCCGTTCGAACAACGTCGTCAGCCGCTGCATTCGGATGCTGAGCGATCGAGGCGAGCACCCGCTGCTGCACCGCGTTCAGCCAGGCAAGTTGACGCTCGACGGCGACCAGCAGATCGATGCGCGCCCCGTGGGCGAGAGCTGCCGGGTCGATCATCGACAGAGCGACGGCCTCCGGCCCGGGATGTTCGCGGGCGAACACCTGTACGACTCTACTATGCTCGCATCCGAAAGAACACCCTACTGCGTAAGGGAATTGACGCGCCTAAGCCTGAACCCGTCGCTGGCCAATGCCCCCGACGCTGGGCACGTCTCCGGGGATGTCCGGTCGGGGCATGTGCGCCGACTGGACACGGCGGGCTGGCCGTGTCGTTCGAGGACTGCGGGTTTGGCTCCGACGATGGCCGGGGCAGCGACAGTCAGCCGAGCGCGCTCGGATCGGGAGGCACGTCCACCGCATGTTCGCGCAGCATGTCGAGCGAAATGATCTCCAGGGCGCGCGCATTCGTCGCGGCGAGCACGACCGGCGCGGCCACGCCGTCCTCATACGCCTGTAGCCACCTCGCGGCGACCACGCACCAACGATCACCCGGCTGCAGTCCGGGAAAGTGGTACTCGGGGCGGGGCGTGCTCAGGTCGTTGCCCACGCTCTGCTGGTGCGCAAGAAACTCGGTGGTCACCACCGCGCAAACGGTGTGGCTGCCCATGTCTTCGGGGCCGCTGGTGCAGCACCCGTCCCGGTAGAAGCCGGTGACCGGATCGGTGCCGCAGGGATCCAGCGCGCCCCCGAGGACGTTCTGCTCATCGGTAACTCGTTCGCCCGTCACGGCTTCAGCCTCGCACTGTCACGCATGCTCGTCACGATCACGCGCCGTGCGGGCTCGCTGCTGTTGCAGGAAGTCGTGTTCCGGGCCGTTGCCGACCAGGGCCAGCGCGTCGTCGTAGGCGCGCAGCGAGTCATCGACGCGACCGAGGCGACGGAGCAGATCAGCACGAATTGCCGGCAACAGATGATGCCTGGCGAGTGCCTCGTCAAGCCCGTCGAGCAGGGACAACCCCGCCGCCGGGCCGTCGCACTCAGCGACGGCAACCGCGCGATTCATGCGCACGACAGGAGATCCGGTGCGTTGCTCGAGCACCCGGTACAGCTCGGCGATGGCCGGCCAGTCGGTGACATTCGCCGTCGCCGCAACGGCATGTTCCGCGGCAATGGCCGCCTGGATGGCGTACGGCCCGGCGTCGCGCCGAATCGCGCGTTCGGTGAGGCGCAGCCCCTCGGCAATCTCGTCCAGGTGCCAGCGAGCGCGATTCTGATCGGCCAGGCGCACGAGCCGGCCGTCCGAAACCCGGGCGTCTCGGCGCGCGTGATGCAACAACATCAGCGCGAGAAGGGCGCCGGCCTCGTCGTCCGCCGGCTGCAACGCGACGAGCATCCGGGCGAGCCAGATCGCCTCCGCGCACAACTCGACGCGCAACAGCTGATCCCCGTCAGTGGCTGCGTATCCCTCCGTGAAGATTGCGTACACGACGGTGCGTACGCCGCGAGCCCGCTCGGCGAGATCCTGCTCACCGGGCACCCGGTACGGGATGCCCGCCGCGGCGATCTTCTTCTTCGCCCGGGTGATCCGGGCTGCCATCGTCGCCTCGGACACCAGGAACAGCCGCGCGATCTGCGCAGTCGTCAGGCCGCCGACGAGACGAAGGGTCAGCGCCACGCGGGCCGACAGGTCCAGCGCGGGATGCGCGCAGGTGAAGATCAGGCGCAACCGCTCGTCGGGAAACATGTCCGGCTCCGCCTCCGGCATCGGCTCAACGACGAGCAGCGGCAGGCGTTTCGCCAGCGCCGCCTGCCGGCGCAGCTCGTCGATTGCCCGGCGTCGCGCTGCGGTCAGCAGCCACGCCGCCGGATTGCGCGGTGGTGAATCGCCCCATGCGCGCGATGCCGATGAGAACGCCTCTTGCAGGGCGTCCTCGGCGAGGTCGAGATCGCGCAGTTCGCGAGCGAGTAGCGCCAGCAGCCGCGCCCAGTGCTCGCGGTAGGCGGTCTCGACGCCGGTGGCTTCGACGCGCACACCCTGATGGTGACAGGTGCCGCTCACATTTCCAGGAGGGGGCGAACCTCGACTCGCAGACCCGGGCTCTTCGGCACCTGCCTGGCGTACTCGAGTGCCCTGTCGAGATCGGGTGCATCGATGACGTAGATACCGCCGATCTGCTCACGCCCTTCGGCGAAGGGGCCGTCGGTGAGCACATCGTCGGACACCGTCGTGGCGTTGACCGATCGGGCCAGCGCGGCGCCGTAGACGTAGGCATTGTCCGCTCGCATCGAGGCAGCGAACTTGCCGTGCTCGTCGAGGATGTCCTGCCGTTCCGTCGCCGTCAGCTCCTCCTCGGCCGCTTCGTCACCCATCAGCAGCAGTAGATACCTCATGCCGTGATCCTCTCGTCGGTGCTGTTATCACATTGACGGGTGGCATCCGCGAAAATCGACACCTACACGAACCGCCTCCTTCGGGCCATGATGGGCTAAGAAAGCGCCAACGGGGTGGACGAAACGATGTTCGAGCTCGGAACGGACGGGCCTTCGCTGATCCTGGTGGCAGTGGACGGCTCCGACACATCCATGCGCGCCGGTGCATATGCGGGCGGATTGGCCCGCCGGCAGGGATCGCGCGTGGTCTGCCTGTACGTCGCGCAGATCTCCGGCGCCGCAGCGGGGGTTCCCGCGGCGGTCGGAGCGCTGATGGAGATGCATGATCACGTCATCAGCGACCTGAAGGCCACAGTCGCGGCGCGGGCCCCGGCGCTCGGTCTCGACGTGACGTTCGTCGAACGCCGCGGCGACCCGTACACGGAGATCGTTCGCCTGGCCGACGAACTGCGCGTCGACGCGGTGGTGGTCGGCGCCTCGACGAGCACCGGGCACCGCTTCGTCGGTTCACTGGCCGGCCGGCTCGTCCGCGACGCCCGGTGGCCGGTCACCGTGGTGCCGTGATCCCAAGGACCCATCGTCGCCGACGCAGCCGAGGCCGGCGCAGCAGAGAGCGCCACATGTAGCGGGGCGGCTAGCATCGACGGCGCAGCTGGTCCGGTGTCCCATCCAGGGATGCCGGGGCAAGAGGGAACCCGGTGTGATTCCGGGACTGCCCCGCAGCGGTGAGTGGGAACGAACGCCGTCACGGACGATGACGACAGCGAACGCGCAGTCGAGCATCACCGAAGCACTGGGCTGGCATCAGCCTGGGAAGCGACGGCCAGTAGGCACCGGCAACATTGCCCACGAGTCCGAAGACCTGCCAGCGCCCGGGCGGCAGCCGCCGCCCGGCAGCCATGACCTCGAGGGCGGGTCTTCGGCGCAGGTCTTCGAAAGGCGCGCGCCACGACTGGCACCGAGGTCGGTGAACTCGCGAAGGAGAGTTCCGTGCCCCATCCGCCACAAGCCGCACGAGCCACCCTGTACGGCTACCCACGCCAGGGCCATGATCGTGAGCTGAAGAAGGTCCTCGAGCAGCACTGGGCCGGCACGTCGGCAGAAACCGAACTGCTCGCCGCAGCCGCCCGGCTGCGCGCGCAGCGGCTGTTCGAACTGCGCGAAGCCGGCATCGACGAGGTCTGCAGCAACGACTTCTCCCTTTACGACCACATGCTCGACACGGCGTCGATGGTCGGCGCGATACCGGCCCGGCATCGCCGCTCCCTGGACACAGCCGAGGCGTCAGCCCTCAGTGCCTATTTCGCGATGGCACGCGGCACCGCCGATGTTGCGCCGCTGGAGATGACGAAGTGGTTCGACACGAACTACCACTACCTGGTGCCCGAGCTGGGGCCTGACACGACGTTCGCGGCCGACGCAGGCAAGCCGCTCGGCGAGTTCGCCGAGGCGCGCCAGCTCGGCATCACGACTCGTCCGGTCCTGGTGGGACCGGTGACCTTCCTGCTGCTGTCCAAGTCCACAGTGGACGGTCTCGACCCGATCTCGCTGCTGGACGCTCTGCTGCCCGTGTACGCCGACGTGCTCGAACAGCTCGCCGCCGCCGGTGCGGAGTGGGTGCAACTCGACGAGCCGGCACTCGTCCAGGACCAGCCGAGCGCGGTGCTCGACGCCGTCCGCGTCGCGTACGACGCACTCGCGTCCGCGCCGAAGCGGCCGAAGATCATGGCGGCGTCGTACTTCGACGCGCTGGGTCATGCGCTGCCGGTTCTGGCCGGCACCGCGATCGAGGGCCTGGCCCTGGACCTCACGGTGAACGGCGCCGTCGAGCAACTCGAAGCGATGGGCGGCCTGCCCGGCAAACGGCTCGTGGCCGGAGTGGTCGACGGGCGAAACGTCTGGACGAACGACCTGGCCCGATCGATGGAAACACTCACCCGCGTGCGCGATCTCGCCGCGGCGGTCGACGTCGCCCCGTCGTGCTCGCTCCTGCACGTCCCCTTGGACGTAACGGCTGAAACGCAGCTGGACCCTGCGCTCGTGCCCTGGCTGGCGTTTGCCCGGCAGAAGCTGGATGAGGTCACGGTGCTGTCCCGCGGCCTGCGCGAAGGCGTCGCTGCCATCGAGGGCGAGCTCGCCGCCAACCGGGCGATCCTCGCCGACCGAGCGAACTCGCCGATCACGCGCGATGACGCGGTGCGGGCGCGAGCAGCCGCTGTCTCGCCGGCCGACACCGCGCGCCGGCACGAGTACCCGGTACGGCACGCCGCCCAACAGGGCCGCCTCGGACTGCCCGTCCTTCCCACGACGACGATCGGCTCGTTCCCGCAGACGCGCGAACTGCGCCGGGCGCGGGCCGACAAGACGGCCGGCAGGATCACCGCCGAGGCATACGACGCGGTGATGGCGCAGGAGGTCAAGGACGTCATCGCGCGCCAGGAGGAACTGGGACTCGACGTCCTGGTGCACGGCGAGCCCGAGCGCAACGACATGGTGCAGTACTTCGCCGAGCAGCTCTCCGGCTTCGAGGCGACGCGGCACGGCTGGGTGCAGTCCTACGGCAGCCGCTACGTGCGACCGCCGATCATCGTCGGCGACGTTTCACGCCCCCATCCCATGACCGTCGAATGGACGCGCTTCGCCCAGCAGCAGACCACCCGTCCGGTAAAGGGAATGCTCACCGGACCGGTGACGATGCTCGCGTGGTCGTTCGTCCGCGACGACCAGCCGCTCGGCGATACCGCGCGGCAGGTGGCGCTGGCCCTGCGCGACGAGGTCGCCGACCTGGAAGCGGCCGGAATCGCGATCGTGCAGGTCGACGAGCCGGCACTTCGCGAGACGTTGCCGCTGCGCCGCGCCGCCCAGGCCGAATACCTCGGCTGGGCCGTCGACGCGTTTCGGCTGGCCACCAGCGCGGTCGCGGACGACACGCAGATCCACACGCACATGTGTTACGCGGAGTTCGACGATGTCCTGGACGCGATCATCGCGACGGACGCCGACGTGATCAGCCTGGAGGCGGCGCGGTCGGACATGGCGATCGTCCGTGGCCTCGCCGCAGCCGGCTACCCGCGCGAGGTCGGCCCAGGCGTGTGGGACATCCACTCGCCACGAGTGCCGTCCACTGACGAGATCGTCGAGCTGCTGCGCCGCGCGGTCGCGGCGTTGCCGGCGCAGCGGCTGTGGGTCAATCCGGACTGCGGCCTCAAGACACGCGGCTACGCCGAGGTGTTGCCGAGCCTTGCCCACATGATCGAGGCGACCCGCAAGGTCCGCGCCGATGTCTCGTAGCCGGGCCCGAGTACGAGAGCCGTAGATCGTTTCAGTCCGACACGGGGCTGGGAGTCCGCGCCGGTCCACCATTGATCATCTCTGTCGAAGCCGCGAGCAACGGGCGAGCAACGGCCGATCCGGCAGAGATGATCAATGCCCGATAGAAGTCGGGGCGCCGCACCCATGCCAGGTCGCGATCTACAGCTGCAGGACAAATCGCGGCTCCGCCGCACCTTGCTCAACCAGGAGGTCGAGAAAGTGTTCTGGCTGCGGCGCGCGCGAGGCGGGCCGCAGCCAGAACAGCTCGCGAGCGACCCTCCCCCCGGAATGCGATCGGCCGCGAGCCGATGTGGATCTTCGAACCGGCTGGCCGACCGAAGATTCAGACATGAACTATCTGCATCTGATCTGCGTGTGTCAAGCGCTAGGGGCACCAGTGGCCAACGCGCATGGGAGCAGTCGTACGGTTCTGCAAGGCTTGTCGGATGTCTCTGCAGTGGCAATGCTTAGCGTCCATTGGGAACGCATTGAATCCCGTTGAGGTCCATCGGTGCTTATCGGCACCTATCGGCGCCCAGACTCACGGATTCGGGTAAGGGGCTGCGGTGGCGAAATCCGGGTTTATCCGGGTTCACGAAGGCTTCGAGCAGGACTGGCCGGGTTCGCGATCGCTTGCCACCGAGGTCGTCCTGAACGTCGTGCGCACGGGAATGATGTTGCACACGCTCGTCGACTCGATCGTGCGTCAGCACGGCCTGCCGTCGGCCACATCGCTCGGTGTGCTCGAGATGCTTCGCGCCGAGGGAGCGGCGTTGCAACCGTCCGCTATCGCACAGCGTCTGCTCTCTTCACGGCCGGCGCTGTCGAGCGTGCTCGACACCTTGCAGCGGCGCGGCTTCGTCGAACGGCAGGCGCACCCGCACAACCGGCGCGGCCGGCTGGTTCAGATCACGCCGAGGGGCATCGAGGTGCTCGACAAGGTACTGCCCGAACTGCATCGCACGGAGGCGTCCTGGACGGCGAGCCTGAGCGAGCAGCAGCAAGAGCAGCTCATCGATCACCTGGGCCGTCTGCAGGCCGAACTCGACCCGGGCGGCGACGGCCGGGTGTGGCCCTAACCATCCCGAGTCCACCTCGCAGCTGCCATAAGGGACGATCGATACATGCTTGGACTGCCTGACCATGTGACCGCCTGCCTGTTCGACCTCGACGGCGTGCTGACCGATACGGCAAGCGTGCACCGAGCCGCGTGGAAGGCGGCCTTCGATGCCTTCCTCGAGCCGCAGGGCCTGCCACTGTTCACGGACGAGGACTACGCGAACTTCGTCGACGGCAAGCCACGTTCGGACGGTGTGCGCGACTTCCTCGCCTCTCGCGACATCACGGTTCCCGAGGGCTCGGCGGACGATCCGCCAGATCGAGTCACGATCCGCAGCATCGGCGACCGCAAGAACGCGATGCTGGTCGAGCGCATACACCGCGACGGTGTCACCGTTTACGAGGGCTCGCGCCAATACCTCGCACTCGCCCGCGACGCAGGGCTCGCGCGGGCGGTCGTGTCGTCCAGCGCCAATACCGAGGACGTCCTGCACGTCACGGGTCTGGAGGAGCTGGTGCAGGGCCGCATCGACGGTCGCACGATCAACGAGCGCAACTTGCATGGCAAGCCGGCGCCGGATTCGTTCCTTGCCGGTGCGGAACTGCTCGGCGTAGACGCGACGGCTGCCGCAGTGTTCGAGGACGCCCTTGCCGGCGTGCAGGCCGGGCGGGCGGGGAACTTCGGCTACGTGGTGGGGGTCAACCGGCTCGACGCAGATCACGGCGAGGCGTTGCGGAAGCACGGGGCAGACGTGGTCGTGTCTGATCTGGCTGACCTGACTGGAGAGGCGCGATGATCCCGCAGGAACGGTTCCCGGTTGAGGCGTGGGCGGTGCGCGAGTTCGGCCTCGACCTCGAACAGCTCGCCCAGTCCGAATCGGTGTTCGTCCTGTCGAACGGGCACATCGGCGTGCGGGGCAATCTGGACGAGGGCGACCCGCACGGCCTGCCCGGCACGTACCTCAACTCGTTCTACGAGACCCGGCCGTTGCCGTACGCCGAGGCCGGCTACGGGTTCCCCGAGACCGGCCAGACCATCGTCAACGTCACCGACGGAAAGCTGATCCGCCTGCTGGTCGACGACGAGCCGCTCGACCTGCGCTACGGAGTGCTGCACCACCACGAACGCATCCTCGATCTTCGCGCCGGCCTGCTGCGTCGTATCGTCGAGTGGGAATCGCCGGCCGGACAGGTCATCCGGGTCCGGTCGACCCGGCTGGTGTCGCTGACCCAGCGCTCGATCATGGCGATTCGCTACGAAGTCGAGGCGGTCCACGATCCCGCGCGGGTGGTCGTCCAGTCCGAACTCGTCGCGAACGAGGAACTGCCGCGGCAATCGGGCGACCCGCGGGTCGCCGCGCTTCTCGAGAACCCGCTGGTAGCAGAGGAGCATTCGGGCCGCGACAATTGCGCGCTGCTCGTCCACCGGACCAAGGCCAGCAAGCTGCGCATGGCGGCGGCCATGGAGCATGAATTCGCCGCACCGGATGCCGTCGGCTCCGCGCTCGAGGTGCAGCCGGACTGGGCGCGGGTGATGGCCGGCACGGTCCTGCAGCCCGGCGAGCGGCTACAGGTGACGAAATATGTGGCCTACGGCTGGTCGAGCATGCGCTCGCTGCCGGCGTTGCGTGACCAGGTCGAGGCGTCGCTGACCTCTGTCGCGCGCACCGGCTGGGATCAGCTGGTGGCAGATCAGCGCGCCGCGCTCGACAACTTCTGGGCCGGCGCCGATGTCGAGGTCGAGGGCGACCCGACCGTGCAGCAGGCCGTTCGGTTCGGGTTGTTCCACACGTTCCAGGCCGCAACCCGGGCGGAGAAGCGAGCGATCCCGGCCAAGGGGCTCACCGGGCCGGGCTATGACGGGCACGCGTTCTGGGACACCGAGAGCTTCGTGCTGCCGGTGCTCACCGCGACGGCACCGCGTGCGGCGGCCGATGCGCTGTGGTGGCGGCATTCCACGATGGATCTGGCGCGCGAGCGGGCCGAGGCGTTGCACCTGCGCGGCGCGACCTTCCCGTGGCGCACGATTCGCGGTCAGGAGTGCTCGGGCTACTGGCCGGCCGGCAGCGCTGCCGTGCACATCAACGCAGACATCGCCGCCGCTGCCATCCGCTACGTCCACTGGACCGGCGATGAGGATTTCGACCGCGATTGCGCGCTGCCGTTGCTGGTCGAGACGGCTCGACTGTGGGCGTCGCTCGGGTACCACGGCGACGACGGCACGTTCCACATCGACGGCGTCACCGGGCCGGACGAGTACAGCGCGCTCGCCGACGACAACGCCTACACCAACCTGATGGCGCGGTTGAACCTCGGCGGCGCCGCAGAGACGGCCGCCCGGTGGCCCGATCAGGCGGCAAGGCTGGGCGTCAACGGCGCCGAGATCGCCGCCTGGCGCACCGCCGCCGCGACGATGGCGGTGCCCTACGACGACGACAAGGACGTCCACGAGCAGGACCGCGGCTTCACGAAACACGACGTCTGGGACTTCGAGGCCAGTGCGAAGACCGACGGCTACCCGCTGCTGCTGCACGCGCCGTACTTCGACATCTACCGCAAGCAGGTCATCAAACAGGCCGACCTGGTGCTCGCCATGCACTGGTGCGGCGACGCCTTCACCGCCGAGCAGAAGGCCCGCGCGTTCGCCTACTACGAACGGCTGACCGTGCGTGACTCCTCACTGTCGGCCTGCACTCAGGCGGTGCTCGCGGCAGAGACGGGCCATCTCGAACTCGCCCACGACTATCTCGCCGAGGCCGCGCTGATGGACCTTCGCGACCTCGAGCACAACGCGCGCGACGGGCTGCACATCGCCTCGCTCGCCGGTGCATGGATCGCCCTGATCGCCGGATTCGGCGGGATGCGCGACCACGGCGGCAAGTTGTCCTTCCGGCCCCAACTGCCGGCCGGCATCGGGCGGCTCGCGTTCGCGCTGCGGTGGCGCGGTTCGACCGTGCGCGTCGAGATCACCCCGGAAGAGGTCACCTACGCACTGCGCGAGGGGGCCTCGGTCGAACTGCACCACGAGGGCGAGGCGTTCACGCTGGGCGCCGAGCCGGTTCGCCGCCCGACCTGCCACGTCACGCCGCTCACCCCCACGCCGGCCCAGCCGGTCGGCCGGGAGCCAACGCCGCACGCATCGCACTGAGGCGGGCGCCGGTCAGGTCTCCCGGACGACGTCGCCCGGCGACTTGTCCGGACGCCGGCCGCGCCAGGCCGGGTGACGCAGCCGGCCCTCCGACGTCCACTCGCTGAAGGCGACCTCGCCGACGAGCCTGGGGCTGACCCACTGCGCGTCGCGGGCGTCGGCGCGCGGCACCTCCGGCGAGAACGGCGACGTCTTGCGGGCGAGGCGCTGCAGCCGCGTCGACAGGTCGGCCAGCATGTCGTCGGTGAATCCGGTGCCGACCTGGCCGATGTAGTCGAGCCCGCCGGCACCGGGTAGCCCCAGCAGCAGCGCGCCGACCATGCCGGAACGGCGCCCCTTGCCGGGACTCCAACCGCCGACGACCACCTCTTGGGTGCGGATGTTCTTGACCTTCACCCAGTCGCCGGATCGGCGGCCGGGCGTATAGCGCGAGGTCAGCCGCTTGGCCACCACCCCTTCCAGGTCCTGGTCCTTGCTCGCCTTCATCGCATGCGCGCCGTCGCCCTCGAAGGCCGGAGGTGTCTGCCACGAGTCACCGGCCAGGTCGAGTTGCTCGAGAAGTTCGCGCCGCTGCGTATAGGGCAACGACAGCAACGAGCGCCCGTCCAGATGTAGTAGATCGAAGATGAGGTAGACGGCCGGGTCGCTGTCGGCGAGGCGGCGGGCAGTCGCAGCCGACGCGACGTGCATGCGCTGCTGCAGGCGGCCGAAGCTCGGCCTGCCCTCGTCGTCGAAGCTGACGATCTCGCCGTCCAGCAGCACCTGCGTGCTGCCGAGTTGCTCACCGAGCGCCCGCAGTTCCGGATAGCTCACCGTGACGTCTCGATCGTTGCGCGAGGTGACGGTGATACGTCCGCCTTCGACGCTGACCAGCGCGCGAACGCCGTCCCACTTCATCTCGAACGCCCAGCGCTCGTCATCCGGCGGCAGCTCGCCGAGCGTGGCGAGCATCGGGCGCAGGTGCTCGGGCAAGGGTTGCCAGTCGGCGCGCTGTGGTGCGTCCATGCGGTGCATCATCCAGTTCTTTCCGCCCGTCTGGAACAGCACGAACCGGCCCTGGGTGCGCTCACCGTGCAGCACCACCTTGACCTCGCGGTCGGACCACTTCTCCGTCTCGTACGTGCCGTGATCCCAGATCATCACCTTGCCCGCGCCGTACTCGCCGTGGCCGATGTCGCCCTCGAACGTGGCGTATTCCAGCGGATGATCCTCGACGTGCACGGCCAGGTGGTTGCGTTTCGGGTCGGCCGGGATGCCCTTGGGCACCGCCCACGAGACGAGCACGCCGTCGCGTTCGAGGCGAAAGTCCCAGTGCAGCGCGCTGGCGTGGTGCTCCTGCACGACGAACGAGTTGCCCCCCGCTTGCGGCTTCGACCGGCGGGGCATCGGCTCGCTCGTACGCTTCGGGTTTCGCTTACGGCGGTACTCGTGCAGCTCGGCCACGCCCCCTATGGTGCGCCGCCGCGGAAACGGTCAGCCGTCGCGATAGTCGTCGTCGTCCTGCGGAACCTCGAGGCTCTGCTCCAGCGCATCAGCGGGTTCGGCCTCGAGCGGCAGCGAATCCTCGGACGGTCCGACGGCCAGGTCTTGATCTTCAGGATCGGTCACAGCTACCTCCCGGCACGCGGCGGTCAACCGGGCCAACCATAGTCCGCAGCCTGATCATCGCCCGCCCATCGGGTCTTGATCATCTCTGCCAGATCCGCCATCACTCGCGGTTTCGACAGAGATGATCAAGGCTGTGCCAGCGCGGACTCCGAGCACGGGATGTGACGATCGACGGCGGTCCCATCGCGAAGAGCCGCCGCTGCCTGCCGACGCCTGCGCATTCCTCGCCGCATGGTGCCTCCGTCGTCCGGACCGGTGATCAATCGCGGGACATCGGACGCACCGCAGCCACGGCGCACCGCCCTGACGAGTCCCGGGACGTCACGCCGGCCACCGAGGAGAACTGCCGAGAACCGGCGACGTTGCGGCAATCAGCCGCCATCACGCAGGGCGTTTCGTCAGATACCGCCGGATATTGCGCCTACCGTCCAGATAAGTCAATCAATTCGTGGGCCGCTCTCGACAACGTTGTCTTGGCGTCGCCGCGTTGTCGTACTGTCCCGTAGCTATGATTCGCCAACGGATCTGGCGCCGCTGGCGGCCTACCGAAACGGCAGTGAGATAACGATGTCATATGAACAGCGAACGTAGCCTCCCGAGTCGGCCGACGCTGCGGCAAGTCGCCGCGCTCTCCGGCGTCAGCCTCAAGACGGCGTCCCGAGTGCTCAACGGCGAGCAGTACGTGGCCGAGGCGACCGCAGCGAAGGTACAGGCCGCCGCGGCCCAGCTGGGCTTTCGGCTCAACGTGATCGCCCGCGAGCTTCGCGCCGGAGCCCGCTCGACTTCGGTGGGCCTGATCATCGGCGACCTGTCCAACCCGTTCTACTCACGTATCGCTCGCGGGGCAGAACGGCGACTGCGCGCCGACGGCCTGCAGTTGATCACCGCGAGCAGCGAGGAGGACCCGGACCTCGAGCACTCGCTCGTCTCGGACATGCTCGAGCGACGGGTCAGCGCGATGCTCATCGTCACCAGCGGCTCCGACCACGCCTACCTCGAGGCCGAACGCCGCCACGGGATGCCCGTCGCCTTCCTGGACCGGGCCGCGGAGGACATCGTCGCCGACACGATCATTCTCGACAACGTCACCGGCGTGCATCAGGCCGTGGCGCATCTGCTCAGCCAGAACCACCGGCGCATCGGGCTGGTCGGCGACCTCTCCCGGTTGTCGACCCACCGCGAACGCGTCGCCGCGTTCGAGGATGCGATGACGGCGGCCGGAATCACGAGCTGGCGGCAGTACGTGCGGTCGGATTCGCACGACATCAACACCGCCGAGCGCGCAGTGCGCGAACTGCTCGACCTCGAGCCGGCTCCGACCGCGCTGTTCACGACCAACAACCGGATCACGATCGGCGCGCTGCGTGCACTGCGCGGCCATCCACAGCCGCCCGCGCTCGTCGGTTTCGACGACTTCGACCTGGCTGATCTGCTCGACGTGACGGTCATCGCGCACGACCCGGAGCGGATGGGCGAACTCGGCGCGGAGTTGGTCATCAGCCGGCTGAACGGCGAGCAGGGCCCGGCCCGTCGAGTGCTGCTGCCGACCGAGCTGGTCGCGCGCGGTTCCGGTGAGCGGGGGCCTGCCGCCGGCCGACCCTGAGGTCGTGACACCGGTGTCAGGCATTGATTGCATTCATCCGGCTAAGTCTTGACTTGCTGGAATTTCGCGGCGACGATCGGCCGAAACGTCCGACCTATGACAACGATGCCAGCCCACGCTTTGCCGAGACCAGCGGTTCGCGGACCGACCAGCGGGAGTTCGTATGAGGCCATCCACAAAGCTGATCGCGACGCTGGGCGCGGGCGTCCTCGTCGCCGGCCTCGCGGTGTCGACCACTGCCACCGCGACGGCGGATCAGCCCGCCGACCTGACCTCGCTGGTCAACCCGTTCGTCGGCACGGAGAACTTCGGCAACACGTTCCCCGGTGCGAGTGCGCCGTTCGGCATGGTGCAGGTCAGCCCCGACACCGGCGGGCAGGGCGGCTACGACTACAAGCAGAGCGCCATCTTCGGATTCAGCCAGACGCACCTGTCCGGCGTCGGCTGCGGCGTCGTCGGCGAGTTGCCGATCATGCCCACCACCGGCGCCGTCACGAGCGGAAACACCAGCAGCTACTCCTCGCCCTACTCGCACGACGCCGAGACGGCCACTCCCGGCTACTACCAGGTGGGCCTCTCGCGCTACGGCGTCAACGCCGAGCTGACCGCCACCGACCGCACCGGCTGGCAGCGCTACACATTCCCGGCCGGCCAGCAGGCGAACATCCTGTTCAACACGGGCAAGGCGAACATGCCGGTGCTCGACTCCGAGGTGCACGTCGTCGGCGACAGCACGATCGAGGGCCGCGTGCACGACGGCGGGTTCTGCGCCGGGCACGACCAGCACACCGTGTACTTCAGCGCCCAACTGAGCACGCCGTTCAGCGCGTTCGGCACGTGGAGCGGGGCGACGCTGACCCCGGGCAGCCGCGACGCGGCCACCGGTGCGGGTAGCAAGGGCGCCTGGGTGTCGTTCCCGTCGTCGACCACCGGCGCCGTCGTCAAGGTCGGGCTGAGCTACACGGGCATGGCCGGTGCGCGTGCGAACCTCGCCGCGGAAACGGGGTCGGGCTTCGACTTCGACGCCACCCGCGCCGCGCTCACGCAGCGGTGGAACGACACCCTGCATCTGGCCGAGATCACCGGCGGCAGCCACGACCGCCAGGTCGCGTACTACACGTCGCTCTACCACTCGCTGCTGCACCCGAATCTGGCCGGCGACGTAGACGGCAAGTACAGGGGCTGGGACAACGCCGTGCACACCGCCGCCGACTACACACCGCGGCAGAACTTCTCGCTGTGGGACACCTACCGTCCGCAGAACCAGTTGCTGGAGATGCTCGAACCGCAGGTGGCCCGCGACGACGACCTGTCGCTGCTGGCGATCGGACGCGAAGGCGGCTGGCTCCCCCGCTGGGCGCTGGCCAACAGCGAAACCAACATCATGACCGGCGACCCGGTCACGCCCACGCTCGTCGAGGCGTGGTCGAAGGGCTTCCTCGCCGGGCACGAGGACGAGGCGTACGCGCTGCTGAAGCAGAACGCGACCGAGCGCCCGCCGGCCGCCAGCCAGTACAACGGGCGTTCGGGCATCGAGTACTACAAGAAGGACGGCTACATTCCGTTCGGGCTCTCGGTCGGCACCGATTGCGTCAGCCACGGCGGCGACAACGACTGCGCGCATCCGGCGTCGGCATCGTTGGAGTACTCGGCCGCCGACGCCGCGCTGTCGCTGATGGCCCGTGGGCTCGGGCACTCCGCCGACGCCGCGATGTTCGCCGAGCGCGGCCGGTGGTACCGCAACGAATGGGACTCACGCATCGACCATTTCCGCCCGCGTCTCGCCGACGGCACATGGCTCGCGCCGTACGACCCGGTGGGCGCGTCCGAGTCGTTCCACGAGGGTGGCTCGTTCCAGTACCAGTGGCTCGTGCCGCAGGATCCAGCCGGTCTCTTCTCCCTACTCGGCGGCCGGGCTGCCACCGAGACGCGGCTCGACACGTTCTTCGCCTACGACCACCTGCTGGCCGACCCGGCGGACACGGCGCGCACCGACTGGATCGCCTCGCCGTTCGACTACTACTCGAAGCCCACGTACAACCCGAACAACGAGCCCGACCTGCTGTCGCCGTACATGTACGCGTGGGCCGGGGCTCCGGCCAAGACGGCCACCGTCGTTCGCGCCGCGTACACGTTGTTCACCACCGGCCCGGACGGAATGACCGGCAACGACGACCTCGGCACCATGTCGGCGTGGTACGTGTTCAGCTCGCTCGGCATCTACCCGACGATGAGTGGTTCCAACACGTTCGTGCTGTCGACGCCGCAGTTCCCGTCCACGACTGTCCACATAGGACAGTTCACCGGGCAGGGCGGCACGTTGACGATGAACGCCCCGAACGTCAGCGACGACAACCGCTACATCACCGGGGCGCGCATCAACGGCGCGACTTCGCAGAAGACATGGGTCGGCTGGGACGCCCTGCGCCATGGCGGATCTCTTGACTACACCGTGTCGTCCACGCCGGGGTCTTGGGGAACCCGTCCGGGCGACGAGCCGCCGTCGATCGATCCGGTGGCTGACGATCACCGCGTTGCGCTCAGCGCGGCGGTCAATCCCTCATCGGCGGTCGTCTCGACGGCGCAGCGTTCCGTGTCGACGACGGTGTCGGTGGTCGGCCAGTGGCCGGGCAGCCACACGGTCCAGATCAGCGTTCGGGCCCCGGCTGGGTGGAAGCCGTCCCTGCCCCGGCCGGTCGAGGTGCTGCACTCCAACGGGCTGCCGGCGAGCGACGACATTCCGCTGACGGTGTCCATACCGGAGGGTACGGCCGAGAGCACGTATCCGATCACGATTACCGTGCGATCGGCCGGCGCCGGAGTCGTCACGCGCGACCTCTCGGTCGTCGTGCGTTCGGCCCGCTGCGGCGCTACGGCGTCCGCTCAGTGCGGCGTCGATCTGAGCAAGGACGTCAACCACGACGGCACCGCCACGGTCGACGCGTCCACCCAGGGCAATTTCGACGGTGGCGGCTGGAGCTAT
The DNA here is from genome assembly GCA_963737425.1 of uncultured Actinomycetota bacterium. Taxonomy (GTDB): domain Bacteria; phylum Actinomycetota; class Actinomycetes; order Mycobacteriales; family Jatrophihabitantaceae; genus DASXRA01. The sequence goes on from CAVTSX010000009.1 coordinate 1,051,278, forward strand.
GACGCGGCGCTACTGCCGCCTGCTGGGCCCGGCGTGTTGAACGGCGTCACCTACGACATGCCCGACACGAGCGGCACGGCGGCCAACTTCGTCGAGGCGCGCGGCCAGCAGGTGCTGCTGCCGTCCAGTCAGTACTCGACGTTGCGGCTGCTCGGCGCGACCCACAACGGCGACGTGCAGACGACGGCGACGGTGACGTACACGGACGGCTCGACCGCTGCCGTGCCCCTGGCCCTCACCGACTGGGCCGCAGGCAGCGGGCGCAACGGCAACACCGTCGAGATCGCCATGGCGCACCGGATCAAGGCGGGGCAGGGCGTCGACGGCCCCGCCGTGCAGATCTTCGGCACCAGCTTGGCGCTCGATCCGAGCAAGGCGGTGCTCTCGCTGACCCTGCCCAACAACCCCAACCTCGAGATCTTCGCTGCGACACTCGCAGCGCAGTAGACGCGGCAGCCGCCTGGCACCCACTACCCCCCTGGGGTGCCGGCGGCCGCCGCCTTGGCGAGCGATGTCTCGCCGATCTTGTGCAGACGCGCCGGGCGATCGGTCCACCGACGTCGTGCTGTCGTCCTACGCCGACGAGGTCGCGCGCGAGCTCATCGACGGAGTGACCGGCGAGTGAAACCCAGGCACGCGCCCGCAAGCCGAGCCCGTTCGCGGATGAGACGTCCCGCGCGCGGGCTCGGCGCACAGCTCAATAGCTGAACTGCTGGATCTCGTCGCCGTACGGGGAGTACGTCCAGGCGGTGCGTGTCGCCGGGTCGAGCTGGATTCCGCGCTCCCCCTGCACGGTGCCGAAGACGCCGGCCATGCTGGACCCGAGGGAGAACAGGTTGAAGTCCTCGCTGAAGGACACCCGGGCGCCGGAGTGCAGGTCGTACACGCCCACCCCGCTCATCGCGTTGTTGTTGACCACGTAGTCGTTCCCGAGCAGGAAACCGACGATGAGCAGGCCATGGACGGTGTCGACGACTGGGAACATCGGTGAGCGTCCGCCGAGGTCCTGCGGGTCGCCGACGGTGCCGTTGCCCTCGTCCACCTGCTGAAGGCGAGCGACGGGCCGCAACGGGGCAGAGTAAAGCGGGCCGATCGTGACGTTCGCATGCCCGGCCTGATCGGACGCGAGACCGGTGATGCAGCGCATGGTGCGTGACATCGGCGCGGCGGTTCCGGCGTCGAGATCGGCAGTGGTCACCCCGCCGGCTCGAATAACGCAGATGTCGGAGAGCGGCGACCCCGCCAGGTCGACCTTTCCGGTGGCCTGCTGCACGTCGAGCATCGTGTAGAAGTGCCCGCCCGGTGTGCCGTTGTCGACGTCGACGGGCGCGCCGAGCGTTCCGGTGGTGGTGTCAAGTGGCATGACGACGTCGGCCTGGTCACCGGCCCGCCAGGCCAGCAGGTCGGCGCGGTGGCGCTGCGGGTCGACCCGTGCGGTGAGCACGCTGTCCTCACTCACCGCATCGAGGCTCCGGTCGGCGACCTGGTGCCGGTCCGTGGTGTCGTAGGTGAGCAGGTGTTGCTCCGTGCCGCTCCACGGGTACGAGGCGGCAACCAGCCGGTGCGCGGCCGGGTCGCTGCCGTAGATGAAGTACGCGCCCTGCCCGGACGGATCGTTGGCGTAGGCCGGCCCATAGCTTCCGGCGCCGGGTTCGTAGCTCACGATGGAACTGCCACTCGGTGAGCCGTCCGGGTTCACGGTCGCGGTCGCCACCGTGGACGACCCGCCTGGGTTGATGTCGAAGTCGGTGACGAGCCCGCCGTTCGGCGTCAACCCGTCGTCCACCTCCAGCGCCGACACCGGCGATGCTTGCCCGAGCGCCCGGCCGTGGCTCGTCGCGACGACGCGCACGGTGTAGGTCAGCGAGGTGGGGAGGCCGAGTTTGATCGGGTCGAGCGTCGTCGTCCCGGCCACGCCCGGCATCGGGATCCACGCCTTGGACGGGCTGTCGACGCCGTTCGCGTCACGGGTCGTGCCGAACGGGTTGGTGAACGTGTTCGCCGAGCCGAAGACCGTCGGGCCGGGCGCCGACACCTCCAGCGCCGCGCCGGTGGCACCCTGCACCGCGCCGGCGTCCCAGCGCACGCGCAGTGCGGGCGCGGTTCGGGTGATCGTCGCCTGGTGTCCGAACGCCCCGGTCGCCGCCGCGAGCGTCGGCGCATCAGGTCGCCGGCCGGCGCTGTCGCCGGCAATCCGGAACGGCGTCACCGCTCCGACCGCGAGAATGTCAGGGTTCTGCATGACCGCGGCGCCGTAGACACCTTCCCCGTCCGTGAACACCGAGGCCGGCACGGTAATCGTGCCGGTCGTGGCCTGCAGCGGTGCCGAGTAGGCGACGCGGAACTGCGGCGCCGCGAACGGGCTCCAGTGGTTGATCGAGGAGATGATCAGTTCGGGATTGTTCAGCCCGGTGACACCGGTGAGGTCGTAGCGCACCCGTACCGGAGCTCCGGCCGGGTTGACCGGGGCGATCACCGGCGCAGGCGCCATCGCGTGGTTGCCGTCGAACGGGCCGAACGTCAGGCTCTCGCCGGCATGTGCGAGGACGTGCGCGCCCTCGCGAATCTCGACGCTGACCGCGACGCTGCGCTCGGTGGTCGACACGACGGGTTGACCCGCGGCGGCCAGCAGTTCTGCGGGCGTGACCCGAATCGCGGGAGTATCCGAGGAGAACTGAGTGCTACCCACGCGGAGTACATAACGGAGCGGGACGTCGTGGGGCAGGCCAGCGGCGTCGACGCCGAACGTGATCGGCCCGACGCTTCCCTCGCCCAGCGGATTGCCATACACGTCGTAAGGGGCGTTCATATCGATCGCGCCGGGATCGGTGGTTTCGACGAAGTTCGCCCCGGCATCACCGATCGCCACCCGGTGCGCGGTTGACAGCCGGACGATCGACGGGCTCGGGCGCGACCCGGTGCCGAACAGCTTCTCCACCGCACGGGTGATGTCGATCTGCGGGCCGACCGGCAACTGGCGGTCGACCTGCGGCTGCGTCGGCACCGCCCGCCCGGTCTGCTCCAGCACCTGGCGGACACCCTGCGGGGTCAGCGGGTGCCCGGTCGCCTTCGCGACCTGGAGCAGATCCGCGACCGCCGCGGCGGTCTCAGGCGCCGACGCGGACGTCCCACCTTCCAGAACGGTCACCGCATCCGACGGCGTGCAGCACGTGTGCATCAGCGCGGGAACGTTGTCGCTGGGCGCGGAGACGTTGACCCGCGTGCCGAACCCGGACGAGAACGACGTCATGCCGTCCATTCGCGTCTCGGCGAACGTGCCGGTGCGCGAGAGCCCGCCGTCGGCCTGCGGCGGCACGGCGACCGTGTCGTCCGTGGTCGTGCCGCCGACATCGATCGCACCCGAGTCAGGTACCACGCTCGGCGTCGTGCTCATGGCGTCGTCGTTGATCGACGTCAGCGTCGAGCCGTGTGTGGGCAGGTTCGTCGGCGTGCTGCCGCCATCGGGGCCGACCGCCGCCGGCGTGTACATCCGGGTGCCGTCATTGGCCGAGATCGTCACCACGATGCCGTAGTCGTTCACGATCGTGGAGATCACCGAGCGGGTCACCGGATCGTCCTCGATGTAGCGACCGGGGAAGCCGATCGAGTCCGTGCCGAAGCCGAGACTCGCGGTGATCACGTTCGGCCGCGGGGTCTGCCGGGCGGCCGCGAGCATCGCCACCGCGATGTTCGCGAACGTGGGCTGCGCGGGCTCGACCAGCCGGTACTGCGCGCCCGGCGCGATGCCCAACAGGTCGGTGGGACCGCTGCCGGTCGCGCCGGGGCGCTGCTGGTCGTGCGGCAGCGGCGCCATCATCGAGAAGTCCAGCAACACCTCGCCGAGATACGGGTCGACACCCTCAACGGTGCCGAGCGGGTCGACCGCGCCCGACGGATCGACGGTGTACGTGGGGATCTTCGGCAGCGACGGGTAGTCCAGATAGCGCTGACCGCTGTCCACCACCGTGGTCGGACCGAAGCGGGAGACGTAGGCGTCGCCGCCGTCGGCCATGGACTGGTCGGTCAGGTCGCCCAGCGAGACGTTGGTGATGATCTCGCCGGCACCAGGCAATTGATGCAGCCGGTCGGTGATGTCGTGGTAGCCGCCCATCAGGTCGACACCGTTCGCGTTCAGATAGCTCTGCATCGACGTCTGCACGCCGAAGTTGCTGGGCAACCCGCTCGCCGCCGCGCCGGCCGCCTTCGCCTGGCTGCTCGCTGTGCCGGCCCATTTCGGCAACGGCACCGGGTCGGTGTCGAAGGACGACACATAACGGTCCGGAACGGCGAAGCTCACGCCGGGCGTCCTGCGCAGGGTGGCTGCGGCTCGCGTCGCCGACGATCCGGTGATGTGGACGGTGTACATCCTGTCGAAGGCCACCGACCCGCCGCCGAGCCGGGTGGCCGCCGACCTGCTCAGCGCACCCAGCGCCGCAGGCGGGGTCGTCGCGAACAGCGCCGCCGCGCTGGTGGCGCCGATCCCGTGCAGTACTGCGTTGACCCGAGCGTCGGTGGTGTGCGCGGCGCGCTGGCCGTGGCCCAATGCCTTGCCGTCCACCTCGGCGGTGGACAACCCGACCACGACGTCGCCCGTGTCGCCCGTGCGCTGCGGCACTGAGAGCCGGCGGATCAGCGCGGCCCGGCTGGGGCCAGGCTGATCGCCCAACGGTGACTTGGCCTGCGGCAATGCCATTGCGAACCGGCTCGAATGCTTCCCGCTCGCGTCCGTGCGTACGCCCACGCCGTCCGGGCCGAGGGTCACCTTCGACCCGTCGTAAAGGGTGAACTGCTGCGTCCCGGCGGGAACCGGTGTCGCGGGCGGCGCTGGTGGGTGCGGCGCCGCAGGGGGCGCGCCGTACGCAACGGCCGGGGCCGCAGCCACGGCGATCGTGACGGCAGCAAGCAGGGGGACGAGGCGCATCGCGGAACCCTCCATGGCAGTCCGTACCACTGAGCGTGGTACCGGATTCGCCCGTACGTTATGGAACGGGAAGTACCTCGTCAAGAGGCCATTTGCGGTTTCGGCCGCAAGCCAGTGCTACGCAGCCGGCGGTGTTGGGCTAGCGGCGCAGGCGTGGCGCAGCGAGTGCCGTCGGCCCCGACTGGCGCTGCTCGAGTTCAGTCGCTGCCTGCTGCGCCCACGCGGTCAGCCCAGAAACGTCGACGTGATAGGGGTTCTGACCCGCATAGCCGGCGAGCGCCGCGGCGCCCCGACGCAGCAAGGACGCCGCACCAACCGCGTTTCCCCGCGCGGCATGGGTGAGCCCGACGGCGAGTTGGGCCAGGCCCTTCCAGAATGCCCGCTCGCGGTCGGGCGCTGACTTCCAGGCGTCCTCGAGCACTTCGTGCGCGTGGAACGGCATGCCCTCGTCGAGAAGCCGCTGTGCCTCGGCGAGAGTCTCGTCCGGTTGGCGGTGGACGCCTTCGGGCTGGCGCGTCACCCCTGGCGCGCCGCGCGGCAGCGGCCGCCCGAGGCCGTCTCGGGGACGCGCATTGCGTGCCCGGCCGGCCGCGTCGCGGTCGCGGTCAGCGGGTTGGTTCAGGAGTCCGCCCTGGCCGGCTCGGATCGTGGGCGTGGCTGGAACCCGGCCGCCTCGTAGCACTCGTCGATGAGCTGCATCGACTCGACGGCGTCGTCGGCATCGATCGGCAGCGGGACGTCTTCGCGCAGGCGCGCGGTGAACGCCTCCAGCTGATACGTGTAGGACGGGCGGGTACCCAACTGCTCGACCCGGTCGCCTGCGGGCGTCGAGACGAGTACGCGGTCGTCCAGGTGTGGCAGCACGAAGTTCGTCGCAGTGGCCACGCCGCGGCTGCCGACGATCTTGCAGCTCATCTGAACGTGGGCACCGGCCATGTTGCAGCGGGCCGACCCCGTTGCCCCGCTGGGATATTCCAGGTCGGCGTCAAGCCACTCGTCGACGCCCGGGCTGCCCGCGCGCTCGCCGCCGCGAGCGGCAACCAGGCTCGGCGCGCCGCCGGCCCACGGCGCCAGCATCCGGTGCGCGTGCAGGCCGTAGCAGCCCAGGTCCATAAGCGCGCCACCGGCGAGCGGCAGCGACCAGCGCACGTCGTCGGCGGGCGGGGCGGGAGTCGTCATCACGACCTCGACGCGCACCAGATCGCCGAGCTCGCCGGAGTCCAGCAGGTCGTGCAGACGCTCGGTAACCGGATGGAACAGATAGTGAAAGCCCTCGAGCAGGACGACTCCCGCCTCGGCCACGGCGTCGCGAACCTCAGCCGCTTCGTCGGCATTGCTGGCCGAAGGCTTCTCGGTCAGCACGTGCTTGCCGGCTCTGATGGCGGCCAGGTTCCACGGCCCGTGCAGGCCGTTGGGCAGCGGGTTGTAGATCGCTTCCACCTCGGGGTCGGCGATCAGCTCGTCGTAGGAGTCGACCACGCGCTCGACGCCGTGCTCGGCGGCGAACTCCTCGGCGCGGCTGCGCTCGCGCGCCGCGACAGCCACCAGGCGGGTGCCAGTCTCCTGGGCCGGGGCCACGATCGCGCGCGGAGCGATGCGCGCGGCGCCCACGATGCCCAGGCGTAGCGGTTCAGTCATCCCGTACACCTCTCTCAACGCCTCTCAACGCCGGATGCTGGGCAACGATCTCACGGACCGATTAGCGTCCGTCAGTCGGTTGAGTGGTGCGTTTTGCGTTCAGTGGTGCGTTATAACGCACCACTCGAGCCCGAACGCACCACTCGACGAAATCTGGGGGCGGAACCGGCCGCTGCAGCGGCGCACAGCGCGCATATCGCGAGGACCACCATCGTGACCTGGAATCCATGACTGGACGACGACAGCACACCCCCGCCCAGGGTGTAGGTGGCCGCCGCCACGGCGACGCCCAGTGAGGTGCCGATGCCCCGGGTCATGTTCAGCACCCCGCTGACCATGCCGGCCTGGTGGGCATGCCCGCCGGCGGCGACCGTCGCGTTGTTGGCCGGGATGAACAGGCCAAGGCCGAGTCCGGCAAGCGCCAGGACGGCGACCAGGGCAGCGCGGTTGCCGGCCGTCACCGCGGCGATTCCGGCCGCGGCGCCGACGAGTGCCATGGCGGCCATCGCGAGCGCGCCGCGTCCGATCCGGTCGGCCAGCGCCCCGCCGACGGGCGCGACCAGCCCCAGGCAGAGCGGCAGCACGGTGATCGTCAGCCCGGCCGCGCCGGCCGTGGCCCCGAACGCCGCCTCCAGGTACAACGGGCTGACGAACAGCATCCCGAACAGCACCAGGTAGGCCAGCATCCCGCTCGCTATGGCCATCGTGAACGAACGATCATCGAACAGTGCGAGATCGATCAGCGCAGCCTTGCTGCGTCGCTCCACCGCCAGGAAGCCGGCGAACAGCGCCGCAGCGGCGACGACGCCGACGATGACGGCGACCGACGCTCCGTCTCGTCCGAGCACGGACAGCGCGAACAGCAGCGCGGCGGACGCGGGCACCAGGGTGCCCAGACCCGCCCAGTCGAATCTCGTCCGCGGCGCGCGTACGCGGGTGCGCGGCAGCAGCAGCACGCCGAGCACGACGCCGACGACGCCCGCCGGCAGGTTCACGTAGAAGACCCAGCGCCACCCGCCGAGGCCGATGAGCGCCCCGCCGACGGCGGGGCCAAGGGCAAGGCCGAGCGCCTGCGCCGTGCCCTGCACGCCGATGGCGCGAACGAGCTGTTCGGGACGGACCGTGGTGCGGATCAGGGCAACGCTGTTCGCCTGCAGCATCGCTGCGCCGACCGCCTGCACCACGCGCATGCCAACCAGCACGCCCAGGCTCGGCGCGAGCCCGCATCCCACCGAGGCGAGCGTGAAGACGACGAATCCGTAGGTGTAGAGCAATTTGCGGCCCGCGACGTCGGCCAACCGGCCGAACGCGGCCACGGTGCCGACCAGCACCAGCAGATAGCTGAGCGAGACCCATTCGACCGCGCCGAGCGACGCATGCAGATCGTCGCGCAGGCTCGGGATCGCGAGAGTCACGATGCTGGCGTCGAGCTGCCCCATGAACGCGCCCACGCAGACGGTGGCGACGGCCAGCCACGGCGCCCGCGGCCACTGCCGGATCCGGTCCGGACGCGGCCGCTCGACGAGTAGCCGCTGCAGCCCGGTCGTCACCATCTGCCTCCTCACCGAATAGCTCCGTTACAGAACTATCTTAGGACAGAGATGAATCGGTTACCGTGGACGCGTGCCCAGCTCCCGCGGCGCCCGGCCGACGCGGCGGCGAACCGCCGTCGACGCCTGGATGCTGACCGACATCGTCACGCGACTTCGCCGGGTGCTGCGGGCGAGCATCCGCAGCGACTACCCCTGGGAAGCCCTGCCGATGGCGCAGGTCGAGATCCTGCAGCGACTGCGCGACGAGCCGGGCCTGCGCATCAACGACCTCGCGGCGCGGCACCGCCTCGCCAACAACACCGTCAGCGTGCTGGTGCAGCAAATGGTCGTGGCCGACCTGATCACGCGCACCACCGACCCGGCCGACCGGCGCGCCGTCCGGCTCAACCTCACCGCCGGTGGGCTGCAGATGCTCACCGAGTGGCAGCGTGCGCACGAGCGGCGTCTCGAGTCCGCCCTGGACCGCCTCGACACCGCCGACCGCAGCGCCGTGCTGGCGGCGTTGCCCGCACTGTCGCGGCTCGTCGACGAGCTCGAGACGGCCGACATCACCGAGCCACCCGTGGACCCTGCCGCCGGGGCGACTCCCGCGTCCTGAGATCGCGCAGATCGTGCAACTTCTGGCGCTCCCAGGACGCCGGGAGTTGCACGATCACGAGCTTGCGATACCCCTACGGGTATATGTATGCTGTAGGCATGCAACTTGAAGAGACTCCGGCCCTCGACGTCACGCGACGGCTTCGCCGGGTGGAGGGCCAGATCGGTGGCATCATCCGCATGCTCGAGCAAGGCCGTGACTGTGCCGACATCGTCACCCAACTGGCAGCGGCCAGCCGTGCCCTCGATCGCGCCGGGTTCCACCTGCTCGCGTCCGGCATGCGGCAGTGCCTGACCGCCGAGGCAAACGGCAAGGACGAACCGATGAGCGCGGAGCAGATGGAGAAGCTCTTCCTGAGCCTGGCCTGATCACCCGCGTTGTGATCACGAGGCGGGCATCATTCTGGCCGTCGCGGTGTTCTTGCTGACAGGTCCGGTGCCAAGGGTCAATTTTTCGCACTGAGGAGATACCTCGAAAAACCGATCGAAAGGAACGCCAGCTATGAGCACCGTCGCTCTCACGGCTGAATCATTCAAACCAGCAATAACCTCTGACGGCATCACCCTCGTCGACTTCTGGGCCTCCTGGTGCGGGCCGTGCCGCATGTTCGCGCCCGTCTTTGAGAAGGCCAGCACCAATCATCCGGACCTCGCCTTCACCAAGGTCGACACCGAAGCCGAGCCGCAACTTGCGGCCGCGTTGCAGATCACGTCCATCCCGACGCTGATGGTGTTCCGCGACGGCATCCTCGTCTTCTCCCAGCCGGGTGCCCTTCCCGAGCGATCGCTGGAGCAGGTGATCGCGGCCGTCCGGGCCCTGGACATGGACGAGGTGCGCCAGGCCGTGGCCAAGCAGTCGAAGTCGGCGAACTCGAGCAAATCCGCGGCATCATGACCTCCGGCGCGCCGGCGGAGATCGCGGTACGCCACCTGGACGGCGACCGGTTCAGCATCGAGATCCGCGGCCATGTCATCCACGTCGACCAGCCGGCATATGCCGGCGGCACCGACACCGCGCCCACGCCGACGGAACTGTTCATCGCAAGCCTGTCGAGCTGCATCGGGTTCTACGGGCGTCGCTATCTCGCCCGCCACGACATACCCGCCGACGGGCTCGAAGTCCACGCCAGCTACGTGATGAGCGATCGCCCAGCCCGGGTGGGCGCGATCGAGGTTCGCATCACCCCGCCGGCAGCGCTGCCGGACGACCGACGCGCGTCATTCCTCGCGGTCTCCTCGCATTGCACGGTCCACAACAGCCTGGGCCGAGCCCCGGACGTCTCCGTCGGACTCGGAGCGCCCCACGCCACCGCTGCGCAGTAGGCGCACGGTCAGGGATCGATGCGCAGCCTGCGCAACTTCGCAGGGTCCGCGACCACGTCGATGGCCATGATGCGGCCCTCGACCACGGTGAACCCGATGACGCCGGTGGGCTGCTCGACCGAGCCGAACACCGCACCCGCCGAGCCGTTGACGATCATCGGCTGTACTCGGGCGATGAACCTCGGAGCGCTCGCGAGCACGTGCCGGGCCACTGCCTCGGCACCACGCACCGGCCCGCGGGCGATGCGCGGCACCGGTCCGAGATCGGTGCGGAACACCACGTCGGGGTCGAGCACCTCCAGCAGCGCCTCGAAGTCGCCGTCGCGGGCGGCGGCGAGAAACGCGGTCACGGCCCGCCGCTGCCGGGAGATGTCCGCCTCGGGTCGCGGCGCCTCCTGCACCCGGCGACGGGCCCGGCTGGCCAGCTGGCGCGCGGCGTTCGGGCTGCGGTCGACGACCGTTGCGATCTCGTCGTAGGGGACGGCGAAGACGTCATGCAGGACGAAGGCGAGACGCTCCGCCGGGGCCAGCGTCTCCAGCACGACGAGCAGAGCCAGGCCGACCGAATCGGCCAGGATGGACTGCTGCTCCGGGGTGTCGGCCTCATCGTCTGCGATGATCGGCTCGGGCAGCCAGGTGCCGGGATACTGCACGCGACTCCGGCGCCGCGCCCGAAGCATGTCCAGGCAGATCCGCGCGACCACGGCGGTGAGCCAGCTGCGCAGGTCGTCGATCGCTGAATGATCGCTGCGATCCAGTCGCAACCAGGCTTCCTGCACGGCGTCCTCGGCCTCCGACATCGAACCGAGCATGCGATAGGCGACGGACCGAAGATGGGGCCGTGTCGCCTCGAACTGCCCCGCCAACCGGTCGGCCGGCGGCGGCGCTGCATTCATCGTCCGCCCATTGGCACCATTGTGGTCTGACGCTCCCATGCCGTTAAGACGAACCTCGAGCCCGGAACGTGACCGGACCGCCAGATCGTCGCCGTCGTCGCCTGCACATCTGCGGCCGCATTCGCTAGCTTGGCAAAATGAGCGAAATTCCCGCAGGTTACGAAGACCTGCTGATCCGCCCGCTCTTCGGCCACTTCGCCACGGTGCGGCCGGACGGCAATCCGGCAGTCACGCCCATGTGGTTCTCCTGGGACGGCGAGCTACTGCGGTTCACCCACACGACGCGACGGGCCAAGCTGCGCAACATCGAGTACAACCCGCACGTGGCGCTGTCGGTACTCGACCCGGAACGGCCGTACCGGTACCTGCAGGCCCGAGGCGCCGTCGAGAAGATCGAGCCGGACCCCACCGGTGCGTTCTACGTCGAACTTGCCACGCGCTACGGCATGGAGAATCCGGCGCCGCCACCGGACGCGGCCGACCGGCTGGTCATTGCGGTGCGCCCCTTTGCCTACTCGAAGCAGTGAGCGCCGCCGGTCACAGGCGCGAGGCAACCAGGCCGGCGTAGGCCTGCACGCCCGCTCCGCCGATTGCCATGTGCACGCCGTCGGACCCGAACCACGAAGGGTGCGCATCGGCGAGCGCCGCCCAGTCGGCGACGACGCAATGACGCGCGCCGGTGCAATTGGCCTTGATCATCGCGTTGTTGCTCGCGATCCACCCGCAGTGCGGGCAGTGCGAGGTGAGCACGACGACCCGGCGACCGGCCGCGACATCGAGCACCTGGCTCAACTCATCGGCGCTGAAGGTGCCGTTCGTGCCGAGGTGGAACACGATCGTGTCGGCCAGCCGACCCGACGACCGCAGCACGCTGACGCCGTCCGCGGCCTGGCGGCTCACGGCAGCTTCGACGTCGATACCGGGAATCGCCGCGCGCAGGCTGGGCTCGGCGTCGATCATGACCGAGTCGCCGATCGCGAGGACCTGACCCGGCGCGTGCGAGATCGGACGTGGCGGCGGGGCCGGCGTCGTCCGCTTGGGCGAGGGTGTCGTCCGCTTGGGCGGTGGCGGGGCCGGCGTTGAGGTTTTACGCGTGCTGCGCGGGGAGGGCTTCGCCCGGGACGTCGTCGGCGGGACGGTCGGCGTCGTCACCGCGGGCAGGCTCGGCGTGCTGAACGGCACGGGTGCGGCGACGGTCGGGCTGGGGCGTCCGGTGCCCGAGGCGCCGCCGCAGGCGGCGAGTGCGAACGCAGCCACGCAGGCCAGCGGCATCAGGACGAAGCGGGACACCGGATCGAGCGTACCGGCCGGGGTCTGGAGGTGACTTCACGCTCAGGGTCGCGTGCTCTGCGTAGGCCGGCCGGCGACGGCGTCGAAGAACAGCCGCTTTCGCCGGTTCCACCGCTTGTCGCGCACCTCCGCACGCTGCAGGCGCCGCGAGCCGGCGGCATATCGCCAGCGCGCCCACGGGCTCGCCGGGCGGGCGAGCCGGATCGCACAGACGATGCCGACGAGCGGCACGATGACACTGACCACGGCCAGCCACGCCTTGCCCTTGAGCGCCGTGACCACCGTGCCGCACAGGTTCACCAGGATGACGCTGACCGCGACCCAGCGGGTGGCCTGCTCGGTGCCGCTGATGCCGTCGATGCCGAAGGGGACGAACCCAAGCAACACCACGCCCGTAGCCGCGGTCGCGAGCACCACGGCGCTGATCGAGGTGCGCCCTTCCTTCGCCCAGTACACGTCCTTGAGGTAGAGGAGCAGCGCGAATTCGTCCAGCACCAGGCCGGCGCCGATGCCGAATCCGAGCGCGAAGATGTCGCGCCACACCGATGCGGTGCCAGCCGCGAAACCCCCGATGCCGCAGGCGAGCAACAAGATCACGCCGAACATCTCGTGATGCAGGTGCACGGGCCCGGCCGACACATTGCCCGGCCACCACGACACACCGGCCCGGATCAGCCGGGTGCTCATCCGAATAAAGAGAAATGCAGCAATGAGGCCAGTTAGCAACAGAAAGATTGACTGTTTACCGGTATCGATGATCTGCTCTTGGTAACTGCCGAAGAACCAAGACACGAGAAGATTCCAAACCGGGCGGGCGATCGCGAAAAAGGGTGACGTAATCGTGGGATGCCAAATCTGGTGCGTCAATGCTCGGTCACCCTTACATGATCCGACGCTCTCCGTTAGGCTCACGCGCTATGGAGCCGGGCCTGGGGGGGCCGGAATTGGCTATCCCATCCAATTCAGGTCCGACAGCTTTGCCGGGCAGCGCTGCAACCGGCGACGATTTCGACATGCAACGCGCGTATCGGCGCGAAAAGCTGCAGAGATCGAGAGACCTCGGTATCGATCCGATTACCTATCGATTCGACGTCGACAATGCCGTCTCCGACATCAGAGCGTCGTTCTCCGACCTGCCGCCGGATTCGACCACCGACCACCGCGTCGCGATCGCCGGGCGGCTGATCCTGCTGCGCAAGCACGGCGGGCTGATCTTCGCTGTCCTGCAGGACCGCACCGGCACCCTGCAACTCTTCGCCGACCGGCAACGGCTCGGGCCGGACCGATTCGGCGAGTTCGACGATCTCGACCGCGGCGACTGGGTCGGCGTCACCGGTCCGGTGATGACGACGCGCCGCGGTGAGCTGTCGGTCCGCGTGGACGAATTCGCCCTTCTGGGCAAGGCGATCCGCCCGCTGCCCGACAAGGACAAGGCGCTGACCGATGTCGAGGTGCGCTTCCGGCAGCGCTATGTCGATCTCATGGTCAACGAGCGCACCCGCCGCATCTTCGACATCCGGCGCAAGGCGATATCCGCTATCCGGGCCCACCTGGAAGAACGCGGTTTCTGGGAGGTGGAGGGTCCGATCCTGCAGAGCATCCAGGGCGGCGCCACCGCCCGTCCGTTCATCACCCACCACAATGCGATGAACATCGAGATGTACCTGCGGATCGCGCTCGAACTGCATCTCAAGCGGCTCGTCGTCGGCGGCATGGAACGCGTCTTCGAGATCGGACGCGTGTTCCGCAACGAGGGCGTCGACACCAGGCACAATCCGGAATTCACCATGCTGGAGGCATATCAGGCCTTCGCCGATTACAACGACATGATGGATCTGGTCGAAGGCATGGTGGTCGCCGCGGCGCACGCGGGTCTCGGCGACGACCTGACCGTCCAATTCGACGGCGCACCAATCGACCTCACGCCACCGTGGCCGCGGCTGTCGATGGCCGATCTGATGACCCAGCATCTCGGCGTCCAGATGGACCCGCAGATGCCGATTGACGATGCGCGCCGGATTCTGGACCAGCAGCGGGTTCCCTGGGAAAGCACGTGGGGTGCCGGCCGGCTGATGAAAGAGCTCTACGACGAGAAGGTGCAGCACAGCGTCCGCGGCCCGGTGTTCTGCACGGACTACCCGCAGGAGGTCTCGCCGCTCGCCCGCGCGCACCGCAGCAAGCCCGGCTACGTCGAACGATTCGAGCTGATCGTCGCCGGATTCGAACTGTGCAACGCCTACAGCGAGCAGAACGACCCGGCGGCGCAACTGGCCGCGTTCGAGGAGGAGGCGCGGGCGAAGGCCGGCGGCGATCCGGAAGCCGGCGACGTCGACCTCGACTACGTTCGCGCCCTGGAATACGGCATGCCGTGCACGGGCGGGCTGGGCATCGGCATCGACCGCCTGATCATGCTGCTCGCCGGTGTCGAGAACATCCGCGAGGTCATCCTGTTCCCCACGCTGCGCCCGGAGCACGGCACGGGCCCCGAACCGCCGTCGCCGAACGGCCATCGCCCGGCGGCCGAACCTGCCGATGGCGCCGACACGGCCGGCTCATCCGACGCGCAGGCCGCACTGATCGCCGAGGCGGCGGCGAGCGCCCGCGCCGAACCGTCCCGCGTGGTGCAGCGCGTTCTGGCCGGCTTCACCGCGCTCGGCGGGTGCATCCTGCTGCTCACGCTGGTGCCGGTGCTGCACTCGAGGTTGGCGCCCTTCGGCGATCCGATCGGGCCGCTCTGGTTCCGGATCACCGGTCACCTTCTGACCATGCTCGTCGGGCTGTGCCTGCTGTTCGTGGCCGGTCAGCTCGCCCGGGGCAAGAAGACCGCGTGGCAGTTGTGCCTCGTGCTGTTCGCGCTCGGCACGGTGACGAACATCCTGAAGGGCCCACACCCGATCTCCGCGCTGTACAGCCTCGGCATGGTGATCGCGCTCGTCCACTACCGGCAGCTGTTCCGCGGGGCGTCGGACCCGCCGTCGCTGCTGCGCCTGGTGCGTCGGATCCCCGTGTATTTCGGCGCAGTGTTCGTCTTCGGGTTCGTCAGCCTGCTCGTCGAACGTGATCACCTGACACCCGGCCTGACCTTCTGGGGCGGCTTCGAGACGATCGCGAAGGGCCTCGTCGGCGTCGACGGGCAGTACACGTACGAGCGCCGCTTCTTCCGCGAGTACTTCCCCCGCGCACTGTTCGCCCTCGGCATCGTCGGGGCGATCGGCCTGCTGGTACTGCTGTTTCGCCCGTTGCGTGCCCGGCACCCGCACACGTCCGACGACTGGGCGCAGGCCCGCCGTCTCATTCGTCGCTACGGCTGGGACACCCTCGCCTATTTCGCGCTGCGTGACGACAAGAGCTTCTTCTTCTCGACGGACGGCGAGGCGATGCTCGCCTACACCTACGTCGGCGGGTTCGCGCTTGTCTCCGGAGACCCGATCGGCGCGCCCGCATCCGTGCCCAAGGTGATCGACGAATTCAGCCAGTTCTGCGACGAGCGGTCGTGGCGCATCGCGTACCTCGCAGTGCGCGGTTCGGATCGCGAGATGTACGCAGCGCGCGGATTCCGCAGCTTCTACCTCGGCGACGAGGCGATCATCCATTGCGACACGTTCACGCTGGACGGGCGGTCCATGAAGAGCGTGCGGGCCGCGACCCGCCGCGTGGGTCGCAGCTACCAGTTCGAACTGGTCCGGGAGTCCGACGCGAAACCTGACCTCGTCCGCCAGCTCAACGCCATCAGCGAGAAGTGGCGCGGCAAGGCACCCGAGCGCGGTTTCACCATGACGTTGAGCCAGGACGTCGAGGGCGACGGCCACAATCCCGAGTTCATGCTGTGCGTCGCGCGGGACGAGCACGGTGTGCCTGGCGGGTTCCTGCGGCTGATCCCCGCGTACGGGCGCGACTTCGGCTACACCCTCGACCTCATGCGTCACGATCCGGACGCGCCCAACGGCATGACCGAATTCCTCATCGCGAGCGCGGCGGTCGCGTTGCGCGAGCGCGGCGTCGTGCGACTGTCGATGAACTTCGCGATGTGGGGGCGGCTCTTCCAGGAGGGCGTGCAGTTCAGTGCCTCGCAGCGGATGGCCAAGCGTGTCATCAGCGTGCTCAACCCGTTCTTCCAGATCAAGTCGCTGCAGGACTTCAACGCCAAGTTCTCGCCAGAGTGGCTCTCCCGCGTGCTGATCTACCAGCAACCGACTGATCTACCGAGAGTCGGCCTGCTCTATGCCGGCGCCGAAGGCTTCCTGGCCATCCCGGCCATTGGCGAGCTGTTCGTGCCTAAGGCGGTCGGGGGGGTGTCATCGCAGGCGAGCCTGAACCAGTCAGTCCAGCCGGCGCAGACAGCGGCCTGACCGGCTGGCGACGTCACCTGGCCCGGGTCAGCACGCTGGTGCTTCCGGCGGTGCTGCTGGTCGTCATCCTCGGCGGCGTCTTTGCGGTGCTGCTGCTGGTCACGGTCGTCGGCGGCGGCGAGCATGCTGCGTTCGCCGGAGGATCCTTCCCCGAGATCGAGCACGCGATGCAGGCCAAAGGCCTACATATTTGCCACACCGAGAATGTTCCGGACGGGCAGGCCAACCAGGCGGTCGAGAGCCGGCGCTACGACATCGCATTCGACTGCGAGAGCGGCGACCTCGCCCACGTCGTCATCGACAAGTTCAGCAACCGCGACGACCGGGACGCCGCACTGCGCAACTTCGAGGTGCTCGTCCGCCCAGCCGGAAACGGCGCGGCCTACAGCTACAAGAGCTTCAGCATCTATGTCACCGGGTCGAGCGACGACCAGACGCAGGACCGGATCAACACGATCCTGCGCGAGCTGGGCGCGAAATGACCAGCGCCAAATCACCCGTGCGCCTCGGCATCTTCGCCCTTGCGATGATCAACGTCGCGGCGATCGTCAGCGCGCGCAACCTGCCGGTGATGGCCGAGTACGGCTGGTCGATGCTGATCCTGTTCGCCCTGTCGATCGCCGTCTTCCTCATCCCGATGTCAATGGCGGCAGCCGAACTCGGTACCGCCTGGTGCAAGGACGGCGGCATCTACGCGTGGGTGAAGGAGGCTTTCGGCGGGCGCACGGGGTTTCTTGCCGTCTGGTGCGACTACTCCGAGAACATGGTGTGGTTCCCGACCGTGCTGTCGTTCATGGCCGCCACGTTCGCCTACGTCTTCGACCCGAACCTGGCCACCGACAAGACCTATCTCGTCACCGTCATGCTCGTGTTCTTCTGGGCGACGACACTGATGAATCTCCGGGGCGTGCGGACATCGGCGTGGATCGGCGCGGTCGGGACGATCGCCGGCTCGATCCTGCCGGCCCTTCTCGTGGTCGGCTTGGGCGCCGCCTTCCTGCTGCAGGGCCACCACTCGCAGATCCCCTTCTCGGCCCATGCTCTCGTGCCGGACGTCCAGTTGAACAACCTGGCGTTCCTCGGCGGAATCATCCTGCTGTTCACCGGGATGGAGATGGCCGGTTTCCATGCCCGCGAGACGCGAAACTCCGGCCGGGACGTGCCGCGGGCCATCGGTCTCGCCGTGGTCGTGATCGTTCTGTTCTCGGTGCTCGGCTCGTTGTTCCTCGCGATTGTCCTGCCCCAGAAGCAGATCAGCCTCGTGTCGGGCGTCATGGAGTTGTTCCGCAGCGCATTGGATCAGCTCAACATTGGCTGGCTGCTGCGCCCGGTCGCACTGATCGTCGCGATCGGTGGCATTGCGCACCTGTCGCCGTGGATCCTCGGGCCGGCCAAGGGAGTTCGGACGGTTGCCGACGACGGCTACGCGCCGCGCCGGCTCGCGCGGGCGAACGCCAACGATGTCCCGGTGCTGCTGCTGATGATCCAGGCGATAGCGGGGTCGCTGTTCGCGCTGCTGTTCCTGCTGGTTCCGAGTGTCAGCACCTCGTACTGGATGCTGTCGGCCGTCACCGCCGAGATCGTGATCATCATGTACGGGTTGATGTTTGCGGCCGTGATCAAGCTGCGGTACTCGCAACCCGACACTCCGCGGCCCTATCGCATACCGGGCGGGCTGGTCGGCGTCTGGCTCACCTGCGGTGTCGGGCTGCTCGGCTGCCTCGCCGCGTTCGTACTCGGGTTCGTCCCGCCGAGCCAGCTCAAGACGGGCAACCCCGTCTCGTACGTGGCGCTTCTCGCCGTGGCCGTCGTGCTGCTGTCGCTGCCACCGTTCGTGTTCGGTATGCGGATCCGGCGGCGGCCGGCCCTCGGCGTCGCCGCGGAGCCGGTCGTCACGCCGGCAGGCTAGCGGCCGCCGCGGCCGCCTTGGCCTCCACGCGCGCGGACGATCGGGCCAGCGCCACGGTGCTCGCGATCATGCAGGCGACGGCGACCGCAATCGCCAGCCAGCCCAGGCCGTCCGTCGCGATCTTCTCGCCGAGCAGCGAGATACCCAGCACGGTGGCCACCGCGGGTTCGAGCACGGTCATCGTCGGCAGCGAGGCCTGCAATGCTCCGGCCTGAAAGGCCGATTGCTGCAGCACGGTGCCGAGGATCCCGCAGGCGACGAGCGCGTACGGCTCCGGCGACGTGAGGACCGCCATCAGCCCCTGGCCGAGCAGGTCGACGACCGCTTTGGTGAGCACGGCAACCAGCCCGTACAGCACGCCGACCGAGATCGCGAGCAGTGCCGCCCGCCGAGTGCCCGTCGACTTGGCAGCGAGAGCCACACAGGCAACGACGATCGGAGCGAGCACCGCGATCACGATCATCCAGGCGCTGACCGAGCCGTGCGCCGATCCGCGGCGCGGGTTGCCCACGATGACGAACAAGGCGAGCGACCCGGTCAGCACGACGGCGGCCACCCAGTCGGCCGGCAGCACGGTGCGGTTCGCGAAATGCGCGCCGAGCGGCAGGGCGAACAGCAACGCCGTCACCAGCAACGGCTGGACGAGAAGCAGCGAGCCCAGACCCAACGCCGCGGCCTGGGCCAGGTAGCCGCCGGTATCGCCGACCATGCCGGCCCACCACAGCGGCCGGCGCACGAGCGCGCCGATCAACCGCACGTTGCCGGATTCCTCGTCCGGCACGGCGAAGGCGGCCCGCTGCTGCGCCACCATCGCCACCGCGCACAGGAATGCCGACAGCAGCGCGAGGAACACGGCGCCGACCATGTGGCACATGCTCCCCCGGGGGTGGCGGCTGGGGGAATAGGTTGACGCTCGGCCGTCTCATCCACTGCTGTCATCGGGGCAGGACGCAGATGTACCGACAAAGGATCATCGACGCCATCCGGGCGCGCGATCCGGACTGGTACGCGCTACATCGAGCGATACGTGCTGCCATCGTGATGCCTGGGGTATTCGCGTTCGCCTCGCAGGTGGTGGGTGATTCGCAGATCGCTACGTTCGCCGCGTTCGGATGCTTCGCGCAGATGCTGCTCGTCGACTTTCCCGGCAGCGTCTCCGGGCGACTCGCCGGTTACACGATGCTCGGCGTCTTCGGCGCGGCGCTGGTCACGATCGGCACCCTCGCATCGCGTCCGGAGTGGCTCGCGGTGGTCGCCATGGCAGTGGTCGCCTTTGGCGTGCTGTTCGCGGGCGTCATCAGTTCCGCGACCGCAGCGGCCGGACGCGCCGCGCTGCTGACGTTCACGCTGCCCGTCATGCTGCCCGGCGGCGTGTCGGACATCCCGCCTCGGCTTGCCGGCTGGGGCCTTTCCGTCGCCGCAGCCGTCCCGGCGGTCATGCTCATCTGGCCGCCGCGCCAGCACCACGAACTGCGAACGCGCACCGCCGAGATGAGCCGCACCCTGGCCGCGCTGCTCGCGACGGCGGAGCCCGGCGACGACGCACGCGACGCGGCGCGTTCGGCACTGGGCAAGTTGCGAAAGACGTTTCATGGCACGACGTTTCGCCCGGTCGGGCTCACGACGGGTAGTCGCCTGCTCGTGCGGCTCGTCGACCTCCTCGAGTCGCTGCACACGGTGGTGTCGGCCGCGGGTTCGACGCGTTCAGCGGGCACTCGCGACGCGTACACGGCAGCAGCCGACGTCCTGGTCGCTTCGGCCTGCCTGCTGACGCACCACGACGGGTCGCACGGACACTCCTGCCCCGATCTCGCGGACTGCATGGCCCGCCTGGCCGAGGAACGCGAGGCGATCGCCGAACATCCGCTCAGCGCGCCTTCGCCGGCGCATCAGATCGGGTACGCGGCGTCGCTGGTCGGGCAGACGGTGTCGGCGATCGCGGCGGCCGATGCGCGGCCACTGCTTGCCCGGCTGACCGGGCAGCGGCCGCCCGGTCCGTGGCTGGGCGCGCTGACCGCGGCCGAGCGCGTCGCCGCCGGACACCTGGACCGTCATTCGGTGTGGCTGCACAACAGCTTGCGCGGAGCCGCGGGGCTCGCGAGTGCCGTCCTCATCGCGGAGATCGTCGGAGTGCAGCACGGCTTCTGGGTGGTGCTGGGGGCGATGTCAGTGCTGCGGTCGAATGCGCTCTCGACCGGCTCGACGGTGCTGCGCGCGCTGGGCGGCACAGTGATCGGCTTCGCGGTCGGGGGCGTGCTGCTGGAGGCCATCGGCACGAACCCGAACGTGCTGTGGCCGTTGCTCCCGGTGGCCGTGTTCGTGGCCGGGTTCGCCCCGGATGCGGTGTCATTCGTCGCCGGGCAGGCCGGCTTCACCGTCGTCGTCATCATCCTGTTCAACATCATCGTTCCGGTCGGCTGGAAGGTCGGCTTGCTGCGCGTCGAAGACGTCGCGCTCGGCTGCGCCGCGAGTCTCGCCGTCGGCGTGCTCTTCTGGCCGCGCGGTGCGGCGGCCGCTCTCGGCCGGGCGCTCGCGGACGGTTACCGGTCCGCGGCCGACTACCTCGTCGCGGCGGTCGGGTACACGATGCAGGCCGGGCCGCAACCCGTCGCCGCACACGCCCGGACAAGGGCGTCGGCGCTGCGCCTCGACGACGCGCTTCGCCAGTACCTGGCCGAGCGGGGCGCCAAGCACGCCCCGCTGACGAACGTGACGATGCTCGCCAACGGCGTCGGCCAACTGCACTTCGTCGCGGACGCGATCGGCACGCTGCACCATGTCGGTGATGGCGAACCACCCTCGCGCCTGACCGCACCATCGCGCCGACTGGAGGCCGAAGCGGGGCGGCTGCAAACGTGGTACCTGCGGCTGGCCGACGTCCTCGGCGATTCCGCCGCGCCGGTTCCGGGCCTCGGGGCGCCGTACCTGCACCAGGCCCGCACCGACGACGCCGTGCGCGAGATCATCGCCGACGGCGCGGATGCCACCGAAAGCGCCTTCGCGCGCCGGATCTTCTGGTCGAACGAATACCTCGTCGACCTCAGCCAGTTCCGGACGCGGCTCGTCGAACCGGTCAAGGAGGTGTCCGAGCAGCACGACAGACCGTGGTGGCGCTGACGGTCAGTCCGGTCGCTCCGGTTGGTCGAGTCGCTCCAACCGCTCCGGTTAGTCCGGTCGCTCCGGGAACCGGCTCGACCCACCCGCTGATCTTGATCATCTCTGCCACAGCCGCCACCACACGCGGCTACGCCAGAGATGATCAAGCGAAACGGCGGCGTTAGTCCGGCACGCGGCGCCACTGGGACCGCCCGGCGGCACCGCGGCCGGCTCCCAGTGCCGGCTCCGCCCCAGGGATCAAGCCGGGGCAGGCGGGCAGGCCCGCGCCGTGGCATCGCCGAGCAGGGCGAGCTCGACGGGGTCGAGCAGCGGCTGGCGGTACATGATCCGCTCGGCCAGCCGGCCCACCCCGACCAGTTCGACGCCGTCGTCGACGTGCAGCCCGAACCGGTCGCCGACGATGGTGATGATCGGGAACACGGCGACTGTCCAGCCCGGGTCGAGGTCGCCGGCCACGGTCGTTGCCACCTCGTCGGCGGCGGCCAGGCTGAAGTCGGCGAGGCCGGTGAGCGTCTGGCCGTCGACGCATGGTTTGCCGCCGATCCATTGGAGCGGACGCCGGCTGCCAACCGCGACGGTGTTCACCAGGTAGATGCCCGAGCCGGCGATCACCAGGTGGTCGAGCTGGCCGGCCGAATGCGGCAGCCGCCGGTCGTGCAGGGTGCGGGTACCCACCCGGGCAAGGCGATCGAGCGTCTTGCCGCTGCGCCGCTCCGCGCGGTACTGATCACGAAGATCGCGCTGCTCGGGGCTCATCCGTCCCGGGTACAGCTTGCGCGAGCGGGCGAGCCTTGCGGCAGTCGACTGTCCGGGCGTGTTCTCCTCGCCCGGAATCACATCCGGGCCGTGCCGTGGCGTCATGCCCAGGCGCGGCCTGTCGGGTTGCCGCTCGTCGGGCTGGCGGGTCGAACCGCCCTCCTCGGTCATACCGTTCCGGCCCTCCCCTTCAGCTGAACGTCTCGCGTCCAGCGTCACCAAACTTCCGGTAGGTGACAAGCCCCTTGGACTCGGCGTGCAGCCCCTGCTCGCGGGCCACGGTGATCGCCGCGACCGACGGATCCCAGCGCCAGATCCGCCGCGCCGGATGGTCGGCCAACCGGGCGCGGGCGCCTTCCAGGTCGGCGCGCAGCGACGCGTCGTCAGCGGATCGCCGCAACCGGGCGATGATCGGCGGGCTCGCCCCGACCACCACGACAGCCTGCGCTGACTCGGGATGCGCCCAGGTCGGCGCGTTCACCCAGTCGGGCGCGTCGGAATCAAGTAACACCAGGACGTCGGTGCTGCGGGTGATGGACTGGGCGACGGTATCGCCGTAACACGTCAGCAGCTGCCGCCAGTGCGGTGCCGACCACACCATCGACAGTCCGCGCCGGGATCCGCTGGCCAGCCGCTTCGGCAGTGTCGGGATGGGCGCGGTCATCGGCAGATGGTCGACCGTGACCGTGAACCGCCGCGTGTTCGCCGGGTCGGCGGTGAAGGCTTGCTCGGCGACATCGAGCACGTTCTCGGTGATCGCCGTGAACAGCGGTGACACCGACGCGTACACATCGTCCTGACCGAGCAGGTAGATCGTGCCGCCCTGGCGCAGCACGTCAGCGATCTTCGTGACCGGCTGGCGATGGCTCGGCGTGCAACGGCGCGCGACCTCGCGGTGCATGAACGGCCGCATCGCGTGCTGCACGGTCGCGACGGTGTTCGGCGAAGCGCGCAGCGCCCCCTGCAGCAGGCCGGCCCAGTGCGTTTCAGCATGGGGGTGCTCGGTCAGGATCGTCGCGGCGGTCTCGTCGCGAAGCGGATCGGCCACCCATTCCATGACGTGGTCGAGCCTGCGCCCGGTCAGCGCCGCGGCCAGGAAGTAACCCTGCAACACCTTCGCGGCCTCGGCGGCGTAGAAGCGGGCACCGACGCCGTCGCCGCTCGCTGCCGCGGCGCTCAGCACCGTGCCGGCCGCGAACGCCACTGCCCGCCGGGTGGCGCCAGTGGAGTCGATGCAGCCGCCGAGCGGATCCCACACCAGTGGCGGCAGTCCCGGCAGCAGCCCGGACGGATCGCAGACGTAGACCGGCCGCTCGTCGTTCGACCGCTGGGTCAGTGACACGAGCAGGTCGTCCGGATCGGTACACACCCGCAGCAGCCCGCCGGGCGCGGCGAGATCGGCCTGGGCCAGAACGTCTCCGGTGTCGTCCGGACGGGACGGGCCCATGACGCCGGCCATCCGATCGAAGGGCACCCACAGGTCGAGCCCGCGTGCATGCCGGGTCTTGCCGAGCAACCAGCCCTCGCGCGGACGAGAGGTCTTGCCGATACGCCGTCCGGGCAGCTGCCCGCGGCCGAGCACCGCCGCCGCGTCGGCGCGCCCGGCGAAACCGGTGCGCTCGCCGGATGGCCGCATCGGCGCCACCGCCCGGGCGAGCATCAGCGCCACCGCGAGGGCGATGATCTCGACGAACACCACGATCGGCCATACGGCGCCGACGCTGGGCACGCGCCGGATGTTGGCCGCAGCGAGCCCGCGCGTGGGATCGCCGCCGGCGAGCGCGCCGACCTCGCGCACCGCACCGGACACGCCGTCGGGCCACACCCATCCGCCGCCGAACAGCAGCGACGCCAGGCCCACGGCGATCAGGGCCCCGAGCACGAGCAGGAACACCGCTGCGCCCAGGGTGATGATCGCCAGATCAGCCGAACGCATCGCCGGCGGCGTGCGTTTGCCGCGGGCCATCAGCTGGCCCGCGCGACGACTGCGGCGAGCAGGCGCTCGGCGCTGGCCCGGCAGCGGGAATCCGTCAGTGGCTTGGCGCTGTGCGGGACGCGGACCGTCTCGACGCCGAGACCGGCGACCTGCGCCTCTGCCGCGGCAGCGTCCGGCGGCCAGTGCCGGCGTCCGCCCACCACCGCGACGACCGACCGGCGGGCGATGTGTTCGGCGCCGGCCACCCGGAAGTAGGTCAGCGCCTCGGCGATTCCCCACAGGCCGGCCCGCGTCGCCGACGCGACCCAGACCACCGACGAGGACGGATCGCGCAGCAGGTCGCCGGTCGGCGAGCCGGCGACGTCGGCCACGGTGTCGACGAACGTCAGCCTGGCGATGGATGAGATGCGGGCCACCGCGGTGAGCAGGGCCGCGGGATCGGCGAGCATTCCCCGGATGGGCGACGGCCCGGGCAGCAGCGGCATCCCGCCGATCGTCGTCATCAGGCGGGGCAGGACCGCGGGCGGGATCGGCCACGGCATCGCCGCGAGGTCGGCTGCGCAGAACTCGCCCACCTGGTCGGCGCCGGCGGTCAGCGCGCCCCACATCGGCACCGCGTCGACGATGAGAGGGTCCTCGCCGCGAATGTCGGCGAAGGCGGCCGCCAGCATCCGGGTCACGGTCGTGCGGCCGACGCCGCCCTCCCAGCCGACGACGGGCACGATCGCGCCGCGGCGCACGGGTCGGCGCGCCAGTTCGAGTAGCGCCGGGCGGCCCTCCGGCAATGGCGCCACCGGACCGCGCAGTTCGGCCGGACGCAGGGCGTCGTGCCCGTTCGCCTGCGCGACGACCGTGAACGGGGCCGCCGCGTTCGGTAACGGAACGGGACGGGCGCCGTGCTCGGTGCTGACACTCATGAGCGCGCTCCTCTCAGGCCGCTGGGACCTGGCGTTGCTTGTCCATCAGGGTGGCCATCTGCCGGCCCGCGTCGGCGATCTGGCGGTAGTCGTCGATGAGTGCGGAATCAGTCTGCATGATCGGCCACTCGGCGCCACCCGAATCGATCACGTGGTCGACGACGAGGTGATGGCTGATGCCCTTGCGGTCGACCACTCGCCAGACGGCCGAGCCCTGGTCCAGGCTGGTGAGCATGTCGACGACCGTGGACGTGAGGCTGAGCATCCGTCCCGCCGCCTCGCCCTCGATGGCGGACTGCCGGTGCAGCACGTGCACGTCGATGTCCTTGAGCATGCCCTCGGCGATGGAGTCCAGGCGCGGGTCGCCGGTCTGCCAGTCCGACGGGCGGTGCGCGATCATCAGCGGGATGCCGCCGACCAGGTCGCGCACCACCTTGATCCGGTTGGCCAACCGGCCGATCAGCCCGTAGAAGCGCATGTAGCGCCAGACCTCGTCGTAGCAGATCGTCCACACCGCCGGGTCGAACTGGACGCCTAGCTCGATCGCCGCCTGCGTGCAGGTGACCACCAGCGCCAGCGACGCGTCGTCGAGTTGCAGCCTTGACAGGTCGACGACGACCGCCGGCCGGCTCGTGTCGATCGTGGCGTCGGTGTCGACGTCGAGCACTCCGGCGAACACGCCGCGCACGAGCAGGCGCATCGTCAGCGCGAGGTCGTACGTCTCGTCGATGAACCGGCCGACGTTGGGGATCAGCTCGCGGCCGAGTACGTCACGCGGCGGGTCGAGCAGCCAGGTGCAGATGTCGCCGAGCGTCGGCTGGCGCCATCGCGTCGAGTCGCCGTCGTCGTGCACCGCGTCGCGCAGAGCGAGGTCGAGCGCCGTTCGCTCCGACGGGGAGAGCTCGCGCTGCAGCGCCGCCTTGGCCAGCGACGACAACGTGGTGGCCCGGTGGTTCGCGATCGTCTCGCGCCAGAATCCCTCGTGGATGCCGTCCGGGCGGGCGGGAGTGGCCAGCGGCGAGAAGCGCATCGGTGAACCGGGGCCGAGCACGATCGGCTCGCCGCCCGCCGCGCGGCACAACCGGGTGTACTCGCCGCGGATGTCGCCGGGCACGGCCCACTTGCGGCCGAACGGCATGCCCCGCCACAGGATCGACTTCGCGCCCATCGACTTTCCCGAACCGATCACGCCGTAGATGACCATCGCCGGGTTGGACACGATGCGCTGCTTGTAGGCGACCTGGCCGTCCCATCCCCACGCCGAGCCGGACAGGCGGTTCACGCCGTGGTACTGCCCGAAGTACGGCAGCCCTGATCCGGCCACGAACGGGTACGTGCCGGCGAGCTGGTCGGTCGTCTCGTCCAGGGGCGGACGCTTCTCGCGCAGCCATACCGTCCCCCCGGCCGGCCCGGGCGGGCCGTACCCGAGGAACCGGGTACCGCTGGTCAGCGCGGCGAGATCGCGCACCGACTCCCGGCGCAGGCTTCGCTGGTTGCGGCGCAGCGTCCGGTCGTCGTCGGATGCCCAGTCCGGGTGGGCCCCCGGCTCCTCGACCTCGCGCCGGCGCTTGTTTCTCATAGGTACGCCCCCTCCGTGCCGACGGCCCGGCCCGGCCGGGCGTGGGATGAGCCCGCCGGTGGGCAGTTCGGCGCCAGGTGGGCACTTGAAAGTGCCCACCCGCGCCGTAACTGCCCACCCGCGAAGGCAACAGACGGCGGCGCAATCACAGCGACCTCGCCATTGGCACGGCGCCGACCGCGAACGCCTGGTCGTGTGCGTTGTACATCGGCTGCAGTTCGAGCTGTGACTGCTGGGCCAGGCTCATCACGTCATGCTCGGCGGCGTCGAGCTCCTCTGGGCTGGTGGCCGTGACGACCACGAACGCCCGTACCGAGAGCATGCCCTCGCCGCTGAGCAGTGCCTCCTCGCGACGTTCGAGATGGGTCTTGGTGACCGACGCCCGCTTCTTGCGCCGCAGGCGCAGCCATGCGCGCAGGCCCTCCTCCCCCTCGTTGCGGTCGGCCTTCTTGTCCAGCCGGCGCGCGGACGTCCGCACCGACCGCGGCTCGAACGTCAGCGAGACGGCCCGCCGGTACCGGCAGAACAGCAGCAGCGGCGTGAGGAACGCCGACGGCGCCGCCTTGCGCGGCCACTCGGCGACCCAGAACCCGCGATGCCATCCCGAGTCGGTGCGGTACGCCGACCACAGAGACTTCGCATGCGCCGGACCGGCCTGCCGCGGGTCGACGCCGGACGCGAGCCCGGGCGAGCCACCCGGGATGTCGGACTCCGCGCCACCGCGCTGGTCGACCAATGGCGTCACCGCCGGGTCGAACGCGGTGCGCAGGATGTAGGCGAGCTGGCGCGGCGGCGCGTACCCGTGCACCTTGACGCCCGCCGAGACGAGATCGGCCGACAGCCTGCGGATCTCGCGATCGACCACCGCGGCGGCGCCCCGGTCGCCACCTCCCGCGCGGGCGATGTCGCGCGCCGCGGACTTGGCGTCCAGGCATACAGCCACGTACGTCTCATGGCGCTGACCGACCGGCCCGGCCGCGGCGATGACCGCCTCGTACGAGTCGATCGCCGCCTGCGGTGGTGTGGGCTGGTCCGGGCGCACCAGGTGCGTGGCCCGCGAGGTGTAGTCGCGGTGCAAGGTGTCGCCGGTGTCGGGCACCGTCCGTTCGAGGATCTGCATCCGCTTGAGATGGCGCGACGAGTCGCACAGCGCTGCGAGCATCCGGCCGTACGCGCCCTCGCGCCGCTCCTGCTCCTCGGTCTCGAGCAGGTGAAACGTGCTGCCCTCCAGGACGAGCACGGCGGTGTAGGTGTGCTCGCGGTGGTCGTGCCACAGACCGATCGGCGGCGACGACGGCCCGGTGGCGAGCTCGAGCCAGCGCGTCGCGCCGAGCAGCCCGGGCAGGCGGGCGGCGGGAACCTCGCATTCGTCGTCATGCATCCGGAACAGACCTCCTCGGTAGTCGACCTGCCCGCTCCACCGTTGCAACCGGGACGAGACGAGCAGGCGCGTCCAGTGGATCGGCGGCAATCCCAGGTACACGGGCATCCAGCCGAAAGCGAGCATCAGTCCCATGATCACGACGAGGATCGCGCGTGCGCCGAGCGCGAGGCCCGGCGTCAGCACGGTGAGGAACATGCCGAGCACACCGGCGATGATCAGCAGCTGGCCGCCGGACTGGCCGAGGATCAGCCCGCCCGGCTCGCGCGGCCCGAACGTGTAGTGCTTCGGCTGTGGCGCTGTCATGTGTCAGCTCCCCGGTTGCGTACGACGACGTCAGATGCGGTGGTTCGCGGCGGCGCGGATGCGGGTGGCGCCGGTGTTTCGGCCGGTGGCGATTGGGCGACGCGAGGCGGTGCCGGCGCGGCGGGCGCCGGGTTGTCGTGAGCGCGGTCCGCGGCGCCGTTGCGCCCCATCGCTGCGTGCGGCTGGGCGGCGCGCACGGACGAGCCGAGAACGGTGCCGGCGAGGATCGGACCGGCGGCACTGCTCGCCGGGGCGCTGGCCGGCGGGACGCTGACCGGCGGGGCCGAGGTGCCCGCGTCCCGGGTGGACGTTGCGCCGCCGCTGCGCCACATTCCGCGCGACTGCTGGTAGAGGGTGCGCGCCCCGCTCGACGTTGCCGCGGCACCTGCCACGACCGCGGTGTGCCCGGCCGCGCCGTGCGCGACGTGGTCGATGCCGGCGCCGAACAGCCGGATGATCTTCCACGGCGCGAAGGCCGCACCCAGTACACAGAGCACGCCGATCATGAACGCGGCCAGCGAGCCACCCGAGCCCATCAGGCCGATGCCGAGCAGGAAGACGACGGCCACCAGCGGCTTGAACAGGATCAGCCCGAACAGCGTCGCGAGCGTCACCTGCGGTCCGCGGCGCAACGCCGGAGGACCGACGATGCCGGCCAGCGCGATCGGAATACCCAGCGTGGCAAGGGCAATCCCCGCGGAGCGGCCCAACGCGTAGGCGGCCAGGAACAATGCGGCGACGCCGCCGACGATGAGCATGAGGAACAGCAGGATGCTCACCGTCACGTCCGAAGCCGACGGCACGCTCGCGCCCAGCGAGGCGCCGAGCACGGACTGGAAGCGTGCCGCCAGATCGGGCCAGCTCGACCCGGCGCCGACGGTGGTGATCGCCGTCGTCAGCCCGTCGACCGCGGCCAGGATCAGCTTGATGAACGGGATGGCCACGGCCAGTCCCCAGCCCCAGATGGCGATGTTGCGCACGGTCGTCATGGCAATGGACGGGCGCAGCACGGCCATCGACACGCCCAGCGAGAGCAGCGCGTAGAGCATCGCGAGCAGCGCCGAGATGAGGGCAAGCACCAGCCAGAGCCGGATGAAGATGTCCTGCGCGAACAGGGTCGACGGATTCAGCCCATGTACCAGTTGGTTCAAGGCGAACTTCAGCTCGTCAACGAGGCCGTTGGCCATCCAGCGCGAGACGGCGTTCACGATGCAGTGCCAGCTGGTGAGCGCGCAGTCCTTGCCCTCCAGCCAGTTCACCGCGGCGGCGCCCGCGATGCCACCCGCGGCACATCCGATCACCAGGCCGCCCGGGCCGCCGACGACACTGCCGGCCGTACCGCCGAGCAGGCAGCCGCCCACCGTGCCGGCGACGACGTTCCAGTCGAGCTTCGTGGACGTCTTGACGTCCTTGCCGCGAACCGCGTGGCCCCACGGCGGCTGCTTGGCCGGGCCCGACTCCTGCAGCGCCTGCCGGACCGCGCTGAGCATGTCGACGCTCGGCACGAACGGCAGCGCGGCGCCGACCAGGTAGTTGTTGAGCAGCCGGCACGCCTCCTGCAGCCGGTTGGGGTCGCCCGCTGCCCACGACGCGATCGACAGCGGCACATGATCCATCGGGATGTGCGCGCAGTCCGCCCCGCCGTGCCCGTCGTTGTGCCACCACTGGAACGCGACCGTTGCGCCCTTGCCGTCGTCGAGGCGCCCGCAGGCCAGGCTCGATCGGTTCTTCGGCGGCGGACAGGTGTCGAACACGTCGTCCGGCCACCACGTCGCCAGCGCGTGCGCCAGGGAGTTGTTCAGCGTCGGGTAGACGAGCACCCGGTCGCTGCAGAACACCGGCGACACCGCGTCGGGCGGGATCGCGTCGGCCCGGTGGGCGAGCAGTTGCCCGCAACGCACGTCGTCCGGATCGACCCGTACGGATGCCAGCGTGGTCGTCTTCCAGGCCGAGCCGTTGAACGAGTGCGTCGCTCCCTGGTCGTTGCCGCACCGGTCGCGGTCCATGTTCAGGCTCATCGACGGGGTCAGCGTGTGGGTGGACGCGTCAAGTTGCATCGGGCACTCGAGATACCAGCGCCCGCCCGTCGGCATGACGACGTACGGGTAGCGCACGCCGTTCTCGTCTGCCGCGTACTGCAGCCCAGCCGTCGGCGTGACCTGCCAGTCGGTGGACGGATCGGCGACTGCGCTGTGCGCGCCCAGCGCCACCGTCCCAATCAGGAAGGCGAGCAAAGCCACAACCGCAACAACCAACCGATCGTGCAACCTCCGGCGTCGTAGCGACGGCGAGAGTTGCAGGATCGCGTGCGGTTGGCGACTAGGCACGGCCCACCGGCTCCCAGCCCGGGCCGAATCCGGTGCGCGGCGCCGCGCCCGAGGTCGGCGGCGTCGCGTCCACCTCGGTGTCGACGCCACCCGCCAGCCACCAGCGCCCGCCCTGCCAGCGCAGATCGAAGCTGGTGATCCACCATTGCGCGAGCGGGGCCGATCCGTCCTTGTACTCGTCGACGAACGCCACCCACGCCTGCCCGGCCACCGAATCGCCGGACCGGTTCGCCGTCAGGTTGGTCGCGGCCACCGCCGCGTACTCCGTCGAGACCTTCGCATCGAGCGCCTTGTACGAGCCGCGCGCCGCGTCGAGCGCGCCGGGCAGCACCAGGCCGGCGAGCTTCGTACTGCGCACGTCCGCCGCGACGTTCTCCAGCGAGAAGTACGAGGACACCAGGCAAACGGCGGCCGCCTGGCGTCCCGCGCCGTCGCGCCCGCCCGCGCACACCGCGGCGGTGCTCGGCGGTGAGCCGGATGCCTCGCCGGAGATCATGCGCCCGGCCCCGAGGCCAGCCAGCATCGCAACGGCGGCGCCGATCAGGACGAACGGCCACCGGCGAGGGTGCTGGCCCGGGTAGCGAGCCATCAGCAGGACACTCCCGAGCCCCAGCTGTAGGCCAGGTTGATCAGCACGGCGATGAGCCCGACGATGAACGCCACGGCCAGGCCGCCCACGACCATGATCCGGCCGTGCTGACCGGATCCGTGCACGCCGATGGTCTTGCCGAGCGGGATCCAAGACAGGCCACCCAGACAGCACAGCGCGGCCAGGCTGATGACGATCACCGCAGCGATGTTGATCAGGTGCTGCAGCGCGGTCAGCCCGGGAGCGCCGGCACCGTCCAGGATGTTGATGGTCACCGGCTTCTTCGAACAGCGCGACGCGCCGCCAGGAGCGGCGGCGTACAGGTGGGCCGTCGCGGACATGATGAGCGATTTCATTCGGGGCACCTCCTCGGTCGGGTTCGGTTGTCAGCCAGCAAGTCGCACGGCATAGGGCATGACCTCCGGTTCGTTGACGCCCTTCCACGGCCGGACGTGGACGGGCACGTTGAAGTCCTGGGCCTCGATGATCTGGCCGGCGCCGGTGGTCGTCCCGGCGCTGACCGACCAGATGATCGCGACGTGATGGATGCCCTCGCTCTGGTTGGCGAGGAAGACCAGATCACCTGGCTGCACCTGGGTGATCGGCACCTTGTGGCCAAGCTGGTACTGGTCGCCGGAGTAGTGCGGCAGCTCGACACCTGCCTGCGCCCAGGCGTAGAGCGCGAGGCCCGAGCAGTCGTAACCCACCGTGCCGTCCGGGCAACCCGGGCCGCCACCGCCGTGTGTCGGGCCACGCGAGTCGCCGCCGTCGAAGCAGTACGGCTTGCCGAGCGTGGAGCCGGCGGCCTTGAGCACCACGGCCGCGCGCGCATTGGGCGTGGCGCCGGGAAGGACCGTGCCGCCGGTGCACGTCACCTGCGAGGGATCGTTGGCCAGGAGCGCGCCCGCGAGCGCCTGCGACATCGGCACCCACTTGCGGTAGTCCTCAGCGTTGCTGTTGCGCTGCACGTCGTGGGCGGCGGCGACCGGGTCCATCGTCGGCCAGCCGCTGACCATTACCAGCCGGTCGAGGAACAGGCCCGTCGATTGCGCCGGGTCCATCCGGACGCTGAGCGGGCCCCACGAGTCGCGTTGCTGGAAGAGCCCTCGCGAGTCCGGGCCGGCCGTGTCACCGTGGTCGACGACGGTGAGGGCGCTTTCCTGCATCGCGGTCATCAGCGCGATCGGGGCGGCCTGCTGTGGCAGCTTGCGCGCCTTCACCACGGCGACGATCACCTGCGCGTTGTGCATCTGATCGGGTGAGAGGTTGATGCCGTTGATCGTCAAGGGCGTCGCGGCGCCGCCCGCGGCAACCGTGCAGGAAGCGCCGGCTGCGACCGGATTGCCAACCGCGGATGCACCCGACGCCGCTCCGAACACCACCGGCACGAACAGCAACGCGCCCGTTCCGAGCGCGAGCAGGCCGAAGGCGATCCGGAGCATCAGCCGCCCTCACCATCGGCACCGACGAGCCATCGCCCGTCGGCCTGCCGTTCGATCCGGTAGAGCACGGCAAAGGGCTGGGAGCTGGGTGACCTGCTACCGACGCTGACCCGCTGCGTCATCTCGACCCGCTCGAACTGGACGGTGGGCGTGTTCGGCGCGTTCGGCACCGCGAGCGAGCCGGCCACGGCGCAGCTGGCCGATTCGCGGTCGCGTTGGGTGCGCTGCCAGTTGACCTCGTCAGCCGGGGACGGTGCGAGTGCCTGCTGGTAGGCCGGGGAGGCGTACGCCCGCGCCTGCTCGACCCGGGTGGCCAGCGTCTGATGCCAGTCGAACGCGCAGACGGCCCTCGCCTCGGCGAGCGCGATCAGGCGAGGGTCGGAGAAGGGCGGCTGTTGCGGCCGCAGCGCGATCCGCGTGGCGCCGGCAGCCGGCGGGCCCGGTCCGTAGACGTGCTCGGCCGTACCCGCGACCGGAGCCACGGGTACGACGCTCGGTGATTCCGAGGATCTATCACGTCCCCTGCCGCAGCCGGTGAGCGCGCACAGCACGATCGCCAGCGCTACAACCCCCCCGAACAGCACCGCGAGTGGTGGACGTGACATCGCCGCCTCCGCGACCCCGGCCGGTCGAAATGTTGGGTGCGCCTCGATGCGCGGTCGAGACGGAGAGTAGGAGCGCGGCTACGGTCGGTCGGCGCGACACGCGGATTACCCGGCATTTCGTGAAGCGCTTACGTCCGTAATGATCTTGGGCTATAGGGCACTTAATGCGCCGGTATGTCTCGCCCCGAGCTTGACGGCCCGGGGTAGTCGAACGTGCGGGTGTATCGGTGCTGGGGCGTCGTGACGACCTCGCCCTCGATGCGACGGCTCGCGCCGATCGTCAGTTCGAAGAAGTAGCTCTGGTCCGGCATGGCGAACGCGACGTCGGTCGTTCCAGCGTCGCGCTTGACGACGGTGACGGCGAGGTTCGCAGCGTCTCCATACGGCTCGACCGAGACGAAGTCCGGCCCGCTGAGGGTGTGCGTGTCGACCAGCGGTGCCGGCCCGGACGTGTTGCTCGTGACCGCCTCATGCACGGTCACGCGCGGCGTGGCGCGCATCGCGGCCACCACCCGGGCCAGCAGGCGGGCGTCGGTCACCGGGGGCCACGGCACGCGGAACGTCGCGGTACCGCCGAGCCACGTCCTCGACGCGGCCGTGACGGCAACCGGGTTCGACCCGCGCGCCCATTGGGCCGGGCCGACGAAGCACCCCGGGCCGCAGCGCCGCAGCGCAACGGCCTGCTGCCCGAGCCGGGCGCTCACGTCCGTGGAGGTGCCGCGGCCGTCGCCGGGGTCGGGGACGCTGGTGCGAACCTCGAGTTGGCCGTCGCTGGCGGTGATGTCGACGGTGACCTCACCGTCCAGAGCGGCGAGCCGGACGACCGGCCCCGTGGGCGACGGCGGCGGCAACGCCGACACATCCGGCGCGCCCGGCACGGCGACCGAGACCAGCACCGCGGTCACGGCCAGGACGCCACCGAGCAGGAACCGTTCGGCGCGCGCGGCCCGTCCCGGCTGGGCTATCTCGGCGCTGCCGCTGCGCAGCGGGCTGGTGAGACGCAGCCGCCGCCGCGCGGCCAGGGCACATCCCACGACGACAGCGACGATCACGATCTTGGCGTCGAGCAACCGGCCGTACCCGGTCGTGGTCAGCGCCGATGCCCGGGGCAGCGCCATCACCGCCGACACCGCTCCGGTTGCGGCCACGCACAGCAGCACCAGGGCCACCCGGGCGTATTCGGTGAGGACGCGATGCGCGGCCGCCCGGTTCGCCCGCCACGTCCACGCCGTCGCCAGGACGTGCGAGAGGGTGCCGAGCCAGATCGCCGCCGTAGTCAGGTGGACGATCAGCAGCAGGTCGCCCGGGGCGCCCCGATCTCGCGCAGGTGGCTGCGCCGTCCTTCGGCGCCGACCACCACGAGCAGCGCCAGGGCGGCACCGGGTGCCAGCCGTCGCCGGGACGCCAACGCCGCAGCCACGGTGAACGCGGCCACCTCGACAGCGCTCACCCGTCCGGGACCGCTGTGCAGCAGCGCGGGGATCGACAGGTGCACCAGTCCGGACGCGACATTGCCGGAGCCGAGCAGGTGAGCGGCCAGCCCGATCCCGGCCACCGCGCCGACCGCGCTGGCCG
This sequence comes from uncultured Actinomycetota bacterium, assembly GCA_963737425.1. Classification (GTDB taxonomy): domain Bacteria; phylum Actinomycetota; class Actinomycetes; order Mycobacteriales; family Jatrophihabitantaceae; genus DASXRA01. Next base: position 1,086,284 of record CAVTSX010000009.1, read on the forward strand.
ATGCGACCGGTGCCCGAACGGGCCGCAGTCGCCCGCCGGCGGCCGCCGCCTTGCGGATCACCCGCGCGGCAATCCACTGCCCGACCAGCCCGCCCAGTGCGACCGAGAGAGCGGCGAACAGGACCCAGCGCAGGATCGCCGCCCAGATCAGTCCGCGGGTGCCGGTGCCGCCACGGTCCTGCCCCGCTACGGGGACGCCGACCGCGAACGTGTAGTTGCCGCCGACCACATCGCCGTCCTCGGCAACGACCTGCCAGTTCACGGTGTATTGCCCGGTGGCGAGCGGCGAGACGACGCGGGCGGTGAGCCACCGTTCGCCGTTCGACAGTTGCGCGCGTCCCAATGCGACCGGGCCGGCCGCACCGGTCACCCGCAGTGCGGTCCCCCGCAAGGTGACCGGCTGGTCGAAGACGAGCGTCAGTACGGCCGGGCTGCGCGACACCGAGTAGCCCGCCGCCGGAGTGCTGCTGAGCAGGGACGCGTGCGCATCGGCAGGACTCGCCGGGCAGAGCACGAACACGAACGCCGCCGCGACCGGCCAGTAGCGAAGTCGGGACACTAGACGGTATGGGGGTCATGGCTGGGGCCTCGCGCACGTGTGAACGTGGGTTGCCGACGCAGGGTGGTCCTGGCCGGTAGAGCCGCAGACGTGGGAGGCCCCAGTGGTGTTTCAGCGTACGAGTGTTGGGCTGGACGTTCATGCCCGTTCGGTCGCCGGGGCGGCGATCGATGGGCTGACCGGTGAGCTGCATCGTCGTAAGTTGACTCCGGATCGCGGTGAGATCGCGGCGTGGGTCGCGTCGTTGCCGGGGCCGGTGAGGGCGACGTATGAGGCTGGGCCGACCGGGTTCGGGTTAGCCCGGTTCCTGCTCGCGGCCGGGGTCGAATGTGTGGTCGCGGCGCCGTCGAAGCTGCAGCGTCCGCCCGGTGATCGGGTCAAGACCGATGCTCGCGATGCGTTGCATCTGGCTCGGTTGTTGCATCTGGGCGAGATCACCGCGGTCACTGTTCCGAGTGTTGAGCAGGAGGCTGCGCGGGATCTGGTGCGGGCCCGTGAGGATTGTCGCGGCGATCTGATGGCGGCGCGGCATCGGGTCTCGAAACTGCTGCTGCGACAGGGGATCGTCTACTGCGGCGGAAAGGCCTGGACCGGGGTGCACGACAGGTGGCTGCGGCAGCAGCGCTTCGAACTGGTGGGTTTGCAGCTGGCCTACGAGTCCGCTTACGAGACGATGTTGGCCACCGTGGCACGCCGGGATCGGCTCGACGCGGCGATCGCGGTGATGGCCGCCGACTCGCCGTTCACGCCGGTCGTGCACCGGCTGGGCTGCCTACGCGGCGTGTCGACGCTGACCGCGTTCTCCCTCGCGGTCGAGATTGGTGACTGGCAGCGGCTGACCGGGCGCAGCATCGGCGCCTACCTCGGCATGGTCCCGACCGAGCACTCCTCGGGGCAGTCGCGGGCGCAGGGCGGGTTGACCAAGACCGGCAACGGGCACGCCCGCCGGCTGCTGATCGAGGCCGCGTGGCATCACCGCGCGCCCTACCGGGTCCCTGGTCTCGATCTGCGCCGCCGCTGGGACCGGGCGCCGGCACTGGCCGCGACCCGCGGTCACGCCGGCAACCGGCGCCTGCACCAGCGCTGGCTCAGCTTCCTCGAGCGGAAGAAGACACCGGTGATCGCCAACGCCGCGATCGCCCGCGAGCTGGCCGGCTGGTGCTGGTCCCTGGCCGTCCTCGACGACTGACACCACGCCCAAACGTCCGTCCGGACAACCCGGTGGCGACGGCAGCGTGAGGAGTAACCCGCGGCACGCCCTATGAGCAATCGCCTTACCAACAAAGGCGATCACGCTCGTGACTAGACCCGCGGCGCGCTCCCGCCGAACAGCCCGTCCTGCGGTAGCCAACCCGCGAATATCAGAGTGACCACGCGTCGACACCGACACGCCCGTCACCACCGGACCGGACGGTCAAGAAGCGGCGCCCCCTACGACGGTGGGAGGCGCCGCTTCACCCTGCCTCTTGACAACCGGACCCACATATCAGGGCGTGTCCCGTGGATCTTGGCCGTCGCGAGCGGCGGCAGATCCACGGGACAGGCCCTAGACGCGGGTGCTTGACGATTCGCTCGTCGTTGACGCGGGAACCGGCGCGGCGTGGCGGCGCCCTGCCCTGCGCCCTGCCCTACGCCCTGCCCTGCGCCGGGCACGCGGCGCGACCAGCAAGCCGAGCAGCGCCGTGCCGGCCGCGACCGCCTCGGCAATCGCGGCGAATGTCTTCTCGGAGTACCAGATCGGCTCGTACATATCGGGGATCGGCCCGATCGCATGGATGTCGTAGTGGGTGGACACCATCACCGCGGCGAACGCGGAAGCAGCGACGGCGAACGCGAACGCCCACACGAGGCGTCCGGCGACAACAAGCACGAGCAGGGCAGCGAGCGCGGATACCCCGGCCTCGATGCGGAACAGGTCACCCTGGCTCAGGCCGCCGGCGGCCCGATTCGGTTCGTAGCGATCGACCAGGTCAGCGTGGACGTACGCGTCGATTGCGAGCGCCGCTGCGGTGGCCAGGCGGAGCACCCAGCCGGCGATCTGGCGCGCGCCAGGGCGGATCGGTAATGCAGGCATTGGTCATCTCCCGATATGCCTGTGGCCGGGCGGCCGGGCCCGCCCGGCCACAGGGTCTCTTGCGTTCTGGCGAGGGCTCAGTAGCCGCCGCCGTAGCCGCCGTTGCCGTTGTCGGACGAGGTGGACGGTGGGGCCGCAGCCACACCGTTCGCGGTCGCGGTGTGCCAGGTGAAGTCGGTGCCGCCGAAGCTGTCCTTCTGCCCGTTGCCGCCGACGGCGCCCGCCGAGTGGTCGAAGGAGAACGTGTAGAGCGGAGCGCCGTTCAACGCGACCTGGGTCTTGCCGTCGGGCCGCGTCACGGTCGTGAGCATGCTCGACACCTGCGATGGCCCGGTGGGTTTCTGCCCGGACGGAACGGTCAGCGGAGTCCAGATGGCGGTGCAGTCATCAGTCGAGCAGAGGATCTTTCCCGTCATCTCCTGATCGGACCGGTAGAGCGTTCGCCCCTTCGCGTCCACCAGGATGTCGCCTGCGCCGGAGACATTGTGAATCGCAACCGTCGTCGTCGCTCCACCGCCTGCGGACGCCGGTGGCGGCGTCGAGCCTTTGGACGAACTGCTGCATCCGGCCAGTGCCAGGGCCCCGACCGCGGCGGCAACCGCCGAGCCGCGGCGGGCCGACCGCCAAGTCCTTGCCGAGATCGTCATTTTGCGTTTCCTCCTATTTTCCTGCAGATCACTTCGTCTTGTGCGGTACGACGAGGCGCACGAGTTGCTGCCCATTGGCGGCCACCACGTCGAGTTCACTGAGTTGGTCGGCGGCGATGGCCGTTGTGCCAGGGACGCTTGCCGTGCCTTGATAACTCGCGGTCCAGGTGGCGGCCACGTCGCTTCGTCCGTCGCGTGAGTGGGCGACGAGCGAGCACTGCTCGCCCGGGGCGACCCAGCTCAACGTCAGGTGCAGTTCGGTGCCCCACGTGCGGGAGGTCATCGTGACGGCCGCATCCACCTTGGTGTGCGGGTCGACCGCCTGGATCGCCGATGCGGCCGGCGGCCGGTGTGGGCCGTTGAACGCCCCGCCCCCGATCGTGGCTGCGCCCGCGATCGCGACCACCATGGCCACGGCGACGAGAATTGCCGCCGGCCGGCCCAGCCGGCGCGATCGCTTGTCAGCGTCCATCGATGCCAGCAGCCGCTCCAACATCACCGGCGGGGGCCGGTGATCTGCCGGCTGGCCGCAGGTGTCCCCGGTGTCCCCGGTGTCCTCGGTGTCCTCGTCGATTCTCTCGACGCCGTCGGGCGCGACCGCCCGCAACATCGTCGGGATCCAGGCGAGACCGACCACCTCGTCCTGGCAGATCGCGCATTCGGCAATGTGCTGCCGCAAGGTCTCGCTCTCGTCAGGCTCGAGAGCGTCGAGGACATAGGCACCGACCCAGGACTGCAGACGGCATGTCATGGGCCGCTCACCCCCCGTTCTTGCAGTGCGAGGCGCAACGCGCGCAGCGCGTAGAAGATCCGCGACCTGACCGTCCCCGCGGGCAGGCCCCGTTCGACCGCGATCTCCGCCGCCGTGCGTCCTCGGTAGAAGGCGTCGATGAGCACGGCACGATGCGCCGGCGTCAGTGCCTGCATGGCGTCGATGACGACTGCAGCGCTCAGCGCGGCGTCGATGGAATCCGCGGCCACCGCCGTACTCAGGGCGTCCGGCGGTGCCTCGGCGGGACGGGCCGAGCGAGCCCGGTACGCGTCGATCACCAGCCTGCGCGCAGTAGTGAACAGCCAGGGGCGCACGGCGTCCGCGGACAGCTCGGCGGCGTGCCGCCAGGCCCGCAACAGCGTCTCTTGCACGACGTCTTCGGCCAGGGCCCGATCGCCGTTCATGAGCCGCTGCACGAAAGCAAGCAGCGGGGCCGCGTGCTCCTTGTAGAGCGCGCGGACCAGCTCCTCGTCTCTCAGCTGTGTGCCGCCCACACTCATATCTACGGATTGCGGACCGGATCTACTCATCGCGGTTCACATGGCAGCTGTCACGCCGGAGAAACGGACCCCAAAGCTGCCGCGCCTCCCGTGCCAGCTCTTGCCGGCGGCTGCGTTCCCTGACGTTGGGCCCGTGCTTGCGCTGCCGCTGCCGCGCGTTTGTTGCGGTCGGTCGCCGTAGCACTCGCGCGGTCGCACCGATTTCGCCGTCAGCAGAAATTCTGCTTACCAGATATGGGGATTCTGACTCGACGCACTAGTTCATGATCGAGTAGGATCGCACGCATGTTCGAGATCGACGAGTGGCAGCCGCCCACCGCGCCGCCGCCGTTGACTCTCGCGGAGATCACCGACGACCCCGACCAGGCCGCGGCCTGGCTAGCTGGTGAAGCGCCGGGTCCGGATGCGGTGGGGGCGTTGTCGCTGCTTGACCCGGCTGGGTTGTCGCCTGGTGGGCGGGTCGATGTGCTGGTCGCTTTGGAGCGGCACCTGGCGTGGTTCGCCGGGATGCAGGCCCAGGTCCTGGCCGCGATGGCCGCTCATGATGGATCTGAGGATCGGTGGGTCCGCGAGGAGGTCGGCTGCGCGCTGCGGCTGTCGGCGGTGACCGCGCAACGCCACCTCGCGGTGGCCGAAGCCTTGGCTGGCACCTTGGCTGAGACGGGGCGGGCGTTACGCCGAGGCCGGATCAGCTACCTGCACGCGATGACCCTCGCCGAAGCCACCTACCCCCTCGACGCTGAGACCGCGGTCGCGGTGCAGCACCGGGTGCTGCGCCGGGCGGGTGCGCAGACGCTGGCCGAGTTCAAACGCTCCGTACGCCGCGCGGTACACGCCCTGGACCCGGCCCGGGTCGAAGAACAACGCGCCCAAGCGATGACCGAACGCCGCGTGTGCGTATCCCCGCGCGAGGACGGCATGACCGAACTGTGGGCACTACTCCCCGCTGCAGGTGCCGCCGCGGTCATGGCCGCAGTCGACTGCCTGGCCTCGGTCACCTCCGCCACCGATCCGCGCACCGCCGATCAGCGCCGCGCCGACGCCCTGGTCGACTTAGGCGTGGCAGCGTTGCATGACCCGTTGCTGCCGAAGGCACAAGGCATGCGCCCCGCTGTTCACGTGACCGTCGCGCTGTCGACCCTGCTCGGCGTCGACGCGCAACCCGGCGAACTGGCCGGGCACGGACCCATCCCCGCATCACTAGCCCGCCGCCTCGCGGCCGACGACACCGGTACATGGCGACGGCTGCTCACCGACCCCGCCACCAACACCCTGCTCGACTACGGGCGCGAAACCTACCGGCCCCCGAAAGATCTCACCGAATACGTCATCGCCCGCGACCAAACCTGCGCATTCCCCGGGTGCTCACGTGCCGCCCAACGCTGCGATCTCGACCACCGCATCCCCTACAACCAAGGCGGATCAACCAACCCGGAAAATCTGCAACCGCTGTGCAAACGGCATCACCGCGTCAAACACGAGACGCGCTGGCGCCTCGACAGAACGACCACCGGCAATTTCCGCTGGATCAGTCGCACCGGCCACATCTACCAGTCCCAGCCGCCCGGCCTACCCATGGACACCAGCCGAACCCAAACCGTGGAAGGCGACCCGGATCCCCCGCTGTTCTGACCGAACCGAGCGAGCGTCCGACCACAAGCACAAGCCAGGCACCGCCGATGCAAGTCGCGAGGGAGCGCGACAGGCGCCCTACGATCGGATTCATGACCGCCACGAGCCTGGAATGGTTCGGCACGTCGACGTTCCGGCTCACGGCCGGCGAAATCGTGCTGTTCTTCGACGGCTACCTTGACCGGGTTCCCGGACTACCACCGGTCGGGCTGACCACCAGCCAGGTCGAGGCGGCCGACTTCGTGTTCGTCAGCCACGCGCACTTCGACCACCTCGCCGGCGTGGACGCCATCGCCCGGCGCACCGGAGCAACGGTCGTCGGCAACCCGGAGTCGATACGCGTGATGCGAGCGGTCGGCATCCCGGACGAGCAGCTGCTGACCGTGTCCGGCGGTGAAACTGTCGACTGCGGCGAGGAAATCTCGGTTCGCGTGTTGCCAGCCCTGCACTCGTGCGTCTTCGCCGAGAGCTCGGAGGACGCCGGCGTCGGCTGCTTCGGCGATCTCGGCCTGAGCGCGCAGCAGCGGGTCAGCCGGCGGGCCGATGGGATCAAGTTGTTCACCAGCCAGCCCGACCCGGTCGGCGCCGCCTTGCGCGAGATGCTCACCCGCTCGTCCTGGCAGGACGGCGGGCAGCTCGGATATCTGGCCTCGACGCCAGCCGGGTCGGTGCTCGTCAGCGGCAGCGCCGGTTACTGGAGTGGGATCTACGCCGAGCTGCGTCCCGATGTCGCGGTGCTCGCCGCCGGCGGGCGACCGAACCTCGACGGTGAGCCGTTCCAGGGCTCGATCGCGCAGTTCATCGTGGACGAGGTGCGCGCACTGCAGCCGCGGGCAGTCACGTTCTGCCACCACGACGCGCTAATCCCCGGCCTGGACGACATCGACATGACCCCGGTTGTGGCCGCGCTGCGCGAGCACTGCCCCGATGTGGTGCCGTTCGAGATGTCCTATGCGATACCGGTCGAGTTGCCGTTGCGGCGGTAGCTCGCGGCGTCAGCCGGGTTGACCCGGGCCGATCAGTCCACTTCGGCGAGCGCTTGCGCGAACTGGGCCGCGTACAGACGCGCGTAGGCGCCGTCCGCCTCGAGCAGCTCGGCATGCGTTCCCTGCTCGACAATCTGGCCGGACTCCATGACCAGGATGAGGTCGGCGTCGCGGATGGTCGAGAGGCGGTGCGCGATCACGAAGCTGGTGCGGCCGGCGCGCAACGAGCTCATCGCCCGCTGGATGAGCACCTCGGTACGCGTGTCGACCGAACTGGTCGCCTCGTCGAGGATCAGGATGGCGGGCTCAGCGAGGAAAGCCCGCGCAATGGTGATCAGCTGCTTCTCGCCGGCACTGACCGTCGAACCCTCGTCGTCGAGCACGGTGTCGTACCCATCGGGCAGGGTCCGAACGAACCGGTCGACGTGCGTCGCAATCGCCGCCTCGACGATCCGCTCGTGGCTCGCATCCGCCACCCCGTAGGCGATGTTCTCGGCGATCGTGCCGCCGAACAGCCAGGCGTCCTGCAGCACCATGCCGGTCTTGGCGCGCAGATCCTCGCGGGTCATCGAGGTGATATCGACACCGTCCAAGGTGATGCGCCCGTCGGATATCTCGTAGAACCGCATCAGCAGGTTGACGAGCGTGGTCTTGCCGGCCCCCGTCGGCCCGACGATGGCGACGGTCTCGCCCGGCTCGACGCTGAGCGAGACGTCTTCGATCAGCGGGGTGTCCGGCTCATAGCGGAAGCTGACGTGTTCGAAATCAACCCGGCCGCGAATGGCGGACGGCCGTACCGGTGCGACCGGGTCCGGGTCCTGCTCCTCGGCGTCGAGAAGCGCGAAGACCCGCTCGGCCGACGCCACGCCCGACTGGAGCAGGTTGGCCATGCTCGCCACCTGGGTAATCGGCTGGCTGAACTGGCGCGAGTACTGGATGAACGCCTGCACGTCACCGATCGACAGCGTCCCGGACGCCACCCGCAACGCGCCGACGACGGCGATCAGCACGTAGTTGATGTTGCCGATGAACATCATCGCGGGCTGGATGGTGCCGGAGATGAACTGCGCCTTGAAGCTCGCTGCGTACAGGGTGTCGTTGTGCTCCGCGAACGCCTGCTCGGACTGCTCGCGGCGGCCGAACACCTTCACCAGCGAATGCCCGGTGTACATCTCCTCGATATGGGCGTTGAGCTGGCCGGTCGTGCGCCACTGCTTGACGAACTGCGGCTGGGCCCGCTTGCCGATCCGGGCAGCGACGAAGACCGACACCGGCACGGTGATGAGCGCGATCACCGCGAGCAGCGGTGAGATCACCAACATCACCGTCATGACGCCGACAATGGTGAGCAGTGACGTGACGATCTGGCTGATCGTCTGCTGCATCGTCTGGCCGATGTTGTCGATGTCGTTGGTGACGCGGCTGAGAATCTCGCCGTGGGGCTGGCGGTCGAAGTAGCGCAGCGGCAGCCGGGCCAGCTTGGCCTGCGCCTGCTCGCGCAGCCGGAACGTCGCCCGCTGCACGATGGTTGTCGCCAGGCGTCCCTGAAGCAGGCTGAATATCGAAGCGAACACGTAGATCACGACGACGAGCAGCAGAACCTGGCCGACCTTGTCGAAGTCGATGCCCTGCCCGGGGACGAGGTGCATCGAGTTGAACATGTCGGCGAGCGTGCCGTTGCCCTGCTGGCGCAGGCGCTCGACGGCCTGTGCCTTGGTCGTCCCGGACGGCAGTTGCCGGCTGATCACGCCCGAGAAGATCAGGTCGGTGGCGCGCCCGAGCAGCTTCGGGCCGAGCACGCTCAGGCCGACGCTGGCGGTTGCGAGTAGCAGCGCGAGCGCGATCAACGACCGTTCGGGGGCCATCGAGCGCAGCAGCCGACGGCTCGACCCCCGAAAGTCCAGCGACTTCTCGACGGCCCGGCCGGCCATGAACGCAGCGGGCCCCCGAGCCATCGGCGACCCGCCCGGTCCCGGACCGCGGCTCGGTGAGGGCCGCTCCCCGGCCGGTGTCGTTGCCTTCGGCGGCGCGCTCATCGGCCGCCCTCCTCGATCGTGCAACCTTCTGCGGTCTGAGGCCGCAGGAAGTTGCGCAATCCGGTGACTCGGGGACGGGCGGCGCTCACGCTGCCGCCTCCTGCTCGGTCAGCTGCGACAGCACGATCTCGCGATAGATCTCATCGCCGGCCATCAACTCGTCATGCGTGCCGGTCGCGACGACGCGGCCGTCGTCGAGCACGAGGATGCGGTCGGCATGGCGGATCGTGCTGACCCGCTGGGCGACGATGATCACCGTGGCCTCGGCCGTCTCACGGGCCAGCGCCGCGCGCAGCGCCGCGTCGGTCGAGTAGTCGAGCGCGGAGAACGAGTCGTCGAAGAGGAAAATCTCCGGGCGGCGGACGAGCGCCCGCGCGATCGCGATGCGCTGGCGTTGCCCGCCGGACACGTTCGTGCCGCCCTGCGCGATCTTCGCGTCCAGGCCGTCGGCCATCTGCTCGACGAACTCGCGAGCCTGCGCGATCTCCAGCGCTCGCCAGAGGTCGTCGTCGGTCGCGTCGGGCTGTCCGTAGCGCAGGTTGGACGCCACCGTCCCGGAGAAGAGGTAGGGCCGCTGCGGCACCAGGCCGACGGCGTCGGACAGCATCTCCGGATCGAGCGCGCGGACGTCGACGCCATCGACCAGAACGGCGCCACCGGTGGCGTCGAAGAGCCGTGGCACGAGGTTGAGCAGGGTTGTCTTGCCGGCACCGGTGCTGCCGATGATCGCGGTGGTCTCGCCGGGACGCGCGACCAGGTTGATGCCGCGCAGCACCGGCTCCTCGGCGCCGGGATAGCGGAACTCGACGTCGCGCAATTCGACGTGGCCGTGCCCGATCGTGGCCTGCGAGGGCTCGGCCGGCGGTACGACGCTGGACTCGGTGCGCAGGACTTCGTCGATCCGTTCGGCGCTGACCTCGGCGCGGGGCACCATCACGAACATGAACGTCGCCATCATGACCGACATCAGGATCTGCATCAGATAGCTGATGAACGCGGTCAGCGCTCCCACCTGCATGGCGCCGCTCTCGATGCGGTGGCCACCGAACCAGACCACGGCGACGGTCGACAGGTTCATCACGAGCATGACCGACGGGAACATCAGCGCCATCAGGCGTCCGACGCCGAGGGAGACCCCGAGCAACTCCGTGTTCGACGTCTGGAACCGCGCCTGCTCGCCCTGATCGCGGACGAAAGCGCGGATCACCCGGACGCCCGTGATCTGCTCGCGAAGCACCCGGTTGATGCCGTCGATGCGCGTCTGCATCTGCCGGAACAGCGGCCGCATCCGGGAAATGATCAGGCTGACGATCACGCCGAGCAGGGGGACGACAACCAGAAGCAGCGACGACAGCGGCACATCCTGGTTCAGGGCCATCAGGATGCCGCCGACGCACATGATCGGGGCGGACACCATCAGGGTGAACGTGAGCAGCGCCAGCATCTGCACCTGCTGGACGTCGTTGGTGGTGCGGGTGATCAGCGACGGGGTACCGAACTGGCCGACCTCGCGCGCGGAGAAGTCATGCACGCGATGGAACACCGCCGCGCGCACGTCGCGCCCGACCGACATCGCGGTTCGCGCGCCGAAGTAGACGCCGCCGGTGGCGCACGTGATCTGCACGAGAGCCACGGCGAGCATGATCATGCCGATCCGCATGATGTAGCCGGTGTCGCCCTTGATGACGCCGTTGTCGATGATGTCGGCGTTCAGGGTCGGCAGGTAGAGCGTGGCGAGGGTCTGGACGAGCTGCAGAGTCACGATCAGGGTGACGGTTTGCCGGTACGGACGTAGGTAGGCACGCAGCAGACGGATGAGCACGCCGGCGCCTCACTCCACGGGACGCGCGCCGCGCAGAGACAGCGCGGCACGCTGATCTTCATCGATGGCATGCATGATCCACTGCCATCGACCGGACCGGTCCAGGTTAGCCAGGGCGGTCCACCGCATTCCCGCACATTCAGCTTCCACACAGATCAACGAGGTGCCCGGCTCCGACCGGTATGTACCAGCCGGGTTGAGCAGTTACACCTTCGCTGCCTTGCGCCCCCGGACGGCGTCGAGATACGCGCTGATCGCGTCACGATTCTTCGCCAGGCATTGCACGCGCGAGTCCATCTGGTCGCGGTGATGTTCGAGGCTCGCGATGAGTTCCGGCGTCGCGTCCGCCACGTGGAGCGAGCACGGATTCTCCAGGCACGGCAGGATCTGCTTGATGATCTTGGTCGGCAGTCCGGCGTCGAGCAGCCCGCGGATCTGCGCAACCCGCTCGACGAGACCGTCCGCGTAGTCGCGGTAGCCGTTCGGCAACCGCTGCGGCGTGAGTAGTTCCTGCTCTTCGTAGTAGCGCAGCAGACGCGTGGGAACGTTCGTGCGTTGAGCCAGCTCTCCGATGCGCACAGTGATTCCCCTCTCGTCCGACTTCCCTTCACACTAGTGTCAAGGTCCGACCATCGGCGTATGACCATCGTGGCAGCGCCGCCGAGGACGCGTCCGGCCGCGACGCTGGCCGTGCTGTCGGTGGCGCAGTTCCTCATCGCCCTTGACTACTCGATCATCTACATCGCGCTGCCCAGCATCGCGGCAGACCTGCATCTCGAAGCGACGCTCGCCCAGTGGGTGATCAGCGCGTATGCCGTCCTGTTCGCGGGATTCCTCGTCGTCGGCGGCCGCCTGGCCGACCGGGTTGGCGCAAAACGCCTGTTCATCGTCGCCATCGTCATCTTCGGGCTGGCGAGCGCCATGGGGGGTGCCGCCGTCAACGGCACGGTGCTGCTGACCGCGCGTGCGGCGCAGGGCATTGGCGCGGCATTGCTGCAACCTGCTGTGCTCGCCCTGATCGGGACGACCTTTCCCGCGGGCCCGTCCCGCAGCAAGGCACTGGCCGTATGGGGCTCGGTCGGCGCATCCGGACTCGCCGCCGGCGCCATCCTCGGCGGCCTGCTCACCTCGGCGTCCTGGCGGCTCACGTTCATGATCAACGTCCCGCTCACCCTGCTGTGCGCGTTGGGTGCGGCCACCTGGGTCCGCGCGGCGCACGAGCAAGACCGATCGGGGCCTGCCCCGCTTATCGCGTCCGCACTCGGCACCGGCACGGTGCTCACGCTCGTGCTGGGGCTCACCCTGAGTTCGACAGAAGGTTGGACGTCGACGCCGACCATCGCCTGCCTCGTCCTTGCGCTGGCTCTGCTCGCCGGATTCGTCCGCAACGAGCGCATGTCACGCAACGTGCTGATCGAGCCCGTACTGCGGCGTACGGCATCGCTGCGCATCGGAGCCTTGGCGACCGCGCTGTACATGGCGAGCGTCGGATCGGAGTTCTACCTGCTCACCCTGCTGTTGCAGTCGATGAAGGGTTATCCGCCGTTGCGGGCGGGCCTCGCGTTCCTTCCGCTGGCGGTCATGGTGACGGTGGGGAGCACTGCCGCCGGCAGCGCCGTGCGCCGACTCGGCCCGGCCACGGTGCTCGCCGCGGGGTTCAGCATCGCCACATTCGGCCTGGCCTGGCTCGTGATCACCTTGCCCGGCAGCTCTTACATGGGCGACCTGCTGCCGGGGCTGATCCTCAGCGGGTTCGGCCACGGCGTCATCTACACATCGATGTTCATCATCGGCACGCATGACGTGCCGGCCGCCCACCACGGGACGGCCGGGGCGCTGTTGACCACCTCGCAGTACCTGTCGGGCGCGATCACGGTCGCAGTCCTGACGATCACGATCGGCGCGGCGCCGGGCTACCGGAACTTCCAGCACGCCTTCCTCATCACGGCGGCGGCAGCTGCGCTGGGAATCGTCCTGATCGCGACGCAACGCCGCCGTTTGCGAAGCTGACCTTCGCTCACGTAGGCCGACGGCGCGACCACCAACGCCTGCGGGCCTGGTCCGGCTGCGCCGGTGCCGGTGCCTGGACGGGCGCGGCTGGAGTTGCCGCCATCTCGGTTCGCCATTGATCGAGCACCGCATCGACGTTCACCATCTTGACGCGCACCGGCGGTCCGTCCGCCGGCCGGGCGTGTGCTTGCCTGATCCGCGCGTTCAGGTCCTCGATCAGCTGGCGGACGCGCGTTTCGGAGCGTTCGCGGAGCAGTCGTTCCGGCAGCGTCTCAACCTCCTTGGCCAGGGCCAGCGCCGGAGGGAGCATCGCCGCGACGTCGACGTTCTCCCGCCGGAGGTAGTTGGCGACCCACGCAAGCTCATGCTGCGGACGATCAAGCCCAGCGATCGGTTTGCCCTTGCCGGGCAGGTGGTCGAACGCTCCCTCTGCGTCGGCGGTGCGAATCTGCCGCTCGATCCAGTCAGGAAAGGACACGCTTGGCGGTTTGCGTGTGGTCATCGTTCTCCCTGCTCGCGCAGCTACATGACTGCCGCCAGCCTACAAAGCGACCTACGCCAGCCGTCCCGGCGTCTATGCCGCCACAGGGCGGCGGACTCATTCAGTGGCGTCGTTCGGGGGCCGACGTATCTACTGGCCGCGCTGCCGCCAGCCTGGGTGGGCGCGCCCGGCTGGTGTGCTCGGAGATTGGATCGATTGATCGTGAGCGGTATGCCGCAGGGCCGGTTCGCGTCCGCTGTTTCGTACTACGCGCGTTACCGCTCGGGTTACCCGGTCGCGGATGTCGATGCGTTGGCGGCCCGGGTGGGACTGGTTGACAGCCAACGGGTCATCGACATTGGATGTGGCACCGGGAAATTCGCGATCCCGCTTGCGCGCCACGCCAGTACGGTCATTGTGATCGACCCGATCCCCGCATGATCATCTCCGCTGGAACCGCGCTGGGTGGCGGATTCACCAGAGATGATCATGACTCTCGCGGATTGCCGTAGCGCAGGGCCAGCAGCAAGGTCACACACCGGTTCCGCGCCGTGGACCATAACCACGGCGACTCGAACACCTGTTTGATTTCCGGAGTATCCTGACGCGGTGACCGGTAGCTACCAGCGCTCCCTGCTGGATATTTCCGACGACGTGCGGCCTGGCACGCTCGGGTCGTCCGTGCGGCGCGTGCCACTCGACCACGGGGCATGGATCGATCTGCGCCCGAACTGGATCGCCGGCGCCGACGCGCTATTCGACCGTCTGCTCGACGAGGTGACGTGGCGAGCGGAGAAACGCATGATGTACGACCGGGTCGTCGGCGTACCCCGGCTGCTCAGCTTCTACTCCGAAGACATGCCGTTGCCCGATCCGGCGCTCGACGAGGCCAGACACGCGCTCGACGCGCACTACGCGGGCGAACTCGGCGAGCCGTTCTGTACGGCCGGCCTGTGCCTGTACCGCGACGGTCGCGATAGCGTCGCCTGGCACGGCGACACAATCGGGCGCGGCAAGACGGAAGACACGATGGTCGCGATCATCTCCCTCGGCACGCCACGCGCACTACTGCTTCGCCCGCGCGGCGGCGGCAGCGCAATCCGGCACGAGCTCGGTCACGGCGACCTGATCGTCATGGGCGGCAGTTGCCAGCGCACCTGGGAACATGCCATCCCGAAAACGGCCCGCGCGGTCGGGCCCCGCATCAGCGTCCAGTTCCGTCCCAGAGGGGTGCGCTGACACAAACATCCATACCAGTAAGGGAGTTAGATCGACTTTACTTATCTCCCTAGTTAGATTAGATTGCCGTCCATGTTGGACTTCCGCGTGGACCCGACCGGTGGGGTGGCGCCCTACCTGCAACTGGTCCAGCAGGTAAAGCAGGCCTTGCGGCTCGGCTGGCTACACCCGGGCGACAAGCTGCCGACGGTGCACGCGGTCGCAGCCAGCGTCGCAGTCAACCCGAACACCGTGCTCAAGGCATACCGCGAACTCGAACGCGAGGGCCTGGCGGTCGGGCGGCCGGGGCAGGGCACGTACATCCAGCGCAGCCTGAGCCAGGTCACTCCCGCGTCGTACGCCACGTTGAGCCGCCGGCTCGAGCGGTGGCTCGTCGCGGCTCGCGCGGCCGGTCTCGACGACGACGGGATCATGGACATCGTGCGCGCCACGATGCGTGGCGAGAACGCGGCGGGCGTCGCATGAGCGCCCGATACCTGGGTGGCCGGCGATGAGCGCCGCGATCGAGGCGCTGAGCGTCGGGCGTCGCTACCGAAACTTCTGGGCACTGCGCAACTGCACGCTGGGCCTGCCGCGCGGCTCGATCACCGCCGTCGTCGGGCCGAACGGCGCCGGTAAGACCACGCTACTGAACATGCTCGTCGGGCTACTGCCCCCGTCCGAGGGCGAGCTGACCGTGCTGGGCCGCCGCCCCGACAACAATCCCGACTTCCTGGCCACGATCGGATTTGTCGCGCAGGACTGCCCGCTGTACCGGGAGTTCTCGGCGGCCGATCTCCTGCGTCTGGGACGCCACCTCAACCCACGGTGGGACGAGGCCATCGCACGCGAACGGCTGGCGGGTGCCGGCGTGCCCCTCGACCGGCGGGCCGGAAAGCTCTCCGGCGGTCAGCGGGCGCAGGTCGCGCTGGCGCTTGCCGTCGCCAAGCGGCCCGACCTGCTGGTGCTCGACGAGCCGCTGGCCAGCCTCGACCCGCTCGCCCGGCGCGAGTTCCTGCAGAGCCTGATGGCCACGGCATCGTCCACCGGCGCCACCGTCGCGCTGTCGTCGCACCTGATCGGCGAACTCGCGCGGGTCTGCGACCACCTCGTCGTCATCGCCAACGGCAGCCTGCGGCTGGCCGGCGACCTCGACCAGATCCTCGACGAGCACCGCTGGATCACCGGATCACCGGGCGACACGGCCCGGCTGCCGCGCGGGGTCGAGGTCATCACCGAATCGCACCACGAGCGGCACAGCCGCCTGCTGGCGCGGGTCGACGGCCCGCTGCTCAACCCCGCCCTGAACGTCACTGCGGTCGACCTGGAGGATCTCGTTCTCGCCTACCTCGACACCGCGCATGCGCCGACCACGCGAAGCGCGCCGCAACCGGTGGACCTCTCATGACCTGGTTGACCTGGCGCCAATACCGCGCCGAAGCAGGCGTCGCCGCCGCGCTGCTCGCGGCCGCGCTGGTCGCGCTGGCCGTGATCGGACGAGGCGCGCACCACGTCGCGCAGCAGGTTGGCCTGCCGGTCTGCATGCGATCCGGCGCCGACTGCTCGACCGCGCTCGAAAGCCTGCATCGCCACTATCACTGGCTGCCGCCGGTCACCGGCGCGCTCGTTGCTGTTCCTTTGCTGGTCGGCATGTTCTGGGCCGCACCGCTGGTCTCGCGCGAATACGAGGCCGGTACGCATCGGCTCGTCTGGACCCAGTCGGTGAGCCGGCTTCGCTGGATCGCGTCGCGGCTCGCGCTCACAGCCGGGGTCGCCGTGGTGGCCGCCGCGATACTCGGCCAGGTCACGGTGTGGGCGCTCGATCCGCTGACACCGGCGTTCGGGACGAGGTTCAACAGCACCTGGTACGACATCCTGGGCATCGTCCCGATTGCCTGCATGCTGTTCGCCTTCGCCGCCGGCGCCGCCGCAAGTGCACTGACCCGGCGCACCATCCCGGCGATGGCCACGACGCTCGTCGTCTACGCCGCCGCCCGCATCCCGATGCATTTCATTCGCGATCACTTCTCGCCGACGCACACCAGCACCAGCACATTCCGGCTCAGCGATCTCCTGGGCAGTATCGACGCTGATCCTGCCCCGCTCGCCACCCAGCAGATCTCGCTCAATGACCGCATCCTCAGCACGTCGACGTTCGACTCGCTCGGCCGCTCGACGGCCGGGCTGAACAACCGCGGCGTCCTGCTCCGCTACTGCCCGGATCTGCCACCTCGTGGCGACCTCAGCCGGGCGGCGGTCAACTCCTGTGCGGGCAGGGTCAACGGGCTGTCCGGGCACCAGATCACCCGCTACCACCCGGCGTCGGACTTCTGGACGATCCAGTTGGTCGAGAGCCTGATCTTCGTCACCACGGCAGGTGCACTGTTCGCCGTGGCCGTGCTCGCGGTGGTGCGGCGACGCTCGATCTGAGCGCCGCCGCACGTACCGGACTGGTTACCGGCCCTGTACTACAGCCGTAGCTCACGACCCGGCACGGGTTGCAGCGCTCCCCACGTCCATCCGGGTCTTGATCATCTCTGCTGGATCCGCCATGAGTCGCGGCTTCGGCAGAGATGATCAATGGTGTGCCAGCGGGGATTCCTAGCGCGGTGGCGGACGGTAACGATCTACGGCTGTCGTCCTGGGAATCGGCTCCGCCGGACTGTCCACTGTGGATGGTGCGCCGTGGCGCGGTTCAGCTCGCTCGCTCGCGGGCCGGATCAATAGCCGCCGCGCGCGTCCGAACGAATTCCGCGACCGGGACGGGCGTGACCTCCGGATACCTCTCGTTCTCCAGCGGGTCCAGCTTGGCCTTGCCGGTGACCATCGCCCATTGATACTGCAGCGCGACGTATTCGGGAATGCCGGCGCCGGTTTGCTTGCGCCGCTCGATCTCCGCGAGCAGGACGTCGGTGCTGCCGAGCGAGCGCGCCTCGAGTGATCGGCCGGAGCCCTCCTCGACGGCGGCGTGGAACTGCTTCATCGTGAGCACGTCGCCCGCGAAGCCGATCTTGCGCCCGGCGATGCCCGGATCGAGGGCGACCGCCGCGGCGTACTCGGCGGTGTCTGCGACAGTGGTGAAGTCCATCGGCTCGTCGCCGTCGCCCCAGTAGGAGAACGTGCCGTTGTCGAAGTCCACGATCTCGACGAACGGCGCGACCATGACCTCCGTGAACGCGCCGGTGAGAACGTGCACCGGCGCCACGTCGACCTCCGCGAATGCCTCGTCGGCGCGCTTGCGGTGGTCGAGGAATGCGTTGTCGCCGTAGTCGAGCCGGTGCAGGTCGACGGCGAAGTCGGACGGGATGAGCCGGGGCACGCCGGCCTTGCCCGCCGCCCGAATCAGGTTGACCTGACCGTCCGTCACGACGTCCGGGCCTCCCTGCACGGCGGAGACGACGATGTCGGCACCCTCCAGAGTGCGCACGAGGTCGTCGAGCAGGTCCGTGATGTCGCCCACGACGACGTCGAGCCGCCCGCCGTCGGCGAGCGCCGTCAGCGCGGCGCGTTTCCCCCGGACCGAGCCCGGCGTAACAAGGGCGCGCACCCGCGCGCCGCGCCGGAGCAGGCTCCTCGTCACCTGCGTTCCGAGAGTGCCCGTGGCTCCCACCACGAGCACCGTTTGATCAGACATGGTCGTCCTCCGCGTCAAGAAAGTCGCCGGGTCCGTCCGGCGAATCAAATTAGTTACGAGACGCCACTATAGCGGCTAGCCATGATGTCATAATGGAGTCATGTCCGAGAGTGGGGTGCGCCCGCCGAGCCTGATGGGTCTCCCGTCCTACCTCGCCGGCAACGTGGCACGGGTCGGCCACCGGCGCCTGGCGGATGCCCTCTCGGCCGGTGACCTAAGGCTGTCGCACTACGCAGTCCTCTCGGCCCTGGCGGACTTCGGGTCACTCGCGCAGCATCAGTTGTCCGACCGCCTCGACGTCGACCGCAGCCACCTCGTCGGCTACGTCGACCATCTGGAGAAGCACGGCCTCGTCACCCGGCAGCGTGACCCGCTCGACCGGCGCCGGCAGTTGGTCGCGCTCAGCGACGCGGGCCGCAAGACCCTGCGTGACCTGCGGACCGTCGCCCGGCGGTCTCAGCAGGACGTCTTGAAGGTGCTCTCATCAGCGGAGCAGCAGACCTTGATGAGCCTGCTGGCCCGAGTTCTGAACGCGGCGGATCAGGCGCGGCTCGGCAACGACGAGACCTGAGCCAACTGCCGGAAGAACGCGCGGATGTCGCCGACGAGCAGGTCCGGCTCCTCCATGGCGGCGAAGTGCCCGCCACGGTCGAACGACGTCCACCGAACGATGTTGTTGGACCGCTGCGCGATATGGCGCAGCGGGATGAAGTTCTCTTGCGGGAAGGCGGCAAGGGCCGTCGGTGCAGTGGACTTCGCTGGTGGCTCGCCCCAGTAGTCGGCGTGCGCACGCTCGTAGTAGATGCGTGCCGACGAGCCGGCCGTGCCTGTCAGCCAGTACAGCATCACGTTCGTGAGCAACTGGTCGCGGTCGACCGCGTCCTCGGGGCGGTCCCGCGAGTCGGTCCATTCCTTGAACTTCTCGGCGATCCAGGCCAGCTGGCCGACCGGCGAGTCGGTAAGCGCATACGCCAGCGTTTGCGGACGGCTGACCTGCAGCGCGGCGTACCCGTCCTGCTCGGCGCTCCACTCCTGATTGCGCCGCCAGGACGCGAGCGTCCGTTCCCGCTCTGCGGGCGTCAACCCGGCCAGCTCCCGCTCGTCCGGTTCGGACGCGGCGCCCGAGCCGGGGATGAGGTTCAGGTGCACACCGATGACCTGCTGCGGACGGATGCGGCCGAGTTCGCGAGAGATCGCCGCACCCCAGTCGCCGCCCTGCGCGCCGTAGCGCGGGTAGCCGAGCCGGCGCATGAGCTCAGCCCACGCCGCGGCGATCCGGACCGGCTCCCACCCGGCCTCGCGGGTGGGCCCGGACAGCCCGAAGCCCGGAATGCTCGGTATCACAAGGTGAAACGCATCGCTGGTGTCGGCGCCGTGGCCACGGGGATCACTGAGCGGTCCGGCGATCTCGGCGAATTCGACGATCGATCCGGGCCACCCGTGCGTGACGATCAGCGGCGTCGCGTCCGGCTCGCGCGAGCGGATGTGCGCGAAGTGCACGTTCGCTGCGTCGATCGTCGTCGTGAACTGCGGCCACTCGTTGAGCTTCGCCTCGGCGGCGCGCCAGTCGTAGCGGTTCCGCCAGTACTCGGCGAGCTCGCGCAGGTAGGCCAGCGGGACGCCGTAGGCCCAACCCACCCCAGGCAGTTCGTCCGGCCAGCGGGTGCGGTCGAGGCGAGCGTGCAGGTCGTCAAGCTCCTCCTGCGGGATGTCGAGGCGAAACGGGCTGATGGCCTCGGCGGCGTCGGTCACGCCGCCGAGCCTAAATGGGTGGCCGATCGGTTCTCGCTGCTGCCGGACTTCCCGTTTGGGCGGGCCAGCCTCGCGGACTCCGGGCACGGTGCTGGACGGCAACGCTGTCGTAGCTAATACGCGAACGGGAACAGCTCGGTGCCGCCCGGGCCGAGCGTGTACCCGGTTCCGGTGTTCGGGTTGAGTTGCAGGTATGTGCCCATGTCCAGCAGATAGATGTTGAAGAAGTTGAACTTCTCTATGCGCTGCAGCATCTTTCCCTGCTCGTCGAACGTCGCGACGCTCGACAAGGCGTTGTTGTTGGACGTCTGACCGAGGAAGTCCGGTCCGGCTATCTCCTCGATCGCGATCCGCGAGCGCTTCGAGTCGATCGCAGGATGCTCGTAGGTAGCGCCACCCGGCACCACGCGCAGCCCGCTGCCATGTGTGAGGTCGTAGATGCCGAACTCGTTGTTGAGCGATCCCGAGACCGCCATGTTGGTCGACTCGTCGACCGCGACGCCCTCGGCGGATCCGGTGGTAACACCCGTGATGGAGCTGGTCTGACCATCACTCAGATGCACCGAGACGATCGTGGGTGGCCCGTCGAGGTGGTCGAAGTCGCCGACGACGACGACGGCGTCACCGGTCGTCGTGTTCTGCGCGATGCCACCGGCGATCGGGAAGCCCATCGAGCTGATCGCGGGCGCGATGCTGCGATCGGGGCCGAACGTGTTCTGCGCGACGTTGGTGGTGAAGACCCGATAGGTGGCTCCGGGGCCGCCGGTGCCGGCCAGCATGGCGGTGTCGTCGGTCGTCTGGTTCGGGGCCGGGCAGAGCAGCCCGTCCTGCTCGGCAGCGGGCGGCGTCCAGGTTCCGGACTGCGTGCCGGTGGCGACCGGATTGAGCACCCGGTACGTGTCAGCCGCCGGCGTGCTGTCGTCGTACAAGCCGACGTCGCCATGGGCCATGCCCGGGCAGCCGCCCAGCAGCGTCGCATAGACGTGATTCGTGGACGCGACGGTCGAGGTGATCGTGTTGGTCGACTGGTCGAACGTCTCGACCGAGCCGATGACCTGGCCCGACGCCGTGGCCTGATCGGAGGTAAGGAAGCCGTCCGTGCCGTTGCTGTTGATCGCGTAGCCATTGGCGAGGTTGCCGCCGTCGGCCGGCCGAACGCCGTCCATGACGGCAGTGCTGACCCCACTTGCCTCGCCGACCACCGCGCCGCCGCTCATGGCGAGCACCCGCACCACATGGTTCATCGTCGGGTACATGCCGAGTGACGCGCTGTTCAACATGGCCGTGCCGTGGGTCGCCGGCAATGGCACGTACGCGATCGAGCCGAAGTCGGAGCCGTTGTTGTCGCGTTCGCTGCCGTTCGGGTTGTTGAACGGGTTGCTGTTGTTGAAGCTTGTCGGGCCGGCGGCGCTGATCTCGACCGTGGCGCCGGTGGCCCCGGGCACGGAGCGGACGTCGTAACGGATCTGGAACGGGGCGTGGAACGGCACCTCGATGAAATGGCTCGGCGCCGAACCCTGATAGGAGAACGTCGGAGCCGGCGGCGCAACCGTCTGCGCCGCTCCGACACGCGTGAACGCGAACGCGGTGTAATTCGTGCTGTTCGGCCCGCCCGGCGCTGACTGAATGCCGATGCCGTAGACACCGGCGCCCTGCAGCGCAGACACCGGCACCTGCACCACGCCCGACGATGCCCGCAGCGGCACCGAGTAGGCCGGACGGAAGAACCGGCCCGTCACCGGGTCGACGTGCCCCGGCTCGGAGACGACAAGGATCGGATCGACCGGGTTGCTGATCTGGCTGATGTCGTAGCTGACCGGGATGGTGCTGCCACTGGCGACTGCGGGCACCACTGGGGCGAGCTCGCTCGGCGAGGTGCCGTCGGTCGGACCGAGGCTCAGCGTGACCGGCACGCTGGCCAGCACGTGCCCGCCCTTGCTTGCGAGATAGGCAAGTTGTACGTCGCGCGGCTCGGTCGAGGCCAGCGGCAGCCCGGCCGCGGCAAGAATGGCACTGGGCTGCGACCGGGCCCACGGCGTGCTGGCAAGCGTCGCCTGCGGGCCGGTCGTCGCCGCGAGCCGGTAGGAAACACCCTTGGCCGGCAAGCCGATCCAGTCCGGCGAGACGGTGATCCAGGCTTTGACCAACCGGCCGCTGAGCGACACGTTCGCCGGATCGGTGGCGGTGCTGATCGTGCCTCCGAGCGCGCTGCCTTGCTGGCGTTGCTCGACGGCCACGCGGGGCGCCGACGCGGCCGGATGATACCCGGCGCCGGCGAGCAGGGTGGTCACCGCGTTGCTCACGTCGACCTGCGGACCGACCTCGATGTCGACGTCGGACTGCGGCACCGCCGGGACGGGCGAGGCTGTCTGGGCAAGGAAGTTCCGGACGGCGAGCGGGTTGCCGGTCAGCGACGTGTTGCCCGTCAGCCGGGCCACCTGCAGTACGACGGCCGCCGCCGCCGCGACCTCGGGGGCAGAGGCGGACGTGCCGCCCTCGTTGTCGACCTCGACGGTCTTCGCGTCCTGGCCCATGACGTGCGAGAAACTCAGCACGTTGTCGCCGGGCGCCGACACGTTCATGCGTTTGCCGTAGGCACTGGCGAACTCGCGGAACCCGTTGTAGCGCGTCTCCGGGAAAGCGTGCTGCGCGACAAGCGCGGCGTTGCGCGGATCCTGAGGTGGCGCGGAGAAGATGTCGTCGAGCGTCGTCGAGCCGACGGCGATCGCACCGGAGTCGAAGTCGGACGACGGGGCGCTGGAGAACCCGACGTCGTTCACGTCCGACGGAGTCCCGCCCGGTGCCGTGACGCCGGTGGCCACACTGCCCCCGGACGGCGGCACCGGCGCATTCGTGTAGCTGCGCAAGCCGTCGCCGCCGGACACGCAGAACACGATGTGGTACGAGTGCACGATCGTCGCGATGACGGCCTCGGTCATCGGATCGTCCTCGAGGTAGCGGGCCGAGAACCCGAACTGGTCAAAGCCGAATCCGAGCGAGGCGGTGATGACGCTCGGGCGCGGCGTCTGCTGCGCCGCCGCGAGAAACGCGGCGTCGACGTCGGTGACCGCGCCACCTGCGGCGCCCGGCACGATCAACCGGTACTTCGCTCCCGGAGCGATGCCGAGCAGGTCAGTCAGGCCCGATCCGAGCGCATCCGGCCGCTGCACGTCATGCGGCAGCGGCGCCATCATCGAGAAGTCGAGGCCGATCTCGGCGAGCGTCGGGTCGTCGCCGCACGATTCGCCCGCCGGATCAAGGGCGCCATTGGCGTCTGAGGTGTAGGTCGGGATGAGCGGCATCGACGGCCAGTCCAGGTAGCGCTGCCCGTTGAGCACCTCGGTGGTCGGACCATATGCCGAAGCCCAGAAGTTGCAGGGGTCGCTCGGGTCGGCAGCAGCGCTCGCGTCGTCGAGGGTGCCCAGCGAAACGTTGGTGATGGTCTCGCCCTCGCCGGGCATCTGGTGATAGCGCTTCGCGATTGCCGAGTACGCCGGTACGACGTTGACGCCGGGACGGTTGAGCAGGCTCTGCGCACTGGAAGTGAGCGCGTAGTTGTTCGGCACGCCGTCGGACGCGGCACGCGCCTGCGCAGCAGCACGCGCCTGCGCAGCCACCGCTGCACTTACCGCGGATGAGGGGACCGGGCTCGGCGGCGTATTGGTCGGCGTCACCGTCCAGTTCGGCGAGGCGTAGGCGACGTCGGCATCTGCGCGCAGCGCGGACACAGCCGCAGGGACCGAGGACGCCCCGAGATGGAGCACGAACGCGTTCGAGATGTTGAGCAACGGCCGGCCGATCGCCCGCTCGGCCGCCACGCGCTGCGCACCGAGCCCTGCCGTGCCGCTGAACAGTTGCTGCGCGTGATCGACGCCGAGGGCGGCAAGTTTGCCGTTGAGCGCAGCCTCGTTGGTGTACGCCGGAACCGCGCCCGACCGGTGAGCGGGTGTGCTGAAAGTTGTCGGCGCGCGCACCGCGTCGCGATAGACCACGACGACCTCGCCCGCGCGGAAGCTTGCGGCCGGCCCGCTCGCCAGGTCGGCGAGTACCTGGGCCTTCGCGGGCAACTGGCCGCCCGCGACCGCCGACCCGCTCGCCGCACCGTCGGAGGCAACCAGTGGCACCCACCGGAACTCGACTCCGGCCGGGCCCTTGCCCTGGTCACGGAACACCTCGGCCAGGCCGTCGGAGTAGACGGTGGCATGCCCGCCCGGCAGCTTGAGATTCTGATAGGCAACCGTCGCGTGAGGCGCCGCTGCGGGTGCGGCTTCTGCCTGGGCCGGAACGACGGCGAGCGCGGCTGCGGTGAGGATCGCGGTCATTGCGGCAACACGAGCAGTACGCATAGGGGCTCCTGTCGAGGCTTCTGGGCCGATTGCCAGACGCCTCCGGAGCGAGCCAAAGGCGTTGATTGAACAATCTCGTCTGTCGGCGGTGTTTATATAGCGGATGGCCCGGGTAGTTCCTGTCATTGACCGCTTTCGGTCAGCGACTGTTCGCTGCGGTCAGCGCCTCCCCATCCGACTTGTCATACCTTCGACGCGTCAGCAGACGTCCTGCTTGAGCAGCCCTACTTCGGGATCTGGCACGATGCGGCGCTTGCTAGACGTCCCATCGGCGCTGAGGTGACCGTGATGCTGTGCGGCGGTCATGGGTCGATGTCAGCATCATGATCATGTGGGCCGGCCGCCTCGGTGTGGGCTCGGGTCATGATCATCTCTGCTAGATCCGCCATTGCTCGCGGCTTCGGCAGAGATGATCAACGGCTGTGCCAGCGCGGACTCCTTGCTGCGTGTTGCACTGTCAATCCACGGCTGTCGTCCTAGTGTCCTGAGTCAGAAGTTCGTCGTCAGATCCGGTGATCCAGGTGTGCGCTGGCAAGGCGGACGAGGAGCCGATACCGGGGTTGTATCGGCGACGAGGACAACGCAGCCAGCGCGCAGCTGGGCTCCGGAGGTGGCGACAGGAACTTCTGACTCAGGACACTAGGTAGGACAACTCGCAAACGCCGCAACGCCGCTCCTCCTCAAGCCCTCAGGCATCCGCCGATCGGTCGAGCACGGGCTTGACGTCGACGATCGGGGTGCCGTCGAGGGCTTCCAGGTTTCGGACACGGACTCGCAGGCCGTCGATGGACACGATCTGCACGCGGTGCAGCCCAACCGGGTTGGGGCGGTCGGGCGAGCGGGTGCTGAAGACACCCTGCTCGGGAATTCGCGGGTCGCTTCGCGGGTGGACGACCTGCACATCGCGCTGCGCACGATCGAGCCAGGTCAACACGATGATCTCGGTGCCGGCAGCGAGATCGCGCATCGCCGTCCGAACGCCCGGATCGAACACGAGCCACGCCTCGGGCGATCCCTCGTAGCCCTGTTTGGGTGCTGACGCGCGGTCGACGAGGGGCGATTCGACCCAGCCGATCGGATCTATCTCATAGCGTGACGTAGTCACCTCGGGCCTCCTGATTCGGGCAGCCGGCCACACGCAAGCTGCGAAAGTGTCAGAGCCTGATGCGAGTCTCTTCCCATCAGCAAGACGAGGGAGGGCGGCGATGACCGAACCAGCCGAGATGACCTGGATCAGGTCGCACGTCGAGCGGTGCTTGCAGGACGAGTGGGGCTGCTGTCACGTCACGGTGGACGAAGACGGCGACTACCCGTTCCGGATGGAAACCGCGGCCTGCTGGGTCAGCGTCATGGCGAGCGAACCGATCATGGTCCGCGTGTTCGCGCACGCGGCATGCGGGCTCAAGCCGTCGGCAAAGTTGCTCGCCGAGCTGAACTCCATCCAGTTGCGTGCGCTCAGCGCCTCGATTGGACTGTCGGGCGACGCTGTGGTCGTGTCGCAGACGCTCTGCCCGATCGGGCTGAGCGCACCAGTGCTCGCCCAGGCAATGCACGCGGTGGGCGGCGTCGCCAGCGACGTCGGCCTGCTCCTAGCCGGCATGTTCGGCGGGCACACGCCATATCCGGCGTCGGAGCAGAGTGCGGATGAGGAGGCCCGGTGACCGAGCGCGCAGGTAGATCGATGAGCGGACGGGCGCGTCGGGCGTCGCGCTGATGTACACCCTCGACGACGGCGCCCTGGTGGTGAGCCCGACCGACCTCACCAAGTACCTCGCGTGCGCGCACGCCGCCAGGCTCGATCTGTCGGTTGCCAGGGGTGAGCTCAGCAAACCCGCCGATGCGGTCGACGAGAGCTTGCAGGCGCTCTTTGATCGCGGCATCGAACACGAGCGTGACTACCTCGAACGCCTGCGCCAGCGCGGACTCGACGTTGTCGAGATCGCCTCCTCCGGCGCCGGCCCGGCCGCACTCGCCGCGGCCGAACGCCAGACCGAGCAGGCGATGGCCGACGGCGCTGCGGTCATCTACCAGGCGACCTTCTTCGACGGACGCTGGCGTGGGCACGCCGATTTCCTCATCCGCCGCGACGATCGGCCGGGCCGGTGGGCGTGGTCCTACGACGTCGCCGACACGAAGTTGTCGCGCCGCATGAAGGTGGCGGCGCTACTGCAGATGGCCACGTATGCCCAGCGCCTGACCACACTGCAGCAGATCGCACCGCAGCGTCTGATCGTCGTCACCGGCGACAACCAGGAGCAGCCCTACCCCTTCGCCGACTGCGCCGCCTACGCCTTGCGGGTGCGCGCACAGTTGCTCGAATTCCTGCACGATGCCGAGCGCGGCGCGGCACAGACCCGGCCCGAGCCCGTCGCGCACTGCAATCAGTGCCGGTGGCAGCCGCGGTGTGGCGCGCAATGGCGGCGCGAAGACGACCTGTCACTCGTCGCGTACCTGCGCCGCGATCAGGCTCGCACCCTGCGCGAAGCCGGCATCACCACCGTCCGCGAACTCGCAGCTCGCTCGCCCGAGCAATTGCCCGCCACCATTGGCGATCCCGCGCGCCAGCGGCTGGCCGACCAGGCGCGCCTGCAGATCGCCGAGCGCGACTCCGGGTCACCGAGGTACGAGCTTCTCGCGCCGGAACCGTTGCGCGGCTTGGCATTGCTGCCGGCGCCATCGCACGGCGACGTCTTCTTCGACATGGAAGGCGACCCGTTCCTCGGCGAACACGGCCTCGAGTACCTCTTCGGGCTCGTGCAGGGCGGCCGCTTCACCGCCTACTGGGCCACCGATCCGGCGCAGGAGAAGGCGGCATTCGAGCGCCTCGTCGACCACCTCATGAATGCCTGGGCCGCCGACCCCGACATGCACGTCTACCATTACGCGCCCTACGAGCCGTCGCGGCTCAAGGCGCTGTCCGGACGCCACGGCACGCGCGGCACCGAGGTCGACCAGCTGCTGCGCGGCCAGCGGCTCGTCGACCTGTACACCGTCGTACGCCAGGGCATCCGCATCAGCAAGGAGTCCTACTCGATCAAGAAGCTCGAGGACTTCTACTGGGGGCACACGCGTGCGCACGTCGGGGTCAGCGACGCGCTCGGCAGCGTGGTGGCCTTCGAGCGCTGGTTGAAGAACGGCGACCAGTCGGTGCTCGACGACATCGCCTCGTACAACGAAGACGACTGCCGCTCCACCGAGGCACTTCGCGACTGGCTCGAGAAACTGCGCGCCGAAGGCGGCGGCGACATCGCGTACCTGCGGCCCGAACATGGCGATGGCGCCGCATCGGAGGCGTCCGAAGATGCCGCCGACGCAGTCGTCCGCCTGGCCGCTGATCTGCTGGCCGGAGTGCCCGACCACGGCCGTACCGAGGTCGAACACGCCCGTTGGCTGCTGGCCGCACTACTCGACTGGCATCGCCGCGAGTCGCTGCCACAGTGGTGGGAGCATTTCGCCCGCCTGCAAATGACCGACGAGCAACTCCTCAACGACACAATGGCAATCGGCCAGCTCGGCGATGCCGTGGCCGTACGGGTCGAGAAGCAGTCGACCGTGTGGCGCATGACCTTCCCGGCGCAAGACACCAAGCTCGGCCCGGGCGAAGACGCCTGGCTCGACCCGCGCACGGTCGAGCCGGCAGGCATCGTCGTCGACATCGACGCCGAGCGGGGCTGGCTCGAGCTCAAGCGGCGCACCAGCCGTGGCACCCCAGACCTCACGGCGCTCGTGCCGGGCAAGCCGCTTGCCGATCAGCACCAGCGCGCCCGGCTGCTCGAACTGGGCACCTGGGTTCGCGACCACGGCATCGACAGTCCCGACCCGCAGTGGCGCGCCGCTCGCGACCTGCTGCTTCGCCGACGCCCGCGGGTCGACGCCGACCCGCTTCGGCGGTCCGGCGAGCCCGCCGAGCAGGCACTGCAACGCCTCGCGGTCGCCCTCGACCACTCCGTCCTACCGGTGCAGGGCCCGCCGGGCACCGGCAAGACGTGGGCCGGTGCCCGTACCGTCCTTCGTCTGGTGGCAGCGGGCAAGCGGGTCGGCATCACCGCCTTCAGCCACAAGGCGATCGGCAACCTGCTCGACGCGGTCTGCGCCGCCGCGGCGGAGTCGGGCCGGCCGGTACGGATCCTGCAGAAGGCCGCCGCGCACCAGCGGTGCACGGCCGAAGCGGTCGACTGCACCACCGACGCCGCCGTGGTCGAATCCGCCGCCGCGGCCGGCGAGATCGACGTAGTAGCCGGCACCTCCTGGTTGTTCGCCCGGCCCGGCATGCGCGCCGCGGTCGATGTGCTCGTGGTCGACGAGGCCGGCCAGCTCTCCCTGGCCAACGTGCTGGCCGTCTCGGCGGCAGCGGAAAGCATCGTGCTGCTCGGTGACCCGCAGCAACTGGCCCAGCCGGTGAAGGGCCAGCATCCATCCGGCGCCGAAGCGTCAGCGCTGGAACACCTGCTCGACGGTCACGCCACGGTGCCACCCGAGCGAGGCCTGCTGCTCGACACCACCTGGCGCATGCATTCGAGCGTCGCCGCGTTCGTGTCCGACACCTGCTACGACGGTCGGTTGCTCGTCGAGCCGGGGTGCGAACGGCAGCGCATCGGCTCGTCATCGGCCCTGGGCGGCGCCGGCCTGCGGCTGGTCACCGTCGAGCATCCGGACGAGTCCGCGGCCTCGACCGCCGAGGCCGACGCCGTCCGCACCCTGTGCGCCGACGTGCTCGCCGACGGCACGTGGACCGGACCCGATTCGCTCACCCGCGCGCTCACGCCGGCCGACATCCTCGTCGTCACGCCGTTCAACGCCCAGGTCAATCGCATCCGCAGCCGGCTCGGCCCGCTGGCCGACGCGGGCATCCGAGTGGGCACCGTCGACAAGTTCCAGGGCCAGGAGGCGCCGATCGTCATCTACTCGATGGCGTCGTCGTCGGCGCAGGACGCTCCGCGCGGCATCGACTTCCTGTACAACCTGCGCCGCTTCAACGTCGCAATCTCCCGCGCGAGGGCCGTGGTCGCCGTGGTGTGCTCCCCGCAACTGCTCGCTCCGCTCGTGCGCACTCCGCAGCAGTTGCGCATGGTCAACGCCCTTTGCGCATATGCCGATCGTGCCGTGGCGACGCAACCCTCAGTCAGGTAGCAGCGGCACGCTCATACCCGGGTCGCGGCCGAGCAGTACCGCTCGCGTGACAGCGGCCGATCCATACCGGTCCCGCACGTGGTCGAGCGCGGAGTCCAGCGCGGCACCGCCGTGCCGGTCGAACGGCAAAATCAGCTGCAAGGCGTCGTCGTTGTCGAGGTTGGCCACGGCGATCCCGAGCAGCGTGATACCGCGGCGATCGATCATCGGCATCGCGGCCGCCAGCAGCCCGCGAAGCGCGGTGAGCACCGATTGGGTGTGCGCAGTCGGCTGCGGCATCGTGTGCGAGCGCGTCGCCCGGGTGAAGTCGTCGAAACGCAGCCGCAGCACCACGGTTCGCCCGACCCGCCCAGCGGTTCGCATGCGACGAGTCACCCGGTCGACAAGGGTCACCAACACCGCGTCGAGGTCGTCGGCCGATCGCGGTGAACGTCCCAGTGCTCGCTGCGAACCGATCGAGCGCCGACGCCGGCCGACCTGCACCGGGCGCGGATCGTAGTTGTGGGCCAGCGCGTGCAGGTGCCGTCCGGATGCTCGTCCGAGCATGGACACCAGCGCGGGTTCAGGCAGTTCTGCCACCTCACCGACGGTCGAGATTCCGCGCTCGTGCAGCTTGCGCGCCGTCACCTGGCCCACGCCCCAGAGGCGCTCGACCGGGAGGGGATGCAGGAACGCGAGCTCAGCGTCGGGCGGCACGACGAGCAGGCCGTCCGGTTTGGCGACCCCGCTGGCCACCTTCGCGAGGAATTTCGTCCGGGCCACGCCAACCGTGATCGGCAGACCGACCTGGTCGAGCACGTCGCGGCGCAGTTGCACGGCGATCTCGACCGGCGTGCCCGAAACCCGGTGCAGTCCGCCGACGTCCAGGAACGCCTCGTCGATCGAGAGCCCTTCGACGAGCGGGGTCGTATGCCGGAACACCTCGAAGACGGCTTTGCTGGCCTCGGCGTAGGCCGACATCCGCGGCCCGACGACGATCGCGCGTGGGCACAGCGCCCGAGCCTGCCGCCCGCCCATTGCAGTGCGGATGCCGTATGCCTTGGCCTCGTAGCTGGCCGCGAGCACCACTCCCCCGCCGACGATCACCGGACGGCCGCGCAGCCGCGGGTCATCGCGTTGCTCGACCGACGCGTAGAACGCATCCAGGTCGGCATGCAGGATCGTCGCACCGCCACCCGACACGAACATATGTTCGCATACTAGCCCGTCCTCTGCGCCACCAAGTACTGCCTGGCCGCCACCCTCACCCCGACCGCGCGCGGTATCGACACGCTGGCCTGCCTGCACGCTGCCGTCACCGAAGCCCGACGGGTGCTACAGCTCGAAGACCTGCGAGCCGATCGCGGCGAGCTCAACCTGGTCGAGGAGACCACCGGTCAGCTGCTGCGCACCGTCCCCGCGCCGATCGCCGTCGTCTCTGACAATGGTCCGTGCTTTCGCGGCGAGACCTACGCCGCCGCCTTCGCCGCCGACGATGCACTACTACGGCACGTGCGCACGCGGGTCCGCTCCCCGCAGACCGCCCTCGCCGTCGAAGTCAAGCGCTTCCGGCAGATCTACAACACCATCCGCCCCCCAAGCCCTCCATGACCGCACCCAACGGCAGGCTTACCTGCTGACCAGTTGAACTGTGCTGGCCAGCCTCGCTGCTCAACATTGGGAGCTTGACGTAATGATGGTGGCTTGCTGGACATCTACATGGTGTGGGCAATCAACGGCAGGTACAGGTGAATGACGACCGGGAGTATTTTGAGGCGCTCTACCAGGCGCACTACTCAGAAATCCTGCGGTACGCCGCCCGGCGCGTTGACCTGCAGGCGGCACATGACGTCACGGCGGAGACGTTTCTGACCGCATGGCGGCGGTTGGACGTTGCGCGCGTCTCCGACGTTCGAGCGTGGCTGTTGGTGACAGCTCGCAACCTGGTGGCGAACGAGCGACGTGGACAAGCCCGGCGTGCTCGGCTGACCCAGCACCTTGAGTTCGAGCGCGCCGACCTCGCGACCGACCCAGCCGACGTCGCGCTTGACCGCATCGATGCCCACGCCCTGCTCGAGTCGCTGGCGCCGAGGGAACACGAGGCGCTGGAACTCACCGAATGGGAACGACTCGATATCCATACCGCGGCGCGGGTCGCCGGATGCTCGCTTACCGCGTTCCGGGTCCGACTTCACCGCGCCCGGCGTCGCCTTATCGCACTCGACACGGGGCGGCAGGCACTCGCGCCACCAGCTGCGGCGCTCACGACTACACCGTCCGAGGGAGTTCACTCATGACTACTCGATCCGCACGCCCAAGCGAACTCATGACAGCAGCCGACCCGATCAACCACCATACGTTTGACGACTCCTGGTCGAGCCCGACCGCGCAGGCGGCCCTCGACAGGATCCTCAAGGAGGACCGGCACCAGACGACATCGCGACAGGCAACGCGCTGGCTACGCCCGCGCTACGCGTGGAGCGTGGTTTTCGCCGCTGCCACCTGCGCGACCGTCCTTACTCTCGGACTGGAGTCCACCGACACCTCAACATCCGGCCCTGCTCAGACCGTTTCGCCGGCTGCCTGGACCGTCGCCAAGATCGCCGATAACACAGTCGAAGTCAAAGGAAGCGACTACACGCACCCTGCGGTGCTGGAACGCAAACTGCGTGCAGCCGGCCTCGCGGCCGACGTCAAAACCTTCACTTGGAACCCCGCATGCGGCACCGAACCAGGCGGTGGTGAGCCGGTAGGAGTAATAGGGGGGCTTGCCCACGGCGCCGTGATCTTCGGACCCGACCCCCGAGGGCCCTACGAGCCCCTGACCATCACCATCCACACAGACAAGATCCCGCCGAGCTACGCCATCCACGTCCGATTCCCCACCAACCGGCACTTCACCCAGATGATCTTGTGGGTAGTCCCGGCCAGTTGGCCCGTTGACCCTTGCCCTCGGTCAGTACTTCCACCCCAATCCCCGGCACATCATCCAGCCACAAACTGACGCATCGGCCCGCTACACAACCTCGCTGATCCTGCCAACTCCTTGACGCCAGACACTGGCAGGCTTGTCAGCAACGGCCCACGAGGGAAGCGCAATGGATCGCACGGATATCGCCGGTACACGTGAGTTCTTCGGACCTCGCGCCGCTGACTGGGAAGTTCGGTTTCCCGAAGACGGCCCGAGCTACGAGCAGGCCATCGCCGACTTGGCGCTACCGGTCGGTGGTGTTGTGCTCGATGCCGCGTGTGGCACCGGGCGGGCGTTGCCGGCGTTGCGGTCGGCGGTCGGCGCCGCGGGAACCGTGCTCGCGGTCGACGTCACCGTCGAGATGCTGGCCGAGGCGACCCGGCGCGGCCGCGATTCGTTGGCGACGCTGCTCCTCGCGGACGTCACCGCGCTGCCGATCGGCGCGGCCACCGTGGATGGCGTTTTCGGAGCCGGACTGATCCCGCACCTGCCAGATCCGATGGCTGGCCTGTCCGAGCTGGCCCGGGTGTGCCGGGCCGGTGCGCGGCTGGCGCTGTTCCACCCGCTCGGCCGAGCCGAGCTCGCCCGGCGGCGCGGGTACGACCTCGACCCGGACGACGTCCGCGCCGAGGACAAGATCCGGCCGTTGCTGGCCGAGTCCGGCTGGCGCTGCGATCTGGTCGACGACTCCGCCGAGCGCTACCTCGCTCTCGCCACCAGGACAACGGC
The DNA here is from genome assembly GCA_963737425.1 of uncultured Actinomycetota bacterium. Lineage (GTDB taxonomy): Bacteria > Actinomycetota > Actinomycetes > Mycobacteriales > Jatrophihabitantaceae > DASXRA01. Next base: position 1,119,562 of record CAVTSX010000009.1, read on the forward strand.
CCGGCGCGACGTACCGGGTTCCGGACCTGAGTGAGAACCGCCTTCAGGCGGCCTGCCAACTTCTTGACGCCAGACACGCGACGCAGACGACTGCGTGATCGGTGAAGCACGAGGTACGAACACATCTGCCGCGCCACCATCGGCGACGGCAACGCCCCCGCCGCCGAACGCTGCGATTAGCGTGTGACCTTTGGCGGACCCGCTACCTGACCGGGAGATCCTGACGTGACCAGTAAGTTCACCGAGCTTGCGATCGACTGTGCCGATCCCAACGGTCTCGCACGGTTCTGGTGCTCGGTCCTTGACTACGAGGTGCAAGACGAAGACGAGGAAATTGTCACAATTGGCCCGCCTACGGTGCTTGAAGGCACGAACCACGTCGGCCCGGTACCACCGACGTTGACATTCGCGCGCGTGCCCGAGGGCAAGAGCATCAAGAACCGGCTCCACCTCGACGTCAACCCGACCGACCGGGAGCAAGACGAAGAGGTCCGTCGCCTGCTCGACCTAGGCGCTCGACACGCCGACGTCGGCCAAACCGGCGATGAGAGCTGGGTCTGTCTTGCCGACCCAGAGGGGAACGAGTTCTGCGTCCTTGCCGGCCGCCGCCCCTGATCGCCGGCACGGTGTTGAGCCCGAAGGGACGCGTCAGCCAGTCGTCCAGGGACGGAGTTTCTCGGGGTTTCGCACGACCCAGATGTGCTTGATCCGGTCGCCTGCGACGTCGAATGCGAACACCGTCACGATGACGCCGTCTTGCCGAGCGACCATGCCGGGCTGACCGTTGACCGAACGCTCCAGGAACGTCATGTTGCTTGGCTTCCGGTTCGCGATTTCGACCCAGGCGCGCGCGATCTGCTCGCCGCCTTCGATAGGGCGCACGAAGGTGGTGGCGAGGCCGCCGCCGTCAGCGATCGCGGTGGCGTCTGGGTCGAGCAGGCCGATGAGCGCGTCGATGTCCTTGGCTTCCCATGCCCGCTTGAAGTCCCGGACGATGTCGGCCTGCCGGGCGGTCGGGGTCGCGGGAGCCTGCGACGCGCGGATGCGGCGGCGGGCTGAAGAGGCCAGCTGGCGGCAGGCCGCCGGGGTACGGCCGACGACCTCGGCCACGTCGGCGAAGGAGTAGCGGAAGACGTCGTGGAGGATGAATGCGACGCGCTCGGCCGGTGTCATCGATTCGAGTACGACGAGGAAGGCCATGTTGATCGACTCGTCGAGGGTGACCCGGTCGGCCGGGTCGACGGTGCTGCCGCCCGAGCGCCCGATGATCCACTCCGTACGGCCGGGTAGGGGCTCGGGGATCCATTCGCCCACGTAGGTCTCGCGCCGGGCCCGGGCCGAGCCGAGCAGGTTGAGGCAGATGCGGCTGGCAACGGTCGTCAGCCAGGCTCCCGGAGTTTCGATCGCTTCCTGCTGTTGTGTGGACATGGCGTACCACCGGGCATAGGTCTCCTGGACGACATCCTCGGCCTCAGCCAGGGAGCCGAGCAGCCGGTACGCGAGATTGATCAGCGAGCGCCGCTCGCTGATGATCGCGCTCAGCCCCGGGTCGGACCGACCGTGTCCTGGCTCGGATCGGGTCGTCATGGTGTCGCCGACTCCCTCAGTCGCAGCTGCCCTCAACAGTTCGACAAGACAGCGCACCAAAACGTGAGGTTGGCGCGTCGCCTGACATTCCGCTGCGCAGTCTTGTCGAACTACTGAGACGAACACATCATCCAGCGACCAGCCCAGGAGGCACCATGACTACTCAGATCCCGGCAACACGGTTCGCCGACCCGGCGCCAGCGCAGCTCCTGGAGCGCGTGGCCGCTGCGCTGACGGCGAACAATTTCGCCGTCGAAATCCTCGATGACGCCGCCGCCGCGCGTGCCCGCGTCAAGGACCTGATTCCCGAGGGCGCCGGTGTGTACACCCCGGCCAGCGAGACCGTGCGCCTGTCCGGCATCCACGAGGACATCAACGACAGCGGGCGGTACGACGCCCTCGGACCACGCAGCATGGCCATGGACCGCGCAACCCAAATGGACGAGATCCGGCGGATGCTCGCCAGCCCCGACGTCATGGTGGGCAGCGTCCACGCGGTCACCGAAACCGGCTCCCTTGTGGTCGCCTCGGCCACCGGAAGCCAACTACCCGGGTACGCCTTCGGCGCCGCTCGCGCCATCTGGATCGTCGGAGCGCAGAAGGTGGTGCCCGACCTGAGCACCGCGCTGCGCCGCATCGAAGACCACTGCCTCCCGCTGGAGAACGACCGCGCCATGCGGGTCTATGGGCAGCCCAGTGCCGTCAACCGTGTTCTCATCCTCAACGCAGAACCCTTCCCAGGGCGCAGCACCGTCCTGCTGCTCCGCGAAGCCATCGGATTTTGAACCACCAGGAGCGTTGGTCTGGAACGTGCCACATAGACGGCCGGGCGAACGCGACCTTCGCTGCCTCAACCGCTATGTGGCCCGCCCGGCCTAGCGCCGTCACTGCCGACTTCGCGCCACCACCACCGGCAAGCGCTGCTGCCCTGAGTCGACGCGCAATCCGCTGGCGACAGCGTGTCCGACCGCGGGGCGTCGCGGTAAACGGGATGCCCGGGCGACGCGGTCGTGCCACGATCGACCGGTGACTCGGCGCGCACTGAGCTTTGGCTCAGTTGCATCGGCCTACGAGATGTTCCGGCCTGGCTACCCCGACGACCTCGTGGACGCGGTGCTCGCCAACGCGGACCGGCCAGTCTGCAGCGCCCTGGAAATCGGGGCGGGCACCGGCAAAGCAACGCGCCTATTCGCGGCTCGTGGAATCACCGTGACGGCCACCGAGCCAGACCCGGCGATGCTCCGGGAACTGCGCAAGCACGTGCCCGCAACAGTCACCACCGTCCAGGCCGCCTTCGAAGATCTCCCGCTGGCTCCGACCTACGACCTGGTCTTCGCGGCAGCTGCCCTCCACTGGACCAGCCCGGACAGTCGCTGGCCCCGAATCGCCGCCATGCTCAAACCTGCCGGGATATTCGCCGCCTTCGGCGGACCGACGCGCCTTGCCGACCCAGAGGTCGAGAAAGCCGTCGAAGAAGCCAGATCGCCGTTCTTGGAAGACGACGAAGTTCCGCCGCCGGACGGGACGCCGGCGGACAGTCCGATGCAGTGGCCGGGGACCGAGTTGGCCGGATCCGATCTGTTCACAGATGTGCGCCAGTCGGTCATCGAACGTCGTATGACGATTGCCGCTCGTGACTACGTCGGCTATCTCTCGACGATCTCGGCATACCTCGAGCTGCCCGATTCCGACCGACGGCACGTGCTTGGCCGGATCGTTCAGGTGCTGCCGGCGCAGGTGTCCGTCGTGGCCGACATCGCGCTCCACGTTGCCCGACTGGCATGAGCGCCATCGGCCCGGCCGAGATGCCGGACCAAGAACTCGTTGTCGACCCCGAACCAGCGGATGTTGCGATGATCGCCCGGGTTGGCGTGCAACGTCTTTTCCGTCGAGGCGAAGGCGTCGAACAATGCAAGAGCGGATTGGCGTTCGACGTGCTCGTCGTCCCACGGGAGCAGGAACTGGATCGGGACGGTGATCTGCCGCGCCGCCGCGAGCTGGGATTCGTACACGACGAACCCACCACCGAAGATCGCGGCGGTGATCCTTGGTTCGATCGCCGTGAGCGGTATCCCGATCCCGGTGCCCAGGGTTATGCCGCCGCCGTAGCCGATCGGCGCATCGGGGCCGATCTCCGGCAGTTGTTGGAGGGCGTCCAGGGTCGCCCGCCATTCCGGCACGGCACGCTCGGCCAGTGACGTGCCGTAGCGGACGCTGATCGGGCCGATCGACTCGCCCGCCGCCAACGCCTGCCGGAGGTCGGCGCGGGCCTGCTCGTCCTCGGCCGTGCGCGGGCGCTCGCCGTGTCCGGGCGCGTCGATGGCAACGACGGTGAAGCCGCAGGTGGCCACGAGATGCTGTGCGCGGGCGACCAGTGGCGGTGTCTTCTTGTGCAGGCCGCCGCCGTGACCCATCAGCACAAGGGGTGCGCCATCGGGGCCGGATGCGGGCGACCAGAGCACGCCGGGGACCTCGCCCACAGTGAAGTCGCGTTCGACGACACCGTTCGACGATGACACCGCTGTGAATTGCACGGGATGCATAGGTTGCTGCCTTTCGGGATTGCCTTGTTGTCGAGGCGCTCCCGGCGACAGCTACGTCAATCGCCCGGCCGTGACGAGGAGTGGGAGCACCACATGGACACAGCGTTCATGGGTCTCACCTCCCGGCTCAAGGTCACGGCTCCGGCACGGTAGCAGCCGCACGCCATCCCGCCCAACTACTTTCCGGCCGACGAGGGCCCACCCACCCTGTATGAGACGGCTATGTGGCGGCATGCAGCCCGACGACCGGGACGGGTCCGATGCGGTCACTCGTGGTGCTGTCGCCAAGTTGTCCGACGTCGTTGCTGCCCCAGCACTGGATCGAATCCGTGCCGGACAACGCGCAGACATGTTCGCCGAATCCCGAGATCGCCGCGACGTCGGACAGGCCGGCGATCGGGGTCGGGGCGAGGCGAGGGTGCGGGGCGTTGCTGCCGGACAGGGGGCTGCCGCCGGTGTCGCCCCAGCACGTGACGGTGCGGCCGGCGAGAAGCGCGCAGGTGCGTGACACACCGGGGACGATGCTGGTCGCGTCGGACAGCCCGCGAACGGCCGTCGGCCGGTTCTGTCCGGCCGTGCCGCCGTCGCCGAGCTCCCCCGAGTCGTCGGATCCCCAGCAGCGGGCGGTGCGATCACGGAGCACCGCGCACGTATCCCGGTTTCCGGTGGCGATTGACGTGACGTCGGTGAGGCCGGTCGGCTGAACGGGCCGCAGCCGACTTGTCGTCGTGTCATCGCCGAGCTGACCGAACACGTTGAGACCCCAGCAACGAACGCTGTGATCCGCGAGCAGGGCGCACGCGTGGCCGGTCGAGGCGCTGATCTCGCAGTCATGCCCATCCGTCGGGCCGGGCGAAGCGGGCAGCGCTCAGCGTCGCCAGGTGTAGGGCGTCGTCGTCGACACCTTCACGAAACCGGAACGTTCAAGGATCGGGCGCGAGTACTCCGTCGAGTCGCTGTTGATGAGCGTCTTACCCATGCCGAGTGCTGATCGGGCCCGCGCGGACGTCAATGCGCGATAGATTCCGCGGCCGCGCCACTCCTCACGGGTTGCGCCGCCCCAAATCCCGGCGAAGGCAGTGCCGCGCACCGGCTCCAGCCGCCCGGCGCTGACAACCTGCCCGTGCGCCTCCGCGACCCACAGCTCCATCCCGTCGTCGAAGGAGAGCCGGCGCAGCAGGGCATTCGCCACCTCATCGGAAACGGGGTCGCCGAACACCTCGCCCTGCATCGCGCTCATCGCGCGGACGTCTGCGTCCTCAGTGACCCGACGAAGGCTCACCCCGTCGGGCAGCGCAACGTCAACGGCAAGTACCCGCGCCTCGCCGATCATGATCGACTCGGGCTCACCGGCGACAAACCCGTTCTGCAGTAACGCCTCGTGCAATCCCGGCGCATGATCGTGTCCGCGAGTCTTCCACTCGACCCGGCTGATCTCCGGATCTGCCCGATAGTGGGCGAGCGCCTCCGGAACGAGCCGCCGGATCGTGTCGGCGCTCGCTCCGCCAAGGTCTCGGTAGGTGACGAAACCGCGCCCGCCGACGAACGTCACGAGACACAGCGGGCCGTGCCGGGTGACCGAGACCGCGCTCGGTGTCTCCGCGTCAGTGCGAAGCTGATCGTCATAGGACGCGAGGAGTCGAGTCGGATCGTTCATGCCCGTAACGGTCCAGGCTCGAGACGACGGTGACAATCGGTTATTCAGTCAACGTCCTGAGTTGTTTTCAAGATCGAACTGCGCCACCTCTTGACGGTGACCGACCCGGGGTTTCGCGCGTGACATGTTCGGCAATCGAACGAGCACACTCCTCGGCTCCGCACTCCGTGGTGTCGACCTCGACGTCATAGGCGACGCCGGTATGCACGGCCACCGCCTGCGACCGGGCCATACCGCGGACTCGGTCCGGGCGGCCCGCCTCGCGGCGAGCGGCGACTGCCGGTTCGCACTGAACACCGACCCACAGCACGTTCAGACCCTCCAACACCGCCCGCAGTCGTTGCTGTCCGGCGGCCGCGGAAAGTAGTACCTCATCGAGGATCAGCGGCGCACCGTTGCGTGCCATTACCGCCAGACCGGCGTACCAGGCTTCCTCGACGGCGCGGTACGCCGGTTTCAAGGTGATGCCGCCATCCGGTTCGAGCACGATGCCTGAACGCGGATGCTCACCCCGACCGGGAAGGGACTCGACCAGGACGTCCACACCGAAGGTCAGCCACGTCCCGGACAGGGTCTCTTGCAGAGCGCGAGCGATCGAGGACTTCCCTGAGCTTGAGCCGCCGTTGAGCACGATCACCTGGGTCATGACGACGATCCTGGCGTATCCCAGCCTGACCAGACTCAGCGAGATGGGCGCATTTCGATGATCAAGCGCGAGCCGGGCGTCGGTTGATTAGTGAATTCCCGGACGAGCGTGGCGACTGCGTCCGGTTCTTCGACATGGGAGAAGGAACCGCTGCGCTCCAGGAACTCGAGCCGTATCTGTGGCGCGTATTCGGTGAACTGCCGCTGCATCGCCGGATACAGGGCGCGGTCGTAGCGTCCGGCCAGCACCATGACCGGGACGGTGATTTCCTTCAGCCGTGGCCGGAAGTCGGGAATCCGTGCCACTTCGGCCCCGATGATGAAGTCGACGTCGGCACCCACGAACAGCGGGTAGAGCTCGACGTTGCGAGCGCCGGGCTCGCTGGGCAGTTGCGCGGCGTTGTCGGGGTTGTAGAAGCGCACCAGCCGGGCAGCCGCCGCGAACTGAGACGCCATTTCCGGGTCGGTGGATTTCATTCCTTGGGCGTGCAGGGCGGTAATGCGATCCCACACGTCGGGGTGCTGGCGGGCGAGTTCGAGGTTGATGTTGGCGTGGTTGGCTTGCCACATTTCCGGGCTGTGCAGGCTGTTGGCGATGGTCAGTGACTGAAGCTGTGCCGGATGGTCCAGGGCGAGCGCCTGACCGAGGAGTCCGCCGTGGGAGAAGCCGTAGAGATGGACCGGCCCGAGGTCCAGCGATTCGATCAGGTCCGCGATGTCGGCGACGTCATCGGCGAACGTGATGCTGCCGAGGTCGGCGGGGCGATCTGATCGGCCGCGCCCGTGCAGGTCGACGTAGATCAGCCGGTGCGTCGTGGCCAGCCGGGTGAAGAAGGGATGGAAGATGACGTGCGACCCGGCCGGGCCGAGTCCGGCGAGCAGCATCAGCGGCGGCCCTTCGCCTTCGGTTTCCACCCAGAACTGGTGCCCTCGTACCTGATAGTGACGGCCGGGTGGGTGGCTGACCGACGTGACATTCTGCGGCTGTGACATTTGACTGTGCCTCTCCTCAGCGTTCGTTTGCCTGCTGGCTCGCGTACCTCGGCTCAGGTACTCGAGTCGTCACGCCACAAAGACGCACGGCGCAGCCGGAATGTGAGGTCGCGCCGGGGAACTTCGTTGAGTGGTGCGTTAGACGTTGAGTGGTGCGTTGTAACGCACCACTCGAGCCAGAACGCACCACTCAACGAAATGCCGGCTCGCGCTCCGCGACGCGATCCGAGCGGCGGGCGGCGACCGTGGCGAGGGCGAGCACACCGACCGACGCCAGCGTGATGAGCGCGCCGGCTCCGATCGGTGCGGCGTACCCGAGAGCGGCGCCGATCGTGAGCCCGCCGACCCAGGCGCCGAACGCGTTGCCGACGTTGAACGCCGCGATGTTGGCGCCGGACGCGAGCGTCGGCGCACTCTCCGCGAACGACATGACCCGCATCTGCAGAGACGGCGCGGTCGCGAAGCCGAACATGCCCATCAGTACGAGGGATGCGACCGCCATGGGCTTGGACGACGCGGTCGCGGCAAAGACGCCCATGATCACCGTGAGCCCGACGAGCACCACGGCCAGCGTTCCGGTGATCGAGCGATCGGCCGCCTTGCCGCCCAGGTAGTTGCCGACGAACAGGCCTACGCCGAACAGCACGAGCAGCCACGGCACGGTCGACTCGGCGAACCCGCTGAGGTCGGTGAGCGTGTAGGCGATATAGCTGAAGGCGCCGAACATTCCGCCGAAGCCGAGCACCGTGAGGGCGAGGGAGAACCACACCTGCGGCTCGCGGAATGCACGCAGCTCGTGTGCGAGGCGCGGTGCGGTCGTGGCGGTCTCCGGCACCCGGACGAGCGCCGCGACCCCGGCGAACGCCAACACGCCCACGGCCGTGATGGCCCAGAACGTGGAGCGCCAGCCGAGATGCTGGCCGAGCAGGGTGCCGAGCGGCACGCCGAGGACGTTGGCGATGGTGAGTCCGGCGAACATCATGGCGATCGCACGGGCTTTGCGGGCGGGCTCGACCAGCGAGGCGGCGACGACCGATCCGATGCCGAAGAAGGCGCCATGGCACAGCGCCGCCAGCACGCGGCCAGCGAGCAGGACGCCATACGTCGGCGCGACGGCGGAGAGCAGGTTGCCCGCGATGAAGAGCACTATGAGGCCGAGCAGCACGTGCCTGCGGTCGAAGCGGGTGACCGCGGCGGTCAGCACGACCGCGCCGATCGCCACGGCGAGCGCGTAGCCGGTGATCAGCCAGCCGGCCGTCGGCTCGGAGACGGCGAACGTGTCGGCGATCTCGGGCAGCAGACCGGCGATGACGAACTCGGTCAGCCCGATACCGAAGCCGCCGAGTGCGAGCGCGATCAATCCAGCTGGCACAACTTTCCTTCCGTCGGTCTGCCGCGTTCGCACCGCACGAGTTGCCCTCGCAGCGGGAGTTGCTTAAGCAGATAATCAGCGTGTGCAAACAAAATAGTTGCACACGCTGGCTTTTGCAAAGAGAGATAGACTCGACGTCGTTTGATGTGTCACAGCACCGGCCCGAGCTGCTCGGGCCACGAGAGCGGGTTCGGGCCATGGGTATCGCCGACGACGCAGTCGAGATCAGGGCGCAGGGCTGGCGGCGGCTTGCCGCGCTGCACGGCCTGATCGAGCAGGACCTCGAGCGAGCGCTGACCGACGGGCATCAGCTGTCCGTCGTCGAGTTCACCGTGCTCGACGCGCTGTCTCTTCAGGACGGCTGGCACATGCGCATGCAGCAACTCGCGCGCGCCGCCGCGCTGTCCAGCAGCGCAACCACTCGCCTGGTCACGCGCCTGGAGGAGCGCGGCCTGTTGCAGCGCTGCATCTGCCCCGACGACCGGCGCGGCATCTACACCGAGCTGACCCCGGCGGGCTCTCGCCTGCTCGCCAAGGCCCGGCCGACCCACGACCGCACGCTGCACGACACGCTCGAGCGCGCGGCCGAGCAGTCCGAACTCGCCCCCCTGGTCACCGCGCTCGATCGCCAGTTCGCTGACGCCTGAGCGGCGGTATCCGCGCGGGTCGTACCGACAGCCGGCAACCCGCGTTGACTACCTCACCGCTGGCGAGAACGCTCGGCTACGTGCGCATCCTGGCCGTCGTCGGTGACGAGCTGACGGGCGTCGACGAGGGGCGCGACTGGGCCGTACTGGAGGCCCTGGTGGCGGCGAACGGCCCAGCGTCGATAGAGGTTTTCGTGCTGGTGGTTGTGCATCGTGCTCGTAATTCGATCCTGTTCGGTATGCCATTGGGCAAGGCGGTCGGGCGGATGTCGGCGCCCGGCGGTGGTGAGGGTTACGACCCGGGCGAAAGCGCCAGGCAACGTCTCGATCGCGCCCTGCGTTACCTGCGTGGCCTCGGCCTGCACCCGAATGGCGACATCGGCCAGGGCGACGCCTACCACGCCACGCGACATCAGTTCGCAGCCGGCGGCTACGACCGGGTGCTGCTCCTGCTACCGGATCGCACCTCGTGGCTCGCGCGGCTGACTGGTCAGAGCACGGCCGTTCGCCTGCGCCGATCCCTTTCCATTCCGGTCGATGCGCTCAGCCGGTCCGAGATTGCCCCGCCCGAACCGTGACGCGGCAACACGCCGATCCGCTGCTGCTGCCGTCATGCGCCCTGCGACTTCGGCGCCCGCCACATGGTGTGGACGGTCGGGCCACCGTCTGGCAGCTCGAACGACCCGGCGAGCTCGAACCCGTAACGCTCATACAGCGCGACGTTCGCCGGGTTGCTGGCTTCGAGGTAGGCCGGCGCGCCCTCTGCGTCGACGAGCGCCAGATTGGCCGCTAGCAAACCAAGTCCGTGGCCATGGCCGCGCTCGACCGGATCGGTGCCCAGCAGGCTGAGGTAGTAGTGCGGCGTCTCGCGGGGGTGCGCAGCTTCGAATAATTCGACAGCCCGCAGCACACGAGAAGCGCCATTGCCGAGAAGGCTCACCAGCAGCGGTTCCAGGCTCGCCTCCTGATCGTCGGAGAGCTCCGATCCACCCGGCGGGATCCACACACTCGCCGCTACATCGCCGGGCGCCAGCCATACCCACCGGTACGGCATCGCCCCAGCCACGAACAGCGTCCACAGGGCACGATGCTGCGACGGCCGGGCACGCGCGTCCGGAAAAGCCCAGGCCCACGTCGGATCATCGAAGAACGCGCCGACGAGCACGTCGACGACTCGGCCCCCGTCGGCCGGCGCGGCAATCCGTGCATCCATGGCGCGGCCCCCTGACCTCTCGCGAGAGGCGCCGACCGCGCCCCACAGGTCCACACTGTCGCACCGCAATCGCACGACGCACCAAGGGCATCCGGGGTACGCGAGTGAGCTTTGCCCGTGCGAAACGCTACGTTCGCAGGGGTCATCGCCGTCCGTACCGTGAGGCAGGCTACACACGGTTATTTCCCGATTAATCAGGGGAATAACTGCGGCATGGGTGCCATCCCGAGGCCGTTCCCCCGCTGCTCCTGGTGCAATCGCGTCCTGACGGCCATCGCAGAACCCGGAGCCAAGCACTACGAGAAACCGCACTGCCCCTCCAGCTCCACCTGTAACTGGGGTCTGGACTGCCACACCGAACGGGTGAAAGGGGCTGCAGCGTAGGAAGCGATAGAGCCGCGCAAGGCAACTAGCAGCCTTGCTGGTCGGTGCCGACATCGCTGCCGGCGTCACCGACGACAATTTTCTTGCGATCTCCTCGGCACGTCCTCGGTAGGGTTCGATGCAGTCGCCCGCCCTTGACACGGAGTGCCGGTGATCAACTCTCCGGACGATCGACCGGCCCCGAACGGGCAAAGCTGACCAGCAGGTTCGCTCGAACCGACGCGCGATCGCCGTCCCGCTCGATCAGCATGTTCGTGACGATGTGCTCCGGTGCTGGGCCTCCCAAGCAATCCGCGCTGACGGTCGGCGGCTCCCGTTCTGACGTGACGGCTCGGCGGCAGCGTGCCAGCCTGATCAACATGTCCTTCGCAGCCCTGCCCGCGATCGCAGCATGGCAGCACCAGGATGCCCGCGCGGGTTTCGAGGTGGTGTTCTTCCGGATCACCGAAGACCGCTACCTGATCGAGGGATGCACCACCGCGGTCGAGGATCGCACGGCGTGGGTCGTCGAATACGCCATCGAGCTTGACTCGACGGGAAGCACCCGGACCGCGCGCATCTTCGGACGATCCGACGCGGGGCCACGATCGAGAACCCTGGAGGCGGACGGCCGAGGCGGGTGGCAGGTCGACGGCCTGCCCGCGCCCGCTCTCGACGGCTGCCTGGACGTGGACCTGGAATCGTCGGCCATGACGAACGCGCTGCCGGTGCGGCGGCTGAGTCTGCCGGCGGGGACGCAGGCCGAAGCGCCCAGCGCGTACGTCCGCGCCGTCGACCTCACCGTCGAACGGCTCGAGCAGACATACGCGCGGCTGCCCGACGGTCGCGACGTGCAGCGCTACGACTACGCGGCGCCGCAATTCGAATTCGCCTGCCAGCTCGAATACGACGAGTCCGGCCTCGTCAGCCACTATCCCGGGATTGCGATTCGGGCCTACTGAGCAAACCTCGCACAGCCGGTGTGGACATTTGGTCGGACCCTGCCCCTAGGGTGCTGCACTACGTCCCTTTCGACCAGCCGCACGCCGAAGGAGTGGCTTTGGGTACCGAATCATCCAACGGGCACGCAATCCGGGCCCGTGGCCTCGTCAAGCGTTACCGCGGATCGCGGGGGCAAACGGATATCGAGGCGGTGCGCAGCGTCGACCTCGAGGTGCGGCGCGGAGAGATCTTCGGCTTTCTGGGCCCGAACGGAGCCGGCAAGACCACAACCGTGCGCATGCTCTGCACGTTGTTGCCGATCAGCGACGGCGAGGCAGTCGTGGCCGATGTCGACGTGCGTCGAGACCCGGCGCAGGTACGCCGGCGCATCGGCGTGGCGCTGCAAGAGGTCGGCCTCGATTCGACGCAGACCGGCCGCGAGCTGCTGGAACTGCAGTGCGGTCTCTACCGCATCCCGGACCCCGCCGCCCGAAGTGTTGAACTGCTCGATCTGGTCGGCCTCAGCGAGGCCGGCGACCGGCTGGTGAAGGCCTACTCCGGCGGCATGAAGCGCCGCCTCGACCTCGCGACGGCCCTCGTTCACGAACCGGACGTGCTGTTCCTCGACGAGCCGACGACCGGTCTCGATCCAGCCAGCCGGGTCACGGTGTGGGACGAGGTTCAGCGCATCAACGGCGCAGGAACGACGGTGTTTCTCACTACCCAGTACCTCGAGGAAGCCGACCAGCTCTGCGATCGGATCGCGATCATCGACGAGGGCACGATCGTCGCGCAGGGCACTCCCGACGAGCTGAAATCACGGCTGGGCAGTGACGTCGTCACGGTGGGCCTCTCGGCTGAGCACCACGACAGCGCACGCTCGGCGATGGCCGCGATGCCCGGCCTCGACCACATCACCGATGCCGCCGAAGGCTTGGCGCTCTACGTCGACGACGGCGCAGCGGCGGTCCCGGAGATCGTGCATCTGCTCGCCGGTGCGGGCATCCGGCCGGGAGCGATCACGCTGTCGCGTCCCAGTCTCGACGATGTCTTTCTGGCCTCGACCGGACGCCGGATCGAGGGCGGCGTCATGGAGGGCGAGCGATGAACGAGACCCTGCTCCTGGCCCGGCGGGCGGTGCGCGAGGTGTGGCGCATCCCGGCCGCGACGATTCCAGCGCTGTTCATCCCGGTCTTCTTCCTGGTCGTCAACCTCGGCCAGGTCAACCGGATCTTCCCGACCAGCACGCCGTTCCTGCACAACCAGCACTACGTAGCGTTTCAGATTCCGGTCTCGCTGGTCTTCGCGGTCAGCTCGGCGACCTCCGGCCTCGCCATGGTCACCGACATCGACATCGGCTACCTCGACAAATTGCTGGCTGCCCCGATCAGGCGCACCGCGATCGTCTGGGGACGCCTCGCCGCCGACCTCGCCCGCGGCGTGGCTGTGTCCGTGATCGTGCTTGCGGTGGGCTTCGCGTTCGGGGCCCGGATCAAGTCCGGCGCGCCAGGAGTCATCCTGTTGGTCGCGCTGTCCGCGCTGTGGGGTGTTGCCTATGCCGGTATCGCCATCGCGATCGCGCTCAAGACCAAGAACGTGCAGACCACCAACGCGTCATTCCTGATCTTCTTTCCCTTGCTGTTCCTGACGCCGAACTTCGTCCCGCTCGATCTGCTCGCCGGCCCGCTGAAGGCCATCGCGCGGATCAATCCGGTCACCTACGTGATCACCGGATTGCGCGACCTCGTGCTGTTCCCGTCCATCCATTGGGGCTCGCTCGGTGCCTGCGTGCTCACCATCGTGCTCACCGGCGTCGTACTCACGGGACTGTCGATGCGGGCGCTGGCCAGCTTCGCCGATTGACCGGCGACGCGGCGGCGCGCGGCTGGGTTCAGGGCCCGTCCAGGTCGACGTGCCAGTCGTTGCACCGCATGATGCTGCCGGGCGGGAACTCGAAGTCGCATTCGCCGAGCAGCGTGAAGCCGGCCTTGCGGCAGACGGCGTTCGACGGCGCGTTGTCGACGGACGGGAAGGCGTGCACGTGCCGGTGGCGCCCCACCGACCGTGCTGCCGTGAGCACCGCCGAGACAGCCGCGGGCGCGATACCCCTGCCCTGAAAGGGCAATAGCACGCTCCACCCCGTCTCATAGACGGTTTCGTCCTGCCAACTGCGCGCCCAGTAGCCGACGACGCCAACCGGTGCGCCCTCGGGGAGCAGGACGATGCGGAACATGTTGGCAGCGCCTGTACCGGCGCTCTCGAGGTAGCGCCGGTGCCGGGCCAGAACCTTCTCGTCCGTCTCCGGGCCGCCCAGGTGATCCATCATCCGCGGTGCGTTCGCCGCGTGCAGCAACTCCAGATCGTCTTCGCTCCAGGGCTCGATGCGCACCGGCGGCGTTCGGCGCCCACTGCCCTGCGGATCGGCATCGTTGGTCAACACAACCGGTGATCGTACGGGCGGACACTGACGATCCGGCATGGAACAGCACGGTGCGATCGCCTGGACATGCAGCAGCCGAATCGTCCGGTTATTGACCGGCTGGGCGACTCAGATCGGCGCCCGACATGCCGATCGGGTAGGCGCCATGATTCGCCGCATATCGATATCCAGCGCGCAGGCCTGGAAGGTCGCGCTCGTCGCAGGAGTGGTCCTGACGGGCGCGTATTTCGCGTTGCCGAGCGGCTTCGTCCAGTCAGCCGGCTACAACGCGATCGGCCTCGCCTCAGTCGGCGCGGTGTTGCTGGGCATCCGGCTGAACCGGCCGGCGGACAAGCTCACCTGGTGGATGTTCGGCATCGGCAGCCTGTGCTCGATAGCAGCCGACGTTGTCACGACGGTATATGACCTTTTGCAGCGCGAACTCGCATCGCCCTCCATCGCGGACGCCCTCTACCTGATCGCGTACCCGTTCTTCTTCATCGCTGTGATCCGGCTCGGCCGCCGGTCAACGCGCCGCGGACTCCGCGAGCGCCAGGCGGATGCCGCGATCATCAGCCTCGGCGCTCTCGCGTTGACGTGGCAACTGCTCATGGGTGCCTACGCCCACGACGACGCCCTGGGCACGGTGGCCAAGCTGACCCTGATGGCTTACCCGATCATGGATATCGCGGTGCTGTTCATCGTGGTGAGCGCGTTGCTCTTCGGTGGCGCCCGCGATGTCGTCGACAAGTTGATCGCCGTCGCGATGGCCATGATGCTCTTGGGCGACTTCGTCTATGACCTGCTGACTCAGTACAGCACCTACCAATTGGGCAATCTCCTCGACGTCACCTGGCTGATCAACTACATCCTCATCGGTGTTGCGGCATTGCACCCGTCGGCGGCGAGAACGCAGACGAGCCGAGAGCGGACGCGCCCGAGCCGGTTCACGTGGTTGCCCGTCGTGGCCGTAGCCGCATTCGTGTCGCCGACCATGCTGCTGGTCGGGGTACGCACGAACGTCGCGGTGCTCTCGGCCGTAACCCTCGTGTCAGGGGTTCTGGTGGCCGTGCGGATGAATTGGATGTTCGGCCGGCTGCGCGATCAGGCCGAGCAACTGCGTGCCCGCACCGAATCGCTGCAAGAAGTCCTGCTCGCGCGAGACAACCTCGCCGACGACCTGCGCCATCAGGCGTTCCACGACAGCCTCACCGGGTTGGCCAACCGCGCCCTGCTGCAGAATCGCATCGAACACGCTTTGCAGGCCTCCGTTCGCAGCCGGCGGACCGTCGGGGTCATTGTCTTCGATCTCGACGGGTTCAAGACGGTCAACGACAGCCTCGGGCATCCGGCCGGGGACGCCGTGCTGGTGACCGCCGCAGCGCGCATGGAATCCGTGATCCGCCCGGGCGACACCGTCGCGCGGCTCGGGGGCGACGAGTTCGCCGTCCTGATCGAAGACACGCCCGACCTGAGCACGGTTATCGACATGGCCGACCGCCTGCTCGACGTGCTACGCGAGCCGTGGCTGGTCGACGGTCACGGGGTCTCACTGTCGGCCAGCGCCGGCATTGCGTTCAGCAGCGAGGGGAAGCCGGCCGAGAAACTGCTCCGCGAGGCCGACACCGCGATGTACGCGGCGAAATCGCGCGGCAAGGACCGCCACGAGGTCTTCGAGCCGTCGATGCATTCCCGGGCCATGGAGCGTCTCCAACTCATCACCGCCTTCTCCGGCGCAATCGAGCGCGCTGAGTTCCATCTCGACTACCAGCCGCAATTCGCCCTCGCCAGCGGCCGACTCGAGGGCTTCGAGGCGCTGGTGCGCTGGCAGCATCCGAACCTGGGTCTGGTCGCGCCGGCTCATTTCATCAGCCTGGCCGAGGAAACCGGGTTCATCGTGCCGCTCAGCCGCTGGGCGCTCGAGGCTGCGTGCGCGGCCGCGATGACCTGGCCCGCAACGCCGGCCGGCCCGCCCACACTTGCGGTGAACGTCTCGATGCGGCACCTGACCGATCCGTCCCTGCTCGGCGACATCCGCACCGCCCTGGCGCGCAGCGGCCTGCCGGCGCAACGCCTCGTCCTGGAGATCACCGAGAGCATGCTCGTCAGGGACCCGGCGCAGATCCTCGAAGTGCTCGACGAACTCAAGCGGGCGGGCATCGCCATTGCACTGGACGACTTCGGCACCGGCTACTCATCGCTGGAGCGACTGCGTCGCTTCCCGATCGACGTCGTCAAGATCGACAAGACGTTCGTCGAGCAACTCGACGGGTTCAACGGCGATGGGCGCACGTTCGTCCAGGCGATCCTGCGGCTGGCGCGCGAACTGCAACTCGCGACCATCGCGGAGGGAATCGAGTCGGAATCGCAGCGCGAGGCCCTGCAACTCATGGGATGCGACAGCGGCCAGGGATTCCTGCTGTCGCGCCCGCTGGACGTGAACGCGGTCAGCGAGTTCATCCGGCACACGACGGCCAACGCGCCGGTGACCGATCAGACCGCAGCGGCGACGGTGCGGGCGGACGCTCTCGAGGTCGCGGCAAACCGAGAAGTCCGTGGCAAGCAGGCGCACCGCGGCCTGGTTGAGCCAGGCGCGGCCTGGCTCGGGCGCGGCGCTCCCGGACTTCCCATCGGGTCTTGATCATTTCTGCTGGATCCGCGCCATTGTTCGCGGCTTAGACAGAGATGATCAGCGGTGTGCCAGCGTGGACTCCTAACACGGTGGCGGGCGGGCGCACCGCGGCCTAGGCTGCCGACCATGCGCCGACATTGATCCCCAGCGCCGAACAGCGCGCAACGGCTGGCCAGACTCGCGATCGCTTGGGCGATGCTCGCCGAGACGATCCCGCTGTATCCCCTTTACGCGCTGTTGTTCACTGCGACCGGGCTTTCCAGCAGCGCGATCTCCACCCTGTTCATCATCTGGTCGGCGGTAGGCATCGTCGCCGAGGTTCCCTGCGGGGTGCTGGCCGATCGGCTCTCGCGCCGAGGCGCGCTGGCCGCCGCGGGTGTATTCCAGGCAGCGGGCTTCGCGGTATGGACGGCGCTGCCCGGATTCCCTGCGTTCGCCGGGGGATTCGTGCTGTGGGGTCTCGGCGGCGCATTGCAGTCCGGGTCCCTGGAGGCGCTGCTGTACGACGGGCTCGTCGCCGCCGGTGCCGAGTCGCAGTACGCGCGCGTCAGCGGCCGCGTCGACGCCGCGGCGCTGTTCGCCCAGGTTCCGGCGGCGGGTGTGGCAACAGGACTGTTCCTGATCGGCGGCTTCGACCTGGTCGGCTGGGTCAGCGTGGGGTGCTGCCTGGGCGCCGCGGCAATGGCCTTGCGGCTGCCCGAAACGCGGCGCGCGCCCGCCTCGGAACAGGCCACGCCTGCGGGCTACGTCGCCCTGTTGCGGGCCGGGTTCGCCGAGGCGGGCCGACACCCGCCGGTGCGGTTGGCCGTGATCGCCCTCGCGATACTCACGGCTCTGGACGGGCTTGAGGAGTACTTCTCGCTGCTTGCCGTGCAATGGGGTGTGCCGACCGGTGCCGTGCCGGTCGCGCTGCTGGCGATTCCCCTGACCGGCGCGATCGGCGCCGCGCTCGGCGGCGCAGCGAATCGGCTGCGCTCGGCGTCGCTCGGCCTGCTGCTCGCCCTGGCGGTGGGCCTGCTGGGCCTCGCGGGACTGCTGCGGCAACCGGCCGGTATCGCCGCCGTCGCCGTCTTCTACGGCCTGTACCGGACCGTGCTGGTCGTCGCGGATGCGCGGCTGCAGCAGCGCATCACCGGGCCGAACCGGGCCACCGCCACGTCGGTTGCCGCGCTGGGCAGCGAACTCGCGGTCGTCATGCTCTATGCCGCGTGGGCGTTGGGGCAGCTTGCGCTCGTCGCCGCGTTCGGCTTGCTGATCGCGGCCGCGTTGCCCCGGTGGCTGCGGCAGGACAGCCACCGGTGACGGCTTCAGCGCGCGTCGAACTGCTCCGTGTGGATGCGCTGCGCCGGGATGCCCCGCCTGCGCAACAGAAGGCTGACGTTTTCGACCATGGCCGGGGGCCCGCAGATGAAGTAGTGATGGTGATGCCGGGTCCGGCGGGGCAAGCGGCGATCGAGTAATGCCTTGTCGATACGGCCGATCTCACCGGTCCAGCCAGGTGGCGGCGCCGCGACGATCTCGGTAACAGCCAGGCGCAGCTTCCGGCGCAACATGCCAATTTCCGCGCGGGCGTGCAGGTCGTTGGCGGTGCGAGCGGCCACCAGCAGGTGATGCACGCCTACGTCGCCCCGATCGGCAAGCGTTCGCAGGATGCTCAGCATCGGGGTGATCCCGATGCCGCCCGCGATGAATACGAAGCCATCGCTCTTGAGCCCTTCGACGGTGAACCGCCCGTAGGGACCGTCGAGGTAGATCCGCCGACCCGGACGCAGGCCGACGAGCAGTTCGCTGAAGTCACCGAGTGCCTTGATCGTGAACTCCATGCGCTGTGGGTACACCGCCGTGGACGCGATCGTGAACGGATGCTCCTCGAACACGAACGGCGACGATCCGATCTTGAGCCAGGCAAACTGCCCGGCGTGAAACGGCAGGCCGTCGTGACCGTGCGCGCGGAGCACAACGGTCACGGCATCGCCGGATGTCGGGCGAACCCCATCGACGACATAGGCGCGACGCCGGGCGCGCAGCGGCAGCCACACCCATCGGCGCACCGTAACGGCGAGAGCGATGACGGCGAGGGCGATGAACCAGGCGCGCATGGCCGGATCGGCGGCGAGATGCCGAAGCCACCACACGTGCAAGCCCGCCGCGACCAGGACGATCACCGCCAGGGCCACGTGCATCATCCGCCAGCCCTCGTAGCGAGACTGGCGCTTGTGCCGCCGAGCGGCCAGGCCGACAAGGAAGAACAAGGCAACGGTGGACGTCGTCGCCGCCCACACCGGGCGGGGCGCGGTGCGCAGATCGAAGATCGAGATTCCCCGTGGATCGCCGGGCAGGACCAGCAACACGTGCAGGATCACCAGGAAGACTGCAAGTGTCGCGACGAACCGGTGATTGCGCAGCACCCATTCGATTCCGAACGACGACAGGATCGAACGCATCCGAGCGGGCAAGACGAGCGCGACCACCAGCAACGACAACGCAATCAGGCCGGTGGTGAGCGAGGCGGCGAGCCATGAGTTGGCGACAGGCAACTTCTCGACGACCACCATGAGCGCCACCGGTAGCAGGGTGGCAACGGCATACATGCCCAGCCAGGATGCTCTTACGAATCGTGCACTTCGCCGGGACATTCGCTTCGCTCTTTTCGGTGTCAGGCGGGGTCGACGAACAAGGCACGACGCGGGCAGGCCGCCGTAGCCGCATCTGCGGCACGCCGGTCGGCGCCGTGCAACGGACGGTCGGACACATGCGGGTAGCCCCACGAGTCGGCCCGGATGAGCGATGGGGCGAGGTGCAGGCAGATGCCCACCGCCTCGCAGGCGACCGGATTCACCCGCAGCCGGCGCACGCGATTCTCGCGACGATGCCTGCCCATGTCAGTCGGCGATCTCGACTGGGAAGAATCCGCCGGCGCCGTGGTGCAGGCACCCGCCGCCGCGCAGGTGCGATCGCACGTCCGCGGCAAACGTCGTTACCGCACTGGCAATCATGCGGACCGCCCCATCGGGATGGTGGCATGCTCCGCGGCCGCTGATCTCGTCCAGCAAGCGTTGCAGGCGCGGCAACTCACGAGGGCGCGCGCGCAGATCGACAATGGTCACGAGCAGATCGGCCAGTGCGCGCAAGCCGAACAGGCACGGGCCGCACTGCCGCGCGCTGTTGTCGGCGAGGAACGTGGCGATCGCGGCCGTTGCGCCGAGCCCGCAGGCGTCGCTGGGCAACGGCATGAGCACGCCCGCGCCGAGCGACAGAGCGGGAGACTCGTCCGCGCGCAGCATCTCCGTGCGGTGCTGGGCTATCCAGGTGCCGCCGTAGCCACCGACGAGCACGGCCTGTTGCATCCGGGAAGCGCCCGGCCCGAGCACACCGTCGATCACCCGAGTGAGGCGCTGGGCAGCGGCGACTTCGACGACCGTGCGTTCCCACGCGGTCGCCACGGTGAGCAGGCTGGTACGGGGTCGGTCGATCGCGCCCGGTCGCGCCGCCAATGCCGTCCGCGCAAGGGTTTCCACGTTGTGCACCAGGGTGGGCAGGCCGCGAACGCCGCTGACCGCGGCCGGGACGCGGCGAAAGTCGGGCAGCGCCGGTCCCCCCGACAGCGCGCGCACGATCGCGCTCGACTCACCGCTGAGGTAACGGCTCGGCGCGATGACCATCCGCACGCGCTGCTCGGCGTATCCGGCTGCACGCCGCTCAGCGAGCGCCCGGGCCAACGCCGCCTTTTCGGCGTGGGCATCCCCGTGCAACCAGAGCACCACATCCTGCGCGCCGACCGTCTCCGCCGCACACGCAAGGCCATCGAGCACGAGGTGCGGCCGTAGCTGCAGCAATGCCATGTCCTTCGCGCTCGCCGGCTCGCTCTCGGCGGCGTTGGCCACGACGACACCACCTGCGCCGGCGGCCAGGTGCGCGCGCCACTTGGCGGCCACCGGGAAGTGGCCGCCGCCACGCCCGTCCAGTGCCAGGTAGTCGAGGAGGTCGATCAGGCGCAGGCCCGCACTGCCCGTGGCCTGCGGCCGCTCGCCGTAGCGCTGCACGTGCGCCGGCAGATCGTCCGCTCCAGGCGAGGAGAGCGGCACAGATGAGCCGACCGGATACCGCACCGCAGCGTCCAGTAGCGGCTGTGCACCACCCGGCGCAGGCTGGATGCCCGGCGCGATCGGCCGGACGAGATGCAGCCGGGCGGTCATCGCCGAAGTTCCGCGACGCGGTCGGCCGGCGTTCGCGCGGCGTACCGCGAGATGGCGACCACGACGACGAGCGCCGCGCTACCCAGATACATCCATCGCAGGGCGCGGGTGTCTCCGCCGGCGAGCACGCCGTGCAACCAGACGAGGACCAGCGAGACGGCAGCGACCTTGTGGATCGGCCACCACGCCCGCGCCGGCAGGTGGCCGGCGAGCGCGGCGGTTCCTCCGGCGAGCAGTCCGGCCCACGCGCCGACCAGCCCGAGCGTCACCGGGACGGGCCGGTAGCTCGCCCGCATCGGCAACATCGCCCCCCACCAGCCGACCAGCGCGAAACGGTCCGTCGCGAGCACGATCACGTGCAGGACGATCAGCGAGAGAGTCAGTGCGGCGAGCACCACGTGCAGGCGGACCCGGGTAGCACTGCTCGGCCGCCGCAGCCTGCTGCGCCAGGGATGGGCCAGCAACAAGCCGAGCAGCACCAGCGCGACGAGCAGCAGGTAGGCACTCACGCCGGCCGCTCGCCCGATGATCCACGGCGCCATCCGGTTGCGGCTGACCGATCCCACCGCGTAGCCGACCAGCAGTCCGGTGACGCCGGCACTCGCGGTTGCGCTCAGCGCAATGCCCGCGATACGAACCGCTCGATGAGGCGCCCGGGACCGTGTCGGCAGGACGCTCATGCCGTGCCCTGCCAGATGACCAGCGGCGCCATCGGCGCGCTCATCCCGATGCAGCCGTCGTCCGCCACCCACATTGCCACCAGCGAGTGGCTCTCGGCGGCGTCGGCGATTCCGTCGCGCCCGCTCAGGAAGAGCGCCTTGCTCCACACCTCGTTCATGGCCGAATCCGCGCCGACGACGGTGACCGACAGCAGCCCGGCACCGCCCGGCGCGCCCGTGCGCGGGTCGATGATGTGGTGCACCGGCCGGCCCCCGGCAACCCATCGCCGGATGCGGGTCGATGACGTCGCGCAGGCGACGTCGCGCAGCGAGAGCACGGCCACGGGCGTCGCGAAGCCTCGCGGATCTTCCACCGCGACCTGCCACCCGTTCCCGGACGGGCCGTCGCCGGCGAGGTAGCAGTCGCCACCCGCCTCGATGAGAAACGCCGCGCACTCGCCGCGGATCTGCTCGACCGCCCACCGCAGCGCCAACCCCTTGCCGATGCCACCGAGGTCGATGGGGATCGCCCCGATACGGACTGCGCCGCCGTCCTCGTCGAAGCCGGGATTCCACGCCGAATCCACACCGACGAACGGTGCTCGCTGGTCGACGACGACGTCGCCTCGCGCGAACGCCAGCGAGCGGTCGTACCCGATTGCGTGCAACGCGCGAAGCACTCGCGGGTCGAAGCGACCGGCGGTTGACCGGTACGCGCGTGCGGCTTCGCGGATCGCGGCGTAGCAGCGCGGCGGTACCGGGCACCACCCGTCCGCGGCGGCATTCGCCTGCATGAGCGGGCTGTCCGGATCGAAGCGCGTGCATTGCGCCTCGACCTCGCCAAAGACCGTCGACACGGCCTGCACGAGTTGATCGGGACGCGGGGTACCGGCACGTAGGCGCACGTTCACCGTCGACGCCATGGACCGGAATGCCGTGATCACGTCGGCCGAATCGGTATCGCCGAGCAGATTCGGCAGTGCGGTGGGTGACGTCATTTCGGGGCCCCCGACGCGCCGGTCGAGGTCTGCACCGGTGGCGGCGGCGCCGAGCTCACGGGCGGCGGAGGGGGCGGCGGCGTGGGGGCTGTGGGCGACGGTGCGGGCGGGTGCGTCGTGCCCACAGCCGGTGCCGGGGCCGCGGTCGACTGGGCGGGCTGACCCGAGCGGCCCGGCTGACCCGATTGCGCGGGCCGACTCGATCCGGCCATCGTGGCGAGTTGGGCGCGAAGCCGGGCCAGCTGCTTCTCCAGCCGGCGCAGCTCCTGCTGGTTCGCCGCGGCCGAGCGCTGCGCGCCGAGCACGGCGGTGTCGGCCGGCCGCTGGACGTGAGACGGGGTAGGCGTCGTCGTCGCGCCGTTCGCCGGCTCCGCGTGCAGCGCCCACGACGTCGCGGCCCCGAACAGGGCAGCCGCTCCCGGCACGGCGACGAGCACGGCGGTCCACCTGGCCCGGCGGCCGAGCCGCTCAGCCATGGAGACCACCGTCCGAGCCGTCGTCGCCGCCGCTGCTACCGGTACTCGTCTGGGTCGGCGGCAGGGACGGGGTCGGCGGCGCGGACGGGGTCGGCGGCGCGGACGAGCGCCGCACCGCAGTCGGGGGCGGCGACGAGCGCGTGGTGGCCGACGTCTGCTGCGTCGACGGCGCCGGGGACGGACCGACTGCGGGCGCCGACGTTGCGGAATCGCCGGCCTGTGCGATGTCGCGCTGCAGCCGGGCGAGCTGCGCCCGCAACGTGGCGCTGCGCCCTCGGGTATCGGCAAGCTCGGATTCCAGGCGGGCCAGTTCGGCGCGCTGGGCGGCGTCGGCCGTGGCGAGAGCCGCCGGTTTGACGGCCGCTGGCGGAGGCGGATCGGGTACTGAGGCGAGCGCCACACCAGCGCCCGTCGCCAGACCCGCCGTCGCTGCGACCGCAGCAGCGACGCGGTACTTCGGTTTCACGGTTCTCCTTCGGCAACCGCGCCCGGCTCCCCGCCGATCCGAGTCGGTTTTGCTTGACCTTTCTGGTTGATGCGCGTTGCCCGTGAGCGTCATCGCGCCCGGTCCACGCAGGGTTACGCCGCCGCCTGATTCACCCCGGTAACTGCGTCTATGTCCCGGTGTTGATCGCGCATCAGATGCCGCGGCAAACCTTGCGGCCCACCGCCGAGCACGGGTATCACTGCGACGGACGTGCTGATGCGCAGGTCGGTCGCCTCGCCCAGCACGGCCGTTCACCGACGAATCACAGTGCGCGCGGTGTCACCCCCCACGTCGCGCACAGCGGATATCTCGCTGACCCGTTTTGCCGTCCGCCTGAGCCGGGGGTCAGGAGGTATTCGTGCCGCAGCCGATCACCGAGCAGGTCCTGGCTGCCGCCCAACTCGGCGACGCAACGGCATTCCGCACGATCTACCTCGAGCTCGCGCCCGTCGTTCTCGGCTACCTGGCGGCGAAAGGCGTGGCAGATCCTGAGGGCGTTACGAGCGACGTGTTCCTCGCGGTGCTGCCCCGCCTGCATGCGCTGACCGGCGGCGTGGCGGGGTTGCGCACCTTCGTCATGTCGGTCGCGCATGCCCGCATGGTGGACGACGCGCGCCGGCGCAATCGCCAGCCGCCGGTACTCGAGTACGAGGCTGCGGGCGACCCCCGAGTTGCCGCCTCGGCCGAGCAGGAGGCGATCGACTCGATCTCGGCGGCAGGCGTCCTGGACCTGCTGCGCTCGTTGCCCGCCGACCAACGCGACGTGCTCGCCCTGCGGGTCATCGCCGACCTTTCCATCGACGATGTCGCGCGGATCATCGGCAGATCGCCCGGCGCCGTGAAGCAGTTGCAGCGGCGCGGCCTGCTCGGGTTGCGACACCTGGTGGCCGAGCGAGGCGTAACCCTGTGAGAACGCCAGACGATGACGACGCAGAGATGGACGACGAAATGACGCGGCTGTGCGCCGACCGGACCGCCGAAGGCGCGCCCGCCGGCTCCGTTCCGGGTGCTGATTCAGACAATGACGAGCTCGAACGCGTCCTGTGCGAGATGCGCGAGTTGGGGCGATGGCCGGCGCCCAAGCCGTCCGTCGAGCTCGAATCGCTTCTGACGAAAGGACTTCCGAATCTTCGCCGCCGCACATTCCGGCGCAACCTGGTGGTCGGCGCCGCTGTGGTCGGGGCGATGACGGTGGGCGTGACCGATATCGCGGCGGCCAACGACCGTCTCCCGGGCGGCTCGCACGGGGTCGTCGCCGGGGTGATCAACAATCTCACCCCGTTCCACGTGCACGATCGGCGCGAACATGCGGTCATACCGTCCAGGCCGATGCGCGTGCCTGGTTCCGAGCCGCACCTGGCACCTATGCATCCGGCGCCTCGCCCCGCCGATCTCGACGATCGCAGCACGCCGGGCGCAAGCCGCAGTTCCGCGGCCGCGGAGCCAAGGGAATCGGACGACCATCCGCCGGGGACGGCACCGACGACGTCACGAGAAACCGGAGCCGAATGGGGTACGCCGTCGTCGACCTCGTGGGGGTCGCCCGACACCGAACGCAGCGACGACCGTCACCGGCCGTCGCCCTCACCCACGCCGACCTATCGGGAGCGCGACCACTGAACACGCCCGCCGCAGCGGATTAAGCGCTGTCAGCGCGAGTCAGCGCAGCACGTTGTAGCTGATCGTGAGGCGCACGTACCGGATATCGACGTTGCTCGGCGGGTAGTAGTAGTTGTCGACACCGACCGCGATGGTCGCAACACGGGTGCTGCTGTAATGCGCGGCCGCGGGCACACCTCCGAGTGAGTACCAGGCGTTCGCACTGGACCCCACCCGCACGTTGGCGGGCACGTCGAAGGTTCCGGCGGCGGGCCGGTAGAAACCGGCCAGGATCTCCGAGGGCACTTCGGACGTGGTTCCGTACACGAGCACCCGCATCGTGCCGTAGTTGACGGCCGCCGGCAGGGCGAACTGATACCTGGCCGCGACCACGTTGTAGCCATTCAAATACGGGTCACACGTCGTGCTAATCCTTGCGCCATAAGGGAAAAACCTCGAGGAGGCGGTGCTGGCCCTGGAGCAGCCCGGTACGTCGGCGACGACGTTGCTGTAACTGGAGCCGTTTCTGGTCAGGACGGCCGTCTTCCTGATCAGCCGTTGGGCGGACACGTGCACCAGGTGCGCGACGCCGCGTCTGGCGTTCGAGACCGAGTCGACTGCCGTGAAGTACCAGGTGTACGTGCCGGCGGGCACGATGCGGTAGGCCGAGTCGCGACCGTTCCAGGTGATTGACGCGCGGCCCGCTGCAGTATGAGCGCTGATCGTGCGGACAATGCCGCGCGAGTTCTGGATGACCAGCCTCAACGTGCTCGGCTCGTTCACGGTCACCGCGGGGCTGAACGTGTCGTGATACCCGTCGGGGTACGGGTAGAACGTGACGTTCGCGCCGCTGGTCAAGGTCATCGTCGGCGCGGAGGTGTCGACGCGGACGGTCGTAGTCGCCGATCCGAGCTTCGGCTGGCCGCTGCCAGGCAAGCTCGTAAGGAGTTGCACCGTGTACGTCCCGTTCGCCGCGACGACGTTGCCGTTGGTCCGGCCGTTCCACGTCCAGGCATGGGCGCCAGGGACGAGCGTGCCGAGGGTGATCGGTCCGCGCACGACCGCACCGGAGCCGTTGAGGACACGCACGACGACGACCTCGGTGTCCGGCAGATTCAGGACCGCATTCGTCGTGTCCTTCGCCCGGTCGCCGTTCGGGCTGAACGGGTTGGGCAACACCGAGGTGATGGTCGGGTGCAACGACTCCGACTGGAACGAAACGCCGGCGGAGGACGGCCCGTCGCACCGACTCAGGTCGGCCGAGCACTCGACGGCCGTGACCGTATGTGGCGCGTCGGTCAGGCCGCTTCCCGTGTAGGCGAGCGAGTATGGGCTGGTCGCGTCGAAACCGGCGGGAATCCCGTCGATCAGGAATCGCACCACGCCGCCGGGCGAGCTTGCGCCGATGATGAACGCGCCACTGACCGACGCGCCGGAGCCCGGCGTGGTGACGGCAGGCGCGGCGTTGTCCAAGGTCAGCGTCACGGACCCGGGCGCCGAGTCACATTCGTTGAAGTTGGTGCAGTCGAGGGCATGCACCGTGTGCGAGCCGTTGGCGAAGCCCCACGACGGCCAGTTGTAGGTGGCCACGCCGCCGACCGTCGCGATCGGCGCGGTGAACGCACCGGAGTCGACCTGGAACTCCACCGCGGGCGCCGTCGACGTCGCCGAGAACACGACTGTGCCGGCTGTTCCGGTGGCGCTGAGGCCGCTCGGAGTGGTGCTCGGCGTGATGTGCCCCAGGGCGGCGCTGAAGTCGACCCGGCCCGCGCCGAGACCGAGGCCGGCGAAGCCGCGGGCCGAGTGCACGAGTGCCGTACGCAACGTCGATGTGGTCGCGGTCGGGTCGTCCGCCTTGATCAGCGCGGCCTCGCCGGCGACGAGCGGCGTGGAGAACGACGTTCCGTCGCCGTGCGCGTACTTGGCGTCGAAGAGCTTCGACCCGGCAGTCGGTGTGGTCGAGAAGATGTTGACGCCGGGCGCCGCGAGCGTCACCCATGATCCGTGGTTCGAGAACGACGCGCGGGTGCTGCCGTCCGTTGCGCCGACGGCGACCACGCCGGGATAGGACGCCGGGTACTCGGGCGTCGTCGAACCGTCATTGCCCGCCGCGGCCACGACCAGCACGCCCTTGCCCTGTGCGTAGGCGATCGCGCCCTGTTCCGCCACGCTCGGATCGCTGCCGCCGAGGCTGAGGTTGATCACGTCCGCACCGTTGTCCGCTGCCCACCGGACTCCCAGCATCTCGGACTCGACGGTGATATCCCCGGCCGAATCGGCAACCTTGACCGCGAGCAGACTGGAATCGTAGCCCGCTCCCGCGACGCCGACCCCGTTGTTGGTGGTGGCCGCCGCAACGCCCGCCACGAACGTGCCGTGCCCGAGCGCGTCGGTCACGTCGGTCGCGCCGGTGACCGCGTTGTAGGTACCCACGATCTTGCCCTTGAGATCAGGGTGGTTGACGTCGACGCCGGTATCCACCACGGCGATCCTGACCTTGGGCGAGCCGTGCTGCACCGTCCAGGCAGCCGGTGCGTTCACGGCCATGAGGTAGGACGACTGGTCGAGCGCGAAGCTCGGATCGTTCGGGCCGCCGCCGATATGACGTGTCGCTGCCACCTCGACATTCGTGACACCGGGCAATGCCCGCAGCATTGCGGTCGCCGCTGCCTCTCTGGCCGGCGGCACCTGCAACGACACCATTCGCAGGGCCGAACTGGTGTGCCGAAGCGTCCAGTTCTGGGCATGGACGCCCGCCGCGATCGAAGCCAGTTGCGAGCTCGATCTGCCCGTGACGATCAGCACCACGTCACTGTTGCGAGCCGTCGCGAGTTGGGACTGCCGAATCGGAGGAGCAGGCGCGGGCGGATGGCCCACCTGCGCAAGCGAGACAACAATCGATTCGTCCGCGCCTGAAGACGCAGCAAATGCCGATACCGCCATTGTCGCAGTGGAGGCCGCAGCCATGGCCGCTACCGCGAACAGGACAACGATCCGGCTACTTCTCATGCCAACCCTTCCCTGACGAGGTGCTTCGTCCACCGACGGGAAGTCGCGTTCGAACCAACCCGTTGCGGTCTGCCATTCCGATCGGCCGGCGGAATCGGCGGACAAGGACCTATGGGCACGCCCGGCGGATGACTTTCGTCCTGTTGGAGCCACAGCCGTAGCACGCGACCTGGCACGGGCGCGGCCCCCGAAGACATCGCACCCGGGTACCAGCGCGGGGACCTACGCACGACTACGCGGAATAGGACATAGTCATCAGGCGCTGCAGCCGAGGAATGCCACCCACACACGAGGAGCTTTGGTGAGCGATCTTGCCGATCTGCCAGTCACGACCCTGCAAGGCGAGACCACGATGTTCGGAGCGTTGACCGACGGCAAGGCCGCGCTCATCGTCAATGTCGCCAGCCGCTGCGGCCTGACACCGCAATACGCGAAACTCGAGGCGCTGTACGAAGAACTGGCTGGTCGTGGGTTCACCGTGCTGGGCTTTCCGTCCAACCAGTTCGGTGGTCAGGAGCCGGGCACCGCGGAGGAGATCGCCGAGTTCTGCTCGACGACCTACGGTGTCACGTTCCCCCTGTCGGCGAAGATCGAGGTCAACGGACCGGGCCGCGATCCGATCTACCAGCGCCTTACCGAGGTGAGCGATACCGACGGCGCCACGGGCGACGTCCAGTGGAACTTCGAGAAGTTCCTCATTGCGCCGGACGGCAACATCGCCGGCCGCTTCCGCCCACGTACCGAGCCTGATGCGGCCGAGGTCCGGGCGGCCATCGAAGCCGTGCTGCCGGGCTGAACCACCCTTCGTAGTGGTACGCGACCTTTGACATCGGTTCATCCGTTTGCTACTTGATGGACAGGTCTGGGCTTACTCTCCTCGTTGGACTGGCCCGGACCGTCCACCCGAAACGGAGATGATCCCTTGTCCAGATCACGCATTCGCCGGGCAGCAACGGCGGTCGCGCTCATCGCGGCGATCCCCGCAGTCGTGGCTCCGGCCCAATCGGCCTCGGCCGCCGCATCCGGATGGGACGGCAGCGGCCTGCGCTGGACGACCCAGTCGGTCGCGCCAGGCGTCTCGGTACGCACCGGCGTCCTCGAGCAGCCCCAGGGGGCGCCGTTCTGGACGGTCACGATCGACGCGCCGGCGACCAATTCCCTTACTGGACAACCCACAACTGCCGAACTCGGCACTGCGCAGTGGGCGCACGACACTGCGGCGCAGCTCAGCGCTGCCGGGTACGAGCCGCGCCAGGACGTCATTGCCTGGCCTGCGTTCTCCGACACCCCGCACGGAGTCGAGGGCGTGCGGGTGCGCACCGGCTCCTACGCGACCAAGGCCGATGCTCTGGGCGCGGTCGCGGCCTTGAAGGCCGCCGGCTTTCCCACCGCCGCTGCGGAATGGACCGGCTTCGACGCCGACCAGGCACCTGACGCGCAGAGCGTCCACGTGGCGGTGATCGATCCGAAGGCGTTCCGCGGATCGGTCCAGGCCACCCACGACGGCACCGTCGCGCAGCGCGAGAAGACATCGGTGGTCGCGACCAAAGCCGGGGCGCTCGTCGCGGTCAACGGCGGCTTCTTCGTCACCTCGGACGCCGACGGCTACCAGGGCGCGCCGTCCGCACTGGCCGTGTACGACAGCAAGCTCGAATCGCACTCCGTGGGCGCCCGCGCGGCGCTCGTGCTGGGCGCGCGCGGCGACATCCGCATCGAGCACCTGACCTCGACGGCGACGGTGCGGGCCGACGGCGACGCCCACCCGGTCGAGGGCATCAACCGCAAGCCCGGCATCGTGCGCGACTGCGGCCGGCCCGGTCTGGAGCCGACCACCAGGCCGCGGCAGGACGTGACGTGCACCAGCGCCGACGACCTCGTGCTCTTCACGCCCGAGTTCGGCGCCGATCTGCCCAGCGGGCCGGGCGCGCAGGCCATCGTCGACGGCACCGGAAGGGTGGTAGCTACCGGCGCGCGCGGGGGCGCACTGCCGGCCGGAGACAGCGCCCTGCAGGGCGTCGGCGCATCCGCCACCTGGCTTGCCGGGCATGCGCAGACCGGCACGCGCCTGCCCGTGGACGAGCAGGTCCGCGACGCGTCGTCGGGTGCTCGCGTCGCGCTCGGCCGCGGTGGCATCGTCAGCGCCGCGCCGGAACTGCTGCGTAACGGGCACCTCGCCATCGACGCCGACACCGAAGGCGTCATCGACGCGCACGACCTGTCCTTCGGCTATGCATGGGCCGAGCAGCGGCAACCGCGCACGATGGCCGGCATCGACCGGTTCGGCCGCCTGCTGCTCGTGACCGTCGACGGCCGCCAGCCCGGATTCAGTGAGGGCGTCACGCTCGAAGAGGGCGCGCGGCTCATGCGCTCGCTCGGCGCCGTCGACGCCATGAACCTCGACGGCGGCGGATCCAGCGCCATGGCCGTGAACGGCCTGCTCGTCAACCAGCCCTCCGACAGCACCGGCGAACGCGCCGACGGTGACGACGTCGTGGTGCTGCCCGGACGTTAGCGGGCCGCCGCTCGACCCTGTGCAGATCACGCGGCGGGGACGCGCCGATCTGCACACGATCAGGCGCGGCGCGCTCGTCCGGTCATCGCGGCACCGATGAGTCTTCGGCGCTCGCGACGTTTCACCTCCTAGAACGACAGCCGTACACACCATCGATCACCTCTGGCGAAACCGCGAGTCATGGCGGATCCGGCAGAGATGATCAAGACCCGATGAGACGTCTGTGCCCGTTATGGAGGAGGCTGCATCATGGACTTCAAGCTCGAACTCGTACTGCTACCCGTTACCGACGTGGATCGCGCCAAGGCGTTCTACCTGGAGAATGTCGGCTTCGGCCTGCATGTCGACCACCATCCGAACGACGATTTCCGCGTGGTGCAACTCGATCCGCCGGGTTCGGCGTGCTCGATCGCCTTCGGCATCGGGATCAGCGACCGGGAGCTCGGCTCGGTGCACGGGCTGCACCTGGTGGTCACCGACATCGAGGCTGCGCGCGCCGAACTCGTCGGGCGCGGGGTGAAGGTGAGCGACGTGCGCCATATGGGCGCGAACGGGTGGGCGCCCGGCGCGGATCCGCAGCACCACGACTACGCCTCGTTCGCCGACTTCGGCGATCCCGACGGCAATACCTGGGTGTTGCAGGAGGTCGGGCACAGCGCGGCAGACGCATGACCGACGAGCCCAGCTTCGAGGCGCTGACCGAGCGCCACCGGCGCGAACTGCACGTCCACTGCTACCGGATGCTCGCATCGTTCGACGAGGCCGAGGACGCCGTGCAGGAGACGCTGCTCAAGGCGTGGCGCAGCCGCGACACATTCGACGGAAGTTCCTTGCTGCGCGCATGGCTCTACCGCATCGCGACGAATGTCTGCCTCGACATGATCCGGCAGAGGTCGCGGCGGCTGACGACCATGCACTCCTACGCCGAGGTGCCCTGGCTGCAGCCGTACCCCGACCAGTTGCTCGACCAGGTCGCCGCGAGCGACGATGAGCCCGACGCGGTCGTTGTCGATCGCGAGACGATCGAGCTGGCGTTCCTGGCCGCCATGCAGGTCCTGCCCCCGAGGCAGCGGGCGGCGTTGATCCTGCGCGACGTGCTCGGCTGGCCGGCCAGTGAGACGGCGTCCCTGCTCGAGACGAGCGTTGCCGCGGCCAACAGCGCCGTCCAACGCGCTCGCGCGACGATGCACGAACATTTGCCGGCCCGGCGCGCGGAGTGGTCGGCCGGCGAGCCGAGCGCCGAGGAACGCGCCCGGCTCAAGCAGTTCATCGACGCGCACGAACGGTGCGACGCGCAGGCCGCCATGGCGATTGCCGCGCAGGACATCCGGATCACCATGCCGCCCTACCCGATGTGCTTCGACGGACACCAGGCACTCGCGCCGCTGCTGGAGCGGGCGTTCGGTGAGAACCGTGAAGGCGACTGGCGCCTGCTGGCCACCCAGGCCAACCGGATGCCGGCCGCAGCGAGCTACCTGCGCCGCCCCGGCGATTCGCAGTTCCGGGCGTTCAAGTTCGACGCCCTGCGCATCGTGGACGGCGCCATCGCGGAGATCACCACGTTCGGGCCTGCACTGTTTCCCGTATTCGGGCTGCCGGAATCCCTCGACGAGCAGCGGCGCCATGTCTGACGGCGAACGGATCGTCGAGGCCAACGGCGTCAAGCTGTGCGTCGAAACGTTCGGTGATTGCGCGCACCCGGCGATCCTTCTCGTGCACGGCGCGTCGGCCTCGATGCTGTGGTGGGAGGCCGATCTCTGCGAACGGATTGCCGCAGCGGGACGCTACGTGATCCGATTCGACAATCGCGACACGGGCCGGTCAGTGCACTATCCGCCGGGCCGGCCGGGATATTCGCTACGCGACATGGTCGACGACGCGGTGGGCGTGCTCGACGCCCTCGATGTCGAGCGGGCGCATTTCGTCGGACGGTCCATGGCGGGCGCGATCGCCGCGCTGGCCGCGACGAACCATCCCGGCCGGGTGGCGTCACTGACCCTCGTCTCCACCACGCCGGGCAGCGCGGACCTACCGGCGATGTCGGCGGAATTCATCAGCTACACAAGCACGTCCGGACCAGACCCAGCCGATCATGCTGCTGTCGTCGAATTCATCGTCGGCCTGATGCGGGCGTACTCGGGCGGCTCGCCGTGCTACGACGCGGACGCGATGCGCGCACTTGCCGAGCAGGACGTGGCGCGCACCGGCAACATCGCCTCGTGCCTGACGAACCACTTCGTCATCGACTTCGGCGCGCCGATCCGGCTCGACGAGATCCGCGCGCCCACCCTCGTGGTGCACGGCGGGTACGACCCGGTGTTCCCGCTGGCGCACGGGCGGGCACTGCACGAGACGATTCCCGGTTCCGAGCTGCTCGTGCTGGAGCAGGCCGGGCACGAACTACCACCGCCCGTGTGGAACGCCTTCGTGCCGGCGCTCGTCAGACACACCGGACGATGACCTGGGAAATCACGGCAGGCGACGATCCAGCCATCTGAGCGGCCCGCCGACGAACGGCTTGTTGTGCCAGCCGTGTTTGACGACGATCTCGCGCGCCGCCCGGACGCGGTCGCGCATCCGCCCGCCGAAGGAGGGGTACAGCTCGTCGAGGCGATGCGCCGCACGGCGCTGCAAGAAATGCGCGCACCCGAGGCACACGCTGACCTCGGGATGGCTGCTCAGATGTACGACCGACCCGGCCGGACGCTGCTCGCCGCAACACCAGCACGCCACCGTGTCCTGCGGCTCAACCTGCGTCGTCATGTGATCGTCCCCCCTCCGCTGGTGAACCTCCTGCCGATTATGAATCAGGACGTGAGCGCCGTCGGTGGAAATCTCTCGAGCTTCCGGCCAGCCGGGTCCCACCGATTCCGCCGTGTCGTAGGCGATTCGGCCAATCTCGCAGGGGACGTATGCGGCAATCCGTCGATGCGGCGCAGACCCGGATCTGCCCGCTGCCGGCGCGTGCCGGTAACCGTTACCCCGAGTTATGCTGGCATGGGTGACTCGACGCGATCGCCCCTTCCGAACCATCCGGTGGTCTTGTAATGATTGAGTAAACGTCCGCATAGCTCCCCGCGTCGTAGCCACGTACTGCTCTGTGTGAGATGTCGAACGCGAGGTGGTGGCCGGCATGTACGAGGAGTTGAAGCAGATCTGCTGCGATGAGAGCAGCGGCTTGCCGTTCGGCGTCTCGCTCGATGCGGCCGCGAGGACGCTTCAGTGAGTTCGTGCTGTGCGCCGACCGGTGAGCACCCCCGCCGTGCGACATCTCCGGCGGCATCGAGGCCTTATCCCAAGCGCGATTCCGCTTCCGTACTGCGGGGTATGGTGCACATTCCGGCCGGCGCGTTCCTGATGGGAAGCGAAGACGCCGACACGTTCCCCGACGACGGTGAGGGGCCCGTCCGCTCGGTGGACGTCTCGGAGTTCTACATCGACGCGAAGGCCGTCAGCAACGCGCAGTTCGCTGCGTTCGTAAAGGCGACCGGCCACGTCACCGATGCCGAGCGATTCGGGTGGTCATTCGTCTTCCACGATTTCGTCCGGGGTGCAGCCGCGCAGCGCGTGCTCGACGCCACCGTGCCGGACGCGCCGTGGTGGCTCCCGGTCGAGGGCGCGTCGTGGCGGGCGCCCGAGGGTCCCGGCTCAGGCGTGGCCCGGCGGCAGAACCATCCGGTCACGCATGTGTCCTGGGGCGATGCGGTCGCGTACACAGCCTGGGCCGGCAAGCGCTTGCCGTCCGAGGCCGAATGGGAAAAGGCCGCGAGGGGCGGGCTCACCAACGCGCGCTTCCCCTGGGGTGACGACTTCACGCCGCGTGGCAAGCATCGCTGCAACACCTGGCAGGGGCGCTTTCCCGCGAACGACACCGGCGAGGACGGCTTCGTCGGAACAGCGCCGGTCGATGCCTACCGCCCGAACGCGTTCGGCCTGCACAACACATCCGGCAACGTATGGGAGTGGTGCGCCGACTGGTTCAGCTCCGGCTGGCACGTCCCCGAACGCGACGACACCAGAGTCGATCCGCGCGGTCCGGACGACGGGGCCACCAAGGTGATCCGTGGCGGCTCGTACCTCTGCCACGAGTCGTACTGCAACCGGTATCGAGTCGCGGCGCGGACGACCACCACACCCGACAGCACCACCGGGCACGTCGGATTCCGATGCGCGGCCGATGCGCCGGCGCGCCGTGGCGCATGACCGCAACGCTCAAGGTCGCCGACGTACGCGCATGCCTCTGCCCATCCATCGGGCGCAGCGCCCGGTTCGCCGTCGTGCACGCCGACGCCGGACTCGTTGGTGTCGGCGAAGCCAGCCAGAGCTACCAGGATCGTGTGCCGAGCAGATCGCGCGCAAACTAAACCGTCGAGGTCTTGATCATCTCCGCTGAATCCGCCATTGCACGCCATCACTCGCACCTGCGACAGAGATGATCAAGAGTATGTCAGCGCCCGGCCCCCGCCCGCGGCTCATGCCTTTGGACGGGCGACGAGCTAGGCGTCATCGCCAGGTGTCACGTGCCCGAGGACGCACGCCGCCGGCGGCGGCACCGGGGCTGGGATACGAGAGCGATGCGCGGGATCAGGCGTACCCGTCCGGCCTGTATGGCGGCCCTGTTGCGGCGGCGGGCCTGGCGGATCATTACCTGCGAATGGTCGACGCCGACCACCAATCCCCGGATCGCTCGCGTGGCGAGGGCGGCGATGGCCACGCCCGGACCGCAGCCGAGTTCGATGACGCGGTCGGTTGGCTGGACGTCGAGAAGCTGCGCCGCCCAGCGGTTGCGCGCCACGTTCGACGAGCGCCGGCCCATGATCCAGCCGGCGACGTGCCCGACGGCTCCGGTCGGCTGGTGGAACTGTGCCAGTCCCCCGTGACGAGCCCACCATTGCATGATGCCGCTCAGCACCTTCTGCCTCATGTCCATCGGGTAAGCAGAGCACTTCGAGTACGCTTGAAGTCAATGACCGCTACCGAGCGCACCCTGGCTTCATCGGTCACGCCGACCTTGCTGTCAATTGGCGAGCTGTCCGAACGTACTGGCGTGCCGACGACCGCGCTGCGGTACTACGACGAACTTGGACTGGTGCGGCCTGCGGCTCGGGCGGCGGGACGACGGCGTTATGCCGCGTCGGCAGTCAAGGATGTTGGCCTGATCCTCCTCCTCCGCGAGATCGGGTTCTCGCTGGCCGAGATCGGGCGTTTCATCGCCGGCGAACGGCAATCCCGACGGGACATGATCGATCACAAGCTGGCCGAGCTCGCCGAACAGCAGCACCGCATCGAGGTGGCCCGCGCCGCACTCGAGCACGGTCGGCAATGCCCAGCCAGCGAGCCGATGAAATGCTCCCGATTCTGGTCGATCATCGAAGACCACCTGCGCGGCCTCTCACTGGAAGAAAGCCACGCGCGAGCGCACTGACCGAGCTTCACCGATGCGAACGCGAACCTAGCCCGAGCTTCGCCTCGAAGCGGACGAGACGGAAGGCGATACGGGCGGACGGAAGGCCTCGTCGAGAAGGTCCAGGATGGCGCGCCACGACCGCTGCGCGTGCCGGTGGTGGTACCGGACGCCGGGAACGGGCTGCTCGTGGGCGTCGGCGGTGGACAGCGATCCATCCGTGTTGACGGGCGGAAGGTGGAAGGCGTGTTCGGCGCCGCCGTAGATGATCAACTGCCAGTCGACGCCGGCAGCCTGCATCTCGTCGGCGAAGGCGCGGCGCTGCTCGATCGGGGCGATGGGGTCCTCTGAGCCGACGCACACCAGCACGGGGCAGTCGATGTTCGCCGAGTCCTGCGGCCGGACGGTGGCCAATACGGGGTTGACCGCCGCGATCGCCCGAAGGTCCACGCCTTCGCGCCCGAGCTCGAGTGCGATGGTGCCACCGGCGCCGTACCCGATCGCTGCGATCTGAGACACGTCGGTGCGCGGCTCGCCACCGAGCACGTCCAGCGCGGCGCGTCCGATCGCTCGCATCCGGTCAGGGTCGGCGATCAGCGGGCCGAGGTGCGCCATCATCTCCGCGGGATCGGAGAACCAGCGGCCGCCGTGGTAATCCATCGCGAACGCGACGTAGCCCCGTTCGGCGAGCTGGTCGGCGCGCCGGCGCTGGAAGTCATTGAGCCCGATGCCTTCATGCCCGATCAGGACACCCGGCCGCCGTCCGGTGCCGGCGGGCAGCGCGAGATGCCCGATCATCACCCTGCCGTCGGCGGGGTATTCCACCCGTCGCGTGCTCACCATCGTCTCGTGCTCCATCCTCGCTGCGCTCGGCCCGACCTGGCCCGCGACAACAGCCCGCGACAACAGCTGACCACACCGATCAGGAATCAAGAAGCGCGGGTCCGCGAGCCGCAACTAGCGTGACTGAAGTCGATATGACCCACGACTACAGGAGCGACAATGACCGACTCATCCACGCAGGGAGCCAAGACCCTGCTGCATCCCGTGTCCGACCTGGCGAAGGCCAAGCCGGTGTACACCGCCCTGCTCGGCGTACCGCCGACGACCGACGGCGACTTCTACGTCGGCTTCGAGGCTGCCGGCCAGCAGATCGGGCTGGTGCCGGGCGGCGGGCCACAGGGCATGACCTCACCGGTCGCCTTCTGGCACGTGCCGGACATCGAGGCGAAGTTGGCCGAGGTGACCGCCGCCGGTGCCACCGTGCACGAGACTGCGCACGACGTCGGCGGCGGCCGGCTGGTGGCCACGGTCACCGACCCCGATGGCAACGTTCTTGGGTTGATCCAGGACTGATGACCGCGGATCCCCGCTCCCGCGCAGAGCGTCGTCGCGACACGGAGCATCGGCTCGCCCACGACGTCGACGTCTGGGTGGCCAGTGCCTCGGCGGACGGTGCGCCGTACCTGGTGCCGCTGTCCTTCGACTGGGACGGCGAAGCGCTGCTGGTGGCCACGCCCACGGACAGCCCGACCGGCCGGAACCTGGCTGCCACCAGGACCGTTCGGCTGGGGCTCGGGCCCACTCGCGACGTGTCCATGATCGAGGGCGAGGTCGAGGTTCTCGAGATCGACGCGCTGCCGCAGGAGCGGGGTGACCGGTTCGCTGCGCGTGCCGGCTTCGACCCGCGGGGGCTGGCCACGCCGTACCGCTGGTTCCGCATCTCGCCGCGCCGCATCCAGGCTTGGCGCGAGGTGAACGAGCTGTCCGACCGTGAGCTGATGCGCGAGGGCCGCTGGTTGGCCTGACCCCTCGGCCGACACCGGCGATCGGGTAGACAGTAGACGGTTGCCGCCGGACAGATGGAGACGCGATGAGCAAGGCCAAGGGGACGGACACGCAATCGCCGCAACGGCAGGTTGCCGACAGCCACGATCTGATCCGCGTGCACGGCGCGCGCGTGAACAACCTCAAGGACGTCAGCATCGAGATCCCGAAGCGCCGGCTGACGGCGTTCACCGGCGTCTCCGGTTCGGGCAAGAGCTCGCTGGTGTTCGGCACGATCGCCGCGGAGTCGCAGCGGCTGATCAACGAGACGTACAGCGCCTTCGTGCAGGGCTTCATGCCGACGCTGGCGCGGCCCGACGTTGACGTCATGGACGGGCTGACGACCGCGATCATCGTCGACCAGGAGCGGATGGGCGCCAACCCCCGCTCCACGGTCGGCACCGCCACCGATGCCAACGCGATGCTGCGCATCCTGTTCAGCCGGCTCGGCAAGCCGCACATCGGCCCGCCGAACGCGTACTCGTTCAACGTCCCGTCGGTGAAGGCCAGCGGTGCGATCACGGTCGAGCGTGGCGCCGGCAAGACGAAGACCGAGAGGGCGACCTTCTCCCGGCTCGGCGGCATGTGTCCGCGCTGCGAGGGCATGGGCTCGGTCACCGACTTCGACCTTTCCGCGCTGTACGACGACAGCTTGTCGCTGAACGGCGGTGCGCTCACCATCCCCGGCTACAGCGTCGACGGCTGGTACGGCCGCATCTTCAGCGGCTGTGGCTTCTTCGACCTGGACAAGCCGATCCGCAAGTTCACCAAGAGAGAGCTGTACGACCTGCTCTACAAGGAGCCGACCAAGATCAAGGTCGATGGCATCAATCTGACGTACGAGGGTCTGATCCCGAAGATCCAGAAGTCGATGCTGTCGAAGGACGTCGACGCGATGCAGCCGCATGTCCGCGCTTTTGTGGAGCGGGCGGTCACCTTCACCACCTGCCCCGAGTGCGAAGGCACCCGGCTGAGCAACCAGGCGCGGTCGTCGATGATCAAAGGGGTCAACATCGCCGACGCCTGCGGAATGCAGATCAGCGACCTCGCCACGTGGGTGCGCGAACTCGACGAGCCGTCGGTGGCGCCGCTGCGGAAGGCGCTGCGCGACACCCTCGACTCGTTCGTGGAGATCGGGTTGGGTTACCTCTCGCTCGACCGGTCGTCGGGCACGCTGTCGGGCGGCGAGGCCCAGCGCACCAAGATGATCCGCCACCTCGGCTCCTCGCTCACCGACGTCACCTACGTCTTCGACGAGCCCACCATCGGCCTGCACCCCCATGACATCGCGCGGATGAACGAGCTGCTGGTGCAGCTGCGCGACAAGGGCAACACGGTGCTCGTCGTGGAGCACAAGCCGGAGGCGATCGCGATCGCCGACCACGTCGTCGATCTCGGCCCGGGCGCCGGCAGTGACGGTGGCGAGGTGATCTTCGAGGGTTCCGTCGACAAGCTGCGGGTCAGTGACACCATCACCGGCCGCCATCTCGACGACCGGGCCGCGCTCAAGGAGACGGTGCGGACGCCCACCGGCGCGCTTGCGATCCGCGGCGCGACAACGCACAACCTGCGCAACGTCGACGTCGACGTACCGCTCGGTGTGCTGGTGGTGGTCACCGGCGTGGCCGGGTCGGGCAAGAGCTCGCTGATCCGCGGCTCGGTGTCCGGACGCGACGGCGTGGTGTCGATCGATCAGGTCGCGATCCGCGGCTCGCGACGGAGCAACCCGGCGACCTACACCGGGCTGCTCGACCCGATCCGCAAGGCGTTCGCGAAAGCCAACGGCGTGAAGCCGGCGCTGTTCAGCGCCAATTCCGAGGGCGCCTGCCCCACCTGCAACGGCGCCGGTGTCATCTACACGGATCTGGCGATGATGGCCGGGGTCGCCACCACCTGCGACGAATGTGAGGGGAAGCGATTCGAGGCGTCGGTGCTCGACCATCACTTCGGCGGCCGCGACATCAGCGAGGTGCTCGCGATGTCGGTGACCGAGGCCGAGGAGTTCTTCGGCGCCGGCGAGGCACGTACGCCGGCCGCGCACGCCATCCTTGACCGCCTCGCTGACGTCGGGCTCGGCTACCTCAGCCTCGGCCAGCCGCTCACCACGCTGTCCGGCGGCGAACGGCAGCGGCTCAAGCTGGCCACCCACATGGCCGAGAAGGGCGGCATCTACGTCCTGGACGAGCCGACCTCCGGCCTGCACCTCGCCGACGTCGAGCAACTACTCGGTCTGCTCGACCGGATCGTCGACTCCGGCAAGTCGATCATCGTGATCGAGCACCATCAGGCGGTCATGGCGCACGCCGACTGGATCATCGATCTCGGCCCGGGCGCTGGTCATGATGGCGGCCGGATCGTCTTCGAGGGCACTCCCGCCGACCTCGTCGCCGCCCGCTCCACGCTCACCGGCGAGCACCTCGCGGCGTACGTTCAGCCTATGTAGCCGGTCCGCGGACCGGGCAGGAGGCGAGCAATGACCAACCGGCGCCTGCCCGACAAATGACGACCTCACGCTCGTCGTGGTCGGCTGGCCGTTCGCCGAGTTCGCGGCGAACAAGACCGATATCGAAGGCAATTACCTGAAGGCGTTCGACCTGGCACCGGAGTTCGCCGAACGCATTCACGCCGCGAAGCGCGAGGAGCGATTCGCCGGCCTGGCGGTGCCGAACTACTTCCGCAAACCGTACGGACCAGGCTGGACGCTCGTCGGCGATGCCGCCTACAACAAGGACTTCATCACCGCACAGGGAATCGCCGACGCGTTCCGCGACGCCGAGCTCTGCACAACGGCATTGGATGAAGCGCTTTCCGGCAGGCGCCCGTTCGACGCTGCCATGGCCGACTATCAAGCCACGCGCGACGAACACGTTCTGCCGACGTACGAGATGACGACGCAGCTCGCGACCCTTCAACCGCCACCGCCGGAGATGCAACAGGTTCTCGGCGCGGTGCATGGCAATCCGGCAGCCATGGACGCATTCGTCAGGGTCAATGCCGGAGTCGACTCACCGGCCGAGTTCTTCTCGCCCGAGAACGTGGGACGGACTCTCGCCACGGCCGGACAGGCATCCGGCTAGTGTCCTGAGTCAGAAGTTCGTCGTCAGATCCGGTGATCCAGGTGTGCGCTGGCAAGGCGGACGAGGAGCCGATACCGGGGTTGTATCGGCGACGAGGACAACGCAGCCAGCGTGCGGCTGGGCGCCGGAGGTGGCGACAGGAACTTCTGACTCAGGACACTAGGGAGTTTGGGCCGGTCCCGCGGATGTCGGCCGTCGCAAAGCGGCGGGGTGGCCACGCTGTGCCGGCGACCAGGCACGGGTGCGGCGCCCCCGACTTCCCACCGGGTCTTGATCATCTCTGCTGGCTCCGCCATCACTCACCGATTCGCCAGAGACGATCAAGAGTCAGCCAGCGCGCTCGATGCCGCCGGACCCGACCTGAAGCCAGCCGAGCCGATCAGCCCGGACGCTAGGAGCAACGCAGGCCGGTGCGCACGATGCTGCGCAGGTGCTCACCCATACCGCCGTCAACGACAAGAACACATGAGCACGGGATCTCGATAAGGACCGTGCCCGATGTCGACGGCGTGTATCTGGGCGTCGGCGATTCGGGCGAGCGGCCGCCGGATCGCCTTGCCGGCGGCGATGCGCAACCCAGAGCGACTGCAAGGAGGGCGGAGGCGGCGGCATCCCGGTGAGCCGCGCGAGGTCCCAGCTAGGCGTGGACGCCCCGCTGGGCGCGCAAGACCCAGCGCGGGTGTGCATGACCCAGCGCGGTGTGCGGAATGGCGATGCAGCGAACCGCACTTTGCCGCAATGCCGTTTGTTCTGAGGGCTCATCCGGCCCCACCGCGGGAGTGTTAGGGGTCTTCGGCCGGGGTCGGGTACCTGGTCACGGGATACGGCGGGGGTTTCGAGCGGTACTCATGCCCGGTGGGGCTTCGCCAGGTGAACGAGCCGTCGGCGGTGCCGGTCATCGTCCAGCCGGTCTCGTGTTTGAGTCGGTGATGGTGTCGGCAGAGTGGGTGAAGATTGCCGGCACTCGTCGAGCCGCCCGCGTCGAAAGGTGTCTCATGGTCAAGGTCGCATCGTTGCGCGGGCAGGTTGCATCCGGGGAAGGCGCAGGTGCGGTCGCGGGCGATGACGAAGTCGGCGAGGGCGCGCGGTGGACGGTACGTGGTGCGGGCGTAGTCGAGCAGGGCGCCGCGGTCGTCGACGAGCAGGGCCCGCCACTCGCCCTCGGCGGCGACGCGGCGGGCGTTGTGCGCGGTGATCGGGCCGTAGCCGGCCAGTTCGGCTGGTTCGTCGTCGAGTCCGAGCAGCGTGTGCAGGGTCATCGTGACCTGGATGTGCGGGCGGCGCCCCTGCTGCACCGGCGCGTCGGGATCAGCCAGCGCGGACGCGCACAGATCCACGAGCGCGTCGGCGCGGCGCTGGTCGAGGTCGCGGTCGTCGCCGGGTACCCGCTGCCGCAGCGCGAGTGAGGACAGGGCCGTGAGCACTGTCGCGGCGCCCTCAGCGGTGGTGACCGCGCGGATCTCGGCCATGCCGTCTTCGAGTGGGCTCATCACCACGCGGCGTTCCCGCGCGGCCTCGACGTGGCGTTCCTGCGCGGTGCGCGCGTCAGCGGCGAGCACGGCGCGGCGCACGGCGCGTTTGAACTCGGCGAGGGTTTGCTGGGCCGCCGCGGGGACTACCCGTTCCTCGACGGCTGCGATCGCGTCGTCGTCCAGCCCGGACACGGCATCGCGGATGGCGAGGGCGTGCAGGAAGCCGATCTTGCCTTCGGCCAGCAGCGTCCACGTGCCACGCAGGCGGAAACCGAGCGCTTCGGCCAGGTCCAGGCGCCGGGCCGCCGCTGCGCCGGACAGCTTCAACGCCGCGGCGACCTCGTCGCGGACCCAGTCGTCCTCACCGCGTGGTGCGTCGCGGGCCAAGGACGCGAGTACCCGCGCCTGCCCGGCGGCAAGCCAGGCCGCGTGGCGCTCGTAGGCGACGAGCAGATCGATCTTCTGAGCCGGGGTGAGCCGGTCGGGCTCGATCACCGCCATCAACCCCAGCGACTGCGGGCCCGGCTCGGTGATGCTCTAGGCATACGCGACCGAGGCAGGATGTTCGAGCGCATCGAGCACGCTCAGCCCCGCACCACCCGGCTCTTCCTCGAACATACGTCGTCCGAGACCAGCAGTTGCCCGAAACTCACCGCAAGCTGAAATCACCCTATGAAATAAGGAGAATCTCAGGGATTCGCGGCGACGGAACCTCGCGCCGGTCGGGCCCAGCCGGAGCGCGGAAGCGGACGATAACAGAGGACAGAGTGACATCGGCGCGCCTGCCACCGACTCGGAACCTCTTAGCCATCGCCGCCCTTGTGGCCGTGGCCGTGCCCGTGCCCGCGATCCTTCGACTGCTGCGGGTGCGAAGGACTCGGCGGTCGGATCGTTCCAGTGCTCGGCGGTGCGCTGGACGCGCGCGTGAGATCAGCCTGCACCCTGGCTGCCGCGGCACGAATGGCCGCGAGGCGCGCGTCACTGAGGTTGCCGTTGACGTGTGCCGCCGCGGCGTCGGCGTTCAACGCGGCCAGCGCGCTCGATGCCGCCGCGTAGTTGTGGGCCGTCGCGGCGATGGCGAGAGATCGCATGTCGTTTCGCAATTGCGCGGCAGTGGCAGCTTGATCGTTCCGGCCGCTGCTACACGCGGCGAGCAGCAGCGCGGTCGCCACCCCGGTGCCGACTCGAAGCCGAATCGTCCTCACGGGATTGTCCGTTCCAGTTGCTTGAGATCGGTGCCCAACTGCCCGCCCACACTCGGGTAGGTGGGCGCCGGCTTCGTCCCGGCCGGATGGTCTCGTCCGGACACGGAAATGACGAGTACGACTCCGACGACGACCGCGAGCAGGGCAGCGGCGAGCAGTACCCACATTTGGCCGGTTCGTGTCGGCGGTTGAGTCGGCAACAGCGCTGTGTGATGCGGCGGGGGCGCGCCACCAACCAGGGTCACGGTGTCGGCCGGTGGGGCGATCAGTCGGGACAGCTCATCGGCCGCCTGCTGCGCGGTGGGACGCCGGCTCGGGTCGCGATCGGTCATCGCGGCGAGCAGTCCGATCCAGGCTCCGCCGAGGTAATTCGGCAGCGCCGG
The DNA here is from genome assembly GCA_963737425.1 of uncultured Actinomycetota bacterium. Taxonomy (GTDB): domain Bacteria; phylum Actinomycetota; class Actinomycetes; order Mycobacteriales; family Jatrophihabitantaceae; genus DASXRA01. Next base: position 1,163,879 of record CAVTSX010000009.1, read on the forward strand.
GCCGGTGTGCATCCGCATGATCGCGGCCTCGATTCCCACGCCGGGAAAGGCCATCTCTCCGGTCAGGCACTCGATCAGCACCAGGCCGAGCGAATAGATGTCGCTCGACGGTTGCCCGGCCGCCCCCTCGACCTGTTCCGGGCTGAGGTAGTTGGCCGTGCCAACCGCGGTGCCGTGCAAGGTGAGGCGTGAGCCATCGACCAGGCGGGCAATCCCGAAGTCGGTCAGCTTCGCGGCGAAGTCCGAACGACCGCGTTGCTCACCGAGCAGAATGTTGGCCGGTTTGAGATCGCGGTGTACGACGCCCTGCTGATGCACGTACGACAGCGCGGACGCGAGTTGCGACCCGAGTAACGCCACCTGCGCGGGGGCCAGCGGACCCGCGACAAGCCGCTGCGCAAGGGTCGGCCCGGTAACCAGTTCCATGACCAGGAACGGCGTCGAGTCGCCGGCGAGACCAGCGTCGAACACAGTTACCAGACCAGGATGCTGCAAACTGGCGAGGATGTGCGTCTCCGCATCGATCCGGCGCTGATCGATGTCCGGGGTGTCGACGCGGAACGCCTTCACCGCGACCGTCCGGTGCAACACCGTGTCGTCTGCCCGGAACACGTCGGCCATGCCGCCACGGCCGATCCGCTCACCCGTCCGGTAACGGCCGCCGAGCAATTCGCCCGGACGCATGACGCCGGACAACCCGAGATCGCTGCTCTCGCGCATCACCTCGATCGGTATCCCCTTGCTAGTCGTGAGCCGGACACATTACTGCCCAGGTGATACCCGACCTGAAACCAGCCAAACCGATCAGCTCGGACGGTAGGAGCAGCGCAGCCCGGTGTGCACGGTGCTGCGCAGGTGCTCACCGATCTGGGCATCGACGTCGGCGATGCGGGCAAGCGCTCGCCGGATCGCCTTGCCGGCGGCGATGCGCGCCCGCTCACCGCTGTCGGGGAATCGGCGGATGCGCCCACCGAACCCGGCCGCGCCGGCGAGTTCGGCCATCAGCCAGTCGCGCTCGATCCGGGCACCCGCCGCGCCGTCCTGGTTGTCGCGCGATTCCATGTCGTCGATCTCGGCGCGCAGGCGCGCGAGCCGGAGTCGATAGTCGCGCGCCGCGGTGCGATCCAGTACCGGCTGTTCGGAGCTGCCGGCCCGTTCGGCGGCGCTGCTCAGCGTCTCCAGCCCGGCGACGAGATCGGTGGCAAGAATCTCCTTACCAGGATTGGCAATCAGGGTCGCCAGGTGAAACATCCCGACGCTGTGTTCGACGAGCACACTTCGGCTTCCAGTGTCGATTCGCCAATTGCGCCCCTGGCGCCTGCAGGTCAGCTCCATGTCCGCTGGTTGGAGCGCGCTGTCCGGCGCCGGCATGCCCAGCGCCGCGGCCTCGCTCGCCGCCGTAGCCAGTTCGCGTTGCGCAGCGGCGGCGTCGGCCGGGTGACCACGACGCGACAACGCCTCGGCATAGCGCGTACGCGATGTCACGACCGCCGGCCAATGCCCCAACGCCAGGTTCTGTTGCAGCGCCGCGCGCAGATGCTGCACCGCCCGGTCCACGTCGCCGGTGGTCAGCGACGCAACGCCGAGGGCGTGCTGCACCGATCCGAAGCAGGCAACGCCGATGCTCACCACCATTGGCAGGTGGGCAAAGGGACTGAGCAGCTCGTAGGCCCGAGCCGCCGTCTCTGCGTCTTCGAGCAGGTACGCCGCCTCCACGATTCCGTTCATCGTGACCAGCCAATTGCCTGATCGCGGCAGATCGGCAAAGTTGTTGCCGCCGCCCAGCCGGGCGAGCGCACCCGCGGCCTTGCGCCGATCTCCTGCCCGCGCCGCCGCGACGGCGAGAGCGGCGTACAGCCAGTCGTCGGCCGCCGTCAGCGTCGGCGAATGCACCAACTCGTTCAGCATCGGCAGCAACCCGGCCATACGCCCCTGGTACCAGCGGATCGCCACGATCTGAGCGCCGTACCACGCCCGTGCGTCGATGTCGCCGACGGCCAGTCCACGCTCGGCGCAGGCCCGGGCGCGCGTCTCAGCCAGGTCGAAGTGACCTCCGCGCAGGGTGAGCATCACGCCGATCACATTGACGAGGTAACCGATCGCCAGGTGATCGCCCCGCGTAAGCAGATCGCGCAGTTCGCCCAGCCGGCGCTCGGCATGCGGGTCGCCGTCGAGGAACAGGTCGACCGTCTGCCAGAGCATGCCCACAAGCAGGTCGCTGCGACGGTGCGTCGCGAAGCTCTCGTGGACCAACTCGAGGGCCAGCGCGCGCCGTAGCTCGCCGTGGTCCGGGCCGAGCAGGCAGTCGTGCGCAAGGCCCAAGACCTCGACCCGTACGACCGGGTCGTCGCAGCGCCGTGCCTCGTCAAGGAGCGCGAGAATCGCCGAATGCCCGCCGTCGCCGTAGTCGGTCTCTGCCGCGAGCCTGGACCGCAGCTGCACGCCGATCGCGGATTGCGGGTCGACGAGCGACAGTGCATGCCGTAACCGTGCCTGCAGTTGCGCACCATCGACTGCGCTGCGGTGCTCGTTCACCCAGAACAGGCCGCTGAGCCCGAGCGCGGCAACAGCCATGGCGACGGTGTCGCCTGCCTGCTCGGCCGCCCGGTAGGCAGCTTCGAATCGCCGCCGGCTCGCGAGCAGATCGCCCTCACCGAACAATGCACTTGTGCCATCCGCGAGCAGCGACTCAATGTCTTCGACAGGTGCTTCCTGCAGTGCCCCCGGACCCAGAATCGCACTCACAAGCGTCCCCCTATTTGGTCCTTGAAGGAGGTCACGGACGCTCGCACAGCCCAGTTCGATCCGTGTGACCCAGGCCACTGCCCGAGCGGGCAACGGAATCCGCACACTCGATCTTGCAGCAATTGCCCGGAGATCAGGGTAATGTCGGGAAGAATGTAACTTCGGCGATTAGCAGAAGCGCGCTGAATGCGGAGGCAGAACGACCGAAAACCCACTCCTCGAATGCGGTGCAATCACATCGCCCAGTGGCAATAGGGCACGAAACTGGCTCAACCGTGTGGCTTGTGACCCTCGATTTCGAATTTTCAAAGCGGCGGAATCGGTGGAACACCGTGGCACTGAATGTCACGCCGTACCTGGTGAGCGGCGGTCAAACGGACCGCCCAGGAGGGGCGATCATGACCAGGCACCGGACAGATACCCGCGTTCGGCCGGCACGGACGGTTAAGCCGGTTCGGACGGCTCAGACGGTTCAGACGGTTCATTCAGCTCGGACGGCACAGACGGCACAGACGGCACAGACGGCCCGGCGGGCACAGCCGGCTCGGACGGCTCGGACGGCTCAGACAGTTCGGTCGGCTCAGTCAGCAAACGTGCTCAGGTACTCGGCCTATACGCACGGCCAGAAGGGCGGCAACCCCGCCGGAGTTGTGCTCGACGCCGAAGGGCTCAGCGGCGCGGAGATGCTGAAGCTCGCCAAGGACGTCGGCTACGCCGGATCCGCCTTCCTCACCGAGACCGATGCACCCGGCGCCTACAACGTGCGTTACTTCAGCCCCCTGGCCGAGCTGCCATTCTGCGGGCCGGCCACGGTCGCCGCCGCGGTGGCACTGGCGGAGCGGGCCGGCCCGGGCGACGTCGCCCTGCTCAGCCGAGTGGGCATCGTCGGCATCACCACCCGGCTGACCGAGGCGGGCCTGGCCGCGACGCTCACGTCGGCGCCGACCAGTGCCCGTCCGGCGACCGAAGTCGAGGTCGAGGAAACCTTGCGCGCATTGCGTTGGGGGCCGGACGACGTGGACGCGAGCTATCCGGCGCACGTCGCCCGCGCAGGTACCGAGCACCTTCTTCTCGCCGCCAAGAGCCGGCAGCGCCTCGCAAACCTGCACGACGACGAACCCGCCCTCCGCGCGTTGCTGGACAAGCACGGCTTCACGTCTGTGTACCTGTTCGCCGCCGAGACGCTCACCCGGTTTCACGCGCGCAGCCCGTTGACGCCCGGCGGGATGGTCGACGATCTCGCGGTCGCCGCATTCGGGGGCTACCTCCGCGAACTTGGCCTTGTTCCGATTCCGCGCCAGGTGATCGTGCTGACCGGGCACGACATCGGAGCGCCCAGCCGGTTGCTGGTCGACGTCACGGCCGGCAGCGCGAGCGTGCGCGTCACGGGCACCGCAGCGCAGCTGCACTACCACCAGCCGCGCCACGTCAAATTCTCGGCGAGGCACGCGGGCCAGACCTGCGCGCTGTGCCGGCGACCGGTCGACGCCTCGGCGGACGGCGACCCGCCGCTCACCGGATCGTCCGACATCGTCGAGACGCTCGACGGGCCACAGACCCGTTGGATCTGCGACGCCTGCACCCGCAAGTATGTGCGCTCGATCGAAGGCAAGCTCGACCTGCAGTGGTGGGACTGATTTCGCACCCCGGTGGAACGGCGTGGCACGAGATGGCACGCCCTTGTTGGTAAGGAGCGGTCGTCGGACCGCACGGGAAGGCAACGATGACCAGCTATCGCATCAGTCCACGCATTGCATCGACCAGGCCTGTCACCCCGCAGGCCGGCGGCCGCACAGGACCCCGTTGGCGGCCGAACATCGCGACCGTCCTGGCGACGACTGCGGCAATCGTCGCCGGGACGGTCGCGACCTTCCGGATCGATTTCGGAGATCCACGCCGCGAGTGGCACCTGACCGAAGACGACGTCGACGTCGTTCTGGCGATCCGCACCGCTGCCCAGCCGGTCTACACGCCGGGCCGGTAAAGTCTGCGGCTCGGTACAGCCATGATCATCTCTGGTGAAACCGCGAACGGTGGCGGATACACCAGAGATGATCAAGCCTCAGTTCTCGTTGGCACAGCAATCGGAACCGGACCGCCGTCCGCACGCCGTTGGCCCGGACCGCCGCCCGCACCTCGTTGGCCCGGACCGCCGCCCGCACCTCGTTGGCCCGGACCGCCGCCCGCACGCCGTTGGCCCCGGACCGCCGCCCGCACAGCCATGATCATCTCTGGTGAAACCGCGAACGGTGGCGGATACAGCAGAGATGATCAAGCCCGGTCGGGAAGTTTTGCTGTAAACATCCGATTCCGGCACGGAAAAGCATAGAAATAATGTGCCCGAACGGGCGGTTGACCCGTTCTCAATTGGGCGAGTATGGTCCGCATCGCTGCGGCCGATGAACTCGGTCGTGCAGTGCATTTGGGGGGAACCCATGCGGGCAATTCGGCGTAACGCGTGTCTACCGCAATATGCCCGACCGTCTTCAATAATTTCGCCACCGGTCTACGACAACGTCGGCAATGGCCACTAATCCCGGCGCCATGCCCGGACCCGGCGCGGTCGCCGGGGCGATCTTGCTCCGCAATACTCTCGCGCGACCCGACCTCGACGATAAGACCAGGGCGGCAATCACCAAGCAACTGTCCGGGGTAATGCCGGGCCAGATCGTCAAGCCGGGAGCGCCGGTCGATCAGCGCACCGCGACGGGCGACGACCTCGCGGCACTCGTCGTCAGCGCAGCGGTCAGTGCCGCCGGACTGGACCCGGCGAAGACCACGACGCCGCCACCGCCGGTGCTGTGGGAGAGCGCGGGTAACCGGTTGCTGGTCAACCTCGCCGGGGTGAAGGCGAGCCTGCGGAGCGGTCTCGTCGAGTTCACCATTCCGGTGACGTGTGATCAGACCGGCGACACCCAGGTGAGCGTCGCCTTCGCGACCGGCAGCGCGAACAGCCCGACCGGCGGCGTCGCGACGGCCGAGAACCGTCCGCGTGGCGCACCGGTCGTCGTCGAGAACTGGCACGAGCCGCTGATCGCGTTCGCCTGGAACATCTGGCTCATCGCGACGTCCGCACTCAGCGGCGCGGCCGGCGCCGACCGGTCCGGGCGAAACCTGATCTCGAATTCCCTGTCCGTCGAGAAGGATGGCATCTCCGTACGGCCGATGGCGCGTCACACCTTCGTCCGTACCGACCCGGCGACGTGACGGGCCGGCCATGACCGTCCTGCCGACCCTCGACCCGGAAGTTGCCGACCTGGGCTTGGCGATCGGCCTGCTGACACCCGCGCCGTCGGGGGTCGAACTCGACAGCGACTGGTTCGCCGACCCGGCCACCCGGCTGACGGGCGCGCTGGCCGACGACGGCCGGCGTGGCGCGCTGGTCCGGTTCGCCGAGGCGGTGCTCGCGCGGGGCACGCACACCGAGCGGGACGGCGTGATCCTCGTGCCGGTGCTCGACCTGCGCGAGCTGAGCGGCAATCCCGCGCTGCCCGACCTTGTGGTGCAGGTGTCACTGGACGCCCGGCCCGCGAACTACACCGAGGTGGGCCTGGCCGCGACCCTGCAGACCGCCACACCGGTGACGGTCACCGAGGTGGCGATCCCGCTCTACCGCGCGGCCAAGCAGGGCAAGTCGGTGGCTCAGTCATTCGCGCTGCTCGACGGCGGCGTGGTGCGGGTGAGTACCGACCTCACGCTGCAGACCGCTCCCCCGCACCCGGACGAGTTCGGGCTGGCCGGGGTCAGCGTCGCGGTCGAGACGGCGCTCAGCGGCGGCCCGCCGCCGGCGTTCACGCTGTTGCTGAAGGGCCTGCACCTGCCCGGCGCGCCCGCCTCGACGGTCGTGCAGATCGGCGGCCCGGGCGTGTCCATCCAGGACTCGCTGCTGTCGCTGGTGCTCGGCCTGGTGCGGCAGAGCGCCGACCTGCTCGCCGGTGCGGCCGCCACTGAGGCCAAGGCAGCGCTCGACCTGCTCGGCCTGGGCGGCGCGGCCGGAATCCCGACGCTGCCGGTGGCCGACGTCGTCGCCCGCGGTGTGTCGGCGCTGCAGGACTGGTTCGTGTCGCTGATGGGCTCGCCGGCGGCGCGCACCGCGTGGCTGGCATCGCTCGGGCAGCTTCTCGGCGGGACGACCGCCACGGACCACGTCGACATCCCGATCGGCGCTGGTCCCGTGCAGGCCCGGCTCAGCCTCGACGCGGCCACCGGCGCGAGCGGCCACCTGCTGCTCACACCGCGGCTCGGCCTGACGCTCGCCACGGACGTAGCCGGAGCGATCACCCTTGGCGCCGAGGCGAACGCGGCGCTGTTCACCCTGGACGTCGCGTCCGGCGCGATCACGCCGGTTCCCGAGGCCGAGGTCGTGGTGACCGCAACCGGTACCGGCGCGGCGATGCTGCTGCAGAGCGCAGCCGCCGACGTCGGCACGCTGCGGCTCGGCCTGGCCGTCACGGCGGGCAACCCGCGCGCGGTGATCCAGCTGCGGAACGTCAACGTCGAGGGCCAGCAACACGACGTGCTGGATCTGTCGACGCCCGACGCTGCCGTCGCGGCGGCCGGGCAGATCGCTGCCGTCCTCATCGGCAGGGCTCTCGACGCGCTCGGCGACGCCGGTGCCGAGCTCAAGGGCCTGCTCGGGCTGACGCCCCCGGCGGGCGCCACCGCGATCGATGCGACGCGGCTGATCACCGACCCGCTCGGCACGCTGTCTGCGTGGTGGCACGATCTGGTCACCACGCAGGCGGCGCACGTACCTGATGTGCTGACGCATCTGCGCAACCTGATCATCGGGCAACTGCAATTGCAGGCGGGCGATCAGGTCACCGGTTCCGGCACGATCGCCGACCCCTGGTCGATCCCGGTGCTGACCCGCCTGCGCATCGACTGCTGGCTCGACGGCGCCCGCCTCGTCGTGGCCCCGACCCTGTCGCTGCGCGCCGCGAGCACGCTGGCCGGCGGCTGCACCACCGTGCAGACCGATCTGCGCCTCGAACTGCTTTCGGTCGATCTGGCCGCCCATTCCGCGCAGTTCCCACTCGCCATCGACTTCACCGCGCAACTGCGGGCCACCGGGGCGACCGAGGCGCGGCTCGGGCTCGGGCCGGTCTCGATCGTGGCCGACTTCATCGGCGTGCACGCTGCCTGGGCACCGGCGAGCGGATTCGGCGTCGACTTCCTCGCGCCCGGCCTCGCCATCGACACCGGTAGCGCGCGGATTCCCCTTGTGCTGCCGAGTGTTGACGCGAACGGGCACGTCAACGTGCCGCCGGAGGCGTGGCAGTCGGTCGAGGCGTTGATCGGCACGCTGGCGATCAGCGGGGCGCGCGGGTGGCTCGCCGACCTCGTCAACCTGACCGGCTGGGACCTCGCCAGCCTCGATCCGCCGCGGCTGTCGCTGGCGGCGCTGGTCACCGACCCCGTTGCCGCGCTCAAGGCATGGGTCGGCGTGCTCGTCACCGACGCCGACCTGCTCGGCACGCTCTCCTCGACGCTGGCGCACTTCTTCGGCGGCACGCGCGAGGGCCTGGCCGGCATCTTCTCCGGCTCGGGCACGCCCGACGATCCGTGGCTCGCGACGCTCGGCCGGACGGCCGACCTGCCACAACTTGCCGTGTGGCTCGGCCCGAACGGCCCGGTGGTCGCCGCCGCACAGGCCAGCGACGCGATCCGGCAATGGCGTCCCGGCATGGCCGGCCTCGGCGCGGACGCGCTGGCCGCGGCGCTCGCGGACGAGGCGCTGGCCGGACCCGAGGTGGCGCTGCTCGCCGCCGGGCGAACCAACGTCGCCGCCGGGCGAACCGGCCTCACTGCCGGCTTGAACGCGCTCGCCGGGCGATGGACCGGCACCGACGGGATGGTCGCACCGCCGCCGGACCCGATCACCGGCCTCGCGACCGTGATGCGCGCCGACCTCACCGCGAATCAGCTTGCCGGGCAGCCGGTAGCCGCCCTGCTTCCGGGCGGTGTGCCGGCGGGCGCCGTCGTCGTCCGGGTCGCCGTCAGCCCCGTCGCCGACCTGCCGTGGACGGCCGCCGCCGGACGGCTGCTCGATCTGACGACGCCGGGCATCGCGCCGTCCTCGTTCACGGTCGCCGCGCCGGCGAGTGGCGAGTGGGTGGTCGCGCTCGCGCCGCGCGCTGACGCCACCCTCGGTGGAGCCACCGACCCGACCGGGCAGGTCGGTCAGGCCGCGCGGCTCCAGCAGGTGCTGACGGCGCTCGCCGGTGCCGGGCCGATCGTGCTGGTCGCGGCAGGTGGCGCGGGCAACGCCGCACGCCTCGCGGCTGACGCCGTTCCCGGCGTCACCCACCTGCTCACCCTCGGCGCGCCGTGGAGCGCGGCCACGTTCGACACCGTCCGGACCGGCGTACCCGGCGACGCCCTGCGGCTGATGAAGGCGCTCCTCCCCGCTCCTGACCCGGACGACCCGGACGACGCCGACCTCGCCCGCGGGCGCGCGCTGATCGCCGCTTCGATGGCCGCGGTGCGCGGCGCGGCGTCCGTGGCCGATCTGGAGGCCGACCGGCCGACGCTGCCGATACGGGCCGGACTCACCGCGGTCGCGGCATTCGGCGTGCTCGGTGAGGAGACCGTCACCCGGGCGATGACCGCCGTGTTCGCCGCCGGGCTGTCGGCCCGCGCCCGCGCCCGGGTGCCCATCGCGGAGGCGCCGCCCGACACGGCGTACGCAGGCATCCGGGTGCCGTTCTCGTTCCTGACGCCTCCCGGCGGGCACGGCACCACGCTCGCCGGAGCAGCGATGATCACGCTCGGCAGCGTCGCCCGGCCCGGCCCGGTCGTTGCCGCTGCCCCGTCGATACACGTCGACCTCGACCTTGCCGAGTCCGACCCCGGCGCGTGGCTGGTCGGCGGGCCGGGCACGACGCCCGTCGGCGGCGCGCTTCCGCTCGAGCTGCGCCGCATCCGGCTCACCGCTGACATCGGCCTGCACGGGACGCCGTCGTCTGCCCGGCTCGTCCTCGGCGAGGGCGCCGCGCTCGGGGCCGACTGGGTGCAACTCGTCGTCGAACCGCCCGATCACGCCACCGGAACGCTCGAAGCGCTGCCGATGCTGCCCGAGGCACGCGCGCTGCTCGGCGCGCTTGTTGCCAAGCTGGCGGCGTCCGCACCGGCGAGCCCGGCCGGGCTCGCGGTCGCGCTGCTGCGCGCTGTCGGGCTCGCTGATGTGTCCGGTGGTCTGGTCCCGGACGCGCTCGATCATCTGCTGCACGACGCAGGCGCGCAGCTGCGCGCCGTCCCGCGCGACGCGTTGCTGTCCGCGCTGGCCGGGCTGATTCCCGCGCTGACGTCGACCGGCGACACCGTGCACCTGCTGCTCGGCCCGCTGACCGTCGACGCGGATTTCGGCGCGCAGACGCTGGGCTTCAGCGCGTCCGACTCGGGGTTGATCACGTGGTCGGCGGGAGTTTCCTTCGACGCCACAGGGCATCCGTCACTGCACATCGGCCTCGGCGACCCGGCGCACGACGCCTTCGCTCTTACCGCGACGTCGGGGCCGCTGCGCGTGCAACTCGTCCGGGGTGGCGCCCCCGACGTCGAGTTGTGGCCAGCACCGGACGTCGACGGGCTCGGCCGCTTCGCCGCCGCAGCCGTACCGGCCGAGGCACTTCGCGTTGTGCTCGACGGCCTGCGCACGATCGACGCCGGAGTGGGCACCGCGCTCGACGACCTGGCCGCCGCGCTCGGCATGCTCGGCGCGGCTGACAGCGCCGGACACCGAGCCATCCTGGCGCCGGTGCGGCTCTTCGACGATCCGGGCGGATGGTTCGGCGGCGTCCTCTCCGCCACCACCGGTGGCCCGTTCGACGCCGAGCGGGTGATCGACCTGCTCGAGGCGCTCAAACCGTTCGTCGGCATGGACGGAACACCTCGCGGCGTGTGGCCAGTCGCCGACGGGATCACGGTGAGCGCCGCCGCGTCCGCGGCCGGGCCGACCGTGTCGCTGGCCGTCGACGCGACAAGCTGGCTGGCCTCGGAGCTGACCCGGGCCGCGTTCGCGGCGGGCGTCACCGCGAACGTCACCCTTACGCCATCGGGCAATCCGTACGCGTCCGTCGAACTCTTCGTCGGCGTGCCCGACGGGCCGGACCGCACCAGCACTCCGCAACATCGCCGCGCCGCGCACGCCCTCGTGGACGGAGCGGGCTTGCGGATCTTCCTGCGCCCGGGGTCCGGCGCCGACATCGAGCTGTTCCCGCATCTGGCCGGGCTGTCCGCGCTGCTCGGCGCAGGTGTGGACGCGGTGCTGCCCCTGGCGCTGAACGAACTCGCCAAGCTGTCCGGTTCCGCTGTCCGGACCCAGATCGCGTCGCTCGTCTCGTCCGCCGGACGCGGCCTGGCGATCGCATCGGACGCGTCGCCTGCGGTGTTCGACGGCGCAGCGATCAAGGCCCTCGCCGCCGACCCCGCGGCCTACCTGCGCGCGCACCTGGCCGACCTGCTGACCAAGGTCGTCGCTGACCTCGATCCCCTTTTGCAGCAAGTGCTTTCGCTGCCGCCGACCCAGCACGTGGCCGTGCTCTCCGGCAGTGGCGTGCTGACCGTGACAGTGCGCACCGTCGTCATCGAGGTACACACCGCGCCGTTCGCGGTGCACGTATCAGGCGACGTCGGCGGGCTGCCCGTCATCGGCGACGTTTCCCTTTCACTGACCGCTGATCAGACGGGGCTCACCGCCTGGTCGGCCGGCGCGGGGCCTGCAGTCATCGATCTGGGCGGGCCGGTCGTGCGGCCGTTCGCCCGCGTCCAGCGCGTGCCGACGTCGGGCTGGCAGGCCGACATCGGGCTCGGGCTCGACGCGCTGGCTTCCGGCGTCAGCGGCCACCGCGAGCTGGCAGCGGAGTGGCGGCAGGCCGACGGGCTCAGCGTGCTGGTCACCACCCAGACGGCCACCGACGTCACCGAAGACCGCACTCCGGAAGGTGTCGCCACCGCCGCGATCAGCGCCGTGCTCGACCTGGTCGGCGGCTGGGTGCTCGGCGTGGCCGAGGTCAAGACCCTGCTGGGCAACCACGTCGGGTCCAAGACGGTGCGTTTCGTGCTGCAGGGCTCGATTCTCGACCCGGCCGCCCCGGTCAATGCACCGCGGCTGCTGCCCGGTGTGCTTGACGGGTGGCCGGGCAAGCTGCTCACCATCGCCGCGCAGCTCGCCGCCAGCGGGCCGAGCGTCGCGGTCGGGCCTTTCCAGCTCGGCATCGCCGACGACGGAAGCGGCGTCCTGGGCGTATCGCTGACCACCAGCAACGCCGCCGGCATCGATCTGACCGGCGACGGTGAGCTGTCGCTGCACCTCGAGGTTGACGCCTCATGGATCGATCCGCCCGTCACGCCGGGCGTCGTCATCAACCTGCTCAAGATGTCGGGTCAGCAGATCACCGCGGCACCGGGCATTTCCATCGACGGCGTCGGGCTGCGGCTCGCCAAGTCGAACGGTCCGCTGATCGACGCGGGCCTGCGGCTGGACTCCCTCGCGGTGCACCTGTTCGGCAGCATCCAACTCGACAACACCCAACATGGCGCGTTCGCCGGAGGATTCGACTTCGAACTCGGCGGGCTCGCCGTTCCGCTCGGCGGCGGTGGCGGCGACAACGCCGTGGCCAAAGGCATCATGCAGGACGCGGGCGGCAGTGGCAGTCCGCCGCGTCCGGCGTTCAGCCCGGCCATTTCCGTTCAGGATCACGGCTCGGGCGTCAGCGTCACGTTGCGGGCGGGCAGCGGCGACGGGCCGTGGTTCCTGCCGATCCAACGCGCGTTCGGCCCGGTCTATCTCGAACAGGTCGGGCTCGGCGTCGACTACCGGCAGGGAATCACCCCCAGACAGCTGGAGATGATCAGCCTTTACCTGTCGGGCAACGTGTCGATCCTCGGGCTCACCGCAGCCGTCGACAAGCTGCGTTTCAGCTACACCGTCGACCAGCCGATCTTCTCGACCGAGTCGTGGGAAATCGACGTCGAGGGTTTCGCGATATCGAGCAGCATCGGCGGACTGACGCTCGCCGGCGGCTTGCGCAAGTTCCCGCTCGACCCGCCGCTGAGCGGCATCGAGTACCTGGGCATGCTGAAGATCGGCTTCGGCAGTTACGGCGTCGACATCTTCGGCGGCTACGCGCATCCGACCACGTCGACCGGCTCGACCTTCGCGTCGTTCTTCGCCTTCGGCGCACTGCACGCACCCATCGGCGGGCCGCCCGCGTTCTTCATCACCGGCATCGCTGTGGGCTTCGGCATCAACCGCGACCTGGTTACCCCGCAGATCGACCAGATCACCACGCACCCGTTCATGCAGGCGCTGCGCGCGCTCGGCCCGACTCCGGAGCCGATGCAGCAACTGCAGCAGATGCGCGCGATCGTGCCGCCTGCGCAAGGCGAATACTGGGTGGCCGCCGGAATCAGCTTCACCAGTTTCGTGCTCGTCACCGGCGAGATCCTGGTAACCGTCCAGTTCGGCGACGGCCTCGAAATCGCGGTACTCGGCTTGGCTCGGGCGCAGTTGCCCAACCCGTTGCTGCCCCTCGTCAGCATCGAACTGGCGCTGCTGGCCCGCTTCTCGTCGAAGGAAGGCACGCTGCTCGTCCAGGCGCAGCTGACCGAGAACTCCTACCTGCTGCACCCCTCGGTGCGCCTCACCGGCGGATTCGCCTTCCAGACATGGTGGTTAGGGCCCAACGCCGGGCAATTCGTCATCACCGTCGGCGGTTATCACCCGCGCTTCCACCACGACGGGTATCCGGTCGTGCCGCGCGTCGGCCTGAACTGGTCGCCGATCGACAACATCAGCATCGTCGGCGGCGCGTACTTCGCCCTGTGCTCCGAAGCGTTGATGGCCGGCGTGAAACTCGAGGTCGCCGCGCACCTCGGTCCGGCGCACGCGAAGCTGACCTTCGGCGGCGACGGCATCGTCTTCTTCGACCCGTTCTGGTTCGAGGTCGACGTTTATGCCGAAGCGGAAGTGGGAATCACGATCTGGCTGCTGTTCGGCAGCATCGACCTCGACGTCCACCTCGGATTCGACGTCACGGTGAGCGGGCCGCCGATCCACGTCGAAGGGCACTTCAGCGTCGCGGGCATCTCGATCCCGTTCGAGTTCGGCGACAAGGCCGACCCGTCCGACCGGGCGCTGGACGGGCCGGCGTTCGCCGCGAAGTACCTGCGGGGCGACGCGAACGCCCAGGTCGTCCAGGCCACGGTGGTGCGCGGTGGTCTCACCGCGGGCAAGTCGACCGCGGCGGGATCAGGCGGCGTCGACAAACCGCCCGACGGTAGCGCCGAGAGCCCGTTCCGGGTGGTGCCGGAGTTCCAGCTGACGTTCGTGTCGATCGCGCCGGTAGAAACCCTGCAGTTGACCGCCCACGGCCAGTTGCAGAGCACGACCGTCAACGCGCCGGGCATCGGTGTCGCCCCGATGTACTCAGCCACGCTCAACACCACCCTGGCCATCACGCTGAACCGCGACGACGGCGCGGCATTCACGATCACCGGGATAGCGCTTGCCGCGCGTCCGGGCGCAGCTTTCCCCAAGGGGGTATGGGGTCCTGCGCAGAATCCCGCCGCCAAGACGGTTCCGGCCGGCGACACCATCACGGCATCCGACGGGCTCACGATCGACACGGTGATCCCCGACAGCGTGTTCACCGGCGCACCGTCCATCGACTACCACCAGATCGAACTGCCGGCCGACGGGCGCAAGCCACTGCCGTTCGTGACGAACACGGCGCAGACGAACGCCCGGGTGAGTCAGGCGGCGGCGTTGAAGACGGCCGCTGGAGTGCTCACCGCGGGAACGCTGAATGATGCGGTGCGCTTCGAGCGGGCCGCACTCGTATTAGCAGCGGGAGGTACCGGTCGCACAACGGTTGCCGCGCTGCGTGGGGAACGCTCGGCCGCCCCGTCATTCGGTTCGCTTGCCGACGACCTGGAAGACGCGCCTGCTGCGGTATCGCCGCCGGTCACGCCCGTGGTCGTCGACCGCGACCCGCCGCCCCCGATCAGGTTCGACCCGATCGTCAAGGCGGTCATGGGCTTCCCACTGTCGATGACGCTGGATCGCCCCGCCGCGACCACGGTGAAGGATTCGGGCTCGGCGATTTCGGCTGTGCCGCCGACTCTTGCCTCGGTGCGCACTGCCAATGTCGGCAACAGCCTGGCGATGCTCACCGTCGTGCCGCGGTCGGGCGCCGACAACCAGACGACGATCGTCCCGGTCGGCGCCGCGCCGCTGACGAGGCTGGCCTCGACATCGGTTGCCGCCGTGGCGAATGCCCGTCCGGCACCGGCCGCCGCGGACCGGCTGGCCGCGCTTTCTGCCGGTCTGATCGGCAACCAGTCCGCACCCGCTGTTCTGCATGAGGGCGAACTCGTGATCATCACCG
This sequence comes from uncultured Actinomycetota bacterium, assembly GCA_963737425.1. GTDB lineage: Bacteria > Actinomycetota > Actinomycetes > Mycobacteriales > Jatrophihabitantaceae > DASXRA01. The sequence continues at coordinate 1,179,013 of CAVTSX010000009.1, forward strand.
TCGCCCAGCGGCCCGTCGGCGACAAGCTCGACACGGTGCAAGCGGCCGGTGGCACCACACGCGTTCTGTGCCTGTCCGCCGGCGGACGGCCCGTCGACGACCAGATCGTCGGCGCCGTCGGCGCGGCCCCCGTGGTCTCGGTGCCGCGCGAGACCGAGCGCGTCGTGATCGTGGCGCTCGGCACGGCCGCGAGCACGGCCGGGCCAGCCGCCGGTTGGTACTCCGGGCAGTCGTTGCCGGCAATCGGCTGGGGCGCGGCCCTGTGTGGCGGAGCCGTGGTCAGCGCGCAGGGCAGCCGCATCCCCGCGAATCGCGATCGTGCCGATGGCGGCTGGGTGTCCGGCGTCGAACTCGCAACGGCGGCGCAGGTCGTCACGACGTTCACCGACCCGGTCAACGTCGTCGCTGTTGCCGTTGACGACTACCTCGGCGCGGATGCCGCCGGCAAGGTTTCGATCCGGCTGCTCGACGCTGTCCGGGTCACCGACGCCGCTGGCGCGCCGCGACCGCCCGAGGCTCTTGTCGACGGCGTGCGGACGATCCTGCTCTACGCCGTTTCGGCCACCGGCCCCGAACCCGCGGTTCTGGTGGACGACTGCGGCGGCGGCCAACTCGCCGGCGTGCTCGGCTCCTCCGAGGGCGTCGATGGGCTTGCCACGTTGCTGACGACGCACGGCATCGAGGCGGCGGTCAGCCAGCCACTCGTCGGCGGCAACGGCCGGCGCCAGATCCGCTACACCTCAGCCGACGGGCCGGCCACGCCACCGGCGGTGCCGAAGAGCGTCCCGCCGAAGAAGGCCACGCCGGCGAAGGCGGCCAAGAAGACCGCCGCAAAGAAGGCCGGCGCCAAAAAGGCCGGCGCCAAAAAGGCCGGCGCGAAACTAGCCGCCAGCAAGAAGGCCACCCCTGAGAAAGCGGCCGCCAAGAAGGCCGTGGCCAAGAAGACCGGCGCTAAGAAGGCTGCCACCGAGAAGGCCAGCCCGAGGAAGAGGAAGTCCACATCGTGACGGCTCCTGGACACTTCGAGATCTACTCCTCGGCGCGACCGGCCCTGCAGGCCGGTGACTACACGGCGACCAGCGCAAGCACGATGAGCGCGGTGCCGCCGGCCGGCGCTGACGGTGATATCCCCGTCGACAACACCGAGTTCCGGCTGCATGTCGATGCTCCGCGCTATGTCATGCCTCCCGACCAGATCCTGTCGACGTTCCCGCCGGCCGAGTCGCAGGGCGACTGGCGCGAGCGGCTGCCGCAGATCGTCCTCAAACGGCGAACCTTGCCGTGGGAACGCAACCCGAAGCCGGGCGACCCGCCGGACACCGCGCTGCCGTGGCTCGCGCTGGTGGTTCTGGCCGAAGGCGAGGGCCTGCTCAGCACGGACGTCGACGTCGCGCAGTGCGTGTCGTTCGGCGTCGATCTTGGCTCAGATGCCGACGTAGCAAAGGGAAAGTACCTGGAAGTCACCCAGGACGTCATCGAGAAGGTGTTTCCCTGCCAGGACGAGCTGAACCTGCTCTGTCACGTGCGCAAGGTCGACCTCAGCGACACCGAACTGGCGCTGGGCGATGACGACGGCTACCTCGCGGTGGTGCTGGCGAACCGCCTTCCCCAACCGGCTCCGCCGATATCTCCGGGCGGCGATCCGCTGCCGCGCAAGTACACGGCCTACCTCATCAATCTCGAGAAGCAGGTCCCGAAGCTGCTGCCCACCGAACCGAATCCGATCTTCGAGTTCGACGCCACCGTCACCTTCGCGGACGATCGATACCTGGCGAAGGCGCCCGAAGCCACGCTCGATCAGATCGCCATGCAACTCGGCTCAGGTGCCCAGTTCACGACACTGGGCAAGGGTCCGGCCATCAGCGGCGCGGCCACGACGGAGTTGGTCCCGTACAGCGCCGGCAAGGGCCTCGAACTCGCCGCATCGTCGTGGGCGACCGGTCCGGTGAAGGCGGGCGCCAGGACGTCCGATGACCTCGCAGTCGCCAGTGGCTACAAAGCCGATGTGAACCAGGGCATCGGCTTGCTGCTCATTGAGCGACTCCGCTTTCCGGTACTGGCCTCCTGGGACTTCGTGTGCACCGGCACCGGCGGCTTCGAACGGTTGATGAACGAGCTCAAGGTCGGGCTGCTCGGCACCCTCGACACCGAGCAGCCTCCGCCGCTGCCAGAAGTCGCATTGACCGGTCATGTTGGAATCGCGCACCGGACGCGGCACGGCGACCCGGCGCGTTCGTGGTACCGGGGGCCACTGAGCCCGCAGCCGACGGTGCGAACCGAGGCGGTCAACGGCGGGCTTGCCCTGGCCCACAGCGCCGATCAGCTGCGCAAGGTCGTGCCGGACGGTCGCGAGGACATCTCGCAGGCGGCGATGTTCGAGATCGGCCGTCTGCTCACATTGAGCAAGCCGACCCTCGTTGCCGCGATGATGGAATGGCGACGCGAACTGTTCGGTGCCGCGCGGGCGCGCGAGCTCGCCGATCTGCTTGCCGGGAAGCTGCTCAGCGGCATCGGCGTCGGCATCATCGGCGGCCAGTCGAGCCTCGAGGCACTGATCCGGACGCACGTGGTGGGTGCCTTCGCCAGCGCTGATCCGGCGAAGCTCGCGCCATACGCCAGGGAATTGACCGACCCGAGAATCCCCAAGGACATCGGCGATCTGGCGCCCGACGCGGTGCTGCGCGGCCTCGGCGCCGACCCGGCCAAGACGTTCAGTGCCACCAAGGCCTTCGGCGCCGAGGGACTCGGCGACGTTCCGGTGTTCGTTGCCGACGCGACGTCGAAGCCGGTGTCCAGCGACCAGCTCGCGACGAGCCGCCTCGCCAATCACCTCGGCGACCGGGTGGCGCAGTTGACCGTCGACGCGCTCAAGCTCGACACCGCCGTGCCGCACGGGGCCGGCGAAGCCCGCCCGCGCCGGCGGAAGAAGGACGACCTCGACCGGTTGATCGAGCAGGCCACGGCGGCGCGACGCGAAGGGCGGTGACCGATCAGATGGAACTGCAGGGCGAGATTCTCTACGCGGCGGCGAAAACCGCGAATCTCTCGATGATGCAGACGATTGCGCAGCTGCCCACCCCGGACGGCGTCGAGGACGGCATCCAGCCGGGTGGGGTCGTGCCGGCTCAGATCGTCCGGTTCCTGGCCCACTTGCGCCTGCTTGAAGGCGTCCCGTTCAGCTACCTCGTGCCGGACGCCGAGCTGATCCCGCCGGAGACGATCCGGTTCTTCTACCTCGATCGCAATGCGACCGACGCGCTGGTGCAGGGCGCGCTCAGCGTTGGCACCGTGAACTCGGCTGATCGCGTGCAGCTCGCGCAGCTGTACGGCACGGTACGGAACGAGGTCGACACCGCCGAACGCCTGGTGCGGATGAAGGATTCCGACGCGCCGGCAGTCGACGCCGCCGGTCGGCCCATCGGCGCAGGCGGGCCGATCAGCGGTTTCCTCCTGCGGTCGCGACTGGTTTCCGGTTGGCCGGGCATGCACGTTCGCGCTTATGCCACCGACACGCACCCCGACGACCAGACGATCCCCGACATGGACACCAGTCCCGACCGGGTCCGCCTGTTGCGCATGGAACGGCTCGCGCCAGCCGTGCTTCTCGTGCTGTTCGACGGCGTCCCGCAGGTCGTGCACATCGAGGAACCGCGCTCGGGTGTGCAGTTCGGCGTGCAGGTCTCGGGCGCCGACCCGGCCAAGCAGAGCGCGGTGCTGCCGGTGCGCGACGTCACCAAGCCCAACAACGGTTTCCTCAAGGTCGGCGCCAATGTGCGCACCGTCCCGGTGCCGTTCCGCCCCGGTTCACCCGGCGTCATCAACATGAAGAAACTCAACGAGTCGCTGCTGGCGATCCAGGCGGCGCACATGCACACGCCGGTCGTGCCCGCCGAGTTCGCCATCCAGATGCTGCGCTTTCCGCTACGGCAGGTGTTCGGCGACACGACGCACATTCCGCCGGGCGCCGACGCATTCGTCGCCACCGTCCAGATCGCCGCGCTCACCGAGCGTTTCTCCCTTGCCGCAACGGTGCTGGAGCACTGACATGGCCGACATCAGCGCCGACGACATCCTCAAGGCTTCCCTGACGCCGCGGTGGTCGGCGCTCACCTCGCTCGGCCTTGTCTCCGACGACCTGATCAACTACGACCGGTTCCTGATTCGCGATCCACGGCTGCTAGTTCCGGTGGACGTTCAGGCACTCGTCGTCCGCGCCGGGGTCAACGACGGCGAGGGCATGGTGCGCCTGCCGTTCCGTCGACTGGGCGCCGAGCCTCCGCTGGATGTGCACGACGGCGGCCAGAAGCGCGATCCGGGCGTGTACCTGCTGTGGTCGGTGCCGGCAGCGCTCGGGCGCGGGAAGGTCGTCGACGACCCAGCAGCGCCCGGCGACGCTACCCGGCGACGACTCGACCTGCCGGCACTGCCGGACCGTTGGGTCGTGCTCCGACTGGCCGTGCCTGCCGGCGCGCGCGATCCACTCGTCACCGGCTGGGTCCTCGAAGCCGACGCCGGCACCGTCACCCCCTTGTCGGACTGGCCGAACTCGACGGCCAACACCAAGACGGTCGCGGACGTCTCGCTCGAGCGCGAGCAACTCGACCTGCACGTCGGCGGTGCTGCGTGGGCACAGTGCTACGACGCCGCGCTGGGACGGATGTCGCTCTACGACTCGCAACAGGACCTCGCCGGAGTGGACGTCGAGGCAGACTCGGTCAGCTACCTGGTCGCTGGCTGGTGGTCGACGACCGACGACGACCCGCTGAACGGCGTCGGCTCGGATATCGCCTATCACCAAAGGCTTTCCGAGCTCGGCTGGAACGACGTCGACCATCCGTCCCCGCAGCAGCAACGCAGCGAGCAGACGATCGACCGGTACCGCACCGCGACCACGTTCGGATTGCCGGCGGCGAGCCGGTACACCCAGGAACTCGCGCTGCGCGCCGGAAAGGCCGCCTCAGTAGCGATCGCGGCGGGCCAGGTCGCGAGCGGCACCAGCGAGCTACGCCCAGCCGTGAGCGGCTTCTTGAAGGACTGCCTGGCGGCCGCGCTCCTTCCGCCGGCACCGACCCAGTCGACGCTGCTGACCGGCCGGTTGCACGGCGTTCCGGTTAGCGGCGGCCTGAGCGGCGATGGCCGCCCGGCCAAGGACGCGCTCAAGGTTGTGCTCGGTGCCAGCACGCCCGACCTGTCGTCGACGATCGCGGCGAGCGGTACCGGACTCGGCGCGCCGGACCAGCGCGCCGCCGAACGCCTGCTCGCTGCCTTCGGGGCCGGGCTGACGATGCAACTCGACGCGACCGACACGTGGTCCGACATCGACGACTACGAGCACACGCACGGGTTCGGGTCACTGCCCGGTGGCATCGAGGGAATCGACCGGTTCGTCGACAAGCCGGCGCCACGCACCGATCCCGGCTCGGGATTCCGCCCCGGAGCCGTGATCAATCCGGTGCTGCCGAAGCTGAACGCCGATGCCACCGTGCTGTGGAGCGCAGTGGAACGTCCAAGCGCAGTCGCGAAGCTGAGCATCACGAATGCTGATTTGCTTTCGCGCGCAGGCACATTCGACGCGCGCCCCAATTCCGTGCCACCGCCGGCGCCGCAGCCGGCGGATCAGATCCGCGAGGTCAACCGGTCCGCGCCGCGGTTCCAGTACCCGGCGCCGCCGGTCGTCGGCATCGCGGGCGGCGGCCGCACGTTGTCGGCGGTCGAGCGGGAAGAAGCTGACGGCGCGCTGATGTGCCGGCTGTCCGACCAGTTGAGCAAGGGCCACGACGGCGTGCTGGCCGCGTCCGAGCTGCTCGCGACCATCGGCAGCGGCGCCGTCCCGGACGAGGTGCTCGACCTCGCCCGCGAGGCGCTTGCCGAGGATCCGTATTTGTCGCAGTGGCGAGCCTCGCGTGCGTCCGAGCACGGCTTCACCGGCAACGGGGTGACGACACGCTTCCTCGCCGAATCTGCCTTGTCGTTCAGCTATTACGCGGCCGACAACGACCGGCTGAGCAACTTCACCGGCACGCCGATCACGTCCGCGGCCACCCGGCAGCGCGCGACGGAAGGGCTGCTGCGCATGTCGATGTCGACCGGCGTGTGGGCGCATCCGGAAGGCGTGACGCTGTGGGGGCAGCCATGGCGGCCGATGTTCTGCGACTGGGAGGCACGGCTGGAACTCGGTTCGCTTCACGGCTGGGACCTGGCCGGGGTCGACCTGGATCCGGCGGCGATCGCAGACCTGGCCACGCCGGATGCGATCACGCTGACCGGACGCAGCCCGCTCGTGACCGGCGCGGCCCAGACGCTTGCCGCGGCGATCAGCCGCTGGCTCAGCGACGAGCGCGAACGCAACGTCGGCGGGCACGGCCTGGCCGATCCCGAGACGGAGAATGCCCTTGCCACGCTGGGCGACACGCTCGCCCGGATGGACCTGCTGTCGGTGACGCTCGACGGCGTACGCGAACAGCTGCTCGGCCTGGAGTACGACCGCGGCCTCGTGCATTCCGATGCGAATGCGTTGCCGGACGGCACCCGTCGGGCGCTGGCGATCGCGTTGCCACGGCTGCTGCAGGCCGGTCGCATCCGGCTCACGTCGGCGCGCCTCGTCGACGCCTTCGGACGCCTGCTCGACCTACCGATCGATGCCACCGCCGTACCGGAGCGTCTGGCCGAGGGCACTCCCGGCGTCGCGCTGCTACGGCCTCGGCTGACCACTCCGTCCCGTTGGCGTTTCGACCTTGTCGACGCGACATCAACATCGCCCGACGCGGCGCTCGCCTGCATCGACCAGGCCGACCTGACGAAGCAGATCACGCCGATCGCGGGATTCCTGCTGCCGGACCACATGGACGAGTCGCTGGAGGTGTTCTCCGCCGACGGCATGCCGCTCGGGGAACTGCTGCACGATCCGTTCAGCGACGCGGTCACCTGGGAGATCGCCCCGGGCCGTACGGATGTCGCTCCCGCAGCCGGGCCCACCGACGACCCGGACGTGACGCACCACCTCATCGGCTGGATCGCCTCCGGGCTCGTGGCGGCAGATGCCGAGTCGCGGCAGGGCACTCCGGACCGGGCCGAGACCGAGTCCGCGCTCTCGGCGATGTTGCGGGCGATCGACACCACGTTGTGGAACGTCGATCCGTTCGGCAGCCTCGGCCAGGAGCACATTGCCGGACTCGTCGGGCGGCCGATCGCCGTCGTGGCCGCGCGTCTGGCGCTCGACGTGTACTCCGACGTCGACGATCGCGCGTACCCGTCAGATCCCATGCGTACCGGGCGGCAGGCTGCGTACGCGGCGCTGCCGGCGCTCGACCTGCAGGTGCGCCTCGGCGAGGTGACCCGTTCAGACGACGGCCTGCTCGGTTACTTCGTCGACGACGACTACTCGCATTTCCACCTTGTCGACCGGGTGATTGCGGCCGAGGCACTGCCGAGCGGGCGACTGCAAGGCGTGCTGGCCGACGACGCGAGTTCAGCCACCACGCCGGTGCCCATCGACCATCCCTACGTCGATGCGTCCGGAGTGCTGCGCATTCATCCGGGCCAGACCGTCCGCCTTACACTGCTGATGCATCCGGGCGGCAAGGTGCATCTCAGCTCCGGACTTTTGCCCCGTGTCTACAAGGCATTGGCCCGCGACTGGGTCGACCCTGGCCTGTCGGTGCTGGCGCCGTCACTGCGCTGCGGCCCGCTGCTGATCGACGCCGACAAGGTGCGGCTACCCAAGGTTGCCTCGTTCCCGGCCGATCAGCTGTTCACCTATCGCGATACACCCACGACGTGGAAGGACAACCCGATCCTGGCGGCCACCCAGTCGGCCCTGCTGCCCGACACCGCGCCGGAGGTCCAGGAAGGCTGGGTGCGGGTCGCGCCGAACAAGCCGAGCGGTGATCAACCATGACGCGCTACGACTGGCCGAGTGGACCGTTCAGCCGCGACGAACCCGGCACCCGCGCGAACCACCTCGGCCGCTTCCGTCCCTCGCTCGATCCGCGGGCGATTGCGCCCGCCCCGGCGCGCGCGGCGGCTCGTCGGCGACCGGCGGCGGTGCCGCACGACGCGCCGACCGGCAACCAGAACCTGTGGTTCCCGATCGGGCCGTCGGTCACCGTCAACGGCCAGGCAACCGGAGATCCCAACGTCGCCGGGCGAATCCGGGACCTGCAGATCGAGCCGGTCAACGGCCAGCGGATGTACGCGGCCAGCGCGGCCGGCGGCGTGTGGTTCTCGCCCGACCGCGGCGACACGTGGCGTCCGCTCGACGACTTCGCGACGTCAGAGCGCGACAAGGTCGGCCAGGTCGCGAGCGCCCTGTCGTGCGGATCGGTGCACGTCGTCTGGGGCGATGCGGCGAACGGGACGAAGGACGACGAGGTCTGGGTCGGCACCGGCGAACCGGAACTTGGCGGAGGCGCCGCGACCGGCCGTCAGGGCGGTCTGCCCGGTACGAAGTTGCGCGGCATCGGATTCTTGACCGCGACCGGTCCTGCCATAACCGGCACATGGTCGGTGGTGACGGGCGAGGGCCCGCCGCCGGGCGTCCCCGCCGACTCGTTGCGCGGGCATGCCACCTACCGGATCACCGGCGACCCGGCGGACAAGACGCAGCTTGTGGCCGGAACCACGAATGGCCTGTATCTCAAGCCATTCGGCGGCACCTGGGCCAAAGTCGCGGCGTGGACGCTGACGGACAACACGCATCCCATCGACGTCGCGATGACTCGCTCCGTCAGCAACGACCACGTCCGCATCTGGGTCGCGTCGACGAGTTCGCTGTTCATGGCCGAGGCCGCGGTGTCGCCCGGCACGCCGATCGATCCGACGACATTGAGTTTCACCCAGATCATGAAGCCCGTTGCCGCTGATCCCACAACGCCCGCCGACAGCAGCCGGATGGTGCTTGCGGTTTCCGGTGACGGCGCGCTGCTCTACGTCCTCGGCCAGCGAAAACCACGCGCCAGCGACGTGGCGTCGGGCGATCCGGCCCGGACCGCGCTCGCGGCGTGCCTGTGGTCGGTCACTGCCCTGGAGACCACGCCGGTGGTGACCCAGATCGACGGTGCGCCGCTGGACATGTTCGGCACGCAGGCCGACTACGACATGTGCATCGCGGTACATCCGGACGTGCGTACACGCGTCTACCTCGGCGGATCATTCGTCAAGTCCGACGGCGAGTTCAACGGCGGAATCTTCCGTATGGAAATCACCGGCAACAAAGGCACGCCAACCATGATCGGGTCCGGCGTCCATGCGGACGACCATGTGCTTCGCGTCGGACCGGTAGCCGGATTCGCGCCCAAGCGCGCCGTGTGGGTCGGCTGCGACGGCGGCCTGTTCCGCTCGGACAAGGACGGCGACCCGAAGACGTTCATTGCACGGAACAACGGCCTTGCCGTGCTGCAGCCTGGGTATGTGGCAAGCCACGCCACGAACTGCGGCATCGTTGCCGCCGGCTTCCAGGACAACGGAACGGCCGTGCGGGTCGGCGATTCCGTGTGGGAGGAGACGTTCAAGGGCGACGGCGGCGGCATCATCTATGACCCGGGAGGAAACAACCGTTACTTCCGGCAGTACATCAGGGCGGACTGGCAGGCCAACGACGGCGGCATCCGGCCGGTCCTTCGGCGCAGCGCGTGGCTCAACGATTCCGCGACGAAGCTCGGCCGCCAGACGTCGGAAACGATCGAAGACAAGGCATCGTTCTTCTACTCCGGTGCCGACGCCGTGCAGCACGGCGGCCTGACCCATCTGGCATTCGGCACCGATCGCGTGTGGTACTCCACCGACTGGGGACGCAACTGGGTCACGCTGCCGTCGGCGAAAGACCCGCGCGGGCAAGACAATCCCGATCTCGACCAGGACGTCATCTACCCCGGAAAGCCCGGCACCTACAGCGACACCGTCGGATCGACCGAGTGCTGCAGCACGACCCACATCCACCCGTTCACCGGCGGCGCGGTGAAGGCGCAGGTCGGCGGGATCGTCGCGGTCAAGTTCGCCAAGAAGTCCGACGCGACCGAACACACGCTGCGCGTGCTCATCCTCTACGGGAACAGCCTGGTGTGGCTGACCGGGCACCGGCAGCCGCTCACCGGCAGCGGCGCGTTCACCTGGGAACCGCTACCGGCACCACCCGGATCGCCGGTGACCCAGAAGTTCCGTGGTCCGACCACAGCGACCGAGATAAGCGACCTGCATGACGGTAAGCCGCTGACGTTCCTGCCCGGCGGTGACCTGGTCAGCGACATCGCCGTGCACCGGCCCGAACTCGGCAACCTCGGTTCCCTCTACGTCACAACCATCGGCACAGACGGGTTTCCCGATGCGGCCGGCAGCGGGGACGTTGACACGCTGTATTTCTTCGACGGCGACAGCACATGGTGGCCGTGCGGCCTCCGGCGGGAAACGCCGACCACGCCGAATGCGAATTGGACGGGCACCCGCGTCACCGCGCCGGCGCTCGGCGTCGTCGTCGATCCCGACGATCGCAACATCGTCTTCGTGGCCACCAGCGTCGGCGTCGTACGCGGCCAATTGACCACCGGCACCGACGGCGCGGGAAACGCCACGTATTCCTGGCAGTGGGCGCAATTCGTGAACGGTCTGCCCGAAGCAGCCGTGCAGGACCTGTCGATCCACAAGTCCATCGGCCCGCCCGACGTCAAACTGCTGCGTGCCGCGCTCGCGTCCCGTGGCGTGTGGGAGGTCGATCTCGCCACCGTCGTGACGGCGCCGCTGACCTACCTGCGCGTTTTCCCGAGTGACACGCGCCGACGCGTCCCCACGCCGATGAGCGGGCCGCTCGTCGCGGGCGAGAAGCCCACGTGGGACAACAGCCCGGATATCGTGGTCGACACGAGCGGCACGTCCCTGCCGAGCCCGCCGAGCGAGGCGGCGTTGTACAAGCTCGTCAAGGACGAGACGGGCGGGTTCACCGGGAAGGCGCTGGTCCAGGGCCGGCATCCGGTCGTGCACGTCCTGGTGCATCACCGGTCGGCTGCGGCGGCCGCCGGCGCCGACGTCCGCGTCGCGTTGATGATGCACGTGATGGACAGCGGTGACGCTCCGCCGCTCGGCGGGCTGTGGACCGCGCTCGTTGCGGCCGCCGGATCGGCGACGCCGCCGGCGACGCTGCCCGACGGGTGGCGTGCGGCGGGCTCGTCGCTCTGGCAGACGCTGGCCGGGCCGGTCGATACGCGGATGCCGCGATCGGTGAGCTTCCCGCTCGACCTGTCCAGCCAGGCCGACGGCGCCGTGTTCGCCCTTGTCGCCGTGGTGCTGAGCAAGGACAACCTGATCATTGCCGCCGAAGCCACCGGCGCCACCAGCGTGCAGGATCTCGTCCCCAAATCAGCGCACGTGGCAGCGAAGACCATCGAGCTGGACATGCCCCTCTGAGCCCGCCGGCCCGCGCCGCCCGGCCGGCCGACCCCGCCCGCGCGGGCTCGCCGCGCTTCCCCTCCGCCCTCCCCCAAACCAGCCGTGATCACCTGCGGATTCTGCACCGCCGACGGTGCGCAACCCGCAGGTGATCAACCGAGCAGACGCGCAAAGTGGAGCAAAGTCGCGGCGCGGCTGGCTCATGCCTCGTGGGCGCCCGAGGCCGGGGCATCGCCTAGCTCGGTGACGAGGAAGACGCTCGAGCCGGCATAGCCGGTCACGGTCACCGTCTGCCCGTCGTACGCGGCGAGTTCGCCGTCGACGCCGAACGCCGGGCCGCCGGCACGTCGCAACAGCCAGCTACGTTCGGCGGCTCGCAGTACGGCGGTGACCTGCTCACTCTTCGATCCAGTTGCGACGCGTTGCACGGAGACAACGCCGGTGACGGTGCGTCGCTCAGTCATCGCTTGACCACGACGCGAACCTCCGCGGAGCCGTCGTCGTGCGCGCGGACGACGATCAGATTCTGCTGCCCTGACCGCCGTTCCCGCACGAAGGCAACATGTGCCCGCGATGTCTCGGCCACGAATGTGCGAATCGCCGTGCCAGACGGCACCGGCCGCCCAGCCGCTTCGCGCAATTGCGTCCGCGAGAAACCCTGCCGTTGCAGGGGAATGTCCGAGCAGGCCGTCACGCTGGACGCGAGTGCGCGACCTACCGACGACAGCACGCGCCGACGATCCGACGCACCGGCGATCGGCGGACCAGCACCGATGAACAGCTGATACGACGGGTCGCCGAGCAGCAGGAACTGGGCGAGCGTCTTGAGATCCGTCGGATCGAGGAATGACTGGCCCTGCACGAACCGCTGTCGCGCACTGAGCGCAGCCCGGCCGGTTGACGCACCGCTCAACACCTCGTCGCAGAACAGGCGGCAGATCACGTCGGCGTACTCGTTCGATGCGGCCGGGCCGTAGGAGGTATCGCTCGCCCCGAAGACAGCGCCGGCGCCCTGCAGCAGGTAGCTGAGAGCGACTCCGGGCTGCCCACCGGCCGCGGACGGGGGCCACAATGCCGCGCCGTAGCAGCATTCGGTGCCGACGATCGTCCCCGGCACGACAAGCCCGGCGAGCCGAGCCGCCTCCAGCGCCGGCGGCAGAATCTGCTGCCCCGCTTTGGCTTCGCCGTACCAACGCGGGTCGAACTCGGCGCCGTGACAGTTCACGAGGTGGACGCTGGGCGCAAGATCAGCGGCCGCCCAGTCAGGGCCGTCAACCGGGCAGGTACGAACCGGCCCGCTGACGCCGGGCAGTTTGCCCAGCGACAGCAGGGTCGACGTACGCCAGGTCTGCGTGCTCAGCGCGAAAACCGGCACCGCGGCCGGTCGCGCCGAAGACGTCACGCGCGCAGCCGACCGTAGCTGAGCGACCAGCGCGGCCGGATCGGCGACGCCCGGCAGGTCCGGGATACGGCCGACCACCCGCGTCGGCCCGCGGTATGCAGAAATGCTCGTCGAATACGGCACATCACACGCGTAGGGCAGATCGCTTGCCACGAGCTGATCGGGGTCGTCGGCCGGATCACCCGTCCACAACGGGTTGATCAGCCAGGCGTGGGGCACTATTTCCGGCCCGCCGAGCAGAACGAGGTACGCAGGCGCCAGCTTCTCCGATATCGCGTCCAGAACAGCCTTCACCGCTTGCGGATCCTGCGCCGACGCAACTGCCTCGGCCCCGACCTTGGCTGTGTCCGACGCGGAATCGAGCCGCAGCAAGCTCGTCGTGATTCCCCGCTTGCGGTCTGCGGTGGTGAGCGCGGTGACGGCGCGCCGGATCTTCGTCCAGCCGGCCGGGCCGTACTTCGCAACCGCCGCAGCCGAATGGGTGACGATCACCTTGCGAACGGCAACCATCGGACGCGGTCAACGGCCGAGCATCAAGCGCCGTCGGCGTGCAGCCGCGCTCGGTGCACCTCGGATCCGGCAAGCGACCCGCAGGCGATCGTCGCTATCGCACATCCGATGACGATCATCCACTCGAACGAGCCGTTGTGATGGTCGGGATCGACGCCGAAGACGATCTCTATCCAGTCCTTCCAGGCCAACGTCAGAATGAGGAAGACCAATGTCAGCGACCCCAGCAACGACTCGACCCAGAATCGCGCGCGAAGTTTCTCCACCCGACGTCCCCCCACACAGCAATTCAGCACGCAGTCCAGCGCCTGCGAAATGAATGCTATGCCCCACGTGGACGTCGTCACAAGAGACGATCAATGCGCATCTCGTGGCGAATGCCTGCTCGACTGTGCGACTTTTGTCCGCCCGAGGCCGGACGGAGTTCTACGATCGGGTGGACAGTGGCAGCCCACGGGAGCGATCGTGTACTACTGACATGACGACCAAACCGGTCGGCGGCGAGGGCGAACCGACAACCGCCCGCCCATCGCCGCACACACGACCCTGTTGCAGCAACCGCGACGAACTGAACCGATGGGAGTGGCAGCATGAGCATCTTTGACCGATTCAAGACCAAGACCGAGGATCTCGCGAAGAAGGCCAAGCCGAAGGTCGAGGAGTTTCGCGAGACGGCCAAACCCATCGCGCAGTCATTCATGCAGAAGGCCGAACGTGCGAGCGAATCGCTGAAGACGAAAGCGCAAGATGTCGCCGACGGAATTCGCCAGGGCATAAACAACGAAGACGAGCCAACCGAAAAATCAGCTAGCACGAAACCCGACGATAGCGGGGAAACCCCCGAGAAGAAGCCAGAAGACTGAACTGCGCGGCGGCACCGACTCGCCCAAAGGATCCGGCCCGGGCAGCGCGTTGCATAAAGGACGCCTGCCCAACAAGAACAACCGGTAAATGCAGCCGCGCCTGAATTGCGCGTGAAATTCGACGTAGTGAACGGCCGAGATCGCCTATACCTTATTACCTTTGCAGCCGACACTCGGTGATGCGGAGGTGCGATGCAACATGACTACCAGTCCCAACGTGGCATTCTCGGCAGACCTGTGCGGCGGCGCGGTGCACCTGCCCGGCGATCCCGGATACGACGCTTCGCGACTTGCCTGGAATGCCTCGCTCGACCTGCGTCCGGCTGTGGTCGCATACCCGGGATCAGCCGACGAGGTCAGCGCGGTCGTCAAGGCCGCCGCCGCGGCGGGCCTGCAGGTGAACGCCATGGGCACCGGGCACAACAGCGCGCCGCTCGCAGATCTCAGCGAGGTGGTCCTGCTGCGCACGTCGGCAATGAACGGCATCGAGGTCGACGCGGCAGCGGGCCTGGTTCGGGTGCAGGCCGGCGCGCTCTGGATCGACGTCGTCGAGGCGGCCGCCGAACACGGACTGGCCGTCCTGCACGGCTCGTCACCGGACGTCAGCGTCGTCGGGTACTCACTCGGTGGCGGGATCAGTTGGTACTCCAGATCGGTGGGCATGCAGTCCAACAGCGTCGTCAGCGCCACGGTAGTGACCGCCGACGGTTCGATCGTGCGGGCGGCCGCCGATGAGAACCCTGACCTGTTCTGGGCTTTGCGTGGCGGTGGCGGCAACTTCGGCGTCGTCACCGAGTTGGAGTTCCGGGCCTACGACTTCGACACCGCCTACGCCGGGATGCTGGTCTGGGACTGGCAGCACGCCGAGCGGGTGCTCACCGAGTGGGCATCGTGGACGCTCGACGCTCCCGATGCGGTAACCACCGCGTTCCGGATCCTGCAACTGCCGCCCATCCCGGAGATACCCGAGCCGTTCCGCGGCAGGAACTGGGTAGTGATCGACGGCGCGGTGCTCGCCGACGACGCCGGCGCCGAAGCGATCCTCGCGCGGTTGCGCGCTTTGCGGCCTGAGCTCGACACGTTTGCCCGGGTCCCGACGGCCGCTCTCGCCCGCATGCACATGGACCCGGAAGGCCCGACGCCGGCCGTCTCCGACACCGCGGTTCTCGAGGCGCTTCCAGTCGAAGGCGTCGAGGCGTTCCTGGCCGCGGTCGGACCGGATTCGGGATCGACCCTGATGATCGCCGAACTGCGCCAGCTCGGCGGTGCGCTCAGCCGTCCGGCCGACGACGGCGGCGCACTCGCATCGCTCGAGGGCCAGTTCATCCTGTTCGCTGCCACGGTCGCCGCAACCCCGGAGATCGGACGCCAGGGCGCCCGCGACGCCCACAACTTCATGACGGCGATGGCGCGCTGGTCGGCGGGCCGCGAGTACCTCAACTTCGCCGAACGCAGCCTCGACACCTCGGCCGGGTACGACAAGGCAGCCTGGTTGCGGCTGCGGTCGGTACGAACGGACTGGGACCCGGCCGGGCTGTTCCTCGCCAACCATCCGATTCCGCCACTGTCAGACTGACGGTTCATCGCGACGTCAACCGAGCGATCCGATCGGATCGCTCGGTTGACTAAAGTCGCGCCTTCGCCGGTGTCGATTTCGCGGCCGGCCGTTCGAAGTGAAGGTGTCAGTAGCTTGGGACCCCAGTGAAGGAGACACCACAATGCGATTCCTGTTGACGACCTACGGCGGCGGTACCCCACCCGACGACGAGATGTTCGCCGAGATGGGCAAGTTCGTGCAGGAGATGACCAGTGCCGGCGTCCTGCTTGCGACCGGCGGGCTGGACCAGGGCACCCACATCACGTCCTCAGGCGGCAAGGTCACCATCACCGACGGCCCGTTCACCGAGGCCAAGGAAGTGATCGTCAGCTTCGCGCTCATCGATGTGCGGTCGAAGGAGGAGGCGATCGAGATGTCCAAGCGCTTCTGGAAGATCGCCGGTGACGGCGAGGGCGACATTCGCCAGGTGTTCGGCCCCGAAGATCTCGCCTAGACGCGCGGTGCTTGCGCGGCGGGTGGCCCCGATGCTCTGATCGGCAGCGTGACGCCCGCCGACGCACGCCGCACCGTCGAGGCGGTATGGCGGATCGAGGCGGCCCGGATAATCGCCGGGCTCGCCCGCATGATCGGCGACGTGAGCCTGGCCGAGGAGTTCGCCCAGGACGCCCTCGTCGCAGCACTCGAGCAGTGGCCGCAGTCGGGCGTCCCGGCCAACCCGGGCGCCTGGCTGATGGTCATCGCGAAGCGGCGGGCGATCGACCGGATCCGGCGCCAAGAGCGGCTCGAACGCAAGCATCAGCTGATCGGACGCGAACTGCAGGACAGCCAGGACGCGGACGATATCGACGCCATCCTCGACGACGACGTGGGCGACGACCTGCTGCGCCTGATGTTCATCGCCTGCCATCCCGTCCTGTCGGCCGAGGCGCGAGTGGCGCTCACCCTGCGGCTGCTCGGCGGTCTGACGACGGACGAGATCGCGCGGGCGTTCCTCGTGTCCGAGGCGACGATCGCGCAACGAATCGTGCGGGCCAAGCGAACCCTTGCCGACAAGCACATCCCGTTCGAAGTGCCCCCGCCGGCCGAGCGGGCCGCGCGCCTGTCGTCGGTGCTCGAAGCCGTCTACCTGATATTCAACGAGGGCTACGCAGCGACCGCGGGCGAGGACTGGATGCGGCCCGCGCTGTGCCAGGAAGCGCTGCGCCTCGGACGGATTCTCGCCGAGCTCACCCCCGACGAAGCGGAGGTGCACGGTCTGGTCGCCCTGATGGAGATTCAGGCCTCACGCGTGGCCGCGCGGACCGGTCCGGCCGGCGAACCGATCCCGCTGCTCGAACAGAATCGCGGGCGCTGGGATCAGCTGCTCATCCGCCGCGGTTTCGCCGCGCTGCTTCGTTCCCGAGACCTCGGCCCGCCGCCCGGCCCGTACGTCCTGCAAGCAGCGATCGCGGCCTGCCACGCGCGGGCGCGTGCCGCATCCGACACGGACTGGACGCAGATCGCGGCGCTCTACGAGGCGCTCGACCGTGTCGCGCCGTCTCCGGTCGTCCGGCTCAATCACGCGATCGCCATCGGCATGGCCGACGGGCCGGCCCGCGGCCTGGAACGCGTCGACGCGCTGACCGGCGAGCCGGCGCTTCGCACCTACCACCTGCTGCCGAGCGTGCGCGGTGACCTGCTGGCAAAGCTCGGCCGTCACGACGAAGCACGCCAGGAATTCGAGCGCGCGGCATCGCTGGCTCGAAACGCGCGAGAGCGCGCCGTACTTCTCGACCGGGCCGCGGCGAGCGGGGATGCCACAGCGTCGTAACCAACGCGACAGCGGGTGCAAGAAGGTTTCGCCGACGTGTCCCGCGCCGCGAGCGCCGCACCCCGTGCCCCAGGGTCGCGATCTCTAGCGCGTCCTCCCCGCGCTCGGGGCTCCGCGGTGTGACGATGGCGGCGAGGAGGGCCCAATGGCTGAGGTCGTGGTGGCAGATGATCTGCGGATCGCACGGTCGGTAGCGCTCGAACCGATCAATGACATCGCGGCGACGCTGGGATTGCGGCCACAGCTCCTGGAGCCGTACGGCAAGCACATTGCCAAAGTGCAGTTGGCGGCGCTGGACGAACTCGCCAAGCGGCCCCGTGCCAAGTACGTGCTCATCTCCGCCGTCACGCCGACGCCACTCGGCGAGGGCAAGACGGCGACCGCGATCGGTCTGGCTCAGGCATTCGGCCACATCGGAAAGCGGGCCACGGTGACCATTCGGCAGCCGGCGATGGGACCCGTCTTCGGGATCAAGGGTGGCGCCGCCGGTGGTGGCTGGGCCCAGGTCATCCCGATGGAGCAGGTCAATTTGCATCTCACAGGAGACACGCATGCGGTTACCGCGGCACACAACCTGCTGGCCGCGATGGTCGACAACCACCTGTACCACGGCAACGCCCTGGGCATAGACCCGCACGAGATCACCTGGCCGCGCGTCCTCGACGTCAACGACCGTGCCCTGCGAAACATCGTGGCCGGTCTGGGCTCGCGCATCGACGGCGTGCCGCGGCAGGCCGGATTCGACATCACCGCCGCGTCCGAGGTGATGGCCATCCTGGCTCTCGCGACGTCGCTCGGCGACCTTCGTGAGCGGCTCGGACGGATCGTCGTCGGCTACCGGCGGGACGGGCAGCCGGTCACCGCCGACGAGTTGAAAGCCGCCGGCGCGATGGCCGTGATCTTGCGCGACGCGCTCATGCCCAACTTGTTGCAGACGCTCGAACACACACCGGCCCTGATCCACGCCGGGCCGTTCGGCAACATCGCACACGGCAGTTCGAGCATCATCGCCGACCGGATCGGCATCCATGGTGGCGACTACCTGATCACCGAGGCCGGGTTCGGCGCCGACATCGGCGGGGAGAAGTTCTTCGACATCAAGTGCCGCGCATCGGGCATGCACCCTGACGCCGCGGTCATCGTCGCCACGGTGCGCGCGCTCAAGACGCACTCCGGCAGACACCGGATCGTCGCCGGCAAACCTTTACCGGCGGAGCTGAGCGACGAACGACCGGACGAGGTTCGGGCCGGTGCGCCCAACCTTCGCAAGCACATCGAGATCATCAGCCGGTTCGGGGTCACGCCGGTCGTGGCGATCAATGCCTTCCCCGGCGATCACCCCAGCGAACACGAGGCGATCCGGGCCATCGCGCAGGAGATGGGTGCGCGGGCGGCCGTCACGACCGCGGTCGCTGACGGCGGGCGAGGCGGAGTAGAGCTGGCCGAGGCCGTGGCCGCGGCGGCTGACGAGCCGGCCGAGTTCCGGCTGCTGTATCCCGACGAGGCCTCGCTGGCCGAGAAGATCGACGCGGTTGCGACGCAGATCTACGGCGCCGACGGCGTCGACTACACCCCGCCGGCGGCGCGGGCGCTCGACCACTTCGAGCGCCTCGGCTACGGCCACCTGCCGGTCTGCATCGCCAAGACCCACCTGTCGATCTCGCACGATCCCAGCCTGCTCGGCGCTCCGACCGGATGGCGGCTGCCCGTGCGCGAGGTGCGCGCGCACGTCGGCGCGGGCTTCATCTATCCGATCTGCGGGAACATGCCGACCATGCCCGGGCTGGGGTCGGTTCCGGCGGCCACCCGCATCGACATCGACGAGCGTGGCGAGATCGTCGGGCTGTCGTAGCGCGCGACGAGCCGCCGAGCCGCCGAACATGGCAACGAAGATCGTGTGCATCGGTGAACGTCCCGGCGTGCGAATCTGCACACGGTCGCGTCCAAACCGCGACGGCGATCAGGCGCTCGGCGTACGGCCGCCGCGCTCCTCGATGGCTTCTGGCAGGGTCGAGCTGGGCAGTCCGACGAGCTCGGCGATCGGACGCACCTCGCGCTCGAACTGCGCGGCCAGCGGGGCGTCGGCCAGCCGGTCGGCGCGAGCCTCTTCCTTGACCCGGTGCAGGCGCACCGCGATCTGGCCGATCGTGTCGGGCGTCAGCTCGTGCGCCGGCACCCGGGCCATGAACTCGTAGACGCGCCGCTCGGCGATGTGGTGCCCGCGCTGCTCGGGTGGTCCGGCGGGATTGACGAATGAGCGCTGCACACCCAGGTCGGGCAGCGATCCGGCGTGCAGCAGCCGGTCGCCCAGGGTCACCTCGTAGGCGTTCGTTCCCGTGAAGCCTCTGGCCTGAGCGAGCGGGCCGTCGACGAGGTGGCTGTCGATCACCGAGAGCTGCCCGTCGCGAACGCGGATACGCATGCGCACGTACGCCTCGTCGCGGGGCGCGCTCGCGGCGGCCTTCGCGGTGGAGCCACGGCGTCGCGGTGGTTGCTGGTCGCCGTAATTCGCCTCGGCCGCGCGTCCTCGCGGCCGGCGGGTCGCGCCCGGCTCGACAGCGGGCTTCGCCTTGCCCCGCTTGGCCGCCGGTGGCTTCGCGGTCTTCTCCGGCCCGGAGTACGTCGGAACGGACGCGTCGGCGGCCGCGGGCCGTCCGGTGCTCGACGTGGCGGCGGGTTTGGTGGGCCGGCTCTCGTCCGGTCGGGGAGCTGCCTTGCGCTTTGTCTTCTTCATCGTCGTGTCCCCTTACCAGTTCCGGCCGTATCGGTAGTCGCGGATCCACCGGTAGTAGATCCGGTCCAGGTTGTAACCGCGGCGGCCGTTGATGACCCCGAACCAGTCGGTGTTGTGCACGTACAGATGCGGCTGGCCCGTCTTGCCGCTGAAGCGCGCCACCTCGAACTGGTCGGCCGGGCCAAGATTCCACTCGCCCACCCAGTCTCCCGCAAAGCTGGCGCTCAAGGCGGTGCCGGACGAGATCATCCGGCCGAGGTACTCCTCGGACCAGTCCTGGAAGTTCCACGCCCACAGATCGCAGCGCCCGTCCGCGTTGATGTCGGCGGCGAAGAACTGGTCGTGTCGCGCTAGGCCGCCCCACCCGGGCACGTCGCCGTCGTAGCGGTTGACGTAAGACAGGCCGTTACCGCTCGCGCGGAACAGGCCGAGGTAGGGAATCGACCAGTCGTCGCCGTTGAAGATGAACACGTCGCAGCGACCGTCACCGTCGAAGTCGCCGAGGACGAGATGATCGTTGCGCGCCAGGCCGCCCCAGCCCGGGATGTCGCCGTCGTAGCGGGCGGTCATGGAAAGGCCGGACGCCTGCGCGCGGAACAGCCCGACGTAGGCCATCGACCAGTCCTGGCCGTTGAAGATCACCAGGTCGTCCCTGCCGTCGGCGTTCAGATCACCGACGAATAGCTCGTCGTGGCGGGCGAGGCCGCCCCAGCCGGGGATGTCGCCGTCGTATCGGTTGGTCAGGTAGAAGCCGGTGCCCGTACTGCGCAGCAGCCCCACGTAGGTCATCGACCAGTCGTCGCCGTTGAAGACGACGAGGTCGTCCTTGCCGTCGCCGTTGAGATCGGCCTTGTAGAACTTGTCGTTGCGGGCGAAGCCGCCCCAGCCGGGGATGTCGCCGTCGTACCGCGCGATGAGCTTGAGGCCGCCGGCGCCGTCGGCGGCGAGCAGGCCGAGATAGGGAATTGCCCAGTCGACGCCGTTGAAGATAGCGACCTCGTCCACACCGTCGCCGTTGAAATCGCCCACGACGATCTGGTCGTTCGGCTGGAACTGCCACGAACCCGGAACCCGCTCCACGCCGCTGAACGAATGGGTGAATCCCGTTCCGGTGTCGCGGAAGAGCTGGATGGACGTGCCGTGGTGGAGCAGGACGTCGCTGCGTCCGCTGCCGAAGAAGTTGCCCGCGTGCGCGCCCCGGAAGTGGTGGGCGGTCTCGTGGTCGCGGTTGGTCTTTATGGACGTGTAGCAGACCGGGCAATACTCCGGCGTATTGCCGTCCATCCGGCAGTTCTCGACCGGCCGGTAGATGCCGGTGTTGAACGTCCCGCCGCCCTCGAACAGGCCGACGTCGAAGTTGCTGCTCCACGTCGCGGGCCGTGGTCCCTGGTTGTAGTTCGCGCCGCTGCCGACCCCGGTGGGCAATGGTGTGGTGGGGTCGATGAACTGACGCCATTTCGTCGTGGCGCGGTTGGTGATCGTCGTGAGGTTGATCCAGGCCTGTTCCCCGCTGCTGTAGTTGCCGTCGACCGAGTACTCGTCGGCGAACCCGCCGATTCCGTGGCCGAACTCGTGCGCGATGACGGTCCAGTCGACGCCCATCGGTACGTGCGCACGGCCGTTGCCGCCGCAGCCGCCGTAGTTCGGGTTGTTGAGCACGACGAGGATCTCGTTCGCATCGGGCACCCAGGTGTTGATCGCCGCCTGCAGCAGCGTCTCGGTGTTCGTGCCGTACTCGAGCCAGCAGTGCGACCACGATCCGCTGAAGATCATCCCGAGCGCGGTGTTGTGGACGGTCTCCGAGGCGATCGTGTCGTCGGAAGGATCGACGGTGCCCTTCTCGTCGTAGGTCCGGGTGCTCACACCGGAGTCCACCGACTCGAGATTGACCCGATAGATGTTGTAAGCCGAAGCATCCTCTGAGTAGTAGTCGTGGCCGAAGACGCCCTTGATCAATGTCGTATCAACCCAAGTGTTGTACGCCGATTGGTCGGCCGCGGTGAAGCCGTCGCCGAGTACGACGATGTTCCGCTTGGTGCCGGCCGGGCCGGCCTTGCGCAGGACCGTCATGCTGTCGGCCATCACGGGCTCCCCTCCGTGCGGGCTGTGCCGCGATCGCAGCACTGTCACCCCAGAGGAGGAGGTAGCGCAACAGGTGATACGTGCGCCGCTACCGCGGGAGAGCCCGGAGAGCCCGGAGAGCCTGCCCGGCCACCTGCTCCGCTTGTGTCACGCTATCGGTTAACTCTCAACGACGGGGAGTAATGACGATGGCAGATCCGCGCGGAAATCCATGGGATTACGACCCGGGGCCGGCCACGACCAGCGGCTGGCCGGAACTGTTTGCCGACACACCGAACTACCGTGGCCTGGGCAAGGCCGTCACCGGACGCGAGGCGTTCCGCTGGCATTTCGGCCCGATGTTCTATCGAGGTCGTTTGGACGGATCGGCCCGGGTGTTGGTCATCGGGCAGGAGGGTGCGCAGGACGAATCGCTCTCGCACCGCTCGTTCACCGGCGGCACCGGCGCGCGAATGCAGCATCTGTTGGGCCACATCGGTATATCCCGGTCGTATCTGTTCCTGAACACGTTCGTGTACCCGATCTTCGGCCAGTACACGGACACGCTGCGCGGGCTGGCACAGAATCCGATCTCGCCGATCGTGAAGCACCGAAACCGCGTGTTCGACAAGGTGGCGGCGGGCGATCTGCGGCTCGTCATCGCCGTGGGCGAGGCGGCCAAGGAGTCGGTGACGACGTGGATCGTCTCGCACGGCGGCACGGCCGACCCGGAGAAACTGGACCTCGCGACCTGCGGCGCGCCGCTTTCCGGCGTGCATTTCCTCGGCGTGCTGCACCCCGGCGGCATCACGGGGGGCGGCGGCACCGCGATCAAGGCCGACTTCGTCCGGGCGGTCAATCAGATCCGCACCTGGATCGACGCCGACGCCGGATTTCTGCCGCCCGATGCGGGGACGAGTCGTGATCTGACGAAGGCATTCGTCTACGCCAGCGACCCCTCGCCGTACGGCGACTTCCCGTTCGGTACCTGCCCGCGGCTCGGGCGCGGGGCGACGTCGTCGAATCGGGGCGACAACCAGCGCAGCATCCAGCTGTTCTCGGCCAAGGGAAAGTACAACGGCACGGGCGCATCGCTTCGCTACGACTACACCGGCGGTGGGTCGAAGGACGGATATGCCGACGAGACCGGCGACATCCCGGTCGAGCCGCCACGGCACAGTCCGCGACGCCCCGACCCGGGCCCGCCCGCGGCATACGCGCGGCTGCTGATGGGCGGCGAGGCCGGTCTTGCCTGGCCGGACTTCGCCTCGCTGGGCGTCAAGTCCGACGCGTCCTTCGGCACGGGCGCCATCTACCGCGGACGGTTCACGTCGCTGAGTGTCGCGGTGCTGGCCGACCCGGATGCCCCTGACGACCTGTTCACCGGCCGAGCCATGTGCGGCGAGTCGGGACAGCAGCTTCAGGCGCTGCTCACCGCCGCCGGGCTGACGACGCGCTACCTCATCCTGCGCACGGTGCCGGTCGACGTCAGCGATCTCACCGCGGCGCAGCGCAACAAGATCGTCGACACCACTGCGGTGCGGGCGCTCCACACTGAATTGCTCAGTCGGGTGGCCGCGGCGAACAGCGGGCTCGCGGCGCTGCTCGCCATCGGAGCCGGCGCGCAGCGGCTCGCGCCGAAGGTGGCGCCGCCCGGTCTGCACGTCATCAACCTGCCGGCCTGGTCGTCCGGCGCACGCGCCGCTTGGCAGTCCGCCCTCGACGAGCTGTCCGGCCTGTCCTACAGCAAGGACATCTCGGCGCCGACATTCCAGCTGCCGACCGTGCGCGGACGGGTCCCCACCGCTGACCTGCCCAACGGAACCCCTTTGTGGGTCGGCACATCCGGCGATCGGGCCAGCCGACCGACCGATCTGCAGTCCGGCAAGCCGTCACCGGATTACCTCAAGGTCTACCTGCCGACATGGGCCAACGCGCTGGAGCCGCCGCCGCTGTCAGCCGCCGACGCGGCCATCGTCGACGACCTCAAGTAGTTCCAGCGGCACTAGGGCCTAGTTCTCATGGGACGACGGGCGTCGGTACCGTCCGCCGCCGTGCTCGGAATCCGCGCTGGCCCACCGGTCTTGATCATCTCTGCCGAAACCGCGAGTCATCGCACATCCAGCAGAGATGATCAAGACCCTCGGGCAGTCCGGGAACGGCCGCACCAGGGCCAGGTCGCGATCTACGGCCCTAGTGGTGCAGCACCCGGCGCTGCACCACCTGCCCGGCGGTACTACCACTGATCTCGACCGTGGCCCACCCCGCTGGTAGCTCCACGCGTGTTGCCCGCGAGGTGGCCGTGCGCGACGGCTGGAACCGGCCGTCGACGAGCACGTCGAACTGGTCGATGCCACGGGTATGGACGGTCAACGGCTCACCGTCGGCGGCCGGCGCCTGCACCGTCAACTCGGTGCGCGGGATGCCGAGCACCAGCCGTCCGGCGAAGGACAGCAGGTCCTCGTTCGCGCTGATCAGGTCGCGCCTCGTCATCGCGTACTGGTAGTCGCCGCGTACCCCGACGTCCTCGATGGCGGCTCCGTCGGCCGGTCCGGTCCTGGTGGCCCGCCGCACCGCGAGCGTGTATCCGATGCCCGCCGGAAGCGGACGCTGCTGGTAGGTGGTTCCGAGCAGGGCGTCCTCGACCTGCTCGGGCGACCACACGTTTGCGCCACCGGCGCCGGTAGCCTCGCCGACGCTGATCAGCGCGCCGATCCCGTTGTCGGCAAAGCCCGCCGCGAACAGGTCGCCCGCGCTGTAGGTGTTGGGATCGACGATTGCCACGACGGGTCCGCCGTAGACCTGGCCGGTGTCATTGCACTCGTCGGCCGGCGTGATCGGCACCGCCCGCGAGTACGGCTCGCCGTTGGCGACCGCATCGGAAAGGCTCTGCCGCCACGGCTCGAGCTCACCCTCGTTCTGCGGCGCCGCCGCCATCGCCCGGGTGAGCGAAGTTGCCAGCAGCGAGAACCGGTTCGGCTGCACCGGGCGGGGCGTGAACAACTGGAACAGGCGCTCCGCGGCCCAGATCAGCCCGCCCGGGTTGGACCGCAGATCGATGATCAGCCCACGTTCGGGCAGCCGCCCGAGCAGCCGGATCACCTCGTCCAGATAGACCTGATCGTCTGCCACGTCGAAGCTCCACAGCCGCAGGTAGCCCAACCGGCGGCCACGGACGGTGACGACCTTGGCGGCCAGCGCGTCCTGCAGCGACGTCGGCAGCCACTCGCCGTCGGCGACAGTTGCCGTCGCAGGCGTCGCCCCGACGGCGTGCCGATCGGCGTACCACAGGCGCGGCGCGAACAGCAGCTTCTTCACCCGGCGATGCGTCTCGGCGGCCGGGTCAATGCCGAAGGCGCGGTCACCCCGTCCGCGAGAGAGCTGGCCCGAAGTCGCCGCCCGGCGCGGCGACACCACCCGCCACGGGACGCGCAGCTCGCGCTCGATGCCGGACAGGTCGACGTAGCCGATGGTCACCCAGCGCTCGTCCGGCGGCGGGCCGTAGCGCAACGCGCGCAGGGTCATCGATTCGAGCGCGCGGGCCCGCCGGGTGTCCGGGCGCCCGCCGGTCTCGCCGTCGGCGTGCCGGTCGACGGCGCGGTCCATCGGCACCGCGTTCCACCACCGGATCTCGACGCCCGGGCGGAAGAACCGGCTGTTGCCGATCAGATCCCGGTCGGCGGCGATCTTCGAGACGATGTAGTGCGGCGCCATCACCGGGCCGTATGCCTCGACGAGGAACGGCAACATCGCGGCGCGCCCCTCGAGCTCGTCCGGCCCGACGTAGCGGGTGTGCGCGTCACGCAACCCAGCGAAGATGCCGGCCAGCTCGTAGTGAAAGCCCAGCGCGTCCAGCCGCGTCGCGTGTTGTTGCAGCAGCCGCATGCGCTGCACCGGATCGATGCCGTACATCGACCGCTTCAGCGGCAGGTGCGTGTACAGACCCTCCAGCAGCCCGGTGAGGACGTCGATGACCTCGGCGCGCTGGTCGGCGTCGAGGTCGGCGATGACGGGCTGGCGCGCCTGCCGCCCGGTCGGGTAGAAGCGAGACAGCGCGACACCGCGCTGCGCGGTGCGGATCACCTCGTCCCGGGAGGCCATCTGCGCTCCTTTCGACAGCGCTCAGCCGAACGCGGCCGCGAGGCCGTCGAGCGCGCCACCGTGAAAGCCCCTGCCGTGGATCGTCTTCAGCCACGCCGGGTTGTGATAGATCGCCTCGATCGCGGGAATGTCGACCACCTGACCCTTCGGCGGTGGACCGGCAGCAGCCTGCGGGCCGCCCGGCATGTCGAGGTCGATGGCGATGGGCGGCGTGCCCGGCGGGTCGGCCGAGACACGCTTACCGCCGCCGGGCCCCCGGCGTCCCGCCGGCCCGGACGGCGGATCCTGCGCGGCGCTGGTCCGCACGGCGTTGAGCCGCGACAGCAGGTCGGTCCACGTCCACGTCTTGGTCGGATCGTCGGGCCGAACGAGCGTCACCTGCCGAGACACCGACCCCATCTTGACGCTCGACGTGTGCTCGGCTCCGGCGGCGCTCATCAGCGTGGACGTGCCCCAGACGGGGCGGCCGCCGGCCACGACGAGGCGCACGTCGCGCTCGCGGGCGGCCACCAGGCTGGCCCACGGATCGGCCCGCCGCTGGTCGATCACCACCAGATCGCCAAGCGCACCCGGCACGAGCCGGCCCACCGGCAGCTGCCAGGCGCGGGACAGGACGTCGCCCGGCAGGCAGGTCATCATCTGCGCGAGGTCGGCGTCGGTGAGCTCCCAGCCGGACGCGTCGGCGTGCAGCCGGGCGACTTTCGCCTCGCCCAGCAGGTTATGCGTGCCGGACGGGCCCCAGTCGGTGCCGAGACACACCGTCAACCCGGCCGCCCGTGCCGCCGGGACGTCGGTGGTCATCCCGTAGAGCCACAGGTTCGAGAACGGCGACCACACCACGCTGCCGAACGGGGCACCGGCGCTGACCTCGCGCGCACGGGTGCGCCAGCGCATGAAGTCGTCCGGGCCGAGCGCGGTCGCGTGGATGGTGACCATGCGCTGTTGCAGGCAACCCTGCTGGTCCAGGTCGGTGAACTCGCGCGTGACGATTGATCCGGGCTGCCCTTCGGCGCAGTGGTAGATGAACACCGAGCCGGCGTGCATGGCATCGCGCCGCGATCCCAGCTCGGCAGCCTCGAGGGTCAGCGTGTACACCCGCACCGGGTCGGCCAGCGGCCCGATGTCGTCGCTGTCGACGCACCGCACCAACCGGTTGGACGCCGGACGGCTGGTCGACGGCCACCCCTGGATCGACGTCGTGCCACCGGCCAGGGCGCGAACCTGCACATAGGCCAGCAACGATTCCGGCGCCTGCGCGGCCAGCGTCCAAGCCGGCCAGGACAGACCGGGTTTGTAGGTCGGTTCGCCCGGCCAGCTGTCGTGGTGCAGGTACGGCGTCGCCTGGCCCGGGTCTGTCCACAACGGCAACGTGTTGTAACCGAGGTGGCTGTGCAGGTCGACCAGACCCGGGTAGATCACGGCCGCTCCGACGTCGACGGTCCGCGCATTGTCGAACCCGGCCGGCCCGGCCGCGTTGCCCCGGGTAACAGCGGCCACCGTGCCGTCGTCGGCCAGCCACACCCGTCCGGAGAACACGTCATCCTCGGCGCCAGGCTGCAACGGCGCGATTGTCCCGGCCACGACGAGTGCCATTGATCCTCCTCGGATCGGCCTGCTAACGCTGAACTTATCTGAAGAGGAGGGCCGCGCCGGTCAAGCAAATACCTCGATGCGATAAGGGCAATCGAGGCCTACCGCACCCGCTGCGCACATAACGTGCCGGCGCGACAGACGGTCGACGTAGGATTTCATCCAGAATGCACGCATCCTTCGAACCGGGCTCGGGTCGCCGAGCGCCACGGGCGAGTGCCCGCTCCGATGCGCGGCGCGTCGACCTCAACGGGCAGTGGCGATTTCGTCTCGCCGCTCGCGCCGATGCGGTATTCGAGGCGGACGACAGCGCGTGGCCGACGATCGAGGTACCCGGCCATTGGCAGCTGCAGGGGCACGGCCAGCCTGCGTACACCAACGTCCGCTACCCGTTTCCCGTTGACCCACCGAACGTCCCGGACGAGAACCCGACCGGCGAATACCGCCGCACGTTCGACCTCCCGGTCGGCTGGGTCGCGCAGCACGCGGTATTGCGTTTCCTCGGCGTCGACTCGGCATTCACCGTGTGGCTCAACGGCACCGAGTTGGGCTGGTCCACCGGCAGCCGGCTGACCACCGAGTTCGAGGTCGGCGCGTTGCTGCTGCCCGCCGGCAACCGGCTCGCGGTGCGCGTGCACCAGTGGTCGCCCGCGAGCTATCTCGAGGACCAGGACATGTGGTGGCTGTCGGGCATCTTCCGCGATGTCACGTTGATAGCCCGGCCACCCGGCGCGGTCGACGACTACTTCGTCCACGCCGCCTACGACCACGTGACGGGCGGCGGCACGTTGCGCATCGACACCGACGTGCCCGCCCGTTTGTCCTTGCCGGACCTGGGCATGGTCGACGTCCCAGCCGAGCGACCGCACGCGCTGCCGTCCGTCGAGCCATGGTCAGCCGAGGTGCCCCGGCTCTACGACGCGACCCTGCAAGCGGGCGGCGAGACGATCGCGCTACGCATCGGCTTTCGTACCGTGCTGGCGCGCGACGGCCTGCTCACCGTCAACGGCAAGCGCATCCTGATCCGCGGGGTCAACCGGCACGAGTGGAATCCCGACCGCGGTCGCGCCGTGACGGCCGACGACATGCTGCGCGATGTGCGGTTGATGAAGCAGCACAACATCAACGCCGTCCGCACCAGCCACTACCCGCCGCATCCGGACTTCCTCGATCTGTGCGACGAGTACGGGCTCTACGTCATCGACGAATGCGACTACGAGACGCACGGATTCCTGTTCGCCGGCTGGCGGCGAAACCCGAGCGACGACCCGCGCTGGCGGGCGGCGCTGCTCGATCGGATGCAGCGCACCGTCGAGCGCGACAAGAACCACCCGTCGATCATCATGTGGTCGCTGGGCAACGAGTCCGGCAAAGGGGCCAACCTCGCGGCCATGTCGGCGTGGGTGCACGATCGCGACCCGAGCCGCCCCGTGCACTACGAAGGTGACTGGGACTCCGGCTACGTCGACCTCTACAGCCGCATGTACGCGACGCACGCCGAAGTCGACGCGATCGGCCGGCACGAAGAGCCGGTCACCGACGATCCGGGCCTCGACGCGCATCGCCGCTCGCTCCCCTTCGTGCTCTGCGAGTACGCGCATGCGATGGGCAACGGGCCGGGCGGCCTACTGGATTACCAGCAGCTGTTCGAGAAGTACCCGCGCTGCCAGGGCGGTTTCGTGTGGGAGTGGATCGATCACGGCATCCGGGAGCGCACGGCCGACGGGCGCGAGTACTTCGCCTATGGCGGCGACTTCGGTGAACCGCTGCACGACGGCAACTTCGTCATCGACGGGCTGGTCTTCGCCGGCCGCACGCCCTCGCCCGGACTGATCGAGTTCAAGGCGGTCGTCGCGCCGGTGCGCATCACCGTCGGGGCGCACGAGGTCGGCATCGAGAACCTGCACGACTTCGCCGACACCGCGCAGCTGAGCTTCGTCTGGACGCACGAGGTCGAGGGGGTGATTGTCGCCGAAGGTTCGCTGGATGTCTCGACGATCGCGGCCGGACAGTCCGGCAGCGTCGCGTTTCCGTCACTCGGCGCCGCCACTGCAGAGAGCTGGCTGACCGTGCGCGCGGTGTTGCGGCACGACCTGCCCTGGGCGCGCGCCGGGCACGAGATCGCCTTTGCGCAGCGGCAGATCACGCCTGCGACGGTCCGTCCTGCGCAAGGCGGCAACCTCGACGTTCGGGATTTCGACGCCTCTACCGGCACTCTGCTGCGGCTGGGCGAGCTCCCCGTGCACGGCCCCCGGCTCGACGTTTGGCGCGCGCCCACCGACAACGACCACGCCACGCACGGTGAGTCGGTCGAGACTCCCTGGCGCGCGCTCGGCCTGCACCGTCTCACCCATCGGGTCGTCGACAAGCAGTGGACCGATCGCGAATTCTCGGTGCGCACGCGGGTTGCTCCGGCGGCGTCCGATCTCGGCCTGCTCGCCACGTACACCTGGACGCGTGACGGCGCGGCTCTCGTCCTCCAGGTCGACGTCGAGCCCGACGGCGAGTGGTCCGCGCCGCTCCCCCGGCTGGGCCTGCGCATGGCGTTGCCGGCGAGCATCACCGACGTCTCGTGGTTCGGCGCCGGACCGGGCGAGGCGTACGCCGACAGCACCCAGGCAGCGCGAATCAGCCGCTTCCGCAAGACAATCGAGCAGATGCAGACGCCGTACCCGTTCCCGCAGGAGAACGGCAACCGCCGCCTCGTGCGGTGGGCCGAGTTGCGCGGCGCCGAGGGCGGCGTGCGAATCGAGGGCGCGCCGACGTTCGATCTCACGGTGCGCCGCTGGACCACTGAGGACCTTGACGCAGCGCGGCACACGACCGATCTGGTTGCCCGCGACGAGGTGTACGTCAACATCGACGTGGCCCAGACGGGGCTCGGCACTGCATCATGCGGGCCCGGAGTGTTGCCGCAGTACCAACTGCGAGCCGCGCCCGGGTCGTGGACCGTGCGGCTGAGCCCGCTACCGCGCTTGTCCCGTTGAGCGCACCACTCAACCGAACCACGCGTGTGGACGTCAGGCCTCGAGCACCCGGAACGCAAGGCGCCGGTTGCCGCCTCGTGCCTGGACGAGCGTGAACCACAAGGGCAGCACTCCGTCGACAACGTCTTGCTTGCCCTCGCCGAGGTACGCCGGCCGCAGCCCGACATCGGAGATGAGCTGCTCGACGCCCGCCCGATCAGCCTGCGGAGCGGAGAAGAACAGGTCGGCGGGCACGCCGTCGAAGAGCGGGTCCGCGAAGTTCTCCCACCCCAGCGTGTTGAACGCGCGGGCGTAGCGGGCATCAGGCGCAGCATTCGCCACCTGCGAGGCGACATTCGCGACCGGAGCGCCGACCCGGTTCGTCGCATCGATGACGAGAACTCCGGCGAGGCGGCCGGCGTGCTCGGCAAGGAACTCGTCGACCGCCCGGCTCGGCAACGCCAGTAGCACCGCCTCGGCGCCCCCGAGCGCCTCGGCGACAAGAGCGACCGCGGCCGACGTGTCGCCCGCCGCGTCGTCGTCCTCGGGATGGCGCGACCCGAACGTGACGTCATGACCTGCCCGCGCCCACGCCCGGCCGAGCGTGCGGCCGATGTTGCCCGTTCCGATTACCGCGATCCGCATCAGCTTCCCCTGTCCGTCAGGTCTTGATCATCTCTGCTGGATCCGCCATTGCTCGCGGATTCGCCAGAGATGACCAATAGTGTGCCCATGGATCTCGACGAGGCGCGCGACGTACTGCGCGAACAGCATCATGCCGTGCTGACCACCCTGCGCGCGGACGGAGAGCCGCAGATGTCGCCGGTGCTGGTCACCACGGACGACGGCGGCTACGCGGTGATCAGCAGCCGCGAAACCGCGTACAAGGTGCGCAACCTCCGGCGTGACTCGCGGGCATGGCTGTGTTCGATCCCCGACGGCTTCTACGGCCGGTGGCTCCAGGTCGAGGGGCCGGTGGAGATCGTGTCGCTGCCCGAAGCGATGGACGGGCTGGTCGCGTACTACCGGTCGATCTCCGGAGAGCATCCCGACTGGGCCGATTACCGCGAGGCAATGCAGGCCGATAAACGCTGCCTGATCCGTATCCGGATCGAGCGCGCCGGCCCCGACCGCTCCGGGTGACGACGGGACGGCCGGCATCAGCTCCGGGTGACGACGGGCCAGCCGGCATCAGCCGGCCGGCCCGCCCGGGTTATGTCAGCCGACCGTGAACGACTTGGTCAGGCTCGCCTGCGAGCTGTCGCCCGCGTAGACATCGATCTGGCCGGGTTCCACCACGAACTTTCCGGAGTTGTCGTAGAAGCCGACATCATCACGGCCGAGCTGGAACGAGACCGTCTTCGACTGGCCGGGGCCCAACGTGACCCGATCGAAGGCACGCAGCCGCCGGACCGGCTGCGAGATGCTCGCCACGGGGTCGTGGATGTAGAGCTGCACGACCTCATCACCACTGCGAGTGCCGGTGTTCTTCACGTCCACCGTGGCCTTGACCGTTCCGTTCGGCTTCATCGTCGCCGAGCTCAGCTGCAGGTTGGAGATGGCGAACGTCGTGTAGCTCAAGCCGTACCCGAACGAGTACAGCGGATCGCACGTCTGCAGATCGCGGTAGCGCGAGTTCCACTTGAACGTGGCATCGCAGGGGCGACCCGTCGGCTCGTGGTTGTAGTAGATCGGAATCTGCCCGACGCTCTGTGGGAACGAGACCGGCAGCTTGCCGCCCGGATTCACCTTGCCGAACAGCACATCGGCCGTTGCGTTGCCGGCCTGGACACCCGGGAACCATGCCTCGAGGATCGACGGCGCCTTCGCCGCAACCTTGGACAGCGTCAGCGGGCGGCCGTTGAACAGGACGACGGTGAACGGCTTGTGGAGCTCCGCGATCCGGTCGATGAGCTCCTGCTGCAGGCCCGGCAGGTCGATGTTGCTGCGCGACTCTGCCTCACCGCTCTCGCCCCGGGTCTCACCTAGCGCGAGCACGATCTGGTCCGCCTTCGATGCGGTGTCTACCGCAGCGTCGAAGTCGGCGTCGGAGGCACACTCCTGCGTCGACTGATTCGGATCGTTGCTGTCGACGATCGTGCACGCCTGCGCGAACGTCGTGTGCGGGTCCTGGGCCTTGATGCCGGTCAAGAGGCTGACGGCGTCCGAGTCCTGGCCCTGTCCCCACCACGGGCCGAGCATGTCGTGCTGGTCGTCGCCGAGTGGGCCGATGACCGCGACGGACTTGGATGGATTCAGCGGAAGGGCCCCGCCGTCGTTCTTCAGCAGCACCATTGACTCACCCGCGGCCTTGCGCTCGGCAGCGACGGCGTCGGGCAGCAGTTGCGCCCCGGCTGCCTTGTTCGGGTCGACGTAGGGGTGGTCGAACAGGCCGGCACGGAACTTGACACGCAGGATTCGCCTTACCGCGTCGTTGATCCGCGAGATCGAAATCTTGCCTTGGGCAACTAGTTGCTTGCCGAAGTCAACGTAGTTGGTGCTCACCATCTCCATGTCGGTGCCCGCGTTCAGCGCCACCTGCGCGGCCTGCGGGCCGTCGGCTGCGACGCCGTGTCCGCACGGTCCGGTGTTCGGGTTCACCGGCGGGCAGGCCCGAAGTTCGGCCACCGCGGTGTAGTCGCTCTCGATGAAACCGTCGAAGCCCCACTGGTTCTTCAGGAGGTTCGTCTCGGTATCGGTGTTCGCGCAGCCGGGTGATCCGTTGATGGCGTTGAACGAGCACATCGCCGTGGCGGCGCCGGCGTCGATGGCCGCCTTGTACGGCGGAAGATAGGTGTTGTACAGGTTCTGCGTGGACATGTCGGTGGTGTTGTACTCACGGCCGCCTTCTGGCTGGCCGTATGCGGCGAAGTGCTTGACGCTTGCCACGACCTTGTCCGGCGCGCTGTAGTCAGTGCCCTGATCGGCGTGCACGCGCGCTGAAGCCATGACCGAACCGAGGTACGGGTCCTCGCCGGAGGCCTCGGAGATGCGTCCCCACCGCGGCTCGTGCGACACGTCGACCATCGGGCTGTAAACCTGCTTGATGCCGGTGGCCGCGGTCTCCCGCGCGCCGAAGCCCGCGTCCGCGGACGCCACGCCGGGATCGAAGCTGCTTGCCTCGCCGAGCGGGATCGGGAACACGGTGCGGTAGCCGTGGATCGTGTCGTAGGCGAACAGGATCGGGATGTGCAGCCGGGACTGCTCGACCGCGACGTGTTGGAGATGGTTGATCTTCTCCGGGTCGGTCAGGCTGAAGACGCCGCCGACGCCCTTCGCCGCCTCCGCATCGGTCGCCTGCCAGTCGGCGAACAGTTGCAGTTGCTCGAGCTTCTCGTCGAGCGTCATCTTCGCGAGAAGGGCACTCACCCGACCCTCGACCGACGCGTCGGCGGGTTGGCCGGCCGGCCGACCCGCGGCGAGCGCGACCCCGCCGACCAGCAAGCTGGCGGCGAGGACAAGGACGGCGAGCACCGCCGTCCTTCTCCGCGCGTGGTACCGAAGACGCAGTTGTCTCATCGAAGAACCTCCTCTGGGAGACATCAATTACCGGCTTTCGCCGTCATGGGACTGGCTGAACTGCGCGAATCTCGTCGTCGGCGCACTTCCAATCGACAGAGGTCGTGGTAAAGCCTCGACCTTCGGTCACGGGCCGCCGCACGCGTAGCACAGTGACGCGCAGTGACCTCGATGCGCCCGTCGGTTGCCGGACGCCCTTGCCTGAACTGCTCTGCGTGGACGCAGGTCCGATGTGCCCTTGCCTGGGAGTTCCTCGACGCGATTGGGGGTAAATCGCCACTTCCTGTGAGGGGACCTTAGGGACCGCGCCGTGAACGCATCGTCAAGGTTTCCCGTTATGGCGGGAAAAGTAACCGCGGACGTGCGACCGGTCCCAGCGGCGGAAAAGTTCGCGCTCCGCGTCGTAGAGCCGCCGGGCAGAACGGCTGCGCTCGCACCCACTGGCCGGATCGCGGACCGGCCGTGATTGGCTTTGGACGTCCATCCAAGCGATCGAACGGCCGGCGCAACACCGCGGCTGTACCAACTCGACGGGGTCCGTTACATGCAAGCCCAACGGGCGAGCCGTACCGCGGTGCTGGTGTGCCAAGGCCGCGCCGCCGCGCACGAGCACGCCGCACCGAGCAAGTTCGCCGACCCGACGGCAATGGCATTGCTTCGCGACGACGAGCGGATTCCCGTCGAGCAGGTCCGTTCCGGGACGCCGCCGCGGGGCTGGCGCGAGCGCGTCGAGTTCGAGATGTTGCGGGCCACCGCCGAGGTGATGGTGCCACGCACGACCGCGATCGACGAGGCGGTCCTCGCCCGACCGGCCCCGCAGCTGGTCATTTTGGGCGCGGGCTTGGACGGCCGGGCCTGGCGCATGCCCGAGCTCGCCGAGGTCACGGTCTTCGAGGTCGACCATCCGGCCTCGCAGCAGGACAAACGCGACCGGGTCGGCGACCTGCCGCTGCTGGCCGCAGCACTGCACTACGTCCCCGTCGACTTCACTCGCGATCGGCTCGACGCCGCACTCGAGGCCGCCGGGCATCAACGCTCCGTGCCGACCACGTGGATCTGGGAGGGCGTCGTTCCCTACCTCAGCCGGGCCGATGTCAGCGCCACGCTGGCCGTTGTCGCCGAGCAATCGGCACCTGGCAGCCGCCTGGTCGTCAACTACCAGTCACCCGGGGTGTCGGCCGCCATCGGCCGGCTGGTTGCGCGGGCGATGACCCTCGGGGTCGGCCGGCAGACCCCGTGGGCCGGCGAGCCGCGCCGCTCCTCGTGGACGCCGGCCGCCATGCGCACGCTGCTGACCGGCCCCGGCTTCGCCCTGGTACAGGACGACGATCTGCTCACCCTCGCCGAGCGATCGGGGAGTCAGGTGCGGCAACGCAGTTCGTTGCGTACCGGGCGGGTCGCCGTGGCCGAGCGCTCCGCGGCACTGCCGACGGAGTAGAACGGCACGATGGGCTGCGCTGCGGACGAACACGCCACCACGCGAGGGTTCTTCGGGCCTCGTGCCGCTCGTTGGGAGGATCGCTTTCCCGATGACGGTCCGAGCTACGAGCAAGCCGTCGCCGAACTCGGGCCACCAGAGCGCGGGGTCGCGCTCGACGCCGCGTGCGGCACCGGACGGGCGCTGCCGACCTTGCGCGCGGCGGTCGGCACTGCGGGCACGGTCATCGCCGTGGACGTCACGGCCGAGATGTTGGCCGAGGCCGCGCGACGCGGCCGCGCTTCGATGGCAGCACTCGTGCTGGCCGACGTGAGCAGCCTGCCGCTCGCGAGTGGCTCGGTCGACGCGGTCTTCGCCGGCGGATTGCTTCCCCATTTGAATGATCCGGTAGCCGGACTCATCGAACTGGCGCGTGTGAGCCGTGCGGGCGCGCGCCTGGCGGTGTTCCACCCGATCGGCCGGGCAGCGCTCACGCGCCGGCACGAAGACAACGCCGAGGTCGACGACATCCGCCCGGCGGATCGCATTCGTCCGGCACTCGCCCGGGCGGGCTGGCGTCTCGAATCGATCGACGACGCCGCACATCGTTACCTTGCGCTCGCCGTGCGCGAGGACGGGCCAGCAGCACGCGAGCCCGGGGCACACGGCCGGCGAGCGTGATCTTGCCGAAAGGCATAGGGTCCGAAAATGTTCACCCGCGACGTGGTGTGCTGAAGGGCAGCGGGTCATGTGCCGGTTGTTCGGCCTGCATGCCGGCGCTCCGGTTGGCGCCACGTTCTGGTTGCTGGACGCGCCCGACAGCCTGTCGCAGCAGAGCCGCCGCGAGCCGGACGGCACCGGAATCGGGGTGTTCGACCAGGCGGGCACGCCGATCGTCGACAAGGAGCCCATCGCGGCCTGGACGGACCGGCAATTCGCCACCGAGGCGCGCACGCTGACGAGTGCCATATTCGTTGCGCACGTTCGCTATGCCAGCACCGGCAAGAACAGCGTCGCGAACACCCACCCGTTCACCCAGGACGGGCGGATCTTCGCGCACAACGGTGCGCTCGGCGGCCTCGACGCGCTCGACCGGCGTCTCGCGGCACTCGGTGTCACGCATCTCGTGGCCGGTCAGACCGACAGCGAACGGGCGTTCGCGTTGATCACCGCCGAGGTTCGGGCCCACTCGGACGATGTCGAGGCGGGATTGGTCGCAGCCCTGAATTGGATCGCCGACAACGTGCCGGTCTACGCCCTCAATCTCGTGCTCGCCACGCCAGAACTCGTGTGGACGCTGCGCTATCCGGACACGCACGAGCTCTACGTGCTCGAACGCGATACCGGTGGACACCAGGGCGCTGCCCCGTTGCACGTCCGCAGCCAGCGCATCCGGGCCCGGTCAGACCAGCTCGTTGACCAGAAGGCGATAGTCATCGCGAGCGAGCGCATGGACGACGACCCCGGCTGGCGGCTGCTCGCCCCAGGCGAGCTGGTTCGCGTCGGCCCGGACCTCACTACGCACAGCAGTTATCCGCTCCCCGAACGTCCACGCCATCAACTCACGCTGGCCGACCTCGACCCCACCGCGGCCGCATCCCAGCACCCCACCGGGCAATAGCGCGTTCCCGGGATTCTGCTGAAGCGTCATGAACCGGCGCCGTTCGGGCGAAGCGCACCGTGGATCTCGCCGGCCACCTCGCGGCTCGGAGCAATGACGAGGGGCAATGCGTTTGTGCCGGTCAGATCGAATGATCGGCCGTCGACCGCGGCATCGACGCCTCCCGCTTCAGCGTTCAGGAGCAGGCCCGCCGCGTGGTCCCAGACGTGTTCCCAGGTGACCACCATGGCGGTGCGCCGCCCGGCGGCCAGGCGCAGGTATTCGAGGCCCGAGGTGTCGAAGAACGACAAGGCGATTCCGGATCGGCACAGGTCATTGATCTGGGTGCGGGTGCGGTCGGTCCACCAGCGTGGTTGCGGCGTTACCACGTCGAGGTCGCGCAGCCCCGGGCCGGCCGGGCGTACCCGAGCCCGGACGCCGTTGATGAACGCGCCGCCGCCGTCGGTGGCCGTGGCCAGGACGCCCAGGGCCGGGCCATACGTCCAGGACGCCACCAGCCGACCACGGTCGGCCAACGCAACCAGCATGGTGAATCGCGGATTGCCGTTCACGTAGGCCTCGGTGCCGTCGATCGGATCGATGATCCACACCGGATCGGCACCGGCAAGCGCGTGCAGCACGTCCGGATCGGTGCTGACCGACTCCTCGCCCACGACCACCGAGCCGGGCACGATGGCGGTCAGCGCCGCGCCGAGCGCAGCTTCGGCGGCTCGGTCGGCGACGGTGACGATCTCGCCGGGAGACTTCTCGCTGATCTGCGCCCGGCTGAGGTGACGGAACCGCGGTAGGACCTCCTCGTCCGCGACGCTGCGCAGGACGCGCTCGACCTCGAGTTGCCCCTTCGTATCGATCATTGGCTACCCCTCACTCACTAGTTGTAGATCTCGAGTGGATGCGCCGGCGGCGACCGCCGACGCCAGGCAGAGCGCCGCGCATCCGAGGATCGTGATCGGACGAGCCGGCGCGAAGGCTGCGGCCACCACGCCGGCGCCGGCGGCGGCCGCTGCCGCCCCGCACCCGAACGCCGTGATGATCCAGGCGTTCGCCTCGGTCAACCGGGCCTCCGGGCTGATCGTCTGCGCATCAGCGAAACTCGCCGTCAGCACGCGCGGCAGCATCACCCCGGCGAGCGCGCACGCGGCCAGCCACCCCGCCGGCGGCAACGGCAGGGCCAGTGGCAGGTAGCCCACGGCGAGCAGCACCACCGCGCTTCTCGTGCTGAACTGACCGACCCGCGTCGCGAGCCAGGCACCGAGCAGCGCCCCGCCGGCATTGGCCGACAACGCCAGGCCCGCGATTCCGTTCTGATGGTGCGCATCGGCGTAGCCAACAACCAGGATGCTGAGCGCTCCGACCGGAAGACCCGTTGCCACGAGCATCGAGAGCAGGCGCAGATAGCCCGAGGTGAACAGCCGCTCGCTCACGCCGCCTGCGGCGCGCGGGAAACGGACGGCGCTGCGCGAGACGCGTGTTGCCGCGAACAGGCCCGCTCCCCCGACCCCGCTCACGGCGCAGAAGAGAACTCCGCCGCCCGGGCCGAGTAACGAAACGAAGGCCACGGTGGCCAGCGGCCCGATGACGTAGAGCAGCTCGATCAGGGCGGCATCGGCCGCGAACGCCGTGCGCAGCTCGTCCGGTCCCCGAACCAGGACGGGCCACAGCGCGCGCAGGCACGGCTCGAGCGGCGGAGTCGCGACGCCCGCAACCGCCGCGCAGACCAGCACGAACGCGACCGATGACGGCGCCCACAGCAGGGCCAGGAAAGCCGCGCAACTGAGCGCCGACGATGCGAGCAGCGCCACGCCCTGGCCGCGGCGGTCGGCCAATCGAGCCAGCGGCGGCTGCCCGGCGGCGACGCCGATCGCGTACAGCCCGACGGCGAATCCCCCGCGCTCGAGACCGTGCAACTTGCTGTGCAGCAGCATCAGCAGAGCCAGCGGAGCGGCGGCGGTCGGCAGGCGTCCGACGAACGACCAGGTGACGGTCGCGAGCACATTCGGCCGGCCGAGTACGTCGCGAAAGGCGCTCATGATTCGGCAGCAGCGCAGAGTTGAAGATGCCTCGACGGCACAGGTGTCTCCAGTACAGCGACGAAGGGGGGTCACCGCACCAGCAGCGCGGCGCCTCGGCCAGAGCGGGCCCTTCGCCTACGGAGCGAGGTCGCCGCGCCGGAAGTCCTCGCCATAAAGCGGGAAGACCAGCGCCGATCGACCGAGTCGCACGAGATCAGTCTTGCACAGCCGCTGCCAACCTCAGCCGGGCACGGGCACCGCGGCGCTCGCCTCCGGGTTGAGGAACAGCAGCGTGGCGCTGACTGGCGAGGTGGTTGCCGCCGCCAGGGCCTCGCGATAGGCCGCCATCTGCGGCGCGTAGTAGGTGACCCGGGACTGCACGGCACCGCTCGGCACGGCGTCGGTCTTGTAGTCGACGATGACGAGGCTGCCGTCGTCCTCGCGGTAGACGAGGTCGATGTATCCCTCGACGACGGTGCCGTCGTCGCGGACGGTGCCCACGTAGGT
This sequence comes from uncultured Actinomycetota bacterium, assembly GCA_963737425.1. Lineage (GTDB taxonomy): Bacteria > Actinomycetota > Actinomycetes > Mycobacteriales > Jatrophihabitantaceae > DASXRA01. The sequence continues at coordinate 1,219,060 of CAVTSX010000009.1, forward strand.
CTCGCGCCAGTGTTCGCGCGCCGCCGCCCGCTGGACCAGGCCGGACGCGAGCGCCGAGTCGACCAGCGAACGAACGAGCGGCTCGTACTCGAGAACGCCCTCGGCCAGCGACTGCGCGGCGACCGCCTCGGCCACGCCGGCACCCGTGCGGAGGTCGACGGCCTGCAGGACGGCGTGCACCGCCCGCCCGACGGCCGAGCCGTACCGGCCCTTCGTCCAGGGCGGAAGGTCGAGGTCGCGCGCGCCTTTAGCCAGACCGCCGAGACCGCCCAGGCCGCGCCTCCCGTCGGAATCCTCGTCGGACTCCGCCGCGGCAAAGACGATCTCGGGCTCGGTGCCTTCGAGGCCGGACGCGCTGATCACCGGTATCGCCCGGCTGGCCTGCCGGGCCGAGTCGACGCCGCGCAGCCATTGCGCAAAATCCGGCGGCGGTACCGGCCGGGCGGCCTGGCCGGACGGCGCTCGGTCGAACGGGTAGCCGGCGAACTGCGTGACACCCGCGGCCGTCGCACCGCCGGCGTCCGCGATGATCTTCGCGACCGTCTCGACCGACCCGTCGCCGCGGTGCAGCGACACGACCAGGTGATCTCTCGCGCGGCTGGCCGCGACGTAGAGCAACCGCAGCCGCTCGAGTCTGTCCATCTGCTCGTCGATCGGCACGGCCGCCTCGAAATCTCCGGTCTGAACGGTCCGGGCCAGCTTGACCTCGTACCCACCGGTCGCGGGCCACAGCAGAGTGACACCCTGCCCCTGGCGGCCCTGCGCGGTCATGCCGGACAGGATCACGATCGGGAACTCCAGGCCCTTGGCCGCGTGGATCGTCATCACCCGCACCGCATTGGCGTCGGTCTCGGGCAGCACCGCCTCAGCCACCCGGGCGGCCTCCTGGCCCTGGTGGGCCGCCCAGGCCAGGTAGGCACGCAGGCCGCCGTGCGACACCTCAGACCAGGCCCGCGCCTGGTCGACGACGAACCGCAGCCGGCGCCAGGAATCGCGCGCGCGAGGGCCAGTGGCCGCGACCTCGAGCATTCGGCGATCGGCGATGATCGCGCCGAGCACCTCGCTCGGGGTCAGCCAGCGAGCATCGCGGTACAGCCGGCGAAGGTAGGCCAGCGCCGCGCCCACCGGCCCGGCGGCAAGCGGGTCGGACTCGTCCAACTGCGAGAACACACCGAACGATCCGCGGGCCTGCTTCCAGCGCCACAGGTCGTCGTCGCCGCAGCCGAACAGCGGTGATCTCAGCGCGGCGACCAGCGACAGGTTGTCGCTCGTGTCGGCGATCGCCCGCGCACATGCCAGCAGGCTGCGCACCTCAGCCGCCTGATACACCAGCGAACTGGCCTCGGCCCGATACGGGATCCGGGCTGAGTCGAGTGCGTCCTCGAGAAACGGCAACGACGTGCGCGCAGGCACGAGCACGGCGATGTCGTCGAGGCGCGCCGCCCGCCACGAGCCGTCACGCTCGTCGAGCACCTGCCACCCTTGCTCGATCGCCTGGCGGATCGTGGCAGCGACATCGGCTGCCTCGCGCTCACGCAGTATCGACGCGGCGGCGCGGGGCAGGTCGGTGTGCGGGTCTGCTCCGAGCACGGTGACGGCGGGCCCGTCGCCGACCGACGTGCGGTCGCACCCCAGTGGCACGTAGGCGGGTTGCCCGTTCTCGACCGGCTGGATCAGCACGCCGAACACGGTGTTGATCCAGTCCAGGATCGGCTCGACGCTGCGGAAGTTCGTCGTCAGGCCGGCCGGCTCGCCGATGTGCTGCTCAGCGTCGAGATAGGTCGCGATGCTTGCTCGGCGGAATCGGTAGATCGACTGTTTCGAGTCGCCGACGACGAACAGACGGCCCGGCGGGATAACGATGTCCTGCCAGTTCTGCGCGTCCGCATCGGCGCCGCCGGCGATGCGCGCGGCCAGTTCGATCTGAATCGGGTCGGTGTCCTGGAACTCGTCGAGCAGCAGGCGCTCGTAGTCGTCGTGCGCCGCTGCCCGCACACTGGCATCGCGGCGCAGCAGGTTGCGCGCCAGCACGAGCAGGTCGTGGAACTCGAGCTTGCCGTCGCGGCGCCGTGTCTCGGCGGCGGCCACGACCCGCGCCGCGACCCAGTGCGTGACCTGCCGCAGCGCCTGATCGAGAACGGCACCGATCAGGCGGCCGGCCTCTGCTGCGAGCGCCGTGCCGTCTTCGCGCACCTGCCCGACCGGCACCGACCAGTTCTCCTTGCGGCCATTGGTGAAACGTAGCTTTCCGATCTCGATCAGGACGGTCAGCTTCGTCTCGACGTCGATCGCGGCGTCGACACGGTCGGCGAGCTCGCCCAGGTCGAACAGCTTGGGCAGCAGCCGGTCGTCGGCCGCTGCGCAATGATCGCCTCGCGCCACGAACTCGCGGACGCTGCTGACGTATTCGGCCACGTCGGGCAGGCGAATGGCCGGTGGCGGCGTGCCGAGGATCCGCTCGTCGATGAGGTCCCAGTCCTTGCCCAGCAGCAGCGCGAGCGACCGGACGTGCTGCAGGTTCATGCCCAGGGCCATCGCGAGCAGCAGCGGTTGGGCGATGGCGTCGTCGTCGAGCAGGGCGGCCTGAAGTTCTGACCAGCGTTCCTCGAACGCGACCGAGGAACCGACCTCGTCCAGCACCTCGATGATCGGCGGCAGGCCGGCCTCGATCGGGTGCTCGGTGAGCAGCCGCTGCGCGAACGAGTGCAGCGTGCCGATCGCCGCGGCGTCCAGGTCGTCGAGTGCCTGTTCGGCGAGCGGGTCCGATCGCCACACGGCCTCGAACTCGGCGCGCAGCCGGTCGCGCAGCTCGGCACCGGCCTTCTCGGTGAACGTGACCGCGGCGATGTTCGCCAGCCGCACGCCGTCACGAAGCACGAGCGTGGTGACCCGGCCGACCAGCGCCGTCGTCTTGCCCGAACCGGCACCGGCGTTGACGAACAGGGTCGCGGCGGTGTCGTCGCGGATTCGCTGCCGCTCGCCTTCGTCCTTCAACACCACGCTCATTCGGACGCCTCCGCCAGAACGCCGGGCTCGATCAGGGCAACCAGTTCGGCCAGGGCGGGATCGTGCCGCTTGTGCTCCCACCGCTCGCGGTTCTCTGCATGCCCGATGCCGTCCGGGTTGCAGTACGCGCACTGCACCCAGGCGAAGTCGGGGACCTCGGGTGCTCGTAACGGAAACAACCCTTTGGCGATCGAACCGACCAGCACCGACAGCGTGGCCGCGTAGGTCTGCTCGACGTCGGCGGTCAGATCGATCCCGCGCCGGCCGCGCTCGCGCCGGACGAACCAGTACGTGGCGTGAACCGGCGCGTCGGCGCCGAAGCGGGCGCGCGCGGCGTAGGCGTACACGGGCAGCTGCAGCTTTGTGCCGTCGACCACCGGGTCGTCCTGCGTGATCTCCTTGAACGTTCGCTGGCTGCCGGTCTTGATGTCGGTGACGTACAACGTGCCGTCAGCGCCCTGGTCGACGCGGTCGGCGCTTCCGCGCATCAACACCCGGCCGCCCGGGATCGCGACCTCGACCGGAGGTTCGCCCTTGATTCCGAACGGCAGCTCGCTGGCCACCACGCGCGCCCCGACGCCGGCCCGCCACGCGTTGTCGTCGTCGAGCAGCCAGAGGGCGTCAGCGGCGATCCGCACCCGTTCGCCGTCCCACAGCCGGGGATGACCGGTGAGCCCGCGCCGCTCGAACTCGTCCGCCTTCGCCGCGACGATTTCCAGGAAGCGGGTCCGCTGCTCGTCTGACCACGGCTGCCCGTAAGCCGGCAGGCTCCCGGCAAACGCGACGACCAGCGCCTCGACGCTCTGGTGGATGAGATTGCCGATCTGCATCGGCGAGATGATCACGATGTCCTCGGGCTGCTCGATCGGTTGCACTCCGAGCAGCTTCTCGACGAAGTACGCGTGCGGGCACGTGGCGTACGCCTCGAGCGCCGTCGGTGATATCGCGCGGTCTTCGACGGCGTAGTCGGGAAGCCCCGCCACGCCGATCAGGTTGCCGTCGTAGCGGGTGAATCCGTCCGCGGCTCGCGCCCGGATCATCTGCACTGCGCCGATCATCACGGCGTCGTCGAGTTGCCCGTGGGCCGCCGCCGCGCGGACCCGCCACTCCTGCTCGGTGGCGAGTCGAGTCGTGCGCAGCAGCTCGCTGGCGAACGATCCGGCGATCGCCAGGCTCGCGCCGTAGGTGAGCGGCTCCTGCCAGGCGGTGGCCGGCAGCTCCTTGTCGCCGCTCAGATCACGCAGGCTCGGCAGCAACCATCGACTCGGCAGGCGCAGTGTCGACCGACGTAGATCACCCCGCGGGAAGGACGCGACCGACTCGACCTTCGCTACGGCGAACGCCGCCAGCAGGTGCCGGTGCTTGGCGTTGAGGCGATCACGCGACGCAGCAAGCTCACCGCCGCTTGCCTGGCGCACCCGCTCCGGCAGCACCGCGTCCGGGTGCATCCGGCCGGGGTAGAGATCCTCGCTGAGCCCGACCACGTAGACGACGTCGGCGTCGAGGCCGATCGCGGCCGAGAGCGGCGCGACCAGCACCCCTTCGCCGAACCGGCCGACCCGCGGCAGGGCCGCGCCGAGTTCGAGTTCGAGGACGTCGCGCAGCGCGCCCAGCGTTGCCGCGTTGTCGACGGAGTCGAGCCCGTGCAGGCCCCTGAGCAGAGACACGGCCGATGCAGCGGCGTACTGCTCCTCCGGCGGCAGCATGCGCAGTTGGTCGTCCGCGCCGACCAGGCCGGTGAACAACCCGAGGCACCACGAGGCAAGTTCGCGCCAGGTAGACATCGCGCCCGCCGCCTGGAGTTCGGCCCGCATCCGCCCGGCGAAGTCACGTAGCTGCGCGGCGGCATCGGCGTCGCGCTGCAGCCGGTCGATCAGCCACTGCCGCGGCTCGTCGCCGGCCTGCTCAGCAGCCACCTGCGCGCGCCGGTCGGCGACGTAGGCGTCCAGCCGGGCCGACCAGTCCGCACCGGACACCACTCCGGCGGCCCGGGAGATCCGCTCCCACCGCGACACCGGCACGCGGGCGCCGGTGAAGTCACGCGCCGGGGCGTTGGCCAATGCCTGGAACAGGTCGGCGCGCGGCACGTCCTGGTCGGCGAGCGCGAGGATCTCGAGCAACGTGCGGGCAACGGCGCGCTCGTCCGCGGGCCGGACCCCTGCCCCGTTCGTGGTGACGCCCGCAGCGCCAAGATGCTCGTGCAGCAACCGCGCGTACGGCGAACGCCCGGCGTACAGCACGGCGACGCGGTGCGCCGGCGTCGTCTTCAGCATCTCGACCACATCGCGGACGACGCACCGGACCTCGTCGTCGGAGTCGGATGCGTTGATGACCCGCGTGGCGGTGGCAATCGCCGCCGGCCGCTCCGCGCGCAGGTGCAGCAGGGCCAGCGACCGTTCGACCGCGTCGTCGGCCCGCTTCACACCGGTCATCGCGACGACGACGGTGAGCCGGCCCGCCGCCATCGCTTGGACGACGCGCGCCTCTGCCTGAGTGAGTGCTTGGGGCAGGTAGAGGATCCACGCCCCCGGCGCCGCACCATCCTGCAGCTGATGGGCCGCCGTGGTCAGGAGGTCCGTCGTGTCGTACCAGTCGTCGCGCATGCGCGTGATGACCGACTCGTGCATCGCGACGAGGTCGGCCGCTACGGCTGTCGCGCCGCTGACTGCGCGAAGCGCGGGCCCGCTCAGGTCGCGAAGCTCGGCGTGCGCCTCGGCAAGTGCGCGCACCGTGGCCGGATGCTGCGCGATGTCGGCGAACTGGCCCGGACGCTCGGCGAGGGCGCGCCGCCATGAGGCGGCCACGACCGGGCGGGCGGCGGGCCGCCGTGGCGCGAGGGCCGGCGCCGCGAGCCGCTCGGCCAGGCGGGCCAGCGTCGTGACCTCGATGCCGGCGATGCCCCGACCGCCACGAGATCCGCCGGCTCGGTCGGCACCACGGGCGAGGTGCCGGCGCGCGACGATGCCGGCGACGTTGTTCGGCGCGATGACCGCTACCTGCGCCATCGGGTCGTCATGCTTGAGCTCGGCGACGACGGCGGCGAGCGCGTCGAGAGCGGCGCAACCGTACGCGGACGACACCACGCGAACGGTCACCCGGGCCTCCCTCGCTCACCGTCGAGCCGTCCCTATCACTACAAGGGTCAGACGTTGCCAGCAAGCCGGATCGATCGGGGCTTGACATTCGAAGTTAGTGAGTGAACACTCACTACCCATGAAGACGGCAACAGCCCCACGGCAGACGGCAGAAGCCCGCCGCGTCGCCGTGCTCGACGCGGCAACGCACGAGTTCGGGTTGCGCGGCCTGCACGGAGCCTCGACCGAAGACATCGCGCGGGCCGCCGGCATTTCGCAGCCCTACCTGTTCCGGCTCTTCGGCTCGAAGAAAGATCTCTACCTCGCAGCCTCGCAGCGGTGCATCGACGAGCTCCACACGGTCTTCAAGGAAGCCGCGAACGGACACTCCGGCGTGGCGGCGCTGCAGGCAATGGGCCTTGCCTACTGCGAAATCATGAAAGACCACGACCGGCTGATGCTCATGCTCAAGTCGTGGACCTCGTGCGACGACCCCGACATCGCACGCGTCACCCGAAGCGCTTGGCGCAACCTGGTCGACCTCGCCGAGCAGGCCTCGGGCGAGCCGGCCTCCGTGGTCAGCCGCTTCTTCGCGAACGGCATGCTCATGACGGTCTTCATGTCCATCAACCTGGTCGACGATCCGGAGCCCTGGGCCACCCGCCTTCTCGATGCGTGCCAGGAAGACATGACGAGCTAGACCGGCTGCGAATTTTTTTTGACCAAGTTTTGTAAGTAATGACTCACTACCACAGACTTGAGGAGCAGTGATGAAGAACCGCACGCTGTGGACGTTCGTGATCACCTCGATCGCGCTGTTCATGGTCACCCTCGACAACCTGGTCGTCACGACAGCGATCCCGGTGATCCGCACCGATCTCGGCGCGTCACTCGAGAGCCTGGAATGGACGGTCAACGCGTACACGCTCACGTTCGCGGTGCTGCTGCTGACCGGCGCGGCGCTCGGAGATCGCTTCGGTCGCCGGCGAATGTTGTCCCTCGGCATAGGCATCTTCACCGCCGGATCGGTCGCCGCGGCGCTCGCCCCGTCGATCGAGATGCTCAACCTGGCCCGCGCGGTGCAGGGACTCGGCGGCGCGATCGTCCTGCCGCTGACGCTCACGATCCTCAGCGCCGCCGTCCCCCCGGAGAAGCGCGGCGTCGCGCTGGGCGCGTGGGGCGGCATCAGCGGACTCGCGGTCGCCCTCGGCCCGGTCGTGGGTGGCGCCATCGTGCAGGGCATCTCGTGGCAGTGGATCTTCTGGCTGAACGTGCCCATCGGCATCGCGCTCATCCCGCTCGCGCTGACCCGGCTCGCCGAGAGCCACGGCCCGGCCGCCAAGCTCGACCTGCCCGGCTTGGGCCTGTCCGCCGCCGGACTGTTCGGCATCGTGTGGGGCCTCGTGCGGGGCAACGCCCAGGGTTGGGCGAGCGCCGAGATCGTCGGCGCGCTTGTCGCAGGCGCCGTCGTGCTGGCCGCGTTCGTCGCGTGGGAGATCCGCGCCGAGAACCCGATGCTGCCGATGCGCTTCTTCCGCAACCGGACGTTCACCCTCGCGAACACCGCGTCGCTGTTCATGTTCTTCGGGATGTTCGGCTCGATCTTCCTGCTGTCGCAGTTCTTCCAGACGGTGCAGGGCTATTCGCCGCTGGGATCAGGCATGCGGGTCCTGCCGTGGACGCTCGCGCCCATGTTCGTCGCACCGATCGCGGGTGCACTCTCCGACAAGATCAGCGGCAAGACGCTCATCGGCACCGGGCTCGCGCTGCAGGCGATCGGGCTGGGCTGGCTCGGCCTGATCTCGACGCCGACCACGCCGTACTCCGAATTCGTCGGGCCGTTCATCCTGGCCGGCGTCGGCATGGGCCTGTTCTTCGCACCGGTCGCGAACGTGGTGCTCTCCTCGGTGCGTCCCGCTGAAGAGGGACAGGCATCAGGCGCGAACAACGCGATCCGCGAACTGGGTGGGGTCTTCGGCGTGGCCGTCCTGGCATCGGTATTCGCGAGCATGGGCGGCTACCAGAGCGGTAACACGTTCGTCGACGGCATGAACCCGGCCATCCTGGTCGGCGCCGCCGTCGTGGCCGTGGGCGCCGTGGCCGCCTTCGCGATCCCGAAGCGCCGGGCCGCCAAGAAGTCCGACGAGGCGATGGTCAGGCCGGTGCCTGAACTCGTCCCGGCGTAACTGCGTCACGTTACTTCGAGCCTGCCGGCCGCTCTGCGTAGCGGCCGGCAGGCTCGTCGGCGTCAGCCGGTGCCGACAGCGAAGACGTGCATGGCGCGGTGGGTGCTGGCGTAGTGCTTCGCCGGTCGTGCGCCTCACGGTGGGTGGGCACTTGTGCCCTGGGTGGGCACTGGTAAGTGCCCACCTACAGCGCAACTGCCCACCTGCCGGGCGGTGGCGTTGTGGTGACCGGGCCGGGGTGCCGTTGCGGCCACTTCCCCGCTGAGATGACCCGACTTCGACGCCTTGGGTTCACGCGTCGTTGCGGCGGTTGTCGGTGGTCTAGGCGCGTGAACTTGTGGATCTTGTGCAGACGCGCCGATGACACACGGCGGGTCTGCACAAGATCATCTGGCGCGCACACCGTCAACATCCAGCCGCGTCAGCCGGTGCCGACAGCGAAGACGTGCATGCCGGTATTGCCGGAAGCGACGGTGAATCCGACGTAGGGCAGCGTCACCGACGCCACCGTCTTGGCGGAGTCGACCGGCACGCTGATCTCGAACACCGACACGGTCAGCGCCTGCGAACCGCCGTCGACCGAGTTGCGATACGGCGTCGACACCGCGGTGATCTCCGGGTCGGTCGGACCGCTTGCCCAGTCGCTGACGTTCAACGTGGCCGTCGTCGACGTGCCGTCGGTGTAGTTGATCATTGCCGTGCCGGACGAATCGCCGTCCGTGGACGTGACGAGGAAGCCGACCTTGCTGGCGCCCGCGTGGTGTGGCAGCAGGAACTCCTGCCCGGCGGCGAGCACATTGTCGAGCTGGCAGGCCGGCGCGTTGGGCCAGGTGAACGTGATCCCGTCAGAGGTCACGTTGCCACCCGGCGTCACGCCGGCCTTCGCCAGCGCGTCCGCGGACAGGCTGAACCCGACGCCGTCGAGGTTGGCGCACGGCTGGTTGTTGTCCGGGCTGGTGCCCATGTTGTTGAGGTAGTCGGCAATCGAACTGGTCGGGGTGATCTCCATGGCCGCGATGTCGGAGACCGCCGCCTCGCTGTTCGAGACCATGACCGACGCCGTCGTGCCGGGCCACACCTTGAACTGCCCGCTGCTTCCGCTCGGAGTCGGCACGGTGAACGTGATCGCCGTGTCGCTCCAGGAGTTCACCGTGAACGCGGCCGAGTTGCCCGGCGCTCCCCAACTCGTGCCGAGGTCGGTGAACGCGACGAAGCCGCTGCCCCGGGTGGCGCCGAATCCGGAGCCGTTGATCGTCACGACATCACCGGCCTTGGCGGTCGTGGGGCTGAGCGAACTGATCACCGTGCCGGTCATCGCCGTCGTCGAGGTACCGATCGCGAAGACGTGCAACTGCCCACGGTTCGCCCGCGACGGCAACGTGACGCTGGTGAGCGTCTTGGCCGGATCGACCGGCATGGCCGTGGAGAAGATGTCGGTGTCGACGCTGTCGTGCCCGCCGGTGCAGCGGGCGCAGTTGCGGTAGGTGGTCTTCGCCGCTACGACGTTGCCGAACGACGGCTGCGCATTACCGCCGTTCAACGTCCAGTCCGAGAGGCCCAGCCAGTATTGCGCGGTGCTGCCGTCGGAGTACGTCAGCGTCGCGACGCCCTGACTCGGGCCACCCGAAGCCGAGCCGAGGAACCCGAGCTGCTGGGTGCCCGCCGACGCGTTGACCGTGATCTTCTGTCCGGCCGCGACGACGTTGTCGGGGAACCCGGGCGCGGGCACCGGCCAGGTGTAGGTGATGCCACCGGCCGTGACGGGCTGGCCGGGCGCCACGCCGGCAGCGGCCAGCGCCTGCGCCGAGTAGCTTCGTACGCCGCCGTCGAAGTTGCCCGCATTCACGGCCGAATCGTCGGAGACTCCGGGGTTGTCGTAAGCCGCGAGCAGGCTGCCCGGCTGCGCCACCAGCACGGTCAGGGTGAGCCCCGGCAGCGCCGTGCCGCCCGCCGACATCGACACCGGCAATGTGTAGAACGTCTGCGGCATGGACGCATCGGCGCGCACTGTCACGGTCACGGTGCCTGTCCCGTTCGGCGGCACGTTGATGTCGCCGCTGGGCGGGTCGAGCGAGACATGCAATCCGGCGGGTGCCGACACGTGGGCGGTCGCCTTCTGCGCGCTTGCCGTGGTGTTCTGCGCGCCGACCTTGACGGTGGTCGTCGCGCCCGGGGCCAGCGTCACCTGCTGGTTGGACAGGTAGCCGAGCACGGGCCGGGTGCCCTGGCCGTACGACGGCGGGGCATCCTGCGGTGCGCTGCCCCAGTCGGACGCCTTCGTGCCGAGCGTCCAGTCCAGGGTGGCGCCATTGCTCAGATCCGAGAACGGCACGTACAGCTTGTTGTACGGCCGGCCGTTGACCTTCAGCGACTGGACGTAGTAGTTAGTGTCCGACGCGGCTGGCGCGTTGATCGTGATCTTCTTGCCGTTGGGCAGGTTGACCGTGGCGTGCGGGAAGCCCGCGCCGTTGAACACGAGGTTGTCGCTGCCCGAGTTCTCCGGGTACATGCCGAGCATTTCCCAGATGAACGTCGAGCTGTTCGCTCCGAGGTCGTCGTTGTTGGGCAGCCCGCTCGGACCTGGCGGGTACATGGTGTCGAGCATCGTGTGGACGGCCAGCTGGGTACCGGCCGGGTCGCCCGCGTAGTTCGGCATGTACTGCTCGCCGAAGCCGAACTCGTTGGACAGCTGCGCGAACATGCCGAATCCGTTCGGCTGCGACAGGAACTGCCGGAGCATCGCCGCGACCTTCGCCTTGCCGCCGAGCGCCGAGAACAGCGCCGCGTAGTTGTTCGGCGTGTTGAACAGGTACTCGTAGGCGTCGCCTTCCACGTAGTGGTTCGTCGTCGTCGGCGTGATGCCCGCGACGAACGAGCCGTTCTGGTTGCGCGGATTCAGCAGGCCGTTGACCGGATTGAAGACGTTCTGCCAGTTGTTCGCGCGCTGCTCGAGCATCGTCGCGTCCTTGGTATCGCCGAGGGCGGCCGCGAACCGCGAGAGTGCGAGGTCTTCGCTGTCATACTCCAGCATCGTCGGCACCTGGCCGTGCGAGTTGCAGCAGCCGTAGCTGCCGTCCTCGGGCAGGTAGCCGAGTTGCTGCTCAAGGGCCTCGCCCGGCCGGACGTCGTTGACCGTCGTCGCCTGCTTGAGCATGTCGGTGAGCGCTTCGGACGTGTTGAAGTTGTGGGCGCCGAACGCGTAGTAGTCGGCGATGATCGACTGGGCCGGGTCGCCGACCATGACGTAGTTGTTGAGCTGCATGTAGCCCCACTGCTGCAGGATGGAGTCCTGGCTGTAGTAGTTCAGCAGCGACTGCGCCTGGTCGCCCGCGGCTGTCGGATCGAGCACGGCCTGCAGTTGCGACAGCGAATGGAAGATGTCCCAGCCGGAGAACGTGCCGTACTGGTCGAGCTGGCCGCTGGCGACGCTGTGGACCTTGAAGTCCGAGCCCATGTACTGCCCGTTCACGTCGCTGACGATGTTGGGCTGCATGAAGTCCTTGTAGAGCAGGCTGTAGAACTCCTGGGTCAGCGCGACGCTGCGACCCGATACCTCGATCCGGCCGAGCAGCGTGTTCCAGTCCTGCTGGACTTTGCTCTGGACGCTGCCGAAGTCCCACCCGGGGTTCTCGGCCTGCGAGTCCGCCTTGGCGTTGTCGGTGCTGACGTACGAGGTCGCCACCTTGGCCTGGATCACCGGATTGCTGCTCGTGTCGAACGTCAGGAACACCGCGGACGGATCGGTCTGGCCGGACTGGGTGATCACCTGCGATGCCGTGAACGGGTGGTCGAAGACGAGGTCGAAGTAGACGGTGTACTCCTGCACCTGGCCGTCGTTGTTGGCCTCGCCGCAGAAGTGTCCGCTGGTGTCGGAGCCGACGATCTCGGTGTTGCTGACGATCTGCGCGCTGTCGCCGAAGTCGCCGTTCTGGCTGTTCATCAGCTTGACCAGGAAGTCGGCCTGCGTCGTCGCCGGGAACGTGAACCGTCCCATGGAACTGTGCGGCGTCGCGGTGAACTCGGACGTGATCGTCTCGGGCTGGTTGCTCTGCGCCGAGTAGTAGCCGGCCTGCGCCACCTCGTTGGTGTTGCTGAACTTGGTGGTGGCGTCGTTCGGATCGCCGGTGGGCAGCGCGCCGGTCATCGGCAGGATCGGGACGTCGCCGCCCGCGCCGCATCCCGGGCCACTGATGTGCGTCAGCGAGTATCCGGTGAGCGAGGTGTCGCCGAAGCTGTAGCCGCCGCCGGCCGATCGGTTCGGCATCGTGTCGGGGCTCCACTGCGTCATGCCGAACGGCGCGGTCGCTCCCGGATAGGTGTTACCGCCGCCGGTGGTCCAGGTGCGGGTGTCGACCAGCTGCGCGAGGTCGCCGATCGGCTGGTCGACCGTGTTGGCGTCCTTGGCGCTCGCCGGGAGCTTGGACGTGGGGACGGGCCGCGGGCAGGCCATCAGCCGGCCGTTCTGGCCCTTGCGACATGCCGCGGGCTTTGCGGCGCGGCCCTGCGCCGCGGCGCCATTGCCGGTGCCGCTACTGGCGCCGGGGCTTGGGCTGGGACTCGGACTGCTACTCGAGCTGTTACTCGGGCTAGGACTCGGTGGTGCCGCAGCGGCTGGTGTCGCCGTCAGCGCGGTGGCGCCGGCGGCGGCCAGCGCAAACGCTGCGAGAAGAGTGCCACCTGCTGTTCTGCCACGTGCCAGTGCGTTTCGCCCACGCCACATCTCACACCACTCGCCTTCGCTAAGACGCACGGATGAGGCATCCGACAACCTTGTCAGCGCTCGCGATATTACGGACACAATCGGACGGTCTCAGCCCGCTGTCAAGGTGTTGCTGCAGGTATGTCCAGTAGCGGCCGCATCCGGCTCGATACCCCATTCCGCCTGGCATCGTGAGTTTGGCTGCTGCGTGGGCCCGGACCGGCCAGCTCATGGCCGCGCCACTCACGCGCAGTAATGCTCGCCGGATGACAACGATGTCGAAACGAGGCCTGGCGATCCCTCGCGGCCGCCGCACGAGCGTCGTCGCGTCGGTGGGCAGTTGCCGCGCAGGTGGGCAGTTACAAGTGCCCACCTGCGACGTAACTGCCCACCGGTCACGAAACGCGACCGGCCGCGGCCCCGGGCGAAGAGAGTTGCACGATCGGGGGTCAGAGCCGAGCGGCGATCAGCAGCGGGCGGGCTGCAGCACGACGTCCTCGGTGGTCACCTGGTTCGGGTCCACCTTCATTGTGCGAAGCGCCGTCGTGAAGCGGTCCTTGGAGACGGCGAGGGTAACCGGGTTGTCACGCTTGTCGAGCCACACCGACCAGTTGCCGCCGTCGTCCGTCCACAAGGTGACCGTCGAGTTGCGCGTCTGGACGGTGACCGTTGCCCGGTCCAGCCGGGTGATCGTCCCGGTGCAGTCGGCTCCGTAGACGGTGCCGGCAAGCTTGCCCCACGTCTTGGGCGGGTCGACGTGCATCGTGACGGCGGCCGGCGCCGGCTGGCGCGGACCGTCCACGCGAACCGCGACCTGGGCCGTGTAGACGCCGGGCTGGTTGACGACGGCCGGATCGCTCGCGTCGAGGCTGAGGGTGACCGTCTTGCTCGCACCAGGCGGCAGCGTGAACGAGTCGGCGCTCTCGGACAGCCACGGCACGGCGCCGGACGGGCCGCACAGGTCATAGCCCGGCAACTGCGCGGCGACAGCAGTCGCGTTGAAGTGATCCGTCGCACCGCCGACCCGGAACACCCCACACGCAGCGGCACCGCGGTAGAACGGCGCCGGTGCGTTCGGCAGCTGCTGCCACGTGTTCGCAGCCGCGTCGTACGCGTACCCCTCGTTGGTGACGGCCGAGCTTGTAGCCGCCGCGCCCGAGACGCCGCCGCTCATCAGCAGTTGGCCGTTCGCGGCGGTGCTGGCGGCGCCCCACCAACCGGTCGGCAGATCGGCGCGCCGCGTCCACGCGTCGGCGTTCGGGTTGTACGCGTAGGTGGCCACCGAGCCGTTGCCCGTCGCAGCGTCGAGGCCGCCGGCACAAACCACTGTGCCGTCCACGCCACCGCAGGCAAGGAACATCTCCCCGGCGGGGTAGTCCGCCGCCGTGCTCCACCGGTCGCGCACCGGGTCGTACACGAAGACCGTCGACACACCCGGCATGCAGTCGCCGACGTCGCAACCGCCGACCACGTAGAGCTTGCCGCCGAGTACGGCCGAGCCGGCCGCCGCCCGCGGCCCCGGCATGGCGGCGCCCGCCGACCACGTGTTCGTCGCCGGGTCGTAGATCTGGACGTCCGTGACCGCGTCGGTGGCACCCCAGCCGCCGGCCACGATCAGCTTGCCGTTGAGGAACGTCGCCGCGGGCTGCTGAACCGGCACCGGCAGGTCGGCGATCGGCGACCAGAGCAGGCGCGTCGGGTCGTAGACGTAGGCGTTCGCGCTCGCGCCGTACCCGTCTGGCGTGCCACCGACGACGTACACCTTGCCGTCGTCGCCGCGCGCCATCGCGTCGTCCATCACCGGACCGCCCGGGTAGTCGGCGACCGGTGCCCACGCCGAGTCGGCCGATCCCACCGCAGGCGTCACCCGCGTGGCAGGCGTTCGGGCCGCGGCTCGGCGGGCCCACGACACGGGCACGACGCTGCGCTGTACAGGCGTGGCGTCCACGCTGCGGTTCATCGGGCCGAAACCGCCGGGCTGCTCGACGAGATGCACCTGCGCCGGCGCAGTGCCCGAGTTGGTGACCTTGATCGTCGCCTTGGCCGTGCCGCCCAGCGTCACCGCCTTGCTCACCGATCCGGGCGTGATGCTCAGTTGCCCAGCCGCTAGCGAGAAGTCCATCTTGGTGACGGAGTCCGGGGTGACATCGACGCTGCGCGTCGAGCTGACCCGGTTCGGCGCGGACACCGTGAACGGCCCGCTGGTGGGGGCGAATATCGCGTAGTAGCCATCGCCGATGGAGTCGTCGTCCGGGGTGGCCACGGACGTCGTCTGCCCGCCGTCGCCGCTGACGGTCGCTCCGTCAACGCCCTCGCCGCTGTTCGCGTCGAGCACCTGCCCGGTGAGCAGACCGCCGGGCACGGGACTGCAGGTGCGCGTGCCGACGTAGACGTCGTCGAGCTCCCAGAAGCGGCCGTACTGCGAGTCGTAGCGGAAGCGCACCAGCACACCGCTCTTGCCCGCCGCCTGCGGGATCGGCAACGCGAGCGGGCCGGAGATGATCTGCGGGCCGTGCTGTTCCCACAGCGTCGACCAGGTGGCGCCGCCGTCGATCGACACCTCGACGTAACCGCTCTGCACCGGCACCGCGCCGACGTAGTAGTTGCGGAAGCCGACGACCGGGTCGGTGACGCCGGTCAGATCGACCGGCGGGGTGGTGAGCGTCGTCGTCTTGTGCTCCTGCAACTGGGTGTCGACGAGGGCGAAGTTGCCGCTGCCGATCGTCTGGTTGGTGCGCGGGATGACGGTGCCCTTGTCGAACTCCCAGCCGCCGTTCTCAGTTTCGTTGTTGACGCTCCAGCCGGCCGGGACGCTCGTGGACTCGAACGGCTCGGCGGGCATCCCGGCGTAGCGGTGCTCATAGCCGGGGGCGGTGCAGGCTTCCTGGTCGACGGGCACGCCGAGGTTTCGCGCTACGTCAGCGACATCGACGGATACCGCGCCGTCCGCGGTGTCGTAGCCCGCAATGTGCTCGACCTGCACATGCAGGGAGAACGCGGAATGCGCGGGCACGCGCATGCTGTACCGGCCGGTGGACGGGTCGGTGTACACCGCGGGCAGCGGCGTGCCGGGGGCGCTGACCTTGGCGTAGAGCGGCCAGCCGTGACCCGAGGCGTCGCTCACGCGTCCGGACAGCGTGACGAGCGGTTGTGGCGTCAGGGCGAAGTCACCCGTCGCAGTCTGCCCGTCGGCGACGGTGACCTGCCGGCTCTGCGCGACGTGCCCGAACGCGCTCACCGATACCTGGTGGTCACCGACCGATTCGGTGACGTCGTAGTGTCCGCTCGCGTCGGTGATTGCCGTGACGTCACCGTCAGTGCCCGTCACCGAAACCGACGCCTGCGCGATCGGCTGACCGCTCGCGCTGTCGGTGACGGTGCCGGCGAGGTGCCCGTGCGGCCCGGGCGAGCGGAAGGCCGCGACGCCGTCTGGCGTGCCGAGCCCGGTCGGCCCGTCATAGCCCGTGTCCGCCGTGCAGAGGTAGGCCGGGTCGCAGGTGCCGTTATTGCCGGACGTGACGTCGTTCAGGCCGCTCGTGGCGGCGTAGGGGTACCAGTTCGGCGAGTCACCGGCGGGCACCGGACCGGCCAGCGCGTAGATGCCGGCGATGACCGGCGAGGAGAGGCTGGTGCCGCCGATCTCGGTCCAGCCGTTGCCGCCGTAGGTCTGATAGACGGCGAGCCCGGTGATCGGATCTGCGACCGCGGAGACGTCGGCGACGGTGCGCTTGGCGCAGCCGGCGTCGTGCTGGAAGAACGGCTTGCTCTCCACGGCCGAACAACCACTGCCCGGGGCGCCGGTGTAGTTGCGCCACACCGTCTCGGACCAGCCGCGCGGCGTGGACTCGTCGCGGTTGAGCGACGTTCCGCCGACCGAGGTGACGTAGGGCGACGACGCCGGGTAGGACACGCCGTACCCGTCGTCGCCGGACGACACGGTGATCGCCACACCCGGGTGAGTGAAGTGCGGTTCCTCGGCGGCGATCATCTGCGCGTCTTCGGGGCCGCCGTAGGAGTTGGAGACGACCTTCGCGCCACTGGCGACGGCCTGGTCGACCGCGGCGCCAAGATCGTCAATGGAGTTGCTGTCGGCTTCCACCAGCAGGATGTGGCAGGCCGGGCAGGTGGCCGAGACGGCGTCCAGGTCCAGCGAGATCTCCCCGGACCAGTTGGCGTCCGGCGTCGGATAGTGGGTGCCCCCGTGCTGGTCGATCTTGCGGAAGCAGCCGTCGTCGGACGTGCATGCCGGCAATCCCCACTGCTGGCGGTAGATCGCGAGGTCGGCCTCGGCGGTCGGGTCGTCGTAGGCGTCGACGATCGCCACCGTGGTGCCGGCGCCACCGGTCGCGGGCAGGTTGTAGGCCGATGCCAGATCGGACGGTCCGTAGCCGATGATGCTCGCCGCCGGCGCCACGCCGCGGGTCGTGCCTGGCGTGACGCGGCGGATCGCGAAGCACTGCATCGCTCCGGCCTTCGCCGGCGCGGCGCACACCGGCTGGGTCGATCCCGGTCCGGTCGAGGCGTCCGCCGGACCGGCCGGCCCGGCGCTCGCCGGAACCGCTGCGATTCCCGCGGCGAGCAGTGCCGCGCTCACCGCGCTCATCAGGACGAGCAGCCGACGACCTCGTCGCATGCGTTGACCCCACTTCTGCTGCTGGGTATTTGGGCGTCCTCGGCGGTCACTTCCGCAGCCGGACGGGGGGACGCTAACAGCGAGGCGAGAACGCTGACGCCTGATCCGGCCATCTGCCGCTATCGGTCAGACGCTGCTCTAGGCTTGCCGCCGTGTCCGGGGAAGAGTCGCGCGACGTGTGGAATCTGATCGGCGTCGCCGACGACGACCTGCGCGTGTACCGCCGGATGGTGAGCGACCTCGGCGCCGACGCCCCCGCGCACGGTGACGCGCTCGGCTACCCGGGCGAGCAGGTCCGCGACGCACTGGCCCGGCTTGCGCAGCTGGGCCTGCTGCGCCGCAACGCCGACGCCCCCACCGGGTACGAGCCGGTCGAGCCCCGGATCGGGCTCGGCGCCCTGCTTCGCGAGCGGCGCGGCGATCTCGATCGGATCGAGGCCACCTCGCACGAGCTGTCGCGGACGTTCGCCGCCGGCTTGCTGCGCACCGAGCCGCAACGGTTGTTCGACATCGTCGAAGGCAAGGAGGCGATCGAGGCGCGCATCCACGACCTGCTGCGGATGGCGCGCCATGAGGCGGTCGGCATCGACACGCCCCCCTATGTCGCGGCGGGCAGCGCGCAGGTCAGCGACGCCGAGCTCGGCCTGCTGCGCCGCGGTGTTCGGTTCCGCTCGCTGTACGCGAGCGAGGTGCTCGACGAACCCGCACTGGTCGCCCGCATCCACTGGATGGCCGAGCAGGGCGAGCAGTCGCGCGTGCTGCCTCAGGTGCCGATGAAGCTGCTCATCGTCGACGCCGAGGCGGCCGTCGTGCTGCTGAGCGGTGAGGAGCGGGGCCAGCAGGCGCTGTCGGTGGTCGCCGGGCGGTCGGCGTTCACGCGCGGTTTGCAGGCGATGTTCGACCAGTTGTGGATGCACGCCAGCGCCATCCGCATCGGCGCTTCCGGCGGCGACCCGCAGAGCCGGCCTGATGCCGACACCGCCGGGCTGATCGACCTACTCGCGACCGGCATGAAGGACGACTCGATCGCCCGCCATCTCGGCGTCAGCGCGCGGACCCTGCGCCGGCGGGTGGCAATGCTGCTCGATGGCCTCGATTCGACGGGTCGCTTCCAGGCCGGCGTCCGCGCAGCGCAGCGTGATTGGATCTGACCGCCGTCCACAGTGGACAGTGGGAGCCGCCAACGCCTGGCTGCAATCCGCAGGTGATCACCCGCCACCGGCACGCGGTCGGGCCGGGCTCGGTTCACAGCGGCGGCGGCAGCGATAGCGGCGCTGCACGCTCACCCCCTCGATGATCATCTGCGCTTTGCGCACCGCCCGCGGTAGGCAACCCGCATGTGATCACCCGCCACCGGCACGCGACCGGACCGGGCTCGGCTCGTTCGCCAGCGGCGGCAGCGGCGGCAGCGGCCGCGGCGGCGGCAGCGGCAGCGGCGGCGGCGGCGGCGGCGGCGGCGGCGCACGCTCACCCCTCGATGATCACCTGCGCTTTGTGCAGCGCACGCCGGGCGCTAACGGCAGTCGGCCGGCGTATCGATCCTGCTAGTTTTGACGCCGTGAGTCGGACAGTCGCAGGAACACGTGCGCATCCGCGGGCCCGATTATTGCCGTCCAAATCGATCTGCACCTGCCGGTGACGAGTCGCCGGTAGATTTGGGTTTCGATCAGGGACAGGAGTACATCAGGTTCATGCGTCTCGTCGCTGCGCGCGTGCAGAAGTATCGGTGCATCCGCGACACCGGATGGTTCGACATCGAGGCGGCGAAAACGATCTTCGTCGGCGCCAACGAGGCCGGCAAGACAGCCATTCTGCAAGCACTTCAGCAGATACGCGCGCCCGAAGGCGTCGCCGGATTCGACTCGCTTCGCGACTACCCGCGCTCGGAATTCAGCGACTTCACGATCAGTCGGGCCGACCCGGAAAGCGTCGACGTCGTCTCGGCCAGGTTCGGCTTGGATCCGGTCGACATCGCCGAGTTACCTCCGGGGTACGAGGACGCCACGTACCTGTGCGGGCGCCGGCTCGACAACAGCTCGTGGCACCGGATCGAGGGCGGCCCGGAGCGGCCGGCGTACACGGCGGCGCTCGCGGACGAACTGGCGCGCCTGGCCGCACACGCCGACGGACGCCAGGCTGCCGCCGCGCCGGTTCCGGCCGCATCGCCGGACAACACCGCGTCACCGGACACCACCGCGTCGCCGGACACCACCGCGTCGCCGGACACCACCGCGTCGCCGGACACCACCGCGTCGCAGTTCGAGCCCGAGCCGGCGGTTCACGCCCCCGCGCAGGTTCAAACCGTCCCGAGCGAGCCGCCCGAGCCCGAGCCCGAGCGCGTCTTACCGAGCGGCGAACTCGAAGCGGTCACCTCCGACTGGGCCGAAGGCGACATCCTCACCGTCGAGATGGCCGCCGACCTGCGCGCGTGGCTCGACGAGGTGGCACCGCTCGTCGACGAATCGAACGCGGTCGAGCGAGAGCGTTACGACAGTCTGGTCGCGATCTCCGACGAACCCGAGGTCTACGCGGACGCGCTGTCGACGCTCGAGGGTCTCGTCCCGACGTTCATCATGTTCAGCAACTACGTCCGAGTGCGGCCCCTGATCCATCTCGAGCACCTGGCGACGCGTCTCGAGTCCGACATTCTCGATGACGACCAGTACGACTACGGCAACGAATGCCTGATGAAGCTGCTCGGCTTCAGCGCCCGCGAGCTGTCAGACCTCGGCCGGGTAGCCGAGCCCGCCGCGAACGACACCGAGGCGCTCAAACGGTACCGCGACCAGCTCGACCGGCGGGCCTACCAGCTCAACGCGGCGAGCGTTCGCCTCACCAACGAGATCCGCCGCGTCTGGAGCCCGAATCCCGACCGGCCAGAAGCCGACCGGCTGCGCGTGCTGGCCGACGGCCAGTACCTCAAGGTCGTCGTCGAGGACGAGCTCGGCGTCGAGATCGAACTCGACCAGCGTTCAGAGGGATTCCAGTGGCTGGTCTCCTTCTTCACCGTGTTCTTCGCCGAATCGGCGGGCCGGCACGCGAACGCGATCCTGCTGCTCGACGAGCCGGGCCTGAGCCTGCACGGCCTCAAGCAGCGAAACTTCCGATCGACGCTGAGCCGGCTCGCTGCGCGCAGTCAGATGATCTTCACGACGCACTCGCCGTTCCTGGTCGGCCCGGACGAGCTCGACATCGTCCGTCTCGTCGAGATGGTTGATCGGGTCTCCGGCACGAAGGTGCACACGACGATCACCGCCGCGGATCCGGTCTCGGTGGTGCCGCTGCAGGAGTCGTTGGGCTACGACCTCGCGCAGAGCATGTTCACCGAGCAGCGCAACCTCGTGCTGGAGAGCCTCACCGACTACTGGTATGTCGATGCCACGTCGCACCTGCTGCGCGAGGCCGCGATCATCGGCCTGCACGACCAGGTGTCGATGCATTCGGCGGGTAGCGCCGGAAAGCTCGTCTACTACGCGACGATCCTGCACGCGAGCAAGCTCAAGGTCGCCGCGCTGCTCGACTCGGACGCCACCGGCGACAACGCGGCGCGGCAGGACAACCTGGTGCGCACGCTGGGGCAGCGCAACGTCCTGCGCACCAAGGATGCCTACACGGGAAAGGCAACCAGGCCGCTTCTGGAAGACCTGCTGCGCGAGACGCTCGTCAGTGTGGCCGCCGATGATCTCGGCTGGAACGTGCGAGAGACCGCCGCGGACCAACCCGACCGGTCCATCGTCGCGATCTTCAGCGACGAGATCCCGGCGTTCTCGAGGTACGAGCTGGCCAAGGCGTACGCGCGGTGGACCCGTTCCCACAAGGCGGAGCACCTGACGGTGGCCGAGCAGGTCCAGTGGGAGAGCCTCATCGACCGCATCAACACCGCGTTGGAGTAGCTCCCCGCGTGTGGCGGTTTTCCGTCACGGCAGCGTCTCGCCATAAGTGTCGATTGCCCGCGCGCCGTGCGCGTCCCTAATGTCCAGGCGACGCTCACGATCACAGGGGACGCACATGACGGGTGCAGCAGTTCCGCGAACCGATCGACGACGCCGGATCTGGATCGTCTTCGGGACGGTGGCCGCCACGCTGCTGGCGACCACGCCGGCAGCGGGCGGCGCTCCCCCGCCGAGCGCATCACCGCCGCAGGCGCCCGCGGCCGCGGCTGACGCGCCGCACACCGTCACGCTGGTGACCGGCGACCGCATCGAGGTGACGCCCGGGTCGCACCCCAGCGCGACCGTGCTCGACACCGCTCCCGGCACGACGGAGTTCAACGTCTTCTCGGCCGGGAGCGCGCTCTACGTCATCCCGGACCATGCCCTGCCGCTGATCGCGAGCGGGCGCGTCGACGAGAAGCTCTTCGACGTGGCCGGGCTGGTCGCGCAGGGCTACGACGACGCCGCGACGCAATCGCTGCCGGTCATCATCGAGTACGGAGCGTCCGCGCTTGCCCAGCGCGCCGCGCCGAACGGCGCCCGGGTGGCGCAGAGCATTCCGAGCATCGACGGCGTGGCCGCCGAAGTGGCCAAGCCGACCGCGACGCAGTTCTGGCAGCACATCGTGGGCCGCGGCGCCAGCACGCTGGCCGCCGGCGCGACGCACATCTGGCTGGACGCCCAGGTGCACGCCAGCCTCGATCGCAGCGTCGTGCAGATCGGCGCCCCGGCGGCCTGGCAGCGCGGATTCGACGGCGCCGGCGTCAAGGTCGCCGTGCTCGACACCGGCATCGACACGACGCATCCAGATCTCGCGACGCAGGTCGTCGCCGCGCAGAACTTCACCGACGAACAGGACACCGATGACAACGTCGGCCACGGCACGCACGTGGCGTCGATCGTCGCCGGAACGGGCGCGGCGTCCGACGGCCGCTACACCGGCGTGGCCCACGGCGCCAAGCTGCTCAACGGCAAGGTGATGCAACTCGGCTACGTCGGCCCGGGCATCCCCGAGGGAGTCGGCCGCGAGTCGTGGATCCTCTCCGGAATGCAGTGGGCCGTGAGCCAGGGCGCCGACATCGTCAACATGAGCCTCGGCAACACCTACCCGGACGGCAACGACCCGCTGAGCCAAGCCGTCAACCAGCTCACGACGCAGACCGGCACGCTGTTCGTGGTCTCGGCCGGCAACGAGGGACCGGACCACTACTCCGTCGGCGGTCCCGCCGCGGCGGACTCGGCGCTGGCGGTCGGCAGCGTCGACCGCGACGACAGCATCAGCTCGTTCTCCAGCCGCGGCCCGCGCATGGTCGACGGCCTGCTCAAGCCCGAGGTCACCGCACCCGGCCGCGACATCGTCGCCGCGCGTGCCGCGCACGGCAAGATCGGCGTCCGCGTCGGTGACTACTACACGACGCTGTCCGGAACCTCGATGGCCGCGCCGCACGTTGCGGGCGCCGCCGCGATCCTGCTGCAACAGCACCCCGACTGGGACGCGAGCCAGCTGCGCGCCGCCCTGACATCGACCGCGGCGTACAACCCGTACTACGACGCGTACTCGCAGGGCGGCGGGCGGATCGACCTCGACCGCGCGACCGGCCAGGACGTCTACGTCGACGCCGGAACGTTGAACATGGGGTACTTCGCGTCGTCGGCCAAGCAGCACGCGACGAAGACGCTGACCTACCGCAACACCTCGGCCGCTCCGGTCACGTTGACGTTGACGGCGGCAGCCACCGAGCAGTCCGCGCAGCCCGCGCCGGCCGGGACATTCGCGGTGAGCCCTGCGACGCTGACCGTGCCGGCCGGTGGCAGCGCCGAGGCGACGGTCGACGTCGAACTGGACGGCCGCCCGTCGGGGGCCTACAACGGACGCGTCGTCGCCTCCGGGCCGGACGGGTTGTCGCTGCGCACGACGGTCGGGTTCGTCAAGCAGGGCGACGAGGTGCAGGCGACGTTCCGCGCGATCGACCGCAACGGCGACCCGGCCGAGGCCTTCTTCATCATGCGCAACCCGCGCAGCCCCGACTCGTTCCTCGCGGTGGCCGTGCCACCCGGCGGATCGACCACCGTGCAGGTCTTGCCGGGCGACTACTCGATCCTCGGCTACATCCGCACGCCGTACGGGTCGACCGACTACAACACCGCGCTTACCGTCGTCGCCGACCCGGAACTGGAGATGGCGCAGCCGAATCCGACGATCACCTATGACGCCCGTAAGGCACAGCCGCTCGACGTCCGCGTGCCCCGGGACGTCGACGTGAACGGCCTGACCGTGGGCCTGCAGGTCGAGCGGCCGGAGCTGGACTTGCCACTGCAGGACTCCATGCTCTTCGCGCGCGGGCCCAGCTACGGCTCGATACCCGCGGTGCCGATGTCGGTGCTGCCCTTCGATCGGCCCCGTCGCGGTCACGGCGACCTCGACAGCTACTGGAGCCTGGTGTCCCCGCGAGCGCGAGCGAGTGTCACGTCGCCGAAGCATGTCGACCTGCCCGTTGCGCTGATGGACGGTTCGGCCCGCGTCGACGGCACCCGGGACCTCGCGGTCGTCGACGCCGGGGCGGGCGCCCCGTCCGACTATGCGGGCTTGGACGTGACCGGCAAGCTCGCGCTGGTGCGCCAGACCGGCGAGCTGTCCTTCGACGAGCAGGCGGCCGCTGCCATGGATGCCGGGGCCACCGGGCTGCTCGTGTCGGCCGCTGCGCCCGGGCCGTTCTACGGCGAGGCGTTCTCCGACATCCCGGTGCTGGCGATAAGCCACGACGACGGGACGATGCTGCGCTCGCTGCTGGCGGCCGGGTCCGCGGTGCAGGTGCGCCTGTCGGGTACCTCGGCGTCGACATATCTCTACGACCTCGCGTTTCGCGAGCACGATCACGTGCGCGCGAACACCGTCTACCGGCCGAGCGGGCTGGCCGAGGTCACGACCGAGTACCACGCCGACGACTCCCGCGAGCAGCAACGCTTCTGGCAGCGGCGCAACCCGGCCTGGGGGTCGATCTGCGGCTACTGCGCGAGCGACGCACGAGAGGGCGAGGACTGGCACGGCGCCGTGACCCGCACCGAGTACGTGACGGCCGGCGTGCCCTGGCGCGAGTCGCTGCTGCAGGACTCGTGGCTGCAATGGGATGCCGTGCGGATCTACGCCGGCGGCGCCACCACGACGTCGTGGGGCAAGGCACCGGTCGTCCCCGGAGTGCCGATCAGTCCGGGCATCGTGTCAGCCCGGGTGGGCGACAAGCTACAGATCCGGCTGGCCGGCTACACCGATGCCGACCCGACGCATACGAGCGACGTCCCGTACTACTGGTTCCACGGCACGACGACGCTCTCCCGCAACGGCGAATCACTCGCTGGATGCGTCGATATCCACGTGCTGAACTGCGATGTCGACGTGCCCGCCGATGCGGCGACGTACACGCTGACCGCGGACGATCCCGCGCCGGTGTTCACCGACTCGGTGCAGTCGTCGAAGACGACGTGGACGTTTCACTCGCGCCCCGGCGAGGCGACGCTGCCGCTGATCGATCTCGACTACGACGTGCCGGTCAGCCTGACCAACACGCTCGCCGCGGGAAGCTCGACCGCGATGATGCTCGGCGTTCGGCGCCAGCCCGGTTCGACGGGCGGCCGGCTGCACACACCGTCCGTCGAGGTGAGCTACGACGACGGTTCGACCTGGACGTCACTCGCGGTGGCGCCGTTCGACCACGGGCAGTTCTTCGTGCACTACAGGCTGCCCGAGCTAGCGGCGACGAACGGGTACGTGGCGCTGCGCGTGACGGCGAGCGACGACGCGGGCAACAGCGTCGTCCAGGAGGTTCCGCGGGCGTACCGGCTCACTGGTTGAGGCCAGCCGTCACTCGTCCAAGATGCCTTCGCGGGACACGATGAAACCCGCCTGGAAACGGGTGCGCGCCTCGAAGCCCTCGAACAGCTCGCTCAGGCGCCGCTGCAGGGTGCGAAGGCTCAGGCCCAGCTGGCGGGCGACCGTCTCGTCCTTGAGCCCGGCCGAGAGCAGGCTGAGGATCTCGGTGTCGACGCTGTCGCGCGGCTCGCCGGACTCGGGCGCACCGTGCGCGGACCAGCGCAGCGGCGCGGCCGAGCGCCACAGCATCTCGAACAGCGAGATCAGCGCGTCGAGCAACGAGGATTCGTGGACGACCACCGCGCTCTGCGCGGCATTGCGATCGCCGGACATGAGCGGCAGCATCGCGAGCTTGGAGTCGACGATGACCAGCTTGATCGGCACCGTTCCGACTCGGGCCTGCTCGCCCTGCTCGACCAGATGCCGGGCCGCGTCGAGCAGTCCCGCGGTCTCGAACGCGGAAACGTCGTAGATGCCGCGCGCCTTGATGCCGCGCCGCAATGCGGTGTTCTGCGCGAGGGGCGCCTGCGACACGTCGGCGGCGAACGGTGGCCGGACCAGCGCCCGCACCTCGTGGCGCGCCGCGAGGTTGAGCTGGGTGAAGCTCCGGCCGACCGCCGCCTGGCCGGTGACGATCTCGATCAGCTCCTCGGGGCGCGACTCCTCGCGTTGACGAGTCTCACCGGCGAGGAGGTCGATGCTGCTCCGGGCGCGGGCGATCTCCTCCTCACGCCGGGCGGCGATGGCCGGGATCGCCACGTGCGGTGATGTCGCGACGAAGCGCAGCTTGCCTCCGGTGAGCCGGGTGACCAGGCCTTCGTCCTCGAGGCGCGCCACAACCCGTCGCAGCGTGCCCGCCGTCATCTTGGTCAGCGTGGACAGCTTGGCGAGGTCGGCCGATCCGTGCCGCAGCAGGGCCCGGTAGACGGACTCGTCGCCCGGCGCGATTCCGAGACCACCGAGGACGCGCTCGCGCTCCTCATCGACGTGACGTGGCGTGGGACCCCGCGTGGCCATGCCGGGAAGCATAAGAAGACCGGCCGACTCGCCTCAGCCGTTAGCCTGGTGCACCTTGTCGAGCCGGGCCGTCTCGTCCGGCGAGAGTCGCAGCGCACCCGCGGCGATGTTCTCGACGAGGTGGTCCGGATTGCCGGTACCCGGAATGACGAGCACATGCGGTCCGCGCTGCAGCATCCACGCCAGGCGGACCTGCGCGGCCGTCGCCTCGTGCGCCTGGGCGATCTCGACTACCTCATCGTGTTCGCCGCCGACAGCGCCCGCCTCACGTCCCGCGCCGGCGATCGCGAAGAACGGCACGTACGCGACGCCCTGCTCGCCGCAGGTGCGAACGACCTCGTCCTGCATCTGCCGGTAGCCGAGGCCGTGGGAGTTCTGCACGCACACGACCGGCGCGATCGCCTGCGCCTGCGCCAGATGGTGCGGCCTGATGTTGGAGAGGCCGAGGTGCCGGATGAGCCCGGCGTCGCGCAGCTCAGCGAGCGCGCCGAAATGCTCGGCAATCGAGTCGAGACCGTGCGTACGCAGGTTCACCACGTCGAGGTAGTCGCGCCCGAGCTGGCGCAGGTTCTCCTCGACCTGGCCGCGCAGCTGCGCCGGGGTGGCCAGGGGAAGCCATTCACCGGAAGGGTCCCGCCCCGGCCCGACTTTCGTCGTGATGACAAGGTCTTGCGGGTACGGAGCGAGCGCGCTGTTGATCAGCTCGTTGGCCGAGCGCAGCGGCGAGAAGTAGAACGCGGCCGTATCGATGTGGTTGACGCCCAGCTCGATCGCCCGGCGCAGCACGGCGATCGCCCGATCGCGGTCGCCCGACACACTGCCGGGCTGCAGCGCTTGGCCCTGCTGCGGAAGGCGCATGCTGCCGAATCCGAGCCGGTTGACCGTCAGGTCGCCCAGCGTCCATGTGCCCGCGGCTGCTGCGTTAATTGTCTCTGATGTCACGCTGGAGAGTCTGCCACCGTGCGCCACCCGTGTCCCAATCCGTTGAGTGCTGCCCGGGCGGAGGGTGCCGAAACGCCTGTCCGACGGGTACCTTCAGCCAACTGAGCCGCACGAGCGGCTGCCAGCGGGGAGAAACGCCATGGTCCGATCACGCCTCATGCCGGTCGCAATCGTGGCCACGCTTGGCACTGCCGCGGCATTGCTCGTCGCCTCGCCGGCCCACGCCACCAAGCCGGCCCCAGGCACCAGCACCGGGACGGCGAGCGTGTTCAAGGTGAATCCGGTCCAGTCCAGCGGTGACGAGAACCTGACTGACCAGTCAGACTCGGCCATTGCTGTGCCGGCCAGCGAGTACGCCACCGTCCAATTGCGCAACCTCGACGGCAGCGGCACGCTTACCGGCCGGTGGGTCCGGGTCGAGTCGGCCACCGGGACGCCCGCCTATTCGTCCACCAACACGTTCGTCTACAACCGGCACGACGACCAGTTCGAGCAGGTGATGGCGTACTTCTGGATCAACCAGGCGCAGGAGTACCTGCAGTCACTCGGATTCGGCTCGACCCTGCGGCCGGTGAATGCCCAGCAACAGCAGGTGAAAGTCGACCAGTTCGGCGGCGACAACTCCTACCAGACCGACAAGCCGTTCCGGATCAGGTACGGCAAGGGCGGCGTCGACGACGCCGAAGATGCCGAGGTCATCGTGCACGAGTACGGCCACGCCGTGCACGCGGCTCAGGTGCCCGGATTCGGCACCAGCGAGCAGGCCGGCTCGATCGGCGAGGCATGGGGCGACTACCTCGGCATCAGCGTCGGCCTGGACGCCGCCGCTCAGTACGGCTGGCCGGTCCGCACCGACCAGGCCTGCTCGATGGACTGGGACTCGACGTCGTACACCACCACCGTGCCGCACTGCATCCGGCGTCTGGACACGAACCTGAGCGTCGCCGACATGACCGGCGAGGTGCACCACGACGGCATGATCTGGAGCCGAGCGCTGTGGGACATCCGCAATGGCTACATCTCGCTGGGACTCGGTTCGCGACGCGCCGACACCACCATCGTCGACGCCCAGTTCGACTTCGCACCGGACACGTCCTTCAGCGCGGCAGCGCACGCGACCTACAACAAAGCGCTCGCCCGCGACGGCGCCGCTGCGGCCACCCTGGTGCGCAACGCATTCGCCGCGAGAGGGATCACCTTCTCGCTAGCTCAACCCGTCGGCTCGATCCGTTGAGCTGAATCCGTCGGCTCAATCCGTTGGCTGTATTCGTTGAGTGGTGCGTTACGCGTTGAGTGGTGCGTTGTAGCGCACCACTCAAGCCCGAACGCACCACTCAACGGCGAAGACGGGGTCAATGGGGGGACGGGGAACGACGGGAAGGTTCAGCGGCCGCAGACCGGGCTCGAGTAGCGGCACGCGACCTGTTGCGGCGTCTCGACGGGCGCGCCGTTGTCGACGGACCAGGCGAGCCGGATGAACTGCGCGTGCGTCCAGGCAAGCGGAGTGGCCGACAGCGTCGGCTCACCCGGCGTGAAGGCCGCTGACGACCCCGACGGAGGCTGGTCGTCCCACACCTGTTCGGGCAGCAACTGACTCTCGTTGTCGGCGGACCGGGCGATGGTGTCGAGATAGGTCTGCGCGCCGAGACCCGCGGCGAGCCGGTACTCGCCGCGTTCGCCGGTCAGCAACGGCCAGCCGCGCCCGTGCGTGATACCGGACCCGGTGTCCGTCGGCTCCCATTGCGAGCCGTCGTTTGTCTCGCCATAGCCGTCGAAACTCGCGCGGTGCCAGAACGGCCCGTTGGGCGTGGAGTAACCCAGGTACTGATCGACCAGCGTCAGCGTGTTGAGCACCCGCGGGTCATCCGGTGAGAGCACGCCGAGCCGAACGAGTTCGAGGAAGCTCGGGTCGAGGACCTCGCGCTGGTCGATCAGCGGTCCGCCGTCGGAGAGTTGGATCTTCGTGCCCGCGTCGGCATCGCCGTCGGAGGTGATGCGCAGGAAGTAGGGCTTGCTGCTGTAGGGGCCGTTGGTCGTGACGGTCCAGTGCCCCAGGTTGTCGCGCCAGGAGTCTGCGACCTGCAGGTAGTGCTGCGCCCTGGCGGTATCACCGTTCTTGCGGGCGATGTCGGCCCCGACGACGAGTCCGGCGATCTCGGCGCCGATGGTGGCGGGGGAGTAACCGGCCGCGTTCTCCCAGCGCTCGCCCGGCGTGCTCGGCCCGTTCGCAACGACGTAGTCCTCCGCCTTGCGGACGTGCTGCCAGTCGGCCGCACTGATGCGCCCGAGTTGGCCTGCCAGCACGGTCGGGAAGGACACCTCGTCCATCTGCAAGCCGCCGAACACCGGCTCGCCCGACAGCCTGCTGTTCTGCGGGTAGGAGCCATCCGGCTTCTGCTGGACGTTGAACAGGTAGTCGAGCGCCCGGTTGGCTGCGGCCTGATCGCCCATTGCGATAAGGGCAGTTGCGATCTCGTAGAGATCGCGTGACCAGACTGCGTGGTAAACAGCCAATGACTGCAAGACATTCGCCCAACCCCATGGGCGCCCGGGAGCGGCCACGAAGCCGCCGCGGTAGGTCTTGTCCTCGCTGGCGGCGAGAACCATCTGCGATACGTGGTACTCGGTCGCAGAATGCGCCGCTGCCCGCGGAACCGGCTTGAGAGTCGCGAGATAGCCGTGCCAGCCGGCCCCGTACTCATGTTGCACGGCGTTGAAATTGGACGCCAACGACGAGCGTGCCGTCGACACGGCGTCCGAAGTCGTTGCCGCAAAGCCAATCGCGAGAGTGAGGTGCCGCTGACCGCCGAGGCCGGTCAGGCCCGTACGGCCGATCTGCACGACGTTGCCCGGCTGGTCGGCGGTGTACGTCCAGTCCATCTGGTGATCGCCGGCCAGGTCGGTCCAGCCGTCGCTCGTGCCCTGATATCCACTGGACGTCTTGCTGAATCCGCCCGACACGATCACGGCGTCGCTGTTCGTGCCATCGGTGGCCACGAGTGCACCGTCCTGCGTCGAGCCGGTGTCGTCATCGCCGGTCATGGTCAGGGCCGGATCGTGCAGCACGTAGACCTGGTACGGCTCGCCGGTGAGCGAACGGAACTCGACGTCGACGAGCACCGTGGAGCGCGCCGGGTCGGTGATGTAGGTCTTGGTGATGACGTACTTGCCCGATCGCGCAAGGTCGATCTGTTGGTAGGTCAGGCTTTTCGGGTCGAGCAGACGCACGTGATGAACCGTGTCGGTGGTCTCGCGATCGGTGAACGTGTGGCCGTCGGTTATGACGAGCTGGGTGTCTCTTGTGCTGGGTGTGTCGATGCGGGGGTAGTAGATCTCGCTCAACTCTCCGTTGCGGAGCGTGTACCAGACCTTGCTGCTGGTGCCACGCGCCGTGCCGAATCCGTCCTTGTCGCCCGGCACCCAATCGCTTGTGGCGCCGGGCGCACCCGGGGCGCTACCGCTGGTTGCTGAGGCGAGCGCCGGCGAGGCGACGATGCCCAACGAGATGACGAGCGCCGCTGCCGATGCCAGCGTGACGGCCTTGCCTAGACGTGAACGCTTGATCTGCACCTTCGTCCTATACCCAGAAAGACGACAGACGTCACAATCCGCTTCAGGCTGACGGGTCGGCGCCCGATCTGCTCATGATCACCTGCGGATTGCGTACCGCCGGTGGTGCGCAATCCGCAGGTGATCACCACGATGGGCGCAGCAATAGGGCGGAGGCCCCCACCAAGACCGGCCCTCACCTGATGGATTGTGGCGGCGACTTGCGCGGATGTCCTTGGCCGGCAAGCACTTCGTCGATCATGCGCCGGGCCACGTTGGCGAACACGGGATTGCTGTGTCGGTAGTAGGGCAGGGCGATGAGGCCGACCGACAGCGCCCAGCCTCGACCGCGTGCCCAGGTGGCGTCGTCCGGCTGTGCTGCAGCGCGGAACGTGTCGCGATTCGCCGCGCAGACGAACGTCCAGGCCGCCATGATGTCGCACGCTGGATCGCCCACGCCGAGGCACCCGAAGTCGATGACTGCACTCAATCGCCCTTGGCGCACAAGCAGGTTTCCGGAGAGCAGATCGCCGTGGAACCACACGGGCTCGCCGTGCCAGACCGGCGCGTCCAGCGCCGACTGCCACGCCGCGAGCAACGCGTCGGTATCAAGCGATTCGGTGTCGGACGTGTGATCGCCCAGGTCGCGCAATGTATCGATGGCGGCACGAGTCGAGGCGTCACGAACAGCCAGTGGCACGCCGCGGCTGAAGCTGCCGGACAAGGGTGCGCCGGCCGGATCGATGCGCTGCAACGCGGTGACGAACTCGCCCAGGTCGGCGGCCGCGCGATGCGGGTCGGCGATGGGCGCGCTTGTCGCATCCTGCCCGTCGATCCAGCGCTGGATCGACCACGTCCCGAGGTAGCCCTCCCCCGCAACGCCCGTCCCCAGTGGAGTCGGAATCTCCAGCGGCAGGTGCGGGGCAAGGCGCGGCAGCCACCGCGCCTCCCTTGCTACCTGCGTCGAGGCACCGGGCAGCCGGGGCAGCCGAACGCACCATCGCCGCGTCGATCTCGACCTCGTCGGCGTGCAATTTCCCGCCAGCCATGCTGTTTCCCCGATTCCTCGGTAGCAGCCCATGTCACCGGGTTGCCACTGGCCTGTCCAGTCACTTTCCGGACGAGCCGCGTAGGCACCGCCGGGCGACGAGGTGATTGGCTTGAGCGTCCCGGACGAACCGACTCGAACGCGAGGACCGTCATGAACGAAGGACCCGACTTCTCCATCGAGGGCAAGAGCGCACTGGTAACCGCAAGCGGTCGCGGACTCGGGAAGGCCATCGCAATCGCCCTGGCGCATGCGGGCGCGGACGTGGCGCTCGGCCTGCGCGACATCCGTTCAGGCGCGGAAACAGTCGATGCCATCGAGGCATTGGGCCGGCGGGCCATCCGGCTGCAGATGAACATGAGCAGCCTCGCAGAGATTCGCGGCGCGGTCGATGACGCGGCGAACGCGTTCGGCGGGCTCGACATTCTCGTGAACAACGCCGGCATCGCGCGCGTGAGCAAGGCAGAGTCGGTGCAGGTCGACGATTTCGACGCGACACTCGAGGTGAACCTGAAGGGCACGTTCTTCGCCAGCCAGGCGGCGGCCGCCCCGATGATGCAGCGAGGCTTCGGCCGGATCATCAACATCGGGTCGCAGGCCGGCCTGGTGGCGTTGCCCGGAGAGTCCGTCTACTGCATGACGAAGGCCGCCATCACACACCTGACCAGATGCCTGGCCGTCGAGTGGGGCGGCTACGGGATAACGGTGAACTGTGTCGCACCGACATTCATCGAGACACCCGGAACCGACGCTGCACTAGGCGATCCGGCGTTCCGTGCCGACGTCATCGACCGCATCGCCGCACTGCACCGCATCGGCAAACCGAGCGATGTCACCGGCGCCGTCGTCTTCCTGGCCTCGCCGGCGGCGTCGCTGATAACTGGTACGACGATTGCGGTGGACGGGGGTTGGACGGCCCGCTAACCGGTCGCGCCGGCGCGGACCGCGGAGAGGAACGCCGCGTAGCTCCAGGTCAGGTTGCGCACGCTCTTCTCGTACCCGGTCTCCTCGTCCGCCCGCGAAGTCTGACGCACGCGTCGGAAGCGGTTCACCGCAAATGGATGATCACCCGCGTGGCTTGAGCGTGATGTTGGGCAGGACGGGTGCGGGCAGCGGATCTGAGTCATCTTCGTCGGGCAACCCGAACCGGCCTCCGCCATGCGACCCCGCGCTGATCTCTGCCTGCCAGTCGGCTCGGTACTCGACGATCTCGTCATGGGTGCGGCCGACGAAGTTCCACCACATCACGATCCGCTCACCGAGCGGTGTTCCTCCGACGATCAGCACCCGCGCCGTTTCGCCGGCTCCGGCGCGCAGCTCGATCATCGCCCGCCCGGCCGCGACGTAGGCCAGCGAACCTCTCGTCACCTCCGTGCCGCCGACGGTCACCGCTCCGGCGTCCACCAGAATGCCGTGCTCGAAAGCCACATCCAGCGGAACGTGTGCGACACGGCCCGGTTCAATCGTCATTTCCGCGCCAACCAAAGGGGAAAAGCCGTCCACCGGCGACGTGCTGCCGAACAGCGTCCCGAGAAAGACGCGGGCCTCGAATCCTTCCGCACGCACCACCCCCGGGACGTACTGGGCGAACGCCGGATCGGCGAACCTTTCCGCCGCCGGCAAGGCCACCCACAACTGCGCGCCGTGTAGCGGCGTGGAGTTCGATACGGACACCTCCGAGTGGCTGATGCCGCGCCCCGCCGTCATGATGTTCAGCTCGCCCGGCCGGATGAGGGCGTGATTCCCGGCGCTGTCGCGGTGTTGCACCCGCCCGGAGAACAGCCAGCTGATCGTCTGCAAGCCCGTGTGCGGATGCGCGGGCACGCGCATCGCCGTGCTGCTCGGCCCGTAGTGGTCGATGAAGCACCACGGTCCGATCAGCGATCGCCCCCGTTGTGGGAGCGTGCGGCGCACCTGCATGGCGCGCGGCCCGCCGAGGGGCACGGTGCGCGCCGCCAGCACCTCGACCGTGGCCGGCATCGCCTGGCTCGGAGGGTCACAGACCACCTCGGCCGGTCGAAGCTCGAGGTTGCTCATCGACGCCTTCCTCTCATGCCCCGATCAAAGCAGATCGGCGGATCTGCTCCCCGGCCACAGGTGGCCCGCGGGTGGGCAGTTCCGCCGCGGGTGGGCACTTACAAGTGCCCACCCAGCGCACAACTGCCCACCCACGACGAAGCGCACCACGACCGAACGTCGCCCGGCGCAAGCGAGCCCGGGTGAGTCGATCTGGCAGGCTGCGCGGCATGGCGGTGGTGGTCGGCGCGGCGATTGTGCGCGATCAGCACGTGCTGGCCGCGCGCCGCACTGCTCCGGCTGAGCTTGCCGGGAGGTGGGAGTTTCCGGGAGGCAAGGTCGAGCCACACGAGTCCGAGGCGGACGCGTTGGCCCGCGAATGTCGCGAGGAACTCGGCCTGGACGTGCAGGTTGGCACGCTGATCGGCCGGACGTGGATCCGCGACGGGCTCGAACTGGCCGTTTACGCCGCCCAGCCGATCGGCGGTGCGCCGCACGCACGGCAGGACCATGACGAATTGCGCTGGCTGGCGGCCGGCGAACTGGGCGACGTTGGCTGGCTCGACGTTGATCGCGCCTTCCTACCCGCGGTCGCGCGGCTGCTGGCCGCGAGCTGAACGGCCTGCCCCCTGTGGTGAGATCGGGCGGTGGCGCGCTACGTGGCATTCCTGCGTGCGGTGAACCTCGGCCCGCGGAGGGTGGAGATGGCCACCGCCCGCAACGTCCTGGTGGAGCTCGGCTTCGAGGACGTCGAAAGCTACGCGAACAGCGGGAATCTGCTGTTCACCGCGACGGGCAAGGCGACCGACCACGAGGCCGTGATCCGGCCGGCGATGGAGGACGTGTTCGGCATCGAGCTCACGACGTTCGTTCGCACGGCAGCGCAGGTCAGGGCAATGGCGACGGCCAAGCCGTTCGGAGTCATCGCCGCTGGACACACCCACTTCGCGCTGCTCCCCCTGGCCCGGCTCACCGCCGTGGAGAAGCGGGCGGTCGAGGCGATGTCGAACGACCACGACGCGGTGGTTGTGGTCGGCCGGGACGTGCATTGGCTCATCCGCTCCAGATCGCCTGAGACGACGCTCGGGCCGAACCGGTGGAAGCAGGCACTGCCCGACAACCCGACGACTGCGCGCAACACCACGATGCTGGCCAAGCTGGCGAAGCGGCTCTGATCGCCGTGCCCAGCAGCACGTCTAGCGATCGGCGATCGGACGCCCCACGGTCAGCTGTTCCCGCAGCACCGGATCGAACGTGGCACCGAGCTGCTGGTCGGCCAGGACGCCGAGGCCGTCGAGCACACGGGTGAAGAAGCTGCGTGCCGCGACGGCGAAGACGATGTCGGCCACGTCGGCGTCGGACAGGCCTTCCCGGCGCAACTCGTCGACGTCGGCCTGGGTGACGGATGCGGCATCAGTCGCCACCTGCGTGGCGAACCGGATCACGGCACGATCGGTCGACCCGAGCGCCTCGCCGGTCGGGTCGCCGGCCATCGCCCGCATCGTGTCGTCGTCGGCGCATTCATCTCGCAGGAACTTGGAGTGGGCCGCCGCGCAGTAGGTGCAGCGCAGTGCGCGTGACGCGGCGATAGTCGCGATCTCGAATCGACGGCGGTCCATGCCCGCGCGGATCGCGGTGTTCAACGCCGTCCAGGCGCGCGCGACATCCGGCCGGCTCGCGAACGCTGGCGCGTAGTTGGGCAGGTAGCCCCAAGACGCGCGTTGCTGATCGAACCAGGCACCGATCTCGGTGTCGTCGGCGGTCTGGACGAACATGGTTGCCCCCCAGTCAGCCATCCACAGCGGCTGCGACGGGCGGCGCTGCGGCGGCACTTCCGATGAGATCCACGATGGTTGTCAGCCGGGTCTGTTCCAGCAGCACTCGGGACTATAGGCGGAAACGTTGCGCCGTGCGGCTCATCGAACCGCAAACCGCCGCACGAAGCTGCGCAAGATGGCCGGCGGGTGCACGACCTGGCATTGCTGCACCGACGCCTTGAGTGAGTCGGCGGCGTCCGGGTCGAAATACCCGTCGTGCTTGTAGATCTCGATCCGCGTGCAAATTCCGGCAACGTCCAGCTCGGGATGAAATTGCGTCGCGTAGACATTGCGGCCGACCCGGAAAGCCTGAACCGGGCACGCGGGCGACGTTGCCAGCAACACCGCGTCCGGCGGTAGCTCGCTGATCGCCTCCTTGTGCCCGACGAATGCCTCGAACACATCGGGCACATCGGCAAGCAACGCATCGGCACGCCCGGCGGCCGTGAGCGACACCGGCACGGCTCCGATCGGCTCGGTGAAGGTCCGGTCGACCGTCGCACCGACGTGGGTGCCCAGCGCGCCGATGCCGTAGCAGCAGCCGAGGAACGGGAAGTCGCGGGCCACGACCTCGTCGAGCAATGCGAGAACTTCGGCCTCGGCTCGACGCTGGTCGCCGGACTTCGCGGCGGACGGATCGCTGAAGTTGTACGGCCCACCGCCCAGGATGACGCCGGACCAGTCGTCGAGATCGACGCGGCCGATCGATTCGCGATCCAGCCGGATCCGGTGCAGCCGGGATTCATCCAGGCCGCCGAACCTGATGATGGCCGAGTACTCGTCATCAGCGGCCGCATCCTCTGCGCGGATGGACAGCAGCAGGAACGGCTTGGATGCAGGCGGGTTGGGCATGAGCGCCCGAAGCCTATCCCGGCTTCACGCACCTACCCGAGCAACTGTGCCTTCGCCGCCTGGAATTCGGCATCGGTGAGCGCTCCGGCGTCGCGCAACCGGACCAACCGCTCCAGCTCGTCGACCAGGCTGGCGCCAGCAGCATGGTGCCCATTCGACGGAGCCTGCGCCAGCGGCAGGCCGGGTTGGGCTGCCGTGGCCGATCGAGCCGGATCCAACTGCCCGGAGAAGTCGACGACGTCGAGGTGCTTGCCGTTGAGGGCCGGCAGGACGGGTGCGGCGGCTGGTTTCGGCTTGTCGTGCTGGGCCACGTGGCTGCCGGTGTAGAGGACTCCCGTCTCGAAGGTTCCCGTGTCGAAGCTCCCCGCGTCGAAGATGCCTGTGTCGGCCGTCTCGAACGTGTACCTGGGCTCGGACGGTGCCGCGTGACTTCGCGCGGCCTCGTGCTCGTCGCGCAGCACCCGGCGGAGCACCTTGCCCAGGATGTTGCGCGGCAGGTCCTGGCGGAACTCGAACAGCGCCGGGATCTTGTACGCCACCAGCCGGGCTGCGCAGAAGGCGTGCAGCTCCTTCTCGGCCACCTGCTGACCCGCCCGGATCACCACGAAGGCCTTGACCGTCTCGCCCCGGTAAAAGTGCGGGACCCCTGCGACCGCGCAGGACTCGACCGCCGGATGCTCGTTGAGCACGTCCTCGATCTCGGACGGGAAGACGCTGAACCCGCTGGCGTTGATGATGTCGCGCTTGCGATCGACGATCGTGACGAACCCATCGGCCTCCATCACCGCGATGTCGCCGGTCAGCAGCCAGCCGTCGCGGAGCATCGACGCGGTGTCGTCCGGCTGGCGCCAGTAGCCGCCGAATACCTGCGGCCCGCGCACGCACAGTTCGCCCGCAACGCCGAACGGAACATCGCGCGACGGGTCCTCCGGATCCGCGATCCGCACGTCGGTGCCGGGCACCGCCACGCCGATCGTGCCCGGCCGGGCGTTCTCGTTCAGCGGGTTCGCCAGCGCCACCGGCGAGCTTTCGGTCAGCCCATAACCTTCCACCAGCCGACCGCCGGTGACCTGCTCGAACTTGCGCACCGTCTCGGGAGGCAGCCGCATCGCGCCGGACACGCACGTCCGGATCGATCGCAGATCGTGCCTGCTGGTGCGCCGTGATCGCACGATCTGGTCGTACATCGGCGGCACCCCGGGGAACACCGTCGGCTTCCACCTGTCGATCGCCTTGAACAGCAGGCCGAGGTCGAACGTGGGCAGCAACACCAACGTGCCGGCCGCCAGCATGTTCATCGTCAGGCACATCGTCAGGCCGTACACGTGGAACATCGGCAGTGCGGCCAGCACCGTCTCCTGCCCGCGCTGCATTTTGGGGTCCCAGGAGATTGCCTGGTAGGCGTTCGCGACCAGGTTGCGATGGGTCAGCATCGCGCCCTTGGGCAGCCCGGTCGTGCCGCCCGTGTACTGCAGCAACGCGATGTCGGTCTCCGGTGTGATCGGCATCTGCCTCATCAGCCGGCCACCGGTCTTCAGCAACTCGTCGAACTTCATCAGGTCCGCGCCGGGCGGCAACGGCGTGACCAGCTGCTCGCGCTTCTCCCGCACGCTGCCGAACGGCAGCCGCAGCGCCAGCCGCTTGCCCGAGGGCAGGTAGTCGGCCAGCGACGTGACGATCACGTGCTGCAGGTCCGTGCCCGCCTGCGCCTCGGCCAGCCGGCCGTAGGCGCCGTCGTACACGATCGCCATCGTCGCGCCACTGTCGGTCAGCTGGTGATGCAGCTCCGGGGCGGTGTAGAGCGGGTTGTGCTGGACCACGACGGCGCCGAGGCGCAGCACCGCGAAGAACGCGATGACGTTCTGCGGGCAGTTCGGCAGGATCAACGCCACCCGGTCGCCCTTGCGAATTCCCAGGTCGAACAGCGCTCCGGCGAATCGGTCGACGGTGCTCACCAGGGCCCGGTAGGTCATCGTGCGACCCAGGAACGTCAGCGCCTTGCGCCGCGGAAAGTCCCGCGCAGCGTCATCGAGCAGCTGGGTCAGGGCAACGTCCGGGACGTGCAGCTGCTCCGCCACGCCCGACGCATACCACCGCACCCAAGGGTGCGACGCATACCCGGCGGACTCAGTCATTTGCCAAATTGAAGCACCGAGGCGGAGGACTCGCCACAGAACGGAGAACCCTTACAAGTACCTTAGATCGGCCTCGATTTGGATGGCCGCGCATCACCCTGCCGCGGATCTAACTCGGAGTGACAGACAGTGTTACCTCCGTAGTTTCTTCGACCACCGCTCGGGTGGCCTCGGCCAGCCGCGCTGGCCCGCCATTGATCATCTCTGGCGAAGCCGCGAGTGAGGGCGGATCCAGCAGAGATGATCAAGATCCGACGGGGGATCTGGCAGCGCCGCCGTACCAGGTCGCGATCTACGGCTGTCCTACTGGGGCGCACGAATTCCGGGCTGTCCGCACGTCGGCCGAGGCCACCTCTCGCAGCCGATCAATCACCGGTTTCCGGCACCGGGCACTCGTTCGGTGTGCCATGCCGTCGGCGAACACGACTGGTACAAGATCCAGTTGGATAAGCCATTGGCCGACGTCAGGAGAACGCTGGGGAAAAGGCAGCCGAGCGGAATCGCGCTACCGTCGTATTCGTCCGCTACCGGGTCAATGAATTTCAGGCGTCGACGAAGCATGGGCCGGCCTTCCATATTTCCGCCAGGAATATCGGCGCACATTCACGCAGAAACGAATGTCTGATGTGATCGACACATTGACGACGCGGCCGAGCGCAATCACGGTGCCAGGCCGGCATGTGGCACATCATGGTGGGCACCTTCCCAGCGGTCCCGGCCGGTCAATGTGCGGCACGAACATTGACCGGCATTCTGTTGGCGGACGGGTCAGTCGTCGTCGCCTTCGAGTTCGATAGCAACCATGTTCCACCTATCGCCGGTCGGCGCGGTGGCTCCGATGTGTACGACCGTGCCGGCGGCGCCCGTCGTCTGGTTCGTGTACTCGCTCCAGAATGTGTCTCCGGTGCTGGTATCCGGCCATTGGTCGAGCATCACCAGACCGGTGGGCAGAGTCCGGGCGGTGGCCTTATCCCAGTCATGACCGACCGCTAGCACCAGCGAGGCAGCCTCCGTTGTGGTGACGTTCAGGCCGGGTGCGCCCGAGGCCGCCGAACCCGCGACCGAGGCACCGACGCCGACCGTCCCTTCCATGGCGATGACCGTGAGGTCCTGGTCGTATCCGGATCTGACCGGAGTCGACCGCACCGTGACGTTCGTTAGGACGGCGGGCGCCGTGGCCGTCCAGACCTCCGCGTCGCCGTACTGGGCGTTCGCGCGTTTGACGAGCGTCCAGGTCAAGCCGGCGCCGCTGACCGCCACCGACTGGCTGCCGGACGTCTGCGGGCCGTCGGACCCGACGAATGCGACCAGCACCTCACCGGCCATGGCGGTGCTGAACGACGGGGTCGTCACCGTGCCATGACCGTGGACGCTTCGTTGCGCCTGCAGGATGAAGCACGTCATCGGCGGGGCCGGATTCTGGACGGTCACCGTCACCGTGGCCGAGGTGCCGACATTGCCGCTCGTGTCGGTAGCTCTCGCCGACACCGTATGGACGGCATTGGTCGTCAAGGTGGTGTCCCATGTGATGGCGTACGGCGGCGCGGTCACCGGGTTGCCCAGCGGTTGTCCGTCGAGCAGGAACTGGACCGATGCCACGGCCACGTTGTCGCTCGCAGTAGCGGCGACCGGCGTCGCGCCGGAGACGGTCTGGCCGTTCGCCGGATTGGTGACGGTAGCCGAAGGCGGCGTCGTATCGGGCGGTGGCGGCGGCGCGGCGCCGCTGGGTATCACTTCGACGGCGGCCAGGTTCCACCGATCGGTTGTGGGCGCGGTGTCGTTGAGGGTGACGAGCTCACCGGCGCTCGAGCTCGGGGCGGTTCTGGCCTGTACCCAGAAGGTGTCCCCGGTCGTCGCGTCGAGCCACTGGCTGACGATCGCCTGCCCCGACCCGGCGGTGCGGCCGGCAGCACGGTCCCAGTCCTCGCCCACCGCGTACGACAGGGATCCTGCGCCGGCGGCGGTGAGGTTGACGGTGGCCGCACCGGTGCCGGCTGAAGCACCTGCCGACGCCCCCACCCCGGCCGAGCCGACGAAGCTGAGCACGTTGAGTTGCTGGTCGTAGTTGGCGCGCGCCGGCGTCGATCTGACCGTGACCGCCGACAACACATTCGGCGCACTGGCCGTCCAGACCTCCGCGTCGCCGTACTGCGAGTTGACCTGCCTGACCCGTCGCCACGCGAGGCCGCCGCCAGTGACGGTGACGCTCTGAACGCCGGTCGTCGCCGGGCCGTCAGAGCCGACGAAGGCCACCAAGGTTTCGCCCGCGGCGGTCGTGGAGAACGCGGCCGTGGTGATCGTGCCGCGCCCGGTCTTGGTGACGTTCTGGTCGATCGCCAGGCCGCCCGGCGGAGTCGAGGCCGGCACGGTAACCGTCACCACCGGCGACGTGCCGATGGTGCCGGTCGAATCGGTAACCTGCGCGCTCAGCCGGTGATTGCCGGGTGGCGTGCTTCCGACCGTCCAGGTATAGCCGTACGGCGCAACCGTCTGCGGGCCGCCGAGCGGATTGCCGTCGAGCAGGTATTGCAATGAGCTGATCGTGGCGGGCGCAGTCGCCGAAGCGGTCGCTGTCAGGTTGACCGTGTCCCCGACGGTCGCCCCCTGGGTCGGGCTGAGCAGCGCGACATCGGGTGGCACGACGGTGGGACGGGTCTGTGCGCCGGCCGTAACCGCGTTACCGGTGATGGTCAGCACCGTGTCGGTCACATTGTTCGTGGCGTCGCTCTCGGTCAGCACGTGCTGCGGGTCGACGATGGCGCGCAGGATGTACGTTCCGTCGGCCAGGCCGTTGAGGTCGATCGGCTGGCCGGAGTCGGTCTGGTCGTACTGGTCTCCCCAGCCCACACTCCATCCGAGCGGCTTGGTGGGATCGGTGCAGTTCGAGACGGGTGGGTACGTGTGCGCCGGCGTGTTCGGCACGTCGGCCACACGATTGTCACCGGTTATGCAGTACTCGGCTTTGGGGCTGGTGCTGACAATGGCGCCGATCGTCCCGTCACCGTTGACGTTGTTGAGCGTGAATCGCGTGAGCGGGAAACGGTAGTCACTCGGGCTGTCGAACACACCGTTGATCGCCAGCGGCACCGTGTGGTCGAGCGTCCAGACACCCGGGCTGGCACTGCTGTAGAGCGCCTGCACGAAGCTCGACACACCCGTGGCGGAGTTGTAGCTCGGGTCGATCTCGAACGGTCCGGTGCCCGCATCCTCGGTGATGTGGGTGTATCGCAACAACTTGTGGCCTGACGTGGGATCTACGCCGATCGAAATCAGATTTGTCGGGACGAGAATCTTCATGTCCGGCAAGGTGATTGTCGCCGCCCGTGCCGTGACGGTCCCTACGAATCCGGCGAAGCCCAACGTCAGAACTACCAGGGCAACGAGGGCAAACGTTCTTCTGACAGGTGCATGTGCGAGCGTTTCCCCTTGTGTGGACGGACTATTCATCCACCGACTCCCTCCAAGGGCCGAGTGATCCACACGCATGGTAGGTCGTCGAACACTTTTAGTAATCACCTTGTGGGCAAGGGATATTCGATCCGCCGGACATACGGTCCCTTGCGATGGCAGACCGCAAACATGTCGGCGAAAGCGCCCACTCAGGGGTATGCCGCGACCATTAGCGCCTCGGTCGGCGGCCCGATCGCGGTGGTTGATCTACGAGCTGGGCCTCACGCGGCGCGCCGGGCGAACAGGCCGCCCGACGAGTCAGCGCGCAGG
The DNA here is from genome assembly GCA_963737425.1 of uncultured Actinomycetota bacterium. Classification (GTDB taxonomy): domain Bacteria; phylum Actinomycetota; class Actinomycetes; order Mycobacteriales; family Jatrophihabitantaceae; genus DASXRA01. The sequence continues at coordinate 1,261,554 of CAVTSX010000009.1, forward strand.
CGCAGCCCGGCGCAAGCCGGTCCGGCCCACGCCGGATCAGCGTGGACCACACCGGGCCTCGCACCGTTGACGAACTGCACGTCGACGAAGCCGTCTCCGCGTGCGCGTCGAAGGGGGTCGTCTGACGGGACCCAGACGAGTGGATTGCGATTACCGGTTCGGATCAGCGCACCAGTCGACGTCACGCGGCCCTCAGAGTCGAGACCTCCGTCGGAAAGCCAGACCTGGCCGAGGTCGGGCGCCCAGCCGATAGTCGCGCCACCCCGGAAGCGGCCGAACCGATCGGACGTCACGGACCAATCTGGCTTGCCGTCGGCTCCGAACGCGGCGAGCTGCTTGTCCGGCTTGAACGCAAGGACAGTTCGGCTGGCCAGCGTGACGCCGTCATCGTTCACCGTCGGCTGGCCCTGACCCGCGAACGACCACCCCGTGCGCGTCCAGCGCACGGCACCGGTCGTGAGGTCGATGCCGGTGAGAGCACTCGACCTGTCGTACGGATCCCCTGATCCGATAAGGGTGTTGCCGAGCAGGTACCACGATGGCCCACCGCCGGTGCGCTCGCGCTCGTCGCCCAGCCTCGTCAGCGCGGACGCGGTGATCGTCCACATCGGTCGACCGTCCGCGGTCGCGTACGCGGTTATGTTCGCACCTCGCGCCTCCGCGACGACGACGCCATGACCGCTGTAGATCGGCGCGGCAATCCCCTCGGGCGGTCCGGGCTGCCGCCACCGCTGCGTGCCGGAGGAGGGGTCGAGAGACTCGAACGAGGACGATCTGCCGGTCCGGACGCCGATGCATATGCCTGTGCCGCAGCCGATCGGCGGCCCGAACTCCGGTCCAAGGTCGCCAGCCGGCAGCGGCTTGGCCCACAGCACGGCGCCGGTGCGCGCCGCGCGCGCGACGAGACGGAACCCGTACTTCGTGTCCGTCTCGATCTCGATAGCTGCCGGACCGGACGACGTGACGACGCCGATCGGACGGGTCGACACGTCCGCCAGGGCGGCGCGATTCGCGTTGTCGTGCACCTGCCACAGCACGCGGCCGGTGCGTGCGTCCAGGGCGGCCGACCTTACCTGGGTGCCGTCGACGCCGAGGCCGACGAGTGCGATGTCACCGACGACGGCCGGCGTGCTCGTCGCAGCGAACGCGATTGCCTGCTGGCTCCACCCGCCGTCGGCCGCGACGGGTGCCGGCCCGCCGGGCACGACCGGACGGACCTTGGCTGATTGGCCCGAGCAAGCGGCCAGCCCGAGGGCCGCCAATGCCAGGACTGTGGCGCACCCACGTCGTCGCACGTCCGGAGTATAGGAACAACCCGCCGAAATGCCCTCGTCCCGTTACCGTGACCGAACGGTGCGTCTCCAGTTATGCGGCGCCGCTCGGGATCTGCTCCGCGGCGGACTGTCCGGCCTGCGTGCATCGCCGCAGGAAGTCCAGGATGAGGTCGATCTCGTCGTCGGAATAGGTATCGAGGATCTTGTCGAGCGAGCGGTTCATGCCGTCGTAGAGGCCGATGATGTCGCGCTGCTTTTCGGGTACGCCACGTACGAGCACTGCCCGCCGGTCGTTCTCGTCGCGGTCGCGCTGGATCCATCCGCCCTTCTCGAGGCGATCGAGGATGCCGGTCATCGTGGCCAGGTGGACGCCGACGCGGCGGGCCAGTGCGCTCGGACCGATCGGCCCGTGCCGGGTGATCACGTCGAGACAGTCGAAGTCCACGTCCTTGATCTCGATCTGCGAGCCGATCCGGTGATTGAGCACGGCTAGCTCGATACGCAGCTCGCGCAGGGTCTGCTTGGCGTCGGCCATCTGGCGTCTGCGGACCCGTCTTGCTTCCCGAGCGCCGGACGCGCCGGTGCGCTGAGCCGTCATTTGCATCGCCGCCCTTTCAGCTGCTATGAATGTCGTATTCTACGAAACTCGTAATATCTGGATCTCAGGCCAAGAGGAGCGTAACCAATGAGGATCGTCGTGTTCGGAGCCAACGGGCAGACCGGCCGGGTGTTGACCGAGCAGGCGCTGGCCGCCGGTCACGAGGTCGTCGCGGTAACCAGGAAACCGGCCGACTTCCCGATCGCACATGAGCGACTGAGCATCGCTGCGGCCGACGTATATGACGCGCAGGCCGTCGATCGCGCGGTCGAGGGTGCCGACGTCGTGTTGTCGACGCTCGGCGTGCCGTTCACCCGCAAGCCGATCAACGTCTACAGCGTCGGCGTTCGCAACATCGCAGCCGCGATGTCGCAGCACGGCGTCAAGCGGCTGGCCGTGGTGAGTTCGAGTGCCACCGAGCCGCACCATCACGCTGACGGCGGCTTCTTCCTGAACCGCATCCTGCAGCCGATCGTCACTGCGACTATCGGCAAGACGACCTACGCCGACATGCGCCGCATGGAGGAACTGGTGCGCGGCAGCGACTTGCAGTGGACGATCATGCGGCCGTCCGGTCTCTTCGACGCGCCGCAGGTAACCCGCTACGAACTGCACGAAAATCAGGCGCCGGGCATCTTCACCAGCCGGGCCGATCTCGCCGCGAGCCTGCTGGCACAGGCGACCGACACGCGATTCGTGCGCAAGGCGGTCGCGGTCACCACATCCGAGGGTGCGCCCACGCTGTTCCAGATGATGCGCCGGGAGGCGTTCCAGAAAGACTGATGCCGTTCGTCCACCGAAGGCCCGCGGGCTACGTTGGCCAGATGCGAGTAGCGACCTGGAACGTGAACTCGGTCAGGCAGCGGATGCCGCGGCTGCTGCCGTGGCTGGACGAGCGCCGACCGGATGTGGTTTGCCTGCAAGAGACGAAGCTCGCCGACGCAGCGTTCGCCGATCTGCTCGGCGCCGAGCTCGCGAGCCGCGACTACGCAATCGGCTACTACGGCGAGGCGCAGTGGAACGGGGTCGCCATTCTGTCCCGGGTCGGCCTCGACGATGTCGAGACCGGGCTGCCGGGTGCGCCTGGGTTCCCCGGCCCGGAGGCGCGGGCGGTGTCGGCCACCTGCGGCGGGATCCGCGTCCACTCGGTGTACGTGCCGAACGGGCGGGTCCCCGATTCTGAGCACTACCACTACAAGCTGGCGTGGCTCACGGCGTTGCGCGACGTGGTAGCGGCCGGCCCACCCGACGCGATGGTGTGCGGCGATGTGAACATCGCGCCGGCCGACGCTGATGTGTTCGACCCGCAGGCCTATATCGGCCAGACCCACGTCACCGAGCCCGAGCGCGCGGCACTGGCCGAGTTGCTGAAACTGGGCCTGCACGATGTCGTGCGCGATCGCTGGCCGACCGAGCGCGTCTTCACCTACTGGGACTACCGGGCGGGCATGTTCCACCAGGACCTCGGGATGCGCATCGACCTCGTCCTGGCAGGCGGATCCGTGCCCGGCCGGGTCGCGGCAGCGTGGGTCGACCGGCATGCGCGCAAGGGCACCGGCCCGAGCGACCACGCGCCGGTGATCGTCGATCTCGACGAGGCGCCGGACGGCGATATCGGGCCGGTGGTGCCGCCACCCTCGGCGCCACGGGGTACGCGCCGCCCGGTCAAGCTGCCGCAGTCGAAATGAGGCCGCTATCGCCCGACCGGCACGCACTTCTCGACGCTGGCGACGATCCCGCGTGCGTACTTCTGCCGGTCCGACGAGTTGAGCCCTGACATGCCCGCGCTGTTGCCGCCCGCCTCGTTGTAGATCCAGGGGACCTTGGCCAGTAGCTGCACCATCCACATGTCGCCGGCCGGCAGATTCCGCGAGCCGAGGTCGTAGCCGACGTCGCCTTGCAGCCGGATGCTGTGTCCTTCGGCCGCCGCTCGCTGGGTCTGGAAGATCTGGCCGAATCGCTTGCTCGTGGCCGCAACACCCTGGTCGGTAAAGGTGATTCGCTTGCCGCTCGGCGTTTCGCGATAGCCACCGACGGACTGGTAGTAGACCGTGTTGTTGCCCTGCTGAAATTGGATTCCGCCGTTCGACCCGGCCTGGTCGTGCAAGCTGAGCGCCAGCGCGGCATGAACCTTGTTGGCGACCGCCGCGCGCTGCCCGAGCGACACCCGGTCATCGACGTTGTTCTTCGTCATGACCACCCGGTATCCGTCGGCCTCGAGTTGAGTCTTGGCAAGCTCCGCGACCGCGAAGACGTCCTGCATCTCCGGCTCGTTCGCGTAGTCGGAATCGACGAGTCCGGTCGAGGGGTCTACCGACTGAATGCTCGGGCTGTGGCCAGGGTCTATGACGATGACGGGACCACTCGCCGACGCCCTGCTCGATCGGGTCGGGGACGGCGTCGTGGGCTTCGGCTTCGGTTTCGGCTTCGGCACTGCCCGTGTGCTGGGGCGGGTGGAAACGCGAGAGGTGGACGGTGCGGCGGTGCTGGCCGGAGGCGACGAGCTCGCGATGCTGGTGCCGGACGTGGGGCCGGCCGGGTGGCCTGCGGATGTCGACGTGCAGGCCGCCGTCAACGCGGCCAGGCCAATTGCGAGCACGCCCGCCCGGACTGATCGGTTCATGCGGTGGACATCTCCATCAAGAAATCATGTCAGCACCCGACGAGCCCGACGCCGGCGCACTACGAGGGCGGCGCTATTGCTGGCTTGCGATCTTGCTCGCCGTGCCGTCTCGCGTGCGCTGCCCTCTTGCGTGCGCCTCTTGCGAGCCCCACTGAGAATGTCAACCTCAGCTGGGCCCAGGAGGGCAACCCAAGCGGGACCCACCGGAGTCAAGGTGGTTCAGCGTCGGTTGGGTTGATCTAGCGATGCGAGAAGCGCTGCGACGGTGGTGAGGGTCTCCTCCTGCGCTTCAGCCTCTGACGCCGACTGACCGCCCATGAAGCCGTGGCCGATGCCGTCGAAGATGCGCAGTCGACCTGCGACGTCCGAGTCCTGGAGCGTCCGCAGCATTGCTTCTGCCTCCGGGCGAAGCGCGTCGAGTGCACCGACGGCGATGAAGGTTGGTGGCATGTCTTGGAGATTCGTGTTCAGTGGGCTGAATCCCGAGCCGGCAGGGTCGGTTCCTGCCCAGGCCTGGATCGCCTCTTTCAGCAAGGTCAGGTCTGGGCCGCCTGATGCCTGAGTGCTGAACCTGGCCAAGGTTAGGTCGAGGTTCGGGTTCGTCAGAAACAACGCCTCGACCGGTTGGCCTGCATCTCGTAGCCGTGCAGCTGCGAGGAAGGCGATGGTGCCGCCTGCGGAGTCGCCGCAGAGCACGATGCGCGTGCCGGGGGTGCTCGACCGCGCGTACTCAACACATCGCACCGCATCGTGGACGGAGTTCGTCGCCGACCGTTCGGGTGCAAGTCCGTAGTCAACAGAAATGACGTCTCCGGGGATTGCCCGTGCCAGGCGACGGCAGTAACGGTCTTGGAGGTCGAGATCGCCGAACACGAAGTATCCACCGTGAGCGAAAACGGCGACCCATCGGGGATCGGCTGCTATGTCGGTGGTGTAGCGGCGAAACGCCGTTCCGTCGGCGTCTCCATCCGTGACAGCAGCCACCTCCGGCTCGCGCGGTCGTGTCGCGGCCCGTTCACGTCCCCGTTCGCGAGCGTCGCGGCGAAGCTTGTGAACCTTGTCGATGTCCATCAGCGGGCGGGTGTGGCTTGGATGCCATAGGTGTCTGCGATCCAGTGAGCGACGGCCTCGTCGTCGTTCGCCGAGATGACCTGCGTGGCGGCAGCCAGCGCTGCTGAGGTGGCATTTCGCACGGCTACTGAATGGTTCGCGATGGCGAACATCGGTAGGTCGTTGTGGTTGTCGCCGAAGCAGATGAGTTCGTCGACGGCGAGCTCTCGGGTTAGCGCGGTCAGCGCCGCGGCTTTGGTGCCGTGGGCCGCTGAGATCTCAATCCACCACTCTGTTGGCGAGTAGACGTCCTGGGAGAACATGACGTGGACGTCGGCATTCGGAATGAGCTCTCGAAGTTCGGCGAGAGGGTCATGTCCTCCGATGATCGAGATGTAGAACACCGCTGCGAGGTCAATATCTGACCACTCCTGTAGCGGCATCAGCCTGGAATCGCCTTGCCGTTTGGCCAGAAAGGCATCGAGGCCGGCGGTCTGTTTGCCTGCGAGCCAGCAGACGCGGTCTCGTGAGCCGTGTGTGGCGAACAAGATCGGCTGCAAGGACGAGGAGGTCTCGGTCAGTTCGATCACGGCCCGGGCCGTCTCCTGGCCGACCATTTGAGCGGGTCGGGGCCTGCCCGAAGTGGGATCGACGATGACAGCGCCGCCGTAGGTGATGACCGGGAGCGTGAGATTAAGCCCGTTCGTGGCGCGGGACGCGGTGGCGTAGGACCTCGCCGTGGCGTAGGTGAACAACCCGCCGCCGGCGATGAAGGCGTTGACCGTGTCGATGGTGCGGGCGCCGAGCGTTCCGTCTGACCGCAGCAGCGTCCCGTCGAGGTCAGAGACGAGCAGCGTTCTCTTCGGCCTGCGCGCAGTCAGACCGCGCGCAATGTCGTGCAGGTGGTGTTGGGCTTCATGTGCGGCGCGGTGGGCCAGGTTCGCGATGGTGCGAGGGCTGCCGTCGGACCCCGTGCCCTCGCGCGCCCAATCAGTGGCGGTGAGTGCGGCCAGGTCTGCCGCGAATCGCCCGCACTGCCGTCCCACCGTGCTCAGGACGTCTTGGAGCTGCCGCTCGTGGTAACGCTCAGCGTCCGTTCGGGCTGCCCAGTCGAGCCCTTCGAGCGTAGGACGGTCGGTGGTCACCACCCGGCCGATCCGTTGTCCATACCAGGCGATCGCATCACCTGCGTGCGCGATGTATTCGAACGGTGACCACACGCTGGCTGCAGGCCGCGCCCGGAGACGTTCGTCCGTGTCGAGCGCGCCGAGATCGTGCAGCAGCGACGACACGTGGCCTGGAAAGGCTGCGACGACTGCGATGGCGTGTTCGGTCGGGCTCGCCCAGTTGTAGCCGCATTCCTCGCACTGGGTCACTCGATGCAGGCTAGTTCAGAGCCTGGGTTCAGGCCGTTTGGCCTTGGCCGTGTGCAAGGCGGTAGGAGTCGGTGCCGGTTTCGATGATGGCGCCGTTGAAGGCGAGCCGGTCGACGATGGCGGCGCAGAGTCGTGGGTCGGTGAACGTTCTGGCCCAGCCGGAGAAGGCGTGGTTGCTGGCAATGGCGATGCTGTTCTTCTCCTCGCGTTCGGTGAGGACCTGGAAGAGAGCTCGGCGCCGCGACGGTCCAGTTCCATGTAGCCGAGCTCGTCGATGCAGAGCAGGTCGACGCGGCCGTAACGCGCGATCGTCTTGACCAGTTGTTTCTCGTCGGCGGCTTCGACGAGTTCGTTCACGAGCCGCGTGGCGAGGGTGTAGCGGACGCGGAATGCTTTCTCCGCGGCGACGGTGCCGAGCGCGATCAGCAGGTGGCTCTTGCCGGTGCCGGAGTCTCCGATGAGGCAGAGCGGGTGCCCGCGTCGGATCCAGTCGCCGGTGGCGAGGGTGTGGATGGTGGCGGGTCTATGTTCGGGTTAAGTCGAAGTCGAAGTCGAAGTCGAAGTCGCCGAGCCATTTCTCGCGCGGGAATCCCGCCGGGTTGACGCACCGGATCGAGGAGCGTCAGTCGCGGTCATCGCACTCTGCCAGCAGCAGTTCGGCCAGGAATCCTTGGTTGGACAGCTGTTCGCGTTCGGCGGCCTTGAGCGCCTCGTCGAGCACCGCGCGCATCGTCGGCAACCGAAGCCGGCGACACGTCTGATCGACCGCTGTCTTCGCCGCTTCCTCGGTGAGGCCGCGGCGGCGGCACAGGGTCGGGGTGATCGCGGTTGCGGGAACGGACGGACTCATGAAGCACCCTCCTGGCTGGCCTTGCGGGTGGGCAGTAACTGGTCATAGGCATCCACCGAGGGCAGCGGACGACGATCCGGCGGCAACCCCGCGATCACCGCCGCCGGGTCGGCCAGGCGGCGTTGGGGCAGGCTGATCACCCGCTGCGCCCGCAATGGTTCCGCCGAGGTCGCAGCGGCATCGCGGTCTGTATCGGCGTCCGCCGTGTTGGCGTGCAGGCGCGCCTCGACCGCGACGACGTCAGCGCTCACCGCGCCGACCTGCAGCGCTGCGGTGATACCGGCGATCACGGCATCCGCCGGCACGGGTCTTCGACCGCCTCCCAGCCACGGATGCGGTCATTGAGTTCATCAAAGGCTGTCGACGACCGGCATCGGCGACAGCCAGGTGCGGCGGAAGCGGCCGACCTCGCCTTCGACGCCGCCTTTCTCGTGCGAGCCCGCCAGGCCGGGCTGGTAGAAGAACGGGTCGAAGCCGTAGTGGGACTGAAACAGCACCCACCGCTCGTTCTCGACCCGCTGCCGTCCGCGGCCGCGCACCACGCCGACCACGGCACTGGACAGGTTGTCGTAGCGGACGTGACGGGTCGGAACGCCACCGATCGCGTCGAGCGCCTCAACATGTCCCCGCAGGAACGCTTCCTGCCCCTCAGTGGGATAGATCCGATGTATCGCCTTCCCGGAGTGCGCGAGCCAGAACACGAACATGTGGCACTTCGTCTTCACCCCGGCGAGCACGACGTAGACCTCACCGAAGCCGACCTCGGCCTCGGCTCCCGGTGCACGCTCCTGCGGGATGAACACCTCCACCCGACGGCCCTCAGCAACGTCGATCTCAGCGCGACGAACGCGGACGTAGTCGCGCACCGTCGAGTACGACAACAACTGCGCGTCGTGCTTGTCCAGCAGCCGGGCGTGGATCCGACGGGCGGTATGGCGCTGCTTGCGCGGCGCGGTCGTGTCCTCGATCAGCATGGCGTCGATCGCCGCCTTGAACGGCTCCAACCGCGGCGCGGTGCGCATCCGCGGTTTGCGCGGTGGCGGCTCCGCGCTCGGCAAGGCTTGGCGGACGGTTCGCCGTCCGACGCCGTGCCGACGTGCCAACGCTCGAATCGAGAGCCCCTCGACCCGCGCATCTCGCCGGATCGCCGCGAACAGCTCCACCCGTGACTTCATCCGCAACCTCCACCGCGAGCAACCAATAGTTGCCAACCACGGTGGAAGGTGGGTCCCGCTTAGATTGCCCGCGACACCCCGAAACCGGCCAAGTCACCCCACCTCCTTCCGCGTCCTACCCTCTTACCTGCCCTAACCTCTCACGTGCCCTGCCCACTTGCGAGCGCTGCCGCCTTGCGTGCCCTGCCTGCCTCGCGTCGAAAGTTCCTACCAGATAGGCTGATTCTGGCTCGACGAGTGATCATCCGTTGCGGTAGACTCGCACGCATGTTCGAGGTCGACGAGTGGCAGCCGCCCGCCGCGCCGCCGCCGTTGAGTCTCGCGGAGATCACCGAGGACCCGGATCAGGCCGCGGCCTGCCTCGCCGGGCAGGCGCCTGGTCCGGATGCGGTTGGGGCGTTGTCGCTGCTTGACCCGGCTGTGTTGTCGCCTGGTGGGCGGGTCGATGTGCTGGTCGCTTTGGAGCGGCACCTGGCGTGGCTTTCCGGAGTGCAGGCTCAGGTCCTGGCCGCGATGGCCGCTGATGATGGGTCGGAGGATCGGTGGGTCCGCGAGGAGGTCGGCTGCGCGCTGCGGCTGTCGGCGGTGACCGCGCAACGCCACCTCGCCGTCGCGGAAACCTTGACCGGGACGCTCGCTGAGACGGGGCGGGCGTTACGCCGGGGCCGGATCAGCTACCTGCACGCGATGACCCTCGCCGAAGCCACCTACGGACTGGACGACGAGACCGCGATCGCGGTGCAGGACCGGGTGCTGCCGCGTGCCGGTGGGCAGACGCTGGCCGAGTTCAAACGATCCGTGCGCCGCGCGGTACACGCCCTGGACCCGGCCCGGGTCGAAGAACAACGCGCGCAGGCGATGACCGAACGCCGCGTGTGCGTATCCCCGCGCGAGGACGGCATGACCGAACTATGGGCACTACTCCCGGCCGAGGGTGCCGCCGCGGTCATGACCGCAGTCGACTGCCTGGCGTCAGTCACCTCCGCCACCGATCCGCGCACTACGGATCAGCGCCGCGCCGACGCGCTGGTGGATTTGGGCGTCGCGGCGTTGCACGACCCGCTGCTGCCGAAGGCGCAAGGCCTGCGCCCCGCTGTTCACGTGACCGTCGCGCTGTCGACCCTGCTCGGCGTCGACGCGCAACCCGGCGAACTGGCCGGGCACGGACCCATCCCCGCATCACTAGCCCGCCGCCTCGCGGCCGACGACACCGGCACCTGGCGCCGCCTGCTCACCGACCCCGCCACCAACACCCTGCTCGACTACGGGCGCGAAACCTACCGACCACCGAAAGACCTCACCGAATACGTCATCGCCCGCGACCAAACCTGCACATTCCCAGGGTGCTCACGTGCCGCCCAACGCTGCGATCTCGACCACCGCATCCCCCACAACCAAGGCGGATCAACCAACCCCGAAAACCTGCAACCACTCTGCAAACGACATCACCGACTCAAGCACGAGAGCGGTTGGACGCTCGACCGCCAGACCAACGGCAGCTACCGCTGGACCAGCCCCACCACCCACCACTACGAGACACGACCACCCCACCTACCCGTGGACACCAGCCCAACGCGCACCACAGCAGGCGACCCGGATCCGCCCCCGTTCTGACCCAGCCCCGTGGGGCAGTGGCGGCCGCACCTGATTGTTGATCTTGAAATCGCCCGGGCCCCCGCGCGTGCAGACGACGACGACGCGCGGGGCTGAGCTGAGATGCCACCTGCGCTCTGCCCAGGCCCGAAGCCTCAGCAACACCCACCCCCAAAGCACAGAAAGCCCGCTCGGCGCCGCAAATTCGAGGCGCTGCAAATTCGACGCGCCGCACGCCCCCACTACTCCCCCGCTAGCTCAAGAACACAGCGAACCGGCGTCGTGGCCCAGGTGCTACCCAGGTCGGCACGTGAGCGCCGAAGGGCGTGCAGCCGAAACCTCTGGATACTCAGCACCGCCGAGCAGGTGGAGCAGGCGGTGGCCATGCTGGAGTCGACGCCACCGAACGCGACGCGTTGGTCGCGGGCGAAGATGGCCGAGCGCAGTGGACTATTAGCCTCGACGATTGGTCGGATCGGGAAGGTGCTCGCGCTCAAGCCCCACCAAATGCGAGACGCTCGATCCGCTGTTCGTCGACAGACGTGGTCGGGATGTATCTGCCGGGGCGCTGTCCGCGGACGAGAAGTCCCGGGTGCAGGCCATGGCCCGCAATCACCCGGCCGACCTATCGCACGACGCTAGCGGCCAGCCTCGAACTGCGCGCTCATCGGCCTTCGCACAACAACGATGGCAAGGTCGTCACGGGCGGTCTCGGGGCTGAATTCGCTGACCTTCTTCTCGACCGCGGCGGCAATCTGATCTGCCCGTTGACCGATCGCACTCGTGACGACTGCCAGCAAGCCCGAATCATCGAGCATCTCCGTGCCCTTGCGGCGCTCGGTGACGCCGTCGGTGTAGAGCACCAGCGCGTCGCCCGGTCCGAGCAGTACCTCGGTCTCGTGCAGCGACAGCTCCGGCATCACCCCGATGAGCGTCCCCATCGTCCCGACGAAGCTCGCCTGCCCGGACGCACGGGCCAGCACCGGCGGCGGGTGACCGGCAATCGTCAACCGGACGGACGTGTGCGTAGGCCCGGAGCGCACCACGGCGAGGACGCATGTGCAGAAGCGGCTGCGGTGCCCCAGGTCGAGAATCTCGCGATTGAGCCGGACGTATGCGTCCATGGCCGGCCGCCCGTCGCGCAGACAGACCCGCAGCACGCTGCGGGCGAGACCCGTGATCGCCGCGGCTTCGGGGCCTCGTCCGCACACGTCACCGACCACGACCGCCCAGTCGCCGTCGTCAAGAGCGAAAGCGTCGTAGAAGTCGCCGCCGACGGTGTTCATGTCGCCCGCCGCGAGATACCGCGCCCCGAATTCCAGCTCAGCCGTGACCGGGAGTGCCGGCGGGAGCAGGCTCGCCTGCAGCGCGCGCGCAACCTCACGCTGCTCTTTGAACAGCATGCCGACGTCAATGCCGACCGCAGCCCTCGTTGCGAGGTCGGCTAGCAGGCCGGCCGCTTCGGCGTCGTGAGCGACGGCGCGCCCTGGTGCGCCGGCTGCGGCAACGAGCAGGACGCCGAGCATGCGCCGGCGTGCCGTGAGGGCCACGCCGATCAATTCGCCGGAGGCCTCAGCGCGCAGGCGCAGCGGCAGGTCGGCGGCCTGGACCAATGTCGAACGCTGCATGGCCAGCACATCCGCGATGCGCTGGGCAAGCCGCGTTCCCTCGGCAGAGGCGAGCGCCTCGCGGATCGGCGCTGCCCCGTCTTCGGCCTCATGGCTGACCGCCGAGAGCACCGGGCCGTGGTCGTCCATCGACCACACCGCCGCCCAGGCGCCGAAGCGAGGAACGACGAGTTGGGTCGTCAGGCTCAGCGCGAGATCGGCGTCGAGCGTGCCCGCGAGCAACTCGCTCGCCTCGGCCAGCAGCGCCGCGCTGCCACGTGCGCGGTTCGCCGCCTCCTGCAGGCGCTGTTCGAGCAGGACGGTGGCCAACCGACCGCAGGTGATCTGCACGGCGACGATGTCGAGCTCGGTCAGCGGCTGCTCGCGGGCGAGGATCAACACGGCCAACTGGTCGTGCGCCACCTCGACGGAGAAGAACCGCAGGTCGGCCGCAGAGGCACCCGGCTCGGCCCCGCTTGCCGCCAGGCCGAGCCCGGCCAGCACGTCGGGCGCGGACATCGGCGCGCCGCGCTGCGCCAGCACGCCGAATTCATCGGGACGTCCGGGCCGGCCCTCGACGAGTACCGCCGATTGCACCTCGAGAGCGTCGCAAAGGCGGTGCAGCAATTCCGAGAGCAGGACGGGCGGATCCAGTTGCATGGCGGCCGGACCTGCGTCCAGCATCAGCAGCCAGCTCAGCAGCTTGGCCTCGGGCGCATCGCGGCCGATCACCGGCCAGGCCCGCACGTCGCCGCCGTCATCGGCGGGACGCACGTGCGTGTCGCGTTCTGCCGGCGCGCCAAGGGTGAACCAGACCGACTTCGCCATCGCAAGGTGCACGGTGCCCCAGGACGTGGCCAGTGCGTTCAACAGGATGAGCCCGCGGCCGCCGGCAGAGGTGTCCGGCGTCGGCGCGCGAAGTATCGGGGCGGTTCCCGGGCTGCGGTCGGTGACCTCGATCCGGACGCTGTCGTCGCCAGTGGTGTCGATGCTGAGCAGAACCGACGTGCCCGCGTGCACGACGGCGTTCGTGACGAGTTCGGTGACGAGCAGCAGCGCGTCGTCGAGCAACGGCTCGTGCTGACGGCCTTGCAGGATCCTCGACACGTGCCGCCGCGCCAGCGCAGGCGAGCGCAGATCGGCGGGTAAGTCGAACGTCATCGATGCCCGGTTCGGGCGGGCGGCGGCGGTCAACTCGGTTCACCCAGGAGTTCGTCGAGCTCGCGCAGGCTGCGCCGGGCCAGCGTGGTGTCGCCGGAGTCGAGGGCCTGACGCGCGCGGGCCACCATCGCCCGGCACCGGCCCGAGCTGAGCGCAGCCACCGTCTCCCTGAGGGCAGCCATCTGCTGGGCCGTCTGCAGATCGCGAAGGTAGCGGTCGACGAAGAAGGACACCTTGGCGCGAAGTACCCACGGATCAAAGGGTTTCGACAGGTAGTCGACCGCGCCCGTGGCGTAGCCCCGCATCGTCTGGTGTGCGCTGCTGGTACCGGCGGTCATGAACACGATGGGGGTGTCGCGCGTCTTTTCCCGGCGCTTGATGCGCTCGGCGGTTTCGAAGCCGTCCATGCCCGGCATCTGAACGTCGAGCAGCACCACCGCGAACGTGTCGGTGAGAAGCCACTTCAACGCCTCCTCACCGGACTGTGCCTGCACAAGCTCCTGGCCGAGTCCTTGCAGAATCGCCTCCAGCGCAAGGAGGTTATCGGCACGATCATCGACGAGCAGGACCTTGGCCAGGCGTTCAGGCACAGTCGGCAAATCAACTGCCCTCGGCGATCGGGCGTTCGACCAGCCAGCTGCGCATCACGGTCAGCAGCCGGCCGAGGTCGACCGGTTTCGTGATGTAGTCCGATGCTCCCGCGGCAAGTGACTTGTCGCGATCGCCAGGCATTGCCTTGGCAGTAAGGAAGAGAACCGGAAGGTCGGCGCGTCCCGGCATCCCGCGGATCTGCGCGGTCGTCTGGTTGCCGTCCATGTCCGGCATCATCACGTCCATCAGGACGAGGTCGATGTCATGCCGCTCATGCAGCAGGCGAATCCCGTCCCGACCGTTGTCCGCGTACAACACCGTCATGCCGTGCAGTTCGAGCGCGCTCGTGAGGGCGAAGACGTTGCGCACGTCGTCGTCGACGATGAGGACGGTGGTTCCCTCGAGTGGATCCTCGCCGATGAGCGGGCCGTCGGACGTGGTTTTGTCCGTCAGCATCGGCACATGCCCGGCCGCTATCGAGGCCGTGTCGAACCCCGGCCCGCCGCCGGAGCCGCCGGTGGCGTGGATACCGGCGTAGACGACCGGCACCGAGAGCGAGAACGTGCTGCCTGCGCCGACGACGCTGTTCACGGCGATCGACGCACCGAGCAACCGGGCGATCTCGCGCGAGATCGACAAACCGAGACCGGTGCCTCCGTACTTGCGACTGGTGGTGCCGTCGGCCTGCTGGAACGCCTCGAAGATGAGTTTCAGCTTGTCCCCGGGAACGCCGATTCCGGTGTCGGTAACGCTGAACGTGACCACCTCGGTGCTGTCGTAAAGCTCCGGCAGCCCGGCCAGTTCGTGGTCATGCGGACGCCGGATCTCCAGGGTCACACCACCGACCTGGGTGAACTTGAACGCGTTCGACAGCAGGTTCTTGAGCACCTGGTGCAGGCGCTGGGTGTCGGTCTCGACAGCCGTCGGCAGGTCGGGCTCCACCTCGATGACAAGGTCGAGCCCCTGCTCCTCTGCCAGCGGCAGAAACGTGCTCGCGACGTAGTGCTCGACCTCGACCAGTCCGACCGGCTCGGGGTGGATGTCCATGCGCCCGGCCTCGATCTTGGACAGGTCGAGGATGTCGTTGATCAGGTCGAGCAGGTCGCTGCCCGCGCTGTGAATGGTGCGCGCGAACTCGATCTGCTTCTCGCTGAGGTTGTGGTGCGGGTTGTCGGCAAGCAGTTTGGCCAGGATCAGCAGGCTGTTCAGCGGGGTTCGCAGTTCGTGGCTCATGTTCGCCAGGAACTCCGACTTGTACTGCGACGACTGGGCCAACTGCTCGGCCTTCTCCTCCAGCCCGAGGCGCGCCATTTCGATCTCACGGTTCTGGATCTCGATGCTGCGGTTCTGCTCGCCGAGCAGGGTCGCCTTGTCTTCGAGCTCGGCGTTCGTCCGTTGCAGCTCAACCGATTGCACCTGCAGTTCCTGGGCAAGTCGCTGCGACTGCGCCAGCAGCTCCTCGGTGCGGACGTTCGCAATGATCGTGTTGAGCACGACGCCGATGGTCTCGACGAGTTGCTCCAGGAACCGGGCGTGCACGTCCTCGAAGGGATGGAACGACGCGAGTTCGATGACGCCGAGCAGCTGCTCCTCGAAGAGCACTGGCAGCACGAGCAATTCGGCCGGCGGCGCCTCGCCGAGCCCGCTCTTGATGCTCAGGTAGTCGCCTGGCACCTTCGATACCCGCAGCGTCCGCTTGTCCGCCGCGCATTGCCCCACCAGGCTCTCGTTGAACCGGAACGTCGCTTGCAGGTCGTCGCTTCCGCCATAGCTGGCGGCGAGGTACAGCACGGCCTCTCCGTCGGTCGGCTCGGCGACATAGAACGCGCCGAGCACGCCGTTCACGACCGGCGTCACCTCGCTCATAATCATCTGCGTGACCTCGCGCAGGTCACGTTGACCCTGCAGTTGCCCGCCGATGCGCGCCAGGTTGCTGTTGAGCCAGTCCTGCTGCGCGTTGATCTCGGTGGTGCTGCGCAGATTGGCGATCATCTGGTTGATGTTGCCCTTGAGTTCGGCCACCTCGCCCTGCGCCTCGACCGTGATCGACCGGGTCAGGTCACCGCGTGTCACCGCGGTCGACACCTCGGCGATCGCGCGCACCTGCGTGGTCAGGTTTCCGGCCAGTTGGTTGACGTTCTCGGTGAGGTGGCGCCACGTGCCGCTGACGCCGGCAACCTCGGCCTGGCCGCCGAGCTTGCCCTCGGTGCCCACCTCACGGGCCACGCGGGTGACCTCCGCGGCGAAGGCCGACAGCTGGTCGACCATCGTGTTGACGGTGCTCTTCAGGTCGAGGATCTCACCCTGCGCGTCGACGGTGATCTTCTGCGACAGATCGCCCTTGGCGACCGCCGTCGTGACGAGCGCGATGTTGCGGACCTGGCTGGTGAGGTTGGAGGCCATGAAGTTCACCGAGTCGGTGAGGTCGCGCCAGGTGCCCGACACACCCTTGACCTGCGCCTGTCCGGCGAGCTTGCCCTCGGTGCCCACCTCGCGGGCCACGCGGGTGACCTCGTCGGCGAACGACGAGAGCTGATCGACCATCGTGTTGACCGTCGACTTCAGTTCGAGGATCTCACCCTGCGCGTCGACGGTGATCTTCTGGCCCAGATCGCCACGAGCCACAGCGGTCGCGACGGAGGCGATGTTGCGCACCTGCCCGGTCAGGTTGGCGGCCATGTAGTTGACGTTGTCGGTGAGATCGCGCCAGGTGCCCGACACACCCTTGACCTGCGCCTGCCCGCCGAGCCGGCCTTCGGTGCCCACCTCGCGCGCCACACGCGTCACCTCGTCGGCGAACGACGAAAGCTGATCGACCATCGTGTTGATGGTCTGCGCCAGCGCCGCAACCTCACCCTTCGTGTCGACGGTGATCTTCTGCGACAGGTCGCCCTGCGCGACCGCCGTGGTCACCTGGGCGATGTTGCGGACCTGGCTCGTCAGGTTGGCCGCCATGTAGTTGACGTTGTCGGTGAGATCGCGCCAGGTGCCCAGCACGCCGCGCACCTGGGCCTGCCCCCCTAGATTGCCCTCGGTGCCCACCTCGCGGGCCACACGAGTGACCTCGTCGGCGAACGACGAAAGCTGATCGACCATCGTGTTGACCGTCGACTTCAGTTCGAGAATCTCGCCCTGCGCGTCGACGGTGATCTTCTGCGACAGATCGCCCCGGGCGACCGCGGTCGCGACCTGGGCGATGTTGCGCACCTGGCTCGTCAGGTTTCCGGCCATGAAGTTGACGTTGTCGGTGAGGTCCTTCCACGTGCCGCTCACGCCACGCACCTGGGCCTGGCCGCCGAGCTTGCCCTCGGTGCCCACCTCGCGCGCCACACGAGTGACCTCATCGGCGAAGGACGACAGCTGGTCGATCATCGTGTTGATCGTCGACTTCAGTTCGAGCGTCTCGCCCTTGACGTCGACGGACACCTTCTGCGACAGGTCGCCCTGCGCGACCGCGGTCGTGACCTGGGCGATGTCGCGAACCTGGGCGGTGAGGTTCGCGGCCATGCCGTTGACGTTCTCGGTGAGGTCCTTCCAGGTACCCGCGACGCCCGGCACCTCGGCCTGCCCGCCGAGCTTGCCCTCGGTGCCGACCTCGCGCGCCACGGTGGTCACCTGCTCGGCGAACAGCTGCAGCGTGTCGGTCAGCGAGTTGATCGTCTCGGCGAGCGCTGCCACCTCACCCTTGGCGTCGACGGTGATCTTCTGGGTCAGGTCGCCCCGGGCGACGGCGGTAACGATCTGGGCGATGTTGCGGACCTGGCTGGTCAGGTTGCCCGCCATCGAGTTGACCGAATCGGTGAGGTCCTTCCAGGTGCCGGCGACGCCCGGCACGTCAGCCTGCCCGCCGAGCTTGCCTTCGGTGCCCACCTCGCGGGCCACGCGCGTCACTTCGTCGGCGAACGACGAGAGCTGGTCGACCATCGTGTTCAGCGTCTCGGCGAGCGCGGCGACCTCGCCCTTGGTGTCGACGGTGATCTTCTGCGACAGGTCGCCCCGGGCGACCGCGGTTGCCACCTGGGCGATGTTGCGGACCTGGCTGGTCAGGTTGCCCGCCATCGAGTTCACCGAGTCGGTGAGGTCGCGCCAGGTGCCGGAGACGTCGCGCACCTGCGCCTGACCGCCGAGGCGGCCCTCGGTGCCCACCTCGCGCGCCACGCGCGTCACTTCGTCGGCGAAGGACGAGAGCTGATCGACCATCGTGTTCACGGTCGACTTCAGTTCGAGGATCTCGCCCCGGGCGTCGACGGTGATCTTCTGCGACAGGTCGCCCTGGGCCACCGCCGTAGTCACCTGGGCGATGTTGCGAACCTGGCTCGTCAGGTTGCCCGCCATCGAGTTCACCGATTCGGTGAGATCGCGCCACACGCCCGACGCTCCGCGCACCCGAGCCTGGCCACCGAGCTTGCCCTCGGTGCCCACCTCGCGCGCCACGCGCGTGACCTCGTCGGCGAAGGACGAGAGCTGATCGACCATCGTGTTCACAGTCGTGCCGATCCGCAGGAACTCGCCCTTGACCGGCTGCCCGGCGATGTCGAGCGCCATGTGCTGGCTCAGATCACCCTCGGCCACCGCCGCGATGACACGCGCGACCTCCGTGGTGGGGCGGACCAGGTCGTCGATCAAGCTGTTGACGGTCGCCGACGCGGTGTACCAGTCACCTTCCGCGGCGACCTCGTCGAGCCGTTCGGTCATCCGCCCCTCGCGGCCGATGACCTTGCTGACCCGCACGAGTTCGCGCGTTCGCCGCTCGTTCAGGGCCGCCAGTTGGTTGATCCGTTCGGCAAGGGTGCCGATCAGTCCCCCACGCGAGTCGAGGCGGACCCCGAAGTCGCCGTTGATCAGCGACGAGAGAGCGTTCGCTACCGCTTGCAGGCTCTGCTCGTCGGTCTCGGTGACCTGACCGGCAAGTGAATCCAGGCTCATCAAGCTCACGTTCCTCACGTCAACGCTCAGTTCCAGCATCTGTTTAGTTGGAGGCCCGCCGCGTTTGATAGAGGTTATGTGTCGCTGGTGGCATCCACCAGTGGCGTGCACCGTCCGCCGACGGGTGTCAGGGACCAGCGTCGTCGCTGTTATCACCGGCGGCAGGCTGCCGGTAGTCAGCATCTTTCCATTACCAGGCCGCCGGCGCGCCCGTTGCAGCCTCGCCTCTGCGGCGACGACCGCGCGGTAGCACACCGTAACCAGTGAGTTCCGCTCCCGCCGGGGCGCGCCGAGCGCCGTCCGCCGCCAAAATCGAGGCGCCGAACTGGTCACATCGCAGCGCCCTCGCCCGTCCAAATGCAGATTCCGGAGCCGCTGGCTCACAGCCGTTCGATTCGACACAAGGAGGTTCAGATGCTTGTGGCAGGAACTGCCCTGACCATGACGACGGCGCCGGCCACGGCCGACCCCGTCCGCTGCGATCCGCAATGCTCTGGAGCCATTCCCAGGGCGGTGGGGCAGCCCTCGGCGCGGTGGTCACCTCGCCCGCTGCCGACCTGCCCGGTTTGCTGGCCTCGTTGATCGAACAGCCTGGATTGGGCGGATTCATCCCACTGGTCGCATCTGGCGCCAAGGTCACCGAGCCGGCCCTCCGGCTGGACCGCGTGTTCGCCCCCGCGGCGGGGTCGGCGGCCCGATGCTGCTGCTCCAAGGCGGGGCGGACACCGTGATTCCGCAGGCAGCCACCACCGCGGTAGCGGCGTCGCTGTGCCGGCTCGGTTCCGACGTGAACTACCGGACCTACCCTGGCCTGGCCCACGACACGTATCCGGGCTCTCCCGGCCGGGTCACCGGCATCGACGACGGCGCCATGCCCGACATCCTTGCCTGGACCGCCGACCGCTTCGCAGGCGTGCCGGCGGGCTCCACCTGCCACTAGGGCGGTCGAGACGCTGATGCCCCGGCCGAGCTACGACAGAGCGATGAGTGCGCCGATCGCAAATCCCGCGGCGGCAAGCCACAGCAGCGTCGGCAGAACGCGCCACCACATGGTCGACCTCCCTACGTCGTGAAGATCTCGCCGTTGCGGACGACGACCGGGATCGGCGGAAGCGGTCGGGGCGCGGGGCCGCTGACCACGGCGCCGGTCTGCGTATCGAAGTTGCTGCCGTGGCACGGGCAGGTGATGACGTCATTGGCGACGGCGCTGACCGTGCAGCCCTGATGCGTACACACTGCCGAGAATCCATGTATCACGTCGCCGGATCCGCGCGTCAGCACGACCTTCGGCCCGTCGAGGATCAGGCCGCCTGAGGCAGGCACCTGGTCGAGTCGGGCCAGCGATCGCCCTCCCGTGTTCGCAGCAGCGCCGTACCCGTTGGCTGCCGTGGTCGCTCCTTTGGCGTGGGCCGCGGTGCTGCTGCGCGCGACGACGTAGCCCGCGACACCGCCGACGAGTGTGACGACGATGCCCCGTAACAGTGAACGACGCGATAGCGCCTCCAGCGACATAGCCACCCCCCAGCGTCAGATCAGCGGAACGCCGGATCGCGTGAAGAACCACAACGCCGCGGTCAACCAGGTCAGCACGAGCAAGCCGAACACGCTGCCGCCGAGTGCCGGCACCAGCCAGCCGGGCGAATCCCGCATCCGCAGTCCGAGCATCTTGGCTGCGTACGCGCCGTAGAACATGCATCCGGCCACGCTGTGGACGACGACGCGGGCGCTCACCGACCCGAACCCCAGCGCCCACAGGCAGTGAAACGCCACCGGAAGGGTCAGCACGAATGCGATGCTGCCGCTCCAGCGGTGCACCACCGCGCCCCACGGCGGCGCGGACCGGACGCCCGGCAGCCGGCCCCACATCCACATCGCCGTGATGAGTTGCACGACCAGCAGCACGACCGCCGCGGTACTGAGCCACGCCTTCATCTGCAGCATTCCGGAGAAGCCGAGCGTGAACAGCGGACGGCCCGCCGGCGTGTGCACCTTCGCGTAGACCCCGAGCGCCACCGCGATCGCCGCGCCCGCCAGCAACGCTGCCGCCGCGCCTGCAGCCCGGCTCGTCAGCACATGACGATCGGTCGCCGTGGACATCGCCCCCCCTTCTCCGCGTCGGCCGACTTCCCCCAGTTGAGCCAACGTCCCTCAGTTGAGTGGTGCGTTTCAGCCCGAGTGGTGCGTTATAACGCACCACTGAACGCCAAACGCACCACTCAACAGATGCGCAAGCGTCAGTCGGCTCCGCGGGAGCGCCCCGGGTTGCGGCCTCGGCCGATCTTGACGCCCTTGACGACGCCGATCACGTATACGACCGCGAGACCGCCGACAAATTGGATCCAGTGGTACCTGATCCCGACGCGACGTCCGATGACGCCCTGGACCGGCGTCAAGGTCCAACTCTGCCTGGCCTGCGACTTGCTCACTGCGGAACCGCCAACAGGTTCGACGTGGCTGGCTCGTACTCGAGCACCATCTGCGACCCCTAACGCTGGACTCGGTCCAGTGCACGCCCGACGCCGATGCGCCGCATCATCCAGTCGGAATGATTGCGGCCCGACCTTCATCCTGTGCGGGTGATGCCTCTGCCTTGCCGGGGCAGGGACATTGCAGATCGCGGTATGTCGTCAAAGCCAGAAGTGTGGTGTCCATGTTCCACTCGGTGCCCGGGCTACAGGTGATATCGACATACCGCCGTCAATGGCTGATGAAAGACGTTATTGCCGGGGTCGTACTGACCACTCTCCTGGTTCCGCAGGGCATGGCCTATGCCGAGCTTGCGGGTCTGCCGCCGATCACCGGGCTGTACACGTCCATCATGTGCCTGCTCGGCTATGCGGTGCTGGGCCCTTCGCGCATCCTGGTTCTCGGCCCGGATTCCTCGCTCGGGCCGATGATCGCCGCGACGATCCTGCCGCTCGCTGCATCCGGCGGCGACCCGGCTCGGGCGATCGCGCTCGCGTCGATGCTCGCGATCATGGTCGGAGTGATCATGGTCCTGGCGGCCGTCGCGAAACTCGGATTCGTCGCGGATCTGCTGTCGAAGCCGACGATGATCGGTTACATGAACGGCCTGGCCGTGACGATCCTGGTCGGACAATTGCCGAAACTGTTCGGGTTCAAGGTCAGTTCTGACAATTTCCTCGGTGATCTCACCGGATTCGTCAGTGGGGTGGCGGACGGGAAGACGGTTCCTGCCGCTGCCACAGTGGGGATCGCGGGAATCGTCGTGATCCTGACGCTGCAACGCTGGCTGCCAAAATTTCCGGCGGTACTCATCATGGTCGTGCTGTCGATCGCCGCCGCGTCGATCTTCGACCTCGCTTCGCACGGAGTGAGCCTGGTCGGGGTGCTGCCCAAGGGATTCCCTCCGTTCACGATCCCTGACATCCACTTCGATGACCTGGGCGTCCTGGTCGGCGGGGCACTCGGAATCGCACTGGTCTCGCTCGCCGACACGATCTCGACGGCATCGTCGTTCGCCGCCCGCAGCGGGCAGGAGATCAACGGCAATCAGGAAATGATCGGGATTGGAACGGCAAACCTGGCGGCCGGACTGTTCCAAGGGTTCCCGGTGAGCACAAGCGGATCACGGACGGCGGTAGCCGAACGCGCCGGCGCCAAGACGCAACTGACCGGTGTCGTCGGCGCAATCCTGATCATTCTCATGATCGTGTTGGTGCCTGGACTGTTCCGTAACCTGCCGCAACCAGCCCTTGCCGCGGTCGTGATCACAGCGTCCCTGTCGCTCGCCGACATTCCCGGAACGGTGCGCCTCTGGCACCAGCGCAAGATCGAGTTCGGGCTCTCCATCGCCGCATTCCTCGGTGTCGCGTTGCTCGGGGTGCTGCCGGGAATCGCAATAGCTGTCGGGCTGTCGATTCTCAATGTGTTCAGACGGGCCTGGTGGCCGTACGACACAGTGCTGGGCCGCGTGGACGGGCTCGCGGGCTACCACGACGTGCAGTCCTATCCGGACGCGAAACACCTGCCCGGCCTCGTGATCTACCGCTTCGACGCTCCGCTGTTCTTCGCCAACGCCAAGACGTTCCGCGACGAGATCATGCGGCTGGCCCGGGCCGAACCGAAACCGAAGTGGATTCTGGTCGCGGCGGAGCCGATGACCGACGTCGACACGACCGCGTCAGATGTGCTCGAGGATCTCGACGAGGCGCTGAACAAAGACGGCGTCTCGCTCGTGTTCGCCGAACTGAAGGACCCGGTGCGGCGCAAGATCGAACGCTACGGCCTTACCCGCACGATCGATCCGCGCCATTTCTTCCCGACGGTCGATGCCGCAGTCGCCGCGTTCCGCGAGGAGACGGATGCCGAATGGCTCGCCGATACGGTGGCAGACGCGGCAACGCCCCGAAACATCCCTACGGCGCCGAGCGCACCCTCGTGAAGGCGGTGGAACGCGAAACGCTCAGAACTTCGGGGCGCTGACGGATCGCGCAGTGCGCAGTGCCGTGGCCCACCAGATGAGCTCGTCGAGCATCAGCGTGGCCGCCTGCTCGGGCCCGGCTGGTTGGCGCAGTTCGCCGCAGTCGTCGAAGTGCTTCCAGAACTCGTGGAAGCTGACGGTGTTGCGGACCGTGACGGCGTGCAACTCGGCGAAGACCGGTCGCAGTTGCTCGACCGCACGCAGTCCACCGGCCGTTCCGCCGTACGAGACCAGGGCAACCGGCTTTGCCTTCCATTCGTCCCGGGGCAGGTCGATCGCCTGTTTCAGCGACGCGGGATAGCCGTGGTTGTACTCGGGCGTGATGACGACATAGGCATCTGCCTGGTCGATGCGATCGAGGTATTCCTTCGTGGCTGCGTCGTACTCGAGGCACAGTCGAAGGGGTAGCTCGACGTCGACCAGATCGATGAGGTCGACCTCGATGTCGTCGCGGCTGCGGGCTATGGCGGTGAACCATGCGCCGACGGTGCCGCCGAATCTGCCTTCGCGAGTGCTGCCGATAATGATCGCGATGCGCACCGGCCAGGCGTTCGTTGGTACGTCCTCAAGAGTTGTCTGCGCGGTGGTCACGCCGTTGCGCCGCCTTTCTTCGGAGCCGCTGTCGGGGACGCGAGCGTCTGGTTGAGTTGGTCGCGGACGATGGTGAGTGCCGCAGTCAGAGCGCTGCGCTGCCGCTCGGTGAGGCCGGCGACGGTGAGCGCCTCGAGTTCCTGCCAGGCCGATCGCGCAGCGGGCACGGTGCGCCGGCCTTTCGCGGTGAGGCGGACCACCATTGCCCGCTTGTCGTCGCGCGCCGCCGAGCGCTTCACCAGCCCGGCCCGCTCCATGGCCTGCAGGGTGTTCGTCACCGTGGACCGGTCGCGGGCCATGTAGTGGACGAGCGCTGTCTGCGGTTGCGGGCCGTGTTCGTCGAGGTAGAGCAGGACGATCTCGTGCGGTGGGGTAACCCCCACACGTCCGAGCAGCTCGGTACCGACGGTGGCGTGGGCCCGCAGCACCTGCAGTAGCAGCGATCCGACAGGGGCCCCCTCGATCGTCGTGCCCGGATGTCTGGTCGTGCGCCCGCTGCTGGAATCATCCGGCATCGCCTGATACACCCCTCGAACGATAGCGCTGGTCGTTGGCATGCCAACATAATGCCTGATATGAATGATGGCATGCCAACGAAGGGATCGCCCGCGGTCGCGCCGGACCGGCTCAACGCGACAATGCTGGACCAGCAGCAGACGCCGAATCCCTGAGGGAGCTCACCATGCGCGCCGTCATCGCCGATCGTCCCGGCCCACCTGCAGTGCTGCGTCCCGTAGACGTTCCCGACCCCGAGCCCGGGCCTGGCCAGGTTCTGATCGCGGTCCAGGTTGCCGCGATCACGTTCATCGACACGCAACTGCGCGCCGGCACTTCGCCGCGCCCGAACGTCGCCTTTCCCCTGGTGATCGGTAACGGTGTCGGCGGAATCGTCGACGCCGTCGGCGCTGACGTCGACCCGGTCTGGATCGGCACGGCGGTAGTCAGCGCCACCGGCGGTAGCGGCGGATACGCCACCCGCGCGGTGGCCGAGGAAGCGAATCTCCACCGGCTTCCCGCGGGGCTCGAGCTTCAATCTGCGGTTGCCCTGCTCGCCGACGGGCGCACGGCGGTCGGCCTCGCACGCGCCGCCGAGATAGGTTCGGGCGACAACGTCGTCGTGACCGCGGCTGCCGGCGGCGTAGGCAGCTTGCTCGTGCAGCTCGCCGCAGCCAACGGTGCCCGTGTCATCGCGCTGGCCGGCAGCCGGCGCAAGCTCGAGCACGCGCGCAGCCTCGGCGCCGACGTCGCGATCAACTATCGCGACGCCGACTGGGCTGCCCGGCTCGCCCGCCACGCTCCTGACGGAGTCGACGTCGTCTTCGACGGCGTCGGCGGTGACACCAGCCCGGCGCTGTTCGCGCTCGTGCAAGCCGGCGGCCGGTACCTGCCCCACGGCGCCGCCAGCGGGACATTGCCCAAGATCGACGAACAGCAGGCTGCGTCGCGTGGCATCACGATCGTTCCGCTCTCCGCGATCGGCCGTGGCCCGGCGGAGAATGCCGCGCTCATTGACGACGCGTTCGCGCTCGCCGCGTCCGGCGCCATCCACCCGACAATCGGCCAGACGTTCCCGCTCGACAACGCGGCAGACGCTCATGCCGCTATCGAAAACCGCAGCGCCATCGGCAAGACCCTGCTCGTCACGCCCGAACCATCCGGGCGGCAGTCGCCCTAGAGGGGACAGCCGTGGATCGCGACCTGGTACGGGTGCGACGCTGCCAGACTCTCCATCGGGGTCTTGATCGTCTCTGCTGGATCCGCCATCGCTCGCGGCATCGCCAGAGATGATCAAGCGTGTGCCAGCGCCGGCGCCCGCACGGCGGCGGCGGCGGCGGCGGTCACGATCTAGGGCCGTCGTACCAGCGACTGCCGGACAGAATTGTCGTAGGTGCGTCATACCGTCGCGGCATGAGATTTCTGATGCTGATGTGGAGCGACGTCGACGCCTCCGGTGGCAATCAGGCTGATATCGATGCCTGGGCGAGCTTCGACGGCAAGGCCCGCGCGGCCGGCGTACGGGTCGACGGTGCCGCGCTGCAACCGGCCGCTGTTGCCGCCCGTTCGGTGCGGCCCGACATCACGGGGGTCAGCAGCGGCGAAGCGGTCAGGCCGGGGCCGTTCGCCGGTGGCGGCACGCAGATCGAGGCGTATTACCTGTTGGACTGCCCGGATCTCGGCAGTGCCCTCGAGTGGGCGCGCAAGCTGCCGACCTACGGCACCGTCGAGGTCAGGCCACTGCTCGAGTACGACCTCAGCGGCGCCTCGTGACGCTAGGCCGCGGGCCGCGTCAACTCGTCGGCGATTACGGCTGCGCGTGCGGTGGCCGTCGCCAACTCGGCGGCTGCGTCCGCCGACGAGGCCCAGACCGCGACCGGTACGCCGTCGGGGCGGGCGAGCAGCGCGCCGTCGCCGCGAACCCCGACTGCGCGCGCCGTCATCGCGTCGAGCTGGCGTACCGCTAGTGGCGTGCGGCCCGGTAGGCCTGCTGCCGCGGCATTCCAGGCACCGCCTGCGGGTCCGTGAAGCAGCGTCCAGCCAGCGCCGAGCAAGTCGAGCGTCGACACCGCAGGCGCCGTGGCCGGCAGCCAGGCATGGGCCAGCCGCCCGCCGAGGTCGACGTGCAACTCGTCCTCGACGCGGCGCCGGCTGCCGTCCGGGTCAGTCGATCGGATGACGTTGTGCTCGACGGCGAGGCGACGCTCCGCCTCGTACGAGTCCAGCAGCCGCTGCCCGGACCAACCGCGCATGACCCAGGCCAGCTTCCAGCCGAGGTCGTGACCGCTCTGCAGAGCGGCGTTCATGCCGGTGCCACCGCGGGGTGTGACACGGTGCGCGGCATCGCCGACGAGGAATGTGCTGTCGACCCGGAACCGCTCCGCCAGCTCGCCCACGGATGAGAAGGCACCGATGCGCTCGATCCGCACTGGCAGGTCGGCAACTCCCGCACCGCGCCGGATCATCTCGGCGACCTGCGCCTCGCCCAGCTCGGTGGGCAGCTCGGAGAATGCCGCGCTGAGTCCGTACACCCAGCGGTCGCCGCGCCCGGCCGGCAGGAACACGCCCGGCGGTTGCGAGGTCGTCACGTAGAGCCCGTAACGGACGCTGCCCAAGAGCGGCCAGAGCGGCGCCCGGAACACGACCTGCGCGCCGTCGAACCGGTCGCCCGAGCCGCTCATGGCGATGCCGATCCGGCGGCGCACCCAGCTACGGGCGCCGTCGGCCGCGACGAGATGGCGGGCCGAAACGGCACGCTCGGCTCCACGCTGGTTTCGTAGCGTCGCCCGCACGCCGTCGGCCCGGTTCGTGACGGCGACGACCTGCGTACCGAGTTCGAAGTCGACCGCGTCCATCGACGTCAGCCGATGGCGCAGCACGCCCTCGAGCCAGTCCTGCGGCACCACCGCGGGAGCGTTCGGACTCACCACGGCCGCCTGCTCGCGACTGGGGTAGCCGACGGCGTGCGAGCGCCCGGCAGAGGCCAGCCGCAGCGTCTCGCATTCCCACAGCAACATTTCGGCGTCGACACCTCCGGCGAGGACGTCGTGTTCGAGACCCCAGGACCGCACGAGTTCCATCGAGCGCGTGCTGATCACGGTCGCCCGGGGCAGCGTCGAGGGCTCGGCGCGACGCTCGACGAGCAGGCACTCGACGCCGTACCGGCCAAGTGTCATGGCAACCGCCATGCCGGCCACGCCGGCGCCCACAACCAGCACCGGAACTTCGATCTCTTCCATCATGACTCCATCGGACAGACTGTCTTTCGCAAGACAGCGTGTCTTCCATCGGACAGTATGTCAAGTGAAATGTAGGATCGGCGCCGTGACCACGCGGAAGTACGAGCAACAGCGCCGCGCCGAAGCGGCGCAGGAGACCCGGCGCCGAATCCTCGACGCGCTCGAACAACGCCTTCGCACCGAGCCGACGCAACCCGTCAGCGTCGACCAGGTGGCACGGGCGGCCGGCGTCGCCCGGTCGACGGTCTACCTGATCTTCGGCTCCCGCGCCGGATTGTTCGACGAGCTCACGACCGATCTGTGGGAACGCGCCGGCCTTCCCCGACTGACCGAGGCAGTGGCGGCCCCCGACGCGCGCGAGCACCTGCGCGGCGGACTGCGCGCCGGGATCGAGATCTACGCAGCGATCCGCGATGTCGCCGTCGCGCTCTTCTCCATGTCCGCGCTGGACCCGGACTCGGTCGGCGGCGCGATTGCCCGGCTTGAGGAGCGACGCTGGGGCGGCATGCGCTACCTGGCGGAGCGACTGGCCGAGCAGGACGTCCTGCGCCCGGATGTCACCGTCGACCAGGCCGCGGACGTGATGTGGATGCTCGCCGGCTTCGGGAGCTTCGACGCGCTCTACACCGGGCGCAGCCTGTCGGCCGAGCAGGTCATCGACATCCTCACCACGACGGCCGAGCGGACGCTCTGTCGCTAGACCGCATCACACGCGGTGCGGTTGTCCTCCGATCGGTGGACCTCGTCGTCATTCGGTCGATCAGCCACGCAGGTGACCCAGAAGGTGGCGCACCGGCGCGATCCTGAAATCAGCCGGTCGCGCCGCCGATGGCGCGCCACATCCAAGGAGGCCGCAAATGCGCCAGCGCGACGAACAATCCATTGACGACACGGGCACCCGCCACAACTCCCAGCGCCGGGCCACAGCGGTGCAACGGCCGTTCGGTTACTACGAGGGGCTGGCGATGAGTCTCTGGAACGAGGCGCTTATCCCTATGCGCACGCATGATTCCCGCCAGCCGGTGAGGTAGGCCAGCCCATCAGGCCCGGCGTCCGGGAGCCAGCACCTGCGTCGGTGCACCGCGCATCGTCGACGCCATGATGAACGCGGTGACGGCGGCGGGATTGTCTGACATGGGAAGGTGACCACAGGCCGGGAGCGCGCCCACCTGAGTGCCGGGCGGGAGCTCGTCGAGGCGGCGAGCGCGGCGCGGCAGCAGCAGGTCGCGCGAGCCGAAAGCGACCGACACCGAAGCGTCGATGATCGGCCCGGACCGGTAACAGCGATGGAACGTCGCCTTCAGCGCGGCGTCGAAGCCGGGGCTGGTACCCATGGCCCGGATGGCCGTGCGCGCCTGGTCGGGCGTGACCCGGGACGGCCGCCCGTGCGTCTGGCCGAGCACCAGCAGGCGTCCGACCCGGAAGTTCACGACGCGAGACAACGGGCGGGCCGCATGCTCGGCCAGCCATCTGGTGATTCGGAGGCTGACCCGGCAGTACAGCGGGGTGCGGGCTTTCCACAGTCCGGCGGGTGAGAGCAGGGCCAATGAAGCCACCGAGCGGGTGCGGGCGAATTCGAGCGCCACCCACCCGCCGAGCGAGTTACCGGCGATGTGCGCATCGGTGATGCCGAGATCGTCGAGCAACCCCCCGACGGCTGCCGCCAGCGCCGCGGGATGCGGTTCGACCTGCGCGGGCAAGGGCTCGGAGTCACCGAAGCCCGGTAGGTCGACAGCAATGACGTCGAAGTGCTCGGCCAGGCCGGGGATGACCGGGTCCCAGGACCGGCGCGAAGAGCCGAGAGCGTGAAGCAGCACGAGCGGTGCGCCGGAGCCCCGGCGGGTGAATGCAAGTGTGGCCATATCGTCTGTCTCCTCTGCGAAGTCCTCGCGACGGAACGGCCGCGACTGCAGTTAGGACAACCCGGCGGGGCTGGTTGTGACATGGCGCGGCTTGAGCCGCAGGCTGGCGACCAGCTCGCCGACGCCCAACTGGGACACGCCCGCTAACTGCATCTACTCGCTGAGCGGTTAGCAGGGCTAAGGCAGTCGGTGTCGGGTTGAACACTTCGGCGGCTGCCGAAGTATTCGCTTCCTACGCTCCACACCATGAACGACGCATACCCGTGCATCCTCGCGTTCCGGCCCGTCGAAGCGCACCGCGCGGCACAACGGTAAGGCCGCGAAAGCGAGCGCGACGTGACTACGGACCAGATTCTCGCCATCTTCGGCGCGGGCCTCGCGGCCGGCACCATCAACACCGTCGTCGGCTCCGGAACGCTCATCACGTTCCCGGTTCTGCTCGGGACCGGCCTGCCGCCCATCACCGCTACGGTCTCCAACGCGCTCGGCCTCATTCCCGGCGCGATCAGCGGGGCCATCGGCTACCGAAGCGAACTCGGTGGCCAACGCCGGCGCATCCTGCGGTTGAGCGTTGGCGCCTTGCTCGGCGGCTTCACCGGCGCCACGCTTCTGCTGGCGCTGCCCGCCTCAGCTTTCGAGCGGATCGTGCCGATCCTGGTGGGCACTGCTCTCGTTCTGGTTGCGCTGCAACCGCTGATCAGCAAGCGCATTCGGCGTCGCCGCGAGCTTGCCGGCATGTCCGCTCATCGAAATGACGGTCCGCTGCTGCGCGTCGGTCTGGCGCTCGCCAGCATCTACGGCGGCTACTTCGCGGCGGCCCAGGGAATCATCTACATGTCGCTGATGGGCATGGTTCTCGACGACAGCATGCAACGCCTCAATGCGATCAAGAACGTTCTCGTCGCCATCGTCAACGCCGTCGCCGCAACGTTCTTCCTCATCGTCGCGCACTTCGATTGGACGACCGTCGCACTGCTCGCGGTGGGTTCGGCGATCGGCGGCCAGATCGGGGCCACCGCGGGCCGGCGGATCAGCCCCGCGATCCTGCGCACTCTCATCGTGGTCGTCGGCACGGTGTCCATCTGCCAGTTGCTGCTGCGCACATCCGGCGGGTGAGCCTGCGGTCTGCCCCCTGGCGCGCTACGTCAGGCTATCCTGACGCCATGAGCAAGGGTAGCAGCCCGTGGCAGGACGGGCGTGAGGCGTGGGAACGGCTCAACGGCTGGCATCAGGACGGCCCGTCCGCGTCACCCGGACACCCCGATGATGGCGACGGAGCCTTGGCGGCGCTGGCCGATATCGGCCTGGTCCGGCGCCTGCTCGATCAGGCCGAGTTGGGCGCGGTGCGGACGGCGCGCAGCCACCGCAAGTCATGGGCGGAGATCGCCACGAGGCTCGGCGTCACCCGGCAGTCCGCCTGGGAACGGTGGCGCGACCTGGACGATTCCCTGGAGCGGCAGCCGACCGGCCCGTCGAGCGGGCGCGCGCTCGATGCCGCGGCCGAAACGCTGATCGAGCGGTCGGCACGAGAACGGCGCAGGCGATCGTCCACGGTCGTGCCGAACGTCATCGGCATGTAGTGGGACGACGCCCGCACTGTGCTGCTCGACAAGCATCTCGTCGCCGTCGGACCAGATCCGGACGGGCCACCACTCACCGCCCTGGGCTGGCCGGGCGGAGTGGTGACCGACCAGAGTCCGGAGTCCGGGGCGAAGGTGCCCGCCGGCTCATCGGTGACACTCTGGATCGAGCGCGGCGGCGGCTCCGGCGTGCGCGAGCCGCGCCGCCCGAAGCCCGTCCCGAAACAGGCCCGCGAGATGCGCGACGAGCACACCGACGAGGCCGTCGGATAGTCCTTCGCTGGATGTTCGTCGGGCGTGTGCGCGCCTCGCGGTGGGTGGGCACTTGTGCGCTGGGTGGGCATTTGCAAGTGCCCACCTGCGGCCCAACTGCCCACCTGCTGGCCGGATCATTGTGAAGCGCCGGCGGCTAGTCGGAGTCCACGTTCGTGCGCGGAATCGGTACGAGCGAACATTGCGTCACCGTCGGATGCTCGACCGAGGCGGACTCGACGGCTATCGACAGCGACCAGGTGATATCGCCCGTGACCACGGTGAACACGGCCGGGTCGAACGTTGTGGACGTCATTCCCATGGGCGCGAGCAGCTCGGTGCCCACGAACTCCCAGTACGGGCGACTAGCGGCTGCCTCGATGACACGGCCCAGGATTGCGTATCCGAGATCGGAGTATTCGTAACCCGTACCGGGCGTCATGGCGAAGGTGATACCGGACTCGAGGAGCCTGCTGAAGCCATCTCGCGGCATGGACTCGAGGCGGTCGGCCCAGGGGTCGTCCGTCGACAGTCCGCCGGACATGGTCAGCAGGTGCCGGATCGTCAACTCTGGCGCGTCGCTGGTCGGCATCCGTTGCCCGCGCAGTTCGGGGACGTACGTCGCAACCGTGTCGTCGAGGGAAAGCCGCTGCTCGTCGCGCAGTTTCAGCACCGCCGCCGCAGTGAACGACTTCGTCATGGAGGCGATGCGGAAGACGCTGTCGGCGCTGATCGCCGCCGACGGCGTCGAGTCGGCGGCCGCGACGCCGAAGGACCCGAAATGGATCAGAGCTCCGCCCGTGATCACGCCATACGCCAGGCCGGGCGTGGTGACGGACGCGTGAAACTCGGCGAAGACCTCGTCCACAACGTCCAACGAAACATTGCTGGCCATCGCAGTTCCAATCCTCGGCCCGTCGACATAGGAACCGGATCTCGCGGGTGACCGGTCACGCGGGAGCCCCGGTGACGCCGCGACGTACAGTAGCGCCTCGATGTCGGTGTCGAGCGCCGCGATCTCGGGCGCCCGCGTCGCGTTGCGGCATGAGGTTCGCGGACTGCTTGCCAGTAGCGACTAGGGAAGGACTCGGAAAGTGCCACTGATGTTCCTTAATGGCGAGGGAATGTCCGGCGGGGCCGCGCATCCGCATATCGCCGGATCGGATTTCCTCGGGCCCCGAGACACCGCGCCGCAGTACCGGTTCTTGTCATTCCGAGACGAATTCCCCGGACTGGTTCGCGTGGCCACTGAGGACGGGTCGCGAATCTCCGGTGAGTTGTACGACGTGCCGATGGACAAGCTGCGGGATCTGCTGTTCACCGAGCCACCAGAGCTCGAACTGTCGATCATCACGCTCGACGATGGATCATTCAGTTTCGGCATGGTGGTTCGTTCCGGCCGGGAGACGGGGCCCGGCGTTCAGGACATCACCCGAGTGGGCTCGTGGCGGGCCCATCTGAAGGCGAACAATCAGCCCGAGACCTGATGGCGCGCCGGGATGATCACGAGGTCCGGGCCCCCTTGCGAATTGGCAATCGCCAGTGAACGCTCGCTGTTCCAGCTACCCGCGTTCTCAATGATGCGGAGATTGCCGGCAACGGCAAGGCACTGCTTGCGCGATCTACGTCAAGTCGGGACTGCGCGAACGAGCACCTTCGCCTGACCGATCTGGCAGTGGACGATCGTGCCGGCTGGGAGCAGTACACCAAGGAACGATTCGGACCGCGATGCAACTCGCGCTCGACGCACACCGGATCGTGGGCGCGATCGGACTCAAGCGGCACGGCTGCAAGATGTCGACGTCTTCCCACCCCTGGCGCGGGCAAGGCTACGGCGACCGCTTGCTGGCCACCATGCTGAGCGAGCTTGCCGCTCTCCATGTGCGCAACGTGCTCGTCGGCGCCGACGAAGTCATCCGCAACACCGCGGCCACCGCCCGCAGTTGACACTCGTGGCGGCTTGCCGTCGAGGGTGTGCCGGTGGGCACTTGGGCCGCCGGTGGGCACTTGCAAGTGCCCACCCAGCGCACAACTGCCCACCCAGCGCGAAGCGATCTCGCGACGAGTTGTCGGATTCGGTGGCTCCCGTTCGTCGTACCGGTGTAGAACGACCGAATCGACCGAGGGAGCTGACATGCGCTATCTGATGTTCGTCGCAACTGATCCGGACAACGACCCAGACCTCACCGGCGAGGGCACCGTGCCGGTCGAGGAGTGGTGCGACAAGAACGATGCTGCCGGCATCCGCGTCATGGGCAACCGGGTCAGGCCGGCCGAGGACGCCACGACCGTGCGCCGCCGCCAGGGCAAGGTGCTGGTGACTGACGGGCCGTTCGCGGAATCGCGGGAGTGGATCGTCGGATTCGACGTGCTCGAGTGTGCCGATCTCGACCAGGCGATCGCCGTCGCCGCCGAGCACCCGATGGCCGCGCACGGGCGGCTGGAACTGCGCCCGTTCTGGCCGTTGGACGAGTCCGAGGTCGACGCATCCGCATGACGGAGGGCGAGCGCGCGGTCGCGGACGACGTGCGCCGCGCGCTCGCCGATGCCACTAGGCAGCAGCGGCTGCGGATCGTGGCATCACTGATCCGGGCGTTCGGCGACTGGGATCTTGCCGAGGACGCGTTCGCCGATGCGAGCGAACGCGCGCTGCGGCGATGGCCGGTCGACGGCATCCCGGCCAATCCGGCGGCATGGCTCACCACGACCGCTCGGCGTCGAGCCGTTGATGTGGTCCGCCGGCGGGCCGTCGAAGGTGCCAAACTCGCGGAGGTCGCGGTGCAGGAGCGGCATGGCGGCGAGCAGGACGCCCCGCCGGCGGTGATCGACGACCGGCTGCGCCTGATGTTCACGTGCTGCCATCCGGCGCTTCCGCTGGAAGCGCGCGTAGCGCTCACCTTGAAGGTGGTATCCGGTCTGACGAGCGCGGCGGTCGGGCGGGCGTTTCTCGTGTCGGAACCGACGATCGGCCAGCGGCTACTGCGGGCGAAGCGCAAGATCGCGAACGCGGCAATCCCCTACCGGGTGCCCACCGCCGACATGCTGCCCGAGCGCCTCGACGGAGTGCTCGCCGTCGTCTACCTGGTCTTCACCACGGGTTGGGCCGCGAATGCCGACAACGCGCTCGCCGCGGAGGCGATCCGGCTGGGCCGGTTGCTGGTGGAGCTGATGCCGGAGTCCGACGAGGCCCGCAGCCTGCTCGCGCTGATGCTGCTGCAACACTCGCGCCGCGACGCCCGCACCGTCGACGGCAACCTCATCACGCTCGAGCACCAGGACCGCAGTCGTTGGGACGGCGACGCGATCGACGAAGCGCTCGCTCTGTTGCAGGCGCGGGCTCCTGGCCGAGGCGGCTACCGCATCCAGGCGGAGCTCGCCGCCGTCCACGCCACGGCCGGGCGAGCGGAACTCACCGACTGGATGGCGATCGTCGCGCTATACGACGAATTGCTCGCGCTGCACCCGTCGCCGGTCGTGTCGCTCAACCGGGCCGTCGCGATCGGCATGGCTGACGGCCCGCAGGCCGGGCTCGCGGCACTGGACGAGCTCGCGTCCGATTCGAGGCTGGCCGACTACCACCCGTTGCCCGCCGCCCGGGGCGAGCTGCTGGCGCGGGCCGGGCGCACCGCCGAGGCTGCTGCCGAGCTGACCCGAGCAGCGCTGCTGGCCCCCACCGAGCAGGAACGCGCCCAGCTTGACCGCCGACGCGCCGAGCTCGGCTGAGCGGCGGATCTACCCGCCGACGGCCGGCGACTGGCGGGCTCGCCACTCACTCGCGAGCAGCCCATAGATGACGTTGTCGGTCCACTCGCCTTTGGCCCAGTAGTCCTGGCGGAGGTGCGCCTCCCTTGTCATGCCGACCCGTTCGCACACCTTGGCCGAGGCAGTGTTGCGCGAGTCGAGTTGGGCGATGACGCGGTGCATCTTGTAGGTCTCGAAGGCGACCCCGATCAACGCCTGCACGGCTTCCGTGGCGTAGCCGTGTCCCACGGCAACCGGGTTGAGCGCCCAGCCCATCTCGCCCCGCCCGAGCGTCTCATCAGCGGGCCACAGGACAACATCGCCAATCACTCGCTGTTCGCGTTCGATTACCAATGACAGCACGGAGTCCGGCCCGTCAATGCCCGTTCGCTGCAGGCGCTTCTTGATGTGCTCCTCAGCGTCGGCGCGAGACCACGGTTCCCAGGGGATGTAACGCGCCACCTGCGGATCGGAGTAGTAGTCGAGCAACGGCTCAAGATCGTCGCGACGATAAGCGCGAAGACACAGACGTTCAGTCTCGATAGGGAGTACGAGTCCAGCCACCCGTTGAGGCTAATCGACGGCCCATCGGCGCCGAGCGGGCTCAGGGGTTTTCAGCGTCTTCAGCGTTTTCGGTGGGCAGCCGGTTACCGTCGCTGCATGACACTTTCCGTGTGCGTGGCAGGAGCAACCGGCTGGGCTGGCCGGCCCGTGGCCGCGGCTGTCCTCGATGCCGACGACCTGACGCTTCGCTCCGCTGTGAGCCGGGCTGCTGCCGGACAAGATCTCGGCCAGGCGTGGGGCGGCGACCGTCTCGACGTCCCGGTGTTCGAGCGCGTCAGCGACGCAGTGGACGGCGTCGCGGTACTCGTCGACTTCACGTCACACCACGCGGTTCGAAGCAACACCCTGGCCGCCCTGGAGCGAGGCGTCGCCGTCGTCATCGGGTCGTCCGGCCTCAGCGCGGACGACTTCGCCGACATCGATGCAGCCGCTCGCTCCGCCGGAGTCGGCGTCGTCGCTGCCGGCAACTTCTCGCTCACCGCGGCGATGGCGCAGGCCGCGGCGCTAGTGGTCGCACGCCACCTGCCCAACCGAGAAATCATCGACTACGCATCGGCCGGCAAGCCGGACGCACCCAGCGGAACCGCCCGCGAACTGGCCGAGCGGCTGGACACCGTCAACGCCACCGCAACGCAGTTCCCCGTCGAGCAGACGAGCGGGCGTCCCGAGGCTCGCGGAGCCACCGTGGCCGGAACGCAGGTCCACTCGCTGCGCCTGCCCAGCTTCGTGGTCTCCACCGAGGTCGTGTTCGCGCTGCCGGACGAGCGGCTCACGATCCGCCATGACGCAGGCTCGACGCCGACCCCCTATGTGGCCGGCACCCTGCTCGCCGTCCGCGCCGTTACCGCCCACACCGGCCTGGTCCGCGGCCTGGACACATTGCTGCTCGAACGGGCGTAGCGCTGGTTCATTCACGCCGGGTGAGCCGCGGCCGAACTTTCCTGCGCCACAGTGAGGGCATGGCTGCTGAAAAGGTCAACGTCGACAACTTCGTGCGCGCCGAGACCGACCGCATGTTCGCCGGCTTGTTGCGCACGACCGGTGGGGTGAACCGACTCATCCATAACCGGGCTCCAGCGGCGCTGGATGCTCAGCCGGTAATCCGTATGAACCGGGACACGCTCTACAGCACGGCGATCGTGGACCTCGCCGGCGGCGCGACATTGACGGTGCCCGACGCCGGCACCCGGTACCTGTCGGTG
This sequence comes from uncultured Actinomycetota bacterium, assembly GCA_963737425.1. Lineage (GTDB taxonomy): Bacteria > Actinomycetota > Actinomycetes > Mycobacteriales > Jatrophihabitantaceae > DASXRA01. The sequence continues at coordinate 1,298,348 of CAVTSX010000009.1, forward strand.
ATGGTCGTCAACGAGGACCACTACATCAACGAGATCATCCGCGCGCCCGGCGAGCACGAGTTGACCGTCGAGGCATTCGACACCGACTACGTGGCGATCGCGGCGCGCATCCTCGTCGATCCGACTAACCCGGCCGACGTCGCGGCCGTCAACCACCTGCAAGATCAGTTCAAGCTCACCGCCGCGTCGAACCGGCCTTTCGCGCCCCCGGACTACGACGCCGACAGCATGAACGCGACCCGCGAGGCGTTGCTCAACCTCGCCCGTGGAATCGACGGCTTCGCCCACACCTTCGGAACCAAGGATGCCGTCGACCCGGTACGGCACCTGATCGGCACGGCCGCTGGGTGGGGCGGTCTGCCCGAGAGCGAAGCGTTCTACATCAACGTCGAACCACAACTCCCGGTCGGCGACTACGAACTCACCGTCGGCGACGTACCGGTCGACGGGTTCTGGTCCATCTCGGTCTACAACACCGCGGGGTACTTCGTCCCCAACGAGCGCAACATGGTCAGCGTCAACAACATCACCGCGCACCGCAATGAGGACGCAACCATCACCATCCATTTCGGCAATGGCGACCGACCCAACAGTGTGCCGATCATGGACGGCTGGAACTACATCGTCCGGCTCTACCGACCCCACACCGAGATCCTGGACGGCTCGTGGACGTTTCCCGCCGTCACCGCACACAAAGCCTGACCGCCGCCGCACCGGATTTGGCCTGGCGGCAGTCTGCGGTGCTGTGCAAGCGTGGGCGGAGAAATCGCATGCGTCGCGCAGTGATCCGGAGGTATCAGGAACGTGTCGAGGTCGGCAATCGTCATCGGTGATCTTCAGCTCGGCATCACCCGCAACTATCCGTTCGCGGCCGATCTCGTGCCGCGTGCGGCCGTGCTGGCCACGACGGCGCGGGAGCGTGGCGACCTGGTCGTGTTTGTGCACATGCAGCTTCGGGCGAACGGTGCAGACGTCTCGGCGCGAAATCGCGGCGTACACGCCATCTTCGCTATGGGCGATGACTATCACGAAGGTTCGGCGGGCGTGCAGCTCGATCCCGACCTGGGCCGCGAGCCCCGCGACGTCGTCGTGACCAAGCACCGGGCGAGCGCCTTCGCCGGCACGGACCTCGACATGGTGCTGCGCAGCAGCGGGATCGACTCGATCGTGGTCGCGGGCGTAGCCACAAGCGCGATGGTCGCCGCGACGGTATACGACGCGGCGGATCGGGATTACCGCGTACGAGTTGCGAGTGACGTCTGCGCGGACCCGGTCACGGCAGTACACGACTTCTTTGTCGGCACGGTATTTCCGGGCCGCGGCGTCGAGGTCATGACGGCCGAAGACGTCGCGAGCAGCCTGTCTTGAGGCCCACTTCGCGCTCTGCGACTTCGCGGCTCAGCCGACCCTGAAGCCGTCCGCTTCCCCGATCGGCTCACCCCAGGATGGCACGATCGCGTCGACATACCCAGGCGCATCGTCGCTGCCGAGTGCGTCGAGCAGCGCCGCGCACGCCACCCGCGATCCTTCGACCACCACGCGAACTCGACCATCGATCAGGTTCAGGGCACAGCCGCGCAGCCCAAGGCGTTGCGCCCGGGACCGCACCCAATAGCGGAAGCCCACACCCTGGACCCGCCCCTCCACGCACGCGCTCAGCCGGGCCAGATCGTCCACGCGACCAGCCAATCAGCACGACGGGTCACCGCGCCAGGACTCCGCGCTGGCCCGCCCGTGATCGTCTCTGTCGAAGCCGCGAGCAAGAGCAGGTCCAGCAGCCCGATGGGAAGCCGTGGAGCGCCGCACCCGGGCCGGGCAGACAAGGCCGCTCCACAACTACGGCGAATGTGGGCGGTTATCGATGGCTGCGGTGGCGGTCCGGCTCACTCGGCGCATGGTCGACATCCGTGTGGTCGGGCGGGTGAGCCGGCACCAGCCATCTGAGCAAGCCGTCGACCACGTCGATGTGAGGTGGCGCCTGGGGCGCCGGCTTGGGGCGAGGCGGGTCGGCGACCGGCGGCAGGGGCTTGGCCGGGTACTCGTGGCGGAAGTCCGGATGGTCGTGCCAGCAATGGTCGTCGAGTTCCGTCTTCCAGTCGAAACGCAGTTCGCACTTGGGGCACTGGTGGATCGTCATCTCTCGGACTCCTGTCACCCGCAGCACACCTGGCAGACATACCAACGGTAGGCCGATCTGCGGCACGCATCCAGATGCCGCACCGTCAACCCCCGAGTCAGTAAAGTTCTGCAACTCAGGGGTTGCATATGGCTCATTGTTGTGCAACTCTGTGGTTGCACAACATCAACCGATAGAAGGAGCCACCATGCAGGACAGCATCGAGCGCAGCATCGCCATCGCCGCACCCGTCGAACGGGTCTGGGAGCTCGTCACCGAGCCCGGATGGTGGGTGCCGACCGACGTCGCGGTCGAAGCCGACCGCACCCCGGGCAGCGTCGTGGTGCGCGAGTCGGATAAGTGGGGCCGCTTCCCCGTCGAGGTCGTGCAACTGCGGCCCATGTCGTACGCGGCATTCCGCTGGTCGAGCGCGTTTCCGGGCGGGGAACTGACCCCCGGCCGCACCACCCTGATCGAATTCACCGTGACGCCGACCGATGACGGGGTTCGCGTCTCGGTGACCGAGAGCGGATTCTCGCAGCTGGACGCGGCCGACGAGCTGAAGACCCAGAGCATCGAGTCGAACTCCGGCGGCTGGACCGAGCAGCTGTCCTCGCTCGGCAACCGGGCGGAAGCGTGAGCCGCGGCCGCGCATGAGCGTCGAGACGGTCCTCGGCGCACTCGCCGATCCCACCCGGCGGCAGGTGCTCGAGGCGCTGGCCGCGTACCCGGCCGCGAGTGCCTCGGCCCTGGGGCGTGAATTGCCGATCAGCCGGCAGATGGTGCTCAAACACCTTGCCGTCCTTCAGGAATCCGGCCTGGTCAGCTCGGCTCGATCCGGCCGTGAGGTGCTGTTCCAGGTGCGCAGCGCGCCACTCAACGAGACCGCCGACTGGCTCTCGTCGCTTGCGGCGCAATGGGATTCTCGCCTGGCAACGCTGAAAGCACGCGCCGAACAACACGATTGAACGCGTTACCTGCGGCGGATCAGTTGGTGTGCCCTTCCTGCCCGTGGGACGGTTGGTTCCCACGGGCAGGCGATTCACGTGCAGGGGGACGTTCATGGGCGAGTACGCCTTGGCTATGAGCGAGGAAGAGGTGGCGCGGTATCGCATGATGGCGGTGACCGCGCTGCACCTCGAGGCTGAACAACTACAGGCGGCGGGCGTCGTCGAAGGTGCAGTCGTCGCCGATGTCGGCTGTGGTCCCGCAGCGATGAGCCTTGTACTGGCGGGCGAAGTGGGGCCGTCCGGGCGGGTTGTCGCTATTGAGCGAGACGAGCAGGCCCTCGTGACCGCACGGGCATTGCTCGCGCAGAGCCCGGCGACGAACGTCGAGTTGCGGGCCGGTGATGCCACTGCGACAGGTATCGAGCCGGGCAGCGTCGATGTCGCGATGATGCGGCATGTGCTGGCGCACAACGGCGGCCACGAGCAAGCGATCGTCGATCACCTCGCGGCGCTGGTGCGCCCCGGCGGGAGCGTGTATCTCGTCGACGTCGATCTCACGGCCATCCGATTGTTGGACAGCGATCCCGAGGTGGATGACCTTTCCGAGCGCTACCTGCGTTTCCACGCCGCCCGCGGCAACGATCCCATCATCGGCCTGCGCCTGGCCGGCCTGCTGCGTGCCGCGGGCCTCGAAGTCGTCAGTTTCACCGGCACGTACAACATCATGGAGTTGATGCCAGGAATACGTCCGCCCTCGTGGGCGGCCCGTACCGCGATGGTCGCCGAAGGCGCCGCGTCGGCTGCCGACGTCGACCGCTGGGCGGCGGCCTTCCAGCGACTGGACGCCGCCGCGACGCGTCCGCAGGTGTTCGCACCCGTATTCGTAGCGATAGGCCGGCGGGCCGGTTAGGCGCCGCCAAACCCTCGGACCCGTAGGCTGGCTGACCAGCGGCGGAAGGACCACAACATGACCAATCCCCAGTCCCAGTCGATGACGGATGCCCTGCGCAGCGATCATCGCGGGATCGCGGCATTGCTCTCCGGCGCTGCGGCCACCAGCGACGACGAGGAAGCCGCCGCTGAGCGCGAGCAGGCGGTCATGAACCTCGTGCGCCACTTCGTTGCCGAGGAGCAGTACCTCTACCCGGAGGTTCGGGATTGCCTCGACGGCGGCGACGACATCGCCGAGACGAACTTCGCCGCGGACCGCGCGTTGGAGGCCAAGCTCAAGCAGCTGGAAGATCCTGACCTCACCGAACAGCGGCTCACCGACCTGTGGGCAGAGTTTCAATCGGCATTCGCGGCACATACCGACAGGCAAGAGAGCATCTTCGCCGCACTGGAGTCGGCCTGTTCCGCCGAGCGCCTCGATCACCTCGGTGACGAGGTGCTCGGTGCCGAGCAGCTCGCTCCCACCCGGCCGCGTTCGATCGCTCCGTCATCGCCGCGCTGGAACAAGGTCGCGAGCCTGGTCGAGGGCTACGTCGACCACGTCCGCGACCACTACGCGCACCGAGGCGACGACCCGCACGTCACGTTCTGACGTCGCCGGGTTACCGGGAAGGCGCAACGCTGATGGTGATCTCTGGCGATTGGCGCAGGGTGTTGGTCACGTAGCAGACGCGTTTCGCTTGGGGGATCAGCTGTTCCAGCGCCGCACGCGCAGCCGTCGAGGTGAGCGATATCGCGATTGCCGAGAAGCGCGGTCCGTCGTAGGTGCCAGTTGCCGTGACCTGTAGGTCCGGGAGGTCGGTGCTGAACTTCTCGGCCACGTAGGCCATCGCGATCGCGAAGCAGGACACAACCGATGCGAGCAGGAGGTCGGTCGGCTGCGGGCCACGACCAGTGCCACCGGCAGACTCCGGCTCGTCGACGATGAGCTGGAAGCGGCCGGTATCGACGACGGCGCGAAGGTCGCCGTCCCATCGAGCGGACACGGTGCGCTGCGCGCTCATCCGCGAATCCCCACTCAACATCAGGACGCGGCGGCCAGGGCCAGCACCGCCGCACGGAAGCAGGCCATGGGGGCGGTCGCCACTCCGGCGCCGATCTGGCCGACTCCCGAGCTTGCGTGCAGGATGCCTGTGGTGATCTTGGGACTGATCCCGAGGTCGACGACATGACGAGCATCGACGCCCAGCGGGGTTCCGCGGTAGTTCCAGGTCGGCAGCTTGAAGCGGCTGCTGTTGCCCGCGCAGATCACCGCCATCTCCTCGGTCACCGCGACCGCGTCGGACATCCGGCCACCGAGAAAGCCTGCCACTGCTGGTGATCCGGCCGCGGCGGCCCCGCCGAGCCCGACCAGTTCGAGTACCGCGCTGTCGCCGATATCGGGTGCGCTGGTCTCCGGTCCGTAGTCGGGGTAGTACATCGCGTCCTCGACCGATGGCGCGTCGCTGACGAACAGCGTGTCGTCGCCGGCCAGCCGGATGCCGAACGTCGTGCCGTTACGGCACATCGTCGTGACAATGCTCGATCCGCGAACCTGCTCGGCCGCCATCGTCAGCGAGCGCGCCGCCGCCATTGCGAGGTTGAGGAAGAACAGGTGATTCCCGGAAAGGAACCGGGCCAGCTCGACGCCTTCCGGACTGGGCAGCGCGACGAGTCGAGGCAACAGGTTGCGGATCAGCAGGCTGGTCGTCCCCTGCGTACGCATATGAATGTCGTCGCCGATCTGGACGCCCTGCGCCGCCAGAGCGAGCACGTCGATCGGACCGGACGCGGCAACAACCTGGCGCAGCAATGGCCCGACGACTTCGCGCAGGAAAGCCAACCGGCCGATGGCAGCGACGGTGTCGCGCCCGAACCATGCCGTCTCGCCCGGGCCCTGGTTGATCGGCGCGTAGGCCCGAGTGCCGCCCGACCCGTTGTCGACCACGAACACCGGCATCGACGGGCCGATCGCCGTGGCCATCGGCACGACGGTGGCGTGATCGGTCGCCGGGGAAAGGCGAATGTCACCGCCGGCCAGCAGCCGGTGGGCGTGCTCGACATCGCTCGCCCACCCCTCGGCGACGGCAGCAGCGCGCATCGATCGGCGCAGCGGGTCGCACACCGCATCCCATGCGATGGCGGGTCCGCAGTGCAGCAGGGTCCGGGGACCGATGCCCGGGACGACGTCGGCGGCGGTCGCGATGTCGACGAGCAGAGGCGCGCCCTCGTCGAGCCGGCGCAGCACTTCGGTGTTCGCCCGATCGATCGACTCGGACCGCGGGCCATAAAGCTGTTCGAGCGCCGCCACGGCGTCGGCGTCACCGCCGGCCGGGATGCGCCAATCCAGATGCTGCACCGGCCGGCCCTGATCGCGCACCGCATCAGCGAACAGTGGCAGACCGATATTGATCACCCCTACGTCGCTGGGGAGTTGCGCGCTCATGGCCCCTCCGTTTCGCTCATTGCTGCGCGCGCCCGGGCGAGCAGCGACTCGGTGGCGCGATCGAGAGCCGCGCGGCGGGTGTCGACGGCCGAGGCGAGATCGTCCGCTCGCTGCTCGCACTGGGCGATCATCGTCGCCACTGTCGATGGCGCCGCGCCGCCGGTGGCCGTGCGTGTCGCGACGATGTTCATCGGATCCAGCACGCCGGTCAGGTCGCAGCCGGTCAGCCCCCAGTCCTGGCCGAATTCGGAAAGCGCTGTCTCGTCGAGGAGTTCACCGGTGATGTCCCTGCCGGGCAAGCCGAGTCTGCTCGCTTCGCGCACGGCGTTACCGACCACGACGTACGCGCGCCGGTAGTCGACGTCGCAGGCCTGCACGATGTACTCGGTGAGATCGGTCGCCTGCGTGTAACCGGCGTCGAGTTCTTCGCGCATCCGGGCGGCGTTGACGCGCAAGGTGCGCACCACGCCGGTCATCAGCCGGGTGACCCGCACCGCTAGGTCCAGAGCGCGGGGCACCTCGCCGTAGGCGAAGATCAGGTTGTCGCTGCGCGCAGACGGGCTTTTCGCAACGGCGAGGAATCCGGTCAGCCGCCCGATCAGCACGCCCGAGGCACCCCGCACTATCGCCAGCGAATAGGGATTGCGCTTCTGCGGCATGAGAATGCTCGACCGCGTATAGGCGTCGTCGAGGTCGACGAAGTCGAACTCGCTGCTGGACCAGATCTCCAGGTCCTCGGCGAGCTTGCTCTGCGTCGACAGCAGGCTGGCCGCGCTCGCGAGAATGTGGATCAGGCCGTCGATCTGCCACATCGCATCACGGGTGTGCTCGATGACGTCGTCGAAGCCAAGCGCACTGGCGATGAAGCCTCGGTCGTCGAGCAGCCGGGTGCCGTTGACACATCCCGCACCGCCCGGGCTGCGGTTGACCCAGTCCAGCTCGTCCAGAAGGCGCGTTCCGTCGCGCAACACCGGATAGGCAAAAGAGAGCACGTAATGGCCGAACGTCGAGGGCTGGGCCTGCTGCAGGTACGTCTGGTCGGGCATCAACGTCGTGGTGTGCCGGGCCGCCAGCGCGGTTGCGTCACGTGCCGAGCGCGCGATCTCGGCGACCAGCTCGAGGAGCAGGCTCCGCAGGCACAGCCGCAAGGCGATCCGCGCCGCCTCTCGCCGTGGACGCCCCGCGTGCAGCCAGCCGGCGACGTCACCGAGCCGTTCGACGAAGAACCGTTCGCGCGAGTTGTACGGCTCGCCGTACTGCGGGTCGTACGGAAAATCATCCGCATCCGTCGGGTAAATCTCGAGCAGCACTGCGAGCAGTTCGCGGGCCGCGCGCGACGGGATGATCTCTCGCCGCCGCAGATCGAGAACGTGCGCGATGTCGGCGAGATTGAGGCCCTCGTGCAGGAACGGGGCGTCAGCGTTCTCGAGCGCGAACCCGGATTCGACCAGCTCCGGGGCAGCCGAGCCGATCGGCGGGCCGCTTCGGCGCGTCATGCGCTGCCTCCCTCTTCCCGGCCGAGCGTCTCCAGCGCTGCCAGGTGCCCGCCGGTGTGCCAGAAGACGATCGGGCCGGCGATACCGTCACGCACCAACTGACGCAGGACGGTCATGGCCTTGGCGGTGTAGGTGTCGTCGAGCAGCAGCCCTTCGCAGCGCAGCGCCAGGTCGGCGCTGTGGCGGTCGTCGCCGGCGGCGACGCCGAAGCCGGGCCCGAGCGCATCGCGGACGTCGACGTCGGACGGGGTCGGCTCGGCCCTGCGCATCAGATGCGCGCACGCCTGCGCCAACGCGAGGACGTTCGCGCGGCTCTCGTGCACCGGCCGGCTCACCGATGCCCCGATCACCCGCAGCGGCAAGCCGAAACCGACCTGGCCCGCGACAAGCCCGGCCTGCGTCCCGCCGGATCCCGTCGCCACGACGACGGCAGCAGGCTGCAGGCGCAGGTCGGCGCATTGCGCCGCGAGCTCTTGCGCGCCGTACGCGCACCCGAGTGCGCCGAGCGCTGTCGCACCGCCGCGCGGCATCGGGTAGGCCGGGCGTCCGGACGAAGTCAGCTCGTCGGCGTACTGAACCACTGCGGTGTCGAGGTCTTCGCGGGCCAGCGTCGGGTCGAAGCGCAGCCGTGCGCCGGCCGCGCGGGCGACCCGCACGGTGAGCGGCAGCGGCGTCGGCGGGTCGCCGGGGTAGAGCACGTCGCAGCCGAGACCCGCAGTGCGGGCGGCCAGCGCGGCGACCGCGCAGAGGTACGACGACGGGCTGCCGGTCGCCACGATGACCTCGTTGCCGGACGCGCACGCGTCCCCGATCAGGAACTCCAACGGCCGCGTCTTGGTGCCGGCCGTGGCGAATCCGGTGAGATCATCGCGCTTGATCCAGATCGGCGGGGCGTCGAGCGCCCGCTCGAGCCGGCGGGCGGGGACCAGCGGTGTCGGCAGCAGCGCCAGCGGGAAACGGCGAAACGTCACGGCCACTCCGCGGGCTCGGTACTGCGCGCCTCGCGAGCACGGCGCACGACGAGATCGGTCATCGCGGCGGCGGCCTCGATCGGCCGACGCCCGGCCCATTCCTGGACCTCAGCCGCGCTCGCCGCGCCGGCCGCGACGAGTACGGCGCCGATGTCACGCGTGTCGGGGCCGATCAGCTCGTGCAGCAACTGCTGCGCGCCATGCGAACCCAGCCGCCGGGACAGTCCGGCCAGCAACTGCTCGGACGAGGGGAGGTCGCCGAACCTTCCCAGATTGGCGAGCATCGCCTCCGGGTCGACCTCCAGCCCGTCAAGCAGATGGCGCGCGGTCTGCAGGGCGGCGCCGGTCAACAGGCACGCCTCGGGAAGCGCCACCCACTCGGCCTTCCACGCCCGCCCGTCGCGTTCGTGCGCTGCGACAACGCCTTCGAGCAGGACGCCGGACTGCGCGCGCACCAGCCGGGCGAGTGTGTCGAGATGCTCACTGGCTTCCGGATTTCGCTTGTGCGGCATGGTGATGCTGCTGACCGCGTCCGGTGTCGTCGGTTCGCGGAGTTCGCCGATCTCGGGACGCGCCAACTCGTAGACCTCGTTGCCGATCCGGCCGAGGGTGCCGCATACGAGGGCCAGCACGTTGCCGAATTCGGCGATGCGGTCGCGGGCGGTCAGCCACGAGATGCCCGGATCGGCCAGGCCGAGTTCGGCGCAGAACTCGCGCCGAAGCCGGAGTCCGTCCGGCTCGAAGAAGCCGAGGACGCCGACCGCGCCTGCGAGTTGGCCGACCAGCCACCGGCGCCGCCCCTCGGCCAGCCGGTCCAGGTGCCGGCGCACCTCGTCGGCCCAGGACGCGACTTTGAAGCCGAAGCTGATCGGCGACCCGGGCTGGCCGTGCGTGCGTCCGACCATCGGGGTGTCGCGGTGCCGCTCGGCGAGGCCCAGCAGTGAGTCCTCGATCGCGCGCAGGTCGCGCCAGACCAGCCCGCCCACCCGGCGCATCACCAGGACGAACCACGTGTCGGTGACGTCCTGGACGGTGGTGCCCAGGTAGACGTGCTCGCGCGCGGACTCCGGCAATATCCGCTGCAGCCCGCGGATCAGCCCGAGTGTCGAGTGCCCAGTGAGCCGCGTCTGCTCAGCGACGTAGCCGAGGTCGAGGCGGGTGGCGTCGGCGTGCTTCGCGATCAGCTCGGCGGATCCGGCCGGGATGATGCCGAGCCGCGCCTGCGCCGCCGCCAGCGCGCTGAGGATGTCGAGCCAGTCCTGCAACCGGGCGGTCTCGTCGAAGGCGTTCGCCAGTTCCGGCGTACCGAACAGGTGGCCGTACTGCCGCGAGTCGGTCAGGCGGGCGCCCACGCCGGCTCCCACGACTCGGCGAGGGCCGTCAGCGCCTCGGTGATCTGGCCCAGCGACGCGCCCCAGGGCACCGTGACCTGGCCACCGTCGACCACGATGCCCTGCTCGAACAGGCAGCATTTCGTCAGCAACGGACCGGCAATCGGCGCCCGGGCGCGCGGGCAGATGTCGACCTGGTCGGACCGCCCGCCGTAGAACCATTCGTGGATCTGCTGCGAACGCTCGCAGCCGACGAGCGTCCACGGTTGCTGGGGCGGACGCTCGTCGAGGTAGGCGGTCTGCGCACCGGGCGGGTCGAAGCCACTGCCCCGGCACGGCACGAGGTACCGCTCGGCCGGGCGCTGCTTGGCCAGATCGGGAAGGCACACCACGTCCGGCACGAGTTGCATCGGCGGCAGCGTCTCGGTCACGTCGAGGATGCGTTGCGCCTGGTCGAGCAGCTTCGGCGGCAGCGGCGGCGCGACCTCTCGAACCGTGACCTGAAGCGGCGCCGGGTCGACGATGAAGTTGACGTGTTCGTAGCGGCCCTGCACCACCACCGCCCGAACGCCGGGCGCCTCGGAGACCGCCGCTGTGGCCAGCGCCGACGGCACGCTGGTGTCGACGTCCGGGCAGTGCAGATACGCACACCCGTCGGCGCCGGCGAGCAACTCGACCTCGGAGATCGGCGCGAACAGCGGTTCGTCGCTCTGCTTTCGCACCCGGATGATCGCGGTGCGTTCACCATTGCGGACTACGGCGAACCTGGTGCGGCGGTAGGCCTCGCGGCCGACGAAGTGCCGGGCGAGCGACGCCTCGTCGAGCGGGCTGTCCACGTGGACCACCGCTACGCCGCGGTGCTTGCCGGGCACCAGGTTGCGCGCCGCCGGACCGGTCAGGCGGGCAGCCACTGACGGCTCAGCTCGAAGGTGTCGGCGCGCAACCCGCGGCGCAAGGTTTCGAGCGCGAGCGCGTCGGCCATCGCGATATTGGCGAGGTTCACGTCCGGGCCGAATTCGTGGATGAACCAGGCCTGCTGGTCCTTGCGCGGAGTCTCGAACAGCACGACCTCCGGTCCGCCTGCGCGAACGACGGCGGCGACGATGTCCGCGCGGACGCTGCCGTCCGGCCGGTACAGCCCGACCGTGCCGCTCTCGCGGCCTTCCGCGATCACCCACCGCGCGCCGGCGTCCAGGTCGGCTGCTACCTCGTTCGTCCACTGCTGTAACGAGAGTTCGTCGTGCGGGTCCTTGCGCCCGACCTCGGAGAAGACGACGAAGGTACTCGCGGCGTCGCGGATCAACTCCCGCTTCTCGCTGATCGTCATTGCGGCGACGCCGCGCGACACCTCGACCGAGCCGAACCCGGCATCGCGGGCCCAGGCGAGGCAGTCGGCGGCCTTACCCTGCGACCAGGCGATTTCGAGCAACGTGCCGCCGAGGCAGGCTCGGACGTCGTATCGCGTAAGCAGATTCAGCTTGTCCGGCAAGCTCGCATCGATGTAGGCGGTGCCCCAGCCGAACTTCCATACGTCGATGTATGGTGCCGCCGCGTCGAGCAGCGCGGCGGAGTGCGACAGGGCCGCCCCTTTGTCAAGAATGTGGGTGAGCCCGGTCGTCCTCGGTTTCGCCTGCCGGGCAGGCAAATCGAGGAACGAGGGAAGCGACACGTGGCCTATGCTAAATGTTTCATTCACTTTCCGACAAGCGAGCCCGAGGAGTGCCCGTGACCAGATCCGCGATCTCCGCAGCTGAGCTCGACGCGCTCGCCGTGGCATTGCGGACGAGTCCGGCGCTGCACGCGAAGCGCGGTATCGGTCTGGTTGGGGAGGTTTTCGGCGCGGGCAGCTGGGTGCACGGGCCGGGCGACGACGGCGCGGTCGTCGCCGCGGACGGCACCCAGGTCGTCGGCTGCGGCGAAGCGCTGCTGCCCGCCTTCGTCGCCGCCGATCCGTACGGTGCGGGGCTTGCTGCCGTGCTGACCAACGTCAACGACCTGGCCGCGATGGGCGCGACGCCGCTCGGCATCGTCGACACCATCGTTGGGTCCGAGGCGGTTGCTCGGGAAGCGCTGCGGGGCATGCGCTCCGGATGCGACATCTACGACGTGCCGCTGATCGGAGGCCACCTGACGCTGCACGACGGCGCACCTGCGCTGTCGGCGTTCGGCGTCGGATGGGCGCGGCAGGTGCTCTCGTCGACGCACGTCGCGCCCGGCCAGGCGCTGATCGTCGTGTGCTGCACGCAGGGTGCGATGCGCACCGACTTCCCGTTCTTCGCGTCCTTCGACGAACGCGGCGAGCAGTTGGGAGCCGACGTGCGGGTGCTGGCCGCACTGGCCGAGTCCGGGGCATGCGTGGCCGCCAAGGACGTCAGCATGGCCGGCCTGATCGGCTCGCTGGCGATGTTGCTGGAATGGAGCAAGGCGGGCGTCACGGTCGACCTCGACGCCGTTCCGTGCCCGGCCGGCGTGGCCCTCGAGTCCTGGCTCGGGTGCTTCCCGGCGTTCGCGTTCCTGCTCTGTGCGGCGCCGGGCCGCGAGGTTGAGTGCCTCGATGCATTCACCGGCCGGGGCCTGGACGCCGCCGTCGTGGGCGAACTCGACGGCAGCGGCATGTTGGCGGTGCAGCAGGCCGGGCACCGCGCAGACGTCCTCGACCTGCGGGTGACGAGCGTGACCGGACTCCCCCGGCCTGCGTGATCTCCCGGCTGCGCGCTCAGGCGCGGCGGATGCCCTCGTGCAGTTCCTGCGCGACGCGCGTGCCATCGGCCACGGACGGCAGCGCGATCGCCATCGGCTGGTGCGGCAGGCCGGCGTACGTCTCGACCGCACCGTTGCGCCGCCAGCCGAGCCGGGTGAAGAACTCGACGTTCGGCAGCTGGATGTGCGCCACCATCGTCGTCCCACCACGGGCCCCGGCGTGCGCGACGGCGCAACGCACCAGCGGGCCACCGAGCCCGTGGATCCGGTACGGCGCCAGCACCGCGAGCCGATCTCCTTGCCAGAGGCCGGATTCGAGTTCGAAGAGCCGCACGCTTCCCGCGGCGTCGCCGTCGTAACGGCCGAGCAGGCGGATGACTGCGAGCTCGTCGTCATGGGCGTCGATGTCCGAGCCGGCAAAGATCGCCTGCTCGACGACGAACACCTGGTGCCTGATCGCGTGGTGGAAGGCGAGGGCAGCCGCGGAACGGGCCATCTCGCAGGTGATGAGTCCAGCCGCCCTCTGCGTGGTCGCGGATACGGTCATGCCGGTCGCATCCCGATCTGCAGCACCGGTTCCAGCGGCCGCATGCCCGAGCACGCCTGGCACCTCGCGCAACCCGCTGTGCTTGCCGGCAGTCCGCGCTCGGCCATGTGGTGCAGCACCCGGCGGTAGATGCGATCGGTGTACGCCTTGCCGGGAGGCAGCACGTCTTCCATCAGACTGCCCGCCACCGGGCGCAGCGGCACGACGAACGGGTACACGCCGATGTCGATCGCGCGCCGGCAACCCTCGACGGTCAGCTCCGGGTCCTCGCCCATCCCGAGGATGACGTACGTCGACACCTGGCCTTCGCCGAAGATCTCGACGGCACGCTCCCAGACCTCGAAGTACCGCTCGATGCCGGTGCGGGCCTTTCCCGGCGCGACGTGCGCAAGCACCTTCGGATCGAACGACTCGACGTGGATGCCGACGGAGTCGATGCCCATGTCGCCGACCTCGTCGAGCACGCCGATGTCGACGGGCGGCTCGAACTGCACCTCGACCGGCAGACCGGCCGCCTGCTTCACCGCCTGGCCGCAGCGGGCCACATAACGCGCGCCCCGGTCGACGCCGTTGGAACTGCCCGTCGTGAGCGTCGCGTCGACCGCGCCGTCGAGCGTCCTGGCCGCGACGGCAACTTCGGCAAGTTGCTCCGGCGTCTTCTTGACGGTCGTGCGCCCGGCCGCGAGCGACAGGCCGATGCCGCAGAACTTGCACTGGTCGGCGTTGCCCCAGTACGAGCATGTCTGCACGACCGTGCTCGCGAACGAGTCGAGATGGAGCAGCGCGATCTTCCAGTACGGGATGCCGTCTGCGGTGGTCAGGTCGTAGAAACGCGGCCGCCGTTGCGTGGTCGCTTCGGCCAGTCGCTCGCCCTCGCGATAGACGGCATAGCCTTCGTCCTCGGCCTTGAGCACGTACGGCGAGGACTGAGCGAGCGCGTTGTCGGTGGGGACGGTGACCGGGAAGCCGCCGACCCAGAGCATCCCGGAGTCCGAGGGCCCGGCCCCGCCCTGCCTGCGCTCCAAGGGCACTTCGACCCGCAGGCCGCGTGCCTGCAAGTCGATGACGAGCCCGGCGACGGCTGCCGCTCGCGACGAGAGGCCGCCCGCGTCGGCTGCCCCCGCCGGTACGGCCGGCTCGCCTGCGACCATCACCATCGGGGCTCCTCTCCGGGCATTTACTTCCCGATACGGAACGTCACCTTCAGGAAACGTGGACGGGCTCAGCCTGTCAAGCCCGGCTGCAGTTCGCGATAGCGCAGCGCCGCTGCTGCGTCCGCGATCACGGCGGGATCGAGGCCGGTCAGCGAAACCCCCTCAGCCGCGGCGAGTTGCGCCACCTGATCGGCGCCCGGCAAACGCGGCATGAGGTCGGCAACTGTCGAGCAACTGTCGCGCAATTGGCCGGCCACCAGGCCGACTGCGACGACTGCCCGTTGATACCGCTCGGGGTCGGTGATCGCGAGCGGGTAGAGCGCGCCCTCGGCCATCGTGAACCGGTGCAGCAGCGCGGGGTCAAGCGACCCGCCAGCGACGGGAATGCCGGGATTCGCTTCCACTTATGGGGCCTCCGGGGACCGGACAGGTGGTCTTGTGTGGCGTCCTGGCGTTAACTATCGTCCATGTTCACGTCGCATGATAAACGGAACACGACGACCGCCGCCAGCGCGAGCGGGCCGCCGTGCAGGCAGGGTAGGTCGCCGTGACCAAGGTAGCCGTGGTTGCCCTGGGCGGGAACGCGTTCACCGTCGAGGGACAGTCCGGCACGTACGAGCGGCAGGCGGCCAACGCGAGCGCCATGGCCACCAGCCTGGTCGAACTGCTCGACGAGGGCTGGCACCTCGCGGTCGTACACGGCAACGGCCCGCAGGTCGGCAACCTCGCGATTCAGCAGGAAGAGGGTTCGCTGCGCGTACCGCCGCAACCGCTGTTCGCATTGGTCGCGATGAGCCAGGGTCAGCTCGGCAGCATCATCACCTCGGCGGTCCACCACGCATCCGGCGGCCGCCACCGGGCCGTCACCGTGCTCACGCACGTCGTGGTCGACGCGGCCGATCCAGCCATGCGTCATCCGACGAAACCGATAGGTCCGTTCCTCACCGAGGTCGAGGCGAATCGCCTGGCGAATAAGTGGAACTGGGACGTCGCCAGTGATTCCGGCCGTGGGTACCGCCGCGTCGTGGCCTCGCCGCAACCGCACAACATCGTCGAAGTCGACGCCGTGCGCTGCCTGCTGCACGCCGGCTTCGTAGTGGTGACGGCCGGCGGAGGCGGCATCCCGGTGATCGCCGGCGAGGGCGGGCGTCGCACCGAGGTCGAGGCGGTCGTCGACAAGGACTATGCCGCAGCGGACCTGGCCACCGCGATTGGCGCCCAGGCGCTGGTGATCGTGACCGCGGTCGACGCGGTGCAAGTCGATTTCGGCAAGGCGACCCACCGGCGACTGACCCAGATCGATGTATCGCAGGCCGATGAGCAGCTTGCGTCCGGCCAGTTCCCCGAGGGCAGCATGGGCCCGAAGATTCGTGCGGCGGCGGGATTCGTCCGCGACGGCGGCGAGGTTGCCGTGATCACGTCGGCCGCGCTCGCAGCGGCCACGCTGCGCTGCACCGATCCCGCCGACGTCACGGTCGGCACGCGCATCGTCCGCGCCGGAGCCGGTCGATGACCAACCTGGTGCGGGTATTCCGCGACACGTATGTCGATTCCGTCGTGCAACTGCGCGCCATGCGAGCCATGCGCGAGGTGCCAGGCGTGCAGTGGGCGAGCGCCGTGATGGCCACCCCGGCGAATGTCGAGGCGGTGCAAGCCGAAGAAGCCGATGCCGCCGAATTCGCCGACGCCGGGGCCAACGACTTCTGCCTCGCCGTACGCGCCGATGACGACGAATGCGCGCACAAGGCGCTCGACGCCGGGGCGTCCGCGATCTTCACCGCACCCGAACCTGATGAAGCGCAGACCGAGCAGCGGAGTCGATCGATGCGCCAGGCCGTTGCCGCGCAGCCCGAGTCGAACGTCGCGGTGATCTCGGTGCCGGGCGAGTACGCATCGCTGGCCGCGTTCCAGGCCCTCAGCGCGGGCCTGCACGTCCTGCTGTTCAGCGACAACGTGCCGGTGGAGAAGGAGATTGCGCTCAAGTCATATGCGCGATCGAAGGGCCTGCTGTTGATGGGGCCGGGCGCGGGTACGGCGATGCTCGGCGGTACGTGTCTCGGGTTCGCGAACGTGGTCCGGCCCGGACGGGTCGGGGTGGTCGCCGCGGCGGGCACCGGCGCGCAGGAGGCGATGTGCCTGCTCGACCGCTGGGGCGTCGGCGTCAGCCAGGTCATCGGCCTCGGCGGACGGGATCTGAGCGAGCAGGTCGGCGGCCAGATGGCGCTGTCTGCGGTCGCGACGCTGCGCGACGACCCGGGCACCGACGCCATCCTGCTGGTCTCCAAGCCGCCGTCGCCGCGAGTCGCGCGCGAAGTGCTTGGCACGGCCGGTTCGACGCCGCTCGTCGCCGCGCTGATCGGCATGGACGCCGCGGACGTCCCGGCACCGAGCGGCGTCACGCTCGCCCGCACGCTGGAGACCGGCGTCGCGGCCACGCTCACCACGCTCGGCCGAACCGTGCCCGATCGCACCGCGTTGCTCGGCCCGTCGATCGAGCAAGCGCGCGGCAGGCTCGACGGCGGCCGCAGGCTCGTCCGCGGGCTGTTCTCCGGCGGGACGCTCTGCTACGAATCGCTCGTGATACTCGGCGATGTGCTCGGTGCGGTCTACTCGAACACCCCGATAGATCAGGCACATTCGCTGCCCGCGCCACCCGGCAGCCACCAGTGCCTCGACCTCGGCGAGGAGGAGTACACGAAAGGCCGCCCCCATCCGATGATCGACGCCGAGGCACGCATCGACATCCTGCGCGAGCACGCCGCCGACGAGCAGGTGGCCGCGGTGATCCTCGACGTCGTGCTCGGTTACGGCGCGCATCCCGATCCGGCCGGAGCGCTCGCCCCGGTGTGCGAGCAGATCATGGCCGGCGGCGGACCGCAGGTCGTGGCCTACGTCCTCGGCACCGACCAGGACCCGCAGCATCTGCACGCGCAGCGCGAGCACCTGGTCGACGCCGGCTGCATCGTCACCGAGACCGCGGCGCGCGCCTCGCTGGCCGCAGCTGCCCTCGCCACCGGCGACCCCGCACTGGTCGGTGCTGCGCTGTGAAGGTCGCCCTCGTCACCTACTCGACCAAGCCCCGCGGCGGCGTCGTGCACACGCTGTCGCTCGCCGAGGCGCTGACGGCGCGCGGGACACCGGTGCAGGTGATCGCGCTCGGCGACCCGGACGAGGGCTTCTTCCGCGAGGTGCGCGCGCCGCACCACATCATCGCCGCGCCGCCTCGCAAAGACACCCTCGAAGAGCGGGTGTTCGCCTCGGTCGACGCGCTCGAACACGGACTCGCGGCGATCGCCGGCACAGTCGACATCTTGCACACCCAGGACTGCATCGCCGCCCGCGCGGCCGCCCGGGTGCGCGACGCGGGCGCACCGGTCACCGTCGTGCGGACCGTCCATCACGTCGACGACTTCACGACGCAGGCGCTGATCGACTGCCAGCGTCAGGCGATCCTCGAACCGGACCGGCTCATCGTGCCCAGCGAGGACTGGCGCACGCGGCTACGCAGAGAATTCGGGGTGGAGGCCGAGGTCGTGTACAACGGCGTCGACGCGTCCCGATTCGGCCCGATCGATCCAGCGCGCCGATCGACGCTTCGGCGCGAGTCAGGCACCGCCGACCGGTTCGTGTTCCTCTCCGTCGGCGGCATCGAGCCCCGCAAGGGCACGGTGTTCCTCTTCCAGGCGCTGGCCGAACTGATCGCTGAACCCGGCCCGAGACCGGCGCTCGTCATCATCGGCGGCCACTCGTTTCAGGACTACGTCGACTACCAGGACAAAGCCCTGGCAATGCTGGACGAACTCGGCCTCGAACTGGGACGCGATGTCATCCAACTGGGCACCGTCACCGACGACGAGGTGCACGAGTGGTACCGAAGTGCCGACGCACTCGCGTTCCCGTCGGTGAAGGAAGGCTGGGGGCTGGCGGTGCTCGAGGCGATGAGCGCCGACCTTCCCGTGGTGGCGAGCGACATCGCCGTGCTGCGCGAGTACCTCGTCGACGGGACGAACGCTGTACTCACCGCAGTCGGCGATCCGCACTCGCTGGCCCGCGGCATGCGTGCGCTGATGACGGACGAGGCGCTACGGCAACGGCTCGTCGCGGGTGGGCGGCGCGTGGTGCCCCAGTACACATGGGACCGCGCCGCCCGCGAGCACGAGCGGATCTACCGGCTGGCTACACCGTCCACGTCTGCATGATCAGGGCGCCCGCCCGCCGGGCGGTGAGCACGGAGTCCAGCACGTCGAGCGGGTTGATCGGCTTGACGCCTTCCATCATGTCGATCTCGCGCATGCCGTACAGCGCGGCGGCGGAGAACCGGCAGGCGTACACGTGGCCGCCTTCGTCCATGAACGTCTGCAGTTGCTTGTTGTAGCCCAGTGCACCGGGGAACGCTTCGTCGCCAACCTTCGGGTAGCCGCGGGTTGCGGCGGCCATCAACGAGCCCGGGCCGTAGAGAACGAGGTGGGTGTCGAAACCCTTACGGTTGATGCGGGTCGCGGTCAGCATGTTCACGAGGCCGACCGAACCCTCGAAAGGCACTGTGTGCATGAGGATGTACGCGGACTCACCGGGCTCAGCCTGGATGTCCTCGAAGACCTTGTCCTCGTAGTCGACGATCGCGTCGCCCTTGCTGACTCTCTCACCCACGATCTGCGCCATCGCGAGACTCCCTTTCCTGTCGGGTTGTTGTTGCTGGTGGCTTAGGCGTTAGTGGTGCCGGGCCCGCCGCTCGAGGCGGTGGTGCCCACGTCTGGCGATGGCTGCCGGGCAGCGCCATCATGATGCGATGCCGCAGCTTCCACGGAATCACGCGGTAGATCGGCGCGAACACGCGCCGCCAGAACATCTCCTGCAGCCCGTGTGGTCGCCGTGGCGCTCTGGCCCCGTACCGCCGAGCGACCTGCTCCTGCGCCCCGACGAGCAGGTAATGCTCGGACTGGGTGCGCAGCCAGCGGGAAAACGCCACGTCAGCCGACCCGTAACCGGTCGAGACCGTTCTGGGCAGCAAGCACGATCGGCTCGTTGAGCGCCCCGATCGCGGGCGAATACACGTTCTCCATCGTGGCGAGGTCGTGCAACGTGAAGCCGAATTTGACCGCCATGGCCAGGAAGTCGGCGCGCTCCTTGATGCCCTCACCGCCGACGATCTGCGCGCCGATGAGCCGCAGGCTGTCGGGATCGGCGAGCAGTTTCACCTTCACCGGCTTGACGCCCGGGTAGTAGCGCGCCCGCGAGATGCCCTGCGCGACGCCCAACACGAACGGGATGCCCAGCGCCGTCGCCGTTGTCTCGCCGAACGACGCACCGCCGATGATCCACTTGCCGGCCGGGGTTCCCCACGGCACGTACACGGCGCGGTACGTGCGCGAGCCTCCCCCGGCGTTCATGCCGGCGACCTTTCCCTGCGCGTAGGCGTGACTACCGGTCAACCCCTGCAACGGCACGCGGGTCAGGCCGTGCGGTATCTCGGTGCAATCACCGGCCGCGAACACACCCGGCGTCGACGTCGCCATGCGCTCGTCGACGATCACGCCACCGGTCGAGCCGATCTTCAGTCCGGCCGCCGCGGCCAGTGCGTTGTTCGGCTCCTTGTGCGTGCAGACGACGGCGAGGTCGGCCGCGATCTCGCCGTCGGAGGTCTTTACCGCGCGCAGATGGCCCTCGCCGAGGAACGCCAGCAGGGTCGTGTTGAAGTGGGTCTTGACGCCGAGCTCGCGCCACGACTCCTCGACCGGCGCCATGATGTCGGGATCGGCCATCTCCGACATCGGCCACGGGCTCGGGTCGACCAGATGGGTCTCGATGCCCCGATGCGCGAGCGCGGTGGTCATCTCCACGCCCAGTGGCGACGCCTCGACGACCACCGCCACCTTGACCGTGTCGAGGACCTTGTCCCACTCCATCGCCTCGCGGATGTTCTTGACGTAGTACAGCCCTTCGAGGTCGCCACCCGGAACCCCGGGGTCGGCGTAGTCGAAGCCGGTCGCCAGCACCAGACCGTCCCAGGAAACGTCCTGCCCGGCAACGTCGAGCACCTTGCGGCCAAGGTCGACGCTGCCGACCTTCGTCTCGTACCGGATGTCGATGCCGGCTTCGACGTAAGCGTCTTTGGTGGCAAGGAAAAGCCGCTCGAAATCGTCGATTTCCTTGCCGTGCACGTAGGGAATGCCGCACGGGCTGTAGGCGACGTCTTCGAACTCGGTGAACACGACGACCTCGTTCGCCGGATCAGCCGCCTTCACGCCGCCCGCCGCACCGAGTCCGGCCGCGCCGCCACCGACGACTACGATCTTGCGCGCCACGCGTCGTACCCCCTTCGCTCGCCGAGCGGGTACACAGCATCCACCATGATTGAGGTTCGTTCACTATATTGGACGCCGCTATACCGTCAAGGGGAGCGACGAGATGTCCAGACCGAGTAGCAAGCCCGCGCGCGCCATGCGTATCGAGGAGCACGTAGACGGCATCGTCAGCACCATCGGGCCGAAGCTCAAGCAACTGCGGCAGGAGCAGCGCCTCTCGCTCCAGCAACTGGCCGTCAAGGCCGATGTATCTGCCGCGGCGATCCACAAGATCGAGCGCAACGACATGGTTCCCACGATCACGACGCTGCTCAAGATCGCCACCGCGCTCGATCGTCCGGTCAGCTACTTCATCGAAAACGACGAGGGCCCACCCGAGCCGGTCGCGTTCACCCGGGCGCCCGACCGTCCCGAGGTATTCACTCCGCACGCGGGACTGCACCTGGCCGGGGTGTCCGGGCCGTACACGCCGTTTCGCAGTGCGGCCGCTGTTGCCACACTCGACCCGGGGGCGACGAGCGGCACCAAGGCGCTCGTCCACCCCGGTGAGGAACTCGTCTTCGTCCTCGAAGGAAGCGTGGCGTTCGACATCGCCGGAACGCGCTACAGGGTCGGCCGCGGCGACGCGCTGCACTTCATCGGCGAGCAACCGCACCACTGGTCCAACGAGGGCAAGACGATCGCGCGCGCCCTGTGGATCGCATTGCGCGACTCGTAGCGGCGACGCGTTGAACGTACGGCGGGTTTACTATGCGATGCACACGGTTCCGATAGTAGACAGTCAGGAGGCCTTGTCATGGCGTCACCGGAGAAAGTCAAAGGCCGGGTGATCGACGCACACAGCCACATCGGCGAGATGCAGGCGTGGGCCTTCTACAACCTGAAAGAGCCGGTCAAACCGACCGTCTACGAGTTCGCGGATGCGTCGGCCTACCTTCGCCACCTGGACGGCGTCGGCGCCGAGCGCGGCCTGGTGCTGCCGAACTACGGCATTCCGGTGCAGAGCCAGCCCTTCTCACTCAACGACCTCGTGCTCGAATCCGCGCAGAGGTCCGACCGGCTCGTGGCCGGGTTGTGGGTGTCGTTCCTGCCGCAGAACAAGGAGATGACCCTCAAGGCGTTGGAGAACGCCGGCGAGCAGGGCATCGTGGCGCTCAAGACGACGTTCCTACTCGGCGGCAATCCCGACCCCGGCACCTGGGACGACGACACCCGCGAGATTGCCGAGGCATGCATCGACGCCGCCGAGCAACACGACCTCGTGTTCCACTTCCACACCAGCGCCGGCGGCACCTCCGACATCAACAACTTCATCCCGCTTGTCGAGAAGTACGGCAAGCGGATCAACATCTACCTGGTGCACTTCGGCGGTGGCGTCAGCGGGCACATCAAGCTGGTGCCGCAGTTCCTCGACTGGGTCGAGCAGGGCTACCGCGTCTACTGCGACACCACGTGGACGGTCGGCTTCGGCGCACGCTGGTTGATGACCGAGATCGAGCGACGCGGCTTCGGCGAAGACCGCGTGCTGTTCGCCTCCGACGAACCGTGGAGTGACTTCTGGGGCGAGTACTGGAAGATCAACGGCGCGCCGGTCAGCTCCGAACTCAAAGAGCGCATCTTCTATCGCAACTACGAGCAGCTTTACGGAGGCAGGCCCTGACGTGTGGCTCGACCGGCCAGGACCACCCTGATCGGCAACCCACGTTCACACTTGCGCGAGGCCCCAGCTATCTCCTCCATACCGTGTAGTACTGCCGCTGCCGATCGCGACGCTGGCACGGGCGCGGCGCTCCCAGGCTTCCCGTCGGGTCTTGATCATCCCTGCCGGATCCGCCATTGCTCGCGGCTTCGCCAGAGATGATCAACGGTGTGCCGCGGCCCGCTAGCACGGTGTGGGACGGTAACGATGCACGGCCGTCGTACTCGCCTCGGAAGCTAATGCCCGCGCACCACTAACTCGTGCGATAAGTCGGCCGACTGGTTCGAGGTTTTGTTCGGCGGTCCTGGCCTTTGCACTGCTCGGTTCGTCGCTCCAGTAGCAACTCTTGGAGTCACTCGGGTGAGCCTGGTCCGTTGCGGGTGTTGGCGGATTCGATCTGAGTGGTGGTGGTGGTGGTGGTGGTGGTGCGTCTTGTCGGGATGCTGGCTGCGGGCCTGCGCGCCGCGTGGCCTCGCGCGCCGTGCCGTCTTACGCACCCTGCCGTCCTTGCGCACCCTGCCGTCCTGCGCACCCTGCCGTCCTGCGCGCCCTGCCGCCTTGCGTGCCTGCCGTCTTGCGCGCCCTGCCGCCTTGCGTGCCTGCCGTCTTGCGCACCCTGCCG
This sequence comes from uncultured Actinomycetota bacterium, assembly GCA_963737425.1. Taxonomy (GTDB): domain Bacteria; phylum Actinomycetota; class Actinomycetes; order Mycobacteriales; family Jatrophihabitantaceae; genus DASXRA01. The sequence continues at coordinate 1,321,615 of CAVTSX010000009.1, forward strand.
CCTTGCGTGCCTGCCGTCTTGCGCACCCTGCCGCCTTGCGTGCCTTGAACCGCCCCGGCGTGTCCGGAGGCTCCAGTTGTTGAGAAGGAGTAGCTGGAAGCCATGTCACGTCACGGGAGCAACTACCCGCGTGAGCTGCGGGAGCGTGCGGTGCGGATGGTCGCCGAGGTCAAGGGCGATTACCCGTCGGAGTGGGCGGCGATCGGTGCGGTCGCCTCGAAGCTCGGTATCGGCAGCACGGAGACGCTGCGCAAGTGGGTGCGGCAGGCCGAAGTGGACGCCGGTGAGAGGTCGGGTCTGAGCAGCGACGAGCGGACCGAGATCAAGGCGCTCAAGCGCGAGGTCGCCGAGCTGCGTCGGGCGAATGAGATCCTCAAGGCTGCATCGAGTTTCTTCGCGGCGGAGCTCGACCGCCCACAGAGGTTCTGGTGAGGTTCATCGACGCCCACAAGGGCCGGTTCGGGGTCGCGCCGATCTGTCGCGTGCTGTGCGAGCACGGGATCACGATCGCCCCGTCCACCTACTACGACGCCAAGTCCCGACCGCCGTCGAAGCGCAGCCTGCGCGACGAAGAACTGAAGATCGAGATTGCCCGCGTGCATCGGGACAACTTCGGCGTCTACGGGCCGCGCAAGGTGTGGTTGCAGCTCAACCGGGAGGGCATCGAGGTAGCCCGCTGCACCGTCGAGCGGTTGATGCAATCCCTTGGCCTGCAAGGGATTCGGCGCGGCAAGAAGTGGAAGACGACCACACCGGCCCCGGCCGCCGAGCGGCCGGTGGACCTGGTCAAGCGGCAGTTCAACCCGCTGCGACCGAACGCGTTGTGGGTCGCGGACTTCACGTATGTCGCGACCTGGGCCGGGGTGGTCTACGTCGCCTTCGTCATCGACGCCTACGCCCGTCGCATCCTGGGCTGGCGGGCGGCGACGAGCATGCGCACCCAGTTGGTACTCGACGCACTGGAGCAGGCCGTGTGGGTCCGTCGCCGCGAAGATGTGACCACGCTGTCCGGGCTGGTGCATCACACCGACGCCGGCTCGCAATACACGTCGATCGCGTTCACCGAACGCCTCGCCGCCGTAGGCGTCACACCCTCGATCGGCACCGTCGGCGATGCATTCGACAACGCCTTGGCCGAGACGGTGATCGGCCTGTACAAGTCAGAGTTGATCAATCCGCAGCGGCCGTGGAAGACGGTCGATCAAGTCGAGATCGCCACCCTCCACTACATCGACTGGTTCAACAACCGACGCCTCTACGAGGAGAACGGCGACATCCCGCCGGTCGAACTGGAGCAGGCCTACTACCGTCAATACCGGCCCTCAGCCTGAAGCCGGTTCCACCAAACCGAGTCTCCGGAAAAGCCGGGGCGGTTCAGTGGGCGGCTTGGGCACAGGTGGGCCCACAGGTGGGCAGTTCCGGCACCGGCCACCTCGCAGGTGGGCAGTTCCGGCACAGGTGGGCACTTACAAGTGCCCACCCAGCGCACAACTGCCCACCGGCCACAAGGCGCACCACCGGCCATCCCGCAGGTGGCACTCGACGCCGACTACCCCGCAGGTGGCACTCGGCGTCGGTCACCCACACAGGTGGGCGGTTCGGGCGCAGGTGGGCCCACAGGTGGGCAGTTCCGGCACCGGCCACAAGGCGCACCACCGGCCACCCCGCAGGTGGCACTCGACGCCGGCTACCCCGCAGGTGGCACTCGACGCCGGCTACCCACACAGGTGGGCGGCTTGGGCACAGGTGGGCCCACAGGTGGGCAGTTCCGGCACCGGCCATCTCGCAGGTGGGCAGTTCCGGCACAGGTGGGCACTTACAAGTGCCCACCCAGCGCACAACTGCCCACCGGCCACCCCGCAGGTGGCACTCGACGCCGGCTACCCCGCGGGTGGCACTCGGCGTCGGTCACCCACACAGGTGGCACTCGACGACGCCGGCCAGCCGGCAGGTGGGCAGTTCCGGCACCGGTCACCCCGCAGGCGGCACTCGCCGCCGGCTACGGCTCCCCGCCAAGCAGCGGTCGCATGAACGACCGTTCGTATCGCAGCACGCAACCGCTGTCGTCTCGGATCTTGTCCGCGGCGATGAACGCGGGATCGACGCCGAACAAGCCGCGGTAGGTCTCGTAGTCCGCCAACGAGGGGAAGGAGAAGAGCGCTAACGCACGATCGCTCGCGCCCTCACCCGGCAGGAAATAGCCATGGTGTTGGCCGCCGCGCTCGTTCACCAGGGTGATCCAGGCCTTTGCGAATCGCTCGAACGCTTCGATCTTGGCAGGGTCGATGGTGTACTCCACAACGCAGGTGATCACCGCGCCAACGTAGCCGCGGTCAATGCCGTGGAGCACGCCCACCTGTCTATCCGAGGCCTTGCGTGCGTTCCTTCGGATCGATAACGCCGAGGTCTTTGACAACCCGGAAACGACCGTTGTCGGCCTGGGCGATGTACATGTTCATTCGGACGTGATGCTGCCCGGGCACCATCTCCGCGGGCCCACCTGGCCCCTCGGCGATCCGGGCATGATCGAGCGCCTCGATCACATCTTCCTGCCTGAGCGAGCCCGCTTCTTCCACGGCCGTCTGCCAGAGCCGCAGACCTCGGTACAGGCCGGTCGCCGCGCTGCCCGCGGTGAACTTGGCACTTCCCGGGTAGAGCCGGTCGTACTGATCGATCAGTTCCCTGCTGAACGGATCGCTCACGTCCTGGTAGAAGTCGAGGCAGCTGTACAGGCCATCGACGTACTCAGCTGGCACCATGTCCAGGACGTTCTCGTCGAAGTACGTGCAGACGAGGCGTCCACCCTGCTTCGTGAAGCCGGAGTCGTACAGCGCGGCAAGGAATGGCGTGAGTCCGGGCGGAACGATGGTATTGAATACCACCTCTGCGCCGCTGGACGTGATTCGGTCAACGGTCTTCTCGTAGTCGGCGTGATCGAGCGGGAAGTATTCCTCGCCGACTATCTCGCCGCCATTTGCCGCAACAACCTCGGCAACTTTCTGGTTCAGCACGTGCGGCCAGATATAGTCGGCCGACGGCAGGTAGAACTTCTTCGCACCCGTCTGCTGCATGAGCCAGGGAATGAGCGGCTCGACCTGTTGCGCCGGCACGGGACCCGTACAGAAGATGAGCGGGTCGCACTCCTGCCCTTCGTATTGCTCCGGGTAAATGTAGAGCTTCTTGCCTTCGACGACCGCCGGGCCCTTTATGGCCTGCCGCATGGAACTGTAGATGCCACCGAAAATGACATCGACTTGATCTTCGCGGACCAGCTTGGCCGCTTTCGCTTCCCCCACGCTGTCAGCAGTCTCGCTGTCCTCGAGGTACAACTCGAGGTGTCGCCCCAACAAGCCGCCACTCGCGTTGATGTCATCTATCACCATCTTTGCCACGTTTGCATTCGCAATACCCATGACCGAGAGCGCACCCGTCTGGTCGGTAATTACGCCCACCTTGATCGGTCCATTGGCAGATGATTCCTTCATTTCGTCCGCTCCTAAATGGTCTTTGGCTCCTACTTGCGGTGAATGATCCAGGCAACTGGCCACAGCATTGATCATCTCGGTCGAAATCGCGAGCAGTGGCGGATCCAGCGGAGATGATCAAGAGGCGACAGGGAGGGCCGGGAGCGCAGCACCCAGCCCACGGTCGCGATCTACGACTGTCGTACTACGAGGGCGCTGAACAATGCGCTGCCGAGCTGCATTGTTCAGCGCCACCCTCCTAGGCGTAGTACTCGCCGGCAAGCTGTGCCGCCTGAGGCTTGCCAACGTGTCCGGCTTCGCGAAGGATCGCCGGGACCTCGGGGTCGGTGACGAAGTTCTGCCAGCCCTCGGCGTCCCAGTCGAAGAGCACCCAGACCCGATCATTTTCCGCAGGGTCGCGGAATACGGTCGAACCAGTTGAGCCGTGCTGCTGTCGCTTTTCGGCGCCCTTGGTGGAGAAGACGTTCAGGAAGCGGTCGAAATCCTCGACCTTCGTCGTTGCCAGGATCATCTCAATTCTCCTTCGCGAGTAGTCACGCCAAGGATTTCGTGTACCTATTCCTCGGTCGCGATCGGTGTACGGTCATCGTGCGCATCACCCGTGCGCCGGTCATCGGGAGGTTTCCCCATTTCTGGTCCGCCTCTCCGGCTCGGCGAGCTCGTCGCGACATTCGCCCTTGCGCAGGACAACGCATTCGGCCAACCACTCGAGTCGCAGCTGCGATCGTGCCTGCTGGCTTCGGCGCTTTGTGACGAGGCCGGTTTCGATCGTGACTTGCGCGAAACCGTCTATTGGGTGGCGTTGCTGCGATATATCGGTTGCACGGGGCATGCGCACGAAGTCGCGACTGTGTTCGGCGATGAGATTGCCATTCGCGCCCAGACGCTCGTGCATGATGCCGCGAATCCAGCCGAGGTCATGCGCGACGTGCTCGCGTTCGCAACCGCCGCCCACCCACCGGAGGAGCGTGAGCAGGTCGTTCAGGCAATCCAGGCTGGAGCGCACGAGTGGGCGGTGCACAATTTCGCCTCGGGTTGCGAGGTGGGCGACATGCTCGTGCAACGGCTTGATGTCGGTCCGGACGTTCGAGACGCCCTGCGCTTCACATTCGAGCGGTGGAACGGAAACGGCTTACCCGCAGGAGCGAAAGGCGAGGAAATCCCGCTGGCGATGCGTGTAGTGCACCTCAGCCACGACATGGAAGCCATCGGCCGTCTCTTCTCACCGGACGAAGCACTCGACGCCGCCCGCGAGCGCCGCGACCGGACCTACGACCCGGCGCTTGCCGATCTCTTCGCCGCGCACGGAGCCGGCTGGTTCGAGCGCCTCGACAAGGTGGAGCCGTGGGATGCCGTTCTCGGCCTCGAGCCGAAGCCGCACCGAACTCTCGAGGGCGCCGAACTCGACAATGCCCTCAGCGTGGCGGCGGACTTCATCGACCTGAAGTCGCCGTACATGGCCGGCCACAGCCGTCGATGCGCACAGCTCGGCGCGGACGCAGCAAGGCTGCTCGGATTCGCCGACGACGAGATCCTCACGCTGCGACGGGCCGCTCTGGTTCACGAGTTCGGCACGACCGCCATCCCGAACTCGATCTGGGACAAGCCCGCTCCACTAACGCGCGCCGAGTTCGATCGCGTAGAGCTTCACCCGATGCTGACTGAGCAGATGCTGCGTCGATCGCCGGCGCTCGCCGCGCTGAACCCGGTGGCGGCCACGCATCACGAGAAGGCCGACGGGTCCGGCTATCACAAGGGCCTGCGCGCCGATGCCGTTGATCCCGGTGGTCGCGTCCTTGCTGCTGTCGACATCTACGTGGGTCTCACCGCCGATCGTGCAGACCGTCCCGCGTATTCGGCGGATTATGCCGCGGCCGAGCTCAATCGCCTTTGCACACAAGGTGTGCTCGAACAAACCGCGACCGACGCCGTGCTCACGGCGGCCGGCCACGGAAAACAGCGGCGCCGGCCGCAACGGCCCAGCGGGCTCACCCGCCGTGAAGTCGAGGTTCTCGGCCTCGCCGCGCGAGGACTCACGACGGGCGAGATCGCCAACCAGCTCACCATCTCGCCGAAGACCGCCGACCATCACATCCAGCACGTCTACACCAAGATCGGCGTATCGACTCGGGCGGCCGCGATGCTGTGGGCGATGCAAAACGCCGTCGTCAGCTGAGTTGCCGATCGGCGCAAGAACGAATCAGCTGCGGTGAATGGCTTGCATGGTGGCACGTACGTCCTGGGCGAACAGTTCCGGTTGCTCCCAGGCGCCGAAGTGGCCGCCTCGTTCCGGCTCGCCCCAGTGCACGATGTTGGCGAAGCGCCGTGCCGCCCAGCGGCGCGAGGGTCGAGGTACCTCCTTCGGGAAGGCGCTGCAGCCGGTCGGCACGGTGATCTTGTCGGCTACGGCGGTGGTGAACCACTCGCTTACTTCGGCGATGCTTTCCCAGTACAGCCGGGCCGACGACGCGGCGGTGCCGGTGAACCAGTACAGGCTCAGGTTGTCCAGCATCTGGTCGCGGCTGAGACCGGAGGTGGTGGGGTCGGTCCAGGTCCACAGCTTCTCGCCGATCCAGGCAGCGAGCCCAGCCGGTGAGTCCGACAGGCCGTAGCCGACGGTCTGCGGTCGGGTGCCGTGCATCGCCGAATACCCCGAGCCGGTGCGGACGCGTTCGTCCAGGTCAGCCAGCGACACGCGCTCTGCCTCGGTCAGGTCGGTCGCATCGCGGTCGGGCGGGACGAGCGGCGGAACGAGATGGAGGCCGATGAGCCGGTCCGGGCGCTGCAGCGCGATGCTGGTCGAGATGCTCGTGCCCCAATCGCTGCCGGCGGCCAGGAAGCGTGGGTAGTCCAGCCTGGTCATCAGCTCGCACCAAGCTCGAGCGATGCGGTGGATGTCCCAGCCCGGTGCTGTGGGCCGACCGCTGAATGCGTAGCCGGGCAGGGACGCAACCACGACATGAAACGCAGTGTCGCCACCCGACGCTAGCAACGCGGCGGCCTGCTCGAACTCCAGGAACGAGCCGGGCCAGCCGTGGGTGAGCACGAGCGGTACTGCATCCGGATGCCGGGAACGCACGTGCAGGAAGTGGATCGGCAGCCCGTCAATGACCGTGCGGTACTGGGGAATGCGGTTGAGTCGCTGCTCGGTCGCGCGCCAGTCGTACTCCTCCTGCCAGTACCGGCACAACTCGGCGACGACATCGAGTGGTACGCCCTGCGACCAGTCCGGGACGGTCGGCGGCTCGGGCCAGCGCGTCCTGGCCAGGCGGAGCCGCAGATCGTCCAACTGGGCCTGCGGAACCTCGATCCGAAACGGTTCGATGCGGTAGCTCATTGTCGCCATCCTGCCTGCTACTCAGCGGGCAGATGCCAGTAGTCCGTCGACGACCCGGCGCGCCTTGTCGACGGCAGCGGTCTCGCCGAGGCGCAACGCCGTGTTGGCGGCGACGAGCACGGCGTCGATCTGAAACGCCGCGAGATCGACATCCAGGTCGGCAATCTCTTTCGCACTCACCGCGTTGCGCAGTTCCGCGGCGATGAGCCCGACCCAGTCCTGTCGTTGACGCTGCAGCGCGTCGCGAACGGGTCCAGGTCGACTGTCGAAGTCGGCGAGGTTGGCCGCCCAGAAGCAGCCGCCCGGGAACAGCGGCGTTTCCACATAGGCGATCCAGTGATCGACCAGAGCGCGCACGCGGGCAGCGCCACGTGGTGCTACCGATGCGGGCTGCACGACGGCGTCGATGAACGCCTCGCGCGCGGCGGCTACGGCGGCGAGTTGCAGAGCCTCCTTCGTCCCGAACAGCGTCTGGACACCGCTCTTGCTGAGACCGATATCGGTGGCCAACCGGCCGAGGCTGAGCCGGTCGAGCCCTTCCACCGATGCGACGTCGACGGCGTGGCGGGCGATCGTCTGCCTGCTGCGCGCACCACGTAGCAGACGCTGGTCGGTCGTCGCCGCGTCCGCTTCAGGCGACGAACGACGCGTCCTTGCACTAACCATACGAACGATCGTACGCTTAGTTTCGTGACAGCCGTGTACCTGAACGAGGAGACCGATCCCTTCTGCCTGTCGGCGTCGAGTGCCGCACAGCTGCTGACCAACGCCCCGTGGCGCCGATACGCAGTGATCGGTGACAGCCTGTCGGCGGGAACCGGCGACCCGAGCCCCGGCTACGCCAACCTGGGCTGGCCCGACCGGGTCGCCGATGCACTTCGGCGCGTCCAGCCCGATCTCGCATACCTGAACACCGCGACGATCGGCGCCACGACCGCGCAGACCATCGCGGCGCAGGCCGACCAGATGACTGCGTTCGGCCCGGACCTGCTCCATCTACCGTCCGGCGCGAATGATCTGTTCCATCGCACGCCCGACTTTGCGGCAATCGAGCAGACGTTGCGGCGCCTGTACGCGCTCGCCGCGAGCACCGGCGCGCAGTTGACGACGTTCACGCTGGGCCGAGCCTTCGTCATGCCGAGGATTCCGGACTGGCCGGACCGGGTGCGCGCAGTCAACGACCTGACCCGGAAACTGGCCGGCCAATATGACGCCGTGGTCGTCGACATGGGGGACCACCCGATCAATTCCCGGCCGAATCTGCTCAGCCCCGACCGCATTCACTTCGCCACATCAGGCCAGGCCGTCATGGCGGCCGAGGTGATCAAGTCACTCGCCCGCCGTCTAACCCGTTGAGTGGTGCGTTACGCGTTGAGTGGTGCGTTGTAACTCACCACTCAAGCAATAACCCACCACTCAACGCGATGGCCGGGTTGCTAGCGTGCGCACATGGCCGCGGACGAGCAGTTCAAGGCGCTGCCGAGAATCCCGGCCTCGGCCGGCGCACTCGTGTGGGACCGCAAGGGACGCCTGCTGATCCTCGAACCGACGTACAAGGCGGGCTGGACCATCCCCGGCGGGGTCATCGAGGCCGACGGTGAGACCCCGTGGGAGGCCTGCCAGCGGGAGACGCGCGAGGAGTGCGGCCTCGACGTGCGACGCGGCCGCCTGGTGTGTGTCGACTTCCTGCGTCCACGTCCCGCCCGGCCGGGGCGTCCCGGCCGGCCGGGCGGCATGCGATTCCTGTTCGACTGCGGCACGTTCGACGATGCCACGCTGGCCGGCATCGTCCTGCAGGAGGAGGAGATTTCCGCGCACCGGTTGGCACGCGTCGAGCATGCGCTGGAACTGCTCAGCGGGCCGGTGCGTCGCCGCGTCCGAGCGACAGTCAAGAAGCCCGGCCGCACTCACTACCTGGAGGACGGGCGGCCGGTTCGCTAACCGTCCCGCGATCAGGTGCCCAAGCCGATGAAGCTGGTCGCGGCGGCAAGTTCGACCGGGCTTCCGAGCGCACCCCGGCGCCCGGCGAGCATGGCGTGGGCAAGGTCGTCGCCCGCCTCCAGCGCCCGGTGAATGGTTTCCATCACCGGCACGGTCGCGGCATCGTTGACCACCGTGACGCTGGCGGCTACTCCGGCGCTGCCCAGCCCGAGCAGCGTTATTCCCAGTCCGAGCAGTTCATCGGTGCCCACCGCGGCGACCATGCCTGAATCACAGGCCGACAACACCAGGCGATAGGGGGCGCGAGCGAGCCTCTCGAAGTCGTGGATGGTCAGCGGACCGTCCTGCAGGCGCAGCTCGGAGAACATCGGGTTGTCGAGGCGCAACGTGCCGTGGGCGGCGATGTGAGCCAGAGACGCCCCGTCGATCGCGGCGAGGACCCGCTCGGTCACGGCGCCGTCGCGTTCGAGCAGCAGGGCGTCGGGCCGTCGCGCGGCAATGGTGTGGACTTCGGCCCCTTCGCTGCCAAGGCCCGGACCTACCACAAGCACGATCTGCTCCTTGGCCGGTTTTGCGGTGCGTCGAGACCGCAGCCACATGGCCGCCGAAGGCGCAACGGTGAAGGGACGGTGGAGCAGCGCCGGCGTCAGGCCCCACGGGCTGCCGTGCAGGCGGCTCGGCGGCACAACGACGAGCGGGAGGTCATCGCCGGCTCGGACGACGACCTCGCCGAGAACCGCCTGCTCCAGTCGTTTCCCAACGTCGGTGAGATCAACCGTCGCTCCACGGCCGACGCGCCGAAGCTGAAACCGCGCGTAGCCGATCAGCTGCAGTGCATCGCTGAGCGGGCCGATCTCATGCCGCTCCAGCTTCCCGCCGTGCACCGAGATCGCGTACAGGGTGCCCGCGACGTCGACCAACTCGACCAACTGCGCGTCACCGACGGCCTCGATCAGTCCACCGATGTCGATCTGGGACGGCAATTCCCGGCCGGTGACCTTCCGGTGATGTTGCTTGGCTCGAATCGCTGTCTCGTGACGAACCCGTTCACGTTCGAGCCAGGTCGTCGGCATGCCGGCAGCACGCGCCTGCTCCAGGCGGCTTGCCACGGCGCGCAAAGCGGCGAGCTGCCTGGCGAGCGACGCCTCGGCGGGCGCGAGTACCGACGGCGACATCAGCGTGGTGGCGCGGGTGCGTTCGGTCCATTCGAGCAGAGTTCGATCATCGGCCGATATCGCCTGGCGAAGCGCGAGATCGCTCAACGCCCGTCCGTGCTCGGTCGCGAGGGCGCGGAGTTCGGTGCTGCCCAACGTCATGCGGTACTCGTCCAGTCGGTCCAGGCCGCTTCCGCATGCGGTCAACACGCGGCTGGCCTGGCCGTCGGCGCTGCACGCCAGCGCGTGAGCCAACCAGCCGACGGACCGGTTCAGCGCCGTGCCCCTCTGTCGCTGCGCGGCCGCTGCCCGGAACAGGGTTCGGGCCGACTCATGACCCCGATGGGCGGCGATCTCGCCGGCGAGCAGGAACCCGACCGTCGCGTCGTCGCTGTGTTCTGATCGAAGTGCGCGTGCGATCTCGGTGGCGGCCGTCAACATATGGCGACTCGTCTGTCCCTCGGCGAACTCGCACCGCAGCTGGACGAGGCGACTGTGCAACGACCACCAGGCACGTTGCTGGGCTTGAAACATTCGATGTGCCTGCCGCGCATAGGCCTCGCCGCGTTCGGGGTCGTCGGCGGCGAGTGCCGCCGTCGCCGCCACGAACAGCAATTCGGCTCGCCGGCTGGGCTGCAGGTCGGCCTGGTCAAGGGCCTCGGTCGTGATGTGCAGCGCGTCCGAGGCCAGCCCTGCGGACAGCAGAACGGTGGCCCGGCCGACCGTCAGTTCCGGGGGGCGCAACCCCAGCGCACCGTAGCGCTGACCGGCGAGATCGAGCAGGCGCAGCGCTTCGGGAAGATCACCGCGCCGGTACGCGATCTCGCCGCGGTTCTGGCAGGCCTGCACGGCTTCGAGCTCCTGGCCGGCACCGAGAAACAGGTCCTCAGCCCGAACGGCATCGCGCTCCGCGCGGGCGAGTGAACCCAGACCGAGATGCACAAGGCACCGATTGTTGAGCGAGCGCGCCTCCCAGACGACATCGTGGATCGACCGGAACGTCACCGTCGCCCTGCGGAGGTCGTCGAGCGCTTCCTGGTAGCGGCCGAGCTGCGCCAGGACGTTCGCCCGCCGCAATCGCACCCGGGCACCGGTTTCGCGACCCGACAACTCGAGGGCGCGCCCGAGCCGGGCCAGTCCGGCGCGGGTGCGTCCAGCCATCACCTGCGCGACGCCCAGGGTCGCCAGCACATCCGCGATGCGCTGCTCGTTGCGCGTGGTTTGCGCAGCCCGGAGCGCGGCACGCAATTCGTCGAGCGCGACGGGAAGTTGGCCGCGGTCTCGCAAGACAATGCCGAGCGCCTGATGGGCAAAGGAGCGTTCCAGCGGCGACAGCTTTGCCCTGAGAAAGTCCCGAGCCTGACGTTCTGCATCGAGCGGGCGGGACAGGGCGAGCGGCAGAAGATCCTCGGGCGAGCCGAACCTGGTCATGCCCTCGGCTGTGGGCTGACGGCAGGATCGGCAATCATGTCGGGGGATTCAGGATGGAGCCGACTCGCGGGCGAGCATTGCGGCGGGCTGTCTCAAGTAATGCTTCGGCGGCCTGCCGACCGTTTTCGCCAGTGGCAGACATGCGAGCGGCAATCATTCCGGAAACGATCGGCGCGGAGAACGACGTTCCGCTCCATCGGGCCATTCCATATTTGAATTCGTGCTTGTGCCCGGCGCGCGGCCCCTCTTGGTATGTATATGTCCCCTTGGGGAATGCGTTGACGACATCGACGCCGAGCGTGTACAGGTCGACCCAGCTGCCGAAATTGGTGAACGCCGCCCGATTGTCGTGCTGGTCGAGGGAGCCGACCGATACGCTCCAGGGAAAAGCAGCAGGCCAGAACGGACCGCGATTCTGGTCATTTCCTGCGGCCGCGATCAGCACGGTTCCCTTGTAGTGCCGCAGTCGGTTTTCCCAGAAGACTTGGAATCCGAGAAGAGCCAGATTCCGTCGGGTCACCGTGCCGGCCGACAGGCTGATGATGTCGGGAACATGATCGAGTGCGTCGTCGAGTTGGGCGACGATCTCGGATTCGAACACGGTGCCGCCGTGCGTCAGGAACCCCTCGACGCGGACCTGCGCCGCGGGCGCCATGCACCGGACGATGCCGGCGACGAATGTTCCGTGGCCGGCGAAGGGCCGAATGTCGGACGAACTGAAATCCTCCTCATCGCCCGTGACACCGGACAGCCATGGGTGTGCGTCGGCGACGCCTGGCAGGAAGCCGGTGTCGACCACGGAGACGAGTACGCCACTTCCATCCGACGCGGGATCGGAATTCACACCCGGATACGGCGCCTGGTCGACATCTTCTGGCTCCGTTGCCGGGCAGGCTCCCGCCGCTCCGGTGACGTGAACGACGTGATTAGGCGTGGCAACGCCGACGCCGAGTTCTGCGTCGATTCGGCGCAGGACTTCTTCGGTGTCGGTGTTGCGCGGACGATAGACGGATATGCCGTTGATCAGGCTTTCTTCGACGTAGCCGGTAACGATGGCGGCGACTCGCGGTAGGTCGGCGTCGCGAACGAGAATGACACCGCCTTGATACATGTGGTCCATGTCCGCGAGGTCGTCCGAGCCTCCCGTGGAGACCGCAACTTCCGGTCGTGCCTCGGTGATGATCTCTACGTGACGCCGCAAACGAGCGCGAGCGAGATCGCGATTCTCCCACCATTCAACCCCGCGACGCGCTCCACTTGGCTCACTCATGTCCCCCCCTTGAGAGTAGATAGGTTTCCCCTGATGCCCCGTGTCGGACGCTAAGTAGATCGCAGACCGTGACGCACCTCAAGAACAGTCGCCGCTCTGCCGTCCGCGCTGAGCGCTGCGTTACTCGTTGAGTGGTGCGTTGTTCGTTGAGTGGTGCGTTGTAGCGCACCACTCGGGCAAGAACGCACCACTCAACGTGAGGAGGCAGAGGCACCGACCGCCGCGGACTCGGTGTAGCCGCTCGTCGTGTGCGAGAACCGTTTGACGAATCCTCGCGCGCCGCTCGACTATCGATAGCTACCGCTCACCGCATCAGCAGCCGATAGCCTTCCGGGCCGCCACCCAGCCGGGCAGATTGTCTGCGTGCGACCGTCGCGCAGGGCGTCGACGAGGCCGATCCACTCGCCGCGCTCGGTCGCCTCGTTGCGGCCGCTCCCCCGGAAGGAAAGTCCATGCGACCACGTACCCGTCTTCTCGTCAGCGGGGCGGCGATTGCCGCTGCCCTGGCTGGTTTCGCACCTACTGCGCTCGCCGGCAACGGCCACGAACATCGGCCCGCCGCCGCGGTGACGACCTGGTCGGCCAGCGATGACAAGGCGGGCGGGTCAATGTCCGACCTCACGGTCCGCAACATCGTCCGCACCACCATCGGCGGTACCGACCTTCAGATCCGCATCTCGAACTACTTCGGCACCGGGCCGATCACCTTCAGCGACGCCTATGTCGGTACGCCTGTCTCGTCGTCATCGCCCGCGCTGGTGTCCGGCAGCAACCGACGCCTCACCTTCGGGGGAGCGTCATCGGTGACCATCCCCGCGGGTGCTGTCGCGCTCAGCGATCCGCTGCCTGGTCGCCTCGGCCCGCAAGCTGAGCTGGCCGTCAGCCTGGCATTGCACGGCACCGCCGCGGTCATCACCGCTCACAACCGGTCCATGCAGTACACGTTCAAGTCAGGCACCGGCGACTTCGCCGACGACGAGACCGGCACGCCGTTCGGCACGCAGTCCAGCGCCTGGTTCTTCCTCGACGCAGTCACCGTGCACGCCCAGGCCGGCAGCCAGACCATGACCGCGTTGGGCGATTCCATCACCGATGGGGTCGGCTCGACGATCAACGCTGACCACCGATGGACCGACTACCTGGCCGCGCGATTGGACGCCTTGCCCGCGCCGCATCAACTCGGGATCGCGAACGAGGGAATCTCCGGAAACCGGGTGGCATCCGGCGGCGGCTCGACCGGGCTTCCCGGCCTCACCCGACTCACCCGCGACGCATTGACCAAGCCCGGCGTGGGCAGCGTGTTCGTCTTCGAGGGCATCAACGACATCAGCGGCGGAATCAGCGCAGCAGACCTGATCGCCGCCTACCAGCAGATCATCGCCGAGACGCACGCGGCCGGAAAATGCGTGTACGCAGCGACGATCACACCCGCAGGCATCGCTGCCGGTAATCCGGCAGAAGGTGTGCGCCAGCAGGTCAATGCGTTCATCCGCGGCGCGAACGGATTCGACGCCACATTCGACTTCGACAAGATCGTGCGCAGCCCGAACGACCCGGCATCGCTGCTGGCACCGTACGACTCCGGCGACCACATCCACCTCAGTGACGCCGGCTACGACGCGATCGCCAACTCGATCAACCCGTCCCAGCTGGCCTGCTGACACCCGGCCTGCGGGGCGGCGGTCACCCGTCGATGGGCAGGCCCGATTCGAGGAAGGCGAGCGCGTCGTCGATCGAGGTGAGTACGTCGATGTCGGGGTGTTCGGCCCAGGTGTTCATCTGGGAGATCATCACGCCGATGAGCGCTCCGGCAAAGGCGCGGACTTCGCGGTTGTCGGCTTTACGGCCGGTGCGCTCGGCGGTCAGTTCGGCGACGAGCTGGAGGGTGTCCGTTAGCTGGACGAGTGATGCCGCGCGGAGTTCGGGCTCCTGCCAGGCCAGCACGCTGCGTTCGCGAAGATCGGCGAGTTCTTCGGGCCGCATTGTCTTGGACACGGCTCGGATCGCTTGTCGCATCGCTGCCACGATGCCGACGTCGGCGGGCTGAGCCCGGAAGGCCACCGCGATGAGTGGGTCGAACTCGTCGCTGAGCACGACGTCTTCCTTGGCCGGGAAGTAGCGGAAGAAGGTGCTCTCCGAGATTTCGGCCGCGTCGCAGATCTGCTCGACGGTTGTCGCTGCATATCCCTGTTTGCGGAAGAGGGCGACGGCCTCGTGCTGGATCGTCGAGCGGGTCTTGGCCTTCTTGCGTTCGCGCAGGCCGGGTTTGGCGCGATCAGCTGATGGGGACATGGTCGGCCTTCGCGGGCTGTTGTGCCGGGTGCGCCTCGGCGTTGCGTGCGGGCAGGAAGATCAGCGCGAGTACGGCCCCGGCCAGGGCGATGCCGGCGGAGGCGACGAGTGCGAGGTCCATGCCGTGGGTGAATGCGGTGCGCACCGAGTCGAGCAGCGTTGTCGATCCGCTCTGCTGCGCGGTTGCGACGCCGACGAAGACACTGCCCTTGACCTGTCCGGCAGCGGATGCGGACAGGCCGGCCACGTTCAGGTGTGACCGGTAGGCGGAGCTGAGCAGACTGCCGAGTATGGCGGCGCCGAATGGGCCACCGATCTTGTTCAACGCCTGCATCACCGCGGCGCCGACACCGCTTCGTGACTCGGGGACCTCGACCAGCGCGGCCGATGACGCGGTGGCCATGGCCAGGCCCATGCCGGCGCCGAGAATCGCCATCCACATCGCGATGAATGCGTCGCTCGAACCGACGCCGGTAGCTGCGCCGAGCGCCAGCCCACCGCCGAGCAGGGCGAACCCGAAGGCCACCGTGATCTTCGCACCGATGACGCGGGCGAGGTTGTCCGCAGGCACAGCGCCGAGGATCAGCCCGGCGACCATCGGTAGCAGGCGCACGCCCGAGCCCATCGCATCCGTGCCGCGAACGGCCTGGAAGTACTGCGGCATCGTGAACAGCACGCCGATCATCGCCAGCACGCCGAGGGCCTGCAGGATCACGCCCCAGGTGTAGGAGCGTGAAGCGAACAGCGACAGATCGACCAACGGCCGGCTGATGCCGCGCCGCTCGACGAGTCGCTCCCAGCCGAGGAACGCAACCATGACCGCCACGCCGCCGACGATCAGAGCAATCGCATCCGGGTGGCCCCAGCCGTGTTGGCCCGCCTCGATCAGGCCGTACGTCACGCCGACCAGGCCCGCCGTGGACGCCAGCATCCCGACCGGGTCGAGGTCCGGACGCTGCGGCGCACGTGACTCGGGGATCAGCCCCACCGCCGCCACTATGCCGATCAGCACCACCGGGACGTTGATCAGGAACACCCATCCCCACCAGAAATGCGTCAGCAGCCAACCACCGAGAATCGGGCCGATCGGCAATGCCACGAAATTGGCCGCCGCCCAGATCCCGACGGCCTTCGGGCGCTCCTCCTTGCTGAACAGAACAGTCAGTGCCGACAGCGCCATGACAATGACACCCGCCCCGGCCACGCCGAGCAACACCCGGGCCGCGATGAACTCACCCACGGAAGTCGAGTAGGCGCAGGCCACTGAGCCGAGACCGAACAGCGCGAGCGAGCCGACTATGACCCGACGGCGGCCAACGCGGTCGCCGAGCAAGCCGAGCGGCAGCATCGCGGCCGCGAGCACCAGCAGGTACGCCGACTGGAACCACTGCAGATCCGATTCGGACGCGCGCAAACGACCGGCCAGCGTGGGCAAGGCGACGCTGAGGATCGTGCCGTCGAGACTGACCGAGAGCACGGCCAGGCTCAACGCCCCGAGCGCCCACCACCTGCGATTGTCCGAAGCCATCATGACAGATACCTCTTTTTGGGGGTCACCTCCTAAATATAGCCGTACAGGTACCTGACGGCGAACCGCTCCGAAGAACTCCTTGATCATCTCTGCCGAACGTGTCAGTGATCGCGGCTGCACCAGAGACGATCAGGGCGGAGCGCCGGCCGCGGGGCCAGGTCGTGGAGGGCCCACGCTCGCGGGTTCGGCCCCCGCTCAGGGCACCTACTGAAGTGGCATGCGCGCCACGTTGACCTCGCACGCGGTCGCAAACCCATTTGGGCTGGACGTGGCTTCGAGACGCACGTACTGGGCGGAGCTTGGCCGCCAGGACGCAGTCTTGGTGGCCATCGTCGCCGCCCAGGTGCCGCTGGCCACCTGATGGAAGTCCCGGCCGTCGTCGCTGAGGTAAATGACGTAACCGGTGATGGCGGCCGCGGTGCCGCGGCGCCTGTCGAAGGTTGGTTTGTAGGTGAGTGCGTCGACCGCTTGGCGGCGTCCTAGGTCGAGAGTCAGCGATTGCGGCAAGGCGCTCGGCGTCGGCTCGAACTCGGTCTCCCAGCAGCTCTCGACCCGGTCGTCGATCGCGTAACCCGCTGGATAGCGGTGATAGTCGTACAGGTCGGCGTTCTCGCTCGTCGCGACGGCTGTCATGCCCGCGTGCGGGACGAAGTTCGGGCCGGGACCCGCCGGGGTCACGCGCAGATTGTCGAACTCAGCGTTCTGATAGGGGCTGACGCCAAGACCGACCTGACCGGTCGTATGGCTTGCGTCGGTGAGCCGGGCGACAGTGCGCCCGTCGACCGAGGCGGCAATCTGGTCTCCGCGGAAACTCAGAGCGAAGTGGTGCCAGGTCCCGACACCGGGCGCAGACGTAGTGCCGGTAGCCAGGGTGGTATCGGTAGCCTGCTCGTCCTCGGTATAGATCTTCCACGCCCCGGTATCGGCCACTTGGAAGTGATAGCCCGACAGGGAGGCGCCGTCGTAGTTCTCCACCCGGCCGATCAGGTCGACATATCCGGGCTGTTCGAGCATCGAGTCCACCGTCACCGTGTAGTCACCCCACCAACGAGGGTCTCCCACAACTGTGATCGGCTCCTGACGCGTGTTATGCCAGGGAACCGGCGCTTGATCGACAACCTGGCGATAGCACGTGCCCGACCGCCCACCTCCGCACGGCGCCGTCTCGAACGCACCCTGGACGTCTTGGAAATAGCTGGCCAACGCGGTTGGGCCAACACGTTCGAAGTCCTGGTGGAACGGCAGCGGTAGTTGCGCGGCAAGGCCGCGGCCGTGGTCGCCCGGCCCGCTATTCGGCTGGGCCGTGCCCTTACGTTGTCCCGTGGTAGTGCTGAATGTGTAGACGTGGTGCGGTTGGACGGTGACGTCGAAGCTTTGATCCCTTGGAGTCAGGTCATCGACGTGCGCGAACCAGTCGCTGGGCCGAGGCGAGGTCAGATCGGTCGCCCACTCATGCACGGTGCCGCCGGACAGCCCGCCCGTGGTCGTGAACCGAACGGCTTGCGGCCCGGTCGCATCCGTGGTCTCGACGACAATCGTGTAGTCGCCGGTCGACGGATCGCGCAGAGTCACATAGCTCGCCCCGCCACTGAGGTATCCGGACGCGCCGTCAACATATCGCCACCCGGGCGCCGTGAACTGGGTTGTCTGCGCGTCGACCCAGATGTCCTTGGTCGTCTCGTAGTAGCCCGACCAAGGGGTGTCGGTCAGGATCAGCCCGGTGCCGGCGGTGGCGGTGTCAGGGTAGTAGCCAGCGGTGATCGCCCAATTGATATTGCCGGTCACCCTTGCGTCGATGTAGTCGCGGTTCATTGCCCGCGCCAGCGCATCGGCACCGTCCCCGTCGATCGCGCTGCTCTGCTCGGAGTTCCACAGAGGCTTGTTCGAATCCAACGCATCCTGGCTGGCATTGCAATGGTCATACCGCGACAGCCACACGCAGACATCGTGCTCACCAAGCACATTGACAGCGTTCGCAAGCGCCGGGTCACCCTTCATCTGCGTCGCGACTCGCCAATAGTCGGGAGGATGGTGCTCGTCGCTCGCCACGATCTTCGTATCCGGGTATGACTTCGCCAACGCCTGCTGCAAGGCGATGTAGAAGACGCTCAACTGCGTCGCAGTACCGCCACGCTCGTTGGCCCCACCCACATAGTCGATGGGCAAGCCGTTCTGCCGTGCACAGTCAAGCCACGACAGCAGGTAGTCAACCTCGTCCTGCGAGAAGAAGCCCGATAGCCAGGCGGGCGCTCCCCACATAAGTCCGTACAGCTTGATGTGCGGATTACGGGCCTTGGCCTGCTTCATCAGCCACCACTCGACGCCCCGATGGCAATCGACAACACCTCGGCTCCGCTCATGGCTCGGTTCGGCCATGGCGGTCGAGTTGGTGTCGCCCCCGATCTCTACCTTCAGGATGTCCAACGAGGCGCCGTAGTCGGGCGTGAACAGGTAGTCGAGGATCTGGCTCCGCTGCGGCTCTGGATAGTCGTAGAGAAGCTTCGACGAGCTCGCGCTGAGGCCACCCACACCGTCAAAGGTTCGTCCAGCGCCGGAACCATCAACAACCACTTGCTGCGTTTCGCCACCTCCGCTCGGTGACGCGTCCGCCGACGACACCGTTGCGATCACCGTCGCCAGCGCCGCCAGCACCGTCACACGAAGACCCACTCCCCAGCCCAAGCGGCGCATGACAAACCCTTCGTTCAGCCATGTCAGGTCAGATTTCCACTTCACGCCGGCGAGAATCAGCCGATATCACATAGTGGTAGGTGGTCAGACCACTGGGGATGAGGCTATCTCGCGAACGGCGGCTGTCAAGGTGCCTCACGAGGCCGATCGTTCTGGCAGTCAGGCCGCCGCGACGACGGCCAGTTCGCCGTCGGACGTGGAGGGCAGTGCGCGCATCGCCCGCAGCGGCGACAGCAGGACGGGAAGCGCCGCGAAGAGTTCACCCAGAGCGCCGACCCGCATCGCCTGCCGGGCACCGAACCTCTGGCCGATGAGGCCACCGACGATGGCGCCCACCGGCATCACGCCCCAGACGACGAAACGGAACGTCGCGGTCATGCGCCCCAGCAGTGGTTTCGGGCAGAGCCGCTGTCGGATACTGACGCCCGAGATCTTGTAGGTCATGAAGCTGACCCAGCCGAGACCGTTCAGCACGACTGCTATGGCGAATCGCCAGTCAGGCTGGTACATCGGCACGGCGAGCAGCCACAGCCCACTGCTCAGCGTCATCGAGAGCCACATCGCTTTACCCTGGCCGAGCTTGGCGACGGCCCGGGTCACGCACAGCGCACCGAGCAGGCCGCCCACCGCCTCTGCGCTGAAGACCAGGCGCGCGCTAGCGAGAACGCCGACAGCACAAAGGTGACTGCGTTGACGACAAGGGCCATCGGCGCAGTGAGTGCTCCGACCACAGCGCCGCCGACGCCGGGAGCGCCTACCTGGGCCACGTTCCGCGTCGTCTCGAGCTTGACGTTGCCTTCGACCAACTGGGCCCTCGACCAACTGGTCGTCCCGCACAAGATGCGGCAAGTAGCTCTGAAAGCCCACGTCGAAGAACGCCGTGCACACGGACATGCCGAAGGCAACCGCATACAGCTGAGGCAGGCTCAGCGCACCCAGAGCAGCTGTGATCGGAATCGAACCAAGAAGCGCGGCTCGGCCTCGGAGGACCGCGCACGTCTTGATCATCTCTGTCGAAGCCGCGAGTGATGGCAGATCCGGCAGAGATGATCAAGACCCGATGGGGCTTTCGCAGGCGACGCCGTCGCTGTCGCCATCCAGACCGGATCGGTAGCCGGGTTGCCCGCGGCGGAGGGGCGCTCTGCCGGCGGCACGGACGGCGGCGCAGTTCGCGTAGTACACGTCGGCCGGTGGTGGGGGTGGCGGTGCGTGCGTGGTCGCCTGCAGTGGGGGTCTCGGCGCGGGCGTGGTGGGTGCGGGTGTTCGGGCCGGCGTCCCGGCGGCGGGGCTGCCGGTCTCGCCGGGCGCTGGTTGGTGTGGGCAGCCCCGCGTGAGGATGCTGGCGATGGCGTCGTGTTCGGCGGGGGTGACCGATAGTCGGTAGCGGGCTTTGACGGCAACTTGGCGGGCGACGTAGGCGCAGCGGTAGGCGCTGTTCGGAGGTAGCCAGCTGGCGGCATCGGCGTCGCCTTTTTGCTCGTTGGTGGGCCCGTCCACCGCGAGCAGATTGAGCGGGTCGTTGGCCAGGTCGACGCGCCGGGCGCTGCTCCATTGCTGTGCGCCGGTCTGCCAGGCGTCGCCGAGGGCGACGACGTGGTCGATCTGGACGGCGCTGGAGCTGGCCCTGCCGCGGGTGAAGTGGATCGTGGTGGCGGTGTAGGGGTCGGCGAGCGTGCCGGTGAGCACGGCGCACCCGTTGCTGCCCGGCTTGATCACTCGGGCGGTCAGGTCACGCCGCAGGATGTCGTTGCGGGTGTCGCAGCCGTTGTGTCCGAGTGGGTCGTCGTTGTCGTCGGTCCACGCCGGACCGAACAGCGCCCGGCTGTATCCGGACATTGGGGCGCGGCCCTTGACCGACAGGGTGGCCAGTAGCGCAAGTGCGGTGTGGTTGCTCGCTTGCCGGCGATCGATTGGTACGGCGGTGACTCGCGGCGGGTGGGTCGCGGTCGTCCTTGTCGCCGCGGGCATCGACGACGACGTGTGTCCTTGCGACGCCGTCCCCGCTGGCGATGTCGTAACGGCTGGGGCTGTGGTGCTGTCCCGTGGGTTGGTCGACGTCGGCGACTGCGACGCTCGGTGGCCACCACAGCCACTGACCGCGCCCGTGATCACGAGCACGGTGATCAGACCACCGGTGACAGCCTCGACCCTCGACCGCCAACGGCCTCTCGCGACCCATCCCACCATGACGCAGCGCCCTCCCAGGCAACGAACCACGTACGGTTAACGTTAGTAGATGGATACACAACGCGAGTCACAGAGCACTGTCCTTTAGTACAGCCAAACACAAGAAAGAGAGAGTCGCTGGCCGGTCACAGACCGACCGAACCATCGGGCCGCCAACCGCGGCGCGGGTCAGAACCGCCATGCATGGTGCTGATGCCGTACGTCTTCGAACATGCGAGCGAAGCATCGAAGCCCTACCGCAGGCCGGCCGACTGGCGCATCTGATCGAGCGGCGCTGCGCGACGGTTTGCTCACTGTGCGTGCATCGTTGCCGGAGGAGTGGAAAGTGTCGTAACGTTTCCGTGGCCTTCCGGCCCACTGGCCCCCAAATGCCGGGAGTCACCGGGAGGTCACCGCCGAATCGCCTAGGCGTCGAAGCTCTGACTGCGGGGCAGAGTGATCGGCGCTGGTGAACCGGGGACCCACGAGTTCCTTGGGGTGAATCGGTACGGAGACGCAGAGCGCTTCGTCGCACTGGGCCTTCGCGCCGTAGGGCATCTTCCAGCCCGAACCCGACAGCTAACTCGGTAGGCGGTTGAGGAAGAAACGGAGTTCCGCCAACCGTGGCGTTCACCCAAACCCCCCGCCATGTTCGATCGTTTCTCGCCGGTATTGCGCTGGCCGCTCTCATCGGGGCGGCGGCTGCAGTCGTGGTCCCGCACGTCGCGGGCGCAACGCCCGGACAGCCGACCATCAGCGAAGTGACTGCCAAACTCGACAAGCTGGCCAGGCAGAACGAAGTTCTGGCCGAGCAGTACAACCAAGCCACTGCTGAGGTTCAAGCTCAGCAGAAGGCGGCCGACGCGGCGCAACGCGACGCGCTGGCCGCGGCCGCCAACTTCGACAAGGCCCGCGCTCGCTTGCGCGAGACCGTCACCGCCGCGTACGAGTCGGCGTCGCTCAGCCACGCCGGCGCGCTGCTCACCAGCCGCGACGGGCAGAGCTACCTCGACGCGCTGACCACTATGAGCCTCGTCTCGGCCCACCGCGCCGAGATCATGTCGCATATCGCCGCCATGAAGACTCAGGCCAAGACGGCGCAGCAAAGCGCCTCCAAGCAGCTCGCCGCCGCGCAGGCGAAGGCCAGTGCGCTCGACAAGCAGAAAAAGAAGATCGAAGCGGATACGAAGAAGTTCAAGAACCTGCTCGCGACGCTGACCGCTGCGCAGCAGGCGGCGTACGCACAGCGCAACACGGTGCCTCCGGCAACAGCTCGCCAGACGATAAAGCAGGCTCCGGCGCCTTCCCCCCAGCCGAGTCAGACCAGCGCGCCGAAGGCGAACTCGTCGGCAGCGCAGCGTGCGGTCGACTATGCGATCAATCAGGTCGGCAAGGGCTACGTCTTCGCAGGTACCGGGCCCGACTCGTTCGACTGCTCCGGACTCACGATGATGGCCTGGGCGCAAGGCGGGATCAGTCTGCCGCACCAGGCCTCGGCGCAGTACAACGTCGGCACGCACGTCAGCTCCAGCGAACTGCAGCCCGGCGACCTCGTCTTCCTGTACAGCCCGATCTCACACGTCGAGATCATGGTCGGACCAGACCTGGCAGTGTCGGCCGCGGACGAGGCCCTGGGCGTCCGCTACGTCCATCCCTCGCAAGACATGCAGGACTTCGCCGGCGCGACCCGGCTCACGTGACGGCTCGTCCGCTCGGTAGTCGCCTGCGTGCGTGCTCTGAGCGGCCGGTGTGTACGTAGAGCAGGCAGGTCTGGCTCAGCGGCGCAGAGCGGTCTCCTGCTCCATGTGCGACAGCTTCTCAGGATTGCGCACGGCGTAGAGCCCGGTGATGAGGCCGTCGTCAATGCGCACCGCGATGACGGTGTCGACCTCGCCGTCGAGCCGGAGAATCAGCGCCGGGTAGCCATTGACCTGTGCCGGCCGCAGCGACGCGGCGTCGATCCTGTCCAGCCCGATCGCCAGCACGCGGGCCACGCTCTCGGCCCCCACGACGGGCCGCAGCACTGCCTGCTTGACTCCGCCACCGTCACCCAGGAAGACGACGTCCGGTGCGAGAAGGTCGAGCAGGCGTTGCAGGTCGCCCGTTTCGGATGCCCGTTGGAACGCCTCGAGTGCGTTTCGGGTCTGGTCCGGGGAAACGACCTCGCGCGGCCGGCGCGCGGCGACGTGGGCCCGTGCCCGGTGGGCGATCTGGCGGATCGCGGCCGGGCTCTTGTCGACGGCTTCGGCGATCTCGTCGTAGCCGAGGTCGAACACCTCGCGCAGCACGAACACCGCCCGCTCGGTCGGCGTGAGCGTTTCGAGCACCAGCATCATCGCCATCGAGACGCTGTCGGCCAACGCGATGTCGTCGGCCACGTCAGGCGTGGTGAGCAGCGGTTCGGGCAGCCACGGGCCGACGTAGGACTCTTTGCGGCGGCCGAGTGTGCGTAGCCGGCCCAGCGCCTGGCGGGTTGTGATCCGGACCAGGTATGCCCGCTGATTCTCCACGATGTCGAGGTCGACGCCCGCCCACCGCAGCCAGGTCTCCTGCAGGACGTCTTCGGCGTCGGCGGCCGAGCCGAGCATCTCGTAGGCGACGGTGAACAGCAGGTTGCGGTGGGTGAGGAACTCCTCGGTGGCGGGGTCGGGGCGGTCGTTCTGGCTCGTGCGCCCGCCGCGATCGTCGGGGGCGGTCTGCGACGTGGCGGCCATGGGTGGCTCCTCTCCACTTTCCACTGTGCCACCACGAGACACCGGGCCTCGCCGTTCTGTGACACCGAGACCGCTATGGCGCACGTCACGTGACCGGCGCTGTCACACGGATCGGGTCGCCGGCATCTCATGTTCGTCAAGTGCAGAGCACGCAACTCCACGAGTGAGGACGAAGTCATGGAACCCCGCCTGGACATGTTCAACAACGAGATCGGCGCGAAGTTCGCCAAGCGGTTCGCCAACGCCAGCATGGTGATCAGCCAATCTCCGCTGCCGAAGTCCACGCAGGAGCTGGTGTCGCTCCGCGCCAGCCAGATCAACGGCTGCGGCTGGTGCGTCGACTACCACACGAAGGAGGCCGCGGGCGCTGGTGAGACCGCGGTCCGGCTCAACCTGGTCGCCGCCTGGCGCCATGCCACGGTGTTCACCGAGGCCGAGCAGGCCGCCCTGGCGCTCGCCGAAGAGGGCACCCGCCTCGCCGACGCCAGCGTCGGCGTGTCCGACGAAACCTGGGCCCAGGTGCGCAAGCACTACGACGAGGACCAGATCGCCGCGCTGGTCTGCTTGGTCGCCATGATCAACGCAGCCACCCGGCTCGCCGTGATCGTGAACCAACAGGGCGGTTCCTACGAGCTCGGCATGTTCGACAACTTCGCGAGCTGATCGGCAGGCTAATACCGGCCCGGCCCAGGATCATTCGATCAGGGCCGGGCCCGCGCATCGTGTTTCTCGCTCCGGATGAGTATCGGCTCCATCGCGGCAGCGGCTCCCCCCTGCCTGTTGCTTAGCTCTGACCTGCCCACGGATCGTCTACTCGGATTTCCGCTGGTTGGTCGAATCCATCCGTCGGCCATAGCTGAAGCAGGTGATGCTCTCGGGGTTCGCGCACGGCTAGGTCGAAATCGAGGCTCCGTCCCACGGCATGCCCGCGCACGCGGTACCAGCCGGCGCCTGGCGACAGTTCGAAGCTACGAAATGGTGGGTCCGCGGAGTCCATGAGGAGGACGATCATCGCCGCTGCATCCGTCGCCTCGAAGCCAACCTCGGCAATCGCTTCCCACTCGCGAGAGTCGTCAACCCGGGCCGGGCGTGCGTCAAGGAACTCGATAGCAAGCTGAACAACCCCCATGGCGATTCCGGTACTGACGCAAACCGCGTGCCGGGTACCGGTAGTGGCAAGAAGCCTGTTCGGCGGTCCACCAAGCGGATACTCCGGGTACTCCCCCGAGTCGTCCGCCCGCAGATAGAACTGGTGGTAGTTCACCCCGTCAAGAAGCCCCTCGATACGTCGCACACCACATGATCGCCATGAGTCGACCCGGCAGCAACGTGGGTAGATCGACAGAGTCCTGATTCAACGACCTGTGGATCACCGACGCCGCATCCGGATCATCGGAAGCCGCCCGCGTCGTCGGCCTCCAAGCGCAGCCGCAGGGTGCTGAGCGTCCGCCCGAGTTGGTCGAGCGAGCGCTGAGGCACGACACCGTCGATCCATTCGGACAGCGCCGCTTCGAAGGTGGGCGTTGCCTTCGCGCAGATCCGTGATCCGGCTGGCGTGAGTGACAGCAGGGATGAGCGCCCGTCGGCCGGGTTGCTGGTGCGCCGGCACCATCCGGCAGTCACCAACCGGTCGACCGCCTTGCTGGCGGCGCCGATGGTGATGTTGACCTCGTGCGCGATGTCGTAGACGCGGCACGTGCTGCGGGCGCCGATGATCCGCATCAGCCCGTACTCCCCGCGCGACACCCCGTGTGCCGCCCGAAGCCGGGCGTCGACTGCGTTGTAGAGCCGGGTCTCCACGCGAACGAGGTCTTCGAACAGTTGCCCCAGGTCGGTCACGCGAGCCTCGCTCCGGGTCACGGAAATTAGATTCCCGAGAATTTAGTTTGCATCAACGATGCATTCCTTGGAATATACCTGGCGCGCCAGCCGTCCACTCTGCCGGAGGTATCCGATGAACCAGCAACGTTCCGCCGTCGACGCTTTGCTTCGCGCGGCGCCCAACAACGATCAGGCTCCGGTCGAGCAGCGACGGGCCCGCTTCGCCGAGGCACAGTCGACGCCGCTGCCCGCAGACGTCACCGCCACGCAGGTGTCGCTCGGCGAACGGCCGGCTCTCGAACTCGTACCGAACGGCATTGCCGACGATCCTGGTCCGGTCCTGCTGTACTTCTTCGGCGGACGATACGTGGCCGGCGAGGCGCTGGCCCGCGCAGCAAAGGGAGACTGACGGTGCGCAGCGCTCAGATTGATCCGGACGGGACGACCATTCGCTGGGTCGAACTGCCTGGGGCCTCGCCGTCGCGGGTGTACTTGCACGGCCTCGGCTCGTCGTCGGCCCCGTACTACACGCCCGCGGCGATCCATCCCGCGCTCGCCGGCCACCGCAGCCTGCTCGTGGACCTGCTCGGCTTCGGTATCAGCGACCGACCGGACGGATTCGACTACAGCCTCAGCGCGCACGCGGACGCGCTGGCCGCCGCACTCACCCAGGCCGGCGTCGACGCGGCCGATGTCGTCGCACACAGCATGGGCGGGGCGGTGGCGATCGTGCTCGCCCAGCGGCACCCGCACCTCGTCGAGCGGCTCGTCCTGGTCGACGCCAACCTCGACCCGTCGGTGCCGGGCTCCGCCAGTTCGGCCATCGCCGGCTATACCGAGACGGACTTCCTCACCCACGGCTGGGACGAGACGCTCGACCGCGTCGGCCGGCACTGGCGGTCCACGATGCGACTGGCGGCACCCGTGGCCCTGTACCGCAGTGCCGTGAGCCTCGCCCGAGCGAGCCGGCCGACGCTGCGCGAGATCCTGCT
Organism: uncultured Actinomycetota bacterium; assembly: GCA_963737425.1. Lineage (GTDB taxonomy): Bacteria > Actinomycetota > Actinomycetes > Mycobacteriales > Jatrophihabitantaceae > DASXRA01. Next base: position 1,348,440 of record CAVTSX010000009.1, read on the forward strand.
GAACCTGCCGATCCCGCGCACATTCCTGTACCCGGCGGTCGACGGGCCGCCCACCGGCGCCGCGGAGCTATACGCCGCCGGCGTGCGACTCGTCGCCGTCCCCGACAGCGGGCACAACATCATGATCGACAACGTCGACGGGTTCGCCCGAGCGGTGGCCGGTGTGCTGCGGCCGGCGGGTCCCGCGAGTTCTGCGCGATGAGCCCACGGCCGCCTAGCCCTGGAGAAACGCATGCCGACGACTAACACGATGCTCGCTTTCACGGCGACTGCGGTAGCGCTGATCCTGCTTCCCGGGCCGGGCATGCTGCTCCTGCTCGCGCGCGGAATCGGTGCCGGACGACGACCCGCCGTCTTCTCCGCGCTCGGATTGGAAACGGGCACCGCCGTCTACGTGGCCGCGACGGCGGCCGGGCTCAGCGCGCTGCTGGCCTCGTCGGCGCTGGCGTTCTCGGTGGTGCGCTATGCCGGCGCGGTGTATCTGCTCGCGCTAGGCGTGCGCACGCTCGCCGGTCGCACCGCACCCGAGGCGAGCCCGGCTCGGCTACGGCTCTCGTCCACCCGCGCCTACCGGCAGGCGCTGCTCATCGGCGTCACGAACCCCAAGATTGCGATCTTCTTCCTTGCTTTGTTCCCGCAGTTCGTCGACCCGCACAGCGGATCCACCGTCACGCAGGTGCTGGTACTAGGCGCGGAGTTCGTGGTGCTGGCGCTCGTCGTGGACCTGTTCGTCGCGTCGGCCGCAGGAACTGTGGGCGGCTGGCTGCGCCGACACCCGACGCTCGCCCGCCGTCAGCGCTACGTGACCGGCTCGATCTACCTGGCCCTCGGCGCGTCCGCCGCCGCGGGCCCCAACCACGGCTAGGGCTAGGTCGTCGGGTGGTTGATCAAGTCGGTCTGAGTGAGTGCGCTGCATTCGACCATTGACCATTCCCGACGCGGGGTTGGCCGGTAGGGCCGATGTAGATGGCCCATGACCGTGGTCTTAGCCTGTGCTGCTCAGGTCGCTCCGCGCCCAGCGAACAGCAGTGCTCAATGACAGTGGAGGTTTGACATGGCCAAGCTGATCTACTCGGCGATCGCATCGCTCGACGGGTACATCGAGGACGAGCAGGGCAGCTTCGACTGGGCGGCGCCCGACGACGAGGTGCACGCATTCGTCAATGACCTGGAGCGGCCAATCGGCACCTACCTCTATGGGCGCGGGATGTACGAGACGATGGTGTATTGGGAGACTGCGAGCACCAGCGGCGATCAGCCCACGGTGACCCAGGACTTCGCGGAGATCTGGCAAGCGGCGGAAAAGATCGTGTACTCCCGGACACTTCAGACCGTGTCGAGTGCGCGGACGCGGATCGAGCGTGACTTCGACCCGGCAGCGATCAGCCGGCTCAAGGAGTCCTCGGCCCGCGACCTCACGATCGGCGGTGCCGAGCTCGGCGGCCAGGCGCTCGCCGCGGGCTTGGTCGATGAGTGCCATCTGCTCCTGAACCCGATCGTCGTCGGCGGTGGCAAGCGCGCACTGCCGAACGACGTCCGCGCCCCGCTCGAACTCTTGACCGAGCGCCGCTTTCGAAGCGGCGTCGTCCACCTCCACTACCGGATAGGCGTCTGACCGGCAGCCCACTCAGGCAGAAGTGCCACCTGGTCAGCGCAAGCCAAGACGCGGGGTCGTCGCAAATACGAGCGTCTAACCGATCCAGCCCGACGGGCGGTCGCTCGCACTGATCAGTCCTCGGAACCCTCGTCGACGGTGGTGTCTTGCACGCCCGTGTCGGCCCCGATCTGCTCCTCGGGCTCGTCCAGCGGCGCGCGCAGGGCGCGCACCGTCGTGTTTGCGAACGCCATGAACGGCACCGCGATCAATGCGCCCGGTATACCAAGCAATGCCGTGCCCGCAAACACCGAAACGGCCACGGCGAGCGGATGCACCGAAACGGTCCGGCTCATGATCACCGGCTGCAGGACGTGACCCTCGATCTGGAAGAGCACGATGATCGCCACGGCGACGACGATGCCGGCTGTCACGCCGTGTTCGAGCGTCGCGACGGCCACCACGATCGCTCCAGAAATGGTTAGGCCCAGCAGCGGAATAAAGGAGCCGAGGAAGATCAACACGCCGAGCGCGGCCGCCAGCGGGACGCGCAGGACCAGCAGCACGATCGTCACGGTCACACCGTGGAACAGCGCAATGAGTACGAGGCCCCGCATGTAGCCGCCGAACGTTCCCCAGCCGAGGTGTGCGGCTCGGTCGACCCGCCGGTGCGCTGCCCGCGGGAACAACCCGAGCACCCAGCGCCAGATCTGTTCGCCGTCGCGCAGCATGAAGAAGGTCGAGAGCAGGACCAGCAGTGCGGCGCCGGCGACCTCGGCCAGCGTTCGTATCGTCTGGATCGCGCCGCTGACGATCTGTCCCTGGTTCCGCTTGATGGTGTTGGTGATGTTGTTGACGAGGTTGTCGAGGTCGGCCTGGTTGAGGTGCAGCGGTCCGGTCTTGAGCCAGTCCCGCGCCTTGTTCACGAAGTCGGTGATCTGGTTGCCGAGCTCGGTCGAGTGGGTCGTGACCTGCCAGGCCACGAAATAGCCGATGCCGCCGAGCACCGCGAGTCCGATCAGCAGCGCCAACGCCGCCGGCACCGACTTGGGCCCAGGGAGCCAGGCGCGCAGCCGGCGCTCGAGCGGATGGAGGATCGCAGTCAGGAACAAGGACAGGATCAGCGAGAACACGACCAGCGAAACCGCCGAAAGCGCCCGGAAGATCAGGTAGGCCGCCGCGGCGACCACGATCAACCGCCAACTCCAGGCCGCCGCGACCCGCACCCCCCACGTGACGCTCTCAGCGGCGTCGTGGCCGGTGTCGGACAGAACGGGAGTAGTCGGCTCGGGCGGGTCCTCTGGCAAACTCACAAGGACATCCTCGTCCCATCGGGCTGTCAGCCAAGCAACGGTGTCGGCGACGCGCCGACATCTGGCCGGGCACATCAATCGCCGCACCCGGCGGCCTACGAGGTTTTCGCGCTCGCCCGTCCTTGGAACCAAGATCAACCGATCGGCCAGATCAGGAAACGCCCGCGGCACCCACAGGGACAAGCCGCTAACGAACGCTCAGTAATCCGGCACGGGCGTGACCGGAGCTTCACGAGGCCTGTGGACTGACCTCTTGCCACCGGTGCCACGATAACTCTAGGCTCGCCGTATCCCGGCTGATTGTTGCGTTGCGGGATGGATCGTCCGAATGCCGGAGGAGTCCGATGCGCAGGCTGATCACGATCGTCTTGGCACTGGTCGTCGGGGGCGGCGTGCTCACCGCAACCTGCACGCCCGCGATGGCCATCAACGACGGACTGGCGCCCACACCGCCGATGGGCTGGAACGGCTACAACCACTTCAGCCGAGACGTCACGGCCTCGATCGTCGAGGCGCAGGCGCGCGCGCTCGTCTCCTCGGGCATGAAAGCCGCGGGCTACCGGTACGTGAACCTTGACGGCGGCTGGGATCTGCTGCAGCGCGACGCATCAGGAGACCTGCAGCCCGACCCGGCCAAGTTCCCCGACGGCATCGCGCCCGTGGCGGCCTACGTTCACTCGCTCGGCTTGAAGTTCGGCATCTACGCCAGCGCCGGCACGGCCAACTGCGCCGGAACCAGCGCGGGCAGCTACGGCTACTACGCACAAGACGCGCAGCGGTTCGCCGACTGGGGAGTCGACTACGTCAAGTTCGACCGGTGCAACGTCCCGTACGACGACTTCCCCACCCTGACTCCGCCAGAGGTGACCCAACTGCTGGCCACGCGTATGCACGACGCGATCGTCGCCACCGGCCGGCCCATGTTGTTCGACGTGAACGACGCCCGGCAGAGCGAGCATGACTGGACCTGGGCGCCGCCCATCGCCAACATGTGGCGGACCGTAGGCGACATCGCCGACCGGTACAGCAGCATGGTGAACCATCTCGTCGCGGACGTGACCCACGCGAGCGAGGTCGCGCCGGGCGGCGGCTGGAGCGACCCGGACATGCTCGAGGTCGGCAACGGCGGCATGACCACCATCGAGTACCAGAGCGAGTTCAGCCTCTGGGCGGAGCTGGCGGCACCGTTGATCGCCGGTACCGACCTCACTTCGATGTCGGCGGCAACGCGCGACATACTCACCAACCGCGCCGTGATCGCGATCGACCAAGACCCGCTCGGAGAGCAGGGCTTGCCCGTCAGCAACGCCGGCGGGCTCTGGGTGCTGACCAGGCCGCTCGCCAACGGCGACCGGGCCGTCGTGCTGTTCAACGAAACCGACGCCGCGGCGACGATCACGACTACCGCTACCCAGGTCGGTCTGCCGGCAGCACGCGTCTACCTGCTGCGCGACGTATGGCGGCACGGCACGGCCGTAACCGACGGTCCAATAAGCGCGAACGTTGCTCCGCACGCGGTCGTCATGTACCGGGTCGCGCCCGTCCCCCGCTGATTGCCGAGTAGCGGTCGGTCTTCACCTTCCACTGACCCGCCACCGCGCGCAGGTGGCCGAGGACGACACCTTGGGTGGCTTCGCCTGCCGGGCAGACCGAGAGAAAGTGAAGGTGCAGCCACTGTGCTGCACGGGGCGACCACCCTGGACGGCCCGGAGGCCAGCTGACCGGTCATGGGTCAGCCCGGAGGTGTTCACCATGACGAGCTTGTGCTTCCAGATGTCCTTGCCGGCAAGGAGAATATGCCGGCGCGTGGCCCGCGGCGCCAAGCCGGTGGCAGCGCTGGTTGCCGTCTCGGTACTGGTCGTCGCGTGTGGCAGTGCCAATCAGCCGCGATCCGCGTCGACGCCGAGTACCACACCATCACAGTCCACGACGACCAACACGACACCGCCGGCGCAGTCACCGACCAGAACGGTGCCGCCGGCGCAGACGAGCCCGGCGGGCACCCCCTCGTGCGCGACGTCGAATCTCGCGGTGTCGATCGCACCCGCCCCGGGCGGTGGCGCGGCCGGCAGCTACTACTACGTGCTCACGTTCAAGAACGTCTCCGGCCACGCGTGCGAGCTTCGCGGCTATCCGGGCGTGTCCGCCGTTCGCGACGGGCACCAGAGCGGCAGTGCGGCCAGCCGGGACACGACGGTCCCCGTCGGCACGGTGACCCTCGCGCCACAGGCCAGCGCGCACAGCATGCTGCGGATCGCCAACGTCGGCGCGTATCCGCGCGAGATGTGCGGGCAGGTCACCGCAACGTCGATCAAGGTCTACCCACCCAACCAGAAGGCGGCGGTCTACCTCCCGTACCGATTCGGCGCCTGCTCGCTGAATGGCCCGCACTTCCTGGGAGTGTGGCCCGTCCAGGCGGGAACCGGGAACGTCGAGAACTCAGCCGTGCTGTCCAGCAAGGTCGCGATGGGCTGGCAGATCCTGAACGTGTACAGCACGCCGTCCGGCGTGAAGCACAGCTACCCGGCGCCGTCGCTGCCCGTGCTGCGGTCGACGTCGGTCGGCCGGCACGAAGAACGTGTTCCGGCGTATGACCGGATCTCGTTCACCTTCACCGGGACGTTCCCGAGCTACGACCTGTCCTACCTGCCGAAGCTGTCCGCCGACCCGAGCGGCAAGCCGGTTCGGATCGAGGGAGACGGCGTGCTGCGGATCCGCTTCACTCAGGCCATTGCCCACGACGCAACGGGCCATAGCAGCGTGCAGTCCGTCTCACCGGTTCACGTCGGGTACCGGGCGATCGCCGGTTACGCGCAGGCGGGTGACTTCGAGGGCGTCGTGACCTACGGGGTCGGCAGCTTCAAGACGGCGCCGAACATGCCGGTCGACCTGAAGGTGCGCGCCGTCGAGGTCTCGAAGACCGACGGCGCAGGCGGGTTGCGCTACGTCGTCGCAATCGACATCCAGACGGCATGGCTCGGCAGTCCCGCCGAATGCCCGACCGTCGCCACGCTCAAAGCCGCGGTACCGCAGAAGATCCGATCGACGTTCACCAGCTTCGTCATAGCCGGGTGCGCCGACGGCTGGGCCGTGGCGTTCGCCAGCAGGGGGGTCGTCGAGACGTGGCTATTCCACAAGGTCAACGGACGCTGGACCGTCAGCGACCGAGACGCCTGCCGTACCGGCGAGATCCCGCCCGTGATCGAGTATCCGGTCTGCCACACCAACTAGGAGGCGGCCTGCTGGGACCGCCCAGACCTACAGCCGCAGATCGCGACCTGGCTCGGGCGTGGCGCTCCCGGACGTCCCGTAGGGGTCTTGATCATCTCTGCTGAATCCGCCACCACTCGCGGCTTCGACAGAGATGATCAACGGTGTGCCAGCGCGGACTCGTCGCACGGTCGCGAGCCTGCATCCACACGGCATTGGCGCGTGGGCGCCGTGTGTCGGTGGTTGGGTTGGGCGACTGCCGCAACGGTGTGCGTCGGGCGCGGATGTATGGCACGGCTCAGGTGTAGGCGGCGAGGAACGTGCGCACGGCGCTGTCGGCGTGCCTTCTGATCTCCCGGGTCGTGGGCGGATGGTCGTCGCCGAGCAGCATGGCCCGGTTGATCGGGTGTGCCATGACCAGCCAGTTGAACTGGGTGGCGGCGAGCTCGGCATCCGGCGCGTTGAGCCGGCCCTGGCGGGCGAGTTCGGCGAACGTGCCGGCAAGCGCGGCGATGGTGCGCCCGGGGCCTAACTCGTAGAACACCTGGCCGAGTTCGGGGAATCGGCGGGCCTCGGCGATGACGAGACGGCGCAGCCGCATCATGGGGGGCTGCAGCACCAGGGTGAGCAGCCGGCGTGCCAGGTCTCGCAGGTCGTCCTCGAGGCGGCCGCTGTCTGCGAGCTGGCGTACCTCGTCGTGGACCGGGTCGCTGGCCGCCTGCACGGTGGCGGCGACCAGCTGGCTGAACAGTCGCTGCTTGTCGCCGAAGTGCTGGTAGACGGTCTGCTTGGACACCTGCGCGGCGGCCGCGATCGCGTCCATGCTGGCACCTCGATAGCCGTGTTCGAGGAACGCCGCGGTCGCCGCCTCCGTGATGGCGCGTCGCTTGCGCGCCGAGCGCCGCTGGTCGGCTTCCTCGTCGGGCATGGCGGACGTCATGGGCTGATCATACTGGACAGTCTAGTTTTTCGTACTGTACGGTCTAGTTCTTGGTAAGGAGGTCGAGTACGGATGCAGACCAACACCGACACAGACGAACCGCGCGTGTTACTCAGCGGGCTGACCTTCGTGGAGTCGGCACGCTGGCACGACGGCCGGTTGTGGTTCGCCCACTGGGTTGCCGGCGAGATCATCGCCGCCGATCTCGACGGGCACAGCGCAGTGATGGCGCCCGGACGTCGGGGCATGGGCTGGTCGATCGACTGGCTGCCGGACGGGCGACTCCTGGTCACCGGCGAGTCGCTGCTGCGCCAGGAACCCGACGGATCGTTCGTGCCGCATGCCGATCTCACCCCGGTCAGCCGGCACAACTGGAACGAGATCGTCGTCGACCACAACCGCGGCAACGTGTACGTCAATGGCGCCGACACGTCGAACTTCCTCGCCGGCGGAACTCCCGAACCCGGGGTCATCGCCCTGGCCGCCGCGGACGGCACTGTCCGCAAGGTCGCCGACGAGATCCACTTTCCCAACGGCATGGTCATCACCCCGGACGGCTCCACTCTCGTGATATCCGAGTCCTTCGCCGGACGGCTCACCGCCTTCGACATCGAACCGGACGGCTCGCTGACCAACCGCCGCGTCTGGGCCGAGAACGTCGCTCCGGACGGCATCTGCATCGACGCCGAGGGCGCCATCTGGACCGGCGCAGCCGACGTCCGAGCGATGACCGGACGCGAAACCGACCCCGGCGGTGCAGCCGTACGCGTGCGCGAAGGGGGGCAAGTCCTCGACCGCGTCGAGTTCGACCGGCCTGGCTTCTCCTTCACTCTCGGCGGCCCGGACCGGCGCACCCTCTTCATCGTCGGACAGGAATGGCGCGGCTTCGAAGAGGTCGACGCCGTCCTCGCCGAGCGCACCGGACAAGTGCTCTACGTCGACGTCGATACGCCAGGAGCAGGCAGTCCCTGACGCCACCGGGGCACTCGTCTCCCCGAGAACACTCCGCACAATGTGACATCGCTGCGATGATGAGTGCTCGTCCGCCCCTGCGCCCATCCAGGCCCCGCATCGAATCGAAGGGTCGTTGATGACGGCCGAAGACATTGACCGGTACATCGAGGGTGTCGAGGAACCGAAGCGCGGCACGCTGGAGGAGATGCGCAGGCGAATCCTCGAGGTCATCCCAGATGCCGAGCAATGCCTGTCGTACGCGATGCCGGCGTTCAAGGTGCAGGGCAAGACCGTGGCGGGGTTGGCCGCCTTCAAGAACCACCTGAGCTACTTGCCGCACAGCGGCTCGGTTCTCGCGGTGCTGGCCGACGAGACCCGCGGCTACCCGCAGACTGGCGGGTCGTTGCACTTCCCGGTCGACACCCCCCTGCCGCGCCGGCTGGTCAAGAAGCTGCTCACCACCAGAATGAGCCAAGCCGGACTCGGCGCGCCCTGACGTCTCGTGCTGTAGCGGGGCACCCGAGACGCTCAGGGGGCGGACCGAGCGCGGATCTGTGCGTACAACTCGACGGTCTCCGGGGCGGGCGACATGTCGAGTTCCCGGCGCAATTGCCGCGAGCACATCTCGAACTGACGCACCGCGAGATTCGGCCGGCCGAGGCGCGCATGGGCGCGCATCAACAGCCGGTGCATGTCCTCCCGGCAGAAGTCGAGGGCGAGCAGTCGTTGCCCGGATTCGACCGCCTCGGCGTAGCGGCCCGTGTCATAGGCCAGGTGCGCCGCCCGGCCCAGAACGTCCAGCATCCGCACGCGGTAGCGCTCACGCGGCAGCAGGGTCCAGTCGTCGTAGGGGTGGTCGCTCAGTAGATCGCCGCGGTACTCGAAGGTTGCCTCCACATAGGCGGCCAATGCGGCGTCGGCAGCATGCTCTCGCTCGGCCCGGCCGCCCCTTGCCGCCGCATTGTCGAACTCCTCGATGTCCACCCAGACGTCGAGCGCGGAGTTGATCTGGTAGCCCTGCTTGTCGAAGACGACGACCGGTACCTCGCAGGCCGTCTGCAGGTCGGCGCGCAGCGCGTGCAGGGTGACGTGCAGCCGGTTGCGCGACGCGTCGGGCTCCGCGTCCGGCCACAGCGCAGCGGTGAGCACATCGCGCGGCACCGAACGGCCGTTGCGGTTGAGGAGAAGGTAGGCAAGCAGCAGGGTCCCCTTGCGGCCGTGCCATTGTTCGACGCGCTTCTCGCAGACGGACACCTCGACCGGGCCGAGCAGGTGCGCCTGCAAACTCGGCGGCGCGTCATCGTCCGGGTAGATCGGGCGCTCGATCGCGCCGGGCAACCAGCCAGCGTCCGCGGACGGTTCCGGGCCGGCAGGCGCGTACGCGACCGCAGACAGGGCCGGCACCGGGCGCCGGGAGACGAACGACGTTTCCGTAGGCGCTGCGTGTGCTTCTCGGCGGGCGGCCTGGATCTGCGCGTTCAGCATCCGATGACGCCGCCGGGCCGATCGGGGAAGTCGCCGCAGCCACCTACGCATGGCGAGCGGTCGGCCGGCCTCTACGAGACCGGGGCCGGCGGCGGCGATCAGGTCGCCGGCAAAGCCGAAGTACCCGGCGTCCAGGCACAACTCAATGGCCGCGTCGATGGCTCCGTCGTCCACGAGCTCGCCCACCAACCGGCCAAGGAGCGACACCTCCGTGCGCATCTCGCGCTCGCACACCGTGAGGACGGCGGCGCGCCAGGCCGGATCGAAACGTCGCCAGCCCCCGGTGAGCTCAGTCCACCACGGCAGGTCGGCGCAGGTATCAAGGGCAGGTTCGAGCGAGCCGAAGCGGCGGTGCCCGTAGCCGAGTAGCGCGGTGAGGGCGAGCCGGGTCACGATTCGCGGCGGCCGATCCCGCAGCAGTCGCGCCGCGAGCCGCGTGGTCAGCCCCGCGGCGTCGCGCGACTGCTCGATGACGGCCGCCAGTTCACCGGACGGCAACGCACGGCCGGCCTCGACCACCGATTCGCACAGCGCGGGACGACTTCCGGCGAGACGTTCGATAGCAAGGTCGGCCGGGGTGATCGAATGCGTGCCCGGATCGGTCGGAATTACCGTCCTGAATTCGTTCACGGCGTCGACATAATGCAATATGACGCGGCACGGCGCGCGGCCCGTCGGCAGCGCTGCGGCGAACAGCGGCAGGAATTGCTCGACCTGTGTGTCGTCTTCCGATTCGACCACGACCGACCACGGACGATCATTTGCAGGGGAGCCGATCGCCTCGCCGTTCTTATCACCGTCGAGGACGGCCGTGGCCAAGGCGTCAAGCGCCGATCGGTCGACGTCGTAGGGCGCGAGGCGCACCCAGCGCGGCGGCAGCCCGGATCGGGCTAGATCCGCCGCAAGTCGCTCGGCATGCACCTCGCCGTGCAAAAGGTCTATCTGGAAGGGAATGGACGGCGCCAGGTCGCAGAGGGGGACGGTGCCGCGTGCCGATGGCTTAGCCACCGGCACGGCCCAACACCCGGACAACACGGTCGGCGCCCCCATACGTCGTACAGTGTCGCCAACAGTGTGCCCTTCAGCCTCACGGATCAGAAGTCCGATCGGGCACATTAATGAATTTCCCGGGTGAGCACTACGGGCACTGTGGCGGAAAGCCGACTCTGCTAGTCGCGCAAAGCGCGATCGCGCGTAAACAATCCAATTCCCTAAGTGCTCAAAAAGCGTTCGGATAAGTGATCCCGGCCAGGCTGTACAGCCACGTCGTAAGACCGGCTGGGACAGTCTCGTCCCTGCTGTCCGTACTATCCGAGGAGTCATTATGGCCCTACCCGTCTCTGCGCCTGTCCAGTTCGTTCCCGGAACCGGAACCCTGGACGTGGACCAGCTGATCGACCCGAGCGGTGCCCCGGTCAGCGTGCTCGACATCGACCTGGGCTTCACCGTGAACGGCCGCCTCGAGCTTCCCGGCTGGCTCAGCGGCCGCGGCGTCGTACGGCTGACCGCCGACGAGCACGGCGGGCCGATCGACAAGACCGTCGGCGAGACGATCGTCAACATCACCGGCGCGACGTCGCCGAATGACCCGCCGACCAAGGTCTACCCCTGGTCGATCACGGTGAAGTCGCCGACGCTGCCCGACAGCACGGCCATGTACGAGCTCGGCGTCATCTTCGCGTTCCAGACGCCCGGCGGCGGACACACCGACATCGGCGGCTTCTACGACCTCGGCTCGTTCCTCGTCGTGTGACCAGCACAGTCGTCCGACGAACACCATCGTCTGACGACACCGCGTTGGGCGCCGTCGAGACCGGCGGCGGCGCCTTCAACGCGTTCCAGCGACGGCCGGAGGCCGATGTGACAGCCAAAACCGAATCCGCCGGCGAGGAGTTGACCCGCATCGCCGGAATCGGTTCTCAAATCGCGGCCCGCCTGCACAAGGCGGGAATCCGCACGATCGACCAACTCGCCAACGCCACGACCGACCAGGTCGTCACCATCTGCGGACGCAACGCCGCTGGTGGCGGTCGCGCGCAGTCGTGGATCGACCAGGCGGCCGAGTTGGCAGGGGTCGCCGCCGAATCTCGCAAGGGCGGCGCAGCCGCCGAGTCAGGTGCGCAAGGCACTGCCGATCGGATGCGCCCGCCGCGCCGGACGTTCACCGTCGAGGTGCGCGTCGATGGCGATCCTGCGCACGTCGTCACCACGCGCGTCGTCCACCTGGAGACCCAGGAGGCGGACGGCTGGCCCGGCTGGAGCCGCGCGCGGTTGCTCGACTTTCTCGAGGCGCGGCTGGGAGTCACCGATCCCCAGGTGCAGCCAGTGCCCAGATCCGAGTCCCCCGCTGAAGAAGCTGAGGTCGGTCTCGCTCAGGTCGACGTCGAACAGGCCTCGCCGCCGCCGCTCAGGGTTCATCGGTTCGGCCTGCTCAAAGCGCCGGCTCCGCTGTTGCAGCGGGGCGGGGCAACTGCCCGGCTGCTCATCAACCCAGCCGCGCTCGACCTACCCGCGCAAGGACGAGCGGTGGCGTACGTCGAGCTGCTTGCCCGGGCGCTCGGAGCGGGCCGCGACAAGGTTCTCGACACGCGGATGATCGATCTGTCAGCCGGTGCACCCGCCGACACCCTGCTGCGGGGCCGGCTACCCGAGCAGGACCCACCGTTCGCGATATCCGCGACGGTCCGCGTCCTGGTCGACCAGCCGAACGATCGGCCGCGCGAGGGCCTCGGCAGCGCCTCACTCGAACTCGTGGCGGACGGCGGCCGAGCCTGAACGCGCGGTCAGGGCTGGGCGGCGAGACCTGAGTCGACCGAGCCGGACAATGCGACCAGGCCGGTTGAGCCCTGATGCAGCGCGGATGCCGAGCCTCGGTCCAGCACCACCAGGCGGACGGCCACGTGGTCGAAGACCACCCGGCGCCCACATCCCTCGTGGGTGCATTCGAATAAGGACTGCTCGCCGTTGCCCTCGGTACAGATCATCAAATGTCGTTCGTCAATCATTTTGGTTTAGCTCCTTGATCGTTCGGTCGGACGGCGCCCCTGCCGTCGGGTGGCAACCCCCCAACCAGACGAAGCGGGCGGCCCCCGGCCCAACAACACGTGCGAATCCGAAAGCCTCGTCGTCGATTCATGCTCTGCGAGCCGGGCTACCCCGCTGTTACGAGCAGGTATCCACCGTGCTCCGGGCGATCCAGAACAACGGCGGCAGATCGCGGCCGGCCGGGCCGTCACTCGCCGTTGACGCGTTGTGCCTCGACATAGGGTGATGAACATAGTTTTACCCAATTCACCATGGACGTATCCCTACATCCGGCATCAGTCCCTTTTGCCGTTGGCGGCCGTCATCGGCCGGTGTGCCACGCTGTCGATGGAGTCGGCTGCATATGCGGGTGCCCGTGGCCGGCGAGCACGAGCACTGCCAACCAGCCGTTGATGGCGACGGCACGGCGCTAGGTGATGTCGACTGCGGCGCCTTGATGTCCGACCGGTTCGGCGATGCCGGGTGTCGGCAACGGCTGACGCGCTGCGGCAGCTCGGCATGGGTGGCGCGCAGCCCATATCCGCTGTGCCAGGCTCGGTGGCGTGATGGTTCATCTTGTCGACGGCACGTACGAGATCTTCCGGCAGTACTACGCACCGCGGCCGGGACATCTCGACAGCGACGGCTTCGAGATCGGTGCGACCCGCGGCGTCGTCCAATCCGTCTTCACCATGCTGCAGGACGGCGCAACCCACGTCGGGGTCGCGACCGACCATGTCATCGAGTCGTTCCGCAACGACATGTGGCCGACGTACAAGTCGAGCGCGGGCATGGACCCGCTGCTGCTGGCGCAGTTCGAGCCTCTCGAGGACGCACTGCAGGCACTAGGCGTCGCGGTCTGGCCGATGGTCGACGTCGAGGCGGACGACGGCATGGCCAGCGCCGCCGTCCTCGCCGCTGCCGACCCTCGGGTCGAGCAGGTGATCATCTGCACGCCCGACAAGGACCTCGGGCAATGCGTCGGCGACAAGGTGGTCCAGTGGGACCGCCGTCAGGACAAGCTGATCGACGCCGACGGGGTGGTCGCGAAGTTCGGCGTGCCGGCCGAGTCGATCCCCGACTGGCTGGCCCTCGTCGGCGACAGCGCCGACGGCTTTCCGGGCCTGCCCGGGTTCGGCGCGAAGTCCGCGGCCACGCTGCTCGCCCGGTACGGACACCTGGAAGACATCCCGGCCGACGCGGAGGGCTGGGACGTCGCGGTGCGTGGCGCGGCCAAGTTGGCGGCGACGCTCGTTTCCCAGCGGGCCGACGCCGAGACGTTCAAGCTGCTGGCCACGGTGCGCACCGACGCCCCCGTCGGCACGGTCGACGACTGGGCGTGGACCGGCCCGACCGAGGACTTCCCCGTCTGGTGCGAGCGATTCGGGTGGCCGCGCCTGGCCAACGATGCCGTTGCGTTGGCCGCCGCCCGCCATCCGTGAAGCGTCACGCGTTCTGAGTTCTCTGACGAGGATGTAGGCCGTTTGGAGCCGCTGGCCTCGCGGTTCCGGCCGTTCGGGCCTTCCGGTGGCAAGTGCCGACACCTCCGCCGCCAGGTGGAGCTTGCGCCGCTGCTATTCAGCGTTACTATGTACCAGTACTCATTAACACTGAATAGCGAAGGAGGTGTGTTCGTGGGCAAACAGATGACGGAGATGCTCAAGGGCGTGCTGGAGGGCATCGTCCTGGCGATCCTGTCCGGCCGGTCCGCGTATGGCTACGAGATCACGGCATGGCTGCGGGAGCAGGGCTTCCCCGACATCGCGGAGGGCACCGTCTACGCGCTGCTCATCAGGGTCGAGCATCGCGGCCTCGTCGACGTGGAGAAGGTTCCCTCCGAGAAGGGGCCGCCGCGCAAGGTGTATTCCCTCAACGCCCATGGACAGGCAGATCTCGAAGAGTTCTGGAGGACCTGGAGCTTCCTCACAGAACGGCTCGAACAGCTCCACGAAGGAGGCAGATAAACAATGTCCGACACAGAAGAGGGCGGCTTCATCTCAAAGGTGATCGGCCCGAAGCGGCGGTGGCGAGCCTACAAGGCGCGCGTCAAGCAGCTTCCCGAGAACTACCGCACGGCGGTCGACGCGATCGAGCACTATCTGATGCACCTCGTGCCGACCGATGGCGAAAAGGCGGCGTCCGAGTTCGAGGATCTTGCGGATCTGTTCGAACGGGCCGCGGCGGATGGAACCCCGATCCGCGAGATCGTCGGCGACGACCCCGTGGAGTTCGTCGAGACGTTTGCTCAGAACTACACGAAGGGCGGGTATATCCCCGATCGGGCGCGGGAACGGCTGATCAGCGCCATCAAGCGCGCCGAAGGGGAAACCGGGGGGACCCGCTCATGACGACCCAGGCGACCTCGGGGCCCGCAATCCGCGTGCAGGGCCTGAAGAAGTCGTACAAGAAGCTGGAGGTGCTGCGTGGCGTGAACTTCGACGTGGCGCGGGGCAGCATCTTCGCCCTGCTCGGCTCGAACGGGGCGGGCAAGACCACGGTCGTGAAGATCCTGTCCACGCTGCTCAAGGCCGACGCGGGCACTGCCAGCGTGAACGGCTTCGATGTCGCCACGCAGGCTGCGCAGGTGCGGGAGTCCATCAGCCTCACCGGACAGTTCGCGGCCGTCGATGAGATCCTCAGCGGGCGGGAGAACCTTGTACTGGTCGCCCGGCTGCGGCGCCTCAAGGACCCGGGCGCGATCGCGGATGAGCTGCTCGAGCGTTTCTCGCTGACCGACGCGGCAGCACGGAAGGTGTCGACGTATTCCGGTGGCATGCGCCGGCGTCTGGACATCGCGATGAGCCTGATCGGGAATCCGCCGGTCATCTTCCTCGACGAGCCGACGACCGGCCTTGACCCGCAGGCGCGCATCGAGGTGTGGCAGGCCGTCAAGGAACTCGCCAAGCACGGCACGACGGTGCTGCTCACGACGCAGTATCTAGACGAGGCCGAGCAGCTCGCCGACCGGATCGCGATCCTCCACGAGGGTCGGATCATCGTGAACGGCACCCTGACCGAGCTCAAGGCGCTGCTCCCGCCGGCCACGGTCGAATACGTCGAGAAGCAGCCGACCCTCGAAGACGTCTTCTTCGCCATCGTCGGTGACGACGGCCAGGACGCAAGGACGCTGGCAATGACCGCAGCGTCGGCACGAACGAGTAAGGAACAACGATGACCAACCGCTTCTTCGGCGACACCACCGTTCTGCTGGGACGGTCCCTGCGCCACGTCACGCGCAGCGTGGACACCATCATCACGACGGCGATCACGCCGATCGCCATGCTGCTGCTGTTCGTCTACGTGCTCGGCGGCGCGATCAAGTCAGGGTCGGGTTCGTATGTGGACTACCTGCTGCCCGGCATTCTGCTCATCACGATCGCTTCGGGTATCGCCTACACCGCATTGCGGCTCTTCCAGGACACGAAGAGCGGCATCTTCGAGCGATTCCAGTCCATGCCGATCGCACGGTCGTCCATACTGTGGTCGCACGTGCTGACCTCGCTGGTCGCCAATCTGTTCTCGCTCGTGCTCGTCGTGCTCGTCGCCCTGCTCGTGGGCTTCCGCTCAGGGGCGGGAGTGCTGGCGTGGCTCGCGGTCGCCGGCATGCTGACCCTGTTCACCCTGGCGTTGACGTGGCTCGCCGTCATCCCCGGCCTCTCCGCGAAGTCCGCGGACGGCGCGGGCGCGTTCTCCTACCCGCTCATCTTCCTGCCGTTCCTCAGCTCGGCATTCGTGCCCACCCACACCATGCCCGGCCCGGTACGCGCCTTCGCCAAGCACCAGCCCGTGACCTCCATCGTCAACGCCATCCGCCACCTGTTCACCCAGCAGCCGGTCGGCACCGACATCTGGATCGCCATCGCCTGGTGTGTCGGCATCCTCATCATCGCGTACAACTTCGCCATGGTCACCTACCGCCGCAGGATCTCCTAGTGTCCCGCGCCAGAAATTGGGCGAGTAAGTCCGGTGATCCAGGTGTGCGCTCGCAAGGCGGACAAGGAGCCGATACCGGGGTTGTATCGGCGACGAGGACAACGCAGCCAGCGTGCAGCTGGGCGCCGGACTTACCGTCTGAATTTCTGGCGCGGGACACTAGTGTCGTGCGCCATTAATTCGTGGTGAAAGTTGTAGGGTTGGCCGGTGGCGAGGACGGGGCGGCCGAAGGCGTCGTTGGTGTTGAGCGATGCGGAGCGGGAGCAGTTGTTGCGGTGGTCGCGGCGGCGGAAGTCGGCGGCGGGGCTGGCGTTGCGGTCGCGGATCGTGTTGGCGTGTGCGGTGCCGGGGGCGTTGAACACGCAGGTTGCGGCCGCTGTTGGGGTGGCGCCGAACACGGTGAACAAGTGGCGTCGACGGTTCGTTGCTGATCGGTTGGACGGGCTGGTCGATGAGCCGCGGCCGGGGCGCCCGCCGGTGGTCAGGGTGGATCAGGTGGAACAGGTCATCGTGGCCACGCTTGAGTCCACGCCGCCGAACGCGACGCATTGGTCGCGGGCGAAGATGGCCGAGCGCAGCGGGCTGTCCAGGTCGACGATCGGGCGGATCTGGAAGGCGTTCGAGCTCAAGCCGCACCGTGTCGAGACGTTCAAGCTGTCCACCGACCCGTTGTTCGTGGACAAGGTCTTCGACGTGGTCGGGCTCTATCTCAACCCGCCCGACGGTGCGGTGGTGCTGTGCGTGGATGAGAAGTCCCAGGTACAGGCACTGGCCCGCTCCCAGCCGGCGTTGCCGATGATGGCGGGCATGCCCGAGCGGCGCACCCATGATTACGTCCGGCACGGTGTCACCAGCCTGTTCGCGGCGTTCAACACCGCCGACGGCACCGTGATCAGCTCCTTGCACCGCCGGCACCGCACGATCGAGTTCAAGAAGTTCCTGGCCAAGATCGATACCGAGGTCCCCGGCCATCTCGACGTGCACCTGGTGGCCGACAACTACGGCACCCACAAGAGCCCGGCGATCAAGGCATGGCTCGCCGCCCATCCACGCTTCCACATGCACCACACGCCGACCTACTCCAGCTGGATCAACCAGGTCGAACGCTGGTTCGCCTACCTCACCAGCGACCTGCTGCAACGCGGCGACCACCGCAGCGTGCCCGCATTGGAGAAAGACATCCGATCTTGGATCAACAACTGGAACGAGAACCCGAAGCCGTTCATCTGGACCAAGACCGCCGACCAGATCCTCGAATCACTCGGCCGACTTATCGCACGAATTAATGGCGCACGACACTAGTCTGTCTTGATCCAGATCAGCACGGTGGCGCGGTAGTCACGTGCGAGCGTGTCCGTGCACGATTCGCTTTCGACGGGTACCCCCTATCGGCCAGCACACGGCCCGGGGGGTTCTCGGTCGGCCCTTCCCTATGCGGGCACGCGAATGTCCAAATCAGGAGCGAGCCTGATCGCGCCGGTCGAGGACCTCGAAGTGCGCCGAACGCTCGTCGAATCGCGCGAGCACAGTGCGGGCGCGCTCGGGCACGTGCGCCAGCTCGTAGTCCTCACCGACAAAAGCCTTCACAGCATCGAGATCGTCGAACCACATGATCGTCGCGAACTCCACGCCGTCCTCCGTAGCCCTGCGCATGAGGTCGATCGAGAGGAAGCCCGGGATATCGCGCGTCTCGATCGCGGGAATGACCTCTCCGCGCACGATCGCTTCGTATGCGGCAGCGTTGTCGGGAGTCGTCCAACCGCGCCATAGTCGGCAGATCACGGAGCGGTCACCGGTCGAAGCTGAACCTGACGACTGTCGGTGTTGTCCATCGGCGAATTGTGTCAGGCACTCTGGACGGATGCACACGCCCACATCTTGCGGCCACGCAACGCCTGCGCAATGCCGCCTGGAAACACGTCGCCCGGCGTGGACAACGCGCGAATCCACCGCGACGGGTGTGCTCCCGAGTGCGAGGCCCAGTCCTCAGAGGGCGAGCTTCATGCGCGGCGCGGAGGTCACCGTGAAGCCGAACTGTTCGTATATCCGCTGGCCCTCCGGTGTCGCGCTGAGGTCGACGCGGTCAGCCCGAACGGTCCGCGCCCACGCGATGACGTCACGCACGAGCATCGTCGCGTAGCTCTGACCGCGATGCTCGGGCAGCGTGATGACGTTTGCCAGGCGCACCGTGCGTCCCTTGGCGCAGTGCGGGTTGGGAACGCCAATCTCGATCGTGCCGATCGCCGTGGCCACTATCTCCCCGCCGACGGCGATGACGGGGATGCGGGTGGTCGCGTTGTCGTCGACGGACCGCGCGAACCACTCGCGGGCGTGCCCCTTCCACGGTGTAGTGGACGCCGGATCGACTTCGTCGTAGAGAAGCCCCCACAGCGACAGCAGTTGTGCGATGTCGTCCGCACGAGCAGCCCGGAGTTGACCGAGATTCACCTGGTTCACTGCATGATGCAAGCACGCGACGAGTTGAATCGCTGCTCGATTTTCCAGTCGCACGCTCAGACGGTTAGACGACGCATGGTGGTGAAGCCCCCTGCGAAGAGCACGACCGTGATGGCCGCGAGCAGGCCGGTCAGACCCGCGGCGCTCAAGGCGGTGAAGAAGTGGCCAATGTCGTGCCACGCGTGTGTCCCGGTCGCGGCGAGGGCGCCGATGAGCAGCACGGTGATCTGGGCGGCGAGGAACGCGGCGAGGCCGACGAGGCTCCAGCGGCGGTAGACCAGGCCGAACCACATGCCGTAGACGAACAGCAGCGTGAGAGCTACGAACGACGTCAGCCAGGTGAGATACCACGGCCCGTCGAGGATGTACGGCACCCGGAAGAAGCCCATGGCTATGCCCCAGCCGCCGGTGGCTCGCTCGATCGCCTGGCCCACCGTGATGACCACTCCGGCGACGGCAGCGAGGGCGACGGCGAGTAGTGCGGTCCCCAGGTAGTAGGAGCGACGGCTGAGACCGAGGGCGAGCCCGAAGGGCAGGGACCGGGCGACGCTCTGCACGCCGAGGGCGTACACAAGGACGAAGATCGAGGCCAGGCCGCCGACGTAGCGGTGCGAGCTCTGTCCCGCCGGCGTGGCCGCCAGGATGATCAGGTCGACCAGGAAGACGAAGGTCAAGATCGCCCAGGGCAGGACCAGGTAGTTGAGCCGCTGGACCAGGTGGTAGCGGGCGACGTTGAGATAGGTGGTCATGCGTTCGCCCTCTCCATCAACTTTCCGCTGGCTCCGTCGGCTTTGCCGGCGGCGTGGACCATGACCTGTTGCAGCGACAGGGACTCCAGATTGAGATGCAGCTCGCGGGCCCGGATCCAGTCGCCGTCGTCGAGCGTCCCGGCGACGACCACCGACTCCTGCGAGGCGATCCGGCGACGATCCCACAGGCGGCGGCCGGCAACGAACTCCTCCACCGCGGCGATCGGGCCGCTCACGGTCGTGGCGCTGCCGCGAACGTCGTCGGCCGCCGCGTCGAGCACGACCCGCCCGTGGTCGATCATCACCACCTGATCCAGCAGGTCGGCGACCTCGTCGATCAGATGCGTCGACAAGATCACCGTTCGGGGACGCTCGGCGTAGTCGGCGAGGAGTCGGTCGTAGAAGAGTTGCCGAGCTACCGCGTCCAGGCCGGCGTACGGCTCGTCGAAGAGCGTGATCTCGGCTTGCGCCGCCAGGCCTATCACGATGCCCAGCGCCGAGCGCATCCCCCGCGAGAGCTTCTTGATCGCTCGGTTGACCGGGACGTCGAAGTCCCGGAGAAGCGACTCGGCCAGCTCGCCGTTCCAGTTGGGATGGAACCACGACGCCGCGCGCAGCGCGTGATGAACCTTGAAATCAGGAAAGGCCTGGTCCTCGCGCACCAACGCCATCCGTCGGAGGATCGCATCGTTCTCGACTGGGCTGGCACCGAACACCCGCACGGTGCCGGCTGACGCGAACTCCTGGTTGGCGATGATGCGCATCAGGGTGCTCTTCCCGGCGCCGTTGCGACCCAGCAGCCCGGTGATGGACGGGCCGTGGATGTCGACGGTGACATCGTCGAGCGCGAGCTGGTCGCGGTAGCGGCGGGTCAAGTCGGTCACCGAGATCGTCGGCGTCATATCTTGATACCTCCATGGACATGGTCGGCCTCTCGGACCATCGACAGCAGCGTGTCCGCGTCGATCCCGAGCCGGTTGGCTTCGGCGACCATCGGCTCTACGTAGCGTTCGGCGAAACGCTTGCGTCGGTCATCGAGCAGCCGCGCCCGGGCGCCGCCCGAGACGAACATGCCGACGCCGCGCCGCTTCTCTACGAGCCCGTCGTCGGTGAGCACGTTGATGCCCTTGGCCGCGGTGGCGGGGTTGATCCGGTAGAAAGCGGCGAGCTCATTGGTGGACGGCACGCGGTCGCCCTCCGCAAGCGTGCCTTCCGCGATGTCGTCGGCCAGGCGGTCGGCGATCTGGGAGAAGATCGGCGCTCCATCATCTAGCACGAACGACCCCCGAGCAGCTGTTTGCCCATCCGGTTGGCTGGTTAGTTACTTGACTAATGTACCCAGGAACTTTGCGGTGTCAAGGCGCACGGATCGGCAGTGACCGCGAAACGCTCGATCTGCCGCTGCGGGCGCGGTTCCGCCGCCGATGTGCGGCTGTGTGATCCGAACGAGACTCTCGAGGCATACCGTCCGCTGCATGAAGCGGGTTGCCGTGCTGTGGACGTGCGCTGTAGCGGTCGTACTCGGACTGAGCGCTTGTTCCGGCTCGGGCGCCTCGAATGTCGCGACGGCGGTCGTCACGCACGTCGGCGGCGTGCCGCCAGGCATCAAGCAACCACCGGTTGGTTGGCTGCGGGTACTCCGAAGCCCTTCGCGACCTGGGCACTCTCCAATGAGATCTACGTGACGACATGGGGCAGCAGTTCCTGTCCAAGGCTGCCAACCTCGGTTCACGCGCACGGAGCGCACGAGGTGCGAATCAAGACCGCGGAGCACTTTCTGCATAAGGGCGATCACGCCTGCACGAGCGATCTCGGGCCTACGACGAGCACCGTGAAGCTTCCTGCGGAGATAGATGACGCTGCCGCGCTTACCGTCAGCATCAACGACACGTTGACCCGCCTGGGACCCCGGTCGAACTGAGCGGACGTCCGGTCCTGCCACAGATGGTTCACGCGGGTGCCGAATTCCGCGCTGCCCTCGCGCTCGCCTCCCTCGCTGAATTGCCGCTGTCGCGTGAGTGCCCATCAAGGAGTGTCGAGCAGATGACGGATCCAGTCGCTGGATGCCGCGGCCGCGACGGACTTGCCGTTCGCGTCGACATCGGTCGGTCGCGCGCCGTGTCGTAGCAGTACGGCGATGACCCGGCGCTGTTCGTCTTTCGCCGCTTCCGAACCGGAACTGCTCTTGCCGGTGTTCTGCACGGCGAGGTGCAGCGGGGTCGAACCGCTCTTGTTCGTCAGCCGCGGATCGGCGCCGCCCTGGATGAGGGCGCTGGCCGCCGCCGAGCAACGGTTGCGAACGGCTCGATGCAGCGGGGCCACGCCACTGTTGTCCAACGCATTGGGATCCGCGCCGACCGCGATCAGATAGGCGATCACCTCACGCTGCGCGACTGGGTCCCAGTGCTCTGTGCCGGGACCGCCGTCGGCGGCGTAGTGAAGCGGTTCAGCTCCCCGTCGGTTGCGGGCGCGCACATCGGCGCCGTTCGCGACGAGCGACTCGGCGAGTTCTCGTTGATACGCGGCCGCCGCGAGGTGCAGCGCCGTGTCACCGGCGTAGACGTAGTGACGGATCGCAGCAAGGAAGTACGTGCCGGCACCCTGGCGGCTTGCCGCGATACGAATCGGACGGCTTGCGAAATGCGGCGACGAGTCCAGCCGTCGCGCGACCTCCGTGCGATCGCGCGAGGCGATCGCAGCGAAGAGCGCAAACAGCGCACCGTCGTCGGACCCATCGCTCGAAGCGTGCTGCGTCGCCACCCGCCCATCGTCGCAGGCAAGTGGCGCGACCGACCGCAAAGTTCGGCGCCTGCCGCGTGGCCTATGCCGGGTCGCGACGGGCCGCTCCGTTCAATTGCCGTAGGACAATGCGTCGAGTAGGTCGAACAGAAGGCTCGCCTCGCGGCGCAACTGTTCGGCGGCACTCGAATTCGCGAGTGCCAGCGAATCCGCTGTGGCGCAACGGTCTTGCGCCTCCCAGCGAACGATCTCGGTCATGTCCTGTTCGGTAAGCGAGCGTCGCTGCGCGTCGGTCCGTCCGGCTCCGACCGGAGAGAGCTCGACGGCACCCGCTTTGTGTTCCTCGGCAAGCGGGACGGCTCCGGCGTTGTCTATAGCTGCGAGCGCTGTCCGGTAGACGGCCAGCGCCGCGCGGTCCCGGTCTTTCATCGCTCGGGTTACCGCGCGTCCGAGTGCGGTCTTGACGGAGGTCCGATCTGGTTCTGCCACACGATCACTCTCTCACTGGCCGAGAACACGTTATGTGACAGAGGCGATCGGCCATGCCGATCGGTGCACCGTCGCAGCCAGTCCGCCTATCGCCGACTCGGAGCGGCGGTTTCGCTATTTTCGGACGTCCCTCGCAGGAGTGCCTGGTCGCCTGCGGCTGCGGAGTAGTCCCTTGGGCGCGCTCCCGGCTGGGCGCTTGGCGCTGCCGCCCGGAGGGTCGCTTCGATGTTGTGCCAGGGCAGGCCCGGTGGTAGCAGCATTGTGACGATGTCGGCTGCGCGGTCCCAGGGCTGGAGTTGCTCGCGGACCTGATCGCCGGTTCCGCTTGCCGCGAGCTGGTCGAGCACGACCTGGGCGCCGGGCGGGACGGTCGCGTGCTGTGGGCTCGGGCGTGGGTTCGCGTCGATGATCGCTTGGACCTGGGCGGCATAGCCTTGGCCGGACACGGACCGGGCGTAGACGTCGCCCATGGCGCTCAGGTACCAGGTGGTGCAGGCTGCGGCGATGGCCCGGGCCGCGTCGGAGTCTTCGTCGACGACGGTGATCGGCCCGGTCGCTACCGTGAGAGGGCGCGCGTGTGGCGCGGCTGCTTCGCGTAGCTCGCGGAGCTCGGCCGCCCAGCCGGGCAGGCGATCCCGGGCCACCAGCGCGGGGATCCAGCCGTCGCCGAGCTCGGCGGCCACCCGGATCGTGTGATGGCCCAGCGCGGCGACCCAGATGGGTAGCTCGGGGACCGGCGGCTGGCCCAGGCGCAGCGGACGCGCGGCCGGGGCCCGGTCGAGCCGGTCGAGCTGGGCGGGCTGGCCGTCCAGCAGCGCCCGAACCTTGGTCACGACGTCGCGCAACTGGGCGGCCGGGTGCTCGAACGCGGAGTCGTGAAACCCCTCGACCAGTGCTTTGGTGCTGGCACCCAGGCCCAGCACAAAACGTCCGCCGCTGATCTGGTGGAGAGTCGATGCGGTCATCGCCAGCGTTGCCGGGGTGCGCCCCCAGACCGACAGGATGGCAGAGGCGAGGGAGATCCTGGCGGTGCGAAGCGCGATCTCGGTCAGTACCGGGACCGCGTCCAGTCCCCAGCCCTCGGGCAGCGCGAAGATCTCATACCCCAGCTCGTCGGCGAGCACGGCGGTGCGGACGATTACGTCCCGCCGAGTCTCCATCGGCGTGAGCCCCAGGCCGCGGCGGGTGGTCACGACACGCCCTTTGTGGCCAGCGCCGGAACCGGGCGCGGCACGGTCAGCCAGACGGCCCTCGCCGTGGCGAGCACCTCGCCGCCGGGCCCGAGCAGCGCTGACCCGGCCAGCAGCTTGCGGCCGTTGCGTCCGTCCGGCCAGGCGATCACCAGGCACTGGTCGCCGGCCACCGGCCGGCCCGCCAGGCTCGCCGTCATCCGGCCGAGCAGGACGGCGGTGTCGCCGGCCAGGCCGGCGGCCTCGGCGGCGGCGATCCCGCTGGGACAATCCAGTGCTGCCCAGACGACCTCCGGCCGCACTCTCCCGCCGGGGTCCGTGACCGACGGGTCCGGGGTCCACGGCGCCGCCCACATCGGCCGGCCAGCCAACGGCCCGGGGAAGATCCGCAGTCCGTCGCCCGGCCTGCGGCCCATCCCGCATACGAAGCAATCAGGGAACACCGGATCGGCGTAGTAGCGCGCGCGACCGGCCACCGCATGGGCTTCCGCCACTGAGACCGGGCCCGGTATCTCTGGTGCCGGACGGCTCGGCGAGGACGTCGCCTCGGCGATCAGCGTGCGGCCGTGGTGGATGCGGACTGAGCTGCCGCCGCCCCGTTCGACGGCCATGGGCGTGGCCAGCGGAGGCGGCTGGCGCAGCGTGACGGTCACCGGGCCGTCGACCAACGCGGCGATTCGTCCACAGACGTAGCCGCCGTTGCCGCTGCCCGGGGGGCCGCAGAAGCGGGACGGGATGACCAGGGAATCTGTCATGCCTCGACGCTAGGAGCGGCCAGCCTCGGGCCGCCATCGGGTGAACTACCGTCGATTCCGCTGTCTTGCCGACCGCGCCGCTCGTCGCCGGTGCGTACATGGGGCGAACTACCGAGGCGCTTCCCGGCCGAGCCGGCGCTCGGTCACCCACGCCGCGATCTGCGCACGCGAGCGCACCTCCAGCTTGCGCCGGATGTTCTCCACATGCGCCTCGGCCGTCCGCGGCGCGACTGACAGGCGCCCGGCGATGGACTGATTGGTCAGCCCCTCGGCGATAAGTTCGGCAACTTCGAGCTCACGATCCGTGAGCCGCGGCCCCGTGTTCACGGGCTCGTACAGGAAACTGAGCATCGCATCCAGGATCGCTGGCCAGTCGCCGTGGTAGAACAGGTGGCTCGAACCCGGCAGCGGGACGAGCGTCGCCCCGGGGATCAGCGCGGCGACCTCACGCCCCAGTTCGAACGGGGTGCCCGTGTCGCCCTCGCGGTGCAGCACCATCGTGGGCGCCCGAACCGTCGGGAGCAAGGTCCTGATGTCGGTGTCGTAATAGACCTGCAGCAGCCGGGCAGCCACGTCGGCCGAGGCGCTCGCCCGCTGGAACCGGGCGAACGCCTCCACCTCCAGAGCCGTGGGATCGGTGACGAAGGCCCCGGCCAGCGCCTTCAGCCCCAAGCCCCAATGGGCCCGCACCAGCGCCACGACCGAACTGCGGACCTCGGCAGGCGCTAGGTCCCTGCCGCTGGCACACATCCCATACAGCACGAGCGCCTCGACCCGCTCCGGGTACCTCGCCGCGATCGCCGCGGCCAGCTGACCGCCCTGCGAGGCCCCGAACAGGCGGAAACGGCTGGCGCCCACCGCGTCGGCCACCGCCAGCGCGGCGGCCACCTGGCCATCGAACGACAGGTCAATCCCGTCGCGGTCCGACAGGCCGCAGCCGGGCTTGTCATAGCGGATCACGGTGAACCGCTCGGCCAGCCGCTCCAGGAAGCTGCCGAAGGAAAGCAGCTCCAGTTGCCCACGCAGATCGGTGATCCAGCCCGAGTCGCACAACAGCGCCGGGCCAGCGCCCGCCGTCGAGTAAGCAACGCGACCCGCGGGCGTGGCGCAATACCGGATCCTCGGCCTCACCCGTCCAGGCTGGCACCACCTGGCGACACAGTGAAGGGCGGCCAGGCTACCGGACAGATGCTGCCGCCGGGCGGATCAGCAGATAGCGCACTCATCTGCCATAGAGCGTTCGTGAGCCTGGCAGCAGGTCGGGCACGCGCCGTACGGGCCGCGGCATCAGTCAGGAGATCGCGGCCTTCACCAGCTCGGCGACCTTCTTCTCCACCACTGGGCTCCACTGCTTGAGCGCGTACGCCACCGGCCACATGTCGCCGTCGTCGAGATTCGCCGCGTCCTGGAAACCCAGCATGGAGTAGCGATATTTGAACTTGCCCGCGTCCTGGAAGAACACAACGACCTTGCCGTCGGCGTTCGCGTAGGCGGGCATGCCGTACCAGGTCTTAGGCGACAACGCGGGCGCGGTCGCGGTCACAGTCACGTGCACGCGCTCGGCGAGGGCACGGTCATCCGGTGCCAGCTCCGCGATCTTCTCGAGGACGGCCTGCAGGCCATCGGCATTCTTGGCACCCTTCTTGCCCTCGGCGCGCAGCTCGGCCGCGCGCTCTTTCATCGCGGCACGCTCTTCGGCGCTGAAGCCGTCGGACTCGGCCTTGGCACTCTTCGCGGGCATTCTCAGGCCCCCCTTCCTGACGCGGGGCTCGGCGTCATGCCGGCCCTTCGTCGAAAGGCTAGGCCCGCCCACACCGGGGCGCTTCTCGATTCCTGACGGGTGAGGCGTGGGTGACCCACCCAATGCGAGCGACCGCGCGCCGCTCAAGCGCGCCGACGCTCCCTACGACGCCCACCCACGGGGCCGTGACCTTCGTTCTCCGCACTTGCGGATTCGCCGCCGTCTACGTATCGCGGCCGATGGGCAGCGCCATGCATCCGGAAATGCCGCTGTTGGAGCGAGCCGCACCGCCAAGTCGGCGTCTTGGCATGCGTTCGACGGTCACTGATCGGATCTGCTCTGCCTGCGCTTTCGGGTCGATCCGCAAGCCCGGTGGCACCAGCCGGCAGCGTGTCTGGAACGGGAAGATCCGCGAGACGTTGCTGGTCACGGGCACGACGTTCACGACACCGTGTCGCAGGAACGCTCTCGACCGACGGCTGACCTGTCACGGGTTCAGCTGCGGTGGTGATTCGAAGGTTTCTTTAAGGCTTCCGGACGGCGGTTCTTGGGCGGCGGCAGTCGACTGGGATGCGTCTCATCCAGTCGAAAGGAAGTGCATCATGCCCGTCCCGTTTCGCCGTGTTGCCGTTGCCGGAGTCCTGGCCGCGGCCGCGGTCGCCATTCCGGTCGCCGCCCTGGCCCTCGGTTCCGATTCGCCGGGCGCCAAGACGCCACACCCGTCGACCACGCTGGAGGCCAAGCGGGCCAAAGCGGAGGCAGCCAGGCAGGCCCACTCGTCGACCACGTTGAAGGCCAAGTCCGCCGAGGCGGGAGCGGCCAACCAGAGCCTGACCGGGCCGGCCGCGGTGGCCGTGCTCGCCGCCCGGCTGGGCGTCAGCACGAGCGCCGCCCGGCACGCGCTGCAGCAGGTCGGCGCGCTGAACGGACGGGAGGGCGTGGACCCGGCCGGCGCGGCATTCGCCGCGATCGCGCACCAGCTCGGGGTGAGCCCACGCCAGCTGTCCGGTGCCCTGGGCGCGGTCAAGCAGAGCATGGCCGGCCGATGAGGCGACCCGTCCCGGGTGGATCCCGCGGAGAATAGGAGGATGCGGGTTCTGGTGGTCGACGACGACCCGGCCGTGCGACGGTCGCTGGCCACGGCGCTGGGCCGGGACGGCTATGAGGTATTGGCCGCCGACGGGGGCACGGCCGCGCTCGCCGAGGTGACGGCTGCGAGCGTGGATGCGATTGTTCTCGACGTTGCCATGCCCGAGCCGAACGGAATTGAGGTGTGCCGGCGGATACGCGCCGGTGGCGACCACACGCCGATTCTGATGCTCACCGCTCGCGATCTGGTCGATGACCGGGTCGCCGGTCTGGATGCGGGCGCGGATGACTACCTGGCCAAGCCGTTCGCGCTCGCGGAGCTGCGGGCCCGGCTGCGTGCACTGCTGCGCCGTAGCGGAGCGGGCGCCGATCAGCTCACCTACCAGGACGTCGTTGTGGACGTGACCGCGGCCCGGGTCACCCGGGGCGGGCGGGAGGTTTCGCTTACCCGGACCGAGTACCTGCTACTGGAGCTGTTTATGCGCAACCCGGGCCGGGTGCTGAGCCACGCGAGCATCTTCCAGGCGGTGTGGGGCTACGACTTCGGCCCACGCTCGAACAACCTGTGGGTGTATGTCAGCTACCTGCGGGCCAAGCTCGAGGCCGCCGGTGAACCGCGGATCCTGCACACCGTACGGGGGCTGGGCTACGTACTGCGGGACGGCCCATGACCTTGCGCAACCGGATATCGGTCGCGGCCGCCGCGGGTGTGCTGCTCGTGGTGGCCGCGGTCAGCACGGTCCTGTACTTCTCCTACGCGGCGAGCTTGCACTCCCGGGTCGACGCCGAACTGGTCGACGAAGCGCAGCAGGCCACCTCGATCGCGCGGACGCTAAAACAGTCGACCGGCCACACCGGATCGGCCCCCGACCTGAGCCGGCCGGTCACCGTCGGCAGCATCCAGCTCCAGCTGTTGCTCGGACAGGTCACCGCCGGCCAGCCCACCCGGTTTGGCCCGCTCGACAGCCGAGACGTCGCGGTGGCCGAAGGTGACCAGCCCGCCTACTTCACCGACACCTCCGACGGCGGGCGACGATTCCGCGTGTACACCGCGGCCTTTTCGTCGACGCCGAGCGGGGCGCTCGTCCGCGCCAGCCGCGCCGCGAACGCCGATGACGGCGCCCTGCGCACCGCGGCGTTGCTGCTGGCCGGGCTCACCATCGCCGCCGCCGGCGTCACATATGGTCTGGCCCGGCTGGCCGCCGGCCGGATCCTCCGCCCGATCGCGGATCTCACTGCGGCGGCCGAACACGTGAGCCGCACCCGCGATCTGACCGCAGGCATCGGCTCCACCGGCACCGACGAGGTGGGCCGGCTCGGCACCTCGTTCGACACCATGCTGGCCGCGCTGCACGAGTCGGTGACCGCGCAACGCATGCTGGTCGCCGACGCGTCCCACGAGCTACGCACGCCGCTGACCAGCCTGACCACCAACCTCGAACTGCTCGAGGACGGTGCCGGGCTGGCCGACCCGCAGGCCCCGGCCCTCGTGCGCGCGGCCCGCGAACAGGCCGGCGAGCTCGACCGGCTGATCACCGACCTGCTCGATCTGGCCCGCTACCGCGATTCGGCAGCACACCAGGAGACCGTCCGCCTGGACCTGCTCACCGACGAGGCGGTGCGCCGGCTGCGGCAACGAGCCGACATCGGCACCGACCTGCGGCCCTGCCTGGTCGTGGCCGACCCCACCGCGGTCGACCACGCCGTCACCAACCTGATCGACAACGCCATCAAGTGGAGTCCGCCCAACGGCGCGGTCCGGGTCGTCGTCGACAACGGCCAGGTGTCGGTCACCGACCACGGACCCGGCATCGCAGACGCCGACCTCCCCCATATCTTCGAACGCTTCTACCGGGCACCTGCAGCGCGCGCATTGCCGGGCGCCGGGCTCGGCCTGGCCATCGTCGGCAGCATCGCCGAAGCCAACAACGCAGCCCTGAACGTCGAAACCGGCGCGGACGGCTCCACCTTCACGCTCAGCTTCGTTCCCGTCGCCCTGCCCACCGACTCGGACATCGCGACCAGCGAGCCGACGAGGTAGCGGCATCCCCTGGTCAAGCAACTGGGAAGATGACGAGTCGTGCGACTAATCCGCTACTCGCATTCCTGTGTGCGCCTGGAGATCGACGGGGTGGTCGTCGTCATCGACCCCGGGATTTGGAGCGAGCCGCACGCGCTGGTCGGCGCAGACGCCGTCCTCGTCACGCACGAACACACCGACCACGTCGATGAATTCCGCCTGCTGGGTCTCGGGCGACCGGTCAGTGCGCCGGCCGGGGCCGCCATCACCCGCGTGCCGTTCCAGCCGATCGGGCCCGGCCAGTCCTTCACGACGGCCGGCCTTCAGGTCGACACCGTCGGCGGCCCGCACGCGGCTGTAGTTCCCAACCAGGAGGTTTGCGCGAACCTCGGCTACCTGGTTGCCGGCGTCTACCACCCGGGCGATTCGTTGCAACTGCCTCCGAGCGACGTCGAGACGCTGCTGGTGCCGATGCAGGCCTCGTGGCTGAAGACCGCCGAGGCGGTCCAGTACCTCGCCTCATGCAACTACCGACAGGCCATCGGCATCCACGACGGTCAGATCAACAAGCGGGCGATCGACAGCATCAACGGCTGGTACCAGCGGGCCTCCGGCGGCAAATACCGTTACCTGGCCCCAGGAACAGCTTCGTGACCGGCTCGGGCATCGCAGGCGGGCAGCCGCACCCCTCATCTCGTCGGATCGACGCGATCGACGCGATCGACGCGGTCGACGCGGTCGTTGCCAGGTCACCGAATCAGCGTGCGTAGCACCGACGTGATCGACACGCCGACTTGCGTATAGGCAGCGATCACCCGCCGGTACTGACCGAGCTCTACCCGTGCGTGCTATAAGCGAGGAAACGATCGCTCTGCGGGGCTCATGTACGGTTTCTCCCCGTGACCGACTTCGCCACCAAGCTCACCGCAATCACAGGGGACGGCAGCGCCAGCGACGATCTGGTCCGAGTGTCCGTCGACGGCACCGGCGAAATCATGAAGCTTGACATCGAGCCGCGAGCGATGCGCTTGCCGAGCGATGAACTCGCCGCCGCGGTCCAGAGCGCACACCGTCAGGCGTGGGCGCAAGCGCGCGCGACCGTTCAGCAGGAGGCGAAGCAGATGACGCCGGACGTCAGCGGCCTGTCGCGCCTGCTCGAGTCGGTCGGCACGGACGCGCAGCAGAAGATGTCGGACTTCGCGCGGATGGCCGAGGAGATCGCGGCCCGACTGGATCGGCGTTAGTCGTGGGGGCCGGTATCCACACCGATCCTGACGTGCTCGCGCAGAGCGCCCAGGGAGTCGGAACGTCTGCCCAGGACTTCGCCGACGGCCTGACGCAGCTGCAGTCGACCGTGACGACCGAGTCGCCGTGGGGCAGCGACGAGCAGGGCTCGATCTTCGGCACGCTGTATGTCGCGGTGCTCGGCCACGCGATCCAGTCGATGGGCTCGCACCTCGAAAAGCTGGCGCAGGCCGCGGAAGGTCTCGCCGGCTGGTCGCAACTGATGAACGAGACCGAGGGCGGAGTCACCAGGTCGATGACGTCGATGACCAAGAGCTTGGCCGGCTGACATGGGCCTCGAACTGCCGAGCGAGATCACGGAGCCCGCGAGCTGGGTGGGGCTCACCTGGCCGGAGGCTGACGAAGACAAGCTGTTCGACGCGGGCATGCGCTGGATGGAGTTCGGCGGGTCCGTCTCCTCGATCCGCGACAACGCCGACGCGTCCGCGAAGTTCGCGGCCTCGTCCGGCGACAGTTCCCTCGACGGCGTACTGGCCGCGTTCGAGGACTGGTGGGATCGCGACGACAGCCCCGCAGTGCGGATGGCCGAGGACGCGATCGCCGCCACGGTCATCGGCGCCGCGCTGATCGTGTTCGCCGGCATCACGCTCGCGCTGAAGATCGCGTTCATCGTTCAGTTGATCACGCTCGCGATCGAGGTCGCGCAGGCGCTCGCGACGCTGATCGTGTCCCTTGGCGCGTCGGCCGCCGAGGTGCCGGGGTTCATCGCCGCGACCCGCGTGATCTGCCGTGAGCTGGTCGAGCGGGTCGTCACGCACATCAAGACGGTGATCAAAGACCTGCTCGAGAAGGCCAAGAACCTCTTCAAGCTGGTCAAGTCGAAGGTCGGCCGCAAGGAGGCCGAGAAGCTCGGCGAGGAGTTGGAGAAGCTCGGCAAGTTCGAGATGCAGCCGCTGCAGGGGAGGTATCTCGGCGAGCACGACCCGCTGAACCCGGCGCGGCACTTCTACCCGAAGACGGTTCACTACATGTCCGACGCCGAACGCGACGCGCATCGCCTCGTGGTCCGCGACGGCAAGCTATACCGGTCCGACGGCTCGCTGTTCGACACCAGCAGCGCCGCCACGGCTCACTCCGGCGGCGGGCGGGCAATGTTCGTCATGGACGGCGAAGGAAACATCTACGCGTCGAACGTTCAGCGGGTCGGCGAGTTGCATCATTCGAGCTTCCTCGGCGGCGCGGACGTCGCCGGAGCCGGTGAGATGAAGGTGGACAATGGCGTGCTGCAGGTGATCAGCCGCAAGAGCGGCCACTACATCCCGGAAGAGGTACATCAACAGCAGGTGCTCGACGTCCTCGGCCTGCGCGGCATGGACACCTCGTCGGTCATTCGGGAGGCAGGCTTCTAAATGAGCACACCAGCGATGACCCCGTGGCGCGGGCCGGTCAATGAACTGCTCTACGGCGTCGACACGACTCGCCCCGTTCCGGACGAGGACGTGTACCGGGTGGCCAGCCTGGTCATCGGGCAACGCGTGTATGGCGACCCGGTCGCGACGTATTACGACGCCGCCATGGCCGCGCTGACCTCCCGCGACGCGTTGGCCCCCGCCCCCGACGACGGCAACGCCCGCGACTTCCTACGCCGGCTCGCCGACGCCCTCGCGGCGCGGCATCCATGGCCCGAGCCGCCGTTTCGCGCCGTGAGTGACGCCCCGGCCGCCCCGCCGTCGATGCGCCCGGTCGGCCACATCGACCGCGGCTGGCTGTCCGTGCAGGACGTCGTCGGCGCGCCGTTCAAGCATTCGGAGGGCGCGTTCAGGCTGCTGCTCCGCATGGCGAGCGGCGCCCTGGTGTTGCTGCGCGCGCCCGACGGCGCAAGCACGGTCGACGTCTCGACCGACGCCGCCGACGTCGACGCGGTTCGCGCTGAACTGTCCGGCGCAACGCGACTCGTTCTCACCGCGCCCTGAGTCGGCCTGTGGGGCCTCAAGAACCGGCTGGCTAAAGCCGCACGTTCCGCGTCGAATGGTGTGCATGGCCGCGCGATGGCGCATCCAACCTGCACGACGAATGTCTTAGGCGGCAGGCGATCTGGCCCTTTTCGTCGACACATCCCGGGACATACCGTCCACTGTGGACAGTCGGGCAAGGCCGGCCGCTAGCTATGCTCTGGCTAGCTACACCGTCGGGGGTGAGCGGCCATGCAGGTGTGCGGTGGTTTCTGCGCGTTCGTAGTGTCCCGCAGGGAATTCTCGATGCGGCGCCTGTGCGCCTCGTCAACCGTGGTGCAGCGATGACCTCAGACGAGATCACGCCGACCCGCGGGCTCGATACAGCTGCGCTGGTCGGCCGACTGGCCGCTGCGAAATCCTTGCCCGGCCTGCCCGACATCGTCGACATCACGGCCAGCGCGCCGCCGAATCCGCCGGAAAATGTGCAGGCCCAGTTTGCCGGCCGGTCATACGAGGACGCCTACAACGAGGCCGCGACGTTCGTATACGTAGTCGACGAGTGGCTGACCAGACACTGCGACCGGCCGCTGTCCCCCAAGTCACGCGTGCTCGACTTCGGGTCTGGCTGGGGCCGGATCACCCGCGTGCTGCTGACGCTCGTGCCGCCGACGTCCCTATTCGCCGTGGACGTCGACCCGCAGATGACCGCGCTGCTCAACACCACCCTGCCCGGGGTGAACGCGCTGACGGTCACGCCCATGCCACCGACCGTGCTGGCCGATGCATCAGTCGATGCCGCCATAGCATTCAGCGTCTTCTCCCACCTTGCCCCGCACACGCACGAGGCCTGGGCCGACGAGTTCGGCCGCGTCCTCGCGCCCGGCGGCATGGCGTTCATCACGCTCATGGACGCCGCCTTTCTCACCCAGGTCCGCGAAGCCAAGGAGCAGGTCGCCGCCGGCGCAGCGGTGCCGTTCCAGGTCGGCCTCGCGCCCGTGTTCGACGACATCGACACCGCCGAGACCGCATTCAACAACGGCGAAGCCGTCTATTCGCCCAGTGGCGGCGGCGGAATCCGCACCAGCGACTACTACGGCTGGGCCGCGATGCCACCGCGTTACATCCAACAGGTCTGGGGTGCTGCCGGATTCGACGTCGTCGAATGGGTACCGTCCGGCGTGCTCTTCGGCCAGGCCATGGTCGGCCTGGTTCGCCACCAACCCAGCCGACGCCACCGCCACCGACCACGCACGAGGAGGTTCGGCAAATAGCCGGGCGCTGCGGTGCGGCGGTGTCGTGAGTTCCGGAAGGCCCGACCGTCGTCCCAGGACACCAACCTCGAAAGGGAGGCCACGATGAGCACTACCGGGGACCGTCGCAGCGACGCCAGCGAGATGGAGAGCGTCAACAATCTCGACTTGAAACTCGAAGTCGTCGTCCTACCGGTCTCGGACGTCGACCGCGCGAAGGAGTTCTACGGCGGCCTGGGATGGCGGCTCGACGCCGACTTCTCCTTCGACAACGGCTTCCGAGCAGTCCAGTTCACGCCGCCCGGTTCGGACGCCTCGATCCAGTTCGGCACCGATATGACCTCGGGCGCGCCAGGCTCGGTCCAGAACATGTACCTGATCGCCTCCGACATCGAGGCCGCTCGCGACGAACTCGTCGCCCAGGGTGTCGACGTGAGCGAGGTGTTCCACCCCGCGACGCCCGGCGGTCAGTTCCATGCCGACGCGAGCGGCCATCTGGGCGGGCGCTCGCCGGACAGCTACCTCTCCTACGCCACATTCAGTGACCCGGACGGCAACGGCTGGCTCCTCCAGGAGGTTACGACTCGACTTCCCGGCCGCGTCGACGCCGCCGCGACGGCGTTCGGGTCCGCGAGCGACCTGGCGAGCGCGATGCGCCGCGCCGAAGCCGCCCACGGTGAGCACGAGAAGCGCACCGGTGCGGCAGACCCGAACTGGCCCGACTGGTACGCCGAGTACATGGTGGCCGAGCAGGCCGGGACGGAACTGCCGACCTGAGCAATGACGGCGGTCGTCCTCGCGGACGGCGTCATGAGCCGGGCTCGCGAATTCGTCGACACCCCGTTGTCGGCATCGCTTGGCGACCGACTCCGGGCCAGTAAATACTTGCCGGCAACGGACTAAAGGGGAATTGAGATGCCGTGGTTTCCCGATTTCGTCGGTGCCGTCGAACTGGTACGCAGGCAGACCCGCTCGGAGGCAAGAGCCGACCCGGTCATGCAGTACTTCACCGCTCTCAACGAAGGCGATACCTCCGCTCTGGAGGCTGTGTGGCCCGGTGACGTGGTGGTCTACGACCCGCGCGCCGGCGAGGTGCGCGGTCACCGCCAGCTGCGCCGGTTCGTGAACCAAAACCGGTCCTGGCTGGCCGAGCGTCGCGCCCGCATCGAAACGGTGGCCTCCACCTATGCCGGCGGCCGGGCCGTGGTGGAACTGCTGGCGCATCTGGCCGGCGACGGGCGTCAGTTGGCGTGGCCAGTGACGGTCGTTGCGGAAGCGCCTGACGACTTTTCGATCGAGTTTCGGACGTATTGCAGTCAATGGCCGGTGGACGCCCGGCGCCACGTCAGGCCGCCCATCCTGGCCTCCGGGCACGCCCGCCCCGGGGATGTCGTCGGCCGCTATCACGTGGCGCTGGACGCGGGTGACACCGACGAGATCGTGAACACGTTCGCGTCCGACGGATACGTCCGCGAGCCGATCGGCCCGCCCTACGTTCACCGCGGCGCGAGCGAGCTCCGCTCGTTCTTCACGAAGTGCTTCAGCGCAGGCGGCGGGATCGGCCTGCAACATTGCGTGGTGACCGATGATGGTGTGCGCTGCGCCGTCGAGTACAACTGCGTGCGCTGGGGCAGCCATGACCTGCCGCCTCAGGCCGGCATCGGAATCTACGAGCGCGGCCCGGACGGGTCGCTGGCTGCGGCCCGCCTCTACGACGACGTCGTAGCACCCATCACCACGCCCAGTGGGAAATGACCATCGCATCTCGGGCTTCAGGGAATCGCTCGTCCCCCGAGCCTGACCGCTGACGGAACGCCGGGCGCCGCTCAACGCAGGATTGCACCCACTCGTCGCGGATCCGGGTTACGGCATCCCGAAATTCGGGTGACAAGCCGTAATCTCTCCGTACTCGGCACGAATCCACTGTCATGTCGACGTATCGGGCAGCGAACCGCTCGCGCCCTCCCGTGAGCAAGGAGGTCATTCACCCATGCCCCGAATCCCCCAGTCCCGCCGCCGGACCGCCATCACGGCGGCCGCGCTTGCGACCGCCGCTGCCCTCGCCGCCGGTACCGCAAGCGCCGTCGCGGCACCACCCACGACAGAGGTCGGAACCTGGGGTGCCAGCACCGACCGCACCGGCGCAACAGTGAACGACCAGACCGTCCGCGACATCGTCCACACCAACATCGGCGGAAGCGGCCTGCGGGTCGCGCTCTCCAACGTGTTCGGCAGCCAGGCCGTGACGTTCGGCCACGTCTCGGTCGGCGTGCGGCAGTCCGGCGCTGACGTGGTGCCCGGCACCAACCGGCAGGTCACCTTCAGCGGCAACCCGTCGGTCAAGGTCCCGGTCGGCGCGGAGGTCCTGAGCGACCCGTTGCCGGGCGACGTCGCGCCACAGCAGGACCTCGCCGTCAGCATCTACGTGCAGGGCGCCGCAGGGACGGTGACCGGGCACAACTTCACCGCCGCGACCTCGTATCTGTCGTCCGTGGGCGACCACGCCGGCGAGGACCCCGGAACCGCGTTCGCCACGACGATCTCCAACTGGTACTGGCTCGAGGGACTCGTGGTGAACGAGCCGCAGACCGTCAGCACGGTCGTGGCCTTCGGCGACTCGATCACCGACGGCGTCGGATCGACGCGCGACACGAACCGCCGCTGGCCCGACGACCTCGCGGGCAGGCTGCTCACCCGCCCGCTCGCCCGGCAGATGGGTGTGGTCGACGAAGGCATCTCCGGCAACAAGATCCTGACCGACGGGGCCGGCGTGAGCGCACTTGCCCGCCTCGACCGGGACGTGCTCGCCCAGCCCGGCGCGCGGACCGTGATCCTGCTCGAAGGCATCAACGACCTCAGCGGCGGGGCCACCGCCGACCAGGTCATCGCCGGCGACCGGCAGTTGATCGCCCGCGTCCACGCCGCGGGCAAATGCATCATCGGTGCCACGCTCACGCCGTTCGGCAACTCCAGCGACACGGAGAAGGCCGCGGTGCGTACCGTGAACGACTTCATCCGCAACAGCGGCGAGTTCGACGGCGTCGCCGACTTCAACAAGGCGGTCCGCGACCCAGCCGACCCGGACCGGATGCTGCCGATCTACGACAGCGGCGACAGCCTGCACCCGAGCAATGCCGGCTACGTGGTCATGGCCGACTCAGTGGATCTGAAGCTGCTCGACTGCTCGCGCTGAACGGGCGACCAAACGCGGGTGCCGGGCGATCGGCACCCGCGTCGGCGCGCTCCGCGGGTCGACTGGCGAGCAGTCGTCCGCCAGAGAGAACCCGACGTGATTGTCGAGCGCCGAGCAGATCTTGGGCAGGCCGATGAGTCGGCCAGACTCGACGCGTCGTTAGGTTGTCAGGTGACGGCGTGGCGGCGGGAGTGGGAATGGGACTGAACAAGGACGGACTGGAACGCTTCGACACGGTCGCTGCATCGCACGTGGGCGATGACAAGGTGCCAGGATTGGTCGCGCTCGTGGCCCACGGCGACGACGTGCACGTCGAGGCGATGGGGACGCTCGCGATCGGCGAGAGGCCGGTCGAGCGGACGTCGCTGTTCCGGATCGCGTCGACGACGAAGCCGATAACGGCGGCCGCAACACTGGCTCTCGTCCGCGAGGGCCGGCTCGAACTCGATGAGCCGGTCGACCGGCTGCTTCCGGAGCTCGCGAACCGCCGGGTACTGCGCCGGATGGACGGCCCGCTCGACGACACGCTTTCCGCCGAGGGCCCCGTGACGGTGCGGGGGTTGCTGACCTTCACGTTCGGGTTCGGGATGGCCGTGCAGATGTTCATGGCGTCCGAGCCGTGGCCGGTCGTCGCGGCGGCGAACGAGGCCGGGCTCGCCACGATCGGCCCGCCACAGCCAGACGCCTTCGTCGACCCTGATACCTGGATCGCGAGGTTCGGCGAGCTGCCGTTGCTGGCGCAGCCCGGTGAGCAATGGCTCTACAACACCGGCGCGCATGTGCTGAGCGTGCTGTGCGCCCGAGCCGTCGGGATGTCGTACGACGAGGTCCTGCGCACCCGGATCTTCGAGCCGCTCGGCATGCACGACACCGGGTTCCATACCGAGGACGTCGAGCGATTGGCAACGGCGTACCAGCCGACTGCGGACGGGCTCGTGATTTGGGACCCGCCCGACGGGCAGTGGAGCCGGCCGCCGGCATTCCACGACGGGGGCGCCGGGCTGGTGTCGACGGCGGACGACCTGCTGGCGTTCGCGCGGATGCTGCTGCGCGGCGGTGATCCGGTGCTGGCCGCGGACCAGGTGCGCGAGAT
The DNA here is from genome assembly GCA_963737425.1 of uncultured Actinomycetota bacterium. Classification (GTDB taxonomy): domain Bacteria; phylum Actinomycetota; class Actinomycetes; order Mycobacteriales; family Jatrophihabitantaceae; genus DASXRA01. The sequence goes on from CAVTSX010000009.1 coordinate 1,386,858, forward strand.
GAGCCGCGACCACCTGACCGCCGAGCAGCGCGAGTTCGGTGCGGCGTTCCTCGGCGGGCGCGGCTGGGGCCTCGGGACATCGGTTGTGCTGAACGGGCCATGGACCGGTGCGTTCGGTTGGGACGGTGGGCTCGGCACATCGTTCCTCGTGCACCCGGAGCGCGACATCGCCGTGATCGTGCTGACCCAGCGACTGTTCCAGACCGCGCAGGCGCCGGCCGTACACACAGACCTGCAAGCTGCCGCTCTCGCCGCGATTGACTAATCGTCTTCGGTCACCCAGGTGAGGGGCCGCGACGGGTCAGGGTCGTAGCGGCAGACGGATCCGGTCTGGATGCTGTCGCGCAGGACGCGACCGAGTGCCGCGTCGACTTCGGTGATGCGGTCGATCGCCGCGGCGAGGGACTTGCGGACGGCCACGCGCGCGCGTTCGGTCGCGCTCCCATGTTGACGGCGCCGCCCGCTCAGGCCGGTTGCTGCGGCGATTTCGTCGAGCAATGCATCGCGTTCGCTGCGCAATGGTGCCAGCCGTCCGTCATCGGCCCATTGCTGCGCTTGGGCGAGTTCGGCGTCGAGTTCGGCCAAACGCCCGCGATAGGCGGCGAGTGCCTGGCGATCGATGACGTCGCCGGTGCCGGCATCGTCGACGCCGCTGCCCGGATGGCCGGCGACCCAGTCGGACAGGTCGAGTGCCGAGATCTCGACGCCGGGTTGGCGCAGCAACAGCCGTAGGTAATGGAAGCCCTTCATCTGGCGGACAGCGACGGTCGCACCGTCGCGACCGACGAGCCACACGCCGGCGCCGCTTGGCCGCAGTAGCGCGATTCCCGGCTGGGCGGGCGTCGCCGCGACCGCGCCGCTGCTGAAGGTTCGCACCCACCATGCCGCGCCGAAACGTTCCGCGAGCGAGGCCGCGCTTCGCGCCCATCTGCTCGCGTCGCTGCGATTGCCCAGCGCGGCGGCGGCTTCGCTGAGGAACCCGTCAACGATCCCGTCGAAGGCCGCGGCTCCGCCGTTGGGGATTCCGCGTCCGGCATAGGGTTCGAGGAGTTCATAGCCTTCGGCGGCCAGGTCGAGTTGGCCGGTCTTCGCGGCCGTCTCGGTGGCTCTTGCCACGATCAGCAGCCAGTCCATGTCGCGTCGCACCGACGCCAGTCCGCTTCCGACGACCTGGAGCAACAAGGACCTCGCGCGCTCAGGCTCGCCCGCGGCGACCCACAAGGCGGCGGCTTCGACCGCCACCGCGAGATAGCCCTCCGACATCCCGAACTCTTCGAACTGCGCCGCCTCGGCCTTGACCACGCCGATGTCGCCGCTCTGGCGGGCGATCGCCGCGGTGAGCGCGTGACTGATCCCAAAGGTGTCCGGCTCGCCTGCCTCAGTCCCGGCGACGACCGCCGCGTCGCAATGCGCCTGCGCCGCCTTGAGGTCGCCGACGACCGTCGCCTGCATGCCCTTGCGCGCCTCGGCGAAGAACCGGACCCGAGCCGAGCCGGACTCCGCGGCGAGCCGGTCCAGTGCGCGCAGTTGGCGATGCACGGTCGGCATGTCGAGGCCTTCCACCGCGGTCGTCAACCGCCACAGATGCGCGGTCATGCGGGCCTCGACCTCAGCGACGTGCGCGACGGTGTCTTCCAGACGGGTCGTGATCTGCACCCGCTCGGCCAGCTCGTCCGGTCCCCAATGCACGAGCAACTGCGCGTCGAGCGCCTCGGCCAACAGCGCCGGGTCACCGGCCGCCTCGGCACCGGCCACCGCCTCGGCCGCAAACCCGACGCCGCGTTCGGGGCTGCCGCCGTACACCCACGCCCGCACGAGCGCGGCCGCGAGCCGTATCCGAGCCACCCCGTCCGCGCAGCTGTACGCCTCGAAGAGGAAGGCGGGCACTCGCCCGGGATGCGTGCCGAACGTGTGATCGGCCGCCAGGCCGAGCGCCGCCTCGCTCATGACCTCGACGTCGCGGGTCTGCCGCGCCGCGTCGTAAGCCTTTGCGAACACGGCTCGCGCGAGCTCGACGTCGCCGCTCATCCGCGCCGCCCTCGCTTGGCGCAGCAGGTCGCGCGTGACGTCGGGCGAGCCGGCCATGCACGGATCGTACGGACGGACCCGCCCGACAGGACTTAACGATCACGGACGAAGCAGCGTCACCTCCGTCGCATGCCGGGCGCGGTGCGCGGTACTCCAGTCGCCCGTGCAATACACCGATATGGACGAGATCGCGCCGTCGACGACGTCGGCGCGCAGCATCTCGCGGCAGTACCAGTGGTCGCCGTGCCCGTGCCACTCCTCTTCCCACTCCACAACGAAACCGGTGGGGGTCGGGTCGTATCGAAGGCGCGGCACGCACCCCGGCGCCGGGTGGCTCGCGCGCCGCATCGCCGCCACCGCGTCGGCGCCCTGCGCCTGCAGGCGCCACGTCGGCACGGTGAGATCGCAGAAGACGTCGTCGGTGAACAAACCGTCCGGAACCCTCCCGGTCTCCAGCCACTGGACGAGATTCGTCACCACGCGCGGGGCGGTCTCGAGCGCGAGCGCGGTCATCGGACCGACACCCCAGCGGCCATGTTGGCGCCGACAACCGCCATTGTTTCCTGAAGTTTCCTGGTGGGGCTGAACTCGACGACCTCAGTGCCCGCACCAAGCTTGGTCAGATGTCCCGGGCGCAGGTAGTAGGCGTCGCCTGCGTGGAATGTCTCCTCGCCGTCGGCGTAGGCGGCGCTGAACGACCCGCGCACCACATACCCCCAATGCGGGCATTGGCAGCGGCCGTCGGGCAGTCCGGCGAACAGCGGGCCGGGGTCGGATGCGATCGGGAATGTCTCGAAGGAGACGGTGTAATCGTCCAATTCGACGTAGCGGCCCTCGATCACCGGCTCCGAGATTCCGATCGGCGCTTCGTCCTTGCGAGTTCGCGGCATGACTTCCTCCTGAGGTAGTCGCATAGTGCTGACACCCCGAAGGCGTGACTTTCCACGTCACACCGTGACGCGGCGCGTTCGCCGCGCGCGCGATGTGGGAGTGCGCTATCCGGAGCTGGTCGGCGTGACCTGGAAGTCGCTGAAGTCAGCTCGGCCAGCAACCAGAGGGTCGTTGGAGGTGGTGAACATGCCGACGTCTTCGTTGCTGCTGGTGCCGGGCACGTCGGCGCTTGCCACCTTGGTCCAGTTCACGGCGTCGGTGGAGTAGTAGCCGGCGAAAGTTGCGCCGTTGCGAGTGAGCTTGAGCCAGATCGGTGTCGTCGCGGAGCGGGCCCCGGTGTTGACGTCCTGGTCCAGGCGGCCGTTGCCGGTGCCGTCCCACTCGAATGTGACGCCGTTTTCCGGGGTCACCGCAATGATCGCGTAGCCGGTGGACGCGGCCGCTCTCGTGATGTCGGTGCGCATCATGATCCCGGCTTTGCTCCAGGGGTTTGTGTCGTCTTGATGATCGACTCGGACCACGGCAGTGGTGTCGCTGGTCGCCCCTGCGGGCAGGTACGTAGCGCCGTATTCGTCGTTGCCGGTCCATACATTCCAGCCGTCGGTCGTTATGCCGAACTCGTCGCCTTGCTGGCTGAAGGCGGCTGGTCCGTCGGCCGGTGCGGCGAAGGTGCGGTACGGCGGTTGCACGGCCGGGTAGGGCAGCGAGGACTGCGCAACTGCCGGTGCGCTGACCTGGCCTCGCGGGCCCTCATAGGTCGCCAGCGCGGTCAGGTGGTAGCCGCCGGGTTTGGCGTCTGCGGGGACGGCGATGGTCCAGGTCGTGACGGCGGTACCGCCTGCGGGGATGGTCGCGAACGTTGCTGGCGAGGCCGGCGTCGCGGTCCAGCCAGAGGGAGTGGTGAGGGTGATCGTGGCGTCGCGCAGACTGTGCGAGCTGGGATTGGGCAGGCTGGTGGTGACGGTTGCGGTGTCGCCGGGTGCCATGGTGGGCGGCGCGGTCAGGGCGAGTTGATCGACGACGATGACGGCCGACCCGCTCACGCCGTTGACGCTGGCGGTGATCGTGGCGGTTCCGGCGCCGGTCATGGTGACTTTGCCGCTGGCGGCTACCGTCGCGACATCCGGATTGCTACTGGCGTAGCGAACGTCGGCGTGGCGCAGATCGACGAATGACTGGTCGTTGTTGACCGCTTCGACGATGTGGTCGGCGGTGGCGTGCGGCTGCTCCATCGACGGGTCGGTGTCGTCGGCGATCCATGGGTTCTGCCCGGTCAGGTTCAGAGTTTCGCCAGCGTGGAATACCACCTGACCGGGTTGCACCGTGACCGACTGCACGTGCGGCGTGATGGCGCCGCTGACCTGGACGGTGCCCGATCCCATGACGGCGGCGGCGTCGGCGCTGACCTGGAACTGGTACGGGCCGTCGTAGACGACCTGCTTGAGCCGTGACTCGTCCCATCGGCTCAGGTCGGGCACGTGCACGTTCAGCGAGATGTGCTGGTGCTCGCCGGGCCGCAGCGTCCGTGTCTTCTGGAATCGGACGAGCTGTTTCTTGGGCAGTTGCACCCCGGGGACGGCGAAGCCAGCGGCGGCATATAGCTGCGCGACTGTCGCGCCGGGACTGCTGCCGGTGTTGGCGACGTCGAAACTCACGTGCACATCGCCGTTCGCGGTGACCGACTTCGGGCCCACCTCGACGTGCGAGTAGGCGAAGTGGGAGTAGGAAAGCCCGTACCCGAACGGGTAGCTGGGGGTACCGGTGAAGTACATGTACGTGCGGCCGAGCCCGGCCGTCTGAGACGGAGTCAGCCCGTAGTTGGTGATCGGCGGCAGCTGGGAGTCGTCCCGGTACCAGGTGAAGTCCAGGTGGCCGCTCGGGTTCTGCGCCCCGGTGAGCACGCTGGCCAGCGCACTGCCCTGGCTTTCGCCGTTGTAGCCACTGAAGACGATTGCCGGGAAGTCGTTCTGGATGTCGTCGATCTTCACCGGGCCGTCGGACTGGATCACCAGCGCGGTGCGGGGGTTACCGGCCTGATGAACCTGACTGATCAGCGAACCGTAGTTGCCGGGCATGGCCAGGCTGGTCCGGTCGCTTCCCTCGCTCGCGACCTGCGCGTCGGTGCCGGCGAAGACGACGACCAGGTCGGCGGTCTTCATGTCGGCCTGGGTCTGGGCCGAGCATTGCGCCGGCGCGGTCGCGGTCGTGGACGTACCGCAACCGTCGTAGGTGACCGATGCGTTCGGGTCGGCGGCATGGACCGCCGCGGTGATGCCCTGCACCGCGTTGACCTGCAGCGACGGGTGGCCCGAGTAGCCGCCGAGGGTCACGCTGTTCGCGAGCGCGCCGACGATGACCACCCGGCCCAACGCCGCGGCGTTAACCGGCAACAGGGGGTGGCCGTCGCTCAGGCTGTCGTTCTTGAGCAGCACGATGTCGTTGGCGGCCACCTGTTGGGCCAGCGCCTGGTGCGCCGGGCTTTCGATCACGTCCTTGGTGATCTTCGTGTACGGGACCTTGCCGGGCGGGTCGAATTCGCCGGTCTGCATCCGCACGGTGAACAGGTGCACCAACGCGGTGTCGACCACTCCCTCGCTGAGGACGCCCGCCTTGATGGCTTCCTGGACGTACTTCAACCGGTTCTCGTAACCGAGGCAGTTCAACGCGGTTCCGGCCCGCAGGGCGTACGCCTCGGCGCCGGCCTTACCGCTGACCTGCTGGCCGGTCGCAGTGTTCGTCCACGTTGCATTGTCGCCCTGATGGTCCGTCGTCCAGCCCGGCGGTGCCCAGTCGTGCCCGGACGGCGCCGACCGGTAGATGGCGCGTATCCCGATGCAGTCAGAGGTGATGTAGCCGGTGAACCCGTAGGTGCGCTGGGCGAGTTCGTTGACGGTGTAGGTGTCGGTCGTCGCCGGAGTGCCGTTGATTGCATTCAGGCCGGTCATGAGCCCGGACACGTGGGCGTCCTCGATCAGGCTGCGGAACTGCGCCGTGTAGTAGTCACGCAGATTGGCGTCGTCAGTGTTGGACGAGTTCTCCAGCCGCCCGCTGTCGATGTTGTTGAGCGCGAAGTGCTTGGCCGTTGCGGCCACCTTGAGGTAGCCGGTCAGCGACTTCCCATCGAGCGTCTGCCCCTGATAGCCGTTGACGTACGCGCCGGTCATCTGCTGTACGGCATAAGGGTCTTCACCGAACGTCTCATCTGCGCGGCCCCATCGCGGGTCGCGGTCCATGTTGACCGTCGGCGCCCAATAGGTCAGCGACCCGTAGCTCGTGGGCGAGGAAAGGTTGTTCTGACCCGTGCCCCACAGCGATTTGTCGACGAACCCGCGAGCCTCGTCAGAGACCGCCGTCGTCTCCCGGTACATCATCTCCGGGTCCCACGACATGCCGGCCGCGAAGTTGGTCGGGAAACTCGTCGCCGTCGCGATCGGCAGCCGGACGCCCCCGACATGCGTGGCCCCGTCATTGGCATTGGCGCCGAGCGTATTGACGCCGTGCTGACCCTCGTTCCAGTACGTGTACTGCTGCACCCCGAGCCGCGGGATCGGCGGGGCGTTGTTCGTGCTCAACTGCTCGACCTTCTCCTCCAGCGTCATCCGCGACACCAGGTCAGCGGCACGCTCGGCGAAGGAGTAGTGCGGGTCGAGGTAGATCGGAGCCGGTGACTGCGCGGGCGATCCCGAAGCGTTGACGGGCGTGGCCGCCACGGGCACCAACAAAGCCGCGACGAGGATGGCCGTAGCCACTGCACCGAATCGGGTCTTCGCGCGAAGCATACGACTCCAACCGTTGAGGTCGATCTGTCGGAACAGTCTGGGCTGCAGGATTAATACTCCGGCAAAGTACGGAAGTCAACGTATGAACAGCGCTTCAACGCAAGGTTGCGCCGACTTCAGGCGGAACTTGCTTGCGAATGGCGGTAATCTCCCCAGACTTGACGACGGAGGCACCGTGACCGAGGAACCGTTCAGCCTGCGGGACGAAGGGCGCCGCCGGCTGCTCCAGGCGCTGTCCGATCACGGCTCACGCAGCCGTCCGGAGCTGGCCCGGCTGACCCGCCTCTCCCGTTCCACGGTCTCCTCCCTCGTCGCCGAGCTGGCCGATCACGGCATCGTCCAGGCAGCCGCCGACACATCGCCCGACAGCAGGCCGGCCAACATCGGACGACCGGCCGCCATGGTGTCGCTTGCTCCGCAAGCCGGCTACGCCGTCGGCGTCGACATCGGCCACCAGCACCTTCAAGTGGCCGTCTGCGACCTGCTCGGCAATGTCGTCGCCGAGTCGGCGACGCAACACGAGGTCGACCGCCTCCCGCACGAAACGCTCGACTTGGCCGCGCGCAAGGTCAGCCAGGCGCTCACCGACAAGGCAATCCCTGCCGCATCCGTGATCGGCCTCGGACTCGACATCGCCGCGCCCGTGCGGACCCACACCGGCCTGATCGAAGCGGTCGGGATCATGCCGGGATGGGTCGGCATCAACCCGGCCGAGGAACTGCGCACACGAACCGGATTACCGGTCTGGGTATCCAACGACGCTGACGCCGGTGCGCTCGGCGAACGCACATACGGCGCCGCGCGTGGAGTGAATGACGTCATCTACGTCCGGCTATCAGCGGGCATCGGAGCCGGCATTGTCTCCGGCGGACGCCCACTGCGCGGCTCAGTGGGACTTGCCGGCGAACTCGGGCACATCCGCGTCGTCAAGGACGGCGCGATCTGCCGGTGCGGGAATCGCGGCTGTCTGGAAACCGTCGCCAGCCCGGTCGCCGTCACCCGGCTGCTCAGCCACAGCTGGAACCGCCCGGTCGAATGGGCCGACGTACTCGCGCTGGTCGATGCCGGCGATCCCGGAGCTCGCCGCGCGATCTGCGACGCCGCTCGCTACGCCGGACGAGTCATCGCCGCGGCCGTCAATGTGCTCAATCCCGCCATGGTTGTGATCGGCGGCGACCTGGCCACCCTGGGAGAGCTGGTGCTCGATCCGATCCGCCACCAGATTGCCGACAACGCGCTGCTCCCGGCGGCATCCCAGCTGACCGTAACCGCGGGAACCCTCGGCGAAAACGCGGAAGTGCTCGGCGCTGCCACGGTCGTTCTGTCGCAAGCACCGAGCATTCTGGCAAGCCGGCTCAGCCGGGCCAACGGCGACGAACGCTGAGCCGCAGGACGACTGGGCGCGATCGGCGTCGGCGTCGGCGCTGGGCAGCCGACCGGTGTTATGTGCGCTCGTATGCGGGGACGGTCAGTTGGGCGCGGGTGTTGGTGACAGCATGCCGGTCACGTCCGTGAGTTCGCAGCGGACGGCGTCGCTGTGATGCCCGGCCGCGTGGAACAGTTCGGCGGCGCGCCGCAGGAACGCGGCGTACTCGTCCTGGTGTCCCTCGGCCCGGGCGAGATGCGCGCGCGCCTCGTACACCGCCGCCTCCCAGGCGCTGCCCTCCCAGCGGGCGGCCGACGTTTCGGCGACAGCGAGATGCCGTCGGGCCTCCTCAATGTCTCCGACCTCAGCGCAGGCGATCGTCGCCGGGACGGCGAGCATGACCGCGCAGAGGCGGCAGCGGTCGGTGTCGCCCATGGTCGCTTCGGCGCGGTCGACGATCGCCCGCGCGGTGGCGGCGTCCGGGGCGGCGTTGATCATCGTCCCGTAGATGCGCTGGAGCAGATGCGAAGCGACCACCGACCACCGCGCGAGTGGCAGCGCGCGTTGCAGCAGCCGCTGGGCCTCCGCGCGGTCGCCCTGGGCGAGGCGGACCTCGGCGAGGCGCTGCAGGCCGTGCGCCTCACCGGCAGGAGCGTCGATTTCCCGGTGCAGGTCGACCGCCTCGAGCAGCTCCCGTTCCGCGCGTTCCAGGTCGCCCATGAACAGCGCGGCCTCCCCGATGAGCGCGCTCGCGAATGCCACCCCGCGCAGCGCGCCGGCCTGGGACGCCCGTCGCCGCAGATCCTCGGTCTGCTCGATCAGCTCCGCATAGGGCATCGGCCCGTACAACAGGAACTCCGCGACGCAGAGGTGCGCGTCGAACAGCACCGTCACGAGCCGCTGCCGGCCTTGGGTCCGGCGCAGCTCCAACTGGAACCGCTCGAACCACTCGCCGCGGTTGTGTGCGACCAGGCCCTGCAGCGTCACCAGCTCGACGACGTGCCACGGGTCGTCCGGGGACTGCAACATGTCTCTGGCCTGGCCGGTGATGTCCCACGCGGCATCGATGTCTCCGCTGAGGTAAGCCAGGCTTCCCTGCGCCCGCAGGATCACGGCGTCCGCGGCGTCACCTTCCGGGGCCAACCCGGCGAGCGCCGCCCGCGCGGTATCGAGGTCGCCGGCATATCCCGCGGCCCGCGAGAGCCGGGCCCGGACCAGGCGGTGCTCGGTCCCGCTGGTGACCGCCACCGCCTCCTGGTACGCCGTGACGGCCAGGGGATCGCCGAGTGCGAGCAGCAGATCACCGCGGCGGGCGAGCAGCCGGGGCAGTTCCGCCGGCCCGGCATACGCCCGGACGGCGTCGATGAGCGTCAGGCCGTCCCGGTAGGCGCCGACCGCACCCGCCGTCTCGACCGCCCTCAGCACGTAGGGCACCGCCCGAGACGCGAGACCGGCAGTGAGGAACTGCCGGGCGATCCGGCCCGGCGGAGCATTCGTCTGCGCCAGCGCCTCGGCGATCTCACGCAGCGCGGCCGACTCGACCCCCGGGGAGAGGTCCTCAACCAGGGCGTCGCGGATGAGAGCGTGCCGGAAGCGGTACCCGGGCTCGGCGCGCTCGACCAGCATCCCGGTGGTCGCGACCTCGAGCTGCCGGTAGGCCTCGTCCTCGGCCACGCGAGACACCGCCAGCAACTCGTCGGTGGTGAACGTTCCGCCGAGCAGGGCCAGTCGCTGGAAGGTAGCCAGGACGGCGGCGGGAAGTGCGGGCAGGACGGCGTGCGCCCCGGCGTCCGGGTCGCGGGCCAGCTCCAGCGCCGTGAACGGCAGGCCGGCGCTGACGGCCCATATCCGCTCGACGGTTTCAGCCGGCAGATCGGGGAAGCGATCCGCGAGCAGGCGACGGGTGGCACCCTCCGAGAGCGGTTCCAGCTGCACCCGGACGCCGGTTCCCCGGGAAACGAGGCTGTCTGCGACCTCGCTCAGCGGTCGGTCGCGGACCGGCCGGTACGCGAGCACAATCAGCACCGGCTCGGTCACCGCGCAGCGGGACAGGTAGTGCAGCAACCGCAACGACGCGTCGTCGGCCTCGTGTACGTCGTCGACGATGATCAGCAAACCGTGACCGGCGGCGGCGAGCCGGATCAGCTCGGCGGCCGCGACGAACAGCCGCTGATGGCTCGACTCGCCGGTCCAGCTGACCTCGCGGCCGGACAGTGCCCGTTCGATCTCGAGGCGGTACACGTCGTCCAGGCCGTCGAGGAGCGCGTGATGCTTGCGGCACAGGTCGTTCAGCGCCTCCAGCACCGGCGCGTAGGGCCAGGGTCCCTCGACTGCCGATGCGGTGCCGCGACCGGTTCGCCAGCCGCGCCGGGTGGCCATCCGCTCCGCAAGTTCGAGGACGGCGGACTTACCCACGCCGGGCGGGCCGGCGAACAGCAGCGTGCCGCCGCGACCGCTCGCCGCCTGGTCCAGACGCTCGCCGACCAGGTTCCCCACATCGCGTCGGCCGAAGAGCCGGCGGTTCTGCGGCGGCGACCCGCTACCGGAGCCCTTCTCGAGCTGCGCGCGCAGCGCCCGCGCCTCGGCGCTCGGGACGGTGCCGAGTTCCCGGCGCAGCGCCTGGTCCATCCGCTCGAACTGCCGCAGCGCGCCCCGGATGTCGCCGCGGTCGGCGCTGGACCGCATGAGGGCAAGGTGGGCCTGCTCGTCGGCCGGGTCCTCGCGGAGCACGTCCTCCCAGCGCTGCGCGAGTCGCAGCAGATCCAGGTGCAGGATTCGCACGCGATCACGGGCGTCCTGGGCCCACGGCTCGTAGACGTCCTCAGCCAGCAACGGACCACGGTGCACGGCCAGTGCAGCGACCGCAGCGTCCGGAGTGCCGTCCAGCAACGCCCGTTCGCCCAGGCGGTGGAACTCTTCGACGTCGACCTGAATGTCGTCGCTCAGGGACAGCATCTCGTTGCGCGATATCAGCGCGTCCGCGGCCTCGCCGAGGGCCTTGCGCGCGAAGTGCGTCGCCTTGTGCAACCGCGGCGCGGCGCTGTCGAGGGACTGACCAGGCCACAGCGCGTCGATGACCTGCTCGCGGTGCAGGCGTCGACCGGGGGCGAGCGCAAGAACCTTCACCAGCGAGGCGGCGTGGCGTCGCGACCACGCCTCCGGCGGCACCGCGGCTCCGTCCACGGTCACCTCGAACGCCCCAAGCAGGGCGACGTTGATGGTCACAGCAGCCCCCGACCTCTGCGTCGAACGTCAGGCTACGAGGCACGCGGCCCACTGTCAGCCAGCACAGATGCTGGGATACCCGATCCAAAGGGGCGATCAGGCAGCGTCTGAAGGTGATCCACCTCGTCGCTCATCGCCGAGCTCACCCGGCGCAGCAGCGTCTGCACTGCCTCCATGTCCCAGTCGTAGCGAGCGACGTCCTCCGTCGCCGCGAATAGCTCGCCGGACAGCCGGTCTCGCGTCGCCTGGTACCGCGCAAGCGCTACCGCCTCGGGCAACACGCCGCCCTTCGACTCGAGGATCTCGTCGGCGAGCAGTTCGGCGTCACGCATGGCGTCGGTCATGCCGTGGGTGGTGATCGGGTCCTTGAAGTAGCCGGCGTCCCCGACTAGGGCCCAGCCCGGTCCCCACGACTGGCGGACGTGACCAGGTGCACCGGCCCAGCCGCGCATCCGGCTTGCGGGCTTCGCGGCGACGACCCGGTCGAACAGCGCGGGAGCTGCCCGGGTGAGAAGTGTCGAGAACGCGTGATCGGTGCCCGCCCGGCGAAGGGTGCGCATCTGCTCCGGGGTGGTGCTGACGAACACGCAGATTTCCCCGTCATTGGTGGGTATCAGGCCAGCGGCGGCACCGTGGCCGTACGCCCACTCGTATCCCTCGGCCGACATGCCATTGAGGTATCGGTAGAGCACGGCCGAGGACGACCGGCCATGCCGGACGACTGGCGCCCCGGCCAGTTCGGCCACGGTTGAGCGGATGCCGTCGGCGCCGACCGTCATCGACGCAGCCAGCTCGATCGAGCGCCCGCTGCGGCTCACCGCGCGAACGCCACGCACGCGGCCCAGACCATCGCGCCGCAGCGCGGTCACACTCGTCTCGTGCAGCACGTCCACGCCGGCCTCCTGCGCGGCGTCGACGAGAATCCGGTCGAGCAGGTAACGCCGCGGCGCGTACAACGCGTCGACACCCGCCCGGGGACGGATCGACACCCGCACGCAACGGCCGTCCGCGTAGTGGAACAGCGTGCAACCGACCGCCGGTGTGCCCGCGGCAACGACCTGGTCCAGCAGTCCCCAGCGGGATAATTGCAGGACGCCGGCGCGCATCAGCCCGTGCGTCGACAACGTGTCCGTGCCCGCGCTGGACCGCTCGAGCAGTGCGACCCGAAGGCCTGCGCGGGCGAGCAGCAACGCGGTGGACGCTCCGGCGACGCGACCGCCGACCACGACAACGTCATAGCTGTTCATGCTGCTGGCTCCTCACTGGGCACGGCCGCTTCCCGGCCGAGCAGGTGGGCGACGACCGCCGCGGCGTCGTGCCGGGCGCCGTGGATGAACCCGGAGTCGCGCCGGTGCTGGAACCGTTGGCCGACCACATACACGCCCGGCGCAGCCGTGACGCCGCGGTACTGCTCGATGCTTCCGTCCGGTGCAGTTATCGGCAGCCGAAGCCAGGGATGGTGCGGCCGGTAGCCGGTGGCGAGCAGGACGGTGCCGATCCCTTCGGCCCGCAGGTCCAGCTGCGAAGGGGCGGACGGAATGTCGACGGCGCTGGGTCGCATCGACGGCCACACCTCGCGGCCGAGCCCGACGCGCTCGACATGATCGTCGACGACGTCGAGAAAGCGGTGCATCCGCCGGTCTGCGACCGCGACCGTGTCCGGGAGGTCATCGCGGAATGTGGCCCGGCCGGCCGTGAGCCGCTCGAGCCGCCCGGTGAGCCGGACGCCGCTCGACTGCAGCGCGGCCAGGTCCAGATCTTGGCTGAACAGCTCCGGGTCGTTGCGACCGACGAGCTGCATGGACGTCTCCTGCCGCGCCGCCGAAACGTCCGGTACGTCGTCGATCGTGCGGGAAAGGCGCTCGGTGCTCGAGAGCCACCAGAAGATGTCCATTCCGCGGTAACGGCGGGGCATCCTGGTATGGCGCCCAACGGCGAGGACGACCGGACGGCCCGCCCGGGCAAGCTCATCGGCGATCTGTACTCCCGAAGCCGAAGCGCCCACCACAAGCACGCCACCGGACGGCAGCTGCGCGGGATTGCGGTACTGCGCCGACGTGATCACCTCGGCGCCGCCGGCGGTTAGAGCGGGCGGCACGTTCGGGATGCCGTGCGGGCCGGTCGCGACCACGACATGACGCGCGCGCCAGGTCCCTTGGTCGGTGACGACCAGATACCTGTGACCGGATGCTCGCGGCGCGCGGGACACCTCCTCGACGTTCGCCGACTCGATGACCGGTGCGTCGAACGACGCGACGTAGCGATCGAGCAGTCGCACGAAACCGCCGGCGCTCAGGTATGCGTCCGGCGCGGGCGGGCGGTATTCCCAGCCGGGCAGGCGGTTCATCCAGTTCGGAGTCAGCAGGTGCAGGGAGTCCCAGCGCTCGGTGCGCCAGCGCTCGCCCACCCGGCCGCGTTCCAGGACGACGTGCTCGTGCCCGGTGGCGGCGAGCAGCCGGCTCACGGCCAGCCCGGCGTGACCGGCGCCCACGACGACGGTGTCTATGTAGGTCATGACGCTTTCTCGATTCAGACGGGGTGTTCAGTGCCGGCCGGCGCTGATGGGCCGGCCGGCCCTGAAGCGGGTGGGCCCGGGATCAGCCGGTGACCACGTCGATGACGACGGGCGTCGGATTGGTGAGCGCGTCGTAGACGGCCGAGCGGTTGCGGGACTGCTCGACGATGCCGCGCAGCGTCGCGTCGTCGGCGTCACCCTCGATGTGAAAGGTGACCTTGATCTGCTGGTAGCCGTTGCGGACCGACCCGTCGGACAACCCGAGAAGACCAAGCAGGTCGACGTCACCCTCGACGGTCGAGGTGACCTTGGTCAGGTCCACCTTGCGCGCAGCGGCGATGTTGGCAATGCCGGCGGTCAGGCAGGCGGCGATGGCGTGCAGCAGGAACTCGGCGGGGGTCGGGGCGTTGTCGTTGCCGACGAGCACGCTCGGGTGGTCGGCGTCGATGACGGCTACGTGCTTGTGCTCCATCTCCTGCATGGCGCCGTAGAAGCCGTGGATCGTCGACTGGCTGTGGGTCCCGTTCACCCAGGTGTTGCTGGCGCGGAACTGGAATTTGGCGATCTCGTTCTGGCCCTTGACGGCGTCGAGGGTGGCGAACAGCGTCGCGGTGTCCACTCCGTTGCGGTTCGCACTCTGTGCGGTGGCGGTCATGCGTCCTCCATGGTTCGTGCCGCCTTTCCGGCGACGACGTGTGATGGCGAGGACGCTAGGAACACCGTCTTCCTCCGGCCTTCCCTCGGCTTCCCGCGGGCCATGACGCGGAGAAGGTGTCGGGAAGGCCGGCCGGTCAGCCTCTGCGGAACCAAGTTCCGACACCCCAGACACCAGTGAGGCAGACATGCGCACCAACCGCACCGAGCACGCAATTCGGCCACGCAGCGACCAGCAGCGGATGACCGGCGAAACCCTCGCACAGCACGAGGTCGACATCGGGTCCGACCGTCGGCGTTGGCTCGCCCTGGCGGTGATCGTGGCCGCGCAGTTCATGGTTGTTCTCGACGTCGCGATCGTGAACGTGGCTCTGCCGTCGATCAAGACCGATCTCAACTTCTCCCAGGAGAGCCTGCAGTGGGTGATCACCGCCTACTCGATCTTCTTCGGCGGCGTGCTGCTGCTCGGTGGCCGGTTGGCCGATCTGCTCGGCCGGCGGCGAATGTTCATGGCGGGCCTGCTGCTGTTCACGCTCAGCTCGTTACTCGACGGGCTGTCCTGGTCCGAGGGCTCGCTGATCACATTCCGGTCGTTGCAGGGACTCGGCGCGGCGCTGCTCTCCCCCGCGGCACTGTCGATTCTGACCACCACGTTCCGCGAGGGTCGCGAGCGCAACGTCGCGCTCGGCATCTGGGGCGCCGCATCGGGAAGCGGCGGCGCGGCCGGAGTGCTACTCGGCGGCGCGCTGACCAGCGCCTTCAGCTGGTCATGGATCTTCTTCATCAATGTGCCGGCCGGCGTGCTGGTACTGGCCGTGAGCCCGTGGCTGCTCCGCGAAAGTCGCGCCGCGCTCGAGCATCGCCACTTCGACTTCGCTGGCGCGGCATCGATCACCGGTGGGCTGATGCTGCTCGTCTACGCGATGACCCGCGCAACCCAGCACGGCTGGGGAACGAGCGAGACGATCGGTCTGCTGGCCGCATCCGTAGCGCTCATCGTCGCCTTCCTGTTGATCGAGGTCCGGTCGAAGGCGCCACTGCTGCCGATGCGGATATTCCGCCTGCGGACACTCACCGCCTCGAACCTCAGCGGCCTGCTTATGGGCGCGGCAATGTTCTCGCAGTTCTTCCTGCTCACCCTCTATATGCAGCAGGTGCTGCATTACTCCGCCCTCAAGACCGGCGTCGCCTACATCGCCCTGACTCTCACCATCATCAGCGTCTCGGCCCTCGCCCAGGCCCTGGTGACCCGAGTGGGGGTTCGCCTGATCCTTCCTACGGGGCTGGCCATATCTGCCGTTGCCCTGCTCCTGTTCGCGCGGCTGCCCGTGCACGGCCAGTACCTCCCCGACCTCTTGCCTGCCTTCCTGCTCAGCGGCATCGGCTTGGCGCTGGCGTTCGTGCCGATGTCGATCGGTGGTCTCACCGGAGTTCGGCCGGCCGACGCCGGTGTCGCATCCGGCCTGATCAACACCAGCCAGCAGATCGGCGGCGCGATCGGAGTCGCCGCGGTGACCACGGTCGCGACCACCTTCACCAGTCGCTTCGTCGCGGCACACCCCGGCACTGCCCCGTTCGCCGGTGCGGCGCTGACACACGGCTTCCAGATCGCCTTCTATGTGCTCGCCGCGCTGGCCGCGCTCGGAGCACTTCTTGCAGCATTGCTCGTCGAGTCGAAGGCGTCCACGTCTGACGTGCAGGCGGTCGAGCACGACACGCTCGCGATGCAGGCAGCAGCCTGACCGCGGCCGCCCGGGCCGGGTCCGCACACTCCCCTATGAGGACCCGGCGCGGGCTCAGGCTTGGCCGGGCGCCGGAAGGGCCATCGTGTAACAGACGGCGGTGCCTTCCAGGGCTACCGTCCCGTCGTCACGAGTGACTGTGGTCTTGATCTCGGTGATCGGCTTGTCCTGCCGCACCTCGGCGATCTCGACCCGGCCGGTAATGCTGTCGCCCGGCCGCACCGGTGCCTTGAAGTCCCAGTTCACGTTGAGGAAAACCGTTCCGGGACCGGGCAGCTTCTCGGCGACGACGGCATTCAGGATGGCGCTCGTGACGCCACCCTGGACGACGATCTCGCCGAACCGGGTGCTGCTCGCGGCTTCGAGGTCGTAGTGCAGTGGATTGCGGTCGCCGCTGATGTCGGTGAACCGCTCGATGTCGGCGGACTGCACGGTACGGGTGAGCTCGGCGGTAGCTCCCATGGCAGGAGCGCCGTTCGGCCAGACTGGCGTGGTCATTGTGTTGCCTCCAACGGCGTAGGTTGCGTCGCGGGCGAGGTGTCGTCACGAGTGGTGGCGCTGCCAAAGGTGCGCATGGCGATTACGCCGATGAAGGGGCCGGGAACGAGAAGGAGGAATGCGTACCGCCAGCCCACAGCATCCGCGAGCACCGGTACGAGCTGAATGGTGACCACGGTCAGCAGGAAGCCGATCGCCGTCTGCGCGGTCAGGGCGGTGCCGACGTAGCGCCGATCCGCGACCTCGCTGAGCGATGCGGAGAAGACGCCGGAGTCGGCGATGACGGCGGCGCCCCAGATCACCGTCAGGACCAAGACCCACCCGGGAGCGGCGCCGAAGGCCAGCGGCGACGCCAGGCAGCACGTACCGCTGACGGCAAGAGCCGCGACCGCGGCGCGCGATCGCCCGTAGTGGTCGGCGATCCATCCGCCGAGCAGGCAACCGGCGACGCCGGCGAGGCCGATGCTGACGAACGCGGTGACGTCGACCGACGTGTGCCCGTTTCCGCCCGCGCGGGCGGCATTGCTGGCGATCAGGTAGGACGGCAGCCAGGTCCACAGGGCGTAGAGCTCCCACATGTGGCCGAAGTAGCCGAGGTTGACCAGGCGGGGGCGGCGCTGGGCGAACATGGTCAGGGCGTATCGCGGATGCGGCAGCGATGGGCCGGCAGTGTGCAACTGATGCCCGGGTCGTACGGCCGCCGCGGCGACGACGGCGCCGACAGCGCCGATGGCGGCGGCTGTGAACATGACGCCCCGCCACGGCAGATCACCGAGCCCGCCGATCAGGTGGGGCAGGGCCGAGCCGAGGGTGAGTGCGCCGATAAGGACGCCGAAGGCTCGACCGCGGCGCGCGGACTCGGACCAGGACGCCGTCAGCTTCATGCCGACCGGGTAGACCCCGGCGAGGAACAGGCCGGTGGCGAAACGCAATGCAATAGCGCCGGCCAGGTTGGTGGCGGTGGCCGCGAACACTGCTGTGCAGACGGCCGCAGCGAGCGCGCACGCAGCCATCAGCCGATGCGGCGCAAGCCGATCGGGCAGGTTGAATCCGGTGGAGGTCACCGCCCCGACGACGAAGCCCAACTGGACCGAGGCCGTCAGCCACACCGCGGCCGTGGCGCTGATTGACCATTCGACGCGCAGTGCTGGGACCACCGCCGAAGCCGAGAACCACACGGTGAGACTGAGCACTTGGACCAAGGCGATCAACGCACGCTGAACCGGCGGACGGTGCATCAGACGGAGGCCGGTTCGGTCGACGGGAACAGCGGGGTCGCTACCCGCGATAAGGGCGGCTCATATTCCGACGGGCGGCCCCGGCCGATCGACATAAGCGGATCCGCTGCGTGGTGAGATTCGACAAGATCACCCCCGACACGTCGGCGCTGCCGCACCAGCTGAACCAACAGTCCAGCCCGCCTCCTCGTAGCAGAGTAGACGTCGCGCGTCCCTGCCTGACCGCTGAACGCGTCCGATTCGCGACTCGAGCGGTGACTGCCCATAAGGTCCCCCTTACGGCGGTGCAGATCCGTGCGGAGGCGGGCGCGGGGCTGTGGAATCTGGGCAGACGAACGCACGCCGTCAGAGGTCGCGTTAGCGGGCCAGACGCATGACCGGGCGAGAGGCGAAGGTACGCCCGATCTCGGCGAAACCGGCCGCGATGAACATCGCCATGGTGCCGGTGAAGACTGCCGAAGGGGACGCCCGCCCGCTCTTCAACGCCTGAACGTCGACAGGATGCCCTTCGACGCACGTCGCGCCGTGCGCGAAGGCGAACTCGGCAGCGGCCCGCAGCAGGCTCGCGCCGACACCACCCCTCGGGTCTGCGATGCGACGGCAAAGCACGTGATCCACCAGGCACCCGGATCCGGATCCAGCAGGCGAGCCAACGCACGGTTTCCTCGGACTCCAGGGAACGCATCGCGCGGCCCGACCCGCGTCCACCCCACCGGACGGTCGCCGACGTAAGCGATCAGACCAGGCGGAACATCGGCGTTAACCAGCTCGCCATAGAGAGCGGCACGGTTGTCGCGTTCCTCGCGCGGGAGGTGCGCCTGCTCCGACGGCGGCTCGAGGAATCGCCTGCACCAACACCACGCCGAATCACTACCGCGACGGCCGAACACCGCGGCAACGTCGTCCCACTCGCGCAACGTCACCGGGCGGATGTCAGGCGCGGACATGACACCGAAGCTAGTGGTGACCTCTAGATGGTTGATTCCGTGAAGCTTGTGTCAGTGGTCGTAGGCGATCAGGGATCTTTTCGTGGTGAGGCCGAGGGTCCAGTTGTGCCAGATTCCGGTGGCCATGGCCAGGATTCGTTGGGCGACACGGGTGCCGACGCCGGTCAGGGTTCGGCCGCCGTGGCGTTCGAGGCCGAGTTGGGATTTGAGGGTTTGGTTGACCGATTCGATCCATTGCCGGATGGCGGCGAGGTTGCCGTGGCGGTAGGTCTCATCGCGTCGGTCGGGGCGTAGCAGGCGAAGTCGCATCGCTTTGGTGAGCTGGTGAAACTCACGCCCGGCGAAGCCTTTGTCGGCCAACAAGATCTGTCCATCGCGGATGAGGTGATGCTCGTGATCGAGCAGCGCGGCCAGTGCCTCGCGTTCGCCGATCTTGGGGTGGGCCAGACACCACATCAGCGGCATCCCGTCCCCGGCGCAGACCAGGTAGAGCTTGAAGCCCCAGTAGTAGCGGGAGTGGCTGGCGCAGTACCCGTAGCCGGCGTGTCCGGCCAATGCCGAGCGTTTGACCGTCTCGCGTGAGGCCGCGCAGGGCACCGGGGTGGCGTCAGTGATCCACAGGTCGTCGAAGAACGACGGCGCGCGCTCGGCGATGACCCGGATCGCGGTGCACAGCAGGGGCAGCGCGGCTTTGAGCCGCTTGTGATACCCGGACTGTGTCGGCACGTACGGGAACATCGCACGCAACACCGGATCGGTGCGCAGATGACGAACCCAGCGCCGTTCGGAGTTGAAACCCAGCAGCACCTGCGCCACCGCCAGACAGACCAACTCACTGTCACTGAGTCGTGGTCTGCGCCCACGACCACGACGAGTCGGCACGACATGATCATCGATCAGCACATACAGTTCGGTCAGGAGGGTGTCCAGTTCTCTTCTCACAAATTGATCTTGGACACCCTCTCCCTATACCCCGAACAACGACACACCACATCTGAGCTTCACGGAATCAACCATCTAGCGGGTCGGCTACTGCCGCGCGCCGATTGCCCCGGCCTGGCCACAGAATGCGGTTTCGGTCAGCCGCTGGACGTCGGCGCGGACGGTCGGGTTGTTCGGGCTGTAGTCGAGCCCGAAGTCGTTCCAGACGATCACGACCTGCCGGGACGCATCCGGGCTGGTGTAGGTCCAGGTCTTGAATCCGCCGGGATAGCCGCCGTCGTGGCCCCACGCCGTTCCGCACGGAAGCTGGAAGCGGTAAATGCCCAGGCCGTACCGCGGCTGGTAGAAGACCGTCGGGTCGTCGACCGGAATCACGTTCTGCATCTCGCGCAGTTGCGCCGGCGGCAACAACCGACCGGAAATCAACGCCTGGTAGAACCGGGCTGTGTCGTCCACAGTGGACGTGATCGCGCCCGCGGCCCACGCCCCGGACGGGTTCACCGTGGTTGTGACGTCGCCGAACTGGCCCCAATAGCCGTGCGCGTACGGTCTCCGCATGGCCGGGTCGTCGATCGGGAACGAGGTGTCCCGTAGCCGCAACGGGCCGAAGATGCGCCGCTCCAGCTCGGCGTCGAGGCGGTGTCCGGTCGCCTTCTCGATGATCATGCCGAGCAGAACGTAGTTGGTGTTGGAGTAATACCAGCCAGAGATCGGCGGGCCCTGTGCCAGCGCCGCATCGACGAGCTCCTGCGGTTGCCACACCCGTTCCAACTGCCCGATGTCGGTGATTCCCTCGACGTAGTCGTGTAGCCCGCTGGTCTGCTGCAGCAACTCTCGCACGGTGATCCTCGTCGGGTCATAGCCGTGGCCGTGCACTGATCCGGGCAGCCACTTCTCGACCGAGTCGTTGAGCAAGATGCGGTGCTCGGCCACGAGTTGGAGTACCACGACCGAGACGAAGGTCTTCGTCACGCTGCCGACGTGCACCTTGTCGCGCGGGCGCATCGGCTCGCCCGGATCGCCCGCCCGTTCCGGCTTGCGGGCCAGACCGGCCGTGACGTGGGCGACCTCCCGGCCGCGGCGAGCGTAGACGATCACACCCGGCGCGCCGTCGGCGACGAGTTGGTTCGCCTCGGCCTGAAGGCCGGCAGGCGGACCGGAATGTGTGCCGGCGTATGCGGCCGGCACAGCGGCCGCCGCGGTCACGCCAAGCACCGCCACTGCGGCGGCGATTACGTAGAGAGGTTTCATACGGTCCAGCCTGGCGGCCGGGCGGGCCGCGGGCGGTGGGCCGAGATCCCCAATCCGCAGTGGAGATAGCCCTACCCCGATACTCGCCGCGAGAGCTCGCCGAACCGCCGCGGGTCGACCGTCGGTCGATGCCACGTCTGCGTTACTCGCTGAAGTTGACTCGAATCCATTCCACCTGCACGTCACCCAACGCTTCGGTGACCTCGAGCATCTCCGTAACGCATTCTTCAACTGCGGCGCGGCCGGGGGCGCTCGCCACGGCGCGCGGCGCCATCGTGACGATCGCCTCCGTCCTCGGTCGTTCTGGCGGAGGCGGGCCATTCCGCAGCGATGCCTACATTGCGTCCAAGGGCGGCCTGATCGCATTGACCCGAGCAATGGCCGCCGAAGGCCGAGCAACTGGCATCCGGGGGCGAACTGCATCTGTCCCGGCCTCGTGCGAACCCCAATGGCCGCCCGGGCCGAGCACGACCCGTCAGCAGCGGCCTACGTCCGCGACCGGCAACCGCTCACCGGCGGAAGGTCTCATCCCGGCGCGTAGCCAGGCCGTTCACTGTCCGTTGTGCGCGTTGGCGGGCTTCGAACTGACTGGTGTTGTCGGGGTGCTGGCTATGCTCGCATCGCGGCCTGCTCGCGTCGAAGTCCATACCGGATAAGGTTAATCTGGCTCGACGCGTGATCATCTGTTGCGGTAGACTCGCACGCATGTTCGAGGTCGACGAGTGGCAGCCGCCCGCCGCGCCGCCGCCGTTGAGTCTCGCGGAGATCACCGATGATCCCGACCAGGCTGCGGCCTGGCTCGCTGGGCAGGCGCCGGGTGCGGATGCGATTGGGGCGTTGTCGGTGCTCGATCCGGCTGTGTTGTCGCGTGGTGGGCGGGTCGATGCGCTGGTCGCGATCGAACAACATCTGGCGTGGCTTTCCGGGATGCAGCAGCGGGTACTGGCCGCGATGGCCGCTCATGATGGATCTGAGGATCGGTGGGTGCGCGAGGAGGTCGGCTGTGCGCTGCGGCTGTCGGCGGTGACCGCGCAACGGCGCCTCGCCGTCGCCGAAACCTTGACCGGGACGCTGGCTGAGACGGGGCGGGCGTTACGGCGGGGCCGGATCAGCTACCTGCACGCGATGGCCCTCGCCGAAGCCACCTACGGGCTCGATGCTGAGACCGCGGTCGCGGTGCAGCACCGGGTGCTGCGCCGGGCGGGTGCGCAGACGCTGGCCGAGTTCAAACGCTCCGTACGCCGCGCGGTACACGCCCTGGACCCGGCGCGGGTCGAAGAACAACGCGCGCAGGCGATGACCGAACGCCGCGTGTGCGTATCCCCGCGCGAGGACGGCATGACCGAACTGTGGGCACTACTGCCCGCTGAAGGTGCTGCCGCGGTCATGACCGCAGTGGATGCACTCGCGTCAGTCACCTCCGCCACTGATCCGCGCACCGCCGATCAGCGCCGCGCCGACGCCCTGGTGGATTTGGGCGTGGCGGCGTTGCACGACCCGCTGCTGCCGAAGGCACAAGGCATGCGGCCCTCGATCCACGTCACCGTGGCCGCGTCGACGCTGCTCGGCCTGGACGAGCAGCCCGGCGAACTCGCCGGGCACGGACCCATCCCCGCCAGCCTCGCCCGCCGGCTCGCCGCCGACGAAACCGGCACCTGGCGGCGCTTGCTCACCGACCCCGCCTCGGGGCAACTACTCGACTACGGACACACCACCTACCGACCCCCGCGCGACCTCACCGACTTCGTCGTCGCCCGCGACCAAAGCTGCGCCTTCCCCGGGTGCTCACGAAACGCCGCCCGCTGCGACATCGACCACCGCATCCCCTACAACCAAGGCGGATCAACCAATCCTGAAAACCTGGCGGCCCTGTGCCGGCGGCACCACCGACTCAAGCACGAGGCCGACTGGCACCTGGATAGAACCACCAACGGCAGCTACCGCTGGACCAGCCCCACCACCCACCACTACGAAACACGACCACCCCACCGACCCGTCGACACCAGCCCGACACCAAGCGCGAACGACGACCCTGACCCGCCGCCGTTCTGACCTAGCTCCGTGCGTAGTGCAGCCTGACCGCCCGGTTGTTGAGCGGCTCCGGGCCTTCCCGTGCGCCGACGGCTAAGCCTGAAAGCGTGCCCTGCTGCCCGCTGCTGCGTGCAGGCGCCGGCAACCTGTCCCGGCATAGGTCTCAGCAGCGCCCCACCCCCAAGTGCAGAAGACCCCAATCGACGCGCCGCGTGCCTCGCCACCCGACTGCCGGCTCGGACACAGCGAGCCGGCCTGGTGGACCAGGTCTGCATTTGGGCGCCGAAATCTGCAACTGAACTTCAGACTCGGTATGCGGGAGCGTTGCGCCGACTGGACGCCACAGGCGACAAACTTCTGACACCGGAGCGATGATCGACACCACTGCTCCGCCACGCGCCAACCAGCGGGTGATATCGACCATCCGTCGTCTCAGCCGCGCGCGGAGCACTGCAGCAACCTCCCGGTACGTCTCCCTGTCGACCAAGTTGGTGAGCTCGTGCGGATCCGCGTCGAGGTCGTACAGCGCGTCCTCGACGTAAGTCAGCGATCCGGGTTGGTTTCACGGGTCCGTCTGGGGCGCATCCACCGCGTACTTCCGTCGGTGCGTTCGGATGGCGCGGCCGACCTGTGATTCGCTGATCTGAACGAAGACCTCGCCCAGCCACTCCGCGATCTCGCCGCGCCGTTTCGCGAGCATCGGACAGCCTTGCCTCTGCTCGGGCACCGCGAGACCGCGGCATCGAGCAGGGTCGGCGGCAGGTCTACGAGATTGACCAGGTCGTCGATGCGACCGCCGCCTCTGAAGCCTGGACCGCCGAGTGCCATCGGCACGCGAATGGACGCGTCGTGCGCAGACCTCCGTTGCGTATTGGCGGACACATTGTGCTCGTCATCCCCGGCCAGCACGGCGCACCGAGCAGATCTCCGGGGGCGACCTGCACTGGCCGATCATCGGCGTCGCGATCGCGGGCAGCGGGCTGCCCGTCTTCTTGGTGTTGAATCCGCGTGGCGGCCAGCGCTCGTTCAAGCAATCGACCTGACCGGGTAGGCGCGGCCCCTCTGTGCGTGACCGGATCCGGTCAACCAACGAGTAAGGGCTTGTCCAGAAGCCTGCGGGTTTCCAGGATTGAAACGATTTAAGGATCGAGCGTGTGCTGCACCAACGCGAGTGCGCCGCACGGCGCGCGGTCGTTCGGCACGAGCGACGGGTACGCCGTCTTCCGGGTCGGCTCCGGAACCTGGTCGTTCACGACCCTCCTGAGGAGCAACGATGGCCGATCACCGAGGAATCACCCGACGCCAGATGCTGGGGCTCAGCGCCGCAGCCGCCGCCGGCGTGCTCGTCCCGTGGGGCGGGCGGGATCCGGCGGCGCACGCCGAGCAGATCACCGGCAAGCCGTGGCAGCAGCTGGCCGGCTTCGTCACCCCGCCGGCGAGCGTCGCGCCGAGGTTCCGGTGGTGGTGGCCGAACGGGCAGGTTGACCCGGCCGAGATCGCCCGCGAGGTGGACGCCGTGGCCGACGCGGGCTGCGGCGGTCTCGAGGTCTCCGACGTCCACCACAGCGGACTGCTGAACCTGGACGTGCAGCACTACGGCTGGGCGTCGGAGCAATGGCTGGTCGGCCTCGACGCCGCGCTCAGCCAGGCGGTGCGGCGCGGCATCAGCATCGACCTGACCATCGGGCCGAGCTGGCCCGCCGCGGTGCCGACGATCACGCCGGACAGCCCGGCGGCATCCTGCGAGCTCGCGCACGGCGTGGTCACGGTTGCGGGCGGCAGTACCTACAGCGGTCCGGTGCCGGCGTCCGTCCTCATTGCGGATTCGGCCGTCACCCAGCAGACGCTGTTCGCGGTGCAGGCCGCGCGAACGACCGGCCCGGCCGTCAAGGGCGTCACGCCGCTCGATCAGAGCTCGCTCGTCGATCTGACGAGCACCGTCACGAACGGCCAGCTGACCTGGACCGCACCGACGAGCGACACGTGGGTGCTGCTCAGCTACTGGATCCGCGGTTCGGCGCAGCAGCCGGAGGCCGGCCCGTTCACCACGCCGACGTCCTACGTCGTCGACCACTTCAGTAGCGCCGGCACCGAGGCGATCACCGCCTACTGGGAGCAGCACATCCTGAACGCGCGCATCCGCCGGTTGCTCCGGCAGGCGGGCGGCGCCCTCTTCGAGGACTCGCTGGAGATCGAGACGCAGTCGACGATCTGGACGCCGGCGCTGCCGGACAAGTTCGCGACCAGTGCCGGCTACGACCTGACGCCGTTCCTGCCGATCGTCGTGGAGCTCAAGGGCAAGTACCAGTTCAGCTACGCCGCCGAGCTCACCACGCACGTCCGGGACGATCTCAACAAGGTGCTGTCCGACCTCTACCGCGACAACCACCTGCTCGCGCTGCGCGGCTGGGCGCACGACCTCGGCATGGAACTGCGCGTGCAGCCGTACGGGTTGTCTACCGACTCGCTCGCCTATGCCGCGCTGCTCGACATTCCCGAGGGCGAGTCGCTCGGCTTCAAGAACCTGGACGACTACCGAGTGCTCTGTGGTGGCCGCGACCTCGCCGGGCACCGGAAGCTGTCCTGCGAGTCGATCGCCTACGCCAACGGCGCGTACTCCACGACGTGGAACAAGGCGCTCCAGACGATCGGCAGTTTCTGGGCGGGCGGCGTCAACCAGTCCGTCATCCACGGCTTCCCCTACGCGGACGCGCCGGGCGCGACGTGGCCGGGGTTCGCGGCGTTCTCGCCGTACAACGAGACCGGCATCGGGTACGCCGACGCGTGGGGACCGCGGATGCCGACCTGGCAGCACATGCCGGATATCGCGGCGTTCATGGCCCGGACGCAATACGCCCTGCAGACCGGCACGCCGAAGTACGACCTCCTGTTCTATCGGCAGAAGGGCTACACGTCGACCGGCATCGGCGCCCCGTGGCAGACGAACAACGGCATCCCCACCGGCTGGACGCACATCTTCGCGACCGACGAGGCGCTGCAGCAGCCCGGCGTGGCGGTGCAGAACGGCGTCCTCGCACCGGACGGGCCGGCAATCAAGGCGATCGTCCTCGGCCCGGATCAGTTCTCCGGCAGCGAGTCGGCGATCAGCCGCGCCGGCGCTGAGCTGCTGCTCGGCTACGCGAAGGCCGGGCTCCCGATCGTCGTCTTCGGCAACTGGAGCAACCCCGTCTCGACCGGACACGTCGACCCGGACGAGGACGCCGCGGTGGCCGCGCTGATCAAGGAGTTGCTTGCGCAGCCGACTGTCGCCGCGGCCACCGTCGACGTGGACATCCCGGTGGCATTGGGCCAACTCGGCGTGATCCCGGCCGTCCAGTACGCGATGTCGACCTTGATGAACGTGCATCGCATCGAGGACGGCAGCGACTTCTACTACCTCGCCAACGCCCGGCACGCGGAGAACCGCAAGCTGGTGCCGATCGACCAGACGGCCTGGCTGACGGCGAGAGAGCCGGACGCAGTGCCGTACCGGCTGGATGCGTGGACGGGCGAGGTTACCCGGATCGCCGAGTTCACCCGCGACAGCGGCCGGGTAGGCGTGCGGGTCGTGCTCAACCCCGGCGAGAGCAGCATCGTCGTGCTGGCCTCACCGGGCTGGGCCGGTGAGCCAGCGGCGGTCCAGGTCGTGTCGACGGACGCAGACGCGGTGCGCCTCGAGGGCCGCACAGTGCTCGTCCGAGCGGACGAGCCGGGGCAGTACTCCGTGAGCCTCGCCGACGGCACCGAACTGCACGGCGCGATCGACTCCGTGCCCGCCGCATCGGACCTCACGTCGTGGACGCTCGCGGCCGAGGATTGGCAACCCGGCGCGCGCGTCACCGAAACGGCGAAGCCGGTGGTGACCGTCCAGCTCGACGCGCTCGTGCCGTGGTCGGCGATCCCGCAACTGCAGGACTCGTCCGGCATCGGCCGGTATCAAACGTCGACCGACCTACCGGCGGGCTGGGCGCCGCGCACCGGGGCCGTCCTCGATCTCGGCACCGTCAACGACACCTTCCGGGTGTGGGTGAACGGCCACCGGGCGCCGGGCAGCGGACCGCTGCGCACGCAGCTGGACATCGGCGGCCTGCTGCATCCGGGTCGGAACACGATCGAGGTCGAGGTCGCGACCTCCCTGATCAATCGCCTGCGGACGGTGACTCCGTCGATCTACGGCATCGCGACGCGCCAGGACTACGGCCTCCTCGGCCCGGTCCGACTGCTGCCGTACCGGGAGACCGCCGCGCGCTGATCCGCGCAGAGCCAGATCGGCGGCGCGACGGGTGCGCGAACTGCCGCGGCAAAGTAGGAGTCGGCGACCTGTACGCGCGGCTACCGTAGACGCATGTGTGCATCGGATCCTGGCCGGGCCGCAGTGTCATTCCCTTCTCGCGGTCCGACCGCACACGCTGCTATCGATCCGATCCGGCTCGAGCCGGTAGACGAGGTGCGGGTAACGACGCTGGTCGACAACGTATTTGACGCCCTGTTGGTTGGCGACGACCGGGCCCGGCGGGTCTCGTTCGGCGTTGCCGTTAGAGCCGCCCCGCAATTTGAGGGCGGCACGACAGCGGTCGGACTCCTCGCCGAGCACGGCTTCTCGGCGCTGGTCACGGTGCGCCGCGGCTCGTCAACGACCACGCTGCTGTTCGACACCGGGCTGTCCCCCACGGCGATGGTCACCAACGCAGACCGGTTGGGCGTCGATCTCGACTCGGTCCAGGCCATCGTGCTCAGCCACGGGCACTTCGACCACGCCGGTGGGCTGGCGGGACTGATCACGCGGCGCGGCGCGCGCCGTCTGCCGATGGTCGTACACCCGCTGGTGTGGACCCGGCGGCGGATCGCCGTGCCTGACCAGCCGGTCTTCGAGCTGCCCACCCTGAGCCGGCACGCGCTCGAGAACGAGGGGATCGAGGTCGTCGAACGGCGCGTGCCCTCGCTGCTCGTGGACGGTTGCGTGCTGATCACCGGCGAGATCGACCGCACCACCGAGTTCGAGCACGGCATGCCGCCCTCACACCAAGCGCTGGTCGAAGGCGCCTGGCAACACGACCCGCTGGTACTCGATGACCAGGCGCTGGTTGTGCACGTGCGCGGTCGCGGACTGGTGGTGTTGACCGGCTGTGGGCATGCCGGCGCGGTCAACATTGTCGGGCACGCGCAGCGTCTGACCGAAGTGCCCCGCTTGCACGCCCTGATCGGCGGACTGCACCTGGGCGGGCCGGCCTTCGAGTCGGTCATCGCTCCGACCGTGGACGCGTTGGCCGCCGCTGCACCCGACCTGCTGGTTCCGGGTCACTGCACCGGCTGGCGAGCGCAGCACGCGCTGGCCGCGGCGCTGCCGAACGCGTGGGTACAGGGCAGCAGCGGCACCACCTACCGCATGAGCGCGCCGCTCGCGGCATGACCGTGGCGCCATCGGACGGCCAGGCCTCGGGAGCGGTCCATCGGCCATGGACATCCGGCTTGAATGGCTCCTACCGTCGGTGAATGAGTGCCTCTTCTCCCGCCGGGACCGCGCCGGACGACCCTGCGACATTCTGGTCGGACGTCGAGCGCCATCTCGTCCGCTATGCCGGCGCAAGTCCATTCACCCAGGAGATCATCGAGCGCGCCGCCGGTAGCTACGTGTTCACCGCGGAGGGCCGTCGGATCCTCGACTTCACCTCGGGGCAGATGAGTTCGATCCTGGGCCACTCACATCCGGAGATCGTGGCGACGGTGCGGCGACAGATCGCGACGCTCGACCATCTCTTCAGCGGAATGGTCAGCCGGCCCGTCGTCGATCTCGCCCGCCGTCTCGCCGACACCCTCGCGGCGCCGCTGCGCAAGGTGCTGTTGTTGACCACCGGAGCCGAGTCGAACGAAGCGGCGATCCGGATGGCCAAGCTGGTCACCGGCCGGCACGAGATCGTGTCGTTCGCGCGATCCTGGCACGGCATGACGCACGCAGCCGCGAGTGCCACGTACAGCACCGGCCGCAAAGGGTACGGCCCGGCGACGCCCGGCAATTTCGCCATCCCGGCGCCGAACAGCTATCGCCCCGATTTCGTCAACGCCGACGGGGGGCTGGACTGGCCGCGTCAACTCGACGTCGCGTTCGACCTCATCGATGCGCAGTCGGTTGGCAGTCTTGCGGCCTGCATCGTGGAACCGATCCTCAGCTCGGGCGGCGTCATCGAGCCACCCATCGGATATCTCGCGGCGCTGCAGCGCAAATGCCGGGAGCGTGGAATGCTGCTGATCCTCGACGAGGCCCAGACCGGCCTGTGCCGTACCGGCTCGTGGTACGCATTCGAGCGCGACGACGTGGTTCCCGACATCCTGACCCTGTCGAAGACGCTCGGAGCCGGGCTGCCCCTCGCCGCTGTGATCACCAGCGCCGAGATCGAGCAGACTGCGCACGAGCGCGGATTCCTGTTCTTCACCACGCACGTCTCCGATCCCCTCGGGGCGGCGGTGGGCAACACCGTGCTCGACGTTGCGCATCGAGAGGCGCTGGACAAACGGGCCGCGGAACTGGGCAGTCAGCTGCAGACCGGTCTGGCCTCGATCGGGGCACGTCACGACGTCGTCGGTGACATTCGCGGACGCGGCCTGCTCGTCGGACTGGAACTCGTGCTCGACCGGGCAACCAAGGAGAGCTCGGCCGAGCTCAGCGCCCAGGTCACCGACCGCTGCCTCGAACTCGGACTGCACCTGAATATCGTGCAGCTGCCAGGCATGGGCGGCACGTTCCGGATCGCGCCACCTCTGACCGCCGCGCCGGAGGAGATCGATCTCGGTCTCGAGATCCTCGATCAGGCGATCGGCGAGGTTAGCCGGCGGCTGCTCGGCTGATCCGCGCGTCAACCTCGGCCGACGAACGGCATCTGCGTCGCCATGAGGGTCATGCTCGCGACGTTCGCGTCCAGCGGCAGGCTCGCCATGTAGAGGACCGCCCGCGCCACGTCGGCGACGTCCATCCGCGGTTCGGGACGCACGGTGCCGTCAGCCTGCGCGACGCCGTCGACCATTCGCTCGGTCATCGGGGTCGCGGCGTTGCCGATGTCGATCTGCCCACAGGCGATGTCGAATTTGCGGCCGTCGAGCGAGATCGACTTGGTCAACCCGGTGATCGCGTGCTTCGTCGCGGTGTACGCCGCCGACCGAGGCCGTGGCGAGTGCGCCGCGATCGAGCCGTTGTTGATGATCCGCCCGCCCCGCGGGGTCTGGTGCCGCATGACCCGGAACGCCTCGCGGCTGCACAGAAAGGCGCCGGTCAGGTTGACCGCGACCACAGCGTTCCATTCGGCGAGCGGTATCTCATCGAACTCACTCGACGCCGCACCGGTACCGGCGTTGTTGAACAGGAGGTCGACGCGGCCGTGCCGGTCGACGACCTGATCAAAGAGCCGGCACACTGACGCCTCGTCGGTGACATCGGTCGGCATCGGCTCGAGCGTGCCGGGCAGCGCACGTGCGCGTTCGGCGACGGTAGTGAGCGCATCCGGTCGGCGCCCGGCGAGCGCCACGCTCCAGCCCGCGCCGGCCAACGCGTGAGCGACCGCCGCGCCGATCCCGCTTCCGGCTCCGGTGACGACGGCGGCCTTTGGTGGCGAAGGATCTGGCACCACGTGCTCCTTGCTCGGCGGAGACTCAGCTCGGGGGCCGCCGAGGTTAGTTCGTCGGGACGAAGAATGCGACGAGTCTGCGTTCCGGGAAGTCGGCCGCGACGGTCAGAGCGGTCCACCCCCCGTCCGGGTGCACCTCGGATTCGCCTGCGGCAAGGGGTGCGTAGATCGTGCGCGTCCCGTTCG
The DNA here is from genome assembly GCA_963737425.1 of uncultured Actinomycetota bacterium. Taxonomy (GTDB): domain Bacteria; phylum Actinomycetota; class Actinomycetes; order Mycobacteriales; family Jatrophihabitantaceae; genus DASXRA01. The sequence goes on from CAVTSX010000009.1 coordinate 1,417,767, forward strand.
CCGGGTCGGTCGTGCCGCGCAGACCGGACAACTGGCCGAGAGTGATGGGCTTGGCGTCGGACGGCAACTGGCCGATAAAGCCGACGGCGGCGGTCAGGCAGGTGCCGTCCTCGCTCCAGACCCACTCTGTGGCCGGGTCCGCGGTCTTGCCGACCGGACCGAGCCCGGCCGGGCAGGCGGGGGACGTGCTCGCGGCGTGCAGCACCACCCGGTAGCTGACCGGCTTGATCCGCGGCGAGGTTGTCGCGCCAGCGGTGCCGGACTGCGCCGCCGACGGTGCGGCGATCGGCGCCGGCCCGGGTGCGCGCCCACCGCTGACGACGAGCACGGCTCCGACGGCGGTCGCGGCGGCCGGCAGCGCAACCCCCGCTGCGAGTCGGCGGCGCTGGGCCACGCGGTGCCGGCGGCGCACTTGTGCCGCGAGCGCCGGGGACGCCGCGAGGTGCTCGGTCGCCGCGTCGAAGCCGACGCGGAGCATCAAGGTCAGCTCGTCGTCAGTACGCATCTTCGGTCTCCTTCAGGTCGGTGCCCTGCTCACCCAGCAGTTGCCGGAGTTTGGCGAGGGCGTGATGGGTCTGGCTCTTGACCGTTCCGGGGCTGCAGCCGAGGGCGTCGGCGGCTTCGTCCACGGTCAGATCCTGGAAATAGCGCAGGACGAGGACGGCGCGCTGGCGCACCGGCAGCTGCAGGACGGCGTGCAGCAGCGTGTGCCGCAGCAGCACGCGCTCGCCCGGATCGGCGTCGCGCAGCTCGTCGGGAATGTCTACCTCCCGCGGCCGGCGGGAGCGATTGCGCCACCGGTCCTTGACGAGGTTGATCAACACGCGGTGCGCGTACGCCGCCGGATCGGGACTGGCGTGCCTCCAGCGCCGGGCGGTGCGAAGGAGCGCGGTCTGGACGAGGTCCTCGGCGTGTCCGCGGTCCCCGACGAGCAGATAGGCGGTGCGCAACAGCACCGTCGACCTCTCGCGCACGAACGCGTCGAATTCTGGCCCGAGGGAGTCCATGCCTGGTAATACTCCGCGGCGGCCGATTCGGTTGCACCGTCGCCGAGATCGGCAAGCCGGCACGTATTTCATTTGGCGCGGTCGCCGGTCGTGAAGTTCACTTGCCGGATGCCACCACCAGAGACCGTCCACCTGCCGACTGGGGTGCTCACCCGCCTCGCCGAAGCCGACGCGGAGACGGTCGCGGCGGCAGTGCGCGCGAGCCTGGACCACCTACGCCCGTGGATGCCGTGGGCGACCGAGGCCGCAGCCGCCCTCGACACCCAGGTCGCGCGCAGCCGCGCCGCGACCAAGGCGTGGGAGGACGGCACCGACTACTGCTACGTGCTGCGCGTCGACCCCGACGGACCCGTTGTCGGCACGTTCGGCCTGCACCGGCGCATCGGCCCGGGCGCGATCGAGATCGGCTACTGGTTGCATGTCGACGCGCTCGGCCGCGGCTACGCGACCGCCGCCGCGGGCGCCCTGACGACGGTCGCGCTCGACCTCGACGACGTCGACCGGGTCGAGATCCACACCGACGAGGCGAACGTGACCAGCGCGGCTATCCCGGCGCGGCTCGGTTACCGGATGGACCGCATCGACTCGCGCGACCCAGAGGCGCCCGCCGAAAGCGGCCGGCTGCAGATCTGGGTCAAGAAGCACGGAATGTGAGCAGCCGCGGATCGTCTGTTTCTCCGCCACGTACCGACCCAGAACCCCAGCTCATCGTTGTTCTCAGCTGCCCGTAGCCGATCTCGGTCAGGTCAGGCCTCACGCCGCGATGCGCGCGATGCGGTCGACCAGATCGTCGCGGGTCGGTCCGTCGGGCACGGCTGGACGGAATCCGGCTCGTAGGTTCGCGCGGGCGCGTTCCTCGATCTGCGCCAGCACCGACGGGCCGGCGAGCATGGCGCGGTACCCACCGACGATCGGCATCACCGATGGGTCAACCTCGGCAAGGGAGCAGATGAGGTCTGACGGAAGAGGCTTGGCGAAGTCGATGCCTTCGCTACGCCAGCGCGACAGCTGGCCGGCGTCCAATGCGACATGGTCGTCGAACCATGGCCTCATGTTCGCCGTGCACCACTGATCGAAGTCACGGGCGACGGCTTCGAAGTCCGAGCCGTGCTCGTCGATGCCGGCGAGGACACGCTGCGCCTGCATCATCGATGTCGTCACACCGCGGCCGGCGGCGGGGTTCGTCGTGAGCACCGCGTCGCCCACGAAGAGCAGACCGTCGACCGCGAGGCTGCCGTCGCTGGCCAGCTGTCCGCGGTAGCCGTTGCGCAGGTTGCCGCCGACCATGACGGGCCCGTGCGGCTTGGCGCGTGCCGGGTCGACCCACGTCGCAACCGACGGGATCGATCGGGCCGCCGCGTCGAATGCCGCATCGACTCGTAGGCCCGCCAGTTCCTTGTCGTCGCTCGGCCGGGCCACGAGGACCTGAAAGGTGCCGGCGTCCTGCAGGAAGATGATCACGTAGTAGCCGTGGTAGACACCGGACCAGCCCGGTGGGCTGTTCAGCGGTCCGGGCTCGGCGTCGGGCAGCAGTTGGTACTGCCGCGATACGTAAGCGATCCCGCAGTCGCCGCCGACCTCCGGCGCGCGCAACCCGTGCGCGAACCTGCCGTTTCGTCCGGACGCGTCGATGACCAGATCGGCCTCGACAGTAGGGCCGTCGACGACGACTCCGCGCGCCCGGCGGCCCTCGACCGCGACGGCGCTGACGTGGCCCTGCATCATCGACACGCCTGGCTCGGCTACGGCAGCGGCACGCAGGATCCGCTCGAACGTCAGGCGGCGAACGCGCAAGCCCAAGAATTCCGGCAGGACCGGGCTGACCGGCGTCGGCAACGCCCCGGCGGCCACGAGTCGGTCGGCGACATCGGGCACCTCCGCGAGCAGGGCCGCACGGACCTGGGGACGGAAGAAATGCGGATGGTGGAACTGCATGACCCCCTTGCGGTGCCACCGCTCGTCCGACTCCGGACCCACATCACGGTCGACCAGCGTGACCTCGTGCCCGCGCCGGGCGAGCGACATTGCCAGGTACAGCCCCGTCGGGCCCGCGCCGACGATCACAGTCTTCATCTACACTCGATCCATTCCAGTGACCGTTACTAAATTCATTACACTGATGGTGACTCTAAATGCCAGAACCTGTCAAGAGGAATTACTCCTCGCAACTGCGCGCGGCACACGCTCAGCAGACCCGGCGCGCGATCGTGCTTGCCGCAACGGACCTGTTCGTCAGGCAAGGCTTCGGGCGCACCACCGTCGACGAGATCGCCGCCGCGGCCGGCGTCAGCCGCAAGACGGTGTTCGCGTCCGCCGGCGGGAAGGTCGACATCCTCAAACTCGCGATCGACTGGGCCATCGTCGGCGACGACGAGCCAGTCGCGCTCGCCCAACGACCGGTCATTCAGCAAGCACTCGAACAGACCGACCCTGACGTGATCATCGCTGCGTGGGCCTCACTGGTCTGCCAGATCTCCAAGCGACTCGCCGGATTGGCCTGGGCACTGGTGTCCGCGGCGGGCACCGACCCTCAGGCGCAGGCCCTTCTGGATGACTGGCACGCGCAACGACTCGCCGGGGCGCGCTCATTCGTCAACCACCTCGCCGAACACGGCGGCCTGCGCAAAGGACTGAACACCAACGACGCGGTCGACATCGCCTGGATACACAACGACCCAATCCTCTTCCACCGCCTCGTCCAGCAACGTGGCTGGTCGATGAAGCGCTATGAAGCCTGGCTTCGCCGCACCATGCGACTGCAGCTCAACTCCGACGCATCTGAGTCACAGGCGTCCTGACTTGCGGTACTTGGGCGCCCAGAACCAGCGGTAGAGCACTCGCGCCGGCGGCGGCAGTATCGCCAACACCTTCGCGATCGCCTCGGGGGTGGCGCCGTCGAGCACCCACGGCAGGTACTCCGCCGCGCCCTTGAGCCCGCCCTGTTGGTCACGGATCTCCTTGCCGAACGCGGCCCAACCTTCCGCGCCCGTGCGCCGTTCGAGCAGCGGCAGCGCGTCGGTCTCCTCGTGGATCATGTGCGCGGACAGGCTCTCGGCGAACATCTTGAGCTCGGGTCCGAGGCGGGCCGCCTTGTGCCCGCGCATCATGGCGTCGATCTGCTCGAGCTTCGGGTCGAGGGTGGCATGCTCGGCCTCCATCTCGCTGAGGACGCGGACCTCGTCGGGCTCCTTCACCACCGCGTACAAACGCGGCCATAGAGCCGTGTCCTCGGCAGTGTGGTGCGTGTGCAGCTGCTTGCGGAACGACTGCCACGTCGCCGCGGCCGCGGGCGAGAACGCCTCGCCCGCGTCGACGGCGCGGATCAGCCGGTCGAGGTCACGGTTGAACGCGTCGTGGGCGATGTACATCATCGTGAAATCGACGCTGCCGGCACGCGACTCCCGCCGGGCCGAGGCGTCGGCGGCCGTCTCGATGTAATGCGTCATTGCGGTGCTCCTGCGGTTCTCACTTCGGCCGACCTGGTGGCCGGCCTCCTACGGGTACGACGAACGCGAGCCGACGAATGTGACCGCTGCGCTCTGCCCGGCGCACGAGAAGGGGCGCGGAGCACCTGACGCGGACGCAAGCCGAACGTCGCCCACTCGGGGATCTCCTCATTCCAGTCGGCGAGCAAGTCCCAGGCGCTACAGCACCTTGGAGAGAAACGCCTTCGTCCGCTCCCGCTGGGGATTCGACAGCACTTCGCGAGGCGGTCCGGACTCGACGACGACGCCGGCGTCCATGAATACCAGCTGGTCGGCAACTTCGCGGGCGAAGCCCATTTCGTGCGTAACGACGATCATCGTCATGCCGTCGATAGCGAGTTGCCGCATCACGTCGAGCACTTCGCCTACCAGTTCCGGATCGAGAGCGGACGTCGGCTCGTCGAACAGCATCAGCTTGGGGTCCATGGCCAGTGCACGTGCAATCGCAACCCGCTGCTGCTGTCCGCCGGACAGTTGTGCCGGGTAGGTCTTCTCCTTGTCCGCCAGGCCAACCCGGTCGAGCAGCTTGCGCGCAGACTCCATCGCATCGCTTTTGCGGCGCTTCCCGACCCGGATCGGCGCCTCGATGACGTTCTCCAGTGCGGTCATGTGCGGGAAGAGGTTGAAATGCTGGAAGACCATGCCGATGTGGCGACGTTGCTTGGCCGCCTCCTTCGCCGGCAGCTCGTGTAACTTGTCGCCCTTCTCGGCGTAACCGACCAACACGCCATCGACGTAGAGCCGTCCGGCGTTGACCTGCTCGAGGTGGTTGATGCAGCGCAGGAACGTCGACTTGCCGGAGCCCGACGGACCGACCATGCACAGAACCTCCCCGCGCTGCACCCGCAGGGTGATGCCATTGAGCACGCTGAGCACGCCGAAGTTCTTGCAAACAGACTCGGCCCGCACCATCGGTGTCTGTGTCATCGCGAACCCGCCCCGCCCTGTTGCTGTGTCTGGGCCTTGGCCAGAGCCCGCAACTGCCGCGCCGTGAGCTGACGTGACGATCCGCGGGCGTAGTAGCGCTCAAGGTAGTGCTGGCCGATCATGAGGATGCTCGTGATCGCGAGGTACCACGTCGACGCGACGAGAAGGAGCGGCACCGGCCGATAGATCACGCCGGCAATGCCCCGTTGGGTCGTGTACAGGTCCAGCGTGTAGGGCACCGCCGTGACGAGGGAGGTGGTCTTCAGCATGCTGATCACCTCATTGCCAGTTGGCGGAATGATCACGCGCATCGCTTGCGGCAACACGATGCGACGCATCGTCATCGACCAGGACATGCCGAGCGCAGTCGCGGCCTCGGTCTGTCCTTCGTCCACCGAGCCGATGCCTGCGCGCACGATCTCCGCCATGTAGGCAGCTTCGTTCAGACCCAAGCCCAGTGCGGCAAAGAAGAACGCCGCGTTCAGGGTCTGAATGTTGATGTGGGAAAACTGGTGCACGAATGGGATGCCGAAGGCCAGGTGCGGGTACAGGGAGGTGAACAGCCCCCAGAACACGAGCTGGACGTAGACCGGCGTGCCGCGGAAGACCCATAAATACACCCAGGCTGTCGACCGCAGCACACCGTTGGGTGACAGTCGCATGATTGCGAGCACTACGCCCAGCGCGACGCCGAGCACCATTGCCCACAACGTCAGCTGCAGCGTATTCCAGGCAGCGGTCGAGATCCGCTTGTCGAAGAGGTACGTGCGATACGTATCCCAGTGGTAGTTGGGGTTGGTTGCCGCGCCGTACACGAACAGTCCGATCAGCACCAGCACGATGGCCGCGGCGATCCAACGCCACGGGTGCCGCAGTGGCACGGCCTTGATGGCCTCCGGCGGCGCCGCCGATTCGGCCGTCTTCTCCAGCGAAGTCATGCCGACCGCCTAGCTGATAGCGGCGTTGACGGTGGCCGTTTTGATTTCGCCGGACTGGACACCCCACTTCGTGCAGATCTGGTCGTACGTGCCGTTGTCCATCAGGGTCTGCAGGGCCTTCTGCATCGCCTGGATGAGGGTCGAGCCCTTGGCGATCGGCCAGCCGTACGGTGCCGCCTCTGCGATCTGCCCAGCCTGTTGCAACTTGCCGCCGCTCTGCTTGATGGCATAGGCCGTTACCGGAGAGTCGGCCGACATTGCGTTCGATTTGCCGAGCACGACGGCGTTGGTCGCGTCGTCCTGGTTCTCGTAGGCCAGGATCTTGATCGGCTTCTTCCCGGCCTTGGTGCACGCCTTGGTCTTGGCCGGTAGCTCGTCTTGCTGCTCGGTCGTCGTCGACTGGACGGACACGGTCAGACCGCACGCGTTGTTCGGATCGACCGTCTTGCCGGTCGGTGAGGCCCACAGGATGCCGGCGGTGAAGTAGTTGACGAAGTCGACGGTCTTCTCCCGCTCCTTGGTATCAGTAAACGACGACATGCCGATGTCGTACGTGCCGGCCGTGACGGCGGGAATGATCTTGGAGAAGTCCGCCTGACGGTAGTCGGTGGTCAGGCCGAGGACCTTGGCGGTGGCGTCGACCAGGTCCACATCGAAGCCGACGACCTTGCCGCCAGAGCCGAGGTACTCGTTCGGCGTATAGGGCACATTGACGCCGACTATCAGCTTGCCGGCCGACTTGATCTTGGACGGAACCAGCGTCGCCAGCGACGTGTTCTGGGTGACCGTCGGCGTGACGGTCCCGGTCGGTCCGGCGCCTTTCTCCTTGTTACTGGCGCATCCGGTGAGGATGACCCCGGCTCCCACGCCGATGGCGACGAGAGTGCGCAGGGGGTGGGACGACTTGAACATGGCGGCCTCCTCGGCGATAGGCCAGTGCCCAACGATAAGTCGCCGGGCAATGCTCTGAGCGCTGTGCGATGGAACCGTTACGACGTGGCGCGGTCGCGGTAATCCGGTTCAATAGCCGGTGCCCTATTTGGTCCGTGGTACCGCGGCCGACACCTGCTGCCAGTAGTACAGCGGATCACCTTCATCAGCGGCCCGTCATATGTCGCCGGAGGTGCGATCATGACGGAATGTGGCAGATCGATATCCAAGCCGCGCCGCTGGAGATGCTCCGCGCGCTGCTGACCCGAGATCGGTCCGAACGGTTAATGGCGAATGCCGCTCGGGCTCGTGCCCTGCTCGCCGGTCGCGTCGTGTGGAACGTCAATGCCACTGCCCACGGTGGTGGCGTCGCTGAAATGTTGCAGGCGTTGCTCGCTTACGCCCGCGGGGCGGGGGTCGATGCCCGGTGGCTCGTGCTTGACGCCGACCCGGCGTTCTTCGCGATCACCAAGCGGATTCACAACGCGCTGCACGGCGAGATGGATGGCGGATCCGAGCTCGGTGCATCACAGCACGAGCACTACGCGCGGGTGCTTGAGAAGAACCAGGCCAGCCTGCGCAAGCTGGTCCGGCCGGGCGACATCGTGCTGCTGCACGACCCGCAGACCGCCGGCCTTGTCGACGGCGTACGCGAGACGGGCGCGCACGCCATATGGCGTTGCCACGTCGGCCGGGACGAGTTCAATGCCGTGACCGATCGGGGCTGGGAGTTCTTGCGCGGCTATCTCGAGAACGCCGACGCGTTCATCTTCTCGCGGGAACGGTACGTCCCGGAATGGCTGCCGCCAGAGCGGGTGCGGGTGATCCCGCCGTCCATCGACCCGTTCTCGTCGAAGAACCACGACCTGGACGACGCTGAGGTTGCGCGCGTGCTGCGCCGGGTCGGGCTGATCGCCGGACTCGACAGCGAGGAGGTCGAATTCACCCGGCGCAACGGCACGCCAGGGGTGGTTCGCCGGCGCGAGAATCTGTTGTCGGGATCGGAGCCACCCCCTGCCGACGCACGACTGGTTGTCCAGGTCAGCCGCTGGGACCGCCTCAAAGACATGAGCGGCGTGCTGGCAGCTTTCAGCGCCCACGTTGGGCAGGCGAGGCCGGATGCGCACCTGATGCTCGTGGGCCCGGACGTGTCCGGAGTCAGCGACGATCCCGAGGGTGCCGAGGTCCTCGCCGCTTGCCGGGCCGAGCGGGAGCGGCTGCCCGGCCCGATACGCGCGCGGTGCCACCTGGCAAGCCTCCCGATGGACGACGTCGACGAGAACGCGATCATCGTCAACGCCGTGCAGCGGCACGCGACGGTGGTGGTCCAGAAGAGTCTCGTGGAAGGGTTCGGCCTCACCGTCACGGAAGCGATGTGGAAGGGCCGACCTGTGCTCGCCAGCGCGGTAGGCGGCATTCAGGACCAGATCCTCGACGGCCGGGACGGCTTATTGCTGCCCGACCCGCACGACCTACCCGGCTTCGCGCAGAGGCTGCTGCTGCTGCTCGACGACCCCTTGCTGGCCGCGACGTTAGGACAGCAGGGCCGGGAGCGGGTCCGCGACGCCTTCATCGGCGACCGACACCTGATTGAGTACGTCGACCTGTTCGATGAGCTGATCGCGCCGTAACACGACCAGTGCGACCCGCTTCCGGATCCGTGAGGTCGAATGCGTTCGTGATTCGTCGCCGGTCTCAGAGGTCGCGTTCGGCGGTCAGCCGTCCTGTTGCGATGGCGTCGACGAGCGATTGGTGGTCGCGTTCGTTCTGGTCGGCGTAGGCGGCCGCGAATCGGGTGATGGCTTTGTCGAAGACGTCCGAGCTGCCGAGGTATGCGCCTATGGCGATCCGGTCGCCGGAGCGGGCGTGGGCCCGGGCAAGCGTCCACCCGCACACTTCTCCGTAGACCCGCATACCGGGCTGCACCAGGGACTCGATGGGGATGGAGTATTTCCAGTCGCGCAGTTGGCGGACGTAGAAGTCGCGCTGCTGCCCGTCGAGTCCGGCCTCGATCCGCTGCCAGCCCAGGAAGATGTCGCTGCTCGCCTGCATCAGCCGCTGCCCCGCAACCACCCGCTGACCCTGATTGGTGTACTTGCTGGTTCCGACGAACCGGCTGAGCACCGACGTCTGAGCCTCTTTCACCTGCAGGAACAGCGGATCAGATTCGTTGCGGCCGAGCATCAAGATGATCCAGCATCGAGTCCCGACGCTGCCGACGCCGACGACCTTGCGGGCCATGTCAGCGAACTCGTACTGCTCGAGCAGGAAGCGGCGATCGGTTTCCAGCGTGCGCCGGTATTTGGCGATCAGGTCGAGCAGTTGCGATCGGAACTTCGCCGTGTCCTCCTGATTGGGCAGCAGTTCATCCATCGGCACGAGCAGCGGCGGGTCGGAGATGATCCGCGGCCGTCCGTCCACGAGGCGGGTCAGCTTGGCCACTTCCTGCATGCTGTCGTGCGTGCGCGCCTTGGCCAGGTCCTTGTCCAGAATCTTGCGTTGACGCTGTTTCAGTTGTGAGTCGAACTGCGCGCGCAGCTCGTCCAGGTCTGCGTGCGCGTACCAGACATCGAGGTTCGTCATCCCGGCAAAGGCCCGCATCGCCTGCCGGTACTGGGCAACCGCCGCAGTGACGATCTCGCGGCGATCCTTGCCCGCAAAACCGTTCCCGCGGGCCGCGACTTCCAGGCTGGCCGCCAGCCGCTTGACATCCCACTCCCACGGGCCCGGCAGCGTCTCATCGAAGTCGTTGACGTCGAAGACAAGGCGGTGCTCGGCCGAACCGAAGATCCCGAAGTTCGACAGATGCGCATCGCCGCACGCCTGCACGGCCAGCCCCGACACGGGAGTGGTCGCCAGGTCGCTCGCCATCGGCAACGCCGCACCGCGGTAGTAGGTGAACGGGGAGACCGACATCCGGCCCCACCGGATCGGCACCAACTCCGGCACCCGCGACTTCGCCTGCTCTTCCAGCAGGCCGATCGGGTCGGGCCGATCCGCCGGCGGATCGAACACCGCGTGACTGTCGCGCGGCACCGCCGCCCGTGCTTGTTTGCCCCGGGCCGCGCGCTCCGCGGAAGTCACCTGCGCCAGGCCCGTTTCGAGCTGCAGGCGGTGCATGCCGCGGGCCGGAGCCCTTGTCGTCCGAATACCCATCGTCGACTCCTTATCCCGTGCGAGCCCACCCGCGTCCCTTGCCGATGAGCATTGGGACCATGACCGCGCCGGCCAGGCCGACGGCTGCGTGAGCGACGTTGTCCGTCGCTGGGGTGGGCGCGGCCATCCGGCCACCTTCTCCCTTTGGGTACCCGGAACGGTGGCAGGCTCCCGGCGAACCATTTCGTTACGCAAGCCCCGCTGAGGCCCACACTTGCACTCAGGTTCCGGGGGGCGGTCCGACCATGTCCAGGGACTAAGGTCCTGCGCGGCTCCGGTGAGTTCGCGCATCCGCAGTCGAACTTCGGCCGGTATTGCCGCCCCGCGCGGCCCTGTGCCTGAGCTTGGGCAATGTGGGCACGACCTCGGCCGGTGGTGACCAAGGACCCTAGTCGCGGGGCGAGTGCTGCTGCCAGGGTTTGTTGATCCGACTGGCACCACCGGTCGCGCATAAGGGGAGATTGAGCGACATAGCCAAGACATGCAGTTTTACCTACATCGGCACCTGTCTGAACGAGGCGTCGGCGCGAGCCGACTACGAGGGCAAGTGAATTCATGTACCGCCACCTTCAACCCTCTAACGCACGGCTGCAGAAGGGACGAGAAACATGACCACCGCCATGCCACTAGCCTCACAGGACTACCCGCTGCTCAACCTGTTCTGGACGATGCTCGAGATCTTCTTGTGGGTGCTGTGGTTCTTCCTGCTCTTCCGCGTCATCTTGGACATCTTCCGCAGTCGCGATCTTGGTGGCTGGGGCAAGACTCTGTGGCTGATCTTCGTGATCGTCCTGCCATTCGTCGGGGTGTTCGTCTACCTGATCGCCCGCGGAAGTTCGATGGGAGAACGAGATGTGCGCCAAGCCCGGGAGGCGGACGCCGCCACGCGCGCCTACATCCAATCTGCGGCAGGCACGTCTACGAGCACTGCGGAAGAGTTGACGAAGCTGGCCGCCCTGCACGATAAGGGCGTCATTACCGACGCTGAATTCGCGGCACAGAAGGCGAAAGTGCTCAGCTGATTCCAACCGGCGAGTGCGCGTCGCGGACTGCGGTGCGTGCCGGCCGGAGATCACGCGCGGTCGGTGTGCCTGTCCGGCATCGGCTCCGCTAGTGCTGTGCGCCATGCAGGTGCACCGAAGCTGTCCGCGAAGTACTGCGTCGCGTGCACGACCTTCTCGTGAACAAATTCCATAACGCTGACTGAGTAGGTCGGCGTGCCGTCATAAGTGATGATGCATTCGCTCACCCACAGATTGCCGCTGCCGACAATTCGTTGCACCGTGAAGTGCCGATCGGCAGGGTGCCCGCCACGTTGCGCCGCAATCGTCGTGCGGCCTCGGAAACGTTCACCTGATTGGGGGTAGTCGAGGATCGCGTCCGCGGCGTAGATCGCGTGTTCGGCTTCGGTATCCCCGCGCTCCGATGCCCGCCAGTGTTCCTCGATTGCTGCCCTTGTCGAATCCATCGCGTTGTCCGTTCTGTAGGCAGGAGCGGTCCGTCAGCTGCGAACCCGTTCGGTGAGCGCCAGCGGGGACTGGGCGAGGATCAGTGCGGCAGCGCCGAGGACTGCGGCGCGGTCGCCGAGCAGGCCTGTGGTGACGCGCACGTCGGTGGCTGCGGGACGGTGACCTGGCCGCTCAACCGAGCTTCGTGTCGATTTTCGTTGGACTTTGGGGAGAGGCGGTGCGGATGGCCCGAGCGCCATCCGCACCATTCCAGCCAACGACGGCACACGTGGCCGGCAGAGCTTTAGGCGATGCCGAACACTTCGAATGGGTCGTTGACCTGGACCTGTGCGTCCCCGCCGCAGCCCGTGCTTTGCCGGGACAAGGTGCCCGTCATGAAGTAGCCCTGGTCCATAGCCGTACCGCTCACCGAGCCGGTGTAGCGGCACGTTCCCTGCGACGTCGTGATGTTCACATTGATGCCCGCAATGGTGTAGCTGCTCCCGGGAGTGTTGTTGCCATGCGCGGTGAGGGTCCACGGCAGGGCGTTGGGAGTCACGCTGACGCCCTGATCACAGCTCATCGAAAAGCTGTTGATGCCGGCCACGACGTTGCCGTTGCCGTCGTCAGATGTCACCGGACCTTTGAAGACGTCACCGCAGCTTGTCGCGAACTGCTGGTGTGTCACGCCGGAAAGGGACGTGTCCCATCCGGTGTATGCCTCGGCCGTCCTACCCGTAGCAGCAGATGCCTGCGGCCCTGCGAGTAGCCCCAGCGCGGCTGTTGCAGTCCCGGCCACTACGCCGAGCCGTACCAGTCTTTGCCGTGCGGTCATGCGTCCTCCTCGGATCTGTTTTCTGGCAATACCCGCCGACGCGGCGCGTCTGCGACCTTTCGTCTCAATCGACGTAGGCCGGACGGGAATCACTCATCGAAAACATGGCCGGATCCGGTCAACCCACCACATCCGTGCCTGACTTTGTGCCGTTGGAGGTCCACACCGTGCCGGTCGGCCCAAGGTCGACGACGCCCCGTTCCGCCAGGCGATACCGATTGATTTCGGATGCCGAGCGATCAGCCAGTGGGAGATGGTCGGCGGTGAATGTTTCAAGCCGGGCGCGGTGCCACCAGCCCCGACTGATAGGCGAACACGACGAGCTGCGCCCGGTCGCGCGCCCCGAGCTTGGTCATCGCCCGGCTGACGTGAGTCTTCGCGGTCATCGGGCTGAGCACCATGCGCTCAGCGATCTCGTCGTTGCTCAGCCCGTGGGCCACCAGCCCGACGACCTCGCGCTCTCGGTTCGTCAGCAGCCCCAGGTGCGCCAACGGGAGCACGTCGGCGGGCCGAGCCACGAACTCGCTGATCAGCCGCCGGGTGACGGCCGGAGAGAGCAGGGCGTCGCCCCGCATCGTGACCCGAAGCGCCTGCAGCAGGTCAGCCGGCTCGGTGTCCTTGACGACGAACCCGGCCGCGCCGGCCCGCAAGGAGTTGAAGACGTACTCGTCGAGACCGTAGTTGGTCAGCATGACCACGTGCACGTCGCCGAGCCGGTCGTCGTTCGCGATCCGGCGGGTCGCCTCGATGCCGTCCATCTCAGGCATCTGTACGTCCATCAGCACGATGTCGGGCAGGTGCTCGACCGCGAGTGCGACTCCCTCGCGGCCGTTGGCGCCCTCGGCCACAACCTCGATGTCGTCCTCGGCGTCGAGCAGCGCACGAATCCCGGTCCGGATCAGCGGCTGATCGTCGACCAGCACCACCCGGATCACGACGCCTCGTTCACCGGCAGCTCGGCGAGCACCGTGAACCCGCGGGACGCGCCCGGCTCCGCACGCAGGCGCCCGCCCAGAGCGGTGACCCGCTCCCGCATCCCGACCAGCCCGTACCCGGGCACGGGCGGCTGCCGCGATCCGGTCCCGTCGTCGTCGACCCGGATGGTGAGCGTGTGCGCGCCGTAGGAGATCTGCACCGAGGCCGTCGCCTTCTCCGCGTGCCGGGTGACGTTCGTCAGCGCCTCCTGGACCACCCGGTACGCCGCCTGGTCGACCTCCGGCGGCAGCGGGCGCCGGTCCCCGCGCACCGTGTAGGTCGTCGGTAGCCCCGAGGACCGCGCCCGTTCCACGAGCGCCGGGAGCAGGTCCAGCCCGCTGCCGCTGGGGTCCTCCTCGCGGCGAAGCACGTCGAGCGTCGCCCGCAGTTCGCGCACGGCGTCGCTGCTGGCCTCCTGGATCGCGAGCAGCGCGTCCGACGGCTCCTCGCCGTTCTTCCTCGCCAGGTGTGTCGCGACGCCGGCCTGCACCTTGATCACCGAGATGCTGTGGGTCAGCGAGTCGTGGAGCTCGCGCGCGATCCGCAGCCGCTCCTCCACCGCCCGGCGCCGGGCCGCCTCGTCACGGGTGTGCTCGGCCTCCTCGGCACGCCGCTGCGCCTCGCGCAGGCGCGCGTACCACTGGACGGTCGCGACCACGCCGACCGCGCCCGACACGAGCCAGCCGGTGGCGTTCAACCTCCACCACCCGCTATCCGTCCGCATGGCCCGATCGTAGAGCCGCGAGCGCGTCGGCACGTCCCACCGGGGGAGTACAGCGCTCCTACTCCGAGGGCGGTATCCGCCGCCCCGACGACCCGCCCGGCCGGTAGCCGGAAGAGACATCTCTCGGGCGACGCGGTCGGGCGCGGATTCCCGAATGCTCGGACGCACCGAATTCCGGGACCTTGCGACCGGAATCGACAAGCGACTCACCACTGAGGAGAAACCGATGAGCTTGCACCAGACCGACCGTGCTCTCAGCGCGGTCGAGACCCTGCAACCTGGGGACGACACGTACGACGCTGCCGCGCGGGTCTTCTTCACGATCGGCGCCCCGGCGTTGGTGGTCCGCCCCCGCGATCCGGACGAGGTCGCGGCCGCGCTCGCTGATGCCGTGCGCCACGACCTGGCCGTGTCGGTGCGGTCGGGCGGGCACAGTCCCCTCGGCCACGGCACCAACACCGGCGGGATGGTGATCGACCTGGCGCGTCTTGACGACGTCGAGGTCCTCGACGCCGGGCGCCGGCTCGTGCGGGTCGGCGGTGGCGCCACCTGGGGCCGGGTGGCCGCGGCGCTCGATCCGCACGGCTGGGGCCTTACCGCCGGCGACACGGCCGGCGTCGGCGTCGGCGGCCTCACCCTGGGCGGCGGGATCGGCTGGATGGTGCGCCGGCACGGCCTGGCGATCGACAACCTGGTCGGCGCTCGGGTGGTGACGGCCGACGGGCGGCTGCTCACGACGTCGGAGGACGAGCACCCAGACCTGTTCTGGGCGCTGCGTGGCGGCGGCGGCAACTTCGGCGTCGTGGTCGACTTCGACTTCGTCGCTCAGCCCGTCACCACCGTGCACTTCGGGTCGGTGGCCTATCGGCTCGACGATGCGGCGGACCTGCTGGGCCGGTGGCGGGACGCGATGCGGGTCGCGCCGGAGGAGTTGTCCAGCACCCTGGTGCTGATGCCCCGGATGCCCGGGACTCCGCCCGCCGCGACGGTGCTGCTCTGCTACGCCGGCGAGCCCGGCACCGCGCTGGCCAACGTCGATGCCGCGATCGAGCCGCTGCTGGAACTGGGCACGGTGACCGAGGCGACCATCTCCGAGCGCCGGTACTCCGAGACCCTCGAGCACGCCGAGCACCCACCGGGCCTCCGCCTCGTCGCCCGCAACACCCTGGTGCCGAACCTGCACGACGGCGTGATCGCGGCGATCGACCGCCTCCACACCGCTCCGGGACCTATGGCGATCGCGGTACGGAGCCTGGGCGCGGCGTTCGGCCGGGTGCCGGCGGATGCGACGGCGTTCGCCCACCGTGACGCGGAGGCGATGGTCCTCTGCGGGCTGATGCTCC
This sequence comes from uncultured Actinomycetota bacterium, assembly GCA_963737425.1. Classification (GTDB taxonomy): domain Bacteria; phylum Actinomycetota; class Actinomycetes; order Mycobacteriales; family Jatrophihabitantaceae; genus DASXRA01. Next base: position 1,433,535 of record CAVTSX010000009.1, read on the forward strand.
CCGGCACCGCGACCGACGCCGACGTCGAGCGAGCGCTCGTCCCTTGGCGTGCCGTCGCGGCCCACGGCACCGGCACATACGTCAACTTCCAGGGCTCGGCGACGGCAGCGGACATAGCGGCGGCGTACCCACCCGCGACGTACGCCCGCCTGGCCGCGGTCAAGCGCACCTACGACCCCGACAACCGGTTCGCGCTCAACCACAACATCGAGCCCGGCCGCAGTGAAGAGGTGGGGCGGGCCGAGGACCCTGCGGCCTGACGCCAACCGCTCGAAGGTCATCAACCAGCAACCTTCGACTTCCTGACCGAGACGCACCACCGACATGGTCGACGTATGGCGGCTCCTGCGCGCGGTTCGCACGCGACGTGTGCCGTCACCTCAAACCGGGGTCCCGTTCGGTGCAGGGTTACGAGTGCGTGCGCCGGTTTGCACTGCCCGGCCGGTCTGTATGGACGGTTCGGCGAGGGTGAGCAGTCGGCGCTCCAGATCGAGGGCCGATCGCGAGAGCTCGATCGCGTCGCGGCGGCAGAGTTCGATCGTGCGGTTCAGACCGGGCGAGCGCAGACGGGTGATTCGGAAGCGATCATCGACAACAGTGTTGGGCACGATGGCGATGCCGACTCCCGCGGCGACCAGGCTGAGAACCGCGTCCATTTCGCCACCCTCGACCGCGAAGCTCGGTTCGAAGCCGTGCTCGCGGCAGGCGGCGACGGTCGTATCGCGCAAGTCGTAGCCCTCGCGGAACATCACCAGATTCTTGTTGCGCAGTTGGGCAATGCCGATACGGCCGCGACGGGTCGGCGGCGGGTCGTCGCGGCTGGAGATGATGACCAGTTCCTCAACCAGCAGCGGCACGGTCGCGAGCTGGTCGTCGTCGTCCGCCCGCGAGTCGACGACGAGCGCGAGGTCGAGCTCGCCCGCGGCCAGGCTCTGCTGAAGGTCGCGAGACCCTCCCTCGGTTATGAAGATCGCCACACCTGGGTGGCTTCGGTGGTACTCGGCGACGATCTTCGGGACGAGGCCGGTGCACAGGCTCGGCGTGGCACCGAGGCGTACCCGGCCCCGCTTCAGGTCGGCCAGTTCGGCCAGCGACCGACGCGCGTTGTCCGCCTCCGCGAGGATTCGTCGCGCGATCGGCAGCAGCTCCTCGCCTGCCGCGGTCAGCTCGATATTTCCTGGCCTTCGTGCGACGAGCCCAGCTCCGAGGCCGACCTCCAGCGCTCGGATCTGCTGAGACAGCGTCGGCTGCGCGACACCCATCTGCTCGGCGGCCCGGGTGAAGTGCCGGGCGTCGGCCAGCGCGACGAAGTAGGCGAGTTGATGAAGCTGCACGGGAACTCATGATAGTCACTGACTATCGAAATTAGAGGCATGATCTGTTTCCCCTCTGAGCGCGCGGCGCCTAATGTCGGCGAACGTGTTCATGACGAAGCCGGTGGCGCCGGCGGTCGATGCGGGCCACCCGATGCCGACGCCCGAGAAGGCGAAGCGACGTAGCAGTCTCGCGGCCCTGTGGCACAGCTCGATCGGCAAGAAGTGGGTAATGGCGATCACCGGCCTGCTGATGATGGCGTTCCTGCTGCTCCACATGCTGGGCAACCTGAAGATCTTCTTCGGCCCGCAGGACTTCACCGCCTACGCCGCCTGGCTGCGCACCATCGGCGAGCCGGTGCTGCACGGCGCCTGGTACCTGTGGATCCAGCGCTTCGTGCTGTTCATCGCGGTGCTGCTGCACGTGACCGCAGCGGTCCAACTCTCCCGGCGTGATCTCAAAGCCCGCCCGGTGAAGTACGTACACGGGCAGCGGCCGCAGGCCAGCTTCGCGACGAACACCATGCGCTACGGCGGCATCATCCTGGCGCTGTTCGTCGTCTGGCACTTGCTGGACCTGACCGCGGGCGTGACCCCCGACGGTCACTTCCACGAGGGGCACGTCTACCAGAACGTCTACAACGACTTCCAGCACTGGTGGAGCAACCTGATCTACCTGCTGGCGATGGCGATGCTGGGCCTGCACATCAACCACGGCTTCTGGAGCGCCTCCCAGACGCTCGGCATCAACAAACCGACGCGGGACAAGGTGATCAAGGCGACCGGATCGACCCTCGCGGTCGCCGTCTCGGTCGGCTTCATGACGGTCCCGATCGGCGTCATGACGGGAATCGTCAAATGAGCGAGTACACCCTGGGCGACCCGATCGCCGACACCCGGGCCCCCGACGTCCCGATCGAGCAGCGCTGGAGCAAGCGCAAGTTCGACGCCAAGCTGGTCAACCCGGCCAACCGGCGCCGGCACAAGATCATCGTGGTCGGCACCGGTCTGGCCGGTGGCTCGGCCGGCGCGACGCTGGCCGAGCAGGGCTACCAGGTGATCCAGTTCTGCTTTCAGGACTCGCCTCGGCGGGCCCACAGCGTGGCGGCCCAGGGCGGCATCAACGCGGCCAAGAACTACCGCAACGACGGCGACTCCACCTACCGGCTGTTCTACGACACGGTCAAGGGCGGTGACTTCCGGTCCCGGGAGTCGAACGTGTATCGGCTGGCCGAGATCTCGGCCAACATCATCGACCAGTGCGTGGCCCAGGGCGTGCCGTTCGCCCGTGAGTACGGCGGCCTGCTCGACACCCGCTCGTTCGGTGGCGTGCAGGTGCAGCGCACCTTCTATGCCCGTGGCCAGACCGGCCAGCAGTTGCTGATCGGCGCTTACCAGGCACTGTCTCGACAGATCGCGGCCGGCAAAATAGAGATGCACGCCCGCACCGAGATGCTCGACCTGGTTGTGATCGACGGGCGGGCCCGTGGCATCGTGGCTCGGGACCTGGTCACCGGCAAGATCAAGACCTATCTCGCCGACGCCGTGGTGCTGGCCACCGGTGGCTACGGCAACGTCTTCTACCTGTCCACCAACGCCAAGGGCTCCAACGCCAGCGCGATCTGGCGCGCCTACAAGCGCGGCGCCTACCTCGCCAATCCCTGCTACACCCAGATCCACCCGACCTGCATCCCGCGCTCGGGCGAGCACCAGTCCAAGCTCACCCTGATGAGCGAGTCGCTCCGCAACGACGGCCGCATCTGGGTACCCAAGCGGGCCGGCGACACTCGCCCGCCGCAGCAGATCCCTGAAGACGAGCGCGACTACTACCTGGAGCGGATCTACCCGAGCTTCGGCAACCTGGTCCCCCGCGACATCGCGTCACGCGCCGCGAAGAACCAGTGCGACGCCGGCAACGGAGTCGGCCCGGGCGGCCAGGGCGTCTACCTCGACTTCGCCGACGCCATCAACCGCATGGGCCGGGCCGCGGTGGCCGAGCGCTACGGCAACCTCTTCGACATGTACCAGCGCATCACCGCGGAGAATCCGTACGAGGTGCCGATGCGCATCTACCCGGCCATCCACTACACGATGGGCGGGCTGTGGGTCGACTACGACCTGCAGACCACGATTCCGGGGCTGTTCGCGATCGGCGAGGCCAACTTCTCTGACCACGGCGCCAATCGCCTCGGCGCCTCGGCGCTGATGCAGGGCCTGTCCGATGGGTATTTCGTGCTGCCGCCGGTCATGAACAACTACATCGCCGAGAACCGTTTCGAGGCGCTCGACCCGGCCGACCCGGCCGTGGCCGAGGTGGAGGCTGACGTGCGGCGGCGCGTCGAGACGCTGCTGTCGATCGACGGCAGCCGCACCGTGGACTCCTTCCACAAAGAGCTCGGCACGCTGTTGTGGGACCACTGCGGTATGGCCCGCAGCGAAGACGGCCTGCGCAAGGCGCTGGAGCGCATCCCCGAGCTGCGCGCCGAGTTCTGGCGCGAGGTGAAGGTCACCGGTACCGGCGAGGAGCTCAACCAGCAACTGGAGAAGGCCGGCCGGGTCGCTGACTTCCTCGAGTTGGGTGAGGTGATGGTGCTCGACGCGCTGGTGCGCGAGGAGTCCTGCGGCAGCCACTTCCGCGAGGAGCGCCAGACCTCCGACGGCGAAGCCGAGCGCGACGACGAGCACTTCAGCTACGTCGCCGCCTGGGAATTCGGCGGCGAGGCGCACGGCCCGGTACTGCACAAGGAAGCCCTTGACTTCGAGTACGTCCACCTCGCCCAACGGAGCTACGCATGAAGATCACCGTCCGAGTCTGGCGCCAGCCCGGTCCCGACACCGCCGGGCGGCTCGTCGACTACGAGGTCGACGGCGTCACCGAGGACATGTCATTCCTGGAGATGCTCGACATCCTCAACGAGCAGCTCATCCTCTCCGGGCAGGAGCCGGTTGCCTTCGACCACGACTGCCGCGAGGGCATCTGCGGTTCCTGCGGCATGGTCATCAACGGCCGGGCCCACGGGCCGGTGCAGACGACGACCTGCCAGCTGCACATGCGCGAGTTCTCTGACGGCGACGTCATCGAGGTCGAGCCGTGGCGGGCCCGCGCCTTCCCGGTGATCAAGGACCTCGTCGTCGACCGCTCGGCTTTCGACCGGATCATCCAATCCGGCGGCTTCATCACCGCACCGACCGGCGCCGCCCCCGAGGCCCACGCCACGCCGGTGTCCAAGCCAGACGCCGACCGCGCCTTCGAGAACGCCACGTGCATCGGCTGCGGCGCCTGCGTCGCCGCCTGCCCGAACGGCTCGGCGATGCTATTCACCGCAGCCAAGGTCGCACACCTGAACGCGCTGCCCCAGGGCCAGCCCGAGCGGGAGTCCCGCGTCCTGTCCATGGTCGCGACCATGGACGCTGAAGGCTTCGGTGGCTGCACCAACAGCGGCGAGTGCGTGAACGCCTGCCCGAAGGGGATCGCGCTCTTCAGCATCGCCAACCTCAACCGCGAGTATCTACGGGCCAACCGGCGAGGCGTGAAATGAGCTGTGCCGGCGAGTCTGGGCGACAGACCTTGATGACCTAGTGTCGTGCGCCATTAATTCGTGGTGAAAGTTGTAGGGTTGGCCGGTGGCGAGGACGGGGCGGCCGAAGGCGTCGTTGGTGTTGAGCGATGCGGAGCGGGAGCAGTTGTTGCGGTGGTCGCGGCGGCGGAAGTCGGCGGCGGGGCTGGCGTTGCGGTCGCGGATCGTGTTGGCGTGTGCGGTGCCGGGGGCGTTGAACACGCAGGTTGCGGCCGCTGTTGGGGTGGCGCCGAACACGGTGAACAAGTGGCGTCGACGGTTCGTTGCTGATCGGTTGGACGGGCTGGTCGATGAGCCGCGGCCGGGGCGCCCGCCGGTGGTCAGGGTGGATCAGGTGGAACAGGTCATCGTGGCCACGCTTGAGTCCACGCCGCCGAACGCGACGCATTGGTCGCGGGCGAAGATGGCCGAGCGCAGCGGGCTGTCCAGGTCGACGATCGGGCGGATCTGGAAGGCGTTCGAGCTCAAGCCGCACCGTGTCGAGACGTTCAAGCTGTCCACCGACCCGTTGTTCGTGGACAAGGTCTTCGACGTGGTCGGGCTCTATCTCAACCCGCCCGACGGTGCGGTGGTGCTGTGCGTGGATGAGAAGTCCCAGGTACAGGCACTGGCCCGCTCCCAGCCGGCGTTGCCGATGATGGCGGGCATGCCCGAGCGGCGCACCCATGATTACGTCCGGCACGGTGTCACCAGCCTGTTCGCGGCGTTCAACACCGCCGACGGCACCGTGATCAGCTCCTTGCACCGCCGGCACCGCACGATCGAGTTCAAGAAGTTCCTGGCCAAGATCGATACCGAGGTCCCCGGCCATCTCGACGTGCACCTGGTGGCCGACAACTACGGCACCCACAAGAGCCCGGCGATCAAGGCATGGCTCGCCGCCCATCCACGCTTCCACATGCACCACACGCCGACCTACTCCAGCTGGATCAACCAGGTCGAACGCTGGTTCGCCTACCTCACCAGCGACCTGCTGCAACGCGGCGACCACCGCAGCGTGCCCGCATTGGAGAAAGACATCCGATCTTGGATCAACAACTGGAACGAGAACCCGAAGCCGTTCATCTGGACCAAGACCGCCGACCAGATCCTCGAATCACTCGGCCGACTTATCGCACGAATTAATGGCGCACGACACTAGCTGTTGCTGGCCATTGACGGTGATTCTGTTGGTGTGAGCTATTCGGCTCGTAGCGTTGCTGTGGCCTCGCGTGCGGCCAGGACTTGCGGGACGTGCTCTTCGGCCCATTTCCGTACTGCCCGCAACGGCTCCAGGAGCGAGCGTCCGAGTTCGGTGAGTTGGTATTCGACGCGGGGTGGGTGTTCGTCGAACTCAGTGCGAGCGACTAGTCCGTCGTCTTCCATGGAGCGCAACGTCTCTGCGAGCACTTTTGGTGTGACGCCCTGGATACGTGCGACCAGGCTGGTGAATCTCATCGGCCCGTCTTCCAGCGCGTTGACGATGAACACAGTCCAGCGCGCACCAATGCGATGAAGCACCACACGCGACGGGCAGCTCGCGGACATGACGTTGTACGGCATGCTCAGCTTTCCTCGGTTACGTTGAAGTCACTAGTTACCTTTCCATACCGTGGTCGTCGTGACCATGGAATGGGAGAACAACATGACCGGAACTCTCGCTCATCAGAGCGTTCTCATCGTCGGAGGGACGCAGCGTCTGGGCGGGGCGATCGCGGCCGCGGCCGCAGCAGACGGAGCTCTCGTGACGGTCTCGTCGCACGCACCGCAAGCCGAGGGCGTTCTGCGTCTGGATCTGCGCGATGAGCCGTCGATCGCGGCAGCAGCCGACCAGATCGGCCCAGTGGACCATATCGTCTCGACCGCATCGATGACATACAGTGCTCCGATCCGCGAGATGGAGCTGCCGCGGGTGCTGGACGCGATTGCGGCAAAGGCCCTCGGCCCGTTGCTTCTGGCCAAGCACTTCGAGATCCGCCGATCCCTCACCCTGTTCTCCGGACAGGTCGCATGGCGCCCCGGAGCCGGTACATACTCCACGGGCATCGCTAACGGTGCCGTCGCGTTCGCGGCACAGCACCTGGCTGCCGAGCTCGCCCCGGTACGCGTCAACGCGATCTCACCCGGGATCATCGACTCCGGGCTCTGGGACTCCCACGGCGCGCAGAAGGCCGCATTCCTTGACCGCGCCTCTGCACGCACACTGGTCGGCACGACCGGAACCGTTCAGGATGTCGTCGATGCCGTGCTGTGGATCATGACGGCCAGCTTCCTCACCGGTGAGACCGTGCGTCTCGACGGCGGAAGACGGTGACGCCCAAGAGCCCAGTCATGCCACCGGCCACACGGCGTGCGCGGTGGCCAACCGCCCGCCTCCCGACGGCCCACGTCAACAACGTCCTGGCCTCGTACACCTAGCTGGCGGAGGCGGCGCCGGCGAGAGCGGACAGGACGGCAGCCGTCGCCGGCGGGTCGGGAGGTTCGCCGTAGGTCGCGGCATAGACGTGGCGGTCTGCGCCGGTGAGCTTCGTGGCGATGATTCCCTTGGTGCGGTGGGCGCGAAGAGCCAGACCAGGAATGGTCGTCACGCCCAGACCGGTGGCTACCAGGGACTGCATAACGACCAAGTCGTCGCTGGTGTAGGCGATCTTGGGTGTGAAGCCCTGCTTCGCGCAGAGGTCGAGCAGGTGGCTGCGACACCGTTCGCATCCGGCGATCCAGGTCGACTCGCGCAACCGGGCAAGGGTGCTGCCTCGGCGAGTCGACAGCAGGTAGATCGGGTCATCGAGCAGATGGTGCAGGCGAATCCCGTCGGGTTCGGGAGCTGTCTCGGCGTAGCGGAAGATGACTGCGATGTCGATCTTCCCGGAGCGCAGCATCTGCAGACCTTCGGCCGGGTGGACGTCGGTAAGACTGATCTGCAGCCCCGGATGCTTACTCGCAAGAGCGGTCATGGCCCGGGGAAACAGCGAGCCGATCGCGGACGAGAACCCGGCCAGCCGTACCTTGCCCGCGTTCAGCCCGACGTGCGCGGACAGCTCCGCGTCGGCGGCATCAACCCGTCCGATGATTTCCGCGGCGCGGTCGGCGAGCAGCCGGCCGGCTTCGGTGAGGCGGATGCCTCTGCCGACGCGTTGCAGCAACTGGGCGCCGGTCTCGGCCTCCAGCCGGGCGAGGTGGTGGCTGACCGACGGCTGCGAGTAGTGCAGCGCCTTGGCCGCCTCGGTAACCGAGCCGTGCCGGGCCACAGCGTCGATGATGCGAAGGCGAGCGAGATCGAGCATGTATTAACTCTAGCTATGAGTACATGACTCAATTGGCATTAGACGTCATGAGTTCCGGCGCGCACGCTGGCTGACATGAACACGACGACACTCACCAGTCAACCGGGCCTCCCATCGAAGACGCACCGCGAAGACCTGTCGGGCCTGCTGACCGGAGTGCGCACCGCCGTCGCGGCCCACGCCGACTGGTCAGGCACGGCGGCGCTCGTCGCCGACCAGCTACGCCTGCACCTGCCCACTCCCGACGTGCTGAGCGCTGAACGACGGCTCGGATCCCCGGACGGCTATCGCAGCCACACCCTGCACGTCGAACCGGACGGCTCCTTCTCGGTAATCGCCCTGGTCTGGCGACCAGGTCAGATCACGCGGATCCACGACCACGTCACCTGGTGCGTGTTCGGTGTCATCCAGGGCATCGAGCACGAGGAGTTGTTCGACGAGAACCTCAACTTGCTCGGCACGAGCGACAACCACGTCGGCGACGTCAGCGGCTTCGCGCCTCCCGGCGACATCCACCGGGTCCACAACACCGCGGCGTCTACCGCGATATCCATCCACATATACGGCACCGACGTCACCCGCATCGGATCCAGCGTCCGGCGCTACTACGACTGACCTGCGCTCGTCGGATTTCGTTCATGCTGCGCGGGTGATGCTCAGTCTCGGACTGAGTGAGGACACTGTGCCAACTGCGCAATGCCGTCAGAAGGGCCTGGGGGTGATTGAATCAGCCAGTCCGGATGACCGGTCAAGAGCGAGCAACATCTGCGGTCGTCGTGTTGTGCGAGTGCGCCCGTCGTGCTCAGCAGCACGATGGATTCCGCCTCGTCGTGGAGCCTGAGGGGGCTGTGTGATTGCGCCAAGGCCAGACGCGAGCTGGACGCCAGCCCATTGGAGCCCTGCATGGGACCAGGGCACGCATCGCGTGGCGGCGCAGAGGCCGTCCGGGTTCTCGTCTGAGCGCCTTGCTCGGCTGATCCGCTCGTGGCCGGTGGAGCACGTTGTGCGGTTTACGGCGAGTACGTCCGACACCGATCGTCGCTCGGCGGTCGCCGCCGTTGGCCTGGATCTTCTTGACGCTCGGCTGCGGCAGGTGGTCCTCTTCGACACACCTGATCTCGCCCTCACCCGGCGGGGCATCACGCTGTGGGTGACGCGAACTCGTCGCAGACCCGCCAGCGCGGGGATCACGTTCCACCCGTGGGGTACCGGTCTGCTGGTCGCACCGGATCAGCCCGTTACCGACGTGCGCAAAGACATTCATGACTTTGCGCTTGAAATTGACGCCGTGCCCGGCGGCTATACGTGCGCAGCGACGCGGAGGAGAACCCTCGACGACGTCGAACTCAAGGACACACTCGCCGGCCGACGGCCGGTGGGCAAGCTGTATGCGAAGGATCAGCGAACACTCCTCAGACGGCTCACGTCGGACGAGTTCCGATTCGACAATCTGCTGATCCTCGGCCCGATCAACGTGTTCAGAATGAGATTCGCGCGCGCGGGATTCGACCGCTCGGGCTTCGCGGAATTGTGGAATTACCCCGATGACTCGCGAATCCTCAAACTCACCACAAAATGCAGTCTCGCAGCCGTCTTCGACGTCGCCGCCGCAACCCGTTCACTCCTCGACGCGCATGGCATGGCCGGTCTCGCAGAGCCACAGCGCAGCACCACCATCGCGCTTGAACGGCTCGCAGGTGCGCAAAGGGAAGCGGACCACGGAGTCGCGCCATGACCAGTGCCCACAACGCACGAACCCCGAGCACCGCCCGGAACATGGACGCCACGCCCGAACTCTGACGGCGCCAGGCCGGCATTGGCCCCGCCCGGACAAACCTCGGACGTCACCCGCGCAGGGTGACGACTCCCCTGCCCACACGCGCAATCCTGGCATCGCGGGCCGCGCCCGCCGGTGTGGGCCTGGGCGCCGGCACTCGCGCGGCGGCGGGGGCCGGCTTGTCCCGACCAAGAAAGGACGGGCCAGCCATGGCCGATAAGAGAGCAAAGAACATCGCGGAGCTCATCAAGCCGCTGCGGGTCAAGCCGGGATCGAAGGTGGATCTCGTCAAGGACTTCGACCCCGGATACAAGGCGGACTTCCTCAAGAAGAAGGACGGCGTCGAGCTCTTGCAGACAGGAATCGCGATGCTCGCCGACTACCAGCGACGCCTGGCCGCGCAGGACACCTACGGCGTGCTTGTCTGTCTGCAGGCACTCGACGCAGGCGGCAAGGACGGCACGATCCGCCATGTCATGAGCGGCGTGAATCCTCAGGGCGTGCAGGTCAGCGGGTTCAAAGTTCCCTCTGCTGAAGAGCTCGACCACGACTACCTCTGGCGCTACGCCTGCCGCCTGCCCCGGCGCGGTGAGATCGGGATCTTCAACCGCTCCCACTACGAGGAAGTCCTTGTCGTGCGCGTGCATCCGGAGAACCTGGATCGGCAGCGGTTGCCCCGGTCGGCAAAGGGCAAGGGCGTATGGGACCGCCGGTACCGGGAGATCAACGACTGGGAGCACTACCTGACCGACAACGGCATCATGGTGGTGAAGCTGTTCTTGAACCTGTCGAAGGAGGAGCAGCGGATTCGGTTCCTCAAGCGGGTCGACGTACCGGAACGCAATTGGAAGTTCTCCGCGGCCGACGCGCGGGAACGGCAGCGGTGGGATGACTACCAGAAGGCGTTCTCGCAGATGTTGTCGGCGACCAGTACGGACTGGGCGCCCTGGTACGTCATCCCGGCCGACCGCAAGTGGTTCGCGCGCATCTGTGCGGCTGCGGTGCTGGCCCACACGCTGGTGGAAATCGATCCCCGGTATCCGGATGTGAGCCCGGAGGCCCGAACGGCTTTGCGCGCTGCCAAGGAAGCGCTCGAGGCCGAGGCGCCCCAAGGCGCGGCAGCCGACCCATACGCAGCCAAGCAGCAGAAACAGGCCGACAAGGAGAAGACGTAAGCCGTCCGGGCCAGAGGAGCGCAGATCGGAGGCATGGACATGACCTTGCAAGCCGACGCGCCGGAACAGCCGGCGAACGCACCGATGGAAACGCGCTGGTACGCGCAATCGGCCGATGACGTCGTTGCGGCCCTCGGCGTCGACCCGGCGGTCGGGCTATCGCGCGACAGAGCGGCGCAATTGCTGGGCAGGGATGGCCCGAACGCGCTGCCCGAGGAGAAACCCAAGCCGAGCTGGCTGCGATTCCTCGACGAGTATCGCAGCTACATGCAGCTCATCTTGACCGGTGCGGCCATCGTGTCCCTGGCGGTCAAGGAGTGGAGCACCGCCGTCCTCCTGCTGGTGTTGACCGTGCTGAATGCCGTGGTCGGCCTCCGGCAGCAGGGTAAGGCCGAGAGCGCAATGAACGCCCTCAAGTCGATGATGAAGGCGACAGCAAGGGTGCGGCGAGAAGGGGCCGACGCCGAGATACCCGCCGAGCAACTCGTCGTCGGCGACGTCGTGCTCATCGCCGCCGGCGACCAGGTTCCCGCGGACGGTCGCATCATCGAGGCCAGCTCGCTGCAGATCGACGAGTCGGCGCTCACTGGCGAGAGCGTCCCCGGGGCCAAGGACGCCGGCGCACTGGCGGATGCGCAGCTCGGTCCGGGCGACCAGACCAACATGGCGTTCATGAACACACCGGTCACGCACGGCAGCGCAACCATGATCGTCACCGGTACCGGCGAGCACACCGAGCTCGGCAAGATCTCGGCGATGCTGACGACCACGGCGAAAGAGAAGTCGCCGCTGACCAGGCAACTCGACACGCTCACGCTGTGGATCGCCGCGGCCGCCGGCCTGACCATGATCGTCATGTTCGTGCTGGGACGCGCCCGGGACGTCGCCTGGGACGCGCTGTTCGTCAGCGCCGTGTCATTGGCGATCGCGGCGATCCCCGAGGCACTGCCGACCGTCACGCAGGTGATCCTTTCGCTTGGCAGTGTCGACCTCGCCAAACGCAGCGCCATCGTGAAGGAGCTTCCCGCGGTCGAGACGCTGGGATTCACGTCCGCCATCAACTCCGACAAGACCGGCACGCTGACGATGAACCAGATGACCGCCGTCGAGGTGGTCGATCCGACCGACCGCTACACGATCTCCGGCACCGGTTACAGCCTGGAGGGCAAGGTTCACCACGCGGCGGGCAAGTCAGCGAGCATCGAAGCCGCGATCCTGCCGTATGTCGTCGCGAGCGACGCCAAGCTGGTCGACGGCAAGGTCGTCGGTGATCCCACCGAAGGCGCGCTGCTCGTGCTCAGCCACAAGGCCAGCCTGGACATCGACGCCACCCGCGAGAACCTGCCCCGGCTGGCCACGCTTCCGTTCGACCCCACGTACAAGCTGATGGCCACGTTCAACTCGGCGACCGACGCGATGGGCCGGCCGGTCGTCCGGTGCTTCGTGAAGGGCGCTGCGCCAGCGGTCATGGCGCTCGCCGCCACGGCGCTGTCCGACGGCGCCAGCATCCCGTGGGACAGCGACCTCAGCCGTCGCGCCCGCGAGCACATGGAACGCATGGAGCAGGCCGGTGAGCGGGTGATGGCCGCCGCGATGCGGGATCTCGACCCGGCTGGGTTCGATGCGGAGGGCAACCTGCTCGGGTACGTCAAGGACCTGCAGATGACGAGTCTGGTCGGCATGGTCGACCCGCCACGCGACGAGTCCAGGACCGCGGTCGCCAATGCGCAGCGGGCCCACATCCGGGTCCGCATGGTGACCGGGGACGACGTCATCACCGGAGCCGCGATCGCGAAGCAGCTCGGTATCCCCGGCGAGTCGATGCTGGGCGCCGACTTCGCCGCCCTGCCCGAGGCGGAGCGCCTGGCCCGCATCGACGGCATCGGTGTCGTCGGCCGGGTCGCCCCTGAGCACAAGGTGCTGCTCGTCGACACGCTGAAGAAGGCCGGTGACGTCGTTGCGATGACCGGCGACGGCGTCAATGACGCACCGGCCATCAAGGCGGCCGACATCGGCATAGCGATGGGAACCGGCACCGACGTTGCGAAGAACGCCGGCCGGATGATCCTGTCCGACGACAACTTCGCGACGATTGTGTTCGCGGTGGAGCAGGGCCGCAAGATCTACGACAACCTCATGAAGTACATCCGGTTCGTGCTCGTGCTGCTGGTCGCGTTCGTCCTCACCTTCCTTGGTGCCAGCTTGTTCAACATCGCCGCCGGCGAACCGTTCACGCCCAGCCAGGTCCTCTGGATCCACTTCGTGGTCAACGCGCCGTTCGGGTTCGCGCTCGGCTTCGACCGCGAGAGCCCGGGACTCATGTCGCTCACGCCGCGCCCCCGAGGCGAGTCCGTCCTGACGAGAGCGGTGATCGTCACCGTCGGGCTCGCCGGGCTCGCCATCACGATCGGCCTGCTGCTGCTCCTCAACGTCGGTCAGTGGGTGTTCGACAGCGCGGCCATCGGCAACTCGATCGCCTTCACGTCGTTCATGATCTGCCTGATCGTGGCCGCCGTCGAATGCCGCAGCGAGACCAAGACGGCACTCACGCCGGCGACGTTCGACAGCAAACAGATGAACTGGGCGATGCTCGGGGAGTTCGTGCTCGCCGTCCTGGTCACCCAGATGGATGTCTTCCACCGCCTGCTGGGAACGACCGACCTCAACCTGCGCCAATTCGGGTGGGCGCTCGTACCTGCCGTCGCACTGCTTGCACTTTGGGAGCTGGGCAAGTACGTGGCCCGGAAATCTAAGGCGGTGACGTCATGACCACGGACTGGACGCCGCAGCAGCCCGCGCGGCCGGCGGGTGGCGGACGGAGGCATCTGTCCGTCGACGCCGGCAAGCTGTGGGCCGGCGGTGCCGCGACCGCGTTGGTTGCCGCGCTGATCGCTGTCGTCGGCATCGTCGTCGCGCGCGGCATCTTCCACATCGCGGTGCTCGCGCCGAAGAAGTCGGGTACCTGGGGCGACGCCGACACCGGGACGTACGCCCTGGCCGCGTTCGGCATCGGCCTGCTCGCCACCGCGCTCATCCACCTGTTGTTGCTCTCGACGCCCTCGCCGTTCGCGTTCTTCGGCTGGGTCGTCGGGCTGTGCACGATCCTCGCCACGCTGGCTCCGTTCGTGACGGACGCGGACCTGGCCTCGAAGGTCAGCACCGCGCTCATCAACGCGGTCATCGGCATCGCGATCTGGTCGCTGACCGAGAGCACCGCGCGCCGCTCGATACGTCGCGACCCCATGCCCGGCCCCAATCCGCCGGCCGGTCCGTACGTGGCCTGACGAATCCGGTCGCCGGCCTCATCGTCGGGTTGGGGGCAACGACAAGGCGCCGTCGACCCGTCAGAGGCGGTACCGGTCGATCGATACGAGCGGCGGTCCTCGCCGGCAGTCGCTAGAGCTACGGCATTGTCGAGTGGAAGCTGTACTTCCCGGACCCGACGCGCAGTTGCAGGCAGGAGCCCTGCATACCGATCACGGTCACCCCACTGGCATTGCCGATCGGGTCTCCGCCCTCCGTCACCGACTGGACGCTTGCGGCGGGTACGCAGACCGATGCCTGCGAGCCGACCGGCACCTGGACCGTGAGCGCAAGGCTCGTCCCGGAGCGGGTCCAGTTCGAACTCACGCGCCCCAACGGCGTGGTCTCGTAGCCCGACGCGGAAGTGAGGTCCCCAACCGGGCTCGGCTTGATCGAGACCGTACGGAAGGCGGGCGAGGTGGCCTGGATCCCGGCGACACCCGAGAACAGCCAGTCATCCACGGTTCCCATGAAGGCATGGTCGCGCGAGCGGGCCGTGTTGCACGAGGCGTCCTCCCACGACTCCCACATGGTGGTGGCGCCGCACTGCAGGAACAACTGCCCCCAGCCCGGAGCGGTCGGATTGGTAGCGACCTTGTAGGCGAGGTCAGCCTCTCCGAACTCGGTCAGCATCGGGAGGATGAACTTCGATCCGTTCGCGCCCGTGGACAGGTGGTTGCCTTGCGCGGTGACGTTGGCGGTGAGGCCGTCCGCGATCGCCTGCCGGTCGCTGTCCGGGGCCAGCCCGAACGCGAGGCCGAACACGTTGGCCGTTTGGTCATAGGCGGTCGAGGTGATCGGGCCGCTCGGTCCGCCGGTCGCGTGCGAGACCAGCCCGAGCGGGTCGCGGTAGTTATGGCCGGCGGAGTCGTAGAACTCGTTGTTGACGGCCGTGCGGATCGTTGCCGCGAGACTGCTGTACTTGCTCGCCCCGCCCGTGTTGCCGATCGCACCGGCCATGGCGGCCAGGTCTTCGGCCTCGCGGTAGAGGAACATGCTGCCGAGCATTTCGCTCGACGGCGGGTTGCCGTTGCTGGGAACCACCCAGTCGCCCCACGTCTGACCCTGGTAGATGTAGCCGGACGGCGCGATCTGGTTCGCCAGGTCATCCACGTAGGCCGCCATGTTGCTGTAGTCCCGGCGGATCACGGCGAGATCGTCGTACTGCTGGAACATGCCGTACTCGATCAGCAGGAACGAGCCTCCCCACAACGGGTCGACGTTGTCACTGCCCGGGGACGCCGGCACGAGCCAGCCGATATTTCCGGCCGGATCCTGCATATCGTCGAAGTTCTGCATCATGTGGTCGTAGTAGGCCGCGGCGTCGAAGTTCGCCATCTCCGAGGTGGCGAAGTCACCGTTGTCGTTGGTCCAGCCGCCCTTCTCATACACCGGTGTGTCGCTGCCATAGGAGTACTGGTTGTTGAGGATCGTGTTCTTCATGGCGACATGCATGCGGTTGAGCAGGTCGCTCGAGCTGTTGAAGTCGCCCGCTGTGGGCAGTGCGGTGTGCACCACCACTGCCGTGGCCGACAGGATGTTCGGCGGTGCGGTGCCCGGTGGGGTCGAGACCTGTACGTACTTGTAGCCCTTCCAGCCGTACTTCGGCTCATACGTCTCCGGGCCACCTCCCTTGAGGATGTAGGTGTCGGTCTGGTTGCCGCCGCCCTCGTTCTGGGCCGTACCGTCCGGGTTCAGCTGCTCGGAGTACTGGATCTGTACCTGGGTGCCGGCGGCTCCCTGAATCGTGACGCGCGCCCATCCGGAGGTGATGAGCCCGTAGTCGTAGACCTTCGACGGGCCGGGCGGGGTCTGGACGTTGCTGCCCCATGGCCCGCTGCCGTACGGAGCCTGCACTATCGCCGCGGGCCACGACGAGTCGTCGAAGCCGTCCGTGCTCCAGCCATCGGGCGGCGAAGCCGGCGTTCCGGGAAGCGCTTTCCACGTCCCGTCAGTCACGATCCGCGTCGTGTCGAGTTGCGCTACGGCGATGACACTGGCCGGGCTGGTGTCGAGCGCGATGCCCTCGATCGCGATCACGTTCGTGCCCGGCACAAGGAGTGACTTGATGTCGCTGACCTGCGACGTCTGCCACTCGTTGGTCACGGTGCCCGGCGCGCTCGAGACCAGCGTTCCGTTCACGTAGGTCTTGTGGCCGTCGTCGGCGTTGACGCGCAGAACAGCGCTCGAGATGGACGACGGATCCGCGACCGTGAACGTCTTGCGCATGAAGATATTTCCCTGCGGTGCACTGTTGCTCGCACCCGCCGTGTTCCAGGTCCAATTGGCGGTGGGCGTCCCGGTGTACGAGGGCACGGGCACGGTCACACCGGGCAGGCTGGTGACCTTGACCGGATTGATCGTCGCGGTCTTTTCGATCGGCGGGATCAGTTGCGCGCGAAGCACTCCGGCCGGCGCTGTCAGGGCGTGGAGGTTGGTGCCCCACGGCCCGATGCCGAACGCGCCCTGAGCTATCGCCGCGGGCCACGACGAGTCGTCGAAGCCGACCGTGTTCCAGCCGGCAGGCGGCGAAGCGGGTGTGCCGGGAAGAGCCTTCCAAGTCCCGTCAGTCACGATCCGCGTCGAGTCGAGTTGCGCGACGGCGATGAGACTGCTCGCATTGGGCGCCAACGACGTTCCGGCGATCGCGATCACGTTCGGGCCCGGAACGAGCAGTGACTTGATGTCGCTGACCTGCGACGTCTGCCACCCGTTCTCAACGTTGGCCGGGGAACTCGAGACCGGCGTTCCGTTCACGTAGGTCATGTGGCCGTCGTCGGCGTTGACGCGCAGCACCGCGCTCGCGATGGACGACGGATCCGCGACCGTGAACGTCTTCCGCGTGTAGATCGTCCCGACGGCTGTGGTGTTTGTTGCACCCGCGGTGTTCCAGATCCAGTAAGCGGTGGGCGTTCCGGTGTACGAGGGGACCGGCTCGTCCGCGCCGGGCAGCACGCCAGCATTGGCCCATCCGCTGTCGTTGTAGCCCGCTCCCGTCCAACCTGGTTTCTCCAGGCGAGCGTCATATGTTTCAACCGCCGGCGAGTTGGCCGTCGTCGGTCCGGTCGAGACCTTCCACGAAGCGTCGCTCACTACTCGCTTCGAGGTGCCGTTGGCGTACCAAACATCGAGTTCGAGTTTCAGGGTGGGTTGGCCGGGCTGCCAGGGTTCGCCACTGGCTGGGTAGTCGTCTGCTCCGCCGGAGTAGAAGCCGTTGCCCAGACTCACGGCGATCGCATCACTGCCGGGGTGCACCAGATGCGTGGCGTCGTAGGTGTTGTAGTCGACGGTCTTGTTGAAGGTAGTGAACGCCGTGTCGAGCACGTGATCGCTGACGGGATGCCCATTGACGAACAGGTAGGGGTAGCTGAGCCCTGCGACGTACAAGCGCGCCCTGGTGATCGTGCCACTCCCCAGCGCGAAGCCCTTGCGCAGCAGCAACTCGGATCCACTCGAGGGAGTTTGACTTCCGATCCAACTGCCCTGGAACCGACTCGGATCAAGGAACGCAGTCTCGAACGACGCGGCTGGTTGGCTCCACGGGGAAACCTTCCCGTTGTTGTCCCACACCCGGACGTTCCAGTAGTACTGGGTTTGCGGCGCAAGTGCCGGACCACCGTAGGCGACGTCGAACGACTGCCCGGAGTTGACGACGCCCGAGTCCCACACCAGGTTCCGGGCGCTTTCCAGGCTGCTCTTGTCCTCTGCGACTCGGATCTCGTATTTGCTCTGGGAGATCCCGCGCGCCGCCGAGGTGATGACCCAGCCGAGTTGCGGATGACTGGTGTCGATGCCAAGCGGGTCGGTCATGTGCTCGGTGGTCAACGAGCCGACCATGGGCGGCGGTGGGTCCGCAGAACTCGCTGCCGGCGCGGACACTTCCACGGCGAGCCAGCCGATCAGCGTCGCTACAACAGTCAGCGCCAGAGCCGACCGGCGGGGGGTTGGACGTCGACTCATCTGAAGCAGTGACATCGCAGCCTCCTAGGCGCGCACCAGTTGAATCGTTTGGGACATTTGCAGGCTTGGCCTACCAAGCGCAACGGAATGGCCGAATGCGGCCACGTGCGATTTCGCAGGAGCACCCCAGCGGCGTTTGCCGCGGACGAAGGGTGGAGGGCCACGTCCGTGTCCCCCAGTCGGGGGACGGAGGGATCGGACGTGCGCTCACCCGGTTGATCGACGGTGAAGGGGCGGCCGGCAAGCGAGGGTGAGTTCCGTAAAGCGAGACCTTCGTGAGAGGAACGGACCGAACCAATGACCGAACCAATGATTAAGACAGCCAACAAGGCCCGACGTGGCCTAGCGGTCAAGCTGATCGGCGCCGGAGCGTGCGGCGCCTTGCTGGCCGGCGTGGGTACGGCCGCGGCGCTGGCCTCGCCGGCACCGGACGCGCCCAAGACGACGACGGCGAGCGGCACCTACGACGCCGACCAGATCACCAACCTGACCCCGTACACCTGGACCTTCAACGCGTCGATCAGCTCGAAGGGTGACATCTTCCAGGTCGCACCGACGCAGACGGTGGCGCCGGGGCAGACGGCGACCTGGAGCATGATCCCGGCGCAGAAGGGCGACAAGTTCTTGTGGTGGACGTTCACCGACGACCAGGGCGTACAGCACGGGGTGTGTGCACAGGACCTGCAGGACGACACCGTGTTCACCGACGCTGACGACATGAACGGCCCGACGGAGTCGACCGTGTTCCACATGGCCGGTGACCCGGACGGCGTTGCGCGCCACGTCGACGCGGTGTGGAACACCCCGGCCACGGTCACCATCGACGCGGCGAAGGACCCCGCGGCCGCGGCCCAGATCGTGAACAGCGAACTGCCCCGGGTACCGGTGGACCAGATCAGCTGGACGCCGAACGCCGATGCCAAGCCGACCTTCACCTACAGCGACAAGACCCGCGCCACCAGCACCGTCGCCAACTACAGCTCGGCGCCGGCCACGATCGACAAGGGCCAGGAGACGACCAAGGGCGACTCCACCTCGCTCGGCGAGGAAGTCACCGCGGAGGTCAGCTCGAAGGCGTTCGGCGTAGCGGCCAAGGACGCGGCCAGCTTCACCCACGATCAGGAGTGGGGCACCTCGGACTCGGTCAGCGTGAACATCGACACCGATATCGATCCGGGTCAGGTCGGCTGGATCGACAAGGTGGTCACCACCGCCCACCTGACCGGGCACCTGGTGTTCACCACGCCTGAGGGCACGACCTTCGACATCACCAACGTGACGATCTCCAAGGGCGACCTGCTCAACCCGGACGGTGGCATCCCGAGCGGCATCGCCTTCAGCCCGAACGAGGAACCCATCGTCGGCCCGCCGGCCAACAACTGATCTGCCGCTCATCCGCCGGCCGCCATCGACCCCGAACAACAGACACATCTGGCTCGGTCATACCCGCGGCCGGCCAACAAACTACGAAGATTCAAGGAGCAGTCATGAACATCCACAAGACCGCCATCATCGGAGCCGGGCTCGCCATCGTCGCCGGCGTCGGCGCCGCCTCGATCGGGGTCGCCGCCGCCAACACGACCTCCTCGCGAGCACTGGACGCGGCCCCCGGACAGGTCACCGTCATCAACGCGGCCACCGACCCGCAGGGCGCGGTCGACGCGCTCAAGCTGTACGACGACGCCACCGACCGCAGCTTCACCCCGACCGGCACGCCGACCTTCTCGCAGACCAAGTGGGGCCCGGTGACCGACATGGACGGCAACCCGGCGCCGGTCGTGATCGGCAACTCGAAGACCAAGCAATCGGTGACCGAGCGGCTCGAGATCAAGCACGAGACGTCCTCCAGCTGGTCGCTCGGCGGATCGATCGAGACCTCGATGGGCTTCGACCTGGCTGAGCTCGTCGACGCCGAGCTCAGCGTGAAGTTCACCGCCAACCACACGTGGGAGTCCAGCAGCGCTGACACGCAGGGCATCTGGGTGACCGCACTGCCAGGCAAGACGGTGTGGATCGAGGCCTCGACCAGCACGGCCAGCTACACCGGCGACTTCGAGTTCAGCAGCAACGGGGCGCGCTACGAGGTCGACAACGTCAGCATCAGTCAGCCGGCCTCGCCGACCACGGACGCTATGGCCGTGACCAACTACCGGGTCATGGAGGTCAACTCGGCCGAGATCGGCCTGCCGGCCAACACCACCGGTGGCCTCAAGACCGTGAACGCCCTGCCCCAGCTCGGCGCCTACATCGCCGCCGGCCACTGACCCCACCGCACGAACAACTCAAGATCCACACCAACTGGTATCGCCGCCGACATCTCCGTCGGCGGCGTTTGCCCTATGCCCGGCCGATAAGACGACCTGATTCGATGGGCTCGCGTGACGTCGGCCTGTCGGGAGTCGAGGTCCGTACCGTCGACGGCGCCCGGCCGCGACTGTTCAGCTTCGTCTGACGGCAGAAGCCGCGTTCGCGGTCCGGTCACGCACGGTCGGCGCCTCCAAGCGACAAATCCGCCTTGGCCTGCCTGGTGCGTTCGTCGGCGAGAACCTCCGTCTGGCCCGTCTCGACGGCATCAAGGGCCTGCGCGGCTATTGCCTCAGGTGTGTTCTTCGGAGCGGCGACCTGGCGGGCCATGTCCGTATCGATGTAGCCACAGTGCACGGCTACCACTGCAACGCCGTGGCGGTTCAGCTCGCTGCGGACTCCGCCGGTCATCGCCCAGGCGGCAGCCTTGGACGCGCTGTACGAACCCATCGCCGGGTTCGTCAGCCAACTCGCGATCGACAGCACGTTCACAATGGCTCCGCTCCCGTTACGCACCAGCACCGGCGCGAAGGCGCGGCACATGCTGAGTGTGCCGAAGTAGTTCACCTCCATCTCCATCCTGGCGGCGTCCAGACTCGAAGCGGCCAGTAGCGGACTGTTGGTCAGTACTCCAGCGTTGTTGACCAGCAAGGTCACGTCAGCGCAACTCTCGGCAGCCGCAGCGACCTGCGCCGGCTCGGTGATGTCGAGACGCACCGGTACGACACCGGGCTCCACAACCGCCTGCGGGTCGCGCGCCCCTGCGTACACCCGCCGCGCGCCGCGCTCCAGGAGAATCCGCGCCATCACCTGGCCCAGGCCACGGTTCGCCCCGGTCACCAGTGCAGTCGCGCCTGCGATCCGCACACAGCCTCCCCTGTCTCAGTCCAATTCGGCACTGCCGTGAAATCACTCGGCGCGTCAGGCATCCCGGCCTGGCCGGTCTGGCTACGCGCTGTTGCGCAAGGACTTCTGCATCAGACACACGTCGATCCAGCGGTCGAACTTGTGCCCGACCCGCTCGAGGGTGCCGATGTCGCTGAAGCCAAGTGCCCGGTGCAGCGCCCTGGATGCGGGGTTGCCGGTGTCGGCGATGACGGCGATGACCTCGCGGGCGCCATTGGCCGTAGCGGCGTCCAGGACGCGACGAGTGAGCTCCCGCCCGTAGCCGCGGCCGGTCGCATCGGGCGCGAGGTAGACCGTGCTTTCAACGGTGTGCCGGTAGGCGGGCTTGGCCCGCCACGGGCTGATGTAGGCGAAACCGACGACCTGGTCGTCGCGCACGCCGACCAGGTGTGGCCAGCCGGCCTCTCGCAATGTGGCCCACAACGTTCGCCACTGATCGGCATTGCGCGGTTCGGTCTCGAAGGTCGTCGCGGTTGTGGCGACGTAGTGGGCGAAGATTCGCGCCACAGCGTCGGCGTCCGCGTCGGTTGCGTCCCTAACGACGAACCCGGGGTGCCCAGGTTGAGCCTCTATAGCGGTCATATGACTACGATAGCGGTCGTGATCGATCTGCCGGAACTCGGCGCCGCGGTGCGCGCAGGGAGAGAGCGGCGCGGCCTTTCCGTCGCTCAGTTGGCGCGCGCGTGCGCGGTGAGCGCGAGCATGGTGTCCTCGGTCGAGCGGGGCGAGAAGGCCCCGACCGTGGTTCTGCTTTCCCGAATCGCCGACGGTCTGGGGCTCACACTGCGACAACTGCTCGAAGCGGTGGAACCCGACCGCATCCTGGTGCAACGGCGAACCGACCATGAAACCGTGCAGGAGAGCGGCGGCTGGAGCAGGACCGTCATCTCTCCGGTCGTGCCTGGAATCAATTTCGAATGGATCGAGGTGACGCTGCCCCCTCGATGCGCACCTGATCCGTTCGCTGGGTACGCGGTCGGATCGCACGAGTTCGTGCACGTCCGAGCCGGGCGGCTCGTCGTCGACGTCGCCGGCACGAGCCATCAGCTCCACCGACACGACACCCTCTACTTCCCCTCCGACACCGAGCACGCCTACCGCAACGAGACAGACCGCCCTTGCCGATACGCCGTTGCGGCGATCGTGCTACGCGCACGAACCCCCCGCACACAGCACGATTGGCAGTAGCTGCGGCTGCCGGAGTGCCCGTCCGGATCGCCTGCCTCCCCGACGGACCTTTCGTGGCCGTTCAGGCGACCAGCAGCACGGCGGCGCGGGTGCGATCGGCGAGCTCCTCCGAGACGCTGGGCTCGAGCCAGCGCAGCAGGTGTGCTCGATGGTGCGGCGCGGCGATGACCAGGTCCGCCCCGACGTGCGTCGCGGCTTCGGCGATCGCTTCGGCAGTGTCGACGTCGGAGGCCTGGACGACGTGGCCCACGGAGGTGACGCCGGCTGCCGCGATCCGATCGACAGCTGCGGTGAGGGCACGCGCCGCGTTCGAGTCGTCTTCGATGTCGTTGCCGGTGTCCGAGCCGGCCGCTTGGGAATCGACGTGCACGACGTCCACGCGCGCGTCGAAGGCGCGGGCGAGGGAAATCGTCATGTCCTCGGCCGGCGCGCTTCGCGGCGTGCCGTCGATCGCCACGAGAATGTGCGCGATCCGGCGCGGTGTTGCAACCGGGCTGCCGGCGGCATGGCTCGTCGAAACGACGTCGCGGGTCGCCGGCACCGACGAGTGGTCGCGCTGGAACGGCGCTATGAGCGCGGCGAGCGCGAGCAGTGCTACGGACAGCCAGAGTCCCTTGGTGATCCCGCCGGCGGAGTCCGACAGCAGACCGGAAACGAGTGGGCCGACCGCCTGGCCGACACTGAAGGCGACCGTCAGGAAGGCGATCCCGGCGGTCCAGCCGTGCGGCGGCAGCACCCGGCGGGCCAGGACGGTAACCGCGGTCGGGCCGGCCATGAAGCTCGCCCCGAACACGACGGCGGACACCATCGCGGCGGCGAGGCTGTGCGACACGAGCACCGGCAGCACACCAATCAGCACCAGAACGGTGATCAGCGCCGGCGCCCGACCTCCGTGCAGGCGGCCGATGACTCGTCCCCACACGGTGAGCGTCGCAATCACCGACGACAGCCCGAGCGCGATGAAGAACGTCGCCTCGCCCATGGTGTTGACACCGTGCGAGTGCAGCAAAGCGATCACGAAGGTCATGTAGGAGACGTAGCCCGCGCCGAACAACACGTACCAGACGACCGTGGGTGCCAGTCGCGCGAGATGCAACGGCACCTGCTCGCCGCGCGGCCGCGCGTGCTGCTCCGGCACCTGCCGCGCCGCCCATGCCGCAGCGACAACGGCGAGCATCGCCAGCAGCCCAAGGACCAGCCATCCGACACGCCAACCCGTGTGCTGCCCCGCGGTCGCGATGACCGTCGGAACCGCGATGCCCGACAGAACGACGCCGACACCAACGCCGGCCATGTAGAGGCCGACGAGCAGGGCGGAACGGTGGTGCTGCTCGGCGGAGTTGACGCGGCTGGCCAGAGCCGATCCGACGACGAACGTGACAGCGGTGCTCAGACCGCCGAGGAACCGCAGTGCGGCCAAGATTGCGTAGTTGCCGCTGACGCCCCCGACCAGGAGCAGAACCGCACTGACAGCGACCATCCAGACGAACGTGCGCCTGCTTCCGAACCGGCGGGCCCACCAGGCCGCGGTACCGGCGCCGATGATGTACCCGGCCGCATTCGCGGAGTTCATTCCTCCGGCAGCGGCGAAGTTCCAATGCAGGTCGCCGCGCATGGCGGGCAGCAACAGCGCGTACGCGAAGCGCGTGAATCCCAGCGCGACAACGGGTCCGACCGCGAGCCCGAGCGCGATCAGCGGTTCCGGCCAGGTGTGCCGTTTGCTGTCCGTCGTGGCGCTCGCGAGTCCGACCGCCGTTTGCACATCGGGATCTTGTTTCTGCACGGTGGTCATCAGGCTTGCCTTCTTCCAGTCGGGAATCCGCGCTGCGGCGCAAAACCAGCCTGACCCACCCGAGCAGCCATCGACCAGGGAGCCAGCCGGGCACCGCCGGGCGGCTGGCCCGACCCTCGCGTATGGCTGGCCCGAGGATCGCCGCTCACCCGGCCGTCGTTACCGCAAGGGTGATCCGACACAGTTGTAGCGACGACCCGATGGCTCCGCGGAACCAGCACCCGCAGGATCGATTAGAAGAAGACACTGTCGCTGCTGTACGTCAGGAGGAGCCGCAATGACTGTCACGGTCACTCCCACGGTGCACACGCTGGGCGGCTCAACGCCCGAAGGCTTACCGACGCTCAGTTGTCTCGTCTCGGCGGAGGTGCATGCATCAGACCGGGCGGCGTTGCTCGACCTCTTTGCGCGCAGTAGCGCGAGGACGCGGCGCGACCGCTTTCACCATGCGCTGTCGGTGTTTCCGCAGCGCTACCTCGACGAGATTCTCGGCGGCCGGCAGCTTGCCTTGGTGGCGCGTGATGCCTGTCATCCGGCTAGCGATGGTCTCGTGGTGGGGTTGGTCTCGGCCGCTGTCACGGCCGGAACGACCGCCGAGGTCGCGGTCTGGGTTGACGACTCCTGGCAGCGTCGAGGGGTGGGAACCCTTTTGCTACAGGGCATCCTGGGCCTGCTGGCCGACTGCGGGATCAAGACCGCGGTGGGCATCGTCGAGCCGAGCAATCTGGCCGTGCGCAAGATGATCGAGCACGTGGCGCCTGATGCGACGATGCGCCTCGACGGCGGTGCGCTGGTGATGAGCATCCCGGTCAGACAGCGTCACGCGGCCTGACCGCCGCAGTTGCGACCACCTATGCAGCGTCAGCGTGCGACGGCGCCACATTCCACGTTGCCAGGGATCTGTGCCCTCCGGATTCGGTGAGCCGACTGATCGACGCGGGCCGGAGTTGCAGCCGGGCGGCAGCATGCACCGGTAGGCCGAGCCACCGTGCGGTCAGCACGCGTAGCAGGTGTCCGTGCGAGACGAGCACCGCAACCGCGTCATCGCTGATCGTGCGGGCGACGTAGTCCAGAACTCCGTCGACGCGATGCGTCAATTGCCACAATGTCTCAGGCTCGCCGCGTTGAGCGCCGCTAGCCTGCCGCCAGATCCACCACGGGTCATCGGCCTCCGGCCGGCCTGCTGCGAGCGCCCTGGTGTACGGGGCGTAGCGCCATTCTTCGAGGTCGTCCCGGACGGACGGGTTCAGTCCGGCCAGTTCGGCGGTCTGCCGCGTTCGGCGGCACGGACTTGTCAGCGCCAGGTGGCCGACCGGAAGGTGACGCAGCGATGCCGCCAACGCGTCTGCTTGTTCGGTGCCGCGATCGGTCAGCGCACCGTCGGGCACGTAGACCCCGCTCGCGGTGCGGTACTGCGCTTCGCCATGGCGGATCAGCAGAAGGGTCGACATGCGAATCACCCGGTGGACGCGGCAGGAACGGTGACGTCAACGCGGCCGATGCGCCACGCCCGGTGAACCACCGCGTCAAGCAGGCGTTCCCAATCGGCTGCGAACGCACGCACTCCTTCTCGTTGCAGCGCATCGGCGAGCTTGCGTGTGTCGACGCCGCGCTCGGACACAGCCTCGATGGTCGACCGGGCGGAGTTCACCTCTGCCCGGCTGGCCAACGTAATGCCGTCACTCGCGGCGAGCGCCAGCAGCGTCCGTTCCGGCATCGTGTTTATCGTCGCGGGCAGCGCGAGCTTGCCGGCGTAGAAGGTCGGCGGCTGTTCGAAACTCTTGACCGACGTGCTTGCCCACAAAAGCCGCTGCGGCATGGCGCCGGCGTCGGCGAGCGCCGCCCACCGCGGGCTGTCGAGCAGGAGCAGATGGTCGGTGTAGATCTGGTGGGCCATGGCGACACCGAGGCGGTCGTGCCACTCGCGCGGCAGCAGTCGATTGGCCGCTTCGTCCCAGCGCGAAACGAAGATCGATGCAACCGACGCGACGCACACGTCCTGGCCTCGCTGCAGCCGCCTTTCGAGGCCGCGCAGGTACCTGGCTGCCGCGTCGAGGTACTGGCCGATCGAGAACAGGAGCGTCACGTTCACCGGGATCCCGGCAACGATCAGTTCTTCGATGGCCGTGAGTGCGGCCGCGGTGCCGGGCACCTTGATGAAGACGTTCGGACGATTGACCTGTTGGTGCAGACGCCGCGCCCACTCGACGGTCGAGTCGGCGTGGTAGGCGTGCTCCGGGGGCACCTCGATCGACACCCAGCCCTCGAGCCCTTTGGTCACGTTCCAGGTCGGTCGGAGCAGATCTGCCGCGTGCCGTGCGTCCTCGATTGCACACGCGTACACGAGCTGCTGCGCTTCAGCGTCGCCGCCGTCGAGAGCCGCTGGAAGCGCTGCGTCGTAGTCGGACGTGTCGGCCATCGCGTGGCTGAGGGTCGTCGGGTTCGACGTGACCCCGGTGATCGCGTAGTCGTGGATATAGCGCCGCAGCAAACCGGATTCCAGTAGGCGGTGGCTCATCGCGTCGAGCCAGACGCTCTGTCCGATGTGCCGCAGCTGCGTCACCGTGTGCTGCCAGGTTCGATCGAGCGTGGCGTCGGTGGTCATCGAGGCAGATCCCTTTCGTGGTGGGGTGCGTGCGGCGAGCCGGCTGTGCTGCCCGGCTCGCCGCATGAGGTGGATCAGTGTCGAGGCACCGCCGGCCCCGCCTGGCTCCACTGCCCGGCCTCGCTCCACTGCCTGGCCTGGCTCCACTGCTCGGCTTGGCTCCACTGGGCGGGCACGGCGTCGACCGGTGCCGGCGGGTGATCACGCGAGGGCCACCACGCGCGGCGCCCCAGCATCGCGGTCAACACCGGGATCAGCAGGAAGGCGTTGATGAACGTGGAGATCAGGACACCGGCGGCCACCGCGAAGCCGATCTGCGCCAGCAGCGGGGAGATCGTGAGCAACGCGAAGCTGACGGCCAGCACGAGCCCGGCCGCTCCGACGGCAGGCCCGGCCTGACGAACCGCTGTCTCGGCCGCAGCCCGTGGCTTGGTGCCGCTGCGCATCTCCTCGCGCAACCGGCTGATTATCAAGATGTTGTAGTCCGTGCCGATGCTGGCGACGAACAGGTAGACGATCAACGGCAGCTGGAAGTCCAGACCAGAATGCCCTGCCAGGCCCTGGAACACCGCGACACTCGCCCCTAGCGTCGCAGCGAAACCGAGCACGACCGACGCCATCAGGTAGATCGGTGCAACGACCGCCCGGAGCATCAGCACGAGGATCAGCAAGATCGCCAGGCCGGCCAGCGGAAGTATCAGTTTCAGGTCGTGCTGCATGACGTGGCTGACGTCGTCATAGGCGACGCTGTCCCCGCCGACCAATGCGCTCGCTCCTGGTGGCGCTTGGGTATGTGCGACGGTCTCCACGGCCTGCACGGTATGGAACGCGGCAGCGCCGAACGGTTCCGTCGACAGCAGCAGGTCGATCTCGGTCACGCGGCCGTTGTCCGTCGCCGGGCCGGGAACGACCCGGCCGACGCCCGGAACCTGGCCGAGCTTCGCGGCGAACCGGTCGAGATCGGCCTCGGCGGGCGCCGCATCCGCAGACACGACGACCTTGGTCGGATACAGCGCACCGGACGGGTAACCGCTCTGCAGATCGTGATAGCCCAGCGCCGACTCACTCCCACTGCGGTAGAGCTGCTGGTCGTAGGAGGCCCGGTAGGCGAGCACGCCGAGCGACATCGCGGCGAGCACGATCACTGCGAAGACCGCGACGGCACCAGGCCGGGCGGCGACGCGATTACTGAACCACGCCGCGACCGGGGCGCTCTGCGGACGCGTCCACTTCGGTTTGCGGGCGCGCTTGTCACCACGGAACGCGAGGACCGCCGGCAGCAGCGTCAGCGACGTGAGCAGCATCAGCAGTACGGCAACGGCCAGCGACGGGCCGAGAATGCGGAATGCGCGCAAGCCGCTGATCAGCATTGCCGAGAAGCTGATCGCCACGGCGAGAGCGCTCGCCACGACGGCCGATCCGACGCGGCTGATGGCGCTGGCCATGGCGGCGCGGTGATCGTCACCGGCGCGCAGCCGCTCCCGGTACCGGAAGAGCAGGAAGACCGCGTAGTCAGTGCCCACGCCGTAGAGGACGACCGGCATGATGCCGGAGATGGTCTGATCGATGTGGAAGCCGAAGATGTGCGCGCCGATATTGAGCAGGCCGCTCACGCCGTACCCGACCGCGGTTATCGCAAGCACGATGGTGATCGCCAGTCCCGGACTGCGGAACAGGACCAGCAGCAGAAGGAAGATCGCGGCGATCATGCCGTAGGTGGCCAGAGAGGACACGAACGCGTTGTCCCGTTCGGCAGCGGCCTCACCGGTCATCCGCACCCCCAGTCCCGCGCTGGCGAGTGCCTCCCGCACGTCCTTGCGTACGTGATCGACGGCCAGGTTGGTCGCCGGGGACCCTACTTCGCCCTTGAAGCTAACTCCGGCGAGCCCGACGAGCCGGTTCGGCGACACCTGCACGGTCGGGCTGACATGCACAACCGCGGGCTTGGCTGCCTTGTGCACACTGTCGCGACGCTGCGCCTCGCGCGCGGTCAGGCCGGCCACCGCGTGATCGGCGGCAGCAACGTCGGCCTCGGTCAACGGCCGCCCGTCCAGCCGGCTGATGATCAGTGTGGACGTCGCGTCGGTACTGGGCGCGCCGAACGCCTTGTCCATGACTCGCTGCGCCTGCGCCGATTCCTTGTCGGACGGCAGTTGCGTCGCCTCGGACCGCGACGGGTCTGGCTTGCCCAGCGCTGAACTGATGCCGATCAGCGCGACGACCGCGATCATCCAGACGACGAACACCTTGCCCGGATGGCTGACG
Source organism: uncultured Actinomycetota bacterium (assembly GCA_963737425.1). Taxonomy (GTDB): domain Bacteria; phylum Actinomycetota; class Actinomycetes; order Mycobacteriales; family Jatrophihabitantaceae; genus DASXRA01. The sequence continues at coordinate 1,462,964 of CAVTSX010000009.1, forward strand.
ACGAGCCGGCCGAGCCGGGCGAACGCGCCGCGCCCCGGTATGGGATCGGGCGACGGCGATCGGCTCTCGGGCCGGCCGCGTAACAATGTGGACATGACGGAACCTCCGGTTGACGGGTTGCTTCCTGACAGATCGGGCTGGGATCAGGCGGCGCGCAAGATCACCGCGCAGGGCAGACCGCGGGCGGTCGCGTACGCAAAGGGGTGGCTGAAGGCGTCACGCGCACTGCGCGGATCGGCATCGAACTGCAGCGTCCGGCCTCGCGCCGGGTTCCGCATCGAGACGATCACGCAGTTGTCCGATCGATTCCACAGCAGCGTGATCTCGACGCCACCGGTCATTCGCCGGTCCAGTTCGCGCAACGTCGCCGCTGCCGGCGACGTCGTCGTGGTTGTCATCGGATTCCCCTCTCAGCGGGCAGCCTCTGCGGTGCCGTGAGGGCAGCCTGGTTCGCCAAGCGCCCGGAAACATTGGAGGCAGCGCGGCATTCGCCCGTGGCCGACCCGAGTAGATGTAGTGCTATCCCCACGGTTGCGGACGGTTGTCCCGCAGCGGCGGGAAACGGCCCGCGGATGTGGGGTTGGCCTTATTGCCGGGGCAGAACAGGTCGGCGAGGCTGCTACCGATGAGTATTCAAATATTGGTCGTCGACGACAGCGCAAGCTTTCGCCGGACCGCGGGCGAGCTCCTGCACGCGCGCGGATTCCGGCTGCTCGCCGCGGTCAGTGACGGTCGAGCGGCGCTCGCTGCAGCGGCCGAAGAACGTCCCGACGGCGTGTTGCTCGACGTCAACCTGCCCGGACCCGACGGCCTGGCCGTCGCGGCGTCGCTGACGAGCCGCTACCCCGGGCTCCCGATCGTCCTGACCTCGTCGGACATCGATGACCTGCCGCCCCAACTGCTGGCCGCGAGCGGAGCCGTCGCGTTCGTGCCGAAGACCGAACTGGTGTCGGCCGACCTGGGGCGGCTGTTCGCCTGATGGGAGTTACCGGGGTCAGCCTTCGAGGAACTTCAGCACTGCCATGACCCGCCGATGCTGCCCCGGCCCCGGCCGTAGCTCGAGTTTGTCGAAGATGCTGGTGACGTGCCGCTCGACGGCGGCGACAGTCACGACGAGTTTCTCAGCCACCCCCGTGTTGGAGCGGCCTTCGGCGATCAACGACAGGACCTCTCGCTCCTTGGGCGTCAGCACGTCGAGCGGGCCTTGCTTGCGCTTGCGATCGACGAGACGCGCCACGACGTCCGGATCGAGGGCCGAGCCACCTGCGGCCACGCGGCGCACGGCATCGGTGAACATGGCGACGTCGCCGACCTTCTCCTTGAGCAGGTAGCCGACGCCCTCCGCGCCATTGACGACCAGGTCGAACGCGTAGCGATCCTCGAGGAATTGGGACAGCACCAGCACGCCGACCGACGGGTCAGCCGCCCGGATGGCCAACGCGGCGCGCAGACCGTCATCGGTCCGGTCCGGCGGCATCTGAATGTCCGTCACGACGACGTCGGGGTGATAGGCACGCACCTTCGCCTGCAACGATGTCGCGTCGCCCGCGGCGGAAACCACGTCGATACCTGCCGCGGTGAGCACATGCACGATCCCCTCCCGAAGGATCGGCTCGTCCTCGCCCACGATCACCCGGATCGGAACGGACGCGGTCACGCTGGAAAGTTATGCCACCCGGCGCAGGCTGGCCAGTCTTCCGTCGGCGGCGCTGGTGATGGACCATCGACGCGTGGCGGCGGGAGCGTACGTCGACAACCAGCAGGCCCTGTTGGCCGAACAGGCCGCACTTCGTCGGGTCGCGACGCTCGTCGCGCGGGGTGCCGCGCCAGAGGTCGTGTTCGACGCCGTGTGCCAGGAGATGGGCCGGCTCATTGGCGCGAGTATCACAAATCTGGCGCACTTCGCACCGGACGGCACGAACGTGACCATGGCCGGCTGGAGCACTCGCGGCAACCACCTTCCCACCGGCACCGTGCTGCCCCTCGCCGGGACGAACATCAATGTCATCGTTCGCGACACTCGCGCACCCGCGCGGGTGGACACATACGACGAAGCGCCGGGCCCGCTCGCCGCCGCGTTGCGGGCGCTCGGCATCCGCTCCGAGGTGGGCGCGCCGGTGCTCGTCGACGACGCCGTATGGGGCGGTCTGATCGCCGCGTCCGACAGTCGCGATCCCCTGCCGGCCGGCACCGAGTTGCGGGTGGCCAGCTTCGCCGAACTGATCGCAACAGCCGTGGCAAACGCGACGGCCCGCGCGGAACTCGTGGCCTCGCGTGCGCGCATCGTCACCGCCGCCGACGACGCCCGCCGCCGCCTGGCCCGTGACCTTCACGACGGCGCGCAGCAGCGACTGGTCAGCGCGGTGATAAGCCTGCAACTGGCCGAGCAGAGCTTCGACAAGGACCCGGCAAATACGAGGCGCCTGGTCCACGACGCGCTTGGACACGTGAGCGACGGGCTCGCCGAGCTGCGCAGCCTCGCCGCCGGCGTCCACCCGAGCATCCTGACCAACCGCGGACTGCAGGCCGCGGTCGAGGCCCTGGCACAGCGCAACATAACGCCCGTCTCGGTTGATCTCCCGGACGGGCGGTACCCGGCGCATGTCGAAGTCACGGCGTACTTCGTCGTCGCCGAAGCCCTGACCAACGCCACCAAGCACGCGCACGCCACCCAGATCACGGTGTCCGCGCACGCTGATGACGCGGCTCTCGTCATCGACATCCGCGATGACGGAATCGGCGGCGCGGATCCGCACGGCGGTGGACTGCGCGGGCTGCGCGACCGGGTCGAGGCGCTCGCGGGCAGTCTCGTGCTCGCGAGCACGCCGGCCCTGGGCACCCACGTTCACGCCAGGCTCCCGCTGGCCGTGCAGGACGGTGCGCGATCAGATGCTTGACGTTGCCGCGCCGCTGAGCCGGTTCGTCGGCCGCAGCGCCGAGTTGGACGAGTTGCAGGCGATCCTTCGTGAGCACCGACTGGTGACGCTGCTCGGCATCGGCGGCATCGGCAAGACGCGACTGGCTCTCGAGGTTGCGGCGGCGTGGCGGGAGATCGTCGAGGAGGTGCTCGTCGTCGACTTCGCGGCGCTGCGCACCGGAGACCTCGTCGACGGGGCGCTGCTCGAAGCCGCGGGCATCGGCCTACAGTCCGGACGTGCCGCGTTGGATGCGACCATCGATCACTTGACGCGCCGGTCCGCGCTGGTCGTGCTCGACACCTGTGAGCACGTGCTGGCGTCCGCCGCCCAGGTGGCCGAGCGGCTGTTGCGCAACTGCCCTGAGGTGCGCGTGCTGACGACCAGTCGCACGTTGCTCGATCTGCCCGGAGAGGTCGCCTGGCCGGTGCCGCCGCTCCGGACGGTCCAGACGGCTCGGACGACTCGGACGGCTCGGACGGGTACTGACGGCGCGTCCACATCCCCCGACGCGGTGTCATTGTTCGTCGAATGCGCAACCCGGGCGCGACCCAGTTTCCGCCTCGACGACCGCACGTCAGACGACGTGGCGCGAATCGTGCACGGTGTCGACGGAATCCCGCTCGCAATCGAGCTTGCCGCCGCGCGACTGCGGGTGCTGACGGCCCGCGAGATCGCGTCCGGGCTCTCCGACCACCTGCGACTGCTCGGCGGTGGACCGACGAGCGCCGCCCGTCACCACACCATGCGCGCATCGCTGGACTGGAGTTACGCCCTGCTGGACCAGCACCTGGCGCGGCTCCTCGGGCGGCTTTCGATCTTCGCCGGAGGGTGGACGCTGGCTGCGGCCGAGGCCGTCTGCGCGGACGACGACCTGCCTGCGACCGCGATGCTCGATGCCATCGCCGGGCTCGTCGACCGGTCGCTGGTGCTCGCTGACAGCGACAGTGAGACGACGCGATACCGGATGCTCGACTTCGTGCGGCAGTACGCCCAGGAACGGTTGACTGCCGATCCCGCCGCCGGGCAGGTCGCGTTGCGGCACCAGATGTTCTTTCGCGATCTCGCCGAGCGAGCTGACCGCGAGCTGTGGGCGGTCCGGCCCGACGGCCGTGCCCTCCTGGACGCCGAGGCCCCCAACCTGCGCCAGGCGGTCGCCCACGCGAGCGCGGCGGGCGGCCCGGACGCGCTACGCCTGGTCGGCGCGCTGGCCCTGTACTGGCGCGAGCGCGGCCGCCTCGACGAGGGCATCCGTACGATCGAGCAGGCCCTGGCCGCGTCGCCGCAGGCGGCGTCCGCACCGCGCGCCCTGGCTCTGGCTGTGCTGAGCACGCTGACCTTCTGGCGCGGCGACTTCGCCCGCACCACCTCGGCGGCGAGCGAAGCCATCTCGATGGCCGAAGCCGTCGGCGATGCGCGCGCACACTCGCACGCGCTGGGGCGGCTGGGCTGCATGGTCATGCTGTCCGACCCGGGCACCGGCGATCACATGCTGCAACGGGCCGTCGAACTCGCCCAGCAGGCAAACGACGACATTGCGCTCTGCGACGCGCTGACCTGCCTCGCACTCAGCTACCACTTCCAGGATGACCGCGTGTCGATGACGCAACTGGCCGAACAGGCGATGGCCGTTGCCGAGGCACGCGGATACGACAACAACGTGCGCTGGTGCCTGTGGTGCTCGGCGCACGGTGCGCTGGCTGCAGGCGAGATCAACCAGGCGCGTGCGATCGGCGAACGCGCCCACGGCCTGCTCACCGGCCAGGATCCGTTCGGTCACATGTGTGCCGTCGAGGTGCTGTCGCTCGTCGATGCCGCTACCGGTCATCCTGCAGCCGCGCGACAGCGGGCCGAAGCCGAACTCGAACGGTCGATGCAGGAGACCGTCCGGCTGGGTTCCGGCGCGCTCATCCATGCGCTCGCTGTGGCTGCGCTGGCCGCCGACGACCTGGACACCGCGAAGAGCTGGGCCAACCGGCTCTACGCCCAGGAGGAACAGGGCGCGGGGTATCTCGCCTGGCACGCGCAGGAGGTGCTGATGCGCGTCGCGGTGGCCGAGGGTGACCCGGCGGCGATTCGCGCGCACAGCGAGGCACTCAGCGATATCGCGCAACGACTCGGCAACCGCCGCGCGCTGGCGATTGCGCGGACGGGCCTCGCCAGAGCCGTGATTCTCGAAGGTGACGTGGCGAGAGCTGAGTCCCTTGCACAGGACGCACTCGCGGTGCTGAGCGAGCATCACTGGCGCGTCGATGCCCTCGCCGCGATCGAGGTCATCGCCGCCGCGGCGGCCTCGACGAATCGGGCGGAGCTCGCCGCCCGGCTGTTCGCCGCGGCCTACCGTGCGCGCCAGGCGTTGGGAGCCGTCCGTGTCCCCAGCGAGACAGGTACCTGGTCCGCGTACGTCGCGGCCGCTCGTGATTCGTTGGGCGCCGAACGATACGACTCTGCGGCCCAGCAGGGCGGCAGCCTGCCATTGGAGGAGGCAGCCACCTACGCGCGCCGGGGACGCGGCCCGCACCGCCGGGGCCACAGCGGCATCGGCGGCTTGAGCCCGCTGGAGGAGCAAGTGGCACGCCTTGCGGCGAGCGGTCTCACCAACGTCCAGATCGCTGCGCAGCTGTTCATCTCCCGAAGCACCGTCAAGGTGCACTTGTCACACGTCTACGCGAAGTTGGGCGTAGCGAACCGCACGGAGTTGGCCCGTGTCTCGTCCAACTGGCCAGGAGCCAGCTGACACCCGAGCAACATGACCACTTGGTGAATGTTTCTGCAGCCCACCCACACCTAGCGTGTGCCGCTATGGGCACAGATGTGATCTCCTCCCCCGCCTCGGGCTCATCCGGTGAGGCGAGGTCCGCGCGATTGCGGCTGGATGAACTGCGCGCATCGCTCGTCGCTGCCGATGCGGCGCGGCACCGGCTGGCCCGCGACATCCACGACGGCTCACAACAGCGGCTGGTCAGCGCATTGCTCGATCTACAGCTCGCCGAGCAGTGTTTCGACCGCGAACCAGATCGGGCCCGGCGCCTGCTCGGCGAGGCACGCGACTACGTCGAGTCCGGACTGGAGGACCTGCGAGCGCTGACCGCCGGCCTTCACCCCGTGGCGCTTGCGACATACGGCCTGCCGAGCGCCGTGCTGACACTCGCGCACACGTCCGCGCTCAGGGTCGACCTCGACATCAGCCCACGCCGCTGCGCAGAGCGGATCGAGATCGCTGCGTACTACCTGATCGCCGAGGCGCTGACGAACGTCGGCAAGCATGCCGCCGCTGGCGCGGTACGCGTGACAACGCGTTGGGCAGGTAGCGATTTCGTCGTCGAGATCCACGACGACGGCGTCGGTGACGCCGACCCGACCCGAGGCAGCGGCCTGGCCGGGCTTCAGGCTCGCGTCGAACTGCTCGGCGGCACCATGCGGATCCTGAGCCGTCCAGGCAGCGGGACGCAGATCTGCGCGTCATTTCCGGAGGCAGGCCATGACGCTTCGCACTGAACCTTGCGGACGCCCGCGCGGCTGCCCGCGAGAAATGGGGCCGTCCTGACCGCGTTCGGCCGCCCGTCTGCCGAGGGTTCGCGCCATGACCCCGGGTAGCCGGCCGGTCGGGACTGTCGCAGAGCTGTGCGTCCGGAAATACGGTTAGCGCGATAGACCCGGCTTCAGGTGTCCCGCCGATCCGCTTGCGGACCGTTCACGTCACCCGTTGCTGGCGGTGCGGTCAAGCCCTGACGCCGGGCGATCGCTGTCATCGTCCAAATCAGTACTTGACGACCCGCTCGACCTCGGCGCGGATTCGGATCGCGTCGGGCAGCCAGGCGTCCTCCATGGCGGCGGCGTACGGGACGGGCGTCGGATCGCTGGCCAGCAGGGTGGGCGGCGCGTCGAGGAGTTCGAAGTGTTCGGCGGCGATGCGGGCGATGAGCGTTGCCCCCCAGCCTCCTGCGGCCGGTCCTTCCTGGACGACGAGCAGCCGTGACGTCTTGCTCAGTGATTCGGCGACGGTGGCGATGTCGAAGGGGACGAGCGTGCGCGGGTCGATGACCTCGGCGGAGATGCCCTGACTGGCGAGGTCGTCCGCCGCGGCCACGGCCCGGTGACGCATCTGCTGTGTGGCGACGATCGTGATGTCGGAGCCCCGACGGACGATGTCGGCGACGCCGATGGGCACCAGGTAGCGATCGTCGGCCAACACGGGCAACTGGCCTTTGACGCCAAAGAGGTTCTTGTGTTCGAAGACGAGTACCGGGTCGTCGTCGCGAATCGCCGAGCGCAAGAGTCCGTAGAGGTCTTCGACCGTGCCGGGTACGACGATCTTCAAGCCGGGCACGTTGAGGAACCAGTTTTCGGCCTGTTGGGAGTGCTGAGGTCCGAATCCAGCGCCGGCGCCGTTGGCCATCCGGATGGTGACCGGTACGCGCACCTGCCCGCCGCTCGTGTAGCGATACTTCGCCAGGGAGTTGACGATCTGGTCGAAGCACACACCGGCGAAGTCGGCGAACATGATCTCGGCGATCGGGCGGAGCCCCATGAGCGCAGCGCCGATGGCGGTACCGACGATGGCCTGCTCGGCGATGGGGGTGTCGCGCACCCGGTTTCCGAAGCGTTCTTTGAGGCCTTCGGTGGCCTTGAACGCGCCACCGGCGGCGCCCACATCCTCGCCGAGAAAGACGACGCGTTCGTCAGCGGCAAGCTCGTCGGCGAGCGCCCGGGCAATGGCCTTGCGGTAGTTGGTCTCGACCAGTTCGCGGGTCGGCGCCACAGGCGTAGTCATCAGGCCACCCATACGTCTTCGAAGCGTTCTGCGGGATCCGGGTCGGGCCAGGACATGGCGCGTTGCGCTGCTTCGCGAACCGTGGTCGCGGCCGTCTCACGGAGCGCCTCCAGTTCGTCGTCGACGACACCGAGCTCGCGCAGGTGCCGTTCAGCGATCAGGAGCGGGTCGCGCGCCATCCATGCGTCCAGCTCACCGGTGGGCCGGTACTTGGCCGGATCGGATCGGGAGTGGCCGAGCTGACGGTAGGTCATGGCCTCGATGAGGGTCGGCCCGTGACCGGAGCGGGCCCGTTCGACCGCGTCGCGCGCGGTGGCCCGGACGGCGAGGACGTCGTTGCCGTCGACGCGCACCCCGGGCATCGCATAGCTCGCGGCGCGCTCGGCCAGGACGGGGTTGGCGGTCGTCGAGGCGATCGGGGAGTACTCGCCGTAGAGGTTGTTCTCGATGACGAAGACGACGGGCAGCCTCCACACCGAGGCCATGTTCAAGGTCTCGTGGAATGCTCCGATGTTGGCGGCACCGTCGCCGAAGAACGTCACGCTGACAGCGCCGGTGCCGAGCACTTGCGCCGCCCACGCGGCGCCGGCGCTTATCGGCAGGTGCGCGCCGACGATGGCGAAGGAGCCGAGCGCGCCGACGCTGATGTCGGTGAGGTGCATGGACCCGCCCTTGCCGCGGCACAGGCCGTTCGCCTTGCCGAGAATCTCACCGAACGCGCGATCCAGCGGTGCTCCTTGTGCGAGCACGGTGCCGTGCCCGCGGTAGGTACAGGTCGAGGTGTCACCGGGGCGGAGCGCGGCGCTGATGCCGACGGCGACGGCCTCCTGGCCTTGGTAAAGGTGAGTGCTGCCGCGGACGAGGCTGCGGGTGAACCAGTCCTTGACGGTGTCTTCGAAGAATCGGATCTCGTGCATGCGGCGCAGCAGCTCGAGCAGCTCGACCCGATCTGTGGTTGCGAGTACGGGCGTGACGGTCAAGTGCAGTGTCTCCTCGTCAGTCGTGCGGGGCCGCGCAGCTGCCTGCGCCGCTGAAGGTGGCGGGCAGGGTCACGGTCTGCGGCTCGCCACCGCCGAGGCGGGCAAGCAGCAGTCGAGCGGCAGTAGTGCCCATGGCGTGGGGGTCGCGGCGGATCGTCGCCAGCGCGGGGGTGAGGAATTCGGCGAGTGGGACGTCGTCGCAAGTGACCACCGATATGTCGCCCGGGATGCGCAGCGCGCGTGCGGCCAGCTCGCGCAGCACGCCGACCAGGATCTGGTTGCCGCCGGCAATGATCGCGGTCGGGGGGCGGCGGCTGTCGAGCAGTTCGCGGGTGGCCGCGGCGCCGTGCAACTCGGTGAACGCCCCGGAGCGGACCTGGCACAGCACGCCGCGATGCGCCACGGCGGCCTCCTCGATCGCGGCGATGCGCTCGCGCGTGGGGCGGACGTGCGGCGAGCCGGCGACGAGCGCGATGCGTTTGTGCCCGAGCGCCACGAGGTGCTCGACCGCCTGCGTCATGCCGTCGAGGTGGTCAGACAGCACAGCGCTCGCCGGTTCGTCGAGCTCGAGGTCACGGTCGATGAGCACGCACGGCTTTGGGATGCGTCCCAGCGCGAGGATCGTGTCTTCGCTGGTCTCGTCCGCGACCGACAGCAGCAGGCCGTCGACCCGGCGCTGCTGGAACAGCTTGATGTGTGTGGCGTCGAGGTTGGCCTCGTTGACGGAGTTGGTCAGCAGCATCGCGTAGCCGGCCTCGCGCAGCGCCACCTCCGCGCCGAGCGCGATCTGGGCGAGCAGCGGGTTGGAGATGTCGCCGACGACGAAGCCGACCGTCTGCGTGGCGCCGCGGCGCAGCATCTGCGCGAGCATGTTCGGCTCGTAGCCGAGCTCTTCGACCGCGGCCATGACGCGCTCGCGCATGGACGCGCTGACGTCCGGATGCCCGGAGAGCACCCGCGACACTGACGACATCGCCACCCCGGCGCGGTCGGCGACCTGGCGCATGCCGGCCCGGTCGGCGAGCGAGGTCGCGGTGGCGAAGGAGTCGTCGCGTCGTGGCCGGCGCGCCGCCCGTGGACTCACGCCGCCGCATCCAGGAGCAGGTCGCGCAACAGCGCGGACTCGCCGACCGTGTCGACGCGGTTGCAGTCGTGCCAGTCCTGCCAGGTGTATTCGAGCGCGAGGTAGCCCGGGTAGTCCTGTCGCAGCAGCTGCGCGACGACCGAGGCCCAGTCGATGGAGTCCTCGGCGACGGTGACCTGCAGGCGTCCGGGCGTACCGGGACGGATCTGCAGGTGCCGTGCGTGCGGCAGCAACGGGTCGATCTCGGACTGCGGCACCCCGTCGAAGACGTAGTGCGCGTAGTCCAGGGTGATCGACAACCCGGGCACGGCGTCGAGCAGCTGCCCCGTCTTCTCCGGGGTATCGATCAGCGACTGGGTGTGTGGCTCGACCGACACGGCCAACCCCGCCGCCTGGGCGGTCTCGACCCTGCGGCGCAGGCCCTCGGCCGAGCGCGCCAGGGCGTCGTCGAAGGTGTCGCCCGCGAACAGCACACCCGGCAGGGTGGTCAGGCCTGGCGATTCGACGATGCGCGCGAACTCGACCGCGTCGGCGAAGAACTCCTGTGACCGCTGCTGCTGTACCGGATCCGGGTTGTTGACCGACATGGTCTCGAAGTCGGTCCACGGGATCGCGAAGACGTCGGACACCTGCAGGCCGCGAGCCGCGACCCGTTCGCGCACCGCCCCGGCGGCCTGCGGCACCGAGCCGTGCAGCTGCTCCGGCCGGATGTGCGATCGGTCGCCCATGAAGCCGAGGTCGACCGCCTGCAGGCCGAGCGCGGCGATCAGGTCGAGCACGGCGGTGTGCGGTAGCAGTGGCCAGGTGTAGTCGGCGCCGGACAGCCGTAGTGATGAGGTCATGAGTTCACTCCCGGAATCCATTCCAGTAGGGTGCATGCCGAGGAGGATCCGTGCAACGCATCTGCTTTCTGATGGAGATCATCCCGGGGCAGGAAGCCGAATACGAGCGGCGCCACGCCGAGATCTGGCCGGATCTCGTTGCCGAACTCCAAGACGCCGGCGTACGGAACTACACGCTCTTCCGCCGCGGCACCTCGGTCATCGCCTATGCCGAGTGCCACCCGGATGTCGCCACTGCATTCGGCAAGGTCGGCGCCACCGACGTCAACCAGCGGTGGGCGCAATGGTTCACCGACGTTCTGGCCACGCACACCGACGCGGACGGCAACCTGGTCGAGGCCGTCGAGGTGTGGCACCTGGATTGACCTCACGGCGCTTCCAGTTCGTGCGTCGCGAGCGGCACGACGTGGGCGTCGAGCCACGGCCACAGTGCCAGCGAGGCGAGCGCCGCGTGCAGCGCCGTGGCGTCCGGAACTCGCCAGATGCCGACGTTGGCCCGCTCGCCCGGCAGCCGCCAGATCCGCACCAGCGTCCCCTCGGCCACGAGGCGGCGTCCCACCTCGCGCTCGCGGCTGATCAGGTCGTCCAGATCGGGACGGTCGCGCAGCACTGCCCAATCCTGTTTCAGCGTCACAAGAAACTCCACGTCAGTACGCCAACCAGCCGCCGCTGACGTTCAGGGTCGCCGCAGTGACGAACGAGGCGCGCCGTGAGGCCAGGAACAGGACCGCGCCGGCGACCTCGTCGGCCGTACCGAGCCGGCCGAGCGGCGTCGCCGCGATGGTCGAGTCCAGCGCGTCGGCGTCGAGGTCGGTGGTCAACATCGGCGTGTCGATCGCTCCGGGGGCGACCGTGTTGACGGTGATCGCCGCCGGCCCGTACGTGCGCGCCAGCCCCCGGCACAGCGAGACGAGGCCGCCCTTGCTCGCGGCGTACACGGCCGAACCGCCGTAGCCGCCGCTCCACCAACCCTGCGACGTGGCAGCGACGAGCCGTCCGCCGCTGCCCTGCCGCACCATCAGGTCACCGGCGGCGCGCAGCAGGAAGAACGACGCCTTGAGGTTGACGTCGTGCTGGGCGTCCCAGTCGTCCTCGGTGACGGCGTCGAGGTCGCGCCGACGAAGTACGCCGGCGAGGTGCGCGACGACATCCAGGCCGCCGAGCGCCGCGACGGCATCGCGAACGAGCCGCTCGCACTCGGCGGGATGGCGTAGGTCGGCTACTTCGGCGTGGTGGCCGAGCCCGTCAGCAGCCACGTCGCTCGCGACGACCCGCGCCCCCGCCGCCGCGAACGCGTCGGCCACGGCCCGGCCGATACCGCCGGCCGCACCCGTGACGAGAACCCGCGAGCCCCCGAGGCCATCGTCCAGCCAGCTCATCGATCCAGCCGGTGTTGCGCGATGTAGTCCCAGTCGAGCTCCCAGCCGAGACCCGGCGAGTCGGGCAGCGACAGCTCGCCGTCGGCGAGCTCCGGCCGGTTGGCGATCAGTCGCCACCAGAAGGGATCGCGGTCCGGGTGGAAGCACTCGGCGTAGGTGCCGTGCGGGATGCTCGCGAGCAGGTGCACGCTGACCTGCGGCTCCTCGTGATGACCCATCTGCACGTCGTACGCGGACGCGATCGCCGCGGTGCGGCGCCACGCCGTGGGGCCCCCGGACCAGGACGCATCGAAGTTGCACACATCGATCGCGCCGGCCTCCATCAGGTCACGACAGCCACTGGAGGACACCTCGCTCTGCCCGGCGCAGACGGGAATCCCGCCCAGGTAGCGCACGTCGCGCAGCGCCCGGCGGTCGTTGTGCCAGTGCACCGGCTCCTCGAACCAGCGAATGTTCTCCCCCGCGATGCGCCGCGACAGGTCGACCGCGTCCGCGACCTGGTAACCCTGGTTGGCGTCGATGCACAGCACGAAGTCCGAGCCCGCCGCCGCACGCGCCCGGCGCACCCGCTCGGCATCCTCGGCCGGTGGACGCCCGCCGACCTTGAACTTCATGCCGGCCATGCCCAACTCGTCGCGGTAGTACGCGACCTCGTCCTCGATGGCGCCGAGCGGTTCGCCGTAGTAGCCGCCGATGGCGATCATCGGCACCCGTGCGCGCGCCCCGCCCCAGAGCAGCCACAGTGGTTGGCCGAGCGCCTTGCCGACGGCGTCCCAGACGGCGGTGTCGAGTGCGGCGAGGGCGACCAGTCCGATGCGGCGATCGCGCAGGATGTCGAATGTTGCGGGGTAGGCCGCCTGCCAGCACAACTCCGTGGCCATCGCATCCAGGCCGACCACGCGGGGCTCGATCTCGTCGTGCAGCACGGTCTCGATGGACCTGGCCGCGGCGTCCTCGTCGCCGACGTACGCCTCACCGATCACGCCCTCGTCGGTGATCAGCCGGACGATCAGCGTGGCGCGGTGGGTCATCCGGTAGTAACTGCCCCGGAACTCGCGCGCCAGCGGCGCCCGCACCGGAATCGTCTCGATACGGCGGATCGTGAGGCGCCCGGGCCGTGTCGCCACGGGGCCCGGCGCGCTGGGCAGCTCGTCGAGCCTGGTCACTGCGGCTTCGGTGGCCATGCACACTCCCTCGACCCGGATTTCGGCTCATGATTACCGTCTGGAATCGATGCCAGCCTGTCACGAAGGGTTGCGCCGGTCAAGCAAGCGACTCATCGCATCTGATTAGCGATCGATTCCGCGACTATCAAAGGGTTACACGACGCCGTCCGAATCCGGATAGGTCTTGACACGGCCGATCGAGCAGACTACGAAAGGCTGGAATCCATTCCGGCGCGGCAATCCGCACCAGCCACCGAGAGAGGTCACCATGCGTATGCCACCAGGTCTGACAACCGTGGCAGTTGCAGGTGCGCTGGCCGCCTTGGCGCTCAGCGCGTGCAGCACCGGCAAGGCGAGCACCGGCCCGTCGAGTTCATCGGCTCCCGTGTCTGCGCCGACTGCCGACCAGACGAAGGAGCAGGACGCCGTGCAGTTCCGGCAGGCGACGCCGGGCAGCGGAAAGGGAGTCAAGATCGGGCTCATCGCCCTCGACGACTCGGTTCCCTTCTCCAAGCTCGTCAGCGACAGCGTCCGCAAGCAGGCGCAGCTCGCCGGCGCGCAGCTCGTGTACTGCGACTCCAAGGGCGACGGCGCCACGGCGCTCGCCTGCGCCAAGACGTTCAAGGTCCAAGGCGTCAAGGGCTACCTGAACTTCCAGTCGGACGCGAAGTCCGCCGACGCGATCTGCACGGCCGGGCCGAGCGGCCCCGTTGTCGCGATCGACATCGAGCAGGGCTCGTGCCAGACAGCGTTCATGGGCGCGAACAACAGCTACGCCGGCTTCCTCGCCGGAAAGGCGCTCGGCACGTACATGAAGCAGAAGTTCGACTGCAAGTACGACGCCTACGTGTCGATGGAGGAGCCGGACGCCGGGCAGGTCAACACCGAGCGCATGGGCGGCTATCGAGACGGCTTCACGTCGGTCTGCGGCAAGATCAAGAACCTCAAGACCGAGAATGCGTTCCGCATCGACCAGGCACGCACCACGTTCACCGATGTGCTGACCACCCTTCCCGGGGCGCACCACATCGTGGTGGCAGGCATCAACGACGACGCGATCGAGGGCGCGCTCGCGGCGGCCAAGACCGCCGGACGCACCAACGACCTGTATGTCTCCGGGCAGGGAGCGGACCCGTCCTCGTGGTGCATCATGAAATCCAACCCGCAGTGGGTCGGCGACACTGCCTACTTCCCCGAACGCTACGGCGAGATCGGCGTGCCGTACCTGCTCGATGCCATCGCCGGTAAGACGATCCCGAAGAACCTGCTGGTGCCGCACCAGATCATCAACGCCAGCAACATCGACAGCGTCTACCACCCGTCCTGCTGATGTCGTTGCCTTTGGCCGACCCGCCCACGTTCTCGCTGCGGGCCCGCGGAGTACGCAAGTCCTTCGCGGGTACCGAGGTACTGCACGGGGTCGACATCGACATCACCGGCGGCCGGGTCGTCGCGTTGCTCGGCGAGAACGGCGCCGGCAAGTCGACGCTGGTGCGCGTCCTCGCCGGCGCGCACGCCCCGGACGCAGGCACTCTGGAGTTCTCAACCCCCAGTGGCGCCACAGACACGGTGCACAGCCTGGATCCGCTGTCGGCCCGGCGGCGCGGCATCCGGATGATCTTCCAGGAGCTGTCCGACGCACCCGACCTCACCGTCGCCGAGAACATCAGCCTCGGACAATGGCCGACCCGGCGGGGCGTAATCCGCTGGGGCGCGCTGCGGCGGCGGGCGCGTGAGGTACTCGACGGCTTGGGCGTACACCTCGACCTGGACGCGACCGTCGGGTCGTTGCGGATCGGCGAGCGGCAGATCGTGGAGATAGCACGGGCATTGTCCGAAGACGCGACATGCCTCGTCCTCGACGAGCCGACCGCCGCGCTGTCGTCGGAAGAGGTTGATCGGCTGTTCAGTTTCGTACGACGGCTGCGCGACCGCCGCGTCGCGCTCGTCTACATCACGCACCGTCTGGACGAGGTGGCCGCCATCGCCGACGACGTCGTCGTGCTGCGCGACGGGGCGGTGTCGGGCGCCGGGCCGGCCGGCCAGTTCGATCGTCGCAGCCTGGTGACCGCCATGGTCGGACGCGACATCGGCGCGGTGACCCGGCCGGCCCCAGCGGGTCCCCGCACGCAGGGCGAGCCGGTGCTGGTCCTCTCGGGGGCGGCCGCGGACGGCGCATTCCGCGACATCGACCTCGAGGTGGCGCCGGGCGAGGTGGTGTGCCTGTACGGCAAGATCGGCAGCGGCACCGCCGAGGTCGCCGACGCCGTGTTCGGACGCCGCGCTCTCACGTCGGGCACCCTTCGGGTGCTGGGCAGGCCGCCGGCCAATCACCCGCGGCAGGCGATCGAGAACGGCGTGGGCTACCTCGCCGCCGACCGCGCCCGCGAGGGCGTCCTGCTCGCCCGCACGGTCGGCGAGAACCTCGCGGCGCCGTCGTGGTCGCGGCTGGGCCGGCGCGGTCTCATCGGCGCGCAGGTCGAGAAGGCCGCCTTCGGACGATGGCACGACGTGCTCAACATCCAGGCAGTCGCCGGCGCCGAGCAGCCGATCGCGAGCTTGTCCGGTGGCAACCAGCAGAAGGTGCTGCTCGCTCGCTGGCTCGAACGCGGTAGTCCCCTGCTCGCCCTGGTCGAGCCGACGCGCGGCGTCGACGTCGGCGCGCGCGCCGACATCTACCGGGTGCTGCGCGACCTCGCCGCCCAGGGCACCGCCGTCCTCGTGGCGACGAGCGACTACGAGGAGGTCGTCCAGCTCGCCGACCGGGCCGTGGTCATGGCGCGCGGGACGGTCGTGCGGGAACTGCGCGGCGACGAGATCACCACCGAGATGCTCACCGATGCGGCGGGCGGATGACTGATTCGCATCCCGCCGTGGGCGGGGCCCCTCGCTCGAGCGATCATCGTATGGAGGCCAACGTGTCCGAGGTCATGAACCGCACCGTCGAGCCGAACGCAGACGTCGCCGACGTCGCCGACGTGGGCGACGCGGCCGCGGCACGCCGCCGGCGGTCGGTACCGGAACTAGCGGCGCTGCTCACCGTCCTGGTGGGGCTGCTCGTGTTCTTCTCCGTCCAGTCCAAGTACTTCCTGACCAGCGACAACATCATCAACGTGCTGACCGCGATCGCGGTCACCGGCATCATCGCGGTACCCGGCACGATGCTGCTCATCGCCGGACAGGTCGACCTCTCGGTCGGCAGCGGCGCAGCGTTCTGCGGCGTCGTGATGGCCACCGTCGCCCAGACGCAGACGATCGGCCTGTCGGTCGTGGTCGCCGTCCTCGCGGGCATCGTCATCGGCGTGGTCAACGGCTTCCTGGTCACCGTCGTCGGCGTCAACGCGCTGATCACGACGCTCGGCATGCTGGCCGTGCTGCGCGGGCTCACCGAGGTGCGCGCCAACGGCGCGACCGTCCCGCTGGCCAACTTCGGCGGTCTCGGCACCGGTCGGCCGTTCCTCAGCATTCCGGTGCCGGTGCTGGTGCTCATCGGCGTCGTGATCATCGCCGTGCTGACCATGCGCTACACGGTCTTCGGACGCTCGCTCTACGCCGCCGGGTCGAACCCGACCGCCGCCCGGCTGGTTGGCGTCCGCACCAAGAAGATGATCTTCATCGGGTTTGTGGCGAGCGGGCTCGGGGTGGCGGTGTCCGGGTTGATCCTCGACTCGCAACTCTCGGCGGCCTCACCGAACGCGGCCACCGGCCTGGAGCTGTCGGTGGTCACCGCGATAGTGCTGGGCGGCGCCAGCCTCTCCGGCGGACGCGGCACCGTGCAGGGCACGCTCGTCGGGCTGCTGATCATCGGCGTCCTCAACAACGGCCTGACGCTGCTCAACGTCTCAAGCTTCTACCAGCAGGTGGCCAGCGGCAGCCTGCTGATCGTGGCGGTCAGCTTCGACCAGTTGCGGCAGAGGCTGGGGGGCGGCACGTGACGCGACTGCGGCTCGGTGTGATCGGCTGCGGTTCCTGGGCCGTGGCGGCCCACCTTCCCAGCCTGGCCACCCGCTCCGACGACGTCGAGTTCGTCGGCGTGAGCCGGCACGGCGCGGAGGCGCTCAAGCGCATCCAGGATCGGTTCGGCTTCGCCGTGGCCAGCGAGGACTACCGCGACGTCCTGGCCGCCGGGGTCGACATCGCCGTGGTCGCCAGCCCCACCGCACTGCACCATGAACACGCGAAGGCCGCGCTGAACGCCGGCGCCCACGTGCTGTGCGAGAAGCCGTTCACGCTCACGGCCGCCGAGGCGTGGGATCTCGTCGCAGCCGCCGAACGCGCACAGCGGCACCTGCTCGTCTCGTTCGGATGGAACTACACCCCGATGGTCGAACGGGCCCGCGCACTGATCGACATCGGCGACGTCGAGCAGATCTCGATCACCATGTCGTCGCAGACCCGCGAGCTGCTCTCCGACACCGGCGCCTACCCGGACGCCAGCCCCGACACCGTCCCCGAGTCGCGCACCTGGACCGACCCGGCCGTTTCCGGCGGCGGTTACGGGCAGGCCCAGCTCTCGCACGCGCTCGCACTCGCGCTGTGGCTGACCGGGGCTCGAGTGCGCGGCGCGTTCGGGCTGATGTCGTCGCTCGGAGCTCGCGTCGAGCTGCACGACGCCCTGGCCCTGTCGCTCGACGGTGGCGCAATCGCCAGCGTCGGCGGGGCGTCGGCGTTCACCGGCGCGGACGGCAACAAGCACCACCTGGCCGTCGAGGCGGTCGGCAGCGCCGGGCAGTTCCACGTGGACGTCTTCCGCGAGCGCGTCTCACTTTTCCGTCCCGATACGGGTCAGACGGACCTGCCCGTCCAGCCGGGCGAGGGCGCCTACGACGGAGCACTCGCGACGCAGCGGCTCGTCGACCTGGCACTCGGGCGTTCCGTCGACAACCCGGCGCCGGGCGAACTCGGGGCGCGCACCGTCGAGGCGCTCGAGCTCGCCTACCGCAGCGCGGCATCCGGCTCATTCGAGGAACGCGCATGAAGATCGCCGCGGTCGACGCCATCCCGGTCGCCTACCCGGAGCCGAACGACCACGGCAGCACGCGGCACCTGCTGCTCGTCCGGATCACCAGCGACGACGGTCAGATTGGCTGGGGCGAGGCGGTCACCATGTGGCCCGAGGCCACCGTCGCCGCCGCGGCGCTGGTCGCCGGCCTCACGCCGCTCGTCACCGGGCGCGAGCCCGCCGAACACGCGGCGATCCATGCTGCCCTAGTCGGCCATACCTGGTGGTACGGAAACGGCGGCATCGCCTCGTTCGCCATCTCGGCCATCGACATCGCCCTGTGGGACCTCGCCGGGAAGTCGCTCGGGTGCAACGTGCTCAATCTGTTGGGCGGCGCGGTCCACGCCAACCTGCCGATCCTGATCAGCTGCCACGCAGCGGATTCCGACCTCGATACGATGGCCGCGACGATGGCCGGCTGGGTGCACTCGTCGAACGCGGTGGGCATCAAGGTCGGCTTCGGCAAGCGCGGCGGTGCACGCCTGGGCGTTGACGCGGACCGCGACGAGGCCTTCGTGGCCGCGCTGCGGCGCGAGCTCGGCCCGGCGCCGGCGATCATGGTCGACCTGGCCGCCACACTGCACTGGGACGTTCGCACTGCGATCCGGCGCACCCAGGCGTTCGAGCAGTACGACATCGACTGGATCGAAGAACCTCTGGGCGCCGACAACCCGGCCGGCTACCGCGAGCTGCGCGCCCGCACGTCGACGAGAATCGCCTACGGCGAAAGGGAATGGACGCCACGCGGCATCCAGCGCATCCTCGCCGACCGTACCGCGGACGTCGTCGGCGTCGACCCCGGACGCTGCGAGGGCATCACCGGCTGGCTCGCCGCCGCCGCCCATACCCAGGCGTACGGAATCGAGATCAACGCGCACGCGTGGTCGAGCGCCATCGTCACCGCAGCCAGCCTCGCCCTGTCGCTGGCATCACCCAACTGCCGCCAGATCGAGGTCAAACCGCTTCCCAACCCGATGCAGCACGAACTCGCACGGCAGCCGGTCACTCCGCACGACGGCCGGCTCACCGCGCTTCACGGCCCCGGTCTCGGCGTCGAGATCGACGAGTCGGTCGTGGAGCGCTACCGCCGCTGAACTCCCACCCACACGGAGCCCCCCATGCGATCACTCCGCCGTATCTCCGCTGGCCTCATCGCCCTCCTGTCCGTCGCCGGACTCGCGGCTTCGGCGCAGGCCACGCCGGCCGGCCAGAGCTCGGTCAAGGTCCGGCAACTGACCACCGAGTACGCCCACAACCCCTTGGGCATCGACGTGGCGCGACCCAGGCTGAGCTGGCAGCTCAGCTCACCGGACCGTGACCAGAAACAAACGGCATACCAGATCCTCGTGTCATCCAGTCCGTCCGACCTCGCCAAATCCCAAGGCGACGTCTGGGATTCCGGGAAAGTGAACTCTGGCCAGTCCGTGAACGTGCAATACGGCGGTCCCGACCTGGCCTCGCGCACACGGTACTACTGGGAGGTCCGCATTTGGGATGGCGACGGCCTACCCTCCGCTTGGAGTCCACCAGCCTGGTGGGAGACCGCGATCATGCACCCCGCCGAATGGACAGCCGACTGGATCGGACCGCCGAGCGTCGACCTGCAGCCGGACCTCAACGGCGACGAGTGGATCTGGTACCCCGAGGGCAATCTGGCACAGGGCTTTCCGTCCGGTACCCGGTACTTCCGGCTGGACTTCGACGTGCCGAGCGACCGGACCATCGCATCCGCGACGCTCACCGCGACCGCCGACAACCAGGTCACCGCCTACCTCAACGGCACCCAGGTCGCGGCGAGCAGCGACTGGACCAAAGCAGCGCGACAGGACGTCGCCGCTTCGCTGACACCTGGCGCGAACGTGCTTGCGTTGGCCGCGACCAACCAGGGCGCGGGCGCGGCCGGCCTCATCGCCCGTCTGCGCATCAGCTTCACCAGCGGCGATCCGCTGGTCATCGACACCGGCGGATCTGCCAAGGCGGCCAACACAGCAGCTACCGGCTGGCAAGCGCAGGGTTTCGACGACTCGACCTGGCCGGACGCGCTGGACCTCGGCACGTACGGCATCGCACCATGGAAACAGCAAGTCACCGTAGCTCCCCCGGCCCAGGTCGCCGGACCCCTGCTGCGCAAGGAGTTCACCGCCGCCAAGCCCATCACGCGCGCCCGCGCCTACATCACCGGACTGGGCAACTACACGCTGCGCCTCAACGGGCAGAAGGTCGGCGACCGTCTCCTGGATCCCGCCTACACGGAATACGACAAGACCGTCCTCTACGCCACCTACGACGTAACAGCCGACATCCGTACCGGGCAGAATGCAGTCGCTGTCGCGCTGGCGCCGGGGTTCTACTACTACAACACGCCCAAGCTGCTCATGCAGCTAGTGATCGACTACGCCGACGGCACCAGCACCACGATCAAGACCGACAACACTTGGCAGCTCGGTACCTCCGGCCCGACGACGTTCGCCGCCACCGGTGGCGCCAGCGGCCAGCCAGTCTTCGGAGGCGAGACCTACGACGCGCGTCGCAATCCGGTCGGCTGGGATCAGCCGGGCTTCGATGTCACGGGATGGCAGCCCGCCACGGTCCTGCCAGCACCCGGCGGGCGCCTCGTTGCGGAGTCGGTCGAGCCGGTGACCGTCGCCGAGGACGTAACGCCGGTCGCCGTGAAGCAGCCGAAGCCGGGCAGCTACGTGGTCGATATGGGGCGCACGCTCACCGGGTGGATCCGCCTGACAACTGCCGGACAGCCGGGCGCGAAGGTGTCGATTCAGTACGGCGAGAAGCTGAACGCCGACGGCACCGTCTACGCGATCCCCAATCCCGGACCGCGTTCACGCTTCCAGCGCGACGAATACATCTTCGGTGGCTCCGGCGTCGAGACATGGGAACCCTCATTCACGTTCAAGTCGTTCCGCTACGTCCAACTGGACGGTCTTGACGCGCCACCCCAACCGGGAGCAGTGATCGGGCGAGTGGTCCATAGCTCGGTGCCGACCACGGGAGCGTTCTCTTCATCGGACGCCCTCTACGGCCAGATTCACCAGGCGATGCAACGAACAACGCTCAACGGCCTGCTCGGCTACCCGGCGATCGACCCGGCAAACGAGCGGAACGGCTGGACCGCCGACACCCAACTGATCACGCCGTCGATGACCGACAACTTCGGCATGGACGCATTCCTGGCGCAGTGGCTCGATGATGTACAGGACAGCCAACGCAGTGATGGCTCCATTTCGAAGATCGATCCGATCCGGGACGGCTGCTGTTACGGCGCTCAAGCACCCGAGTGGACCGCCGCGTTCCCACTGGTGGCCTGGGACCTCTACGTCAGATACGGCGATCGTGGCGTGCTCGAGTCGCACTACGATTCACTCACCAAGTACATGCAATGGCAGATCGGCAGCCTCAACGACGGTATTGGGCCGGCCAGCGTCTATGGTGACTGGAATTCGCCCGGTTACGGTACGGCCCCGGAAGATCGACGACTGAGTTCTACGGCCTACATCTACCAGCAGGCCACGGTAATGGCCGATATCGCGACCGCGCTCGGGCACTCCGACGACGCGGCAAGCTATGAGTCAACTGCGGATCTCATCAAGACAAAATTCAACGAGCTCTTCCTGGATCCCATCTCCGGGCAATACCGGACGGCGACTGAT
The DNA here is from genome assembly GCA_963737425.1 of uncultured Actinomycetota bacterium. Lineage (GTDB taxonomy): Bacteria > Actinomycetota > Actinomycetes > Mycobacteriales > Jatrophihabitantaceae > DASXRA01. Next base: position 1,484,771 of record CAVTSX010000009.1, read on the forward strand.
CCCGGCTACCGGCAGGCATCCAACGCCATCCCACTCGAGTTCGGCATGGTGCCTGATGAGTACCGAGCATCCGTCTTGCAAGGACTGGTGGACGACGTCACCGCGCGCGGCGAACACCTGAACACCGGAATACTCGGTACGCCCGCCTTGCTCGACGTACTCACGAGCAACGGACACGCCGATCTCGCACACGCAATCGCGAACCAGACGACCTACCCGAGCTGGGGTCAGTGGCTCCAGGCCGGCGCCGACACCTTGTGGGAGGCGTGGGGGCTCAACGCACGCTCGCACAACCACCCGATGTTCGGAAGCGTCGACGCCTGGTTCTACCAAGACGTCGCCGGTATCTCACCGGACCCGCAGGCCCCGGGCTACCAGCACAGCATCATCAAGCCCTACCCGATGGCCACGCCAAGCCAGGCCTCGGCGACCATCGACACGGTATACGGCCAGATCGCGGTCTCGTGGACGGCCGACACCACGGCGTTCAACCTCAACGTCCGGGTGCCCGGCAACGCCACTGCGACCGTCGACGTGCCCGTTGCCAACTGCTCGGTGGTGACCGAGGGCGGCCAACCGGCCGACCAGGCGCCCGGCATCAAATCGCTCGGAATCGCCGATGGCTACGCGCAATTCGACGTCGGCTCTGGCAACTACCATTTCCGGTGCGGCCGATGAGGGCGACGATCCGGCTAGCGCCGGCTGCGGCCGTATTGGTCACCGCGACCGCAGCTCACGTGGCAACTCTCCTCGCCCGAGCACGATGCCACCCAACAGGCGTAGTGCCGCACACCGGCCGGCTAACCGCGCTGGACGGCCCCGGTCTTGGCATCGACATCGACATCGACGAAGACGTCGTCAGGCGATACCGGCTCCATCGAAACTGATCCGCCCGACTAACCGACCCCGAGGTTAGGAGCGCACATGCCCGGCTCGCTCAACGCCGTCCGCACCCGCACAACGATCTTGTCGTCGACGGTCCCTGCACGCCCTGGTCGAAGACGGCACCGCCTGCTCGCCTCCGCAGCCGCGCTCGTCATGGCCGGGTCCGCGCTGGGCTTCGCCCCGCAGCCAGCCAACGGTGCACCGTCCGCGTCGGCTACCGGCGCGCCTCCCAACCCGTACTCAGTGCTCAGCAACGGAGACAAGGCCGCGCTGGACCTACAGATAATGACGAAGTTCGTCCCGTTCTCCGAAACGTTCTGGCGGACATCCGACATCCCTGACCCAGACACCGGGCGCTTCCTGGCGACCGGCGCGGGCGTCACCCAGCCGCGGGGAACCGGAAACATCGACTACGTATACGCGACGTTGCTAACGGCCCGGCCCGACGCGGCATCGTTCGGCGGAGTACCACGCGCCACCCTCTTGGATCACCTCATCAGATCGATCCGCTACACGGCGCTGACGAATGTGTTCTCCGGTGCCGGTTACAACACATGGGGTGCCGGCAATACGTTCGAGTTCTCGCTCGAGACCTACCTATGGGGTGATGCGGCATACCTCATCTGGGACCAGCTCGACGCGGACACCCAGGCGCTGGTGAAGCGGGTTGTTACCAGCGAGGCGAACCTGCTGGTAACCACTCCAGCACCGGATGCCGCACCGGGCGACACCGGCGGCGAGACGTCGGCGTGGGACGCGCCCACTCCCGCACTCGCCGCTGTGATGTTCCCCGACGATCCGAATCGCACTGTCTGGGAGCAGACGGCCATCCGGTTCGCGCTGAACGCCTCATCGATCCCCGGCGACAAGGCGTCTGGGGAAGTTGTCGACGGCAAACCGCTCAGCGACTGGATCACGACGAGCAACCTGAATCCCGATCTGACGCTGGAGAACCACGGGTTCTACAACATCACTTACCAGATGGTGACCCACCTGCTCGTCAACGATGCCGCGATCTTCTACGGGCAGGCCGGCTTGCCACAGCCGCAGGCCCTGTCCTTCCGGACCCGGCAGATCTGGGACTCGATCATCGGGCCGCAGACCATCGACGACGGCGACATCGTCCCGGCCGGCGGACAGGACTGGGTCAGCAAGGACTTCCAGCACCTGGACTATCTCGGTCTGATCGCCACACGTTTCCAGGTGCCGGCGGCATCGGTCCTTGAATCCCGTGCCCTGCAACTTGTCGCGCGTCGCCAGGACGGAACCGGCGACGGGTCGATCGCTGGTGAGAGCTCGCTCGGCTACGAAAGCATGATGATCCGCCGTGTCGCCGGCGACTTCTGGGATCACCAGCTGTTCACTTCGTCGCCGAGTCCGACGCAGGCTCAATACGAAGCCGACTACGCGGCCGGCGACGGCGTGCACAGCTGGCCGGACGTATCGGTGACCGGTGGTCGGCTGACCAGCGCGTTCGCGTCCATGTCGTGGGACAGCGACAGCCCGATGGCGGTGTGGGTGCCGCGTTCGCGCGACGATCAATCCGACCCGGTCACCACTCTCGTTGCACCGACGAGCCTGTTCGCTCAGCCCAGGGGCACCCAGGTCGGCGCACACAGTTGCGCATGCGCGAGCAACGAGTTCGCCACCGCCGGCACCATCGGCTCGCGCGATGTCGCGATGGCCGCCTTCGCCGACGGCACCACGCTGCTGCTCGACCGGGGCACCGGGCCGACATTCAACTACTACCTCGACCAGATCCCGAACCTCACCGGCCCGCGCCCGGTCTACTCCTCCGGCGGCCAAGGCGCCGGCGCTCTGCCGGGCAATTGGGTCGACGTCGGCGACAAGATGGCGATGATCGTGGCCGGCGGAGGCGGGATCACCGCCAACACCGTCACCAACGGGACCAACGCCGACAGCGACGACACCGTGCTGGGCCTTGTCGGATCGGCAGCAACCGGATCTGGGAATCGGGGCGCGGCGCTGCTGCCGGATCTTGACCACCAGACCGCAGCGCAGCTCGCCGCTGTGGTGTCGCAGCCCTCGGTTCCGGACGGCTGGTCGGCGCTCGCCATGAAGGCTCCCGACGACACCGATCGGCTCGCCGTCGCCCGGTGGAGCGGGCCAGGCACCACTCCCATCGCGGTCGGAGACGTCCGCGGCGCTCCTGTACCGATCGAGGCCGCGCGCCTCGACGGCACCACGGCGACGTTCTCCCCGACGCTGGCGGCACCCGCCGCGGAGCAGGAAACGCTGCGGTTCTTCGTAAGGTCGGATGGTCAGCTGCAAGCGCGTCAGGACGGTGAGAACCGAGCGGTTCTCACGAACCTGGGCACCACGCCGGCCCACAGCAGTACGACGTACGTCGCACCGGACGGCACGGCACACACCGCCAGCCGCGTCATCGCCCCAGGCGAGACAACCGTTGCTCGCGTCGTCGGTGGCCGGCTCACGCTCGCCGGCGCCGAGTACGCGCATCTGCTCTCCGCCCGCTCGACAGTGACGGATCTTCAGGCGTCGATCGCGTCGTGGCGTGCTGAGGGTCGTATCACCACCGCAGAGGCGGAGCGCCTCACCGGCGCTTCCGCCAACGTGATCGACCAACTGGCCGACGCAATCGGCGCCGACACGGCGCAGGACCCGGACACCAATGCGGTCGCCGCGTCCGCGGCTGCCGCACAGCACGCGCTGACGCTGCTCAGGCCCGGCACGGGCGTGCCCGCCGACATCCGAAACGCGATCGACGAGATGCGGCAAGCAGCCGGCGACGCATTGACCGAGGCAGGCCAGACGCTTTCGGTCGTGCTCGACGTCCGACCCCTCGCCCCAGCATTGTCTGGTGAGCCGCTGACCCTGCGGGTGACGATGCTCAACCGCGGTCAGGGCTCGGCGACCGGCGCGGCGCTCACGCTGAAAGCGCCCGCTGGCTGGACGTTACCGAGTAGCGCCCCGGCGTTCGACGCGTTGCCCCCAGGCGCGAGCACCCGCGTCGACCTCTACGGCACGGTCGCGCCTGACACTGCGACGGGCGCCGACATCACCGCCACGGTTTCCTACACGGCGACGGATCAGTCGCGCATCGCCACCAACACGGCGACGATTCCGGTGCAGCCGCTCTTCACCATCGCTGCGGCGCAGCCATCCGCGCCGCTGGCCAGGGGCGGTTGGAACGAGGCACGCTTCACACTGGCCAACAACGCCGCGCACCCGCTCGACATCGACCTCACCGCGCAGGCTCCGGCCGGGGTGAGCGCCACGCTCGGAAGTGCGCATGTCACCGTGCCGGCGAGCGGCACTGCCGCGGCGACCGTTGTCCTCACCAACGCCGGCCAGGCCACGGGCACCGGACAGCTCACGCTTACCGCCACCACCTCGACGCACGTGTCTGGGACCGGCACGGAACAGCTGCTCTACTCCGACAACCTGGCCCTGAACCCGGTCGGCGCGCCCTTCCCGGCCGCATTCGCCGACTCCAGCCAGACGTCATTCCCACCACGCCTGGCGGTCGACGGCGGTACGGGAACGTTCTGGGTCTCGGGCGGTCCGGCCACGGCCGGGAACGGCCCCACCCCCCAGCACCCCGTCGCACTCGGCGTCAACTTCGGAGCGTCGGTCACCATCGCGTCGGTCACCATGACCCCGCGCTCCGGGTACGGGCCCACGGACTACTCCATCCAGACATCAGCTGACGGGCAGACCTGGACCACCATCGCCACCGTTACATCAGCCCCCAACGCGGCCGTCACTACCGCCGGGACCCCGACAACCGCCCCGTGGCTGAGGCTTCTCATCACCGGCTCCCACGACGCCACCAACCGCAACGTCCAGGTGGCCGAACTGTCAGCCTCCGCACCATGACGACTCGGCCGGGATGAAGGCTGCCTGGGAGATTGCGCTGCAGGACGCGATCGACGCGACGATCCTGGGCTTCCAGGATGTCGCGCGCCGGCTGGCGAGCGACCTATCCACCCCGGAGCGGTGATCGACGCGCCTTCGAGTGGCGGGCGCGCGTCAACGGCAACACCGTCGGGTGCAGCTCGGCGGTCGGCGGCGGCGAGCGCACCGCGATCCTGCACTGGGCACGCAACGACGGCGTGGTGCGCACCCGGGTCAGAACCTGCTGATGGATATGGGCGTCGAGAACGTCAACGTCCACGACTGCGGCCACTCCCGTCCCGAGGCCTACAGCGACGGGGTACTGAAGGAGCACTACGCGCTGACGATGGAGCCCGGGTTGTACCTGCAGCCGAACGACGAGCTCGTCCCGGAGGAGTTACGCGGCCTGTGTCACCCGAGACCGGCTCGGGCGTTACGGTTGTAACGTCGGCGAACCTCGCGAGTCTGCATTCACGAGACGTCGAAGAGGGGGACCACCATGTCCGGTACCGCAATCGCCGACCACGCCCTGCTCTCGGATCGCCACTCCAGCGCGCTAGTGAGTACCGCAGGATCGGTCGAGTGGCTGAGCTTTCCGCGCTTCGACAGCCCGTCCGTGTTCGGCCGGTTGCTCGGCGACCAGGCCGGTCACTGGCAGATTCAGCCGGTGGGCAAGGCGAAAGTCACCCGCCGTTACGTCGACCGGACGCTCGTGCTGGAGACGACCTTCACCACGGCCACCGGGACGCTCGCGCTCACCGATCTGCTGGCAATGGGTCCCGACAACGGTGGCCACCGCCTCGGCCGCGACGCACCGCACCTGCTCGTACGCCGCGCCACGTGCACCAAAGGCGAAGTCGAAGTCGATATCTCCTACGAGCCCCGACCCGAGTACGGCCTGGTGGTGCCACTGCTGTCCACTGTGGACGGTGGGGTTACCGCCCGGGGCGGTGCCGACTGGCTCGTGCTGACCACTCCGCTGCCGCTTCGCCTGGGCAAGTCGCGCGCGCACGGACGCGCGACCTTGCGTGAGGGCGACGCGATGCATTTCGCCTTGCACCGCTCGACATTGGAGGAGGTGCCTGCCCGCGTCTGGTCCCCGGACGAGCTGTCGGCGCAGATCGACAACACCATCGACGCGTGGCGATCATGGTCGGCGCTGCACCAGTCCTACGACGGACCGTGGGCCGACCTCGTGCACCACAGTGGCCGCGTGCTGCAGGGACTGTCGTTCCAGCCGAGCGGCGCGATCGTCGCCGCGGCCACCACCTCGCTGCCCGAAGGCATCGGCGGCGAACGCAACTGGGACTACCGCTACTCGTGGGTCCGCGACGCCAGCTTCACCATGGAGGCTCTGTGGGTTGCTGCGTGCCCGGACGAGGCCGACGACTTCTTCGCCTTCCTCGCCACCGCGGCGGCGTCGGGCATCGGGCCGGACGCGGGCCTGCAGATCATGTTCGGCATCGGCGGCGAGCACGACCTGACCGAGCGCGAACTCCCGCATCTGGAAGGCTGGCGCGACAGCCGCCCCGTGCGCGTCGGCAATGGCGCCTGGAACCAGCAACAGATCGACGTGTACGGCGAATTGCTCGGTGCCGCGTACCGGCTTGCCGACCAACTCGGCGATATCGACGACGACACCAAGCGATTCCTGATCGCGTGCGCCGACGCGGCCGCAGGCAGTTGGCGGGAGAAGGACCAGGGCATCTGGGAGGTCCGCGGCGACCCGCAGCATTTCCTGTATTCCAAGGTGATGTGTTGGGTGGCCCTCGACCGGGCGATCTCGCTGGCCGGCCTGCTCGACGCCGCCGACCGGGTCGAGCAGTGGAAGCGCACGCGTGACGAGATCTGGGAGACCGTCGTGCGCGACGGCTGGAGTGACGAGGCCGGGGCGTTCACGCAGTACGTCGGATCGACGACCCTGGACGCGTCCAACCTGATGATGCCGATCGTCGGGTTCCTGCCCGCGGACGATCCACGCATGCTCGCCACGATTGACGCGATCGCCGAACGACTGACCGACGACCGCGGCCTCGTGTACCGCTACCGCGCCGAGGAAGGCGTCGACGGATTGTCCGGCGAGGAAGGCACATTCCTGCTCTGCACGTTCTGGCTGGCCCAAGCGTTGGCCAAGTCCGGCCAGGTCGAACGCGCCCGAGCCGTCTTCGAGAAGGCGGTGGCCTTCGTCAATGACGTCGGCCTACTGGCCGAAGAGGTCGAGCCGCGAACGGGTGAGCTGCTCGGCAACTTTCCGCAAGCGTTCAGCCACATCGGACTCGTCAACGCCGCCTGGGCCATCTCCGAGGCACAACGCCTCGCCAGCACGGGCTGATCGGAAGGGCTGAACCGGTAGGCGGACTGCCTTGCGGGTCGACGATGATCTATCCCACCGCCACTGCCCATGGATCCGGTGTTGGCCGCCCGGTCATCTATGTGATGCCGGGCGGCCAAAACCGGATTACCCAGCTAGAGCGCGCCGATACCGTTCGGCGAGCCCATGCCGGTCGGGCCGTCGTAGCCCGGCGTGGCGGTGCACAGGTAATCGCCGCCGCAGTAGCCGTTCGACCCGCCGACCACGTCGAACAGCCCGCTCGCGTGCCGGTACAGGTGGCGGGTGGTGAACGTGTCGGCGTTTCCGGCCAGGCCGATCGCACCGGCCACGAACGGCGAGGACGCGCTGGTGCCACCGACGATCAGCCACCCCGGCGGGATGTCCTCCGGGTTCGGCGTGGTGTCGTAGACGGCCGGGCCGGTGTCGGGGTCGGCATCCGCGGAAACGTCGGCCATGGTGCGCATGTGGCAGTGGTCGTCGTCCTGGTACGCGGGCTTGCGCACGTAGGCCGAGCAGCCGCTGCCCGCCCCCGACCACGCCTGCTCCGTCCAGCCGCGCGCGTTGTCGGCCGGGTGCAGGCTGGTGCCGCCGACCGCGACCACTCCCGGCGCCACGGCGGGGAACGATGCCGAGGTGAAGCCGGAGTCGCCGGTGGAGGCGAGGATTACGTGCCCGGCGTGCTGGTAGTGAGCGTAGTAGTCCTGCATGCCGTTGAACTCGCCTGTGCCGTAGCTGTTGGACACCACATCGGAGCCCGCAGCAACTGCGGTGTCCACTGCCGCCGCCAGGTTGTCGATGCCGGAGGAGTCAGCCTCGACCAGCACGATGTGACACTGCGGGCAGGCCGCGGAAACCATGTCCAGGTCCAGCGATGTCTCGACGGCCCACCCGCCGTTCGCCCGCGGGTACGTGTCCTGACCGCCGTGCTGGTTGAGCTTGCGGAAGCACCCGTTCGCGGTGGTGCACGCCGGCAGACCGTACGTGCTGCGGTAGACCGCCAAGTCGGCCTCCGCGGTCGGGTCGTCCCAGGCGTCCACGATGCCGATCGTCTGGCCGGCCCCCTGCGCGATGGGCAGGTTGTACGCGGCCTCCAGATCACCCGCCCCCAGCCCGGGCGGCAGTGCCGATGCCGCCTTCGGTGCGGCTGCCGTCCGCACCAGCGCCAGACACCGGGCCTGCCCCGGGGCCGCCGTCGCACACGCCGCCCGAGCCGTGGGCGCCGCGTCGGCCGGCCATGCTGATGCCGCCACCACCCCGCCAACCAGCGCAGCCGCTACTACGAGCGGCACCGCCATACGTAACCTCACTGTTGGTTCCCTTCCCTTAGGAGCGCACGGCAAACGCGTGCTGGATGGTCTGATCGAACGTCGCACCGAGCTCGTCCTCCGTGTGCAGCCGTAGCGCGCCGAACGTGGCGCCGGCCGGAACGGTGAACCCGAGCCCGAACGACCCTCCGCCCTGATCGGTCACCGCCACCGGTGTCCAGGTCGCGCCGCCGTCGAACGACATGTCGGCCGTCACCTTCGTGAACGCGCCGCTCATCCCGGCCACGTGCGCGAGGTGGACGGTGCCCGACGACGCGCCGGCGGGTAGCGAGCCCAGCCCGTCCACCGGCAGGTCGTAGGAGACCTGTACGAACGGCAGCACCCGGCAGCCGTTGCCCGTGTCGACCAGGCACTTCCAGTCGGCCGGCATGTCGCCGGTCCGGACATCGGCCGGAACGCTCCAACTGGTGCGTACATCGGTGGACTGCGTGACCTCCGCCGACGAACGGGCCACCTGGAGATCGAACCGGTACCGTGCGGCGTTCTCCGGCATGGTGGCCGTGGACAGCGCGTAGTCGTTGAGATCAGATCCGCTGTCGACCAGCTGATCGTCGGCGTGGACGGCGTAGGCCATCGCCTCGGTTCCGTCGAACAACGGGCTGCCGTAATGGCCCGGCTCGTTGTCGCCGAACGGGATCGCCATCAGGTCGAGCTGCCGCCCGTTGATGCAGGCCGGGCAGAGGATGTTGTTCGGGATGACATTGAAGGAGTGTTCGAGCAGCACCGGATGCTCCGGCTGCCCGGCAAAGACGCCGGCCTGCCTGGTGCCAGCAACATACGGCTCGAGTGATCGCGTGAACTCGGCGGTGTACGTGCCGGCGTCCGGGTCGACGTCCTGCTCGAACCTCGTCATCCAGTACACGTCCGGCCGGGCCGTGAAGTACTCCGTCTCCTGCGCCGGCAGGTCCACTTCCTCCCCCTGGCTGGTCCAGTCCTGCTCCCACGGCTGCAGGCCGATGTTGAACATGACTGCCTGCCGCCCGGAGCGCTGGGCCGGGAACGACGCGTCGACCTCGGCGAGGCTCTGCTCGGTGGCGATGTGGTGCTGGTCGGCCTCGATCACCCCTTCGCCGCCTGGGAAATACAGCTCGTAGCGGTATCGGCTCGACGCATCCGCGGGCGACGCCAGCGACGCCTTCACGTAGGTGTGCAGCGTGCCGACCGTGACCGGCTTGGTCGGCGTGACGAACAGGTCACCGGTGACGTCCGCGTTCTCGATTCCAAACTGGTTGCCCTTCGCGTCGACCCGTATGGCGGCGAACTGCAGATCGGTGACGTCAGCCGGTTTCGGGGTACTGACCGATACCGCCGACGTCGCCGTGCGAGCGTCGAGTGTGATGGAGCGGTCGGCGTGGACCGTGAACTGCGGCAGCACCACGACGTGCTCCGGCGTCCCGGGGGTGCCGAAGAAGCCGCCGAAGTCGGCGATTGCCGCGTAGTGGCCGACCGGCAGACTCACCTTGGCCGGTTGACCGTTGAAGCCGACGGCATGGGTGTACGCGGCAGTGTCGTCGACGTTGGCGATGACGACCAATGCGCCGCCCGTGTTCTTGTTGCCGGCCGCGTCGATGCCGTTGACGGTCAGCGTGCGCATGTCGAAGTCCGGGTGCACGGTCGTCGGCGCCGAACCAGCGCTGATCCGCGCCACGTTCGCGAACAGGCCCGTGGTGTGCCTCGGTGACGAGTGGTCGGCCCTCGCCTGCCGCTCCAGCGCCGCCCCGAACTCCGGCCCGAACGCCGGCAGTCCGGTGTGCGGGCGACCGGCACGGTAGGTCACCGTCGGCACCGTCGACGGGGTCAGCCTCGTGACGTCGAACAGCGACAGATCCAGCGTCGAACCCAGGTACGGCACCGCCGATGCCGGCACGACGTACATGTCCTTGCCCAGGATGAACGTCTCGACCTTGCCGGCCGCCCTGTGCGGGCTCGCCCGGACCACGGAGGCGCCCTGCCGTCCGTCCGCCTCCGTCTGCACGGTGACGAGGTCGCCCGTCACCAGTCGCACGTGCTTCGACGCGGTTGCCAATGCGCCCGCCGAGCCCGCCGGCGCCGAGCCCGCAGGCGCAGAACCTGCCGGGGGCGACACCGCCACGCCCACCCCCGTGATCAGCGCAGCCGCCGTCACCAGCGACACCGCGATACGTAACCTCACTGTCAATTTCCTTCCTTTGGGTATGCCAAGGAACGCGCGGCCAGACATCAGCGCGCGCACACTACGTAGATGCCGCTAAGGCCCCGGATGTTGAATTGCCGCTCGTATCGGTACGCGAGCGTGTCCGTTCCGGGCTCACCCCATCGATGGTTTGCGTGACGTCGTCGCCGGCGGAGTCGCCGGCCAGGGTCAACCGGACCAGGGGCAGACGCAGACTTGTCCCTGCGTCGGCGACACCGCCGAGGCTGCGCTGCGGGAGTCGAGGCGTTCCCATTCGGTGAGTTCGAGCCCGGTCGTGATGGCCATACCTGATTAATGGCCGGGTGCGTCCCGGGCGTTACACCCCGCCGGTGCCGCGCGGAAACTCATGAGCTCACGTGAAATGCTCCAAGCCCCGAAGGGCCCTGCGAGTCCCACTCGGCGTAGGTAGTCGTGTGCCGCTGACGGTTCGCGTCGGACGTACCCGTGATCGAGACGTCCCTCGTACCAATGCGCCGCCAGCCTCCAGAGCGTTGGTAAGTCCACGACGTAGCCCTCGATGTGATCGGTATCCCGCAGCCAGTCGTTCACGCAGGCCCGAGAGCAGAAGATCCGCTGACTGCTGCACGTGTGCACGACGTCTTCCCACATATGCACACCCGAGCGGCACGGACGAGAACGGGTGTGCCATCACGACGGACCCGTCAACTGCGAGCACGAGGTGTCGCGCAGCGGCAAGGCTCTCGAGGACGGTCGCCATCTCACTGTCGGGTGCCCCGAACCGCCGCGCCATCGCCGCAACGTCGGGTGCTCCGCCGGTGCGACTGAACGCCTCGTAGACAGCTTCATGGAGTCACTGTCCACTGTGGACGGTCAACGAATCGCCCGCACCGGACCACCAGAACCTTCCACCCATCTTGCCCGTGCTGTCCATCGTCGAGCCGTGCGGGTACGCAGATCCACTTCCAGCGTCTACAGTTGCCGCACCCCTGCCAGGCACTTTCCGGACCGGTCTCACGCGACGGCCGGCTCAGCGGTTCCCGATCTGAAACCGGCGTTGTGGGGGGCATATGAGAAGGTCCGTTTCGATAGTCGGCTGCCTCGGTGCCGCGACGATCCTCGTGGCCTGCCAGGCGGCAACGCCGGTCCCTGCGCCTTCCCCAACAGCTACACCGACGTCATCGGCGTCTGCGTCTGCGTCTGCGTCTGCGTCTGCGAGTCCAGCATCGGACGCATCCACGCGGACCGCGCCGGCGAGGCAAAGTTCACCATCAAATGTGACTATTCAGAACGCAATCTGCGCAGCGGTTTATCACGGTGGGGTTAAGGGGGGCCAATGCCGGGCTGCCCACGTGAAAGTGTCCGCGGCAGACGCGGCCTGGGTGTACGCCCGAGTGGGGATATACGACGCTCAGGGCCAGCTCGCTAGTGACAGCGACGAGGTGATGCTCAATCTGACAACTCACGTCGTGATCGGGCCGACGAATGTCGGCTTCTGCGGGGCCGGCCCCGGAGGTGGCAGCCCCATCAGCGGGTACAGCGCTGTTTCGACTGTCGTCCTCACCAGCCTCGGACTGAGCACGTGTACGTCATCGGCGGCAACGACCAGCGCTGCCCGTGCCAGCGCGTCAACGACGGCAGGCGCAGCAACCTCGGTTGCAGCCTTCGCCGCGACTTGGCGCGCACATGAAATGCTTCTCGTGATAACCAGTACAGGCGCCGGCCATTTGACGTACGCGGACTTGACGGCATGTCCGAGTTGCTCCGAGGCGACCGCCCCTGCGGGCAGTATCGACTTTGTGCTCACATCCGGCACCAATGGTGTGGCCACTGGCCGCGTCACGGGCTCCTCAGATGCAAGGAATTGGGCGCTGGGTCTGCCTGTGCAAGTCACATTGGCTGCGGGCTCGCCGGGTCAACTCCTCAATGTCAAGATCGGTGGAAAACAACTGATCGCCTTCTGCAATGGCACGTCTGCTGGCCAGTGTGGCGCGTGACGGTGGCTGGGCCCGGCTACGGAGCAGGACGGGCTGCGCGGCTGTTTGGCTCATCCCCGGTGGGTGATGTCCGGCGACTGTGGCTGCGGTCAGATGATCCCGGGGCCGAAGACGGCCTCACATTCGCCGTGTCCCGCTAGGGCCTAGCGCGTATGTGACCAGAGGCAGGTCCTGGCTGCACGCGAGCAGCGTGGATTGTCTTGAGACTGCCGTCTTTCGTTTGGGTCGCCGCTAAGGCGGACCGCCACCGGTTTCGCGCGAATAGGGAGTGGTGAAGTGAACCAGCCGTTCAAGGGCATGATCGACATCGACATTCGGGATTCGGTTGCTGACTGGGCGCCGTTCGAGCCGCCGAAGGCACCGGACGGTGCCCCGAACGTGGTCTACATCGTGCTCGACGACGTGGGCTTCTCGGCATTGAACTGTTACGGCGGGCCGATCGATACGCCGAACATCGACCGCATCGCGGCCGATGGCGTGCGTTATACCCAATGGCACACCACGGCCCTCTGCTCGCCCACCCGTTCCTGCCTGCTCACCGGCCGCAACCACACTCGCAACTCGATGGCCTGCATCACCGAGGCGGCGGTCGGCTTCCCGAACGCGAGCGGCACCATCCCGCCGGAGAACGGCATGCTCCCCGAGATCCTCGGCGAGATCGGCTGGAACACCTACATGGTCGGCAAGTGGCACCTGTGCCCGACGATAGAGATGAACGTCGCGTCGACCCGGCGGAACTGGCCGTCCGGGCGTGGATTCGAGCGCTGGTACGGGTTCCTCGGCGCCGAGACCAACCAGTGGTACCCGGACCTCGTCTACGACAACCATCCCGTCGATCAGCCGAAGTCGCCGCAAGAGGGTTACCACCTGACCGAGGACCTCACCGACAAAGCCTTGGAATTCATCAAGGACGCGAAGGTGCTCGCGCCGGACAAGCCATTCCTCCTCTACTACGCGCCCGGTGCCGCCCACGCGCCGCACCATGCTCCGAAGGACTGGATCGCCAAGTTCGAGGGACGCTTCGACATGGGCTACGAGGCGCTGCGCGAGCAGACGCTCGCCCGCCAGATAGAGATGGGGATCGTCCCGGCCGGCACCGAGTTGCCCCCCATCAACCCGATCGGCACGTCGGAGACCCGCAAGGGCCCCAAGGGTGAGCCGTTCCCGCCCCTGGACGTCACCCGGCCATGGGAGGCGCTGTCCGCGGACGAGAAGCGCCTGTTCTGCCGGATGGCCGAGGTGTACGCGGGATTCCTGGCGCACGCCGACCATCAGATCGGCCGGCTGCTGGACTATCTGGAGGAATCCGGGCAGCGGGAGAACACCATGGTCATCCTGGTTTCCGACAATGGGGCCAGCGGCGAGGGCGGCCCCAACGGGTCGGTGAACGAGAACAAGTTCTTCAACGGCGTCCCCGATGACATGCAGGCCAACCTGGCCATGCTCGAGGAGCTCGGTGGGACGAAGACCTACAACCACTACCCCAACGGCTGGGCGATGGCGTTCAACACGCCGTTCAAGATGTGGAAGCGGTACGAGTTCAACGGTGGCACCGCCGACCCGTGCATCATCTCCTGGCCGGGAGCCGAGACCGGGAAGGGCGAGCTGCGGCACCAGTACCACCACGCCATCGACATCGTGCCCACCATCCTGGACACGTTGGGCGTGGCGGCCCCGGCCACGATCAAGGGGCATGTGCAGAGCCGGTTCGACGGCGTGAGCATGCGCTACAGCGTCGACATGGCTTCGGCACCGTCAGCCCGAAAGACCCAGTTCTACTCGATGCTCGGCTCGCGCGGCATCTGGCACGACGGCTGGAAGGCCGTCACCACGCATCCGACGATCAGCGGTTGGAGCCACTTCAACGACGACACCTGGGAGCTCTACCACACCGACACCGACCGTTCTGAGCTGCACGACCTCGCCGCCGAGCGCCCGGAGAAAGTCCGCGAGCTGGTCAACCTGTGGTTTGCGGAGGCCGGCGACAACGGTGCGTTCCCGCTCGACGACCGGTCCGCGCTGGAGATCATCTTGACGCCGCGGCCGGTGCTGGCCACGCCTCGCGACCGCTACGTCTACTACCCCGACACCGCCGAGGTGCCCGAGCAACAGGCGGTCAACATCCGCAACCGCTCCTTCACCATCGGCGCGCTGGTCGACATCCCAGCCCCGGGCGCGCAGGGCGTGCTGTTCGCCCAGGGCGCTCGGTTCGGGGGACACGCCCTCTACATCAAGGACAACAGGCTGCACTACGTCAACAACTTCGTCGGCCTGATGGAGCAGAAGATCACCGCGACCGAAGACCTGCCGGTGGGCGAGAACTTGATCCTCTCCGCCTCGTTCGACAAGGACGGCGAAGACCCACCTGGCGTGTCCACCGGGATCCTTTCCCTGTTCCACGGTGACAAGAAGGTCGGCGAGGGCCGGGTCAAGACCCAGGCCGGGATGTTCTCGCTAGCCGGCGAAGGGCTGTGCGTCGGCCGCGACAGCGGCGAACCGGTGACCGGTGACTACCCGGGTGCTCACCCGCACACGTTCACCGGCGGCACGATCAAACGAGTCGTCATCGACGTCAGCGGCGACCCCTACGTCGACCTCGAACGTGAGGCCGTCGCCATGCTCGCTCGCGAGTAGCCGAACCATGTGGCGGTGGGGCGTGGCAGGGAGCGTCCCACCAGGACAGGACAGGACCGTCCCGCCAACTCGGGCAGGTGACTCGCTAAGACCTGGCGGTATCAGCCGACAGCTCATGCATTGCGGCAACGGCGGACGATCCTGCTTTGCGCTCCCAGTACACGCCCATCACGGCCGCGACCCACACCCAGAAGAGGGCGAGGATACCGAGGTACGCGATTATCCCCAGGCCGATGCCGAAGGCCCCGTACGCGCGCCCATATGCACTGAGCCAGCTGTGTAGCTCGAATGACGAGACGGCGTTGATCAGGATCGCTGCACCGGTGCTTAATGCTGCGCCCGGCGCCAGATCACGCCACGCGAAGGGCAGGTCGAGCAACAGGCGCGGCGTCACGATGAAGAATCCGAACTGCAGCAGGAGGTAGACGGGGACAGCAACGACGACGGCCCAGGGCGGCCGGCCGACGATCAGGTACCGGAGCGTCAGCCCCCCGCCGCTAACAGCGATCAACACGACCAGCCATGCCGCTCCGCGAAGGTACTTGCGCAGGCCGGTCAGTGGGGTCACGGCGAATGCGCGGGCGTAGGCCAGTTGCACGGTGGCGCTCACATCGAAGCCGGTGATGAATAGCGAGATGATGCTGATGCTCAGCGCGACGTTCTTGCCCGAGTTGGCGGTGGTGAACGTGTCTTCGACGGTCTGTGCGGTTCTCCCGGTCAGATGGAAGGCATGAACAAGGACGACTCCGAAACTCCGATCTGGATTGAACGCCTCAAGGAATGCGTATCCGAGAATCAGCAATGGGATCAGGGCAACGAAGAGGTTCATCGAGATCACCAGGGACAGGTGCTTGCCCTCGATCTCGTTGAACCGCCGGCTGGCACGAAGCAGGAACCCGATCCGTGGCCGTTTCTCGAAGTCAGATCGATACTGCCGAACACGAGCTAGCCATTTCGCCTTTCGGCTGAGGCGTACGTCCTCCGCAGGCTGTGCGTCATGCGCGGCGGCCTCAAACTCTGCGGGCCGCTCACCGGGTTCATTCATGGCGCCCCCCTCGAACGACAGGCCAGCCGACGCGTGCTCGCGTCGTCGAGCGGACGCGTTGCGGTCACGCACCCGCGTGAGCCGACCTGCTTCGATACAGCATCAGCCGTCCTGGCTGCCGGCTCTACAGCATGGCTTATTGCCAATCTCCACAATGCGCATGAGACGGCCGGCGACATGACAGCTCATGTGACCAGCAGATACGTACTGTGGCTGATCAGCCACAGGCCGACGGCCACGCACGCCACGATGATGACCTGATCCCGGTGCCCTGTGATCCAGTCGATCAGCCCGTCCAGGCGGACTCTGGCAGGTTTGGGCGAAAGTACGACGTAGATCTGCATGGCCGCGTAGCTGCCGGTTGCCAACAGGCAGAACACGATCAACGACACCCAGGTCGTTGCCTGCGACAGGTCCGCTGTTGCAACTGTTGCTGCGCCCGCTGCGGTCAGCGTCCACGGTTGGAGCGCAAACGCGAGAACCATCGCCGCGCCGAAGCCCAGGTGGTCGATCTTGGCCATCCACGACGGCGGTGACGAGGGCCGTCCGCGCCGTGATCTTTGCCGCCAGGCCAGCCACAGCAATGCGGCGCCGAGGACGATCTTGATCACCAGTGATGCTGTCGATGGAGCGGAGCCGGACTTCAGGGGCTTACCGCCGGTCAATACCAGCGTGAGCACAACCACGCCGACCAGGGTTATTACCCATCCCGCCAGGAACCCGAGCCCCTTGCGGGTTCCCCCGTCCGAGCTGAGCATCAGCAGATAGGCCGTCAATGGCAGCGGCTCCAGCGCGATAGCCAAGGCGAGCAGAATCAGATCAAAGGTCACGACGGCCTCGACCCGGACAATCCACAGCTAGTGTCCCGCGCCAGAAATTGGGCGAGTAAGTCCGGTGATCCAGGTGTGCGCTCGCAAGGCGGACGAGGAGCCGATACCGGGGTTGTATCGGCGACGAGGACAACGCGGCGAGCGTGCAGCTGGGCGCCGGAATTACCGTCTGAATTTCTGGCGCGGGGCACTAGGACGCCAGGCCATGCCGATCTTCGGCTCACCGTTGCATCCTTGGTGTTGTCGCCGCAGCAGGCACCATCCTCAGCAGATGATCCGAGATACGCGAGCCCAGCGGCGACGCGGGATGCGGCCGGAGTCAGGCGCGTCCGATCGCGTCATCCTCGACGGAGGATGCACTCGGTCACCGGACGGGCCAGGGTTCGACTTGCCCGATCACAGGACCGGTGTGACCCACACCCAGACTCCGAGGGATCCACATGGCAAACAAGATTGTTGTACTGGCGATTTTCGCGGACGAGGCCTCCGCGGATGCCGCGGCGGAAACGGTGAAAGGCTCCGGGTTGGCTAGCCACGACGCGATCGGCGTTCTCGTCCTGAATGAGAAGGGCGAGGTCAAGGCTGAAAAAGTGGGCAAGCGCAGCGTCGGCAAGGGCGCGGGCATCGGCCTGGCGCTAGCTCTGCTCACGCCGGTGGGCCTCGGCGTGGGAGTCCTCGCCGGCGGCGGACTCGGCGCGCTTCACCACAAGGGGCTCGGCCTGGACAAGGCAGATCGTGAACGCCTCGGTGCCGAGCTGGGCGCCGGCAAAGCCGCGGTCGGCGTCTTGGCGCCAGTCAGCGAAGCGGACGCCGTAAAGGCCAAACTGACCGAACTTGGCGGCGCCGCAGAATCGCACACCGTCACCGATGAGGCTCTCGAGGAAGCAAACGCTGCCGCCACGTCCTAGGTGGGATGACGCCGGTACTGGGTCACGTCGCGCGGCGTGTGTGAGCACGTCATTTTGCACGAGGGAAAGCCTGCGTACGTCGAGACGGGCGGCGTTAACCACCCGGCAATAGGTAACACGCCGCGGCCGCTCTCTGCCGTCGAGGCGTGCGGAGGCGCTTGATTGTGTGAAGCGGACCAAAGCGGACTCCGTCCTGAATTTGCCTGTAGTTACTGCACCGTTCATCTGCGCGGCTCATTGTCGACGGGCGAGGGGCCGGCGAGAGCCAGGACTGGCGAGAGAGCCGGGCAAGACGATGAGTGTTGAGCGTGAACGGGTAGACGGGTTCGGGCGGCTCGAAGACGGGTTGCGGCAGGCCGGTGACTGGTACCTGTGGGGACCCTATGTGAGCGAGCGGCAATGGGGCACGGTCCGCGAGGACTACAGCGCGGACGGTGCGGCCTGGGATTACCTGCCGCATGACCATGCTCGTTCACGCGCGTATCGGTGGAGCGAGGACGGCCTGGCCGGATTCTGCGATGTGGAGCAGCGGCTGTGCCTGGGCCTTGCACTGTGGAACGGCCGCGACCCGATCCTGAAGGAACGGCTGTTCGGCCTGACCGGTGCCGAGGCGAACCACGGTGAGGACGTGAAGGAGTACTGGTGGTACCTCGACGCCATCCCGAGTCATGCCTGGAACCGATGGCGCTACCACTACCCGCAGGCGGCCTTCCCGTACGAGGACCTGCGTGCCGAGAACGGCAGGCGTGGCAAGCACGATCCCGAGTACGAACTGCTCGACACCGGCGTGTTCGACCAGGATCGCTACTGGATCACCGAGGTCTGCTACGCCAAGGCCGATCCCAAAGACGTGCTGATGACCGTCCGGGTCACCAACGCCGGCCCCGAAGCCGACACCGTGCACGTGCTGCCGACGGCGTGGTTTCGCAATACCTGGTCCTGGGATGTCGATGCGCCCAAACCGGTCTTGGTAGGGGCGGGCGGTTCGAGCGTCACCGTCGAGCACCCGTTCCTCGGCGCACTTGATCTGCTCGCCGGCCCGGGTCCGGACGGCACGAGCCCGGCGGTGCTGTTCTGCGAGAACGAAACCAATCTGGCGCATCTCTACGGAGTACCGGCAGAAACGCCGTACCCCAAGGACGGCATAGGCGACCACGTGGTCGGCGGTGCGCCAACGGTCAACCCTGACCAGCGGGGCACCAAGTGTGCCTTCTGGTACAAGCTGACGGTCGCGCCCGGCGAAACCGCCGAACTGCGGCTGCGGCTGCGGCCGGCCGACGGCTCGCGGGGCACCCAACCGGGCGCCGCTGCCGCGCTCGGCAACGAATTCGACGGCGTGCTGCAGCAGCGCCGGGCCGAAGCCGACGAGTTCTACGCCGAACTCACCCCCGAGCAGGCGAGCGCGGACGAGGCGCTGGTGATGCGGCAGGCCTTCGCCGGGATGCTGTGGGGCAAGCAGTTGTACAACTACGACGTCAGCCGCTGGCTCGACGGCGATCCGACCCAGCCGCCTCCGCCGCCTGGTAGGCACAGTGGACGAAATTCGCGGTGGCGCAACTTTGATTCATTCGACGTCATATCCATGCCGGACAAGTGGGAGTACCCCTGGTTCGCCGCCTGGGACCTGGCGTTTCACTGTGTGACGCTGGCCCACGTCGACCCGGCGTTCGCCAAGTACCAACTGATCCTGCTCTGCCGGGAGTGGTTCCAGCACCCCAACGGCGCGCTGCCGGCCTACGAGTGGGACTTCGGTGACGTCAACCCGCCGGTGCAGGCGTGGGCCGCGCTCGAACTGTTTGCGATCGACGGCGGTCGCGACCTCGATTTCCTGAGCCGCGTCTTCGACAAGCTTCTGGTCAACTTCACCTGGTGGGTCAACCTGGAGGACGAGGGCGGCAACAATCTGTTCGAGGGCGGATTCCTCGGCCTGGACAACATCGGGCCGATCGACCGCTCGCACCTGCCGGTCGGCGGCATTCTGGAACAGTCCGATGCCACCGGATGGATGGCTTTCTACGCCATCGCCATGGCCGCCATCGCCAGCGTTCTGCAGCGCAGCGGCCGCCGGCCCGCGATCGATCTCGGCCTGAAGTTCCTCGAGCACTTCGCTGCGATCACCGAGGCGATGGACGACCAAGGCCTGTGGGACGACGCCGACGGGCTCTACTACGACCGGCTGCTCACCCCCGACGGAACCGCCGTGCCGGTCAAGTACCGCTCAATGGTGGGCATCATCCCACTGCTGTCGGTCGCCGTCGTGGACGAGGGGATGCTCAGTCAGTCGCTCGTGGTCGGCAAACAATTCGCGGATTTCCTCAACCGGCACGGCATGGCCGACTGGGAGAAGCTCGACGGAACCGGCCCGATCCGCGGTGCGCCCGGCAGTCGGCATCTGCTGCTCAGCGTTGCCGGCATCGACCGTCTCGAGAAGGTGTTCACCAAGCTCTTCGACGAAGACGAGTTCTTGTCGCCGTACGGGCTGCGGGCCCTGTCGGCCTACCATCGCGATCATCCCTATCGGCTCGACGTCGAGGGCTTCAGCGCCACCGTCGACTATGAGCCGGCCGAGTCGACCACCGACATGTTCGGCGGAAACTCCAATTGGCGCGGACCGCTCTGGTTCCCGCTCAACTACCTGGTGGTGAGCGTGCTCGAACGCTACTACCGATTCTTCGGCGACGAACTCACGATCGAGTACCCGACCGGGTCCGGACACAGGCTGTCGTTGGACCTGATCGCCGCCGATCTGCAGCACCGGCTCGTCTCGATTTTCGTCACCGGACCGGACGGGCGGCGCCCGTGCTTCGGGTGGGTTGACCGCTTCCAGCACGACCCGGCGTGGAAGGACAACCTGCTGTTCAACGAGTACTTCCACGGCGACAACGGCGCAGGGCTTGGTGCCTCGCACCAGACCGGATGGACCGGGCTCATCGCAGATGTGATCCGCCGCCGCCACGGCGCCGTCAAATCGGTCGGCGACGTGATCCGCAGCCTTCCCCCGGCGACCCCGCCGTGACACCCGCGCTCCCGGGCAGCCCTTTCCCGCTCGGCCCGACCGTGGTTGACGGTGGGACGAACTTCGCCGTGGCGGCCGGTGCCGCCGACAGCGTGCTGCTGTGCCTGTTCGACGACAACGGCGCCGAGAACGAGGTTCCGTTGCTGGATTACGACGCGGGCGTCTGGCACGGTTTCGTGCCGGGCGTCGGCGTGGGACAGGCGTACGGGTACCGCGTGGTCGGGCGTTACGACCCGGGCTCGGGCTTGCGCTTCAACCCGGCGAAGCTGCTGCTCGATCCGTACGCCCGGTCGTTCGCCGGAGAGGTGAGATTCGGGCCCGAGGTGCTCGGGTACGCGGTCGGCGGCGGCGCGGATGGGCCGAGCATGCTCGATTCGTCGGCGCACGTGCCGCGCAGCCTCGTCATCGACGAGGCTTTCAGCTGGAGTGACGGTGCCCAGCCCCCGCGCTCCTACGCAGACACCGTGATCTACGAAGTGCACGTCAAGGGCTTCACGATGCTTCACCCCGGGGTGCCGCCGCCGTTGCGCGGCACCTACGCCGGGCTCGGCCACGAGGCGGCCGTCGGGCATCTGCTCGACCTCGGCGTGACGGCCGTCGAGTTGCTGCCGGTGCACGAGAGCGTGCCGGAAGCGTTCTTGCTGCAACGCGGGCTGACGAACTACTGGGGCTACAACACCATCGGGTACTTCGCGCCGCATCAGGGTTACTCAGCTGAGGTGCGGGCCGGACGCTCCGGCGGGCAGGTCGCGGAGTTCAAGGCCATGGTCGACACTCTGCACCGGGCCGGGCTCGAGGTCCTGCTCGACGTCGTCTTCAACCACACGGCCGAGGCGGATCACGCCGGTCCGACGCTCTGCTACCGCGGCCTGGACAACGCCGCCTACTACCGTCTCCAACCCGGCGACCCGAGCCGCTACGTCGACACGACCGGCTGCGGCAACTCGCTCAACGCCGGCGACCCGCTCACTCTCCAGCTGATCATGGACTCGCTGCGCTACTGGGTGACGCAGATGCACGTCGACGGATTCCGGTTCGACCTCGCTCCCACTCTCGCCCGCCAGGACG
This sequence comes from uncultured Actinomycetota bacterium, assembly GCA_963737425.1. Classification (GTDB taxonomy): domain Bacteria; phylum Actinomycetota; class Actinomycetes; order Mycobacteriales; family Jatrophihabitantaceae; genus DASXRA01. The sequence goes on from CAVTSX010000009.1 coordinate 1,506,821, forward strand.
GTGCGTTCGATCAGAGGTCGGCGTTCCTCGACCTGGTCTCGCAAGACCCCGTGGTGTCCCGGGTCAAGCTGGTGGCCGAGCCGTGGGACGTCGGGCAGATGGACAGCTACGACCTCGGTGGATTCCCGCCGGTGTGGCGCGAGTGGAACGGCAAGTACCGCGACACCATGCGGGATTTCTGGCGCAGCCACCCGGTCGGTATCGGTGAGTTCGCGAACCGGTTGTGCGGATCGGCCGACCTGTACGGTCGGGCGCGGCGCCGGCCGACCGCCTCGGTCAACCTGATCACCGTCCATGACGGTTTCACCCTGCGCGACCTGGTCTCCTACAACGACAAGCACAACGAGGCCAACGGGGAATCCAATCGGGATGGGACGAGCGACAACCGCTCGTGGAACTGCGGCGTGGAGGGCCCGTCCGACAACTCCGAGGTGCTGGCGCTTCGGGGGCGCCAGTCCCGGGCGATGCTCACCACGCTGTTGCTCTCGTTCGGCATACCGATGCTGCTCGGCGGCGACGAGATGGGCCGTACGCAGCGGGGGAACAACAACGCCTACTGCCAGGACAACGACGTCGCCTGGTTCGACTGGTCCACTGTGGACACGGATCTGCTCGCGTTCACCAGGCAGTTGGTGGCCTTCAGGCACGCCCACCCGGTGTTCCGACGGCAGCGGTTCCTTGCCGGAGCCGAAGCCTCGGAGCTTGGCTGGTTCACGCCGGCCGGCACCGCGATGACCGGGACGGACTGGTCCGACGCCGGCGCCCTCGCCCTCGCCCTGTATCTCGACGGATCCGACGACCCCGACCGGGCAGCCGACGGCACGCCGATGCTCGACGACGACTTCCTCATGCTGGTCAACGCCTGGTGGGAGCCACTCGCCTTCACCATCCCGGTCACCCGCTCCGAACTGACCGGGCTGACCTGGCAGGCCGTGATCGACACCTACGATCCCGCCAAACCCACTGGCGCAGCAGCGCTTCACGCGGGCGACCGGCTGACCGCCGACCCCCGATCGATCGTCGTGCTCCACTGCGCGGCGCCTACGTGACGATCCGAGCGCGCCGAGCACCGTTGTCCGAACCGTTCCCGTTGATCAGTGGAGCTCGCGTTTGAGGATCTTGCCGGTGGTGGTCATCGGCAGCGAGCTGGCCACCTCGATGATCCGCGGGTACTTGTACGCCGCCATTTGAAGCCTCGACCAGTCGACAAGTTCCTCGCTCGTCGCGGTGGCGCCCTCCTTGAGGATCACGTACGCCTTTGTCTCCTCGCCGTGGCGTTTGTCGGGTACGCCGAGCACGGCGGCCAGCGACACAGCCGGATGGGTAAGGAGAATCTCTTCGATCTCGCGCGGGTAGACGTTGAATCCGCCGCGGATGATCATGTCCTTGGCGCGGTCGATGATGTAGTAGAAGCCCTCATCGTCGCGCCGCGCGAGATCGCCGGTGCGGAGCCAGCCGTCGTTCATCACCTCGGCCGTGGCCTTCGGCCGGTTGTAATAGCCCTTCATGATGTTGTGACCGCGGATCGCGATCTCGCCTACCTCGTCGGCAGCCTCGATCGTCTTCCAATTGCGGTCGACCAGCTTCACGTCGACTCCCCAGATCGGCACGCCGATCGAGCCGGGCCGCGGTTCCCGGTCGGGGTCGCTGAACGTGGCGACCGGCGAAGTCTCGGACAGCCCGTAGCCCTCCAGGATCTGGACGTCGAACTTCTCCTTGACCTGCTTGAGGATCTCCACCGGCAGTGCCGATCCGCCGGACACCGCACGCCGGAGGTTGTGCGCGATCCGCTCGACGTCGACGCCCTCGTTCAGGGCGTTGAGCAGGCCCCAATACATCGTCGGCACACCAGCGAAGAAGGTGATGTTCTCCTTCTGCATCAGGGCGAGCACCTGGTCGGCGGCGAAGCGCGGCAGCAGCACCAGCGTGGCGGCGGTGGAGAAACCGGCGTTCATGTTGACGGTCTGGCCGAACGAGTGGAACAGCGGCAGGACCGTCAGGTGGGTGTCGTGCCGGCTGGGCACAGAGTCGAAGAGGCGGTTGCACGTGAGCGCATTCATCACCATGTTGCTGTGGCTGAGCTCGGCGCCCTTCGGCTGGCCTGTCGTGCCGCTGGTGTAGAGGATCACTGCGGTGTCGGTCGCCTCGGTGGCGACGGATTCGAACTCGGCCGGCTCGCCGGCCATCGCCTGCGCCAGGGTCTCGGCGCCCGCTATCGGCGAGGGAGCCGTCTGGTCGGCAGTGATGACAAAGAAGTTCTGGCAGGTATCGACCTGCGAGAAGCCCTCGTACCCCAACTGCCCCATCGGCAGGTCCGGGGTGCCCTCGAAGCAGATGTACACCTTCGCATCCGAGTCGGCGAGGTGGTAGGCGATCTCACGCCCCTTGAGGAGCACGTTGAGCGGAACGACGGTCGCCCCGGCCTTGAGGATGCCGTAGTAGACGATCGGGAACTGCGGCAGGTTCGGGCAGGACAGGGCCACCTTGTCACCGGGTTGGACGCCCCGGGACACAAGCACATTCGCGACCTGGTTCGCGAGACCGTCGACTTGGACGTAAGTGAGGCGCAAATCGCCGAGCGCCACGGCGTCGCGGTCCGGGTGTGAGCGGGCACTGGCTTCGAGGAAGTACGAAAGGTTGAGCATGCCGACCTCTTTGCTTTATGACCGACGCAGTCAACCGACGAGCCCCAGATGAGCCCGACAGCGTGCATCGGGTCTTCGTCGCGCCCAGTCTCCTTCCATGCCGGGACGGCGCGGTAGGGCCCAAGGTCGGTACCGCGTGTCGCAATCGGTGGCCGGCTCACGCTGACCGCACACGCTCATCCACTCGAGGACGCGATCGGCGGCCTTGACCGTTGTGCGATCGGATGCGCGACAAACAACAAGTGCGCCCGTCCGGAGGTTGATCCGCCACCGTCCGCCGACTCGATGTGGTGTGAGGCAAGGTGCGAGTGCACGGAGTCCGTCTGCGTGTGCGGCGAACCAGCCGCGAACAGCCGAAAGGGAGAATCGCCGATGGTTGAGTACAAGGTGCTGACCGAACGGGACAGCCGCTTCTCGGGCGCTTTCGACCCGAAGGTCTTGGAGCAAGCCCTGAACAGCCACGCGGCGGACGGCTGGCGGGTGGTGCAGACCTTTCTTGCCGCGAGCGTGTGGAAAAAAAGCATCAAGGCAGAGATCGTCGTGATCCTGGAGCGATCACAGACCTGATCGATCGCTTCAGGCCTTCAGCCGAGGAGGACGGTCCGCAACTGGTGGCCGCGGACCGCCCGTCAATGCGGTCGGCTACGTGCATCACTCGTATGCAGACCCGCTCGCCGCTGTTATGAGACGAGATCCCTCAACGGGAACGGCGTCGTCGGTCGGGTCGGTTCCCTCGACGTTGAGGCGCGGGACAAGCCGCTCGAGGCTGGCCGGCATGGCCCAGTTCAGCCGGCCCAGCAGGAGCATGACCGCTGGCAGGACGAGGGTGCGGATGATGAGCGCGTCGATGAGTACGGCGCTGGCCAGGCCGAGACCGAAGAGCTTGATGATCCGGTTGTCGCCGAGGGTGAAGGCGCCGAAGACGAAGACCATGATCGCTGCAGCGGCCGTGATGATGCGGCCGGTTTGGGCGAGGCCATTGGTGACCGCAGCCGCGTTGTTCTTGGTCTTGAGCCAGATCTCGTGCATCCGGGCGATGAGGAACACCTCGTAGTCCATCGAGAGACCGAAAAGGATCGCGAAGACGATCACAGGAATGAAGGGCTCGATCGGTCCGGTCGATTCCAGTCCGACAGCGCCCTTGAGCCAGCCCTTCTCGAAGACGGCCGTGACGACGCCGAATGCTGCGCCGACCGACAGCAGGTTCATCACCGCCGCGAGCAGGGGCACGAGCAGACTGCGGAAGACGGCGGCGAGGAGGATGAACGACAGGGCGATGACGAGGCCGATGAACAGGGCGAGGTGCTCTGCGATGGTGTGGGAGAAGTCCTCGCGAACTGCGGTCACGCCACCTATCCGGACGTGGAGGTCGGAGCCCGCCGTCACCGCCGGCACAATGTCGTCTCGCAAACGGGTAACCAGGTCGCTGGTCTGTTGCGCCTGAGGGGAGGTGGTCGGGATGACGGTCGCGACCAGGATGGCGCTCTGACCGCTGCCAACGGTGGCGACACGACTGGCCTCGGCGACGCCGGGGGTGTGGGCGACCTTCTTGAGCACCGACGCGAACTCTGCCTGGGCGTTCGGGTCCGCCCGGTCTGCGGCGAAGACGAGCGGCCCGTTGAAGCCGGGTCCGAAGCCTCGTGCCAGTAGGTCGTAGGCGCGTCGGCTCGTGTTGCCGGTCGGCTCGTTGCCGGCGTCGGAGAATCCGAGTCGCAGCGAGAAGAACGGGACGGTCAGGACCACCATGGCGAGAAGGCCTATGGCCGCGTGGAGTGAGGGACGTCGGCGCAGCCCAGCCGTCCATGCCTTCCACATGCCGGAGGTCCCATCGATGACCTCGCCGGCGGCGAGCCGGCGCCGCTGGCGGCGCCCGAGGACGCGCTTGCCGAACAGGCTGAGCAGCGCGGGCTGGAGGGTGAGGGCAGCCAGGACGGTGGTGGCCACGGAGATGCTCGCACCGACAGCGATGCCGTAGAAGACGTTCAGGCCGATGGCGAACATGCCGAGCAGGGCGATGCACACCGTGATGCCTGCGAAGAGGACGGCGCGACCGGACGTGTTGACCGCTCGCACGGCAGACTCTTCAGGTGTGTGACCCTCGAGCAGCGAGGTGCGGTGGCGGCTCACGATGAACATGGCGTAGTCGACCCCGACCCCGAGCCCGAGCAGACTGGCCAACTGCGTGGTGAAGGTCGGCATCCCCATCGTGTTGGACAGGATGTCGATGATGCCGAGGCTGGTCCCGACCGACAGGATCGCGGTGGCCAGTGGCAGGCCCATGGCGACCAGCGAGCCGAAGGCGAGGAAGAGCACGATCGCTGCGGCGATCAGCCCGAAGCCCACACCGCCGAGGTTCGGGGACGCCTGCTCGGAGATCGCCTCGCCACCGAGTTCGATCTGCAGCCCGCCTCCCTGATGGGAGCGAGCGGTGTCGATCACGGTCTTGACCGCGTCGGTTGGAAGGTCCTGCGCCATCTGGTCGAACTGCAACGTGGCGTAGGCGATCTTCTGCGACTGGGAAACCTGACCCTTGGCCTGGGGCGAGAGGGGCGAGGTCACGGAGACGACGTGCGGCAGCTTCGTCACGGCCTCGAGGGTGGAGGCGATCCGAGCGCGGTTCGAACCGTCGTCGACTGTCCCCGACGTCGCGGCGAAGACGATCCGCGAAGTGTCGCCGGCGACGGCCGGGGACGCGGCCTCGAGCATGTGCTGGACCCGGGTGCTGTCCGTATTCGGGGGCTGGAAGTTGTCGTCGTAGCCGGTGCCGGTCATCGCGTCGACTGCGCGGATGCCGATGAGGGCGAAAAGCCACAGGGCTATGACGACCCACCGGTGGCGGAACGACCAGCGGGCTAGGGAGTTCATCTCGCGAGGTGCCTTTCTGGATGGGTGCCGGCGCGGAGGAGTGGGAGGGGGTTGATGCGCGCCGGCGGCGGGGCGGGCCGGCCGGAGCCCGGACCGGCTCGGGCGGGGTCGGTGGGGATGCGGATCTCCGGTAGCGTCCCGCCCGGGCCGTAGTGCAGGCTCGACTCAGTGGCCATGGCCACCGGCCGCGGCGGGTTTCCGGACAGCCGGCACGAGCAGACCGGCCAGGGGTACCGCGACCAGCGCCACGATGGTGCCCACGGCGAATGCCCGGAAGAAGTCGTTGGCGGCGACGAGGTGTGCGGTCAGCGCGCTGCCGGCGGCGGCGGAGAGTACGGCGACACCGAGTGCGCCGCCGAGTTCGTGGAAGGTGCCGACGATCGCCGAGCGCAGGCCCGACTCCTCAGGTGAGGCGTCGGCCAGCGACGAAGTAAACGCGGTGACGAAGGTGGCGCCGATGCCCAGCGCGGCGAGGCTGAGTCCGGTAACGATGCCGGCAGGCCCGTGCCACCACAACGCTGTTGCGTACCCGCCTCCGGCCAGCGTCAGGCCGGCGACGGCGATGCTTCGGGTGTCGAGGTGCTGCACGAGGTGCCCGGCGGTCTGGGCTCCGACGGCAGTGGCAACCGCGATAGGCAGGAACACGGCGCCGACGTGCACCGCGCTGTAGCCGAACACACGCTGTAGCTCGAAGGAGCCGAGGAAGAACCCGCCCACCAGCAGGCCGGTCGCGATCACCATGAGGAAAGCGCCGCCGGTCACGGCCCGATGCCGAAACAGCGTCACAGCCAGGAGCGGCTGCGAGACCACGCGCTCAACCCACGCGAAGACCCCCCAGCCGACCATTGCAACCACGAGCGCGGCCAGCGTGGCGGGCGCCGTCCAGCCGTGGCTGCCGGCGTTGACCAGGCCGTAGATCGCCGCGCCGATACTCCCGGTCACCAGCGTTGCGCCGAGCAGGTCGATGCGGGTGCGCTCGCTCGGCCGCGGTCGGCTCACCGCCGTCACCGCGGTCACCGCGGGCAGGAGGACGAGCAGCGCCGCGCCGATCGGCACGTTGATCGCGAAGATCCAGCGCCAGCCGACCGCCGAGGTGAGCACGCCGCCCAGAATCACGCCGAGCGCCGATCCGGCCCCGGCCAGCGACGACCAAACGGCCAGTGCCCTGCTCCGGTCCGCACCGGTGAACGCCGCCATGACGAGCGCGAGCGCCGCGGGAGAGAGGAACGCGGCGCTGAGGCCCTGCGCGCCGCGTGCGACGAGCAACTCGGCCGCACCGTTGGAAAGCGCGCAGCCCAACGACGATGCCGTGAAGGCCGCCAGCCCGACGAGCATCACGCGCCGCGCGCCCACGAGATCGGCGACCCGGCCGCCGAGCAGCATCAGGCCGCCGAAGCTCAGCGTGTACGTGGTGAGCACCCAGGGCACCGCCGCGCGACTGAGCCCCAGCGCCGCGCCGATGTCGGGCAGGGCGACGTTCACGACGGTCACGTCCAGCACGAGCATCAGCTGCGCGCTCGCCAGCAGGGTCAGCACCAGCCAGCGCCTCATGGTTGTGGCGCCCGGCGCGCGTTCCTGGACCGAAAGAGGTGTTGTCATGACGCCCTTTCCTAACTCGTACATACGTGTACGAGATACAGACGCTACACTATCTCGAACATGCACGTTCAAGTTAGGGGTTTGTGTGGCGCCCACGCGAGATCAGCGCGCCGACGCGCGCCGCAACGTCGCGGCGATCCTCGACGCCGCGCAGCAGTGTCTGAGCACCGATCCACAGGCCACCGTCGCCCACATTGCACAAGCCGCGGGCGTCGGGCGGGTGACGCTCTACGGCCACTTCAAGACCCGCGCGGAACTCGTCGACGCGGTCCTCGAGACGGTGAGCGCGCAGTCCAGCGAGATCCTCGACGCGGTCGACACCAGCGGCGATCCGGCCGCCGCTCTCGTGCGACTCGTCGCCGCGACCTGGCCGGTCGTGCACCGCTTCAACGCCATCCGCCAGGCTGCCGAGGGCGAACTGCCCGAGGCGCGCGTTCGCACCCACCACGACGTGCACTTCCGTCGCCTGGACACCTTGATCGCACGTGGACAGCGCGCCGGCGCCTTCCGCCGCGACCTACCACGACAGTGGCTCATTACCGTCTGCTACCGGCTCATGCACGCCGCGGCGGACGACTGCGCGGCCGGACGGATCAAGCACCAAGACGCCGGTCGCCTGATCGCCGCCACACTGCTCGCAGCATTCACCGCCCCGGGCGAACGGGTCCCCGACGTCGATCCGGCCGATACGCAATAGCCGGTCACCGGCACAGCCTCGGCCCGGCCGCGGCCGTGCACGGACCGCTCGCCCGCCGCTGGACGCGCACCATAGCGGTGGTGATCGCCGATTTGGGACGGAAGGCTTGTCGCCTCCCGTCCGTCAGTCCGGGATCAGCCTGATTGCGCGTGCACCGCCGGCCCAGGCTAGGTGCAGGTCGCGGAGATCGGGCTCGCCGCCGGCGCCGATGCGGATGGTGTTGAGCTTCGCGAAGGTGGGATTCACCCGGGCCATGTGGGCGTAGACCGACACGACCTCGGGTTCCGTCGTGGAGACCCGGACGGTGGCCGACCGTAGCTTGCCTCGGAGTCTGATGGCGACGGGCTCGCCGGTGCGAAGGTTTCGCCCCCAGCCGAAGGAGGTGCCGATCAGGAGTTCGCTCCCGTGGCGCAGGTATGCAACCGGGACCGGGTAGACGCGTCCTGAGCTCCGACCCACGACGTAGAGCGTGACCAGTCGACCACCCACGATCCGGCACAGAATCGGGGTTCGCAGCAACCCTCGCACCAGGACATTCACGAAGCGTTGTCCGGGCATCGTGCGAGCCCGCTGCTCCGCTGAGGGCTCGGTATTGCCGGCGGGTGCGTCAGCTGTCATGGCTTCGCGTGTTCACGACGCTGACCGGTGGGAGTGAAAAGGCACCGGGCGAGGGCGCAGCGCCAGGGCCACCACCGGTGGGAACCGTGCGCAGGAGGCTTTGCGGCATGCCGCCGACGGTGAATGTGCAGACGGCAGAGCCGACGGCGACGGTGAGGAACGAGGCTTCGGTGGGAACCTCGCCCGGCACAGGCACGACGTGGTAACCCTCGTGCAATTCGGCGTCCAGCACCGGCATGGAGGTGCTCTTGGGCTCCGGCGGGGTTAACGACGTTGCCCACCACGCCTCGATGATCACGTGGGCAGCGCGGTTCAGCGTCAGCCGAATCGCGCGCCGTGTCGCGTCGTAGGTGAGGTCGCTGTCGCCCGCCTGGCCGGCCGAGGCGGCTTCCTCGGCCTGGGCCGCGACAAGACCGGCGATCCCGGCGAGCCCCTGAACGAAGGTCACGTCCGGGTTTCGCGCAGAGAACTCCTCGCGCAGGTACTGCTTGGTCTGGGCCGGGACCATGCCGCCGAAGAGGACGATGTCGGTGGCGGCGGGGTCGTAGTCGTCCAGGACCTGGTCGAACTGGTTCGTCGCATCTGCCGTATAGCCCTTGCCGCGCAGGATGTCGACAGCTTCGAGCAGCACGCTCGGGCTGCGACCAACAATGAGGATCCGGTCGCGGGAGTGTTCGGCTGAGGTGTTCATGTCGTCAGATCTCCTGAGTGAGAGGTTCGATACCAATCGCAGGGCGCGACAGGTCGGGTTCGAGGTCGGCGCCGTGGGCCGCGTTCGGGTCTTCTCGCGCGTTCGTGGTGACCAGCGCGATGAGTGCGGCTACGGCGGCGAAGACGGCTCCGGTCACCAGCGCGTGCCGGATGCCCGACGTGGTGGCGTCGAGCACGGGCGTGCCGGTGCCGAGCAGATGGTGAACACGGGACGTCCCCACTGCCGAGAAGATCGCCAGCCCGAGAGCTCCACCGATCTGCTGGGAGGAATTGAGGATGGCGGCGGCGAGACCCGCTCGGCTCGGTTCAACGCCGGCGTTCGCGGCCGTGGTGACCCCGACGAACACCGGTCCGACACCAAGGGCGACCAGCATGAGCCCCGGCAGGATGTGCGCGGGATACCCGCCGCTGACGGGGACCTGACCGAGGAGGAACAGGCCCGCCGCGCGGTGAATGTCGTCGTCAGGGTGGACAGCGCGGCGGGCAGCATGAGCGCAGCGCCGAGGCCCTGCAGCAGGCGGGCGGCGATGAACACGCCGGCATTCCCGGCGAACCCGCCGACCAGGGAGGACAACCCGACCAAGGTCGTGCCGGCGAGCAGGACGTTGCGGCGGCCGAGCAGGTCGGCGAGACGGCCGCCGAGCAGCATGAATCCGCCATAGGTCAGCAGGTACGCCGACGGAACCCACTGCAGGCTCTGCGTCGAGAAGTGCAGTGCGATCAGGATGTGGGGCAGCGCCACGTTGGTGATCGACGCGTCGACGAAGTCGAGGAACGCCACGGCGCAAAGCAGGACCAGGGTCCGTCGTCCCAGCCAACTTCGCAGCGTCAGCGAAGGGGAAGCGGTCGTCACGAAAGCTCCTATGTTGACTCGACCAATATTGGCTGTGCCAACATAGCAAGTGTTGGCCACACCAACAAGTGCTAATCTCAGGACGTGCCGATGCCTGATCACCAGCCCAGCCGCACTCCTACCCGGCTCATGCACCGGCCCACGTGGTTGATCAGTCGCGCTTACGCCCGCTCAACCGGGCTGCTCAACGCCGGCTTCGAAGCTCACGGGAACGGCCTACGCGGTTACCACTACCGACTCCTCGCCGCGCTCGACGAGTGGGGACCTGCGAGTCAGGCGGACCTCGGCCGCAACACCGGTATCGATCGCAGCGACGTCACTGCCGCACTCGCCGAACTCGAGACGCGCGGCCTGATCGAGCGCACCGTGGATCCCGAGCACAAGCGCCGCAACATCGTCACACTCACTCCTGAAGGCCTCGAGCAACTATCCGACCTCGACTCGGTGGTCGAGGCGATCCAGGACCAATTGATGGCGCCACTCACAGCAGCGCAGCGACGCCAGTTCGTCGCCTTGATCCGACGCCTCCTCGACGATGCCGGCGGGGCTCGGTGAGCGACACATCGACGAATGCCACTGGACAAGGATTGTGGTGCCGGCTGATCCGAGCCGTACTCCCGCAACCGCGACTGACACGGCGCCGGCCCCCGGTATTCGAGGCCTTGGTCTCAGGGCGACGCGACGGGGTGGATGCGCTCGGCGCGGCCGCGCAGAATCTCGGCGGTGGCCTGGTCGGCGGGAAGGAACGCCTCCAAATGCAGTTCCGCCAGGGAGATATCGGTGGCGGTGGCGAACGACGTCAAAGTGGTGATCAGACTTAGCTCGCCGTCCTCGCTGCGCAGGCGGAGCGGGACGGCGAAGCCGAGGTATCCGGGGCCGAAGTCGGCGGGCGGCAGGTAGCCCTCCAGCTCCGTGACGAGGGCGTCCAGTTCCGGGTCGGGATTCGCTCGGGTGCGGTTGCGCACGGCCTCTGTGACGTGGCGGCCCCACTCGGGTAGGTTGACGACCCGCCGCGCTAGGCCGTTGGGGTGCAGGGCGAGGCGGAGCACATTCACCGGCGGCCGGACCAGCTCCGGTGCGCAGTCCTCGGTGAACAGGTCGAAGGCGGCGTTGGCGTCGACGAGATTGCCGTACTGGCACACAATCAGCGCCGGATACGGCATGTGGCCGTCGAGCACGCGCTTCAACGCCGTCCGCACCGGTTCCAGTTGCGGTGCGTTCAAGCCGGATTCGTCGAACGCCGGTGCGTAACCGGCCGACATGAGCAGCGCATTGCGTTCCCGCAGCGACAGATCCAGCGACTCAGCCAGACGCACCACCATGGCGCGGCCCGGGTGAGACCGGCCCTGCTCGAGGTAGCTCATATAGCGCTGGGTGGTGTCGGCGCGGATCGCCAGATCCAGCTGGCTCCAGCGTCGCAGGCCACGCCATCGGCGCAGCTCGCGCGCGAACGGCCCGGCTTCCAGCACAGTGGTCATGATGCCCAATGGTCGCCGCCGCCGGGACGCTGCGCCATTCCCTGCAGGGAATGGCGCAGCCACACCCTGCGGCACACACTCGTCGGCATGAGTTACGAACCCACCGACATCGAACTGAAGCAGCTGATCGACCGCTGGATCGCGCAGTGGAACGAACCCGAGCCGCAGGAGCGGCGCCGCCTGATCGGTGAGGTGTGGGCCGAAGACGGGTTCCAGATGATGGTCAAACCGCCGCAAGGCATCAGGGACACCGCGGCGAGCTACGGGGTCCCCTTCCCGGCCGTCGAGATCCGTGGCTATGACGCGATGTACGCCCGTGTCACCCGCGCGTACGAAATGTTCATCGCCCCTGGCCAATACGTCTTCGAGCAGAACGGTGACCCGGTCCGCCACGCGGGCGCCGCGGTGGCCCTCACTTGGGTGATGCGCTCAAGGGCCGACGGCAGCCTCGCCGGCTCCGGCCTCGAAGTGCTGACCTTCGACATCGACGGCCGCGTCCACTCATGCCACGAATTTGTGGCATGACCTAGACCGTGCGCTCTACCAGGGTTGCGACCACTCGCGAATGGCGGCTCGCAGTTCGTCGACGGTGAGCTCCCTCGGCCACGCGGCCGCTCTCCGCACGTGCGCCACGGATTCGGTCGCCAACCTGCCGTGGGGCAGCCGGAGTGTCCTACGTCCGACGCCGTCGGCGGCGTCGGCGCGGGCGCGTCGGGTCGGCGCCCCACCCGCTAAGTCCTTCGTTCCCGATCACTCCCCGAGGTGAAAAGTGAATTCCCGTGCCTACCACCTTCAGCCGCTGCGTGGCCTGGACGGATTGACCGTGCAGCCACAGCCGGTACCCGAGCCTTCGCCGAATCAGGTTGTCGTCCGGGTGCGGGCCGCGTCCTTCAACCGGCGCGACCTGATGCTCATGGAGGGCACCTACCCGCTGCCCGCGAAGCCCGGAGTCGTCCCGTTGTCCGACGGCGCAGGAGAGGTGATCGCCGTGGGCGACGGCGTGACCCGCGTTGCGGTCGGCGACCGGGTCACCTCGACCTACTACCTGCACTGGATCGATGGGCCGCAGCGGTTGGCCCACGTGCGTCAGCAGTTCGGCGCCACTCACGACGGATGGCTGGCCACCTATGCCGTGCTGGGTGAGGAATCGGTCGTCCGGGTACCCGACCACCTCACCGACGCCGAAGCGGCCAGCCTCACCTGCGCCGGCGTCGCAGCATGGGCGGCGTCGACCACGCCAGTTCCGGTTGGGCCGGGCGAGACCGTGCTGACGGTCGGCACCGGCACCGTCGCGCTGTTCGCGGTGCAGTTCGCCCAGATGCACCGTGCCCGAGTCGTTTCCGTCACCTCCGGGCCCGACAAGGCGAAGCGGCTTCGTGATCTCGGTGCCGACGAAGTGATCGACCGCACCGAGACGCCTGACTGGGAGAAGGCGGTGCTCGATCTCACCGACGGCAACGGCGTCGAACGCGTCGTCGATGCCGTCGGCATGCTCACGTTGCCGAAATCCGTTGCCGCCGGAGCGTTCAACGCGCTTGTCACCCTGATCGGCGCCTTCCCGGCCGATGCACCGACCGCGGACCCGTTCGCGGGCAAGTACCTGTCCATCCGCCGCATTGCGGTCGGCAGTCGATCGGACTTCGAAGCCATGAACCGTGCAATCACCCTGCACGGGATGCGACCGGTGATCGACCGGGAGTTCGGATTTGACGAGGCGGTGGACGCGTACCCGTACTTCCGCGACGGCAATCCATTCGGGAAAGTGGTGATCGTCCGGTAGTCGGAGCGTCGCGGCCAGCGCGAGTAGTGGGGGGTCGAGGCAACCCGGTGACAAGCCCGCGCCGCTCCGCTCCGCCCTGCGCCGTGCGTCGAAGATTCGCTCGCGCGCGAGGTGGTTCGGCCCGCCCTACCTTCTCGCGCCCACGGCGTCGGTGGTCTCAATACTGGGCTAGAGGCATCTCCTGTGCCGGTAGCCATGGTCAGTGGTGCTGCGGCGAGATCGATGACCTCGCTCAACCCTCTTGCCGGGCGCTAGTGGTGGAGATGAGTCGCCGGGCGCATGCCGGAGCAGCGGTGTCGCGAATCGCGGATGATGCCTCGCTGCGAGCCGCCGATGTAACGTCGAGCACCCGAGCGACCAATGAGAGACGTGAACACTCCGGAACGTCCCGACGTCGGGTCGATAGCAACGGACGCCAACGCCTTCGAGTCCAGCGGCTTGGCTCATCGGCGTGGCGCGCCATGTGGTGGCAACCGAGTTTCGACGCCAGTCACGCGAGCGTGCTGTCGTGAGTCGGATCTCGGGCCGCCGTCTGCTCGACGGGGACTCACTGGCCCGGATCGAGGAACGGATCGATGCCGACCGAGGTTGTCCACCACGAAGTCGGCCGGGGCCATCGCTCGGGCAGTCTCCCGGTCGGCACGCAGAGCATTGAGGTGCTCGTCGATCGCGGGGACGTAGGACGGGTCCGGCCCGATAGAACCCGGACACGGCGGGCACCACACCTCTACGCGTTATTTCGCGGCGCGAGCCGTGCCGGTGATCTTCGCATTGTCGAGGCGGGCGAGGGCGCAGATCACGACCCGGTCACCGTGGTCCCACTCGTGCTGGCCCGGTGGGTCAGGCCAGTCGAAATATGTGAAGTCAGAAGCGGAGCGGCCAACGTAGTCGGCGAGTCGAGCGTCGCAGATAGGAGCGGCGGCGTCGGCGGTGCCTTCGTCGCCGAGGAAGGGCCCTGGCGGCATCGTCAATCGGTCGTACACCTCTTCGTCGTGCGGTTGGTCGCACGGCTTGAAGGCGAATGACGTCTCGGTGAAGTCGAAGCAGGCACCGACCGCAAGGGACCTGATTGGGTCTACTGCGGTCGAGTCGGGTTGCCCGCGGGCAAGGATCAGCAGCGCGGTAAGGGCAGCGACGATGCCGGCCGTTGCCGTCCACCGCCGACCAGGGCCGATGCTCCACTGGGCCAGCGCGACGAGCCGTGCGCGCCGGTCGGGCGCCGGCGGCGTGATGCCGGGGTGCAGATCCGCCGGCGGGGTGTCATCGGCGACGTGGTCAGCCGAGGCGTCCGGCGCGATCGCGGCGTCCGGCGCGATCTCATCCGACCCGCTGTCAACCGAACCGTCGGGCCGCTGAAAGAGGCCACGCCGTTCCTGGCGCGGTTGTCGTGCGGCACTCTCGCCAATGGTCGTGCGCTGCGGGTCGGTAGCACTGGCCTGATCCGGGCTGTTCATGGTCCCGCTCGCGAAGCTGTCCGGCCGGTCCCAGGCCGGTCAGGGCTGAGGATCGCATTGGCTCCAGTCTCACCGCCGGGTGGCGTGAGGAGCCGTTGACGGGGCACCGGGGTTTCGCGCAGCTCCAGATTGACGTTGTCCAGTGCGTCCCGCCGGATGTGCTCGGTCGAGAAATGCACGGTGTGCCACCCGCGCAGCCAGCGCCGCGCGTCGGCCGCCGTCAGACCCCCAACTCCGGTCGGCGTCACAGCGCGAGCGTAGGACTCCGTAGCCGGGCGCGGGGACCCCCGAGGCACAAACCTGCCCGCTGGTGCGGCGAGCAACAAGTCTGATGAGCGTGTGGTCCATCGGGACGAGGCTTTCGTTCCCCATCGGTGGACATCGAGCGGCGCACGGCTCGGCGCTCCCGCCTGGACTCTGCGAATCGAGAGCACGCCTGCTGACCCTTGTCGGACCGTCCCGACTACGTCGATGCCAGGACCACGTCCGAATCTGCATAGCCACCGGTCGGGGCTCGCCTTGCGGGTCGTAATGCGACCCGTGCAAGTGCCTGGCCGTGAGGACGCGGCAATAGGACGCGCGACCTTGTTATCAACCGCGACGACCAGCCCACCCACGCCAGGCCACCGCAAGCGCACGGCGACCAGACCGGAGCTACAGCGAATTCCGCCACCCAGGCGGCCACGCTTGCGATCGGACTACTGATCGGTGACCATTCGGCGAGCACTGCCGGTCCATCGGCTCGGCGCAGGCCCCGTTCGGCCAGACCTGGCAGATGACTGCCACTGGCAGCGGACAGACCCGGCCGGCGAGACGCGTCAAACTCCCGCGCACCCGATTAGACCCGCCCCGTTGATCAACTCGACGGGCACCGCCGCCGTCGGAGCCCCAGACACACTGGCCTACAAGCCAGAGCCGACGCGCGGACTCGAACCGCGAACCGCCCGATCACAAAAGGTGATCTACGCGTCTGGCCTGTCTGGACCCGGAAAGACTGACCCCCGCCGGAGGCACGGTTGTCATGAGTGGCACGCACCAGGTGGCGTTCGATGACACCGCCGATGAGGGCGTCCCCTGGGTCTGTTTCTCAGAGCTGCAGGATCGCCACCGCGACTAGGTAGGCCGCGGACACACCTTCTGGGTCGTGCAAATCTCCAGGAGCCTCCAATGTTGCCTGGGAATGCGCGCGCACCGCGGCTCCGGGATCCTCAGCAACGAGATCGACGCACAGCCCAGCGACGACGGCGCTAGCGTCGTGTTCATCCAGACCGTCAAGGGCAAGGCCGTTGTGCAGCAGAGTGGCCGCCTCATGGAACACCTCACGAGCCATCTCGAGGTCCACCTCGGGCCGCGCCTGGGCTACTGCCTCTGCGGTTGCCAGGAACTGATCGAACGGTGGGCCGGTGCTGGGCGGCATAGAGCGAGCCTCTCAGGACGCCCACGTCGCGGGCGAGCGAATATGGCGCTCGGCGAGTGGTACTGGGCGGCCCGGACGCGCCGGGTGTCACCCGATGCCAATTGGTCTGTCGTCGCACGGGTCCGCACCAACGCGCAACATCACCCAGGCACTCCGCGTACACCTGGCGCTACAGGCGCCTGTAGCTCAGGCCACGAGTCAGGCCACGAATACGGTTGTCGAGCTCGTTGCTGTGCGGCCCGCCAGTCCGATTCGCCCGCAGCCTCTGCAAGCCGGCGCCATATCGGTAGTTTCGCACTGCGTGTGCGCGTCCGGAGGACGCAGCGCGGCGTGACGTTCTACAACGACAAGACCGGCAAAGCTTAAGCCCCTTACGAGATCCAGGAAGGACTCCAAGGCGCTGGTCGCATACAACGCACGTATCGCAGATCGTGTCATTGCGTACGATAAATTCCCGATGTTCGCGGATCCGGCGACCGCCGACATGGTCCGCCATTTTTTCGCGTCCCGAGTCGCAGCGGAGGCTACTGACCGTGCGCCTGACAGCGAGCGGCACCATCGTGACTGCTGCGATCGCCCTTGCCGCCATGCTCGCCGGGTGCGGGCACAGCACGCCGGACGGCAGGGCAGCGGCCGCCAGGTCGCGCGCGCAGGTGGTGCCCGCCGCGCGCGAGTTGTATCAGGCGCTGTACAACGCGAGCCCCCGGTCTGTCGCCGTCCTCGACGGGGCTTACGTGTCGTGCGGGACAGGCAAGACGACGCTGTCCTACAGCATCACGCTGCGCGTGTTCCCGTTCGCGGTTGGCCGCGACACCGATTTCGACCCTTTCCGGAACCGGGTCGTGGGCCTGGTGCGCAGCGCCGGCTGGACACTGCGGCCGCGGTCGGACGACCGGACCGTCACGATGCCATTCGTGCCGTCCGCGCACTACTGGCTCAGTAAGCGAGAGGGAAACGTCACCCTGTCCGGCAAGCTGGGCATGTTCGGGGACCAGCACCCTGACGTCGGCGTAGGCGGAACCTTGTCGGTCAACGGCCCGTGCTTCGACGCCCATGGCGCGGCCGGGAGCCTCCAGAGCCACCCTGTCAGCTCTCCGTTGCCCTCGCCGAGCACGTCGCCGTCTTCTTCCCATTCGTGAGCCGTGGCCGGCAGTTGGCCCCTCGAACAGCGACCGCCTCGCCAGGGACAGGCGCGCCATGACTGAACTGCGCCGTATGCACAGCGACGAGCAACACGTCACGAGTGTCACGGACACCGGCCCGCCACTGCTCATCCAGTCCAACTGGGCACTTCGGCACCGCCGCACCGATCGATCCACGAACGATCGCCCAGTCTGACCACATCTCGCGAAAGGAGTGACTGACCAGAGCACTGAGACAGCGGCGAAGTCCGTGCGGTCACTGCCGACCGGCCTCGATCTGGCCAGACTTGTAGGCGAGGACAACGGCCGCGGCGCCTCTGACGGCGGGTCGGCCCCGGGTGCTCATCGGCTCAGTTGGCGGGCATTCCGGCCAGAATCGCGCGGGCTTGCTCGGCGACATTATGTTCGACGAGCACCTCGTACTTGGTCGCGACGACCTGGCTCACGGAGGCGAAGTCTCGGGTGCCGCCGCGGGTTGCTGCCGTGTAGCCCAGTTGGCTCCACACCGTCATGAACAGCGCGCCCAGCAGCGGTGTGGTGATGAGGAAGCCGAGCTGGCCCTTTGTGCTGAAGAGGGCGAACGCGATACCGACGAACAGGCCGATCCATAATCCCGAGATGGCGCCGGCGATCGCGGCCTTGCCACGCGTAAGGCGCCCGGTGACTCTCTCGACAGATTTCAGTTCGGTTCCGACGATCGCGACGTTGCGCACGGGGAAGTTGTTGTCGGACAGGTAGTCGACCACGTGCTGAGCCTGCGTGTACTGATCGTAGATCCCCAGAGACATCGGATAGTCCAAACTCAGCCCGGGACGGGGCACGTTCCGTGGAATCGTCATGGACCAAGCCTGGGCCATCCCGCCCCGGCCGGGAAGAGGCAGGAACCAGGTATGCAACGCGCTACGACAACCCTGGCCACCGAGGCAGCGTCGCTCAGCGCCTGATCAATCACCCAACGCAAGTTGATCCTGGAGGGACTCAAGGTTGCCTGCAGCAAAGCGTGGAAGAGCGCAACGGCCGGCTCAACCGCTGGAGGACCATCAAGGACTTCCGGACCCTCGACCGTGATCGGTCAATCGAAAAAGGGTGATCTGACGCCCAGCATGAAGGAGCCGACCGCTCGACCCCACCGCTGTCCCCCGATGCCGCTCACCATGCAAGCCGCTCAAACACACGAGCCCGCTCGAAACCCTTTCCCGTTCTCGGACTGTGCACGGAGGGTGTTACCGGGCGCGTCTGGCCTCAAGGTCTCCGCTCGGGAAGTTGCTCGCGTGACAGCCGAGGCGCGCACGCGCCGCAAATGCAGTAGGTGGCGGGCAGCCTGAGCGACGCGCCTCACGCAACCTGCATGCTGAATCGACGAGGGCCGACTGTCCACTGTGGACAATCAATCCGTGACCACCTAAGTCAGTCAGCTTGAATTCGACCAACACGACTTCCTCTTGCACGGTGACGGGTCAGCCGGGTCAGCCTGTACCAACTGCGCCCTGGATTTCGATCTACGCCCCGTAAGTGTCGCGACTCTGGTGCGGATCGACGGGCTATCTTCGCCGACATCGGTGCTACGTTCGAGGTCCAGTGTTCGCCTGCGCGAGCACGGCGTTCGTCGAGAAAGCCTTCCCGTGCGCTGAGCAGCGCGGCGAGTTGCCTGAGCAGACTCTGGCGGGGGAACCGACGGTGACCTCATCTGTTCGTGCCCGGCGTCCGGAATGGGGCCGTCCACCGTCTAGGCATACGACCGTATCTGCGGGCTGGCACCGGGCGAAAGCAGCCCGGCACGCACGCCGACCTCGGCATAACGTCGCTTTCTTCAGCCCAGGTCGGACGGTTTCTGGATTTGTTCGTTTACAACACGGGATGAGCTGGTCAACATGACCCGAATTAGATCGAGTGCAGTCGCCGGCAAGGTAATGCCGGCCGCGGATGCCGCCGAACTGATCCGACCAGGCGAGCGAGTCGGAATGAGCGGGTTTACCGGTGCAGGCCACCCCAAGGCCGTGCCTGCAGCCCTCGTCGGCCGCATCGCCGAGGCCAACCAGCGGGGCGACCGCTTTGCGATCACCATATTGACCGGAGCATCGACGGCGCCGGACATCGGTGAAGCACTCGCTGCCGTGGACGGGATCGATCTGTTGTTGCCATACCAATCCGACGCGGTGACTCGGGGAAACATCAACGCGGGACGAATCGACTACCTCGACGTGCACCTGTCCCATGTCGCGCAGATGGTGCGCGAGGGCATCTTCGGTCATCTCGATCTCGCCCTCGTCGAGGTCGCAGGCGTCACTGCTGATGGCGAGCTGATTCCGTCGACATCGGTGGGCAATAACAACACCTGGTTGGAACAGGCCGATCGGGTGATCCTCGAGGTCAACTCCCATCAGCCGGCCGAGCTGTACGGGATGCACGACATCTTCGACGGCAACCCGTTGCCACCGCACCGCACTCCGATCTTGATCAGTCATCCGGCCGACCGCATCGGTGTCCCCACCCTCCACTGCCCGGCCGAGAAGATCATCGCGGTCGTCGAGACCGACCACGCCGACCACCCTTCGGCGTTCAAGGCCCCTGACGCTGACTCGAAACTGATCGCCGGGCATTTGATGGACTTCCTCGGCAATGAGGTGAAACGCGGGCGCCTGCCGTCGACCCTGCTGCCGCTGCAGTCAGGCGTAGGCAATGTGGCCAACGCCGTACTGGCCGGGCTCGACGAGGGACCATTCGATCAATTGACCGCCTACACCGAAGTCCTCCAGGACGGCATGCTGGCCCTGCTGGCTTCGGGAACGATGACGTTCGCCTCCGCAACAGCGTTCTCGCTCAGCAAGGCCGGCATGGACGAACTCGCGACCAACCTGGCTGGCTACCGGGAGCGGATCATGCTGCGCCCACAGGAGATCAGCAACCACCCCGAGGTGATACGCCGCCTCGGCTGTCTGGCGATGAACGGCATGATCGAGGCTGATCTGTACGGCAACGTCAACTCCACCCACGTCATGGGGTCCAGCATTCAGAACGGCATCGGTGGCTCTGGTGACTTCGCCCGCAATGCTTTCATCTCGATGTTCGTTACCCCGTCCACCGCGAAGGGCGGCGCTTTGTCCTGCCTCGTGCCCATGGTCAGCCACGTCGACCACACCGAGCACGACGTGCACGTGATCGTCACCGAACAGGGTCTCGCCGACCTACGCGGGCTAGCACCTCGGCGGCGTGCCCAGAAGCTGATCGACCGGTGCGCGCACCCTGACTTCCGGCCCGCCCTGCAGGACTATCTCGATCGGGCAATCGCCGGTTCAATCGGCAAACACACGCCGCACCTGATCTCCGAGGCGCTGTCCTGGCACGCTCGATACCTCGACAGCGGCAGTATGTCGGCGCCTCTGTAGATCGTGGCCGAGCGCGACTGCCGTGTCTTCTTCCGCCACTGCTCGCACAGGTCCGCGTCGGACATGACCAGGTACACCACGTCGCAGTCCTGTCGACCGTTCACGCCTACACGACGACTCATGAACAGTCCGAGCTCGATCTGCGGATCCGTCGCCCCGCGACCGTGATCAGTTGCGGGCCGCGCTACGACGGCGACGGCTCGGGCGGCTCATGCTTTGGGGCCATGAACTTGGCGGCCGCGAGCGCGGCGGCGGCGGCGGCGAGCGCGACACCGGTCGCGATCAGGCGGCCCCGGCCCCGCTGGGGGACGTCGAGTCGAGCCGCCTGCTTCTCGGCCTGTTCGGAAGCGGTCGCGGCGGCCCGGCGAAGGCGACGCGCGGCTCGACGGCGGGAGCTGTCGACGGTGTCCTGGGCCGACGCGCGCACGGACCGGGCCTGCTTGCGGGCTTTCTTCTGAGCCTTCTTACGGGCGCCCCGGCCCTACAAACCTTGCCGCTCAAACTCCCTCCACCGACCTGCCATCGCTCCACAAGTACCTGACCCAACGCCTCGACACGATCCGCAGCATCACCGGCATCGAGACCGCACCGATCCTCACCACCCTCAAGAGCAATCGCAGCAAGTGAACTGGGCAGTTCCGCGACCGGTCCAGGAACGTGGCCTGGTCAGTTAGACCACCCGCGCCGACGGCATACGCGATTATCAGGACGTGACGACCTTCTCTGACGCCGACATCGCTGCGATTTCGCAGTTCCTTCGCCGGACGGTGCGGGCCGGCACCCGGCTCACGGGCGGCGAACACGCGGTCACGACGCTGGTCAGCGATGGCACAGATGAGTACGTCGGCGACCGGCTTTGGGTCGCTGCAAGCCGGCAGTGCCACGGGCTCGACGAGTAACTGACTGTCCACTGTGGACTACGTGTCCATGAATGTGCCCGAGTTAGCTGGCAGAGGCCTGCCAAAATTACCCGCTCGCTCGCCAGGCGTGCGACGCTGCCTGACTAGCGAGGCGGATCGGGTGATCCATGTGCATCACATCACTGACAGCAAGCTCGGCATCTACTTTGCCGAGGGTCTCGAGCATGCTGGTCTCAGTCGCGTTGCGCCGATCTTGTCGGCCCAGGCCAATGACGAAATCGGCCTTCTGAAGGTGACTGTGGCGCTCTCTAACGTCGCGGACTGGAAGGCGCGTTCCCAGGTCCACCAGGTCGCGGTGCGCGTCGAAGATGAGCACGACGTGACCGTGCTGTGCTTCTTCCGGCCTCTCGACCCGGTTCCGTTCGCACCGAAGCACGCGCGCTGACTTTCGAGTCTTGAGTCGGTGCCCGAACGCCGGCCAGATCGGGTCTGCGCAGCGATGGATGCATCGTCTTGCCGGGTCAGGCCAGGATGCTCATCGGGGCGAGCCCGACGCTCCAGTCCAACCGTGTCGTGGCGCCGGCCTTCGTGACGCGCGCCGGGGCGTACTGGGCGGGGAGCGTGCGTAGCGTCGAGGCGAGGGCATCCGCGTCTCGTAGCGTAAGGATCAGCGTTCGGGCGGGCCGCCCGGCTGCGGCCTCGGGCCTGTCGATCACGATCTTGGCGATGTGAACATCGGTCTTCGTGGCGAGCAGTGCGAGCACGGTGGCGGCGCGCAGATCAAGTTCTCCCCTGCCGAGCGGCCTGCGCAACCCAGCACCGAGCGTGACGCGCGGGTTATGCATGATCGCGCTGCCTGCGGCGGCGCGATCGCTCGCGTCGCTGGCGAGGTGTTCGTCGAGGCTCGACACGCTCGTGTGCATGATCATGCGCACCTCGACGCGGTCCGCTGGGTCACCGAACACCGCGACGAGTTCCGTGGACGTCCACGCGGCCGCCCGCTCAAGGCTCCGTGAGACGACATCGCGGATGGTTGGCGTCGAGACCATGAACTTGTCGGCGTCCCAGAACTGCGTTCCGCGGCCGTCGACCTCGACTGCGTGCGCGGCGGTGAACCCGGAGAAGCCGAGATCGAACGTAACGAGGGGGTCAGCGCACAACGGTGTCCCGCGCGCGAGGTTCGCCTGGATCCAGCTCTCCGCCTGTGCCACCGGAAGGCTGCGGGCTGTCGGCTCAGGAACGGGCGTCGAATAGTTCGTGATCTGATACGCCGCGAAGCCCGCCACGATGAGTATCGCGGCGAGCCAAGCGCCATCGGTCATTCGACGTTCACCCAGCCAGCTCAACAGAACGTACGACGTGTGGCCGCGCGGCGGCCGTCTGTCCATGACGCCCCCCTGAAGCGCTCGATGGACGAGGCTGCGCCGGACGCGCGCCGAGTATGCGCGCGTTCATGCGTCGTCTCCGCGGCCGGACCATACACCGTTCGCATTGCCCTTGCGACGTTCCTCGGCATGCTCCGCCCCGAGGCAGTTGCCAGCGACCCGACCGAAACCGGCGCCTCCCCGCCCCAGTCTGTGCAGAACCTCGTGACTGTCGCGCCCAGTGGAGGTGAATAGCCCTATTTTGCAAGGCATTTGCAGGAAGCGGGCTGCGTATTCTCGGTTGCATGTCGCACAAGACAGTCGGTGTGGCCGAGTCGCAGGACCACTCGTACGAGCATGACCGTGGCCGCGGTCATCGCGGTTGGGTTGGGCGGGTTCGGCACGGACTGTCAGAGGCAAGTGGGTCGGCACAGTCACGATGCAACCGACCAGCTCGATGACGTGCTGGAGGCTGACGCTGCCGGTCGCCGCGCCCTGTTGTTCAGCCTGGCCGGGTTGGGTCTGACGGCCGCGATTCAGGCCGTCGTGGTGGTTCTGTCCGGGCCCCGGCCTCCCCCAACCCCTGCCGCTCTGCTCGGCAGGTCGGGCGGCCCGCACCGGGGGTTGCCCCTTTGCCGGTTTGACGGTTTGACGGCATAGACCGGACGTTCTTGGTCGACAGGCTCGACGCATATGTATGCGGTCGCCATGGCACGAGCTTATTAGGCCATCGCTTCCGCCCACAGAGGCGCGAGATCCGTCGATCGGAACACCTCGGCGCGAGCAGCCCGGTCGCGCCGATCAGTCGTTCTGTGTCGGAGGCGATTCCAATGCCACTTCGCGTGGAGCCAGGCTGTCTCGCGCGACGGCGTGCGGCAGTTAGCTCAGGCCGAGGCCGCGCCGTCCGATGTCGTTGAGGTCGTCGACGTGGAAGCGGTTCGGCCACCCACGCTCATAGTTCTCGTCGGGGAAGTCGGACGGGCTGGAGCCGGTGAGGAAGGCCTCGCGGACGGTGGCGGAGTAGGTCTCGTTGCGCGGGCACCAGGGTGCTGCGGGGATGTACATGACGTTGCCCCAGCCCTGTTGGTTCTCGACGGAGGCGACGGAGTGGATCATGTCGGCGTGCCACCAGACGGAGTCGCCGGCTTTGACATCGGGGATGCCGGACAGAGCCTGCAGCAGCAGTGAGTGCCATTGCTCGGTGGCGGGGAAGACCTGGTTGACCGTGACGTCGCACATGTTGTCCTCGGGCACGTCGACCAGCAGCGGGCGCAGCATCAGGTAGCCCATCGCCTCGGGGATGGGCACGGTGTGCAGCACGCCCTGGTCGTGGTCCATGTCTGACAGCGCGGTCCAGCCCTGGAACGTCCGGAACGCTGAGCACATGGTCGACCCCGGGTACTGAGGGCCGGCCGTGCGGTGGGCGGCGTCCCAAGGGTCGTAGTCCTCGACGGTGCCGTCGAACAGGTGTCGGAACGCCTGCTGGTAGGCGCTGGTCATCCACAGGTCGAGGGTTCCGGGGTCGAGATGGGTGCCGAGCCCGTTCGAGGTCGCGCCTTCGGGACGACGACGGATGCGGTCGGGATACATCGAGTCGCGGTCGGGGTCGAACCATCGGACGCCGTCGGACTCGCTGCGCCACTGGCTGTTGAGGAAGGCTTGCACGGCGGCCATGCGCTCGCTCTGGCGGGCCTGCATCTGCGCCGGGGACCAGTAGACGGGATAGATCTCGGGCTTGGAGCCGACGCTGCCGAAGAAGTCGTCCGCCGGCCCGCGGTAGGTGTCGAAGAACCGGTTGGATTCGACGTAGTTGACGATGCCGCGGTCCCAGCCCAGGGCCTGGTCACGATTGAAGTGTCCGCGCACGATCAGGCAGCCACGACGGCGCAGGTGCGCGAGTTGGTCGGCAGTGACGGTGCCGGCGGCGATGTCGGCGTAGTCGATCACCGGCCACACGGTCTCTCCACGCGCCTTGGCCGCGAGGATCTCCTCGACCTGGACGCGCACCCGAGCCTCGATCACCGAGAACACATCATCGACGCTGCGGCCCGACGCTTCGATCCGCGCACGCAGCGCGCGCTTGACCTCGCGGATCGCTGAGGGCAGATCCTCCGGCGTGCTCTCCCAGTGCGGCAACCCCGACACATCGGCCAGCGTCATGAGCAATTCTCCTTCAGTCAAGACTCTTTACTGGAAGGACAGTAGTGCGCGCCGCGCTTCCAGGCAAGCCTCCTTACCGATTCGTCGTAGGCTTCGGCCCGTGACCTCGGCCAAGCCTTCCCTGTCGCTACTGCGCGAGATGACCGATGAAGCGGTGTTGCGCGCCTTGATGGACGCCCCGCGACTGACCCGTGCGGAGATCGCCGTCCGCACGCGATTGTCGAAACCCACCGCAGCCGAGTCGATCCGCCGTCTAGAGGCCACCGGTCTCGTTCACGACACGGGCGAGCGCACCAGCAGCCGCGGCGGGGTGGGCAGCTACTACGCCCTCACCGACGACGTCGGCGTCGGGCTCGCCGTAAGCGTCGCGCCCGAGGGCGTCGTCGCCGAGCGCGTCGACGCGTCGGGCGCCGTGCTGTCAAGCCACATCGAACCCATCGCCCGTCCCGCTACACCGAGAACCGTTGCCCGGCTGCTCACGAAGGCGGCACGCGCAGCACTGGCCGACGTCGACACCTCGACTGTCCGCATCACGGTGGTCTCGGCCGCAGACCCCGTCGACCGAGCCACCGGCGCGCTCGTGCAGCTGCCGGACGCGCCGTTCCTGCTCGGCCGGCTATCTCCGGCACGCACACTCGCTGCTCTGGTCGCCGGCCCGGTGCTCGTGGACAACGACGTCAACTGGGCAGCGCGCGCCGAACGTGCCGCCCGCACCTCGGACACCGGGACGAGTCTGGACAACTTCGTCTACCTGCACCTCGGTGAAGGGCTCGGCTGCGCCGTCGTCAGTGACGGCGACATACGACGCGGGCACACCGGCCTCGCCGGCGAGATCGCCCACGTCACCACCACAGACGTCGACGGGCGAGCTGTCGCCTTCACGACGGTGTTCGAACAGCTCGGACTTCGCCACACCAGCTCGACAGCAATCGACGTCAGCAAACTCCTGTCCAGAGTCGCCGACCCGAACGAGGCACCGCTCACCGACATCCTCGCCACGGCCGTCTGCGACGTACTCACCGCAGCCATCGCCTTCTGCGACCCGCAACTCGTCGTCATCGGCGGCAACTGGGGCGCCAGCGCTGCAGTTTTCGAGGCGGTGCAAGCACGAATGACCATGCTCTCCCGATCGGTTCCACTCGATCTTGCCCAAGCCCGCGGGAACAGCGCATTGGCCGGCGCTCGGTCCGCAGCAGTCAGTCAGCTGAGGACGAGCATCATCGCCCGCAGCAAGACGACGTAGGCACCTCGCGGCCGCGAAACCAGCGCACCGACTGCGACCGGACTACATCGAATCAACATGTCACGTGGAGTATCTCCATGCACCGTCGCGACGCACTCACTCGGCAGAACCGCGCCCACAGCGGCATATCCATGCGTTTAGTCGAGGCGCTGCCAGGCTCAGAGGCTTGCTCCCGGACTTGTCATACGCGTCCCACTACAAATCCGATCCAATCCTGGTCGACCGAGCGGCCGGACGTCAGTCAGATGCGGTCGCGGATCGCGATCTTGTGCAGATTCAGGGGCCGGAGCCCCTGAATCTGCACAAGATCGCCAAGCGCGGGGACGTCGACGGCAGATCGGCACGACAGCGCACCATCTGCGGCATATCTGTGAGTGTCAGTCAGGTCTGGCTGGTCGGACCATTCCGTCAATCAATCGATTCCGGCGTGACGAACTGGTCGCCCCGCAGCGTCGGCACGAGTGAGCTGTCGTTGATCTCGGCGGCGATCTCGACGTCCGCCGGGTGCCCCATGTCGATGAGTTCTTGCCCGCAAGCGCACCTCTTCAGCGCCAGCCCCCCACGCGTCCTCTATCGCAGGCCGCAGATTGCCGTTCGGCCATTTCTCGCCAGCCGCGACAAAGCCGACCACCTGGCCGTTGGGACCACGTCGATCCAGCCACGCTGAAACTGCCGCCGCATTGCGCAAGCAGCCGCCGATGCACTCGATCTCGGAGGTAATGAAGTGGTGAGCGATGGTCGAGCCGTTCGGCGAAGGCAGGATCAATCGCTTGGGTGGTGACGGGTGAAGACGGATGGTGCGCGGCGAGAGACTCAATCCGGTACCCGCTGCCGCCTGAGACCTGCCCACTGCCGGCGCGGCCTGATGACTCTCGGGGTAGGCGGCGGCCCCGTCATCGCGCCATCGGTAGGGCAGAACCGTGATGCCACGGTCCATCGCGACACTCAGCGTGGTCGTGAACAACACGACGTCAACAACGACCGCGACGTCGATACCGCAGTCGATCGCCGTCGTCCCGTCCAGTCCAGTCAAACCGGACCCTGAAGCTGCGCTGCCCGTGGGAAGAACTCACGCCAGCGAGCATTGCACGTCGCTCTCGACAGCGGTCGTAGCTCCACCGCAAGGCATCAGCACGGAGACCGAGACGCGCTGACCGACCAGCCATGTATCGCGCCATCGGCATGAGCGGACGTGCGATCGCCTCACAACGATCCATCTGAGCGCGTATCAACAGCGGACAGCAACGCCCAGATCGACGGCTACGCGCACACCTCGCGGCATGACCGTGCATTTATCTGGCCGCACTGCGCGGCGCGCCTGCCACCAATGAGCATCAAGCGCTGGGCTTGCCATGGTTTGCTGTCGCCTATGGCAAAGCCGCAACGACCAACGACCTGCATCGGATGCGGCGAGCCTGTTCAAGCTGTAATGAAACAAGGAGTCTCGTCCGGCGTGCGTCGGCGCACGCGGCACGTGGAACCGGTAGCCGACCTGGCGCTGCGCTGCCGCTTCGATGGCGGACCCGATCTGCAAGCCGACGCGCTCCAGCCCTACCCGGGGGACCTGGCGTAGCACGTCGCGTGACCCGCCCCCGCGGCCATCATCGAGACGCACGCGCACGGCTAGGACTGCACTTGACGCGGTATGTCCCGCGTTGTCGTGGTGTCGCGGAGACCCGTCCGCCTCCCGCCCGGCGTTTCGGTCGCTGCCGGGGTCGGGTTCAGAGAGACGCAGGAGGCCGAACATGGCCGTCCACATGGTGGTCGACGGAGACGATCGAGCGGAGGTCATCGAGGTAGCCGCCCTGTCGCACGGCACGTCCTACGCAGACGCGGTCGGCGCAAAGCGCTGGTTCGCGAGTCGTCTGGCGTGTGCTGATGCTCAGCGTCGCGCTTCGTCGTGGGCGTTCATTTCGCTGAGGTAGGCCAGCACGGCCAGCACACGCCGGTGGCCGTCCTGCCCCTCGGCGATGTCCAGCTTGGTGAGGATGTGCCGCACATGCGCCTCGACGGTGCGCTCGCTGAGGGTGAGGCGCGTGGCGATCGCGACGTTGCTGAGGCCCTGCGCCACGAGGTCGAGCACGTCGCGCTCCCGGTCGGACAGCCGCGCCAGGGGACCACCGTTGGCTGGCGCGATGAGGCTGGCGACGACCTTGGGGTCGAGCGCGGACCCGCCGCCGGCGACCCGCTCGGCGGCGGCGAGGAAATCCGCCACCTCGAGCACACGGTCCTTGAGCAGGTAGCCGAACCCGCCGAGGGTCGCGAGGGTCACCACATGCGTGGTCTCGACGTGCTGGGACAGCACCAGGACGCCCGTGTCGGGATGCCGTGCCTTGATCTCGCGGGCCGCGCGGGCGCCCTCGTCGGTGAACGTCGGTGGCATCCGGACGTCGAGGACGACCAGATCCGGGTGTTGATCGTCCACCGCCTGCAGAAGGTGCTCCGCCGTGCCGAGGGTCTGGACAATCTCGTGGCCGCCGTC
This sequence comes from uncultured Actinomycetota bacterium, assembly GCA_963737425.1. Taxonomy (GTDB): domain Bacteria; phylum Actinomycetota; class Actinomycetes; order Mycobacteriales; family Jatrophihabitantaceae; genus DASXRA01. The sequence continues at coordinate 1,535,575 of CAVTSX010000009.1, forward strand.
GGCGAACAGGCGCGCCAGGCCCTCGCGCAGAAGTGCCTGGTCTTCGACGATCACGACACGCATGGGAACTCCGCGGTGAGGGTGGTGCCGGCGCCGGCCTGGCTCCGGATCCGTAGCGTGCCGCCCTGCGCGGCGATGCGGTCGACGAGTCCGGTGAGGCCGGTGCCGGCGTGCGCGGACGCACCACCGACGCCGTCATCGACGACGGATACGACGAGCCGCCCGTTCTGCCGTGCCGCGCTCAGCACGACCCTCGTGGCGTGCGCATGTTTCACTGCGTTGGTCAGACCTTCGCAGGCGGTGAAGTAGGCGGCCGCTTCGACATCGGGAGCCGCCCGGGGACCGGATGCCCGCACCTCGACCGGAAGCGGCGCCCGGCTGGCGAGGTCACGCAGCGCTGAGCCGAGGCCGGCGTCGAGCTGGGCCGGCCGCAGCCCGCGCGCCAGTTCGCGCAGCTCGTCGATCGCGACGGTGATTTCCGCAACGGCCCCGTCGAGCGCATGTGACACATCCGGTGCCGTCGGGCCGAGCGCGTGCTGCGCGTGCCGCAGCGCGAGCCCGATGGAGACGAAGCGCTGCTGGGCGCCGTCGTGCAGGTCACGCTCGATCCGTCGGCGCTCCTCGTTCGTGGCGGTGACGATTCGCGCCCTGGACGCCTGCACCTCGGCGAGCTGACGGCGCAGTTCGACACGCAGCCGGACGATCTCGATCGCGAGTCCGCCCGCCTCGATCAGCTGCGGAAGCAGCGTCGCGGTCTCGTGACTGATGACCCCGTGCAGCACCTGCCCGAGCGGCTGCCCGCCGCGCTCGATCGGCAGGCACTCGCGGCGGTCGTCGGGCGGGTCGGCGACTGGCATCCCGTACGCGTCGACGTACAACTCGCTCTCGGGGAGGAAGAAGCGCAGCTCGAGTGTCGGATCCGACAGGAGTGCGCGCAGCAGCGCCTCGACGCCCTCCGGCGCCACGCGGCCGGCGCGCAGGTCCTCGAGGAAGCTCGCCATGCGGGCCAAGGCGTCGTAGCGGGCCCGGCTGAACCGCCGGTCGACAGCGTCCTGAACTCGCGCCCGCAGCGGGCGGAACGCGACCGCGACGACGAGGGTCGCCGCTGCTGTCGTCCACGGCGAGCCGCGGCCGAGTGCCGTGCCCAGGAGCAACACGGTGCCGGCGAAAGCGCCGGCGAGCACCGCAGTCACCGATCCGTAGACGAGGGTGCGGTTGATGACGACGTCGATCCCGTACAGCCCGCGCCGCAGGATGGCGAAGCCGGCAGCCAGCGGGAAGGCGGCGAAGGCGAAGCCGAGCACGGCCATCCGGGCCGGGAGACCGCCGTGCGGCCAGACGAGCCACGTGCTCATATCGAGGGCAGCCACCGTGGCCGCCACCGATCCGACGGCCAGCACCAGCTTGAGCTGGCGCCGCACGATGCCGTGCGCTCGGCGCAGGCGCACGACCAGAGCCGTCGCGCCGGCCGCGATCCCGGCGAGTACGAGCAGCCAGCCGGCCGTGTCGATCGCGTCCATCGCGCCACGCGTCCCCTGGACGCCGAACGGGTTCGACACCGCGGCGAACGGCTCGTCGTAGCGGCCCGGAGTCAGCGTCCCGGCGATCATCAGCAGCGCCATGCCGGTGAGCAGGGCCACCAGCGCCGGCCGCCAGCGCCGAGACGGCAGCCGTCCGTCCGGGAACAGCAGCAGCGCGAGGCCGAGCCATCCCGCGGTCTGCTCGCCGATCACATTGTTGATCACGACCGCGGCCGTCGATCCCGGCAGGTGGTGGGTGGTGTGCAGATCGACGTCCGCGTACTGCCAGGTGACGAGGTTGACGCAGTTGACCAGCCCCGTGAGGCAGAAGACCCAGCCGATCCGGTTGCCCGGGACCCGCCGGGCGACGATCGCGCCGACCGACGCGAAGGTGAGCGCGAGCAGCAGGAACGCCCCGCCGCCGATGCCCGCGAAGATGTCGCTCGGCTGCGTCGCCAGGATGTCGCTGGGCCCGATGGCGAGCAGCACCGCCGTCGGCACCGCCAGCACGACGCAGGCCAGCCACATCAGCGCCGCCACCCGGCGCGCGGTCACCCGGACGCGCATGAAGCGAGTGTCCCAGCGCTGACCACCACCGCCAACAGCGCTGGCACTGCACGGGAATCAGTGCTGGCGCTGAACGAACTCCAGTGCTCACGCCGATGATTCGCGCCGTCCACACCTCCTACCTTCACTGCACCAGTTCGGACAAGGAGGAGACATGACCCGCACAACGAGCAGCACCAGCGTCATCGACGTGGGGCATAAACCCCGCGCAGATCAGATTCGGACGGCCGGTGCGGCGTGCGCGCTCGGCGGCCTCGCCCTCGCCGCCGGCGCCATCGCCACCCAGATCGTCCAGGCGTCGACAAGCGTCTCGGACCAGCTGTGGCGTTACCCCTGGGGCAGCCGCACCGCAGTGATCAACTGGGTGATCTGGGGTTCGATGGAGGCCCTCGTCCTCGTCGGCGTCCTGGCCTGGCGGCGAGGTGGGGCTGCCGGATCGGGTCGCGCCGCGCGGGTCGGCTTGCCGCTCGCCGCGATCGGAACCGCGCTCATCATCGTCGGGCACTTCGCGTCGATCCCGGTTCGCAATCAGACGATTCACGACACCGGAGCACAACTCGTCGGCGGCATCTTCGGGGTCGGGACCGTGTTATCGGCCGTCGGCCTCGTGCTGGCCGGTTGGGCCACGCTGCGTGCCGGCGTGTGGCGCGATTGGCGACGCGCCGTGCCGCTGGCGATCGGCGTAGTGACCGTCGCGCTGATCGGCCTGCAGTTCACCAAGGCCCTGCCGACGGGAGTCGCGGTGTACTCCCTAGGCTTCGCAGCCCTCGGAGTTGCCCTGATGCAAGGCCGGCGCACCCTCCAGCCATGACGACTGAGCGAACGCAGCTCGATCGGCCGATGCTCGGCGAGCCGATGCCGGCCGGTCGACGGCTGCGCGGACCCGATGCGTTCATCCTGCGGCAATCAACAGGCACCGCCAGACGTTCCCGCCCGCGGTGGTGGGGGCCGGATCTATCCATAGCTCGCCGGCGTCGGTGGCCTGCCCGAACGGCCTGACCATAGGGGACATTGCGTACCGATCAATAACTGGATCGAGCTGTCCTACTGCACCCACATCTGATCGAGCAACGGCCCCATCGTCGGGTTGGACATGTAGTTCCCCACCCGCGCCGATACGAAAGATGAGTTCAGCGACGCCGGCCCGAAGACCATCGGCGCGTCGTCGGTGATAGTCCGGTCGAGTTCTGCCCACAACCGGCGTGCCGCCGCCGGGTCGACAAGCTCGGTCTGCTGAGCTCGTCGGCCGAGCTCGTCCACCCGAGGGTTGCAGTACTGACTGAGGTTGGGATTGTTCTTGCTGGAAGGGATCAACGAGGCGCAGGAGAGCTGCGGTTGCCAGAAGTTTGATGGGGCCGGGAAGTCGGCGCCCCACCAGGTATCCCCGATCTGCACATGGTTACGAGAGTCGGCTCCTTCGGAATACATGCCGTCGGTCACGACCAACGGCGGCACGCGGTAGCCGAGTCCGCGTAGGAGTCGCGCGTAGTACTGGCCGACCAGGCGGTGGGCGGGAATGGGCTGCGCCCAAACCCGGACCGTCATGCCGACTGTGCCCGAGGCGTGGATCAGCTGACGAGCCCTGTCCACGTCGGGTCCGTGGTAGGTGCCGTCCCGGTCCGGTTGCGTTGTGTATGGGCAGTAGGGCTTATAGCCGGGAAAACTCGGCGGGAGCATCTGGCAGGTCACCCTTGCCCGCGTGTCGCCTCCCCAGAGTGTCACCACCTTGCGGCGATCCACGGCGTAGTTCAGGGCCCGCCGGACCCGCCAGTCGTTGAACGGTGGCTCGCGAGTGTTGAGCCACTCGGCGTAGCTACCCAGCTCGAAGGCGGTGTGCAGTCGAGTCGGGTAGCGCACCGCCAGGTCGGAGCCGTCTTCGAGGCCCCAGATGAGCGGGGCAACATCGGCGCGCCCGTTGACCACGTCGGTTGTCCGGGTGGTGGCATCGGGCTGATTGATCCACCGGATGACGTCGGGGTAGCCATCAGGTCTGGCGGCGAACGACCAGCGGTCAAAGTAGGGATTGCGGACCATCGTGAGCCGGGCGTCGGCCTTGTACTCGGAGATCATGTACGGGCCAGTCGTGGGTATCGCCCTCGTGACAGGCCTCATGGGCACACTCGGCGCGGTGGCCCACACGAACACTGTCAGCTTGTGCAGGAAGTCCGGGTCCGGCGCAGTGAGATGGAAGGCGATGGTCGAGGTGGCATCGTCGATCTCCACCCCTCGCGACAGGTCGCACGTCCGCGGACTGGCGGCGCAAGCCGAGGCGCCGATGATCGAGGAGTAGTAGTCCGGGATCCCACGTCGAAGTATCAGTGTCCGTTGCAGACCGCGGCGCAGGTCGTCCGGCCGTACTTCGACGCCGTTCGAGTAACGGACGCCGCGGCGGACCGTGAAGGTGTAGGTACGACCGCCGTCGGTCGGCCGCGGAAGGGTCTCGGCCAGATCGGGCACGATGCTTTCCCCGGCTGAGCCGCCGACCCGGCGCAGCGCCACCAGTCCGTCATAGACGAGATGCGACGCCCCGAGGTCCCACGACTGCGCCGCGTCGATGGTGCCGCCGAACGGAATGTCGCCGCTCACGGTCAGCGTGCCGCCACGATGACCTGAACCCGCGAGGCTGCCAGAGGCCACCCACACGGCGGATCCGACCAAGGCGAGACCGCGCGGCGAACCTCCGGTGGCGACTCGTGCGCCGGCACCGTTGTTCACCGGGTCGATCCTGGTCACGCTGCCGTCGAACTCGCCGCTGGCCCAGACGTCGCCTGCCCCGGCAACGACGGATTGGGGCCCGTCGCCTACCGGAATCGTCGCCACCACGCGTCCGCTGTGCAGGTCAATCCGGTTGACGGTCTGTTCCTGGCCGTTCCCGACCCACACCGCGTCGCCGGCGATAGCGATCCCCCGCGGCCCGGAGCCAACCGGTATCGGACTCTCCGCCTGCCCTGTCGCAACGCGCAGCCGCGACACGGTGCCGTCCGAACTATTCGTGACCCAGACGGTGTCGGCTCCGACCGCGACGCCGGCCGGGTTCCCGCCGACGGGGATCGGAGGATCCGGTCGGCCCGACGTCGGGTCGATCCGCTGGACCGTGTCATCGCCGCCGTTGGCCACCCACACGCCGCTCGGCCCGCTGCCTATAGCCGCCGGCAGATTCCCCACCGAGACGGTGGCGACGACCCTGCTGTTCAGCGTGCTGATTCGAGATACCGTTCCGGAGCCGCCATTTGCGACCCATGCAACCTCACCGGCGACCGTCACCGCGCTCGGTGCCTTGCCCACGCCGATTGTCTGCACCACGCGACCGTCGTGCGGGTCTATTCGTGACACGGAGTCGTCACCGCTGTTCGTCGACCACAATGACCCGGCTCCGTAGGCGAGTCCTGACGGACTCTGCCCGACGGCGATCTCGGCCACCAGCCGGCCGTCGGCGCCGATCCGGCCGACGCTGTTCGCCGGAAACGCCGACAGCGATGTCGACTGCGGCTGGTTCAACAGCGCGATGCAACCGCCCGTGACCGTGACGGCGATGACCGCTACCGACCCGATCGCCCACCGTAGACGGCGTTCAGGTCGTCGCCGCGCCAAATCGTGCTCGGTCCGGCTGTCCGCGGCTGCGACGACTGGTTTGGTCGGCACTGCCTCTGGTTGGCTCAGCGGTGCCTGGTCCAACGCGCTGTCCTGCCTGAGGATCGCCCGGTGCAATTCCTGCAGCGATGCGCTTGGGTCGATGCCTAACTCTTCAGCCAACGATTCACGCAACCGCCGGTAGGCAGTGAGCGCTGCGGCCTGTTGGCCGCACCGGTACAACGCGAGCATCCGCTGTCCGTGCAACCCTTCCCGAAGAGGGTTCTCGGTTGCCAGCCGGTCAAGCTCGCCGACCAGGTCGCGATGACGGCCGAGCGCCAGATCAGCTTCGATACGGGCTTCGGTCGCGACCAGCCGCAGCTCGTCCAACCGTGAGGCGGCAACCTGGACGAACTCGTAATCAGCCAGATCCGCCAGGACAGGTCCTCGCCACTGCGCCAAGGCTTCCGACAGACACACCGATGCCTCAGCAAATCGCTCATCCTCGAGCAACGAGCGGCCCGTCCGAACCTGCTGCTCGAAGCGGGCGGCATCGATCGCAGCCGAATCGAGCCGCAGCCGATACCCCGCAGGCTCGGTTACCAGCACAACCGGCGCAGCACCCCCGCGAGCGGGCTCGAGTACGTCCCGCAGGTGTCCGACATACGTTCGGATCGTCGTGACGGATCCATTCGGGACCCGGTCTCCCCACACGACGTCGACGAGCCGGTCGACCGAGACGGCGTCGTTCGCCTTGACCAGCAGCATCGCCAGCACTGCCTTTTGCTGGCGGCCCCCCAGTGCTTGTGGCACACCTGAACGAGTCACCTGCAGCGGTCCGAGCACACCGAAATCGAGATCCGTCGGACGGCTGGGATCGGTCTCGCGGGTCATAGCTCAAGCCCCCCGCTGCGAGGCTACGCGCGGCAATAGCCGACCGGAATGCGCTGCTCGGCACACGTTCCGATCTGCTCCGATGCCGTTCCGATCTGCCCGTGGTGGCATCGACGGTCTGTTGCCGGGCCGGCATCGGGCACACACCCAGGGAGGACCAGATGCGATATTCCCGCAAGGCGATCCTGCTCCTGACGGCCGCGTTGGCCATGGTCGCCGCGCTCTGCTCAGCGCCGGGCGCCACGGCGAAGGCCCCACCTTTCCGAGCCAAGCCCGCGCACCGGGTCGACGGCATGACCGGCGGCGAACTGCTCGGCCAGGTGTGGAACGACATCTACTCGACTTCTGGACAAACGGGCTCGTGCGTCACGCTCGGCAAGACCGGGCACGTCATCTATGTCAACACCGATTTCGGGACGGTCTGCACGGTCGCCGCGGGCACCCCGCTGTTCATCCTGGGCTGGTCGACGACCTGCTCCGACGTCGAGCCGCCCCCTTACTTCGCCGTCGGCGAAGCGGCCCAACAGGCATGTGCCCGCAAGGCCATCGACCTCGACATGGTCACGGCGATCACCGTCATCGTCGATGGCGGACGCCCGGTGAACATCCACACCAACCGGTTCGAGGCGTACACACCGCTGCAACATGTCCAGCTACCGCCCGACAACTTCGTGGGCATCCCACCAGGGCCGGCCACGCTCAGTGCATTCGGCTGGATCGCGCTCGTGGAGCAGCTGCACCCTGGCCTGCACCACATTCACCTCGGAATCGCGGTCGGCGCGACGGACACAGTCACGCGTGAGTGGGCCCTCAACGTGGTGCGGCCGCACGCTCGCTGACGCACTCTCACACCGGCAATCTCTGAAGCAGATACTTTCAGTCCGCGAACCTCGCATAACGGGCTGTAGTCCGAGCCTCATTTCGACGATCACAGCGCTGCAACTCCATACACACCGAGCGCTACACGTGTCCGTAGTTCAGGCCACGAACCAGGCCACGCCGCCATCAGCGCCGCCCTGATTGATTCCCGTCGCTGACCCTCCCCACCGCCCGCAGGCAAACCCTGCGGCATCGCGCCGATACAGATCGCCGATTCGGGAACGGTCGCTTGGTGCCGACGCGATTCGAGGCCAACGCCGTTTCTGCGCGCTCGGGCCGCGAGGTTTCGCGCTTCGACTCAGTGTGAGAACGCTTGGATAGCTTGGCGGTGATGAACTCTCTCTGACGGCGCTGGACACCACAGCGGCGTCATGACGTCCGAGCGCTGCTTTCGGCGAACACCTCACGTGCGACGCGGTAACTGTCAAACGCGCGCGCCGCACCGGCATAGGCCTCGATGTGGATGAACGTCTCGACGATCTCTTCCGGAGTAACGCCGTTGTTGAGCGCGATGCGCAGTTGACCGCGCAGCGGCTCGAGCGTGCCGAGTGTGGCGGCGATGGTCACCGACACGAGCGCTCTGGTCCGTACGTCCAGGACGTCGGTCCGTGGCCAGGCGTCACCGAAGGTATGCATTGTTGCCAGCCGAGTGAAGTCGCGGGCGTTGGCGGGCTCGCCGGGGCCGGGTTCGAGGAAGGGCTCAAGCCGGCCGCCGAGCAGTTCCGCGGCACTGTCCAGCGCGGCTGCGTAGGCGCCGTGCACGTCGTCAGTCGTCATGGTGAGGCCTCCAGAAGAGGGGACAGCTACCCGCTGCTAAGCCTGGCGTGCCACCGTGATGCATCGAGCAGCCGCTCGTCGATTGATCGGCCAGAACATATAAGCGCGTCCGAGTGAGAACCGGACCGGGGCGGGATGCTCGCCGCAGTGGCCGGAGGTCGCTTCGCGTCAGTCGCGGAGGAAGTCCAGCGCCTGGGCCACGAACAGGTCGTGGTGTTGGAAGATGCCGCCGTGGCCCGAGTCCGGGTAGATGCTCAGCTGGGCGTCGGGCAGCATCTCGGCGAGGATGAATGAGCTGCTCGTGGGCAGCATCGTGTCGTCGTCGCCGTTGACGACCAGGACGGGCTTGTCCACGTTCGTCAGGCCGGCGGGCGAGCTGCCCTGCTCCCACTTGGCGAAGGCGGTCAGTTGGGCGCCGATCGTTTCGTTGGACACGGGTGCGTCGCGGTCGTCTGTGCGCTCCTCCAGACGGGCGAGGAAGGCGTCCGCGGCGGCCTGGCTGGTCGCGGTCGGTGAGAAGAACAGGAAGTGCTTGGGGTGTTTGCCCTGCGCGCTCGCCTTGTCCAGGGCGGCCTGCAGGATGGCTCCGGTAGCGGCGGGTCCCTGGTCACCGGCGGGTGCGGTGCCGGCCAGGATGACGCGGCGGATCAGTTCGGGCCGTTGCTGGATGATCACCTGCGCGACCATGCCGCCGAGGGAGAAGCCGAGCAGGTCGACCGTGCTCAGCCCGAGCGCCTCGATAAACGCCACCGTGTCATCGGCCATGGCCTCGATGCTGTCGGGGGTCGTGCCGCCCGAGCCGCCGACGCCGCGCAGGTCGACCAGGATGACGCGCCGCTCGGCGGCAATGCCGTCGACCACGGCGGGGTCCCAATCGTCGAGTACCGCGGTGAAGTGGTGCAGGAACACCACCGGGACGCCCGTGGGCGGGCCGACCTCGCGGTAGGCGAACGAGGTCCCGCCGACCTCAAGCGTCTTGGTGACGGCTTGCTTGCTGGTTGAAGACATGACTCTGCTCTTTCTCTCGGTTCGCGCCGGTGCTGGCGCCCTGACGTTGATTCGCTCGGTAGAACCGCGCCTCCGTTGCCGGCGATGTCGTCTGCCTCGCACCTGTCTCAGATGGAGTCCATCTGACGAGGAGATAGTCGCGCCGCGGGGGTTCGGCGCCCGCGCCACTTCCGCATTGCTGGGCAAGGGGAATCTCACTCAAAGGCGATCACCCGGCGGCGACTGTCATCGTCGCGAGAGGGACGTCGGCACGGTGCCCTCGTCGGCACCCTCCACTCCAACCTCGCCAACAAGGAAGCCGTCCTCGAAGAAGGTCGTGGCCACCAAGCTCGGTATCGAGTTCGCCGGCCTCCACCTAGCGACATGCATCGCGACGACGCCGGACACGGCTGCGTGATGCCGTCGCTGAGCGCGGACGTGGCACGGGCCCGCGACTGCGTTCGTGAGGCTTACCGTCGCCGGATCGTCGATGTGATCGCCCTGCTGGCCTTGCCATGCCCGGCAGCCCCGATCGCGCGGGCCCTCCCCCCGGGCGACCAGGCGGTCTGGTCAGCTGCTCGCCACCCATCGACGATCCACGCACAGACGAACCTGTCGGTCTTCGCTCGGGGACGTGGAGTGCGAGCAGGGCGGAGAGCCGGCGGCGCTGTGGTCGCGCCGCCGGCTGGCGGGCGTGGTTGTCAGGTGGCGGGGTGCAGGGCGGCGGTCAGGGTGGTGATCGCCTGGGCGATGGCGGCGCTGGCGGCGTGGGTGCCGCGCAGGGCGTTGAGCATGACGAAGTCGTGGATGATGCCCTGGTAGCGCACCGCGGTGACCGGAACGCCGGCCGCGCGCAGCTTGCTCGCGTAGGCCTCGCCCTCGTCGCGCAGCACGTCGGCCTCGCCGGTGATCACGAGCGCGGGCGGCAACCCGGCCAGCTCGTCGAGTGAGGCGCGTAGCGGTGAGGCGGTGATCTGCGCGCGCTGCGCTGGGTCGGTCGTGTACTGGTCCCAGAACCACTGCATGGCGTCGCGGCGCAGGAAGTAGCCCTCGGCGAACTGGTGGTAGGAGCCGGTGTCGAAGCTGGCGTCGGTGACCGGGTAGAAGAGCACCTGCTGGGCGAAGCTGACGTCGCCGCGCTGCTTGGCCAGCAGCGTCAGTGCCGCGGTCATGTTGCCGCCGACCGAGTCGCCGGCGACCGCGATCCGCGTCGGGTCGAGGTTCTGCTCGGCGCCGTGCTGGGCGACCCAGCTCGCGACTGCATAGGACTCCTCGATCGCGGTGGGGTACTTCGCTTCGGGCGAGAGGCTGTAGTTCGGGAACACGACGGCGGCGTTGGCGCCTACCGCGAGCTCACGGATCAGCCGGTCGTGGGTGTGCACGTTGCCGAACACCCAGCCGGCGCCGTGGATGTAGACGATCACGGGCAGCGGGCCGGTCGCGCCGAGTGGACGCAGGATGCGCACCGACACCTCACCGGACAGGCCGCCCGGCACCAACGTGTCGCTGACGTCGACGTCGGGCTTGGCGATGTCGCCGGACTGCACCTGGTCGACCGTCTCGCGACCCTTCTCGGGACCGAGGTCGAACAGGTACGGCGGGCTGGCGGTCGCTTCGGCGAACTCCTGGGCGGACGGTTCGAGCACGGGCTTGCTGGTCATGGCGGGTCTCCTTCGTAGGTGGTGGTGACCAGGGCTTGGTGGGGGAAGATGTTCTCGGTGAGAATGCGGTAGTCCTCGGGTCGGGGTCGGCGGGCGCGCCGGCTATGACGGCCAGTCGGTAGTCGAGGTCGGATGCTTGCCCGCAGTGCGGATGGGACGACGCCGCTGGTCGCGAGGCCGCCGCGGATGAGGGAGTCGGCGCCGCGCGGTAGCACGTCGAGGTCGCTGCCGCTGAAGGCGCCGACGCGGCGCTTGATGATGACGGGCTTGTTCGTACGCGATGCGAGGGGTGCGTGGACTCGAGTGGCGGGATGGCCTGCGAGGATTGCGGGCTTGGATGCTTGACGTTCCTGCCCGGACAGCGCGGCGAGCACGTTGGCCGCGTCCAGTTGCTCGAGCGGGTCGGGTGTGGTCACGCGACGCCGCCCATCTCGTCGATTGTCAGTCGTAGGGCGCGGAGTGCGTAGTGGGTGCGGGACTTGACGGTGCCAGGTGGCACGCCGAGAGTCTGGGCGGCCTCGGCGACTGATGCCCCGCGGAAGTAACACTCGAACAGCGTCTGCCGGTGTTCGATCGACAGCTTCTGCAGCGCGGCCTGCACGAGCTGTCCGTCTGCGGTCTGCTGCGCCGTGTCCTGCACCGCCTGCTCGGGAACATGGCCGGTCAGCACCTCGCGGCGGCGACCCGCCGAACGCCATTGGTCGATGACGATGTGCTTGGCGACTGTCAACAGCCAGCCTCGCTCGGAGCCGCCGATCCGTTCGAGTACAGCCGCGTTGCGCCACGCTCGGAGCAGGGTCTCCTGCACGACGTCCTCTGCACGGGCCCGATCGCGGGTCAGGCCAACGACGTACGACAGCAAGGAGCGCGCGTGCTGATCGTGCAGAGCGCGCAACAACTCGGAATCACGCGTTTGGACCATCTGGCCTCCTTCGGGTCGGCCCCCACGGCCGGCGTGGAGGTCCCTCTCGCTGCAACCGCGCCTCCGTTGCGGGCGATGCCGTCTGCGTCGCACCTGTCTCAGATGGAGTCCATCTGAGGATGAGATGGTCACGCCACGGGGTGAGGCAGTCGCGCGCTTGCTCGCGCATTGCTCAGGAAGGGGAATCTCACTCGGAGGCGATCTCCTCCGGCGGTGACTGTCATCGTCGGGAGCGGGATCTCGGCCCGGTGTGCTCGTCGGCACCTCTGCGCCTCGCGACACTGCAAACGAGCCGAATGGTGTGCTCGTTCGCCTCACGGTCGGCCGGCTTCGCCACCGCACACGTGAGGGTTGAGGGGGCTGCGTTGGCTTACCGGGCCTCGTTTTCGGTGCTGGCTGGCCGGATGCGCAGCAGTTGGTCGGCGAACCGCTGTGCAGCCGGACTGGTCTCGCCGGGCGAGGGCAGGATCAGGTAGATGTGCCGTTCCAGGCGCACGCCCTCAACTGCGATGAGCCGCAGCACGCTGTCGGGTGCGGTCAGCACCGGGTACTGCAGGCCGACCGGTGCGAAGCCGATGCCGACGCCTGCGCTGACCAGTTCGAGGAACAGTTCCCAGTCGCCGACCTCGCAGACGACGCGGCGAGGTAGGCCTTCGCCGGCGAAGGCGGCGTCACTCAACAGGCGAGCAGTCCACCCTGGGGGAACCTCGACGAACCGCTCGTTGGCGAGTTGTCCCAGGGTGACCTCGGCCTGCTCGGCCAGGCGGTGATCAGAACGGCAGACGAGGTGCAGCGGCTCTCCCGCCAAGGGGGTCATCCGCACGCCCGGGACCTGGCTGAGCGCCGGCCCGATGACGCAGTCCAGTTCTCCCGCCTCGACCATCGAGATCATCGTCAGCCCGGCTTCGTACTGCAGTCGCAGGTCGATGCCGGGATGATCGCGAGTGAACTGGCCGAGGTAGGACGCGATCGGCACCAGATGCTGAGCGGACAGCGAGATGCCAAGGCGCAGTGTGCCGATGAGCGCGTCACGGGTCTGGTGTACGGCCCGTTCGGCCTGCGCGGCGCTGGTCAACGTCCGGCGGGCCGCGCCCACCAAAGCCTCACCAGCCGCGGTGAGTCGCACGGGCCGGGTTCCGCGAATGTAGAGGGGCGTGCCGAGTTCGCGTTCGAGGGCCTGGATCGAGTTCGACAGGCCTGACTGCACGATGAGCTCGCGCTTGGCGGCGCCGGTGATGCTGCGTTCCTCGACCAGCGCCAGGAAGTGACGCAGCTGCCTGAGTTCCATCGGCCACCGCCTCTCTAGGCCTGAATCGCAGCCCATCTGGACAGCATCATCTGTCCGGCAGATGAAATGTATCTGCGCGCGCTGCCGCCGGACCGGCATCGGCGTCCTGACGGGCGTGGTTGACGCCCACGAACCAGTAAGGAACACCCGTCAGGACAGGAGATTCACCATGGCAGAGCACTCGACGATCGCTGCGGCGCCGCGCAGGTTGTCAACGATCAGCGCCGGCCACCGCGTCGTGCCGCACAACATCGGCTTCTGGCTGGTGACCGCCGCCTTCGTGTCGTTGCAGGCGTTCGGCACCGTCCCGACACCGCTGTGGCCGCTGTACGCGGTGCGTGATGGGCTCAGCTCCACCATGGTGACCCTCGCGTTCGCCTGCATGGTCATCGGCGCGAGCGTCAGCCTGTACTTCTTCGGTCATCTGTCCGATCGGCTGGGCCGGCGGCGCATCATCGTTCCGGCACTCGCGTTCGGCATCGCGGCCGCCGCGGTCATGGCGTGGTGGCCGACCCTGCCCGGACTGCTGATCGGACGCGTCCTGACGGGCGTCGCCGTCGGACTGATGGCCTCCACCGCGACGACCTACCTCACCGACCTCTATCGAGAAGGACACCCGGAGCAGCCGCACTCGCGCGTTCCAGCGACCGTCGCCTCGGTGGCGAACCTCGGCGGCCTGTCACTAGGGCCGCTAGTGGCAGGCACTCTTCTGCGCTGGGTCGGACACCCGTTCACCACCTCCTACGTCGTGTTCATCGCGCTGATGGTCATCGGCGCGATCTCGGTCAGCCTCAGCCCCGAAACGGTCGACCTCACCCTGCCAACATCCGCGAGCGCGCCCAAGTTCGTCCTACGCCACGCACAGCGCACCGTTTTCATCGGCGCAGCGGCAGTGGCGTTCTGCTCCTTCGCGATCTTCGGGCTGTTCTCCTCCGTCGGCTCGCTCATCGTTCACGACGAGCTGCACGAGAGCTCCCCCTTCATCTGGGGACTAGCCGGTTTCCTCGTCCTCGGCGTGTCCGCCCTCGCCCAGACGCTGTTCACGAAACTGCCCGTCATTCAGATGCTCGTCCTCGGACTCATCGGCGTACCCGCCGGCATGGCCCTGGTCATCATCGCCCTCTACCACCCATCACTCACCCTCTACCTGCTCGGATCGGCCATCGCCGGCGCCGGAGCGGGGCTGCTGTTCAAAGCCGCCCTCAGCGTGGCAATCACCACCGCCGCGCCGGGCTCCACCGCCGGAGTACTCGCCGTCTTCTTCGTCGCCGCCTACCTCGGACTCGGCCCAGCCCCAGTCCTGCTCACCGCCGCCACGTACCTGATCAGCAGCCGATCAGCGCTGATCGTCTTCAGTGCCGTCATCCTGACCGTCTCCGCCATTGCCGCCCGGCTCCAAGCTGCCGCACTACGCCACTGACCGCGAAGTCAGCCTGAACCACCCGGTATCAAGGACGAGGAGCCTGGACATGACAACAACGCTGGACACGCACACGATCACGATCGGCGGGGACCTGACGGTAGGTCGCATCGGATATGGGGCGATGCAGCTGACCGGCCCCGACGTGTGGGGTGAGTATTCCGATCACGCCGCCGGCGTCGCGCTGCTTCGTCACGTCGTGGACTCGGGCGTGACGTTCATCGACACGGCCGACGTGTACGGGCCGCACTCGAACGAGCTGCTGATCCGCGAGGCGCTCCATCCGTATCCCGAGGACCTCGTCATTGCGACCAAGGGTGGCTTCGTGCGGGGCGGACCTGCCCTCGAGACCCTGGGCGCGGTCGGCAATCCGAACTACCTGCGGCAGAGCGTGCACATGAGCCTGCGCCGTCTGGGCCTGGACCGCATCGACCTGTACTACCTGCACAGCGGCTATGCGGCCGACGCTCCGTTCGAGGACCAGGTCGGCGTGCTGGCCGAATTCAAGGAGCAAGGGCTGATCCGCCACATCGGCCTGTCGAACGTGACCGTCGAGCAGTTCGACGCGGCCCGCCGGATCGTCGACATCGCGGCGATCACGGCTCAGTACAACCTGGGCAGCCGAGTCGGTGCGCCACACCTGGCCGCCGCTGAGCGCGCCAACGTCGCATTCTCCCCGTGGGGACCGACCCGGTTCGGCGGCCCGAACGCGCAGGACATCCGCGACGAGGTCGCCCTGATCGCGCAGCGACACGGCGCGACCCCACACCAGGTCGCGCTCGCGTGGCACCTGCGCCGGTCGCCGAACAGCCTGCCGATCCCGGGCACGGTGACGCCCGCGTACGTAACGCAGAACGTCGCCGCGGCGAAGCTCGCGCTCTCCGACGACGAGGTCCGCCGACTGACCGAACTGACCTCCGAGGACCGGCAGACCGACTGATGCACCACACCACGAGAGAGGTCGCAACCATGATCAAGCTGTTCGAGGGGAAGCGATCGTTCGTCACGGTCGGCGGCTCCGGAATCGGCCAGGCCTGCGCCCTCGCGCTGGCGGCCGAAGGATGCTTCGTCACCGTCGCCGGGCGAACCCAAAGCGCGCTGGAAAGCACCGTGCGCGCAATCACCGACACCGGAGGATCCGCGCAGGCGGTGAAGTGCGACGTGACCGTCGAGTCGATGGTGCGCGCAGCGGTCGAAACCGCTGCGGGGGAAGACGGACGGCTCGACGTCGCCGTCAACAGCGCCGGATATGACGGCTCGGCGGCCGGTCTCACTGCGGGAGTGGCGCTTCCTCGTCACCGGATCCATGCCCGCATCGACGCGGACGCGGACGCGGAGGCTGCCACTGGGCAGCTGGTCGATTAGCCCTCGTCGACGCCTTGTCCGGATATCGACACGTGCCACATTCCGGCACGTTACCGGCAGCTCGCACCACGCGTGATGTCACGAACGCTGGGTAGCACGCCGTCCGGTGTGGTGTGCGCCGCGAGGTGCTCGCGCACCTCGCTCAGCTCGACATCGACGTAGCCGGCCTCGGTCAACCAGGCACGGGCGGCGCCGGGATCGACCAGGCCGAACGCGGCACGTCCGTCTCTCACTTTGAGACTGCCGCCGCTGATAGTGCGGCGCACCCTTACAAAGGGTGCGCCGGGCGCTGACGGTTTGCCGCTCGGCCGGAGAATGGGCCCGACCATTCACACCGCCTCGGAGGAGATGATGACGGCGAGCATCAACTCGGGGCAGGCGGGACTGCGTGAAGTTCTCGCCGACACGAAACGCCGGCTTTACAACGCGGAAGGCACGCTGCACGCGGCGCGGCAATCCGGCGTCGATGCGTGGGTCAAGGCTGCCTATGACCGCCTCCACGTCGCCGTAGCGGATTACCTCCAGGCACGAGACACGCTTGAGCAATGCGTCGGCCGGCCCACGGTGGCCTGACAGACGCTCGGCTACGTGGTCGAGGCGGATGGTTCTGCGAAGGTGAGCCGAACACTCAATCTCGAGCGCTATGACAAAGAGATGGGACATTAACCCGTATCGAATCGCGACCAGCAAGCGCGCGCTCTGGACCAACGATCACGCAACAGGTATTACTCAAAATAGGCGCGGACAGCTTCGCTCTCGGGGTGGCGCGCTATTGTTTGTACGCGAATTCTCAACCGCCACATGCAATCGACCGACGCTCCGCTACAAAGCGTTTGCCAGATATGCTCAGAGTGCGGCCGCGCGGAAGATCCCACCCTCCACTTCCTGGCAATTCCACTGCTCATGGCTGGCTCCCACAGGTGCTGTTCCGGCGATTACCGTAGGTTCCGCCGTAGCGGATACTCGCTCTCGCAGCAGATGCGGGTCCAGCTCAGGTCCTCCGGACCTAGTGTCGAACCTTGTGCCGATTACCTGTGAGCTAAGGGCGCGCCAGGTGGGCCAGGTGGGCCAGGTGCCCGCAGACCACGATCCCAACACAGCCGTCGAATTGCGCGAGCGGCGGCGAAGTGTGTTCCGCACAGATGACTCGACTGATTAGCAAATTCTGAGGCCGAGGCCGGTGCCATCAAGCCGCCGCGGCTCAAGTCGTGGCTTCCTGACACCAGGCGCTGGGTCAGGGCATCGATCACACGTGCTTGGGGACTTTGCCGGTCATGGTGAACACGACGCGCATCGCCTTGTGGCCGAAATCAGCCGTGGGATTGAACATGCACGGGCACCCGCCGTCGATCACAATGATCCCGTGTCTGCGGCCGAACTCGGTGGCCGCCGCCGAGACGCTGCCGGGGCCGGGGCCGCGATGCATCCACACGTGCTCGATGCCGAGCTCAGCGCACTCGCGCATAGCGTCTTCGGCGATCGTCGGCCGGGTGCCGATCACCACCGCCTCGACACCGCCGGGCACGGACTTGAGGTCCGGGTAACACGGATCGCCCTCGACCTGATCGGCGTTCGGATTGATCGCGAACACCTCGTAACCGCGATCGCGCAGCCGCTGGTAGACGACATTGCTGCCATGCCCCGAAGACGTGCGCGAGACACCGGTTACCGCGATTCGCTTCTTGGCCAGGAATTCCGACGCGGCCTGCTTCATAGTGAGCACGTCTACCTCCTCGCACGAGTACATGCGCCAACGGGTCTAAGCCCACGCTCCGCCTGCGCTGCGCTCTTCGACCAGGGTCGAACGTCACTGCCAAAGGCAACTCGCTCGGTTCACGGCCCAGGGCCGACCACATGCTGATCGCGGAGGACCTGCTTCTCCTGCTCACAACGACGAGACAGGAAGGCTCGCCGCCGGCGCTAGCGAGGTAGACGTTGCACTCAGTGGCGCGCTGCTGGTCGAACTCGCCTTGATGCAACGCGTAGACGTTGCCGGCCCCTCCGAGCACGTCCAAGAGGGCCGCTTCGTGGTCCGGGACGAAAGGGCGACCTCGGACCCGCTGCTTGACAAGGCGTACGCACCTGGAGGCGGCCGTTCCGCTCGGCGACGCCGACTCTCTGCAACGGCTCAGAGAACGCATCGACGACATGAGCACCCGGGCCGCCGGCTCCAGCGCCCTGGTCGACGCCGATCTGCCCCACGATCAATAAGCGAGCAGTAACTGCGTAACGTACGGCCGCGCGGTCTTGGCGCTGGGATAGTCGCGAGGGCGTGCCAGGTTCAGCTTTGTGGCCCGATCGCTTCCGGCAGTCAGGCAGACCCTCGGCGGTGCTGCTCTGGGGGGACGCGACCCGGGCTGCGCGCAGCGATGTGTTCCTCCGCATCCTCGAGGAGCTCCTCGCCCGGAACTTCTTCGGCGCCGGCGACGGCGCCATGCGCTGGAACGTGCTTGAGTCCGTGCTCGCGGCGGGCCTCGCGCACGCCCTGCGAGATGCTGTGCCACATGTGGTCCTCGCCGAGTTCGGCCGCTAGTCCCGAGCGCCGCAACAGCTTGCGGACCGGCCACATGACGCGGACCAGGTAGAGATCGACGTCGCGCCTGCGAAGTGAATCCAACAGGTCGGCGAGCGCGTCGACGCTCGTCGTGTCCATCTGGTTCGTCGCTTCCATGTCGAGCACTACCGCCTTGATGCCGGGCGCGGACTCGACCTCAGCGAGGATGGAGTCGTGGATAGGTGCCGCAGTAACCCAGAAGAACGGCGCGTCGATGCGTAGCACCATGACCCCGGGAAACGTCGAGCGCTCCTCGTGGTTGCGGGTGCTGCCCCATGCGGCCTTTTCGTGCGGCACCTTGCCCATGACTTCGACGTCGATCCGGCTCAACCGATAGACCAAGCCGAGCAGCGACTGGGCGACTGCCAGCAGCAGGCCGTACAGCGGGCCGAATGCCAACACCCCCACGGCAGCGACGCCGGCGGAGACGATGTCGTTTCGCCGCACCCGGGCGTAGCGGCGTAGGGCCGCGTAGTCGATGAGCTTCCAAACCGCGTTGACGACGATCGCGCTCAGGACGGCTCTGGGCAGCCCCGAGAGCAGCGGCGCGATGGCGACGATGACGATTAGCGACAGTCCGCACGCGACGAGGCTCGCCATCTGCGTCCGGCCGCGCGCGTCGCAGACGGCCGCGGTTTTGGACAGGCTCCCGGCCACCCCGATGCCGCCGAACAGCCCGGAGGCGACGTTGGCTGCGCCGGAGGCGAGCAGTTCCTGGTCGGAGTCGATTCGGTAGCCACCGCGGCCGGCGAAGAGCCGGGCGGCGCTCAACCCCTCCGCAAGTCCCACGAGCGCCAGAGCCGCCCCGGCGCCAAGTATGGCAACCAGGTCGCCGGCATCGACCGTCGGAAGCCCGGGCGTCGGTACCCCCCGCGGGACGGCGCCGACGACCTGGACGCCTCGTGCCTTCAGGTCCAACGCCGCCGAGGCGACGAGGCCACCGACAAGAACGACCAGCCCCCAGGGCACCCAAGAGGCAAGCCGCGGGCCGCCGAAGAGGACGAGAAGCGCGACCGCCGAGACGATCACTGTGGCCAGATCGGCGTCTCCTCGCGAGAGGCTCCCGCTCAGGGCGCCCACCCGCTCCACGACCTGACCGCGCGGCGTCGGCACCCCGAGCAGGTTGGGCACCTCGCCGAGAATGACGAGGATGGTCAGGCCCAGAACGAAGCCCGTGACAATCGGCTTGGAGAGAAACTCCGCCACCCATCCGATCCCGAGGAAGCCGGCAACGAGCAGGACCAGCCCGGAGCCCAGGGCCAGCGCGGCTGTGTAGGACGCCGCCTGCGCGGTCCCCGCGACCCCGAAGCTGGCGAGAAATGACCCCGACAGCACTGACACCGTCGACACCGGCCCCACGACGAGTTGGCGCGACGAGCCGAAGATCGCATACGCCACCAGAGCGACCGGCACCGCATACAGGCCCACCTGAACCGGCGCGCCTGCGATCGAGGCGTAGCCGAGCGCCTGGGGGACTGCGAGCGCCGCCACGACGGCGCCCGCGACGACGTCACTGCGCAGCCAGCGACGCTCGTACCGAGGCAGCCAGGTGACCGCCGGGACCCGTCCCCAGCGCCGGCCCGAAGCTTGCTCTGCGCGATCGCTCATGCGGATCCACCGTCCTGGCGACAGGCTACCGACCGGAGGGCCACGCCGAGGTCAACAGCGCCAGGCGAAAGCAGCGACAAAGGATCCGCGCCACCCGTATCGCAGCGCGAGTACGGCCGCACAGGAGCTGGCGCTCACAACTCGCGTGGAACCCCTCGGTGGCGGCTCATCCGGTGGAACCGCCGTCAGACCGATTTGGCAGCGTGAAGCGACATGGAAGGTGCGCTCAACGCTGGGAAAAGGGCAACACACCGAAATCCGTGCGTGGTCAGGCGCGCTGTCCGAGCATTACTTCCATCGTGACAAGGCGTTGACGCCACATCCACCGAAGTACGTCCGAGGTGCCGGGACGCCTGCGATGTTTGCCGCGAGGGTGACAGGACGCCGCCGCGGGAACAGGCGGAACAACTCCTTGCCCGGGATGCCGCATTGATTGCTAATGGTTCGGCAACTCGGCGGGCTTTCGCCGTCCAGGTAGCACCTACGCACGAACGAAATGACATGCCAGTGCGCATCGGTCAGGTCCTGGATGCCGGCACGGGCGGCAAGCTCGACGGCCATGTCTTCACGCCAGTCCTCGGGTCGGGCCAAGTGGCCGTCGCCGTCCAATGCGACCTTGGTCCCGGCAAGCGTCGTCGTTACAGCCATCTCGCATCCCCGTTCACAACGTCGGGCGACCCCTTGATGGGTCATCCACCGATCAGCACACCTCTAAACCTCGGCGATCCGCCAGAGGCAAACGGCCCGAGTCTGCTCGCCAAATACCGATACCCGGTACAGTATGACCGTGATCATCGAGTCACGAGCCATCCACCGGGACGAGGGCCTCGTCGATCTCGACGCCCCGGTCGAAACCGTTGACGAGCACGGCAACGCCGCGACGGCACCGACCTGCTCATTGTCTCCTGGGGCCGAATGGCAAACCACGCAATGGATGCGGCCGCGCATCTGGCACACGAGGGAATCGAGGCAGCCGTACTCGACCTACGCTGGCTCGCCCCACTGGACGAGCAGAGCATCGCGAGCGCACCGTCTCGAAGTGCCGGCAAGCTGCTCGTCGTTCACGACGTGAACCTGACCGGAGGCTTCGGCAGCGAGATCGCAGCCCGCGTCGCCGAGCGGCACTTCAACGAACTCGATGCACCCATCCGGCGACTTGGACTGCCCGACGTCCGAGTGCCGGCAGCGCCAACCCTCCAAGCAGCGCTGGTTCCCTCGGTCACCACCATCGCCGACGCAGCCCGGGAACTCGCCCACCATTGAACAAGCGCGTCTCTCCCCTGCGGGCGTCGCATCCGGACTGGATCCTAAATGCTGCGACGGACCGACCATTCCATGAGCGCTGCGCGTGGCTTGGCCTTCGGCCAGGTCCCAGCCACTTAGGCGGTTAGCGTCCGAACCCCTTGCCGTTACGTACTGATCGCCCTACTCTCAGAGCAACCGGCTCGCAAGAGATCCAGCCATCGATGCCAATCGGTCCCGGACCTTGTGAACGTCGGTCAATAAATTGGATCCGAACTGGACTATCCGAATCGCCACCACGAACGGCCTCCTTACCCGCCAGGTGAGCACCACGCCATCACCATGCGGGCGGCAGGTTCGGCTTGTCCGCCGGTGTCCGATGAAACGAAATTCGATGAAGCCGGTCGCGCTCCCGCGAGCGACGCGACCGCAGGATGAGGGTTCGATGGGCGTACCGCGGTTCGAAATCGAAGGGCTGGCGGGCGGCCGGACTACGCGTCGGCGTCATTGGCTGCATCGCAGTGCCGCCATACTGCTCTGCGGTGCGCTTGCGAGCGTCGTGCCCGCGACGCCGGCGTATACGCAATCGCCGCTCGCGCCGGCGTGCGACGCGCCCTACGGCGTCGCCCCGGCCGCGCGTGGGCAGCACGTGCCGCCGCTGACATTCGGCGTCTATCCCGGCGGCTACGCGGGCGGTGGCACGAAGGACTACGTTCCCAACGACCCACTGCGGATACAGCGGTCGCTGGACACGCTGCAGGGCCGTGCTCATAACTTCCTCGTCCGCGGGTACGCCCACTATCACGACGCACCTACCGACGGCGACATCGATGCGCCCGAGGATGCGACGCAGTACCTGCGCCACGGCCGGCGGCTCGACCTAGTGCTCGTCTACGAAGCTGAGGACGCCAACCTCGCCGGCTGGGAAACCTATGTCCGCACGATGGTGCGCCGCTACGGACGCTCGATCGACACGCTAGCGATCACGCTCGAGGTAAACACTGCGAACGACCCGGTCGCCCGGCAGGCGCTTGTGCGCGGGGTGGAGGTGGCCAAGCTCGCCGCGCGGCTGGATGGTGACCCAAAGATCCAGGTCGGGTTCAATGCCATCAACTTCGGCGTCCCGTTCGACCTCGGGTTCTGGCGCGCGCTCAAGACTGACGGCGGCCCACTGTTTTCGGGTGCGCTCGACTACGTCGGGATCGACCTGTACGCAGGCGTCTTCTCACCGGTCGCGCCGGACGGCCAGCCCGGCGACCGCCGCGACGTTGTCACTCAGTCGCTGCGCATGTCGCGCAACTGCTCGCTGCCGACCGCCGGGCTGGAACGTGACGTAGCGCTGCGCATCACCGAGAACGGATGGCCGACCGGGCCCGACCGCAGCGAGGACCAACAGGCGGCCACACTGCGGACGACGCTGCAAACCATCGAGGACTTGCGTACGGAGTTGGGGATCGCCAGCTACGAGGCGTTCGCCCTGCGCGACTCGCGCAGCAGCAGCCCGGACATCTTCAACCAGTTCGGCATCATGCGTGACGACTACAGCCCGAAGCCGGCGTTCGATGTCTACCGCACGACGATTGCCGAATTCGGCCGGTGACGGCGACGGTGCGATGGGGGCCGTACAAGCCGGACGTGCTTGCGAACGGCTTCTACTTCCTGGAAGGTCCGCGGTGGCGCCTGGATCGCCTGTATGTATCTGACTTCTACAGTCAAACGGTCTCGACCATCACCGAGGACGGGGAAGTCGAGCCGTTCTGCATCGTGCCGCAACAACCGTCCGGTCTCGGCTTTACGCCGGACGGCGACCTGCTGGTTGTCTCCATGCTCGACAAACGCCTGCTACGCATACGACGTGGGCAACCCGAGGTCGTGGCAGAGCTCGGCGCCTTCGCGGCCGGGCCCGCGAACGACATGCTCGTCGACGCGGCCGGGCGCGCCTATATAGGCAACTGCGGGACGGTCGATTCCACCGGCGCCGAGGCCACCGATCTCATCATGGTGCGGCCCGATGGTCGGATATCGATAGCGGCTGCCGGCTTGATCTTCCCGAACGGCGCGGTGCTCACACCCGATAGCCGGACGCTGATCATCGCTGAAACGTACGCGCACCGGATCACCGCATTCGCCGTCGCCCCGGACGGCACGCTGACGGAGCGGCGGGTGTGGGCAGATCTCGCTGCGACCGGTGTAACGACGTCGCTGAGCGAGCCAGGTGCGCCGGTGCTACCCGACGGGATCGCGCTCGACGCCGAGGGCGCACTGTGGGTGGCCGATGCTCGCGGCAGCGGTGTTCTGCGCATCGCGGACGGCGGCCACGTCATCGACGCCATTCCAACTGACGACCTGTCGGTATATGCGGTAGCACTCGGCGGCGCCGATCGGCGCACGATCTTCATGTGCGCTGCGCCGCCGCTCAACACCGAGGACCCCAGCCAGCACCGCCACTCGGCACTGCTGAGCTGCCGCGTCGAAGTAGCCGGGGCAGGACTGCCCTGACGCTTCTACGCGTGATCTTGATGGCAACGAAAAGTGAGGTGAGACATGAGGGCACTCCGGAAACTGCACACCGGCCCCGGTGGCGTTGATCTCGTCGACGTGACGCCTCCGGCGACCGGGCCGCGCACGGTCGCCATCGCAGTCGCGGCGACCGGCGTGTGCGGCACTGACCTGCACATCGAGGCGGGCGAGTATCGAACGACCCCGCCGGTCACGATGGGCCATGAGATCGCCGGCTCGGTTATACGCGCCGGCGATAGCGGGAGCGGCTCGTGGGTCGGTGCTCGGGTCGTCTGCGAGACGTACTTCGACACGTGCGGGCACTGCCCCTGGTGTCGGGCCGGACGGCGCAACCTGTGCCCGCAGCGTAGGTCGTTGGGTAGCCACGTCGACGGGGGGTTCGCCGCGCAGGTCGTCGTGCCAACCCGAAACCTGCACCACGTCCCGGGCGGCATCGGCTTGCGGGCCGCCGCGCTGAGCGAGCCGCTAGCGTGCGTATGCCACGCGCTGTTCGACCCTGCGCTCATCGGGGTCGGCGACCGTGTGCTTATTACCGGGCCCGGTCCGATGGGCTTGCTTGCACTTCAGGTCGCGGCCGCCGCAGGTGCGCGCGTCCGGGTCGCCGGGCTGCCGGCTGACCGCGATCGGCTCGACATAGCGACCGAACTCGGGGCGGAGGTCACCGACGGTGCGGTCGCCGACGACTTCGACGTCGTAGTCGAATGCTCAGGCAGCGCAGGCGGTGCCAGCACATGCCTGGATGCCGTGCGGCGGGCGGGTCGATACGTGCAGGTGGGAGTCTTCGGTCGTGATGTCACACTCGGTCTTGATGCCCTGCTACTGAAGGAGATTCAGGTGACCTCGGGCTTCGCCTCGACGCCGACATCATGGGCGCGCGCAATGTCCTTGCTCGCCGAGAAGCGGGTTCGGATCGAGCCACTACTGAGCGACGTCCTGCCGCTTGACGGGTGGCGCACTGCGTTCGATGACGTGCGCGGCAGACGCGGACTCAAGATCGCCCTTGCGCCGGAAGAGATCTCATGACTGCTGAGGGAAACGCGATGTTCGACCTGACAGGCAGACGCGCCGTCGTCACCGGCGCATCGAGTGGAATCGGGCAGGCGATCGCGGTCGCGTTGGCCCAAGCGGGAGCGGACGTGGCGAGCCTCCACCTGACCGCCCCGGAGGGCGCCGCGCAAACCCTTACGGCGATTGAAGCCGCGGGTCGTCGCGCATTGATGGCAGAAGGTGATGTCAGCGATCACGCGCAGGTCGAGCGATTCGCCGACACCGTCGAGCGGTCGTGGGGCGGCATCGACATCTGGGTCAACAACGCGGCGCAGATGTTGGTGCGGGCGTTCAGCTCGATGAGCGTGGACGAGTGGCACCGGGTGATGGGCGCCAACCTGCACGGTTACTTCTACGGGTGCCGTGCCGCGGTGCCTCG
Organism: uncultured Actinomycetota bacterium; assembly: GCA_963737425.1. GTDB lineage: Bacteria > Actinomycetota > Actinomycetes > Mycobacteriales > Jatrophihabitantaceae > DASXRA01. Next base: position 1,560,775 of record CAVTSX010000009.1, read on the forward strand.
AATGCTGGCCCAAGGGTCGGGTCGAATCATCAACATTTCGTCGGCGACAGACGTCCAGCCGATCAGCCAGATGACGGCGTACATCACCGCCAAGGGCGGTGTCGTCGGGCTGACGAAAGCGCTGGCTCTCGAACTCGGCCACGACAACATCACCGTGAACGCAATAGCGCCCGGGGCTACGGAAACGCCGCTCACGAGCGCGACCTTCACTGCTCCGGTACGGCGCGTCTATGAAGAGAAGATCGCGGTGGGCCGCGTCGGGGTCGCGCGTGATATCGGCGGGGCCGCCGTGTTCCTCGCCTCCGACGCAGCCTCCTACATAACCGGGCACGAACTACTCGTCGACGGCGGGCTTGTCCTCAATGGCAACACCGGTTTCGCCGAGACCGCGTGACCGATGCGGGCGGCGAGCGCGCGCTCAGGTCGAGGTGTCGCGCCAAGTCAGGACGGCATATCGCCGCAGGCGCCCGACGTTGCTGGCGCGGTCACGTGACGTCAGTAGCATCTCGATCCATGACCCGCCCCAGCGGCAGAAAGATCACACCGGGTGCGGGTGCACTGTGCCGCGGATAGCGACTCGCCGCGAAGCCGAGGAGGCCGACACGCTCGGGTACCAGCCGATGGCCCGGGCGGTCGCCGAGTACATCCGCCAAGCGATCTACGACGGCACGCTGAAGCCGGGCGAACCGGTGCGCCAGGAGGCAGTCGCGCAAACCCTTGGAACCAGCCGCATTCCGGTACGTGAAGCGTTACGGCAATTGGAGAGTGAAGGACTCATCACGGTCCGGCCGCACGCGAGCGCTCGCGTGGCTGTGCTCGACTTCGACGAATGCATAGAGCTGTACAAGATGCGCGAACGTCTGGAGCCTCTGGCATTCGCTGAGAGCGCCCGGGACCTCGATGACGACCAGGTCACCCACGCCGACACTCTTTGCCGTCAAATCGAAGGCCTGACTGATGATCCAGCCGCTTGGATTGACGCTGACCGCAAGTTTCATGTCGCGACCTACGCCGCTCTGCCGCACAAGCGACTGCGCCGAACCGTCGAGGACTACTGGAACATCACCCAGCAGTACCGGCGCGTGTTGGTTGCGACGTTCGAGCACATCGACTTCGTCTCGTTTCAGGCCGAACACCTGCTGATCGTCGACGCCATGCGCACGCGCAACGTGCGAGCCGGTGAAGACCTCGTCCGAATGGCGATCGAACGCGCCCGCCTACGGCTGGAAGATAACCGCCAGCTCTTCGACGCATAACGCGAAGGCGCTTGCTGGCAGCCGGTGCGCCGTTGCAGTTTTGGATCCCAACGGACACGTTGAGCGAGGCTCCGCCCCGGTTCTGCCGCTTGACCGGCACGAAATGGATCCCATATAGTCGTCAGACGCTTTCGTCAAGAGACCGGACGATGTCCGCATCGGCCGGATTCCGCTCCGTCGCCAAGAGACCCCGGCGATCGTCCGAGGCATCGGCGCTCGCCGATGCCAGTCCGTGCGCGGCGAGTTCACCGGAAGCCCGGGATTCCCGCCGCGCGCACGCACATGGAGGCGAAAGTGACTCGATCTCGGCGGGCACACGCAGGCCCCGGGCTGCCGTCGGCCGGTCTGATCAGCCGGATCGAAATCTGGAGATGTGTGTTCCCGCTTCCAGAGCCGTTTCAGCTCGGCACGACCGTGGTGTCAGAACGGGACTACACCGTCGTGCGAATCGAGACTGACGATGGCGTCGAAGGGATCGCGTTCGGGCTCTCGCGCGGCGCCCCGCTCGACGTCGTGTTCTCGGAAATGATCGCTCCGCGCGTGCTGGGCAAGGATGCCTCCCGAAGTTCATCCTTGGCGGTCTCGTTCGCAGGCACGATGGCCCACCACGCACCTGAGGGACTGGTGCAGCGTGCGTTGTCACTGCTCGACGTCGCGGTGTGGGACATCAAGGGAAAGATCGCGGGCCAACCAGTCTGGAGCCTGTTGGGCGGCAATCGGTCCACCGCCCCGGTGATGCTGGTCGAGGGCTATCCCATCGCCAGCGAGAACGACGAAGGCTTCGCCGAACGACTTGCCGAGCGGGCTCGCGCTGGCTACTCGGCTCTGAAGATCGCCAATCCCGGAGGCGATCCAAAGCAGCTGACGAAGCGCCTGCATCTTGTGCGCGAAGCAATCGACGAACGTGTCGCGATAACCGTCGACATCGATCTCGGATGGACCGACGTGCCGGCTGGTCTCGCGCAGGCAAGATCATGGTCCGACCTCAGCCTTGCCTGGATCGAGGATCCATTCCACGCGCATGACACCGACGGACTCCGCCGCCTGCGCGACGCGCTCGACATCCCACTCGCAGCCGGTGACGAGGTGACCAACTCGCAGACCCTGCACGCGCTCATCGAGCAGCAGGCCGTCGACGTCATCCGCCTCGATGTCACCTGCGGCGGCGGCTTTACCGGATTCGCGCCGACCTATCACCATGCGGTCCGTGGCGGGACCGCAGTCTCGACGCATGTCTTTCCCGAGCTTCACCGCCATGTCGTGTTCGCCTACCCAGACTGCGGTCCCGTCGAGATGTTCGCCGACGGCAGCCGATGGGACACCTCCTACCGATTCGTGCAACCACCCGCAGTGCGACTTGAGCAAGACACCGGTGTCGTTGTCGTCGACGCCCCGACCGACCCGGGTCTCGGTCTGGTCTTCGACTGGCCGGCCGTGAAAGCCCATGCCGTGCGCCACCACGTCCTGACGTCCGAGGCAATCGCCGCATCCGAGTGAGTTGAAAACACTTGTCGATACCGGACGAGCCAGCGGCATCGGTCCTGACAACAGCACTCGTCAAAGGAGGGGCGGATGGAGTTCCTCGTCCAGCTAGACATCACGTTCCCGCCTGACCTGCCGCGCTCGGAGCGCGAATCGCTGGCGACGGCCGAGCGAGCTCGCGGCCTCGAGCTCAGGCGCTCCGGGATGATCAGCCGAATATGGCGGATCCCGGGTCAGCGCGCGAATGTTGGCGTATGGCGTGCGGCGGACGCGACGCAGTTGCACGAAGCGCTCGTGTCGCTGCCTCTGTTCGACTTCGCCGACATCGTGGTCACCCCGCTGGCGTGCCACTACCTCGAATCCGAGACGTGAACGCTCGCCTGACTGCGTTCAACGGAGATTCGCGGACCGGCTTCGAAATCAATTCGACGCGTGGGTGTCCGAATGCATCCGGGTCAGCTGACCCGGATGCCAACCATGCCTCCGTCGACAGGCAGAACGGCGCCCGTCGTCGACGCGGACATCGGGCTGGCGAGGTAGGCGATCGCGGATGCGACCTCGCCGGCGCTGACGAGTCGGCCCATGGGTTGGCGCGCTCGTAGGGCGGTCGCGGCGGCTTGAGCGTCAGGCGCCTGGTCAAGCAGCCGCCCAACCCAAGGCGTGTCGGTCGTGCCTGGGGTGACGCCGTTGACCCGAATGCCTTGCTTGACGTCGTCGGCCGCCATCGCGAGCGTCAAGGACTGCACCGCGCCCTTGCTCGCTGAATACAGGGCTCGATGGGGAACGCCGACGTTGGCGACGACGGAGCAAACGTTGACGATGGCGGCATGATCGGACCGCAACAGGAAGGGCCGCGCGGCGCGAGTGACTCGGGCGATGCTGACGACATTGACGCTGAGGACGCGGAGCCATTCCTCGTCGTCGTTCGCGGTGATGTCGCCCGTAGCGCCTATGCCCGCATTGTTGATCAGCACGTCGACACCACCGAGTGACTCAGCGACAGTAGCCACGGCCACGTGACACGAGCCGGCATCGGACACGTCGCACGGCACTTCGAGCATGGCCGCGGCTGTCACAGTCGAATATGAGCGGTCGAGGATCGCTACCTTTGCTCCTCGGTTAAGCAGCAGCGCGGCGGTGGCGGCGCCGATTCCGCTTGCGCCGCCGGTCACGACTGCCACCAGCCCGTCAAAGTCATTCATGTCGATCGCACCATTCTCATGAGCACTGCCTTATGGACGTGGGTCGATGTGGGAGTTGGGTTGGCCGACGGCGCGAGTCGAGTCGCCGGCCAGCGAACACGTCGCCCACCTGGTCGAGTCCGACGGTCGCCGCGATCAGCAGGCGTGGTTCGCGTTGCCGTAGGCGTGGCACTCAGTGGCTCCGGTCAAGCCCCGCGAGGCAGCGCGCCACCGTCCGGCCATCGATCAGGGTGAGCTTGTGGTGCCGTGACAACGAACGCCATCATCGGGCCGCGATGACGGTTTGTCGCTGCCTGCCGAGCCCGTCGATGCGCAGTTCCATCACGTCTCCGGCCTGCAGCCATAAGGGCGGTTTGAATCCCATCCCGACGCCGGGGGGTGTGCCGGTGTTGATCAGATCGCCTGGTTCGAGAACGAGGAATTGACTCAGGTAGTGGACGATGAAATACGGGTTGAAGATCATTGTCGAGGTCGATCCGGTCTGGCGGCGCTGACCGTTGACGTCCAAAGTCATACCCAGGTTGAAAACGTCGCCGATCTCATCGGGTGTCGCCAGCCACGGGCCAGCAGGATTGAATGTTTCGCAGGATTTGCCTTTTGACCATTGGCCGCCGCGTTCCATCTGGAATGCGCGTTCACTGACGTCGTTGACGAGCACGTAGCCCGCGATCGCGGCCTTGGCTTCATCTTCGGTGTCGAGGTAGGCGGCCCGGGCGCCGATGACGATGCCGAGTTCGACCTCCCAGTCGACTTTGGTCGCCCCGCGAGGAAGTCGAACGTCATCGTTCGGACCGACAAGCGTGTTGGGGGATTTGGTGAACAGGATCGGCTCGTCCGGGACGGCCTGACCGGTTTCGGAGGCATGGTCGCTGTAGTTGAGCCCGATGCACAATATCTGGTGCGGTCGGGCGATCGGCGCGCCGAGACGTTCGCCCGCGAAACGGTGCACATCGCCAGCGGCGACGCGGGTCGCGACCACGACTTCCAGGTCTGCCATTCCGGTGCTGAAGAACGTTTCGTTGTAGTCGGGCACGATGTCGGAGACGTCGACGTAGCTGTCGTCGTCTACACGGATGACAGGCCTTTCCGCGCCGGGTTGGCCAATGCGCATCAGGTACATGTGGGGGTCTCTCCGCGTTCTGTGGTCGGGTTGAGGAGCGCCATGGGCGTAATCGCCCCCGAGCCCTTACGGGTCGGTCCGTTCAGCGATATCGCCTCGACGTCGCACGATGGCGCGGATGGCATCGAGGTCGGCCACGAGAGTGGACAGCGGGGTCCGGTAGGTGAGAGCACTGATGCTGATCGCCCCGCTGGGGAGGGTGGGCGAGCTGAGGAACAATGGCACGGCGAGGCAGTTGATGCCCGTTTCATTTTCCTGGTCGTCTGTGCTGTAACCGCGTACGCGGATCAGCGCGAGTTCGACGGAGAGTTCGGCTGCAGTGGTCTTGGTCCGCGGTGTTCGGGCTGCCAAGGGCGCGCCCGCGACCCAGTTGGCGACTGCGTCATCGTCGGTCAGGACGTAGGACAGAAGCAGTTTGCCGACGGCCGTGCAGTGCGCAGGGTTGCGCCCGCCGATCGTCGATGTCAGCTTCACTGCGCCGAAGCTCGGGTCGACCTTGGACCGGTAGACCACTGATTGCCCTTCGAGTACCGCGTAGTGCGCCGTCTCGCCGTACCGATCGGCCAGCTGCTCGAGCACGGGTTGGACGCGCAGATGGTCGGGTCGCGCCTCGTGGTTGGCAAAGGCCAGTCGAATGAACTCGTCGCCGAGCTGATAATTGCCGCGCCCGTTCTGGGCGGCGAAGCCCGCACGCCGCAGCGCCATCAGGGCCCGGTGGACCGTGGGTTTCGCCGAGTCCAGGGTGCGGGCGAGCTGGTCAAGCCCGACGCCTGTCGGGTGTCGCGCGAGTTCGGTGAGCACCGCGAGCACGCGATCAGAGCCGACTGGAGAGGGCGGCTCAGCCCGTTCCGCTGGTTGGCGATTCGCAGTACGTTCGTGCACAATTCCAAATATAGTCGTACGTTCCGACAGATGGAAAGCGGTCCTCCTCTGTCGCGTCAGTCGAACTCGCACAACCCGGAGGACCGCTAGCTGTAGGAGCACCGCCCGAGCGGACTCATCGTCCACAGCGGAACCGCCGAATACCGCATCGAGGACCCGCTCGCCGGCCAGGGCGCCGGCTACGGACCCGAGATCGAGGAGGTCGAGCGTTGCCTACGCGCCGACTCGGGGAAAGCCCGCTGATCCCACACGCCGACACCATCGCTGTCCTGGAAATTTTCGACGCCGCCCGAGCAGCCCTCGGCGTGACCTATCCCAATGAGATCGTTGACTGCACAGGGACGCCGAGCCCGTAGCAGAACCGGCTTGGAAGAACCTCCCGTCGAACGCGGCCACTTCTTCGTTGAGACGTTCGGCGTGTCGGTCCGCTTCGACCGACACGCCGGGCCCGCCGCATGCCGATACTGCCCACCGGCAATAACCGCGGGTGATCCTTACTCGATGTCCACTGTGGTGCGCAGTCGCAGGTCAGCGGAGGATGAGCCGACGACAACGCTTCGGGCGCCCGAGCCGACGGCCCAATTGTGTTTCGTAACGCTCCAGTATTTGAGCTGCGCCGAGTCCACGCGTATGTGCACGCGTTTCGCCTCACCTGGCCTGAGAGTGACCTTGTCGTAGCCGGCGAGCGACCGAACAGCTTGGGGCACGGTCACGTCGGGGCTGGCCCCCAGATACACCTGGGGCACCTCCTGACCGGTCCGCGAACCCGTGTTGCGCAACGTGAAGGAGACGTCGAGCCCACCGTGTCCCTTGCTGATTCGCTGCACAGCCAGGTCGCGGTAGGAGAAGGAGGTGTAGCCGAGCCCGAAGCCGAAGGGGAACAACGGCTTGACGCCATGGGCGTCGTACCAGCGGTAGCCCACCTCGATGCCCTCTGAATACGTCTCCTGATTGTCGACGCCCGGGTAGCGGCTCGGATCACCCGCGACCGGTGTCTTGTTCTCGTCGGCCGGGAAGGTCTGGCTCAGCCGGCCGCCGGGAGACGCGTCACCGAAGAGCAGCGCCGTGGTCGCCTCGGCACCTTCCTGGCCGGGGTACCACATGTCGAGCACGGACTTGACCTTGTTCAGCCAGGGCATCGCGATCGACGAGCCCGTATTGAGCACGACGACGGTATTGGGATTCGCCTTTGCCACGCGGGAAATCAGCTCGTCCTGATAGCTGAACAGGGAAAGCGACTTGCGGTCGATACCCTCGGACTCGTCGTCGTAGGCGAACACCACGGCAGTGCGAGCGTGCTTCGCCGAATCCGCCGCCGCTGTGATCAGCTCTGCCGTGTGAGCCGGTGTCGACCACCCGAGCTTCACCGACGTCGGATTGGGACCAAGGAGCGGGATGAGCCGAATAGCGTGCGGACCCTTGCTGAGCCGCATCGGCAACTCGGCAATGCCGAGACCGAACGACCCGGTGAAGACGACCTGGCCGTCGACGACGAACTCGACGACCGTCTTGTCTCCGGACGCTTCCGCGGATATCCGGTATTCGCCGTCACTCGGCACCGTGATCGTGCCCGTGTAGCCGGTATAGAGCGGCAGGCTCACGGTGCCATCAGGCGAGATCGGCAGCGACGGAGTGAACGCCTCGGCCGGGATCGGTTCGCCGAACAGATCGCCGCCCGGGGAATAGGTCACATTGCTGTGGCGGCCGGCCCGCGCGCGGATGGTATCGATCGGTGCGTTCGCGTGGTCGGGATTGCCGCCGCCACTACCTGAGCCGCTGACCTTCGGCGTCTGCGCCGTGGGGCCGATCACTGCGATGCTGTTCGCGCTGTCACCGTGCAACGGAAGTGCGTTACCGGTGTTGCGTAGCAGTACCGCTCCCTCTTCCGCGATCCGCCGAGCGACCGCGGCGTCTCCTGCCGCGTCTCGGATCGGCCGTGGCGGAGGGTTCTTGTCCAGCAGGCCGAATCGGTCCAACTGGCCCAGGTATCTCGCCACCGCGGTGTCCAGCGTGGAGATCGGGATCGTGTGGTTGAGGACGGCAGTCTTGAGCGGATCGGCGAAGAAGGCGCCGGTCGGCATTTCCTGGTCGAGCCCCTTGGTGATCGAATCGGTCGAGCGCGTGGCGCCCCAGTCCGACATCACCCATCCGTCGAAGCCCCACTTGTCGCGAAGCAAGCCGTTGAGCATGCTGTCCTGGCCACACAGTGGCGTGCCGTTGAGCCTGTTATAGGTGCACATCACGGCGCCCGCGCCGGCCTCGACCGCGGCCTGGAATCCGGGCAGCTCTATCTCGTGCATCGTCTGCTCATCGACGTTGACGTTGACGTTGTCGCGATTTGCTTCCTGGTTGTATTCCACCCAGTGCTTCGCTGTGGCGATGAGGCCCTGTGACTGGACGCCCGCCACCTCGGCGCCGGCGTTGCGCGCGGTCACCAGTGGATCTTCGCTGTAGGTCTCGAAATTCCGGCCGGCGTAGGGCACCCGGATCGTGTTCAGCATCGGGCCGAGGAGCACGTCGACGCCCAGGGCGCGTCCGTCGCGACCGATTACCGCACCGAACCGCCGCGCCAGTTCAGGGTCGAACGTGGAACCAAGGGCGACCGGGGCCGGTAGCGCGGTGGCCGGCCGCGAGAATCGGATTCCTGTGGGTCCGTCGCTGAATCGCATTTCCGGGATGCCGAGTCTGGGAACCCCTGGCACATATCCCGATTGGCCAAGCAGTTGCGGATCGTCCGTGCCGTGCAGCACCGACAGCTTCTCATCGAGTGTCATGCTCGCGACCAATGCCTGCACGTGGCGACTGATCGCCGGGCTGGTCAGAGATTGGCTCGGCGGTGCCGCGTAGACCGGGCCGGTCAGGGCGGTCACCGCAGTCATGGAAACCACGGCCAGTGCGGCGACAGGTAGGACGCGGCTGCGCCGCTGACCAGATCGCTGGATCACTCCGAACATCCATACCACCTCGGGTTGTTGGCGATTGGCAGATCACGGTCGTCTCTGGGTTGCGCGTCGGAGAACATCCGAAGAAGCGCGTGCAGATGATGAAGCGGATACGAATCGGTGCGAACGTCTGCGCCGGACGCACGAACGGCGGACATGATCGTGGCCAACCGGTTGACGACGGCATCCGCCTGGAGAAGATGGGTGAACACCTGCCAGTGCAGTGTGTGCTCCACGTCCGGTGCCAGACCAAGTAGCGCGCACACGCGGTGGTCGCGGATCGCGAACAGCTGAGGGCGTTTGCGAGCGCAGATACCCGCGACCAGCAACGCCGCATTCGGTCCGCAGCTTCCTGACGAAGCAACTGCCGCGGCGACAGACTCCTGCAGGTCCGACATCGACACGAACAGCCCTCGGTCGGCCTCGCCCAAAGACGCGTCGCTCGGGAGGCGACGTGGGTCGAGGAACTGGGCAACACGCAGCGCAATGGGTGTGTCGAAGAGCAACAGCCGGGCGAGCCGCGGGCGCACCCTGAGGCCGAGCATCGTGACGGCATGTAGGTCGACAGAGGTCACCGTCTCGACGTCAACAACCTCGCTGCCGTCGAGGAAACTGCACCCGACGTTGTCGGAGTCGATCGCGTAGTAGTCGATCAGCCGATCGACAGCGGTCGCTGGTTCCTGCTGCCCGAGGACGCCCAAGGTCACCGAGAGTGCGTGCTCAAGGATGTCATCAAGAGCAGGCTCAGCGCGCCAGTTGGCGGCGACGGGCCCATCGAGCGAGGAGAGCATTGCGCCTGTCATGGACTCAGAACCTTGTAGTCGACAGCGCCCGACGGAACCGGCACCGTAACCGGACGTCCCCAGGAGTTGAACGTGATCCGGCGCGTCAGCGCCCGATTCGTCGTCGTCAGCTCGATCGGCAAATGTTGCCCGGTCGCCGAGAGAGTGAGCTCGTGGCGCACGGCTGGACTGGTCGCGCGTGCGCGCGACGTCCAGGACAGGCGTATGACACCGACGGTTCCGGTCTGCCCGGTTGACATCGTGACGGCCTCAGTCGGCGGGAATAGCGCGCTCGGCACTGAGGCGAATGTGTTTCCTTCGGTGAGCGCGGCGTACTGCGCGCTGCCGCGGTCCAAGCGCATCCAACGCGATCCGACCTTGGCGGCTGCGGCCGTCGGCACGCCCAACCGGATCAGCCCTGCCTTGCTCCCGCTCACGTAGACAGCGGTGGGCGTTGCCCTCAACTGGGCCACTACCCGGCCCGATTTGACGACTTGGACGCCAACACCTGGGCCAACCGAACTGGTGATCCGAGTCGTCGGGGAGCGTGCGTCGGCGCCTTCCACAATCGCCAGACGAACGCTGTGTTGGGCACTCACGGCGTGATAGGCCTGCGCCACCAGTGCCGAAATCTTCGTGGCCGGATCAGACGCGATGACCGCTGGTGCGCGCTCGTCGGAGACGGCGACGCCCCAGCCACTCAAGATCTCGTTCATGACCTGCCGGGTGTCTGCCGGGCCGACGATATGAGTGACTGCGAAGTCGTAGAGTGCCACGGCGGCATTCGTCGCCTCGGGCACCGACTCGGTGCGGCCGTAGCTGTAGAGGAAGAAGACCAGTGGTGCGCAAGCGGTGACCTTGCCTGACTGGAACGCGACGATGTCGCTCGCCGCTCCCCCGTGCTGGCAGATCTGAAAGACCTTGTCCCGGGTCGCGGCCGAATACGTGACGTCCCGGACTGAATAGGCGGCAAGTCCGGGATGGTCGTGCCAGAGTTCGCCCATCTGGCGGGTCACCTCATCGGCACTGACGACGTGGATTGTTCGACCCAATGCCGCGACGGCGTGGCTTGCCCGGGTGCACGCCGCCAGCAGTGCGGCCATGGCAACTGCGGCGATTGCCATCAACGAACCCAGCCGCTGACGATCGGAACTCCTGATCACCGGGAAGCGCCCCGTGCCCGGACGGTGTTGCCGGTTGCGACCACGCCGTTGTTGCCGGGAGTCGTGAGGCTTCCACCGATCGTGTTGCCGGTGATCGAGTTGGTCAGGGACCGGTTGTGGTCGAACGTCATGTTGCCATCGACCGTGTTGGCTCCGCACGATCCGATCGACCACGGCGCGTTCGATGAGCCTCGGCTAATCGTCACCGACCCGTGCACGGTGGACGAGCAAAGGACATTCGCGCCGGCGCTAAGCGGATCTGCTGCGCCGCGCATCCGGGTGGCGACGATGCTCCCGTTGATCGTCGACCCGTTGATGCGCACCCCAGCGGATCGGTCGATCGTGATATCGCCGTCCACGACGACGTTGACCAGGTCGCACCAGGCGTCTCGTGGGACAGTGAGATCTCCGTGGATCACAGTCGAGTTGATCTGGCTGTCGTCGCATTGCAGATCGCCGGATCCGGGAACGGTGACGTTCGCCCGCAAGCCGAGGCTGGCGACGGAGTCCGCAGCTCCGACATAGACGATCCGTCGTCCGGCCGCAACAATCCACCGCTGGTCGCGGGGAGACCAATACTGCAGTTGGCGCAAGGCAACGTGTTCGGTCAGCTTCTTCGCGGCCCGCGGGCGAAGCTCGATTCGATCGAACTGCACGAGGCTGCGCGTCGCGAATTGGATGCCGGCCGGCGCCTGGTCCGGAGCGCCGAGATATACCTGCGGCACCGCGGTACCCGCGACGTCACCCGTGTTCTTGACGGTGAAGCTCACGTCCAGCCCGCCATCATTGGCGCGGCTCACGCCGATGTCGGAGTACGCGAACGAGCTGTAGGACAGCCCGTAGCCGAACGGGAACCGTACCGGGATGCCGAGCTTGTCGTAGTAGCGGTAGCCGGAATAGATGCCTTCGGTCTCGTCGGTCGCCCCATCCGGTGCGCCACCCATCCGCTCGCGGTGGATTCCGCTGGTGTCACCGGGGTAGAGCGGGCGCTCCTGGTCATAGCCATAGACAGTGTCGGTAGCGTTGGCCGGCCAGGTCAGCGGCGTGTGTCCGCTCGGGTTGGCCTGCCCCAGCAGCAATCTGGCCGTCGCCGTCCCGCCCTCCTGACCGGGATTCCACATCTCGAGTACCGCCGAGACTCCCGCATCATCGATCCACGGCTGGGTGAGCACCGGCAGGTTGGTGTTGAGCACCACGACCGTGTGCGGGTTGACGGCCGCGACGGCGCGAATCAGGGCAACCTGATCGTCAGGCAGGTTTCCAATGGTGACATCGGGGGTTCCTGGGTCGGCGAGCACCTTCGTCGAATTGTCGTTGGCGAATACCACGGCCATCGACTTGCCCTTCGCAGCCGCGGCGGCGTCGGTGACATCGCCGCTCGTGCGGTCGTAGCCGAACCGGAAACTAGCCTTGCCCGCCGTCGCGTTCGTGAAACTCAACCGCACTCGGTGGTAACTGCCGCCGGTCAGCGTGCCGGCGTCGAACTGGCGATTGGTCATCCCCGGTTCGGTGTAGCCGGCCCGAGTCGTGCCGACCGGCACCGGGGTCACCCCGTAGTAGTGGCCGTAGTAGAACGGCGCTGCCGCCGCGAGCGGCGCGTCGGCGTCATCGACACTCAGGTGCACGCCATCGGCCGGAATCGAGCTGCTCTGCTGGAGTCTGAATGTGTAGTGGTCGGTCGTGGGGACGTAGAGGTAGCCGCTCCAGGTGTAGCTACCTGGTTTGAGTTGCCCGGCGTTCGACGCGGCCGTGAAATCGATGGATGTGTCGGTGCGGCCGGCTCCTGGACCTGACGAGCGCGTCAAGCCGCCGGTCACCGAGGTGTTCGTAGTGGACAGCGCGGCACTGGGAACCGGGTATCCCGTTGCTCCCCCGGCCGGGCTGTACGAGAACGCCGTCGGTTTGCCGCTGAAACTCTGCAGCTGCTGCAGCGGATTGATCGCGATGCGGTCGGGATAGCCGCGAGAGCCTTCGTTGCTGGGGCTGGCGATCAGATACTCAGCACCACCGCCACTGACCGCGACGCCGCCACGCAGGACGTTCGCGTCGATGGGCAAGCTGCCGTTGCTGTTCTTGAGGAGGACCGCGCCTTCTTCGGCGCCCTTCTCGACGATCGCCGCGTCACCGTTCTTCGTCCCCGGCACGACTGCGCCACCGGACGGCCCCATCGGGATGGCGGCGTTGCCGGATCGGTCGCCGTCAACGCCCCCAGGGTTGGCGCAGTCGGCGACCGAGTCGTTGCATCCGAGGAGTCCGAACCGCTCTTCGGCGTAGAGGGTCCGGGCCAGCGCCTGGTTGAAGACCGACATCGGCAATGCACCGACGAGCGCAGCCTGCCCGACCTGGCAGCCGTACACCCCGCACGATGGCGACGGGATGCCCGCGACATGTTTGGCGCCGGGGGTCGCACACGGCACCGGATTACGGTTCGAGTCCGCGCAGGTGTTTCCGGTGCTGTCGATCGCGTCCTTCGCGTTGAAGAAGTCGCCGGGCACGACGTCGCTGGTGCCGAAGAGCGCCGCGGCCGGCTGCTCCTCGTCGAGGCCTTGCAGCACGGCGGACGCGCTGTGCAGCCCCCCATAGTCAGAGGCGACGAATGCCTGCGAGCCCCACATCCCCCGCAGCATGGCGTTCATCGACAGCGGATGTTCGCAGCCGTAATGCGGTTCGTTCATCGGCCACGTCGCGATCTTTTCCTTTCCGTACGGGCTCTTCTGGGTGAGTACCGGCCGACCGTTCGTCGGTACGCCCACGGAATCGTCCTGCCACAGCTGGTACGAGCACATGATCGAAGCGCTGTTGCCTGCGACGGTTGCCATCTCGTAAGGCGTGGCCTGTATCTCGTGCAGGGCCTGATCCTGGATGTGCGCAACCTGGTCGATGTTCGAGCCGTTGTAGCCCAGGAAATGCTTGACCTGCGTCATAGTGCCCTGTGACTGAACGCCGTTGACCTGCTCGGAGCCCAGGATGCCGTTGACCAGCGGATCCTCACCGGGGGTCTGATAGCTGCGGATCCAGTTCACGTACAGATCCGTGTCGACCTGTGGAGCGTGGATGCCGGTGACCATGGTCGCGCGGGCTTCCCCACCCTGAGACTGCCCCCAGGCGTTCGCGTACGCCCGGTCGAAGCTCGCTCCCAGACCCAACGTCTGCATCGATGCCGTCGACTGGCCCCGTTGGTCACCGATGGTGATCTCCAGGCCCTGACCCTCACTCCAGCACAGTGGCGAGATCACCGGCGTCGTCCCGGCCGGCGCGACGTCGGAGCCGGAGTTGTTGCAGCTCCGCACCGGAGACTTGCCGATGCCATAGAGCAGCTCGATGCCCGTCCCGACGAGGAGCTGGTCGGCATTGTCGAGCTGGGCCTTCGTGGGCGGGTTGCTCGGCTGCAGCTGGGCGATCAGGCTCAACACTGCCGGCGTGTAGGGCGCATCCGCTGACGACGGGGGCGACATCTGGCGCGTGGGAAGCGTCACGGGCAGCCGGTACGGAACGTTTGGTGCACCCCCGGCCATCGGCCGATCCGCGCCAGGAAGCGCTGTTGCGCCGGGCGCCGAGAGCGTCGTCAGCGCGCAGATACCAGCGCCGATTACTACCAAGGCACACCTCGAGCGATCCAGCAGGCGGGGTCGGCGGGCGGCCATCGGCGTCTCGCTCTCTAGGTAATTCCAATAGTTAGAACGGTGCATTGGTAGTTGGAATTACCGAAAAGGTAGCACCGTTTCATCTCGCCGAGAAGCCTCAATTCGCATTCACTACGGCGACCCAGAGCCCGGCGGGCGTAACGGGAAGGGATTGGCTCGGCCGGCCGCGCCTGCTTGCCGGCCGACGGCGGGAGCAGCGCGCAGCGCCGCTTTGCTCGTGCGCGGGACGGATGACTATCCGATCGGCGATTGTGGTGGGCAAGTTACCGCGCGGCCGGCATCGTCCTCACCGGCCGCGCGGCCTCGGCGCTAATGCGGCTTGCGCGCGGCGGGAGTCGACTGTCGTAGGGCGAAGTCGAGGGTAGTCGTCGCTCCCTTGGTCACCTTTGCGATCTTGATCTGCTGCACGTAGAGATCCTTCGCCGCGATGACCTGCAGCGGGCTGTACCCCTTGTTCAGCCACAGCTGGTACCGGCCGGCAGTGTCGGTCTTCAGCGTGTACGTCACTGGTCCGCAATCGCCGGTTGCCGCGTTGTACATCGTGCAGATCCGCACCGTGGCGCCGGCGATCGGATCGCCGCTGCCGGCATCGGTGACTGCCCCGGTGATCTTGCCCCACGCAGCCGGAGGAAGCACCTGCATGGCGACGTCGACTGGCGCGTACACGTACGGCGAGTCGGTGCCGACTGACAGCTTGGCCGCGTAGCCGCCGGGCTGCGCCAGCGTCGACGAGTCGAGCGTGATCGTGACGGTGACGGACTTGCCGGGCGCCAGGTCGAAGGCGCTGCTGCTCTCCGACAACCACGGCACGCCCGCGTCGGCGGCACCGCATTGGTCATAGCCGGGCAGCATCTCCGCGAAGTCATTCACAATGACGCCAGAGTCGCCGAAGGTCAGGCCACCGACCTGGTAGAGGCCGCAAGCGCTGCCACCGCGATATTCGGCGTAGTTCGCGTTCGGCAGAGCGGTCCACGCGTCGGTGGCCGGATCGTATTCGGCCGACCGGTTGGTGAGCGCCGTGGTGTTGTCGGTGACGCCGCTGGACACCTGCAGCTTGCCGTTCGCGCCGCCGTAGACCATGCCGAAGTTGTCGTAGGGCATGTCTGCCGCCTGCGTCCAGGTATCGGTGTCCGGGTGGTAGCGATAGGTCGACGCGGTGTCGCTCTCCGTGTCGGCATTGGCGCCGCCCGCACAGATGACCTCGCTCGCAAGCCCCGCACAGGCGGCAAGTTCAACCACCTGCGGGTAGTCGGCCAGCCGGCTCCAGGTGTCGCTTTCGGGGTCGTAGCGGTACACCGCCGCGGACGTGGGAGCACAGCTGCCATTGCAGCCGCCAACGACGTACATTTGCCCGGCGAGTACCGCGACGCTGGCAGCGCTCAGCTCGTCCGGCAGGTCGGCCACGCGAGACCAGGTGTTCGACGACGGGCGGTAGGCGTACACGGCCTTCGTCGTTGCGCCTGAGTCACGCCAACCGCCGGCCACGTACATCGTGCCGTCGATGAAGGCCCCGGCCGCACCGGAGATCGCGTCGGGCAACGACGCGATCTGCTGCCAGCGCTGGCTGGTGGCCGAATAGACGTAGGCGGTCGGGACGGCGCCGGCGTTCGTCACGCCACCAACCGAGTACACCTTCCCGTCGAGGGCGTTGTACGCAACAGCGCTGCTCTCGATCGGGGTCGGATAATCGGCCACCGGCGCCCACGGCAGGGCGGACGGCACGACGGAGGACGGCCCCTCGCTCGACGTCGGCTTCATCGGCCCGAACACGTCGTGACCGGACACGTCGATCCGCTGCAAAGGAGCGCCGGCTCGCTGGGTCGGTGCGGACATCGGGGTGAATCCGTCGCGGTGCTCGCCGAGCGTGACGTGCACCGGTTCGGTGCCGTCGTTGCCGAGCGTGACCTTCGCCGTCTTCGACCCGCCAAGTGCCTCGGATACCGCGACCTTGCCCGGCGCGACGGTGAGGTGCCCGGCCCGCAGTGTCCAGTCCTGGCGGGTGACTTGGTTCGCGACCACGGAGACGGTGGCCTCCGCCGGCGAGTAGTGACCGTAGGACGCGGTGAAGGGGTCGGCGCCCGGCTTGGAATTGTCCAGCCAGTAGAAGCCATCCGGCAGATTCGGGTCCTCAGGTGTCGCCATTGCGATAGCACCCGTCGGATCGACCGGGCTCGCGACGGCAGCACCATTGACCGGACCGTGGGTGTTGTCGTCGCTGACCAGGCCGGCGACCAGCCCTCCCCGCACCGGGTCGCACGTGCGGTTTCCGACGAAGACATCATCGATCTGCCAGTAGATTGCGTTCGTGTTGTCCGTGGGGGTGAAGACGTAGTGGAACCGGACCCGCACGCTGTTGTGACCGGCGGCCTGCGGGATCGCGACCCGCAGGGCACCGCCGCTGTTGTGCTCCGAAGCCTCCCAGACGTTGGTCCAGCTCGTGCCACCGTCAATGCTGACGTCGGCATCGGCGACGTCTTCGACGAAGGCTCCGCTGTACAGCGATGCGAATTCGATTTCCGGGCTGGCCTGACCGGTCAGGTCCAGGACCGGGGACACCAGGGACGCGTCCTGCGCCGTGGTCTTGCCGCTGTGGGTGGGGTCGATGATGGCGAAATTGCCAGAGCCGCCGGTACGGTTGCCCCAGCCGCTCGGGTCGTCGAATCTCCAGGTGTCACCGGTGCCCGCGTTGTCGGTGACCGTCCAGCCGTCCTTCGGTGTCGAACCCGTCCATCCTTCGAAGTCCGCCCGGACACCGTCGTAGCGATGGGCGTACCCCGGTGCGATGCACGTCGACGGGTCGGCCAGCACCGTGACGTTGCGTTTCAGATCGACTGCGCCCATGTGAACCGGCACGTCGCTCGTCGTGTATCCGGAGTACACCGGTGAGACGTGCAGGGTGTGGTCGCTGCCCTGCGGTAGTTCGATCGTGTATTGGCCGGTGAACGGATCTGTGTAGACGGCGCCGTGATAGCCGTCGATGGTGATCTTGCTGTACAGCGGCCACCCGTGACCGGAGCCGTCCGTCACCGTGCCCGACAGGGTGTGCCGCGGCAGGCCGGCCAACGCGAAGTCCGCGCTGACCGTCCGGCCCTCGCCCACGTCCAGACCGGTCCGCGTCGTCGAGTTGTACCCGAATGCCTCCGCCGTCACGTCGTAGCTGCCCACCGCGACGTGCACGTCGTAGTGGCCCGATGCATCGGTCGTCGCCGAATACCCTTCGGGAGTCGACACCGTGGCGCCCTCGATGGGGTGGCCGGTTCCCGAGTCGGTCACCGTGCCGGCGATGTCACCGTGCGCGCTGGCCGCCAGCGCCTTGACTCCGTTCGGTGTGCCGACGCCGGTGGGACCGTCCCAGCCGCGGCCGGATTGGCAGATCACGTTTCCGCACGACCCGTTTGATCCGGCAGTGACGTCGAACAGGTCGCTGCTGGGCGCGTCGTACGGGTAACTCACCGGATACGTGCCGTCCGCCGGTGTTCCCGCCAGCGCGTACATCGCTGCCACCAAAGGTGCGGCGAGGCTAGTGCCGCCGACCTGCAGCCAGCCGTCCTGGCCGAGCGTGTCGTAAACGGCCAGCCCGGTCGCCGGGTCGGCGTCGGCGGAAATGTCGGCCGTCGCGCGCGCGTTGGGGCAGCCGGTGTCGATGCCGTTCTGGTAGGCCGGTCGCGCTTCATACAGCGAGCAGCCCGACCCGCCGTCGGCCCAGGCTTCCTCACGCCAGCCCCGCGGCGCCGAGGTATCGGCGGTCAGCGTCGTACCGCCGACCGAGACTACGTTCGGATTGGTCGACGGGAAGTTCTGTACCGCGCCGGTATCGCCGGTGGACGCGACGACCGCGACACCGGGATGGTCGTAGTAGTGGTCATAGTCTTGCTCGCTGGGGAATTCGTTGGGGATGCCGTAGGAGTTCGAGACGAACTTGGCGCCCATGGCTACGGCGGTGTCGACCGCGATACCCAAGCTGACTACGTCCGCGGTAGCGCCCTGCACGAGCAGGATGTGGCAGTTTGGGCAGGCCGCCGAAACCGCGTCGAGGTCCAGGGACGTCTCGACCGCCCAGCCCTTGTCGTCGACCGGGTAGTTGGTGCCGCCGTGCTCATCGACCTTGGTGAAGCACCCGTTGTCGGTGGTGCAGGCGGGCAGGCCGTACTGCGACCGGAATGCGGCGAGATCCGCCTCGGCGTGCGAGTCGCCGAACGCGTCGACGATCGCCACGGTCTGCCCCTGGCCGGTGCCGGGCAGACGATAGGCATCCTTGATCTGCGCCGGACCGAGTGCGCCCGCAGGCGGGGCGTCGATGTGCGGTACGACCCGGCCGTTGTTCGCCGTCCGCGTCATCGCGAAGCAGCGCGCTACGTGGTCGCCTGCGCTGCTCGTGACGGGCTTGTTGCAGGACGCCGGGGTGTAGTCCGTCGGCGCGGTCGTCGGCGCTGTGGGTGAGGCCGGTCGGCTCGGCGCCGCCGGTGCCGCGACGGCGGGCGCCGCCCCGACCAGCAGAACCAATGCGGCCAGGCTGGCGACCTGCACGCTCGAACGTCGGAGAAGAAGTCGCATGGGTCCTAGCTCCTCTTGAGCGCGAAGTCGACGGTGGTGGTCGCACCGCTGGTGATCGTGGCCAGCCGCGCCGACGGCTCGTACCCGTCCTTGGCGGCGCTGACCTGAAGCGGGCTGTAGCCCTTGTTCAGCCATAGCTGGTACCTGCCGGACTCGTCGGTCTTGAACGTGTAGGTCACCGGCCCACAGGCGCCCGAATGTTTGTCGTACATCGTGCAGATGACGACGGTGGCCCCGGCGAGCGCAGCGCCGCTGGTCGCGTCCGCTACCGAGCCGGAGATCTTTCCCCACGTCGATGGCGGGGTGACGTGCAGCGACACCTCGACCGGTGCGAAGCGGTAGGGCGTGTCGGTGTCTATCCACATCGAGCCGGCGTAGTCGCCCGGCTGGGTGAGGCCGACCGAGTTCAGCGTGATCGTGACCGTGGCCGACTCGCCAGGGGCGAGCTGTACATCGGAATTGCTCGTCGAGAGCCACGACGGTCCCGTCGCGCACTGGTCGTAGCCGGCGAGCAGGGCGACATCTGGCCGGGTCACCGGCCCGTGCGGATCGAAGCCGCCGACCTGATAGAGGCCGCACGCCGAGCCAGCACCGTATAGCGGGGTGTTGGTGCTCGGCAGGTCGCGCCACCTGTCGGTCGCGGGGTTGTACTCGGCCGCTTCGTCAGTCACGCCCAGGCCTGCGGTGAAACCGCCCGCCACTTGCAGCTTGCCGTTCGCGCCGCTGAAGGCCATCCCGTACGCGTCGTAGGGCATGTCGGCACCGCGGACCCACGTGTCGGTGCCCGGGTGGTAGATCAACGTCGAGTCCAGGCTCTGCCCGTTCTGCCCGCCGCCGGCGCAGACGACCTCGCTGCCAAGGCCCGCGCACGCTCCGTCGGCTACCACATTCGGGTAGTCGGCGAGGCGGACCCAGGTGTCGCTGCCCGGGTTGTAGCGGTAGGTGTGCGCGGACGAGTGGCAGACGAAGTCAACGCAGCCACCGATGACGTACACCTGCCCGTCGAGCACAGCCACCCGAGCGAGGGCCGACGGTTGCGGCATGTCGGCCAGGCGAGACCAGCTGTTACCCAGCGGGTCGTAGGAGTACACGGCCGCGGTCACGCTCGCATTGGGGAGCAGGCCGCCGAACAGGTACATCTTGCCGTTGATGAACGTGGCGGCCGCGCCGACGAGCGCCTTCGGCGCATTGGTGATCGCGCTCCACCGCTGGGACGCCGGGTCATAGACATAGCCATTCGCGACGTACTCGCCGCCGCCGTTCCTCGATCCGCCAACGGAGTAGACCTTGCCGTCACGGTCATCGCGCGCCACGGCGTTGTTGAAGATCGGGCTGGGGTAGTCAGCGATCGGCGTCCAACTCGGATCGGCCGGCGTTGCACCCGGTAGGTTCGCGCCGCCGGTCTGCTCCACGGGTGCCGTCAGCGGCGTCACCTTCCCCACGACCTTGACCCGATGCACGTCATAGGTCGGCGGCAGTCCTGCCATCGGCGTGAACGGTCCGCTCTGCTCGCCGACGGTGATGTGTGTTGGCGCAGTCCCGTCGTTGCGCAGGGTCACCTTCGCGGTCTTGGCGGTCCCGAGGCTTTCGGTGACCGAGACGCTGCCCGGACCGACGGCAAGGTGCCCGGCACCGAGGGTCCAGTCCTTGCGGGTCACGCCATTCGCCGTTACCACGACGGATGCAGTCGCCGGCGTGTACCTGCCGTCAGACGCGGTGAACTGGTGCGTGCCGGTCAGCGAGCTGAAGGCGGTGTAGTACCCGCTGGGGCTTCCCGGCAAAGCCGTATCGCGCGACTCGCCCGACTCGCTCGGCCGGTCGACGCTCGCGATGGTAGCGCCGTTGATCGCATCGCCGGTATTGCCGTCCGTGAGCACACCAGCCACGAGGCCACCGTCGATCGGAAGGCAGGTTCGCGAGCCGAGGAACACATTGTCGATCGACCAGAAGTTGTCGAACACGCTGTGTGCGGTGTAGTGGAATCGAAGCCGTACGTCCGACTGACCTTGCGCCTGCGGGAGCGGCAGGTCGAGGCGGCCGGAGAAGCCGAACTCGGTGAAGGTCCACACGGTGGTCCAGGTCCTGCCGCCGTCGACGCTGACGCTGACGGTTCCGGTCTGCTCGTCCGGTTGCTTGATCTGCGACGCGACGTACATCGTGTCGAAGCCGAATTCGGGCGCGCTCTGCTCAGACAGGTCGACCGCTGCCGAGGTCAGATCCATGTCCCGGGGCGGGTCCGCCGTACTCCACTGGAAGGCGTCGGTGATCGCGAAGTCGGGATCGCTGCCCGGCCACTCTGCGCTGCCAGGGTTGTCGAACTGCCAACGGCCACCGTCGGCGTCGTTCGCGACGCTCGTCCAACCATCGGACGCGGTACTGCCGTTCCACCCGCTGAACGACTCGGTGGTGCCGTCGAATCGGTAACCCGGGGCCGTACATGCCGCCTTGTCGATCGGTACGGCGATGTCGAGTGACTGGTCGCCCGCACCGACGTGCGCCGTGACATCGGCCGTCTGGTACCCCGGCAAGACGGCTGCGCTCACGTGCAGCGCGTAGCTGACCTGCTCGGGCAACCGGACGCTGTAGTGCCCGGTGTACGGGTCGGTGTAGACCGCGCCGTCCGGGTACCCGTCGATGGCGACCTTCGCGTATAGCGGCCACCCGTGGCCGGAGCCATCGGTGACCGTGCCGGACAGGGTGTGGCTGGGAACGGCGGTCAGCGTGAAGCTCGCCGTCGCAGTCTGGCCGTCGCCCACGACCAAGCCGGGTTGGGTGTGCGAGTCGTACCCGTACGCCGTCGCGGTGGCGACGTAGGTGCCTGGTGGCAGCACCAGGTCGTAGTCACCGTCCGCACCCGACGTTGTCGAATATCCACCCGGACTCGTCGACACGATCGCGCCGGCGATGGGCTTGCCCGTGCCCTGGTCGGTGACGTGCCCGGTGATGTCGCCGTGCGGGCCGCTCGTCAGGGCGGCAACACCGTTCGGCGTGCCGAGCCCGGTCGGGCCGTCCCAGCCGGGCCCGGCCTGGCAGAGCACGTCACCGCAGTCGCCGTTGGTGCCCGACGTGATGTCATAGAGCGTGCCCGCCGTTGCCGCGTACGGGTAGGTCACCGGGTACGTGCCCGACGCCGGCGGGCCGGCCAGCGCGTACATGGCCGCGACCAGCGGGGACGACAGGCTGGTGCCGCCCACCTGCAGCCAACCGCTGTAGCCGAGACTGTCATAGACGGCGAGGCCGGTCGCCGGGTCGGCATCGGCGGAGATGTCACCGATCGCCCGGCGAGCGCAACCGGTGGAGATGGTGCTCTGGTAGCCCGGCTTCGGCTCGTACGGTGAGCAGCCCGATCCGCCGGCCCGCCACGCCGTCTCCGACCAGCCCCGGGCGGAATTGTCCCGCCCCAACCGCGTACCAGCCACGGCGACGACGTTCGGGTTGCTGGCCGGCCAGTTGGTCACGTTGCCGGTGTCACCGGTCGAGGCCGTGACCACGGCGCCCGGGTGGTTGTAGAAGTGGTCGGCAGCCTGCTCGGACGCGAATTCTCCGGGCACGCCGTAGGAGTTCGAGACGTATTTCGCGCCCAGGCTCACCGCCGTGTCGACCGCGACGCCGAGGTTGTCTCCGGTGGGGTCATTTGCCTCGACCAGCAGGATGTGGCACTTCGGGCAGGCGGCCGAGACGGCGTCGAGATCGAGCGCGGTCTCCACGGCCCACCCGGTGTCGTCGCCCGGATAGTTGGTGCCGCCGTCCTGGTCCACCTTCCGGAAGCAACCGTTCGCGGTCGTGCACGCGGGCAGCCCGTAGTGGGAGCGGAACGTGGCCAGATCGGCCTCGGCGGTCGAGGCACCGTACGCATCGACGATCGCCACCGTCTGGCCGTCTCCGGTGTCCGGCAGGTTGTACGCGTCCTGGATGTCGGCCGGCCCGAGCGCCCCCGCCGGCGGTGCGCCGGCGTCGGGCGTGATCTGGTGATCGGGCTCGGTGCGCACCATCGCGTAACAGCGGGCGATCGGCTTGGCTGCGGCCGGTCCGGCCGGTTTCTTCGGCGCTGCGTTGCACGGCGCCGGCGTGTAGTTCGCCGCACTGGACGACGGCTGCGCGGCGTTCGCCGGCACGGGGCGCGCGTAGGGGGTACCCGATCCGAGCGGCGCGGCGCCCGCGGCCTGTCCATCGGACACAAACGGCAGCACGGCCGCCACCACTGCCAGCAGGCCGGCGGCTATCGAGACTCGCGGTGCTCGACGTCGATTCATGGGTGTTGCCCTTCTCGCTCGCGGGACTTACAGCGCCTCGTACTCGTCATCCGGGTCGATGTCGGCACTGTCATCGGCGACCACGCTGATCTGGTCGTCCTCGGACTGATGCCGGCCGGGGTCGACCGCCGAGCCGTCGGGCTGGGCGAACTGTGGGTCAGTGCACACGGGCGTGCCCTCCGGACTGTCGCGTTGAGCGATGAGTCTGGCCCGCGCTGGATTGCCGCAACTACTGGGAGAACTACCAGTTAATTCCGGATGGACGGTTAACGGCGGCGTCCGGTTGCTGGTCGTCGTCTTGCTGGTCGCTGTCCAAGAGACCCGCGTCAATGACCCGCACGGCCAGCACCGTGCGCGATGAGGCGTTGAGCTTTCGCCGGGCGGAATCGAGGTGATACGCCACGGTCTTCGGCGACACGAACAGCGACTCGGCGATCTGACGGTCCGTCTGGCCGGCGACGAGCAGCCGGACGACATCCAGCTCACGCGGCGAGAGTTGATCTCCGTAGCCACGACGGCCGGCACCGGCTCGCCGCGGCTGCACACCTAGGCCGCGCAGTAGCCGTTCGACCCGGGCCGCACCCGCCCGAGCGCCGAGGGCGGAGAACCCGGCGAGGGCCTCGGACAGCGTGCGGATTGCGCGCTCGTCCGCTCCGGCGGCGATCAGGCAATTTGCCTGCCGTTCGCGGGCGAGCAGCGCGTCGTACGGCCGCGGGAGCGCCGTCCACGCCTCAGCCGCACGCGCGAATGCGCTAGCCGCGACGGCGAGCTCGCCGCGAGCTTGCGCGAGGATCGCCCGGCACAGCAACAACGCCGCGCGCGGGGCCGGAGCGTCGCGGCCGCGCAGCCCACGTCCGAAGGTGGCAACCAGGTCGGCCGCATCCGCCTGCCGGCCGGCCGCGATCAGCGCGTCCATACGGGCCGGCGCGATGTCGGTGGCCCACACCCAGACACCTTTGCCGCTGATGACACCGATCGGTTCGTCGGTGAGCTGCAGTGCTTCGTCGATGCGGCCGTGGGCCAGTCGGAGCTGGGCCAGCGCGGCGGCCGGCTCCATCGCGCGATCGGTGGCGTCGCTGTCCACGGTGTGCGCCAGCACGCGCTGCAGGGTCTCGTCGGCGCGGTCGTCGTCCCCGGCTGCGGCAGCGAGCAGGCCACGCACCAGGATCGCTTCGAGCCCGTTGACCGGCAGGATGTCGGCGTCCTCGGCCAGCGACGCCGCCCGCTCGGCCAATCCGGACCAGCTACCGGTGAACCAATCCAGATGGGCGAGGGTCACGGCCACGACGCCGCGCAGATTCAGATAGCCGTGCTCCTCGGCGAGTCGCCTCGCCTTGTTCAGCCGTGTCGTCGCAGTCGGGTACCGCCCCCACAGCATCGCCTTGTCGCCGATGTTGAGGTGGCCGACCGTTATTTGCGGCCAATCCCGCGGTGTGGCGGCCGCGTCCGGGATCTGCGCGGCCTGGGACCAGCCGGCCTCCTCGCCGAGCATCAGCAGGGCGGTCGCACCATCGACGATGAAGTGCAGGCGATCCGACGGCGCCGTCGACTCGGCGACCTCCGCAGCACGTTCCAGCCACCGGCGATGCATGGATGCGCGTCCCGGTGTGCCGCGGGGCCAGCCGAGGAGTGTCATTGCCCGCGAGACGATGACGGCGTCGTCGGGCGCGTCCGGAATCGCCCGCTCCAGCTCCCGCCGACCGGTCTCGTGTTCTCCCATGACCAGGAGCAATCGGCCGAGGTGAAAACGGAGTTCGGCCGACTGGTGTGTCGGCAGGGTTCTCGAATCGAGAGCAGACCTGAGGCAGCGGACGAGGTCGCGGAAGCGGGCCTGGCCGGACAACGCCTGGACCGGAGATTTGTTGATCAACCGAATCACCACGGGTGCCGGCAGCTGCGCCGTAGTGAGCAGATCGTGAAGGAGCGAGACGGACGTTGCCTCATCGCCTGCTGCGATTGCGAGGTCCGCGGCCTCTTCTGCGTAACGGCACCACTGCGCGTCGTCGCCGGACTCGCGGAAGTGACGCGCGAGCTGTCCCAGCGGCTGCGGCGAGGTGTCGATCAGCGATTGGGCGGCCACCGCGTGCATGCTCCGGCGGTCTGAGGCCGACATCGCTTCGTACACCGACCGGCCGGCGAGGACGTGGCGAAACGACAGCACGTGCCGCGCGTCGGCCGCGATGAGTCCCGACGCGAGAGCCAGGCCGAGGCCGGACCGCGCGCGCTCTTCGGTCAGGCCGGTCACCCGGATGAGGGTCGGCTCGGTGGCGGGTTCGGCGAGCACGGACGCGGCCTGCAGCACCGTCTGCGCTTCCGGGCTCAACCGGGCGACGCGCTCGAGCACCGCGTCGCGCACGGTAGGCGGCACGACGATCTCGGCGATGCGGCGGCGCACCCACTCGCCACCGCGCCGGGTCAGGTCGGCCCGGCCGTGCATCAGGCGCACCGACTCCTCGACGGCAAGTGGCACGCCGTCGGTGTGTCGGTGCAGGAAGTTCGCGAAGTCGGCCGAGACGTGCTCGTTCGCCAGCATGGAGGACACGAGCCGCGCGGTCTCGTCCACCCCGAACGGTTCCAGGACGAGCCGGCGCTGAACACTGCCGGCCGAGGGACGCGATGTGAGCCGCCGCAGCAGCGACTGGTCCGGCACGTCCTCCGGCCGGTAGCTCACGACGATGCTCACCGGCTGAGGTCGCCGCGAGGTCAGGAACAGCAGGAACTCAAGCGTCGCCTCGTCGGCCCAGTGCACGTCCTCCACGACCAAGACGTCGACGGCCAGGCAGTCCACCAGCTCGGCCAATGCCCGGAACAGGCGGTGCCGGGACGCGGTCGCATCCTCGGCCGGCTCCGGTGTCGGCGGCAGATCGGCCGCCCACTCCGGGAACAATGACCGCAGCGCACCACCCAGTGCGCTCAGCTGCAGCCCGGCCACTTCCTCGCGGGCCTGGCGCAACGCATCCACGATTGGCGCCAGCGTGAGCGGGCCGCGAAACGGCGGGCAGACGGTCACCAGTACCCGACCACGGGCGGCCGCCGGTGAGGCGAGGTACTCCTGCAGCAGGCGGCTCTTGCCGATACCGGCTTCGCCCTCGACCAGCACCACGGCCGGCCTCTCGGCCAGCGCGCCGGCGAGCGCCGCCGCCTCACGGTCGCGGCCGATGAATCCCGGCGCGCGGACATCCGCCGGCGGGTTACCACCAGCCGGGGCCGCAGCGCGCCTTGCCACCGGTTGCCTCCAAACCATCACTCGTATCGGCATTCTCCCGCTACCTGGCAAACCGGTGCGAACCAGATCTGCTAGCTCCGTGCGCGACTCGGCTCACTACCGCCCGCTATGGCACCACCCCCTAAAGACCGGTGCGGCGGCTCGTCCCCGGCTACTGCGACAAGCGCGGGCGGTACTGAGCCTCAGCCACTCGAAGGCCTACGTGCTCATTCAGTCAGGGCGGCTGCGGTCGGTGCCGTGGACGACTCGCGCCGGACCAAGGCCGAGG
Source organism: uncultured Actinomycetota bacterium (assembly GCA_963737425.1). Taxonomy (GTDB): domain Bacteria; phylum Actinomycetota; class Actinomycetes; order Mycobacteriales; family Jatrophihabitantaceae; genus DASXRA01. The sequence goes on from CAVTSX010000009.1 coordinate 1,587,549, forward strand.
CTGAGCTCGCGCATATCATCGGATGGTCAGGGCTCGTGACGAAGCGCGGGTGATGCTCAAGGCCTCACCAGACGGACACATCAAGATTGACTCGTGCGTGATCTGGCCGCCTCGGTGTGCCATGTTGAGGACTCGTCATCCTTGCTGCTGACACCGGACTGGTGCACCTCGCTGGCTTGATCAGAGGCCTGTCCGCGCTGCGGCGCGTGACTCATCACAGATATGCCGCTCCGGTGACTTCCATCCAGGCCGTTACTGAGAACAGTCCGCCTGCATAGGGAGATCCGAGACGAATGACGATGCTCGCTGAGGTAGTGGACGCCGTGATCGGCGACTGCCATCGCCCGGCGCATCCCGCCGTCGGTAATTTTGCCTGCAGGACAACGTATCTTGCCCCTGAGGTTGACAGAAACTGTTAGCCATCGGATGCTCAATGCCGACCCAAGCTGCCCTTTCGGAGGTCGAGGATGAGCGCCGCTCCCCACACTGACGTTGCGAATACCCTTGACCTGCCTGATCTACCCGAGTCACGTGGCACGGTTGAGGCCGAGCGGCTACATCGCAAGCGTCAGCTGGCGGCAACCTTTCGAATCTTCGCTCGATACGGTTACGACGAAGGTATCGCCGGGCACGTCACAGCGCGCGATCCCGAGTTCCCCGACCGTTTCTGGGTGAACCCATATGCCGTCCACTTCTCTCGAATCAAAGTCAGCGATCTCCTGTTGATCGACGCAGACGGCCACGTCGTCGAAGGCGAACGCCGCACCAACAAAGCAGCGTTCTATATCCACTCCTCGATCCATCGCGCCCGACCCGACGTGGTTGCGGTGGCACATGCACACACCATCCATGGACGGGCCTTCGCCTCGCTTGACAAGACGCTCGCGCCGATCGTCCAAGAGTCGTGCGCGTTCTACCAGGATCACGTTCTCTTCGATTCGTATAAGGGGCTCGTCCTCGAACACACCGAAGGTGAGGCGATCGCCACGCAGCTCGGTCAGCGGCGTGCAGCGGTCCTTCGCCACCACGGGTTGCTCACAGTGGGCCGCTCTGTCGAGGAAGCCGCTTGGTGGTTCATCGCGATGGATCACGCCTGCCAGATGCAACTTCTCGCCAACGCTGCAGGCACTCCACGCATCATGACCGACGAGGAAGCGAGCCTGGCGCACCGCCAATTCGGCAATGCCAATATGGCCCGACATAACTTCCGACTACTGGCGGACCTGGTCTTCGCGCAGGAGCCTGACGTAGTCGAATAAGTTCATTCGTTCAAGCCGAACGACGTGTGATGTGTAGCGTGTCGTGCGTGGACAAGGATGGGGTCGATCGGCTCGTCTCTAGACGCCTTCACGAACTCCGCCGTGAACGCGGAATTACCCTGGCCGCCCTTGCCGAACAGACGGGGATCTCAGCGGCGCACCTATCGCGGCTGGAGAAGGGTGACCGTCAGCCCTCGATCGGAGCGTTGCTGGAACTAGCACGCGTGTACAACATCTCGCTGAGTAATTTGGTCGACGAGCATGCCCACCCAAGCCATCACCTCGTTCGAGCCGCAGATGCAGCAGTCCATCATGGCCGCGACGGCAGATACACCGTTCTCACCGGCGCACGAGCAGGCCTGGCCGTCGTCCGACTCGAACTCCGTGGCGGGCAGCGCAGCAACAGCACGCAGCACACGGGCGAGGAGTGGCTACACGTGCTTACCGGCAAAGTCGTACTCACGCTTGATGGAGAGCAGCTATCCCTCGACGTGGACGATTCCATCCACTTCGACTCCGCGCTGCCCCACCAGCTAACCTCCGTCGGACGACATCGCGCCACGGTGCTCATCGCGTCCACATCCGCCACGATGCCAATGCAACATCCGATACCGCTCCGGACGACTAGTGCTCACCAAAAATGATTCGGTTTCTTGGTGAAGAGTTCCGAACCTGTCTCAGTGACAATCAAGTTCTGTTCGATACCAGCGGTTCCAATACCGGTCCAGGTGACGAATGCTTCGACGCCGAGACCCCATTCCCGGCCTCAATTGATAGCCTAGCGTCGCCGGCTCTGCGGCAGGTCGGATTCGGACCATTCTGATCCGGGCAGCTTAATGAAGAACGAACTGCGTTGCGGAGAAATGGCAGTCAGGGGCGGTCGAGCAGTCACACACTCCTGCTGGGCCCAATCGCACCGGTCGGCGAAGGCACACCTGTGTGCAGCAGTGTCCGCCTGTGGAACATTGCCAGGAATGGAGACCAGCACCGCACCCAACCCCGACCAGACCGCGCAGATGATTGCCACCAACAGTGGCCAAACCCGGCCCGAGAAGCCGTCAAACTCGCGCACTCGACTGCACCGTGATCGAGGAGCTGACCGGCACCGGCGTGATGCTCCCGTTCGAGGTCGCACTGCAGCCCGCCGTCCCCGCTGCGCGATGGTGGATTCTTGCTGCAAGCGGTGACACCGCCGGCGGCGAGGGTCACCGCGATGACGGCGCCGAACAGTCTGCGCATGACCTGCTCCCATCGAAGTCAATTGCTCGGCAAGTGAGCAGGGCACGCTCGCGACCTCTCACCCCGGCGGACGCTCGCCGAACTCGTGGCGACGAGCCTTCTACACGCCGCGCGGCGAAGTTAACGACACGAGTCGCAATCTTCGTTGGAGGCACGCAGCACTTGTCGCATCGTTCAACGCGGCGGCCGGGTCACGCTCGCCGCAGCCCGACGAGACGGGCAATCTTGAGGCCGAGGTGATAGGCGAGGCGGTCCTCGCCGCTCGCAAGATGGGCGCCGGTCCACTCCTCGATGCGCTGCAGCCGGTAATAGAGCGTCGTCCGGTGTACGTACAGCTGTTCCGCGGTGGCCTGCGCATCGCCGGCGTTGTCGAGGAACGCCTCGAGCGTCGAGGCGAGATGTTCGCCCTTGGTGCCGGCCTCCAGCAACCGGAGCAAACCCGGTGGCAGGACGTCGAGCGTGAGCTCGTCCGGCGGGATGCGCACCAGCAGCCCGTAGACGCCGAGTCGCTCGAACGGTGTCACCCTGCCGAGGCCGCCAACCAATCGGGCGACGTTTGCGGCTCGCTCAGCCTGCCAGTAGGACCGGTACACCTCGGGGAGTCCGTCGACGACCTCACCGATGCCGGCGTATGGCTCGACATCCGGGATGTCACGAGCGAGGTTCCCGACAAGTTCCTCGACCATGCCGAGCACGGCCTTGCCGCTGATCATCGGATCCTTTTCGGACAGCAGGAGCAAACCGTGGTCACGGCGGACCAGGCTGATGTGGCGGCGATCGGATAGCCGGGCACTGATCCGTTCGAGCCATCCGCCGAGCACATCGCGTTCACCGTCGGGAAGTGTGCGCTCAGAGTCGTGCAGCGTGACGACCACGACGACGACCGGCTCGCTGCCGACGAATAGGTCGGCGTCTATCAGCTCGGCGGCCGCGTGCTCACGCGTGCTCGGCTCACCGGTGACGACGAGGTCGCGAACCAGCTCGCGAGCGCGGCTGCGGTGCAGCTCCTGCGCTAGCTGGTCGCGCTGCATCACGACAACGATCGTTTCTATCGCATCGAGAATGGTCTTCAGCTCGACGTCCGTGACGGGGTCATCGCCCTCGATGATCCAGACGTAGCCGAGGATAGTGTCCTGCTGCCGCACCGGTACGCAAAACCGCTGCGCAGTGACTCCGATCTCCGGAGCGAGCGGCGGCCGGAACGGCTCGGTGGCGTTTCGTCCGCCGGCGGAGAATGCCCAGTCCACGGCGCCTTCAGGCACCTCACGCTTGAGGATGGACAGCTCGCGCAAGCGGTCGATCGGGCCGAACTCGTGCGAGGAGAACGCCAGTTGCCGCAGCCGCGAGTCATCGAGGGTCACGTTGCGCTGCAAAAGCTGACCCAGACCGTCGATCAGCCGCTGCAGCTCGCTCGTCACGGCGCTGACCGTACCCGCTCAAGGGCCTGATACGGGCTGTTCAGCGGACGCGTGGCGGTGTGAACGGACGCAGAACGTCCGGCTTGCGCACGGTGAGGATCAGCTCGAGGTTGTAGATCAACGTACTCATCAACCTACGCAAGGGCGGCTCCCAGTTCGCCGTCTCCAGAAGCCAACTGCGCTACAGCGCATCCAAAGCTGCAATCGCCTCGCTGACCCGCTCGCTGGCTATCGAACTGGCCGACGACGACCTCACAGTCAACGCAGTCGCGCCAGGCTGGGTCGACACGCCCGGCATTCGAGCCGAAGGACGGATTGAGGCGGCGATCAAGACCATCCCCTTGGGCCGGGCAGCCCAGCCGGACGACATCGCCGACTGGGTCTGGAAACTATGCCACGGCAGCTACCTGACCGGCGCTCGTCATCAACGGCGGGACACGGTCAGGTCCCGCGGCGTGGTGTGTGAGCCGACCGCTCGCTCTGTACGGCAAACGCTGCGGCCAGCGCCGTGAAGCCAGACGTGGTGCGAACTGCTGATCTCAGAGAGCTCACGGAGCCATCTGACGCATCCGGTTGACGTCACGCGAGCTGGATATCAAGGTCTCGTCGGCTCGACGGAGAGTCGGAGGGCCCGGAATTGCGGGGCTGGAGGGTGGAGCCGCCTCGGGGAATCGAACCCCGGACCCACGCATTACGAATACCCCGGACACCGGCCCACCACTGCTCACCCGGTCCCGGTCGGCACTCCTGCACCGCCATCTAGGCGCTCCGTGCACACCGAGCGCTCCAGGTGCCTGTAGTTCAGGCCACGAACCAGGCCACGACAAAGATCATCTACGGGTGCCCCGCGCAATTCCCGCCGACTGACCGCCACCGGTCGCCTCCTGATTCGCGCGTAGTCGTCGACTAGTCAGGAGATCGTTGCGGCGAACCGCGCGTGTGGCGCGGCGGTCGACTGCTGCTCGGCAGAGGTGGTAGCGGTCTGGGGGTGCGATCATCGGGTTGGCCGATGACAAGTCCAGTGCCCATTCGATGAGCGACTCACGTGGTAGCAATCAGCCGCCGAGTCCCTCTGCGCGGGATTGCCTGGCGTGAGGACTACCGGGCGGTGTCCCTGTCGTCACGGCGGCCCGGCCTCCACGCCCAGGTGAGGGATACCGGCAGTGACTCCCAGCGCGCGGGGCCACGCCCTACCGTCGATGTCATGGGAGAACGACCCGAAATTCGTGAGCACCGCAGCGAGGTCCGTGAGTTCTTGACGACCCGCCGCGCGCGTTTGAGCCCGCAGCAGGCCGGTCTGACTGCTTACGGCGACAACCGCCGTGTGCTCGGGTTGCGGCGCGAGGAGGTCGCCACCTTGGCCGGGGTGAGCATCGTCTACTACACCCGGCTCGAGCGCGGGAATCTCGCGGGCGCCTCGGAGAGCGTGTTGGACGCGATCGCGTCCGCCCTACGGCTCGACGACGCCGAACGGGAGTATCTGTTCGACCTGGCTCGCGCTGCGAACGCGACAATCACTGCCCGGTCCCGCTCGCGATCCGGCGCGGCGCGGCAGCGGGTGCCGGCTGGGATTCAGCAGGTCCTCGACGCGATCACAGAGGCGCCGGCCGATGTGCGCAACGCCCGCCGCGACATTCTCGCCTCCAACCGGCTCGCCCGTGCGCTGTACAGCGAGATCCACGCCGAGACGATCCAACCTCCGAACGTCGCCCGGTTCACCTTCCTCAACCCCAAAGCCAAGGACTTCTTCGTCGACTGGAAGGGCGCAGCCAACGACATCGTCTCGGGCCTGCGCATCGAGGCCGGCCGCCACCCCTACGACAAACCGCTGTCAGACCTCGTCGGTGAGCTGTCGACCCGCAGCGAGGACTTCCGCGTCCGCTGGGCCTCACACAACGTGCGCCACCACACCAGCGGGACCAAGAAGATGCATCACCCGATCGTCGGTGAGATCGAGCTCGCCTACCAGGCACTTGCCTTACCCGGTGATGTCGGCATGAACTTGAACGTGTTCACCGCCGCACCGGACTCCCCGGCGCAGGAGGCGCTTCGGTTCCTCGCGAGCTGGGCCGACAGCCACATGGATGTTGGCGAGCGGTCGCCAGACACCGTTGACCGCGCCAACTGACGGCTCTTCGCTCGCGCACCCTCCGCCGCGGCGGCTGGTCACTAGCAGCAAGAGATAGGAGATCGAGCATGCGCGCCACTGTGATGTACGCGGCCGGAGACGTCCGCGTCGAAGACTTCCCGGACGCAAGCATTGCTGACCCGACCGATGCCGTCGTCCGCGTCAGGCACGCCGCCATCTGCGGAAGCGACCTGTGGCCCTACGGGTCCAAGTCGGCCGACTCGTCGCCGCAGCGAATGGGTCACGAGTTCATCGGTGTCGTCGAGGATGTCGGCGCCGAGGTCAGCGGTGTGCGTCCCGGTGACCTCGTGCTGTCGCCGTTCTTGTTTGAGGACAACACCTGCGACTTCTGCCGCCGCGGCCTGACCTCCTCCTGCCGCCGCGGTGGGCAGTACGGGCACGCCAACGACGGCGGCCAAGGCGAAGCGGTCCGCGTGCCGCAGGCCGACGGGACCCTCGTCAAGCTAGACGTTGAGCAGACCTCTCCGCTGATGCCGTCGCTACTGACGTTGTCGGACGTGTTCTGCACCGGGCACCACGCGGCGGTCTGCGGCCGCGTCGGCGCAGGCAGCACGGTCGCGGTCATCGGCGACGGTGCCGTCGGACTGTGTGCCGTACTGGCAGCCCAGCGACTGGGTGCCGAGCGCATCGTCCTGATGGGACGGCACGAGAGCCGTATCGCGCTCGGGCACGAGTTCGGAGCGACCGACGTCGTGTCCGAGCGAGGCGCTGACGGCGGAGCCGCCGTGCGCGAACTGACCGGCGGTGACGGTGTGGACGCGGTGCTGGAGTGCGTCGGTCACGAGAACGCGCTGGAGTCCGCGTTCGTCGCTGTCCGCGACGGCGGCGCGATCAGTCGAGTCGGCGTGCCGCAATACACGAGCGGACCGATCGGCATGGACATGATCGCGCGCAACATCACCCTCACCGGCGGCGTCGCGCCTGCTCGCGCCTACATCGATCAGTTGTTGCCCGACGTCCTCCGCGGCCGAGTCGAACCGGGCAAGGTCTTCGACCGCACCGTCGACCTCGACCACGTGCCTGACGGTTACCGAGCCATGGCCGGCCGCGAAGCGCTCAAAGTCCTCGTCACCACCTGAACTCAGCAGCCCCGCCCGAAAGGAAGTAATCCCTGATGACCCCGACCGTCACCCTGAATAACGGCGTCGAGATGCCCGCAATCGGTCTCGGTGTCTTCCAGACCCCGCCGGAGGAGACCACCGCGGCCGTCCGCGCCGCGTTGGAAACCGGCTACCGGCATGTGGACACCGCGGCCGCCTACGGCAACGAGCGCGAGGTCGGGAAGGCCATCCGCGCCTCCGGCGTCGAACGGTCGGAGGTGTTCATCGAGACCAAGGTGTGGATCTCGGATTTCGGCTACGACCAGACGCTGCGCGCCTTCGACAAGAGCGCCGGCAAGCTCGGCGTCGACGTTATCGACCTGCTCATCCTGCATCAGGCCCTGCCTTCGGCGTTCGACCGCACGATCGGTGCCTACAAGGCGTTGGAGGCACTGCTCGCCGACGCCAAGGTGCGCGCGATCGGCATCAGCAACTTCATGCCCGACCACCTCGAGAAGCTGCTGAAAGAGACGACGGTGGTGCCGGCGGTCAACCAGATCGAGTGCCACCCCTACTTCACCCAGTCGACCGTGCAGGCCGCCAACAGCCAGCACGGGATCCTCACCCAGGCCTGGTCACCGATCGGGGGCATCACCTCCTACCGCGGCGCCGACGGCGCCCGCAGCACCTTCGACGACCCCACCATCGCCGGAATCGCCGCCGAGCACGGCAAGACACCTGCGCAAGTGATTTTGCGCTGGGGGCTCCAACGCGGCCGGTCGGTCATCCCGAAGTCGACCAAGCCGACCCGCATCGCCGAGAACTTCGCCGTGTTCGACTTCGACCTCACCGATGCCCAGCTCGACGCCATCGACGGCCTGGACAAGGGCGTGCGCGGCGGCCCCGAGCCCGAAGACGTCACCCTCGAAGCGTTCGGCCGCGACATCCCCGAAGCCTGACCAGCCAACCCACCGACGGTGGAGACACAGACCTCGTGACCGCGTTGCGACGTGCACCGCATCGAAGCAGCCGACCCCTGCAGGAATCGCCTTCTGCTTGTGGACACTTGTGGCTCGTTCCCCTCGGTCGACCGCCAGTTGGAAAGCTTCGGCCGGACTTCTCCGCCTCGTGCTCACTGCCGGACCACATCGGGTCCGACAGCGCGCACGAGCCGGCTACTTCTTGCCGGTCAGTGGACTGACTTGTAGACGAGTTCCGTGTCCATCGGGGACAGCGTCACTGGCCCGCGCAGACCGTATGGCTGGCTCGCTGTAGACCTCTTGTTGTACGTCGATACCGCATTGCGCAGCGTGGTCCGCAGTTCGATGCTCACGGTGTTCTTCCCGGCGTGGAGCAAATTGGCGATGTCCCAGTCGCGCTGATCGGTGACCTGCGACCCGACCAGGGTGCCGTTGACCGTGATACTCGCAGTGCCGTCGACCGTGCCCAGATTCAGCAACATCCCGTGCGCTGTATCAGGCGTCCAGTCAGCGGGAAGCGTTGTCGTCGCGGTATAGGTTCCTACCCCGGACTCCCCGTGCAACGAGGTGATGTCGCGCCAGTCCTTCAGGTTGTACTGCTGGAACTGCGAGTCGCCCAGCCCGCTTGGTACCGACACCGTGTTGCTTCCCGTCGGCGTCGCGGTCTGCACCGTCAGCGACCAGGGGCTCCACGGATCGATCAGCGACGGTCGGGCCGACGGCGGACCGGACAGCGGAAGGTCCTTGTCGTTGTCGACCAGTACCTCGATGTGGACGGTGTGCCCATTGGACAGCTTGAAGGTCTGCGCGCCGGACCGGGTGGCCTGGAACTCGATACCGGCGGTGGTCACGACGAGCTGGCCGCCCGCCGGCTGCGAGTCACCGACGACGTGCACTCCCGGTGCCGCGTTGTTGTCGATCTGAATGACCCGGGTCTCCTTGCCCTGCAGCGTCATCGGGATCGAGGTGCGATCCTTGCTGATCGTGTACTGCGCGATCGGCGTGATCGAGCCGCCCCAGAGATCCATCTGCGACGGCGCACCCTTGACGTCGAACGACGGGTCGAAGGTGACCGGGTTGTCGGACGGGTTGTACAGGTACACATAGGCACCGCCATTGACCTGCCGGTATTGGGTGAGTAGCTGCGTGCCGTTCGACGCCACGCGTGGCGCGAGGCCGAGCTCGGCCAGCGCTGCAGCGACGTCACTTTGAGCGGCGACCTTCGTTGCGGAGTGCTGCCGCAGCGTCTCGGCGACGTCCTTCTGGACCGCGCTGGCACCGCTGGCACCGGACGCAAAGGTCGTGTCTTTGTCGGGCGGCGTTCCGACAAAGACGACCCGGACGCCGGCCTTGGCTGCCTGCAGGATCGTGGCCGCTGCCTGATGCGAGATGGCGCGCTGATCGATCACCAGAGCGCGGTAGCCGCTGGTGCCGGGGAACAGCTCACCGTTGTGCGGGTTGCCCTGTTCGGCAAGGCCCACCGGGTCGATGTACTCGACCGAGTAACCCGACTGCTGGAGGGTCGTCTCGTCGAACGGTGATTGGTTGCCACGAGCGGACAGGAACGAGTCGCTGTACACGGCGACATCGGTCTTGGCCGTGCCCGTCTCGAGCACGCGGGTTCCGCGAGCGAAGTAACTGGTCAACGTCGGCCAGCTCGACCATTGCGGGAAGTTCGTGTCGTTCCAGCTCTCCGTGACGGTCTCACCAAAGCGCGTCGTACCCGGCCATGCTGCATTCGGGGCTTGCAGCGCGAATCCGTGGATGAAGGGTTGCGAGACGCCGGCTGCCCACTCCTTCGCCATCAGGTCCTGGTAGTTGCTGAGATTCATGGTGTACGCGGGCGTGAAGATCGCGCCGAGCTCGGTGCTCAGCAGCGTCCCACCGCCCTGGTGCACCCCGGAGGCGATGGTCTGCTGGAACTGCAGCGAGTTGGCCCAGGACGGGTCATTGACTGAGATCGGCAGGTTCTCGCCGCCGTCCAGGGATTCTGTCTCCGAGCGCGCGCCCATCTCCTGTAGTGAGCGGAAGCTGCGGATCGGCTCGAGGTCCTGCCCGTAGGAGGCCTGAGCCTTGTACTGCATGCCGTACTTCGCGGCCCAGTCCTGGAAGACCTGCAAATGGTCGTCGACGTAGAGATCGGTCAGCGTCTCGTAGTAGTCGTGCAGGATCGCGCTGTTGCTTCCGTCGGAAAGCGAGAAGTCGGCGACCGGTAGCTTCGGCGCGACTGGGAAGTCCGACTCGCCCTGGACGAACATCAGGGGCAGGTACTTGGCCATGTCGTAACCGCGGCGCGTCTTGAACTCCTTCTCCATGTTCGGAGTCCAGTAAATGGATGTGGCATGCAGCTCGAGGGAGTCTTCGAACATGTCCTGGCCGGACTTGCGCAACTTCGCTGCGTTGTCCGGACCGACCTGGATCTGGTCGAGGTCCTGCGTCGCCTTCTGCGCCGCGGCGGAGTCGAACTCACTGGTGTACTCACCGGAGTTGTCCCGGGACCAGAACCCGAACAGCTGCCAGTCGCCGGAGGAGGGCGCTGTCCAGTCGATCTGACCGTCGGAAACCTGGCTGGTCAAGTCGACCAACGACGCGGGGTCGAGCACCGTCGACGACGTCGGCGGCGTGCCGGGCGCTGTCACATCCGGGCCGGCCTGCACAACGCGGGCGGCCGTCACGGCAACGAGCGCGGTGGGCTGCGTCTGCCTCGCCGCGTCGATCGGCGGCGGGACCGGACCCGAGAAATTCTGGCCGGAGGTCAGATGCACGTGCCCGTATTGCAACTCCTGCGACGCGTACCCCGAGCCCGCGCCGGTGCTGGGAGTCCTGATCGGCCACGCGGGTCCCATCGTCATCGAGACCTTGATGCCGAGCGTCGTGGCCTTGTCGAGCACATTGCCCAAAATGGTGCGCTGGTCATCGTTGGCCCAGGCGCCTGAGGAGAAGGCGATCTCCACCTCGCCGAAGCCGGCGTCGGCGATCGACTGCATCTCGCGCAATGCCTCATCGTTCGTCAGTGGGGCTTGCCACCACCACCGGATCGCCGGCCTGTATCGGGTGGCGGGGCTCTTGAAGTCGGCCGGTGAGATCCCGCCGGCCAGGGACGTCACCGCGTCGGTGCTTTGTCGCAAGTCGCTCGACAGCAACTGGTTCGGCTGCTGACTTCGATGACTCGGCCTCGCGCCGCCCGGCGGTGCCAAAGCCAACGCCGCGACGACCAGGGCGATTCCGGTGATGCCCGCGACTTGAGTCGCCGTCGACTGCCGGCGGAATCTCGTGGCAAACAGTTTCATGTGATGCCCTCCGTCGTGAACGAATCAAACTGGCATTGCGAAAACTTGCGGCGCGGTACTCGGCGACAGGCGCATGGTTCTGATCCCGCGGAGCGCATCTCGCCAAACGCGCACCCGGTCGAGCGCCGTCCGCTGTGGACCCCCGGGGAGCGTCATCGCGGCATCGTGAAAATGTGGCGGTCAAGCAGGGGTTCGGCTGAGGAAATTCCACGACAACCGTCGGCGTACTCCGTTGGGAACCTAAGTCCCGATCGTTTGCCGACCCTGCTCGACGACTATGGATATGGGTCCGACAAGACCGGACCGGTTGACAGTGCCGTTTGCACTCACACCGAACGTCTGGCCGTTGTATCGGGTCGAGTACTGATCGGTCACTCCAGGCTGCAGGTCCCCAAGGACACGGTTGTACCAGCCATTCGTAACTCGTACGACAATCGCGTTATCGCCTGGCACTAGAACATCGGTAACGTCTACTCGGTACGGCGCGCGCCACAACGTCGTGTTCAGTTCCTTGCCGTTGAGAACGACTTCCGCGAATTCGTTTACCTCGCCTAGATCAAGGAGCACCCTGGCTCCTGCGGGGATGCTCGCGGGGTCTAAAGCAGAATTCAGACTGCCCGTGTAGATCATCGTTCCGGAGTAGTACTTCGTATTGAAGTCAGCGCTCAACGACAGTGAACTGAGGGCAGTCAGTTGGAGAGTGTCAGGTGTGCCTCGTGGCGGGTCGAAGGTGACGGTCCAAGGACCTGTGGTGACGGGGTTGTCCTGCTCGGAGATCGGCGGAATCGCGCGGTTGCCGGGCTTGCCCTTCGCTATGACGACGAAAACCGCGTCTCCCGCTCCGAGCGTCAAGGTCAATGCCGTGCGGTTCTTATCGGTCTTGAAACTCGTGAGGCGAGCGTCGCCAGTTACCGGATCCCAGATCTCTACCGAGTTTCCTACTTCGCGGAGGGTGAGGTCTGTGGTGACGCCTGACGTGTGGTTGTTGTTGACGACGTAGTACACCTCGGCGCCTGGAATGGACCGATGCACCGCCGTGATCGTCCCGCGCGTCCCGGTGTAGGTCCAGTCCGGCGCTACTCCGATGGTCGCTAATGCCTGGTCGGGCAACATGCCGGTGATTACGGAGCCCCTACCCACTTTGCGGACACCTGGCGTCCCGTCGCCCCACAGCGCGTCAGCGTATTTCTGCCAACGATCTTCGGAATCGTCAAGGCTCGGCGACATGGTCGGCTTGGGTCCGCTGATTGTGGCGCCCCGGTGCACGAGGCTGGAGATCTTCTGCAATGTGGCGTAGGTAATGCGCGTCGCTTCGCCGGTCAGATGAAGGAGCTTGTATCCGACGCCAGCTGCGGTCTTGAGCGTGCCATCGGACTTCAGCATCAGCTCGTTCTCAATGATTTCGTGATCGACGAAGTCGTACTGGCATCCGTCGGGAATGTCAGGTTGCCCGGGCGTAAGCCATTGAACTGTGAGCGGGCCCTCCTGTCCGTAGAACATCGCCACGTCTGCGACGTTGAGCCCTTGGTTCAGAATGCCCGTCGTTCGCGCCATCCAGGTAACGAATGGTCCGGCAAGTTCCGCCCAGGTCTGGTTCCGGGTGAAATACCAACCCGGCCCTAAGCTGGTTCCCGGGCCGGCGTCCAAGGGTTGTTGGTCCGAGCTGTGTACGAAGATTCTGGTAACGCCGGCGATCAGGCATTGGTCGATGAACGGTTTGACGTCCCGCGGTACGTACTGGATCGAAGTGCTAGTCATGGTTTCGCAGGCAGCATAGGGACGCCCGTAGACATGAGCGATTGACGAGGCGCCCTTCATGTCGAGTCGGAACTGCTCGCCCAGCACGCTGCCGAGCAAGGCGGTGTTGCTGCGTGACGCTCCCATCGGAATATCCGCCTTGCGGCGAATAGCTGTGTCGTCACCGAAGAAGCCTCGAGCGTCTTCCTGGGCTTCTGAATAGAAGTTCGTGAGACCGCGCTCATGGGCGACGTCGGCTACCGTCCCATAGTGGTGATCCACCAGCATGTCGCCCAGTGTCGTACGCCAGTCCCAAAGGAATTTGTCAGTCTCTTCGGCACTGTCGATCACCACGCCGATCAACGCTGGAAGGTATCGGATCGGGTTATATCCACGGCGGGCAGTGAATTCGTCGAGAATGCCATCAGTCCACGTCTGAAATCCTGCCTCGATGCTGTCGCAAGTCAACCCTGTCAGGCCCTTTCCTCCCCACAGCTTGGAAGGAACGATTGCCTGGAATTGGTCGAGATAGGCTTCCATATACGCGCGGACCCGTGCAGGATCGAGCTTGTCGACCTCGAGACCGGTTGCGGCCGGCGGAGCCGGGGAATTCTGGTGACCGGTAAGGCTGTAGCCGAAGCGGACAATGACCCAACGTCCTTTAGGAGGCGTCCACGTGATCACGCCGTCCTGGTCCATGGCGGCAGTCAGATCAATAACTGATCGGGACTTGACCGGCGCGATTCCGCCACCGGGTGTGTCAATCGTGTAGAAGTTCCCCACGGCACCGAAGCCCGCTTTGTGCTCCCACTTGTGCACCGTCGGGATGGTCCTAAGAACCAGTTTGGTAAGTGCGACAGTGGACGGACTACTGAACTGGACCTTGAAGTACTTCGCGGTTGTCGCCTTCATCGCCAATGAGCGCTGGGCACCGGCGTAGAAGTTACTTCCGGAGGCGTCCTTGAGAGTCAGACCCGGTCCCCACGTCACGCCGTCTGAACTGCTGAAGACCTCGACCGTTGCGGTGGCGCCGGACCTGCTGTCTTCGGTGGGGTGAACCCAGCCCGCGAAATCCGAGCCATTCTCAGAGATGGTCACACCGCCGACGGTGACGGGATCGGCAAACTCGAGCCGGATCCACACCGAGCTAGCGGTGTCCATCGAAACGGTGACTGGGTCTATGACCGAGTCGTTGGACAGTTTCGCCGCGTCCGAGGCGGACAGAAGTACCCCGTCGACGTTTCCATTGCTCACGTAGATGTTTGGATTCAGGTCCGCTTGGCTCTTCGCGCCATCGGGCGCTGGGAATGCGAATACCTGCTGATCCTTGTAGTAGGTCGGCCTGCCCGAGATCGCCTTGTCGAGAAAGGTGCCCGTGCTCGTCGGAGGCGGGGGCGGAGTTACCGTGACGGACTGGCCACCCTCCACCCACGTCTCGGTCCACACGTGCTTTTTCATTCCGTCGGCAGCTGCGACGAATGGAGCACCTGTGATGGACCAGCCGGCGGACGATGTGACGACGGCTTCCAGCCCCCGGTCCGCCGCGCCCTGGATCGCGGTCTCCCAGCACGCGTTGAAGAGCGGGGTCAGGTAGTCGACTGGATCCGGCACGACCGCCGTGCGGCCGTTGCCGGTGAACTGGGTGTAGCCGCCGACACCAACGCGTTTGAACCAATCGAGGTCCTTGATGATCCCGTCTCGGGTGACATTCGGAGACATCCAGTGCCACCAAACTCGCGGCAACCAGTCTTGGACTGGTGCTTTGAATTTGGCGAACAATGCGGCGTCGACAGGCACTGGCTTCGACGGCATCACTGCGGCATCCGCCGATGACGCGCCGATTCTTCCGGCAATCGCCGCAGTTGCAACGGCACCAGCGCTGCCCTGGATGAACCTGCGCCTTGTTAACGACATGCATGACTCCGTTCAAGTGGATGGTGGTGAGCCGAGCGCTCCGCGACCGAACGCCGCCTAGCGGAGGGCGGCGGCCAGGGTGATCAGGACCTGGGCCTCGTCCGGTGTCAGCGCCTTCCCGGTCTGCGCGTTTACCTGATTGACGAACGCGTCGAGCTGGTTGTGGCGGATGCTCGCGTTCTTGGCTGCCGCGGCCGCGCTGAGCTTGTCGTTCAGCCCGCTTGTCACGGCGGGGTCGATGCTGAAGAAGGCGACGAGTTGCTTGAGCGAGGTGAACGTGACCGGCGCCGAGCTGAACTCGAATGTTCCGGCACCGACCCGGTACACGTCGTAGTTCCCGGCGCGGCGAACGAATGTGGTGCCCGGCGTCAGCGGCAGGCTGACGCTGTTGGCCGCCGACGCGAGTGGCACCCACACCTCGCCGCCCGTGCCGGAGGGCGAGACGACCTGCATATGGAATGTGCCCGCGCCGGTGTCCTGCGCCCAGTTGACGGTAAGCCCGCCGTGCGGGGTCGGTACTTGCCCCTCGGCCCAGGACAGATCGCCCGGTTGAGGTTTGACCTGCCAGCTCGAATATCCGGCGTCGACCGGGGTCGCGCCCAGCAGGTAGCTGTCGAAGGCCGACACCGGAGCGGTGGCCCAGCCGTGCGCCAGGCTTGCGTTGCTGTCTGTGATCTGGCCGTCCTGGCCCAGCTTCTCCCAGAGCGTTCCGGTGTAGAAGGGGCTGTTCGGGTCCACCATCTGCGCCCACATGCGCTTGGTCAGAGCGAGCGCGCCTGCGGTGTCTCCGGCGGCGAACCGTGCGTCGAGCTCGTAGCCGGTGACGAACGGGCTGATGATCGTCGAGTATCCGGCGTCGCTGCTGTAGGGCTCGGGACCGTAGGTACCCCATAGGTTGTTCTTCAGGTACGACAGGATTCCGGACTGTGCCGCGGCCGGCGCCACACCGAACGCGATCGCCTGCGAGTTTGCGTCCTGTGGAACTGCGGTTGCCGGATGGGTTCCGTTGTTCGAGCTGGAGAGCTGGTAGATGCCGAGGCTGGAGTTGAACAGCTGGGCGTTGATCGCGCTCTTCAGAGCGTCGGCTTGCCCGGTCCACATCGCTGCATCCGACGTCCAGGTCGCGGCGTTCGCATTGGTCGGATCCTGGGTCGCGAGTGTATTCGCGAGCCAGGCGCCGTTCACCAGGGCTTCGTAGTTGAGCATGTTGGTCGCGCTCGCGGCGCCGCCCTGTGCGGCGGTGCCGCCCTTGCTGCCGTCATAGAAGTCCCAGTCACGCCCGGGCGCAGTCGAAAGGCCGGTTGCCGGGTCGATGCTCGCCTGGTTAAAGGCGAGTTCGTTGCTCATGACTTGGTACTGCGACTCGGCGAACGCGGTGTCGCCCGAGTACAGGTAGTACTCGGCGAGGTTGATCGGGTAGTACATCGAATAGCTGGGCGAGTAGACCGAGCAGCTGGCCTTCGACGTCGGGTACGCGACCCAGTTGCTGATCTGGCCGCAGGTCGACCGGTTGGCTGACGGGGCAGATCCGAAGGCGCCGATCGAGTACTTGATGTAGTCCGAGCCCTCGGCGTTGAAGCCGAGGCTGTCGAATAGGGTGCGGCCCTCGACCGACAGGTCGCCGCTCCATGGCCGGCGGTCGCGCTTGGCGCCGTCGAGGATGACCGGCGCCTGGCTGCACGCCGTACTGCTGCACACGCCGCCGATTGGAACGTCGTCGGTCTGGGTCGTGTAGACGCCGTCGTACCAGATCCGGTTCAGCGTGTCATCGCTGGAGACGAAGTAGCCGTGGTAGGCGCTCGCGCCATCGTTGTTGAATTCAACCTTGGTGCCCGCGCTGGACAGGGCCACGGTGCCGGGCGTGGTCAGGGTGATCGCTTCGTATCGCTGGCCGCCCTGGACCGCGGTGACCGCGTTGCTGACGGTTGTCCCGCCCGATGCCGAGGTCAGCGTGAAGGTATCCGTGCGGCGGCCATCCGTGCCGACGCCGTTGTTGCCGTTGGCGTCGCCCACGACGGGCTGCGCCGTCGTCGAAACCGTCGCTCCCGACGCGTGTGCCGCAGCCAGCGCCGGCGTAAACGTGATGCCGCTGCCGGTCGCGCCCGCGGTTCCGACGGCCGTGATCGTGACCTGCTCCGTGCTCGGTCCGCTGTCGATCGTCAGCGGCTGACCGGCAGCGAAGTTCGTCACGCTGCCGACGTGGATATTGGTCTCCCCAACGGCTGCTGGCGCGGACAGCGTTGTGCTTGGCGTAGCGCCAAGCAGGTACTTCTGCACCTCGCTATATCCGGCCTTCATGCTGACCGATGTCGCAGGTGAAGCTGGAGACGCCGAAGAGACCCCGAAGTACGGCAACCCGCCGACTTCCTTGCCATAGTCAAGGACGACAATCGGGGAATTCTGGCCCGCCGTCCAGGTCAAAGTCGTTACTCCCGAGCCGCCGGTGAGCGCCTGCGCATTGGTGACGTCGCCGGTCGCGGTCGCCGATACCGGCGTGAGAGTCGGGCTACCAGTGCCCTGAACGTAGCGTTGCCAGTCCGGGTTGTCCGGCCATGCGGGCAGACCGATCGACGTGTTGGCGGCCGCAGTTCCCGCGGTCACGATCGAGGTCACCGCAAGCCCTGCGGTCAGCACTCCGACAGCGACCCTGGCGAGCACGGCGGATCTAGCGTGCCGCGTTCTGGGGCGCATCGCAGAATAGCTTTTGTTCATTGCTCCTCCGACCTGGTCCAGCCGACGCACTAACGAAACGTTTCAATTTGCTTGCGCTTACTCGTGTCAGTGCAGAGAGCCCGGACCTCGGCTAACTGGGCGTCAAGGGCTTACGCGTTCGTTGCCGGACCTGGCGGTCTGCCGGGTCGTGCCGGCAGCCGGGAGGCGGGTCCCGTCACCCCGTCACGTTTGCCGTGGCTCGCAGTGGGAAGTCGCGGGAGGACGGGCCGACGTAGACAGTTCGTACTCCGGTTCCGACGACCCACGTCTGCTTTGATGTGGACCAGGACGAGAGCGCTCGTGGGCTGACGTACAGGCTCAGATCGGCAGAGCGCCCCAGCGCCAGTGTCACGCGCTGGAACTGCACGAGCTTGCGCACGGCTTGCTGGATGTCCGACGGCAGGTCGGGCGAAGCTCCGAGATAGACCTGGGGCACGTCCGAGCCGGTGACGCTGCCGATGTTGCGGATGCGGAAGCTGACGTCGAGACCGCCACCGGACGGCGCGACGCGCAGGTCGGAGTAGCCGAACTTCGTGTAGGACAGGCCATAGCCGAACGGGAACAGCGGCGTGACGTTGTGCTGGTCGTACCACCGGTAGCCCTGGTCGATGCCGTTGACCTGCATCGCGGTCAGTGTGCGGAAGCTGGTCGTCGCTCCGGGCAGGAACGGGCTCGGCCCGACCACCCCCGGGTATAGCGGACAGTTCCCGGTGGGCGAGGTGTCTGTGCAACCGGGGTCGTAGGTCGGGAAATGCGTCGCGTCAGCGGGGAACGTGATCGGCAGTCTGCCGCCGGGATCGACGGCGCCGAGCAGTGCGTTGGCCGTCGCGGGCCCACCCATCTGGCCCGGATACCACATTTCCAGAATCGCGTTGACGCTGGCGGCCCACGGCATCAGTACCGCGTCACCGGTGTTGAGTACGACGATCGTGTTCGGGTTAGCGGCGGCGACGGCCTGGATCAGTGCGTCCTGGTAGCCCGGTAGTTGCAAGCCTGCGGCCTGATCGCTGGTGCCGCGGTCACGTCCTTCGGTGCCCTCGTCGTAGGCGAAGATGACCGCCTTGTGCGCCGTTCGGGCCGCTCGCACCGCAGCGTCGATGGACTGGGCCTGGTCGTCCGGTGGTACCCATCGCAGCTGGACAGCCGACGGCGCGCTTCCCGCGTACACGCGCAGGTCCAGGTGGATCTGCTGGCCCGGGCTGAGCGTCGGCGATGTGGTCGCCTGTTGCAGGTTCTCATTGGCCGGATCGTGCGAGCGCGCGGTCTCGGTCAGCCCGGCATAGGACGCTGTGGGTGCGGCCGGGTACGCGCCGGTGTTGATCACGCGGCCGGGGTTCGTTGCCAGCGAGTCGACGAACAGTTGTGCGCCTGCTTGGTTGGCGACGAACACCTTGAGCTGCCAGGCGGTTCCGCCTGGATTGGTCGGGGCGGTGAGCAGCCCGGACCAGCGCCAGGCGGTGTTGGCGGGCAGCGTGTTTGCACCGGTGTAGTCGACGGTCCGGTCGACACGATCGGGCGCGGCGTCCGCGCCGGTGTAGATGACCGGCTGCGACCCGCTGTTGACGGCGTCGGTGGTGATCTGCTGGCGTAGCAGACCCGGCTGGTTCGCGAATACTGCGTCCGCTGGGCTGAGCGTCCAGTTCGGGTAGCCGGCTGCCGGGTCCGGCGCGGACATGGCGGTGGACGGGATGACCGTGCCGTCGAGGTCGTAGCCCGGGACGTAGCGGAGGTTGGCGTGAGATCCGGCGCGCGCGGCGAGCGCGTCGAACGGACCCTGCGCCGGGTCGTACGGCGTGACGTGCGCACTGCCACCGCCGCCGATGTAGGGCGCGATCGCGGTCGGGCCCATCACGACGGTGCCGCTGGACAGGTCGCCGTGGCTGAGCGGCAGTGCGCCGCGATTCTTCAGCAGGGTGGCGCTGCGCTCGGCGATGGCCTGCGCGATCGCGAACGCGACCGGCTTCAGGCTGTCCAGATCCGGCCGCGGTGGGACGTACGGCGCGTGGGTATCCGGGTCGTAATGGGTGCCGTACTGAGTGCCCTCGAGCAGGCCGGCGTTGTCCTCCTCGCTCAGGACGGCCAGCACGGATAGGTCCACGGCGGCCTTCCACTCCGCCGCCGTGTGGGCGGGCTCGGCCGGGAAGTCGGCCGTCGCCGGTACGGCCGCGGTGCCGTTCGTTATCGCGTCGAGCAACTGCTGGCCGTACGTGCTCGTGCCGGCCGCGTTGCCCGGCTGTTCGACGTCATTGCCGTGCGGCAGGTCTGACACGCGATGCACGGCTCCCCAGTCGGACGTGACGAATCCCTTGAAGCCGAGCTGTCCGCGCAACACGCCGTTGAGCGTCGCGTCGTTGCCGCACGCGTAGATCGTGTTGATGCGGTTGTAGGAGCACATCACCGCGCCGGCACCGGCGTCGATCGCGGCCTGGAACGCCTGCAACTCCGTCTCCTGAAGCGTCTGGTCGTCGATCGTGACATTGGTCGAGGTGCGGCCGTTCTCAAAATCGTTCTCGGCGTAGTGCTTGATCTCGGCGATCATGCCGCGGTCCTGCACGCCCACGACCTCGGACGAGCCGAGCTGGCCGGCGAGGTAAGGGTCCTCGCCGAGTGTCTCGAAATTGCGTCCGGCGGTGACGAAGTTGACCGAATTGATCATCGGGGCCAGCCAGACGTCCTCGCCGGTCGCCCGGCCCGCGTCCCCGACCGTCGCGCCGTACTGGTCAGCCGCGCCCGGATCCCAGGTCGCGGCCAGCCCCACCGGCGCGGGCATCGCCGTCTCCACATGTCGCAGCCGGATACCGGCCGGACCGTCGGTGAACCGCAGCGGCGGGACACCCAGGCGCGGCACCCCGGCGATGCCGCCGGCCTCGCCGTTCACGCTCGGCACCGGCGATGTCAGCGAGGGCGGGTCGCCGTAGCCGTGCAGCATGCCGACCTCCTCGGCCGGAGTCATCTGCCCGACCAGGCTCGCCAGTTCAGCAGGAGTCAGGGTGCCGGAACCCCACACACCGGATGGGACGTCCGCCCGTCCACTCGGCGCGCCGGCGCCGCCGATGATGCTGGCCATCGCCATGACGAGCAGAACGGCCAACCATGGAACCCACCGTGAGTGGACTCTCTGGATTCGAGTCCGACGACGTGTCAAGCCGCTTGGGTACCTCACTGCTGATCCCTTTCGCCGCGAAGTATCGAGCGACCGCCTCCTTCGTGCACGATGACGAAGTTGGCGATCACTTACACGTGTGAGTAACTGTCTGGTGACGCTAATCCGCGGACGCTCCTCGTCAAGGCCTCCGACAGCAGTTGCCCGGATCCGGCCATTGAACGAGCGGAGCTCTGCCGCGCCACTGGAGCGCACGGCATCAGCACTCCGGCGTGGTCACGCCGAGACTCTTGAACTAACCTTCGGTGCTCGTATTGCCTGCCCGTCCACGCTCCGAGCTATCGCCGAAGGGGTTGGCACGGATGAGACCGGGAATCACCGCCGAGTCGGGCCATGACCCGACCATCAGAAGCAAGCCAGCGTCGACCACGGCGGCAAGGGACCTGTACGCGGTCTTTGCCCGCACCCGGCTCCGAGGTGTGTCGTCGGCATACGCGGCCCTGTGTGAGGCCATTGCCGGTTCCGGTGAGGCGTGCGCTTTGCTGGACGAACTAGCGTCCTCGGACCGGCACCCGTACCGGATCTTGAGCGTGGCCTGGGAAATGAATGGCCCGGTGGACGACCCCGCTGCCTTCGTCGCATTCTTGATTGCCAACTGGGACGCGGTCGCTACCGCCGCGGCCGGCGAATAGGTATCCGCGCGGGGCCGTACGCACGTGTAGTTGATTGCGGCCTACCCCCTGAGGCGTGCGCCGTGATGTTCACCCTCACGCTGATTCGCGTGGCACCAGCTTGATCAGCTCAGGCCGGGGCGGTTCGGGTTCCGTACCGCCGTTGAGCACGTGCGTCACCACCGCGGCGAGCTGTTCACCGATCTCGGACATCCCGGTTGTGACCGTCGTCAGCGACGGCGTGCCCAGGGCTCCGACCGGCAAGTTGTCGACACCGACTACCGCGAGGTCGTCAGGTGCGCGCAGCCCGCGCTGGCGCATTCCGCTCAGCACGGCGATCGCGACTTCGTCGTTGTAGCCGCAGACGGCAGTGACACGTGGTCGTGCAGCGGTCCACGCGTCCACGGCAGCGCCCGCGGAATCGGCGTCGAGTGGGACCAGTTGTGTCAATGGTGGCCGCAGTCCCGACTTGGCGCACGTCTGCCGAACCCCCTGAAGCCGCCGACTGGCAAACGCGACCAGGCGGTCGTCATCGGGCAGCGCGAAGCCCAGGCGACGATGGCCAGTAGAGATCAGGTGCTCAGCCTGGATTCGTCCGATGCGCTGCTGGAACAACGCGAACGTGTCACGCCCACGAGCCTGGAAGACTGGCCGGATAACCGGGATGCCCGCCCCCAGCGCAAGTTCGACCTCGTGCTCGTTCAACGCTTGGTGATTGATCACTACTGCCGGCCGAATGGCCTTCCACAACTCGGTCGCCGAGCGGGCCGCGCGCGGATGAGCATGCACGACAAGCGTCAAGCCCTGTTCGGTGAGCCGCTGCGACAGATGCTCGATGAGACGCGCGATAGACAGACCGATTGGCCACTCCGGAATCAGAAACATCACCACGTCACTGCGTCCGGAGCGCAGCGCCCGGGCAGATGCGTTTGGTGCATATCCAAGCCGCTCGGCCGCCGCGAGCACGCGGCGCCGCGTCACCTCCGAGATCGTCTGATTGGGCGTGCCGTTGAGCACATAGCTCACCGTCGCACGAGAGACGCTGCTCTCGCGCGCCACGTCGACGCTTGTCACCCGCCGCCGCGCGGCTTGACCGGTCGAACTACGGTGTTGCGTTGTCGCCACGATCGCAGGTTAACCGACCAGTGATCGGGTGCCCCAACCGCTGGCGGCCTGCCCTGGTCGTGCCGCACAACCGCGCCGTCTGATGGGCGACACGTTCCCGGCTGCACGACGCGTCCGCTCTGGGCACATCGCTGTAGAGGCAGCCGCCGACTGATCGCAGGCTGCGGCGCACTCGTTTGACGGCACGCCGCGGACGGTCGCGCCTACTGCCTTTGTACACGCGACATGACACGTGTCAGTAACATTCGGTACATCGCTCGGGTCAAGCGTTGACATTCCCCGCGGCGGCTTGTTCAATCGGCCGGACCTGAAACGATATAAGGGCGATCGGTCGGTCTCCCGCGAGACGGCGCTATTCATCCCTCCAGCGAAGGGAACCCCATGACGTCAGCGAGGTCGCGCAGTCACCGGCCGCACGCGCTGCGAATGGCCGGATCGAGTGCCGCTGCATCGGCTACGGCCTGCCGCGGAGCGGCGGTATGTCCCTGACCCAGAGCACCCCGCGTACCGGCCGGGCAGCGGCGCCGCCGGTGCCCGCCACGCGCAGGCGACGCACCCTGCGCCGCAACGCGCCGTGGTGGTTCGTCCTGCCAGCTCTGGCGTTCTTCATTTTCGTGATGATCGTGCCGAGTATTCGCGGCGTCCGGTACGCGTTCACCGACTGGGACGGCATTTCGCGGACCGTTCACGGCGTGGGGTTCAAGCAGTTCCGCGCGCTGCTGCACGATCCGTCCGCGACTGGAGCGATCGAGCACACCTTGCTGATCGCGGCGGCGATCACGGTAATCCAGAACGGCCTAGGTCTACTGCTGGCGCTGGCCGTGCACACCCACATCAAATCGCGCAACGTGCTGCGCGTCTTTCTGTTCGCCCCGGCGGTGATCACGCCGGTGGCAACGGCATATCTGTGGAAGTACATGCTCGCGCCGACGGGAGCGATCAACGGGCTGCTCGGCTCGCTGGGCCTGAAGTCCTGGCGGCAGGACTGGCTCGGCAACCCGGACATCGCGTTGTGGTCCGTGGTGGCGGTGGTGGTGTGGCAGTTCGCCGGCTACTCGATGGTGATCTTCCTGGCCGGCTTGCAAGGCATCCCGGACGAGGTGTTGGAGGCATCGGCGATCGACGGAGCCGGTCGGTGGACGAAATTCTGGTACGTCGTACGCCCATACCTTGCCCCGGCGCTGACCATCAACATCACCTTGTCGGTGATCGGCGGGCTAAAGCTGTTCGATCAGGTGTGGGTGATGACCAATGGCGGTCCGGGCCACGCCACCGAGACGATGTCCACGCTGATCTACAAGAACGCATTCCAGTTCAACGAGTTCGCCTACAGCATTGCGATGGCGGTCGTGCTGACGATCTTCGTCGCCGTCTTGTCGGGAACCCAATACGGGCTCATGGCTCGCCAGCGGGGAGCCGTCGGATGAACTTCATGAGGTACCGCCGACGGACGCTTGCATTCGAACTGATCATGATCTTGGTCGGGGTTGCCTTCGTCTTTCCCGTGTACGTGCTGATCAACCTTTCGCTAAGGCGCCCCAACGACCAGTCCTCGCCGATCACGCCCGTCACCCACCCGACACTCGAGAACTACACCGGCGCCTGGCGCAAGGCCAACCTGGGCGGCGCGTTGGCCAACACCTTCATCGTCACCGTCCTTAGCGTCTTGCTGATCGTGGCGCTGTCGGCCCTGGCCGCCTACCCACTTGCCCGCGCGACCCGGCGATGGTCGAAGCTCACGTTCGGCTTCTTCATGGTCGGGCTGCTGTTGCCGTTCCAGCTCGCGCTCATCCCGCTGTACACGACGATCCGTGATCTGCACCTGCTCGGAACGCTGTGGTCGCTGGTCATCTTCTACGTCGGCTTGCAGATGCCGTTCTCGATCTTCCTATACGTAGGGTTTCTGCGCGCGCTGCCGCGTGACTACGAGGAGGCCGCGGCCATCGACGGCTGCTCGCCGTTGCGCGGCTTCGTCAGTGTCGTTTTCCCACTGCTGCGACCGATCACCGGCACCGTCGCCATCCTCAACGCCATCTTCGTCTGGAACGACTTCCTCACCCCGCTGCTGTATCTGAGTGGCAGCCCGCATCAGACCGTCACCGTCGCGCTGTTCGGATTCGTCGGCCAGTACGTCTCCCAATGGAATCTGGTGTTTGCCGGGCTGGTGATCAGCATCGCGCCGCTCCTGCTGGCCTACTTCCTCATGCAGCGCAACATCATCCGAGGCTTCGCCGCCGGACTGAAGGGATGAGCATGGCTGACAACCAGCCTGCCGTGAGTCCTCGCGGAATGAGCGCCCGGCCCGCGGCGGCACGTTCGGCGACGTTGTCGGCGTGGGACCTGCGCTGCGACAGACGTGTTACCCCGCTGGGTATGGGCAACCGAGTTCCGCGGCTGTCCTGGCGACTTGCGTCGGACCGTCGCGGCGACCGGCCTATCGCATTTCGGGTGCGCGTCGAGCGGATGCGCTCGACCGCGCCGGCGGAACCGGCAGAGCTGGCTTGGGACACTGGCTGGCGTCCTTCCGACGTCCCGTGGGTCGACTACACCGGCGCGCAACTGGAGTCTGCGGCACGGTATCGCTGGACGGTGCAACTGAAGGACGTCGACGGCGCGAAGACACCTGCCGAGACATCCTGGTTCGAGACCGGCCTACTGTCGAACAGCGACTGGCGCGCTGCATGGATCGAGCATGATCCGGCCCGACGAGCACTCGTGGACCCACCCGAAGAATCCGAACCCCATGGGCTCAGCACATTCCTTCCGGCACCCACGTACCTGCGCCGCACGTTCAGCACGGCATCACCTGTCGCGCGGGCCACCGCGTTCGTGACAGCGCGTGGCCTGTACCAACTGCATCTCAACGGCCAGCGCATCGGCTGCGACGAGCTCACGCCAGGCTGGACCGACTACCGCAACCGCGTCACTTACCAGGCCTACGAGGTCACCGAGTTCCTTCGCGACGGAGATAACGTGCTCGGCGCGATCCTCGCGGACGGCTGGTACTCGGGCTGCGTGGGCTTCGACCTGCGTCGCCGGGCGCTGCACTACGGCCCGCGGCCGCAACTGCTGGCCCAGCTGATCCTCGTACACGCCGACGGCACGCGATTGGTGATCGGTACCGACGCAACATGGCTGGAGTCGACCGGTCCGTTGCGCTACGCCGATCTGCTCATCGGCGAGTTTTACGACGCACGGTTGGAACAGCCGGGTTGGTCGAGCCCCGGCTTCGACGCATCGAACTGGACGCCGGCCCGCGTTGCCGATCACGATCTGAGCACCGTCGTGGCCAGCACCGACGAACCGGTGCGCGTCACCGAGCTGATCGCCGCGCGCGGTGTTGCCATCGCCCCGTCCGGCGCGGCCGTCATCGACTTCGGGCAGAACGTGTCCGGCCGAGTGCGGCTGGACCTGGCGGGACTGCCGAGCGGCACGCAGATCCGGATACGCCACGGCGAGATGCTCGACGACAAGGGCGAGCTGTACACCGAGAACCTTCGCAGCGCTGAGGCAACAGACACCTTTGTCTGCGACGACGCGACGGTGCACCATGTCCGACCGGCGTTCACGGTGCACGGCTTCCAGTATGCGGAGATCACCGGTCTGCCGAGCGGATACGCCTTCCTGCCCGATGCTGCCGTCGCCGAGGTGCTGCATTCGGACCTCGAGCCGGCTGGGGCGTTCTGGTGCTCCGACGAGGACGTAAACCGGTTGCAGAGCAACATCCGATGGGGGCTGCGCAGCAACTTCGTCAGCGTCCCCACCGACTGCCCGCAGCGGGACGAGCGGCTTGGCTGGCTCGCCGATGCGCAGGTCTTCATGCCGACCGCCACGTATAACGCCGACGTCGCGGCCTTCTTCGATCGCTGGCTGCACGATGTCGTTGAAGCCCAGAACACTGACGGGTCGTTCCCCGACGTTGCGCCGCGGTTGACCCAGGACGGCGACGGTGCACCGGCATGGGCCGACGCCGGTGTGATCATCCCGTGGCACCACTATCGGATCTACGGCGACGATCAACTGTTGCGGCGCTGCCTGCCGGCGATGCAGCGCTTCGTCGACTTCGTGCACCGCGCGAACCCGGACCTAGTGTGGACGCGGCGCGTCGGTGCGCACTACGGCGACTGGCTCGCGGTCGGTTCTCGAACTGATCGTGATCTGCTGGCTACGGCGTACTTTGCGCATTCCGCAGATCTCGTCGGACGCGCGTCGGCGGTCTGCGGCCAGGAGGAGCAATCGCGGAGCTATGCCGCGTTGTGCGCCGACATCAAGGTCCGCTTCGTGGAGCGGTTCGTCGCCGCCGGCGGGCGCATGGTCGGCGATTCGCAGACGGCCTACCTGCTGGCGCTGGCCTTCGACCTCGTGCCACCAGCACTGCGCGGCCCCGTCGCCGAGCAGCTTGTCGCGAATCTCGAACGTCACGACCGCTTGCTCACGACGGGCTTCGTCGGCGTCGCGCTGCTCTGTCCGGTGCTCACGGCGATCGGTCGCTCGGATCTGGCCTACGCCCTGTTGCACGAGGACCGCTTCCCGTCGTGGGGGTATTCCGTGCGACGGGGTGCGACCACGATCTGGGAGCGGTGGAACGGGTGGACCGAGCACGACGGATTCGCTCCCGCAGCGATGAACTCGTTCAACCACTACTCACTCGGCTCAATCGGCGAGTGGCTGTTCTCCGACGTCGCCGGCATCGCTCAGGCCGCGGACTCGGTCGGATACAACCGGCTGCTGATCCGCCCGAGGCCCGGCGGTCGGATCCGGGCGGCCCGCGCTTCCTACCTCACTCCGCGGGGCACCGTCGCCACAGCCTGGGATCTCGACGACGCGACTCTGCAACTGTCCGTCGAGGTTCCCCCGGGCACCGACGCCCTGGTGGTCCTCCCGGTCAGTAGTGAGACGGACGTACGGCTCGACGGCACGCCGCTGCGCGCCGGCCGTGCCACTGAGTACGACCGTCAGATTGCGATTCAGGTGAGCAGCGGCCGCTACGCGCTCACGTGCCCAGCACCGCCCGGCGCAGTCCCGGCCCCTGAGCACAGCCAGTCCGAGCTCCGCGCAACCCGGCAGTAGGCCGCCGCCGCGACCTACCAGGACCCAGATCCAACCGACCCTGGAGGAACTCATGAGACCTCGCACCATCGCTGTCGCCGCGGCCGCAGCACTCCTCACAGCGAGTCTGGCCGCCTGCACTGGCGGCACCGGGACCGGCGGAGGCAGCGGATCGAAGAGTCTGCGCGTCGCTTCGGTCGCCACAGACCGGCCCGGAGTGGAAGCGTTGATCGCCGGATTCAAGAAACAGAACCCTGGCGTCACGATCAGCGCGTCGTACGCCGACACCGACCAGTATCAGAGCACGCTGCGCACCCAGTTGTCGTCGGGAACAGCTCCGGACGTGTTCTTCACCTGGCCTGGGAACGGCAACCCTGGCGCTCTGCAGGTGCTGCAGCCCAGTGGCTATCTGGAAGACCTGTCCAGCCACCCGTGGGCGGCGAGCATTCCCGCGGGTATCAAGTCCGTGACCCAGGTCGACGGCAAGACCTACATCGCTCCGTTGACATTCGTCGGCATCGGCGCCCTCTACAACCAGACGATTCTGCAAAAGGTCGGTCTCAAGCCGCCGACCACGTGGACCGAGTTGCTGTCCTTCTGCGACGCCGCAAAGAGCAAGGGCAAGGCGGCCTTCGCGCTCGGCAACCAGACCAACTGGGTCACCCAGCTGGTCAACTACGCGCTCGTCGCGACCACGGTGTACTCCACCGAACCGAACTTCGACGCGCAGCAGAAGAGCGGCCAGGCGAAGTTCCAGAGCTCCGGCTGGGCGACTGCGACGGACAAGTACCTGGAGATGAACAAACGCGGCTGCTTCCAGGCCGATCCCCTGGGCACCAGTGTGGATGCCTCGATCAGCCTGGTTACCTCGGGCAAGGCGCTCGGCGTGATCCAAGTGACCCCTGAGCTTGCGACGCTGAAGCAGCAGTCTCCAGCCGGCACGACGTACACGCTGGCGCCAGTCCCGGCCAGCGATGACGCGTCGCAGACCAAGATGCCCGGCGCGGCAGGCGGCGCCTACGGCGTCAACGCCAAGACCAAGAAAATGGACTTGGCCAACAAGTTCATCGACTACGCGGCGTCGGCCGAGGGTCAGAGCGCGTACTCGTCCGCGGTTGCAGCCCTACCCGCGATCCCAAGCTCGCAGACCACATCGGATCCGGTGCTGGCCACACTGGTGACCTATCAGAAGGAGGGCCGGACCGTGCCGTTCATGGACCAGCTCTGGCCCAACCCGAAGGTCCAGGCCGCGCACTTCGCAGGTATCCAGGATCTCTTCGCCGGCAAGTCGAGCGTGCCGAGCGTCCTCGAGCAGATGCAGTCCGCCTACAACGGAAGCTGATCGAACATGCGATGTGGCCCGGCGTGACCGGGCCACACTGCGCCGTGGTTGGCACACTTTGGGGACTACCTCGGCGGTCGGCAATGAACCAACCGCTCGGCTAGCGTGTTGATCAGGACGTCACGGTCAGGCCGATCCGTCCATCCGCCAGCCGCTTCCAACTCAGCCCAATGCGGCGTGTTCCCACGGCCCAAACGATTGCCTGCGTGTGGTTGGCGACGCCCACCCGGCTGCATACGGACCGGATTCGCCGTCGCAGCGTTCGCACACTGATGCCCATGTCATGCGCGACAGACTCGAATGTGTGCCCTAGAGCGAGAACGGCAAGGAGGGCTTGGTCTTCGTCGGTGAGGGCCACCTCGTCCGAGCCATGCCTCACCGGGGATCCAGTCGCCAAGGCCAATCACCTCCAAATCCGTGCGCCTTCGATGCGCTCAGCGCCAAGCTCGCGGCGCCCCGCGATGAGCCCAGCGGCGTCCGATCCAGTCCGATCAAGAGGCGTGGCTGGACCACTTACACGTATTAGCGATCGAGTTTGTCGAAGGTCAAGGCATCCACGGCACGTTGCCGGATCCGGCCACTTCTGGCGGAGCCCTTGACGTGAGACAGCTAGTGAGAAGTAAGTTCGCGATGAGAACTAACACGTGTAAGTGCCTAGATCTTCGACCTGATGTTGCATGGATGGGCAAGGAGAAGCAGAGATGAAGCTCGGCGTGCGTGTCTTTGGCCGGCGTTGGCTGTGGTGCGTAGCAGTGGTTGCGGTATCCGGAGCGACGCTCGCGTCGGTCTCCCAAGCGTCCGCCGAGGGAGCTGGCAGCCCGGCCGGACACTCCTCGCTTACGGCTAAGGCGCTTCGGGTGGACACGCTCACCGATCCGGTCGGCCTAGGTGACCCGTCGCCGAGCCTTAGTTGGGGTCTGGCGTCAGACGGAAATGGTGACACGTCGGCCGGCCTGCAGACCGCCTACGAAGTACGCGTTGCCTCCTCCGCGGCCCGGCTCAACCATCCTGATGGGTGGGACTCCGGAAAGGTCGCGTCCGGCGCCACCGGCAACATTGCCTACGGTGGCGCGCCGTTGCGCTCCCGCGAGGGTGCCGTATGGGACGTGCGCGTTTGGGACGGACAGGGGCGCGCCAGCGCGTGGAGCGCGCCGGCGACGTTTGAGATGGGACTCCTCAGCCAGTCCGACTGGTCGGCCAAGTGGATCGTGGACCCCTCCTACACCTACGCCACTAACGGCGTGCCCAACCCGCTGCCGATCTTCGGCAAGGCGTTCGACGTGGATCGACGGATTGCTGCAGCGCGGCTCTATGCCACCGGGCTTGGCCAGTACGCGGCAAAGCTCAACGGAGCGCCGGTGACGGACGCGGTGCTTGAGCCGGGCCAGACGTCGTACTGGGCCGAGGTCGACTATCGCACCTACGACGTCACTGGGCTGCTCCGGCGCGGCGCCAACATGTTGGGGCTCGAGGCCGGCAGCGGTGTCTATCAGCAGGCCGACAGCACGCCGATGGGACGCTACATGTTCCAGCCGGGAAACAATGTTGTCTTCGGAAGCCCGAAGGTGATCGCCCAACTGGAGGTCACCTACACGGACGGCTCGCGGCAGACCATCGCCACAGATCCGTCGTGGCAGACCAGGCTCGGCCCGACGACCTTCTCCTCGTGGTGGGGCGGAGAGGACTACGACTCGCGGCGCATACCCGCCAACTGGACGGACTCGGTGCGCAACCTCGGCGGTCCGGAATGGCATGCGGCCAGGACCGCTGCCCTCAACTCTTCGACGATTCCCACTGATACCACTCCGCTGGTCGCCGACCCGCGACCGCCGGTGACGGTCGACCATGAAGCGCACTCGACAGCGATCACTCAGGTGACGCCTCCGGCGGACAATACGGCGCTCGTCGCTCCGGCCGGGCCTGGGGCAACGAATGTGAAGCTCGCCAGCGTCACGAACCTCTATCCGGGGGACACGATCAACATCGACACTGGCGCCAGCCTGGAGTCGCGCAAGGTCACGGCTGTCGGCACGGCGGCCGGTCCGGCCACAACGCTGGCAGCACCCGTCGCGGCGGGTGATACGAACATCAAGGTCGCGAGCGTGGGCAGAGCCTGCAACCCGGGCGCGTCCTGCGTCGGCACGACCAGCTTCATCGTCGGTCAGACGCTCCTGATCGATTCGGGCGCAAGTCAGGAGGCGGTCACGGTCACGGCCGTGGGCACTCAAGGCGCGACCGGGACCGGCGTTACCGTCACACCCGCCCTGTCGGCAGCCCACGCCGGTGGCATATCGCTGCGGGATGCCGGCACCGGGGTCACAATCACACCGGCACTCAGCGGCTCGCATGCCGACGCGACGGCGGCTGTCAGCGTGCCGGGGCCGACCTACGTGCTCGACTTCGGCGCCAACCTGTCCGGCCTGCCCAAGATCACCGGCGTCGCTCCGGCCGGAACCAAGGTGTCGATGGTCCCGTCAGAGCAAGTCAACCCCGACGGGACGGTGAACATCGGCTCGACCGGGGCGAGCCCGACCTCGCAGATCCTCTACGACTACACGTTCGCCGGCCACGGACGCGAGACGTGGCACGCGCAGTTCACCTACAGCGGCTTCCAATATCTCCAAGTCAGGGGGCTTCCCGCAAAGCCGACGCCAGACACGATCACGCTGCTGGTGACGCACGCCTCGAACCAGAAGACGGCAACCTTCCAGAGCTCCAGCTCGATGCTGAACACGATCTACCAGATCACCCAGCGAGCGTTGGAGAACAACATGCAGTCGGTGCTCACCGACTGTCCGGATCGAGAAAAAGGCCCGTACACCGGCGACAACGTGCAGGACGTCCAAACAGATCTGACTCTGTTCGACATGCAGGCCTACGAAGGTCAGCTCGTGGCGAACATGCGGACCTCGCAGCGTCCGACTCCGATCAGCAGCCAGTTCCCCGGGCTGATTGCAAACATCGCGCCGGAGTACCACGCGGTGCCGGCCCAGATCTTCGGGGGCCATTGGTTCCTGGACGAGCCGAACTGGGGCAATGCCGTGATCTTGGTTCCGTGGGAGCTCTACCAGGTCTACGGGGACACCAAGGCCATGAGTGCCAACTACGAGGCGATGGTGAAATGGCTCGACTACGAAGCCGCCGCCAAGCAGGCCAACAACGGCAACATCCTTGGCCTGGGCGACTGGGCGGCAGCGCAGGACACTGACCCGCAGCCGATCATCGACTCCGGCTACTACCGGGGCGCCAGCACGATTGCCAAGATCGCGCAGGTGCTCGGCAAGACCAGCGACGCGGCCAAGTACTCGGCGCTCGCGACGAGCCTCGCCACCGAGTACAACACCAAGTACTTGCACACCGACAGCTCGGGCAATGCCTGGTACGCCAACAACACCGAGGCGTCGAACGCGGTGGCGCTCGATGCCAGGCTGGTGCCGGCCCAGTACCACCAGGCCGTCGTCAACAGCCTGGTGGCCGCCGTGCATGCCTTCGGCGAGCGGCTCGGCACCGGGTCGGTCGCCCTCGGCCCGCTGTTCCGAACGCTGCGCGACGCCGGCCAGGACGACCTGATCTACCAGATGGTCACCAACCCGAGCGCGCCCAGCTATGCCGCGCTGGTGAACCAAGGCGCCACCACGCTCTGGGAGAACCTGACCGGATCAGGCGGTTCGAAGGACCACCAGTTCCTCGGCGACGTGGCAGCATGGTTCGTCCACGACGTGATCGGAATCGACCAGGTTGACGGAACGCGCGAGTACCGGCAACTGCTGATCCGGCCGGCCATCGTCGGCGACCTGACTCACGCGGCGGGTTCCTACACGACGCCGGCGGGCCGCGCGGCAGTGGACTGGGCCCGTACCCCGGACGGAGGAGTGGCCATGAACGTCACCGTCCCCGCGAACACCACCGCCGAAATCTGGGTTCCCACGCTCGGCCACCCGGTGACCGCTCCGCGCGGCGCGACGTTCTCACGGCTCGACACATTCGACGGTACCCAATACGCCGTGTATCACGCTGGCCCAGGCAGCTACGGATTTGCGGCGACCGGTTGAGGCCCGACTGCAGCGGCTCCACGTCGCGATCTCCTTTGCCGGACCTGGTCTAGGGGCCGCCTTGTCCGCGCGGCTGAACCGGTGCACTGGATCCCGCGTGCTCGAAGGCCCACCCGAGCTGACGCACGCCGCGAACGAGAACACTGCACCACGACGGCGAGCGCGGGCGCGACGATCGGTGACGCGGTGAGCGCGGCCCAGATCCCCTCGCCGAGATCGTGAATGATCACGGGTTCGGACCGCTGGATGGTGCGGGTGGTCTCGTCGTCACTCGGTCAGATCGTCACCCGTGGCGCCCAGCTGAGCATCTCGGCAGAACGCAAGCGCACCGCGACGGCAGCGCGGCCGTCGTGTCCGGGCGCGATGCGGTTCGCCGCGTTCGGACACGGTGCGCGGGTCAGGCCACGTTCGCCATGTCAGCCGGTTCGTCGGCGTCGTTGAGACCGATGCCCGCGGCGATGGTATTGACCGCTTCCAAGACGTTGCCGGCGGCGGCGGTCACCACGGTCGGGTCCGACTGGGACCAGCCGGCCACGTAGCTGATCGAGCTGGCGTCGACGTCGAGGCCGAGCAGGTTCGCGACCACGTAGGCGGTTGACTCGGCTTCGGTCTCGCAGACGCCGCGGTTTGCCGGTCAAGTGCGCTTGCGACAACCACGGCTCGGTGCTGATGACCGCCGGCGAGGGCTGGCCGGCTGCCGGGCGCAACCGCCGCAGATCGGTCCGGTGTTGCACCTGCTCAGCGGGCTCCACATTGGTCACCGATGCGGGCGTAGGCGAGACGAGACCTCAAGGCCGCTATACCCGGCCCTGCGCATCGACTCGGCGCCATCAGCTCACGCGGGTCGGCGAAGCGAGTCACCACTTTCGGCGGCAATTTTCGGTCACCGTTGACAACCACAGCCGACGTCCATGTCTGGACCCGACGTGCGCTGAACTGGGCGAGCCGGGCCACGACTCAGGCCACGACGGCACACGAAGTCGATCAAGACACTGAAGCGTGAGACAGCTGCAGGCCCCGGAAACACTGGGCTAGAGCGGAGCCGCCTCGGGGAATCGAACCTCGGACCCACGCATTACGAAAACCTAGCGTCCCGGCGCACCTAGGCTCTGCGTGCTCCTGTGAGCACGCAATCGAGTTCAGTGTGCTCGACAATCTCCCGGTGATCCCGTAGCTCGCACCACGAGTGATGTCACGAGGATGGCGGAATGCAGAACCGTACGAGTGGGCAGACGTCCCGGGTTGACGCTCCGCGCGCATCTGCTCGTTCAGCAGACATGAGGTCACATCGTGGTCAGGCGCGAGAGAATGTCCTGCATCGCGGGCCGTTGACTGGGCGTTGGCCCGGCGAAGCCGCGCTCGCTCGGGCGCAGTCCCACCTGGGATAGCCGGTGCAGGCTTCGGCCGAGTTCCATGGCTAGCGCGGCGCAGTCATAGACGGGCACGCTGGGACAGCGGCGCACGTGGTCGTAGCCGTGGGACCTGAAGATCGGCCCGTAGGATCCGCATCCGGTGAGGATGGCATCGGCGCCGTTTTCGACGGCGCGTGCGGCGACCTGGTCGAAGCGCTCGATGAGTGCTTCGGGATTGGCCACGGCGTCGAGCACGTCCTGTTGTGTACTGGGTGGATCGAGCCACCATACGGCCGGGGAGGCCATCGCGCCGTGCCCGACGAACTGGTTCAGGTCGCGGACCATGCCCTCCCGCATGCCCTCGGCCACAGTGACGACGGCCGGCCGGCGGGCGAGCGTGCGGCCCAGCATGACCGACGCCTCCGAGACGCAGGTCACGGGCACCGGCAGGCTGCTTCTGGCCTGCAATACCGGCATAGCCCAGTCATTGAAGATGATCAGTTCGGATTCGTGGGCAAGGTTCATCGCGACTGCCAGGCCGACGGCTTCGCTGAACAGGCGAGTGCCGGCTTGCCGCACGCCTCCAGGCGAGTATGGGAGGCCGTGTACGTGGACCTCGTACTCGCCGCGGGCCAGCTCTTTGAAGTAGCCGCGCAGCAATGACCAGAGGTCCTCACGATCTGGGCTCATGACGCCGCCGAGAATCCAGCGGACGCGTGGCAGTTGGGCGGCGTCGTGCGCAGCGTCGCGCATCTGGCGCTCGTCGTTGGTCTGCATCCGCGCGCTCAGGACCGCATGACCAGGCCGCCGCTGGCGACTACGGTCTCGCCGGTGATGAAGGCCGACGCCGGATCGTCGACGAGCCATGCGGCCAGCGACGCCATTTCGGTGGCCGCGGCGACGCGCCCCAGGGGCACGCGCGAAATGACCTCACGCATCCGGGGCGTGTCGCGCATGCCTTCGGTGTCGACTGGGCCCGGAGCGATCGCGTTCACCCGTATGCGCCGCTCAGCGAGCGACGCGGCCAGCGTTCGCGTCAGGTGGACGACCGCGGCCTTGGAGGCGCTATAGAGAAGCTGCGCTGGCTTGGGAACGTATGCGTCGGCCGAGGCGAAGTTGACGATCGAGCCGCCGCCATTCATCGGGAACTTGGCAACAGCGGCCTGCGAGACGGCGATCGTTCCCCACACATTGATGTCGAATATTCGCCGGTACAGCGACTCGTCGGCGGACTCGAACGTCGATGGCGGGTACACCCCAGCGGCGTTCACGCATGCGGTTATGGGGCCGCCGGCGGCTGCGGCGAATTCGCTGACGGCGGCGTTCACCTCTGCGGTGTCGGTGACGTCCGCGCGTAGGGCGATCATGGTTGCGTCCGACGAGTTGGCCAGTTCCTTGACGGCATTCTCGTCGACGTCGACGAGTCCCACGGTCCATCCTTTGGCCGCGAGCAGTTTTGCGCATGCGCGTCCCATGCCGCTGCCAGCGCCCGTTACGACGATGTTCTTGTGATCTTGAGTCATCAGTGCAGACAACCCCTTCTCGTAAGTGGCGACATCAATCCCGCATGTGCTGGATGAATTCGCGCGTTCGGGACTGCGTGGGCGCGCGCAAGACCTCTGCGGGTGTGCCCCGCTCGATGATCAGGCCGCCGTCGACGAACATCACCTGGTCGGCAACGGCCTCGGCGAATGATAAGTCGTGGGTGACGACGAACATCGTCATGCCGTCGGCGCACAACGAGCGCATGACCGTCTTGACCTCGTTGCTCGATTCCGGGTCCAGCGCCGACGTCGGCTCGTCGAACAGCAGCGCGACGGGGCGCAGGGCGAGGGCTCGTGCGATCGCCACGCGTTGCTGCTGTCCTCCGGAGAGGGTGGCGGGCAAGGCCAGCCCTTTGTGTGCCAGCCCGACGCGGTCGAGAAGCTCGAACGACTTGATGATCGCCGCCCGGTCATCCATCCGCGCTATGTGCAGCAGGGGGACTGCGACGTTCTCGGCGGCTGTCAGGTGCGGGAAGAGGTGCAGGCTCTGGAAGAGCAGTCCGACCCGCTGGCGCAGCCGCACCAGTGCCTTGCCCGACAGCGCTCTGCCCTCTTTGAAGACGTCCTCGCCGTCGACGATGATGCGGCCACTGGTCGGTTGTTCGAGCAGGTTTATGCAGCGCAGCAGCGTGGTCTTGCCTCCGCCGCTGCGGCCGAGAACCGCGCTGCAGTTTCCGGGGGGCAGCTCGAACGACACGCCGCGAAGAACAGGATGTTCGTCGAAGCGCTTCTCCAGGTTGTCCACGACCACAAGTGAGTCGGCTGTCGCTGTCATGGCATCGCCTCTTAGACGGTGCGGCGGTTGTCGGCCGCCGAGTACTGGGCGGCAAGCTCGCGCATGATGCGCCACCGGCTGTGCCGTCTGGGGGAAAGCGGCAGGCCCTTGTGTAGCCGTTGTTCCAGCCGGAGCGCGAGCTGGCTCAACGGATAGCAGAGCGCGAAGTAGACGGCGCCAATGACGAGGTAGACCTCCATCGCACGGAACGTGTCCGAGGTGATGATGCTGGCCTCGGTCATGAGTTCTCCGCCGGAGATGACGACCAGCAGCGAGGTGCTCTTCAGCAGGTCAATCATCATGGTTGTCGTGCCGGGCAAGGCCAGGCGCACAGCCTGCGGAAGGATGATCAACCGCAGGGTCGCTGTGCCGGTGAGGCCCAGCGCCTGACCGGCCTCGCGTTGCTCCCGTGTCACCCCCTGCAACCCGGCGCGGAAGATCTCCGACAGGTAGGAGCCGAAGAACAGTGTCAGGCTGAGCACGCCTGCCGTGAACTTGCCCAGGACGACCCCGACACTCGCGAAGCCGAAGTAGATGATGTAGATCTCGGTGATCAACGGCAGGTTGCGGAACAGGTCGGTGTACGCGTGAGCGAGCCATCGGGCCGGACGGACGGGCGATAGCCGCATCAGGGCCACGATCGCGCCCAGAATAGCTGCTCCGAGGAAGCCGGCGACAGTGAACTTCACGGTCTCCAGCAGTGCTGAGCCAAGCGGGCTGAGGTAGTCGCCCCAGGGCACGTGGAATGGCCCCGCAGCAAGGTGGTGCACAGAAGCCGGATCGGAAGGGGATGGCATCGCGCCCTCACAGGGTCGACGGGCGCCAGTCGGCCGCGCGGTCGGCCTTTGCCCGCAGGTTTGCGAATCGGTCCATGGTTGCCGGGTCGGGCTTCAGCATGGTGTCGGGGTTCCCGCCCCACTTCTGAATGACGCTTGCCATGAATCCGGATTGCTGCAGCTGTGGAATGACCTTGTTGATAGCAGCCTCCAGAGCTTTGTCCTTGCTCGCGACGTAGTAGCACAACATGACCGGCTGCAACGCGACGAGGTCCGGTGTCTGCTGCACCTCGTCGGCCGTCGGCGGCTGCAGCGCCACGGCGTGGAAGTTCAGGCCGGGGTTCTTCTGCTTGGCATAAGAGGGCGTGAGCGGGTCGATCGCTGCTACGTCGATGCGGCCGCTGTCCAGAGCCGAGAGCAGATCCTCGGGCGTGGAGAAGAGGTCGACACTCGCGTGGGGAATCGCTTTGAGCCCAGGTAGATAGGCGGCATTCGAACTCGTGCCGAGCTTGTGCCCCTGCAACGACGCGACGGTGGTCAGGTTCAAGCCGTTGCGCTCGGCCAACATGGTCGGCGAGTAGTACACCGGATCGGTCATCCGAGCGGACTTGGCCCGTTGCGCGGTCCACACGATATTGGCCACACCGATGTCCACCCGGCGCGTCTGCACGTTGGAAAGCAGCGCCGGAAAATCTCCCATGACCGGCTTGATACGCAGCCCGAGGCGCTTTGCGATCTCGGTGAAGATGTCGCCGTTGAGGCCGGTGAGTTGGTCGCCCTTGAGCCCGATGTAGGGCAGCACCGGGGTGATCGCGACTTGAACGACGCCGTCCTTCTTCGTGTCATATTTCGATTTGCCACCCGAGGATGACGATGACGAGCAGCCGGCCACGACCAAGCAGAGCGCTGCCGTAGCCGCGAATAGGCGTGGCCGCCGCAACCTGCGAGCCCCTCGTGCATTCGCATGCTTTTTCATGTGCAACCTCCTAGGTGTCCGCCGGGACGCGTGACCACTACTGGGCTAGATATCCGCCGTCGACGACCAGGTCGGCGCCGGTGACGAAGGCGGATTCGTCGGATGCGAGGTACAGCACCGCGTAGGAAACCTCGATGGGCTGCGCGCGGCGGGCGAGCGGCGTGACCTCGATCGTGGTGTTGGGCGACCGCAGCGGCCGGTCCGGGCCGAAGTCGGTCTGCACCGATCCCGGTACGACGTTGTTGGCGCGGATGCCCTCACGGGCATAGGTAACCGCAACGTTGCGGGTCATCGCCAGGATGGCGCCCTTCGTCGCGTGGTAGGCGATGCGGTCGCGCGCCGCCGCGAGTCCCCAGATCGAGGAGACGTTGATAATCGAGCCGCCTTGGCTGCGGCGCATCGCCGGCACGGAGTGCTTCATGCCGAGAAATGCGCCGGTCTGGTTGACGGCGAGGACGCGCAGCCAGTCGGTGACTGTCTCGTCGACTACGTCGGCGGCGCTGCCGACGATGCCGGCATTGTTGATCAGGACGTCGAGGCGGCCGTAGGCCCGCTCGGTATCGGTGACGACACGCTGCCAATGGTCTTCTCGCGTCACGTCGAGGTGCATGTAACTGACCTCGAGCCCTTCGCGGCAGAGACTGCCGGCCGCCGCCTGCCCCAGCTCGTCCCGGATATCAGCGAGGACGACGGTGGCGCCCTCTTGAGCGAGCAACTGACCGTGCGCGCGGCCTTGTCCCCGGGCTCCGCCGGTAATCAGCGCAACCTTGCCTGCGACCCGGCCGGTCATCGTGCCGGTACCTCCACTGGCCCGCGCTCGGCTTGTAGGCGCTGATATTCGGCCCGCCAGAGGGTAGGCAATCGGGCGCGCACCGTATCCCCTCTCGGTAGATTATTTACAATCTCTCGCAGCTCCAATCCGCTGTCAAGACATTCCGGGCGCGGCTGCGCCGGGTGGTCCCGGACATGCCATGGCCTCGACCTGATGCGCTTGGCTGCGCGGCGCTCAGCCCCGGCGGGGTGGTTTGCGAGTGCACATCGCGAAATCCAGCTGATCGGTTTCGGTATGCAGTGCGCTGCTAACCGGTCGAGGTAGTGTCAACAATCAGCAACCTTGCTAATGACACGCGCCGCGGTTCGGAGTCTGGTGGCGGGTCTGGCGGACCTCGTCGCGGCGCGCCGTGCGTCGTGGAACGGAGTGCAACGTGACGACGATCTCCCAAGGCAACGGCCGGCAACGCGCGGCCCGTGCCGCCCTTCCCGATCAGTTGCGGCAGGCGCCGAGTTCCACAGCCGTCGGGCATGTCGTCAAACAGCTACGCGACGCGATCGTGTCCGGGGCCTTGCCGCCCGGAACACGCCTCGTCGAGTTCGATCTCGCCGAGCGCTTCGCGGTGTCCCGTGGCCCGGTCAGGGAAGCGCTGCGCAAGCTCGACTCGCAGGGCCTGGTTACGCTGCGCCCGAACCGGGGAGCCGTCGTCCGCTCGCTGAGCGTCGAGGACATCCTGGAGGTGTACGTGCTACGCGCGGTGCTGGGGGTCGTCGCGATCCGGCAGCTCATCGGCGCCGGGCTGGTCACCGACGAGGTGGCCGCTCACCTGCAGATGCTCGAGGCACGTGCCCGCAAGAAGAGCAACCGCAGCCGCCAGGCTCTGGTGGTCGAGTGCGACCTCGCCTTCCAGTCCGGGATCATCGACGCCTGCGGCCTTCCCCGTGTCACCGCCAGGTTCCGCGAGTCGACCGCCGAGGTCGCGTTGTTCGTCACCGCCTCGGGAATCGTCTACCGCGACATCGACCGCATCTTGGCTGCCCACGCCGAGCTGCTCACGGCCATCCTCGAACAGGACAGCGACCGGGCGGTGGCCGTATGGCGGAAACGCATGCGTATCGCGGTAGAGGAGTTCCTCGCCCTGATCCCGGGCGGGAAGGCGCTGGCCGAGCAACGGCCCTGGTTGTGGCAGTTGCTCTGAACGTCAGATCAGTGGGTCGCCGCTGGGCGTGGCCAGCCGGGCCGACACTCCCCCGTCGACCTCCCAGACTGCACCGCTGACGAACGTCGCCTCGTCAGCGAGGAACGCGACAACACGGCCGACCTCCTCCGCCGTGCCAAGCCGGGCCAGCGGCACCCGCGCAGTAAGCGAGTGCAGCGCATTCTCGTCCTGCAGCAGCGCGGCATTCATTTCCGTGGCGAAGGTGCCGAGCATGACCGCATTGACCCGCACCGAAGGTGCCAGCTCGACGGCCAGCGCCTTGCTCAGGCCGATCACCGCGGACTTCGATGTGGCATAGGCGACCCGGTCGCGGACGCCGAACGGCCCGATCACCGAGGACAGCAACGTGATCGACCCGCCCGCCTCGCGCATCGCCAGGCCGGCCACCCGGGCGATCGCATATGCCGAGGTGCAGTTGACGGTGATCAGCCGGGCGAAGGAGGCGACGTCAGTCTGCTCCATTGAAGCGCGCAGGACCTCCCCTGCGGAATGCACCACGCAGCGCGGCGGGCCCAGCTCGGCAATGGACGCGTCCAGGGCTGCCGCGCAACCGTCACAATCGAGTAGGTCCATGGCGAAGCACCGGGCGAACGGTGCGCCCGCTGCCAGCGCCCGAGCGCAGACGTCCTGCGCCGCCGTCTCGTTGGACTTATAGCTCAGCACGATCGCGTAGCCGCGCGCAGCCAGGGCGAGAGCGCACTCGGCTCCCAGCCCCCGCGATCCGCCAACGACCAAGGCCCAACCGGAGCGGATGTCGTCACTGGTCATGGATCGGATCACCGCACCCTTCGTGGATGCCCGAGTATGCCGCCGACTGCGCAGACCTCGCGAGGAGTGACTCGGCGGTGCTGGTGCGCTCACTGGCGGGCGAGGTAGCCACCCAGATCAACGAGCCGCTTGACATCTTCCGTTGCACCCTGCCAGATTGTAAACAATCTATCAAATGGGGTGTGCTGACGTGGATGTGCTGCTGCCGAAGAACTCACTGACGATGACCGAGGCAGAGGTGCTCGAGTGGTATGTCGGCGAGGGTGAGCAGGCAGTCGCGGGCGAGCCGCTGTTTCTGATGGAGACGGAGAAGTCGCAGGTCGTCGTCGAGGCAACGGCGTCCGGACGACTGACGGCCATCCACTGCAAGGCTGGCGACACGGCGGCGGCCGGCGAAGTGATCGCGGTGCTCGACGTCGGAGATGAACCTGGCACGTTGATCGTCACTGCTGCCGGCGCGGAGCGCCAGGTCGCGCCCTCCGCAGCCGAGTTGGCCGCTCAGCTCGGTATCGATCTGCGATCGGTGCGCGGTAGCGGCTCGGGAGGCCGGGTGATCGAGGAGGACGTTGTCAAAGCGGCCCAGGATGGTTCGCCGACGGCGCCAGCCGCGGGGGCGACGCACCCGGGTTCCACGCTGCCTGTGAGCAGCCGCCCAGCGACGGCGTCGAAGGCCCGGACGGCCGGCAATCGCGCCACCGTCTGGGCCGCTGACGTGCCGACATTCAACCTGGCCGTGACGGTAACCGTGCCCGCAACGCCGCGTCCCGAAGGGGCCACGGTGTCCGACCTGCTGATCGCGGCGGCCGCGGTTGCCGCGCAACAAGTTCCTGTCGCCAACGCGTACGTCGGCGACGACGCTACGGTCCGCCTCTACGACGAGGTGCGGGTGGGCTTGCTGGTCCGCGATGGTGACGCGCTGGTGCCGCTGGTCTTCCCGGCCGCGGACACTGCGGACCTGAGCGCGTTGCACTCGCGTCGCCAGGAGCTGATGGCCGGCATCGGTGGCGGGCAGTTGCCGGCCTCCGCTACGAGCTGGCCAACCCTGGTCGTGTCCAACATCGGCCGCCCCGCCGTGCGTTGGTTCACCGCGGTGCTCTACCCGGGCACCGCGCTGACCATGGCGGTCGGCGGGGTCAATGCCGCTGGACCGGACCGCGCGGAAGTCGTGGTGACCTGCGACCACCGGGTGATGGACGGGCTGGACGCGGCTGACTTCTGCGCCGCCTTCGCCGACACGCTGTATTCGCTGTAGGGATTCGCTGAAGGGAGAGATATGAGTGCATTAACGTCCGATGCCGCCGTGACGAGCACCGAACTGGACGCGGCGAAGGCTGCGCAGCTGCTGCGGATCATGCTGCTGATCCGGCGGTTCGAGTCGGCCATGGTGGAGCTTTATCAGCGCAATCTGATCCCGGGCTTCATCCATCCGGCGATCGGCGAGGAGGCGGTGCACGCGGGGGTCCAGGGGCACCTTCGTCCGAGCGATCATGTTGCGGCGACGCACCGCGGTCACGGCCAGGCGCTGGCCAAGGGGGTCGATCCCCAGCGGATGATGGCCGAAGTGCTGGGCCGCCGGGATGGACTGCTCGGAGGCGTCGCCGGGTCGCTGCACATCGGGGACTGGTCCGCGAACGTGCTGCCTGCATCGCCGTTGGTGGGCGGCAATATCGCGACCATGACCGGGGTCGCCCTCGCCCACAGGGACAGCGGCGATGACGGCGTCGCTGTCGCGTATTTCGGCGACGGTGCGGCGAACCGCGGATCGTTCCACGAGGCCGTCAACCTCGGCTCGCTGTGGCGACTGCCCGTCATCTACGCGGTCATCGACAACGGATGGGCGATCTCCGTGGCTAGCGCATCCTCGACTGCGGGCAGACTCGTCGACCGGGCCAGAGGCTACGGAATCCCTGGCGCCGTCGTCGACGGGAAGAACGTCCAGGCCTGCTTCGATGCAGCAGGCCGAGCGATCACCCGAGCCCGTGCTGGTGACGGGCCGACGCTGCTGATCTTCGATTGCCCACGCGGGTACGGTCACGAAGAAGGCGACGCCCAGGACTACCGACCTCGCGAGGACTACGACGCTGCACGAGCGCGTGACCCGATCCCAATCGCGATAGACACGTTCGTGTCCAACCGGTTGATGACTCCCGCCGATGTAGACGTTCTGTACGCCGAAGCCGATGCCGTGGTGCGGCAGGCGGTCGAATTCGGACTGGCGAGCCCGGAACCAGCCGCCGACGACGCATTTGACTTTGTCCGGCCCACGCAGATCGGGCGACGTCATGGATGACCGGTTCACGGTGCGCGACGCCGTCATCGAGGCGCTGGACGAGGAACTCGATCACGACCCGACCGTATTCCTCATGGGGCAGGACGTGGGTGCAATGGGCGGCAACTTCGCCACGACCCGCGGCCTGTTCGCCAAGCACGGACGGTCCAGAGTGCGCGACACTCCCATCTCGGAGGACGCGATGGTCGGCACGGCCCTCGGCGCCGCCATCGCCGGGCGGCGTCCGATCGTCGAGGTCATGTTCTCCGCGTTCCTCGGCTGCTGCATGGACGAGATCGCCAACCACATGAGCCAGATCTACTACGTCTCACGAGGCCGCGCGGTACCGCGCATGACGCTGCGGACCGTGAACGTGTTCGGCCGCTCGTCAGGTTGCCACCACTCCGGACGTCCAGAGTCCTGGCTGATGCACCTTCCTGGCCTGGTGGTGCTGTGCCCGAGCAACCCTGCCGACACCAAGGGCATGCTGAAGTACGCGATCCGCTCCGATGATCCAGTGGTCTTCATCGAGAACGCGCTGCTGTACGGCGAAGCAGGACCGCGGCCAGCACCGGGAGAGCTCATCCCCTTCGGCAGCGCAGCCGTGGTCCGGGAAGGAACCGACATCACGATCCTCACCTATTCCGCAGCGGTCCGCCGAGCAGTCGCCGCGGCGCAGGCCCTCGCAACTCGCGGAATCAGCGTCGAGGTAGTCGACCTTCGCAGCCTGGCGCCACTGGACGTCGACACAATCCTGCAGTCCGTGGCCAAGACCGGCCGGCTCATCACCCTCAGCGAGGATGTCCGCACCGCCGGCGTCGGCGCCGAGCTGTGCGCGCTGGTCACCGAGAACCTGTTCGACCAACTACATGCCAACCCCGTGCGCATCGCCGCAGCAGACACCCCCGTGCCGTTCGCGCCGGTGCTCG
The DNA here is from genome assembly GCA_963737425.1 of uncultured Actinomycetota bacterium. Lineage (GTDB taxonomy): Bacteria > Actinomycetota > Actinomycetes > Mycobacteriales > Jatrophihabitantaceae > DASXRA01. The sequence continues at coordinate 1,632,009 of CAVTSX010000009.1, forward strand.
AAGAGGCGATCGCGCCGAGCGTGGCGCGGGTCGTCGCGGCAGGAATTGCGATGATGGAATCCGCTGCCTCGCCGGCGTCTGCATGACATGCGTCCGGCACCGGAGCGCTGCCCGGATTTCTTGATCATCGGCGCGGGTATCGCCGGCACAGCGTTGGCAGCCGAGCTAGCCGCAGGCGGAACATCGGTCGTGATCGCCGAGGCCACTCACGTGTGCGGCGGGTCGAGCGGGCTAAGCGCAGGCGGCGTCCGCCAGCAGTTCAGTCAGGCCATCAACATCAGGCTTGCCGGCCGCACCGTAGAGCGGCTCACTGAGTTGCGTGAGCGCGGAATCGACATGTCCTACCGCCAGGTCGGCTACTTGTTCATGGCCACCCGGCCGGAAGCCGGTCCTGCCTTGCGGGGCGCGATCCAACTGCAGAACGAGCTCGGCGTCTCGTCGCGCTGGCTGACACCCGAGCAGGTCGTCGACGCGGTCCCGGTGAGCCGTATCGAAGGCCTGGTTGGTGCGGCGTTCTGCCCGACCGACGGTCACCTCGACGCCCACGCGCTGGTCAGCGCGTTGGCCGCGGACGCACGCCGGAGCGGCGCACAGATCCGGCCGCGGGCGGCTGTCGTCGGTGTCGAGGCCCGCGGGAATCGCATCGGCCGGGTGCAACTGAGCACGGGCGAGGCCGTCACGCCAGGCACACTGATCAATTGCGCCGGCGCGTGGGCAGGTCGCATCGCCGCCCTTTACGGGGCATCGCTGCCCATCCTGCCGTGGCGATCGCAGTGCTACCAGATCGCCGGGGTCACCGAGGTTCCGGACGACTTCCCCATGGTCATCGACTTCCACAACGGCAAGACCTACTTCCATCCCAGCGCGAACGCTCTACTCGCCGGTACCGACGCCGACGACACGTGCCCGCCAAGCTGGAACGTCGCGTTCGACAGCAGCAAGTCCGAGATGCTCGTGCGCCGGCTCAGCGCACGATTCAACTGCTTCGACAACGCGACGCTCATGCACGGCTGGGCAGGGCTGCTCGAGGTCACACCCGACGAGAACCCGATCGCCGACTGGACGCACTTCGACAACCTCTACACGATGGCCGGGTTCAGCGGCCACGGCCTGGCGATCGCCCCGGCCCTGGCGGAGCAGGCCGCTACCGTTCTGATGGGCGGCACGCCGCGCCACGATCTGAGTGCCTACCAACTGGACCGCTTCGACAAAGCCCGTTCCATGGAGACCGCCGAGACGATGTCAATGCGGTGACCGTCACGCCGCCTCGCACCCGGGCGAGACGGTGGAGCCGCCTGGGATCAAACCCGGAACCACGCATTACGAATGCCCCGGACGCCGGCCCACCACTGCTCACCCAGTCCAGCTGGGCACTTCCGCACCGCCATCTGGGGCACTCCGTGCTCATCGAGCGCTAGAGATGCCTGTAGTTCAGTCCACGAACCAGTCCACGGCGAAGATCATGACGACCGGCCGCCACGACCAAGTCACCCTCTATCTTGATCAAGACGCAACCGCCCGTCTCGCTGGCGCTGCGCTACGGCGACGCCGCGGAATCGTCGCGTCAGCGTCCGAGAATCTGGTTTCGGTCGAGCGGCATGGAGGCGGAGATGACACTTACCGAGGGTGTTTACGCGCTGGCCGCTGCGATCGAGCCGACCGGGAAATGGGCCACCTACGGCGATGTGGCCGAGGCGCTCGATCACCCCGGAGCCGGACGTGCGGTGGCGAATATCCTGGCCGGCTGGAACACCGACGTGATGGCGCGGATCGTGCGCGCCGACGGCCGCTCCGGCGGTTGGCGAGCCTCCCAGCAGCAGATGCCCGGGCACGCCGAACGAGCCCGACGCGTAGCCGCCGCGCACGTCGCGGCCGGGCTGTCGGCCGAACCGAACACACACCCCTGGCCCCAGGATCGCAGGCTGAGCGTGACGCAGCTGCGCACGCTGCTCGCAGCCGCTCGGTGAAGACTCCACGTTGCATCCATGGACGCAACGCAAGACGGCGACCCGATAGACCTAGTGTCGCGCGTCATTAGTTAGTTGACAGTGTGGGATGATGGCGTATGCCGTCTTCCGCCTTTGAGATCGATGCTGTTGATCGGGCGACGCTGGAGTCCTGGACGAGGTCCTCGACGATGTCGGCCGGTCGGGCTGAGCGAGCGCGGATCGTGCTCGCGGTCGCCGATGGCGCCGGCACGTCCGGTGCTGCGCGACAGCTCGGGGTGTCGCGCCCGACCGTGATCAAGTGGCGTAATCGGTTCGCCGCGGACGGGATCGCCGGTCTGGATGATGAGCCGCGCAGCGGCCGGCCCAAGACGATCGATGATGCGGCGATCATCGCGGCGACGCTGGACCCGCCGCCGGACAAGCTCGGGGTGACGCACTGGTCGAGCCGGCTGCTGGGCAAGCAGTTGGGCATCGGGGACGCGACGGTGGCGCGGGCCTGGCGCAAGTACCGGGTGCAGCCCTGGCGGCGGGAGACGTTCAAGTTCTCCACCGACCCCGAACTGGAGGCCAAGGTCCGCGACGTGGTCGGGTTGTACTTGAACCCGCCGCGCAACGCGATCGTGCTGTGCGTGGACGAGAAGAGCCAGATCCAGGCGCTGAACCGGACCGCGCCGATCCTGCCGCTGCGGCCCGGGCTGCCGGAGAAGGCCACCCACGACTACAAGCGCAACGGCACGACCACGCTGTTCGCCGCGTTGGAGATCGCCACCGGCAAGGTGACCGATCAGTGCTATGAACGCCACGGCAAGGCCGAGTTCCTCGACTTCCTCAAGAAGGTCGCCCGGGCCTACCCGCGGCGCGAGCTGCACGTGGTCGTGGACAACTACCACACCCACAAGCACGACGACATCAACGCCTGGCTGGCCAAGCACCCGCGGATCACGCTGCATTTCACGCCGACCTCCGGGTCCTGGCTGAACCTGGTCGAAGTCTTCTTCGGGATCATCACCCGCCAAGCGATCCGCCGCGGATCCTTCGACAGCGTCAAACAACTCATCACCGCGATCGGCACCTTCATCGACGGCTGGAACGAGCGCCGCCACCCGTTCATCTGGACCAAGACCGCCGACGAGATCCTGCCCCACGCCACCCGTAAACGAGATTCAGACGCGCGACACTAGCCCTCAACAACTGCATCCCGGACTGCGCCGACGGCAAACTCGAGCACACGATCTACCAGTGGACCGGTACCGCCTACGCGGCGATCTGACCACCCGGCCTGCTGCCGTTCCGCACGGACAACCCGACACCGGTCGCCCGGAATCTCCGCTCGCTGCGCGCGCCCCCGATGATCACATGAGCCCCGACAACCAAGAGTGCAATTTTCTGGAGCGGAGGCTTTGACCGCCCACAGTGACTGGCAGCGACGAGGATGCGTTGGCAAACCGCATCGGCTTGGGCGTGTTGCTGGATATGCGTGGCTGCTAGTGGACTGAATCCCTAGTGGTCGAGCCGTCACGGGAATGCTCTAGGCTCCGAACTCATCGGCGGCACGCTAGGGCTCGCGATCGACTTCGCCGCGACGCGGGCAGCAACACCCACCCCGGGGCCTTGCCGGCAACGCGATTGCCTCAGCGGACTGAAGTGCGGCGACAACGTCCCCGTCATGACGGCGTTAGACAGATGGCCAGTGGCAATAAATTCATCCAGACCCACGCCGACGGGGTGTGGACGAACAACCTGCTGGCGCTCGACCGGTACTAGCACGCAACGAGGCACGAGAAGGCTCGACCCTTCGGGGTCGGGCTTTTCATTTCTTGTGCCGATAAGCAACTCGGACACCGATGAACTCGGACGGTGATCGGCGCTGCTCGATGCTGGGCCCATCCTGGCCGTACTGTCTGCCTCCAGTCATGCGATTGGCAGCTCGTCGAGAAATTCATGGCGAATTTCTATTCGCCCAGAGACGCTCAGATTCGGCATGGTTACCCGCGTCTTCCTGAGCGATCGCGCTAATGGCTCAGTTCGAAGCCAAACCGCCCTGACGATCGCGGGGGGATGGCGGCGTAGTTATCCGCGTCGCTCTGGCGTGCCGACAATCTGGAAGTGGGTGGGCAGTTTCACCGGCCCGCCGACCATGATGCTGAGGCTCAGGCCGTTGCTAGGCCAGTGCGCCTCAGGGCGGTCGCTCGGACCCGGCCATTGCCGTCGGTCGATTGGCAGTTCAATCCTTTCGACGTGCCCGTAGTCGATGTCCTGCCCGGCCGAACCAGCCGCTGTCCGCTCCACCCCACACGTCGAGCTGACCCGACCGCGGCGGAATCGTGATCTTCACGAACGGCCTGCGCGCCATGCCTGTCTTGCGTCAAGAAGTTGGCACAGTTCGATCTTGAGCGTGGTTCATCAGGAGGCCCTCAACTGGCGACCATCGTGCGGGTCTGTGCTGATGCGTCGGCGCGCCACTATCCTGGCTGTTGTCAATCTCATCGGGTGCGCCACGGCACGGCGCTTGCCATGTCAGACCTAGGTCGCCCTGAAGTTACCCGTGCAATGGTCGAGGACCTGTGGAACCGCGCGCTCGCCTCGCCGTCCGATCGCCTCCAGGTCCGCGAGCGCGCCGAACGCCTGCTGATGCAGGTCAATTCCAAGAACCCAGTGGTCAACTGGGGCCTCACGGAGCTGTATCACTTGACGAGTCGCGCGCCGGCAACGACCGACGACCTTGCCGCCAGCCACGCCCCGTTGGCTAGCAGAAATCGAGCGATACGAGGCCGACCCTGCCTTGTGGATGCGCACCTACTTTCAGCGGATGGTCGGTGATTTCACCGCAGAACACGGCACGCAACGTGGCCGAGAATTCGCCGGCAAGCTGTTGCGGGACGGACACCTGAGCCAACTCGACCTCCCGATGGAGCTTCGCGAATGAGCGCCTGTCTCACTCCGGCGCGGCTAGTGCCCGGCGAGGTAGGCGTCGCGTGGGGTGCGGTCGTGGAGGGCTTGGTGGGGTCGGATGGTGTTGTAGATGTGGCGGAACCAGCTGACCTCGACGGCCAGGGCGAGGCAGCCCGCGATATCGCCGACTATGCGCGCCTCTGACGCGCTGAGGCTCGCTCGACTCGCCGTAGTTATGCGCCCCGGCGCGGTCGGGACCTCACGACGACAATGAGTCTGAAGGACCAGGACCACACGCCCGAGTGTGCTGCGTCGCCGACTTGACGACGGCTGGCCGTCAGCTCGTCGATACATCGCTCGGATGCCTAGAGGGCCCGGTGGCTGACCTTGACGCGGAGTCACCTTTGCTGAAGCTGCTGGGGTGTTGATCATCACGCGCGCCGGTCGAGCAAAATGGACTCGCCGGTAGTTCAGCGAGGAATCGATCGCGGACTTCTTCAGCTTCCACTACGAACGGGATGCATGGCGCGTGCAACAGATCCTCAACATAGGGGCGCTGGAGGAGCACTTCGCCCATGCTGATTCGCCGATGACCTAGCGCGCACCGGCCGGCCCGAGAAACACCATGCTCACTGGTAAACCGGTCAGGCCCCACGGTAGGCGGACACGAAGATTGGTCACCTAGTCCGCCACGCCGTCGAACCCAGCGGCCCCGGCGCACAGCTCGAACTCGCCGTGGTCGCCCGGAGCGAGCCGAACCTGACGCGGACCGGGATCGCGCAGGCTCCTTGTTCGCACGCCTGGCGGCGGCGACTCGCCTAGCGCGCTCGCAGTAGCGTTCGAGGCGTCGGATCCATTAACGCGGCTGAAATGCCCGTGCAGGTCCAGTTAGCCTGGACGCACGGGGCCAGGGATCTTCGAGCAACTTCACCTCAGTCCGTCGGGGGCCGGTGAGGTGTGTGGAGGACAGATGAAGACGATTGCCGAGTTCGCCATTCGCCGCCGGTGGTTCGTTATCGCCGGCTGGATCGTGTCGGTCATCGGGGTGCAAGCCATCGCCGCCGCGATGGGCGGGGCGGCCTATAAGGACACCTTCAGCCTTCCGCACACCGAGACAGCCACCGTGGCGAAGCTGCTTAAGAACGCCGGCCAGGACAACCAGAACGGCGCCTCCGGCACGATGGTCATCAAGAACACGAACAACGCCGCGTTTTCCGGCGCACCGCCACAACTGCAACATGCGCTGGCCAAGCTCTGCACGTCCGGTGATCGCGTAGCGTTGATCTCCACGCCCTGGCAGTCGATCCATTGCTCGAACTCCAGTGCGGTAGGCCCGGGGAACCCCAAGCTGCTCAACACCGCGCGTGGCTCGAACACCGCCCTGGTCACCATCACCTGGCAGAGCAACCATTACGACCAGACGCTTTTCAAGAACGTCTACGAATCGCTGAAATCGCTGCGCAGTACGTCGCTTCAGGTCGAGTTCACCGGTAACGCCTTCGCCGGTATCGGGCAGAGTGAGGGCTCAGGCCCATCTATCTTCATCGGCTTCTTCGCCGCCCTGATCATCCTCGCGCTGGTCTTCCGTACTGTCGCCGCGACCGTCCTACCGCTAGCCAGCGCGGCCGTCGCTCTGATCAGTGGCCTCGGCGTGATCTACATCCTCAGCCACGGCATCAACGTTTCCAACATCACCCCATACCTGGCCGAACTGATGGTGATCGGTGTCGGCATCGACTACGCGCTGTTCATCGTCACGCGCCATCGGCGCAACCTTCGGCGCGGCATGCGCATGCACGAGTCGATCGTCACCGCGATCAACACGTCCGGACGCGCCGTGCTGTTCGCCGGAACCACCGTATGTATCGCCATTCTCGGTCTAATCGCACTCGGCGTGAGCTTCTTCAACGGCATGGCAGTGGCTACCGCAATTGCGGTGGGTTTCACCATGGTCGCGTCGTTGACCCTGCTGCCCGCGTTACTCAGCTTGTTCGGGCTCAAGGTGCTGCCCCGTAAGCAGCGGGCGGCCGTGCGGGCCGGCAACTTCATCAGTGGCCGCCCACTCGGGTTCTGGGCCCGCTGGTCGGAGTTCGTCGCCCGCCGCCGCGTCCTCGTCGCGATCGGTTCGGGCGCGCTCATGATCGCTCTCGCGATCCCGTTTTTCGCCATGCGACTTGGCAACAGCGACCAGAGCAGTGACCCGAAGAGCTCGACGACCCGTATCGGATACGACCTGATCAGTACGGAGTTCGGCGTCGGGTACAACTCCACCCTTGAGGCGGTCGTCCACGGGCCCCGTGCGTCCGACCAAGCGTTCCTGCGCCGCGTGTCGGACACGCTCGCGGCCACGCCCGGCGTCGACAGAACCAGCCTGGCCATCGTGCCGATCACGAACAACATCGCCTTCGTGTCGTTCAAGGCGACCACCTCGCCACAGTCGGAGAAGACCTACCAACTTGTCCGACACCTGCGCTCGGATGTGTTCCCGCCGCTGTACGAGGGCACGGCGAACCACATCTTTGCCTACGGTGACACGGCGATCAACGTCGACTTCGCCAAGGTGCTCAGCCGCAAGATGCCTTTGTTCATCGCTGTGGTGGTCGGCTTGTCATTCCTCCTGCTGCTCATCGCGTTCCGCAGCCTGGTCATCCCGCTGACAGCAGCAGTCATGAACCTGTTGGCGGCAGCTGGCGCGTTCGGACTCGTGGTAGCGATCTTCCAGTACGGCTGGTTCTCCGACAGCCTGGGGGCTGGACCGGGCGCACCGATCGATGCCTGGATCCCGGTGATGTTGTTCGCCATTCTGTTCGGGCTGTCGATGGACTATCAGGTGTTCCTCGTCAGCCGCATGCACGAGGAATGGGTGCACACCAAGAACAACAGGCGGGCCATCACCGTCGGCCAGGCTGAGACAGGCGGCATCATCACCGCAGCGGCGATCATCATGATCGCGGTCTTCCTCGGATTCACGCTGACGCCCGGCCGACCGATCAAGATCTTCGGCCTCGGACTTGCCTCCGCGGTGTTCCTTGACGCCTTCATCCTCAGAACGATGCTCGTTCCGTCGCTCATGCACATGTTCGGCAACGCCAACTGGTACTTCCCCAAGCGGCTCAACCGAATCACCCCGCGCGTATCGGTCGAACCTCCCGACGAGGAGTCCGACTGGGTCGACAGCGCACCGGAGGTGGTCAGCCCGCGCTAGGCCGATCATCGGCATGATAGTTACGTTGTCTTGGTCCCCGGGTGCCCGAGAACCTTCGTCGTCTTCTCACCCGCCCGGGTTGCCTGGTGGTGGCGCGGACGGTGGTGCACTGACCGGCGACGTGGGCCGAGACGATGATGTGTGGGCCCGTCGCATTTGCTCCTGACTCGCGGTGGACAGACGCAGTCGGCTGGCATGAGCCGGTCTGACGTGGTCCGTGCTCTCGTGCTCCTCCGGTCAGAAGTGTTCAAGTCAGAAGTGTTCAAGCTTGTTGATCCGTTTGACGTCTCGCCGAGCGTGGTTCGCAAACTCTGCGTGGCCCGCCTCTTGGGCGTCCGCGCGCAGCGCCCTCGACGGCCACCCGGAGAACGCCTGCAGCGCGCTGGTTCGCGTGGCCCGAGAATGCTGGACCGTAGCGACGGAGACCCATGAATACGGGCGGTTCGGCGAGTTCGATCCCCGCCACCTCGACCACTCTGCCCCCGCAAACGCCGGGGGCAGATTCATACGCTCGATTGAATCTTCATCCAGTACCGGCGCGGATTCCTACTCGCGCGCCGCGTGCGGGATCGCCGAATACCGAGCGGCCAGCAAGCAGCACTACGGACCCAGGCGACGCTCGTTCTGCGTGTTGCCACGCCGGCAAAATAGTGCTCGCGACAGCGAGATGTTTGGTATTTGATGCAGCGGTTCCCAAGACCGGGAGGGTGCGCTCGGGGCATGGAGACTACGCGATGCAGGGGCAGGTGGCGGTCTGGCTCGGCGCTGCCCGCGACACAGGCGTGATCAACATGATCGCTGACGATGTGCAGCGGGGCGACGTGAAATCGCAATGGATCGGTTCGATGACACGGTTGGGATAGCGACGCCGCTGTTTCGCCATCGCAAGCCGCACGGGCGAGTCAGAGCGCGGCGATGCCGAATACCTTCAGGACCGCCGCGACGGCGCCTGCGACCGGAACCGCTATATCGGCGACCGCCTTCGCGGCCGTCACGATGCTTTGCCCGAGGCGACGCAACGTTGACTTGTTCGGTGCGGGCTTAGCGGCTGCCCCAGTCTTCCGGCAACAGTCCGCGGATCGACACCGGCCGCGATCAGTTCCGTCGCGGAGTAGTGGCGCAAGGCATGCAGAGTCGTGTCGATGCCAAGTCGTGTTGCCAGTCGGCGGTATCGCTGGGTGATCGTGTCAGGCCTGATCTGTCTTGAGCAGTCCGGCCGAAGTGAGAACACGAAGCCGTCGAGGCGTACGGCGAGGCCGAGCGACGCCGCACGCTCATCGCAGCGGCGTCGGTGCTCACGGAGTACCTCGACCGTCTCGCTGTCCAACGTGACGCGCCGAGTCTGATGGGTCTTGGTGTCGTTCTCCCACATGTCACCCGCGATCTGGCCGATGCTCCGCGCGAACGTGACTACGCCACTGTCGAGATCGATGCCGGGCCAGCGCAGCCCGGAGAGCTCGCCGCGCCGCGCGCCGGTCATCATTGCCAGCCACACGAGCGTGCCCCAGTCGGGGTCGTCCCACGCCGCGGTGACGATCTTCGCCGCCTCGGCCGATGTCGCCGGCCTGGGATTTGCCGACGGCGTCGCGGGCGGCTCGACCTGGTCGAGCGGATTGACGGCGATCCATCCCCACCGGACCGCACGAGTCAGCGCGCCGCTCAGGATCGCGTGAACTACCCGGATGCTCCCCACAGACAGCGGTTCGCAGACATGCGGTCCGCACGCGCGTTGACACCACTTGCAATCGGCGGTCGGGTCGTCGCGAACGATCTTGGCGCACTGCGCCTGGCGCTGTGCTCGTCGCAGACGTGCTCAGTCTTGGTTCGGTGGGCGATGAACCGACGCCCCCGGCAGTGATCGCGGCACCGCCGCAGACTCGCGTAGAGCGAGTCGATCGTCTCCGCATTCAGCCGGGCGACTGGTAGCTCACCGATCGTCGGGCGGATGTGTTTCTCGATCTTGCCGACGTAGTTGATGCGCGTCGTGCGTTCGACCTCGAGGACGTCCAGCCATCTGTCGATCAGCTGATTGACCGTCGCGCTCGTACGCGGAGTGCGGCGCTCATCGACCTGATTGAGCAGCCGGGTCACCGCCTTCTCGGCCTCGCGTTCGGTCTCGCGTCTGGTGCGGCCGGGCTTGATCGTCTCGCGCAGCCACAACGGACGCTTGGTCACTGCGTCGACGCCGCCGTAGACCTTCACCCGCGCCGAGCCGCTGGGCAGCCAGACGATCGAGCCGCGGCGACGCCGGGTGCCCGAACTGCCCGTCATGCGGCAGATGCTAGATGACGTCGCCTACAAAGTCAGGCCACGAGCCAGGCCATGAGGAGATTCTGCGTGAGCACAGGGAGCTTGCCGAACAGGTGCCATGTGAACGAAAGGCCCGAAATTGCTGGGCTAGAAGGTGGAGCCGCTGAAGGTGGAGCCGCCTCGGGGAATCGAACCCCGGACCCACGCATTACGAATGCGTTGCTCTGGCCGACTGAGCTAAGGCGGCGCACGCCGTCCGAAGCGGCGCGACGCGTCAGTGTAGCGAGCCGCCGACGGGCGCCGCGAACCCCGGCTACCGGCTTAGGTGACCGAATCCGAGCGAGACTCGTACGCCTTGCGCGAGGCGCAGACGGAGGCGAGCGCGCAGGGGCTGCGTCGGCCGTCGGCGGCGAGGCGCACGACTACCGACTCGCTCGGCACGTTGTGGCCGACGACCGTGCCTTCGCCGTCGGGCGTCTCGACCGAGGATCCGACCGCCGGCGCCTTCTCGGCGAAGTCTTGATACAGCGGGTGTTCGTACTTCAGGCAGCACATGAGCCGCCCGCAGGCACCAGAGATCCGCAACGGGTTGAGCGGAAGGTCCTGATCCTTGGCCATGCGCACCGACACTGGCTCGAAGTCGACCAGGAAGGTCGAGCAGCACAGTTCACGCCCGCAGGATCCAATGCCGCCGGTCAGCCGCGCCTCGTCTCGCGCGGACAGCTGGCGCAGCTCGACCCGCCCGTGCAACGTGGCCGAGAGATCGCGGACGAGCGCCCGGAAGTCGACCCGGTGCGGCGCGGTGAAGTAGATCGTGGTGCGCCCGCTGTCGTGCACGTAGTCGACGCCGCTGACCTTCATCGGCAGGTCGTGTTCGCGGATGAGTTTGCGCGCGGCCACCCGGGCGGCTGCCCGCTTCTTGCGGCTGACCTCGGCGCGCTCGACGTCGTCCGATCCCGCCATTCCCGCTAAAACCGGCAGGCCGCCGATATCGTCGCTGACGTACTGCGGCGCCCACATGACCTCGGCGACCTCGGGGCCGTCCTCGGTGGGGTACAGCACGTGCTCGCCAACACTCGGAGTGAGCGAACCCGGGTCGGCGTAGTACAGCCGGCCCTGCCGCTGGAAAACCACGGCACAGATCATCCCCATCTGCGCAGCCTAGTCCCGTGCCACGGCAGGTGAGTCGTCATACCCGGAGCGTTCCCGCCTCGCCTTAGGTACGACAACTCCGGAAAAAGCGGAGACCTTAGGAGGCTGGGGGCGTCTAAGAGGGTCGCCTAGACGCAGATCTGAGGCGCCCGATCGCCCAATCTAAGGCGCGCTTCCGATGTGGCGACCCCGGCCTTACTCCCAAGCTTGTTCCATCAGGCCAACCGAGGAGGAACCCAATGAACGCCAACCTGAGCAGCACGATCGCCACCGAGCGTCACCAGCGACTCGTGGACGAGGCCTCCGCCTACCGGCGCAGCACGACCGGCCGCCAGCACGGATCCAGCCGCCGCCACCGCGTGGCCGCCTTCCTGAAGGACCTCGCCGCGGCGTCCCTGTGACGCCGCCCCGAGCCCCCACAAGGCCCCAGGAGCCCACCGAGGAGGTACATACTCAGCGTGTGGCTCGACGCGTCACCAGCCGCCAGCTAGTCGGACGTACCGACCAGCTGGCGGCTTTACGTGGTGCCACGTCTGCGGCGGCGCTCGGCGAGGCGCGCATCGTGCTGGTTTCGGGCGATGCCGGCATCGGCAAGACCAGGCTGATCACCGAGCTTGCGGCCCTCGCCCGTACTGACGGATTCATTACGGCACTCGGGGGCTGCCTGCAGCTCGGCGAGGTATCGGTGGCCTACGCCCCACTCGTCGAATCGCTACGCGACCTGCGCACGCAGCTCGGCGATGACACGTTCAACGAGCTAGGCGGCCACCTCACCGACCATTCGGGCGGTGAGGCCGTACCGCAAGGCTCGGGCCCGTTCTTCGAACAACTCCTCGGTTTCCTCACCCGCCTCGGCCAGCGCCGGCCCCTTCTGCTCACCTTTGAAGACCTGCACTGGGCGGACGCGTCCACGCGCGATCTAGTCGCCTTCCTGGCCCGAAACCTTCGCGACACCGCGGTGGTCCTGCTCCTCAGCTACCGCGGCGACGAGATACACCGCCGGCATCCGCTGCGTCCGTTGATCGCCGATCTCGAGCGCGATCCGCTGGTCGAACGAGTCGCCGTGGACGGGTTCGACCGCGCCGAACTGGTCAGCTTGCTCGATGAGATCGCAGACGAGCAGCCGGCCGACGACGCCGCGATTGACGACGTACTCGCGCGAAGCGACGGAAACCCTTTCTACATCGAGGAGTTGGTGGCCGCCGGTGGCGTGAGCGGCCCGCTGCCGTCGACGCTGGCCGACGTCATCCTCGCGCGCGTCAGCCGCCTTCCCGACATCGCGCAGGACGTCCTGCATCAGGCAGCCGTCCTCGGTCACGAGGTCGACGACTACCTGCTGGCCGCAGTGACCGACCGGCCGATCGGCGAGGTCACCAGTGCGCTGCGCGAGGCCGTCTTCGACCAGTTGCTGATCATCGACGGCGACGCGTGCCGGTTCCGCCACGCCCTGGTGCGCGAGGCCCTCTACGACGACCTCCTGCCCGGTGAGCGCACGCGGCTGCACGTCGCGACCGCCGAGGCGCTCGAAGCGGCGACCCACCCGACCGAACAGGCCCGTTGGGCGATGATCGCCTACCACTGGGACGCGGCGCGCGACGCACCCAAGGCGTACGCCGCGTCCGTACGCGCGGGTATGGAGGCCGAGAACGTCCACGCCTTCGCCGATGCCGCCGAGCAGTTCGAGCGGGCCCTCAAGCTCTACGACCGGGTGCCTGCGGACGAGCAGAATCTGCCCCGCGCCAGCCTGTTGCTGCGAGCCGCCGACGCCGTGCAGGCGAGTTCGCGCACGCCGCGGGCGATCGCGCTTGCCGAGGGTGCGCTGGCGGCATTGGGCGACGACGCCACTCCTGAGCAGCGCGCGCTCGTCCTCGAACGGCTCGGTCGTATCAACTGGACGATGCACCATGGGCCGGCTGCCGTGGCAGCCTACGAGCGGGCTGTCGCGCTGCTCGAAGGGCGCCCGCCGTCGCGCGAGCAGGCATTCGCGCTGTCGGCGCTCGGCCAGAGCCTCATGCAGCGCGACCAGTACTCCGACGCCCTTGCCGTGCTGCGCCAGGCCATCGATGTCGCCCGCAGCGTGGGCGCGCGCGACGTGCAGGGGCACGCGTTGTGCAGTCTCGGTCCGGTGCTGGTCGCGCTCGGCCGGGTCGACGAGAGCATCGACACGATGCTTCAGGCGCGCGAGCTCTCCCTCGAATACGGCAGCGCCGATGACGTGAACCGCGCCTACGTCAACGTGGTGCATTGCCTGTACTTCGGCGCCCGCTACGACGCGGCGGCACGCGAGGCGGCCGACGGCGTCGACTACGCCGCGCGCACCGGCTACCTGCGCCACTACGGCGAGGCGATCGCCGGTAACGCGATCGCGGCGCTGCTCTGTGCCGGACGGTGGCACGACGCCGAGGCCGTCCGGGCTGATCCGCGGGTACCCGAGGGCGATCCGTACCAGGAGTTGCGCTGGCTGCCATTGCTGGTCGGGCGGGGCAACTACGACGAGGCGCGCCGTGTCGCCGGTCGCTCGCTCGATTCGACCGCCGATGCCGACGACGTGCAGTTCCGCGCTCTCGCACTGCTGCGCGCCGGCGAGCTGGCGGCGCACGATGAGCGCTGGGACGACGCGCGCACCATGCTGGCCGACGCCCTGTCGCGGGCGGGCAGCACCGACGACCAGTACTACCGGGCCCAGGCCTACGCGATCGCGATCCGCATCGAAGCCGATCGCATCGCGGCGCAGGCACCGCGCGACGACGTCGGCCGCCACCGGCAGGTCGCGGACGATCTGCTCGGGCAGGCTCGCAGCTTCGCCGCCGGCAAGGCGTCGAACGGCACGTCGCTGCTGCCCGAGCCCGCAGCCTGGCTGGTCACGGCCGAGGCCGAGCACGCGCGCGCCTGGGGGCGGGACGACGCGGCGGTGTGGGCCGATGTCGCCGCGACCTGGGACGAAGTCGGCCAGCCGTTCCCCGCCGCGACCGCCCGCTACCGGCAGGCCGACGCACTGCTGCGCGGCCATGGCGAGCGAGCCGACGCGGTCACCGTGGCCCGAAAGGCGCTTCGGGTCGCCGACGAACTCGGCGCCGAGCCGCTTGCCATCGCCGTCCGCCAGCTCGCCCGGCGCTCACGCCTCGAACTCGCCGACAGCGCACCCGCGCCAGAACGCGATCCGCTCGCCGCGCTGAACGTGACCCGCCGCGAACTCGACGTCTTGCGGCTGCTTGCCGAGGGCCGGACGAACCGGCAGATCGGCGCGGCATTGTTCATCAGCGAGAAGACCGCGAGCGTGCACGTCACAAACCTGCTGCGCAAACTCGGCGTGACCAACCGGGTCGAGGCCGCCGCCATAGCCCAGCGCGTGGGCCTCCGCTAGCGAAGCCCCTTGGTTCTACAGCCGTAGATCGCGACCTGGCGCGGGTGCGGCGCCCGCAGACTGATCATCTCTGCTGAATCTGCCATCGCTCGCGGCTTCGACAGAGATGATCACTAGCGCGCCAGCGCGCACGCCGAGCACGGTGTCGGACTGTAACGATCTACCGTTGTCGCACTACGGCAACCGCAGCGCGGCGGTCATCGCCTCAACCGCGATCCGGGGCTTGACGTTGAGTTCGACCGCCTCGCGGCAGGCCAGGACGGCGTCGAGGCGCAGCAGGACGCCGGCCGGCGCCACCCGCCCGGCAACCGAACGCGCGTCGGCGGCGAAGTCCGGATGCGCCGGCGTAACGCTGGCTCCCGCCTGCACGAGCAGCACGTCACGGTAGAACGCCGCCAGATCGACCAGGGCGCGGTCGAGGGCGTCGCGCTGGGTTCGGGTGGCCCGCGACTTCTGCCGCCGTTCGAGGTCGCGTACAGCGCCGGCTCCGCTGCGCGCGGCCGCAGCCGTGCCCTTGCCGGTGCCGCCCGCGCCGAGGGCGACCTGCAACGCCTCAGCCTCGCCGGCGTTGCGCTCGGTGGAGATCGCAGCGGCCTCGGCCTCGGCGGCCCGGACGAGATGGTCGGCGGCGTCGAGGCAGGCCTGCAGCGAGGTCAGCGACGCGGGGATGGCGAGCACCGCGGCGCGTCGCTGCCGCGCGGCGTCGTCGCGCGCGAGCCGCCGTGACCGCCCGACGTGGCCCTGCCCGGCCTGCGCTGCCCACATGGCCGTCTCGGCCTCGACGCCTTGCCGTTGCAGCACCGCGGCCACGGCATCGGCCGGCGGGATGCGCAGCGTGATGTGCCGGCATCGCGACCGAATCGTGACCGACACGTCGTCGGGATGCGTCGACGGAGCGCACAGCAGGAAGACCGTGCGCGGCGGTGGCTCCTCGATCGCCTTGAGCAGCGCGTTGGACGCGGCCTCGGTAAGCCGGTCGGCGTCCTCGATCACGACGACCTGCCAGCGGCCGAGCGCGGGAAGGCGGGCCGCGGTGGCCACCACCGCGCGCATCTCCGCTACGGAGATCGACAACCCCTCGGGGACGACGGCATGAACGTCCGGATGACTGCGTGTCAGCGTCGTGTGGCACCCGGAGCACTCGCCGCATCCGGGCTCACCGTCGCGCACACACTGCAACGCCGCGGCGAACGCGCGTGCCGCGACGGACCGGCCCGAACCCGCCGGGCCGGTGAACAGCCACGCATGCGTCATGGCGTTGGAGGCAGCCTCGGTCCGGTTGGGCGACGCGTAGAGGTCGACCGCGGCGCGCGCGGCGCTGCGCAGAACGTCGACAGCGGCGCGCTGGCCGACGAGGTCGTCCCACACGCTCACGTCGGCTCCTCCTGTCGCACGCGCGGGTGCCGGTGCCCGCTGGCGCGGCCGATGAGCAGGCGATTGACCGCCGCCAGCACCTGGGCCGCGATCTCGTCCGGCGGCCGCGAGGCGTCAAGCATCAGGTAGCGGTGCGAGTCGGCTTCGGCCAGAGCGCGAAACGCGGTGCGAACCCGCTCGTGAAACTCGATCGACTCGCGCTCGAGACGGTCCTGCGCCCCGCGCCCACGCACCCGGTTCAGGCCGACCTCGGCCGCGACGTCGAGCAGGACGACGAGGTCCGGGGTGATGCCGCCGGCGGCCCACCGCGAGATGCGTCGAATGTCCTCGATCTTCAGATCGCGGCCTACGCCCTGATAGGCCAGCGACGAATCGCTGAACCGGTCGGTGATGACCACCTCGCCTGCGTCCAGGGCCGGCTTGATCACGGTGTCGACGTGCTGAGCGCGGTCGGCGGCGAACAGCAGTGCCTCGGCGCGCGCATTGAGCGGCTCGTCGTTGTGCAGGACCATCTCGCGGATCTTGCGGCCCGCGATCGTGGCGCCGGGTTCGTGCGTGACGCACACGCTGTGGTCGGCCGCGGCGAGCGCCTGGGCCAGCAGCCGAACCTGGGTCGACTTGCCGGAGCCCTCGCCTCCCTCGAATGCGATCAGCACGCCACCCGTCGACATGCGGCGTCTCGCCGCAGTGTCGCCGCGCAGTGATGCCTTGAGGTCGGCCCAGATCGGGGTGCGCTGCCGGTCGTCCATCTTGCGGTACGCGAGCAGCCCGGCGGCGACCGCGAGCAGCCCGCCGGCGACCAGCACGATCCGGGTGCCGTCGATGGTGACATGCCATCCGCCGATCGCGATCGTGTTACGGCCGACCTGCGCGACCACGAATGGAACCGCCGCGAGGCTCAGGATAAGCACGACCCGGATCAGGGACTGCAGCAGCGCGAAGATGCGCCCGCGCATCTCGTCGTCGACATCGGTGCCCATGAGCGTCGTGCCGGACAGGTAGGCAATGCCTGCGCCGAATCCGACCCCGAGCACGAACACCATGGCCAGGGCGACCTGCGGCATCACGGCGGCAAGCCCGAGGCAGATGCCGCCGAACACGATCGAGAGTCCGAACATGCGTCGCCGCGAAAGGCCCTGCGCGATACGCGGCCCGAAGGCCATTCCCGACCCGAGGCCCACGAATACCGACCCGAACAGCACGCCGTAGGCCGCGTTGCCGCCGCCCAGGCTGGCAACGAAGATCTTGCCCGCTCCGATGACGGCGCCGCCGGCCGCGAACGCGCCCACCAGGCCGATGATCAGGCCGCCTACCAAGCGAGACGACCGCACGAAGCTGGCGCCCTCGCGGATCAGCGAGAACAGGCCGGGCTTCTCGTCGAGCGGGCGCCCAGAGCGGCGCCCGCTGATCTCGTGGATGAAGGACACGACGATTGCCCCGACCAGGAACGTTGCCGCGTTCAGATACAGCGCAAGATTGGTCGGGTTGGTGCGGAAGAACGACACATGCCGGGCCAGGACGTTCGTGATCAGCGACATCACCGAGAACAGGGCCGCGCCGAGCACCGGTGTGAAGCCGTACGTCGTGATCAGGCTGAGCTGGTTCGCCGCCTCGATCTGGTCGCGGCGCACGAGGTTCGGCACCGACGCGTCCTTGGCCGGCAACCAGAACAGGCTGACGCACTCGATCAGGAAGCTCGCTACGTAAAGCCAGACGAGCGTCTTATGTTCACTGACGATCAGATGAGCGAGCGGGATCGTCAGGAAGAGAACGAACCGAACCGCGTCGCCGACGACCATCGTGCGGCGCCGGTCGAACCGGTCGGCGAACGCGCCGGCCAGTGGCCCCAGCACGATCGCCGGCATGAGCTTCACCACCAGAACGCCGCCGAGTGCGTAGTTCTGCGCCTGATAGCCGTGGGCAAGCGAGGTAGCCAGAGCCGTGGTGGCGAGCAGGCCGAGCCAGTCGCCCAGGCTCGACAGCGCGGTGGCGTACCAGAGGCGCCGGAACGGCTTGGTGCGTAATACGCCTTTGACGGCAGCGACGGAGGAAACCGCCGGCTTGACGTCGCTGGGGTCCTCGACCGCCGAGCCCCCGCGCCGGTTGATGCTTGGCTGGGGGGCTACGGGCGTGCTGAGTTCGCCGACGTCCACCATTGGACTGTCAGCGTTCGCGCTCGCACGGTCGGCGCCGATGTGCACCCCCTGAGCATCTCGGGTACCGCCGACAGCGTATATACGAGCCCGGGCCGCTTCCTGCTCGGCACTCGCAAGCTCTCAGTTTCGCGTTACGGCCGCGAGGAGGTCTCGCAGGGTTCCGGCCAGTCGATCACGCTTTGCTGCATTCAGCTTCGCGAGCAACTCACGCTCGGAGTCGAGCAGGGCGGTGATCGCACCGTCGACGCGGCGCCGGCCCGTGGCGGTCAGCCGTACCCGAACCAGGCGGCCGTCGTCCTCATCGGGGCGTCGTAGGACGAGCTTGCGCGACACCAGCCGGTCGAGGCGGCTCGTCATGGTGCCCGACGTGACATGCGTCGCGATGCACAGTTCGCCGGCCGTCATCTCGAACGGGTCGCCGCTGCGGCGAAGCGCGGCCAGCACGTCGAACTCGTGGGCCTGCAGGCCGTGCTCGACGAACGCGGCCGCGCGGCGATCGTCGAGAATCTCGGCGATGCGGCTGATGCGCGACAGTATCTGCATCGGCTCGACATCGAGGTCGCTACGCTCACGTCGCCATGCCTCGACGATCTCGTCAACCTCGTCACCCATGCCGGCTAGTCTGCCACATCTCTTGACACCAAGAGATAGTCTCTTGATGTCGAGAGGATTAGTCACATGCAGTGGGATCCCACCCAGTACAGCAAGTTCTCCGGCCACCGCGACCGACCGTTCCTCGACCTGATCGCTCAGATCAAGGCGACAACGCCTCGGCGGGTAGTCGATTTAGGTTGCGGGTCAGGCAATTTGACGTCGCTGCTCGCAAGACGATGGCCGGACGCGGTCGTCGAGGGCATCGACTCCTCGCCCGAAATGATCGAGAAGGCGACCGCCGAGGGCAACATGTCGTTTCGCGTCGCAGACATCGAATCGTGGCAACCCACCCCGGACACTGACGTGATCGTCAGCAACGCCGCATTCCAGTGGGTCCCGTTGCACCGCGAGTTGCTGCGGTCATGGGCGTCCGTACTGCCGTCAGGTGCGTGGTTCGCCTGGCAGGTGCCGGGCAACTTCGACTCACCGTCGCACACGCTGATGCGGTCGCTGGCCGGCTCGCCACGCTGGCGCACGCAACTCGGCGACGTGCTGCGCCACAGCGACCCCGTCGACTCCCCGGCGAAATACGCGGCCCTCCTGCTTGATGGCGGCTGGACCGCGGACACGTGGGAAACCACGTACCTGCACGTGCTGCACGGCGACGACCCGGTGCTCGAATGGGTACGTGGCACCGGCCTGCGGCCGATCTTCGCCGTCTTGACCGACGAGGCCGAGCGCGCCGAATTCGAGGCGGCCTACGCCACTCAGCTCGCCTGCGCGTATCCGCAGGGCGCACATGGCACATTGTTCCCGTTTCGGCGCATCTTCTGCGTCGGTCACAAGCCATGATCGTCGGCTACGACCACGTGCAGGTCGCCATCCCGAGCGGCGGCGAGGACGAGGCACGGTCCTTCTACGGCGGCCTGCTGCGCATGACCGAGGTACCCAAGCCGGCCGCACTGGCCGGACGCGGCGGTTGCTGGTTCTCCTCCGGCGCCGGATCGTCCGGCGCCATGCTGCATCTGGGGGTCGAATTCCCGTTTCATCCAGCGCGCAAGGCACATCCGGCGTTCCTGGTCGACGACCTCGACACGCTGGCCACCCGGCTGCTGGCTGCCGGCCACGACTGTGTGCGCAGCGACGGCCAGGTGCCCGGGGTGCGGCGCTTCCACACGTCCGATCCGTTCGGCAATCGGCTGGAGTTCCAGCAGGCGTGACCGCGCTTGTTGCGCCACGCTCAGCCCGGTGAAATTGTGCTGCCGTGACGGGAAACGCAAGCTGGGGAGCGCGATTCGCGGCGGCCGGCGCTGGCACGCTGAATGTCTACGACGAGCTGATGGTGCCGCGGCTGTTCGCGCCATGGGCGAACCTGCTGCTCGATCATGTCGGTCTGATGCCGGGTGAGAGTCTGCTCGATGTCGCCACCGGACCAGGCACGGTCGCCCGGCTCGCAGCAATTCGGGCCGGCGGGTCAGGCCGCGTCGTCGCCTGCGATTTCAGCCCGGCGATGCTCGGTATGGCGCGGAACAAACCACCGCAGCCGGACGCCGCTCCGATCAGCTACCTCGAATGTCGCGCGGACGCGCTCGACGTGCCCAGCGACTCGATGGATGCAGTGATCTGCCAGCAGGGTCTGCAGTTCTTCCCCGACCGCCCGGCCGCGCTGGCCGAGATGCGCCGCGCAGCACGGGCCGGCGCACGGCTGGGCATCGCGGTCTGGAGCGGAATCGACGAGAGCCCGGCGTTCGAGGCTCTTGCCCAGGCAATCGGCGCCGTTCTCGGCGATGCCGCCGCGGCCAGCTACCGAGCCGGACCGTGGGGACTTCCCGACCGCGGCGAGGTTGCCTTACTGGTCGAAAGCGCCGGCTTCTCCGACGTCACGGTCACCCGCGAGGAGCTGCCGCACACCTTCGACGACGGGGCGCGCCAGCTCGTCGCGACGCTGTCGGTGACTGCGGTCGGACCACAGGTTGCAGCGCTCGACGATGCCGGCCGCAACGAGCTCGTCCGGGTCGTCGAACGGGCCGCGGCGTCGATGATCGACTCCGGTGGCACCGTGCACTCGTCGGCAGTGGCGCACATCGCGCGCGCCCAAGCCTGACCGAGCCCGCTACTTCTTGCTCGCCTGGGCCTTCTTGGCGGGAGCCTTCTTGGCCGGTGCCCGCTTCGCTGCCGCCTTGCGCGGCGCACGCTTTGCGGGCGCCTTCTTCGTCGCCGGCCCCCTGGCCCGCCGGTCGGCAAGCAGTTCCGCGGCGCGGTCGACCGTGAGTTCCTCGACCGAGTCACCGCGGCGCAACGATGCGTTCGTCTCGCCATCGGTGACGTACGGCCCGAACCGGCCGTCCTTGATCACCATCGGCTTGCCCGTCGTCGGATCGTCGCCGACCTCGCGCAACGGCGGCGCGGCGGCCGTACGCCGACCACGCGTCTTCGGCTGCGCGAACAGCACTTTGGCGTCGTCGAGCGTGACCGTGAAGAGCTGGTCCTCGGTGTCGAGCGAGCGCGAGTCGCTGCCCCGCTTGACGTACGGGCCGTAGCGACCGTTCTGCGCGGTGACCTCCTCGCCGTCGTCGACGCCGAGCACGCGCGGCAGGGTAAGCAGCTTCAAGGCATCCGCCAGCGAGACCGTGTCGAGCGCCATCGTCTTGAACAGCGACGCCGACTTCTCCCCGTCGGTGACGTACGGGCCGTACCGACCTGTCTTGGCGGTGATCTCGCGACCGCCGTCGCCGATGCCGAGTGAGCGGTCGCCGGACGGCGCGCTCAGCAACTCCTCGACCTTCTCCGGCGTGAGCTCGTCGGGTGCCAGATCCTCGGGAATCGAGGCTCGCTCTTCTTCGCGTTGCAGGTAGGGCCCGTAGCGCCCGACCCGCACGACCACGCCGTCGGCCAGCGGGATCGAGTTGACGCCACGCGCGTCGATCTCCTCCAGCCGCGACTCGATGAGCCGCTTCAAGCCGCCCTGCGCGGAGATCCGGGCCGGATCGGTGACCGCGCCGTTCGCGCCGAAGTAGAACCGCCGCAGCCACTCGACCCGCGACGCCGTGCCACCGGCGATCGAGTCGAGGTCGTTCTCGACGCTTGCCGTGAACCCGTAGTCGACGAGACGGGCGAAGTACGACTCGAGCAGGCCGATCACCGCGAACGCCGTCCACGAGGGAACCAGCGCGGAGCCCTTCTTCCAGACGTAGCCGCGGTCCTGGATGGTCTGCATGATCGACGCGTAGGTGGACGGCCGCCCGATGCCGAGCTCTTCCAGCGCCTTGACCAGCGACGCCTCGGTGTAGCGCGCGGGCGGTGATGTGGAGTGGCCCTCGGCCTCGAATCCGGTCGGCGTCAGCGCCTGGCGCTGCTCGAGCTTGGGCAGGCGCTTCTCGGCGTCGTCCTTCTCGGCCCCCTGGTCGTCGGTGTCCTCGACGTAGGCGCGCAGGAAGCCGGGGAACGTGATCGTGCGTCCGGAGGTGGAGAACTCGGCCCGTTCGTCAGCGGCCGAGATGCCGGCGAGCCGCACCGACACCGTCGTCCCCACCGCGTCGGCCATCTGCGAGGCGAGGGTGCGCTGCCAGATCAGCTCGTAGAGGCGGAACTCGTCGGAGGTGAGCTGGCTGTGCAACTCGCCCGGCGTACGGAACGAGTCGCCGGCCGGGCGGATGGCCTCGTGCGCCTCCTGGGCGTTCTTGACCTTGCGGCTGTAGACGCGCGGCTCGGCCGGGACGTACGCGTCGCCGTAGAGCTCGCGTGCCTGCTGGCGGGCCGCGGCCAGCGCCGTCTCGGACAGATTCGTCGAGTCGGTACGCATATAGGTGATGTAGCCGTTCTCGTACAGCCGCTGGGCCACCCGCATGGTGGTGGCCGACGACCAGCGCAGCTTGCGGCTGCCCTCCTGCTGCAGGGTCGAGGTCATGAACGGGGCGTAGGGACGCCGGCGGTACGGCTTCTCCTCGACCCGGACGACCTCGAACGGCCGCCCGTCAAGGCGCGCCGCCAGGCCGTGGGCGCCGGCCTCGTCCAGGTGCAGGACGTTCGACGGCGCTTTGCCGGTCGCGGCGTCGAAGTCGCGCCCGGTGGCGATGCGCATGTCATCGAGGGCAACGAGGGTGGCGCTGAACTGCTCCGGGTCGCCGTCTTTGCGAACGTCGGGCCGGAATGTTCCCTCGACGTCCCAGTACTCGGCGGTCTTGAACTGCATCCGCGCCCGCTCGCGCTCGACCACGATGCGGGTGGCCACCGATTGCACCCGGCCGGCCGACAGCCTCGGCAGCACCTTCTTCCATAACACCGGGCTTACTTCGTAGCCGTACAGGCGATCGAGGATGCGCCGCGTCTCCTGCGCGTCAACGAGGCGCTCGTCAATATCTCGGGGCGCCGCTACAGCCGCAGCTATCGCGTGCGGGGTGATCTCGTGGAACACCATGCGCCGCACCGGTACCTGCGGATTGAGCGTCTGCACGAGGTGCCAGGCGATGGCCTCACCTTCGCGGTCCTCGTCCGTCGCGAGGTAGACCTCGTCGGAGTCCTTGACCAGCGCCTTGAGCTTGCTGACCTGCTGCTTGCGGTCCGGGCTTATGACGTACAGGGGTTCGAAGTCATGCTCGGTGTCGACGCCGAGGCGGGCCCACGGCGTGCCCTTGTACTTTGCCGGGACGTCGGCGGCATTGCGTGGCAGGTCGCGGATATGGCCGATGGAGGCCTCGACCGTATAGCCCTTGCCGAGATAGCCGCCGATCGTCTTGGCCTTCGCCGGCGACTCGACGATCACCAGCTTGTTGCCGGTGCTCGCCCGCGCGCCCTTACTCGCCACGTCTTCTCCTCGCGCTGCTGTTCGTCACGCTGCTTTCTATGTATGCCAACGGGGCGGACGGTACATGACAGCCGTGACCTACGGGTTGAACGGTCTTGCACTGTCGGTCATGTCGAGCCGGTGTCGCCCCCTGCGCGCCCGGTGATTGCACCATGTGACGTCACCCACGAACGGCGCCGCCGCCACCTCCGAACCGATGTCGCCAATGTCGGCTGCATACCCGTCTTCATCGCCGATCGCCGGCGCGAACTGCCCCATTGGACGCCGCCGCCGGGCTGATCGGCCACCCCGCGGGCCCTACAGCGGTGGCCAGTCAAGCTCGCCGCCGGCCGGAGGTTCGCCGACCAGTTCGGCGAGGCGGCGCAGCCGCTTCGCCGACGTGATGCGCCATCCCGGCCCTGGGCGCTGCGTGAGCGACACCGCGGTTAGGCCCATCCGGGCCAGTTGCGCGCCCGCTAGCCGGTGCAACGGATGGTCGGCGTCTGCGGTTGCGAGCAGGTAGCCGGAGTCGTCGCGCCGTCCCGTCGCGATTGCCCACAGCCGCAGGCCGCCCGCACTCAGCACGAATCCGGGCGGCGGTCCTTCGTTCGCGCCCCGCATCCAGCGGGCGGCGAGTGGGGCCAGCGCCGCGGAGAATGCAGTGCGGGCAGCCACGCCGCCCTCTGCTGGCACGACCGCGGAAGCCTGCTCGGCGACGCCCCGATCGGTAAACGCCTCAGTCAGTGCCTCGGCTCGCCACCTGGCGGCGACCACGACGGACAGCCGCGCCGTGCCGCCCAGGCGGGCCCAGTGCCCGCCTGCCAGGAGCACGCCGTCGACATCGTTCAGCACGGGTTCGGCCGCGGCGGCACCGAAGAGCGAGAACTGCACCGGCAAAGCCTGGCAGAGCACAGCCGGACTCGGCGTCGCGCCACGGCGCTGTTCCGGCATCTTGTCCGGATAGCGCCGTGGCGCGGCCTGGCTTTGCTGAGCTCAGCTACCGGCCGGGGTGTTGATCGGCTGTGACGTGGTGGGCGCGGCGTCGGCCGGCGAGGCACCCATCGACACCTTGCGCCGCTTCGACACGACGATGGCCGCGACGATGATGCCGAACGCGACGATCGAGATGAGGGCCCGGAAGCCGGCCGAGGCGCTGTCGCCCAGGCTGAGCTTGACGACCGCCGGCGCGATGAGCACCGAGACGAGGTTCATGACCTTGATCAGCGGGTTGATGGCGGGGCCCGCGGTGTCCTTGAACGGGTCGCCCACCGTGTCGCCGATGACCGTCGCGGAGTGCGCCTCGCTGCCCTTGCCGCCGAAGTTGCCGTCCTCGACCATCTTCTTCGCGTTGTCCCACGCACCGCCGGAATTCGCCAGGAAGACCGCCATGAGAACGCCGGCGCCGATCGCCCCGGTCAGATAGCCGGCCAGTGGGGCGACGCCGAAGGTGAACCCGATGACGATCGGGGCGAGGATCGCCAGCAGACCGGGGGTAGCGAGTTCGCGAAGCGAGTCCTTCGTGCAGATGTCGACAACGCGGGCGTACTCGGGCTTCTCGGTGCCCTCCATGATCCCGGGGTGGGTACGGAACTGCTCGCGTACCTCGAACACGACCCGCCCGGCTGCCCGGCCCACGGCGCTAATCGCCAGGCTGCTGAACAGGAAGACGACCGAGGCTCCGATGATCAGGCCCACCAGGTTGTTGGGCTGAGTGAGGTTCGTGATGAAGGCGAAGTTGTCGTCTGCTGGAACCGTGCCAGTCTTCGCGATAGCGATCGAAACCGCATCGGTGAACGAGCCGAACAGCGCCGTAGCCGCGAGGACGGCCGTGGCGATCGCGATGCCCTTGGTGATCGCCTTGGTGGTGTTGCCGACTGCGTCGAGGTCGGTGAGGACGCGAGCGCCCGCCTCGTCGATGTCACCGCTCATCTCGGCGATGCCCTGCGCATTGTCACTGACCGGCCCGAACGTGTCCATCGAGACGATGACACCGGCGGTGGTCAGCAGACCACACCCGGCCAGGGCGACCGCGAACAGGGCGACCGCGATCGACCCGCTGCCGAGCAGGAACGCGCCGAACACCGCGAGTGCGATCAGGATGGCGGTGTACACGGCGGACTCGAGGCCCAGCGAGATGCCCGCCAGGATGACGGTCGCGGGCCCGGTGAGAGAGGTGCGCGCGACATCGGTGACCGGACGGCGGATCGTGTCGGTGAAGTAACCGGTCAGCTGCTGGATTAGGACCGCGAGCACGATACCGATCAGTACCGCGACGAAGGCGATGACCGCTGGGTTGCCCTTTGCGTGGGGGACCCCGGCGAGGTCGGAGAACTTGGTGGGCAGGTAGCTGAACGCGACGATCGCGACCAGGACGAGAGACACCGCTGCAGACAGGAAGAACCCGCGGTTGATCGCCACCAGGCCGTTGCGGTCGGACGAACGCAGGTTCGTGGTGAAGACACCAACGACCGAGCTGATGATGCCGATACCGCCGATGATCAGCGGCAGCAGCAGACCCTTGGCGCCGAATGCCGTCTGGCCCAGGATCAGAGCGGCCACGAGCATGACGGCGTAGGACTCGAAGAGGTCGGCTGCCATACCGGCGCAGTCGCCCACGTTGTCGCCGACGTTGTCGGCGATGGTGGCGGCGTTGCGCGGGTCGTCCTCCGGGATGCCCGCCTCGACCTTGCCGACGAGGTCGGCGCCGACGTCGGCGGCCTTGGTGAAGATGCCGCCGCCGACACGCATGAACATGGCCAGCAATGCGCCGCCGAAGCCGAAGCCCTCGAGAACGGTCGGGGCATGGTCGTTGAAGATCAGCAGCACGGTCGACGCGCCGAGCAGGCCGAGACCGACCGTGAGCATGCCGACGATGCCGCCCGTGCGGAATGCGACCCGGAAGCCGCGCGCGCCCTGCCCGACCCGGGCCGCCGCCGCAACACGCACGTTCGCCTGCGTGGCAAGGGTCATGCCGACGTAGCCGACGGTGGCGGAGAACGCCGCGCCGACCAGGAAGAACAGCGCCCGCCCGAACTGCACGATGAAGCCGCCGTCGTTCACAGGCAGCGCGAGCAGGAGCAGGAACACGATGACCGCGAAGACACCGAGGGTCCGGAATTGCCGGTTCAGATAGGCGCGAGCGCCCTCCTGCACGGCCTTGGATATCTCCTGCATGCGAGGCGTGCCCTGATCGGCCTTGAGCACCTCCTGGACAAGGACGTAGGCAAATCCCAGGGCGACGAGCGCCACGACGAGAATCACGGCTACCAGGCCGTGCTCGCCCCCGGAAATTGCCGGGGCAGCGATCAGTTCATGCTGATTGGCCATCGCCATCCAGACTCCTTAACAGGCCATGCATACTCAAGGCAGGTTTGACGCCCAGCGCCGGCGTCGGCAACCGACGCGGCAGGACATGATCCGGGGGAGTGTAGCCGCCCGCGTACTACCTACCGTCGCGCAGGTCACTCAGTTGCGCTTGGCAGGCTCCGAATCGCCTCGTCAACCGACGGGTGAATGGCGAATACGGCATCGAGGCCGGTTATCCGGAACAGCTTGAGAACGCGATCCTGGCTGCAGACCAGCGGCAATGCCCCGCCTAGTTCGGTCGCGTGTTTGCGGGCTGCCACGAGCGTGCCCAGGCCGGTTGAGTCGAGAAAGCCGACTTCGGACAGGTCGACGATGACGGTGCGCTGCCCGGAGTCGACGAGGTCGGTAAGTCGATCTCGCAGCGTCGGCGCGGAGTACATATCTACCTCGCCCTTGACTGACAGGACCGTCTGACCTGCCACGGTCTTGCTCGCCAGCGAGACCTGCACGACCCACCTCCATGTGTTGCCGTCTCATCGGCCGCTCGGCGCGGACGCGACCGCCGTCATGCCGCGACTTATGTTGCCACACACAGCGCATCCGGAACCTGAATCGTTGTCCTGTCCCCCCGGATTCTTCAACCAAAGGCGCCTTCCCGTCGAGAGCGTCGGAGGTTCCCGAAGCCGACGGATTTACCGTATTCAGGCGCCCAGCACGCGCCGACGCTGTCGCGGTGGAACTACCCGCGCCGGGCAGATCCACGGCGACGGTTACGCGAACATCGACCGTGCCGCTGCGGCCGTCCGCGGCAAGCGCCGCATGACATCCGACCAATACGCCGCCGTTTGCCCGCGCTATGGGAACAGCATGCGCGCAGACATCGTCAGCGAGGCCGATGGCGTCGGCAGCGGCGAGCGCTGCCAGGTCGGCCGCAGATTCGGCCCGGTGGCGAGCGAGCACGGCCGATGTACGCAGCGAAACGGCGATGCCCACGAGAAGTACCAGCGCCGAACAGGCCAAGACCCACACGCTGGCCGCGCCGCGGTCGGCCCGGCGAAGGCCGCCCATCACGGTGCAACGCCGGTCGTCGCGTCCGGCTCAGCAGCCGCGACCGCGTGTTCAACCACTGCCAGGCCGGGCAGCCAACCGCCCATCGGATGCACCATGATCCGGACCCGAGCCCGGACCTGGTCGCCCGACCGACTGATGGTCAGCGTCGCCCCAGGCGCCGATGCCGCTGCCAGCCTTGCGGCCGCCGCGGAGTCATCGCGAGCCGCTGCCCGCGCGGCCTCGCGGGCGGCGTCGGCCGCGCGGACGCGCTGGCCGGCCACCGAGACCGCCGACAGCGCAACAGCCACCAAGATCATCAGGACCGGCAGAGCGGCGGCAAGTTCGGCGGTCACCATCCCTGCATCCGAGCGGCGTCGGCGCGATCGGCCCCAACGGGGTCGCTCGGCAACCCCGAGCAGACCCGGAATACGAACAGCCACGAGACCGGCGTCAGATCGAGTGCAGGGCCGACTGGATGATCGAGGCCAGCGCGGACTGAACCGCACTGCTGCGCACGATCTTGTAGAGCACGGCGGCGAAGGCCACGGCCGCTACCGTGCCCACGGCGTACTCCGCCGTTGTCATTCCGGCATCGGCTGTGTCCCGGACGCGCCGGACGATTCGCATAAAGAAGTTCATGGCAATCAGCCAACCGGCGCGGCACCGTGCGCGGAACCGGCCCGTGCAGTTTGTGGACAAGCGGCCGGCCTGTGGATAGCGAACTTGACAAGGATCGCGCAGCCCTTGGCCCCGTTCGGTGCACCTGCTCGTCGAGACGCGACCACGCGTATCCCGCGGACGGCACCAAGGTCCCGGCCGCCGACCGCAGGCGCGGCAACCTAGGCGTCGCGCCGAAGCAGCAACCGCTCGCGCACTGGCCAAGTTGAACTTGCGCGACCAGGCCCGGGCAGTTGTCGTCGGCTACGAGTCCGCAGAGCCAAGTTCAGGTCGTTAGCGGCTTCGCGAGACGCAGACGGATGGAACCGATCGTTTGGAGCATGGAGCTTCTCCTCCGGATCGACTGGACTCGTCGGCATGGCAAACATGACTGACACGAAGCACCGAGGCACCCCGACACGCATCGGCTCGCGATGAATGGCCTGCTGCTGTGGCTCACCGTGGTGACGTTGCTCGGCTGCGGAGTGATGGCCGGCGTCTTCATCGGTTTCTCCGTACTGGTGATGAAGGCGCTTGCTCGCCGCCCGGCGGCAGAGAGCATCCCGGCGATGCAGGCCATCAACTCGATCGCTGAGCGGCCCGCGTTCCTGAGCATGTTCGTCGGCACCACCGTGGCCTGCGCCGTACTGGCCATCTGGGCGCCCATACGCGGAGGGGACTTTCCGCCCTACCTCATCGCGGCCGCCGCCGCGTACATCGTCGGCACGTTCCTGCTGACGATCACCTACCACGTCCCACGCAACAACGCATTGAACGCCGTCGACCCGAGCAGCGCCGAGGCATCTCGCACCTGGTCGGCATATCACCCTGGATGGACCGCGATGAATCACGTGCGCGCAGTGGCAGCTCTGGCTGCCACGGCCGCGCTGGCCGGCGCGCTGCACGTCGGTTGACCGCCCGCCTTGTGAATTCACCCCTACCTACAAAGGAGATCTCGATGACCAACACCTTGTCCGTGACCGAGCCGACCAGCCGCCGCCAACAATCGTCGGGCCCGCTTCTTGGAGCAGCCACCGTGACGACCGGCCTGAGCGCGGGCGTTTGGTTCGCCTACGCCTGCTCGGTGATGCCTGGCCTGGGGCGCTCCGACACCCGCACCTACATCGAAGTCATGCAGAACATCAACGAAGCGATCCAGAACCCCGTGTTCTTCGCCGTCTTCTTCGGGGCACCTGCGCTCACCGGCATTGCCGCCTTCCTCCAGCGCCGTCACGGGCGACGCGACATGCTGCGCTGGACCACGGCGTCCTTCGTGCTGTCGGCCATCACGTTGGTCACGACCAGCGCGTTCAGCGTGCCGCTCAACGACAAGCTCGCCGACGCAGGTGGCCCGGACCGCATCGCCGATCCGTCACACGTCCTCGACCAGTTCGAAGGCCCGTGGCTCGCCTGGAACATCGTCCGACTGCTGGCCTCGACCGCAGCGCTGGCCTGCCTCGTCAAAGCTCTGATGCTGCGCGGCCGTGACCGCTGATCTGCGGGGGACGCGGATCAACTCGTCCGGCGGGTAAGCGTCGCCGAGCCGATCGCGCAGAGCGTCGCACCGACAACAGTTTCGACGCCGATTCGGACGAGCCCGCCTTCGAGATGCCGCGGGCGGTCCGAATCGACCAGCTGAAGAAGCGCCCTCACCGGCGGCAGACCAGGGATGAGAAGGCAGGCCGTTGTCGCCATGAGCAGAAGCGCCGCGGTCCATCCCCGGCTGCGGATCAGCGGCTGTGCGCAAAGGCTCGCGATGCTGACGCCGGCGAGTGCGGTGAGAAAGTGCATCGCCAGACCGGTGCCGATGGCACGCGTTCCGAAGTCGGCGTGATTGCTCGCGCACGCAAGCACCAATGACGGGGCGACAAGGGCGATCGATCCGAGCAACGCGGCGAGCAGCTTGCCTATCCGCGCCCGGACGACACCGCCCAGCGAGGCGGCAGTGATCGATGCCTGTGCGGCGTCCTCGTAGTTCAGCGTCGTTACCGTCAGCCAGGCAGCGATCGGCAAGAGGATCGCGGCGGACGTGGCGAGAGTGGGCAACATCGGCCCACCCGCGGCATCCGTGGCGCCAAGCCCGAGTCCGTAAGTGACCGCAGGCGGGAACCACCGGTGCGACCGGATGCATCCGATGCTGAAGTAGCGCACGGCGCTCAACACACGATGCCTGCCCGGACGTTGCGGACCTCGAACACCGACCAGCCCTGCTCGATGACGCAGACCAGCGCGCGATCGCAGTCCGCCGGCGCGACATGAACCGCGACTGCGGCGCCATCGATTGCGCTGATCCGATGGGCAGCGTCGATTCGTGGTTGGCGATGGGAGATTGCGCCGTCGCGCCGGCGCAGCGTGATCAACGTCGTCAAGTCGTCGACGACAGTGGACGGCCATTGCAGGACACCGTCATGAAGCCTGCACATCCGCGTCCCGACGACGGGTTGGTGATCGCTCACCAAGACAGCGGCGCCTTGTGCACACGTCTGGCTGATCAGCTCGTCGAGCGTCCGGCTGCTCTGTTCATCGAGTCCTGTGCGGGGCTCGTCCAACACGACAAGCGTCTCCGGAGCGAGAAACGCCTGGATCACCCCTACCTTCTGCAGGTTTCCCTTCGACAACGTCTCCAGATCGACGCCGAGTCCAGGCGCGAGGGCAAACGCGTTCGCCAGGAATTCGCTCCGCAGTCGGATATCCGTCGCCGCCATGCCCTTGAGGCGTCCCATGTGCCACAGGTATGACGCAGCGTCCAGCGAGCCGGGCGGGCGGAATCGCTCTGGCAGGTAGCCAACTCGTCGCGGCCGGCCGCGCATCTGCCCCGCATCCACACGCGTCAGCCCGGCGACGATCCGCAACAACGTCGACTTCCCGCAACCGTTGGTACCGGTGACAACGGTGCACGAGCCAGACGCGAGGTCGAGGTCGAGACCGTCGAGAACTCGCCGCCTGCCGCGCTGCTTCACAATCCCCTGTGCAGTAAGCACTTTGACCTCGAAAGTCAGCGACGACGCGGCCGGGTGGGCTCCCAGCGGAACGTGACGAGAGCAGCGAGGATGCCCGAGACTGCCCACGCTGCGAGCACGGCCAGATCGCGGATCGGCAAGGATCCGTACGCCAGCGCATGGTCCGTCGCATGGACGATCGGCTCGACCGGTAGGTACGTCGCAAGCGTCATCAGCCAATGCGGTTCGTTGTCTGGTGAGCCGAACACCCCGGACACGAACACTATCGGCAGGTAGGTCAGGCCCAGGATCGGGAAAGCGCTAGCCACCGTCGGCACGAACCCGGTCAGCGCGGTAGCCGACGCGGCGCAGGCGATCGCACCGAGAATCAGCGCCGCTATAACGGGGAACGCTCGATCTGCATCGAGATGAACGGCGCGGAACAGGACGCCGGCGAGCACCGCGACTGCGCCAGACAGCACGGCGATCAGCACGGTCGCCGCGATACGTCCGGTGAAGTAGCACCACGGCGGCAACGGCGTGGCGCGCCAGCGTTTGAGCACTCCTGCCTCGCGAGAAGCGACAAGGCCGATGCCGTGTGTTGTCCAGGCGGTCATGGTGACGCCGAGAACCGCGTACCCCGCCAGCTGGGACAGTGACACGTGAGCCTTGGTGTCGGCGAGCAGGAGCAGCAGCACCGGCAAGACAATGCCGGTGCTCATCGACCGAGGCGTCCGAACGAGCAGTCCGAGCTGGTGACGCAACTGCCCCGCAAGCAACGGCGCAATCCGTGGCAGCGCGGCTGGGTCAGGCAGAACTGTCGGAGAAGGCATGCTGATCGGGCTCCGCAAGTGAGTGTCCGGCGATGGCGAGATAGGCGTCTTCGAGGCTCGGTGGGCCTACTTCGAGCCCGGACAGATCGAGTCGATTCCGGTCGGCCCAGCACACGAGTTCACGCAGATGAGCGGTGACGTCGACCGTGTGTATACGCAATGCTTGTTCCGCCGGCTGAACGCACGCAGCGAGCAGCGCCGGCAGATCAGCGATCGGAGCGTCGTCGGGTAGCGGAAATCGGACGGTGGTGGGCCCGCTCCGAGCCCGCAGTCGCGCCGGGCTGGTGTCGGCGACGAGCTGGCCGGCGGACAGGATCAAGACGCGATCAGCAAGGTGATCGGCCTCGTCCAGGTAGTGCGTCGTCAGCACTACGGTCGTACCCGTGGCCGTGAGGTTGTCGATCGTGGCCCAACACCGGCGTCGCGCCTCGGGATCGAGCCCGGTGGTGGGTTCATCCAGGAACAGAATCTCGGGATGGCCCACGATGGCAAGGCCGAGATCGACGCGACGCTGCTGGCCACCCGAGAGCGTTCCGACTCGCGCGCGGGCATCGTCGACGAGGTCGATCAGTTCGAGGACTTCGGCGACGGGACGCGGGCTCGGGTAGAGACCGGCAAATACGGCCAGCAGGTCGTGCACCGTCGCCTCGGCGTCCAGGCTGGTGGACTGCAGCACCAGCCCGACCCGCGCTCGCCACGCCCGTCCGCCACGGCTGGGATCGGCGCCGAGGACCCGGACCGTGCCCGAGGTCGGCTCGAGGAATCCCTCCAGGGTTTCGATCGTGGTGGTCTTGCCCGCGCCGTTCGGGCCCAGCACCGCAACGACTTCACCCGCGGAGACTTCGAAGCTGACGTCATCGACAGCGACAAATTCGCCGTAGCACGTCGTGAGGCGCTCGACGGTCACGACACTCATCGGCGGTTCGTACCGCTTCGATCACGGCCGCGCGACACCGCGCCGACGATGCCCAGGACGACAACGACACCGCCGATCGCCATCAAGGGCACGCGGTGTACGGCGATCCCGATGCCGAGCAGGACGACCCCGACCAGCGCTCGCCCAGCAGGCGGTATTCCGAACAGTCGCAGCATCACAATCCCTTGCTGTTAGTGCTGATTTGACCCTTGCCACGCTGTCACGCGGCGGCGCCGATGGCATCGGCGCGGCAGTTGATCTGCGTCCTCCGACCCTGGGTGGACGGATCTCAACCCACCGGCTGATGGCGGTTCTCACTCGACGGCTGATGACGCCGTGGCGAAACGCGGCTTATCGTCTTCCTCGTGATTGGCGCGCGGGCTAGAGCCCCTTCAGCGCCTCCAGGGCGAGCGGCGCCGACTCTGGAGGCGCTGCGCCGCGCGCGTGCGCATCAGGACGTGGCCTGGCAATGGCTGCGCCTTGCCGGGCCACTCATCGTCGCGTTGACGGTGCTCAGTGCCGTGGAGACCAAGCCCAATCCTGGGCTGCACGGCGACGGCCTGTGGGTCTCGATTGCGCTCGTCGCATTCTGCGTCGGTGCCTTCGGCGCGCTCGGCGCCGTGCGCCGAGCGTCGTGGGTTCGACCCGCGCTGGTTGGCATCCTCGTCGCCGGCAGCGTGATCCTGGTGCGCTTTCAGTCGGGCGGTCCTGGCGTGCTCGGGCTGTTCGTGGCTGTGGTTCTGGTTGGCCGACGGATGCCGGCGCGCCTGGGCACCGCTCTGGCCGGGTCGGTGCTGGTGTTCCTCGCCGTCATGACGGCGGGAATCGGAAGCGGCCGGCCAGCGGTGTCGGGGCTGCTCACCGGCATCGCGATGGCCAGCTTCTACGCCGTGCTGCTCATGGCGCACCGGCTGCGCGAGGCAAACGAACAGGCCGAGGAGCTGGTCGTCGAACTCGAGCAGACCCGACAGGCTCAGGCGCAGGCCGCCGCGATGGCCGAGCGGCAGCGGCTGGCCCGCGAGATGCATGACGTCCTCGCGCATTCGCTGTCGGGGCTCATGCTGCAGCTGGAGGGCGCCCGGATGCTGGCGAGCAGTGGCCAAGAGAAGGACGTCCTCGCGGCCACCATCGATCGCGCGCACCAATTGGCCAAGTCCGGGCTGGACGAGGCGCGGCACGCGATCGGAATGCTGCGCGATGATGCGCTACCCGGGCCCGACGAACTGCCCGCGCTGACCGCGCAGTTCCAGCGCGATACGGGGATCGCCTGTGACCTTACGGTGGTCGGCGAGCAGCGACCGCTCAGCGCCGAGGCGCAGCTCGCCCTGTACCGCGTAACGCAGGAGTCGCTGACGAATGCCGCCAAACATGCCCAGCCGCAGCGGGTGATGGTGCACCTGGCCTACGAACGTGACCGGGCGCGGCTCACCGTCGAGGACTACGCGCCTGACTGCGCGCCGAACGGCCGCGCCGATCCAGCGGGCTACGGCCTTACCGGCATGGGCGAGCGCGCTGAACTCGTCGGTGGCAGCCTTACCGCCGCTCCCACCGAGACCGGCTTTCGGGTGGAACTCGAGATGCCCGCATGATGTTCGAGCTGGGTAGCTGCGCTTGGTTCATGCCGGTCAGACGGGACGAGCGCGAAGCGCAGGTTGGCCCGTGAGCGATCCGATCCGCGTGCTCGCGGCCGATGATCAGCGCGTCGTGCGTGAAGGTCTCGCCCTCGTGCTCGGGCTGCTCCCTGGCGTCGACGTGGTCGGCACCGCGGCGGACGGGGACGAGGCTGTCGCGCTGAGCGGCGAGCTGCGTCCCGACATTGTGCTGATGGATCTGCGCATGCCGCGCTGCGACGGTGTCGAGGCGACGCGCCGCCTGCGCGAGTCGCAGCCGGACGTCAAGGTCATCGTGCTCACCACGTACGCCGACGATCAGTCGGTGATCGCTGCCTTACAGGCAGGCGCACGGGGTTACCTCACGAAGGACGCCGGCGCCGCCGAGATTGACCATGCGCTGCGCCAGGTTTTGGCCGACCAGGCGGTGATCGACCCGGCCGTGCAGCATCATCTCGTCGATGCCATCGCCGGCCGCACGGCGCCCGCCGACAAGCCGCCACTGCCCGACGGGCTGACCGCACGCGAGGCCGAGGTGCTCGCACTCATCGCGGATGGGCTGTCCAACGTCGAGATTGCCGAGCGGCTCGTCGTCACCGAGGCAACGGTCAAGAGCCACATCAACCATCTGCTGGCCAAGATCGGCGCACGCGACCGGGCCCGTGCAGTCAGCTACGCCTACCGGCACGGGCTACTCCCCCGCCCCAGCGACTAGGGCATTGCCTCGCGGTGGGAGTGACGTTGTCGGGGCGCTAGCTGCCGGCCCCCATCAGGTACGCGGCTGCGCAAATGAAGAAGATGACGGCCACCGTGACGGTGAACAATCGCATGCGTCCGTGAAGGATCCGCAGCCCTACCCGCAGGACGAGAAGCAGCAGGATGCCACCGCCCACCAGCACCGCTGAGGCAACGTCGGTCGACGTCTGATCAGCCACAGTCGAATGCTAGTGCCGGGCGGGAGCGACCGTTGCCGGGCGACATCTTCCCCGGCACGGCTCAACCGCGGCGCAGCGCGAGCGTGGCCACGACCGGGCGGTGATCGGAAGCCTGCCGTCGGCACGGCCGCCGCGAACACTCGGGTACGCCTCACATCAGCCTCCGCAGCAGACGTTTTGGTCGGTGTGCCGGCCGCTACCGGGCACACCGACCAGATCCTTTCAAGGCGAAAGCACCCTTTTCACGAACTCAGCGCCAAGGGCAGGTTGCGTGCCATTGCGTGGCGACCCGGGCCGATCGGCTCACGCTGCACGCGCAGCCGGCCCACGGCGACGGTCAGCAGACCGCCGACCGCCCACACCGCCAGCACGACCAGGGAGTGCAGCATGCGCTGGTTGTCGAAGTACACGACGTGACGGATCGCAGTCATCGCGGTGCCGGTCGGCAGCCACTGGCTGATCGCGCGGTAGAACTCGGGCAGCATGTAGTAGCCGAGGGGCCCACCGGCCGACGAGACCGAGAGAAGCAGCACCACCAGCACACCGAGCCCGAGACCGAGTGGTCCGACGAGGCGGCCGAGTCCGCACACGGACGCCGCAACGGCTACCACGAGCATCGCGACCACGCCGGCCACCGGCCAGAACGCTCCGGTGAGGGCGCCGATCACCGGGTCGGCAAGGACGGCGACGCCGAGACCGGCGAGCACGCCCAGGCTGAGCAGGGCCGCCAGCACGTGCAGGGTGCGTAGCCCGCGGCCGAGTATCGACAGTGCGATGCCGGCTCCGATGCCGGCGATCGTCACGCCGAATGCCACGAACACCGTCGACATGCCCTTCGAGTCGCCGCGGGGAAGCGGGCGTAGATCGTCGACGACGAGAGCCGCCGCATCCGGACCGACCGCACGTGCGGCGAGTTGCTTGAGCGCCGCGGTCTCGAGCACGCTTGCTGCGCTCGCCACGATGAGGCGGGGATGCCCCGGCTCCATCACCAGGGCGGCCTGAACCTGCTGGTGCAATATGGCACTGCGCGCCTCGGCGGTCGTGGCGACGGCGACGGCGTGGATCGAGCCCGGGCCGGTGCGCGCGATCTGCTGCTGCACCTGA
Source organism: uncultured Actinomycetota bacterium (assembly GCA_963737425.1). Lineage (GTDB taxonomy): Bacteria > Actinomycetota > Actinomycetes > Mycobacteriales > Jatrophihabitantaceae > DASXRA01. The sequence continues at coordinate 1,669,078 of CAVTSX010000009.1, forward strand.
CGCGCATTGTCCAGCGAACCGACGATCGCAACCGGTACCCGATTCGGCTCCGGATCGTGGAATGCCGCGAGGAACAGCGCGACGAACGTGAACATGAGCGTCAACGAGCCCGCCAGCGCGAGCGCAGCGCGCCGAATCGGATTTGGTCGACGAATGCTCGGGACGAGCTTTGGTCCCGTCTCTATCTGGGTGTCCTCGGCCATCATGGCTCCTTCCAAAAGGATCACTGATCGCGTTCAATTGAACGCGATCAACTGTACGCGGTCAGTTTTTTGTGTCAAGATCGGAGACATGACGAATTCGATGACGAGCAACAGGTCAGGACGCCGCAGGGGCGGACGAGGGCATGGCGACTCCGGCACGAGAGCCGCAATCCTCGAGGCAGCGCGCCGCCAGTTCGCCGAATCCGGCTACGCCGACACCAGCCTGCGGGCGATCGCCACCGAAGCCGGCGTCACGCCGCCCCTGATCGTCCATTTCTTCGGGTCGAAGGCGAACCTGCTGGTCGAGGCGGTGCAGTGGCCGTTCGACCCCGCAGTCGTGCTGCCGCAGGTACTCAAGGGCAACCGCCGGGGAGTCGGCGAACGGGTGAGCCGGCTGTTCGCCGAAACCTGGGACCAGCAGTCCAAGCAAAGTCCACTGCTCGGCCTGCTCCGCTCGGCCGCGTCCGACCCGAAATCGGCCGCACTGCTGCGCGAGTTCCTGGTCACCGAGCTATTCGCGCCCCTCGTGGCGGCTCTCGGTCAGGATCAAGGTGAGCTACGGGCGTGCCTCATGGCGTCGCACCTGCTCGGCATCGTGCTGGTGCGACACGTCCTCGCGGTGGAGCCACTCGCCGGCGCGTCGAGCGAGCAGGTCATCGCGCTGATCGCACCAACGCTGCAACGCCTGCTCACCGGCAAGCTGCCGGCCTGACAACACATTTCGCGGCGCGAATTCAGGACGCGCCGCTTACTGGCCGGACCGTGCGCTCAGGCGGTGCCCTTGTCCGTGCCTGTACCCGTGTCTTTGTCGCCGTCGATGAGGTCCTTGGCCTTGTCCTGCGCGGCGTCTACCTGGCTGGCGTACTTGCCGCCGGTCTTCTGGTCCAACATGTCCCCGGCCTTGTCGATGGCGCCGCCGGCCTTGTCGCTGTTCTTCGACAGCATCGACTTCGCCTTGTCCAGCAGGCTCACTCGAGCCACCCCCTCTTCTGCGCCCGTCGCGTCACGCCCGCTGGCCGGGCAGGACGGCGCACGTGGCGTCTTGCACAGAATGAACCTGCAGACGCCACATGGGAAGCACGGACAAGCCCGCCCGAGTCGGCGTTGTCCAGGTTTGCGATCAGCCGGGAGATGTGGCCTACGCGTGATGCGGAAGAGTGACGCTATGGAACAACGCGTACTCGGCCGCACGAAGCGGCGCGTCTCAGTCATTGGTTTGGGCACCTGGCAACTCGGCAGCGACTGGGGCTCGGTGGACGACGCTGCCGCTGCAGCCGTCCTCGACGCCGCAGCTGACGATGGTGTCAGCTTCTTCGACACCGCCGACGTCTACGGCGACGGACGCAGCGAGCAAACCATCGGCGCGTTCCGCCGGGGGCGCCCGGACACCGAGATCACGGTCGCCACCAAGATGGGACGGCGCGTCGCCCAGGTACCCGACGAGTACGTCCTCGACAACTTCCGCAAGTGGACCGACCGGTCCCGGACGAACCTCGGCGTCGACACGCTCGACCTCGTGCAACTGCACTGCCCGCCGACCTCCGTCTACTCGACGGATGCCGTGTACGACAGCCTGGACACCCTCGTCGAAGAGCAGCGCATCGCCGCATACGGCGTCAGCGTCGAGACCTGCGCCGAGGCACTCACAGCCATCGCCCGGCCAGGGGTCGCGAGCGTGCAGATAATCCTCAACGCGTTCCGGCAGAAGCCGCTCGAGCAGGTGCTGCCCGCCGCGGCGGCGGCCGGCGTCGGCATCATCGCGCGCGTGCCGCTCGCCTCCGGATTGCTGTCGGGGCGCTACACGCACGACTCCACGTTCGGCGCGGACGATCACCGCAACTACAACCGGCATGGCGAGGCCTTCGACGTCGGCGAAACGTTCTCCGGCATCCCCTTCGACGCCGGCGTGGACGCCTCCCGCGAGTTCGCTGACCTGCTGCCAGCGGGTCTGCCCCCAGCCGCGGCGGCGCTGCGCTGGATCATCCAGCAACCGGGCGTGACCACCGTGATTCCCGGCGCCCGCAACGTCGGGCAGGTGCGTGGCAACGACTCGGCAGCGACCCTCGACCCGTTGCCGCACGACACGATGCGTGCCATCGCCGAGCTCTACGACCGGCGCATCCGCCCCCTGGTGCACGACCGCTGGTAGCCGCGCCCCGGCCGCTCTCCCCCGTTGAGTGGTGCGTTTCGCTTGAGTGGTGCGTTGTACCGCACCACTCGAACCGAAACGCACCACTCAACAGACGAACGGTCACGCCTCGATCAGGCACGCGGGCGGTAGTTCGAACCACCGCAGTTGCTCGAACTCCGCGGACATTGCGGTGCCTGTCGACAGGTCAGGCGCCGGGCTCGGCTCCGCTGCGAAGATGGCGCGCGCCGCATCCAGGTATTCGGTGAGCGCGGATTCCGGGGCCCGGTCGTCAAAGCGCGGATAGTTCATCGCGCCGTCCGCGCCGTAGCCGACCTGCGCGAGACGCAGCGGCGGCTCGACCGCACCGGCGCGATGGCGCCAGCGTCCACTGGCCGGGTCGAAGCGGTAATCGGGCAGAAGCCGCCAACCATCCCGGGCCACGAGCCGCACGGCGTCGATGACGTAGTCGAACACTGCCTCAGAGATGAAGTAGTTGAAGTTGACCCGTACCCAGCCCGGCTTGATGCCCTCGCAGCCGTGCTCGATCTCGTGCGCGAACGCGTGCGAGCGCTCGATGTCGATGCCGAGCAGGTGGTGCCCGTACGGCCCGGCGCACGAGCAACCGCCGCGCGACTGGATGCCGAAAAGGTCGCTGAGCAGGGCTACGACGTAGTTGTGGTGCAGGTAGCGCCCGCTCGGTGCCCGCACGACGAACGACACGATCGAGAGCCGCTCGGAGTCGAGGTTGCCCAAGATCTCGATGCCGGGCTCCTGCGTCCAGGCATCGACGGCGCCGCGCAGGTAGTAGGCCTCGTGTTCGCGAATGACCTCGACGCCGACCGCCTGCTTGAGCTGGAAGACCAGTCCGGCCCGGATCGATTCGATGATCGCCGGGGTACCGCCCTCCTCGCGCTGCGCGGGATCGTCGAGGTAGCGGTGCTCGGTGGGATTGACGTAGGCGACGGTGCCACCGCCCGGAACGTCGGGCACCCGGTTGTGCAGCAGGTCGCGGCGCACGACGAGGACACCCGGCGTGCCGGGCCCTCCGATGAACTTGTGCGGGCTGACGAAGATGGCGTCTTTATAGGCGCGCGGGCGCTCGCCGTACATGCAGATGTCGACGTAAGGCGCGGCCGCGGCGAAGTCCCAGAACGACAACGCGCCATGCTCGTGCAACAGGGCCGAGACGCGGTCGGTGTTGCTGACGATGCCCGTGACATTGCTCGCCGCGGAGAACGAGCCGATCTTGAGCGGGCGTGCCTCGTGCGCGATCAACTGCTGCTCCAGTCGCGGGATGTCGATGTGCCCGTCCACGTCCTGCGGGATGAGCACGACGTCAGCGATCGACTCGCGCCATGGCAGCTCGTTCGAGTGGTGCTCGTAGGGACCGATGAACACGACCGGCCGCTGCTCGGGCGGTATCTGGGCGCTCAGCTGGTAGGTGTCGTCGAGCTCGGCCGGGATGCGCAGCCCGAGAATGCCGATCAGCTTGTCGATGGCGCCGGTCGAGCCGGATCCGCAGAAGATGACCACGGTGTCGTCGTCGCCGCCGACGCTGTCCCGGATGATTCGCCGGGCGTCTTCGCGCAGCCGGGTGGTTTGCAGGCCGGTGCCGCTGGATTCGGTGTGCGTATTCGCGTACCGGGGCAGCACCTCGTCGCGGATGAAGTCCTCGATGAACCCCAACGCGCGGCCCGAGGCGGTGTAGTCGGCGTAGGTGACGCGCCGCGGCCCGTACGGCCCGGGCATTACCTGGTCGTCGCCGATCACCGATTCGCGGATGCGCCGAAGCAGCGGCGTCTCTTCCGGCTGGGAACTAGTCATCAGGTCACCCCGTCCGCAGCCTACAGCTGCTTAACGCGCCAGCACGATCGCGCGGATCCGGCCCTGTCTCGGCTATTTCGGCGGCCTCGGCGGGCCACAGAGCTTGATCATCTCTGCTCAGGACGCGGTCGTTGGCACGGTCGGCAGAGATGATCAACGAACCCGAGGGCGTTGTCGGTGGCAGCGGGCACAGTGGCTACCTGACCGACAGGAGTTCGCGATGCCCCGCTTGGCTTGGCCAGACCATGGCGACGATTGACGACGTCCGGCGCGTGGCGCTCCGCCTTCCGCGCACCGAGGAACGAGTCGTCGGCGACCGGGTGAAGTTCCGCGTCGGGCGGCTCGTCTATGCATCGATGTCTCGGGACGAAACGATCATGGGCTTCGGATTCCCACGCGAGGAGCGGGTGGCTCTGGTCGCGAGCGATCCCGAGAAGTTCCTGATGCCGCTCCGCTCGGATGAGCGCTACAACTGGGTCCGCGTCAGGCTGGCCGCCGTCGACGTCACAGAACTGACCGAACTCGTCATCGACGCATGGCGCATGGTCGTCCCGAAACGGGTTGCCGCGGCATATCTCGACGAGACCGACAAGGTCTGATCCGGGCGCTTGTCCGCTCACGAGATCGATTGACCAGCGCGTCAAGTCGGCCGCGCCGCTGCCGATACGTAAGACGCGGCGCGACGGAGGCCGCGCGTGCATGCCGGTTTCGGGCTCGTAGAAGAGGACCCAGTGCGTAAAGCCACGGAAGAGACGCGGGCTGCCATCCGGGACGCGGCTCTCGCCAGATTCCGCACGCATGGCTACCCGGGTGCGACCCTGCAGCAGATCGGCGACCAGGTCGGCCTCACCCGGGGCGCCGTGCTGCACCACTTCAACTCCAAGGCGGAGTTGCTCGCCGCCGTTGTGCAACCGTGCATCACGGCCTTCGACGAATTGCTGGCATCTGCCGGATACGCTCCGGAAGCGGTCGAGCGGCAGCGCCTGCTGCGCCAGTTCGCGAACCTCGTCCTCGATCACCGCGCGACCGTCGAACTGCTCGTCGGCGACGTCGGCGCTCGGGACGCGCTGGACCCGGCCGATGCCTGGACCGCGCGCATCCGGCGACTGGCGGTCGTGCTCGCCGGAACCTACGCCTCGCCCGCCCGGCAGGCCCGAACGGCCGCCGCGCTCGGCGCAATCATCTATCCCGTCGCAAGCGCCTGGCTCGACCTCGACGGTTTCGACGCGCGCGTCGCGCTGGTCGAGGCCGGCCTTGCGGCCATCGGTCCGCAGGCGGCCGTGCCGGAAGGCGCCGCGATCCTGACCGGCCGGAGCTGAGATGACCCGCATCCGAGGTGCTCGCGACCGGATCGTCGCCAACAGCGTCACGCACGCAGAGCATGAAGCGGGGCCGGGATCGCGCATATCGGTTGTCGAGTCACGAATGGCACGTGACACGCGTGGCTAGGACGTTAGGCCTTAGCGAGATGCGGTCAAGATCGCTTACTCTCTCTGATACACAGACCAAACAGCTTCCTTACGGCGGTTTGGGCGGCGGTCGGGGGACCGCGTGGAGCCGGCTCGGTGTTTCCGTGCTTGTCAGGACAGATCACCGAACCGGGACGACTACCGGAGGTACCCCTGATGGTGCGGCGCTCATTGAGTGCTGGGAGGGCTCACCCGAACCAGCGGCGCCGCACGCCTCGAACCTCGTCGCCGCTACGCCGCAGGCTCACCGCCACACTCGTGGTGGCCGTCGCAGCGGGCCTGGTGGTGTCGGCCGTCCTGGGTGTGCTGGCACTCAGCCGGCAAGAAACCCGGCAACGCCTCGCGCAGATCTCGCTGATCCGGATCTCGCACCTGGCCGACGCGGTTCGCTTTCACCCGGCCCCGTTCCTCGTCGGCGGGTCGATGACGCCGGCAGACGTCCGCGACAATGCCGTGCTGCGCGCGCGGCTCACCGCCGAGGGCGACACTCTGGAAAGGCTCGCGCCGTCCCTCGGCGGGCCGATCGACGCCGCCATCGACACGCTCAATGAAGACGTGGTGGCAGAGGTCAGCCTGATCACCCAGAACCGCCTCGACGAGGCGCAGCGACTGGACCGCAGCGCGGTGACCGACGCCTACCAGCGGCTGGGCTCGGACGCGCCGAACAGCCCGACGGTCGCGACCACGACCGGTCTGCTGCTTCCCGCCGAGGCCTTGATGTCGGCTCGCGCCGGACGCACCGAGCACAACGTCGCCCGCTACATCGTGATCATCATCGGGGGCGTCGGCACGTTGTTGATCGGCTTGATGCTGACGTTCGCGTCGTCGCGGCGCCGCTGGGCCGCACTCGATCTCGAGCAGGCTGCCGAACTCGCGGGCGCCGACCGCCTACGCGCGCTGATCCGCAACTCATCCGACCTGACCTTGGTATTCGACGCCGACGGGATATTCCGCTACGTCAGCCCGGCCTCGCTCGCGATCATCGGGCGAGCTGACACGGAGTTGATCGATACCTCGCTGGCCGATCTGCTGCATCCCGACGACCGCGCTGCGGTGTCGGCCCGCTTGCACGAAGTGTCATCCGGCGACGACGCGCCGCGGGCGCTGCATTTCCGGATGCGTCACGGCGACGGTTCCTACCGCCTCATGGAGGCCGCGCTCACCGATCTGCAGCACCTGCCCGCCGTCCGGGGAATCGTGGCGAACCTGCGCGATGTCACTGACCGGACGCGTCTGGAGGTCGAACTGCGCCATGCCCAAAAGCTCGAGTCAGTCGGGCAACTGGCCTCCGGAATGGCGCACGAGATCAACACCCCCATCCAGTTCGTCGGCGACAATGTGCGCTTCCTCGGCGACGCTTTCGATGACCTGATGAGGTCGGCGGAGCATCCGGCCGAAACGATCGACGTCGAGTTCCTGGCCGCCGAAGTGCCGCAGGCGATCGCGCAGACGCTCGAAGGGGTCGACCGCGTGGCGGCGATCGTTCGAGCGATGAAGGCGTTCGGGCATCCGGGTGCGGACGAGAAGTCGCCGACCGATCTGAATCTCGCCGTCGAGAACACCCTCGTCGTCGCGGGCAATACGATCAAGCATGTAGCGGATGTGGTCGTCGAGCTCGGCGATCTGCCGCCGGTGTGGTGCCATCCGGGCGACATCAACCAGGTGCTGGTCAATCTCGTGGTCAATGCCGCGCACGCCATCGCCGACAAGGCGGAGCGCGGCGCAGGGCGGGGGACGATCACGGTACGGACGTATCTCGAGGATGCAGCCGCCGTCATCGAGGTTAGCGATACGGGCACTGGGATTCCCGCAGAGATCGCCGGGCGCATATTCGAGCCGTTCTTCACGACGAAGGAGGTTGGTCGCGGGACGGGGCAGGGCCTGGCGCTTGCCTATGCACTGGTGACCGACCGGCACTCGGGTTCGATCACGTTCACCTCAGAGCAGGGCGTCGGCACGACCTTCACCGTTCGCCTGCCTGTGCAGAATCGCAGCGAGCCGGATACGGGCCGCATCGACGACGTCGATTGCGTCGACGACGCCGACTTCGCGGGGGAGCTCGTCTGATGATTCGCGTGATGTTCGTCGACGACGAGCCGAGAGTGCTCGACGGTATGCGCCGGAACCTGCGCTCACACCGGTTCATCTGGGACATGCACTTCGTCGACGGCGGGCCCGCCGCCCTGGCGGCAATGGCGGTTGCGCCCGCGGACGTGATCGTCGCCGATTTCCGGATGCCGGGCATGGACGGCGGACAACTGTTGCGAGCAGTGCGCGATGAGTGGCCCGACACCGGCCGGTTGATGCTGTCCGGGCACACCGATGCCGACGACCTGCTCAAGGTGGTCTCGGTGGCGCACCGGTTGCTCGACAAGCCCTGCAGCCGGGTCGACCTCGTCGCTGCGATCGAGCAGGCGCTGTGGTTACGCGAGGCGTTCGACGGCGAGGCAATCCGGGCCGAGATCAGCGGCATCGATGCATTGCCATGGGTGTCGGGCACGCTGGCGCGGCTGCGCAACGTGGTCGACGCATCGGGCAGCAATGCGCGCGACATGGCGGCGGTCGTGGAAAGTGACATCGGCTTGACGATCAAGGTGCTGCAACTGGCGAATTCGTCGTTGTTCGGGGTCGGCACCAAGATCACCTCAGTGCACCAGGCACTTATCCGGCTCGGGCTGCGCACGATCCGTTCGATCTCACTGATGCTGGAGCTTGCGACACCGGTCCGGCATGGTGACGCGACGAGCGCGTGGCTCGATCGGGTCAACGCGCACGCGTCGCTGTCCGCCAAGATCGCCGCGCGACTGGTGCGATCCGACCAGGCCACCGATGCCTTTAGCGCGGCGCTCGTCGCCGAGTGCGGGCAACTCGTCTTCGCCATCTGCCGACCCGCCGCCTTCGAGCGGTTGCTCGCCGCGCCCGACCTGCACGGTGGCGCCGCGGCCAATCTGGAGCGCGACGAATACAACGTCACGCACGCGCAGGCGGGCGCCTATCTGCTCAGCCTCTGGGGCATCCCGACGACGATCGTCGAGGCAGTGGCTACGCACGACCTGCGACCGTGCGCCGATCTGAGCGTGCCGATGTCGGTGCCCGACGCCGTGCGGGTCTCGAGGATGATCGCCGACCGCCATCTCGCCGAGGTGTGCCCGACCGCAGATCCCGGTGCGGATGGCATCGGCCTTGTAAACGAAGACTGGTTCGACGCCGACCTCGTGCGCGCTGACTGGTCGCTCGTCGATGTCGCTCCGCGGGTGGAGCCATGAGCGAGCATCGCAGCGAGCGCCAGCGAGCGAGGAGCTCAGCGAATCCAAGCGATGAGCGCTCGCGCGAAGAGCGGGTGGAGCCATGAGCGACGCGACGGTTGCCCGGATCTTGCTGGTCGACGACGAGCCGCACGTGCTTGACGGCCTGCGCCGGATACTGCGCAGCCAATTCTCGGTCGAGACGGCCGCGAGCCCGGCATTGGCCCTGGAGCGCATTCGCGATGCCGGGCCGTACTCGGTCGTGCTGTCGGACTTCCAGATGCCGCAGATGAACGGCGCCAGCTTCCTTGCTGCTGCGCGAGCCGCGACCCCGGACACGTCACGCATCCTGCTGACCGGGCAAGCGGACCTGGCCAGCGCGGCCGCGGTTGTGAACGAGGGCGGAATCATCCGGCTGCTGCTCAAGCCATGCGGTCGCGACGAGCTCATCGACGCGTTGCAAGCGGGTGTCGAGCAGTACCGCCTCATCACAGCGGAACGCGACCTGCTCGAGAACACCCTCCGGGGCAGCGTGCGCGCGCTTACTGATGTATTGGCCCTCGCCAATCCCGCCACGTTCGAGCGCGCCATGCGCCTGCGAAGTCTCGTCACCCCAATCGTGCAGGCGAGTGGCCGCGAACCGGTGGCCTGGCAGGTCGAGCTGGCCGCGATGTTTGCCCAGCTCGGGGCGGTTGCGGTGCCCGCTGAGGTACTCGAACGGGCCGAGCGGGGCGGACCGCTTACGCACGAGGAGCGTGACCTCATCGAGCAGTTGCCGCGGATCGCCGACCGGATGCTGGCCGGGATTCCGCGTATCGAGGAGGTGCGCGCGGCCATTCTGAGCCAAGGCGCGCAGTTCGACGGCCAGGCTTCGACCGACATGCGCGCCGGCGCTGCAATACCGTTCGGCGGCCGCGTGCTACGACTCGCATCGGACTTCGACACCCTGGAATCCGCAGGCATAGAGCCGGCTGAGGCTCTTGCAGCACTACGAGCGCGCGGCGGCGTGTACGACCCCGCCCTGCTCGACGCCCTCGAACTGGTGCTCGCCGACCGGGCGTCGCGAGTTCCGTGCCAGATGTCTGTGTCGGAGTTGGCGCCGGGGATGGTGCTCTCCGCCGATGTGGTGACTCTGGACGGCTTGAAACTGATCGCCAAGGGTCACGAGCTGACGCCCAGTTTGCTCGCACGGCTGGCCAACTATGCCGTGATGCTGTCCGGCGTACGCGAACCGATCGCGGTATACGTGTCGCACCAGATGCTGGAAGCGTCCGCCGATGGCCGGTAACGCAAAGGCAGGCGCGTTGCAGGCGGAGCAACGCACACACGAGGTACTCGCCGAGGCGGGTCGGCGGCTCGGCGCTGCCACGGATCGCGACGAGGTTTACGCCGCGACCTGTCAGGCCGCCGTCGCGCTGCTTGGCGCCGATCGGCGCGCGGGCGCGGCGCTGCTGATCGCGTCGGAGGCCGGACTCGTCGCCGTGCACAGCGGCGGCTCGCTCGTGGCCTACGAACCGCTCGCGATTGCGCCTGATGCCTTGCCCGACTTCTCCCGCGCCGCCCTCGAGACCGGGCAGACGGTCAGCCAAGTCGGGGTACACGCCGCATTCGGCGTTCGCCCGCACGGCTCGGCGAACGGCGAACGGCTCTTGCTGATACCAATCGCGCGACGGGGGCGTCCCCGTTACGTCCTTGCCGTGACCGGCAACGCGGTGGAGAGCGCCCGGTCCCTGCTTGCCGTGCTGGCCAGTACCGCAGGCTTCGCCCTCGACGCCGATCAGCGCGGCTGGGCGGAAGCGGTGATCGAGGGATCGCAAGACATCGTGCTGGTGTTGGAGGCCGACGGCGCTATCCGGACAGTGAACGCGGCGGCCGAACGGATCTTGGGATTGGATCCGGAGACCCTTGCCGGCGTTCCGATTGTCGATCTCGTTCATCCCAAGGACGCCGAGGCGCTGCTCGTGTGGCTGGCGCACGCCGCTGACGACGGCCGGGCACATACTCTTGACGTCCGCTGCCGCTATGCGGGCGGAGGTTGGGTTGACCTCGAAGCCACCGCGACGGCAATGCTGCACGTAGCCGATGTGCGCGGCATCGTTGTGAACCTGCGCGACGTGAGGGAGCGCAAGTCGCTCGAGGCTGAGCTGTCGCATTGGGCATTCCACGATCCATTGACCAACCTTGCCAATCGAGCGGGCCTGCGCGAGCGGATCATCTCCGCTCTGGAAGAGGCCGCGCACACGGGCGTGCGGCCGGCGGTGCTTCTCGTGGACCTCGACGACTTCAAGGCGGTCAACGACAGCCTTGGCCACCAGGAGGGCGACCGGTTGCTGGTTGTCGTCGCCGAACGCCTGCGGCACTGCACTCGGGCCACCGACAGTCTGGCCCGTCTCGGCGGCGATGAGTTTGTCGTTGTCGTCGATGACGAGGCGCTGGCCGAGACGATTGCCGGCCGGATACTTGCGACGCTCGACACCCCGGTGACGCTGCCGGGCGCGGAAGTGCACGCACACGCCAGCATCGGTATCCGGGTGGCCGACCCGACCGGCTGCGATGTCGACCAGTTGCTTCGCGACGCAGATCTTGCGATGTATGCGGCCAAAGCGGAGGGCAAGGCGACCTGGCGGCGATTCCACCCCGACATGCACGAGCAGGTGCAGCAGGAGCTGACCACACGCTCTGAGCTGCGGCGCGCAGTGGAACGCGGCGAGTTCATCCTGCTGTATCAGCCCATCGTCCGAGTGGACACCGAGCAGGTCTCCGGCTTCGAGGCACTCATTCGCTGGCAGCACCCCACCCGCGGCCTCACCTCGCCCGACGAGTTCATCCCGCATGCCGAACAGACCGGCCTGATCATTCCGATCGGGGCGTGGGTGCTGCGCGAGGCCTGCATGACCGCGATGGTGATGCGCAGTAGCGCCGGCCGCGAGATCACGATGAGCGTCAACGTCTCCCCTCGCCAACTCCAGCATGACGACATCGTCGACGTGGTCCGGGCGGCCCTGCAGGAATCGGGCCTGCCCGCCGGGGCGCTGTGCCTGGAGATCACCGAGAGCGTCCTGGCGGACGACGTCACGCTCATCGACCGACTCCGCACTCTGCGAGACCTCGGCCTGCACCTGGCAATCGACGACTTCGGCACCGGCTTCTCGTCGTACGGTCATCTGCAGCGTCTGCCGATCGACACGATCAAGATTGATCGCAGCTTCGTCGAACGCTTGGGGATCGACGAGCCGACACCCGCGCTCGCCCGCAGCATCATCCGCATGAGCCAATCGCTTGGCCTGCGGACCGTGGCCGAAGGCGTTGAGAACGTCGCACAACAGGCCGCGTTGCGGGAGCTGGGATGTCTGCTCGCGCAGGGCTTCTTGTTCTCCCGCCCGATTTCGGAGGCCGCTGCCATCGCACTGCTCGGCAACCCGACGCTCGTGCCGCAGCCGCCGACCGGCTAAGACCCGGGACGCGCGCCGGTTCATCGTCCGGTGCCGTCGAGAACGTCGTGGGCAATGCCCACGATGACGGGCAGTACGCCCAGGCAGGCAAATGCCGGCAGGAAACAAAGGCCCAGCGGTGCCATCGCCCAGACGCCTGCCCGATGGGCCCGACCTACGGCGGCTGCCCGGCGTTCGTCGCGCAACTCGGCCGCGAGCAGTTCGAAGCCGCGCGCCAGACGAATGCCGCTTTCAGCGCTGCGGCAAGCGGTTCGCCCGATCGGCGCCAGCGCCGGGGCAGTGAGCGAGCCCCATGCAGTCGCGGGGTCGGCGCCATAGCGCAGAAGTCCAGCGACCCGACGTAACTCGGCATCGAGATGCGCACCAGCCAGGGGCGCGGCTGCAACCAGCGCCACCGCAAGGGGCTGACCGACGCGCAGGGTCGCTGAAATCACGTCGAGTACCAGGGGTATCCGCCCGAGCTCGCTGTTCGCGTCGCTCGAATGCACGCGTGCGCCCAGGCGGCCCACGCCGACAGCGACGACCGGCGCCACGACGGCAGCCAGGACCGCCCCGCGGACGGCCCCGAGTAGAACCACAGCGGTGGCGGCGACGAGGCCGGCCGCAAGCCAGCGCAGCACGTCGAGCGACAGGCCCCGCCGAGGCGGGCGCGGGCGTTGCTGCCGTTGCGCCGAAAGCCAGATTGCGGCCGCCAGCCAGCAGAAGGCGAGGCTCATGCGCGGGTCCATCTCACGGCGGTCATGACCGCTCCGCAGACGTGATGAGGCGGTTGGTCCACAAGACACCGGCAGCGTCGAGCAGAACGCCGGCGCACAGCAGAAGCTGACCGCCAACCGAATCGAACAGCACGCGAAGCGGGTGCGCTCGCATGGCCGTTCCCAGCAGGATGCCCAGTACGGGCAAGCCCGCGAGCAACACGGCAGACGAGCGAGGACCGGCAAGTGCCGATGCCACAACACGTGCCTGAGTCCGGCGGGCCGCCACGTCGTTGTCGACGCGCGCCAGCACGTCGGCGATCGGCACCCCGAGACTGTCGGCCAGTTGCCACGTCTGCGCAACGAGCAGTAGCTCACGGGGCGTGGCCGTGCCTGAGGTCGAGATGGCGGCAACCACGTCGTCGCCGTCGCGCGCGGCCTGCGCGCATGCCTCGAACGCGGGCCGGTAAACACCAGCCGTGGCCGCCGCCGCCAGCAGCGCAGAGTGCCCGGAGCTGCCGACGTCAAGCTCTGCGCGCAGCAATCGCAGTGCCGCAGACAGGTCACGATCATGCGTGCGGGCGGACCGGCGCGTCGCCGCACGGGCCACACCCGCCGAGGCAAGCGCGACTGCGATCGCGGCTGCTACGCCGACCGCGGGACCGCGCCACACGATCGCCCCGGCGCCAGCGACGGCACCAGCTACGAGGCCAACCGCACGCGATGGCAGCGTGAACTGCCACCGTCGGCGAAGGGTGGTGATCGGCGGGGCGAGCCTTGCCATGTCGATCAGGCCTCGCATGCGAACGTCACCGAGACGCGGCGACGGCCAGACGAGTGCGGAGAAGCCGAGCGCTAGCAGCGCAAGACTCATGGCAGCAGGCCCGCGGTGTCGATGCCACGGTGCGCAAGGCGCTCGGCGAGCACCGCCGCCCGAGCGCTCAGCCCATTGGCGCACGACCAGACCGGCACTACCTGCACGTCGTTGCCGCTGCGCTCGATCAGGCCGATCTCGGCGACTCCGCGCGCGCCAAAGCGGCCGTGACGCAATTGCACCACGACGTCGAGCGCGCTGACCACCTGGCTGGCCACCGCGGACGGCGAGAGACCACCTAGGGCACCAAGAGCCGCGAGTCTGGCCGGCACATCGGTGGCCGTGTTGGCGTGCAGCGTCGCGGCGCCGCCTTCGTGACCGGTATTCAAAGCGACGAGCAATTCAGCGATTTCCGCACCCCGAAACTCGCCGACCACCAACCGGTCCGGGCGCATCCGCAACGCCTGGCGCACCAGGTCGCGAAGGCCAACCACTCCGGAGCCCTCGACGTTCGGCGTCCGGGTCACCAGGCGCACCACGTGCGGGTGCGAGGTGACCAGCTCCGTGGCGTCTTCGATCACCACCAAACGCTCCGCCGGTGATACGCAGCCGAGCAACGCGCCTAACAGCGTTGTCTTGCCTGTACCGGTGCCGCCGCTGATCACGACGGTCAGCCGGGCGGCGACGATGGCCCGAAGCAGCGCGGCCACACGCACCTCGACCAGCTCGCTGAGCTCGAAGCGGCGCCGGGCCAGGACGCGCAGCGACAATGTCGTGTGCGGCGTGATGGGTGGCAGCACTGCGTGCAACCGGGTGCCATCTGGCATTGCGGCATCGACGAAGGGCGAACCGTCGTCGAGGCGGCGTCCGGCAACGGCCGCCAGCCGCTGAGCCAACCGGCGTACCGAGGTGTCGTCGCGGAAGGTGACACCGGCGCGTTCGAGCCCACGCCCGCGATCGAGCCACACTTCGTCTGGGCTGTTGACCAGCACGTCGGTAATGCCCGGTAGGGCAAGGAGCGGCTCGAGCGGGCCCGCGCCGGACAGCTGGGCAACAACGTCACGCTCGAGCGCGGCCAGGGACGCGTCATCAGCGATCACCGAGGTGGTGGACTCGGCACGCACCACGACGCCGACATCGGCGCCCGAGGATTCGGCAAGACGCTGCCGCACGCGGTTGACGAACTGCGCCTCGGCGTTCATGCCGCAACCTCGAAACCGCATATCGCGTCGAGCACGCCGCGCGCCACTCTGGCCATTGCGCGCGGCAGGGATCGCGGGTCGAGTGGCGCGTCGTCGTGCCGCGGGGCGGAAGGCACCACACCGACGAGCGGCGCGCCGACCAACCCCGCGACGCGCGGTGCAGGCGCCGGGTCGCGTCCTGACCGTACGACGAGCACACCCATGGTCGGACCGCCCAACGCAACTGCCACCGCGCGCGCTCCAGTCACTGATCGCACGTCAGACCCGCACACGAGCACGATCAAGGCACATCGGGCCACGGCCGCCGACCGCGCTGCTGACTGCCAGCGGCCGAGATCGACGACCACCGGCGCGACCCTGCTGGCGACCTCGAGGGTCTGCGCAACAGCGTCGCCATCGGGCATGGAGTCGGCCGACAGGACGGCAACCGATCCCCATCGCGGCAGCCCTTCAGCGAGCGCCTGCGGATCGAGGCGCCCACCCCCTAACCGAAGGCCGGACCACCGAGCCCCGGGCACGCCCTCGACACCGAGCAGCACATCGATGCCACCGGCAACGGGGTCAAGATCGACCAGGACTGCTGGGCCGGCCAGTGCGGCAGTCGCCGCAAGCACGCACGCGAAGGTGCTCGCCCCAGCGCCGCCGCATCCGCCGACGACACCGACGATCGGCCAGTTCTGCGCAGGATTCCCGTCCACGAACCAAGCCAAGCGGCCATTGCGCGCCGAAACCACGGCAACCGGCCATCTGTGGAGGACACGCCGTCCTGTGGACGGCCGATTTGACACCGGGACGCTAACCAGCGCCCGCAGCACCCATCCGGTGGCGGCGCGCGGTCATCAGCGACCGTCCGTATCCTCGATTAACGTGGCAAAGACCGCAGCGTTCTTCGACCTCGACAAGACGATCATCGCCAAGTCGAGCACCCTGGCCTTCGGCAAACCGTTCTATCAAAGCGGCCTGATCAATCGACGAACCGTGTTGCGGAGCGCGTACGCCCAGTTCGTATTCGCACTCGCCGGCGCCGACGAGGATCAGATGGATCGCATGCGCGACTTCATCACTGCCATGTGCACCGGGTGGGATGTCTCGCAGGTGCGCGATGTCGTCGCCGAAACCCTGCACGA
The DNA here is from genome assembly GCA_963737425.1 of uncultured Actinomycetota bacterium. GTDB lineage: Bacteria > Actinomycetota > Actinomycetes > Mycobacteriales > Jatrophihabitantaceae > DASXRA01. The sequence goes on from CAVTSX010000009.1 coordinate 1,685,240, forward strand.
CATCATCGACCCGCTCGTCTATGACGAGGCGGTCGATTTGATCCAGCAACACAAGGCCGCCGGTCGTGACGTCGTCATCGTCTCCTCGTCCGGGGAAGAGGTCGTGGCGCCCATCGGGGCCATGGTGGGCGCGGACGAGATCATCGCGACCCGCATGGTCGTCGACGACGGCAAGTACACCGGTGAGATCGCTCGTTACGTGTACGGACCGGAGAAAGCGCAGGCAATCCGCGACCTCGCCGACATGCACGGCTACGACTTGTCGACCTGCTACGGCTACTCCGATTCGTCCACCGATCTGCCCATGCTCGAGGTGGTCGGCCATCCCGCCGTGGTCAACGCCGACCGCGCCCTGCGCAAGGCGGCCCTCGAGCGCGGCTGGCCGATGCTCACGTTCAGCAATGCGGTGCCGCTGCGCGAGCGCATCTCTGGGTTACGCCCACCGAAGCCGGCGGCCACGATCTCGCTGGCGGGCGCAGGCGTCGCCGCCGCGGGGCTGCTCTGGTACACCAGCCGCCGCAAGGGCACCCGCGACGCGACTTAGGTGCTGGGACGGTGTCGCGAGTTACGCCTGGGTGCTCGTGGGGTGCTGGGTGGGCACTTGTGCGGTGGTGATCAGGCAAGGGGGTCGTTGATGCTGCTTCCCGGCTCAGGTGACCCGATTTCGCGCGGACATCTGGTGATCTCGACCAGGAAGCGGTCCGGTCAACCCCCCGGCCCTCGAGTCGACCAGGACGCGGGTGATCCAACGGCGGTGTCACGGCTGAGTTTCTCCCACGCATCAAGATCTGCGCGGCGTCGGACCTGCTCAGCCCGGATCGCCTCGACGGCGTCGGCACCAAGTGCGAGGCGCAGCGGCGGGTTCGGCGCGTCGAGCGCCACGAGCACGGCCTCGGCCGCCCGGCGCGGATCTCCGGGCTGGGTGCCGTCCATCGAATCGATATAGGCGCGCGTCGGGCCGACCGTGCCGGCGTAGGCGTCGATCTCGCGTGAGCGGTGCAGGCGTCCCCCACCGAACTCGGTGCGAAACGAACCGGGCTCGACGATGAGGACGCGGACGCCGAGCGGCCCGACCTCCTCGGTCAGCGCCGACGACAGTCCCTCCAATGCGAACTTTGCCGAGCAGTAGGCACCAAAGCCAGGACCGGCAAGCTGGCCACCCATCGAACTCATCTGCACGATCGACCCGCTCCCCTGTGCGCGCATGTACGGGAGGACGGCCTGGGTGAGCGCGACAGCGCCGAAGAACATCGTCTCCATCAGCACGCGAAGGTCGGCCAGGTCTATTTCCTCAACCGCTCCCACCGAGCCGTAGCCGGCGTTGTTGACCAACACGTCGATGCGGCCGAACCGCCCGATGGCTGCCGCCACCGCCGCCTCGATCTGCTCGGCTCTCGTGACGTCCAGCGGGAGGGGCAGCACGCGATCGGGTGCCGACGCGACGAGGTCGTCAAGCGTCTCGGCCCGCCGTGCGGTGGCGACGACGCGGTCGCCGCGCTGCAGCGCCGCCTGCGCAAGATGCCGGCCGAAGCCTGATGAACTACCGGTGATAAGCCAAATTCGTGGGGACATGGCAATAGACGCTAGGCAGCGGACAGGCCGCAGTGGAAACACAAATCTGCTTGGTCGCCACAGACGCAGCCTGTGACAATCCTGCAGGTGAGCGACATGACGCCCGAGCTGCGCCACCTGCGCTACTTCGTAACTGTCGCCGACGAGGGCAACTTCACGCGCGCCGCGCAGCGGCTGCACATCGCGCAGCAGTCCCTGTCCCAACAGATCAAGGCCCTGGAGGCCCAGCTCGGCGTCACGTTGTTCGACCGCCACTCTCGCGGAGTCGCGCTCACCGCCGTAGGCACGGTGTTGCTGCGCGAGGCGCGGCCGGTGCTCGCCCAGGCCGAACGCGCGGCAGATGCGGTACGCCGCGCCGCGCGCGGCGAGCAGGGTGACCTGCGCGTCGGATTCCTGTCCTCCGTCGCCAACTACCTCATGCCGCCCGTGGTGCGGATGTTCGGCAGCAAGCAGCCCACAATCGCCCTCCGTGCCGAGGATGTGCCGATCGCCGGCCTGGTCGCAGGCATCCGCGAGGGCCGCATCGACGCCGGACTGAGCCGGCCACCGCTGGTCGACGACCTGGCCACCGAGGTCGTTCTGCGCGAACCGGTCGCGGCCGTGCTGCCCGAGGGACACCCGCTGGCTGACCGGGACGAGCTGACGCTGGCCGAACTCGCCGACGAGCCCTGGGTGCTGACGCCCAGGGCGTCCTGGCCGCCATGGCACCGCAAGTACGACGCGGACTTCGCGCGGGCCGGCTATCGCCCACGCGTCGTGCAGCGCGGCGCAAGCCCGCAGAACCTGCTGGCCCTCGTCGCCGCCGGTGTCGGCGTCACGCGGCTGCCGCTGTCGTCCCGCAGCTTGCGCGACAGCGGCGTGGCGTTCGTTCCGCTGGCCGGGGACGAAGCGGAAGTTGTGCTGGTCCGGCGTCCGGACGCTGCGAATCCGGCGCTGCCACTGTTGCGCGAAATCGTCCGCGAGGTCGTGCGCACGACCGACCTGACTGCCGCAGGTTGATCACGAGTCGTGATCAAGACCGACGCATAGCGTTTTCATTCGAATTACACCGCCGGAAGGTCTTGTGCCGAGCCCGATCACGGCGTCAAATGAGCACTACGGACGAGGTTCGTCGATGGCGGTCCAGCCCCCAGCGACCCTCAACCGACACGGTCCACCGGGCACCCACGCGGCGAACCCACCACGCCATAGGTGAGTCGACGCGGACCGCCAGCCGGCCCGCGTCTGACATGCGGACAGGTGCACGCTTTGGTAACCCGACGGACAGTGCTCAGGCGGCGTCGCTCACGCGGCGCCGCCGTCCACGTCCGGCCAATGCGTCAGCCTCGGGCAATAGCCTCACAGATCGCCATCGCCTCTCGTGCGCCCGCGACCACTGCGTCGGCGCAATGGCCTAACCACACAGCGACGCCCGCCGACGTCCCTTCGCGGTAGGCCTGCAACGCCGCGTCGTACTCGGCGCGAAGCTCGCGATGCCCCGCCTCGACGACGACGAGCGACTTCGGGTCGAGCCCGCGTTCCACCAGCGTCAGCCGCACCGACGTGCGAGCTACCAGACCCGACACGGGCGCGAACGCATCCAGCGACAGCAGCTCGCCGTGCACAACCCCCGCCACGACGACCGCCGGCGCTGACGTTGTTGCGAGCACCTCCATGAGCGTGTCGATGCGTTCGGTCGAGGCGGTCGGACGGCCGAGCAGCGATGCGTCGGCGACGTCGGCGGCCGCCAGGGCGTGCAGCCGGGCAAGCGCCTGGCGGGGCGCCCGCGTCCAGGTGTCGGCGAGCGTCCCGATCGCCGACTGTGCCCGCAACGCCCCCTGTACCACTGGTTGGTCGAGCCCTTTGCCCGACCGCAGGTCGTCGAGTTCGACGTCGGCTCCGGCCAGGCAGGCGGACGCCCATGCCCCGCGCAGCGACGACTCGGCCGAGACGTCAGCCGAGCGGCGCCGCAGGACCCGGTTGCCGAGCAGAGCGTCAACGGCGGCGCGCGCACGGTCGACACCGTCCGCCACCCCCGGCAGGTCGAGAAGGGGCGCTAGCGGATCTGTCACCCAAGCAGGCTAACCGGGCAGTTTCGTCACTCACCGCGTCCTACTACGGTGCGAAGGAAGAGCCCATCGACGAGTGCGAGGTAACCGTGTCTGACGAGACCCTGTCGAATCTGTTGCGTGAGGAGCGTCGTTTCGAGCCGGATGCGTCGTTCGCTGGTGCGGCGAATGTGAAGGCTGATGTGTATGGCGTGGCGGCGGGGGATCGGTTGGCGTTTTGGGAGTCGGCGGCGCGGCGGTTGGATTGGGCGTCGCCGTGGTCGCAGACGTTGGTGTGGGAGCGGCCGTTCGCGAAGTGGTTCGTGGGCGGAAGACTGAATGTTGCTTATAACTGTGTGGATCGGCATGTGGAGGCTGGGCATGGGGATCAGGTGGCGTATTTCTGGGAGGGGGAGCCGGGTGATACGCGCACGATCACGTATGCGCAGTTGAGGGATGAGGTGTGTCAGGCGGCGAATGCGCTGCTGGAGTTGGGGGTGGTGAAGGGCGATCGGGTCGCGATTTACATGCCGATGATCCCGGAGACGGTGGTCGCGATGTTGGCGTGTGCGCGGATCGGGGCGCCGCATACGGTGGTGTTCGGGGGGTTCTCGGCGCAGGCGTTGATTGATCGGATCACTGATTGTGACGCGCGGGTGGTGATCACTGCTGATGGTGGGTATCGGCGTGGTGCGGCCTCGCCGTTGAAGGCGGCGGTGGATGAGGCGCTCGGGTCGTGTGCGGGGGTGCGGTCGGTGTTGGTGGTGCGCCGTACCGGGCAGGAGGTGGCGTGGGCGCAGGGCCGTGATCATTGGTGGCATGAGCTGGTGGAGCGGCAGTCCGTCGAGCACGAGGCGCAGGCCCATGACGCGGAGCATCCGTTGTATGTCATGTACACCTCGGGGACGACGGGTAAGCCGAAGGGGATTCTGCATACGACGGGTGGGTATTTGACCCAGGTCGCCTACACCCATCACGCGGTGTTCGATCTCAAGCCCGACTCGGATGTGTATTGGTGCGGGGCGGATATCGGCTGGGTGACCGGGCATTCCTACATCGTCTACGGGCCGCTGGCGAACCGGGCGACGTCGTTTCTGTATGAGGGCACCCCGAACACCCCGCACGAGGGCCGCTGGTGGCAGATGATCGCCAAGTACAAGGTCTCGATCCTCTACACCGCGCCGACCACCATCCGCACCTTCATGAAATGGGGCGAGCAGATCCCCGCCCAACACGACCTGTCCTCGCTGCGGCTGCTCGGCTCGGTGGGTGAGCCGATCAACCCCGAAGCCTGGATCTGGTACCGGCGCGTCATCGGCGGGGACCGCACCCCGGTCGTGGACACCTGGTGGCAAACCGAAACCGGCGCCATCATGATCAGCCCGCTACCCGGGATCACTGCCACCAAACCCGGCTCGGCTACCCGCCCGCTACCCGGCATCGCCGCCGACGTCGTCGACAACGACGGCACCCCCGTGCCCAACGGCGGCGGCGGATTCCTCGTCCTGACCCAACCCTGGCCGGCGATGCTGCGCGGCATCTGGGGCGACGAAACCCGCTACCGCGACACCTACTGGGCCCGCTTCGCCGAACAGGGCTACTACTTCGCCGGCGACGGCGCCAAGAAAGACCACGACGGCGACCTATGGCTGCTCGGCCGCGTCGATGACGTCATGCTCGTCTCCGGACACAACATCTCCACCACCGAAGTCGAATCCGCCCTCGTCTCCCACCCCACCGTCGCCGAAGCCGCCGTCGTCGGCGCCTCGGACCCCACCACCGGGCAAGGCATCGTCGCCTTCGTCATCCTGCGCAGCGGCACCACCGAAGACGGAGACACCCTCGCCAAAACCCTGCGCGAACACGTCGCCCACGAAATCGGCCCCATCGCCAAACCCCGCCAAATCCTCGTCGTCCCCGAACTCCCCAAAACCCGCTCCGGCAAAATCATGCGCCGACTCCTACGCGACATCGCCGAAAACCGCCAACTCGGCGACGTCACCACCCTCACCGACTCCACCGTCATGGACCTCATCACCGAAAAACTCCCCACCGCCACCACCGAGGAATAGTCGGGATGATCATGGTGCCGGCCGGCGGGTGCCGGTCGGCACCATGAACGTCAGCCCCGCGGGCGGAGCGTCAGTTCGGTCGTGATCGCGTCCGGCGGCGCGGCAAGCACTTGCGCGATCGCGGCGGCCACGGTCGACGGCCGGATGTAGTCGGCCTCGACGTATTCGACGCCTTCGAACGCACGCACTCCACGCTGCATGTCGGTAGCAGTGCGTCCGGGGTACACCGTTGTCACGCGCAGCGCCGGCTCCTCGAGCCTGAGCGCATCGGCAAGCGCGCGCAGCGCGAACTTGCTGGCCGCGTAGCCGGCCCATCCCGGCTTGGCGCGCTGTCCCTGCCCGGAGTTGACGAACACCACCGAACCGCCGGCCGCACGCAACGCGGGCAGCAGCAGGCGGGTCAACTCCGCCGGGGCGACGACGTTCACCACGAACTGCCGCGTCCACTCCGCAGTGTCCACAGTGGACACACGTCCCAGGACGGCGATGCCGGCACTGTGCACGACGCCGTCCAACTGGTCGATCGGCGCAATCGCATCGGCAAGCGCCGCGGGATTCGCAAGGTCAGCGACGATGCGCTGCTTCACCGGCAGGGAATCGAGCGCCGCTGCCGAGCGCCCCAGCGCGATCACCTCGTGCGACGGTGCGAGCGCGTCGACGAGCGCCCGGCCGATGCCTCTGGTCGCGCCCGTTATCAGGTACCTGGCCACTCAGCGCCACCCCGCCTCGTCGATCGTGCAACGTCTGGCGTTGTGAGCGCGCCCGACGTTGCACGATCGCATACGTCAGGACTGCAGCGTGGCCACCCGCCCGTCCTTGCCGGACGCCCACACCGCCCCGTCGCGGCCCCGCTGGACGGTGTCGAAATAGCCGGTGTCGAAGGTCGACCAGTCGCGGCCGCCGTCGAACGAGACGTCACTGCCGGTTGGCCCTACGGCCACGAGTGAATCGTGGCCGGTGAACGCGACGCCCGAGCGGTAGCCACCTGGCATCGTGGACGACAGCGCCCACGAGCGCCCGGCGTCGCCGGAACGTCCAGCGATATCGACGTTGCCGTTCGGGACGGTGAAGTCACCGCCCACTGCCACCACATCGCGGTGCCCGGACACAGCGAGGGAGTAGATGCCCGCCGACGCGCCACTGGCCACCGGGGTGGGCGCCACGGTCCAGGTCCGGCCGCCGTCGTGCGAGTGGTAGACCCGCGATGAACTGCCCCCGCCGCTGGCGATCCACGCGTCGTGACCGGATGTCACCAGGCAGGTTCCGCTTGCCGCGAAGCCGAATTCGCCGTCCAGCGCGGGCGGCATGCCGGCCGGGTCGACGACCGACCAGGACCGTCCACCGTCATGAGTAGCGATCAACCGGAACTTGCCCCCGACCGGATCGCTCACCGCCAGTCCGTCACGCGGGGAGAAGAAAGCCATGCAGTCATAGAAGGCGTTCGGGTCGTCGTTGACGAACGTCTGCTGCCAGGTGGCACCGCCGTCGGACGTGCGGAACACGCTCGAGTCGGGTCCGACCCCGATCGTCAGCGCGACGGCGTGCCGCGCGTCCCACGCCTCGATGTCGCGGAACTCCAGAGCACTGGCGCCGGCGGGCGAGACGTCAAGCCAGTGCCTCCCGCCGTCGACGGTGCGTAGCACGGTGCCCTTGACGCCGGCCACCCACGCGACGTTCCGGTCGACCGCGGCCAGGCCGCGGAACTGGGCCGTACTTCCGGTGGCGGTCAGGCGCCAGGACGGTGCGGACTGATGTGGACGGGCGTCGGCCGGCACCGCAGCGACGAGCACGGCGGCCGCGGCGAGCAGCGGAGTGAATGCACGTAATCTCATGCTCCCGGACCGTAGTGAGTCCCGGCTTATCCCGGTGTGAAGGGTTAACGACGCAGGGCGTACGTGGCCTCGGTGTCGGTCTCGTCGATGCGTTGCAGGCCGGCCTTCTCGAGAACCCGGATCGACGCGGCATTGTCGAGTTCGACGCCGGCGAACAACTCAGCCGCCGAAGGGTCGCCGAGTCCGAACCGCAGCAGCGCACGCACCGCTTCGGTGGCGTAGCCACGACGGCGTCGCGAGGGCACGACCCCGTACCCGAATTCGGTACGCCCGTGATCGTCAGGCGGCCCGAAGAATCCGATGCCGCCGACCACAAGATCGGTAGAGCGTTCGATGATCACGCGCTGCCCGAAGTCCCGGTCGCGACCGGCCGGAACGCCGCGCCTGGTGAGCAGGCCCGCGATGACGCGATCACCTGCATCCGGGTAGTCGTCGGCCCAGCCCGCGAGGCGTCGGCCCGCCATGATCGCGTCGACATGATCAGAAGTGACGGGCCGCAGGATGAGCCGCTCGCTGGTGAGGTCGGCGCTCGCGATGCCCTGGCTGGTGTGGTCCACGCGGGCGAGCAGAGCAGACGGCAGCGCCATACGCAACCAGCGCGGATCGTCACCCGGCGCGATCGGCTGAGGGTCTGTACGCTGTGCCGCGGCGTGCCGGGAAGTCTGGTCGGCGATTGGGTACCCAACGACCGGAAAGTGAGCCGAGTGGCCCTTACCCTCATATTCGGCGCGACCCTGTTGCTCGTCGTCCTCGTCTCCGGCTTCGCGGCGCGCACCGTGCTCTCGACCGCGCTGCTGTTCCTGCTGGCGGGCGCGCTGACCGGCAACGGCGGGCTGCAGTGGATCGACATCAAGCCGCATGATCCGGTCGTCGTCACCCTGGCCGACCTCGCCTTGTTCAGCGTGCTCTACACCGACGGCATGCGCGCCGCCCTGCCCGAGCTGAAGGCGACCGGGCGCACCGCGGGCCGCGCACTCGGCCTCGGCATGCCATTGACGTTCGTCGGCATAGCCCTGCTGACCAAGGCGTGCACCCCACTGGACTGGACGGCGAGCTTCCTCGTCGGCGCGATCCTGTCCCCGACCGACCCGGTCTTCGCCTCGGCGATCGTCGGGCGTACCGACGTGCCGGTGCGCCTGCGCCGGTTGCTCAACGTCGAGTCCGGGCTCAACGACGGCCTCGCGCTGCCCGTCGTCATCGTGCTGATCGCCGTGGCCTCGCACGGCAAAACCCACATCTGGACGGTGATCGGCGAACTTGCCGCCGGCATCGCCCTCGGCATCGCCATGCCGGTGGCCGCGCAGCTGCTCGCCCGCCTGCCCGGTGCGGGCAGTGAGGCGAAGTTGGCGCCGCTCGGCGCCTTCAGTGTCGCCGTGATCCTGTACGCCACCTGCCATCTGACCCGCGCAAATGGCTACCTCGCGGCGTTCGCGGCGGGCTCGACGGTGGCGACGATCGCGCCGACTGCTCATGAAGCATTCGAAGAGTTCGGCGACCTGATCGCGGAACTGCTCAAGCTGGCCGCGCTGCTGGTGTTCGGGGCGCTGCTCACCCCGCAATTGCTGCATCGCGTTCCGATCGGCGCGTGGGCGGTCGCGATCCTCGCGCTCGTCCTGGTTCGACCGGCCGCTCTGGTAATCAGCCTCTGGCGGGCGAAACTCAGCCGCCGCGAGGTCGCAGCCGTGGCCTGGTTCGGCCCGAAGGGTTTCGCGAGCGTCGTCTACGGCCTGCTGGCACTGGACGCCGGACTCAAGATCTCCCAGCCGGTGTTCGACCTCGTCGCGGTCTGTATCGCGCTGTCGATCGCGGTGCACAGTTCGACCGATGTGCCCGTGGCGCGCATGTTCGACGTGCCTGAAGCGCTGAACGCGCCTGATGAGCCTGATGCGCCGGAGCCCACCCGGCTGGAATGATCTGCGGCAACTTGCGGCCCGCCTCAGGGCGCCCCGCCAGTTCCGGCGCCATAACCGAGGAGTAGGAGCGCAATCGTGGCTAGCACGACCAAAGAGGACACTCAGCCGTCGATCGGATCGCTCGTCCAGGAAGCGTCGAAGAACCTCTCGACCGTGCTGCACGGCGAGATCGAACTGGCCAAACTCGAGCTCACCTCGTCGTTCAAGAATGCCGGCGCGGGCATCGGCTTCTTTATCGGCGCAGTCGTCCTCTTGCTGTTTTCGTTGACGTTTGGCCTCATCGCGCTCGCCGAAGGTCTCATCGCCGCGGGCATCTGGCCGTGGGCGGCCTTCCTCATCGTGTTCGGCTTGCTGCTGGTGCTCGTCGCCATCCTCGGGCTGCTGGGCTACAAGAGCGTCAAGCGGGTAAAGGCACCAGAGCGCACCATCTCGACCGGCAAGGAAACCATTGCTGCCCTCAAACGCCCCAACGAGCACGCATAATCAGCCGATGGGAAGAGACCCGGCGGCCAAATCGCCGGACGACTCCGTGGTGTTGATCGACGGGCCGTGGACTCACCGGATGGTTCGCGCAAACGGCATCGCGCTGCACGTTGCCGAAGTGGGCACCGGCCCGCTCGTGCTGATGCTGCACGGATTCCCGCAGTTCTGGTGGAGCTGGCGCCAGCAACTGGTCGATCTCGCCGATGCCGGTTACCGCGCAGTCGCTGTCGATCTGCGCGGCTACGGCGCGAGTGACAAGACACCGCGTGGCTACGACGCGCCGAACCTCACCGCCGACATCGCGCAACTGGTGCGCGCGCTCGGCGAACGCGACGCCGTCCTCGTAGGAAACGACATCGGTGGTCTGCTCGCCTGGACGGTGGCCGCGCTGCACCCGCGGGTCGTGCGCCGCCTCGTGGTGCTCGGCGCCGCGCATCCACTGCGACTGCGCGCGGCGATCCTGTCCGACCCGCGCGGGCAGGCGCATGCCTCGGCGTACGCCTTACGCAGCTTCCAGATCCCGCGCCGGCCAGAAGCGCGGCTGACCCGGGATTCGGACTATGTGCGCGACCTGTTCGACACGTGGAGCGGTCCTCGCTGGCGGGGCACCCCCGGCTACATCGCCGACGTCGAGCGATACGCAACTGCCCTGCGCATCCACCCAGTGGCGCATTGCGCGCTCGAGTACTTCCGGTGGCTGGTGCGATCGCTACCGCGTACCGACGGCCGCCGGTATGCCCGCGCGTTGCAGCAGCCGGTCACCGCACCCGTGCTACACCTGCACGGCGACTTCGACGGATGCGTGCTCCCCCGCACCGCGCAGGGCTCAGGCCGTTACGTCACCGGCGACTACGAGTGGCGGATCCTCGACGGCGTGGGCCATTTCCCGCAGAACGAGGTACCCGAGCTGATCAGCGGCGAGCTGATCCACTGGGCCAAGCTGCCCTAGACGCGCTTCCGGCGCCTTTCCGATGAGCCACAGACCTAGGCGCGAAGCCAGCCGGTTGCCGGCGTGACGGTTCGGGCCTGCTCGGCCGGCGGCCCCACCGGGCGTCCCTCGAACTGCGTCGAGAGCACGACGTGGGTGTTGATCTCGCCGTGCTCGCCGATGCGCTCGAAGAGCCCTTCGAGGTGCAGCATCGACGCCACGCGGACCTTGAGCATCGTGCACGAGTTGCCGGAGAGCTTGTGGATCTCGACGACCTCCGGCAGGTCGTCGGCGCTGGTCGTCTTGAGCAGGCAACGCCCGGGAGTGCACCGCATCTGCACGAATGCGGTCAGCGGCAGGCCGGCCTGAGCGGGATCCACGCGCGCCTGGTAGCCGGCGATCACGCCACGCTCCTCGAGACGGCGGACTCGCTCGGCAACGGCCGGCGCCGAGAGATTCACCCGCCGCGCAAGCTGGTTGAAGGAGAGCCGACCGTCGCGCTGCAACTCGTCGAGGATGCGCCAGTCGGTTGAGTCGATCATCTTGTCCATCTGCAAAGTATTGGCCGTGAATTCTTCACATTCAACAAGCCGATTCCGATGAACGCCGTTTGATTCTCCTTCACCCATCGGATTGGGATTCCTAACGTTTCCTGGCATGACAGCCTGGAATGCGCGGTCACGGCGGCGGCCGCTGGCGGCCCTGTTCACGTCCGCGGCGTCGATGACCGCGGCGATGGCCAGCGCCAGCGCGGTCAGCACGCTCGTGGCCGCTGACCAGTTCGGGGCGGCATGGGCCGGGCTGCCCAACACCGCAGGGGTCGCCGGGACGGGGTTGGGTGCGGTCGTGCTGTCGCGGCTGATGTCGCGCTACGGCCGGCGGGCCGGCCTGCTGGCCGGGTACGTGGCAGCGCTCGAAGGTGCCATGCTCGCGGCCGCCGCCGTGCCGGCCGGCAACATCGCGGTGCTGATGGCCGGCATGGGGCTGCTTGGCATCGGCAACGCCGGGGCGCAGCTGTCGCGATACGCCGCCGCCGACCTCTACCCGCAGCACCAGCGCGGAGTCCCGATCGGCTCGGTGATCTGGGCCGGGACGGCGGGCGCGGTCGGCGGACCGCTGCTCATGATGCCCGCGCAGAACGCCGCGATCCGCGCGGGCCTTTCGCCCATGGCCGGACCGTTCCTGCTGGCGGCGCTGGCCTGCCTCGGCGCGCTGCTCGCCGCGATCGGCGCGCCGCGAACCCGTCCCGCCCGAACGGTCGCGGCCGGGCGGCCAAGCGTGTTCCGCAGCAATGCCGTTCGCTCGGCGGCGGCCACGATGGTCACGGCACAGGTGGTGATGGTCGCCGTCATGACCGCTGCACCGCTGTCGATGCACATGCACGGTGCGCACCTGGGCACGATCGGGACGATGCTCTCGGCACATACCCTCGGCATGTTCGCCCTCGCGCCGGTGTCCGGCTGGTTGCTCGACCGGCTCGGCGCGCGCCCGGTGATGGTGGCCGGGCTCGTCACGCTCGCCGGATCGGCGGCCTTCGCGGCGACGTCGCCGAGCGGGCCGGCGCTCACGACCGGGCTGTTCGTGCTCGGCTACGGATGGAATCTCGGCATCGTCGGCGGCAGCGGGTTGCTGGCCCGGCAACTACCCGGCAGTGACGCACCGCGGGCGCAGGGCGCGGTCGAGGCGCTCAGCTGGAGCACGTCCACGATCGCGACGACGGCGTCGACGCTCATGTTCGTCCACGGCGGCTACCCGGCACTTGCCGCGGGATCGGCGGTCTTCGCGCTGCTGCCGCTGATGACTCTGACCGGCCGGCGCAGTGACTACCCGCCCGGGGTGCAGTGGCCCGTGCCGACCGACACCGTCGCCGACCGGCCAGCCGTCGCGTCGTCGCCAATCTCGTTGTCGGTAAGGGCAAATCCAGTGTCGGACGAGTCGAGCGCGGTCGCGAACACCATGCCGAGCACGGTGCCCTCCGGCGAGATCAACGGGCCGCCGGAGTTGCCGCTGCGCACGATCGAGCGGATCGAATAGATCTCGCGTTCGACGGAACCCCGGCCGTAGATGTCGTGCCCGTCGATGTTTTCCCGGTCGCGGATACGCGCCGGACGGACGTCGAACGGCCCGTCCTCCGGGTAGCCGAGAACGATCGCGCTCGCATTCGTCTCCGACGGCGTAGTGGTGAAACGCAGCGACCTGGCCGTCAGCCCCGGCACGTACAGCACGGCGACGTCGCGCCGGGGGTCGTACACGACGACGTGCGCGGCGAGTTGCCCGGCAGATGTCACGACGCTCGTCTCGGACGTGCCGGCCACGACGTGCGCGTTGGTGAGCACGTGCTGGGGCGCGTAGACGAACCCCGATCCCTCAATTCCGCGGCCACATGACAGCGCCTGGCCATAGATCTTCAGCACCGATCCCTGGACGGCGCTGACTGCGGGTGAACGCAGCAGCTTCGGATCCGGCGGGCCGACGTTGACGATCCGGGTGCTCTGCAGATCGCCGAATACCGGCGGGAATCCGCTGCGGTCGATGAACCGTCGCAGCGACCCGTACACGTCGCGCACCGGTGTGGGCATCACGCCGTCGACGTTGCGCACGATCGTCGAGCGCCGCACGGCCGACGACAGCGACGGGTACGGCGACGATGCGAGTGGCACCGCCACCATCCAGGCCACGAGCAGCACCGATACGACGCCCAGCGCGGCGCCGACGCCCGAGTCGAGGGCCTGCGCCTGCCGCCATGTGATGCGCTCGCGCAGGTGCCCGGCGCCCCACACGGCAAGCAACTGGCCGGCCATCGACACCATGAGCACGCACACGATCGCGACCGGCACCTGCGCCTGCCCACCGGCCAGATGCGAGCCGAGCGGCCGCGCGAGCTGCGCGCCTAGCGCCGCGCCGCCGAAGAAGCCCACCAGCGAGAACAGGCCGACGACGGCGCCGTTGCGAAAGCCGCCCACCGCGTAGCCGATCGCGGCGACGATGATGATCCAGTCCACAACACTCATCCAGCGTCAGCTCGGCAGAACGACGAGCTTGCCCGTCATTCCCTGTGCCTGGTGGATCGTGCAGATGAACGTGTACGTGCCGGGCGAGGGCGTTGTGAACGTAGCCGACTTGGTGGCACCGGCGGTTGCGAGCGGGACGTTGTCAGCGGGGAAGCCGGAGATCGCAAGATCGTGCGGTGCGCCACTGCCCTTATGCACCAGAATGATCTTAACCGTGCCGGCATGCACCGTGATCGTCGACGGGTCGAAGCGGAAGCTGGAGTCGACGGTGACCGTCACCTGCTGGACCCCGTTGACCACCGACGCCGTCGCGGCGCCGGGGTGGCCTTCGCGGTTCGGCGATGCCTGTCGATTCGAGCAGGCGGCGATAGTGCCGATGAGGCCGAGTGCAACCAGCATCGCGCCCGCTCGGCGGATCATCATGGAGGGCACGGTACCGGGGCAGCCTGGAGGCTATTTAAGGCAGCGGGCGCAAGCGGGTCCGGTCCCAGTCGCGGGCCCATCCACCGAGGGTGAGCAGGCGGTCGAGGAGCCCGGCCGTAAATCCCCAGATGAACAGCCCGCCCGCGTCGAAGCCGGGCCCGCGAAAGCCTGAAGGATGCGCGACGCGGAAACGGTTGTCCGGATCGACCAGGTCGGCCACCGGCACCACCGCGACGCTCGCGACTTCGTCGACCGCCACCGCGTGCACCGGATGCGGATGCTGCCACCACGCGAGCACCGGCCGCACGACGAACCCGGACGGCGGCAGGAACAGAGCGGGCAGCGTGGCGACGACGCGCACGCTCGCCGGGTCGAGGCCGACCTCCTCCTGCGCCTCGCGAAGCGCGGTCTGTTCCGGATCCTCGCCGGGGTCGGCGGCACCGCCGGGAAACGCCGCCTGGCCCGCGTGCGTGCGCATCGTCGCCGCACGCTCGATCAGCAGCACGCCCGGCCCGCCGTCGCCCGCGGCAAACGCGATCAGGACGGCAGACTCACGCCCACTGCCGTCGTCCGGCGGACCGAAGCGGGACAGATCGGCGAACGTGATGCTGTGCAACGACTTGACGAGCGGCTCGAGCCACTCGGGCAGCGCGCCGTCGGTCGGGGTCAAGCCGGAGCTCCGCTCGGGCTGATCGCTCCCCACCGCCGGCTCATACCGTTGCCGCTACCTGCTCTGGAGTCTTGACGAGCTTCGCGGCGACGTCAGGGTCAGTCGGCCCCTCGCCGAATGACGGGCAGAGCGCGGCGATCGCGCACGCACCGCAGGCAGGCTTGCGGGCGTGGCACACGCGCCGGCCATGCCAGATCACGCGGTGCGACAGGATCGTCCACTCCTTCTTCGGGATCAGGGCTGCGACCTCGGACTCGACCTTCACCGGATCGGTCTGCGCGGTCCACTTCCACCGCCGCACCAGCCGGCCGAAGTGGGTGTCGACGGTGAGGCCCGGTACGTCAAAGGCATTGCCCAGAACCACATTCGCGGTCTTGCGCCCGAAGCCCGGCAGCGTGACGAGTTCGTCGAGCGTGGCAGGCACCTCGCCGTCGAACCGATCGACCAGCGCCTGGCCGAGCTTCATCAGCGAGTTCGTCTTGTTCCGGAAGAAGCCCGTCGTGCGGATCATCTCTTCGAGTTCGGCACGATCCGCACCGGCGTAAGCCGCTGCGTTCGGATACCGACGAAACAGCGCGGGTGTCACCTCGTTGACGCGCTTGTCGGTGCATTGCGCGGACAGGATCGTGGCGACCGACAGCTCGAGCGGTGTCGTGAAGTCAAGTTCGCAATGCGCGTCGGGGTACAGCGCGGCGAGTTCGCGGTTGATGCGCCGCGCGCGCCGGGTGAGGGCTAGTGGGGACTCGGCTGCGGCCGGGGCAGGCACGGCGGTTGCGGGCGGCACAGCGCTCAAGCCTACGAGGCCGCACCGACACCGCGAGTTGTCTACCCAGAGCGCACCTCCGAACGCGCAGGGTAGGACAAGTCCACCGGACACCTGCGCCGCGGCGAGGTGTTGCACAATCGAAGGATCATGGCTGGCTTACTGGTACTGCTGTTCCCGGCGCTCCTGCTCGGTTTCATGCTGTTCATGGGCCGGGTCGAGGAGCCGCTGAACAGAGCTGCTCCAGAGCGTCAGATCGAGGAGTTCCTCGACGAGGCCAACCCCGACGAGCTCGACACCTTCGTGCGCGAGGGCACTGACTCCGCGCTGCGCAGGTTTCGGCAGCGGCTGTCGCTGCACCGGTTGCTTCCCTCGTCCGGCCGCCGGCGCCCGCAGTAGACCCATCGAATCTGGCATTTGATCTTGACGCATGACCCTTCGGAAGCAGGACGATCGGCGATCAGCTGCCGCCATCCAGCGACCGGCAACGGCGTACCGGACGAGCCCGCGCACAGCAGATTGGCATGCCCGTAGAATTCGCACGACTGTGACCAGGCTCGCACCCATTTGACGCGAGCATGAAGGAGCTGACGTGGACGAGGTTCTGCGAAGAGCCGGGCTGTTTCAGGGTGTGGCGCCCGAAGATATCGAGGCACTCGGCAACCAGTTTGAAGTATTCGACTCCGCGCGCGGCACGGTCCTGTTCCAGGAGGGCGAGCCGGGCGACAGCCTCTACATCGTGCTCGAGGGCAAGGTGAAGCTTGGCCGGCGCTCCTCGGACGGTCGCGAGAATCTCGTCGCGGTCATGGGTCCGGCCGACCAGTTCGGCGAGCTGTCACTTTTCGACCCGGGACCCCGCACCGCCACCGCGGTGGTCGTCACCGATGCCCGCCTGGCGCGCCTGCCCAAGGCGGCGCTGCAGCAGTGGGTGCAAGAACGCCCGCAGATCGCGATCCAGTTGCTGCACGTGATCGCGCGCCGGCTGCGCCGCACCAACACGATGCTCGCCGACCTGATCTTCGTCGACGTGCCGGGCCGGGTTGCCAAGCAGTTGCTGCTGCTCGCGCAGAAGTTCGGATCAGTCGATGGCGGCCAACTGCGCGTCACGCACGATCTCACCCAGGAGGAACTCGCCCAGCTGGTCGGCGCTTCTCGCGAGACCGTCAACAAGGCGCTGGCCGACTTCGCGTCCCGCGGTTGGCTGCGTCTGGAGGGAAAGAGCGTCGTCATTCTCGACCGCGAACGTCTGGCTCGGCGGGCGCGCTAGTCCCCGCGTCGGCTAGCGCGATCTCCACAGGCGCGGGCGTCGCGGCCGGCTCGTTCGAGCCGCGATGGAGACTGTGCAACCGTCAGTCGCGAGCTGACGCGGGCGCTCCCGGCGTGGCCCGAATGGCGCCGCGCCGGGCCCGGAAGCTCTGACCCTTGGATCGGTTGCCGCATAGTTGCATATGGCACCAGCGCGATGCGCGGTTGCGTGATGCGTCGTAGTACACCCAGTGGCAGTCGTCGGCCGCACACGCCTTCAGGCGCGTCCAGATTCCCTGCGCCTCGCTGGCATAGACGATGCCCACCAGCGCGCCCAGTGCGCCAACGCCTCCCCCGCGCAGCACGTGGTAGCCGACCGACTCGCCGTAGGTCATCGCGGGACGCAAACCGGCCTGGGCCGTGACGCGGTTGAGGACGTCGACTGCGGGGTCGGTGTGCACGGGCTGCGCATTGTGCGCGCGAAGCAGCGTGCGCAGACCCTCGCGAAGCTCGATCGCCATCCGCATGTCGGTGGCGCCGAGGCTGCGGCCGGGCGACATCAGCCGCCATGCGATGAAGTGCTCGGCGAGTTCGGACGGGCCGGCCAGCGCATCGGTACCGGCCTCGAGGTCGAGGGTGTTGACGAAGGCCCGGACCGCTTCCAGCCGGCCAGGAGCCTCGCGACTGCCGAGTTCGGCCATGCGCGCAGGGTATCGCGAACTACCGGCTAATGTCGTTGACTGGTTGCGAGCTAACCAGCCAAACTTGAACGATGGTCACCCGATCACGGATAGGACTGCTGGGCGTGCCGTCCAGCATGGGAGCGTTCGCGCCCGGGCAAGAGGACGCACCGGCCGCGCTGCGGGCCGCCGGCTTGGTCGGCCGGCTCCAGCAGGCGGGCGTCGACGTCGACGATCTCGGCGACCTGCCCCGCCGTCGCTGGACGCCCGACCCGCTGCGGCCGACCGCGCAGAACGTCGAGGCCGTCGCCGAGGCGACGCGAGCGATTGCCCAACGGACAGCCGAGGTCTTCGATCCGACCCGGCCGCTACTCGTGCTCGGCGGCGACTGCTCGATCGAACTCGGCGTCGTCGCCGGCCACAGCGGCCGCGTCGGCAACATCGGCCTGATCTACGTCGACCTGCACGCTGATCTGAACACTCCGTCGACCACCGCAGAGGGCGCTCTGGACTGGATGGTCGTCTCGCACCTGGTCGGCGCGCCCGGGTCGCTGCGCGACGTGACCACCCCGCTGCTCCACCCCGATCGGATCCGCTACTTCGGGCTCGATCAGAACCGGATGACACCGGGCGAGCGTGACCTGCTCGCCGACCTCGACATCCCGTTCACGACGTCCAGGGCAATTGCCCGGGACGCGCGGTCAGCCGCCAGGGCGGCGCGCGAGCAGATGGCGGGCTTCGACCACCTGCTCGTCCACTTCGACACCGACCTCGTCGATTTCAACGACCTGCCCCTGTCGGAGAACGCCGGCCGAGGTCAGGGACTGCCGTTCGGCATCGTCATGGACGCGCTCGGCGAGTTGCTCCGGGCGCCCAACCTCAGGGCGTTGACGGTCACCGAACTGAATCCGCACCACGGCGCTGAGGACGGCTCGACGATCGCGCGATTCGCCGATGCGCTAGTGGCCGCGATCGCCGCGTAGGAAGGCCAACTGGGCATGCACCGACTGCTCCGCGGCCGGCCACAGCACCGGATCGACGTCGGCGTACACACGCTCGACGACGGCTCGCGGCGTCGCGTCCTCACCCAAAGCGGAGAGGGCCACGCGTACCTGTTCGAGTCGTTGGTCGCGATGCGCGAGGTACGCGGCGGCAACCTCGCCGGCGCGCGGCAGTTCCGGGCCATGCCCGGGCAGCACCGTCGTCGGACCGAGTTCGCCGAGCCGCCGCAGCGATGCGAGGTAGTCGCCGAGGTCGCCGTCGGGATACGCGACCATGGCGGTGCCGCGACCGAGGATCGTGTCGCCGGTCAGCACCGCGGCAGCCGTGCCGTCCACCGGATCGAGCAGGAACGACAGCGAGTCTGACGAGTGCCCCGGGGTCGCCCACACGCGCAGCTCGACGCCTGCGGCCGCGACGACGTCGCCCTCGGCCAATCCCTCGGACCCGAGCCGCTGCGCCGGGTCGAGCGCGCGCACCTGCGCACCGGTCAGCTCGTGCAGGCGCCGGGCGCCGGCGCTGTGGTCGAGGTGGCCGTGCGTGAGCAGGATGACCGCCACCTGACCGGCCGCAGCGGCGACCGCAGCCAAGTGCGTCGCGTCGTCCGGGCCCGGGTCGACGACGATCGCCTCGGACGTTCCGGCGGCGCGCAGCAGCCATGTGTTCGTGCCGTCGAGGGTCATCGGCCCCGGATTGCCGGCCAGCACGACCCCCGCGTGCGGCGTCACCTTACGGAACTGCTCGTAGGAAAGCCCGGTCATGGTGCGAGCCTGATCCTGGCGCCATCCGGCAGTTCGGCGTAGACGCCGTGATCGTCTCGCCCGAGCACGGGACGCACGGCGTCCACGTCGCGCGTGCTCGCGGCTGCCAGGACGGCGGCGACCGTGGGCGACTCGGCGATGAGCCGGAGTGTGACGAGCGTCGGCGGCAGCATCTGCCGCTCGCCGCGCTCGTACTGTGCGACGGCGGCTCGGACGGGCACCCACTCCGCGGTCGACGATTCGGTCGTGACGTCCTCGGGCACGGCCCCGGACGGCAGGGCGGCCACAAAAAACCTCGTGTCGTACCTGCGCGATTCGCCCTCGGGAGTGACCCAGCGGGCGAAGGGCTGCAGGGCGCCTGCGTCGACGGCCAGCCCGCGCTCACGCAACAGTTCGGTGAACTGCACCCGGCCCGCCTCGACGTCAGCACGCACGCCGCGCAGGTCGGCCGGTGGGTCGGTGAGCAACACGCCCGTCTCTTCGAACGTCTCGCGCACCGCGGCGCCGACCAGCGCGCGGGCAGCGTCTTCAGCACAGCCCAGCCGTGCCGCGAATTCAGCGGCCGGTGTTCCGGCCCAAGGCACGTCACGGTCCGCCTCGTCGACGCGCCCGCCGGGGAACACGGTCATCCCGGCCGCGAACGCCATCTGGGTGACGCGGGTCAGCAGCCAGGCGTCGATACCGTCGACGCCGTCGCGCAGCAGGACGACCGTCGACGCGTCGCGGACCGGCGTGGTCACTGCACCTCGACGATCAACTCGACCTCGACCGGTGCGTCCATCGGCAGGACCGCGACGCCGACCGCCGAGCGAGCGTGCGCTCCGGCGTCGCCGAACACCTCGCGCAGGAATTCGCTCGCGCCGTTGATCACGGCCGGCTGGCCGGTGAAGTCAGGCGTCGATGCGACGAAGCCGACCACCTTCACCACGCGCGCCACAGAGTCGAGCCCGACCAGCGCGTGCACGGCGGCCAGGCCGTTTAGCGCGCACGTACGGGCGAGGTAGGCCGCTTCGTCGCCGGTCACCTCGCCGCCGACCTTGCCGGTGGCCGGCAGCTGTCCGTCGATGAACGGCAACTGTCCCGCGGTGTACACGATCGAGCCGGTACGTACCGCTGGGACATACGCGGCCAATGGTGCTGCGACGGGCGGAAGTGCGATTCCGAGGTCGTTGAGTCGGGCGAGCGGCGAGGTCATGCGGTGCAGCCTATGACGATCCCGATCACGGATCGGCTCTACGCTGAGTGGGTGCATGCCCCCGCACGTACGGCGCCCCACTTGGTGGCCGGAATCTCGCCTGACGTGCGGCTGCACGTCGTCACCGGCAAAGGCGGCACCGGCAAGACCACCGTCGCCACCGCGCTCGCCGTGGCGCTGGCTGAGGGCGGCCACCGGGTACTTCTGGTCGAGGTCGAGGGGCGGCAGGCGCTGGCGCAACTCTTTGACGTACCCGCACTTCCCTACGAAGAGCTGCACCTTGCGACAGCGGAGGGCGGCGGCGAGATCGTCGGCCTGGCCATCGATCCCGAGTTGGCGCTGATCGAGTACCTCGAGATGTTCTACAACCTCAAACGCGCCGGACGGGCGCTGCGGCGGATGGGCGCCATCGACTTCGTCACCACTCTGGCGCCCGGGCTTCGCGACGTGCTGCTGACCGGCAAGGTCAAGGAGGCCGCCACCCGCACCGACCGTACCGGCCATTTCGTGTACGACGCAGTGATCCTGGACGCCCCGCCGACCGGGCGCATCCGGCAGTTCCTGGACGCCACGCGCGAGGTGGCGAACCTGACCAAGACCGGGCCGATCAACCGGCAGAGCACAGGAGTCATCGAACTGCTGCACGGCCCGCGCACCGCCGTCCACATCGTCACGTTGCTCGAGGAGATGCCGGTTCAGGAAACGATCGACGCGGCCGTCGAGCTGACCGGCGCCGGATACCCGCTCGGGGCGGTGATCGTGAACCGCGCCCGCCCGACCCTGGTCGGCGAGGGCCAGGTCGGCAAGCGCGGGCGCGTCGACCTCGCCGCGCTCGGACGCGGACTCGCCGCAGCAGGAATCGACGCCGCCCTGTCGCAGCCGCTCGCGGCACAGCTCGCCGAGTACGCCGACCGCCAGGCCATCCAGGCCGAGAACCTCGCTCGGCTCGCAGCGGTCGCGGCCCCGCAGATCGAACTGCCCGACCTGACCCCGCCGCTCGACCTCGGCGAGCTCAACGAACTCGCCGGCTGGTTCCTCGCGCACGGCGAGGACATCGAGGACGGGCCCCGATGAACCGTCGCACCGTCCACCTGCTCGATATCGAGGCCCTGCTCACCGACAAGACGACCCGAATCGTCGTCACGTGCGGCAGCGGCGGCGTCGGCAAGACGACCACCGCCGCGGCGATGGGCATGCTTGCGGCCGCTGCCGGGCGGCGGACCGTCGTGCTCACGATCGATCCGGCGCGGCGGCTGGCGCAGTCCATGGGCCTGACCGAGCTCGACAACACGCCACGCGCCGTCAAGCACGCCGACGGCGAGCTGTTCGCGATGATGCTCGACATGAAGCGGACCTTCGACGAGGTCGTGTCCGCACATTCGACGCCCGAGCGCGCCGATCAGATCTTCGCCAATCCCTTCTACCAAGCCCTCTCGTCGTCATTCGCCGGCACGCAGGAGTACATGGCAATGGAGAAGCTCTCGCAGCTCTCCGAGAGCGGCAAGTGGGATCTCATCGTCGTCGACACCCCGCCGTCGCGATCGGCGCTGGACTTTCTCGACGCGCCGCAGCGGCTCGGACGCTTCCTCGACGGCAAGATGATCCGGCTGCTCACCGCGCCGGCCCGGGCCGGTGGGCGGGCGTACATGAAGGTCGTCACCGCGGGTTTCACCGTGTTCACCAAGATCCTCTCGAAGATCCTCGGCGGGGATCTGCTGGAGGACGTCTCGTCGTTCGTCGCTGCGTTGGAGACGATGTTCGGGGGATTCCGGCAGCGCGCCGAGCAGACCTATCGGCTGCTCAAGGCGCCCGGCACCGCGTTCATCGTGGTCGCGGCCCCCGAACCGGACGCGCTGCGCGAGGCGTCCTACTTCGTCGAACGACTCTCGACCGACGGCATGCCGCTCGCCGGGCTCGTCGTCAACCGGGTGCACCGCTGCGTCGACGGGCTGACCGCGAGGCGTGCCGAGGCGGCTGCCGATGCGCTCGCCGACAAGTCCGAGGCCGATCTCGCGCTGGCCGAGGCGGCGTTGCGCGTGCATGTCGAGACGGCCACCGCTGCCGACCACGACGAGCGCATGGCGCGCCGGTTCGCCGCCGCACACCCGGATGTCGCGACGATTTCGGTGCCCGCGCTGCCGACCGATGTTCACGACCTGGCCGGCTTGCGCCGCATCGGCGAACTGCTCAGCGCGGCCTCAGGCGTCGTCGCACAACAGCGCAAATAGGGTCCACCTGGGTGACTCCCGTACCCTGACTCTTCGTGGCAGCGCGTCCGAACCCGGCAGAGACCATCCTCAAGCTCTTCGGCGTGATCGTCGTTTGCGCCGTACTTGCCGCAGGCCTGGTGCTCCCCTATGTGGGCGGCCTGGGCATCATCGCCGGCAAGCAGGCGGACAAGTTCCTCAACACCAAGTGCAATCTGATCGAGACGCCGCCGCCGCAGAAGACGATCATTTACGCAAAGGACGGCACGACCCAACTTGCCACCCTGTTCACCCAGGATCGTGAGCTGGTCAAGTTGTCGGACGTGCCGAAGTATCTGCAGAAGGCCTTGATCGACACCGAGGATCGCCGCTTCTACAGCCACCACGGGGTCGACATGCGTGGCCTGCTGCGCTCGGCGGTCAGTTCGTCCGGGGGCGACACGCAGGGTGGCTCGACACTCACGATGCAGTACGTCAAGCAGGTGCGGTACTACCAGGCCGACACTGATGCCGAGCGCGAGGCGGCCATCAGCCAGACCCTCACCCGCAAGATGGAAGACGCGCAGTGCGCTCTGGACATCGAGAAGAGGGACACGAAGGACGAGATCCTCGAGAAGTACTTGAACATCGCGTTCTTCGGCGAGAACTCCTACGGCATCGGCGTCGCGGCCAAGAACTTCTTCGGCAAGAGCGTCGACAAGCTGACCCTGCCCGAGGCGGCGCTGCTGGTTGGCGTCGTGAAGGCGCCGAGCGAGTTCGACCCGTTCGTGACGGCGAATCGCAAAGCGGCGATCAACCGCCGCAACCAGGTCATCCAGAATCTGGCCGATGTCGGCGACATCAGCCAGGCCGCGGCCGACAAGTACAAGGCCACAGCGCTTTCGCTTGCCACCACGTCCCAGCAGACTCAACCGCAGGGCTGCGCCGGAGCCAACTCGACCGTCCTCAACGGCGGATTCTTCTGCGACTACGTCACCGACTGGCTCGAGAACCGGGCCGGCATCAGCAGCAAGCTGATCACCACCGGTGGTCTGAAGATCACCACGACCATCGACCCGCACCTGCAGAACAGCGTGCAGGAGTCGTTGTGGAATCAGGTGACGTCCAAGTCGCCGACGGCTGCGATCATGCCGATCGTCGACCCACACACCGGCAACATCCTGGCCATGGCGACGAGCAAGAAGTACGGGCTCGTCCCCGACGGACGGCACACGGTGCTGCCCCTGTTCAATCAGGCGACCGCAGGTGCCGGGTCGACCTACAAGCTCTTCTCGATGCTCGCCGCGCTCAAGGTCGGCGTGCCCACGAACTACCAGCTCACCAACAACGACACCAGCAAGACCACCTACAGCACGCAGCACTGCGGCGGCACGTCGTTCACGGCCCAGAACGACACCGAGGGCACCGGGTTCGCCCCCACCGAAAGCATGCTCTCGGCGACGGCGAAATCGTCGAACACGTACTACGTCGCGCTCGAGGACGAACTGTTCTCCTGCGACCTCACGCCGATCGTCAACACGGCCCTAGCCCTGGGCATGAATGCGCTGCGTGCGACGAATCCGGCCGAGCCGAAGAAGTCCATCGCGCAGACCTTCATCAGCGAGAACCAGGCGACGTTCACGCTCGGCCCGGCGGCGACGAGTCCGCTCCAACTGGCCAGCGCATACGCAACCGTCGCCAACGACGGCACCTTCTGCCCGCCTGCGCCTGTGTCCGCCGTGAAGGGGCCCGACGGTAAGGACATCGACTTCAAGCGCTCACCCTGCATGCCTGTACTCAACCCGCAGGTGGCCCGCTACGCGCTGCAGGTGCTTGACGGAGACACCACGGGCCAGGGCTCATCGGCCTCGCAGTTCCAGGATCTCTACAACGCAAACCCCGGCATTTCGATTGCCGGCAAGACCGGCACGGTCAACGCCACCGACGTGCACGGTCACCAGGTCACCAAGAACGCCACGCTCTGGTTCGTCGGCGTGACGCCGAACCTCGCCGCGACCATGGCGATGTTCGACATCACCAATTCACGAAAGCCGATATCTGGACTGGACGGCATGAGCGCCGACCAAGCCGGTCACCTGACTGGTGAATTCGCCGCCCGACTCTGGGCCAATGCCCTGACCTCGACACTGCAAGGCCAGCAATGGACGTGGCCAGACCCGAACGACGTCCCGAATGGCACCTCGGTGCCCAACGTCGTCAACCAAGCGTACGACCAGGCCAAGAAGACGCTGCAGCAGAGCGGATTCAAGGTCGGTCGCTCGGTCGTCGACTGCGGAAGCTCGACGCCCTACGGCGCCGTGGCGTTCCAGAGCCCGTCCGTCATGGCACCGCCCGGCTCCTCGATCACGCTGTGCGTGAGCAACGGCACTCCGCCATATAGCCCGCCGGTTCAGAAGCCGACGAACACCAAGCCGCGGCCTGGCCCGACCGGGCAACCGCCGAGTGGTGGCACGACCCGGACCCGCCGCGGTGGCGGAGGCGGCGGCGGGGGCCGCAGTGGCACGCCACCGCATCTCACGCCCGCTACGACAACCCGCTAGCCACGTAGCGCCGGAAAGCGGCGGGCCGCCGGTAGGCCTTGAGAATTCGGCTTGCCGGCCCGTGTCCGGTGCCTTTTGCAGCGCCGTGAAGCGCTTGCCTTCTGCCGCGAAGTTGCTATTCGTAGCCCAACGTTGCCGCCCGCGCGAATGTCTTGCCGGGGGCGCGGAGGTGTCACAGTGCGGTTTGCCGTCTTGTCTCTATTGGGTACGAGTAATTATCAATAGGGAGATGATTGTGATGCGGGTGTTTGTGGCAGGTGCCACGGGAGCGATTGGAAGGCAGCTGGTGCCGCGCCTGGTTGCCGCGGGACATGAGGTTCACGGTATGACGCGTAGCGAGTCGAAGAAGGCCATGCTCGACGAGCTGGGCGCCGTGCCAGTGGTCGCGGACGCGCTCGATCCCGATCAGGTCGCCGAGGCCGTGGCCACGGCGAAACCCGACGTCATCGTGCACGAGCTGACCGCGATCGGGGCGGTGGACCTGCGTCACTTCGATCGCGCTTTCGCGCCGACCAACCGGCTGCGGACCGAGGGGACGGACCACCTGCTCTCGGCCGGGCAGGCGGTGGGAGTGCAGCGCTTCGTGGCGCAGAGCGCGATATACGGGTTCTACGCACGCACCGGAGGTGCGGTCAAGAGCGAGGACGATCCGCTCGATCCGGCACCCCCGCGCGAGACACGCGAGGCCATGGCCGCAATCCGTCACCTCGAGCAGGCGACCCTGGACGCGCGGTGGACGGAAGGGATCGTGCTGCGCTACGGCGCCTTCTATGGGCCTGACACCTCACTGGCGCCGGGCGAGGAGCAGTTCGAGCTGGTCCGCAAGCGCAAGTTCCCGGTGGTCGGCGACGGCGGCGGCGTGTGGTCGTTCATCCATATCGCCGACGCCGCTGAAGCGACGGCTGCGGCGGTCGAGCACGGCCGCCGCGGTGTCTACAACATCGTCGACGACGATCCGGCACCGGTTTCGGAGTGGCTGCCGGCGCTGGCGGAGCAGCTCGGCGCCAAGAAGCCGATGCGCGTGCCGCGATTCGTCGGGCGGCTGTTCGCCGGCGAGGTCGGAGCGGTCTTCATGACGGAGATCCGCGGCGCGTCGAACGCGAAAGCCAAGCGCGAACTGGGGTGGCGCCCGGCGCACCCGAGCTGGCGGAAGGGATTCGCAGCGGCATGACCGATCGCGAGCGGCTGCTCGACGAGCTGCGGCCGGTCGCGTTCGCGATCGCCTACCGGATGCTCGGCAGCGTGTCCGAGGCCGAGGACGTGGTGCAGGAAGCGCTGCTCCGCGTGCATCAGGCGCTAGATGCCGGCGAGCAGATCGCCTCGCCGCGGGCGTTCATCGCCACCGTGACCACCCGGCTGGCGATCAACGAACTGCGGTCCGCGCGCGCTCGCCGCGAGCGCTACGTCGGCGAGTGGCTGCCCGAGCCGATCATCACCGACGGCCACGACGACCCGGCCCGGCACGCTGAGACAGCCGACTCGCTGTCGCTGGCCATGCTGGTGCTGCTGGAGAGCCTCTCGCCTGAGCAGCGAGCCGTGCTGCTGCTACACGACGTGTTCGACTACGGATATCCGGAGATCGCGGCGATCGTCGGCAAGAGCGACGACAACGTACGCCAGCTCGCCACCCGCGCGAGGCGCCACGTCGCGCAGCGCCGGCCCCGCTTCCAGACGACGCGCGAGCAGCGTGACGAGCTGGCGCGCCAGTTCTTCGCGGCCGCCGAGCAGGGT
Source organism: uncultured Actinomycetota bacterium (assembly GCA_963737425.1). GTDB lineage: Bacteria > Actinomycetota > Actinomycetes > Mycobacteriales > Jatrophihabitantaceae > DASXRA01. The sequence continues at coordinate 1,712,292 of CAVTSX010000009.1, forward strand.
GATCTCGCTGGGCTCGAGGCGCTGCTCGCGCACGACGTGCAGCTGACCGGCGACGGCGGCGGCAAGGTTCCGGCGCTCGCGCGGTCGCTGCGCGGACGCAACCGTGTCGCGCGAACCGTGATCCACTGGGTCGGCCTGGTCGCGCGCATGCCGGGCGTGTCGGTGCGCCCCGTCGACGTCAACGGCGGCCCGGGCGCACTCTTTCTCGACGCCGAGCAGCGGTTGGTCGGCGTCTTGGCGCTCGATATGACCGGCGCCCAGATCACAAGCATCGGCTCGATCGTCAACCCCGAGAAGCTGACGCACCTCGGGGCAGTCGGCGACTTCAGAGCGCTACTGAAGTCCGTGAGCTGAACTACGACGCTCTTGCTGCGTCGCTCAAATGTCCGCCCGAGGAGGAGCCATATGTCAACAGCCGAGGCAACAAGCAACAAAGCAACGATCAAACGTTTCCATGAGGCCATGAACAGCGGCGATGCGGAGCTGATCCCGAAGACGATCGACGAGTTCGTCGAGCCGGACGTGCTGATTCGCACGCCATTACCGGTTGACGCGGAGGGCGCCGACGCACTCAAGGAGGTGTTCAGCAGGCTCCATCGGGCCTTTCCCGATCTTCACATTGCGGTCGAGGACGTGATCGCGGAGGGGGACAAGGTCGTCTGCAGGAACACGGTTACCGGGACCCACCACGGCGAGTACATGGGCCTGCCACCGACCGGAAAACCCGTCACGTACAACGAGATCTTCATCTTCCGCCTTGTCGGCGGCCGCATCGCCGAGACGTGGGGGGTCGTCGACGTCCTCTCGCAGATGCGGCAGCTCGATGTCGTTCCCGGAGCCGCTTCATAATCTTGGCGGCGTTTGCGCCGCTCAGCTGGTGAGCTGGCGGCGCACTTCGTCGCTGACCCGCTTGCCGTCGGCCCGGCCGGCAACCTGCGGCTGCACGATCTTCATGACGGCACCCATGTCGCGTGGGCTTGTCGCGCCGGCCTCGGCAACGGCGGCTCGCACGAGCGCCGACAGCTCGTCGTCGCCGAGCTGCTCGGGCAGATACCGGTCGAGAACCTCGCCCTCAGCGCGCTCGCGCGCGGCCAGCTCGACCCGCCCGGCGGTGTCGTAGGCCTCCGCTGCCTCGCGGCGCTTCTTCGCCTCGCGGGTGATCACGCGCAGCACCTCGTCGTCGGACAGTTCGCGGGCGGACTTGCCCGCAACCTCGTCGTTGGTGACCGCCGTGAGAGTCATCCGCAGGGTTGCGGTAGTCAGCTCGTCACGGGCCTTCATCGAGGCGTTCAGGTCGGCACGAAGGCGCGCTTTGAGCTCGGACACGATCGTCACCGTACCCTCGACCGCATGTCTCGCTTCGGACGTGTCGCCGCGGCCTCTATCGGCCTCGGCGGCGCTGCTCTCGCGTACGGCGGCCTGGTCGAGTGCAATGCCTTTACGGTGCGTCATTTCGACGTCCCGGTCCTCGAACCGGGAGCGACGCCACTGCGGCTGCTGCACATATCGGACCTGCACGTAACCGCGCGGCAACGGCGCAAGCAGGACTGGGTTCGCAACCTCGCCCGCCTCTCGCCCGACCTGGTGATCAATACGGGCGATACGATCTCCGATCCCCGTGCGATTCCGGCGATCATGGACATGCTCGACCCGTTGTTCGACTTCCCCGGAGCTTTCGTGCCCGGCAATAACGACTACTACGCGCCGAAGTTCAAGAACCCGGTGCGCTACTTCGTGCCCGAGCGCAACCGGGTGTTCGGGGCGAAGCTCCCCTGGCCGCAGCTTGCCACCGCGATGGAGAACGCCGGGTGGCTCGACCTCACGCACAACCGGGCGACACTCAAGGTGGGCGATGTCACGATCGCCCTTGCGGGCACTGACGATCCCCACCTGCGCCGCGCTCGGTACGCGCTGATCGCCGGGGCCGCCGACACCGACGCTGCCGTCCGCATCGGCGTCACTCATTCGCCTGAGCCTGCTCTGCTCGCGGCTTTCGCCAACGATGGCTATGACCTGGTACTGGCCGGTCACACGCACGGCGGCCAGATCCGGATCCCGTTCGGACCTGCGATCGTCACCAACTGCGGCATCGACGCGCGGCGCGCTCGATGGCTGCATCCGTGGGACGAGCGCATGTGGTTCCACGTATGCGCCGGCCTCGGCACCAGTCCGTTCGCGCCCGTCCGGATCGCCTGCCGCCCGGAGGCATCGCTGCTAACCCTCGTACCCCGAACCCGTTTCAGCGCCCGCACCTAGCTCGGCTATGCTGGCGCGGTTGCGCTCGGCAGTATCGCGGGCGCACGGGGTGTGGCGCAGCTTGGTAGCGCGCTTCGTTCGGGACGAAGAGGTCGTGGGTTCGAATCCCGCCACCCCGACCAATGAAAATGGGTCCTGTACCTGGCTGGTACAGGGCCGCTGTAGTGCTGGGCCGCCTAAGAGGCCGCCTATCGGGTCCGGGGCTAGGCCGACTTCGAGACGAACACCTTGCCGATGATCACACCTGTCCTGGCAAGTGACTTTCCAAAGACCGACTCGGATCAAGCAGCCGGGGGTCAGACCACCATCGGCGTCGACTCGACTGGGTTCGATGAGCGCGCCAGCGGGTCGTCCGTCGACCCTTGACGAACTTCGCTATAGTCGGACAATCCACTTGAATACAAGCATTGATGGCAAATGAATGCTGGGCGCAGCTGGGCTTGTCACGGTACGGGCCTGGCCTCGCAGAGAGGGATCCCGGCCAAGCCGCCAGTTCGGTGCCAATCGATCACAACCACGAGAGGAGAGCAGGTAACTGATGAGCAAGAGGTGGCTGGCCGCTGTACTGGGACTGGTCAGCGCGGCGGCTATGTTCAGTGCGATGCTGGCGGGCGCGAGCCCGGCCTCCGCGTCCATCGGCGACAGTGCGGTGGCCGGTACGCCGCCGGCATTTAGCAGCGGCCAGTGTCAAGAGACCGCCGCATCCAAGGCATGCTTTGAACCGTACGGCGACAAGATCTGGGTGTACGACAAGGAAGCCGATAATGCGGCGGCGGCAGGATACTGGGAGAATTATCTGCGCGACAGCTCTGGAAGCTGGGACTATTCCGAAATCTACCGCGCTGGCCAGTGCACCAACCACTTGGGCGCCCACCATTGGGGCTACTGCAACTACGACTTCTACGAAGACAATAGCCTCAACTACTACGGTGGCTACGGTAGCGGGCTCCGCGTGTATGCACTCACCGAGTATGGCCCGAAGGGTGACTACGTGTGGGTTCGCAACGGCTAACTTGCCGCCCCGAAAGATTGTCTTTCAGTTGAGCTCGATCTGTCGTTGAGACAGGCGAAGGCCTCCAGTTGCGACGTGGAACCGCCTAGGCATCGCGTCACCGACCTGGAGGCCTTCGCATGCCACGACAACATTGCGCTGACACCACGCGCTCGCCCGGCCGCTGTCGTGCTGGGCCGCCATATCGGGGTCCGCGGCTAGTGTCGTGAGTCATTAATTCGTGCGCAGTAGCGCGCGATGCTGTCGAGGATCTGGTCGGCGGTCTTGGTCCAGACGTAGGGCCGGGGGTTCTCGTTCCAGGTGTCGATCCAGTTGCGGATATCGGCGTTGAGGGCCCGGACTGAGCGGTGGGTGCTGCGTTGCAGTTTCTTGGTGGTCAGCTCGCCGAACCAGCGTTCGACGAGGTTGAGCCAGGATGAGCTGGTGGGCGTGAAGTGCAGGACGAACCGCGGGTGCGCGAGCAGCCAGCGCTTGACCGCCGGAGTCTTGTGTGTCGAGGCGTTGTCGAGCACGACGTGGACCTCGAACCCGGCCGGCACCTCGCGATCGATGCTCTGCAGGAACTTCTTGAACTCGATCGCCCGGTGACGCGCGTGCAGTGAGCTGATGACCTTGCCCGAGGTGATATCCAGAGCGGCGTAAAGGCTGGAAGTGCCGGCGCGGATGTAGTCGTGGCTGGCCCGCGCCGGGGTCCCCGGCAGCATCGGCAGGACCGGAGCGGTGCGATCCAGCGCCTGGATCTGGGACTTCTCGTCCACACACAGCACCACCGCCGCTTCCGGCGGGTCGAGGTAGAGGCCGACCACATCGCGGACCTTGTCGATGAACTGCGGGTCCTTACTCAGCTTCCAGCTGTCCTGGCGGTGCGGTTGCAGGCCGAACGCGCGCCAGATCCGCGACACCGCCGACTGCGACATCCCCAATTCGGCCGCCAAGGAACGCGTCGACCAGTGCGTCGCGTCCTTCGGCACCGATTCCAGCGTCCGGGTGATCACCGCCTCGACCTGCTCGTCAGCCACCGTGCGCGGACGGCCGGGTCGCGGCTCGTCCAGCACACCCTCCAGCCGCTCGGCCAGGAACCGGTTACGCCACTTGCGCGCTGTGCCGACCTCCACACCGACCTTCGCCGCGACGGCAGTGTTGCCCAACCCCTCAGCAGCAGCCAGCACGATCCGCGACCTGACCGCGACCGCGTTCGCGCTCTTCGACCGACGAGCCCACGCCAACAACTGGCCCCGCTCGCCATCGGTCAACACCACCACAGGAGCAACAGGACCCGGCACCGGCCCAGCTTACGAGCTACAGGCGAATTATTGACTCACGACACTAGGCCGACTTCGAGGCGAACACCTTGGCGATGATCTCGGCTCCCCCGGTGATCACCGGCCGCAGCTCGTGCCGGTAGACGGTCTCCGTCGTTGCCGTCGTCGTGTGGCCGACGAGCTGCGAGATCAGCTCGATCGAGGCACCGTGCGCGGACATGAGCGACACGAAGCTGTGCCGCAACTCGCGTGGGGTCCACTCGACCGGCAATCCGGCCAGCCGCAACGCCACTGCCAGGGTTCGACGCACGCTCTGCGCGGATAGCCCTTCGCCGTAGCGAGTACAGAAGACGAGATTGCCTTCCGTCCACATTCCCTTTGCCAGGGCCCGGGCGCGGATTGCTTGCTGCCGTTCCCGGTGCAGCTTGAGTACTCTCACGACTTCATCGGCAGGGCGAGGGTCCGGCGACTCTTCCGCGTCTTCGTGTCGCCGCCTTTACGGACGGAGCGCCAGACCTCGACATGCGGAGGTTGTTCGCCGTCCCCTTCCAAATGCACCCGATCCCAGGTCAACGCGCGCGCTTCCTCCGTCCGAACCCCGGTCAATAGCGACAGCACGAAATAGGCGTGCAGGCGCGTCTTCTTGCTGGCCTCCAAAACTGCCTCGCCCTGTTCCAGCGTCATTGACTTGCTGGGTCGGCCGCGTCGGCCTTCCGGTACTTCGACCAATTCGGCCACGTTGCGAATCACCTTGTTTCGCCGCTGCGCATGCCGGATAGCGCGACGCAGGATTGCCTGACATTCCTTGAGACTGCGTGTCGCCAGTACCCGCTTACGGTCCATCAACCAGTCATCGACGTGATCCGCTGTCAGCTCGCGCAGCTTCACGGCCCCGAGATGAGGGATGACATGCTTTTCGGCGATGATGCGATTCTTCTTGACCGTATAGTCATGACGGCCGGTCAGCCCCCGCGCGAGCCAGTCACGGACCGCCTGCTCCACCGTGTACTTGGCTGATGTGTCTACACCGTTCTCCAGCTCGTCGCGGAGCTTCTTGAACTTGTCCTGCACGTCAGCGATCGTCGGACCGTAGACGGTCTTGCGGCGGCGCTTCCCTGAGGGAGTGAATCCAAGAGAGATATCGCCTCTGTAGCAGCGCTTTTACTCATGCCAGAAGATCGTTCCTTCGCCGCGTCGGCCGCGCTTCTCTTTCCCTGACTCGTCTGCGGTTGTCATCAGGCGGCCTCCTCGGCTTCACGCATCAGCAGGGCGACGAATTCGCTAAGGCACTGCGCTGGAACACGGCGAGCGCGGCCGACCTCGACCGAGCGGATTCGACCTCTCCGTAGCTCGTCAAAGACTTGGGTCTTTCCGAGCCGCAGCAAGGTCATTACCTCGGGGATTGTGTAGAGCAGTCCGGCAGGCACGGCCGGAAGCGCACCGTAGTAGCCCTCAGCTTCGTTCTGCGCTCCGGTCATACCGAGAGCCACCATCGGGCTATCAGCCGTGCTGGGCTCGGGAGAATCGCCCTCGGGGATCAATCAGGTCGCGTGGCTTGTGGTGGCTTCTCCGGCAGCATCCAGCACCACCTTCAGCGCCAAGCGATAGACGCGCGGGCATGTCACGGAGCGTATCCGAGCACTCTCAAGCCCGGAGTGTCGAAGCCTTTGCTCGCCGTGGCGCCCACCAGGGTCGCACCCAGAAGAACCGATAGGTGCCGGTTCCGTCGCAAGAGATCACGCGTGGCCGTCATCATCTGACTCTCTCAACGTTCGACGATCACCCACTGCTCGAAGACGGTTGGGCGGACTACTCCGAAAGGATGGACCGTTCAGCCGACGACGGGCGGCAGCCCATCTCAAAACTCACCGACGCCGTCGAGCAGCTCCTGGCACGAACGCCCCTGATGCGCCGTTGGCCATCCGCGGCACTAGGCCGACGGCGGACGCCGGACACATGACTTGATCGGTCTCCGCACTGCGTCGGGCGGCTCACACCGGACCGGTGTCATCGAGCGCCTCCTCGGCGCCTGCGACGAATCCACGCCAGTGCGGATCGACGTCCTCGCTTCGGCCGGGCTTGTAGGAGTTCTCCACAAGGTTGCGCAGTTCGTCGGGCGTGGCGAACTCGCACGCCCAGACGAATCCTTCCTCGCGCCCCCTGCGGTACGCCTCGGCCTGGTCGTCAACGTTGGCCGCCACCACCCTTTGTGTGGACGCCGACGAGTTCGGATCGAGCTTGGTGCTCATCGCGGCGCTCCCTTCTCTGCGGCCGATGCTGCAGGTATTCGTGGATTGCAGTCGCAGCTTTGCGGCCGGCGCCCATGGCCAGGATTACCGTGGCCGCGCCGGTCACTATGTCGCCGCCGGCGTACACGCCCTCACGGCTCGTCGCGCCCGTTAGCGGGTCGGCGACGATGCAACCGTGGCGGTCGACGTCGAGACCGTAGGTCGTCTTCGGAACGAGCGGGTTCGGGTTGGTGCCGAGCGCAATGACGACCAGATCGGTCTCCATCGTGAACTCGGAGCCGGGGATCGGAACTGGCCGGCGCCGCCCGGACTCGTCGGGCTCGCCGAGTTCGGTGCGGATGCATTCCAGGCCGCATACCCATCCGTCCTTGTCACCCAGGAAGCGCTTGGGCAGGGTCAGCCAGTCGAAGATCACGCCCTCGTCGCGGGCCCGCTCGTAGTCCTCTGCCCGGGCGCCCTTCTCCTTCTCGGAGCGGCGGTACACGATGTGCGCCTCCTCGGCGCCGAGGCGGATCGAGCAGCGCACGGCGTCCATCGCGGTGTCGCCAGCGCCGATCACGGCCGCGCGCCGTGGCTGCCGAACGGGCGTGTCGTACTCGGGGAACGAGTACGCGTGCATCAGGTTGACCCGGGTGAGGAACTCGTTCGCCGAGTAGATGCCTTTGAGGTTCTCCCCCGGGATGTTCATGAAGATCGGTGAACCTGCGCCGGTGCCGACGAAGACCGCCGCGTAGTCGAAGTCGTCGACGAGCTGCTCGATGGTCACCGTCTTGCCGATGATCACGTTGCGCACGAACTCCACGCCGAGCGCCTTGAGGTGCTCGATGTCGTCGTCGACGATCTCCTTCGGCAGGCGGTACTGCGGGATCCCGTAGCGCAGCACGCCGCCGAACGCGTGCAGCGCCTCGAAGATCGTCACCGGATAGCCGAGCTGCGCGAGGTCGCTGGCCACGGTAAGGCCGGCCGGGCCGGACCCGACGATGGCGATCTTCTGGTCTCGCCACAGCGCCTGCGCGGCCGACTCGCCGCCGTTGCCGTTCTTGCGCTCCCAATCGGCGACGAATCGCTCCAGCCGGCCGATGCCGACCGGTTCCTGATGCGGGACGAGCACGCAGCGCGCCTCGCACTGGTGCTCGACGGGGCAGACACGCCCACAGATCGCCGGCAGCAGATTGCGACGGCGGATCGCCTGCGCGGCGCCGGCGAAGTCGCCGAGCGCGACATGGCGCACGAAGTCACGGATCGGCACGTTCACCGGGCAGCCCTGCTCGCACACCGGGTCCTGGCAGTTCAAACACCGGCGGGCTTCCGCGATGGCGCGTTCCACGGTGTAGCCCTCGGCCACCTCGTCCCAGCTCCGGCGACGCTCCTCCGGGTCACGGCACGGCATCGCGGTCTTGTGCGGATACACGATCGGCATGGCCACTACCTCCCCAGTCCCGCCAGCTCGCAGGCCAGATCCTCTTGCTCCTTGTACGTCGTCAGTCGCGCGTCAGCCTCGTCGAAGTCAACCTGGTGCGCGTCGAAGAACGGCCCGTCCACGCAGGCGAACAGCGACTTGGATCCGACACTCACGCGGCAGCCGCCGCACATGCCCGTCCCGTCGACCATCAACGGGTCGAGCGAGACCATGGCGGGCAGGCCGCGCCGCCGCGTCGTCATCGCGACAGCGCGCATCATCGGCATCGGGCCGACGGCGAAGCAGTGCGTGAATCCCGCGCCGGCATCGAGCAATTCCTCCAACCGGCCCGTGACGAAGCCGCGGTAGCCGAGCGAACCGTCGTCGGTACACACGTGCAGTTCGTCGCTCTCGGTGGCAAGCAGGTCGGCGAGGATCACCAGGTCGCGGGTACGGGCTCCGACGATGGACGAGACGTGCACGCCACGCGCCCGCAACTCCCGGGCCAGCGGGAACACCGCGCCCGTGCCGAAGCCACCGCCGATCAGGACTGCGTGTCCCTCGTCGGGCAGCGACACCTCCTGACCCAGCGGACCGGCGAAGTCGAGGAATGTCTCCCCAACGCCGAGCGCGCACACCAGCGAGCTGGTGCGCCCGACCTGCTGGACGACGAGGGTGATCGTGCCAGCGGACTTGTCGAAGTCGGTGATGCTGATCGGTATCCGCTCGCCGGTTTCGATGACCCGAACGATCACGAACTGGCCGGGCGCGGCGTTGCGCGCAACGAGCGGTGCGTGGACGACGAACAGCTTCGTGATGTCCGTCAGGTCGCGCTTCTCGATGATCCGTGCAGTCGTATCCATAGCCTTCTCACAAAAGGGGATGCCGGTCCTTCGCCTTGAGCCGCAGCCACCGGCGCTCGACCTCGGCCTCGATCCGGGCGAGTATCGCCTCGTATCCGGGCTTGCCGAGATACTTTGTCTTGCCCATCAGCTTCAGCCAGTCGGCGACGGTTATGCGCCGTCCGATCGGCTCCGGGTCATACGTGATCCGGGTGATGCCACGCTCGATCTCGTACAGCGGGAAGAAGCAGGAGTCCACCGCGGCCTGGACGATGTCCACGCCGACCCGGTCCTCGGTCTTCCAGTTCAGCGGACATGAGATCAGCACCTTCCCGTACGCCGTTCCCTCGTTCTTTGCGTACCACTGCGCCTTCGCGGCCTTCGCCACGAGATCGTCGGGAAACCCCTCCACCCCGGTGAAGACGTACGGGATGTTGGTCGCCGCCATAATCTGCGGCGTGTCCTTGTGGTGAAAGGCCTTTCCCGTCTCGGCGGGACCGACGTGGCTCGTCGACGTCATGTGGCCGAGCGGCGTCGAGTAGCTGAGCTGGCTGCCCGTGTTCATGTAGCCCTGGTTGTCATACTCGACGACGATCATCCCGTGGTTGCGCAGCGCGGCTCCGATCGCGGCGCCCATGCCGATGTCCATGCCGCCGTCACCGGTGATCATCACGAACGTGATGTCCTCACCGGCTGGTATCTCGCCGCGGCGCACCCGCTCGTGGAACATCTCGACCAGCCCGCTCAGTGCGGCGGCACCGTTCTGGAACAGGTTGTGCACGTAGGTGATGCGGTGCGATGTGTAGGGATACCCAGTAGTGACGACCATCGCGCAGCCCGTCTGGTAGAGCACGACGACGTCGCCCTCGATGCCGCGCAGGAACTGGTCGATAGCCGGGAAGACGCCGCACCCGGGGCAGGCGCCGTGACCGGGCACGACCCGCTTCGGCTTCACGGCGAGCTGCCAGTACGGCGGGGCGTCGACCTTCAGCCGGCCGTCCGGTCCGGGCTCTACCGTGAGCAGCCCGCTCGTCGTCTCCTCGCGGGTAAGCGGGGGCGCGCCGCGACGCGGTCTCGGCTTCGCCGGATCGCCCGGCTCGACGCCGTAGTAGTCGAACGGCACCTCCACGACGCCGCGCTCGGCAGCCTCGATCGCGAGCTTGAAGAACGCCTCGGCGTCCTCGCCGTAGAAGTCACGCCCGCCGAGGCCGTACACGCGGCTCAGGCAGAGCGTGCGGTTCTCCGGGTCGTCCTTCAGCGCCGACTTCACCTCGTGCGTGAGGTTGGAGCCGTCCACGCCGAACGCTCCCGAACGCTCGCCGAGCACGACGGCCCGCACACCGCGCAACGCGTCGCGGATCGCCTCGGCGGGGAAGGGACGGATCACGTTGGGGCTGATGACTCCCGCGCGAATCCCTCGTGCGCGCAGCTTGTCGGCGGTGTCCTTCGCGGTCTCCGCGGCAGAGTTGAGCAGGAAGACCGCAACCTCGGCGTCGTCCATGCGATACAGGTCGACGGGGTCGTAGCGTCGGCCGCTCAATTCCTCGTACTCGGCGAGGATGTCCGGGATTTGGGCCAGGGCCGCATCCATCGCCCGCTTGAGCTGGTACTTGTTGTTGATCAAGTCCGGGTCGTTCATGTACGGCCCGATCGTCACTGGGCGCCGCGGGTCCAATGCTGTGACCATCTCCGGCACGGGGCCGAGCCAGTCCCGGACGGTCGCGTCGTCCTCGAACGTCGACACCCGCCGCTTCTGATGGCTGGTGAAGAAGCCGTCGAAGGCCACGATCGCGGGCAGTCGGACGTCGGCGCGCTCGGCCACGCGCATCGCGATGATGTTCATGTCGTACACGGCCTGCGGGTCGCGCGCCATGAAGATCAACCAGCCTGTGTTCAGGGCGTAGTAGACGTCGGAGTGGTCGCCGCGGATGTCGAGCGGACCGCTCACCGCACGCGTGGCGAGGTCGAGCAGCATCGGGAAGCGCGTCCCGGACTGCACCGGCAGTTCCTCAAGCGCATAGAGCAGGCCCTGGGAACTCGTCGCGTTGAAGACCCGGCCACCTCCGGTCGTGGCGCCGTAGCAGATGCCCGCGGCGCTGTGCTCCCCGTCGGCTGGCACCATCACGATGTCGTGCTCGCCGGCGGCCTTCATCTCGTCGAGGAACTCGGCGATCTCAGTCGACGGCGTGATCGGGTAGTAGCCCATCAGGTGGAAGTCGATCTGCTTCGCGGAGATCGCGGCCATCTCGTTGCCCGTGCGGAAGCCGACGACCTGTGCGGCGCGGCGGATCCTCGCCTTCGGCCTCGGCGGTGCGGCGGTCATGAGCTGGCCCCCTTGTCACGCTCGAGCCACGGGAAGAGCGCGACGCGATGCTCCTCGGCCCAGCCGTCCTCCTCGCGGAGTTCGGTAAGCGAACCGGTCGGGCACGCGTCGATGCACTTCAGGCAGCCCTTGCAGTAGTGGTAATCGATGCCGAGCAGACGCACGGCCGGCTGGCCCTCGCCGTCCTCGGACCAGACGAAGCACAGATCGGGGCAGACGATGTCGCAGATCCCGCAGTGCACGCACGTGTCGGGGTCGTAAGCGGGCAGGAAGCCCTGCCGCGAGGTGCTGAGGTTCTTCAGGATGCTGTTGCCCGAGTCGAGAATGGTGCCGCCGATCGGCGCGTCGAGATACCCGAAGGATGGTGCCGCGCGCTGGATCGGGCGGCCCGGGTCGTCGGCAGCCGCAGGCCAGGTGGTGCTGCGCAGTTCGCGGTAGCCGCGGTCGAATGTGCGCAGGTTCGCCTCGACGAGGTGCGCGTAGCGAACGGACAGCTTCGCGCGAATCGTCTCCTTCACCGCGTCCGTGTCGACGAACGGGCACATGCGAGCCACGGCGCCGAGCATCGCCGTGTTAACGCGCGTCTTCTCCTCCAGCGCGATGCCGAGTGCGTCGAGGACCGCGACCGTGCCGGATCGGAGGCCGAGCGCAGTGCGAATCTCATCCGGGTCCGAGCGCGTGTTCACGATCAGCGTTCCGGTTGCGCTCAATCCGGCGGCGACGTCGAAGGACCGGGCCAGGGCCTCGTGGAAGACCGCGATTACCTGTGGGCTCTCGATCGGGCTGCTCGTGCGGACGTCCCGGTCGCCTCGGCAGAAGCGCACGAATGACTTGACCGGTGTGCCCTTCTTCTCCGAGCCGTAGGACGAGAAATGCGCACCGTTCAAGCCCTGTCGAAGCACGCCTGCTTCAGCCAGGATCTGCCCCGCGAGGTGGGCGCCGAGGCCCCCGATCGATTCGAAGCGAATCCCGAAAAAGCCGTCTTCATCGGCACCAGGGAGCAGATCTGCCCCGGTGCCCGCTGGACCAGCCGTCGCCAACGCTGACATTGCACGCCCCCGAAATCGGAAAATCTGTGCCCGGGTACCCTTCCAAGCCGAATCCGCCCGTCATTCGCGAGCAACTCCGTGGGGCTAATGCTTCGCTGTGTTAGTCCGCGTCCAATAGGGCCGGAAGAGTCGGTGGCACAGAGTCAAAGGTCCCGGCTGGGTTCGAGCCGTTAATGATCTTCGTCACGCTCACCGCGTAGCATGGCGTTCCGGGCAAGTGCCGCCTGCAGCCTCGCCAGGTCGTCACGTAGCTCCGGTTCCGTCATCACGAGATAGGCCAGCCCACAGTCCTGCGGGCCGGAAGCGCCGGGAAAGCACAGCCTGCACTCCTCACCGACGCGCACGGCGCACATCTGGGGCGTGCGCTCCTTGGACTCATCCATCTCGGAGCCCTCGCTCCCCTGGCCAATTGCCTGCACTCGCCCTCAGCATGCCTCCGCGCGGCTGTTCGCCGGAGAGGCTAAAGGCCTCCATGTCGCGGACATCGGCGGTGGCAGCCGGAGCACGGTGGTTTGCGTCGCCTCGGGTGTCGTCGAGCAGCCACGAAAACGTGCTCGCCGAGGCCCGGATCCGCCACCCCGACCGGGTCAATGCCCCATTTCCTGGGTCCTTCGTTATCCCGGGCCGTCGTGCCGCTGTGTTGCACTGCAAACGGCGTTTGCTAACAGGACAGGCACGAAGAGTGCGCACTAAGGCATCACCATTCCGGATTCCAGCTAACCCATGTGACGGCCTGAGAGCGGCGAGCAAGCGCTGCGGATCTGGCCGAGCCGGATAAGGGCAGTGACAACACCCACGCCGGGCATGTCCACGACTCAGGCCACAAGGAGACACGGTCGTGAGGCAGCCTGCGACGCGTCAGACATCGCCACGTGCAGAGCGGGCCGAGAACGCCACCGGGTCGACCTCCTCTTTCCTCACTGTCAGTTACCTGGCCTTGACCGCATCCGGCCGTAGGCGTAGAGCATTCGGCAACCGGCGGCGCGTCGTCTGGGCGGTCGCCACGGGCTGCAGTGACGGGGAGGTCATCAGCTCATGAGATCCAACTTCAAGCGTCCGCCCGGCAAATGGCTGGCGCCCATCGCAGGCGTGATCGTCATCGTTGCCGGCTCCGCCGTCGCCACGGCCAGCACGTTGGCCGCCGGCTCCGTGGTTCGCGTGCCGGACAATCCATTCGGCGGAAACCCAACGTGCGCCGCCCTGGTCGCACAGCAGACCGCCCTCGGCAGCACGAACTTCCCAGGCGCCGAGGTTGAACCGCAGGTCGCCGTCGACCCCACCAACCCGATGCACCTGATCGGCAGCGTCCAGCAGGACCGCTGGAACGACGGCGGCGCCAACGGGCTGACCAACGTGGTGTCCATTAATGGCGGCGCGTCCTGGGCGCTGGCCGCCGGCCAGCCGCAGTTCACGATCTGTGCCGGGGCTCAGCCTGGCTCGCCCGGCTTCTTCGATCGGGCCACCGATCCGTGGGTGAGCTTCTCGGCCGACGGCAAGGTCGCTTATTCGATCAGCGACTCGTTCAATGCCGAGGGGCCTGGGTTCGGTGGCGCCAGCGCGATCCTCGTCAGCCGGTCCACCGACGGCGGCAACCACTGGCAGACACCGGTCACCGCACGGATCGATCCCTCGCTGACGATCCTCAACGACAAGGAGTCGATAACCGCCGACCCGTTGAACGCGAACAACGCCTACGCCGTGTGGGATCGCCTCGAAGCGCCTCAGGTGCATGCCAACCCCAGCGCAACAGCGGTCGCCTTCGCCTTCCGCGGGCCAGCGATGTTCTCGCGGACCACCGACGAGGGCGTGCACTGGAGCCAGGGCCGCAGCATCTTCGACCCCGGCCAGAACGACCAGACGATCGGCAACCAGATCGTCGTGCCCACAACCGGGCCGGCCAACGGAGTGTTGATCGACGGCATGAGCCTGATCACCAACCAGGGCGGCAAGTGCCCGTTCACGTCACGGGGAAAGTGCGGCAAGGGCTCTACCTTCACCGCTGCGGTGATCCGCTCGGCGGACGCCGGCAACACCTGGTCGAACGCCATTCCGATCGACGTGCAACAGGTCGCCTCGGTTTCCATCGCCGGGCAGGCTGTGCGCTCGAGTGACTTCCTCCCGGAGTTCGCCGTCAACCCGGTCAACGGGAACGTCTACGCAGTCTGGCAGGACTCCCGCTTCAGCCCGACCGGCGCCTCCAAGATCGCGTTCTCGCAGTCGACGGACGGCGGGCTGACCTGGAGCCCCGTGATCCGGATCGACCAGTCGCCGGGCAACACTCAAGCGTTTGTGCCGCAGATCCACGTGGCGTCGGACGGCACGATCGGACTTCTCTACTACGACCTCGAGAACGCGACCGCAGCCCAACCGGGTCTGACCGACGCCTTCATCGCCCACTGCCACGCGGCCGTCAGCAACTGCACCAACCCGGCCAGCTGGACGGCCGGCGGCGAGACGCGGTTGAGCACGAGCGGCTCGTTCGACTACCTCACCGCGCCGCAGGCCGGCGGCCTGTTCCTCGGGGACTACGACGGTCTTACCGCGTCAGGCACAACATTCGAGGCGTTCTTCGGAATGTCGCAGCCCATCGCCACAAGCGGCCAGTCCGACACCTTCTCCAACAGCGCCCACTAGCACCCCACGCTGACCCTCCCCCTCCCCAAAGGGGAGGGTCAGGCACGGGCCCGGCGTCCGCAGCGCCATGCGAACGACAGGCTTCGAGCTGACGTCGCGCTGCACTTACGCATGAGCTGCGAACTGCTATTGCGCTGCCCCCGCGACAAGGCCACCCTCAAGATGTCGGACGTCCGGCCTGATGTGCCGGGACCGCCACTCGGGGGCTGGAGGGCACATGAAGCGACTCCACGCGGCGATCATGGCAGTGCTGATTGCGGCTCCGCTGTCATTGACGACAGGCGAGGCGGGTGCGAGCCCACCCGGCTCCGCAGGGCATTCGACCGTGTCGTTCACGAACGTCGTGGCCAGTTCCCCGACGACGGGCGGCGGCTACCCGGTTCCGTTGGGCTCGCGGGTCCCCGAGGCGGGGACCTGCGGCGCGGGTCCGTTCAATGCGAACCACTCCGAGTCGTGGCTTGCCGTCAAGCCAGGTACCGAGGATCTCGTCGGGACGTCGAAATTCTTCTTCGACAAGTACTCGACCTTCTACATGTTCTACAACGGCGCGTACCAGATCCTGGGCGGGACGCCGAAGACCAACAACCAGGTCCAGGGCTACGACTGCCTCTCCACCGGCACTCAGGCCATGCCACCGAGCTGGACCAACACGACCGACCCCAACTCGGACTTCGACACCCAGGGCCGCGTCTACCAGACGATGCTGGCGTACAACTCGTTCTTCGACGCGACGAAGCTTCATCCGGACGGCGAGATCGACCTGTCCTATAGCGACGACATGGGCAGCCACTGGGTAAAGGGCAACGGCGGCGTGCCACTCGAACCGCCGAACAACGCGTCAGCCAAACAGGCCGGACACGTCGAGGACAAGCAGTGGATCGCGGTCAACCACATCGTCCGCAACAGGTTCCAGGACCACGTCTACGCGGCGTGGGCGGTCTTCAACGGCAACGGCGGCGGCATCAAGGTACGCATGGCGGTCTCTCGCGATCGCGGCCAAACCTTCGCCAAGGCGGTCACGATCACCCCGCCGTCTCAGGTCGGCGCGGGCGCGACGTACGTGTATCCCGTGATCGACGCCGCCGGGACCGTCTACGTCTCGGTGGTCTCCTTCCCACCGAACGGAACGGCGTCGACGATCTACGCCGCCCGCTCGACCGACGACGCGCAGACATTCAGCGCGTTCGTTCCGATCACGACGGTGGACATGGTGCCGGGCGGGGTCTTGCCGAATACCCGATTCCGCGACGGCATTACCGAGAGCTTTGCCGCCAGCCCCACCTATCCCGACCACCTCTACCTCACCTACGAGGACTGGGACGCAACGACCGGCCAGATGGACGTGAAGTTCACCCAGTCCACCGACGGCGGCACGACCTGGTCGACGCCAGCGGTCGTCAACGACAACGTCGACGCGCCGGGCTCGCCCACCGACCAGTTCCAGCCTTCGGTCGCGGCCGGACCCAACGGCGCGGTGGCCATCGCGTTCTACGACCGGCGCCGGGCCTGCCCGAACGACCCGAGCACCTTGCCCGCCGACATCGGGCGCACCAACTTCTGCATCGACACCTCGCTGCAGGCGTACAAGGACACTGATAGCGGGGCGGCACGAGTCGGAGCGAACGTACGGATCTCGAAGTTCACCTGGGATCCGGAGCAGCCGGGGCAGTACCTCGGCGGCCTGTCCCAGTACCCATGCGCGGGAGCTACCGATCCTTGTACGAGCGGCAACGGGTTCATCGGCGACTACTTCGGGCTCGCGATCTCCGCGGGAAACATCTACGCACTCATGGTCTCGACCCATTACCCCTCAAACGTAACCGCGGACGAAGGCGGCCCGATCTACTACCAGCAACAGGTGCTGGCCACGGTCCCGCGCAGTGGCTTCGCCGCCGGCTACTGAACCGGATCGCCCTCGCGGCAGCCAGAGGGCGTAACGGCTTCGCCGCATCGCACTCCGAGCAGTGCTCGGCGTCTTGTCGTTGGACGTTGGCCTATCACCCTGGAGGCCTTCATGCTCGAGGCAATCCATCCCCTGCAGAGATTCGCAGCCGCTGCTGCGGCGGCCGCGATCGTGCTCACCGGCTGCGCGAGCAACAAGGAGCAAGGCGCCGGGCCCTCCATGGCCCCGACCGGCCGCTGAGAGGCCGAGTACAGCAGCAGGTGTACGTCCAGGTCCTCGAGCAGCGTCCCGCAAGTCCGGCGAGCGTCGTGAACGGTGATCAGCCGAACGCCGGCGACGTCGAACGACTCCGCGACCTCGTCGCCCGGGCCGAAGAAGTCGACCGCGCTGCGGTCGCCGGATTGCGCCGCGCTGGCTTCTCCTGGGCAGAGATCGCCACTCGCCAAGCCGCACGACGACGCTGGGGCAGCAGCGCGGCACAGCCAGACAATCAGGCGTACAACCAGCGGACACCGCGGCACCCGCGATGCACGTCGACACCACCTGGCGCGAGACTGGGCGCCGTGACCACGACTATCACCCGAATCAACCCCGAGCAGCTGCATGCCACGCCCGGCTACCACCACATCACCGTCGTCGAGTCCGACCGCACCGCGCATCTGGCAGGTCAGTGCCCACTCGACCGCAACGGCACGTTGATCGGCCCCGGCGACCTGGCCGCGCAGACCGAACAGATCGTCGCCAACGCCCTGACCGCCTTGGACGCGGTGGATGCCGGACCCGAGCAGGTTGTGCGCTCGGTCATTTACGTCGTCAGCGCCGAGACCGCCGTGCTCGGAGAAGCGTGGCGGTACCTCACAACCTCTGCGCTGGCCCCTGCGTTCACGACAGCCAGCACGCTGCTCGGTGTCGCCCAACTCGGCTTCGAAGGGCAGTTGATCGAGATCGATCTGACCGCTGCGTTGCGCAGCATCCAGGTGACTCACGACTTGAGCCAGCGGTAGGCGCTTGGTGGCGCGCCCGAGCCTACGACCGATCGATCAAGTCAAATGCCGGGGCTAAGTTTCTGCTCCGAAGCCGGCGGATGGACAGCGGTCACCGCGCTATTGGGTCCCAGCCGCGCAGGTGTGTGACGGACTGGCGGTACTCCCACTCGATGAGGTCCTTGAGCAGGTGGGCCAGCCGCCCACTGCTGCTGATGCCGGCGATGTCGGCGACCCCGCGGCGGGTCCCGACCGAGACGACGAACCCCTTGTCGTGGAAGGTGAACTCCTCCAGCGGCCGGCCCTCCAACTCGGCGTCCAGGTTGCGGGCCACTGTCTCGCCCTCCTCCAGCGCCACCTGCGCCAGCGGCGGCAGCACGTGCCCTGTGCGCGGATCCACCACCGAGGCGAGGTCGCCGGCGACGTAGACCTCCGGGTGGTCCAGCACACGCAGGTACCGGTCGACCTTGACGCGGCCGTTGTGGCCGATCGGCAACCCCGAACCCACCACCAGCTCGGGCGCCTTCACCCC
Source organism: uncultured Actinomycetota bacterium (assembly GCA_963737425.1). GTDB lineage: Bacteria > Actinomycetota > Actinomycetes > Mycobacteriales > Jatrophihabitantaceae > DASXRA01. The sequence goes on from CAVTSX010000009.1 coordinate 1,730,736, forward strand.
ACCCGCCCAGACGAATACGCCGCCCTCCACCAGCTGGCCACCGTTTAGCCGGAAGCCGTCCTCGGTCGCGGCCGCGACGATCGCATTGGTGCGGACCTGCACGCCCAGGTCCGAAAGGATCCTGGTGGCATTGTCGATCAGTTGCGGCGACGAGCCGGCCAGGACGGTAGGGCCTGCCTCGACAAGCACGACGGCGGGCCGGTCGGGCGCCAGGCCGCGGGCGCTCGCCACCTCGGGCAGCATCTCGGCCAGCTCGCCGGCCAACTCGACTCCGGTGGCGCCGCCGCCGCCGACCACCACGGTCGCGAGGCGGCGCTGCCGCTCGGGGTCGGCTGCGGCCGCGGCGTCGTCGAGTGCCTTGTTGACCGCCGCCCACACCCGCTCGGCGTCGCTGGTCGAGTACAGCGACAGGGCGCGCTGGTCGAGGCCGGGGATGGCGAAGTCGTTGGGCCGGCTGCCCAGCGCCAGCACCAGCCGGCTCCAGCCGATCGGCTCGGCCTTGGTGAGCACCTGCCGGGCGGGCCAATCGAAACCGCTGATCTCGGTCTGGACGAAGCGGACCCGCTTGGCCAGCATGTCCTGGATCGGGATGCGCACCGCGTCGGCGGCGCGGGTGCCGCCGGCGACCCGGGGCAGCTCAGTGATCGCCTGGTGGTAGTCGTGCTGGTCGACCAGGGTCAGCTCCACCTCGGGGTTGTGGCGCAGCTTGGCCGTCAGGCGCAAGGCGACGTGCAGCCCGGCGTAGCCCGCCCCGGCGACCACGATCCGGTCGCCGCTCCCGGCGGTGGATGCGCTCACGGCGTCCTCCAAAAGTCGTACCCCTGCTGGCGAAGAAGGCGTCCAGCCAGTCGCATATCTCCTGCGCCGACTGAGTCGGGTTGTTGAGCTGGCAGCGTCGCCCCCGGGCACCCGCGGCCGTTGCAGTTGATCTTGTATGGCGCGGGTGGCCGGCCCAGCCAAGAGGCCGGGATGGCGCGGAGGGTGATCGTCGCACTAGACGATGATCTTGATGGGGGCCCGGTCGTGATCCTCGATCGTTCGCATTTAGCTATGCAGTCCGCCGGGCGCACAGCTCCGGACTGCCTCGCGCACAACGTCAGCGACGACTGCCGGGCGCGAGAGCATTACCACGTGTGACGCTCCTTCGGCGACGGTGACCGTGGCCCCCATTCGGTCGTATGAGTAGCGATGAACATCTGGGTGGATCACGCCGTCGGCGGTCGGCAGGACCGCCCATGACGGGCGCATCCGCCAAGCCGGGGTTGGCGCTTTCTCGCCGAACGCAACTCCGGAGAGCGGGCGCTGGGAGACCGCCATGAACGCTGCCTGCGCGTCTGGCAGATCGGCACAGAACGCCTCGTGAAACCCGCTGGGCTCGATCGTGAACTCGGTGCCACCATCAGGCAGGGGGGAGGGCTTGATGTACGGCCCGACGACGGCCGGTGGGAACCTCGCTTGGAACGTGGCAACGTCCTCGCCCTCATCGGGCGCCATTCCCGCGACGTACACCAGCCCGACCACGTTGTCGGCCACCCCTGACGCGGTGATGACGGCTCCCCCGTAAGAATGGCCAACGAGCAGCACCGGACCCTCGACCTGCTCGATCACGCATTTCGTGTACTCGGCGTCTTCGACGGTAATGCCGCGCAACGGGTTCGGCGGCGCCTTGATCGTCAGCCCGTCGCCTGCCAGCTCGGCGTAGAGCCGGCTCCAGCTCGACGCGTCCGCAAACGCTCCGTGAACAAGAATGATGGTTGGGTCAGCCATGATCAGCCTCCACCCTCCGGTCGATTCGTCACAACGACGGTAGGAGCGGCGGCATCTGTTTAGCCGTGGTCTGCGGGATTACTGAACTCATCGACGTCATTCGTGGCGCCTCGCAGACGCCTAGTCCATAAGGCCGATCCTATTCGGCGCAGGGATGCCTGGCCAGCATCGCAGGATCGCCATCTGGCGGCAGACCGTCGGACAGATCGGATAGTCACGATTCGAACATCCCCACTACATCGGGTCCGGCCCACTCATACGATCAGTCGATGCACAAGACGCCCAAACTGAGGCGGTGGGTCCTGGTCATCAGCGTTGGCCTACTCACCGCTTGCTCCAGCAAGGGATCGACTGACAATTCGCCACGGAACGGGGGCCCGTCAGCGCCGGGGAACATCAATCTGACGACCATCAGCGGTGAGCAATCCTTCCGGTTTACCGGCACCTTCATCGGGGATGTCACAGTGCCCGTACAAAACATCAACGCGGGCGCGACCCCGGCACAGGCAATGAACGCCTTCCTGGCCCAATACGCCTTCTACCTGTTCACCAACGACGCGCAAGAAGAGCGATCGGCTCTGGACCTCATTTCCGATAGGGCCACCACCCGCGCCGAAATCGCAGCTGGTCGGGCCGCGTTTCGCAAGCAAGTAGGCCCCATCAGTAAGGCGATGCCGATCTTCTGGGATACGAAACAGTCGCCGGTGCGCTTCACCGCAACCCAAACCGCAGCCGGCACCAAGGTCACGCTCTCCGGTGGAACCCTCTACTACTCCGTCTACAACCCGCCGAAGAGCCCCGGCAATCTGAAATGGCAGGACCCCCGCGGCCGCGACCACCGCACCACCGTCACCGAACTCACCGCAACCTTCGGGCCCACCACGAACAGCAACGGATACTCCCTCTCTCCCGTCCGCAGCTATTCCTTCCACTGAAGCCAAGCCCCCTCCGGCCCCTCCGGAACGATGCCAAAGCGACAGCGCCCGCACATCAGCGAATCAGGTAATCCCGCAATCGACCCGCTTCTGCTAGACGGCCAGCTGTGGCTGTCAATGATGTTCGGCTCGACCAAGGCGCACGATCTGGTGCGCGACCCGCGCATCCTCGTACCCTGGCCTAAGCAATGGACCTTCGTCTCGGACGATGTCAGGGGTCTTCGGTCCAGCTGAAGAAGCCGGCGAGTGCTGCCAGTGCCGCGCGGTCGCGGGTGACGGTGAGATGGCCTCGGCGCGGGAAGAGGCGCAATTGGCTGTTCGAGATCAGTTGAGCGGTTTCCGCGAACAGCGCCGGACTGTAGAAGCGGTCCCGGCTGCCGGCGATGATCAGCGTCGGCGCCTGGATCTGCAGGCGGCACTTCGCGAGGTCGAACCCGTCTTCGGCGTCGATGGTCGCGGCGAGGTCGTCCGCGTCACGAGTCGTGGCAATGATCCGCGAGGCGAAGAGCCATCCGGCTGCGGCGGCGAGGTGCTGGCCACGTCGGGGCGGCACCAGCGCGCCGGCGGCCGTCGCGACCGCTCGACGGTAGTCGCCCGCGCGGAGATGGGAAGCTACCTGCTTCTGCAGTGTGCGCCCGAGCGGGCCGAGGCGGCAGGCGGTACTGACCAGGGCGAGCCGTCTGATCATGTTGGGATGATCTGCCGCAAGTTGCTGGGCGATGCTGCCACCGGTGGACGTGCCGAGCAGATCGACCGGCGAGTCGAACTGCGACTGCAGCGCGGCCGCGTGCTCTGCGGCGAGTGCCTCCATCGTGAGGTGTTCGGGCAGGCCGGGGCGGCGATTCACGACAATCAGTCGACGGCGCGTAGCCAGGCCTCGCACTAGTCCGAGCGCTGCGCGTACCAGCGTGTCACTGCGCACCCCGGTCGTGGGCGACAACCCGGCAAGCACCACCACGGGCGGCCCCGAGCCGGTCGCCGCGTACGGGATCTGACCGATCACGCCACGTTCGATCTCCACGGGGGCACATGATGTCAGCCGGCGTAGCCGGCAGACCTATGGCGCGGCGTAGCCGGCAGACCTATGGCGCGGCGCAGCAGCAACCCGAGCGCGAACGGGCCGACGAGCGCGAACCCCACGCGTCAGCGACGTTAGGCCCTACCCCGCCGCCTTCGCACGGAAGAGACTGAGGTCGACAGGACCCCGATGCACGGGGCGTCGGGCCCACCCTGGGCAAAAGGAGGGCCGCGCCATGACGATGGTTGCGGACAAGCCGCTAGAGGTACAACCCGGCCCGAGGCATTGGTCTGACCGCCTCCTGGTGCGTGAGATGTGGGGGACGCTTGCGATCAGCGTCATGTGGCTCGCCGTGCTCTTCGACGGCATCTACGGTGCGGACGTCGTAAGTGTGAGCAACGACGGCAACTCGACGCGTCTTCCGTCTGCGGTCTTGGTCGCGTTATTCGCCTTCTTGGCAACGGCGGCTGTGGCGAAGCGGGCTTTCGGACGCAAGACCGATCCGGACAAGTCGTAGCGCCGCGAAGGCTCGCCGGGACCGTTAGGGCCCGCTGCCGGGCCGCGCCGCCAGCTGGCCGGGCGACGTCGCGCCCGGCGTGATCAATCCGGATTCGTAGGCGATCACGACGGCCTGGGCTCGATCGCGCAAGCGCAACTTGGCCAGGATCCGCGCGACATGGGTCTTGACCGTTGCCTCGCTGAGCTGAAAGTGAGCGGCGAGTTCGGCGTTGCTCAGCCCGGTGGCGAGCTGTTGCAGGATCTCCAACTCGCGCGGGGTGAGCGCGGCCAGGTCACGGTGCCGGTCCGCCGTCCCGTGGTCGCGGGTGGCGAACCGTTCGACGAGCCGGCGGGTGATCGACGGGGCCAGTAGCGCATCGCCGGAGCGCACCAGCCGAACCGCGGCGACGAGGTGTTCGGGCGTGACGTCCTTGAGCAGGAATCCGCTGGCGCCCGCGCTGAGTGCCGCGTAGACGTACTGGTCCAGGTCGAAGGTGGTCAGCATGATCACCCGCGGCGGCGCGGACGCGTCGGACAGGATGCGCCGCGTGGCCTCCAGTCCGTCCATCACCGGCATCCGGATGTCCATGAGCACCACGTCGGGACGGGTGCGGCGCACTTCTTCAACGGCTTGCTCGCCGTCAGCGGCGTCGCCGACCACGTCGATCCCGTCGGCTCTGAGGATCATCGCGAACCCGGTGCGGACGAGCGCCTGGTCGTCGGCAATGACCACGCGCGCCGGGTCGCTCACGGCTGCTCGATCGGGATCACGGCACGCACCCTAAACCCGCCGGCCGGCAGCACACCGGCCTGCAGCGTCCCGCCGTACACCGCGAGGCGCTCACGCAGGCCCACCAGCCCGCGGCCGTCGCCAGAGGCGTCGACCACCGTCGAGTCGCCGCCGGTGTCGGTCACCTCGACTCGGACGGAGTCGTCCGAGTAGTCCACGCAGATCCGAACGCTCGATCCTGCAGCATGTTTCAGCGTGTTGGTCAGGGCCTCCTGCACGATGCGGTAAGCGGTCAGGTCGACGCCGGCGGTCAGCGGCGTCGGCGTTCCGGTCACGGCCAGCTCGACCGGCGCGCCCGCGTCGCGTACCCGCCCGACGAGCGCGGCGAGTTGTTCGAGGCCGGGCTGCGGGGCCAGCTCGACCGGCTCCGGGCCATCGCCGGACACGGTGAGCAGCCCCATGACGTGCCGCAATTCGGCCAGCGCGGCCCGTCCGCCGGCCTCGACGGCCAGCAGCGCACCGCGAGCCTGGTCGGGTGCTGCGTCGATCACCTTCCGGGCGGCGCCGGCCTGCACCACCATGACGGCGACATTGTGGGTGACGACGTCGTGCAGTTCGCGGGCGATGCGGGCGCGCTCGCGCTGAACCGCCTGCCGGGTCGCCCCGTCCTGTGCGGCCTGCAGTTGAGCGACTCGCTCCTTCCAGGTGTGGATGGTGTTGGCGGCGAGGCCGAGCCCGAGAACGACGAAGAACGGCACATATCCCGCGGTGATGTCCGGAACGTTGGCGTCGTGCAGGACGCCGAGAAGCGCAGCTCCCAGCACCAGGCTGGCAATCGCGCCCGCCCGGTACGGGCTGTACACCGCGGCGCTATAGGCGGCGATCAGGCACGAGACGAACGTGAACAGTGCCGTATCCGGATCGCGGACGCGCGCATGGAACAGCAGCGTCGCGACAAGGACGAGCCAGAAGACGGTCAGCGGATAGCGACGGCGCATCGCCAGCGGCAGCCCGGTCAGCACCGCAAGGACCAGCTGTCCAGGTCCGACGAATACGTGCCCCGGCGGCGGGCCGAGCGCGAAGCCGGGGATGGGCTTGGGGCGCTCAGAGAAGTCGATCCCCGAGCGTGCCTTCAGGGCGTAGTTCACGGTGCTCGCCGCCAAGACGACGGCGAGGACCGCATCGGCCGTCAACGCCGCGCGCGACAGGCGCGGCGGTGGGCTCGTGGCGCGGCGCAACGCTGCGATCCCGGCCCGCCACCGGTGAGCGATCACCGCCTGTTTCACCGGTCCAGTGTGACAAGGACGCGTGCCGACGACATCAACCTGCCGCGTACATCAAAAGGATGACGCGCGCCGCGCATCAGCCTGGCGTGGTAGCCGAATTCGTCATTGCGGGCGACGCGGCCGACATTGGCTCACTCCTAACGTCAAGGCGACCGAACCGACCAGCCTGGTGGAGGACCCATGACGACGCCGATCATCGAGATCCGCGACGCGAGCAAACGCTACGACGATGGGCCACCGGCGTTGGACGCGCTGTCGCTGACCGTTCGCGCGGGCGAGGCACTGGCCGTGCTCGGCCCGTCCGGAAGCGGCAAGTCGACGTTGCTCAACCTGGTTGCCGGACTGGACCGGCCATCCGCGGGCAGCGTGACCGTCGACGGCATCCGGGTGGACACCTTGAGCGAGGCCGCCTCGGCGCGCTACCGGCGGGACCGGATCGGCCTGGTCTTCCAGTTCTTCAACCTGCTCGACGATCTGACGGTTGCCGACAACGTGCTGCTGCCCGCGCAGCTTGCCGGCATGGCCAAGGCGCTGGCCCGTAAGCGCGCGGCGGAACTGCTGGCGTATCTCGGCATCGAGCGGCACGCCCATGCCTACCCGGGCCGCCTGTCCGGCGGCGAGCGCCAGCGGGTCGCGGTCGCGCGGGCACTGGTCAACCGGCCGGCGTTGCTGTTGGCCGACGAGCCGACCGGCGCGCTCGACACCGCCACCGGCGACGAGGTGCGGGCGCTGCTGGCCGAGCTCAACGCCGACGGGCAGACCATCGTGTTGGTCACCCATGACGTCGCCCTTGCCGAGTCCTGCGCGACCCGGACCATCGAGTTGATCGACGGCCGGATCGCTCACGACCTCTCCGCGATGTCGCGATGACCGCGCTCGGCAAGGTGGTGCGTGCCGGCGTCGGGCGCCGACGCGTACAGACCGCGGTGCTGGTGCTGACCACGCTGATCGCGGTTGCCGCCTCGGTGCTGGCCGCCGGGCTGCTGGTGGCTTCGAACGCTCCGTTCGACCACGGGTTTGCCAAGCAGCACGGTGCTCACCTCACCGCCCAGTTCGACGGCGCCAGAACGACGACGGCGAAGCTCGCCGACACCGCGCACGCGCCCGGGGTATCAGCTGCGGCCGGGCCGTTCCCAACCGTTCTGGCGAGCCCGCAGACCGTCGACTCCCAGTTCCTGCCGGCCGGTTCCGGGCTGCCGCCGCTGACCATCGTCGGCCGGGCCGACCCCGGCGGTCCGGTCGATGACGTCACGATCACCCGCGGCCACTGGGCCACCGGGCCCGGCCAGATCGTGTTGTCCTCGAACGCGAACCTTCCGCTGGACGTGGGGCAGTTGCAGTTCCCGGACGCGCCCGGCCGACCCACCCTGACTGTGGTCGGCGTGGCCGACTCGGTGAGCCAGACCGCCGACGCCTGGGTGACACCCGCCGAACTGCCGGCGTTCACGCCGGTCGGCACCACGCCCGGCTACCAGATGATCTACCGGTTCAACCACGCCGGAACCGATGCTGAGATCGCCGCCGACCGGAGCGCCATCACCGCGGTCGTTCCGCACGGTGCGCTGACCGGGACACAGTCCTGGCTCGCCATCAAGCAACTGCAGGCCGCGAACACGGCCGCGTTCGTGCCGTTCGTTACCGCATTCGGCATTCTCGGGCTGGTGCTGGCCGTGCTGATCATCAGCATCGTCGTCAGCGGCGCGGTCGGCGCGGCCACGCGACGCATCGGCATCCTCAAGGCCCTCGGCTTCACGCCGGCCCAGGTCACCCGCGCCTACGTCGCCCAGGCAGCGATCCCCGCAGGCGTCGGGGTGGTGCTCGGCGCGGTGGCCGGCAACCTGCTGGCCGTTCCGGTGCTCAACGGCGCCGACCGCAGCTACGGCACCGCGGGCCTGTCCATCCCGATGTGGATCGACATCGGCGTGCCCGCCGCTGCTCTTGTCGCCGTCGCCGTCGCGGCCGTACTGCCCGCGCTGCGCGCCGGACGCTTGCACGCGATCGACGCGATCGCGGTCGGGCGCACCCCGCGGGCGAACCGCGGGCGCCAAGCGCAGCGCCTCACGGGTCGGCTGCCGCTGCCACGCCCGATCGGCATCGGCCTGGCCAACCCGTTCGCCCGGCCCGCCCGCTCCGCGCTGATGGCCGCGACCGTCGTGTTCGGCGCGGTGACCGTGACGTTCGCCGTCGGGTTGGCCTTGTCGCTCAGCGCTGTGCAGAACAGTCGGGAACTCGACTCCGCCGGCGCCGTCACGGTGAACACCGGCGGACCGGGCATCGTGGGCAAAGGCGCGATCCACGTGCCCGGCCCCGGCAACCAGCCCACCAAACAGGCCGACCCTCGCGCGGTCGCCGCCGCGATCAGCGCACAGCCCGGCACCCGCAGCTATTACGGCATCACGCAGGCCCAGCTCAACGTCTCCGGGGTCGCCGGTCAGACGACGGTGATCGGCTACCAGGGCGACGCCTCCTGGGCCACCCACCAGATGGTCTCCGGTCATTGGCTCACCGGACCCGGTCAGGCCGTCGTCACCGGAAGGTTGCTGACCACGGCGGGCGTCCACCTCGGCGACACGCTCACTCTCGTCGAAAGCGGGCGGTCCACCCAGGTACGCCTGGTCGGGGAAGTCTTCACGCTCAGCGACGACGGCATGGACGTGCTGACCAGCACGTCCACGCTCGGCGCGCTCGGGCTGCCCGCGCTACCCAGCGAGTTCCGCGTCGAGCTGCGGCCCGGCACCGGCCTGTCGCCGTACCTGGACGCGCTGAACTCCACGCTGCGGCCGCTCGGCGCAGAGGCCGGTCCCAACCGGTCCAACAAGTCCGACGTCATCCAGGCGATGGACGCGCTGGTCGCGATGCTCACCGTCATGCTGGTCGTCGTCGCCGCGCTCGGCGTGCTCAACACGGTCGTCCTCGACACCCGCGACCGTGTGCACGACCTCGGCACCTTCAAAGCCCTCGGCATGACGCCCCGCCAAACCGTCGCCATGGTGCTGACCTCGGTCGGTGCGATCGGCCTGCTGGCCGGCGTGGTCGGCGTCCCGATCGGCGTGATGCTCCACCACTACGTCCTGCCGATCATGGCCCACACCACGGGCGAACACCTCCCGTCGGCGGACGTCGCCGTGCTGCACCCGATGGCGCTCGCCCTGCTCGTCCTGGCCGGGCTGCTCATCGCGGTGCTCGGTGCCCTACTGCCTGCCGGCTGGGCCGCCAAGGTCCGTCCCGCCGCGGCGCTTCGCACCGAGTGAGGAGCCGCGCTGTCGGCGCCGGCGATTCTCGTTGAGTGGTGCGTTTGCGCTTGAGTGGTGCGTTGTAACGCACCACTCGACGGATAACGCACCACTCAACGGGGAGGGCAGCGCGCAGCGTCAGCCGTTCGTCCACGCGCGGAGCTTCTCGGGGTTCCGTACGGCCCAGATGTGCTTGATCCGGTCGCCTGCTACCTCGAATGCGAACACCGCGACGGTGACGCCATCGATCTGTGCCACCAGGCCGGGCTGGCCGTTGACCGTTCGCTCCAGGATCGTCAGGTCGGGCGCCATGCCGGAGACATCGACCACGGCGCGCGCGATCTGTTCGCTGCCGTCGATCGGGTCGAGCGCGGCGCTGACGAGGCCGCCGCCGTCGGCGATCGCCCTGGCTTCGGGGTCGAGCAGGCTGATGATCGCGCCGATGTCCTTGGCCTCCCATGCCTGCTTGAAATCCCTGACGATGTCGGACTGCTGGGCCGTCAGGGTCGCGGGCGACTGCGCCGTGCGGATGCGACGGCGGGCCGAGGAGGCGAGTTTGCGACACGCCGCCGACGTACGGCCGACGATCTCGGCGACTTCAGCGAAGGGGTAGCCGAAGACATCGTGCAGGATGAACGCGACGCGCTCGGCCGGGGTCATCGACTCGAGCACGACGAGGAAGGCCATGTTGATCGACTCGTCGAGAGTCACTCGATCGGCCGGGTCGGCGGCGGCGCCCGGCCTCCCGCTGATCCATTCGCGACGGTCAGGCAGCGGCTCGGGGATCCATTCACCCACGTAGCGCTCGCGCCGGGCCCGCGCCGACCCGAGCAGATCCAGGCAGATGCGACTGGCAACCCTCGTCAGCCACGCGCCGGGCACCTCGATGGCTTGCTGCTGTGGCCGCGACATCGCATACCAGCGCGCGTAGGCCTCCTGCACGACGTCCTCAGCCTCGGCCAGCGAGCCGAGCATCCGGTACGCGAGATTGATCAGCCGACGCCGCTCACCCATGATCGCGCTCAGGCCCGGATCGAGCCGGGCGTCTCCGCGCTCGGATTCGGTGCTCACGGTGTCAAGGACTCCCTCGGTCACAGCTGCCCTCATCAGTACGGCGAGGTACCACACCGAAGTGTGAGCTAGGCCCGCCGCCTCACATTCGGCGGGGATGCGTCGTCTGACCGTTCAGGCGAACACAACATCCAGCGACCAGGAAGCCTTCCCAGTTCGAAACCGAAGTCGCTCACACCCTGCGAGGAGAACTCCATGAACATCGCCCTGTGGATCATTTCTGGACTGCTGGCCGCAGCCTTCCTGGCCAGCGGCGCCATGAAACTGACGCAGCCAAAGGAGAAGCTGACCGCTACCACGGGAGCCCTCGAAGACTTCAGCGCCGGCGGCATCAAGGCAATCGGCGCCCTCGAGGTCCTGGCTGCGGTGGGCCTGATCCTGCCGGCCGCGCTCGACATCGCGCCGGTTCTGGTGCCGCTGGCCGCAGTCGGCCTGGCGTTGCTGATGGCCGGAGCGTTCATCACGCACGTCCGCCGCCGCGAGGTCCAGGGAATCGTGGTAACTCTGGCCATAATCGCTCTGGCCGTCCTCGTGGCGTCGGGCCGCTTCGGCTCCCAGTCCTTCACCGGCTGACCCAGCGCGGCGTCTGGCCCTGCCCTGGGCCGGCTCTAGCCCGGCCAGGCCCGCAGGGCGGTGTCGACCACGCGCCGCAACTGGCTTCGGCTGGTGCCGGCCGCCCCCTGAACGGCGATGCCGTCGGTCAAGGTGAAGACGAACCGGGCAAGGTCCGCGGGACTGGAGTCCGGGGGCAGGTCGCCGGCCGATCGGGCACGTTCGAGGCGGCGTCGCAGCGCAGCCTCGTCAACCTTGCGGCTCGCGATGACATCTTGTCGGACCGATTCGGCGTCCGGGCCGCAGCCTTGCGCGCATCGCACGTTGAGGCAGCCACGAGCTCCGGCGGTCAGCTCGATCGCGCCGTAGGCCAGCGCCTCGACGACGTCGCGGGCACGAGGCAGATCGAGCGCGGCGGCGGCGAAGGCCGCGGGCCCGGCTACGTACCGGTCGCGCACGCGGGCGAACAGCTGCTCCTTGTTACCGAATGCGGCGTAGAGGCTGGGGCGGTTGATGCCCATTGCGTCGGTCAGATCCGACAATGAAGTGCCCTCGTAGCCCTGACGCCAGAAGACACCCAGAGCACGGTCGAGCGCATCGTCCGTGTCGAACGCTCGTGGGCGGCCCCCAGCCATCAGTCCTCCGAGTTGTTTACCTATCGGTACGTTACCGCCTTGACAGATCCGAAGCTGCTCTCCTAGTTTCGTACCAATCGATACAAAACTAGGAGTGATCGAGTGTCTGACCAGATCAGAGTCGGGATCGTCGGCGCCAGCCTGAACCGCAGTTGGGCGTCCGCAGCGCATCTTCCTGCTCTCGCGCAGCTCGACGAATTCACCGTCACCGCCGTCGCGACAACGCGACATGACAGCGCTCGCGAGACTGCCGACGCGTTCGGCATTCCCTATGCCTTTGCCGATGCGGGCGAACTCGCCGCCCATCCCGAAGTCGATCTGGTCGTGGCTTCGGTCAAAGCTGCGGGCCACGCTGACGTCATCCGCGCCGCCCTGGCCTCGGGCAAGCATGTGCTCTCCGAATGGCCATTGGGCGTCGATCTGGCCGAGGCGAGCGAACTGGCCGCAGCCGCCGATGCTGCCGACGTCGTTCACGCGATCAGCCTGCAGGGCTACCACTCGCCGAGCGCTCGCTTCGTCGGCGATGTGCTCGCCGAAGGCCGCATCGGCCGGGTCGAGTCGGTCAGCGTGATCGCCGCCGGCGACCCGCTCGGTGGTAGCCGGTTGCCACAGTCGCTCGCGTTCGCGGCCAACCCTGCTTCCGGCAACACCGTGCTGAGCATCATGGCCGGGCACACGCTGGCAGCGCTCGACCAGATCGTGGGCAGCGTCGTCGACGTATCCGCCGTCATCGCCAACTTCCACGAGCGCGTCGTGTTGGCAGAGACGGGCGAGAGCATCCCGAACGGAGCCGCCGGCCAGGTTGCCCTGCACGGACGCCTGGACGGCGGTGCGGTGTTCTCCCTCAGCATCCATGGCGGCACTGCGCCCTCGCCGGACGGGTTCGTCATCACGATCGCCGGCACCGACGGCACGCTCACGATCACGCCAAAGGAGCGCGGCCATTACGTGCACTGGACAGAATGGCTCGTCCGGATAAGGGCAAACGGGGGCGCCGCGACCGACCTGCCGGTGCCCCAGCGCTACGAGCTGGTGCCGGCCGGATTGCCCGCCGGTCCGGCCGCCCATGTCGCCGTCATCTACCGCGAGATCGCGCAGGCGATCGCTGAACACCGCGAAGCTCATCCGAGCTTCGCCACCGCGCTTCGCCTGCACCGAGTTCTCGCGGCCGCCGAGCGAGCAGCAGAGACGGGCGTGCGTCAGGGCGTCGGCGCCAAGGAACGATCATGAACATCTTGCTGATCGGCGCGACCGGGTACATCGGCTCACACGTAGCCACGGCGCTCGCCGGCGCCGGCCACCAGGCCACCGCCCTGCAGCGATCCGGTTCGAGCCCGTTACCGGCGCACATCCGTCCAGTTACCGGCGACCTCAAAGATCCGCAATCGTTGACGGCCGTTGCCACCGGGTTCGACCGGGTGATCCACATCGGTGTGCCCATTGACGACGCCACCGACCTGGCCGGTGTCGACGCACTGCTCGCCGCCGGCAGCCCTTTGCTGTACACGACCGGAGCCTCGGTGCTGGGCGCCGGAGCCGGCGACGAGACGAGCACGCCCGACCCCCACGAGGTTGCGGCCGGACGGCCGGCGATCGAGCAACGGGTGCTTGCTTCGGGCGGCTGGATCATCCGGCCTGGCATGGTCTACGGCAACGCGGGCGGCCTCGTACATGGGCTGCTGAGCCGCAAAGCAGCCGAGCACGGCACCGGCATCTTCATCGGCCCGCCCGGCACGCGCTGGCCGGTCGTGCACGTCGAGGACCTTGCGGCGCTCTACCTCGCCGTGGCCGAGCACGCCCCGCGCGGAACGATCTGGCACGGCATCAGCGAAACCGTCCGGCTCGACGCCGTCGCGGCTGCTCTCGGCGGTGGCAGCGCAGCGTCTTGGCCGCTCGAGCAAGCCACGGTCGAGCTCGGCCCGCTCGCTGACCTGTTCACCAGAGACCAAGACATCTCTTCGACCAGAACGCAGTCCGCCCTTGGCTGGACCCCTGTCCACACGCGCATGGTCGACGATCTCACCACCAGCTCTCGTCGCCCTTCAACGAGCGGACGTGCCGCAGACTGAGTACGTGGTGATCCCGGTCCATGACGTCAACCCGCTGAGCCGCACGCCGTGGGTCACGTACGCACTGATCGCCGCGAATCTCATTGTCTTCCTGCTGACGCCGTCCGGCGCGACCACGGTGACGAGCGCGGCCGACCTCGCGCAGACCTGCCGGCAGCAGGCGTTCTTCGACCATTACGCGGCAATACCGGTGGAGTTGGTGCACAACCGCCCGTTGCCACTCGTCCCGAACGGGCAGATCGGTGCGAACGCGCAAGGCGCCGGCTGCGTGCTCGACCGTCCGAGCTACCACAAGATTCCGCTGCTGTCGGCGGTGACGTCGATGTTCCTGCATGGCAGCTGGCTGCATCTGCTCGGAAACATGCTTTTCCTATTGGTCTTCGGCAACAACATCGAGGACCGGTTCGGCCGCGTACGGTTCGCGCTGTTCTACCTGCTGTGTGGCCTCGTCGCCGCATACGGCTTCGCCCTCGCCAACCGGGACTCGCGCGAAGTGCTGATCGGCGCGTCGGGCGCCATCGCGGGAGTGCTGGGCGCGTACATCGTCCTTTATCCACGGGCGAAAGTCTGGAGCCTCGTCCCGTTCCTGTTCTTCATCCCGCTGCGGCTGCCCGCATGGCTGGTGCTCGGCATGTGGTTCGTCCTGCAGTGGGCCTATGCCGCCGGCTACGGGATCTCTTCGGCCGGATCGGTCGCCTACCTCGCCCACGTATTCGGATTCGTCACCGGTGCATTGATCGGGCTGATCGTGCGTGGCGGGCAGAGCCGGGACGGGCCGCAACTGGCCACGCCCTATCCGTACGGCCCGCCGCCCGAACGGCGGCGTTGGTAGCTGGTCGGGTCCGACGCGGTTCGGACATCCAAGCGGGCAGGCCATAAGGCGCCCATAAGCGAGACGCTGACCAGCTCCATATCGGCCGCTGTGCAGGCTGCAACATGCCGCGGTCGCAGGCCCGGTTTCTGCCGAGCCGATAGGACCGTCCATGCCGCAGCTGACGTACGCGCCGCCGGTCGCACCGCCCGCCGGAGGACCGAGCAAGGCCCGGCGCAGTTGGATGATCATGCTGATCGTCGCCGCCGTCGTGGCGCTCGGCGCGGCGCCGATCATCATCCGCCGCTTCGCCGACTGGACCGGTACTGGCGTGCACTGCACGTCCGGCCCGGGAAGTTCGCGGTGGTCGGATCAGGTTGCGGCGGCGGCCCGCGTCGGCTCGGCGGGCGGGCTGCGAACCGCAGTTGCCGTGGTCGATACCGCAACCGGCGCCTGCTACACGGCGGGCGACACGCACGGGCTGTTCGCGACCGCGTCGGTCGTGAAGGTGATGATCGCGGCCTACCTGCTGGACACCGGGCAGATGTCCGGCGACACCGCCGACCTGGCGTACTCGATGATCACCCGTTCCGACGACGACGCCGCGAACACACTGTGGGCGCAGGCCGGGGCGGCCGGTCTGGAACCCTGGATCGAAAGCCACTACCGGCTGCCCGGCCTGGGATCGGCCAACGAGATACCCGGGCGGTGGGGCAACACCCACGTCACCGCGGCGGGCCTCGCACTGCTGTACGCCAAGCTCAAGGCCGACCCGGCCGTGTGGCCCTGGCTCGGCAACGCGATGCACCACACCCGGCGCATCGCCAAGGACGGCACCGACCAGGCGTTCGGCATCGCCGCAATCGCCAAAGGTGCTGCGGTGAAACAGGGCTGGGCCGCCGGATCAGCCGACGACCCCGACGACGCCGTGGTGAACACCACGGGCTACGTCGCAGCGAACCGGTATGCGGTGGTGGTGCTCACCGAAGGCCGCCACAACAACACCGAGGACGGCAACCGCAGCTTCAACGCCACGCAAGCCGCAACCGTCACGGACATGACGCGGCAACTGGACCTGGCGGGACAGCGCTAGTGTCCGCGGCTGACACGCCCTTGATCCGATGGGAGGTCTGACTCACGTCCAGGCGGGCAGGCGCACCTCGACGGCAAGACCGCCGTCCGGAATGGCGGACGCTGCGATGGAGCCGCGGTGCGCCGCGACGATCGATCGTGCGATCGTCAGGCCGAGCCCGACGCCGCCACCGTGGTCGAGACGGTCGCCGCTCGCGCGCCGGAACGGCTCGAACAGGCCGTTGACCTGCTCCGGGGCGACGCGGGGCCCACTGTTCGTGACGAGCAGGGTCGCCGGCGGGGTCACCGTGACCTGCACCCAGCCGTCGTCCACGTTGTATTTGACCGCGTTCTGCACGAGGTTCGTGGCCAGCCGTTCCAGAAGCGGTTGCTCGCCGATGGCGGTTACCGGATCGAGGGTGCGCTCGATCCGCACTCCACGTTCGTCCGCAGCCGGCTGCAGCGTCTGGATCGCCGCCGCGAGGATGTGGTCCAGACGCTGCGGCTCGCTGCGCATCAACCCGCGCTCGGTCTCGGCGAGTACGAGCAGGCCCTCGATCAGGGCCTCGTTGCGCTCGTTGGTGGCGAGCAGTTGCCGCGAGAGCAGTTCGAGTTGCTCGCTGGTCAGCGCCGACTGCAGGCTCACCTCGATCAGGGCGCGCTGCGTGGCCAGTGGTGTGCGCAGTTCATGAGACGCGCTTGCCGCGAATCGACGCTGCGCTTCGTAGCCCTCGGCGACCCGATCGAGCATCGCGTCGATGGCATCGGCGAGTCGACGCGTCGCATCGCGCGGGCCCTGCGCCTGCAGCCGCAAGCCCAGACTGGTCGGCCCGAGCTGGGTGATGATGTCGGTCATCGTCTCGATCGGGCCGAGCACCCATTGCGCAAGCAACACGACGACGCCAACGATCAGGCCGGTGAACACGGCGATCTCGATCCAGGCGATGAGCGGGCTGAACGACGTGCAGCCGTTGAGCGCGCTACGCCAGCTGTGATCGCAGGACGGGAGTCCACCCCGGTAGGTCCGGGCGATGTTCTGCCCGTTGTAGAGGCACCAGTCGAGGTAGACGACACCGATCGGCGCGGTGATCAGCAACGCCAGGATCAGCCGGCGGCGGATGGTCATGCGCATCAGGCGTCCCCGCCGAACCGGTAGCCGACGCGCGGCACGGTATGCACGATCGGCGGATCGCCGAGCTTCCGGCGCAAGGTCATCACGGCGACGCGCACCGCGTTCGTGAACGGATCGGCGTGCTCGTCCCATGCCTGTTCGAGCAGCTGCTCGGAGCTGATGACCTGGTCCGGCGCATGCATCAGCACCGTCAGTACCGCGAACTCCTTCGGGGTGAGATCGAGCAGCCGCCCGTCCCGGAACGCACGGTGCCGCGGGATGTCGAGCACGACCCCGTACGCATCGAGCACCGGCGCGAACCCGGCCGGCGGACGACGCGCAAGCGCCTGGATGCGTGCAGCGAGTTCAGCGAAGGCGAACGGCTTGGTCAGGTAGTCATCGGCACCGAACCCGAGGCCGTCGACGCGGTCGCGGATACCGGCGGCGGCAGTGAGGATCAGGACGCGCGTGCCCAGACGTGAGTCGATCATCCAGCGGCACACGTCATCGCCGGTGCGCCGGGGCATGTCACGGTCGAGCACGGCGACGTCGTAGCGGTGAACGCTGAGCCGTTCGATGGCCGCCTCGCCGTCGTAGCAGACGTCGACGGCCATCGCAAGCTTGCGCAATCCGTCAGCGACCGTGTCGGCGAGCAGGCGTTCGTCATCGGCGAGGAGCACACGCACTGAATCCATCTTTCCGTCCCACAGTCACGACCGGGCACTGTGAGCCTCAGCTAGCAGGCATAAGCGCGCCATAAGCGCGCTACGAATGTTGACGATAACCGCGCGCTGCGAGCCTGCTTTGCATGTCAGCGATCATCCGACCCCCGCAAGCGCCGAGGTCGTTTCCGCCGCCCACCCTGCACTACGGCAAGCGCCGGCGCCGCGCGCGACGAGTTGTAGCGGTTGGCGTAGTACTCGTGATCGCACTTTGTGCCTACGCCGCAGTCCGGATCACCCACGGCGACACCCGGCGCGTCTACCTGGCCAACGACCAATGGCCCGTGCAGGGTCAGGCGTCGTTCACCGTCGGCGGCGGGCCGGTCGAATCGAGCCCGGGCCAGCATCCGGCGCCGATCGCCAGCGTTGCCAAGGTGATGACGGCCTACCTCGTGCTTCGCGCCTCGCCGCTGGCCGACGGCGCAGACGGTTTCCGGCTGACAGTCGGCGAGGACGACGCCGTGGACACCCAGGCGCGCGCGACGAACGACGAGTCGCTGGTGCCCGTGCGCGTTGGGGAGGTGATCACCGAACGCCAGGCGCTGGCGGCCCTGTTGCTGCCGTCCGCGAACAACGTGGCGACGATGCTCGCCCGCCATATCGCGGGCAACGTCGCTTCCTTCGTCGGCGAGATGAACGACGAGGCGCGGACGCTGCACATGACGCACACGACCTACACGGACCCGAGCGGCCTGGACGAGGGCACGCGCTCGACGGCCGCGGATCAGGTCCGGCTTGCGCAAGCAGCCATGCGCGAGCCCGCATTCGCCGCGATGGTCGCCACGCGTGAGTACGACCTGCCGGTGGCCGGCACGGTGCACAACACCGACACCCTGCTCGGCACGCGCGGATTCGTCGG
Organism: uncultured Actinomycetota bacterium; assembly: GCA_963737425.1. Classification (GTDB taxonomy): domain Bacteria; phylum Actinomycetota; class Actinomycetes; order Mycobacteriales; family Jatrophihabitantaceae; genus DASXRA01. Next base: position 1,749,104 of record CAVTSX010000009.1, read on the forward strand.
CATCAAGACCGGATCGGACGATGCGGCCGGCGGATGCTTCATGTTCCGCACGCGTCGCGTCGTGGACGGCCACCCGACGGACGTGACGGGTGTCGTGCTCGGTCAGCCCGGCAAGGACCTGATCGCGGCGGGCCTGGACGCAGCCTCGCAGTTGGCGGACCGGGTGGGCTCGGCGTAGCGGCGCCCTACCGCTTCGACTTGGGCCGGACGTCGATGCCGAGGCTCACGCTGAAGAACGCGACGACCAGCAGTCCGCCGACGACGGTAAGTGCCTTGTCTGGCAGGAGTTTTGCGAGGGTGGCAGCAATGAGCAACGCGAGGGCGGACACCACAGCGACGGCGATCTTCCAGTCGTCTCCGATGACGAAGTCGTACCAGAACTGGAGGAACGATTTGACGAATTTCACTGAGCCGTCTCCAGGACAGGGTCGGGCGCGCGAAGCGCGGCTATGAAGACACGGCTGAGCGCGAACCACCCGACGAGCAGGGCGAGAATCGCCAGATCGTGTCCGGGCCAGACGAGGCTGTCGCGGTTCGGGCGGACGATGCCCACGCCCTCGACCGCCCAGTAGGTGCCGAACGAGGCCAGCATCAGCCCGACGACGTACTTGAGCGTGTTCTCCGGCACCATCGCCAGCGGCCGCCTCGCCGCGGCCGCCAGGACCAGCACCACGATGACCGCGGCGCCTGCCCCGACGACCGCGACCGGCACATCCTTGGCGTTCAGGCCGAACGTGATCACGATGAACACCACCTCCATGCCTTCGAGGAACACGCCCTTGAACGAAACCATGAACGAGAACAGGTCCAAGCCCGACGACGGTTGGCCGGCGGCGCGGGCCGCGTCGACCTCGTCCTGATAGATCTCGTCCTCGTCGTGGGTTGCCTTTCGTCCCGACGCCCGAAGGATCGCCTTCCGCAACCATTGCAGGCCGAAGATCAGCAGCAGTGAACCAATCACCAACTGCAGGGCCGATTCCGGAAGCCACGACGTCAGCGCGTAACCAGCCGCGGCGGTGACCACCGCGAGCGCGACGAGCGCGGCGCCGGTGCCCGCAAGAGCAGATCTCCAACTCCGCGTGAAGCCCATCGCCATGACGATCGTGGTCGCCTCGACCATCTCGACGAAGCAGGCGACGAACGTGGCGACGAGCAAACCCCAGGTGGCTGCTGTCATGTCGACTCCAACAATAGGTTCGCGCCCCTAATCCCCGTCAACGCGGCACCGTGCTTACCTAGGGCCCCCTCTCGGAGGACCTTCGTCCCCTGCTCGGCAGGACCCCGAGCGCGCACACTCGATCAATGGAATCAGGAGCGGTCATCCGTGTCCTCTGCGACGATGGGCCATGCAGAGGCCCGCAGTTCATGGACGTCGACACCGGGCGCATCCTGTTCAACGACACGCCCGGGGCCGCGGCCAGCGTCTATCGGATCGAGAATCAACCCAGTTACACGCATGAATCTACGCCGCATGCCCGTCTGGACCGCCTCGTCGAACCCGGCGAATGATCGACTGCGGATCGCGGCTGGTCAGTCGGTGGCGAACGCCGGCACGGTGACCGTGCTGAGGCAGCTCGTGTCGTAGCCACCAGCCGGTGTTTGCAGGAAGTCAACCGTGATGGCTTGGGCGCACGGCGATCGCGCCAGCACGTCATGGCCGATTCCGGGAAACACCAGCACCTGCGCATGGCTCAGCGTTCCGGCCGCACGACGGGCCGACGAGGGTGGCGTGACGGCGTCCAACGAACCGGCGAGCAGCAGCACCGGGACGTGACTTGCCGTTACCGCATGGACGTGGGAACTGGCCTTGCCGACAATCCAGGCTCGGCATTCGGCGAAGATCCGGGCCGCCTGCGGTTCCAGGGCGAGGACGCGCGGCGGGCTCCAACTCGGGAATCCCGGCAACGTTCGGGGAAGGGCAGGGCGCCGCCGCGAAGCGGCCCCCTCGTTCGAGGGGGCCGCTCCACCGCGATGAATGAGCAGTTAGCTCACTCGGCACGGATTGTGCATGTCACCGCTGTTGAAGTTGTTGAACAATTCGGTCGTCGTGAACCCAGCGGTCGGGTACACGGTCTTGAGCAGAGGGCCGTATTCGGTGGTTGAGGTTCCGCCGAACTTGTTGATGGTTCCGGGGATGTGCGCACCGCCCTCCTGCCAGGTGCATGTTCCGTGATTCATGGTGGTCGTGTAGATCGGGTAGAACTGCGCTCCCATCGGCGGGTTAACGCAATTCTCGCCGGTGGTCCGATCACAGAACGGTTCGTTGTCCTGCGAGTCCGCTGCCTCGATCCGCGGCAGGTCAGCCTCGAAGGCAACATTCGAATAGTTCGTGTGGCCGTTCGCCAGCGGGCTGGTGAACATGACCGGCGTCGGGTGAAGTGCCCGGTCCCGCGCGACGTTGCGATCGGTGCCCGGCCAGTTTGCGGTACCACTGCCCGTCGAAGTCCTCGTCGTCGCTGAAGCATCCGTTGATGTGAACGGGCAGCGTGATGGTGTAGGTGATGTCGTTGCCCGATCCCCGGACGCCGGACTTGAACTCGACGGACGGTTCGTCGTGGCCGACGTATTCGTCACCAGGGCTGTCGTAGATGTCGGTGCACAACGACGAGCGACTCTCGCAGAGCGGCTCGTGCTACTCCTGCGCGGCCGAGGTCGCAGCGGCTCACCCGGCACCAGTCGTGCCACGTCCCGCGGCGGGCTGGACGCGCCGTTTGCGACGCCGACTCCAGCCCAATATCCGGATGAACCCACGCTGTGCGAGTCCTCCCTTCGGCTCAGCAATACCGAGTTCGGTCGCGACCGTTTGGGCCGTGGCGGGTTGGAGAATCCTCGTTGGAGCGACCCACATAACGGCAGGTCACTGATGATCGGGACCCGCCGGGTGGCAGCTGTCGAGGAACCCCGCGGGCGCGGCCTTTACGCCCGCGGACGCCCCGTTGGAATGGCGCGAAGCTTGTCGTTATCAGGGCGCGATCTCCTCGGCTGCGCGCCTTTCGGTCAGTCGTCGACGGGCGACGCCGCCTGGGGTTCGTCGTTGTCACGCTGCGCGCGCAGCCGTGCTGCCTGGGTAGTGAGATAGTGACGCTCCTGGGTGCTCGTGGTGCGGCTCGCCGCGGCCCGGTAGTGCGTGGCGGCCGCGCCCGTATCGCCTGCCATCTCGAACAGATATGCGCGAACGGCATCGAGCCGGTAGTGGCCGGCCAGCCGTTCGTCGAGGGCGTCGACCATCGCCAAGCCTGCGTCCGGGCCGTTCACCATGGCCGCGGCGACTGCCCGGTTGAGCGCCACCATCGGGTTGCCCGACATTCGCTCGAGCAGGCCGTACAGCGCAAGTATCTGCGGCCAGTCGGTGTCTTCGACGCGCGCTGCCTCGTCATGGACGGCCACGATGGCCGCCTGGAGCTGGTATTCGCCGATGGAGCCTCGCGACACGGCATCGACGGTCAGCGCTACACCCTCGGCGATCAGGTCGCGATCCCACAGCGTCCGGTCCTGCTCGGCCAGCGGAATCAGCTCCCCGCCGGGGCCGGTGCGAGCCGGCCGCCGGGCGTCGGTGAGCAGCATGAGTGCGAGCAGCCCGCCGACCTCGCCGTTGTCCGGCAACAGAGCATGCACGGCCCGGGCCAGCCGAATCGCCTCGCCGGAGAGCTCCGTACGGTGCAGATCCACGCCGCTACTGCTGCTGTATCCCTCGTTGAACACGAGGTACAAGACGTGCAGCACGGAGCGCAGCTGTTGCGCGAACTCGTCACCTGTCGGCATCCCGAACGGCACGTCCGAGGCCTTGACGCGTTGCTTGGCCCGGCTGATGCGCTGCGCCATCGTCGCTTCGGGCACCAGGAAAGCGTTTGCAATCTCCGCCGTGGTCAGGCCGCCCACCGCCCGCAACGTCAGCGCGATTGCCGATGCCGGCGTCAGCGCGGGATGGCAGCACATGAACAGCAGGATCAGGGTGTCGTCCTGTCCGGGCACCTCGACTGCGGGAAGTTCCCGCCGCGCCGCGACATCCTCCCGGCGGCGCCGGGCCGAGTCGCTGCGGATGTGGTCGGTCATCTTGCGCATGGCGGCCTGGATCAGCCAGCCGCGAGGGTTGTCGGGCAACCCCTCCTGCGGCCAGTGCACCGCCGCCGCAAGCAGCGCTTCCTGCACGGCGTCCTCTGCGGTGTCGAAGTCGCCGAAGCGCCGGATGACCACACCGAGGATCTGCGGCGCGAGCTCGCGCAGCAGATCCTCGATGCCCTGGCCTGGATTCACAGATCGGCGCCGGGCAGGCCGCTCATCACCTGGCGCACCTCGATCGGCTGGCCGACCGGCACGCCGCCCGGGCCGGGCGCAGCCGACAGCTTCGCCGCGAGTTCGAGGGCGCGCTCCTGCGTCTCGACGTCGATCATCTGATAGCCGGCGAGCAGTTCCTTGACCTCGGGAAACGGCCCGTCGGTGACAACCGGCGCGCCCGTACCGTCGAACGTCACGATCTTGGCCATCTCCGGCCCGGTCAACGCCTGCCCGTCGACGAGTTCGCCCCTCGCCGCCAGGTCCTGGTTGAAGGCGCGCAGGAAATCTATGTGCGCCTCGATGTCGTCGGGCGCCCAGGTATCCATGGGCGGCAGGCCCTCGGTCGCGCCGTACTTCGACAGCAACAGAAACTTCGTCATGTTGTGGCATCCCATCTCTTGGTGCGCCCATCTTGGCGCTTGCCGGGATAGGACGGAGCACGCGGCCCGCTCTCGACATCGACGCTACGGAGACTCGGCCGGTTCAAGGATCTTGGTCTGCGGCGTCCCGACGAGAGCCGGTGAGTTCTCGTTTGACGACCACACCGTTTCCCGCAGGAAGTCGAGGAACGCCTGCGCCTCCATGGTGCTGGCGAAGTCAAGGTCGATGACGACGTAGCCCGGATCGCCGACCGGTCGCCGCACGAGATGGCGCTGTCCGACGTCCGGTGGCTGACCTTGCGCGCCCCCGGGCGCCTTCCCGTTGAGTGGTGCGTTATCGCTTGAGTGGTGCGTTCTAACGCACCACTCAAGCGATAACGCACCACTCAACGGATCAGACGCCATACTGATCGCCTCATCGGCCACTCACCTAGGGCGGAGCGCATGGCAGCGACATGGCGCGACAGCCGGGTCAGCCGCATCTTTCACGGCGTGCTGGCCGCGTTCGTGGCCGCCGCCCTCGTGATTCAGCTCGTCCTCGTTCTGCGCAACGGCATCGTCCCGCGGCCGACCCGCGTGATCCGGTTCTTCAGCTTCTTCACCGTCGAGAGCAACATCCTGGTCGTGGCCGGCGCGGCGACGCTCGCGGCCAACGCGTCCCGGGACGGGCGCTGGTGGCGGGTGATGCGCCTGGACGGTCTGATCGGCATTGCCGTCACCGGGATCATCTACAGCTCAGTGCTCGCCGGCCTGCAGAGCCTGACCGGCTGGGAGAAGGCGACCGACGTCGCGCTGCACTACGTCTCGCCGATCGCCGCCGTCGTCGGCTGGCTGGCGTTCGGGCCCCGTCCGCGCATCGACGGGCAGACGATGCAACTGGCCCTGATCTGGCCCGTGGCGTGGCTCGGGTACACGCTCGTGCACGGTGAACTCACGTCCTGGTATCCGTACCCGTTCGTCAACGTCGGCGAGCACGGCTACGGCCGGGTCGTGCTCAACTGCGTGGTGGTGACGGTCGTGCTCGGCGTCCTCGTCCTCGCGGCGTCACTCGTCGACGGCCGGGTTCCTGCCACCGATTAAGCTCGCCCTTCGTGGCAGGAACTCCGCGCTTGGTCACCGTCGTCGGTGATCCCGTGCTGCAACGCGTCAGCCGCCCGGTCACGTCCTTCGACGAGTCGCTGGCCACGCTGATCGACGACATGTTCGCGACGATGCGGGTTGCGTCCGGCGTGGGCCTCGCGGCGCCGCAAGTGGGCGTCGACCTGGCCGTATTCGTCTATGACTGCCCGGACTCCGACGGTGTCGTGCACGTCGGGCACGTCGTCAACCCGGAGATCGTCTCGACGGCGGGGAGCTTGGACGACGGCGAGGAGGGCTGCCTGTCGGTGCCGGGCCCGTACCACGAGCTGGCCCGCCCGTCGGAGGCCACCGTGCGTGGCGTCGACAAGACCGGCGCGCCTGTCGAGGTCACCGGTAGCGGCTTCTTCGCCCGTTGCCTGATCCACGAGAGCGAGCACCTGCGCGGCATCCTCTACATCGACCACCTGCCGCGTAACCGCCGCCGGCGCATCCTGCGCGAGATGGCCCCCTACTCCTGGAATGCCACGTAGCTCCTGCCGACGTTCCCCGATCAGAACTCGTGGGCTACCACTTCGGCTATCTGCGCGGTGTTGAGCGCGGCGCCCTTGCGCAGGTTGTCGCCGACGACGAAGAAGTCGAGCGTGTTGGGGAAGTCGATGGCCTGCCGCAGCCGGCCCACATAGGTCGGGTCGGTGCCCACGACGTCGGCTGGCGTGGGGAACAGGCCGGAGGCGGGGTCGTCGACGACCTCGACGCCGGGGGCGTCTTCGAGCACCGCCCGAGCCGCGGCCACGGTGATCGGCGAGGAGAACACCGCGTGCAGCGCGGCCGAATGCGTGGTGACGACGGGCACCCGCACGCAGGTGGCCGACACGCGAAGGTCGGGCAGGCCGAGGATCTTGCGTGACTCGTTGCGCACCTTGAGCTCCTCGGACGACCACCCGCCGTCCTTCAGGGACCCTGCCCAGGGCACGACATTCAGCGCGAGCGGTGCCGGGAACGGCGATTCCTCGCCCACACCGGCAAGCACCTTGCGGACGTCGCCGGCCACCGAGCCGAGCAGCGGGTCGCCGGCCACGGCGTCGATCTCGGCGTGCAGCCGGTCGATGCCGGCCTGGCCCGCGCCTGACGCCGCCTGATACGACGCGGCGACCAGTTCGATCAGCCCGAACCGACGGTTCAGCGCGCCGAGCGCGACGACCATCGACAGCGTCGTGCAATTCGGGTTGGCGATGATGCCGCGCGGGCGATCAGCGGCCGCCGCCGAATTGACCTCGGGGACGACGAGGGGCACGTCGGGGTCCATCCGGAACGCCCCGGAGTTGTCGATGGCCACCGCGCCCCGTTCGGCCGCCACGGGAGCCCACTGCAACGAGACCTCGTCCGGCACGTCGAACATCGCGATGTCGACGCCGTCGAACTCTTCGGCGGCAAGAGCGCGAACGGTCACCGACTCGCCGCGGACGGACAGCACGCGTCCCGCAGAACGAGGCGATGCCAAAAGGCGAATCTCGCCCCACGGGTTGCGCCCGGTGGCCGCCCAGGACGTCAGAATCTCGAGCATTACCGTGCCCACGGCGCCAGTGGCGCCGACGACGGCCAGCGTCGGCTTGCGAGCGCTCATCGGCCCGTTCCTCCGTATACGACGGCTTCCTCTTCGGACGAGCCCAACTCGAACGCGTCGTGGACGGAGCGAACGGCCAGGTCGAGTTCGGTGTCGCGCAGCACCACGGAGATGCGAATCTCGGACGTCGAGATCATCTCGATGTTGACTCCCGCGTCGGCGAGCGCGGAGAAGAACGTCGCCGACACACCCGGGTGCGAACGCATGCCCGCGCCCACCAGGGACAGCTTGCCGATGTGGTCGTCGTAGAGCAGATCCTGAAATCCGATGACGTCCGACACCTTCTTCAGCGCGGCCAGGGCGGCTGCGCCGTCGGTGGCGGGCAGCGTGAACGAGACGTCGGTGCGCCCGGTGCCGCGGGTCGAGACGTTCTGCACGATCATGTCGAGGTTGATGTCGGCCGCCGCAAGCTCGCGGAAGATCGCCGCTGCCTCACCCGGCTTGTCGGGCACCCCGACCACGGTTACCTTCGCCTCGCTCCGGTCGTGCGCGACGCCGGAGATTATCGCTTGCTCCACGGATTGATCCTCCATCGATCCGACGACCCTGGTGCCGGGCCGGGACGAGAATGACGAGCGCACGTGAATCGGCACGGCGTAGCGCCGGCCGTACTCCACCGACCGCAGGTGCAAGATCTTCGCCCCGCACGCAGCCAGTTCGAGCATCTCCTCGTAGGTGACGGTGTCGAGGCGGCGCGCGTGCCGCACGATGCGCGGGTCAGCGGTGAAGACACCGTCGACGTCGGTGTAGATCTCGCACACGTCGGCGCCCAGTGATGCGGCGAGTGCGACGGCCGTGGTGTCGGAGCCGCCGCGTCCGAGTGTGGTGATGTCCTTGGTGTCGGGCGAGACGCCCTGAAAGCCGGCCACGATGGCGACGTTGCCGGCCTTGTAGGACGCCTCGACGCGTCCCGGCGTGATGCCGACGATGCGCGCCTTGCCGTGCACCGAGGTGGTGAGCACGCCGGCCTGCGAGCCGGTGAACGACTGCGCCGTATAGCCGAGTGAGTTGATGGCCATCGCCAGCAGGGCCATCGAGATGCGCTCGCCCGCGGTGAGCAGCATGTCGAACTCGCGTCCGGACGGGATCGGGACGATCTGCTCGGCGAGATCGATCAGCTCATCGGTGGTGTCGCCCATTGCCGAGACCACCACGACGACGTCATGGCCTTCGCGCCGGGTGGCGACGATGCGCTCGGCGACGCGCTTGATGCGCTCTGCATCGGCGACCGACGAGCCGCCGTACTTCTGTACGACGAGCCCCACAACGATCCCTTCGCGCAGTAGACGAACCGCGCCAAGACTACCGGCCCGCCCAGGCAGGTCGGAACGCGTTTTAGCCCACTGGAAAGTGCGGGAACGAGCGGCGTTGATGGCGTCTGCACCGAATGCACCCCTTGACACCGTCCGCGTGCAGCATCACGATGGGTCAGCCAATTCATCCGATGAGTTAGATCACAAAACTGCGGATACTGGCCCGATCACGTCAAGTAGATACGGCGACGCGCAAGAGACGTCCGATGACTGTCCAGACCGTCCAGATCTCGGAGGGCAAAATGGCCACCTACACGCGCCGGCAGGTTCTCGGCATGGCTGGCGGTGTCGCCCTGGTTGCCACCGCCACCCGCATCCCCAGCGCGACCGCCGCGCCGGCGCAATGGGTACCTGCACCGATGCCCGTGCCCGTCCCGCTCGACAGCCTGTTCAACAACGACGGCATCGACACGGCAACGGCGCATGACGGCAACTTCGACGGCTCGGGCTACGCGTTCCCGGGCGAGGAGCTGCCGAGCGGCAGCACGACGGTCAGCGGCGTGCCGTACCTGCTCGGCAGTTCGGGCGCCGGGCAGCAGAACAACGTCGTCGCGATCGGCCAGCAGGTCGCCATCCCCCAGGGTCGCTACCTGAGCGCGCTGTTCCTGACCTCGGCCAGTTACGGCGCGACGTCCGGCGCGCTCACCGTTCACTACGCGGACGGCAGCACGTCGCAGGCAACGCTGAGTGCCGCCGACTGGTACTCGTCATCCGGACCGCTCAGCGCCCCGTACCGGTACACGCCGGGCGGCGGCACCGACCACCATGCCGTGGCCATAGGCACGAGCGAGGTCTCGCTCGACCCGAGCCGCGACGCCGTCGCACTGACGCTGCCCGTCACGGCCATGCCCGCGCCCAACGTGTCGAGCCTGCACGTGTTCGCGCTGACGATGCAGCCTGCGGCTTCGGGTCGGTCTCTGCTGCTTCGCGACGCCCGGTCGACCACGAGCCTGCTGCGCGATGCCGGCCCGCAGACGGTCGAGGCCACGGTCGTCAACGCCGGTACGGTGTGGATCACCGCCCGCGACTCGGTCGACGTCGAGGTCGCCGTCAACGGCGCCCGAACGGTCGTGCCCGCCGAGATCGGCGCACTCGCGCCGGGCGATCAGGTGCGGTTGCGCATCGGCATCGACCCGAGCGTCACACCCGGCACGGTCGTCACCGGCAACGTCCTGGCTCGCAGCCGGGGCAGTGTGGTCACCAGCCAGCAGGCAGCGCTCACCCTCGGCGTGCCTGACTACCAGCCCACCGAAGCGTCGCTGGCCACGCACCAGGCGCCGTATTGGTTCGACGATGCGAAGTTCGGCATCTTCATCCACTGGGGCGTGTACGCCGTGCCGGGCTGGGCGCCGGTCGGCCAGGAATACGCCGAGTGGTACTGGCAGCACCTCGAGAATCCCAACGACCCCACCTACGCCTACCACGCGCAGACGTACGGCGAGGACTTCAACTACGACGACTTCATCCCGATGTTCACGGCAGCCAAGTGGGATCCCCGCAGTTGGGTCGAGTTGTTCGACGAGGCGGGCGCCGAGTACTACGTGCTCACGTCCAAGCATCACGAGGGATTCGCGCTCTGGGACTCGAAGGTGTCCGGGCGCAACTCGGTCGCACTCGGCCCCAAGCGCGACATCATCAAAGACCTGTTCGCGGCCTCGCGGCGCTACACGCCGCATCTGCGCAATGGCCTCTACTACTCGCTGCCGGAGTGGTTCAACCCCGACAACCCGTGGATGGGCCACGCGCCGCGCAACCCCTACACGCTGGCGCCCGTGCCGTACACCGGGTACCAGTCCGGACGCGACTACGTGCACGACTACCAGGGCCCGCAGGTACTCGAACTGGTCGAGGGCTACGACCCGGACGTCATCTGGTTCGACATCGGCGGTGTGAACGACGATCTGAACGTCGTGTCGCAGTACCTCAACCACGCGAAGAACCGCGCGCGGGCCAAGGACGTCACGTTCAACAACCGGGGCGGCATCTCGGCGGCCGACTTCACCACGCCCGAGTACACGACCTACCCGGACACCGTGGTGGCCAAGTGGGAGTCCAGCCGCGGCCTCGATCCGTTCTCGTACGGCATCAACCGCGCCACGCCTGACGACCAGTACATGACCGCCGAGGAGGTCGTGCAGTCGCTGGTCGACATCTCCAGCAAGAACGGCAACTTCCTGCTCGACATAGGCCCGAACTTCGACGGGACGATCCCGGCGATCATGCAGCAGCGGCTGCGGGAGACCGGCGCGTGGCTGCGCACCAACGGCGAGGCCATCTACGGCACGACGTACTGGTCGCGGATGGCGCAGCTCGACAGCCTGCGGTTCACCGTCAAGCAGAACGAGGCGTTCTACATCCATTCCCTTGAGCAGCCCGGCGCTGTCTTGAGCGTCGCCGCGCCGGTACCGATCCGCAGCGGAGACCGCGTGACGATGCTCGGCTACGCCCGCCCGCTTGACTGGGACGTCCGCAACGGAGCTCTGCAGATCCAGGTACCCGCCGCGGCGCAACGTGCGGGGCAGTACGCCTGGGTGTTCAAGATCGCCTGGATGTGATTGTGGTGAGGCGTCGTGGGTGGGCAGTTGCGCCGTGGGTGGGCAGATATACCTGCCCACCGGCGCGCTAACTGCCCACCCGCGGATCAGTCGCTGGGCTCGCCGGCCCGCAGCTGCGGACGGTCGCCGTTGCTCGACGGCTCCGACGGCTCCGGCGGCTGGCCCAAGTTGCCGCGCAGCGACTCGAAGATCGTCAAGCCCTGGCCGACCAGGCTCGCGGCCATCTGACTGATGCCCTCGGCGCCGTTGAGGATGTTGACGTTCGCACCGTTGAGGCCGTTCGCCGCCTCGCGGACGATCATCGGCAACTGGTCGATCAGCATCCGGTCGAGTGCAACCCGGTTGTGCGACGCGGCGGCTTCGGCCTGGATGCGCATCCGCTCGGCGTCGGCGGTCGCGAGCACCCGCACCTTCTCCGCCTCGGCCTCAGCCGGCTTGACCACCTCGGCCACGAGCTGCTGCTGGCGCAACTCACCATTTCGCTGGGCGAGTTCGGTCTGCGCGGCCAGCACCTCCTGCTGGGACTTGGCCTGCGCCAAGGGCCCGGCCTGCGACGCCTCGGCCTGCGCGCGATCGACCTCGGCCTTGTACTGCGCCTGGACGATGGACGTCTCACGCGTGTATTCGGCCTGCTTGCGCAGCGACTCCTGCTCAGCCTCGGCTGCCGCCTGGCGGGCCTGCGACTGCGCGATCTGTGCCTGCCGCTGGATTGCCGCGGTGTGCGGCGCGGCCATCGCCGCGATGTAGCCGAGGTCGCCGTCGTCGATGGACTGGATCTGCAGAGCGTCGACGGCCAGGCCGATGCGGGCCATCTCCTCCTTCGACCCGTCGAGGACCTCGGTGGCGAGCTTCTGCCGTTCGGTGACGATCTCCTCGACCGTCATCGAGCCGATGATCGAGCGCAGGTGCCCGGCGAAGATGCGTCCGGTCAGCACCGCCATCTGGCTCTGGTCGGAGAGGAATCGCTGGCCTGCGTTGACGATGCTCTCGCCGTCGTTGCCGATCTTGAATGCGATGACCGCCCGGACGTTGAGCGTGATTCCCTGCTTCGTGACGCAACGCTCCTCGACCTCGGCCTCGATCATCGACAGCGTTATGAACTGCGCCTTGCGGAAGAAGGGCAGCACGAACGCGCCATGGCCGGTGACCACCCGGAACGGGGTGTCGTTGCGGTTCTTCCCGCCGGAGATCAGCATCGCCTGATCTGGTTGGGGGACGTGATAGAAGAACATGTCGCTACCTTCCGGTGAATGGTGGACGTAGGCCCAGGTCATCAGCCGGGACGACGTGGACGGTCCGCGGACCGCGGACGTCAATCACGAGAACCTCAGTCCCCTTGGGCAGCGGGGTGTCCGACCAGGCCAGAAGTGCCTCCGAACCGCCGCGGTACGAGATGAGCACCTCGCCCATACCGGCAGCGCCACGCGTGGCGACAGTGATGACGCCGGTACATCCGACAGCGGACAAATCTCGCGTCACGGGTCCCCTCCCCGGGCTCAGCGACGGCCATAATGCCACGAGATGTCCGGTCGCATAAGGCCGGTCTGGTGTCCCGCGCGCGCGTTCCGCGCAGGTGGGCAGTTAGCGCACAGGTGGGCAGTTGCAACTGCCCACCTGTGCGCTAACTGCCCACCCGCCTCGCTAGGCCAGGTCGCCACCTGTGGCGGCGCTATGCGCCCACCCTTCGCGCGGCGCCGGATCGTCCGCGATCGCGCTCGTGAGCAATGCCAGTGCCCGCTCGGATTCGCTTCCGGGCTCCGCCTGATAGGCCACAACCAGCTGGCCGGGTGTGCTGCTGACGGCGAAGGTCTCCCACGCCAGCGTCAGCTCGCCGACCATCGGGTGTCTGATCCGCTTCGATCCGGCGGTCTTCGCGCGCACATCGTGTCGCGACCACAGCCGGCCGAACTCCGGGCTCTTCAGCGACAGTTCGCCGACGAGTTCGGTCAGCCGCGGATGATCGAGGTTGTTGACGGCCGCTGCCCGCAACGTGGCCACCGACTCGGCGGCGACGTCGTCCCAATCCGGGTACGTGTGCCGCGCTCCCGGGTCCAGGAACACCAACCGCAGCATGTTGCGCTCACCGCCGAATGTGGAGTGCAGCGCACCGGCAAGCTTGTTGTAGGCGAGGACGTCCATGAATCGGCCGAGCACGAACGCGGGTGTGTCGGGCCATCGCTGCAGCAGGCGCTCGACACTCGGCCGCACCCGTTCGGGCCGGACGGTCCGGCGCCGGCGGGGGGCGTCCGGACGTGCCAGCTCGGCAAGGTAGCCGGCCGCATCGTCGTCGAGGTTGAGTACCCGGGCCAGGGCGTCGAGCACCTGCTCGGACGGATGTCTGTCGCGGCCACGTTCGAGACGGACGTAGTAGTCGGCGCTGATGCCGGCGAGCATGGCCAGTTCCTCGCGCCGCAGGCCCGGCACCCGGCGCCGGCCGAGGTCGGCCAGCCCGAAGTCCTCGGGCCGGGCCTGCTCGCGCCGGGCGCGCAGGTACTCACCCAGGCGGTTTTCGCTCATGGTTTGCAGGGTAATCAGCCCGCCGCGGCCGAAGGGGGTCCTGCCACTACCCGTCTTAGCAGGGCCTACCCGTCATGGGTAACCACCTCGCAGGCTCGACGTCATGACAACAACGAACACACTGACCGGACGGGCCGCCGTCGTCACCGGAGCCACCAGTGGCATCGGCGCTGCCACCGCGCGACGTCTTGCCGCCGATGGAGCACGCGTCGCCCTCATCGGCCGCCGCGAGGATCGCCTCAAGGCGCTCGCCGCAGAGATCGGCGGCGTCGCCGCTGTTGCCGATGTCGCCGACCAGGAGGCCATGGGACGCGCGGCCGATGCCATTCGCGCCGAACTCGGCCGCGTCGACCTCGTCGTGGCAAATGCCGGCGTCATGCTTGCTGCACCGTTCGAGTCCGCGCAGACCGCGGAGTGGGCGCAGATGCTCGACACCAACGTGGCCGGCCTGCTCTGGACCGGACGGGCTTTCGCCGACGACCTGCTGGCAGCTGCCGCCGAGGGATCAGCCGACCTCGTCCACGTCGGATCGATCGGCGGGCACATGGTGTTTCCGACGTACGCCGTCTACGCCGCGACGAAGGCTGCCGTGGCGCACCTGACCCGCAACCTCCGGGCCGAGCTCGGCCCGCGCGGGGTGCGCGTCAAGCAGGTCGAGCCGGGCCTGACGGGCACCGACCTGGGCGCTGAGATGCTCGACGCGCCGGCGCGTGAGCAGCTGGCCGAGATGCGCGAGACGATCGTCCCGATCGCTCCCGAGGCGATCGCGGACGCAATCGCCTACGCAGTAAGCGCCCCGGCGGACGTGAATGTCGCCGAGCTGATCGTCCTGCCGACCCGCCAGGGCTAAGGGCCGCGGCCGGTTCAGGCGTGCGCGGCAAAGGCGGCGTCCAGGATGTCGAGTCCCTCGGCCAGCAGGGCGTCGCCGATGACCAGCGGCGGCAGGAACCGCAGCACGTTGCCGTGAGTGCCGGCGGTGAGCGTGATCAGCCCGTCCCGGTGGCAGGCCGACGAGATCGCCGCGGTCAGCACCGGATTCGGCGTCTTGTCGCCCTTGCTGGTGACCAACTCGACGGCGAGCATCGCGCCACGTCCGCGCACGTCGCCGATGACGTCGTACTTGTCGGCGAGCGCATTGAGCCGCGGCATCATGACCGACTCGATGCGCCGCGCCGCCGAGCAGAGGTCATCCGCGCGCATCGTCTCGATGGCGGCGAGGGCCGCGGCGCAGGCCACCGGGTTGCCGCCGTAGGTGCCGCCGAGTCCGCCGACGTGCACCGCGTCCATGATCTCGGCGCGGCCGGTGACGCCGGCGAGCGGAAGGCCACCGGCGATGCCCTTCGCCGTGGTGATCAGGTCGGGCTCGACGTCCTCGTAGGAGCACGCGAACCAGTCGCCCGTACGGCAGAAGCCGGTCTGGATCTCGTCGGCGATCAGCAGGATGTCGTTGGCCCGGCACCAGTCCGCGACCTGACGAAGGAAGCCGGGCGCCGGCACGATGAAGCCGCCCTCGCCCTGGATCGGCTCGACGATGACCGCTGCCGTGTTGGCCTCGCCGACCTGCAAGTGCACCAGGTCGGTGAACATCGCAAAGGCCTCGCTGGCGCAGTTCTCGGTCGGCCAGCGGAACGGGTACGCCATCGGCACGCGGTAGATCTCGCCCGCGAACGGCCCGAAGCGGTGCTTGTACGGCATGTTCTTGGCGGTCAGCGACATCGTGAGATTCGTCCGGCCGTGATAGGCGTGGTCGAACGCGACGACCGCCGCGCGGCCCGTGTAGGACCGGGCGATCTTGACCGCGTTCTCGACGGCCTCCGCGCCGGAGTTGAACAGCGCCGAACGCTTGGTGAACGAACCCGGCGTGAGCGCATTGAGCTGCTCGCAGACGGCGATGTACTCCTCGTACGGCGTGATCATGAAGCAGGTATGGGTGAAGTCGTCGACCTGCTGCCGCACGGCCTCGACCACCCGTGGCGCCGAGTTGCCGACCGAGGTGACCGCGATACCCGAGCCGAAGTCGATCAACTGGTTGCCGTCGACGTCGACGACGATCGCGCCGCCGGCTCGCTCGACGTAGACGGGCAGCGTGGTGCCGATGCCCGGCGCTACCGCGGCCGTCTTGCGGTTGTGCAACTCGACGGAGCGGGGCCCCGGAATCGTTGTGCGCAGCACGCGCTCCTGCGGTACGTCACTCATCGCACCCACCCCTTCCGGATTGCGCAACGATCTCGGGCCTCGGGCCGGAAGTAGTTGCACGATCGGTTAGAACTCATGGTGTCACCTGTGTGGCTGGGCGGGCCACGACCTGCTAACCCGTTTCGATCACCGCAATCGTGTCGCCTTCGGTGATGACGTCGCCTGGCGCGACTGCCACCTCGGCGATCACCCCGGAGACCTCGGCGAGCACCGGGATCTCCATTTTCATCGACTCCAGAATCACCAATATCTCGGTAGGGCCGACCTGATCTCCGACCTTTACGACGACCTGAGCGACATTGCCCACAAGCTCCGCGGCGACCGTATGCCTCATGCCGTGATGCTATGTGCGATCGGGGCGCCGATACCGCCAGAAATCAGTAGTCAATGTTGTGCATGACGTGCTTGATCCGGGTGTAATCCTCCAGTCCGTACACCGACAAGTCCTTGCCGTAGCCGGAATGCTTGAACCCGCCGTGCGGCATCTCGGCCACGAGCGGGATATGGCAGTTCACCCATACGCAGCCGAAGTCGAGCCGTTTCGAGACCCGCATCGCCCGGCCGTGGTCCTTCGTCCAGATGCTCGACGCGAGGCCGTATTCGACGCTGTTGGCCCAGCGCACCGCCTCGTCCTCGTCACTGAACTGCTGCATCGTGATGACCGGTCCGAAGATCTCCTGCTGGGAGGCCTCGTCGTCCTGCTGCAATCCGGCGACGACCGTCGGCTGCCAGAAGTAGCCACGTTCACCCTCGCGTGAACCGCCGGCCAGGACGCGTGCGTGGTCGGGCAGCCGGCCGAGCATGCCGCCGACCCGCTCGAGCTGGTTCGCGTTGTTCAACGGCCCGTACAGCACGTCGGTGTCAGACGGCGGTCCGGTGCGCGTGCCCCGGGCCTGCTCGGCGAGAGCGTCGGCGAAGTCGGCGGCAACGCCCGGCGCAACGAGGACGCGGGTGGCGGCCGTGCAGTCCTGCCCGGCATTGAAGTAGCCGGCGATGGCGATGTTCTCGGCGGCGTTCGCGATGTCGGCGTCGTCGAAGACGATCACCGGTGCCTTGCCGCCGAGTTCGAGGTGGACGCGTTTGAGGTCCTGGGCCGCCGTCGCCGCCACCTCCAGCCCGGCACGCGTCGAGCCGGTGATCGACACCATCGCCGGTGTCTTGTGCGCGACCAGGGCGCGGCCGGTGTCGCGGTCGCCGCAGATCACGTTGAGCACGCCGGGCGGCAGGAACTCGGCGGCGATCTCGGCCATCATCACGGTCGAAACGGGCGTCGTGTCGCTCGGCTTCAGCACGACCGTGTTGCCCGCCGCGATGGCCGGCGCGAGCTTCCAGATCGCCATCATCATCGGGTAGTTCCACGGCGCGACCTGCCCGACGACGCCCACCGGCTCGCGCCGCACGTATGACGTGAAACCGGTCATGTACTCGCCGGCGCTGCGGCCTTCGAGCAGCCGCGCCGCCCCGGCGAAGAAGCGCACCTGGTCGACCATCGGCGGGATCTCTTCGCTCATCGTGAGCTCGATCGGCTTGCCGGTGTTCTGGCTCTCGGCGGCGACGAGGTCGTCGGCGCGAGCCTCGAGCGCGTCAGCGAACTTCTGCAACGCTCGCTGACGTTCGCTCGGCGTCGTCTCGCGCCACGTTTCGAACGCGCTCGCGGCGGCGGCATAGGCACGGTCGACGTCCTCACCGCCCGACACCGGGCTGGATCCGAAGACCTCGCCCGTGGACGGGTCGACCAGGTCGGCGCGCCGGCCATCTACGGAATCGACCAGTTTGCCGTCGACGAAGTTCTGAATCATTCGCGAGGACGTCATGAGGCGAACGCTACCGGCGCTGTTGCGCCGACTCAACGACGGATTCCGTCGTCTTTCTCCGTTCGTGCGGGAGAATTCGGTAGCTCTGCCCATTCGGCCGCGAGCCGGATCCCTTATGCAGCGAGACTGCCCGATCGCGAGCGCTGCGCCAGCCGGTCGACCCGCAGCTCGGCAACTCCCCGGAACGCGCCGCGCAGCGCCCGGGCCAGCGCCCCCTCGTGGCTGAACTCGTGGGTGACGAGCGTCCCGGCGCCCTCGGCACGCAGCCGCCAGCTGCCGGTCTCGTGCAGGCCGGGCACCTGCCACGAGATACCGATCAGGTCGTCGTCCAGCTGCGTGTACTGGAACGTTCCGGCGAGCCCCGGCCGGGCGCGGATCGCGTAGACCTGGCCGACAATCGCCTCGGCCGGCCCCTGGATCGCGAGGAACGCCGGGTTCCAGTCCGGAAAGGCCAGTGGTTGCCGCAAGATCGCGCGTACACGGGACGGACTCTCATGGATGTAGGTGCTGGCAATCTGTTCGTTCATTGCAGTCATCTCCTAGTCGGTTCGGACGCGGGTCGTGCTCCACGCGATGGGTGGGCACTTAGGCGCTGGGTGGGCAGTTGTAGCTGCCCACCTGCGGCACAACTGCCCACCTGCGGGGCGGTGTTAGCGGTGATCCGGCAGGGGCGCCCGGTTCAGGCCGCCAGGTCATCTCTTAGTCGGTGCGGACGGGCGCGCGTCGTCGTTGCACGGCGAGGCCGGCCGGTTGCCCGTCCACGAAGGCGCGCAGGAAGCCGAGAACCGCATCGACGTCGTAGCCGGTGCCCGCCGCATCGAGCGCGCTGTACATGTCTTCTTCGATCGCGACGATCCGCTTGGCGGCCCGCTTTCCCTGTGCAGTAAGGGTGATCTCGACGGCCCGGCGGTCGTGGCTGACCGTCTCGCGGCTGACCATGCCCGCGTCGACGAGGCGGTCCACCAGCCGGCTCGGGTTGTTGCCGCTCTCGCACACCAGCAACTCGCCGAGGCTGGTGAGGCTCAGCGGTTGCCGGTCGGCCAGCAGGCGCAGCACCTCGGCCTGCGACGGCGTCAGGCCCAGTGGACGCAGCTGCTGGGCAAGCTGGCGGTTGCCGTCGCGCTGCGCGGCGAGGATGAGGTACCGGATCTCTTCGGCGGGACGCATGGCGCCTATCGTGCCGCCACGGCCGGCGCACCGTTCGCTGCGGCCAGTCGTGCCGCCGACGCCGGCTCATGGGCGGCCAGCACGACCAGGCCGGGCAGGCGTTTGCGCAGCGCCGCGATCATCCGAGTCGCCTCCTTGAGCTGCTTGCGGTGGCCGACGCCCGGTACGCGACCGTGTTCGAGCAGGTGCACGTCATAGGTCAGGTCACCGACCATGAGCAGCGGCGCATAACCCGCTCGACGAACGAGCAGCGACATGGACCCCGGCGTGTGTCCGGGCGTGGGCAGCAGGGTCAGCGAACCGTCGCCGAAAAGATCGTGGGCCGACGTGAACGGATCGAGTTGCTCGTCGCTCGTCGCGTCAAACGTGATGCGCCGCCAGCGCAGTCCCGGCAGGTCGATGTGGTCGCGCAGGTACCCGCTCAGTTCCGCCCGCGACTGGCCGATTGCCTCCCACTCGGGACGGCTGACCACGATCTCGGCGTGCCCCAACTCAGGAAGACCGCCGATGTGGTCCTGATGCAGGTGGGACAGGATCGCCGTCCGGACATCGGCGATGTCGTACCCGATGCCCCTGAGGCGCTCGGTCAGCGTCTCGTGCGGGGCGATCTCGAACTCTGCGAGCCGCCGGTAGATGAGGCCGGCAAAGCCCGTCGGGAAGTAGTCGGGATCGACGACGGATGCGCGGTCCTGACCGGTGTCGAACAGCACCAGCCCGTCACGATGCTCGATGACGTAGGAGTTGATCGGCAACGGCCCGGTCCAGCGTTGCGCCGTAAGCATCCACCACATCATCGGCGTGCGGTTTGACTCGACGTGCTGCGGGCGGATCACCACGGTGCCGGTGCTGACCACGGAAACCCGCTTGATCGGATCCAACATGGGAAGCTCCCTCTCTGTTGTATGTCGTGTCATTAGATTAGACGACATATACCTGGGATGCAACTTTTCCACTGCGACTTGGACGGAGCTACCGGGTTACCGGGTTGGCTACCTCGCGGTCACCGAGTAAGTTGTGCAGATCATGACTCGCGTGCTGCTTCTTCGCGGCCGCGACGAGGCCCGGTAAGACAACCGGTCGGCCCCTCGTCGCGGGCCGTTCTGCTGCCGACCGATTCCGGATATCTTCCGAATTAGGAGCAGCAGCACCATGAGCAACCCGAATCACCAGCGTCCGTCTGCGATGCCGTGCTACCGATACAAGCCGTTCCCGCCCGTCGAACTCCCCGATCGGCAGTGGCCCGCGCGCACCATCACCGCGGCGCCGAGGTGGCTGTCGACCGATCTGCGCGACGGCAACCAGGCCTTGATCGATCCGATGAACGCCGCCCGCAAACACGCCATGTTCGACCTGTTGGTCCGGATGGGCTACAAGGAGATCGAGGTCGGCTTTCCGGCGGCCAGCCAGACCGACTTCGACTTCATCCGCGACCTGATCACCAGCGGCAAGATCCCCGACGACGTACGGATTTCTGTGCTTACGCAGGCGCGCGAGGAGCTCATCGAGCGCACCGTCCAGTCACTGGTCGGCGCCAGGAGCGCCACCGTGCATCTCTACAACGCCGCGGCGCCGGTGTTCCGCAAGGTCGTCTTCGGCTTCGCCGGCGACGGACGCGACGAGTGCAAGGCCGTGGCCGCCGACGGCACCCGCGCCGTCATGAAATACGCCGAGTCGTACCTGCGCGACACCGACTTCGGCTACGAGTACTCGCCTGAGATCTTCATGGACACCGAACTCGACTTCTCGCTGGAGATCTGCGAGGCGGTCATGGACGTGTGGCAGCCGGGCGCCGATCGCGAGATCGTGCTCAATCTGCCCTGCACCGTCGAACGGTCGACGCCGAACGTCTACGCCGACCAGATCGAGTGGATGAGCCGCAATCTGTCCCGCCGCGAGCACGTCGCGCTATCGGTGCACACCCACAACGACCGGGGAACAGCCGTCGCCGACGCAGAACTCGCCATGCTGGCAGGCGTCCAACGCGTCGAGGGATGCCTCTTCGGCAACGGCGAACGCACCGGCAACGTCGACCTGGTGACACTGGGCCTCAACCTGTTCAGCCAGGGCATCGACCCGCAGATCGACTTCAGCGACATCGACGAGATCCGCCGCACCGTCGAGTACTGCAACCGCATCGGCGTACACGAGCGCCACCCGTACGCCGGCGACCTGGTCTATACGTCGTTCTCCGGCTCGCACCAGGACGCGATCAAGAAAGCATTCGACGCTGCCGATGTCGCCGCCGCCAAAGCCGGCAAGCCGGTCAGCGAGATGCAGTGGCACATGCCGTACCTGCCGATCGACCCGAAGGACGTCGGCCGCTCGTACGAGGCCGTGATCCGGGTCAACTCGCAGTCCGGCAAGGGCGGCGTCGCCTACATCATGAAGACCGACCACCATCTCGACCTCCCCCGGCGGCTGCAGATCGAGTTCAGCCACGTCATCCAGCGGCACACGGACGGCGAGGGCGGCGAGGTGAGCGCCGCGCAGATGTGGCAGATCTTCTCCGACGAGTACCTCACCGCCAGCAACTTCGAACTGCTCGGCTTCACGTCGAGCAGCGACGACGGCACCGAGCAAATCACCGCCACGGTAAGGGCATTCGGCAAGGAGCACGAGGTAACCGGCGTCGGCAACGGGCCTATCGCCGCGTTCTGCTCCGCACTGTCCATTGTCGACGTTGGACTCGGCGGCGTAAGCGTGCGCGTACTCGACTACGCCGAACACGCGCTCACCGCGGGACGCGACGCCGAGGCCGCTGCCTACCTCGAGATCGAGGTAGGCGACCGGGTGCTGTGGGGCGTCGGCATCAGCGAGTCGATCGTGCAGGCGTCACTGCTCGGTGTCATGAGCGCGCTCAACCGTGCGACGCAGGACCGGGTCGCCGGCTAGCTCCCGTGGATGGGAGGTCTGAGAGCGCCGCACCCGTGCCGGGGGTCGCTGTGTACTAGGGCCTGCCGCTGCGCGCCATCCCTCTGCGAGTTGCCATACCTTCGGCGAGCGATCGGCCGCCGAAGGTATGACAACTCGGCCGATCAGTATCCGGACAGCGTGCAGGCCGGCGGTGACTTGCTCAGGTCGACCTCCGCGCTGATATATGTCTCGTCAGTGTCGTGGCGTGTCGAGACCTTGTTGTCGAAATCTCTCGCCCGGTATGTGACGGCCCACTTGACCTCTCCGGTCACCCGCAGGGTCAGCCCCTCGCCGAAGTCGGTCTGCAATGCCTGCGACACGTTGCTGGTGATGCGCCAGGTTGCCGTTCCGTCGACCGCCTCGAAGTCGAACACCTTCTGCGGGCACTGCGCCGGCTCGGTGACCTTGACCTTTGCGCAGGCGGTCAGTTTTGCGCCGACCGCGCTGATCACCTTCTTCCGACCGGCTGGGCTCAGACCTGCGTCGAGCAACGGAATGGACAGGTCACTGGGGTAGGTGGCGAAGTCGTCGGGCGTCTTGTCCGTGACGGTGAGGTCGGGATCGCTCGATCCGAATACGAGCGGTCCAGGGAACACGTCGACCTTCGAGCCCGACACCTTCTGGCCGAACAGCGTCAGGTCAGGGATGTCCTGTTCGTGCGAGGCGTCGAACTCGACCGTCGTCGATTCCATGAGCCACTTGCCCGTCGCCTTGCTGAGATAGAACTCCTCGTCGACGTTCTTCGAACCGAATGTGTACGTGGCGGCTACCCGGGCCGCGTCCTTTCCTTGCTCGTCCTTCCCGTGCTCGACCGTGCCGATCTTGATGTTGCTGATCTTGGCTTTCGCTTGCTGTTTGGCCAGGACGTCGTTGGTCAGGAACGTCATGGACGCCGGCGGCGGGCCGGCCTTCAGCGCGGTCGCCGCGTCGCCCGCCGACAGCGCGGTCAGGTAACTGCTGAGCACCTTGTCCGGGCCGGCGCCGCCACCGCCCGAGCCGCTGAGCAGCACGCCGGCAGCAATGCCGCCGCCCACCACAACCGCCGCCACCACGCCGATGATCGTCCACATCTTGGTGCGAGATGGGCGCGACGGTGGCCCGCCCCAGTAAGCGCCGCCTTGCGGCGGATGGCCCGGCGGGCCGTACTGGCCCGGCGCCGCGACCTGACCCGGCGGCCCGAACTGATCCTGGGGCGGGAACTGACCTTGGGGCGGGAACTGGTCTTGGGGCGGGAACTGGCCCGGCTGCCCGCCTTGACCCGGCGGCGCGAACGGGCCCGGCTGCGCAAACTGAGCCTGCGGCCCGAACTGGTCTTGGGGCGGGAACTGACCCGGCCGCCCACCTTGACCCGGCGGCGCGAACGGGCCCGGCTGCGCAGACTGAGCCTGCGGCCCGAACTGGTCTTGGGGCGGGAACTGACCCTGTTGCGCGAAGTTTCCCGGCGTGCCGTCAGGCGGCTGGTTCATGCGTTGTTCCTCTACGGTCCGTCGACGGCTGCGGGAGACCCACGCTCACCGCAGCCAATTGCCCGACATCATGGCGTATCCGAGAAATGGGCCCAACAGCTGGTATGCGGTAGTGCGCCCGCTCCGCTCGCGTTATGGGAAAGCCATGCCCCCGACGCGCACCTGCAGGCTTCCCCGGCGTCGATCGAAGCGCGCGATCAGCCGCTGACGTCGCGAGGCGGGCTGAGGTCGTGCCAGATCAGGCCGGTCTCGTCGCGGTAGGTGTGCCCACCGGCCTCCGCGCCGTCGCGGGGCATCGGCCGTGGGCGCCACACGTCGTGCGGCATGGCGGCGAAGCGGCGAGAGCGCCGCATGCCGAGAATGCTCAGCACGGTAAGGGCGATCGCTCCGATCAGGCCGACGACGACGCCCGTCCAGACCCGCGTCGACATGGCCGACGGAGCGCTGCCGACGGCGAAAACACCGGGCGGAGACTTCTGCACGACCGCCGGGGCGGGCACGGGCAGCGCCTTCGCCGGTTGGGCCCTTGCCGCGATGAACGGGTCGAGGGCTGCGTACACCGGATTCGGCGCGTCGGACGGTACCGAGGCGCTGATGGCACGCGACGGGTTGACCATGCCGAATCCATAGCCAGGATCGCGGGTCTGCGTGCGCCGATCGAGCGTGGCGAGCATGCGCGTCACGACCTGGCGTCCGGACAACGCCGGATACTTCGACCAGATCAATGCCAGGGCGGCCGACGTCAACGCAGTGGCCTGGCTCGTGCCGTCCCCAGCAAACGCACTGCCGGCAACGCGGCCGAGCGTCGCAATGTTCACGCCCGGTGCCGTGACCGTGAGGTACTTGTGCCGCGACGAGAAGGGAGCGACCTGTCCCTTCGAGTCGACGGCGCCGACCGAGATGACGCCGAGGCATACGCCTGGCTCCTCGACCGGGCTGCCCTTGCGACCGGAGTTGCCGGCGGCCGCAACCACGATCGCGCCCTTGCGAATCGCGTAGGTGATCGCGTCCTGCTCGTCGGCCGGGCAGGGCAGCGTGTTCTGGGCCGGATTGCGCGATCCGCCGAGCGACATGCTCAGGATCTTGGCGCCATGGTTTGCCGACCAGCGGATTGCGTCGGCGAGGTGATCACCGCCGTTGGTCGGCGCATCGGTCGTGCCGCGAAGCGGTACGGCGACCGGCAGCACCTTGGCGTTCGGGGCAAGTCCAGTGATGTCCAGGAAGCCCGGGCGCGCCACCATGATCGAAGCCATCGCAGTGCCGTGCCCGAACGGGTCGACCGCATGGTCGGTACGCCCGTTGCCACCGGAGACCCCGAAGTCGGTGCCCGAGAGCACCTGGCCGGACAGCTCGGGCAGAGCACCGTTCACCCCGGTGTCGATCTCGGCGATCGTGATGCCCTGCCCGCGGGCGCCACCGTTCCACAGCGACGGGACGTGCCACGTGTCGAACCACCACTCCGGTGCGCTCGGCGGGCCGGGTGCGGCAGCCGCCGGCGCGGCGATCGCGAGGACGAACGCAGCCACCAGGCAGGCGATGAGCCGGCGCGTCATGAGGACGATCTCCAGACGAGTTTGCTCGGGTCCGTGGCGTAGCACTGCGCGTGGATGACCAGATGGACGGTGCCCGACTTGTCGACCGGCAGGTTGTTGAAGTCGAGCCGCTGGTAGCTGCCGTGGACATCGACCGTGCCGTGGACGATCAGCAGCCCGTCCGGCCCAGGCCCGACCGTGATGTCGAGCTTCGCGCCGACATCAGCGGGCAGTGTGCCGCGCACGGTGCCGGGTATTGCCCGCTCGTCGCTGGGCGCTGGGCACGAGGCCCTCGCCTTTGCGTCCAGGCAAGCCTGCACCGCCGCACCGACAGCGACCGTGACCGCCCGCTCGCCTTGGTCACTCACCTCGGGCTCGATGATGCGGGGAACGAAGCCGTGCAGATGGACGACCCGCGTAGGGACGTCAAGGTTCGGGGTGTCGGCGGTGACCGGCAATGCGCCGGGAAAGAGCAGCACGTCGCCCTGCGGCACAGCGGCGCCCGCCAGGGTCAGCCGGCGCCCGGCGACCGGCAGGGCCAGCCGGGTCGGTACCGCCGTCGCGTCAATGCGCCAGTCATGGCCGCGTCGCGTGAGGTGGACTGTGTCGTTCACGACGACCGCCCCGGCGGGGGCATGCAACTGGTACTGGACCGCGACATCTGCCGTGTCGCCGTGCCGGGCGACGGACAGCACCGTGACGTCGCTGAGCTTGCCGACCTTGAGTGCTGCACGCAGCACGTCGCTGGTCAGGAAGGTGCGCGGGCCCGCGGGCAGGTCACCAAGGGCAAGCGCAGCGGGGGCGTCGGCGCGGCCGAGTGCCCGGAAGTAGTCCTTGGCCACGGCACCCGGTGTCGATGCGGTGTTGTGCGCCGTGACGGCGACGACGGTGCCGCCGATGAGGACGGCGAGGGCGGCAAGCACGGCCACCCAGAACATGCCGCGATGGCGCCGCGGTGGCGACGGGATCTGGGGCGGTGGGTAGGCCGGAACCGGCGGGTACGCCGGAAACAACGGCTGGGTCGGGAAGTGCGGTTGCGCCGGACCGTGCGGCTGGTTCGCGGCGTATGCGGGATGGACGGCCGGGTACGGCTGGGTGACTGGGACCGGTGTCGGAGGCGGCCAGCCGGCGGGCGGCCCCGCCCCGGGCATTGTTGGGTCAGGCGGTGGGTCGGTCATTCGACTCGCCGCCGACCCGAAAGCGCACGCCCCAACGTCACCTCGTCGGCATATTCGAGATCGCCCCCGACGGGCAGCCCGCTGGCCAGCCTCGACACCGCAATGCCCATCGGCTTGACCAGTCGGGCGAGGTAGGTGGCCGTCGCCTCGCCTTCGAGATTCGGGTCGGTGGCGAGGATCAGTTCGGTGACCACGCCGTCGGCGAGGCGGGTCATGAGTTCGCGCACGCGCAGATCGTCCGGCCCGACGCCGTCGATGGGGCTGATCGCCCCGCCCAGCACGTGATAGCGCCCGCGGAACTCACGGGTGCGCTCGACCGCGATGACGTCCTTCGGCTCCTCGACGACGCAGATGACGGCCAGGTCGCGGCGTGTGTCGCGGCAGATTCGGCACTCGTCCGCCTCGGCCACGTTGCCGCAGACACGGCAGAAGCGGACCTCGCTCTTGACCCGGATGAGCGTCGACGCGAGCCGTTCGACGTCGACGGGCTCGGCGGCGAGCAGGTGAAATGCGATGCGTTGGGCGCTCTTCGGACCGACGCCGGGCAGCCTGCCGAGCTCGTCGATCAGATCCTGGACGGCGCCCTCGTACATGGGATCAAAGACCAGGAATGCCGAGGCCGCCGAGGCCGCCCCCGAGGGCGCCGGTGACCGGCCCCATCTTCTCGGCGGCCAGCTCGCCGACCGCCCGATTCGCGTCGCGAACGGCGGCGACGATCAGATCCTGGAGCGTTTCGATGTCGTCCGGATCGATGGCCTTCGGGTCGATCGCGATCGCTTTGAGCTCACCGGCCCCGGAAACGGTCGCGGTGACCAGGCCGCCGCCGGCACTACCGGTCAGCTCCGCCTCGGCCAGTTCGGCCTGCGCATCAGCCATCTGCTGCTGCATCTTCTGGGCCTGCTTCATCAACTGCTGCATGTTCGGCTGACCACCGAACCCACCGCCACGCGAACTCAATTCGACCTCCGCACTGTCGCCGATCACACAAGCGCTCATCGCCGAATTCGCTGCGCGTCCAGCAGTTGACGCCTGTTGCGATGCTCACTCATCGCTCTCGTCGCAGGCAAGCCTAGCCGCGTGGGTCATGAGGCAGCGTTCGACGTGCGCCGTCTGCTGCGGTTTGCCCATGCCGTTCTCATCTGCCTGCTAGGTGGGTACGCTGCGGCCCGAACACTCGCCAACCCGACGCTGTGATCAGGACGCGTCGTCAAGGGGCCGGGCGCCGAGCGTCGACTGCAACAGGCTGAGCGCGTCGGCCTCGACATCAGAGGCCGGCGCCGGCGTTGCGGGTGCCGGCTCGGAGTCGTCGCGCGGATCTGGCTCAGAGTGGGACGGCACGGGCGCCGACGCCGCCGACGAGCCGCCCGCAACCTCGACAGACACTCGCCAGGTTCCGCCGATAACGCGCGCCAGAGCACTGCGCAGCACGTCGAGAATGGCGTCGTCGCCGATCATCTTGACGAGTGGGGCGGTCGGCGCGCTGAGCGTCAGTTGATCCGCGTCGAGCGTGGCGACCTGCGCGTTATCGAGCAATGCGCGGGTGCGTCTGCTCGACTGCTTGACGACGTCGAGGATCTCGGGCCACAACCTGCGCAGCGCCGCGGCGTCGATCGGTCCGGTGGCGGCGGGCGGCGCGGGTTCGGCTGATGCGGCCGGCTTGGCCGCGGCGGCCGGAGCTGGCGCCGGCGCCGCGGCGGCCGGAGTTGGAGCCGGCGCACTCGGGGCTCGCTCGGCCGTCGCCTTCGACGTCGCGGCCGCCTTGGGTGCCGCCCGCTTGCGCGGAGCGGGGGCAGCAGGCGGCTCATCGGCCGGCGGGGTATCGGGCGCAGATCCGCCCTGCACAAGGGCATTTCGCCGCTCGAGACGTTCGATGCGCTGGAGCAAGGCGGCGGCGTCGGCGGATGCGTCGGGCAGTTGCATCCGCGCGCAGAGCAGTTCGAGTACCAGTCGGGGCGACGTGGTGCCGCGCATCTCGATGAGCGCGGTGTGCACGATCTCGGCGTTGCGCACCAGGGTGCCGCCGCCGATTCGGCCGGCCTGATCGGACATGCGCTGCAGAGTGTCGGCGGCGTCGTCGATGAGGCCGCGCTCGGCAGCGTCGGGAACGGCGTCGAGGACGATCAGGTCGCGGAACCGATCGAGCAGATCGGCGGCGAACCGCCGCGGATCGTGCCCGGCCTCGACGACGCGATCGACCGTGCCGTACACCGACGCGGCGTCGCCCGCGGCGAGTGCGTCGACCATGTCGTCGATCAGGGTCGAGTCGGTGACGCCGAGCAGCGCGACCGCGTCGGCATAGGTGACGCCGTCCGGACCGGCACCCGCGAGCAGTTGATCGAGAACGGACAACGAGTCACGCGCGGACCCGCCGCCGGCCCGCACGATCACCGGCAGCACGGCCGGTGCCACCGTGACGCCTTCCGCGGCGCAGATGCGCTCGAGGTGCCCGCGCATGACGCCGGGCGGTATGAGCCGGAACGGATAGTGGTGGGTGCGCGAACGGATCGTCTGCAGCACTTTGTCGGGCTCGGTGGTGGCGAAGACGAACACCAGGAATTCGGGCGGTTCCTCGATCAGCTTCAGCAGGGCATTGAAACCCTGCGTGGTGACCATGTGCGCCTCGTCGATGATGTAGACCTTGAAGCGGTCACGGACGGGCGCGTAGAACGCGCGCTCGCGAAGCTCGCGGGCATCGTCGACACCGCCGTGACTGGCCGCGTCGATCTCGATGACGTCGATGGAACCGGCACCGTTCGGGGCCAGTTCGACGCAGGAGTCGCAGACGCCGCACGGGGTGGGGGTCGGGCCCTTCTCGCAGTTCAGCGAGCGGGCGAGGATGCGTGCGCTCGACGTCTTGCCGCAACCGCGCGGGCCACTGAACAGGTAGGCGTGGTTGATGCGCCCGGCGGCGAGTGCCTGGCTGAGCGGTCCGGTGACGTGGTCCTGGCCGATGACCTCGGCAAACGTCGCCGAACGGTATTTGCGATAGAGCGCCAGAGCCATTGGTAGTCAGGGGCGCAGCGACCGCGGCGCGGTGCTGTTTCCCCATCCCCCTTTCAATCCGTACGTGCGGTTCTCCCGCATACGGCTTACCGATGATCTTCTAGACATGGTTACGCAGCCTTCGGGTAGCGGACGGTGCCTGACAGTTTGTGAAGGCCCTGGTCGTGAAACCAGGCGGGTGTCCATTGGTCGGCCTGTCCGGCGCGTAGGTTGCGGCCCCGCTTCTTGATCTGCAAGCGTTTGAGCCGCCACGCGACGTAGCGGTCGATCTGAATGAATTTATCGGCGGCGTTCCCGGTCGCGAAGTAGTTGCCCCACCCGCGCAGGACCGGGTTCAGCTCGTCGATGACGACCCGAACATCGACCCCGACACGGCTGCGGGCGGTGCGGTGCTCAACCTTCTCCCGGAGCCGTTTCATCGCCCTCTGACTGGGCCAACGGTGCAGGTAGTAGCGCACGATCCGCTTCTGTTCCCACAACCGCCCAGACATCCGGGCGCGGAAATGGCAGCCGAGGAAGTCGAACCCTTCCCGACCCTCCCGCAGGTCAACGATCTTCGTCTTGCCCGGATGCAACTGCAGCCCCAACCCAGCCAGGATCTCCCCGGCCAGACCAAGGGCGGCCTCGGCCTGCTTCTGCGTGCGGCAGAGGACCACGAAGTCGTCGGCATACCGCACCAACTCCCCGATACCCGCCGCCTGCATCTGCTCATCGAAGCCGTGCAGGTAAATGTTGGCCAGCAGCGGGGAAATGACCCCGCCCTGCGGAGTCCCAGCCAGCGTGCGCTGAAACTCCCCATCGGCCAGCACGCCTGCCTGCAGCCACTGACGGATCAACTTGAGCACCCGCCGGTCCGACACCCGCTCGGCCACCATCGCGAGCAGCCGCTCGTGCTCGATGCTGCCGAAGAAGTCACGGATATCAGCCTCCACGACCCACACCCCGCCCGCGATGAACCCGGTGCGGAGCTTCTCCTTCGCCTGAGTCGCCGACCGTTTCGGCCGGAACCCGAACGAGGCGCCGCAGAAGTCAGCCTCGAAGATCGGTTCGAGCACGATCTTCACCGCCTGCTGCACCACCCGGTCGCGGACCGTCGGAATACCCAGCGCCCGCCTGCCGCCGTCAGCCTTCGGTATCTCCACACGCCTGGCCGGCGCGGGGCGATACCTACCCTCACGCAGGTCACGGGCGATCTCGCCGAGCAACCGCTCGACCCCGTACCCCTGCACCTGTTCCAAGGACTGCCGGTCAACCCCGGCAGCACCCCGATTGGCCCGGACTCGCCTCCACGCCTCCGCCAGGACGTCACCCCGGTAGACCCGATCGAACAGGGCGTGGAAACGCCGCTCCTCAGACTGCTTGGCCGCAGCCCATAGCTTGCGTTGAAGTCGTCGCACGTTATCGACCGGAAGTGTCCGGTCGGGGTAGTTGGACCGGGCGGTCCCGGTCATGCCCTTGCGCTTACCTCCGCCGCGAGCGTGATCAAAGTCGGGGCCCTTCCCTCCTGCCGCGTTCCTCCCGGCGATCAGCGGTACTACGACCCCGTCGGACTTCCGCTGTTCTCCCTCGGATTTCACCATCGGCTTATACCTCGGGTCTTTGCCAGACGACGGCTGAACAGATGGATCTCTCCTGTTCCACCCCAGACCGTGATCACGTGCCGCTCCCCGTACCCCGGAGGAACCCGCAAGACGGACCCCGGACCAGGGTCTTGCGGACATGGCCTTCACCGTGACATGAGCGGCTCGGCTTCCCCATCGTGAGTCTGACGAGGCTGCAGGACTCCCGCCGGATGGCAGTACGGCCCGCGATCTTGCTCCCTCCAAAGAGGCTTTCGACACCCCGCTCAGCCCGCCACCTCTCGATGACGAACCGGGGTCTGCTACCGGGCACTCCGGTGTCTACCCGGACAGGACTTACACCTGCTGGCCTGGGACAGCTTGCAGGACGCAACACGGGTAGACCCTAAGGCACGCGCCCGACATCATGCGCCGACGTCGCGCCCGCGTCAGCTCGCGCGAAGGCTCGCCTCGCAGGGCGCGTCGATGCGGCTCTCGATCAGGCCGTCGCCGAGCCAATCCGGTAGGCGCCTCGTCTCGGGCGACGGCACGCAGCGGGCGTCCTCGACCGCATACGTCCAGGACGGTCCGGTCGCGACGAGTTGCCACAACGCATCGAGCAGTCGGTCGACGTCCGCCAGCGAACTGCCGATGCCGAGGCTGGCTCGCACGGCACCGCGCGCGACCCCGAGCCGCGCAAGCAACGGATGCGCGCAGAAGCGGCCGTCGCGCACGCCGATGCCGTGCTCGGCGGACAGATACGCGGCCACCTGCGCGCAGTCGTAGCCGTGCACGCTGAAGCTCACGATGCCGACCGCGCCCACCGAGTCGGCGCCATCTGGCCAGATGCGGTGCACCGTGACGTCCGGGATCTGGTCGAGGCCGTCGACCAGCAGCGCGAGCAAGGCCCGCTCGTGCGACTCGACGGCGCCCGGCGGCAACGCCTCGATCGCGCGACAGGCGCTGGCGAGTGCGGCCACTCCGATCGTGTTCGGGGAACCCGCCTCATGGCGCTGCGGCGCGTCCGCCCACGATGTCTGCGCCAGACCGACCTCGCGCACGGCACCGCCGCCGGCGAGGTAAGGCGCGGATTCGTCGAGCCAGTCGCGTCGGCCGACCAGCGCGCCTGCGCCGAACGGGGCGTACAGCTTGTGGCCGGACAGCGCGACGTAGTCGGCGCCCAGTTCGGCGATGCTGAAGCGGCGGTGCGGGGCAAGTTGTGCGGCGTCGACGGCAAGCCGGGCGCCGTGCCGGTGCGCGACGGACGCGAGTTCGGCCAGCGGCGTCAACTCACCCGTGACGTTGGACGCTGCGGTGACGGCGACGAGTGCCGCGGGCCGCTCTGCGAGCGCGACGGCGACTCGCTCGACGGTGGCCGCGGCGGTCTCGGCCGCCGCGACCACTCGACGGGGCCCTCGTTGCCACGGAAGCAGATTCGCGTGATGCTCGACGTCGAGGACGAGCACCTCGCCGGGCACTGCGCGGGCCAGCAGGTTGAGCGAGTCGGTGGTATTGCGGGTGAAGACCACGACGTCGTCCGGACGCGCGCCGACGAAGCGTGCCACGTCGCCGCGCGCGTCCTCGTAAACGGCGGTCGAGATCTGCGATGCGTACCCAGCGCCGCGGTGCACGCTCGCGTAGTACGGCAGGAGCTGTTCGATGTGGCGCACGACCGACTGCAGGGCCGGCGCGCTCGCCGCGTAGTCGAGATTGACGTAGCTCGCCGAGCCGCCCTGCACCAGCGGAACGCGCAGATCGGCGCCGGTGACCGACAGCAGGGGCGAGATCGTGGACCGGATCAACGGGATGGACACATTGCTCCCTCGGGCTCGGGACCCGGGTACGAGTCCGCGCTTGCCGGCACCGGTCGGTGCGGGCCGTGTCATCACCCGGGGCACCCCACCGCGGAGGAGGGTTGCCGGCCAGCAAGCCGGGGCTTAGCGCTGGCGCTCGTGACAGAGGGCAGCCTAACAGGGTTTGTCGCCTGGATTCATCGCCGATGCCGGTATCGCACGGCGGCAAAGGACCCCCCGCGCACCCGCCAGAGCCTGCTTATCCTTGCTGCCTTCCGGCCCTGGGGAGGTTCGCAGGATGGGCGCCGCACGGGGGGTCGACGGCCGAGTCTACGGGAGGCCCCGGCTGCCCGTTGAGTGGTGCGTTATCGGTTGAGTGGTGCGTTGCAACGCACCACTCGGACTGGAACGCACCACTGAACGGACTCGGCCGATGCAGCACGCGAGTCCATCGAGGGGCGACAAGGCCGGTCAGCGCGGGCGGTATCCTCACCGGCGGAGGATTCGCCTAGTGGCCTAGGGCGCACGATTGGAAATCGTGTTGGGAGAGATCCCTCAGGGGTTCAAATCCCCTATCCTCCGCCAGCAAATCCGGGCCTCGCGTCGGGCTCCGTATCGGCGGACGCCCGACGTTTCGGCCGAGGGTCTCAATTTGGGGCTCAGTTGCCCTCCAAGTTGGGGCGTCGGAACGTTGAGTCTGGTTTGCAGTCCGTTGCCTGCAAGCCGGGCTCGCCCTTGACGTGCTTTACCGTCACTGCGGTCCGGTCCGCCAGTCAGCAGACCGCCCGTCTCTGTCATCGCGCCGGTCGTGGCTGATGAGTGCGTTCACCGAGGAATCTGATTTCCGTTCGCAGTCAGTCTCTCTTGTCGAGATGATGCGGTCATGGCGCTGTTGCGTGGCGTCGCTGGCCTCGGGGGACTTCGACCACCCGACCCTGCTGAGCGGGCCGCTCAAGGCAATCCGCGAACTAGTCGAGGGCGAGAATCCTTACGAGTCGACACCGAGCAACTTCTGGCCGCACGACCGCACATGGTTTGTCTGGACTGACTGGGACCTTTGGGCAACGAAGATCAGCGGCTCCCCCGCTCTCATCGATGCTGTTCGCGCCGAACCTGACCTGGAGACGATCAACTGGCCGGCCTAGTGGCAAACCGGTGTGTTGACCGGTGGCGCCGCAAAATGCCGGCGCCTGAGCCAGGCGAACTCACATCGGCCAGATCAGCGCTCACAGCGGCAGATCCGGACGCTCGGGCCGAGCAGGACGGTGGATAGTTATGCCATCACCCGACCCGACCATTAGATGGACCTCAATCACCGTTCGCGGATTCGCTACTGGGTCGCCAGTGACAGACGGTCGCGCAGTCGGCGTGCTACGGCTGGATCGCCGGCTACGCGCACCGCCGATTCCGGCGCCCGTCCCCACAACCAGAGCAGCAAGTTCGAGGGTTCGCCGGTAACTCGAACCTCCGCGTCGCCGGTCACATCGCCGACCGCGATCTGATCGGGGGACATCACGACCTGCCAGGCCTGGTCGTCGGCTGCCACGACCGCCGTGCCGGATGACCCGGGCTGCGAGTCGTCGCTCCGATCACCGCCGAGCATCATCACCAGTACCTCGTCGATCCCGTCAACGGCAAGCTCGGCGTCGATCGATGTGACGGCGCCGCACGCGCTTTGCACGTCCGCTCGATGTACCGCGGTCTCTTGAGCCATCCGCCGTACCCAGAAACCGGCGGTCTGGTCCGGTGGCCACCACGTCCAGGACGACGCGGCGGGGTCGGTGCTTGCCAGCGTGTCCAGCAGGCGGCCGTGCGCCTCGACGAACCACGTCACCGGGTCCCGGTCGACTGGCCACTGCGGCGGCCACGGATCTGGGCGTGCTCCGCCCAACTGGATGCAGACGATCTTGTGTTCGTAGACCTCGGCGGTGTGTCGCACGACGTCTCCTACTGTCCAGCCCGGACACGCCGGCACATCGGCCGTCAGGTCATCGGCTGCGGCTCGGCTCAGCAGTTTTCCATCGACGTCCAAGAGCCGCAGGTAACGTAAACGATCCATTGCTGCAGCCTGGCGCGACCATGCCGCACCTGTCGAGCCCGGGCCACGACGTGTCATTGCGGAACGCTGGCGACACCGCGCCAGCACGTGCCGGGGTGGCCCGCAGCGAGACACGCAGACCCAGACCACGTCAGTGATCGTGACGGCGTGCACAGTGATACGCGCGAAGCCTGATCCGCCTGTCGAAGACACGAATTCGGCACGAGTGTGCGCACCATCAGCGGCAAATCCCGACGTGCCGTTGCTGCTGCCACGTCCCGTGGATCTTGGCCTCCGACAGCCGCTCGTGAGTCGCTCACGCGATTCGTGCGATGAGCCCGATGACAGCGATGATGAGGGCGAGCGCACCGAAGACGGCCCCGATGATCCGGCTGAGACGGACCTGGTTGTCAATCGCGCCCTCGCGCGTGGGCGCCGCGAGCCAGCCCGGAAGCCAACGCCACGGAGGCAAACGATTCGTGCGGCGCTGCAACGGCCACATCATGTCGATCGTCTTTGTACTGTGCCAGGTGGCGAAACCGCGGTAGTCGCGCAACAGGATGATGCCGCCCGACCCGAAGGCAATCCCGATTGTCCACGCTGACCCTGTCGCGCCAGTCGAATAGTTGCGTTCGACGGGTTGCAGGGCGCGGCAATCATCTCCCGGCCGTCCCGTCCAATCCCCCGTGACAGCGGATTGCTCGACCGTTCTAAGCCGCGTGCTGCGAGGCGGCTTGTGGGCCCTTGCGTAGTGTCGGATCCGCTCGACGCCCGGCCCCAGGTCGTCGAAAGGGCTTGCGTGGCGTGAGACCGTGCGCCGGTGACCGACATTGTGTTCTCCTCCAGCACAGACGACGTCGATTGGGCAATGCTCAAAGCGGCGCTCGCCGCGGACCATTTCGACAATGGCCGGACGCCGCAGGAGTACCAGCGCTCGCACGAGAACTCGCACGCGGTGATCTTCGGCAGCAGCAATGGTGAGTTCGTCGCCAACGGCCGGATCCTGAGCGACGGCGTGTGCAACGCCTACCTGGTCGACATCTGGACGGCGTCGCGACATCGCCGCCGCGGTGTCGGGCGCGAAGTCGTGCGCCGCCTGGTCTCGACTGTCCCGGGCCAGCACGTCGCGCTGTTCACTCACGAGATGGAGGCGTTCTACATGACACTGGGCTTCCAGCCGCAGGGAGGCGGAATGAGCCAGGTGATCGGTAGCTGGCTCCGTGGCGTATGACTCACCATTCGTCCTGCTCGCAGCCCATCGCTTGGGTTTTGCGGAAACGACCTAACGCCCGACCGGATCGACGTTCCACCGATCGCGGCATATCCGGTTGTATTTCTGCGGTAGTCGACGCGCCCTCGTGACAGGATCTGTGCGTCCACCTCAGGGCGCCATCGACGCTGCGCCGAGCCTTATGCCGCGCGCTGTCTCGCCGTAGGTGTACTCATCAGTCCGGCGTGCGTCGCCGAGGCGCTGCTGGCACGCTGAAGACATGTCTGCGAGCCCTCGTCTTCGCCGGTATCGGCTGGTCGAGTCCATCGTTCCGCTCGCAGCCGACGGAGACGCGCTGGTGCAATACGCCCACGGCCGCGACAACGATCCGATTGATGAGGTCGTGGCTGACTTCATCGATTGGACCTTCGATTCCGTGCCGGCGTTGGTAGAAGCCGGGTAAACAGCCACCGGCGGGCTTCCAGGGGACATCGCCGTTCTCATCCTGTTCAGCAGCCTGGTGATAGTCGCGTATGCGGTGCTCGTTGGATCGCCAAACTTCTGGTTTCACGTGCTTGGCCCCGCCGCCGTCGCAGCAGTTATCGCGGTCTCATTGGTCGTGCTCGTTGATCTCACCTTTCCCTTCTCGGGCGACTTTGCCATCAGTCCGGGCGACTTCAAGACGGGTGTCCTGAATCAGTTCTTCCATTAGTCGGCCCGCCCGCACAGTGACAGAGCCGTGCGCTTCGACAATCGGCTAACCGTGAACAATCACCCGGACCAGATCGGTCGATCGGCGAACGCCGACTCTCATCCGTGCGAGGGGATGGCGGAGTGCTCAGCGCCGCGCTTTGTCTGGTGTCTCGCCAATACCTCGGATGCGATCTGGCGTCCGCTATGCCGCCATCAGCGCGGGTCATCGTCCAGCTCGGTGACCTCGATTGGCTGCTCAGGTGGCTAGGACGGGAGGTTCTGTTCGATGACAAGAACGGCGGACCGTGCACGATGGAGACCGCCTCGAGAGCGCGTACTGCGGCACGCCGAGCCACTCGCGGCCGCCGCCACCTGACGCCACCTGACGCCATGCGTCGTCGGTGGCCGCTCCTTTCGTCACGTAAGCTCGCCCCCGTGATTGCGTTGACATCTGACCTTGAGCAGGCCATCGCGCTCGGCTACGAGCGCCGCGACCGCGCCAACATGGCCCCGACGATCGCCTACTTCGAAGAGCTACTGGCTCAGCACCCCGACCATCCCGTACTCACCTACGAGGTCGCCGGCGCCTACGACACCGCCGGCGAGGAAGCCAAGGCGAAGACCCACTACGAGCGGGCGCTCGAGCTCGGCATCGCCGGGGAGCCGCTGCGCCGTTGCCTGTGCCAGTACGGCAGCACGCTGCGCTGGCTCGGCGAACTCGAGACCTCACTCGCGGTGCTGGAGCGGGCGCGAGCGGAGTTCCCCGAGTCGGAGTCGGTCCGCGTCTTCCACGCGCTCACCCTCAACGAGCTCGGCCGCGCCGACGAAGCGGTCGGGCTGCTACTCGGCATCGTCGCCCAGCACGGTGAGGTCACCGACCTGGGCCGGTACGCCGCCGGACTGGGCGGCATGGCCCAGTGGATGCTCGACGGGCGGCCGGAGGACGAGTAACGAACGCGGCCCCTCGTGAGGTCGGCGCCGGGAGGAGTGCGACGCCTCCGGGGTCGACCGAACAAGCGATCACCCGTGCGATCGGCCGTACCCGTCGTCTGCTCACAACCGCCGCCCTGATCCTGCGCTTCGGTGTCCTCGCCACGAGCACCGACCAGGTATACCGGTCTCCCGTTGCCGGCGATCCCAGGCACCAAACCGAAACGACCGGATGCCGCGATCCGCGCGGCCACGCCGAGTCCGGCACGTCACGAGTCAGGCTCCTGCGGGGCGTCACGTTCTGCCCACAACAGACCGCCGAGGCGGGTAGCGATGTCCTTGCGGACTGGATCAACCATGTGCGCATATCGGCGAGCCATCGCTGAATTCGACCAGCCCATCTGGCCCATCATCGCCCTGTCGTTGACCTCCAGGAGCAGTCGCTTCCATTGCTTCCAGTCCGTCCACGGGACGGTTGCGCCACCGGTCGGCTTCCCGATCTAAGCCGCTTCGAGCCACGGGACGCACTCGTTGAGGCTGTCCGCCGTCTGGATCCCGCGTACTTCTACCCGGACGCCATGGTGCTGATGGGCAACGTCGCCGGCGAGGCAACCCGCACCCCAGAACTACTCCAGATCCTTCGCAAGCACGCAGTCGAACCACGCGTCACTCTCGTCGAAAACGTGCTGTCGCAGCTCCAGGAACTCGGCGCAGTTATCCGACGACATCGACAAGCACACCATCGCCACCATGTGCTTCGGAAGCTACTTCGCCGCCTTCTACCGAGGCAACAGCAAGAAGAAGATCTCCGAGACGGTCGTCGCCGTGCTGTGGCCGGCGATCGCGACCAAACGGAGGACCCGCGGGCAAGCACGGTACGCGCAGTAATCCCGCGCGTCGCCGATCAAAATGCGGAGTCGTTCGTGCGCCGGAGTTTGTCGTCACGGTTCGCTCGGTGGCTCTACCTGTCCGAGGCGACCGTGAAGACCCATGTCGGGCGCATCATGGCCAAGCTCGGACTGCGTGATCGCGTCCACGTCTGATCTTCGCCTACGACCACGGTCTGGTCGGTCCGGCGTAGGGATCATCCCGCGGTCGGACGACGACCATCCTGCGCTCCGACGCGCTGCAGCGGCTTCGCGAGCAGGCTGGAGACACCCAGGAAGCGCCTACCAGCAAAGGGAAATCGCTGTGGTCTCCACACGCACTCTTGGCACGCATCGACCCCAACCGGCCGAACCCAATTCGGACATCAAAGTTCAGGGTAGAAAAGGTCACCGGATGTTCCTGGCAAGCGTCATTGCACCTCACGCATCGATGTCCACCATCAATTCGACAAGCTTTCGTTATGTAGGAGTGCGCTGATGAGCGCAGTGGTGTTCGACAAGCCTCGCAGTGCGGCACGAGTCCTGCGGGCTCTGGCCTTCACTGCCTGCGTGCCCTATCTCGCGCTCAAGATCGCATGGGTGTCGGGCAGCCGCGTCGGCATCCCCGATGGCAGCATGCTGCTCGAGCACCACACCGCGATGATCGTCGGAAACTCCGCCAGCGTCCTGCTCGATTCGGTGGTAGTCGTGCTCGCACTGCTGCTCACCCAGCCATGGGGTCGACGGGCGCCGGTCTGGCTCCTCATTCTTCCGGCCTGGGCCGCCACCGGTCTGCTCAGCCCGATCATGGTCGGCTACCCGCTGCAACTCGCCGCTCGGCTGCTGGGTGGAACCGCGGCGCCCTCCGGCGGACCTGCCGCCCGCCCGTTCCTGGACGAGTGGGTGTTCACCGTCGTCTACACCGGCTTCATCGTCCAGGCTCTCGCCCTGGGGGCGCTCTTCGTACTGTATGCACGCGCGCGCTGGGGACATCTGTGGCGAGGCCGGATCTCGGGGCTGGCGGGGCAGGGTCCGACGCGTGGCGTGCAGCGAGCCACGGCTCTGATGACCTCCGCAGTAGTGCTCGTGCCGTTGACGGCCCATCTGCTGTGGGCCACCGGTTCGACGAGCGGACTCACCGCCACCAAGATCGCCGAACGGACAAGTGATTTCTACGCACTCGAGGCGGCCTACGTCTTGTTCGCGGTGATGACGCTGACGGGGCTGCTGTTGGTCGCGTTCCCACGCGCCGGCGCCCTGCCGCTGCGGCTTCCGCTGTCCCTGGCCTTCGTCGGCTCCGCGGCGCTCGCGTGCTGGGGCGGCTACATGATGCTCACTGCGCTGGAAAATCGCGACCCGTCGCGGCGCATCAGCGAGCTGATGAACGTCACGTACTCGATGCAGCTCCTCGCCGGGATGCTGGTCTTGACCATGGGGTCATACTTCTTCGCCGAGCGCGCCGCGCAGCGGGGCCATGGCGAGAAGAGCATGGCCAGTTCGGACTCAGAACTCCACACAGTGCTGACGCACGAGTTGGATCTGGTCGGCCACGACACCGGTGGCGCAATCGCCCAGGTGCTGGCCGCCCGCCACCCGGAACTACTTCGCACGCTGACCCTGACGAACTGCGAGACGCACGACAACATCCCGCCGGCCGCGATGGCGGCCACCGTCGAAGCAGCTCAAGCCGGCCAGCTCGTGGCTGCGGTCCCGGCGATCCTGGCCGACCCTGCAGCCGCCCGGGAGTTCTTCGCAGTGGGCTACCAAGACCCGCAGTTCCTGAGCCAGGAAATGGTCCAGGCGTTCCTCGAGCCCGTGATCGGCACACCGGCGGCAGCCGCGCGCTTCCAAGACCTGATCGCTGGACTCGGACCGGACGACCTGCTCGCCGCCGAGCCGGCGCTACGCGCCCTGCACGTTCCAACACTGATCGCCTGGGCCACCGACGATCAGTTCTTCGACCTGAAGTGGGCGCACTGGCTACACGACACCATCCCGGGCACCCGAGAGGTGGTCGAGATCGCCGGCGCAAAGCTGTTCTTCCCCCACGAGCGTGGCGCCGAGCTCGCACCACACATTCGCCGCCATTGGACCGCGACCGACCCGGCATGATCGGCTGATCGCGCTAACCGCTGGTGGGAAGCAGCCACTGACTCGTGGCGCGTCCAGCCTCGTCCGCTAGAGAACGGTGCGGCGCACGAACCTGCCCCACCCCGGGGACGCGTCCGCCGGTTCACCGTTGGCCGACACGACGCGTCCCCGGCTGACGGTGAGCGCCGGCCAGCCGGTGACGGTCAGGCCCGCGTACGCGCTGTGGTCGGTTCGTGAGTGCAGGTTGCCGGCGTCGAGACGGCGGGTCGCGTCGGGATCGAACACCACGACATCGCCGTCGAAGCCCGGACGGATCGACCCCTTGCGATCGAGACCGAACAGCCGGGCCGGCGCGGTGGACGTGGCATCGACCCAGCGCTCGAGCGAGATCCGGCCGTCGCGCACACCCTGATAGACAAGTGACAAACGCGGCTCGACCCCGCTCAACCCTCCGGGGATCTGCGTGAAGTCGGCCCATCCGCTGCCGTGTGTGCCTCTACGGCGGTCGGCGACGGTGAAGGGACAGTGGTCGGTGGCGACGACCTCGACCTCGCCACCACCGAGGGCAGACCACAGCGCATCCCGATCGCGTAGGCGACGAAGCGGCGGCACACACACGAAGTCCTGCTCGCCCGCGTCGAGATGCGACCCGTCGAGATGGAGGTAGTGGGGGCACGTCTCGGCGTGGATGTCGACGCCGTCCGCACGGGCGGCGAGCACGGTCTGCAGCCCGGCCGCGCTCGAGAGGTGCACGACGTACAGCCGCGCGCCGGCCGCGCCCGCCAGCTTCGCAGCGCGACGGATGGCCTCGGCCTCCACCGATGGCGGCCGCACAGACGGGATCGCATCGGGACCGGTACGCCCTTCCGCGAGCGCGGCGGCGATCAGGGACTCGATGATGGCGCCGTCCTCAGCGTGCACGCAAACGCGCACCCCTGTCGCCCGCGACGCGTGCAGCGCTCGCGCCAACGTGTCGTCGTCGACCATGAGCCGGTCGGGGTAGGCCAGGTAGAGCTTCACGCTCGTAACGCCGCGCTCGACGAACGCGCGGAACCGCTCCGTCGCGGCCCGCGGCTCGTCCGGGAGCGAGGCGACGGTGAGATGGAAGCCGTAGTCGACGACGGCCTTGCCCCGGGCGCGGCCGTGCCAGGTGGCAAGCGCCTCCTCCCACGGCTCTCGCCCGGCGCCCGCGAAGTCGACGATGCAGGTCGTGCCGCCACACGCGGCGGCGAGGGTTCCCGACTCGAAGTCGTCGGCTGATATCACCGCGCCGACGGGGAGCGCGAAGTGCGTGTGCACGTCGATGCCACCCGGGATCACGTACGCCCCACCGGCGTCGACGACCTCCACATCGAAGGCATCGAAGGCATCGAAGGCATCGAGATCAGCACCTACACCGGCGATGCGTTCGTCCCGGATGAGCACATCGGCGCGCCGGCTGCCGTCTGCGCCGATGACGGTGCCCCCGCGCAGCAGCAATCCGCTCACGCGGGGTGCAGGGCGCGCCACACACGCTCAGGGGTAAGAGGAAGCGCGTTGATGGCCACCCCGGTCGCGTCGAGGATGGCGTTGCGCACGGCCGGAGCGACACCGTCGATGGCGATCTCGCCGATCGACTTCGCGCCGAACGGGCCGGTCTCCTCCATCGTCTCCACGAGATAGACCTCCATGGGCGGCGTGTCGTCTGCTCGGAAGACCCAGTACGGCCCGAAGCGCGCGTTGACGGCGTCGCCCGCTTCGTCGAGCACCAGTTCCTCGGTCAGGCCGTAGCCGAGAGCTTGCAGCATCGCGCCTTCGACCTGACCGCTCGCGGTCGTGGGGTTGATGACCACGCCACAGTCCACGGCGATCACCAGTTTGGTCACCGTCACCTGCCCGGTGTCGACGTCCACCTCGACCTCGGCGAGCTGCGTCGCGAACGGCGGCGGCGATTCGGGTGACACGTACGACGCCACAGCCATGATCTGTTCCTGGTCCTCGGTGTGCAGCGAGTTCAGGGCGACGTCCGCGAGTGAGACCGAGCGCCCGTCGGGTGCCCAGGCGCGGCGGTCGTGCAGCTCGATCGAGTCGTCGGTGCCCAGCAGGCGCGCGGCGCGGGCGGCGATGCGCGCGCGCACGATCTCCGCCGCCTTCTTGACCGCCATGCCCGAGATGTAGGTGGTGCTGTCCGCGTAGGCGCCGACGTCGAACGGCGTCAGGTCGGTATCAGCCGCGTAGACGATGATGTCGTCTGTCGCCACACCGAGCACCTCGGCTGCCATCTGGGCGAGCACCGTGTCGGCGCCCGTGCCGAGGTCGGTGGCACCGAACAGCAGGTTGAACGAACCGTCGTCGTTCATCTTGATCGACGCGCCGCCCATGTCGAGGTTGGGGATGGCCGTCGCCTGCATGCAAAACGCGAACCCGAGCCCGCGCCGGATATTCGGCTGGTCGGGCGGTTGCTTCCACGCCGGGTCGAGACGGCGCTCCCACTCGATCGCGCGCAGCGCCTGGGCCGCGCACTCCTCGGTCGCGCAGGTGGTGATGCGTGGGATGTCTTCCGGCGCGACCTCCTCGGCGCCACGCTCGCCGAGCTGCGGGAGGATGTCGAGCGGGTCGCCGGGACCGACCCAGTTCTTCCGCCGGAGTTCGACGGGGTCGAGGCCGAGGGCGCGGGCAATGTCGTCCAGGTGACTCTCGAGCGCGAAGAACGCCTGGGGTGCTCCGTATCCCCGGAAGGCGCCGGCCACGGGCCGGTTCGTGTACGCGACGTCGCACGTGAAGCGTTTCGCCGGGCAGTTGTACGCAGAGAAGGCCCGCTGTCCGGTGACCGACTGCACGGTGAAACCGTGCGTGGCATACGCACCGGTGTTGCC
This sequence comes from uncultured Actinomycetota bacterium, assembly GCA_963737425.1. Taxonomy (GTDB): domain Bacteria; phylum Actinomycetota; class Actinomycetes; order Mycobacteriales; family Jatrophihabitantaceae; genus DASXRA01. The sequence goes on from CAVTSX010000009.1 coordinate 1,792,152, forward strand.
GACGACGTGCAGGTCCTGGACGAGCAGGTGTCCCGCGCGGTCGACGCCCGTCCGGAAGGTGAGCGTCTGCGCATGACGGATGCGCGACGACACGAACTCCTCCTCGCGCGTGAGTCCCAGGTGGACGGGACGGCGGGTGGCGAGCACGAGGTGGCCGACGATGTCCTCGAGGAGCATCTCCTGCTTGCCGCCGAAGCCACCACCGATGCGCGGCTTCATGACGCGGATGCGCTTCACCGGCAGCCCGAGTAGCGGCGCCACCATGCGGCGTGCGTGGAACGGCACCTGCGTCGAGGACCGCAGCACCAGCCGCTCGTCCTCGTCGAGCCAACCGATCACGATGTGCGGCTCCATCGGCGTGTGCTGCTGCTGCGGCACCCGGAATGTCTGTTCGAAGACGTGATCGGCGGCCGCGAAGGCCTCCGCCATGCGCGCATCGGAGACGGTCTGGCCCTCGATGTGATGACTCTTGTTGTGGCCGGCGTCGTAGATCCCGTCGGTGTCCGGCTCGTCGTGGATGACGGGGGCGCCCCCGGCGATGGCCTCGACCTCGTCGAACACAGCGGGCAGCACCTCGTAGGTGACCCTGATCAGTCGGCACGCCTGCTCGGCGATCTCGGGTGTCTCCGCCGCGACCGCGGCAACCCGGTCGCCGACGTGGCGCACCTTGTCGTCGAAGCTGACCTGGTCGTACGGCTTCGGGTTCGGCCAGGTCTGCCCGCCCGAGGCATACTTCACGCGCGGCGTGTTGCCGTGATGGAGCACCGCATGCACGCCCGGCAGCGCCCTGGCGTCCGAGTCGTCGATCGCGATGATGCGCGCATGGGCGTGCGGGCTGCGCAGCACCTTCGCGTAGAGCATCCCGCGCAGCTCGATGTCGTCGACGAACGCGGCGTTGCCCTTCACCAGCCGCACGGCGTCGACCTTGTGCTCGGGCCGGCCCACTACTGCGGTTTCCGGGACATCGGACGACGGCACGAGACGCGGCACGGCTTCCGATACGTCGAGCATCAGCGGAACCGCGCCCGGCTCGATGTGCCCGAGCGGCTCGACGATGGCCGGCTCCATGGCCTTGGTCTTCTCGCCGCGCAGCATCGCAGCCGCGCGCTTGACCGCGTCGACGACCTTCACGTATCCCGTCTCGCGGTCGAGGATCCCGGACAGCGCGTCGCGGATCTCGCCCTCGGACGGATCCTCGGTCTTGGCAAGGAGTGCCCTCGTCGCCAGGATCATCGCGCCCGCCGAGTAGCCGGACTGCAGCGCGCCCGACTCGACGAACGCGGCCTGGATCGGGTGCAGTTCGCCGGTGGCGACGTTCAGCGATTCCACCGTCGTGACCTCGTGGCCGCCGACCTGAGCGGCGAGCAGCACTTCGGCCGACACCATCCGGTCGTCGACCAGTACTGCCCCCGCGCCGGTCTCACCGGTGGACGAGCCGAATCGGACGCTGAAGCAGCCAAGCCGTCGCAGCACAGCCAGCAGCGTGTCGCCCGGCGCGCACGTCACTGTCGTTGCGACCCCATTGAGCCTGAAGTCGATGTCGATCATGTGATCGCCTCCGCGACACGCGCGAGATGAATGGCTGCGAGGGCGCGGCGATACTCGCCGGATCCGCGGAAGTCCCCGATCGGATCTAGATCGCCGGCGCTTTCCACCAGGAGCGGCCGCGCGGCAACCCCGGCAAGTGCGATGTGGCGCTCACCGTCAGCCTCCCGCGCCGCTGCCGCCACGATGACTTTGTCGGCGTTGGTTCGGGCGGTGCGCGACACGGCCGCGACGCCCGACGTCGCGATCGTGACACCAAGCAGGATCGTGCTCGCGGGAAGTGGGAGGCGGGCGAGTACCGCGTCCAACGGGCGTTCCTCGACGCTCGTCCCGTCGTCCATCCGCACCATTGCCTCGTGGACCAGCAGGACCGCCAGCAGTTCGCTCTCCGGGTCGCCGGTCGCGATGCACCCACCGACGGTCGCCTGCGTTCGCAGTGTGCTCGGTTGCTCGCGGCGGGCCGCATCACGCACAACGGCTGGAACGCCGTCGGCGTCAGCGACTTGTTGGAGCGTCGTCATCGACCCGATCGACAACGCGTCGCCCTCGCCCGGCTCGATGCCGTCGAGCCGGAGAGCCTGGAGATCGACCACCTCGACGGCCGCGTCCGAGGGCTCGGATTGCAGCTTGGTCCCTCCGCCGAGAACCACGGCATCCGGCCGGTCCAGCAACTCGAACGCCTGCTCGATCGACAGGGGACGCCAATACGCGGAAACAGTCCTCATGGTCAAACGCTGTGCCAATGGGGCGACCGCGTATAGGGCCGAAGGCCCCCAATCTTGCGACGCCATCAGCCCATCGTCAGCGCCATGACCGCCTTCTGGCCGTGCAGCCGGTTCTCGGCCTGGTCGTAGACGGCCGACTGGGGGCCGTCGATCACCTCGTCGGTCACCTCGACACCCCGTTCCGCGGGGAGGGGGTGCATGTAGATGGCGTCCTCGCCTGCGGTCGCGAGCCGGCGGGCGTCGGCGATCCACGACTCATAGCTCTCGACGAGATGCCGCTCCTCACTCTCGTCCGGTGTGCTGAGGAGGGCGCCCCAGCTCTTGGCGTACACGACGTCGGTGCCGAGAATGCCCTCGTCGAAGTCGTGCAGGACGTCGAACGACGCGTGCGCGCGGCGGGCGTTCTCCTTGGTCTGCTCGATGACATCGGACATCAATCCGAACTCGGGCGGGTGGACCAGCCGGACGTTCATCCCGAACCGGGACAGCAACAGGATCAAGCTCTGCGGCACGCTGATCGGCTTCGAGTAGGTCTTGGCGCACGCCCAACTGACGGTCGCCGTCTTGCCACGAGGGTCGCCGAATCGCTCGATGATCGTCATCAGGTCGGCCAGGGCCTGGTGCGGGTGGTAGACGTCGCACTGCATGTTGAGGACGGGCACGCGGCTCGCGGCGGCCACGTCGCGGATGTAGCGGTTGCCGATCCCCCAGTCGACGTTCCGGATCGCGATGCCGTCGTGGTAGCGCCCGAGGATCTCGCCGATCTCCTTTGCGGTGTCGCCGTGTGCGATCTGGGTCGTGCGGCTCTCGATGAACTGGGCATGGCCGCCGAGGTGGGTCATGCCGGCCTCGAACGACGACCGGGTCCTGGTGCTCGCGAAGAAGAACAGCATCGCCAGCGACTTGTCGCGCAGGTAGGGGTGGACGCGGCCGAGCGCCCGGTCCCGCTTCAACTCGAATGCGACATCGAGCACGGTGTCGAGTTCGTCCTTGGTCCACTCCTGGAAGTCGATGACGTCCCGGCCGCGAAGGTGCGTCTGCATGGTGTCCCCTACTCGATCGCGCCGAGGACGAGCGCCAGCAGCGCCATGCGCAGGACCACGCCGTTGAAGGCCTCGACCCAGTACCGGGCGTGGCGGGTGCTGTCGACGTCGGGCGGCAGTTCGTCCATCCTCGGCAGCGAATGCAGGATGATCGCGTCGCGCTTGGCCTTGTCGGCCAGCAACTTGCGCGTGACCTGGTACGCCGCCGGGGTCATCGCCCGGTCCGCGGTGGGATCGACGCGGGCCATCGTGTAGTCGGCCTGCACGACGGGTTCCATGTAGATGACATCGGCGTCCTCGATGCACTTGTCGACGGCTTCGAACTCGCGGTAGGAGACGTTGCGCTCGTCCAGTTCCGACTTGAACTCGTCGAGCAGCGACATCGCAGGCGGGGAGACGACCATGGCCTCCATGTCGAACTGCGACATGGCGTAGAGGATCGAGTGCATCGTGCGCATGCGCATGTCTCCGACGCACAGCACGCGCAGGCCGTCGAGTGTGCCTTTGTCCTTCCAGATCGTGTAGAGGTCGGTCAGGACCTGGGTCGGGTGCTCACCCCACCCGTCGCCGCAGTTGATGACCGGTACCGACGCCCACTTGGCGGCCTCGTGTGGCGCGCCCTGTTGATGGTGGCGCATCGCGATGACGTCGCCGTAGTACTCGAGCATGTGGACGGTGTCCTTGATCGACTCCTGGTAGAAGTCGCCCGCACGGGTCATCTTGGCGTCGGAGAATCCGAGCACGTGGCCGCCGAGTCGGTGCATAGCGGCCTCGGTGGCGAGTCGCGTGCGCGTACTCGGCTGGTAGAACGCGGTGAGCAGCGTCTTGGACGCGAGCAGGTCGGTGTTGTGCCGCTTCTCGGCGTGGGGCCGGAGTTCGTCGGCGACGGCGAAGATCTGGAGGAACTCGTCGCGCTCCATGTCCTTGAGCGAGAGGATGTCGCGGCCCAGGAAGCTCCTCATGACGACACCGCGAAGGTGTCGATCATGAGATGCACGTCGTCGCCGAGCGGATAGAGGATCGGACACGTCGCGCCGTTCGCCACGTATTCCGCGACCTTTGCGCGGCACTCCTCGGGCGTCCCCGATGCGGTGACCATCTGGACCACGTCGTCGGGCACCAGCCGCATCGCCTTGTGGATCTCCTCCGGCCTGGCCGGCCAGGTGAGGACCTTGCCTATCTCCTCGATGAGCTTCGGGTCGACCCCACTGGCCTTCATGATGTGCGGCTGCTGCCCGAGGTACTGGGTAAGCAACTCGCGCGACCGGTCGAGCGCGACGGCTCGATCGTGGTCGACCGAGCAGACGACGAGCTGCGGACGGTCGATGTCCTCGAAAGAACGTCCCGCCTTGTCGGCGCCGATGGCGAGCGCGTCGAGCGCTCGCTTGTTGTAGTCGGGTCCGACCATGTAGTTGAGGACGACGCCGTCAGCGATCTCTCCGGCCAGCTCCATCATCCGCATTCCCGTGGCACCGATGTAGATCGGCACCTGCTTCGGTGAACGATCGCCGTGCACGATGTCGATCTCGACGTCGTCGAGGTTGACGAACTCGCCGTGATAGGTGACCCGTTCCATCGCCAGCAGGCGCCGGGTGGCTTCGACGACCTCGCGCATCGCCCGCAGCGGCTTGCGCCGGTCGACGCCGACCTTCGCGGCCAAGGGTTCCCACCAGGCCCCCAGACCGAGGATGAGCCGGCCCGGCGCGAGCTCGTCGAGCGTCGAGAACGTGGCGGCGAGCAGGCCGACGTTGCGGGTCCAGATCGGAATCACGCCGGAGCCGACCTTGATGCGACTCGTCACCGCCGCGTACGCCGCCATCGGGACCGTCGCCTCGCGGACGAGACGGCTCTCCGCCTGCCACACGGCTTCGAAGCCGCGTTCCTCGGCGTAGCAGGCGTAGTCCATTCCGTCGCGGATCGGGTGCATGTCCTGCAGGTAGAGCGCGACTCTCATCAGTGCCCGCTTCCTCTGGGGTTGAAGTCATGTGCGGGGATCGACTCGAGTCGGGCCCACAGCGCTTCGGTGTCGTGCCGGCTGTCCGCCACGACCTTCGCCTCGTCGACGCGGGTCGACCGGCGATCGGCGATGACGAGCTCGCCGGCGACGTACACGTCCCGCACGTGGCCCGGCGAGAGTCCGAAGATCCAGTGGCCCGCGAGGTTGCCGGCGTCGATCGGCGTCGGCGCGGCGTAGTCGAGGACGACGAGGTCGGCGGGGGCTCCGGGTCGCAGCGTGCCGAGCAGCGGCTCGTCGTAGCTGCGGCCCGCGAACCGGGCGCCTTCGGCGAGGCGAGCCAACGGCCAGTTGCCTGAAGCTCCGACGGCTTCGTTGGCCCGGAAGAACCCCGCCTGCGACTCGGCGAACATGTCGCCGCCGATCCCGTCGGTCCCGAGCGCGACCCTGCCGTCTCGGCGGTTGAACGGCGAGTACCCGATCGCGTTGTTCATGTTGCTGCGGGGGTTGCAGACGACGGTCGCGCCCGCGGCCGTGACGACGTCGATCTCCGCGGGCTCGACGTGCACGCAATGTGCGAGCAGCGACTGGTCGGTGATCGCGCCGGCCGCGTGCAGCCGGTCGATCACGCGACGGCCGTAACGTTCCTCGGCGTCACGCTGGTCGGCGGCGTCCTCCGCGACGTGAATGTGCACGCCCGCATCTGCCGCCCGCGCCGCGTCGACCACGCCGGCCAGGGTGTCGTCGGACAGGGTGAACGACGCGTGCGCGCCCACCATCCCCCGGGCCAGCGGGCGAGGGCGGCCAAGGAAGCGCACATTCTCGGCGATGCCGGCGGTGGCGCGCTGCGGGCCGTCCCGGTCGGTGACCTCGTAGCACAGCACGGCACGCACGCCGAGTTCGCCGAGCGCGTCGGCGATGATGTCGAGCGACCCGTCGATGGCATTCGGCGAGGCGTGGTGGTCGATGATCGTCGTGGTTCCCGCGAGCAGCGCGTCCAGCCCGCCACGCAGCGCCGAGGCACGGATGGTGTCCTCGTCCAGGGCGCGGTCGAGTCGCCACCAGATCCGCTGCAGGATCTGCGTGAAGTTCGCGGGCGGCGCCAGGTGGTACGGCATGCCGCGGCTGAGCGCCGAATACAGGTGGTGGTGGGCGCACACGTTGCCGGGAATGATCAGGGTCCCCGAGCAGTCCCGCCGCGGCACACCTTCGGGCGCCGGGCCGAGCGCGCGGATGCGGTCACCGGCCAGGAGCACATCGGATGACACGAGCTCCGGCGGATCGAGCGCGACAACGACGGTTGCGCCGCAGAGCGCAACCACTGTTGGGGCGTCCGAACTGTCCGCATGGCCCACGCCTCCACCGTGGGCTGTGGCCGGGCGCACCGCCAGAGTCGAAGGGCCCTAGGGCCATAGGTCTCGGCTGTCACGAATGCCGGCCGGGCCGCCGGCGCCAGCCAGGTTGAGATGCGAAGGGCTGACCCTGCTCCTTGAGAGCGGCGTGCTGCAGCGTTCGATGAAGTGGCCCGAGGACAAGGCACATTCGGCGGGCTGAAAGCCTTACGCCTTCGCGGAGGCGGCACGTCGAGAGGTCCTCGAGGGGGTCTGGGTGCCTCGAGCGGCGATGGATCTTGCCGACTTAGCAGTCGACCGGCCGCGCCGGGCGGCCTTTACGGCTGTGCGGGCGGTCGGTGCGGCCTTCTCAGCAGCCAAGAGTTGCGAAACCCACTGCGGCGACAGACGGAGGACCGCAGCGACCTCGGCGCCACTTAGTCACAAGTATCCAGGGGGCTAGATAGTCGGTCGTCGGTAAGCACGTTGGATCCGCGGCCCCGAGCCGTCACCTGAATGACGTGCTACGCGGGGCCGATCGGTCGACGCCGGTGAACAGGACCACCACGCGGCCGTCCGGGCCGATGGCCCCGTTGGCGACCAGATCCATCAACCCGGCCAGACCCGCCGTGCCGGTGGGATCGACGGGAATGCCAGTGTCGCGGCCGAGTTCGTGGGCTCGCGCGAGGCGGGCTTCGCTTACGACGATCGACCGTCCGCCCGTTTCGAGCAGTCCCCCGACGATCGAACGCCAGTCGTAGGTCTCGTCATCGAGGATGCCGGTCGCGATGCTCTGCGGCTCCTCGGGCCACGGCCACATGAACGCCGATCGGTGCGTGGCCGCAGTGCGCAACGCCTCGTCGATGTCGGCGGCACTCGGCGACGCCGGGAGCAAGTCCCGGACCTTCTGATACGCGCGATCGAGTGGATGGCCGCCGTCTGTCTGCACGGCGTGGATCCGGGGCATCCGGGCGAGCGCCCCGAGGTCCACGGCCTCGCGCAGGGCTTGGATGCAGGCGCTGGCCAGCGCGCCACCGCCGACTTGCACCACGAGATGGTCGACGGCGATGCCCTCGGCGGCCACCTCGTATCCGAGCGTTTCGCCGCCTTCGATGACCAGACCGTTCTCGCTGCCCTGGCACGTGAAGGGAATCGCGCCGCGAGCGATCTCGTTGCGCAGGCGGGCGAAGCACGGATCGCCCGGAACGTCCGGTGGCCGCGCACAGGCCACCACGTCGGCCTCGAGCTCACGCAGCGATCGCATGATCACCGGATCGGCGTCGACGGGCACGAACACCCGGAGCCGCCGCCCGGCGGCCCGGGCGAGCACGGCCGCGGCGAGGGCGGCGTTGCCGCAACTGGCGATCGCGAGGTCCGGCCGCGCGTTCGGGTCGGTCAGCCCGATCCGCTCCGAGACCTCGAGGTGGAGCAGGACGCCCATGAGATGCCGTCCCTTGTGCGACCCCGCGACGTTGCCGGTCTCGTCCTTGACCCACACACCGCCTGCCGCGCTGAACCCGAGGAGGTCGGAGATGACGGCGGCCCGCCCGAACGGGGTGACCACGAAGCCGCGGCCGTCGACGGCGCGCACCGCGTCGTCGAGCCGATTGACGAGCATCGTGAACTCGTCGTCGGTCATGCCCGCGTCGGTGCCGCGGTGGTAGCTGTGCAGCAGCCCGCGGTACTGCACGAACGGTTGATCCCCGCCGTCGACCGGGAAGCGCACCCGCCGAAGGTCGAGGACGCGCACGAGAACGTGGTCGACGTCGCCCCTTCCGCCGGCGTTCGGGCACCGGAACGGATAGGGGTGCTCGCGCGGCGGTGCGGCGCCGCATCCGCTGCAGACGAGACGGCTGGCGGACGCGCTCATCGCTGTCCCATCCCGCCTGGTGCGAATCGCGCAGCGCTTGCGCTCATCGTCCGGCGGTGACGCCGGTGCGCGCGTTGAACTCCGCAATGAGCCCGTCCCACGCGTCGAGCTTCGGGCGCAGGCCGCCCCAGAACGACTGCTCTTCGCGGGCGACGAAGTCCTCCAGCGACACACCTTGCTGCTCGACCCACGTGTAGTAGCCGAGGTTGAAGATCCGCGATCGGTCCTCGGTCCTCGTTTCGAGCAGGTTGTCGGTTCCCGCACCGAGCATCCACCGCGCGAACACCTCTGCCGCGGCCGTTGCGTCGAAGCCACCGGAAAAGTCACGCGCGCTGATTCGCTGCCGTTCGCTCTCGTACATCTCTGCGCCGTCGGTCGCCACGGTCACGATCACGTCGTCGGGGCCGAGGTCGAGATGCTTCGCGAGCTTGACGGCAGCGAGCACGTTGCAGATGCTCGACAACCCGAACGACGCCAACGCCGCGAGCGCCGGTTCGGGCACGCCGCGACGGTCGCGCAGATACGCGAGCCCGACCGGATCACTGAACAGCACCGAGAGTTGGTCCGTGGCGCGGTCGCTGACGGCGGCGACGAAGTCGGTGTTGTGCACGTTGTGGATCAACGGGATGTGCTTGTCGCCGATGCCCTGGATGTTGTGCTCGCCGAAGCCGTTGCGCAGCATCGTGGGGCACTCGAGCGCCTCGACCGCGACGACCGCGGCGCCGTAGGCGTCCTTGAGATGATCACCGGCACCGAGCGTGCCCGCTGACCCCGATGCCGCGACGAACGCCCGAAGCCCGAATTGTGGCTCGGCGTCGCGGAGACTCTCGAACACGGCACCGAGCGCCCGTCCGGTGCACAGGTAGTGCGCGAGGTGGTTCCCGAACTCGGAGAACTGGTTGAAGATGACGTTGCTCGGGTCGAGGGCCATCTCCGCGCACTTGTCGTAGATCTCCTTGACGTTGCTCTCCGTGCCCGGTGTGCGGACGATGTCGTCCGGCTCGGCGACCCAACCTTCGAGCCAGCTGAACCGCTCCTCGCTCATGCCCGCCGGCAGTACGGCCACACCACGGCAGCCCATGATCCGCGAGATGGCGACGCCGCCGCGGCAATAGTTGCCGGTGGACGGCCACACGGCCCGGTGGACGGTCGGGTCGAACTGACCGGTGACGATGCGCGGGGCGAGGCACGCGTACGCCGCGAGCACCTTGTGGGCGCGGATCATCGGGAAGCGGTCACCGAACGCAACGGCGATGCGCGCCTCGACGCCGGTGAGCTCGCTCGGCAGCACGACATGGACGGGCACGCGCGCCTGCCCGGTGCGCGTCGCGTCGTTGTACCAATGCGCGCGGAACAGGTTGAGCGGATCGGCCTCGTCGGGTCCGACACCGGACAACGCCGCGATGATCGACGGCGGGATCTTCGCCGGGTCGGCCAACTCGCCGAACGTGGGCAGGATGATGCGCGCCTCGCTGAAGCGTTCGACCGCGTGCTCGTAGGTGCGGCGGTCGACGAGGTGGTCCTCGAGTCCCATGGTCTGCATCGCAGTCCGACCAGCCCTCACTCGAGCCGCTGGATACGGGCGGCCACCGACCGGTGGCGCCGCAGCATCTCGTCGAGACCAGGATGCACGAGCCCGCCGTTCTGCACGACCGGAACACCGGCGATCACCGGACTGTGGGCCGTTATGTGGGATCAGATCGTGCTGTCCTCCGCGGGCGGCGTGTCGCCGTGCCGCCGTACCGCAAGGAAGTGACCCTCCGGGCGCCACTCACCGTGCTGCAATACGGGACAGCGCGCCACGGACCCGGGTCACCCGCCGCGAGGCGAAAGGACCGTAGACCCATGCCGTTTGCGTAGCGACCGGCGACAGAACTTTGACATTCCCCATCGGCCGCATTTCCGCTCAGCTGCGTGCTCAATGCAGCTTGCCTCCGAACGCGTCGCATCGGGAGAAAGACGGACATCACTTGTCCTCATTCTTGTGGGACGGCGGATTTTCCCAGCCGGACTCGGAATTTGTCATCGCCATGCCTGCCACCGGAATGAAAACACGATTAGCATTTCGCCGTTGCGATGAAGAATGTGCGGGGGCGAATTCTCGGCAACCGATCTCTGTGCGTGAACGAAGAGTATTCACGACATCCGGACAGCATCCGTCGAGCGGACAAAGGGGGTTCCGTAGCGCGGCCGACCGACCTTGCCTCCCTTTATCGCTCATAGGTAACGATCCCTTGTGAAAGGGGGGCAACATGAGAAGGTCGTTGACATCGCTTCTCGCCGTCGTCACGCTCGTCGGTTTCCTCGGACTCGTGGGCACTGGGCTGGCTTCCGCCCACCCGGGCGGGCGGCACCACAAGCCGGTCGTCTCAGTCTTCGCGACCGGGCTGAACAACCCGCGCGGGCTGACATTCGGCCCCGACGGGAAGCTCTACGTCGCCGAAGGCGGTCTGGGCGGGAGTAATTCCACAGTCGGCCTGTGCCCGCAGGCGGCGGGCGCGGCCTCCCCGTACACCGGAAGCACGAATGACCCGGTGCTCGGCGGACGCATCTCAAGGATCAGCGGGAACGGCACCGTCACGACAGTCGTGAACGCATTGCCGTCGAGCCAGACCAGTGCAGCGGTCGGCGGCCTGGTCAGCGGCGTCTCGAGCGTCGCGTTCATCGGCCACCGCCTCTACGCGCTGCTGTCCGGCGCGGGTTGCTCGCACGGCGTTCCCACCGTCCCGAACGGAATCATCAAGGTGGGACGCGGCGGCACGTGGAAAATGATCGCGAACCTGAGCGCCTTCCAGGCGGCGAATCCGGTCGCCGATCCGGACCCGGAAGACTTCGAGCCGGACGGCACCTGGTTCAGCATGATCGCTATTGGCGGCACGCTTTACCCGATGGACTCGAACCACGGCGAACTCGACCGGGTCACCCCGGGCGGCAAGATCCACCGCGTGATCGACATCTCGGCGAAGGTCGGCCACGTCGTACCGACCGCGCTCGTCCACCGGCACGACACCACTTACATCGCGAACCTGGGGGTGTTCGATCCCACCGATGGCGCGGGTGACGAGCACGTCTACCAGCTCTCCCACCGCGGCACGTTCAAGCCGCGCGCGACGGGCCTGGAAAAGGTCCTCGGGCTCGCCTTCCGCGGCGACAACCTGTACGCCCTCGAAATGAGCACCGCCGGGGGCGGGCCGATTCCCGGAACGGGCGCGATCGTGCGAGTCAACCCGCACGGTCCCGCGGAGACGGTCGTTTCCGGGCTGAACTTCCCGACCGGCATGACCGTCGGCCACGACGGCGCGTTCTACGTGTCCAATAAAGGCTTCGGCTCCCCCGCCGGCGCCGGCCAGATCCTGCGTATCAGACTCTGAGCCCCACGGGACCACCGGACCGGCCGTGCCGATCCGGTGGTCCGTCTCGGTAGCCTGGGGCGGTGCCCGAGTTGCAGCGCCTGGGAGGCGCCCACGCCCAGGCGGTCCTAGCCTTCGAGGTGGCGAACCGCGCCTACTTCGCTGCTTCGATCTCGGACCGCGGCGACGAGTTCTTCGATCAGTTCGCCGACCGGCACGACGCGATGCTGGCTGAGCAAGAGGCCGGCAGCTGCGCCTACTACGTGCTCGTCGCCGAAGATGGCTTGGTCCTGGGTCGGTTCAACCTGTACAACCTCGAGGACGGCACTGCCGATCTCGGCTACCGGGTCGCGCAGCACGTCGCCGGCCGCGGCGTGGCGACCGCGACCGTCCAGGAACTGTGCCGGCTCGCGCTGGCGCGGCACGGTCTGCGCACACTCAGAGCGGCCACCTCCCGCGCGAATGTCGCGTCCCAGAAGGTGCTGACCAAGGCCGGGTTCGTCCCGGTCGGCCCGGCCGACCCAGCCGGACTCGGCGGTAAGCCAGGCACCTGGTACCAGCGCGACCTAGCCGCGACCTAGCCGCGACCTAGCCGCCGGCTGACCCGAACCAGCCGGAGAGCACCTCTCGCAGGGCGCGAGCGGCGGTGTCGGCGGGTTGCCACCAGCGCTCGCACCGCAGCCACGCGCAATTCACCGGCGAGCATCAGGCCGGTCGGGCCGGCGCGACGATCCAGTTCGCGGCGTTACCGTTCAGCGCGTGGACGTGACTGACGCCGAATTGGTCGTGGCTGCGGCGGAAGCGGGCGCGGCCGTGGTGCGAGGCAAATACCGCTTGCCGCTCGCTCGCTTCGACAAGTCGCCGAGCGACTTCGCAACCGATGCCGACATCGAGTCCGAGCAGGCAATCATGCAGGTTCTGCGTGCCGCTCACCCGGCCGACGGGTTCATCGGCGAAGAGGCAGGCGCCGCGGGACCGCCCTCGGCCAACCGCACCTGGCTCGTCGACCCGCTCTGCGGAACCCTCAACTACGCCGCGCAGACACCGCTGATTTCGGTCAACGTCGCCTTACGCAGCAACGGAGATGTTTCAGTCGCGGCGTCGGCCGACCCGCTCGCCCGGGAGTTGTTCTGGACGGACGGGAGCCGGGCCTACCTGCGCCGCGACGGCGCCGACGAACCGCTCGACCCGTCGGCCCGCTCAGCCCTCGTCGACGTCAACCTGGACGGCCCCTACCCGAACGCCGACCAGTTCCGAGCCGTGCGCGTGCTGGCCGCCCAGGAGTTCGGCGACTCGTTTCGGCCGCGCGTCTCTTCTACGACACTTGCCCTCGCCTGGGTGGCTGCCGGCAGGCGCGCCGCCTACGTCACCGATGGACACCTCCGCGACAGCGTTCACTTCACCAGCGGCGTCGCGCTTTGCGAAGCTGCAGGCTGCATCGTGACCGGTCTGCGCGGGCAGCCGCTCCACACCGGAGTCGGCGGTCTCGTCGCCGCCGCCGACGAACCGACCCACGCCGCGCTCATCGCGATCGTCGAGCAGCAGTTCGCGAAATAGGCTGGCCGGCAGTCCGTCCACGGTTCATGTCGTGGACTGCGATCGAGAGGACACTCGAGATGAGAAAGCTGATCGTGAGCACTTTCCTGACGCTCGACGGCGTCATGCAGGCCCCGGGCGGACCTGAAGAGGACGACAGCGACGGCTTCGCGCACGGTGGCTGGTCGGTGAACTACTGGGACGATCAGATGGGTGCGGTCATGGGCGAAGCGATGAGCACGCCGTTCGACCTCGTACTCGGACGCAAGACCTACGACATCTTCGCGGCGTACTGGCCGCACGCCTCCGAGGAAGCCGGCGCCAGGCCACTGAACGACGCCACGAAGTACGTCGCGTCGCGCGGCCGTCCCACCCTGGAGTGGCGCGAGTCGGTCTTGATCGAGGGTGACGCGGCCGAAGGCATCGCGGCGCTCAAGAAGGGGGACGGGCCGGAGTTGCAGGTGCACGGCAGTGCGAACCTGATCCAGACGCTGTTGCGCCACAACCTTGTCGACCAATACCGCCTGTGGGTCTTTCCCCTCGTCATCGGGTCGGGCAAGCGCCTGTTCTCCGAAGGCACCATCCCGGCCGGGCTGAAACTGGTCGACACCGTGGTCTCCAGCACGGGTGTCGTGATCAGCACCTACGAGCCAGCAGGCGCGATCATCACCGGATCGTTCGCGTAGGACCGACCACGCTCGTGCTGACCTCGGGCACCGCTCAGGTCTGAGCCCCGTCGAGAGCTGGTCAAGACATGGCCAGCTCGGACGGGTATCCGGTTTCCTGGCCGTACTGCTGCTTCCAGGTCGAGAAGTTCCACGTGGACAGAAAGTCCTTCGCCGCCGCGGCGCCCTTGGCGAACAGGTCGCGCTTCGTCGCCTCGCTGAGGTGGAAGTTGGTCGAGTTGACTCCGGACGCGTCAACGAACACAGTTCGCGCGCAGACCGAGGCCTTGTCGACGTAGAGCTGGTCGTGCGCGTTGGTCATCGTGGCGATCAGCGCCTTACCCAGCGAAAGCAGGTCGTTGCTGGCGTTCCAGCCGTGCTGCTGCAAGGTCAGCCGCGCGGAGAGCTTCACGCCGATGGTGGCGTGATCGGTGTCGTCGTCGAATATGTCGATCGGGAAGTTGGACAGCATGCCGCCGTCGGTCAGGACGAGTTTGTCATGACCGTCGGCGATGTCTTTGCGCACCGGAAGGTGCCACGGACGGAAGAAGAACGGAATCGACGCAGACGCGCGGACCGCATCGGCAACGGGCATCGTGTCAGGGTCCTGGCCGAGCAGATCGGGATAATCCCACGGCAGGCGCAACATTCGGCCGCGCGAAATATCCGAGACGACCACGACCAGCCGGTACCGCTGCTCGATCGGCGTGGAATCGTCGGCACCATCGATCTTCAGATCGCCCCAGGTACGAACGCCGCCCGTAGCGAGCGTCGATGAGATCCACTTGTGCAACGCCTCGCCCTTGTAGATGCCCTGATGGAGAAGAACCTGCTCCCCCTGACCGAGCCGACCGAGGTGGCGCAGCAACCCGCCGCCCTGGTCCTCGAACTTGGCGAAATCCGTCTCCACCATCATCGCCTCGAGATCTCCGGCCAATCCGGCTGCGATGAATGACGCGACAATTGCGCCGGCCGACGTGCCGGCGACGCGATGAAACTCGAATGTCTCGCCGAGGGCGGTGATTGCGCCAGCCAGCCCCGCGCCTTTCACGCCGCCGCCTTCGAGCACCAGATCCGCGGTATCCATAGCGTCCTCCCGAGAAAGTCCACCGGCCCGCCTAAACGCGACCGTTTCTGCCAGCCGCCCCGATGCGCCGGCAATTGCACTGGAGGAGTGCCCGCCTCGAGCGGTGATACACGGGCGCAAGATCTAGCGCGGCATCGGGGATGTGTGGCAAAGCCGCGATGCGCCGCCGTTCTTCCAATTCCACAACGGGTCGAGTCCACGCTCGGCGTGAAGGAGCCGGACGAGCAGGTCGAGCTGATCCGGATCCAAGCCGCACGCGCGAATCGACTCGGGCGAGACGCGCTGACCGCCTGCTCGCGCACCGGCGGGGCCGTCCGGGCCGAACGTCTTGAGCAGATCGGTCGCCGAGCGCACACCGACGCGGCGCAGCGCGACCCGGGTGGCGGCGCCGCTTCGCGGGTCGCCGGACGTCGTGGCGCGTCGAGCGGCGGCGAGTTCGTCCCGATCGGTGTGGTCGAGGTGGATGAGCAGGAATGCCTGATCCACCCAGTCGATCAGACGACCCACCGGCGCCCGGGTGTGCAAGATGACGTCCACCAGGTTCATGGTCGTGAGGTTCTGCATGTCCTCGACGCCCTCTTCCACCAGGCGGGCCTCGTACCAGATGTTGAGCCCGTCGAGTTGGTCGAGCGGATAGTCCGGGGCCATCTGCGGCACGAACACGTGCAGCACCTTGGCGGCCGCGCGCTGCAGCGCCTGCAGTCCGATCAACGGGAAGAAGCCCACCACGAACGCGACCACCATCTCGGCCTGATTCGTGACCGGGCTGCCCCCGGCTGTCATCGCGAACAACTGGTGCAGCACGGTGACGATGAGCAGCACGAGGATGATGCGCAGCACGACCGTCGCGTACGCACTCGGGCGTAGATCGCTCTGGTAGAAGCGGCGCACCAGCATCGATACCGCGAAGGCATACGCGCCGAGGAATCCGAACTCGAGCATCGCCCACGGCTGCGACGGATCGACCACGCGCACCGGATCCCACAGCAGGACCGACCAGGCGACGGCGAGAGTGCTGGTGCAGAGGAAGACGGGGAACAGTGTCTCGACGTTGACGGTGAAGTCCTCGCCGCGGCTGGAACGCTCCGATACCTGGCGGCCGTAGTAGGCATCGAACTTCTGGCGGTAGATGTTCGCACTGCGGGCACCGCCGCGGTCTGCATCGGGAAGCTCAGAGAACCGAGAATCCCTCGGCGGCGCCGGGAGATACTTCGCTTCGTCGCAACCGAGCCGATACAGGTTGAGCACGTATTCGTTCCACAGGGCGCCGGCCCGAAGGCCGAGGAAGCGCACGTACAACCAGCCGGGCAGGAACGACAGCAGCCACACGGCGAACATCGTGAGCGACCGGAATGCCCAGCCGTGCCCGGTCGTGGCCGAGCCGCCCGAGCCGTCCGAGCCGTCCGGGACGAGCCCCAAAGTCGTCGCGGCGACGAGCATGACCGACCCGATAAGCACGTTCATCCAGATGGCCGCCGTAACGCGGCGCACCCACCCGCCGGGCAGTGACACCCGCCGGCCGGGCCAACGGGCCAGCCGACGTGCGCCGTCCGGCGCGAGCACCGGCCCCGTCGCGATGCCTTGCATCCCACTCATGACCGCACCTGCTTGCACTCCGGAGGAGTCAAGACGTCCTCAACCAAGCTAGAGACGGCGGACGCGCGCGTGATACCTGCCCGTCACGGATCGTGACTGCACGCCGTCCCGGGCGATCCGGTGCAGGCCGGCTGCGACTTACCGAGACCGGACCGCTCGGTTGCTCGCCCTCGCGACGATTTGCGTCCAGTTCATTGATCAATTCCGCCGCCAGACCTCTCACGACATGCATTTACGACATAACACACCGGTGCATTTCTATGCCGCGAAGATCAATATCGACACTGCGCATTAATGCCGATGATCTTCACGGTGATCATTTTGCGGTGCCTCCGATATCACTGCCAGTGACAATTACATTTCGCCCCGACGGCGGCCGCCATCTGCTAATTCGCGGAGTGCGCCGCGACTTCGAATTGTTTCGGCGTGGCGGCATCGCCCGGTGCATGCGACAGAACAGAATCCGAGGCGTGATCGCACAGCGCATTGACGTCGCCTCAGATGCCTGGACGATCCTCCTGGCAACCGGGACGATCGCGGCGGCCGCGGTCGCACTCGGCATTGCGGTCTGGGGCGAACGCAATCGCCGCCGTGACGCCAAAGCCGAGCAGTTGCGTACCGCGCGCACCGTCCTCACCCTGTGCGGCCAGGCCGCACAGTACGGCGGCATCGAGATCGTCAACGCCAGCAACGAGCCCATCGTCGATGTGCTCGTGATAGCCGGCGAGTGCCCGCCATGGAGATGGGTACCCGCCGGCGGGTACGGCCAGTCGCACACGGTTCTGCTCACCGCCGGGGGCACCTGGAACGCGGGCGGGTACTGGTCGCAGTCCGCGCAGTTGACCGCGGAGTACGACGCCGACGGCAATGCCTTGCCGCCGCCCGCCTACCTCACGCCATCGCTGGTGGCAGTGATCGAATGGACCGACTCGCGTGGGACCCGATGGCTTCGGCGCGGCCGCGACGAGCCGGTGCAAACGTCGCGGCACAGTGCTGCCCATGCCGGGCATTCGCGAGCCGACGCCAACTCGTCGGAACCGTCGATTGCCTGACCGCGTGGTCTGAGCGCCTCGCCCCACGCAGACGGCGGCGGATTCGCCTACGCCTCAGGTGAGCGGGCGCGGAAACCGAACAGGGCGATAGCTGCGGCAGCCAGCAGGCACGCCGCCCCGGCGCCCACGGCGAGGTGATATCCGTGGACGAACGATTCGGCCGCGGGATGCCGGTACGCCGAACCGAGCGACCTGGTGACCGCGCCGATGCGGGCTCCGCCGACGTTCTGGGCCTGGCCGAGTGCCCTGGCCCGGATCGCCGCCGGGAACTGGCCGGCGTTCCATTTGGCCGCCGCCGCGTTGACCCCGACCGCGCCGAGTACCGCAAGCCCGACCGACGTGCCGACCTGGCGGGATGCGTTGAGCACGCCCGAAGCTCCGCCGGACACTCCGGGCGGCACGTCGCGCATCGCCACGTGCGTCGTGCCCGGGATGAACGTCCCGAAGCCCGCGCCGAAGAGGACGTAGCCAGCGGCGGTCAGGACGAACGGCGTCGTCGTGGTGGCACAGCTCAAGGCGAATACCCCGACGGCGGCGACGAAGCATCCGCTGGCGACGACCACCGTGGGCGGGAATCGCCGGTCGAGCCGGCCCGCGAACTGGGCCATGAGCAGGAACGGCGCGTTCATGAACAGCCACGACAGACCGGTTCGCAGCACCGACCAGCCGTTCACGTCCTGGTAGAGCAGCGTCACGTAGAACAGGGCACCGCTCAGGCCCAGGTAGCTGAGCAGATAGATCCCGGACGCACTGACGAAGCTGCGCGCTCGAAGCAGCGCCGGCGGGATCATGGCGTGCGGGGCGCGGCGCTCCCACCGGGCGAATGCGGCGAGCAATCCCGCACCGATGACCAGCGGTGCCGCCACCGGCCACGAGCTCCACGAGTGCGACGCCGACTCGATCAGGCCGAGTGTGACGGCAACCAAGCCGCCGGCGCTGGCCGCCACGCCGAGTACGTCGAGGCGGCGGGAATGCGGATTGCGCGACTCGTGAACGGCCACCACGGTGCCCGCGATCCCGACGACAGCGAACGGGACGTTCACCCAGAACACCGACGCCCAGCCGAAGAAGGTGAGCAGGACGCCGCCCGCGATCGGCCCGGCCCCGAAACCCGTTCCGCCGATGGCGGCCCAGGTGCCGATGGCCCCGGCCCGGGCCGGCGGCGGGAACGTCTCGGTGATGATGGACAGTGTCAGCGCCAGCATGGCCGCACCGCCGACCCCTTGGACGGCGCGGAACGCGATCAGCGCGGCACCGCTCCACGACAGGGCGCAGGCGATTGACCCCAGGGCGAAGATGGACATCCCCATCAGGAACACGCGCTTGCGCCCGTAGCGATCACCGAGTGCGCCGCCCACGGGGACGAGCGCGGCCAGGCTGAGGGAGTAGGCACTGATCACCCATTCGAGATCGCCCGGGTTCATCTGGAGCTCGCGCTGCATCAGCGGCAGCGCCACGTTAACGATCGTGAGGTCGAGCGAGATCATGAAGGTGGCGACGCACATTGCCAGCAGCGTCAACCGCCGGTGCCGTGACTCGCTCCATCGCGGCACATCCCGGCGCCTGGCACCACTCAACACCGGGTTGCTCATCGGTCCTTGCACTGTGTCTCCTTGTCACATCGCCGCGGTTCGGCGGGTCACTACTCGTGACACCTGGCGACGAAGGAATGTGACCGATGGACGAACGTGACTGGCTGGCGGCGCAGTTCGAGCAGTACCGGCCCCACCTGAAGGCGGTCTCCTACCGGATGCTCGGCTCGCAGGCCGAGGCCGACGATGCCGTGCAGGAGGCTTGGCTGCGCCTTTCCCGTTCAGGAACCGACGGCGTGCAGAACATGGCCGGATGGCTGACGACGATCGTGGCCCGGGTGTGCCTGAACATGCTGCGCTCACGCAACGCGCGGGGCGAGTTGTCGCTGGACGTCCACCTGCCCGATCCGGTAATCAGCCGGGCCGACGGGCCCGATCCCGAGCAGGAGGCCGTGCTGGCCGATTCGGTCGGTCTCGCGCTCCAGGTTGTGCTCGACACGTTGTCGCCTGCCGAACGGCTGGCGTTCGTGCTGCATGACATGTTCGACCTGCCCTTCGACGAGATCGCGCCGATGGTGGGCCGGTCGCCGGCCGCCGCACGGCAACTGGCCAGCCGCGCGCGGCGCCAGGTGCGCGCGGCTGACCTCCCGGCGCCCGACGCGGATCTCGCCGCCCAGCGATCGGTCGTCGACGCGTTCTTCGCCGCGGCGCGGGCCGGCGACTTCGCGGGGCTCGTCGCGGTTCTCCACCCGGACGTCGAGCTGCGATCCGACGGTGGTGCGCAGCGTCCGCAGGCCACGGGGGTGCTTCGTGGTGTTGCCGCCGTCGCCGACCGGGCCGTGCTGTTCTCGCGGCCGGGCGCCGTTGTCCGGCCGGCACTGGTGAACGGTGCCGCCGGAGTCATCGTGACCGTCGATGGGCGGCCGGTGTCGGTCATGGGCTTCACCGTCACGGGCGGCCAGATCGTCGAGATCAACTCGCTGCTCGACCCGGAGCGTCTCGGGCAACTCGACCTCTTGCTCGACGGCTAGTAGTACTTTGTTAGGTGTGTCGTTGGGGTTGTTCGGGGTCATGTTCTGATCTTGTGTTGGTATGACTCCGGAGGAGATGGTCGAGGTCCGGCCCGGCTTGGAGGCGTTCGCCGGGGAGATGCTGGGCGGGTTGGCTCGGGCTGATCAGCGGGCCAAGGGCGGGTTGTATCTGCGTGGGCTGATGCTGGATGGCAAGCGTAAGTCGATGCAGCCGATGGCGGCGCGGCTTGGGGTCGATCATCAGCAGTTGCAGCAGTTCGTCACGTCCTCGACGTGGGATCACGTCGAGGTTCGGCGGCGGTTGGCGCGGTGGGCGGACGGGTTCGTCGCGCCGCAGGCGTACGTGGTCGATGACAGCGGCTTCCCCAAGGACGGTGTTGATTCTCCCGGGGTGGCTCGGCAGTACTGCGGGGCGTTGGGCAAGACCGGCAACTGCCAGGTCGGGGTCAGCGTGCATGCGGTGACCGACTGGGCGTCCGCGGCGATCGACTGGCGGCTGTTCTTGCCGCAGTCCTGGGACGATGCCAGCGCGGCGGACGTCGAGACGGCGAGCGAGATTCGCCGACGTCGCACGCGCGCCAAGATCCCCGATGAGGTGCGGCACCGGGAGAAATGGCGCCTCGCGCTGGACATGCTCGATGAGATCACCGGCGATCAGGCGGGCGGCGGTTGGGGATTGCCGCAGCGCCCCGTGGTCGCCGATGCCGGCTACGGCGATGCCACCGGGTTCCGGCTCGCGCTGGAGTCTCGTGGCATGTCCTACGTGGTCGCGGTGAAGTCCACGACCAGCGCCTATCCGGGCACCGCCACGCCGCAGGTCGCGCCGTATCACGGTCGCGGCCGCCCGCCGGTGCCCCGCTACCGCGAGGCGCCGGGCAACCTGAAGACCCTGGTCATCACCGCCGGACGCCGAACAGGCAGGGTCGTGACCTGGCGACACGGCACCCGCAAGACCCCACGCAACCCGACCGCCGCGATGCGCTCGCGGTTCCTCGCGCTGCGCGTGCGACCGGCCAACCGCGACATCCCCCGCACACCCGAGGGCAACCTGCCCGAATGCTGGCTGCTGGCCGAATGGCCACCCGGGCAACCCGAACCCACCGACTACTGGCTGTCGAACCTGCCCGCCGACACCCACCTGCGCGACCTGGTCCGCCTGGCCAAGATCCGCTGGCGCATCGAACACGACTACCGCGAACTCAAAGACGGCCTCGGACTCGACCACTTCGAAGGCCGCAGCTACACCGGCTGGCACCACCACGTCACCCTCGTCTGCCTCGCCCAAGCGTTCTGCACCCGCCTGCGCTACGACCCAAAAGCCCATGCGCCGGCCTGACCCTCTATGCCGTCCTCCGCGAACTCCAGCACCTGTTCGCCGTCTGGACCGGCGCATGCCACACCTGCAACCGCCCCTACCCCGACACGAGTTAACAAAGTACTGCTAGTGTCCTGAGTCAGAAGTTCGTCGTCAGATCCGGTGATCCAGGTGTGCGCTGGCAAGGCGGACGAGGAGCCGATACCGGGGTTGTATCGGCGACGAGGACAACGCAGCCAGCGTGCAGCTGGGCGCCGGAGGTGGCGACAGGAACTTCTGACTCAGGACACTAGCGTCTGGTCCGTGGATCTTGGCCGGTCGCGAGACAGGCGGCCGGACCTCCCATCGGGGTCTTGATCATTTCTGCTGGATCCGCCATCACTCGCGGTTTCACCAGAGATGATCAACGGGGTGCCGTGCGCGACCTCCTGGCACGGTGTCGAGCTGCGGGTGCCGTACTAGTGACGCTTGCCGCCGCTCCGGCGCGGATGCCCGCTGCCCAGCAGTTCGTTCTGGAGCAGGGTCGAGAGCCATTCGGCGTATTCGCTATCGGTCCAGTCACAACCGTCGGTGCAGGCCAGGTAGATCTCGACGCCGGTCAGGACCCAGGCGCGGTCGAGGGCCTGCTGGGCGGTCAGTGCTGGACGCAACGCGTCGGCCTTGGTCAACGTGGCGACAAGCGCCTTGAGCGCCCGGCGACGGTGCTCGTTGCCCTGGTCGCGCAGCTCGACGATGTCGGGGTGGCCGGCTGCGCCCTGGGCTGCGGCGATGACGGCTTTGCTGGACGAGAAGAGCGCCGCACTCCACTGGGCGAAGGCGGCGAGCTTGCGGTGCGGATCGTCTTCGGCGGTGATGCGCGCCCGCCACGCGGCGGCGTCCGCGTCCTCCTCGAACTGAGTCAGCAGCGCCCGCATGATGGCGCCCTTGGAACCGTAGGTGGCGTACACGGTCGGCGCGGAAACCCCGGCCCGCTCGGCAATTCCGGCGATCGTGGTGCCGGCGAACCCGCCGGCGATGAACAACTCGCGGGCGGCCGCGGCGATGCGGGCGCGCGTGTCGGCCGCGCGCTGTTCGCGTAGCGGAGACCGGTAATGCGCCTCGGATAGTGGTTTCCGCCCTTGCATAGAGTGAACTATAGTCAATACAGCAGACTACAGAGGTGAGGTGTTTCGGTGACCAGTACTGCACAAGAGAGTCCGTCCCAGGCCGATCAGCTGCGCGGGCAGCGCACGGGATCCCTCATCGGGGCGATATTCGGGCTGATCTACGTGCTGGTCAACGCCGGACCATTGCGGCCTGCGATGGGGCTGCCGCTGCGGGTCGCGGGTGGCGTCGCGTTCGCGGCAGTGGTGGTAGCCCTCCTTCGGGGTCGGACGAGCGAACCCGCAGCAGCCGAGCCGACGTCGAGCGATGCTGGTTTCGGCCGCGCGTACTGGCTGGTGGTCGCCGCCGAAGTGGCGGCGCTGGCCGGCGGCCTGGCCGTGCTAAACGGCCCGCTCAATGCGCCGCAGGCCGGCGTCGGCTGGGTCTCGTTCGTCGTCGGCGTGCACTTCTTCCCCCTAGCCGTAGTCTTCGGCCTGCCCTTCTTCCACCGGCTCGGCGCGGCGATCACCGCCTGCGGGGCCGCGGGCCTGACCCTGGCCGCAGTCGGCGCCTCCGACGCGGCGATAGCTGCCGTCAGCGGCATCGTGCCTGGCGCGCTGCTGCTGGCCGCCGCCTGGCACGGCGCCTCCCGTTGAGTGGTGCGTTTGGGTTCGAGTGGTGCGTTCTAACGCACCACTCAACGGATAACGCACCACTCAACGGAAGTCCCGGGCCGGGCGTCGGGCACAGTGGACAACGTCATGACTACCTCTCCCGCGCAACTCACCGCCAGCCTGCCGCCGTCTGGCGGATCTGCCGCCGACCCTGACGAGCTCTACGCGGCGTTCGGCGATTGGGTCAGCAGCCAGGGCATCGAGCTGTATCCCGCGCAGGACGAGGCGGTGCTCGAGCTCGTGACCGGCAACAACGTCATCCTGGCTACGCCGACCGGGTCCGGGAAGTCTCTGGTCGCAGTCGCGGCGCACTACTTCGCGCTCGCGGCCGGCGTCCGGTCCGTGTACACGGCGCCGATCAAGGCCCTGGTCAGCGAGAAGTTCTTCGCGTTGTGCGCGGTGTTCGGGTCGGAGAACGTCGGCATGATGACGGGCGACGCCGCGGTCAACGCCGATGCCCCCATCCTGTGCTGCACGGCCGAGGTGCTGGCGAACGTCGCGTTGCGCACCGGCGCGAGCACCGACCTGCGCGTCGTCGTCATGGACGAGTTCCACTTCTACGCCGACCCCGATCGGGGCTGGGCCTGGCAGGTGCCGCTGCTGGAACTCACCGACGCCCAGTTCCTGCTGATGTCGGCGACCCTCGGCGATGTGACCGACCTGGCCGCGGACCTTTCCCGGCGCACCGGCCGGGCCACCGCCACCGTCACGGCCGCGGTCCGGCCGGTGCCGCTGCACCACTACTACGCCCTGACGCCGCTGCACGAGACGATCAGCGACCTGCTCGCCGGCGGTCAGGCCCCCATCTACGTCGTGCACTTCACGCAGGCCGCCGCGTTGGAGCATGCGCAGTCGCTGACGAGCATCAACGTCGCGACTCGTGCAGAGCGCGACGCAATTGCCGACGCGATCGGCGACTTCCGGTTCAACGCCGGCTTCGGCCGGGTGCTGTCCCGGCTGGTGCGCCACGGCATCGGCGTGCACCACGCCGGGATGCTGCCGAAGTACCGCCGCCTCGTCGAGCAGCTCGCCCAGGCCGCACTGCTGAAAGTCATCTGCGGCACCGACACGCTCGGCGTCGGCATCAACGTCCCGATCCGCACGGTGGTGTTCGCCGCGTTGAGCAAGTTCGACGGGCAGCGCACGCGGCAACTGCAGGTGCGCGAGATGCACCAGATCGCCGGACGCGCCGGGCGGGCCGGATTCGACACCGCCGGCACGGTCGTCGTTCAGGCACCCGAGCACGAGGTCGAGAATGCGCGGCTGCTCGCCAAGGCCGGCGACGACGTCAAGAAGCGGCGCCGGATCGTGCGAAAGAAGCCGCCGGAGGGGTTCGTCTCCTGGTCGAAGAACACACATGACCGCCTGGTGAGTTCGCAGCCCGAGCCGCTGACGCAGCAGTTCCAGGTAACGCCGGCGATGGTGCTGAATGTGATCGCGCGGCCCGGCGATGCATTCGCCGCGATGCGCCGTCTCATCATGGACAACCACAGCCCGGCCTCCGCCCGCCGCGCCCAGGTGCGCGACGCGATCCGCGCGTACCGTGCCCTGCTGGCAGCGGGTGTCATCGAGCGGCTCGCCGTCCCGGACGAGGACGGCCGCACGGTGCGCCTGACCACGGACCTGCCGGTGAACTTCGCGCTGAACCAGCCGCTGTCGACGTTCGCGCTGGCCGCGCTCGAGTTGCTCGACCCCCAGGTGGAGACGTACGCGCTGGACGTGGTGTCGATCTTCGAGGCCACCCTGGAGGACCCGCGGCAGGTGCTGTCGGCGCAGCAGCACGCGGCTCGCGGCGAGGCCGTCGCGGCGATGAAGGCCGACGGGATCGAGTACGACGAGCGCATGGAGTTGCTCGCCGAGGTCACCTGGCCCAAGCCGCTCGACGAACTTCTGACCGCGGCGTTCGCGATCTACCGGCAGAGCCATCCGTGGCTGGACGAGGATCAGCTCTCGCCGAAGTCGGTGGTGCGCGACATGTGGGAACGCGCGATGACGTTCACCGAATACGTCGCGTTCTACGGGCTGTCTCGTAGCGAGGGTGCCGTACTGCGCTACCTCTCCGACGCCTACCGGGCGTTGCGCTCCGGGGTTCCGGACGCCGCGCGCACCGAGGCGGTAACCGACGTGATCGAGTGGCTCGGGGCGGTGGTTCGCCAGACGGATTCCAGCCTGCTCGACGAATGGGAGAAACTCACGTTGGGAGTCGGCGTCGACGCCGCACCGGTTGCGCCGCCTGCCCCGGCCACCTTGACCGCCAACGTTCGGGCGTTCACCGTGCTGGTCCGCAATGCGCTGTTCCGGCGAGTGGAGCTTGCGGCGTTGCGCCGCTACGACGACCTTGGCTCGCTGGATGCCGCCGCGGGCTGGGACGCCGGTCGCTGGCGCTCCGCCGTCGAGACGTACTTCGGCGAATACGACCGCATCGGCACCGGCGGCGACGCCCGCAACCCTGCGCTGCTGCACATCGAGACCGGTGAAGGCGTGTGGCGGGTACGGCAGGTGTTCGACGACCCGGACGGCGACCACGACTGGGGAATCAGCGCCGAGGTCGATCTGGCCGCCAGTGACGCAGCGGGTGAACCAGTCGTCACGGTCACCGACGTCGGCCCGCACCCCTGAGCAAGCCCGGGCAGAGTCGCGGCGCGGCCACTCGGGGCAGCCGCCCACCCAGGTGGGCACTTACCCCGCAGGTGGGCACTTACAACTGCCCACCCGTCGCCCAACTGCCCACCCACCACAGGGGCGCAGAGTCGCGGCGCGGCCAACTCTGAGCGGCCGCTCACCCAGGTGGGCACTTACCCCGCAGGTGGGCACTTACAACTGCCCACTCGTCGCCCAACTGCCCACCCACCTCAGGGAGGCCACCACCGGGCGCGGCCGACCCCGGGCGGCCACCCGGCGCGGGCCGTTGTGCGACGCTCGGATCTGCGTCGCCGGAGAGCCCGGTCGCGTTCCACCTCGCAGAGCGGACCGTCATGGATGTGAGACCCGCACTGTCCGGAGACCGCTGGCTGCTCAACCGAACGGTCTACGCGCCGGGCCAGCTGGCGGGCCACTACGAGAGCTTCTACCAGCGCGCGAACCACCCGAGCCGCCCGCTGGCGTTCTGGATTCGCTACACGATTCTCGCCCCCACGGCGGACCCGGCCGCTGCGCGCGGTGAGCTGTGGGCCGTCTGCTTCGACGGCGAAACCGGCCGGCATGCGGTGGCCAAGCAGGAGCTGCCGATAGCCGAGTGCGAGTTCAGCCCAGACGAGTTCGCGGTGCGGATCGGCACGGCCGTCCTCGGTCCGGACCGGCTCACCGGATCGGCGGGCAACATCGGATGGGACCTTCGCTACAGCGGGCACGACCGCCCGCTGCTCCTGCTGCCGCCGCGGCTTTACTCAGGCGGCTTTCCGAAGGCCAAGAGCCTGGTCGCTCTGCCGCTGGCCCGTTACTCAGGTGTCTACTCCGTGGACGGCATCGACATCGACGTCGAGGAATGGACGGGCAGCCAGAACCACAACTGGGGCAGCCAGCACACCGACCGTTACGCGTTCGGGCAAGTCGCCGGTTTCGATGGCGAGCCCGACACATTCCTCGAGGTGGCGACGGCCAAGACGAAGCTCGCCGGACCGGTTTCGACGCCGTGGGCGACCACCCTCGTGCTACGCCAGCACGGGCGCGAACATTCGCTGGTCGCGCTGCACCAAGCACTCAAGGCCAAGGCGTCCTACGGCTACTTCCACTGGGACTTCGCGAGCAGCGGCCGCACCGTGAATATTTCTGGACGGATCAGCGCCGACCGCGACGCCTTCGTGGGCCTGCGCTACGACAACCCACCGGGCGGGACAAAGTACTGCCTGAACACCAAAATCGGCCTGGCCGACCTGACTGTTCGCGATCGCCGTACCGGGCAAACGCAGCAACTCCACGCCGAGAACCGCGCCCTGTTCGAGATCCTCACCGGCGACACCGATCACGGCGTCTCCATGCTCGCCTGATCGGCGACTCGAACACCCCGCCAGCGACGCCAGCAGGTGGGATTATCGCGGCGTGACGGGCGGTGAGCTCATCGGGCGGGGGCGCGAGTTGTCCGTCCTCTGTCGCATGTTGCGCGATGAGAGCGTGCGGCTCGTGACGGTGACGGGACCGGCGGGTGTCGGCAAGACACGCGTCGCCTTCGCCGTGGCGGACGCGATGGACAGAGACGGTTCGGGCCGTGTCGTCCGCGTCGAGCTCGCGCCGCTGCGCGACCCGGGCCTGGTCGCCGCCGTCATCGCCGCGGCGGCTGGGGTGGCCGATCGGCCCAGCCAGCGCTCGACGCTCGAGGCGGCCAAGGACGCGCTCGGTGCTCAACCGGCCCTTCTGGTGCTCGACAACTTCGAGCATGTCGGTGCCGCTGCGCCGGATGTCGCGACGCTGCTCGACGCGTGTGCCGGCGTCACGGCGCTCGTGACGAGCCGTCACGTCCTCGGGCTCACGTCCGAGCACATCTTCCCGCTGGCGCCGCTCGCCCTCCCCCGGATGGATGGACGCGATCCGGAGCGAATCGCGCAGAACGCGTCGATCGCATTGTTCGTTGCCCGAGCGCGTATTCGTGACCCGAGCTTCGAGCTCACGCCGGAGATCGCGGCGGCAGTGGCCGAGATCTGCCGGCGGCTGGACGGATTGCCGCTGGCCATCGAACTTGTCGCTGCTCGCGTCGCGGTGCTTCCGCCGCCGGCGCTGCTCGCGCGCTGGGAAGATGCGGTCGGGCTCGACACGCAGGGAGCGCGCGACCTTCCGCCGCGGCAGCAGACCCTGCGGCACGCCTTCGACTGGAGCTACAACCTGCTCGATGCGGACGAGCAGGCGCTGCTGCGTCGTCTGGCTGCGTTCCCGGGCGGCTTCGACATCGAGGCCGTCGAGGCAGCGTGCCGCGGCGACGGCAACGTGTTGCCCGATCTGGACCTGGAACCGATCCCCGCGCTGGCCCGGCTGGTCGATCGCAGCCTTGTCAGCCGCGAGCCGAGTTGGTCGACGAGTCAACCCCGGTACGCGCAGTTGATGACCGTGCAGAGCTACCTGCGCGAACATCTCGTCCGGCACGGCGAAGATCTGGCGGGCGATCTGCTTATGGCGCAGGCGTGTGCGGCCGTCGCCCGGAAAGCCGGTCAGCCCATCGCAGCCAGCCCATCCAGGAAACAGCTCGACCGGCTCGAGGCCGAACTCAACAACATGCGCGCCGCACTGGATGTCTTCGTACGCACCGCGCCGCAGCAGGCGGTGCAGCTCGCGACAGATCTCGGCGGCCTCTGGGAGACGCGGCACGTCAGCGAGGGACGCGAATGGGTCGAGCGCGCCGTCGCGGCCGGCGGTCAGGACCTCCCGGCCGGCACTCGCGCGAGGGGACTGTGGACCGCGGCGATGCTCGCGCACTACCAGGGCGACTACGCGGGAGGGGTGCAGCACGCGGCCGCGAGCCTGGCCGCGGCGCGGCTCGCCGGTGATCCGGTAACCCTCGCGCGATCGCTCTACGGCCAGGCGATGGCGACGATCACCGCGAGTGTTGCCGAAGCCGGTGCGCTTTATCGCGAAAGCCTGGCGCTCTGCGAGAGTTGCGGCGATCAGGTCGGTATCGCGATGGCGTCTAATGATCTGGGCGAACTGGCCCGCGACGAAGGCGACCTGGACGAGGCAACGGCCTGCTACGAAAGGGCGCTCGGGCTGTGGCGCGGGCTTGACGACCACAGCGGAGTCGCCCGGGCCGCCCACAACCTGGCGCAGACGATGCACGCGCGCGGCGAGCAGCAACGGGCCGGCGCCCTGCTGCTGGAGTCCTTTGCCGCAAGCGAAAGCATCGGCGACCGGCACCTGCGAGCGGTGACGCTGACCGCCCTGGTGACGGTGTCCGCCGCGCAGGCGCCGACCGACGCGGTCGGTGTGCTGGACGGCGCAGCGCGCGCTGAACTCGAGAGAGCCGGCGTCGCGCTCGAGCCCGTCGATGACGTTCCGCTGCTGGAGGCGGAGCAGGCACTGCGCACCGCGCTCGGTGCCAAGGGTTTTGCGGCCGCCGAAGCACGCGGCCGGGCGCTCGGCGAGGACGGGCAACGGCACCTCGTCGAGCACATTCTCGACCCTGGACCGCTTCCGGCGGCCGACGGTTTGACCGCTTTAACCGGGCGGCAACTGGAGATCGTCCGGCTCATGGCGGCAGGTCTCACCAACGCCGAGATCGCGCAGCAGTTGGTGCTGAGCGACCACACCGTCCACCGGCACGTAGCCAACATTCTCGGCAAACTCGGCGTCCGATCCCGAGCCGCCGCCGTGTCGATCGCGGCGCGTCACGGTCTGCTTTAGCCGCTTTCTCGACGGTGGCCCGAGCGGGCCATCTCGGCGACGCGCACCGACGATGGCCCGCGCGGGCGAAGCGTCCGCTGCCACCGACGCATGACTATCTCCGCACTGCCCCACGAGCGAAGGAGAGACATGCCACTTGTGCAGGTCACTGTCGTCGAAGGCGTCTTCGACCAGGACCAGAAACGCCAGATTGTCGAAGGCCTCACCGAAGCGATGGTGGCCATCGAGGGCGAGGCAATGCGCGGTGTCACCTGGGTTCTCGTCGACGAGATCCGCAGCGGCGACTGGGGAATCGGCGGTCGCGCGCTCACCGCGAACGACGTCAAGACATTGGCGGCCGGGACACCGGCCTGAAGGGAGATCGTCATGAAAAGACTTGCCGTACTCATCGCAGTGGGCACCGCCGCGGTTGCCACATTCGGCACCGTCGCGGCGGCCGCCCCGAGCGGGACTGCTCATCGTGCGTCCGAAACAGCGCATGGCGTGACCATCACGCCGCTGTCCAGCGCGACGATCGGGTCGAAGGTGCACACCCACAGCGCAGGCATCGAGATCGAGACGCACGGCCCGCGCGACATGCTGGTCACCTCGATCACCGTCGATGTCGGTGGCTCGTTCGGCTGGCACACCCATCCGGGCCCGGTGCTGGTGTCGATCGGCCAGGGCACGTTGACGCTGTACCAGCCGCACGGCAATCGTTGCGTACGCAGCACAGTTCCGGCCGGTCAAGGATTCATCGAGGACGGCGGGGACGTTCACCTGGCGCGCAACGAGGGATCGACCCCGGTCGTGCTGAACGCGATCTTCCTTGCGCGGACGGGCACAACGGAGTTCCTCACGGCGGTGCCCGAACCGAGAGCCTGCCACGTCTGAGCCGAAGATGGGCCGGTGAACAGCGAGCCGTTCACCGGCCCGGCTTCGGCAGCGCGCGCGTGATGCCTCGCCGGCGTCGCGCGCGCGCTGTTGATCCGCGCACGACGAGGGCCGGCTTGACGGTGACCGGTGTGCCGGGAGGGGTGTCGGCGCCGTCGTGCAGCCGCTGCCAGGCAAGCTCGCCCAGCAGCGGCTTCTTCACCGTGACGGTGGTGAGACCAGGACGGATGATGCCGCTCATCGGGATGTCGTCGAAGCCGGTGACCGAGACCTCGCCGGGCACGTCCACCCCGAGTTCGGCGAGGCGGGACAGCACACCGAAGGCGACGTAATCGCTGAACGCGATGATCGCTGACGGATCGCTCTCGAGCGCGGTGTCGGTGGCCCGGTGCCCGTCGATCGTGCTCGGGCCGCACGGCACCTGGGTGACGTCCAGGCCGCGGCGGGCAGCAGCCCGCAGTGCAAGCTGGCGTTCGCCCTCGGACCACGCATTGCCCGGCCCCTGCAGGTACGCGACCCGGCGATGCCCGAGTTCGAGCAGGTGATTGCAGATCGCGCGTACGCCCGCCCGGAAGTCGACGACGACCGCGGCCAGCGATGGGTCGCGCAGCACCCGGTTGATGCAGACGAGGTTCGGCACGGCGACGGCGACAGCGCGCAGATCGGCGGCGCTCATCCGCGGTGAGCACAGCACGACGCCGTCGACCCAGCGGGCGAGTTCGAGAGTGGCGCGCCGTTCCTCGGCCGAATTCTCGTTGGTATCGGCGATGAGCGTGCGGCGGTCGACCCCCTCGGCGGCCGCCGTGACGCCCTTGAGTACCTCGGCGAAGTACGGGTTGCTCAGATCGGGGACGACGACGCCGACCGCGTGCGACCGTCCGCGCAGCAGCCCCTGCGCCGCCGGATTGGGTTGATAGCCGAGGCGATCGACCGTGTCTCTGACCCGGCGGGCGAGCGCGTCAGATACCGGCTTGCCGCCGGTCAGCACCCGCGACACCGTGGCCGGTGAGACTGCGGCCTCCCGGGCGACGTCGATGATCGTCACGCGCTCCCACATCTGGGTTCCCCCATCACCTGCCATTTCGCCATTGCATCACATACCGCGACTTGTCCCTGTCCATTACCGGACGAGTCGCTTCGATACCCGTTGACCTGATCGCCCTTATCGACCTACCTTTAGGAAAACCTTTGCCAGCATAAGTCCCAGGAGGCACTGATGGCGAAGAGGTACTCCCGTCGCGAGTTTCTGCGGGCCACCGGGCTCACCGCAGGCGGCGTAGCGGCGGCCAGCACGTTGGGCGGTGTGCTGCTGCCGACCAGCAGCGCGTTCGCCGCTACGACTGGGGAAGAATCGGCTTGGCGCCGCGCCGGCCGCATCCTCGCCCGGGTCCGTCCGCCGAAGTTTGCGAACCGCACGTTCCCGATCACCGACTACGGTGCGGTCGGCGACGGTACGACGGACTGCACCGCCGCGCTGCGCACGGCGATCGAACGCTGCCATAACGCCGGCGGTGGCCATGTGCTCGTCCCGGACGGCACATTCCTCACCGGTGCCGTGCACCTGCTGAGCAACGTCGACCTCCATCTGAGCGACGGCGCGACGTTGAGGTTCAGTACCGATCCAGCCGCGTACCTACCCGTCGTCTTCACCCGCTGGCAGGGCATCGAGTTGATGAACTACTCCTCGTTCATCTACGCGTTCGAGCAGCACAACGTCGGGATCACCGGCCGCGGGACGCTCGACGGCCAGGCCAGCAACAGCGCCTGGTGGCCGTGGTCGGGCTCGACGAAGTTCGGCTGGGCGCCCGGCCAACCCAGCCAGGGCGCCGATGACACGTTGTCGCAGCAGATGGCCGACAACGGAGTGCCCGTCGAACAGCGGGTGTTCGGTGCCGGCCATTACCTGCGCCCCAACTTCGTGCAGTTCTACCGATGCCAGAACGTCATCATCGACGGCATCACGATCACGAACTCCCCGATGTGGGAGATCCATCCGGTGCTCAGCCAGAACGTCACCGTGCAGAACTACACCGTCGACAGCCACGGCCCGAACAACGACGGCTGCGATCCCGAGTCGTGCCGTGACGTCGTCATCCAGGGATGCACGTTCAGCACGGGCGACGACTGCATCGCCATCAAGGCCGGCAAGAACGCCGATGGCCGGCGGGTAAACGCGCCGTCGGAGGACATCGTGATCCGCGACTGCACCTTCGCCGACGGGCACGGCGGCGTGACCATCGGTAGCGAGATGACCGGCGGCGTACGCAACATCTTCGCCGAGGACCTGCGGATGAACAGCCAGAACCTGAACAACTGCCTGCGGCTGAAGACGAATTCCTTGCGAGGCGGCTTCATCGAGGACGTCTACATGCGCAACACCACGGTCGGCCAGGTGGCCCAGGTGGCGTTCCTCATCGACTTCTTCTACGGCGAGGGACCCGGGCACGGCTTCAACCCCACGGTGACCGACATCCACGTGTCGAATCTGTCGGTAACCACGGCAGATCAGCCCTGGTACCTGGTCGGCTACTCCGACGACCACATCGGGCAGGTGTCACTCACGAACTGCACGTTCGCCGCGGCGAACACGGCTCCGGTCGCGCAATACATCGACGATCTGCAACTGCGCAACGTCACGATGGCCGGCCAGCCGGCGAGCTAGGGCCGTAGATCGCGACCTGGCACGGGTGCGGCGGCTCCATCCTTCCCGCCAGCTCTTGATCATCTCTGCTGGATCCGCCATCACGCGCGGTTTCGGCAGAGATGATCAACGGTGTGCGGACACCTCGCACGGTGCTGGACTGGCAGTACCTGGGGCTGTCGTACTGGCGTGCTCGCCCGTGGTCAGACTGCCGGGCTGAGGCCTTCGCTGCGTACGGTCCACTGACCGTCGGTGGGGAATCCGGGCGCGCGCTGCTTCGGCCCGCCGTCCCATCCAGCGGCCATCATTGCCGCGGCGTAGAGCAGGCCGCCTGCTCCGGGGAAGTACGGCGACGGCACACCGGACTTCCCGCTCGCCAGCAGGCCGGTGTCGGAGAACTGGAACCGGTCGTGCAGCAGAAAGGACACCGCGCGATCGGGGTCGCCGAGCCGGGCCGCGTTCATCGCGAGCAGCGGGAAATCCCAGCTGTACAGGTCATCCGTCCGCCATGACGTGTACACCTGCTGCGCGGTTGCGCGCATGGTCGACGTGTCGATGCCGTCGCCGGGGAGCATGCCGTACGCGGCGACGGGATCCGGGTGGTCGGTATTCCAGTGCGTCCACATGTCCTCGATGCCCTCGAAGAACACGTACACGCCGTCCTGCACCGGTGCCGACGAGAGGCCGTTCAGTACCTCGGCGTATGTGCGGTCGGGGGCCAGACCCAGGCGACGTCGCCACTGCTGGGCGGTGCGCAGCGCAAAGCGCCAGTAGGTCAGCTCGAACGTCGGGTTCATTGACTGGTGCGGATCGGGTCCTTCGTTGGCAATCACGAGTGGCGGGCCCAGCACGTACCGGCGCGTCGTGTCGTCGTAGAACGCGAAGGACGCGAGGAAGTCGGCCGTTGCGAGGACGACATCGCGCCACTTCACCAGCGTGCTGCGGCTCGGATGCGCGCGGTAGTCCAGTTCGGCGAAGAAGATCGGGTGCGGCTGCTGCCAGATCAGCAGGACGTTCTGCAGGCCGGGCGATTGCCCGCCTGCCGGATCGGTCATCTTCGGCCAGCGGGCGCCGGCGAACCCCTGCTCGAGGGCACGCTCGCGCGACGACGCCAGAAAGGACCGGTAGACGCCCGAACTGCGGTCGAGCAACGGCCAGCGGTTCCACAGCGCATAGTGCGCGCAGTGCCACCAGTACATCTCGAGGTGGAACTTGCCGTACCAGCCGTTGTTGACCAGGCCGGATTCCTGGGGCGGCCAGGCTCCGGCATCGTTCACGGCCAGGACGTACTGGCTGCGCACGATGCGCCGTTCGAGTTCCAGCCAGCGCGGATCGGTGCTGTCGGAAAGGTCGATCGCCCCGCCGGACTGCCAGAACCGGGGCCACCACTCACTGGCTGCCGCAGCAACATCGCGCGGCGACGGAGCCGGGCGGGGCGAGTGCGGCGAGAATGCGAACGATGCGTCCAGCCGGGACGATCCTGGCGCCTGCAGCACGTACCGATGCGGCTGCGCGTCGGCTGTGATGCTGGTCGGCACGTCCCACGTCAGCGCCGTGTAGTACGTCGTGGCGTCGAGGCGATGGGTGATGTCGGCCCGCCTGGAACCGTGCTGCCGCAGCGTGGTGTCGTGCGCGTCGGGGCGGTCCCAGATGCCGACGAACGGTGCGTCGAACTTGGCTGCCCCAGTGGCGTAAGGGAATTCGATGAAGACGGCGAGCCTGCCGTCGGCGACCAAAGGCGACTCGATGCGTACCGCGACGACGTCGTCGTCGGGATAGCAGGTTGTTTCGACGCTGACCGGCGCACCGTCCAGGACGAATCTGCTGCGCAGGTTGCCCGTCCACAGGTCCAGCTGCTGGTAGCGACCGGTCAGGTCGGTCTCGGTCGCCTGCTGGCCGTCGGCGCGGAGCAGGCGCATGCCGATGCGGGCGAGATTGATGCGGTGCGGGTTGCTCCGCAGCCAGTTGTTCAGCGCCGGATGTTGCGGGTCGCCGGTCCAGTAATAGACGGACCGCCCGTGCACGTCCCAGGGTTCGCCGACATAGTCGGCCGGCGTCTGGCCCGGCGGCAGCGCGTCCTCGTGCCAGCCCCAGTCCGACATGGTGGCAAAGGGCAGGAAGGTCTGCAGCCCGGTCACGTCGGCGCCGAACGCGAGATGGCCGTTGCCGACCTGGACGGGAAGCGCCGGATCACTGGCGGTACGGGCGATGTTGTGGCGGCCGACCATCGCGCGGCGGTCGATCGTGCCCGTGGGCTCGTCGGCTCGTGCGTGGGGCATGCGGCCGAGCAGGCCCGCCACGCTCAGTCCACCCATACCCTGCAGTACGGTTCGTCGGGTAACCATGCTGACGCCTCAGCCGAGGCCCACGTCGACTGCGGCGTTTCCTTGCCGGGGCGCGAGTTTCAGGACGACGCCGCCGAACGGGCCGCTGGTGTACGTCCAGCCCTCATCGACATTGCGGAGGTCAGCGGCCTGCGGCAGTGCCTTGCCGTCGACCGTGACTGTCGCGGGTGCGTGCTGCGCGAGCACGACTACCTGCGTCCGCTGCGCGGCTCCGTGCAGGGTCAGGTGGGCGTGGCCGTTTGCGGCCGGCGCGTACAGGTAGCCGCTCAGGCCCGGCTTGTTGAGGTCGTCCGTGCCCCAGCCGTCAGACCACACGTTGGGGATGCGCGCGTTGAATCCGATGGCGCTCCCGGCGCGCAGGTACAGCGGGAACTCGTCCAGACTTGTGCTGCGGGTGATGGTGCGTCCGCCGTCGACGACCTGACCCGAGTAGAGATCCACCCATTGCCCCTTCGGCAGGTAGACGTCGACGGGCGTTGGGTTTCCCGCTTCGCCGTCGGCCTCGGCGCGATCACCCGTCACGGGCGCGGCGAGAAGGTCGGGGCCGACCATGAACTCCTGATCCTGGGCCCAGGCCTGCTGGTCGTCGGGGAACTGGTAACCCAGCGAGCGCATGATCGGCACGCCGGTGCGCGAGGCCTGGGTCGCGAGGCCGTACAGGTACGGGAAGAGTTCGTAGTGCAGCACGGCGGCGTCGCGGAACCGGCGCACCGTGTCGGCGTCGTAGAGCCAGGGCGTCGCGTTCATGCCGGCGCCACCGACCTCCATCACCGGGCTGACGGCGCTGAACTGTGCCCAGCGGGTGAACAGCGCCGGCGTGGGGCTGTTCGTGGCATTGGCCGGTGGCATCGGGTCGATGCCACCGGTGTCGGATCCCCAGGCGAAGTGGCCGGTGAGTGATTCGCTTATGCCATAACGAAGTTGGCCGCGCAGTCCGTCGAACGTCTCGTACGTGTCGCTGCCCCACATGCCGTGTGTGTGCTGGGCGGTACCAGGCGCACCGGCGCGCACGAGGGTCTCGAAGTCGTTGCCGTTGACGTTGCGCAGCGCGGTGCTCACCGCAGACTGGTACAGGTCGGGGTACTGCAGATACCAGTCAGCGCCGGAGCCAGCCGCGAAGTGCGCGGTCTCGAGCCGGATCTCCTCGCCGCGATCCTCCTTGGTCATGTCGACGCCCATGCTGAACAGTTCGGTGAGGCGGTCGATGTAGTACTGGCGCGCGGCCGGGATGGTGAAGTCGATGTAGTTCGTGCCGGGGATCAGCCAGCCGTTCTTGCTCCACACATCGTTGAGGCCGGCACATGATTGGCCCGACGGCGTGCTCATGATCGGCGAGACCCACAGGCCGAACTTCACGCCTTCGCTGTGGATCTGGTTGATCATGCCCTGCGCGTCCGGGAAGAACGTCGGGTCGAAACGCAGGCTGCCGTTGCAGGCGGTGCCGTTCTTGCGGTTGAGGAACCCGGGTGGCTGCTGCTCCCAGGGGTTGTCGATCCAGATCGTGCTGATCGGGATGCCTCGCTGCTTGAGCTGGGCCACGTCGTCGAGGACCTGCTGCTGATCGGCGTTGACGTCACGCCATTTCAGCAGGCCGAACTCGCTCGGCGGCGGCAGGCTCGGCAGGCCGACGGTGCGGTAGTAGTCGGTGGTGACTTGCGCGGGTGACCCCTGGTACACGTCGTAGGTCAGTTCGGCGGCCTTGACGCAGATCTGCACGCGATCGGGGAAAGCGGTATCCGACACCGGGCACGGCTGCGGTTGCGGGGTGCCACTGGCGGGGCGCGGGGTGGTCGCGCAGGTCGGGTCGTCGTCTGTCGGTGCTGCGCCCGGGAAGGCGAAGCGGCCGACGTGTGTGGTCGCCGCGTAGATGCCGTAACCGCCGGAGCTGAGGTAGAAGGGACTCGCTGTCTGCTCCTGGTTCTGGCAGTACTCGCGGGCCTCACGGCCCTCCTTGCCCGGACTCCAGCCCCGGATGTGTCCACGCAGATCGACGTACGCCGCGGAACTGCCGCTCAAATAGTGCTCGGTGTCCTTCGCGGTAAGGGCCTCGAACACCGCGGTGACGTCGGTTGCCGGGCTGAGCGTCCACGTCACCTGCGCGCCGCTCGGAGTGCTCGTGACAGTGACAGTTGCGGTGCGGCCCGGCTCGTCCGTCGCCACCGTGTACTCCGTGCCGGCCGGGACGTGGCGTTGACTTTGCAGGTCGGTCAGCCGGTGGTACACGGGTTGCGTGCCCTCGTCCGGTCCGCCGACCTGGTAGGCGAGCCGGCCGCCCGGTCCGGCTGTCGTGCCGCTCGCCTCGGCCGTCACCGTGTCGTGCCCGGCGAGGAAGGCGAGCGCGAACGGCGACTTGGTCACCTTCCAGCCGTCATCGGACGGACCCGCGGCGGCGGTCGGCAGTGCAGCAGGCGTGATGAGCGCGATGGCGAGCGCGACTACCGCCGCGAGGAGTCCTGCAACGCGACGGGTGGCTGGGCGCCTCATGTCGTCCTCCTTGCCGGGGCAAAGCCGTTCGCAACGCGTGATCCGTCGAATTAACGGCACACGTGTAGGAAAAGGATTTCCTCCTCCAAGCTAACTGGCGCGGCAGAGAAGTCAAGGCTGTGACCGGATCCGGACCTCGACAGGGCGCTCGGTCCGCCCGTGCGCCGGTGCGCTGCCGTCGCCGGCCCGGCGGGCCAGGCGGGCGGCCGTCCGCGGCCAGTGCTCCGGTGGTCGGCCGGCGGATGCCAGCGGACGGCCCGCCGCCACGGTGATCACCTGCGCTTACCCCACCGCCCTTGGTGCACAACCCGCAGATGATCACTTGGGACAGGCGGAGCGACGGAAGCGGACCAGCGACTCGGAGCGCGGCCATCAGCGGGCCGGAGCGCCGAGTCGCAGCAATCGCCCCCCGGTGTCAGGAGGCGCGCCATCCCGTGACGGCCGCCATGACCGCGATCAGGTGGTCGGCCGCCTTGCGATGACCCTGCACGTTGGGATGAGCTGTGCCATTGAAGTCACCGGCCGCTACTGACAACCACCCGGTGGTGTCGACATAAACGGTCTTCGGGTCGGCCATCTGCTGTACGGCCCAGGCGATGTCGTCCGCGTGGTAGCCGCCGAAGGGGCGCATCGCGAAGATCCAGGCCCGCGGGTCGGCGGCCCGGATCTCCTGAAGGTAGGCAAGGTAGCCCGGCCGGAAATCGGTGCTGGGGAATGGCCCGTCGTTGGTGCCCTGGTTAACGACCACCGCATCCGGCCGGAAAGGCGCCGGTGACCCTTGGAAGTTCCAGCCGAAGGATTGCGCTGCGGTACCAACATTGCCGTGGCCGGGCTGGATGATGCCCTGCTTGCCGAACCCGACCTGGTTGAAGTTCGCATGGAACGCCTGCCCGGTCAGATGGGCGTAGTCGACCGTTCCGTCGGCACAGTCGACGCCGAGTACCGCGCAACGCGCCATGACGCCCTCGGTGATCGAGTCACCGTAGAACTCCAGGCGCAGGTGGCCGAGTGGCGCGGCGGGAAGCACGGTGGCCAGCGGGTCGAGCTCGAAACCGGTGAGCACAACACCCGATTGGAGCGGGAGAATCCACCGGTTCTCGTACTCGTCGACGTCCTTCACGTCGATCTGCGCGGTATGCAGCCAACCCGACAGCGGCGTCGGCGTGAAGTCGATCTGGTCGCCGTCGACCTTGTACAAGGTCGGTTCTGCGCCGTCGACCGAGACGTATATCTGCGACGGCATGGTGATCGTCGACGTGTCGAACAGGCCGCGCAGCGTGTGCCCGGTAAACCGGAACGTCAGTTCCGATCCGGAGTTGACGGTGATCGCCGCGTTCGCGGTGTGGCCCCAATGCCCCATGAACGTAAGTCGCGGATCATCCGGCCGCACGATCGTCGAGTGGACGGCCGGGTCGGTGGCCGCGCCTGCCGGGGCCGCCATGGCCGACAGGCTCAACACGGCCAGCGCAGCGAGCATCTTCCGTGATCTCATGCGAATCTCCTACAGCTAAAGCAGATTCAGGTTGATCGCATCGGCCATCGCCTGATAGCCGAGGTCGTTCGGGTGCAGGTGGTCGCCACTGTCGAATGCGGGAAGGTATCGGCTGGGCTGCGCCGGATCACGCGTCACCTGGTCGAAGTCGACGATGCCGTCGTAGGAGCCACTGGTACGGATCCACGTGTTCACTGCCTGCCGCTTGGCCTCCGCCTCCGGCGAGTCGTACTTCGATCCGCCGATGGGCGTCAGGGTGGCGCCGATGATCCGCAGGCCGTTCTCGTGAGCAGCGCGAATGATGTTCGACAGCGCCTCGATCAGATCGGCCGCCGTGACGGGCTGACCGGACACTGCGCTCAGATTGTGGCCGATGTCGTTGATTCCCTCGAGCAGGATCACGTCGCGGACGCCGGTCTGGCCAAGGACATCGCGATCGAACCGGGCCTGCGCGCTGATGCCGGACGAGCCCGCGTCGGTGAGCAGGCGATTTCCGGATGCCCCCTCGTTGAGCACTGCCATCCGGTGCCCGGGCGGGCCACCCAGCAGGCGGCGGGCGAGATCGTCCGGGTAGCGCCGATCGGCATCGACGGTCGAGTTCGTGCCGTCGGTGATCGAGTCGCCCAACGTGACAACGGCTCCGGCGACCTGACTGGATTGAACGTCGACGCCGTCCAGCAGGTACCAGGAGCTGAGTGTCGACGTGAACGCCGCCGCTCCAGCTTCCGCCGCGTGGTCGCCGGCGGCTGCGTAGGAGGTCGCGTAGGCGCCGGGATGCCTGGTGGCCGGGCCGGTTGGATCGGGAACGTGCACGCTGATCGCCAGATCGTCTTCGGCCGGCACAGCCAGCGGCACCGGATCACTGAACGCCTCGGCGCCGGCCGGAATCGTCACTGACTGCGCACCGTGGAACGTGATCGCGCGTTCGGTGCCTGGCACGAGCGCGGCCCCGGACTGGCGTACGCCGACGGTGACGTGATCGACCACCAACCCGTCGGTGCCGAAGGCATTCGTCAGCCGGATCCGCACGTCATCGCCGCCCACGCTGGTGTGGACGATCTCGCGCAAGGTCTGGTCGTCGAAGCTGGTGCTGCCCACGACCGGCGTCGTGCTCCAGGCACCGACCCAGTTGGGGCTCGGACGCTGCGCCGCGGGAGTCCCCGGAGTACCAGCCGCAACCGCCGCGGCGCCGCCGGCCACCAGAGCGGCGACGAGTAGGACCAACGGTTTCCAGCTGCGTGCTGAGTTCGCCATGACTGCCCTCCTGGGCCGCGCCAAAAGCTGGCGCAGCTGTCGGCGTCCGGCCGTTCAGAAGCGCCAGGGGAAAAGGCTTTCCCATCACTATCGAGCCGAGGTGCGTCGCATGTCAAGACTCTTCGCCAATGCGGTACGTCGGACTATTGACGCATTCGAACACGCTGGTTAATTTGAAAGGAAAAGCTTTTCCGACTCTCGCATCGGAGATGGCATCGTGGCGAACCCGATGACCCGTCGCAGCATCCTCACCCTCGGAGCAGCAGGGGCGGCCGGCGCTGCGCTGCCGCTGGCCGGATCCCGCACGGCCGCCGCTGCGGCCCCGGATCCGGCCGCCGGCCCGCCCGATGACATCTTCGATGTCCGGCGCTTCGGGGCGCGTGGCGACGGCGTCACCATCGACAGCGACGCGATCAACCGGGCCATCGACGCAGCGGCCGGACGGCCGGGATCATCTGCCGGCACCGTCTACTTCCCGGCCGGCACGTACGCGAGCTACTCGATCCGGCTGAAGAGCAACATCGCCCTGTACCTTGCTGCCGGGGCGACGATCCTCGCGGCAACCCCGACCGCGACACGGGGTTACGACGCCGCGGAGCCGGGCGCCGGCAACCCGTATCAGGACTTCGGACACGGCCACTGGCACAACAGCCTGATCTGGGGCGAGGGGCTCGAGAACATCACGATCCACGGCCCGGGCACGATCGACGGCCTGGGCCTGATTCGCAGCGGCAGCCAGGAATCCGCGCCGCTACAGGGCAACAAGGCGATCGCGTTGAAGCTGTGCCGCAATGTGGCGATCCGCGACATCACGATCCTGCGCGCCGGCCACTTCGGCATCCTGCCCACTGGCGTCGACAACTTCCGCATCGACGGGCTCGTGATCGACACCAACCGCGACGGCATCAACCTGGACTGCTGCCGCAACGTGCGGCTGTCGAACACCACGATCAACTCGCCGAACGATGACGCGATCGTGCTAAAGAGTTCCTACGCCCTCAACGAGGTTCGCGCGACGGAGAACGTCACGATCGACAACTGCATGGTCAGCGGCTATGACCTGCTCACCCTCGTCGACGGCACGTTCAAGACGGGTGCCTACGGACGCACCGGTCGCGTCAAGTGCGGCACCGAATCCAACGGTGGGTTCAAGAACATCGCGATCTCGAACATCATCTTCGAGAATTGCCGGGGCCTGGCCCTCGAGACCGTCGATGGCGGATTGCTCGAAGACGTCACGATCAGCAACCTCACGATGCGCAACGTCCAGACACCGCTGTTCCTTCGGCTCGGAGCCCGGATGCGCGGGCCGGACGGCCTGCAGATCGGCACGCTGCGCCGAGTGAGCATCAGCAATGTCACCGTGCATGACGCGGACGCGCGCTACCCCTCGACGATCGCCGGGCTGCCCGGGCACAACATCGAAGACATCCGGATCAGCAACGTGCGGCAGTACCTGGTCGGCGGTCTCGCGCCGGGCGACGCGGTGCAGGATCCACCCGAGCTTGAAGACGCCTACCCCGAGAACAACATGTTCGGCACCCTGCCGGCGTTCGGCTTCTTCATCCGCCACGTCACCGGCATCGAACTAGACGATGTCGCCGTGCGCTTCGAGCAGCAGGACACTCGCCCGGCCTTCGCGGTGCGCGACGTCAGCGACGCCGACTTCCACCACGTCCGCGCGGACAAGGTCGACGGGACGCCCACGTTCGTCCTCGACTCGGTCGACGACTTCACGGTCACCGACAACCGGCCCGTGGCCGACACCCATCTCGATCACGTCGACCACAAGGAACTCTGAGCTCCGATCGCGCTGTCACGTAAGTACCAGCGCGGCAAACCTCCAGTACTGCCCGGCCACGTGCGCGGTGAAGTCGAGGTCGACGTCCTGGCCGGCGGCGCCGCCGTCGACAGTGAACGGCAGCCACCGGAAGGTTCCGGTAGCCAGCGGGCTCTGGAGATCGACCAGCGTTTGGCCGCCACTGGAAACCGTCATCGCGTCGGCCGGGAAGCTCGCATCGCCGACGAGCAGGTACGCCGCGTGCTGACCGGCCGGCACGCTGATGCGCAGGGTGCCCGGCGCGGTGTTCGTGACGATGTCGCGACGCAGGTCATCCGGCGAACCGCGGTCGCGTGACTGCGGCGCGCTGCCCGTCCAGCCGAATCCCTTTACCGGATCCCACGAATCCGCCTGCGACAGGCGGGTGAACGTGCTGACGAGCGCGCTGGTCGGCGTTCCCGCGTCGAGCGCGAACGGTACCTGATCGCCTTTCGGCACACTGACAACATCCGCCTGAGCCTGGCCACTGGCACCGCTCACGTGGGCCGTCAGCGTGGCGACGGCCGGCGGACCGGATGGGGTGACCGGCACCTCGAGCGTTGTTCGGCCGAACGGCGGAACGGACGCAGTGCCGTCGCCGACGATCCAGCCGCTCGGAACATCAAGCAGCGCCTGAGCATCCACG
Source organism: uncultured Actinomycetota bacterium (assembly GCA_963737425.1). Classification (GTDB taxonomy): domain Bacteria; phylum Actinomycetota; class Actinomycetes; order Mycobacteriales; family Jatrophihabitantaceae; genus DASXRA01. Next base: position 1,835,419 of record CAVTSX010000009.1, read on the forward strand.
GCGGAAGCGGTGCCGTTCTCGACCACGACGTCGGCCTGTCCGGGCTCGCCGTTGAACAGCGGTTGCGCCGGCACATTCGCGCTCACGACAGACACGACACCTGACGTGCGTACGTCGAGGTCGTCGACGTAGGCCGACGCGGGTTGCGCACCCGTAGCCTGCAATGCGACCCGCGCTGTGCCGGACAAGGTCGCGGTCCCGAGGGCGTACCAGTTCTGGCCGTCCGACGAGTACTCACCGCTGATGTCCGTGCCGTGCCGAACGAGACGTAACTGCGCGGAGCTGTCCGAGTACGGGACGGACGTCGGGGCACCCAGCTTGCCGCCCGAGGCCGCAGCGAATTCCAGCACGCCGTGCCCGCCGGCCCGTCCGAGATCGATCTCGGCGTAGTTGCCGTCGTCCGCGTACGCATACAGACCGATCTGCTGGCCGTCGGCCGACAGGGCAGCCGCGTCGACACCGGCGGTCGCCGTGTAGTCGGCCTCGGGAGTCGTCGTCCGGACGAACAGGTTCGGCCCCGCTTCCCCGCCGGGCAGCGTCGACAGGCGAAGTGAGCCAGGCCGGTCGGTCAAGCTCCAGCCCGAGCCGTCCGGGCGGACGACCTGCCAGCCGGCGTCGAGCATCGGCGAGCCGAAGTCGTCGCTTGCCGGCGCTTGCAGCGTGTCCGCGCGGCCGATCGTGAACGGCATCGGCAGCGCTTCGGTGTCCGAGTTGATCACGGCCCTGATATAGCCGGAGGATGTGGTGTCCGCGCGCAGCGTTCCGCGCAACATGACGTCGACCGTCGCGCTGCCGTTCGGTGCGACCGAGAACGGCACGGGCGCGGCCGTGAAACCCGTCGGCGCGTCGACGACCACCGTGCCGTGGGCGCCGTGCCCACTCACGTCAGCGAGCGTCACCTGCTCACGCAGGGACACGTTCTGATCAAGCGGCGCGGCAAGAACCGTCGAGTTCGTGATGCGCACCGGGGAGAACATCACCCGCCAGCCGAGCTTTGGCTGCCGGTCGTACGTCTCGAGCGCCTTGGTGTGGAACGGCGGGACGGGGTCCGGGTTACCACCGCTCCACGTCGGCGTGCACCAGAACTCCGTTGAAGTCCAGTACATCTTGCCGATGAAGTGCGGCCGGTTGTTCAGCTGCCGGTTGTAGCCGTCGACGATGGACGCCTGGTACCACTCGCCACCGCGGTCGGTGCCCGTGCGGCCCGCGACGGCCTCGGCACCGTACTCGCTGATCATGATCGGCTTGCCCGTGCTCGCCTGGATGTTGTCGAGCAGCGGCCCGACCGAGTCGACGGTGCTGCTGTACCAGCCGCCGTAGTAGTTCTCGGCGAGGAAGTCCTCGTACGGATAGGCACGATCGGTCGTCGGGTGGTCGGTGACCTGTGTGTACACGCGGGTCGGATCGATGGTCTTGCCGTAGCTGATGACATCGCGGACGTAGTCAGCACCGGCATCGGTGTCGGTGGCGTTCTCGTTGCCGACCGACCAGGCGAACAGGCTGGGATGGCTGCGGTCCCGGGCGACCATACGGGTCAGTACGGACTTGGCATAGTCATGTACGTCCGGCTTGCCGAGGGTGGCGGCACCGAGCGAGGTGATGTTGTTGATCTCCTCGATCACCAGGAGGCCGTAGCGGTCGGCGGCGGCCAACTCGGCTGGAGTTGTCGGATAGTGCGCCGGTCGGAAGATGCGGAATCCCTTGTCGTGCAGGGCCTTGATCTCGCGATCGGCCAGACCGTCCGGTTGCGTGCGGCCAAGCCCCGGGTAGTCGGCGTGACGGTCGAAGCCGGCTAGGTCGTTGACCGGCTTGCCGTTGAGCAGCAGGTCCATTCCACGTACGGCGATATCTCGAAAGCCCGTCTGCTCGACCAGGTCGCGCCAGGCGGCGTCGCCCAACGGGTGCAGGTGAACCGTATACAGATTCGGGTGGTCGAGGTCCCACGGCAGAGGATCAGCGAGATGCAGGGTGATCGGGCTCGACGCCCCGCCCCCACTCGGGATCACCGTCTCGACCGGCGTCGGTCCGAACACTCGCGTGCCGTCCGGTGCGTTGACCGACACCATCGCTCTGACGGTCTGCGGTGTCCCGGTTGCGTTGACCCCGCTCGGACGAAGGGTGAGCGTGCCATCGAGAGCGCCCTCTGCGCGCGTCTCGGTAAGGGCGGCGGCCGGCGTCCGTTCCAGGTGAACCTGTTGCAGAATGCCGCCCCAGTTCCAGTACAAACCCTGCACCGGCACGGCGTACTGCCCGAGCGTCGAGACCCGGTTGTCGACGACAACGGCAATGGCGTTCGTGCCGGCCCGAACCGCGTCGGTCACGTCCAGCCGGGTTGGCAGGTAGCCGCCGGTGCTCGAGCCCACGTCCGTCCCGTTGACGAAGTAGTGGCATGACCAGAAGCAGGAGTCGAAGACGAGCGCCGTCCGCTGCAGCGGATCCGGCCGGTCGATGCTGACCGTGCGCCGGTAGACGCCGAGCAGTCCGCTGTCGACGTTCCAGCGTGCGCGCACCGCGCCGAACGAGTCCGGCACGACGATCGTCGGCCAGGCGGAATCGTCGTAGCCGGACTGCACTTCGGGTGGGCTGGCGCCGTCGAGGTCGCCCGGCGGCAGGTCACCGGCTGTGGTGAAGTGCCAGGCGCCGTCGAGCGGCGTCACGCCGGGGCCGCTCGCCGGCGCATGGGTCACCACTTGCTCAGTCGCCACTACCGCTCCGGTTGCGGTGTCGGCCTCGGCCCGCAACGTGTGGGCTCCTTGCGCGAACCAACCGGCGTCTGTCGCGGTCATCCACACCGGCGCTGAATGCGTCTGCCGGGCGTACAGGTCGGTGAGCTCGGACAGTTGAATGCCGTCGAGGAAGAACCGTACGGCCGTGGTGCCGTCCGGAGCGTCGACCTGGAGGTCGGTCGTTCCGGTCAGGTCGCGGCTGGTCGGTGCGACGAATCGCAACGTGCCGGCCGCAGACGCACCGCGCGCAGGTGCGACCACGAGCAGCGCGAGCAGGACGAAGAGCGCCGAAGCAAGGGCTTTGATCCGCATGGCGCGTCTAGCCGAAGAAGGTGATGAGCTGGGCGGTGCCCGGCGCGAACCCGGCCGGCGCCACGAGGCCGAACGCCAGCGCGGCGCAAAGCAATCTCCGGACGGTGCGACGACTCATCTGCGAACTCCCTTTCAACTGCTGTGGATCGTGATCACGGCTGCTTCGCCCGCGCCGAGACTGACGCTCAGCTGGCCGTGGCTGGTGCGTTGCGCATCGGGCCGGAAGCCGGGCCAGACGCCGTCGGCCCGCACCTGCTGGCCGTCGATGCGCACCTCAGACGCGTCGAGCGTCTTGCCCGCCCCGGTGGGGTCGTACGGAGTCATCCGATCGATCAGCGCCACCGGAGCCGGTGTCGCGATCGAGACGACAGCGGGCTGATCACCCTTGTTGATCAGGAACATTCGACGTCCGCGAGGACCGACGTCAACGCTCCATGCCTTGACGCCCGCACCGGGCATCGCGACTGGCCGAAGGCCGTCGGTCCCCTGGGCGAACCGCCCGAACAGCAGCAGCGCGTAGTACAGCGGTGCGGCCGTGGGTGGCCCCATTGCGTCGGTCGGGTCGTAGTCGATCGCGTTGTAGTACGCGTTGCCCTCCTCGGGATGGAAGAAGGCACGTACTTCGGCGTTGTGGAAGTTCAGGCCGCGGGCTCCGATGTCGCAGCCCGAGTTCGCCGCCGGTGCATTCGGCGGCTGCGGGCAGGCCACGTGGAACATCAGGTCGAGCGCGTAGGTGGCGCTCGCGGCAACGTTGCTCACGCCGTCCGCGCCGCGACCTGCGGCCGTGTTCGTCTCCTCCAGGCGGTAGCCGACGCCGTGCTGCGCGGCCTGCTGAGCGTGCACGTAGACCTGGTAGTCGAGACTGTCCATGTGCTCGTCGGAGAGCAGCGCGCCGACGGACGGGCACCGGTACGGCTTGTTCGTGCACGTGCGCGCGAGCGGGTAGAAATGATCGCTCGAGTAGCCGCCGCGCATGGCCGACCCGACCGTGTCGAGAATCTGCGGCCAGTTCCAGAAGTAACGGGTCGGCACGGTCCGGCCGTCGATGCTCTCCCACGGCAGGATGTCCTCGCTCGTGTTCGGCGCGATGACGGGCCATGGCCCCGAAACATTCGGATCGGAATAGGTGGTCAGGTCGCCGAGATACCGATCGAGATTCGACCCGTAGGAGAGGTCGGGCTCGTTGCCCAGCTCGATTCCGGCGACCTCGCGCGCGGCCGCACCGGGGAACGCCGGCGCGACACCCTGCGTCACGAACGCATGCGCATGCTCGGGACTGACGAACGGCCGTGACGCGCTGGGCGGCGACATCGCCGTCCCCAGGGCGGTTCGCCACGCGTTCGCGCCGCCTGCCCGGTCGAGCGTCGTCCGGATGTAGCTCAGGTCCTGCGGGGTGATGACCTCGTCGGTGTTCGGGGCGGACGGGTCGAACGGCATGACGTCCTGCGACGACCCGCCGATGCGCAGCACCCCGCTGCCGAGATTGCGCAGCAGGTTGACGAACGCGGGCTGCGCGCTCGGTCCCATGTACCGCTCGACCAGCGACCACTCGATGCTGAGCCCGACGAACTGCCGCGGGATGGCGCCGCCGCTCGCCTGCTGCGCACTGAGCGTGACCGCGATGGCCGACCCGCCCGGGCGAGCGTCGGCCGACGAGGCGGGCACCGATACCGCGACCGCAACCGCGGCGCAGACGGCCAGCGCGCGTCGTCTCGATCGGGCAGGCATCCTCACGACGCCTCCTTGCTGGGGGAATGTGGCGGCGGCAGGCAGTGGCGTCGCCAACTCGGCCAGAGCGTCGCCAAATACCGTTCTGACAAGCCGAATCCATGTCAGACGCCGGCCGCGCTGACCTCGAACGGGAGCGGGTGACCAAGACAGAACCACTCTCACGGGCATTGGTCAAGACATTCTTGACAGTTTCTGCAAAGGATTGCAGAGTCGGAGCCATGCGACGTCTCGCAGTGCTCGCGGAACCCATGGGCGGCTCGGCATGAGCGCCCAGATCCGTGACGTCGCCAAGGCCGCGAACGTCTCGCCGTCGACGGTGTCGCGCGCGTTCACGATGCCGGACATGCTGCGCCCGGACACCCTCGAGCGCGTGCTTGCCGCGGCGGCGGAACTCGGCTACCAGCCGAACCGGGCCGCACGCGGGTTGATCACCGGCCGCACCGGAAACATCGGCGTGATCGTCCCGGACCTGTCCAACCCGTTCTTCCCGGCGGTGCTCAAGGGCGCGCAGGCGCGGGCCCGCGAGGCCGACTACGCGGTGTTCCTCGCCGACGCCGAGGAAGACCCGGTGCTCGAGGTCGAGCTGATCCGGGCGATGGCAAAGCAGGTCGACGGCGTCGTCATCTGCTCCTCGCGCGCATCGGCGGACGCTCTGACCGACATGGCGCACGACACCGCGCTGGTGCTGTTGAACCGGCAGGTGCAAGGCGTACCGGCCGTCCTCATGGACAGTGCGGGCGGCGCTCGCCAGGCGGTCGAACACCTTGCTGCACTGGGACATCGGCGGCTCGCCTACCTCAACGGCCCACCGTCGTCCTGGTCGAACAAGGCGCGTCGCCGGGGCCTCAAGAGCCGTAGCAGCGCGCTCGGGTTGGAGGTCGTCGAACTCGGACCGTTCCCGCCGACGTTCGAGGGCGGCCTGATGGCCGCTGACCTGAGCGTGGCGGCCAAGGTGACGGCCGTGCTCGCGTACAACGACCTCGTCGCACTCGGCGTGCTGAGCAGGCTCAACGACCGCTCGATCGACGTGCCGGGCGAGATCAGCGTCGTCGGATGCGACGACATTCCGATGGCGCAGATGAGCGGCCCGCCGCTCACCACGGTCGCCATGCCCTCGGAGCGGGCGGGCCGTCTCGCCGTGGACGTACTCGGGGGACGGATCGGCGACCGTCTGCGTGAACAACACGGGGCAGCGCGCCACGCGTTGCCCACCTCGCTGATCGTGCGCTCGTCAACCGCGCCACCACCAACCACAACAAGAAAGAAATCGGGTTAGCCCCATCCAAAGGGCCGGTCGCCCAGACCGGCGCGCCGAAGCACCACGCAGGAGGTTTCGGAAGCCATGCACCACCCACTACAGCATCGGACCGGACGTCGGGGGCGCGCGACGATCGCCGCGTGCATAGCGGCGGCACTTGCCGCCACAGCTTGCGGTGCGCCAAGCCACAAGACGAAGGAGGTGGCGGCGTCCGATGTGCCCTCGAAACCTAAGCACCCGGTCACGCTGAGCATCCTCGACATCGCGGGAAACCTTCAGTTGACGCAGGGAATGCTGGACGACTTCACGAAGCAGCACCCGGACATCGTCGCGAAGATCAATACCAGCACCGCCCCGGCGCCGCAGATGGCGAGCAAGCTCAAGGCGCAGGAGAACGCCGGGAAGGTTTCGACCAGCCTGGTCCTCACCGGCACGGACGGCCTGTCGGCCGGTATCTCCAACGACCTGCTCACCAAGGTCCTGCCGGACTACACGACCCAGTTCCCGGGCCTGAAGGGCGACTACCAGCCGCCGGCAGCGGCGATGCAGCAACTCGCCCAGGGGTTCGGCGTCGAGCTGGTCTACTACCCGTCCGGACCGCTGCTGGAGTACAACCCGGCGAAGGTGACCTCACCGCCCACCACGCCACAGCAACTGCTCGATTGGGCGAAGGCTCATCCGAACCGGTTCGAGTACGCGCAGCCGGCCAACTCCGGGCCCGGACGCACCATGCTCATGGGCCTTCCGTACCTGCTTGGCGACAGCAACCCGCGCGACCCGAAGAACGGCTGGTCGAAGACGTGGGCCTACCTGAAGGAGCTTGGCAAGTACGTCAAGTACTACCCGACCGGCACGAAGGACACGATGAAGGACCTGGCGTCCGGTGCGGTCGACATGATCGCCAGCACCACGGGCTGGGACATCAACCCACGCGTACTCGGCACGGTGCCCAACACCGTCAAGGTGACGATGATGCAGCCGATGCACTGGGTTACCGACGCACAGTATGCCGTTATTCCGAAGGGTGTTTCGCCCGACGTGCTGTCGGCGGACCTGCAGCTGATCGCGTTCATGCTGCAGCCGAAGGAGCAGGCACAGGCCTACGACGACGGCTACTTCTACCCGGGGCCGGCAGTCAACGGCGTGACGCTCTCGATGGCTCCCGCGAAGTCGCAGGAGTCCATCAACAAGTTCGGCCGCCCCGAGTACGAGGACTGGATCGCCAAGTACCCGAAGGAGACCTCGCTGCCCGCCACCGACCAGGTGAGCGCGTTCGACACGTGGGATAAGACGGTAGGCAATACGAAGTGAAGACAGCAATTCACGGCCAAGGGTTCCAGGAGCTTCGGCTCGAGAAGGTGAGCCGGCGCTTCGGCTCACGCTATGCGCTGCGCGATCTCGACCTCACGATTCGAGGCGGCGAGTTCGTCGCGCTGCTGGGTCCGTCAGGCTGTGGCAAGACGACAGCACTGAACTGTCTTGCCGGCCTCCTGCCGCTGACCAGCGGTTCGATCAGCCTCGACGGCAAACGGATCGACGTGCTGCCGCCCGAACGCCGCGACTTCGGGATGGTGTTCCAGAACTACGCGCTGTTCCCGCACATGTCGGTGCGCAGCAACATCGGCTTCGGGCTACGAATGCGGAAGGTCGCCCGCGCCGAGGCGCGCGCGCGAGTCGACGAGGCGCTCAAGCTCGTCCAGCTGGAGGAGTACGCGAGCCGGCTGCCGGGGCAACTCTCCGGTGGCCAGCAGCAGCGGGTGGCGATCGCGCGCGCCATCGTCTTCGAACCGCCCGTTGTCCTCATGGACGAGCCGTTGTCGAACCTGGACGCGAAGTTGCGGCTCGACATGAGGACAGAGATCCGCCGCATCCACCAGTCGGTCGGGCTGACCACGGTGTACGTCACGCACGACCAGGAGGAGGCGCTGTCCATGGCTGACCGCCTGCTCGTCCTCAGGGACGGGCAGGTGCAGCAAGTGGGTACGCCGGAGGATCTCTATACGCAGCCGGCTAATCGCTACGTCGCGGGATTCATGGGTTACCGGAACATGCTCGAACTCGACATCACCGATCGGGCCGGCAAGCTCGTGACGATGTCCGGTGAGGCGATGACGCTGAGTGGTACGTGCCGCGACGATATCGACGGCACGAAGGCGGTCGCGGCGTTTCGCCCGGAGGACGTCGTCGTCGGCGACACGGGCGAGAACCGCATCGATGCACTGGTCGAGGTCGTCGAGTTCCACGGCCGGGAACAGGCAGTTCAGGCGCGGCTGCCCAACGGCCAGGCGCTGAGCATCCGCACCGACAAGCGACTCAGTGCCGGCTCGAACGTCGCGCTGTCGGTGCCCAAGCAACGGGTTCTCGTCTTCTCTCCCGATGCGCCGGCCGCGCCGGCGGAGGTTGCCTGATGGCTGCCACGCTGGCGAGCAGCGCTGCACCCAAGGCGCGGCTGCGACATCGCCTTGCCGAACGGGGCGTCGACCGGTTGCTCTTCCTTCTGCTGCCGGGCGTCGTGCTGCTCGCGGTGCTGTTCGTGTACCCGTTCCTGTACGGGCTGCGCCTCTCGTTCCAACCGCAGCACGGCAGTGGCGCCCTCGCAAACTACAAAGCGTTCTTCAAGGATTCCTACGCACGCGACACAATCTGGATCACGTTCAAGCTCGCCCTGCCCGCGGCGCTGGTGAATGTCGCGGTGTCGGTGCCGATCGCGTTCCAGATGCTGCGAAACTTCCGTGGAAAGCGGTTGCTCATCACGCTGCTCGTCATCCCGATCGCGCTGGGCACCGTGCTGACCGCGGAGGGATTGCTCGAATACTTCGGCCCGACGCAGTGGTTCAACCGGAGCCTGCACACGTTGCATCTCACGTCCAGCCCGCTACAACTCGTGCACAACTACTGGGGTGTGTTCGCGTCCCTGATCATCACCGGGTTCCCGTTCGCGTTCCTGCTCACGATGAGCTACCTGTCCGGCATCGATCCCGCACTGACCCGGGCCGCATCGACGATGGGCGCCGACTGGTGGGCACGGTTCCGGTACATCACCTTGCCGTTGCTCTCGCCTGGCCTCGCCATCACGTTCTGCCTGTCGTTCGTGCTGGCATTTTCGGTATTTCCCTCGGCCCAGTTGGTCGGCGATCCAGCCGGCAGAACGCACGTCATCTCGATTGCCGCCTATCACGCGGCGTTGGAGCAGTTCGACTACTCGATGGGTTCCGCGATCGCGGTGATCATGGCGGTTCTGATGTTGATCGTGATCGGACTCGTGTTGGCCTGGCGGTCACGGCTGTACCGCGGGGCGTCGGGAGGTAAGGGCTGATGGCGACGCTCGAAACAGCGGCGAGGCCGCGGCGGCGCATCGTCGCCCGCCCGGGCGCCTGGATCACCGGCGCCCTGATCGCCTTCTTCTTCATCAACCTGCTCGGCGTGATCATGACCGTCGTCGTCGACAGCTTCGGCAAGAGGTGGTTCGACACCTGGCTGCCGCACGGCTTCACCACGCACTGGTACTCAGACGCGTGGCGCGAGTTCCATCTCAGTTCGGTCATGATGGTGACCCTCGAGGTCGCGGTATCGGTCATCGTCGTCTCGGTCGTCGTCGGCGTGCCTGCGGCGTACGCCATGGCGCGGCGAGACTTCCCGGGCAAGCGCCTCGTGCTGCTGCTCTTCGTGATTCCGGTGCTGCTCCCCCCGATCACGTATGGCATTCCGCTGGCGACCGTGCTCTACAAGTTCCAGCTTGCCGGCACGTTGCTGGGGGTCATCCTGGCGAACCTCGTTCCCACCGTGCCGTTCGTGGTACTGACGATGACGCCGTTCATCGAGCAGATCGACTCGCGCATCGAGTCCGCGGCCCGGATGTGCGGCGCGCGAACGTCGTCGGTCATGCTTCGCGTGCTGGCGCCGCTGCTGCTGCCCGGCATACTGGCAGCGGGCATCCTCGTGCTCGTACGCACCGTCGGCATGTTCGAGCTGACGTTCCTGACCGCGGGTGACTCGACGCCGACACTCGTCGTCGCCCTGTACTACTCGGTGTTCTCCGCCGGCATCCGCGCGCAGCAGTCCGTCGACGCAATGGCCGTCATATACACGCTGTTCATGCTTGTCCTGCTGGTCATCGCCTTGCGGTTCATCAACCCGACCCAACTCGTGACGCGCATCCAAGACGAGGGCGCGCGGACTTGATCCGACACATCCAACTGGAGGGAAATCCTTGATCCGCAAGCTAATCGCGTCCGGCGTACAGACCGAACTCATCGACCTCGACCTCGCGGAACTGGCCGACGGCGAGGAACTACGCCTGGATCGTGACGGCGAGACGGCCGTTGTCGTGCTCGCCGGCGAGGTCGACGTCCGCGTCGGCGACCAGAACCTCGGCCGTGCCGGAGGGCGATCGTCGGTGTTCGATGCGCCAGGCGACACCGTCTATGCGCCACCCGGCCAGATCGCATTCACCGCCCGAGGCGAGGCGCATCTCGCGGTAGCGAGCGCTCCACTCGACGGCGCTGCGCCGGCGGCCGCGCGCATCATCCGACCGGCTGACCAGCGCATTGCCGAGGTCGGCGACGGCAACTGGGCCCGCAGTGTCCGCACGATCCTCGGCCCGGAACACGCCGCCGGCCGGTTGTTGCTCGGCGAGACGATCAATCCGCCGGGCAACTGGTCGTCCTACCCACCGCACAAACACGACACACACGAACCGCCACGCGAGGTGAAGCTGGAGGAGGTGTATTTCTTCAAGATGGATCCAGCCGGAGGGTTCGGCGTGCAGATCCGTTATGACGATCACGGCGAGGAATGCTTCACGGTTCGCGACGGCGATACGGCCGCGATCAAGTCCGGATACCACCCGGTGGTGGCCGCGCCCGGGTACTCCATGTACTACCTGTGGGTCATGGCCGGCGTAGGCCGTGAGATGGCCCCGTATCTCGACCCTCGATACGCCTGGGTACAGACCGGTTGATGAGCCGCTTCGACGTCGTCGTCATCGGCGAGCCACTGGTCGAGCTGTCCAGCGCCGTACCGTTCGGCGACGACGTGCCGATGCGACTTGGCTTTTCCGGTGACGCCTTGAACGCCGCCGCCGCGGCCACTGCCGCAGGGGCGAACGTCGCGCTGCTGACCAAGGTCGCCTCGGACGAGCTCGGCGATGCCCTCGTTGCGCGCATCGCCGAGCTGGGCATCGACACTGCGTTGGTCCGCCAGGTTGCCGGGCAGAACGGGGTGTACTTCGTCCATTCCGACCCGGCCGGCAAGCGCGAATTCGTCTACGTGCGCAAGGGAAGCGCCGCATCACAGCTCTCGCCGGCCGACGTGCACGACGCCGGCCTGGCGAATGCCCGCGTGGTGCTCGCGTCCGGAATCACCTGCGCGCTGTCCGAGACGGCTGCCGCCGCGGTACAGGCGGCGGCGAGCAGCAGTGCCCAGTTCGTCTATGACCCGAACTTCCGGCCGCGCCTGACCACGGCGAGTGCAGCCGCCGCGCACCTGCGGGCCATCGCCCCGCACGCCGCCCTGATCACGCCGGCGTGGCCGGACGAGAGCACCGCCCTGGTCGGACCAGGAAGCCCCCACGACGTGGCTGAATCGGTGCGCGCGATGGGAGCGCAGGCGGTCGCCGTCACGCGTGGCGCCGAAGGAGTCTGGTTGGACGACGGAGACTCCGCGTGCGTGGTGCCCGGCGTTCCTCCGCGTTGCCTCGTCGATCAAACCGGAGCCGGCGACGTCTTCGCCGGAACGGTTGCCGCGCGAGTCGCCCAGGGCGACGCGTTGCTCATCGCCGTTCGCCTCGGCGCAGCGGCGGCCTCGCTCTCGCTCGGCAATCCGGGTGGATGCACGTCGCTGCCTACTCTGGACGAGACCCGAGCCCACCTTGCTGCCGCGGAGTTGCCGCTATGAATTCGCCTGTCCTGCGCCTGCACGCCGACGACGACGTGGTGGTTGCGCTGCGCGACGTGGACGGCGTCCCTCGTGGGCACAAGGCCGCCACGCACGACATTCCCGCGGGCGCGCCGATCCGCAAGTACGGGCAGATCATCGGCTTTGCCTCGCGGCCGATCTCGGCCGGTGCGCACGTCCACGTCCACAACGTCGAACTGCGCGACTTCGAGCGCGACAACGCCGTCGGCGCCGACGTCGCCACGCTCGACGCGCCGCCGGACGATCTGCGCAAGACGTTCGACGGTTTCCGCCGCGCCGCCGGTCAGGCGGCTACGCGCAACTACATCGGCGTTCTGACCACCGTCAACTGTTCGGCGACTGTCGCGCGGATGATCGCGCAGCAGTCGAGCCGGCTGCTCGGCGCCTACCCGAACGTCGACGGCGTCGTCGCGCTGACACACGGGTCCGGCTGCGGCTTGGCCGGCGACGGTGAGGGCTTCGAACTGCTGCGGCGAACTCTGACCGGATACGCCCACAGCGCGAACTTCGGGGCTCTGCTCGTCATCGGGCTGGGTTGTGAGGTCAATCAGATTTCCTCGCTGGTCGAGGGATTCTCGCTTCCGGAGACGACCCCGATCGCGTCGATGACAATTCAGGAACTCGGAGGTACATCGAGCACCGTACTTAGGGGTATGGAACATCTCGAGAGCCTGCTGCCCGGTGTGAACGACGTGCACCGTGAACCGATCCCGGTTTCCGAACTCGTACTGGGCCTGGAATGCGGCGGCTCCGACGGCTACTCGGGAATCACGGCCAACCCGGCGCTCGGCGTGGCCGCCGACCTGCTCGTCTCGTGCGGTGGCACGGCAATTCTCGGCGAGACGCCGGAGGTGTACGGCGCCGAGCACCTGCTCACCCGGCGGGCCGTCGATCCGGACGTGGCCGAGCGCCTGCTGGGCCGCATCCGCTGGTGGGAGCAGTACACCGCGGCAAACGGCGGCACGATGGACAACAACCCGTCTCCGGGAAACAAGGACGGCGGCCTCACGACCATCCTGGAGAAGTCGCTCGGTGCGGTGGCGAAAGGCGGGCGCGCGCCGCTGTCGGCCGTCTACGAATACGCGGAACCCGTCCGGCACAAGGGTTTCGTCTTCATGGACACTCCCGGCTACGACCCCGTGTCGGTTACCGGCATGGTGGCCGGTGGCGCCAACGTCGTCTGTTTCACCACCGGGCGCGGCTCGGTGTTTGGCTGCAAGCCGGTACCCAGCCTCAAGCTCGCGACCAACACCGACATGTTCGAGCGCATGCAGGACGACATGGACATCAACTGCGGCGACATCCTCGACGGGCAGGCGACCGTCGAGCAGGTCGGCCGCCGCATCTACGACTGCGTGATCGACGCAGCGTCGGGAAAGCGCACCGCCAGCGAGACACTCGGCTTCGGCGACGAGGAATTCGCCCCGTGGCAACTCGGCGCGGTGATGTGAGGTGCCTGATCGGCTGAGCCTGCGCACGTTGCCGCAGGTGGTCGCGGCGCGCCGTCCGCGGTTCGATCCGGGCGGACTGCGGGTGGGCATCGTCCACCTCGGCATCGGCGCATTTCACCGCGCGCATCAGGCTGAATTCACCGAGGATGCCGTGGCGGCCGCTGGCGGCGACTGGGGAATCTGCGGCGTGACCCAGCGCAGCCAGACCGTCGTCGACCAGCTCGCGCCCCAGGACGGCCTGTACACGCTGATTGCCCGCGGCCGGGACCGTGTCGATGCCCGCGTGATCGGCACGGTACGCGAGGTGCTGTTTGCCGGATCGGACGTGTCCCGCGTCGTGGCTCGCCTCGCCGATCCCCACGTGCGCGTCGTGACGCTGACCGTGACCGAGAAGGGATACCGGCACGATCCGGCGAGCGGGCGACTTCGGCGCGACGACCCAGGCACGCAGGCTGACGCCGGCGGCGCCCCACCATCGACGATTGTCGGCCAGTTGGTGCGTGGATTTCAGGCTCGGATGGTCGCCGATGCCGGTCCGATCACCGTCCTGTCCTGCGACAACCTTGCGCACAACGGCAAGACGCTGGCCGGGCTGGCTCGGGATTTCGTCGAGATGCTGCCGGCCGCTGAAGCATCGCAGCTGACGCCGTGGATTGAGCAGCAGGTTCGCTTTCCCAGCAGCATGGTCGATCGCATCGTGCCGGCCACGTCCACGTCCGATCTCGCAGACGCGCGGCGGCTGATCGGCCTCGAGGACCAGGGCGCGGTAGTCACCGAACCGTTCCGGCAGTGGGTGATCGAGGACGATTTCCCTGGCGGGCGACCGGAATGGGAGGCGGCCGGGGTGTTGCTCACTGCGGACGTCAGCCCGTACGAGGTCATGAAGCTGCGCATGCTCAACGGGTCGCATTCGACCCTCGCCTATCTCGGCGCGCTGTCCGAATGCGCCACGATCGCCGACACCATTGCGCACGACGCGTTCGCCACCGTAGTGCAGCAGCTCATGCGCGTCGACGTCCGGCCGACCCTGGATGCGCCGGCGGGCATCGACCTTTCCGAGTACCAGCAGCAGTTGCTGGATCGGTTTGCCAACCCCGCGTTGCGGCACCGCACCATTCAGATCGCGATGGACGGCTCGCAGAAGCTGCCGCAGCGGTTGCTGGCGACGCTTCGAGCCCGCCGGGCCAGCGGCGCCGAACCACGCTGGGCCGCATTCGCCGTCGCGGCGTGGATGCGCTGGGTGTGGACCGAGCGCACGGACGACGATTCGCCGCGCGTCCTCGACGATCCCCTCGCCGCCATACTGCAACGTACGGTGGCCGGCGCCGGCTCGGCGGAGGAGGTCGTCGTCAGATTGCTCGGTATCGCCGAGGTATTCGGCCACGACCTGCGCGACGACCCGGTCGTGCGGCGGATGCTGACGGAGTCATTGCAGTTGCTCGCCGTCGAGGGTGCGCTCGGCGCAGCGCGGCAAGTGACGTCCGGATCCAGCGGGCAGAACTGACGTACCTCACAGGACCGATTCGACCGGGCCGACGCTGAGGTCGCACGCCTGCAGCCCGCTCGGTTCGCGCAGGGGCGTCGTCTCGTTTGGCGGGTACACCTGGACCGTAGCCGTGAGCCATGCGCTCGAGCATCCGGTGCCGGGGATGCCCGGGTCGATGGTGCGCACGATGAATTGCACGCGGCCACCCGGGCGCAGCGTCACGGTGCTGTAGTGCGGGCCGACGCGCTTCGCCGGCCGCTGGATGATCGCCCCGTGCGCGTCCAACAGCGCAAAGCCCGGGAAGCCGGTGAGCGTGCAGGCCGCGGCGGAGCGGTTGCGCAGGTAGTAGGGGACGTAGACGCTTCCCGCCGTGCCCTCGGCCCGGCCTTGGGCGAGTTCCAGTGCTGTCGTGTGGCACGCCGCGAGGCCGCTCGTCGATTGCCGCGACGTGCTTGGCGCGCGCGACGTGCTTGGCGTACCCGATGTGCTCGGGGCAGGTGACGTGCCTGGCGTGCTTGGCGTGCTTGGTGCCGGGGGCGTGCTCGTCACGGGCGGCGGACCGGACGTCGTCGACGTGCTCAGGCCGTTTCCGCCGGAAACATGCCTGCCACCGCTGGTGCACGACGCCGTGCCCAGCACGACGATGCCGATCATTACGGTGCCGATCCAGACTCGCATGATGCCTCCTCGGTCCGGCTCGCTTACCTGATGACACCGTCCGGCCTGGATCCGTTGCAACGAGCGCTAGCCGAGTCAGCAGTTCAGTTGCAGATATCGGCGCCCAGATGCAGACCTGGGCCACCAGGCCGGCTCGCTGTGTCCGAGCCGGCAGTCGTGTGGCGGGGCACGTGGCGCGTCGAATGGGGTCTTCTGCGCTTGGGGGTGGGGCGCTGCTGAGACCTATGCCCGGACAGGTTGCCGGCGCCTGCACGCAGCAGCGGGCAGCAGGGCACGCTTTCAGGCTTAGCCGTCGGCGCACGGGAAGGCCCGGAGATCCCCCGCTCAACAACCGGGCGGTCAGGCTGCACTATCCACGGAGCTAGGTCAGAACGGCGGCGGGTCAGGGTCGTCGTTCGCGCTTGGTGTCGGGCTGGTGTCGACGGGTCGGTGGGGTGGTCGTGTTTCGTAGTGGTGGGTGGTGGGGCTGGTCCAGCGGTAGCTGCCGTTGGTGGTTCTATCCAGGTGCCAGTCGGCCTCGTGCTTGAGTCGGTGGTGCCGCCGGCACAGGGCCGCCAGGTTTTCAGGATTGGTTGATCCGCCTTTGTTGTAGGGGATGCGGTGGTCGATGTCGCACCGGGCGGCGTTACGTGAGCATCCTGGGAATGCGCAGGTCTGGTCGCGGGCGATGACGAACTCGGTGAGATGTTTCGGGGGCCGGTAGGTGGTGCGTCCGTAGTCGAGTAGTTGCCCCGAGGCGGGGTCGGTGAGCAAGCGCCGCCAGGTGCCGGTGTGGTCGGCGGCCAGGCGGCGAGCCACGTTCGCGGGGATCGGTCCGTGCCCGGCCAGTTCGCCGGGCTGTTCGTCGAGGCCGAGCAGGGTCGACAGCGCGACGGTCACGTGAACAGCGGGCCGCATGCCTTGCGCTTTCGGCAGCAGCGGGTCGTGCAACGCTGCCACGCCGAGGTCGACCAGGGCGTCGGCGCGGCGCTGATCGGCGGTGCGCGGATCTGTTGCGGAGGTGACTGACGCGAGCGCGTCCACTGCGGTCATGACCGCGGCAGCGCCTTCAGCCGGGAGTAGTGCCCACAGTTCGGTCATGCCGTCCTCGCGCGGGCTCACGCACACGCGGCGTTCGGTCATGGCCTGGGCGCGTTGTTCTTCGACCCGCGCCGGGTCCAGCGCGTGCACGGCGCGGCGCACGGATCGTTTGAACTCGCCCAGCGTCTGCGCACCCGCACGGCGCAGCACCCGCGCCCAGTTCCGTGGATGTGGATGATCGAGATCGGCTTCGGCGGACGGGCACTGCCCGAGCATGGTTGCCGAGTCGGCGCCGGTCGCGGCGAACACCCCGGTGTCGCGCGCCGACTCTCGGGAGGCCGCATCGGCCGGCATGCCGGGCCCCATCACCTCGCCGGTGGGCGGTTACCTCGCAGGTGGGCACTTACAACTGCCCACCCACGGCCTAACTGCCCACCCACGAGCGGGCGCCACACCGGCGACCCACCCCCACGTCCGAGCAGAGGAGCAGCCCACGCCGGGGCGCAACTATCCCCGCAGGTGGGCCGCTCCTAGCCTCTCCTCAGCGCTGGGTATCGGTCAGCACCATCTGCGGTGGCTCGGGATCGTCGTGTGGCACGAGTTGTTCTTGATCCGATTGCCGGTACCAGTGCCGTCCGACACGATATCTGCGGGCTGGTTGTTGCGCAGGTAGTTGTTGCGAACGGTGTTGAAACTCGGGTCAGTGCCGGGGGGCGCGGTCGAGACGAGCACTATTCCGCCGGAGATGAGGCTCGGGCCGCTCGGCGCGTTGTCGCGGACCACGTTGCCGCTCACGAGCGTGTTGTTGACGCCGGCGAGTGCGATGCCGATGCCGGAGATCGGCGGGCCTTCATCGGCCGGGCATGCCTTGTTGTTGGCCAGAGCGCGGTTGTTGAGGATCTTGTAGTGGCCGGCGGGAAGATCACCCGGCGCCCCCTCGCCCGAGTTCAGCGCCATGATGCCGACGCAGTTGCCCCACACCGTGTTGCCATTTGCGGTGATCTCGGTGCTGTCACGAAGGAAGAGGCCGAACCCGTTGTGGTCTGCCCAGTTGTAGCGCAGGACGCTGTCGGCGTCCGGCGAGTCGCCCATGTACAGGCCGGCCTCCGCGCTGTAGGACGTCCAGTTGTGCTCGAACAGGCTCTTCGTCGACACGAAGCGGGCCACGCCGTAGCCGCCGTTGTGGTCGGCGCGCACGCCCCGCACGTGCAAGCCGCGAGTGTTGAAGCCGAAGACGCCACTGTCGGAGAACCCGGTTACCCGAAGGTCTTCGACCGTCACGTTCCGGACGGGCTTGGAGGTGTCCGGGTTGAACTGATCATCGACCGTCCCCAGCACGCAGATTCCCATCATGTCGCCCGGGCTGTCGCACGGGTTGTTCGTCGTGGACGGGGGCTTGATCACCGTGCGATCCCAACCGGAGCCTCGGATCGTCAGGGTGATCGGGACGAACACGCTGTCGTAGAACGTGCCCCTGCCCAGCCGGAGCGTGTCGCCGGGGTGAGCCGTGGCCGCGGCCGCCGAGATCGTGCCCGTGCCGGCGTGAACCCAGATCGTGCGATGCGAGCTAGCTTGCGCCGGAACCGCGCCAATTCCCACCATCGTGAGCGCCGTCGCCGCGACAATTGCGGACTTCGCCGTCAATCGCATTTGGACCCCCTCCCGATAACGCCCAAGCCCCCCTTGGCCGGGTCGTGCCGGCATGCGTAGCACCGGTCACTAATGAATGTCAACGCTCAGCAAATTTCACGTCCCGTTCGTGCTGTCGGACACAATTGGCGCACGATTACCGAGTCCAAATAGGGCGTATTCCGCCCTGCGCGTTCGCCTACAGGCGCTGCACCCAAAACGCGACGATTACCACTCGGTCGGCACCCGCGCCGTGGAACAGCACAATCGAGTGTCCACGGTCGGGCACACGTGACGATCTACAGCGGACTGCTTCGAATCGGAGAATCGGGGCCGCCATCGACACCGGAAGGGCAATGACTATTGCCCCGGGCGCAGTAGGTGGCACGCCTTTTCGAGTCCTACGGCCGTAGCTCGCGACCTGGCAAGGCTGCGGCGCTTGCGGGCTCCCGATCGGGTCTTGACCATCTCTGCTGGATCCGCCGTGACTCGCGGCTTCGCCAGAGATGATCACTATTCGCCCAAGATCGACAACGCGGTGCGACCGGATTTTGCCGCCGATCCAAACCCTTGGTATGTACGGTCTAATACCGGCCACCAAGCGTCCCCTTTCTGCTACTTCTCCGCTCGTTCCCGTTCGCCTACCCGAAATGGAAAACTGAATTCACCGGGCCATCTATTGCTCCCCGCCTGATCAGTCGTTTACGTTCGCCGCCATGACAACGATGAACCCAGACGCAGCCAAGAATGCAAAACGTCCAGGTATCGGCCGCCGCGGGTTCATCGGTGCGGGATTGGCCACCGCGGGCGCAGCGCTCATCGCGCCGCAGGCCGCGTCGGCGCACGCGCCATCTTCTCCGGACGTGCCGCCTGATGCGCAATCTCTGGTGCCGATCCCGCGGGGCCGGGTGCACCATGCGGTCGCTGGTCTCGATCACATCATTCACGATGTGATGCGCCGCAGCGGCGTGCCGGGCATCGCAGCCGCGGTCGTTCAGGGAGATCGTCTGCTTTATGCCAAAGGATTCGGCGTGCGCGACGTCAATACCCGGGTGCCCGTCAATAAGCACACCGTGTTCCAGCTGGCCTCAGTATCGAAGTCTCTTTCGTCCACCGTGGTTTCCGGCGCTGTCGGGCGCGGATTCGTGAAGTGGACGGACCCGGTCGTCAAATACCTACCTGACTTCGCCCTCGCTGATCCGTACGTGACCGCGCACGTGTCACTCGCCAATATGTTTGCGCATCGCAGCGGCCTTCCGGAGCACGTGGGCGACCTGCTCGAAGACCTCGGCTATGAGCAGGACTACATCCTGAACCGGCTGCGACTCGAGCCACTGGAGCCGTTCCGCGACAGCTACGCGTACACGAATTTCGGCCTTACGGCCGCGGCCGAGTCGACCGCCGCGGCGGCATCGCGGACGTGGGCTGATCTCGCAGATGATCTGCTGTTCGACCCACTCGGCATGAGGGCGTCGAGTTTCCGGTACTCGGACTTCCTGCAGGAAGCGAACCGCACCGCGATGCACGTGCGGGTCAACGGCAAGTGGCTGCAGAAGTTCACCCGCGACGCCGATCCCGAAGCAGCGGCGGGCGGCGCGAGTTCCAACGTCCTCGACCTCGCGCGGTGGCTGACCCTGCAACTCGCGGGCGGCCGGTGGAAGAACCATCCGCTGATCGACGCCGATGCGCTTGCCGAGACGCACCTGCCAATGGCGGTCAGCAACCTGCCCAGTACACCGAGCAGCCGGGCGGGGTTCTACGGCCTGGGCCTGAACGTCGGCTACGACTACACGGGCCGGTTGCGGCTGAGCCACTCCGGCGCATTCGCCCAGGGGGCGGCCACCACGTTCACCATGCTGCCGGCGGCGAATGTGGGCATCGTCGTGCTGACCAACGGGATGCCGATCGGCGTGCCTGAGGCGATCGGGTTCTACTTCATGGACCTCGTCGAGGCCGGGCACATCGTCGACGACTGGTTCACCCTGTTCGAGGGAGCGTTCGCGCCCCTGTACGTCAACCCGAGCGTGCTCGCCGGCAAGACGCCGCCCGCCCATCCGGTCCCGGCGCACCCGGACGCCTTCTACGTCGGAACGTACGACAACGACTTCTTCGGCAAGATCCAGATTGTCGCCCACGGCGGCTCGTTGCACCTGCTGATCGGGCCCGTTCCGCGCGACTACCCCCTCGAGCACTGGGACGGCGACCTGTTCGCCTTCTTCCCGACCGGTGAGAACGCGCTCGGCATCACGGCCGCGACATTCAATCCGGACGCCGGCAACAACCGGGCGGCGAGCGTGACGCTCGAGTACTACAACAAGACGGGCCTCGGCACGTTCACCCGGGAGTAACCCACCCACGGACGGTCCGCGCTGGCCCGGTCCGTGCTGGCACACGATTGACCCGTCGGGGGCGCCGCGCCGTGCCGGGACGCCGCCTCCACCGCGGGTGCGGTGCGGGGTGCGCGTGAGGGCGCGGGTGCGGCGGCGGAAACGTCAGGACCCCCGAGCGCTCAGCGCGGGATGGTCGTGCGCTTGAACTCGTTGAGATCGGTCGAGCCGCTGAGCAGGTCGACCACGCGCTCGACCGTCTTCAGCGACACGGCCGGGTCGGCTCCGAGCGGTGCGCGGTTCATCAGCCGGACGAACACGGCCTCGGCTCCGGCAATGAACGTCGGCACACCCCATACGCTGTGCGATTCGGCGAACTGCTCGTGCTCGGCCCGCACGCGCGCAAGCGCCTCGCCCGAGTCGATTCGCGCGAACACCTCATGGGCTGGAATCCCGTTCTCGGTAAGGACCTTCTCGATGACGCGACGATCGTCGAGTTGCAGCCCGTCGTCGTGGCGCGCCGCGAACAGCGCGCGATGCACGGCTGGGAACTGCGCGCCGAACTCGTCGCGGACGACGACTCCGGCCTGCAGCGCAACGATGCCGGTGTCCTGCTCGGGCTTCTCCCAGACGCTGGGCTCGCCCTCCTCGACGTGCACCTGGCCGAGCGAGAACGGCAGGAAGCGCACGTCCCAATCAGCTCCGGCAGCTAGGCCGGTGAGCACGTGTTCGTGCGCGTTGCGGGCGAACGGGCATCGGTAGTCCCAGGTGACAGCGAACGTAAGGGGGGTCATGCCGGCACAACACCGGCTGCTCGGTCATTGTTTCGGCAATGCCGCGTTCGGGCCGATCCGCTCGCGCGAGATGTACCCGCTTCGGCGGCCCGTGGCTACGTACGGTCGCTGGGTCATCGCACTACCGACACATTTCGGCGTGCCCCGACAACGCGTGAAATGTAAGGTCACGGTATGTCTCTGAGCACCGGGCGAACTCGCCGCCGCGACGGTCCGCCATCCGGCACCCCGGCAAGGTGCCACAAAGACCCCGGACAGGACTGGAGGCGGCGCGCCCCCGTTGCGCCGCCTCCAACATGGTCAGGCTAGCAACAAGTATCTAGACGGTAAAGTGTTTTCCTTGTTCAGATTTAAATTGGATCGATATTCGGCGAGAAGAATTTGCTCTCATGATCGGGATTTCGCTGCCAGCAATGGCGTTCAGCGCCGTTTTCGCGGGCGAGCAGGGTCCTTCAAATTGACCAGAACAGCTTGATCAACTAATTTGATGATCAAGGTAAGTGGCTACACCCGGGGGGCACGTAATCACCGTGAGCTACGACCAGCAGGCGATACATGCCGTCTCAACATCTTTGCGGCGGCTCGTCCTTGGATGGGACGGTTACCGAGCGTCAATCGCGGCGCAGCTCGGCGTGGGTGCGACCGAGGTCGTCGCCCTTGGCCATCTGTACCAGGAAGGGCCGCTCACCCCGCGCGACCTTGGCCAGCGGCTGGGCCTCACGTCCGGCAGCGTCACGGCTTTGCTCGACCGGCTCAGCAAGTCCGGGTTCGTCACCCGGGCGCAGCATCCGGACGATCGCCGGAGCCTGCTCGCAACCGCGACTCCCGCCGGCCGGCACGCAATGCAGTGGTTCTACGAGGAACTCGACGCGATCGTGGGAAAGGCCCTCACCCAGTTCCCTGAAGTCCCGATCGAGGCGCTCACGGCGATGGTCACATCCGTGGGCGATTCGCTGATCAGCCACGTCGGCGAAGCGACTCCGGCGCAGCGTGGCTGAGCGGCCGCTCCGCCCGAACCGGGGTGATCGGAATCGCGAGCATCGGGAACAACGCCACCACGGCAAAGCCCAGCGCGTAACGGGATTGGCCGATGATGCCGGCCAGTAGCGGAGCGGTCAGCAGCGCGGCCACGTTCTGCCCGGTGTTCTGCACGCCCATGGCTCGCCCGGCCCACGCGGACCCGGCGAACTCGGCAACCGCCGTGAACGCCAGGCCATTGTCGGCGACCGTGACCACCGCGCCGAGTGCGAACCCGACGACCACCCACCACGCGTGCGCCCCGGCGCCGGCCGCGAGCATCGCCATCAGCAGCGCACTCGTCACCGCCAGTTGACGCATTGGCGTCAGCCGGCTGCGCACGACATCCGACCAGACACCGACGCCGACGCGACCGGCCGCGCCCGCGATCTGGAACCAGAAGATCATCCGGCCGGCCGTAGTCGGATCCCAGTGCCGCTGCCCGACCAGAAACACGAGCGTGAACGCCGCCACGGCGAACTGCGGCACGACCAGCAGCGCGCTCGCGGCGTGGATGCGCCACAGCGCGGATGTTCGGTAGGGCGAGCCGGCACGCACACCGGGCGCGGTCGCGGGCCGGGGTGGGTCGGTGACGAACAGGGCGACCGAGGCCGCGACCAGCGCGCAGAGCCCGGCCGGAAACAGCAGCGCCGCATGCAGGCCGTGGTCGCGCGCGAGCGGCGGCAGCGTGAGCGCCGCGATCGCGACGCCGAGAGGTTGAGCGGTCTGGCGGGCACCCATCGCGCGTCCGCGCTCGCGCGCACTGAACCAGCCCATGACGACGCGCCCGCTCGCCGCATTCACCGAGCCGCCCGCCGCGCCGGCAAGGAGGAGCACAAGGCAGAGCATCACCGCGCCGTGCGTGTTGACCGCGAGCAGCAGGAAGGCGGCCGCGAGGCCCAGACCGGTTGCCATGACCACCCGTTCGCCGTAGCGGTCGGCGGCGGCGCCCCACGCTATGAGCGTCAGCAGCAGGCCGGCGGTCGGCGCCGAGATCACGATGCTCGCTTGGAACAGGCTCAAGTGCTCGTCGGATCGCAGTGCCGGAACGAGCATCGGCAGCCCGTACAGGAACACGCACGTGGCGGCCTGGGCGGCGATGCCCAGTGCGAGGACGAGCCAGCGCCAGATCGGACGGCGGCCAGGGTCGAACACCGGATCAGCCTAGTCGGGCCGTCCTATAAGGCAAGACGACTTTCTCAATAAATGAGACAGCCTCAACTCGGCTCGGTGATCAAAGCAGCATCGGGATCGGACTCTGCATCCCAGACGCGGAACGTGCCGATCGGCGTACGCGCCGGCAACTCAGCGGCGCATGCCCGCGCTATCGGCGAAAGTGCCTTTGCTGCAAGCGTTATGTCGCTCAGGGAGTGCCACGTCGCCGACGCCACCCGGTCGGTGATCTGCTCGACGTCCGCGATGCGGACGCGACCCGCCTCGGTGGTTGCCCCGCCGGCGTCCAGCAACCCCTGTGCGGTAAGGCGTTCTGCGGCCGCGGCCCACTCGTCGTCCGTCCAGCCCCGAGCCGGCTGGACCATCTCGCGGGGCAGGTCGATCCCGCAGCGCAACACGACCGCATCGATGCCGGCCAGCCCGGACGCGACCAGGGCCGCGACGTGGGTGTCGCCGCGATGCTCGCGCAGCGTGGTCGCCGCCTGCCAGAGCCTTGCGTACGCGTCGTCCGGACGGGGCAGGTCGGCGTTGGCCGCCCCGAGCGCGCGGCCGGGAAACTCGAGGGAACCGGTCAGGCGCTCCAACCCGTCCGCCGCTGCCTCGACCTGCGAGACGTCGGGCACGAGCCGGCGCAGCACCGCGGCCGCACCGGCGGCGCGGGCTTCGAGCGCGGCGCCCGGCGTGGCCATCGACCAGATCGCGGGCAGCGCGCGCCGCACGAAGGACGGCGCGAAGCCGTTGAACAGCGCGATCACCGGCCCCGCCCCCACGGCGCCCAGCGGGGCGGACCGGCCGGCGAAGTAACCACGCCAGTACCCGCGCAGCCCGGCCCCCTCGAACGCCGCGCGCGGCTCCGGGGAGAAGTAACTGACGGCGTGGATCGGCTCGAAGAGCGTCCACATCGCGCGGGCCAGGCGGGGCGAAGTTGTCATGCCGTTGATCCTCGCATCGCCGCGCATGGGCGAAAGCTGCCGTGATCCGCCGGTTAGTAGTAGCGTGCGCGGGTCTGCCCGCCACAACCGAGGCGGCGACGACGGGGGGATCCCAGACCCGCCGGATACCCACCCACACCAGCACTCAGCAGAAGGGATGTGGGCATGATCAATCGTGTCCGCCACTGGTCGCGCAGTCGTCCAGTGGCAGCAGTGCTCAGCACCGGGCTTGCCGCCGCGTCACTGGTCGCGACGACGCAGGCCGGCGCCGCCGCATCAGGCGCCATGACGCCGGCAATCGGCGTCAACCCGCACTACGCCGTGGCCGGTCACGTCGGGGCGAACCCGCACGACGTGACGTTCAGCTGCCAGACCACCGACCCGGCCGGCTGCTACGGGCCGGCCCAGATCCGCGCCGCCTACGGCATCGACAAGCTCGGCAACCACGGAGTCGACGGCCGGGGACGCACGATCGTCATCGTCGACGCCTTCCAGAGCCCGACGATCGCCCACGACCTCGCCACGTTCGACGCCGTGTTCGGCCTGCCCGACCCGACCTTCCAGCAGGTTGCACCCGACGGCCTGACCCCGTTCGACGGGAACGACCCGAACCAGGTCGGCTGGTCCGGCGAAATCACCCTTGACGTCGAGTGGTCGCACGCCGTCGCGCCCGGCGCGAAGATCGTGCTCGTCCTCGCCAAGAGCAACGACGACGCCGACATCCTTTCCGCCACGAAGTACGCAGTCGACCACCAGCTCGGCGATGTCATCTCGCAGAGCTTCGGCGAAGCCGAGCAGTGCATGAACCCGACGCTGCTCGTCCAGCAGCACAAGCTGTTCGCGACGGCCGTCGCCAAGCACATCACGCTGTTCGCCTCGTCCGGCGACCAGGGCGCCGCGTTGCCCACCTGCGACGGCTCGTCGTATTTCAAGGCAGCGAGCACTCCGGCGACGGACCCGAACGTGACGGCAGTCGGCGGCACGCGGCTGTTCGCCAACGGGCTCACCGGCGCGTACTCGAGTGATTCGGTCTGGAACGAGCCGAACTTCGCGTCAGGCGGTGGCGGCGGGTTCAGCGTCGAGTACGGCACGCCGTCCTACCAGCGCTCGCTGCACCTTTCCAGCCGCGGCATTCCGGACGTCGCGTACAACGCGGCGATCATCGGCGGCGTGCTCGCGGTCTGGAGCAGCTCCGGGCAGGGCGCCGACCTCGTCTTCCGCTTCGGCGGGACGAGTTCAGGCTCACCGCAGTGGGCCGGCCTCACCGCGCTCGCCGACCAGTTGCACCACGGACGCATCGGCAGCATCAACAACGGCCTCTACGCGCTGTCGCACTCCGGGCCGGTGTACCGCACCCTGTTCCATGACGTGACCACCGGCGACAACACGTTCCACGGGCCAGTCACGGTGCCCGGTTCCGCCGCGACCCGGGGATGGGATGCGGCGTCCGGCCTCGGCACGCCGCAGGCCGACCGGCTGGTGCCTGCCCTGGCACTACTGGGCTGATCACCCTTGTCGTACCTCCGGCGCGCGCCCAGCCGCCGGAGGTACGACAGCTCGGGACGTC
Source organism: uncultured Actinomycetota bacterium (assembly GCA_963737425.1). Classification (GTDB taxonomy): domain Bacteria; phylum Actinomycetota; class Actinomycetes; order Mycobacteriales; family Jatrophihabitantaceae; genus DASXRA01. The sequence goes on from CAVTSX010000009.1 coordinate 1,861,436, forward strand.
ACTCCAATACGCGGCGCGACTCGCGCGCGATCTGCAGATCCTCGCGCGCGGCGATGACGAGCGTGCGTACGCGACCGTCGCCGGACGTGATGTCGGAGTCGAGCCGGCCGGCCTTGTTCGCGGCGGCGTCGACCTCGACGCCGAGATAGCCGAGCCGCTCGGCCGCCATTTGCCGGATGATCGGCGAGTGCTCACCCACGCCGCCGGTGAACACCAGAGCGTCGAGCCCACTCGCCGCCGCCGTCATCGCGCCGATGCCGATGACCAGCCGGTGCACGAACACGTCGAGCGCCAACTGCGCATCGGGCTCGCCGGCAGCCGCACGGTCTTCGACCTCGCGGATGTCGGCCGTACCAGCAAGCGCGACGAACCCGGACCGTTGCTCGAGCGCGATGGCGACCTCGTGCGGCGCGAGATGTTCGTGCTCCTCCAGCCATAGCACCAGCCCGGGATCGACGGTACCTGACCGCGTGGCCATCATCAGGCCTTCGAGCGGCGTGAAGCCCATCGTTGTATCGACGCTGCGGCCGCTCACGACGGCGGTGAGCGACGCCCCGGCCCCCAGGTGGCACGTGACCAACCGCAGGCCGTCCACGTCTCGTCCGAGCATTTCTGCCGCACGACGGGAGCAGTACGCGTGCGACAGTCCGTGGAATCCGTAGCGACGAACGGCGTAACGCTCCCGCCACTCGCGAGGTACCGGATAGATCGACGCCGCGGGCGGGATCGTCGCGTGGAACGCGGTGTCGAAGCAGCCCACCGCCGGTACGTCGGGCAGGTGCTGGGTTATCGCGTCGAGCCCGGCCAGTGACTTCGGCTGATGCAGCGGCGCAAGGTCGACGAGTTCGGCGAACTGAGCGCGGATCGCATCGTCGATAAGCACTGCTTCGACGAAGCGAACCCCGCCGTGGACGATGCGATGTCCAACCACATCAGGGGTTTCCCAGCTCTGCAACACATCGGCCATCTGCGCGGTGTCGAAACCCTCAGCGTTGGCCGGCAGATCCGCCTTACCCACAACCTCGTCCCGCTCGGAGAGAAGGCGCAGTTTCAGGCTGGACGATCCCGCGTTGACGACGAGTACTTGCACGGCTCAGCTCCGGCCGGGCCAGGTCCACTCGGCAATGGCCGGATCGTCCTCGCCGTGTTCGCGCGTGTACTGGCGGGCGGCGAGGCGCGCGTCGGCCATCTGCTGGCGCAGCGCGGCCGCTCGGCTTCCCAGCGACGGAACCCGGTCGATGACGTCCATGACAAGGTGAAAGCGGTCGAGGTCGTTGAGCATCACCATGTCGAACGGGGTTGTCGTGGTGCCTTCCTCTTTGTAGCCGCGCACATGGATGTTGTGGTGGTTGGTGCGCCGGTAGGTGAGCCGGTGGATCAGCCACGGATAGCCGTGATAGGCGAAGATCACCTGCTTGTCGGCGGTGAACAGTGCGTCGAACGCTCGGTCGGTCATGCCGTGCGGATGCTCGGTATGCGGTTGCAGGCGCATCAGGTCGACGACGTTGATCACCCGGACCTTCAGCTCGGGCAGGTGCTGTCGCAGCAGGTCCGCCGCGGCCAGCGTCTCGAGCGTCGGGACGTCGCCGGCGCAGGCGAGCACCACGTCCGGTTCGCCGTCGGTGTTGCTGGCCCAGGGCCAGATACCCAACCCGCGGGTGCAATGCGCGACCGCTTCGTCCATGGTCAGGTAGGTCAGCGCCGGCTGCTTGCCGGCGACGATCACGTTGACGTAATGGCGGCTGCGCAGGCAGTGGTCTGTGACGGACAGCAGCGTGTTCGTATCCGGCGGCAGGTATACGCGAACGATCTCGGCCTTCTTGTTCGCGACGTGATCGATGAATCCCGGGTCCTGGTGGGAGAAACCGTTGTGGTCCTGGCGCCAGACCAGCGACGACAGCACGTAATTCAGCGATGCGATCGGACGACGCCACGGGATGTCGCGGGTGGTCTTGAGCCACTTCGCGTGCTGGTTGAACATCGAGTCGATGATGTGGATGAACGCCTCGTAGCAGTTGAACAACCCGTGCCGCCCGGTGAGCAGGTACCCCTCGAGCCAGCCCTGGCAAAGGTGTTCGGAGAGAACCTCCATCACCCGGCCGTCCGGGGAAAGGTGATCGTCGTCGGGCAGCGTGATCGCGTTCCAGGTGCGATTGGTGACCTCGAAGAGCGCACCGAGCCGGTTCGACCCGGTCTCGTCGGGGCCCATGACCCGGAACCGATCGGAATTGGCGGCCATGACGTCGCGCACGAAGGTACCCATGACGCGAGTCGGCTCGCTCAAGCCGACGCCTGGACGGGCGACCTCGACGGCGTAGTCGCGGAAATCGGGCATGTCGAGATCGCGCAGCAACTGGCCGCCGTTGGCGTGCGGGTTGGCGCTCATCCGCAGATCGCCCTTCGGGGCAAGCGTCTGCAGCTGCGCCATGAGCCGGCCCTCGCGGTCGAAGAGCTCGTCGGGACGGTAGCTGCGCAACCACTCCTCGAGCAGCGCGCGGTGCTTGTCGTCGCGGCGGGTATCGGCCAGCGGCACCTGATGCGAGCGGAACGTTCCCTCGACCTGGACGCCATCGACGCGCTTGGGGCCTGTCCATCCCTTCGGTGTACGCAGCACGATCATCGGCCAGGCCGGCCGGGTCGTGACGGCGCCCGAGCGCGCGGCCTGCTGGATCGCGGCGATCTCGTCGAGTGCTGCGTCCAGGGTGGCGGCGAGTTGCTGATGCACGTCGGCCGGTTCGTCGCCGGTGACGAAGCGCGGCGAGTAACCGTAACCGCGCATGAGCGACGCGAGTTCGTCCTCGGGGATGCGGGCCAGCACCGTCGGGTTGGCGATCTTGTAACCGTTGAGGTGCAGCACGGGAAGCACCACACCGTCGGCGGCCGGATTGAGGAACTTGTTGGAATGCCAACTAGCGGCGAGGGGGCCGGTCTCGGCCTCACCGTCGCCGACTACGCACAATGCCAGCAGATCAGGGTTGTCGAGCACGGCGCCGTAGGCGTGCACGAGCGCGTATCCGAGCTCGCCGCCCTCGTGGATCGAGCCTGGCGTCTCTGGCGCGACGTGGCTCGGAATGCCGCCAGGAAAGGAGAATTGGCGAAACAGCGCGCGCATGCCGTCCTCGTGCTGGCCGATCGAGGAGTACACCTCGCTATAGGTGCCTTCCAGGTAGGCGTTCGCGACGAGGCCCGGCCCGCCGTGTCCGGGCCCGGTGATGTAGATGGCGTTGAGGTTGCGTTCGCGAATGGCGCGATTCATGTGGGCGTACAGCAGATTCAAGCCGGGTGTCGTCCCCCAGTGCCCCAGCAGACGCGGCTTGATGTGTTCGGGTAGCAATGGCTCGCGGAGCAAGGGATTGTCGAGCAGGTAGATCTGCCCGACCGACAGGTAGTTCGCCGCCCGCCAGTACGCGTCGATCAACGTCAACTCTTCGGGGGAAAGGACCGTCTCGGGCATGCGGGCTCCTCATCGGCGTGCGTGGCGGTTATCTCCGGGGTGTAAAAGGCGAACGAGAGCCCATCGTGTCACCGACGATCACAAATTGCCGAGGAAGCCGGCGCGCGTCGGTTCGGCCGTGCCGCCTGCCCAGACAAGTCAGGACGTTCGGTCCGTGATCTTGAACGCGCGCCGTGGTGTCCTCAACAACGTGAGGCGCGCGTAAGGCGCCCCCGGAACGAGGAGCCGCAATGTCCGTCCGACTGTTGATCGTCGATGGGCATCCCGTCACGCGCTGGGGCCTTGTCCGCCTGGCCGAAGACCAGCCTGACATGGAAGTTGTGGGCGAGACCGGTTCCGCGGCCGCCGCGTTGCGGTTGGCCGCCGCGTTCACACCGACCGTCGTCAGTATCGGAATAAGCCTCGTGGACGGTTGCGGCTTGGAGCTGGCCCGAGAGCTTCGGGACCGGTACGTCGGGCTGGGCATCGTCATCCTGACTTCGCGCGACGAGGACGACATCCTGTTCCGCGCACTCGAAACCGGTGTATCGGCATTCGTGTCGAAGCAGGCGCCGATACCAGAGGTGGTCGCCGCCATCCGCCATTCGGCCGTCGCCGCGTCGTCGTTCAGCGCCGCCGGACTGCCGCAGGCGCTGCAGCGCCGGCATGCGGCTAAAGACCAGCTGTTGCTGAGCCCCCGCGAGCGGGAGGTGTTGTCGTTGCTGCAGGACGGCCTGTCAGTACCGGCAATAGCGGACCGGCTGTACATCAGCCTGTCGACCGCCAAGACCTACGTCGCCCGCCTTTACGAGAAGCTCGGCGCGACGAATCGCGCCACGGCCCTTATGGCCGCATTCCGGCACGGCCTGGTGCAGGAGTCACGCGGGCTGGCCGGCTGACGTCGGCCGAACGCCTGACAAGCGCCATCCGATCGGCGAACGATCACGAGTCATTCAGCCGCTACCTGCGCGGTTCACCGGCCCGCACGCTGAGTGTCGAGGGGGCGGTAGGCGAAGGCGCATCCGTCAGCTACTTGCGCCGCCGCGCAACCACTCTTCGCAGTTACACGAATTTCGGGGGGAAATCGTGACTATTCTTTGCGAGCCCGACCGTGAGGTCGCCGCCGCACTCGTTGCGCACATAGCAGGCCGCGTGCATACGGTCACGAGCCTGCATATCGCCGCGGTTGCGCTGGCAGCTGCGGAGCCGGACAAGGAGCTGCTCGTCATCGGCGCCGGAATCGACGTCGAACAGGCGATGCACTTTGCCACTGCCCTGCGTATCGCAAACCTGGCCGCCGGCGTGATCCTGCTCGACGAGTCGCCGGACGCCGCACTGCGCGACCGGGCGGCCGGGCACGGAATCCACGAGGTCGTAGCGGCGAATGACGGTGCTGCGCTTGCAGATGCTTGTCATCGTTTCCGGACAAGGGTGGTTTCACACGTAGCCGGACGGTCGGGCCGGACCATTACGGTCTTCTCGGCCAAAGGCGGGTGCGGCAAGACGACCCTGGCAACGAATCTGGCCGTCGCACTCAATGCGGGCGGCACGAAGAGCGTCTGTCTCGTCGACCTCGACCTGGGGTTCGGCGACGTCGCAAACTCGCTGCGGCTCGAGCCACTGCGCAGTCTTGCCGATGCGGTCGCACTTACCGGCAAACTCTCCGGCGACACGATTCCGGCACTTGTCACGCCGTACAGCCCCGGCCTGGATTGCATTCTGGCGCCGGTCGGGCCAGGCGAAGCGGAACGAATCCCCGCCACATTGGTCACCGATCTGCTTACCGCACTTCCGGCGATATACGACTTCATCGTCGTGGACGCCCCGGCAAAATTCTCCGAGCACGTACTCGCGGCTCTGGACAATTCCGATCATCTCGTGCTGCTGACCACGCCGGAAATCCCGACTCTGCGGAACCTTCGGCTCACTCTGGACACGCTCGACCTGCTTTCCTGCCCGCGGGGCGCCCGGTCGATTGTTTTTAATCGCGCTGACTCTCAAGTCGGCCTAGCTGCCGCCGATATAGAGACCATCGTGAAGAGCCCGATCACCACATACATCCCGTCCAGCAAGGACGTGCCCGCCTCGATCAACCGAGGCGTGCCGATCGTCGCTGCCCAGCCGGAGCATCCGGTCAGCGTCGCGGTACGCCAGCTTGCCGAGGAACTGCGGGCGTCCATGCAGCCGGCGGGATCCTGGCGGCCCGGCTCCAGCGACCTAAGACGGTGGGGGTCCACATGACCCCAGGGCCTCGAACACAGACGGCGCTGAGTGGGACGATCCCACGTCAACGCGCAGACGCCGTGGCCGCCCATCACCACTTCCTGCTCGGTCATCGACACAGGTAATTCACCGAAGCCCACGCTCGCCATTCCGGGCACTACCTACACCCCGCGTGCGTTGGTCAGCATCGGCACCGTGCAGTTGCGGGCGAAAGTCCAGGTGTCTGGAACACCGCGTTCGGCGACCGTCGTGGGCTGGAACTCGCCGCGTGGTCAGGAACGGCCGCTGAGACGGTTGTATGCGTCAGCGATCGGGGCGGCGGCGAAGATTGCGATCAACGCGCCGGCGATCATGAAGGGGCCGAACGGCAGGGCCGATTTTCGATTGCCTCGGCCGGTTGCCAGTACGGCGACGCCGGCAACGGCGCCGAGCAGGAATCCGCTGAACGCGCCGATCATCAACGCAGACCACGACAGGTACGCGAGCACGCCGCCGAGGATGCCGGCCAGCTTGACGTCGCCGAATCCCATACCCGCCGGGTAGGCAAAGGCCAAAAGAAAGTAGAACGCGAACAGCGCGGCCGCCCCGATCGCGGCACGTTCGAGCGCCCCCCAGTCGTGATGCCACGCGGCGGCGAACGTCAGCAAGACGGCGATCACCGGATAGGACGGGTACACGATCGCATTAGGCAGGCGCTTGCAGTCCAGATCGATCAGCGCGAGCGCAATCCCGATCGCGGCGAAGTACAAGTATGCGGGCAACGCCGTGAGCAGGCCCAGATGCGAAAGCCGCAGCGTCACGGCAACGAAGAGCAACGCTGTCGCGAACTCGACAAGGGGATAGCGCACGCTGATCAACGCGCCGCAGTCCGCGCACCGGCCCCGAAGCATCAACCACCCAAGAACAGGGATGTTGTGCTGATTGCGAATCGGGGCATTGCACGACGGGCAGTGCGACGCAGGCGTGATCAGCGAATCGCCGCGCGGCACTCGGTAGATCACGACATTGAGGAATGAGCCGATCGCCAGGCCCAGCAGGGCAATCAGCGCGAGCAGTGCTCCCATCGGCGAAGCGTCCCCCCAGAGATGTCGAAGTCAGCGCGGATCGTCGCGGCGCTCGCGCCCGACGAGATACATCGCCGCGCCGGTGCGGCTGCTCACCCCGAGCTTGCGCAGCATCCCGGAGATGTAGTTCTTCACCGTCTTCTCCGCGAGGAAGACGCGCTCGGCGATCTGCCGGTTGGTCAGGCCCTCGCAGATGAGATCGAGAATGCGCCGTTCCTGCTGGCCCAACGAGGCATACCGCGGGTCCTCATCCGAGCCTCGGTGCAGACGTTCCATGGCCGCGCCGACCACTGCGGGATCGAGCAACGACTCGCCGGCGGCGAGTCGGTGTACCGCGCCGACAAGGTCACTGCCGACGACCTGCTTGAGCAGATAGCCCGACGCACCAGCCATGATCGCCTCGAACAATGCCTCGTCGTCGGCATAGGAGGTGAAGATCAGCACGGCCGGCGCCGGGTCCATCTCGGACCTGATTTCGCGACAGATCGAGATCCCGTCGCCGCCGTCGGTGAGCCGCACGTCGAGGATTGCGACATCAGGGCGGAGGGCGCGGATGCGGCTGTAGGCCTGCTCGGCCGTCGCCGCCTCGCCGACCACATCGATGTCGGCTTCGGCTTCCAGCAACTGGATGACGCCTCGGCGCACCACCTCGTGATCGTCAAGCACGAATACCCGGATCATGACGGCTCCTGGGTCTGCCTGCACGCACGACCGAGCGATCGCGCGAGCTCACCAACAACGGCCCCAGAAAGCGAAACATCCGCCCGCCGATAGCGGTATCGTCCCACTAAACGCGCCTGCCGGGCCAAGGAATGCCGAGGCGGTGCGAATGAGGACCTTCAGGCCGCCCCGACGCAACGCCAAGCTGCGGCTCGAAAACGAGGAACCATGTCTGACCTCGACGGGCACGACGTGCTGACACCTCAGGACAGCCTGCGGCTGCTCGAATCGGTGCCAATCGGTCGTATCGCATTCACCGATCACGCGCTGCCGGTGGTGCAACCCGTGCCGTTTCTTCTCGATGACGGATCGGTCGTCATCCGGACCGGCGACGGGTCCAAGCTGGCCGCGGTCGCCCGCAACTCCGTGGTCGCGTTCCAGGCTGATCATCTTGACCCGGGATCGCACCGCGGCTGGGCGGTGATGGTCGTCGGGCGAACAGCGCACGTCATCGATCCCGATGAGATCACCCGGCTCGATGCGAAGGTTCCACGGTCATGGTTCTCCAGCGACCAAGATCGATTGATTCGCATTTCAGCGGAAATGATCGACGGCTGGTGCCTGCGACCGGCGAAGATCCGCGAGTCGACGGCGGCCGATACCGAGCCCGCCGTTTAGGTTAATAAGCGGATCAGCCAGTAATCTGCTGTGCAGGCCGGGTCGGGGGTGGGGGACTCGTTCAATGGACAGCGAATACGACAAGCAGCCGCGGGCCGCCGCGGTAATAGCCGACGTCTCGCTGCTTGACGTGTTGCGACGGATCGCGCAGTCGGCAATGCAGCTTGCCCATGCCCGATACGCAGCGCTCGGGGTGCTCGGACCCGACCGGAGAATCGCCGAACTCGTCTCGATCGGCGCCGACGGCAATGTGCAGGAATCCGCTCTCGATTCGCAAACCGGCGAAGGAATCAGCGTTCCGATTCGGGTACGTGGCGAGGTGTTCGGCAACCTCTACCTGACTGAGCGAATCGACGGGGCGCAATTCACCGAGAAGGACGAGCAGGCGGTCGATGCGCTCGCCGCGGCGGCCGCGATCGCGGTCGAAAGCGCCCGCCTGCTCGAGCAGAGTCGAAGGCGCGAACGCTGGCTCACGGCGACAACCGAGATCGCGGAAAGTCTCATGTCTGGCGGCAGCGCCCACGACACGCTGCAACTGGTCGCCGGCCTGGCCCGGCGGGTCGCCGACGCGCAGCTGGTAGCGATCGCGCTTCGGGCTGAGGACGCCGAGCAACTCGTCGTCGAGGTGGCCGACGGCCCGGGCGTACAGAATCTCATCGGCCGCGCCGTACAGACAGAGACGGCAGCATTCGGTGAGGTGCTGCGGTCTGGGCAACCTCAGTTGATCGACGAAACGGCGGTCGAATCTGGCGCCGAGGCCGAGGTGCTCATCTCGTCGAACGGTCGCGGCCCGGCCGCCCTGATTCCCCTCACCGCGGGCGGGCACGTTCTCGGCGTCCTTTCCGTCGCCCGGCCGAAGGGCGCTACTGCCTTCGACGCCGACGAAGTCGCCCTGTTGACCACATTCGCGGTGCACGCCGCGTTGACCTTGGAGTACCGCAGGGCACAGCACGATCGAGAACTGCTTGCCGTGTATGAGGATCGTGATCGCATCGCCCGCGACCTGCACGACCTGGTCGTCCAGCGATTGTTCGCCGTCGGGCTCGGCCTTCAGGGCGCATCGCGCATGATCGCGCACGCGGGCACAGCGGAGCGGATCGCGGGATTCGTGCGCGATCTCGACGACACGATCACCGAGGTCCGGCGAACCATCTTCGCCTTGCAACAGCACACCCTGCCGTCGATAAGCCTGCGCACGGAGGTGCTGCTCGAGGTAACCGAGGCACGCTCGTCGCTCAGCTTCGAACCCTACGTTCTCTTCGACGGCCCCCTCGACGCGATGGCCGCGGACGCGGTTCGCATCGACATCATCGCCGCGCTTCGTGAAGCGCTGAGCAACCTGGCCCAGCATGCGCAGGCGTCCAGTGCCGAGGTGCTGGTGCAGGCAGACCCGCGCGACGGTTACCTGCGACTGCAGGTAACCGACGACGGCGTCGGAATCGGCGACGACGTCGATCGCCACGGCGGGCTGGACAACCTGCGCGAGCGCGCCACCCGGCATGGTGGCGAGCTGGCCGTTACGCGACAGGACGGCGGCGGTACGAAGCTGGTGTGGCGCGTGCCGGCGAGGCCTGCCTCGCCCGAAGGCCCGGGCGCGTAAGCGTCAAGCGGCGTTCGCTCCGGACGCGACGAGCGGCTCGGCCGCGATCGCCCGGCCGCGCCGACGCGTCGACGTGATCAGCCAGCCGAGAGCGGCCACCGCCAGGCCGAGAATCGACACGACGAAGAACCCGCCGCCATCGCCCCACCAGTCGATGGCCACACCCGCGAGCGGCGCGCCGAGGGCGGAGCCCGCGGTCATCGAAGATCCGTGCCAGCCCATCGCCTCGCCCCGGGCGTTGTCCGGCACAAGCTGGCTCAACTGGTCGACGGTGGCCGTGATCGTCGGCGCGCAGAACAGCCCGGCGACGAACGCCAGCACGGCCAGCGGCCAAGCGCTCGGCGCAAACGCGAGCGGGATCGTCGCCAAAGCCAACCCACCGAGCAGCAGGAACGCAGCCAAGGACCGGTGCAGCGCACCGTAGACCAGACCGCCGACCAGCGAACCCAGCCCCCACAACGCGAGTATCGGTCCGATGAGTTTGCTCGCGTCGAAGTCGCGCAGCGCCGCGACGATCGAGATGTCCGTGCCGGACAGGACGACCGTGGCCGCGGCCGCCGCGATGCACACCGCGACGAAGCTGGGCGTGAACCAGGCACTGCGCGGTACGTGCACCGGCTCGGATTCGCCGACGCCGTCGGCCGCGACCTTGAGCACGGGGTTGACCAGCCACAGCGCAGCGCCGGCCAGAACCTCGCTCATGCCGATGCAGAACAGCACCCACGACGTGTTCCACGTGGTCGCCGCCCATACGCCGACGACCGGGCCGATCATGAACGAGATCTCGACGGCCATGGAGTCCAGCGCCAGCGCGGTGCGGCGGTCGTCGTCGGGCACCGCCGCGATCACTGCCTGACGGATGATCGAGAACGTCGGTACCACGAACAGCCCGGCGAGGGCGGCGAATCCGAACAGAGGCCAGAACCCGGTGAACGGCCCGATCGACCAGCTGATCGCCGTGACCACCAGCGACGGAAGCACGACGCGTCGCAGCCCGAGGCGGTCGAGCAGGCGCCCACGCCACGGCCCGCTGATGGATATGCATATGGTGGCGCCCGCCGTCACCAGTCCCGCCTGCGCGTAGTTCCGGCCCAGCGTCGCAACGACATGCAGCGTGATCGCCACCCCGCTCGCGAACAGCGGGACGCGAACGAGGATGCCCAGCAGGATCGCCTTTCGCGCAGCCGGCAACGCAAGAACGCGCTGATAGGGGGCGAGAGGCACTCACCGAGCGTGTCACAGGACGCCGACACCATTCCATCGAGTTTCGACGGATACCCAACGGATTAAAGCGGAATCCGGCGTCTTTTCTGGCAGCATGGCGATCATGGCAACGGCGAGACGCTCGCGGGTGGGCCGACCGTACCGTCGGCTTCGGCGCTGGGCGCGTCACACCCCGAACGGCCGTATCGCGCTGAACCTGATCATGACGGGTATCGGGCTGCTCGTGGTGGCCGGCGTGCTGGCGCTCGTCGTACTGCGCTGACCGTCCGCGGACGGCGTTGGCCGGACGCCATTGGCCGGACGGCATACTCGGTGCGTGTCGCTCACCGTCCTGTTCGTCTGCGAGGGCAACCTGTGCCGCTCGCCCATTGCCGAACAACTGTTCAACTCGCGGGTGCCGGCCGATGCGGCAACACGCGCTCGTAGCGCCGGGCTGGGTGCACTCGCCGGCCAGCCGATGGAGGCGTTCTGCGAGCAGGCATTGCGCGAACTCGGCACGGTGCCGGCGCAGCACCGATCGGCCCGGCTCGACGTCGACATGACCCGCGAGGCTGTGCTCGTGTTGACCGCCGAAGCCGGCCAGCGCGAGCGCATCCTGCGCACGCTCCCGTCCGCTCATCGCCGCACGTTTGCACTCAAGGAGTTTCTGCGTCTCGGACGGACGCTGACGCCTAGCCCGTCTCCGGAGCCGATGCCGGAGCGGGTCGCCCGGGTGGCCGCGGTTCGGGGCACGATCGAGCCGGCGGCACTGGGTGCGGACGACATCCGCGATCCGTACCGTCAGCCGATCGAGGCCGCCCGCCAGTGCGCCACCGAGGTGTCGGCTGCGATCGACGAACTGCTCGGCGTGCTCGGCCTGCTTGAAGCGCCCCGGCTTTGACGGCTGGCTGGGCCAGAACGGTCAACACGAGCGCGACCAGGGTGGCGGCAGCGCCAACGGTCACGCACGCGATGAACCCGTTTCTCAGATCGTGCGCAGCCCCAAGCAGTGGACCGAAGGTGGCAATGCCAATGGCTGCACCTACCTGCCGGGAGGTGTTGAACACCGCGGACGCCGCACCGTGCAGCGAGCGTTCGACGGCGGCGATGGACTGCGAGGTCATTGTGGGCACGAGCAGTCCCGCGCTGAACCCCGCTGGCAAGAGCGCGATCACCAGGGGCCAGAGTGCGGTTGCCGTGCTGGCCCATGCGATAGCCAGCAGGGTAAGAGCCAAGGCAGTCTGACCGAACCCGAGTACCGCGCGACGACCGGCACGTTGCGCGAACGGCGCGGCGCAGAGACTGCCGAGCGAGATGAGGCCGGTGAGGGGAAGAAACAGCAGTCCGCTGGCCAACGCGCTGAGGCCGCGGCCTTGCTGGAGCATCAAGCCCATCGCGAACAGCAGCCCGTAGAAAGCAAAGTTGAACAATGCCCCTTGGGCGGCGACGCCGATGAACGCGCGGTCTGAGTAGACGCCGACGGGGAGCAGCGGTGCCTGGGCCGATCGTTCCGCCCAGATGAAGCCGACGACCCCGGCAACAGTCAGCGCGGCAGCGGCAATGACCCCTGGACTGAGCCAACCTTTGGCGGGGGCTTCGATAAGCGCGAACACCAGGCCGCCGATCAGGACGGTCGCTGTGAGCATTCCACCGAAGTCGAGCCGGCGACGCCGGCGCTCAACGGTAGGCATCGAGCGGAGACTCCACACCAGTGCAGGGATGCCGATCACCACGTTGACCGCGAACACAGCCCGCCAACCGAAGAGCGCGACGAGCCCTCCGCCGAGTAGCGGCCCGGCCGCCATCCCCACCCCTCCGGCGGCGGCCCACCGTCCCACGAGGCGGTGCCGCGCCTTGTCATCGGTCGCTGTTGCGGTGGCAAGGACGAGTGCGCTGGGCAGTAGAAGTGCGGCGCCGCCACCCTGGACCAGCCGCGCGACGTTGAGCATGATCATCGAGTTCGCGATCGCACAGACCGCCGAAGATGCCGTGAAGACGACCAGCCCCGCGACGAACGCGTGTTTCGCGCCGAGGGCATCCGTGATGGCACCGGCACCGAGCATCACGGCGGCGAAGGAGAGGGTGTAGGCGTTCATCGCCCATTCCAACTCCGGGCGCGACGCGTGCAGGTGCGAGGCGAGCTGCGCGAGCGTGAGGGTCACGATCGTGCCGTCGACAAAGACCATGAAGGCGGCGACCAGCGCGAGCGCCACAACACCACGACGGTGTTCGATAGTCATGGAACAACCCTAACGAGGATTTCGATGGCCATCGAACACCGGGGTAGCCTCGCGGCGAGGAGGAACGATGCCGTCGTACCCGCAAGTCCCCGCCCGGCTGGACGTGATCAGCGTCCTGCGCGCCCTCGCCGACCCCGTGCGCCTGGACCTCGTGCGCCAACTCAGCCAGTCGGACACATCAATCGCGTGCGGGCGATTCGACACCACCGTGGCCAAGAACACCCTCAGCCACCACTTCAGAATCCTTCGCGAGGCGGGCATCATCGCCACCCATCGCGAAGGCGGTCAAGCACTCAACGTGCTCCGGACGGCCGACATCGACGCCGAATTCCCCGGCCTGCTGAACTCGATCCTTCCCGAGGCGCGTCTCGCAAAATCCCCCAGCAGCCAGTGACCACGACCGGATGGCGTTCGCCGGCCGACTCGGACGAACTTCCGGCCATGGTGCAACTGCCGTAGATCGCGACCTGGCACGGTGCGGCGCCCCCGATTTCCGGTCGGGGTCTTGATCATCTCTGTCGGATCCGCCATCACTCGCGGTTTCAGCAGGGATGATCAAGCGGGTGCGAGCGCGCGCTCCGCCCCAGGTGCGGCCGGCAAAGCCCGCTGTACCTAAGCGTTATCGCGGCGGCTCGCGGTTGCATCAGCCGTCTCGTCGGCTGCGCGGACGTGATCGTCCTGCTCGCCCTCCGTCGGCAGCGCCGCTGCCGCGGACGGAGCGGACGGGACGGGCGGCGCTGACCGTCCCGGGCGCACCGCGCCGCGGCGGCCCCGCGCGGAACCGTTCATCGCGCGGCGACTCGCCGCGGGCGCTGCAGAACTCGGCTCCGCGACCCGCTGGTCAGGTGCGTAGGTTCCGTAGTAGTAGTAGCCGTAGTCGCTGCCGGGGCCCTTGGTTGACGCCATGTTCAGGACGGCACCGGCCAGCGACTTGCCCACGCGTTCAACAGCTTCGAGTGAGCGCACCACCTGGTCCTTGTGCGTGCTGCCGGCGCGGACGACGAGCAGCGTTGCGTCAGCCATGGTGGCCACTTCTGCGCCGTCGGCCACGGGCAGCAGCGGGGCGGTGTCGAGGATCGTGTAGTCGACCTGGTCGGCGACGTGGCGGATCACGGCGCGCGCATGCTGCGAGGCCAGCAGTTCGCTCGGGTTGGGCGGCACGACTCCGGCGGTGAGGACGGCGAGGTTCTGCCCGGCGTTCTGCACGACGTCGTCCACCGCCGCCTTACCGACGAGGACCGACGTGAAGCCGGCCTCACTGACCAGGCCGAGCGTCTTGGCCAGGGTGGGCCGGCGCAGATCCGCCTCGATCAGGCAGACCCGGAAACCGGCCTCGGCCAGGCTGGCGGCCAGGTTCAGCGCCGTCGAACTCTTGCCTTCGCCGGAGACCGCACTGGTGATGGCGATGATGCGCGGCTGGGAGTCGACGTCGATGAACTGCAGATTCGTGCGCAGATGCCGGAACGCCTCGGCCCGCCGGCCGTGCGGGTCGGCCCGCAGTGCGAGCGGGTTACGCGAGGCGCGCTTGTCGAAGGCCACCATGCCCAGGACCGGGATGTCGACGGCGTCCTCGAGATCGGCGACGCTGCGCACGACGGTGTCGAAGACCTCGCGCATCACGGCCAGGCCGATGCCGACGATCAGGCCGAGCACCAGGCCGAGCCCGATATCCAGACGCGTCTGCGGCGATGCCGCGGAGCTGGGCACCTTTGCCGGGTGGATCACCGTGAGCTTGACCGGCGCGCCCGTCGGGCTGGTCGTCTCCAACTCCTCGACGGCCGTGGAGAACTGCGCGGCGACGGCATTGGCGAGCCGCGCCGCCTGCTGCGCCGACTTGTCTCGTACGTGAATGTTGACGAGCACCTTGTTCGTCGGTGCGTCGGCGCTGATCTCACGAGCGAGCTGATCGGGAGTCATCGGCAGGCCGAGCTGGGCGATGACCGGAACGGTCACCTTGGGGCTACTCGGGATCGACGTGTAGCTCTGGACGCGAGCCTCGGCGAAGGTGTTGCCCTGGGCCAGCTGGCTGTTGTCGGTAGCCGAGGCGCTGGCGACGAACACCTGCGTCGAGGACTCGTACATCTTGGTGCTGGTCAGGACATATGCGGCAGCTGCCGCCGTGCCCACGATGACGCAAGCCGCGACCAAGAGCCAGCGCTTGCGGAGTACGCGCACGTACTCGCGAAAGTCCACCGAGGCATCTACTCCAGGATCGGGTCAACGGGCGGCTGCCATCGACGGTCGTCGGCCCGTAGCCGCCAACGACGTCCGGACCGTCGACCGATGATTGAACGCTGGCTCGTTAAGAATGTCATACGGTCCGTGATCGGTCACGTTTAACCAGTGATTGCCGTCCCGAGCCGTTCAGCGCCGTTGGACGACCCCGCGCACCAGGGCGGCCTGGCCTACATGCTGCATGTCGTCGGAGATCACGCTGATCAGCCGGACCCCGAGCGTGACGGGCGGATCCCACGAGGTGTCGACCACGCGGTCGAGGTCGGCATCGGTGAGTGCGTCCACATAACGGACTGTCTGCTCGTAGACCGCATCGTGATAGCCGATCAGCAGGTCCCCGGACGCCACCCGAACGGCGGCCACATCGGCGGGCCGGTGCCCGTAGCCGGTGGCCAGCCGGTCGAAGGGCAGGCCGAATCGTTCGACCCAGCCCGCAGACGTCCAGACCTGCTCGGTCTGCGCAGCCTCCGCGACGTGGTCGTCCTGGACGCGGCTCAGGTGCCAGACCAGCCAGGCGATCGTGTTCGCCTGGCCGTCGAGCCGGTACTCGAGCTGCTCACTCGTCAAGCCTTCGACCACTCGCTGCACCACATCGCGAACGCGGCCGAACGCTTCGACGAGGAGCTCAGCAGTGTTCACAACGCGGTCCCTTCCAGCACGCGGGCGGCAAACGCATGTCGGGACGCTACGCCCACGCGGGTCCCCGCTGTGGAATGCCTGTGATCAACACCGGATCTTGCAACCAGCGCGGCCCCCAACGCGACATATCAGTGTGAGAGACCACGGGCCGCGCCCGACGCGCGCAATATTCGTGGCGACAGCCCTCATGGCGGTGCTCGCAGCGCTCAGCGCATGCAGCGCCGCACAGGCTGGATCGCCGGAACCAACCAAGACATCGGACTCGTCAACACCGTCGCGGCCGCCTTCATCCCGATCAGTGCACCGTACGGCCGCTCACTCGACCACCGCGGCGGCCGTGCCCCGGGGCAGCGGCGATCCGGTGCACGCCAATCTGCTCGAGTCAGACGGCCAGACGTACGGGATCGGCATGCCGCTCGTCATGCGCTTCACCCGCGCCGTCACCGACGCGACTGCGTTCGAGCACGCCGTGCAGGTCACGATCGACGGACACCCCGCCAGCGGCGCCTGGTTCTGGGAGCGCTCGGGCGCGAACGGCTTCGCCGTCGAGGCCCACTACCGGCCCCGTACGTTCTGGCCGGCCCACTCGCACATCCAACTCGACGCGCCGATCAACGGGCTGAGCGCTGGGAAGGGACTCGTGTACGACGACTCGTTGACGCTGTCGATCGACATCGGCGCCGCGCACATCAGCACGGTCGATGCCAGCAACTCCGATCCGCACATGACCGTCACCTCCGACGGACACGTCGTGCGCCCGCTTCCGGTATCACTCGGCAAGGCCGCGACGCCGACCTATCGCGGGACGAAGGTCGTGATGGAATTCGACCGCGTCGAGCAGATGGGGACGGCCTCCGTGCCCTGGTCGGTGCGGCTCACCAACTCGGGCGAGTTCGTCCACGCCGCACCGTGGAACGGCCAGATCGGCCAGGCCAATCTCTCGCATGGCTGCACGAACCTGAGCACGGCCGACGCGCAGTGGTTCTACCAGTTCTCCCAACTCGGCGACGTCGTGCAGTACCCGAATGCCCCCGGGCCGACCATGACGTCCTGGGACGGGCTCGGCGACTGGAACGTTCCCTGGTCGACGTGGCAAGCGGGCGGCCTCCTCCCCCGTCCTTCCCGTTGAGTGGTGCGTTATCCGTTGAGTGGTGCGCAACAACGCACCACTCGAGCCCAAACGCACCACTCAACGGATCGAGGACGGGCGGACGCGAGACGCGCTCAGCCCAGGGCGGCCGCCTCCGGCGCGTACGGGAATTGGGCGCCCACGCCGATCTGGTCGTATTGCATCTGCGTCTTGTCGAAGCCGTCATTCCAGCTGTCGTTCTCGAACGTGTTGCAGTGCGTGTCGCCATGGAACGGCGTGCGGTACTCGGTGTTCGAGATCTCGATGTTCGAGAAGTCGAAGCCGCAGCCACCGGAATCCATGTGGATGCCGCTCGGCACCGAGTCAGGCATGGACGGGTCCGCGTTCACGTCGGTGATCGTTATCTGCGACATGTGGCTCTCGATCACGTGCGGCTCGAAGTTTTGCACGCCGTAGGCGTCGATCGCGCCCATGTCGCCGCTGTCCTCGCCGGCGTGCGCGATGGCCACGTACTGCAAGGTGTTCTGGCCGACGTAGTCGTCGGCATCCGCGACCGTCGTGATCGCCTTGAACGCGACGGCGTAGCGGGCACTGTGCTGAATCACGCTGTGCGACAAGGTGTTGTGGCCGCTGTCGACCACGTCGTACCCCGAGGCATCGCCCGGCACGAGCTCACCGACGTAGTCGACGAAGTTGTCGGTCAGCGTGTTGTCGTGTGACAGGTTGCCCTCGCCCGGGTAGCCGCCCTCGATCTTCACCCCGTCCCCGCCGACGTGGTCGATGAGACTGTCTGAGATCGTGTCGTGGTCATTGGCGAAGAGCAGGTACACGGCATGGAATCCGGTATTGGATATGTGCAAACCGCGCAACGTCACCGCCTGCGTGTTCGTCATGGTGATCGTGCCGAATCGGTTGCGTGGCAGCTCGATCTGCCGGTCATAGTCCGGGTACTTGTGCACGTCGCCCGAGTCGCCGATGGCGTTCCAGCCGTAGCGGTACCACTGCATGAAGTCGGAGTACTCGAGCGCGAAGCCGTCGAAGGTCAGGTCATGCGCCCGATCGGCCGCGGATGTGCCTGCCACGCTGAGGATCGTCTGCACGGTCGGCGCCCAGATCGTCGAGTTCGCGCTGCGCGGCCAGTAGTACAGCCACCCGGTCTGCGAGTCGAGGTAGTACTCGCCGGGTTGGTCCAGGAAGCTCAGCGAGTTCTGCAGGAAGTAGCGCGATCCCACCTGCGAGTACAGCGAATACCGCGTCGGGTAGCGCAGCGTCGCGAAGCCCTTGTTCCAGGTCACGCCGGCCACCGGGTCGGTGTCGGTGAACCAACTCCAGTGCCCGCCTGACCAGATGACGACCTGGGCGTCGTGCAGGTCCCAGTCCTGGTGCCAGTCCCCGGGATTGAACGCGAGCCAGGTCTGGGAGTTGGTCAGCGCGTCATCGGTGCTCTCCGCGGTCTGCAGGTAGGGGCCAAGCGTCGGCCCCGCCCCGACGTTCGGGTAGCGCGCTGTCGTCGCTCGCTGGTCGCCTTCGAACAGCGTGTAGAACGGGTGGCCGGTACCGACCATCGTCCGGACGATGCTGCCCTGATACGGCTGCCATCCGCTGATCTGCCGCGCACCGAGCAGGCGGGCCTTGCCCGGGCCGTCGACACTGCGGTAAATGACCTGGTGGCCGTTCGCGCCGGAGTCGCGCTGATCGAAGTTGATCGTGCTGTCGACCTCGTAGTCACCGGCTCGGACGTTCACGTCGATGTCGCAGCGCATCCGCTTCGCATCGTTAAGGCCTCGTTCGCGGATGACGTCGCGCACGTGCCCGATCGTCTTCCACGGATCGGCCTGAGTGCCGGATGCTGCGTCGTCACCTGTGGTCGATACGAACAGTTGCGTCGGCGTGCACGGGTGCGGCGAGTCGGCGCCGGCATGCACCGTCAGCGCCGGGATGCCGAACGCCAGCAGCGCCGCGGCGGCGACTGAGGCACCGGCGATTCTTCGTCGGGACGGATGGAACATGAGCCCTCCTGGGGTCGGACGGTTGATGAAACTGGATCAGTTGCCGATAGACACGTCGCGCAGACGCAACTGGTCGACGTACTCGACAACGGCCGGTTGATCAGGTGCGCCGAACGAGCAGTGCTCGAGCGTCACGCCGGCTATCGGGGCATCGGCGACGCCCTCGAGGTCGTACGGCCGAGTGCTGGTGCCGACCTGCCACCGGGCGGCCCGCAGCCGGGACACCGACGGGTAGAGATCGCCGCCGCCCGTGCCCGTGTAGTGGAAGTTCGCGCTGAAGGGGATGTACGTGCGGCCGGTGCAGTCGACGTCGGTCACCTGCACGTCGTCGACGTACCCGCCGCGCGTTGCGGTTGACTTCACCCATAGCACGTAGGCGATATCGGCGTCCTCGGCCGCTGGGTCGATGGGCAGATACAGCCGCCGCCCAAGGACCTGCGAAACGCCACCACTCATCTCGCTGCCGATGGCGATTGCGCCGCCACCGCTGACGAATGTGCAGTCCTCCACGCGGATCCGGCGCGACGGCCGGTTCACCCGACGGCCGTCCGCGTCGCGTCCGGACTTGATCGCGATGCAGTCGTCGTGGGTCGCGAACCGCACGCGGCGAATCGTCACGTCCTCGCACGAGTCGGGATCGCACCCGTCGCCATTGGGGCCGAGGCTGTCGATCTGTACGTCCTCGACGAGCACGCCTCGGCAGTACACCGGGTGGACGTTCCACATCGGCGAGTTGCGCAACGTCACGCCGGAGATGACGACGCCGGTGCAACTGTGCGGGCTGATGAAGCTCGGACGCAGGTAGTGCCCGTCGCCGAAAACGCGTTGGCTGACCGGCACGCCGTTGTCGCCCATCTGCGAAAGCAGGGCCCAGTCGGCGCGCTGGTTGGGCAATCCGGCGTGCCAGCCGTACTGGCCGGAGCCGATCCAGTACCACCAATGCTCGTTGTCGCACTGGGCGTCGAGCACGCCACCGCCGGTGACGCCGATGTTCCGCTCACCGTGCGCGTAGATCAGGGGCGAGTAGTTGTACACCTCGATCCCCTGCCAGCGGGTGAGCACCACCGGCAGGTAGTCGGACGGGTCGGTACTGAAGGCCAGTGTTGCCCCGGCGCTGACGTGCAGGTCGACGCCGCTGCGCAACCTGATCGCACCAGTCAGCCACCGCCCCGGCGGCACCACGACGTGACCGCCCCCGGCGCGATGGCAGGCGGTGATCGCCGCCGCAATGGCCGACGTGCAATCCGCGTCCTGGCGTGCGCCGAATTCCGTGATCGGGAACTGGGCATTGCGAAACCGGGTGGGCGCCGCATCGGCCACGGCCGGCCGCAGCACCGCGACCCCGGCGCCGAGCGCACCGATCCGCAGCACGTCGCGGCGCGACAGCCCGCGGCTCATGCCTTCGGCCCGATGCGATAAGCCCGTCCCGCCTTTGTCGCAAAGCTCAGCACGCCGTCGGTCAGATCTGTTTTCGGCGCCGTGCCTTTGTCGACGGTCACGGTGACCGGCGCGGGCAGGGTGCTGCGCAGGCGAACCTTCGAGTCGAGGTCGGACGCCACCCGGATTTCGGTGGGGACGCCCGCTTGCCACGTGGCGCCGACAGTGAACGCGCCCCGGGCGCGCAGGCCGTCGAACGAGCCGGCCGCCGCCCATCCCGTCGGCAGCGCCGGCAGAATGTCGACCGTCCCGAGATGCGACTGCAGCAGCATCTCGGCGATGCCCGCCGTGGCGCCGAAGTTGCCGTCGATCTGGAACGGCCAGTCGTTGAGGAAGTTCTTGAACGTGTTCTGCCAGAGCAGGTGATCGATCTGCTCGCGGGCGGCATCGCCCTCGCGCAGGCGGGCGAGGAGATTGACCTTGTGCGCGCGGTTCCACCCGATGTCGCTGACTGCGGTGTGCGCGGTCCGGGTATCGACACTGACCTTCGCCGCGGCGAAGTAGTCGGGTGTGCCGTCCGGGGTGATCTGGCTGCCCGGGAACAGCCCGTAGAGATGGGACAAATGCCGATGCCCGTCGTTGGGATCGTCGAGGTCCTGCTGCCACTCCTGCAGTTGCCCCCAAGTGCCGATGCGCAGGCCCGGGTCGAGCATGCCCTTGACGGATCGCAGGCTCTTGCGAAACACGAGGTCGACACCGAGCACCGTGCTCGCCGCGATCGTGTTGGTCAGCAGGTCCCAGACGATCATCTGCGAGTAGGCGCAGCCGGCGGTGAATGCACCGTGCTCGGGCGAGAAGCTGGGCGTCACCTTGAGCAGGCGATCGGACGGATCCTGCACCAGATAGTCGACCCAGAACTGCGAATGCTCTTTGAGAATCGGGTAGGCACGGTCGCGCAGGTAGGCGGTGTCGCCGGTGAACAGGTAGTGCTCCCAGAGTTGGTGTAGTACCCATCCGGTCGACTCCGGCGACCACTCGGACGGATTCGGGGCCACGCCGGTGTAGCCGAACACGTTGAGATGGTTCATGGCCGCGAATCCGCGGGCACCGCACAGCTGCGCAGCCGTGACCCGGCCCGGCGCGCGCCACGCATCGACGAAGTCGACCAGTGGCGCGACCATCTCCGACAGGTTCGTCACGTCAGCGGGCCAGTAGTTCATCTCCAGGTTGATGTTGGTCGTGTAGTCCGACTGCCAGTCGGGTGCGGTCGACTCGTTCCACACTCCCTGCAGGTTCGCCGGCAACGAGCCGGGACGCGAGCTGGCGATCAGCAGATACCGCCCGAGGTAGAAGCGCAGCATCTCGATCAGCGGGTCGGCCGGTGTATTCGGCTGCGTCGAGCGGGCGGTCTTGAACGCGGTGAGCAGCACATCAGTCGGTGTCGTCGACGGCTTCTGGCCGATGTCGATGTACACCCGGTTGAACAGCGCGCCGTGGTCGACAACGTGGTTGGCCAGCAACGTCGAGTAGGGCTTGGCCACTGCTGCGTCGACGGCGTCGGTCACCGCTTGATGCGGGTCGTCGCCGCGGTAGTCGGGGTAGCTGTTCGCGTAGTTGGTGCCCAGCGACGCAGTGAGCGTCACGCTGTCGGCGGCGGTGACCGTCACCGAGCCGTCGGCGTTGTCGGTGACCGTGCCGTTGATGGCGACGATCTGCAATTGCCCTTCGTAGACAAGGCCGTTGTCGGTGAGCGCACCGCGCACGGTGATGCGCCCGCCGTTCGCCGTGGCGGTGATCGACCGGTTCGCCGGCACATTGAGCGCGACGGTGAAGGACTGAAAGCCGGACTTCTGCGCCGCGAACCGCGAGACCAGAACCTGGTCCGGGTAGCTCGCGAAGTACTCGCGCGTGTAGTCGATCGAGGGCAGTCGGTTCCCGTGGCTGTCGTAACGCTGCACGCTGTACTGCACGTCAGCGACACCGCTGGCCATGTTCAGCTGGCGGACGTAGTCGACGACCAGAGCCGGGTCCGGTGGGCTGGCAAAGGTGAGCGTGATGTCGCCGAACGTCTGATAGGCGCCGTAGCCCCACTTGTCCTGACCCAGCAGGCCCATGATCGCGCCGGTGTCGGCCTGACCCTCGGCGGCCACGAGGTCGCGCGCCGCGGCCAGTGCGTTGGGTCGCGCCGGATCCCAGTTGCCGGACGTGTAGGTGTGGCCGCCCTCGGCCGAGCCGGGACCTCCCGTCCACAACGAGTGTTCGTTGATCTGAATGCGTTCCGTCGTCATGCCGCCGAACACCATCGCGCCGAGCCGGCCGTTGCCGACGGGGAAGGCCTGGTCCTGCCAGTCGGTGGCCGGCGTGTTGAACCAGAGCAGAAATGCGGGGTCGGACGGCGGCCCGACGGTCCAGTCCGGCTTGGGCGTAACCGCCCGTGCGGCAGCAGGTTTGCCGAGTGCGGTTGTCGCCGCCGCGTACGCAACACCTGCGGTGGCCGCGCCCAGTACCGCGCGGCGCGACACCCCGCGCGATTCGAGCGGGCCAGGTTCCGGGATGCTCATGACGTCTCCTTCAGCGCATGCCGCACTGGCCCCGCATTGCGGCAAGGCAAATGCGGCGGCAAGCAGTCGGCGTTGTGACCGCCGGCGCCCGTGAGCGCGCGGCGAGGAATCCCCGTGAAGACATGGAGCCGGACGGAACGCGGGCGGCGGTCCGTCTTACGCAGTCAGGGTGACCCCGTCGTCAACCCTGCGCGAGAGAGTCGAGAGGCGCTCTACCGGGACATCGCGTGCACCTCCTTCGGCAATCGGTGAAGCGCCGGCTTAGCTTTGACCGTTGCGCCACTGCTCGTACTCGGCAGCGGCGTCGTCGTCGAGCGGGTAGTACTTCGACAGCGCACCGCCCTGGGCGATGCGCATCCGGCTGAACACTTCCCAGTCCTCGTGCGTTTGCGCCTTCTCGATCAACTCGCCGGCGCACGCGCGCGGCACGATGACCGCGCCGTCGTCGTCGGCAACCACGATGTCGCCGGGCAGGGCAAGCACTCCACCCACCGCGACCGGCACGTCGTATGCCCACGGGAAGAGCTCGGACTGCGAGGCGTAGTGCGGCGTCGCACCACGCGTCCAGATCGGCAGGTCTATGTCGCGCAGCTTCGGCGTATCGCGGATCATGCCGTCGACGACGATTCCCGCACCGCCGCGAGCCGCGAAGTAACGCACGAGCATCTCGCCCAGGCAGCCGGTATGTGTGGCGCCCCGGGCGTCAACGACGAGAACGTCGCCGGGCTGCGCGCTGTCGAGTACGGCCCACAACGCCGTGTGGCGCTCGACGTACTCCTGCGAGATGCCCGACGCGATGTCCTCACGCTGCGGCATGAACTGCAGGGTGAGCGCCGATCCGACGACCCGCCCACCGGTGCGGAACGGACGCGGCCCGGAGACGAATGTGCGGCGGATGCCCATGTGATGCAATTTCGCGCACGCCGTGGCCGCGCTGATGTCTGCGAACGATGCGATGACGTCAGCGGGTACCCGCTCGTAGGGTTCCCCGCGAACCGGAAGGTTCCACGGGCGCGAGTCACGGTCGAGTGCTTGGAAGCTCATGCAGTTCCTGTCGATTCGATGTCCCACGGGGCGGTGTACGAAGGAGGGTGCGCGTTGCGTTCGAGAGCCAGGGTCATCGATATGCGCGACGCTGCCGGCAGATCTACCTGTAGCCAGGGCGATCCGACCGCTTGCTCGCGCCGATCCGGCCGTGGCGGCTCGAATGTGTAGTCGGTCTCGGCGCCGCCCCACGGCTCGGCGAGCGCGCTGACCTGGACGGCCCTGATCACGTCCTGCGCGAACGCGCCGGCCTGCACGACAACCTTCCGAGCGTGCACCGCGTCGTGATTGATCAGCTGTAGCAGGGTGTTCGTGGGCTCGACGCCGGAGACGAGCGCGCTCACCGAAGGAGGCAGGCCCGGGCGCCGCGCGTCCAAGTCGAAGTAGCGCACCCGCGCCTGCTGCAGGCCGCCGTTGTAGAGAACCTGCGGTGCTCCCCAGGTCAGTTGCACGAGCGCCTCGGTGACCACCGGATTCAGCCGCTGCCACCGATGGATCTGCGCCTCGCGCGCCGTCGGGTCGGTGAGGTTGTCGATCAGGTGCAGCCGTCGCCGCGCCTGCGCGAGCGCAACGGCGAGGATCTGTTCGGGATAGGCATCGTTGTCGCCGGCCAGGTACGCCAGCCACGGTTCCTCGTGTCCGGCTTCCTCCTTGTCGCGGAACGGCCGCACCCGCGTCCAGTCGTAACCGGCGCGCTCACGCAGTCCGACGAGCCGGGCGCGGTCCTCGCGCGACGCGGTCTCGTGCCAGAGCGCCGTGGGCAGCGCGGCCTGCACCGGGTTGAAATCGAACCAGCCGCGGTCGCTGAATCGGTATGGAACGAGGAACGTCTCGGCGTCGACGTCTGGGCCGAGGTGAGCGGTCCACCGCTCGAGCAGGCTCGTGTCGGAGCTGCTCGTCCGATCAGTTTTGCCTTGTGTGATAAGGGTGTCGAGCAGGGTGCGCGGCAAGTCGAGAGGTGCGTCGTCGCCGGTGACGAGGGCAGCGGCCAGCGCGCCCACCAGCACGGCCGTCCCGACGCTGTAGCAGCCGTGTGGCCACGACCAGCCGTAGTGCCCGCCGTACCAGCGCCCGTCGAGCAGGCTGCCGACCTTGCCGTCCGGGCCGACGTTGTCCGGCACCAGGCCGCCGTTCGCGGTGGCCCGCGCTCGCCACGCGTCGACGTAGCGGCGGCACCACTCGACGTAGCGCGGCTCTGGCTGCACGAGGTGCGCATTGGCGACCAGGGCGACCGCCGCCAGATTGACCGCGACGTCGCCCCGGCCGAGGCGTTCGTGCATGAGGGGGCCGAGACGTGGATCGTCGGCAACGGGCGGCAGCGGCTCGGCCGGGTCATGCATCCAGTCCAGCGGGTATCCGTACTGCTCGGCCAGTTCCTCGCGCCAGGGGTACGGCCCGCCGTCGTTGACACCGAAGCGGGCGCCAAGGGCGCCGTTGTGCGGGGCGCGGATCATCGCGAGGTCAGGATCGTAGTTGCCGTACCGGGGATCGACGTACAACTCGGCGAATCGCCTTGCCCGATCGGCAAAGTAGCGCGGATCGCTCATGCACAGCTGGTAGAAGAACAGCAGGCCCTCGCCGATGTGGAACCAGTCGTAACCCTTGTCGAACTCGCCGTGCAGCATGCCGAGCTCCGTGAGCTGCGCGGTCACTGCCTCCCAGTGGCGCACCGATGACGGCAGCAGATCCTCGGCACCGCCGAGCAGGTAGAGCTGGGGCCAATTGCCGAACGCCTCGTAGAAGTCGTCGACGCCGTCGCGCGACGCCATGGCGCCGGCGAAGAGCAGCCGCCCGTCGTCCGCGCAGAACGTCTCCTCGAAGCGGCGCCAGGCAGCGTCGAGCACTGCGAACAGCTCGCGCTGTAGCAACGCCCACGCCGGCGGATCGAGCAGCGGCTCGGTAGCCGTGATGGTGACGGTCACTTGGTGACCCCTTCCATCAGCCCGCCGACGATGAATCGCTGGGCCACCAGGAACAGGATCAGAACTGGTGCGACGGTCAGCAG
The DNA here is from genome assembly GCA_963737425.1 of uncultured Actinomycetota bacterium. Taxonomy (GTDB): domain Bacteria; phylum Actinomycetota; class Actinomycetes; order Mycobacteriales; family Jatrophihabitantaceae; genus DASXRA01. The sequence goes on from CAVTSX010000009.1 coordinate 1,887,497, forward strand.
AATGTTCGGGTACACCACCGTGTAGTTGGTGAGGTACTGGCCGACGGCGGTGTAGATGCCGGTCGTCACGGTGTATTGCGTTGACGTCGGCCCGAGGATGATCGACGGGTTGATGAAGTCGTTCCACGTCCACAGCGCTGTCAAGACCGAAGCGGTGGCGACCGCCGGCTTCATCAGCGGGAAGATCACCCGCCAGAACGTGCCCATCGTCGAGCAACCGTCGATCTTCGCCGCTTCGTCGAGGCTGGTGGGGATCGATCGCAGGTAGCCGCTGAACAGGAAGATCGCGAACGGGAAGCTGTTGGCGAGGTCGACGAGAACCAGCCCGGGTAGCGAGCCGTACAGCCCGAGGTTGCGCAGCACGTAGACAACCGGAATCAGCAGGATGCCCGGCGGGATGAAGATCGCCGACAGAAACCCCAGCTGCAGCAGCCGGTAGCGCATCGACGAACTGCGGGCAATCAGATACGAGACGGGCGCGCCGAGCCCGATCATGCCCGCAACGACGAGAACGACGAGCAGGGCAGTGAGGCCATAGGCGGAAACGACGTTGTAGTCGGGACTGCTGATCGCCGCCTTCAAATAGCTGACGGTGAGCCGGTGCGCTCCGAATGGCGAGGAGACGACGTCCTTCTGCGACTTGAAAGAGTTGACGATGAGCAGATACAGCGGGATGAGCATCAGCACCGCGAACGGCGCAAGCACGAGGTGCCGGCGGATCCGGCGCCGTGAGCGGCGGCTGGAGAGCGAGATCGTCATTGCAGTCCCTGCTCACTGCGCCGGCGGTAGGCGATGATCACCAGGCTCAGCACGGCGGTTATGGCGGCGAGCACGATCCCCTCCGCGGCGGCGAAACCGGGACGGCTGTTGGTGAACGCGTCCTCGAAGATGCGCATGACGGTCGTCTTCGTCCGGCCGGCCGGGCCGCCGTTCGTCAACGCGATCACCAGCTCGTACAGCTTGAGATAGCCGGTCAGACCCAGGACGACGTTGATGGTGATCGTCGGCGCAAGCATCGGCACGGTGATGTGGCGCAGCACCTGCCAGCTACTCGCGCCGTCGACCGCGGCGGCCGCGCCGAGATCGCGAGGCACGGCCTGCAGCCCGGCCAGGTAGAGCACCATCGCGAAGCCGACCTGCTGCCAGACCGTCACGACGATGACTGCGGCGATGGCCGAGTTGGGCGAACCGAACATGTCAAGCGGCTGCATATGGAACGTGCTCGTCAGCACCGCGTTGAGCGAGCCCTGGTAGTCGAGCAATGCATGCCAGAGGAAGCCGATCGCAATGGCCGTGAGCACCACGGGATAGAAGAACAATGCCCGATAGAGCTTGGAGAAACGCCCCGGACGGTTCAGCAGCAGAGCCAGTCCCAGGCCGAGCACGTTCTGCAGCAGCACGCCGAAGAGGGCGACAACCAGAGTGAACTCGAGCGCCGAGCGGAAGTCGCTCGAATGCAGGACCTGGCCGTAGTTGCGCAGGCCGAGGAAGCCCGGCGCGTTCACGCCGTCCCAGTTCGTCATGCTCAGGTAGATCCCGATGACGAGCGGCGTCACCGAGAACGCGGCGAAGATGAGGACGGCCGGCCAGACCATCGCCAGCCGGCCGAGGTGCTCGGCCAGACCGCGCCGGGTCCTGCGCTTGCCGCGACCGGGCTCGTCCGGGCGAATCGCCCGCTCGGGCGCCGTGGCCGCGGCCTGCGGCAGAGTGGTGGTCAACTCGAGCTCTTGTTGGTCTTCCACCAGTCGTCCAACTTGGCGCCGAAGCCGTCGGGCGAATGGCCGAGCTGCAGGTCACCGACCAGCGTGTCGAGTTCGTCCTGGATGCCGGCGGCACCGTTCCCGCTGTTGATCGCGCCGTTGCAGCACGGGATCGTCGTGCCGGCCTTGACGGACTGTTCGATCAACGCCTGGATCTGCTGTTCGATCGGGGACATCTGACGGGTGACCGGCGGAGTGGCCGTCGAGAAGTCGCCGTCGGCGGTGATGAAGTTGCGAACCGCCGTCGCGTCCGTGCTGAGGTACTTCACGAAGTCCTGCGCGGCGGAGTAGTTCTTCACCTTGTTCGAGATGTAGTAGGTGTTGATCGGGTCCGACTCGAGCGGCGCGGGGCTGCCGTCCATCGTCGGGATCTGGAAGACACCGACGTCGAACTTCGGCTTGGCCTTGTTCAGCGCGGGCGTGTACCAACCGGCCAGCGGGTACATGGCCGACTTGCCCTGCGCGAAATTCTGCTCGGACGTGTCGTACTTCGTGCTCAGCGCGCCCTTGTTGAAGTAGCCCTTGTGCACCCAGTCGGAGTACGTGTTCGCCATGTCCTGGAAGGCGCTGCCGGCGAAGTCCGCCTTGCCCGCGGATTTGTCCAAATACCAGTTCGGATCCTTGGTGAACAGCGTCGGGTAGGCGAAGCTGGTGAACTGGAATCCGAGCACGAAGTCGCCGCTCGTCTCCATCGGCACCAAGCCTGCCGCCTTCAGCTTGGCCATGTCGTCGGTCATCTCGCTCATGCTCTTCGGCGGAGCGGTGATGCCGGCCTTCGTGAAGTCAGCCTTGTTGTAGAACACGAGGCCGTACGCGGTCGTCGCGGACGAGACGCCGTAGAGCTTGCCCTGGTACTGCTGCTGTTGGTACCCGGGGAAGCGCACCCAGGCCTGCGAGGTGTCGAACGGATGCAGCAGGGTGTGGTATTTGGCGATGTCACCGGGTGGCACGGCGATGACGTCGGGCACCTGCCCGGACCCGACGAGCGTCGCGAAGTACTTGGTGACGTCCTGGCCCTTGGAGTCGACGAGGTTGATCTTCACGTTCGGGTGGGTCTTCGTGTAGCCGTCGACCTGCTGGTGCCAGAAGCTCTTGGTGAGCGTCGGGGTCACGTTCACGTAGAACGACAGAGTCTTACCGGCCCCGGACCCGGACCCGGACGACGAGCTACATGCACTGACGAGTAGACCTGCTGCTAGTGCGGTCGCAACGGCAGCCCGCCTGCGGAGGCCGAACCTGCGCCTTGCGCCGGCACGGACGGGGACGCTGCGCAGATCAGCGTGGGCCATGCGACACTCCTTTAGCGAAAATCGATTGTCGATGCGCGACGATAGGTACACTCGCGCTGCAGTGTCAATACACGAGCCGTGATGGCCGGTATCGGCCGTCCGGAGCGAACGAGAAAGGGGGGTCGGCGTGAGCGACGTCGTTCCGCTGCGAACAGGCCTGCTGTCCGACCAGGTGTACGAGCGGTTGCGGCAGGCGATCATCGACGGTGAGCTGGGGCCGAACACGCGCCTCGTCGAGTCCGAGATCGCCCGCCGATACGGGATCAGCCAAGCCCCGGTCCGCGATGCCATTCGCCAGCTCGGGCACGAAGGCCTGGTCAGCTACGTCGCGCGGCGCGGCAGTTACGTCGCCGAGATCTCGCCCGACGACGCCGCGCGGGCCCGCGAGATCCGGGTCGTACTCGAAGGCATCGCGGCGCGGGACCTCGCTGCGAACTGGACGACCGAGGCGGCCGACGCGTTGCACGAGGAAGTCGACCGCATGCGCGCGGCCGCGAAGTCCCGCAGCCAGGCCAAGCTGCGCCAAGCCGACATGGCCTTCCACCGGCGGCTCTGCTCGCTGAGTGGCGACACGCTCGTGCAGCGGTTGTGGGGAGTGCTCGAGCCGAGCCTGAACATCCTGCAGGTCGTCGGAGATCCGTTCTACAAGGGGGATCTGAAGGAACTCGCCGAGTGGCACGCGGGCCTGATCAGCGTGCTCGCCTCGGGCGACGCCGAGCACGCCGAAGCCGTCGTGCGCGAGCACGCGGCGGGCCGCTCGCACGGCGTCATCAGCTGAGTCGGCAGTGCGCGCTGCCGACTCGGTAACGCTGGCCCGACGAGAGCTGACGCTCACCCGCATGGGGCTCGGCACTGCCGCGATCGCCGACCTCTACCGGCAGGTCCCCGAGCGAGACGCGGTGCGGACAGTGCATGCCGCTCTCGACGCCGGCATCCGCTACTTCGACACCGCGCCGCACTACGCGCTCGGCGTGGCCGAGCAACGGCTCGGGCACGCATTGACCGGCGTCGACCGATCGAGCTACGTCATATCGACGAAGGTCGGTCGGCTGCTCGTGCCCGGGCCGCCGCAGTCGGGGTGGCTGCCGGCGCTGCGGCGCGAATGGGACTTCAGCGCGGCCGGGGTACGCCGCTCGCTGCACGAGAGCCTGCAACGGCTGCAATTGGACCGGGCCGACATCGCCTACATCCACGACCCGGACGATCACCTGGACCAGGCGCTGGACGAGGCGCTTCCCGCACTGGCGGAGCTTCGCTCGCAGGGCGCGGTGCGTGCCATCGGCGTGGGCATGGCCGACCCCGCCGCGCTGGCCCGCTTCGTCCGTACCGGCCTGCTCGACCTGATCCTGTTGGCCGGGCGGTACACCCTGCTCGACCGGTCGGCGCTCGCTGGGCTATTGCCGCTGTGCACGCAGCATTCGGTCGGCGTCGTGATCGGCGGGGTGTACAACAGCGGGCTGCTCGCCGATCCTCGGCCGGCCGCCCGATTCGACTACCGGGCCGCGCCGCCCGACGCCCTGGCCCGGGCCCGGGCGCTGCAGGCAATCTGCCGCAGGCACGGTGTCTCCCTGAAGGCGGCCGCGCTGCAGTTCCCGTTCGGGCATCCGGCCGTGTGCTGCGTGCTGAGCGGATCGGCCGGCGCGGACGAGTTGGGCGAGAACGTCGGCGAACTCGAACGGGCCGTCCCGCCCGCGGTCTGGGCCGACATGCTGCACGCGGGCCTGCTACCGGCTGGCACCCCGGTGCCAGCCGACTCGCCGGTGCCGGGCGGACGCTCGCACTTCCCCGCTGGGATCACGCACTTTCGCTAGATCTGGTCAGCCCAACGTCCACGCGCGCAACTCGCCGCGCAACGCAAACCGGCCAACGCCGGAGCAAGCGTGCGCCGGCGGGGGTATTGACCCGCAACGAGGACCTCGCTACTTTCGCTCACTAATCGACGATTTCTAATCGATTAACGCTGGCTCTTCGCCTGAGCGACGACGACCACTGCCGCCCGCCCGTCGCACACCAAAGCCGCGCGATCAGTGGCCGCAGCACTTCAGGAGGTTCCCCATGCACCGCCGCAAGCAACCTGCACACCAGCCCGTCCAATGCGCATGAAACCCAGTGGGACGTCACGGACCCGACCACGGACATCGCCGCGATGCGCGCGGCGTTCCCGGCGATCGCGCAGGCGGCCCGGTTGCTGCACCGCGACAGAGACCTCGCCGGTCGACTCGACGCCGCAGTCGCGAAGCTGATGCCCTTCCCGCGCACCGACGCAGCCACCCAGACCCAGCAACTGCCTCCCGAAGCGGATGCCACGAACCAGGACGTCATTGGGATGTCGTGGAATCAGTCGGCCGACACGCACAAGGTCGACGTCCAGGTGCACGGCGGCGACCTCGTGACGGTGGCCCTCGAGGCGGGGTCGAATGCGCCCATCACGATGCGCAATCCGTGGACCGGACAGCAGGTGCAGGTGGTAACCGGCGACGACCGGCACTCGGTGACAGTCGCACCGACGTCGGCCGAAACCTTTACCAACCGCGGCAACGGCCAGCAAGCAGCTTGGGCCGGCCTCGATCGGCCTGCCAACCCCATGAATTCAGCGGTACGGCAGGGCGTGCTTGCCGCGGACGACGCCGTTCACCAGCGTGCCAACCTCGCTGATGTCGATGCGAATCTCGTCGCCTGCGTGCAGCGTGAACGGAAGATCAGGCACCACGCTCGTGCCGGTCGACAGGATTGCGCCGTCCGGGAAGTCGTTCTCGCGGAACAGGTACCCGACGAGTTCGTCAATGCGGCGGTGCAGCCTGGCCGTACTGGCGCTGCCGCTCCAGGCAACATCGCCGTCGCGCTCGATCGTCATCTCGATGGTGAGCGCGTATGCGTCGGCAACCTCCCACGCCGGCCGGATGCCTGGGCCGATCGCGCAGCCGCCGAGGTAGATCTTCGCCTGCGGCAAATACAGCGGATTCTCGCCTTCGATCGAGCGGGAACTCATGTCGTTGCAGATCGTGTAGCCCACCACCTCGGCGTCCCGGTTGAGCACGACCGCGAGCTCCGGTTCCGGCACGTCGATATCCGAGTCGGCCCGCACGCTGACCGAACCACCCGGGCCGACCGCGCGCCAAGCCACAGACTTGAAGAACAGCTCGGGACGCTCGGCCGAGTACACCCGGTCGTAGACGTCCGCGGACTCCTTGCTCTCCAGCACTCGCGCGTCACGCGAGCGTTCGTAGGTGACGCCTGCGGCCCAGATCTCGCAGCGGCCGTCCGCCGGCGCGAGCAGCCGCACCCGGTCGAGCGGCAGCGCCGGGCCAGCCGCGGATGCGCACGCAGCTCGAATCTCCTTGTACGGCAAGGCAAGCAGCGCGGCGAGCGTGTCGACGCCGGTGAGCGCGGTGACGACTCCGCCGTCCAGAATCCCGAGTTGCGGAGTGGATTCGGTGGTGAACCTGACCAGCTGCATGGCCGAGAGGGTAACCGGGCAGGTATCGGCCCGTCCAGGCTTCATCTGATGAAGCTCGCGCTTCATCAGATGAACTGCTACGGTCAGGCGGTCGGTCCACCGCCCCAACCGGAGGACACCGTGACTGCCGCCTATCCCGAGCAGGCTCGCCACGCGCAGGTCGTCCACGGCCTCGGCGCGCAGATCGTCCGCGGGAAGCTGCCACCAGGTGCGGCTGTCCCGACCGAGGACGAACTGGTCGGCCAGTTCGACGTGGGCCGGTCCGCGCTGCGCGAGGGCGTGAAAGTGCTTGCCGGAAAGGGATTGCTGGAAAGCCGCACCAGCGCTGGCACTTTGGTGCGGCCCCGCGAGTCGTGGAACCTCCTCGATCCGGACGTGCTGCGGTGGCGGTACTCCCCGGCCGCATCGGCCGACGACGTAAAAGTGCTGGCCGACCTGCGCGTGGCACTCGAACCAGGCGCTGCCCGGCTCGCCGCAGAGTCGGCCAGCACGGCGCAGCGTCGCACCGTCACCGCGGCCATGTCCGAGCTTTGGGCAACGGTCGACGACCCGGACTCGTTCATCGAGGCCGATCTTGCCTTTCACCGTGCGGTGTTCGTCGCGGCGAACAACGATCTGCTGTTGTACATCCACGACGTCGCGAGCATCGCGTTCGAGGCAATACGGCCGTTGCACACGCAGTCGGTCGGCCACAACGCGCAGACGCTGCCCAACCACGAACAGGTCGCCGTCGCGATCCGGCGAGGCCATCACCGAAAGGCCGAGCAGGCAATGCACGACATAGTCGAGACGGCGCGGGCCGACGTCCGGCGTGAGATCGAATCCGGCCGGGGGCGCACACGACGATGACATCCGCACAGGTACACCTCGATATCGACGGGCATATCGCGACGATCACACTTGACCGTCCAGAGAAGCTCAACGCATTGACGCCGGCGATGACGGCGGATTTGGCCGAGCATGTCGCCGCTATCAATGCCACGGACGTCCGCGTCGCCATACTTACCGGTACGGGGCGAGCGTTCTGCGCCGGCAGCGACATCGCCACGCTGGACGACTACCCGACACCGTGGGACTTCGGCAATCGCCACGACTACGGCGACATCCTGCGCACCCTGCGCAAGCCCGTGATCGCCGCAGTCAACGGGTACGCATTCGGCGGCGGCCTGGAACTCGCACTCGCCTGCGACATCAGGCTGGCCGCCGACTCCGCCAGTTTCTCAGCGCCAGAGATCAAGCTGGGCTGGGTCGGCGGCAGCGGGCAGTCGGCGCTGCTCGCGCACAGCGCCGGGCCGAGCAACGCCGCCGTCATGCTGCTCACCGGCGAGCCGATCGACGCGCAGACTGCACTGCAATGGCGACTCGTCAGCGACGTCGTTCCAGACGACGCGCTGGCCAAGCGGGCCCGAATGCTCGCGGACACGATCGCCAGTCGTGGGCCGGTCGCCGCCCAGACCGCGAAGCTGAACATCCGCGCCGCGTACGAAATGCCACTCGGCAACGCCATCGCCTATGAGCGGCATCTGCAGACGATCTGCTTCGCGACGCAGGATGCGGCCGAGGGGCGCGCCGCGTTCGCAGAACGACGTGCGCCGACATTCCAGGGGCGATAGTGGGCATCCTCACCGGCTACCGGGTCGTCGATCTTTCGATCGCGATGGCCGGACCGCTTGCCGCGATGAGACTTGGCGACCTCGGCGCCGACGTCGTCAAGGTCGAACCGGTCGGGGGCGAGTGGCAACGCCACGCACCCGCGGGCGGGGCTACCGGCAACGAGGTCAACGCATCCTTTCTCGCTCTGAACCGCAACAAGCGCAGCCTGGCCGTCAACCTCAAAACGCCTGAAGGGCATCAGATCGTGCTCGCGCTTGCGCGGACGAGCGACGTGTTCCTGCAGAACTATCGCCCCGGTGTGGCGGAACGGCTCGGCGTCGACTACGAGTCGGTCCGCGCGGTGCGTCCGGACATCGTCTACGTCTCGATGTCGGGCTACGGCGAGAGCGGCCCCTACGCGAACCGGCCCGGGCAGGATCTGTTGCTTCAGGCAATGAGCGGCGCGATGTACAGCGTGGGCCGCGAATCCGACCCGCCATCGCCTGCTGGCACCTACGCCATAGACGCGATCACCGCGTACAGCGCTTTCGAGGGAGCGCTCGCGGCAATGCTGCACCGCGAACGCACCGGCGAAGGCCAACTGGTCACGGTCAACATGCTCGACGCGGCCATCGCCGTGCAGGCGCAGGAACTCACGGTTTACACGGTCGGGCAGGTGGCGCAGCAGCGAGGTGCGGAGCTGCACGCGCACACCTACATCCGCGCGCCCTACGGAACATTCGCCACCGCCGACGGCTATATCGCGCTCGCAATGCCGAGCCTGAAGGTACTCGGTGAGGTACTCGGCAGCGACGAGTTGAGGGCGATGGACGATCACGTCGAGGGCTTCACCAGACGCGACGAGATCACTGCGATCGTTCGTCAGGCGCTGACCCGGCAAAGCACGCAGGAATGGCTGAAGATCCTGCAAGACAACGGCATTTGGGTCGGCCCGGTCTACACATACGCCGACCTACTGTCCGATCCGCAGGTGCAGCACAACGGCTCGTTCGTCAGCTACGACCACCCGACGGAGGGACCGGTGACTACGCCGGGATTTCCGTACCGGTTCAGCGCATCGCCGCCGTCCGTCGTGCGCGGTGCCCCACTCGTCGGCCAGCACACCGGTGAGGTGCTAACCGACCTTGGCTACGACGACGCGTCCGTGACCGGCCTGTTCGAACGGGGCGTCATCTCCGGGGTGCAGCGGTGAGTTTGCGCGGGCTGACCTGGGACCACCCGAGGGGCTATGCCGTGCTCGACCGGCTCGGCGGCATGACGTGGAATCGCCAGCCGCTCGAGGACTTCGAGTCGCGCCCGTTGTCCGAACTCGTCAACGATTACGACCTGATCGTCATCGACCATCCCGGTCTCGGCGACGCGATCGCGGCAGACAGCCTGCAACCACTGGACAATCTCTTCGATGCCGATGAGCTGGCCGGCTACCGGGACGCCACCGTCGGCGCATCATTCGGCAGCTACACGGTGGACGGCCGGCAGTGGGCGCTCCCCCTCGATGCGGCCGCCCAGGTCGCTGTTGCCACTGTGCGCATGGCCGAACGCCCGCGCACCTGGGGCGCCGCGCTCGCCGCGGCCGCTCGGCACAACACCACGCTCTGCCTCGGCGGCCCGCACGCGCTGTTGATGTACGAGGCCATCGGCATCGCACTGCGCGATCCGCTGGCCGCGCTCGGGGTCATGGCCCGACTGCTCGCGCACGCGGATCGTGAGCTTTCCCAGCACAACCCGATCGCCATCCTGGACGCAATGAGCTCCCCCGGCGGCCCCGAGTACTGCCCGCTCGTGTTCGGCTACGTGACCTACCGGCAACTCGACGCCTTCGACGCGCCCAGCGGCCCGGGCGGGATCGGAAGCGTCCTGGGCGGCACGGGCGTCGCGGTCACCCGGTCGTGCACCGACCTCGACGCCGCGCGGGCACAGCTGCGGCGGCTGGTGTCCCCGGCCGTGCAGATCGACGGATATGCCGAGTGGGGCGGGCAAAGCTCGCTGCGCGCCGCCTGGCAGGTGGGCGGGTTCTATCGCGGCACGGTCGCCACCGTCGAGGCGGCATGGGTGCGGCCGCGCTACGCCGGCTACATCGAGTTCCAATCCCGCGCGTCCGCGGCGATTCGCGAAGGCCTGCTGGAGCAGGCGCCGCACCGGCACATTCTGGAGCGCATCGAAAGGATCAGCGCATGAGCACAGCGCTCGTCACCGGAGCGGGCGGCTCACTCGGACGCGCCATCGCCCGGCGCCTCGCCGCCGACGGCCACGCCGTTGCCGCCTGCGACATCGACGCCACCGCCGTCGAGACCACCGCGAAGGAGGTTGACGGCACGGCGTACACGGTGGATCTTCGCGACCCGGCCGACATCACAAGGATGTTCCAGGACGCCGGCCCGGTGGGCGTCCTCGTCAACAACGCGGCGATCTACCCCACGACACCCTTCGTCGATATCGCCGTTGACGAGTACGACAACGTGCACGCCGTGAATCAACGCGGATATTGGCTGTGCGCGCAGGCCGCGGCCCGGCAGATGGCCGGCATCGGCGGCGGCACGATCGTCAACATCGCATCGATCACGATGCACGGCGGCTGGCCGAACCTGGCCTCCTACGTCGCGACCAAAGGGGCGGTCACGGCCATGACCCGCGCTCTGGCCCGCGAACTGGGCCCGCTCGAGATCCGCGTCAATGCCGTCTCGCCCGGTGCATTCCCCACGGCCGCCGAGCAGATCTACGACGACCCGGCCGCGTACAACCAGCACGTACTCGACCAGCAGTCGCTCAAGCGACGCGGGACGCCGGACGAACTCGCGGCCGTCGTGTCGTTCCTGAGCGGCGCCGACTCGTCGTTCGTCACCGGCCAGACGATCGAGGTCAACGGCGGATGGGTGATGGCATGAACCGGCTGGCCTTGGCCCGCCGTGCGGGCGACATCGCCGCCGCCGGCGGTGTACGCGCCGTCGTGCTCGACGACGGCCTCGAACGCGGCATCCGCGCGCTGGAGTTCCGCACCGGCGGCGGACTGCGCTTCGACGTGCTCGTCGATCGGGCGATGGACATCGGCACAGCAGAGTTCGACGACCACAGTGTCGGCTGGCGCTCGGCGACGGGCTTTCGCCATCCGGGCCTGCACGAGAACAACGACGAGGACGGCCTGTCGTGGCTGCGCAGCATGTCCGGCCTCGTCGTGACCGCCGGGCTCGACCACACCCTGTTCGGTGGCGACGTGGACGCGTCGCAGTACCACTACCCGCCACGGCAGACGGTCCGGCACGGGTTGCACGGGCGGGTGGGCAATATCCCGGCCCGGCTGACCGGCTACGGCGAGTCTTGGGACGGAGAGCGCTGCACGCTCTGGGCCGAGGGCGAGGTGCGCCAGGCGGCGATCTTCGGCGAGCATCTCGTGCTGCGGCGCCGCATCGAGGCCGACCTCGGCGGCACCGAGATCCGCCTCTCCGACACGGTGATCAATGCCGGATTCGACCGCACCCCGCACATGTTCCTCTACCACATCAACGTCGGCTGGCCATTGCTCGACGAGGGAAGCACGTTCGAGGCATCCGTCGCCGAGACGCCGTGGCGCACCGACAGCGTCGAGGCCCAGGCGATCTCACACCTCACGTTCCCCGGTCCGCAGGCCGGCTTCGTCGAGCAGGTGTACGAGCACCGGCTCACCCCGGACGACGACGGGCGGACCCGAGCGCGCATCGTCAACGACAAGCTCGGACGAGCATTCGAACTCGACTTCGACCCGGTCGCGTTCCCGGCGTTCTTCGAGTGGCTCAACCTGCGCGAGGGCTCCTACGCCGTCGGCCTCGAACCCTCGACGCATCACGTCGCCGGCGACGCCGCGGCACGCGAGGACGGCTCGATGATCTGGCTCGACCACGCCGAGGAACGTCACTACGCGACCGTGTTCCGCTTCATCCGAACGTGACCCCGCCCGTCCCCTCCGCACCGCCCGTCTCTCCAGTTGAGACACGGGAAACTCGAGAAACCGGGGACGCACGGCGCGTTAGCGCGGACGCAGTTCGTCGATCACGGTGGCAAGAATGCCGATGCCTTCGGCGATGGTGCGCTCGCTCAGGGTGGCGTATCCGAAGATCAACCCGCCCGGCCCTTTGCTGGCTATGCGGTAGGGCGTGACGCCGTAGACGCCCAGCCCACGCCGCGCGGCCGCCTCGACCACCGTCGACTCGTCGAGCCCGGGCGGCAGCCAGGTGACGAGGTGCAGCCCCGCCGACACCCCGGCCGGCACCAGATCCGGGACGCACTCGCCCAGGGCGGCCAGCAGCGCGTCGCGGCGACGCCGGTACACGGGGCGCATACGTCGCAGATGGCGGTCGAATTCGCCGCGTGAGAGAAAGTCTGCGAACGCGAGCTGGTCGATCACCGGCGAGCCGCGATCGGCGATCACCTTCGCCTCGGCGACCTGCGAAACCAGACGGCCCGGCACCACCAGCCAGCCGAGCCGCAACCCGGGCGCCAGTGTCTTGCTCGCCGTGCCCGCGTAGACGACCTGGTCGGGGGCCAGGCCCTGAACGGCCCCGATCGGGGCTCGGTCGTAGCGGTACTCGGCGTCGTAGTCGTCCTCGATGATCACGGCCTGCCGCCGGACGGCCCAGCGCAGCACGGCCGCACGAGCCTCGGCCGAGAGCACCGCGCCGGTCGGCCACTGGTGCGACGGCGTCAGGATCACGGCGTCAACAGCGCTGCGTTCGAGCACATCGACGCGGATGCCGTCGCCGTCGACGGGGACGCCCACCACCTCGACACCGACGGATGCAGCAACCACGCGGGCGTCGTCGTCCGCGGATGGATCCTCGACGGCCAGCCGCTTCACCCCTGACCTTGCCAGCACCTGGATGAGCAGCGTGACGCCCTGCGCGTAGCCGTTGCAGATCACGACGTTGTCGGGTTTGGCCGACGTGCCGCGCACCCGGTTCAGGTAATCGGCCAGCGCCACCTGCAGTTCGGGCACCCCATGTCCGCTGAGATAGCCGAACCGGTCGTTGGGGGCTTCGGTCAGCACCTTGCGGATCGAGCGCAGCCACGCCGCGCGCGGGAAGTTGGACACGTCGGCGCGGCCGTAGCCGAAGTCGATCGTCAGGGCGGGGCCGGCGCGGCCCGCGATCGCCGGCTCCGGTACGACCTCGGGCCCGATCGCGACCTGCGTGTACCCGCCGGTGTGGCTGGTCAGGTACCCCTCGGCGACCAGTTGCTGGTACGCCTCGACGACAACGCCGCGCGATACGCCGAGGTCGGCGGCGATGGTGCGCGTGGGCGGCAGTGCGGTGCCCAGCCGGAGTCGTCCCGACCGGATGCCGTCGCGGATCGACGCCTCGATCTGCCGGTGCAGCGGGATGCCGCCATCGCGCTGGAGCGCGATGAGCAGGTCGCCCCCGAGACGAGAATTGGTCCGCAATCCGGCCATTGGATTGGATCTTATCCCGCATACCGATTGCTGACAGCCTCGTTGACATGATGACGACGGGGAACCATCGACTACATCAGCTCGACGGGCAACTGCTGCTGCCGCGCGACGCGGGTTACGACGACGCCCGCACCGTCTGGAACGCGATCGTCGATCGGCGGCCGCGGATGATCATCCGCTGCGCAAGCGTGGACGACGTGGTCACCGCCGTGCGCACTGCCCGCGAACTCGACCTGGAGATCGGCGTGCGCTGCGGTGGGCACAGCATCCTCGGCATGGCCGTCCCGCACGACGGCCTCATGATCGACCTGACCCCGATGGGCGGCGTCCGGGTCGACCCGGCGCGGCGCCGCGCGTGGGTGCAGGGCGGCGCGCTACTCGGGGCGCTGGACCGCGAGTCGCAGCGCTACGGCCTGGCCACGACCGCGGGCAACGTCTCGCACACCGGTGTCGGCGGGCTGACCCTCGGCGGTGGCATGGGCTGGTTGGCTCGCCAGTACGGGCTGGCCTGCGACAACGTGCTCTCCTACGAGATGGTGACCGCGGGCGGCAACGTCGTTCGCGCCAGCCGCACCGAGAACCCGGACCTGTTCTGGGGGCTGCGCGGCGGCGGCGGCAACTTCGGCGTCGTCACCGAGTTCGAGTTTCAGTTGCACCCGGTCGGCACGCGGACGCTCGTGGCCGAGTACTCATTCCGGATCGAGGACGCTCTGCCCGTGCTGCGCGGCTGGCGCGACCTCAACGCCGTCGCGCCACGGCAGGCAACATTCACCGCCTCGGTCGGCGGCGACGGCCTGGCTACCGTCGGGTTCGTCTGGGTGGGCGATCCTGCAGCCGGCCGGCGCCTCCTGCCCGCAATGCGTTCGCTCGGACGCCCGGTGGCTGAGAGCGTGTCGGAGATGTCCTACCTCGAACTGCAGACCAGTGACGACATGGTCGGCCGCCATGCGTTCCGGCGGTACTCGAAAGGCCACTACCTCAGGCAGTTCCCCGACGAGGCGATCGAGGCGTTCCTGACCCGCGGGGGCGGGCCGGGTGGTGGCGAGAACCTGCCGAACGTCGACCTGCAGGCGCACGGCGGGGCGATCGCCGATGTGCCCGACGATGACGCAGCGTTCAGCCATCGCGGCACGCTGTTCGAGTTCAGCACCGGCACCCGCTGGACGGACCCGGCCGAGGATCACGCCCGGATGGCCGTGGCCCGGCGCTGCGCCGCCGCGCTCGAACCGTTCGCCAGCGGGGTGTACGTCAACATGCTCAGCGACGAGGGCGCCGAAGGTGTGCGCCGCGCCTACCCGGCGAAGAAGCTGGCCCGCTTGACGAGTCTCAAAAACGCCTACGACCCGCACAACGTCTTCCACCTGAACCAGAACATTCGTCCCACTCGATAAGCCGATCACCCTTCCAGACAAGGAGAAACCCGTGCGACGCATCATCAACTCGACGTACGTCTCACTCGACGGCGTGATCGAGAACCCGCACCTGTGGCCATCGCTCGAGGTCGAGGACCCCACGGCGGTCACCATCCAGACCGACCTGCTGCACGCCTGCGACGCGCTGCTCATGGGGCGGCACACGTACGACGGCTTCGCGCCGGTGTGGCCGACGCGGTCGGGAGACCCGTACAGCGACAAGATCAACACCATGCCCAAGTACGTCGTCTCGTCCACGCTGCACGATCCGGAGTGGGCCAACACGACGGTGATCAGCACGGACGTGGTCGACGAGATCAAGCGACTCAAAGGCCAGCCGGGTAAGGACATCGTGCAGTACGGCTTCGGCCAGCTGTCGCACACGCTGATGGCGCTCGGCCTGCTCGACGAGTTGCGGCTGTGGGTGCACCCGTTCTTCATCGGCAACGCCCGCCCGCAGGACCTGCTGTTCCGCGAGGGATCGGCGAAGACGTTCAACCTCGTCGACACGACGCCGCTCAAGTCCGGCATCGTCATCCTGACTTACCGGACCCCCTGACGTATCGCAGCACTCGCCGGGTCGGCCGTTACTGCCGGCCCGGCGAAGGCGCGTTCGGCGCGCCTAGCAAGGTTGCGCTCTGCGGTAATGTCGCGATGATCCGTTCTGATCCTTCGGGGGGAACCGTGACGAGTGGCATCCGAGGCGACGAATTCGACGCCCTGCTCAGCCGGGCCCGCCAGGCCGTCGCCGACGCAGCGGGCGATGAATCGCCCACCGCCGCTGAACCCGTTGTCGCCGAGGCGGCCGAAGGCATGGTCCGGGTGACGATGTCCCCGGCGGGCGAGTTGAGCGAGATCAAGGTCGACCCGAAGCTGCTGCGCGAGGGCATCGACGAGGTCTGCGAGAACATCGTCGTGGCCACCAACGACGCCATTCGCAAGCTGCGCGCAGCATCGCGCGCTCCCGGCTCGGTCGATCCGGCCGCGCTCGCCTCCACCTTGCAGGAACTACAACAGGAGTCGCTTCGCGAAATGGCCTCGTTCGGCAGCGTCCTCAACGATGTCGTCGCGCAGCTTCGCGGGCGGTAGCCGATGACGTCCGGATTCGACATCGAGCCCGGCTCGCTGCGATCTGCCGGCAAGGGCGTCGCGGACGCTGCGCACAGCCTGTCCGACACGTGGCACGCGCTGAAGGCTTCGTCCGACGGCATGGGCGACATCTTCGGCGACGACATGGTCGGCGGGCTGATCGGCGCGTCGTACGGGGCGGCGAGTGATATCGCCGACGACTCCTTCACCTCGACGAGCAAGGGCTACCAGAAGATCGCCGACGGACTCGGCGCCATGGCCGACATGTACGACGACACCGAGCAGGACACCGCCGACAGCTTCGGCGGCAGGGCCGAGTAGTCGCGATGGGACTGATGCTTCCCGGCGAAATGGCCGACCTGCTCAACGAGTTGGGCTACATCTGGCCGAAGTCCGACGAGACCAAGCTGTTCGAGCTCGGCCAACAATGGATCGACTTCAGCTCGAAGGTCGACCAGATCGCTAAGGACGCCGACACGTCCGCGGCCCTCGCGTGGTCGGCGAACCGCGGCGAGGCGATCGAGGCGTTTCGGCGGTACTGGTCGGCTGACGACGCCCCGTCCAAGAGCTGCCATGCCGGCACGAACGGGTCTCTCGCGGTGGGCGGAGCGCTCATCGTCTGCGCGGCCGTCGTGCTGGCATTGAAGATCAACGTGATCGTGCAGGTGGCCATCCTGATCGCCGAGATCGCCGAAGCGCTCACCACCGCGATCCCGACGTTCGGCGCATCGCTGCTCGAGATTCCGGTCTTCAAGAAGCTCACCGACATGGTGATCAACCTGCTGATCAGCGAGGCCATGGAGGTCGTCCTTGGTTAGGGTGAGCGAGGAGGCCGGCGAGGCGGTTGAGGGCGTCATTGCCAAGGTCGCGAAGGACGCCTTCGAGACGACCGAGAAGGACGCCGGTAAGGATGCCGCCGAGGGCGCCGGCCGTGACGCCGGAACGACCGCGGCGAAGCAAGGCAAACGGGCGGGCAAGGACTTCACCGACTCGGGCCGCGACAAGGTGTACGAGGAGAACCTCGAGCGCAACGGCGGCAAGCACAAGTGCGACTACTGCGGACAGGATGTCCAGCGCCGTCCGTCCAAGAGCGGAGTTCCGGGCAAGCCCGACGACGCGCAGATCGATCACGAGTACCCGAAGTCGCGCGGTGGCGAGGGAAGCCCGCCGAACGGCCGCGTGGCGTGCAGGCGATGCAATCGCGACAAGTCAGATAAGACCCTGGGAGACTGGGACGATGAGTTGAGGGAGTGGCTGTAGTGCGTTCGTCCGCCGGTGAAGCGTGGTGCTGAATGTCCAGACCTGACGACAACGGAGCGGACCGGCTGTTCAAAGTGAGCGTCGACCTGCCCGAAGTCAGTGCCACCTGGCCGCCCTTCTCGACCGAGCGAATCTTCGTTCAGAAGACAGCTGTCAAATCCGAGGGCCAGGTGAAGAGCATTCCCTTCTTCGCGCGCGGCATCTCTTATGACGACATCATTCACGTGGGCATCGACCGGGTCCGAGAAGAGCTGATGTTCGAAAGCGTCGTGCGCGAGTCAGGTCATTCGACCGTACGAATCCTGCTCGAGGACGAGCGATCGGCCCCGCGCGCCTCGGCCCTGCTGACCGAGTACAACTGCGATTGGGAGGTCACGACCGTCGAGAACCATTGGGCGGTCGACATCCCGCCGACCACTCCCTACGCAGCGCTTCGTTCGAACCTGTCGCAACTGGAGTCCGCCGGCATCCTCGAGTTCGAGGAAGGCGCGATTTCCTCGGTGCACCACCGGCAACTTACGTAGCGTTGCCGCCCACGCTCGCAACCGAGGCCGCCGTACCGGAGACGTGCCGGACCTCGTAGCTTTCGAGCACGCCCTTGATCAGGGCAGGGCCGCCGAAACTCGACCGGTGTGTCACGAGGATCGCGATCCCGTCGAACGTCTCGCCGCCGGTTTCGGTGTGCACGTGCGGCACGATGACTGTGATGGTGCTGGTGAATGCGTCCTCGACCTCGTCCACCAACGCCTCGCCCGTCCAGCCCCACGACGCTTCGGTTACGGCGATGCGGTGCGGGTCGCCGCCGTCCACCGCGATAGACCCGGTCGGCTCGCCGGCGAACGAGGTCGTATCGATGACGCCTGACACTCCCTCGCCTTCGAAGGCGAAGTGGTTGGCGTTGCGGTACACGATCTCATCAGTCATTGGCCCTCCCAGCCTGGTTCTCCGCCGAACGACCAGCTCGGACGGCCGATCTCGTGCAGTAGCGATCCTGTCACGGATCGTACTTGCCTAGTCCGATGCCGTCGCGTTCTACCGCGGCCGGATCTCCAGCGCGATAGCGCACCCTGCGCGAAGAGACGTTCGCTGCTACCGCTTCGACGCGTCGCTCACATGACGGGACGCGCCGGAGCGGCGTGCTGGCTTCGCCGTGCTGTCACGGACGATGAGCGAGGTGGGTAGCACCAGGTGCCGGCTGCGGGCTTCGGGCTTTGCCCCGGCCTTCTTGCGCTCGATGGCCGCCGTCAGGGCGGCAGCGGCGGCTTGCCCCTTGGCGACGACGTCCTGCCGCACGGTGGTGAGCGGCGGGCGCGTGCGACTGGCCAGGGGGTTGTCGTCGAAGCCGACGACGGAGATGTCGCCCGGGACTTGCAGGCCTGCGTCGTGGATTGCCCGCATGACTCCGCTGGCTATGGCGTCTGAGAAACACAGGATCGCGGTAGGCCTCGGCGCGCTGGCGACCAGGGCGCGCCCGGCGTCGTAGCCGGCGTCCTCGGGCGAACCGCCGTGCGGCTGGCGCATGATCGTCGGCCGAACAGCCGCGGCATCGAGCGCATCCAACCAACCGCGCATCCGGAGCCCTTCGACGTAGGCGAGCTTGGCGGCCGCTATGTCGTCGAGCACGCCGTACTTGCCACCTGGACCGGACGTGACGATGGCGACGCGCCGATGCCCGAGCTCGACGATGTGCCGCGCGGCGGCTTCGGCCCCGAGACGGTCATCGATGTTCACGCTCGGAATACCCGCCGCCGGCGGCTGATCCACGAACACGATGGGCAGGCGACGGCGCATCAGCCAGCTCACCGCCGACGACTCGAGATTGCATGAATACACGACTGCGCCGTCGATCGCGACATCTCTCGCCGGCACCGCGCCGGACGGTGGCGACGCCGAGAGCAGCGTGAGCGAGAGCCCGGTCGGCGCCAATTCTTCGGCGATCGCGCCCAGGAAGTTCATGGCGACTTCGTCGGTAAGCGCGTAGTTCAACGTGTCTGTCAGCAGAATCCCGACGCTGCCGGCAGTTCCGCTGGCCAGGGCCCGGCCCGCCGGATCAGGCCCCACGTACCCGAGCTCGTCAGCCACAGCGAGAATTCGCTCGCGGAGGTCTGCCGAGAGCTGGCCCGGGTTCGAGAACGCATTGGACACCGTCATCCGGCTTACGCCGACGCGTTCGGCAATCGTCTGCAGCGTGACTCGTCCCATGGTCCAACTCCGTTCGCCGGTGCCGCGCCCAGAGCCGGGATCGGTGTGCCTTGGACGAGCGCCGCTACGACTCTAGCGAGACGTCGCAGCAGCGCCACGACGTCGACGCGTGCGCCGCGTCTGCGCTCAGCGAAGGCAACCACCGGTGCATCCGGCAGCGCACTTCGCGCGGCGCTCATCGTGTCTTCCCGCCCGAGAACCAACCCGGTTGCCAGCAGGTCCATCGCCAACTCCATTCGTGGGTCTTGCCTTCTTGACCGGTACAGTAACCAGGCGCACTGTACCGGTCAAGTAAATTAAACCCGCGCATGCGCCATCGCGACCGAAACGGAAAGCGGGCGCCGGCTCAGCCGCCGCGTCAGCCTGGCGACGGCCGGCCGTGCATATCTCAGCGAGCTGGCGGAACCGGGATCTGCCGTCCGTCGAGTTGGCTCAGCGTGAGCACGCTCAGTGCGTCGCTCCAGGCGAGCGGCACGACCGACGCTGGGTCTCCGGCCGGGTCGATCTGCTCGGGCAGTTCGCCAAGCATGTTGCGGTGCTCCAGCAGCCAGGTGACGACCTGTTCCGCGTTGTGCTGCTGCCCGGTAGCCGACCAGGCAAGCGCGAAGAACGTGGTCTCCGGAGTCCAGGTGTTGGTCCAGTTGTGGTCGGGGTCGTTGCCGGGAACGACGCCCCCGTTGGGGCGAAGGAGCGCCTGGTAGGTACTCGACATCGCCTCGGTGAGTCCGGCCGGTGCGGAATTGAACGGCGGAGCCATGAAGGTAACCGCTGAGTCCCGGCCGTGCAGACCGTCGACGGTTCGCGGGTAACCCAGCGGCGCAAAATGCCGCGCGATCCCCTCGGCCAACCGGTCGCCGGCGTCGCTCCACCCCTGCGCATCGGCGGGGTGGCCAGTGATTCGGGCAAGGTCAGCTGACGCGTGCAGGCCTGCGAGTAACGGCGCCGCCGTGCCGATGTTGGGGGTCGTCGTGCTGACCTCCCAGTAGTCGGGGCCGGCGGGCGGCAATCCGCTGTCGTCGAGAGAGCTGGCGGCGTAGTCGGCCGCCTTCTGCACCGTCGGGTACAGCGCTTGCAGCAACTTATGACGATCCTTCGCGGGCGCGGCCTGGTACCACTCCCACACCGCCCACGGGATCCAGCCATTGGCGTCAAGTTGCCAATGCCGGCCGTCCGGCGGCCCGGATCCGTCCAGCTTCGTGCGCGCCTCCCAGGTGCCGTCGGCGCGTTGCGTCTGCGCGTTATAGGTCAGGATCCGGTACGCGTCATCCGAATGGCCGGTGCGCGCCAGCGCAGCCGCCACGAACGCCGAGTCACGCGGCCACGAGTACGTCCACGCTCCGTACCACGCGGCGGCAACAGCGCCATTCGACTGGGTCAACAGATGCATGGTCAGCAACGCACGTGCCGACAAGGACTTCTGCTGCACCGTACGCCCCGGTATGGTTCCAGCGCGCAGCCACGAGCGAGACGCATCAATCTGCGCCGTGGCACCCGGATCACCGGCCGGGACGGTAACCGGCTGGCTTGCGCCGGCCGGCAGGTATCGCCAGTCACCGTCGGGCAAACGCAGCACGTTGCTCTCCGGAACGTACGACGCGCCGTATGCCTGAACAGGTGACACCGCGACTGTCGTCTGTCCATTCCCGAGCAGGCCCGCCGTGTACGCGACCAGGTCGCCGGGCGGGACTGCTTTGTAGCACGTATTCGTCGCGGCACAGTCGTCGGCGCCGGAGAGGTCGACGCCGAATGCGGCGTGATAGTCGACCCACGCGTCGAAGTCGTATGCCTGCCAGCCACCCCAGTAGCTCACGTCGTAGTTCCAGGACGGCAACGCGGCGGGGATCGCCGTCCGCGCACCGTTCCACACCACGTTGCCCGCCGCGCCGGCCGCCTGCACGACGAGGTAGTACGGCTGACCCGGCGTCACGGTTACGTCGACCGGAAAGTTGACCCACCCTGCACCGGCGCCACCGATCGCCGCGATGTCGAGCGAGCTGCGCGCGATCGCGCTTGCCGGGTCGGTGACATCGGTGCGAATCTCCGCGTTCAACGTGCCTGCTGCGGAATTGCTTACGAGGTACGCGCTGACCTTGGTCACCTGCGCGTCTTCGGTGACGAACTGCTGCGCGGCCGCGTGATCGGGCCCGTTGACCAGGAACAGCCCGGTCGGACTTGCCAATTGCCGGTCGTATACCGCCGCAGCGAACACACGATCAGGTGCGACGACGGTTCCAGTGATCACCAGCGCCAGCGCGCTTGCACAGGCGAACAGTCGGCGGACGGTGGGTGCGGCGAAGACCATCGTGACGATTCCTTCGGCAAACGGTTCGAACAGGGCAGATTGGTCTACACCAATAGACTGCACAAAGCCCGCAAATGTCAAGGCCCGGACGCCGGCTCGACCTGGGTCTGCGGCACGCCCGTCTCGTTGAGTGGTGCGTTTGGGCTCGAGTGGTGCGTTGTAACGCACCACTCGACGGATAACGCACCACTCAACGGCGGGGCGACAGCCGCGCGTCGTACCGTCTCGTCATGGTGGATGCCGAGGTGCGGCGAAGCATCGTGTGCCAGTCCGGGCACGTGCTGTCGTTCGTCGATGCCGGGCCGGTGGACGCTCCGGCTCTCGTGCTCATCCACGGGCTGGCGTCCGACAGCGGCACCTGGGAGCTGGCGATCCCGGCTCTCGCCGAACGCGGCCTGCGGGTGATCGCCCCTGACCTGCTCGGCCACGGAAGGTCCGACAAGCCGGCGTACGGCTATTCACTGGACGGTTTCGCGCGCAGCCTGGCCGAGCTGCTCGATGCGATCGGCGTGCGGCGCGCCACCTTCGTCGGCCATTCGCTCGGCGGCGCCGCGGCGATGCACGTCGCCTACAACTACCCGGCCTACCTCGAGCGGCTCGTCCTGGTCTCGAGCGGCGGACTGGGCAAGCACGTGCACCCGGTGTTGCGCGCCGCAACGCTGCCGGGGGCTCGCACGCTGCTACGCCTGTTCGTCAACCGGAGAACCGCGGTCGTGTACCGCACTCCGCACCTGCACCGAGCCTTGCGGCTACCGCCGGCCACGGTGACCAACCTGCGTCGAGCCGGGCGCGGCCTGTCGAGCCCGGACGGCCGCGCGGCGTTCTTCGCCACGCTCCACTCGGTGATCAAGCCGTCCGGACAGCGCCAGCCGAACGTCGACTACTTCGCGCGCGACGTTCCGACCTTGATCGTGTGGTCGCGCGACGATCACGTGATTCCGGTCAGCCACGCGTACGCCACCCACCGGCGCCTGCCTCATAGCCGGCTCGAACTGTTCCCCGGCTCGACCCATCAGCCTCACCACAAGCACGCCGAGCGCTTCGCCGACGTGGTGGCCGACTTCGTCGCCACGACCGCTCCCGCGCCGCCCTCCGACTCGGGGTAAATCGGGTGGTCCGCCCGATCACCCGTCCGCCGAGTGGGATCTCGGCCCGGTTAGCGCATGTATCAGGGCGCGGTTGCTCGTCCTCTACTTCGACGACGCCCATACTGCCGACGTCGGATACCGGCATTCTCCAAGGAGGAGACATGGCAACCAGAAAAGTGTTCAACGACAGCGTTGTTCCGTTGCCACCCGCCGACGGCCTGGCTCCCAGCGGGATGGTCGTGCAAGCGGCAGAAGGTCACCATATGGCCGAGACGATGAACGTCATGTTCTCCCTGGCGCTGCCGGCCGATGCGCAGGCCGACCTGGAAGCAAAGGTCGCGCGAGGCGACGTCCTGCCGGCGAAAGATCTCGCCGCGATCAAGGCACCGGACGCCGACCGCACCAAGCTGGAGGAATGGCTCACGGCTCACGGGTTCTCCGTCGACCACGTTTCCGACGACGGCACCAGCATCTACACAACATCCACGGTCGATAACCTGGCAAAGCAACTGCAGGTGGACATGGCCCGGGTGACGAAGGACGGCATCACGTTCAACGCGGCCCGCAATGCGCCGAGCCTGCCAGCTGCCGTCGGCGAAGGCGTACAGGCGATCGTCGGCCTGCAGCCGTTCCGCCACGCCAACAAGCATTTGCGCACGATCGTTCCGCACGCAGCCGCGGCACAAGCAGCGAAGGTGCCGAACTCGCCGCCATATCTGGTCGCCGAGATCCTCAAGGCCTACGGCGCAGACGGCCTCGACGTGACCGGGGCTGGCCAGACGATCGCCATTCTGATCGACACCGTCCCGACGACGTCCGACCTGACCGCCTTCTGGAAGGCCAATGGGCTGACCGTCAAGGCCTCGCGGATCAAGAAGATCAACGTCGACGGTGGGTCACTCGGCGCGCCGGAGGGCGAGGAAACACTCGACGTCGAATGGGCCAGCGGCGTCGCTCCCGGCGCAAAGGTCCGGGTATACGCCACCGGCTCGTTGTCGTTCGTTGCCCTCGATCGCGCACTCGACCGCATCATCGCCGACCTGCCTCACCAACCCGGCATGCGCCAACTCTCCATCAGCCTCGGCCTCGGCGAGACGTTCATGGGCGGCCCCAACGGCGAGGTCGCCACCCAGCACCAGAAGTTCCTGAGGCTCGCAGCGGCGGGCGTCAACGTCTTCGTATCCAGCGGTGATGCAGGCTCGAATCCCGATCAGACCGGTCACGGTTCGCATGGTCCGCTACAGGCCGAGTACGAGTCGTCAGACCCGGCAGTGATCGGCGTTGGCGGCACGTCACTGCGCATGACGCCGCAAGGCGCGGTCTCGTCGGAAACCGCTTGGGCCGGAAGCGGCGGGGGTGCCAGCATCTTCTTCACCCGGCCGGCTTGGCAGAAAGGTGCCGGTGTGCCGGCCGGCGACAAGCGACTTGTTCCGGATGTCAGCCTCGTCGCCGATCCGAACACGGGAGCGCTGCTGATCCTCAACGGCAAGGCCATCCAGATCGGCGGAACGAGTTGGAGTGCGCCGGTCTGGGCGGGATTCTGCGCCTTGATCAACGAGGCTCGGGCCCGGGCCAACAAGCCGGCGATGGGATTCCTGAACCCGCAGTTGTATCCGCTTGCCGGTGCGCCGTGCTTCCGGAATATCACCTCCGGCACGAACGGCGCCTTCCACGCCGGGCCGGGCTACGACGAGGTGACCGGTCTGGGCGTCCCCGACATCAGCAAGCTCATCGACGCTCTGACGTCCTAGCCCACCGGCGCAGGGTGGCCAGCGGGTTTGGGCCGCACGCAGGCGCCGTTCAAGCCTTGCCTGTGGCCCGGTGCCCGTCTGGGTACTCGGCACGAGCGTCGTGCTATTACGCCGCAGGACGCATCCCGCGGTCTGACGCTCCAGATTTCCGATCGCGTCTTGATCATCTCTGCTCGATCCGTCACCACTCGCCACCACTCGCGGCTACGACAGAGATGATCAACGATGTGCTTGTTTCATATGGCGGTGGCGGTGGGAATTGAACCCACGGAGGCTTGCAGCTCACGCGCTTTCGAGTTCGGCGCGGCAGCCGCCGTGGACGTCCGTGGACCCGGTAATCCAGCGCCGACGTGTTTCGGCCATGGAGCCAGACGTGGGTGGACGTGAGCAAATGAGACTAGAGAATGAGACTGCGGACCTCGTACGCCTGTTCGACCCGCCGTACCGCCTTGCGAGAGGGGCGCGCTCGATCGCTCGACCCGAACATGCGATAGGCGTCCTCCTGGCTGGTGATCCACCGCCCGGCCCGGATCCCTCTCGGTCGTCCGCCAACACCCCGCCGCCGCGCACCAAGACCATCGTGAGGCTGGCTGAGTGACTCCGAGGCGCCCGCCAGCGGGGTACACATGGCAGGCGGCTCAGTGATCTCCTCCCCACCGCGGATTCGGTCGGGGTGCGCCGTGGGGGCAGCCGCGCGTCTCGCTGGCGGGGGGGGGGGGGCTCATACGCCGCGGATGAAGGCGAGGACGTTTTCGCGTGAAATCGTGATGCCGAAGCGGAATCCACGCCATGGGTCACTTGGCGCAGCGCCGCGGAGCAGTCGTGCCCGCAGCGACATGGGTCTGCCTCACGGAAAGCCGGGGCCTAGTAGAGAAGGGGTGCGTCGTGAGCGACGGATCAGAGCGCGCGGCGGCAACCGCCAGTCCGGCCGACGAACTCGCGAAGCAGGGGGCCGCCCGAGTTGCGTCGATCTTTGAGGACTTTCAGGATCCGTCGCGGGAGTGGCGGCGGTTGTTCTCGGAGCTGTTGGGGACGTTCTTCCTGGTACTGGTGGCCGCGGGCGGCGGCATGATGGGGCAAGCCTTCCCGAACACGATCAGCCGCGCCGCCGCCGTGACCGCACCGGCGCTGATGGTGCTCGCGGTCATTCTCTTTATGGGCAAGGTGTCCGGCGCACACCTCAATCCGGCGGTCAGCATCGCCTTCGCGTTGCGTGGGGACTTCCCGTGGCATCGGGTCCCGGGCTACATCGTGGTCCAGTTGGGCGGTGCCGCGCTCGCCGCCTGGTTCCTGCAGGCTGTTGTTAACGTATCCTCCTCCTTCGGCTCAAATTACCCGGCGGCGTCGTACACCTCCGGCGACGCGTTCCTGATGGAGACGATCCTGACGCTGGGCCTGGTCAGCGTGATCCTCGGCACCGCTTCCGGCGCGCAGAACCTGGGCGTGTTCGGGGCCTTGGGGGTCGGCGGCTACATCGCCTTGGCCGGCCTGTGGGGCAGCCCGATCTCGGGCGCCTCAATGAACCCGGCCCGCACTTTCGGGCCGGACCTCGTCAGCGCCGATTTCAGCGCGTACTGGGTCTATATCGCAGGGCCAGTGCTCGGGGCTGTCATCGCCGTCGGAATCGCGTTCATCCTCCGAGGCCACGGCGGTGACGAGGCCGCCCGGGCAGCCGCACAGGGCGCACTGGTCGCCGCTTCCGAACATCTCGAGCGAGGGTGACTGCCCAGCGCCGGATGAGCGTCCCAACACAGAAGCGCTGGTCTGGATCGTTCTGAGTAACGCCTCGGACCCCGCACAGCGGAGCGTCAGACTAACCACGGGGTTGCGCGGAACTCCAGCAGTACAAGGACATTGAAGCGAACGGTCACGCTGTTGGAGCGAGACGGAGGGCGAAGCACCGACCTCCATGCAGCTTTCCGCGACACATTCCGGTCAGAGACACAGCCGCGGACGGCTCCTGACGATCTGTGATCTCGGCACCGAAGACGTCTTCGGTGGCGTCACTGCTCGCGACGCATACCGTCCGTCGCCGCCTAGTGACCTTGTGTTGGAGGCTAAAGCCGCGAATCCTTCGCCACGTCGGCCGTTCAGCCGACTCGTCGGCCGTTCGGCCGGAAAGATCGACCGATCACCCGAATGCCGGCTCGGTGAATCTTCAGCAAAGTCTTCCTCAACGGCCCATCAAGGGCCGGAGCGAGCAGAGATCCGCCGGGCATATGGTCGCCCCCGGTCCGGCGGGGAGCTAGAGGCGAAACCGACGCTCATCTTTTAATCCGCCCTTCATGGGAGAAGGAGATTCAAGATGCGCATGAACAAGAAACTCGTCGCAATCACTGCCGGTGTCGCCATCGTTCTGGCCGGCGGAGGCCTCGCCCTCGCCTACTGGACCACCACCGGTGCAGGCACCGGCAACGGCACCGTGGCTGCCAGCAACGGAAACATCGCCCTGCATGCGAGCTTCGACAATGACCTCCTAGCACCCGGAACGTCCTTGCCGGTCAGCTTCACCGCAGACAACGCCGGACCGTCCAGCCTTCAGGTCGGCACGGTCACGACCGTGGTGTCCGCGTCGGGTACCTGTGACGCCTCGTGGTTCACGGTGGCGCCTGTGAGCGAGAACCAGACGATCGCCGGCCATGGGACCGCTGTCCCGCTGAGCAATAAGGGATCGATCGTGTTCGCCGACAGCGCGCTCAACCAGGACAGCTGCAAGAGCGCGACGATCACGCTCACGCTCAGCAGCAACTAGTTCCAACCAGCTTTGCCTGGGGCGGGCGATCGGGGGGCTGCCCGCCCCAGCAACGCTGATCCATTCCAAGCCGCAGTTCCCGAAGGGAGCAGAAGACCATGTCGCGTAAGCACATTCTTCCCGCCCTTCGATCCGCCCGACTCGTAACCAAGCTCTTGCTGGCCACTGCCATCGTGGCAGTCCTTGGCACCGTCGCGACGGTCTCGCTGGCGGCGGCCGCGAAGCCCGGCATCACCGTGCAGACATCTCCGGCCAGCCAGTCGGTCACTCGCGGCCAGACCGTCAGCTACACAATCACCGTCACGTCCACCAATGGCTTCGCCGGTGTAGTGACGCTGTCCGCGAGCGGCCTGCCCAATGGCGCGTCGGCCGCATTCGCACCGTCGTCGATCACTCTCACGTCGGGCGGCAAGGCGACCTCGACGATGAGCGTGACCACCACATCAACCACTCCGGCGGGCAATTCGACGCTCACCGTGACCGGTACCAGCGGCAAGATCAACGGCTCGGTGACCGCCGGCCTCACCGTGAATGTCCCGCTTTCAGGCTCGATTTCGATGACCGCCACGCCGGCGACCGTCTCCGTTGCTCCCGGCTCGACAGCCGTGTACACAATCCAACTCGCGCGCGTCAACCTGCCCGCACCGGTCACCTTCAGCCTCATCGGCGGACTACCCGCCGGCGCCGCGGCGACGTACTCGCCGAACCCGACGACTGGCAACTCCGCCACCTTGCAGATCACCACTGCGTCCACCACCAATGGCGGCACATACAACCTCAACCTGCTCGCATCCGGCCGAGACCCGAGCAACACCAGCCGGTCCGCCTCCGCGAGCGTGCAGCTCGACATCACGACCAAGGGCAAGGACTTCAGCATCTCCGGCGACGTCGCCGGGTTGTTGGCGCCGGGCGTCAGCCAGCCGGTGGACCTCTTCCTCACGAACCCGAACAACCAGCAGCTGTCGATCACGAATCTGACCGTGACCGTGAAGTCGGTGGCCCGCAACGCGTCGGCCATCGGAGTGTGCTCCGTCGCCGACTACAAGGTGACCCAGTACAGCGGGCCATACCCACTCGTGGTGCCGGGCCGCGGCAGCACGTCACTGTCGAACCTGGGCGTCCCATCGACGTCCTGGCCGAAGATCACGATGATCGACACGGCCACCAACCAGGACGGCTGCAAGGGCGCAACGGTCACTCTCGCCTACTCCGGCTCAGGACAGGGGAGCTGATCATGAAGCTTCTCCGTCGCCGCATTCTCATCCCAGCTACTGCCGTCGCGGTCATCCTCGCCGGAGCCGGCATCTCGTGGGCCTTCTGGACTACGTCCGGCACCGGGTCGGCCTCCGCCACAACCGCGACGCTCAACCCGCCGACAAACGTTGTCGCGACCGCCACGCTCGGCAGCGGCACGGTCCCGGTGACGTGGAACGCAGCAAGGTTGTCCACCGACCAATTCGCGCAGAGCTACCACGTGACGCGGGTCAGCGGGAGCGATTCTTTCCCGGCCTGCGACACCGCGTCGACATCGTGCAGCGACACATCGGTCCCGGACGGCACGTACCACTACGTCGTCACAGCGATCTACCACACCTGGACCGCGACCAGCCCTTCGAGCAACACCGTGACGGTGGCGAGCGACACCACTCCGCCGAGCGTGACAATTAATCAGGCAAGCGGTCAGGCCGACCCGACCGCGACGTCACCGATCCACTTCGCCGTTGTATTCAGCGAGTCGGTCGCGGACTTCACCGCATCCGACGTGACGCTCACCGCCGGCACCGCATCAGTCACCGGCAGCGGCACGACCTACGACGTGGCAGTGAGCATGTCCGGCAGCGGCACCGTCACCGCGTCGATCGCCGCGAACGCCGCGCACGATGCCGCGGGCAACGGCAACACCGCGTCCACCAGCACCGACAACACCGTGACCTACGACGTGTCCGGCCCGGACCTGTCTGCGCCGACCGTCGCCGCCACGGTGACCTACGGCAACAACCCGATCTACGTCAGCCACGAGAACGTCACCCTCACCGACGCCGCGTCCGACCCCGCCGGCGTGGCCTCGGTGGACTTCTACTACTGCGCGGGAGCCACCGGCACGTGCGACAGCACGAACGGAACGCTGATCACCCAGCCGTGGACGACCGCCGCCTTGGCTGACGGCCCCTACCGCATCGTCGCCGTCGCCACGGACAACCTCGGCAACGCGACCACCAGCCCCGCAAGCCTGATCGCCGTGGACGCAACCCCGCCCACCGTCTCTCGCCCCACCGTGAACGGACACTCCTGATGAGCAGGTTCCGAGTCGCTAGCAGCCAATCCCGTAGCCGGTGGGGCGTCGCTGCTCTCGTTACGGTCGTCGCGAGCGCCGCCGGGATCGTGTTGGCGACGCCCGCGGCAGCGCTCGACCCGCCAACGTTCTCCACCACGTCGAACGTTGCGTTTGCGACGGCCGCTTGGACCGCCAGTATCGGCTTGGGCAACGCCGCCGGGGCCGCATTGCACGCCAACGACACGATCTCGGTCATTTTCGATTCAAGGTTCGTGATCCCGGCCACCCCGATCATGACTCTCGGCGGCGGGTTCAGCTCCTGCAGCGTCGCAAGCACTTCGTCGTCGAACGGGGTCGCGATGTTGGTTCTCGGATCAGGCTGCTCGATACCGAAGAAGGCAAACGGCACGGTAACGGTCGAAGTCACAAACCCAGTGGCTAATACCTATCCGAACAGCACTTTTGGCGTCGCCACATCGAACGAAGGCCAACAACCACCCGGCTCTGGCAGTACGACCATCACCGGCGCCTCGAAGGTTGCGTTCACGACCCAACCCCCGTCAACTGGCACAGCTGGTGCAGCGATGGGGATCATTCGGGCGTCCATCCAAGACGCGGGCGGCGCCACTATCACGGGCGGTTCTACTGCGACGGACCATCTCCGGTTGAGCATCGCAAGCGGGCCGTCATCTGGAACTGTCCTCGGCACTGTCCAGGCATCCGGAGGCGTAGCCACATTCACTGGCATCACGCTGACGACGGCTGGTTCGTACACCCTCTCCGCCGCTGACACCGACCGGGTGGGAATGACCGCCGCAACCAGCGGAACGATCACGATCAGTCCTGCAGCACCGACGGCGCTGGCGTTCTCGACGGTGCCGCCGGCGACTGGCACGGCCGGCGTCGCTCTGACCAACTTCGTCGTGTCGGTTCGGGATGCCTATGGCAATGCGATCACCTCCGGCACTGGAGCGACAGACAGCATCAAATTGAGCGTCGCGACGGGCCCGGGCGGCATCAGTTCAGGCGCGACGACGGTCACCGCAACGGCTGGGGTGGCGACGTTCAGCGGCATCACCTTCAACACGGCCGGCACGTACACCCTCACGGCGACCAACCAAAGCCACTCGGGCGCGATCACCAGCGGCTCCATCGTCATCAGTGCGGCATTGCCGAGCACGGTCACCTTCGTGCAGGGGCCATCCGACGCATATGTGGGAACGGCAATGGCACCCGGCGTTACCGTTCGGGTCAACGACCAGTACGGCAATGCGACGCCAGGAATTGCGGTGACGGTCGCGCCGTCAGCCGGCTCGATCGTCGCGCCCGGCGCCACGGCATCCACCGATGCCACAGGACTCGCCACGTTCGGCGGCATCACGTTCAGCACGACTGCGCTTGGTGTCACGCTGAGCGCCTCGACGCCGAACGGTGCCAGCTCCGGCGCATCAGCGGCCTTCAACGTCACGGTCAAGGTAACGACGTCAGCGGCCGCTCTGACAGACAACCCCGCGCCCACCGACTCAGGCTCCGGCGTCAAGTCGGTCACGTATTACTACTGCGCCGGATGGACGGGCGCCTGCACGAACGGCACGCAGATCGGCGCGCCGTCGACGAACCCGTTGAACAACTACCTGGTCAACTGGACCATCCAGCCGACCAACGGCGATTACCGCGTCGTTGCGGTCAGCACCGACAACGTCGACAACGCCAGCAGCGCGAGCGATTCGATACCGGTCAGGGTCCTCAACTGACGGCTCGCGTCGATGATGTCGTCGCCCAGGCCCGAGCCAGTCGTGAACTCGGCGAGCAGGTTCTCGCCCCGTTGCGACGACCCACGAACACCCGCCTGGCCGGAACGCGAGATGAAGCCGCGCGAACTTCCGGACGGCGACGCGTTCCCACTTAAGAACTACCCCCGGCACGCTCGATCAGTAGCTGCGCTACGAAGCACGGTCGTGGTGGGAGCGCGTCGACTATCTCCAGGGGCAGGTCGACCAGCTTGGCGAGCACGTTCCGGATCGGTGAGCCCGAACGGACTGCCTCGCAGCGACGTTTCGCCGCGGCGACGACAGACTGGGCACCAGCGCGCGCAGCGTGCTCGATTCAATGAACCCGCTCAACCTCGGCACTATCAAGCGGTCCTTCCACCCCATCCAATGCGGGCATGAGAACTGACTCTGGCGGACTCACAAAATGTCGCCGGCGCCCTCGGTGGGGCGAGCCTGGTTTGAATCGGCTGGCGTCGGCCTATTGGGTGTCTCGCAGATGGCGGCATCGAGCGCCTCGTCGATGCATTCCGACGCCCGACCCTCGCGATTCGCCGTGAGTTACTTGCTGAGCGCGCGGTCGAGATGATCCGCTGTGGCATCCGATCGGGGGCAATCCCGGTTGTCTTCGGTCAGGAGCATCGCGCGACTACAGCGTCTGACCCCAGAGTTTCAGGTGGGTCGGCTCATTAATTCCGGTCAGTGGCTTATTCGCGCGGAATTGGATCGCATTTCTCACCGCGCGGCGCACGTAGCCTCGTGGCCCGAGTTGGCCGACGTCGCTGCCGGATCGGGGTCCTGTAGGTACATTGAGTCGACCCACGTCTGGAAGTGGCCGTCCGTCACGGTCGCAGTGTGCCGCCCTGGATCCCTGGTGTGCTCTCCGTGCCTGCCGTCTTACTCGGCCATTCGGCGCACAGGTCGCGATTTGAGCTAACTGGTGCTGACATGCCGTCGCTGGCAGTCCGTCAAAGTCTGGGATCGTCGGGGCGATTGTCACTCACTTAGGCACTCAGTCGGGAATGCGCCCCGTGGGCTTAAGTCGAGGATTTGGTTGCCGATGACAATATGGAGATGGCCAGGCACGGCACGCGCGCTCGCATTCAGCGTCTGCGTGTGCGCGAGGAACCGGACAGGCCAGTGACGCAATATCCGAACTACCCGCCGAGGGTCACTCCTGATCGGCACCCGCCAAGGTTCGATTGGCGTCACCCCTGAAGGTGCCTACTCGGAACGTTGGAGCTGAACGGCCTTATTTTGCAAGGTATTTGCAGGAAGGCGGGTGCGTACTCTCGGTGCCATGTCGCACACGACGGCCAGGCGGTCGGAGCCGCATGAGCACGCGCACGCGCATGACCACGACCACGGGGGTTGGTGGCGGCGTGTGTGGCATGAGCTTTCTGAGGCGGCGGGCGGGCACAGTCACGATGCGGCCGATCAAGTGGATGACGTGTTGGAGGCTGACGCGGCGGGGCGTCGTGCGCTGCTGCTGAGCCTGGTCGGGCTGGGCGTCACGGCCTTGGTCCAGGCCGTGGTGGTGGTGTTGTCGGGGTCGGTGGCATTGCTTGGTGACACCTTGCACAATGTGGCCGACTCGCTTACGGCGGTGCCGCTGCTGGTCGCGTTCGCTTTGGCGCGACGCGCTCCGACTAAGCGTTTGACGTACGGGTACGCGCGCGCGGAGGACCTGGGCGGGCTGTTCGTGGTGGCGATGATCGCGTTGTCGTCGGTGCTGGCGGCGTATGAGTCCGTGCGGCGGCTGATTCATCCGGAAGGCATCACGCATCTGTGGGCCGTGGCGGGCGCTGCCATCGTTGGCTTCGCCGGTAACGAGCTGGTCGCCCGGTACCGGATCCGGGTCGGTCGTCGGATCGGCTCGGCGGCCCTGGTGACTGACGGTTTGCATGCACGGACGGACGGCTTCACCAGCCTCGCCGTGCTGCTCGGTGTGGGCGGAGTGGCGATCGGCTGGCGATGGGCCGACCCGATGGTCGGTCTGCTGATCACGGTCGCGATCCTGGGCGTGTTGCGCTCGGCGGTGCGTCAGGTCGGAGCCCGCTTAATGGACGCGGTGGACCCGGAGCTGGTGGACCAGGCGGTGGACGCTATCCGTTCAGTGGACGGTATCGACAGCGTGCGTGATCTTCGTATCCGGTGGATCGGTCACACTCTGCGTGCCGAAGCTGACGTGACCGTCGATCCGGCTATCACGGTGGGCGCGGCGCATGATCTGGCGCATCACGCCGAGGAGCACCTGCTGAGGTTCGTGCCCCGTCTCACGGCCGCGACCATCCACGTCAGTCCGGCCGGCGCGCACACTGATCCCTGCCCATAAGTGCGGAAACGCCGGGTCGGCCTCGACGGCTGACCCGGCGTTTTGCCTTGTTTCATATGGCGGTGGCGGTGGGATTTGAACCCACGGAGGCTTGCACCTCACACGCTTTCGAGTTCTACGCGGCGATGTCCGGGCGGCCGTACGGAGTCGGAAAACCTTGGCTTTCCGCCCGCAGGTAATGATCGGCGAACGTCCCCGGACGTGAGCAAATGAGACTAAGACTGAGACTGCCTCGGCGACTGCCGCCCGCTCGCGGCTCCACCGGCGATGTCCCTGAGCCAAGATCCGCTATCGCGTCGAGTGGCACACGACGCCGGCGCACTGGGTCCGATTGCCGTTGAGGGCGGCCAGGTTGCCGCCTCCGTCGGTCACGCCGGTCACGTCGTAGCCGAGGTCGGCATTCAGGTAGGACCGGTTGCCGGTGAGGGTCACCATGCCGAGCGTTACCGAGGGCGGAAGTGCGTCTCC
Source organism: uncultured Actinomycetota bacterium (assembly GCA_963737425.1). Lineage (GTDB taxonomy): Bacteria > Actinomycetota > Actinomycetes > Mycobacteriales > Jatrophihabitantaceae > DASXRA01. Next base: position 1,921,739 of record CAVTSX010000009.1, read on the forward strand.
GCTGCCGCGCGCGGTAATGCCGTCGTCGTACCCGGTTGTCGAAGGCTGCGCCCCGTTGCCCACCAGCGTATTACCGGAAATGCTGATATGGCCTTTCTTCGGACACGGGTCTTCGCTAGTCGGTTTACACACGACGTCGATGCTGATGCCCGATCCGGGTGCACCGCTGATCGTATTTCCGGCGACGATCGTCCCGTCCATGATCAGCGGGAAGTTAGGTTCTAGGACGAATCTGGGCTTCAGGATTATGCCGAAACTTTGATTCCTGAATACATTGTTGCTGACGATCGTCCCGTTCGTTAGCCCATCGTCACCAGGAATATAGTTACCGACGGTCACGCCCGAGCCTTTGCCGGCAAAGACATTACGGGTGATGTGGATGTCGCTGCTGCGCTGCACAAGGATCCACGAGTCGTTGAAGGCAGAGTCACTGAGGACGCCACCATTCTCGTAGTAGAAGTCGAAGGTGGCGGAGTTGATGACACTGCTGACGACCGTCATATTGGTAAAGGGGACTCCGTAATACCCGCCGTTGATCTTCAAGTGGGAAAGGGTGACGTTCTCGCCACCCCCGCGGAGGCCGCCGATATGCAGGGTTCCGTTGCGGATCGTCAAGCCGCTAGCAAACATCAGCATGCTGCCATCGAACCTGTGGCCACCAAGATCGAAGGACCTGTTGCTATCCCGCCAGGTCAAATCACAGGTGACGTCGGCGGTAAGCCGATACCCGCCGGGTGCCGAGACAACATGAGGACAATCCAAGGGCGTGTTCGTGGCCAACGCCGAGGCCGACGTCGAGGGCGCGAACGCCGCCATCGCAGCCACCACCGCGACCGCCAGATACTTGTACCTCATGTCGCTTCCCCCTACTCATTGCCGGTCTGTGTCGTCCGGCGTGTTCGACGCGGTCAAGGCACACCGATTTCGTGCGAATCAGAGCGCAGAGGCGTTCAGGTCTGACGGGTCAGGCTGCCGCTTGCACGGAACCGACGGAATCGACCATGGCTTGTCACGTTTTGAGGTGGCGCCGACGAATGTGTTGGCATCGAACCCGTTTCCGGCAAGAATGCCGGCGGCGTCTAGCGCCGAACACCGACGATCCGATCGCCCCATGATTGCCCCCGCAATGGTCAGGCGCGCCTACTTGAATCAACATGCGAGTCGCCACCCGCAGCAAGCCGAGCGTGGTCTCGCCGCCACCCGCTGGCCAGGGCCGGAGGTCCTTTTTCTCGGGCGTCAACTGGTACAAGGACAGCAATACCGGCGAGACCACCAACGTCGGCCAGCATCAGGACGGTGCGGCACAGGCTCATGCAACATTCGCCGAGGCATTCTTCAACGGCCTGGGCTGGCCAACTAGGGCTACGTTCACCGCGCGGCGGCGGGCCACAAGGCCGAGGTCACGCGGAGACTGCCGTGCTGCACGGTGTTTGACCCGCTGCCACATCCTGACAGCAACATTGCGGCGATGCCGGCGGCCAGAAGCCACAAGAGTTTACGCATTCGATCCGCTCCTCATCTAAGCCCAAGCGACCGCCGGCGAGGGCGCCCGGTTTCACTGCTTCTATGACTACGGCAACGCGTCGAGGCGTTTGTCAGCGACCACGCGCTGACCGGCTCGCGCGGGTAGCCCGCCTCACCTTCCGCGGCCGGACAGGGGGCAGGTGCTCGCCAGCAAGATGTCGGCGTCGCGCGCGGACCCGGGCGAGCGTCCCCTGACGCCGATTGGCCACGTGTCCGCTCCAGGGTTAGCGTCGAATCATCGCGATGTTGCGCGTCCCGAGCACCGTCGGCCGGACGGTGCCAGGCCATGTGGGAGGGGCCGGTCGATGCAGCGACCTGTGGGGACGCCACGTGATCATCTTCGACCTGGTGCGCGGCTCGGGCATGGGCACTACGAGGTTTCCGAGCTCCTATTCAGGTGGACCGTCCGGCCGGACGTGCACGAGCAGATCCAGGACCGCCTTCTCGCGCTCCACTTGGGGCACGCCGCGAGAAGGAGTTCCTGATGCCGGTGGAGATCGGGCTGTGGCGCGTCGATGGGGACGTCCCGGTCAAGGTGCCAGCGTCGGGAATGCCCCTGGAGTCTCGGCTCGAGCGGATCATCGAGGCCGACCCGACGATTCTGGGTGAGCCGCTGCTGCTCATCGGTCGGCAGGTGCCGACCGCGTACGGCACGTTGATCGACCTGCTCGCGGTCGACAGCGAGGGCACTCTGCACGTCCTCGAGCTCAAGCGGGACCGCACCTCGCGTGAGGTCGTCGCGCAGGTCCTCGACTACGCATCCTGGGTTTCAGCGCTGTCGCACGACGACGTGCTCGACATCTTCAAGACCTACCGGTCCGATGTCGCATTCGAGCAGGCGTTCGCGGACCGATTCGGTACGTCGCCTCCGGAGGAGCTCAACGTCACCCAGCGGCTGACGGTGATCGCCGGCGACGTCGACGCCGCGACGCAGCGGATCGTGACCTACCTCAACACGGGATTCGCGGTGCCGGTGAACGTGCTGTTCTTCCGGTACTACAGCGATGCCGGCCGTGAGTACGTCGCGCGGACCTGGCTCATCGACCAGGCGGCCACGCCGCCGAAGCCGGGCTCGAAGCCGGGCCCGGGCAGCCGCGAGCCGTGGAACGGCCAGGACTGGTATGTCTCGTTCGGCGAGCACACCGACGGGCGCGACTGGGACGACGCTCGGACCTACGGCTTCGTGTCCGCCGGCGGCGGGGTGTGGTTCTCCAAGACGATCCGTGCGCTGCCGGTCGGCGCCCGGGTGTTCGTCTACATCCCGAAGACCGGATACGTCGGCGTTGGGACCGTGACCGGAGACGCTCGCAGGTTCGACGAGGCGGTCGTCGAGGTCGAGGGCGTCGAACGCAAGCTCGCCGAACTGCCGCTGACGGGCACCTACCACCACGGCAGCGACGGCGATGAGACGGCCGAGTACGTCGCCCCGGTCACGTGGCTCGGCACGCGCACCCGCGACACGGCGATCGCGGAACGAGGCCTGTTCGCGAACCAGAACAGCGCGTGCAAGCTGAGGAACAAGTTCACGATCGACACGGTCAGCGCCGCGTTCGGGCTGACCGAACACGGGACGACGTCGTGACAACCCTGCTCGCGTACCTGACCTCGCGGTTTGTCACCCAGTCGGAGAACCTCGCCACCGAGTCGCTGAGCTTCCTCCTGCGTAGCTACCCGGACGCAGCAGCCGCGTTCAATCAGTTCACTGGCGGGCTCGCGCAAGGGCTGCCGAACGATCTGCGCTACCACACCCAGAACTGGCTCGCCGAAGACCAGGCCATCCCCGACCTCGTTGGCGTCACGTCCGACGGTCGTCAGCCTCTCGTCGTCGAGGCTAAGTTCTGGGCCGGGTTGACCGAGAACCAGCCCACGACCTACCTGCAGCGACTCCCGGCCGACGAGCCAGGCCTGCTGCTGTTTGTCGTCCCCGGGGCCCGCGCGGGCTACCTGTGGGACGAGCTCGTCCGGCGGTGCGCGATCGTGGGCCTCACAGTCACGGCGGGCGCTTCGATCGGCGAGACCAGGGTCGGGGCCGTCGAGCCTCACGTGCTGGCGCTGACCAGCTGGCGGGCGCTGCTCGGCGCGCTAGCGGTCGCGCTGGAGAACGCGCACGACCTGACCGCGCTGGCCGACCTCCGTCAGCTCGAGGGGCTGTGCGACCAGCAGGACGAGCAGGCGTTCCTCCCGCTGACGTCCGAGGAGCTCTCCGGCGGTATCGGGCGACGCCTCACCCAGCTCGGCACGCTCATCGACGACGCGACCACGGCGTTAGTAGCCGACGGGTTCGCGTCGATCAAGGGCCTGACCCGCTCGGCTTGGGTTGGCGGATACGGCCGCTACCTGCGGCTCGGGCCGTGGGAGTCCCTGCTGCACGTCAACTTCGACCGGTGGGCGCGGCACCGGGCGACGCCGACGTGGCTACGCATCACTGACAAACGCGCCGTCGGTGCCGCCGCCCTGGTCGATGCGCTCGCGCCACTGCGGCACGCGAGCCCGCGCCGGCTGCTCGACGACACAGGGGTCCTGATGATCCCCGTCTACCTCGAGGCCGGCGCCGACCGCGACGGGGCACTGGCCCAGATGCTCAGCCAGCTGCGCGAGATCCGCGATTTAGTCGTCGGCATCGAGCCGCCCGCGGCCATAGCTTGAGACGATGCGCAGCCCGACTGGTTACTGCACCCGGGGCTATTGCCCGCGGGCAAGGTCGTGAGTCCCCCGGCAGTCGCGTTAGTCGAGTCCTTCAGTGCGTGTCTGGGTCAGAGGAGAGTTCCTGGTGCGGCGCGATAGAACGTAATGCCACCAGGAGTCCTCTGCCGGAACGGGCGAAACAAGTTCCTCGAGCCGGTTCCAGGCACGCCGGTCATCCGTCGGCGCCTTGGGCGGCAGACTGGCTAGGGCGAGGCGTCGGAGCCGGTGGCCGGCGGGAAACAGTCACGGCTGTGCCGTACGCGGCCACTTCGGTCATCAGATCACCGATTGAATTGCAGTCGAATCGCATCGCGACAACGGCGTTCCCACCGACCGCAAGGGTCTCCTGCCACAGGCGGGCCCGTGCCTCATTCCGGCTCCTGCGGAGCAGCTCGCTGTACCCGCGGATCTCACCCCCGACCACCGTCTTCAGCGAGGCGCCCACATTGCTGAAATAGTGACGTGACATAACGACGAGCCCGAAAACATCTCCGCTGACCTCCGTGATGTCATAGCCCGGTATCTCATTCATCGTGACGATCAGCGGACGGACCACAGGCTTCCGCCCCGGGTCCAAGAAATCCATCACATCGAGAAGCCCAGCGGCGCTCTCAGTCGCGATCCCACACTCAGGGCAGCGATCATGCGTGGTCCTCCTGCCCTTCAGGGAGCACGCCCGCCAAACGCACGTCCGTGCTCCATCCTCGGCAAGCGGCATTCGACCCCTCCAACGCTTCGTCTCGTGCGCGCGGCGGCGCGCCCGAACAGTAAATGATCTCTCGGCTCGCGGCATGACGTCTTCCGTCCAGTGCGACGGGCTGGCCGCAGCAAGCTAGCCCTCAGGAGTCCATTCGTAGATGCCTGCGAGCTAGGTGCGACCATCCTGACGCGATACAAGAGACCCTGGCACTCGAACAACCGTCCCGAAGTATTCAGTGGTTCTGTCTTCTTGGCCTACGAATCGCATCTGCTGCCGATCGTCAAGACTCTGTAATGCGACGACCACTTAGATCTGACATCATGTGGCCATGAGCGACGGGATGCGTCCGGATATCGCTGCGGCATGGGCCCAGGTAACGAACAAGATGGGCAAGAAGCGAGACATCCAGAAGCTTCCGCAGTACTTGAACGGGGGCGAGACGGTTCTGGCGATGACTGGCGGTGTGACCGGAGGTAAGAACGGCCTGCTGGTGGCTACCAATCGCCGGGCATTGTTCGTCGCTGAAGGCGTCGTCAATCACAGCTTCGAGGACTTCCCTTACGACCGCATCACCACGGTCACGTCCTCCCGGGGCATGGCGTTCGGCAAGATCGTTATCAATACGGCTGGCGTTGCGCGTGTGGTCGAGCAGGTCGCCAAAGGCGAGGCCGAGGTGGTGGCGGCTGTCATCCGGGAGCGCGTCGAGGGTGTCACGAGAGAGCGTTACCAGGCTCCAGTATCGGCATCTTCGGCCGGCGCCGTTGCCGGTCCGCCGCCAAATCTCGCAGCGCAACTGCGGGAATTGGCAGACCTCCGCGACCAGGGAATCCTCACGACGGAGGAGTTTGAGGCTCAGAAGACTCGACTTCTCGGCTGACCTGGATCTGCGCCTGACTGACAAAGGCCAAACCAGACTAGCCCACGGGCGGAATCTCGCCCGCCATGAATCCTGCCCTCATGCAACCCATCGGGTAGTTGACGCACTATCCGTACGTTCGGAAGTCAAATCGGGTCGACGTCGCGCGGGTCAGCGATTTCGTTCAGCAGAAGATGTGTTTGCGCCAGCCAGAGAGCGATCGCAGCTTCCTGGTCCACGGCAAGGAGCGGCGAGAAGGCCGGAATTGATGGCGGTGATATGGCACTTGACTCCTGATGGATATCGTCAAAGTGGACTTCCAATTTTGCTATGCGCGATTCAGCCTGGTTCGCGAAAGGCGTCAGAATGGCTTCACACGCCCATGCCGACGGGCGCGCGGCCAGGCAGCGAGCAGAGTCCAGGCTGCTCGACTGATCTGCCTAACGGATGCGAGCGAAGCCTCAGCGTGCTCCTAATTTGACAAGAATCAAACGAGGCGACGACTATGCGGCAGCGGTAGTACAGGGAGGGGAACATGACGCGGCCGCCGCGCGATGTTCAGGGTTTTCGGCGTCGTCGTGTCCATGGCGGTTTCGCTGCGACCACAGCAGTTGCTGTGGCGATGGTGCTCGCGGCGTGCTCGGCCGAGCACAAGGCGGAGGCTCCGGCATTGAGCAGCACCCCGACGACCTCCCCAACGTCATCGACGTTGTCGCCCGCGGATGCACCGGCCTGCGACTCCTTGCTCAACGATCCAGACTGGGCCACCACAGGGCACGTTGGGATCGCCGGCGGCGGGTGCGTGAACATCCTTGGTGCTTTCGAGGAGGCCCGGTACTTTGCGTCGGCCAGCAACGGGATCTGCGTAGATGGCTCGAAGCTCGTTGGGTTCGGGACTCCGCTGCCTGACTACTGGGGCTGGATCAACCCGTCTCCCAAGGCCCCCGACAGCAGCGACGTTCTGCGTGGCGACGGGCCGATTCCCGATGAGGCGCAGTCATTCTGCGACGGGGCACCGACGGCCACACCAACCCCCTCAGCAGCCTTGGCCGGCGGGATTTTCGTCGACACCCAGACTGCGGACGGCTCCCCGGCGACGATCTCGATTGCAGCCAAGAAGCTGGGCGGTCCAGCTGCACCGTTCAAGGACGGCGCAGGCCAACCGGCCAGCGCGGTCGCGTTCAAGCTCACCATCGTCGACATCAGCGGCGACGCGTTCCTGGACTTCACCTCTGGCGGCTTCAGCCTGGACCCCAGCAACGGCGGGCCGTCGTCCATTCCCGAATACAACAGCAGCAACGACGAGAACAAGGCGCTGGAGAAGCGCCTGTGCAAGGGCACGCACCCGCTCTTCTTTGATCCGGGCAGCGCGAACAGTTCAGGCTGGGACCTCAGCGAGGGCAGCACATACTCGGGATGCGTGGTCTTCGACTACTTCGGCAAGGCACTCCCGACGACCTTGAGCTATGCCGACGGCCAAAGCAACGTCGCAAGGCAAAAGATTTGGACCGGCAAGGTCGGTCGTGGTCCGGCCGCGACCATGAAGCCACCGCCACCGCCGCCGAGCATCTACAAGGTCACCTCCGACGGCGGCATCAACAGCGTCACCTACTCAACTGCCAGCTTCTCCCAGGCACAGGACACCGACGTCGCGGGCAACACCTGGACCAAGAACATTCCGGCCGGGACCGACATCCCGGTACTGGTCGCCCAGAACGCCGGAGGGGCCTCGATCTCCTGCACCATCATCGTCGACGGGCACCAGGTCGACCACGAAACCTCCCACGGCCAGTACGCGGTCGTGACCTGCACGGGGAGCTGACGCCACGTACTCGTGGCCAGCTGAGTTGCTGATAGAAGAGCCAGAGACTTGCAGCCCGAGGGTGGTTAGCCCAGCACGAATTTCCAATTCTGGTATGGCGCGACAGTCAAGGGTGGCACCCTGAAGCAAATGAGCGCAACTGCTGGGTGAAACTGAACCGCTCTGGTAGGCTCTGCAACACTGCTTGAAGCCAATGGACGGAGCCACAGTGACCACAGCGGTGTTCGCGACGGGTCTGGACGCGATATTCGCGGCCGACGACGCGCCGATCTCGGCCGGGCAGTTTCGCAGAGCTGTCCGTGACTCGGTGCGCGCCGGCGTCGAGCAGGCCGGCGACGCGTTCGCGTTTTCGATGCACTCCGACGCGTTCACGTACGGCACCAACCGGTGGCGGTTTGTCCTTGCAGAGCTCGGGCTTGTTTTCGCCGCGGTGCCGGCTGCCAACACGCTTGTAATCGGCGGCATGAAGGTCATCATCCTGCCTATCGGCAGGGATCGTACGGTCTTGGTGTACCCGCTGTGCTTCGCGGACGACTCACACACGTCGCCCCAGTACATAAAGGTGCGCGCGTCGCGTCTGCGCAAGTTGCTATTTGCTGATGCCGGGACCCGTCGGCGCGCTCTCCAGTTGATGCTCCCCGGGATGGACATATCCGAGCACGCCGCCATACCTCACGATGACGTCGAAGCCGACGAGGAGGACGCGGCTGCCGACGATCTGGAGGCGGCGATTGCGGACCTTCCGGAAGTGCCGCGGACGATCATCATCGGCTACGCCAGTAACCCGAGTGGCGGACTCCTGCAACTCGTCCTCGGTGAGGCGATCATGGATAGCGATGGCACGCTCACGTTCAGTTGGCTCGAGAAGCTCGCGTTGCCAGCGCCGGGGGCCCGTCGCATTCATGCTGTGCCGGCCCCAGAGGTCGACCGCTTCGACGCGGAACCTGAGCCCACCTACGACGTCGTCGCGCGTGAGGACGACGCGACCGGAGAGACGCCGCATGCCTGATACACCGCTGTTCCCGGTCGATGGCGGCCGTCAACACATCGATGCTGTCGTCGCAGTCTTCGACCCATCTCGCTTGACGCAGGCGCGCCACGCGTCGTCATGGACGAAGAAGAGGCTGGCGGATGAATTGGGCGTGTCGCCAGCCGCCGTGGGGCAGTACGAGTCGGGCGTCATCCGCCCCCGTTCTGAGCAATTGGTGCGCATCGCGAAGCTTCTCGAAGTCCCGCCCGAGTTCTTCGTAGTCGGGCGGCCGCGTGCCGACGTGGATGCCTCGAATTGCCACTTTCGCAGTCTGCGCTCGATGCGCGCCTACGAACGAAACCAGGCGATTACGTATGTCGAACAACTTTGGGAGCTCTGCCACGCGCTGGAACGACGGGTGCGCCTCCCGGCTGTAGACCTCGTCGACGTCCTCGACTTCAGTGATTTGGACGCGCATACCGAAGAATCCCCGCCGAACGCTGCCGCCGATGCGGCGCGTGCACTGCGCGAGCGCTGGGGGTTAGGAACGGATCGTGTATCACACCTCGTGCGCACGCTGGAGGTGCACGGGATCCTCGTGGGCTCGCTGCCGTTCTCAGACTTGGGGCGAGTGGACGCCTTCTCGACATCGCATACGCCGAGACCAATCATCATCCTCGCGTCAGACAAGCCAGACGTCTACCGACATCGGTTCACGGCTGCCCACGAGCTGGGACACCTGGTGTTGCACCGTGACGCCCAGCCCGGCGACATCCGACATGAGCGTGAAGCCAATGCGTTCGCGGCAGAATTCCTCGTGCCAGCCAGCCGAATCGAGGCAACATTGCCGCGACGAGTCGACTTCGCGCGACTCATAACCCTTCAGACATATTGGGGTGTGAGCATCGAAGCCCTGCTCTATCGCAGCCGCGAGATTGGCGCTATGTCCGATGCGACGCATCGACGAGCCCGTATCAAGTTAAACCAACTCCGAAAGCAGGGTGTCGTGCGGAGTGAATCCGTGGCTGACTTCCCGGGAGAGGTGCCACAACTTCTTGTCCGGGCTGCGGCGGCATGCGGCGATCCTGTAGCGGAGCTTGCCGATGAGCTGGCCTGGACGGAAGACCATGTTTGGGCACTGCTTCGCAAACGTGTCGACAGGCCGCGGTTAACGCTGGTGTCGGCCGACCGGTGAGATTGCGCGGCCTCGACATCATGAGTACTACTTGGCGCGCTTAGCGCCTTGAGTTGAGAGCCGCAAGCGTCCTTCCTGGCGGAAGCCGGTTCGCTGCAGATGAGGCCATGCCGATTAACGCTCGTCGACCTGCGAGGGTGACGACGTACGTGCGCTCGGTGATCCGGCCATCAATGGATTCGAGGCGCTCGTTTGGCCCGTAGGCTGCGCTCCGTGATCGATGCGACAGAGGCATGGGTGGTCGCCGAGCGATATCTCGCCGGGTCGTTGCCACGGCGCTGGCTGCACGTGCGGGCTGTGGCGGCTCGCGCAGAAGCGGTCGCGCACGTGGTGCCTGACGATCAGGATCTCCTTGTATCAGCAGCCTGGCTGCACGATGTCGGCTACGCGCCTGCGCTCGATCGGGCCGGATTCCATCCGCTCGATGGCGCACGTTATCTCCGCGATTTTGGCGCTCAGGCGCGCCTTTGTAGTCTGGTGGCTCATCATTCCGGCGCGGCAGTCGAGGCGGAACTGCGCGGCCTGGCGGATGAGTTGCAATCCGAGTTCCCGCAAGAGCATTCAATGGCGGCCGACGCGCTGTGGTACGCCGATATGACGACTGGCCCCGACGGTGAATCGCTGACCGTCGAGGATCGGCTTGCTGACATTGCCGAGCGCTACGGCGCCGGCCACGTGGTTGCACAGGCGGTGGAGCGGGCCAGGCCGGTGCTCATCGCCGCGGTGCGGAGGACGGAACAGCGATTGGCCGCGATTGCTCAGTCGACGTAGGGCATTGGATCGCCGGCGATCGCTTGGTCGATCCGGCGCCGGCTGTCCGGGTGCATGTCGAGCTGGTCGAGCTGGTCGCGGGTGATCCACTCGACCTCGCTCGATTCGTCGCTGGTGCGAGTCTGGCCGCCGACCGGTCGCGCTCGCAGACAGATCGAGAATTGCTGCCGCACCTCTCCGTCCGGATAGGCGACGACGTGGCCCGGGTTGGTGAAGATGCCGACTAGGCCGGTGATCTCGATGGCGATGCCGGTCTCCTCAGCCGTCTCGCGGATCGCGCATTGGGTGACCGTTTCGCCGACTTCCATCCCGCCGCCAGGCAAGGCCCACAGATCGTTGTCGGTCCGGTGGATTAGCAGAATGCGGCCCTGATCGTCTTCGACGTAGACGCTGGTGGCAATGACGATGCTGTTCGCTTTGGGTGCGGCTGGGTCGTCGAGGTAGTCGACACGATGCATGCGACGACCTCCGTTCGTCAGGTCCAGGCGGGTCTTGCGCTCGCCCAGACTCGCTCGAAGCTCTCAGCGTAGGTGCTGAACAGGCTTCCTTCGCCTAAGCGACGTAGTTGCAGCAGCGGTGCATGTGCGCCGAGCAGTCCGTACACGTGCATGGTCACAAGCATCTGGTCGTCGAAGCGGAACACGGAGTTGTAGAGGGTCGTGGCGTGCAGCCTGACTTCGAGGCCTGGCACGTCGTTCAATGCTTTGAAGTGCTGAAGCACATTGCGGATCCGGTAGGCGAGTGCGTCGCCGATGTTCTCCTCGGCCCCGCGGCGGGCTACTTCGTCGGAGTCCGGGTCGCCGATGATGAGCCGCATCTTGACGCCGGCCTTGGCCTTTTTCACCAGCGTGCGAACGAACTTCGGGTCTTGCTCGGGTAGGAAAAGGCCGGCGTAGATGAGCATGTCCAGCTGCTCGCTGACGCCATTGAACAGCCGCGTCCATAGATCGACCGGAGCGTTCGAGCGGTGCGGGTACAGCTCGACAACCTCGGAACGTGCGACCTCCGCGCGCCGATCTGAGTCGATCGCATCTGGCCACAGATACGCCTCGGACTCGCGAACCATCGCGGCGACCTCGTGGCGATGACTCCGGTACGGAGTGCGCCCCGTCGTGATCCATCGCTCGACGGTCTTGGGATCAACCCCGATCTGTTCGGCGACTTGCTCAGGTGTCAATCCGTTGCCGAGCAACGCATCGCGTAGGCGGTCATTCGCCATCGCGCGGACCTCCAAGGACGACTTGGGACGACTTTCCTCCACGATAGACGTCCCAAGTCGTCCTGTCACGTGGTGTTGCCGTCCCACTCCATAGAGCGATCGTTCTTGTCAGTTGGCCGATCGGCCAGCGGGACAAGAGCAGAACTAGTCGCCGCGAGGCGAGGGGAGTCGAGATGGCAAGGAACGAGCCTGAGGCGCCAGTCGCACTGGCAGCCGTGGCGAGCATGGAGGGAGAGGCGGGCAATTGGCAGGACTCGGCCCTGTGCCTGGAGTTCAACGGAGACATGTGGTTCCCGGAGAAGGGGGAGTCTCCGGCAGCGGCGAAGTTGCTCTGTGGCCGGTGCGACGTGCGGGCCGAGTGCCTCGAGCTCGCATTGGACACGAACGAGCAGTTCGGCATCTGGGGCGGACTGTCCGCCGAGGAGCGGCGAGGACTGCGGCGCCGCCGGCGTCTCCGTTCGGCCCTTCAACGAGCCGGTGCCCCCCTGCCGTTTGGCCTGGACGAGCCCGGATGCGGCCTGTCCCTACCGGGTGGGGAGGCAGCGTGATGGTTGCCGTGCATGAGGTAATCGCGGCGTCGGGCGAGTGCCTGTACCGCGGATGCGACGTCGAGCTGGCGTGCGAGGTGTACGAGGCATCGCCGGCGGGCACGCGGCTGCGCTGCCGCCGTGAAGCGGCCGATGACAAGCCCATCCCGTATCGGTTGCCGACGCTGGATGAGCCAGTACCTTACGCACTCACGCCTGCTGGCTACGCGGCCACGGACATGTTCGTGGTGGACACCGCGGACGCGGACTCGCTCCGCCGACGTTGCCCTGACCTCTTCACCCGCCAGACCGGCGCGGCCGCCACGCCTGGGCGGGGACGGAGCGCGTCGTGAAGCGGTTCTGGGGTCCGGCGATCGTGATGGTGCTGGTGTTGCTGTTCGTGCCGGGGGTGGCGCAGTCCACGCAGGCGATCGCGCACAAGGTGTCCTCGGGTCTGCATTCGGCGGGCAACGGCATTCACCAGTTCCTTGCGGGGCTGTCATGAGCGGCCGCGAACTGTCGATGTCGACGGCGGATCCGGGCCGGTTCGTGCTGACGCTCGACTGGTCCGGTGAGACCGGGTCCGAGGCGTGCAGCGTCGGACTGGGCGTGATGGACGCTGCCCGGCTGCGGGACGCGCTGTCGCTCTGGCTGGCTGGCGTGGATGAGGCGCTGTTGCGCCGTGCTGTCGAGGCGTGGCAGGCCGCCAACCCCACCCACGACGACGGGGACGAGTTGGACGGAGATGCCGCATGACCGGCGACTACGACGACGAGCGGGAGCACGAGGTGTTCGACCTGTACCCGGTCGAGCCGCGCGGTGATCTGCCGTGGCGGGTGCGGCAGACCCAGGTCGTGCAGACGTTCACCGAAACCGCCGGCGACGCCTACGGCGCGCCTCGTGGACGCCGCGGGCCGGGCAATGACGCATCCGAGGGCCTGCGGATGATCTCGGCGAATGCGGTGGTGATCGGGCGGGCGGTCTTCGCGCTGGCGCTGAACGTCGCGGGTGCTGCGGTGACGGTGACGCTGCTGGTGCGTGTCTTGGAGTGGCTGACATGACCACTCCCACGACGACAAGCGACGGGCGAAGCTGGGCGTATCTGGGTGCGCTGGTCGGTGCCGGGGTGTCGGTGGCAGCGAATGTCGCGCATTCCTACGTCCCACCGACCGGGGCGGGGCCGGGCTGGTCGCCACATGCCGGCGCCGTGGTCGGGGCGGTGTTCTGGCCGCTCGCGTTGCTGGTTGCCATCGAGGTGCTGGCCCGGGTCGCGTGGCCAGCCGGTGCCCGGTGGCTGCTGGTGCGGTTCGGCGGGCTGGGCCCGGTGGCCCTGGTCGCGGCGGTGGTCTCGTATCGGCATCTGTCCGGGCTGCTGGGTTTCTACGGTGAGGACGGCATCACCTCAATGGTGGGGCCGTTGGCGGTGGACGGGTTGATGGTGATGGCCACCGGCGCGCTGTTGGCCACGCGGCCCAGTGGAGCCCGCTCGGTGGTCGGACAGCGACGCGCACCGGCGGTCACCGCGACCGCCACCACGACGGACGCGGCCACGAGCGGACGCGGCGGACGGGCGGACACGCCGCGGCGGCGAGCTGTCCGGACAGCGCGTCCGGACATCGGTCACGCGGACAGCCGGACGCCGCGGGTGGACACGGCCGCGCGGGTGGCCGCGCTGCGGTCCGCGCATCCGGACATGGCTGCGGCGGACATGGCCGCGCGGCTTGGGGTGAGTGACCGCACGGTGCGCCGGCACCTGGCCCGCAACTTGGCGCATGAGACGACATCGCAGATCGAGGTAGAGGAGGTGCCGGCGTGAGCCGGTCGAACCGGGCCCGGCGGCGGGCCGAACGGCAGGCCCGCAAGGAGCGGGTCAACCGCACCAGCGCGGTAGAGCTGTGGCAGCCCCGCGACACGGAGCTGGCCACGGTACGCCGGGCGGGTGAGGTCGCCGAGGACGTCACCGGCGCCGACGCGGGCGAACTGGTCCCGGTCGACCAGCCCGATGGGGACGAGACGCCGGCGGGATTGCGGGCGGTGCTGGCGGCGAAGAGCGCGGAGCGGCGCCCGATCGTGCCGGGCTGGCTACGCGACCGGGACGAGTTGCGGTACGCCGCCCGGTGGGTGGCCGGCCATGTCGGGCACACCGCCGGCTACCACTGCGTACGGGCGCCGAAGTACGCCGCGCGGGTCGCGCGACGGGTGCCGGTCGGCGTCTGGCGCGTGCTGGGCGATGTGCAGCGCTGGGCCGGTGACGCCGAAGGCGTGCCGCTGCGCAGCAGTGCCGTGCACAGCAATGACCCGGAGATGTACATGAAGCTGTCCGGGCAGCGGCTGGAACGGATGCGCTGGCGGACGATCCTGCTAGCCACCGCCGCGCTGCTGGTCGCACTCGCCGTGGCCGCACTCACGCTGGTCCCGGGCTGGGCCCGGACACTGGCCGTCCTCGCGGTCATCGGACTGCTGGCGTGGCGGGGGTCGTCCGCGGACCGGCCACTACTCGACCGCGCGGTCGTGCCGCACAAGGTCGCCAAGCTGACCAGCGAACACGTCATCCGCGCGCTCGGGGCGCTGGGGCTGGCCGGGATCAACCAGGCCCTGGCCAAGGGCGGGGCCGGCATCACCTTCCCGGCCCCGATCATCAAAGACGGCCCCGGGTGGCGCGCGGACGTCGATCTGCCCCTCGGCGTCACCGTCAACGACATCGTCGACCGCCGCGAACGCCTCGCCTCCGGCCTGCGCCGCCCACTCGGGTGCGTGTGGCCCGAACCGGCTCACGAGGCACACGCGGGCCGGCTCGTGCTCTGGGTCGGCTATGAGGACATGAACAAGACCCGGCAAGCCCCCTGGCCGCTGCTCAAGGGCGGCACCGCGGATGTGTTCAAGCCGATCCCGTTCGGCACCGACCAGCGTGGCCGCCCGGTCACCATGACCCTGATCTTCGACTCGGTGCTGATCGGGGCGATGCCGCGACAGGGTAAGACCTTCGCCATCCGCGACCTGCTGCTCGCCGTCGCCCTCGATGTGACGGTGCAGCTGCGGGTGTTCGAGCTCAAGGGCACCGGCGACCTGGCCGCGTTGGAGAAGGTCGCCCACGAGTACGGCACCGGCCAGCACGACGACACCATCGCCGCCGTCGTCGAATCGCTGCGGCAGTTGCTGTTCGAGGAGTTCCCCCGCCGCTCCAAGACCATCTCGAACCTGCCACGGGACCTTGCCCCGGAGAACAAGGTCACCCCCGACCTCGCCGCCCGCAAGTCCCTCGGCCTGGCGCCGATCGTGCTGGCGATCGACGAATGCCAAGAGGTGTTCTCCCACCCGACCTACGGCAGCGAAGCGGCCGACCTGGCGATCCGGCTGATCAAGCTCGGCCCCGCGGTCGGGATCATCCTGATCCTGTCCACGCAGCGCCCGGACAAGGACTCCCTGCCGACCGGAGTCAGCGCGAATGTGGGGATCCGGTTCTGCCTGCGGGTCATGGGCCAGCTCGAGAACGACATGATCCTGGGCACTAGCCGCTACCGGAACGGTGTGCGGGCGACGACGTTCACCACGCGGGACAAGGGCATCGGCTACCTCGTCGGCGCGTCGGATGATCCGCAGATCGTGCGGACCTACTACCTGGACGGACCCGCGGCGGACAAGATCGCCGACCGGGCTCGGGCGCTGCGGGTCGGCAAAGGCACCCTGACCGGCTACGCGGCCGGGCAGGTCACTGGCCGCGACCCGGGCCCGGGGTATTCGCTGCTCGACGACCTCGACTCGGTCATGGGTTCTGATCAGCAACTGTGGTCGGTCACTGTCCTGGATCGTCTGGCTGATCTTCGCCCGGACGTGTACGCCGGGTGGACCGCGGCCCAGCTCGCCGCCGCGCTCAAACCGCACGGCGTCCCCACGCGGCAGGTGTGGCAGCAGGTCGAGGGCGGTGGCAACGGCAACCGGCGCGGCATCACCCGCGCCGACCTGCGCAAAGCCCTCGGCGCCGCCGGCAAGCGCCGCGAACTCCCCGCCGGCGACGACACGAACCGGCCGGTGCCACCGCCTGATGTCGACCTTGGCGACGGCCTGGACGGGGAGGGCGGTGAGCGCTCCGCCTAGCACCCGCCCCCGCTAGACCTAGCACCTCCGCTAGCACCACGAACCCCACAAACACAGGCCTCTAGCGCTCTAGCGGCCATCCCAACGCGCCCCAAAAACCCTCCAATCTAAGGAATCCCACGTGAACACCCGCCCTGCTAGACCCACAACCACGGCCCTGCACACGGTCGGCCAGCACGCTGTCAACGTCGCCGGCCGACTCGCTGCCCACCACGGCGCCGGAACGCACTGGCATGTGTGGCGGCTGCTCGTCGGTGCGCTCGTGATCGTCGCTGCCGCCTACGCGTTCGTGTGCGTGGTGACGCCGTTCGCGCGGTGTCGCCGCTGCGAGGGCAGCGGCAAGTTCCGCAAGCCCGTCGGCCGGACCTGGCATCCGTGCAAACGCTGCCACGGCAGCGGCCACCGGCTCCGATGGGGTCGGCACGTCAGCAACTACCTGCATCGCACCCGCACCCACGCCACCCGCGCCACCAATCAGCGCGACCGGCTCACCGGACGGAGCCCTCGATGAGTGTGTCTCGCCGCCGCAGCGGCCCGGTCCGTCGCGTCCTGTTCGTCATCGTCGCCGGCCTGATCGTGACCGCTGATATCGCCCACCACCTGCACCACCCGAAACCCCACCCGGCCACCACCACCGACGCCGCGTCGCTGCGCACCCTGGACGGCCTGCGCGTCGTGCCGGACCGGCTGCCCCAGCCTGGCTATCAGCGCGGCTGCGGGCGTGGGCAGGCGTGCAGCTTCGGCCCGGCCTGGACCGATGACACGACCGCACCGGGCGGGCACAACGGCTGCGACACCCGCAATGACGTTTTGCGCACCCAACTCACCGAGGTCACCTACCGGCCCGGGTCACGCTGCGTCGTCGAGTCCGGGGTGCTGCACGACCCCTACCTCGGCCTGCCCATCCGGTTCGACAAGACGCACGCCGCAGCGGTGCAGATCGACCACATCGTGCCCCTGGCCTGGGCGTGGGACCTGGGCGCGAACACCTGGACCCCAGCCCAACGCGCCGCGTTCGCCAACGACGAGCAACTCGAACTGCTCGCCGTCAACGGCCCCAGCAACGAGAAGAAAGCCGACAACGGACCCGCCGCCTGGCTCAACGTCATCGACCCACCCGACTACGCCCGCCGCTTCATCGCCGTGCTCGCCCACTACCAGCTGCCGATCGACGTCGCCGACAAAGCCGCCCTGACCACCGCACTGAACGGAGACCACTCGTGAGCGTCTACGTCGACGACACCCGAGCACCCGGCCCGTGGTTCTCGCACCAGGCGTACTGGTCGCGACTGTCCGCAGACAGCCGAGCTGAGCTGCACGCCTTCGCCGAGCGGATCGGACTGTTCCGGTCCTGGTTCGACGACCAGCCCCGCGGCCGCTGGCACTACCCGGTCACCGACTCCCGACGCCGCGACGCCCTCTTCGTCGGCGCCCGACGAGTCACCGCCGCCGAGCTGGACGCCATCTTCGCCCGCCGCGCCCGCGGAGGTCGGCGATGAGCACCACCGCAATCTGCACCGCACCGGATCACCCCGACCCGAAAGGCACCACCTGATGGAACTCGACTCCCGCCCCCGCCTGGAAATGCAGCCCATGCTCACCATCGACCGGCCCCGGCAGATTCTCAAAGCCCAACGCGACACCCGCGCCGAGCTGATTGCCATGACCGGCGAACGCCGCCAGTCGCAGGTGTGGTTCGCGCAGTACCACGGCGCCGAAGCCGCCCGAAACGCCCTGCACAACCTCGGCCTGGACGGCACCCCCACCCCGGCCGACGTCGCCGCGCTCGACCAGGCGCACACCTTCCTGTCGCGCTTCGGCGACCGTGCGGTGCTCGTCGTGGCCGCCTGCGAGGTGACCGATGACTGACGCACCAACCACCCCACCCCCACCGGCGCCGGCGACGCCGGTCGAGCACGCCAAGGCCGCGGCCGCCGCAATGCGCGCACTGCACGAGCTGGCCCGGCCCGGCCTGGCCGGCAACCCCGCCGAGGCGTACGACCTGATCGACGAGCTACTACCCGTCCTGGACGGCCTGTGGCGCGTCTGCGACCGGCTCGCCGACCAGTTCAACGACTGGGCCGGCCTCGCCGCCACGCACCGCCGGGCCAGTGACCTGCCAGCGCGGTTGCAGCAGGCGGCCTCGCAACTGGGTATGCGCACGGCCAACCATGCCTGCTGGGCGCACCAGTGCATGGAAGCCGCTCTCGGCGAACTGGACCGACCCCGCTACCGCACCGACCGAGGAATCCCCCTCGATTGGACACCCACCCAATGACCTCCACCACGTTCCCTCCGACCTGCCCCCTCCCGCCGAAGTGCCACACACCTAGTGCACTCGTGGCGTGCGGTGCGAATTTCGCTGTCACAGTCCCCTACGGGGACGCTCATGCACCTATCCGTGCTGTGACGAACGCACCCGGCCCGCTACGGCAGTTCCTTGCGCATCACGGTGCACACCGTCTCGTAGCGGGTGATGGAACCGTCGGCGGCTTCCTCGTCCCACGCCTCGGGTTTGCTGCCGCAGACGAGGTAGCCGAGCCGCTCATACAGCGCGCGAGCCCGGGGATTGATCTCCTCCACGCCGAGTTCGGCCCGGTCAAGACCTCGGCCGCGGATGCGCTGCTCGGCGGCTCGGATGAGGACCGTGCCGATCCCGCACGATCGCAGCGCAGGATGGACGGCCAACTGCCACAACGTGCCCGCGCCCGGGGTCACCGTGTAGTCAATCCCGCCGATCGCCACGGGCAGGTTCGACGGTGGGTAGACCGCCAGATAGTCGACCTCGCCACGCTCAGCGCGATCCAGCGCCTGCCCGACGTGGGCAAGGTGGGTCGCCGACCCGGACCAGGCGCAGGCTGGCAAGTCCTCGCGGGTCAGGTCACGAACCGTCAGTGCCACCACCACATTCGCCATGAGCATCACGTTCTGGCACCCTGCGCGCGGCGGCAAGTCCATTTCGAGATCGACGCTCAGCCTCGGGCCGCGACGATCTTCGCGACGCCGACACGCGGCGAGTTCAGGACCTCCGAAGACAGCTCACCTGATCGATCGATCGCCGCAGGAATCGCGGCCTCCGTTCAGCTCACCGCCTGCGCCGCAACGCGAAGCAGGACCTGCCGTACTGGCTGGGCTTTCGACGAACCGGACCGCTGCAACGGCCGGCCGAACTCACGGCAAATCCAACACTGGACCACCAACCTCGCCGTGATCACCGACGCCGGCATCGCCTGGCGGCTGGCCGGCACCCGGACCCCGGCAACTCGGCCCCGGGAGCGGCAGATCAAACCCCAAGGCGGCCTGGCCCGCTGCTGCCCCGCCTGCGGCATCACACCCCGCACTACCCGCACCTCGATCCGGAAGGACACCCGGCCATGACCACGAACGAGACTGGCGATCCGATGCTGCTCGCCGCGCTCGACCACGCCCGGCGCGGGTGGCGGGTGTTTCCGCTGCGCCCCGGCGACAAACGCCCCGCCGTCAAGGAGTGGGAAGCCCGCGCGACCACCGACCCCGAGCGGATCACCCGCGCCTGGCAGGCCGGACCGTTCAACATCGGCATCGCCACCGGACCGTCCGGCCTGGTCGTGCTCGACCTGGATCAGCCCAAGCCCGGAGTCCTACCTCCGGCGGCCTACCGGCACCCGGGCATCCGCGACGGCGGCGACGTGCTCGCCGTGCTGGCCGACGCGAACGACCAACCGCTACCGGTCGAGACCTACACCGTGCGCACCGGATCGGACGGCAGCCACCTCTACTTCACCGCCCCGCCGGGGTTGACGTTGCGTAACAGCGCGGGGCGGCTCGGCTGGCTCATCGACACCCGCGCGCACGGCGGATACGTCGTCGCCGCCGGTTCCGTGGTGTCCGGTCGCGCGTACGTCGCGCTCGTCGACATCGGCCCCGCCCCGCTGCCCGGATGGCTCGCCGCACGGCTCACCGACCCCGAGCCCGCCCCGGCCGACACGACCGCCACCGGAGTAGGGAACCCAACCGCGTACGCCGCCGCCGCGCTGCGCGGCGAACTCGACCGGGTACTGGCCGCGCAACCCGGGCGGCGCAACCACACCCTCAACGCCGCGGCGTTCGCGCTCGGCCAGCTCGTCGCCGCCGGCCTCCTGTCGCACCAGCTCGCCGACGACGCCCTCACCCTCGCCGGACAAGCC
Source organism: uncultured Actinomycetota bacterium (assembly GCA_963737425.1). Taxonomy (GTDB): domain Bacteria; phylum Actinomycetota; class Actinomycetes; order Mycobacteriales; family Jatrophihabitantaceae; genus DASXRA01. The sequence continues at coordinate 1,942,269 of CAVTSX010000009.1, forward strand.
ATCGGCCTACCCACAAGCGAATGCGCCAAGACCATCCGCTCCGGACTCGACTCCGGCGCCCGCACCCCCCGGACGGCCGCATGACCAACCCCCAACCCGCACCCCACGCCGGCACGCCAACCCCGGCGTGGGACGGCGACCCCATCCCACTCTCCGCGCGGCGGCTGCTACCAAGCTTCCCGGTCGATGTGCTGCCCGGCTGGGTCGCCGACATGGTGGCCGGGCTAGCCGAATTCAGCCAGACCCCACCCGACATGGCCGGCTGCCTCGCCCTCGCCTGCCTGGCCACCGCGGCCGGCGGGCGTGCCGTGGTCGAGGTCCGCCCCGAATGGCGTGAACCGGTCAACCTGTTCACCGTCGTGGCGATGCCGCCGGGCTCACGCAAGTCCAGCGTCTTCGCGACCATGACCCGGCCGCTGCTCGCCGCGGAACGCATCTTGCAGGAGACCACCGCACCCGCCCGGGCACGGGCCGAGGTCGAGGCCAAAGCCGCCCGCGCGCACGCCCTCGACGCGGAAAAGATCGCCGAGAACGCCTACGCCTCCGAACACGGCGCCAAAGCGATCGCCGACGCCGGCGCGGCGAAGAACGCCGCCGACGAACTGGCCATCCCCGCGGTGCCGCGGCTGATCGCCGACGACGCCACCGCCGAAGCCACCGCCTCGCTGCTCGCCGAACAAGGCGGCCGCCTCGCCGTCATGTCCTCCGAAGGCGGGATCTTCACCACCATCGCCGGGCGCTACTCCGGCGCCCCCAACCTCGAAGTGTTCCTCAAAGGCCACGCCGGCGACCTACTCGTCGTCGACCGCAAAGGCCGGCCCACCGAATACATCGAACACCCCGCCCTCACCCTCGCCCTGGCGGTGCAACCCGACGTGCTCACCGACATCGCCGCCATGCCCGGCTTCCGCGGCCGCGGCCTACTCGCCCGCATCCTCTACTGCCTGCCCGCCTCCACCGTCGGCCGCCGGCGCATCGGCGCCCCGCGACCGGACCCGGCCGTCGTCGAGGCCTACGCCGCCAACCTGCGCACCCTCGTGCTCAACCTCGCCGACTGGACCGACCCCGCCGTCATCCCCCTCACCCCCGCCGCCAACGACGTTGTGCTGCACCTTGAGGAAACCCTCGAACCCCGCCTACACCCCGACCACGGCGACCTCGCCCCCATCGTCGACTGGGCCTCCAAATACATCGGCGCGACCGTCCGCATCGCCGGCCTGCTCCACCTCGCCGCCGACCCGCATCATGGCTGGACCCACCCCATCACCGCCGACACCATCACCGCCGCCGCTCGCGCCGGCACCTACTACCTCGGCCACGCCCTGGCCGTGTTCGACCTCATGGGCGCCGACCCCCTCATCGACAACGCCCGCCACGTCCTCGACTGGATCACCCGCACCGGCACCGGTCAGTTCACGCGGCGCGAAGCATTCACCGCGCTCAAGGGCACACGCTTCCGCAAAGTCACCGACCTCGATCCCGTCCTCGACCTGCTCGACCAACACGGCCACATCCGCACCACCGCGGCACCAACACCGAAACCAGCCGGCGGCCGTCCGCCTTCACCGGTCTACGAAGTCCATCCGCGCTCCGCAGAACCCGCACAACCCGCACAACCCCGCGGAAGGACCGACCGATGACCAGTTCTGCGGGTTCTGCGGGTTCTGCGGCGACGAAAGCCGCTCTGCCGAGTACAGCGCTCCGCCGTCCTTCGTCCTGTACGAAACGCATCCGTCCAAAGACACGCGGACACGAGAGATCAGCCGCACACGGCCAGCTCAGAGCTCCGCCAAACGCCCGTAGACGCGCGAACACAGCACGCCCCCATACCTACGACTAAAGGAATCCGCTACGTGGACAGCATCAATTTCTTTCCGAATGCACAACCTGTGGAGGCCACCACGATGGGACAGACGTCTGAGACGATTCCGCTAGTGCTCACGATCGAGCAGGCCGCGGAACGCCTCGGCATTGGACGATCGCTCATGTACGCCCTCGTATCCAGCGGAGAAGTCGAGTCCGTGACCATCGGCCGGCTCCGCCGGATACCAACGGATGCACTCGTCGAGTACGTCGCTCGGCTGCGACGCGCAAACACGACAGAGGCGGTGGCGTAGGTGGCAAAACCTAAGCGCCAACGCAACGGCAAGTCCTCGATCTACCCGGGAGCCGATGGCTACTGGCATGGCCGCGTCACAGTAGGACTGCGCGATAACGGCAGTCCCGATCGCCGGCACGTCATGTCAAAGTCGAAGGCGAAAGTAGTCAAGCGAGTAGAGGAACTCGAAAAGAAGCGCGATGACGGAACAATTCATCGGCCGGGCGAGAATTGGACGGTCGAGAAATGGCTGACCTACTGGCTTGAGAACATCGCCGGCCCATTCGTCAGATACGAAACCCGACGCGGGTATCACGTGGCAGTCAGCCGCCACCTGATACCCGGCATCGGGCAACACAAACTCCAGAAGCTCAGACCCGAGCACCTGGAGCGCCTCTACATCAACATGCTCAAGAAGCCGACGAAGGCCGGAACGCTCACCAAGCCAGCCACCGCGCATCAAGTCCACCGCACGGTGCGTGCGGCGCTGAACGAGGCCGTCCGCCGTGGCTACCTCGCCAAGAACCCAGCACTGCTCGCCAAGGCACCACGCGTCGTCGAAGAAGAGATCGAGCCCTACACGGTCGAGGAGGTCAAGCGCCTACTCGAAACGGCACTTGGCCAGCGCAACGGCACGCGATGGGCGATCGCCCTGGCCCTCGGCCTACGGCAAGGCGAAACGCTCGGACTGAAGTGGAACGACGTCGACTTCGAGCTGGCGACCCTGCGAGTTCGTCGCAACCGCGTGCGACCGAAATATGAGCACGGGTGCGCAGGCTCACCGTGCGGCCGCAAGTACGCCGGCCATTGCCCGGCGCGCGTCTCGATCAGGCCCGCCACCGACGACACGAAATCGCGCGCCGGCCGGCGCTTGATCGGCCTGCCCGCTGAGTTGTGCGCGCTACTCGAAGCTCACCGCACAGCGCAAGACGAAGAGCGGATCAAGGCAGCGCAACTGTGGGCCGATGAAGGCTGGCTCTTCGCTGACGAGACCGGGCACGCACTAAACCCGCGAACCGACTGGGATCGATGGAAGAAGCTCGTTGCCGCCGCCGGCGTACGAGACGCTCGGCTGCACGACGCGCGTCATACCGCCGCCACCGTCCTGCTGCTCCTAGGCGTCACCGACCGGGCGATCATGGGCATCATTGGTTGGTCCAACCCAGCCATGGCGGCGCGGTACGCGCACATCATCGCGCCGCTCCGCCAGGACATCGCCAATCGCGTCGGCGGCCTGATCTGGTCGTCGCGATCGATGCCGTGATCAGCACAGGCAGCCTAGGTCGCCGTCCAGCTAGCGCCGCCGGACGAACGTCATCCCTTCGCCAGGAGCAAGATCCGCACTCAAGGCTGCTGGTTTGGCGCCGATAGGTAGGTCATGAAGTTCAATCGGGCACCGATGAGCCGTCAGAACGTCGAAAACCTCATCAAGCAGGGCGCCGAACTGACCCGGCATCCCACGGGTGATCGGCTCCTCCCGAAGTGGTGGCGAACGAACCGACAGCCCCTTCTTCGCCTGTTCGATTCTCTCGACGATGGAGAGGCTCTCATCGATCTTCGCGTCGTGCAGGAGTACGACCCCATGTCCTCACGTCCAAAACGCGAGGGCACCGGCGTTCTCCTCACGTCGCATCGACTAGGTCTGCTGCGCTCGGGCGCAGCAACATGGACAGCGTTCGACGACGGCGACCCAAAGCCGCTCAAACTGATGCGTTGGACGGATTGCACCACGGAATTCACGCTCGCTGATCAGAAATTTGTGTGGTACTTCGAATTCAAAGATGCGGAAGGCTTCGCACGGACTATCGCACCGGACCGCTTCGCCATGAGCGCCACCTTGAAAAGCAATGCCTCGCGCCCTCATCAAGCGTCGGCAAAGGCTTTGTCTACAGAGGACGTTGGCGGCATGCTGCTCATCATCGCCCTGGGTCTTGCGGCGCTCTTTGTAGCGCAAAGGGTGTCGCTGCCAGTGTTCTGGCGGGTCGTAGCTGGCCTGATCGCCTTGGTAGGCGTGTGTGGCGGCGTCGCGAACCTGACGGAAGACTCTCGCGCCAGGGTGAAACGCGCCTTTAATACTCTGGCTGTCCTTGGAACGCTTGGCGTCGCGATCGCATCTGCTACGCCGGCGTGGAGTTCGGTACCTACGTCCGGAGCACCCAATCGCTCTGTCACGACGACGCCGACGGACAGCTATACGCCCACCGACACGTACACACCGCCCGATGAGCCATCCGAGGATCCGGGCACAGTCCCGATGCACGATCCGGGCAACTGGAACCCTGCATGGATTCCATGCAAGGAGCAACTTGGCCTTGGCAGCGTCTCCGACTACGCCCTCACCGATGGACAAGAAGTCCAAGTGATGGCGTGCGTCTTCAACACGAACATCTCGTCCGGCCAATAGCTCCGGACGCGCTCATTGCCCGCGCCAGCTGCTGCCGGAGGGCGGCGAACTGAGACTAAAACTGAGACTAAGCGCGGAAACGCCGGGTCGGCCGTGACGGCTGACTCGGCGTTTCCCCTTATTTCATGGGCGGTGGCGGTGGGATTTGAACCCACGGAGGCTTGCACCTCACACGCTTTCGAGGCGTGCTCCTTAGGCCGCTCGGACACGCCACCGCCGACGAGGATACATGTGGGACGGAACTACCCGTCCACCGCAAACCCGCGCCGCAAGCGAAACGCAGCGAGGCGGCACGGCGAAGCTGTCACCGGCGCGAGGCGAAGAACTGCGCGAGCAGCGCCGAGCACTCGGCTTCCCGGACCCCGGCCAGCACCTCGGGCCGGTGATTGAGCCGCCGGTCGCGCACGACGTCCCAGAGTGAACCCACGGCGCCAGCCTTCGGATCCCACGCTCCGAACACGAGCCGGGCAATGCGGGCGAGGACGATCGCGCCGGCGCACATGGTGCAGGGCTCGAGCGTGACGGCCAGTGTGCAGCCGGTCAGCTGCCACGAGCCGATCCTCGCGCCCGCCCGGCGAAGCGCCAGCACCTCCGCGTGCGCCGTGGGATCGTCTGCCGTCTCGCGCTCGTTGTGGGCGGACGCGATCACCGCGCCGGACGAGTCGAGCACGACGGCGCCCACCGGCACCTCGTCGGCGGCAAATGCCGAGCGGGCCACGGACAGCGCCGCCGCCATCGCCGCGTCAGCCTCGATCATGACGGCGCCAGACGGTCACACCCGGACGGCCTCGAAGGCCTCGGAGCAGCCCGCCTTGTCGCAGACGGCCACGATCAGGTCGATGGGCAGCGTGCCCTCGTGCGCGCACAACTCCAGCAGCTCACCGGCCGACGTACCCAGATCCTCGACGAGGGACGCGTCGCCGAACGGCGCGCTGTCGTGCGCGGGCGGGGCGTCCTCGTCGCCGTCGAGCACGTCCTCGCCGATCTCTTCCAACTCATCGGCCACCACGGCGGCAAGCGGGTAAACATCGGCGGCATGCCCGTCGGACAGGAAGATCTGCGGATCGTCAAGGTTGTCGACGCGGACGAGCATGGCGTATTCGTCGTCCTGCTCTATGACCAGAAGCCGGATATCGCCGGGAATGTCACGCACGGTTTCAGCAATGTCCTCGACGCTCTCGCAATCGTCGAGGTCGACTTCTTCCGCCCGCCAGTCTTCTTCGGCGCGGATGAGCACGGCGGCGAAGTAGCTCACCGGTGTACTCGCGCGGACTCGGTGGCCTGCGCGTAGGACTCAGCCAGGCCGATACGCTCCACCACTGTTTCGAGCATCTCGTCGGGGTAGGCGTCGAGATCGTCGAGGACGCGCTCCATCTCGTCCTCGGAAATTCCGAGATCGGCGAACAGGTCCAGATCGCCGATCGGCCAGACCTCGTCGAGCTCGTCGTCTTCCGGCGGCTCCTCGCCGAGGCGGACCATTGCCTGCTCTGCCAGCGGATACTCGACGGCTGCCGTCATGTCCGAGAGCAGCAACGAGATACGCGGCCCGTCCTGCCGGGCGATCAGGAAGAACTCGTCGTCGACGATGGCCGCCACGAACGGACCGCCCTCGGGCGGCTGCCCGCGAAGCGCTGCCAGCAGTGCTCCGAGGTCGCCGACGATAGCCGTGGGTAGCGGCTCACACCGCCACTGACCGGCGTCGCGGAAAGCCGCGACCGCGAACCCGCCCTGCGCCATGGCCCCACCGTCCTGCGAATTCACTGACGAGCTGGGTTGATCCTGACACGTCACAAGGTGCCGTCGGTAGTCAGAACGCGCAAGAGCGATAACGTGCGAACTCATGAGGACTTCTCGCCACAGCGCCCCGCGGGGCTCCGATATGGGCAGCGACCGCCCATGACGGCCGCCTTCGGACGCGCGGCAGTGCTCGGCCTGGGCCTCATCGGCGGCTCGCTGTTGCATGCCATTCGCCAGAGCGGCCTGGACGTCGTGGGGTATGACATCGACCCGCAGACCGCCTCGGAGGCGAGCAGTTCCGGGTTTCCGGTCACGGCCAGTGACGCGAGTGCGGTGCACGGTGCCGACCTCGTCATCCTGGCCATGCCATTGCCCGAGGTGGCGGGCGCCCTGCAATCGCTTGCCCCCCATCTCGCCCCCGGCGCGGTGCTGACCGACGTTGGGACGCTGAAGGGCCCGGTGCTCGAGCTCGCCCGCAAAATCGTCCCGTCGACACGGTTCGTGGGCGGACACCCGCTCGCCGGAACCGAGAACACCGGCTGGGCAGCCGCCGACCCGCTGCTGTTTCGTGACGCGCCGTGGTCACTCACCCTCGAACACGACACCGACCTCGGCTCGTGGCTGGCCCTGGCCGAGCTGGTTTGCGATCTCGGCGCGAAACCGGTGCCGGCCAGCGCTGCCGACCAGGACGCCGCGGTGGCCCACGTCATCGGCCTGCCACACGTTCTCGCCGAGGTGCTCGCGCTGACCGGCCTGACCGGCGGACCGCTCGGGCTCTCGCTCGCCGCCGGCTCGTATATGTCCGGTTCCCGGGTCGCCCGCACCCGGCCCGACCTCGTCGCCACCTGGTGCGACGCGAATCCGTCTCTGGTCGAAGCCCTCGATGAGGCGATCTCGCGGCTGCGCGACGCTCGCAACAACCTGGCCGACGCCGGGTCGGTGCTGGAACTCGCGAGCGCCGGCCACCGGGCCCGCATGGACTGGGAGCGACGTGCGTTCACCCCGGTCGAACTCGCCGCTGACCCGGTTGCCTTGCTGGCTCATGGCCGCAGGGGTGGCTGGATCACCGCTGTGCTGCGCGACGACGACGGCGTGCGCCTGCTCGGAATGTGTCCGCGCCCGTGATCGCGCTTCGGCGCGGCGTTCCTCTCGTCCAGGTCGAACGTTCCGGTGTGGTCGAGAGCGTGCACAGCGGGCACCTGGTCGCACTCGACGCGTCCGGCGAAGTCATCGCGGCGCTCGGCGAGCCGAGCCAGGCGATGTTCCCCCGTTCGTCCAACAAGCCCCTGCAGGCGGTGGGCATGCTGCGCCGCGGACTGGACGTGCCGACCGAGCAGGTGGCGCTGGCCGCCGCGTCGCATTCCGGCGAGACCCGGCACATCGACGTCGTACGGAAGATGCTCGCCGCGGGCGGCTTCAACGAGGACGACCTGGGCTGCCCGCCGAGTTGGCCACTCGGCGAGGCGGCACGCGAGGAGTGGATCGCCGCGGGTCACCCTCAGCAGCGCATCAGCATGAACTGCTCGGGTAAGCACGCCGCAATGCTGCTCACCTGCCGGGCCAACGGATGGGACGCCGCCGGCTACCTCGACCCGGCGCATCCGCTGCAGCAGGCCGTGCGAGCCGCGGTCGAGGACCTCGCCGGCGAACCGGTCGCCGCTACCGGCGTCGACGGCTGCGGAGCACCCCTGTTCGCGCTGACGCTGATCGGTGTCGCCCGCGCATTCGGCCGCATCGCCGCGGCTCCGGACGGGCCGCCGCGGAGTGTCGCCGCCGCGATGCGTGCCCACCCCGAGCTGGTCGGCGGTACCGGGCGCACGCCGACCCAGCTCATGGCGGGCGTCCCCGGCCTGATCGCCAAGGACGGCGCCGAGGGTGTGTTCGCAGCCGCGATGCCGGACGGCTCGGCGGTGGCCGTCAAGATCGACGACGGCGCTCCGCGGGCCGCCGACCGAGCCGTCGTCGCTGCCCTCGGTCGGCTCGGAATCTCGTCACCCGAGCTGGACGAACTCGCGGTCCTGGGCGGTGGGCTCCCGGTCGGCACCATTCGCGTCGTCGACGGGCTGTTCTGAGGTGCTGGTCGGCACCGTGGCGATTCTCACGATACGGCGGCCGGCCAGTGGCGATCGCGCGCGGAGCAAGCGCGTGCCGCGGTAGGCACTAGCGTTTGGCCCATGACGGCCGATCCGCCCGTCCAGCCCAAGCTGGCGAGCGAGACTTTTCAATCCAGCGCGTCGATCGCTTCGGTCGACCTGCCGGAGCGCATTGGTTACCGCATCAAACGCGGCCTGCTCGGTCCGCCGCTGGTGAACGCCGCACTGGGCGAGGAGAAACTCTCCAAGAAGGCCGCGCTGGGCGTGCTGTCCAGCGACTGCATCTCATCCTCGGCCTACGGCACCGAAGAGATGCTGATCTGGCTGCTCCCCGTTTTCGGCCTGGCCGGATTCCACATCCTGATGCCGATGACCGTGGTCGTCATCGGCGTCCTCGTGATCATGACGATGCTGTACCGCGAGGTCGTCACCGTTTACACGCGGGCCGGCGGTTCATACGTCGTCGCCCGCGAGAACTTCGGGCCGAAGATCGCGCAGATCGCCGCCGTGGCCCTGCTCATCGACTACATCGTCACCGTTGCGGTGCAGTCGGCCGCCGGCGTCGCGGCGATCACGTCAATCGTGCCGGCACTGCGACCGCAGGACATCGCAACCCCGATCACGATCGGAGTCGTGCTGGTCCTCGCGTACGGGAACCTGCGCGGCGTGCGCGAGGCCGGCAAGGCGTTCGCCTTCCCGACCTACTTCTTCGTCGCCGCCGCCGGCCTCGTCATCGTCATCGGCCTCATCCGGGCAATTTTCGGCGACCTGCCGACCTACAGCCATACGGCGGGCATGATCCCGATCGTCGACAAGCAGAACCAAATTCTGTCGGGCCTCGCGATCTTCTATCTGCTCAAGGCGTTCGCGAATGGTGGCGCGTCACTGACCGGCCTCGAAGCGATCTCCAACGGGGTCAGCGCGTTCAAACGCCCGGAGGGGCAAAACGCGCGCAAGACGCTCACGATCATGAGCTGCATTCTCGGCACGCTCGTGCTGGGCGTCTCGTACCTCGCCTACGAGACGCACGCGACCCCGTACGTCGACGGCACGCCGACCGTGATCAGCCAGGTCGCCGACGCCGCGTTCGGCAATTCCTGGTACGGCAACGTCGGGCACGTGGTCGTGCAGATCGCGACGGCGCTGATCCTCATCACCGGCGCCAACACCCCGTTCACGGGCTTTCCGTTCCTGGCCAACTTCATCGCCGAGGACTCGTTCCTGCCCCGTCAGCTGACCCGTCGCGGGCACCGGCTCGCGTTCAGCAACGGCATCGTCGTCCTGACCGTCGCTGCGGTGGCGCTGGTCGGGATCGTCGGCGCGCACGTCGACAAGCTGATTCCGTTCTACGCGATCGGCGTCTTCACCGGTTTCACGATGGCTGGACTCGGCATGGCGCGGTACTACCGCCGCAATCGGGGGGCCAAGTGGCGGCACCGGTTCGTCATCAGCCTCACCGGCGGCATCGTGTCAGCGGCGGTGGTGCTGATCTTCGCCGTCACGAAGTTCACCGAGGGCGCCTGGCTGGTCGTGGTGCTGTTCCCGATCTTGTGGCTGATCCTTATGCGTCTCAACCGCCAGTACCGCGACGAGGCGCACTCGTTGGACCTTGTCACCTGGATCCGCCAGGACCAGGCTGCCGCGCCACACTATCCACGGCACGTCGTTCTCGTGCTCGTCGATCGCCTCGACCTCGCGGTGCTGCGCGGGCTTCGTTACGCGGGCAGCCTCCGTCCGACCGAACTGCGCGCCGTCCACCTCATGACCGACAGCGAGGTGGCGAGCCAACTCGAGCGAGACTGGATCGAACGGGGGTTGGGCGACAGATTCCCACTCGAGATCGTCGAGTGCCCGGACCGGCGCCTGATCCGTGGAGCCGGCGAGCTTGCGCTGAGCGCCGTGGTGCAGGATCGGGCCGAGGTCACCGTCCTGCTGCCGCGGCGCACATTCCACCGCCTGTCCAACCGCTTGCTGCATGACCGGACGGCCGACCGTATCGCCGAGGCCGTCGGCCGGATCCCGCACGTGTCGGCGACGATCGTGCCGTTCGACACGACGCTGCCCTATGAGGCCGTTACCCGGCTCGAGGCTCGGCAACGGCAGGCGGCTCTCGAGCCGGCGCTGGCCGCGACCCGGGTGCAGACCGGCGTCGATGACCATGAGTTGGGCGTGGCGGCGCATAGCTCCCGCAGCGACGGCACCACGCCGATCGGCGCAGTGTCCTGGAAGCAGCGAGTCGTCGTCGAGGGCCGGATCAAGATCGTGCAGGTCGGCACGACGGCGGGAAGATGTCTTGAAGCGCAGGTATTCGACGAGACCGGCGGCGTGCGGCTGCTATTTTTCGGACGGACCCGGATTCCGGGCATCGTGCCGGGCGCCATCTTGCGTGCGAGCGGGACGGTGGGCGAATACAAGGGCCACCTCGCGCTGGCCAATCCGCGCTACGAACTGTTGCCGGCGAGCGCCGGGCGGCGAACGGCGCCTGTTCCTGATCAACAGAAGGATTCCGTCGACGATCGACCGAATCCGTCTGTTGATCTGTGAACACCACCCCGGCGGGTGGGCACTGGTGCCGTGGCGACTAACCGACGGTGACCTGGCTGGCGGGCGGTGCCGTGATCGTGACGGGCGCGCCCCAGCCGGTGTAGTCGACGGTCTGGGTGGAGGTCGTCTTGTTTGCCGGGCTACGAGGATTGGGCAGTTGTATCGAGGTGACGAGTCGCACCGGTCGCTTGTCGGCATCGACCCAGATCTGGATGTCCTGGACCTTGACGCCCTCGTCGGTGAGCTGCTTGATGAGCTTGGCCAGGTCAGCATTCTTCTTCGCGACCTTGGTGAGATCGACCGTGACCGAGTAGTGCGTGCTCGGCACCCCGTTGATCGTGTCGTGCCCGGCCGGCTTCAGCGTTCCGACGCCGGCGAGTAGCTGCAGCCACTGGCGCGGGTCGGCCTGCCTGAGCGCGGGCGCGAGCTCCTGGTCGGCAAAGTCGCCCTTCACCCAGGGACGCCCCGGCTTGCCCTTGCCCGGAATCTTCATGTAGACGACGCCCTGGACAATCACGACCTGAATCGTGCCGATCGGCGTGTCGGACGTGACGCTCGCGTCGACTCCCTCATCGCCGAATCGCGCTGCTCCGTTCATGGTGATGGCCGCTCCGAGCAGATTCATCGACTCTTTGAACTTGACGGTCTGCGCCTTCGAGGTCGCCGCGGTGGCCGCTTGGACGAACTGAGCCGCCTCGAGTGGCGCATCGGCCCCGGTGCCGCTGGCGGGTGCCGGAGCGTTCGTGCCCGGTGCCGCGGGGGGCGTCGAGCTGTGGCCGGTGCCCGAGGAACTGCAAGCCGCGAGCGTCGCAGCCAGGGCGGACGCCGCGAGTGCGACGGTAACCTTGCGCATTCGGTCAACCTTCCTGTGGTGCGCCACCGCGGTCGGGCGGCTTTCATACGATGTTTCTTGCGTGACAGATCGCATTTTTCGCAGCCTATGGGAAGGCGATCACCTCGCCGCGTGATTGCTCAGATGCGACACAGGTGCGGCTCGTGCCACCCTCCCGAGACGCGGCCACTCTTCAGCCTCAGCTACGCTGCTGACCTGTCATACCTCCGGCGGCCGCACAAGCGCCGAAGGCATGACAGGTCCCAAGGAACGTCCGGTGTGACGAGTTCGCGTGGGCGTGCTCTATGCTGATCGGGCACTCCAGCGGGACTTGTAGCATGGAGCGGCTCGCCCGCCCTCATCGTCTAGAGGCCCAGGACGCCGCCCTTTCAAGGCGGTAGCACGGGTTCGAATCCCGTTGGGGGCACTGCAGTACCGTAAGGCGCACCAAGTAGTTCCAGGCCCCGTAGCTCAGCTGGTTAGAGCGCCGCCCTGTCACGGCGGAGGTCGCCGGTTCAAGTCCGGTCGGGGTCGCAAACTGACTCTCGTGCACCGACCCGCTGTTAGCGTCGTGATCATGCCGCGTCGTCGTCGCTCCGTGGCCACATCCGTGAGCTGCCATTCGGCAGCTTTCAGGCGTACGACGAGGCCCACTTGGTTTTGACCCGCCTTCTGACCCAGGTAGATGAGGACCGTCATCCGAAGTCAGGGATCACGGTCCGCCAGGCAAATCAGCATCGGGGACGGCGCGCCCGGTCCTGTCCAGCTGGCCCGCGACGGCGTGCACGTGCGTCGCAAGCGGATGGAGCGGTTGATGCACGCTCAGGGCTGCGCGGGGCATTTCCTCCGCCGCGGTGGCAGATCACCACCGACCGGGCAGGCGCGGCCGCGGCTAGAACGACTACCGGTCTTGCTTGGCCTAACTGGTGAACGCCACCAAGTCCGCACAGAAGTCGCGGTCTGAGAGGTCGCTGTTCCCCGTGGAGGAGCGCACGACGCGGAATGAGTCAGGGACCTCGACATCGTCGTTGGGATCACCGGGAGTGCCGTTGTAGTCGATATCGAAGGCGAGTCGGACCTGGCCGGGGTCCTTGAGCACCAGTTTGCCGTCGGTGTCGTAGAAGCGGGATCCGCCGGAGGAGAACTCAGTGATCGTGATGGTGCCGTCGCCGTTATCGGTGATGACGTGGTCCCTGCTGTTGGAGGTGAAGATGTTGGTGTAGGTGCCGCCGGTGTCCAGATTGGTGGTCACGACGCTGCCGTGCACACTCTCCCGGTAGTACGGGAAGGCGGAGGACCCGCGCTGGTTGAAGACAAAGTTGCCTGAGACATCTACAGCGTCCTGGGCCGGGGTGCCGTCGCAGTCGTAGACGTCGCTGGTGAGGACGTCGTGGAAGTGGCCCTTGTCGATCGGTTGGGCGGTGGCGGGTGCGCTGGCGAGCAGTGTTCCTGCGATGGCCAGCCCAGTGATGATTACAGAACGTCGCGACATGACTCCCCCCGAAGTCGAGAATTAACAGCCACGTCAGTGTGGACCCGCATCTGCGATATCGCCATAGGCGAATGCGAATTTGCTGTCTGCGACCGAGCCGGGACTTACTGTCAACGCAGGGCCCCCAGCAGGTACCGCGGCCCGTGTGCCCTTCGCAGCTACCGCCTTGCTCGGTTGGTTGGACGTGTCAAGGCTGGCGCGCAGCACCATCGCGTGCGACGCCGAAGGCGGCCTTGACGCGGCTGCAGCCGTGGACGATCCGGGCTGCAGAGGGCAGGCACTTACTGCAGTACCGCGTTTCCCACAACACGAGCATGGAGCTGTTCGACGAGCCACCGTCGTTCGCCGACAACGACGGGCCGGCGGCGAAAGTCCGCTCGACTCGACCGTCCACTGTGGACGGACGCGCGCAGTCGTCAGGACAGCGCGCCGATTGATCGATGGTGTTGCTGGCACGGCCCGTTCAAGTCGTTCTTCGTGCGGGAGTCGAGAGTCGTCGGGTCGGCCCACGTCAGGACGCGCGTCGCCATGTGCAGCCACGGCGCGAGCTGGTCGGGCAGGTTGGGCGTGCGAGCTATGAGGTTGAGCGTGTCGATCTCGCTCGCGCGCCGGTGATGGTCCAGGCGCAGGGCGACATCGACAGTGGCGCAGCTGGCCGCCCACGGGTCACGGTAGGTGCTGACGCCGGAGCTGATCTTGCTGCTGACGGCGTGGCGAGTGCTCGAGCAGCCGGTGAGTACGAGCAGCAGCACGAGCAATACGGCAGGTCGCCGCGTGGGATGAGACCTGATCACCCACTCATGATCCGGCATCGGCCGGAGCCGGGTGGAGCCGGCCGTCGCCGCCCGATCAGAACAGCCCGGTGATCGAGTCGTAGAGCAGGTAGAAGTTCAGCCCGCTGATGATCAGGGTGATCAGCAGCATGCCGATGCTGGTCAGCCGGCGGTTCGTCATGTCCGACATCACGCGACGGTCGCGGGTGACCAGCAGCAGCGGGACGAGCGCGAACGGAAGACCGAACGAAAGCATGATCTGGGAAAAGACCAAGGCTTGGCTGGTGTTCACCGACAACGCCAGCACGGCGAGCGATGGCAGCATGGTGAGTCCACGGCGCAGCAGCAGCGGGATGCGCCAGTTCATGAAGCCGGCCATGACGATCTGCCCGGCGTAGGTGCCCACGCTCGACGACGACAGGCCCGAGGCCATCAGCGCGATCCCGAACGCCAGCGCGGCCCCGCCGCCGACCAGCTTGTCCAGATGGGCGTGGATCGAGTCGAGGTCGCTGATGCCGGCGAGGCCGGGTCTGTGGAACGTCGCCGCGGCGATGCACAGCATCGACATGTTGACCGCGCCCGCAATGCCGAGCCCGATGATGCAGTCCCACTTGTTGTAGCGCAGCAGCGTCTGGCGTTCGTGCCGGTCCACCGCGCGGATGCGGTCCTTCTGCAAGGCCGAGTGCAGATAGATCACGTGGGGCATCACGGTCGCCCCGATGATGCCGACGGTCAGGCTCAACTGGTCGACGGACAGGTGGGGGACGACTCCGGCCGCAATCTGCCCGTAATGCTGGCCGCCGGCGGCGAAGAACACGTAGCAGAATCCGCAGCCGACGAACACGAGCAGGGCAATGATCGCCAGCTCGAACCGGCGGTACCCGCGCTGCTCCAGCGCCAGGATCACGAACGCGACGACCGCGGTGATCAGTCCGGCGGGCAACAGCGGGATCCCGAACACGAGGTACAACCCGAGGGCCGCGCCGACGAACTCGGCCAGATCGGTCGCCATCGCCACGACCTCGGCCTGCAGCCACAGCACGAGATTGGCCCGGCGGCCGAACCGGTCGCGGCACAGTTCGGGCAGGCTGCGTCCGGTCGCGAGCCCGGCCTTCGAGGTCAGGTACTGGACCACGATGGCCATCAGGTTGGCCAGCACAATCACCCACAGCAGTTGGTACCCGTACTTGGCACCGCTCGCGAAGTTGGTCGCGAAGTTGCCCGGGTCGACGTAGGCCACGGACGCCACGAACGCCGGACCGAACAGGGCCACCGTGGTCCGGACGCGACCGCGCCGGCGCACGTCCTGCAACGTGAGCCGGTCTGCGGCTGTGCTGACCGCGCTCAATGCGTTGCCCCGTCTCGATGACCCGCTCGGGCGGCGAAGACGGCGAGGACGGCGAGGGCGGACGGGTGAGCGGTCACCGCGGCTCGTCCAACTCGATCGAGAGGACCTCGGCCAGGCCGTAGCCGAAACCGTGCACGCGCCCCTCCTTCGGTTCGCCCACCCGGATCACCACCGACCCGCCGAACGGCTCCCGGCCGAGCACCTCGATCCGATCGCCGAGCTCGATGCCGCAGGTGTCCAGATAGCGCAGTACCTCGGGATTGCCGTTCCAGATCCGCACCAGCCGCCCGGTCGCGCCGGGCTCGAGCCGCGAGAGCAGTTCACTGGGCGCGACCAGCAGTTGACCGTCCTGCGTGGGGATCGGATCGCCGTGCGGATCGACCACGGGGTTGCCCAGCTTCGCCGCGATCCGCTCGACGAACAGCTCCGACGCCGCGTGTTCGAGGATCTCCGCCTCGCCCTCGACCTCCTCCCAGCCGTATTCCAGGCTCTCGACGAGAAACAACTCGACGAGCCGCCGGCGGCGGATCACCCGCATCGCCAGTTTCAGCCCGGCCGACGACAGGCTGATATCCGAATAGGGCCGGTGGGTGATCAAGCCCATGGCTCGCAGCCGGCCGAGCATGGCCGACACGGACGATGCCGTGACCTGAAGCTCGGCAGCAAGCACGGTGGTGGTCACCGCACCGTGCCGCTCAGCCAGACCGTAGATCGCCTTGACGTAGTCCTCGACCGCGCGCGTCGGCTTCTCCGCGACATCGAGCATGGCGTTGAGTCTCATCAACAATCAGGTTGTGCACGGTCTCACTTTGAGACCGTACACGCTGACGTCCGGACTGCTGCCAAACGGCACGAATGCTAACAACGGGTCTACCCGGCAGAGTCAGATCGCCTTGCAGATCAGGCGAAACCGGTCGATCTAGTGGGTGTCAGCGAGACAAAGCTCGCGCTTGCCGTACGGGTCTTAGCACGATTCAGCGAGCGCCGCGACCGCCTTCGCGGCCGCAGTGCCGACCGCTGCGTTGATCGGCGCCTCGTCCTGACCGGCCTCGGACGAGCGGGTGAACACGGCTGCCGCGTAGGCACGTCCGTCGGGGAACTGGATCACGCCCATCTCGTTTCGCACCACTCCGATGAGGCTGCCGCTCTTGGCAGACACGCGGGCCGGCGGCGGGAATGCGGCGGCAAGACGGTGCTTGGTCAGTTGCTGGCGCATGACCTCGCGGATGCGCCGGCAGGCCGGCTCCGGAGCGGCCTGATCGCTCCAGATCAGGCGCAGCAGCGTCGTCATCTCACGCGGCGTCGTTCGCGTTCCGATCTCCGGATTCAGAACAGACGTATCTCGCATGCGCTGCACGGCTCGATCCTCTTCGTCTCGCTCGTCGTCTCGCGGAGTCCAGGCCGTCATTGCCGTCCAGTCCGCGAATCCGGCGTCCTGGGCGATCGAGTCGATCGTCGTCTGAATGTCGGCGACGAGGACCGTGTTGGTGAGACCGAGGCTGCTCATGCGGGCGTTGATTGCATCGATCCCCACTCGGTGGATCAATTCGTCAGTCGCGACGTTGTCGCTGATGGTGAGCACGGGGACGACCAGGTCGCGTAGCGAAACCTCGACGTCGTCCTGGAACAACGAGAACCCCGCTGGACCAGGCGTTCGCGATGCGGCACGCAGCACCACCCGCTCGTGCGGGTCGAGGCGTCCGTCGGCGAACTGCGCCTCGGCCTCCAGCGCGACCCACACCTTGAGCACCGACGCGGGCGAGACGAGGTGATCGGCATGAACGCCGAATTCGCTCGACCCGTCAAGCGTCTGGACGTGCAGTTGCCCGTCGCAGCCGGCGTCCTTGAAGAGGATTGCGATGCCTGCGTCCATTTTCGGAGTTTCGCAGTGACCGCACGCTTCGCCTTGGTGCCGATCAGCACATCCTCAAGATTTGCGCGACTCTGATTCGCTCGGTGGATGGACGCTGCTCGCCAGCGTCTTGGCAAGCTCCTCGTGGAGTTGGCCGACGGTGGCGAGCGTTTCGTCGCGGTGCCGGGCCAGGTCGGCCAGCTTCTCGGTCATTTCGGAAAGGCGCGCCGCGGCGGCAACGTCTGCCTGCTCGCGCTGCTCACGGGCGACGCGGTCGGCTTCGCTGCGGCGTCGGGCGGCCTCGGCGTCGGCACGCTCACGGGCATGGTCAGCGTCGGCCTTGAGCTGGCGCAGTTCGGCGCGGTAGTTATCGCGGATCCGGGCCACTTCGGCCTGGGCGTCGTCGAGCTGTTGTCGCGCAGCGGCCTTCGCCTGCTCGATTTCCGCCGTCATCTTCTGATGCTCGGCGCGCGCGCCGTTGACGATGCCGGCGGCTGTATCGCGGGCCTGGCGCACGATGGTTTCGGCTTCGGTGCTTGCGTGGGCGCGCATCTGGCCGGCCGCGGTCTGTGCCTCAGTGCGGATCTTGCCGGCCTCGCCCTTCGCGTCAGCTCGGATCCGGTCGACCTCGCCCTTCGCGTCAGTTCGAGTCTGGTCAGCGTCCTGGGCGGCGAGGTCGAGGATCTCGCGCAGCCGCTCAGACAGCGCGGTCGGCGTGTTGGTGCGTTGTGCACGCAGCCGGCCGAGATCGACCTGCGCGGCGTGGAGCTGTTCGGCCACCTGCGCGTGCGCTTGCACGGCACGCTCGTGAGCGATCCGGGTGGACGCGAGTTCGGATTCGACCCTCGAGCGGTAGTTGTCGACCTGGGCGCGGTCATAGCCACGCCAGTTGACCCGGAACCCAGGGTCCGTGCTGATCGGAACGGTGCGGTCGGAATCCAGCGACGGTAGCGAAAACTCCTTGGTCTCTGCCGCTGAGGCGCTGCCGGACGAAGCCGGTCGCTGACTGAACTCGGCCAGCCTCTCTGCAGCTGTGCGTCCGGGTCCGTTAGCCGGACGAGTCATGCCCACCTCCTGCTCATCCGCTCGATCGCACCAGGCATCGTCTGAGCCGAGGCGTCGGGCGGTACGCCGCTGACACTTGTCTGCGTACCAGTATCCGTTCTCCACGTGAAGACCATGCGACGGCCCTGTCCGGCCGTCGGCGGGACTGTCCACAGTGGACGGTGGAGCGTCGGGCCGGCTAGCCGAGCATAGTCCCGAAACAACTGTCGAGCGTCCTGAATTTGTTTGTTCTCATCAGCGTCCGACTTTAGTGCCCGCCATCGAAAGTCCTCGCGCTATTCCTACGAACGACCCGAATGGACGGCCTATTCGCAGAGTTAGGCTCGTGTCTGTTCCGGCTGGGAGTATTGATTCTCGGCGGGACACTCGGGGAACATTACCGTCCGATTAGTAATGGTGGGAGTTCCCGTGCGCAAGCATCGTGTCGACAATCATGTGACGACCCGGCCAATTCTTTCGGGGGAGTCCGCGCTGGCACACTCTTGATCATCTCTGTCGAAGCCGCGAGTGGTGGCCGATTCAGCAGAGATGATCAAGCCCCGCGGGGAGTCTGGAAGTGCCGCACCCGTGCCAGGTCGCGATGTAGGCGGTAGTGCTACCGGCGAGCGCGCCCGGAGTTCGCTGCGACTTGCAGGTGGCTCTCGTCGACGGCCTCGAAGTTGCTGCCGGTGAACCGCTTGAGGGCATTGAGTTGGTCGTTGTTCCAGCGCGCATCTTGGGTGCCCGAGATGAACCATGCCGATCCGTTGTCGGCGACGATCGCGCCGTACGTCTTGAGCGCCAGCGCGATCACGCGAGCCTGCGGCGGCAAGCCGGCGATGCTCACCGAGGCCTTCAGCCGCAGCCGCAGACCCATCGGTGGCAGCAACGCGTTGTGGCCGCGCGCGGCGAAGTGCCGGGCGGGCCACAGGTAGGCAAGGTCGGTGCGGGGGACGGTTATCCGGATCGCGTGGTCGATACGCCCGCTCGCCACCTCGCTGTAGCGGACGAGACCGGCGATGATCGGCAGCCCGGCGGCGTCGGCGGAAGTCCAGCCGGCCGGGCGCAGCGCGTCCGAGCGCAGGTTGAAGATCGCGCCCGAGCCGGCGACCCACGAGCCGTCGCGCTGGCGATGCGCGTCCCACAACTCGTAGGCGGTGCAGGTCGCGGTGTCCCACACGATGACGTGGCGGTCACCGGTGCTGCGCGCACCGCCCTCGACCAGAGCGGTGGCCGGAATCCGGTACGGACCGCGGTTGCTCTCGCTCGTGTACTGGAACCTGATGCGGACGGCGGCGGCCGAGTGGCTCGCCACGGTGATCGGCATGCCGAACGGCGCGCCGTCAATCAGGCCGGAGCCGAAATCCGGGTGCAGGTGGAGGCCTGTCCCGATGGAACGGACGTAGCCGGCCGAGCGCCGGTTCACCGGCAAAGTGGTGACCGGCGAATGCCACACGTCATCGCGCGGCAGGATCGTGCACGCGCTGGCCGCGGCCGTCGCCAGCGCACCGGCGCGGTTCGCGCCCGCCGGGCCCGTGACGGTAACTGCGAGCAGGCACGCCACTGCGGCCGCACCGAGCTTGACGAGTCTGCCTTTGCGCACGGCGTACCTCCCAGGCGACGACCCGAACAGCTGTCAACACAGCAATCGGCAGGCGCGGGCGGCAGTTGAGCCGGTGGGCGCGGCGCTATGCGCTCCAAACCGGCGCCACGGAGCTGCGGTACTTACGGCCGAACGCTCCGCCGATGATCGCGAGCACTGGACCCGGCACGCTCTGCCGCAGGCTCGCCTTCTCCTCACTTGTCGCGCCGTCCTGCAGCCAGGCAAAGAAGGTGCCCGCGACCGGTGGGCTCACCTTGGCGAACTTGCGCCCCATCGCCTTCATCTCGGGAGTGTTCTTCTTCTCGAGGTAGAACGGCTCGAGGTCGGCCTCCTCATGGTCGAGGTGCTCGGTGGCCACGGCGCTCAGGTTTGCCATCGCCTCGGCAGCCACCTTCGCATCAGCGGCGGTGGCCGTGCGCCGCAGTGTCTGCATAGCCGCACCGGTCGATCTCAACGCTGCGGCTAGCTGTTCGTGCTCGGCGTCCCATTGCGTGAGGAGGTCTTGGCTGAAGCCCAGCTGTCGCAACGCCGGCCAGGCGATCTCGTGCTCGCCGGTGTGGTGAGTCGTGAGCTGGTCGTTGAAGTTCGCCCAGGCGATCCACAACTGGTCTGCCCGCCGGGCATCGCCGTCCGGGAACGTCTCGAGCGCGTCGCCGAACCGCTTGAGATCGCGGCGGAATGCACTGTGGATGACTCGATTCATGCTCATCTCAGTCATGAATTGCAGCCTATGCGAATCACCCCGACCGGCGCGCCGTTTCCGGCTGGACGGCAAGAATTGGTCGTTACCCACCGATACCGGGGTGATCAGGAGGCGTAATTGACCGATCAAGAATCAGCGAGGCGCGAACGTTCGAACAATTCACCGTCAAGTCCGGATCGTGGATCTGCACGTAATGGTCACTTCCGGTGGCCAGGATGTGCGGAGTCTGCGGCTCGAGACCGACCAACGATTCTGCGCCAGCGGCCAGACGCGTTCGAACGTTGCGCGAAGCGATGCGGGAACGCCGGGCGCGGTCGCGAACGGTTCCGTCTTGCTCAGCACCGCCAGGGGAACCGGCGGCAAATGCGGCGCCCGCTGGACCGTCCGGATCGCGCCGTCTATGTCGGCGGTCTCGAAACCTGGCAACGAGTCGAGCGCGGTGCCTGGCCGGTTGAGCAGCTTCTCGTATGCGGTCCAGTCCGCTCCGAATAGCGCCTTGATTTTCGCGCCGAACGCGTCGACCAGAACCAGACCGGCAGTGTCAGCCGGATGCAACTGCGCGAACAGTCGGACGATCAGCCCTCCGTACGAGTGCGCGACGAGTAGGTGGGGCCCGCGTATGTCTGCCTCAGCCAACAATGTGCGCAAGTTATCGACCATGCCGCGCAGGGACCGCGGCTTGAACACCGGTGTGCTGCGGTCGGTCAAGGTGGGTGGATCGACGTATCGGATGGTGCCCGGCCGGTCGTACTCGCAGACATGGGTGAAGCGGGAGACCCCGTCGAATACCGATGGCGGCGCCTCGAATTCATGCAGCGGACGCAGGCGCGGCCGGGTGCCGCTGAGCGTCAACGTGCCCGGCGGTTCGTGGCTTAACCCGCTTTGGCGTCGGGCCTGATCCGGGTCTGGCCCGGCCGGTGTTTGCCGCGCATCGCGACCCAGTGTCTGGCTATGGCTCCGGCCGCGCATTGTGAGGTGATCACCTGCGGTTCGTGCACCGCCCACGGTCTGCAATCCGCAGGTGATCAACACAGGACGCCGACGATCCCGCCGCATGCTGCCGGCGCGCGCCCCCGCGATACGCGGGTAAGCCCAGGGCGCGTCGGCCGGACGCGCCCCCGATACGCGCGTCAGCGAGACGCGCGTCAGCGATGCGCGGCGGCCTGCGCGCGCATGACCACACCGGGCAGGACACGCCGCGGCGTGAACCTCGGCAATGCGGCCTGCAGCCTGTTCTGCAGTCCCGGGATGACGAGGGGTTTGCCGGCCATCATCGCGTCGACACCGATGCGCGCCACGGTCGCGGCGTCCATGATCTTGCGGCCCTTCACCAGCTTCGACTCTTGCATCGCGGCACGCGCCTGGAAGCCGGTCTCGGTGGTCCCGGGCATAGTGCCGTCAGCGTGACGCCGGTGTGCTTCAACTCCTCAGCGAGCGCCTCGGTCAGGCTGAGCACATACGCCTTGGTCGCGTAGTAGACAGCCATCAGCGGCCCCGGCATAAAGGCGGCCGTGGACGCCACGTTGAACACCCGGCCCTGCCCACGCAAAACCATCGGGCCGATCAGTTCATGGCTGAGCTCGGTGAGCGTGGCCATGTTCAGATTGATCATCTGCACCAGCTTGTCGAGATCTGCTTCGACAAAGGCGCTGAAATCTGCGAAGCCGGCATTATTCACGAGAACGTCGATATCGACGCCGCGCTGGCGAATGCCGCCGGCGAGTTCACGGCCCGCGCCCGGCCGCGCCAGATCAGCAGCGAGCGCGGTGGCCTCGACACCGCTGGACGTACACAATTCGCCGGCCAG
>CAVTSX010000010.1:0-1318868 GCA_963737425.1 uncultured Actinomycetota bacterium
CGGCGCACGAGCTGGTATTTGCGGCTGCGGGCTTCTTTGGCGGATCAGCGCCCAGCTGGGCAAGCGGCTGGAGTCCCCTGACCAGTTATGCCACTGCGGCTGACTTCCTCGGTCGTGCCGACCGCATAGCGTCGTCACCCGGTTCGTTCGCCGGATCGGGAACCGCGTCCGGCACATGGCTCGCGTCCACCGTCACGTTCGCCTGAGCGGCACGTTCGGATCGCCCGGCTGCGTGCGTGGGCCTCGTCGTGGGTGGGCAGTTGCGTCGCAGGTGGGCAGTTGTAACTGCCCACCCGGCGCCCAACTGCCCACCCGGCGACAGCGCCTCCATGGCCCACGGCCGGCTGGCTGTGATCAGTCCAGCGTGAGCACTTCGGCGAAGCCCTCGCGCAGGCACTCGAGCAGTGCGTCGGGGTCGTCGATGGCGCCGGTGTCGACGTTGACGCCGATGTCGCAGACTCCGGCGTAGGACATCAGGGTCGCGTTGAAGCCGGCGCCGATCGTCGGACCGAAGCCGTAGTAGCCGCACAGTCTCGCGCCGGCCAGCCACACCGGGCGGGGCATCCCGGGCACGTCACTCGCGAGCAGTTCGACCCGCTTGAAGATGCCGCCGATGTACGGCCGCGGCAACAGATTCAGCCCGAACGCGATCTCCTGTGTGTGCGCGAGTGCCGGTTCATGCCGCCACCGGCGCATGATCGCAGCGATCTGCCGAATGCGCTCGTCCGGTTCGCCGACCGCACCCGGAACCTTGATCCGGATCAGCGTGATCCGGTTACCGCCGACTGGGTCGCTGCCGCTGCGGATGCTCACCGGAACGGTCACCCGTAGCTCGGGAAGGGTCGTGCCGTTGCGCAGGTGGTAGCGGTGCATTCCACCCACGAGGCCAGCCAGGTAAGCGTCATTGAGCCGGCCGCCCCCGTGGGCGGCAGCGGCGTGCAGTTCTGCGAACGGCACCTCCATGGTGGCCAGCAGCCGGCCGGTTCGCCGCGCGCCGAGCAGTGTCGACGCCTGCCGGTTGATCGGCGCCACGATGCGCCCGACCGACACGGTCGCTCCGGCCGCCGATTTCGCCGCCGACACCGGATTGCGGAGCGTGTTGATCGTGCAGGCGGGCCAGGCGCGAAGGATCCGGCCCGCTGCGGTTCCCGCCTCGAGCACGCCATCCGCGACCGAGCGCGCGGTCAGTTCGATCGCGGACAGTTGCTGACCCTCGGGCGGCGGAGGCATCGGGGGGAGCGGCGACGGCTCGGGCGCGGGGTCCAGCACCAGGCTGGCGAGTTGAACGCCGCCGATGCCGTCGGTCAGCGAGTGATGCAGCTTCATCACGATCGCGGCGCCGCCGTCGGCCATGCCGTCGAGCAGGGTGAACACCCACAGCGGCCGGGCGCGGTCGAAGTCGTGCATCGCGGCGGTTCGTGCGAACTCCAGCACCTCGGGCCAGCCGGCGGGCTCGCCGAGGCGCATCCGTCTGAGGTGGAAGTCGAGGTCGAAGTCCTCGTCGATCGTCCATCGTGGCGGGCCAAGGCGAAGTGGCGGCGCCTGCACCCGCATCCGCAGCGTGGGCACCAGCCTGGTGAGCCGGTCGATCCGCGACCGCAACTGGCACCAGTCCGGGCTGCGATCCAACCTGGCAATCGCGACCACAGTAGAGCGAAGGACCGGGTCCTTCTCCATGTACCAGGCGAATGCGTCGCTGTGCAGCATGCGCCGTCCGGGCGTCGTCATGACCGCTCACCCCGTCCCCAACGTAGGTTGCCCGGCAGCACGGGGCCAGAGTCGAAAGGCACACCGCGTCGCGCCCGTCAGAAGAGGTCGATGGCCTCTACTACCCAAGCGTATACACTCAGTGTATTGTCGCGTCTCATGAGCGTTCCCCTTGCCCTGCTTGGGCTGCTCGAGCGAGAGCCGAGCCACGGATATGACCTCAAGCGCGACTACGACACGTTCTTCGGCCGCGGCAAACCGCTGCCGTTCGGCCAGGTCTATTCGACGCTCGCCCGCCTGGCCCGCGACGGCAAAGTGGTGGCGGCCGAGGCCGAGCCCGGAGCAGGGCCCGACCGCAAGCGTTACGTCATCACCGACCAGGGGGTCACCGAGGTCGAAACCTGGCTCGCGCAACCCGTCGAGCCTGAACCGCACCTGCAGACCGTCCTGTTCGTCAAGGTCGTCCTGGCGCTGATGTCCGGACGCTCGGCCGAGACCTACCTCGACACGCAACGGGCCGCACACATGCAACGAATGCGCGAGCTGACAGACATCAAGCGGACGGGCAACGTGGTCGATTCGCTGCTGGCCGATCACGGACTGTTCCACCTCGAGGCGGATCTGCGCTGGATCGACCTGACCGCGGCCAGGCTTGCCACCCTCGAGAAGTTGGTCCGGCCGTGAGCGCCGCACCGGCGCCGCTCGGCTCGACCGGCTGCCTGATCGAGTCCCGGGACGCCTGCCTGTCCTTCGGTCAGACGCCCGCTCTTCGCGGCGCCACGCTGTCGGTGAACTCCGGCGAGATCCTGGCCGTCATGGGGCCGAGCGGCTCGGGCAAGTCGACGCTGCTGCACTGCCTGGCCGGCATCCTGACGCCCGATTCCGGGCAGATCCACTTCGCCGGCCGGCGGATCGACACGCTGCGCGAGACCGACCGTAGTGCGCTGCGCCGCGACCGCTTCGGGTTCGTCTTCCAGTTCGGCCAGCTCGTTCCCGAGCTGACCGCCGAGGAGAACGTCGCGCTGCCGCTGCTGCTCGCAGGCGTCCAGCGAAGCGAGGCGCTGGCGAGCGCGCGGGCGTGGTTCGATCGGCTCGACCTCGACGGCCTGGAGCGACGCAGGTCCGGCGAGCTCTCCGGCGGGCAGGCGCAGCGCGTCGCGCTCGCCCGGGGCCTGGTCGCCCGCCCCGAGGTGCTCTTCGCCGACGAGCCCACCGGCGCACTCGACTCGCTCACCGGTGAGCGGGTCATGGACCTGCTCGCCGCGGGCGCCCGCGACCAGGGCACGACCGTCGTCCTGGTCACCCACGAGCCCCGGGTGGCCGCCTACGCCGACCGCGAAGTCATCGTCCGCGACGGCAAGGTCAACTCGCTCGCCGGCGTGGGCTCATGATCGCTCTCGGCCTGCGCCTGACCCTCAACGGCGGCAAGGAGGCCGTGGCCCGCCTCGTCATCATCGCGGCGGCGGTGGCTCTGGGGGTCGGCATGCTGCTGATCACGCTGGCGGCGATCAACGGCGTCAACTCGCAGAACGGGCGCTACGCCTGGCTGGAAACCAATCCCACGACGAGCCGGCACGTACCGACGGCCGACCCGGTCTGGTGGCGGCTCACGGCCGACGAGTACCACGGCGACCTCATCGGCCGGGTCGATGTCGCTGCCACCGGGCCTCGTTCACCGGTACCGCCGGGCATCTCGCACCTGCCCGGGCCAGGGCAGTACTACGTGTCCCCGGCTCTCTCGAAGCTGCTGCGCTCGACCCCCGCTGACGAACTCGGCAGTCGCTTTCCCGGGACGCAGATCGGCACGATCGGTGCGTCGGCGCTACCGGCCCCGAACTCGCTGATCGTCATCGTCGGCCGCACCGTCGACCAGCTTTCGCACGTATCAGGCGCCGAACAGGTCACGGCCATCAGCACGACCACGCCGAGCAGTTGCAACGGCGACTGCTATCTCATCGGCATTGATGCCTCGAGCATCGACCTCATCCTGTCCATCGTGGCGGCCGCGCTGCTGTTCCCATTGCTCATCTTCATCGGCACTGCATCGCGGCTGTCGGCCGCGCGGCGCGAGCAACGCTTCGCCGCGATGCGACTGGTCGGCGCGACGCCCCGGCAGGTGTCGGTGATCTCGACCGTCGAATCGACCATCGCCGCTGCCGTGGGCGTCGTGGTCGGCTTCGCGCTGTTCTTCGCGCTCCGGCCGGCATTGGCGACAGTTCCCTTTACCGGCGAGCGATTCTTTACCAGCGACGTGTCGCTCAGCCTGGTCGACGTGCTGGTTATCGCGATCGGCGTCCCGGTCGCGGCGGCAGTGGCCGCACGTCTCGCGCTTCGGCGCGTGCAGATCTCGCCGCTCGGCGTGACTCGGCGCGTCACTCCGCGCCCGCCGCGGGCGTGGCGGTTGATCCCGCTGCTGGTCGGACTCGGTGAACTCGCCTGGTTCGTCCACGCGGGGCGGCCGGCGACCACGCAAGGTCAGATTCGGGCGTTCCTGCCGGGGATCCTGATTGTTATGGCCGGGCTGATCATCGCCGGGCCGTGGTTGACCATGCTCGGTTCACGCCTCATGGCCCGTCGCACCCGGCGAGCCTCGGTGCTCATCGCCGGGCGCCGCTTGTCCGACAACCCGAAGGCAGGCTTCCGGGCGATCAGCGGTCTCGTCCTCGCGCTGTTCGTCACCAGCGTCGCCATCGCAACGATCACCACCATCGATGCCTACCGCGGTGGCAGCGCGATCGCGGGCGCGGCCGCGAAGCAGACGATCGTCGACCGCTTCACCGACTTCAGCGCGGCCGGCCCGCCCTCCGAATCCGTTCCGTCGGTGCCGGACTCGGTGCTGTCGTCGCTGCAGGCGATCCCGGGCGTGCAGGCTACGACGCTCATCCACGCGAATCCGAACGAAGACGAGCGCGGTCCGACCACCGGCCTCGTCTCGTGCGCGCAACTGTCGACCATCCCGGCCCTCGGCCGATGCCCGGCCGGAGCGGACGCCGCAACTATCAACCCGAACTATTCCGGAGTGAGCCAGGCGAACTCCGAATGGGCCGGCATAACGTGGCCCGCTGCGGCGATCTCCTCCGCGCAGTTGCAGAGCCTGCCCGTCCAGTCGATCTTCGTGCGCACCAACGGGTCGACGGCGACGGTCGAGCGAGCCCGAACCGTCCTGGAGCTTGCCTATCCGTACCGGTACTCGCCCGCTACCGTCGCCGAGATCTATGCGCAGAACCCGAATACGCGCCGCAACGCGGGCTACCAGCAGCTGGCCAACGTCGTGACCCTGACCAGCCTGGTCATCGCCGGCAGCAGTCTTGCGGTGAGCGTGGCCGCCGGCATCAGCGACCGAAAGCGCCCGTTCAGCCTGCTGCGACTGACCGGCGTTCCGCTTGCCATGCTGCGGCGTGTCGTTGCCTTGGAAAGCGCTGTCCCGCTGCTGGTCATGGCGCTGCTGTCGACGGGCATCGGGTTCCTGACGGCGGGGTTGTTCCTCAAGTCGCAGCTCAGCGAGTCGCTGCAGGCGCCGGACGTCGAGTTCTACCTCGTCGTCGCGGCGGGGCTCGTCCTGGCGCTCGGCATCATCGCGTCCACACTGCCGATGCTCGAACGCATCACCGGACCCGAAACAGCCCGCAATGAGTGATCACGAACTCTTGGCGCTCTCGGCCGCAACAGCTACGCGATGTCCTTAAGATCATCGAGCGATTTGTGCGGCGGTATCGCGGGTTCGAAGCACGACGGGTTCGCGCAGTACTCGTGGATCGCCTGCGCGAACTGCGCAGCCTGGAAACCGTCGACATAGCGGTGGTCGAACGTGGCGGTGATCGTGATCATCGGGCGCACGACCACGGACCCCGCTCGCGCGACCGGCCGTGGCTCGACAGCACCGACGAGCACGAGCACCGGCACGCGGTAGTACGCCGTCAGCGGCGAGTACGCGTGCGTGATACCCCACATGCCGACCGACGTGATCATCGCGCTGCCGAATGCCTGCCGGGGCAGGCCGTACTGCGGGAGGTTCAGGTTCAGATCTGAGGTCAGCCACGCTGCCAACCGCACGCCGGCGCGAAGTAGTGGACGGGGGAGTACCGCGAGCATGCGCTTCGTGCGTCCGAACTCCGGATCGGCGTCCTGCTCGATGGCGGCGCATCTCTGGACGAGTTCGGTCGCGATGTCGACCGCCGACTTCCTGTCGGCGTGGTCGATCTTCACGCCGGTGAGCTCCCGCCCGCCGTCGGTCGTCACGATGAAGAAGACGTCGATGCTCTCCCGGTCGTACTCGCGTCCCCGAGCGAGGCGTTGCCGTAACGCGGGCACGCTGTGCACGCCGTGCGCCACCGCGCGCCCGATCAAGTGCGTCATCGTGACATGCGCATTGGTGTGTTCGCGCAGGGAATCGGCATATGCCAGCAGTGTCGCTGCGTCGATCTCGATCGACCCGAAGAACTGCGGGTCGGACGGGGCGCGCCATGACGCTCCGGCGAGCTTGCGCCATCCCGTGATGGGCCGTCCCCTGCTCATGAAGCCTCCACGGCGCCTGGGCCGGATGAGCCATTGCGCCTCAGGATGAGCCTCGCATCAAGGCAACCCCTGCGCCCGGGCCTTTCGCTGCGGACGAGCGGGACGAAAGTCCCGGTCGTCAGGCTTACTGCGGGGTGGGCCAGGTGCGCCCGAACCAGCGCCGGATGCGGCTCGTGCCGAACTCGGCCTTGTCGGCGGCGAGCGCCTGCGAGGGCCCGTCGATTCCGCCGGTGGGTTTCGCCCCGGGCTGGAACGTCACGTCGACGCGCGCGACCTGTTCGTGCCCGAATTCCAGATAGCAGATGCCACGCCCGTCGTATCGTGTCGAATCCGCACTTCCGCGAAGGAGCGCGCTGATCCCCGCCGCGGCGACTGCGGCCTGCCCTTCCGCGAAGACGCCTGCCTTCGGCGTGCCAACGCTCGTGACGTCACCGATCGCGTAGACGCCGGGAAACGTGGTCTCGAGTGTCAGCGGGTCGACCGGTATCCAGCCGTCGACGGTCATTCCCGATTGCTGCACGACGGCCGGGGCGCGATGCGCCGGAACGCCGAGGAACAGGTCGTAAGGCATCTCGCCTCCCTCGTTGAGGACGGCGACCTTGCGGGCCGGGTCGAGCGAGCGGACCAGCCGCCCGGCGTGCCAGTCGATCCCGCGTTCGGCGAACGCGACGAGCAACGCCTCCGAGGCGGCGGGCGACGGCGGGATGGGCACGCCCAGGGGCATGACGAGCGAGACCTGCGAGGCGGGCCGAAGCCCCCGCGCGGTGAGGAATTCATCGACCAGCAAAGCGGTTTCGCTCGGCGCCGGCGGGCATTTGAACGGCGTCGACGTGACCGCGACGATTACCTGGCCACCCTCGAAGCGCGCCAGGACATCGCGCAGCGCGAACGCGCCCGGCACGGTGTAGAACTCGTAGCCGCCCTCGACCAGCCCCGGCGTCGCCTCCGGGTGCAGGTCGGCGCCGAGAGCGATCACCAGGACGTCGGCGTCGAATGATCCGGCGTCGGTGTCGACCCGTCGGGCCACTGGATCGATCGAGCGCACGGTCGACTGGACGAAGCGCACTCCGGGCTTGACCAGGTCGCGGTAGGGATGCTGGACCGCCTCGGGCAATGCCCGTCCGAACATGACATCGAGCTTCGAGAACCCGAACACGAACTGGTCGCTCTGATCGATCAGCGTGAGGTCGAGATCGTCACCGAACTCGTCCGACAGCCTGGTCGTGAGCTCCAAGCCGCCGAATCCTGCACCGAGAACCAAGACGCGCATGTCAGGAAGGTAACCGGTCCGGCTCGCAATGGCCTCCTATGCGCCGCCGCGGTGCTCGGCCATCCAGGCGGTCGCGAAGTCGACCAGTGCGCGCTGCGGCGTCAGCCGGCACGCGGCGTTGCCGACCTGGCCGCTCGTCAATCCGACGCCGGCCTCGAAGGATGCGCCGAGTTGTTCGAAGTCGTCCTCGTTTTCCGTTACGTCGGTCCAGGTGACCCACCTGCTCGTGCCGTCCGGCTGCCGGATGGACGAGCCGGCGATGCCGCGGGGCGGCGATTCCTGCCGCCATTCGGCCAGGTGCAGCGACGTGTTCGAGTCGTGTCCGCATCCCAGTAACAGCACTTTCCCGTCGAGGCGGTAGATCGCGCCCAACGGGGAGCTTTCGCCGAGGGCATCGTCGCGCCGGTGCCCGCTCGTGATGTCGACGGCGTTCGCGCCGATCGCGGCGAACGAGAGCCGAGGGTGGTCGCTGCGGACGGCGCCGGGCCAGGTGCGGACCGTTTCGGCGATGACGCCCATCCACTGGCTGGGACTGCGAGACGGGTCGAAACCGGGCGCCTGCTCGCGGATCACCGGCCACCACGCCTCGGGGACGGGCGGGTTGTGCCAGCCGGCCGGATCGCAGTTGTCGGAGGTGTGCGTCGGCACTACGAGAGTGCCTTCGGACCCGAGGACATCGAGCAATGCCTGCACGATCGCCTGCACCCCTCCGGCGACGAAGCCGAGGCTGCGCATCGACGAGTGGAGCAGTACGACATCACCGGACCGCAGGCCCAAGGCGCGCAGATCGGCACTCAGGGTCTGGACGGTGTGGGGCATCTGCTGGTCCATCCGCCGACCGTATCTATCGTGATCGTGCGCCGTGCCGCGACCGCAGCACCAGGACCGCCAATCCCGCCCACGCGATGGTGGCCAGGACGGGAACCGCGGCCTTGGCGGCCCGGCGGGGAAGCACGAGTTCGAACAACGGAATCGGGTCTCCCACCCGCTCTTGCAGCGGGCCGAGCGGGCAGTCGCCCCGGCCGACCACCAGGGCGGCGCCCTCTCCGAGCAGAATCGTGATCGCCGCCGTGAGCCTGCGATCACGGCGATTCGTCACGGCGCAGAACCAGAGGTAGCCAAGACAGCACAGTTCGACGCCGGCGATAAGGATGTGGCCGGCACGCACGGCGCGGGCGGCGTTGCTCATGCGCATGGCTCGCCTCCGCCGATCCGTTCGGTCGCGTGCAGGCACGATCTCACAGGAGCCCGCCGGATGCCGTCTGCACCCGGTCGTGGTGAGCTGAGCGGGTGAGCACGCGCCGGGTGAGTGTCCCTGTCGAACGGCTGGCCCGGTGGCTTACCGGTTTCGCGGAACGTCATGGCCCCACCGAAACCGAGGCCGACGCGACCGAGGTGCGCCTCGTCGGCGCCGACGGCGCTCGTGCGTGGCTCGCCGTGCCGTTTCCGCCGCTGCCTGCCGTCGCGCCGGGCGAGGACCCGCAGGCCGCGCTGGTCGCGCTGGTCGCGCACGCACAGCAGCGCCGAACGGTCGGCGTGCTGCTCGTGCGCCGGCGCGCTCATGCCGTCGGCATCTTCGCCGGAACCGAGCTGATCGTGTCGAAAGTCGACTCCGCGTACGTGCAGGGAGCCACCCGGGCCGGCGGGTGGTCGCAGCAGCGCTTCGCCCGGCGCCGGGCCAACCAGGCACGGGCCGCGTTCGCCGACGCCGCCGATACGGCCTTCCGGATCTTGCTGCCCCAGGTGAGCCACCTCGACGCGTTGGTCTGCGGTGGCGACCGTGCTGCGGTCGATGCGGTGCTCGCCGATCCGCGGCTGCGTGTGCTCGGCGACCTGCGCCGCGATCCGTTCCTGTCCGTGCCCGATCCGCGGCTGCGGATCCTTGCGGCAACTCCCGAACAGTTCCGGGCCGTGCAGATCGCCCTCGATCCCTGAAACGACAGCTCACCCGTCCGGACCGACGAGCCCGACCGAGATCAGATGCAGGCCGAGGTCGCGGATCTTGATGAGCAGGCCGTGCAACGCCGCCTGGTCGGCGACCGGCCCGGAGATGGTGGTGTCGCCGGACTCGTTGCTCACGACATGCATGCCCTCGAACCACGACGACCAGCGTGCGTCCAGGGCGCCCCTGACGCGGATCTCGTAGCGCAGTGGAGGCTCGGCCGACCCGGACCGGCCGGAATGCCCGGCGGCCGGCTGATCGTCAGACTTGCTGGGCACTCGACACCCTTGGGTCGGACGTGCCCTCGCTTCTCTGGCCCGCCGAGAACAGGTCGTCCAGCCAGTCGCAGGCCTGTCGGGCCAGCCGGGTCGGAGTGTCGGCCGGGCAGCGCGCGTCCGGAGCGCTCGACGTGTCCAGTGCGATCAGCGTCTTGTGCTCGACCGGGAGTGCCGCGTGCCATTGCTCGGCCTGCTGGATCAATTGCGGTTCCTCCGCACCACACACGAGGGACAGGAACGGGCATCTGACGTAGTGCGGGTCGGCCTGGCAGGACGAAAGCCAGTTCGCGTACCCGACCGGCGTGGATCTTCCGGACCGCCACAGCTGCAGGTCGAACGCGGCGCTCACCGTGCCCGCTGCGGCCATGCTCTCGGCCAGATGCAGCGGCAGGACCTCGCCCAAGCTGCTGATCGGCG
Organism: uncultured Actinomycetota bacterium; assembly: GCA_963737425.1. Lineage (GTDB taxonomy): Bacteria > Actinomycetota > Actinomycetes > Mycobacteriales > Jatrophihabitantaceae > DASXRA01. The sequence continues at coordinate 10,130 of CAVTSX010000010.1, forward strand.
TGCTCGCGATGCAGGCGGCAATCCGGCGCTCGGTCATGACAGCGCGGCTGACGGCGTAGCCGCCGCCGTGACATCCCATCAGCGCCAAGCGCCCGAGGTCCTGACCGTAGGCGTCGACGAGGTGATCGACGACAGCGGCGACGGGTCGCTCGGCCTCGGCGATCAGATGCAACCCACGCAACGGCGTGCTGCCCTGCCCGGGCAGATCGACCATGACCGTCGTGTAGCCGCGCTGCCAAGCGGGGAAGCCCATCAGGTGGTACAGGTCCTCGCGGCCGGTGTCGCCGCCGCCGATCACGATCAGCGTTGGCGAATCCGGCCCGGCGTCGAGCAACAGCGCGGGCAGCGGCGCCGGGCCGTAAGGGATGTCGATGTGGTGCAGCGGCAGGTCGAAGGTGCTGACGGCGGCAACGAAGGCGGACTCGTACTTGTCGATCAGCGCGAAGAAACGCTCGGTCTGGGCGGCGAACTGCCACGCCTGCCGGTAGCAGTGATGGGCCTTCATCAGCGCCTCGCCGGCGCCGTGCCGCCGGCCCCGATCCAGCAACTCGGCGCCGAGTTCGCGCTGTATGTCGCCGTAGCCCTCGAATTGCCTGACCAAACTCGCCACGCTGCCGTCGATTCCCGCGGCGATGTAGACGAGCTCGCCGGAGTCCGGGCCGCCCGTCCTGGTCGCGCCGAGCGACCACTGGAACATGAAGTCCACGTCGTGATCGTCGAATCGGTAGCCGATGTCGTCGGCCCGCTTCAGACGCTTCGGATCGAGTGCATCACCGGTCACCGTGTCTCCTGCACAGGTTGCGTGCTCATCGCGCGACCGTATGAGCAGGCGTTGCCCCGGTCATCACCCGAAGGTGGATGTCGCAGGTGGAATCTCGCCGGGCAGGTACCGGTGTGCGCTTCCACCCGTGCCACGCCCGCCGGCCGCGCTCAGGGCAGCAGGCCGAACTCCCGAGCTCGGGCAGTGGCCTCGGTGCGGTTGGCAGCGCCGAGCTTGTCGAGGATGTGCGTGACGTGCTTCTTCACGGTGCTGAGTGCGACGACGAGTTCCTCGGCGATCTCCCGGTTCTGCTTGCCCGTCGCCAGCAGGCGCAGCACCTCTGCCTCGCGGCTGCTGAGCGTCTCGACCAGACCGGGAACGGCCGGGGCAGGGGCTCCGGCGGTGCCCGCCCGCGCGGCGTCGCGTTCGAAGGTCCGCAACAGCCGGCCGAGATACTCCAGCGGCACGTCGGGAGCCGCGGACCGGTCGCGGCGCTGCGCCGCCGCCAGCCGGCCACACAGCGCGTGCATCGGCGCGCCCTCATCGGCGAAGACGCGAACATGGCCGTGCCGGCTGGCCATGGAGAGGGCGCCGGCCAGGACGTCGACGGCGTCGGCCAGCTCACCGCGCGCGGCTGATGCGAGCGCGCGCAGTGCCCGTAGCTCGATGAGGCTGCCGGTGCGGCCCTCCGCACCGGCCAGCGAGTCGAGCCGCTCCAGCAGCCGCAGCGCCTGGCCCGGCTGCTGTTGCGCGATCAGGACGCGCGCCAGCACCAGGTACTCCGGCTCCCGGGTGTAGACCGGATCGTCGTCCGCGTCGATGCCGGCCGCCTTCACCCACCGCGCGGCGGCGACGACGCGGCCCTGCGCGAGCATCAGCCGCGCCCGCTGCGCCGGCACCGGATTGAGCAGGCTGGCCACCCGGGTACTCGGCACGACTCGAACGGCTTCGTCCATGGCGTCCATGGCAGCGCTCGGGTTTCCGCGGGCCTGGTGGATCCAGGCCAGGGTGACCAGCCCGGCGGCCAGCGGCTGGGTGTAGGCGATCTGGCGGCAGGACGCGATGCGCTCGGCGAGCAGTTCGTGCGCGGCGTCCAGATCGTCTTGCTGATAGGCCACCTCGGCCAGGCCGATCTCCGCGATGGCCGCGACGGCGAGCGTGGCGCGATCGTGCGGCGCGAGCGCCACCTGGTAGGTCGTCCGGGCCGCTTCGAGGTTGCCGCGGGCCCGCTGAACCTGGCCGAGGGAATCGCAGATCCGGGCGGCCAGGAATCGCACGCCGCCCGCCCGCAACGCCGCGATGCTCGAGGCCATGATGCGTTGCGCCTCGGGCAGGCGCCCGCACAGCCATTCGGCCACCCCCAGGTGTCCCAGCGTGATCGAGCCAAGGGTCGACCCGGTCGGTTCACCCTCGCCGAGTTCGGCCAGCGCCCGGTGCCCGAACGTGATCGTGCCGTCGACGTCGCCGCGCAGTTCGGCGAGAAAGGCCCGCTCGAAGGCGATCGCCGCGGGGACGTTCGCCATCAGGCTTGCGGCCGCGCCGACAGAGGGCTGATACGGCTCGTCCGGCTCGCCGGTTGGGCCGGCGAACGCGCGCTCCGCGGCGTCGATGCGTGCCTCGACGTCGTCGATGCGGACGCTGATGAGCGCCAGCAGGCCCTGGACCAGCAACAGGCGCGGTCGCGTCTGGATCAGGTCGTCGGGCAGCGCGCCGAGCCACCGCTCGATGGTCGCTCGTTCACTGCGCAGCAGGCGCTCGTCGACATGCTGCTCGATCAGCCGCGCTGCCCAGGCTGCGTCGCCGGCGTCCAGCGCGTGCTGCACGGCGTCGTCGATGAGCCCATTGCGTTCACACCAACCGGCCGCGTTGCGGTGCAGCTCAGCCATCCGAGCAGGCCGTTCCTGCTGCAGGCGCGCGCGCAGCAGGTCGGCGAACAGGTGGTGGTAGCGCCACCAGCCGCGCACCTCGTCCAGCGGAACGAGGAACAGGTTGGCGCGTTCGATCGTCTCCAGCACCCGCTGGGAGTCGGCGCCGCCGGTGGCGGCATCGCACAGGTCGCCCGACAGGCGATCGAGCACGGACGTCTCCAGCAGGAACTCGCGCATCGGGGCCGGCTGCTGCTCGAGCACCTCCTCGGTCAGGTAGTCCAGGACGAAGCGGTGGCTGCCGTTGAACATCGCGACGAACTCGGCCTGATCGCTTTGACCACGCAGCGACAGCGCGGCCAGTTGCAGGCCGGCGACCCATCCTTCGGTTCGGGTGGCCAACCCGGCCACCGCGGTGTCGGGCAGCGACAGGTCGGCCCCGACCGCCTCGCGCAGCAGCACCGCAGCCTCCGTGGCGGTGAAGCGAAGGTCGGCGTTGCGCAGCTCGGCCAGCCGGCCGCGAGCGCGCAGCTTCGCGAGTGGCAGCGGTGGATCGGCGCGGGTCGACAGCACCACGTGAAGTTCTGCCGGCTGATGCTCGATCAGGAACGCCAGCGACGCGTGCACCGCCTGTGACTCGATCTGGTGGTAGTCGTCGAGCACCAGTGGAACCTCGGCGCCGCCGGGTTGCGCTGCGAACTCGTTGATCAGCGCGGTGACGACGCCGTCGAAGTTCTGCGGTGCGGGCGGGCCGAGCAGCTGACCGACCCGCTCGGCCACGCCGGGGCGAATCTGGTCGAGTGCGGCGGCGGCGTGCCGCCAGAATCTCGCCGGATCGTTGTCGCCTGCGTCCAGGGACAGCCAGGCACTGCGGCGCTCTCGCCGGGTGGCCCAGTCCGCGAGAAGGGCCGTCTTGCCGAACCCGGCGGAGGCGGAGACGAGGATGAGGCCTCGCGGCGAGCCGTCGTCGAGTTGTTCGATCAGGCGCGGGCGGGGCACGTAGCCCGGCTGGCGGCGCGGCAGGTACAGCTTGGTGGCGAGCAGCACCGCCGACCCTGCCGGGTCGGTCTGCGGGAAGGTCCCTCCGGGCGCTTGCACCATCGCCCAATGTCCACCGATCGCCGAGCCACACGATGCGTCACGAGCGCGCCCATTCTAGAACCAACCCGGCAGGTATCAGCCGGGCTGATGCGCCGGGGGAGACCGGTGCTGCTACTCGGCGTTCCACCTGTGGTGGCGCACGGCACCGCACATTGCACCCCCGACGCATACCTTCGGCCGATGTATGCCGCTCCGTCGCGACGTAGCGTCCCGCCGACGTAACCGACGTGGCTGTTCGGGAGTCGGCAAGATCCCGGCCGGGCAGATCTGACCTCCGCAGCGTGGCGTTGACGGTCAGCTCCTGGAAGCGCACGTGTCGCAGCACAGACCACGACCACCGACGCGAAGGGCACTCAGACATGCGGGTTGAGCAAGTGACATTCCGGAGCGGCTCGGTGAACTGTGCCGGCGACCTGTACCTGCCGGACGGCATCGAATGCGGAACACGGGTACCTGCGATTGTCATGGGCCACAGCGTGGTCATGGTCAAGGACGCACTTGCCCCGCACGCCGAGTACATCGTCCGTTGTGGCTTCACGGTCCTGGCCATCGACTACCGCACGATCGGATCCAGCGACGGCGAACCGCGAAACCAGTGGATTCCCGAGCAGCAGGTCGAGGACGTGCGCGCAGCGGTCTCGTACCTGCGTACCCGCCGGGATGTCGACCCGGAGCGGATCGGAGTGTGGGGGCACAGCACTGGTGCCGGCGTGGCAATCATGGCGGGCGTGCTGGACCGGCGGATCAAATGCGTCGTCGGTCAGAACCCGAGCCTGCTCGATGCGTGGACGGCACTGGAGAAGTCCCGCGGCCGCGCGGCGATGGGCGAGATCCGCCAACTGCTCCAGCACGATTTCGACCTGCGACTGGAGTTGGGCGAAGGCGCGCTCATCCCGGCTCTGCCGTCTCGTGATCCGAAACTGGCCGGCTACGTGGCCCAGTCGGAGGAGCTCTTCCCGACGTTCCGCAACGAGATGACCCTCGAGTCGTTGGAGCACGTTCTGACGTGGGCACCGGTGAACTTCATTCATCGGCTCGCACCCACACCACTACTGATGGTGACCGGTGTCGACGACGAGGTGCACGCCGTCGAGGAGGTACTCAAGGCATACGACCGGGCGTACGAGCCGAAGCGCCTGGAACTGCTGCGGTTCGACGAGTTCGGGCTGTCGATCGAGCCCGGACTCGGGCAGTCGATGAACCTCGCGATCGACTTCTTCTGGCAACACCTTCGGGCGGCGCCGCTGTTCGTGCCGTCCCCGGGGCCCGACGAAGCGCGCGCGCTGCGGCTCCGACCGGATTACCGCTGGACGCGGCATGATCACGTCGCCGCGGGCAACGCCACGTCGCGCTAGTCGCGTTGGCCGTCCGTGCGAGTGCCGGTTTCCCCTTGTCCACAAACCTGATTCAGGAGCAGACATGAAGGTTCTTCTCGCCGGCGCAACCGGCACGTTAGGCCGTCCACTCATGGCGGCATTGCGCGACGCGGGCCACGAGGTCGTCGCCTTGACCCGCACCTTCGTCGGGGTCCGGCGGCTCAGGGCGGAGGCCATCGCGTCGGTCTGCGCCGATGCGCTTGACCGGGACGCGCTGCTGCGCGCCGTCGACGGCCTGTCCGCTGACGCGGTGATCCACGAATTGACCGCGCTGCGAAAGCCCCCCGCGCGCCACACGGGAATGCGGGCCACCGACCGGTTGCGCATCGAGGCAACCGAGAACCTGCTGGCGGCAGCGAATGTCATAGGGGCAAAGCGGTTCCTCACCCAGTCGATCATCTTCGGATACGGCTACTACGACCACGGCGACCGGCTCCTCACCGAGAACGACCCGTTCGGCGTGCCGCAGGGCGACAAGTGCGATCCGCACATCGCCGCAATGCTGTCCACCGAGGCGCAGGCGTTCACCGCACCCGAAGGAATCGCCCTGCGCTACGGCCTGTTGTACGGCGGCGACATCGCCACGGTGAAGCCGCTACTGACCCGGCGCCGCATACCGGTGTCGTCAGGGGGCGTTCTCGGCTGGGTGCATCACGACGACGCCGCCGAGGCAACCGTCGGAGCCCTCGAGCACGGTCAGGCCGGACAGGCATACAACATCGTCGACGACGAGCCGGCCACCTGGTCCGACATGTTCACCGCGCTGGCCGAGGCGGTCGGCGCTCCCGAGCCGCGCCACATTCCGGCCTGGATGATGCGCATGGCCGCGCCATACGTCGCCTCCTTTGCTGTCGACAGCACGCTTCGGGTCTCGAACGGCCGCGCCAAGGAGGAGTTGGACTGGACGCCTCGATACCGCACGTTCCGCGACGGTGCTGCCGCGATACGCGCCGAGCATCACCACACCGAGGTCCGGTGATGTTCGAGACGGCCTCGTCAGCGCAGCGGCTGCGACGACTGGGCGTACAGGTTCGGCCGCCACAGCCGTTCGTGGCTTGGGCCACGCGCATCGTGGTCGATGCCGTCGTGATCATCGCGTCATGGCACTTGCTGACCTTCGGCGGCTGGGCATTCGCGTGGCCGCGTGCCTTCTACGCGGTTGTCGCGCACGTCCCGCAGGTCTCCCGGCATCTCGCCCACGACGCCGGCGCATTCCAGCGCGGCAGCGGCGCCACCTTGCTGATCGCCTTGTTCTGCCGACACGACGGCCTGTTCACCGTCCTCGCCGGCAGCGCGGTCGCCGGTGTCACGCACGCGGCTTCGTGCATCGCGGCGCCGGCCGGGCCTGCTGCTACCGGTCCGTAGCCCAGCTCTTGCCACCGGGAACCCAGTACAGGCGGAGCCGGCCGATGCGCTCGATGCGGGATTCCGCGAAGCGGTCAGCCGCTTCGGCGGTGCTGATGTGTTCTTCCCGCGCGATCGTGAACACCTCGCGCAGCGTCCGGTACACGTTCTCGACCGATGCCTTGGCCCGCTCAGGTTTGTATCCCTGCAACTCGTCGGCGACGTTGATCAGGCCACCGGCATTGGCGATGAAATCGGGCGCGTAGAGAATCCCCAGGTCTGCCAGGGCTTTTCCGTGGTCAGGGCGCTCCAGTTGGTTGTTCGCGGAGCCGGCCACGACCCTGCACTGCAATTGCGGAATGGTGACGTCGTTGACGGTGGCGCCCAGGGCGCACGGAGCGAACACGTCACACGGCACCGCATGAATCCGGTCGGCCGGGACGGTCTCCACGCCGAAGTCGCGTACGACGTTTGCGACGGAGTCGACATCGACGTCGGCGACGATCACGTGCGCGCCACCGTCCTCGACCAGCATCTTCACCAGTGGGTAGCCCACCTTGCCGACGCCCTGCACGGCAACCCGCCGGCCTTGCAGCGAATGTTCGTGCCACATCTCCTCTGCACAGGCGAGCATTGACAGGTAAACACCGTAGGCGGTCATCGGCGACGGGTCGCCGGATCCGCCCATAGACGTCGACACGCCCGTCACGAACCGCGTCTCACGCCGCACCATGTCGACGTCGTCACGGGTGGTTCCCACGTCCTCGGCCGTGAGGTAGCGCCCGCCGAGGGATTCGATGAACCGGCCGTACGCGCGCAGCAGTCCCTCGGACTTGAGGCGCTTCGGATCGCCGATGATGACGGCCTTCCCTCCGCCGAGGTCGAGGCCCGCCGCGGCGGCCTTGTACGTCATTCCCCGCGATAGCCGAAGGACGTCGTCCAGCGCGGCGTCCGCGGAAGGATAAGGGTAGAAACGGGTGCCGCCGAGCGCCGGACCGAGCGCTGTCGAGTGGATCGCGATGATCGCGCGAAGACCGCTCGAAGGGTCGTTGAAGTACACGACCTCCTCGTGCCCCTCGAGCCGATCGAAGATAGACACCGACACGGACGCTACTCCATGCGCGATCTTCGTGGCGGCGTTTGACCCCGCCGATACGACGCCACGCCTTCGGCCGCAACGTGCCTAGGCGGGCCAGGAGGCAGACGTGATCTGACCACCCGCAATCTCGACCGTGACGGCCGTTTCGCCGTCTGGCTTTACCCAAAGGTCGTAGCGTCCCTCGCGCAGTCCGGGATATATCGCGCAGTGCCGCGCGCCGTCGGGCGTCGGCCGGGCGATGACTGCGACGTGCGGCCAGGCCGGGTTGGCGCTGTCGCCGTGGCTGTGCTCGTGCGGTTCGCTCGTGGTGGGCGCTGCGTGCGCGTGATGACGCCAGCGTCCGTTCCACCACCCGGCGCCCTCGTCCGGTCGGGAATGCCGAGCGCCGGACGGGCAGATCTCGATCTCGACGCCGGCCATGGTGGGCGGGGCCGTCAGCACGAGGGCGCCGATGTCTGCCCCGATGTCGAGGACGACCATGCCCTGCCCGGCGTGCGGATTCTCTGAGCTACTCATCCGGTGCCCCTTCGTCAGGCGGTGGGTGGGCAGTTGCCCCGCAGGTGGGCAGTTGCAAGTGCCCACCTGCGGCGTAAGTGCCCACCTGCGGGGTACGGCCCCGATCACGCACCGCCTGGCGTGCCGGGCTGCGAGGTGTACCCGCTGTTCGGATTGGACAGGTACGGGAAGGACGTCAGGAACGGCTGACCGTAGGGCGTGTTGTCGTTCGCGGTGCCGTCGTTGAGTGCAGCGGCGGCGCCGTCTGGCGTGTAGTTCTTGTCGACCAGGGGGATCGTCGCGCCGGCCACCGCTTTGAGTTCGATCGCGGTGGCGTCGTCGATCAGGCGCCGCCCGTTCGGGAAGCCGGCGGCGTCGCCTGCGACCAACCCGATCGGGTTCTCCTTGCCCGGTGCCGTCGGCGGAACGGCAACGTTGAGCCGAAGCAGGTCGGCCTGTATCGAACCGGTGTAATTCTGAAAGCCCGGCACGACACCCGCCGGGATGCCGGTCAGCAGGATCGCGGCCAGGTCATTGCGTGGCTTCTTGGCCGTCACGTAGGCGGCCAGGTTGGGGAACGCGGCCGGATAGAGCACGTTGGCGATGAGGTTCGCCAGTTCCGGATGCAGCACGTACTGGGCGAAGTACTTGTCGTCGTAGGGTTCCTGCGCATTCCAGCGGTCCTTCTGCGCCATCGGGTTGATCACCTCGTTCACCAACGGGTTGCCCAGACGCGAGATCTGCGAGAACTGGCCAAGACTGCGGTACCGCCCCGAGCTCTTGTTCAGGATGCGCGCGCTTGCCCGGCTCGCGGTGGCCCAGACACCGATCACGGATTTCGACGACATGACGTTCTTGGGAGTGCTGCCGTCGACGGTCAGCTCGCGGATCGGTACCTGCAGGGCAATGGTGTGCACGTTCAGGTCGCGCAGCCCGTTGACCCCGGGCATGTTGCCGAGAATCGGCGGAATCCCGTTGTTGTACGCGCCTTGGAACGGGCGCAGGTCGCCGAGGTCGAAGATGCTGCCCAGGTCGACATGGAAGCCGTCGGCGCGTTGTCCGGCGAAGACCATCCGGCCGCCGCCGAGATCGTGGTACGTCATGGCCGCGAGTTGCGGGTAGTTCGGTGTGCTGTGTACGCCGACGTTGACGGGTGGGCACGTGAGGCCGCGCCCGAGTGTGTGCGCACCAGTGCGGTAACGGCGGTCGCCGTGCCTGATGACGCGGGTCAGCGTGTACGTCTGCGGCCGGTTCCACGCCGGGTCCGTGGGCGAGGAGATCGGGCCGGTGTTGTACAGGAACGTGTGCGGATTGCGGATCGCTGTGTGGAACCGGAACTGGTAGGAGATGTCCGCGCGGGCGTCGCCCCGGTTCGCGACCTTGATCTCGTAGAGCACGTCGTCGGCGAACTCGTTGAAGTTCGGTCCGCCGTAGGGCAGTTCGAACGGCAGGAAGTTGGCGATGAGGGTGACCGTATCCGGACGGTCGGGGCTGACGAATGCGTAGACGTCGGTGTTGTCGGCGGACGGATCCTTGGAAATCTCTGGTGCTTCGCGATGCGAGGACATGCTTCTGACCTTTCACACGGCAGACGAGCTAGGGCACGAAGGGGCTGGCACAGGCGAGATCAGGCGTGCTGGGCTCTTTCGAATGCCCGGGCAAGCCGTGCGACGAGTTGCTTGTCGGTCACGATGAACTCGCGTCCCTCGACCATGAGCGAGACCTCGCCCTTTTGGACGTCGTGGATGTACGCGGCCATGGCACCTTCGGCATCGGGCGGCATCGTGACCTCGTCCGACACGGTGGCGGCAGATGCACCGGGCGCGACAGCCATCGCGACGCCGGCGGCCGTTCCCGCTCCGGCCATAGCCAGGAAACCCCTGCGTGTGGCGTCATTCATGCGATCCTCCGATCAGACCGGGCCACCGAGCGTGGCCACGAGCGGCAGGCCGACCTGCCGAGTCGCCTTTCGTAGGTCAGTTCGTGGATCAAGAGTGAGCGGATTCATGCTCGCCAAGATTTTCTTCCGGCTGCGGGCGACAGAATCGTCTTATTCAGTGGGGGAATACGACAGAAACGGCACAGCGAGAGACGTCCGCCGCGAGACGGGCCGCCCCGCGCTGTGCCGCGAGCAGATCTGGCCCCAGCACTAGAGCCGTAGATCCCGACCTGGCACGGGTACCGGCGCTCCGGGACCTCCCGTCGGGTCTTGATCATCCCTGCTGGATCCGCCATGGTTCGCGACTTCCACAGAGATGATCAATGCCGTGGCCAGCGCGGACTCCTGGCACGGTGTCGGCCAGTAACGATCTACGGCTGTCATGCGAGCACACTTCCTTGAACGAGCCCTGTCACGAGACGCCGCCACGGCCTGGCCATGCCGGAACGAGCGGGTGATCAACAGGCCTGATGCGCAAGATCCACAGTGATAGAAGGGCGCGCTCACAGATCGAATGCTTTGCGCATATATGTCGTGGCAAACAGACCTTTATTCGTGCCCGGCTGGCCCATCGCCTTACGGTGGAGGACATGCCAGCCCTACCCGGTCATCGGCCGCCTTTGCTACTCGAACTGGACCTCACCGAGCCGCCCGCCGCGCCGGACGCCGACGACCCGCTCGCGCGGCTGCGCGCCCGCGGCAGCCACCAGCTGCGTCCCACGCTTCGCGCGCTGCACGATGCCGGCACCGACCGGCACGTGGCGGGACTGATCGCCAAGGTCGGGGGAGCGCTGCCGTGGGCCGCGATGCAGGAGCTGCGCCTCGCCGTTCGCGCCTTTGCGGCGAGCGGCAAGCCGACTCTCGCGTGGGCGGAGACCTTCGGCGATGGATCAGGCGGAATGGCCGGCTACGTCCTGGCAACGGGATTCGACCAGATCTGGCTGCAGCCCAGCGGGGAACTCGGCCTGCTCGGCGTCGGTGTAGAGACGACGTTCGTCCGCGGCGCGCTCGACCATCTCGGGATCGAGCCGCAGATCGAGCAGCGGCACGAGTACAAGAACGCAGTCGACCGCCTCCTGCGGACCGAGTTCACCGAGGCGCACCGCACCGCGCTCGACCGCCTCGCCGAGTCGATCTTCACCGAGGCGGTCGCGGCGATCGCCTCGGGCCGCAACCTCGACGCGGCACGCGTGCGGCAACTCGCCGACACGGGGCCGCACACCGCACCGGAGGCCAGCGCTGCGGGCCTGGTCGACAGACTCGGCTACCGCGACGAGGCATACGCCGCGATGCGTGCGATCACCGGCGCCGACGCCGAGTTGCTGTTCGCCGACCGGTGGCGCCCACGCCGGCACCCGCACGTGCCGGCGCGCCGCAAGAGCCACGTCGCTCTCGTCGAGGCGCGCGGTGCGATCGTGTCCGGGCGGACGCGGCGCGGTCCGATGGGACGCCAGGTCGGCAGCGACTCGGTCGGGGCGGCGTTGCGCGCCGCCACGAACGACGACCACGTTCGCGCCGTCGTGCTGCATGTCGATTCGCCCGGCGGTTCGGCCGTCGCGTCCGACACGATCTGGCGCGAGGTGTGCCGCGTACGCGACGCGGGCAAGCCGGTGGTCGTGTCGATGGGTGCGGCGGCGGCCTCCGGCGGCTACTACATCGCGTGCCCCGCGGACGTGATCGTCGCCCTGCCGTCAACACTCACCGGATCCATCGGCGTATTCGGCGGAAAACTGGTCGTGCGCGAATTGCTCGATCGCGTGGGACTGACCACCGGAACCGTGTCGCACGGGGCCCGGTCACTGATGTTCTCGGCTCGTCGCGGCTTCACCGACGACGAGCGGGCGCGATTCGCCGCCACCATCGACGCGATCTATGACGACTTCGTCGCCAAGGTGGCCGAGGGCCGCGCGCGCTCCGTCGCCGAGATCGAGGGCATCGCGCGCGGGCGGGTCTGGACGGGAAGCGATGCGCTCGGCATCGGCCTGGTCGACGAACTCGGCGGCCTGCGCGACGCCGTGCGGATCGCCCGCTCGCGCGCCGGCCTGCCCGAGGACGCCCCGGTGCGCCATCCGGTCCACATCTCGCCGCTGGCCCGGTTCGGCCGGGCGAAGAACAGCGAGGACCCACGAGCGATGGCAAGCGCGACCCTTCCCCGACTCTCCGACGTCGCCGCCGCGCTCGGCCTGCCGGCCGCGGCCGCGTTGCGGATGCCGTCGATCACGTTGCGCTGAGGCTAGGCCGGGCCCATGCCGGGTTGGCTCGGGGTCGGGTTGGATCGGGGACGGGACCTGTGGGTCCGTTCCTCGACGTGCGGGCCGGCTGGTGTGGGTGATCACCTGCGGGTTGCGCACCGCCGACGGTGTGCAAAGCGCAGCTGATCACTCGCGGCCGGCCGGCGGCCGGGCCGCCGCACGGGGGCGACAGCGCAGGTGATCGCGTGGCGGGTTTCGGTGCGCGCCGGCGGGCCCCGCCAAGTTCGAGGGGCACCACTCTGGCATCAGTGCAGCGTGCGCCCGCGCGGCAGGGAAGCGGTGAACACGCCGCCGCGCAGCGTGCCGGCGAAGAGCCGCCCACCGTCCGGAGTGACGGCGAGCGACGCTACGTCGAGATCGTCGAGGCCGCTGTCAAAGGGGGCCCAGCTTCGGCCGCCGTCGGTGCTGACCAGCACGCCATGGCCACCCTTGAGCAACCCGGCGTCGTGAAAGGCGGTCGTTGCGGCGAACACCGTGCCCGGGTCGCGCGGCGAGGCCACGACCGCGGAAAACGAGACGTCCAGGCCAGGCTGGCGCGCCGCGTGCGTCGCCTGACCATCCGAATACCGCAACGCGGCCCCGGCGGCGATCACGCGATGATTGCGCAGCACGGTCAGCGCGGTAACCGGGGAGTCGTCCACCACGGCGAATGTCTGTCCGCCGTCGACAGATGATGCCAGGCCGCTGCGTCCGCCCAGCCAGATCCTGTCCGGATCGGCGGGATCGCCCGCCAGCGCAAGGCCGTTCTCCGGCAGGGACACCGTGGTCCATGACTGGCCGCCGTCCCGGCTCACCACCATCGTGTCGCCGGTGAGGCTGCTGTTCGCCGTGATGTAGATGTCGGACGGGTCGGCTGGGTCGACGAGCAACGTGCCGAGGTTGCCGTAGAAGCTGCCGAGTGCCTGCCAGGTCGCGCCGCCGTCGCGGCTCGCGTACGGCGTGAACATTCCGATGCGCGGCCCACTGCGGACCTTGTAGGCAACCGCCCCGTCCGGCGTCGACGCCACGTCCGGGATGGCCGTTCCGGACACCGTCTGCGGGCGAAGCGCCTCCCACGGCGCCGGAACGAGCCGTGCAGCGTTGGCGACGCTCGTCGCGTACGTGTCCGACGGCGTTCCCGCGATGACGCGGTCGCGCGACACCGCGACGCCGTACACGTCCAGGCCGGGTACGCCGCTGACCGCGTGGTAGCTCGCACCGCCGTCGTCGGATGCGTAGATGCCGGCATCGGTGGTGGAGAGGTACACGCGGTGGCCCACCGCGGCGACGCCGTCGTAGTAGCCGCCGGAGACGAGCAGTGGCTCGGTGCGCCAGGTCACGCCACCGTCGCTCGTCACCGTGAGTTTGGTGCCGGCGATGGTGTAGAGCGTCCCGGCCACGTCCTGGAACAGCAGCATGAAACCGGCCGGGTCGAAGACGTGCGTCCACGTGGCGCCGTGGTCGCGTGAGGCGAAGACGCCGCCCGCGAACGCGTCGGCGTACAGGACGTTCGCATCGCCCGCGACGGCGACCACCCACGCCGACTTGCCGCCGGGCGGGGTGAACGCGAGTACCGGAGCGGACGTCGACGTCGCGGCGTTGCGCAGCACGTACAGCCCGGTGAACGTGGCGACGTACAGGTCGTCGCCCACGAGCGCCGCGCCACTGATCGAGGCGGTGCCCCATGACGCGGCGACGGTCCGCCAGTGCGCGCCGTCGTCGGACGTGATCTGCAGGCCGCTCTTGGTCACCGCGATCAGCGTCGAGCCGTCCGGCGAGGCAACGACGGTGACGACGAAGCTGTCCGGCATGCCGAGATCGCGCCAGTGCCGCGCGCCGTCGTCGGACTCGAGCACCTTGCCGGTGTAGGTCGGGTCGTCGACGTACTGGCCGTTGCCGCCGTTGACCGCGAGCACCAGCCGCGTGCGGTGCCCGCCGAGGGCGAGCAGCGCCGTCGGGTAACCGCCACCGACCGGCAGGGTGCGCTCGAGCCGCCAACTGGCTCCGGTGTCGTGGCTCGCGTAGACCTGCGACGCCGTCCCCGAGGCGACGTAGAGGCTGCGCGGGTCGGACGGATCAGCGGCGAACAGTCCACCGACGGCCCCCGGTCCGGCCGAATGCCATATCGCGTCGGCAGAAGATGTCGGGCGCACGATCTCGTACGACGACGCGCCGTGCACCGCCGCGCCGTCAGCGGTCAACGCCGTGGCGTCGACCTCGCGGATACCCGGAATACCGCCGGGCAGGGGAGCGGTCCACCATCCGCCGGGTGTTGCGTCCTTCTCGAACACGGTCGGCACGACCACGGACCCGCCCGGTCCGCTGATCCGCAGGATCGGCGGCGCCTGCAGCGCGACCGGGCTGTAGACGTAGGCCGCCGACGCGACCGGGGACGGGTCGGGCGAGGTGTACACCGCGAGGCCCGCAGCGGGTGCAGCGTCGAGCGGACGGTCTTCAGCAAGCGCGACCCCGGGCACCGAGGCGACCACCGCGGCCAGCGCCGCGACGGCGACGATCAGGCGCTTCATTTCGCCACGCCGGCCAGCGCCGCGTCGATGCCTGATCGCGGGCTGCCCAGGCCCGTCACGTCGTCGAAGCCAGGACCGGCGCTGCACCCCACCGGGCAGAAACCGTTGGTCGGCCCGGACGTGACGTCGCCCAGCGTGCCGGGCGGCAACGCATACACGGCCCGCTGCGCGGCGGCGCCGTTCAGTGGTCCGGAACCGGCGGCGGCGCGCAACTGGTCGGCGTCGGCGAGCAGCGCCGACCAGACCGGTGCGCCGAGGCTCGTCCCGCCGACCTGGAACCAGCCGGTCTGACCCCGGTAGCCGAAGCTGTCGTAAACGCCGACGCCGGTCTCCGGATCGGCGTCGAAGGAGACGTCGGGGATCTTGCGCGCCGAAGTGCGCACGACCGAGCGCTGCGCGGACGGCGCGGACTCGACCCAGCTACGGCCGCCACCGCTGCCTGCCCACGCCTGCTCGTCGGACACCGTGCCGTCGTCGTTCAGGGTCAGCGTCGTCCCGCCGATCGCAATCACGGACGGGTTGTAGGCCGGGTAGTCGCCGGGATGGCCGTCGTCGCCGCTGGACACCACGCAGGCCGGGCCGGAGGCCACGCAGTGCGAGTCGTAATACGTCTCGTCGGAGAACTCGAACCCGACGCCCCAGCTCATGCTCACCGCCGCCGGGCGCGCCGCCTTCGCGAGATCGACGGCGTGGAACGACGCGGCGAAGCTGCCTTCGGTCGCCTGCACCAGCAGGATGCGTGCTCGCGGCGCCATCGCGTGCGCCCACTCGACGTCGAGTGAGGTCTCGAGCGACCAGTCCTCGTCGGACGACGGCGAACTGCCGGTGATGTCGAGGGTGAAGCAGTTCTTCGCGTCGCCGCCCGCGCCGCACACGCCCGGCAGGCCGAGTTGCTCGCTGAAGTGCTCGGTGTCGGCGACGATGTTCGGGTCGTGGTACGCGTCGACGATGGCGATCGTCTGGCCGGTTCCGTCGCCGTGCAGGCCGAGGTAGGCGCGCATCGTCGCCGGCGGGTAGGGGGTCGCGGCCACCGTGCTCGCCAGCACCTTCACCTGCGGTATCGCGACGCCGGTTCGGGCCGGTTCGAGGCTGGCCGGCGCGGGCGACGGTGCCCGCGGCGCGGCGCGCGGCACCTGCTGACCGTCAGCCGCGCCCACCGATTCGACGGCCATCTTGTGCTGGTAGGTCTCGAGATCTGGTGCCGCGCGCAAGCCCGACGCGGCTGTGACGATCTGGTAGGCGATCTGGTCGTCGACCGTGGCCACGGCCTGTACTCCGGCGCCGAGGTCGGCGGGCATGAGCGAGCCGGCATCGACGGTCTCGTCCGAGCCGAGAGCGTTCGGGTCGGGGTCGTCGAACGTCGCGGGGTAGGCGGTCAGGTCGCTGTTCGCGAGGACGAGTACCCGGGCTGCTCCCGGCGCGGGCAGTAGCGCCGCCTGCCGGCCGGTGGCCATCTCGTCGAGCTTCGGGCCCTGCGGCGTGATCTGCTCGGACCCGCGCTCCGACACGGCGATCAGCCCGGCGGACGGGTCGGTGATGTAGCCCGTGTGGTCGTCCAGGTCGTCGTCGGTGTCGGAGTAGTCGAGCGCGCCGGTACGCGCGTTGCGGACGTCGATCCGTCCCGCGCCGTCCGGCGTCCCCCACGCGAGCGCGACGCCGTGCCCGGACGCTGCAGGGATGTCCGGACTGGCGACGACGCCGTTCCAGAGTTCGGCGCGCCCGGTGGTACTGGGGTCGCCGGCCGCTGTCCAGACCGACCGGCCGGTCGCCGCGTCCAGCCCGATCGCCGCCATGTGCGCTGCCGGCTGCTGCGGCGCGCTCACGCTCGTGTACTCGGCCACCACGACGCCGCTGTCGACCGCGGCGTTCGAGAAGGTCGCATCGGCCGGAGCGGTGTATCGCCAGAGCCGAGCGCCGTCGCGTAGCGAGTAGGCGCTCAGCGTGTTGCCGCTCGGCACGAAGACGGCCGGCTGCGAGCCCGCCGTACCGGCGGTGACCGTCCAGGCGAACTGACCGGGCAGCGCGATGACGGTGCGCACCCGGCCGGTGCCCGCGTCGATGACGCCCACCGAGTTGGTCGCCGCCGCGACGACGACCTGGTGACCGTCGACCTGCGTCGCACGCACGTCGTGCACCGGGCCGGCCAGCATCGTCTGCCAGCGCAACTGCGCGATGCCCTGGGTGAGGGGCCGTCCGGCATAGGAGTAGACTGCGCCGCTCACGTCGCCGGCGATCAGGTCGGTGCCGGCACCGTCGGCGACGGTCGCCGTGCTCAGGATGTCGCCCTGCTCGGGGATACCCGGCCCGGCCGCGCCGGTAGCGGAGTAGGTGCGGACCACCTCGTCGTCGGTGACGGCTCGCGCCGTGCCGGCCGCTGCGATCGATAGCGACAGAGGGTCGCCGGTGTCGCCGGACTGTTGCCAGCGCACGGCCCCGGTCGCCGACGACAGCGCGACCACGGTGTCGGTGTTGACGCGCGGCTTCGCGGCGGTGACCGTGTCCGCCCCGGCCCAGGACGCTGCGTAGACCGTGTCCCCGCTGATGGCGACGCCGCCGGGTTGCGCCCCTGCGTCCGGCCCGTTCCCGGCCAGGGTCGTCGACCAGCGCTCGTGGCCGGTCGCCGGGTCCAGCATCGTCACGCGTCCCGTCTCGGGCGCGCCCGGCGAGGAGAAGTCGGCGTCGACCGAACCCACGACCCAGCCGGCAGCGCGTGGCCCGTCTTCGACGGCGAGCGACAGCGGCACCTTCTTCGCTCGGGTACTCGAGGACACGACGGCGCCGTTCGAGCGCCGCACCGCGCTGAGCGTGTAGGCGGTGTGCTGCGTCGGGTCGCTCGTCGTGATCGTGACCAGTTCGTCGCGGCGCTGATCAGCCGCCATCAGCACGGGATAGTCGGCCGTACGGTGCTGCCAGCTCACGTGACCGGAGCGGCCGTCGAGCACCAGCAGGTGGCCGTCCGGCGGGCCGGGTACACCGAGGCCGGTCGGGGTGTCGCTCCATGCAAGCGCCACGTCGCCGTGCCCGGCATCGACCACACCGAACAGCCGAGCCCATTGCGCCCGCGTCGAATACGTCCAGTCGAGATGCCCGGCATAGCCGGCGCCGCTGTGGTACAGGCTGACCGCGCGCACCGTCGAGACGGAGCTCCACTGCCCGATGCCGTTGTTCTGCTGGGGGTCGCCGGTCTCGTCGCCGATCAGTAGCCGGCCCTCGAACATCGCGAGTTGGGTGACGTAGCCCGGGTCGAGTTCGGAGTAGAGGGTTCGCCCGCTGCGGCCGTCGAGCACCGAGACGAACGTGCCGAGATGCAGGCTCGATCCGGGGACGTTGAACGGCCAGGTGCAGAACCCGCAGTGCGTCAGCTTGGTCATGTTGACGCCCACCACGTCGGCCACCGCGACGTCCGGGACGCCGTCGCCACTGAGGTCGCCCACGGCGTCGGGCTGCGTGTTGTTCAGCAGACCGGTGTCGGGACCGGAGAATCGCAGCGGGTTGCTCGGCGCGGTTCCCCAGACCTGTTGCGGGGTCTTGACGACCGCCGGCAACTGCCACTGCACCTGCCAGTCGCGATACAGGCTCGCGCTGTCGCGCGACCAGAGCACCCGCCCCGCGACGTCGTGGCGCACCACCGCGCCGAAGCCGAATGCCGAGACGAATCCGCCGTCCGGCAGGCCGAAAGTGCGCGCACCCCCGCGCACGGTTTCGATCTGGGCGCTGGAGCGCAGTGACACGCCGGCCGCTGACGCGCCGGCCGGAGCGGCTGACGCGAGCGCCGAAGCGCCGCCCACGCCGATCGCCAGCGTCAACAACAGCGCGCGCGAACGAACCCAAACCCGTGACATCCACGACCTCCAGTACGGCCAAGACCTAATCGCCGTTGCGAGACTGCCAGTCAGCGGACCCGATGCGGCGGCCGTGTGACGGCGTCTTTGTGGCAAGGCGTGAACACGACAACGTCCGCGACAAGCACGTCACGCGGAGCGGTCTGCCGCTGACTCCTGGGATTCGCCGAACGCCGCCAGCTCTCTCGCCGACCACTTCAGGCGCCCGGAACGCAGGTCGTCGACCACCGTGCGCAGCCACTTCACCTCGGCGGCGGTCACGGCGCGCAGGTACTCGGTCTCGAGCATCGCGACGCGCGGCAGGGCGTGTTCGGCCTCGGCCGAAAGGCTCGCGTCGAGACCGGCCAGCGTCGCCGTGACGGCGTCCAGGCGGCGTTCGAGCGCGTCGCGTATCTGCGGCTTGGACAGCATCAGCAGGTGGGACAGCGCGGCCGGGAACTGCGGGAACTCGTGCTTGGGCACCGCGAGCATCTCGACGAGCCACTTGTGCGCAACCTCGCGGCCGGCGTCGGTGATCTCGTAGACGGTTCGCTCCGGATAGACCTGGGCGCGTTCCATCTGGCGGACGGTGACCAGGCCGGCATCGTGCAGGCGCTCGATCGTGCGGTACAGGCTCGCGCGCTGGCCGACGTTGACGACCTGATCCTTGCCCCACTGCCTGATCAGCCGCTGAATGCCATACGGGTGCAGGGGCTTGTAGTGCAGGAGGGCCAGCACCGTCAGGGCCAGCGGGGAACTCTGCGGCGACGTGGGCATGCCGCTGATACTAGCCGCCTCATAACTAGTTGACTTGAGACTAGTCACGATGCAACTATCCTCGCGTCGACCATCCAATCAAGGAGCACGATGACGGACAACAACCAACTTCGCGACGGCGCGCGGACCACGGGCGAGGTCACCTCCCGCGACGGCACCCGGATCGGCTACATCCGGGTGGGCGGGAGTTCGCAGAACCCGGGCCTGGTCCTACTGCACGGCTCGATGGAATCGGCGCAGAGTCACCTGCAACTGGCCGAGGCGCTGGCCGATCGGTTCACCGTGTACCTGCCCGATCGTCGAGGCCGCGGCATGACCGGTCCGTACGGCCCGGGCTATGGCATCCGAACCGAGATCGACGATTTGGACGCCCTGCTGACCGAGACGGGCGCGCACGACGTCTTCGGGGTCAGCGCAAGCGGCCTGGTCGCACTCGAGGCCGCACGCACCCTGCCGGACGTGCACAAGATCGCCGTGTACGAGCCGGCGCTGCTGACGAAACCGGAGCAGAGCGACTGGCTGCAACGCTTCGACAAGCAGCTGGCCAAAGGCAAGCTCGAAGCCGCGATGGTCACCAGCATGAAGGGGCTGACCCTGGGGCCGCCGATCCTCAACGTGATGCCCACCTGGCTGCTCGCTGCGCTGACCAGCCTGGCCCTCAAGGCCGAGGACAGGAAGGCCGCGCCCGACGACGTGACCATGCGCAAGCTCGCGCCGACGCTGCACTACGAGGGGGTGCTGCTGCGGGAGATGACCGGAAGCGCGGAGACCTTTCGTACGGTGCACGCCGAGGTCCTGCTGCTCGGTGGCAGCAAGGGCCTGCGCCTGCTCAAGCCCGGCCTCGACGCGCTCGAGGCCGTGCTACCGAACGCGCGGCGCGTCGAGTTCCCCGGACTCGACCACGGCGGCTCCGGTGACGCAAGCCCCAGTAACCCCAAGGGAAAGCCAACGGTGGTGGCCGCCGAACTGCGCCGCTTCTTCGCCCGTCCCTGAAGAAGGAAAGGAATATCGCGATGACTGCAACACCCGAATTCCCGGCAGAACCGATCCGGATCGCTGCCAACAACTCGGCCGCCAAGCGGCTGGGCAACTGGACGAGCGCGCGCTCATTCCAGGTACGCGCCAACCGCGGGCAGGCCACGCTGGACCTGCGGTCCCCGCTGATCCCGGACGGCGAGATCACCATCGACGTCGAACTCGACCATGCCGTGCTCACGTTGCTGGTTGCCGAAGGTGCGACGGTCGACGACTGGCACCTGCGGCGTATCGGCCGGGGCCGGGTGAAGGACTCGTCGCGGCCGAGCGCCTCCGAGGCCCGGCGCGTCGTTCTCACCGGCCAGGTGCGCCACGGCGAGATTCGAGTCCGGCGCGGCGGTGTCGCCATCCTGGCGGCGATGTTCTCCCGCGAATATCTCGCCGATCTCCGGCAGGCACGCAAGCACGGCCGGTACCCGACCGTTGACGACCCGGCCCGCGCCTGAGCCCGGGCGGCCCGTGCCACACACACCACCTCGGGCGGGCTGATGGCAGGCAGGCGCAAGGTCGGCAACCTGCTCGCGCTGGCGGTGCTGTCCTACCTGACTCACCGGCCGATGCATCCCTACGAGCTGGGTCGGATGCTGCGCGACAACGGTGACGAACGCAGTATCAGGTTCAACCACGGTTCGCTCTACATGGTGGTCCAGCAGCTGACCCGGGCCGGGTTCATCACCGAACTGGAGACCAGCCGCGACGGCCGGCGGCCGGAGCGCACCGTCTACGGTCTCACCGAGCTCGGCCGGCAGGAGCAGCAGGCGTGGCTTCGCGGGCTGGTCGAGGAGCCGCAGCACGAGTACCCGCAGTTGGTGGCGGCGCTCTCGCTGATCGGTGCGTTGACCTCGGACGAGGCGCTCGAACTGCTGCGCCGGCGGGTCGAGCGGCTCGTCGATCAGCGCGCCGAGATCCGGCAGTTGATCGACAGCGCGCTCGGTCAGGGCGTGCACGGGCTGTTCCTCGTCGAGGAGGAAT
Organism: uncultured Actinomycetota bacterium; assembly: GCA_963737425.1. Classification (GTDB taxonomy): domain Bacteria; phylum Actinomycetota; class Actinomycetes; order Mycobacteriales; family Jatrophihabitantaceae; genus DASXRA01. Next base: position 31,473 of record CAVTSX010000010.1, read on the forward strand.
ACCGTCTCGCGGTGCTGGACGCCGAGCGCGCATTCGTCGAACGGCTCGTCGAGACGATCGCCGAGCCGGAGACGGGCTGGGCGCGGGTATGGGCCGAACTCAACGGCCGGTCGCAAACATCCGGCGCCCATGCGGCACTCCACCCGCCGGACCAGGCAGGGTGTCCCTTACCTGGAGAATGAGCCGCGGACGACGAGCGAATCGGAGACACCGATGGCGGACCCCAATCCCGGCACGCAGCACCGCCCGTGGCCGGACGCGACCGAGATCGCCGATCGGGTGCGCGCGGGCTCCCTCTCGCCGGTGCAGGTGATCGACGAGCATCTCGACCGTCTTGCGAAGGCCAATCCCGCCTTGACGGCCGTTGTAGCCGTACGCGAGGACGCCGCACGAGCGGAGGCGGTCGACCTCGAGTCCCGGATCGCCCAGGGATTCGCGGCCGGACCGCTCGCCGGCGTGCCGTTCACCGTCAAGGACGTCCTGGCTACGGCCGACCTGCCCACCACGTGTGGCAGCCGGGCGGTGGGCGCGATCCGTACGACGCTCGATGCCACGGCGGTCGGCCGGCTGCGCGCGGCCGGAGCGATCCTCGTCGGCAAGACCAACTGCCCCGAGTTCGCTCTCGGCATCGACACCGTCAACGAGATGTACGGGCGAACGTACAACCCGCTCGGCCGGTTCACGCCGGGTGGCTCGAGCGGCGGCGAGAGCGCCGCCGTGGCGGCCGGCATGTCGGCGATCGGTCTGGGCAGCGACTACGGCGGCTCCATTCGGTGGCCTGCGCAGTGCACCGCGCTCGTCGGGCTGCGACCGACCGTCGGCCGCGTCCCGGGCACCGGCCACCTGCCCTGCGCCGGCTCGCTCGAACCGTTCGTACCCAATCCGCTGACGCTCGAGGGACAGGTGAAGGTCATCGGGCCGCTCGCCGCGTCGGTACGCGACGCGCATGCCGCCCTTGCAGCGATCTGCGGAGCGGACGGGATCGACCCGGCCGCCGTCCCGGTTCCGCTGCGCGACCCGGCCGCCGTCCCGATCACCGACATCGAGATCCGCTGGGGCAGCCGCATCGCCGGCATGGACGCCGACCCAACTGTCGACGAAGGCGTGGCGCACGCGGTCGACGTCCTTGCCCGCGCTGGCATTCGGGTGACCGAAGGGCTGCCCGACGCTGTGTCCGCGGCGGCCGACGTGTACAGCGAGATCCGCGCGGCCGACCCCCTCGTCGAGATATCGGAGGCCGCAGCCGGGCGAGAGCACCTGCTCGGATCTGGCATCGCCGCACTGCTCGAGCGCCGCCGACCTGCATCAGCCGGACGGCTCGCGCAACTGTGGACGGCTCGGGGGCGCCTGCTCGCCGACCTGACCGGTTGGCTGCACGGCGACCGGCTACTAGCTTTGCCCGTCGCGATAACACCGCCGTACGACCCGACGCAGGAGCTTCCGCTCGTCGCCGGTCGCCGATACGGGGAATTCGATCTCGTCACGCCGTGCCGCGTCATCAGCCTGTTCGGGTTGCCGGCCATTTCCGTGCCGTGCGGGCGAACGCCGACCGGGCTACCGCTCTCCGTCCAACTCGTGGCGCCGGCGTTCCGCGAAGACCTCCTGCTGGCGGTCGCCGTACTCGTCGAACGCGAACGGCCTGGCGGGTGAGCGAGGCGTCGCCGGTCGACCGGTAGCGTCTCGGATGCGTGTCCGGCACCTTCGAAGGAGTTTCACCAGTGAGAATCGAGAATGCCTCGGTCATCGTCACGAGCCCGGGCAGGAACTTCGTCACCCTCAAGGTGACAACTGCCGAAGGCATAACGGGTATCGGCGACGCGACCCTCAACGGTCGCGAGTTGGCGGTGGCGAGCTATCTCAGCGAGCACGTCGCCCCGTTGCTCATCGACCGCGATGCCTCGCGAATCGAAGACACCTGGCAGTACCTCTACCGCGGCGCGTACTGGCGCCGTGGCCCGGTGACGATGGCCGCGATCGCCGCCGTCGATATGGCGTTGTGGGACATCAAGGCGAAGGCGGTCGGCCTGCCCCTCTACCAGCTGCTCGGCGGGGCAAGCCGCGACGGGCTACTTGCGTACGGGCACGCCAGCGGCGGTGATCTGCCTGAGCTGTTCGACTCGATCGACACCCATCTCGACCTCGGCTACCGGGCGATCCGCGTGCAGACCGGCGTGCCGGGCCTCGGATCCGTCTACGGCGTCGCGTCCAGCAGCGGTGGGCCGGGCGGCGTGCGCTATGACTACGAGCCGGCGCGCCGCGGCGTCGTCCCGAGCGAGGAGGCCTGGGACACTCGCGCGTACCTTCGGCACGTGCCGACCGTGTTCGAGGCGGTGCGCAACAGGTACGGCCCGGAGCTGCCGCTGCTGCACGACGGGCACCACCGGATGACGCCATTGCAGGCCGCGCGCCTGGGCAAGTCGCTCGAGCCCTACGACCTGTTCTGGCTGGAGGACTGCACCCCGGCGGAGAACCAGGAGGCGCTGCGCCTGGTTCGCCGACACACCACAACCCCTTTGGCCATAGGCGAAATCTTCAACACGGCGTTCGACTACCAGACCCTGATCACCGAGCAGCTGATCGACTACGTCCGGTCGGCCGTCACACACACCGGCGGCATCACCGCCATGCGCAAGCTCCTCGACTTCGCGGCGATGTACCAGATCAAGTCCGGCATGCACGGACCCACCGACATATCGCCGGTGGGCATGGCCGCGGCGTTGCATCTCGGGCTAGCGCTGCACAACTTCGGCATCCAGGAGTACATGCGGCACAGCGACACGACGCTGTCGGTGTTCCGCACCACGTACACGTTCACCGATGGACTGCTGCATCCGAGCGATACGCCCGGACTCGGCGTCGACATCGACGAGCAGGCCGCGGCGAAGTTCGAGTACGCGCCCGCTTACCTGCCGGTGAACCGGCTCCTCGACGGCACCATGCACGACTGGTAGCACGCCCCTACCAGCGCGCCGAATCCGCGAGTTGTCCTACCTTCGCTGGTTCTGCGATCGCTGGAGCTATGACAACTCGCGGGCGGTGGCCGGTGGGGTCGGTCATGATGGACGCGTGAGACGTCGGCTGGCTCGGGCGGTACCCGCGCTTGCCGCCGTCGCTTGCCTCGTCGCGGCATGTACGTCCTCGCGCACGCCTGACCGGCCCGCCCGAACCACGCCGACCAGCCCGTCGCGGCCGGCCGACACCAGCGTCGCGGTCGCGCCGCCCGTGGCGGTGAGCGCTCTGCGGCCCGGTGAGCGGTGGATCGATCTTGCGATGCCGGGCGGTACGTACAGCCCGCAGGCCGGGGGCGGCGGAACCGACGACTACCGGTGCATCCTGCTGGACCCGAAGATCACCGCCGACTCGTTCCTGTCCGGCGTGGTGCTGCAGCCCGGCAACCCCAAGCTGGTGCACCACGCGATTCTCTACCGGGTCGACCCTGACCAGGTTGCCGCCGCACAGGCCAAGGATGCCGGCGATTCGCGCCTGGGCTGGTCGTGTTTCGGCGACCCGGGCCTACCCGGCGGGCCGGGCGCCCTGGGAGGGCTCGAATCGGCGCCGTGGGTGGCGGCGTGGGCCACGTCCGGGGGAGAGCAGCGATTCGCCGCCGGCACCGGACAGAACCTCAAGGCGGGCAGCCGGCTGATCCTGCAGATGCACTACAACCTGCTCAATGGCGGCGGTGTCGACAACACGGCGGTCAAGCTGCGTGTTGCCCGTCCGGGCACGCGCCTGCAGGCGCTGCAAACGCTGCTGCTGCCGGCCCCTGTCGAATTGCCTTGTGCCGCCGACGAACGCGGCCCGCTGTGCAATCGCGACGCATCCGTGCTCGACGTCACGCGCAGATTCGGCGCCGACTCGGGCCGCCAGGTCGCCGGGCTGCAGCTGTTGTGTGGCGGGTCGATCCTGCATCCGACAGCTGGGCCGACCCAGACGTGCGCGCGGCCGGTGACCGACGCGATCCAGATCAGGAGCGTTGCCGGCCACATGCACTTGCTGGGCAAGTCCATCCACGTCGACCTCGAACGCACGGACGGAACCAACGAGCGCCTGCTCGACGTCAAGGTGTGGAACTTCGACGACCAGCGCGCCAAGGTGCTCGCGAAGCCCGTGACCGTGCACCCGGGCGACAAGCTCAGGGTCACCTGCACCCACGACGCAACGCTGCGCCACAAGCTGCCCGAGCTGTCGAAACTGCCGCCCCGCTACGTCGTATGGGGCGAGGGATCATCCGATGAGATGTGCCTCGGCATCGTCAGCTACACGCGAGTCTGATCACGCGAGCCGCGGCGGCTCGCCATTCACCGGCTGAACCGGGGGCACGACCCCGGCTGTCTGTTCGGTCACCCTTCGAGTTCGGGCGGGTTTGAACCGGCGCGCATTGGGTATTCAGTCAGGTAACGAATAGGTAACGACGGCGCCGGCCCAGGTCATTGTCGACCGCGTACAGGTCGACTGCGCCCGATGCCGAGAGGATGGTTTCCGGTGACGGCGCAACTGGGTGTGGCTGATCTGGGCGAGCAAGCTGACGCGACTCCGGGTGCCGGGGGCGCTCGTAGGGCGGTCGCTTCAGGCCTGGCCGTTCTGGAGCGAGCGCCGCTCGCGAGCGGCCTGGTCCGCCCGGTCGCCGGCGTGCGCAGGCACGCTGCCTTCGCCGCCGTTTCCGGAACGCTCGGTGCGGCGGTCATCGCCTTGTTGCACGTGCTACCCGCCGGGCGGGCACTGAATCCCGTGTCGGAGCCGATCAGCAACTACGCGCTGACCAGCGACGGCTGGATCTTCGACGTCGGAGTCATCGGGCTGGCGCTGGGCCTGATCGCGCTGTTATCCGCCCTGGTGCGCAGTGGCTGCGTGGCCGTCCTGTCGCCGTCGTTCGCGGTGATGAGCGTGTGCTGCGTCGGGCTTGTCGGCGTGGTGATCTTTCCCGACCGGACCTCGGGCGGCCGCTTCTCCGGGATTGCCCAGGCGCACTGGGCCGCGGCGATGCTGACATTCGGTGGCCTGGCGCTGGCCCCCGTGCTTATGGGTCATCGCCGTGCGTCGGAATGCTCGCCATTACCGCGCGTCGCCCGGTGGTTGTCGATCAGCGCGGGCTGGTGGTTCACGGTGCTGTTCGTCGGCAGCATCCTGCAACTGTCGGCGGCCTTGCCGCTTCCGGTGCCGCATATCGGTGGCCTGGTCGAGCGGGCGCTCGCCGGAACCGAGATCGTCGTGGCCGGTGTGCTGACGGTGTGGGCCTGGCGCGGTTGCCCGTGTCGCGGCGGCACCACCGAGCCGACGGCGTGAGTCGGTTCGCGTGCGGGTCGATACCGTTCGCAATCCGGGTACGCACCGGTCAGGTGATCCCTGCGCTTCGGGGGTCGTTGCGGTGCAGGCACTGCGCTGGTGGGGTCTGAGCCCGAATAAATATGTAAATACTATTGACACTCTAATTTGCGGCGCAGCAGGATAAGCCCGTTATGGGCGGTGCCGTGCGGTGCCGCCGCGTCCGTGCAGCACGCGCCGGCCAGGTCCGGCCGCCGGCCGGAGGAGTGCAGATGGCCCGTCGCAAGTGGCGCGCACGGTTCGCGATGCGGGCGGTGGCCACCGGCGTGCTGCTGGCCGCGGGAGCGGTCATGATCGGGTCGTCGCCGTCCTCGGCGGCAACGCCGACGATTTCCGTGGACCCGACCTCACCGGGCCGCACCTTCGACGGGATCGGGGCATTGAGCGCGGGCGCTTCGTCACGGCTGCTGATCGACTACCCGCCGGCGCAGCGCAGCCAGATCCTCGACTACCTGTTCAAGCCCGGCTACGGCGCGGCGCTCCAGATCCTCAAGGTCGAGATCGGTGGCGACACGAATTCCACCGACGGCGCCGAGCCGAGCCACATGCGCAGCGCCACCGACGTCGACTGCAGCCGCGGCTACGAATGGTGGCTGATGGAGCAGGCGAAGCGGCGCAACCCGCAGATCAAGCTGTCGGCGCTGGAATGGGGGACTCCGGGTTGGATCGGTGCAGGCGCGCGCACCGTGTGGACCAGCCAGAACATCGACTACCTGCTGAGCTGGCTGCAGTGCGCCGGCGAGCACGGACTGCACATCGACTACCTCGGCGGATGGAACGAGGCCGGCTACGACGCGAAGTGGTACGTCGCGCTACGGCAAGCCCTCGACCAGCACGGCTATTCCGGCATCCAGTTGGTCGCGGCGGACAGCTACGACTGGACCGACGTCGCAACGAGCATGCAGAACGACCCGGACTTCAAGCAGGCAGTGGCGATCGTCGGCGAGCACTACCCCTGTTCGGCGACATCCTGCAGCACGCCGGACTCCGTGCTGGCTACCGGCAAACCGGTGTGGGCCAGCGAGCAGGGCTCCAACTCCTACGACACGGGCGCGCCGACCGTCGCGAAGGAGCTCAATCGCGAGTACGTCGACGGGCAGATGACCGCGACGATCAACTGGTCGCTGGAATGGTCGGCGTACCAAGGACTTCCGTTCGGCGGCAACGGCCTGCTCCTGGCCAACACGCCATGGTCCGGGCACTACCAGGTGGGCAAGAGCATCTGGGCGATGGCGCAGACGGCGCAGTTCACGCGGCCCGGGTGGCGCTACCTCGACAGCGGCAGCACGCGCATTCCAGGCGGAAGCGTCGTCAGCCTGCGCGATCCGGCGAGTGACGCCTGGAGCAGTATCGCCGAAACCCTCGATGCCACCGCGCCGCAACAGGTCAGTTTCGCCGTGACCGGCGGGTTGTCGACGGGCGCGGTGCACGTGTGGGCGACCGACCTCGCCTCGAACGACCCGTCCCGCTGGTTCGTCCGGCAGGCGGACGTCCATCCGAGCGGCGGCGAGTTCACCGTGACGCTCCAGCCGGGACGCGTGTACTCGTTCACGACGACCAGCGGTCCGGGCAAGGGCACCGCAACGCCACCGCCGTTCCGCGCGTGGAAACTCCCTTACGGCGAAGGCTTTGACGGCGCCGCCGGAGCCAGCCCGCGCGAGTTCTCCGACCTGCAGGGCGCATTCGAGACCGCGCCGTGCGAAGGGCGCCCGGGCCAGTGCCTGCAGCAGGTGGTGACCGAGCAGCCCGTCTACTGGGATTTCTGGTACGACCACCCGGCGACGGTCGTCGGTGATCCGGAATGGCGCGACTACCGTGTCGACGTCGATGCCCGCTTGCAGCAACCCGGTTACCTGGAAGTCGACGGGCGCGCGGTCGGGTCCGGCGACGGCCTGGCGGGCTACCACTTCCGCATCGACGATCAGGGCAGGTGGTCGGTGTACCGCCGCGACGACACCGGGCTGAACAGCAACCCGATCTACGAGACGCTCGCGTCCGGCACCACGACATTCGGCGTGGACGTCTGGCACCACGTCGGTCTGACCTTGCAGGGCAACGAGATCACTCCGACGGTGGACGGCCAGGCGCTGACCACCGTGCTCGACGCGAACTACGCGGCGGGCCAGGTCGGCTTCGAGGTCGCGCCGTGGCATCGCGTGCAGTTCGACAACCTGCGTGTCTCGGCCCTGCCCGCGAATGGCGCAGGCCCGCGGCTGGCTGGCATCACGCCGGACCCGGTCACCCTTGCTGCGCCTGGGGATTCTGTCCAGATCGCGACGGCAGTCACCAACCCCGGGCCGCCGTCCGCCACAGCGGTATCAGCGCAACTTCAGCCGCCGGCGGGCTGGAGCGCCACGCCGGTCACCGTGCCGCCGGCTGGTCTCGGCGGCGGCCAGAGCGCCCCGGTGTCGTGGCGGCTCACCAGTCCGGCATCGGTCACGCCGGGCACATACCAGGCGAGGGTGACCGTGACCTACGACGAAGGGGGCCTGCGCTGGATCGCCACGGAGAATGTGCCGGTATATCTGGACGTTGTGCCGCGCGATCAGATGACCGCGACCACCACCAGTGCGCAGTCGGGCTACCCGGCGAGCAACGCGATTGACGGCAAGCCCAGCACCTTGTGGCACACCTCGTGGAGCCCGCGGGTGTACCCGCCCCAGTCGATCACGCTCGATCTAGGCGGCGCCTACGACGTGCGCGGGCTGCAGTACCTGCCGCGCCAGGACGGCAATCCGAATGGCGACATCACCGCCTACAAGGTGTTGGTGAGCACCGACGGCACCACGTTCACCGAGGTGGCCGGCGGCATGTGGGCCCTGGACGGCACGCAGAAGCAGGCTGACTTCACCGCGGCCGGCGTGCGCTACGTCCGGCTCGAGGCCGACGATGCCGGCAACGGATACGTGGCCGCCGCGGAGATCAACGTGCTCGGCTCGCCCGCCGCCTGACTCAATAGCGGTTGACGCCGAGGCGAACAATGCGGTTCTGTGCGACGTGCCGAACCTGCGTATGGAAGAGCCGAGTGACGATGCGAGCCGGCAAGACTGGCAGTACGTCCACAATCTGATCATCCCAACCGCCGCCCTGTCCCTGGACGACGTGCGCGAGCGGGTACACCGCAACCGGTTGGAGGTGGCGTACGCAGGCGACGACCTGATCGGCTGCTCGACGGTGCGTCCTCCCACGAGCGACTCATCGACGGCCACGGTGATTGTTCGCGTTCTTCCCGACCATCGGCGCCGGGGATTTGGCGAGGCGCTCTATGCGCGGGCGTTGCAGCAGGCGCACTCACTCGGCGCAGACGCGATTGAGACCGTGGTGCTCGAATCCAATGTGGACGGGCTGCGGTTCGCGCAGGCGCATGGCTTCCTCGAGGTGTCGCGTGACCTGCTGCCCGGCGACAGCATTGCGTTCATCACGTTGCGACTCGCCACTTCCCGTTGAGTGGTGCGTTATCGCTTGAGTGCTGAGTTATAGCGCACCACTCGGCCGTCAACGCACCACTCAACGGGGAGCTCGCGGTCCACCGGCATATGTGGACGCCATGGGTACCATCACTCACCGTGGACAGCACGGCAGACGCGGACCTCGTCGCCATCGAGAGCGCCATGATCGCGATCCGCCGCCGCGCGGTTCGAAAGACGATCGCCGCACCATCGCACAACGGCGACCAGCGGCTGCGAAGTAGCGTCCAGCCTCTGCTGGACGCGTTGGAAGAAGCCCGGGATCTCGGCATCGCCTCAACGGTCGGCGCGCTCGCGCAACTGCTGGGCCTCGACCAGTCCCGGGCGAGCAAGGTTGCCGCCATTGCGATCGAGATCGGGTTGGTGCGCCGCGAAGCCGATCAGTCCGACGGACGGCGGTCATTGCTGTGCCTGACGCGTGCCGGCGAGAAGCAACTCGCGCAGGTGCACAAGGTGCGGCAAGCCGCGTTCGACGAGGCCATCTCGGGCTGGTCGCAACGCCAGCGCGCCGACTTCGCGCGGTTGCTGACGAAGTTCGTCGGCGACCTCGACGCCAGCCGGCTGCGTAACTGATCGCCGAGCGTTGGCAAGGCGCCGAAACCTCGTTGCAATGCATATACATGTCTATGGCATACAACGCCGGCTAACAAGATGCTGAGCCGGACGCGTAGCGTACGCCGGGCGAGTACAGGATGGCGGGTATGAGTGATCAGGTGAGGCTGCAGCCCGTACAAGAGGCCGACATCGACGTGATCGACAGGCTGACGGGAGATCCGGAATCGACCGGCGAGTTCGGCTGGTTCGGCTGGTTCGATCAGCGCGCGTATAGGCGCCGGTGGGCCGAGAACCGTCTGTTCACCGACGACAGCGGCATCCTCATGGTGGTTCGCGGCGACCAGCGGCTCGGTTTCGTCGCCTGGCACAAGAGGCCGACAACGCGGACGTCGTACTGCTGGAACATGGGGATCGCGATGCTTCCGGAGGCGCGCGGGCAGGGCTACGGCACCGAGGCGCACCGGCTCCTGGCGCGTTATCTGTTCGCGCACACGACGATCCACCGCATCGAGGCCGACACCGAGGTCGACAATGTCGCCGAGCAGAAGGCGCTGGAAAGCGCAGGGTTCACCCGCGAGGGAGTGCTGCGCGGCGGCGGATGGCGTGACGGCGCCTGGCGGGACGGCGTGATCTACAGCATTCTGCGCACCGACCTGCCCGCGTAGCCGCGCGGTCAACCTTCAGGTGGCATGGCGAACCACGCCGTCGTATCGCTGCGTGACGTGACCGCCGAAATCACGCGGGTCGCGCCGGCGGCGAGCCGGCGGTGCCGGCTCGGCTGTGCGCCGTCGACGAGGTCGTTCCAGTAGAGCCCCCACGCCCCCGCGGCCGCGGTGCGGACGAGCGGCGCGGTCAGTACCCGTCCGGCGATGCACACCGAGCGCGGGTGACGCACGATGCCGCGCTGGACGGGGGCGTTGATCCGGTGGTGCGACGAGACGAGGCGCAGGGCCTCGCGGTAGCGGGCGGCCACTCCATCCGGCGCAGCGCGGCGGAGGATCGCCTCGGCGGCGGCGCGGCCGCTGTGCATGGCCTGCGCGATGCCTTCGCCCTGCAACGGGTTGATCAATCCGGCCGCGTCGCCGGCAAGTAGCACCGTGCCGCGTGCGGGCACCGTGCCGACCATCCCCATCTTCAGCCAGCCGCCCAGGCGGGCAATGGGTTCGTCCGGTGTGGTGGGAAGCAGGCCGTGGCGCACGAGGTATTCGCAGAAGGCACCCAGTCGCTCACCCGCCTGGCGGGAGTGGGACCGCTCGGCGGCAACGGCCAGTCCGAGACCGACGTTGACCCGGCCGTCCTCGGTCGGGAAGATCCAGCCGTAGCCGGGAAACAGCTGCCATCGTCGCGGTTCCCACAGCAGGATGTGCGGCAGGTCGATCACCGCGTCCAGGTAGGTACGCAGCGCGAATCCCCACAGGACGCGGCGGGTGTCGACCAGACCGGCCGCCTCGGCCACCTGGCTGGTCGCGCCGTCGGCGCCGACGATGACGTCCGCGCGAAGCTCGCCGCCGTCGGCCAGCGTGATCGCGGACGGCGCGAGCGCATCACCGACCAGCCCGCGGAACACGTCGCGCACCGGCTCCGCTCCGGCCGACACCGCAGCCTCGAAGAGCGCACTGTCGAGCGCCAGCCGAGAGATCGCCAGCGCGTGATCGGGGTAGTCGATGCCGGGCAGCGCCGGCAGCAGCGCACTCCGTCCGGACGGGCCGAGAAGAATCGTGTCGCCGACGCGCCTGGCCCCGGGCACCTCGATGCCGAGCTCACCGAGCATGCGCACCCCGCGCGGCCCGACGAGGTCGCCGCACGCCTTGTCGCGCGGAAAGCTGCGCCGATCAACGAGCGCGACCCGCGCTCCGGCCCGGGCGAGGCAGAGCGCCGCCGTGCTGCCCGCCGGACCTGCGCCTACGATGACGGCGTCGAACCGCGGCATGGCGTAATGCCTTCCAACGATCGGACGGGGAACGGTATGCGTGCCGCTTCACGATCAGCACAGACCCGCGTGGCGCCCAACGTGTTCGCGCGCGGACTGTTCGACGGGCTGGCCGGCCGGTACGACCTGCTGGCCGAGCTGTTGTCGTTCGGCCAGAACCGGCGCTGGCGCGCGGCAATGGTCGACGCCGTCGTCGCCATGGATCCACCTGCCCAGCGGGTGCTCGACGTTGCTACCGGCACGGCCGGTGTGGCCCTCATGCTCAGCGAGCGTACTGGCGCATCGGTGACCGGAGTCGATCTCACCGAGCAGATGCTGCGGCGCGGCCGCGACCGCGTCGTCCAGCGCGGCGCGTCCCGGCGCATCCGGCTGCTGCTCGCCCGAGGTGAGCAATTGCCCTTTCCGGACGGCACATTTGACGCTCTGACGTTTACCTACCTGCTGCGCTACGTCGCCGATCCGCAGGCGACGCTGCGCGAGCTGGCCCGGGTCGTCCGGCCCGGCGGGTACGTGGCCAACCTCGAGTTCGCGGTGCCCCACAATCGCCTGTTTCGGCTGGGCTGGGTGGGCTATACGCGAATCGTGCTGCCACTCGCCGGATTCGCCACCGGCGGTCGCGAGTGGTTCGAGGTGGGCCGCTTCCTGGGGCCGTCCATCAGCGAGTTCTACGACAGGTATCCGGTGCACTGGCTCACCGACGCGTGGCGGGCCGCCGGCCTCGAGGCGATAACGACCCGGCCGATGAGCCTCGGCGGCGGGCTGGTGACCTGGGGGCGCAAGATCGATGGGTGACCCCGCCGGCGCCGCCTTCTACGCGCGTCACGGCGGGCGCCGGGCGGACTGGTGGACCATCCTGCATCCGCCGTACACCATCTGGCATCTGAGCTATGCGGTCATGGGCGCGGCCGTCGCGCCGCGGCTGTCGTGGGCCATGCTCGGCGCGACGGTGCTCGCGTTCTTCCTCGCGGTCGGCCTCGCCGCGCACGCGCTCGACGAGCTTCGGGGTCGTCCGCTCGGCACGGCGATCGACGCGCGCACGCTGTGGCTCGTCGCTTCGGCCGGCCTGGCCGGTGCGGTGCTCGTGGGCGCCCTCGCCGTGCCGTACAGCAGCCCACTGCTGGTGCCGTGCATCGCGCTCGGAGTGCTGATCGTCCTTGGCTACAACCTCGAACTGTTCGGCGGCCGACTGCACACCGATCTCGGATTCGCGCTCGGATGGGGCGCCTTCCCGGTCCTGGTGGGGTTCATCGCACAGGCCCCGCCCCTGACGCGCCCGGTGACGGCCGGCGCGGTCGTGCTCGCTGCCGTCGCCACCGGGTTGTCCTATGCGCAACGGCAGTTGAGCACGCCGGCGCGCACCCTGCGCCGCCGGGTATCCGGCGTTACCGGCACCGTCACCCTGCCCGACGGCGCGCAGCGTCCCCTCGATCGCGACGCACTTCTGGCCCCGCTCGAAGGAGCGCTGAAGACGCTCTCGATCACGGTGCCGCTGCTCGCGGTGGCCCTGCTGCTCGTGCACCCCTGATCGGGGTCAGACGAGCAGGCGCAACGCGAGGAACGCGATCACCGCACTCGACCCCAGCGCGGTAGCGAGCTGCCCGCGCGGGCCGGTCAGCGCCCGGCCGAGCAGTGCGCCGCTGCCCGCGAGCAGGAGCTGCCAGCTTGCCGACGCGACCAGAACGGCCAGGACGAACGCGGCGCTCTGCGCCGTTGATGCCGTGAGCGTCATCGGGTTTCCCAAGATCAGCGCGGCGAAGTAGATGATCGTGGTCGGGTTGAGTACGGTGATGCCGACCATCCCGGCGTAGCTTCGCGCAGCGCTCGGCGAGCGAGTGCCTCGGGCGCTGAGCCCGCTGTCCGTACGGCGCTGCTGGAGCGCGCCGAGCGCGGTGCGTGCCGCAATGGCGATCAGGAGCACTCCCGACGAGATCCGCAGCGCGCCGGCGATCGGCCTGAGATCTGCGGCCAGCGCGCTACCGCCGAGCGTGGCCGTCAGTGCGAACAGGCCGTCGGCAGTGGCCACCCCGAGCGCGGCCGAGGCGCCGATGCGCAACGATGTGCGGGCGCTCAGCACGACGAGGTAGGTGCCGACCGCGCCGATCGGCAGTGCCACACCGTAACCGGCGAGCAGCCCCGCGAGAATCGCGGCGCTCACGGCTGCGCCGTCAGGAACCTCCGATTCGAGCCGGTCTGCTGCGTGCCGGTCGCATTAGCGACGGCATGCAGTGATCCGACGGCGACGATCGAGGACATGGCCGTATGCTCGCCGATCGCGGGCCGGCTGCAAACCGGTTTTCGTCAATGACGGCGGCTCAACCGCGCGCCGCCCTCGCCGCGACCTTGGCGATGAGCTGTTTCTGCAGCGTCGCCGGTATCGGCGCACCCACGTTCTCGAAATCGACCTCGGCTTCGATACGCGGACCGCTGATCAGGGCGGTGTCGTCGTAGACCACAACCGTCTGGCCCGATACCGACACGGTGAGCTTGCCGGTGACGGTCGCAGCGACGTTGCTGGGTTCGCCGCCCGGCGTCACGTGCACCGAGACAGCGGTGATCTTCGTGCCCGCCGGCAGGGCTGGTCCGGCTTCGGCACGGACGAGTTTCGCGTAGCAGCTGTCGATCTTCGGCCGCTTCAGCATGGCGACGTCGTTGTCGATGTCGGCTTGCGAACGGAAGCTGGTCGCGTCGGAGGAGATAGTGGCGTCGCCCATTGTGTAGTCCTGAGATTGTGCCTCGTCGACCGAGTCTTTGAACGTGTTGCGTACGCCGAGGCAGGTCGCCATCTGGGCTTGCGCGGCGGCATCGTCGGTGTTGGGCGACGGCGCCGCCGACGTCCATCCGGCCGGAAGATCCGAGTCCTTGAGCGTGATCGCGGCCAGGTGCGCCTTGTCGATCGCGGTAGATGATGTCTGCTCGCTCGGTGTCGGCGAGGACGGCAAGGTCGCAGAGGACGAACTCGACGGCGGTTCGCTTGATGGGGTCTTCTTCGACGAACTGCAGCCGGCGATCGCGGTACAAAGAGCGGCCAGGACCACGACGGAGACAACCGGCGACCTTGCTGATATCTGCGCCATAGCGTGCAAGCATAGGCGCCGTGTGTAGCGGTGATCCGGGCTACGTCGGCGCGGCCGTCCGAGGCCTGACCAGGGCAGCGGTCGCCGCAGCGGCGCCGAGCAGTGCGAGCCCGGCCACAACGAGCGCGTGGTGCAGACCGTCGACGAACAGTGGCCGCGATACGGGCTCGAGCCGCGCGCCGGCACTCCCGCCGGGTAGCTGCGCATAGACGAGCGCGCCGAGCACCGCGACGCCGAAGACCTGACCGATCTGCCGTGCCGCATTGAGTACCGCGGACGCCATGCCCGCGCGTGACACGTCCACCACCGACATCGCCAATGTCGTCATCGGCGTGCCGCACAGTCCGATGCCGGCACCGAGGATCGCGAAGTTCCACCAGATCGCGCCAATGCCGGTGCCGGGCTCGAGCCGAAGCAGGCCGAACGTCGCCAGCCCGCTGACGACGAGCCCGGCGAGAAGCGGAATCCGCTCTCCGATCGCGCCGACGAGCCGACCGCCCATTGCCGCGGCCAGCGCGTACGCGATCCCGATCGCGCAGACATCGACGCCGGCTGCGACCGGAGACTGTCCCTGGACCTGCTGGAAGAAGACGCTGAAGTACACGATCGCGCCGACGAAGGCGAAGAACACCACGAGTGCAGCGATGATCGCCGCGGCAAACGCAGGCAGCGCGAACAGCGACACGTCGATGAGCGGATCGTCGCGAACGCGCTCGGCGGCCACGAATGCCGCCAGCACCGCCACGCCCACGGCGAACGTGATCAGGACGAGTGGCGCCGTCCAGCCGCGGTCCTGGCCTTCGATAACTGCGAATGCGAGCACGGCGACTCCCGCCGTGGCAAGGATTGCCCCGAACCAGTCGAAGCGTCTGCGCGCCGCCGCGCGCGGCAACCGGGGTATGGCACGCATGGCCAGCCCGGCAAGGCATGCGGCGAACGGCCCGTTGAGCAGGAACACCCATCGCCAGCCGATGCCGTCGACGATCAGCCCGCCGACCGCGGGCCCGCCCGCCATGGCCAGGCCGGAGGCCGTCGACCAGAGCCCGACAGCCAGCGCCCGCTCGCGCTCGTCGGCGAATGTTGCCCGGAGGATGGTGAGGCTGCTCGGTATCAGCAGCGCCGGGCCAATACCCTGCACCACGCGGCCCGCCAGGAGCGCGCCGACCGACGGCGCTAGCCCGGTGAGCAACGATCCGACGCCGAACACGACGACGCCGCTGACGAACACCCCTTTGTGGCCGCGGTGATCTCCGACGACCCCACCGGCGACCAGCAGGCTGGCGTACACCAGGACGTAGGCGTCGACGATCCACTCCAGATCCGTTGCGGATGCGGCGAGATCATGCGCAATGGTCGGCAGGGCGACGCTGACGACCGTCGTGGAGACGACGGCCATGAACAGGCCGCCCGACACCAACGCGGTCGTCAGCCACATACGGCGAGCCGTCGCCGGTGCGTGCCTGGTGACCGTTGTCATGTCGCTTCCGTACGTCGGTTGAGCCCGTTCAACAACCCAGCGTCGACCGGAAGGCGGCAGAAGTCCAAGAGCTAGTTCGTCCCGTAGCTAGACTCAACAGTTATGGAACTGCGCCAGCTCGAATACTTCATCGCGGTGGCCGAGGAGGCCAACTTCACCCGCGCGGCCGAGCGCGTGCACGTCGCACAGCCGGGCGTCAGCGCGCAGATTCGCCGCCTGGAACGCGAATTCGGCTACGACCTGCTCGATCGGTCCGGGCGCACGGTCAGACTCACGGACGTCGGGGCCGCAGTGCTGCCGTATGCGCGAGCGGCCCTGAGCGCTGTCGCCGACGCGCGCCTGGTCGTCGACGAGCTGGCCGGGTTGACGCGCGGGCGGGTTGCCGTCGGCATGGTCACGGCGTGCTCGACGCCCGCCCTGTTCGACCTGCTGGCCGCGTTCCATCGCAGCTACCCGGCGGTGGAGATCGGGCTGCGCGAGGCCAACTCCGATGACCTGGTCGAGGCGGTACGCGACGGCCGGCTCGACCTCGCCCTCGCCGGCGTGGCCGCTGAGCGGTCACCGGAACTGGACACGCTTGTGCTGTTGGACGAGCCGCTCGTGGCGGCGGTTCGCCACGACGACCCGCTTGCCGCCAAGAGCACGATCACCCTCAAAGCATTGGCGAAACGGTCCCTGATCAGCCTGCCGAAAGGCACCGGCATCCGGACGAGCGTCGACGACGCCTGCGCCGCTGCCGGGTTGCGCCCGCACATCGCCCTCGAGGCAAGCGACCCGAACGTCCTTGCGCTGCTTGCCACCCGGTCGCTCGGCGTGGCCATCCTGACCGAGTCGCTCGCCCAGGCCCATCGAGCCGAGCTTCGCGCGGTAGCGATCAGCCGTCCGCAGCTGCGTGCCCGCCTCGCGCTCGTCTGGCGATCGCAGGGGCCGAATGGTCCGGCGGCGCGCGCACTCATCGGGCACGCGCGGGCGCGGACTCGCTGAACAGCACCTCCTTCATGTAGGCGGTGTCGAGGTATTCGGTAACGGCTGCGATCTGCCCGTCGACGACATGAAAGACGACCGCGTAGTCGTTGTCGTAGGCCTGGCCGTCGCGTGAGCGCGCGTGGCTGGTCCATTCGGCCACGGCGAACTCGCCGTCGGCGATGATGCGGTGCAGGTCCTGGCTGACCGGCGCATTCGGGTCGAGCCGCTCGAGGAGTTGCGCGAGGAATCCGTCGAGGATGGCGTCCGGTCCGGTCCAGGTGCCGGAGACGGGCAGCCCGCCGCGCAGGCTCCAGGTGGCATCGGGCTTGAAGCTCTTTCGCAGCGCGTCGATGTCACCGGCCTGCAAGGCTGCGACGTACGCGGCGACAACCTCGCGAGTCGACTCGGTCGTGCTGTTGGACATGGAATCTCCTTTAGCGATAGGGATGATCAGGTGAGGGTGAGCACGGCGTTGCCACGCAACCGCCGGCCGCGGATGTCTTCGATGACATCGGCCGTGCCGTCCCACGCCCGCACGACGCCGATCTCGGGATGCAGCCGGCCCTGCTCGACAAGGCGTACGAGGGTGGCGAGGTCCTCGCCGTCCGTGCGGTCACTGCGCGTGTAGTCGAACTGCCGGATCGGGGCGCCGACGGTGCCGTCGACCCAGGCAAAGAAGTCGAGGGTGACCGGTTGCCGGCTGGCCTGCCCGAACCAGACGAACAGGCCGGTGGGCCGCACCTTGCTGCGAGCAATGGCGAATGAGGGCGCGCCGACCGATTCCATTGCCACGTCGAACCATCCCTCGGCGTCGGCGACATCAGTGACGGTCTGCGCGCCGAACTCCCGCAGCCGGGCGCCGCGTTCGGCGGTCGCGGTTACGGCGGTGACCTCGGCGCCGGCGGCCGTGGCGAGTTCGACGACGTAGTGGCCGACGCCGCCGCTGGCCCCGGTGATCAGCAGTCGCCGTCCGACGAGTGCGCCGGCCTCACGCAGCAGGCGCACGGCCGTAAGGCCCGCGAGCGGCAGCACGGCGGCGGTCTGGACGTCGAGCGTGCCCGGCAGTACCGCGAGCGACGATGTCGCCACGGCGACGCGCTCGGCCCATCCATACGCCGGCGGATGGCCGACGACGCGAGTGCCTGCGGCGGGCCCGCTACCGTCCGCTGCTGCGGTGACGACCGTCCCGGCGATGTCCTTGCCCGGGCGCCAGCCGGCACGCGGCGCGTCCAACAGGAATGTCTCGCCACGGTTTACCGAGTACGCCTCCACCGCGACAACCGCCTCGTGATCGGCCGGCGTCGGCTCGGCCGTCTCGTCGAGGCGAACCGAGCCTTGCCCGTCCGGAATCATTGCCTTCATCGTGTGCCTTCCTGAGCGTGGTTGCCGCGACGAGTCTGCGATCCCTAGGCTCGTTAGGGAAGTAGGCAGTAATTAGTGCTATAGGCACCTGTAGGTGACTAACGGATAGGCGGTCAATGCCCAGCGTTCACACCGCATCCGCGGACGGGCGGTTCGACGTCCTCGCCGCGGCCTGCCCGACCCGCCAGGTAATCAACCGCATCGGCGATCGGTGGAGCCTGCTCGTCCTGTACGCCCTCGAAGGCGGAACGTTGCGCTTTCAGGAGTTACGCCGAGCCGTCGACGGCGTCAGCCAGAAGATGCTCACCCAGACCCTGCGCATCCTCGAACGCGACGGCCTGGTGCAGCGTGAGGTCTACGCCAGCGTGCCGCCGAAGGTCGAGTATGCCCTTACCCCACTGGGGCAGAGTCTGTCGGCAACCGTCGCCGCAATCCGTACCTGGGCGTATGCCCACATGGATCAGATCGACAGCGCACGCGTCAGCTTCGACGCGCGATCGGACGGCTAGCGCTTTCCGTGACAACGCGGGGCAGCGCGTCCTCGGGTTCGCGCAATGAGCGGATCCGGCGCTGCACCATCGGCAGGGCCGACACCCCGATGCCGAGCCCGCCGCAGAGCACACCCGCCCGCGCGCCGAGCGTCGTGCCCACGAATCCGCCGATGACGCTTCCGATCGGGATGGCCCCGAAGATCACCAACCGGTAGCCGCCCATGCTGCGGGCGAGGGAGCCGGTCGGCACGACCACCTGGCGCAGCGTCACCGACAGGACGTTCGCACTGCCGAGGCCGATGCCGCTGACGAATTCGATCGCGGCGACCATGATCGCGAACGCTCCGCCGTGCGCCGTGGGAACAGCCAGCAGCACGGGCACGCCGGTCGAGAACGCGAGCGAGCCGATGAAGGCGCGGCCGAAGCCGAAGCGGGACGCACCGGCCAGCGCGACAAGTGTGCCGACCAGCGCACCGGCACCCGCCGCCGACAGGGCCACGCCGTACTGCCCCGTCGTCAGACCGCGGTCGCTGATCGCATAGACGATCAGGTTCACCGTCAGGATCTGCGCGGCGGCGTTGTACATCGCCGCGTGCGTGGCCAGCGCGCGCAGCACCGGATTGGCGGCCAGTTGGCGCAGTCCGTCGAAGATGCCGGCACCGGTCTCGTCGGCGACCGGCGGCGGCTCAGGGCGTCGAATTCGTGCGATGCCCGTCGCGCTCGCCAGGTAGCTGACGGCGTCGACGAGAACGGTGACCGCGGGGCCGAGCGCGCCTACCAGCAGCCCGGCCGCACCGGGGCCGCCGACCTGCGCGGCGGTGGCCGAGCCCTGCATCGCCCGGTTCGCCGCCGGCAGGTCGTCAGAGCGGACGAGGCTCGGAATGTGGGTGAAGCTGCCGACGTCGAACACAACGCTCGCGCAGCCGACGATCAGGGCCACCACGACGAGCAGCGGCAGCGATTCGCGCCCGATCAGATATGCGAGAGGCACGGTCGCCAGGGCGACGGCTCGGATAAGGTCGGCGGCGATCATCGCGGGACGCCGCCGCCGTGACTGCAGCCAATGCCCCGCAAGCAACGGAATCACGACGTTGGGCAGGTAGGACGCTGTCGCGACCGCGCTCACGCCGGCCGCGCCAGCATGCAGCGTCAGCGTCGCGACGAGCGGAAGCGCGACCGCGCCGACCTGCGAGCCGGCCACCGAGATCGATTGGCCGATCCACAACTGCCTGAAGTCGCGGTCTCGCCTGAGGACGCCCACGCGCCAACCCCTTCCGAGCTCGTTACCGGCAAACGCATTCTACCGGTAACGGACGATCGTAATAGGATGGCGCTCATGCAACAGCCCGGCGACCGGCGATCCGCGCCCGCGTCGCTGGCGCTCGTGCAGGATCTCGCCAACACCATCGACATCGAGATGGATCACGACACCCTGCGGCGCCCGGCCGACCTGCGCGCTTTCGCGGCGGAGCACGGGATCTCGAGCCGACGGTTCACCCGCGACGACCTCGCGCGCGTCCTCGAGTTCCGCGAACTGCTGCGCGTCGCGTGCCAGGCGCACGCCGGAACGCCTGTCGACACGCGCGCGCTCGCCCGGCTCGACGCCATGCTCGGCTCCGCCGCATTGCGCGTCGCGATCGATCTGGACGGTGCGGCAGAGCTGCGGCCGGTATCCGGTCTGTCCGGCGCCGACGAGGTCATCGCACACGTGGCGGCCGCGATCGCCGACGGCCGCGCCGATTCGAGCTGGCTGCGCCTGAAGGCGTGCGACGCCGAGGTGTGCCGCTGGGTGTACTACGACAGCAGCCCGGCCGGGCTGAGCAAGTGGTGCACGATGAGCATCTGCGGCAGTCGGGCCAAGATGCGGGCGTACCGGAAGCGTTCCGGGCAAGCGGCACCGACTCGGCCCTGAGTCGGCCCCGAGTCGGCCCCGGGTCAGCTCTGAGTCCGGCCCGGGTTCGCCCCGGGGCCGGCCGGATTGCCGGAAACTTCCTGCGGTTCACCGGCCGCATCCCCGATAGCCTGGACGTCTTCTGTGCCAAGCGGCAGACGAGGCAGGAGTCGCCACATGGGCATCGTGTCGCCGGGATTCTCCGGACGGGGGCGCTCGGAGCAGTCCGACCTGCCACCAGGGCAGTACCTCACCCATGACTTCCCGGTGCTGTCGGCCGGCCCGACGCCGCGCGTGCGGCTCGACGACTGGGAGTTCACGGTCACGACCGAGGCGGGGCAGGTGCACCGTCTCGACTGGGCCGCGTTCGGCGCGCTGCCCTCGCAGGAGTTCACCGTCGATCTGCATTGCGTCACGCGTTGGTCGAAGCTCGGCACCACCTGGCGCGGGGTCTCGTTCGACACCCTTCTCGCGGACGTCGAGACCGCCGCCGACTACGCGGTCGTGCAGTCCTATGGCGGATACACGACCAACCTGCCGCTGCAGGATCTGCTCGACGGCCAGGCGTGGGTGGCCCACTCCTACGACGGCGAGGACCTCGCGGCCGAGCACGGTGGCCCGGCCCGCCTGCTCGTACCGCACCTGTACTTGTGGAAGAGCGCGAAATGGGTTCGCGGAATCACGCTGACCTACGACGACGAGCCGGGATTCTGGGAGAGCCTCGGCTATCACAACTACGGAGACCCATGGCGCGAGCAGCGCTACTGGGGCGACTGAGCTGGCGGGTGGCGACCGTGATCGCGCTTCGCGACGAGACGCCGACCGCCCGCTCGCTCGCGCTCCGGATTCCCGAATGGCCCGGACATGACGCCGGGCAGCACGTCGATGTGCGCCTCACCGCGCCCGACGGCTACCGCGCCGTCCGCTCGTACTCGATCGCCTCGGTGCCGGCCGGTGATCAGGTCGAGCTCACCGTCGAGCAGGATCCCGACGGCGAGGTGTCGCCGTACCTGGCGCGCGTCGTCGCGGTCGGCGACCAGATCGAGGTGCGCGGGCCGGTCGGTGGCTGGTTCGTCTGGCGCGCGTCGCAGCCCGGGCCGGTCCAGCTCGTCGCCGGTGGCAGTGGCGTCGTCCCGCTCATGGCGATGGTGCGCCGCCACGTCGAGGCCGCCAGCACTGCGCCGGTCCGGCTGCTGTACTCCACGCGAGGGCCGGATTCGGTGATCTACCGCGACGAACTTGATCGGCTCGCGGGTGCGGACGGCACGGTGGAGGTCACCCGCGCCTACACCCGGGTGACGCCGCCCGGCTGGCGTCGACCGCCGGGGCGCGTCGATGCGGATCTGCTTGCCGAGGTGGCTTTTCCGCCTGCGCAGCAGCCGACTTGCTACGTCTGCGGGCCGACCGGATTCGTCGAGACGGTCGCCGACCTACTCGTCCAGGGCGGGCATGACCCGGCTCGGATCAGAACAGAGCGTTTCGGACCCAGCGGAGGACCGCGATGAACCCCGACCCCGAATCGGCCTTGGACGGGAACGCGGCCGCCGGCGAGTTGCGCCAGGTGTTCGCCGTCGACGTCACCGCCGCGACCGGGCAGTGTGTCGGCTGCGGACAGACGGCGGCGCTCGGTCAGGCGGTGCTGTACTCGCGCGCGCCCGGCCTGGTCGTGCGTTGCGCGAACTGCCAGCAGGTGCTGCTGCGCCTGGTCACCGCGCCGGGCCGGACCTGGGTCGACATGCGCGGGCTGGCCTACCTGCAGATCTCGACGCCCTAGCGTGCGCAGGCCATGATCGGACGACTGCATCACGTCGTGATCGACTGCCCGGACCCGGCGGCCCTTGCCGGGTTCTACTCCGAATTGCTCGGCCTGCCGATCACCTACCGCTCGGTCGACTTCGTCGTGATCGCGCGCGACGAGACGACCTCGGGCGTGGCCTTCCAGTTGGCCCCCGACCACCAGGCGCCGCACTGGCCGGATCCCGACCGGCCACAGCAGATCCACTTCGACGTCATGGTCGACGATCTCGATGCGGCCGAGCCACTCGTCCTGGCGCTCGGTGCGACTCGGCTGCACGAGCCAACCGATGCCGATGCCGATGCTGATGCTGATGCCGGGCCCCGCGTCTTCGCCGATCCGGCCGGGCACCCGTTCTGCCTGATCCCGCGGCCGTCGTGGGCTGATCCAATCGGCCCGCCCCGCCTGTCTGCGCCGATATGACGCCGGGCTGCGTCTCGGGGTGCTGTTTGCTCTGCGCGCGATGGAAAGTCCTTACCAGATAAGGTGATTCCGGCTCGACGTGTGATCATCCGTTGCGGTAGAGTCGCACGCATGTTCGAGATGGGCGAGTGGCAGCCGCTCATCGGGCCGCCGCCGTTGAGTCTCGCGGAGATCACCGAGGACCCCGACCAAGCCGCAGCCTGGCTTGCTGCTGAAGCGCCGGGTGCGGATGCGGTGGCGGCGTTGTCGCTACTCGACCCGACCGGGTTGTCGCATGGCGGGCGGGTGGATGCGTTGGTCGCTTTGGAACGGCACCTGGCCTGGCTTTCCGGGATGCAGCAGCGGGTACTGGCCGTCATGGCCGCTGATGATGAGTCGGAGGATCGGTGGGTGCGCGAAGAGGTCGGCTGTGCGCTGCGACTGTCGACGGTGACCGCGCAACGCCGCCTCGCCGTCGCCGAAACCTTGACCGGGACGCTCACTGAGACGGGGCGGGCGTTACGCCGGGGCCGGATCAGCTACCTGCACGCGATGACCCTCGCCGAAGCCACCTACGGGCTCGATGCTGAGACCGCGGTCGCGGTGCAGGACCGGGTGCTGCCGCGTGCCGGTGGGCAGACGCTGGCCGAGTTCAAACGCTCCGTACGCCGCGCCGTACACGCCCTGGACCCGGCCCGGATCGAAGAACAACGCGCCCAGGCGATGACCGAACGCCGCGTGTGCGTATCCCCGCGAGGACGGCATGGCCGAACTGTGGGCCCTGCTCCCCGCCGAGGGTGCCGCGGCGGTCATGACCGCAGTGGATGCGCTCGCGTCGGTCACCTCCGCCACTGATCCGCGCATCGCCGATCAGCGCCGCGCCGACGCCCTGGTGGATTTTGGGCGTGGCGGCGTTGCACGACCCGCTGCTGCCCCGCGCGCAGGGGATGCGGCCCTCGATCCAGGTCACCGTCGCGGCGTCGACCTTGCTCGGCCTCGACGAGCAACCCGGCGAACTGGCCGGGCACGGACCCATCCCCGCATCACTAGCCCGACACCTCGCCGCCGACCACACCGGCACCTGGCGACGGCTGCTCACCGACCCCGCCACCAACACCCTGCTCGACTACGGACACACCACCTACCGACCACCCAAAGACCTCACCGACTACGTCATCGTCCGCGACCAAACCTGCACATTTCCGGGATGCCGCCGGTCGGCGCACCGCTGCGATCTCGACCATCGCCTGCCTTACGACAATGGCGGATCAACCAGCGCCGACAACCTGGCCGTGCTGTGCCGGCGCCACCACCGCCTGAAACACCAACGATGGCGAGTGCACCGCGACCCCGACACCGGCACATCACACTGGACCGCCCCGACCGGCCACCACTACTACCAATCACAACCACCCGATCAACCCCACGACACGACCACCGACCCCGCCCCGCCGTTCTAACCGACAAGCTGAGCGGGCTGTGCACGCGATCTTGAACTGGGCTCCTGCGCGCGGGCGGACCTTGCGCGAGCCCAGTCGCTCCTGGCCATGCGCTGACTGCGGCCAAGACCGGGACGTCGCCACAATTACGGTCGCACCGACTCGACCGGAACTCGATGCACGGTCCGAGCGACACGGCACAGAAGCATGCGCCGCCCGGTAAGCGCAATTGAGCGACACGAGCGGACGTCCGAATGAAACCGGAGATCCGGGCGGCGGCCGACACCGAACTGCACCCGGACCTCCCGCCGGCCGCGTGCTCGGCCCGGGTTGCAACGGCAGCCGAGTAGCACACTGCAGCGCGTCCCGTCCGGTGACGGCCGCTTCGAACGAGCGCGTCGGCTACGCGTCTTCGGTACGCCGGGCGATGCTGAGCGGGTTGGCCCGCTGCAACGCGGCGGGCAGCAGTTCGTCGGGCCAGTCCTGGTAGGCGACGGGCACCAGCCAGCGGCCGATCGAGGTGGCGCCGACCGACGTGTAACGCGCGTCGGTGGTGGCCGGCCACGGACCGCCGTGATGCATCGCCCAGCACACCGCAACCCCGGTCGGCCAACCGTTCATGATCAGCCGCCCGGCCAGCCGTTGCAGCACGGGTGCGACCCGAGCGGCCGCCGGGCCGTCAGAATCCGTGGCCTGGATCGAGGTGGTGAGGCTGCCCGGCAGCCGGGCGAGCACGGCGAGCAGATCGTCGAGCGAGGAATACCGGACGACCAGCCCGGCCGGCCCGAATCGCTCCTCGGTGAGCGTCTGCAGATCGGCGGCGAATCCGGCAAGCTCGACGTGCCGCACCTCGGGCGTCGCACTGAACGCATCCGGCGACCCGCTGCCCTGGGCCAGCACGTCGAGGCGATCCCAGGCGGTATGCGCGGCGTAGGCGTCGCGCATGCGGCCGGTCAGCATCGGGCCGCCGGTACTCGCCGAGATTTCGCGGGCGATCCGGTCGAGCAAAGGCGCACCCTCGGGCACGAAGAGCAGGCCGGGGTTGGTGCAGAACTGACCGGTGCCCATCGTCATCGAGCTGGCATAGCCGGCGGCGATCCGGTCGGCCTCGCGTGCCGCGGCGTCGGGCAGCACGACGACCGGGTTGATGCTGCCGAGCTCGCCGTAGAACGGGATCGGATCCGGTCGCGCGGCCGCGAGATCGAACAGCGCCCGCCCGCCGCGCAGCGACCCGGTGAAGCCGACCGCGGTGATGACCGGATGCCGCACGAGGGGGCCACCGATCGGCGGCCCATACACGATGCCGAACGTGCCCGCCGGTGCCCCGGCCTCGATCAGCGCGGAGCCGACGATGCCGGCGACGGCGGCCGACGTAGCCGGATGCGCCTCATGTGCCTTGACGATCACCGGGCAGCCGGCGGCCAGTGCGGATGCGGTGTCGCCGCCCGCCACGGAGAACGCGAACGGGAAGTTGCTCGCCGAGAACACCGCCACCGGCCCGCGGGCGACCAGCATCCGCCGAACGTCCGGTCGCGCCTTCGCCGCATCGGCCGGGCTGATGATGGCCTCGACGTAGGCGCCGTCGCGCAGCACCTCGGCGAAGAGCCGCAGTTGGTTGGACGTGCGGCTCACCTCACCGGGCAGCCGCGGCGCACCGAGGCCGGTCTCGCCGTCGGCGATCTCGGCCAGTTTGTCGGCAGACTCGTCGAGCCGGTCAGCCACCAGGCAGAGGGCGTCCGCCCGCCGCGCCGCCGAAGTGGCCGACCAGGGGCCGAAGGCGGCCGAGGCGAGGGCAGCCATCTCGTCGAGCTCGGCGCCGGTCGTATAGGGGATCGGCTCGCCGGTCGGCCGGCCGGATCTCGGGTCGATGCCTTGTACTTCGTCGGCCACGCGGGTGGTCCTTTCTCAGAATGGGTAGGGCGGCGGCTCGCGGCGCACGGTGACCCACTGCGTCTCGGTGAACGCGTCGACGTTGGCGCCCGGTCCGCCGAAGCGCGCGCCGGTGCCGGACGTCCCGACGCCGCCGAACGGGATGTTGGCCTCGTCGCTGACCGTCTGGTCGTTGATGTGCACGATGCCAGTAGGGATCCGGTCGGCGAGAGCGAGGCCGTGCATCACGTCGCGGGTCACAATGCCGAGCGAGAGACCGTAGTCGGACACCGTGGCCAGCCGCACCGCCTCGTCGATCGAGGAGAAGCTGACCACCGGCGCGACCGGGCCGAACACCTCGTCGGCGAAGGCGGGCGAGGCCGGCGGCACGTCGGCCAGCACCGTCGCCTGGTAGAAGAGCTGTTCGTACTCGCCTCCGGCGGCGACCTTCGCGCCGGCGTCGCGGCTGGCGCTCACCATGCCGTGGATCTTGTCGCGCTGGCGCGAGTCGATCACCGGCCCGAGCGCCACCTCGTCGGTGGCCGGATTGCCCACCGGCAGCACGGCCGCCTTGCCGGCGAGCCGCTCGACGAAGTCGTCGTAGATGCGCTCGTGCACGATGTGCCGGCCGGTCGTCATGCAGATCTCGCCCTGGTGGAAGAACGACCCGAACGCTGCGAGGGTCACCGCCTGGTCGACGTCGGCGTCGTCGAGGACGATCAGCGCGGAGTTGCCGCCGAGTTCGAGGTGCGCGCGGGTGAGGTGCCGCCCGGCCAGCTCGCCGACCCGCCGGCCCGCCGCCGACGAGCCGGTGAAGGAGATGACCCGCACGCTCGGGTGGCTGACCATCGCCTCGCCGACCTCGACGTCGCCCGGCAGCATCGAAAGGACGCCGGGCGGCAGGCCCGCCTCCTCGAAGATCCGCGCCAGCACGACCCCGCCGGTGACGCCCGTGCGCGGATCCGGTTTGAGGATCACCGAGTTGCCGAGGGCGAGGGCCGGGGCGACGGAGCGAATGCCCAGGATGATCGGCACGTTGAACGGCGAGATCACGCCGACGACGCCGACCGGCACGCGGCGCGCCAGCGAGAGCCTCGGCTCCTCGCTCGGGATCAGTTCGCCGTAGGCGCGGCTGGGCAGCGCCGACGCCTCGAAGCATTCCTGCTCGGCGACGTGCAGGGCGAACGCGGCCATCGGTGGGATCGCCCCGACCTCGCGGATGTTCCACCACGAGATCTCCTCGGCGTGCTGCGACCACAGCGCGCCGGCGCGTCGCAGGACGGCCGCCCGCTGCGGGTAGGGCGTCTCCGCCCACGATTGCTGCGCCGCGGCGGCACTCGCGGCCGCTGCTGCGACGTCCTGCGTGGTGGGAGTTCCCAGCGTGCCGAGCGTGGCGCCGGTAGCGGGTTCGACCACGTCGTGCTCGCCGCCGCCGGCTGCGGTCCATTCGCCGCCGACGAAGATCTTGCCCTGCCACAGCGTCTCATCGAGAAGGGTCATCGCAGCTCCCGAAGTCGGTATCGCCGGCGGACGCCGACGACGCTAGTCCACGCCTGCTGGGTCATACCTCACCCCCAGGACGTTCCGTCTTGACCTGCTCGATCACGTCGCGGGCGAGAGCGAACGCCCGGTTGCTGCGCGGCAGCCCGGCATAGATCGCGGTGTGCAGCAGCACCTCGCCGATCTCGTCGGCACTCGCGCCGTTGCGCAGGGCGGCCCGAACGTGCAGGGCGAGTTCGTGGTCGGCACCGATTGCGGTCAGCACCGCGACCGTGACGAGCGAGCGTTCGCGCCGGCTCAGGCCCGGTCGCGCCCAGACCTCGCTCCAGGCGTATCGGGTGAGAAAGTCCTGGAACGGCGCGCTGAACTCGGTCGTCTCGGCCACTGCCCGATTGACGTGCGCGTCGCCCAGGACTGCGCGCCGGATGGCGAAGCCCGCGCGCAGCGGGTCGCGTCCGGTGCCGAAATGCTCGACGAGCCGCGCCGTGATCACCCCCGCCTGCTCGACCGTCGCGACGTGGGCGGCGTCGACGACCTCCATCTGCGCGCCCGCGATGCTGTCGACGATCGCGCCGGCGTGGGGGAGTGGCGTGGCCAGGTCGTGTGCGCCCGCGATGACCAGTGTCGGCGCAGCGATCCGGGCGAGGTCCGCGCGCAGGTCCATCGTCGCGATCGCCTCGCAGCATTGCGCGTAACTCTCCGGGTCGATACCGCACAGCATGTTGTAGAGCCGAGTGGCCAGTTGCGGGTCGCGATCGGCGAGACCCGGCGTGATCCACCGGCTCGCCACGGTCTCGGCAATGACGGGCATCCCGGCCGAGCGGACCGCTGCCGCGCGGTCGTGCCAGCCCTCGGCGGGCGGCAGGTACGCGGACGTGCACAGCAGCGCGAGCCGGTTCACTCGCGCCGGGTGGTGGATCGCGAGCCACATCGCGGTCATCGCGCCGAGTGAGACGCCGGCAATATGCACTCGCGCCGCGCCGATCTCGTCCAGCACGGCGAGCACGTCCTGGCCGAGGTCGGCGATCGTGCACGGCGTAGTGGACGGGGGAGCGGGTGGCGAGTCACCGTGCCCGCGCGTGTCGACCCGGACGACCCGGAGCAACTCCGTCAACGGGCCGACCTGCGCGTCCCAGATCGCAGACGTCGTGCCGATGCCGTTCAGCAGCACCAACACCGGCGCCGATTCGGGCCCGTCGACGCTCCACCGCAACGCGCTCATGACCGGCGACCTTGCAGGTAGGTGTCGACGAGGTCTGCCGCGTGGCCCAGGTACGTCGACGGGTCGAGCAGTTCGGCGAGGCGCCCCCGCTCGACCCGCCCGCTCACGGCCGGATCGGCGAGCAGGGCGTTGATCATGTCGTCCTTGCGTGCTGCCCGCTCCACGGCGCCGGACGCGGCGCCGCGCCCGATCGACCGCGCAAGCTCGGTGACGATGCGCTCGGCCAGGATCAGTCCCGACGTGCGGTCGAGGTTGTGTCGCATCGCCTCCCGGTCGACCTGCAGGCCGGCGAGGCACTGGCGCAGGCGCGCGGCTGCGCCGCCGGTGGAGCGCAGCAGGGAGACGAGCGCCGGCCACTCGGCGTGCCACGCTCCGGCCGCCCGCTGATGCTCACCGGCCATAGCCGCGAACAGCGTCGCCGCGAGCCCGGGCGCCTGCGCGGCGCCGGCGCGGGCCGTGACCGCGGCGACCGGATTCTGCTTGTGCGGCAAGGTGGACGAGCCGCCGCTCTCGCCTTCGCGTACCTCGCCGACCTCGGTCTGGGCCAGCAGCACGACATCGGTGGCCACCTTGCCGATCGCCCCGGCCGCTGCGGCGAGCGCGCCCGCGAGCTCGCCGATCCGCGTCCGCTCGGCGTGCCAGACTCCCATCGGATCGACCAGCCCGAGTTCACGGGCGAACGCGGCACGGACCGCGAGGCCGTGCGGGTGCAGCGCGGCGAGCGTGCCGCCGGCCCCGCCGAGCTGGACGGCGAGCCCGGCACGCAGCAGGCGCAGGCCCGCCACGTTCCGATCGAGCCCGGCGCCCCACCCGGCGCTCACCGCGCCGAACGTCGTGGGCAGCGCCTGCTGCAGCAGGGTGCGTGCCACCATCGGAGTGTCACGGTGGGTGCGCGCAAGGCCGGCCGCCGAATCCGCCGCATGCGTCAGATCGTCGACGATGACGTCCAGTGCCCGGCCGGTCACCAGCATCGCCGCGGTGTCGAGGATGTCCTGGCTGGTGGCTCCTGGATGCACGGCGTCCGCACCAGTCGGGCCGACCCGCTGCCGGAGCAGGCGAACCAGCGGGATCACCGGGTTTGCGCCCGTAGCCGCCTGCTTGCCCAGTTCGCCGGCCGGCACCCACGAAGCATCCGAGCAAGCCGCGGCGACGGCGTCGGCGGCCGCCGTCGATACCAGGCCCGCGCCCGCAGCCGCGCGCGCCAGGGCCGCCTCGGCTTCGAGCATCGCCCGCACCCAGGCGCGGTCGTCCAGTTCGGCGGACACCCGGCCGGCGCCGAAGATGGGATCCCAGAGCTCGCTCATCCGGTCACGGTGTCACACGGTGAAGAACGGCGTCTCGGAGTCGCCCTGCAGGCAGATGTCGAACCGCAGCGAGCCGTCGTCCTGGGTAGCGGCCGTCAACAGCGCTCGCTCGCCGGCGTCGAGCGATGCGAGTACCGGGTCGGCGCCGTTCGCCGCCGCCTCGTCCGGGAAGTAGATGCGGGTGACAAGCCGGTGCAGTAGCCCCCGGGCGAACACCGACACGTCCAGGTGCGGCGCCTCGACGGCCCCCCGCTCGGCGGGCAGCGGCGCCGGCTTGGCTGTGAGGAACCAGAAACCGCCGTCGGCATCGGTGGGGCATCGCCCGAATCCGCGACAGCCGGGCGTTCCGAATTCGCCGTCGGGGCCCGCCTGCCACACCTCGACCAGGGCATCCGGCACCGGCGCGCCCGCCCCGTCGGTAACGCGACCGGCGATGCGCACGGCGCCGGGCGTGCCGTCGGCGACGACGTACGGACCGTCCGGCCAGGGCAGCACGATGTGCAGGAACGGGCCGACCGTCTGCGACGGTGTGGACTCAGGCACGGCCGGCCTCGAACGGGATCTGCTCGCGCCCGCGCAGCACGATGTCGAACCGGAACCCGAGCGCCCACTCCGGCGTCGTCGCGTCGTGGTCGTAGCCGCTGACCAGGCGAGCCCGGGCCTTCTCGTCCGGCACCGAGTTGAAGATCGGGTCCTGGGCGAACAGCGGATCGTCCGGGAAGTACATCTGCGTGACCAGCCGCTGGGTGAACGCCTGCCCGAACACCGAGAAGTGGATGTGCGCCGGGCGCCAGGCGTTGTGGTGGTTCTTCCACGGGTAGGCGCCGGGCCGGATCGTCGTGAACCGGTACCGGCCCTCGCGGTCGGTGACGATCCGCCCGAGACCGGTGAAGTGCGGATCGAGCGGGGCGGGCCACTGGTCGGCGACGTGCGCGTACCGCCCGGCCGCGTTCGCCTGCCAGACCTCGATCAGGCTGTCGGGAACGGCGCGGCCGTCGCCGTCGAGCAGGCGCCCGTGCACGACGATGCGCTGGCCGACGGCCTCGCCGCCGTTTGCCATCGTCAGGTCCGCGTCGCCGTCGACCACCCGGTCCTCGCCGAACACCGGACCGGTGAGCTCGGTGAGCCGCTGCGGCAGCAGGTGAAGTGGCCTCGTCGGATGGCGAAGCCGGGTGCTGCCGTAGTCGGGAGAGTCGTACGGCGGATGCGTGCCGGGTGGGTCTGGCCGAAAGGTCGCCGGGCCGGTCATCGGTAGCTCCATCCTTCTGTGTACGGCAGGCCGGTGTAGTTCTCGGCGAGCGAGGTCGCCATTGCCCGCGAGGACACGACGTATTCCAGCTGAGCCAGCGCGAGTTGCTCGCCGAACTCGTCGTCTGCGGGATTGCGGTGCAGCATCGAGGTCATCCACCAGGAGAAATGCGTTGCTCTCCAGACGCGGGCCAGCGCTGTCTCGGTATAGGCGGCGAGCAGGTCGCCACGAGCGTCGGCGTAGTACGCGGCGAGCGCGCGGGCAAGCACGCGCACGTCGGCGACCGCGAGGTTCATGCCCTTCGCGCCGGTGGGCGGCACGATGTGCGCGGCATCTCCGGCGAGGAGCAGCCGGCCGAACTGCATCGGTGTCACGACGACGCTGCGCATCGGCGTGATCCCCTTGTCGAGCACCGGGCCCTCGGCGAGGGTGAACCCCGAGTCGTCCGCGAACCGTTCGTGCAACTCCGCCCAGATCCGATCGTCGGGCCATGCGCCGAGATCCTCGTCCGGGGCAACCTGCAGGTACATCCGGGTTATCGACGGCGAACGCATCGAGTGCAGTGCGAATCCGCGTTCGTGGCGCGCGTAGATGAGCTCGTCCGACGACGGCGGCGCCTCCGCGAGGATGCCGAGCCACGCGTACGGATAGCTGCGCTCGTAGATCTTGCCCGTGCCCGGCGGTCGATACGTCCGGCTGATGCCGTGGAATCCGTCGGCGCCGACGACGAAATCGCACTCGATCGGGTCGCTTCCTCGAGCACTGATCCGCGGGCGCTCGCCGTCGAGATCGTGCAGCGTCACGTCCTCGACTTCGAAGCGCACATCGCCGCCCGCGTCGAGCCGGGCTGCGATCAGGTCCTTCACGACCTCCTGCTGGCCGTAGACGGTGATCGAGCGCCCAATCAGCGCGGCGAAGTCGATGCGTTGCCCGCGGCGGGCGAACCGCAGCTCGGTCCCGTCGTGCCGCAATCCCTCGGCGTCGAGGCGCTTGCCGACTCCGGCCTCGCGCAGCGTCTGCGCCGCGCCGTGTTCGAGGACGCCGGCTCGCACCCGGTGCTCGACGTAGTCGCGATCGCGGCACTCCAGCACGACGCTCTCGACGCCCTGCAGGTGCAGCAGGTGCGAGAGCAGCAGCCCCGCCGGTCCGGCGCCGACGATGCCAACCTGGGTGCGCATTTCGCCTCCTCATCGGCCGCGCCGTCCAGCCTGCTGGGCCGGGCCGGTGTGTCGCGCCTAGACTTCCGCTGAACGGAAGACGGGGTGGGCCGCGATGGGCGACACGGTCACCAGCAGGGTGCTCGGCATCCTCGGCGCGTTCACCGCGGAGCATCCCCAATTGCCGCTCGCGCAGATCAGCCGCCGCACCGGGCTGCCGCTCACGACGACGCACCGCCTCGTGGGTGAGCTGGCCCGCTGGGGCGCGCTCGAACGCGACGATTCGGGTAGTTACCGGATCGGGCTGCGGCTGTGGGAAGCGGCCAGCCTCGCGCCGCGCAGCGTCGGGCTGCGCGAAGCCGCACTGCCGTTCCTCGAGGATCTGTACGAGGCGACGCACCAGAACGTCCAGCTCGCGGTCCTCGACGGTACCGATGCCCTCTACATCGAGCGCATCGCCGGACGCGACGCGGTGCACGTCATAACCCGTCCCGGCGGGCGCCTGCCGTTGCACGCCACCGGCGTCGGTCTCGTCCTGCTGGCCTACGCCGCGGACGACGTGCTCGAACGCGTCCTGCGCGCGCCGCTTCGGCGCTACACGCGCCGTACCATCACGGACCCGGGCCGCCTGCGCCGCGAACTCGCCGAAGTGCGGCGCACCGGCTTCGCGATCAGCCGCCGGCAGATCGAGTTGATCTCGATCTCGGTGGCTGCGCCGATCCGTTCTGCCGGGCACGTGGTAGCGGCACTGTCGGTGGTCGTGCCTTCGACGGAGGCCGACGTTCGCCGCTACATCCCGGCCGTAGTGGCCGGCGCGCACGGCATCTCACGCACGCTGAGCGCGCCCGACCGGCGCAGCGGGTGACTTGCCCCGCAACCGCGCTGGCCGGGCGTCGCGCTGCTTGCCCGCCGTGCGGCCTCGACTGCCCGGCGGTGCGCTCCCGCCGGAAAGCCCGGTGAGCTTGTCAGGGTTGACGACGAGGCGCAGTTGGAGGATCCGGCCATCCGCGATGCCCACGGTCATCGCGCCTGCCGGCGTGCCGGCCAGGGTGAAGCGCAGCGCCGGCTCGCCGTTCACGATCGCGTGCTCAGATTCCAGACCGGCCATGTCGGGCCTGGCGATGACGCCGAGCAGCCATTGCGCGACATGACGGTCGCCGTGCACCGGGCGCCGGGCCGCGGAGATCTTTCCGCCGCCGTCCGCCCACGCGGTGACGTCGGGAGCGAGCAGTGCCATCACCGCGTTGATGTCACCACCGGCGCAAGCCAAGCGGAACTGTTCGAGCACGTCCCGCTGCCGCACGGCGTCGGTGTCGAAGCGCGGCTGCCTGGCGGCAACGTGCTCGCGGGCGCGATGCGCGGCCTGGCGCACCGTCGGCTCGGCACGATCGAGCGCCGCGGCGATTTCGCCGTAGCCGTAAGCAAATACCTCGCGCAGCAGAAAGACCGCCCGTTCGAGCGGCGACAGCGTCTCGAGCACGATCAGCAGCGCCATCGACACCGAGTCGGCGAGCTCGGCTTCGTCGGCGATGTCCGGTGTGGTGAGCAACGGTTCGGGCAGCCAGGGCCCGACATAAGCTTCGCGCTGCGCGCGCGCCGACTGCAGCCGGTTCATCGACAGATTCGTGACGGTGCGCACCAGGTACGCCTTCGGGTGCTCCACCCGCGACTGGTCAACCGCGGCCCAACGCAGCCAGGCGTCCTGCACGACGTCCTCGGCATCCGCGACGCTGCCCAGCATGCGGTAGGCCGTGCCGAACAGCAGTCGGCGGTGCCGCTCGAACACGTCGTCGGGCCCTGCCTTCACGCCGCCAGCCTGCCATCGTCGTGCCCGGTCAACACCCACTCGCCCCCGCGCGCACGATTGCCATGTGGTCTGTCATGACCATTGGACAAACGCGCTCACCGGGACGTGACACGCCATGGCCCGGCTCACACCGCCGTCGACAAAGACAGCCCGAAACGCCCCTCCGAGTCCGTCCACCAATGGGTGAGGTCGAAACCGGACGAAGCCAGCTCCGCAGCGATACCGTCGCGCCGGAACTTCGCGGACACCTCGGTGCGCATCTGCTCGCCCTCGCCGAACGCGACGTCGAGGCCGAGCAGTTCGACGCGCACCCGCTGGGCGGTAGTCGAGCGCAGCCGCATCTCGATCCACTCGGCGTCCGCGTCCCACACGGCGACGTGCTCGAAGGCATCCGGATCGAAATCGGCCTTCAATTCCCGGTTGATGACGTGCAGGACGTTCTTGTTGAACTCAGCGGTGACGCCCGCCGCGTCGTCGTATGCCGGAACGAGCACATCCGGGCTTTTCATCAGATCGGTGCCCAGCAGCAGCATCTCGCCGGGCTGCAGAGTGGCCCGAACATCACGCAGGAAGCGGGCCCGCTCGTGCGGGACCAGGTTGCCGATCGTGCCGCCGAGGAAGGCGATCATGCGCCGGCCGCCGTCGGGAAGCCGGTCGAGGTGCTCCTCGAAGTCGGCGACGACGGCATGCACGGTAAGGCCCGGGTACTCGGCGAGGACGCTGACTGCGGCCTGGCGCAGGGCGGCCTCGGACACGTCGACCGGGACGTAGCGGCGCAGGGTTTCGCCGGTGCGCAGCGCGTCGAGCAGCAGGCGGGTCTTCTCCGCCGAGCCTGCGCCGAGTTCGACGAGCGTGTCGGCGCGCGACACGGACGCGATCTCGCCGGCCCGCGCGTCGAGAATCGAGCGCTCGGCGCGGGTCGGGTAGTACTCGGGCAGCCGGGTGATCTGCTCGAACAGTTCGCTACCCCGCTCGTCGTAGAACCACTTGGGCGGAAGCCACTTCGGCGTCGCGGTCAACCCGCGCAGGGCGTCGGCGCGCAGGGCAGCGCTGAGGAAGTCGGGTGGGAGATGGTTGTCGACGACGAGATTCGTCATGGGCCTTTCCTCGGATTCAACGGAGTGACGCGCACGCCGTCGGGCGTGGCGGTGAGCAAGCTGCGGTCGGGAACGTCCTGCCAGCCCGGTTCCTCGTCGGAGGGTTCGGACGCGACGAGGACGCCGAGCCGATCGGCGCGCCAGCACAGGGTGTCGCCCCAGGTGGTCGCGGCGATCAGGTCGCCGTCCATGGCCAGCAGGTTCAGCCGCGCGGTGGGTGCCGCCTCGGCGGCGTCCGCGACGGTGGTGGCGAGAGCATCGGCCAGTGGCGTGCCGCCTTCGAGCAGCGAGTGGACGAGCGCCCAGAGCAGCGCGGAGTCGCTGGACGCGTCCAGATGCAGCAGCCGTTGCGGCGGTAGCGCGGCGGCCAGGCCCGCCGCACACGACGGCCACCCCGGCATCGCGCCGTTGTGGCTGAACAGCCAGCGCCCGTCGCGGAACGGCGCCGCGGCCGACTCGGCATGGCCCATACCGTCCGTGCCCGAACGCACCGCCGCGAGCACCGCGCCGGAACGCACCACCCGGGCGAGTTCCGGCAGGTTCGCGTCCGTCCACATGGGACGGTCTCGGCGATACCGTGCCGGCACAGGATCACCGGGCACGTACCAGCCGACGCCGAACCCGTCGGCGTTGAGTAGGCCGTTGCGCTGACGCCGCGGTGCCCAGGACTGGCGCAGCAGCCCGAACGGCGGGTCGAGCAGAAGTTCGCGCAGCGCAACCGGCGGCCCCAGATACGCGACGTGCCTACACATCGGCGGCGTCGCGGGCGCAACGGAATCCGGCGAAGATCTGGCGGCGGATCGGATAGTCCCAGTTGCGGAACGTGCCGCGAACCGCGGCACGGTCGGCGGCCCATGAGCCGCCGCGCAGCACCTTGTACTCGTCGCCGAAGAAGACCTCGGAGTACTCGCGGTACGGGAACGCGACGAAGCCGGGCGGCCGGGCGAATTCGCTCGAGGTCCACTCCCAGACGTCGCCGATCAGCTGATGGACGCCGAGTGGTGAAGCGCCACCGGGATACGACCCGACCGGCGCGGGCTGCAGGTACGCGCCGCCCAGGTTGGCGTGCGCAGGCGTCGGATCGTCGTCGCCCCACGGGTAACGCCGGGACCGGCCGCTCGCGGGATCCCATCGGGCCGCCTTCTCCCATTCGGCCTCGCTCGGCAGCCGCTTGCCGGCCCACCGGGCGTAGGCGTCGGCCTCGAACCAGCACACGTGCTGCACCGGCTCGTCCACGGGCACGGGCTCGTCGAGGCCGAAGCGGTTCCGCCACCACTGGCCGCCCTCGCGGCGCCAGAACAGCGGGCCGGACAGCCCGGTCGAGGTACGGTGCGCCCAACCCTCGGCCGCCCACCAGCGCGGATCGTCATAGCCGCCGGACTCGATGAACGCGATGTAGTCGCCGTTGGAAACGGGCACCGTGTCAATCCAATACGCCGGCGTATGGACCGGGCGCGCGGGCCGCTCGTTGTCGAGCGCCCACGGCTCGACATCGGTGCCCATCGTGAACGTCCCGGCGGGAACCAGCACCTCACCCGGCAGGTCGGTGTCGCGGCGCGGACGCGGCGGCTCGGCATGCAGCGCCGGTGCACCGGTACGCAGTTGATGCGTGGCGAGCATCGTCTCGTCGTGTTGCTGCTCGTGCTGGACGATCATGCCGAAGGCGAAGCCCTGATCGAGTAGGCGCCGGCCCTCGAGCGGAGAACGTTCGAGCACGTCGAGCACCTTGTCGCGCACGGTGCCGACATACGATCGCGCCTCGGACGGGGCGAGTAGCGGCAACGAGGGCCGGTCGCGCCGCGGGTGCTGGAACGCGTCGTAGAGGCTGTCGATGTCGGCGCGGACCGGTTCGCGGCCACCCACGTCGCGCACCAGCCAGAGTTCCTCCTGGTTGCCGATGTGCGCGTAGTCCCACACGAGCGGCGACATGAGCGGTGAGTGCTGGCGAATCAGGTCGTCGGTGTCGACGGCATCGGTGAGCGCCTTGCTGCGCAGGCGCGTTCTGGTCAGTTCGTCGGCGATGTAGGCCCGCAAGGCCTCGGTACTGTCGGGTGCGGTGATGACGGTCATGGCCTTGCCTCCCAGTCGTCAGCGGGACAGCGCCCGCGCATCGTGTATCGGCTGGCGAAATCGGCGACTCGGGACCGGACGAAGGCCGGCTGATCAGCCAGGGCGTCCATCGCCAGTTCGAGCAGGGCCATTGCGGCTCGCGCGATCTGCGGATCGCCCAGCCCGACCCGCGCCGCGGCCGCCCAGCGTCCGGTGACGGGCTCGGTGATCGCACCGGCCGCGTCGCGTACGCGATGCGTCGCCGTGAGCGCCCAGACGACCGCAGTGGGCACGATCCACCCGTCGCCCGGCTGGGCGTCGAGGTAGCGCACCTCGAAGTGCCCGGACGCCCGTACCGGCGGGAACAGTGTCGACAGGTGATAGGCGAGATCGCCGTAGGTGGGCGGTGCGCCCAGGGCGCCGCCGAGCCAGTCGGCGAACGTGACGTCGCGCGGCGCGCTCCACGGCCCGTCGTCACGGCGCACGCACAGCAACGGAGCGTCCAGCGCGAAGCGGGCGTACTCGCGGCGGGGATCGCCACCGAGGCCCGGTGGCGCCGTGCGCAGCGGGTCGATGTCGAGCCACGAACGTTGCCGAGTTGATCGCCAGCCGGTACTTCGGCCTGCCAGCACCGGGGAGTTCGCGAACATGGCAACGAGGGGCGGGCCCACCGCGTGCAGGGTCTGCCAGCGGCTGACGAACGAGTCGGGGCCCGCAGCGCGCCCGGCGTCCAGGCACGGCTGCACCGCTGCGGTAGAGCCCATCATGACGCGCCCGGCGGGGCTGCGCTGGTCGAAGTACGCCTCCATGGCGGCATAGCGCGGCAGGTCGAGCAACCGGGACGGGGCGCGGTAGGGATCGGTTCCCGCGCCGAGGGCGACCAGTCCGGCCTGCGTGAGCCGGCCGTTCAGCAGCCGTGCGTCAGCGGCGGCGGCGCCGATGCATTCGGTGAGGCTGCCGGCCGGGCGGCTGGAGATTTCCAGCTGACCCCCGGGCTCGACGGTGAGGGCCGAGCCGTTCGGCATGGTCGCGGCGGGGGCGGGTGAGAGTCGCAACGCCGGCGGGCACCAGGGCCCCAGCGCGGCGGCGATTCGGTTCGGCGAGAGTGGTGCGGTGGGCGTGCGGCGGTCGTGAACGTGCCATTCCAGTTCGAGGCCGACCAACTCCGGTGGACCGAGTTTGAAGCAGATCCGGGTGATGAACGCCTCGGCTGCCTCGCGGTGCGGGATGATCTCGGCGGACTCGGTGAGCAGTTGCCTTTCGGCGCTCACCGAACCCGGACTGGACTGCGACGGTGCGATGTCAGGCATTGGCTCTCCTCGCGTCCTGTACTTGCCTACTAGGGCCACCGCGTCGGCGTCCACCTTCGCGGCGAGGCGTTCACCCTCTCTTAAGGCACTGACAACGGCGTCGATGCCGGCGTTCACCGGACGGTTTGCCCCCGTGAGACGGGAACGAAACCGCGCGGACACGGGCCTGCGCAACCGTCACCGGTCATGGCACCGCAGCCGGAATTGCCCTGCGAAGCTCACCCGTTCTCGTGGGATGAGGAGGCATACGTCACCATGCGAGGCTGGCGCGACTGCCGCACCCGGCCCGAGGTCGTTGACTGCGTGGCCGACGAGTTCGAGCGCCGCCGGTACACCCTTGATCATCTCTGTCGAAGCCGCGAGTGATGACAGATCCGGCAGAGATGATCAAGACCTGATGGGACGTCTGGACGCCCCGCGCCCGTGTCAGATCGCGATCTACGGATGCACTACGAGCCGGA
Organism: uncultured Actinomycetota bacterium; assembly: GCA_963737425.1. Classification (GTDB taxonomy): domain Bacteria; phylum Actinomycetota; class Actinomycetes; order Mycobacteriales; family Jatrophihabitantaceae; genus DASXRA01. Next base: position 70,669 of record CAVTSX010000010.1, read on the forward strand.
CCGGCCGGTCGGCGCCGTGCGAGCATGGTCGCCCACAGCGCAGAACCGATCCGCGGAGGAGTCCGAAGGCGATGGCACATGAGGTCTCGGGAATCGTCAGTCTCGCCAAGGACGAGCCGGTGCAGATGCAGACGGTGCTGGTCCCCGATCCCGGGCCTGGTGAGGCGCTGGTCAAGGTGTCCGCCTGCGGCGTCTGCCACACCGACCTGCACTACCGCGAGGGCGGCATCAACGACGACTTTCCGTTCCTGCTCGGACATGAGGCGTCCGGTGTCGTCGAGGCCGTCGGCGACGGCGTGACGGCGATCGAGCCCGGCGATTTCGTGATCCTGAACTGGCGGGCGGTGTGCGGGCAGTGCCGGGCCTGCCTTCGCGCCCAGCCGTGGTACTGCTTCGACACCCACAACGCCACCCAGAAGATGACGTTGTCCGACGGCACGCCGCTCACTCCGGCGCTCGGCATCGGCGCGTTCGCGGAGAAGACGCTGGTGCATGCCGGCCAGTGCACGAAGGTCGACCCGGCGGTGTCGCCCGCGGTGGCCGGACTGCTCGGCTGCGGCGTCATGGCCGGGCTGGGCGCGGCGATCAATACCGGCGGGGTGTCACGTGGCCAGAGTGTCGCGGTGATCGGCTGCGGCGGTGTCGGCTGCGCGGCGATCGCCGGCGCGCGGCTCGCGGGCGCGGCGAAGATCATCGGGGTCGACGTCGACGACCGCAAGCTCGCCACGGCGATGACGCTGGGTGCCACCGACACGGTCAACTCTCGTGTTGCCGACGCGGTCGGGGCCATCCGGGCGCTGACCGGCGGATTCGGTGCCGACGTCGTGATCGACGCGGTGGGCCGACCGGAGACCTACGAGCAGGCCTTCTACGCGCGCGATCTCGCGGGCACGGTGGTACTGGTCGGCGTGCCGACACCGCAGATGCGCATCGATCTGCCGCTGCTCGACTTCTTCGGCCGGGGCGGATCGCTGAAGTCGTCCTGGTACGGCGACTGCCTGCCCTCTCGCGACTTCCCGATGCTCGTCGACCTGCACCTTTCGGGACGGTTGCCCCTCGACGCGTTCGTCAGCGAGACGATCGCACTCGCCGACGTCGAGGCGGCGTTCGCGGCGATGCAGCGCGGCGACGTGCTGCGCTCGGTGGTCGAATTCTGAGTCTCGTTCGCCTTTCGTCGAGTGGTGCGTTATCGGCCGAGTGGTGCGTTATAACGCACCACTCGAGGCAAAACGCACCACTCGACACAGACGGCGAGTCTTGGCCGTGTCGCCTGGCGCAACACCGGCCTCATGGGTAACAATGTGCACGCCCACACCACGGGTGCACGGCGCGTTGGGGAAGGCGTTGCCGTCGATCAGTGGAGGTGGGGGATGACGAACGCCCGGCGCACGACACCAGCCACCAGTGGCGTGGTGTTCGTGCATTGCTGCCCGTCTGCCATAGCCCCGCACGTCGAGTGGGCGCTGGCGGGTGTACTCGGGCGTCCGGCTCGTCTGTCCTGGACGGCTCAGCCTGTCGCTCCGACTCACCTGCGTGCCGAGGCCAACTGGACCGGGCCGATCGGCTCTGGTGCCCGCCTCGCGGCATCACTGCGCGCCTGGCCGATGCTCGTCTTCGAGATCACCGAGGACGGCACGTCGGTCAGCGACGGTGAGCGGCTGGCGTACGTGCCCGGTCGCGGCTTTCATCGAAGCGCCATCTCGGCCAACGGCGACATCGTCGTCGGCGAGGAGCGACTGCGCGGTCTACAGCGCCGTGCCCGAACCGCCGACGATTACGCGCACGGCCTGGCCGAACTGCTGGGCACCGCCTGGGACGCCGAACTCGAGCCGTATCGCCATGCCGGCGACGGCGCCCCGGTGACCCTGCTGCATCAGGTCGTCTGAACCACGGCGCGGCCGGCTCAAGAATCGTCCCTCCCCAAGGCGATCTTCCTGCGTATGGCGTCGGGGCACGCCATACGCAGGAAGATCGCCGACCAAATCTTAGAGCGGGATGTTGCCGTGCGCGCCGCGACCGCTGGGCATGGACGCCAGTGCCTCGGCCAGTGCGGCCCGCGTGCGCATCGGCTCGACCACGGCGTCGACCACGCCGATGTCCATGGCCCGGCTGACCCCGCCGGCGATCCGTTCGTGCTCGGCCGCCAGGGCGGCGTGCAGCGCCTCGCGCTCTCCGGGTGGCGCTGCGGCGAGCTTCTTGCGGTGCAGGATGCCCACCGCCGCCGACGCGCCCATCACGGCCACCTCGGCGCCGGGCCACGCGTACACCGCGTTCGAGCCGAGGGAGCGAGCGTTCATGGCGATGTATGCGCCGCCGTAGGCCTTGCGGGTCACCAGGGTCACCCGCGGAACGACAGCCTCGCCGAACGCGTGCAAGAGCTTGGCGCCGCGGCGCACGACGCCGTCCCATTCCTGCCCGACACCGGGTAGGTAACCGGGCACGTCGACGAGCACGACCAGCGGCACGCCGAATGCGTCGCAGGTGCGTACGAAGCGCGCCGCCTTCTCCGCGCTCGTCGAGTCGAGGCAACCGCCAAGGCGCAGCGGGTTGTTGGCGATGACGCCCACCGCCCGCCCGGCCAGTCGGCCGAGCCCGGTGACGATGTTCGGCGCCCATTTCGCGTGCAGTTCGATGAACGTGGACTCGTCGAGCACGCCGTCGATCAACGGATGTACGTCGTAGGCGCGCTTGGGGCTGTCGGGTAGCAGGGCGGTCAGATCTCGGTCGGGGCCGACGGCGCGCAGATCGAACGTGCCCTGCAGTGCGAGTAGCGCGGTGGTACGCCGCGCCGTGTCGATGGCTTCGTCGTCGGTGTCGGTGACGATGTGCACGACGCCGCTGCGGCGTCCGTGCGTGTCGGCGCCACCGAGCGATTCCATGTCGACGTTCTCGCCGGTCACACTGCGCACCACGTCCGGCCCGGTGACGAACACCCGCCCGGACGCCGACATGATCACCAGATCGGTGAGCGCCGGGCCGTAGGCAGCCCCACCCGCCGCCGGCCCGAGCACGACCGAGATCTGCGGCACGCGCCCGGACGCGCGGATCATCGCCGCGAAGACCAGGCCGACCGCATCGAGTGCTTCGACGCCGTCGGCCAGGCGAGCGCCACCGCAGTGCCACAGGCCGAGTACAGGAACGCGTTCGCGGACCGCCGTGTCGATCGCGTCGACGATGTGCCGGCAGCCCACTGCGCCCATCGCGCCGCCCATGACGGTGGCGTCGGTGGCGAAGGCGGTGACCGGAGCGCCCTCGATCGTGCCGTGCACGGCGTACACGCCGCTGTCGTCGCGCTCGTGCATCGGACGAAGGCTGCCTGCGTCGAGCAGTTTCGTCAGCCGCAGTACGGGGTCGCGCGGGTCGATCTCGGCGGCGAGTGGAGGTTCGGCAACAAGCGTCATGACGGTTCCTCTCAAGCCTTGCGGAAGAGCACTGCGACGTTGTGCCCGCCGAATCCGAACGAATCGTTCAGTGCGGCGGGTACGGTCATCTGCCGCGCCTCGTTGCGCGCGATGTCGACGGTCACCTCGTCGTCCGGGTCGTCGAGGTTGATGGTCGGCGGGATCAGGTCGTTGCGGATCGAGAGCACCGTGGCGATCGCCTCGATCGCGCCGGCCGCGCCGAGCAGATGGCCGGTCATCGACTTGGTGGCGGTGACCACCGTCTGCTCGCCGAGCACCCCGGCGATCCACCTCGCCTCGCCGGCGTCGCCCGCGGGCGTCGAGGTGGCATGCGCGTTGACGTGCACGACGTCGCGATAGTCGAGCCCGGCCCGCTCGATGGCCTGCCGCGCCGCACGGGCCTGACCCGAGCCGGACGGGTCGGGCAGCACGATGTCGTGGGAGTCGGCGGTGACGCCGGCGCCGCCCAGCACGGCATACGGCTCGCGCCCGCGTGCCCGCGCCGAAGCGCTGCGTTCGAGCACGAGGACGCCGGCGCCCTCGCCGAGCACGAACCCGTCGCGCGCCTTGTCGAACGGCCGCGACGCGCGTTCGGGCTCGTCGTTGCGAGTACTCATCGCCCGCATCTGGGCGAACCCGGAGATCGTCAGCGGATGGATGCACGCCTCGGTGCCACCGACGACCACGACATCTGCTCGATCGAGTTGAAGTAGATCGAGCCCGTAGGCGATCGCCTCGGCGCCGGACGCGCAGGCGCTGACGGGCGTGTGCACGCCTGCGCGTGCGCCGACCTCGAGGCCGACGTAGGCCGCCGGGCCGTTGGGCATGTCCATGGGGATCAGCAGCGGCGAGACGCGGTTCGCGCCCTTCTCGAGTATGACGTCGTGCTGCGCGATCAGGCTCGTGACGCCGCCGATACCGGTTCCGATCACGACCGCCACCCGCTCGGGTTCGAGGCCGACCTCGTCGCTGCGGCCGGTGAACCCTGCGTCGGCCCACGCCTCACGGCCGGCGATCAGCGCGGCCTGCTGGGAGCGGTCCAGGCGCCGGGCCTGGACGCGAGGCAGCACGTCGACCGGGTCGACCGCCATGCGAGCGGCGATGCGCACCGCAATCGAATCGGCCCAGTCGTCGGTCAGCGGTGCGACGCCGGACCGGCCTTCGAGCAGGCCGGCCCAGAACGTCGCCACGTCACCGCCGAGTGGGGTCGTGGCGCCCAGCCCGGTTACGACGATGTCGTCGGTGACGGTCGTCATGGTCAATGTCCTTCCTGGAGGTCAGGCGTTCGCCTGGATGAACGACACCGCGTCGCCGACGGTCTTGAGCTTGGGCAGTTCGTCGTCGGAGATCTTGACGCCGAACTTCTCCTCGGCGGCCATGGCTACCTCGACCATCGACAGTGAGTCGACATCGAGGTCGTCGGTGAAGGACTTGTCATCGACGACGTCCTCGGGAGCGACGTCGGCAACTTCCTGCAGTATCTCGGCGAGTCCGGCGCGGATCTCGTCGGGTGAGGCGGCCACTGGCGATTCCTTCCTGTTGATGGAGCTACCGTCCACTGTGGACGGACGAGTGGTTCACGGGGCGAGGATGACCTGCCCCGCGTAGGCGAGCCCTGAGCCGAAGCCCAGCAACAGCACCGGACTGCCGGACGGGATCTCGCCCCGTTCGACCATCTTCGACAGCGCAAGGGGAATCGTCGCTGCCGACGTGTTTCCGGAGACCTCGATGTCGCGGGCGACGACGGCATTCGGCGCGCCCAGTCGCTTCACGATGGAGTCGATGATGCGCATGTTCGCCTGGTGTGGCACGAACGCGGTCAGCTCGGTGGGGTCGACGCCCGCCCGGCGGCAGGCCTCGAGCGCGATCGGCGCCATCTTCGTCGTTGCCCACCGGTAGACGGCTTGGCCCTCCTGGCGGAAGAAGCGGGAGTCCTCGTCGATGACGACGGTGTCGACCTGGGCACCGTCGCTGCCCCAGACGACCGGGCCGATCGCGGGCGCGTCCGAGGCGCCCACCACCGCGGCTCCGGCGCCGTCGGCCAGGATGATGCAGGTCGAGCGGTCGGCGAAGTCGATCCAGCCGGAGAAGCGCTCGGACGCGACCACCAGGACGTTGTGCGCCTGACCGGTCTGCACAGCCGCCGAGGCGGCGTTGAGGGCGTAGACGAATCCGGAGCATCCGGAGTTCACGTCGAACGCGCCGGGTGCATCGATGCCGAGCCGGTCGGCCAGTTGTGGCGCGGCCGCCGGGACGGGGGTCGGCATCGTGCACGTCGCGGTGATCACCAGGTCGACGTCGTCGGTGGCGATGCCGGCGGCTGCGAGCGCCTTGCTGCCGGCGTTCTCGGCCATGTCGATGACGGTCTCGTCGGGGTCTGCGTAGCGGCGCTCGGCGATGCCGACGCGGCTCCTGATCCACGCGTCGTCGGTGTCGACCCCGCGGGCGATGAGGTCGGCATTGGTGACCACGTTGGAGGGCTGGTAGTGGCCGAGTCCGAGGATGCGGGTACCGGTCAGGGGTTGGGTGGGGACGGCGAACGGCATGATCTCTATGTCTCCGATCCGTTCGATAGGCGCGCGATGGGCAGTCCGGCGGCCACGATGTCGCCGTCATGCCGAAGCCACTCGGCCAGCACGCCACCGGTGGATGTGACGATTGCGTGCTCGTCGCGATTGGTGCGCACGGTGCCGAGCCTGGTGCCGCGCTCGACGTGCTGTCCCTCGGCGAGAGTCTCGGTCCGGGTGAAGATGCCCTTCGCCGGGGTGACCACGATCTGGAAATCGGGCGTGTACTCGCCCTGCCCGTGCTGCGGCCGACTGCTCATCAGCCGGCGTGCGGCGTCCAGGTCGGCGGGCGTCTTGACCGCGAGCAGCTCGACACCGGGTAGCTCGCGCTTGGCGATACCGGTCAGGGTGCCGGCCGGTGCCAGTTCGATCGCGGCGGTGACTCCGAGGTCGCGCAGGGTCTGCAGACACAGATCCCAGCGCACCGGGCGGGTGACCTGCTCGACGAGGCGGGAGACGAGATCACTGCCGCGGCTGACTGCCGCGCCGTCGGCATTGGACAGCAGGATGTGCCGCGGGTCGGCGGCGGCGAGGTCACCGGCGTAGGCGGCCAGGGCCTCGCGCGCGGGATTCATGTAGTGGGTGTGGAACGCGCCCGCCACAGCCAGGGGCCGCACGCGGGCACCGTTCGGTGGCGCTTCGGCGAGCCTGGCGAGATCGGCCAGCGCCCCCGCTGCCACGACCTGCCCGGCGCCATTTCGGTTCGCGGGCGTCAGGCCGGCCGATTCGATGGCCGCGACGACCTCGTCCGGATCGCCCCCGAGCACCGCTGACATGCCGGTCGGCGCCAGCGCGCACGCAGCGGCCATCTCGGCGCCACGACGGGCGGCGAAGGCGACCGCCGCGGCCGGCGTGAGCGCCCCGGCGACCGCGGCCGCGGTCAGCTCGCCGACGCTGTGCCCGGCGATGACCGTGCCGTCTGGCGAGCCGCCGTCGAATCCGAGCTGCGATGCGGCAATTGCGCCGAGGGCGACGATCAGGGGCTGGGTGACCGCGGTGTCCTTGATCTCGTCGGCATCGGCGGTGGTGCCGAGGCGGACGAGGTCAAGCTCGGCGGCCTCGCCCAGTTCGCCAAGAATGTCGGCGGAGTCGGGAAGTTCGAGCCAGGCGGTGAGCATGCCTGGGCTCTGGGCTCCCTGGCCCGGCGCGAGAATGGCGATCACCCCCAGACCATGCCTGGCGGTCCGGTGCACACGCGATGGCGACGCGCACAGCATTGATCGGCGCGCCGTTGTAGCTATCTCACAACATCCCCGATCACGTTGTCCGTTTGCGACGCTTAGGCGTCGGAGGAGTTGCGCAAGGGTTACGCGCGTGCTTCACAAATTGTGCAACTCGGGGCGTCGCCACGACGCCGGGAGTTGCACGATCGCGCAAGGGTTGGTCACGACCCGGCGTCGTCGAGTCGCCCGAGCGCCAGCGCGACCTGAATCGTGAACGCCCCGCGCGGATCGGTTGGCGGTTCACCACAAACCTCGCCGACCCTGCGCAGCCGGTACCGAACGGTGTTCGCATGCACGAAAAGGGCGCGCGCGGTGGTTTCCAGGCCGCCGCCCGACGCCAGGAACGCGGTCACCGTGTCGAGCAGGACGTCGCCCGCCTTGGTCAGCGGGCGGTACACGTGCGCCAGCAGCGCCTCACGCGCATCGGCGTCGCCGGCCAGCGCGCGCTCGGGCAGTAGCGCGTCCGCGCTGACCGGCCGCGGGGCGCCGGGCCAGCCCGGCGCCGCCCGTAGTCCGGACAGCGCTGTGCGGGTGACGGTGCTCGCCGCGCTGACGTCGCTGGCCCGTGGCCCGACCACGACCGGGCCGTCGCCGAACGACGACAGCAGCCCTTTCGCCGCCGTGATCGGGTCGTCGATGTTGCCGAGCACGACGACCAGCCGGCCGCCGTGGGCACCGGCGAGTGCGTCGAAACCGAGCCGGCGTGCGGCGCGGTGCACGCCCGACAGCGTCTCCTCGCGCTCGCGATCCGGCGCCACACCGACGACGGCCGTGACCGGACCGCTCGAGCGCCAGCCGAGTGCGGCGAGTTGACTCTGCGGCTCGTCCGCGATCGACACGCCGCGCACGAGCCCGTCGATGACAAGCGCCTCCAGGCGCGCGTCCCACGCGCCCCGGCTCTCGGCGGCGCTGGCGTACACGCGCGCCGACGCGAACGCGATCTCGCGGCTGAAGCGGAGCAACTCCTCGCGCACGGCGTCCTCGGCGCCCGGTTCGGCGAACGTCGGAAGCTGCTCCTCGGCCACCGTGATCGTGGTTCGGACGAGCTCGACGGTCTGTTGCAGGGTGACGGTGCGTGCCATCGCCCGGGGGGCGGCGGCGAACACCTCGCCGGTCAGCCGCAGCACGTCGTCGGGGGTACGCAGCCACTCGACGAACGACGCGATGCCGGCCTGGGCAACCAGCGAGACCCAGGATCGCTGGTCTGCGGGCAGTTGGCGAAACCAGGGCAGCTCGTCGTCCATGCGCGCGACTGCCTGAGTCGCGAGCCGACCGGCCGCCTGTTCGATGCGGCGGATCGTCTGCTCGTCGTGGCCGGGCTTCACCCCCGCAGCCTGCCACGCCGAGCTGCCCGCGCCGAACGTCGACCAGTTAGCGTGCGTCCATGAGTTCGCGTGATCCGGTGGCGGACCTTCGCCGCATAGCCTTCCTGCTCGAACGCGCTCACGAGCCCACGTTTCGCGTCAGGGCATTCCGCTCGGCCGCGACGCGGGCGGAAGAACTGCCCGCCGACGAGATCGCCGAGCGGGCCGCCGGCGGCACGCTGCGCGAGCTGGCCGGCATCGGCGATGTCACCGCCCGGTGCATAACCGAGTCCCTCCGCGGCGAGGTGCCGGTGTACCTGCGACGCCTCGAGGCAACGTCCGAGGGCCCCGTCGCCGAGGCCGGGGCCGCGTTGCGTTCGGCACTTCGCGGCGACTGCCACCTGCACTCGGACTGGTCCGACGGTGGGTCGCCCATCCACGAGATGGCGCAGACAGCACGCGACCTAGGCCACGAGTACATCGTCCTGACCGATCACTCGCCGCGGCTGAAGGTCGCGCGGGGCCTGTCGGCCGAGCGGCTGGAGAAGCAACTCGACGTCGTGGCCGAGCTGAACGCCGAGATGGCGCCGTTTCGCATATTCACCGGCATCGAGGTCGACATCCTCGACGACGGCGCACTGGACCAGTCCGACGAACTGCTCGGCCGCCTCGACCTCGTCGTGGCGAGTGTCCACAGTGGACTGCGCATGCCATCGCGCGAGATGACTCCGCGCATGGTCGGTGCGATAGCGAACCCGCACACCGATGTGCTCGGGCATTGCACCGGGCGCCTCGTCACCGGCGGGCGTGGCAAGCGTCCCGAATCGGAGTTCGACGCAGAGATCGTCTTCGCCGCCTGCGCGAGCTTCGGGGTGGCCGTCGAGGTCAACTCGCGACCCGAACGTCTCGATCCGCCCAAGCGCCTGCTCCGCCTGGCCGTCGAGGCCGAATGCCTCGTCTCGATCGACACCGACGCACACGCGCCGGGCCAACTCGACTGGCAGCCCTACGGGTGCGACCGCGCGGCCGCCTGCGGCGTGCCCGTCGAAACAGTCGTCAACAGCTGGAGGGCTGACCAATTGCTGGCCTGGACGGCCGACCACGAGGTGCGTCCTTGATCGAGGTGCGGCGCGGGGCCGATCGCCCGACTTCGAGTTCGCCCGGTATCCAGACGCGGCACAGCTTCTCGTCCGGAGCGCACTACGACCCGGCGAACACACACTTCGGCCGGCTGGTCGCTCACGACGAGCATGTGGTGCAGGCGGGGGCGGGCTTCGACATGCATCTGCACCGTGCCATCGACATAGTCACCTGGGTTCTGGACGGCACGCTGCTGCACGAGGACTCGGCCGGCAACCGAAACACCGTACGCCCGGGTATGGTGCAGCACCTGTCGGCCGGATCGGGCATCGAGCACTCCGAGCGTAACGGCGGCGACGACGAACTGCGCTTCGTACAGATGTGGTTGCTCGGCGAGTCGGGCACACAGCCGAGCTATCGCGTCGGCGAGTCGGCGGCGCTGCCACTGCCCGGGGCGACGCTGCAGGTCGTGCGCCTGGCGGGCCGCGCATTCGCCCTGCCGAGCGCGCCGTTCGTCCACGTATTCGTCGTGCGCGGCGCGGCCGACCTGACCGCCGCGGGCGCCCTCGCTGCCGGCGACACCGCGCGCGTCTCGCCCTGCCACCGGCACCGCATCGACGGCGATGCCGAGTTGCTCGTCCTGCAGATATACGACACCGCGCCACACAGCCCGGTGTGAGCGATCACGCATGCCGCGTCCGATTCCCGCCAGAACTCGCCGGTCGAGCCACGCAGGATCGATGACATGAGCGAACTACACGTCAACGCAATCGACCCTGGCCGCCTCGAGACGATCCGCAACGCAGGCAAGGACGAGCACGGCAACGACTTCGTCGCGTTTCCCGCCGAGGGGTGGGAGCCGACGCGCTGCTGCCTGCGGGTGGCCACCGGCGGTGAGTCCATCGCACTGATCGCGTACTCGCCGTTCACCGTGCAGTCGCCCTGGGCCGAGTCGGGTCCGGTATACGTCCACGCAGAGGCCTGTGCCGGATACGAGGTGCACGGCGAACTTCCCGCCGAACTGCGCGCCGGTCCGCGGATCCTGCGCACGTACTACGCCGACGAGTCACTCGACTACGACGACATCACACTCGTGCCCGAGGGGCAGGACCTCGAACCCGCTCTGCGCGACCTGCTGACCCGTCCCAAGGTGGCGGCGGTGCACGTTCGCGCCTGGATGTCGCAGTGCTTCGCCTACGAGGTCCGCCGGCCGCACTAATCATTTGCGTTAGAGCGCGCTCTAACACCTACTGTCGACGTGTGACGACATGGACGACGCGAGAGGCCGCCGAGAAGTGCGGCCTCTCGCAATACACGTTGCGGTGGTACGAGCGCATCGGTCTTCTCGAACGGGTCGAACGCGGTCCCGACCGGCGGCGCCGGTTCAGTGACGATGACCTGAACTGGCTGGTGCTGTTGAGCAAACTGCGCGCCACCGGCATGCGCGTGCGTGACATGCAGCGCTACGCCGAACTCGTCCGGTCAGGTGCCGGAGAGCAGGAGCGCCTTGGCCTCCTGCAGCGGCACCGCGACGTCGTCCTGCAGGCAATCACTGACCGTCAGGAGTGCCTGCAGTTGCTCGACAACAAGATCCGCATCTACCGCCGCAAGATACGCGCGGCCGAGAGGGAGAACTGACGTGCACACGGTTTCCATCCGAGAGCTCACGGTTTCAGCGCAGGGCCTCGGATGCATGGGCATGAGCGAGTGGTACGGCGCCGCCGACTGGGACGAGTCGATCGCCACGATCCGGCGCGCCATCGATCTGGGGGTGACGCTGCTCGACACCGCCGACATCTACGGCGCGGGCCACAACGAGGTGCTGGTGGGCCGGGCCATCGCCGGACGGCGCGACGAGATCACGCTCGCGACGAAGTTCGGTGTCGACCGCACCAGCGGCGACGACAAGCGGGTCATGCGTGGAGAGGCCGCGTACGTCAAACGGTCCTGTGAGGCCTCGCTGCTCCGGCTCGGAGTCGACGTCATCGATCTCTACTACCTGCACCGCCCGCCGCAGACGGCGCAGATCGAGGAGACCGTCGGCGCGATGGCCGAACTCGTCAAGGAGGGCAAGGTGCGCCACCTCGGCCTGTCCGAGGTGAACAACGACCTGCTGCGGCGCGCGCATGCGGTGCATCCGATCTCGGTGGTGCAGAGCGAGTACTCGTTGTGGACGCGCGATGTCGAATCCCAGGTGCTGGACGCGCTGCGCGAACTCGGCGTCGGGCTCGTGCCGTACTCACCGCTCGGTCGCGGCTTCCTCACCGGCACCGTCGACGTGGCATCCCTGACCGACGAGGATTTCCGCGGCCGCAATCCGCGCTTCGCCGGCGGCGCCGCTGCGGCGAACATGGCCATCGCGGATGCCGTCCGAAAGGTGGCCGACGGCAAGGGCGTCGCACCGGCCCAGGTCGCGCTGGCGTGGGTGTACGCCCAGGCCGACCGGTTGGGAATTTCGGTTGTGCCCATCCCGGGCACCAAGCGGATCAAGTGGCTCGAGCAGAACGTCGGGGCGCTCGATATCGAGCTGTCAGCCGACGAGCTGGCGATTCTGGACCCGCTGGCCGAGCAGGTCGTCGGCGCGCGCTACTGACCGATGCGCCGGGCCGGGGACGGACAGGACGGCCGTCCCCGGCCCGGCGGTATCGCGCGGCTCGCCGGTTAGGCGAGCGTCTGGCAGAGGTTCTCCGCGCTGCCGCCCTGCAAGGTGAAGTCCCGGGTGCCGTCGGCGTTCAGATCGAAGTCGAACGTTCCGGTGAGGATGTACTCGCCCGGCGGTGTGGTCGGGTTCCCGGCGTGGACGCCGAGCCCCATGTGCCCGACACCGTGCCCGTGCGTCGACCCGTCCGGGTCGTAGAACCACCAACCGGTGCCGGTCAGGTTGCGCTCGACCGACGCTCCGGTGCTCACGTTGGTGTAGCGGATGACGAGCGGGCCGACGAACTCCTGCTCCTTCGGCGACCCGTCCGGGTAGGTCTGCAGATTACGAAAGAGTTCGTGGTCGCTAACGATGTCGCCATGCACGGCGAACGAACACACGACACCCGCGGCCTGTGTGAACGGCTGCGAATAATAGCGCTGCCACGGGCTTGGTGAATCGGCCGCAGCCGCCGGCGCCACGGCGGCGATGGCCGCGACTGTGGCACCGGCAGCCAGGACACGTCTGAGTCTCACTCTCGAACCTCCTCGATAACGGGTTGCCTGGTTAGCCTGGCCAGCCCGTACCGTTGGCGCGATGGTTTCGGCAGAGACCAAAACCAAGTGATGGGGGATTGTGTGCTGCGCGTGCAGTTCACCGCCGAGGATCTGCTGCGTACCCGGTTCGCGGCGGCGCCGGCGCCGCTGATGGAGCTGAGCCTCGCGCTGGCGACCCTGCAGCGCGGCGGCGCGCTCTTTGACGGGTGGCGCCGCGAGGTCCAGGCGGCCCTTCCCCGCGCCGCGCGGCCGTTGTTCGAACTGGTGCCGCCGAGCGCTGCCGGACCGATGTTCCTCGATCCGATCAGCGAGGGCTTCGACGACGGCCTCGACGCGGTGCTGTCCACTCCGATCGGCGCCGTACGGCGCGATTTGCGGCGGGTCTTCGCGGCAGGACAGCCGATCACGCCGTGGGTCAGGGCACTGGACGAGGCCGACGCTGCTGCGTGGCAGATGCTGGCTGACGCGCTCGGCGCGGCGTACGAGGCAGTCATCGGCCCGGCCTGGCCTCGCGTATGGAAGAGCTTTCGGGCTGAGGTCGCTTACCGAGGACGGCTGATGGCCGAGCAGGGTGTGCAGGCCATGCTCGAGACGCTCTACCGGGACTCGCACTGGCAGGGCACGACCCTGCACTTCGACGTCGACAGCGAACTGACGGTGCGCCCGAACGGGCGCGGCGTCACGCTGCTGCCCTCGGCGTTCTGGACCAGCCGGCCCCTGATCGGCGGTCACCCCGACGGCTCGGCGATTGTCATCTACCCGGCGCTGACCGCACTGCCGCTCGTCGACGAGTCGGACGTCGAGGATCCGCTGGCCGGACTGCTCGGGCGCACCCGTGCAGCGGTGTTGTCCATGACCGTCGACCGGCGCACGACGAGTGAGCTCGCCCGCGAGTTGGGCATCAGCGCCGCGTCGGTGTCGGAGCACACCAGGACGCTGCGCGGCGCGGGCCTTCTGGTCACCGAACGTGCCGGCAAGGCGGTGCTGCATTCGCTGACGCCGCTCGGCGATCGCCTGCTCGCCGGTGCCGGTAGCCTGGCCGAGCCGGTACGCGGCCGACTGTCCGAGCCGGTACGCGGCCGACTGTCCGAGCCGGTACGCGGCCGACTGTCCGAGCCGGTACGCGGCCGTCCGGCCTAGCTCGGCCGGTGGGCAGTTTCGCGCTAACTGCCCACCTGCGAAGAGTTGCACCGCTCAGGCATCGCCACCCATGGTGCCGATCTCGGCCGCCGCGACGTCGAGCAGGTGGTAACGCTCGATCGCCTCGCGCGGTGCCTCCGGCTTGACCTCACCGGAGCGGGCGAGCTGTGCCAGCACCCCGAGCACGATGGACTCGGCGTCGACGTGGAAGAACCGGCGGGCCGCACCGCGCGTGTCGGCGAAACCGAAACCGTCGGTGCCGAGCGAGGTGAAGTCGTTCGGTACCCAGCGGGCGATCTGGTCAGGCACGGCCCGCATGAAGTCCGACACGGCAACGACCGGCCCGGCCGAGTCGGCCAGCTTGGTCGTGACATATGGCACGCGGGGCTCGTCGCCCGGCGCGAGCAGGTTGGTGTGCTCGCACTCGACGGCGTCGCGGCGCAGTTCGTTCCACGACGTCACCGACCACACGTCGGCGTCGATATTCCAGTCGTCACCGAGCAACTGCTGCGCCTTGAGCGCCCACGGCATCGCTACTCCGGACGCGAGCACCTGCGCGCGGGGGCGGCCGTCGATGGCGAGTGCGGGGGAGTAGCGGTACAGCCCGCGCAGGACCCCCTCGATGTCGAGGTCTTCGGGTTCCTTCGGCTGGGTTAGCGGCTCGTTGTAGACAGTCAGGTAGTAGAAGACGTCGCGGTCGGATGCCGCCGAGCCGTCCTGCTGCTGGCCGAACATGCGCCACAGCCCATCGCGGACGATGTGCGCGATCTCGAAGGCGAATGCCGGGTCGTAGGCGACCACCGCCGGATTGGTCGAGGCGAGCAGCAGCGAGTGCCCGTCCGCGTGCTGCAGCCCCTCACCGGTGAGCGTGGTGCGTCCCGCCGTGGCGCCGAGGACGAAACCGCGCCCGAGCTGGTCGGCCATCTGCCAGAACTGATCGCCCGTGCGCTGGAAGCCGAACATCGAGTAGAAGATGTAGAACGGGATCATCGGCTGGCCGTGGGTCGCGTACGACGTCGCCGCCGCAATCAACGAAGCGGTCGACCCGGCCTCGCTGATGCCCTCGTGCAGGATCTGCCCGGTGGTCGATTCCTTGTACGACAGCAGCAGATCGCGATCGACCGCGTCGTACTCCTGCCCGTGCGGCGAGTAGATCTTCGCGGTCGGGAAGATCGCGTCGAGGCCGAACGTGCGCGCCTCGTCCGGGATGATCGGCACGAACCGCGGGCCGATCTCCTTGTCCTTCATGAGGTCCTTGAACAGGCGCACGATCGCCATGGTCGTCGCGATCTGCTGCTTGCCCGATCCGTTGCGCAGCTCGGCATAGGCGTTGTCGCCGGGCAGCTTGAGCGGCTTGGACCGCACGATCCGCTTGGGTAGGTAGCCGCCGAGCGCTGCCCGGCGCTCCTTCATGTAGGAGATCTCGTCGGACTTGTCGCCGGGGTGGTAATACGGCGGAAGGTCGGCCTCGATCGCGGCGTCGGTGATCGGCAGGTACAGCCGGTCGCGGAACGCCTTCAGATCAGCCGTCGTGAGCTTCTTCATCTGGTGGGTGGCGTTGCGGCCCTCGAAGCTCTCGAGGGTCCAGCCCTTGATCGTCTTGGCGAGGATCACGGTCGGTTGGCCGACGTGCTCGCGCGCCGCCTGGAACGCGGCGTACACCTTGCGGTAGTCGTGGCCGCCTCGGCTGAGCCGCCGCAGATCGTCATCGGAGAGTTCCTCAGCCATCTTGCGCAGCCGCGGGTCGCCGCCGAAGAAGTGCTCCCGGATGTAGGCGCCGGACTCGACAGTGTATGTCTGGAACTGCCCGTCGGGCGTCGTGTTCATCTGGTTGACCAGCACGCCGTCGCCGTCCTTGGCGAGCAGCGGATCCCAGTCGCGTCCCCAGATCACCTTGATGACGTTCCAACCCGCGCCGCGGAAGTACGTCTCGAGTTCCTGGATGATCTTGCCGTTGCCGCGTACCGGCCCGTCGAGACGCTGCAGGTTGCAGTTGATCACGAACGTGAGGTTGTCGAGTTCCTCGCGGGCAGCGACGCCGATCGCGCCGAGTGATTCGACCTCGTCCATCTCGCCGTCGCCGAGGAACGCCCATACGTGCGAGTTGGAGGTGTCGGCGATGCCGCGTGCGTGCAGATAGCGATTGAATCGGGCCTGGTAGATGGCCGAGATCGGGCCGAGGCCCATGGAGACGGTGGGAAACTCCCAGAACTCCGGCATAAGCCGCGGATGCGGGTAGGACGACAGCCCGAACGGGGCGCGCGACTTCTCTTGGCGAAAGCCATCGAGATGGGTCTCGGTCAGCCGGCCCTCGAGGAATGCGCGGGCGTAGATGCCTGGCGCGGCGTGGCCCTGGAAGTAGATCTGATCGCCGGTTCCCGTGGCGAGATCCTTGCCGCGGAAGAAGTGGTTGTAGCCCACCTCGTAAAGCGACGCGGCGCTGGCGTAGGTGGCGATGTGGCCGCCGACGCCGACCGTCTTGTTCGCTCGCGAGACCATGATCGCGGCGTTCCAGCGGATGTAGGCCCGGATGCGCCGCTCGATGTGCTCATCGCCCGGGAACCACGGCTCGCGCTCAGGCGGGATCGTGTTGATGTAGTCGGTGCTGCGCAGGGCGGGCACACCGACATGGCGTTCGCGGGCGCGTTCGAGCAGCTTGAGCATCAGGAAGCGGGCGCGCTGCCTGCCGTCGCTGTCGATTGCGGCGTCGAGCGATTCGATCCATTCGCGGGTCTCGCTGGGATCGATATCGGGGAGTTGGCTGGGTAGGCCATCAGTGATGATGCTGAAACGATCTCGAGTCACCGGTCCAGTGTCCCCTCTCACAGGGGCGAGCCGGTAGCCAGGTCTCCGAACTCGGGGCGCGAGGCGCTACGGTCTGTGATGCACTTGCGCCTTACCAGGGGAACCCTGGTATTTGGATGTCATGAGATGTGATGAGGAGGACTGGCTGTGAGCACGACCCCCGCCGCTGGGGACGCCGGTGCGACACCCGGTATCGCCGAACGGATGGGCTTTGCGCCTGGCCTTGTCGTGCAAGAGATCGGCTGGGATACCGACGCTGACGACGCCCTGCGCGAGGCGATAGAGGCCGTCACCGGCGAGGGCATGGTCGACGAGGACTCCGATGAGATCGTCGACGTCGTCCTGCTGTGGTACCGCGAGACCGACGGCGATCTTGTCGACGTGCTCGTCGACGCCATCGCGCCGCTTGCCGACACGGGGTTCATCTGGCTGCTCACGCCCAAGCGTGGTCGTGATGGGTACGTCGAGCCGTCCGACATCGCCGAGGCGGCTCCCACGGCTGGGCTTTCGCAGACATCGCTGGCCACGGTGGGCGGCGCATGGGCCGCCGCGCGGCTCGTGGCCCGCAAGGCACGAAGCGATAAGCGCTGAGCAGAGGAGTTCGTGCGTCATGCCGATCGACGTAGGGGCAGAGGCCCCAGATTTCACCCTCCGTGACCAGAACAACGAAGAGGTCACACTTTCGTCCTTCCGCGGCCAGAAGGCGGTGCTGCTCGTCTTCTATCCGCTGGCGTTCACCGGTATCTGTACCGGCGAGTTGTGCGTCGTGCGCGACGATCTGAGCACGTTCCA
The DNA here is from genome assembly GCA_963737425.1 of uncultured Actinomycetota bacterium. Classification (GTDB taxonomy): domain Bacteria; phylum Actinomycetota; class Actinomycetes; order Mycobacteriales; family Jatrophihabitantaceae; genus DASXRA01. The sequence goes on from CAVTSX010000010.1 coordinate 88,176, forward strand.
GAACGACGACGTGCAGATCATCACGGTCAGCGTCGACTCGGCGTACTCGCACAAGATCTTTTCCGAGCGCGAGGGCTACGAGTTCCCGCTGCTGTCCGACTTCTGGCCGCACGGCGCGGTCGCGCAGGCGTACGGAGTGTTCAACGAGCAGGTCGGCTACGCCAACCGCGGCACGTTCCTGATCGACCGCGACGGCATCGTGCGCTTCGCCGAGATGAACGAGCCGGGCCAGGGCCGCGACGCCGATAGGTGGCGTCAGGCGATCAAGGAACTCGCCGCCAACTGAGTTTCGGTTGTGCCGTAAGCAGGTTCAGCGCGCTGGTCTGCGCGGCGCGCGGCCGTAGCGGTCGGCCAGTCGAGCCTCCCGTGCCTCGTCGGCCGACGGCGCCGGAGCGGTCTCGTCATCAAGCTGACGCGAGGATTGGCCGGCCTCGGCGCGCGCCATCACGATGGGCGCGGCGACGGCAAGTGCGGCGAACAGGAACCACTGGATGACGTAGGCGAGGTGCTGCACCTCGGGCGCTCCGCCGGCCGGATTGGACAGATCCGGCGGCGGGATGGTGGTCAGGCCGGCACCGCCCGGCTGCCCGTCGAGCAGTTCGGCGTAGCCGCCGAGCACCGTCGGGCCGAGCCGCTGCGCCTGCTCGGCCGCATTGATCGATTCGACCTGACCGTGCGGTAGCTTCGCCGCGTGGTCGGGAACGGTGTTCGACGGCCAGACCCGCGCAGTGATCGTCACCTGACCCGATGGTGGAGCCGGTGCGACGACCGTGGCCGACGGCCCGGTGATGAAGCCGCGCACCACGAGCAGAGTCATACCGTCGTGTCGCAGCGGGGTGAGTACGAGGTAGCCGGTGTCTCCGTTGATGGTCTGGTTGCGTAGTAACGATTGATGCGCACCGTCATAGGTGCCGGTCGCGGTGACGCGGCGGAACTGAACCTCGACGCGACGCGGTACTGCCGTGGCCGACGCCGGATGTAGCAGCGCAGTCACCGGCACCGGCGCGGCGTGTGCGTTGTGCCGCAGGTCGATGTTCGTCCGGTGCTTCTCGGTGAGCCGGGCCAGCTGCCACAGACCGAGCAGGACGCACACGGTGGCGATCACCAGCATGAGCGCGGTCAACGCCGCATAGCGGGGTTGACGCAGCGCGCTGAGCACGCCATCACCGTACGGCCGCGTGGCAGGCGGTCCGGTGACCGGGCCGGGTACTCTGACGCGGGCCCTCTACCGGGCGCCGGTCAGCGGGGCGCTTAGCTCAGCGGGAGAGCACTCGGCTTACACCCGAGCGGTCACTGGTTCGATCCCAGTAGCGCCCACCGCGGCCCCACACCCCAGATATCAACTGCGGTTGAAGTTGATAAGGCCTGCGGCCGACGAAAGCAACATATCGAGATTGCTGCGCCTCGCATCCTTCGATCCGGCGGGGAGTAGGTATCGCGTAGGTCGACAGCCGTGGACGGCCTCGGGCCGCGGGGTGCGCGAGCCCAGGCAACCACAGCCGGCCCGAGCTGTTCGCTACCGCCGCCACCCTCAGCTCTGGGGCGCTCGCCCGATCGTCGAGACGGGGAATTAAGTCTGCCAGGCTCAAGTTTCATCAGGCGAAGCCCCTCAAGGCGTGGGGCCATCTAGATGGTGAGTAACTATGACAACTCTGACACTGCGCAACACCAGGCGTTACCCGTTCGCCGACTTCGACGTTCTGTTCCGGTCATTCGGCAGCGATGTCGCGCGGCAGGGCTTCCGCCCGGCCGCTGAGGTCACCCGCGAGGGCGAGGACGCGGTCGTCCGCGTCGAACTGCCCGGCCTGGACCTCGACCGCGACGTGACCGTTGAGATCGACCGCGGCACGCTCGTGATCCGCGGCGAGCGGCGCGACGACCGAACTGACGAGCACAACGGGCGCGTGCTGCGCGAGGTCCGCTACGGCGCGTTCCGCCGGACGTTCACGTTGCCGGCCCACGTGGCCGGAGGCGACCTGAGCGCCACCTACGACGCGGGTGTACTCGTGGTTCGAGTGGCCGGCGCGTATCGCGGGTCGACGGCACAGCGCATCCCGGTCTCGGTAGGCGCCGCAGCGCTCGACGCGAGCGAGGCCACCGAGTCCACTGGGGCGACTGACGCCGACAGCGCCACCCCCGAGGCGTAAGCACCCGGCAACCCGACAATCCGACAAGCCGACAATCCGACAAGGGCCCGGTCCGCAGGAAGCGGTCCGGGCCTTTGTGTCGTCCAGTGCGGTCCAGTGCTGCCAAGGGCGCACCTCGCGCGGGTACGGCAGGGGTAGGTTCGCGTTCGTGCCGCTGCTCGCTGACGTCGTCGCCGCACTTGAGGAATGGTTCGATCCGCGCTGGGCACAGTCGTGGGACGCGGTCGGCCTGACCTGCGGCGATCCCGCCGAACCGGTCGAGCGCATCGTCGTCGCGGTCGATGCGGTGCCGGCCACGATCGAACAGGCCGAGCGCGCGGGCGCGCAGCTGTTGCTCACGCACCACCCGCTGCTGCTCACGGCCGTTCACGGCGTCGCGGCGGTCGATCCGAAGGGCAGGCTCGTCCATCGGATGATCCGCGGCGGCATCGCCCACTACGTTGCGCACACCAATGCCGACGTCGCCGACCCGGGCGTCTCGGACGCGCTGGCGGCGCGCCTCGGCCTCACCGCGTTGCGGCCACTCGACCCGGAGCCGGTCGAGGCCCCGGACAAGCTCGTGGTGTTCGTCCCGACCGACGACGCGCAACGGCTGATCAGTGCGCTCGCCGACGCCGGCGCAGGCCACATCGGCGACTACGAACGCTGCGCCTGGACGACGATCGGGGTGGGCACGTTCCGTCCCGGACAGCAGGCCAATCCGGCCATCGGCCAGGCCGGCCACATCGAGACCGTCGCCGAGACCCGCGTCGAAATGGTGGTGCCGCGGCGGCGGCGCTATGAGGTGACCGCTGCGCTACGGCGCGCGCACCCCTACGAGGAGCCCGCATTCGATCTCTACCCGCAGGTTGCCGTCGCCGGCACGCGGGGATCGGGGCGGGTCGGCCGGCTGACCGCGCCGATGCGCCTCGATGAGTTCGTCCGTCACGCCGCCAGCGCTCTGCCAGAAACCGTCTGGGGCGTGCGGGCAGCGGGCGATCCGCGACGTCAGGTTGGCGCCGTGGCTGTGTGCGGTGGCTCCGGCGCCTCGCTCATCGCCGCCGCCCGAGGCGTCGGCGCCGACGCGTTCGTCACGGCAGACCTGAAGCACCATCCGGCCGTCGAGGCGGTCACCGAGCGAGGCCGCGACGCGATGGCGCTCGTCGACGTCGCCCACTGGGCCAGCGAGGCACCTTGGGTCGACGCGGTAGCGGTGCGCCTGCGCGAGCGTTTCGGCACTACGGTGGACGTCACCGCGTCCACCATCGTCACCGACCCGTGGTCCCTGCATGAATCGAGTGCCAGTCAGCCGTGAATGCCGATCCCGCCGCGCAGCTTCGTCTTCTCGACCTGCAAGCCGCCGACACCGCGCTCGCCCAGCTCGCCCATCGCCGGGCGCATCTGCCCGAGATCGCCGCCCTGGCGGCAGCCGAGGCGAACGCCGAACAGCTACGGAGTGATGCGCTCGATCTTCGGACCCGGCTTGACGACGTCGCCGCCGACCAGCGCCGCCTCGAGAACGAGGTCGATACCGTCCAGACAAGGGCGAAGCGCGACGATCAGCGGCTCGCGTCCGGCGGGTTGCCCGCCAAGGAGCTCGAAGGCCTGCAGCACGAGATCGTGACCTTGGGCCGGCGTCAGTCCACGCTCGAGGACGATCTGCTCGAGATCATGGAGCAGCGCGAGACGATCGAGGCCGAGCTGGCGTCGGTCACGGCGAAGCAGGAAGCCGCGTCGGCCGACGCGTCCGAGCTGGTCGCCAACCGTGACGCGGCCTTCACCGAGATCGACGCCGCGGCCGTGCAGCGCACGGCCGACCGCGAGGCCATCGCCGCGCAGCTGCCGGCCGACCTCCACGCGCTCTACGACAAGGTGCGTGCCTCGAGCGGCGGTGTCGGCGCTGCGATGCTGCGTCACCGCCGCTGCGAGGGCTGCCATCTCGAGCTCGCGGGCAACGAGCTGAGTGCCGCGCGCGCGGCTGCTCCGGCGCTGGTGCTGCGCTGCGACAACTGCCGCCGAATCCTCGTCCGCAGCGACGAGTCTGGGCTGTGACACGTCAGGTCATCGTCGAGGCCGACGGCGGTTCGCGTGGAAACCCAGGACCAGCAGGCTACGGCGCGGTCGTGTTCGATGCGTCCAGTCACGAGGTGCTGGCCGAACGCAAGGACTTCGTCGGCCACGCGACGAACAACGTCGCCGAGTACGGCGGGCTGATCGCCGGCCTGCAAGCTGCCGCCGAACTCGGCGCGACCTCCGTCGCCGTCCGCATGGACTCCAAGCTCGTCGTCGAGCAGATGGCCGGACGGTGGCGGGTCAAGAACGAGGGTCTGCGTCCACTGGCTGACCAGGCAGCGGCGCTGCGTGCCGCGTTCGACGAGGTCAGCTTCACGTGGATTCCCCGCGAGCAGAACACGCACGCCGACCGCCTCGCGAACGAGGCCATGGATCTCGCGGCCGGCGAGGCGGCGCGGCCGGTCGCCGCTGCGCCGGCGTGGGCGCCGCCGTCGGGCACGCCCACCCGGCTGATTCTCGTCCGGCACGCGTCCACCGAGCATTCCCCGCAGCGCCGCTTCTCCGGGCGCAACGACCTGCCGCTGTCCGATGCCGGCGAGCAGCAGGCCACGGCACTGGCCGGGCGCGCGGCGTCTTTCGGCGACGTCGCTGCGGTCGTGACCTCGCCGCTTCGGCGGGCCAGGCAGACGGCGGATCTGCTCGCCGCTGCGCTCGGCGTCCAGGTCGATGTCAGCGACGGCATGGTCGAGACCGACTTCGGCGAGTGGGAGGGGTTGACATCGGCCGAGGTCGAGCAGGGCTGGCCCGGCGAGCTCGCCCGCTGGCTCACCACACCCGACGCCGCGCCACCCAGAGGGGAATCCTTCGCAGAGGTGACCAAGCGGGTCCGCCGGGCGCGTGATGCGGTGATCGCGGGTCATCCGGGCGCAACAGTTGTCGTCGTCACCCACGTCACGCCGATAAAGACGCTGCTCCGGTTGGCCCTCGACGCTCCGATCGGCGCGATGTCGCGCATTCACCTCGATCCCGCGTCGGTGACCGTCGCGGACTACTTCGCCGACGGAACGCCGTCCATCCGGCTCGTCAACGACACGAGTCACCTGGTGATGCCACCGGCCACATGAGCGGGCCGGCCGCCGAGGTCCTGTCCGCCGCACTCCTGGTGGCGGTGCTGGCCTTCGCGGTGGCACGGCCGAAGGGGTGGCCCGAAGCGGTCCTCGCGGTACCCGCGGCGGGAATCGTCGTGGCAGTCGGTGCGGTGTCGGTCAAGCACGCGCGCGCCGAACTCGACCGGCTGCTGCCGGTGGTCGCCTTTCTCGCCGCGATACTCGTGCTGGCGCAGTTGTGTGACGACGAGGGGCTCTTCGCAGCCTGTGGCGCGCTGATGGCGCGCACCTGCCGGGGGAGGCCGTCGCGGCTGCTGGTCGCTGTCTTCGTCGTCGCTTCGCTCGTCACGGCGGTGCTCAGCCTGGACGCGACGGTCGTGCTGCTGACGCCGGTGGTCTTCGCCACGGCGGCGACCATGCAGGTGCGCCCGAAGCCACACGTGTACGCCTGCACGCACCTGGCCAATTCGGCGTCGCTGCTGCTGCCGGTCTCGAACCTCACCAACCTGCTGGCATTTGCGGTGAGCGGCCTGTCGTTCGCCCGGTTCGCGGCGCTGATGGCATTGCCATGGCTGGTCGCAATCGCGGTCGAATATGCCGTATTCACAAGGGTCTTCGCCGCAGATCTCGCTCCGCCGGTGCAGCCGTCGCGCTCGATCGCCCGGCCCGACGCGCCGGTGTTCGTACTCGTCGTCGTCGCGCTGACCCTCGCGGGGTTCGTCGTGACGTCGTTCGCCGGCCTGAACCCTGCGTGGGCCGCGCTCGGTGGCGTCGTCGTGCTCGGTGCACGGACGCTCGCCCAGCGCCGGACGACGGTGCGCGAACTTGCCAGCGCCGCGAGCCCGCTGTTTCTACTCTTCGTGCTCGCGTTGGGCGTGATCGTCCGTGCGGTCCTCGACAACGGACTCGGCACAGCGGCCGCTCAGGTCCTCCCACATGGCGCGTCATTGCCGGCGCTGCTCGGGGTTGCCGCATGTGCCGCGGTGCTTGCCAACGTCATCAACAACCTGCCGGCGGTCCTCGCGTTGCTGCCGGTCGTCGCCGTCGGTGGGTCTGGCCCGCTGCTGGCCGTGCTGATCGGCGTGAACATAGGCCCGAACCTCACCTATGTCGGCTCGCTTGCCACGCTGTTGTGGCGGCGCGTGCTCCGTGAGCACGACTCGGAGCCTTCCTTGGGTGAGTTCGCGCGACTTGGACTGATGACCGTGCCTGCCGCGCTCGTCGCCGCAGTGGTAGCACTATGGCTGATGCTGGCCGCGATCGGAGGCTGACGACCGTGACGGTGCTCGTCTGGGTCACCGAAGGCACGTGGACGTCATGTGTCGACGCCGCTCGCGCTCTTGTGCCCGCGCAGGCCGAGATCGTCCTGCTCCATGTCACGGGCGACGACGTCGCTGCCGCCGCGCATGGGGCGTTCGACGCGTTGCTCGGCCGCGGCCATCGCGAGCGCGACCCCGGCACGCGGGTCGAGACGTTGGCCGCGGGTGCGTCGTCGCAGCTTCTCGCCGCTGCCGCGCAACGGCTCGGTCGCAGCGGTGTCGCAACGATCGAGCGAAGCGGACGTGTCGAGCGCGAGGTCGTTTCGGCCGCCGAGGGTGCGCAGTTGCTTGTCGTCGCCCGCGATGGCGACCGCAGCCGGCTGGGTCCGCGCAGCCTCGGCCATGCAACGCGATTCGTGGTCGACCATGCGCCGTGCCCGGTGCTGCTCGTCTGGCCGGAAGCCGCACCGGGTATCGACTCGATCCCGCCGCCGCCGCCACCGCACCACCAGGGGAACGCGCCCTAACGAAATGCCCGCACCGCAAGCCACACACCCACGCCAAGTCCGAACACGACGATGGCCGCGCGCAGCGCGCGTTCGTTGACGGACGCGGCCAGTCGACCGCCGAGTATGCCGCCGACGAGTGCGGTCGGTGCAGTGATCGCCACCTCGAGCCAGTGCACCGGCCCGAACGCCACGAACGCCACGAGTGCAACGGTCGCGACCATCAGCGACACGATGCTTTTCAACGCGTTCGTCTCGCGCAGCGGAGCTGCCATGGTCAGGCCGATGACCGCAAGCAGGATCACGCCGAGCCCGCCACCGAAATAGCCGCCGTACACAGCGCCCAATCCGACGGCGACGAGCAACGCGCGCGGATGCGCGCCGTGCTCGGTTCCGACCCGGCGGGCGATCGCCGGCTGCAGGGCGACGAGAAGCGTGGCGCCGATGACGAGGAAGGGGACTACGACGGTGAACGCCCGCGTGGGCGTCGACAGCAACACCGCGCATCCGACGGCCGAACCGAGGCAGGCGACGCCGGCGAGTCGGCGCGCCTGCGCGGCTTGACTACGTGCGAGTGGGCCGAGCCCGAACAGCGTGCCGACGTAGCCCGGCCACAGCGCGATCGAATTCGTGACGTTCGCGGCGACTGTGCCCAACCCGGTGGCGAGCAGCGCCGGGAACACGAGCAGGGACCCGCCGCCGGCAATGGAGTTCACGAACCCGCCGGCAAGGCCCGCACCGCACAGCAGCACGATGTCGCCGGCGGTCACCCGGACGAGGCTATCGGGCACATCGGCCAACGTCGCGAACTCTGCCGCGTTCGCGGCGCGTCAACGTTCGCGTCGGATGCGCGAGATCTACTCAGCGAGCAGACGTTCGCCGTTGAAGACGCCGAGTTGTTCGCAGTACAGCTCGATGCCTGTGCCGTTCGGATCGCGGATGTACAAGCTGTCCTCTACGCCCCTGTCGGGACCGAGGTAGTCCGTGCCCGCATCGTCGAACTTCTTCTTGGCGGCGGCGAACTGCTCGGGCGAAACGGAGATCGCGATGTGCTGCACGTTTCCGATCGTCTCCTCGAAGGCCGGATGGTCGTGGCCGGGGAAGTCGAAGAAGCCCAGCAGGTTCTGGTGGCCGATGTCGAAGAAGAAGTGTGTCGAGCCTGCGTAGTCGCGATTCTCGACGATCTCTACAACCGGGAAGCCGAGAAAACCCTGATAGAAGCGGATCGTTTCCTCGACGTCGCGGCAGATCAGTGCGATGTGATGCAGCCCCCGCGCGGTTGTCGGCCGCCGGACCCCATCACCGTCGAGGTACCTCTCACGCAGTTGCGCTCGACGTGTTCTGATCTCGTCGAGTTGGGCGCCTTGTGGTTGCGGCATCGCGACTCCTCTCGTCGTCCGACCGGTGCGACACGTCCACTCTTGGCTTCAGCGCTGCGATCGGCAAGCGGTGCGATCCGCGTCCGCGTACTATCGCGGCTGCGGCGGACGAGCCGACCGGGCGGCCGCGGCCAGGTTCCCAACCGGGAACCGGGTCGAGGAAAGTCCGGGCTCCATAGGGCAGGGTGGTTGTTAACGGCAACCCGGGGCGACCCGCGGGACAGTGCCACAGAGAACAGACCGCCGGGTCGCTTTATGCGATCCGGTAAGGGTGAAACGGCGGTGTAAGAGACCACCAGCGTTCGGGGTGACCAGGACGGCTAGGTAAACCCCACCCGGAGCAAGGTCAAGAAGGGTCGGCTGGGCAACCAGTCGGCTCGCGCAGGTGCTTGAGGGCGGCCCGCCCGAGCCTGCGGGTAGACCGCTAGAACCTGTTGGCAACAACAGGTCGAGATGGATGGCCGCTACTCGGCGCGCGAGCGCCGAGACAGAACCCGGCTTACAGGTCGACTCGTCCGTCGCATCGATCTGCGCACGTTGTCGAATCGCGGCGTATGCGTCGCGTCCTTGCGCGACACGCTCGTGTCGCGCAAGGAAATTATGAATCGTCGCCGATGATTTTCGTAGCGCCGTTCAGGCACATACACGTCGTCGTCGCACGGAGAAAGACCTTATCGCGTAGGGAGATTCTCGACCGAGTCGGTGATCGCGCCGCTGCGTTGCCGCAAAACACGCGATGCGACGAGATCGAACGCGACGGCGTGGCGTATTGACGACGAAGCGTTTCGCAGCGTCCACTGATCACCATAGTTCTGCCCCAAGGTTGCCTACAAGGAGGCACGGCATGACCGCACCTGCGAAGAAGGCTGCTGCAAAGAGGACTGCGGCGAAGAGGACGGTGGCCAAGAAGGCACCAGCTAAGAGGGCTGTTGCGAAGAAGGCTCCGGCCAAGCGCACGACCGCGCGCAAGGTCACCGCGAAGAAGGCTCCCGCGAAGCGTGCAGTCGCGAAGAAGGCGCCCGCGAAGAGGGCTGCAGCGAAGAAGGCTCCGGCCAAGCGCACCACCGCACGCAAGGTCACCGCGAAGAAGGCTCCGGCCAGGAAGACGGCTGCCAAGAAGGTCAGCGCAGTCAAGCGGACCGTTGCCAAGAAGGCTTCTGCGGTCAAGCGCGCGCCTGCCCGCAAGGCAACCGCCCGCAAGACCACGGTCACGAAGCGCGCGCGGTAGTAGCACGCTGGTCGTGGCCACCAGGGCACGACCGGCACCTGCACCACGAACGGCCGGTCCGTCGTAGCGGCCCGCTACGTTGGCCGACACTGAGACAGTGGCGCCGTCACCTCGCAGATCGCGGTGACGGCGCCACTGGCATGTCCACCTTGCTCCGAACCCAAGATCGTCTGTCCATAGTGGACAGTCGCGCCCGTGGTGCTCGCATCAGATGCGATTGCCTCAGGTGCGCCCGGTGGCTGGGACCGTGCTGTCGCGTACGGTTTGATTCGGAGGTTTCCCCCGCAATCGCCGCCCCGCCGAGGAGTCTGCTGTGCCCGACGTGATCGACGCTCGCCAGATGACTGTTGCCGTGCTCGGTGGTACCGGCGACCAGGGGCAGGGTTTGGCCTATCGCCTCGGCGGCGCAGGCGTGCGGGTCATCATCGGCTCACGGGACGCCGATCGTGCCGCCAAGTCGGCGGTCGGCCTTGCGGCAATGCTGCCGAACGGCACCGTCGAAGGCGCCGCGAACGATGACGCCAGTGCGCGCGCCGATCTCGCCATCGTGGCGGTGCCGTGGAGCGCCCACGAGCCGACTTTGCGCTCACTCGTCGATCAGCTGGCCGGCAAGATCGTCGTCGACTGCGTCAACCCGCTCGGCTTCGACGAGCGCGGTCCGTACCGGCTCGATGTCGCTGAGGGCAGCGCTGCCGAGCAGGCGGCGGCACTCCTGCCGAACTCGCGAGTGGTTGGCGCGTTTCATCACGTCAGCGCGTCGACGCTGATGGATGCCAAGGTCACCGAACTCGACATGGACGTGCTCGTGCTCGGCGACGACCGCGCCGCCACCGATGTCGTCCGCGACCTTGCGGGGTTGATGCCGGGCGTGCGCGGCGTCTATGGCGGGCGCCTGCGTAACTGCGGTCAGGTCGAGGCGTTGACCGCGAATCTCATTGCGATCAATCGGCGCTACAAGGCGACATCGAGCATCCGCATCGCCGGCATCTGAACGATATCCGTGGCCTCGATGGTGATCTTCATGCGCTTTGTGAGCGATGACCCACCAAGCGCATGAAGATCCACCAGCTCAGTGGTACTCGTGCTCGGCTGCCGGGTAACTACCGGCGCGCACCTCGCCGCCGAACTGCTCGGCCGCAGTGCGCAGGATGCCGGCCACGTCGGCGAACTCCTTGACGAACTTGGGTTTGCGATCGCCCGTGCGGAGTCCGGCCATGTCCTGCCAGACCAGGACCTGGGCGTCGCAATCGGGTCCGGCGCCGATGCCGATCGTCGGTATGTGTAGCTGCGAGGTCACTTCGCGAGCCACCTCTGACGGCACGACCTCCATGACGACGGAGAACGCACCGGCGTGCTGCAACGACTTGGCGGCCTGAAGCAGGCGGTGGGCCGCCTCGTCGCCGCGCCCTTGCACGCGGTAGCCGCCGAGCGCGTTGACCGATTGCGGGGTCAGGCCGATATGCGCCATGACGGGAATGCCGGCTCCGACCAGCGCCTCAACCTGTGGCACCACACGGCGGCCGCCTTCGAGCTTGACGGCCTGAGCGCCACCGTCCTTCATGAAACGTGCGGCAGTGTCGAGTGCCTGCTGTGGCGAGGACTGGTAGCTGCCGAACGGCATGTCGGCCACGACCAGCGCGCGCTTGGTTCCCCGGACGACGCCGCGCACGAGTGGAAGCAGTTCGTCGACGGTAACGGGCAGCGTCGTGTCGTAGCCGTAGATCACGTTTGCGGCCGAGTCGCCCACCAGCAGGACCGGGATGCCGGCGTCGTCGAAGACCCGTGCCGTCGAGTAGTCGTAGGCGGTGAGCATCGGCCACCGCTCGCCAATGTCTTTTGCGTGCTGCAGGTCGCGGATCGTTACGCGCCGGTTCTGCACGCCGCCGTACAGGGATTCAGACATCGCTGCCCCACTTTCTCCTCGAGGCCGGCTCGGCCGGTCCCCGGGCTCATCTGTGGACGGATAACCCCATCGTCCGCTGCGACGCGCCGGATGTCTGTACGCGAGCAGCGAGAAATAGATCACGGTTCGGGCAAACCCGTCTCACGCCATCGATTACTTATCGGCAGCCGCCGGTCGCGGCCGAATGATTTGAAGCTGATCTTCGGACCGGGCGGATATTGGCGGCGTTTCCACTCGGCTGAATCAACCATGCGCGCCACCCGCGCGACGAGCGCGGGGTCATAGCCGGCGTCCACGAGATCGGCGATGCCCGCGTCGCCATCGACATAGCGGGACAGGATCGCGTCGAGAAGTTCGTAGTCGGGCAGCGAGTCGCTGTCGAGCTGGCCGGGGCGAAGCTCCGCCGACGGTGGCTTCTCGATGGAGTTGGGCGGGATGGGCAGGGTCTCGCCCCGAGCGTTTGCCTCGGCGTTGCGCCAGCGGGCCAACTGCCACACCATCGACTTGGGCACGTCCTTGATCGGTGCGAAGCCGCCGACGGCGTCGCCGTAGATGGTCGAATAGCCCACGGCAAGCTCGCTCTTGTTGCCGGTGGCCAGAACCAGATGTCCCTCGGCGTTCGACAGCGCCATCAGCGTGGTGCCGCGAACACGCGCCTGCACGTTCTCCTCCGCAAGGCCCGTCAGCTTCAGCGACTCGACGAAGTCGCCGACCATCGGCGCGACCGGCACGACGCGGTAATCGGCGCCGAGGCGCGCGGCGAGGTCGGCGGCGTCGGACTTCGAATGCTCGGAGGAGTAGTCGCTGGGCATCGATACGCCGTAGACGTTGTCGCCGCCGATGGCTTCAGCCGCGATCGCGGCCACGACCGCCGAGTCGATGCCGCCGGACATGCCGAGCACCACGGAGCGGAATCCGTTCTTGCGGATGTAGTCGCGCGTGCCGGTGACCAGCGCGCCCCACACCTCCGCCTCGTCGCTGATGCGACCGGCAACGGCGGCAGGCGATGCAGCGTAGGCCGGGACGACCTGGGTGTGGGTGTCGTGGTGCTCGACGCGCAGCGGCGATCTGGGCGGCGTCGTCGGGGTGGCCTGCGCGGCGGGTAGATCAAGATCGACGCAGAACACCGTCTCGACGTACTGCGGCGCGCGGGCGAGCAGCGTGCCGTCGGAGCCGACGATCGTCGAGTCGCCGTCGAAAACCAGCTCGTCCTGGGCTCCCACCATGTTCACGTAGGCAACGCTCGCCGCTGCCTCACGGGCCCGCCGCTGCAGCAGCGCGAGGCGCACATCGTCCTTTTGCCGCTCGTAGGGCGAGCCGTTGATATTCACGACAAGTCCGACGCCGACCTGGCCGGCGACGGCGAACGGGCCGCCCTCCTGCCAGATGTCTTCGCAGATGGTCAGCGCGACGTCGACGCCGCGGAAGCGCACGATCGTGAACCGGTCGCCCCGGACGAAGTAGCGTGCCTCGTCGAACACCCCGAAGTTGGGCAGGTGGTGCTTGAAGTATCGGGCAACCACGCGCCCGCCGAGGCAGAATGCCGCCGCATTGCGCGGGCCGGACTGCTCGTCGAGGTACAGGGTCGCTGCGTTTCGCGGGCCGCCGTCCTCGTCCAGGTATCCGACGACCACGCCGACATCGCCGAGTCCGGCTTCGGCGAGGTCGAGCGCCAGCTTCTCGACCGCGGCCCGCGACGCCCGGCGGAAGGACTCGCGAAAGACCAGATCTTCCGGCGGGTACCCGGTGATGGTCATCTCGGGAAATATCACGAGATGGGCGCCTGCCTCGGCAGCCTCCCTGGTGCGCGCGAGCACCGTGGCCGCATTGCCCGAGAGATCGCCGACGGTGACGTCGATCTGGGCGAGAGCAAGACGCATCTGGGGCATGTATCCAGTGTCCATCAACGGTGCCGGCCGGGCAGTCGGCCGGTGACGCGCGCAACTGGGAACGGCACGGGAGGGGTCGACGGCGCCCGAGTCGGATAGGGCAGAATGTCGCTATCCGCGCACCGGGCAGCATCCGACACGCCGAAGATTTTGATCCGATGCAACCGAACTGACCGGCTGTGCGTCTTAGGAGTTGAGAGCCGAACGTGACCTCCGGCTTGGCGTGCGATGACGCCTGCGTGGGTGACAATGGATCTTTGCAGCAACACATAGCCAAATCAGTCGGTGTTCGGATCAGGTGTCAGACCGGAGGCAGCGGTGTCGGTGGGGGTACGGCGGGTTTGGGGTGTGGTGGCTTCGGTCGCTGCGCTTGGCTTGGTGCTCGGGGCGTGCTCGTCCTCGCACCACACGACTCCGGAGGCGCCGTCTCCGGCTGGGCACACCACATCCATATCCGGCGATCCGAGCAACCCGGCGTCTTCGACCTCAGCGCCGGCGCCCCTGGCGAGGCTCACCGCAAAGCCCGCCAACGGCGCCCAGAGCGTCAGCCCCGCAGGGCCGATCACGGTTGACGTCGCCGATGGCACGCTCACCGCGGTGGCGATGAAGAACAGCGAGGGCAAGGACGTCAAGGGCGAGATCAGCGCCGACAAGCATTCCTGGCGGGCCACCGAGGATCTTGGCTTCAGCAAGACCTACACGGTCACCGCGCACGCGATCAACGCCGATGGCAAGCCGGCCGCGCATGTCTCGCGGTTCACCACGCTGACCCCCGACAACATGACGATGCCCGACATTGAGACCACCGGTCGGACCGCCCTGCAAAACGGCGCCACCTACGGCGTGGGCATGACGGTCAGCGTCCACTTCGACGAGCCCATCCCGGACAAGGCGGCCGCCGAGCGGACGCTCTCGGTCACCACGTCTCCCGTACAGCAGGGCGGCTGGTACTGGATGGACGACCAGAACGTGCACTGGCGCCCGCGTGCGTACTACAAGCCCGGTACGAAGGTCAGCGTGTCGGCCAACGTCTACGGCAAACAGGTTGGACCAGGTCTTTACGGCCAGGCCGACGTCAGCGCGTCGTTCAAGATCGGCGCCAAGCACGTCTCGATCTCCGACGACAAGACGCACATGGTCAAGGTCTACTTCAACGACAAGCTCGTGCGCACGATGCCGACGTCGATGGGCCAGGGCGGCTACGTACAAGGCACGCACGGCTCGATCTCGCTGTGGACCATGCCCGGTATCTACACGGTGATCGGTCACGCCAACCCGGTACTGATGGACTCGAGCACGTACGGGCTGCCGGTGAACTCGCCGAAGGGCTACAAGGAGTTCATCTACCTCGCGACGCAGATCAGCACCGACGGCATCTACCTGCACCGCCTCGACACCACGGTCTGGGCTCAGGGCAACACCAACACCTCGCACGGCTGCCTGAACCTCAACAAGGACAACGCGGAGTGGTTCTACACCCACTCGACCGTCGGCGACGTCGTGCAGGTGAAGAACACCGGCGGGCCGCCTCTGCAGGTGTGGCAGAACGGCGACTGGAGCGTTCCGTGGGCGCAGTGGGTGGCTGGCAGCGCCCTGCACTGATCGGCGACGCGCCCGACGCAGCGCAGGTGAGGCTCGTCGGATCCGCCCGGTAGCGGTTGAACCGGACGCGAAATGCCCAGCCGCGTAATCTCCCGGTAACCCGGTACAGGGAGAGTGAACAGCTGTGGATCGCCAGCAGGAGTTCGTGCTTCGCACGATCGAGGAGCGCCAGATCCGCTTTGTGCGGCTCTGGTTCACCGACGTGCTCGGCTACCTGAAGTCGGTGGCCATCGCACCGGCCGAACTCGACGGGGCGTTCGAAGAGGGCATCGGCTTCGACGGCTCGGCCATCGAGGGCTTCGCGCGAGCCAGCGAGAGCGACATGCTGGCCCGGCCGGACCCCGCGACGTTCCAGATACTGCCCGAACCGAACAGCACGCCGGCCGACTCCGCACGGATGTTCTGCGACATCACCATGCCCGACGGATCGCCTTCGTGGGCCGACCCGCGTTATGTGCTGCGCCGCGCCCTGTCGCGGGCGGCTGAGCGTGGCTTCACCTTCTACACCCATCCCGAGATCGAGTTCTTCCTGCTGAAGAACCGCCCCTCCGACGGCAGCGAGCCCGAGCCGATCGACAACGGCGGCTACTTCGACATGACCAGCCACGACAACGCCCACGATTTCCGGCGTGACGCCGTGGCCGTGCTCGAAAGTCTCGGCATCTCCGTCGAGTTCAGCCATCACGAGGTCGCGCCGGGGCAGCAGGAGATCGATCTGCGCTACGCCGACGCCCTGTCGATGGCCGACAACATCATGACGTTCCGCCATGTGATCAAGGAGGTCGCGCTCTCGCACGGCGTGCACGCGACGTTCATGCCCAAGCCGTTCCGGCACCGCCCGGGCAGCGGCATGCATACGCACCTGTCGCTGTTCGAGGGCGACCGCAATGCATTCCACGACCCCGGCGATCCGCTGAACCTCTCCAAGACGGCACGTGCATTCATCGCCGGACTGCTCGCCCACGCCCGCGAGATCACCGCCGTCACGAACCAGTGGGTGAACTCCTACAAGCGCCTGTTCGGCTATGCGGCTCCGGGTGAGCTGGTCGAAGCTCCGACGTTCGTGTGCTGGGGGCACGCGAACCGATCGGCGCTCGTGCGCGTTCCGATGTACAAGCCGGGAAAGGCCAACTCGACCCGCATCGAGATGCGCTCACTGGACTCCGCATGCAATCCATATCTCGCGTTCGCGGTGCTGATCGCGGCCGGTATGAAGGGCATCGAGGAGGGCTACGAACTGCCGCCTGGAGCGGAGAACGACGTCTGGGCACTGTCCGACACCGAGCGGCGCGCCCTCGGTTACGACGAGCTGCCGCACAATCTCGCCGACGCGCTGCGCGTCATGGAGAACTCCGAGTTGGTCGCCGAGACCCTGGGCGAGCATGTGTTCGAGTTCTTCCTGCGCAACAAGCGCAGCGAGTGGGTCGACTACCGGGCCGAGGTCACGCCATTCGAGTTGAGCCGGTACCTTCCTGCGCTGTAGGTGCGGCGCGAACGCGTCGCTCGTCCGCAGATCGCCTGCGAGCCCGTTTAGGGGATGAACACCACATGCCGATCCGCACCCGGCTGGTAGTCGCTAGCTCGCTGATGCTCTTCCTTGAGCTGTCGCTGATCCGCTGGACCGGCGCGCAGGTCCTGCATCTGAGCTACTTCTCGAACTTCGTGCTGCTCGGCTCATTCCTCGGTATCGGCCTGGGATTCCTGCGCGCGCGCGCCGATCGCAAACCGCTGCCGTACTACTCACCGGTCGTGCTCCTGGGGCTCGTCGGCTTCATCTCCGCCTATCCGGTCACCATCGACCGGAAGGGCAGCGAGCTGATCTTCTTCACCAGCCTGAGCACCACCGGCCCGCCGATCTGGCTGATCCTCCCGGCGATCTTCCTGGCCGTCGCCGCGATCATGGCCGGTCCGGGTGAACTTGTCGGCGCCTGCTTCCTCCACCTGCCCAGGCTCGAGGCCTACCGGTATGACCTCGTGGGCAGCTTGATCGGCATCACCGTGTTCACCGCCCTGGCATTCATGGACGCACCGCCCCTGGTGTGGTTCGTGCTGATCGGCGCGCTGTTCGTGGCGCTGCTGGGCAAGCCAGGCGTCTCGGTGTCGGTCGCGCTGCTCGTCGCGCTGGTGCTGATGTTCGTGTACCCGCTGCGGCACGACAAAGGCATCTTCTGGTCGCCCTATTACCAGGTAAGCACGTTCGCCGAGACGGACTCGCTGGGCGGGCCGGCCTGGACGGTGGAGGTCAACGGCATCCCGCACCAGCGCCTGACCAGCGCCGCGACTCGGGAGAAGGAAGAACCCTGGTACAGCCAGCCGTATCTGCTGGTGCCCAAGCCACCGCAGAACGTGCTCATCGTCGGAGCGGGCACCGGTACCGACGTTGCGATCGCGCTGGCGCGTGGGGCGAAGCACGTCGACGCAGTCGAGATCGACCCGACACTGCTGCGGTTCGGTCGCCAGCACAACCCCAATCACGTCTACCAGGACCCTCGCGTCACCGCCCACATCAACGACGGACGCGCCTACCTGCAGTCGACGCACAAGAAGTTCGACCTCATCCTGTTCGCGCTGCCCGACTCGCTGACCCTGGTCTCCGGCGCCAGCTCGCTGCGCCTGGAGAGTTACCTGTTCACCGTCCAGGCGGTGCGCTCGGCCCGGTCGCACCTCGCCTCCGGCGGGGCGTTCGCGATGTACAACTTCTACCGCGAGGCCTGGCTCGTCGATCGCTACGCCGGCACCCTCGACACCGCGTTCGGGCACCCACCGTGCCTGGCGGAGACGCCGGACGCACCCAACCGCGCCGTCATCCTCGCGGGCCTCACACCGGCGGATCAGATGTGCCAGCAGACCTGGCATCGCACGGCCGCAACGCCCGCTCCTGCGAGTGACGACAGGCCGTTCCCGTACCTCGAACACTCGACGGTGCCCTCGCTCTACGTCCGGACGCTGGGGCTGATGCTTCTGGCCAGCGTGCTGGCCGTGCTCGCCGTGCTGCTGGGTATGGCGACCACGTCGCGCGATTCGTCGCGACTGGAGCGGCTGCGGCGGATGTGGTCCTACCGCGACCTGTTCCTGCTCGGCGCCGCCTTCCTGCTGCTCGAGACCAAGAACGTCACCGGATTCGCGCTGCTGTTCGGCACGACCTGGCTGGTCAACGCGTTCGTGTTCGGCGGTGTGCTGATCGCTGTCCTGGCGGCGGTCGAGGTCACCCGCCGATGGCCGACACCTCGGCTGCCGATCATGTACGGCCTGCTCGTCGGCGGGCTCGCCCTGGCCTGGGTCATCCCCGCGTCCTGGCTGCTGTCCCTGCCGCTGGTGTTGCGCGTGCTCGCGGCCATCGTCATCGCGTTCCTGCCGATCTTTGCGGCAAACGTGATCTTCTCCAAGCGATTCGCCGCAGCCGAGCATCCGACGATCGCGTTCGCGACCAACCTGCTCGGCGCGATGCTCGGCGGCTGCCTGGAATACCTCGCCCTGGCCTTCGGCTACCGCGCCCTGTTGATCATCGCGGGCATCCTGTATCTCGGCGCCTACCTGGTGATGCCGCGCCACGCACGCACCGCGATGGTGCCCGTCCGGCGCCGAGAGCGAGCCGCAGCGGGCGTGTGAACTAGGGTCGTCATCGTGGGCGACCGACCGCTGCTTGTCGTACAGAACGCCGCAGACGACCCGATCGGGCCGCTCGGTGAATGGCTGGCCGGCGCCGGACTCGGCCTCGATGTCCGCGACGCCGAGGCCGGCGATCCGCTGCCCGCCGGTCTGGACGGCTTCGCGGGGCTGGTCGTGCTGGGCGGCGGCATGAGCGCGAACGACGACCAGCGGGCGCCCTGGCTGGCACAGGTGCGGGCGTTGCTGTCCGAGGCGCTGGCCGGCGAAGTGCCCACACTGGCGATATGTCTCGGCGCCCAGCTGCTCGCGATAACGATGGGCGGGCGGGTCGGGCCCAATCCCGACGGGCCCGAGTTCGGTGGGCAGCTGATCGCGAAGCGCGCCAACTCGGCAACCGACCCGTTGTTCCGCGAGCTGCCGATCACGCCCGACGTCATCCAATGGCATTTCGATGCCGTGCTCGAGCTGCCACCGAGTGCGGTGGTGCTGGCCGGCTCGCCGGTGTGCGACGTGCAGGCCTTCCGCGCCGGAAGGGTCGCGTGGGGCGTCCAGTTCCACATCGAGACGACGCCGGAACTGGTGCGTCGCTGGGCCGCCGAGGACGCGTCCGCGCTTGACGGCTACGACGTCGAGCGCCTCCTCGCGCACAGCGACGAGGTCCATGCCGACATCGCCGAGGTGTGGCAGCCCTTCGCCGCGGCATTTGCCGGCGTCGTCGCCGAGCCATCCTCGGTGCCCGCGACCCGCCCGCTGCGGATGGTCACCGCCGAGCCGGTCACCGATCCGGCGGCGATCAGAGCAGCGCTTGCCGCCGAGATGCAGGCGGCACGGCAACCCCTGCCGCCGCCGCAGTGACCAGCGCGGGCCGAATAGCCCCGCGGCTGGCCCGGCTGGGGTTCGTCGAGCCGAAACGAGCCGGGGAGCTGCTCGCAAGCGACCCGCTGAGACTGTGGGACCTCGATGCCAACGAGCCGGTCGACGATCGTGCGGCTGCCGTCGTCGCGGCGCTGGGGCGCTCCGCCGACCCGGACGCAGCGCTCGCAGTGCTCGCCCGACTGGTCGAGGCCGCGGGCGCAGAGCTGGGGGACGAGCTGCGCAACGGCGCGCAGCTACGCGCGCGGTTGCTCACGCTCCTCGGCGCGTCCGCGGCGCTGGGCGATCACCTGGTGACCCACCCGGGCGCGTGGCGTGCGCTACTCGGCGAGCTCGATGTCGCCGCCGGTGGCCGCAGGCTGCTCGACGCCGTGAGCAGCGCGGCGACACTGCGTGAGTCCGATGTCGTCGACGCGCTGCGCGCGGCCTACCGGCGCGAGTTGATCGCTGTCGCCGGCCGCGACCTGGCCGGCGAGCTCGACCTTCGCGTCGTCACCGAGGCCGTCGCCGATCTGGCCGGCGACACCCTGCGGGCGGCACTCTGGGCGGCCGGTGCCGCATTGCCCGCCGATGCCACGCCTTGCCGGCTCGCGATCATCGCAATGGGCAAGGCCGGCGCGCGTGAACTGAACTATGTGTCCGACGTCGACGTCATCTTCGTCGCCGAACCGGGGGAGTCGGCCGACGAGCAGGCTGCACTCGCGACGGCGACGACGCTTGCCACGACCACGATGCGGATCTGCGGCGCGGCGGCGTGGGAGGTCGACGCCGCGCTGCGCCCGGAGGGTAAGGCGGGACCTCTGGTGCGCACGCTGGCCAGCTACGAGGCGTACTACCGCAGGTGGGCGAGCACCTGGGAGTTCCAGGCGCTGCTGAAGGCCAGGCCGGTCGCCGGCGATCCTGACCTCGGCCGGCGCTATGTCGAGCTCATCGCGTCGATGGTGTGGACGGCGGCAGAGCGGCCGGGCTTCGTCGCAGACGTCCAGGCGATGCGGCGCCGGGTGGTGGCGCACCTGTCGCCGGACATCGCCGAACGTGAGCTCAAGCTCGGCCCGGGCGGGCTGCGCGACGTCGAGTTCGCCGTGCAGTTGCTGCAACTCGTGCACGGACGAGGCGACGAGACGTTGCGCGTGCCGGCCACCTTGCCCGCGCTCGACGCCTTGCGCGATGGCGGTTATGTCGGCCGGGCCGATGCGCTGAGCCTGGGCGACGCCTACCGGTTCCTGCGCGTCGCCGAGCATCGGCTGCAGTTACGGCGGATGCGTCGAACTCACCTGCTGC
The DNA here is from genome assembly GCA_963737425.1 of uncultured Actinomycetota bacterium. Lineage (GTDB taxonomy): Bacteria > Actinomycetota > Actinomycetes > Mycobacteriales > Jatrophihabitantaceae > DASXRA01. The sequence continues at coordinate 108,950 of CAVTSX010000010.1, forward strand.
CGGCCGACGAACCGAACCTCAAGTGGCTGGCGCGTGCGATGGGATTTCGCCCTGACGCCCGCGGCGACGCCCGTGCGGTGTTCGAGGCCGAATGGACGCTGCACTCGCGCGAGGTCAAGCGCCTGCACGAGAAGCTGTTCTACCGGCCGTTGCTCGACGCCGTGGCACACGTGCCCTCGGCTGATCTGCGGCTCACGACCGGCGAAGCGGGGCGCCGCCTTTCGGCCCTGGGTTTCAGTGATGAGCGCGGCGCGCTGCACCACATCGAGGCGCTGACGGCTGGGTTGTCTCGGCGGGCCGTCCTGCAACGCACTCTGTTGCCGGTCATCCTGGCCTATCTGGCCGATGCGCCCGACCCCGACGCCGGGCTGCGTGCCTACCGGCGTGTGTCCGAAGCCCTCGGCTCCTCGCCCTGGTACCTGCGGTTGCTGCGAGACGAGGGGACGGTCGCGCAACGTCTGGCCTACCTGCTCGGCACCAGTCGCTACGTCGCGGGACTGCTCGAGCGCGCGCCGGAGGCACTGCAGATGCTCGCCGGCGAGACGTCGCTCGCACCCCGCCCGGTCGAGGAACTGCAGGCGGCGATGATCGACTCCGCACAGCGGCAACAGGACGCCGCCGCCGCCGTGTCTGTGGTGCGCGGCTTGCGCCGGGCCGAGCTGCTGCGCACGGCTTTCGCCGATCTACTCGGCATGCTCGACATAGTCGAGGTCGGTGCGGCAATCAGCGCGACGACGGAGACGACGCTTGCTGCTGCGCTGAATGTGGCGTGCCGGGCGGTCATGGCGCAGCGCGATCTTGCCGAGCTACCCGTCGACTTCGCGGTGATCGCGATGGGCCGGCTGGGCGGGCGCGAGGTCGGCTACGGCTCCGACGCCGACGTGATGTTCGTCTTCGAGACCCGAGACGGCCGCGTGGCCGAGGCCGAGGCGGCCGGCGTCGCGCACGATGTCGCCGAGCAGCTGCGCAACCTGCTCGGCTCGCCGTCGGCCGACCCACCCCTGCGGATCGACGCCAACCTGCGCCCGGAGGGCCGCAACGGCCCGCTCGTTCGCTCGCTGACCTCCTATGCCGCGTACTACGCGAGGTGGTCGTCGGCCTGGGAGGCGCAGGCCTTGCTGCGTGCGCGCTTCGCGGTCGGCGACGCCTCGCTCGGCGAGCGGTTTCGGGCCTTGATCGATCCGGTGCGATACCCCGCGCAGGGGCTGCGTCCGGCTGATCTCGCCGAGATCCGCCGGCTCAAGGGACGAATCGACTCCGAACGGCTACCGCGTGGCGCTGACCCTGCGACGCACGTGAAGCTCGGACGCGGGGCGCTCGCCGACATCGAGTGGACCGTTCAGCTGCTGCAGTTGGCGCACGCGCACGCTGTGGCCGGTCTGCGTACCACGCAGACGATTCCGGCGTTGCGGGCGGCGGCAGCTGCCGATCTCATCCCCAGCGCCGATGCCGACGCGCTCGAGGCGGCGTGGCGGCTGGCGACCCACGCCCGCAACGCGATCATGCTGGTGCTGGACAAGGCCGAGGATCAGTTGCCGCACCAGGGCGCGGCGCTGGTCGGGGTTGGACGCGCGCTGGGCTACCCGCCGGGATTCGATCCCGGCCGGGTCATCGACGACTACCGCCGCACCGCCCGGCGGGCCCGCCGGGTCGTCGAGCGGGTCTTCTACGACTGAACGTACTGCGCTCGCCGCTCAGTCTCGTGGTGGGTGGTGATGCCAATGCCCGACAGCGGTGCGCAGCCGCTCCATCTCGGCGCGGCCGGATCCCGCCGAGTATCGGGCGGCCTCGGGTGCCGGCTCGTGCGCGGGACGTCCGGACATCAGCCACTGCACGCCGAAGCCGACCGCGACCGCGATCAACCCGCCCGCGGCGTCGATGATGAAGTGGTTCGCGGTGCCCACGATGACCATGAGCGTTCCCACCGGGTAGAGCACAGCCAGCGCGCGCAGCCAGCGCGGACGCGCGCAGTAGAACACGGCGATCGCGCACCACGTCGCCCACGCGATGTGCAGGCTCGGCATCGCGGCGAACTGGTTGGTGTGCTCGGCCACGTTGGGGTCGGCCAGCGAGCCCCAGGTGTGGTACTTGGCGAGGGTGTCGACGTAGCCGTACTGGGGCAGCAGGCGGGGCGGGGCCAGTGGATACAGGAAGAAGCCGGCTAGTCCGGTGAGCGTCATCGCGAACAGGGCAGTGCGTAAGCCGCGATACACCCGGGGGCGCGCCATGAACAACCAGACCAGCACGCCGATGGTGATGATGAAGTGCAGCGTGGCGTAGTAGTAGTCCATCGACTGGGCGAGCCATTCGTTGTGGTCGACGAAGTGGTTCACCGAGAGTTCGAAGTTCAGATGCAGTCGGTCCTGCAACCACTGGACGCTTCGCCCGTGGCGGTGCGCGATGCCCGGCTGGTCAGGTACGAGATTGCGCGCCTCGCGGTAGAGGTAGTAGCCGATGCCGATCAGCACCAGCTCCTGCCACCATCTCGGGGTGCGGTGATAGAGCAGCCGCTGGGGCCAGAGCCCGCGGAAGCGGCGCTTTGGCGCCTGTTCCGCGCGGGTCTCGGTAGCGGTCATCGTCACCGCGCAATGATGCCACCCCATCGGCGCTTGTCGTGCGCACCCTGCCGCATGCTCAGGTGCGCTTCAGCTGTGCGGGCGCGTTCGTCATGCCCGCTGTGCGCAAGATCGCATGCTTCGCTGGATGAGACCGGTGCGCGGCCATCTGCACCGGAACGCGACCGGCGGCGGGCTACCGATCACCGACTCCGCAGCTGAGCGGTCAGCGAGCGTTGTGCCTGAGTGTGCGCGAACGCGACAACGGATAGCCGCGCGAGACCAGGGCTCGACCCGGTCTGCAGGGTGCGAGCAGGCGGGCCGGCCGCCCGGACAGACCTCGGCGCGCCGTCGGTCACGGCAGCCGGCGCGAGGTAGCGGTAGCGGGCGCTCACGTGTATCTGCGATGTGCCATAAGAGGTCGTGACGGTGACGAGGACGAGGCCGGCGGCATGGGCGGGCGCGGTGACATTGAGCCGTGTCGATGACAGGACGTGCACCGAGATGCCCCTTGCCGAGCCGAATCTGACGAACAGCACGTGGCTGAAGTTCGTGCCGGACACCGCTATCCGCGCACCGCGGCCAGACGTCGGCCCGCTGGCCGGACTGACCGCCGTCACCGTCGGCGGCCACACGTAGCGGTAGACGTCGGCGGAGCGCTGCGCCGACGTTCCGTGGCTGGTCACCACCCGGATCACGGCCGGCCCGGCGGCGTGCCTGGGGGTGGTGATGTAGAGCTTGGTGGACGAGACGACCCGAAGCGCTGTGCCCCTGTAGCTGCCGAACGTCACGGCGCGCACGCCGGTGAATCCCGAGCCGGTGATGGTGATCCGGGTTCCACCGGCTGTGCGGCCCGAGGTCGGTGAGATGGCGCGGACCGTCGCGACGCCGGTGTTACCGAGCAGGTCGACGAACGTGTAGCCGCGGGCCCGGTAGTAGCTGATGATCCGTGGCAGGGCCGCGACGGTCGCCGGGTTCCCACCTGGCTGGTTGTGCATGAGGATGACCGGATGCAGCTGGCTTCCCCCCGCCTCGGCACGGGAAGTGATTCGGTTGACCCAGTACCCGTCGCCTGAACCGGCCGCCTTCCAGTCCTCGGTGTCGACCGACCAGTTCCACACCCGCATGTGTCGCTGCTGCGCGAGCAGAAGCGTCGTCGCGTTGTAGCTGCCGTACGGCGGACGGAACAGGCACGGGTAGGCACCGGTGAGCGAGGCCTGCTCGGAGCGTTCGCGGTCCATCTCGGTGCCCTGGCCCGAAGCGCCGAGGCTCGGCAGGCTCTTGTGGTCCCAGGTGTGATCGCCGAGGGCGTAACCGGCGGCGTGCTCGGCACGCACCGTCGCGTGGTTGCCTGCCTCGTTGTTGCCCAGGTTGAAGAAGGTCGCCGTGACGTGGTTGGCGGCGAGGATCGCGAGCATCCGGCCGGTGTCTCGTCCGGGACCGTCGTCGAAGGTGAGTGCGACGGTCCGGCCCGCGCCCAGGACGCTCGGAGCGGAGCTGCGGACCCCGTAGGGTGCCGCGGAGCAGGCGGTCGCCGCGTCGGCCGGAGCCGCGACGCTGACGCTGATCACGGGCAGCAGCACAAGCGTCAGCGCCGGAATACCCCATCGGCGCAACCGGCCCGGCATCTGACCCTCTGTCGGCTTCACGATCCCCTAGATCGACTGCAGCGACGCCAACTTGACCCGGACGCGGATCGGGTCTGCCGGCGAGGTGAGCGGAAGGGGTGCAGGCGACGCTACGCGGGCTGCACCGCAATTTCGGGCAGGCGTGGCCGCAGCGCGGCAAAAGCGCCGCAGGCCCTGGTATTCGGGGCCTGCGGCGCTGAGTGCGTGTTGGCGAGTTTGGCCTTAGATGTCGTAGTAAAGGGCGAACTCGTGCGGGTGCGGGCGCAGTCTGATCGCATCGACCTCATTGAGGCGCTTGTAGTCCAGCCACGTCTGGATGAGGTCCTCGGTGAACACGCCGCCCTCGAGCAAATAGTCGTGGTCGGCTTCGAGAGCGTCGAGCACGGCGTCGAGAGAGGCCGGCACCTGCGCCACCGCCTTGGCTTCGTCCGGCGGTAGTTCGTAGAGGTCCTTGTCGATCGGTGTGGGCGGCTCGATCTTGTTCCTGATGCCGTCGAGCCCTGCGAGCAGCATCGCGGAGAACGCGAGGTAGGGATTCGACGACGGGTCGGGCACCCGGAACTCGACGCGCTTGGCCTTCGGGTTATTGCCGGTGATCGGGATGCGGCAGCACGCCGACCGGTTGCGCTGGGAGTACACGAGGTTGATCGGTGCCTCGTAGCCGGGGACGAGGCGGTGGTAGGAGTTCGTCGTCGGGTTGGTGAACGCGAGCAGCGAGGGCGCGTGGGTGAGCAGTCCGCCGATGTAGTGCCGGGCTGTGTCGGAAAGGCCCGCGTAGCCGACCTCGTCGTAGAACAGCGGCTCGCCGCCGAGCCACAGTGACTGGTGAGTGTGCATGCCCGAGCCGTTGTCCTGGAACAGCGGCTTCGGCATGAACGTGACGCTCTTGCCGGCCTGCCAGCCGACGTTCTTGACGACGTACTTGAACAGCATCACCTGGTCGGCGGCCGCGAGCAGCGTGTTGAACTTGTAGTTGATCTCGGCCTGGCCCGCGGTGCCGACCTCGTGGTGCGCGCGCTCGATCTCGAAGCCGACACTCTGCAGCGTGGTCGACATCGCATCACGCAGGTCGCCGTAGTGGTCGTACGGCGCCACAGGGAAGTAGCCGCCCTTGTGCCGCACCTTGTAGCCGAGGTTGCCGCCGATCTCTTCCCGGCCGCTGTTCCACGCGCCCGACTCGGAGTCGATGTGGTAGTAGCTCTCGTTCGCCGCGGTGTCGTAACGCACCGAGTCGAAGATGTAGAACTCGGCCTCCGGACCGAAGTACGCGGTGTCGGCGATGCCGGACGAGCGCAGGTACGCCTCGGCCTTCTTGGCGATGTTGCGCGGGTCGCGGCTGTAGGGCTCGCGGGTCAGCGGATCGTGGATGAAGAAGTTGATGTTCAGGGTCTTCTGCGTGCGGAACGGGTCGACGATCGCAGTCGTGGCGTCGGGCAGCAGCAGCATGTCCGACTCATGGATCTCCTGGAATCCTCGGATCGACGACCCGTCGAAGGCGAGGCCTTGGCTGAACGTGTCGTCTGAGAAGGACTGCGTCGGCACCGTGAAGTGCTGCATGATGCCGGGCACATCGCAGAATCGGACGTCGATGAACTTGACGTCGTTGTCTTTGATGTACTTCAGGACATCCTCTGAGCTGGTGAACATCCGTCCTCCGGGTGCGTGTGGGGTGCCGTGAACGCTACGAACGCGCGGTTGCTGCCCGGTGTCTCGTCTGTTTCCGCAGTGTTACGCGGCGGTGCCAACGAGTCGATCATGCCCGAACAACGGCCGTGCCGGTGACACGATCGTGCAGCCCGCGAGCATCCCTGTCTACGACGACGGCCGGAATCAGGGCAAACAGCAGGGCGGTGCGCACAATCGCGACAACCGGGTTCATCGCTGCGGTGGTGTCGACGCGCGCCACCCGGATTCCGAACAGGTGCATGCCGAGCGTCTGGCCACCGAGTAACAGTCCGACGACGTAGTCGACCGCGAGCGGGATCAGGCTCCAGGAGCCGGGCAGGCGCGCGGCCAGCCCGTGTTCTCCTGCGCGATGGACGAACAGCGAGGCGATCAGTCCGGAGGCGATGCAGTCGACGAGCAAAGCCGCAATGCGCGCACCGGTCGCGGCGAGTGAGCCTGCCCCTCCGGCCGGCAGGCCGAGTCGTTGGCCGCGGTAGTGCTGGGGGGCGGCTGCGCTCACGAACGGCGGCGAACGGTGCGCTGCACGTTGCGCATCTTGGCGTTGGTGGGCATCGGGCCCTGGGGCAGCGGTGGCTTGCCGCCGCCGAGAGCCTGCAGCCGCTTGTCGAGCGCGCTGACCTGCTCCTTACTGAGGTTGCGGGGCAGCTTGAACAGGTGACTGTTCAGCTTGCGCAGTGGCACCTCGCCTTCGCCGTTGCCGACGATGACGTCATAGATCGGGGTGTCGCCGGCGAGCCGGGCGATCTTGCGCTTCTCCTGGGCGATGAGGCCGCGCACCCGATGCGGTGCACCCTCGCCGACGAGCACAACACCGGGGCGTCCGACAAGGCGGTGCACCGCGTCGAGTTGGGTCGTGCCGGCGATCGTGGGGGTGGTGTGCCACTCGCCGCGCAGGTTGTTCTGCAGCACCCACACGGCGGCGCCGGGTGTGCCTTCAGCCTGGGCGAACATGCTGGTCTGCGCGCGGCGGCTGAAGATGAACATCGCGACGACCACGCCGGCGATAACGGCGAACGGAATCGGGATGAACGGCCCGAGCACCAGCATCAGCAGCACGTAGACGACCGCCGCGGTGAGGACGCCTGAGATGATCAGGTACGGAATGAGGCGGGCGTCATTCTGCCGAGTAAGCGTGAACGCTTGACGGACGTTCTGCCATGTCTGGCGGCGATTGGCTCGCTTCTGCGCCCGTGCCTCTTTCTTCTCGGCACGGGAGAGCTTGGCGGGCTTGCTCGGCCCGGCGGGTTTGGCCATGGCGATAAGGATAGGGCCGGGCCGCGCGGTCATCGGGACGGCCCGGGCAGACAAGGTAGCTGCACGCGCTCGGGGCACCCCGGGTGTCGTTGAGACCGAATCGTTATGCATAATCGGCTGCATCGTGACGGTCCAACGAAGCGAAACGTCTGGCGAGCAGGTATATGCGCCTGGCCGGCACCGTCGACACATCGGGCCCACGCCCGGACGGCGTAGGCGGCGGGCTCCACGGATGCTCGGCGGTCTGGCCCTGTTGGGCCTCGGCGCGATGGTGGCAGCGCCTGCCGACGCGCCCACCTCGATTGCCGAGATCCACAAGCAGCCGAGCGCCCTCACGCGACCGGGCGGCAACGCGGAGCGGAACGTGCCCTCGCGGCACGGCGCGCCACCGCGCGTCACGACTGCGTCGACGGCGCGCAGGACCGCGCCCATGTCGTTGCGGGCGCTCGGCCGGCAGGGCCCGCAGGCCGACGGCGGCGCATCGAGGCTGGGCGTGCTCGAGAAGCTGATTCCGCCGCCGACCCCCGCGGTTGTGCCCTCGCCCACGGCGGCGACGAGTCCGTCGCCGACCGGGTCGGCCGGTGCACCGGCCGTTGCGGCGGTGCCCCCGATTGCGATCGACGGGTCGGCCGGCACCCGCATCCTCGCCGAGGCGCGCAAGTACCTCGGCGTGCCCTACGTCTTCGACGGTGCGACGCCGGCGGGATTCGACTGCTCGGGTTACACGATGTGGGTGTACGCCCACGCCGGAGTCGCGAATCTGCCGCACAACTCGGAGGCGCAGCGACAGGTCTTCCGCCAGATTCCGCAGTCCGCGGCGCAGCCGGGCGACTTGATCTTCTACATGGCCGGGGGCACGTCCTACCACGTGGCGATCTTCGCCGGCGGCAACCTGCAGTACGCGGCGCCGGCGACCGGACAGGACGTCAAGATCGAGCCGATCTGGTCATCGGCGATCGTCTTCGGCACGGACTGGCACGCCTAGGCGGGCTCGCCCGGATCAGCTCGCGCGGGCGGCGATCGCCTGCTGGTACAGCCGCCCGGCCCGGTAGGACGAGCGCACGAGCGGACCGCTCAGCACGCCCGCGAATCCGATCTGCTCGGCCTCGTCCTGCAGTTCGACGAATTCCTCGGGCTTGACCCACCGCTCGACCGGGTGGTGGCGCGGGCTCGGACGCAGGTACTGGGTAATGGTGATCAGCTCGCAGCCTGCACTGTGCAGATCGAGCAGCGCCTGACTGACCTCATCGCGGGTCTCGCCCATCCCGAGGATCAGGTTCGACTTGGTCACCAGGGCGGTGTCACGGGCCCGCCGGATCACCTCGAGCGAGCGGTCGTAGCGAAACGCCGGGCGAATGCGCTTGAAGATGCGCGGCACCGTCTCGACATTGTGGGCGAGCACCTCGGGCGCGCTGCCGAAGACCTCGGCGAGTTGCTCGGGTACCGCATTGAAGTCGGGGATCAGCAACTCGACTCCGGTGCCCGGGTTGACGGTGTGGATCTGGCGGACCGTCTCCGCGTAGAGCCACGCGCCGCCGTCGGGCAGGTCGTCACGGGCCACGCCGGTGATCGTCGCGTAACGCAACTGCATCGCCTGCACGCTCTCGGCGACCCGCCTCGGCTCGTCGCGGTCGAGGGCTGCGGGCTTACCGGTATCGATCTGGCAGAAGTCGCAGCGCCTCGTGCACTGGTCGCCGCCGATGAGGAACGTCGCCTCGCGGTCCTCCCAGCACTCGTAGATGTTGGGGCAACCCGCCTCCTGGCACACCGTGTGCAGGCCCTCGCGGGCGACCAGGGCGCGCATCTGGGTGTACTCGGGACCCATTCGCGCCCGGGTCTTGATCCACGGCGGCTTGCGCTCGATGGGCGTCTGCGAATTGCGGGCTTCCAGCCGAAGCAGCCGGCGCCCTTCCGGGGGTGCAACAGTCACTATTCGAGCCTACGCGGGCACCGGTTGACGAGCCGCGGCCTGGCGGGCCTCCCGCGGGGGCCGCGGCGCAAGGCTTGCGACGAAGTGCGGCAGATGGCGTTCGACGATTGGCAGAACCTCGTCCACGGTGACGTTCCGGCCGAGTTCGTGCGAGAGCGACGTGACGCCTGCGTCGGTGATACCGCAGGGAACTATGCGGGTGAACCAGGACATGTCGGGATTGCAGTTGAGGGCGAATCCGTGCATCGTCACGCGGCGGGCGACCCGGATGCCGATCGCGGCGATCTTGCGGTCGGGATTGGTCAGCCACACGCCACTGCGGCCGGCGACCTGCTCGGCCGCGACACCGAACTCCGCGCATACGTCGATGAGCATCTGCTCCATGCGGCGCACGTATGCGACGACATCGATCGGGTTGGGCAACTGCACGATCGGGTAGCCGACCACCTGGCCGGGCCCGTGCCAGGTGATCTTGCCGCCGCGGTCGACGTCGACCACCGGCGTGCCGTCGACGGGACGCTCGAACGCCTCCGTTCGCCTGCCCGCGGTGAACACCGGGGGATGCTCGAGGAGCAGCACGGTGTCGTCGGCGGTACCCGCCACTCGCGCCTCGTGCAATTCACGTTGCTGTTGCCAGGCGTCCTCGTAGGGCACGAGGCCTGCGCTGATGATCCTCACCGGGCCAGAGTACGCGGACGGCCGATTTCGATTCAGGGACGATTCGACCGGGCTGCGCGGGCTGATGTCGGCGGGATGAGGCAAGCTATGCAGCACCTGTGATTCAGCTAACAGGAGGGCGCCACAGATGAGCGGCACCGACCTGACCGAGGACGAGTCTCGAGTCACCCGAACGACGAAGGACCGCCCGCCGCGACGCGCCTGGATCATGCTCGGCGTGGCGATCGTGCTGCTGCTGGTGGGAATGGTCGGTGGCCCGTACATCGGCAAACTGGGCGAGGTACAGAAGAACGACAACTCGGCCTACCTGCCGAAGTCCGCGGAGTCGACGAAGGTCGACAAGGAATCGGAGAAGTTCAACTCGCTGCAGACGATTCCCGGTTTCATCGTCTACCAGCGCCCATCCGGACTCACCCCGGCCGACAAAGCCAAGATCCTCAAGGACTCGGCCACGTTCCGCACCCTGCCAGGTGTCGCGGCCGACCAGGTGGCACCGCCCAAATTCGCCGCTGACGGCAAGACCGCGAACATCTCCGTGCCGCTGATCGGCAAGACCGGCAATGTGAGCGTGAACGGCGACGACCTCGTCAACTACGAGAAGAAGGTCATCTCGACCGCCCGCGACGGCGCTCCTGCGGGCCTTGCCATTCACAGTGCCGGTGCGGGCGGCCTGCTGGTCGCCTTCATCGACTCTTTCAAGGGCATCGACGGCACCCTGCTCATCGCCGCCGTAATCGTGGTCATCGCGATCTTGCTGATCGTCTATCGCAGCCCGGTGCTGTGGATCTTCCCGCTGCTGAGTGCTGTCTTCGCGCTCGGTGCGGCGGCCCTGATCATCTACCCGCTGGCCAAGCACAACGTGCTCACCCTCAACGGCCAGAGCCAGGGCATCCTCTTCGTGCTCGTATTGGGCGCAGGCACCGACTACGCGCTGCTGCTCATCAGCCGCTACCGCGAGGAATTACACAGCTACGACCGCAGGATCCAGGCAATGACGGCGGCCTGGCGCGGTGCTGCTCCGGCGATCGGCGCGTCGGCGCTCACGGTCATCCTCGGCCTACTCTGCCTGACCCTCGGCGAGTTGAACTCCGACCGCAGCCTCGGACCGGTAGCGGCGATCGGTATCGCCTGCACGGTGCTGGTAATGCTCGGCTTTCTTCCGGTGTTCATCACGCTGTTCGGCCGCTGGGTCTTCTGGCCGCGCGTGCCGCACGTCGATCATCAGGCCGACATCGCCACGCGCGGACTGTGGGGACGTATCGCGCCCGCCATCGGCCGCAATGCGCGTCGTTGCTGGATCATCACCGCGATCGTGCTGCTCGCCTGCGTCGCCGGGGTGGCCGGCCTGAAGACGGGCGGCCTCTCCGTTACCGACAGCTTCACCAACACCCCTGACGCGGTCACCGGCCAGCGCATATTCGACTCCACGTTCAACCAGGGCTCGGGTGCACCGGCGGTCATCGCGCTCAACGCCGACAAGGTCGACGCGGTCATCGCAACGGCGAAGAAGGTGCCGGGGGTCGACCACGGGCCCGATGCCGTCTGCGTCGAACCCGACTACGCGAAGATCGCCGACCTGGTGAAGTCCGGCCAGTTGTCGGCCACCGACATTCCCACCAACCAGTGCGCGCCGGCGCAGCTGGCACTTCAACCGCATGACGGGCGCCTGCTCGTCGACGCGAACATCCTTTACCGGTTCGACACGCCGCAGGCGTACAAGACGATCAACGCCATTCGCGGGGCAGTGCACGACGTGCCGGGCGCTAACGCGCTGGTCGGCGGAGCCTCGGCGCGCAACTATGACACCAACCAGGCGTCGCGGCACGACCGCAACCTGATCATCCCCATCGTGTTGCTGGTGATCCTGGTCGTGCTGGCCTTGCTGTTGCGAGCACTCGTCGCGCCGATACTGCTGATCGTCACGGTCGTGCTCTCCTTCAGCGCCACCCTCGGCGTCAGCGCACTGGTGTTCAATCACCTGTTCCACTTCAAGAACGCCGATCCCGCCTTCCCGTTGTTCGCGTTCGTGTTCCTCGTTGCGCTGGGCATCGACTACAACATCTTCCTGATGACCCGCGTACGCGAGGAGACACTCGAATTCGGCACGCGTAGGGGCATCCTGCGCGGACTGTCGGTCACCGGCGGTGTCATCACCTCGGCCGGCGTCGTGCTTGCCGCCACGTTCGCGGTACTCGGCGTGCTGCCGGTCGTCTTCCTCGGTGAGCTCGGGTTCGCGGTCGCGTTCGGCGTTTTGCTCGACACGATCGTGGTGCGTTCGATCCTCGTGCCCGCGCTCAGCTACGACATCGGCAAACGCATCTGGTGGCCCTCTCGCCTTGCCAAGGGCGCCGACTGAGCGCCACTCACGGGAAGGATCGTGCCGCGACAGCACGGCGGTTGCCCTCCAGTTGGACCGCTATTTGAGCAGGCGCGGGTCGATGCGTGTCTCGACGGCGGCGCCGTCCGGGCCCCGTTCGACGTGGTAGGCGCCCTTGCCGTCGATCTCCGAGACCGCCTCGGTCAGCTCCGTGCCGTGATAGAGCAGGCCAACGCCGTCGTCGGTCGCGTAGCCGGCGGGCAGCGTGCCGTCGGCGATCAGTGACTGGAACAGCGGTCGCCGCTGATCCTCGGAGTCGTAATGCACGCCGTTGGAGTAGGGCAGGAAGGCCAGGCCGTTGGTGATCGGCCGAAGCTGCGGGCCGAATGAGTCCGTGGTGCCGCCCACGTGCCAGCAGATCGAGCCGGCCGACACGCCGGTGAGCACGATTCCGGCAAGCCACGCCTCGCGTAGCAGCGATTCGAGCCCGTGCAGCCGCCACAGCGCGAGCAGCGCCGCGACGCTGCCGCCGCTGACCCAGATGACGTCCTGACTGAGCAGGTGCTCGCGCATGTCGTCGACGTTCGGCATCGGCACGAGCGACAGATGAGACGGCATGAACCCACGCTGCTCGGCTGCCTCGTAGAACGCGCCCATCAAGAAAGAACTGTCTCCCTGCGCCGTGCCCAAGAGGCAGATGCGCGGCGCGTGCCCTTCGACTCCGGCGAGCTCGACCGCGTAGTCGGTGAGCGGAGCGAACTCCCAGAAGGTGCGCCGCCCGGGCCTGAGGCCGCCAGATGTTGCCAGGATCGTCGGTTGCTTAGCGGTCACGTAACGCAGGGTATGGCCTGTGCTGCAAATCGGCGCGCGGGGGTCAGGCGACGGCGCATCGGGCGACCGCGGGTCGGGCTACGGCGGTGTCTGAACAGTTCGGCGCGCCGTGATCGGAGGCTAGGCGAAAAGGCGGTTCGTCGGCCGTCGCTGCCTGCGACCAGTGCCGGCCGGTCACCTCGGTGCGCCTGTGGTGTGCCTGCGCGGCTTGCAGCACGGCCGTACCGAACTCGCGCCGGCGCCGGCGACACCCTGCGACCGGTCGGATGAAGTCCTCGTCGCCCTTGCTGCGAACCGGGATCGCCGGCCGCCCGAAGTCCGGACCCGGCGTCGCCTGAAACACCCGGGCCCGCTGCCCGAGCGCGATTCGCGACACGCTATGCCAGCCGACCTCGGTCTTGATCCAGTAGCGCCACCGCACGCCGTTGTCGTCGACCTCCGCCCAGGCGCTGACCCCGAGCAGCCAGACCGCGAAGGCGATCACGTCGACGAGATGGAGGTACCAGTAACTCCAGTCGAGCGAGCCGGCGACGGCAGCCACGACGAGCCCGACCGTGACCGCGGCGTAGAGCGTCAACAGGTTCGTCCGGGCCTGGCCGATCGACAATATCGTGATTGCACCGGTTGATTCCGGCCGAGGGCAGCTGCCCGGCCGCTGGCCGGGCGCCGCCTGTGGATAACTTTCGACGCCGTAATGCCCGATTCGCCTAGCGTCTTGGCCATGACCTGGAAGGTGCCCGGCTATGTCGTCGAAGATCTGCTCGGCTTCGGTGGCTCGGGCGAGGTGTGGCGCGGGCACGTCAGTGCTACCGGCGACCCGGTCGCCCTGAAGCGGCTGCCGATCGGTGATGCGGCGCAGGTACAGGCCGCTCGTGCCGAGGCCGCGCTGCTGTCCACTCTCGATCACCCGCACCTGATTCGGTTGCACGAACTCGTCCCGGTCGCCGACGCTGTCGTGCTGGTCCTTGACCTCGCGGCCGGTGGATCGCTCGCCGACCTGCTGGCCCAGCGCGGGCGGCTCACGCCCGGCGAGGTCATCACTGCGCTCGCGCCCATCGGGGCCGCACTCGCTTATGCGCACAACGAGGGCGTCGTGCACGGTGACGTGAGCCCCGCGAACGTCCTGTTCTCGGCACCTGGACTGCCGCTGTTGGCTGATCTGGGCGTGGCGCGGATCGTCGGCGATTGCGCACCGGCACGCAGCACGCCCGCGTACGTCGATCCCGCAGTCGCCGCCGGATGTGCCCCCGGCGCGCCGAGCGACGTCTTCATGCTCGCCGCAGTCGCGCTCCATGCGCTCTGCGGTTCGCCGATCTGGGCCGGCGATGGTCCCGAGCAGATGCTGGCCCACGCGGCATCCGGCGAGATCGGCGACGTGCGCACCAAGCTGGCCGGCGTTCCGGACGATCTGGTCGCGGTGCTCGAGCGCGCGCTCGTTGCCGAGCCGCACCTGCGGTGCAATGCCGCGGAGTTTGCGCTCGACCTGCGCCACAGCGGCAACCCGACACCGGTCGAGCTGGCCGCCGGGCGTCCGCGCCATGCCGATCCAGCCGCTGAGCATGCCAACCGTGGCTTTGCCGGAGGGGAGCCGTCGCGGGTCGAAGGCGAGGTGCACGCAGCCCTGGCGCCCGGCGATCCGGCCCGTCCCAGCTTCTCTCGGCCCGCGTTCGACGCGGCGGCGACCTCGAGTGCTGGGCAACTCACGCACAGCGTGCGGGCGGCGCTGCGACCGGCTGTGCCTGATCGGCGGCGGCGCCTCCACCGTCTCGGTCGGCCTCGGCTCGCCCGTTACAGCATTGGTCTGGCCGTCGCTCTGGCGCTCGCGGCGGCGACCGGGATCTTCTGGTCGATTCACCCCGGCGATGCCGCGCCGCAGCCGCCGACCGGATCCCGCCCGCCTGCGCCAGGTTCGCAGAGCGCTCCCGCGCAGACGTCGACGCGGCCGGTGAACACAACCGCGCCCGTCCGGCCGGGCGTCGACGCCAGAGCCGGGGATCTGCTTCGTGCTCTCGACCGGCTGCGCGAGCAGGCTTTCGCCACACGCCATGTGTCGCTGCTGTCGCAGATATACGTCGCCGGGCCGCTGCTCACGCAGGACGTTGCGCTGCTGGAACGCATCGTGCCGAAGGGTTGCGGCCTGGTCGGCGTGCGCACCGCCTACTCGTCGGTGCATGCTTCGGCCAGCGACGGGCGGCTCGCGATCACGGCGCGCGCAACGCTCGCCGCGTCGACCCTGATGTGCGGCAGCGTCACGTCAGGACTCGCCGCAGGCGAGGGGCCAACCTCGCTGCGTATCGTGCTGGCGCCCAGTGGCGACGGCTACCGGATCGCGAGTCTGCAGAAGGTCTAGGGCCGGTGGATCTCGGCCGCCGGCCGTATTCGGCCACCTGGCTCAGCGGCCGTGCTCGGATAGCGCCGCGCGCAGGGCTTCGTCGAGTGTCACGTGCTGGAACTCGAACCCTGCCGACGTCAGCTTCGCTGGAAGCGCCCGCTGCCCGGTCAAGGTGTCCTCGGCAAATTCGCCGAGCGCAAGGCGCAGGGCGAAGGCGGGCACCGGTATTGCGGCGGGGCGGTTGACCATCCGGGCGACGGCCTTGACGAGTTCGCTGTTTCGCACCGGGTTGGGGGCGGTCAGGTTCACCGGGCCGTCGACTTCGGACGCGGTCAGGAACTTGATGGCTGCCAGCTCATCGGCAAGCGAGATCCACGACATGAACTGGCGGCCGTCGCCCAGCCTGCCCGCCACCCCGAGCCGGGCCACGGGAAGCAGGCGAGTCAGCAGACCACCTTGCCGGGTAAGGACAATGCCGCTTCGCAGGTGCACCACGCGTGCCCCGGCCGCTCGGGCCGGATCGGCAGCCGCCTCCCAGTCAAGGCACAGTTCGGCGAGAAAGCCCGATCCATTCGGCGCGTTCTCGTCGACGACACGATCGCCGGTGTCGCCGTAGTACCCGATCGCCGAGGCGCAGACGAGCACGGGGTGGTGTTTGGTCGCCGCGACCCCTCGCGCAAGCGTGCCCACGGCGTCGAGGCGGCTGGCTCGAATCTTGCGTTTGTAGGAGGACGTCCAGCGACGATTGCCGATACCCGCACCGGACAGGCACACGAGCACGTCGACTCCCCGCAGCGCGTCTGCGGGTAGCGTGCCACTGGCCGGGTTCCACTCGAGCTCGCCTGCGTGGCTCGCCGGGCGGCGGACCAGGCGCCGCACGACGGCGCCATCGGCGATGAACGATTGCGCCAGCGCCGTGCCGAGAAGTCCCGAGGCGCCCGCGAGCAGAACCTTCACGAGGTCAGGTCAAGCCGAGTGCTCGTTCGAAGTTGCCGGCCTCGAGCCGCCCCTTGATCGTGGCCAGGAATCGAGCGGCGTCGGCGCCGTCGACGATGCGGTGGTCGTAGGTGAGCGCCAGGTAGACCATCGAGCGGATCGCGATCGTCTCGCCCAGCTCCTGGTCGGTGACGACCACCGGACGTTTGACGACCGCGCCGGTGCCGAGGATTGCGACCTGCGGCTGGTTGATGATCGGTGTGTCGAACAAGGCGCCGCGGCTGCCGGTATTGGTCAACGTGAACGTGCCACCGGAGAGCTCGTCCGGGCTGATCTTGTTCGTCCGGGTCCGCTCGGCGAGATCGGCGATCTTGCGGGCCAGACCGGTCAGGTTCAGATCGCCGGCGTCGTGGATGACCGGCACCAGCAGGCCTCGCTCGGTGTCGACGGCGATGCCCAGGTGCTCGGCGTCGTGGTAGGTGACCGTCTTCGCCTCGGTGTCGATCGAGGAGTTGACGGCCGGGTGCGACTTGAGCGCCTCGACTGCTGCCACCGCGAAGAAGGGCAGGAATGACAGCTTGACGCCTTCACGGGCCTCGAACGCCGCCTTCGCGCGGTCGCGCAGGCGGGCGATCTTGGTGACATCGACCTCGACGACCGTGGTGAGCTGCGCCGAGGTCTGCAGCGATTCGACCATGCGCGAGGCGATGGTCTGCCGCAGGCGGCTCATTTTGTCGACGCGTCCCCGTTGAGCCGCTGCCGCTGGTACCGCCGGTGCCGTACTGGCTGCCGGTGCGGACGCTGCCGGCGCCGCCGCGGCGGATTCGGCGGCGGCCTGTGCCTCGGCCGCCGCTTGCGTTGCACGCTCGGCGGCGGCCACGACGTCGGACTTGCGAATTCGCCCGCCGACACCGGTTCCGGTGATCTTGCTCAGGTCGACACTGTGCTCGGTGGCGAGCTTGCGGACGAGCGGTGTCACATACGTCCCGGCCAGATCATCGTCGTCGGCCCCGTCGAGAGCTGATGAGGCCGCAACTGGTGCGCTGACCGCGGCGGGCGCAGGAGCCGGTGCCGGGGGCGGCGGCGGGATGCGCTCGGGCTCGGCCTGCGGAGGCGGTGCCGGTGGTGCGTACTGCTCGGGGGCAGGTGGCGCTTGCGGCGGTGATGGCGGCGGCGCGTACTGCGGCGGCGGTGCATATTGCGGCGCCGGCGGCGGGTACTGCGCCTGCTGGTACTGGGTTGGCTGGTACTGCGCGGGTTGGTACTGCGCCGGTTGGTACTGCGGGGCCGGTGCGGGCTCTTCGGCAACCGGCGCCGGTGGCGACTGCGCCGGCGCGGCCTGTTGCGACGCGGGCGGTGCGGCGGCCGGCTCGGCCGGGGCAGGTTGTGCAGCTGCAGCAGACGCGCCGTCGTCGCCGATCACGGCGAGTTCGACCCCGATGTCGACGGTCTCGTCCTCCTGCACCTTGATCGAGGTGAGGGTGCCGGACGCGGGTGATGGCACCTCGGTGTCGACCTTGTCGGTCGACACCTCGAGCAATGGCTCGTCAGCGTCGACGTGGTCGCCCTCGCTCTTCAACCAGCGGGTGACGGTTCCCTCGGTCACGCTCTCACCGAGACGCGGCATGGTCACAGAGACCGACATGGATCCTGGGCTCCTTCGAGTCGACGTGCGAGTGGGCGTCAGTCGTGTACGTGCAGCGGCTTGCCGGCGAGCAGCAGGTGTGCCTCGCCGATCGCCTCCGACTGCGTCGGGTGTGGATGGATGAGCTGGGCGACCTCGCTCGGCAGCGCTTCCCAGTTGTAGATCAGCTGAGCTTCGGCGATCAGCTCACCCACCCGGTCGCCGACGATGTGGACGCCGAGCACCGGGCCGTCGGTCTGCGCGACCAGTTTGACGGCGCCCTTCGTCTGCAAGATGGCGCTGCGCCCGTTGCCGGACAGGTCGTAGGTGACCGTCTTGATCTTGTCAGCACCGTACTTCGCGCTCGCCTGCGGTTCGGTCAGCCCGACCGAGGCGACCTCCGGGGACGAGTAGGTGATGCGTGGCACGCCGGCGTAGTCGATGGGCACGACCGGCAGCCCGGCGATGTGCTCGGCCACCATGATGCCTTCGGCGAATCCGACGTGTGCGAGTTGGGGGTGGGCCAACTGAGGCATGGCGACCAGGTCGCCGACCGCGTAGATGCCGGGCACACAGGTGCGGCAGTACTCGTCGACAGTGACGAAGCCGCGCTCGATGTTGACGCCGGCGTCCTCGTAGCCGAGGTTGGCCGTAACCGGGCCGCGTCCGACGGCCACCAGCAGCAGTTCGCCCTCGAGGGTCTCGCCGCCCTCGAGGAACACGCGCACGCCCGAGTCGGTGTGCTCGACCCGCTGGAAGCGGGCGCCGAGCTTGAAGCCGATGCCCCGGCGACGGAACGCCCGTTCGAGCAGCTTCGAGTTGGACTCGTCCTCGAGCGGCACGAGATGCGGCAGCGCCTCAACGATCGTGACGTCGGCGCCGAAGGAGCGCCAGGCGCTCGCGAACTCGACGCCGATGACGCCGCCGCCCAGCACGATGGCGCTCGATGGCACGTGGTCGAGTTGAAGCGCGTGCTCGCTGGCGATGACGCGATGGCCGTCGAGTTCGAGGCCGGGCAGCGTTCGCGAGTACGAGCCGGTCGCGAGGATCACGTTCGCGCCGGTGAAGGTGGTGCCGCCGACGGTGACCTGGTTGGCGCTGGTGAGGCGTCCTTCGCCTTCGACGATGTCGATGCCGCGGCTGCGGATCAGCCCCTGCAGGCCCTTGTGGTTCTTGTCGATGACGCCGTCTTTGTATTTGTGCACGCCCGCCATGTCGATGCCCTCGAACGTGGCGTTGACGCCGAACTGCGCGCTCTCACGTGCCTGGTCGGCGATCTCGCCGGCATGCAGCAGGGCCTTGGTCGGGATGCAGCCACGGTGCAGGCACGTGCCGCCGACCTTGTCCTTCTCGATGAGTACCACGGACTTGCCCAGCTCTGCGGCCCGCAGCGCCGCCGCGTAGCCGCCGCTGCCTCCACCGAGGATGAGGACGTCGACAGAGCGATCCGTGTTGCCCACGTTGTCAGCCACGTTGCTTGTCTCCCGAGAGTTGTGAATTGCGCTCGAGTCCATCTTGGCATCCGCCCGCCACGACGTGACACTCGGCGGCGAACAGACGTGTCGGCGGTCCCATCGACGCGACTTCTCATCTGCGGATGCCATTATTGGGATTCAGAGCGGCTTCAGCAGCGACACCCGGCGGGATCTCGTCGGCAGGTGACGAAGGGGGAGCGGTGGGCCTGTTCAGTCGCCGGAAGAAGGATCGCCCGGGCACGGTGCGAGGTGCGTCATCCACCGATATGGCGCACCTGTCGCAATTTGCCAAGTCGCGCGGCGGCGTCGAGGCTTTCCTCGAGCCGCGCACCGCGGTCACCGAGACCACCGTCGTGCTCGTTGCTGCCACCGGCGAATGGACGCGCCGGCGGGTGGCCGGTGCCGACGGCGCCCGCGAATTCGCCCGCAAGCATGGCGTTCCCCTCTATGACGTCGGGGTTGTCGGCTACCCGCAACGCATGCGCGATTGGACCGCCAAGCGCAAGGCGAGCGGCGAGACCGGCCCACCGGGACTCGCCGGTCCGGCGGTCTGAGCAGACCTCATCCGGCGGCGAGCCTCAATAAACTGCCCACCCACCGCGAGGCGCGCAATGCCCGCCGGGCACCCACCGGATCAACAGCGGCGCGGGTCTTGCTAGCCCTGGGCCGCGATGCCGGACAGGGTGCCGATGATCGTGCGCG
The DNA here is from genome assembly GCA_963737425.1 of uncultured Actinomycetota bacterium. Classification (GTDB taxonomy): domain Bacteria; phylum Actinomycetota; class Actinomycetes; order Mycobacteriales; family Jatrophihabitantaceae; genus DASXRA01. The sequence continues at coordinate 128,898 of CAVTSX010000010.1, forward strand.
TGCCGGCGCCGGTCGCGCCCTTCGGCGTGTAGCCGTGCGGCGAGCCGGCATTCCACGACGGTCCGGCGATGTCGAGGTGAACCCAGGGCAACCCGGTGGGCATGAACTCGGCCAGGAAGTGGCCGCCCACGAGCATCGAACCCCACCGATCGCCAGGCAGGTTGGCGATGTCGGCCACCGACGAATCGAGGCCGGGCCGAAGGTCCTCGGGCAGGGGCATTGACCACAGGCGCTCGCCGGCGTCGTTGCCGAGGGAGACCACGCGGTCGCGAAATGCCGGCTCGCCCATCGCGCCCATGACGCGGGCGCCCAGGGCAACCAACTGCCCGCCGGTCAGGGTGGAGATCTCGAGCAGGTAGTCGGGCCCGTCCTCGGTCGCACGGGTGATCGCGTCGGCGAGGATCACCCGTCCTTCCGCGTCGGTGTCGATGATCTCGAGCGTCTTTCCGCCGCGCAAGGTCAGGATGTCAGAGGGCCGGTAGGACGAGCCGGAGATCATGTTCTCGGCCATCGGCAGCGTGGCGACGACCTCGACCGGCAGCTTGAGCGCCGCGGCCGCGACGACCGCGGCGGCACATGCGGCCGCACCGCCCATGTCGGACTTCATGGCCAGCATCGATGAACCGGGCTTGAGGTTGAGCCCGCCGCTGTCGAAGGTGATTCCCTTACCCACCAAGGCGATCTTGGCGCGTGGACGGGACGGCCGATACGCCAGGCGTACCAGCCGGGGAGGCCGGGCCGATCCCGATCCGACACCCAGAATGCCGCCGTACCCACCACGGCGCAGCGCCTTCTCGTCAAGCACCTCGACCTCGAGGCTCGCGCCCTCGGCGGCCTTGACGATCCGCTTCGCGAACGTCTCGGGGTACAGGTCGTTCGGCGGCACGTTGACCAGGTCGCGGGTGAAGCCGACTGCCTCCGCGACGACCTGTGCGCGGCGCACGGCCGCCCGGGCGTCCTTGTCGCGCGGATCGCCGACGCCGATGCCTAGACGGCGCAATCCCGGCCGCGTCGGTTCGGATTTGTAGTCGGTGTAGGCGTAAGAGCCGAACAGCGCGCCCTCGGCGACCGGCCCGGCCGTGGTGGTGTCGCCGATCGCGATGTGCACGCGGGCCGTGCTGGTGAGCGCGCGCAGGGCCGCGCCGACTCCGCGACGCACGGTTTCGGCGTCGAGGCGGTCGTCGGCAGCGCCGAGTCCGGTCGCCACGATGAGCGGGAAGGGCGCGAGGCCGAGCGTCGGGATCTTCACGACCTCGTCGGCCTTGCCCGTCGCACCGGCGGCCACCAACGCCGCGCGCAGTCGCCCGCCGATCGCCTCGTCGACCGGCTCCGCCCCGGGCGCGAGATGTGGCCCGCCGGAACCGGATTGAACGCCCACCACGACAGTCGTGTCGGCACGGACTTCGGATGAGGCGACGAGGCTGACCGTAGGCATCCGGGCATGTTATGCGTTCAGCTGATCGCCGCGTACGCCCTGTGCGGGACATGCGCGCCAATGGCACTCGGTACGGTGCACCGCGTGAGCGAACTGTTGCGATCCCCGCTGCATGAGCGGCATGTGTCCCTCGGCGCCAAGCTCGCCGACTTCGGCGGATGGGAGATGCCGATCGAATACGCGGCCAGCGGAGGGGGTGTTCTGAAGGAGCACGCCGCAGTGCGCGAGTCGGTCGGCCTGTTCGACGTGTCGCATCTCGGCAAGGCGACCGTGCGCGGGCCGGGTGCGCGCGAGTTCGTCAACTCCTGCCTGACGAACGACCTCGGTCGCATCGAGTCGGGCCGGGCCCAGTACACGCTGTGCTGCGACCCGTCCGGCGGCGTGGTCGACGACCTGATCGCCTACCTGGTAGCCGATGACGAGGTCTTTCTGGTGCCGAATGCGGCCAACACCGCTGAGGTGGTTCGCCGGCTCGCCGATGCCGCTCCGGATTCCATCACCGTCGCCGGCCAGCACGACCAGTTCGCGGTGCTCGCCGTGCAGGGGCCGCGTTCGGCCGACGTCCTGGACCGGCTGGATCTGCCCTCTGATCAGCGCTACATGGCTTATGCCGACGCCACATTCGACGGCCGCGCCGTTCGCATCTGCCGCACGGGCTACACCGGTGAGCACGGCTACGAGCTGATCCCGGCCTGGGATGACGCCTTGGTCCTGTGGGACGCGCTCGTCGCGGTGGTGCGTGAGTTCGGTGGCATGCCGGCCGGTCTGGGCGCGCGCGACACGCTGCGCACCGAGATGGGCTACCCCCTGCACGGTCAGGATCTGTCGCTGTCCATATCGCCCGTACAGGCACGTTCTGGCTGGGCGGTCGGCTGGAGCAAGGAGGCGTTCTGGGGGCGCGATGCGCTTGTGGCCGAGAAGCAGGCCGGGCCGGCGCGCACCCTGGTGGGGCTCGAGGCGCTCGATCGCGGCATCCCGCGCGCGCACATGCCGGTGCTCGGCGCCGATGGCGCACAGGTGGGCGAGGTCACCAGCGGGACGTTCTCCCCGACGCTGAAGAAGGGAATCGGCCTGGCTCTGGTCGATACCGCGTCCGGCGTTGCCGAGGGCGACGACGTCGAGGTCGATGTGCGTGGACGGCGCTGCGCAGCGCGGGTGGTCAAGCCGCCGTTCGTCGAGTCACACGTGCGCTAACGGTCGCTCGCCCGGGCCGCAGCACGCAACACGGGCAGTGCCAGCAACGCTCCCGAGCCGTCGCCTGCCTTGACGCCAAGGTCGACGATCGGCTCCAGGCCCAGTCGCCCGAGCGCGATCCGCAGAGCGGGCTCGTCGGTGCGCTGCCCGAAACGCCACCAGCGCACGCATCGCGGCTGGAGTTCCTGGGCCAGCAACGCCGCCGCGGCAACGACCAGCCCGTCGAGCAGCACCGGCGTGCGGCGCGCAGCCGCGCGAACCAGAAATCCGGTGAGCGCGGCGATGTCGGCGCCCCCGGCGGTGGCCACCAGGTCGATCGGGACGGTGCGCTGTGGCCAGGCGCGAAGCCGCGCGTCGCGGATCGCCGTGGCCTTGCGCATCCACGTGTCGTCGTCGATGCCGCTGCCGCGCCCGACGACCTTGACCGGCTCGGTGTTGGTGACGACCGAGACGATGAGGGACGCCGCGGTCGTGGAAGCGACGCCCACCTGTCCGGCAATGAGCAGGTCGGCGCCGCTGTCGATCTCCTCGTCGGCCACGTCGACTCCGGCCTGGAGTCCGGCCAGTGCCTCGTCGGGGCTGAGCGCGTCCTCGCGGTCGATTCGTCCGCTGCCACGTCTGACCCGGTGCTGCGGGGAGCCGTCGGCGTCGACGGCGACGTCGACGACGCGGACGCTCGAACCAGCCAGATCGGCGAGCACGTTGACGAGCCCGCCGCCGGATGCGATGTCTTCGACCCACAGCGCGGTCGCGCCCGGCCGCGATGCGGAGACGTCCGCCTCGGCGATGCCGTGGTCGCCGGCGAAGATGACCGTTCGGGCGCGAGTGAAATCCTGCGGCGGATATTTCGCCTGCACGCCGCACAGCCACTCGGCGAGAGCGTCGAGCTGGCCGAGATCGGCACGGCGCTCACGTGCCTTCTGCTCGGCGTCGTGGTCAGGCCACGGGACGTCGGCCGCTATCGCGGCGATCTCGGTCATGGCGTTCATCTTGCCTGGCTAGGTTTGACGCATGACCGGAGACTACGAGCAATTGCCAGAAGGGTTGCCCCAGCCCGAGGACGACGGCGCGGCGAGCCACCTGGTCGGCCTGCCGATCCCGGACATCGACCTGCCGTCCACGTCCGGTGAAACGGCGAACCTGGCGAAGCCCGGTGCGGCGCGGCGCATCGTGTATTTCTACCCCAAGACCGGCCAACCCGGCGTGGCGTTGCCCGACGACTGGGACCTGATTCCGGGTGCTCGCGGGTGCACCCCCGAGGCCTGCTCGTTTCGCGATCATCACGATGAACTGGCCCGACTCGATGCCGACCTGTTCGGCGTATCGACGCAGTCCAGCAACTATCAGGCCGAGGCGGCGAAGCGCCTGCACCTGCCGTTCGCGTTGCTGTCGGACGAACGGCTCGCGTTGGCCGCCGCGCTGCGTCTACCGACGTTCGAGGTCGAGGGCGAAACGCTGTATCGGCGTTTCACGTTGGTGCTGCACGCCGGCACGATCGAGCACGTCTTCTACCCGGTGTTTCCACCCGACCGGCACGCCGACGAGGTGCTCGCCTGGCTCACGAGCCGTCACCGGTAAAGGTCACCGGTGCGTCGAATGCGGCGCGGCGTGAGGCCCGGCGCAGGGCGAGCAGTATCGGGCGGCCGACGACGAGCAGTGCCACTGCGGTGGCAGCGCCGCGGGGGATGTCGAAGCCGAGGCTCGTACTGACGCTGAAAGCCAGCCAGCGCTGGAGATTCTCAGCGAGAGGCGCGTGCGGCGCGAACGTGACGGCCGCCGACGCCCCGGTGTTCGAGGTGCCGAACGGCCAGAACCAGAGATTGAGCACGAACCCGTAGACGACGCCGGCGACCATGCCGTAGGTGGCGAGCATCGCCAGTTCCGCGCGTCCGCGGGCGCGGGGGAGCAGTCCGGCGCACAGACCCACCCACCCGGCGGCAAGCATCTGGAACGGCAACCACGGACCGCCGCCACCGGTCAGCGCCGCCGAGGTGAACATCGCCACATTGCCGAGCACGAATCCGAACCCCGGACCGAGCACGCGGCCAGCCGGAATGAGCAGGAAGAACATCAACTGGACGCCGGTCACGCCGCCGGTCAGCGGGCGCAGCAGCGCGCTGATTCCGGCGAGAATGCCCAGCAGCGCAACGGCTTTCGCATCAAGGCCGCCGTCGGCGATCTCGGCCGCCACCACGAGCAGCAGTAGCGGCAGGATCAGCAGGAAGATCCACGGGGCGTCGTGGGCGTGGGCTGACTCACCGCTCTGGAAGCCTATGAGCAGTGGCCACGTGAACGCGCCGATACCGACGAGGGTCACCGCGATCATCGCCGCGAGTGCCCGTGGTCGAAGCTTCAGGGCATGGCCGTGGCGGTGTCGCGTGGTCGCCGCAGCCGGCTTCCCCGCTGAGACGGCCGGATTCGGGTTGTCCCGGCGGGGCATCGCGTCGATCTGGATGGCGTTGTGGAGTGGACGGTCGGCGGTGCGCCTTTCCGGCGCGCTCATCGCGCACTCGCAAGCGCGTGCCGAACATCGGACACGGTCAGATAGGGCAGTGGCGCAAGAACCTTCGCGACCTGCGGCGCGAACACCGGCGAGTGGGTGACGACCTCGCGGCTCGGACCGTCGGCCACCACCTCGCCCGCCGCCAGCACGACCGTGCGGTGGCTCAGTTCGGCGGCCAACTCGACGTCGTGGGTGGCCAGCATGATCGCGTGGCCCTGGCCGGCCAGCGTGCGCAGGGCATCGACCAGCCGGGCCTTCGCCGGGTAGTCCAGGCCGCGGGTCGGCTCGTCCAGCAGGATCAGCGGCGGGGCCGTGGCCAGCACGACCGCCAGCGCGAGGGCGAGCCGCTGCCCCTCGGACGTGTCGCGCGGATGAGTGCCGCCGTCGACCCCGCCGGCGATCTGCTGCAACAGGGCGGCCGCGGTGCCGGGTTCGAGACCGGCTTCGCGGTCGGCGCTGGCGCATTCGTCGGCCACGGTCTCGGCGTAGAGCAGGTCGGCCGGCTGTTGCGGCACGAGGCCCACGTGGTGCACCAGCTCCCTCGGGCGCAGTTGCCGCGGGTCCGCGCCCCCGGCAAGACGAGCGGTACCGCGCGCGGGCTTGATCAGCCCGGTAAGCGCGTGGAACAGCGTCGACTTGCCTGATCCGTTACGCCCCATCACGGCGACGATCTCGCCGCTGCGCACGGTGAGGTCGACGGCGTCGAGCGCCACGAGCGAGTCGTAGCGGACCGTCAGGCGATCCGCCGTCGCAACGGGCTCGCCGGCCGGCGTCGGGACCTCGGCGCGCGGCGGTACCTCTGGCAGGCGTTCGCGCAGCTGCGCCGCCGCACGACGGGCATCGCGTACGGACAGCGGCGGCGGCGACCATCCGGCGACGCGTGCGAGCTCGACGACGGGACTGACGATCGGCGAGCGCAACATGATCTCGCCGGGCGTTCCCCGCTCGACCGGGCGGCCGTCGCCCGGCAGCCAGATCACGGAGTCCGCGTACTGGATCACCCGCTCGAGGCGATGTTCGGCCATCAACACCGTGATCGCCAGGTCGTGCACCAGCCGCTGGACGGCCGCGAGCACCTCCTCGGCGGCGGCCGGGTCGAGCGCGGACGTCGGCTCGTCGAGCACCAGTACCTGCGGATGCGCGGTCAGCACGGCGCCGATCGCGACCCGCTGGGCCTGCCCTCCGGACAGCGACGCGAGCGGACGATGCCGCAGTTCGGCAAGCCCGAGCAGGTCGAGGGTGTCTTCGACCCGCCTGCGCATCACGTCCGGGGGGAGCGCGAGCGACTCCATCGTGTACGCCAGCTCGTCAGACACCGTGTCGGTGACGAACGTCGCGCACGGATCCTGACCGACGACCCCGACGATGTCGGCAAGATCGCGTGGGCGGTGATCGCGGGTGTTACGTCCGGCGACGGTCACCGTGCCGCTGAGGGTGCCGCCGGAAAAATGCGGGACGAGGCCGTTGACCGTGCCGAGCAGTGTCGACTTGCCGCTGCCCGTGCCGCCGATCACCAGGCAGAGTTCGCCGTCGGGCACCTGCAGCGTGACGTCGCGCAGCACCGGTGCCACGGCGTTGGTGTAGGTGACGCTCACCGACCTGAAGTCGATCATGTCGGTGTCACCGCGATCGGCGCCGGCCGGTAGGCCAGCGGCACCGCCGGCGTGCAGAACGCGGGAATCGCGGCCAGCAGCGTCACCAGAAACGGCAGTAGCGGCAAGGTAGGCCAGGCCAACGGCAGCCCGGCGTAGAGCGAGTCGTGGACGAACGCCTGGTACGCCGCGGCAACGGAGGCGCCGCACGCCACGACCAGCCATTCCGGCCAGCCCCAGGGGTCAGGTTGGTAGCGGGTGCGGCTGACCCGGCGCCCGGCGAGCAGGGCGCCCGCGGTCGCGATCGCCACGCCGCAGACGAGGACGACGCTGCCCAGACGATGGTTCGAGGACGAGTCGATGATCTGGTAGGTGCCGGCGATCGCCCCGCCGAGGCCGAGCAGCACCAGCCCGGCGGTGACCCGCCTCGTCCAGGGCGGCTGGCCGGCACGCCGTCCGTATCCGCGCGAATCCATCGACGCAGCAAGCTGAATCGCCCGTTCCAGCGACTCTTCCAGCACCGGAACAACCAGGCCGTGTACGCCGCGCAGGCCGGTCAGCGGGCGCCCGCGCAGGCGCTGCGCCGTGCGTACGCGCACGATCGACTCGGCAAGCTGCGGCACGAACGTCATCGCCACCACGACGGCAACGCCGACCTCGTAAAGCGCGGCAGGCAGGATCCGGACGAGCCGGGCCGGATGGGCAAGGGAATTCGCCGCGCCGAAGCAGGTGATGAGCACGGCTAAGCGCAGCCCCGCATCGAATGCGTTGAGCAGCGCCTCGGCGGTGATCGGGCCGCCCAGCGAGAGCCCGGCCGTCCAGTGCGGCAACGGGATCGACGGCAGCCGGAACAGCACGTGCCCACGCGTGCGCACGCCAACGAGCACCTGCAGCAGCACCGTGATCCCGATCGCCAGCAGGCCGAGACGGAACAGCATCCCGAACGCCCGGGCCCACGGCGCGCGCACCCGGCGGGCGGCGACGACGAGCCCGGCAACGGCGGCAATCGTCAGCAACAGCACGGGATTCGTCGTGTGCATTGCCGCGAACGCGAGGCCCAGCGCCCACAACCACCAGGCACCTGGGTGCAGCAGCCGGGGCGCGGGGGGTGCCACTCAGCTGCCACCCTGGCGACGCAGGCGCCAGAACGCGACGCCGCCGATCGCAGCCGCCGCGGCCAGGCCGATCGCAGCGCCCACGGTGGGTGCCGCCGACGAGTCGTCGCCGGCTTGCTTGTCCGCGGCCACCGGCGAGGTCGACGGATCCGGCAGCCGCAATGCCTCGCCCTGACCGTCCACAGTGGACGGTCGCGATGCGGCAACGGCCGGCGCGCTGCGAGAGCTCGTCGAGCGACGACGCGTCGGCGTCGTGGCTGTTGCTGCGCTCGCGGTGCGAGGGCCGGCGGTCGGGCGCGTGCTGCCGCCTGCCGCGGGAGCGGGTGAGTTCGGGGCGGCTTGGCTTGTCGGCGCCGGTACGTGCATGGTGTTGGAAGGATGCGCCGTCGGTGTCCTGCTCACCGGATGCGGTGGAGGCGGCGGGGGTGGCGCGCTGTCGTGGCAGACGCTGGCGTAGCTGGTGGCGGCCGGTTTGACCTGGTTGCCGTACGCCCAACCTTCGACGGTGCCGGCACTCGGATGGTAAGAGCTCGCGCCCAGATTGCTGAACACCCAGCCGCTACCGGTGCTGTGCCAGTACGCCCAGAAGTTACTGGTGTCAGCGTGCGGCGGATTCGGAAAGCCGTCGATCGCGTCGATGATGCCGTCCTGCCGATAGTGCACAGTGGCGATCGCGTTGAGCACATCGTCGCCGGTCATGCCCGATGTCCAGGCCACGCAGGCTGTTTTGTCGCCGGCAATGACAATCGCGACGTGCGACGGGCTCGCGGTCGCCGCCGGGGCGGCGCCGATCGCGCCGATCGCGAGCCCGGCCAGTCCAAGTCCCGCTGCTGCGGCGAGTCGCAGCGCGCGACCGACGCGGCTCATGTCCGCCGGCGGCGACGTCCGGCGAGGATCGCCAGTGCACCGACCAAGATCAGGACGACTCCGGCGATCGCCTCGAGCAGGAGCGCACGCCCGTCCGTGCCGGTAGCCGGCAGGTCGGACGCCGACTGCAGGCCCGTCGATCCGGGCGCTTCACCGGTCGAACTCGTCGCCGGCCCGGATGCGCTGGACGTGGGCGTGGGTGACGCCACGGCGACGGTGACGGTGAACGCCGGTGACGACGCGGTCAGCCCGGAGCTGAGCCCCGTCAACTGGACGGTGTGGCTGCCGGTCGCAAGCGCCGCGGGCACCGTGAAGGTGACCTTCGCGGTTCCGTCAGCACCGGCCGTCGCGGTTCCGACGGCCACTGCGGCCGAGTGCACCGTCGCCCGTACCGATTCGCCGACACTGAACCCGACGCCGGTGACGGTCTGCTGCCCGCCCCGTGCGGCCGAGCCGTGCACGAGCGAGGCCGTCGGCGCGAGGACGGGCGCGTCAGCCGATGCGCCGTTGTCGGTCAATGTCGCGAGCGATGTGCCCGTGGCCAGGCCCAGCAGGCCGTCGGCGGTGGCCTTGACCGACGCGGTCGGGTCGAACTTGCCCTGGTACTTGAGCGCACCGCGTGATGCGGTCGCTCCGATCGTCACGCCGGTCTTGACCTGCTGGCCGGCCAGCCATGATCGCGACGTGCTCACGTTGTGCCCGCCCGCGGCGAGTGCCGAAGCGGCCAACCCGGTCGAGTCGACGTTCGGGCCACCCTGTGCAGTCCACGAGCCGTTGGCGTTGCGCTTGGCGGCCAGCCAGTTCAACGCCATGGTCAGTTCGGCATTGTGCCCGCCGAGCGCGGCCAGCGCCGCCGAAGCGTACGAGGTCGAGTCGAGATCTGAGGCGCAACCGTTCGCGGTGTCGGTCAGCACGGTGAACCCGCCGTCGGCACACTGCAGCGAGAGGAAATACTTCACCGCAGCGTCCGCCGGGGCGAGACTGCCCCCGGCGCGTGCCTCGGCGAGGATCACGAACGACTCCGCGACGCTCGAGAAGACGTTACGGCCGGCGCCGACCGCCGGGCAGTTCGGCACGGTGAAGTCTGTCGTCTGCACCGAAACGCTCGTGCACTCGTCGTCCTTGAGCGCCTGGAGCAGGTCGAATCCGCCGAACTGGCGTGGATCGGCACCGGCGACCATCGCCGCCACGGCCGCCTTCGCGACCGACCCGTCGAACGGGCCGGGCTTGCCGCTCGTGTCGTGAATCGAGGTGTATTCGTCGACATGCTTGGCGAGGTACGCGATCACGGCGTCGATCTTGGCCTTGCCGGCCTTCGCCGCACCCAGCGCGAAGATCGCGTCGGCGGTGGTTCCCCCGTCGAAGGAGTACTGGTTGCCGAACTTGAACTCGAGGTGGTCGCCTGACGGCGAGGGTTTGTGCGACGCGCCGACGAAGCGCTGCACCAGCCAACCCGCCGCCGCGGCCGCGGGATCGGTGGTCGTCGGCGGTGTCGTCGCGGCCCGTGCCGGTGTGGCCGATACGACCAGAGCAGCGCCGGCTGCAGCGGCGATCAGACCGACACGGCGCGGGAACGACAGCCAGGACACTGAACGCATGAGCGGAATCCCTTGATGGGCGGCCCGGACGTGAAGTCACGCGACCACCCCGGAGAACGTCGTCGCCACAGCGTCGCACGGGGCATCCACGAGGACTCCGCGCCGCAGACCACGACGGCGTATGTGGAGTGACGGTCCCGGTCAGGCGTTCCGACTCGTCTGCTGGCTTTCGATCAGCGGACCTACGGCTGCGGGTCAGTGCCGGACTTGGACCGGCTTTCCCTGAACCTGGATCGACTGGTGCGCTGGTCATGGCACCACACCTGATCCCCCCGGGTCAATTGCCCGCCCCGCTATGGTCGAACGTCACACGAGCGAGAGGCGGCGCGGATGAGCTGGGTCTGGCGACTCGAGGCGGCCGACGGAGACACTCTTTCGGCGCCGGCATCGCCCACACACGCGAGCCAGTCCGACGCCGAGAGCTGGCTTGGGGAGATCTGGCGAGACCTTGCCGAGCAGGGTGTTGCGCAGGTCAGCCTTCAACACGACGGCGAACTCGTCTACGGGCCGATGCCGCTGTCAGCCGGCTGACGCCATCGGTCGCATCTGCGCGAGCCCAGCCGCATGGAAGATCGGGGCTACTATTCGCAAGATAGGCACAACCGCCGCTGACGCGGGAGGTTGGACATGGCCGTCGTATACGCGCTGATCGCGGTTCTCGGTCTGGTGGCGATCTACTTCGCGCTCGGAGCGCGGGTGGTGAAGCAGTACGAGCGCGGTCTGATCTTCCGGCTGGGCCGCGTACTCGACGAGACCCGCGGCCCTGGGTTGACGTTGATCCGCCCGGGTATCGAGCGGCTGCGCAAGGTCAACGTCCAGATCGTGACGTTGCCGATTCCCGCGCAGGACGGCATCACCCGCGACAATGTCACCGTCCGAGTCGACGCGGTCGTCTACTTCAAGGTCGTCGACCCGGTCGTCGCGATCGTGAACGTGCAGGACTATCGGTTCGCCATGCTGCAGGTGGCCCAGACATCGTTGCGCTCCATCATCGGCAAGAGCGAGTTGGACGATCTGCTGTCCAACCGGGAACGGCTCAACCAGGGGCTCGAGGTCATGATCGACAGTCCGGCGCTGGACTGGGGCATCCACATCGATCGGGTCGAGATCAAGGATGTCGCGCTGCCGGAGTCGATGAAGCGGTCGATGTCGCGCCAGGCCGAGGCCGAGCGTGAGCGTCGGGCGCGCGTCATCTCCGCCGAGGGCGAGTTGCAGGCTTCGCAGAAGCTTGCCGAGGCGGCCGCCACGATGGCCGACACTCCGTCCGCGCTGCAACTTCGGTTACTCGAAACCGTCGTCGAGGTCGCGGCGGAGAAGAACTCGACGCTGGTGTTGCCGTTCCCCGTCGAGCTGCTCAGGTTCCTCGAACATGCGCCTGGGTCCACCAGCGGCGCGGCCGCGAACGGAGCCCTGGCCGCGTCGGGCAACGCCACGAAAGCGGTTGACGACGGCGTGCTGCACCGATCGCATTGAGGCGCGACACGCTGCGTTGTCTCGGTCGGCGGCGCAGGGGCCGTTGCGGGTTACCGTGGACGCGTGGGCCCCGCAAGAACGCTGGCCTGCTCGGCCGGTTGCATCGTCACGCTCGTCGCCGCGGCGGCGTGCAGTTCGAGCGCGTCGAAGAATGGCGGCCCCGCGAAGGGTCCGGTGACGGTCATCGTCACCAGAACGCCGTCCTCTTCAGCCCCATCGTCGAGCGCGTCGAGCAGTGCGCCCGCCCTCGTGAAGCGCCTCGGTGTCATCTGCGCCGACGTCTTGCCGAAGTTCGACGTCGACGATGCTCTCGGCCGGCAGCTTCTCGGCAAGACGGCGTTCGTTGTCGGCCTGCCCGATCACGCGATCGGCAAGCTGGGCTACATCAACTGCCAGTACGGCGTCGGGACGGGTGCCGCCGCGGTGCCCCAGGTCGAGGTCACCGTCAGCCTCTACAACACGCCGGCCCAGGCAGCGCGCCGCGCCGCCGTTACGCTCACGGACTACCGCGACCACGGGGCAGCCCTGACCGCGACCACGGTGGCCGGGCATGACGGCTCGATCCTGGTCGGCGGCAGGTCGAGCGGCTACGACGTCCCGCTTCTCGTTGTGGCCTCAGGTCAGCGCGCGGTCGCTGTCAGCGTGGCCAGCAGCGTGGTGCCGGCCGCCAAGCGCAACGAGATCATGACGAAGATCGCCGCGCTGGTCGTGACACGAAGCGGCGGCTGAGGGCTCCCTGGTCAGATCGCGTCGCCGAACCGCACCTGAGGGGCCGGCATCCGCCAGCGACGGGGCATGTAGGCCCGACTCCCGGCGTAGAAGGCGATCGACCACGGGCCCTCCCGCACGCGGTCCAGGCGCGAGAGCGCCAGGTTCCGGATCCGCCTGCCGGTGAGGTACCACTCGACAACGATCGTGAACAGCAGGGCGATGACGGCGATGTTCAGGTACGGGATGAAGTAGCCGACGATCATCAGCGGGAACAAGATCAGCATGTAGTTAGAGAGCATCCGGTGTGAGTCGACCCAGTCACGGGCGATTTTGCGCACCGGGCCCTGATCGCGCTTAGGCAGCGCGGCCGGGTCGCCGCGCCGCAGGGCCTCGCGGAATGCCTGGTTGGTCATCGGCTTACCGGTGGCGGCCGAACTCGAACCCCCGCGCTTGGTCTGCTGCTTCTGCCACCGGTATGCCTCCTTGCGCGTCTTCGGCGCCTGTACCGGTCCACGCTGCGGGGTTGTGTCGCGTCGCTTCGGGGTAGGTCGTCCCTTGCCGGTGACGACGTCGGCGGACGGTTCGCGCGGTGTGGGATCCGGCTCCGGGGTGGCGGTGCGGCGGCGTAGCGGCTTCACCTAGTCGAGAGTAGCGGTGGTCTGGGGAAGGGCCAGCATCCGATCGAGGGCAGCGCGTGCGTTGTCGGCAACCGATCCGTCGACCGTGATGCGATTGACCACCTCACCGCGAACGAGCGACTCGAGGGAATGGACCAGGTGCGGCAGGTCGATGCGGTTCATCGTCGCGCAGTAACAAACGGTCTTCTCCAGAAACGCGATGTGCTTGTCCGGGTGCCGGTCGGCCAGCCGGCGGACCAGGTTCAGTTCCGTGCCGACGGCCCACGACGAACCGGAGGGCGCAGCGTCGAGTGTCTTGATGATGAATTCGGTGGAACCGACCAGATCGGCCTTCAGCACGACCTCGTGGCGGCACTCCGGGTGCACCAGGATGTTGACGTCTGGGACGCGGGCTCGTATCTCGTCGACGTTGTCCGCGCTGAAGCGGCCGTGCACCGAGCAATGCCCGCGCCACAGGATCATCTTCGCCTCGCGCAACTGCTGGGAGCTCAGGCCACCGCCCGGTTTGTGCGGGTCGAAGAGCACGCAGTCGTCGAGGGAGAGGCCGAGTTCGAGCACTGCGGTGTTGCGGCCCAGGTGCTGGTCGGGCAGGAACAGCACCTTCTCACCCTGCTCGAATGCCCAGCGCAGGGCGCGTTCGGCGTTCGACGACGTGCATACCGTTCCGCCGTGGGCGCCGGTGAATCCCTTGATGGCGGCCGAGGAGTTCATGTACGTGACCGGGATGGTCACGTCAGCGACACCCGCGTCGGTGAGGACGTCCCAGGCGTCGAGCACCTGCTGGCCGGTCGCCATGTCGGCCATGGAGCAGCCGGCTGCGAGGTCGGGCAGGATCACCTGCTGACTCGGCGCGGTGAGGATGTCGGCGGACTCGGCCATGAAGTGCACGCCGCAGAAGACGATGTAGTCGGCGTCCGGGCGCGCCGCAGCGTCGCGGGCGAGCTTGAACGAGTCGCCGGTGACGTCGGCGAACTGGATCACCTCGTCACGCTGGTAGTGATGGCCGAGCACGAAGACCTGATCGCCCAGCGCCGCCTTCGCGGCCCTGGCCCGTTCGACCAGATCCGGGTCAGATGCCGGCGGTAGGTCACCCGGACAGTCGACCCCACGCTCGGATCGCGGATCGGCGCCGCGTCCGAGTAGAAGCAGGGCGAGGGGCGTTGACTGCGGTTCGGTGAACGTCACGGCACCAATCTACGTATCGCACATGACCACGTGCTCCAATGTGGCGACTCGCACGGCGGAAGGAGGCCAGGTGCTGCCCACGCGGTTCTCCGGGCCCGGGTGGATGATGCTGCCCCTACGAGCGTTCCTCGGCGTCGTCTTCCTCTATGCGGGCATTTCCAAGATCGCGGACCGGCACTTCCTGGACGGCACGTCGCCGATGTCGATCCATGCGACGGTCGTTGCGGTACGGCACGGCAGTCCGATCGGATCGCTGCTCGGGCCCGTCGTCGACCACGGTTTCGCGTTTGGCCTGTTGATGGCCTTCGCCGAGATCGCCGTGGGCCTGGGCGTCCTGCTCGGCCTGTTCACCAGGATCGCGGCGGCCGGCGGCATGGTGCTGTCATTGTCGCTGTGGCTCACGGTGAGCTGGAACGCCGAACCGTGGTTCACCAGCGCTGACGTCGTGTACCTGTCCGCGCTCACGCCGTTGCTGCTCGGTGGCGCGGCGGGCGTGCTGTCACTGGACGCGTGGCTCGACGACGTTCGCGAGCGGCATCCGGCACCCGGCGAGGACCGCACCCGGCGTGCGCTGCTCGGTGGCGCGGTTGCGCTGCTCGGCGCTGCATTGGCGGGTGGTTCGTCGCTGTTTCGGCGTTCCCCGTCGACGGCACCGGCACCTGTGCCGGCCGGCCAGAGTGGCCACGCGTTGGCGAACGCAGCCGACGTTCCGGTCGGCGGAGGCACTCAGGTTCGCGATCCGGTCACCGGGCACACCGACTGGGTGCTTCAGTTGCAGCCCGGGGCATTCACGGCATACGACGCCACCTGCCCGCATCAGGGCTGCCCGGTGACATTCGTCTCGCCGAGCGCAGGCTTTTCCTGCCCGTGCCACGGATCGCGCTTCGACGCGAGCGGCCATCGGCTTTCCGGCCCTGCACCTTCGGGTCTCACCCCGATCTCGGTTACGGTGGTCGGTGGCGAAGTCCGATCAGGATGATCTGCGCGCGTATGCTGGGAATAGCTTCCTGGCGCGGCCGGGTTGCGCCGAAGTAAGAGTTCCACCCGCCCACGACCGGGGAGTCAGATGTCCGCAACAGATACCACCAGCGTCGAGCTCACCAGCGCTCCGGCGCAGGCGCCCGCAACCGGTCTGTCGCTTACCGAATTCGCTGCGACGAAGGTCCGCGCACTGCTCGAGCAAGAAGGTCGAGACGACCTGCGGTTGCGCGTTGCGGTCCAGCCCGGCGGTTGCTCGGGCCTGCAGTACCAGCTTTTCTTCGACGAGCGAAGCCTCGACGGCGACCTCGACATCGATGCCGGCGTTCCCGTCGTCGTCGACCGCATGAGCGCTCCGTACCTCGTCGGCGCCACGATCGATTTCACCGACACCATCGAGCAGCAGGGCTTCACCATCGACAACCCGAATGCCTCGGGCGGCTGCGCCTGCGGCAACTCCTTCTGCGGCTGACAACACCTGCCGGCTGACGAGCCGGCTGCGTGCAGCGAAAGACCTTCCTGCGCATCCCACGATGTGCGGGAAGGTCCTTTCTTTGTCCGGACGAGGGGATCGGCGGCATTCCTAGTTGACAATGGATTCCATTTTAGGATTAGCTGTCGCTAGGACGTCACGCCGCCCGCGGCGCGACGAGATCCGACCTCGATCAGCGCAGGGAGATCCATGCTTCGCCGGGTTGTTGTGGCGACTGCCGCCGTAGTCGCCGCCGCGATGGCCGTGACGTCATGCGGCACAACCCGCGGAGCAGACGGTGGTCCGGGCGGCACCGGGCAGGGGGGCAGCAGAGTGCTCGCCGTAGCGGCGAGCATCAACACCTGGGGCAGCATCCTGGCGCAGTTGGGCGGCACGCGCGTACATGCGACGTCGATCATCACGGACCCCGACACCGACCCGCACGACTACGAGCCCACGCCGGCCGACGGCCGCACCATCGCCCGCGCACAGGTGTTCGTCGAGAACGGCATCGGTTACGACTCCTGGGCAGCGAAGACGGTCGCCGCGAACTCCGACTCTTCCGGCACTGTGATCAACGTCGGCAAGCTGGTCGGCGTGCCGGGCAGCGGCAACCCGCATCGCTGGTACTCGCCCAACGATGTCGACCAGGTTGCCGACGCGATCACAGCCGCGCTGCAGAAGGCGGACCCGGCCGATGCCACGTACTTCGCCGGCCGTCGAAGCGCATTCGAGAACACCGATCTGGCCGAGTATCACCGGCTGATCGCAGACATCAGGGCCAGGTACGCAGGCACGCCGGTCGGCGCGAGCGAGAGCATCTTCACGCCCCTCGCCGATGCGCTCGGCCTGGATCTGGTCACACCGGCGAGCTTCCTCAAGGCGATCAGCGAGGGCACCGACCCGTCGGCGGCCGACAAGTCGAGGATCGATCAGCAGATCAGCGCGAGGATGATCAAGGTCTACGTGTTCAACAGTCAGAACGCCACGCCTGACGTGTCAGCACAGGTTGCCGCGGCGAAGCAGGCGGGCATCCCGGTCTCGACAGTCACCGAGACCCTCGCGCCTGCCGGCGCCAGCTTCCAGGACTGGCAGGTGGCGCAACTGCGCGCGCTTGAAGCCGCGCTCGACCAGGCTCTGGGGAGATGAGCAAGGCATGACGAGGTCTATCGGCAGCCCGGATACTGAGCCGGTGACCGACACGCCCCAGGGGCCGCATTCGGCCGGTGCGGCGGCGGTTGTGGCCATGGAACACGTGTCGGCGACCATCGGTGGGCGCACCATCTGGTCCGATGTCACGCTGCGCGTTCACGCGGGCGAGTTCGCCGCGGTGCTCGGCCCGAACGGCGTCGGCAAGTCGACCCTGCTCAAGGCGATCCTCGGCCTGCAGCCGATCGGCGCCGGGAACCTACAGGTGCTCGGTTCGCGTCCCGGGCGGCACAACGCACGCATCGGCTATCTGCCGCAGCGGCGAGCCTTCGATCCGGCGACGCGGGTGCGCGGCATCGACATAGTTCGTCTCGGCTGGGACGGCGATCGGTGGGGCACACCGTTGCCGGCGTGGCCGTCGAGCCGACGCGCGCGTGCCGCGCGTGAGCGGGTCAACGAGGTCGTCGACCTCGTCGGTGCGCAAGGCTATGCGCACCGTCCCATCGGGCAATGCTCAGGCGGCGAGCAACAGCGCCTGCTCATCGCGCAGGCGCTGGTGCGCCAACCGGAACTGCTCGTGCTCGACGAGCCGCTCGACAGCCTCGACGTCACCAACCAGGCGTCGGTGAGTGCGCTCATCCAGTCGGTGTGCCGCACCCAGGGGGTCGCGGTGATGCTGGTTGCGCACGACGTGAATCCGATCCTGCCGTATCTCGATCAGGTCATCTATCTCGCGCACGGCGGTGCGGTCATGGGCCCGCCGGAGCAGGTGATCACCGCCGACACGCTGACCATGCTCTACGGCACCCCCATCGACGTCCTACACGACCGCGCCGGGCGCCTGGTCGTCGTCGGCCAGCCCGACATGCACACCCACCACCGGGCACCCGCATGACGCGCCGCCTACCGTCGCGCTGCGTTGCCCCTGCGACGCTGCGAGCGCGCACGTGAGCACCGAATTGACATGGAATCTCGTTGACGACGTGCGTCAGTTGCTGAGCTTCCACTTCATGCTCAATGCGCTTCGCGCAGGCACGATCGTGGCCGTCGTGGCGGGCGCGATCGGGTACTTCATGGTGCTGCGCCGGCAGGCGTTTGCCGGCCACACTCTGGCTCTGATCGGCTTCCCCGGCGCCGCTGCGGCCACCTGGCTCGGCATCAGCACCGGCTTCGGCTACTTCGGCTTCTGCATCGCGGCCGCACTGGTCATCGCGGCGCTGCCCGGCGCGGGTCGCGCTACGGCCACGCTCGGTAGATCCGGCGAGGAATCGGCCGTCATCGGAACCGTGCAGGCATTCGCGCTGGCATGTGGGTTCCTGTTCGTCAGCCTCTACAAGGGATTCCTCAACGGCCTGAACAGCTTGCTGTTCGGCACTATCACCGGCGTCACCGACCGCCAGGTCATCGTCTTGCTGGTGGCCGGTGGTGGATGCCTGGCTGTGCTTGCGGCGCTCGGGCGCCCGCTGCTGTTCACGAGCATCGACCCTGATGTGGCGCGGGCGCGCGGCGTGCCGGTTCGGTTGGTCGGTACGGCATTCCTCGTTCTGCTGGCGATCGCCGCGGCGGGAACCAGCCAGGTCACGGGCAGCCTGCTGGTGTTCTCCTTGCTGGTCGCGCCAGCGGCGACCGCAAGTCGGCTCACAGCGCGCCCGGCATTGGGGCTGGCCCTCTCGATCGGACTCGCGTTGCTGGTCACCTGGATCGGTGAGGGGATCGCCTTCTTCTCGCCGTATCCGATCGGCTTCTGGGTGACGAGCCTCGCGTTCGGCGCGTACCTGCTGGCAATCATTTATCGCGCCGTGATGGACCGGCTCGGCCGAGTCCGGCACGGAGAGAGTCCGCGGCCTCTCGTGTCGGGGACCGCGGCATGAGCACACTTGCTGTCGGCCCGATCTCCGGCCTGGCCAACATGCTGTCGCATCCCTTCATCCAGCACGCGTTCGTGGCGGGCACCGCAATCGGGTTGCTGTCTGGCCTCGTGGGCTACTTCGTGGTGCTGCGTGGGCAGGTGTTCGCCGGCGACGCGCTGTCGCACGTCGCGTACGCCGGCGCGCTCGCGGCGCTCGCGGCGGGGGTCGATCTGCGGTTCGGGCTGTTCGCGGCGACCATCGCGGTCGGCCTGGGTCTTGGCCTGCTGGGTGGCCGCGGTGTGGCCGACGACGTCGTCATCGGCACCACCTTCGCCTGGGTGCTCGGGTTGGGCGTCTTCTTCCTGGCCATCTACACGAACCACGCGAGCACGAGCAACGGCGCTGCGAACGTGAACGTGTTGTTCGGTTCGATCTTCGGCATCAGCCGCGGCGCGGCTGCCGCCGCAGCGTGGATCGCGATCGGCCTGATCGTCGTACTGCTCGCCGTAGCCCGCCCATTGCTGTTCGCCAGCCTCGACCCGGCCGTCGCCGCCGCACGGGGCGTTCCGGTGCGCCTGCTCGGGCCGCTGTTTCTCGCGATCGTCGGGGCGACCGCGGCCGAGGCCAGCCAGGCGGTTGGCGCGCTGCTGCTGTTCGGTCTGCTCGCCGCGCCGGCCGCGGCGGCCCAACGTCTGACGGACCGGCCCTGGCGGGCGCTGGCGTTGTCGGCGCTGCTTGCGGTGGCGGCGGTGTGGGCCGGCCTGTGTCTGGCATACGCCGCGCCAAGGCTCCCGGCGAGCTTCGCGATCATGGCATTCGCCGCGGCGGAATACGCGCTTGCCGCACTGAGCAGCGTCGGCCGGCGCAGGCGGTTCACGCGTCGCGAGCTGCGTGTCGATACCGAGATGATCGGCGAGGCCTCCGTTCCGACCTGACGGCGGCACGGGGTTGACGGGTCAGTTGCGGCGCACCCGACCGGACTGGCGCGTCGAATGCTCAGGACACAGGCCGAATACCTCGATGGTGTGGCTGATCTCGGTATAACCGGCCGCGGCAGCCACTCGGTCGGCCCATTTCTCGACCTCAGGTCCGCTGACCTCGACGCTGCGTCCGCAGACGCGGCACACGAGGTGGTGATGGTGCCCAGCGGGCGCTCCGTGCGATGCCGTGCCTATTCCGCACAACCGGAACTGCGATTCGCCCTCCGCGCTGTGCACGACGTCTGCGCTGCCGCGTTCGGCGAGTTGGTTCAGGTGCCGGTAGACGGTTGTCAGGCCGATCCGATCCCCGCGCCGGCGCAGTTCGGCGAACAGGTCCTGGGCCGTGCGGAATCCGTCCGCGTCGCGCAGCACGGCCTCGACGGCCGCGGCCTGGCGGGTATTGCGCAGCCGCCCCGCGGGCCGGCCCGGCTCGGTGTCCACCGGGTTCGCGGGCTCCTCGCCGGTCATCGGTCGTGCTCCTCGGCGTTGGGGTCGGGCGCGGCCGGCCGGACGGGCGGTCGGTACGTCGCAGCCTGCATCGCGCTCACGTTGCGAACATTAACAAGTTCGCGCGTCGCCGACGGGGTGCTGCGCCCTCGGCCCGGCCGGCACGATCTGTGTGCCCAGAGGCAATGCGGGCACCGTCGCGGCCTCAGACCAGACGCTGGCCGCCGTCGATCGGCAAGACTGCGCCCGTCAGATGCCTGGCGCTCGTCACGAACAGCGCTGCCTCGCCGATGTCCTCGGGCGTGCCGGTGCGCCCGACCGGCAGGCGACGAGCCATGTCCTCGAGCATCGCGTCCTTTCTCGGCCCGGCGACCTTCTCCCACACGGGCGTATCGACCCAACCCGGCGACAACACGTTGACGCGGATCGGCGCCAGTTCGAGGGCCAGCGCACGCGCGAGTCCGGTCAGCGCGCTGTTGACGGCCGCGACGACCGATCCGCCCGGCGCGGGCCGTTCGGTCGCGATGCCGCCGGTGAACGTTATGGAAGCGCCCTCGCGCAGGTGTGTCGGCGCATGCTTGGCAATCAGCAGCGCCGCGATCAGTTTGGAGTCGATGAGCCGGCGTGCGTCTGCGATCTCCATCGAGTCGATCAGCCGGTAGCCGGCGACATCGGCAGCGGTCACGATGATGTGGTCGAGCATGCCGGTGTCGTCGAAGAACCGCCGCACCTGATCTTCGTCGGTGACATCTGCGGCCGCCGTCCGCACCTGACCCGGACTGGCCAGTTCCTGTTCGGCCGCAAGTAGCCGTTCGGGGGAGCGCCCGACGAGCACCACGGCCGCTCCGGTACGCAGAAGGACCCGCGCGACGCCCAGTCCGATGCCGGAACTACCGCCGATCACGGCGAATACGGGCCGGTCGTTGTCAGGACGTTCAGTCATGCGAATCTCCATTGAGAGAGGTACAGGTACTCGGATTATCTTAGTCATCGAAATATCGGAGTGCTCGTGTAGGGTCTGGGCGGTGGCACGCAAGAGGGTCACCAAGCGAAGCGCCGAGTTGTGGCAGCTCATCCACGCAGCCGTTCTCGACGTCCACGACCGCAATATCGCGGTCCTCAGCTCGCAGGGGCTGACCGGCGGCGAGATCAAGTCGCTGGTCAAGCTCACACCCGGCGAGGGCGTGCCGATGCGCGCGCTGGCCGAGATGTGGCGCTCGGACGCATCGACCGTCACCTGGATGGTCGATCGCCTCGAAGACAAAGGCCTCGTCGAGCGACGCCCACTACCCGGCGATCGGCGGGTGCGCGTCGTCGCGCTCACTGCCGCCGGAGAGGCCGAACTCGCGGCGATTCGGGCCAGGCTCTACGAGCCGCCGGATTGGTGGGGCACGCTCGATTCGGCCGATCTCGACCAGGTCGGCCGACTCGCCGACCATATACGGGCCGCACGTGCCGCTGAGGCGCCCTGATCAGGGTGCCTGAGAGCCATTCGGCTCCGGTTGTGGCTGGCTGCGACCGGCCGAATGAGTCCGTACAATCAGGCGCCGGCTGGTGCCTACCGGCACACGACGAATCGGACGGTTTTCCGGTTCCTGGACACGATTGGGTAGCGTGCCTGCCGTGCCCGTACTAGTCAGCGGTTCTATTGCCTCCGATCACCTGATGCATTTTCCCGGCAAGTTCAGCGAGCAGCTGCTTGCCGAGCATCTGCACAAGGTGTCTTTGTCGTTCTTGATCGACGATCTGGTCGTACGCCGCGGTGGCGTGGCGCCCAATATCGCCTTCGGCATGGCTCAGCTCGGTGAGTCACCGGTGCTGATCGGCGCCGCCGGCCACGACTTCGGCGAGTACCGCTCATGGCTCGAGGGCAACGGGGTCGACTGCGAGTCGGTCTACATCTCGGCCGACCATCACACCGCCCGCTTCGTGTGCACGACCGACGAGGAGATGTGCCAGATCGCCTCGTTCTACGCCGGGGCGATGAGTGAAGCCCGAAACATCGAGCTTCGGCCCGCCGTCGAGCGCGCCGGCGTCGACCTGGTTCTGATCAGTGCGGACGACCCTGCGGCGATGACCCGGCACAGCGCCGAATGCCGCGAGCACGGCTACCGGTTCGCCGCCGACCCGTCCCAGCAGATCGCGCGGATGAGCGGTGACGAGCTCCGCGATCTCATCGACGGCGCGAGCCTGCTGTTCACCAACGACTACGAGAAGAGCCTGCTGGAATCCAAGACGGGCCTGTCCGCGGGCGAGGTACTCGCGCGCGTGGAGGTCCAGGTGACGACTCTCGGTTCGAAGGGGGTCGAGATCCGCGGGCGCGACATGCCGACCGTGAACGTGCCGGTCGCCCGCGAGCACGCCAAGGTCGACCCGACCGGTGTCGGCGATGGCTTCCGCGCCGGTTTCCTCGCCGCGCGCGCCTGGGGGCTGGAATGGGAGCGTGCGGCTCAGGTCGGCTGTCTGCTCGCCACCCTCGTGCTCGAAACGGCCGGTGGCCAGGAGTACGAGGTCAAGAAGGCCGATTTCGTCGAGCGGCTCGCGGAGTCTTACGGCGACGAGGTCGCCGCCGACGTCCTGCCGCACCTGGCCAACATCGACTGAGGCATTTCCGCGGCGGGCGAGGGCCAACCCGCCTAGACGTCCCACCGGTTGGTGGCCCGCACGGCTTGGGCGACGTCGTCGAAGCGGCGCCGGTCGAGTGCGGCTCCCTCGCGCCGCACCGCGTGCGGGTCGATCTGCAGGATGCGATCCACCCGCACTTCGCTGGGGCGGCCCTGCCTGTCCCAGTCACCCGAGCCGATATCGATCCAGTGCCGGCCGTGCCGGGTTTCGTCCGCGGCATCGCGATCATGGTCCTTGCTGGTCAGCATCAGCGCGAGCAGTAGTGGGCCGTGGTGGCCGATGACGAGCACGGGACGGTCCTTGCCCTGCGCGGGGTCGTCTTCGAACGGGACCCACGTCCAGACGACCTCGCCGGGGTCGGCGTCGCCGTCGGGGTGCGGGGCATAGACGAGGGTGGCCACGCCGGTGAAGTCGCCGGCGTACATCTAGAGCCGAACTGGGTAGACCGGCTCGGGAATCTCCGGATGGATGCGGTCCTCGACGAAGATCCCGTGCCAGATCAGGAAGACGAGTACTGTCCAGATCTTGCGCGAATAGTCGATCTTGGCCTCGCGATGGGCATCGAGCAGGCGCAGCGCGGCGTCGCGATCGATGAGGTCGTCCGCCTGGGATTCGGTGATGATCGCCCGCGCCCAGTCATACATCTCATCGCGCAGCCAGTGTCGGATCGGCACGGGGAAGCCGAGCTTGGCCCGGTTGAGCACGTGCGGGGGGACGACGTCTTCCAGCGCACGACGCAGCGCGTACTTCGTCGTCTCCTTGGTGATCTTCTCGCGTGTCGGGATCGACGACCCGACGCCGAACACCTCGACATCAAGGAATGGCACGCGCAGTTCGAGGGAATTGGCCATCGTCATCTTGTCGGCCTTGACGAGGATGTCGCCGCGCAGCCAGGTGAACAGGTCGACGTACTGCATCCGCGTCGAGTCGTCGAGATGCGTGGTGGCGCGATACAGCGGCGCGGTCACGTCCATGTAGGACACGGCCGGATCGAAGGTGCGCAGCAGCCCCTTCATCTCATCAGGACGGAAGATGCGCGCGTTGCCGTAGTAGCGCTCCTCGATGCCGATCGACGCCCGCCGCAGCAGGTCCTTGCCGCGCATGCCCGCGGGCAGTTGCTCGCCGATGCGGCCCAGGCCACGGCGAAGCGGCTTCGGCGTGCGCTCGAACGCGCGCAGGCTGATCGGCTCGCGGTAGATGGTGTAACCGCCGAACAGCTCGTCGGCGCCCTCACCGGACAGGACGACCTTGACGTGATTGCGCGCCTCGCGGGCGATGAAGTACAGCGGTACGAGCGCCGGGTCGGCGACCGGATCGTCGAGGTACCAGACGATGAGCGGCAGCGTGTCCATCATCTCCTGCGGGCTGACCACCTTGGTGATGTGCTCGACGCCGATCGCGGCGGCCGACTCGGCGGCGACGTCGATCTCGGAGAAGCCCTCGCGCTCGAAGCCGGTCGTGAACGTCAGCAGCTTCGGGTTGTGTCGTTTCGCCAATGCGGCAATGGCCGTGGAGTCGATGCCGCCGGACAGGAACGAGCCGACCGTGACGTCGGCGCGCATGTGCTTCTCGACGGAGTCCTCGAGCACCTCGGTGATCTCGCGGTAGAGCTTCTCCGGTTCGTCGACCTGCCGGATCGCGAAGTCGGGATGGAAATAGCGGCGGAACTTCGGTTGCTCGCCGGGCCGCATGGTGAAGTACGTCCCGGACTCGACGCGACGGATCCGCCTATGCATCGACGCGGGCTCGGGAACGTACTGCAAAGTCAGGTAGTGCTGCAGCGCCTCGGTGTCGACAGCGGCCGACGTTTCGTCTGTTGCGACGTGCAGCAGCGACTTCTTCTCGCTGGCGAAGAACGCGCCGCGCTCGTCGAGGTACGAGTACAGCGGCTTGATCCCGAACCAGTCGCGCGCGCCGAAAAGCACACGCTCCTGGGAATCCCAGATCAGGAAGGAAAACATGCCGCGCAGTTCGCGGACCACCTTCTCGCCGAGATAGTGGTAGCCGGCGACGATCGCCTCACCGTCTCCGTCGGTCTCGAACATCGCGCCGAAATCACGGGCGAGCCGCTCACGTAACTCGATGTAGTTGTAGATCTCGCCGTTGAAGATCAGGTGGTAGCGGCCGCTCAGGTAGGGGAGTGGCTGGTGGGAGAGGTCGATGTCGATGATCGACAGACGCCGAAAGCCGATGACCACGTCGTCGTCGGACCACACGCCGCCTTCGTCGGGGCCGCGATGGCGCATACATGCGAGCGAACCGTCCACGTCGGCCTTGACGCTCGCGGCATTGCCATCAGCGGAGAGGAATCCGATCAGCCCACACACGCGGCCAAGTATCCCCGACGGGCGGGGGACCTCTGTAACGCACCACGCCGCCGCGCGTTTCCGCTAGGTGACGAGCTATGACAAGGCGGGTGGCGGCGCGCGCTCAGTGCAGGCGGCGGACGGTGAAGGCCGGAGTGCCGTCCGGCGCCACCGATTCGGCGACGTTCTCGTGGCCGCGCATCCGGCACCAGGCCGCGATATCGGGGCGGGCGGCCGGGTCGTCGGCCTCGACGGTGATCGTCTCGCCGACGGCGACGTCGGCGATGTGCCGTGCCAGGTCGAGGATCGGCAGCGGGCACCGCCGTCCGCGGCAGTCCAGCGTCACAGGCCGGCCGCGCCGAGTTCGGCGCGGACATCGGCCACGACGCCCGGCAGGACCTCGAGGAACTGCGTGACCTCCGCCTCGGTCGTGGCGTGATGCAGCGAGACCCGGATGTTGCCCGAAGTGAGGGCGCCCATCGCGACGAGCACGTGTGAGGGCTCGAGCGTGGACGAGGTGCACGAGGATCCCGACGAGACGGCGAATCCGCGGCGGTCCAGACCGGTGAGGAGCACCTCGCCGTCCACGTACAGGCAGGAGAACGTGACGATGTGGGGGAGTCGGCGCACCGGATCACCGAGTACCTCGACGTCGGGCACGGTCGCGGCAACTGTGGTGCGGATGCGGTCGACCAAGGCCGCCAACCGTGCCGCTTCGGCGGCTTGGGCAGCGCGAACGGCACGCAGCGACGCCGCGGCGGCCACCACTGCCGCGACGTCGGGGACGCCCGGGATGCGCCCCGATTCGCGATCGTCTGCCGGGTAGGGCGATGTCCAGCGGGTCGCGGCGCGCACCACGAGCACCCCGACGCCCGGCGGTCCACCCCAGGTGCGGGCGTCCGCCGCCAGCACGGACCACCCGCTGGGTACGTCGGCATGGCCGAGCGTCTGGGTGGCGTCGACGACGAGCGGCACCTCCGGCAGCGCGGCGGCGATCTCGCCGACCGGCTGGATCGTGCCGACCTCGTGATTGGCGGCCTGAATGGCGGCGGCCGCGACTCCCGGCCGAGCGGCCGCGTCGACGAACTCGCCGGCGTCGACCCGCCCGAGGTGGTCGACGGCGATGGACTGGGCGTGTCCGCCTGCGGTGACGTGCGCTTCGGCGGCGTGCAGCAGCGCGGAGTGCTCGACGGCGGAGTGCACGAAGACCTGGCCCCGCCGCCGGTTCGCGGCGAGAGTGCCCAGCGCCGCGGCGTGCAGTGCCTGGGTCCCGTTGGCGGTGAAGCTCACCTCGTCCGGACGCGAGCCGACCGATTCCGCGACCGATTCGCGGGCGGCGTCGAGCAGCAGGCGGGCGCGGCGCCCTGCCCCGTAGAGCCGTCCGGGATCAGCCCAACCGTCGTCGAGTGCGGCGAGCAGGGCCTCGCGCGCCACAGGATGCAGCGGTACGGCGGAGGCGGCATCCAGGTAGCCGGGCACGACATCACGGTAGCCACCTTCCGGCCCGCGCGGATCCAGCTTCGGGCCCGCGCGGATCCTGGGAATGCCACGCGCCGATCTCCGGCTGAGCGGGCACCCCTCGCCGGTCCGAGCCAGGTGGTCCAGTACGCTCCGAACGGTCCCTAAAGGGGCCCACGAACCGCGTGGAGAGGTGGTCCCGGTGCAACGCAGGCGATTGGCTCGCGTCACCCGCCTCGGCCTGCTCACTGCGTCGCTCTCCTTGCTGCTGACCGGATGCTCGTCCAGCGATGTCGAGAAGAAACTCCGGTTCGGGTGGCCCACCGGCGTCACCAAGCAGGCCGAGAAGATGCGCGTGCTGTGGACGTGGTCGTCGGTCACCGCGCTCATCGTCGGCATCCTGGTGTGGGGGCTGATCTTCTGGGCGTGCGGCCGCTACTACCGGCGCCACTCCACTACCGAGCTGCCCAAGCAGACCAAGTACAACTTGCCGCTGGAGTGGGCGTACACGATCACGCCGTTCGTGATCATCGCCGGCCTCTTCTACTACACGGTCGTCACCGAGAACTACGTCGACAAGCGGACGAAGAACCCGGACGTCACCGTCACGGTCGATGCGTTCAAGTGGAACTGGCAGTTCGAATACGACCAGAACCACGGCACCGCTACCAACTTCCCGGGCGCGACGCCGCCGCAGGCATTGTCGACCGTCGGATCGTCCACCGAGATCCCGATCCTGGTATTGCCACGCGGCGAGACGGTCCGCTTCATCGAGCACTCTGAAGACGTAATCCACTCCTTCTGGGTGCCAGAGTTCCTGTTCAAGCGAGACATCCTCCCGTTCGGCACCGCCAGCACGAGCCGCGACAACCAGTTCGAGATCACAGCGACCTCGAACGGGCACTTCGTGGGTCGCTGCGCCGAGCTGTGCGGCACTTATCACTCGCAGATGAACTTCGAGGTTCGCGTTGTCGATCCGGACAAGTTCGTGCAGTACCTCGATGCGCTCGGAGCACTCGGTCCGGCCGACCCGGCACGCCAGGCGCGTGCGCTGCAGGCGATCGGCGAGGCTCCCTACGCGACGACGACCCACCCGTTCAACACAAACCGCTCCGCCCGGCAAGCGTCGAATTAGGACCTGCGATGAAGATCGAGGCACGTGTCTTCCTGTTCATAGCAGTGTTCTGCTGGGTGATGGCGGCCGTGTACGGGTTCTGGTCGAACAAGACCGACGGACACATCGAGGTCGCCGGGCTTGCCGCCCTGATCCTGTCCGGTGGGCTGTGCAGCATCGCCGGTTCGTTCTTCTGGTTCGTCTCCCGCCGGATCGATCCGCGTCCGGAGGACCGCCCGGACGCCGAGATCGCCGAAGGTGCCGGTGAACTCGGCTTCTTCAGCCCGGGAAGCTACTGGCCGCTCGGCATTGGGCTGGCGGCCACGCTGGCTGCCACCGCGATGGCGTTCATGCAGATCTGGCTGCTGTTCATTGCGCTGGCCGGCATACTGGCCACGGTGGGTGGGTTGCTGTTCGAGTACTACGTCGGCGGCCGCAAGCCCCTCTCCTGAGCTGGTCCAATCAGTTGAGTGGTGCGTTTCGCTTCGAGTGGCGCGCTGTAA
The DNA here is from genome assembly GCA_963737425.1 of uncultured Actinomycetota bacterium. GTDB lineage: Bacteria > Actinomycetota > Actinomycetes > Mycobacteriales > Jatrophihabitantaceae > DASXRA01. Next base: position 157,091 of record CAVTSX010000010.1, read on the forward strand.
CGCACCACTGAACAGATAACGCACCACTCAACAGACAACGCACCATTGAACAGATAACGCGGGCCGTGGCCGCACTCGTGGAGCGCGCGATCAACACGCGGGTCCTTAAGCAAATCTCAGCCGAAGTTGACCGAATCCGTGCTGACCGTTCCGGCGTTACGCCCGGGAGCGGTGTGATCCTGCCAGTACAGATTCGTGTGGTCGATGACCTTGTCGGGGGTGGGGGCGCCCCACTGGGTGAGGTCCTCGGTGGTGTGGGCATCGCTGACGAGCGTCGCGTCGTAGCCCCGCACGATCGCTCCGTGCAGCGTCGACCGGATGCATGCGTCGGTCTGCGCCCCGGCGACGATCAGCCGACCTACCTTGCGCTGCGCGAGGACGGCCTCGAGGTCGGTGTCGTCGAAGGAGTCGCCGTAGCGCTTGTGGACTACGGGCTCGGAATCTTGTCGACTGAGCTCGGCGACGTAGTGCCAGCCGTCGCTGCCTTCGGGCATGTCGTCGGAGGAGTGCTGCACCCACACGATGGGCACGTTCTCGGCCCTGGCTTTGTCGACCAGGACGGCGATATTGGCGATGATGCCGTCGCGGTTGTGTGTGCCGGCCATGACGCCGTACTGGACGTCGACGACGAGCAGCGCGGTATTCGGGCGTTCGGTCAGGGTGGTCATGACGCTCCTTCGCGTTCTTGGTCGTGCGTACACGCACGCTATGCCCGGCCGCTGACAGCCGTGCAGTGTGCCATCCGTCCTGGCCAGCCCGGGAGTTACCCACGGGCCCCAACCGGGTCTTCCCTACGGAGTCGGTGCGTTCGGCGGGGCGCCGGGCCAGCCATGGCGTCGTGGCCAGGGTCGACCTGTGTCGGCGTGACCAGCGCGACAAGGCGAAGGCAGGTACAACAGCGCCCTCCCCGCTGGCAACGGCAGGGAGGGCGCTGTGCTTGCGCCCGGGCGGGCGCAGCGGTTACGAACTAGTCGGTGAGTTCGGCGTGTTTCTCGGACTCGGACTCGGCTGCCTCGAGTTCGTCGATCGCGGCCTGGATCTCAGCCTTCTCCTTTGCGGGGTAGAAGAAGCCGCGCAGGTAGGGGAGTCGCCCGGTGCCGAGCTGGTTCATCCGCTTCGGTACCGCGCTTCCTTCGTAGGTGAGCACGCCGTGGCCGTGCTCGTCGACCGGACCGAGCGGCTGATGTACCTCGATGAACTCACCCGACGGCAGCCGCTTGATGATGCCGGTTTCGATGCCGTGCTCGAGCACCTCGCGGTCATGGCGTTGCAGCCCGAGGCAGAGCCGGTAGGTGACGACGTAGGCCAGCGGCGGCAGCACCAGCACCGCGATGCGGCCACCCCAGGTCATCGCGTTCAACGAGATGTCGAACGCCTTGGCGATCAGGTCGTTGCCACCGGACACGAACAGCACGAAGCAGAACGTCAGCGCCATCGCGCCGAGGCTGGTCCGCACCGGGACGTCGCGCGGGCGCTGCAGGAGGTTGTGCCTTGCTCGGTCCTTGGTCAGCTTCGCCTCGAGGAACGGGTACGCACCCGCCATGCCGATCAGCACGCCGGGCAACACGACAGTCGGCCAGAACAGCGCCGGAAGCGTGTGCCCCCATAGTCGGATCTCCCAGGACGGGAACAGACGGGTAGACCCGTCAAGCATCGCCATGTACCAGTCCGGCTGCGAGCCGGAGGAGACCTGCGCCGGGTTGTACGGGCCGAACAGCCACACCGGGTTGATCTGGGCGAGCCCGCCAAGGGCGGCGAGCAGGCCGAACACGATGAAGAAGAAGCCCGTGGCCTTGGTCGCAAAGGTCGGGAAGAACCGATGCCCGGCGACCACCTTCTCGGAGTTGCCCGGCCCTGGGAAGTCCGTGTGTTTCTGCCGGATCATGATCGCGAGGTGGGCGCCGATCAGCGCGGCCAGGATGGCCGGGATGAGCAGTACGTGCACGATGTAGAGGCGTCCGACGATCTCGGTGCCCGGGAACTCGCCGCCGAATACCAGGAATGACGTCCAGGTTCCGATCAGCGGAATCGACAAGATGATCGCGTCGGCAATACGCAGGCCGGTGCCCGACAAGAGGTCGTCAGGCAGCGAGTAGCCGGCGAACCCCTCGACGACGCCGAGCACGAGAAGCGTCAGGCCGATCAGCCAGTTGACCTCGCGAGGCTTGCGGAATGCGCCGGTGAAGAAGATCCGGCACATGTGGATCAGCATCGCCGCGATGAACAACAACGCGGCCCAGTGGTGGATCTGCCGGATGACCAGGCCGCCGCGCACGTCGAAGGAGATGTGCAGCGTCGAGGCATAGGCCCGCGACATCTCGACGCCGCGAAGCGGCACGTAGCTGCCGTTGTAGATGACGTCGCCCATCGAGGCGTCGAAGAAGAACGACAGGTACGTGCCGGTGAGGATGAGGACGATGAACGAGTACAGCGCGATCTCGCCCATCAGGAACGACCAGTGGTCAGGGAAGACCTTGTTCAGCTGCTTGCGCAACGGTGCAGCAAGGTGAAAGCGCTCCTCGAAGAACAGCGCCGTCTTGCCGGCCGGCGTGCGTGGGTTGCTGCCACGCCGCGCCGGAGCGTGTGTCGTGCTCATGCGCTCGCCTCCGAGTTGGCTCGCTTGCCTCGCCTAGCGAGAAGCCCGACGGATAACACAGTCATGAGCGCTCCCAGAAGCCCGGACCGATCGGCTCTTGGTAATCCTGCGGCGCGACGAAGTACTGCACACCGTCGACTACCTCGACAGCCAGCTTCAGTTTAGGCAGGCTGCGGGTCGCCGGGCCGAAGACCGGCTTGGCGTCCTCGAGGACCTCGAACTGCGACTGGTGGCACGGGCACAGCAGGCGGGTGGTCTGCTGCTCGTACAGCGACGCTGGGCAGCCTGCGTGGGTGCAGATCTTCGAGTACGCGACGAAGTCCTCCCAGCCCCAGCCTGCCTGTCCCTTGCGAGCCTTGATGAGCTTTCCCTGCCCGGGGCGAAGCCTGATGATCAGGGTCGGTGAGCTGGCCGACTGAACCCCACCGGGCACCCCTGGGAACACGGTCTCCAGGCCGCCCGGCTGGATGTCGTTCGGGCTTACCCGCCGGCCGTCTGCGTAGACGATCGGGATGCCGTTCGGGTGCTTCAGTGGCTCAGGCGCGAAAAGTGTGTGATCGAGCGTCTTGCCCGGCTTCTTGAGAAGCCCGCCAACCAGCGCGACGAGCGGCACCGTCGCAACGGCGCCTCCGGCGAGGGCGAGAGAGCGAACCAGCATCGATCGACGAGGCAGGCCGGTGTCGTTGATACCCGACATCAGCGTTGCGGCCGTCATCACCTGCTCAGGGCCGTCCTCGGGCTCGTCATGGCGCTCCTGCACGAGCTCTTCTTCGGGCATGAGCCACTTGGCCCACAGGATGGCGCCGATGCCGACCAGGGCGAGCATCAAGCCGAGCAGGCCGCCGAGCAGGGGGGTGTAGAAACGGAAGTTCTGTCCGTGACCGGGCGTCTTATACCGGTACGGGACGGCGACGAACACCACGATGAATGCCAAGCCGGCGAGTGCCGACAGCACGAACATGGCGGACACCGTCCGCTCGGAACGCTTCTCCGCGTTGGTGCCCGGAACCGGGAACTGGTCGCGGCGGTGAACGACGTGAACGCCGTCTTCCTCCGCGCCGGCGATCATCGCCTGCTCGGTCGTCATCGCGCGGAGCTCGTCCTCCGTGTGGGGAGGGTTGGGGCCGCTCACGTCTTTGCTCCGATCCACAAGATGACGATCATGATCGCGCCGATGCCGAGAACCCAGATCACCAGCCCCTCCGACACCGGGCCGATGCGGTCGAGGCCGTTGCCGCCAGGGTTCTTCGACTCGTACAGCGTTCTGATGTAGGTGATGATCTCGCGCTTCTGGTCCGGTGTCAGCTGGTTGTCGTTGAACACCGGCATGTTCTCGGGGCCGCTGAGCATGGCCGCGTAGATCTGCCTCTCAGTGGCGTCGCGCAGGCTCGGCGCGCTCTTACCGGCCGAGAGGGGAGCGCCGGCGCCGGTGACGCCGTGGCACTGCCCGCAGTTGAGTCGGAACAGGTCGCCGCCGGCGGCCAGCCGGTCGTCGCCGACGCGCAGGCTGCCCTCGGGCAGCATCGGACCGCCGCCGAAGGACTGGACGTAGGCGCCGAGTTGCTCAATCTCCTTCTCGGTGAACTTCGGGGCCTTGCGGGTCTCGACCGCTCCCTGCGCAGCGGCGGGCATCCGGCCGGTGCTGACCTGGAAGTACACCGCCGCCGACCCGACGCCGATCAGCGATGGGCCGCGGTCGTTGACGCCCTGCAGGTTCGCGCCGTGGCAGGTGATGCACGAGGTGTTGAACAACTGCCGGCCGGCGTCGATGTCGGCCTGGCTCGTCGTCGTGTCGTCGGCGCCGGAGGACGAGGCGAAAAGTGTGTACGCGCCGCCCACGGCGCCCAGCGCCACCATGAGCACGAGGCCGCCGGCCAGCCGGCGTCGCCAGACCGGACGTGCCGTGCGTGCCCGCACTGTCAGCTTGTGTTCCCGGCGGGCCTTGCGCTCGGCTACGTGTTCGGCGTCGGCACCGGTCTCTGGGACGGCATGGTCAAATCCCAGCTCGTCGACGTCGAGGTCTTCGTTCACGGACGTCCCTTCTCGGGCGGTCTGCTGGCCGCGCTCGGATGAGCCGCTCATCGGATCAGGTAGATGGTGGCGAACAGGCCGATCCACACCACGTCGACGAAGTGCCAGTAATACGAAACGACGATGGCGGCAGTTGCCTGCGCCGGTGTGAACCGCCCGAGCGTGGTGCGGATCAGGTAGAAGATGAATGCCAGCAGCCCGCCGATGACGTGCAGGCCGTGAAAGCCCGTGGTCAGGTAGAACACCGAGCCGTAGCCGGTGCGCGAGATCGTGTTCCCGTCGCCGACCTGCATGCGGTACTCGTTCGCCTGGCCGAGCACGAACGCGAGCCCGAGGATGAACGTGAAGGTGAACCAGCGGCGAAGCTTGAAGACATCGCCCTTCTCGGCGGCGAACACGCCCCACTGGCAGGTGAAGCTCGACGCCACCAGGATGATCGTGAACGGCAGGGCGTAGCTGATGGAGAGCTTGATCGGCTCGCCGTCGGGCAGGTGCATCGGCCAGTCGTTGGAGTGCACCGACCGCATCGTGAAGTACATGGCGAACAGGCCGGCGAAGAACATGAGCTCGCTCGAGAGCCACACGATGGTGCCGACGCTAACCAGGTTCGGACGCGTCAGGGAGTGCACCCTGCTGGACTCGAAGCTGGGCGCGCTGGCTGTCGAGGTCACGATCGCATTATGTCGTGGCCGGTAGCCGCTGATTCGCCGGGGTGGCCTTGAGAAGACGCGTGTCGCGATTGGCCGGCCGACCGCCGCAGCACGGCTGCCACGGCCCGCCGATACGATGCCCGCATGACCGCAGCGTCGTCGGATCGGGTCACCGTCATCGTCTACAGCAACCTGGCCGAGGTTCGTGCCCAGGTTCGCACCGCGGTAGGGCGGCGTCCAGCCCCCGACACCCCGCGAATCGACTGGATCGAGTGCGACACGAGCGCACAGGCCGTCGGGCAGATAGACCTCGGTGAGATCGACCTCGTGATCCTTGACGGCGAGGCCCAGCCGACCGGGGGGATGGGCCTCGCGCGGCAGTTCAAGTACGAGATCGACGACTGCCCGCCGATCATCGTGCTGGTGGCCCGTAAGGACGACGGCTGGCTGGCCAGCTGGTCGCTGGCCGACGGCGTGATCAGCCGCCCGCTCGATCCGGTTACTGCGGCCGAGGTGGTGGCCGACCAGTTGCGAAAGCGGATCTCGGGCATTCCCGTCGTGCGCTGAGCCGGCCGCTGGCTATGGCCGATCAACGCGAACCGCCCGCCCACAATTGGCCTGCTGTCCTTGGCGTGCTCATGCGCGGCGACGCGCTCGACACCACGGCAGCAGCATGGGCGATGGACGAGATCATGGCCGGCGAGGCCACGTCGGCCCAGCTCGCCGCGTTCGTCGTGCTGCTACGGGCCAAGGGCGAGACCCCTGACGAGCTGACCGGCCTGGTGCAGGGAATGCGCGATCGGGCCACCCCGGTGGTGGTGGCGGGGCCGGCGGTCGACGTCGTCGGCACCGGGGGCGATCTCGCCCATACCGTCAACATCACGACGATGGCCGCCCTTGTTGTGGCCGGCACCGGTCGCCAGGTCGTCAAGCACGGCAACAGGAGCGCCTCGTCGCAATGCGGTTCGGCTGACGTCCTCGAAGAGTTGGGCGTCGTGATCGATCTGGGCGCCGAGGAGGTAGCCACAACGGCCGCCGAGGTCGGCATCGGATTCTGTTTCGCTCCGGTCTTTCATCGTGGGATGCGCCACGCCGGGCCGGCACGGCGAGAGATCGGCGTGCCGACGGTGTTCAACGTGCTCGGACCGCTCACGAACCCAGCCCGCCCGGCGGCGTCAGCAGTCGGATGCGCCGATCGCCGGATGGCGCCCTTGATGGCCGAGGTGTTCGCGCGCCGCGGCGACACAGCGCTGGTCTTTCGCGGCGACGACGGCCTCGACGAGCTCACCACGACGACGACGTCGAGTGCGTGGCTGGCAGCCCACGCCACCGTGCGAGAGACGAGCATCGACCCGAAATACTTCGGGCTCGCTGCCGCGACAACCGAGCAGTTGCGTGGCGGCGATCGCGCGTACAACGCCAATGTCGTACGCGAGGTTCTCGCCGGTGGTGGACGTGGCGTCCGCGATGCCGTCCTGCTCAACGCGGCGGCCGCGATTGCCGTCTACGACGGGATTGACGGATCGTCCACCCTGCATGACCTGATCGCGAAGGGCATCGACGAAGGCCGCCGGGCGATCGACTCCAGTGCGGCATCGGCTCTGCTTGCGCGTTGGGTCGATTCCAGCCAACGGCTGCGCGCGTCGCGGCGTTGATGCCTGCGACATCTGCAGGCTCCTTGCCCGCGTCCACGATCAACCGAAGCGCCTGGCGGCCGTGCGCCTCGCGGGGGGTAAGTGCCCACCTGCGGCACTCCTGCCCAGCTGTCGAGGCGTTGTGGCCACCGCCCGGTTCATACCCAGCTAGTCGGCGGACTCGACGCCGATCGAGAAAGCTGCGTCGAGATCGTGGCGCGAATAGGCCCGAAACGCGATGTGCGTGTCGGTGTGCAGAACGCCGTCGACCTTCGACAGCGCCCCGGCAATGACCTCGGCGACCTGGTCGAACTCGCGCACCCGAACGAGCGCGATCAGATCGACGTCGCCGGCGACGGAATAGACCTCGCTCACCCCGTCCAGGTCCGCGATGCGCTGCGCCACCTCAGGGATCTTGTCTGCCTCGACGGACACCATGACGATCGCCGTGATCATGCGCCTCATCGTAGGGGGACGGGCGCTCGGTTCAGCGAGACCGGCCGATTTCTCCTGTGCGGGAGAGCGGATCAGCACTCAGGCCGACGCCCGGGCCGGCCGGCTGGCTATCGGTAGCCGGCGCCGATCGGCGAACGGGTCGGCGGCCAGACCTGCCGCGTCCGCTGCGAGAAAGGCACGCTGCGCACCGGCGCCGAATGCCGGCAGCGCCCACGGAACTGAGGTCTGCACGAGCCGGCTGCCCGGCGCCTCGAGCCAGCGCAGCACGCATTCGACCTCTTCGGCGAGCGCCTCGCGTAGCGGCCCCGGCCCGGGCGCGACGGTGTCGGACGTTGCGAGCAGCGCCCCGATCACCGGCCACGGCGGCGTGCCGCGCGGGGCCACCGCGGCGCCGGCGAGGCGGCCGTAGCGCACCACGGCGATCTCCCAGCCGCCGTCGTCGTCAGGCCGCGCGGCGACGAGCTCGCTGATCGAGGTGAGCGCAGACAGTCGTTGCATGCGAGCGCAGGACCGTACCAGCGCGGCGATTCGATCGCGGACGACAGCGGCGTGTTCGAAGCGCTGCACGGCGGAAAGGTCAGCGAGCCTGCGCCGTAGCGGGTCGACCAACGGCCGGATGTCGCCTGCGAGCGCCACCCGAACCCGCTCGACCATCGCGTCGTATTCGTGCGGTGACGTGCCGCCGTCGCACGGTGCAGAACAGCGGCCGATGCCGGCCAGGACGCACGCGGCACGCACGATCCGGCGCAGGGACAGCCGATCGCTGCATTGGCGTAACGGCACCGCGTCGTGAATCGCGTCGCGCACCGTCTCGGCCTGGCGCCGGGAGCGGAGCGGGCCGAGGTAGGTCGCGGTGTCGTCGCGTATCTCGGCCACGATTGACAGTCGCGGGAACGGCTCGACGGTGAGCTTGAGCCACATGGCGCGCTCGGGGAACTTGGAGCGCCGGTTGTAGCGCGGCTTGTACGCGGCAATCAGGCGAAGCTCGCGCACCTGCGCCTCGAGCGCGTGCGCGCACTCGATGGGATCGACGCGTTCGGCCAGGCCGATCATCTCGCCCATGCGAGTGCGGGTCTCGCTGGCCACGAAGTACTGGCGAACCCGGGCACGCAGGTTGCGACTGGTGCCGACATAGAGCGCAGTTCCCTGCGCGTCGCGAAACACATAGACCCCGGGCCGGGCCGGCAGGTGATCGGCCAGGTGCCGCTTGCGCCGCTGCGCGTCGGACACCTGCGCGGTGAACGCTCGCAGTTCCGGCAACGACTGGACGCCCAGACTGCCCAGCCGGTCGAGCAGGCCGTGCAGCACGTCGACGGTGGCCCGCGCGTCGGCGAGGGCGCGGTGCACCGGTTCAGTGCCCGCGTGGAAGAAATGGGCCAGCGTGCCGAGCTTGCAGTTGGGCACTTCGTCGCGGGTCAGAACCCGCCGGGCGAGAACCGCGGTGTCGACCACGGCGAATCTCGGCCAGGCGAGATCGTGCGCCGTGCAGGCGGTACGCAGGAAACCGACATCGAACGGTGCGTTGTGCGCGACCAGCACGCTGCCTCTGGCGAATTCGAGAAACGACGGCAGGACCGCCTCGATGCGCGGTGACGCCGAGACCATGGAATCGGTGATGCCGGTGAGCACACTGACGAACGGAGCAATCGGGACGCCGGGGTCGATGAGGGTCTGAAATTCGCCGATGACCTCGCCGGTACGGACCTTCACCGCGCCGATCTCGGTGATCGAGTCAGATGCCGCGGCGCCACCGGTCGTCTCGAGGTCGACGACGGTGAAGGTGGTGTCGCGCAATGGCTCGTCGAGCTCGTCGAAGCTCGGCTGAACGAACATCCGCGCGGGTGCGGAACTCACAAGGCGGACGCTAGGCCGGGGGTCTGACCAAATCACGTCGCCTCGCCGCCGCGGCGACGTAACCTTCGCGAGGTGAGCAGCGCACAGGTGGATCAGGGCGGCGGCCCGGCCGACGCCCTGAGCGAGCCCGTACGCCAGCAGCTGATCACGATCGGCGCCGAGCTCGTGGGAAAGTTGGCAGCCGAGGATCTTCCCCCGTCGCTACGACCCGTCGCGCGATTCACCCCGGCGAAGCGGGCGCGACTCGGCGGCATGATGATCGCGGCGGCGCTGGATGCAGACGATGCCTTTCGCGCGCGGGTCGCCGAAGCGGTCGGGCAGGCCTCACCAGACCTGGCCGAGGCCGTACGCACTGGCGCTTCGACCATCGCGTCTGATCCGGTCGACACCGCGGTGGTCGCCTACCTGCTCCGCCCGGACGGCTGGCAGGGCATCATCGCGCAGGCGAACGCACGATTGGTCGCAGAACGCGAGAACTCCGGAGCGGCGCAGAGCGCGGCCGCGCTGTCGCGCATGCGTGGCGAGATCGCCGAGCTGAAGTCCCAGCTGCGCGCCGAGGTCGCGCAGGGCAAGACCGCGGCAAGCGCCGCGGCGGCGGCGGCGCAAGAGGAATTGGCTGATCTGCGCAAACAATTGCGCGCGCGTATCGGTGAGCTGCGCGCCGCGCAGCGCGAACGAGATCAGGCTGTCGAGGCTGCGGCCGAGGCGGCGCGTCAGGTGTCGGCGGCCGAAGCGGCCCGAGAGGCAGAGGCGCGTCGCAGCCGAAGCCGGATCACCGAACTCGAGCGGGCCGTCGAGTCCGCCCGCCGGGCGGCCCGAACCGATCGCGACGTGGACGTCGCACGGTTGGCCCTGCTCGTCGATGCGATGACCGAGGCGGCCGCCGGCGTGCGGCGCGAGCTCTCGTTGCCGGCGCCGACTCTTCGCCCGGCCGACACCGTCGCTTCGGCCGACGCGATCCCGCGACAACGGTCCGCGGACGGGCCGGCAGCCCTGGACGGTTTGCTGCGGTTGCCCAATGTCCATCTCATCGTCGATGGCTACAACGTGACGAAGACCGGTTACGGCGAGCTTGCCCTCGCCGACCAGCGTGTCCGCCTGCTGAGCGCACTGGCCGCGCTGGCCGCCCGTTCGGGCGCCGAGATCACGGTGGCCTTCGACGGCGGCCGTCGCCCGCCCAGCGCGCCGCCGACCCCGCGCGGTGTCCGGGTGCTGTTCAGCCTGCCGGATGAGATCGCCGACGACCTGATCCGCCGGCTGGTCGACGCCGAGCCGGTGGGCCGTTCGCTGGTGGTGGTGTCGTCGGATCGCCAGGTCGCGCTCGATGTCGCCCGGGCCGGGGCATGGACGGCCGACTCATCGGTCTTGCTCGCCCGTTTAGGGCAAATGTGACACGCGGGAAGAAAAAAAATTGTCGGACCCCGTCCCTAACCTGCGCCCATAAACAGCGAGTAAACGGTGGAGGCGAGATCGTGCTCATCGATTGCGATACCTGTAGCGTGCGTGGCGAGGCTTGTAGCGACTGCGTTGTCAGCGTTTTACTGGGCAAAGCGGAAGGATCCATCGAGTTCGACGAAGCCGAACACCTGGCCGTAGGGGCACTTGCGGCAGAGGGGCTCGTGCCGCCATTGCGACTCGTTCCGGTACGAAGCACTACGCGCCGTAACATTGCATGAAACTTGTCCCGAATCATGCCGACCCCCTCGTTGCTGGGCAGGCTGCCTATCCCGTAACCTTTCCGCGACCTTCCGGCACGTCGATACCTGCACCGGGTGTCACCGGCGAGGTCGCCGCCGAATCGCCAGCGGCATTGGGGTTCCAGACCATCGGAGCTTCGAGGTCGGCGAACCGGGGACCCACGAGTATCACGGGGTGAATCGGCATTGGGGCCCACCGCGCCCAGACGTGGTGGACGCCGTGCCGTAGGGCTACTTCCGGCCCGAACCCGTCAGCTAACTCGGTAGGCGGACGAGGAAGAATGGAGTTCCGCCTGCCGTGGCGTTGACTCGGACCCCCAGCCGTGTTCTATCGCTTCTCGCCGGTGCCGCTCTGATTGGGGCGAGCGTGCTCGTCTTGCCCCATATTGCGGGCGCCGATCCCGGACAACCGTCTGTTGGCGAGGTGACCGCAAAACTAGACAAGCTCGCTCGGCAGAACGAGGTACTGACCGAGCAGTTCAACAAGGCAACCGGTGACGTCGCTGCAGAACAGAAAGCGGCGGACGCCGCTCAGAAGGCCGCACTTGCTGCGGCGAGTGACTTCGACAAAGCCCGTGGCCGGCTCAGCCAGACGGTGATCGCGCAGTACGAATCGTCATCGTTCAGCCATGCTGGTGCACTACTGACCAGCCAGAACGGGCAGAGCTACCTCGACACCCTCAACACCTTGAGCCTGATCACCGCGCACCGCGCGGAGGTGCTGGCGCAGATCACGGCCGCCCATGCCAAGGCGAAGGCAGCGCAGAACACCGCGACGAAGCTGCTTGCGCAGGCAAAGGCCAAGCGTGATGGCCTCGACCGGCAAAAGCGCAAGGTCGAGAAGGATCAGGCGAAGTTCAAGAATCTGCTCGATCAGCTGACTGCGCAGCAGCAGACCACCTATACGAACCGTGGCTCGGTTCCGCCGCAGAGCGTTCATCCGGTCCGGGCGGGTACGAAGGCGGCCCAGATCGCGGTCAACTTCGCGATCGCCCAGGTCGGCAAGGCATACGTGTTCGCAGCCGCGGGCCCGGACGCCTTCGACTGCTCAGGCCTGACGATGGCCGCATATGCTCAGGCCGGGGTGTCCCTTCCGCACCTCGCGTCGGCCCAGTACGAGCTCGGCGATCCCGTCAGCTACAGCGAGCTCCAGCCTGGTGACCTGATCTTCCTGTACAGCCCCATCTCGCACGTCGAGATGTACATCGGCAACGACATCGCCGTCTCGGCCGCAGATGAGGCTCTGGGTATCAGGTACGTCCACGTCTCGGCGGACATGGGCGACTGGGCGGGTGCCAAACGCATAGCGTGAGGCCGCGTTTCATTGCGGTGAGCGGGGTGGGTTCCGGCTACGGACCCGCCCCGCTTTCACGTCTACGCCGTGCGCTGATCGTCTTGTGTGCTGCGCTCGTCGTCGCTTCGGCGGTCTCGCTGGGTGTTGTGGCGACCTCGTCGTCCGCGCGTCGTGGCGCTCCGCCGGCGCCGGCGCAGCGTCCGGGCTCGGGGCCGGGCGCGCCATCCCTTACGGCCGTGCAGGTCCTGCTTGATCGCCATGCCGCCGATGTGCTCATGCGCAATCGCGCGGCTTTCACCGCGGACCTCGACACCTCGGCCGCCGCGGCGCCCTATCGCGCGACGCAGGAAGCGGCGTTCGACAACCTCGCTGCAGTCCCGCTGGCCGCCTGGTCCTACCGGCTCTCCGCCCCGGTCACCGGTGGCAGCGTGCTGGATGACGCTGCGGCTCGATACCACGCGCCCGTGCTGATCGCCCGCGTCACGCAGAGCTACCAGTTGCAGGGCGTCGATCCTGCGCCGACGGCGCACGACCTGTGGTTGACCTTCGTGCGTCGGTCGGGGCACGTGCTCATCGCAGGCGACGCGGATCTGGCCGGCGAGGGCGGCGCGAGCTGGCACGGCCCGTGGGACTTCGGCCCGGTCGCGGTGCGCCGGGGGGCCTCGAGCCTGGTGCTCGCACATCCCGCGGACGCTGATGATCTCGCGACGCTCACAGCGGCCGCGGACGAGGCTGTGCGCGCCGTTACCGGAGTGATCGGACCAGGGTGGTCACAGCATGTCGTACTGGTCCTCGGCGAGAGCCAGGACGAGATGCGCGCCTTCGTCGGTGGCGCGAATACCGGCGATTCGGCCGCGGAGACCGTCGGCGACGAGTCCGATCCGAACACCGGGCTTCGCGTGGTGCTAAATCCCGCCGAGATCACGCGGCTGACCCCGCTCGGGCTGCGCATCGTCCTGCGGCACGAGATCACCCACGTCGCCACCTGGACGCTGGCCACCCAGGCGATGCCGACCTGGCTGATCGAGGGGTTCGCCGACTACGTCGGTAACCTCGGCAGCAGGCAGCCCGTCGGAGTTACCGCTGGCGAGCTGCGCGGCGAGATACGAAACGCGACGTTGCCGGCCACTCTGCCGACAAGCCAGGACTTCAGCAGTGGCGAGCATCTGCCGCAGATCTATGAGGAGGCGTGGTTCGCATGCCGGCTGATCGCGGCGCTGGCCGGCCAGCCGGGACTCGTGCGCTTCTACCGCCTGGTCGCCCGCTCGACGCAGCCGCCCGACCGCGCCGTCGCCGCAGCGCTACGCGACGTCGTCGCACTGAGCACGAGCCAGTTCACCGCTCGTTGGCGCCGGTACATGCAGGCCGAGCTTCGGTGACGCAGCTGATCACCGCCCCGATTCCGTTGAGTGGTGCGTTACGGCTCGAGTGGTGCGTTCTAACGCACCACTCGACGCCAAACGCACCACTCAACGGAAAGGGCGGCGGGCAAAGGGGAATCGGCCGATCGTGAGACGCACTCTGATCGTCACCAACGACTTCCCGCCGCGGCGTGGCGGCATCCAGTCGTTCGTGCACGAGGTCGCGATCCGCCAGCCGGCCGGCTCGGTCGTCGTCTATGCCTCCGATCACGAGGGCTCGGTCGAGTTCGACGCGGCGCAGCCCTTTCCGGTCGTGCGGCACCCCACCGGCCTGCTGACGCCAACCCCAGCCGCGCGGCGGCGGGTCGTGGCCACGGCACGCGAACACGGCTGCACCGCCGCGTGGTTCGGCGCCGCCGCCCCGCTCGCCCTGCTCGCACCCGCCCTTCGGCGCGCCGGCGCCGAGCAGATCGTGGCCACCACCCATGGCCACGAGGTCGGCTGGGCGATGCTGCCCGGCGCCCGTCAGGCCCTGCGCCGAATCGGCACGCAGTGCGACGTCGTGACGTATCTCGGCGAGTACTTCCGCCGCCGGCTGGCCCCCGCTCTCGGACGCCATGCCACGATGCGTCAGCTCACACCTGGAGTCGACGTCGAGACATTCCATCCCGGCCTAGACGGTTCGACCGTTCGTGGGCGATATGGGCTGGCCGGTCGCCCGGTCGTGGTCTGCGTGTCGCGGCTGGTGCCGCGCAAGGGCCAGGACACCCTGATCCGGGCGATGCCCGCGATCCGCCGCCAGGTACCTGACGCCGCGCTGTTGCTGGTGGGCAAGGGGCGATTCCACGACGAGCTGGAGCGCCTCGCCCGCGAAGCCGGCGTGGCCGAGCACGTCGTGCTCACCGGCGCGGTGCCCGCTGATGAGCTCGCCGTGCACTACGCGGCCGGCGACGTATTCGCGATGCCGTGCCGGACCAGACGCCTGGGTATGGACGTCGAGGGCCTCGGCGTCGTCTTTCTCGAAGCGTCGGCGGCCGGGTTGCCCGTTGTCGTCGGCGACTCCGGCGGTGCCCCTGACGCCGTGCGCGACGGCGAAACGGGTTACCTCGTCGACGGGCGTGATGTCGCCGCTGTGGCGAAGCACGTCGCCGAGTTGCTGGCAGACATCCAACTGCGCGAGAAGTTCGGCCAGGCAGGACGCCGCTGGGTCGAGCAGGATTGGCGCTGGGACATCGTCGCGGCCCGCCTGCGCGACATGCTCGACGCGTGAGGCGGGCCGGACGCCAGGGCCTAGCCCTTGCCTCCGCTGTAGAGCGCGGCGATCTCGTCGGCGCACTCGGCCTGAACCAGGCTCCGCTTGAGTTTGAGCGAAGGCGTGATCTGGCCGGATGCTTCGGTCCAGTCCGTCGGCAGAATGGTGAACTTGCGGATCGCCTCGGCTCGGCTGACTGCCTTGTTCGCGTCGTCGATCGCGGTCTGGATCTCTGCGCGCAGATCCTCGGTCTCGACGATGTCGGCGAGCGCGGTCGACTCGGGGAGCCCGCGCTGGTCGAGCCACGCAGGCACTGATTCGGGATCGAGGGTGATCAGCGCGGCAATGAACGGCTGGCGATCGCCGACGACCAGGCACTGGCTGACCAGCCAGTGTGCGCGCACTCGATCCTCGAGTACGGACGGAGCGACGTTCTTGCCCCCCGCTGTGACGATCAGTTCCTTCTTGCGGCCGGTGATGCTGACGAAGCCGTCGCTGTCGATCTCGCCGATGTCGCCGGTGTGGAACCAGCCCTCGGCGTCGATGGCATCGGCCGTGGCGGCCTCGTTGTTCCAGTAGCCGCCGAAGACGAGATCGGACTTGAACAGCAGTTCGCCGTCCTCGGCCACGCGGGCCGCGACGCCGCTGATCGGGCGTCCGACCGTGCCGATCCTGAGAGCATCCGGCCGGTTCACGCACACGCCGGCGGTGGTCTCGGTGAGGCCGTACCCCTCGTAGATGGTGACGCCGACGCCGTGGAAGAAATGGCCCAGCCGAGCCCCGAGTGGCGCGCCACCGGAGATCGCGGCGACGCAATGACCGCCCAGCGCTGCCCGCAACTTGCCGTAGACGAGCTTGTCGAAGAGCGCGTGCTGCAGCCGCAGCGGCAGTGGCACCGCGCCCTTCTCCTGCGCCTCGGAGTAGCGGATCGCGATGCGCTCGGACAGATCGAAGATCTTCCCCTTGCCGTCTGCGTGCGCCTTCTGCTTGGCGGTGTTGTAGACCTTCTCGAACACGCGCGGAACGCTGAGCACGAAGGTCGGCTGGAAGGCGGCCAGGTCGTCGAGCAGGTTCTTGACGTCAGCGGTGTGCCCGAGCACGCAACCCGTCGCCAGCGCACCGATCTCGATGACGCGTCCGAAGACGTGCGCAATCGGGATGAACAGCAGTGTCGTGGACTGGTCGTTGAACAGGACCTCGAGATCGGCGGTGACCTCGTTGACCTCGGTGACGAAGTTGCGGTGCAGCAGGCGGCAACCCTTGGGGCGCCCGGTTGTACCAGAGGTGTAGAGGATCGATGCGGGATCGTCGAGGGTGATGGCTTCGCGCCGTTTGTGTACCTCGTCGTCGGAAACGTCCGCGCCCTGCGCGTTGAGCGTGGCGATTGACCCGCTTTCGATGCACCACACCTGGGTGACACTCGGTGCGGCGGCGCGAACCGACGCGACGACCGCCTCGTGCTCGGCGGTCTCAGTGAAGGCGGCCTTGGCGCCGGAGTCGGACAGGATCCACTCGACCTGCTCGGCACTGGACGTTTCATAGATCGGGACGACAACCGCACCCACGCTGAAGATCGCGAAGTCGAGCAATGTCCACTCATAGCGGGTCTTGCTCATGAGCGCGACACGGTCGCCGGCCTCGATGCCGGCAGCGATCAGCCCTCGTGCGCAGTTGACGACCTCGCCGGCAAATTGCGCCGACGTGACGTCCTGCCAGGAGCCGCCGACGCGGCGGCGCAGCGCGACCCGGTCCGGTGTGCGCGCGGCATTGTCGAATATGTAGTCGGCCGTATTGTGCTGGCCGGGGGCCGCCACGTTGCTAGGTACCGAGAGTTCGCGCACTCGACGCATCCTTTCAGCGGGGTGGTCCAGCCAGTGTGAGGGGCCACCGTAGCCGGTGGCAAAGGATCAGGCGACCCTCGCATCGGCGTCCGCAGTGGAATGTAATCGTAACGCCATGACACAGATCGATGTCGCCGACGAAACCTGGATAGTGGCCGACCCCGAACGCGTGGCGGCCGTCGTTGCCGACCCGGCGAATTGGCGACATTGGTGGCCAGATCTCGAGCTCGTGGTGGACGAGATGCGCGGTCCGCTCGGCGTGCGATGGTTCGTCCGGCCCTCTGTCGATCTTCCCTTTGCCGGATCGATGGAGGTTTGGCTGCAGGCCTATCGGGACGGCGTCGTCCTGCACTACTTCCTGCGCCTGGACCCGCCCGAACCAGGTGATCAAGTGCGGATCGCCCAGCGGATGCGGCGAGCCGCCGCGGGCCATCGACGGCGTGCGAAGCGAATCTTCTGGTCACTGAAGGATGATCTGGAGGCCAGGTAGCGCAACAACTCCCGATCCGATGGCGGCGGCGCGCTCGACGCGAAACGCGGCGGCGGTAACCTCTCGCGCATGGCTGACCAGTCCACCCAGTCCATCACGATCGATGCACCGCCCGCGCAGATCATGGCCGTGATCGCGGACTTTCCCGCGTATCCGGAATGGGCCACATCGGTCAAGTCGGCTGCGGTTCTCGAAGACGGACCGGACGGCCGCGCCAAGCGGGTCGGCTTCACACTCGACGCGGGCATCGTGAAGGACCAGTACGAACTCGAATACATCTGGACCGGTGACACCCGGGTCGAATGGAACCTCGTCAAAGGCCAGATGCAAAAGATGCAACACGGCACGTATGCGTTGCAGTCGACGAATACCGGCACCGAGGTCACCTACTCTCTGACCGTCGATCTGGCCATACCGATGCTCGGCATGCTCAAGCGCAAGGCCGAGCGGGTGATCATGGACGCTGCGTTGAAGGAACTTAAGAAACGCGTCGAATCTGCGCAGAATTGAGGTCGCGTCGTGCGCATCGTCCTGTTCACCGGCAAGGGCGGCGTCGGTAAGACGACAACCGCGTCCGCGACGGCGCTGCGTCTGGCCGACCGTGGCGTCAAGACCCTGCTCTTGTCGACGGATTCGGCCCATTCGCTCGGCGACGCGCTCGGCGCGCAACTCGGCAACGAACCGGTCGAGCTGACGCCGAGTCTCTGGGCGGTACAGATCGACACGCAACGGCGATTCGAGGCAGCCTGGCGCGACGTGCAGCGCTTCCTGCTCGATCTGCTGGCGCGCGGCGGCGTCGACCCGATCACCGCGGAAGAACTCACCGTGCTGCCCGGCGTCGACGAGGTCCTTGCGCTTCTCGCGGTGCGCGACCTCGCGCTGAACGGGCACTGGGACGTGCTGGTGGTCGACTGCGCGCCGACGGCCGAGACGCTGCGGTTGCTCGCCCTGCCAGAGGCGCTCGGCTGGTATCTGCAGAAGGTCTTCCCGGCGCATCGGCGCATCGCCAAGGGCATGCGCCCGTTGGCGGCGATGATGGGCCGCGGCGAGGTGATCCCGCCCGACAGCCTGTTCGACGCGCTGTTGCGGCTCGCCGACGACCTCGCATCGGTGCGTGAGCTGCTGGCCGACCCGGTGGTGACCACGGTGCGTCTCGTGCTGACGCCGGAGAAGGTGGTTGCCGCGGAGGCGCGCCGGACCTTCACCGCTCTTGCGCTCTACGGCTACAGCGTCGACCTCGTGATCGCCAACCGGGTCTTCCCGAAGGGCCGCGACGCGTTCCGCCAGGCGTGGGTGAGCGCGCAGCAGGCCCAACTGGCCGAGTTGCGCGAATCGTTTGCCGGATTGCCGGTGCGCGAATTGGCCTACGGGCAGGCCGAGCCGGTCGGCATGGACGCGCTGCGCTCGGTCGCCGACGCCCTCTACGGGACGCTGCCGGGCATCGATCCGGCAAGCACGTCTGCCGCGGCGCCCCCGATGGCGGTCGAGTCGGTGAACGGTGACTACGTGCTGCGGATGCCGCTTCCGCTCGTCGAGCGTACGGCCGTCGATGCAGCACGCGCTGGCGATGACCTGGTGCTGACGGTGGGAGCGCATCGGCGGGTGCTGACTCTGCCGAGCGTGCTGCGTCGCTGCGAGGTGATCGGTGGCGAACTCGCTGACGGGCAGCTTCGCGTGCGCTTCCGTCCGAATCCGAGCTTGTGGCCGCGCACCGATCCGGACGCGGACGCCGACGATGCGTTGCGGCCGCGCCGCGAGGGGCGGGGGAGGCGGGAATGACCGACGACTCGGGCAACGGGGCGACCGGGCAGCACTCCGCGCCGCCGCACGGCACGCTCGGCGACGAGGCGGTCAAGCTGCTCGATGCCGTCCAGGACTGGGCTCGCCGCAATTTCGGCGATCCGGCGACCGCGCACATCGCGACGGGCGCGCCGGAGTGCGCGTGGTGCCCGATCTGCCAGTTCATCTCGCTCCTGCGCGGCGATCGGCCCGAGATCAGCGACAAGATCGCCGAGACGGGCGCCTCGATGGTGGCTGCCCTTCGCGCCCTCGTCGACGCCGCGGCGCAATCGCCCGGTCAGGGCGGCCACCGCGTCCAGCACATCGACCTCGACCCTGACAACGCCTGACATGCCCCTGGCCATCGGAGTCGACATAGGCGGCACGAAGGTCGCGGCCGGCGTGGTCGACGACGAGGGCCGCGTGATCGACATCGAGCGACGACTGACGCCCGGGCACGACATCGCCGAGACCGAGCGGGTGATCGCCGAGGTCGTCGGCGTGCTGGGCAAGCGGCACGAGATCGTCGCGGTCGGCATCGGCGCGGCGGGCTGGATCGCCGCTGACCGGGCCACGGTGCTGTTCTCGCCCCACCTGGCGTGGCGCAACGAGCCGCTGCGCGACGCCCTGGCCGACCGCATCGGGTCGCCGGTCGTCGTCGAGAACGACGCCAACGCGGCCGCGTGGGCCGAGTACCGGTTCGGCGCGGCTCAGGGATCGCGCGTCGTCGTGTGCGTGACTCTCGGCACCGGGATCGGCGGCGGGCTGGTCGTCAGCGGCGTGCTCTACCGGGGCGCGTACGGCGTCGGCTGCGAGTACGGACACATGACCGTTGTGCCCGAAGGCCGTCGTTGCGCGTGTGGCAATCGGGGTTGCTGGGAGATGTACGCCTCGGGAAGCGCGCTCGCTCGCGACGCACGGGAGCTCGCCGACGTATCACCGGTCGCGGCGCACCGGTTGCTCGAGCTCGCAGGCGGCAACCCGGCCGACCTGACCGGACCGCTGGTCACGCAGGCGGCGCGCGAGGGCGACCCGGCCGCCGTCGAGATCTACACGACGATGGGTGTGTGGCTCGGCCGCGGCCTGGCCAATCTCGCCGCGATCATCGACCCGGTCGTGTTCGTCATCGGCGGTGGGGTCTCCGATGCGGGCGACCTGCTGATCGCGCCCGCGCGCGAGACATTCCAGCGCTCGCTGACCGGGCGCGGCTTCCGGCCCGTTGCCGAGGTGAAACTTGCCGAACTCGGCCCCGAGGCGGGTCTCGTCGGGGCGGCCGATCTCGCCCGCCGCCGAGTCTGACGGCGCACCCGAAAGCGATAGGCGAGAATGCACAATCGTGCCGACGCTGCGCCTGCTCTGCTACAACGTCCGCTCGCTGCGCGATGACCGCGACGCGGTCGCGCGGGTCATCCGCGCCAGCGAGCCCCACGTCGTCTGCCTGCAGGAGGTGCCGCGGTTCCTCAGATGGAGGTCCAAGGGCGCGGCTCTTGCCCGGCGCAGCGGCCTCGTAGTGGTGGCCGGGGGACGCCAGGCTGGGGCGAATCTGATCCTCTCCTCGCTTGCCGTCGACGTCGTCTCGACGCGCAACGCGGTATTCAGCAAGGACCACGGGCTGCACCGGCGCGGGGCGGCCATCGCCACGCTTGGCCTGGCCGGCGTCCGGTTCGCGGTGGCCGGCACGCATCTCGATCTCGTCGAGGGGCCGCGACTGCGGCACGTCTCCGAACTGCACAAGGCGCTCGACGCGCACGTGCCGGCTGACGTGCCCGCCATTGTGGCGGGCGACATGAACGACGTGCCCGACTCCGCCGTCTGGAAGCAGCTTGCGGTACGCGGTGCGGATGCCTTCGCGCAGGCCGGTGCGGGCGACGGCTGGACCTTCAGCGCGAAGCACCCGAAACGGCGTATCGACGGGGTGTTCGCCGATCGGCGCCTGCGCGTCGTCTCGGCCGAAGTCATCGCAACGCCGGACGTGCGCCGCGCCAGCGATCATCGTCCGTTGCTGGTCGAGATCGACCTGGGAGACCTAGGCACCGACGGGTCGAACGGTCCGCACGGCTCCTAGCCACCGTTCGAGGGGCAGCGAGCCGCGGCGCGCGGCCGTGATGCCGGCATCGAGCAGCACCCCGTATGGCGTGCCGGCGAGTTCGGGGATCTGCGGCCGGGCAAGGAATGCCTCGCGCTCGTCGTCACCGAACTCGGTCGGGTCGAGCCCGGTGAGCCGGCACCAGAGGATGAATACGGTTTCCTCCGCGTTCGCCATATGCCACC
This sequence comes from uncultured Actinomycetota bacterium, assembly GCA_963737425.1. GTDB lineage: Bacteria > Actinomycetota > Actinomycetes > Mycobacteriales > Jatrophihabitantaceae > DASXRA01. The sequence continues at coordinate 178,297 of CAVTSX010000010.1, forward strand.
ACCTCCGATGACGAGGGTTCCTGCGCGAGGTGACCGCTCATGATCGAAGAGGTGTCGTGTCGGCAAACGTTGCGACACGCCCGGGCCGATCGAGCTAGATAACCGCGCCGTCGTCGTCATCGTCGGACGGTCGGGCCCGAAGCCGCATGATCAGCAAGCCGGCGCCCAGGAGCACGCCGGCCACCCCCACCAGGAACGTGAAGTCGCTGTCGAGGCCGAAGACGCTGCCGACGCTCAGCACCACGATCGACGCTGACATGATGATCAAGGCCCAGATCGTCATAGCCGCGAGGCGGGGCAGCGGAGGTGGCGCGGGCGGCACGTAGTGCTCGACCTCGTCCTCCTCGTCGTCGGACGACGACGCGAAGCCGGGCTCGAGCCGGGCGCGCCAGTCGGCGTCCTCGCGGCTCAGGTCGCGCTCGGCCGCTTTGACGGCAGTGATCGTGTCGACGTGCCAATCGGCGATGAGGGCGTCGAATTCCGCGTTGGTGTCGACGCCCTCGAGCAGATCAGGTGGCCGCGTGGCGGATCCGTCGGCACGCGCTGCCACCTCGACGATGGTCCGGGCGTCTGCGCGGTCGACGGAGGCGACGAATAGGCGCTGGCGTTCCGGTTCGGCGGCCGGCTCGAGATAGGCCGGGATGCGGGCCCGGCGCAGGGCCAGCAGTAGTTGCTCGCCCACGGACGGGTCGACGTCGGCGAGTGGGACGTAGGTGGACGCGGTCAGTCCGTTGTCGCGACGCGGCGTCTCGCCTGGCGCGGGGTGTGCGTCGGGACCCATCAGCTACCGGATCGTTCGCTCATGGGGCGGGGGTGATCGCGCCGGTGTGCTCACGGATGAAGTCGACGCTGCCCTCGAAGATCGTCTGGGCGTCGTGATCCATCGTGGCGACGTGGTAGCTGTTGTCCAGAACGACCTCGCGCACCGTGGTCGATGTCGCACCTTGCTGCAGCAGACGTGCGGAAAGCGGCTCGACCACGTGATCGTCCTTGCTTCGGTACATGAGCACGGGAGCCGTGATCTGGTCGAAGTCGGCCACGACGAGCTTCCAGAGTTGCTGCAGCGAGGCGAATGCCTTGACCGGCGTGCGGTCGTAACTCAGCTCGGCCGTGCCGGTCTTCTTGATATCGCTGCCGATGCCCGGGCGAGACTTGACCAGCCAGCCGATGTATTTGGCGAACTTCGCGTCGAACCGCTCGGTGCCGTAGGACGGGTTGACGATCACGAGCCCGGCGATCGCGTCGCGCTTCTCTTCGGCGAGCCTGCTGATCAGCGTGGCGCCCATGGACAGACCAGCACAGAACACCGTCTCGCAACGGGCGGCCACCTCGTCGTAGGCCCGCAGCGCCTCGGCGTACCAGTCCTGCCATCGAGTGGCGTTGCACTCCTGCCAGCTTGTGCCGTGACCGGGCAGGCGCGGCAGCCGCACGGTGTAGCCAGCGGCCGCCAGGTGCTCGGCCCAGGGACGCATGCTCTGCGGCGTGCCGGTGAATCCGTGGCTGACGACCACGCCGATCGGTCCGCCATCGGCCGCGTACGGCTCGGCACCAGGAAGGACGGGCACGTTGCACCTCGATTCGTCGGCCTTCATCATGCCTGCCGGGAACCGGGTTCTGCGAGCGGCCACGCGAGCGGGGCGGTGGACCAGCGCCGGTGCCGGCACTAATGTCTGCGTGAGGGCATCACGGATATCGAGGTCGGGCCCGGGCGGCGGAGCACCCGCCGGGCTGTCACTCAACTGTTGCCGCGAAGGGGAGAATTCGGGTGGGTTACTGGCTGGTGAAGTTCATCTTCATCGGTCCGATTCTCCGCTTGATCTGGCGACCGTGGACCGAAGGCGTCGAGAACGTGCCGCCGCACGGCGCCGCGATCCTGGCCAGCAATCACCAGTCCTTCTGCGACTCATTCTTCATGCCGCTGATGGTGCCGCGCCGGGTGACCTTTCTCGCGAAGGCCGAGTACTTCACGACCCCGGGCATCAAGGGTTGGCTCTCGCGCAAGTTCTTCGCCGGGGTCGGCCAGGTGCCGATCGACCGCTCCGGCGCTGATGCATCCCGCGCGGCGTTGGATACCGGGGTGCGCGTGCTCAACAGCGGCTCGCTGCTCGGCATCTATCCCGAGGGCACCCGTTCACCTGATGGCAGGCTCTATCGCGGCAAGACCGGCGTCGCTCGCATGGCGCTCGAGGCGGGCGTCCCGGTCATCCCGTGCGTGATGGTCAATACCGCCGAGATCCAGCCGACCGGGCGCCGGTTCCCCAAGCTGCGGCCCCGGCCGGGTGTGCGATTCGGTAAGCCGCTCGACTTCTCCCGTTACGAGGGCATGTCGGGTGACCGGTTCGTCGAGCGGTCGATGACCGACGAGATCATGTACGAGCTGATGCAGCTCTCCGGGCAGGAGTACGTCGACGTGTACGCGGCGAAGGTCAAGGCCAACCTCGACAACAACGTCGCCTTCGGGGCGCGGGCAGCGCGCGCTCAGGCGCAGATGCGCGAAGCGGCCGAGCGCCTGCCGGCGGAACGAGCCAGCTGACAGTGCGGTTCTTCTACGACTGCGAGTTCATCGAGGACGGCCGCACGATCGATCTCGTCTCGATCGGCGTCGTGGACGAGTCCGGCCGCGAGTTCTACGCCGTGTCGACCGAGTTCGACGCGAGCCGGGCGATCGGCTGGGTGCGGCGCAACGTGCTCTCGCTCCTGCCGCCGCCGTCTGATCCGGCCTGGCGCAGCCTGGCCCAGATCCGCACCGATCTGCTCAGCTACCTCACCGAGCCCGGCGAGGCGATCGAGCTGTGGGCGTGGATGTCGGCATACGACCACGTGGTGCTCGCGCAACTGTGGGGCAGCATGCGCGCTCTGCCGCGCCAGATCCCGCGATTCACCCACGAGTTGCGGCAACGGTGGGAGGACGCCGGTTGCCCGCCGCTTCCCGAAGCGCCGGCCGATCAGCACGACGCCCTCGCAGATGCCCGGCACAATGTCGCGCGCTGGCGCGTGTTGGACACCTTCGCCGCGCACAAGGCCGATCACACGTAGATGGCGTTCTTCGCCCCGATAGGCTCGCTGCTGCGAGTGGACGAGAGGAGCGGGAATGCGCATCGGAGTGCTCACCGGTGGCGGTGACTGCCCAGGCCTGAATGCGGTGATCCGTGCGGTCGTTCGCAAGGGCGCGGGCGTGTACGGGCACGAGTTCGTCGGGTTCCGCGACGGCTGGAAGGGCCCGCTCGAAAATCTGACCGCGCCGCTGGGTGTCGCGGAGGTGCGCGGCATCCTGCCCCGAGGCGGCACCATTCTCGGTTCGTCGCGCACGAACCCGTTCAAGGTCGACGGGGGAGTCGACCGCATCCGCACGAACCTGCACTCACTCGACGTCGACGCCCTGATCGCCATCGGCGGTGAAGACACGCTCGGCGTCGCCACCAAGCTGCACGAGCTCGGCGTCAACGTCGTGGGTGTGCCGAAGACGATCGACAACGACCTCAACGCGACCGACTACACGTTCGGCTTCGACACTGCGCTGAACATCGCCATGGAGGCGATTGACCGGCTGCACACCACGGCGGAGTCGCATCATCGGGCCTTGATCGTCGAGGTCATGGGCCGCCACGCCGGGTGGATCGCGCTGCACGCCGGCCTGGCCGGTGGCGCCAACGTGATCCTGATCCCCGAGCAGCCGTTCTCGATCGAGCGGGTCTGTGCCTTCGTCGAGAGCCGCTTCCAGTCGCACTACGCGCCGATCATCGTCGCCGCCGAGGGCGCCACGCCCGACGGCGGCGACGCGGTGCACCTCGAACGGGGCCTGGACGCGTTCGGTCACGTCCGGCTCGGTGGCATCGGCGACTGGCTCGCGTCCGAGATCGAGAAGCGCACCGGCAAGGAGGCCCGCACGACAGTGCTGGGCCACATCCAGCGTGGCGGCACGCCGACCGCGTTCGACCGGGTGCTGGCCACCCGGTTCGGGCTGCACGCCATCGACGCCGTACAGGCCGGCGACTTCGGCAAGATGGTCGCGCTGCGCGGAACCGACATCGCCCGCGTGCCACTGGCCGACGCCACGACACAGCTCAAGACCGTCCGGCCTGAGCTCTACGCCGAGGCCGAGGTCTTCTTCGGCTGACGCGGGCGTGGGCTTGCCTTGCGCTGACCCCGGGCGGGGCGTCGCTTCCTCGCGGTGGCCAGGCGGGCGCCGATGCCGTCGAGCACGAGCGAGATGAGCGGGCTGAACCGCTCGTCGTCGTCGACGTGGGGGGCTTCGAGCATGAACTCGGCGACGTGCGGGTAGTGGCCGCTCTCGACGATCCTGCTCGCGTAGCGTGCTCCCGAGTGCATGATCTGCTCGTCGCTCATGCCCAGGCGGGCCCGCGTCTGGTCCTCGATGGCGGCGTTCATCGCGGCACCGATCACGCTGAAATGCACGGCGCCGACCATCAGCATCTTCTCGCCGATCGGCAGGTCGAAGTCGTCGAAGATCGACAGCGCCCACTCGAGGCCGGCCACTCCGCGCGGGGTGATCGGCGGGCGCACCATCGATGCCTCGGCGTACCAGGGATGGCGGCGCATCAGCGCCCAGCTCGCGTGCGAGAGCCAGGTCAGATCGGCGCGCCAGTCGCCTGACGGTGCTCCGGGGAAGTCGCCGCCCTCGCCGAGCACCTCTTCCAGCATCAGGCTGACGAGTGCCTCCTTGTCGGGCACGTGCCGGTAGAGCGACATCGGGGCGGCGTGGAGTTCCTGCGCGATGCGCCGCATGGTCAGCGCATCTATGCCTTCGGCGTCGGCGATCGCGATGGCCGCGCGGACGATCTGCGTGCGGTCGAGTGCGGCCGGGCTGCGCCGCGAGGTGGGCGGCGGGTCGACGTTCCACAAGATGTCGAAACCGCTCCAGTACGCGGCGCGCTCTCGCTCGAGGTCGGCGACCGGCTTGCGGCGCGGGGCGGGGCGTTTCGCGCTTGACATGCGTACAGCGTACTTCTAGCGTACGGCGTACGCATTGAGTACAACGTACGCAGGAGTCAGCATGTCACATCCGAGCTACGCGATCCGCGCCGAGGCGCTGGTCAAAACCTTCAAGCGCACGCGGGCATTGCGTGGCATCGACCTGGGCGTGCCACCGGGCACCGTGTGCGGGCTACTGGGTCGCAACGGCGCCGGCAAGACCACGGCGGTCCGCATCCTCACCACGCTCGTGCCGCCGGACTCGGGCCGCGCGCAGGTCGCGGGCTTCGACGTCGTGACCAGCCAACAGCGGGTGCGTGCGCGCATCGGCGTCGCGGGCCAGAGCGCAACCATGGACGAACTGCTCACCGGCCGGCAGAACCTCGACACGATCGGACGGTTGTTCCACCTGTCGGCGGTCGAGGCACGCCGCCGGGCCGACGATCTGCTGGAAGGCTTCGGTCTGGGCGAGGCGGCCGGTCGGCTGGTACGCACCTATTCCGGTGGCATGCGGCGCCGTCTCGACCTGGCGGCGAGCCTTATCGCGCAGCCGCCGGTGCTGTTTTTCGACGAGCCGACGACCGGTCTCGACCCGGTCAGCCGCACCCAGATCTGGGCGGCGATCCGCACGCTGGTGCACGAGTCGGGAACGACGGTCCTGCTGACAACGCAGTACCTGGACGAGGCCGAGCAACTTGCCGATTCGGTCGTGGTGATCGACGACGGCCTGGTGGTCGCCACGGGCACCCCGAGCGAGCTCAAGGTCTCCGTCGGTGCGGCGCGGGTTCGCGTCGTACTGCGCGATCCGGGCATCGAGCAGGCCGAGCGGGTGCGTCTGCTGCTCGGCGGCGACGCCGCCTTCGACGGTCGCGCGATCACCGTCGCCGCGCCCGAGGGTCTCGAGTCGCTCGCTGCGGCGCTCGCGCGGCTCCGGTCGGTCAGCGCGCAGATCGAGGACGTCGGCCTCGAGCATCCCTCCCTCGAGGAGGCGTTCACGATCTTGACGGGACGCCCGGACGAGCCGCCGCGGGAGCGATCTGGCGGGCAGCCCGGCGAGCGCGCCCTGGCCGGTGCCCGGTGAGCGCGGCCGTCGTCGAACCCGGCTCGGTCCTCGAGCGGTTTCGCTTCGCGCTGCGCGACACCGGCAACACCACCCGCCGCTACGTCCTGCGCACCCGGACCCAGATGGACATGGTCGTCGGCAGCGTGCTGGTGCCGGTGATCTTCATCGTCCTGTTCGGGTACGTCTTCGGTAGCGCGATCCACGTTCCTGGCGGGCAATACCACGCGTACCTGATGTCGGGGTTGTTCGCCCAGTCGACGTTGTGGGCCTCGGCTCCGGTGGCCGTGGCGGTCGCTACCGACATGAGCGAAGGCGTGATCGATCGGTTGCGCACATTGCCGATCAGCCGATCGTCGGTGCTGCTCGGCCGGGCAATCTCCAACCTGATCGTCGGGTTGCCGTCCCTCGCGGTATCGATCGTCTGCGCGCTGGTCATCGGCTGGCGACCGGAGGCGGGCATCGGCAAGGCCGTGCTCGGCTTCGCCCTGCTCCAGATGTTCGGTTTCGCCATGTGCTGGATCGGCGCGTTCATCGGCATGATCGCGCGCAGCCCGCAGTCCGCCGATACCTTTTCCATGCTGCCGGCGTTCATCCTGGGGTTCGTCTCCAACGTGTTCGTGCCGACTCAGGGCATGCCGGCGTGGCTTCGCACGTTCGCCGAGTGGAATCCCCTCAGCGCGGTCGTCGCGGCCGCTCGCCGGCTGTTCGGCACTACGCAGGGTGGCAGTTCCGGCGTGTGGTCGCTGGAACACCCCGTGATCACCACGATCGCCATGGGGGTGCTCGTGTCGGCGATCTTCATTCCGCTGACGGTGCGGATGTACAGCCGCAGGGTCCGCTGAAATCAGCTGGCGACCGGAACCCGCACGTGATTCGCATCGAGAACCCGTGTGCTGACCACCGCGCTGTGCGCGGCGAGCAGTTCGCCGAGATCGCGCGCCGCGGCATCGAGGCCCGCATGGTGGGCGGCGTCGATCGTCTCGAGCACGATCAGCACCCGGCGCGAGGCCGGGGTCACCTTGGTGCCGTCGGCATCGCGATGATTCCAGTGCCGGGTGAGGACCGTGCGTCGGTCGGCGTACACCACCTCACCCGGGTGCGGTTGCTCGAGAGCGTCGGGTTCGCCGAGCGGCCGGAACGAGTCGCGCAGACCGGCGAAACGGATCGTGATGTCGCCGTCGACGTGGTCCAGGTCGAACGCTCCGGCCGGCACGACATGCGTCACGGATACGAGGTTGTAGCAGTCGACCGCCGGATTGATGCGCGGCAGCCGGCCGGTGCGCTCGAGGCGTCTGGTCAGCGCGTCGACGCTCGGGCGCTGCCGCCGCGGATTGGTGCCGAAACGGCGGTAGGCCTCCTGCCAGACGGCGATGCGGGCGTCGTCCTCGCCTGGCGAGTGCCAGGTGCCGGCCTCGACCGCGCGCTCCAGCTCGTCGATTCGGCCCGCCACGGCAGCCCAGTTCGTGGCGTTGTCGACCGCTTCGGCGGTAGTCGCCACGACCCGAAGGTCGCCGAACGCCGCCACGACCTCGTCGCTGACGGTCAACGTGGTCATCGCGTCGCCACTGGTCACGGGCGAGGATGATAAGCGGTTTCGCCGTTCACCTAAGCTGTGCGGCGTGACTTCCACGCTCGCATCGGTCCCGTCAAGCCCGGACGGCCTGGGGCTGGACGCCTGGCGTGGGCTGCCCGCGGCGCAGCAACCGGACTGGCCCGACGCCGCCGCGCTGCGCGAGGTGGCAACGACCTTGGCCGGCCTGCCGCCGCTCGTGGTGGCCAGCGAAGTGGACCAGTTGCGTGAGCGGCTCGGTGCTGTCGCGCGCGGCGAGGCGTTCCTGCTCCAGGGCGGCGACTGCGCCGAGACGTTCGCCACCAACTCACAGGCCGACATCGCCGGCAAGGTGAGGGTGCTGCTGCAGATGGCGGTGGTGCTCACCTATGGCGCCGCCGTGCCGGTGGTCAAGCTCGGGCGCATCGCCGGGCAGTACGCAAAGCCGCGCTCGGCGAACGCCGACGCCACCGGGCAGCTGTCCTACCGCGGTGACATGGTCAACGACCTGAGCGCCGATCGCACACCTGATCCGCAGCGGATCCTGCGCGCGTATTCCTCGGCGGCCTCAACGCTGAACCTGCTGCGCGCCTACGCCGGGGGCGGCCTGGCGGCGCTTGATCGTGTCCATTCCTGGAACGCGGCCTTCGCGCGTACCACCGACACCGGGGCGAGATACGAGCAGCTCGCCAGCGAGATCGACCGCGCCGTCCGGTTCATGCGTGCCTGTGGCGTGCACGACAGCGCGCTCGAAGGGGTCGAGCTCTACGCCTCGCACGAGGGGCTGATCCTCGAGTACGAACGCGGCCTGACCCGCATCGAAGGCGATCGCGCCTACGACCTGTCCGGCCACTTCGTCTGGGTCGGCGAACGCACACGCCAGCTCGACGGCGCGCATATCGACTTCGTGTCGCGGATCGCCAATCCCATCGGGGTCAAGCTCGGGCCGACCACCACGCCGGAGTTCGCCGCCGAGCTGGTGCAGCGCCTCGACCCGCACGGAACACCGGGGCGGCTCACCCTGATCAGTCGCATGGGCAACGACAAAGTCCGCGACGCGTTGCCGCCGATCATCGAGAAGGTGCAGTCAACCGGCCACCTGGTCGTGTGGCATTGCGACCCGATGCACGGCAACACCCAGGAGACCGCGGAAGGTGTCAAGACCCGCCACCTCGACCGGATCATCGACGAGGTCGACGGATTCTTCGACGTGCACGCCGCGCTCGGCACGCACCCCGGCGGGCTGCACGTCGAGCTGACCGGGGACGACGTCACCGAATGCATCGGCGGCACCGCGGAGCTGACGCCGGCCGACCTTGCCCGGCGTTACGAGACAGCTTGCGACCCGCGCCTGAACATCGAGCAGTCGCTGGAGCTGGCGTTCCGGGTCGCTGAGCGCCTGGTCGGCGACCGCCGCAGGCGCGACGCATGAACGCGTTGGTCGATCTGCGCAGCGACACCGTCACCAAGCCCACCCCGGCCATGCGCCAGGCCATGGCCGAAGCCGACGTCGGCGACGACGTATACGGCGAGGATCCTGAGGTCAACGCGCTCGAGGCCGAGACCGCGCAGTTGCTCGGATTCGCGGGTGCACTGTTCGTCCCGTCCGGCACGTTGAGCAACCAGCTCGGCATCCGCCTGCTCGTCCCGCCCGGGCGCGAGCTGATCTGCGACACCGTCGCACACATCGTGCGGGCCGAACTCGGTGCCGCCGCCGTGTTCTCCGGAGTCACCTCTCGCACCTGGCGGGCCGATCGCGGACTTCTCGATGTCGAGGCCATCGCCGAGCTGATCACTCCGGACGCCGGACCGTACCTCGTCCCCACCGCTGCGATTGCCGTGGAGAACACCCACAATTTCGGCGGGGGCACGGTCCAGCCACTCGACGCGGTACGCGCTGTCGTGGCACTCGGACGCGAACACGGCATAGGAATGCACCTGGACGGTGCCCGCCTGTGGAACGCGCACGTCGCCACGGGCGTCTCGCTTCGCGAACTCGCGTCCGGCTTCGACACGGTGTCGGTCTGCCTGTCCAAAGGCCTTGGCGCGCCGGTGGGTTCGGTGCTGGTGGCACCGGCAGAGCGCATTGCCGAAGCGCGCGTGTGGCGCAAGCGCTACGGCGCCGGCATGCGCCAGGCGGGTGTGCTCGCCGCTGCGGGCCGGTATGCCCTGGCCAACCAGGTTGCGCGCCTTGCCGACGATCACGCGCGCGCCCGGCGGCTCGGTGAGGCGCTCGGCCTCGATCCGTCGACCATCGACACGAACATCGTCGTCCTGCCGGTCACCGACGCGCCTGCGGTCGCTGCTGCCGCCCGCGACGAAGGCGTGCTGCTGTCGGTTCTCGGCCCCCGGTTGGTCCGGATGGTGACCCACCTCGATGTCGACGACGACGGCATCGATCGGGCGGCGAAGGTGCTCACGCCGTTGCTGCGACACGCCGCAAAATCCAACGGCTGACTCACTGCCCCGGCCCTGGTCGATCTGGCATGCTAGGCGCCGATTTGCGTAGGAGCACTGTCGCTCCACGGAACGGGGACTGGGCATGACGTGCGCTAGGCGCCGTGTATTGGTCGTGTTTGTTACAGCCGCTATGGCGAGCAGCGTCTCTGCCTGCAGGGTGCTGCAGCATGCCGCGTCGCCGTCGAACGCACCGGTCACGGCGGCCGGGGACGGGCTGGGCGACGAGTCAGGTGCAGGCGATACCGCCGACTGTCCGTTCGATGCCGGCGAGGTGTCCAGCGCGCTCGGCGGCCAGTGGACGGTGACGAGCCTGCCGAGCGGCGGTGGCTGCAACTACACGCAGGGCACGCGCAGCATCCTGGTCAGCGACGTGCCATTGCCCAAGGACGTCCGAGGGCAGCACGCGGCAATGGCACAGACGCGAAAGCCCTGCGATCGAGGGTCGGCCCAGGCGGTGGCGCCCGGCCGCGACGCGTTCGTGTGCCGCCAGGGCACGCTTCTCGAGGCGGTGACGACGTCCGGCGGCCACCTGCTCGTCGTATGTACCGAGGCGGGTTCAGACCCCGTCGAGGCGACGAACATCCGCGCAGCGCTCGGCAAACTGGTCGCCCGCGCCTAGTCGTGCGGCCCTTGGATCGCGACCCGGCACGGGTGCGGCGCCCCACTGTCCCCATCCGATCTTGATCGTCTCTGCTGAATCTGCCATCACTCGCGGCTTCGATAGAGATGATCAATGGTCAGGACGCCTTGCACCGGTCGGACAGTAACGGTCTACGGCTGTCGAACTCGGTGGCCGACAGCCCCCTCAGCCGGCTCAGCCGGCTCAGCCGGCTCAGCCGGCCAGGTGCGTCGCCGCGGTACGTCCGAGAAGCGCCGGGATCGTCGTTACGGCCTCGGCGAGTTCGTCCAGGAACTCACCCACCAGCGCCTGCGCACCGTCGCACAGCGCGATCTCCGGGTTGGGATGCACGTCGACCATCACACCGTCGGCGCCGGCTGCCATGCCGGCACGGGCCAGCGGCACGACTAGGTCGCGTCGGCCCGCCGCGTGCGACGGGTCGACGATGATCGGCAGGTGCGAGAGGCGCTGCACCAGCGGCACCGCTGAGATGTCGAGCATGTTGCGGATCGACGGCTCGAACGAGCGCACACCCCGCTCGCACAAGACGATGTCGAGGTTGCCGCGCTGAGCGATGTATTCGGCGGCCATCAGCCATTCCTCGTACGTGGCGGTCAGGCCGCGCTTGAGCATGACCGGCTTGCCGGTGGCGCCGACCGCCTGCAGCAAACCGAAGTTCTGCATGTTGCGGGTGCCGATCTGCAACATGTCAGCGTGTTCGGCGACGATGTCGACGTCGGCCGCGTCGGTGACCTCGGTGACGATGGGCAGCTGTACCTCGTCGCGGATGTCGGCGAGGATGCGCAACCCGGCGGCGCCCAGACCCTGGAACGCATAGGGCGAGGTGCGCGGCTTGAACGCACCGCCACGCAGCAGCGTCGCGCCCGCTCGCTTGGCCATGCGGGCCGCCGCGAGGGTCTGCTCGGCTGTCTCGACCGCGCACGGTCCGGCGATCAGGGTGAACGTGTCCGGGCCGATCGGCACTCCGCCCACCCGCACCGTGGTGCGTTTGGCGTGATTCTGCGCCGACACCAGCTTGTACGGCGCCGTGATGCGCATGGTCTCCGAGACGCCGGGCAGCCCGCTGGCGTCCAGGGTTTCCAGAACGTCCTCGGTGCCGACGACGCCGACGATCGTGCGCATGACGCCGCGGCTGACGAAGGCTTGGCCGCCGTGTGCCTCGATGTGCTTGATGACAACGCCGATGTCGGTGTCGGTGGCGGACGGTGCCATGACGATGACCATCCCGGAAGACTACGTCGCCGGGACCTTGCCCGATTGCGTGCATATTGCGTCGTGATCAGGTTCGGATCTGCACATGATCGGGCTCAGAGCCGCAGCGCGCGCCGGAGTTGAGCGGCCACGACCGCGGGCTCTGCCCGTACCACGACGCTGGGAAAGCGCAGCAGGAGCGTGTCGGACAGCGTCAGCTCGTTCTGGCGAAGCTGATCGGCCCACCATCGGCCGGGTGCGAGGTGCAGCGCTCCGTCGACTTCAGCCGCCACAACGCGACCGTCGGCACGTCGCCACATCGCGTCCAGGTAGCGGCGGCGTCCGGAGGACTCGACTCGCACCGCCTGCCGCTCCGGCTCGGGCAGGCGGAATCGCCGGCACAGGCGCACGAAGTCGATCTCGCTGAGCGCCTGCGAGCCTTGGCCGATGTCGTCGATCGCGGCGAGCAGCGCGCCACGATGTCGCACGCGCATCGAGCGATCGAGCGCCTTGCGCAGCGCCTGCGCGCTGGTCAGACGTTGCTGGACTGCCGCGGCGAGGACCCCGCAGGCCGGCCGTACGGATGCGAACGTCGACGCGGCACGCACGAGGGCGTCGGGCAATCTCTGCACGACCGTGCCCGGATGCGCCGAGATCGTGTCCCACCGCGAACACAGGTGCAGGCGGACCTCGACCGGGCAGTCACGCCGCAGGCGGGTACCGCCCGGGGCCAGAACGTGTACGACGTCGCGTTTCCATCCGGTCAGCCCGAATGCCTGTGCGGCCGTGAACGCCGTCAGCATCGCCGACGGGCCGGCGTGCACGCGAGCGGCCATCCAGCGCTGACGCTCGGAGAGCGGGCCGTTGTGCAGGACGACGGCGTGATCGAGGCGCTGCCAGCGCCGCGCCCGGATCTGCGCCCGGATCCGGGCGGCCGTCACGCCCTGCCGGTGCAGGGCGGACGCTGTCGTCACGAGGCGGGCGTCCGCCCGGGGGAGACTCTCGGCGTTCACGCCCTCGATCGTGGCGCGAACTGGCCGGCCGCGAGCCACCGAACGGCGATCTGTGGACGACCGTTCGACCCTGTGCATATCGCGCGGCGCCTACGACCCGATCTGCACACGGTCGGCAGACGCGGCTCAGCCGCGAAGCTCCTTGAGCGCGGCGATGTCTCGCGCGTGATCGGCCGGTGCGGTCTCGACCACGAGCGGAACCCCGCGAGTGGCGGGGGAGGAGAACAAGGCCGCGAAGGATGCCAGCCCGATCGTGCCGTCGCCGAGTGCGGCGTGGCGGTCACGTTTGGAGCCGGCCGGGTCGCGGCTGTCGTTGACGTGCACCAGGCCGATTCGCCCGCGGCCGATCGCCCGCACGGTTGCCGCGAGGGTGCGCGCCATGCCCTGCCGCGTCGAGATGTCGTGCCCGGCGGCGTGCAGGTGGCAGGTGTCGAGGCACACCCCGACCCGCTGGTCGCCGAGTACGTCGAGGTACGCGGCGAGACTGTCCACAGTGGACGCCAAGGCGCCACCACCGCCCGCTGTCGGCTCGATAAGCAGTCGGGCCCGCGCGCCGTCGAGCAGCGGCAGGACGCGTTCGCGCACCTGCCGCATCGCGTCGTCGTAACGGTTGCCCGACACGGCAGAGCCGGCGTGCACCACGACGCCCGCTGCGCCCAGAGCGTCCGCCCGGCACAGCGTGAACGCGAGGGCACGGGCGGAGCGGGACAGCGTCTCGGGCACCGGCGAGCCGAAGTTGATCAGGTACGGCGCATGCACGAAGACCGGCATCGACCGTGCCGCGCAGGCGGCCCGGAAGGCATCGTCGGTCGCCGGGTCGAAGGGGGTCTCGGCCCAGCCACGGGGGTTACCGGCGAAGATCTGCACGGCCTCGGCGCCGATCGCGTCAGCACGGGCGAACGCGCCGCGGGCCAGCCCGCCGCTGACCGGGACATGGGCGCCGACCAACGATCGAGCAACGGCTGCCACCGTCAGGCGACCTCGATCGTCACGGTCGCACCGCGACGGACCTGACCGCTGGCGTTCTGGTCGTTCGGATTGACGTCGAGGCCCACGGTGATGTCGAGACGCCCCCCGAAGACCTTCTTGACCTTGACCTTGAAGCCGGCGTTCTCGAGGGCGCGGCGGGCGGCGTCCCTGCTCATGCCGCTGACCTGCGGGACGTCGACGAAGTCGGGACCCTTGGAGACGACCAGATGCACCGTCTCGCCCTTTGCCAGACGCGAATTGCCTGCTGGGTCCTGGCTGATGACGTTGCCCTGCTGGACCGTGTCGCTGAACTGCTCGCTCACATCGACCTTGAAGCCCATGCCCTGCAACGTGCCCGCCGCATCGTCGCGGCTGTGATTGGTGACGTCGGGGACCGTCAGGATGGGCGGCCCGCTCGACACGACGATCGTGACGGTCTGGTTGGACCGGACCTTCGAGCCCGCCGGCGGGTTGGTGCCGATCACCGTGCCGGCCGGCACCGTGTCGTCCGCGCGTTGCGTGGTGACCAGGTGCACCGGCAGTCCACGCAGCGCCGCGCGCGCATCCGCCTCGGAGCGGCCGTGCACGGTGGTCAGCCTGTAGAGCCTGGGCCCGAGCGAGATCAGCAGGGTGATGTGCGCGTGCCGGCGGACCTTGCTCTTGCCGCCCGGCTTGGTGCCCGTGGCGGTGCCGCTGGGCGTGTTGTCGTCATTGACGCCGGTGATCGTCACGTCGTTGAAGCCGGCGTTGTGCAGCGCGGCAAGTGCGGTGGGCTGGGGCTCGCCGCCGACCGAGGGCACCCGGGCGTAACGGCCGGCGGCGAACCACCAGCCGGCGAATCCCGCCCCGGCGCCGATGAGCAGCATGACCAGCAAGATCACCAGGGCGGTCCGGCGCCGGCGGCGGCGCGAGGGTCGCTGGCCCGCCTGCGGACGAGGTGTGAACGGCGGCGGCCCGGCGGGAGCGGCCAGGCCGTAGGGAGCAGGCGCGCCGATCGCGGTGTCGTGCACCCTGGCGTCGCGCCCGAGCCTTTGGGTGGTGTGCGCGTTGGGGCCGGCCGGCTGGGGCTCGCGACCATTGGGCCGGGGACGGGCCGGAACGGGGACGACCGGCAACCCGAGATCGGCGCGAACGTCGGCCATCTCGGCCAGGAACGCCCCGGCATCGAGCGGGCGCCCGGCCGGGTCGCTGTCGGTGGCCCGCACGACCAGGTCGTCGAGTTCCTCGCCGACGCCGCCGACGCGAGAGGACGGAGCAGTGACCCGGCTGTGCACGTGCTGGTAGGCCACGGCCATGGCCGAGTCGCCGACATAGGGCGCGTCGCCGGTCAGCAGCTCGAACAGCACGATGCCGGCGGAATAGACATCTGAGCGCTGGTCGGTGCGCCCGCGGCTGATCTGCTCCGGCGAGCAGTAGGCGACGGTGCCCATCATCAGCCCGGTGCGGGCGACCGAGCCGTCGGTCTCGACCGCACGGGCCAGCCCGAAGTCGGCGACCTTCACCACGCCGTCGTCGGAGAGCAGGATGTTCTCGGGCTTGACGTCGCGGTGCACGAGGCCGGCCCGGTGTGCCACCGCCAGCGCGGCGAGAACCGGTTCCATGATGGAGACCGCCTCGGCCGGGCTCAGCCGGCCGCGCTCGCGCAGCAGGTCGCGCAGCGTGCGCCCGGTGACGAGCTCCATGACCAGGAATACGTTTCCGTGATCCTCGCCCTGGTCGTAGACCGCGACCGTGTTGATGTGGGCGAGTTTCGCCGCGGCGCGGGCCTCGCGGGCGAACCGGTCGGCGAACGCCGGGTCGCTGGACAGGCCGGCGGACATGACTTTCACCGCGACGAGGCGGTCAAGCCGCTCGTCGACGGCGCTGTACACCGTCGACATCCCGCCGCGCGCGATCCGCGCTTGGATCCGGTATCGGCCCTCGAGAACGCGGCCGACCAGTGGATCCGTGGTGGCCGTCTGCACATCGGGAGTCTAGATCTCTTCGCCGCAGGCGCCTGTTGACGACACCCGATCTTGACCCGAACCGTACGCTGGCGGGCCGTGGGCGCCGAAGACGACTGGGACGACGACGACCAGCTCGCACCTGGTGAGATCCAGGTCGGCACCGGCCGGGCCGAACTGCTGGCCGACGCGGAACGGCCCGGCGGCTGGCTGCTGCTGATCGACCGGATCCGCCAGTCCTACGTCGACCTCGACGACCCGTCGTATCTGGACTTCGACTACCTGCGCAGCATGGTCGACGTGCTCGACGCGCGAGGCGAGGGCCCGCTCGCCGTGACGCACATCGGGGGAGGGGCGTGCACCCTCGCGCGGTACCTGGCGGCGACCAGGCCGGGGTCGTCGCAGATCGTGCTCGAGCCCGACGCGGAGTTGATCCAGCTCATCCGGTCCAGGCTGCCGTTGCCCAAAGGCGCGCGCATCCGCATCCGCCCCGTCGCCGGCCGCCCGGGCATCGAGGCGCTCAGCGATGCGAGCGCGGACGTCGTCGTCCTGGACGCCTACGTCGGTGGCCGCGTACCCGCCGATCTGACGACGGCGGAGTTCCTGGCTGACGTCGCACGAGTTCTGCGTCCGGACGGCCTGCTGCTCGCGAATCTCACCGATGGGCCGCCGCTCACCTACACCCGCCGCGCCGTCGCAGCCGCGCGCGCCGTGCTGCCGCATGCGCTGCTCGTCGCCTCGACCGGCGTGCTCGGGCGGCGCCGCTACGGCAACATCGTGCTCGCGGCGACACGACGCGGCCTGCCCACGGCGGAGGTCCGGCGCGCTGCGGCATCGGCCATGTTCCCCACCCGGGTCACCGCCGGCCGGGCGCTCGACACCATGGTCGGCGCGTCGCCTCCGCTCACCGACGCCGACCCGATGCGATCGCCGCGCCCCCCTGAAGAAGGATGGCGGGTGAGCGCGAGATGATCCGTCGGTGCCGATGCCCGCTGACCGCAGCCACACCAACCGAACGCGCGCCGAGTCCTTCGGCGTGGGCGCAGTGGCCTACGACCGGATCCGCCCGAGCTACCCACGGCAGCTGATCGACGACCTGCTGGCCGACAACCCCGAAACGGCCCTCGACGTCGGGTGTGGCACCGGAAAGGCGGCGCGACTGCTCGCCGAGCGGGGCGTCGCGGTGCTCGGCGTCGAGATAGACGAGCGGATGGCCGACGTGGCGCGTCTGCACGGAATCACCGTCGACATCGGCAGTTTCGAGCAATGGGACGCAGCCGGGCGCCGGTTCGACCTGATCGTTTCGGCGCAGGCGTGGCACTGGGTCGATCCGGTCGCCGGCACCGCGAAGGCGCAGGCGCTGCTGCGACGGGGAGGCCTGCTCGCTCCGTTCTGGAACTTCTCCGCCCTCGACCGGGACCTGCAGCGGCGCATCGACGCGGCCTACTCGCGGGTGGCGCCGCAGGTGACCGACCGCTCGGTCGTGCGCCGCGGCGGGCCGGCGACGATTCCCCCGCAGATCGCGGCCCTGCAGGCCGCCGGAGCGTTCACGTCGGTCGAGCATCGCCGCTATCCCTGGGAGAAGCGCTACAGCCGCGACGAGTGGCTCGACCTCATCCAGACCCACAGTGACCACAGCACGTTACCGGCCGCCCAACTCGCGGCGCTGGTCGAAGCAGTGGGTGATGCGATCGACGCGGCCGGTGGCATCGTGCACGCTCACTACACCACCGAGGCCGTGCTTGCGCGCAACCGCTGACGACGTGGCAGGCTTGGGGTATGCCCGAGCACGCGACGGACATCAAGTTGATCGCCATCCCAGATGCTGCCGAGGCTCTCGGTATTCCGGCCTCGAGGGTGCGCCAGTACATCCGCGAAGGCGCACTGGTCGCTGTGCGCGACGACCAGGGCGCACGCCGGGTGCCGGATGCGTTCATCCACGACGGAGCGGTCGTCAAGGGGTTGTCAGGTGTGGTGACCCTGCTCCGCGACGGCGGCTACCAGGATCACGAGATCGTCGACTGGCTGTTCCGCGACGACGACTCGCTTCCCGGCACGCCCATCCAGGCACTTCGCGAGAACCGCGGTACCGAGGTCAAACGCCGGGCGCAGATCGCCGGCTTCTAAGGCTGGGGAGGCGGCCGGGCCTCGATCGACTACGGTCCCCAAGGTGGCGCATCTGACCTACCTGGCATTGCTCGCCGCGTGCCTGATCGGTACCGCCGCGCTCGAGGTCGTGCTGCACACCCGCGTGTACGCGCGATGGCGCCGACTGGCCCTTGCCCTGCTACCGACGATCGTGGTCTTCGGTGGATGGGATCTCTACGCCATCCACCGGCATCAGTGGACCTACGACCGGCGCTACACGACCGGCGTGCTCCTGCCCGGGCGCCTGCCGTTGGAGGAATTGCTGTTCTTCCTGGTGATTCCGACGTGTGCGGTGCTCACGCTGGAGGCCGTGCGCCGCCGCCGTCCACAGTGGACGATCGGCGACGAGCAGTGAGCTACACGGCACTCGCGGTGCTGGGCGTGCTCGGCGCGGCGCTCGTCGACCAGGCGATCCTGCGCACGAATCTCCTGCGGCGTAAGGCCTTCTGGACCGCTTACGCCATGGTGCTGTTCTTCCAGCTGATTGTGAACGGCGTGCTGGCCGGGCTGCCTGTCGTTCGCTACGACGGTGCCGCGATCATCGGCGTCCGGATCGTGTACGCGCCGGTCGAGGATCTGCTGTTCGGCTTCGCGATGATCGTGCTGACGTTGTCGATGTGGGTGTGGCTGGGACGACGTGCTGCCGCCGACCAGCCGACCAGGCGCCGATGAGCCCGCGGCCGGCAACCCCTGCGCGGCGGGGGAGCGGCACACTCACGCGGTGGCTGAACACGTCGTAGTCGGCCCGCTCGATCTCGTCGAGGATGCCGCTGTAGAGCGTCAATGCGGTGCGCAGGCAATGGCGCGAGGTCGGGTGCACGAGGTCGATGCCGGGCGTGGCGCGCCGGTAGAACTCGCGAGTTCGAGCGATCTCGAAGGCCAGCAGGTTGCGGATCGGCTCGTCGACCCGCCCGCGCGCGAGGCGGTCGCGGTCGACGCCGAACGTGTAGAGGGAGTCCTGCGGCAGGTAGATGCGCCCGCGCCGCAGGTCCTCGGCGACATCGCGCAGGAAGTTGGTCAGCTGGAACGCCACACCGAGATCGGCCGCGTAGGGCTCGATCTCGTCCCAGCCGATCGAGTCGTCGGCCCGGCCGAGGATCGGCAGCATCTGTAACCCGATCACCGCCGCGGAGCCCCATACGTACTTGGACAACTCGTCGAATGTCGCGTACTCGGTGATGGTCAGGTCCATCCGCATCGAGTCGAGGAAGTCGGCGAAGTACGACTGCGGGATGTCCCATCGGCGGATCGTGTCGATGACCGCCCGGCACACCGCGTCGCCGGATTCGCCCCAGTCCAGGTCGGTGACGAAGTCCTCGCTCCAGGTGCGGAACCGTTCGGCGCGCTCGTCCGGCCCCAGCGAGTTGGCCAGATCGTCGACGATGTCGTCGGCATAGCGTGCGAATCCGTACAACGCATGCACGTAGGGCCGTTTTGCGACGGGCAGCAACCTGGTGGCCAGGTAGTACGTCTTTCCGTGGACGGCGTTGAGCTGCCGGCACAACTCGTAGCCGGCCCGCAGCCGGGCGTCGGTGATGCCTGCCGCGGACAGTTCGCGCTTGGCGCCTGCCCCCATCAGCCCATGGTCGCAGAGCCGGGCTTGCGCGTGATGCGCTGCGCGGCGAGCCGTCCGGAGAGGATGACCATCGGCACCCCGACGCCGGGCTGGCAGTGCGCTCCGCACCGGACGAGGTTCTCGATCCGGCGATCGAGCGTAGGCGGACGAAACGGGCCGGTCTGGGCGAAGGTGTGTGCGGCGGCGAACGGAGTGCCGGCCGTATTGCCCAGTACCCGCCAGTCAGCCGGTGTCGTCAGGTGCAGCACCTCGGCATCAGCCAGTGCGGGAAAGCCGCGTCGCTGCATCGTGGCCAGCATCCGGTCCCGGTATCGGGCGCCCTGCGCGGCCCAGTCGAGTGGCGTGCGATGGTCCAGGTTCGGCGCCGGGAAAAGGGCGTAGTAGGCGTGGCGCCCGGGCGGCGCGAGCGACGGGTCGGTCAGCGTGGGCGTGCTTACCATGAACGAGGGATCGCTCATCAGGTCGCCTCGCTTGATGACCTCGTCGAAGGTCGTGTGCCACGCGTGCCCGAACGAGATCGCGTGGTGGGCGGGGTCAGGGTCCGTGCCGGACGCGCCGGCGTGAACCACGACGCAGGACGGCGAGTACCGCGTACGTCGCAGCCGCCTCGGGGCGAACTCGGCGGGCAGCATGTCTCGGTAGGCGCTCGGCAGGTCAGCATTGACGACGACGACATCGGCCCGGATGCGATCACCATCGGTGGTCGTGACCGCCTGCGCGCGTCCGGCAGTCACCTCGATCGATGACGCCGCAGTGCCGTAACGGAATGTCACGCCATGCTTGGCCGCGGCGTCGGCCATTGCCCTGGGTACCGCGTGCATGCCGCCCAGCGGGTAGTACACGCCCGCCACGCAGTCCAGGTAGGTGATGACCGCGTAGATCGCCAGGGCCTGCGCGGGCGCCAGCCCGGCGTACATCGCCTGGAACGTGAACAGCCGGCGCAGCCGCTCGTCGCGCATGAAGGATGCGACCTTCGGCGCCAGGCGGCGAAAGCCGCCCAGCCGCAGCAGGTCGAGCATCGGCCGGCCGATGAGGGCCTGCGGGGAGTCCAGGTTGCGGTCGATGAAGTGCGCCATCTCGATGCGATTCAGTTCGCGCAGGAACGTGACGAAACGTCGGTAGCCGTCGGCCTCGGACGGCCCGCAGAAGGCGGCGATCGAGTCGGCCATCGCCTCCGGGTCCGCGTGGACGTCCAGGGTCGACCCGTCGGCGAAGCGGGCGCGATACGCCGGATCGAGACGCTGCAGGCGCAGCCAGTCGTCGGTGGATTCGCCCACCGCGGCAAGGGCGTCCTCGATCAGTTCGGGCATGGTCAGCACGGTCGGGCCGGTGTCGAAGGTGTATCCGCGGTCGCGGATGACGCCCGCTCGCCCGCCCGGCTCGGCGTCGCGTTCGAGCACGGTGACCTCGCGCCCGGCGCCGGCAAGGTGCAGCGCTGCCGACAACCCGCCGAGACCCGCCCCGATGACGACCACCCGGTCGGTGCGGCCGGGCACGGTCCTCACGTGTGGCGCTCGGTCGCGGCGACTGCGAGAGCGTCGAGGATCTCGCGCGCATCGGCGGCGATGGCCGACGAGGCCAGCGCGGAGCGCGCCTGTTTGGTTCGCTCGGCGATTCGCGCCTCGACCCGGGCGAGCGCTCCGGTGGCGACGAGCACGTCGCAGATCTGGGCCACCTTGTCCTCGCCGAGCGTGCGATCGCCGAGACCGGCGCGAAGCAGCGCCGCCTGCGCCTCGTCGGCCTCTTGCATCGCCAACGCGACCAGCATCGTCTGCTTGCCTTCGCGCAGATCGTCACCGCTCGGCTTGCCGGTGTGGTCGGGGTTGCCGAACACCCCGAGAATGTCGTCGCGCAGCTGGAACGCCTCGCCCAGCGGCAGGCCGTACGCGCTGATCGCATCGACGATGTCGGGCGGTGCCCCGGCCGCCGCGGCGCCGAACTGCAACGGCCCCTCGACGGTGTACTTGCTCGTCTTGTACTTCGCCACGCGCAATGCGTCCTCGACCGAGAAGGCGCCGCGCGCCTGGACGAGAACGTCGAGGTACTGGCCCGCCATCACCTGCTGGCGCATGTCGTCATAGACGTGTCTGGCGCGCGCCGCGGCGTCGGCGTCGAATGCGGCGCCCGCGAACATCGCGTCGGCCCACGACAGCAGCAGGTCGCCGACGACGATGGCCGCGGCCGTTCCGAAGACCCGCTGGTCGCCGGTGAACCTGCCGCTCACGTGCATGGCCGCAAACGCGGCGTGCACCGACGGACGGCCGCGCCGGGTGCCCGAGCCGTCCATCACGTCGTCGTGGATGAGGGCGCAGCCGTGCAGCAGTTCGAGGCTGGCCGCCGCGGTGACCATGGCGTCGTCGTGGCCGCCTGTGCGGCTGCAGCGCCAGCCGCAATAGGCAAACATCGGGCGCAGTCGCTTGCCGCCGTCGAGCACGAAGCGACGCGCCGTGGCCACGACCGGTGCGAGATCGTCGCCGAACTCGGCCAGGCGGGCGGCCCGGGCATCGAAGAACCCGGCCAGCTCCGAATCGACCCGCCGAATAACCGCTTCGAGGTCGATCACAGCGCGGACACTACGCTGAAGACCATGCCACGAACGGTGCGGGACGCATTGGCGACCGGGCAACCCACGTTCTCCTTCGAGTTCTTCCCGCCGAAGAGCCCCGAGGACGAGGCCAAGCTGTGGCAGACGATCCGCCAACTCGAGCCGCTGCAGCCGTCGTTCGTATCGGTGACCTACGGTGCCGGCGGCTCGACTCGCGACCACACGATCGAGATCACCGAGCAGATCGCGGCCGACACCACGCTGCTGCCGGTGGCTCATCTCACCGCGGTGAACCACTCAGTGGCCGAGTTGCGGGCGATCGTCGGGCGCCTCGTCGATGCCGGCATCGTCAACATGATCGCGTTGCGCGGCGACCCGCCCGGCGACCCGAACGGCGAGTGGACCACGCACCCCGAGGGGCTGGAGTACGCCCACGAACTCGTGACGTTGCTGCGGGCGCACGGCGACTTCAGCGTCGGCGTGGCAGCGTTCCCGTACAAGCATCCGCGCTCGGCCACCGTCGAGGCCGACACCGAGCGGTTCGTAGAGAAATGCCGTGCGGGCGCCGACTACGCGATCACCCAGATGTTCTTCGATGCCGACGACTACCTGCGCCTGCGCGATCGCGTCGCCGCCGAGCGCTGCGACATACCGATCATCGCCGGGCTGATGCCCGTGACGACCATGCGCACCATCGAGCGGTCCGAGCAGTTGTCGGGCGCGCCGTTCCCGCCCGCGCTCGCGGCGAAGTTCGAGGCGGTTTCCGACGATCCCAAGGCGGTGCGCGCGCTGGGCATCGACGAGGGCTCCAAGCTCGCCCAGCGGCTGCTCGACGAGGGCGTGCCCGGCCTGCACTTCATCACGTTCAACTTCTCGAAGGCCACGCGCGAGGTGTGGGCCAACCTCGCGCTGACCGCACGTCGCTGAGCGGTGACCAGCGGCCGTCATGCGGCCGGCTGGTCGCGGCTGCACGGTGGCATCGAGCCGTCGGCCCCGGTCAGGCGATGGCTTCGCCTGATGTGGGCGCTCGCCCGTCCGCTCGCCGCGGTCGGGGTGCCGCCGACGGCGATCACGCTGCTCGGCGTGGTCCTGGCGGTGGACGCGGCGCTGTTCGCGCAACGGCTGCCGCTGGTGGCTCTGGGCCTGGTGCTTGGCTCCGCGCTGTGCGACGGCCTCGACGGGGCTGTAGCCGTCGTCGGCGAGCGGGCAACCCGGGTCGGCGCAGCCGCCGACGCCTGCGCGGATCGCATCGCCGACTGCGCTTTCGCCGCTGTCATATGGCAATGCGGCGCGCCCTGGTGGCTGGCCGCCGGCGCGGCCGGTCTGTCGCTGACACACGAGCTCCTGCGTGCTGCGCCGACCGGCCGGCGGCTGCGAACGGTGATCACCGTGGCCGAACGCCCGACCCGGGTCATCTGCACGGCACTTGCCTGCGTTTGCGCCGCGGTGAGTTCTGCGACCTGGCCGGCCACTGTCTTCGCCTGCGTATGGGTCGGTGCCGGTCTGATCGCATCCGGTCAGTTCGTGGCGGCGGTCCGTTCCAGCTGACGCACAATCGTTATGCAGCAGCGTCAACCGGTCCCCGCGTCAGGCCCGATATCGGCCGCACTCGCTGCTGACCGGAGCGGGCCTAAGCCGGGCCGATCAGCTCGGCGACGATCTTCGCCGAGAGGGCCACCAGCGGCAGCCCGCCGCCCGGATGCGTCGAGCCGCCCACGAGATATAGCCCGCGTACCCGTGACGCGTTGCGCGGGCGGCGCATGCTCGACCGCAGGCCGTGCAGCGCAGCCCCGTGGATCGCGCCGCCAGGGGCGCTGGTGCGCCGCTGGATGTCGGCCGGGGTGAGCGTGTGGCTGAATACGATGCGCTCGCGCACGGGCAGTCCCCGGGCGGCAAGCAGCGACAGCACGCGTTCGGCGTAGCCGGACGAGAGGCCCGCGCTGTCCCAGTCGAGAGCCCCGCGCGCGCCGTCGCGACCATGCCGCGGCGCGTTGACCAGGACGAACCATGCCTCGTGTCCGGCAGGCCGGATCGCTTCATCGTCAGGGGCGCTGATGTAGACCACCGGATCAGTCACCGGGCGTCCGGGGCGACCGAACACCGCGTCGAACTCGGCGTCGTAGGCGCTGTCGCCGAAGAGCACATTGTGGTGAGCGAGCCCCGGCGTTCGCCCGCGCACGCCGAGCAGCAGCGCGAAACCGCTGAGCGAGTCCGCGACGGGAACGGTGCGCCGCGCCGGCTGCAGCAGTTGCTGGTACAGCACGCTGGCGTCGGCGTTCGCGACGACGACATCCGCGTGCATAGCCGACCCGTCAACGAGATCGACGGAATCGACCCGTCCGGCCACCGTTCTGATGGCGGCGACCCGGGCATTCGTGCGGATGATCGCGCCACGTTCGAGAACCCGCGCCTCGAGCGCGTCGACGAGGCGGCGCAGACCGCCCTCGACGTACCAGACACCGAAGGCGTGTTCGAGGTACGGGATGACGGTGAGCGCGGCGGGTGCCCGGCGCGGGTCGGAGCCGGTGTAGGTCGCGTACCGCTCCAGGATCATCTGCTGGCGGGGATCAGTCAGGGCCTGGCGGGCGACGTGGCGCAGCGTGCGTCCGGGCGCGACGGCCGTCAGATCGCCCAGATGCGCCAGACGCCGGGCAACGTGGCGCGCGGTCAGCGGGCGGCCGAGTACCGGCCGTTCGACGGCGTCCCAGATGCGCGAGGCGCGCGCGATGAGCGTCGACCACGCGGCGCCGCTCCCGCTGCCCAGCGCGTAGTCGAAGCGCGCCTCCTGCTCGTCGAGGTCCCGCGTCGTCGTGAGCACGCTGCCGTCTCCGAAGCGGTAGCGGACGAACGGGTCGAGCGCCCGAAGGGTCAGCGTGGATTCCAGCGGATCGCCGGTATCGGCGAACAGGTCGATGAACACTTCGGGCATCGTCAGCAACGAGGCTCCGGTATCGAAGCGGAATGTGCCGGCAGATGTGCGGTGTTCGAACAGGGCCACCTTGCCGCCGACCGTGTCGGCCGCCTCGAGCACCGTGACGTCGTGGCCCAGCGTGGCCAGCCGGGCAGCGGCAGCCAAGCCGCCGATGCCCGCTCCCACGACCACGACTCGTGCCATGGACCAGATACTGCCCTAGCGCCGCCCACCGGCGGCGCGTGCCCGGCTGCTCGCAGGCGGGGTGATCGTCCGCCCCCGCCACGCCAGCGAGCCGCGACGGCGAGCCAGCACGGACCTGGCGGTGAGCACGCCCAGCACGGCCACTGACGCCGGATGTGCCAGGGGGTCAGGCCAGGCCCGCGCGCCGGTCGTCCGGGCTGCGATAACGCGCCCGGCTACCCCCGCGCCGTACCCGATCAGGCCGGCGCGTGAGCCGCGCAGGACGGCGACCGCAGGCAGCACGTACACCAGCGCCAGCGCTCCCATGACGCCCGCCGCGCCCGCCGTCGTGCCGAACGCCGCCCACAGCGATTTCGAGTAGCCGTCGCGCAGCGCCGGCCAGTCCGCGTACATGCGGCAACTCGCGATCGCGGTGCCGTCGACGATGCCGCCCCGGCCGCCCGCCGACTTCACCGCGCGGACGAGGGCGAGATCGTCGAGCACGTCGCCGGCCGCATGCCCGCCGGCGCGGTCGTAGGTGTCGCGGCGCACCAAGAGGAACTGGCCGCCAGCGGCGGACAGCGAGCGGCGCCGCGAGGATTCAGCAAGGCGCAACGGCAGAAACGTCAGCCACGACCATTGCAGCAGCGGCTGGATCAGCCGTTCGCCGGGCGTCTGCGCAATCTGGCGGGGGTACGGCGAGACGAGGTCCAGGCTGTGCCGATCGAGCAATTCGACGGCGGCGGCGACGGCATGCGGGGCCAGGCGCACGTCGGCGTCGACGAAGACAAGCACCGCGCTGGTGGGTCGCGCTGCGTTCGCCAGCTGCCGGCACGCGTGCGGTTTCCCGAGCCAGCCGGCTGGCAGGGGAGTGCCGTCCAGTACCCGAAGTCGACCGTCCCCGGCCGCCAGGTCGCGGGCGATATCCCTTGTCCGGTCGGATGATTCATCGTCGAGGACGAGGATTTCGAGCCGCTCGCCGCCGGGCACCTGCGCGAGCAGACTCCGCAGGCATCCGGCGATGTTCTGCTCCTCGTTGCGGGCCGGTACCAGCACCGATACGTCCACTGTGGACTGATCTGGTCGCGACGGTGGGCGTCGCAGCAGGCGGGCGTTTATCGCCGCATGCACGGCTCCGGCAACTGCGATCGTGGCGCCCAGGCGGACGAGGTGCTCACCCACGGGGCGTGCTTTGGCGCAGTCGCAGCGCCAGAGGTACCGACACGGCACCCATGCCGAGAGCTCCCCAGAACGCGGCCGCGCCCAGGTTCAGCCAGGCCGCCAGCGCCACCACTGACGAGGCATAGACCCACAGGAACATCCAGAGCATCCAACGGTCGTCTCGATGAGCGGTCGTGCGCAGAATCCCTTGTACGACAAGGGAGATCGCCGCGGACACCAGTATCCAGCCGCCGAGGTTGGTCAGCGGGACGGTATCGATGCCCGGCAGGTGCGGGTTGGGATCGGTCCAGATCCAGTGGCCCGCGGCCACCATCTGCGGGTCGAGGAAGAGGTCCCAGGACGCGAGTGCCCAGGTACCGATCCCCACACGGGCCGCCGTCGACCGGGCCAGTCGTCGCGCAACCACCGCCGCCGGCCAAGCCATCATCGTCCACGCGAGGGCAACGACCACCGGCACCTGGCCGACCTGCGGCCCGAGTGACTCGGCGTAGTGGTAATCCCCGAACGGCATTGCGGTATAGGTGCCTGCTGTCTCGGCAGCGAAGCCGATTGCTGCCGCCGCCGCGCAGCAGGTGAGTCCGCGCAGACCGTAGGTCAGGCCGGCATGGCACAGCGATGCCGCGGCGAACGTTGCGACGGTCGCAACGGTCAGCGTCGTGCGGACATCGTCGGTCGAGAGCGGGTAGCTGATCTGCAGCGCGACCGTGGCCGCCACGAACACGCTGACCGCGCTCGCCCGCCCGGGCAAGATCGGTCTGGAAACGAGGTCAACCGGCCGTGACATCGCCGGGTCCGGGCGCTGCCGTCCCGTTCAACGGCAACCGGGCGCCGAGGATCGCGAACGGGCGGGCGTCGCCCGGAAAGAGGTGTCCGCGGGCGAGGTCGGCGAAGCCCAGCGAGCGATAGAGCCGGAACGCGCGGGTGTCAGAGTCCGGGGTCGACAGCAGCACGGCCCGGTGATGGATGGACCCGGCGAGGGACGTGAGCAGCCTGCGGCCGATGCCCGCCCCCTGGTACTGCGGCAGCACGTGCATCTCCGACAACTCGAACGCGTCGCCCAGCCACTCCTCGGCTGTTTGCGCCGACAGAGCCCGGCGCACCAGGTCATGCCACCATTGCCCCGCCGAGGAGGTGTATCCGTAGGCGAAACCGACGAGTCGCCCGTCCGCTCGCAATGCCGCCCGACAGGCGAATCCCTGGTAGCTCGTGTGGCCCTGCGCGGCGACCGAGCGCTGCGCCCCCGCATAGGTCGGGTAGTTCATCGCCACGACGTAGATCGACATCGCCTCGTTGATGCGCTCGGCGAGCTGCGGGCCGCTCCACGCTTGGATCGACACGTCGCGATTGGCGGTCGGCGCAGCCGTCATCGTTGGCCCACCGGGTCATCGAGTGGATTGCGGCCGTCAAGCGAACCTGCGCTGCTGAGCACGCCGAAGTGGGCGAACAGCTCCTCTGCGTACCAACGCCGAAGCCTGGTCTGGCTGATCGCGCTGCGGTGCGCGACGCCGTCGTAGGCGAACTCGCGTAGCGCGGCTGCATCACTCCAGACGCTGAACGTGCCCTGCACGCCGAGTGGCGCCTCGCCGATACCGAAGGCGACTCGCAGCCCGGGACGTTCCCGAAGATCCGCCGCGACCGCGGGCACTGCCCGCCAGAACTCGATTGCCCGGCGCGCAGACAGGCGCGAACGCGTGATCGCCGCAACCGGGCCGCGCCAGGCCGGCTCGAGTCGCGCGCCGAACGGCGTGCGCCGCGACCAGCTGCCATGGCTTGCGATCGGGCGCAGCCGGGCCTGCCATGTCTCGACCGAGCGTCGATGCCAGCGTTGCGGTACGGCGGAGTCGTCGAAGCGCCGTAGAGCGTCGCCCGACGCCCAACTGGTGAGCAGCATCCATCTGGTCACGTCAGCATCGCGAACGGAGAAACCCCTGCTCGTACCGAGCAGCTTGGCGAACAGCACACCGTCGAAGGATCGCACGCGCCGCCGATCCGTCGCCGCCGACCTGAGTGCTGCCGGCACATGGCGCGCGCGGACCCGCCAGACATGCACGGTTACGACCTGCGCGCGCTCGACCATGCGCACACGCTACGCGCGTGGCCCTTCTCGCCGAGCGACGAGCCACTGCGGAGGGTCGCCATTGCGCGACATGGCGAGGCTGGTTCACCCGATGCCGGCAATCAGGGCGAGCAGCGCACCCGTGCTGGCGGTGCCGCGTGCTGCCCGAGCTCAGGCCACGTCGGCCGGCACGCCCCCGGTCAGGGTGAGCAACTCGTCGTAGGACGTCGGAAACACGGCGTGCGGTATGCCGCCGGCTGCCCATACCTCGGGGTATTGCGCGAGGTCGTTGTCGACGAGCGTGCGCAACCGCCGGGGATGCCCGACCGGTGCCACGCCGCCGATTGGTTGCCCCGTCGCCTCGCGAACGAGCTCGGGGGTCGCCCGGCGCAGTCGAGCCGTGCCGAGTTGAGCGGCGGCCTTCGCGGTGTCGACGCGGTGGGCGCCGCTCGTCAGGACGAGCACCGCTTCGCCTTCGGCTGTCGCGAAGATGAGCGAGTTCGCGATTGCGCCGACGGCCACGCCGAGCTGTGCAGCCGCCGCGACAGCAGTCGGTGCGGCGTCGGGAAGTATCTGGACGCGACCGCCGAGGCCGGCCCCGGCAAGGATGGCGTCGATGGCAACGCAGCTGGGATGAAGCACAGTCACGTCGCAAACGCTAGCGCCGCGTCCCAATCGCATTTCCCCAGCCATCCATTTCGTTGAGTGGTGCGTTTCGGCTCGAGTGGTGAGCTATAACGCATCACTCGACCCGAAACGCACCACTCAACGAAGAGAAGCGCTCAGGCGTGGAGCCCGCACTCGATCTTGTTGGTGCCTGCCCAGCGGCCGGCCCGAGCGTCCTCTCCCTCGACGATGCGCCGCGTGCAGGGCGCGCAGCCGATGGAGCCATAGCCGTCGGACAGCAGCGGATTGACCAGGATGGCGTGCTCGTCGATGTAGGCATCGACGTCGTCCTGCGTCCACGCGGCGATGGGGTTCAGCTTGACCTTGCCGCGCTTGGCATCCCACTCGACGACGCGAACCCCCTGCCGGGTCAGTGCCTCGTCACGCCGAAGGCCAGATGCCCATGCGGTGTACGGCGCCAGGGCCGACGCAAGCGGGGCAACCTTGCGCATGGCGCAGCACCGGTCGGGATCGCGCTCGAACAGCCGCGCGCCGAACTGCGCGTCCTGCTGGGCAACAGTCAGCTCCGGAGTGACGGTGCGCAGGTTGATCGGCAGGGTCGCGGCCACCGCGTCGCGGGTGCCGATCGTCTCGGCGAAGTGGTAGCCGGTGTCGAGGAAGATGACGTCGACGCCCGGCATGGCCCGCGAGGCGAGGTGGGGGAGTACCGCGTCGGCCATCGACGACGCCACGCACCAGGACGAGCCGAACTGCTCGGCGGCCCACGCGAGAATGTCGAGTGCCGGCGCACCCTCCAGTTCGTCGCCTGCCCGCCGGGCGAGTGACTCGAGATCGGTCAGCGTGGTCACCGCACCTCCTCGGACCTGGCGGCCGTGACCGGCTCGGAGGTCCAGTCCGCGGCAATGCCCACGTACCCCAGCCGGAAGACTCGCTGGCAGGCGCCGCAGCGCCACTCACCGTGCTTCTCGCCGAACGGGCGTAGGTCCTCGTCGCCGCAGTACGGGCAGTAGAACGGCGCGGCTCGCTCGCTCATGGCGTCACAGCAGCCATGACTCGTCCGCGCGCGCGACATACGACGCGAAGGTCTCGCCCTCGTCGCGCCGCTCGAGGTAGCCGCGCAGCACCCGCTCGGCGTAGTCCGGCGCATCGGCCGCGGCGACCTTGAGGCCACGGAACTTGCGGCCGAATCCCGCCTCGGAGCCCATCTGGCCGCCCAGGTGCACCTGGAACGCCTCCTGGTCAGTGCCGTCGGCACCGCGCGTGACGATGCCTTTGAACCCGATGTCGGCGACCTGGAACCTGGCACACGAGTTCGGGCAGCCATTGACGTTGATCGTGATGGGAGTGTCGAACTGCGGCAGGCGATTCTCGAGTTCTTCCCGGATGACCTCGGCACGCGCCTTCGTCTCGACGATCGCGAGCTTGCAGAACTCGATGCCGGTGCAGGCGATCGTTCCCCGCCGGAACGCCGACGGTCGCACCGACAGGCCGAGGTCACCAAGTGCTGTTGCAAGCGCATCGACGTCGGATTGCGCCACGTCGAGTACGACCAGCCCCTGCTGTGCTGTCGTGCGGATGCGTCCCTTGCCGTACCGGTCGGCGAGGTCGGCGACCGTGTGCAGTGCCGTGCCGGATGAGCGCCCCGCCCTGGTTGTCGCGCCGACGCTCACCAGGCCGTCGGCCTGCGACTCGGCTCCGACATGGTCGCGATGCGCCGGCGAGGTGTCGGGCGCCGGTCCGTCGAGAAGCGCCCGGCCGAGGTACTCCTTCTCCAACACCTCGCGGAACTGCTCGACGCCCCAGTCGGCAACGAGGAATTTCAGCCGGGCATGGTTGCGTGAGCGCCTGTAGCCGTAGTCGCGAAAGACCGAGGCGACGCCGGCCCATACCTCGCTCACCTCGTCCGGTTCGACGAAGACACCGAGTCGGCGCGCGAACATCGGATTGGTCGACAGGCCGCCGCCGATCCAGACATCGAAGCCCGGCGTGCCGTCCTGGCTGCGCACACCGACGAACGACACGTCGTTGATCTCGTGGTTGGTGCAGTGGCGCGAGCATCCCGAGATCGACGTCTTGAACTTGCGCGGCAGATTCGAGAACGTGGGGTCGCCGATGTATGCCTCGACGGTCTCGCGCAGCGCCGGGCCGGCGTCGAGTACCGAGTCGGCCGCCACGCCCTCCAACGGACAGCCGAGCATGACACGCGGGGTGTCGCCACACGCCTCGGTGGTGGAAAGGCCGACCGCCTCGAGTTTCTCCCAGATTGCCGGGACATCCTCGATGCGGATCCAGTGCAGCTGGACGTTCTGCCGGTCGGTGATGTCGGCGACATCGCGGCCGTAGGTCGTCGATATCTGGCCGATCACGCGCAGCTGCTCGCTGGTCAGCGCGCCGCCGTCGATGCGAATCCGCAGCATGAAGTACTCGTCCTCGAGCTCTTCCGGTTCGAGGATCGCCGTACGCCCGCCGGCGATGCCCTGCCTGCGCTGGGTGTACAGGCCGAACCAGCGGAACCTGCCGCGAAGGTCGCCGGGATCGATGCCGGCGAACCCCGTGTGTTGGTAGATGTCGATGATGCGTTGACGGACCTTCAGCCCGTCGTTGTCCCGCTTGCTGCGCTCGTTGGGATTGAGCGGCTCACGGTAACCAAGGGCCCATTGGCCCTGGCCTCGGCGCGCAGGCATGTGCGAGCTCCTCTTCCGAAGATGCGGCTCGGACGACGGCCCACGGGGTGACCAGCGTTGGTCAGGCGTGGGTCAGCGCGGCGCCGGACACGCGGCTGCGATGATGCGCAGCAGATCGACGTGTCGGCGCACCGTGAGACGCAACGGGAGAGCGCGGTGCACGAGTCAAGGGTTGCACAGGTTTGGCGGTGTGGCGACATTCCGCTCGGACAGCCCTGTGTGATCTGCCCGGCCGGTCGCATCGGGCAGCGCAGTTTGTCGGTTGGCGAATCGGCCGGAAACGGTGTTGGCGAAGTGCCCGCGTCGTGTGGGACCATGGCCGTATGTTCGCCGCCGTGCCGCTGGTTGCGCGCCTGCACGTTGATCTGCAGCGTGTCGTCAGCGCGGCGTGTCGTGCGTCCTGATCAGTCGGCTCCCTGAGTAGTCGCCGCTGCCCGTCTCGGGCCCGCGACGAGCCGTCCGAATCGCATCTAGCTGTGCCTGCCTGACTTGTGCTCGACGCACGGTCACCGTGACCAGCCTGCGAAGGACACCATCAATGTCGATCGACGTTGCAACGCGGTACCCAGACGCCGTTCCGGCCACCCAGGTCGCGCTCGGTGCGACCGTCTGGCTGACCGGCCTGCCCAGCGCCGGAAAGACCACGATCGCCAATGCCCTGGCTCAATCGCTTCGAGCGGGCGGGCGCGCGGTCGAGGTGCTCGACGGCGACGCGGTGCGCCCGGTGCTGTCGTCAGAGCTCGGTTACTCCCGCGCTGACCGCGATGCCAACGTCGCGCGTATCGGCTGGGTGGCGCGGGTGCTGGCCGGTCACGGCGTGCTGGTGCTGGCATCGGTGGTCTCGCCCTTCGCCGCCGCCCGCGACGGCGTGCGGGCCGAGCACGAAGCGGCCTCGGTGCCTTTCCTGGAGGTGCACGTCGCCACCCCGGTCGACATATGCGCCGAGCGTGACGTCAAGGGCCTCTACGCCCGCCAGCGCACCGGCGCGCTGGTCGGCCTGACCGGCATCGACGGCGACTACGAGCCGCCTGACCGTCCCGAACTTCGACTCGATACCAGCGGCCGATCGGTCAGCGACGTCGTCGACGAGCTGATTGCCCTGCTGCGCAAGGAGAATCTGGCATGACTGTGCTGCCCGTCCCGGCCCTCGTTTCGGAGGCCCGCTCATGACTGCTGTCGCCAGTAGCCCGACCCTGGAACGTTCGTGGCTCGGCGACCTGGAGGACGAAGCGATCCACATCCTGCGCGAAGTGGTCGGCCAGTTCGAACGCCCCGTGCTGCTGTTCTCCGGCGGCAAGGACTCGATCGTGATGCTGCACCTTGCCACCAAGGCGTTCTGGCCCGGCCGGCTGCCCTTCCCGGTCATGCATGTCGACACCGGCCACAACTTCCCCGAGGTCATCAGCTTCCGCGATCGGCACGTCGCTGAACTCGGCGTGAATCTGGTTGTCGCCAGCGTGCAGGAGTCCATCGACCGCGGCCGGGTTCAGGACTCCCCGGGCAAGTCACGCAATCCGCTGCAGACGGTCACCCTGCTCGACGCGATAGCCGAGCACAGGTTCGACGCGGTACTGGGCGGCGCGCGCCGTGACGAGGAGAAGGCCCGGGCCAAGGAGCGTGTCTTCAGCGTCCGCGACGATTTCGGGCAATGGGATCCGCGCAACCAGCGTCCGGAACTGTGGGATCTCTACAACGGCCGGCACCGGCCCGGCGAACACGTCCGGGTGTTCCCGCTTTCCAACTGGACCGAACTCGACATCTGGGCCTACATCGAGCACGAAGGCATCGAGGTGCCCGGCATCTACTACGCCCACGAGCGCCCGGTGTTTCGCCGCGACGGCATGCTGCTCGCGGTCACCGAATGGACCCACCCCGCCGACGACGAGCCCGTAGCGGTCGAGTCCGTGCGCTACCGCACCGTCGGCGACGCGACGTGCACCGGCGCGATCCGCTCGAGCGCCGCCACGGTGGCCGACGTGCTCGTCGAGACCGCGGCGGCGACGATCTCTGAGCGTGGCGCCACCCGCGCCGACGACCGAGCGAGCGAGGCCGCGATGGAAGATCGCAAGCGACAGGGCTATTTCTAGTGCCCGGTCAGCTGCTGCGAGTCGTCACGGCGGGGTCGGTCGACGACGGCAAGTCCACGCTCGTCGGCCGCCTGCTGCACGACGCAAAGGCCGTCCTTTCCGATCAGCTCTCGGCGGTCGAGGCTGCCAGTGAGCGGCGCGGCTACGACGGCACCGACCTTGCGCTGCTCGTCGACGGCCTGCGTGCCGAACGCGAGCAGGGCATCACGATCGACGTCGCCTACCGCTATTTCGCCACTGCAGAGCGCACGTTCGTACTGGCCGACACTCCGGGGCACGTCCAGTACACGCGCAACACGGTTACCGGCGCATCGACGGCGGACGTCGCGGTGATCCTTGTCGATGCCCGCAACGGCATCGTCGAGCAGACCAAGCGGCACGCCGCAGTCGCCTCGCTGCTGCGCGTCGAGCACGTCGTGCTGGCCGTGAACAAGATGGACCTTGTCGACTTCTCCGAGGAGATCTTCGACTCGATCGTGACGGAGTTCGCGGCGGTGGTCGCGAGCCTGGGCCGCGACGCGTTCACGCCCATTCCGGTCGCGGCGCTATCAGGCGACAACATCGTCGAACCGTCCGCGCGTATGCCCTGGTACTCAGGCGCGTCGCTGCTCCACCACCTCGAGCACGTCGCGCCGAGACGGGCCTCTGAGGTTCCGGCCCGCTTCCCGGTGCAGGTCGTGATGCGCCCGCGATCGGCCGAACATCCCGATTACCGCGGCTACGCCGGCCGAATCGAGGCCGGCCCACTGCGGGTCGGCGACCGCGTCGTTGCGCTGCCGTCGGGGCGCACCTCCTCCGTGACCGGCATCGACACGCCCGACGGCTCGCTGGCCGAGGCACCGGCCGGGCGCTCGGTCGTGGTCCGGCTCGCCGACGAACTCGACATCGCCCGCGGTGACCTCATCGCCGTCGACCGCGATCCGCGGCCCGCGACTGCGCGCGAACTCGACGTCACGCTGTGCTGGCTGACCGACCAGCCACTGCACGCAGGCGATCGCTTCCGGCTGCGGCACACCACCCGCGACGTTCGCGTCGTCGTCGACGCCATCGAGAATCGCCTCGATGTCGCGACGCTCGAGCACGGCGTAACCGACCAGTTGCGGCTCAACGACATCGGCACGGTACGACTGCGCACTGCTGAACCAGTCGTGGTCGACGCCTATTCGCTCAACCGTTCCACCGGGGCATTTCTGCTCGTCGACGAGAACACCGGCGTAACCGTTGCGGCCGGAATGGTCGCCTCGATCCCGGGACGCGACCCGGCCGCGACAATGGCCTCGTGACCGGATTCCCGCTGCTGCTGGACATGTCGGGGCGCCGCACCCTCGTCGTCGGTGGAGGCGCGGTGGCCACGCGGCGGGCCGAGCGACTCGTCGAGTCGGGCGCTCTCGTAACCGTGGTCGCGCCGCGGGTGTCGGACCGGTTGCAACAGATCGCCACCGACGTGCTGGCGCGTGAGTTCCGGGCCGGCGATGTCGACGGCGCCTGGTTCGTCGTCGCGTCCACGGATTCGCCTGCGGTCAACGCGGCTGTCGCGGCGGCGGCGGAGGAACGCAGGGTCTTCTGCGTGCGGGCTGACGATGCGCCGGGCGGCTCCGCGCGAGTGCCTGCGGTTCTCCGCCGCGACGAGCTGACCGTGGCGGTGACCGGCGGTGACGATCCCCGGCGCTCGATCGCACTGCGCGACGCCATCGCGGCAGCACTCGATGTCGGCGAATTGCCGGCCCGCCCGGTGCGGCCGGCCGCGGCCGGTTCGGTGGCTCTCGTCGGGGGCGGTCCGGGTGATCCGGAACTGATCACGGTTCGCGGCCGGAGGCTGGTGGCCGCGGCCGACGTGATCGTGGTCGACCGTCTCGCGCCTCGCGCGCTGCTCGACGAACTCGCCGCCGACGTCGAGGTCATCGACTGCGGCAAGTCAGCGCACCGGCACAACCTGAGCCAGGACGAGATCAACGCGGTTATCGTCGAGCGGGCGCGGGCGGGCAAGCGGGTCGTTCGCCTCAAGGGCGGAGATCCGTTCGTGTTCGGGCGCGGCGGCGAGGAGTGGCTCGCCTGCGTGGCGGCCGGCGTGCCCGTGACGGTGGTGCCGGGTGTCAGTTCCGCGCTCGCTGCTCCCGCAGTGGCCGGCATCCCCCTGACCCACCGGGGGATTGCCGCGGACTTCACGGTCGTGTCGGGTCACCTTGATCCCGGCCGGCCGGCAGACACCGGCCTGGACTGGGACGCGATGGCGAAGGCATCGACCCTGGTGCTGCTCATGTCGATCGAGCGGCTCGAGCTGATCACGGCGGCCCTCGTCGCACACGGTCGCGACGGTGCCACACCCGCTGCGGTCATCGAGCGGGCGACGGTCGACGGTGAACGCGTCGTGCGAGCGCCCCTGTGCGAGCTTGCCGGCCGGGCTCGGCGCGAGGGCGTCGCCGCTCCCGCGGTGGTCGTGGTCGGCGATGTCGTCGACGTGCTTGCAGTGGCGGCACCCCCGATGTAGACTTCGAACAGACGTTCGAAATATGGGGGTGCGTGATGGTCGTGGTGCGAGGTGGCGATGGCGCAGAGGCCGCGTCGCGTCCGCCGGTCAGCCGTAGCGCCGTCTCGCTCATAGCGCAGGCGCGGTCGCTGCTGGCCGACGCCGAGGTGGCGTCGAGTGCCGCGGAGCGGTTCCGGCTGGCCCATCTTGCCGCACTTCGTACCGCGGCTGCGCTGTTCGCCGAGCGAGCCAGGCCGGGTACCGGAAAGCGAAGGCTGGTCAGCGCGTGGGTTCTCGTCGAGGCGGTGGCGCCAGAGCTCACCGACTGGGCCGCCTACTTCGCCGGCACGGCCGACCTACGTGACGCCGTCGAGGCCGGCGCGGTCAGTGCCGTGTCCGACCGCGACTCCGAAGACCAGCAGCGCGCGGCCGAGCAGTTCCTCAGGCTGGTCGAGCGAACCCTCGGGTTCATCGCCACGCCGCTCGCGAGTTGAGTGGTGCCGGTCGCGGTCTGCGGGTCACGGTGCCTGTCGGTGCAGCGGTCTAAGGTTCGCTAGGTGGAGACTGCGCGCCCCCGTGAGTACGTGGCACCGCTGCGCCAGCGGCTCGTGTCGCGATTGCTGGCCGACGTGGTGCGCTCGATCTCGGCTGCCGGGCAGGTGCCCGCGGTCCTCGACTGCGGTGGCGGTAGTGGCAGTTCGGCCGTTCCGCTGGCCCAGTCGGGCGCGCGCGTCACTGTCGTCGATGTCAGCGCCGACGCGTTGGCCACGCTGCAACGTCGAGCCGTCGAGGCGGGCGTCGATCATCTGGTCCGGCCGCTGCAAGGCGACGTCGAGGCTCTTGGCGACATCGTCGCCGATGCGTCCTTCGATCTTGCGCTGGCTCACGGGGTGCTCGAAGCGATCGACCGCCCAGCCGTGGCGCTCACCGGGATCGCTGACGCGCTTCGTCCCTCGGGGCGCGTCAGCGTGCTGGTCAACAACCCAGTCGCGAGCGTGCTCTCGCGTGCGCTCGCGGGCGACGTCGGAGCGGCCCTGGTCGAGCTGCGGTCCATGGACGGCTCGCCCGGCAGCCGGCTCGACGTCGCTTCGGTACGCACGATGTGCGAGCAGATCGGCCTCGTCGTCGAGCAGGTGCACGGTGTGGGCGTCTTCTCCGAACTCGTGCCCGGCGCCGAGCTCGACTCCCATCCCGATGCGATAGACGCTCTCGCCGAGCTGGAGGAACTCGCCTCGAACCGCCCGCCGTTTCGCGACATCGCGAGCCGCATCCACCTGCTCGCTCGCCGGACGCCGGCTTAGGAAGGCCGGCCATGGGACGCAGTGCAGATGTTCCGCGCGCCGTTGGCCAAGCCGATGGCGACGACACGGGTTGCACGATCCTGCACGTCGACATGGACGCCTTCTACGCCAGCGTCGAAATACGCCGCCGGCCAGAATTGCGTGGCAAGCCCGTGATCGTCGGCGGCTCGACACGTGGCGTCGTCGCCGCGGCGTCCTACGAGGCGCGGCGATTCGGCGTACGCAGCGCCATGCCGATCGGACGTGCGCTGCGTCTGTGCCGGCACGCGGTGGTGCTACCGCCTGACCGCGCGGCCTACAGCGAGGCGTCGAACCAGGTGATGGCCATCCTGCGCACGGTCACCCCGCTGGTCGAACCGCTTTCCCTCGACGAGGCATTCCTCGACGTCGCAGGGTCGCTGCGGCGCCTGGGCCGCCCGGCCAACATTGCGCAGGCGATACGAACCCAGGTGGCCGAGACCCTCGGTCTGACCTGTTCGGTCGGGATAGCACCGACCAAGTTCGTGGCAAAAGTCGCGTCGGCCCGATGCAAGCCCGACGGCCTGCTCGTCGTGCCGGTGGCCAAGGTCCTGCAATTCCTGCACCCGCTGCCCGTCACAGTGCTGTGGGGGGTTGGCGCCCGCACCGCCGAACCGCTGCACCGCCTCGGCGTGCGAACCGTCGGCGATCTCGCCGATACCCCGATCGACACCCTGCGACGCGCGGTCGGGGCTGCTACGGCGAACCATTTGCACGAGTTGGCCTGCGGCCGCGATCCGCGCGAGGTTCAGGCACGAGACATCGAGAAATCGATCAGCGCCGATCACACGACCGCCGAGGACCTCACCGACGAGACGGACGTCGCCCGCGAGCTGCTCAAGCTGTCCGTCGAGGTCGCAGAACGCCTTCGCGAGCGCCGCCTTGTGGCGCGCACGATCGGGATCAAAGTCCGCTTCGCTGACTTTCGGACGGTGACCCGGGTTCGCACCCTGCCCGGCTGGGTCGAGTCCACCTCGGCCGTGTACGACGCCGCCTTGGAGCTGTACCGGAGTCTGCGCCTGGACCGGCCTCGCATCCGGCTCGTCGGAGTAAAAGCCGAGGGATTTCGCGAGGCAGCCGAGGCGGCGTGGCAATTGACCCTCGATGACGCTGTTGCGCAGTCGTCGGGGCCGGCCAGTGCCGACCACGCCTCCGACGCAGCACAGGCACGTTTCGGCCCGTCAGCGGTCCGCCGCGCCACCCTGCTGAGTGCATCTGGGCGCCTTGCAGACCCTTCGTCGGCAATTGACGGTGATCATTTGTGACGCGCTTGTGACGAGAACCTTTGAACCCAGTTCCCGAGCTAACTTTCGCGCAGCCCACTGGGCTCGTATGCTCGATGGTGTCAGCCCTATTTAGGGGCCGGCGATGAGTTCGTGAGATAGCAGAGGCCACTCGGCTGGCGGTCCAGACGGTCGTCAGCAGAAGGACGAAGGAGGGCACGGTGCCGCTCTCCGAGCACGAGCAGAGGCTCCTCGAGCAGATCGAGCAAGCACTTTATGCCGAAGATCCCAAGTTTGCGTCAGCCGTGCGGTCAGGCCGGTCACGACGGCATACCCGCCGCTGGATCGCACTCGCGGCATTCGGCGTGCTCGCGGGTCTCACGATCGTCCTGGTCGGGCTCGCCGCAAAGCTGATCGTCTTGGGCGTAATCGGCTTCGTGCTGATTGTGGCCTCGTGCGTCTACGTTGCGACGATGCTCGGTTCGCGGCCTTCCGGACGCGGATCCGCCGCAAGCGAGACCACGACGAAGAGTCGCCGATCCGGGGTCCGTTCGCGGATGGAAGACCGGCTGCGCCGCCGCTTCGACGAGGAATAGGTCGAACTCGTTCGCGCGTAACACGCCATCTTGTCGCGTCCGGTTCGTGCTGTGTGATCGCCCCTGGTGGGTCAGGCTGCCCCTACCGCGCCGCGTCGACGCAATCCCGACGGTTCCCCAGCTGAGCCGTCGCACCAACAACCAGGGTCAGAAAGTCCGGCCGCCCGCTCAGTGCCGCCCTCGCCATTGGATCCGCCGCACCCAGCCGAGCGACTCCGGCAGCAGCCGAGCGCGCGTGCGTTCCCAACCATTGCGCCGCGATCGCAGCGAATCCTCAACCTGCTTGAGGTCGTCAACCATCGAGGTCTGCGTACCGGTCGCGTGGCTCGGCGCGGCGTAGCGCGCCACCTCCACTGCGCCGGCGAGTCGGCTCAGTGCCAGATCTGCGTCGCGCGATATGCCTTCGCGCTTGAGCCAGGTCACCACCTGACGCGGGCTGCGCACACCGGACCAGACGTATCCGAGGTCGACTGCCGTGTCGGCGAGTTCACGCCACAGCGGGTCCGGGCCGTCTGACGCGGCCCGCAGCCGGGAGCGGCGGCGCCACATGCGGGCAAGTGCCGGCAGCAGTGCCACGCCGATGACGATGACGACCGCGCCGATCACCAGCCACATGGCCCATAGCGGCAAGCCGCCGCCGGACGAGGAGTTCGAGTCCTTGGTGCCGGGTGCGACCGAGAGCTGCTTGCTCGGAATGTCGCGCGAGTCGCTCGTGCCGCCGGTGGCTGAATTGGAGGCGCTCGGTCGGGCCGAGTTCGCGTGCGGTGCCCACGGCAGATTGACCGAGCGCGTCGCGTCGGCGCCGACGAGTGGCGTGGGGTCGAACGGGAGCCAGCCGATGCCGGCGAAATAGGCCTCGACCCAGGCGTGCGCGTCGGAGGTCGTCACCGAGAACGTGCCGTTCTTGTCGGGCTTGCCGTGGGTGTAGCCGAGCACGACCCGCGACGGCACCCCGGCAAGGCGCAGCATGATGCCCATCGCCGCGGCGTACTGCTGGCAGAAGCCGGTCTGACTGACCAGGAGGAAGTCCTCGAGGTCGCTGCCGGAGTCGCCGGCCTTGGTCGAGGTGCTGTAGCTGAAGCCGTTCGAGGTGCTGAAGTAGTCGAAGATCGCCCGGGCCTGGGCGTACGGCGTGTCGGCGTTCTCGGTGAGTGTCTTGACCAGATCGACTACCCGCGGCGGCATGTTCGTGGGAACCTGCAGCCATCGGCGCAGCTCCGCCCGATTGCCGGATCGCCGGACTTCGGAAAGCTGTTCGGGGGTGGGTCGCGGCTGGGCGACGTCCTCGGTGTACCTGTCGCCGTGGCCGATGTGCGAACCCACGATGATCTCGTTCTGTGGACTCCATCCCCATTTCGACGACAGGCCGTCGATGCCGGTCGGCGACTGGAGGAGGGGTGCAGCCACATCGTCGAGATTGTCGACGGTGAACGTCGCGGAGTAGCTGTCGAAGTTGGGTCGATCCGAAGCCGGCTCGGTCGGGAACGTCGTCGAATCGAGCGCCTGCTCGGTGCCGGAGTCGCTCTGGCTCCAGCCCGCCGAGTTGAACTGGTCGAGAACCTTCTGCCTCAGGTAGAACGGCTCGGCGGCGCCGACTCCGCTCGTGGTGACCTTGAACAGCGTCTCGGGATTCTTGCGGTTCAGCTGGCCTTTCAGCGATGCGAACGGGGAGAGGCTCACGCCGCCTTTCCCGTTGCCGCCGGTGCCGCCGTGTAGTGCGTCTGCCAACACGTTGCTCGACCGCACCGGCAGGATGAGTGGCACCGCGACAGCTGCGACGATGGCGATGACACCGATGCGTCGCGCCGAAAGAGCCTTGACCGCCGCGCGTGAGCCGCCGACGTTGCGCGGCATCAGACGTCCCCAGCGCGACAGGTCGTCGCGGGTGTCGGAGGCGAGCAGCAGCAGATATCCGACGGCGGCCATGGCGAACCACAGCCAGCCGACGGCGTGGCGCGGTACGGCGCCGGCGATCGTGAACAGCAGTAGGAACGGCACGCCGGCGAGCGCGGGACGCCGCGCGACCACCGCGAGCAGATCGACGACCACGGCGAGAAGCGTCAACTGGGCCGCGAGCATGAGCCGGACCGCAGGCGTCGAGTGCAGCGGCGCGGCGCTGTCTCTGATCGTGTCGCCGAACGACGATGTCAACGTCGAGATGTCGCTCCAGGTGCCGTGCAGCGGCAGGAGCCCTGCCCAGGCGTGGTCGGGCACGAAGCGAACGGTGAGGTAGCAGGTCGTGATGATCAGCCCGGGCAGCAGGTGAATGCTGCGCGCCGGCCAGCGCATGCGCAGTAACGCCGCCGGGCCGAGCGTCAGGAACATCGCGGCCCACACGTCGGGCAGCCAGGACCAGTCGGTGAACACCTGACGCAGCGGCAGAACTGCAAGCGCAGAGGCGACCAGAGCCGCGCCGGTGCGCCGCGCCGCGTTCTCCGGCCCGGCGAGCCTGACGGCCGTTTCGGTGGCGCTCTGGTGCGCCCTGGTCTGCGTGGCGCTCATCGCAGCGTGGTCAATCGTGCGGTGCCGGTGGCGCTCGCACCCATGCCGCCGGCGCGTTGACGCAGCAGCCGTGTCCACACCGCCGGCATCACATCGCCGGACCGGGCCGGGACGACGCACCAGCCGGCAGCGCGCAGGGTCTCGGCAACTCGTCGGCCCTCGGCCGTCCAGATCGTTTCGGCGCTCTGGCCGCCCGGTGTCTCGGCCGGGTCATCGGTAGAGGCGGCGGTGTCGAGCCATGACTCGACGTCGAGCAGGATGGCGAACGCCGGGGTCGCCGAGCCTCGCGGATGTGCGTCGGCGAGTGCGTGCACCGTCGCATCGTCCACACGTCCGAGTACTGCCACGACCGTGGAATCGCGCATCGCCGCGCGAAGCTGCGGCACGACGGGCAGCAGGCTGTCGTTCCTGGTCGCCGTGACTTCGGCCAGGTGGTCGACGAATAGGGGCTGCGAGGCGAATCGCGCCCGATCCGCTGCGGCCGGGTCAGCGATCAGGCTGACCTCGCGCCCGGTGAGGAACAGCTGGCTGCCGATGCTGGCGACCGCGCTGATCGCCCATTCGATGCTGCGGCGATCGCGGTCGTCGCCCGCGACGATTCGCTGATCGGGTGCGCCGTGTGCCTGCGCGCGCAGGTCGAGCAGCAGCGTCGCATGCCCCTGCCACGGACGTTCCTCATGGCGCACCATCAGCGCTCCGGTGCGGGCCGTGGATCGCCAGTGGATCTTGCGCAGATCGTCGCCGTGGCGCCACTCCCTGGTGGACGCGTCGTCGGCGCCGCGCGAGCCGATGGAGTGGCTTCCCGCGTTCTCACCGAGGTCCCAGGAGTTCGGCAGGTGGAGGTCGGGCAGGCGGTCGACAATCGGCGTGATCACGAAGCGGGACCGGGCGGTGAAGGACCGGGTTGCGTCGATCAGCCCGAACGGATCGGTAAGCCGAACGCGCAGCGGCCCGGCCGTGTAGGTACCCCGCGGCAGCGCCGGCACGTGGTAGGCGACCGTGCGGGTTTCGCGTCCGTTCAGGCCGTCCAGAACGAACCGTGCGCGGCCGGCCAGGCCGGTAGGCAATCTGTCCTCGAGCATCAGGGCACCGGTCGACAGCAACGAGCGATTCGTGACGGTGAGCTGGACGACCACCTCAGAGCCCGCCGCCGCGCGGGCCTGCGAGACGCCGCGCCTGCTGGCGATCGTGACCTGGGAGCGATTGACGACGATGGCAGCGACGATGGGCACAGCGACTACCAGGGAACCCGCCCGCACGAGATCGACCTCGCCGAACAGCAGGCCGCACAGTGCGGCAGTGACACCGCCGGCGACAAGGCATCGGGCGCGCGTGGTGAAACCGGGGCGGATGCGTCGCATGACGCTACTGGCGACCGGAGTCCGGGACCGGGATCGCGACCGCGGTGACCACCTTGGTCAGCACGTCCTCCGGGCTGCGCCCTCCGATGCTCGCGTCGGCCGTGAGTAGCAACCGGTGCGCCAGCACCGGGCCGGTCAGGCCCTGCAGGTCGTCGGGGATCACGTAGTCGCGCCCGTCGAGCGCCGCCCACGCCTTCGCCGAGCGCAGCAGTTGCAGGGTGGCTCGGGGCGAGGCGCCGAGGCGCACGTCGACCGCACGCCGGGTAGCCTCGGACAGGTCGACCGCGTATGCCTTGATGCCTTCGGCGACATGCACCGCCCGGACTCGCTTGATGAGGGCGCGCACCTCGGCAGCGTCCGAGACCGGCTTGAGGGCGTCGAGCGGGTCGGCGGCGGCGTGCTCGCCGAGCATCTTGATCTCGGCCGTGTGGTCGGGGTAGCCCATCGAGATCCGAGCGGTGAACCGGTCGCGCTGCGCCTCGGGCAGCGGGTACGTGCCCTCCATGTCGATCGGATTCTGCGTGGCCAGCACCATGAACGGCGCCTCGAGGGAGTACGTGACGCCGTCGACGGTGACCTGACGCTCCTCCATGCACTCGAGCAACGCGGCCTGGGTCTTCGGCGACGCACGGTTGATCTCGTCGCCGACGACGATGTTGGCGAAGACGGGGCCGGGCTTGAACTCGAAGTCCCGTGATTCGGAGTTGTACACGCTCACGCCGGTGATGTCGCTGGGCAGCAGGTCAGGCGTGAACTGCACGCGCCGCACCGAGCAGTCGATCGAGCGGGCGAGCGCTTTGGCGAACTTCGTCTTGCCTACTCCGGGAACGTCCTCAATGAGTAGATGTCCTTCGGCGAGCAGCACCGCGAGGCCGAGACGGATCGTGCTGGCCTTGCCCTCGATGACCTGCTCGATATTGGCGACAATCCGCTCGCCGACCGTGCGGACCGCGCCGACGTCGTCAACATCCACGACGGCTTGCAAACCTGGCCCGGGCTGCCTCGTCGCGCCGGCCGCCGCCGACTTGTGCGACTGGTCG
This sequence comes from uncultured Actinomycetota bacterium, assembly GCA_963737425.1. Lineage (GTDB taxonomy): Bacteria > Actinomycetota > Actinomycetes > Mycobacteriales > Jatrophihabitantaceae > DASXRA01. The sequence goes on from CAVTSX010000010.1 coordinate 222,564, forward strand.
TCTCGATACGGGTAGTCCACTCGCTCCACCAATCTGCTGCCCCCCAAAGGGCCGAGTCTTGTTCGCCATGTGCGAGGCGCCACGTCGAGTATTCCCGAATCCGAACACGTCCTGATAACGGGTTAGGGCGGACACGCGTTCAGCCCGACGTTCCCCACTGCGGTCATCGCCCGGATTTGCTGGGCTGTACCGAGTCCTCAGCCGCGCACGGAGCGGGTGTCTGCGTTGACGGTGGTGGAAAGTGGGGTACGGTGGGGCGCTGTGGGGGACACTGACGACATGCACGGTTGCTGGCTGGTGCTCGTCGATGCCGATTGAGCCGGGTTCGACCGAGGTGAGGGGTGGCGCCGATGTTTCTCGGCACCCACACGCCGCGCCTCGACGACAAGGGACGCCTCGCACTGCCGGCGAAGTTCCGCTCCGATCTCGAGAGCGGACTGGTGATCACCAAGGGCCAGGAGCGCTGCCTGTTCGTCTTTCCGATCGCGGAATTCAACCGGCTCACCGACTTGCTGCGTACCGCTCCGGTCACCGATCGGCGGGTTCGCGACTACAGCCGGGTGTTCTTCGCGAGCGCATCGCACGAGGTCCCCGACGGGCAGGGTCGCATCACGGTCCCGCAGCCGCTACGCGAATACGCAGGTCTCTCCAAGGACAGCGTGGTCATCGGCGCCAACACCCGGGTGGAGGTTTGGGACGCGAGGGCCTGGCAGGCATACCTCGACAACACCGAGCAAGCCTTCGCAGACGCGGCAGAGGAGGTGCTGCCCGGGCTGTTGTGAGCGCGACTTGACCGCCACCGCCGCCTGACGACGTCCAGTCCGGCCTCCTCCCGTCGCCGCCACCTACTTGGCGCACTTCCCCGGCGCCAAGCGGGATGTGCGGACAACGACGGGCGGGGACCCGACCGGACGTACGACGGCCGAGCCGATGAGTGGGCGACCAGCCGCTGCAGATCGGTCGCCCCCACCACGAAGCGTTCGAGCCCCCGAGACCTAAGGACGAGACGCCGATGGATGCATCAGAGAAAGCTCACAGGGCTCACAGTGCCCAGAGCGCCCAGCAGCCGTCCGCCGCCCGCCCGACCCATGTCCCCGTGATGCTCGACCGTGTATTGGCGCTGCTGGGTCCTGCACTTGCCGGCCATCCGGCTGTCGTCGTCGATGCGACGCTCGGCCTGGGCGGTCACGCCGAGGCGCTGCTCGCGGCGCATCCTGAGCTCACCTTGGTCGGCCTCGACCGCGATCCGGCCGCGCTGGCGCTGAGCAAACAGCGGCTCGCACCGTACGGCGAGCGCCTGCACCTGGTCCACGCGATCTACGACCGTATGCCCGAAGTCCTCGCCACACTCGACCTGCCCCGCGTCGACGGGGTGCTCTTCGACCTCGGTGTCTCGTCCATGCAACTCGACGTCGCGGCTCGTGGTTTCGCCTACGCGCAGGACGCACCGCTCGACATGCGCATGGACCAGGACGCGGAACGGACGGCCGCCCATGTCGTCAACACCTATCCGGTGCCCGAGCTCGTCCGCGTGCTGCGCGAGTACGGCGATGAGCGATTCGCGGTGCGCATCGCGCAGGCGATCGACCGCGCCCGGCGTCAGGAGCCGCTGACCTCGACCGCGTTTCTCGCCGAGCTTGTCCGCAGCGCGATTCCGGCTGCCACCCGGCGCACCGGCGGGCACCCGGCCAAGCGGACGTTCCAGGCGCTGCGGATCGAGGTCAACGGCGAGCTGGATGCGTTGCGCGCGGCGCTGCCGGGCGCGATCACCGCACTTCGGGTATCCGGGCGAATCGTCGTCCTGTCCTACCAGTCGCTCGAGGACCGGTTGGTCAAACGGGCGTTCGCCGAGCTGGCTGTCGACACCACGCCGCCTGACCTGCCGGTGCCCTTGGCCGATCACGGGCCACAACTGCGGCTGCTCGCTCGCGGCGAGGCGGCCACCGAGGGTGAGGTGGCGGCCAACTCGCGAGCGGCCTCGGTCCGGCTGCGGGCGGCCGAGCGCATCCGGGAGCCCGCGTGAGTGCCCCGGCGCGGCCGCGACCGCATCGCGACGGCGCTCGGCGCGCGCCCGCTCCGCGCCAACGCCCGCCGAAGCGGCCCGCGAGCACGACATGGACCCGGCCGAGGCTGGTGGCGAGTCGGCTGCCGAAGGCGCCCGCCCGGTCTGGTCCGCGGCGCGCGCCGTTCGTCCTGCTCATCGTCGGTCTTGTCGTCGGTGGTCTGTGCGCACTACTCGCCCTCAACACTGCGGCAGCGGCCGAGGAGCTTCGTCGGCATGCGCTGTCGCAGGCGAACGCCGACATGGCCGACGACGTGCAACAGCTGCAGGCTCGGCTCGCCCTGCATCAAGCGCCGGGTGCTCTGGCGCGCGACGCCGCGAAGCTCGGCATGATCCCGGCCGGCAATCCCGCGTTCCTCAGCATCCAGCCCGACGGCAGCGTGAAGGTGCTGGGTAACCCGCAGCCGGCTACCTCCGTGCCCGTGCCGCCGCCCACGACACCGACACCGAAGCCGAGCCCGCACGGCACCCGCACGCCGGCGAACCAGCCCGCGAAGCCGACTTCGACGAAGGCGCACCCCACGCCGACCCCAAGCAAGCCGACCTCGACCCACCAAGCCGCACCCACGCCGCCGGGAGGGCAACGATGAAGCAGCCGCCCGACCCCGATCAGCGCCGCGGCCCCGGCCCGGGTGGTCGCAAGCCGACGCCGCGAGTACCGCCGAATTCGATGTTGGGGGTTGGGCCGGGGCCACGCTCGCGGACGCCGGCGCAGCCGCCACGGGCAGTGCCCCCTCGCGCGCCAGGCCCGGCCGCGCGGCCTGCTCCGGAAAGGGCGCGACGGCAAGCGCCGCCCCCCGTCCAGCGTGGCGTGCCGCCCGTCCGCAGCGGTGCGCCATCGCCTCCGAATACGCCGCCCAGGCGCGCCGCGCCGCCGCGGCGCCAGGCGGGGCCACAGCGCCAGGCGGGGCCACAGCGTGAGAAGACACGGCCGCAGCGTCACACCGCGGCCCGGCAGGAGCCGTCCGCCCGGCGACCCGTCAATGCCAGCAAACCGGCTCGGCGCCCGGCGACCGTCAAGGTCCGCACCGCACGCCCGGCCAAGCGGCGGCGGGCGCGCGCCCTCGCGCTCGGTGCGCTCGAGAAGCGCACCCGCATCGGCTTCGTCGCCGTGTGTATCTTGCTGATCGTCATCGGCGGGCGGCTCGTGCAACTGCAGGGCCTCGACCGCGCGGCGTACGCCGGCGCCGCGGCGGCCCAGCGGCTCGACACCGTGGAGTTGCACGCTCTTCGCGGTGAGATCATCGATCGCTTCGGGACAGTGCTTGCGTACACGACCGATGCCCAGGACATCACCGCCGACCCCGCGCAGATCTCAGCGGCCGATCGAGCTTCCTACGCCGTCAAGCTTTCGCCGCTCGTGGGTCGCAGCGAGTTGGAACTGCTGAGCCTGCTCGCCCGCCACAGCCAGTACGCCGTGCTCGCCCGAGCCCTTTCCCCGCAGGTTGCCCGGCAGATCGAGGCGCTCGACCTGCGCGGCATCTATACGCAGGCGACTACCCAGCGGCAGTACCCGGGGCAGAGCACGGCGGCCAACCTGGTCGGTCTGGTGCATGCCGACGGCAGCGGCGGGGCCGGCATCGAGTACCAGTACAACAACGTCCTCGCGGGCCACGACGGCACCTTGACGTACGCGGTCGACGGGCAGGGCAACGTCAATCCGAGCGGCCCGAACGAGCGCAAGAACGCCGTCAACGGCGGAACCGTCCGGCTCACTATTGACCAGGACCTTCAGTTCACCGTGCAGAAGTACATCGACGCCGCCGTGCGCGAATCGGGTGCTCGAGGCGCGCAGGCGGCAATTCTGGACGCGCACACCGGTCAGGTACTGGCCCTTGCCGCGAACGGCACGCTGAGCCCGGCCGACCAGGAGTCGAGCGCCGGCGACCGGCCGTCGAACCCGGCGATCCAGACGGTGTTCGAGCCGGGTTCGGCGAACAAGGTGGTGACATTCTCCGGGGCCATCCAGAAAGGTCTGATCACCCCGAGGTCGACTCTGCGAGTGCCCGACAGCATTGACATGGCCGACGTCACGGTGCACGACGCGTGGTGGCACCCGGTCGAGACGTTCACGGCCACCGGCGTGATCGCTGAATCGTCCAACGTCGGCACTCTCGAGATCGCCCGCAAACTCGGTCCGCGTGCCTGGTACGACTACGAGCGCAAGTTCGGCATCGGCACCAAGACGGGCATCGAACTGCCGGGGGAGAGCGGCGGAATATTGCCCGCCCCGAGCACCTGGTCCGGATCGTCGTTCGCGAATCTGCCGATCGGGCAGGGCGAGGCGATGACCGTGCTGCAGCTTGCGTCCATGTACCAGACGATCGCCAACGACGGAGTGCGCGTGCCGCCGCGCATCGTGGGGTCGGTTACCGACGCCGACGGAGGCACCGACGTCACTCGCCAGCCGGCCGGCATCCGGGTCGTGAGTGAGAAAACCGCCAAGACCGTGCGGACGATGCTCGAATCGGTGACCCTGCCGGGCGGAACCGGCACGAAGGCGGCAGTGGACGGCTACCGCATCGCGGGCAAGACGGGCACCGCGCAGCAGCCCGACCCGGCACACGGCGGCGCATACAGCGACTGGATGAACTGGGACACCTTCGCCGGCATCGCCCCGGCCGACAATCCGCAGTTCGTGGTCGCAATCATGGTCGACAACCCGGCTCACGGCCTAGAGGGCGGTGACGTGGCCGCGCCTCTCTACCACGAGATCGCCACCTACGAGTTGCAGCACGCGCACATCCCACCGACGGGCTCGCAATCGGTACACGTACCGCTGCAGGTGTGTGACGCGGTAACCCGGGTGAGCAGTCCCAGTACCGTGTGCTGACGTGCCGGAGGCCAGCCCCAAGACCATCGATACCGTGCCGCGACCGGCCCGAGTCGAGCCGACGCGGCTCGGCGTCCTCGCCGCGCTCGGCGGCGGGCGCGTCATCGGGGCCGACGTGCTCGTCAGCGGCGTCACGTCGAGTAGTAGCCGGGTCCACCCGGGCGACGTGTTCGCCGCGTTCGCAGGCCGCTCCGGGCACGGCGCGCGCTTTGCCGCCGAGGCACTCGCCTCGGGCGCCGTCGCGGTGCTGACCGACCCAGCCGGTGCCGACCTGATTCCGCATGATGTGCCGGTCGCGGTCGTCGACGACGTCCGCGACTGCCTGGGGCGGGTGTCGGCTGAGATCTACGGCTGGCCGAGCAGGGCGATGTCCGTCATCGGCATCACGGGAACGAGCGGCAAGACGACGACCGGGTTTCTCGTGCGCGCCGGCCTTGCGGCGGCGGGCATGCAGAGCGGACTGATCGGCACGGTCGCCACGCTGATCGGCGACGACGTGATCAAGACCGGGTTCACGACTCCGGAGGCTCCGGACGTGCAGGCCCTGCTCGCCGTCATGCGCGAACGCGACGCACGGGCCGTGGCGATGGAGGTGTCCAGTCACGCGCTGGCCATGGGCCGTGCGGACGGCATCGATTTCGCCGTCGGCGCGTTCACCAATCTGTCCCAGGACCATCTCGACTTCCACCGCGACATGCCGGACTACTTCGCGGCCAAGGCCAGGCTGTTCGACGGGCGGGCCCGCACGCCGGTAATCGTGGTTGACGACGAGTGGGGGCGCCGCCTTGCTGCGCTGGTGGGCCCGAGTGCGATCACGGTGGCCACGACCGGTGATGTCGAGGCCAGCTGGCAGGCCAGCGAGATACAGGTGACCGCCGACGGCAGCACGGTCTTCATCGTCACCGGCCCGGATGTCGAGACAATGGCGGGGTGTCGTGTCCCGGGCCGTTACAACGTCGCGAATGCCGTTCTGGCGCTGGCGATTCTCGACGCGGTCGGCGTGCCCGCAGAACTGGCCGCGCCGGCCGTGGCGGCGGCGTCCGTACCGGGGCGCATGGAGCGGGTAGACGCTGGCCAGCCGTTCCTCGCGGTCGTCGACTACAGCCACAAACCGGCGGCCGTCGACGGCGCGTTGCAGGCGCTTCGACCGCTGACCGTTGGCCGGCTCATCGTCGTGCTCGGCTGTGGAGGCGATCGCGATCGGGCGAAACGACCCGTCATGGGCGAGGTTGCGGCGCGTGGCGCCGACCTGCTCATCGTCACCGATGACAACCCACGCTCGGAGGATGCGACCGCGATCCGCAGGTCCATGATGGCCGGCGCGCTGGCCGTCGCGGCGGGCGAGCGAGGTGAGGTTCGCGAGGTCGGCGACCGCCGCGCCGCCATCGAGGCGGCGATTGCTGCTGCCGAGGCGCACGATACGGTTCTCATCGCGGGTAAGGGGCACGAAACCGGGCAGGAGGTCGCCGGCGTGGTCCACCCGTTTGACGATCGCGAGGTACTGCGCCGTGCGATCGAGGAGCAGGTCCGTTGATCGAGCTGACGCTTGGCGAAATCGCGCGGACTGTCAACGGGACGCTGCGCGGCGCCGCAGCGGATGTGCCCGCGCGTGGCCCGGTTGAGTTCGACTCGCGGCGCGTCTCGCCCGGATCGCTCTTTCTTGCTCTACCCGGCGAGCACGCCGACGGGCATGACTTCGTGGCGCAGGCGTTCGCCGCCGGCGCGGCGGCGGCCATAGTCACGCGACCGGTCGAAGGTCCCAGCATCGAAGTGGCCGACGGCATCGAAGCACTCACGGCGCTGGCCTTCGATCTCGCGCGGCGTCTGCACGACGTGACCGTTGTCGCGATCACGGGTTCGTCGGGCAAGACGTCGACCAAGGACATTCTCGCCCAGTTGCTCGAACGGCTCGGCCCGACGATTGCCCCGCCGGAGTCGTTCAACAACGAACTCGGCCACCCGTACACGGTGCTACTGTCCACAGTGGACACTCGCTTCCTCGTCCTCGAGACGAGCGCCCGGGGGATCGGACACATTCGCCACCTCACCGAGATTGCCCCGCCACGCATCGGCGTCGTGCTCAACATCGGCAGTGCGCATCTGGGAATGTTCGGCTCGCAGGAGGCGATCGCGCTCGCGAAGGGCGAGCTGGTCGAAGCCCTTCCGCCCGCAGCGGACGGCGGCGTCGCGATCCTCAACGCCGACGATCCACTCGTTGCTGCAATGTCGGCGCGCACCACTGCGCGGGTCGTGACCGTCGGTGAATCGGCAGGCGCGCAGGTGCGAGCCATCGATGTCCAACTCGACGACCTCGGCCGTGCCCGCTTTTCGCTGCAGGCAGAGGGAGCTGTAGCTCGGGTGGCGCTGAGGCTGATCGGTGCCCACCAGGTCGGCAATGCGCTCGCCGCCGCGGCGATCGCGCTTGAGTGCGGTATGCCGCTTGAGGTCACCGCCGCAGCACTGAGCGACGCGACTCCGCGATCGCGCTGGCGAATGGATCTGCGCGAGCGGGCCGATGGCGTGGTCGTCATCAACGACGCCTACAACGCCAATCCCGAATCGATGCGGGCGGCACTGGACGCATTGGCCGAGCTAGGTCGACGCCCGCACGCCCGGACCTGGGCCGTCCTCGGACCGATGGCCGAGCTCGGTGACACCGCCGAGGCCGAACACGAGGCGCTCGGGCACGACGTGGCGCGCCGGTCCATATCGCGGCTCGTCGCGGTGGGCGAGCCCGCCCGGCCCATTGCCCACGGCGCCGCGCGCGACGCGTCCTGGGTGGGCGACGCCGACTGGGTGCCCGACGCCGACGCCGCGATCGGCCTGCTTCAGTCCGAGCTGCGGGCGGGCGACGTCGTGCTGGTCAAGGCATCCCGGGCGGTCGGACTCGAACGGGTGGCACTCGTGCTCGCCGCCGACGGCGCCGTCGACGCCGGGACGGAGGCCGGCCGATGAGGACCGCGCTCGCTGCGGCACTCGCCGCCCTGCTTTGCTCGATCCTGTGCACGCCGCTCGTCGTGCAGTACTTCCGGCGCCGCGGCTTCGGCCAGGAAATCCGCAACGACGGCCCGCCCACTCACATGGTCAAGCGCGGCACGCCCACGATGGGTGGGGTCGTCATCATCGGATCGACGATCCTCGGCTATTTCGCCGCGCACGCCGTGACGGCCTTCCAAGGCGGCGAAGGGCCAACGGCATCGGGACTGCTGCTGCTCTTCCTCATGGTCGGTCTCGGAATCGTCGGATTCCTCGACGACTTCATCAAGCTGCGCCGCCAGCGCAGCCTCGGCCTGCGCGCGCGGGCGAAGTTCGCGGGCCAGCTGATCGTCGCCGTCACATTCGCCGTGCTGGCACTGATGTTCCGCAACAGCGACGGGCTAACGCCGGGGTCGACGCATGTGTCCTACGTTCGCGACATCACGGCGTTCGGAATCGGATCGGTCGGCTTCGTCATCCTCGCCTATGTCATCGTCTCGGCGACGTCGAACGCCGTCAACCTCACCGACGGCCTCGACGGACTTGCGGCCGGCGCAGCAGCGATGGTGTTCGGCGCGTACACGCTGATCGCATTCATCCAGGCGCGGCACCTGTGCGGAGCAGGCGACGGGTTGCACGGCTGCTACGAGGTGCGCGACTCGCGAGACCTCGCCATCGTCGGCGCTGCGGCGATGAGCGCGTGCTTCGGCTTCCTGTGGTGGAACGCGTCGCCGGCGCAGATCTTCATGGGCGACACCGGATCGATGGCTCTCGGCGGGCTGATGGCTGGTCTCGCGATCTTGTCGCGTACCGAACTGCTGCTCGTCGTTCTGGGCGGGCTGTTCGCAGTGGTCACGCTATCGGGCATCATCCAGACCGGCTGGTTCAAGTTCACCCGATGGCAAACCGGCACCGGACGCCGAGCGTTCAAGATGTCGCCGATCCACCACCACTTCGAGATGTCCGGGTGGGACGAAGTGACGATCATCGTCCGGTTCTGGATCATCGCGGGGCTCGCGGTCGCGTTCGGCGTGGGCCTGTTCTACGCCGAGTTCGTCGGCAATGGCTGAACGCGGCACGCACCACCCCGACGACGCGGCCGGAGCAGAGTTCGCTGATCGCACAGTGCTCGTATGCGGAGCGGGCGTAGCCGGAGCCCCGGCTGCGCGCGCGCTGTTGGCCGCCGGAGCCCGAGTACTTCTCACCGATGCGGCCGAGACCCAGTGGGTAGCCGGACTCGTCTCGTCAGGGGCGAAATTCCTCGGAGCGCTCGAGCAAGTGCCCGACGGCACGGATCTCGTCGTCACCTCACCGGGCTGGCGCCCCGATCACCCGCTGCTGGTCGGCGCACTCGGCCACGCCGTACCCGTACTCGGCGAGGTCGAACTTGCCTGGCGGCTGCGCGATGCGCACGCCGCGCCATGGCTCGCAGTCACCGGCACGAACGGCAAGACGACAACGGTGCGCATGCTCGAGGCGATCCTGCTGGCCGCCGGGCAGCGCGCGCTCGCGGTCGGCAACGTCGGCACGTCGATCATCGACGCGGTCACCGCCGAGCCGCCCTTTGACGTCCTGGCCGTCGAGCTGTCGAGCTTTCAGCTGCACTGGTCGTCCACGGTCGAACCGGCCGCAGGGGCACTGCTGAACCTCGCTCCCGACCACATCGACTGGCACGGGTCGATGGGTGCGTACGCCTTGACCAAGACGAAGGTCTGGGACACCCCGGTCGCGATAGGCAACGTCGACGATCCCTACGTCGCCGAACTGCTCGCCGGTGCGGAGTCACGCGCACAGGGGCGCAAGGTCGGGGTGACCTGTGGCGAGCCGGCGTCCGGGCAGTTGGGCATCGTCGACCGCGTCCTGGTCGATCACGCGTTCACCGCGTCGCCGGTGGAGCTCATTCACGCGGACGAGGTACGCCCGGCCGGAGAGCACAACCTGTGCAACGCACTTGTCGCTGCGGCACTCGCCCGCGCGCACGGCGTACCCGCCGCCTCGGTCGGCCAGGGGCTTCGCGACTTCGTCCCGGACCCGCACCGCAACCAGACCATCGTCGACCGGGGCGGTGTTCGTTATGTCGACGACAGCAAGGCCACGAACCCGCACGCCGCGAGCGCGTCCATTCACGCCTACGACCGGGTCGTCTGGATCGCCGGTGGCCAGCTCAAAGGCACCCACGTGGACGAGCTGGTCGCATCCGTCGCATCCCGGTTGGCCGGCGTGGTGCTACTGGGTGCCGACCGGGCAGAGATCTACGCAGCGTTGGCCCGACACGCGCCCAAAATCCCGGTGATCGAGGTCGCGAGGACCGACGATGGGGCCATGACCGAGGTGGTACGCGCCGCGGCCGGGCTTGCGCGTCCCGGCGACACGGTGCTGCTCGCCCCGGCTGCGGCGTCCTATGACATGTTCGCCGGCTATGCGGCGCGGGGGGCAGCGTTCGCCGCAGCCATCGACGCCCTAGACACGCCGTGAGCAGTGCGAACGCAGCCGCGTCCAGGTCGAAGGCTGTGCGGTTGCGGCGTTGGCGAGCATCCACCCGCACCGTCGGGCGCTATCTGGATCGGCCCTATGCGTCCGTGCAGTTGATGCTGCTGGCCGGCAGTGGCCTGCTCGGCTTCGGCGTGCTGATGGCCGCCTCGACAACGATCTCCGTTTCCCACGACGAGCATTCGGCGATCTGGACCCAGCTCATCCGCGAGATCGAGTTCGTCGTCGTCGGCCTGCCGATCTTCTGGTTCGCCATGCGCGCGTCACCGCGCCGCTTCCGGTCGCTGGCCTACCCGATGATGGTGATCAGCCTGCTCGCGCTGACCGTCGTGCTCGTTCCGGGCATCGGGGTCGGCGTCTACGGCGCGCGGCGCTGGGTCGACTTCGGCCCGCTGCAGGTTCAGCCCTCCGAGTTCGCGAAGCTCGCCGTGTTGCTGTGGGGAGCCGATCTGCTGGCGCGCAAGCTACACATGCGCACCCTCACCAGCGCACGCCACGTCTTCATACCGCTCGTGCCCGCCTTCGTGGTCATCTGCGGTCTGATCATGCTCGAACCGGACCTCGGCACCACGGTCTGCTTCATCCTGATCCTGCTGGGCCTGTTGTGGATGCTCGGGCTGCCGCTGCGCTACTTCGCTCTCGTGATCGCGATGGTCGGTGCAGCCGTGACGCTGCTCGCGGTCACCGAGCCGTACCGCCTCAAACGGTTGCTCACGTTCGTTCACCCGTTCCAGGAGCACCGCGGCGCCGGCTACCAGACCGTCGAGGGCTTGTATGCGCTCGCGTCGGGCGGCGTGTTCGGCGTGGGCCTCGGCAACGGAACGTCGAAGTACGACTGGGTGCCCAATGCCAGCACCGACTACGTGTTCTCCGTGATCGGCGAAGAGCTGGGCCTCATCGGATGCGTCGCGGTACTCGGGCTGTTCGCGTTGTTCGCCTTTACCGGCGTGCGGATCGCGCGCCGCAGTGCCGACCCGTTCGTGCGGCTCGCCGCAGGTGGTGCGACGGTGTGGATCTGCGGCCAGGCAGTCATCAACATCGGCTACGTGACGGCGTTGCTCCCGGTCACCGGCATCCCGCTGCCGTTCATCTCCGCAGGAGGTACGTCGCTGCTGGCGACGTTCCTCGTCTTCGGGATGCTGGTGTCCTTCGCCCGACATGAACCCGCCGCTGTCGCCGTGGCCCAGCGTGCGGCTGCCACCGGTCAGCGCAGTCGCATCGAGCGGTGGTTGCGTGTGCCGATGCCCAAGGCATATGTCGCTCCGAAGCGACGCGCGAAACAGCCGCCGAAGGCGAAGCGTCCGGTGCAAGCTTCCCGGCCGCAGTCCCGTGCCTCGGCGAAGTCGGCGCCCTCGGCGAGCACCCGGCGCAGTGCCGCACCCGCGCGGGCCTCGCGCCCGCACCGGACGCCGCCGCCGGTCAACCGTCGCGCTGCGCCGCCACCAGTCGCTCGCCGTGCCGCGCCGCCGCCGGTCAACCGTCGCGCTGCGCCGCCACCGGCCAGTCGCCGTGCCGCGCCGCCGCCACAGCGGCCTCGGTACCGGGCCACCGGAACGGATGGGAGGCGGGCATGAGCGGCCCACGTGTGCTGGTGGCGGGTGGGCACTCGGCGGGCCACATCGAGCCCGCGATGAACCTGGCCGACGCGATCCGGCGGCTCGACCCGTCAGCCAAGATAATTGCCGCCGGCACCGAACGCGGGCTCGACACCACGCTCATCCCGGCCAGGGGCTACGCGCTCGAACTCATCCCGCCGGTGCCGTTGCCGCGCCGGCCGAACCGTGCCCTGCTCGCGACACCGGGCAAGCTCACCGAGGCCGTTCGGAAGGCGGGCGACATACTGCGCCGGCATGACATCGAGGTGGTCGTGGGGTTCGGCGGATACGTCGCGATGCCGGTATACCTCGCCGCCCGACGCCACGACATACCGATCGTCGTGCATGAGGCGAACGCCCGGCCCGGCGTCGCGAACAAGCTTGCCGCCAGATTGACCAAGCACGTGTTCACCGCGTCAGCAGCGGTGAAATTGCCGCACGCCACGCCGATCGGAATCCCGCTGCGGCCGGCTATTGCCGAACTCGATCGCGCGGCGCTCCGCCCGCAGGCACGCGCCGAGTTCGGCCTGCGTGCTGACGTTGCGACGCTGCTCGTCACCGGCGGCTCGCAGGGCGCCCGGGCGATCAACGCGGCGATGCAGGGCGCCGCACCAGGTCTGCGCGAGGCCGGCGTGCAGGTACTGCACATCATCGGCCCCAAGAACACCCTCGACGTCGCTGACGGGGACCCGCCCTACGTGGTCAAGTCCTACGTGGAGCAGATGCAGTACGCCTATGCGGCGGCCGACTTCGTCGTGTGCCGGTCAGGGGCAATGACCTGCGCGGAGCTCACCGCGGTGGGACTACCTGCGGCATATGTGCCGCTACCACTTCGTGGTGGCGAGCAGCGATACAACGCCGAGCCGATCGTCCGCGCCGGGGGCGGCCTGCTCGTCGACAATGTCGATCTGTCGGCGCAGTGGATCCTGCGCGAGGTGGTGCCGCGTATCACCCAACCGGCGATGCTCGATGCGATGTCGCTTGCCGCGCGGCATGCTGGTGCGCGTGATGCCGACACCGTCCTGGCGCGGCACGTCCTGGCGATCGCCGCGGAGTACCGGCGCTTCGGCACGCGGAGCGCATGATGACTGAGCGAGGCAGCGAGCGTCAGCGATTAGGGAGCGAAACGGACTTGACGATGAGCGGTTGCGCGAAGAGCAAGGTGGGAACGTGACCCGACCGACTCGCGATGCTGACGTGGAACGCCCGGACGACTGGGCCGCGCCGGGTGCCGCACTCGTACGCAGCGCCGCCACGGATGTCGTGCCGCCCCTTGCCGAGCTCGGCCGGGTACACATCATGGGTATCGCCGGCGCAGGCATGAGCGGGCTCGCGCGCATCCTCATCGCCCGGGGCGTACCGGTGAGTGGTTGCGAGGCGCGCGACTCGAACACGGTGGCCGCGCTGCGCGCAGTCGGAGCGACTGTCCACATAGGACACTCTGCGGCGCATCTTGACGATGCCGACACGTTTGTCTACACGACGGCGATCAACCCCAAACATCCAGAGTTCGTGGCTGCCCGGCAGAGCGGCAAGCCGGTATTGCGCCGGGCGGCCGCGCTGTCGGCAGCGCTCGAAGACCGTCAGTGCGTCTCGATCGCGGGCACGCACGGCAAGACGACGACGACCTCGCTGCTGACCGTGGCGGTGCAGGCGTGCGGCCTCGACCCGTCGTTCGCCATCGGCGGCAACCTGTACGAGAGCGGCCTGAACGCGCATCTCGGCAGTGGCGCGCTGGCGATCGTCGAGGCCGACGAGAGCGACGGCTCGTTCCTGTTACTGCGCTCGTCGGCGGCGGTGATCACCAACGTCGAGGCCGATCACCTCGAGAACCACGGCGATCTCGAAGGCATCCACCGGGCATTCGAACAATTCGTCGACCGCGTCGACCACAACGGCCTGCTGCTCACGTGCGCTGATGACGAGGGAGCGCGGCGCGTAGCCGGCTACGCACGGGGACTCGCGCGCCGGGTGCGAACCTACGGTGTGGCCGAGGACGCCGACGTCCGCGTCCTCGACATCATCGAATATCCCGACGCCGTCGAGTTCACTGCTGTCGGAGCGGGCCTTGGTCGCCTGCGTGTGCGCGTCGGATCCCTTGTGGGCAGGCACATGGCGCTCAACGCGACTGCGGCACTGGCGCTGTGCGCCGAGCTCGGCCTGGACCTCGACGTCGTGCTCGACACGTGGCGCGAATTCCGTGGTGTGCACCGCCGTTTCGAGTATCACGGCACGGCCAACGGGGTGAGCATCTACGACGACTACGCCCATCACCCGACCGAGGTCGCCGCCGAACTCACCGCTGCGCGCGCCGTGGTCGGTGAGGGCCGGTTGATCGCGGTCTTCCAGCCCGGCACCTACAGCCGCACGCAGACATTCGCGAAAGAGTTCGCCGACGCCATGTCGATCGCCGACATCGCCGTGGTCATGGACATCTTCCCGGCCCGCGAGGAGCCGATACCGGGGGTCAGCGGCGCGCTCATCGCCGACCAGGTCTCGTTGCCCGCCGATCAGGTCATCTACGAGCCGAGCTTTTCCGCGATCCCGAGCCGGGTCGCCGCCGTTGCGGAGCCCGGCGACGTGATTCTCACGATGGGCATCGGCAACGTGTACCTGCTCTGCCCGGAGATCCGTGCCGAGATCGAAGCCACCGCGCGCTCGAGCGGAGGCGACCGGTGACGCGCCGACAGCCGCATACGGCCGGCCGATGACACAGACGCTGCGTGGCGATCGCCACCACGACGCCTCCCGGGCCGCCCGGGCGGGCGGCGCCGGCGGCGATGACGACGCGCGGCGCTCTGCCCGCCGCATCATCGCGGTGGTGTTGCTGGTGGGCGCCATCGTCGTCGGCGTCTGGGTCGTCGCGTTCAGCCCCGTGCTGGGCGCCAAGCGTGTGCTCGTCCGTGGCGTTCACATCCTTACCGCCGAGCAGGTGCTTGCCGCAGGCGAGGTGCACCACGGCATGCCGCTGCTCCGATTCCATACCGGAGAGGTGGCGAGGCGAGTCGAGGCGCTGCCCGAGGTCGCCTCGGCGCAGGTGGGTGTGAGCTACCCGTCCACGGTCGTCATCACGGTCACCGAACGAGTTGCTGTCGGATACCTGTCCGTCGGGCGATCAGCAATCCTGGTCGACAAGGCGGGCGTGCAGTTCCGCACCGTCGCGCGGGTGCCTCGCGCACTGCCGCGCTTCGACATTCCGAGCAGCGCGCAGGCGGTGGCCGCGGGTCGGGCCGTCGCCACGGTCGCGGGCTCGTTGACGCCGGCCCTGCTTGCGAAACTCGCCTCGATCAAGGCGAGCGACGCTCAGTCGGTCACGCTCGCCCTCACCGATGGCCGGACCGTGCGGTGGGGGAGTGCCGATCGCAGTGCGGACAAAGCCCATGTCCTTGCGGCCCTGCTGTCGCGTCCAGGTACCACGTTCGATGTCAGCGATCCGGACGTCGTAGTTGCCCGTTGATGTCGACGTCGAGAACATGCCGCTGCGATAAGGGAGTCCGGGCCATAGCTCGGGAAACGCCCGTCGGTTCTTCACACAAGCGCCTCGGCCTGCGGCGCGCCTGCTTGAAAGCGGTCGGCTGTTAACTACCGTCCCTTATAGCTCGTAGGTTGACATAACATTAACGGTCTACCTGAGGGTGAGGGTTCGCCCAGACACCATCTGTTACGCCAGCCAGTGGAAGTGGGAAGTCATGACACCACCGCACAATTACCTCGCGGTCATCAAGGTCGTCGGTGTTGGCGGCGGCGGCGTCAACGCCGTGAACCGGATGATCGAGGTCGGTCTCAAGGGCGTGGAATTCATTGCAGTGAATACCGACGCGCAGGCGCTGCTCATGAGCGATGCCGACGTCAAGCTCGACGTCGGCCGCGAACTCACCCGCGGACTCGGCGCAGGCGCGAATCCCGATGTCGGCCGCAAAGCCGCCGAGGACCACAAGGACGAGATCGAAGAAGTCCTGAAGGGTGCCGACATGGTCTTCGTGACCGCCGGCGAAGGCGGCGGCACGGGCACCGGTGGCGCGCCGGTGATCGCGAGCATCTCCCGAAAGCTCGGCGCGCTGACGATCGGTGTCGTCACCCGCCCGTTCTCGTTCGAGGGCAAGAAGCGCGCGACCCAGGCCGAGGAAGGCATCGAGTCGCTGCGATCCGAGTGCGACACGTTGATCGTGATCCCGAACGATCGGCTGCTGCAGATCTCCGATCACAACGTCAGCGTCATGGACGCGTTCCGCAGCGCCGATCAGGTTCTGCTGTCTGGTGTTCAGGGCATCACCGACCTGATCACCACGCCCGGGCTGATCAACCTCGACTTCGCCGACGTGAAGAGCGTGATGAGCGGCGCCGGCTCGGCGCTCATGGGTATCGGCTCGTCGCGCGGTGAGGGGCGCGCCCGAAGTGCCGCGGAGATCGCGATCGCCAGCCCACTGCTCGAGGCCAGCATGGAGGGGGCGCACGGCGTTCTGCTGTCGATCTACGGCGGGTCCGATCTCGGCCTGTTCGAGATCAACGAGGCGGCGTCGCTGGTTGCCGAAGCGGCACATCCGGAGGCGAACATCATCTTCGGTGCCGTCATCGACGACACGCTCGGCGACGAGGTGAAGGTCACGGTGATCGCGGCCGGCTTCGACAGCGGGCAACTGCCGTACAAGAAGGTCGAGGTTCGGCGCGAGTCCGCGCCCGCCGAGGCGCCATCGGCAAACGGCGCAGGAAAGGCCGCGGCCGAACGGGAAGCCGCGCCCAGATGGCCGCTGCCGTCGTCGGGAATCGGGCGCAAGCAGGTCAGTCTCGACGATGAGCTTGACGTCCCAGACTTCCTCAAGTCGTGATCACTGCGAGCCGGTGAACGCTCCGCTCGAGCCGCAACGGCGCGCAGAACTGGTCGCGACGCTTGCCGCCGTTCGCGGTCGGCTGGTTGATGCGTGTACCAGCGTGAACCGTGATGCGCACGCCGTCACGATGATCGCGGTGACCAAGGGCTTTCCGGCCTCGGATGTGCTGAGCCTGGCCTCGCTCGGGGTCGCCGACTTCGGTGAGAGCCGTGACCAGGAGGCCAGATCGAAGATCGCTGAGCTCGAACATGCCGCGCCGGGTGGGCAGCAGCCGGTGCTGCGCTGGCACTTCGTCGGAAAGTTGCAGACCAACAAGTGCCGCTCGATCGCCCGTTACGCCACGGTCGTGCATTCGGTCGATCGCGCGGAGGTCGCGTCGGCCCTGGCGGCCGGCGCCGAGCGAGCCGAGCGCACGCTCGAGGTGTTCGTCCAGGTCAGTCTCGACGGTGACCCGGCACGCGGAGGCGTTGTGGCCGACGAACTGCCGCAGCTGGCGGACCAGATCGTCGAGGCGAAATCGTTGCATTTGCTGGGCGTAATGGCCATTGCACCGTTGGAGGCAGATCCGGAGGACGCCTTTGCGCAACTGGCGGGCGTGTCCGCCCAGTTGCGCACGTTGCATCCGGAGGCAGCGTCGATCTCGGCCGGCATGAGTGCCGACTTCGAGGCGGCCGTGCGAAACGGCGCGACACATGTCCGCGTCGGTACGGCGTTGCTCGGCCGTCGGAGCGGGACTTTCGGCTAGCGTCGCATCGGAGACACCCGTACGTACTGGAGGACGACATGCCCGGAGCCATGCGCAAGATGGGCGTCTACCTCGGCCTGGTCGAGGAAGACGAGGACGCAGTCGGCGATGGCGCGGCGCTTTACGATCGCGGGAACGGCCACGGCGAGTACTCAGACGCTCGATACGCCCGAGGCGGCGACGGAGCGCATCTGGTGCCGCGCGACTACCAGCCCGACGACGATCAGGCCTACGGGCCGGAGTACGCCGACGTCGAGTACCCGTCCTACCGCATCACAACCTTGCACCCGCGTACGTACAACGAGGCACGCACGATCGGGGAGCACTTCCGTACCGGTACCCCGGTGATCATGAACCTGTCCGAGATGGACGACGCCGACGCAAAACGTCTCGTCGACTTCGCCGCTGGTCTCACCTTCGGTCTGCATGGACGACTGGAACGAGTGACCGCCAAGGTGTTTCTGCTGAGCCCGCACAACGTCACGGTGACCGCCCAGGACAGAGCCCGGATCGCCGAGACCGGCTTCTTCAACCAGTCCTGACCGCGGCGGTTCTCGGCATCGTGCTCCGGCGTGCTTCTTTGCTTCTTTGCGACGGCCGGAACGGCTTCGTGTTCTGTGGCGTCTTGAGGTGCGTTGAGATGCCTTGAAGTGGCAGTGACCGGCCTTGATGGTCTGGCTGCGCTGCGGCCGACACGGCTGCCTGGCACCATGGACGACGGACGCGGCACACAAAGGCCGCTCGGGTGAGACGAACAAGGAGAGACGCAGTCGATGACGCTGTTCTGGAGTGTCGTCGCACTCGTGCTGTACCTGTACTTCCTGCTGATCGTTGCCCGTGTCGTCATCGACGTCACGCGGCAGTTCGCTCGGGCATGGCGCCCGGCGGGCGTCGCTGCGATCGGCCTGGAGGTCGTCTACAGCAGCACCGATCCACCGGTGAAACTCTTCCGGCGGCTGATCCCGCCTGTCCGGCTTGGCCCGATAAGTCTTGATTTGAGCGTATGGATTTTGCTGATCGCTATCCTTGCTCTGCGATGGCTGGCCCTCTCGCTCGCTTGAGGCGGACAGAGTCGGCTTGCGACCGCGACGCACCACCTGCATCATCCGCAACGAGCAATGACGTCGGGGCCGACCGGCTCCGTCTTAGATACGAGGTGACCGGATGCCACTGACGCCCGCCGAAGTCCACAATGTGGCCTTCAAGAAACCTCCGATCGGTAAGCGCGGGTACGACGAGGAGGAGGTTGACGCCTTCCTCGACATTGTCGAAGTTGAGCTCTCGCGCCTCATCGAGGAGAACAACGAGCTCAAGGCACGGCCACCCTCGGGCGGTATGCCGGCCAACGGCGGGGCCAGCGTTGCCGAGCTCGCAGCCGCCCGCGAAGACAACGGCCGGCTGCAGGCTCGCATCGGTGACCTCGAGAAGGCACTGATGCAGGGAAAGGACGGAAGCCAGCAGCAGTTGGTGCAGGTCCAGCAGCAGTTGGCCCAGAGCGAGCAGCAACTTGCCCAGACCCGCCAGCAGTTGCAGCAGGCCCAGGTCGTCGCTCAGCAGGCACAACAGGCGCAGCAGCAAGCCGCGCAGGCCGCTGCCGCCGCGTCCAACCAGGGCGGTATGTCAGACGAGCACCACGCGCAGGCGGTGCAGATGCTCGCCCTCGCGCAGCAGACCGCAGACCAGCACCTGGCGCAGTCCAAGTCCGAGGCCGAGCGGCTGCTCGCCGAAGCTCAGGCCAACGCGCACGCGGCGTTGAGCAGCGCCCAGACCCAGTCTGACAAGCATCTCGCCGAGGCCAAGGCCCGGGCCGACCAGGTCGAGCGCGAGAGCACCGCGAAGTCGGCG
Source organism: uncultured Actinomycetota bacterium (assembly GCA_963737425.1). Classification (GTDB taxonomy): domain Bacteria; phylum Actinomycetota; class Actinomycetes; order Mycobacteriales; family Jatrophihabitantaceae; genus DASXRA01. The sequence continues at coordinate 241,939 of CAVTSX010000010.1, forward strand.
CAGCAGGTGCAAGAGGCCGAGCAGCGCGCAGCGAGCATCACCGCCCAACTCGAGCAGCGCAAGGCCGCCCTGGAACGGCGCGTCGAGGAGCTGCGCACGTTCGAGCGCGAGTACCGCACCCGCCTGAAGAGCTACCTCGAGTCGCAGCTACGAGACCTCGACGCGAGCGGGCGCGCCGAGCCGTCCGCACCGGCGCAGGAAGGACAGCGCGCCGCACAGGCCTGAGTGCGAGAGCACGGCCTGGTGGCAGCGTGAGGAGGTGGACTCACCGTGCCGATCGTCGTGTTGCTTCTCATCGGCCTGGCATGCCTGGCAGTAGGTCTGCTGCTGTCCAGCACGATGTGGCTGATCATTTCGCTGGGCGCGAGCATGTTGGCGGCCCTGCTGCTCTACTACAACCGCAACCGGATCGCCACTGCGCGACCGGGCTCGCCGCCCCGACAGTCACCGTCCGCCGAAGCCGAGACCAAGGCCAAGGCTGAGACCGGGGCGGACGCTGACCCCGGCCCAGACGCCACAGCGCTCATGGGCACCGTGTCACCGGCCACGCCGGGCACCGTGCCTCATCACCCGCCGGCTGACCGGGATGTCTGGGTGGTTGACGGTCGCCCGCGCTATCACCGCGAGAGTTGCGAGATCATCCGTGACCAGCCGGTCGAGTCGATACCGCACAGCCAGGCCAACGAGGACGGCTTCATCCCGTGCTCGCTGTGCCAACCCGACAACGCACGCGCGGCCAAGACCTCAAGCGAGGCCTAGCACAGCGCGCGCTGTGCCGGTCAGCCGTCTGACGGTCAGGGGGTGCGGCGCAGCCAGACGCGCAGCCCGAGGTCGTCGTCATCCGCGCTGAACATGCCTTCCTCGTCGGCGGGCGGACCCTCGGTGAGTGATGCCGCGAGCACCTCGTCCGCGAGCAGTTTGCGGTGCTCGCGGATCGCCTCGGCAGGCTCCGGTGACCCGCCGACCCGCCACCAGAGCTCTATCCGGTCGGTGACGTCCAGGCCGGCGTTCTTACGGGCGTCCTGGACGATGCGCACGATGTCGCGAACCAGGCCGAGCAGCCGCAGCTCATGAGTGAGCTCCAGATCGAGCGCGACCGTCTCGGCGCCGCCGCTTGCCACCGCCCACCCCGACCTCGGCCGGTCGGTGATGATGACCTCGTTCGGTCCGATCCGCTCGATCGCGCCGTCGACGTCGACGTCGACGAAACCGTTGGCGGTCATCGAGGCCGCAAAGTCCGTGACGTCGGCAGCCGCGATGGCGCGGGCCACGGCCTGCGTGTTCTTGCCGAAGCGCCGGCCCAGCTCGCGGAAGTTGGCCTTGATCGTCGTGTCGACCATGCCGGTCGTGTCGTCGAACTCGACGAGGTCGACGACATTGAGCTCGGCCTTGAGCTCGTCGCGTAGCTCGCCCGGCACGTCGGCCCAACCCGGCGCCGAGATCAGCGCCCGCGCCAGCGGTTGGCGGGTCTTCACCGCGGACTCGGCGCGAGCGGCGCGGCCCAGCTCGACGAGGCGCCGTACCGTCGCCATCTCGGCATCGAGTTGTGGGTCCTTCGCATCGGCGTTCGAGACGGGCCACTGCGTGAGGTGCACCGAGTCGACACCGGTGGACGCGGCGAACAGCGCCCCCCACACCTTCTCGGTCACGAACGGCACGAACGGCGCCAGCAGCCGGGTGAGCAGTTGCAAGCACTCGTGCAGTGTGGTCAGCGCCGCCGGATCGCCGTCCCAGAAGCGCCGCCGCGAACGCCGCACGTACCAGTTGGACAGGTCGTCGATGTAGCCGACGAGAGCCTTGCCGGCGCGGGTCGTGTTGAACGACTCGAGGGCGTCGTCGACCTCGCTGACCACCTGATGCGCTTGTGACAACGCCCAGCGATCGAGCGGCGTCGGCTCGGCGTCGCCCGAGCCCGGCGTCCAGTTGTTGGCGCGCGCATACAGCGACTGGAACGACGCCACCGCCCAGTAGGTGCGGATCACCTTCGAGGCGATCTCGTCCAGAACCTTGTGCCCGATGCGGCGTGAGGACCAGGGCGAGCCGGAGGCCACCATGAACCAGCGCACCGCGTCGGCGCCGTGCTGGTCCATCAGCGGGATGGGTTCGAGGATGTTGCCCAGGTGCTTGCTCATCTTGCGGCCGTCCTCGGCGACGAGATGGCCCAGACAGAGCACATTGCGGTACGAGCTCTGGTCGAACACCAGCGTGCCGATCGCCATGAGCGTGTAGAACCAGCCGCGGGTCTGGTCGATCGCTTCGCAGATGAAGTCGGCCGGGTAGGTGCTCTTGAAGTCGTCGTTGTTGCGGTGTGGGGCACCGAACTGCGCGAACGGCATCGAGCCGGAGTCGAACCAGGCGTCGATGACCTGCGGCACCCGGCGGTAGGTGCCTTCCTCGCCGGGCCGGGTGAAGGTCACGTCGTCGACGAAGGGCCGATGCGGGTCGAGGGCGCTGAGGTCACGGCCGGTCATCTCGGAGAGTTCGGCCAGCGAGCCGACGCAGACCACGCTGTCGGGGTTCACGTCGTTGCGCCACACGGGCAGCGGTGTGCCCCAGTACCGGTCGCGCGACAGCGCCCAGTCGATGTTGTTGTCGAGCCAGTCGCCATAGCGGCCGTGCTTGATCGTCGACGGATACCACGTGGTGGTCTCGTTCTCGGCGATCAGGCGGTCCTTGATCTGCGTCGTGCGGACGTACCAGGACGGCAAGGCGTAGTACATCAGGGGCGTGTGGCAGCGCCAGCAGTGCGGGTAGGCGTGCTCGTAGGGCACGTGCCGGAAGAGCAGCCCCCTGGCATCGAGATCGGCGACGAGTCGCTCGTCGGCGTCCTTGAAGAACACCCCGCCAACGGTCGGCACCTCGGGCAGGAAGTGTCCGTCGCGCCCGATCGGATTCACCACGGGCAGGCCGTAACGGCGCGACACGGCGAGGTCGTCGGCGCCGAATGCCGGCGCCTGGTGCACGAGACCGGTGCCGTCCTCGGTGGTCACGTAGTCGGCCAGCGCGATGTAGTGCGCGTCGTCCATCGCGACGAAGTCGAACGGGCGCCGGTAGGCCCAGTGCTCGAGTTCGGTACCCGGCAACTCGGCGAGCACCTCGGCGCCCTCACCGAGCACCTTCGTCAGCAGTGGCTTTGCCAGCACGACGTTCTTCCCGGCGGAATCGTGCGACAGCACATACGTGACAGCCGGATTCACCGCGACGGCGGTGTTCGAGACGAGAGTCCAGGGCGTCGTCGTCCAGACCAGCAGGTCCGACCCTTCCCAAGGACCCGAGGTCACCGGGAACCGGACGTACACCGACGGGTCGACGACGTCCTCGTAGCCCTGCGCCACCTCATGGTCGGAGAGCCCCGTCCCGCAGCGCGGGCAGTACGGCGTCACGCGGTAGTCCTCGACCAGCAGCCCTCGGTCGAAGATCTTCTGCAGTGCCCACCAGACCGACTCGACGTAGGACGGGTTCATCGTCCAGTACGCATTGTCGAAGTCGACCCAGTAGCCCATGCGGGTGGTCAGGTCGACGAAGGCGTCGACGTGACGCTGGACGGACTCGCGGCAGCGGGCGTTGAACGCAGCGATTCCGAACGCCTCGATGTCGGGCTTGCCGGTGAAGCCGAGTTCCTTCTCGACGGCCAGTTCGACGGGCAGGCCGTGGCAGTCCCAGCCGGCCATGCGCGGGACGTGGTAGCCCTTCATGGTCTTGAAGCGCGGGAACACGTCCTTGAAGACGCGCGCCTCGATGTGATGCGTGCCCGGCATGCCGTTCGCGGTCGGCGGGCCCTCGTAGAAACTCCAGGCCGGCCCGTTCGCCGTTGCGTCCAGGCTGCGTTCGAAGACCTTGCTGGCCTGCCAGCCCTCGATCACCTCGCGGTCGAGCGCGGGGAGGTCGACGTGCGCCGGCAACGGTTCGTACGGGGTGCTCACTTCGGCGGTGCTCCTCAAGTCGTCCGGACCCGAGGGACGACGTGGTGCGCCGCGGTACCACCCTCGTTGGCGCCAGCGTGCTTGGCGCCCACTTCATTTCTGATCCGGGTCTAGTAGGGCCGGATTTGCCCGTTCTTCCGGTGCTCTGAGGTGATTTCACGCGCGGCCATACCCCTCGGGCTCACACCGTCCCCGGGTCGCTCGCGGCTGGGTACGCGGCTACTTGTCCTCGTCGTCGCGGCCACATGATATCCACCGGGAGGATGATTCGGCCTCATGGATACGCCGAGCGAGGGAGTGCGCGTGGCGGTCCGGGTACGCCCGGGCGCATCGCGAACGTCAGTCGGCGGACGCTACGGCGGCGAGGCACTGGTGGTCGCGGTCAGTGCGCGCCCCGTCGACGGTCAGGCGAATCGGGCTGTGGTGATCGCACTGGCGAAGGCATTCGGGGTGCGACGGTCGGCGGTGACGCTGCTCGCCGGGCACACCGCGCGCGACAAGACGGTGTTCATTGCCGGTGAGGCCGCTGCATTGAGTGATCGACTCGGGGCGCTTCGTAACGATTGATCGGCGTGGTCAGTGGCGATTAGTAGATTCGCCTCGTATCCTTGGCCGCCTTTGTGGGCGCGATTTAGCGTGAGCTGTTTCCGCCCGCAGACAATGCTCTGCCGACGCTTTGCCGAGGAGAGGGGTGGCCATGCCCGCCGCATCAGGACGGACCGGCCCGGCGGCACGTCGCGCCGGCCGAACACGAGCGTCCAGCGCCGCGAAGGCCGCGCCGGCCAAGCAGGCAGCCGCGACGAAGGCACCAGCCAAGAAGGTGGCCGCGAAGAAAGCGCCGGCCAAGAGCACCGCCAAGGCCACCGCGCCAGCCAGTCGAGGCATGGCAAAGAAGGCGGTCAAGAAAGCAACCGCCAAGAAAGCACCGGCCACGAAGGCAGTTGCCAAGAAGACACCGGCCAGGAAAACGCCGGCCAAGGCCGCGCCGGCCAAGAAGGCGCCCGCGAAGAAAGCGCCTGTTAAGGCAGTAGCGGCCGATAAGGCGCCGAGTACAAAAGCTGCTGTCAGGGCGCCCGCGAAGAAAGCACCGGCGACGAAAGCAAGTGCAGCGCAAGCACCTGCGGCAAAAGCAACTGCGGCGAAAGCGGTCCGGAAGGCGCCCGCCAACAAGGTGGCCGTTACCAGCAGCAATGGCTCGACGCCACGGCCGGCAAAGCCCGCTGCAGCGAAGAAGGCGTCTCCGGAACGGCTCGCCGTCCCGCGCGGTTCGGACTGGACGCCTGCTGAGCTTGCCGACGTGCGCGCACAGCTCATCATTGATCTGGGTCAGCTGCAGGGCGAATACGACCAGTCGATGCAGGATCTCAACGATCTGCAGCAGGCCAACAGCGACGGCGCTGGTGACGATCAGGCCGACGCCGGCAGCAAGACCTTCGAACGCGAGCAGGAGCTCTCGATCGCGGCGAACCGTCTCGATTTGCTCGCGCAGATCCAGCGCGCCGTCGAGCGCATCGACGCGGGCACTTACGGCTACTGCGAGAGCTGCGGCAATCCGATCCCGAAGGCACGACTCAAGGCCTTCCCGATGGCCACCCTCGACGTCGTGTGCAAGCAGCGTGAAGAACGCCGCTGAGTGATCGTGCGCGACAATGAGCAGGTGACTTCAGCCGACGCGGACGCGGCCTTGCCCGCCGAGCAGAGCCCTCAGCCGGCGCGACGCCGCCGGGTGCTCCTGTTCGCTCTCGTCGCTGTCGTAGTGCTCGTACTCGACGTCGTCAGCAAGGCCCTGGTAGCCGCGAATCTCGGCGACCATGCGCCGGTGCGGTTGCTCGGCGGCATGATCTACCTGGTCGAGACCCGCAACTCAGGCGCGGCGTTCAGCGTGGGTACCGGCGCGACGATCGTGCTCACGCTCGTCGCGCTCGGGGTCGTGACGATCATTCTGCGCACCGCGCGACGGATGTACTCGATCGGATGGGCGGTAGCTCTCGGGCTGGTTCTCGGCGGCGCTGTGGGCAATATCATCGACCGCCTGTTCCGCGCGCCGGGTGCCGGCCGCGGGTACGTCGTCGACTGGATCAGCCTGTTCTCGCCCGACGGGGCACACTTCGCGATCTTCAACCTCGCCGACTCGGCGATCACCTGCGGCGCTGTGCTCGCGGCGCTCGTAGCGCTGATGGGCATCGAACTGGACGGAACGCGCAACCGGCGTCAGGCCGACGACCGGTGACCAGCGCCACCCCGGCGCGTGCGGGCACCAGATGAGCGCGCCTCGCCTGCTGCCGGTCCCCGACGGCCTCGACGGCCTGCGCGTCGACGTTGCGCTTGCCCGCCTGTTCGGGATGTCGCGCACGGCGGCAGCCGGGCTCGTCGATGCCGGCGACGTCGTCGTCGACGGAACCCCGGCCAGCCGGTCGGCGAAGGTACGCGGTGGCGCGCTGCTCGAGGTGACGCTGCCCGAACCCGACCGGGGCGCACCGCCGCCGCCCGAGCCGGTCGACGGCCTGGCCGTGCTCTACGACGACGACGACCTGGTCGTCGTCGACAAGCCGGTCGGCGTCGCGGCCCATCCGAGTCCTGGCTGGCGAGGGCCGACGGTTATCTCCGGACTGGCCGCCATGGGCTACCGGATCGCGACCTCCGGGGCGGCCGAGCGCCAGGGCGTGGTGCACCGCCTCGATGCCGGCACGACCGGGGTGATGGTGGTGGCCAAGAGCGAGCACGCGTACTCGATGCTCAAGCGCGCCTTTCGCGAACGGACGGTCGACAAGCGCTACTCCGCGCTCGTGCAGGGCCATCCGGACCCCACGCGCGGAACCATCGACGCGCCGATCGATCGCCACCCGTCAGCCGACTACCGGTTCGCAGTCGTGGCAGGCGGGCGGCCCAGCGTCACGCACTACGAGACGGTCGAGGCCTTCCGTGCGGCATCGCTGCTCGACGTCAGGCTCGAAACCGGGCGCACGCACCAGATCCGGGTACACATGGCCGCGATCCGCCATCCGTGCGTAGGCGATCTCACCTATGGCGCCGACCCCGTGCTGGCCAGGCGGCTGGGCCTGCACCGTCAGTGGCTGCACGCTCGCGAACTCGGCTTCGACCACCCGTCCACCGGCGAGCGGGTGTCGTTCGTGTCGCCGTACCCCGCGGACTTGCAGCATGCGCTCGACGTGCTCGGGGCCGAAAGTTGACCGCGGCCAAGGCGTAGCGCTTCGATGACCGGGCCGCTTCGATGATCGGGCCGCAGCCCCTCGGCATACGTGATCGCGGGGGCCGTCGGCGTGCGAGACTCGCCGCGATGGCTGACACGCTCGATCGGCAGGTGGCACGCCAAGCGGTGCTGTGCCTGGTGCTCGCTGTCGCGTTTGCGTCAGTGCGCTGGCTCGGCGACGTGTGGCACTGGCCCTTGCTCGACCTGGACGTGTACCGCCGCGGCGCCGGAGAGTTGCTGCACGGCCGTTCGCTCTACGACTCCGCGCCGCACTTCCCCCATCCGGACCTGCCGTTCACGTACCCGCCGTTCTCGGCGGCGGTCTTCGTCCCGGCCTACCTTGCCGGGCCGGTGGCGGCGGGCATCCTGCTCTCGCTGATATCGCTCGGGTGCTACGCGCTGGTCATGCTGACCTGTGCCCGCCGGCTGGGGTTGGCCTGGTCCACAGCCGTCCCGCTGTCGGTGCTCGGCCTCGCGCTCGAGCCCGTGCAGCGCACCTTCTGGCTCGGGCAGGTCAACCTCCTGCTTGCCGCCATGGTGGTCGCGGACTGCTTCCTCGTGCCCGCCCGGGCCCGGGGAGTGCTCATCGGCCTGGCCGCCGGCATCAAGATCATCCCTGGCATCTACGTCCTGTACTTCCTGCTACGACGGGACTGGGCATCGGTGGGGCGAGCCGCCGTGGCTTTCGCGCTCAGCGTGGCGGCCAGTGCCGCCATCAGCCCGCACGACGCCGGCAGGTTCTGGACGAAGCTGTTCTGGAACCCGGATCACGTCGGGCAGCAGGCCTACATCTCGAACCAGTCCGTCTACGGCCAACTCGTGCGGTTGACCCGCAACCTGCACCCGCCGAACGGGTTGTACGCACCGCTCGTCGTGGCCGCCCTCTGCCTCGCGGCCTACGCGGCGACGCGCCAGTTCAGGGCCGGCGACGATGTGGCCGCGCTGATGTGCGTGGCGTTCGGCGGTCTGCTCGTCTCGCCAATCTCGTGGAGTCACCACTGGGTCTGGTTTGCACCGGCTGTGTTCGTGTTGATCGCCAGGGGGTGGCGGCGTGGCGCGGCGATCCTCGCTTTGGTCCCGGCCCTGGCGCCGCAATGGTGGACGCCCTCGACGCATCTGCGCGAATTCCATCATCACTGGTGGCAGACGGCCATGTGTACGAGCTACACGGTCGCGGGCATCGCGTTCCTGATCGCCATGTGCCGCCCGGCCCCGCGGGTGGACAACGCGGGGGAGTCGGCGCCGGCTGACCCTGCGGTGGCCCGCACCGCACGCTGACCTGTTCGTGCCTGCTCAGGACCTTTCGCTTATGAACATCCTCAATTAAGTTGTGCATCACAACTTTTCCGGTGAACGCCGTGTGTCACAGGAGGAGGACTTATGCGGCCGTCCGTCCGTATCGCCCTTCGTGCCGGCCTGGCTGCCGCCACCAGCTTCTCCCTCGCGCTGGCTGTGCCACCTGCTGCGCACGCGTCCCCGCGACCCTGGCTCGACGCCGGCCAGCCGGTCGAGCAGCGCGTGGCGGAGTTGCTCGCCCAGATGACACTCGACGAGGAGGCGACGATTCTCGAGGGCATCTCCGCGCCCTCCGGCGTGCACTCGGCCGGATACGTGGCAGGCGTGCCGCGATTGGGCATCCCGGCCCAGATGTTGTCCGACGGCCCGGCGGGTGTTCGTGACGGCACGCCTGCGACAGCGTTGCCGGCGCCGGTGGCGCTCGCGTCCAGTTTCGACCCGGGTCTCGCGCACCAGTACGGCGCGGTGATGGGCGACGAGGCGGCGCGCCGCGGCTACGAGACGCTCTACGCCCCGATGATCAACATCATCCGGATACCGGAGGGCGGCCGGGACTTCGAGACGTTCAGCGAGGACCCCACGCTCACCGGCCAGATCGGCACGGCCGAGGTACAGGGCATGCAGTCGCAGCGGGTGGCTGCCCAGGTCAAGCACTTTGCCGCGAACAACCAAGAGGACCAGCGAACGACCTCTAGTTCAGACGTGGACGAGCGCACGCTCCATGAGATCTACCTGCCCGGCTTCGAAGACACCGTCAAGCAGGGCCGGGCCTGGTCGCTGATGTGCGCCTACAACAAGGTCAACGGCACGTACTCGTGCGAGAACTATCCGCTGCTGCACGACACCCTCAAGGGCGACTGGGGATTCGACGGGGTCGTCGGCTCCGACTATCCGGCCACACACAGCACGGTGGCCAGCGCCAAGGCGGGTCTCGATCAGGAGTTCGGCGGCTCGACGTTCTACTCGCAATTGCCCGCGGCGGTGCGCTCGGGCCAACTCGCCAAGTCCGTTGTCGACGATCATGCGCGCCGGGTACTGCGGATGATGTTCCGGGCCGGACTGTTCGACAACACCCGTCCGACCGGGCCGCCCGATATCGCCGCGCACGCCGCCTACGCGCGAGCCGCCGCGGCCGGGGGCAGCGTGCTGCTGAAGAACCAGGGCGTGTTGCCGCTCGACGCGCCGAGCACGAAGTCGGTCGCCGTGATCGGGCCGTATGGCGACAGCGTGCCGGCGGGCGGCGGCAGTTCGCAGGTCACGCCGTACGAGTCGATATCCCCGGTGCAGGGCATCACCGCCCGCCTCGGCGGGGGCGCGACCGTCACCTACACCCAGGGATCGAGCGCGTCCGGCGGGCCGCCCGCCATCCCGGCATCGGCGCTCACCGATCTGTCCGGCGAGTACTTCGACAACCAGGATCTGTCCGGCACGCCGGCGCTGACCCGGTCGGACCCGCAGATCGACTTCGACTGGGGCCAGGGCGCGCCCGCGGCCGGGCTGCCGGTCGACCACTACTCGGCTCGCTGGACGGGCACCCTCACGCCGCCGGAGACCGGCGACTTCACCATCGGGCTGACCAGCGACGACGGCAGCCGGCTCTACCTCGACGGCAATCTGGTCATCGACAACTGGCGCGACCAGGCCGCGAACACCGAGACCGCCGTAGTGCATCTGCAGGCCGGTCAGGCACATCAGATCAAGGTCGAGTACTACGAGAACGGCGGCGACGCCAGCGTGTCTCTGGGCTGGCTCACCCCCAGCGGCAGCGATTCCGCGATCGCCGCGGCCGTCGACGCCGCGAAGAAGGCGGACGTCGCCGTCGTCGTGGTCGGCGAGATATCGAGCGAAGGCTCCGACCGCACGTCGCTGGCATTGCCCGGCACGCAGGACGCGCTGGTCGATGCCGTGGTGAAAGCGAATCCCCGCACCGTCGTGGTGCTCAACACCGGCGCGCCGGTGCTGATGCCGTGGCTGGCCGACACGAAGGCGCTGCTCGAGATGTGGTACCCGGGCGAGGAGGACGGCAACGCTCTGGCCGACCTGCTCTTCGGCGACCGCGAGCCGGGCGGACGGCTGCCGGTCACGTTCCCCGCTGATCCGGCGCACACGCCAATTGCCGGGCCGCCGCAGTACCCGGCGCAGGACGGCCACTACGTGTACAGCGAGAAGCTCGACGTCGGCTACCGCTGGTACGACGCCACCGGGACGGCCCCGCTGTTCCCGTTCGGCTTCGGCCTCGGCTACACGACGTTCGCCTACTCCGGCCTGCAGGTCAGCCCGGTGCTGACGCCGGACGGTGCCGCGCAGGTCAGCGTGCGCGTCAGCAATACCGGATCGCGCACCGGTAGCGAGGTCGTGCAGCTCTACGTCGGCGCACCGGACTCGGCCGGAGAGCCGCCCCGGGCGTTGAAGGACTTCCAGAAGGTGACACTGGCGCCTGGCAAGAGCGCGAGCGTGCATTTCTCCTTGCGGCAGTCCGACCTCGCGATCTGGGATGCAGTCACTCACCAACCGTCCACTGTGGACGGTGCGTATCAGGTCTACGTCGGCTCGTCGTCTCGCAACATCCGCGCGCAGGCATCGTTGCAGGTGCCGCGCACGCTCGGCGCGCAGTCGGTCGAGGTGACCACGAATGCCCTTACGCGGCCGGGTGATTCGCTGTCGGTGCAGGGCACCGTGCGCAATACCGGCGACAGCGCGCTGCACGCCGCGAGCGTCAAGCTCGCCGTGCCGCCCGGCTGGCAGGTCGCCCCGTCCGGCCCGCAACCGGTCGGCACGGTCGGGCCGCACGCCGTCGCGCACGTCAGCTGGACGGTATCCGTACCGGCCGATGCGGCGCCCGGTCCGGCGACCTTGACCGCGCACGGCGACTGGTCGGGTGGGGCTCGGCAGTCGGCTGATGGTTCGACGTCGGTGCGCGTCCCCTTCGCGTCGCTCGCCGCGGCGTTCAACGGCACCGCAGTGAGTAACGACGCCGACCCGACCTCGGCGAGCTTCGACGGTTCCGGATACAGCTACTCGGCGCAGGCGCTGGCGAGCGTCGGGCTCGTACCAGGTGCGAGCGCGACATATGGCGGGCTGAGCTACCAGTGGCCGCAGGCCGCGCCCGGCACACCGGACATGGTCAACTCCCAGGGCCAGGTCGTCGAGATGAGCGGCAGCGGCAGCAGCCTGGGTCTGCTCGGAGCGGGCGATCACGGCACGCAGAGCGGCACCGTCACGGTCACCTACACCGACGGCTCGACGTCGTCGGGCAACGTGACCATGGCCGACTGGTACGCCAACGCGCCGGCTCCGGGGTGTGCGCTCGCGGTCACCACGCCGAACTGGAACCGTCCGCCCGGCGACACCCTGGGTCCGCACCCGGTCAGCCTCTACACCACGACGGTCGCGCTCGCCCCCGGCAGACAGGTCGCGGCCGTCACGCTGCCGGACAACGGTGCGCTGCACGTGTTCGCCGCCGCAATCGGCTGAGGAGGATTTCGTGCGAAGCATCATGGTGGTCGGTGTCCTCGCACTGTCGGCGATGAGCGCGGTGCCCGCAGCCGCGTCGACGCCGCCGAACTCGGGCGTCGTCAAGGACGGGCAGGCACGGTTCGAGGTGCTCTCGCCGACGCTGATCCGGCTCGAATACGCCGGCGACAACCGCTTCGAGGACGCGGGGACGTTCAACGCGGTCGGCCGCAACTCGTTCAGCGAGCCGCCGTACGCGACGGACGTCGAGAACGGCTGGCGGGTCATCCGCACCGGCAAGATCACGTTGCGGTACCGCCAGGGATCCGGGCCGTTCACCGATAGCAACGTGGTGCTCGACGTGGACGACGGCAACGCGACCGTCCACGCGCACCCGTCGTGGCCGACGCAGGCGACGTGTGCATTCGGTGTGCTGTGCGAGGGCGAGAACGCGGCACTGTCGGGCGGCGCGGCGGTCAACAGCGACCACAACGGCTATACGGGCACGGGGTTTGTCGCCGGCATCCAGACCAAGGGTGCCCAGTTCAGCTACCACGTCACCGGCATCACCAGCGACGGTACGTACGCCCTGCAGTTGCGCTATGCCAACGACCGTGGCGGCGACGGGCAGCTCACGACGCGCACGATGAGCGTCCTGGTCGACGGCCTGGCGGCGGGCACGCTCACCCTGCCGCCGACAGGCAGTTGGGACACCTGGGCACTGGCGTCGCTCCCGCTTCAGTTGAGCGCCGGCGCGCATGACGTCACCGTCGTGTACGGGCCGACCGACACCGGAAACGTGAACATCGACAGCCTCGCGGTCACCACTCCGGGCGCCGCATACCCCGGTTCCGCACCGCAGTCCTGCGCGTTCGGCGTCGTGTGCGAGGCCGAGACCGGCATGCTCACCGGCGGCGCGCACACGGCCAGCGACCACGTCGGCTACGGCGGCAGCGGATTCGTCGCCGGACTCGAACATGCCGGTGCCACCGACACAATCTCACTCATCGGTGTGCCCGCGGCCGGCGACTACGCGGTGCAGTTGCGCTACGCCAACAACCGCGGCGGTGACGGGCAGGTCACGACCAGGACGATGTCCGTCTCGGGCCGGCAGATCAGCCTGCCCCCGACGCCCGACTGGGACAGCTGGTCGACCGCTTCGGCCACCGTGCATCTCGACGCCGGCAACAACCCGATCGCAGTCGCGTGCGGCGCGTCCGACTCGTGCCAGGTGAACGTCGACAGCGTCGCGGTGACGCCGGTCGGATCGGCGTTCCCGCTCTCGCACCTGCCGCTGGGCGGCTACCGGCGAAGCCTCGACGGCGTCGGCGGCGACGCGCCGATGACTCCCGGCCTGCTCTACCGCGACGGGTGGTCGCTGCTTGACGACACAGCGAGCAGGCTCTTCGACCCGGCGACCGGAACGGTCACCCAGCGCCCCGCGCATCAAGGCGCCTATCAAGACGGTTACCTGTTCGGCTACGGCCTGGATTACCAGCAGGCGCTGCGCGACCTGCGCGACCTCACCGGCCCCGCGGCCGACCTGCCGCGGTGGGCGTTCGGAGTCTGGTACTCGCGCTACGACGCCTACAGCGCAAGCGATTACGAGAACACGCTGCTGCCGAAGTTCCGCAGCGAGGGAGTGCCGCTCGACGTCCTGGTCACCGACACCGACTGGAAATCGCCCGACCCGTGGAACGGCTGGGAGTTCAGCCCGACCTACTTCCCGGACCCGCAGGCGTACCTGACCTGGGCGCACCAGCAGGGACTGCACACGACGTTCAACATCCACCCGAGCATCCAGGGCGCCGACGCGCAGTTCGCGCAGGCGCAGGCCACGGCCGGCGGCACGATGCAGCAGAGCACCGGTTGCTTCTCCGACCAGGGACACAACGGCCCGTGTTACGTGTTCGACTGGGGCGACCCGAAGCAGCTCAAGGCGTACTTCGACCTGCACCAGACCGCGGAGCAGCAGGGCGTCGACTTCTGGTGGCTCGACTGGTGCTGCGAGGGCTCGCACTCCTCCCTGAACGGCGTCACCCCGGACGCGTGGATCAACTACAACTACGCGAAGGACACCTCGAAGAACGGCAAGCGCGGCTTCGCGTTCTCGCGGGCGTTCAGCTCGCTTCAGTCCGGCGGGTACGCAGGCTCGGTCGGGTTACCGACCGGGCCGTGGGCCGACCACCGCTACACCGTGCACTTCACCGGCGACACGTCCTCGACCTGGGCGGCGCTGCAGTACGAGGTCGGCTACATCGGGGCGGAGGCTGCGTCGACCGGGCTTCCCTACACATCGCACGACATCGGCGGGTTCAACGGCTCGCCGGCTGATGACCTGTACGTGCGCTGGGTGCAGCTCGGTACGTTCCAGCCGATCGATCGGCTGCACTCCAACCACGCGCCGCGCCTGCCGTGGGAGTACGGCGACTCAGCCCGTACAGCCGCCGAGAAGTTCCTGCGCCTGCGCGAGGCCCTTGTTCCGTACACGTACACCGCGGCGTATGAGTCGCAGCAGACCGGCCTGCCGATCGTGCGCGCCCCCTACCTGGAGTACCCCGGCCAGGACGACGCGTACCTGTACGCGAACTCCGAATACTTGTACGGGCCCGACGTGCTGGTCGCCCCCGCGACCACGCCAGGCACGACGTCGACAACCCGCGTCTGGTTCCCGCCGGGCACCTGGACCGACTACTTCACCGGCCGGACGTTCACCGGACCGTCCGTGCACGATGTGACGACCGGGTGGGACACGATGCCGGTGTTCGTCAAGGCCGGCGGCATCGTGCCGCAGCGCACGGACGACGTTACCAACGACGTCCAGAACCCCCTCGACAAGGTCACGCTGAATGTGTCCGGCGGCGGTTCCGGCTCGTACTCGCTCTACGAAGACGCGGGTGACGGCCATGGCGCATCGGCGACAACGGGCATCACCTACACCGAGCAGGGCGAGCTCCGCACGCTGGCGATAGGCGGCACCCATGGACATTTCGCCGGCCAGGTGAGCTCCCGTCAATGGACGGCACGCCTGCTCAACTCGGCCCCGCCGATCGACGTTCGGGTGGGCGGGCGCAAGCTCGGCGAGTCGAGCACCGGCGAGGGCTGGTCCTACGAGCCGGCCACCCGGGTGCTCACTGTCCGCCTGGCCCTGCGGCCGGCGACTGCCCGCACGACGATCACAATCCGCTGACGCGCACGGTATGAAGGACGGATGGACTCCGCAGGCCGTGCCCCGCTCGTCGTCGCTTCCAATCGCGGCCCGCTCTCGATCATCGCGGTCGATGACGGTGACGACGAGGTACGGCGCGGCGGCGGAGGTTTGGTCAGCGGGATGCAGGCCGCGCTCTCGGCGACTCCGGATGCGGTGTGGATCTGCGCGGCGCTCAACGACCGGGAGCGGGCCATCGCCCGGCGCGCCACCTCAGGGCGGCTGTCCGAGGTTCCGGCCGTTGCCGACGCGCTCGCGGGCGACTTCGACGTCCGGATGCTTCCCATCGACGCGATGACGTTTCGCCAGGCGTACAACGGCATTTCGAACGCGACGCTCTGGTTTCTGCTGCACATGCTCTACGAACCGGCCCGCACGCCGATCTTCGACCAGGCGTGGCGGCGGCAATGGGCCGGCTACGTGCGGTACAACCGCGCATTCGCCGACGCGGCCGCCGCCGAGGCGGCGCGCGGTGCGACAGTCATGATTCAGGACTATCACCTGCTGCTTGCGCCGAGAATGCTGCGTGCGCTGCGTCCGGACGTGCGCATCGGCCACTTCACGCACACGCCGTGGGTGCCGCCGGAATACTTCCGGATACTTCCCGACGACGTCGCCGGTGACCTTCTCGACGGCCTGCTCGGCGCCGACCTGGTCGGATTCCACACCGCCCGATGGGCCCAGCAGTTCGCGGACTGCTGCCGGTCAGTGCTCGGCGAGCGTTCCCAGCCACGACTGTCGGTGTTCCCGCTCTCAACCGACTCGGCAGAGATGCACGAGCGTGCCATGCAGCGCGACGTCAACCGCGCCATGCGCGAAATACGCGACGCGGTAGGCGATTGCAAGGTCATAGGCCGCGTCGATCGCACCGAGCTGTCGAAGAATGTCCTGCGCGGGCTGCTCGCCTACCGCGAGATGCTGCGTGCGCACCCCGAGTTGCAGGGTCAGGTCGTCCACGTCGTCTACAACTACCCCTCGCGTGAGGACCTACCCGAGTACCGCGAGTACACCGCCACCGTCGAGCGGCTCGGGCGCGAGATCGACGACGAGTTCAGCACCGACGACTGGTCGCCACTGATGCTCGAGATCGCCGATGACTATCCGGGAGCGCTTGCCGCACTGCGAATGTCCGACGTCGTATTCGTGAATTCCGTACGCGACGGTATGAATCTCGTCGTGCTCGAGGGAGTCGTGCTCTCCGAGAGGGATCCTGCCGTGGTCCTCTCGCGCGAGGCGGGCGCAGCTGACACGCTCGGTGACGACGCGATCCTGGTCAACCCGTTCGACGTGTCCCAGACCGCGCAGGCACTGCATGAGGCACTGACGATGCCGGCCGAGGAGCGCAAGGCGCGCGCCGGCCGGTTGCGTACGGCAGCGGTCGGCCTGCCGCCCGTGCCGTGGTTTCAGGCTCAGCTCGACACGCTGGACACACTCACCCGCTGACTCACCCGCTTATCAAGCGCTCGAGCAGTTCGACGACACCCGCGGGGCCGGCGACGCGGACGTCTGCGGCGGCCGCGATCTCGGGCACGTCGGCCGACGCCGCGGCGACGCTCCAGGCGTGGATGCCGCGACGGCGCAGCGTGCCGATCGCCTCGAAGGCGGGCAGGTCGCCGACATCGTCGCCGACGAACAGCACCGCCGCCGGGGCTGTCTCGTCGACGACGCGCAGCAACGCACCGCCCTTGTCGTAGCCCGGCAGGCGCAGCTCGATCACGCCACGTCCGGCGTGCACGTCGAGCCCGAGCTGCTCGCCGAGCGCCGTGACCGATGCACGCAGCGGATCCAGAGCCTGCTCCGGCTCGGCGGCACGCCGGCCGTGTACGACGAGCGATAGCCGTTTGTCCTCGATCCACACCGCCGGGTCGCCGGCGTCGCGGCTCACGAGGTCTGGCAGTTTCTCGCGCAGCAGGTGCAGTGAGCCGGGTTCGGGCAGGCTCTGCAACGCTCCGCCGTGCCAGCGTTCGGCGCCGTAGAGGCCCTCGACGATCAGGCCGGGAATCGCGTCCAGCCCGCCCAGCCCGACGACGGTACGAGCGTCGCGTCCTGTGATAACACTCACCTGGGCGCCGGCGCACGCGAGCGCGACCAACGCTTCGAGCGCCCCGGGCGCCGGGCGTGAGTGGGCCGGGTCGGGGACGAGGGGCGCCAGCGTTCCGTCGAAATCCACCGCTATCAATGAGCGCGCCAGGTCGCTGCGGACCTGCTCGACCAACCGGTCGACCTCGAGCTGTGTCATGCGCTCATCCTCGCAACCGGCCGCCCGGTGGTGACGGCGGCCTGAACCCGATTCGGCGAGAGCCGAACTCGATGAGAGCATGGGTAGGTCATGACGAAGCGGACTCAGCGAGCCGGCGCGAGCGCCTCGGCGGATGTCGGCGCACCGGTCACAGACAACCATCCGCCTGTATCAAGCGACAGACTCACATGAACTCTCACCGAAACACGGTGCTGTCCGGCCCGCGTCGCTGGATCCCGATGGTTCTGGCGCTGCTCGTCCTGGTCGCGGGCGGCCTGGTGTTCTCGCGCTTTCACGGTGCCCGCCCCCGGCTGGCCGCGTCGCCGTCGCCGTCGGTCAGCCCCGCCGCCGACGTCGGCACAGCATCGGCGAAGCCGACCACGCTCGCGCCGCCCACCCGATCGGCAACGCATCGGCCGGCGGCAACTCCCAACATGTGCAAGAGCAATACCCACCGGCAGCACGTGATCGTGAGCATCGGCAAGCAGCACGCCTGGATGTGCAACGGCGCGCACCAGGTCTACGACTCGAACGTCACGACCGGAGCATCCGCCGACGGCGACGGCACACCCACCGGTACCTGGCAGGTGCTGGCCAAGCAGACGAATCGCTGGTTGACGGTGCTGAGCGGTGATTCCTACTTCGTGAAGTACTGGATGCCCTACGACGGGCCGTATGGATTCCACGACGCGAGCTGGCAGAACTTCGCCTACGGCAGCGGCAAGTACCGAACTGACGGGTCACACGGCTGCGTGCACTTCCCGCTCACGGCGATGAAGTGGGTCTTCACCTGGGCCCAGGTCGGCACGACGGTCACCGTCGCCACCTGAGCCGGGCCGGCCCGATCCGGCTGGCTCGATCCGGCTGGCTCGATCCGCAGGTGGGCACTTACGCCCCGGGTGGGCACTTGCAATTGCCCACCTGCGCCTGAACTGCCCACCGGCGCGAAGATCGGCACCTGGCACCGGCATTGGCACGACCCCACCCTCACATCGGGTCCAAATCGGATCGGCCGGGCGGCCGTGGCGAAACACTCCGAGTCGCTTGCGCGTGTCGTCGGTGGGGCAGGGCAGAATCGGCACGGCGCGCAAAGTGCGGGGCGAGGGGAGTCAGAGCAACCGTGGCATCAGGGGCATCCGACTCGTTCGTGCATCTGCACGTCCATACCGAGTACTCGATGCTCGACGGCGCTGCACGCCTGGGCGACCTGTTCGCCGAGACGAGCCGCATGGGCATGCCGGCCATAGCGATGACCGACCACGGCAACGTGTTCGGTGCCTACGACTTCTACCGCCAGGCGAAGGGCGCGGGGGTCAAGCCGATCATCGGCATGGAGGCGTATCTCACGCCCAACACCTCGCGCTACGAGCGCACCCGGGTGCGCTGGGCGTCGGGCGGCGACGACGACGTGTCCGGCGGTGGGGCGTTCACGCACATGACGCTGCTGGCCGAGAACACGGCCGGCATGCACAACCTGTTCCGCCTCTCGTCGCGGTCCTCGCTCGAAGGCTTCTTCTACAAGCCGCGCGCCGACCGCGAGCTGCTCGCGGAGTACGCGAAAGGCCTGCTCGCGACGACCGGCTGCCCGTCCGGCGAGATCCAGACCTGGCTTCGCATCGGCAACTACGAGAAGGCGCGCGCAAGTGCCGCCGAATTCAGAGACATCTTCGGGGCCGGCAACTTCTACCTCGAGCTGATGGACCACGGGCTCGACATCGAGAAGCGGGTGCGCGAGGGCCTACTGCGGCTCGCGCGCGACCTCGACCTGCCGATCATCGCCACGAACGACCTGCACTACACGCGCGCCTCCGACGCCGACGCGCACGAGGTGCTGCTGTGCGTGCAGTCGGGCAAGACGATGGCCGACCCCAAGCGGTTCAAGCTCGAAGGGCACGACTACTACATCAAGTCGCCGGCCGAGATGCGCTCGCTGTGGGCCGACAAGCACGACCTGCGCGAGGCGTGCGACAACACGCTGCTCGTCGCGGAGCGTTGCGAAGTCGAGTTCGCCGAAGGCGCCAACTACATGCCGCGCTACCCGGTCCCGGCCGGGGAGTCCGAGGAATCGTGGTTCGTCAAGGAGGTCGAGAAGGGGCTGCTCGGCCGCTATCCGGACGGGGTGCCCGACGACGCGCGCCGGCGCGCCGACTACGAGGTCGGCGTCATCGTGCAGATGGGATTTCCCGGCTACTTCCTGGTGGTCGCTGACTTCATCAACTGGGCCAAGGAGCATGGCATCCGGGTCGGGCCGGGGCGAGGCTCGGGGGCGGGTTCCATCGCGGCGTACGCGATGCGTATCACCGACCTCGACCCGCTGCGGCACGGGCTGATCTTCGAGCGGTTCCTCAATCCGGATCGCGTGTCCATGCCCGACTTCGACGTCGACTTCGACGAGCGCGGGCGCGGCGAGGTCATCCGCTACGTCAGCGACAAGTACGGCGACGACCGCGTCGCGCAGATCGTCACCTACGGCACGATCAAGGCCAAGCAGGCCGTGAAGGACGCGGCGCGGGTGCTCGGCTACCCGTTCTCGATGGGCGACAAGATCACCAAGGTCATGCCGCCGCCGGTCATGGGCAAGGACGTCCCGCTGGCCAAGATCTTCGACAAGGACCACAACCGCTACGGCGAGGGCGGCGAGTTCCGCGCGCTGTACGAGTCCGACCCCGAGGTCAAGCGGGTCGTCGACACCGCGAAGGGGCTCGAGGGCCTCAAGCGCCAATGGGGCGTGCACGCGGCGGGCGTGATCATGTCCTCCGCGCCGCTACTCGACCTCATCCCGATCATGAAGCGCGAGCAGGACGGCGCGATCATCACGCAGTTCGACTACCCGACCTGCGAGAAGCTCGGCCTGATCAAGATGGACTTCCTCGGGCTGCGCAACCTGACCGTGCTCGACGACGCGCTGCGCAACATCGAGGCCAACCGGGGCGAGAAGGTCGTCCTGGAGGATCTCGCGCTCGACGACAAAGCCACCTACGAATTGCTCAGCCGTGGCGACACGTTAGGCGTCTTCCAACTCGACGGCGGACCGATGCGGGCGCTGCTGCGCAGCATGCGCCCGGACAATTTCGAGGACATCTCGGCGGTCGGCGCGCTCTACCGGCCCGGGCCGATGGGCGCCAACTCCCACAACGAGTACGCCGACCGCAAGAACGACCGCAAGCAGGTCACCCCGATCCACCCCGAGTTGGAGGATGCACTTGCCGACATTTTGGGCGACACCTACGGGCTGATCGTCTACCAGGAACAGGTCATCGCCATTGCGCAGAAGGTGGCCGGCTACTCGCTCGGCGCCGCCGACCTGCTGCGCCGCGCGATGGGCAAGAAGAAGAAGGCGGAACTGGACGCCCAGTACGAGACGTTCAGCGCCGGCATGGCCGAGCGGGGCTACTCCGCGGGTGCCATCAAGACGCTGTGGGACATCCTGGTTCCGTTCTCCGACTATGCATTCAACAAGGCACACTCGGCGGCGTACGGGCTGGTGTCGTACTGGACGGCCTATCTGAAGGCCAACTACCCGGCCGAGTACATGGCGGCGTTGCTCACCTCGACCGGCGACGCCAAGGACAGGTCGGCGATCTACCTGGCCGAGTGCCGGCGGATGGGCATCAAGGTGCTGCCGCCGGACGTCAACTCCTCCGATGCCGACTTCACGCCCACCGGCACCGACATCCGCTTCGGGCTCGGTGCCGTCCGCAACGTCGGCGCCAACGTCGTCGCGTCGATCGCCGCGACGCGAAAGGCCAAGGGCGAGTTCGTCGACTTCGCCGACTTCCTGCGCAAGGTCGATGTCGTGGTCTGCAACAAGCGCACCATCGAAGCTCTGATCAAGGCGGGTGCGTTCGACTCGCTCGGCCATGCGCGGCGCGGCCTGATGAACGTGCACGAGCAGTCCGTCGACGCGGTGGTCGACACCAAACGCGCCGAGGCGATCGGCCAGTTCGACCTGTTCGGATTCGGCTCCACCGACGAGCCAGCCGTCGACATCTTCGCGGTGCGCGTGCCCGACGGGGAGTGGGACAAATCGGTGCTGCTGGCGTTCGAGCGCGAGATGCTCGGGCTCTACGTCTCCGATCATCCGCTGCTCGGTGTCGAGCACGTCCTGGCCGGCTCGGCTGACATGTCGATCGCGACCCTGATGTCCGAAGGCGCTACCGACGGGCAGATGGTCACCCTCGCGGGCATCCTGTCTTCGGTCAACCGGCGCATCACCAAGGCGGGGGCGCCGTGGGCGCAGGCCGTTCTCGAGGATCTGGAAGGGTCGGTCGAAGTGCTCTTCTTCCCGGCCACCTACCAGCAGGTCGGCATCAACATTGCCGAGGACGCGATCGTCGTGGTGAAGGGGCGCACCGATGCCCGCGACGACACGATCAAGCTGATCGCGAGCGACATCACGCTGCCCGACCTGAGCAAGGGACCGCGGGGCCCGGTCGTGGTTCGCATGCCACCGGCACGCTGCACACCGCCGATCGTCAACCGCCTGCGCGAGGTGCTGGCCGCCCATCCGGGCACGACCGAGGTGCACCTGCGGCTGGTCAACGGCGAGCGGGAACACACCCTGCAGGTGGGCGACGGGTTCCGGGTCACTCCGTCCGCCGCCCTGATGGGCGACCTGAAGGCGCTGCTCGGGCCGACCGCGGTCTCTGCCTAGCGGCGCGGGGCAGACGGCAGCGATCTTGTGCAGACCCGCCGGTTGAGCCCGGCGCGTCTGCACAAGATCGGCAGGCAAATCCGGTCAGGCAGCGTGCGCCAGCGCACCCTCGCTGACGGCCACGCCGGGCTTCGGACGTGGGGTGTTCATCAGCACGGCGATGATCACGGCGGTCGCCGCGACGACGACGGCAGCCAGGCGGAACCCGTCGGTGAAGCCGGCAACCAGGCCGGCGGCCTTGGCGGCGGGGCTCGGCGTGTGCGATGCCAGATAGCTCGCCGTCGCGCTGGTCGCGATCGTGTTCAGCAGGGCCGTCCCGATCGAGGCACCGATCTGCTGGCCGGTGTTCACCGTCGCCGACGCGATGCCCGCGTCGTGTGCGTCGACCCGGTAGGTCGCGTAGTTCATCGAGGGCGCCATGACCCATCCCATGCCGAAACCGATGAGCAGTTCGGCCGGCAGGATCACCGACGCGTACGAACTGGTCGCCTCGAGCTGGCTGGCCCAGAACAGGCCGGCGGCGGCGATCAGCAAGCCGGGCACGATCAGCGCGCGCGGGGGCACCTTCGCGATGAGCCGTGATGCAATGCCGCCCGCAGAGACCAGGATCGCGCCGGTCATCGGCAGGAAGGCCACGCCGGTGACCACCGGCGAGTAGTGCATGACGATCTGCATCTGATAGGTGAAGAACAGGAGCATGCCGAACATGCCGATCATGGACAACCCGACTGCGACGTAGGCGCTGCCGCGGGTGCGGTCGAGCACCACGCGCAGCGGCAGCAGCGGCGTTGCCACCCGGCTCTCGACAAGGACGAAGGCGATCAGCAAGACCGCGCCCAGCACGAGCAGCCCGACGACCTCGGCGGAACTCCAGCCGTTGGAATCGGCCTCGCTGCACCCGTAGACGATGGAGAGCAGGGCGCCGGTGACCAGCACGACGCCGGGGATGTCGAAACGGGCCCGACCGGGCGAGCGGGAGTCCTGCAGCAGTATCTGCGCACCGATACCGGCGATGATTGCGATCGCGACGTTGACATAGAGGCACCAGCGCCAGTCGAGGTATTCGGTGAGCAGGCCGCCGAGCAGCAACCCGACCGCACCGCCGCCGGCGGCGATCGCCCCGAAAATGCCGAACGCCTTGGCGCGCTCGTGCGGATCGGTGAAGTTCACCGCCAGCAACGAGAGCGCCGCCGGAGCGAGCAGCGCCCCGAAGGCCCCTTGCAGGGCGCGGGCGCCGAGCAACATGCCGAATGTCCCTGCCGCGCCGCCGAGTGCAGACGCGACCGCGAAACCCGCGAGGCCGACCAGGAAGGCGCGCTTGCGGCCGGTGTAGTCGGCGATGCGTCCACCGAGCAACAGCAGGCTGCCGAACGCGAGCGTGTAGGCGGTGATCACCCATTGCCGCGAGGCATCCGAGGCGCCGAGGTCGACCTGCGCGGAGGGAAGAGCGATGTTCACGATCGTCACGTCGAGCACGACCATCAATTGCGCGAGGCAGATGAATACCAGTGCGGCCCAGCGCCGGGGGTTGGACTCAGCCGGTGTCGGCGTGGCCCGGTCGGCGCCCGGCACGTCGATGAGGCCGGGAAGCGGTTCGCTCTGGGAGGTGTGCATGACCTGCCCTTTCTGTGCGACGTCCGGCGGCTTGTAGGCCGTCGTCCAGCAACTATTCAACGATGATGAATTCAGCATGGCAGAGGTCGTGCTAAATTTCAACAGTGATGAATAACGTGACTCCTGGCCGGGGCAGGCGTCCGGGCCGCTCGGACAACAAGCAGGCGGTACTGGAGGCGGCGCGCCGCCGCTTTCTGGCCGACGGATACCAGGCTGTGACGATGCGGGCCATCGCCGCCGACGCAGGCGTGGACGCTGCGCTGGTCAGCTACTTCTTCGGTTCGAAGCAGGCGCTGTTCGGGGAAGCGATGGAGCTGGCCGCGAACCCCGCCGAGATGATCGCGGCGGCCCTGGACGGTGACATTGCCGGGCTACCCACGCGACTGCTGCGCACGCTGCTCGAGGTCTGGGACGACCCGGAGAGCGGCGCGCCACTACGCGCGATGATCAGCGGTCTGGGCCAGGAGCCGGCCATCGCGCGGATGGTCCGCGAGATGCTCGAGCGCGAGATGATCGCGCCGATCGCGAAGCGCATCGGCGGCAAGGATGCGCAGATCCGCGCCGGACTGGTGGCGACGCAACTTGGCGGCGTCGTCTTCGCCCGGTACCTGCTTCAGCTCGAGCCGGTAGCGAACGCGACGGCTGACGAGCTGGTCGAGCGCCTCGCGCCCGCGCTGGCCTGCGTTCTGCAGGAGCCGCAGCCGGCCCGTCACGCCGTGAGCGCTAAACGTTGAGTCCTTCATGGCCGGCTCGGCGGCCATGAAGGACTCAACGGGAAAGTGGTGAGCGCGACGCGACTCAGACTGAGCGCTGGTAGGAGCCGAACGCGCGCGTCGCGATCCAGGCCATGAAGATGGCTAGGGCGGTGATGGCGCCCAGGCGAGGCATGACGGCACCCCAGTCCGGGCTGCCCGACAGGGTCTGCCGGCTGATCACCGTCGCCCAGTCGACCGGGTTGTAGTTGGCAACGTGGCGCACCCAGGCCGGCGCCACCCGGGTGTCCATGATCGACGACGCGAGGAACGACAACGGCAGGCTGATGAACTGGCTGATGCCGATCAGCGCCTCCTGCTGGCGGACCAGCAGGGCCACCGCATTCGAGATCGCCGCGAACACGACCGTGAGCAGCACCGCGGCAAGCAACGTCATCGGGATTCCGCCAGCCGCACCGTCGAATCTGGCGCCGCATGCGTACGCGATGGCGAACACGATCAGCGTCTGGATCACGGTGGTGATGGCCTGATAGGCGAGCGTGCCGACCATCATGGCCCCGCGGCTGACCGGCGAGGCAAGCAGGCGATCCATGACGCCGCGGTTCATGTCCTCGATGTAGACGGTGCCCGCCCAGGCGCTCGCCATCAACGCGGTCATGACGATCACACCCGGAGTCAGGAACTCCAGGTACGAGTCGGTTGCCGCGAATCCCGGGATGTGGATCACCGATTTGAACAGCTGCCCGAACAGCAGCAGCCAGATGATCGGCTGGACGAGGGTCACCGCGACGTACCAGGGTTGCCGGACGAGTGCGCGCACCGAGCGCATGGTCAGGTAGCCGGAATGGGTGAGAAAGCGCGCGCGCGCGAGACGGTGGCCGCCCTCGCGATGGGTCGTCGGTGCGGTGATGACAGTGGTCATGAGTGGTCTCCTTCGAAGCTGCGCCCGGCATAGCGCAGGTAGACGTCATCGAGCGACGGCCGGGCGACCGTGACGGACGCAACGGCCACATCGGCCTCGTCCAGCGCGGCGAGCAGCGCAGGCACCGCGCGGGCGCCGAGGTCGGCGCGGGCGCGCAGCGTCATGCCCTCGGCGACGACCCCCCCGAGGCCTGCGACGCGCTCGATCCGCTGCAGGGCGGCGCCGACGGATTCTGCATTCGCCAGTTCGACCTGGACGGTGTCACCGCGCAGTTCGCTCTTGAGTTCGTCGGGCGTGCCCTCGACGACGACGCGGCCGTGGTCGACGATCGCGAGGCGGTCGGCGAGGTGATCGGCCTCGTCGAGGTAGTGCGTGGTGAGCAGCACCGTCATCTGGTCCTCGGCGGCGAGCCGGGCGATCTCGGCCCACATCTCCGCCCGCGCCTCGGGGTCCAGGCCCGTCGTCGGCTCGTCCAGGAACAGCACCTGCGGGCGGTGGATCAACCCGATCGCGACGTCGAGCTTGCGGGCCATGCCGCCGGAGTACGTGCGCACGAGGCGGTCGGCGGCATCGTCGAGCCCGAACCGGGCGAGCAGGCCGGCAGCTCTGGCGGCGGCGTCCGAGCGGGCCAGGCCCTGGATGCGGGCCGCCAGCAGCAGGTTCTCGCGGCCGGTCGCCATCGGGTCACTGCTGGCCTTCTGCGACACGAGCCCGATCGCGCGCCGGACGCGGTCCGGCGATTGCCGCACGTCCAGTCCGGCGACGCTCGCCGTACCCGAGTCGGCGCGCGAGAGGGTCGTGAGGATCTTGACGGTGGTGGACTTGCCGGCGCCGTTCGGGCCGAGCAGCCCGAACACGCTGCCGGCGGCGACCCTGATGGTGAGCCGGTCGAGCGCCCGGACGGGCTCCTTGCCGCGACCGGCCGGGTAGGTCTTGACCAGGTCAGCCGCGTCGAGGGCGAGATTGCCGTCCGGGATGGGTATTTCGGCCAGATCTTGCAGTTGCGCAGTCATGTGCGGTGACTCCTTGAGGGTGGAGTCGACCTCCGCGAGCAGGCCTAGGCTGAGCGCTGCGCCTTGGGTGGATCTGTGCGCTCTGCAATGGACTCACGGGATCGACTCGAGGATGTAGGCCCCTGGCCGGGTGTTGCCGCACCCGGCCGGGGGTCGTTACTTGTGCTGCTCCGGTGGCTGAAGCGCCCGCGCCTCCTCTCCGAGGTAACCGACCGGGTCGGCGAACATCTGTTCGAGTGTCACGCCCTCGGCGCGCAGTTCGTGCATGCGCCGCCAGGGTTTCGTGCCGGGAAACGCGCTGGAACGGATGCCGCGGACGAGTTCGGTGACGAATTCCAGTTCAGTGCGCAGCATCGCCTGTCGGTACAGGCTCTCGACGAGAAACAGTTCGGGCAGCGAGCGTTCGCGCGCCACGCCGTGGCTGGCATCGAGGGCCCGCAATGCGATCTGCAGCCGCTCGATGCGAAGGTCGAGCAGCCGCGCGACGTCGTCGGGCGGCAGGCCGGGCATCAGCGAAAGCCCTGCTTCGAGCGAGGTGAACTCCTTCACCGGCGTCGAGAGAAGGTCGGCGAGCCAGTCCTCGAACTCGGTTCGCCCCGCCTCGGTGATGGCGTAGACCGTGCGCTCGGGACGTCGGCCCTCGCGAGCGGTCTGCTGTGGCTCGATCAGCTTGTGCTTCTGCAGCGATTCGACGACGGAGTAGAGCGATCCGTAGTTGAGTTTGATGCTCGATTCCTTGCCGCGCTCGCGCAGCGTCGTCGATATCTCGTAGGGATGCATCGGCCGCTCGATCAGGCAGCTGAGCACGGCCAGGGCGAGCGGGTTGGAGACGCGCCGGCGGGTCATCAGATACCTCCAGGTCGATTACTCGATATCGAGTATTCGTATGAGGGCACGCGATGTCAAGTGCCGTTCCGACCCAGTACCGTCAGCCTGCGTGGACCCCGCACAGCTGCCGCCACCACCTGACCACGGCCAGCCCGAGGTCGGCGACTTCGAGCAGGGCACACCGGGCAGCCGGTGGGCGCTCGGGCGCTATCTGGTCGGCCGGGCGCTGGGCGACTACGTCGGCCGCGGCCTGCTGGTCATCGCGCTCGGGATCGCCGCGTTGGCGGCACTGGTCTACTGGCTCGGCCCGACGTGGCTCGCGGTGCTGATCGGCGTGTTCGCGCTGAGCGTGCTGTTGTTTCGCTGGCTGCTCAGCGCGGTGCTGCGGCGCTTCACCGGCGCGCATCTGTTCGGGCCCGCCGAGCAGCGAATGCGTGCACTCGTCGCCGACACCCGCACTGACGTGCGGGCCGAACTGCGTCGCATCGGCGTTCCGAGCCGTACCTGGACGTTTCCCCTGCTCGCGCTGCGGCTCGCGCGGCGAACGCGCCGCCGGGACACACTCCAGCGCCTGGGCCGGTTCGACGTCGATCGTGTCGTGCCCGCGTCCCGCCTGGACGAGTTGCACATGATCGTTCGTCAGCTGCGACCCCGCTGAGGCGGCTCCGCGCGCCGATTGCCATTGCGCAACAACGCCGTTCGCAGCGACTTGATGGCCGTGCGGCTATGGCCGATCACCCGACGCGCGGATAAGTTCACCCTGTCATATTCCGCGCGGTAAATGAGGGTGGTGCCCTGATGTCGTTGTGCCTACGCAGTGCGAGGTTCCGACCTGTTTTGCCGGTGGGCATCAGCGCTGTGCTGATCGCCGCGGGCGTGGCGCTGGCGGCTCCCGCTCAGGCCGCGCCGGCGCGGCCGTTCGTGCGCGGTGCGCAGACCGTGCCCGCCTATTCCTACGCCGACGCGATCCGCGAGAGCGTCTGGGTGCAAGCGCCGTTCGACAGTGATCACGACGGCCAGCCCGACCGCCTCGCCGTCGATCTGGTCCGCCCGCGCGAGGCGGCCGCAGCGCACGTCAAGGTGCCGGTGATCATGGAGGCCTCGCCCTACTACACCTGCTGCGGGCGCGGTAACGAGAACGAGCTCAAGACCTACGACGCCAACGGCACGATCGCCAAGGAACCGCTCTACTACGACAACTACTTCGTTCCCCGCGGCTACGCGTTCGTGGCCGTCGACCTCGCCGGCACGAACCGGTCTACGGGCTGCGGCGATGTCGGTGGCAACGCCGAGGTGCTCGGCGCGAAGGCGGCGGTCGACTGGCTCAACGGCCGCGCGACGGCGACGTACGCAGACGGCACGCCGGCGGTGGCGACGGCGTGGACGAACGGCAAGGTGGGCATGATCGGCAAGTCGTGGGACGGCACGATCGCCAACGGGGTTGCCGCCACCGGCGTCGCCGGCCTCAAGACCATCGTGCCCATCTCGGCGATCTCGAGCTGGTACGACTACACGCGTTTCGGCGGCGTGCTGCGCTCGCCCGGCTACGTCGACTTCCTCGCCACGTTCGTCGGCGGGCGTCCGGCCGGCGCCTGCGATGACGAGTACGCCGCCGACCAGGCGGCGAGCGACGACACGACCGGGAACTTCAACCAGTTCTGGGCCGAGCGCGACTACCGCCTCGACGCCAGCCACGTACACGCCAGCGTGTTCGTCGTGCACGGCATCAACGACCAGAACGTCACGACGAACCAGTTCGGCACCTGGTGGAACGAGCTGGCCGCGCGAGGCGTCCCGCGCAAGATCTGGCTGCACCAGGGCAGCCACGTCGACCCGTTCGACATGCGCCGGGCCGACTGGGTCGACGAGCTGCACAAGTGGTTCGACTTCTGGTTGCAGGGGTTGCACAACGGCGTCATGTCCGAGCCGCAGGCGTCCATCGAGCGGGCGTCCGGCCAGTGGGTGAACGAGCCACGCTGGCCTGCCGCCGGCGGGCATCAGGTGAGCGTTTCGCTGGGCAACGGCGACGGGACGACCGGCACCCTGGGCGGCGACGGCGGCGGCAGCCGCACGTTCACCGACAATCCCGCGCTGCGCGAGTCACAGGCGGTGGCTGACCCGAGTACCGCCAAGAGCGGGCGGCTGGCGTTTCTCAGCGCGCCGCTGACGCATGACGTCCGCGTCTCGGGCGCAGGGTCGGTGACGCTCAAGGTTCAGGTCGACAAGCCCACTACCGAGCTGTCCGCTCGTCTCGTCGACTACGGCACCCAGCAGCGTGTCGACTACGAGCGCGGTGAGGGCGTCCGGAACTTGTCGACGCAGTCGTGCTGGGGCGAGTCCACGGCGGCCGATGACGCCTGCTACATCGACACCGCCGAGAACTTCGTCACGAGCGACACCTTCATCACGGCTCGAGGCTGGCTGGACGCCGCGCACTACCGATCGCTGACTCAGGTCACCCCACTGCAGCCGGGCCACTGGTACACGATCACGGTGCCGCTCGACACCTACGACGGGCTCTTCCCGAGCGGGCACGTCCTCGGCCTGATCCTCACCCAGAGCGACAACGAGTACACGGCGCCGACGCCGACCGGCGCGACCGTCCAGGTCGATCTGACCGGTAGCCGGCTCCGCCTGCCCATCGCCGGACCGGGCCTGCCGAACGTGACGAACGCGCCGGACGTGCAGACTCAGACCCCGGCGCTCGCGCCGAACGCGCGCATCGACATGCGCAGGCCAGAGTTCCGCTGAGACCCGCCGAGGGCCGGGTCGGTCACCGCGACGTGACCGACCCGGCGCGGTGGGCGAGGATGGGCCGATGCGCGCTATCCGCCAGCTACGCGATGCGGTGCGCACGCGAGCGGAATCGATGCGCGGACGGGTCATGAGCGCTACCACGGACGCCGCCGAAGGGGGCGGATTTCCCTGGCAGAACAGGCCCGCTGCGATGCCGCACGGCGTCGTGCTGTTCGGCACGGTATGGACCGGCGGAGCGGCGCAACCATTCGATGGCGCGGTTGTGGTCGACCAGGGCGGGCGGATCGGCTACCTCGGCCCCGCGCCGCCCGAGCCGATATCCGGACAAGTGCGCGTGCTCGGCAGCGCGGGGTGCTGGATCGGCCCCGGCGTGGTCGACGCCCACGTCCACCTCGCATTCGGCGCACCGGACGAGTGCCTGCGGTCCGGCCTGGTCGGGGTTCGCGATCTCGGCGCGCCGCCGGACCTGGCTCGGCAGTGGCGGACCGGGCATCGCCCGCCCGCAGCCGGACGCCCGTTCGTGGGTGTGGCCGGTCCGATCCTCACCGCGCCGGACGGATACCCGAGCCGTTCGTGGGGTGCCGACGGGTTTGCGACGTTCGTCGGATCCGCCGGCGACGCGCGCCAGACCGTGCGCAGTCTCGCGGCCGACGGGGTCGACGTCGTCAAGATCGCGCTGGAAGAGGGACACGCCGGGTGGCCCGTGCCGTCCGCGCAGGTGGTGGCCGCGGTGGTCGACGAAGCCCACCGAGCGGGGCTCGCGGTAGTCGCGCACGCGCTTACCGTCGAGATGGTCGGCCGGGCCGTCGATGCCGGTGTCGACGAACTCGCACATACCCCGACCGAGCGGCTGCCCGAGGCGCTGGTCGAGCAGATCGCCGCCGCGAACATCGCGGTCGTCTCGACGCTGCAGACGTTCTTCTCCGACGGCGCAGGTGAGGATGCTGCGGCGAACGCCGCCGCGCTGCACCGGGCCGGAGCTGCGTTGCGCTACGGCACCGATCTCGGCAACGCCGGTACTCGGCAGGGGGTCGATCCGCGCGAACTGGACCGCATCGCCGACGCCGGCCTCGGCCGGCTCGGTGCGCTGCGGGCCGCAACCGAGACCTCGGCGCAGGCGCCCGGGATCCGCGGGCGTACAGGCCATTTGCGGGTCGGCGAACCGGCCGCGCTGGTGCTGCTGTCCGGCGATCCGATCGTCGAGCCGGAGGTCTGGTTGGCCCCGATCGCCGTCCTTGCCGACGGCCGCCTCATCGTCAACTGACACACTGGCAGCGATGTCAGCGCCTTTTCGAGATGGAGTGCCGGTGGCCGAAGCGCAGGGCAACGTCGGGCTCGAGCCGCCGCAGCCGCCCCGCCGAGCGAGGTATCCGGTCGACCGCTGGGCCACACGTAGTGACTTTCGCAGCGCCGCCCTGATCGTCGTGGTGCTCGCCGTTGCCGGGGCGCTGCTCGGGCTCATCTGGCAGGACATCAGCCCGCGTACCAAGGGATTCGTCTACCTGCCCAACGCGATCATTCCCCAGGAGAACGAGTCGCTCGTCGCCACCGACGGCCGGTTCGTGCTGCTCACGGCGGCGGTCGGCGTCGTCGTGGCCGTGGCGGCCTGGCTGCATCGGTCATCACGTGGCCCGGTGGTCGCCGTGGCGCTGGCCGCCGGCAGCCTGCTCGGCGCGCTGCTCACCGAGGTGGTCGGCCAGGCCACCGGCGGTGGCGAGTCCGGGGGAGCGCTCAACGCGACGATCACGATGCAGGTCTCCGTGCACGCGCGGGGGCTGCTGTTCGTCGAGGCGGTGCTGGCGTTGCTGAT
Source organism: uncultured Actinomycetota bacterium (assembly GCA_963737425.1). Lineage (GTDB taxonomy): Bacteria > Actinomycetota > Actinomycetes > Mycobacteriales > Jatrophihabitantaceae > DASXRA01. The sequence goes on from CAVTSX010000010.1 coordinate 273,580, forward strand.
CTACGAGATGTGCGTCGTGTTCTCCAAACGCGACGACCTCGGGCGGGCAGGCGATGTCGGGTATGCCGGTGCGTCGCTGCCCGCGCCGAGCGGATTCCCGCCGGCCACCACCTCGTGGCCCTCGCAGACCCTCGGGCCTGATCAGTAGCGGGCTCAGTTCGACCCTGGGCGGATGCGCAATGCCTGCATCGCCACCGGAACGCTTCGCGTGCTCTCGATGAGCGCGATCTCGCGACGCATCACGACCAGGGACGCCGTAAGTCGTTCGGCTGCGTTCGACATCGCGAGCAGTCGTTGGCGCTGCACCAGCGGCAACTGCACGCGTGCCGCGATCTCATAGGAGAGCCGAACCGGGTCGTCGGCCAGTTCGGTGTCGCGCTCACGCGAACTCAGCGCCGCGAGAACCTGGCTGTACCGGCCGAATACCGCGACGGCCATGGGCACCAGATCGGACGCGATCTCGCCGTCGTCTTCGCTGAGCCACTCGACGTGCGCCTGCAGATAGGGCTTGCTCGAGCGGTCGACCTCGACAACCCGAAAGCGCCGACTGCCGATGGTGAGCAGATCGCAGGTTCCGTCGGGGTAGGCCTCCTTCTCGAGGATCTCAGCGAGCGTGCCCACCTCGGCGAACTCGACGTCCGCGGAAGTCTCCACGCCTCGGTGCAGAGCGACGATTCCGAACGCGGCGTGCGGCGTCGCGATGTCGGCGAGCATCTGCTGGTAGCGCGGTTCGAAGATGTGCAGTGGCAGCGGCAATCCCGGTAGCAGGACGTGATCGAGTGGGAAGACCGGAATCGTGTCCGTCACGATGACTGACGGTAGGCGCTCGCGACCGATCCGACGAGGTGTTGCTCGGGTCGTCCGTAGACTGGGCCCCGTGCTGCGCCGGATCGACCTGACCGCCCGAGACGCTGACCCGCGGGGCGCGCTGCCACGCGCGCCGGTCGATGTCGCCGCTGCGCTGCAGGCCGTGCGGCCGGTGGTCGAGAGCGTGCGGGTGCACGGCTACGCGGCTGCCCGCGAGGCCACCGTGCGTTTCGACGGCGTCGACGTCGAGTCGCCGCGGGTGCCGGCTGCCGCGCTGGCCGCCGCGTTGCGCGCTCTGGATCCCACGGTGCGCGAGGCGCTGACCGAGTCGATTCGCCGCGCGCGCATCGTGCACGAGGCGCAGCGCCGCGAGTCGGTCGAGGTGCAGGTCGTACCGGGCGGCACGGTCACCGAGCGCTGGGTGCCGGTGCGCCGAGTTGGCCTTTACGTTCCTGGCGGTCTCGCGGTATACCCGTCTAGCGTTGTCATGAACGTCGTGCCCGCGCAGGTGGCCGGTGTCCAATCCATCGCCGTTTGCTCGCCGCCGCAGAGGGACTTCGGCGGGCAGCCTCACCCGGTGATCCTGGCCACCTGCGCGCTTCTTGGCGTCGACGAGGTCTACGCGATTGGCGGGGCCCAGGCGATCGCCCTTATGGCATATGGCGATTCCGACCTCGGTATCGACCCTGTCGATATGGTCACCGGCCCGGGCAACGTGTACGTCGCGGCGGCGAAGCGCCTGCTGCGCGGGGTCATCGGCATCGACGCCGAGGCCGGTCCCACCGAGATCGCCGTGCTCGCTGATGCCGGCGCCGACCCTGTCCACGTTGCGGCCGACCTGATCAGCCAGGCCGAGCACGACCCGCTCGCGGCGTCCGTGCTCGTCACCGACTCCGTCGAACTGGCCGACGCGGTCGATGCCGAGGTCGAACGCCAGGTGGCGCTCACCAAGCACATCGAACGCATCCGCGCCGCGCTGACCGGCGAGCAGTCGGCCACCGTCCTGGTGCGCGACCTCGAGCAGGGACTGGCAGTGGTCGATGCCTACGCAGCCGAGCATCTTGAGGTGATCACGGCCGACGCACGGCAGTGGGCGCTGCGGGTGCGCAACGCCGGTTGCGTGTTCGTCGGGCCGCATGCCCCGGTTTCGCTGGGCGATTACTGCGCCGGGTCGAACCACGTGCTGCCGACCGGCTGCACGGCCCGCCACGCTTCAGGGCTTTCGGTCCAGACGTTCCTGAAGGGCATGCACCTCGTCGAGTACACGCGCGACGCGCTCGCCGAGGTCGCGCCACACGTGCTGGCGTTGGCCGCCGCGGAGGACCTTCCCGCGCACGCCGCGGCCGTTGCCGTGCGGTTCCCGTGACCGCGAACGGCGAGACGGGCACGGCGAAGATCACGCTCGACGAACTGCCCCTGCGCGACGAACTGCGCGGCCAACTGCCCTACGGGGCGCCACAACTCGACGTTGACGTTCGGCTCAACGTCAACGAGAACCCGTATCCGCCGTCGGATTCCGTCGTCGCCGACGTGGCTCGGGTGGCCGGCGAGGTCACGCGCGGCCTCAACCGTTACCCCGACCGCGATGCGCTGGCGCTGCGTGCCGATCTGGCCGCCTACCTGGGGCACGGCCTCGGCCTCGAGGAGGTATGGGCGGCCAACGGGTCGAACGAGATCATGCTGCAACTGCTGCAGGCCTTCGGCGGTCCGGGGCGCACCGTGCTGTCGTTCGCCCCGACGTACTCGATGTATCCGGAATACGCGCGTGATTCGCACACGGCCTGGGTCGCCGGGCGCCGGGCGGCCGACTTCAGCATCGACCCGGCCACGGCAGTGGCCCAGATCCGCGAGCACGCGCCGTCGGTCGTGCTGCTGGCCTCGCCGAACAACCCGACCGGCACCGCCGTGCCGTTGCCGGTCGTCGAGACGATCTGCGATGCGGCGCCGGGCGTCGTCGTCGTCGACGAGGCCTACGCGGAGTTCCGCCGGTCCGGCACACTCAGCGCCCTGTCGCTGCTGCCGCGCCGGCCCCGCCTTGTCGTCACGCGCACGATGAGCAAGGCGTTCGCGTTTGCCGGTGGACGCCTGGGCTACCTGGCCGCCGCACCTGCCGTCGTCGACGCTGTGCGGATCGTCCGGCTGCCGTACCACCTGTCGGCCATGAGCCAGGCGGTGGCGCGGGTGGCGTTGGCCCATGCCGACGAACTGCTCGCCCGCGTCGACGAACTGCGCGCCGAACGTGACAAGACGGTGCAATGGCTGCGCAACGCCGGTTTCCAGGCTGCCGACTCCGACGCGAACTTCGTGCTGTTCGGCACCTTCGCCGAGCGTCACTCGGTGTGGCAAGGACTTCTCGACCGCGGTGTACTGATCCGCGAAACCGGGCCGGACGGCTGGCTTCGGGTATCGATCGGCACGCCGGCTGAAATGGCGGCGTTCCGGCGCGCATTGACGGAGGTTGCACCATGACCCGTACCGGTCGCATCGAGCGCCAGACGGCCGAGACGAAGGTGCTCGTCGAGTTGGACATCGACGGGGTCGGCAGTACCGACATCTCCACCGGCATCGGCTTCTACGACCACATGCTGGCCTCGTTCGGAAAGCACGGCCTGTTCGACCTACGCGTCCAGGTCGAGGGCGACCTGCACATCGACGCCCACCACTCCGTCGAAGACACCGCGATCGCGATCGGCCAGGCATTCGCGCTCGCCGTCGGTGACAAGGCGGGTATCCGCCGCTTCGGCGATTCGCTGATACCCATGGACGAAGCGCTCGTGCAAGCCGCGGTGGATCTGTCCGGGCGCCCGTACCTCGTGCACCGCGAGCCCGACGGCGCGCCGCCCACCATCGGGCCGGTCTACGCCAGCACCCTCACCCGTCATGTCCTCGAATCGTTCACCCACCACGCCGGCCTCGCCCTGCACGTGATCGTCCACAGTGGACGCGATTGGCACCACATCACCGAGGCCCAGTACAAGGCGGTGGCGCGGGCGCTTCGGTCGGCCGTAGAGATCGACCCGCGTGTGCAGGGCGTGCCGTCCACCAAGGGCGTGCTGTAGCGGCCATGAAGCGTGTCGTCGTGCTCGACTACGGTTCGGGCAATCTGCGTTCCGCGCAACGCGCGCTCGAACGGGTCGGTGCCGAGGTCAGCGTGACCGCCGATGCGCGCGCGGCCAAGGAAGCGGACGGACTCGTGGTGCCGGGCGTGGGCGCGTTCGCGGCGTGCATGGCCGGACTGTCCACTGTGGACGGATCGGCGATCGTGGCCGATCGCCTGCGCGGCGACCGGCCCATTCTGGGTATCTGCGTCGGCATGCAGGTGCTGTTCGACGCGGGGGTCGAGCACGGCGTCGAGACTCCCGGCCTGGGCGCGTTACCGGGCCGGGTCGAGCAGTTGCAGGCGCCGATCCTGCCGCACATCGGCTGGAACACCGTCGACGCACCGACCGGCTCGACCCTCTTCGCCGGCATCCCGGCCGGCACCCGGTTCTACTTCGTCCACTCCTACGCTGTCCACGACACGGTAGGGATCACCGCGAAGTCGCATCATGGTGAAGACTTCGTCGCGGCGGTCGAGAACGGGCCGGTCAGCGCCACGCAGTTCCACCCGGAGAAGTCCGCAGACGCCGGCGCCGCCCTGCTCGCCAACTGGCTGGACACCCTGTGAGCAGAGAGCGGGCGCGGGCCCGGGCAGAGCGCGAGGCGCTCGCCGCGCAGCGTGCTGCTACCGAGCAGGCGATTCGCGCGCAGGAGGCAGCACGGCGTGAGCGCCGGGCCAGGCGCGAGCTGGCCTGGCGGCGCGCGCGGCTGTGGCGGCACGGCGCGGGCTTTCGACGGCACAAGGAGATCTGGGCAGCGCTCGCGACGCTGATCCTCGTCGTGGTCCTGCTGACCTACCTGGTCACGTCGTCCGTCGACGCGGTCGTGGTCGTCGTCCTGGTCTGCGTCATCTTGCTGCCCGCACTGGTCGTATCGATGACGGATCGGAGATCGAAGTGAGCCTCGTCCTGCTGCCGGCCGTCGACGTCGCCGACGGTGCCGCGGTGCGGCTCGTGCAGGGCGCCGCCGGCACGGAGACGTCCTACGGCGATCCGCTCGAGGCGGCGATGGCGTGGCAGCGCGACGGTGCGCAGTGGATTCATCTCGTCGATCTCGACGCGGCGTTCGGGCGCGGCAACAATCGCGAACTGCTCGCCGATGTCGTCCGCAGCCTCGACGTCGCGGTCGAACTGTCCGGAGGAATTCGCGACGACGCATCGCTCGAGGCCGCGCTCAGGACCGGCGCCACGCGGGTCAACGTCGGCACCGCGGCGCTCGAGTCGCCCGACTGGGTGCGCGCCGCCATCGCCCGCCACGGCGAGCGGATTGCTGTGGGCCTCGACGTCCGGGGCACCACACTGGCCGCCCGCGGCTGGACGCAGGACGGCGGGGATCTGTGGCAGACATTGCAGCGCCTGGACGCCGACGGATGCGCTCGCTATGTGCTCACCGACGTGCACCGCGACGGCACGTTGACCGGGCCGAACCTGGCGCTGCTGCGCGATGTCTGCGCCCGTACGCAGGCGGCCGTCGTAGCGAGCGGCGGAGTGTCGTCGCTCGACGACCTGCGCGCCATCGCCTCGCTGGTGCCCGAGGGCGTCGAGGGCGCGATCGTCGGCAAGGCGCTCTACGCCGGGGCGTTCACCCTGCCCGAGGCGCTCGCAGCCGTGGCCGCGCAGCCGGCGTCCTGACGCTCAGAGGCCCTTGACGGGCATGATGTCGAGACCACCGGCTCGGCGAGCGCCGCGGGCCGGATCAGGTCGACCGGCAGAGTCGTCGTCACGCGGCACGCGATGTCAGGCTGGTCCGACGCCGCCACGTTGCGATGCGCCCGGCACAATCGTGCACGTGACCGTTGCCGTTCGCGTGATCCCCTGCCTGGACGTCGATGCGGGCCGGGTGGTGAAGGGCGTCAACTTCGCCGGGCTGCGCGACGCGGGCGACCCGGTCGAGCTGGCGGCACGCTACGACGCCGAGGGTGCCGACGAGCTGACGTTTCTGGACATCACAGCGTCATCGGCCGGGCGCGAGACGACCTATGACGTCGTGCGCCGCACCGCCGAGCAGGTGTTCATCCCGCTGACGGTCGGCGGGGGAGTGCGAACCGTCGACGACGTCGATGCGCTGCTGCGCGCGGGCGCCGACAAGGTCGGGGTCAACACCGCGGCCATCGCCCGGCCCGAACTGCTGCGCGAGATCGCCGAGCGATTCGGCCGCCAGGTGCTCGTGCTCTCGGCCGACGCGCGCCGCGTCCGCCCCGGCGATGCGCCCACACCGAGCGGCTTCGAGGTCACGACGCACGGCGGCCGCCAAGGCACCGGCATCGACGCCGTGCAGTGGGCCGCGCGCGCCGCCGATCTGGGCGCGGGCGAGATCCTGCTGAACTCGATGGACGCCGACGGCACCGAGAGCGGGTTCGACCTGGAACTGATCGGCCTGGTGCGCGCGGCCGTTGACGTCCCGGTCATCGCGAGCGGGGGAGCAGGCATCGTCGAACACTTCCTTCCCGCGGTTGAGGCGGGCGCTGACGCCGTGCTCGCGGCCAGCGTCTTCCACTTCGGCACGCTCACCGTTGGCGCGGTGAAGGGCGCCCTGCGGGCCGGCGGGGTCTGCATGCGGTGACTCGCCGCGCGTGCAGTGCGCACGTCTGATAGGGATTACCGCACAGTAGGCCGCCCGATTGAGCCATGCTGATGGGCAATAAGCCCCCGAGGAGCCGAATGCCGGACGAGCCCGATGGGCACCGCGAGACGCCGCCGACGGTGATCGGCGCGATCGCGGCCGGAGTGGCACCGGCGCCGTTTCTCGTGACCTATTCGGTGTTGTTCATCCTGCACGGCACGGTATTCCCGGTTGATCCGCCCGACATCACCGGCTCCAAGGGTGGCGAGGCGCTGGCCGGCGTCGTCGCGCTGGCCTTCCTCGCGGTGATCGTCGTCGGGCTCGGATGGTTGCTGTCGCAGCGCACCCGATGGCTGTTCCTGGTCGGCCAGGTGGCCACGCTTGCCGTGTCGGTCGATTTCCTCCTCGACTCGAGTTCCGGCCGGCCGGCGGTGCCGTTCGTCCTCGCGCTGACCAGCAGCGCGGCCATCGTCCTCGGCTGCGTTCCCCGGTCGTGGCGTTGGACGGCAGCCTCGGACGAGACGTCGCAGCCGGCTCGCGGCCAGGGACGTCACGCGCCGCCCGGCGACGGGTCGCCACGCGAAAGCCAGCATTGGGACGGCGTGACCGATTACGGTGACCCCGCGTACCCCGCGCCGGGCATTTGGGTGCCGGCCGAGTCTGACGGCGGGCCGGTCGATCCGAATCCGGGCGGCGGCCACAGTGCGCGGACGCCGCACAGCGCATAGCCTGCTCACAGGTGTATCCCAGGATAGGCCAAGGGCCGATGCCCAGGCTGGGCACAGGGAAAGCTCAGATGCCTCAAGGGAGTGAATGTCCATGACCACAGCGGTCGCGGCTAAACGTCGGGTTCTGGTCGTCGATGACGAGGAGAACGTCACCCATCTGGTCTCGTCGGCTCTGCGGTTCGACGGCTTCGAGACGATCACGGCCGACAACGGCCCGTCGGCGCTCGCGGCTGTGGCCGAGTCCGATCCAGATCTCGTCGTACTCGACGTCATGATGCCGGGAATGGACGGCTTGGGCGTACTGCAGAACCTGCGTGCCGCGGGCTCGCAGGTTCCGGTGATCTTCCTGACCGCGCGTGACGCGGCCACCGACCGCATCGGCGGATTGCGGGCCGGCGCCGACGACTACGTGGTCAAGCCGTTCAGCGTCGAGGAGTTGCTCGCGCGGGTGCATGCGGTGCTGCGCCGGTCCGCCCCGGACGAGAGCCGCGAAGGCATCTTGAAGGTGGCCGATCTCGAACTCGACGAGAACAGCCACGAGGTCACGCGCGGCGGCGTCGAGGTGCACCTGACTGCCACCGAGTTCGAGTTGCTTCGCTACCTGATGCGCAACGAGCGGGTCGTGCTGTCGAAGGCCCAGATCCTCGACCGGGTGTGGAAGTACGACTTCCAGGGGCAGTCCAACATCGTCGAGCTTTACGTCGGGTACCTGCGCAAGAAGGTGGATTCGGTCGAACCGAAGCTGATTCACACCGTCCGCGGGGCCGGTTACGTCATCAAGGCACCGCGGGTCTGAGCGGGTCCCCGCCGGACTTAACGCGTTACGGCGTGCGGCCTCGGCCCAGCACAGCGACCCGTGTCAGGCTGGGTGATGTATGAGTAGCGACCGCGCCTTTGACGTGAGCCAGACGCACCCGCCGGATGACGGTGCGCCGTGGGATCATCTCGGCGAATCCGGGGATCCCGCGGGGGAGCCGGTGGATCCGGGTGCCTGGGATCCGGTGGACGCGCCTACCGACGACACGCCGCCGTCCTCGATGTACGAGGTCGGCGCGTCTGACACGGAGCCACCACCTGCAAAGCCGGAACGGCGTCGCTGGAAGTTCCTGCCCAGATCCCTGTCGAGCCGGCTCGTTCTGTTCGTCGTGGCGCTCGTCGTCGTGGTGGTCACGGCAGCCGGAAGCGCAACCTACCTCTCGTTGAAATCGTTCCTGTACAACCGCCTTGATCAGCAACTCACGACGACCGCGACGCCGCGACGGATCGAGTTGCTGCTCAACGCCAACGTGTCGCCAGACAGCTTCGGTGGCCCGCAGATGGTGTGGATCGCGGTCCTCGACGTCGACGGCTCGATGTTTCCGGAACAGCCGAAGAGCCCGGACATCAAGGCACTTCCGCTGAGCGCACGCGCGCGTTCGTCGCTCGTCGACGGTACGACCAGCCCGCGAACCCTCACCGGCACGAACGGTGCCCGGGTGCGCGCTGTATCGCTCGCGTCGGACTTCAACGTCAACGGTGAACCCGTCGTCGTGGTCGTCGGCCTGTCGACGAGCGAGGTCGATCGGACGCTGCACCGCCTCGTGCTGATCGAGATCGCCATCGGCGCGGCCGCTGTGGCGGTGGCGCTGCTGCTCACGTCGTGGGGCGTGCGGCTGAGTCTGCGTCCGCTCAACCGGGTCACCCGCACCGCGCGCGAGGTCACGGCGGAACTGTCGCCCGAGGGCACGGGTCTCGATCGGCGCGTGCCGGTCACCGATGCAGAAACGGAGGTCGGCCAGCTCGGCGAGTCGTTCAACACCCTGATGGGCACGGTCGAAACTCAGTTCGCCGCACGCGTCGAGAGCGAGGAGCGCATGCGGCAGTTTCTCGCCGACGCGTCGCACGAGCTGCGTACGCCGCTCACGTCCATCCGCGGGTACGCCGAACTGTCGCGGATGCGCCGCGCCAACGGCGAGACCGAGCAATCCGACACGCTCGACCGGATCGAGTCCGAGGGCACCCGCATGTCGCGGCTGGTCGACGACCTGCTCCTGCTCGCGCGCAGCGACCAGGGCGCGCCGCCGCAGTGGGAGTCCGTCGACGTCGGCGAACTGGTCGAGGACGCCGTCGAAGGCGCGCGCCCGGCCTACCCGCAGCGACGCATCGAGGCGGTCGCGCCGCCCGAGGGACTGACCGTCCTCGCCGACCACGACCAACTGCTGCGCGTCCTGCGCAACCTCATCGCGAACGCCGCACTGCACACCGCACCGGAAGGGCTGATCCAGGTCAGGGGGCAACGCGAGGACGACGACGTCGTGCTACGCGTCGTGGACACCGGCCCGGGACTGCCGCAGGAGGAGGCGCAGCACGTGTTCGAGCGCTTCTGGCGGGCCGACAAGGCGCGCACCCGGGCCCGAGGCGGCAGCGGATTGGGCCTGGCGATCGTCGCCTCGATCGTGCAGGCGCACGGCGGCACCGTCGACTTCGACAGCTCGGTCGAAAGCGGCAGCACGGTCACCGTGCGGCTACCGGTCAGCCCAGAAGTCGAGGACGCCGCGGGTTAGGCACAATCGACACATGCCCGCACGTGCTCCCTCCTCGTTGGATCCCGCGGTCGCCGCGCGCCTGAAGCGCGATTCCGCCGGCCTGGTCACCGCCGTCGTGCAGCAGTACGACTCCGACGAGGTCCTCATGGTCGGCTGGATGGACGACGAGGCGCTGCACCGAACGCTGACCACCGGCCGGGCCACCTACTGGTCGCGATCGCGGCAGGAGTACTGGGTCAAGGGCGAGACGTCCGGCAACGCGCAACTGGTCAAGTCGGTCGCTCTCGACTGCGACGGTGACGCGCTGCTGGTGAAGGTCGACCAGGTCGGCGCCGCATGCCACACCGGTGACCGCACCTGTTTCGACGCGTCGCCGCTTGCGGTGACGTCGTGACCGTCTCTCGTGCCGAGCTGGCCGAAATCGCCCAGACGCATCGCATGGTGCCGATCACGCGAACGCTCTTCGCCGATGCCGAGACGCCGGTCGGCGTGTACCGCAAGCTCGCGGGCGGGCGCCCGGGCACGTTCCTGCTGGAGTCTGCCGAGCCGGGACGTTCCTTCTCGCGGTGGTCGTTCGTCGGCGTCAACGCGATCGCGGCACTGTCCACTGTGGACGGTGAAGCGCTGTGGACCGGCGACGTTCCAGGTGGGCTGCCGACGACCGGCGATCCCCTCGACGTGCTCGGCACGGCCTGGCGGGCGCTGCAGGGCCCACGGCTTTCGGGCTTGCCGCCACTCACCGGGGGATTCGTCGGTTACCTCTCCTACGACGTCGTGCGTCGCCTGGAACGCCTGCCGGACAAGGCGGTTGACGATCTCGGCTTTCCGGAACTGACCATGCTCCTCGTCACGGATGTGGCGGCGTTCGACCACCACGAGTGCAACGTCGTGCTGATCGCCAACGCGATCGTCGATCCGGCGATGGACGACACCGAGCTCGACGCGGTGTACGCCGACGCCGTCGCACGCCTGGACGCGATGCAGCGGGCGCTCGCCACGCAGGTGCCGTCGACCGTCGCGAGCCTTGGCGTGGCCCCGCCCAGAGAGGCCGTTTCGCGCACGGCGCCGGGGGAGTACCAGCGTGCCGTCGAGTTGAGCATCGAGGCGATCCGTGCGGGCGAGGTCTTCCAGATCGTGCCCGGGCAGCGTTTCGAGGTGCGCACCGACGCCGAGCCGTTCGACGTGTACCGAGTGCTTCGCACGCTCAACCCGTCGCCGTACATGTACCTGCTGCGCCTAGACGGCTTCGACATCGTCGGGTCCAGTCCCGAAGCGCTGGTCACGGTGCAGGGCGGGCTGGCGACCATCCACCCGATCGCGGGCACCCGCAAACGTGGCGACACCCCCGAGCGCGACGCCGAGTTGGTCGAGGAGTTGGTCAACGACCCGAAGGAGCGCGCCGAGCACGTCATGCTCGTCGATCTCGCCCGCAACGACCTCGGCCGCGTGTGCGAACCGGGCACCGTCAAGGTCGTCGAGTTCGGGGTCGTCGAGCGTTACAGCCATCTGTGGCACATCGTCTCCACCGTTACCGGTGACGTCGCCGACGGGCTCGACGCGCTCGACGTGTTCAAGGCGGCTTTCCCGCACGGCACGGTCACCGGGGCGCCCAAGGTGCGCGCGATGGAACTGATCGACGAGCTCGAACCGGTCCGGCGGGGCATCTACTCGGGCGCGCTCGGCTACCTCGATCCGGCCGGTGATCTCGACATGGCAATTGCTTTCCGCATGGCGATCATGCGCGACGGCGTCGCCTACGTGCAGGCCGGCGCGGGCATCGTCGCCGACAGCGTCCCGGCCCTGGAGGAGAAAGAGACGCAGAACAAGGCACGAGCCGTGCTGCAGGCGATCGCCACGGCCGAAACGCTTCGGCCGGTCGACACCTCGCCGGCGCAGCCGTGAAGGATCGCGCGCGATTCGCGTCCGCTCTCCTGCTCACACTGCTAAGCGGCGCGGGTGCACTGCTCGTGTCCGGCCGTAGCTGGCAGACGATCGTCGCGCCCCGGCCGCGGCCGTTCGCCGACGACGTGGTCGACGTCAGCGGGCGCACCCTCGAACCGGCGGTGGCGGCGCTCGGGCTGGTCGCGCTCGCCGGAGTCGTCGCGGTGCTCGCCACGCGCGGTATCGGCCGCCGGATCGTCGGGGCGCTTCTCGCCGTCTCCGCGCTCGCGATGGCCTGGCGCTCCCTCGCCGGACTGCAGGCGGTGACGGCGGCGCGGGCGCGATCGCTCGTCGCCGACAGCAAAGCCGGCGCCGGGCTCGATCCGGCGCGCTCGCCGCACGTCACCGTCCATGCGGTCTGGCCCTCGATCGGGCTGGTCTGCGCTGTCGCGCTGTTCGCTGCCGCCGTGGCCGTCCTGCTGTGGGGGCACCGGTGGGCCGGTCTGTCCGGGCGGTACGAGGCACCTGAGAGCCGGGCGGAGGCCGACCGCCAGCGCTCGGACGCCATGCTGTGGAGCGCGCTCGACCGCGGCGACGACCCGACGACCCGTACCGAAACCTGATCTCGCGGTGACCTGCCCGGCGCCCGGTACTGGCAGGATTCGGCCGTGTCTGGTGTCTCGAACGCCCGCGGCCTCGTCCTCGTCGTAGAGGACGAGGCGGCCATAGCCGACCTCATCCGGATGTATCTGGCCCAGGCCGGCTACGGCGTGCACGTCGAGCGCGACGGCGAAGGCGCGTTGACGGCGGTGCAGACCCGCAAGCCCGTGGCGGTGATCCTCGACGTCGGCCTGCCGGGAATCGACGGAATCGAGGTCTGCCGGCGGTTGCGCGCCAGTCACGACTGGACGCCGGTGCTCTTCGTGACCGCGCGCGACGACGAGGTCGACCGCATCGTCGGCCTCGAACTCGGCGCCGACGACTACGTCACCAAGCCGTTCTCGCCGCGCGAACTCGTCGCCCGGATCACCAGCGTGCTGCGCCGGACGCGAGGGGTCGCCGATGCCGGGCCGCAGCTGAAGGTCGGCGCGGTGCATCTCGACCCGAGCGAGAGACGCGTGTTCGCCGACGATGCCGAAGTCGCCCTGACCGCCACCGAGTTCGACCTGCTGGCCTACCTGATGCGCCGGCCCGGCCGGGTGTTCAGCCGCGAACAGTTGCTGTCCGACGTCTGGGGGTACCCGTCCTCGGCCGCCACCCGCACCGTCGACGTGCACATCGCGCAGGTCCGCGCCAAGCTCGGCTCCGCCAGTCCGGTGCGCACCGTGCGTGGCGTCGGATACGCGGTGGAGGAGCGCCGCGGGTGACGCGATCACGCGGCACGCTCGCCCTGCGCATCGCCGCGCTCACCTGCGCCATCGCGGTGATCACCGCGCTGGTAGCGGGTGGATTGGCCGTCCGGCTGATGCGCGAGGCGAACGAGCGCGACGCGCGCCAGACGCTGAGCCGGTTGGCCGATGCCGCACAGGAAACTGCCAATGCGGGGGCGATCCCGCAGAACGGCCAGCAGCGGGCCACGCGCACCCTTCGGGCACTCAAGATCGAGTTCGCCTCGATCAACGCCGCTGGGCGGATCGTGGCCGACACCCGCGTGGCCTTCGACGCGGTGAGTCGCGCCGACGTCGACCGGCTGCTCGGCGGGGCTTCGCTGTCGCAGCGGCGTTCGGTCGACGGCACGAGCGTGCTCATCGAGGGGCGTGGCACCCGCGGCGGCGCGATCGTCTTGGTGCAACGGCGCGCGGATGCCCTTGCGGTGGGCGAAGAGGCGGTGCGGCGGCTGATCGTCGCGCTCGGGATCGCGGTGCTGATCGCGATTCCGGTCGGGCTGCTCGTCGCGTGGCGGCTGGCCGGTCCCTTGCGGCGCACCGCTGATGCCGCCCGGGCGCTGGCCAGTGGACGGCGCGATGTGAGCGTGCGTCCGGAAGGGCCGGCAGAAGTGGCCGACGTGGCCGATGCGATGAACACCCTCACCGGCGCCCTCGCGCATTCCGAGGCACGCCAGCGTGACTTCCTGATGTCGGTGTCGCACGACCTGCGCACGCCGTTGACGGCCATCTCCGGGTACGCCGAGTCGCTCGCCGACGGAGTCGTCAGCCCGCAGGAGGCGCCACAGGTCGGGGAGGTCATGCGGAGCGAGTCCCAGCGCCTGGCTCGGCTCGTGGATGACCTGCTCGACCTGGCCCGCCTCGACGCCCAGGAGTTCCGGGTCGATCTCGCAGTCGTCGACGTCGCCGAGACCGTCGATGCCGCGGGTGCGGTGTGGGCGTCGCGGTGCGCCGCGGAAGGGGTGCATTTCGCTGTCGAGCGCTGCGCACCGCAGGCGCTCGCCGTGGCTGATCCGAACCGGCTGCGCCAGGCGCTCGACGGGCTGCTCGAGAACGCGCTGCGCGTCACGCCTTCGGGCGCGCCGATCGTGCTGGCCGTGCGGCATGAGCGCGACGGGTACGGCCGCCTGCTCGTCGTCGCGGAGGTCCGCGACGGCGGGCCTGGTCTGTCTGATCCCGACCTTGCCGTGGCCTTCGATCGCGGCGTGCTCTACGAGCGATACCGCGGCGTGCGCAGGGTCGGCACGGGGCTCGGGCTCGCCATCGTGCACGGCCTGGTCACGCGCATCGGCGGCACTGTGGAGGCAGGACATGCAGCGGAGGGTGGCGCCCGGTTCACGGTCCGTTTACTGGCCTCGGGATGACGTTTGGCGGACCCGCACGCGCCAGCCGTCGAGGGCATCGTTAGCATCGCGACGTGGCTAACGGTTCGAGCGTGCTGGACGACATCCTCGTCGGCGTGCGTGAGGACGTCGCCGAAAGGCAGGCTGCGGTCTCGCTGGATGAGATGAAACTGCGCGCCTCGAGGGCGCCCGCGCCGAAGAATGCCATGGCTGCACTTCTCTCGCCGGGCGTCGGGGTCATCGCCGAGGTCAAGCGCCGCAGCCCGTCGTCGGGGGCGCTGTCGGAGATCGGCGATCCGGCCGCGCTGGCCTGCGAGTACGAATCGGGCGGCGCACGCATCATCAGCGTGCTTACCGAGCAGCGGCACTTCGGCGGCTCGCTCGACGATCTGGACTCCGTGCGCGCGTCGGTGTCGGTTCCCGTGCTGCGCAAGGACTTCATCGTCGGCTCCTACCAGGTACACGAGGCACGCGCGCACGGAGCCGACGTCGTGTTGCTGATCGTCGCCGCGCTCGACCAGAACGCCCTTACCGGACTGCGCGAGCGCGTCGAGTCGCTCGGCATGACTGCCCTGGTCGAGGTGCACAGCGAGGACGAAGCGAGCCGAGCCCTCGATGCCGGCGCCAAGGTCATCGGCGTCAACGCCCGCAACCTGCGCACCCTCGAAGTCGATCGCTCGACGTTCGAGCGCATTGCGCCCGGCCTGCCCAGCGAGATCATCAAGATCGCCGAATCCGGCGTGCGCGGCCCGCTCGATCTCATCGAGTACGCCGCGGCGGGTGCCGACGCGGTGCTGGTGGGCGAAGGCCTTGTCACCACGGCCAATCCGCGAGCCGCCGTCGCCGAGCTGGTGACCGCGGGCGCTCACCCCGCGACGCCTCGAACCGCGCGCTGACTCCTGCCGCAGCGGCGATTGCACTAGCCGATCGGTCGGCGTCCTGATCTTGTGGATCTTGTGCAGACACGTCGGTGGCTTTCGGCGGGTCTGCACAAGATCATCCGGTGCCCAGTAGGCGGCAATCGTCAGGGTGATCCGCGGCTGCCGGATCACGGCGCTCGCGAGCAACCTCCCGGCCTTCGTCGGAATCTGTTTCGCCGCTTCGGTATCGTGCTCGGCATGCGCACGACTCCATCGCTCGACGGGCGATGGCGCCGGTCACCTGAGCGGTTCGCCTGAGCCGACGGCCTGTCGCAGTCTCGGGCATTTCCGCACGGCCCACCCTGATATCAGCCCGTTCGCCGCGCCCGAATCTGGAGTTTGCGTTCATGACCACCCATGTCACTGTCCCTGATGCCACCGGCCATTTCGGCCCGTACGGGGGCCGCTTCGTCCCCGAAGCCCTCATCGCCGCCCTCGACGAATTGACCGAGGCATTCGGCGCCGCCCAAGCCGATCCCACGTTCGCCGCCGAACTGAACCGGCTGCTGCGCGACTACACCGGGCGCCCGTCCCCGTTGACCGACGCGTCACGCTTCGCCGCGCATATCGGCGCGGGCCGCGTGCTGCTCAAACGCGAAGACCTCAACCACACCGGCTCGCACAAGATCAACAATGTGCTCGGGCAGGCGCTGCTGACGGAGCGTATCGGCAAGAAGCGGGTGATCGCCGAGACCGGTGCCGGCCAGCACGGCGTCGCAACGGCCACGGCAGCTGCGCTGATGGGGCTCGAATGCACCGTCTACATGGGCGAGGAAGACACCCGCCGGCAGGCTCTCAATGTCGTGCGCATGCAGTTGCTCGGTGCCGAGGTGATCCCGGTGACGGCCGGCTCGCGCACCCTCAAGGACGCCATCAACGAGGCGATGCGCGACTGGGTCACCAATGTCGCCACGACGAACTACGTATTCGGCACGGTCGCCGGTCCGCACCCGTTTCCAGCCATGGTGCGCCAATTCCAGCGTGTCATCGGCGACGAGGCGCGGGCGCAGACGCTTGAACGGGTCGGCCGCCTGCCCGACGTCGTCGCCGCCTGCGTCGGCGGAGGTTCGAACGCGATCGGCATCTTCACCGCGTTTGTCCCGGACGAGGGGGTACGGCTCGTCGGGTACGAGGCCGGCGGCGACGGCGTCGACACGGGCCGCCACGCTGCCACGGTCAGCGCCGGTGCTCCGGGTGTCCTGCACGGTGCGCGCTCCTACCTGCTCCAGGACGCGAACGGGCAGACGATCGAGTCGTATTCGATCTCAGCCGGCCTGGACTACCCGGGAGTTGGTCCCGAGCATTCCTACCTGCACGACACGGGTCGTGCCGAGTACCACCCGATCACCGATGCCGAGGCAATGGACGCCTTCGCGCTGTTGTGCCGCACCGAGGGCATCATTCCCGCGATCGAATCGGCACACGCCCTCGCCGGAGCGGTCAAGCTCGGGCACGAACTCGGCGGTGACGCCGTGATCCTGGTGAACCTGTCGGGCCGCGGCGACAAGGACGTCGAGACGGCCTCGCGCTACTTCGGGCTGGTGCAGTCGTGAGCGCCCTGTCGACCGTTCTCGCCAAGGCGAAGGCCGACGGGCGGGCGGCACTGATCGGCTACCTGCCGGTTGGTTTCCCGAGCATCGAGGTATCCATCGACGCCATGCGGGCAATGGTCGAGGGCGGCGTCGACGCCGTCGAGGTGGGCGTGCCCTACAGCGATCCGGTCATGGACGGCCCGGTGATCCAGGCCGCCGCCGAACCGGCCGTGCGCGCCGGGGTCAACCTCGCCGATGCGCTGCACGCGGTCAGCGCTGTCGCCCGCGCCGGAGCCGCGGCCGTCGTCATGTCCTACTGGAACCCGATCGAGCGCTACGGGGTCGAGCGCTTCGGCGCCGATCTCGCCGAGGCCGGAGGTTCGGGCGCGATCACGCCCGATCTGATCCCGGACGAGGCCGGGCCATGGATCGCCGCCACCGACGCACACGGGCTCGACCGGGTCTTCCTCGTCGCGCCGTCGTCCACCGACGCCCGGATCGCCTCGACGATCGCCGCCTGCCGCGGATTCGTCTACGCCGCCTCGACGATGGGCGTGACCGGCACCCGGGACCAGGTGGGCGACGCCGCGCAGCGCCTCGTCGCCCGGGTGCGCGCCGCGGCGCCGGACTTTCCGGTCTGCGTGGGCCTCGGCGTATCGAACGCCGACCAGGCAGCGCAGGTTGCATCGTTCGCCGACGGCGTCATCGTCGGATCGGCATTCGTGCAACGCCTGCTCGACGCGCCGAACGCCACCGGGGTCGCCGCCGTCGGCGGCCTGGCGGCCGAGCTCGCCGCGGGAGTGCGCCGCTAGCCCTCGCCGCTCGCCGGTGCTTCCTGGTGGGCACTTACGCCGCAGGTGGGCAGTTGCAACTGCCCACCTGCGGGCTAACTGCCCACCTGCGGGCTGACTGCGGGCTCAGCCGTTGGCCAGCGCCTGAAGGCGGTCGTACGCGCCGTTGAAGGTGTCCTGGTCACCGGGGAAGACGCCCGAGTCGGCGTACTGCCAGATCGTGTAGTAGCTCCACGCGTAGGGCAGCGTGCCCGGAGCGGAGGCGTAGCGAGCCACCCAGAGCGGGTTGGTCGAGGTGAAGTCACCCCGGTTGCCGGTGCACTGCGACCACCAGCTCGTCGCCGTGTAGATCACCGGCCAGCGGCTGGACTTGCGGTGGTACTCGTCGCTGAACGCCTTGATCCAGGCGACCATACCGGTCTGCGACAAGCCGTAGCACGTGCCGCCGCTGTAAGGGTTCCACTCGATGTCGAGTGCGCCGGGAAGGGTCTTGCCGTCGCGCGACCAACCGCCGCCGTGGGCGTAGAAGTAGTCGGCCTGGGTGGTGCCGGAGGACACGTTCGGACGGGCGAAGTGGTACGCGCCCCGGATCATGCCCACGTTGTAGGAGCCGTTGTACTGCTGAGTGAAGTACGGGTTGCGGTAGCTCGTGCCTTCGGTCGCCTTGACGTATGCGAAGCGGCCACCGTTGTTCCAGGCGGCTGTCCAGTTGACGTTGCCCTGGTAGCCCGACACGTCCATGCCCTTAACGCTCCCGGCAGCGGATGCCGAGGTCGCGAAGCTGACCACGCCGATCGTGAGGACGGCGGTGCCCAGCAGGACACCCACGCCGGTGAGCAGGGCCTTGCGTCTCTTGCCGATCGCGGCGAACTCCATCTCGTGCATCTCCCCAGGTTGGCCCGGCTCCGTCTGCCGGGAACACAGGAGACACTGGCCTACCTATTTCGGACATGCAAGAGACTCGGCGTGAATTTCCCTTATACGCGCAGTTAGGTGAACAGCCCAACTAACCGGGCACTCAGGGAATGAGTAACAGTTTGCCCATGGTGCGCCGCGACTCCAGGTCGTCGTATGCGCTGCGGACGTCCTCGATCGGGTAGCGCCCGCCGATATCGACGCGCAGCGTGCCGTTGCCGACGGCGGTGAGCACCTCACCACCGCGCCAGAGCAGCTCGTCGCGGCTGGCCGTGTAGTGGACGAGCGTCGGCCGGGTCAGAAACAGCGATCCGCCGGAGTTGAGGCGCTGCGGATCGAACGGCGGCACCGGGCCACTTGAGGCGCCGAACAGAGCCAGCGTGCCGCGGCGCGCGAGCGATGCCAGCGACGCGTCGAACGTCGACTTGCCGACGCCGTCGTAGACGACGCTGACACCGCGCCCACCGTTGCGGCGGCGCACTTCGGCGGCGAGGTCGTCGACCTGGTCGTAGCGGATGATCTCGTCGGCGCCGGCCTGCTCGGCCTTTGCCTGCTTGGCCTCGGTCGACACTGTGCCGATGACGATCGCCCCGCGGCTCTTGGCGAGTTGCACCAGCAGTTGCCCGACCCCGCCCGCCGCGGCGTGCACCAGGACGGAATCGCCGGGCTGCACCGAGTAGGTCGACCAGACGAGGTAGTGGGCCGTCATCCCCTGCAGCATCACCGCCGCGGCGGTCTCGGCCGATACCCCGTCGGGCACCGGCACCACCTTGTCGGCCTCGGCGTTGACGAGTCCGCTCTGGCTGCCGGGCGTGGCCGCCCAGGCGACGGTGTCACCGACGCTGAATCCGTCGACTGCCTCGCCCACGGCGACGACCTCGCCTGCGCCTTCGCTGCCGAGCACGAACGGCGGCTCGGTGGGGTAGATGCCCTTGCGTTGATAGGCGTCGATGAAGTTCACGCCCGATGCGGCAACCCGCACCTGTACCTCGCCCGGTCCGGGGGGTCGGACGGTACGAGCCATCACCTCGAGCACCTCGGTGCCCCCGTTTGCCGTGACCACGACGGCGCGTGTCTTGTCATCTGTCATCAACCCAACCTAAGACCAACGCGGCGGTGAACGGGAGCACTGGGACAGTGGGTCCAGGCATCTGGTGTGATACCGACTACCGTGGCTGCGTGCATCCGCTGGCTGCGATACCGAGTCCCACCCACGCCGTCTGGCATCTCGGCCCGATTCCGATCCGCGCGTACGCGCTGTGCATCGTGGCCGGCATCTTCGTCGCGCTTGCCGTCACCGCGCGCCGATGGCGCGCGCGAGGCGGCAAGGACGAGGACATCTGGGACGTCGCCGGATGGGCCATCGCCTTCGGGATCGTCGGCGGGCGGCTCTATCACGTCATCACCGATGCCGAGCTCTACTTCGGCAAGGACGGGCATCCGGTCGATGCGTTCAAGATCTGGGACGGTGGGCTGGGTATCTGGGGCGCTATTGCCCTGGGTGCCCTCGGCGCCTGGATCGGCTGCCGGCGAAAGGGCATGCGGCTCACCGCCTTCGCCGATGCCGCGGCGCCCGGGGTGGTCGCGGCGCAGGGCATCGGCCGCTGGGGCAACTGGTTCAACAACGAGCTCTACGGCGGGCCGACCAGCGTCGCGTGGAAGCTGCAGATCCACAATCTGGACGTCACGTCCGGCAATGCCGTGCCCTGCGTGAAGGGAAACGTCGGCGCGATGGTGTGCGGCTACTACCAGCCGACGTTCCTGTACGAGTCGGTGTGGGACATCGCCCTGGCGTTTCTCTTGGTCTGGGCAGGACGCCGCTGGCGGCTCGGTCGCGGCAACGTGTTCGCGCTGTACGTGATGGGCTATACGGCGGGGCGATTCTGGATCGAGGCGCTGCGCAGCGACCCCGCGCATCACTTCCTCGGCCTGCGGCTGAACGACTGGACATCACTGGTCGTCTTTCTCGCCGGGCTCGCCTGGTTCGTGCGCCACCGCAACACGTTCGACGAGTCTGTCTACACCCATCCTCCCGCGGACGCCGAAGCAGCGGCCGGGGTTGACGAACAGACCGAGACCGATGAGGCGGCCGGCGAGGACGCCGAGGCCGAGCCTGAGGAATCCGCAGGCGGAAAGCCGCCCGGCGACGACGAGGCGGCTGACGCCGACGAGCCGGCCGAGAAGGGTGAACCCGCTAACGCGGCGGCCGAGGCCGAATCGGATTCGCAGGTCTGACGGTGGGTGAGCCCGACAGCGTCGAGATTCACCACGAGCATCGCGATGTCACGCGAGGCTGGTTGCGTCCGACCGTGTTCGGGATGATGGACGGTCTTGTCTCGAACTTCGCGCTCATCGCCGGCGTGGCCGGCGCCGGGTCGAGTGTGAGCACCCGCGCGGTGACCCTCGCGGGGCTCGCCGGCCTCGTCGGGGGAGCGTTCTCGATGGCCACCGGCGAATACGTTTCGGTGCAGAGCCAGAACGAGTCAGCACGGGCCGAGATCGAGGTCGAACGTCACGAACTCAAGCACAACTCGGTCGCCGAACTTGCCGAACTGACCCAGATGTACGTCGATCGCGGCGTGGAGCCGGATCTCGCTCGCCGGGTCGCCAGCCAGCTCTCCCGCGATCCCGAGCAGGCGCTCTCGATTCACGTGCGCGAGGAACTCGGCGTTGTCGAGACCGAGTTGCCGAGCCCGTGGATCGCCGCCTCCTCCTCGCTCATGTCCTTCTCCGTGGGCGCGCTCCTTCCGCTGTTGCCGTACCTGTTCGGCGCGAAGGCGCTCGCCCTGTCGGCCGTGCTCGCGCTGGTCGCCCTGTTCGCAGCCGGGGCGTTCACGTCGCGCTTCACGGTGCGCGGGTGGCTCTATTCGGGTATGCGGCAGTTGCTACTCGGCGCGCTTGCCGCCGGCGTCACCTACGGCGTCGGCGGGGCATTTGGTGCAGTGGTCGGATAGGCGCCTAACGGCGCGCCGATTCGAGGATGCCGAGCACGGTGGCAGCTGTGCGTTGCGCCGGCTCGGAGGCGTCGACAGTGTCGCCGGGTTCGTCCGGCTCGAGCGCCTCGAAGTCGGCGAGCTGGCTCTCGAGCAGCGACGCCGGCATGAAGTGACCACGACGCTCGGTCAGTCGCGCGGCGAGTTCGTCGTGCCCGGCCGTCAGGCAGACGAAGTATACGTCGGAGTTTCCTGCGCGCAGCCGGTCGCGGTAGCGCCGCCGCAGCGCGGAGCAGGTGATGACGCCGCCGGTGCCCGCCGCTGACCGCTCGCCGATCCAGGCCGCGATCTCGTCGAGCCATGGGCTACGGTCGGCGTCGGTCAGGGGGATACCGGCCCGCATCTTCGCGACATTCGCCTCGGAGTGCAGGTCGTCGCCTTCGGCGAACGGCCATCCGAGCTCGGCGGCGACGATGCGGCCGACCGTGGACTTGCCCGATCCGGCCACGCCGGTGATGACGGCGACGAGTTGGTGCATGGCCGCTATCGTCGCAGAAGCGATCTCCCCTCTTGTCAGACCGACCGGTCGGTCTCTAGGGTGTGCGTTGTGACTGATCTGCCCGGACTCGATCTCGAATCGGTCCGGTCCTGGATGGATGTCGCGTCCCCGGGCCTGCGCAGCGGTCCGCTGTCGGCGCAGCTGATCGCAGGCGGCAAGTCGAATCTGACCTACCGGGTCACCGACGGCGTGCAGACCTGGGCGCTGCGTCGCCCGCCGCTGGGACACGTCCTGCCGACAGCGCACGACATGGCGCGCGAGTACCGGGTGATCAGCGCCCTTGCCGCCACGACGGTGCCGGTGCCGCGCACCGTCGCCCTGTGCGATGACCATGCCGTGCTCGGGGCGTCGTTCTACCTGATGTCCTATGTGGACGGACTTGTGCTTGACAAGCCCGACGCCGTCCGCGCGCTCGAGCGTGCGGCCGCGAGGCGAGTCGGCGAGAGCCTGATCGACACGCTGGTCGAGCTGCATCGGGTGGTTCCGCAGCAGGTCGGGCTCGAAGACTTCGGCCGCCCGGCCAACTTCCTGCAACGGCAGGTGAACCGCTGGCACAAGCAATGGCGGGCCTCTGAGACGCGACCGGTTGCCGAGCTGGCGGCGGTGGTCGAGCGGCTGCTCGCGCGGTTGCCCGAGCCGTCGGCGCCGGCCATCGTCCACGGTGACTACCGGCTGACGAACGTGATCTTCGACCGCGATCTGGCCGCGATCGCGGCGGTGGTCGACTGGGAGATGGCCACGATCGGCGACCCGCTTGCCGATGTCGGCCTGCTCGTCGTCTATCACCGCCTCGCCGAGCAGAGCGACCTGGTCATGCCGCGGATGCCGCCGGCCGACGGATTCCTGTCGGCAGTCGAGCTTGCGGCTCGATACGCGGCGGGGTCCGGGCGCGACCTCGACGAAGTGCCCTGGTACGTCGCCTTCGGCTTCTTCAAGCTGGCGGTGATCGCCGAGGGCATCGCCGCGCGGCATCTGCAGGGCAAGACGGTCGGTGCCGGCTTCGACCGGTTCGCCGACCTGGTACCGATGCTGCTCACCAGCGCGCTCGACGAGCTCGACCTGCCCAGAGCCGGATAGGAGACATCACGATGGAGTTCACGCACAGCGAGAAGTCGCAGATCATGCAGGCGGCCGTCTCGAGATTCCTCGACGAGCACGTATATCCGGCCGAGCAGACCTTCGCCGACCAGGTCGCCGAACTGCGCGAGGCGGGCACTCCGTTTCGTACTCCCGAGATCATGGTCAAGCTGCGTGCCGCGGCCAGGCAGCGTGGCCTGTGGAACCTCTTCCTGCCCGACGGGCGTTTCGGCGCGGGCCTCTCGGTGCTCGACTACGCCCCGATTGCCGAGCTGTCGGGGCGTTCGGCGGCCATCGCGCCCGAGGCGATGAACTGCTCCGCGCCCGATACCGGCAACATGGAGTTGCTGGCAATGTTCGGCACCGCCGCGCAACATGAGCGGTGGCTTCGGCCCTTGCTCGATGCCGAGATCAGGTCGTGTTTCTCGATGACCGAGCCGGACGTGGCGTCATCGGACGCGACCAATGTCGCGACCCGGATCCAGCGCGAGGGTGACGAGTACGTGATCACCGGCCGCAAGTGGTGGTCGACCGGAGCGATGCGCCCGGAATGCCGCCTCGCGATTGTCATGGGGGTGTCCGATCCGGACGAGTCGCGCTACGCGCGGCATTCGATGGTGCTGGTCCCGCTCGACACGCCGGGGGTGACGGTGCGCCGCTCGACCACCGTCTTCGGCTACGACGACGGCCCGCACGGCGGTCACGGCGAGATCGACTTCGACCGGGTGCGCGTTCCGGCCGAGAACCTGCTCGGCCCGCAGGGTGGCGGATTCATGATGGCCCAGGCCCGGCTCGGCCCGGGGCGCATCCACCACTGCATGCGCAGCATCGGCATGGCCGAGCGGGCGCTCGAGCTGATGCGGACGCGAGCGATGTCGCGCAGCACGTTCGGCTCGCCGCTCGCCCGGCAGGGCGTCGTGCGCGAGTGGATCGCCGAGTCGCGCCTGGCCATCGAGCAGGCGCGCCTGCTCGTCCTCAAGACAGCCTGGCTGATCGACACCGTGGGAGCGAAGCAGGCGCGCACGGAGGTGGCCGCGATCAAGGTGGTCGCACCGCGGGCCGCGTCCTACGTGCTCGATCGCGCGATCCAGACCTACGGAGGTGCGGGCGTTTCGGGCGACACGCCGCTGGCTAGCGCCTGGGCTCAGCTGCGCACGCTCCATCTCGCCGACGGTCCGGACGAGGTGCACCTGCGCACGATCGCGCGGCAGGAGCTCAAGGCCGCGCTGCGATGACGGTGAGCAAGGCGCGCGCCGAGGTGAGCGTGCGCCAACGCATCCTGGCTGCCGCGGTCGACCTGTTCGCCGACCACGGGTACGACGCGACGAGTGTGTCGCAGGTGATCAGCCGCGCCGGTGTGGCCAAGGGCGGCTTCTACCACCATTTCGCGAGCAAGGACGAGCTGCTCTACGCGGTGTACGGCGAGCTGATCGGCCGCCAACTCGAGGGCATGGACCGGATCCTGGCCGCCAAGATGTCGCCCGCCGAGACGCTGCGCGCCCTCATCGAGGACCTGGTCGAAACGACCGCGGCGAGCACTCGCGAGGCGCTGGTGTTCTCCCGCGAACTCTCGCAGTTGGGTAACCGGCGGATCATGCAGATGCGCAGCCAGCGCCGCCGCTACCACAACGGCATCATCCGGCTGGTGCGCGCCGCCCAGGAGCGCGGGCAGTTCAGTGCCGTGGTGTCGCCGGAGATCGTGACGTTCACGATCTTCGGCGTGATCAACGAGATGCCTCGCTGGTACCGGCCCGCGGGCCGGCTTCGCCCCGAGCAGATCGCGACCGAGGTGGCCGACCTGATCCTGGCCGGGCTGCACGCCGAGGAGATCGACCAGTGATCGGCCACCTGTCATACCTGCGACGGTTGCTCGACCCGCGAAGGTATGGCAACTCCGGGCAGCGACGCCGGCGCGAGAGGGGAATGCGGACGTGACGTGGGGACTGACCGTTCCGCAGAACGGCGTGCCACTCGCCGAGCATGCCGAGTTGATCCGCGCACTGCCCGGATACGGCTACACCGACGCCTGGTCCTCGGAGGTTGCCGGCGCCGACGCGTTCACGCCGCTGACCCTTGCCTCGGCGTGGGAGCCGTCGCTGCGTCTGGGCACGGCGATCGTCCCCGTCTACACGCGAGGCCCGGCCCTCATCGCGATGACCGCCGCATCGCTTGCCGGCCTCGCACCAGGACGTTTCGTGCTCGGCCTGGGGGCGTCGAGCCCTGCCATCGTCCACGACTGGAACGGCCTGGCCTTCGACGAGCCGCTGCGCCGAACCCGTGACGTGCTGCGGTTCGTGCGGACGGCGCTCGCCGGTGAGCGCGTCGACGGCCGGTTCGACACGTTCGAGATCCGGCGCTTCAAGCTGGAGAACCCGCCCGCCGAACCGCCACCGGTCCTGCTCGCGGCGTTGCGCCCGCAGATGCTGCGGCTGGCCGGACGCGAGGCCGACGGTGCGATCCTGAACTGGCTGGCCAGTTCCGACGTGCAACAGTGCATTGAGGCCATCGGCAATCCGGATGCCGATGTCGTCGCGCGCGTGTTCGTCTGTCCGACAGACGACGTCGAGTACGCGCGCAACGTCGGGCGATGGCTGATCGCGAGCTACCTCACCGTGCCTGCGTATGCGGCGTTTCACGAGTGGCTCGGCCGGGGAGAGGATCTGCGCGTGATGAACGAGAAGTGGGCGGCCGGCGACCGCGCGGGTGCAGCCGCAGCCGTCCCGGCCGACGTCATCGACGCCCTCGTGCTGCACGGCACGCCCGAGGCCTGCCGCGACCAGGTGCGCCGCTACGCCGAAGCCGGTGTGAAGACTCCCGTTCTGGCCGTGCTCCCCACCCCGCAACTCACCGATCGGTCGACGCTGCTCGATGTCCTGCGCCGCCTCGGGCCAGGGACCACCTGATGCCGCGTCGCACGCTTGTGATCAGCGATGTCCACGGCGAGCTCGAGCGGTTCGAGCGCCTGCTCGATGACGTCCGCTACGACCCGGGCGAGGACGAGCTGATCCTGCTCGGCGACTACGTCGATCGCGGGCCCGATCCACGCGGCGTGGTCGAGCGCGTCATCGGGTTGCGTAACGGCGGCGCGAGGGTCCTGATGGGCAACCACGAGCAGATGATGGTCGGCGCGTTCGCGGGCGACCAGACCTCGATCGTGCGGTGGTTCCACAACGGGGCACGCGAGACGTTGCGCAGCTATGACCATCCGGCCGCGGATTTCGACCACCTGCCGCAGTCGCTGGAACCTGTGCCCGAGATGGCCGAGCACCTGGAGTTCATGGCCGGCCTGGACTACTACCACGAGACCGACGACACCGTGTTCGTCCACGGCGGCGTCGATCCCGACACCCCGCTCGAACAGACCGATCCGCACCTGCTGTTGTGGATCCGCGAACGGTTCTTCCGCGGCTACAGCGGCCCGAAGACGGTGGTCTTCGGGCACACGGCCACCGAGCTCATCCACGGTTCGCCCGACGTGTACTTCGGCGAAAACAACGTCATCGGTATCGACGGCGGTGCGGTGTACGGCGGCCTGTTGCATTGCCTCGAGTTGCCCGAGCGCCGCGTCTATTCGGTGGCGTGATGCAGATCCGGGACGCGGTCGTGGTGGTCACCGGCGCGGGAAGCGGCATCGGCGCGGCGCTGGCGCGCCGCTTTGCCGCCGACGGTGCTCGCGCCGTCGTCGTCTCGGATCGCAACGCGGCAGCGGCCGGGGCCGTGGCCGCCGATATCGGCGCGATCGCCGACAGCACGGACGTCACCGACGAGGACGCCGTCGCGGCGCTCGCCGCGCGCACCGAGCAACGGTGGGGGCGCATCGACCTGTTCTGCTCGAATGCCGGCATCAGCACCGGACTCGGCGTCGACGCGCCCGACCAGGTTTGGCGACAGGCGTTCGACGTGCACGTGATGGCGCACGTGTACGCGGCGCGCGCCGTCCTGCCCGGCATGCTCGAACGCGGCCGGGGGTACCTGCTCAACACGGCGTCAGCTGCCGGCCTGCTCAGCGCCCCGGGCGATGCGCCGTACACCGTCACCAAGCATGCGGCCGTGGCCTTCGCCGAGTGGCTGTCGGTGCACTACCGAGACCGGGGCGTCGGCGTCAGCGTGCTCTGCCCGCTGGGCGTGGCGACGCCGATGCTGATGGGGCCGCTCGCCGACGGCAACGCGGCCGCGCGAGCGGTGGCGGCCAGCGGCGACATCATCGCGCCGGAGCAGGTGGCAGATGCGGTGCTCGCAGGCCTCGCCGAAGAGAACTTCCTTATCCTGCCGCATCCGCGGGTGGGCACGTTCTGGGCGCAGAAGGCCAGCGACCCCGATCGCTGGCTTGCCGGGGTACGCCGGCTCATCACGCGCGAAGGCGAGCCACCGTCGGGCCAGGCGGGTCAGGCGGGTCAGCCAGGTCGTCCGCGCTGAGCACGGCGGCGGGTCACCTGCCTGCCGAGCGGCCCACCCGGCTGGGTACCGTCACCGCACGGTGCCAACGTTGCCGGGAAGAGCTGAGAAGAGGCCAGACATGGCAGGTGTGCAGGACCGCGTCGCGCTCGTCACCGGCGGCGCCCAGGGCATCGGCGCGCAGACCGCACGCCGCCTCGCCGCGGGCGGTGCGAAGGTCGGCGTGCTCGACCTCAACGACGACGCAGCGACAGCGGTCGCCGAGGAGATTGCCGCGTCCGGCGGCGCGGCGATCGCACTTGCCGCCGACGTCTGCAAACGCGACCAGGTGCAGGCTGCGGTCGACAAGGTCGTTGCCGAATTCGGTGGGCTGCACATCCTGGTGAACAACGCGGGCGTCCTGCGCGACAACCTGCTGTTCAAGATGTCCGACGACGACTGGACGACTGTCATGGAGGTGCACCTGCGCGGCGCATTTCTGGCCAGCCAGATCGCGCAGAAGCACATGGTCGAGGCCAAGTACGGCCGCATCATCAGCCTGTCCTCGACGTCTGCACTCGGCAATCGGGGTCAGGCCAATTACTCGACGGCGAAGGCGGGTCTGCAGGGGCTGACCAAAACGCTCGCGATCGAACTCGGCCCGTTCGGCATCACCGCGAACGCCGTCGCGCCCGGATTCATCGAGACCGCCATGACCAAGGCGACAGCCGAGCGCGTCGGCAGCGACATCGACCAGATGCGCGAGGCTGTCGCACAGTCCGTCCCGGTGCGCCGTGGCGGCGTGCCTGACGACGTCGCCAATGCGGTGGCGTTCTTCGCCGCCGAGGAGTCCGGCTACGTCACCGGCCAGGTGCTCTACATAGACGGCGGGCGCGGCCTCTTGTGAGCGATCCGGTCGCGCGTACGCGGGCGACCTACGACGAGGTCGCCGACGAGTTCGCGCGCGTCACGGCGACACCGTGGCCCGAACTCGACCGATTGATCTCGGCGTTCCTGGTGCGCCTGCCCGAGCGGGCGCGCGTGCTCGACGCCGGCTGCGGTCCCGGTCGCGACACGAGATCCTTGCGCGGGCGGGGCGCGCGGGTCACCGGCCTCGACATCTCCTTTGGCATGTTGCGTTCGCAGAGCCTGTCCGGCGCGGCGCAGGCCGACATGCGGGCGTTGCCGATCGCTGATGCATCCGTCGACGGGGTGTGGTGTCAGGCGGCGCTGCTGCACATACCGCGTGCGGACGTGCCGCGCGTGCTGGCTGAATTCGCCCGGGTGACGCGCACGGCAGGCGCCTTGCACCTCGCAGTGTCAGAGGGCGACGGCGAGAATTGGGAGACCGAGCGGTACGGATCGAGCAGCCCGCGCTGGTTCGTTCACCACCGGCTCGCACCGTTGCGCGAGATGCTCGCCGCTGCCGGGTGGAATGTCGTGGACGTCTCCCGGCTGGACCACAACCGTGACTGGCTCTACCTGCTCGGGCATCGCGCCTGAGCCGCGCGCTCAGGCGCCTGCTCTTGCGGGGCGTGCGGCGCCCGCCGGCGGTGAGCTCGACCAGGCTGCGGTCGCTGGGCTGAGGCGAACCCCAGAGACGTGCGGGGCGCCGTCGAACGTGAAATGAAGGTAGCCATCCGCTTGCTGACGGTTGGCCCGGTACATAGTCCCTGCCAGGAATAGTCCGGGAAGTGCTGCGGCACTGGAATTCCCAGCCACGTTCCTGGTCGGGCACGCTGGCCATCGACGAAGGCGTCGCGGGCGAGCACTGAGTGTGTTAGCCAGACCCCGCCGGGCACGTACGCTGGGCGGGATCCCGAACCATCGCCGAGAGGTCCGCCTTGTTCGACACGCTCTCCGATCGCCTTACCCAGGTCTTTGCCGGCCTTCGGGGCAAGGGGCGGCTCTCCGAGTCCGATATCGATGCCACCGCCCGCGAGATCCGCATCGCGCTGCTGGAGGCCGACGTCGCGCTGCCGGTCGTGCGGCAGTTCATCGCCGTGTTGAAGGAACGGGCCCGCGGCGAGGAGGTGTCGCGGGCGCTGAACCCGGCCCAGCAGGTGATCAAGATCGTTGACGAGGAGCTCATCACCATCCTCGGCGGCGAGACGCGCAGGTTGCAGTTCGCGAAGACGCCCCCGACGGTCATCATGCTGGCCGGTCTGCAGGGTTCGGGTAAGACGACGCTCGCGGGCAAGCTGGCTCGCTGGCTGCGTGAGCAGGGCCACACGCCGGTTCTGGTCGCGGCCGACCTGCAGCGGCCGAACGCCGTCACCCAGTTGCAGGTCGTCGGCGAACGCGCCGGGGTGGCCGTCTTCGCGCCTGAGCCTGGCAACGGCGTCGGCGATCCGGTGGCCGTCGCTCGCGGGTCGATCGAGTTCGCCCAGCGCGCCCAGCACGACATGGTCATCGTCGACACTGCCGGACGCCTCGGTATCGACACCGAGATGATGGCGCAGGCGGCGGCCATCCGCGACGCGGTGCAGCCGCAGGAGACGCTCTTCGTCGTCGACGCGATGGTCGGCCAGGACGCGGTGAACACCGCCGAGGCGTTCCGCGACGGTGTCGGCTTCAGCGGCGTGGTGCTGACCAAGCTCGACGGCGATGCCCGGGGTGGCGCGGCACTGTCGGTCCGTTACGTCACCGGCCAGCCGATCATGTTCGCGTCCAACGGCGAGAAGCTCGAGGACTTCGACGTCTTCCACCCCGACCGGATGGCCTCGCGCATCCTCGGCATGGGCGACATGCTCAGCCTGATCGAGCAGGCGCAGAAGACGTTCGACGAGGCCGAGGCCGAGCAGATGGCGAGCAAGCTCGCCAGCGGCAACAAGTTCACTCTCGAGGACTTTCTCGGCCAGTTGCAGGCGATCCGGCGCATGGGGCCGATCTCGAACCTGCTCGGCATGATGCCCGGCATGGGCCAGATGAAAGAGGCCATCAGCCAGGTCGACGACCGCGACCTGGACCGCACAGCGGCGATCATCCGTGGCATGACCCCGGCCGAGCGCGAGAACCCGAAGATCATCAACGGATCGCGGCGCCTGCGCATCGCCAACGGTTCCGGTGTCGCCGTGAACGAGGTCAATCAGCTCGTCGACCGCTTCTTCGAGGCGCGCAAGATGATGCAGCAGATGGGCGGCGCGATGGGCCTACCCGGCGCGCGCCGCAAGAACACCAAGCAGAAGGGCAAGAAAGGCAAGAAGGGTCGCGGACGCGGGCCGACCGCGCCGCGGATGCCGGCCGGCATGCAGGGCATGCCTGGTGGCTTCGGTGGCGGCCTGCCGCCGCAGTTGCCTCCCGGCACGAAACTGCCCGACCTGTCCAAGCTCAACCTGCCCGACCGCTGAGCGCAGACGCGCTTACCGGTTCACCGCGACCAGGTACGGATCCGTGCACAGCAGATCGCCTGCACCGCTGGGCGCCTTCGTGACGACGTGCCCGCAGGCGATTCCCGCCGAGTAGGACGGTGGCGGCATTGCCGGTGGCTCCGACAGCGAGTACGGGTGCGCGAAGTACGGCAGCTCGGGCGAGGTCCACAGCGTGCCGCCGGTGCGCGCGGAGTATCCGATGATCGTCTGCTGCGGAACTGCCTGCATGATGCAACTGAGCGACGTGCCGGCGCGCAGATCGCACTGGACCGTCTCACCGACGGTGGCCTGGCGCCCGCTCGATCCGACGACGCGGTAGTGGCGAGCCTTGGCGTCCCACAGGTACGCCGTGCCATCGACGGCATCGGGGTAGACGGTCTGTGTCGGCCATCCGGACACCGTCCAGGTCACCTTGCCGGTGCCCGCGTCGATGGCGTACGTGCGTCGCGAACCTTGCACGTAGATCGTGTTCTTGGCCGTCGTCACCCGGCTGGCGACGTCGTGGTCAGGTACCGGCAACGGTGCCTCTTCCGCGCCGGTGACCGCGTTGATACGCCGGATCTGACGCGACCAGGTTCCCTTCGCCGGGTCGGCATCGGCGACGACGACGATGTCGCCGTGTGCGTAGCCGGTGTCGTAGCGCGAGTCGATTCCCCGCGCCGCGCGCCGCCACGTGGTGGCGCCGGTGCGAAGGTCGATCCCGCGCAGTCCGTCGGAGGCCACGACGACCGCGTGCCGATCGTCGGCCCAGGCGAGGCCGCCGTAGGTCGGCACCTTCACTCGGGCGACGGTGCGTCCGGTTCGTGCGTCCAAGAGCAGGCTGGTGCGGCTCGCGCCGGACTTGCCCGCCGTCAGCGCCACATCCGCGGCGGCGCCGATCACGTCCACCTGCCCGGTCGCGGCGGGCGCCCGCGACAGGCTCTTGCTCGGCAGCGTCCACCGGACCTTGCCCGTCCGGGCGTCAACCGCGAACAACCGGTCGTCCAGGGCGAGGACGTACACCTGCTCCGAACCGTATCCGGACACGACGGGGCCCTCACCGGTGCCGGTCGGCGGGAAGTAACTGCCGTGGTCGACGATCAGGTCGGTGCGCAGCGCAGTTCGCCAGCGGACACTTCCCGCACCTGTGCACGGTGGCGCAGCGCAGGTGGGTACGGCGAACTCGCCGGCGGGACGCTCGGGCATCGGTGGTGTCTTTGCCCGGCGGGTACCGCAGCCGGCCAGCACGATGATGACAGCCAATGCGATCATCGCGATCTCGGTGCGCGCAGTGCGCGCACCAGTTGTTTCGGTCATTGCCCCCCTGCGTGCCCACCGCCGTGTCGCGCGACCGGCGGGCGAATCGCAACCAACTGCGCATAGCATACGTAGCGGCGGTAGTGAATTACCTACGCCCCCGCGTCGCCGGCACGCGCAGGCAGGGCCGCGCCGGGGTAATCGCATTAGGCTGGCGCGCGTCTTGGCTGCCTAGTCGAGGAGCGCCACATGCCTGAAGCGTCGTCCGGTTCGGCAGCAACAGCGCACGCCAAGTCCGCCGATGCCATGCGCATTGCGGGCGCCTACGCATTCAAAGGCGCCGCGCTCGAGTTCGGATCGGTGATCCTCGACGGCGTGCCGTACCCGGACGCGTGCATACGCGTGCCACTCGCCACGCTCAACCGGCACGGACTGATCGCCGGAGCCACCGGAACAGGCAAGACGAAGACGCTGCAACTGCTCACCGAGCAGCTGTCGGCGGCCGGCGTGCCGGTCGTCATTGCCGACGTCACGGGCGACCTCTCCGGGCTGAGCCAGCCGGGCCAGCCGAACGAAAAGATCACCCAGCGAGCCGCCGACACGGGCGAGGACTGGACACCTGCCGGCTGTCCGGTCGAGTTCCTAGCACTGGGCGGCGTCGGCGCGGGCGTGCCGGTGCGCGCGACGATCACCAGTTTCGGCCCGACGTTGTTGTCGAAGGTGCTCGGCCTCAACGACACTCAGGAGTCCTCGCTCGGTCTGGTGTTCCACTACGCCGACAAGGCCGGCCTGCCGCTGCTCGATCTGAAGGACCTGCGTTCGGTCATCCAGTACCTGGTCAGCGACGAGGGCAAGCCCGATCTCGCCGGGCTCGGCGGGCTGTCGTCGGCCACGGCCGGGGTGATCCTTCGCGAGCTGATCGGCCTTTCCGACAAGGGCGGCGACGTCTTCTTCGGTGAGCCCGAGTGGGAGACGAAGGACCTGCTGCGCGTGTCGGGGGAGCAGGGCGTGATCAGCTCGGTCGAGGTCACCGGCCTGCAGGATCGCCCGCAGCTGTTCAGCACGTTCCTGATGTGGCTGCTGGCCGATCTGTTCCAGGAGCTGCCCGAGGTGGGCGACCTCGACAAGCCCAAGCTGGTGTTCTTCTTCGACGAGGCCCATCTGCTCTTCCACGATGCCAGCAAGGCGTTTCGCGAGGCGGTAACCCAGACGGTGCGGCTGATCCGCTCGAAGGGCGTGGGCATCTTCTTCGTGACGCAGAGCCCGACCGATCTGCCCGACGACGTGCTGGGCCAACTCGGCAATCGGGTGCAGCATGCGCTTCGGGCATTCACGCCGGACGACGCCGCCGCGCTCGCCAAGGCGGTGCGCACCTATCCGAAGACCGGCGACTACGACCTGGCGCAGGCGCTGACCCAACTCGGTACCGGCGAGGCGATCATCACCGTGCTGTCGGAGTCCGGCGCTCCCACCCCGGTGGCGTGGACCAGGCTGCGCGCGCCACGCTCGCTGATGGGCCAGATAGACGCATCCGTGCAGCAGCAGGTCGTCGCATCCTCGCCGCTGCAGGCGACGTACGGGCAGGCGATCGACCGCGAGTCCGCCTACGAGAAGCTGGCGACGAAGCTCGCGCCGCATCCGTCCGAGCAGCCCGCAGAACAACCCGCGCAGCGCGAGCGTGGTGGGGCAGGCGCGAAGGAAGCGGCGGCCGGGGGCGCGGTGGCCGCCGTGCTCGGCTCGGCGGTGTTCAAGTCGTTCGCGCGCTCGGCCGCCAGCGCGCTCGGCCGCGAGATCAGCCGCGGCGTGTTCGGGGTGCGCAAGCGCCGCTGACGTGCCGATCTTGTGCAGACGCGCGGGTCAGCTCGTCGATGCGCCGCGCAGCGTTGCGGCGACGTTGGACGGAACCACCTCGTAGCGCGCGAAGTCACGGGTGAATCGCCCCGTGCCGGCGCTTACCGAGCGCAGCGTGATCGTGTACCGCGTCAGCTCGGCATCGGGAACCTCGGCATGCACGGTCGTGCGTTCCATGCCGGTCGGCGCGGTGGGATCGGGCTCGGTGCCGGTGACCCGCCCACGCCGGCCGGAAAGGTCGGAGAGCACGGAGCCCACGTGCGCATCGGGCACCGTGATGTGGACGGTGGCGAGCGGTTCGAGCAGGCCGGTGTGCCCGCCCGCGGCGGCGTCTTTGACGGCCAGGCTGCCGGCCGTCTGGAACGCGGCGTCGGACGAGTCGACGCTGTGCGCCTTACCGTCGACCAGGGTTACCAGAACGTCGACCACCGGCACGTGGTCGTTGTCGAGTCCGTGCTCGAGCTGTGCACGCACGCCCTTCTCGACCGAGCTGATGAACTGCGAGGGCACCGCGCCGCCGACCACCTTGTCGGTGAACTGGACGCCCGACCCGCGTGGCAGCGGCGTGACCACGACATCGCAGACGGCGTACTGCCCGTGGCCGCCGGACTGCTTGACCAGTCGGCCGTGACCGCGCGACTCGGACGTGAAGGTCTCGCGCAGCGCGACCCGCAGCGGCATCGTCTCGACGTGCGCACCGGTGGCGCGCAGGCGGTCCAGCACGACGTCGGCGTGCGCCTCGCCGAGGCACCACAGCACCAGCTGGCCGGTCTCCGGCTGGCGCTCGACCCGAACGGTCGGGTCGCCCGCGGTGAGGCGCGACAGCGCCTTGGCCAGCGCGTCCTCGTCGGCCCGGGTCGCGGCCTGCACCGCCACCGGCAACAGCGGCACCGGCATCTCCCACGGCTCGATCAGCAGCGGGGTGCTCTTCGCCGAGATTGTGTCGCCGGTTTCGGCGCTACCGAGCCGCCCGATGGCGCAGATGTCGCCTGCTACCGCGCGCTCGATCGGTCGCAGCGTCGTGCCGAGCGGAGAGAAGATCTGCCCGACTCGCTCGTCGGTGTCGTGGTCGGGGTGCCCGCGCGATTCGCCGCCGTGCCCGGAGATGTGCACCGGCGTCTCCGGGACGAGCGTGCCTGAGAAGAGGCGCAGTATCGACAGGCGTCCCAGATACGGGTCGACGCTCGTGCGCACGATCTCGCCGAGCAGCGGGCCGTCGGCCTCGCACCGGGCTACGTCGGCAGGTGTGCCGTCGAGGTGCAGCGCGACCGGCGGGTCGAGTTCGACCGGCGAGGGAAACGCTCCGGAGAGCAACTCGAGCAACTCGGACAGGCCGAGACCGGACGCGGCGCACACCGGCAGAACGGGGTAGAACGTGGCCCGGGCGACCGCGGTCTCGAGGTCGTCGATCAGGACGTCCAAGCCGATCTCCTCGCCGGCGAGATAGCGGTCGAGAAGCGTCTCGTCCTCGCTGTTGTCGATGATCGCCTCGATGAGCGCGTTACGGGCGGCGTCGACATCGCCGTCGACTGCAACCTCGCTGGTGTAGGGGGTCTCCTTCGACGGGTAGCCCGCCGAGTAGTCGTACACGGTCCGGCTGAGCAGACCGACCAGTCCGTCCGGGGCGGTCTCGGCGGAGCCGCCGACGGTGAGGTACAGCGGCAGCACGGCCTGTCCGTCCGAACCGCCGAAGACTCGTTGGCACGCGGCCAGCGCGGAGGTCAGCGAGGCGCGTGGCGCATCCAGCTTGGTGACAACGACGGCACGTGGCGTGCCCAGTGCGGCGCACTCCTCCCACAGCGAAACGGTGATCGGGTCGACGTCGTCGGTGGCGGACACGACGAACAGCGCCGCGTCCGCCGCGCGTAGGCCCGCCCGGAGTTCTCCGGTGAAGTCGGGATATCCCGGGGTATCGAGCAGATTGACCACGACGCCGTCGAAGCGCAGCGGGCACACCGACAGCACCACCGACCGCTGCTGCGCGACCTCCACCGGGTCGGCGTCGCTGACAGTGGTGCCGTCGACGACCGTGCCGGCACGGGCGATGGTGCCGGTAGCCGCGAGCAGCGCCTCGACGAGCGTGGTCTTCCCCGCTGCCGAGTGGCCGACGAGCGCGATGTTGCGGATCTTCTCCGGACGATCTGCGGTCTCCAGGATCGCCACCGCGGTCTTGGTTGCGGCCTTTTTCGTCGACATAGGGCATCCTCTCGGTGACGACTGGCCCGCAGAGGGCCCCTCCACAATCGCGAAAACACGTTTCCGGCATTCGACACCCATCCGTGGCGTGCGACAAGCGGCAGACGAGGATCGGCCAAGATCGGATCGGGCTCTTGGCTATCGTGAGCGCTCGGAAGCGTCCGGATACGCGCCGCTCCACCGGAAGCCAGTAAGGATCGCCGACACGTGCTGAATATCCATGCCCGCGAGTGGGTCGGGAAGACGATCAACCCGCTCGGCGCACGCCTCGCCCGGGCGGGCGTCACGCCGGATGCGATCACGATTGCCGGCACTGTCGGCGCGACGAGCGCCGCGCTTGTCTTCTTCACCCAGGGTTGGTGGTTCTCCGGCACCATGCTCATCTGGGGCTTCGTCATGCTCGACGTGGTCGACGGCGCCGTCGCCCGGGCCGGTGGGATGACCACGAAGTTCGGCGCTGTCCTCGACTCGACCGGCGACCGCCTCGTCGATGCCGCGATATTCGGTTCGATCGCCTGGTACTTCGCGCGCCATGACCAGCCGTGGATGCTTGCCGGGTGCATGCTGTGCCTCGTGCTCGGCTCGCTCACGTCCTACGTGCGCGCCCGCGCCGAGGGAGTGGGCCTGACGGCCACGGTCGGCATCGCCGAGCGCGCCGAGCGGCTCATCATCATTCTGGTCGGCACCGGTCTGTCCGGCGAGCACCTACGAGTGCCGTATGTCCAGGCGATCGCCGTATGGCTGCTGGTCGCCGCGTCGACGATCACCGTGGCGCAGCGCCTCGCTACCGTGTGGCGGCAGTCGAAAAGATCGGCGCAGGGCCCCGACCCGAAGGAGGCAACGGCGTGAACGTGGGGGGGCTGCGCGCTCGCGCGCTCGACGCCGCGTTCGCGGCCGGTTGGGGTGCGGTGAAGAGCCTTCCCGGCCCGTTCGCCCGGTGGGCCTTTCAGGTCGTTGCGGACGGGGCGGCGGTCCGCAACGGCAAGGGCGCACAGCAACTTCGCCGCAACCTGCGGCGGGTCGTTGCGCAGGCGTCCGACGCCGAACTCGACGAGCTCGTCGCGGCCGGACTGCGCTCCTACGCGCGGTACTGGCTCGAGACCTTCCGGCTGCCCAGGATGGACAAGGACGAGGTCGTCGCGCGGGCGGGCGCCAACACGATCGGCGCCGAGAACCTCTTCGTGGCTGCACGGCAGGGAAAGGGAGTAGTCATCGCCCTGCCGCATATGGGCAATTGGGATGCGGCCGCGATATGGCTGATCGCGCAGGGGTATCCGTTCACGACTGTCGCCGAGCGGCTCAAGCCCGAGTCGCTGTTCGACCGCTTCGTCGCCTATCGCGAGAGCCTGGGCATGGAGGTGCTGCCTCTGACCGGGGGGCAGAGCCCGCCGGCCGAGGTGCTCGCCGAGCGGCTGCGATCCGGCGGAACCGTCTGCCTGGTGGCCGAGCGCGATCTGTCGCGCAACGGCATCGAGGTGCAATTGTTCGGTGAGGCCACCAAGATGCCCGGCGGGCCGGCGCTGCTCGCCGCGAGGACTGGAGCGCCGTTGATCCCGGTGAGCCTGTGGTTCACGCCGGACGGCTGGGGGCAATGGATCGGCCCGCCGATCGAGCTGCCGGGTACGCGGCTGAGCGAGAACGTGCGCGGTGGGACGCAGGCCCTCGCCGACGTATTCACCGAACGGATCGCGAAGCATCCAGCCGACTGGCACATGTTGCAGCGGCTGTGGCTGGCCGATCTTCCGGCGCGTAAGGCCGCGCTGAACGGCAACCGATCCGGATAGGACCAAGCCATGCGTATCGGCATCGTCTGCCCGTATTCCTGGGACATCCCCGGAGGCGTGCAGGCGCACGTGCGCGATCTCGCCGAGGCGCTCATCGGGCTCGGCCACGTCGTCTCGGTGCTCGCGCCCGGCGACGACGACACTCCGGGCCTGCCGGCCTATGTGGTCGTGGCGGGCAAGGCGGTCCCGATCCCCTACAACGGCTCGGTGGCGCGTCTGCAGTTCGGCCTGGTGTCGGCAACGCGCGTGCGCCGATGGCTGCGTGACGGCGCCTTCGACGTCGTGCACGTGCACGAGCCGGCCCCGCCGAGCCTGTCGCTTCTCGCGTGCATGATTCACGACGGCCCGCTGGTCGCCACGTTCCATGCCGCCACCACCCGTTCGCGCTTCCTGCTGATGTTCGACACCATCCTGCAGCCGTTCCTGGAGAAGCTCTCCGGGCGTATCGCGGTGTCGGCCGCCGCCCGCAAAGTGATCGTCGAGCATCTCGGTGCGGACGCCGTCGTGGTGCCGAACGGGGTCGCCGTGTCGCGCTACACGAACGTCGAGCCGCTGCCCGGCTACCCGCGCGAGGGAGGCACGGTCGGGTTCATCGGCCGCTACGACGAGCCGCGCAAGGGCATGGACGTCCTGATCGGTGCCTTGGAGCGCCTGGCTCCGGAGCGTCCCGATCTTCGCCTGCTCGTGGCCGGCCGCGGCGAGTCCGCGGACTTCCTGTCCGGGTTGCCACAGGTGCTGCGTGACCGGGTCGACCTGATGGGGCAGGTCAGCGAGCCCGACAAGGCGCGCATGCTCAAGAGCGTCGACGTGTACTGCGCACCCAACACCGGCCAGGAGAGCTTCGGTGTGATCCTGCTCGAGGCCATGGCGGCTCGCACCCCGATCGTCGCGAGCGAACTCGAGGCATTCCGACGGGTGCTCGGCGGGGGAGTGGCGGGCCAGCTCTTCCCGATCGGCGACTCGGGCGCGCTGGCCGCCGAGCTGGCGCGCGTGCTCGACGATCCGGTGCTGCGCGAGCGGCTGGTCGACGCCGGTACGAAGGCGGTCGCGCCGTATGACTGGGCCGTCGTGGTCACCGAGGTGCTTCGGGTCTACGAGCTGGCGATCGCGGGTGCATCATTGCGCTGATCGGGGTCTAAGTAGCGCAATCGGGCCAAGAGTTAGGCTTCTCGACCATGCTGTCCGCCGGGTGGCTCATCGCCGCCGTGCTCGTCGCGGTACTGCTGACCAGTTGGGTCACCTTCACGGTCACCCGCCTGGACCGGCTGCACGCCCGCGTCGACGCAGCTCAGGCGGCGCTCGACGCCCAACTGGTGCGACGCGCTGCCGCGCTGCTGCACGTGGCCGAGTACGTCGGTGTGGCCATGCCAGGGGCGCAGCGCGCCCGGCTGGAGGCAGTGGCCCAGGATGCCCTCAACGCATCGCGCGACGACCGCGAGGCCGCCGAGAACGCGGTGGGCCGTGCGGTACTCGAACTCGCCGACCGGCGTGACGACCTGCCGCCGCCCGCGGCCGCCGAACTGCAGGAGGCGGGCGCGCGCGTCCTGATCGCGCGACGGTTCTACAACGACGCGGTTCGCGACACGCGCGCCCTGCGGGGAAGGCGCATGCCCCGGCTGCTGCGTTTGGCCGGACATCGCGACATGCCGCTGTTCTTCGACATCGACGACACGCTGCCCGATTACGATCCGCCCGTCCCGCACGCGAACCCGATCGAACGCGGCGACGCTGACCCGACACCCCAGGAGGAGACCGCCCGGTGAGTTTGGTGGAACGCCTGTCCGAGTTCAGTTCTCGCTTCAGCGGCAGGCAGAAAGCCGTGGCCGTGGGGGTGACTGCGGTCGTGCTCGCCGGTGGGGCGATCGGCACCACGATCGCCGCGAAGGGCAGCAGCCCGCATCGTGTGGCGGCACCGCCGGCGTCCACATCCGCGGCACCGGCCAGCAAGGCCCCTACGGCCAAGCCCAAGCCGAAGCCGAAAAAGAAGAAGGCCGCACCGAAGCCGCCGTCGGTGAACCCGCTTACCGGTATCGGCGCGGTTCCGAAGGGCCCGGTCATGGCCGTCAAGATCGACGACACCGCGCCCGGGCGCCCGCAGGCGGGCATCGACCAGGCTGACATCGTCTACGTCGAGCAGGCCGAAGGTGGCCTGAGCCGGCTCATCGCCGTCTTCGCGACGCACAAGCCGACCGCGGGCCCGGTGCGGTCGGTGCGCACCAGCGACCCGGAACTGCTCAGCGAGTACGGCCACATCGTCCTGGCCGCGTCCGGCGGCGGGGGGGACTCGCTGCCCACGCTTGATCGTTCGATCCTGCACCCGTACATCCAGGATCGCGGCGCGCCGTACTACTACCGCGACCACTCGCGTGCATCGAGCTACATCAATGTCATGCTCCCGCTCGGTCCGGTCTCGGCTCGGATCCACGCGGGCACGGCCAAGGACGTCGGATTCCGATGGGAGAAGCGCATTCCGGATATCAGGTCGCATCCGGGGGCGCGCACCATCCGAACCCGGGTCGGCAGCACAGATGTCGGCTTTCGATGGAGCCCCGGCCTGAACCGGTACGTCCGGTCGATCGGCGGCGTGACGCAGGTGGCCGCGGACGGCCATCCGGTGGCGACGCCGAACGTCATCGTGCAGTTCTGCCGGGTCACCCCGCATTTCGGTGACGTCGATGTGAACGGCATGCCGTCCCAGTACACCCATTCGATCGGCAGCGGCCGAGTCGAGATCTACCGCAACGGCCACCGGATCACCGGACGGTGGTCGCGCGCGTCGTTAACGGCGCCGACCGTGTTCAAAGACCGGTATGGGCACGTCATTCCGCTCTCGCCGGGTGGTGCCTGGGTCGTGTTGGCGTCCAACGGGGCGCCGCTGGTGTCCTCGTGAGCGCGGCGGCGACCGGGCCATCCGACCTTGATCGGCTCGTCCGGCCCACGAGCGCCCATCCGTAGAATCGCGGTCATGGCAGTCGAGCAGACCCCACAAGCCCCAGCGTCCGAGCACGCCACGGGCACCGCCCGCGTCAAGCGCGGAATGGCCGAGATGCTCAAGGGCGGCGTCATCATGGATGTCGTCACCGCTGAGCAGGCCAAGATCGCCGAAGATGCCGGAGCGGTGGCCGTCATGGCACTCGAACGGGTGCCCGCCGACATCCGCGCCCAGGGCGGCGTGTCGCGGATGAGCGACCCGGACATGATCGACGGCATCATCAGCGCCGTCTCGATCCCGGTGATGGCCAAGGCGCGTATCGGGCACTTCGTCGAGGCGCAGGTGCTGCAGTCGCTCGGCGTCGACTACGTCGACGAGTCCGAGGTGCTCACCCCGGCCGACTACGCCAACCACATCGACAAGTGGGCCTTCACGGTGCCCTTCGTATGCGGAGCCACCAACCTGGGCGAGGCGCTGCGCCGCATCACCGAGGGCGCGGCGATGATCCGTTCCAAGGGCGAGGCCGGCACCGGCGACGTCTCGAACGCCACGACCCATATGCGCCAGATCCGGGCCGAGATCCGTCGGCTGCAGAATCTGCCCGAGGACGAGCTGTTCGTCGCGGCCAAGGAACTGCAGGCGCCCTACGACCTCGTCGCCGAGGTGGCCCGGGCGGGCAAGCTGCCGGTCGTGCTGTTCACCGCCGGCGGCATCGCCACCCCGGCCGACGCTGCGATGATGATGCAACTCGGCGCCGAAGGCGTGTTCGTGGGTTCGGGCATCTTCAAGTCGGGCGATCCCGCCCGGCGGGCCGAGGCGATCGTGAAGGCCACGACGTTCTACGACGATCCCGACGTCATCGCCAAGGTCTCGCGAGGGCTCGGCGAGGCGATGGTGGGCATCAACGTCGAGGATGTCCCGCAGCCGCACCGGCTGGCTCAGCGCGGCTGGTAAAGCATCTCGATCGCGCTGCAGGAATCGCCGGGGTTCCTTGCCCGCACGCGCGGCTGCGGATCGCTTGGCTCGGCAGGTGGCCGCCCAACGGGGATGGCTCTGATCGCGCTGCAGGAATCGCCGGGGTTCCTTGCCCGCACGCGCGGCTGCGGATCGCTTGGCTCGGCAGGTGGCCGCCCAACGGGGATGGCTCTGATCGCGCTGCAGGAATCGCCGGGGTTCCTTGCCCGCACGCGCGGCTGCGGCGCAAGTGCCCGCCCGTGGAGGAGGTGGGACACGTCGCAGGCTGCACCTACGATCGGGGTATGTGCCGAAGCATCCAGACACTGCGCCCGCCGTTTGTCGAGAATGTCACCGAGCACGACATCGAAGCCGCGGCGCTGCAGTACGTGCGCAAGATCGCGGGCATGCGTGCCCCGTCCGCGGCAAATGCCGACGCGTTCCAGGCCGCGGTCGACAGCATCGCCGCGGCCACGTCCGATCTGCTGGGCAGCCTCGTGTTGCGTCCGTCCACATCGAAGCACGCACGCGAGTTTGCCAACGCGACAGCGCACGCCCACCCGCACTGAAACCTCGACCCGCTCGACGAGGAGCAGTGGCGCCGGCCATGTAAACGGCAGTGGCTTTGGCGCCGCGCCAGGCGACGGCCCTAGGCTTGCGCCTCGTGTCATTGACGATCGGCGTGCTGGCCCTGCAGGGCGACGTGCGCGAGCATCTTGCCGCGCTGCGTAGCGCCGGAGCGGCGGCGATCACCGTACGGCGGCCGGAGGAACTGGCCGAGGTCGACGGCCTGGTGCTGCCGGGCGGCGAATCGACCACTATCGCCAAACTCGCCCGCACGTTCGACCTGTTCGAGCCGCTGCGCAAGCGTATTGCCGCTGGGCTGCCGGTCTACG
The DNA here is from genome assembly GCA_963737425.1 of uncultured Actinomycetota bacterium. Taxonomy (GTDB): domain Bacteria; phylum Actinomycetota; class Actinomycetes; order Mycobacteriales; family Jatrophihabitantaceae; genus DASXRA01. The sequence goes on from CAVTSX010000010.1 coordinate 316,231, forward strand.
GCTCATGCGCAGGCATGATCCTGCTCGCCGACCGGATCGTCGACGGCACCTCCGATCAGGAGACGTTCGGCGGCATGGACGTCACGGTGCGCCGCAACGCCTTCGGCCGGCAGGTCGATTCGTTCGAGGAAGACGTCACCGTCGAAGGTGTGCCGGGCGGCCCCGTCCATGCCGTGTTCATCAGGGCGCCGTGGGTCGAATCGGTCGGTCCTGCGGCGACGCCGCTCGCGACCGTCCGCACCGGACCGGCCGCCGGTAAGGTTGTTGTGGTTCGCCAGGGGCAACTGCTGGCCACGTCGTTCCATCCGGAGTTGATGGGCGACGGTCGTGTTCATGGGTACTTCTGCGACATGGTGGGCGATTCGGTCGGCTAGGCGCGGGGGTTAGCGTGCGGGCGACGACGTGCGGTGCAGGGCAGAGAGGACTGATATGAGCGGCCACTCGAAATGGGCCACGACCAAACATAAGAAGGCGGCGATCGACGCCAAGCGCGGCAAGCTGTTCGCGAAGCTGATCAAGAACATCGAGGTCGCGGCGCGCACCGGTGGCGGTGACCCCGACGGGAACCCGACGCTCTACGACGCAATTCAGAAGGCGCGAAAGAATTCGGTTCCGATCGACAACATCGATCGGGCGGTCAAGCGCGGCTCGGGCGCCGAGGCCGGCGGCTCGGACTGGCAGACGATCACCTACGAGGGATACGGACCGAGCGGGGTGGCGGTACTGATCGAGTGCCTCACCGACAACCGCAACCGCGCGGCGAGCGAGGTCCGCACCGCGATGACGCGCAATGGCGGGTCGATGGCCGACCCGGGTTCGGTGGCCTATCTGTTCACCCGCAAAGGCGTCGTCATCGTGCCCAAGGCCGACGGTGTATCCGAGGACGACGTGGTCGGGGCCGTGCTCGATGCCGGCGCCGAGGAGGTCAACGATCTCGACGAGGCATTCGAGGTGGTCAGTGAGGCCACCGATCTGGTGCCGGTGCGAACCGCCCTGCAGAAGGCGGGCATCGACTACGAGTCGGCCGAAGCGTCGTTCCTGCCGAGCGTGCAGGTTCCGCTGGACGAGGACGGCGCGCGCAAGGTGTTCCGACTCATCGATGCCCTCGAAGACAGCGACGACGTGCAGAACGTGTACGCCAACTTTGATGTCAGCGACGAGATCATGGCCGCCGTCGGTTAGCTGCTGTGATCGACAGAGGTTGCCTCAACGCGTGCCTGATCGCCACAACGTCACGTCGCAGGTGGGCAGTTATGCCGCAGGTGGGCACCTGCAACTGCCCACCCAGCGCACAAGTGCCCACCGACCGCGAGGCGCCACCGCCCGCCGAACACCGGCCACCCACCGCATGACCCGCGTCAAGAACGTCGCAGGTGGGGTCGCGAATAGTTAGCCGAAGGCCGACGCACGCCAGAATCGGAACAGCTCGTAGCCGAGTGCCCACAGCGACTTCGGGGCGCCGGTGGTGTTGTAGAGCCCCTCGACGAGGTCGAAGAACCACACGTTGATCTGGTGGATCTGCAGCAGCACGAACACGCCGAGCATGCCCCACGGTTTGATCGGCTCGAACGAGCGGGCGGTCTGCGGCGCCAGGTAGGGCTCGATGATCGCGTAGCCGTCCAGGCCCGGAATCGGCAGCAGGTTGAGAACCGCCGCACTGATCTGCAAGAAGCCGAGAAACGCCACGCCCGACCAGAAGTGGTAGTGCTGACCGTCGTTGTGGCCGTTCGCGAGCAGCAGCAGGATCACCGCGAACACGACGTTCGAAAGTGGCCCGGCCGCTGCCGCGACACTCTGCATGGCGCGGCTGCGGAAGTCGTGCTTGTGCAGGTACACAGCGCCACCGGGCAGGCCGATGCCGCCCTGGGCGATGAAGATCACCGGCAAGACGATCGACAGGAACGGGTGGGCGTACTTGAGCGGATTCAGCGTCAGATAGCCGGCCGCCTCGACGCTGCGATCGCCGGCGCGGTAGGCGGTGTACGCGTGCCCGAACTCGTGCAGGCACAGCGACACCACCCAGCCGCCGACCACCAGGCAGAAGACTCCGAAGCGGGCCCCCGAGCGCGAGTCGTCATAACTCAGCCAGCCGCCGAACGCGGTGAGCGCGACGAACGCCAGAAAAATCGGGCTGATCCGCATGCCGGGCCTGGCTGGGCGCCGGAAGGCGATCGGATCATTTCTCACCACGCGAAGACTACGGGGATTCGGTGTGTCGCCGCGCCGCGCCGCGGCGCACGTCCTAGGCTGTCGAACGTCCGTTCGAGATTGCAGGTAGGGGGACGTGGAGTGCGGGTGCTGGGAGTCGATCCGGGCATGACTCGCTGCGGTATCGGGGTGGTCGACGGCGCGCCCGGACGGGCCCTCACGCTGGTCAGCGTCGAGGTCGTCCGCACGGCCTCTGATGCCGAGGTCGGGTCGCGTCTGGTGATCATCGCCGACGCCATAGCGGCCGCCATCGACCTCCATGCGCCCGATGTCGTAGCGGTCGAGCGGGTATTCAGCCAGCACAACGTGCGCACCGTCATGGGCACCGCACAGGCCGCCGGCCTGGCCATCGTGGCGGCCACGCGCGCCGGGGTGCCGGTGGCGCTGCACACGCCCAGTGAGGTCAAGGCGTCGGTCACCGGTTCGGGTACGGCCGGCAAGGACCAGGTGGGCGTGATGGTCAGCCGGCTACTGCGGCTGCCCGACAAACCTCGCCCGGCCGATGCCGCAGACGCGCTCGCGTTGGCGATCTGCCAGCTTTGGCGCGGTGCCGCGCAGGCCCGGCTCGTCGCCGCAGCCGGCAGTGCCGCGGTACGCGGCGCGCCGACCGTAGGTCCAGGCGCTCTTGGCAGTGCCGCGGTACGCGGCGCGCCGACCGTAGGTCCAGGCGCTCTTGGCAGTGCCGCGGTACGCGGCGCGCCGACCGTAGGTCCAGGCGCTCTTGGCAGTGCCGCGGTACGCGGCGCGCCGACCGTAGGTCCAGGCGCTCTCGGCGACCAGGGCAGGATGGGCCGGTGATTGCGAGCGTTCGCGGCCTGGTGGCCGCGTTGGCACCAGACGGTGCGGTGATCGAGGTCGGCGGGGTGGGGCTCGCGATCTCGTGCTCACCGGGCACGATCGCCCGGTTGCGGTTGGGCGAGACCGCGCGGCTGGCCACGAGCCTCGTCGTCCGCGAGGATTCGCTGACGCTCTACGGTTTCGCCGACGACGACGAGCGGGCGCTGTTCGAGTTGCTGCAGACCGCCAACGGAGTGGGCCCGAAGCTGGCCCAGACGATCCTGGCGGTGCATCCGCCGCGCGAGGTGCGCCGTGCCATCGCCACCGACGATCTCGCCGCGCTGACCAGGGTTCCCGGCATCGGTCGCAAGGGCGCCGAGCGCATCGTCATCGAGTTGCGTGATCGCATCGGGTCCGTCGACGGCGAGTCACCGGTCGCGGCGGGTGGGGTCACGCCGGTCGCTCCCTGGCGCGAGCAGCTGCGCCATGCCCTGGCCGGGCTCGGCTTCACCGGCAAGGAGGCGTCCGACGCCATCGACATCGTGGCCGCGGACGCGGGCGAAACCCCCGACGTGTCGGCGTTGTTGCGGCGCAGCATCCAGTTGCTCGGACGCACCCGATGACCGCACCGGACGAGGACGTCGTGTCGCCGTTACCGGCGGTAGGAGAACGTGAGGTCGAGGCCAGTCTGCGCCCCAAGCGACTGGCCGAGTTTCCCGGCCAACCGAAGGTGCGCGAGCAGCTCGAGCTGGTCCTGGAGAGCGCGCTGCGCCGCGGCCGCCCGCCCGATCACGTGCTGCTTTCCGGGCCTCCAGGCCTGGGCAAGACCAGCCTCGCGATGATCATTGCCACCGAACTCGCCACGCCGATCCGGGTCACCAGTGGCCCGGCGATCGAGCGGGCGGGCGACCTCGCTGCGCTGCTGACGAGTCTCGGCGAAGGCGAGGTCCTGTTCATCGATGAGATCCATCGTGTCGCTCGCCCGGCCGAGGAGCTTCTCTACATGGCGATGGAGGACTTCCGCGTCGACGTCGTGGTCGGCAAGGGCCCCGGCGCCACGGCGATTCCGCTCGACCTTGCGCCGTTCACCCTTGTCGGCGCGACCACCCGGGCGGGCTTGCTCACCGGCCCGCTGCGGGATCGCTTCGGCTTCACCGGACATCTCGACTTCTACGACACGTCCGATCTCGAGACGATCCTGCACCGCTCGGCCGCACTGCTGCGCGTCGAGCTGCGAGACGACGGCGCAAGCGAGATCGCGGGCCGCTCGCGCGGCACGCCGCGCATCGCCAACCGGCTGCTGCGACGGGTGCGCGACTACGCCGAGGTACGCGCCGACGGGGTCGTCACCGAGCGAATCGCCCGCGACGCCCTGACCGTGTACGACGTCGACGAACTCGGGCTCGACCGCCTCGACCGCGCGGTGCTCGACGCTCTCGTTCGCCGGTTCAACGGCGGGCCGGTCGGCGTGGGCACCATCGCGGTTGCCGTCGGCGAGGAGGTCGAGACGGTCGAGGAGGTCGCCGAGCCGTTCCTCGTCCGGGCCGGGCTGCTCGCCCGGACCCCGCGCGGCCGCGTTGCGACTCCGGCCGCCTGGAGCCATCTCGGGCTGGCGCAACCTCGCGAATCAGGCGCGGCGACCCTCTTCGACGAGTGACGGGCACCCAAGCACCGGCGTGAACGTTGGGTAACGCAGCGCCTACACTCGCTGGCGCCGCCGATCCGTATGAGGTCACCACGTGAAGAACGCACTACCGCTGATCCTGCTCGCCGTCCTGTTGCTGGCGATGTTCCTGTTCACCAGGCGCAATCGCGAGCGCGCGATGGCGCAGCAGACGAAGTTCCGTGAGCGGATCGGTTTCGGTACCGAGGTGATGACCACATCCGGTCTGTACGGCACCGTCGTCGGCATCAACGGCGACGATTCCGTGCAGTTGTCCATCGCGCCGGGTGTCGAGGTGAAGTGGGCGATCGCCGCCTTACGTGACATCGACTCGCTTCCGAAGCCGTACCGGCAAGGTGCCGAATCAGACGAGGAGGCGGAATCTCCCACGAACACCGAAGACCCGCCCGACGACAACCCGTTGCGTTGAACCGATTAGGACCGGTTGGTCGGCGCTCATCATGACGTCGGTCATACTGTGCCCGATCCGCATCGCGCACCCCCGTGCGCAGGCGCGAGCTCGTACCGGTGAGCTCGCCGCCAGCACCAGAACACGCCGAGGAGACCTACCCCCGTGGCACCACCTGTCGGAACGCTGCGCGTCGGGCGTTACTTCCTAGCGCTGCTCGCCATATTCGCCGTGATCTACGGCCTGGTCTTTCTGCCCGGTCAACGGCACACGCCTAAGCTCGGCCTCGACCTCGAGGGCGGCAAGCAGGTCGTCTACGAAGCCAAGACGCCGAATGGCAAGACACCGGCGAAGTCGGCCATGAGCGAGGCGCGCCAGATCATGGAAGACCGCGTCAACGGTTCGGGCGTGGCCGAGGCAGAGGTCGTCGTCCAGGGCACGAACCAGATCTCGGTGTCGATCCCGGGCAAGAGCACCAAGGACATCAGCAAGCTCGGCGAAGCGGCGAACCTCAACTTCCGACCGGTCGTGATGGCTCCGGTCAGCGCCACACCGGCCACTCCCGCGCCGTCCTCGACCGCGACCACCGGCGGCGGTTCCAGCGCGCCTCCGACGACCGGCTCGTCGTCGACGCAGCCCGCGGCATCGAGCCCGCCGGCCGGTTCCAGTTCGCCCGCCAGCGGGCAGGCCAATGCCGAGCGCCCGCTCGCCGCGCCGTCCTCGACGGCTCCGGCCTCGACGCCGGCAGCGAAGTCGCCGACCACGCAGGCCGCCTCTGCCACGCCCGTCCCGAGCGCCACAGCGGCTCCTCCGGCGGTGAAGAAGACCGCAGACCCGTTCAAGGGCCTGACCTTCCCGATTCCGACGAGCGACGCCGAGTTCAACAAACTCACCCAGGCGCAGCAGCAGCAGTTGCAGGCCGCCTTGGCCACCTATGACTGCACCTCCGACCAGCCTGACGACCGCAACAAGGTCCTGATCGCCTGCGACAGCAAGGTGCCCGGCAAGGCGAGCTTGATCTTCCTGCTCGGTCCGGTGATCGTGCCCGGCACCGAGATCTCCAGCGCCAGCGCGGTGGCGCCGAACGTCGGCGGAACAGGTGGCGGCAGCGCCACCTGGACGGTGTCGCTCAACCTGAAGAGCAGCGGCTCGGGCGCGTGGGCGAAATACACCGGTGCGCACAACACGGGCGGCCAGGATCTGCCGGCCGGCGCTCTCGAATCCTGCGGCCCGAGCGGTTCGCCGTGCTCGGACTTCGTTGCCTTCACCCTCGACGGCGCCGTGGTTTCCTCGCCGTACAACCGCGACGCGATCAACGGTCAGGCCACGCAGATCTCCGGCGGCTTCGACGAGAACAGTGCGACCCAGCTCGCCCGCCAGCTCAAGTACGGTGCGCTACCGCTGAACTTCCGGGTGCTGACCAACACCGACGTATCGGCGACGCTGGGTAGCGCCCAGCTCAAGGCCGGCCTGCTCGCAGGCGGTATCGGGCTGATCCTGGTCGTGCTCTACTCGCTGATCTACTACCGTGCCCTCGGGCTGGTCACCATCGCCTCGCTGCTCGTCTCCGGTGTGCTCACCTACGGCTGCCTGGTCGTCCTGGGCCGCGAGATCGGGTTCACGCTGACTCTCGCCGGTATCGCGGGCTTCATCGTGGCGGTCGGTATCACCGCGGACTCCTTCGTCGTGTTCTTCGAACGCATCAAGGATGAAGTGCACGATGGCAGATCCATGCGCGTCGCCGTGCCGCGCGCCTGGGTGCGCGCGCGGCGCACGATCCTGTCCGCCGACACGGTCTCGTTCCTGGCCGCCGCCGTCCTGTACTACTTCGCAGCCGGCGACGTGAAGGGTTTCGCGTTCACCCTCGGGTTGTCCACGATCCTCGACCTGGTCGTCGTGTTCCTGTTCACCCATCCGATGGTTTCGCTGCTCTCGCGCAGCAGGGCATTCGGCTCGGCGCGCTTCACCGGCCTGAACGCGGTCCGCGCCGGGGGAGTCGCCCCCGACCAGGTGACTGAGACTCCAGTCGCCCCACGGCGTGCCGGGCGGGCGAAGGTGGGCGCGTCGGCTGCGGCACCCAAGTCCGCGCCGGTCGTCCTTCTGGACGAGGACGAGCCGGACCCGGCCGTCGCGCCCGACGATTCGCCAGAAGACACCGCGCCCGCACCCGAGCAGGCGGCCCCGGAACCCGAAGAGCCGACGCGATCGCAAGCTGCGCCGCAACCGGGCACGGCGGCTGAGCGCGCCGCGGCCCGGCGCGCGCGAATGCGAGCCGGCAAGGGCGACGAGAAGGGCAAGAACTGATGTCCGTATTCCGTCGCCTCTACCGGGGCGAGACCAGGTTCAACTTCATCGGCACTCGCCGGCGGTGGTATCTCGCCTCGCTTGTGCTGGTCGTGATCTGCGTGCTGAGCTTCGTGTTCCGCGGTTTCAACCTCGGCGTCGAGTTCAAGGGTGGCACCCAGTTCCAGATCCAGGTGAAGGGCACGTCGATCACGGCCAAGCAGGCCGAGGCGTCGTTCGCCGCTGCCGGGGTGCCCGCCGCTGACGCGGCGCGGCAGGTAGGTTCGGGCACCACCCGTCAGATCGTCGTCAAGACGAAGAACATCGACCCGGGTACGCAGAACACGCTCAAGACGAAGGTCGCGAAAGACCTCGGCATCCCGCAGACCAACATCACCTTGCAGTCGGTGAGCTCGAGTTGGGGCCACGACATCACGGTGAAGGCCATCGAGGGCCTCATCGTGTTCCTGATCGTCGTCTCGATATACCTCTCGATACGGTTCCAATGGCGAATGGCGGTCGGGGCGTTCATCGCCTTGATCCACGACCTGATCGTCGCCGCCGGGATCTACTCGATCGTCGGATTCGAGGTCACACCGTCCACGGTCGTCGGCCTGCTGACCATTCTGGGTTTCTCGCTCTACGACACCGTCGTGGTGTACGACAAGGTCGCGGAGAACTCGAAGGACATCACCGCGGGTTCGCGCATGACGTTCTCCGAGGCCGCCAACCTCGCCGTCAACCAGACGCTGATGCGCTCGATCAACACCTCGCTGATCGCGTTGCTGCCGGTGGCCGGACTGCTCTTCGTCGGTGCGGGCATCCTCGGTGTCGGCACGATCAAGGACCTCGCCCTGATCCTGTTCGTCGGGCTCGCGTCTGGTGCGTATTCCTCGCTGTTCCTCGCCACTCCGATCGTCTGCGACCTGACCGAGCGCCAGCCCGCCTACAAGGCGCTCACCAAGCGGGTTCTTGCGAAGCGGGCCAGTGAGGCCGCAAAGCTTAAAGGCGAGCCCGCGCTCGCCGGCAGCGGCGCACCGCGGCACACGGGTGCGCCCGCCCCTGCGCCAAGGCCGGGAGCGCGCCCGCAGCGCTCGCGCCGGCGCTAGCAGCGGGCCGATATGTCGGATCCGACCGGGGACGGGGCCGCGGGCCTCGCCGCCTGTATCGCTTCGCGTCTGCGCGACGTGCCGGACTTCCCGCGACCCGGCATCGTATTCAAGGACATCTCGCCGCTGCTCGCCGATCCAGAGGCCTTCGGGGCGGCGATCCGGGGGCTGGCCGGCTTCGCCCGCGAACTCGGCAAGATCGACCTGGTGGCAGGCATCGAGGCGCGCGGATTCCTGTTCGCCGCCGCGCTCGCCCGCGAACTCGGCTGCGGCATCGTGCCGGTGCGCAAGGCGGGCAAGCTGCCACCCCCGACCATCCGGCGGGCGTACGAACTGGAATACGGCCAGGCCGAGATCGAGGTGCCGACCGGCGTGCTCGACGGACGCCGCGTCTACCTGGTCGACGATGTGCTGGCGACCGGTGGCACCGTCAGCGCCGCGGCCGAGCTCATCACCCAGGCCGGGGGCGATCTCGCGGGCATCGGCGTCCTGCTCGAACTCGGGTTCCTGAACGGGCGTGCACGCCTGGACGGAATCGCACACGGAGACGTCCGGGCGCTGCTTCGCAGCTGAGTGTTGCGGGCCCCGACTGGCTCGCAACACGCGCCGCAGCCCCCTCAACCGCACCAGTCCGGTGCGATCTGCCTAGACTGGTGGGGCAGGTTCACCTGAGGGGAGACTTCGCTGGCGACGGAGGCTGTTACGCCAAAGGCCCGAACCGGGCCGAATCCGGACCGGGCCGATTCTGGCATGACTTCTGCCGCCGAAAACGAAGATTCGTCTGTCGGCGCGACACCTGTCCTCGCGACCGCACCAGCGCCTGAGGCGCCCGAAGCCGGCGCGGAACAGAGCCAGCAGCATCGCCGCCGGGTGCGCGATCGGCTGGCCCGCCGGCTGGTCACCGCGCCGCGCCAGTCCGCCGTCCGGCCCGTGCTCGAACCTCTGTTGGCCATCCATCGGGGAGCCCACCCGAAGGTCGACGCGCGTCTGCTGCAGCGCGGCTACGACCTTGCCGAGCAACGCCACCGCGGCCAGCTGCGCAAGAGCGGCGACCCGTACATAACCCATCCACTCGCGGTAGCGACCATCCTCGCCGAGCTCGGCATGGACACCACCACACTTGTCGCTGCGTTGCTGCACGACACCGTCGAAGACACCGGCCTCGGTCTTGATGCCATCGGCGAGCAGTTCGGCGCCGAGGTAGCGCATCTCGTCGACGGCGTCACCAAGCTCGACCGGGTCAAGTTCGGCGCGGCGGCCGAGGCCGAGACGATCCGCAAGATGGTCGTGGCGATGGCGCGCGACCCGCGGGTCCTGGTCATCAAGCTCGCCGACCGGCTGCACAACATGCGCACGTTGCGCTTCCTGCCGCCGGTGAAGCAGGAGCGCAAGGCACGCGAAACGCTGGAGGTGCTCGCGCCGCTCGCCCACCGGCTGGGCATGAACACCGTCAAGTGGGAGCTTGAGGATCTCGCCTTCGCGACGCTGTATCCGAAGCGCTACGAAGAGATCGTGCGGCTCGTCGCCGAACGCGCGCCTTCGCGCGACACCTACCTGCACGAGGTGGTCGACCGGGTCAACGTCGACCTTCGCGAGGGCGGCATCAAGTCCACGGTCACCGGCCGGCCGAAGCACTACTACTCGATCTACCAGAAGATGATCGTGCGCGGACGCGAGTTCGCCGACATCTACGATCTCGTCGGCATCCGAGTTCTCGTCGACAGCGAGCGCGACTGTTACGCGACCCTCGGCGTCATTCACGCGAACTGGCAACCGGTGCCCGGCCGGTTCAAGGACTACATCGCGATGCCGAAGTTCAACATGTACCAGTCGCTGCACACGACCGTGATCGGCCCGGGCGGCAAGCCCGTAGAGCTGCAGATCCGCACGCACGCGATGCACCGCACGGCTGAGTACGGCATCGCCGCGCACTGGAAGTACAAGGAGATAAAGAACGCCGACATCTCCGACCCGGCCGCGGTCTCCGACGAGATGGGCTGGTTGCGCCAGCTGCTCGACTGGCAGCGTGAGGCGCAGGAACCCGAGGAGTTCCTCGACTCGCTGCGCTTTGACCTCAGCGGCAGCGAGGTCTACGTCTTCACCCCGAAGGGCGACGTCGTCGCGCTGCCCGCCGAGTCCACCCCGGTCGACTTCGCCTACGCCGTGCACACCGAGGTCGGTCACCGGTGCATCGGCGCGCGGGTCAACGGCAAGCTCGTCGCGCTCGAGAGCGCCCTCGACAACGGCGACACGGTCGAGATCTTCACGTCCAAGGCGGAGAACGCCGGACCGTCGCGCGACTGGCTGGCCTTCGTCAAGTCGCCTCGCGCACGCACGAAGATCCGCCAGTGGTTCGCGCGCGAGCGGCGTGAAGATGCGATCGATGCCGGCAAGACCGCGCTGTCCCGGGCGATGCGCAAGGCGTCCCTGCCGATGCAGCGTCTGCTCGGCGGCGAGGCGTTGCTGACCATCGCACGCGACATGCATCTCGCCGACATCTCGGCGCTGTACGCCGCCGTCGGCGAGAGTCACATCTCCGCGCAGTCCGTGGTGCAGAAGCTCGTCACGCAACTCGGCGGAGTCGAGGGTGCGGTCGAAGACATCGCCGAGACCGCGGTGCCCACCACGCCGGCCGAGCGACCGAGCGGTCGGCGCTCCAGCGGCAATGCGGGCGTCACGGTGAAGGGTGTAACCGACGTCTGGGCGAAGCTAGCGCGCTGCTGCACGCCGGTGCCAGGCGATGAGATCCTCGGATTCGTCACCCGCGGCGGCGGCGTGTCCGTGCACCGACAGGCGTGCACCAACGCGGTGTCGCTGCTCGAGCAGAAAGACCGGCTCGTCGAGGTCGAATGGGCACCCTCTGCCGACTCAACGTTCGTCGTATCGATCCAGGTTGAGGCGCTCGACCGGCACCGTCTGCTCTCTGACGTCAGCCGGGTGCTTTCCGATGAACGGGTCAGCATCCTGTCGGCCGCAGTGAGTACCAATCGCGATCGGGTCGCGGTCAGCAAGTTCACCTTCGAGATGGCCGAGGCGAAGCACCTGGGCCACCTGTTGCGCGCGATCCGCAACGTCGAGGGCGTCTACGACGTCTACCGCGTGCACGCCGCGAACTAGTGTCGTGCGCCATTAATTCGTGCGATAAGTCGGCCGAGTGATTCGAGGATCTGGTCGGCGGTCTTGGTCCAGATGAACGGCTTCGGGTTCTCGTTCCAGTTGTTGATCCAAGATCGGATGTCTTTCTCCAATGCGGGCACGCTGCGGTGGTCGCCGCGTTGCAGCAGGTCGCTGGTGAGGTAGGCGAACCAGCGTTCGACCTGGTTGATCCAGCTGGAGTAGGTCGGCGTGTGGTGCATGTGGAAGCGTGGATGGGCGGCGAGCCATGCCTTGATCGCCGGGCTCTTGTGGGTGCCGTAGTTGTCGGCCACCAGGTGCACGTCGAGATGGCCGGGGACCTCGGTATCGATCTTGGCCAGGAACTTCTTGAACTCGATCGTGCGGTGCCGGCGGTGCAAGGAGCTGATCACGGTGCCGTCGGCGGTGTTGAACGCCGCGAACAGGCTGGTGACACCGTGCCGGACGTAATCATGGGTGCGCCGCTCGGGCATGCCCGCCATCATCGGCAACGCCGGCTGGGAGCGGGCCAGTGCCTGTACCTGGGACTTCTCATCCACGCACAGCACCACCGCACCGTCGGGCGGGTTGAGATAGAGCCCGACCACGTCGAAGACCTTGTCCACGAACAACGGGTCGGTGGACAGCTTGAACGTCTCGACACGGTGCGGCTTGAGCTCGAACGCCTTCCAGATCCGCCCGATCGTCGACCTGGACAGCCCGCTGCGCTCGGCCATCTTCGCCCGCGACCAATGCGTCGCGTTCGGCGGCGTGGACTCAAGCGTGGCCAAGATGACCTGTTCCACCTGATCCACCCTGACCACCGGCGGGCGCCCCGGCCGCGGCTCATCGACCAGCCCGTCCAACCGATCAGCAACGAACCGTCGACGCCACTTGTTCACCGTGTTCGGCGCCACCCCAACAGCGGCCGCAACCTGCGTGTTCAACGCCCCCGGCACCGCACACGCCAACACGATCCGCGACCGCAACGCCAGCCCCGCCGCCGACTTCCGCCGCCGCGACCACCGCAACAACTGCTCCCGCTCCGCATCGCTCAACACCAACGACGCCTTCGGCCGCCCCGTCCTCGCCACCGGCCAACCCTACAACTTTCACCACGAATTAATGGCGCACGACACTAGTGTCCTGAGTCAGAAGTTCCTGTCGCCACCTCCGGCGCCCAGCTGCACGCTGGCTGCGTTGTCCTCGTCGCCGATACAACCCCGGTATCGGCTCCTCCTCCGCCTTGCCAGCGCACACCTGGATCACCGGATCTGACGACGAACTTCTGACTCAGGACACTAGGGCGGTATGGGGGTCATGGCTGGGGCCTCGCGCACGTGTGAACGTGGGTTGCCGACGCAGGGTGGTCCTGGCCGGTAGAGCCGCAGACGTGGGAGGCCCCAGTGGTGTTTCAGCGTACGAGTGTTGGGCTGGACGTTCATGCCCGTTCGGTCGCCGGGGCGGCGATCGATGGGCTGACCGGTGAGCTGCATCGTCGTAAGTTGACTCCGGATCGCGGTGAGATCGCGGCGTGGGTCGCGTCGTTGCCGGGGCCGGTGAGGGCGACGTATGAGGCTGGGCCGACCGGGTTCGGGTTAGCCCGGTTCCTGCTCGCGGCCGGGGTCGAATGTGTGGTCGCGGCGCCGTCGAAGCTGCAGCGTCCGCCCGGTGATCGGGTCAAGACCGATGCTCGCGATGCGTTGCATCTGGCTCGGTTGTTGCATCTGGGCGAGATCACCGCGGTCACTGTTCCGAGTGTTGAGCAGGAGGCTGCGCGGGATCTGGTGCGGGCCCGTGAGGATTGTCGCGGCGATCTGATGGCGGCGCGGCATCGGGTCTCGAAACTGCTGCTGCGACAGGGGATCGTCTACTGCGGCGGAAAGGCCTGGACCGGGGTGCACGACAGGTGGCTGCGGCAGCAGCGCTTCGAACTGGTGGGTTTGCAGCTGGCCTACGAGTCCGCTTACGAGACGATGTTGGCCACCGTGGCACGCCGGGATCGGCTCGACGCGGCGATCGCGGTGATGGCCGCCGACTCGCCGTTCACGCCGGTCGTGCACCGGCTGGGCTGCCTACGCGGCGTGTCGACGCTGACCGCGTTCTCCCTCGCGGTCGAGATTGGTGACTGGCAGCGGCTGACCGGGCGCAGCATCGGCGCCTACCTCGGCATGGTCCCGACCGAGCACTCCTCGGGGCAGTCGCGGGCGCAGGGCGGGTTGACCAAGACCGGCAACGGGCACGCCCGCCGGCTGCTGATCGAGGCCGCGTGGCATCACCGCGCGCCCTACCGGGTCCCTGGTCTCGATCTGCGCCGCCGCTGGGACCGGGCGCCGGCACTGGCCGCGACCCGCGGTCACGCCGGCAACCGGCGCCTGCACCAGCGCTGGCTCAGCTTCCTCGAGCGGAAGAAGACACCGGTGATCGCCAACGCCGCGATCGCCCGCGAGCTGGCCGGCTGGTGCTGGTCCCTGGCCGTCCTCGACGACTGACACCACGCCCAAACGTCCGTCCGGACAACCCGGTGGCGACGGCAGCGTGAGGAGTAACCCGCGGCACGCCCTATGAGCAATCGCCTTACCAACAAAGGCGATCACGCTCGTGACTAGACCCGCGGCGCGCTCCCGCCGAACAGCCCGTCCTGCGGTAGCCAACCCGCGAATATCAGAGTGACCACGCGTCGACACCGACACGCCCGTCACCACCGGACCGGACGGTCAAGAAGCGGCGCCCCCTACGACGGTGGGAGGCGCCGCTTCACCCTGCCTCTTGACAACCGGACCCACATATCAGGGCGTGTCCCGTAGATCGTTGGCAGTACGCCACCGTGCCAGGTCCGGGCTGGCGCACCATTGATCATCTCTGGCGAAGCCGCGAGTGATGGCGGATCCAGCAGAGATCATCAAGACCTGACGGAAAGTCTGGGAGCGCCGGCCCGTAGACGGTCGACGCGGCTGACTACCCCCTGGCGGCTTCGACCCGGACGGTCTTGAAGATCAGGTCGAGATTCGGACGGCCGCCCCCGGCCTGGTTCGATCCGTCGTCGCCTGCGGCCGCGATCGTCTGCAGCAGATCGAGCCCCTGGACGACGTGGCCGATCACGGTGTAGTTCTTCTGCAGACCGGTGCCGGCGGCGGCGTTCTGGTTGCTGTCCTTCGTGATGAAGAAGAACTGACTCCCGTTGGTGTTCTTGCCTGCGTTCGCCATCGCGACCGCTCCCACCGGGTAGCTCGCCCTGGCCAGGTTCTCGTCCTTGACGGTGTAGGTAGGTCCGCCGGCCCCGGTCTCTGTCGGGTCACCGCACTGGACCACAAAGATTCCCTGGTTGACCGAGCGTGGGCACGCGGTGTTGTCGTAGAACTTCTTCCCGATCAGATAGAGGATGCTCTGCACGTTGCACGGGGCCGAGGCGCCGTCGAGGTCGACGGTGATGTCGCCCTTGTTGGTCGCGAACACCACCGTGCGCTTGGCCTTGGGTGTCGGGTTCGGGTCAGGCGGCAGGCCGACATCGAACAGGTTGGTGTTCTGCTTGAGCGACGCTGCGGTCTCGGCGTAACCGCACGGCCCGTGGGTCTTCTTCGCCGTACGGGCGGCGACCTTGGCCGGGCTTCGGCTCGGTAGTGGCGTGTGCGTGCTGCTCGGGGTCGCAGAGGTGGTGGGGGTCGGTGAGGTGCTCGGGTTCGAAGCCGACTTCTTCGTGTCGTCGTTGGTAACTGCGACCACGAAGATGACGACAACCAGGGCCAGCACGACCGTGCCGGCCACTGTCGCGATCAGCGTTCTGCGTTTGCGGGAAGCCTCGCGCCGCTGACGACGCTGCAACTGGCGTTCGAGGTGGCGGCGAGCCGCGTCACGGCGCTGCTTGTTCGTCGGCACGAAGGGTCCCTTCCCGGGCGTTCACGGCGCGAGTCCGCGACAGTGTATGGAAGCCAGCAAGGTTTCCGATCAGAACCCCTAACCCATCGGCGGACGGGCGGTCCAGCAGTTCGATTACCGGCCTTACGCGCCCGCCGTGTCACTGTTTGTGGACGTCGGTCACCAGGTATTTGCCGTCGGCGCCCTTGGTGCAGGTGACGACGAGCTTCGTGCCGTCCAGAGCGGTGAAGTTGGTGCGCACAACAGGGTCGTGATCGTGGCCTGAGCTGTCGAAATTCGGGGAGAACACCTTCCCGTTGAGGCTGCGGGTGAAGGATTCCGATACGGTGCCGGGCTTGGTGCACGCCTGGGCGCCCTTCACGTCGAACAGTTCGGCGAATATGACATAGGTGATCGCCGGGCCCGAGCCGGTGGTGCGGGGATCGTCGCAGGCGCCCGTGGTCGAGGTCGGGTTCGGGTTCGGGCTGGTGGACTCTGGTGTCGTGGGCGCGCTGGTGGTTGGCGCCGGGGTGGGGTCTGCCTCGTGATGCTTGCCGCCGGTGACGGCGATGACCACGATTGTGGCTATGACGGCCGCCGCCGCCACCACCGAAATTGCGATGATCAAGGCTTTGTTGTTGCGCGCAGGCGGCGGCGTCGACAGCCCGCCCGCACTACGGTTCGGGGCATATTGCGTCGGCGGGCCGAATGCCGCGCCACTGGGCGCGAACGCCGCCGGCGGCGCCGTGACCGGGGGAGGCGTGTACGCGCCGGGCCCCGTGGTGTGCTGAACCGGCGGCGGGGTGTGCAAGCGTGGAGGCGGCGTCTGCGGGGCCGGAGGCGGCGTGTGCTGCGCCGGCGGTGGGGTCTGCTGCGTCGGGGGCGGCGGGGTGTGCACAGCCGGAGCCGATGGCCCTGGCGACGCTGGGGGCGTCGGCGTGATCGGGGCCGCCGCCGAGCGGCCGCGCGCGTTGTCGACGATCTCGTCGAGCTGATGCACGATGCTTGCCGCCGAGGGCCGACCGGCCGGATCGCGACGCATCGAGGCATTGATGAGCGACGTCAGCGGGCCGCCATGGGGTGGTACCGGCGCATCGGTGGTGGCGATGCGGTTCAGCACGGCAAGCGCATTGCCGCCGGCCGAGAAGGGTGGGTCGCCCTCGACTGCGGAGTAGAGCATCGCGCCCAGCGCCCACACGTCGCTCGCCGGGCCGTGATTGCCGCCCAGCGCGATCTCGGGCGCGAGGAAGTTCGGCGTCCCGATGAATGTGCCCGTCGACGTCATGCCGGAATCGCCCTCGTCGCGGGCGATGCCGAAGTCGGTCAGTTTCGCCGTTCCGTCCTGGGCGATGAGGACGTTGGCCGGCTTGACGTCTCGGTGAATGATGCCTGCACGGTGCGCCACGCCAAGGGCAGCCGCGACCTGCCGTCCGATCCGGGCGGTCGCGACGGGATCGAGACGGCCATGCTCGGCGACGAGCTCCTTGAGTGACTGCCCGGTGACCAGTTCCATCACCAGGCACGGCAGCCCGCCGTCGACGACGACGTCGTAGATGCCGACCGCGTTGGGGTGGTTGAGCCGTGCCGCGAGCCGGGCCTCGCGCATCGAGCGGCCGATCGTCACCTCGTCGCCCGCTCCGTCGCCGTACGCCAGTCGCTTGACCGCGACGTCACGCTGCAGCAGCGTGTCGCGAGCGCGCCAAACCTCGCCCATGCCGCCACGGCCGATCAGCTCGACGCATTCGTAGCGACCGCCGATCACCCGGCCGGCGTCGCCTGCGTCCATCCATCACCTCACTGCGTTTCGTCACGAATCGGTAGGGGAGTCTAGCCACTGCTTCGGATGTTTCGGGCGGCGTGCGGCTTTCGTGGGTGTCACGATGCCGTCGCTGCCGGGTCACGGCCATTGCGTGAGCGCCTCCGGTGGCGGTCGGTAGGCTTGTGTGTCCCTGTCCGTGGCCGATTTTCGGGAGTGCTCGCTGTGCTGATCGCGGGATTCCCGTCGCCGATGACGGCCACCAACTGCTGGGTCGTGGCGCCCGGTTCGGGTGAGCAGTGCGTGGTGATCGATCCGGGTATCCAGGTCGGGCCGCAACTGGACGAGGTGCTCGCCGAGAACCACCTGCACCCGCTCGCGGTGTTGCTGACCCACGGGCACATCGACCACACCTTCTCGGTGCTGCCGGTCTGCCAGGCGCGCGACGTGCCGGCCTACATCCATGCCGCCGACCGGGCGCAACTCACCGACCCGTGGTCCGGCCTCGGCATGCCCAAGGGAACGCCCTTGCTCGGACTGGAGAGTCTGGTCATGGCCGAGCCCGACGACGTCCGCCTGCTTTCCGACGGCGACGCGGTTTCTCTCGGCGGCATGAAGTTCGGCGTGCGCCACGCTCCGGGACACACGACGGGCTCGGTCGTATTCGGTCTGGGCGACGACGACCACGATCTGCTGTTCAGCGGCGACGTGCTCTTCGCCGGATCGATCGGGCGCGTCGACCTGCCCGGTGGCTCGATGGCCGACATGAACACTTCCCTGCGTGAGGTGATCTTGCCGTTGTCCGACGAAACCGTGGTCCATCCCGGACACGGGCCGTCCACCACCATCGGCCGCGAGCGCGCGGCCAACCCCTACCTATTGGACCTGCAGTGACCCGTTGCGTGATGTCCTCATGACCCGGCCGGCTTCGCTGAGCGGATTTCCTGAATTCCTGCCCGCTGTGCGGTTCGTCGAACTGCACGTGATCGACACCCTGCGCACGACGTTCGAGCTGCACGGATTCGCTCCGGTCGAGACGCGAGCCGTCGAACCGCTCGAGCAGTTGCTGCGCAAGGGCGAGATCGACAAGGAGGTCTACGTCCTGCGGCGGCTGCAGGCCGCATTCGACGATGACGCGGCCGATGCTGGTCTCGGCCTGCACTTCGACCTCACCGTGCCGTTCGCGCGCTACGTCCTGGAGAACGCCGGCAAGCTTGATTTCCCTTTCCGGCGCTACCAGATCCAGAAGGTGTGGCGGGGCGAGCGTCCCCAGGAGGGGCGCTATCGCGAGTTCGCGCAGGCCGACATCGACGTGGTCGCCCGCGACGTGCTGCCCTTCCATCACGACGTCGAGGTCGCGCGGGTGATGGCGTCGGCGCTGTCGGCGCTACCGGTGCCGCCCCTTCGGCTGCAGGTCAACAACCGCAAGCTGATCGAGGGCTTCTATCAAGGCATCGGCGCTCCTGACGTCCCGGCCGTGATGCGCGTCGTCGACAAGATCGACAAGGTGCCGGTCGACGTCGTCGCGAAGATGCTGGCCGACGACGCGCACCTGTCCGAGGCACAGGTCAGGCGGTGCCTCGCGCTGGCCGAGATACGCACGGCCGACACCACGTTCGTCGACCGGGTTCGCGCCATCGGGGTGTCGAACGACGTCCTCGACGAGGGCCTGGCCGAGCTCGAAGCTGTCGTCGCCGCCTGCGCGGGCCTGACCAGCGACCGCCTGACGGTCGAGGCCGATCTGCGCATCGCGCGCGGCCTCGACTACTACACCGGCACCGTGTTCGAGACGCGCATGGCCGGGTTCGAGTCGATCGGCTCGATCTGTTCCGGCGGACGCTACGACTCGCTGGCGAGCGACGGCAAGGTGACCTACCCGGGCGTCGGCATCTCGCTGGGCATCAGCCGGATGCTGGTGCCACTGCTCGCGCGCGGACGGCTGACCGGGTCGCGCAGCGTCCCGTCGGCCGTGCTGGTCGCGTTGGCCGACGACGAATCGCGGACACGCTGCGACGAGATCGCGAATGCCCTGCGCGCACGGGGGATTGCCACCGAGGTCGCACCGACTGCGCAGAGGTACGGCCGGCAGATTCGATTCGCCGAGCGGCGCGGCATCCCGTTCGTGTGGTTCCCGGGCGCAGACGGTGCGGCCGACGAGGTCAAAGACATTCGCACCGGTGAGCAGGTGGGCGCCGACCCGGCAGCCTGGCAGCCGCCAGCCGACGACCTGCATCCGCAGGTCGTGATCGAAGGGGAGAGTTCGTGATCCGCACGCACATGGCCGGCACGCTGCGCAGCGAGCACACGGGCCAGACCGTCACGCTGGCGGGTTGGGTGGCCCGTCGGCGCGATCACGGCGGTGTGGCATTCATCGACCTGCGCGACTCGTCGGGCAGCGTGCAGGTGGTCGTGCGCGAAGACGACCTGGCCCATGACCTGCGCAACGAATGGTGCGTCGCGGTCACCGGCGAGGTCCGCGCACGGCCCGAGGGCAACGTGAACCCGAACATCCCGACCGGCGACATCGAGGTGGTCGCGTCGAACCTGGAGGTGCTCGGCGAGGCAGCCGCGCTGCCGTTCCAGCTCGACGAGCACACCGGGGTCGGTGAGGAGGCGCGCCTGAAGTACCGCTACCTGGACCTGCGACGCGCCGAGCCGGCTGCTGCGATCAGGTTGCGCAGCCAGGTCAATCGCGCGGCCCGCGACGTCCTGTACGCGCATGACTTCGTCGAGATCGAGACGCCCACGCTGACCCGATCGACCCCGGAGGGCGCCCGCGACTTCCTGGTGCCGGCGCGGCTGCGGCCGGGGTCCTGGTACGCGCTGCCGCAGTCGCCGCAGCTGTTCAAGCAGCTGCTCATGGTCGCGGGCATGGAGCGGTACTTCCAGATCGCGCGCTGCTACCGCGACGAGGACTTCCGCGCCGACCGGCAGCCGGAATTCACCCAGCTCGACATCGAGATGAGCTTCGTCGACCAGGACGACGTCATCGCCCTCTGCGAGGACGTGCTGGTCGCGCTCTGGAAGCTGGTGGGCCACGACATCGCGACGCCGATCCCGCGCATGACCTACGCCGACGCGATGGCCCGATTCGGCAGCGACAAGCCCGATCTGCGCCTCGATCTCGAACTCGTCGAGCTCACCGACTACTTCAGGGACACGCCGTTTCGCGTGTTCCAGGCGCCCTATGTCGGGTCGGTCGTCATGGCCGGCGGAGCGTCGCAGCCCCGTCGCCAACTCGACGCCTGGCAGGACTGGGCCAAGCAGCGTGGCGCACGCGGGCTGGCCTACGTCCTGGTCGGCGACGATGGCGAGCTCACCGGGCCGGTCGCGAAGAACATCTCCGACGAGGAACGGGCCGGGCTCGCCGCGGCCGCGGGCGCGAAGGCGGGCGACTGCATCTTCTTCGCGGCCGGCCCGGCGTCCTCCGCGCGGGCGCTGCTCGGTGCCGCGCGGCTGGAGATCGGCCGGCGCGGCGGGCTGATCGACGAGTCACAGTGGTCGTTCGTCTGGGTGGTCGACGCGCCGCTGTTCGAACTCGCCGCCGAGACCGACGACGTCGCGGTGGGCTCTGGTGCATGGACGGCGGTGCACCACGCGTTCACCTCGCCCAAGCCCGATTCGATGGACACCTTCGACACCGATCCTGGCTCGGCGCTCGCCTACGCCTACGACATCGTGTGCAACGGCAACGAGATCGGCGGCGGCTCGATACGTATCCACCGCGCGGACGTGCAGGAGCGCGTCTTCGCGGTGATGGGCCTTTCTGCGGAGCAGGCGAAGGAGAAGTTCGGCTTCCTGCTCGAGGCGTTCAAGTACGGCGCTCCGCCGCACGGGGGCATCGCCCTCGGCTGGGATCGCATCTGCGCGCTGTTGTCGAGCACCGATTCGATCCGGGATGTCATCGCGTTTCCGAAGACCGGTGGTGGTTATGACCCGCTCACCGCGGCTCCGGCACCGATCACGCCCGAGCAGCGCAAAGAGGCCGGCATCGACGCGCAGCCGAAGGCGGCAGGCGAGGACGAGTAGTGCCGGTGGCGACATTCGGTTGGGCCGCTGAAGTGGCCGGGGGAAACGGGTCGTAGCGCAGTCGCGGCGCTCAACCGGAAGACACAGGCGGCGGGCGGTCGGCGCGGCGACGTGATCACCTGCGCTTTGCACACCCTCGGCGGTGTGCGATCCGCAGGTGATCACTCCGCGCGCCGGCATCCGCCGCCTCGAGGCGACTCAAGGCCATTCAAGATCAAATATGCAAATGATCATTCGGTTCTGGTGGCACCTGCGCGATATACCCGCTAATCCACGAGACCGACTGCGTAGATTTTTCAGAACACTGCTTGATTTGAGCAGTCTCGCGCACTGGAAGCCTTGACGTCGGCCTGTCGCGTTCATACGCTGAGCCCCGAATGACCGCCGCATACCGGACTGCCTGACAGGAGTCGCGACCGCTCGGCGGGGGGAACGGTTGGCAGATCACCTGCCGGTGGGTCCGGAGCGTCATCCGCCGCCGTAGCTGCCAGCAAAGGATGTCGACATGAGAGCACGACTGCCACATCGGCCAGCGTCGATGCGCAAGCTCGCCCGGTCAGCCGCGGCGGTACTGCTCGCCGCGGCCATCGCACCTGCGGTCGCGTCAGCGGCGCCCGCCGGTGCCGCGCCCAGCGGGCCGGCCGTCCGCGATCAGGGCAACAACCTCACGCTCAGCGTGCCCGCCGCCGGCAGCGGGCCCGGTTACACCGTCAACATCGCGACCGCACCGTTCCAGATCACGACCGAGCGCGCGGGCGGGACGGTCCTGCAGACAACCCAGAGCGGCGCGACGTCCGGACCGGCCGACTTCCGCACCGCTGCCGGATGGGCTACCGCCACCGCGGTGCAGAGCTCGAGCTGGCACGGTGGCGTGCTCGACCTGACGCTCGCCACGTCGATCGCGGGCGTCACCGTCGATTACCGCATCACCCCGCAGGGCGACCGATACCGCATCACCTGGTCGGTGCAGGGCGCTACGGCCATGGCGGTCGCGAGTCACTACCTGGTCGCGCCGGGCGGCCATTGGTACGGCCAGGGCGAAGCGCAGACTCCGGGCGGCGGCCCGTACACCGAGCAGCCGTGGCCGCTGGATTCCGGCAGCGTCCGTGACTCCGCGATGGGACCGGCCGAGTACCTGATGACCGACCCGTTCTGGTTCACCGAGCGGGGCACCGGGCTCTGGGTCGACACCCGCGATGTCATGGATGTGGCAATGAACGCGGTGCAGCAAGGCGTATTCGGCTACACCCTGACCGACAGCGCAACGATGGACTCCACCGTCTTCGTCGAGCGCACGCCGCGCGAGGTGTACCAGGACTACATCGGCATCACCGGTGCCCCGGCGAAGAGTGACGCCACACCGGCTGAGTACGCCAAGCCCCTCTGGAACTCGTGGGGCCAGTTCTACACGGCGGTCTCGCAGGATTCGGCGCTGGCGTGGGCGAAGGGTCTGCACGATGCGGGCGTGCCGGGGCAGACCATCCAGGTCGACGACGGCTGGATGAGCCACTACGGCGACTTCACGTTCAATTCCAAGTTCCCCGATCCCAAGCAACTCTCCGACCAGATCCACGCCATGGGCTACAACTTCGGCCTCTGGGAGACGCTCTGGATCAACAACGACGCCACCGATTACGCCTACGCCGCGCAGCACGGCTACCTGCTCAAGTCCAAGACCGACCCAAGCCAGCCGTGCAGCGTGACGTGGTGGAACGGCACCGCGGGCATCGTCGACCTCGCCAATCCGGACGCGCGTGCCTGGTACGTGGGGCAATTGCAGAACCTGGAAAGCACTTATGGCGTCGATGGATTCAAGTTCGACACCCGATTCTTCGACGAGTCGTGCGCGCCGTACCCGGGCTATACCGCGCAGGACTACCTGACGCTCGGCGCGCAGATGACCGACGAGTTCGACCAGCAGGGAGCGGGTGTTCGCATCTCGTGGACCGGCTCGCAGAAGTACGGCTTCGTCATCCGCGAGGTCGACAAGGGCACCAGTTGGAACTCGCTGCAGGCGGCCGTCGCGCAGGACATGTCCATCAGCACGATCGGCTACCCATTCGTCGAGACCGACATGATCGGCGGGTCGCTCGGCCAGGCGCCGCCGACCAAGCAGGTCTTGATCCGCTGGGCGCAGGCCGCTTCGGTAATGCCGCTGATGTACTCGTCGACCTCGCCGCTCGGGGTATCCAACCAGGGCGGATCGCAGACCTACGACCAGCAGACCGTCGATCTGTACTCCGCGGCCGTCAAGACACACGAGCGGCTCGCGCCCTACATCGACAAGCAGGTCAGCCGGGCGGTGAAGAGCGACGAACCGATCATGAAGCCGCTGTTCTTCAACTACCCGGGTGATCAGGCGACGTACGCGATCAACGACGAGTGGCTGCTCGGCGACTCTCTGCTCGCAGCGCCGATCCTCACCGACCAGACCAGCCGCGATGTCCACGTCCCGGCCGGGAACTGGTTCGACGTGACGCACCACCAGGTGGTCAAGGGACCAGTGACTCTCCACGGCTACGCCGCGAACCTCTCGCAGACGCCCGCGTTCGTCCGGCTCGGCACGCCCGACACCGGCACGCTGCTCGACGCACTCGGTTGACCGCGCGGCCGTTACGTCGAAGGATCGAGGTACGAGCCGACAACCGCGAGAAGTGAGGTCGTCCGATGGCAAAGATCCTGATCCTGACTGGCGACGCGGCCGAAGACCTCGAGGTCATGTACCCCTACCAGCGGCTGCTGGAAGAGGGCTACGAGGTGCACATCGCCGCGCCGACGAAGAAGAAACTGCAGTTCGTCGTGCACGACTTCGTGGACGGCTTCGACACCTATACCGAGAAGCCGGGGCACAGCTGGCCAGCCGACATCGCCTTCGCCGATGTCGATCCAGCCGAATACGTCGCAGTGGTCGTTCCGGGTGGACGCGCGCCTGAGTACATCCGCAACGACCCCGACGTGCAGCGAATCCTCAAGCACTTCGCTGAGGCGGACAAGCCGACCGCGCACATCTGTCACGGGCCGCTCGCACTCGCCGCAGCGGGCACGCTGCAGGGCCGGCGTAGTGCCGCCTACCCTGCGCTGGCGCTCGATGTGGCCGGCGCAGGGGCGGAGTTCGTCGATAGCGAGGCCGTGGTCGACGGCGTCATGGTGTCGGCGCGGGCGTGGCCCGACCATCCGGCCTGGATGCGCGAGTTCGTCGCAATACTGCGCGCCAAGGCGCCGGCGCACTGATCCACCGCACGAGCGCTCCTCCCGATCGTCAGCACTGGAATACTCGGCAGTAGGTATCCGGGCACGGTCAGGAGGAGCGCGCATGGTGGACTTCGCGCTGACGGATGAGCAGAAGGCGATTCGCGACACAGCGCGTGCGTTCGTCCTCGACGAGATCGTCCCGCGCGAGCCGGAGGTGCTGCGGCGCGAGCGAGCGGGCGAGCCCGGTGTGACCCGCGACGAACGGCGCGACCTGCAGCTCAAGGCGCGCAAGTTCGGCTTCTGGGGCCTGTCGACGCCTGACGAGTACGGCGGCATGGATCTTCCCGCCGTGACGCAGGCGCTGATCTGGACCGAGCTCGGCCGTACGTTCGTGCCGTTCGCGTTCGGCGGCGAGGCCGACAACATCCTTTATTACGCGAATGAATCGCAGCGGGCCGAATATCTCGTGCCGACGATCGAGGGTGAGCGGCTCTCGTGCTTCGCCATCACCGAGCCCGGAGCGGGCTCCGATGCGGCCAACATCAAGACGAGTGCGCGCCGCGACGGCGATTCGCCCGACAGCGACTGGGTGATCAACGGCGAGAAGACATTCATCACCGGGGGCAACGACGCCGACTTCGCCATCGTCATCGCGGTCACCGACCAGGATCTCGGCGCGCACAGCGGCTCGACGGCATTCCTGGTCGACCGGTCGATGGGATGGACCTCGCATTTCATCCAGACGATGGGCGAGGGTGGGCCGGCGTCGCTCGTCTTCGACGACGTGCGGGTGCCCGCCCGCAACGTGCTCGGCGAGATCGGCAAGGGCTTCGAGCTGGGCATGGAGTGGATCGGCAAGGGCCGCTACCTCATCCCGGCGCGGGCACTCGGTGCGGCGGAACGCCTGCTGCAGATGGCAATCGACCAGGCCAACACGCGTGAGACGTTCGGCAAGCCGATCGCGGCGAACCAGGCCATCCAGTGGATGATCGCCGACTCCGAGGTCGAGCTCGAGGCAGCCCGCTGGCTGGTCTTGCATGCGGCGTGGACGGTCGACCAGGGCCGCGACCCGCGGCACTCGTCGTCAATGGCCAAGCTCTACGGCGCCAACATGGCCAACCGGGTTGTCGACCGGGTGCTGCAGATCCACGGCGGCATGGGCTACACGCGTGAGCTGCCCATCGAGCGCTGGTACCGAGAGGCCCGGTTGTGGCGGATCTTCGAGGGCACCGACGAGATGCAGCGGTTGATCATCTCGCGGGATCTGCTGCGCGGCTATACCGAGATCGGCGGCCACCTCGGCTGATCCTGGTTGCGCGCCACTCAGTCGTCGGCCGGCACAGGCGGTCGGCAGCCGGGATCGAGCAGGCCCAGGCCACGTTCGGTGGTCACGTAGAGCACGGTGCGCCCGATCCGCTCGCCGGTGACGAGGCCGCTTTCGCGCAGGATCGTGAGGTGTTGCGACACGGCGCTCGGCGTGACGTCCAGTGCGCGGGCGAGGTCGGTGGTGGTCGCGGGTGACCGCAGCGCGTTGAGCAGTTCAGCTCGATGCCGGCCGAGCAGGCGGATCGTGCTGCCACGTGCCGGTCGGGTCCCGGCGGTCCAGAGCGTGCCGACGCCGCGTGCCGGGTAGCGGATGGTCGTCTGTGTGGTCGTCCTGCCCTTGATCACGACGTTCGCCGGGCCCAACACGACGGGCATCAGCACCAGGCCGCCGGGGCCGGTATCGACCGCGCGATTGCGATGGTCGTGGTCGAGGGTCAGCCGCCCGTCGTGCCAGTGCAGGTCCGGGTGCAGGTCGGCGAAGAGCCGCTCGGCGCCGCCCGCGGCCAGTTGCTTGGCGCGGTAGGCGATATCGGCGTCGAGGACGGCCCGGATGCGTACCCAGTGCGGCGCGACAAGGCGATCGTGTGCCTCGCGCAACTCGTCGGCGATCGCGCGTAGCCCGGCAGCGGGGTGCGCTGCGAGTGCCGCGGCACTGTCCGGGAGATCGTCGCCGAACACTCGTTGCAGGCTGGCGCCGACCTGGCGCGCGGTGGTTCGCCGCATCGCGGCGAGGTCGTCCTCGATCGTGGTCCGCATGCCGGCCGGTGCGGGGAGCAGGAACTGGGGCCAGCTCGTCCGGTCGTTGACGATCAGCGGCCACGTGCGGGACAGGTGCAGCGGCCGGACGGACAGTTCGTCCGACGCCCATCGCATCCACCGCAGGTTGCTCGCGCGTCGGCCACGGTCGCCGAGTTGCTGCAGGCCGGAGATGGTTTCGGACAGTGGCGAGATCGCGAAACGGGTACCGGCCAGCTCGGACACGGTCAGATCCACGGTTACCGGCATCGACTGATTATGTAGCAGTCGGCTAACTGGTGTCCGGACCGCCATGTAGTACCGGACGATCCCTTTCCGTGACTGAGACGATCATCGAACCCCGGCTGTCCGCTGCCTACTGGCGGCTGTGGTGGGCGGCGGCCGTGGACAACGTCGGCAACGGCGCGTTCGCAGCCGCCGTCCCGCTGCTGGCAGTGACGATCACCCGTGATCCGTTGCTGATCTCGATCGTCTCGGCCGCCACCTACCTGCCGTGGCTGCTGCTGTCGCTGCCAACCGGCGCTGCCGTCGACCGCTACGACCGGGTAGCCCTGATGTGGCGCGCGCAGGCGATGCAAGCCACCATCGTCGGCACCGTCGCCGTGCTGGCGGCGCTCGGCCAAGTCAGCATCCCGGTGCTCGCAATCATGGCGTTCGGGCTCGGCGCCGGCGACGTGGTATTCGGCAATGCCGCGCAGGCGGTTGTACCGGACATCGTCTCGAAACCACTGCTACACAAGGCGAACGGCAACCAGTACACCATCAGCACGGTCGGTGAGCTGTTCCTCGGGCCGCCGCTCGGCAGCCTTCTGTTCGCAGTCGCCGTCGCGCTGCCGTTCGGCATGGACGCGGGCTCGTTCGCCCTGTCCGCGGCGTTGCTGGCCACCCTGCCGCGTCGTCGGCGGGGCCCGACCGAGCACCCGCCGATCGGCACTGCAATCGCCGCGGGCCTGCGCTGGCTCGCCGCCCACCGCCTGCTGCGCACCCTCGCACTGCTGCTGGGGGTGAACACCTTCTGCTTCCAGCTCGGCAACGTGACGCTCGTGCTGCTCGCGACGCAGGTCCTGCACCTGAGCGCCCGCGGCTACGGCTTGCTGCTCGCCGCTGCGGCAGTCGGCAGCGTGCTCGGCGGCCTCGTCAACGCCCGGATCGTCGCGCGCATCGGGGCACTGCCCGCGCTGCTGGCGGCGCTCGCCGCGAACGTCGTCATCTTCGCGGGAATCGGGTTCAGCCCCGATGCGATCGTCCTCGGCGCACTGCTGGCACTGAACGGGTTCGCCACCACGATGTGGAACATCGTCACGGTAAGCCTGCGGCAGCAGATCGTGCCGCCGCAGTTGCTCGGCCGCGTCAACAGCGTCTACCGACTGCTGGGCTGGGGACTGATGCCGCTGGGTGCGCTGACCGGTGGTCTGCTCGCCCACCGGTTCGGGCTGCACGCGCCGTACCCGATCGCCGGCGCGCTGCGCGGCATCGCGCTCATCCTCGCGCTGCCCCCACTCGTCACCACGATGCGCGTGGCCACCGCCACGCCGGCCCGTGAGGTCAGGCGGCGTCGAGGCGAGCGAGCTGCCCGGGCGACAGAGTGAGATCGGCGGCCTGCGCCGAATCCCGGATCGACTCGGGCCGGCTCGCCCCCGGGATCGGGATCACGACCGGGGACTTCGCGAGCATCCAGGCCAGGCACACCCGCTGCGGGCTGACCCCGATCTCGGCGCCCACCTCGGCGAAGGCGTCGTGTCGTTGGCCGAGGCGCCCGGCACCGCCGCTGCCGCCGAGCGGGCTCCACGGCAGGAACGCCAGACCGAGTTCGTCGCACAGCCGCAGTTCCGGCTCGCTCGAGCGGAAGCGGGGCGAGAACTCGTTCTGCACGCTGACCAGCGCGTCGCCGAGCACCTCACGGGCCAGCCGGATCTGGGGCGGGTCGGCGTTGGAGATGCCGACCATCCGCACCTTGCCCGAGTCGTGAATCGCCTTCATCGTCGCCATGACCTCGCCATACGGAACGGACGGGTCGGGACGGTGGTGCTGATACAGGTCGATCTGCTCGACCCGCAGATTGGCGAGGCTGGCGTCGACCGCGGCGTGCAGGGCCGCGGCCGAACTGTCACGTCCCCAGCCACCACCGGCCGTTCGGGTGTGGCCACCCTTCGTGGCGACCAACACGTCCTTCTTGGCGCCGATGTGCTCGAGGATCGCGGCGAGCAGGCGCTCGTTCTCACCCATCGTGTCGCGGCCCAGGCGCGCCGGCCCGTATGCGATCGCGGTGTCCATCAGCGTGATGCCCGCATCGAGAGCTGCACGAACTGTCGCCTCGGCCCGGTCGACGGTCTCGGGCGACTCGTCCAACTGCATTGCGCCCAGGCCGATCGCCGAGACCTGGTCGGTTCCGATGTTGCGTGTCTGCATACGGCCGATATTGCTACCGGAGCGCCACTGCATTTCCGCTGACCCTGATGCCGCTGCCCGGCTCGGCCGGGATGTCGACGGTGAGCACGCCGGGGCGTCCCATGTCCTCGCCCTGCCGCACGGTGATCGTGATCGGCGGTTCGACGAGACGCAGCTCGCGCAGGTAGCCGCCGAATGCGGCGGCGGCCGCGCCGGTGGCCGGGTCCTCCCGGACGCCGCCCGGCGGGAACGGGTTTCGCGCGTGGACGAGGCGGGGCGATTCGCGCCAAACGAGGTCGACCGTCGTCCAGTCGTTGGCAGCCATGAGCTTCGCGAGGGCGTCGAAGTCGTAGTCGAGATCAGCGAGCCGGGCCCGCGAGGCGGCGCCGATGATCGGGTGCCACGCGCCGGCGAACGCCACGCGCGGGGGCAGTCCGGGATCAAGATCGGTGTGCTGCCAGCCCAGTGCGGCGAGCAGATCGTCGAGGTCGCTCGCAGCAAGGTCGGCGACCCGGGGCGCCACGCTGACGAGAGTCGCGCTGATCGTGCCGTCGGCCCCGACGCCGGTCGTCACGTCGACGCGTCCGCTGCGGGTGTTGAGCGTGAGATTGCCGGGTCCGTGCCGCTCGGCGAACGCCACCGCCGTCGCTATGGTCGCGTGGCCGCAGAAAGGCACCTCCGCGAGCGGGCTGAAATAGCGAACATCGAAGGCGTCATCGCCGAGGGGGACGGCGAAGGCGGTTTCGGAGAAGCCGACTTCGTGGGCTGCCGCCTGCATGTCTGCGTCGGTGGCGCCGGTGGCGTCGAGCACGACGCCTGCCGGGTTGCCACCTGCCGGGTCGGCGCTGAACGCGGTGTATCGCAGGATCTCCACGGGCCAAGGCTATGTGCGGTGCGGTGTGGGGGTGGCAGGCCAAACCTCGCCTCGTGGCGTGCTCGTCCTAGTCTGACGTCATGGCTCCGGTCTGGCGACATGACGGCGCGGGGTTTCAATGACCCTTTTCGACCCGCCGGCCGAGACGGTCCGCGATCCTGCCAACGCTCCGCTCGCCGCGCGCATGCGACCGCGAACGCTCGACGAGGTCGTCGGGCAACGGCACCTGCTGGCACCCGGATCGCCGCTTCGCCGGCTGATCGAAGGCGACGAGCCGATGTCGCTCATCCTGTTCGGGCCGCCGGGAAGCGGTAAGACCACGCTCGCCCTGATCGTCTCGTCGGCGACCAACCGGCACTTCGCGCAGTTGTCCGCGCTCAACTCGGGAGTCAAGGATGTGCGCGCGGTGATCGACGAGGCGCGGCGCGAGCTCAACTACGCCGGCCGGCAGACCATTCTGTTCATCGACGAGATCCACCGCTTCTCCAAGACACAACAGGATTCACTGCTCGCAGCTGTCGAGACACGCACCGTCACGCTGGTCGCAGCCACAACCGAGAACCCGTTCTTCTCGATCGTCTCGCCGCTGTTGTCGCGCAGCCTGCTGCTGACGCTGCAGCCGCTCGGTACCGAG
The DNA here is from genome assembly GCA_963737425.1 of uncultured Actinomycetota bacterium. Taxonomy (GTDB): domain Bacteria; phylum Actinomycetota; class Actinomycetes; order Mycobacteriales; family Jatrophihabitantaceae; genus DASXRA01. The sequence goes on from CAVTSX010000010.1 coordinate 346,604, forward strand.
GACGTCGATGAGCTCGTCAACCGCGCGCTGACCGAGCAACGGGGTCTGGGTGGTGCTGTCACCCTCGACGACGACGCCCGGGCGCATCTGCTGCGGATGTCCGACGGTGACGCGCGCCGGGCGCTGACCGCGCTCGAGGCAGCGGCGGGAAGCGCGCAAGCCGCCGGCCGGATCGAGATCGACCTGCCCACACTGGAGAAAGCCGTCGACACCGCCTCCGTGCGCTACGACCGCGACGGCGACCAGCACTACGACGTGATCAGCGCCTTCATCAAGTCGATCCGCGGCTCGGACGCCGACGCCGCCCTGCACTATCTCGCGCGAATGATCGAGGCGGGGGAGGATCCGCGCTTCATCGCCCGCCGCCTGGTGGTGCATGCCAGCGAGGACGTCGGCCTGGCCGACCCGACGGCGCTGCTCGCAGCCACTGCCGCTGCCCAGGCGGTGCAGTTGATCGGCATGCCCGAGGCGCGGATAAACCTCGCGCAAGCCACCATCCACCTCGCGCTCGCGCCGAAGTCCAACGCCGTCGTCATGGCGATCGGCGAGGCGCAGGCTGATGTCCGGGCGGGCAAGGCGGGCCCGGTGCCGCCGCACCTGCGCGACACCCACTACCCGGGCTCGAGCGCGTTCGCCGCGCCCTACCGCTACCCGCCCGACTCCGTCGAAGGCGTGGTGAGCCAGCAATACCCACCGGATGAACTCGTCGGGCGCGACTACATCCACACGTCCGGGCACGGCGCGGAGGCTGCACTCGCCGAGCGCCTTGCCAAGCTGCGCGCCAAGGTCCGGGGCAATCCCCGGACGCCCTGACCGAAGCAGCTCATGCCGATCTTGAACGGCACGTCCGGGCAGCGGAGCGACCGGCTGGGCAATCCCCGCGAACCGCAGGAGGCTACCCGGTAGGGTCGCGCTGTCGTATTTGCTGCGCGACTCGTAGCACTTGTCGAGGCTAAGGGAGGCGTCGGTGTCCGGTGGGGCGATCGCCGCGATCATCGCGGCCGGTGCGTTCGTGCTGCTCGTGTTGCTACTTGCCTATCCGCTGCTCAAGCTGGGACGCACGCTGGACGAAGCCACGCTCACGATCCGTACGACCCGCGAGGGCGCCGGACCGTTGCTCAGCCAGGCGCAGGACAGCATGACGCAGGTGAACGCACAGCTCGATCACCTCGACGGCATCGCACAGAACGTGAACTCGATGACCACCAACGTCTCCGCGTTGACCTCGGTCGTCTCGAGCACATTGGGCAGCCCGCTGATCAAGGCCGCGGCGTTCACCTACGGCGTGCGCAAGACCGTCAACTCCCGTCGCGACACCGCCATGCTGCGTGAGGCGAAGAGCAAGCATCGCGCGGCTCGTCGCGCAAACGGATAGCAGAGGGGGACAGCGAATGACCCGGCGACTGTTCTGGCTTGCCATGGGCGTCACGATCGGCGCTCTCGTCGTGCGCAAGTTGTCCCGTGTGGCCGAGAGATTCACTGCGCGCAGCATCGCGGGCAGCCTCGGCGGTGGACTGGCCGACCTTTCGGACTCGGTGCGCGAGTTCACCGCGGACGTGCGCGATGCGATGCACGAGCGTGAGACCCAGTTGCGCGAGGGCGCGGGCCTCGACGGCACGCTGGGTCGGCCGGCCGGCGCAACCGGGCCGTCATGACGCGGCCTGACCGTCAGCAGCGCAGCCACCACGAGTCGGGGGACGAGACATGAGAACCGCCGAGGTCAAGCGACGGTTCCTCGCGCACTTCGAGGCGAACGGGCACACCGTCGTCCCCAGCGCGCCGCTGCCGTTCGAAGACCCGAACCTGCTGTTCGTCAACGCCGGCATGGTGCAGTTCGTGCCCTACTTCGTGGGCCAACTGCCCGCGCCTTGGCGCAGGGCAGCGAGCGTCCAAAAATGCCTGCGGACGCAGGACATCGAAGAGGTCGGCAAGACCACCCGGCACAACACGTTCTTCCAGATGAACGGCAACTTCAGCTTCGGCGACTACTTCAAGGAAGGCGCGGTCAAGCTCGCCTGGGAGCTGTCGACCAAGCCCGTGTCCGAGGGCGGCTTCGGCCTGGACGGCGAGCGCATCTGGCCCACCGTCTACCTCGACGACGACGAGGCGGTCGACATCTGGCACCGCGTGATCGGCATCCCGATGGAGCGCATCGTGCGCCGCGGCAAGGAGGACAACACCTGGGACATGGGCATCCCGGGTCCGGCCGGGACGTGCAGCGAGCTGTTCTACGACCGGGGCCCGGAGTACGGCCCGGACGGCGGCCCGGCGGTCGACGAGGACCGGTACATGGAGTTCTGGAACCTCGTCTTCATGCAGTACGAAAGAGGACGGTCCACCGGTCCCCATAAAGGCGACTACGAGGTCCTCGGCGACCTGCCCAACAAGAACATCGACACGGGCATGGGCCTCGAGCGCATCGCCTCGATCCTGCAGGGCGTCGACAACCTGTACGAGATCGACGAGACCCGGCCCGTCCTCGACCGCGCGGCCGAGCTGACCGGCAAGAAGTACGGGGCCAGGTCCGGGCACGCGGCGAGCCAGTCGCACCCCGACGATGTCCGGCTGCGGGTGATCGGTGACCACGTGCGGTCCGGGCTGATGCTGATCGGCGACGGTGTGGTGCCGTCCAACGAGGGCCGCGGTTACGTGTTGCGGCGCATCCTGCGCCGTGCGGTGCGGGCGATGCGCCTGCTCGGCTACGAGGACCCTGCACTGCCCGCACTGCTGCCCGTCGCGCGCGACTGCATGGCGCCGTCCTACCCCGAACTGGCCAGCGACTTCGAACGAATCTCCACCTACGCGTACGCCGAGGAAGAGGCGTTCCGCAACACGCTGCGTGCGGGCACGACGATCTTCGACGTCGCGGTTTCCGACGCCCGCTCGGCAGGCGCATCGCGCCTCTCGGGTGAGAAGGCGTTCCAGCTGCACGACACCTACGGCTTCCCGATCGAGATCACCCTCGAGATGGCGGCCGAGCAGGGCATCAGCGTCGACGAGGAGGGCTTTCGCCGCCTCATGGCCGAGCAGCGCCGCCGCGGCAAGGAAGACGCGCAGCGCAACAAGATCGGCCACGGCGACCTGGCCGGCTATCGCGCCGCTCTCGAGTCCGGACGCAGCGAGTTCACCGGCTACCGCGAGGTGATGCGCGAGGCACGGGTGAGCGCGCTGGTCGGCGAGGACGGCCTGCTCGCCGGTGCGAGCGAGGGCGACGAGGTCGAGCTGGTTCTCGACGCGACCCCGTTCTACGCCGAAGGCGGCGGGCAACAGGCCGACTGGGGAAGCATCACGATCAACGCCGCCGGCCACGAGGCCGAACTCGAAGTCCTCGACGTGCAGACGCCGCTGCCCGGCGTGATCGCGCACCGGGTGAAGGTGGTGCGTGGCGAGGTCCGTCCGGGCGACACCGCACTGGCCGTGGTCGACGTCAGCCGTCGCATGGCGGTCTCGCGCAGCCACTCGGCGACTCACCTGTTGCATGCTGCGCTGCGTCGCTCACTCGGTGACACCGCGTCGCAGGCCGGATCGCTGAACGCACCGGGGCGGCTGCGCTTCGACTTCAACACGCCCTCGGCAGTATCGCCGAGCGCTCTCGCCGACGTCGAGGACGAGATCAACGAGGTACTGCTGCGCGATCTCGAGGTGCGGTGGTTCGTCACCGACCAGGAGGAGGCGCGGCGCATCGGCGCCATCGCGATGTTCGGCGAGAAGTACGGCGACCGTGTGCGCGTCGTCGAGATCGGCGACTACTCGCGCGAGCTGTGCGGTGGGACGCACGTGCAACGCAGCTCGATCATCGGCATGGTGAAGCTGCTCGGCGAGGCGTCGATCGGCTCCGGGGTGCGGCGGGTCGAGGCGCTGGTCGGCCTCGATGCATTCCGCTTCCTTGCCCGCGAGCACGTGCTGGTCAACGAACTTGCCGGCGAGTTCCGGGCGCGCCCGGAGGAATTGCCCGACCGCATCGCGGCCACCCTCGACCGGCTGAAGGCGGCCGAGAAGGAGCTCGAGCATCTGCGCGCGGCAGCGGTGCTGGCCAGTGCCGGCGACCTGGCCGCGCGTGCTGAGTCGTTGGGCACCGTGCAGTTGCTGGCGGCCGAGGCGCCGGCGGGCGTCACCGGGGCCGACCTACGCGCTCTCGCACTCGACGTGCGGGGACGGTTGCGGGCCGGCGACCCGGCGGTGGTCGTGCTCGCCTCTCCGTCGGAGAAGGGCGTGGGCTTCGTCGCCGCGGTCAATGACGCCGGGCAGCAGGCGGGTCTGTCCGCGGGCGACCTGGTCAAGGCGTTCGCGCCCGTGCTGGGCGCGCGTGGCGGCGGCAAGGCCGATCTCGCGCAGGGCGCCGGCGGTGACGCGGCGAAGCTGACCGACGCCTTCGCTGCGGTGCGCGCACATGTCGCGGAGCGCGCCGGACGGTGAAGGGGGTGTGGCTCGGCGTCGACGTCGGCACGGTGCGCGTGGGAGTAGCACGCAGTGATCCGGATGGGATGCTTGCCACACCGCTGGTCACGCTCGCGCGCGACCCGGTTGGCGGCGCCGACTTTGCCGGTCTTGCTGGGCTTGTCCGTGAGCATGAGGCCGTGGGAGTCGTGGTGGGACTGCCGAAGACCCTCTCTGGTCGTGAGGGCGCATCGGCGCAAATGGCCCGAACCTACGCGCAGACCCTTGCGGGGATGATTGATCCGGTTAGGGTCGAACTGGTCGACGAGCGGCTCACCACCGTGTCGGCGGAGCGTACGCTCGCACAGCGCGGTATCCGTGGGAAGGCCAGGCGTGCCGTGATCGATCAGGCGGCTGCGGTCGAGATACTGCAACACTGGCTGGATGCGCGTCCGGCGCGCTGAATGCCGTTACACCACCCGATAGCCGAAAGTGCATGACGCAGGATGGAGCCTGTCTGGTGAGGTCCGAGCACCACGACTCGCTCGAGGCGTCCGATCCGCACGCGCTGCTGTTCGGGCCTGACGACCACCAAGACGGTGCCGAGGGCCCTCCGGCGCGCGAGACGAACTACCCGCCCGGGTCGCCGTCGCGAGCACGTTCGAGACGCGCCCGCCAGCACCAGCGCCGAATCCGCAGGCGCCGTCGACGGCGGGCAATGCTGGCCGCTCTGGTCGCGGCCGTTCTCGTCCTCGCGGCCGGCTGGTTCATCGCGCGGCCGCTGATCGAGGACCGCTTCTCGCCGAAGGACTGGTCCGGCGCCGGCGTCGGGCAGGTGCTCATCCAGGTCAAACCCAACGACAGCGCCGGTGCAATCGGCACCACCTTGGTCAAGCAGGGCGTCGTGCGCACCAAGCGGGCGTTCACCAACGCGGCGTCCGACAACGACAATTCTCGTTCGATACAGCCCGGTTACTACCGCCTGCACAAGCACATGGCGGCCAAGCAGGCCCTTGCTTTGTTGCTCGACCCCGCCGCCAAGGTCGAGAGCGACGTGACGATCCCCGAAGGTGCAACCGAGCAGGACGTCCTGGTGCGGGTGGCCAAGGCACTGAACGTCCCCTCGAGCAAGGTGACGGCGGCCGCGACCAACGTCGCCGACCTCGGCCTGCCGGAGGGCTACGGCGCCCACGCCGGGGCGGTGCCGAAGTCCGCTGAGGGCTTCCTGTTCCCCGACACCTACAGCCTCGATCCGGGTACGTCACCGGCGGACGCGCTGCAGGAGATGACCAGCGAGTTCACCGGCGTCGATCGCGACATGGGATTCGCGGCCGGTGCCGACAAGATGAGCATCACACCGTACGAGGCGCTCACCATCGCCTCGATGATCGAGGGCGAGGCGAAATTCCCCGACGACCGCGCAAAGGTCGCCCGGGTCATCTACAACCGGCTCGCCAAGCACATGCCGCTCGGCATCGACGCGACGAGCGTCTACGGCGCCAAGCTGGCCGGGCAGAATCCCGCAAAGATCGACTTCAACGTGCCGACGCCGTACAACACACGGATCAAGCAGGGGTTGCCGCCCACGCCTATCGGTAACCCCGGCCGCGCGGCGATGACCGCCGCGGTCAAGCCCATCGCGGGCAACTGGCTCTACTACGTCAACGGCGACGCGACCGGTCACCTGTTCTTCACCGCCGACCCGGACGAGTTCGCGGCCGCTGCAGAAAGATGCCGGCAGAACCACTGGGGCTGCTCGTAGTGCCTCGGGCTGCTGTGCTCGGCCGGCCGGTCGCGCACTCGCTCTCGCCGGTGCTGCATTGCGCCGCCTACCGCGCGCTCGGCCTGGACTGGAGCTTCGAGGCCATCGACACCGGTGTCGCGGACCTCGCCGGGCTGCTCGCCACGCGCGCGGGCCGCAATGGGCCGGCTTCGCCTGCACGATGCCGCTCAAGCGCGTCGCGCTGGGACTGGCCGACGAGGCCAGCAGCCGGGCCACGACGGTCGGTGCGGCGAACACCCTGCTGCCGCTGCCGGGCAGCAGGTGGCGTGCTGACAACACCGACGTCGCTGGCATCGTCGCCGCGCTGGCCGAGGCGCAAGTACACCCGGCGAGCGTCAGCCTGCTCGGCGCGGGCGGAACCGCTCAGGCGGCCGTCGTCGCGCTTGCCGAGATCGGCATTGGTCGCCTTGCAGTACTTGTGCGAAATGCCAACCGGGTGGACGAACTCAGAGCGACCGCCGCCCGAGCGGGCGTCACCGTCGACGTGGGGGCGCTGCACGACGACGCCGCCCTCGCGGCCGACCTGCTGATCTCGACGCTGCCACCGGGGGCCGCGGACGCCCTCGCCGAGCGTGGCTGGCGAGCTGGCCAGGCGGTGCTCGACGTCGTGTACTCGCCATGGCCCACGCCGCTCGCCGCGGCTGTCGCGGCCGGCGGCGGCACCGTCGTGAGCGGTGCGTTGATGCTGCTGCACCAGGCGGCGGCACAGGTCGAATTGATGACTTCCCAGGCCGCGCCGGTCGATGCCATGCGCGACGCACTGCGCGCGGCGGCGCCCGGTTGCGGCCTCTGATGGGAGAGATCGCTGCAATGGACGTGCGGGCCGGGTTGCCGGTCATCGGGTTTGCGTCGGCGCAGGAATGGGAGGCCTGGCTCGACGGCAACCACGCCGACGCTCGCGGTCTGTGGATCAAGATCGGCAAGGTCGGCCGCGGATCGCCGAGTGTGACCTATGACGAGGCACTCGATGTGGCGCTCTGCTTCGGCTGGATCGACGGCCAGAAGGGCGCATTCGACGATGCGCACTGGCTGCAGAAGTTCACCCCGCGCGGCCCGCGCAGCAAGTGGTCCAAGCGCAACCGGCAAAAGGCCTCCGCGCTGATCGACCAGGGGCGCATGCACCCGGCGGGGCTGGCGCAGGTGGAGCGCGCACGACAGGACGGGCGCTGGGATGCGGCCTACGAAGGTTCGAGCGCGGCAACGGTGCCCGATGACCTGCAGCGTGCACTCGACGCCGACCCGAAGGCGCTCGAGAAGTTCGAGACGCTCAACAGCCGGAACCGTTACGCGATCCTGTACCGCGTGCAGGACGCGAAGCGTGCCGAAACCCGCGCGCGCCGCATCGAGAAATTCGTCGTGATGCTCCACGAGGGACGCACGCTTTACCCCTGAGCGCGCTCGAGTCGGATCACGGTCGATTTCGAGGCCGGCGTGTTGCTGCCCTCGGCGGTGGAATCGAGCGGCACCAGGACGTTTGCCTCGGGGAAGTACGCGGCGGCGCATCCGGCGGGCGTCGCGTACTCGACGACTCGGAAACCTCGGGCGAACCGCTCGCCGTCGGTCCAGATGCTGACGATGTCGACCAGATCGCCATCGGCCAGACCGAATGCGCGCAGGTCGTCGGCATTGACGAACACGACGTCGCGTCCACCCCTGATGCCGCGATAGCGGTCGTCGAGGCCGTAGATCGTGGTGTTGAACTGGTCGTGCGAGCGCACGGTCTGCAGCAGCAGGTGCCCGGCCGGGACGTCGACGCCGGTTGGCGGGTTGACCGTGAAGCGGGCCTTGCCGGTGGCCGTGGGGAACGTGCGCGAGTCGCGGGGGCCGTTGGGCAGTACGAACCCACCAGGCTTGGCAACGCGCTCCTCGAACGCGTGGAAGCCGGGAATGACGTGCTCGATGTGCCGGCGAATGACTCGGTAGTCGTCGCCCATGGCCGTCCAGCCGAGGTCGTCGCCGAACAGGGCGTGCGCGAGGCCGGTGACAATCGCGACCTCGCTGCGCAGTTGCGGCGAACCCGGCATCAGTTGTCCGCGCGAGGCGTGCACCATGCTCATCGAGTCCTCGACGGTGACGAACTGCTCGCCTGCGGCGCGATGATCGTGCTCGGTGCGACCGAGGCAGGGCAGGATCAGCGCCTCGCGGCCGGTGTGCAGATGGGAGCGGTTCAACTTCGTCGAAACCTGCACGGTCAGCGCGCATCGCTCCATCGCGGCCATGGTGGTGCCGGTGTCGGGGGTCGCGGCGACGAAGTTGCCGCCGAGTGCGAAGAACACGTCGATCTTGCCGTCGCGCATCGCCCGGATCGTGTCGACCGTGTCGTGGCCGGGCTCGCGCGGCGGCTCGAAGCCGAACTCATCGCGCAGCGCGTCGAGCAGCGCGGCGGGGGGTCGCTCGAAGATGCCCATGGTGCGGTCGCCCTGCACGTTGCTGTGGCCGCGCACCGGGCAAGCGCCCGCGCCGGGGCGCCCGACGTTGCCGCGCAGTAGCAGGAAGTTCACGATCTCTCGGATCGTCGCTACGGCGTTGCGGTGCTGGGTCAGGCCCATCGCCCAGCAGACGGTCACGCTCTTCGCCGCCACGATGTCGTCGACGAACGCCTCGATGGCCGCGCGGGACAATCCGGCGAGTGGAAGCAGGTCGGCGAAGTCGAGCTCGCGCCAGGCCACCGCGGCCTGCTCGAACCCGTCGCAGTAGGTGTCGATGAAGTTGCGGTCGATGACGGTGCCGGGTGCGGCGTCGTCGCGTTCGAGCAGGATCCGGTTCACGGCACCGAAGAGCGCGAGGTCGCCGTTGACGCGCACCGGTAGGTAACGGTCGGCGAGCTTCGTTCCCGTGCCGGCCAGGCCCCGCGCGGTCTGCGGGTTGCGAAACTTGATCAGCCCGGCTTCGGGCAGCGGGTTGATCGCGACGATGCGTGCGCCGCGCCGCTTGGCCTGCTCGAGCGCGCCGAGCATGCGCGGGTGGTTGGTGCCCGGGTTCTGCCCGACGATGACGATGAGCTCGGCGTGCTCTGCGATGTCGACCAGGCGCACGTTGCCCTTGCCGATGCCGAGAGTCTGGTTCAGGGCGAAGCCGCTCGATTCGTGGCACATGTTCGAGCAGTCGGGCAGATTGTTGGTGCCGTACCGGCGCGCGAGAAGCTGGTAGACGAAGGCGGCCTCGTTGCTGGTGCGCCCGCTGGTGTAGAACGCCGCGCGGTTCGGGTCAGGCAGGTCGCGCAGGCGATCGGCCACGAGTTCGAGCGCGTCGTCCCAGCTGATCGGCTTGTAGTGGGTGCCGTCCGGGGGCAGGTGCATCGGCTCGGTGAGCCGGCCCTGCGACTCGAGCCAGTGATCGGACCGCCGGCGAAGCTCGTCGATCGAGTGCGCCCCGAAGAACGACGCGTCGACTCGCTTGCGGGTGGCCTCCCATGCGACGGCCTTGGCCCCGTTCTCGCAGAACTCGGCCGTCTTGCGGTGGTCGGGGTCGGGCCAGGCGCAGCTCGGGCAGTCGAAGCCGTCGGCCTGGTTCAGCTTGAGCAGGGTCTGCAGGCTGCGTCTGGGTCCCATCTCGTGCAGGGCGTATTCGACAGCTCGCCCGATGCTGGGGAGCCCGGCAGCCGACCGTTTGGGGGTCTTGACCGTGGGCTTCTCGTCCCGATCTGCGGCCATGGTCCCACTGTAGGCTCGATGAGACGCTGACACCGCGGCATTGAGGCAGAACATGGCAGTGATGACGACGCGCCGGGCGATCGTCCGGCTGCGCGGTTCGGACGGAGCGCAGGTCGCAGACGACCTGGCTGTCGAAGCGCCGCTCACGCTCTCCCTCGGCGAGGACGTGCTGGCGGTGATCATGCGCACGCCCGGGCACGACCTGGAGCTCGCGGCGGGATGGCTGGTCGCCGAGTCCGGGGTGCGGCAGGCGCACGACATCGCCACCCTGCGCGAGTCCCGTGACGGCGACGGCGTGCGTATCGCGTTGCGGCCCGAGGTCACGCCACCGCGCTCGCGCGCGTTCGTCACCTCGGCGTCGTGCGGTGTGTGCAGCGCCGACATGCTCGAGCTGATGCCACCACAGACCGCGGCGCCGCATTCACCCGGATGGCAGGTCGATCGGGGCGTGCTTGCCGATCTGCCCGAGGCGATGCGCCGTCAGCAGCGGGCCTTCGAGCGCACCGGGGGCGTGCACGCCGCCGCGCTGGCCACGGCGCGCGGCGAGCTGCTTGCGGTTCGTGAGGACGTCGGCCGCCACAACGCCGTCGACAAGGTGGTCGGCTGGGCGCTGCTCGAGCACCGGCTCCCGGCCGCCGACCACATCCTCGTCGTCAGCGGCCGGGTGTCGTTCGAGATCGTGCAGAAGGCGGTCGCGGCGGGCGTGGCGGGCGTGGTCGCCGTGTCGGCGCCGTCGAGCCTGGCCGTCGATCTGGCCCGCACATATGGCGTGCTGCTCGCCGGACTAGTGCGCGGCGAGCGTGTCAACGTCTACGCCGAGCCGGAACTGGTGGCCGGCTGAGCCGTCCGCAGCATGCTCGGCTCAGGCACTGCCCTGCGCGTCGCCGCGCTCGTTCGCGAGGCGCTGCGCAATCGCGGCGGCCTCGCCGACCGCGTCCGGGCCGCCGCCGCGCAGGCCCGCGGCGAGCCCGACGAGGAAGGTCGTGAGCGGTGCTGCCGGGCGGGCCACCCCGTGCGCAGCGTCGCGGGCGACATCGAGCAGCACGGTGACGTCAGCGGACGCCGGGTCGACGCCGAGCGCCGCCGACAGTTGCGCCACCCACGCATCGAGCGGGTTCGTCATCGCCGGCTCCCTTCCTGGTCATTCGCCGCAGTCACGTCGGCCCACGTGTCGCAGTCGTCGCCCCAGTGCCCGGCATCGTCCACGCTAATGCTGCGGACACCGGCGACGAGCGTGCGCATCGACGCGCCGGCGGGCGTGGCGATCGACCGCATCGCGTCGCGCAACGCGCCCGTGCGCCATGCTGCCGCGAGGTAGTTCGGGTGCCCGTCGGTTGCGAGCATCGCGACGTCTGCGCCGGACTCGGGCAGCGCATCGCGCAGCGGCCCGATCGCCGCCGCGATCCAGGGCAGATCGCCGGCAAGCACGAGTACGGAGCCGGCGTGGACGTGGGGCAACGCGGCCTCGATGGCCGCGACCGGGCCGCCGCCGGGTGGGTCCTCGCGGCACCAGACCGCATCGACGCCGACCTCGCGTCGCGGACCCACCACGATGCGACGCTGCGCGCGCGCGACTGCATCCAGGACGCGAACGAGCATGGGCCGTCCGGCTATCTCGAGCATCGGCTTGTCGACGCCGTCCATCCGGTGCGCGGCGCCGCCGGCGAGCACGATCGCGTCGAAACCGGGGCCCATGGCGTCATCATGCCGCGCTCGCCTCGCGCCTGTGGACGACACGGACGGTGAGCGACCGGATTCGCCTAGTCTTATCGTCCGTGTCGTCTGCGTCGTCTGTGTCGTCCGTATCGTCCGCATTGCTCGGGGCAGCCGCGGGCGGGCTCAGCGCGCTCGCCGTCGCGCCCTACCTCGCGCGCATCTCGCTGTCCGCCGCCGATCGAAGCGACCGGCGGTGGTGGCGCGGCGCGTGGCACGCCCGCACGACCCGTCGCAGGCTCGCAGTCGTCGCCTCCGTAGCGGGTGTGCTCGGCGCGCTCGCCGGCTGCGCGGCCGGGTGGTCGGTGGCGCTGCCGGCGTTCGTGGCCTTCGCGATGTTCGCGACACCGCTTGCGGTGATCGACGCCCAGCACCACCGGCTGCCCGATCGTCTTGTCGTGCCGGGCGCGGTGGCTGCCCTGGTTCTGCTTGCGGGCGCCGCGGCCGTGCGTCGCGATTGGGATGCTCTGGCCCGGGCGGGTGAGGCGGCGGGCGTGATCTTCGTCGCGTTCTTTCTGGTCGCGTCGATATCGCCACGCTCGATGGGCTTCGGCGACGTCAAGCTGGCCGCCGTGATCGGTGGATATCTCGGCTGGGTGGGCTGGAGTGCGGTGTTCTACGGGCTGTTCGCGGGCTTTCTGCTCGGGGCCGCCATGTCGGTGCCGTTGCTGGCCACGCGCCGGGCGTCGTTGAACAGCAGCATCCCGCTCGGTCCGGCCTTGATCGCCGGTGCGCTGCTCGTTGCGTCGGCGCACGCGGCCTTCTGACAGACTTGGCACCGTGTTGCGCTGGATCACCGCGGGCGAGTCCCATGGCTGCGCCATCGTCGGCATCCTCGAGGGACTGCCCTCGGGCGTCGAGGTCACGACTGCCGACGTTGCCCGCGACCTTGCCCGGCGCCGGCTCGGTTACGGGCGCGGCGCGCGGATGAGCTTCGAGGCCGACGAGGTCGAGTTGACCGGCGGCGTGCGCCACGGCCGCACGATGGGCGGCCCGGTGGCGATTCGCATCGGCAACAGTGAATGGCCGAAGTGGCAGACCGTCATGGCACCCGACCCGGTCGACCCCGAACTGCTCGCGACGCAGGCGCGCAACGCCCCGCTGACCCGGCCTCGCCCGGGCCACGCCGACCTCGCCGGCATGCAGAAGTACGACGTCGACGACGCCCGTCCGATCCTCGAGCGGGCCAGTGCTCGTGAGACCGCCGCGCGCGTCGCGCTGGGCACGGTTGCCCGGGCGTTCCTGCGCCAGGCGCTCGACATCGAGGTACACAGCCACGTGGTGTCCATCGGCACGGTTGTGGCGCCGGCCGGGGTGATCCCGCGGCCCGGGGACCAGGACCTCGTCGACGCCTCGCCGGTGCGCTGCCTCGACGACGCCGCAAGCGCGGCGATGGTGGCCGAGATCGACGAGACGAAGCGCGCGGGCGACACCCTCGGCGGCGTCGTGGAGGTTGTGGCGTACGGGCTGCCGCCCGGGCTCGGCAGCCACGCCCAGGGCGATCGGCGCCTCGACGCGCGCCTGGCGGCCGCGTTAATGAGCGTCCAGGCGATCAAGGGCGTCGAGGTGGGCGACGGCTTCGAGCTTGCCCGCACGCGAGGATCGCAGGCACACGACGAGATCGTGCGCGACGACGACGGCGCGATCCGCCGGATATCGGGCCGATCCGGTGGTACCGAAGGCGGCATGAGCACGGGGGAGTTGCTGCGGGTGCGGGCGGCGATGAAGCCGATCTCGACCGTCCCGCGCGCACTGTCCACAGTGGACACCGCCACCGGCGAGGCGGCCGTCGCGATCAACCAGCGGTCGGACGTGTGCGCTGTGCCGGCTGCGGGCATCGTGGCCGAGGCGATGGTGGCGCTCGTGCTGGCCGACGCCGTCCTGGAGAAATTCGGCGGCGACTCCCTGCCCGAGACACAGCGCAACGCCGCGTCCTACCTCGACCGGCTGCGCGAGCGTGGACTGCACCCCGCGACCGGACCAGTTCCCGAGCCGGCGCCGTGAGCCCCCGCGCGGTCCTGATCGGCCTGCCCGGCACCGGAAAGTCCACCATCGGCCCGCGCCTGGCCCGGCGTCTCGGCGTCGCGTTCGCCGACACCGACCACCTGGTCGAGTCACGAGAGGGCATGAGCGTCAGCGAGATCTTCCACACCGCCGGCGAGGCCGCCTTCCGGACGGCCGAAGCCGAAGCGATCGCCACTGCGCTCGTGAGCTTCGACGGCGTGCTCGCCCTCGGCGGCGGCGCCATCCTGGCCGAATCGACCCGTCGCGCCCTGGTCGCGTCGGCCGTGCCGGTCGTGCTGCTGCAGGCGCGGCCGGAAACGCTGGTGCTTCGCGTCGGGCCCGCGTCCGATCGCCCGCTGCTGGCCGCCGATCCGCCCGGCCGGCTGGCCGAACTCGCCGCCGAGCGTGACCCGCTGTACCGCGACGTCGCCACGATGGTCATCGACACCGACACGATGGCCAAGGACGAGATCACCGCCGGCATCGAGCGAAAGCTCGCGACGGTGCCGCGATGACGCGGGCCGGCCGATGAGGGTCACGCGCATCCCGGTCGCCGGCCACGCTCCGTACGAGGTGCTCATCGGCCGCGGTCTGCAGGGCGAACTGCCGCCCTTGCTGGCCGGCGCCGCGCGCGTCGCCGTGATCTACCCGCCGACATTGCGTATCACCGCCGACGCGATGCGCGACGACCTCATCACGCGTGGCTTCGAAGCGCACACGATCGAGGTGCCCGACGCCGAGAACGCGAAGACGCTGCGCTCGGCCGGCTATTGCTGGGACGTCCTTGGCCAGATCGGCTTCACCCGCTCGGACGCCATCGTCGGCCTCGGCGGCGGGGCTACCACCGATCTCGCTGGCTGGGTTGCGGCGGCCTGGCTGCGCGGCGTGCGAGTCGTGCACGTCTCGACGACGCTCGCCGGCATGGTCGACGCCGCCGTGGGCGGCAAGACCGGCATCAACACCGACCGGGGCAAGAACCTCGTCGGGGCCTTCCACCCGCCGGCTGGCGTCCTGTGCGACCTGAACACGCTGGTGACCCTGCCCACTGACGACTACGTCGCCGGGCTGGCCGAGGTGGTCAAGTGCGGATTCATCGCCGACCCGGCGATCCTCGACCTGATCGAGGCCGACCCGAGTGCCGCCACGAAGATCGGCAACGCGGCCGAGCGCGAGCTGGTCGAGCGGTCGGTGCGGGTCAAGGCTCAGGTCGTCGGTGAGGATCTCACCGAGAAGGGCCTGCGCGAGATCCTCAACTACGGGCACACGCTCGGCCATGCGATCGAGCACGCCGAGAACTATCGGTGGCGCCACGGCGAGGCGGTGTCGATCGGGCTGGTGTATGCCGCAGCGCTCGGCCGGTTGCTCGGCCGCCTTGACGCCACCACCGCCGACCGGCACCGCGCCGTGCTCGAGTCCCTCGGGTTGCCGACGACCTATCGTCACGACGCCTTCGCGGCGCTGCTTGCGACGATGCGCGTCGACAAGAAGGCACGCGGCAACCGGCTGCGGTTCGTGGTGCTCGACGGCATCGCCCGACCGTCCACTGTGGACGATCCGGATCCGGCGGTACTCGCCGCCGCCTACGCGGAGGTGAGTCGATGACCGCTCCTCGAGTGCTCGTCCTGAACGGGCCCAACCTCGGCCGCCTCGGCAGCCGCGAGCCCCTCATATACGGCGACACGACCTACGCCGAACTCGCTGCGCTGTGCGTCAAAGCGGGCGAGGAACTCGGCCTGGCGGTCGAGGTACGCCAAAGCGATCACGAAGGCGAACTGCTCGGATGGCTGCATCAGGCGGCGGACGACAACTCACCGGTCGTGCTGAATGCCGGCGCCTGGACGCACACCTCCATCGCGTTGCGCGATGCCTGTGCGGCGTTGACCGCGCCGCTGATCGAGGTGCACATCAGCAACGTGCACAAGCGCGAGGAGTTCCGCCATCACTCCTACATCTCGGCGGTGGCGACCGGCGTGATCGTCGGCCTCGGCGTCGAGGGCTACGTGCTCGCCCTGTCGTGGCTGTCCTCGCGGCCAGATGCCGCCGGCTGAGAATCGGCGCAGCTAGCGCTCTTGTGACCCGACAGGTCGTATCAGGGCGTGGCGGCTTCCTGCATCCGGTAGATGCTCGCGCGCAGGTCGCGGATCGCCTGCTCGATGTCGTCAGCGCGGCGCACGATGCGCGCGGCCGTGGCCGTGGCGCCGATGCCGGACGCGATGCTGACCAGGTCCAGGCTGGTCGCGAAGAGTCGCTGGATGACCTGGTCGTGCACGTCATTGGCGATGCGGTCGCGGTCCTCGATGAGATTCAGGCGTTGCCGGTCGGCCAGGGCCCGGTCGAATTCCAGCGCGAGCGCCGCGTTGGCCGCGAACGTGGTCGCCATCTCCAGGTCGATCGGGCGAAACTGCGGGCTGCCCTGGGCGTTGCCGATGAGCAATGCGCCCGTGGTCTGCCCGCCCATACGCAGCGGCACGACCATGAGGGGGCCGACTGTCCGCGCGTCGAACAACCCACACGCTAGTGCTCGCTCGTCCTTGGCAGCGTCTTCGATCAGCACCGGATCGCCTCCGCCCGACACCTCGCGCAGCAGCGGCGTGTGGCCTGCCGGGATCTCGAGGCGATCGGCGCCGCCACGGAATGGGCCGTCCCACGCACTGACCTGCGTCGTGCCATCGGGGTTGGCGACTTCGATCCACGCAACTTCCGCACCGGCCACATGCCGGGCGCCAGCGGCGACCAGACGCAACGCCTCAGCGGGATGGGCACCGAGCAACGTTGCCGTGATTTCGGCGGAGGCGGCGAGCCAAGCCTGTTGTCGGCGCGAATCGTCCGCCTGACGGGCGTTGGTGATGGCACCGGCGGCGGCGGTTGCCAGGGTAACCAGCAGGTTCTCGTCCTCGGCGCTGAACTCGTCGCCGTTGCTCTTCTCGGTGAGGTAGAGGACGGCGAACAGCGCACCAGCAATCCGGATCGGCACGGCGACGAAGGAGTGCATCGACGGGTGGTGCTCCGGCACGCCGCCCGAGGTTGTGTGTGTGCTGAGATCGGCCAGGCGCAGCGTGGTCGGTTCCTGGATCAGCAGGCCGAGCACGCCGTGGCCTTTCGGCAACCGCCCGATCCGCTCGTACTCCTCGGTGGTCAACCCGTCCTGGACGAAGTCCGCGAATGCGTTGTCGGGACCGAGCACGCCGATCGCGGCGTAGCGCGCATCAACCAGAGTGCGCGCGGCCCGCACGATCCGTCGCAGCGTCTCGGCGAGGTTGAGGTCGCCGCCAACGCTGATGGCGGCGTCGACGAGCTGGTGCAACCGGTCCTTCTCTTCGAGTTCGTGGATCTTCTCGATCAGCTTCGAGTTCAGAACGCGCAGGTGCTCGCGGTTGAACTGCTCGGTTGCGACCGCGGGAACCACTACGGTGCGTTCGGCCAAGGCCGCCTCGACCGCCTCGGTGAGTGCCGTGGTGTCGCCGCTCTTGAGGACGATCCGGCTGACCCCGCATGCCTCGGCAACCGGACGGGCCTCTTCTTGAAGGTAGTTCGCGGTGTAGAAGATCACCGGGGTTGCAGCGATCGCCGGGTCGGCCCGGATCTCGCGGACAAGCTCGTAGCCGTCCATTCCCGGCATGAGCACGTCGGTGATCACGAGGTCGGGATGAAGCTCGCGCGCCAACGCCAGGCCCTCCGCGGCGTCGCAGGCGGCGACGATCTCGTGCCCCCGGTAACGCAGGACCGTACGGACAAGGTCGCGGTTGATCGCTCGGTCGTCGATGACGAGGACGGTGGCCATCGGGCGCTCCTACCGGCTGCCGAGAAGTGCGCGGAGCTCGCGCAGCAGCTGCGCAGGCTCGATCGGCCGGCGGATGACCCGGACCTGGGAATCGCTGACTGTCGGCTCCTCAGCGCTTGCGGTGCTGGTGAGAAATGCGAACGGCAAAGCGGCCAGCTGTGGAACGGTCTGCAGGAAAGTCCACAGGTCGGTTCCGGATTCGCCGCCGAGGTGCAGATCGCAGAGCACGAGCTCAGCCCGGTTGTGGCGCAGTGCGTCCTTTGCCTCCTGCACCGATCTGGCCGTAGTCAAGCTGTATCCGTGCGGTTCGAGGACGCTGCGCAACAGCCTGAGATTGACGCTGTTGTTGTCGACTGCGAGGACGGTGGCGCTGCGTTCGCCCAGAACGGGTTCGGGTCCGGCGCCGTCAGCGTTCGATTGATGGATTGTGCCTGACGCCGGCGCTCGTCCCCGTAGCGCGGACGGAAGGTGGGAATCGACGACGCCGGCGAAGGCGTACGGGTCGATCGGCTTGGCGAGGTAGGCGTCGAATCCGGCCGCCAGCGCGTGGTCACGATCGCCGACCATTGCGTACGCAGTTACCGCGATAACCGGCACCTTTGAAAGACGCGGGTCCTCCCGTAACCGGGCGAGGATTGTGTACCCGTCCGTGTCGGGCAGTTGCACGTCGAGCATGATCAGATCCGGCTGATGCGACGCCGCCTGCACGAGCGCCTGTTCGCCGGTCGCCGCCGAGATGGCCTCGTGTCCTGCCGCCCGCAGCAGGTAGGTCATCAGCGTCAAGTTGTCGGCGGTGTCGTCGACGACGAGGATCTGCGCGCTCATGGCGCTTGTGCCGAAAGAGATACGGCGAACGTGCTGCCCACCCCGGGGGCGCTTTCGACCGTGAGGGTCGCACCGATGAGCTCGGACAGCTTCTGCGCGATGTGCAGCCCCAGTCCGGTGCCTTCCTGGGTGCGACCAGCGCTTTCCGGTCCTCGTTCGAACGCGGAGAAGATGCGGTGCAGATCGCCCGGCTCGATGCCGGGGCCGGTGTCGATGACCGCGATCTGGGTTGGCGTTGTGTTGCGCTGCTCGCGTACGCAGACGTGCACGCTGCCCGTCTCGGTGAACTTGATGGCGTTGTTGACCAGGTTGATCAGGATCTGGCTCAGCGCTCGCGCATCGGACTGGACGATGACCTCGCGGTCGGGCAGGTCAGTGTGCAGCGTCAGGTTCTTGTCGTTGGCCAACGGCTGAAGCGATGTCGTGACGCCGGTGGCGACCTGCCCGCAGTCGACGGCGTCGAGTGAGATCTGCACCGCCCCGGACTCGATCTTCGCGAGATCGAGCAGATCGTTGATGATCATCAGAAGATGACGGCCGCTGTCTTGCACTGTGCGCAGTTGCTGTTCCTGGTCGTCGTTGAGCGGCCCGGGAAGCCTCATCAGCAATGTGCCGGTGAAACCGATGATCGCATTGAGCGGCGTGCGCAGTTCGTGGCTCATGCTGGCGAGGAAGTTGTTCTTGGCCTTGCTGGCCTTCTCCAGTTCGACGTTCTTCTCCCGCAGTTGCTGTTCGATGCGCTTGCGGTCGGTGACGTCGCGGACGGCGGCGGCGACGAGGATGCCCTCTTCGCTGTCGATGGCCGACAGCGAGATCTCGGTCGGGAATTCGCTGCCGTCGCGGCGGCGTCCGGCGAGTTGCATTCCGGCGCCCATGGGCCGGGGGCGGGGGTCGGCGACGTAGCCTTCGCGGCGGCCGGGGTGGATCGCGCGGACGTTTTCGGGGACGAGCATTTCGATGGGTTGGCCGATGAGTTCGCCGCGTGGGTAGCCGAACAGGCGCTCGGTCTGGGCGTTGACGAGCACGATCTGGCCCTGATCGTTCACGCCGACGATCGCGTCGGGCGCGGCCTCCAGCAGGCCGCGGAACTTTGCCTCGGCACGCTTGCGGTCGGTGACGTCGCGGACGGCGGCGGCCACGACGATGCCCTCTTCGCTGTCGATGGCCGACAGCGAGATCTCCGCGGGGAATTCGCTGCCGTCGCGGCGGCGCCCGGCGAGTTCCGTTCCGGCGCCCATGGGCCGGGGGCGGGGGTCGGCGACGTAGCCTTCGCGGCGGCCAGGGTGGATCGCGCGGACGTTTTCGGGGACGAGCATTTCGATGGGTTGGCCGATGAGTTCGCCGCGTGGGTAGCCGAACAGGCGCTCGGCCTGGGCGTTGACCAGCACGATGCGGCCCTGGGCGTCCACGCCGACGATCGCGTCGGGTGCTGCCTCCAGCAGGCCGATCGCGAGTTGATCAGGCCGCGTGGAGATGGCGCCACCGCCCTCTTCAATTAGCCACGTCCGGTAACGTAGAGTGATCAATGTTGCACCGTATGTGCACAGAGTCAAGCAGGACGGCTGTCATGGTCGGTTGTCCAGCGCCATATCCGGCGTCGTACGTGCTGACGCACCTGCCTGGTTCGTCCGCGTGCGACCGTCCGCTTCAGAGCCGAAGCTGTCGGGTGGTCGGCGGGCAAACGCGGGTCGGTAGAATCGCCCGCTGGCCTGCCACCACGAGGTGGCGTGGCCGGCATATTCGCGGATATAGGAGACGAGCGCACTCGTGGCTACCACGAACGACCTTAAGAACGGGCTGGTCCTCAACCTCGACGGTCAGCTGTGGACCGTCGTCGAGTTCCAGCACGTGAAGCCTGGCAAGGGCGGCGCGTTCGTGCGCACCACGCTGAAGAATGTGCTTTCCGGAAAGGTTGTCGACAAGACGTTCAACGCCGGCACGAAGGTCGAGACCGCCAACGTCGACAAGCGCGGCATGACCTATCTGTACAAGGAGGGCACCGACTTCGTCTTCATGGACGGCGAGACCTACGACCAGGTCCACGTTCCGGCCGAGACCGTCGGCGACGGCGCGAACTACCTGCTCGACAACGCCGAGGCGGTCGTTGCCGTGCACGACGGCACTCCGCTCTACATCGAACTGCCCACCAGCGTCGAGCTGGTCATCTCGCACACCGATCCGGGCGTACAGGGCGACCGCGCCACGGGTGGTACCAAGCCCGCCACGCTCGAGACCGGCGCCGAGATCCAGGTTCCGCTGTTCGTCAACATCGGCGAGAAGGTCAAGGTCGACACCCGCGACGGGCGTTACCTCGGCCGAGTCAGCAGCTGAGGTCATGGCTGCCCGAAGCAAAGCGCGCAAGCGTGCGGTCGATCTGCTCTACGAAGCCGACATGCGCCGCGCCGACCCGCTGGTGACCATGTCCGATCGGGTCGCCCTCGGCGATCCGCCGGTGAACGACTACACGGTCGACGTGGTCGAAGGCGTGGTCGCGCACAGCGAGCGCATCGACGAGATCCTCGCCGAATACGCCGAGGGATGGACGGTCGAGCGCATGCCCGGCGTCGATCGCGCCGTGCTGCGCATCGCCATCTTCGAGTTGCTCTGGCGCGACGACGTGCCTGGCGCCGTCGTCATCGACGAGGCGGTCGAACTCGCCAAGACGTTGTCGACCGACGAGTCGCCACGATTCATCAACGGCGTGCTGGCCCGGGTGCTACGCGACCAACCCGCAACGACCACAACCAGCTAGCGCCGGCCGCCTCACCGGCACGATCCGTCCGGCGCGCTCAGGTGGCACCATCTTGGGCGACCAACTGGTGACCACAGCGTGGCCGCAGCCGCGCCGATGGGGGCCGAGTAGATCGATCCTCTAGCGCGATCGATTCGCTCTACGGCTCGCCGTCGAGGATCAGCGAGTCCGGTGCGAGCACCTGCCAGCGGACGAGTTTCTCGGTGAGTCCCTCGACCGAGGTGTCGTACATGATGGCCAGTGAGCGCAGATCCTCGGCACGGATCGAGAGCACCTTGTTGCCGTAGTCGCCCCGCTGCCGCTGGATGGCCGCGGCAAAGCGGGCGAGCGGGCCGGCGTCCTCGCTCGGGATGGTCTGCAGCCGTTCCAGATTGAGAACGATCTTGGAAAGGCCTGGCCCGGTGGCGACCTGGGGGTGCTCCTTGGGTAGCAGTTCGCCGACCGGCACACCGTAGAACTCGGCGAGTTCGGCCAGTCGCTGCACGGACACGGCGCGGTCGCCTCGCTCGTAGGAGCCGACGACGACCGCCTTCCAGCGACCGCCCGACTTGCGTTCGACCCCATGTAAGGAAAGGTGTTGCTGGGCGCGAATGCCCCTCAATCGGGCGCCTAACGCCTTCGCGTACTCGCGGTTGGGTGGCTCTTCGTCAGGTGCGTTGTCCCCGGTCACGTGGTGAACATCCTCATTCGTGGCGGCTTGGCGGATGGGCCACCGCGACGGTAACCGCCAGTGATCGGCGCGTCAACAATCGGCCGGTTTCCCGGCCCGGTAGGCTCACCACGATTCGACATCCTTTAAAGGACCGTCCCGTGAGGCGGACAAGGAGGTCCACGTTGCCCAGCCCTGCGCCAACGCCGGATGCGCGCTCCGCGCCCGTGCTCGACGCACACGATCTCGCTCGCACGGTCGACCGAATGGCCCACCAGATCATCGAGCGAACCGCAAAGGCCGATCCTCGGGCAGTGTTGCTCGGTATCCCCACCCGCGGTGTGCCACTTGCCCGGCGATTAGTAGGCCGGATAAGAGCGTTCGACGGTCCGGACATGCCGGTCGGCTCGCTCGACACCACGCTCTACCGTGATGATCTTCGCCTGCGGGGAGTCCGCCCACTGGGCGAGACCGTAGAGCCGGTCGGCGGCATCACCGATCGGCTCGTCATTCTCGTCGACGACGTGCTGTTCTCCGGGCGCACGATCCGCGCGGCGCTTGACGCGATCCGCGATCTGGGCCGGCCGCAATCTGTGCAACTCGCAGTGCTCGTCGACCGTGGTCACAGACAGTTACCGATCCGGGCCGATTACGTGGGTAAGAATCTACCCACGTCGGCCGAAGAGAGCGTTCGCGTCCTGCTTACCGAGACGGACGGATCCGACGCGGTCTTCCTCGACGGGCCGGCCCGATGAAGCGCCACCTGCTCTCCGCCGCCGACCTCGACCGGGACGACGCCGTCGAGATCCTCGACACAGCTGAGCATCTCGACCGTGCACTTGCCGGTCGCGAGGTCAAGAAGCTGCCGCCGCTACGCGGGCGAACCGTGGTGAATCTCTTCTACGAGGACTCCACGCGCACCCGCACGTCGTTCGAGCTGGCGGCCAAGCGACTTTCCGCCGACGTCGTGAACTTCTCGGCAAAAGGCTCAAGCGTGTCGAAGGGAGAGTCGCTGAAAGACACGGCGCTCACCCTCGAGGCGATGGGCGCCGACGCCGTCGTGATCCGGCACTCCTACTCGGGTGCGGCCCACCGGCTGGCCGGTTGGGTGCACGGCAGCGTCATCAACGCCGGCGACGGCACGCACGAGCATCCCACCCAGGCGCTGCTCGACGCGTTCACGATGCGGCGCCGGCTGCGGGGCGGCACCGGCGACCTGGCCGATCTTCGGGTGGCCGTCGTAGGCGACGTGTTGCACTCCCGGGTCGCCCGCTCGAACGTGTTGCTCTTGGTGACGCTCGGTGCGCATGTCACGCTGGTCGCGCCGCCCACGCTGCTACCGGTGGGCGTCGAGGACTGGTCCGCGGCGACGAGCTTCGACCTCGATTCGGTGTTGCCGAACTGCGACGCGGTGATGATGCTCCGGGTACAGCGAGAGCGGATGTCGGGCCCGGACGGTGCCGGCGACGCCGGCCGCCAGTTCGTTCCTTCGGCGCGCGAGTACGCGCGGCGCTACGGCCTGGACGCGCGCCGCATGGCCCTGCTCGGCGATCACGCCATCGTGATGCATCCCGGCCCGATGAACCGCGGCATGGAGATCGCCGCCGAGGTGGCCGACGATCCGAAACGCTCGACGATCGTCGAGCAGGTGACGAACGGATTGAGCGTGCGCATGGCTGTCCTGTATCTGCTGCTGGGAGGTAGTGAGTGAGCACGCTGCTCAAGGGCGCCCGCCCGTACGGCGAGGAGCCCGTTGACGTGCTGTTGCGCGACGGCGTGATCGCCGAGATCGGAGCCGGGCTGTCCGGCGATGACGTGGTCGAATGCGACGGCGCCGTTCTGCTGCCGGGCCTGGTCGATCTGCACACACACCTGCGTGAACCGGGCCGCGAGGATGCCGAGACCGTCGAGTCCGGCTCGGCCGCCGCCGCGCTCGGCGGGTACACCGCAGTGTTCGCGATGCCGAACACCGACCCGGCGGCCGACACCGCGGGCGTCGTCGAGCAGGTGTGGCGCCTCGGCCGCGAGACCGGGCTGGTCGACGTCGCGCCGATCGGGGCGGTCACGGTGGGCCGGGCCGGCACGCACCTGGCCGAGCTCGGCGCGATGGCCGATTCGACGGCGCACGTGCGCGTCTTCAGCGACGACGGATCGTGTGTGGCCGACCCGGCGCTCATGCGGCGCGCGCTGGAGTACGTGCGCGCCTTCGACGGCGTGATCGCCCAGCATGCCGAAGAGCCGCGGCTCACCGTCGGCGCGCAACTGAACGAGGGCGTGGTGTCGGGGCGCCTCGGGCTGACCGGCTGGCCGGCTGCGGCCGAAGAGGCGATCATCGCCCGCGACGTGCTGCTGGCCGGTCACGTGCGCTCGCGCCTGCACGTCTGCCACGTGTCGACGGCGGGCTCGGTGGAGATTCTGCGGTGGGCGAAGGGCAAGGGCTGGCAGGTCACCGCGGAGGTCACCCCGCACCACCTGCTGCTCACCGACGACCTCGCCGAGTCCTACGACCCGGTGTACAAGGTCAATCCGCCACTGCGTACGGCGCGCGATGTCGCTGCGCTACGCGATGCGCTCGCCGACGGCACGATCGACTGCGTCGCCACCGACCATGCGCCGCACGCGGTCGAGGACAAGGAGACCGAGTGGGGCGCGGCGGCGCCGGGCATGCTCGGACTGCAGACTGCGCTTTCGGTGGTCATCGAGACGATGGTGGCGCCGGGGCTGCTCGACTGGCGGGCCGTCGCCGAGCGGATGAGCGCGACGCCGGCGCGCATCGGCCGCCTGGCCGGGCAGGGGCGTCCGATCGAGGAGGGTGAGCCGGCCAACCTCGTTCTCGTCGATCCGCAGGCGCGTTGGACGGTCGTGCCCTCGGCTCTGGCATCGAAGTCGCGCAACACCCCGTTCGCGGGCCGCACGCTGCCGGGCCGGGTGCTCGCCACTTTCCTGCGCGGACGGGCAACGGTGCGCGACGGCCGGCTCGTCGAGGTGGTGACCACCACGCGATGAGCGCTCGCGCGAAGACCCGCCCGGGCGGGCAGGCGATATTGGTGCTCGAGGACGGCCGGACGTTTCGCGGCGACGCCTACGGGGCGCGCGGCGTGTCCTTCGGCGAGGCGGTGTTCGCCACCGGCATGACGGGCTACCAGGAGACGCTCACCGACCCGTCCTATCACCGCCAGGTCGTCGTCCAGACCGCGCCGCACATCGGCAACACCGGGATGAACGACGAGGACGCCGAGTCGCGCCGCATCTGGGTCGCGGGTTACGTCGTGCGCGATCCGGCCCGGCGCGCATCGTCGTGGCGGGCCCGGCGCACGCTCGACGACGAACTCACCGCTCAGGGCATCGTCGGCATCAGTGGCATCGACACCCGCGCGCTCACCCGGCACCTGCGCGAGCGCGGGGCGATGCGCTGTGGCGTGTCGTCCACCGACCTCGACAGTGTTGCGCTGCTGCATCGCGTGCTCGCCTCGGCGCCGATGGCCGGCGCGGATCTGTCCGCCGAGGTGACGACCCCGCAGGCCTACCGCGTCGACGCGATCGGCGAGCATCGCTTCACGGTCGCCGCGCTCGACTACGGCATCAAGTCGATGACGCCACACCGCATGGCCGAACGGGGTATCACGACGCATGTCCTGCCCTCGACGTCCACTGTGGACGATGTGCTGGCCACCGCAGCGGACGCGGTATTCCTGGCCAACGGCCCGGGCGACCCGGCCACGGCTGACGACGCGGTGGCAACCGTGCGCGAGTTGCTGCGCCGCGAGGTACCGGTGTTCGGCATCTGCTTCGGCAATCAGGTGCTCGGCCGGGCGTTCGGCTTCGGGACGTACAAGCTCGGTTACGGCCACCGGGGCATCAACCAGCCGGTAAAGGATCGCGTGACGGGCAAGGTCGAGATCACCGCGCACAACCACGGCTTCGCGGTCGACGCACCGGTCGACGCGCCGGCCGACACCGAGTTCGGCGCCGT
Source organism: uncultured Actinomycetota bacterium (assembly GCA_963737425.1). Lineage (GTDB taxonomy): Bacteria > Actinomycetota > Actinomycetes > Mycobacteriales > Jatrophihabitantaceae > DASXRA01. Next base: position 372,114 of record CAVTSX010000010.1, read on the forward strand.
CGAGGTCAGCCACATCTGCCTGAACGACAACGTGGTCGAGGGGCTTCGCGCACGCGACGTCAAGGCGTTCAGCGTGCAGTACCACCCCGAGGCGGCGGCCGGTCCGCACGACGCCGCCTACCTGTTCGACCGCTTCGTCGACCTGCTGGAGAAGAACTAGATGCCTAAGCGCACTGACATCCAGCACATCCTGGTGATCGGCTCCGGTCCGATCGTCATCGGGCAGGCCTGCGAGTTCGACTACTCGGGCACCCAGGCCTGCCGGGTGCTGCGCGCCGAGGGGTTCCGGGTCAGCCTGGTCAACTCCAACCCGGCCACGATCATGACCGACCCCGAGTTCGCCGACGCCACCTATGTCGAGCCGCTGACCCCCGAGTTCGTCGAGCAGGTGATCGAGGCTGAGCGGCCCGACGCGCTGCTGCCGACACTCGGCGGCCAGACTGCGCTGAACCTCGCGGTGGCGCTGCACGAAAGCGGCGTGCTCGAGCGTTACGGCGTCGAGCTGATCGGCGCCGACATCGATGCGATCCGGCGTGGTGAGGATCGCCAGCAGTTCAAGCAGATCGTGCGCTCGGTCGGTGCCGAGGTTCCGGACTCGCTGGTGTGCCACACGCTCGACGAGGCGGTCCAATTCGCCGAGACGGTCGGCAACCGCGTCGTCGTCCGCCCGAGCTTCACCATGGGCGGTCTCGGCTCGGGGCTTGCGTCCACAGTGGACGAAGTGCGCACGATGGTCGCGCGTGGCCTCGCCGCCAGCCCCGTGCATGAGGTGCTGGTCGAGCAGAGCGTGCTCGGCTGGAAGGAGTTCGAGCTCGAACTGATGCGCGACAAGCACGACAACGTCGTCGTCGTCTGCTCGATCGAGAACGTCGACCCGATGGGCGTGCACACCGGAGACTCGATCACGGTTGCGCCGGCCATGACGCTCACCGACCGCGAGTACCAGTACATGCGCGACGTCGGCATCGCCGTGCTGCGCGCAGTAGGCGTCGACACCGGTGGCTGCAACATCCAGTTCGCGGTCGACCCGTCCACCGGCGCGATGATCGTGATCGAGATGAACCCGCGGGTGTCGCGGTCCTCGGCCCTGGCGAGCAAGGCCACCGGGTTCCCGATCGCCAAGATTGCGGCGAAGCTGGCGGTCGGCTACACGCTGGACGAGATCCCCAACGACATCACCCGCAAGACGCCCGCGGCGTTCGAGCCGGCACTCGACTACGTCGTGGTGAAGGTGCCGCGTTTCGCGTTCGAGAAATTTCCCGGCGCCGACCCGGTGCTCACCACGCACATGAAGAGCGTCGGCGAGGCCATGTCGATCGGACGCAACTTCACCGAGGCGCTCGGCAAGGCGCTGCGCTCGATGGAGACGAAGGACGTCGGCTTCTGGACGCGCCCCGACCCGGACCTCGACGATGCCGCCTTGCGCGCTGCCGTCGCGACGCCGTCCGACGGGCGCATCTACCGGGTCGAACAGGCCTTGCGCCGGGGATTCGCGATCGACGACGTCGCCGCGCTGTCCGGGATCGATCCGTGGTTCGTCGATCAAATAGCCCAGATCGTCGAATTGCGCGCCGAGATCGTCGGTGCGCCCGCGCTCACGCCGGCCTTGCTGCACAAGGCGAAACGGCACGGCATCGCAGACCGGCAACTGGCCGCGCTGCGTCCGGAACTGGCCGGCGAGGACGGCGTGCGGCTGCTTCGTCTGCGGGCCGGCATCAGGCCCGTCTACAAGACGGTCGACACCTGTGCGGCCGAGTTCGCCGCCACGACGCCGTACCACTACTCGTCCTACGACGAAGAGACCGAGGTGCAGCCGCAGCCGGACCGGCCGAAGGTCATCATCCTGGGCAGCGGGCCGAACCGGATCGGCCAGGGCATCGAGTTCGACTACTCCTGCGTGCACGCGGTCATGGCGCTGCGCGAGGCCGGCTACGAGACCGTGATGGTCAACTGCAATCCCGAGACGGTCTCCACCGACTACGACACGTCCGACCGCCTGTACTTCGAACCGCTCACGTTCGAGGACGTCATGGAAGTGGTTCATGCCGAACAGCAGAGCGGCACGGTCGCCGGGGTGATCTGCACGCTCGGCGGGCAGACGCCGCTCGGGTTGGCGCAGCGACTGAAGGACGCGGGCGTGCCGGTGCTCGGCACGCAACCCGAGGCGATCGATCTCGCCGAACATCGCGGCGAGTTCGGCCGGGTGCTGCGCGATGCGGGCCTGCCGGCGCCGAAGCACGGCACCGCGACCTCGTTCGACGAGGCCAAGTCGGTGGCCGACTCGATCGGCTACCCGGTGCTGGTTCGCCCGTCATATGTGCTGGGCGGGCGCGGCATGGAGATCGTCTACGACGAGACGATGCTGTCGTCCTACATCGCCCGGGCCACCGAGATCGCCGGTGATCACCCGGTGCTGGTCGACCGGTTCCTCGACGACGCGATCGAGATCGACGTCGACGCCCTCTACGACGGCGTCGATCTCTATCTCGGGGGAGTGATGGAACACATCGAGGAGGCCGGCATCCACTCCGGCGACTCCGCGTGTGCGCTGCCGCCGATCACGCTCGGCACGCGCGACCTCGACGCCGTGCGCCGCTCGACGCACGCGATCGCGGCCGGTGTGGGCGTGCGCGGCCTGCTCAACGTCCAGTACGCCCTCGTCGGCGACGTGCTCTACGTCCTGGAGGCGAATCCGCGCGCGAGCCGTACCGTGCCGTTCGTCTCGAAAGCGACGGCGGTGCCGCTGGCCAAGGCCGCCGCGCGGATCGCACTCGGCACCTCGATCGCCACGTTGCGCGAGGAAGGGTTGCTGCCGCGGGCGGGCGACGGCGGCAACCTGCCCGACGACGCGCCGATCGCGGTCAAGGAGGCGGTAATGCCCTTCCATCGCTTCCGCAGCGTGGACGGCGAGCACGTCGACTCGCTGCTCGGCCCGGAGATGAAATCGACCGGCGAGGTCATGGGCTTCGACGCGGTGTTCGGTACCGCATTCGCGAAGAGCCAGGCGGCCGCGTACGGCTCCTTGCCGGTCAAGGGCACGGTGTTCGTCTCTGTGGCCAATCGCGACAAGCGCGCCGCGATCTTCCCGATCAAGCGGCTCTTCGATCTCGGATTCCGCATCGTGGCCACGTCGGGCACGGCGCACGTGCTGCGTCGTAACGGTGTGCCGGCCGAGATCGTCGGCAAGTTCTCCGAGGGCCCCGGCAACGTCGTCGAGATGATCGCCGCCGGCGAGATCGACCTGGTGCTGAACACACCGTGGGGATCTCCGGGGAACTCGGGCCCGCGCGTGGACGGATACGAGATCCGCACGGCAGCCGTGGCGGCCGGCATTCCGTGCCTCACCACCGTGCAGGCCGCGGGTGCGGCGGTGCAGGGCATCGAGGAGTTGTCGCGCGGCGAGATCAGCGTGCGGTCATTGCAGGATCTACACGCCCAACTGGCGAGATGGCGGGGAGCGTCATGAACGCGCACGTCCCCGATGGTGCAACTTCTGGCGTCGCCACGACGCCGAGCGTTGCACGATCGGCACCGGTCCAGGAGGTGGGCGAGATCTTCGCGGTGCAGAAGGTCGGCGAGTACTTCCAGTTCACCGTCGTGGCGCCGCGGGTGGCTGCGGATTTCCAGCCCGGGCAGTTCGTGGCTGTCGCGGTCGGCGGCCCGAACACGTCCCTGCCGTTGCGGCGTGCCTTCGCCCTTTACGGCGCGACCCCGACCGGCGACTTCGCCGGGACGGTGCGCTTCGTCGTCGCCGAGCACGGACCGGGCACGCAGTGGCTCGTGCGCCAGCCGGCCGGTGCCACGCTTGATCTCGTCGGGCCGCTCGGCAACTCCTTCCCGCTGCCGAGTGATCCCGTGCCGGCCGTTCTGGTCGGCGGTGGCTACGGGTCCGCGCCGCTCATCCCGTTGGCGCAGAAGCTGATCGACGCCGGCGCAGACATCGAGATCATCGTCGGCGCGGCGACGGCATCGCGGCTGTTCGGCGAGTTGGCCGCGCGTCGCGTTGCCGGCGCGGTGACGGTGACCACCGACGACGGGTCGGCCGGCAGCCAAGGGCAGGTCACCGACGAACTGCCTGCGGCGATCAAGCGACTCGACGCCCAGGTCGTGTACGCCTGCGGGCCGATGCCCATGCTGCGGGCGGTCGGCGAGGTGGCCCGGGCGCATGCCATCTCCGCACAGGTAGCCGTCGAGGAGTCGATGGCCTGTGGCATCGGCGTGTGCATGACCTGCGTGCTGCCCGTGCGTGGTGACGACGGCCGGTCGCGCTTCGTCCGCTCGTGCGTCGACGGCCCGGTGTTCGACGCCGCCCGTGTGCGCTGGGACGACGTCGGCACGCTGCCGCCCGACCTGGTGGGCGCCGACGCGATGAAGGCGGGCCGGTGATGGCCGACCTGACGACCACACTCGGGTCGCTCACGCTGCCCAATCCGGTGCTGACCGCTTCGGGTTGCGCGGCGTCCGGGCGCGAGTTGAACCAGTTCTTCGACGTGTCGGCGCTCGGGGCGGTCGTCACCAAGTCGATCATGCTGCGTCCGCGTTCGGGGCGCCCGACGCCGCGGATGGCCGAGACCCCGAGCGGCATGCTCAACTCGATCGGCCTGCAGGGGCCCGGCATCGACTCGTTCATCGAGAACGACCTGGCCTGGCTGGCCGCACACGGGGCGCGCACCGTCGTCTCGATCGCCGGGGGGCACACCGACGAATACGTCGCGCTTGCCCGGCGCCTGCACGGCAATCCGGCCGTGTCCATGATCGAGGTCAATATCTCCTGCCCGAACGTCGAGAGCCGTGGCCAGGTATTCGCGTGTGACGCGATCGCGTCCTCGCGCGTGATCGGCGCAGTGCGCCGTGCCATCGATCCGGCGGTCCCGGTGTTCGCCAAGCTCTCGCCCGACGTCACCGACATCGTGCACATCGCCCGGGCGTGCGCCGACTCCGGTGCCGACGGCCTGTCGCTCATCAACACCCTGCTCGGCATGGTGATCGACACCGACACGATGGCCCCCGCGCTGGGCGGCGTCACCGGCGGGTTGTCCGGACCGGCGATCCGCCCCGTCGCGGTGCGATGCGTGTGGCAGGTGCACGCTGCCTTGCCGCATATCCCGATTCTCGGCATGGGCGGCATCCGCTCCGGGCTCGACGCCTTGCAGTTCATCCTCGCCGGTGCGTCGGCAGTGTCAGTGGGCACCGCGGTGTTCGGCGACCCGACCGCGCCGGTGCGGGTACTTGCCGAGTTGGACCACGCGCTTTCCGAGCGCGGTTTCGCGGCGCTGGCCGACGCGGTCGGGTACGCGCATCGTCCGGCCGCGCCTGACCCGGACGATCTTGTGCAGACCCGCCACGAACCACCGGCGCGTCTGCACAAGATCCACAAGATCGGAGCGGTCGAGCAGTGACGAGCACGTCCTTCGGCGCACGCCTTGACACCGCTGTACGCACTCGAGGCCCGCTGTGCGTCGGCATCGATCCGCACGCATCGCTGCTCGCCGCCTGGGGGTTGCCGGATTCCGCCGACGGCGTCGAGCGATTCGCTGCTACCTGCGTGGCCGCCTTCGCGAGCGAGGTGGCCGTCGTCAAGCCGCAGTCGGCATTCTTCGAGCGATTCGGCTCGGCCGGCATCGCCGCCCTCGAACGCACGATCCGCGACGCCCGGGCCGCCGGAGCGCTCGTCCTCCTTGACGTCAAGAGAGGCGACATCGGCTCGACCATGGCCGCCTATGCCGAGGCGTACCTGGACCCTTCCTCGCCGCTGGCCGCCGACGCGATCACGGTGACTCCGTACCTGGGCGTCGGCGCGCTCGAGCCGGTGTTCGAGGCGGTCACGCGCCACGGCGCCGGGGCGTTCGTCGTCACGCTGACGTCGAACCCGGAGGGGCCACCGGTTCAGCGCGCCGTGACGGCGGACGGGCGCACGGTCGGCCAGTTCGTCATCGACGAGATCGCCTTGCGCAACGCGGGAGCCGATCCGCTCGGATCGCTCGGCGTGGTCGTCGGCGCGACGATCGGCGAGGCACACGTCGACCTCGCCAAGCTCAACGGCCCTGTCCTGGCGCCGGGTATCGGGGCGCAGGGGGGCACGGCGCAGGACGTGCAGCGCATCTTCGGCGCGGCCAGGGGAGTGTTGCCGAGCGTGTCACGCGAGGTGCTGCGTGCCGGCCCGGAACCGCAGGCACTGCGCGATGCGGTGCGCAGCCTGCAGCAGCGGTTCGCGTTCCTGACGGCTTGAGTTCCACGAAATCGGGTGGTGCTCCGGACGGGCGATCTGGCACGGTCACCCGGTGAGTGATGCGCTGGCCCCGTTGCGGTCGGCGCCGTTTCGATGGTTGGTTCTGGCGAGCACCATCAACCGCGTCGGCGGCAGCATCGCCCCGATCGCGTTGGCCTTCGCGGTGCTGGATCTGACCGGATCGGCCACCAGCCTCGGACTTGTGGTTGGCGCCCGCTCGCTGGCCAACGTGATCTTCCTGCTCATCGGGGGTGTCGTTGCCGATCGGTTGCCGCGAACCGTGGTTCTGGTCGGCTCGAGCGTGGCGAGCGCTGTCACCCAGGCAGTGGTCGCGTTGCTGATCTTTCAGCGAGTCGACTCCGTTGCCCTGCTCGCCGCGCTGTCAGCACTCAACGGCACGTCGAGCGCGTTCGCCCTGCCCGCCTCGGCCGCTCTGATCCCGCAGACGGTCGCACCGTCCGAGCGCACTCGTGCCAATGCGTTGTCGCGGCTGGGAATCAATGCGTCCGGCGTGCTAGGCACGTCGATGGCGGGCCTGATCGTGGCCGTATGGGGCTCAGCCTGGGGTATCGCGATCGACGCCGCCTCCTTCGCAATTGCCGCCGGCTTCTTCGCCCTGGTCCGGATCGGCACGGCTCCGCGCCGGTCCGTGTCGAGCAGTGTGCTGCGTGATCTCGCCGCCGGGTGGTCGGAATTCGTCTCGCGGACCTGGCTGTGGGTGGTGGTCGCAGCATTCGGGGTGATCAACGCCGCCGAGGTCGGCGGGGTGGCGGTGCTGGGTCCGGTCGTCGCCGACGACACGATCGGGCGACGGGCGTGGGGAGTTGTGATCGCCGCACAGGCCGTCGGGTACGTCGTCGGGGGGCTGTTCGCCGTGCGGCTTCGGATGCGGCGCCTGCTGCTGTTCGGCATGGTCTGCATGCTCCCCGAAGGGCTGATACTGCTCGCCCTGGCCGCGCACGCGAGCCTGCCCGTCCTGCTCGCGGCGTCATTCGTCGGCGGGCTGGGCCTGGAACAGTTCGGCGTCGCCTGGCAGACGTCGATGCACCAGCATGTGCCCGGAGACGTTCTGGCTCGCGTCTCGTCCTATGACGCGCTCGGGTCCTTCATCGCAATCCCGCTCGGCGAGGTCGCGGCAGGCCCGGCCAGCCATGCGATCGGTACTCGTGGCGCGCTGCTCGCGGCGACCGCTCTCGTGCTGCTGGCGACACTGGCGACACTCGCCAGCCGCAGCGTGCGAACGCTCGCCAACGAGGACGAGATGGTGCAGGCGACGGCCTACTAGTGTCGTGCGCCATTAATTCGTGCGATAAGTCGGCCGAGTGATTCGAGGATCTGGTCGGCGGTCTTGGTCCAGATGAACGGCTTCGGGTTCTCGTTCCAGTTGTTGATCCAAGATCGGATGTCTTTCTCCAATGCGGGCACGCTGCGGTGGTCGCCGCGTTGCAGCAGGTCGCTGGTGAGGTAGGCGAACCAGCGTTCGACCTGGTTGATCCAGCTGGAGTAGGTCGGCGTGTGGTGCATGTGGAAGGGTGGATGGGCGGCGAGCCATGCCTTGATCGCCGGGCTCTTGTGGGTGCCGTAGTTGTCGGCCACCAGGTGCACGTCGAGATGGCCGGGGACCGCGGTATCGATCTTGGCCAGGAACTTCTTGAACTCGATCGTGCGGTGCCGGCGGTGCAAGGAGCTGATCACGGTGCCGTCGGCGGTGTTGAACGCCGCGAACAGGCTGGTGACACCGTGCCGGACGTAATCATGGGTGCGCCGCTCGGGCATGCCCGCCATCATCGGCAACGCCGGCTGGGAGCGGGCCAGTGCCTGTACCTGGGACTTCTCATCCACGCACAGCACCACCGCACCGTCGGGCGGGTTGAGATAGAGCCCGACCACGTCGAAGACCTTGTCCACGAACAACGGGTCGGTGGACAGCTTGAACGTCTCGACACGGTGCGGCTTGAGCTCGAACGCCTTCCAGATCCGCCCGATCGTCGACCTGGACAGCCCGCTGCGCTCGGCCATCTTCGCCCGCGACCAATGCGTCGCGTTCGGCGGCGTGGACTCAAGCGTGGCCACGATGACCTGTTCCACCTGATCCACCCTGACCACCGGCGGGCGCCCCGGCCGCGGCTCATCGACCAGCCCGTCCAACCGATCAGCAACGAACCGTCGACGCCACTTGTTCACCGTGTTCGGCGCCACCCCAACAGCGGCCGCAACCTGCGTGTTCAACGCCCCCGGCACCGCACACGCCAACACGATCCGCGACCGCAACGCCAGCCCCGCCGCCGACTTCCGCCGCCGCGACCACCGCAACAACTGCTCCCGCTCCGCATCGCTCAACACCAACGACGCCTTCGGCCGCCCCGTCCTCGCCACCGGCCAACCCTACAACTTTCACCACGAATTAATGGCGCACGACACTAGGAGACCGCTGAACAATGCGCTGCTCTGCTGCGCGACGCCCAGGCGCGGGATCTCCGTGGTTGTCGTCGTCGGCAGTAGCTGCGCTACAGCTCTCCTCCTCCGCCTAGTGGTCCGTCTGTGATTTAGTGCGGTAATATGGGTCGTGCCTTTCGAGACTGCGGCGGCGATGCCGGTGAGTGTTGATCAGCGTTCGGCGTTGGTGCGCATGTCGAGGTCGACGTCGTTGCCGCATCGCGCGGTGGTGCAGGCCAGAGGGTTGTTGTTGGCTGCGGATGGGGTCGCGAATCAGGAGATTGCCCGCCGGTGCGGGGTTGATTCGGACACGGTGCGGCGGTGGCGGATACGTTTTGCCGATAAGGGTGTTGAGGGTGTCGGGGTGATCGCGAAAGGTCGCGGGCGTAAGCCCTCGATCCCGGCCGGGACGGTCGAAGAGGTCGTTCGCCTGACCCATCAGGAACGGCCTGCGGACGGCTCGACGCACTGGAGCACCCGTTCGATGGCGGCACACGTCGGGATCGGCAAGGACACGGTGGCGCGGATCTGGGCCGATCACGAGCTCAAGCCGTGGAAGGTCGACACGTTCAAGATCAGCAACGATCCGCGGTTCGAGGAGAAACTCGTCGACGTCGTCGGCCTCTATCTCAACCCGCCGTCGCGGGCAGTGGTGTTCAGCTTCGATGAGAAGACCCAGTGTCAGGCCCTGGACCGCACTCAGCCCTCGCTGCCGATGAAACGTGGCCGGGCCGGCACGATGACCCACGACTACAAACGCAACGGCACCATCGACCTGTTCGCGGCGATGAACCTGGCCACCGGTGAGGTGCTCACCGACCTGCGCAAAGGCCACGCCGGCGCCGAGGTGTTGCGGTTCTTCAAACAGATCGACGCCACCGTGCCCCGCGGCCTGTCGGTGCACGTCGTCCTGGACAACCTCTCCGCCCACTCCACACCTGAGATCACGAAATGGCTCGCCCACCGCGACCGGCGCCGCTGGCATCTGCACTACACACCCACCTCGAGCTCGTGGCTGAACCTGATCGAACGCTGGTTCAAAGAACTCACCGACCGGCGCCTACGCCGCGGCGCATTCACCAGCGTCGCCAACCTCAGCGAGGCCATCACCACCTGGGCCGAGCACTGGAACACCGACCCCAAACCGTTCATCTGGAAAGCCACCGCCGAAGACATCATTGCCAAAGTCAGACGCGGCCGAGCCGCCTTGCACCAGATCAAAACGCAGACGGACCACTAGGACCTCGCGCACCTGGCCGCCGCTCGCGACGAGCGGCATTGTTCAGCGGCCTCCTAGCCGACGAGCGTCTTGGTTGCTGAGATCAGGCTGGCCAGGCCCTTCTTCGCGTCGCTGAAGAACATGCTCGTCTTCGGGTCGGTGTAGAGCTCGTTGTCGATGCCCGCATAGCCCGACGCCATCGAACGCTTGATCACGATGATGCTCTTCGCGTGATCGACGTCGAGGATCGGCATGCCCGAGACCGCATTGCCGGGCCGGCGCGCCGCAGGATTGGTCACGTCGTTCGCACCGACTACCAGCACGACGTCGGCGCGGTCGAACTCGGGATTGATCTCGTCCATCTCCTTGAGCAGGTCATAGGGCACGTTGGCCTCAGCGAGCAGCACGTTCATGTGCCCCGGCATGCGGCCGGCCACCGGGTGGATCGCGTAGGACACGTCGACCCCGCGCTCCTCGAGCAGCGTGGCGAGCTCGCGCACCTCGTGCTGCGCCTGCGCCGCGGCCAGTCCGTAGCCGGGTACCACGATCACCTTGTTGGCGTAGGCAAGTTGCAACGCGACGTCGTCGGCGGCGATGGAGCGGACCGAGCCGCCGCCGCCCGCACCGGCCAGGACGGTGCCGGACGCACCGGTGCCGAAACCGCCCGCGATGATGTTGACGACCGAGCGGTTCATGGCGTCGGCCATCAGCTTGGTGAGGATGCTGCCGGACGCACCGACGAGGGCACCGGCCACAACCAGGGTGGCGTTCTGCAGCACGAAGCCGGCCATAGCGACGGCGGTGCCGGTGAATGCGTTCAGCAGCGAGATGACCACCGGCATGTCGGCGCCGCCGATGGGCAACACCATCAGGATGCCGAAGCCCAGCGCCGCGACCGCGACGATGACCAGTGCGCCGAGGATGTGGTGCCCCGAGGCGATCACCCAGATACCCGAGCCGACCGCGGCCACGAGCAGCACGGCGGACACGAACCGTCCGCCCGGCAGCACGATCGGCTGGCTCCAGTAGCCCTGCAGCTTCGCGGCCGCGACGAGCGATCCGGAGAACGTGACGCAGCCGATGATCACGTCGAGCACCGTCGCGGTCTGGATGCCGTGCGTCGAATGGCTGTAGTGGGCGTAGTCGGCGACCGCGACCAGCGCGGCCGCGCCGCCACCGACGGCGTTGAACAGGCTGACCAGCTGAGGCATGTCGGTCATCGCGACCTTGCGCGCCGAGAACAGCCCGGCTGCGGCGCCGATGACCAGGCCGATGGCGAGCACCGTCCAGCGCACGGCGGTCATCGTCCCGCCATTGCTCACGAGGACGAACACCGCGACGATCGCGACGAACATGCCGAACGCGGAGACCTGATTGCCGCGGCGCGCGGTAGCCGGGGAGTTCATCATGTGCAGGCCGACCACGAACGACACGGCGCCGAACAGCGATGCGAGTCGGACGCCGATCTCGACGCCGCTCACTTCTGCTCTTCCTTCACCGGCACCGGACGCCTCTTGAACATCTGCAGCATCCGGTCGGTGACGACGTAGCCACCGACGACGTTGGCCGCGCCGAATGCCGCCGCGATGAACATCAACACGTAGCCGAGCGGTCCGTCGACGAACGACGCGAGGAGCACCGCGCCGACGACGACAACGCCGTGGATGGAGTTCGCGCCTGACATCAGCGGCGTGTGCAGGGTCGCCGGAACCTTGCTGATCACCTCGAAGCCGACGAGCAATGCGAGGACGAAGATCGTCAGATCTCCGACGAAGCTTCCGGTCATGAGGTCGCCTCCGCGTCGGGGGTCAAGAGCTTGGCTGTGGCTTCGTGCACCACTGAACCGCCGTGGGTGATCACGACGCCGCGCTGGATCTCGTCGTCGAGGTCGATGGCCAGTTGCCCTTCACGTAACAGATGCAGAAGTAATGCGCTGATGTTTCGGGCGTACGCGTTGGATGCACTCGTGGGCATCGCGGACGGCAGGTTGCCGGCGCCGACGACGGTGACGCCGTTGTTCGTCACGATGGTTTCGCCCGGCTTGGAGATCTCGACGTTGCCGCCGAGATCGCTGGCCGCCATGTCGATGATCACCGAGCCTGCCCGCATGCTCTTGACGGTGTCGGCGGTGACCATCAGCGGCGGCCGGCGTCCGGGCACCTGCGCGGTCGTGATGACGACGTCGTGCTTGGCGATGTGCTCGGCGAGCTCGGCCTGTTGGGCGGCCTGCTCCTCGGCGGTGAGTGCCCGCGCGTAGCCGCCCTCGCCGGCGCCGGCTTCGATCGAGGTGAGTTCGACGAACTGGGCGCCCAGCGACTTGACCTCATCTTTGGAGGCCGGGCGCACGTCGTAGGCGCGCACGACCGCGCCGAGGCGCCGCGCGGTGCCGATCGCCTGCAAACCGGCGACGCCCGCGCCCAGCACCAGTACCGTCGCCGGTTTGGACGTGCCTGCCGCGGTGATGAGCAACGGGAAGAACCGCTCGAACGTGTCGGCCGCGACGAGCACCGCTTTGTATCCCGCGACGTTGGCCTGCGAGCTGAGCGCGTCCATGCCCTGCGCCCTGGTGAGGGTGCGCGGCAGGCCGTCGAGGCTGATCGCAGTGACGCCCTTCGCCGCGAGTTCGGACATGAGCTTCGGGTCGAGCAACGGCTGCAGCAGTGCGACGACGGTCTGCCCGCTGCGCAGGCGCTCGATCGGCGGGCGGGCGACGCACAGCAAGATGTCGGCGCTCTCGTAGAGGTGGGTGGCGTCGACGACGCTCGCGCCCATCTGGACGTACTCCTCGTCGGGCAGCCAGGCCGAGGCGCCCGCGCGCGACTCGACCAGCACGTCGACGCCGGCGTCTCGCAGCCGCCGCACGGACTCGGGCGTGAGCGCGACCCGGCGTTCGCCCGGCGCCGTCTCCTTCACCACGCCTACCTGCACGGGTGCCATGGTCAGGCCTCCTCGCCATGCTGGAGCATTGCCGGGCCCGGTCTTCGCAAGCCCGCGTGATCTCCGAAACAGTAACGAGGGCCACGTTGCCCCGTCGCCTCGCCGCGCGGCGGCCTGATCATTTGTGGCCATTCGTGCGGCCCGCGCGACGAACCTACGGGGTCTGCCCGGCGCGTCGCAGCACGGTGTGCGGTGCTTCACGGCTGGTCGCCGCCGATGATGTCCGCACCGCGCAGGGCGCCGCAGTGGCGAGATCGGTGCGGATCTAGGGTGGCCGGATGCTCAAGGGCGACCTCGTCACGCTTCGGCCGGTCGAGACCGGCGACTATTCGGCTCTCGCCGCATACGCCAACGACCTGCAGATCGAGCTTCTCGGCGGCGGCGATCCGCCGGTGCCACGCTCGGCCGCCTCGGTGGACGAGTTCTGGCGGCGCCGGGCGCAAGACAAGGACTCGATCGACTTCGCCATCGCGGTGGCCGACAAGCTGATCGGGCAGTGCGGGCTGACGCACCTGGATCCCGCCGCCCAGACCGCCGAACTCGGCATCACCATCGGTGAGCGCGAGTACTGGGGCCGCGGCTACGGGCGCGACGCGGTGCGGCTGCTCATCGAGTACGCATTCCGGATCCGGAACATGCGCAAGGTCTGGCTCAGGGTGCAGGCCAACAATGCACGCGCCATTCGCTCCTACGAATCGGTCGGTTTCGTCGAGGAGGGGCGCCAGCGCGCCCAGGTCTGGTGCGACGGCGAATACGTCGATCTGGTCTATATGGGGCTGCAGAAGCGCAGGCGGGATTGAACCTGAGTCCGCTCGTCGCGATAGTTTGCCGAGCATGCCGAGCCGTCTGACCGTGCTGTCCGGGCCGTCCGGGGTCGGCAAGGGAACCGTCGTAGCCGCGGTCCGCGAGATGTTTCCGCACATCTGGGTGTCGGTCTCGTGCACCACCAGGCAGCCGCGGCCCGGCGAGACCGACGGCGTCGAGTACCGCTTCGTCGACCGCGCGACGTTCGCGGGCATGATCGAGCGGGGCGAACTGCTCGAGTACGACGAGCACTTCGGCAATATCTACGGCACGCCACGCGAGCCCGTCATGGCGCATCTTGCGGCCGGTGTGCCGACATTGCTCGAGATCGAACTGCACGGGGCGCGTCAGGTGCGCGCGGCCATGCCCGACGCCCAACTGGTGTTCCTCAAGCCGCCGTCCTGGGCCGAGTTGGGGCGCCGGCTGGCGGTGCGCGGCACCGAGACCCCCGACGTCGTGGCCGACCGGCTGGCCCGCGCCCGGCTCGAAATGGCCGCTGAAGCGGAGTTCGACACGGTCATCGTCAACGACGACGTCCGGCACGCGGCGGCGGAGTTGGTAGCATTGATCGAGGCCGTGTGCCCACCGGGCGAATCTCTATCTGACGAGTCGCTGTCCGAGGACTCACTGCACCAGCATCAAGCCGACCGACAAGAGAGCTGAGACGTGCCTGCAACTGTTAGCGGTCCAGAGGGCATCACCAATCCGCCGATCGACGAACTGCTCGAGCGTACCCAGTCGAAGTACGCACTCGTCATCATCGCCGCGAAGCGAGCGCGCCAGATCAACGCCTACTACAGCCAGCTCGGCGAGGGGCTGCTCGAGTACGTGGGTCCGTTGGTAGAGACCGCGCCGCAGGAGAAGCCACTGTCGATCGCGCTGCGCGAGATCAACACCGACCTCATCGAGTTCAAACCGGCCGAGGCCTAGCCAGCTGTGGCGACCCCGCCGGCCGAGCAGGCCGCCCGGATCGTCTTGGGCGTGAGCGGCGGGATTGCCGCCTACAAGGTCGCCGACCTTCTGCGCCGATTGACCGAGTCGGGCCACGACGTCGTCGTCGTGCCGACCGAATCGGCGCTTCGCTTCGTCGGCAGCACGACCTGGGCTGCCCTGTCGGGCAACCCGATCGCATCCGACGTGTGGTCTGGCAGCGAGCAGGTGCCGCACGTGCGCCTGGGCAAGAGCGCTGACCTGGTCGTTGTCGCGCCGGCCACCGCGGACCTGCTGGCCCGCGCGGCGAACGGACTGGCCGACGACCTGCTCACCAACACACTGCTGACCGCGCGCTGCCCGGTGCTGTTCGCCCCGGCGATGCACACCGAGATGTGGGAGCACCCGGCCACGGTCGCGAACGTCGCCACCCTGCGCCGACGGGGCGCCGTGGTGCTCGAGCCCGCGACCGGCCGGCTCACCGGCGTCGACTCCGGGCGGGGGCGGCTGCCCGAGCCTGCCGAGATCGCGCAACTCGCCGAGCTGTTGCTGTACCGGCCCGACGCGCTGCCGCCCGATCTCACCGATCGTCACGTCGTTGTCACAGCGGGCGGCACGCGCGAGCCGATCGATCCAGTGCGGTTCCTCGGCAATGCGTCGTCCGGGCTGCAGGGGTATGCGCTCGCGAGCGTTGCCGCTGCGCGGCAGGCCGGCCGGGTCACGCTGATCGCCGCCAACACCGAGCTGCCCGACCCGGCAGGTGCCGACGTGATCAGGGTTCAGACCACGGCGCAGATGCGTGACGCGGTTCTGAAGGCGGCTGAGGACGCTGATGTCGTGGTGATGGCAGCGGCTATTTCCGATTTCCGGCCCGCCGTCGAGGCATCCCACAAGATCAAGAAGTCCGACGCGGGCCCTGAGTCGATCTCCTTGGTGGAAAATCCTGACATTCTCGCCGAACTCGTCCAAGCGCGGCGGCCCGGTCAGGTGCTCGTCGGGTTCGCGGCCGAGACCGGTGACGACACCGCGGACGTGCTCGACCACGGCCGGGCCAAGCTGCGTCGCAAGGGCTGCGACCTGCTCGTCGTGAACGCAGTCGGGGGCGGGAGGGCATTCGGTCAGCCCGACAACGCCGCCGTCATCCTAGGGGCCGACGACAGCGAGGTCTCTGTCCGGCTCGGCCCCAAGGCCGCCCTGGCCGCTGCCGTTTGGGACGCGGTGACCTCGCGCTATCCCCGGTCGAGTTGACCGCCGTCGTGGCCCACGGCGCGGTGAACCGGCCATCCCTACCGAGCCGGTAGACTCTGCCGGACTCTGCCAACCACACTTTCCGGAGAATCTGTGAGCCGCCGCCTGTTCACGTCCGAGTCCGTTACCGAGGGACACCCGGACAAGATCGCAGACCAGATCAGCGATTCGATCCTTGACGCCCTGATTGCCCAGGATCCGTCGAGCCGTGTCGCCGTTGAAACCCTGATCACCACCGGCCAGGTACATGTCGCCGGTGAGGTCACCACCGACGCGTACGCCGACATCCCGACCATCGTCCGGGAGCGCATCCTCGAGATCGGCTACGACTCGTCGCGCAAGGGTTTCGACGGCACGTCGTGCGGGGTGAACATCGCGATCGGCGCGCAGTCTCCCGACATCGCACAGGGCGTCGATGACGCCTACGAGTCCCGCGTCGAGGGCGACATCGACCCGCTCGACAAGCAGGGCGCGGGCGATCAGGGCCTGATGTTCGGCTTCGCCTGTGACGAGACGCCGGAACTGATGCCGCTGCCCATAGCGCTCGCGCACCGCCTTGCCCAGCGCCTGTCGGCGGTGCGCAAGGACGGCACCGTTCCCTACCTGCGCCCGGACGGCAAGACCCAGGTCACCATCGAGTACATCGACGGCAAGCCGGCGCGACTCGACACCGTGGTCGTATCCAGCCAGCACGCGGCCGACATCGACCTCGACACGCTGCTCAAGCCGGACGTCGCCGAGCACGTGGTCGCTCCCGAACTCGCCGCGCTGGGCATCGACACCGAGGGCTACCGGCTGCTCGTCAACCCGACCGGCCGCTTCGAGATCGGCGGGCCGATGGGCGACGCCGGCCTCACCGGCCGCAAGATCATCGTCGACACCTATGGCGGCATGGCACGCCACGGCGGCGGCGCGTTCTCCGGCAAGGACCCGTCGAAGGTCGACCGTTCGGCGGCGTACGCCATGCGCTGGGTGGCGAAGAACGTTGTCGCGGCCAAGCTGGCCACTCGCTGCGAGGTGCAGATCGCCTACGCGATCGGCAAGGCCGAGCCGGTGGGCCTGTTCATCGAGACGTTCGGCACCGAGACCGCCGACCCGGCGCGCATCGCCGAGGCGATCAGCCAGACCTTCGACCTGCGCCCCGCGGCGATCATCCGCGACCTCGACCTCAAGCGGCCGATCTACGCGCAGACCGCCGCGTACGGCCACTTCGGACGCGAGCTGCCCGACTTCACCTGGGAGCGCACCGACAAGGCCGAGCAGCTGGCCAAGCTCGCCAACGGCTAAAGCCGCGCGGTTCGCCGCGGGTGGGCAGTTCCGCGCCAGATGGGCAGTTGCTACCGCCCACCTGCGGCACAAGTGCCCACCGCGGTGCCTGGCCTTTCGAGCGTGCGCGGACTTGAGGGTGGCTGCTGGTAGGACTTGCGCGTGACGTCGACTCGTTCGAGGCATCGCGGCCGCGAGCCTGCCGCCGCCCGTCCGATCGCTCGGTTGATGGTCGACGTCGCGTTGCCGCACCTGGACCGGCCGTTCGACTACCTGGTCTCCACCGAACTGGACGAGGTGGTCACTGCAGGCAGCCGGGTGCGGGTTCGATTCGCCGGGCGCCTGGTCGACGGATTCGTGCTCGAGCGCTGCGAGTCGAGCGACCACGCCGGCACGCTGGCGTATGTCGAGCGGGCGGTCGGCGCCGAGCCCGTGCTCAATCCCGAGACCACCCGCCTGTTCCGGGCGGTCGCCGACCGTTACGCAGGCAACTTCGTAGACGTCGTCCGGCTCGGGGTACCGCCACGCCACGCACGCGCCGAGTCGTCCGTGCGCGAGCCGGCCCAGCCGCCGGATCCACCGGTGGTCGTGCCGTGGAGTCGTTATCGCGCGGGCGAGGCCTTCCTCGCGGCGGTTGCCACGAGGCGTCCGGCTCGCGCCGTGTGGACCGCGCTCGCGGACGACGCGTGGCCGGACCGCCTCGCCGAAGCGGCGCAGGCGGCCCTGGCCGGTGGTCGCGGCGCGATCATGGTCGTTCCGGATCTTCGCGACCTGGCCCGCCTGGACGCTGCGCTGCAGGCCGCGCTCGGTGCCGGCCGGCACGTGGCGCTCTCGGCCGATCTGGGGCCGTCCGAGCGCTACAGGCGCTGGCTCGCCGTGCGGCGGGGCGACGTGCGGGCGGTCATCGGTACCCGCGCGGCGGCGTTCGCACCGGTTGTCGATGTCGGGCTGCTCGCGATCTGGGACGACGGCGACGACCTGTACGCCGAACCGAGGGCGCCGTACCCGAATGCGCGCGATGTGCTCGTGCTGCGATCCTCGCTGACCGGCGCTGCGCTGGTGGTGGGCGGGTATGCGCGCACCGCCGAGGCTGCTCTGCTCGTCGAGTCGGGCTGGGCGCACGAGATCGTGGCCGACCGTTCGGCCGTTCGCGCTGCGACTGCGCGCATCGTGGCCGCGGGCGACGACTTCGAGCAGGGACGCGACCCCGGTGCTGCGGCGCGACTGCCCAGCCTCGCCCTGCGGGCTGCTCACGATGCGCTCCAGGCCGCACGCCCGGTTCTGGTCCAGGTGCCGCGCCGTGGTTACGTCCCGTCACTTGCCTGCGTGCGCGATCGCACGCCGGCCCGGTGCGCCAAGTGCGGTGGCCCGCTCGCGGCCAGCTCCGGCCATGCCGTCGCGGCGTGTCGCTGGTGCGGGCGGCTCGCGGGCGAATGGAGCTGCCCTGCGTGCGGCGGTCGCCGGATGCGTGCGGTTGTCGTCGGCTCGGCGCGTACCGCCGAGGAACTCGGCCGGGCGTTCCCCGGATTCACCGTGCGTACGTCCGGCGGTGATTCGGTGCTTGCCGAGGTCGACGCCCGCGCGGCCGTCGTGGTGGCGACACCGGGCGCCGAGCCGATCACCGAGGGCGGCTACGGCGCGGCGCTGCTGCTCGACGGGTGGGCGTTACTTGCGCGGCCGGATCTGCGCGCCGGCGAAGAGGCGCTGCGCCGGTGGATGAACGCCGCCGCCCTCGTCGCGCCGGATGGGCTCGTCGTCGTCGGAGCAGACGCGAGCGTGCCGGCGGTTCAGGCCCTGATCCGCTGGGACGCGCCCGGTTTTGCCGCCCGCGAGCTCGCCGACCGCCGGGAGCTGGGCTTCCCGCCCGCTGCCCGCATGGCGTCGCTCACCGGTACGCCACCGGCGCTCGCCGAGGTGCTCGCTGCCGCTGACCTGCCACAGCCCTACGAGGTGATCGGCCCGGTCACGAGCGGTGATGCCACCGAGCGCACGCTGATCCGGGTTGCGCGAAATCACGGCCCCGGCCTGGCCGAGGCGCTGAAGTCCGCGGCGGCGCTGCGCTCTGCCCGCAAGTCCCCCGAGCCCGTACGGATCGTGCTCGATCCACTCGACCTCTTCTAGGACGACCGCCGTCAGATCGTCACAGTCCGACACCGTGCGAGAAGTCCGCGCTGGCCACCCTTGATCATCTCTGTCGAAACCGCGAGCGACGGCGGATCCAGCAGAGACAATCAAGACCCGATGAAAGGCCCGGGAGCGCCGCACCCGTGCCAGATCGCGATCGACGACTGCAGTACTGGACGGGTCCTGGCAACGAAAGGTTGAAAAGTCACTCGGGTCGTCGCGATGCGGTGATGAACTCGGGCAGCGACATCGCGGTCGGCAGCAGATGGGTGGCGCCAGCGGCCTGCAGCATCTCGCCGCTGTGCGCGCCGGTGAGCACGCCCGCGACGAACCCGGCCGCAGCCTCCCGGCCGCAGGCGATGTCGAACGCGGTGTCGCCGACGGTCGCCACCAGGCCGAGATCGCTGATGTCCATGGCCCCTGCTGCCGCGAGGGTCGAGTTCGGCTGCGATTCGTCAGCGCGCAGCGTCAGGTCGGCAATGTCGGTCCAGCCGAGCGATTCCAGGATGCATCGCTGGGTGGCCTCGGAGAAGCCCGTGGTCAGGGCCACCTTGATGCCAGATGCGCGCAGGTTCGCGATCGCGTGCGCTGCGCCCGGCATCGCCACGAGCTGACCGGCGTCGGCGAACTCGGCGTACCTCGCGTCGAAGGACTTCAGCCCGGCCTGGGCACGGGCGTCGTCGTCGAACACGTGCCGCAGCACCGACTCGACCGGCTCGCCCATCGTCGCCCGGATGTGGCTCAGCATGCGCTCGAGTTCGGCGCTGCCCGATTCGACGTCCTGCGCGCGCAACGCCGAGGTGTACGCGATCTCGGTCAGCCCGACGTCGGCCACAGTCGTGCCCGCCATGTCGAGGACGACGAGAGCGATCGGGCGAAGCGAAGGGCTGGCCGTGATCATGTGGCCCACTCTGCCAAGAAGGCGTACCGCTTGCCCAGCCATGGGCGAATATTTCGTAGCGAGCGGCTTATCGGGTGGTGAATGTCCCGCCGTTGACGTGCAGCAGCTGGCCGCTGATGTGCCTGGCGCCGGCCGAGGCGAGGAAATGCACCGTCTCCGCGATGTCTTCGACGCTGCCCGCGCGACGGTCGTGTGCGGCGGCGATCAAGGCGTCGCGGCGCTCGGTGGTCATCCGATCGCGGAAGAATCCGGTTCGCTCGATGTAGCCGGGCGACACGACGTTCGACGTGATGCCCCGCGGCCCGACCGCCGCCGAGAGGCTGACCGACCACGACGCGAGTGCCGCTTTCGCTGCACCGTAGGACCCTGCGCCCTTGTCGGCGGCGATCGAGCCGATACTGATCACCGACGCGCCGGCGGCCAGCCGATCGCGCACCGCTTCGGTCATGAGTACGGCGCTGAGCAGGTTCGCGTCGAGGTTCGCCCGCCAGTTTTCGGCGATGGCCCGCAGGCTCGTCGGTTCGGGTTGGTCGAAGTCGGTGTTGCCGCCGGCATTGTTGACCAGGACGTCGAGCCGATCGGGCAGTCGGGCGACCAGTTCGACGATCTGGTCGGGATCGGTCGCGTCGCAGGCGAGCGCCTGCGCGCCGATCTCGGCGGCGGCCTTTGCCAAGGGTTCGGCACGGCGTCCGGTGATGATCACCTGATCGCCGTCATGGGCGAAACGAGCCGCTACAGCCAGGCCGATTCCAGAACTCGCACCGGTCACCAGAATGCTTCGAGTCATAGTCCTCTCCTGCTACGTTTAGACCTAAACGTAACACAGGAGCGCGCATGCCGAAGCAATCCGACCCGGACCCGATGTCGTCTCTCAGCGCCTATCCCGCGTCCGAGATCGCCGCCGCCTGGCGGCGGGAGCGCCCGGGTACACCGGTGGACTCGATCGAGATCGTGACGCCGTTGTGGCGGCTGGCGAAGCTGTTCGCCGATGACCGGCGCCGAGTGCTGGCGCGCGTCGGGGTCGATTCGGCGACGCTCGACCTACTCAGCGTGCTGCGCCGCAGCGGCAAGCCGTACGAGCTGACGACCCGTGAGCTCGGTGCGCGAACGCTCGTGACGGCCGGGGCGATCTCGCAGCGTGTGGCCCGGGCCGAGCGGTCCGGGCTCGTCGGGCGCGCGACGCTCGGTAACGGCTCGCGGGCCGTCGCCGTGCGGCTGACCGAGGCCGGTCACGCGCTGGTGGAACGCACGGTCGACGAGGTCCTTCGCCGGGAGGCCGAGCTCGTCGCCGGTCTGAAGGGTGAGCAGCGCGTGCTTCTCGCGCGGCTGCTGGACGGCCTGCTCGCCGATGTGTCGCAGCGGGTCGGCGCTACTTCCTGACGGCGTTCTCGTAGGCGACATCGTTGCCGGGGACGGAGGGCAGCTCCAGCGCGGCGCCCTCGCGCGCGATCGCCTCGCCGACCGTCTCGTGCTCTTCCTCGTGCACGTAACGCTTGCCGCGCAACAACGACGCGGCTGCCGCGATCAGCAACATGACGATCGAGGCGACGAATGCGATGACCAGTCCGTGCTTGAACGCACCGGAGATCAATTCGGGGAAGAACGTCTTGCCCGTGAGGGTGCCGACGTCTACGCCCGAGCCGGGTTGCAACTGGGCCGGGTCGACCTGCTTCATCAGCTGCTGGATCGGGTTGTCGCCCAGGAAGGCTGCGAACAGGGTGCCGACCGGGGGAGTGTGCGAGATGGATCGGGCGGCGTCCGGCGTGACCCCGGCCTGAGTCAGCCCGGCATAGAGCGAGCCCGGCAGCCGGCTGGCGAGCCCGATCGCCATCAGCGTGAAGAAGCCGCCCATCGACAACACCATGCCGGCGTTCATGCCGGTGGCCCGGACGCCCGAGGCTGCGCCGCGCTGCGCCGCGGGCACGGAGTTCATGATCGCCGCGGAGTTCGGCGCGGCCGTCAGTCCCATGCCGATGCCGTTGGCCGCGAGCAGGGCGGCGAACATCGGGTAGCTGAAGTTCGCCGGAATGAGGATGAGCCCGACGAATGTCGACGCGGTGAGCAACAGGCCGCCCGTGGCGAACGCGCGGGCGCCGAACCGGTCGGAGATCGCACCGGACGCAGGCCCGGCGAGCAGGAACCCGAGCGTCAACGGGAGCATGTAGATGCCGGCCCACAACGGGGTGTCGGCGAACTTGTAGCCGTGCAGTGGCAGCCAGATTCCCTGCAGCCAGATGATCAGCATGAACTGCAGCCCGCCGCGGGCCATCGAGGCGAGCAGATTCACCGTCTGGCCGGCCGTGAACGCTCGGACCCGGAACAGCCGCAGGTTGACCATCGGATTCTCGACGAGAGTCTCGATGATCCCGAAGATGACGAGCAGGACCGGTCCGCCGATGAGCCCCGTCAGAACGATCGGAGACGTCCAGCCCATGGTGTGCCCGCCGTGGGGCTGCAAGCCGTAGGTGATGGCCACCAGGATCGCGGTGAGGCCGATGCCGAACGTCAGGTTGCCCCACCAGTCGATCGTGACCTTGCGGCCGGGATCGCGTGGCTTGTCGCGCAGGGTGCGATAACCCATCCAGGTGCCCCAGACGCCCACCGGGACGCTGACCCAGAACACGGCGCGCCAGTGCCACTCCGACAAGACGCCGCCGATGACGAGGCCGGCGAACGAGCCGGCGAGGGCGGCGACCTGGTTCACGCCGAGGGCGAAGCCGCGCCGGTCCGGCGGGAAGCTGTCGGTGATGATCGCGGTGGAGTTGGCCGCGATCATCGCACCGCCGATGCCCTGCACGACGCGCAGCACGATCAACTCGAGCGCTCCCGCCGAGCCGGTGTTGGGGACGAGCGCGCACGCCACCGAGGCAATCGTGAAGATCAGGAAGCCGAGATTGAACAGCCGGGCTCGGCCGTACTGGTCCCCGAGACGCCCGAATGTCACGACTAGCACGGCACTGACGAGCAGGTAGCCCATCAGCATCCACAGCAGGTAGGAGATGTTGGACGGGGCGAGCGGATCGAGCCCGAGGCCGTCGAATATCGCTGGGAGCGAGATCAACAGGATGGACATGTTGAGCGTGGCAGCCAGCATGCCGACGGTGGTGACCGTCAAGGCGACGCGACGGTCATGGACGGGCGAGTGGGACACGAAACTCCTTCCTTCGTTAGCCATGCTAACTACTTCTCGCAACCCGGTCGAGCGCAGTCCATAGAATCGGCGCGTGAGCGTTCAGACAATCCGCCTGTTCGGCGATCCCGTGCTGCGTACGCCCGCCGATCCGGTGACCGTTTTCGACAAGGAGCTGCGAACACTCGTCAGCGATCTCGCCGAGACGATGCTCGACGCTCCCGGTGTCGGCCTCGCTGCGCCGCAGATCGGGGTCGGGCTTCGCGTGTTCACCTACCACCTCGACGAAGGGCAGTCCGGCCACCTGGTCAATCCGGTGCTGCATTTCCCGTCGGAGGAGGAGCAGGACGGCGAGGAGGGTTGCCTGTCGATTCCGGGCCTGATCTTCGACTGCCGGCGCAGGCAGCACGTCGTCGCGCACGGCCAGAACATGTACGGCGATCCGATCACGATCGAGGGCACGGAGCTGCTTGCCCGGTGCCTGCAGCACGAGACCGACCACCTCGACGGCGTGCTGTTCGTCGACCGGCTCGACGTCGAGACGAAGAAGGCGGCGATGAAGGCCATCCGTGAGGCCGAGTGGTCCGGGATGGCGGCGCCACAGGTCAGGATCAGCCCCCATCCGACATTCGGCCACGCCCTGTGATCGGCAGAGTGGCCCGGCTGTGAGACTCGTCTTCGCCGGCACGCCCGCCACGGCCGTGCCGTCCCTGCGCGCCCTGCTCGAATCGTCTCGGCACGAGGTCGCGGGTGTCATCACCCGCCCGCACGCGCGTGCCGGGCGCGGACGCCACGAGGTCGCCTCGCCGGTCGAGACCCTGGCGATCGAGGCGGGCGTTCGCGTGCTGAGCCCGTCGCGGCCGAGCGACCCGGACTTCCTCGAGCAACTGATCGAGTTGCGTGCCGACTGCTGCGCGGTCGTCGCGTACGGCGCCCTGATCCCGGCCGCTGCACTCGCGATCCCGTTGCACGGCTGGGTGAATCTGCACTTCTCGCTGTTGCCGGCCTGGCGTGGCGCCGCTCCGATACAGCACGCGATCCTGCACGGCGACGAGATCACCGGCGCGTCGACGTTCCAGATCGAGACCGGGCTCGACACCGGCCCGGTCTACGGGGTGATCACCGAGCAGATCCGTCCCATCGACACGGCAGGTGAGTTGCTGGCCCGCCTTGCCGAATCCGGCGCGGGGCTGCTTGTCGCGACGATGGACGGCATCGACGACGGCTCGCTGGTAGCCCGACCGCAGTCGGCCGAGGGCGTATCGGTGGCGGCGAAGATCATGGTCGACGACGCCAGGGTCGACTGGTCGCAGCCCGCGCTGCACGTCGACCGACTGATCCGCGCGTGCACTCCGTCCCCGGGTGCGTGGACGGTGCTCGGCGACGAGCGGCTCAAGCTCGGCCCGGTTCGCGTCGTCCCGGACGACACGGCCGAGCCGGGGCAGCTGTGCATCGCGAAATCTTCGGTGCGGGTGGGCACCGCGACATCCGTCGTCGAACTCGGCGAGGTGCAGGCACCCGGCAAGCGACCGATGCCAGCGCCTGACTGGGCCCGCGGCGCCCGTCCGGCGGCGGACCAGCGCCTTGCCTAAGCCTTCGGACCCACCGCGCCTGGCGGCCTACGACCTGCTGCGCGCGGTCGCCGACCACCACGCCTACGCCAACCTGGTACTGCCGTCGATGATCGGCGAACGCGGCCTGTCCGCGCGCGATGCTGCGCTCGCCACCGAACTGGGGTACGGCACGCTGCGCGCGCAGGGCACGCTCGACGAGATCATCTCCGCGTGCGTCAATCGCGATCTGTCCACTGTGGACGGTGCGGTGCTGGATCTGCTGCGTCTGGGCGCCTATCAGGCGCTGCGCACGCGCATTCCGCCGCACGCCGCGGTGGCGACGACGGTCGACCTGGCCCGCATGACCGGCAACGGGCGCGCCGCCGGATTCGTCAACGCCGTGCTGCGCCGGATTGTCGCCGCGGACTGGAACGCATGGACCGATCGGCTCGCCCGCGACGCCTCCCCGCTGCGCCGGCTGGCGCTGCGTACGGCGCACCCGGAATGGATCGCGCAGGCGTTCGCCGACGCGCTGGGCGGCGATCTGGCCGAGACCGCGGCGGCCCTCGCGGCCGACGACGCGCGGCCGCAGACGCATCTCGTCGCCTGGCCGGGCCTGATCGATCGCGACTCGCTCGCCGCACTGTCCGGCGGCGACCCGGGGCCGTGGTCGCCCTTTGCGGTGCGCATGGCGGGCGGCGATCCGGGGGCCCTCGATGCGGTCCGGCGCGGCCGCGCCGCCGTCCAGGACGAGGGCAGCCAGCTGTGTGCGCTGGCTTTGGCCGACACCCCGATCGACGGGCGCGATGAGCGCTGGCTGGACCTGTGTGCGGGGCCGGGTGGCAAGACTGCGTTGCTCGCGGCGCTCGCCACGCAGCGTGGCGCGACCGTCACAGCGAACGAGTTGCACCCGCACCGGGCAGAGCTCGTCCGTAAGGCGACGTCGCCGTGGCCGGTCGAGGTTCATGTGGGCGACGCCAGGACGTTCGCCCGGATCGACGGCGGCTACGACCGCGTTCTCGTCGACGCGCCGTGCACCGGACTGGGCGCGCTGCGCCGCCGGCCGGAGGCGCGATGGCGCCGCACACCGGACGATCTCGCCGACCTGGCCGCGCTGCAGCGCGAGTTGCTGGATGCGGCGCTGCGTCTGACCCGCCCGGGCGGCGTGGTCGTGTACGCCACCTGCTCGCCGCACCTCGCCGAGACCACGCAGATCGTCGAGGAACGCGAACTTATCGACGCGCGCGCCGCGTTTCCCGGCGCCATGCAACTGGGCGACGGACCCGCCGTGCAGCTGTGGCCGCACCGGCACGGAACCGACGCCATGTTCTGCGCGATTCTCCGAAACGGCCGGTAACCCGTCGCGGCCTGGCGGAAATCTCCTAGGTATGGAACCCGAGCAGGCAGCCGCCAAGGCACGCTTCGAGCAGATCTTCGCGACTTACTACGGCGACATGGTGCGCTTCGCTACTCGCCGCGTAGGTGCCGACGCGGCCGGCGATGTCGTCTCCAGCACCTTCCTGAACGCGTGGCGCCGGCTGGCAGACGTGCCGGTCGGCAACGAGCGTCCGTGGCTGTATGCCACAGCCCGCAATGTGATCGCCAACGAGATCCGCGGGCGCCAGCGCCGCATGCGCCTGGACGAGAAGGCCCGCGCCCACGTCGTGAACACAGTTGACGATCACGCCGGATGGGTCACCGATCAGGTGCGGGTGCGCGCCGTCCTCGACGCGCTGTCGGCGCAGGACCAGGAGGTACTGCGCCTCACCGAATGGGAGGGCCTCGGCATCGATGACGCTGCTGCCGCGCTCGGCTGCTCGCGAACCGCATTGAAGGTTCGCCTGCACCGCGCGAGGCGGCGGTTCGCCGTGCAGTTGGCCAAGTCTGACTCGGGATCCACCGACGCGAGCACTGCCGTCGCGCCGGCGATCATCTGCGAAGGGAACGTGACCTCATGATCTCGAACGTCGATACTGCCCGTGCGCGCTTGCGCGCATCCGATCCGGCCGCGGCGCAAGTCCTGCCTGATCCGCGAGCCGCTGTTGCCCGGGCGATGCTGGAGCAGATCCTCGACTCTGCCGAGCCCGCCGCGACGCGGCGCCGGGCGCCTCGTCGCCGCGTGCTGATCGGCGGGGCTGTCGCGGCTGCGGCAGCCGCGGCGGCCGTCGTCGGCGTCGTGTCCACGCCGTGGTCACATGGGCATCCCGCGACCTCGGCGTACGCGGTCGACCGGCACGCCGACGGCACGGTGAGAGTGTCGGTCCACTGGGACGAGTTGCGTGATCCTGCGGCGCTCAACGCCGAATTGCAGCGACTTGGCGCGCGCACCGTCGTGATACAGCGGTCAGCGCCCGGCGGATGCACCACGTCCTTCGCGATCGACCCTGCGCATTCGGGGATCGAAAACGGCCCCCCGGACCTTCGCGACCCGGCCGCACGCAAGGCGTACTTCGAGAGACTTTCGCCCTGGGTCGATCCCGAGTCGAGCTCGGCTGACGGCACCGTGTTCACGGTCCGTCCGGACAAGATTCCCGCCGGCGACACATTGCTCGCGCCCTACGAGTTCGTTCCGGACTCCTCGGGGCCGCACCGCGATGGAGCACTCGGGCTCAGCTGGCTGCTGGTTCCCGTCGTGCCGCAGTGCGTGCCGGCCAACGGCGATTCCGTGCTGACGCCGACCGGGGTGAGGGTTCGCTGATCTGCCGCCGCCACCCGTCGTCATGAACGGCGCCACCTCCGGGCAAGATGTTCGCCCGGAGGTGGCGCCGTTATGCCGCAAACCGCTACGGGCGGTCTCAAGCCGAGAGATGTTCGGCTCGTCGCGATGTGTGTCGTGGCGGGCGGAGCCGCCGGCGTGCTGCGCTACGCCGGCGGCGGTGACATCGCGCCGTTCGTGGTCAGCGCGATCGCATTGGCCTTGCTGGCGAGCCTGGTCGGGCGCAGCGTCGAGGCGTTGGGCGATCGCCTTGGCGCCGGCGCGACGGGTGTCGTACAGAGCGCGCTCGGCAACCTGCCTGAGTTGTTCGTCACGCTGTTCGCGCTGCACGCCGGGCTCTACGACGTCGTCCGGGCCGCGATCGTCGGCTCGATCCTGGCGAACGTCCTGCTCGTGCTCGGCCTGGCGTTCCTCGTCGGCGGGTTGCGCCACGGCACCCAGCGGTTCGGCACGGACGCCGCGCGCAGCATCAGCCTGCTGCTCGTCCTGGCCGTGGCGGCGCTGCTCGTGCCGTCGCTCACGGCCAACCTGCACACTGCCGCCGCGGGTCACGAGCGGGTGCTCTCGATCATCGTCTCGGTCGTGCTGCTGGCGCTGTTCGCCCTGTCGCTTCCGGCATCGATCCGGCGCAGCAGCCACGAACCGGACGAGGCCGAGGTGAACGCCGCCGAGTGGTCACTGCCGCTCGCGATCGGCATGCTCGCGGGGGCCGGGGTGGCCGCCGCCCTCGTGTCCGACTGGTTCGTCGATGGCCTCGAACCGGCGATCGACAGCCTCGGCATCAGCCAGGCCTTCGCCGGGTTGGTCATCGTCGCCATCGCGGGCAACGCCGTCGAGAACGTCGTGGGTATCCAGTTGGCCGCGAGAAACCGCGCCGACTACGCGCTGTCGGTCATCCTGCAGAGCCCGCTGCAGATCGCCCTGGTGCTGGCGCCCGTCGTCGTGCTGGCGGCGCCCCTGGTCGGCGCGACGTTCACCCTCGTGCTCTCGCCGCTGCTGATCGCGGTTCTCGCCATCGCCGTACTGGTGACGGTGATCGTCGTGCTCGACGGCGAGTCCAACTGGTTGGAGGGCGCGACCCTGGTGGCGCTGTATGCGATCATCGCCGCCGCGTTCTGGTGGGGTTGACGTGGCCGACCAAGCCGTACCTGCGCGCCACTAGACTCCGGGCGTGGTCTCACACGGTGCTCCGGAGCCGATGATCGCGCCGAGCATTCTCGCTGCCGACTTCGCACACCTCGCCGACGAGGCCGATGCCGTCGCCGGAGCGGACTGGCTGCACGTCGACGTCATGGATGCGCACTTCGTGCCGAATCTGACCATCGGCCTGCCCGTCGTCACGAGCCTGAAGAAGGCCACCGACCTGCCGCTGGACTGCCATCTGATGATCGACGACCCGGACCGGTGGGCGCCGGACTACGCGCAGGCGGGCGCGGCCAACGTCACCTTCCACGTCGAGGCGGCGCCCGACCCGGTGCAGACCGCCCGAACCATCCGGGCCGCGGGCTCCATGGCGGGCCTCGCGCTCGACCGCGACACCTCGCTCGAGGGCTACCTCGACCTGCTCGTCGAGTTCGACACGTTGCTGATCATGACGATCAAGGCCGGATTCGGCGGGCAGGACTTCATCCCCGAGCTGCTCGACAAAGTGCGCCTCGCCCGCCACCACATCCAGAGCGGGCACCTGCGCCTCTACCTCGAGGTCGACGGCGGCATCGACGCCGACACCATCGAGGCCGCGGCCGAAGCCGGCGCTGACGTGTTCGTCGCCGGTACGGCCGTGTACGGCGCGGACGACCCGGGCAAGGCCGTCGAGGCACTGCGCACCAGGGCCAGGACGGCGATGGGCCGGCAGGGAGGCGGCGGTGCGGGTAACTGACGCCGAGCAGGCGGCGATGCAGCGCGCGCTGGCTCTGGGCGAGACGGCGCGCGGGCGTACCAGTCCGAACCCGGCCGTCGGCGCCGTCATTCTCGACAGCACCGGTGAGTGCGTCGGCGAAGGGGCCACCCAGTTGCAGGGGCGTCCGCACGCCGAGGTCGAGGCGCTGCGCGAGGCGGGCGAACGTGCCCGCGGCGGCACCGCCGTTGTCACCTTGGAACCGTGCGCCCATTTCGGGCAGACCGGGCCGTGCGCCGACGCGTTGATCGCGGCGGGCGTCGCCCGGGTGGTGTACGCCGTCGACGATCCCAACCCCACGGCAGCAGGCGGTGCCGACCGGCTGCGCGAGGCCGGCGTCGAAGTCGTGGCCGGGCTCGACCAGGCTGAGGCGGCGAACGGCGCGCTGCGCCCGTGGTTGCACGCGTTGCGTACCGGCCGCCCGTTCGTCACCTGGAAGCTCGCGACGACACTCGATGGCCGGGTTGCCGCCGCCGACCAGAGCGCGCGCTGGATCTCCTCGGCGCCATCGCGGGCCGACTCGCACGCGTTCCGCGCGATCGTCGACGCGATCGTGGTGGGCAGCGGCACGGTGCTCGCCGACGACTCGCATCTGACCGTGCGCGGCGCCGACGACGAACTCGCCGAGCATCAGCCGTTACGGGTGGTGCTCGACCGCCGCCACCGCGTGCCGCAGAACGCCCGGGTGCTCGACACCGCTGCCGAAACCCTGTTGCTCGACACCGCCGCGCCGCGCTTCGCGCTCAAGGCGCTGCACGACCGGGGCGTGCGTCACGTGCTGCTCGAAGGGGGCCCGACCCTTGCCGGGGCCTTCATCGAGGCGCGCTGCGTCGACGAGGTGATCGCATATGTCGCGCCGCGCCTACTGGGTACCGGTCCATCCGCATTGGGGCATGCGGGAATAGGAACCATCGCCGATGCAGTCACACTGGAGGTAGACACGGTGAGCCGACTCGGCAGCGACGTGAAGATCGTCGCGCGGCCCGTGTGGTCGCAAGGGGGATAGCAGCGATGTTCACCGGGATCGTCGAGGAGCTCGGCGAGGTCGTGGCGCTTGAGTCGAGCGGCGATTCCGCAGTTCTTGTCGTGAATGCGCCCACGGTGGCCGACGATGCGCGCCACGGTGCCTCGATAGCCGTCAACGGCGTGTGCCTCACCGTAGTCGGGTCGGCCGGGCGCGAGCTGTCCTTCGACGTCATGGCCGAGACGCTCAAGAGGTCGGTTATCGGCTCGTTGCACCCGCGCGACAAGGTGAATCTCGAGCGGGCGGTACGCGCTGACGGGCGCCTGGACGGCCATATCGTCCAGGGTCACGTCGACGGGTCGGGCGTTGTCATCACGCGCACCCCGGGCGACGCCTGGGAGGCCGTGCGTTTCGGCCTGCCGGGCGAGCTGTCGCGCTACGTGGCGGTCAAGGGCTCGATCGCCGTCGACGGCGTCTCGCTCACCGTCACCGACGTCGGCGATGACTGGTTCGAGGTCGGCCTGATCCCCGAGACCTTGCGCGCCACCACCTTGGGCACCAAGCCGCCCGGCGCTGCGGTGAATCTCGAGGTGGACGTGCTCGCGAAGTACGTCGCGCGGCTGGTGGGAGCGCGGCTATGAGTGTGCGACTCGACAGCATCGAGCGGGCGATCGCCGATATCAAGTGCGGCAAGGCGGTCGTGGTCATCGACGACGAAGACCGCGAGAACGAAGGCGATCTGATCTTCGCGGCCGAGCTTGTCACCCCCGAGCTCGTGTCGTTCATGGTGCGCTACACCTCCGGCTACATCTGCGTCCCGATCACCGAAGGTGAGGCCGACCGGCTCGACCTGCCGCCGATGTTCCGTGTCAACCAGGACCGTCGCGGCACCGCCTACACGGTCACCGTCGACGCCCGGGAAGGCGTATCCACCGGCATCTCCGCGGCCGACCGCGCGCGAACGATCCGGCTGCTCGCCGATCCCGCCGCGACGGCGGCCGACTTCTCCCGTCCCGGCCACGTGGTGCCGTTGCGGGCCAAGGACGGCGGGGTCCTGCGCCGGCCCGGTCACACCGAGGCGGCAGTCGACCTGGCGGTGCTCGCCGGACTGCAGCCGGCGGGCGTCCTGTGCGAGATCGTCAGCGAGAAGGATCCTTCGGGCATGGCGCGCTCGGACGAGTTGCGGGTCTTCGCCGACGAGCACGACCTCGCGTTGATCTCCATCGCCGACCTGATCGCCTACCGGCGCCGCTTCGACAAGCTCGTCGAACGGGTCGCATCCGCGCGCGTCCCGTTGCGCTACGGCGAGTTCACCGCGGTCGGTTACAGCAGCTCCTACGACGACCGCGAGCACGTCGCGTTCGTCTTCGGCGAGATCGGCGACGGCGAGGAAGTGCTGGTGCGGGTGCACTCTGAGTGCCTGACCGGTGACGTGTTCGGCTCGCTGCGCTGCGACTGCGGGCCGCAGCTTGACGCGGCGCTCGCCGCCGTGGCACGTGAGGGGCGTGGCGTCGTGCTCTACGTCCGCGGGCACGAGGGCCGCGGCATCGGCCTGCTGCACAAGCTGCAGGCCTACCAACTGCAGGATGCAGGCGTCGACACCCTCGACGCCAACCTCGAACTCGGCCTGCCGGCCGACGCTCGCGACTACGGGACGGGCGCGCAGATCCTGGTCGATCTCGGCATCCACACTATGCGCCTGCTCAGCAACAACCCGGCCAAGCGGGCGGGCCTGGAAGGCTATGGCCTGCGCGTCGTCGGGCGAGTGCCACTGCCCACCCACGCCAACCCGGAGAACCTGCGTTACCTGCAGACCAAACGCGACCGTATGGGCCACGAGCTCGAACTCGAGGAGTCCGGTTCATGATCATCAGCACGGATCGTCGGGTGGCCGGATGAGCGGGCAGGGAGCGCCGCAGCTGACCGCCGTCGAGGGCGCCGCAGATCTTCGCATCGCGCTCATCGCGGCACGATGGCACGACACGGTCATGAACGGCCTCATCGACGGGGCACGCCGGGCGCTTTCCGATTCCGCTGTCCGCTCGATCACCGAGGTTCGGGTGCCCGGCACGTTCGAGTTGCCGGTCGCGGCGGCGCGGCTGGCCAGCTCCGGCGTCGACGCGATCGTGGCGCTCGGCGTGGTCATCCGCGGTGGCACGCCGCACTTCGACTACGTCTGCTCGGCGGCGACGATGGGGCTGACCGACGTGTCAACGCGCTACGGCATCCCCGTCGGATTCGGCGTGCTGACCTGCGACACCGACGAGCAGGCGCTCGATCGCGCGGGACTGCCCGGCTCGAAGGAAGACAAGGGCTACGAGGCCACGGCGGCGGCGCTGAGCACCGCGGTCGAACTGCATCCCTTCGCCCGGTCGTCGCAACACCTGCGATGAGATCGGACCGCCGGTGACGGCGTCCGGAATCGTGCTGGCGGCCGGTGCCGGTACCCGGCTCGGTCAGCCGAAGGCCGAGATCCGGCTCTGCGGCGAGCGACTCGTCGACCGCGCGGTACGGGTGCTGCGCAGCGGAGGATGCACGGAGGTTCTCGCCGTCGTACGAGCGGGTGTCGAGGTCCTCGACGCACTCGTGGTGGTCAATCCCGCGCCGGAGCGGGGGATGGGTTCGTCGCTGCGGCTGGGCCTGGCGGCGGCGTCGGGCACCCGGGCAGTGCTCATGCTGGTCGACACGCCCGGCATCGGTGCGGACGCGGTTCGGCGCGTGCTCGGCGCCGCGGCGCCGGTGGCCATCGCGACCTATGCTGGCCGGCGGGGGCATCCAGTTGCCATCGACCGTCCACTGTGGACGGACGTGGCCCGGCTGGCGGTGGGCGATCAGGGCGCTCGGACCTTCCTGCGTGCCCATCCGGATCTGGTGACCGAGGTGGTGTGCGACGGCGACCCCGCCGACATCGACACCTTGCCGGACCTTGCCGCATGGCGCCTGCGTTAGCGCCGCTCCAACGATCGCCCGGCTGCGCAATGACGGGCAACGCCGAGATCGAGATCGCCCCGCTCGATCTCGCCTCGCTGGCGTGATGGATGTGTGGCGTGACGCGGTGCCGGTTGCCGGTCTCGGCGGACGGCATCGCCGCCGCTGGAGGCGCTGCTCGTCGCCGAAACCCGTCCTGGCTACTAGCGTGACCGCGTGAGCGAGGTAGCGGGCGCGGAGAAGCGGGTCACCTGGGCCGAACTGTTCTTCGACCTCGTCTACGTCTTCGCGATCACCGAGGTCTCCTCGCTGCTGCATGCAGACCACAGCTGGGCCGGCGTGCTTCGCGCCCTCATCGTGTTCGTGCCCATCTACTGGTCATGGGTCGGCACCTCGGTTCTCGCCAACACCCAGGACCTCACCAGCGCGTCGAGCCGCATCGGCATCTTCGCGGTCGGCCTTGCCGGGATGTTCATGGCGCTCGCGGTTCCCGAGGCGTACGGCGAGCGAGGTGTGCTGTTCGGCTGCGGGTACCTGGCCGCGCGCGTCGTGCTCGCCTACCTGCTCTTCCGCAATGCGCCGCTGCGCCTGAACCCGGTCGCGATCGGGCTGTTCGTGAGCGGCCCGCTGATCTTCGTCGGCGGATTTCTCCACGGCACGGCCCGGGAAAGCGTGTGGGCGCTCGCGGCGCTCATCGACCTGTCGTCACCGACGCTGCTGCGCAGCCGGTTGCGCGTCATGCGGTTCGAGCCGGGCCATCTCGCCGAGCGTTTCGGCCTGCTGCTGATCATCGCGATGGGTGAGTCGGTCGTCGCGATCGGCGGGCCGGCCGTGAACGAGCACGTCAGCGCCGGCGTGCTCGCAGCGGTGGCCGCCGCGTTCGTGCTCGTATGCGCGCTCTGGTGGGTCTACTTCCATTTCGCCGCCGATGCGATGCGCTACGCGCTGACGACCGCGCAGGTGCAGACCGACATCGCGCGGCACGTCATGTCCTACGGGCACCTCGCGCTGGTCGCGTCGGTCATCTCGATCGCGGTGGGCATGCGGGAGGTCGTCGGCGATCCGGGGGCACACCTCGACTGGGGAGTGACCGGCCTGCTGCTCGGCGGCTGCGCCCTGTACCTCGCGACCTTCGGCTACACCCGGTGGCAGATGTTCCGGCTCGTATCGACGACCCGGCTCACCGCCGCAGCGGCCGTGCTGTGCCTTCTCCCGGTGGCGCCGCACGCGCCGGGCCTCGTCGTGCTGATCCTGGTAGATGCGGTGCTGGTCGCGCTCAACGTCGTCGAACACATCCGGGTTCAGCGGGCGGTTCCTAACGCGATCGGGCCTCGGTAGCAAGCGCCCGCAGCGCGGCGGGAAAGATCTCGCCCGGCGGCGTGACGAGCCCGGCACCGACCTGGCCGGTGCCGGGCACCTTGCCGGCCATGCCGGTGTTGATCTGGGGCAGGATGCCGGTGCGCACGACCCGGGTGACGTCGATGCCGCACGGGGTTCCGCGGAAGTCAAGCACCGGGATGGAGTAGGCCGGATGCTCGGCGAGGGTGATCTCGTACATGCGCCGGGTCGTGGCGAGCGCGTCCGCCACCGTGCCGCCGACGAAACGCACGATGGCGGGTGCCGCGGCCATTGCGAAGCCGCCGAGCCCGGCGGTCTCGGTGATGGCCGAGTCGCCGATGTCGGGGTTGGCGTCGTCGGGGCCGTACGCGCCCAGGTAGAGACCGTCGGGAACCTGGGCCGGCCCGGTGAACCACTGCCCGCCGGTACCCGCCACCTGGATGCCGAAATCGGTGCCGTTGCGGGCCATGGCGACCACCATCGTCGAGCCCGGGATGTTGCGGGCGGCGTCGAGGGTCAGCTTGCACGCGGGCATGGCGAGGTTGAGGAAGAAGTGGTCGTTGCCGCCGACGAACTGCATCGCCCGGGCGACCTCGGACGAGGAGAAGCCCGAGTCGACCAGCGACGGCAGCAGTTCGCGCAGCAGCATCAGCGTTCCGGCACGGTTTCGGTTGTGCGCCTCGTCGCCCATGTTCAGCATCTGCGCCAGGATCGCCTTGATGTCGATCGGACCGTGTGCTCGTACCGCGGCCTGCAACATCGGGCCGAGCGAGTCCGACATCCATCGCAGGCGGTCGAGCACGTCGGGTGAGTACGCGCCGTAGCGCAGTACCTTGCCCAGGCCCTCGTTGAGCGTGCAGTAGGCCAGCGCCCCCGTGGACGGATCCTCGAGCACGAACACCCACATCGAGGCCGAGATGACTCCGGCCATCGGCCCGACCGCGCGGTGGTGGTGGCACGGTCCGAGGTTCAGCGAGCCCGAGTCGTACAACTGCTCAGCCTGCTGCGGATCTTGCACGAGGCCCTCGAACGAGGCTGCGCCCATCAGCGCCCCGCGCAGCGGCCCGGACGCGCGATCCCAGTTGATCGGGGGCCCGGCGTGCAGGAACTCGCCGCGCGCGAGCCCGAGCGCGTCCCCGGCCGGCATCACGTCGACGAGGTGCGCCTGCGTCTCGAGCATTCGCCGCACGGCGCTCGCGTTCGCCTCGACCCGGCGCTCGTCAGCCATGACTTGCGCCAGGTCGGCGCTCGTGCCGTCCATCGGGGGACGCCAGTCGACGCGGGTGACCCGGGCCGCCTGCGCCTCGGCGGCGTCGGCGAGCAGATCGATACCCGCGCTGATGATGTGCGGATCGTCGCGCAACAGGTTGGTCATAGCGCGATCAGCCCGCAGGCGAAGCGCGCTGCCTGCGCGTTGGACGTGAACACGTGCGCGCCCGCCTGCTGCAGCACGCTCGCCTGGGCGGACATGTGCTGGGGATCGGCCCTGGCGCCGATCAGCGAGACGACGACAGGTGGTGTGGCCGCGGCAATGGCCGGTGCCAGCTCGCCGGCCGGATCGGGATGCGCGCCGTGTCCGAGCACGACGTCGAGCAGGATCGCGGCGGTGCCCGGGTCGGCCGCCTCGACAGCGAGCCGTTCGAGGCGCATCGACTGGTCGATCATCGGATGCGGACGCCCCGCGGTCAGCTCGTCCTCGCCGAAGTCGATCATCACGTGTCCTGGCCGGCGCGCGGTGGCCGGGATCTGCCATTCCGGGCGCAGCGCGATGTTCGAGTAGACCGCGCCGAGTTGCTCGGCTGCGATCGCCATGGCCTCGTCGCACAGCGTCCCACCGGCGAACAGCCCGCGCAGGCCGCCCGGCCGCGGTGACACCACGCTGCCGGGCCAGCACGGCCATTGCGGTACCGCGGCTCCGAGTGCGCGCAGCGCGGTCTCTGCCGCATCGGTGAGGTCGCGTTGCCCTTCGCCGATGAAGGCGAACTGCACCGGCGTCTTGAGGCTGCTCGCCAGTTCGCGGATGCGACGCGCGACCTCGGCGTCCGGGGGCTTGGAGACGACGAGGATCAACTCGGTCGCCGGGTCGTCGTCCAGTGCCGCCATGGCCGCGACGGACGAGCGGCCGGCCACCTGCGCCGAGAGATCGCGCCCGCCGACGCCGAGCGCCGCGCTCACCCCGACTCCCGCGGCGTCCAGCAGGCAGAGCACCTGCTGGCAGCCGGTTCCCGACGCCGCGACGATGCCGACCGGACCGGGCTCGAGCGAGTGCGAGAAGCCGAGACCGATGCCGCCGATCACGGCCGTGCCGCAGTCCGGCCCGAGCACGAGCAGCCCGCGCTCGGCGGCGGCTTCCTTGAGCCGGATCTCCTGCTCGACCGGCACATTGTCGGAGAAGATCATCACGTCGCACCCGGCGTCGAGCGCGTCCATCGCCTCGGTGAACGCGTGCTGGCCGGGCACCGAGATCAGCGCGAGCCCGGCGTTGTCGCGGGCCGCCGAGCCGACGGTGCGGGGTGGCGCCACCCCGGGCGCGGCACCGGCCGGGCGGGGCCGGGCGGCGAGTGCGTCGGCGGCAAGGGTGAGGGCGGCGGCCAGTGCGGTGTCGTCGCGTGCCCGGATCGCGACGAGCAGGTCGTCGGCCGATGTGCGGTCCGGTGCCGTGAAGCCCATCGTCCGGGCGAGATCGAGGTTGAGCGGCGTGGCCATCGCGACCAGTGCGGCGTCGACCCCGTCGCCGGCGTTGACCCGGACGCTGACCTGCATGAGGGTGACCGAATCGGCGTACGCGCCCGAGCGCGTTTCGACGTGCTCGATCATCGGCACCTCGCGGCGCCCGCCGCGGTGGACGCGGAGCGAGCCGCGACGAGGACGCCGGCGGCGAGCGCACTGCCCGAGGTGTGCCCGACGCCGACCAGGTCGGCGATCGCGGTGCGAAGCGATCGACCGTCGCGCAACGACTCGAGCAGCGCGCTGATCTGGGGAATGGCCTCGCCTTCCGCGGCGTGGCGCAGCAATGCTGCGGACAGTGTCGTGGTGCGCCGCTGCGCCTCTGCCCGGACCAGCGAACGCAGCGAGTCGGCGGGCAGTCGGTACGCCGCTGCGGCCGCGAGGTAGCCGGCCAGTACGTCGTCGCCCTGCGGGGTGAGGCCCTCGCCGCGTCCGAGCAGTCGCCGGCCCGCTCCGGATGCGAGACGCGGGTCGCCCAGGCCGGGCGGGGCGAACGCGCTGACGTCGAGCATTTCTTCGGCGGCTCGCACCTGCTCCGCAGGCGGTGGCGCAAGCTTTGGCACGGTGGCCGAAACGGTGCGGTCCGCGGTGACCGCGACATCGCCGATGCGCAGGACGCCCCCGCCGACCCGAACCCGTCCGCGGAGCCGGTCGAGCGGGAACTCGCTGCAAGCCGTCGGCAATTGCAGTGCGCACGGCAGGCGGACGGCGTCACGGGTGACCAGGGCGATCACGCCGAATCCGGCGGGAACCTGGACGTAGAGCGCGGATGCGAAGCGGGCAAGGACGGTGCCGTCGAGCTGCGACCCGGCGAGTACCTGCCGCTGGCGGGCCGGCGCGGAGGATCGGAGCGTGACGGTGGACGTCGTCGTCACCGTCACCATTCCTGGTCCTCCGGCCGTCCCTTCCCCCCAGTAAGGCCTGCGATCGGTGACCCCAGACCCGAGTGCCCTGCGCAGCACGACACTGATGCGGACCGTACCTATCGCGGGTACGGTCTGCCGATGGTCACATTTGCCAATGATCGGGTCGATCAGGTGCGTGATTTGCCAGCAGACCCCGGGCGCTACGGGCTACCCGTCCGGTCCCTGCTGACCATTGCCAGTCTGCGCGGCACGAGCGTGCTCGCCGGCGCGGCGGGTCTGGATCGTGAGGTTCGCCGGGTGAACGTGATGGAGGTGCCCGACATACTGCCGTGGGTCAAGCCGCACGAACTGCTGCTCACCACGGGCTTCCCGCTTGTGGCGGCGAGCGCGGCGACCGGGTCGCCGGGGACTCCGGCGATCGATCCGGGTGCCGGCGCGGCGATCGACCCCGCGGCGTTCTCCCAGCTGATCACGGAGCTGGACGCGCGCGGGCTGGCCGCCATCGCGATCAAGCTGGGCCGCTATCTCGACCAGCTGCCCGCGGCGGTCCTCGACGCCGCCGACCGGATCGGCCTGCCGGTGCTGCGCCTTCCCGACGACGTGGCCTTCGACGACGTGATCACCGACGTGTTCACCGAACTGGTCGACCGCCAGACCGGAGCCTTGGCCCGAGCCGACGAGCTGCACCGGGCGCTCGCGGCGATCGTGCTCGAAGGCGGCGACCTGCCCCAGATCGCCGACGAGGTCGCACGACTGCTCGGCGCCGCCGTCCTGATCTGCACGCCCGACGGCCGGGTGCAGGCCGAGAGCGGCGAGCCGTCCTTGCAGCGCGCGCTCGGTGAGCTGCCGTTGTTCGACGACACCGGCCGTTTCCGTGTCGAGCAACTCAGCCTGGGTGTGCAGTGCCCGCCCGGCACGGGCGAGGGCGAACTCGCGCTGGTGTCGATCGTGGCCGGCGGCACCGACCACGGGCGCATCGCGGCGTACCGTCCGGCGAGCACGTTGCCCGTGGTCGAGGTGCAGGCCCTCGAACGCGCGGCCACCGTTGCGGCGCTCGCGATCACCAAGAAGCTCGCCGTGTCGGCCGTCGAGGACAAATACCGCGGCGACTACCTGCGCGAGGTGCTCACCGGCGCCGCGGGCGAGGCCGACGCCGTCGTCGAGCACTGCGCCTCACTGGGCTGGGACCTCGACCGGCCGCTGGTGATCGTGGTCGCCGAACTCGATCCCGAAGACATTCGCCGGCCCGCCCCGCCGGCGCCGATCTCGCTGCGCTCGCCCCAGGAACGCTTCGCGGCCGCGTGGCAGCAGGTCGTGCGAGCGCGCGACAAGACCGCGCCGGTCGTTGGGTTCAGCTCCGAGGTGGTGGCGCTGCTGCCCATCGACATCTCGGCTGAGGACGCCCTGGCCAAGGACGCGGTGGACAAGGCCGTCGACAGCGTCATCGCGTCGGTCGCGGGTGATCGCGGCGGCGGGCGCCGCTCGTTCTGCGCAGGGGTGAGCCGCCTGGTGACCGACCCGTCGGGCATACCGCAGGCGTACACGGAGGCCCGAAAGGCAGTGGCCGTGGGCCGGCGCGTACGCGGCCGGGGCAGCGTGTCGCACTTCGACTCGCTCGGCGTGCACCGCCTGCTGTCATTGGTGCCCGACGCAGCCGAGTTGCGCTCGTTCGCGAGTGAGATGCTCGGTGACCTCGCGCAGGACACAACCGAGGCGGCCGACCTGCGGCACACCCTGCAGACCCTGCTCGACACCAACCTCAACGTCGCCGAGACCGCCCGCGTGCTGCACTTCCACTACAACACGCTGCGCTACCGCATCGGCAAGCTCGAGCGGATCGTCGGCCCGTTCACCACCGACCCGCATCTTCGCCTGGACGTCGCGCTCGCCTTGCAGGTCATCGAGATGCGCGGCATCTGAGCCGTCGGGGTAACAGTCGCGATCGAGCGCTTTTGGCAACACTGCACCGTGTCTGCGGCACACTGACCTCAATAGCGTCCGGGCACCCTTAATCCGTCGCGCCCAGGAGGTCGCCATGGCGGCATTCGGTTGGAAGGTCGTCTACGGCGGCAAGACGCCGCCACCGGGTGAGGTCGTGCGGCCCGACGAGCGATTGTCGTGGCCGCGAACGGTCGGCCTGGGCGCCCAGCACGTGGTGGCGATGTTCGGCGCGACATTCGTCTTCCCGATCGTCATGGGCCTGAACCCGAACCTCGCCGTGCTGATGTCCGGCGTCGCGACGATCCTGTTCCTGCTGATCGTGAGCGGCAAGATCCCGTCCTACCTCGGCACCTCCGCCTCGTTCGTCGCGGCCGTTGCGGCGATCCGCGCGCAGGGCGGCGACTCCAAGGACGTCACCGGGTCGATCATGATCGCCGGGCTGGTCCTGGTCGCGGTCGGCGTGTTCGTGCACTACCTCGGCGGCGATGTCGTGCAGAAGGTGTTGCCGCCCGCGGTCACCGGGGCGGTGGTCATGCTGATCGGGTTCAACCTGGCGCCCGTGGTCGCCACGGTCTATTGGCCGCAGGACCAGTGGGTCGCGCTGCTCACCGCCGGCTTCGTCGTCGTGGCCGCGGTGCTGTTCCCGGGCTTCTGGTCGCGAATAGCGATCTTTCTCGGGCTGATCTTCGGATACGTGATCTCGTGGCTGTTCGACCACATCTTCGGCCAGATCAACTCGGTGCTCGGCGGCGCCACCAAGGCAACCGACCACCACCGCGTCGAATGGTTGCCCGTGCGGACCGCGGACTGGCTCGGCTTCCCGCACAAGTCGACCTTCGCAGCCGACGGCAAGGATCAGGTGATCGGCTGGCACCTGCCGAGTTTCCACTGGACGTTCATCCTGCTGGTGCTGCCGGGCGTTATCGCGCTGCTCGCCGAGAACGCCGGCCACGTCAAGGCGGTCAGCGGGATGACCGGCGCCGATCTGAACCCCTACCTGGGCCGCGCCTACATCGGCGACGGCGTCGGCACGACGGTCGCGTCGTTCGTCGGTGGTTCGCCCACGACGACGTACGCCGAGAACATCGGCGTCATGGCGGCGACCCGGGTCTATTCGACGGCCGCGTACTACGTCGCCGCGGTCGTCGCAATCCTGCTGGGTTTCTGCCCGAAGTTCGGGGCGATCGTCGACCAGACACCCGGCGGCGTTCTTGGCGGCATTACGGTCGTCCTGTACGGGATGATCGGGTTGCTGGGCGCCAAGATATGGGTCGAGAACCGGGTCGATTTCGCCAATCCGGCCAACCTGGTGCCGCTCGCCGCGGGCATCATCGCCGGCATCGGCGGCGTCACGCTCAAGTTCACCGACAACTTCTCGATCGGCGGCATCGCGCTCGGCACGATCATCGTGCTGGTGGCCTACCACTTCGTGCACTGGCTCGCCCCGGCGCACCTGCGCGAGGAGCCGCAGGCAAGTGGGCGTGTCTACGAGGGCGGCGCACTGATCGCGACCGGCACCGTCGAGACGCCGGAAGGCGACATATCGCCGTTCCGGGTCGACGAGCCGCCGTCTCATAGAGAATGACCGGGTGAAGCCAGCGCCGTTCGACTACTCCCGGCCCGAGTCGCTCGAGGAGACCGTCGAGTTGCTCGCCGGGCTGGGCGACGACGGCAAGGTGCTCGCCGGCGGGCAGAGCCTCGTCCCGTTGCTGTCCATGCGCCTGGCCGCGCCGCACCACCTGGTCGACATCAACCGGGTGCGGGAACTGTCCTACGTGCGCTGCGGCGCGGACGGAGTCCGGGTCGGCGCGCTGGCCCGTCATGCCGAGCTCGAACGTCACGGCGAGGCGTCCCGGGTGCAACCGCTGCTGCGGCAGGCCCTGCGGCTCGTGGCGCATCCGACGATCCGCAATCGGGGTACGACGGTCGGCAGCCTGGTGCATGCCGACCCGGCCGCCGAGATGCCGGCCGTGCTCGCGCTGCTCGGTGGCTCGATGCGACTGGCCGCGGCGGGCGGCTCGCGCGAGGTCGCCGCGTCGGACTTCTTCCTCGGCCCGCTCGAATGTGCCATCGCGCCGGGCGAATTGGCCCTCGAGGCGTTCTTCCCGGCCCGGCCACAGCGTTCGGCCAGTGCGATGGTCGAGGTCGCGCGCCGTCACGGCGACTATGCGGTCTGCGGTGTGTGCGTCGTGGTCTGCCTCGACGACGACCAACGGATCGCCACGGCTCGCGCCGCGTACGTGTCTGTCGCAGCGACCCCGTTGTTGCTGGATCTCACCGATTCGCTGCGTGGGCGAAGCTTCGATGCCGGCTTCGACGACGTGCGCGATGTCGTCACCGCACGGGTCGACCCGGAGGCCGACATCCATGCGAGTGCCGACTACCGCCGTCACCTCGCCGGCGCGCTGACCGTACGCGCGGTACGGGCAGCGGCCAGCGAGGCGGCCGCATGACCGACGACGTGCATGACGTTCGGCTCATGGTCAACGGCGCGGCATACGCCCTTCGCGTGCCGGCCCGGCGGCTGCTGTCGGACTGCCTGCGCCATGACCTGCGCCTGACCGGTACGCACGTCGGGTGCGAGCACGGCGTGTGCGGGGCATGCACGGTGCTGCTCGAGGGCCGCCCGGTGCGCTCGTGCCTGTTGCTCGCCGTGAGCGTCGACGGGCAGGAGATCACGACGGTCGAGGGGCTGGCCGATGGCGACGAGCTCAGCCCGGTGCAGCAGGCGTTCGAGGACTGTCACGGGCTGCAGTGCGGCTTCTGCACGCCGGGCTTCCTGACCACGATCACCGCCGGGCTGCGCGAGAATCCCCGCCCGAGTGAGGACGAAGCGCGCGAGATGATCGCCGGGAACCTGTGCCGGTGCACGGGGTACCAGAACATCGTCGCCGCCGTCGTGCGCGCCGCGGAGCTCAGCTCATGACGAAGATGTTCGGCGAGCCGGTCAAGCGGGTCGAGGACCGCCGGCTGATCACCGGGCAGGGCGGCTATCTCGACGACCTGGGCCACGACGCACTGGCGGTCGCGCTGGTGCGCTCGCCGCACGCGCACGCCCGCATCGTCGACATCGACGTCAGCGGTGCCCTGGACATCGCGGGGCTCGTCGCCATCTACACCTACGAAGACCTGACCGGGCCGATGGCCGATCCGCTGCCGCTGCTCATCCCGCATCCGACATTGACCCACGGCCGAACGCCGTACGCACTCGCGCGCGACGAGGTCAACCACGTCGGCGAGCCGGTCGCGATGGTGGTGGCCCGCGACCGCTATGTCGCCGAGGACGCCGCCGAGCGCATCGCCGTCACCTACGACTTCCTGCCCGCGGTGGTCGGCATCGATGCCGCCCGGGCGGCCGAGCATCTCGTCCATCCCGATGTGCCCGGCAACATTGGCGCGCGCATGGCGCAGGAGTACGGCGACGTGACCTCGGCGATCGCCAAGGCGCCGCACCGGCTCGAGCTCGACTTGAGGGTCGAACGCTCGGCATCCACGCCGCTGGAGACGCGGGGAGTCCTCGCCCGCTGGGACACCGAGTCGCAGCGGCTGCGGCTGTGGTCGTCCACGCAGACCTCGACCGGCGTGCGCGCTGCCGTCGCCGCGAAGCTCGGCCTCGCCCTGACCAACGTCGAGGTGATCACCCCTGACGTCGGCGGCGGGTTCGGCGTGAAGATCGTGCATCCGTGGCCCGAGGAGGTGCTCGTGCCGATGGCCGCCCGCGCGCTGGGCCGCCCGGTGAAGTTCACCGAGGACCGCCGCGAGCACTTCATCGCCGCCGCGCACGAGCGCGCGCAGCAGCACCACGTCGAGGTGGGATTCGACGATGCGGGGCGCATGCTCGGCCTGAACGTTCGGTTCTGGCACGACCACGGT
Organism: uncultured Actinomycetota bacterium; assembly: GCA_963737425.1. Classification (GTDB taxonomy): domain Bacteria; phylum Actinomycetota; class Actinomycetes; order Mycobacteriales; family Jatrophihabitantaceae; genus DASXRA01. Next base: position 416,141 of record CAVTSX010000010.1, read on the forward strand.
TCCTACACGCCGTACGGGCTGATCGTGCCGATCGTGACGTCGACGCAGCTGCTCGGCCCGTACAAGCCGGGCGCCTACCGGGTCGAGTTCGACAGCCTCTACACGAACACGGTGATCGTCACGCCCTACCGCGGCGCCGGCCGCCCGCAGGGCGCGTTCGTCATGGAACGCACGCTCGATGCGATCGCGCGCGAACTCGGCATCGACCGCGTCGCGGTGCGCGAGGCGAACTTCATCCAGCCCGACGAGATGCCTTACGACTTCGGGCTCACGTTCCAGGACGGTCGCCCGCTGATCTACGACTCGGGCGACTTCCCGGCGTCGATGGACAAGCTGAAGAAGCTCGTCGGCTGGGACTCCTTCGAGACCTTCCGCGAGGCCGCCCGCGCCGAAGGGCGGCAGGTCGGAATTGGCCTGGCCTGCTATGTCGAGGGCACCGGCGTCGGTCCGTACGAGGGCGGGCACGTGCTGATCGAGACATCCGGCAAGGTGAAGGTCGCCACCGGGCTCACGACGCAGGGGCAGGGGCACAAGACCGTGTTCGCGCAGATCGTCGCCGACGAGCTCGGCGTCGCGATCGAAGACGTCGAGGTGGTCACCGGCGACACCCGTAGATTCCCTTATGCGGTAGGCACATTCGCGTCACGTGCGGCCGTCATGAGTGGCTCGGCGATCGCGCTGGCCGCCCGCAACGCGCGCGAGAAGGTGTTGCGGGTCGCCGCCGAAGCGCTGGAGGCCAGCCCCGAGGATCTCGAGATCGTCGACGGAATCGTGCGGGTCAAGGGCAATCCGGGCGCCGAGATCGCGCTGGGTACGGTCGCCGTCCTGTCGAATCCGCTGCGCTACGCCTTCGACGAAGCGTCCAAGGCGGCCACCCAGTTCGTCGTGGGAGATCCCGGCAAGCCGCCCGTCGCCGAGGACGACGAGCCGGGCATCGAAGGGCGCGACTACTACTCACCGCCGCGGGCAACGTTCGCCAATGGCATGCACGCCGTGATCGTCGAGACCGACCCCGACACCGCCGAAATCACGATCCTCAAGTACTGCGTGGTGCACGACTGCGGCAACCTGATCAACCCGCGCATCGTCGAGGGCCAGATCCACGGGGGAGTGGCCCAGGGTGTCGGCGGCGCGCTGTACGAACGCATGGCCTACGACGAGCACGGCCAGTTGCAGAACGCCTCGTTCATGGACTTCCTCATGCCCTATGTCACCGAAGTCCCGCGCCACATCGACATCGACCACCTGGAAACGCCCTCGCCGCTCAACCCGCTCGGCATCAAGGGGGCAGGCGAGGCGGGCGTGATCCCGTCGGCGGCGCTGTTCGCGTCGGCGATCGAGGACGCCGAGGGGTTCCCGATCACGTCCATGCCGATCTCGCCCAGCGAGTTGTTCGCGCTGCGCCGGCAGCACCGGGAAGGAAGCCCATGAGAGTTCAGGGAGACGCCACCCTGCACGCGCCGATCCAGCGCGTCTGGGAGGCGCTGAACGATCCCGCGGTGCTGGTCCGGACGATCCCGGGCTGCGAACGGCTCGAGGCGACCGGGCCCGACTCCTACAAGATGGTCGTCACGGCGGGCGTCGCCTCGGTGCGCGGCACCTACTCCGGCGAGGTGAAACTGCACGATCAGCGCCCACCCGGCTCGTTCGTCATGTCGGCGTCCGGGGCCGGCGGCCCGGGCACGGTGAGCACCGAGGTCCAGGTGCGTCTTGCCGAGCTCGACGGCGCGACCCGGCTGAGCTACGACGCGGACGCCATCATCGGCGGCATGATCGGCGGCGTCGGGCAGCGGATGCTCGCGGGCGTCGCCAAGAAGACAGCCGGCGAGTTCTTCGCGGCCGTCGACGACGTGCTCACCGGCAAGGCCGCCGCCACGCCGGCGCTGGCGCAGGCGCAGGCCGAGCCGGGCGTGTTCGTCGCGCCGCCGAGGCCGTCGCGGCTCGGCGGGGGCAACCTCACGGCGGCGCTGGTCGGCGCGGCGATCGCGCTCGCCGGCGTTCTGGTCGGTGGCCTACTCGGCCGCCGGCGGCGCTGACGCACCGTCACTCCGGCCGCCGGTGGGCAGTTGTGCCGCAGGTGGGCACCTATAAGTGCCCACCCAGCGCGTAAGTGCCCACCCGCCGCAAGGCGTCCCGGGGCGCAGCGCCTAGAACTCGCGGTGCAGCGACGCGGCGAGCGCGCGGTGTCCGGACGATGTCAAGCGAACCGCCCGGCCGGAACCGATGCGTTCGAGCCAGCGCTGGTCGAAGAACCGCTCGCACAGCGCCGCGCCGGACCTACCCGCCAGGTGGGGACGCCGCTCGGTCCAGTCCAGGCAACGGCGCGCGAACGGGCGGCGGGAGCTTCGTGCCCTCTCCACGTCGACACCGAGGTCGGCGAACCAGGAAAGGCCGCTCGGCGTGATCGCCCAGCCCTCGCCGTCGAGCAGCCCACGTTCGATCATCGCGTCGGTGACCCCGACGCCGAGGGCGCCGGCCAGGTGGTCGTAGCACGTGCGGGCGCGGGCGAGCGCGCCGCGTGCAGTGGCCGCGCGCAGCGTGTGAACCGGCGCCGGATGCGGCGCCCGGGCCGACAGGTGCTCGACCAGTTCGGCCGCCTCCGCGTCGGCCAGGCGCACGTAACGGTGCCGGCCCTGGCGCTCCTCGGCGATCAGCCCGACGGCAGCGAGGCGGTCCAGGTGCTCGGTAGCAGTCGAGCGCGCCACCTGGGCGTGCCTGGCCAGTTCGCCCGCCGTCCACGCGCGCCCGTCGAGCATGGCCAGGCAGAACGACGCTCGCGTCCGATCGGCCAGGGCTCCGGCCAGGGTCGCGAGCTGCGGAGAGCTGTCGTCGGCGGCGTTCACGTACTCAACTATGCCTGCCACATCGTTCGGCGGGTGCCGAACAGACGCGGCCCGATGATCGAGCGATGACAACGCATGTCACGATCAAGCCCAGCATCCTGTACTTCGGCACGCCCGTCGCCCTGATCTCGACGCAGAACGAGGACGGCAGCGCCAATCTCGCCCCGATGTCGTCCGCCTGGGCGCTCGGCGACGTGTTCGTGCTCGGGCTCGGCTCGTCGTCGCAGACCGCGGCCAACCTGCGCGAGCGCCCCGAGTTGGTCATCAACCTGCCCGAGCCCGCACAGTGGCGAAACGTCGAGCGCCTCGCCCCGCTCACCGGGGCCAATCCGGTGCCCGGTCAGAAGCAGGCGAAGTTCCGTTACGAGAAGGCGAAGTTCGAGGCGGCGGACCTCAGCCCCGTGGCCTCGGAGTGTGTGAGCCCGCCGCGAGCGGATGAGTGTCCAGTTCAGATCGAGGCAAGGGCGGTGCGAGTTGCGCCCGACACGAGCGAGGACTTCACGATCGTCGAGGCAAAGGTCGTATGCGTGCACGCGCACGAGCGCATCGTCATCGACGGAACCTCGCATATCGACACCGACTCCTGGAGTCCGCTGATCTACAACTTCCGGCACTATTTCGGGCTGGGTGACCGACTCGGCAAGACATTCCGGGCGGAGTACTGAGCCGCGGGCAGGCTTGCTGCTGTAACGCGCCGGCCATGAGAAGCGCACAGCGCCCTTTCGGCAGGAGTAGCCGACGAGTTCGCCGGGGCCGACCAGTTGACTCGATGCCATGACGCGTCGGGTCCGGATAGGCATCGACACCGGCGGGACGTTCACCGACGTGGTCGCCTTCGACGAGCAGACCGGCGAACTGACCACGACGAAGACGCCCTCCACGCCGAGTGATCCGGCCGAGGGGTTCATGGCTAGCATCGACAAGGTCCTCGATCTGCTCGGCGTCGACGACCCGAGGGCGATCAGCGCGATCAGTCACGGAACCACCGTCGCGACGAACCAGTTGCTGGAGGGAAACCTCGGCCGGCTCGGCTTCATCACCACCGAGGGGTACGAGTTCGTGCTCGAGATCGCCCGGCAGTCGGTGCCCGACGGCTACGGCAACAGTTACTTCTGGCAGAAGCCACCGCGGATCGTCCCGGCCGATCTGGTGCGGACCGTGCGCGGGCGCCTGGACTACACCGGCGCCGAGATCCGCCCGTTCGACGACGAAAGCGCAATGGCGGCCGCGACGTTCTTTCGCGAGCGCGGCGTCACCGCGATCGGCGTCTGCCTGCTCCACGCTTACGCAAACCCGCAACACGAGCACCGGGTGCGCGAGATCCTGCACCGAGAACACCCCGATGCGATCGTGTCGATCTCGTCCGACGTCCTGCGCGAATACCGCGAGTACGAGCGGTCCATGACCACGCTGGTCGACGCGGCCGTGAAGCCGCTGGTGTCACGCTATGTCTCGCGGATCAGGCAGCGACTGGATGCGCTCGCGCCGGGCGTCCCGTTCTACGTGATGAAGTCCAACGGGGGAGTGCTGTCGGCCGACGAAGTGGTGCACCAGCCGATCACGACGGTGCTGTCCGGGCCGGCCGCGGGCGCGCTCGGCGCAGCGCTCATCGCGCACCGGGCCGGATTCGACAAGGTGCTCACCTGCGACGGCGGCGGGACGTCCACCGATGTGTCGGTCGTCCTCGACGGCGAGCCGACGCTGACCACCGAGGGCTCGGTCGGCAGCTACCCGTCGAAGATCCCGATGATCGACATCGTCACGGTGGGCGCGGGCGGTGGATCGATCGCGTGGGTCTCACCGGAAGGGGTGCTCAAGGTCGGCCCGCGCTCGGCCGGTGCCCATCCTGGTCCGCTGTGCTACGCGCGTGGTGGTACCGACGTCACGATCACCGACGCGCATGTGGTGCTCGGACGGATCCCGCCGCATCTGCTGGGTGGAGAGATCCCGCTCGACATCGGGCTGGCCCGGCGTGGCATCGACGCGCTGGCCGCCCGGCTCGGCCTCTCGCCCGAGGCGTGCGCCACCGGCATTCTGGAGATTTCCGCGTGGAATCAGGCCAATGCGCTGCGCCAGATCACCGTCAAGCGGGGCCTTGACGTCCGCGACTTCCCGCTGGTCACATTCGGCGGCTCCGGTTCGCTGCTGCTGTGCCGCTTGATGGACGTGCTGTCCCTGCCGTCGGTGCTCGTGCCGCCGAACCCCGGGAACGTGTCGGCGTTCGGGCTGCTCACCGTCGACGTGAAGAACGACTACGTGCAGACCGCGGTGGCCAAGCACGCCGACCTGGACGTGAGCCGGATCGAGGCGATCTACACCGGCCTGCGCGAGCAGGCGGCGCAGGCGCTCGATCGCGAAGGCTTCGCCCGGGCCGAGCACCGTTACTCGCGCACGGCCGACCTGCGTTACTTCGGGCAGGCGTTCGAGGTGCGGGTGGCGATACCCGACAGCCCGCTCGACAAGGCGGCCGCGGACGACGTCGTCCTCGCCTTCCACGACGCGCACCGGGCGCTGTACGGCTACGACTTCGCCGGCGACGCCCGCCAGCAGGTCGAGTGGGTGAACCTGCGGGTGTCAGGGATCGGGCCGATCACCCGTCCGGTGCTGAGTGAACTACCCGGGCGATCCGCAACCGTCGAGCGGGCGCGCAGCGGCACCCGTCCGGTCTGCTTCGACGGCGCGACGTTCTCCGACACCGCGATCTACCGGCGGGCCGCCCTCGCCCCCGGCGACCTGCTTGACGGACCCGCGATCATCGAGGAATTCGGCTCGACCGTGCCGCTGCATCCCGGCTTCTGCGCTCGCGTGGATCCATTCGGCAACCTGGTGGTGACGCGATGACCGGCCTCACCGACGGCCGTGTGCCCGTCGACCCGGTGCTGCTCGAGATCGTCCAGGGCAGCCTGGCCTCGATCGAGATGGAGGTCGAGACCGCGATCGCGCGCACCTCGCGTTCGCCGATGATCCGCGACGCGCACGACTTCCGGGCGGGCATCCACGACCGCCTGCTGCGCAAGCTCACCGGCCGGTCCTACAGCGCGCTCGTGCATCCGGTGGCGCGCGACTTCCCGCTCGACACGATGCGCCCGGGCGACGTGTTCTTCCACAACGACGTGTACCTGTCCGAGGGCGGCATCGGCCACCTGCCCGACCTGTGCGTCACGGTTCCGGTCTTTCACGATGGCACGGTCGTCGCGTTCGTGCAGGCGTTCGGTCACCACGACGACATCGGCGGGGCGGTGCCCGGCTCCATGCCGAGCCACGCCACGAGCGTCTTCGAGGAGGGCTTGATGGTTCCGCCGATCAAGCTCTGGGACGCGGGCGTTCCCAACCGCGCCGCGCTGACGATCATGACCCGCAACTCGCGCATGCCCGAGTCGCTCGCGGCCGATCTCGACGCCGAGTGCGCCGCGTGCCTGATGGGTTCGCGCCGCCTGGGCGAGCTGTTCGAGCGCTATGGCCGCGACACCGTCGAGGCCTGCTTCGACGCGATCCTGGCCCGGACGGCAGAGACGTACCGGCGCGAGATCCTCGCCCGGATCCCGGAAGGCACCTGGACGTGGGAGGACTACGCAGAGCACGACGGCATCGACCCGCCACGACTGCACACGCAGCGCATCACGCTCACCAAGACTGATGCCGACGGCGGGAAGCTCATCGTCGACTTCGCCGGCACCGCCCCGCAGGCGAAGGGGCCGATCAACCATTGCGGCGACTACGCCGAGGGAAACTTCCTGAAGAAGTGGCTCGCGCCGATCCTGCGCAACCTGGCCGAGACCCCGGAGCGGATGGCCGAACTCGACGTCAACGAGGGCGTCGTGCCGCTGATCGAGATGCGGTTCCCGCCGCCGGGCACCTTGCTGACTCCGGTGTTCCCGGCGCCGACGAATGCGCGCACGTTCGTCATCCTGCGGCTGCTCGGCGTGCTGGCCGGCGTGCTCGCCAAGGCCGTCGACGGCCGGATGCCCGCCGACCAGGAGACGATCCGCTACACCGGGGTCTACGGCGAGGACCGCGACGGGCAGCCCTACCTGATGCGCGAGGTGCTCGGCGGCGGCTCGGGCGGGCGCTACTACGCCGACGGAGAGGACACCATCCACGTCGTCCCCGACTCGCGCAACCTGCCCAGCGAGTTCACCGAGTCGCGTTTCCCGTTCATCGTCGAACGGCTGGGCCTGGCCGTCGACTCCGGCGGGCCGGGGCAATTCCGGGGCGGGCTCGGCTACGAGAAGCACATCCGGATGCTGGCCGACGCGCACTTCATGTCGATCGCCGACCGCTCGATCCTGTCCTGCTGGGGCGTTCGCGGCGGACGGGCCGGGCGCCCGTTCAGCGTGACCATCGACCCGGGCGGGCCGAACGAGCGCGAGGTGGACGCGCTGGCCGACGGCGAGTTCGTGCGATCGGGCGAGGTGATCCGCATCCGCACCACCGGCGGGGGCGGCTGGGGCGATCCGCTCGAGCGTGACCCCGAGGCGGTTCTGCGCGACGTGCGCTGGCGGAAGGTGTCGGTGGCAGCGGCCCGCGACGCCTACGGCGTGGTCATCGTCGACGATCGGATCGACGACGTGGCCACCGCCGGCGCGCGCGCGGCGATCGCGCAGGCGCGTCCCGAGCGCGAGCCCTTCTTCGATCGCGGACCCGGCTATACCAGCTTGGCCGGCACGAACTACGCAGACTGCGACTGGATCGACGCGCCTCCGATCGTCGAGAGCCACAGCTCGACGTAGCGCGCGCCGTCGACACCCAGGGCCACGTCGACCTGGGCCGTCGCGATGCCGTGCGCGTCGTTGGCCTGATCGACGTGCCAGGTGCGTTGGTCGACCACCGTCTGGCCTCGGGTCCACGTCCCGGCCAGCTCGACGCGCACCGGAAGGCGTTCGGTGCGCAGGCCGTGCGGATCGGCGACTGCGCACACCGCGCCCGCATCGCCGATCGTCGCCGTGCCGCTGGTGTAGCGCTGCACGGAGAACCGCAGCAGCTCGCCCGCGAGCCGCGCTCCGGGGTCGGCGCTGGCGCTGAGCATCTCGGCGTCGGCATGCGATGCGGCCGGCCCGTAGAAGACGTCCAGGCCGTACATCGTCATCGGTGTGGCGTTGGTGGCGACGGCGTCAAGCACGATTGCGGCCGCCTCCGGGTCGTGCCAGATGTTGAACTCGGCGGCAGCGGTCGCATTGCCGCGAAAGGCGGCGCCGCCCATGACGACGAGCCGTTCGACGCCGGCCAGGACGTGCGGGTAAGCGCGTACCAGCAGGGCGATGTTCGTGAGCGGACCCAACGCCACCAGGGTGATCTTGCGGCCGGTCTCGGCGGCGCCCAGCAGTTCGTCGCGCAGCAGGTCGATCGCGTGGCGCGGATCCGCGGCCGTGGTGGGCGCCGGCCAGTGCAGGTCGCCGAGTCCGTCCTCGCCGTGCACGTGCCGAGCCGGTCGGGGCGGCTCGAGCAGCGGACGCTCGGCCCCTCGCGCGACCGGTACGGCGGGCGCGCCCGCAGCAGTCAGGACGGTGAGCGTGTTCGTCACGACCTGATCGACCTCGGCGTTACCCGCGACGCACGTGGCCGCCCGCAGTTCCAGCCCGGGGTGGCGGGCCGCGAACAGCAGGGCCAGGGCGTCGTCAACCCCGGTATCGACGTCGAGGATGACCGGAATGCGCATGCCTGAAGTTATCGGTTCCGTCAGCCGGATTCCTCGTCGGCGACGGTGAACAGGGTGAGCTGGACGCCTTCCGGGGGATCGAGGCGGACGTTGCGGTGGTTCCACGGCGTCAGCACCGGACCGGCGACGATGGAGGCTCCGGCCGCGCCGAGCCGCTGCGCAGTCGCTGCCGAGTCGTCCACCTGCAACGCCACGCGGATCGGCCCGGCGACCCGGCGGCCCACCTCGATCTCGTCGACGAGCGCCGCCTGCGCGGCGTTGAACAACTCGATGGTCGCCCGTCCCGCCGCGAGGACGTATCCGCGCGCGTCGCCGGATTCGAAGGCCTCCTCCTCGGGCAGGCCCAGTTCGTCACGGTAGAAACGCAGCGCGGCGTCGAGATCGTCGACGGTGAGCACGAGTCGTAGTTCGCGCACAGGGAGATCGGTCACGAGGTGGTCCCTTCGGTATCGTCCGGCCATGGCGTCTGGTGGCTATCACATCGCACAGGTCAATGTGTCCCTGCCGCTCGAACCGCTCGAATCGGATCGGCTCGCGCCGTTCGTGGCCGCGCTGGACCCGGTCAACGCAGTTGCCGACACTGCGCCGGGGTTCGTCTGGCGGCTGCAGACCGAGGACGGCAACGCCACTGCGGTGCGGGTCCTCGGCGACGACCGGCTGATCGTCAACCTGACCGTGTGGGCGTCCGTCGAGGCGCTCGGCGACTTCGCGTTCCGTGGCGGGGCGCACCTCGAGGTCCTGCGCCGCCGCCGGCAGTGGTTCGCCCCGCCCCAGCAGGCGATGACGACGCTGTGGTGGATACCTGCGGGCACGGTGCCGACCGTCGCCGAGGCCGAGCAGCGCCTGATCCACCTACGCGAACACGGCCCGACGCCGCACGCGTTCACGTTCCGCGAGCCGTTCCCCGCTCCGGATGCGCAATCGGTCGCGCGTGACAAGGACTGGTTCTGCCCCGCCTAGGGTTGCCGCATGACTGACGAGGGACCGCTCGCCGGGATCGTGGTCGTCGACCTGTCGCGCGCACTGGCCGGGCCGCACGCCGCGATGATGCTGGGCGATCTCGGCGCCCGGGTGATCAAGGTCGAGGCCCCCGGCCGTGGCGACGATACCCGCAACTGGGGCCCGCCGTTCGTGACGCCCGAGCACGGCGATCGTGAGTCGACCTACTTCCTGTCGTGCAACCGGAACAAGGAGTCGATCACGCTCGACCTGAAGAGCGAGGACGGCGCTCGGACGCTGGGCCGCCTGGTCCGGCATGCTGACGTCCTGGTCGAGAACTTCCGCACCGGCGTGCTCGACCGGCTCGGATTCGGCATGCCCCGCCTGACCGAACTCAACCCGCGCCTGGTCATTCTCTCCATCACCGGATTCGGGCACGACGGTCCGGAGGGTGGCCGAGCCGGCTACGACCAGATCGCCCAGGGCGAGGCCGGCATCATGTCCGTCACCGGGCCCACGCCCGACGAGCCGACGAGGGTGGGCGTTCCCATCGGCGACCTGCTCGCCGGCATGTACGGCGCATACGGAGTCGCCGCGGCCCTGCACGACCGCGAGCGCACCGGCCGCGGCCAGATCGTGCGCACCTCGCTGCTGGCCGCCCTCGTCGGCGTGCACGCCTTTCAGGGGACGATGTACACCGTGGGCGGAGTCGTGCCGCAGACGACCGGCGCGTTCCACCCGTCGATCTGCCCGTACGGGCTGTTCCATTGCGCCGACGGCGTCGTGCAGATCGCCGTGGGCAGCGAGGCCCTCTGGCGGGCGTTCGCACCGGCGTTCGGGCTGGACCGTCCACAGTGGACAACCAATCCGCAGCGGGTGGCCGATCGCGATGCCGTCGTCGCCGCTATCGACGCCGCGTTTGCGCTGCACCAGCGAGCGGATCTGATCGGAAAGCTCGCGGACCTCGGCATACCGGCCGGTCAGGTCCGCTCGTTCGACGAGGTGTACGAGTGGGATCAGACCCGCTCGCAGGGCCTGCTCATCGACGTGGAGCATTCGACGCTGGGCGCCATCACGTTGCCCGGGCCGCCATTGCGCTTCGAGCCGGGCCAGCGGCAGCACCACGCGGCGCCGCCGACGCTCGGTGAGCACAACGCGTCAGTGGCCGCCTGGCTGGACGAACGTGACGCCGAGGCCATTTCGGTCGAGGACGGTAGGTAGTCACTACCGAATGTGACCTTCATATAGGACGTTCTGCTCTGCTGGCGGCGACACTTCTCGGCGACGCTTCTGAGCGTGCCACGCCAAGACACGACCGAGGACGACGACGCACCGCAGCTCGCAGCGTCGACCGCAGTCGGTGCGCCCGGCGTTGCCCCTCCACGCTCGGGCGGCATGCACCGCAGCTACCGGCCAGGGCCGATCGTGCGTCACTGGCGCACGTTCTACCTCTCGACCACCGTCAAATTCGTCATTTCCTGCTTCGCCGCGGCGTGCTGGGTCGGCGTGTCGGTCTGGTTCTCGTTGCCGTGGATCGGTGACCTCGCCGAGCACGTGACGATCGTTCCGGCCATCCTCATCGTGTCGCTGCTGGCGTTCGTGCCGGGCTTTCTGATCGCGTTCCTCACCGCCGGCGCGCTGCTCGACCGCCAGCCGCCGCTGGTCTCGGCCGACCCCACGCTGCCGATCACCGTGCTGATCGCGGCGCGCAACGAGGCCGCAAGCATCGCCGACACACTTCGTTCGCTGGCCGGACAGGACTACGCCGGCGAGGTGTCCGTCTTCCTCGTCGACAACGGCTCGACCGACGCGACGGCCGCGCTCGCGACCGAGGCGGGGCTCGCCACCGGGTTGGCGCTCACCGTCGTGCATGAGCAGACTCCCGGCAAGAACAACGCCCTGAACACGGGTCTGGCGTACGTGGACACCAATCTCGTCATCACCCTCGACGCCGACACGCTGCTGCAACGATCGGCGGTGCGGCTGCTGGTGGCGCGTCTTGAGGCATCGCCGCCCGACGTGGTCGCCGTGGCCGGTGACGTCATGGTGCGCAATAGCCGCAACGGGCTGCTGGCGAGACTGCAGGCGTGGGACTACATGCTCGGCATCGCGGCGGTCAAGCGCATCCAGGGCCTGTTCCAGGGAACCCTCGTGGCGCAAGGCGCATTCAGCCTCTACCGCACCGACGACGTCCGGGCAGTGGGCGGCTGGCCCGACGCGATCGGCGAGGACATCGTGCTGACGTGGCAGCTCATGCGCCGCGGCCGCATCTACTACGAACCGCTCGCGGTGGCCTTCACCAGCGCACCTGAGCCGTTGCGCGGCCTCGTGCGCCAGCGCAGCCGGTGGGCGCGCGGGATGCTCGAGGGCATCCGCACCGTGCCGCCATGGCGCCAGCCGCGTGGCATAGCGCGGGCACTGACCGGTGTCGACCTGGCGATCCCGTTGCTCGACCTCGCGTACGTGTTCGTCTGGATACCCGGGCTTGTCCTGGCGTGCTTCGGCTGCTTCTGGTTCGTCGGCCCGATGACCATTGCCGTCCTGCCGGTGACGATGCTGGTCTACGGGATCCTGCTGCACTACCAGCGGCGCCGGGTGCTCAAGCCCCTCGGACTCGTCCATCGGCGCAACCCCTGGGCCTTCGTGATCTTCCTGCTCTTCTACCAGGCGCTGATGTCGGTGACGTCGGTCTACGGGTACGGGCAGGAACTGTTCGGACGGAAGCGCTCGTGGAAGTGACGAGATCCGGCCTGCTCACGGCGATATGCCACAAGGCCGCGCGGCGGCTTGGGCGATTCGCGCCCGTGCCGCCGGCCGTGGTGGCTTCGTAGGGTCGGCATCGTGCGGGTGGTGATCGCGCTCGGCGGAAATGCGATGACCGCGCCTGACGGCAGCGCGCGGGCAGACGATCAGCGCGTCGCCGTCGAAGGTGCGATGCGGCACGTGGCCGCGATCGTCGCAGCGGGCCACCAGGTCGTACTCACCCACGGCAACGGGCCACAGGTGGGCAATCTGCTCGTCAAGAACGAGGTTGCCGCGGCCATCGTCCCGCCGGTGCCGTTGGACTGGTGCGGCGCCCAGACGCAGGGCACGATCGGCGCCCTCATCCTCAACGCGCTCGATGACTCACTGGCCACCCATGGCCTGCCGCCGCGGGTCGCCGCGCTCGTCTCGCGAACACTCGTCGATGACGACGATCCCGGATTCCGCGCGCCGTCCAAGCCGATCGGGCGTTACCTGCCGCAGGCCGAAGCGGCTGCCATGATGGCGCACGGCCAGATCTGGCAGGACCGGGGCGAGCGAGGCTGGCGGCGCGTCGTCGCCTCGCCACAACCGCTCGAGTGCGTCGATCGCGACGCCGCGGCGGTACTGCTGGACGCCGGCTACGTCGTCGTCTGCGCGGGCGGCGGCGGCATCCCCGTCGTCAAGGCCGGCAATGGCGGATATCGCGGCGTGGAGGCCGTCATCGACAAGGACCTGACCGCAGCCCTGCTGGCTGCCGGGCTCACGGCCGATGCGCTGGTCATCGCCACCGACGTCGAGGCCGCGATGATCGGATGGGGCACGCCAGACGCCCAGCCGCTCGGGACGTGCAGCGTCGCCGAGATGCGGCACTACGCGCGCCGCGGCGAGTTCGCGGACGGCAGCATGGGACCTAAGGTCGAGGCGGCGTGCCAGTTCGCCGAGTCCGGCCGTGGATTGGCCGCTATCACGTCACTGGCGAACATTGAACAGGCTTTGGCCGGTACGTCCGGCACCATCGTCACCGCACAGAAGGAGTGAGCCCGTGCCTTTGCCGATCGAGGTCCGCAAGGTGCCGCTGCACAGTGTCAGCGACGCCGGCGAACTGCAGAAGCTGATCGACGACGGCGTACTCGACGCCGATCGCGTGGTTGCGGTCGTGGGCAAGACCGAGGGCAACGGAGGCGTCAACGACTACACCCGCATCATCGCCGACCGCGCCTTCCGGGAGGTCCTCGTCGCACGCGGCACCCGCGACCTGGAGGCGGTGCGGCAGATCCCGATCGTGTGGTCGGGCGGCACGGACGGGGTCATCTCGCCGCACGCGACCATCTTCGCCACCGTGCCCGCCGAGCGGGTCGAGCCGACTGACGAGCCGCGGCTCACCGTCGGGTTCGCGATGAGCGAGACGCTCCTGCCGGAGGACATCGGGCGGGGCGCCATGATCACCAAGGTGGCGGCCGCGGTGACCGAGGCGATGGCCCGCGCCGGGATCACCGACGCCGCCGACGTGCACTACGTCCAGACCAAGACACCGCTGCTCACCATCGACACGATCCGCGACGCGAAGAGCCGCGGCCACAGTGTGTTCACCGAGGACACGCTCACCTCGATGGACGTCTCGAACGGCACGACGGCGCTGGGTATCGCGGTGGCACTCGGTGAGATCGAGATGCCCGCGGACGAGGACGTGCTTCGCGACCGATCGCTGTACTCCTCGGTCGCATCGTGCTCGTCCGGCGTCGAACTCGACCGGGCGCAGGTCGTCGTCGTCGGCAACGCCCGGGGCATCGGCGGGCGGTACCGCATCGGGCACGCCGTCATGGCCGACGCGCTCGACGCAGACGGCATCTGGGCCGCCATCCGCAGCGCAGGCCTCGACCTGCCGGAGCGCCCGCACCCGGACGATCTGGGCGGCCGGCTGGTGAACGTCTTCCTCAAGTGCGAAGCCAGCCAGGACGGCCAGGTCCGCGGTCGGCGCAACGCGATGCTCGACGACTCCGACGTGCACTGGCACCGCCAGATCAAGGCCTGCGTCGGGGGAGTGGCCGCTGCCGTCACCGGCGACCCGGCGGTGTTCGTGTCGGTGTCGGCCGCCCATCAGGGCCCCGACGGCGGCGGGCCGGTGGCAGCCATCGTCGACCTCGGCTAGTACGACAGCCCCAGATCGTCAGCGTCCGACACCCTGTCAGAAGCACACCATTGATCATCTCTGGCGAAGCCGCGAGTGATGGCGCGAGCCGTGGCGGATCCACCAGAGATGATCAAGCCGCCGATGGGAAGTCTGGACCCGCGCACCTGTGCCAATGTCGCGATCCACGGGACGGCCGGCCCGACGACTGCAGCAGCCTGGGCGGTCAAATCCGGCGCCGGTAGGCTCGATCCCGCCATGAAGACCTTCGACGCGCTGTTTGCCGAGCTCATCGAGCGCCAGCGCAACCGCCCGGCCGGGTCGGCCACCGTCGAGGCACTCGACGCCGGCGTGCACGCCCAGGGCAAGAAGGTCGTCGAGGAGGCCGCCGAGGCGTGGATGGCCGCCGAGCACGAGTCCGCCGAGCGCACCGCCGAGGAGATCAGCCAGCTCCTCTACCGGGTCCAGGTGCTCATGCTGGGCCGCGGGCTCACGCTCGCCGACGTCTACCGACATCTGTAGGCACACCCGCCACCGTCCCGCCTACAGACAGGTATCGCACATGCTCAGGATCGCCGTACCGAACAAGGGCTCGCTGGCCGAGCCCGCCAGCGCCATGCTCGCCGAGGCGGGCTACCGCCAGCGGGCCGACAACCGCGAACTCGTCCTCCCCGATGTCGAGAACGACACCGAATTCTTCTACCTGCGCCCGCGCGACATCGCGATCTACGTCGGATCCGGACGCCTCGACGTCGGCATCACCGGCGAGGATCTCCTGCTGGACTCCGGCGCCGCCGCCGAGGCGATCCTGCCGCTCGAGTTCGCCAGTTCGACGTTCCGCTTCGCCGCTCGAGCCGGCACGGCGAGCACGGTCGACGAGCTGGCGGGCAAGCGCATCGCGACCGCTTACCCCGGCGTGGTGAACGCCTACCTCGCCGAGCGGGGGATCGCGGCCGAGGTGATCCGGCTCGACGGCGCGGTCGAGACGGCGGTGCGCCTCGACGTCGCCGACGTCATCGCCGACGTCGTGTCCACCGGGGCGACACTGCGCAACGCCGGCCTGGCAACCTTCGGCGAGCCGGTGCTGTCCAGTCAGGCCGTACTCATCCGCCGCCGCGACGCCGAGAAGTCACCTCGCGTCGAGCAACTCGTGCGCCGGTTGCAGGGCGTCATCATCGCCCGCCAGTACGTCCTGATGGACTACGACGTGCGCGACGACCTGGTCGAGAAGGCGGTCGCCGTCACTCCGGGCATCGAGTCGCCGACCGTGTCGCCGCTGCATGAACGCGGGTGGTCGGCCGTGCGTTCGATGGTTCCGCGCAAGGACACGAACCGGATCATGGACGAGCTGTGGGAACTCGGCGCCCGCGGCATCATCGTCACCGACATCCACGCGTGCCGGCTATGACGGCCCGCAGCGAGCACGGCGACGGGCGCACGGCCCGGGCACGCGAGGCGCCCGACGAGAATCTGGTCGTCACCGCCCGGCCGATCAAGAGCAGCCGCATCGCGGTCACGAGCGCGGCCATCGTCCTGGGCGTGTTCGTGGTGGTCGCGATCGTCATGCCGCACGCCAACGCCGGCGCGCAGTTCACCTGGAAGGACCAGGTCGCCACCGGCATCCTCGGTGTGGTCTTCGCCGCGCTGATCCTGGTGTTCACCCGGCCCCGGCTGCGCGCGGACGTCAACGGCATCCAGATCCGCAACCACTGGGGCCCGTACAAGACGATCCCGTGGGAGCTCGTGGTGGGCGTCGAATTCGCCGAGCGGCGCCACCTCGCCCGGTTGGTACTGCCGGGCGAGGAGACGATCGCCCTCTACGCCGTTCAGCGCCTCGATCGTGAGCGGTCGGTGGCCGTCATGCGCGGACTTCGCGAGCTGCACCAGCGCACGCATCCGTCCGCCGACCCGATGTAGCGGCGCCGGGATCGAGCCGTGGTTGCCGGCGTGCTCCTCGCAGTAGGCGTGGGGGTGCTCGTCGTCGCAGTACTGCTGATCACCAGGCGGCGCCGGCGCGACCTGGGCACGTCGGCCGACCGCGCCACCTTCGACGCACTGCACACGGCGAGCCTTGCCGCCCCCAGCCTGCGCGAAGGCCTTACCGAGCACGGCGCCCAGCGCGCGGCGCGCCATCTGCGAACCCTGCTCGGCACGGCTGCGGTCGCGCTGACCGATCGGTCCAAGACCCTGGCGGTCGACGGCATCTCGCACAACCACGCTGAGCAGGCCATCGGCCACGTGCAGGCCGTGCTGCACTCCGGCATGACCGACATCCTCGGCCCGCAGGTCGTCTCGTGTACGGCGCCGGACTGCCCGGTACGCGCGGCCGTCGCCTGTGCCGTCGTCGACGGTGACGCCGTCGTCGGCGCCCTCATCGCCTACAGCCGGGAGACCTCGGCGACGCTCGTGCGTGCCGTCGAGGAGGTGGCGCGGTGGGTTTCCGGTCAGGTCGAGCTGGCCGCGGCGGATCGGCAGCGGACCCGGCTCATCGAGGCGGAGTTGCGTGCCCTGCGCGCGCAGATCAGCCCGCATTTCATCTACAACGCGCTGACCGCGGTGGCTTCGTTCGTGCGCACCGACCCCGACCGCGCTCGCGACCTGCTGCTCGAGTTCGCCGACTTCACCCGCTACGCGTTGCGTCATCGCGGCGAGTTCACGACGCTCGCCGAGGAGCTGCGCAACGTCGAGCGGTACCTGGTCCTCGAGCAGGCGCGCTTCGGCGACCGGCTGGTCGTCTCGCTGCGCGTGGCGCCTGAGGTCCTGCCGATCGCCGTGCCGTTCCTGGTGGTGCAGCCCCTCGTCGAGAATGCCGTCCGGCACGGTATGGAGGGGCACACGGACGTCGTCACCGTCGAGATCAGCGGCGTCGACGACGGATCCGACGCCCTGATCAGCGTCGAGGACGATGGCCCGGGCTCAGACCCGGAGGTGATCCGCACGGCGCTCGGGCGCGAGTGGGAGGCATCGTCGCTGGGCCTCAGCAACGTGGACGCGCGGCTGCGCCACGTCTACGGCGACAGGTACGGGCTGGTCGTCGAAACCGCACCGACCGCGGGCACCAAGGTGAGCTTCCGGGTGCCCAAGTTCGCGCCCGCTGTCGACCGGGTTGACGGGATCGAGCGCTTACCCCCTTCCGTAGGCGATTTCGCGCGGTAATCTCCGAAACATGACCGCCTATGTAGTGGGAGGGGCGGATCCCGGTGTAGCGCTGCTCCGTGCGCTCGTGGTCGACGACGAGATACCTGCATGCGAAGAGCTGGCCTACCTGCTCGGTAACGACGCCCGGGTCGGGCGGGTGCGTTGCGCGCAGAGCGGTCCGCAGGCGCTGCGGCTCCTGGGTGAGGAGCCCGTCGACGTGGTCTTCTGCGACCTGAAGATGCCGGGCCTTCAGGGCCTGGAACTCGCGCGGATCTTGGCGTGTTTCGCCGAGCGTCCGCAGATCGTGTTCGTCACCGCCTACGACGATCACGCCGTGGACGCTTTCGAACTGCAGGCTACCGATTACGTTATGAAACCGGTCCGCCCGGCCCGGCTGGCCGAGGCGGTGCGACGTGTCGTCTCCGCGAGCGCCGCGGCCGACAACGGCGACACCGGCGACGAGACGATTCCGGTCGAACTCGCGGGCGTGATCCGGTTCGTGAGCCGATCGCAGGTCCGCTACGTCGAGGCGCACGGCGACTACGCCAGGCTGCATACCGCAACCGGCAACCACCTCGTGCGCACGCCGCTGTCGACGCTCGAGCAGCGCTGGGCCGGCGCGGGCTTCGTGCGCATTCACCGCAGCACCCTGGTCTCGCTCGCCCATGTCGACGAGATACGTGTCGCCGAGGGCAGGTGCACCGTCCTGCTCGGGGGGCACGAACTGCCGGTCAGCAGGCGGCATGCCCGCGAGCTGCGCGAGCGGCTGATCCGCGGCGGTCGCGTCAAGGCAGACCTGCCGCGGTGACCGGCGCGCAATCGGGTCCGCCGCCGGTCAAGCGGGTTCGGGTAACGCATCCGCGCACCGATGCCACCCGCCGTTCGCCCGTTCGCCCGGCCATTCGCGAGATCGACGAGCAGACCCAGGTCGGCGAGGTGTACATGACATCGCTCGTGCGCAGCCAGCGTCGGCTCGCCGTCGTCGTCTGCGCCCTGACAGCCATGCTGCTCGTCGGTATCGCGTTGCTCGGCGCCCTGGTCCCGTGGTTCAGCAACGCGCGGATGTTCGGCATCGCCGTGCCCTGGCTGGTGCTCGGGGTTCTGGTCTATCCGGCCCTGATCGGCCTCGCGGCGTACACGGTGCGCCACGCCGAGCGCAACGAGCGCGACTTCACCCACCTCGTGCACCGGCGATGAGCGGCCACCCGGCCTACGCCATCGGCGCGGTCGCCACCGTTGCCGTGACGACGATGGCCGTGGGTGCGCTCGGTCTGCGCCGGGCAACGCGCACCAGCGACTTCTACGTCGCCTCGCGGGTGGTGTCGCCGAAATGGAACGCCGCGGCGATCGGCGGTGAGTACCTGTCGGCGGCGTCGTTTCTGGGCATAGCCGGACTGGTTCTCGCCTACGGCTACGACGTGCTCTGGTACCCGGTCGGGTACACGGCCGGGTACCTCATCCTGCTGGCGATCGTCGCGGCACCGCTGCGCCGCTCGGGTGCCTACACGCTTCCCGACTTCGCCGAGATCAGGCTCCGCTCGCCGGTCGTGCGACACATGGCGAGCCTGCTCGTCGTCCTGATCGGCTGGCTCTACCTGGTGCCGCAGTTACAAGGCGCCGCGCTCACCCTGCAGACCCAGACCGGCGCGCCGCGCTGGCTGGGCGGATTCGTCGTCTGCGCGGTCGTGCTGACCGCAGTCGCGATCGGCGGAATGCGGTCGATCACGTTCGCCCAGGCGTTCCAGTTCTGGCTGAAGTTCACTGCCCTGGTCGTTCCGGCGATCGTCGTGCTGAGCGTCTGGCACCACCGTCACGACTCGATCGGCGCCAGCTACCCGACCGCGTCGGAAACCACCACGGTCACCACGCAGTCCGAGACCCGCGTCCGGGCGCAGATCGACGAGACGCTGTCCGTGTACGGCCGGCTGGACGGACGAGCGGTGCACGGACCGTCGGCACTGGCCGCCGGCGAGCACCGCCTGAGCGCGGGCACCCGAGTCACGCTGCACAAGGGCGATGCCGTCCCGGTGATCACCTCGTTGCCGACACAGAGCAATGGCGACTGGTTGCGTCCGCTCGGCTCGGGCAAGGATCACCCTTTGTACGCCAGCCTTTCGCTGATGCTCGCCATCTGCCTCGGCACGATGGGTTTGCCGCACGTGCTCGTGCGCTTCTACACCAACCCGGACGGCCGCGACGCCCGGCGCACCACTCTTGTCGTCATCGTGCTGCTGTCGTCGTTCTACCTGCTGCCGACCGTGTTCGGCGCGCTCGGCCGCCGCTACGTGCCGGACCTGCTGCTGACCGGCAACACCGATGCCACCGTCCTGCTGCTACCGGAGCGGATGCTCGCCGGCATGCCGGGTGTGCTGCTGGGCGCACTGGTCACCGCAGGCGCATTCGCCGCGTTCCTGTCGACCGCGTCCGGGCTCACCGTCTCCGTGGCGGGCGTGCTGTCCCAGGACATCGTGCGGCGCCGCCACAATCCGCTGCGCGCCCACCGCATCCGGGCCTTCCGGTTGAGCTCGGTCGCCGCGGTCGGGGTGCCGTACGCGCTGAGCCTGCCCAGCGCACGGATCGGGCTGGCGGCGGTGGTCGGGCTCGCGTTCGCGGTGGCTGCCTCGTCGTTCTGCCCGCTGCTGGTTCTCGGCATCTGGTGGCGCAGGCTGACCGATACCGGCGCGCTCGCCGGGCTCATCGCCGGTGGCCTACTCGCCACCGCCGCGGTGCTGTTCACCGTGATGGGTGGGGTTCGCCGCGGTTGGCTCGGCGCGCTGCTCGAGCAGCCGGCCGCGTGGACTGTGCCCCTCGCCTTCGCGGTGATGGTGACGGTCTCGGTCATGACACCGCGGCGCACGCCGCCCGACGTCGCCCGGGTGATGGTGCGCCTGCACGCACCCGAGTCGCTAAATTTCGCGCAGGCGCGCGCAGGCGCATCGACCATGCCGTCGGCAGCGGCGATGGAGCCGGTGGGCGCCGAAAGCGTCGGCCGCTCGTCGCGCTGAATCGACCGCTCATCGCGCCGTGCCAGACCTTCCGGCGACGCATCCGCCACGTCCACCGACTCGCCCGCGCAACCTAATGTGCTCTGCGCCACGTCGCTGGGACGGTCGTTCGACGAGATCGGGAGCCCTCCCGGTACGCCATTCCGCCTGGATCGTGCAGTCACGGTCCGGCTCTTGCAGAGGAGCAGGCAGTTGGCAACTGAAACCGTTACACAGCAACCCGCAGCGCAGACCACCCGAGCCGTGTCCTCGATCGCCGACCCGGCCCCGCTCGGCCTTGCCGCGTTTGCACTTACGACGTTCGTCCTCTCGGTGTTCAACTCCGGGATGATCAAGACCGGCGACGGCGTGGTGCTCGGCCTCGCGCTCGCTTACGGCGGCATCGGGCAGTTCGCCGCCGGGATGTGGGAGTTCGTCAAGGGCAACACGTTCGGCGCACTCGCCTTCGCTTCCTATGGCGGGTTCTGGATCTCCTTCTGGTGGCTGCTCAACCACATTCCCGCCGACGCGAAGGGCAACGACCTCAATCACGGTCTCGGCGTCTACCTGCTGGCATGGGCGATCTTCACGGCCTACATGTTCATCGGGTCGACACGCGTATCTGGCGCCGTGGCCGCCGTGTTCCTCTTCCTGACCTTGACGTTCCTGTTCCTCGCCCTCGGCAAGCTCGGGCAATCCGCCACGGCAACGTCGAATACCGGCCTCTACAAATTCGGTGGCTGGCTCGGCATCGTCACCGCATTGCTCGCCTGGTACGCGTCGTTCGCGACGGTCACAAACTTCACGTTCAAGCGCACCGTTCTGCCGACGTGGCCGCGATGACGGAGACCCTGTCGAATCTGTTGCGTGAGGAGCGTCGTTTCGAGCCGGATGCGTCGTTCGCTGGTGCGGCGAATGTGAAGGCTGATGTGTATGGCGTGGCGGCGGGGGATCGGTTGGCGTTTTGGGAGTCGGCGGCGCGGCGGTTGGATTGGGCGTCGCCGTGGTCGCAGACGTTGGTGTGGGAGCGGCCGTTCGCGAAGTGGTTCGTGGGCGGAAGACTGAATGTTGCTTATAACTGTGTGGATCGGCATGTGGAGGCTGGGCATGGGGATCAGGTGGCGTATTTCTGGGAGGGGGAGCCGGGTGATACGCGCACGATCACGTATGCGCAGTTGAGGGATGAGGTGTGTCAGGCGGCGAATGCGCTGCTGGAGTTGGGGGTGGTGAAGGGCGATCGGGTCGCGATTTACATGCCGATGATCCCGGAGACGGTGGTCGCGATGTTGGCGTGTGCGCGGATCGGGGCGCCGCATACGGTGGTGTTCGGGGGGTTCTCGGCGCAGGCGTTGATTGATCGGATCACTGATTGTGACGCGCGGGTGGTGATCACTGCTGATGGTGGGTATCGGCGTGGTGCGGCCTCGCCGTTGAAGGCGGCGGTGGATGAGGCGTTGGGCTCGTGTGCGGGGGTGCGGTCGGTGTTGGTGGTGCGCCGTACCGGGCAGGAGGTGGCGTGGGCGCAGGGCCGTGATCATTGGTGGCATGAGCTGGTGGAGCGGCAGTCCGTCGAGCACGAGGCGCAGGCCCATGACGCGGAGCATCCGTTGTATGTCATGTACACCTCGGGGACGACGGGTAAGCCGAAGGGGATTCTGCATACGACGGGTGGGTATTTGACCCAGGTCGCCTACACCCATCACGCGGTGTTCGATCTCAAGCCCGACTCGGATGTGTATTGGTGCGGGGCGGATATCGGCTGGGTGACCGGGCATTCCTACATCGTCTACGGGCCGCTGGCGAACCGGGCGACGTCGTTTCTGTATGAGGGCACCCCGAACACCCCGCACGAGGGCCGCTGGTGGCAGATGATCGCCAAGTACAAGGTCTCGATCCTCTACACCGCGCCGACCACCATCCGCACCTTCATGAAATGGGGCGAGCAGATCCCCGCCCAACACGACCTGTCCTCGCTGCGGCTGCTCGGCTCGGTGGGTGAGCCGATCAACCCCGAAGCCTGGATCTGGTACCGGCGCGTCATCGGCGGGGACCGCACCCCGGTCGTGGACACCTGGTGGCAAACCGAAACCGGCGCCATCATGATCAGCCCGCTACCCGGGATCACTGCCACCAAACCCGGCTCGGCTACCCGCCCGCTACCCGGCATCGCCGCCGACGTCGTCGACAACGACGGCACCCCCGTGCCCAACGGCGGCGGCGGATTCCTCGTCCTGACCCAACCCTGGCCGGCGATGCTGCGCGGCATCTGGGGCGACGAAACCCGCTACCGCGACACCTACTGGGCCCGCTTCGCCGAACAGGGCTACTACTTCGCCGGCGACGGCGCCAAGAAAGACCACGACGGCGACCTATGGCTGCTCGGCCGCGTCGATGACGTCATGCTCGTCTCCGGACACAACATCTCCACCACCGAAGTCGAATCCGCCCTCGTCTCCCACCCCACCGTCGCCGAAGCCGCCGTCGTCGGCGCCTCGGACCCCACCACCGGGCAAGGCATCGTCGCCTTCGTCATCCTGCGCAGCGGCACCACCGAAGACGGAGACACCCTCGCCAAAACCCTGCGCGAACACGTCGCCCACGAAATCGGCCCCATCGCCAAACCCCGCCAAATCCTCGTCGTCCCCGAACTCCCCAAAACCCGCTCCGGCAAAATCATGCGCCGACTCCTACGCGACATCGCCGAAAACCGCCAACTCGGCGACGTCACCACCCTCACCGACTCCACCGTCATGGACCTCATCACCGAAAAACTCCCCACCGCCACCACCGAGGAATAGCCCCCAGCGCGGTCGAGGTCGTCAGGTCTCCAACCCCCGTCCTGACGACCGAGACCGTGCTCGGTCAGTACGACAGCCGTGGATCGTGACCGTCCGACACCGTGCTAAGGCACCGTTGATCATCTCTGTTGAAGCCGCGAGCGATGGCGTATCCAGCAGAGATGACCAGGGCCCGATGGGAAGTCTGCGAGCGCAGCACACCCGGGCCAGGTTGCGATCTACGGCTGTAGCCCTAGCTGACGTCGGCGCTCACCGGCGCGGCCTCGAGCTGTCCGGTGCGACGCAGCTTGTGCCACCGAAGCCGCACGCCGTAAAGCGCGCTCGCGGCGGACTGCAAGACCACGAGATACATGAGTTGGCGGTAGACAATCTGCTGCAACGGCAGGGCCCACAGCGCGTGCGGCCGCTCGCGGTCAAGCGCGAATGCGTACCACGCCGCGACGAACTGGACGGCGAGAAAGGCCAGCCACGCCAATCCGATCCGCACCGGATCGAGGAAGATCAGCCCGTAAACGGCTGCGGCGTCGACCGCCGGAGCAAGGATCGGCAGCAGCACCTGAAACACGAGCAGGTACGGCAGGCCGCGACGCCCCAGCCGGCCAGACGACCCGCGCTGGACCACGGCGCGGCGGTGCTTCCACATCGCCTGCATCGTGCCGAAGCACCACCTGTAGCGCTGCCGCCACAACTGGCCGAGCGTCGACGGTGCCTCGGTCCAGGCGCGGGCCTCGGGCGCGTAGACCACCCGCCACCCGGCCCGGCACACCGCCATCGTCAGGTCGGTGTCCTCGGCGAGTGTGTCGTCACTGACGCCACCGACCTGCGCCAGCACGTCGCGCCGGAACGCACCGATTGCGCCGGGCACGGTGGGCATGCACTGCAACACGTCGAACATGCGCCGGTCGAGGTTGAACCCGATGACGTATTCGATGTGCTGCCAGCGGCCAACGAGGCCGCGCCGGTTGCCCACCTTGGTATTGCCCGACACGGCGCCGACGCGGGGGTTCGCGAACGGCGCCACGAGCGCGCGCAGCGTTGTCGGTTCGAAGACCGTGTCGCCGTCGACAAGCACGACGATTCCGTACTGGGCATGGGCAACTCCGGTATTGATCGCGCCGGGCTTGCCCGTGTTGGCCTGCCGAATCAGGCGTATGCCGGGTAGTTCCAATCCCTCGACGATCGAACCGGTGGCGTCCGTCGAGCCGTCGTCGACCACGATCACCTCGAACACCGGATAGTCGCTTGCCGCCAGGGAACGAACCGTCGCCGCGATCCCGGCCACCTCGTTGTACGCGGGCACGACGACGCTCAGCGGGGGTAGGTCGATGTTGAGACCTGCCCAGTCGCCCGCAGAACGGTGATGCCGCCGGGCGAGCGCGAGCAGGAGGATCACCCGCAACACCGTCAATGCACCGACGCCGGCGAACAAGATCCCCAGCGTGCCGGCAAGCCGGCGTGCCACCAGCACCGCGCTCGTCAGGACACTGCCGCGCAGTTGTTGGGAGAATCCGGCTCGCTGCCAGGGGGACTGAACGCCGCTGGCGTGCGAGATCGTCTCGAAGTTGTAGCCGCGTGCCTGCAGCGCCGGGATGAGCCGATCCAGTGCCGCAACGGTCTGCGAGCGGTTGCCCCCGCCGTCGTGGAGCATGATCACGGCGCCTCGTCCGTCACGTGGCGTCGCCGCGCGCACGATCGCGTCGACGCCGGGCCGTGCCCAGTCCCTCGTATCGAGATCGGTGAGCACGACCCGATAGCTGCCCGCGCGCCGGATTGCCTGCATCTCGCCGGACGTCAGAGCGGCCGGGACTGACGAGTAGGGCAGCCGTAGCAGATCGGTCGTGTAGCCGGTCGCTGCCGCGACGGCGAGTTGCGTCTCGGCCAACTCCAGCCTTTCTCGCCACGCGGGAACCGTGCCGAGGTCCGGATGGGTGAACGTGTGGACGCCGACCTCGTCCCCGTCTCGAACGATCCGGCGCAGCAGGGCGGAGTGGGCGGTCACGTTGCTGCCGATGACGAAGAAGGTCGCCGGCACGTGATGACGCTCGAGCACGTCGAGCACCTCAGGCGTCCACTTCGACGGGCCGTCGTCGAATGTCAGCGCGACCGTGTGGTCGGGCAGAGATCTGCCGGGCTGATCGGGGCGCGTGGCGTCGAGCACAGGGCCGCCGGCCCGCACAGCCGAGGGAGCGACGTCTGGTGTTGCCGAAGCCTGGGAGTGCTCGGCTCCGGCGTGGGTCGTGAAGCCAGCGAGCGCGAGCAGGATCGCGAGCGCGAGTAGCACCGACGCGAGTAGCGCCCAGTGCGCTCGCGGTTCGCGTTGTGCCCGCATCACGGGTGCTTGGTGCGGCCTGGGGGTGTCGCCGGCGGATGGCCGTGCGTGCTCGGGCTGGCGCTTGGGCTCGGACTCGCCTTGTTCTTGCGGGTCGAGCCCGGCGGGGTGCTGGGCCGGCCAGCGGTCGGCGACGGCGTCACCGTGGCTGGTGTTGTCGGGGCGATGAGCGGCTGCGTCGCCGGCGCCTGAGTCGTGGCGGGTACGGATGAGGGCGCGGGAACGGCAGGCCCGGCAACCAGACCGGTGGGCGACGGGTGCGGCTGCGCGTGGCGACCAGGGCGTTCGTTGCGTGGCAGCTGAACCGGGGGCGTGATTCCTGGCATGGGCACGCCCGAAACCAGGCTGATCACGACGACGGCGACGCTCCCCAACAAGGCCACAGTCGTGCTGCGCAGCGCCACGCTCGCAAGGCGGGTGCGGCGGCCCGTCTCGTCGAAGAAGACAGAGCTGCGCCGCAGGTGCTTGCCCATCGATTGCCCTTCGAGGCCAGGCTCCCCCTGCGCTGGTCCGACAGAGCGTACCGTCATGCGGCCTTTGCGGTGGGCCGGGTGTCACGCCGCTCGACGGCGTCGCTGCCCCGTGGCCCGTGCCGTTTTGCATTTGCGCGCAGCGATCCGACTGCTGAAGGCTGCACGAGATGAGCATCTCGATACGCCACGTGACGATCGACTGCGCCGACCCCTTTGAGCTCGCCGGCTTCTGGCATCAGGTCACCGGATGGCCCCGTTCGGACCAGGACTTCGCCGGCGACCCCGAGGCCTCGCTGATCGCGCCGGACGGTGCGACCGGCCTGTGGTTCCAGCAGGTCGCTGAGGTCAGGACACACAAGAACCGGGTGCACTTCGACATCGCCCCGCACGATCACACCCGGGACGAGGAGGTTTCGCGCCTGATCAGTCTTGGCGCGACGTTCATGGCAGATCACCGCCGCGCCGACGGCTCCGGGTGGGTCGTGCTTGCCGATCCGGCCGGCAACGAGTTCTGCGTGCTGCGCAGCGCGGCCGAACGCGGAAGCTCAGCGTATTAGCGCCTCGCCGGGTCCCTGACCCGGCTCGTCCGGGAACGACGAGGCTTCACGGAAGGCTGCTTGCAGGGTCTTGAGCCCGTCGCGCAACGGTGCGGCATGCGCCCCGAGGAATTCCTGGGACGCGGCGACGAGCCCAGCCAACGCGGTGATCAGCCGGCGCGCCTCGTCCAGGTCCAGATGCGGCTCACCGTCCGGAGTCAGGCCGAGATTCTCCGCCGACGCGCTGATCAGCATCACGGCCGCGCGCGTGATGACCTCGACGGCAGAGGTGGGCGCGAGTTCGCCGTCGGGAAGGGAATCCAGCGTTTCGAAGCCGTGCGCAGGCAGTGGGATGCCGTTGGTGGGGTGTGGCCGCGATGAACTGCCAGGCTCGCCGCGGCCTTGGCGTCGTTCGGCCGTGGTTACCGGACTTGGGTCGGTGTCTTGCACGCTGTTACCCTGTCATTGCGACCAGCCTCCGCCGCAGGCGGGGGTGTGCAAGCGGAAGCCGTCCAGTCAGCCTGATATGACTGGCACCGTCTCCCACCCGAGCCGCCTCGGCGCGCCGGGTCCGGTCCGTGGCGTCACCGTCCTGGTGACGTGGCGACGCGTCGGCGTCGCATGCGGACCGGTCGGCAGACCTCGGCCCCGTGCGCATCGCCGCCGCGGGGCCTTTCGGCGTCCGCGTCCAGAACTACAACGAGCACTGGAACGACCAAGGAGGTCCCATCAGCTCCGAACCCAGGATCAACGACCGGATCCGCGTGCCCGAGGTCAGACTCGTCGGCCCTGAGGGCGAACAGGTCGGCATCGTGCCGATCGGCAAGGCCCTCGAACTGGCGGCCGAGGCCGATCTGGATTTGGTCGAGGTTGCCCCCATGGCACGCCCGCCCGTCTGCAAGCTCATGGACTACGGCAAGTTCAAGTACGAGAGCGCGCAGAAGGCCCGCGAAGCCAGGCGCAATCAAACCCAAACGGTCATCAAAGAGATGAAGCTGCGCCCGAAGATCGACTCGCACGACTATCTGACCAAGAAGGGTCATGTCGAGCGGTTCCTGAAGCAGGGCGACAAGGTGAAAGTCACGATCATGTTCCGTGGTCGCGAGCAGTCCCGTCCCGAATTGGGATTCCGGCTGCTGCAGCGTCTGGCCGACGACATCGTCGAGCTCGGCTTCGTCGAGTCCTCGCCGAAGCAGGACGGGCGGAACATGATCATGGTCGTGGCGCCGCACCGCAATGTGAAACCCGTGAAGCACGCGGGTCCGGCCGCCGACGGCGGCCACGAATAGAAGGACGATCAATGCCTAAGAACAAGACGCACAGCGGGATGAAGAAGCGCATCAAAGTGACGGGCAGCGGCAAGTTACTGGCCGAGCGCGCCGGTAGGCGCCACCTCCTTGAGCGCAAGCCCTCTACGCTGACGCGCCGCCTCGCCGGCACGACCGAGGTCGCAAAGCCGGACGTCCCGCGCGTGAAGAAGCTCCTCGGCCGATAACCCTCAGCGCCGAAGGCCAGGCAGCAGCGCGTGGCAGCCAGCAGTATCGGATCGCGATCAGCGGCCGGGCACCTGGCCGGCTACGCGTTGCCGAGCGCAATGAAGCCGAAGCCGCCGGTACGACAAGAAACCAGATCGGGTCGACATAGGCGAACGATGCCTGAAGCCCCGCCCCGCTGCCAGAGGGGCCTAAGAGACCAAAGGAACAACAGTGGCACGCGTCAAGCGGGCAGTGAATGCCCATAAGAAGCGCCGGAGCACCCTCGAGGCCGCCAGCGGCTACCGCGGGCAGCGCTCACGGCTCTACCGCAAGGCCAAGGAGCAGTTGCTCCATTCCGCGACATACTCATACCGCGACCGCAAGGCGCGCAAGGGCGACTTCCGTCAGCTGTGGATCACTCGGATCAACGCCGCCGCCCGTGCGAACGACATCACCTACAACCGGTTCATCCAGGGCCTGCGTCTGGCCGGCGTGACGGTCGACCGCAAGGTCCTGGCCGACCTCGCCGTCACCGACGAGGCCGCGTTCGCCGTCCTCGCCCAGGTGGCCAAGGACGCGGTTGCTTCGGTCGGCACGGGGGGAAGCGTCGAGTCCAACTCGGCCGCTTGATCTCCGACACCAATGCGCGGCTCGCGGCCGCCCGCCGGCTCACCCGCCGGCAGGCTCGTCGCGAGGGCGGTCGTTTCCTCGCCGAGGGCGCGCAGGCGGTGCGTGAGGCTTTGCGTCACCCGAAGGTCGTCGTGCAGATATTCGCCACAGCCGAAGCGCTGCAGCGCAACGTCACGCTGGTCGACAAGGCGCGCGCCGCCAGTATCCGAGTCGACGAGATCAGTGTGCGAGCCGCGGCTGGGCTGTCGGAGACGGTGACGCCGCAAGGGCTGGTCGCGGTGTGCCGCAAGATCGACGTCCCGCTCCGTAAGGCTTTCGCCGGCGAGCCTCGCCTGGTCGCCGTTCTGGTCGAAGCGAACGATCCGGGCAACGCCGGCACCATCCTCCGCACCGCCGACGCGGCCGGAGCGCAGGCACTGATCATGGCCGGCGACAGCGTCGACATCTACAGCGGCAAGGCGGTACGCGCCTCGGCCGGCAGCCTGTTCCATCTCGACGTCGTCGTCGACGCGCCGGTCGACGAGGTGCTCGAGCGTGCTCGCAAGGCCGGATGTGCCGTCTTCGCGGCCACCGGCTCCGGCGGCGACGACGTCTCGCGGCTCGCGGCGGGTGACACACTCGCGGCTCCGACGGCCTGGCTGTTCGGCAACGAGGCGCGCGGGCTGCCCGAAGCCACCATCGACGCCGCCGACCGCGCAGTACGGGTGCCGATCTACGGTGCGGCGGAGAGCCTCAACGTGGCGGCCGCTGCGGCAATCTGTCTCTACGCATCGGCCGGCGCGCAACGCCTCGTCGCCGCCCGGTAGGTCCACTGCTGGCGGCCTCGCAGGCGGGGCCTCGCGCCTTCCGAGACCCTGAATTCCTGCGTGATAGGTTCGCCTAACCTCGTCGTCTCATCCCGAAAGGGCGCTTGCCTCGTCATGAGCTACATCAAGTTGCCGGCCTTCGACGAGTCCGGCTATGTCGTTCTCGACTCCTACGACCAGTCGCAGGACCCAGCGGAGTGGCTCGACATCGAATATGTCGACTGGAAGTCCTCGGGCGATACCCGCTTCGCGCCGCTGGCCAGTGCGTACGGCGACATGGAGTGCAACGGCTTCTGGAACCACACGCCTGCCAAGACCGACAAGGACGGCGTCTGGGTACAGGCGAACGTCGACAAAGCACCTCGTTTGACGGCCAGGGCGCAGGAGCCCGGTGCCAACGTCGGCCGCTGTCGGGTTATCGAACTGCAGCCGAATACCTATGCCGAGAGCATCTACAACCTGCACCGTGACGACAACAACCGCCTCAACCCTGAGGGCACCGGCTGGGTCGTGCGTGGTTTCTTCAACCTGACCGACAACCCCGACTCGGTGATGGTCCTGCGCGAGGACAAGGACGACCCGTCCACCGAGACGCGCATCCCGTTGCCGGCCGGCGCCCAGGTCATCATCGACACCCAGCGCCTGTGGCATGCGGTGTGGCACCCGGGCGACACCCCGCGTTACTGCCTGATCACCTCGTGGGAGTCCGGCCCGGACCTCGATGCCTACATCCAGAAGCTGAACCCGCGCTCGAAGATCGCGAGCAGCCCGATCGACCCGGAGTTCGCCGAGAAGGCCTACGCCGAGGTGGCCGAGCGTGTTGCCGCACGCGCGGCGGCCCGTGCGGCGCAGAACGGCGGCATGGACGCTCCGGCCGAGCAAGAAGTCAAGTCCGAAGCCTGAGTTGACCCGCACGAAGGCCGCTGCGCTTCACATGTCTCATGGCGCGGCGGTCTTCGACTGTCTGGTGCGGGCGCCTATTCGGTGTGGGCGCCGCGCAGGCGAACCCTAGACTCGTCCCGCCAGCCCGCTCAGCAACGAGGACCCTCATGAGCTACGACCCGGTCGTGCCGCACGCATTGCAGCCGGACACCCTGCAGGCAAGCGTCGACGACGCGCTGCGCGCGATCGCCAAGGCATCCGATCTGGACGAGTTGAAGGCTGCCCGCATCGCACACGCCGGCGATCGGTCGCCGCTCTCGCTCGCCAATCGCGAGATCGGCACACTCCCGCCGGCGGCGAAGGCAGCGGCGGGCCAGCGGGTTGGCCGCGCGCGAGGCGAGGTCAAGGCGGCACTCGAGAGCCGCCAGGTCGACCTCGAGGCCGAGCGCGACGCCCGCGTCCTCGTCGACGAGGCGGTCGACGTCACGCTGCCTTGGGACCACCGGATCGAAGGCGCCCGTCACCCGTTGACGACGATCCAGGAGTTCATCGGCGACGTCTTCATCGCGATGGGGTACGACGTCGTCGAGGGCCCGGAGATCGAGACGGAGTGGCTCAGCTTCGACGCGCTCAACATCGGGCCGGACCATCCGGCGCGCACGCTGCTCGACACGTTCTATGTCGCGCCACCCGATTCGAGGCTGGTCCTTCGCCCGCACACCTCACCCGCCCAGGCCAGGACGATGCTCGAGCGCGATCCGCCCATCTACGTGATCTGCCCGGGCAAGACCTTCCGCACCGACGAACTCGACGCGACGCACACACCGGTGTTCCACCAGGTCGAAGGGCTTGTCATCGACGAGGGCATCACGATGGCCCATCTGAAAGGCACCCTCGACCACATGGCCGAGGCGTTCTTCGGGCCGGGCATCGTCACCCGGCTGCGCCCGTCCTACTTCCCGTTCACCGAGCCCAGCGCCGAGCCTGACCTGCTCTGCTTCGTGTGCCGCGGCGAGTCGGTCGGCAACCCGGACTGGAACTGCCGGACCTGTGGCAGCGAGGGGTGGATCGAATGGGGCGGGTGCGGCATGGTCAACCCCCGGGTGCTGCGCGCCTGCGGAATCGACCCGGACCGCTACTCCGGCTTCGCCTTCGGCATGGGTATCGAGCGCACCATGATGTTCCGCAACAACGCCGCCGACATGCGTGACATGGTCGAGGGCGACGTCCGGTTCACCCAGGCATTCGGGATGGAGGCCTGATGCGCGCCCCGGTGAGCTGGGTGGCCGAGCACGTCGACCTGCCCGAGGGAACCACGCCCCGCGAGCTCGGCGAGGCGTTGGTGCGCGTCGGCCTCGAGGTCGAGCGGGTCGATTCCGCCGCAGACGCAATGTCCGGGCCGATCGTGCTGGGCACGGTGCTGTCCTTCGCGGACGAGCCGCAGCGTAACGGCAAGACTATCCGCTGGTGCAGCGTCGACGCGGGCGAGCGCGAGCCGCGCGGAATCGTGTGCGGCGCGCACAATTTCGCCGAAGGCGACCTCGTGGTGGTCGCGTTGCCGGGCGCGGTGCTGCCCGGTGACTTCGCGATCAGCGCACGCAAGACCTACGGCCACGTGTCCGACGGCATGATCTGCTCGGTCCGCGAGCTGGGCATCGGCGACGAGCACACGGGAATCCTGGTGCTCGCCCCCGATGCCGGTAAGCCCGGCGACGATGCGCTCGAAGTACTGGGTCTGCGCGAGCACGTCCTCGACATCGCGGTCACCGCGGATCGGGGCTACTGCCTGTCCGTGCGCGGTCTGGCCCGCGAGGCATCCGCGGCGTTCGGGGTTGCCTTCCACGACGTCGCCGAATCGGTGACGGTGCCGCCCGCCGACGGCGGCGCGTATGTCGTGACCGTCGACGACCCGGCGGCGTGCGACCAGTTCTCGGCCCGGGCGATCACCGGACTCGATCCCGCGGCGGCAAGCCCCGAGTGGATGCGCCGCCGGCTGCGGCAATCCGGCATGCGGCCCATCTCGCTGGCCGTCGACATTGCGAACTACGTGATGCTGGAGACCGGCCAGCCGCTGCACACGTTCGACCGCGCCAAACTGTCCGGTCCGATCGGCGTGCGCCGGGCGCGAGCCGGCGAGCGACTGTCCACATTGGACGGAGCGGACCGCCCGCTTCATCCCGACGATGTGGTGGTCACCGACGACACCGGTCCGATCGCACTCGCAGGCGTGATGGGGGGTGCGTCCACCGAGATCGACGAGTCGACCACCGACATCGTTCTCGAGGCGGCCCATTGGGCGCCGGTCGCAATATCGCGCGCGGTGCGCAGGCACAAGCTGCCGAGCGAGGCGGCCAAACGCTTCGAGCGTGGGGTCGACCCGCAGATCGCGGCGGTCGCCCTGCAGCGATGCGTCGATCTGCTTGTCGAGTACGGGGGAGCGAGCGCAGTCGAGGGCTTCACGGTCGTCGGCACCGGCCCGGCGCCGGCGCAGATCTCGCTCGCTGCGTCGCGTCCAGCAGCCGTGGCGGGCATGCTGATCGACGACGCGACGGTGATCGCCCGGCTCGCCCAGGTCGGCTGCGCCGTCGAGGGCACGGGCACGTTGCGCGTGATCGCGCCGGCTTGGCGGCCCGATCTTCTCGACCCGGCCGACCTGGTCGAGGAGGTCGTGCGCCTGGAGGGCTACGACAAGATTCCGTCGGTGCTGCCGACGCCGCCGGCCGGACGCGGGCTGACTGACGAGCAACGCCTGCGGCGCACCGTCTCCCGGGCGCTGGGCGCCGCCGGGTACACCGAGGTCCTCAGCTACCCATTCGTCGCGACGTCGGTGCACGACGCCTTCGGCTTGCCCGCGGACGACGCACGCCGCAAGGCCGCCCGGCTGGTCAACCCGATCTCTGAGACTGAGCCGGAGTTGCGCACGTCCTTGCTGCCGGGCCTGCTCACCACCCTCAAGCGCAATGCCGGGCGTGGCATGCGCGACCTCGCGCTGTTCGAGATGGGCCTGGTGTATCTGCCGCGCGACGACGCGCCGCCGGTCCCCGAGCCAGGCGTCGACCACCGGCCCTCGGACCAGGAGGTGGCCGCGCTATACGCGGGTGTGCCACCCCAGCCGCGACACGCAGCCGTCGTTCTGGCCGGAGAGGTCGAGCGTTCGGGCTGGTGGGGCGCGGGACGCGCTGCGACCTGGTCGGATGCGGTGCAGGCTGCCCGGGTGATCGCCGAGGCGGCGCGAGCCGAACTCGCCATTCGCCGTGGTCAGTTCGCACCGTGGCATCCGGGCCGATGCGCCGAGCTTGTGCTTGACGGCGCGGTTATCGGTCACGCCGGCGAACTGCATCCGCGGGTCATCGCGGCGCTCGAACTGCCGGCGCGAACCGCGGCGATGGAACTCGACCTCGACGCGTTCGCCCCGCCTGCGCCGGCGCGTACCCCCGAGATCTCGCCGTTCCCGCCGGTGCTGCTCGACCTCGCCTTGGTTGTACCCGACGACGTTACGGCCGCCGAGTTGTTCGCGGCGGTTCGCGAGGGCGCGGGCGAGCTGCTCGAGTCGATCCGGCTCTTCGACGTGTTCGCCGACGCCGAACGACTGGGAGCCGGTCGCAAGTCCGTGGCGTTCGCGTTGCGCCTTCGTGCGCCGGATCGGACGCTGACCGGTGACGAGGCCGCAGCGGCCCGCGACGCCGCGGTGGCGCGGGCTGCGCAGCTCTACGGCGCACGGCTGCGCACCTGACCGAGGCGCTGCTGATGCTCAGCCGAGGTGTTTGAGGGCTTCGCGTCGGGAGAGCGGGCTGAGCTGGTCGGCGTGCTCGACGACGAAGGCGCGTACCCACTCGGGATCGGTTCGGGCGTAGTCGCGAAGTGCCCAGCCGATCGCTTTGCGCAGGAAGAAATCGCGATCATCGACGTTCGCCGCTATGGCACCGGCCAGCAGGTCGACATTGGTCGCCTGCTTCAGCCCGACCTGGCAGATCACCGCGCAGCGTCGCAGCCAACGGTCATCCTCGCGTGACCAGCCGGCTACGACCGGCGCCATCTCGCCGGGAAGTTCCTCCAGCAACCGGCCGATCCGGTGGGCGACCTCATCGACGTGATCCCACCACGCTCCTGTCGTGATCATCTCCCGATAGAGCGGCACC
Organism: uncultured Actinomycetota bacterium; assembly: GCA_963737425.1. Classification (GTDB taxonomy): domain Bacteria; phylum Actinomycetota; class Actinomycetes; order Mycobacteriales; family Jatrophihabitantaceae; genus DASXRA01. Next base: position 450,642 of record CAVTSX010000010.1, read on the forward strand.
AACTCGACCGTCTGCAGCTTGCGCGCCGCGGGCACGCCGGTCAGCGCGGTTGCGGCGTATCGCTCCTCGCGATAGTCGGCCTCTCGCCACAAGACCAAGGCGGTGTCTGCGAGCTGCGCCGTGCTAGGCGGCGGGCGAGATTTCGCGGCCGCCCGCACGATCGCGCGCACGCGTGGCACCCCGACGCCGAGATAGGGCATTGCCGACTTCATGTAGGCCTGCATCTGCGGAGCGCGATCGGCATCTGCGGCGGCGCGTAGCTCCGCCCGCACAGAGCGCACGAAAGTCTGGTCGGCTGGCACGAGCCGCACGCTAGCGGCTGGATCCGACAGATTCGTCCGAAAAAACTATCGCATGAATTTGCATTGCCATGCATAATTGTCCGCATGGGATTCCGGGTCGCCGTCGCAGGTGCGAGCGGGTACGCAGGTGGTGAGCTGCTGCGCCTGCTGGCCGGCCATCCAGAGTTTCAGGTCGTCGCAGCCAGCGCGCACGACAACGCGGGCGAACGCGTCGGCGATATCCACCCGGGCCTTCGTTCGCTGGCCGACCTCACGCTCGACCCGACCTCGCCCGACCTCCTCGCCGACGCCGACCTCACCTTCCTTGCATTGCCGCACGGCGCATCGGCCGCGCTCGCCGGGCAGTTGCCGGCTGAGGTCAAGGTCGTCGACCTCGGCGCCGATCACCGACTTCGCGATGCAGCGGCCTACGCGCGCTACTACGGCATCGGCCACCCGGGGGCATGGACCTACGGGTTGCCCGAACTGCCGGGCCAGCGGGCGCGCATCGCGGCGGCCGACCGGGTTGCGAACACCGGGTGCTACGCCGTCGCCACGATTCTCGCGCTCGCACCGCTGATCTCCCGCGGGTTGGCTGAGCCCGACGATGTCGTCGTGGTAGCCGCGAGCGGCACCTCGGGCGCCGGCCGCGGCCCGAGGGCCAGCCTGCTCGCCAGCGAGGTCATCGGCGATCTGTCCCCGTACCGCGTCGGCGCGCACCAGCACGTCCCCGAGATACTGCAGGCAACCGGTGCGGCCACCGTGTCGTTCACGCCGATCCTCGCGCCGATGCCGCGAGGCATCCTGGCAACCGTCACTGCGCGGCCGGCTCAGTCCGCGGTGACGGCGGACGAAGTGCGCGCTGCGCTCGTGGCCGCGTACGAAGACTCGCCCTTCGTGCACGTACTCGACGAGGGGCAGCAGCCGCACACCGCAGCGACCGCGGGCTCGAACTCGGCGCATCTGCAGGCGACGATCGATTCCAGTTCGGGCCGAATCATTGTCACCAGCGCGATCGACAACCTGGGCAAGGGCGCCGCCGGGCAGGCTGTGCAGAACGCCAACCTGATGCTCGGCCTGCCCGAGACGGCCGGCCTGAGCGTCGATGCGGTTGCGCCGTGAGCGTCACGGCCGCCGGCGGTTTTCGTGCAGCGGGTGTGTCCGCCGGGCTCAAGCCGCAGGGGCCCGACGTCGCGCTCGTCGTCAACGACGGGCCATCTGACGTCGCGGTGGCGGTGTTCACGACGAACCGGGTCAAGGCAGCGCCCGTGCTCTGGACGCAGCAGGTGGTGGCCGACGGCCGGCTGCGAGCAGCAGTCCTCAACTCCGGTGGCGCGAACGCGTGTACCGGACCGGGCGGCTTCGCCGACACGCATCTGACGGCAGAGCGCGTCGCCGTCGCGTGTGGCATCGGCGCAGGTGAGGTCGCGGTCTGCTCCACCGGCCTGATCGGTGAGCGGCTGCCGATCGACAAACTGCTCGCCGGTGTCGACGCGGCATCGCGGGCACTCGCCGGCGACGGGGGAGCCGCCGCGGAGGCAATTCGCACCACGGACACCGTCGCCAAGCAGGCGGCATTCACTCACGCCGATGGATGGACCGTCGGCGGAATGGCGAAGGGCGCCGGCATGCTCGCGCCCGGCCTCGCGACGATGCTTTGCGTGCTCACCACCGACGCGTTGGTCGAGCATCGCGACGCCGACGATGCCCTTCGCGCGTCGACGCGCCGCACGTTCGACCGCGTCGACGCAGACGGTTGCATGTCGACGAACGACACGGTGCTGCTCATGTCCAGCGGGGCAACGGCCGTGCGGCCTGACCCCAGCGAGTTCGCCGCCGCGGTCGAACGTGTCTGCCGTGACCTCGCCGCCCAGCTGATCGCCGACGCCGAGGGCGCCACCAAGGAGGTCACCGTCGAGATCGTCGGCGCCGCAACCGAGGACGATGCCGTTGAGGTCGGCCGGTCGATCGCGCGCAACAACCTGCTCAAGTGCGCGCTGTTCGGCAACGACCCCAACTGGGGCCGGGTTCTCGCCGCGATCGGCACCACGGCCGCGAAGTTCGATCCGGACGACCTGGACGTTGCGATGAACGGCGTGCAGATCTGCCGTGGGGGAGCGGCCGGTGAACCGCGCGACCTCGTCGACCTGTCCTCGCGCAACATACACATCCTCGCTGATCTGCACGCCGGGTCGAGCGGGGCGACGATCTGGACCAACGATCTCTCGTACGGATACGTCGAAGAGAACTCGGCCTACTCCTCATGAGCCTCGACATCGAACCGGCCCTCACCAAGGCGGCGACGCTGGTCGACGCGCTGCCCTGGCTGGAGCGTTTCCACGGGAAGGTCGTCGTGATCAAGTACGGCGGCAATGCGATGACATCGCCCACGCTGCAACGCAGTTTCGCCGAAGACATCATGTTCTTGCGATACGCCGGGCTCAAACCGGTCGTGGTGCACGGCGGTGGCCCGCAGATCACCGAACATCTCGGCCGGCTGGGCATCGAGACCGAGTTCCGCGGCGGACTGCGCGTGACGACACCGGAGGCAATGGCAGTCGTCCGCATGGTGCTGGTCGGCCAGGTCAACGGCGACATCGTCAACCTGATCAACAACCACGGGGCCTTCGCGGTGGGGCTGTCCGGCGAAGACGGCGGGTTGCTCACCGCCGTACGGCGTGCGGGCATCGTCGACGGCGAACCGGTCGACATCGGCCAGGTCGGCGACGTCGTCTCCGTCGAGCCCAGCACGGTCAACGCGTTGCTCGACGCCGGCCGGATTCCGGTCGTTGCCACCGTCGCGCGTGGTGCCGACGGCCTGTCCTACAACGTGAACGCCGACACCGCCGCGGCGGCCATCGCCGTAGGCCTCGAGGCGGAGAAGCTGATCGTTCTCACCGATGTCGAAGGTCTTTACGCACAATGGCCGGCGCAGGGCGAGGTCGTGAGCCAGATCAACGCCGACGACCTCGCTGCGTTGCTGCCGGTTCTCTCCGCGGGCATGGTGCCCAAGATGGAAGCATGCATGCGCGCCGTCAACGGCGGCGTGGCGCGCGCCCACGTACTGGACGGACGCGTGCCGCACTCGCTGCTCCTCGAGGTCTTCACCAGCGAGGGCATCGGAACCATGGTCGTACCGACGAAGCAACCCGACAATCCCATAGGGGCGTTCGCATGACGCACACCGAAGAGCTGCAACAGCGGTGGACCGCCGCCATGATGCCGAACTACGGCACTCCGCCACTGGCGATAGACCACGGCGAGGGAGTCCGCGTGTGGGATCTCGACGGGCGCGAGTACCTCGATCTCATCGGCGGTATAGCGACTTCGTCACTCGGTCATGCGCATCCGGCGATCGTCGAGGCAGTATCGCGCCAGGTGGGTCGCCTCGCCCACTCGTCCAACCTCGCGATCCATGAGCCGGGCGTGCGGCTCGCCGAGACGCTCCTCGAACTGCTCGGGACCGACGGACGCGTCTTCTTCGCCAATAGCGGCACCGAGGCTGTCGAGTGCGCGCTCAAGCTGGCCCGGCGTCACGGCCGGGCTCTCGACCCGGGCGGTGCGCGCCTGGAGATCGTCGCTGCCAACGGCAGCTTCCACGGACGGACCATGGGCGCCCTCGCGGTCACGGGCAACGCGGCGAAACGCGTACCTTTCGAACCGTTGCCAGGGCCGGTCACGTTCGTCGACTACGGCGACGCTGACGCACTGCGCAGCGCCGTCGGCCCGCAGACGGCGGCAGTACTGCTCGAACCGGCGCTCGGCGAGGGTGGTGTCGTGCCCGCGCCGCCGGGATATCTAGCCGCTGCGCGTTCGGTGTGCGACGCCACCGGCGCTCTGCTCATCGTCGACGAGGTGCAAAGTGGCATCGGACGCACCGGCCACTGGTTCGCGAGTCTCGCCGAGGGCGTTCGGCCGGATGTGATCACCCTTGCGAAGGGACTCGGCGGCGGGATGCCCATCGGCGCGTGCATCGGCATCGGCGCGGCCGGGCACATCTTCGCCGCGAGCGACCACGGCAGTACCTTCGGCGGCAACCCAGTGGCCTGCGCCGCCGCCCTGGCGGTACTCACGACGATCGCCGACGAGCAGTTGCTGGATTCGGTCAAACGTGTGGGTGAGCACCTTGCCCAGGGTCTGTCCACAGTCGACAGTCACCTCGTCGCCGGCGTGCGCGGGTCCGGTCTGTGGCGCGCGCTCGTGTTGCACGACGACCACGCCGCCGGCGTCGAACGGGCCGCCCGAAGCCACGGCGTCCTCGTGAACGCGGTGAAGCCCAACGTCATCCGGCTCGCTCCTCCGCTCGTGCTCACCGAGCACGACGTCGACGACGCACTGCCGCGCCTTGCCGACGCGCTGGCCGATGTGGCGGCGAAGCGGTCATGACCAGACACTTCCTTCGCGACGACGACCTGAGCCCCGCAGAGCTCATCGAGGTCCTCGACCTTGCCGATGCCATGAAGGCGAACCGGCTGGTGCGCCAACCGCTGGCCGGTCCGCGCGCGGTCGCCGTGATTTTCGACAAGCCGTCCACGCGCACGCGGGTCTCGTTCAGCGTCGGCATCGCTGAGCTCGGGGGCTATCCGCTCGTCATCGACGCCCAGACATCGCAGCTCGGCCGGGGTGAACCGATCGAAGACACTGCGCACGTCCTCGACCGCCAGGTCGCGGCCATCGTGTGGCGCACGTTCGACCAGCAGCGCATCGCCGCGATGGCAAGCGTCAGCCGGGTTCCGGTCGTCAATGCGCTGACCGACCAGTTCCATCCCTGCCAGGTTCTCGCCGACCTGCAGACCATCCGGCAGCACAAGGGCAAACTGACCGGGTTGACCCTCACCTACGCCGGCGACGCAGCGAACAACATGGCGAACTCCTACCTGCTCGGTGGCGCCTGCGCCGGCATGCACGTCCGGGTGGCGGGGCCGGCGGCCTACCAACCCGACCCCGAAATCGTCGCGGCCGCCGGGCGGATCGCCGCCGATACCGGCGGGTCGGTCCAAGTCACCACCGATGCGCAAGCAGGCTTCGACGGCGCGGACGTCGTTGCTACCGACACATGGCTCTCGATGGGCCAGGAGGGCGAGGGCGACGAACGCTCCGCCGTGTTCGCGCCCTACGCCGTGAACGCCGGGGCAATGCGTCGAGCCGCCGCTGACGCGATCGTCCTGCACTGCCTGCCCGCCTACCGTGGCAAGGAGATTGACGCCGCGGTCATCGACGGCCCGCAAAGTGTGGTCTGGGACGAAGCCGAGAACCGGCTGCATGCGCAGAAGGCCCTGCTCACCTGGCTGTTGGAGCGTGCCTGATGGCCGCCACGCGCCGGCGCGCCGGCGGGCTCAACGCAACCGTCCACGAGCTGGGCGGCAAGGCATCGCGACACGCGCGCATCGTGGCGATACTGAGCGATCGACCAGTACGGTCCCAGGCCGAGCTCTCGGCCGCGCTCACCGATGCAGGATTCCACGTGGCGCAGGCGACGCTGAGCCGCGACCTGGACGAACTCGGTGCGGTCAAGCTGCGGACTCCGGACGGCGGCCTGCCCAGTTACGTGATCCCCGAGGACGGCGCGCCCCTCACCGCGCGTACGGCCGACGACGCCCCGCCGCAGCGACTTGCCCGGCTGATCGCCGAACTGCTCGTGTCCGCCGAAGCGAGCGCGAACATGGTCGTTCTGCGTACCCCGCCCGGAGCTGCTCACTTCCTGGCGTCCGCCCTCGACCGCGCCGGATTGCCGCAGGTCATCGGCACCATCGCCGGCGACGACACGATTCTCGCGATCTCCCGCGAGGCCGACGGCGGCCGATCGCTCGCCGAAGCTCTGCTGAACCTGCCCCACACCGTCTGAGAGGACACACATACCGATGAACTCGAACCAACCGGAAATGGAGCCGAACTCGTGAGCCGCCGCGTCGTACTTGCCTATTCAGGTGGGCTGGACACCTCCGTCGCCATCGGGTGGATCGCCGCCGAGACCAATGCCGAAGTGATCGCCGTGGCTGCCGATGTCGGTCAGGGTGGCGAAGATCTCGACACCATTCGCAAACGGGCACTCGACTGTGGCGCGGTCGAATCGGAGGTGCTTGACCTCAAGGCGGAATTCGCCGACGAGTACTGCCTGCCGGCGCTTCGCGCCAATGCGCTCTACCTGGAGCGATACCCGCTGGTTTCCGCCCTGTCGCGACCGGTCATCGCCAAGCATCTCGTCGATGCCGCGAAGAAGTACGGCGCCGATACCGTGGCGCACGGCTGTACGGGCAAGGGCAACGACCAGGTGCGCTTCGAGGTCGGCATCAACACGCTCGCGCCGGATCTGCAGGTACTCGCTCCCGTACGCGACAGCGGCATGACTCGCGACAAGGCGATCGCCTTCGCCGAGGAGAAGGGCCTGCCGATCGACCAGTCGAAGCGCTCGCCGTACTCGGTCGACCAGAACCTTTGGGGACGGGCGGTTGAGACCGGCTTCCTCGAGGATCCCTGGAACCCGCCGATCGAGGACCTGTACTCGTACACGTCCGCGCCCGACTCCGCTGACGGGCCGGACGAGGTCGTCGTGTCGTTCACCGACGGCGTGCCGACGGCGATCGACGGCAAGCAGGTCTCGATGCTCGAGGCGATCCTCGAGCTCAACCGCCGAGCGGGTGCACACGGTGTCGGCCGGCTCGACATGGTCGAAGACCGCCTCGTCGGCATCAAGAGCCGCGAGGTCTACGAGGCGCCGGGCGCGATCGCCCTGATCAAGGCCCACCAGGAGCTCGAGGACCTCACCGTCGAGCGCGACCTGCGGCGCTTCAAGTTCGGCGTCGAGCAGCGCTGGACCGAGTTGGTCTACGACGGCCTGTGGTTCAGCCCGCTCAAGCGCGCGCTCGACACGTTCGTCGATTCGTCCCAGCAGCATGTCACCGGCGACGTGCGGCTGCGTCTGGCGAACGGAGCCGCGGTTGCGACCGGACGACGCGGCGCAGGCTCGCTGTACGAGTTCGAACTGGCCACCTACGACACGGGCGACACGTTCGACCAGACGTACGCCAAGGGGTTCGTGCAGCTGTGGGGTTTGCCCAGCCGCATCGCCGCGCGCCGCGACCTTCGCTCGTCGTGAGTGCGATCATCCCGATCAGCGATCAGACACGAGGGACATGAGCGAGCAGACGCCTACTCGGTTGTGGGGTGGACGCTTCGCCGGCGGGCCGTCCGACGCGCTCGCGAAGCTGTCCCTGTCGGTGCACTTCGACTGGCGGCTCGCGATCTATGATCTGGCCGCATCGAAGGCCCACGCGCGCGTCCTGCATCGGGCCGACCTCCTCGCCGACGCCGAGCTTGCCGACATGCTCGCGGCGCTGGATGACCTGGATCGGGCAGTGCGCGCCGGGGAGTTCCAGCCGTCCGAGGCCGACGAAGACGTTCACACCGCCCTCGAACGCGGTCTGATCGAGCGTCTCGGCGCGCTCGGCGGCAAGTTGCGGGCAGGACGCAGCCGCAACGACCAGGTCGCCACCGACCTACGGCTCTACTTGCGCGACCACGTGAGGCAGCTCGTTGCGGCACTCGCCGACCTTGAGGCCGCGCTGGTCTCGCTGGCCGAGCGCCATCGCGACGTCGCGGTGCCGGGCATGACACACCTGCAGCACGCCCAGCCGGTGCTGCTTGCCCACCACGTGCTCGCACACGTACATGCCTTGACCCGCGATGTCGAGCGCCTGCAGGACTGGGACAAGCGGGCGGCGGTGTCGCCGCTCGGTTCCGGTGCGCTAGCGGGCTCCTCACTGCCCCTCGATCCCGCTGCGGTCGCCGTTGAGCTCGGCTTCGACCGCCCGGCCGCGAACTCCATCGATGCCGTGTCTGATCGCGATTTCGCCGCCGAGTTCCTGTTCGTGGCCGCCCTCGCCGGAATCCATCTGTCCCGCATGGGTGAGGAGATCATCCTCTGGGCAACAGCGGAGTTCGGATGGGTGCGCCTCGACGACGCCTGGTCGACAGGATCGTCGATCATGCCGCAGAAGAAGAACCCCGACATCGCCGAGCTGGCGCGCGGCAAGTCCGGTCGTCTCATCGGAAACCTCACCGGGCTGCTCGCCACGCTGAAGGCGCTGCCCCTTGCCTACAACCGCGACCTGCAGGAGGACAAGGAGCCCGTCTTCGACACGGTCGAGCAGCTGCTGATGCTGCTGCCTGCGGTGACCGGCCTGATTGCAACTTTGCGCGTCTCGTCCGAACGAATGAACGCCGGCGCACCTGCGGGATTCGCGTTGGCCACCGACGTCGCCGAATGGCTGGTGCGAAAAGGAGTTCCGTTCCGCGAGGCTCATGAGATTGCGGGCAGCTTCGTCGCCTATTGCGAGCAGCGTGATCTCGACCTGGCCGATCTGTCCGACGAACAGCTGGCCGACATCGATATTCGGCTGACGCCGAACGTGCGGGGCGTGCTCTCCGTCGCTGGAGCATTGCGGGCCCGGTCATCGGTCGGAGGCACCGCGCCGGATCGCGTCACCGACCAGCTCAGCGAGCTTGCCGGTCTCATCGGCGCGCAGCGTCGTTGGGCCAGCGCACACACGAGCTCCTCGTGGCCGTAGCCCGCGAGTTTCTCGCGAGGACATCACTTGAGGTGGCCCCAGAATTGCTAGGCGCGGTTCTAGTGTCCACAGTGGACGGTGCTGAGGTCGCGATACGACTGACCGAGGTCGAGGCCTACGAGGGTGCCGACGATCCGGCATCACACGCCTACCGCGGCGAGACTCCCCGCAATGCCGTGATGTTCGGACCGGCAGGCCACCTGTATTGCTACTTCACCTATGGCATGCATTGGTGCGCGAACGTCGTCTGCGGCGAGGTCGGACGCGCGTCGGCAGTACTGCTCAGGGCCGGCGAGGTGGTTCGAGGCGTCGAGACCGCGACGAAGCGCAGGCCGGCTTCCCGCGTCGCCCGAGATCTCGCTCGCGGCCCCGCGAGGCTCGCCACCTGCCTGGCCCTCGGCCGCGAAATGAACGGCATCGACCTGTGCAGCGCTCAGTCGCCGGTGCACTTCGAGACGCCCGGCAGCCTCGATCAAAAGGCTGTGCGCTGCGGGCCCCGAGTCGGTATCGCCAGCGCGACAACCCGTCCATGGCGCTTCTGGATCGACGCAGATCCCTCCGTGTCGGTCTTCCGGCCGGGCGGGCGCAAGAAGCTTGCGGCCGAGCGGCAGACTGATGTCTCGTGAATGGCGAAGACGAAAGCGGCCTGACCTCCTCGGCCGATGCCGCGCAGATATCGGCCGAATCTCGTTTTGAGCAAGGTCTCGCGCCTGACTTGCGCGAGGCTTACGACGTTCTGTCATCCGGTGCGGCGCAAATTCTCCCGGCCGACGGCCTGGCCGAGCGCCTGGTCGCCGCGCAGAAGCAGGGGCGCCCGCTACGCGTCAAACTCGGCATCGACCCGTCCGGCAGCGATCTCACGCTGGGCCATGCCGTGGTGCTCCGCAAACTGCGACAGTTCCAGGACTTCGGGCATACCGCGGTTCTCGTCGTCGGCGGTTTCACCGGCCAGGTAGGTGATCCGTCAGGTCGTACCGCCACGCGCGTTGCGCAAAGCGTTGAGCAGGTGATCGCGAACGCGCAGGGCTATTTCGATCAGCTCATGAGGATCCTCATGAGCGACCGCACCGAGGTCGTCAACAACGCGGACTGGCTCGGCCCCATGCCGGTGTCGGAGATCCTCGGCTACACCCGACAACTGACCGTCGCCCAGTTGCTTGAACGCGACGATTTCGCACGCCGCTTCGCCGCCAAGCAGCCGATCACGCTGTCGGAGTTCTTCTACCCGCTACTGCAGGGCATTGACTCCGTCGAGGTCCACGCAGACATCGAACTCGGCGGCACCGACCAGACGTTCAACAATCTCGTCGGTCGTGAATTGCAGAAGTCGCGCGGGCAGCAGCCCCAGGTCGTCTTGACGGTGCCACTGCTCGTCGGTACCGACGGCGTCGAGAAGATGGGCAAGTCGCTCGACAACTACATCGCGATCAACGATTCGGCCGACGAGCAGTTCGGCAAGCTGATGAGCATCCCGGACGCCGTCGTGGGTGCATACGCCCGACTGTGCACGACCCTGCATCCCCGCGAGGTTGACGAAGTGGAGAAGGCGGTCGCATCAGGGGGCAAGTCCGCGAATATCGCCAAACGACGCGTTGCTCGAGAGATCGTGGCTCTGTACCACGGCGTCGAGGCTTCGGCCGCGGCCGAAGCCCGCTTCGATGCGATCTTCCGGCGCGGCGAGTTGCCGGCGGATGCGCCGCCGTTCGAGCTGCCTGCAGGCGATCCGTTGCATTTACCCGCGCTGGTCGTGGCGGCCGGCCTCGCGGCGAGCTCAAGTGCCGCCCGACGGTTGATCGACGACGGTGCCGTACGGCTGAACGGCACCGTCGTTGCGCCCAAGCAGTACGACGTCGGGCGCGGCGTTCTGGTCGACGGTGTCCTGACTATCGGCAAGCGCCGAACGGTGCGTTTCGTCGCCGACCCGTCCGCCTGACCCGGCCGCCCATCGCCGCTATTGGCGCATGATTCGTGCCGTTTTGTAGGGCACGAACGGGCGGGGGGACCCCGATTTGGACAGGCCCGAGACAGGTGCTAATGTTCTCCTTGTTCGGCGAACGGAGCCGCAAGCCGGGGCCGGCCGAACATCCCCCAAGCTCGAGCGACGCGGTTCTTCGCGCCCGCCGACCAAGCGGGAAGCGGGCGGTGCAGGTCAGGTTTGACCGGGCGAAACCGACCGAGTAGAGTTTCACGGGTTGCCCCGAAGCGGTCCGAAAGGGCCGGGACGGTGTGCGTCCGCTCCTTGAGAACTCAACAGTGTGCCGAAAGTTAGTGCCATAAGTAATACCTCGTCGTATTCAACTTACAGTTGAATACACGATTCCTTTGGTACAGCGAGCAAATGTAAGAACCAGCTCGTATGACCAGCGATCAGTGCCGCAATTAGCGGTAACTTTCTTAGGTCGACAATCTGGAATTGGTGAATTCCAATTTCAGCTGTCATATATACCTTCACGGAGAGTTTGATCCTGGCTCAGGACGAACGCTGGCGGCGTGCTTAACACATGCAAGTCGAGCGAGGCCCTCTCTTCGGAGAGGTGCCCTAGCGGCGAACGGGTGAGTAACACGTGGGCAACCTGCCCCTAGCACTGGGATAAGCCCGGGAAACCGGGTCTAATACCGGATATGATCTTCGAGGGCATCCTTGAAGATGTAAAGGATTCTGGCTAGGGATGGGCCCGCGGCCTATCAGCTTGTTGGTGGGGTAACGGCCCACCAAGGCGACGACGGGTAGCCGGCCTGAGAGGGCGACCGGCCACACTGGGACTGAGACACGGCCCAGACTCCTACGGGAGGCAGCAGTGGGGAATATTGCACAATGGGCGAAAGCCTGATGCAGCGACGCCGCGTGAGGGATGACGGCCTTCGGGTTGTAAACCTCTTTCAGCTCCGACGAAGCGAAAGTGACGGTAGGAGCAGAAGAAGCACCGGCCAACTACGTGCCAGCAGCCGCGGTAATACGTAGGGTGCAAGCGTTGTCCGGAATTATTGGGCGTAAAGAGCTCGTAGGCGGCTTGTCGCGTCGGCTGTGAAAACCTGGGGCTCAACCCCGGGCCTGCAGCCGATACGGGCAAGCTAGAATTCGGTAGGGGAGACTGGAATTCCTGGTGTAGCGGTGAAATGCGCAGATATCAGGAGGAACACCGGTGGCGAAGGCGGGTCTCTGGGCCGATATTGACGCTGAGGAGCGAAAGCGTGGGGAGCGAACAGGATTAGATACCCTGGTAGTCCACGCCGTAAACGTTGGGCGCTAGGTGTGGGCTTCATTCCACGAGGTCTGTGCCGCAGCTAACGCATTAAGCGCCCCGCCTGGGGAGTACGGCCGCAAGGCTAAAACTCAAAGGAATTGACGGGGGCCCGCACAAGCGGCGGAGCATGTGGCTTAATTCGATGCAACGCGAAGAACCTTACCTGGGCTTGACATGCAGGGAAATCTCGTAGAGATACGGGGTCCGTAAGGGCCTTGCACAGGTGGTGCATGGCTGTCGTCAGCTCGTGTCGTGAGATGTTGGGTTAAGTCCCGCAACGAGCGCAACCCTCGTTCTATGTTGCCAGCGAGTAATGTCGGGGACTCATAGGAGACTGCCGGGGTCAACTCGGAGGAAGGTGGGGATGACGTCAAGTCATCATGCCCCTTATGTCCAGGGCTGCACACATGCTACAATGGCCGGTACAAAGAGCTGCGATGCCGCAAGGTGGAGCGAATCTCATAAAGCCGGTCTCAGTTCGGATTGGGGTCTGCAACTCGACCCCATGAAGTCGGAGTCGCTAGTAATCGCAGATCAGCAACGCTGCGGTGAATACGTTCCCGGGCCTTGTACACACCGCCCGTCACGTCACGAAAGTCGGTAACACCCGAAGCCGGTGGCCCAACCCTTGTGGAGGGAGCCGTCGAAGGTGGGATCGGCGATTGGGACGAAGTCGTAACAAGGTAGCCGTACCGGAAGGTGCGGCTGGATCACCTCCTTTCTAAGGAGCATCTGGCGATCACTGGCAACAGTTGATCGCCCAGAACCGCCTGGTGGATGTTCATGCCACCGCGGTGCTCAAGGGTGGAACACTAACTAGTTCGCTATCGCGAAGATCGGTCGTTAGTACAGCCGCCTCGGCGGCAGGAGGACGTCTGAGTATTCGTAGATTGCGTAGGCACACTGTTGAGTCCTGAGGGAGCGGAAATATTGCCCTCAGGCACGTTCTGCTGATTAGGCTCGCCGGCTTCAGCTGGCGGATCTCAATGCAGAACGCGTTGGTCTGGCACTCCGATCATCGAACGGCGCCGTCTCGGCGTACGCGGTGAGACGTCGGAGTCGTCGCCCGTACCTTGAGAACTGCACAGTGGACGCGAGCATCTTTGTGGCCAAGTTAATAAGGGCGCACGGTGGATGCCTTGGCACCAGGAGCCGAAGAAGGACGTAGGGGGCTGCGATAAGCCTCGGGGAGCTGCCGACCGAGCTGTGATCCGAGGATTTCCGAATGGGGAAACCCGGCAGGAGTCATGTCCTGTCACCCATGCCTGAACACATAGGGCATGAGGAGGGAACGTGGGGAAGTGAAACATCTCAGTACCCACAGGAAGAGAAAGCAACCGCGATTCCGTGAGTAGTGGCGAGCGAAAGCGGAAGAGGCCAAACCATATACACGTGATAGCCGGCAGGCGTTGTGTATCTGGGGTTGTGGGGCCGTTTAGCTGGTTCTGCCGAACCGGCAGGGAGTCAGAAAGCGTCGTCGCTAGTCGAAGGACTTGGGAAGGTCCGGCACAGTGGGTGATACCCCCGTAGACGAAAGCGCGATGCCTCCCGAACGTAACCCCAAGTAGCAGCGAGCCCGTGAAATTCGCTGTGAATCTGGCGGGACCACCCGCTAAGCCTAAATACTCCCTGGTGACCGATAGCGGACAAGTACCGTGAGGGAAAGGTGAAAAGTACCCCGGGAGGGGAGTGAAATAGTACCTGAAACCGCGCGCCTACAAGCCGTTGGAGCGTCGCTATGCATTTATGCATAGTCGTGACAGCGTGCCTTTTGAAGAATGAGCCTGCGAGTTAGCGTTACGTGGCGAGGTTAACCCGTGTGGGGTAGCCGTAGCGAAAGCAAGTCTGAATAGGGCGAACTAGTCGCGTGATCTAGACCCGAAGCGAAGTGATCTACCCATGGCCAGGTTGAAGCGCGGGTAAGACCGCGTGGAGGACCGAACCCACCAGGGTTGAAAACCTGGGGGATGAGCTGTGGGTAGGGGTGAAAGGCCAATCAAACTTCGTGATAGCTGGTTCTCCCCGAAATGCATTTAGGTGCAGCGTCGCGTGTTTCTTGCCGGAGGTAGAGCTACTGGATGGTCTAGGGGGCCTACAAGCTTACCGAAATCAGCCAAACTCCGAATGCCGGTAAGTGAGAACGCGGCAGTGAGACTGCGGGCGATAAGGTTCGTAGTCGAGAGGGAAACAACCCAGATCACCAGCTAAGGCCCCTAAGCGTGTGCTAAGTGGGAAAGGATGTGGAGTCGCACAGACAACCAGGAGGTTGGCTTAGAAGCAGCCACCCTTTAAAGAGTGCGTAATAGCTCACTGGTCAAGTGATTCTGCGCCGACAATGTAACGGGGCTCAAGCACACCGCCGAAGCTGTGACATTCACGCAATAGCCTGTCTTCCATTTGCGAATGGTTGGCCCGGCGCGTGGATGGGTAGGGGAGCGTCGTATGCCGGAGGAAGCGGCGGGGTAACCCAGCCGTGGACGGCATACGAGTGAGAATGCAGGCATGAGTAGCGAAAGGGGAGTGAGAAACTCCCCCGCCGGATGACCAAGGGTTCCTGGGCCAGGCTAATCCGCCCAGGGTAAGTCGGGACCTAAGGCGAGGCCGACAGGCGTAGTCGATGGACAACGGGTTGATATTCCCGTACCCGCAAAAGAGCGCCCATACCGAACCTGGTAACGCTAAGCGCCAGAAGCTACGAATCCTTCGGGAGGAGTGGTGGATCGCGCGACCCGAACCAGTAGTAGGTAAGCGATGGGGTGACGCAGGAAGGTAGTCGTACCAGTCAGTGGATATACTGGAGCAACGTTGTAGGGCGTGGTGTAGGTAAATCCGCACCACATGTGCCTGAGAACGGACGCATAGCCGATTGCGGCGAATTCGATGATCCTATGCTGCCGAGAAAAGCCTCTAGCGAGCTCTTCGCGGCCCGTACCCCAAACCGACACAGGTGGTCAGGTAGAGAATACCAAGGCGATCGAGAGAACTGTGGTTAAGGAACTCGGCAAATTGCCCCCGTAACTTCGGGAGAAGGGGGGCCAGTTGGCGTGACTGGGACTTGCTCCCATAAGCGCCGGCCGGCCGCAGAGACCAGCGAGAAGCGACTGTTTACTAAAAACACAGGTCCGTGCGAAGTTGCAAAACGATGTATACGGACTGACGCCTGCCCGGTGCTGGAACGTTAAGGGGACGGGTTAGCTCTTCGGAGCGAAGCTCAGAACTTAAGCGCCAGTAAACGGCGGTGGTAACTATAACCATCCTAAGGTAGCGAAATTCCTTGTCGGGTAAGTTCCGACCTGCACGAATGGCGTAACGACTTCTCGGCTGTCTCAACCACAGACTCGGCGAAATTGCACTACGAGTAAAGATGCTCGTTACGCGCGGCAGGACGGAAAGACCCCGGGACCTTTACTATAGCTTGATATTGGTGCTCGGTTCGGCTTGTGTAGGATAGGTGGGAGACTGTGAAGCTGGCACGCCAGTGTCGGTGGAGTCAACGTTGAAATACCACTCTGGTCGAGTTGGGTGTCTAACCTCGGTCCGTAATCCGGATCAGGGACAGTGTCAGGTGGGTAGTTTGACTGGGGCGGTCGCCTCCCAAAAAGTAACGGAGGCGCCCAAAGGTTCCCTCAGCCTGGTTGGCAATCAGGTGTCGAGTGCAAGTGCACAAGGGAGCTTGACTGTGAGACAGACATGTCGAGCAGGAGCGAAAGCTGGGACTAGTGACCCGGCACCGGCTTGTGGAAGCGGTGTCGCTCAACGGATAAAAGGTACCCCGGGGATAACAGGCTGATCTTCCCCAAGAGTCCATATCGACGGGATGGTTTGGCACCTCGATGTCGGCTCGTCGCATCCTGGGGCTGGAGTCGGTCCCAAGGGTTGGGCTGTTCGCCCATTAAAGCGGTACGCGAGCTGGGTTTAGAACGTCGTGAGACAGTTCGGTCCCTATCCGCCGCGCGCGCAGGAGATTTGAGAAGGGCTGTCCTTAGTACGAGAGGACCGGGACGGACGAACCTCTGGTGTGCCAGTTGTTCCGCCAGGAGCACTGCTGGTTGGCTACGTTCGGAAGGGATAACCGCTGAAAGCATCTAAGCGGGAAGCTCGCTTCAAGATGAGATCTCCCATCCTTTATGGAGTAAGGCCCCCGGCGAGACCACCGGGTTGATAGGCCGGAAGTGGAAGTGCGGCAACGCATGGAGCTGACCGGTACTAATAGGCCGAGGACTTGCCACAAACACAAACTTCCGTTGACCTTCGGGTTACGGTTGCGTCGCGTCCACTGTGCGGTTCCCGAGGTGCGGTCCATCGCTTGAATGTGCGATGTGGACCTGACATCTCCATAGCGTTTCGGCGACCATAGCGAGAGGGAAACGCCCGGTCCCATCCCGAACCCGGAAGCTAAGCCTCTCAGCGCCGATGGTACTGCGCGGGCCACTGCGTGGGAGAGTAGGACGTCGCCGGACACAACGTTGCAACGAGGGTCGTTCGGTTCGCCGAACGGCCCTCGTTCTTTTTCAGAGCGGGACTGATCGACAATGACTAGAGCTCGTGGCGGTTCTGAGGGCCGACGGGCGGGCAGCAGCGCTGGCGGGTTTCAGCGCGGAGGCAGCTCCGGCGCGACCCGTCGCCAAGCTACCGGTACAGGCAGGCGTAGCGACGGCGGAGACGCCGCCGGCGCACATCAGAGCCGGCGCACGGCGCGTCAGGACGGCAGTACGGGCGAGCGCGGTCGCAGCAAGGCCACCGCGGAGCCGGGCCACGGCACGCAACGCCGGGTCGGATCGGCTGATGCGTCTGGCCAGGCTATGCGTCGTGCTCAGGGCAGAGACCGGGGTGCATCGACGCGGGCAAGCGAGGGACCTCGATCCGGGCAACAGCCCGGTGGGGGCCAGCCGCGCGCCCGAGGGCGCCGTGGTGAGGGCGAGCGCCGGCCGCCTACCTCGGCCGGACGCTCACAGTCCGACGCTGGAACCCGCGATCATGGACCTCGGGCCGTCGAGGTGCCAATTCCTGAGGACGCAGACCCACGCTTGCTTGATGCTTCCGTTCGAGCGGAGTTGAAGACCCTGAGCAAGCCGAACGCTCAGGCTGTCGCCGGCCACCTGGTCGCAGCAGGTCGACTGCTTGATGCCGATCCTGTGCGGGCGTTGGAACATGCCCGAGCCGCGCGGGGTCGGGCTGCCCGCATCGCGGCGGTTCGTGAGGCGGCGGGCATCGCTGCCTACCACGCGGGCGAATGGGCGGAGGCGCTGAGTGAGCTTCGCACGGCGCGGCGCATCTCCGGAGATCCGCGCGATCTGGCGATGATCGGTGACTGCGAACGTGCGCTCGGCAGGCCGGAGCAGGCGGTACGGATGCTCAATGACCCCGACGCGAGACGGCTGGACGCTGCGACGTTCGCCGAGTTGCTGATTGTCGTCGCTGGTGCGAGGCGTGATCTCGGGCAGGTCGATGCCGCGCTGACCGTGCTCGCGCGTGGCGGGCTAGATCGTGGCAAGCCGAGGCCGGGTGCCATGCGTCTCTGGTATGCCTATGCGGACGCGCTCGTGGCTGCCGGTCGAGACGAAGAGGCCGCGCAATGGTTCGCGGCGTCTGCGGCGCTCGATGTAGTGGGCGAGACCGACGCGGCCGAAAGAGCGGCGGATTTGCTGTAAGCCGCTCCGCACGGTGCACGTGGCTTCTTATCCACAGGTATCTTCGGTATCCACAAATCGTGATGAGCCCTTGGGCCGGCCGAATGATCCGACGACGATATGAGCTATGGCCGACAGTAAACCCAAGAGGGTCGACAATGAAGTATTCCTGCGCGGCGTGCTCGCTGATGCGCCGCGCATTCGCACGCTGCCCAGCGGCGATGAGCTGTGCTCGTTCCGGATCACGGTTCGCCGTCCGCAAGGCAGCTTCGGACGTACGCGGGTAGACAGCATCGACTGCGCCACCACACGCGCCGCTCCGCGTAAGGCGGCGCTGCGGTGTTCGCCGGGCGAGATACTCGAGGTCACGGGCAGCCTGCATCGGCGATTCTGGCGGGCGGAAGGCGGCACTGCCTCGAGTCGCTACGAGGTCGACGTGGTCAGCGCGCGGAAGGGAAGGGGGAGTCCGACACCGAATTCGTAGATGCCAGCCGTCCGCGTGTTCGTTAGGGCACGCTCGTTCGGTTGCATTTATCAGGTACCGCAGGCAGCGCGGGTTGGCCGGTGCAGCCCTGCGCCTTGTCAGTACTGGTCGGCGAAGCGGCGCATGACCAGGCCCGAGGCCGGCTTCGGGGTGAAGAGCGTCGACTTTCTCGGCATGCGCGCACCTGCCGCTGCGACAGCCGCCACCGCTTCGACCGGCGTCGGGCGGAGCAGGACTGCGGTTCCGTGGCTACGGCGAGCTTCGGCAACGGCTTCGTCGATGCTGTGCGCGAAACCAACGGCGTCGGCACTGTCTGAGAGGTGCCAGACTCGTCCGACAAGTGCGCGGTGAAGCAGCGTCACATCCAGGTCGGCCAGCGCAGCGGGCTCGTCGGGGCCTAGCAAGTCAGCCGTGAGGTCCGCGGTCGGCTTGCTCACCAGCCAGGTGGATTCCCCGTCGGTCAGCACTGCTGCGAATCCATCGATGCCCGACGCAGCCGCTAGGGCGTCGACGGGCGCTTCGGCCTGGCGAACATCACATGCACGCCCTGCCTGATCCACAGCAGTGGCTAGTGGAACGTCGACGAGGACGCGGTGAATGGCGTGTACCTGTGGACCGTAGCTTGACGAGTCGACGAGCAGTGCAAGGCCGCGGTCCCACGGGCCGGCGCCGCGTTCAGCATGAAGGTCACGCTGCAGTTGCCGGTAGGTGGCGTATCGATGGTGGCCGTCGGCGATCAGGGCGCGTCGATCGGCCAGATCGGCCTCGACCGCCGCGTGATCGGCTGGATCGGTGATGGCCCAGAGACGGTGCGAGGTTCCGTCGGGCGTCCTAGCCGAGGCGATGGTGTCCGCATCCTGCACGCTGCTGATCAACTTCGATGCTGGTCCGCCTCCGTCATAGACCAGGTAGATCGGCTCCAGGTTCGCTTCGGTGGCTGCCATCAGAGCGAGACGGTCGGCCACCGGGCCGGCCATCGTGTTCTCGTGCGGCAGAATCACGCCGTCGGCTGGATCACGCAGTTCGACAGCACCGAGCAGGCCACGGGTCAGCGCGCCGTCGTCACTGTGCATCTCATAGACATAAATCGCTGGGTCGGCATCGCTGGCAAACAGGCCGTCGGCCACGGAAGCCTGCAGGCGCTGCGCCGCGAGCGCATACGGGTCTGCACCCTCAGCACGGGGCAGGATGAGCGCCACGGCGTTGTCGGCATCGCGTTCGAGCAACGCCGCCCGCTGCGCCTCGTCGATGACGTCGTACGGCGGGCAGAGCAGTCGCCCCAGACGTTCGCTGCCCACTGCGGGCCGTAATGCCCGAAATGGCTCGAGTGAAAGGCCGGCGTTGACGGCGTTGACGGCGTTGACACGGGAAGAATCCGGGCTCACGGCACCGGATGGTACGCAGCCACCTCGACCCGGCTACGGTCGCTATGTCCAACGACACGAAAGGGGCGAACACCGGCCGATGTCTGCCGCATCCCTGCGCGGCTCCGCGAAGCCACTCGCCGTCGAGTACGACGTCGCCCTGCTTGACCTGGACGGTGTCGTGTACGTCGGCCCCGAAGAGGTTCCCGGAGCCGCTGATGCACTCGCGCAAGCGCGCAGCCGCGGTATGCGACTGGCTTTCGTCACCAACAACGCCGCACGACCACCCTCGGCGGTGGCCGAGCATCTGACCAAGCTCGGCATTCCTACCGATCCCGGCGAGGTCATCACGTCGGCCCAGGCGGCCGCCCACTACCTCGCCGAACGGTTGCCACCGGCGTCACGGGTCCTCGTGGTCGGCACCACCGGCCTGTACGAGGCCCTGTCCGAACGGGGCCTGGTGGGTGTCTCCAGTGCCGAGGACGGGCCCGCTGCGGTCGTGCAGGGCTATTCACCCGACACCAACTGGCGGATGCTCGCCGAAGGCGCCGTCGCCATCCGCCGAGGCGTTCCCTGGGTCGCGACGAACCTCGACGCCACCGTGCCATCGCCGCGTGGACCGTTGCCGGGCAACGGCTCCCTGGTGGCCGCCCTGCAGCACGCAACCGGGCAGACGCCCGTTACCACCGGCAAGCCCGACCCGACAATGCACCGCGAAACGGTGGAGCGTTCCGGGGCGCGGCAGCCGCTCATCGTCGGGGACCGACTCGATACCGACATCGAAGGCGCCAACGCCGTTGGCTGTCCCAGCATGCTCGTCCTGAGCGGGGTGACCTCTGCCCGCGAGCTGCTCGCTGCAGCGCCGAAGGCTAGGCCCGACTATGTCGCACTCGACCTGTTCGGCCTACTCCGCGTGCATCCTGACGTCGCGGTTGGCGCGGCCGTGGTGCGATGTGCCGGCTGGTCGGCCACCTGGGACGCGCAGTGCGTCACTCTTGCGAGGACGGCGCAGGATGCCGGAGACGACCATCTCGATCCGCTGCGGGCCCTGTGCGTCGCCGGATGGCACGCGGGCCTGGACCGTGTTGCGGCCGCCGACGCGGCGGCATCGGCGGCGCTGAGTGCGCTCGGACTGGATTGAGCTAGAACCACGACCGGAGCTTGAGCAGGTCGAACACATTCGCGTCCACTCGAACCTTGCCGGTGGCCCAGGCTGTGGCGAAATTGAGGTTGCCCGCTGTGAGTTCGATGAGGTCGTCGCTGCGCATCGTGAGCCGTATCTGGGCATCCGCGCGCTCGACCTGGCGAATGTCGTGCAAGCCGCCGTCACGCAACTCGCCGGCGAAGATGACGTCGAGGTCACGCAACTTGCAGGTGAGCGATCGGTCGAGCACGGCCTTTTGCCGCTTATCGCCATCGGCCCCCGCGAGCATCTCGGCGAGATCGTGGAATGCACGCTCACACTCTTCGATCGTCGCCATGTGCGTCCTTTCACGCGTGTCGCGGCTAGCCACCCGCGACCGAATTCGACCTTGCGACGGTACCGTCGGGGATGCCACCACGAAGGAGGCCCACCCGTGTCGTCCGAGGAAGAGCCGATGCCCGTGCCAGCTGAGGAGCGTGTGCGCCGCCAGGTAGCTGCGCTCGACGGCATCGACGAGCGTCCGCTGGCCGAGCACGCTGAGCGCTACGACCAGGTGCATGCACAGTTGCAGGCGGCGCTCACCGGAATCGACGGCGGGGCAGGAGGCTGAGCGTGTGGCGCGGCGGCTACGGCTGGATGCCGAACTCGTTCGTCGCGGCATGGCTCGCTCCCGGGCACAGGCGGCAGCACTGATCGCGTCGGGCCGGGTGGAGGTCCGCGGGATACAAGCGACGAAGGCGGCTACCGGCGTTGACGGCGACACGCCGGTACGGGTTCGCCAGGCGCAGGCGCACGAGTACGCATCCCGGGGCGGCCACAAACTTGCCGGTGCTCTCGATGCCCTGCCCGGCATCGAGGTCGCCGGCCGCCGCTGCCTGGACGCCGGGGCGTCGACCGGTGGCTTCACCGATGTACTGCTTCGCGCCGGCGCTGCGCAGGTGGTCGCCGTCGACGTCGGGTACGGCCAGCTGGCCTGGGCTTTGCGTACCGACGAACGAGTGCGAGTCCTGGACCGGACGAACGTGCGCAGCCTCACGCCCGACGACATCGGGGGACTCGCTGATGTGACCGTTGCCGATCTTTCGTTCATCTCGCTGGGCGTCGTCCTGCCTGCACTCAGCGCATGCACTGCCGACGACGGCGATCTGCTGCCTATGGTGAAGCCCCAGTTCGAGGTCGGTCGCGAAGCCCTCGGCAGCGGCGGTGTCGTGCGTGAGCCGCAGTTGCGCGCTGCGGCTGTTGCAGCAGTGGCCGAGCGCGCAGCGGAACTGGGCTGGGGCACGGCCGGCGTGGTCCGCAGCGTGTTGCCGGGACCGTCCGGCAACGTGGAGTTTTTTCTGTGGCTGCGCCGCGACGCGATGCGAGATGATCGGGCGATCGACCGAACCGCGATCGAGCGAGTCGCAGCAGAGGAGGCGCGGCGATGAGGTCGGCGCTCGTCGTCGCACATACCAGCCGCCACGAGACCAACGTCATGGCGGCTGACGCTGCTCTGCAGTTGCGCGAGGCTGGTTTCGAAGTGCGAATGCTGGCCGACGAAGCTGCCGAATGCGGGTGCGACACCGCGACCCCGGTCGCCGACGATGCCAGCGCCGCACAGGGCGCCGAGATCGTTCTGGTGTTCGGCGGTGACGGCACATTCCTGCGCGCCGCGGAGTTCGCCCGCCCGTCCGGCGTTCCCATGCTCGGCGTGAATTTCGGCCACGTCGGATTCCTCGCGGAGGCCGACCCCGAAGCCCTGACGGCAACTGTCAAGGCAATCGTCGATCGCCGCTACGAAGTCGAGGAACGCATGACGGTCGACGTCGAGGTATCGGCCCAGGGGCGAGTCCTCGCGTCCTCGTGGGCCCTGAACGAGGCATCGGTCGAGAAGGGCACTCGTGAGCGAATCATCGAGATCGCGGTGGCCGTCGACGGGCGCCCCCTGCTGCGATTCGGCTGTGACGGCGTCCTGTGCGCAACTCCGACGGGCTCGACGGCGTACGCCTACTCGGCGGGCGGTCCTATCGTCTGGCCGGATGTCGACGCCCTGCTCGTCGTGCCCAATGCGGCGCACGCGCTGTTCGCCCGCCCGATCGTCGTCGCCCCGGACTCGGTCGTCGATCTCAACCTGATCAGCCAGGACCAGTCGGGCGTGCTCGCCTGCGACGGCCGCCGATCGTTCACCATCCCGCCGGCGGGCAGGGTCAGGGTGCTGCGCGGCGCGCAGTCCGTTCGCATCGTGCGTATTCACGACTGGAGTTTCGGCGAGCGCCTGGTCACGAAGTTCCAACTCCCGGTGCGCGGCTTCCGCGACGGAGGTCGTGGCTCGGCTGCGCGGACAGCACCGGATCCGAACGGATAGCCTGCCAGACGTGCTCGAAGAGCTCCGTATCCGTGGCCTGGGCGTCATTGACGACGCGGTCCTGCCGCTCGGTGCGGGACTCACCGTCGTCACCGGCGAGACCGGGGCGGGCAAGACGATGGTTGTCACGGGCCTGCTCTTGTTGTTCGGTGAACGTGCAGACGCAGCGCGGGTGCGTAGCGGCGCTGAATCGGCGAGCATCGACGGCCGGGTGGTGGTCACCCTCGATTCGCCGGCCGCCGAGCGAGTGGCTGACGCGGGCGGCGAGGTCGACGACGACGGCACGCTGGTGCTGCGCCGCACGGTGAGCGCGTCGGGACGTTCGCGCGCCTACGTCGGCGGGGCGCCGGCGCCGGTGGGGGTTCTCGGCGATCTCGCTGAGCGGCTCGTCGCGGTACACGGGCAGTCAGATCAGCAGCGGCTCGTCCGCCCCGCCGAGCAGCGGGCAGCACTCGACCGCTACGCCGGCGTTGATCTCACCGAGTACGCAGCTGCATTCGGTCGATGGCGCGACGCCGTGGCTCGCCTGGCAGATCGCACGGCGCGAAGTCGCGAACTGCAACGTGAGGCCGACCTGCTCTCGCACGGCATCGCCGAGATCGAGGCCGCAGCTCCGCAGCCGGGCGAGGACACCGAGCTGGCGGTACTGGCTACCCGGCTCGCGCACGCCGACGCGTTGCGGCTCGCCGCTCGTGCAGCGCACGACGCGTTGCTCGGCGACGCCGACGACCCGGCAGCCGACGCCGCAGACGTGGCGACCTTGCTCGGCCAGGCAGAGCGTGTGCTCGCCCAGCAGGCCGGCGATGATCCGGGACTGGACGCCCTTGGCCGCCGGCTCGCCGACCTTTCCGCTGCGGCCGCGGACGTCGGTGGCGAGCTTGCGGCCTACGGCGAGCGACTTGACGCCGATCCGGAGCGGCTCGCGCAGGCCGAAGCGCGCCGGGCCGTCCTTACCGGCCTGACGCGCAGATACGGCGACGACCTCGACGCCGTGCTGGCCTGGGCTGACTCGGCGCGCCAACGCCTGGCCGACCTGGACGTTTCCGACGAGGCGCTTGCCAAGCTGGCCGGCGAGCGCGACGGAACCGCCGCCGAGGCCGCGCGGCTGGCAGGTGCGATTTCCGCGCGGCGAGAGCAGGCGGCGTCGCGGCTGGCGCGGGCGATCACCGACGAGCTCCGCGGCCTGGCAATGGCGACGGCGCAGGTCGTCGTGCAGGTGCGACGCCGGCCGCCGATCGCCGGTGCTGCGGCGCTGGCGGTGAACGGCACCGAGGTCGGGGCGACGGCCGACGGCATCGACGAGGTCGAGTTGCTGCTTCGGCCGCATCCGGACGCTCCGGCGCTCCCTGTGCAGCGCGGCGCCTCCGGCGGCGAACTCTCGCGGGTCATGCTCGCCATCGAGGTCTGCCTGGCGGGCACCGATCCGGTTCCCACAATGGTCTTCGACGAAGTCGACGCGGGCGTGGGCGGCCGGGCGGCCGTCGAAGTGGGCCGACGCCTGGCCCAGCTTGCGCGTGAGCATCAAGTACTCGTCGTAACGCACCTGCCGCAGGTCGCCGCCTACGCCGACCGCCATGTCGTCGTCGACAAACCGCTGAATTCGGCCGCCGGGGGCGTAACGCGCAGTGACGTTCGCCTGGTAAGCGGTGATGAGCGGGTCGCCGAACTGGCCCGGATGCTGTCCGGCCGGGACTCGGGTACGGCGCGTGAGCACGCGGCAGAGCTGCTCGCCGCGGCCACCGCCGAGTTCGCCGCACCGGCCCGGCAACCTGGTCGCCGAAGGCCACGAGCATCCAAGACGCCGGCCTGAGCAGCGTGGCGCAGGCGCCGCCTGCGGGCGACGGTGGCACGATAGGTATTCATGAGGCTCGCAACGCTGCGTCGCGCGCGCTCCGACGCTCTGGGCGGAGTCGGTGGCGTCGCGCGTCTGGACCGCCGTACCAAGCGGCTGGTCGGGCGGCTGAACCCCGGTGACGTCGCGATTATCGACCACGTCGACCTCGATCGGGTCGCGGCCGAGTCGCTGGTCGCAGCCAAGGTGGCGGCGGTTGTCAATGCGCAGCCGAGCATTTCCGGCCGCTACCCGAACCTGGGCCCCGACCTGCTGGTCGCAAGCGGCGTCCTACTGCTCGACAATGTCGGAAACGAGGTATTCGCAGCAGTAAAAGAGGGCATGCGGGTGCGCGTGGACGGCGACACGCTCTATCTGGGCGAGCAGCCGGTAGCGAAGGGCACCGCACAGGACGCAGACACGATTGCCGCGCAGATGAGCGAGGCTAAGTCGGGTTTGTCGACCCAGCTCGAGGCGTTCGCCGCCAACACGATGGAGTACATGAAGCGTGAGCGGGCACTGCTGCTCGACGGCGTCGGCGTTCCCGGGGTTCGCACCAAGCTCGAGAATCGGCACGCACTGGTCGTGGTGCGTGGCTATGACTACAAGCAGGACCTCGCGGCGCTGCGCCACTACATCCGCGAGTACAAGCCGGTGCTGATCGGTGTCGACGGCGGGGCGGATGCGCTGCGCGAGGCCGGCTACAAGCCGCACATGATCGTCGGCGATATGGACTCCGTCAGCGACGAGGTGCTCAGATGTGGCGCCGAGGTGATCGTGCACGCCTACCCGGACGGCCGGGCACCGGGCTTGGCGCGGGTGCAGGATCTCGGCATCGAGGCGGTCACGTTCCCCGCGATGGGAACCAGCGAGGACATCGCCATGCTGCTCGCCGACGAGAAGGGCGCCTCGCTGATCGTGGCGGTCGGCACCCACGCCACCCTCGTCGAGTTCCTCGACAAAGGACGCGGCGGGATGGCTTCGACGTTCCTCACCCGACTGCGGCTCGGCGGCAAACTCGTCGATGCCAAGGGTGTCAGCCGGCTCTATCGCAGCCGGATCTCCTCTGCCGCCCTGCTCCTGCTCGTGCTTGCTGCATTCGTGGCGATCGGCGCGGCGCTGGCCGTGTCCGAGGCCGGCCGAACCTACCTTGATCTTCTCGGCGACAAGTGGGACCGATTCCTCGACTGGATACAGGACCTGTTCTCGTGATCTCTTTCCGGTACCACCTGGTCTCGATCATCGCCGTGTTCCTCGCCCTTGCGCTCGGCATCGTGGTGGGTACCACCGCTCTGAACGGACCGATCACCAAGGACCTGCGTCACCAGGTCGATTCCCTGAAAGGCGACCGTAACTCCCTTTCGGGACAGGTGAAAACCCTGCAGGGTCAGGTCGGCAACGCGGAGAAGTTCGCGGGTGCCTACGGCCCGCAGATCGTCGACGGATCGCTGACCGGGCAGAGCGTCATCATGGTCGGCCTGCCCGGAGCATCTGGTGACGTCAAGGACGGCCTGGCCAAGGAGGTGGTCGTCGCCGGAGGCAAGGTAACCGGGCGCGTCCAGCTCACCGGCGACTACACCGACCCCAAGCGGGGTGGTGACATCACCTCGCTCGCCACGGCGACGCACCCGATCGGCCTGATCTATCCGAGCACAGATGACGCGGGAACGCTCGGTGGTGCGCTGTTGTCGTTCGTGCTTCTCGGCAAGGGGCAGGCCACCGATCTGACGCAGGTCATCGCCGGTCTCGTCGAGTTGAACATGCTCAAGGTCGAAGGTGGCGACAACGTCGCACCCGCGCCGTACGTCCTGGTCGTCGCGGGCGGCACCCTGGCCGCCGACGACGCCGGCGCCAAGATGCAATTGGCCTTGATCACCCAACTGCAGCAGAAGGGTGGCCACGTGGTCGTCGCCGGCGACACGGCTTCCGCGACAAGTTCTGGCGCCGTCGCGCTCGTCCGCCACGACGACACCGACAAGAGCAACGTCTCCACTGTCGACGACTCCGACACCGCGCTCGGACGGCTGTCGACCGTGCTCGCCCTGGCCGGGGTGGGCAGACCGGCACCGGAGACCGTTGTCGGGCATTACGGCACCGGTACCGGCGCGAGCGCGCTGTTCCCCGACCCAACTCGCTAGCCGGTGCGTGCAAGCGACTCGGCTTCCCGCGCCGGAGCAGTCGGGCGGGCGTTGCGATCTGCCCTAGTGGCCGCCGGGGTGTCCGCGGTTACCCAGCGGCTGTCCGACACCGAGGCGCTCGCCCGGCTGCCCGGCTGGCGGCGCAGTAACTACCGCGGTCGCAGCGTCTCGCTGGCCGGCGGATCGGCAGCCTCCCTCGGCTCGCTGGCCGGGGTGGCGTTCGGGCCACCGGGCCGCCGGGGCCCGGCATTGCTCGCCGGGGCCGCAGCCGCCGCCGCTGGGGCCTACGACGACCTGCTGGCGCCCCGGGCGGAGAGCGCCGGCGACAAGGGCCTGGCCGGGCACCTGGCCGCCGCCAGAGCCGGACGGGTCAGTGGCGGCACGGTCAAGGTCGCCGTGATCGGCGCGTCCGCGCTGCTCGCCGCCGGACGCCTGGGCCGATCGGGTGCCCGAACGCCGTTCGCGCGCATCGGTGATCGGATGCTGCGATCGGTGGTCATCGCCGGATCGGCCAACCTGCTGAACCTGCTCGACCTGCGTCCCGGGCGGGCCGGCAAGGCTGCCCTGGCGGCCGGGCTGTTCGCATCCTCGGGACCCGCGGCGGCCGTGGCAGGAGCAAGCGCAGGCGCCGCGGCGGCCGTGCTGCGAAGCGACCTGGACGAGCGGACGATGCTCGGCGATCTCGGCGCGAACACGTTGGGGGCGCTGATCGGAGTTCGGCTCGCCGACGGCTCGCCGCGCACCCGAATCGGCGCCGCGGTCGTGATCTGCGTCCTGACTGCGGCTAGCGAGCGGGTGAGCTTCAGCCGGGTCATCGATGCCACGCCGGCGCTGCACTGGATCGACCAGCTCGGGCGCAGGTGACCGTCACGAGCACGGGTGGGCGGCTGTTACGCGCTGCCGCCCTGATCGCCGCGATCACCGCACTCGCGCGTATCGCGGGCTTCGTGCGGACCGCGGTTTTCGCGCGTAGCGTCGGCGCGGGCTGCGTGGGAGCGGTCTACCAGACTGCCAACACCATCCCCAACATCGTGTTCGACATCGTGGCCGGTGGCACGTTGTCCGCACTGGTCGTGCCGATCCTCGCGCCGTCGATGTCTCCCGGCCAGCGGGCGGCGGCGTCGCGGATCGTGTCCGCTCTGCTTACGTGGACGCTCGGCGTGATGGCGATCGTGGCGATCGCCATCGTGGCGCTCGCCGGGCCGCTCACCCACCTGCTGCTCGGCAGCGGCCAGTGCGCCGGTGCGCATGCGCTGGGCGCTCGAATGCTCGTCGCGTTCGCGCCGCAGGTGCTCTTCTACGGTGTCGGCATCGTCCTTGGCGGCGCGCTGCAATCAGCCGAACGCTTCGCCTGGCCGGCATTGGCACCGCTGCTCTCGAGCGTGACCGTGGTCGGCGTCTACCTCGTGTACGGCAGCCTCGCCGGCGCAGGCCGAGACGCTGCAGATCTGTCACGCACTGACGAACTCGTGCTGAGCGTTGGGACGACCGTCGGCGTCGTCGTCCTCGCATGCTGCCAATTGCCCGCGGTCTGGCGCCTTGGCGTCCGGTTCCGGCCGACGCTGCGCTTCCCGCAATCGCTGGGCCCCCTCGCCCGACGGGCCGCGATGGCCGGTGGCGCGACACTGGGCGCTCAGCAGATCGCCACGGCCGTCATGGTTCTGCTCGCGAACCGGGGAACGGTGACGGGAACGGTCGTTGTCGTCGCCCTGGCCCAGACCGTGTTTCTGCTGCCTTGGGCGGTGCTGTCCGTGCCCGTCGCCACGTCCGCCTTCCCCCGGCTCGCGGCCAGTTGGGACCAGGGCGATCGTGCCGGCTTCGCCGCGCTCAGCATGCGCTCGGTCCGCGCCGTCGTCGCGCTGGCCGCGCTCGGCAGCGCCGTGCTGGTCGCCGTGGCCGAGCCCGCCGCCGGGCTGCTGCTCGATCGCCGCGACACACCGGCACATCCTGCGTTCGCGCCGGCGATCGCCGGTTTCGCTGTTGGCCTGCTCGGCTGGTCGCTCGTGGCGTTGTTGTCCCGGACGCTGTTCGCCGCACGGCTGGTTGGCGTTGCGGCGCGGGCACAGGTCATCGGCTGGGGCATCGTGATCGTCGCCGATTTCGCCCTCGCCGCGGTCGCATCGAGCCACGATCGCGCGCTGGTGCTCGCGCTCGGCAATGGCATCGGAGTCAGCGTGGCCGCGATGCTCCTGCTGGTCGCCGCGTGGCGTCAGGGCATGATCTCCGACATGCGCCGGGTGCTGAGTGATATCGCCCGCGCCTGCGCTGCCGGTGCGGCCGGCGCGCTGGCCGGTTGGTCGGTCGGTCGTCTTGCCGCTGACAAGGGCGTCCTGGCGGCAATAACCTACGGCGTGGCCGCCGCCGCGCTGGCGAGCCTGACCGTGGTCGCAGTCCTCGCCATGATCGACCGCGACCTTGTTCGCTCCGGTCGGGCAGTGCTGCAGCGTCGCGGCCGGGGCGCTTGATGCACACTGCCACCCTTGTGCTCGGCACCAGCACCGGAGGAGTCGGCGTCCACGTCGCGTCGCTGGCTCGTGGTCTCGGCGCGCACGGCTGGCAGGTCAGCGTCTGCGGACCGCAGGCCACCGACGACCTGTTCGGCTTCTCGGCCGCCGGCGCGCGGTTCATACCGGTGCGAATTGTCGGGACGCCGGTTGATCCGATTGCCGCCGCCGTCGTCCACCACGCGTCGGCCGGCTCGTCGCTGGTGCATGCTCACGGCTTGCGCGCCGCAACGGTGGCTGCACTGGCCAGGCGCCGTCCGCTCGTCGTGACCTGGCACAACGCGGTGCTCGGACGATCCGGCACGCGCCGCCGCATGCTCGCGCTCGGCGAGCGATACGTGGCGCGTACCGCCGACATCACCCTGTGCGTGTCGCCGGATCTCGAACGGCGGGTGCGTGCCCTGGGCGGTCGAGACGTGCGTTCCGGACCGGTTGCTGCGCCGCTGCGTGAGCCGAGCCGGTTTCCGTCCGAGATACGTGCAGAATTGGGCGTCGGGACCGGCCCGATGCTGTTGAGCGTGGGGCGGCTGCATCCGCAAAAGGGGCACGACGTCCTCATCGAAGCCGCGGCAGCGCTGCGGAAACGCTGGCCGAAGCTTCACGCGTTCATAGCAGGCGACGGTCCGCAGCGCGCCGACCTCGAGGCCTTGATCGCGTCCCGGCAAGCTCCGGTGACCCTGCTGGGACGTCGCAACGACATCCCGGACCTGCTGCGTGCGGCTGACGTTCTCGTCTGGGCGAGCATCTGGGAGGGCAGCCCGCTGTCGATACAGGAAGCCCTGCGGGCGGGCCGGCCCCTGATAGCGACGCGGGTCGGCGGGCTTCCCGACGTAGCCGGCGACGGGGCGGCGCTCGTCTCACCCGGTGACCCGGTAGCGCTCGCGGACGCGATCTCGCGGGTGCTCGAAGACGATGCGTGGGCCTCGACGCTCGTCGCCCGGGCCGCTGAGGTGGCGCGCCGGCTACCGAGCGAATACGACACGGTCGCCCAGGTCGAAGCGGTTTATCGCGAACTGCTCGGCACGCCGCACTGAGCGGCCAACCTTGTGCGGCTCGCGTGTTAGCGTGGACTTCCGTGGATCGGACGCCGCAAACGACCAAACATCTCTTCGTCACCGGAGGCGTCGCCTCCTCTCTGGGTAAGGGCCTGACGGCCAGCAGCCTGGGCAGTCTGCTCAAGGCCAGGGGTCTACGGGTCACGATGCAAAAGCTCGATCCGTACCTGAATGTCGACCCTGGAACGATGAATCCGTTCCAGCACGGCGAGGTCTTCGTTACCGAGGACGGCGCCGAGACTGATCTCGACATCGGGCACTACGAGCGATTCCTCGACACCGACCTCGTCGGGTCGGCCAATGTCACGACCGGGCAGATCTACTCGACCGTGATCGCGAAGGAACGCCGCGGCGAGTACCTCGGCGACACCGTTCAGGTGATTCCGCACATCACGAACGAGATCAAACATCGCATCAGGAGCATGGCCGAACCGGTGATCGGGGCGGACGGCAAGCCTGGCCCGCGCCCACACGTGGTCATCACCGAAATCGGCGGCACCGTTGGCGACATCGAGTCGCTGCCATTCCTCGAAGCTGCCCGGCAGGTGCGCCATGACCTCGGACGCGACGACTGCTTCTTCCTGCATGTGTCGCTCGTGCCCTACCTCGCCCCGTCGGGAGAGTTGAAGACCAAACCCACCCAGCACTCCGTCGCGGCGTTGCGCAGTATCGGGATCACCCCTGATGCGATCGTGTGCCGCAGCGACCGCGAGATTCCGGACAACGTCAAGCGCAAGATCTCGCTGATGTGCGACGTCGACGCCGATGCCGTGGTGTCGGCTTCGGACGCGCCGAGCATCTACGACATCCCGAAGGTCTTCCATGCCGAGGGTCTCGACGCCTACGTCGTGCGCAGGCTCGGGCTGCCGTTTCGCGATGTCGACTGGACGCGGTGGGGCGACCTGCTCGACCGGGTGCACAACCCGCGTCACGAGGTGACGATCGCGCTGGTGGGCAAGTACGTTGACCTGCCAGACGCCTACCTATCCGTCACCGAGGCGCTGCGAGCTGGGGGATTCGCCCGGCGCGCAAAGGTGAATGTCAAGTGGGTAGCGTCCGACACCTGCGACGACCAGGTCGGCGCTGCCGCTCAACTGTCCACTGTGGACGGTGTGGTGATTCCTGGCGGATTCGGAGTGCGCGGCATCGAGGGCAAGGTCGGCGCGGTGCGCTACGCGCGAGAGCAGGGCATTCCGGTGCTGGGACTCTGCCTCGGCCTGCAGTGCATGGTGATCGAGACTGCCCGCCACGTTGCCGGTATCGACGACGCCAACTCCAGCGAGTTCGACGCCGAGACCTCGGCGCCGGTCATCGCGACCATGGCCGATCAGGTCGACATCGTCGCGGGTAACGCCGATCTCGGCGGCACGATGCGCCTGGGCGCCTATCCCGCCAGGCTGAAGCCCGGATCTATCGTCGCCGAGGCATACGGCTCGTGCGACGTGTCCGAGCGACACCGCCATCGCTACGAGGTCAACAACAGCTATCGCGAACAACTCGAGGCCGCTGGGCTCGTCATCAGCGGAATTTCCCCGGACGAGCGGCTGGTCGAGTTCGTCGAGCTCGATCGTGCGGTTCACCCGTTCTTCGTCGCGACGCAGGCGCATCCGGAGCTGAAGTCGCGCCCGACCAGGGCGCACCCGCTGTTCCGTGGGCTGGTCGACGCTGCGCTCGCCTACAGTGCCGCCGAACGGCTGCCGGTCGAGTTTCCCGAGACGCCCGGGGCGATCGAGCCACTTGACAGCGCACCGGACGGCATCTCGGTCAACGGCGTGGCGGGTTACCCGAGCGCGGTCCTGCAGTGAGCGTCTCGCAGTATTCGGTGCTCGAGTCCACCGAGGTCTTTCGCGGCCGGGTGATCGCGTTGCGAACCGATGAGGTCCGCATGAGCGACGGTTCGGTGGCTACGCGCGAGATCGTCGAGCACCCAGGCGCTGTCGCGGTGGTAGCGCTGGACGACGACGACCGGGTCGTCATTGTCAACCAGTACCGGCACCCGGTCGAGCAGTATCTCGATGAGCTTCCGGCGGGCCTGCTCGACGTCGCAGGCGAGCCCGCGGTCGAGGCCGCGCGCCGCGAGCTCTACGAGGAGGCGGCCCTGACTGCCTCCGACTGGTGTTTACTTGTCGACTTGTACACGTCGCCCGGAATGACCACCGAAGCGATCCGCGTGTTCCTCGCCAGGGGGCTGGCCGAGGTTGCCGACGACGACCGTTTCGCACCCGAACATGAGGAGCTCACCCTCACGACCTCACGGGTCGCGCTCGATGAACTGGTTCAGCGAGCACTGGCCGGCCGGCTCACCAACGCGGCTGCCGTCGCCGGAGTGACCGCGGCCGCCGCGGCGCGAGCGCTCGGGTGGAAGAACCTACGGCCCGCGGATGCCCCGTGGCCGGCCCGAGCGGAACACTGACCGTGACCAGGTCGGCTGATCGCGTCCGGTCCGCCACGGCACGGCAGCAGGCTCTCGGTGCAGTCGCCCGCAGCTACCTTGATCACCTGGCCGTCGAGCGAGGCGCCGCCGGCAACACGTTGGCGTCATACCGTCGCGACCTCGACCGGTACGTCGGCTACCTCGATCGCCGAGGCATCGACTCCTTGGCAGGCGTCGACGCCGCGAGCGTGAGTGAGTTTCTCGGATACCTGCGCGAGGGAGACGACGAGCATCCCCCGTTGTCCGCCTCGTCGGCGGCGCGCGCGGTCGTGGCGGTACGCGGCCTGCATCGATTCGCCTTGCGCGACGGACTCGTCGACACCGACGCCGCCCGCGCCGTGCGCCCGCCCTCCCCACCGCGGCGACTACCCAAGGCGATCAGTGTCGACGACGTCGAGCGGCTGCTCGCCGCCGCCGGTTTCGACCAGACGCCGCTTGCGGTACGCGACCGTGCGCTGCTCGAGGTGCTGTACGCGACGGGCGCTCGCATCTCCGAGGCGGTCGGTCTTGCGGTCGACGATCTCGATCTCCGTGAGCGCACCGTGTTGCTCGCCGGCAAGGGTGGCAAGCAACGCCGGGTTCCGCTCGGGTCCTACGCCGCGCACGCCGTCGATGCATACCTGGTGCGCGTGCGTCCAAGCCTCGCCTCTAAAGGACGTGGCACGCCAGCTGTCTTCCTCAACGCACGGGGCGGGCAGCTGTCCCGCCAGTCGGCGTGGACGGTGCTTCGAACCGCCGCCGAGAAGGCGGGCCTTGCCTCGGGCATCTCGCCGCACACGTTGCGGCACTCTTTTGCTACCCACCTCATGGAGGGCGGTGCTGATGTTCGCGTGGTACAGGAGTTGCTCGGGCATTCCTCGGTGACGACGACGCAGATCTACACGCTGGTCACCGTCGACCAGCTTCGCGAGGTGTACGCCGCCGCTCATCCGCGGGCAAGAGGTTAGTACCGATGCGCCCGGTCCGGATCCAGCGTCGCATCCGCCTCGCAATTCTGGCCCGCCGTGGCGCGCTGTTACAACGTCCTTCGGCGACCCGACGTGGGGTAGCCTCGCGAAGCGGTGTAGGGATCAGCAGGTAGGGGGTCTAAGCACTTCATGGCTATGTCGACAAGTCACGATGAGGCTGAGTCCGGAGCGTTGTTCACCGTCGAGGCCGCGAAGTCGGCCGATCCGGCCCTCACCCGTCCCAAGCGCAAGCTCGTCGAGCCCAAGCCGCTCGATCGCCACGGTCCGGCCCGCATCGTTGCCCTGTGCAACCAGAAGGGCGGCGTCGGAAAGACCACGTCGACGATCAACCTCGGCGCCGCGCTCGCCGAATTCGGGCGGCGGGTGCTGCTCGTCGACTTCGACCCGCAGGGCGCCCTGTCCGTCGGTCTCGGAGTTCAGCCGCATCAACTCGACCGGACCGCTTACAACCTGCTGATGGAGCGCGGGGTCAATGTCGACGACATCCTGCTCAAGACGAGCGTGCCCGGCATGGACCTGCTGCCCAGCAATATCGACCTCTCCGCGGCCGAGGTTCAACTCGTCGGTGAGGTGGCCCGCGAGCAGACCCTTTCCCGGGTCATCACTCCGATCATCGATGACTACGACTTCGTGCTCATCGACTGCCAGCCGTCGCTCGGCCTGCTCACGGTGAACGCGCTCACCGCCGCGCACGAGGTGATCGTCCCGCTCGAATGCGAGTTCTTCAGCCTGCGTGGGGTCGCGCTGCTCATCGACACGATCGAGAAGGTACGCGAGCGGCTCAACCCGCGACTCAAGCTGGCGGGCATTCTCG
Source organism: uncultured Actinomycetota bacterium (assembly GCA_963737425.1). Lineage (GTDB taxonomy): Bacteria > Actinomycetota > Actinomycetes > Mycobacteriales > Jatrophihabitantaceae > DASXRA01. The sequence goes on from CAVTSX010000010.1 coordinate 485,445, forward strand.
CGACCATGTACGACGGCCGTACGCTGCACGGGCGTGAGGTGTTCGCTCGGGTGGTGGAAGCGTTCGGGGACTCCGTGTTCGACACCGTGATATCTCGAACCGTCAGGTTCCCGGAGACTACGGTCGCAGGTGAGCCAATCACGAGCTGGGCACCCACGTCGGCCGGCGCCACGGCCTATCGCAATCTCGCCCGTGAGGTGCTCGCGCGATGACCATGACCCACCCAAAGCTCAGGAGGTCCGGCCAGTGAGCCAGGGTAGTGCGCGTCCAGTCAGCTTGCCGCCACGGCGAGACGTGTCCGCCGTCCCGGTGCAGCGGGCCACGACATGACACGCCGCGCGAGCCTGCCGGGCGCATCGGAACTGTTTCGTGCGACGGCGCCTGCTACCGCGCGGGAGGAAGAGGCGCCGCGTCACCCCGGTGTCGGCGCCGTGCCACAGCCACCCCAGCCGAGTCCCGCTGACAGCCCCGACACCGACCGCCGTGACCACAACGGTCGTCGCGACCACGACGATCACGCTGAACCGGAAGTGACACGGTCGGCGCCTGCAGCCACTCGGCCTTCACGCAACGGGCGCCGGATCCGCGCGGTAGGTGACCGTGCGCCGAGCGGTCGCGAACGGCATGAGGAGAAGATCACGGTGTACTGCTCGGCCGACGAGCTCGTCGACATCGAGACGGCCCGCCTGCATCTGCGGGCCGAGCACGGGCTTGCCGTCGACCGCGGCCGGATCGTCCGCGAGGCCGTTGCGGTCGTGCTCGCTGATCTGGAAGCGAAGGGCGACTCCTCGATCCTGGTCCGACGGTTGCGCGGGGCGTGAACCTCTCTGCCGAGGACGCTGTTGCCATCGAGTCGCTGGCCACTGAGCCCACCGGTGGCGGCGGGGAACGTTCTGCTGCCGAATCGGGCGAGGGCTTTCACGTCCGTCTGGCGAACTTCGAGGGCCCGTTCGACTTGCTGTTGAGCCTGATCAGTCGACGCCAGCTCGACGTCACCGAGGTCTCGCTCTCCCAGGTCACCGACGAGTTCCTGTCCTACCTCACCGCTGCCGGCGAGTGGGATCTGGGCCAGGCCACCGAGTTTCTCGTCGTCGCGTCGACCCTGCTCGATCTCAAGGCGGCCCGGCTGCTACCGGCCGGGGATGTGGATGACGAGGAAGACCTCGCGCTGCTCGAAGCGCGCGATCTGCTCTTCGCCCGGCTGCTGCAGTATCGCGCGTACAAACTCGCCGCGGCCTACTTTGCCGAGCTCGAACGCGCCCAGGCGCGCCGGCACGGACGCGCGGTCGAACTCGAACCGCAGTTCGCGCAGCTGCTGCCCGATGTGCTCATCGGCGTGAGTCCGGCGCGTTTCGCCTCACTCGCGGCGCTGGCCTTGACGCCCAAGGCGCCGCTCGTCCTCGCCGTCGACCATATTCATGCGCCGCAGGTCAGCGTGCGTGAGCACATGCTGGTGATCCGCGAGCGTCTTCGCCGGCACGGCGCGGCGACGTTTCGTTCGTTGGTGGCCGACTGCCAAACGACCCTCGAGGTGGTCGCGCGTTTCCTCGGCGTGCTCGAGCTCTACCGTGACGGTGTCGTCGCGTTCGACCAGGCGGCCGCATTGGCCGAGCTGCGGGTGCGGTGGGTTGCGACTTCCGACGCCGACGACGACGCGGACGTAGCGATCGACGATGCGGTGGACGAGGAGTACGGGTGAGCAGCGCGGATACGAGCGGCGACACTGAGCAGGCCGACGATGAAGTAGCCGAGTCGGCGCCTGAACAGGCAGTAACTGATCAGGACGAATCCGACCACGGCGAAGGCGAACGCAGCGAAGCCGATGCTGATCAGGCGGAGGTCGCCGCCGAGACGGCGGAGGCACCGCCGAGCCCTCCGGACCTGCTCGACGCTCCAACCTTGCGTGCTGCCGTCGAAGCCATCCTGTTCGTCGTCGAAGCGCCCGTGACGATCGCCTCGCTTGCTGCTGCGCTGCGCAGACCGACGAACGAGATCGAGACCACCGTGGCCGACTTGACCGCGGATCTCGACGCGCGGTCCAGCGGCGTCGAGATCCGCGAAGTCGCCGGGGGAGTGCGGCTTTACACCAGGCCCGCGTTCGCTTCCTGGGTGGAGGCGTTCCTACTCGACGGGCAACGCAGCCGGCTGACGCAGGCCGCCCTCGAGACCCTGGCCGTCATCGCCTATCGGCAGCCGGTCACGAGAGCTCGCATTTCCGCAATTCGGGGCGTCAATGTCGACGGGGTCGTCCGGACTTTGACGACACGAGGTCTGATTACCGAGGTCGGTTCGGATCCAGAAACCGGCGGCGGACTGTATCGAACGACCGAGACGTTCCTGGAGAAGATGGGGCTGAGGTCACTGGATGAGCTACCGTCTCTTGCTCCACTGTTGCCTGAGCTTGACGGAGTCGAAAGCGATGAACTCTGAGGTTGAGAGTAAGACCTCATCCAGCGAAGGCGTCCGGCTACAGAAGGTTCTTGCGGCTGCCGGGATCGGATCTCGGCGCCGCTGCGAACAGCTGATTGCTGCCGGACAGGTCGACGTCGACGGCACGATCGTGACACAGATGGGCCTGCGCGTCGATCCGCAGCGGGCCGTCGTCCGAGTGGACGGCGTGCGGATCAACGTCCGAGAGGACATGGTGTATCTCGCGCTGAACAAGCCTCGCGGCGTGCTGAGCGCGATGTCTGATTCGCGAGGTCGGCCGACCGTGGGCGATCTCGTAGCTGATGTGCCGCATCGGCTCTTTCATGTTGGCCGGCTCGACGCCGACAGCGAGGGGCTGCTCCTTCTGACCAACGATGGCGAACTCGCGCACCGGTTGATGCATCCGTCGTTCGAGGTCGTGAAGACCTACCTGGCGACCGTGAACGCCCCGGTCGCGCGCGGGCTCGGACGGCGACTTCGTGAAGGCGTCGAGCTCGATGACGGGCCGGTGCGGGTGAACTCGTTCCGGATCGTCGACACAAGCGGTCAGCGGGCGATCGTCGAAGTTGCCCTGCACGAGGGCCGTAAGCATGTTGTTCGCCGGCTGCTGGCTGAGGTGGGGCACCCGGTGCAGCGGCTGGTGCGGACATCGGTCGGCCCGGTGCGTCTTGGTGGCTTGCGGGCCGGACACCTGCGGGCGCTCGACCGAATCGAGCTGGGGTCGCTTCACCAACTTATCGATAAATAATCTTAAAGGTGAAGCACTGTAGAGATGAAACGCCGTAGCAATAAGCCAGTGAGTGGCCTTAGTGACGTAGCACTACAGATGCTTACTGATGAATCGAGTTAGCAGGATATCGACCGAGCTCGCGCGACCTGAGCTACCGATCGCGCAACGAGCTTTGCGGTACATCGCTTTGTCGATTTATCAGCTGACGTGAGGCCGGAGTGCTGGGCTCGAGCTGTTGAATCGACCCGAGTCTCGAAGCGAGGTGTCCAGTCGATAGAGCTCTATATCGATAAGGCGTAGAGATCTCCATGAAGACCAAGATGGCGTGTCGCTAGAAGTAGTTCAAGCTGTATCGCTAGATTGGCGGGGCGGTTCAAATCCTAAGCGTGATACCGCTGAATCGTTGAACAGCTATATCGATAAATGACTTTAGGAGTAAGTGGGTGGCGGTCAGAGCAGTGCGTGGTGCGATCCAGGTCGATGCCGATGATCGTGACTCCATACTGGCCGGCGCTGCCGAGCTGGTCACCGAGATCCTGCATCGCAACGACTTGGCTGCACCGGACCTGATCAGCATCGTCTTTACCGCTACGCCTGACCTGACCGCCGAGTTCCCGGCGTACGCGGCGCGCCAGCTCGGCCTGGTGGACGTGCCGCTGCTGTGCGCGTGCGAGATCGCGGTGCCCGGGGCGATGCCGCGGGTGCTCCGGGTCCTCGCGCATATCGAGTCGACGCTCGACCGATCCGCGATCCGGCACGTCTACCTGGGCGGTGCTGCAGCTCTTCGCACCGATCTGCCGCAATGAGCGTCTGCTGCGTACCGAAACCATCCACGACAGTCCGTTACCAGGTAGGGCAGAGCTCCAGCTGAGCGCTAGTCTTTCTGGACGAAAATCGATCATGCCTGAAGGTGAGCGCAGGTCTATCCGGCAGACATCGTCCATCCACTCGCGACTGATCACCCTCGAGGTGCGGCTGCCGCCACCGACGGCTCCAGTGCGGCCGGTGCCGTCGGGCCGGCCCGCCCAGCGACCAGGTAGGTTGCGCCGTAATCCCGAGGACGAACCCGAGGACAAGACGTGACACCGGATCCCGCCGATCTGACGCCAGAAAGCGCCGCCACCATCGGCGAATCGCCCTTTGCCGGCGTGGTTGCCCTCGACGGTCCGTCAGGCACCGGCAAGTCGACGGTGGCGCGACGACTGGCCCGACGACTCGGCGCCAGATACCTCGACACGGGCGCTATGTACCGCGCGGCGACGCTGGCTGTGCTTGATGCCGGCGTTCCGGTCGATCAGGCCGACCACATCACCGCGGTCGTGCGCAAGACGGGTATCGACGTCACAACGGATCCGGCGCATGTCGAGACCCGCTTAAACGGACGTCGAGTCGATGAGGAGATCCGCTCGGCGCCGGTCACGGCAGCAGTGAGCGCCGTATCTGCCGTGCCGGAAGTACGCGAATTGCTCGTCGCGCAACAACGGGGGCTCATCGGCACGGGCGGCATCGTCGTCGAAGGCCGAGACATCGGCTCGGTCGTCTGGCCGGCAGCGCAGCCGAAGGTGTACCTGACTGCGTCGGCGAAGGCGCGGGCACGCCGTCGTGCGGCTGAACTCGGCGACGACACCGACACGGTTGAGGCCGACCTGCGCCGCCGCGACCGGCTGGACAGCTCGCGCCCGGTCGGCCCGCTCGGCCGCGCGCAAGACGCCGTAGACCTCGACACGACAGATCTAGATATAGACCAAGTAGTAGATCGGCTTGTTGACATAGTCCTACGGCGCACGCCAACCGGCGCATGAGCGAGCAGTGGCAGCCCAGGCGCGTCGTCATTGAGGGGCAGACCGGGTCGGCCCGGTCCTTGGGTCCGGCCGGTCGCTGTCCGCACCTCGGTTCTGGTCGGTCGCGCGACCCGGGGAGCCTTCGCGGCGTAGGCCGTCCCACACTGCTGACGAGGCCGCGGCACCGGGCTTGGTCGCCGTGAGTCCTGCGGATCGGCAAGGATTGACGTCATGACCGATATAGATGACGGCGCCGACCTCGAGATTGCCGCCGCCGTGCCCGTAGTGGCTGTGGTCGGTCGGCCGAACGTCGGCAAATCCACGCTCGTCAACCGCATCCTCGGCCGTCGTGAGGCGGTCGTACAGGATGTCCCCGGCGTCACTCGCGACCGTATCGCCTACGACGCACTGTGGAACGGCCGGCGATTCACTCTGGTCGACACGGGCGGGTGGGAGCCGGACGCGCGCGGGTTGCAGGCGACTGTGTCGGCCCAGGCGCAGCGTGCGGTGGAAACGGCCGACCTCGTCCTGCTCGTCATCGACGGACGAACTGGAGCGACGGAAACTGATCTAACTGTCGCCCGGACATTGAGACGGGCCAACCGTCCGGTGATCGTTGCGGTCACCAAGATCGATGACGAGCGTGGCGAAGCAGATGCCGCCGAGCTCTGGTCGCTCGGCCTCGGCCAGCCGTTTGCGGTCAGCGGGCTGCACGGGCGTGGAAGCGGTGACCTGCTCGACGCGATCCTCGAAGCGCTGCCCGATGCTCCCCCGGAGGCGCCCGCAGAGACGGGCCCGCGAAGGGTCGCTCTGGTCGGTCGCCCCAATGTCGGCAAGTCAAGCCTGCTGAACAGGCTCGTCGGCGAGGATCGTTCCGTCGTCGATGCCGTCGCCGGAACGACCATCGACCCCGTCGACAGCCTGGTCGAACTCGGCGGCGAAACGTGGCGTTTCGTCGACACGGCAGGCCTTCGCCGGCGTGTTCACCAAGCCGCCGGGATGGAGTACTACGCGAGCCTGCGAACAGCGAGCGCGATCGAGGCGGCCGAGGTGGCGATCGTGCTGCTGGATGCCGCCGAGCCCCTCTCTGAACAGGACCAGAGGGTCATCGCAGCGGTAGTAGACGCCGGCCGCGCGCTGGTCGTCGTGTTCAACAAGTGGGATCTGGTCGACGAAGACCGCCGAGACACGCTCGAACGTGAGGTATCTCGCGAACTTGCGCGGGTGCAATGGGCACCGCGGGTCAACGTCTCGGCCGTTACCGGGCGATCGGTCGACCGGTTGGCCGCAGCGCTTCGCACGAGCCTCGAGTCGTGGGACCGGCGGATCTCGACCGGGCGGTTGAACGCATGGCTGGCCGACGTCGTGGCGGTAACCCCGCCGCCGGGTCGCGGCGGCAAGGTCCCGCGTGTGCTCTTCGCCACTCAGGCCGATAGTCGACCACCGCGTTTCGTCCTGTTCGCGACCGGCTTTCTCGAGGCCGGCTACCGGCGATTCATAGAACGGCGGCTGCGCGAGGATTTCGACTTCACCGGTAGCCCCATCGAGATCTCGGTACGGGTGCGCGAACGTAAGCAGGCGCGGCGATGATGCGTGGGTCGAGCAGCGCGTCGATGCGGTTGCGCTAGGGTTTTCTCGCACGATCGGGACGTGGCGCAGTTTGGTAGCGCACCTGACTGGGGGTCAGGGGGTCGTGGGTTCGAATCCCGCCGTCCCGACCATATGACTGGACCGGTGCCAGAAGAAGCAATCACGGCGCGGGCCCGATCGAGCGTCGAGCAGGGAGGTGACGTGTCGTCGGGCGCACCAGGCGAAGTCACCGCTTCACGCGTGTGGACCGTTCCGAATGCGCTGAGCGTCTTGCGCCTGCTCGGCGTACCGGTGTTTCTGTGGTTGCTGCTCGGACCCCATGCCGACATTGCGGCCTTGATCGTGCTCGCGGCGTCCGGTTTCTCCGACTGGGCTGACGGTGTGCTCGCCCGCAAGCTGAACCAGACGAGCCGGCTCGGCGCCCTGCTCGACCCGGCGGCCGACCGCCTGTACATCCTTGCGACCCTCGTCGGGCTGAGCCTTCGACACATCATTCCGGCGTGGCTTGCAGCCGTGATCATCGGGCGCGACCTGCTGCTCGGGCTGACCTTGCCGCTGCTGCGCAGGCACGGCTACGGGCCACCTCCCGTGCACTACCTCGGCAAGGCGGCGACGTTCAATCTGCTCTACGCGTTCCCGCTCCTGCTGCTTGCCGACGGCGACGGCACCCTCGCCGACATAGCCCGTCCGATCGCCTGGGCGTTCACCATCTGGGGCACGGCGCTCTATCTGTGGGCAGGAGCGCTGTATCTGGGCCAGGTTGCTTCGCTGATCCGCAGGGCAGATCCATGACATCTCGATCTAACGCTAGATCGATTGCGTTACTTGTCGACTTAGTGTCAGACAGCGCGGATCCCGGATATGCGGCTGCGGCCGCTCGTCGGGACGCGGACGACCCGGGGCGGCGCTGGTACGACGGGCCGGCGGTCGCCATCGGCTGCGTGCTGATCGGATTGACGCTCGCTATCGCCTACGTGCACACCCACCGAACAGCACCGACCGCGGCGAAGGTACATGCTGGACTCGTCGCGCGGGTGAATGCGGCGAAGCGGACCGGCGATTCGCTGCAGACGCGGGCGCAGCGGCTCAATGCCGACGTGGCGAAGTTGCACGCGCAGGCCCTGCCCGGGACCTCGATCGGCGCCGAACTCAGTCAGGCCGAACTGCTGGCCGGCGCGACTGCCGCCAGCGGCCCGGGCCTACGAGTCCAACTGGCCGACCCGTCAGCGCCGTCGGGCACGCCCGGCAACAGCCGGCGCGGGACGACTCCTATCTCGGCGACCCAGATCCTGACCGACCGTGATGTGCGCAGCGTCGTCAACGAACTGTGGCATGACGGAGCCGAGGCAATCTCGATCAACGACATACGCCTCACGCCGACGTCGGCGATCCGCTTCGCCGGCCAAGCGGTACTGGTCGACTTCGCACCTGTCACCTCGCCTTACACGATCCGAGCCATTGGAGACAGTGACGTGCTCGTCACCAGCTTTGCCGACAGCGACGTCGCAAGTCGCTATCACACATTGGCAGCGGCAGACGGAATCACCTTCTCCTGGGATCAGCAATCGAAGCTGCACATGCCCGCGACGGCCGCGGCGGCACCGAGATACGCAACGCCCGACCCGACGGCGACGGGTCGGCCCCGATGATCGCCGGCCTGGCGCTGGTGATCGGCGTCGTGGTCGGCCTGATTCTGCGCCCGACCGTGCCCGGTTGGCTGGAGCCGTATCTGCCGATCGCGGTGGTCGCGGCGCTCGATGCCGTGTTCGGTGGAATTCGTGCGCGGCTCGACGGGATCTTCGACTCGAAGGTGTTCGTCGTGTCGTTCGTCTCCAACGTGGTTGTCGCGGCGCTGATCGTCTTCCTCGGCGACAAGCTCGGAGTTGGAGGCCAGCTGTCCACCGCGGTTGTCGTCGTGCTCGGCATCCGCATCTTCGGCAACGCAGCGGCGATCAGAAGGCACGTGTTCCGAGCATGACCGAGCGAGCTGACGAGCACGCCGACGACGAGCACCCGGATGCTGTCGAGCCAGAATGCGAATCGCCGGCCATGGGCGAGTCGGCCGACGGCGGTGTCGACCCTGCCGGTGGCGGTGCCGAGCCGGAGGGCGACGGTGCCGGGCGCGCAGGCGACGAGTCGCCGCCGCGGCGGTTACACATCCCGGCCGGTGTGCTCATCGGAGTGCTCACCGCCATCCTCGGATTCGCGATCGCGGTGCAGGTCCGCTCGAACTCGTCGTCCGACAGCTTGGCGAACGCGCGCGAGGACGATTTGATACGCATCCTCGACGATCAGAACGCGCGAGCGGACCGGCTCAATCTGCAGATCTCTGATCTGCAGCGCACGCTCGACGAGTTGCGCCTGAGCGGGAACAGCGATGCCGTTGCCCAGCAGCAGGCCGAGCAGGAGGTGCAGGCGCTGCGGGTCCTCCTCGGCACGGTGCCCGCCACTGGGCCTGGTGTCATCGTCACGATTACCGACCCGCAGCACAAGCTCAAGGCCGAGGATCTGCTCGACGTCGTGGAGGAGTTGCGCGGAGCCGGGGCCGAGTCGATCCAGTTCGGTCCGGTGCGAGTCGGTACAGCGACCAATTTCACCGACACCGGCGCGTCGATCACGGTCGACGGCACGCAGCTCACGGCGCCGTACCAGGTACTCGCCATCGGCGATCCGAAGACGCTCGACACCGCGCTCAACATTCCCGGTGGCGTCGCGGCGACTGCTCGAAACGCCGGTGGGGTCGCCGAGATCGACGAACAGCAGAAGATCGACGTCCTTGCCGTCCGCCAGGTGCCGAGACCTAGATACGTGACGCCGTCGGGACGGTAGGGTCTGGCCGAATCCCCAGCCAAAGATGCGATCTGCGAGGACTTAGCGATGACAGATGTACCCGACGACTTGAAGTACACGGCCGAGCACGAGTGGGCCCGGGTGAGCGGGGCAACGATTCGCGTGGGTGTCACCGACTACGCCCAGCAGGCCCTGGGCGACGTCGTGTACGTCGCGCTGCCCGAGGTCGGCGCGCAGATCCGCCAAGGTGAAGCCTTTGGTGAGGTCGAGTCGACCAAGAGTGTGTCCGACCTTTACGCGCCCGTCACCGGAACCGTCAAGGCGCGCAACGACGAGCTGGACGGGCGGCCCGAGTTGATCAACTCCGACCCGTACGGGGCGGGCTGGATCGTCGAGATCGAGGTCGCCGACCCGGCGCAAGTCGACGAATTGCTCGACCCTGCCGCCTACGGAACGCTCAGTGGCTGACGCCTTCGGCGAGCGGGACCAGTGACCCTGCTGGCCTTGGCGGACTTGGTCGGCTGCCGGGCCCTCGACAAGCGACCGACCACATCGTGCTTTGCGAAGCTCATGCTCAACCCTTGATTGACCCTTGGGAGGGCCCGGAACTAGGCTCGCGGCACGGGCCCGGGTTGCGCGATCGCACGCTGCCTGTCCGAAATTCCAATCACCGCGAACGCGAGTTCCCCCCGGCCGTGAATAATTCCGTTCGCAACGCCCGTACCGTTTGTAGAGGAAGGGGCACACGAGTGTTCTGCACTGCCTGTGGCGCCGAGAACCTGGCGGGTAGCCGCTTCTGCGCCAACTGCGGCGCCGCGCTTCCCGAGGCCGGATACCCGAACGCCCCCGACGCCACGAGTGTGCTGTCAGCAACCGGCGGACTGACCGACGCAGACAGCGAGTTCTCCGCTGAGGCCCATCAAGGCGCTGTCGACGCGCTGACACCCGGCTCGGCACTGCTGGTTGTCAAGCGCGGGCCCAACGCGGGCAGCCGCTTCCTGCTCGATCAGGACGTCACGACAGCCGGGCGCCATCCTGACAGCGACATTTTTCTTGACGACGTAACCGTCTCGCGTCGGCATGCCGAGTTCCGTCGCGAGGGCAATGGCTATACCGTCCATGACGTGGGTTCGCTCAACGGCACGTACGTCAATCGGGAACGCATCGACGCGGTCCCGCTGGCCGGAGGCGACGAGGTTCAGATCGGCAAGTTCCGGCTGGTCTACCTCACCGCGGCCGTGCGGGCCGGTGTCGGGGTCGGGCAGCAGGCGTGACGCGGGGCATGGCCGGCCGGTTCCACACGGCCGAACCGTGCTCGCTCGTCGCGTCAGGCGATGGAGGGTAGCCGCCGCATGATGCACGCAGGTGCCACATGACTGTTACGAGTGTCGCAACCCGTTCGACGCTGTCGATCGGCGAGGTACTCACCCAGCTTCGCAGCGACTTTCCCGACATCACGATCAGCAAGATCCGTTTCCTCGAGACTGAAGGACTGGTCCGCCCGGACCGGACTCCATCGGGATACCGGAAATTCTCGACGGCCGATGTGGCGCGCCTGCGTTACGTGTTGGCTCAGCAGCGCGACCACTACCTTCCCCTTCGCGTCATCAAGGATCAGCTCGACGCGATCGACCGCGGCCTGGTTCCGCCGGGTCCCGGCGGCCTGCCCCGGGTACCGCACCTCGCGATCGCGGACAACGCGCCGACCGCGGAACACTTCCGCCCGGTCGCGCCCACACTTCGCCTGTCCCGCGAGGAGTTGCTCAACGCCACGGGGCTGACGTCCGAGCAGCTCGGTGAGCTCGAGCAATTCGGCCTGATCGCCGCCACGGCGAGCGGCCACTACGACGACGACGCGCTCACCGTGGGTCAGGTTGTCGCCGAACTCGGGCGCTACGGCCTCGAAGGGCGGCACCTGCGCGCGTTCCGTACAGCCGCCGAACGCGAGATAGGCCTGTTCTCGCAAGTTGTGGGCCCGATGTCCCATCAGAAGGGCGCGGAGGCGAAGGCGCGAGCGGAGGAGACCGTGCGCGAATTGGCCGCACTTTCGGTGCGCCTGCATGCCGCCTTGGTCCAGATCGGCCTACGTAACGTAGCTGGTAGCTAGCTTCCAGCGCATCCTCGACGCGTCTCGGGGAACTTTGGGGGCAGTTGCCACGAGCCTGCTTCCACGTGGAGCGTGTAGCGTCGAAAGCCGACAGATCAGATGCCAGGAGGAACGCTCGTGCATCCGTTGCGGGTCGTCGGCGTGCGGGTCGAACTGCCGGCTAACCAGCCGGTCGTTCTCCTGCGCGAAGAGGACGGCGTGCGCTACCTGCCGATCTGGATCGGCGCCGTCGAGGCTTCGGCAATTGCCTTTCAGCAACAGGGCATGCAGACAGTACGGCCGTTGACGCATGACCTCATGCGCGACCTCATCAAGGCACTGGGCGTCCGGCTCGAGGCCGTCCATATCACCGAGTTGCGCGACGACGTCTTCTACGCCGAGTTGCGCTTCGCCGGCGGCGTCAACGTCAGCGCCCGCCCCTCGGACGCGATCGCCTTGGCGCTTCGGTGTGATGTGACAATTCTCGGTACCGACGCAGTTCTGGACGCCGCGGGTATCGAGATCCCCGACGAGCAGGAGGACGAGGTGGAGCGCTTCCGTGAGTTCCTGGACAACGTCTCTCCGGAGGACTTCGCGTCTGGGACGTAAAGGGCCCCGATGACCCTCGACCTGCAGGTGAGGGTCACTGCCGTCGGCGCGTCGCGTTGACCACCATCGAGGACCGCCATACCGTCAAGGCACCGCGAACGAATCTCTATGGTGGAGGCCGTGAGGTCACCATAACGACCGCGAACCAGACAGCGAGGAGACGGCATCATGGCTGACGCCGGGCCCGACACGCCGCAGCAGGGCACGCTCTTCGCCGACCCGGTTGGCGGGCCGAGCGAGCATATTGGCTATCGCGGCCCGACGGCATGCACGGCAGCCGGCATCACCTACCGCCAACTCGACTATTGGGCCCGTACCGGCCTCGTCGAACCCTCGATCAGGTCGGCTTCCGGCTCTGGTAGCCAGCGCCTTTACTCGTTCAAGGACATCCTCGTTCTCAAGGTCGTCAAGCGCCTGCTCGACACCGGCGTCTCGCTGCAGAACATCCGCTCGGCGGTCGAGACGCTGCGTGCACGCGGCGTCGACGATCTGGCCCGCATCACGCTGCTATCCGACGGCGCAACGGTGTATGAGTGCACGTCGTCGGAGGAGGTAGTCGACCTGCTGCGGGGCGGTCAAGGGGTGTTCGGTATCGCGCTCGGTGGCGCGCTTCGCGAACTGCGCGGTTCGCTGGCTCACCTGCCGGGTGAGCGCGCCGATGGCGCGGCCGAAGTGACGCCGCCGTTGACCGATGAATTGTCGCGGCGTCGCCAGCAGCGCACGGCTACCGCCTAGCGACGCTCTACGCACCAGCGCGGCGAGGCCATGACGCGGTGGCCGGCCGCTGGCTGGTACCGTCGGCGACTGGCCGACGATCTCGCGCGGGAGAGTCCGCTCCGCAATTTTGAGCGGCGCCGAAGGGGCAACCTCCCCGGAACCTCTCAGGCACCCGGACCGCGCGGATGAGGCCGCTCTGGAGGGCGCCTGCCTGACAGACGGGGAGCTCGCGCCTAGGCGTGGGCACCCGTTGTGTCCACAGCGTGAACAGGAGCGCCATCCGGATGAGCAAGCGCAGCGACCCAGTCGTCAGATACAGCACGCGCGCAGGCAGCTGCCAGCCCGGGGCGCGGCGAGGATAGATATGACCGAAACCCCGATTTCGCCCGCCCTGTCGGAACTTGAGCACGCGGCAGAGTTTGCCGCCCGGCATATCGGCGTGGGTGCCGGCGCCGCCGAGCAGCGCATGCTCGAGGTAGTCGGCTACTCGTCCATCGACGACCTGCTCGCCGATGCCGTCCCGGCGAGTATCCGGGAGAAGCTCACCCTCGCGCTGCCACCTGCCGCATCGGAGGCCGACGTTGCGGCCGAACTGCGCGAACTCGCCGGGCGCAACCGAGTGGTCACCTCGATGATCGGCCTGGGCTACTACGACACGATCACGCCCGCCGTCATTCGTCGCAACGTGCTCGAGAGTCCGGCCTGGTACACCGCCTACACGCCCTACCAACCCGAGATCAGCCAAGGACGACTCGAGGCGCTGCTCAACTTCCAGACGATGGTCGAGGACCTCACCGGGCTTCCGGTCGCGGGCGCTTCGCTGCTCGACGAGGCGACGGCCGCTGCCGAGGCTATGGCCCTGGCGCATCGCGCCGCCAAGGCCGGCGACCTGTTCGTCGTCGACGCCGATGTGCTCCCGCAGACCCTCGACGTCGTGCGCACCCGCGCAACGCCGCTCGGGCTTCGCGTCGTCACCCACGACTTCGCCGAGCCGCTTCCCGAAGGCGACGTGTTCGGCGTGCTCGTCCAGTACCCGGGCGCGTCCGGAGCGATCCGCGACCTTCGCCCGATCGTCGACGCGGCTCACGAGCGAGGCGCGCTGGTCACCGTCGCGGCCGACCTGCTCGCACTCACGCTGCTCGTCCCGCCCGGCGAGGTCGGTGCCGATATCGCGGTGGGCACCACGCAACGATTCGGCGTGCCGATCGGCTTCGGTGGTCCACACGCGGGGTACATCTCGACTAGAGCTGGACTGGAGCGTCAGCTGCCCGGACGGCTGGTCGGCGTCTCGGTCGATGCTGATGGGTCGCCTGCGTTCCGGCTGGCCTTGCAAACGCGTGAGCAGCACATCCGCCGCGAGAAGGCCACGAGCAACATCTGCACGGCCCAGGTTCTGCTCGCGATCATCGCGAGCATGTACGCGGTGTATCACGGCCCGGAGGGACTGCGGGCGATCGCGCAACGGGTGCGTCGCCTCACGGCCATCCTCGCCGCCGGTCTGCGCGAGGGAGCGGTCGAGGTGCGCGAGGCCGCGGTCTTCGACACGCTCACCGTTCGGGTTCCAGGACGCGCGGAGGCCGTCATCGCCGCGGCGCTTGCCGAGGGCATCAACCTGCGACTTGTCGACGAGGACACCGTCTCGATCTCGTGCGACGAGGTCACCCGCCGCGGGCACATCGTCGCCGTGTGGCGCGCATTCGGCCTGGGGCTGACGTTCACCGATGTCGAGCGACTCGACGTCGCCGAGCCGCTGCCCGGCTCGCTGGCCCGGACCTCGGACTTCCTGACCCATCCGGTGTTTCGCAGTCACCGGTCCGAGACCGCGATGCTTCGCTACCTGCGGCGGCTGGCCGATCGTGACTACGCCCTGGATCGCGGGATGATCCCGCTCGGCTCGTGCACGATGAAGCTGAACGGCACCACCGAGATGGAGCCGATCACCCTGCCCGGATTCGCGAATCTGCATCCGTTCGCGCCCACCGGCCAGTTCGATGGCTATGCGCGGATCTTCGAAGACCTGTCCCGCTGGCTGGCCGAGATCACCGGCTACGACTCCGTCTCGTTACAGCCGAATGCCGGCGCCCAAGGTGAGTTCGCCGGGTTGCTCGCGATCGCGGGCTACCACCGCGCCAATGGCGACGGCCACCGCAACATCTGTCTGATTCCGGCGAGTGCCCATGGCACGAACGCGGCAAGTGCCGTGCTGGCCGGGATGCGTGTAGTCGTGGTCAAGACCGGCGGCGAGGCGGGCGAGATCGACCTGGACGACCTGCGGGCGAAGATCGCCGAGCACGCCGATGCACTCGCTGCCTTGATGATCACTTACCCGTCGACGCACGGCATCTTCGAGGAGCACATCACCGACGTGTGCGGGCTGGTCCATGAGGCGGGCGGCCAGGTCTACCTCGACGGCGCGAACCTCAACGCCATGGTGGGCCTGGCCCGGCCGGGCAAGTTCGGCGCCGACGTCTCGCATCTGAACCTCCACAAGACGTTCTGCATCCCGCATGGCGGTGGTGGTCCGGGCGTCGGTCCGGTGGCGGTGCGCGAACACCTCGCCCCGTACCTGCCGAACCACCCACTGCAGCCCGCTGCTGGACCCGAGACCGGCAGCGGCGCCATCGCGGCCGCACCATGGGGATCAGCCTCGATTCTGCCGATCACCTGGGCTTACCTGCGGCTGATGGGGGCGGCGGGGCTGACCCGCGCAACGGCGATCGCGATCCTGTCGGCGAACTACCTCGCCAAGCGGCTCGC
This sequence comes from uncultured Actinomycetota bacterium, assembly GCA_963737425.1. Taxonomy (GTDB): domain Bacteria; phylum Actinomycetota; class Actinomycetes; order Mycobacteriales; family Jatrophihabitantaceae; genus DASXRA01. The sequence continues at coordinate 500,935 of CAVTSX010000010.1, forward strand.
GCCGCACTATCCGGTTCTTTACGCAGGGGCGCACGGCCTGGTGGCGCACGAGTGCATCCTCGATCTGCGGCAGATCACCAAGGACACCGGCGTGAGCGTCGACGACGTCGCAAAGCGGCTCATCGACTACGGATTCCATGCTCCGACGATGTCGTTCCCGGTGGCCGGCACCCTGATGGTCGAACCGACCGAGTCAGAAGATGTCGGCGAACTGGACCGCTTCGTCACGGCGATGATCGCGATCAAGGCCGAGATCGACCAGATCGGCGCCGGCAAGTGGCCGGCTGATGACAACCCGCTGCGCAATGCTCCGCACACGGCGTCGTGCCTGGCCGGGGAGTGGGATCACCCGTATTCGCGAAAGCTTGCCGCCTACCCGGACGGCGTCGACGCGGCAGGCAAGTATTGGACACCGGTTCGGCGCATCGATGGCGCGTACGGCGATCGGCACCTGGTGTGTGCCTGCCCACCGGTCGAGGACTACGTCTAAGCGGCGCACGCCCAAGCGGCGCACGCGTGCGCGACGGTGCTAGCTGGCCTTGCGATGAGCGGCGGCGGCGAGAAGCTCGCTGCGCCGAGCAGCGATGCTCTGACCGTCGGGAAGTAGCTCGCCGGTGTCCTCGAAGAGGACGACCCCGTTGCAGAGGAGGCTCCAGCCCTGCTCCGGGTGCGACGCGATGACGTGGGCGCCGTCGCGGTCGGAGGCGTCGGCGGGCGGGCACGCCGGATTGTGCGTGCACGCACGCGCTGGGCGGGGCGGCTGAGCTTCGCTGAGCATCGATTCTTCCTGTAATCGCTTGCAGGGCCTACGACACGAGTGTGCTCCGAGCAATTTGCATGTGCCAGCAGGTTATGGGTGCAGAGAGGGTGTGTCGCAGGGCATTTCGCCCAGAATATCGCGGCACGGGTGTGTCACTGTCACTCTGATGGTGCCACTGTCACTCATCGTCACGATTCTCGCGCCCGACGAGATCGATGATCAGGGCGCGCCGAAGCGGCGGCGCCTTGCCTTCGTGTCCGAGTTCGCGCCAGCGGACCCGGTGGATCATCCGGATCAGTCGCAGGGCGACGCCCAGAAGCAGCGCGGCCAGCGGCAATTCGGTCAGCAGAGCCGAAGCGATCGAAAAAAGCACATGCCGTGAGCCCCAATCGAGCACGATGTCGAACCAGGCATCGCAGACGAGCAGGGTTGCCGTGATGATCGCGGCCGGGATGAGCATCTGGCGTCGGTGCCAGGCGTTCCAGGCCGTCCAGCTCAGCATCACGACCAGCACACTGTCGAAGCCGACCCACGCGACGTTCCACGGGTCGGCGACCTGGCGGGTCGGCAGGCTGGTTGCCAGGTAGGCGATCCAGGGGATCAGGACCAGCGAGCTGGTCGTGACGACGGTGAGGAAGAAGCGGCGCAGCCTGACGACACCCGGGTCATCGGGTGCGATCGGCGCGGGCGATCTCGACATGGCGGACGGTCAGGTCCGGCCGAGACGATCTTGCGCTTCGCGTAGGGCCGGGGCGCGGGTGGCCCAATCGACGAGCACCGCAGGGTGCCCGGCCGCCAGCGCGGCATCAACGACGTCGCTGTCGTCGTCGATGAATGCCGCGATCTTCCGACGCGCGAGACGACGCAGCACACCGAGCTTGTACAGGCGTGCGGGACGGCGGTCGCTCTCCGGCCGCATAAACAGCTCGCCGGGTGGCAGGCCGTGCGCCAGCAGCCATTCGCTGGTGATCGTCCGCAGCCATTCCGGCCGGCCGGTGAGCCACACGATGTCGTGCTCGCGGCGCAGCTCGGCGACCAGGGCAAGGCCTTCAGGCAGGGGGGTGTCGCGGGAGGCCGCACCGAAGAATGCGCCCCAGTTCTTGGGGCGGCTCTCGAGGTGGTGCAGGCGGTGGCGGACGTCTGCGACAACCCCGTCGATGTCGATGACGGCCAGGGTCATGCGAGGAGCCTATGACGTCCGTCCGACGTGGCGATCGGGCTTCTCAGCGAAGTCGTCGCATGGACGCCCCTGGGGCGACTAGACTGATCGCCTCGTGCGCTTCCTTGACCCAGCCCCGCCATTCGAGCTGACCTACGACGACGTCTTCATGGTGCCGGCACGCTCGGCAGTCGCGTCCAGATTCGACGTGGATCTGTCGACGGTCGACGCCAGCGGGGCGACGATTCCGCTCATCGTCGCCAACATGACCGCAGTTGCAGGCCGCCGGATGGCCGAGACAGTGGCCCGGCGTGGTGGTCTGGCCGTTCTGCCCCAGGACATTCCGGCCGAGGTCGTGCGCGATGTCGTGTCGTGGGTCAAAGCCCGCCATCTCGTCTATGACACGCCGTTGACGCTCTCGCCGCACAGCCCGGTTGGCGACGCGCTCGCGCTGCTGCCCAAGCGCGCGCACGGCGCGGTGGTGGTCGTCGACGACGAGCGCCCGGTCGGGGTGGTGACCGAGGCCGACTGTCTAGGGGCCGATCGCTTCGCCCAGCTGCGCCGCGTCATGTCCACCCCCGTGCTCACCCTGCAAGACACCGTGTCGCCGCAGAAGGCGTTCGAGCTGCTCGAGGCCGGGCACCGCCGGCTCGCACCGGTTGTGGATCGATCAGGGCGCCTCACCGGGATCCTGACGAAGACCGCGGCCCTTCGGGCGACCCTGTATCGCCCGGCGGTCGACGCGTCCGGACGGCTGCGGGTGGCGGCCGCCATCGGCGTCAACGGCGATGTGAAGACCAAAGCGCACGAGTTGCTCGAAGCGGGCATCGACGTCCTGGTCGTCGACACCGCGCACGGGCATCAGCAGCGGATGTTCGACGCGCTCGCGGCAGTGCGCTCGCTGGCCCCGTCCGTGCCGGTGGTGGCGGGCAATGTCGTGTCGGCTGATGGCGTGCGCGATCTGGTCGCCGCCGGTGCCGACATCGTCAAGGTCGGCGTCGGCCCCGGCGCGATGTGCACGACCCGGATGATGACCGGCGTCGGCCGCCCGCAGTTCTCCGCCGTCTTGGAGTGCGCCGATGCGGCGCGAGAGCTCGGCAAACATGTGTGGGCCGACGGGGGAGTGCGACACCCTCGCGACGTCGCGCTTGCCCTGGCCGCCGGCGCGTCGGCGGTGATGGTCGGTTCGTGGTTCGCCGGCACCTACGAGTCGCCCGGCGATCTCCACCAGGCCCCGGACGGCCGGATGTACAAGGAGAGTTTCGGCATGGCGTCCGCGCGTGCTGTCGCCAACCGCACCAGCGGTGAGGGCGCGTTCGACCGGGCCCGTAAGGCCCTTTTCGACGAGGGCATCTCAACCGGCCGGATGTACGTCGACCCGCTGCGTCCAGGCGTCGAAGACCTCGTCGACACGATCACGGCGGGCCTGCGATCGGCATGTGCGTACGCCGGGGCGACCACGCTGCCCGAGTATGCCGACCGCGCGGTCATCGGCGTGCAAAGCGCATCGGGTTATGCCGAGGGACGTCCGCTGTACACAAATTGGTGATGCGCCGCCCTGCTACCGTGATCTCGTGACCTTCGGTATCGCATTGTGGTGGCCGTCCACTTAGGACGACCCCACTCGCGCTGCCATCATCCGATGGGCCGTCCTCGCTGGGCGGCCCATTTTGCTTCCCGTTCCGGCGCGGACGCCCCTGACCTCTGGAAAGGGACGTCATGTCTGCTCCGACCACCCTGCCTACCACCGAACCACCCGATTCTGATCGGCGCGCGACCCGGGTGCTGACCGGGGAACGGCCCACCGGGGCGCTGCATCTCGGCCACTACTTCGGGACGCTCGCCAACCGGGTCGAACTTCAGCGCTCCGGCCTGGATCTGCTGATCGTCGTGGCCGACTACCAGGTGCTCTCCGATCGCGACCATCCGGGCGACATCCCGCGGGTGGTGCGCGAATTGGTGCTCGACTACCTCGCTTGCGGGCTCGATCCTTTGCGCACAACGATCTTCGCCCACAGCGCGGTGCCCGCACTTCATCAGTTGATGCTCCCGTTCCTGTCGCTTGTGGGAATGGGGGAGTTGTCGCGCAACCCCACGGTCAAGGAGGAGATCCAGCTTTCGGGCCGGTCGACCGTGAGTGGACTGATGATGACCTACCCGGTGCATCAGGCAGCGGACGTCTTATTTTGCAAGGCCGATCTCGTTCCGGTCGGCAAGGACCAACTGCCGCACCTCGAGTTGACCCGCTCGATCGCGCGGCGTTTCAACGAGCGCTACGGCGCGGTCTTCCCGATACCTGCGCCGATGCTCGGTGAAGCGCCGGTCCTGCTCGGACTCGACGGGCGCAAGATGGGCAAGAGCCTGGGTAACGGGATCTCGCTGCGCGACGCCCCCGATCAGGTTGTCGAGAAGGTGCGGGCCGCCCGCACCGACGCGGAACGGCGTATCACGTTCGAGCCGGATCGCCGTGCAGAAGTGGCGAACCTGCTTCGCATCGCCGGGTTGTGTTCAGGGCGCGAGCCGGCCGCGATCGCTGATGAAATCGGGCTCGGCGGCGCAGCGGCACTCAAATCGGTGGTCGCGGAGTCGGTGAACACATTTCTCGCTCCGATGCGCGAGCGTCGCGCCCAGTTCGGCGCTGACGATGCGGCACGAATCCTGTCGCGCGGAGCTGAGCGGGCGAACGCGCTCGCCGAGGTCACGTTGTCGCAGGTGCGTTCGGCGATGGGCATGTCGTACGGCTGACGGTGCTGGTCGGCCTTGAAGTCGGCGCAGGTCCGAGGCCGCGGGTGGGCGGCCGGTCAGGCCCGCCGCGACGTCAGTGGGTCGAGAAGCCGCCGTCGATGGTGATGGTCTGGCCGGTGAGGAAGTCCGATGCCCGGCTGGCCAGGAAGATCGCGACCCCGGCGAAGTCCGCCGCCTCGCCGTTGCGGCCCACCGTGGTCCGGACGGCGAGTGCGGCGGCACGCGGCGGGTCGCCGAACACCGGGTCGTTCATCGGGGTACGGACGACGCCGGGCGCGACGGCGTTGCAGCACACCCCGCGCGGGGACCACGCCTCGGCCTGCGACCGTGTCAGGGCTGCCAGCCCACCCTTCGACGCGCCGTACCCGCCGCTGTTGCCGAACGCCATGTGCGCCTGTAGCGACGTGACATTGATGATGCGTCCCCAGCCGCGCTCGGCCATGCTCGGGCCGAAGCACTGCCCGAGCAGGTGCGGCGCGGTCAGATTGAGCGCGAGCGTGCGATCCCAATCTGCCTCGCTCAGGTCGGCAAGTGGTGGCCGAATGTTGACGCCGGCGCTGTTGAGGAGGATGTCGGGTTCGCCGAACGGTTGCGCGATCTGCTGCATTGCCCGAGCGCAATCTGCTCGATCAGCGAGGTCGGCCACCACGTACGCCGCGCGGCCGAACGGCTCCAATTCCTCGACGGCGCTGCGTAGTTGTGCTTCGCGCCGGGCGACGAGGACGACGGCGGCACCCGCGCGTACGAGAGCCTCGGCCATCACCCGTCCGATACCCGAACTGCCTCCGGTAACCGCGGCGACCCGGCCCGAAATGGAGAACATGTCTTCGATGTAACTAGCCACCGCCCGACTGTACTGACGCTGTTGCGCGTATTCCGGGGCGGTGCGGTTCGGAAGGGACGGCCGCGGTTGCCGCGCCCGCTCACGTCTGTAAATATGAAAATGTGAGCAGTCGTTCAGATGTTGTGGCCGATGTGGTGTATTCGAGGCGAGCTGCGATCATGCCGTCTCGTGCCGTCATCCTCGACGCCGCCGAGGTATTCGCGATGCTTGCCGATCCCGGCCGGTTGCGCTTGCTCACGGCACTGCGCGTTGGCGAGGCGAGCGTGGGCCAGCTTGCCGCGACGGCGCAGATGAGCGAGTCAGCGACCTCGCACGCCCTGCGCCTGCTGCGCGCGCACCGGATCGTTCAGGTGCGCAGGTCGGGGCGAATGGCGTACTACCAACTCGCCGACACGCACGTGCGGGTTCTGCTCGACACGGCTCTCGAGCACGCCGGCCACAGCGCGGTGGCACACACGGCGTCTAGGACAAGGTCGCGGTGAACATGGCCGCCCGGGACGAGGTCGATCACAGCGAGGTTGACGGCGACGAGGTTGACGGCGACGCAGTTGACGGCAACGCGGTTGACCGCAACGCGGTTGACCACACCGCGTCCGCGCGTGCGCGCCACAACGAGCGGGGGCCGGCCCGGCAGTCGCGTCCTGACGCCATCGCCGGTGAAACACCGAGCAGCCACGGCAGGTCTGCCCACCATCACGCTCGCGCGGCGTCGGGCCGGGCCGACCGGAGATGGCTGCTCGGTGCGCTCGCGATGATCGTCGCCTTCATGATCGGCGAGGTCATCGCCGGGCTGCTCGCACATTCGCTCGCGCTGCTCAGCGATGCCGGGCACATGCTCACCGATGCGGCTGCGCTGCTTCTCGCAGTGATCACGTCCCGGGTCGTCGAGCGGCCGGCGAGAGGCGCCTACACGTATGGTCTCGCGCGCGTCGACGCGCTCTCGGGTCAGGCCAACGGCATCACGCTGCTGCTACTGGCGGCGTGGTTCGTGGTGGCGGCAGTCAGGCACCTTGTGCACCCGCCCGGCTCGGCCGGTGGCGTGATGGTCGTCGTCGCGGTGATCGGCGTCGGGGTCAACGTCGCCGCCACCACCCTGGCCGCGCGTGCCGATCGGCGCAGCCTGAACGTGCGCGGCGCGGTAGCGCATCTGCTGAACGACGTCTGGGCATTCGCCGCGACGTTCGTGGCAGGCCTCGTGATCATGGTGACCGGGTGGACCCGCGCAGATGCGGTGGCCTCGCTCGTCGTCGCGGCACTGATGACGTGGACCGGGGTGCAGCTGATTCGTTCGGCCGGGCGGGTGTTCCTCGAGGCTGCGCCGCCGGATCTGGATCCGATGGCGATCGGGTCCAGCCTGGCTGCAGTCGAAGGCGTGGAACAGGTACATGACCTGCATGTCTGGGAGATCGCCGCGGGAGACGCCGCGGTTTCGGCACACGTCCTCGTCGACCGAACGATGGACTGCCACACCGTCGGCGGCGCGCTGCGGTCGCTGCTTGCCTCGGACTACGGCATCGGCCACGTGACGTTGCAGGTCGACCACAGCGGAAATGCCCACGAGGATCATTGCGAGGACTCGCACGGCCCGGTTCACACGACCGGTCCCGACGCCGACGCCGTTCGATAGGAACACGCGCCGCCAGGGCGAACACGCAAGAATTCAGCAGTGCCGCAACCAGCGACCGAACCGCTCGGCGCCCCGCCGGGTCTGTGCGGCGACTGTGCCCATGCGCGGGTCAACGTCACGCGACGGGGAACTGCTTACCTGCGCTGCCTTCGGGCCGGCTGGGATGCGCGCATGGTGCGCTACCCGTCCCTGCCGGTTCGCGTGTGCGCGGGGTACGAGCACGACAGGCCGGACGAGCCGGGCGGCCCGCGCAGCGTCGACGCTGAGACCGAGTAGGCACGCCGTCGCAACCCGGGCATCATCAGGTGCTGACCGCGACTACGTGCGGCGGTCGCCCCGCACCCGGGAGGTCACGTTGTTGCTACCGATGTCGCCCGCTGACTCGATGTTCCTGATGGTCGAGACGCGTGAGCATCCGATGCATGTCGGCGGTCTGCAGTTGTTCGTTCCCCCGGATGGCGCTGACTCGTCCGATGTGCATCGAATGTTCCAGCAGATGCTTAGTGCCGACGACGTGCGGCCGCTGTTTCGCCGCCGGGCTCGTCGCTCGCCGACCAGCGCTGGGCTGTGGGGGTGGGAGCGCGACGACGACTTCGATATCGAACACCACGTCCGGCGCACCGCGCTGCCACAACCCGGCCGGGCATTGGAGCTGCTGTCCCTGTGCTCGCAGCTGCACGGCAACCTGCTCGATCGGCATCGGCCCCTGTGGGAGGTTTCGATCGTCGAAGGTCTGGACGACGGCCGGTTCGCGATGTACTTCAAGATGCATCACGCGCTGGTCGACGGAGTCTCGGCGCTTCGACTTGTGCAGGAGAGCCTGAGCGACAGCCCGGACGCGCGCGAGCTCCTGCCGCCGTGGGCACGGCGCTCGCCGTCCGAACAGACCGAACAGACCGAACAGACCGAACAGACCGAACAGACCGAGCAAGCCGTGCAAGACGATCAGCCGGCGCAGGCCGGTCATCGCCTGGCGGACGTCCCAGTGAGCGCGCTGCGCTCGGCCCTGCACATCGCCGGCGAGGCGGCGCGGCTTCCCTCGGCACTGGTCAAGACGGTCAACCGCGGTATCCACGAGCAGTCCGCGCCGCTGTCGTTCTCGGCACCCAAGACGATGTTGAACGTGCCGATCACGGGTGCGCGCCGCTTCGCGGCGCAGTCGTGGCCGATCGAACGGATACGCCGCGTCGGCAAGGACGCCGGCGCAACCGTCAACGATGTCGTTCTGGCGATGTGCTCCGGTGCGCTGCGCGGCTACATGGGCGATCTCGACGCGCTGCCCGACCCACCGCTGATCGCGATGGTGCCGGTGTCGCTAAACGTCGGGGGGCGACCTGAAGGGGGCAATGCGCTCGGCGTCGTCATGTGCAATCTCGCAACCGATCTTGCCGATCCGGCCGATCGCCTGGCCGGCATTCACGCGTCGATGACCGACGGTAAGGCGGCCATGGCGAGCATGAGCCCGATCCAGATCATGGCGATGAGCCTGATCGGCCTGAGCCCGCTCGCGCTCGCGCCGCTGCTCGGCGTGCAGAACATGCTGCGCCCCCCGTTCAACCTGGTGATTTCCAACGTGCCGGGGCCGCGGTCGCCGCTGTACTACAACGGGGCGCGGCTCGACGGCATGTACCCGCTGTCGATTCCGGTCGACGGACAGGCGCTGAACATCACCTGCACCAGCTACTCGGACAATCTCGCCTTCGGGCTGACCGGGTGTCGCCGCAGCGTGCCGCATCTGCAGCGCCTGCTGGGTTACCTCGGCAGCGAACTCGACGCGCTCGAACAGGCCGTCGGCGCCAACTGACCGATCGTCAGGTCGTGTCGATATCGGCGGCGCGAGCGCCGCTTTCGGCGCACTGGATGAGTTCGGACGCGTGGCGGGCGACGACGTCAGGCCGAACGGTGATGATCCAGTGCCCGCCCTCGATGTGCGCCACCCGCAGATCGGACGTCCACGGGGCGGGAGCACCCGCCTGGAACGCAGGCGAGACGAACGGGTCGCGTGAGGGCGCCAGGACCTGAACCGGGATGTCGGTCCGGCGCGGCTGCGGCCGTGCGACGTGGCGCAGCAGGTTCGCCCGGTAGAGCTGCAGGCCGTTGATCTTGTCCGGCAACGGCCGAGCTGTCTGAGCCGTCTGAGCCGTCTGAGCTGTCTGATTCGACCGCGCCGGCGAGGCCGCAGCGCGGTCGGCTGCTGACTTAGCCGCGAGCGCACGGTCGAGAATCCCCTTACGCCACAGCCATTCGGGCAGGTACGGCAGATTGAACAGCAGGACGTAGCTCGAATTCACCAGTTGCCGCACGACGTCGCCGACCCCGGCCTCGCCGCGCAGTGCAGCGCGCATCCATGTGGCGGAATGGTCCAGGCAGGGCCCGGAGATCGAGGTATAGGACGCGATGCGGCCGGTGAGCCGCGCACCGGTGACCGCATGCCAGGCCTGTACCGAACCCCAGTCGTGGGCCACGAGATGCGCCGGCCGATCGGGACTCACTGCGTCGACCACGGCGGCCAGGTCGTCGACAAGCTGCTCGAGACGGTAGGCAGCGCGTTGCCGCGGCTGGTCGGACGCACCGGCGCCACGAACGTCGTAGGTCACGACGTGGTAGCTGCTCGCCAGTTCGGCTGCCACACCGTCCCAGACCGAACTGTTGTCTGGATAGCCGTGTATGCAGACGACGGTCGGGGCGCCGGGCGTACCCGTTTCGTGCACCGCCAGGAACGTTCCGTCAGAGGTGCGGACACGTCGGCTGCGCTGCATTGGGGCGGTCACCTCTCAGCGTCTCGGTTGGTGCCAGGTCGCGGATCCTCGGCTGGCGAGGGCCGCCGCGGCGGCGATTCCGGTCAGCGTCAGCGTGAGCACGGTCGTCGTGATGTCGGGAACGGCGAGTCGCCGCACAGCGGCGTTCTGCATGCCGAGCGCGAGGGCGGCCAGTGCGGCGATGGCATCCCTCGGCCTGGCTTCGAGCGGGGTGCCGATCGCGCCGAGCAGAATCAAGCGTCGTGAGGAACAGCGCCAGCTCGGTCGCTGCCGTGTTGCGCAGCAGCACTCCGCGATGAGACCCGAAGCGCGATACGTACTCGCCACCCACGAGCGCGCCGACGAGGAAGCCCGCCAGGGCAGATAGCGACGCGTCGAGGGAGAAGCCCGGCGCCCTGGCCAGCGCGAAACCTACGAAGACGACGTTGCCGGTCATGTTTGGCCACGAACACGCGTCCGAGGCTGAAGATGCTGACCGCGTCGATCGGGCCGCTGACGGTGGTTGAGTATCAGCAGAAGCGCGGGCAGCGGCCCATGCGCCGCGTCGGCGACGTAACCGCGGAGCAGGGCACGCGCTTTCGACGCGCTGCCCGGCGTCGCGTCGCTCATCGCGCCACGCTAACGCCTGATAGCCGGCTAACGGCGGTGGCCGGGCCGGTGGCGCGGGCGCCTCGGCAAGGGGAGGCGCCCGCCGGGCTCACCAGTAGTTGCTCATGAGCCGTGCAACCCATTCCGGCTCGCGCACCGGTACGGGCGTGAATGCGCTCATCACCGGCTTGATGTCGAGGACGGGTGTGCCGTCGACGGCGTCCAGCCCGCGGACCCAAAGCCTCCGCCCGTCCACCGAGACGATCTCGCACCGCGTGACACCGAGCCGGTTCGGCCGGCGCGGACCACGGTCGGCGAATACGCCGACGGGGGGCAGGTCGGACCTGCCGCGTGCCGGCCTGAGGTCGCGGTAGTGCTCGCGCTCCTCAAGGCGGTCGAACGCGAACACGATTTCGGCGTGGGAGAAATCTGAAAGGCCGACGAGGGCCTCGGCGCCGAAGCGGTCCTCGAGCACGACCGTGCTGACCACCTGACCCCAGTCGTCGGTGTCTGCCGGGTCGGTACGGTCACTGCGGACGGTGCCGACGGCCGTCCAGCTTCCTTTCGTCACGGGGACCTCCGGGTGCGTGTGGGGTATCAGCTCTCGTCGACGCGCCGGGTTTCGTCGGATCGCGCGGTGATTGCTGCGACGATCGCGTCATAGGCCGCTTCGACTTGCCCGTCGACGCTCTCGACCTCGATCGTTCGAGTCCGGTGGCGCACAAGCTCGATCAGCCGGCGATGCATGCCGAGCAGTTCGGCGGCGCCACCGCTGCGCTCGAGCAGACGCGCCGCATCGACGTGTGCCGGCGTCTGCGGCTGCGCCGTACGTCGCTGGAAGCGCGCGGCCGCATCGTGCATATCACTGGTCAGGACGATCTCGATGAACGTGGCGACCGTGTCGACGGCGAGCTCTTCGAGTTGCCGCACGAAGTCCAGCCGCCCGAGGTATTGCGCGACGATGACGTCGCGCCCTTCGGACAGTTGCACGCGCGCGACCTCGAGTGCCATGCGCCTGGCGATCAGGCCTGCCTCGGTCGGTTGTTCGAGCCAGGCGCCGAGCATCGACCGGACCACGTCCACGTCGAGCGCCAGGGTCAGCGGATGCCGATCGGCGTACAGGCGGGCCAGGGTGGATTTACCGGTGCCCGGGACGCCGTTGAGCAGTACCAGCCGAGACACCCGACGACCTTATGCCGCAGGCGTTTGCTTCCTCGCCCCGGACCTCATCCGGCGAGCTTGCGCCGGGCCTCGGAGCGGAAGCTGCGCCGGTAGCTGTCCGGGGCAACGCCGACCGCGCGGTTGAAGTGACGCCGCAGCGTGGTGGCAGTGCGCATGCCGGTGCGCTCGGCGATCTGCTCGACGCTGTCGTCGGTCGTCTCGAGCAACTCCTGCGCGCGGCGAATCCGCTGGGTCAGCAGCCATTGCAGGGGGGTGGTGCCGGTTGCGCCGGTGAAGTGCCGTCCGAGGTTGCGGGTGCTCATGTGCGCGCGTCGCGCCAGATCTTCGACAGTCACTGGTTGATCGAGGTGCGCGATGGCCCAGGCCAGAACGCCGGCGAGTCCTCGCTCGTCGTTTGTCGGCAGCGGCGTGGGAATGAACTGGGCCTGCCCGCCCGGCCGATGCGGCGGCACGACCAGCCGGCGGGCCAGGGCGTTGGCCACTGCGCTGCCGTGGTCGCTTCGCACCATGTGCAGGCACAGGTCGATGCCGGCCGCCTTCCCGGCCGAGGTGAGGATGTTGCCGTCGTCGATGTAGAGGACGCCCGGGTCGACCTCGACGTCGGGGTACTGCTCGGCGAGCAGGGCGGCGTGCAGCCAGTGCGTCGTCGCGCGGCGACCGTCGAGCAGCCCGGCGGCCGCCAGCACGAACGCGCCAGAACAGATCGACGCCACCCGGGCGCCCCGCTCGTGAGCCGCGCGCACCGCCTCGACGAGGTCGGCGGGCGGCGACTCGTGGACCGACCGGCACGCCGGGACGATCACGGTGTCGGCGGCCACCAGCTCGTCGAGGCCATGTGGGGTCTCGGCGCGGAACCAGCCGCCGAAGTGCACGTCCTGCGGCGCGCAGACGACGAGGTCGTACCAGGGGTCGGCGATGTCGGAGCGGTCGACGCCGAACACGTCGCACGGCACGGCGACCTCGAAGATCGTGACCCCCTCGGTCACTGCAACAGCAACAGACGGCATGTCCGAAAGTGTACGCATGATGTCGTTCCGGCCACTCGTGCTCGACGGGCCCAACCGGCACGCTGCATCGTGTGAACAGCTATGAGTCGGGCCAGACCGGTCCAACCGTCGTCGGCGACCGGCCGAGCGAGTCGCTTCCCGATGCCGAGCGGCGAGCCGGTGCACGGTCGTGGTGGGGCGCCGCGCTCGCGGTAGCAGCCGTGGGTTGGGGTGCCAACCAGTTCGCGCCGCTCCTGCTGATGTATCAGGACCGGCTGCACCTTTCCACGGCGACCGCGCAGGCGACGTTCGGCCTTTACGCGCTGGGCCTGATTCCCGGCCTGCTCGTCGGCGGGCCGGTTTCGGACCGTTTCGGCCGGCGCCGGGTGCTGGTCCCGGCGCTGGTCGACTCGATGCTCGGCAGTGCGCTGCTGTGCGCAGGGGGAACGGGTGTCGGGTGGTTGTTCGCCGGGCGGCTGATCGCGGGTGTGGCCAGCGGGGCGGCGTTCAGCTCGGGTGCCGCGTGGATCAAGGAGCTTTCCGTCGCCGGATCGTCGGCCGGCAGCCATCCGGGCCCGCGCCGGGTTACCGTCGCGATGACCGTGGGCTTCGCGGTCGGGCCGCTGGTCGCGGGCGTTCTGGCCCAGTGGGGCCCGGCGCCCACGGTGCTGCCGTACGTGCCGCATCTCGTGCTCGCCGCCATCGCGCTGCCTCCTGTGCTGCGCACCCCGGAGATCGCTCGCGCGCGCGCGGCGGGCAGTCTGTGGCAGCGTCTTCGCGTGCGCGGAATTCGGGATCGCCGGTTCCTTGCGGTGATCGTGCCCCTGGCGCCGTGGGTGTTCGGGTCAGCATCGATCGGCCTCGCCTACCTGCCCGGTCTGGTGGTGGCGCAACTCGGCGGCAACGGCCTCGTCTTCAGCGCCGTCGTCGTGTTCCTGACCGCTGCGGCCGGAATCGCCGTACAACCCCTGGCGCGGCGCATCGACCATCCGCACGAGCCCCGGCTCATCCGTGCGGCGCTGGCGATCGTACTGGCCGGCGTGCTCGTTGCTGCCGCGGCCGCAGCGGCGACGTCACCGCTTCTCGTGGTCGCGGCCGCGATCGTGCTGGGCGCCGGTTACGGCTGCTGTCAGGTGTGCGGCTTCGTCGAGGTCCAGCGGATCGCCGCGCCGCATGACCTCGCCGGTTTGACGGCTGCCTACCAGGCGGTTTCCTACCTCGGGTTCGCAGCGCCGTTCGTGCTCGCGGCGACCGAGCGGGCGGTGCCGGCGAGCGTGTTGCTTCTGCTCGTGGCAGCGCTGGCCGCGTGCACCCTTGCCTGGCTGGCCGGACGCGCGGGCGCGGCGGCCGGCTCCGAGACGCGGCATGTGAGCGGAACCGGCCAATGAATCAGGGATTCTCGATCGGGCGGAGGCCGTCGAGAATGATGCGCAGGTTGCGACGCCATTGATCGGCCGCGGCGCGCAGGCCAATCGTGTGATCAGCGGGAATCGCAGTGGCGAGCAGGAAGGGGACATCGCGCCAGTCGATGTCGTCGCGGATCACACCAGCCTGCTGGCCCTGACGAACCAGTCGCCCGACGGCTCGGCGCAGCCGGGCAATGTGATCGTCCAGGTTGAGGTCGCTCGATCCGGCGAGTGCTGCGTGCAAGCCGCAACTGGATGCGCGCAGTTGGACGAATGCCTCGGCGAATTCGGTGAATCCGCGCCAAGGATCGGGATCGGTGGCAGCCCGGGTGGTGAGGCGGCGCATTTCGTCGATCGTGTCGACGAGAAGCGCAGTCAGTAGCGCATCAAGCGACGGAATCCGGCGGTAGAGCGTCGCGACCCCGACTCCGGCCCGGCTGGCGATGTCGCGCGTGGTGACCTCCAGCCCGGATTCCGCAAGCGCCGAACGGGCCGCGCCGACCAGGCGCTCGACATTGCGCTGCGCGTCGGCGCGTGGACGGTTGCCGTCCGCCGCTAGCAGGGCATCGAGCGCAGCAGGCATGGTGTCAGGCTACCTAACCGGAGCGCAGCGTTCCTCTTCCGGTAACGTCCTATCCGGAACAACATGATCCGATTAAGGAGGTCCTGGTGGATCAGCCGATCGGGGTCGGCATCCTGGGCGCGAATCCAGATCGCGGTTGGGCGATGCGTGGGCACATTCCGGCGATCGAAAGCTCGCCCGACTTCACGTTCGCCGCCGTTGCCACCACCAGGGCCGAGAGCGCCGCCGCCGCTCGCGACCGCTTCGGGGCGAGCTACGCATTCACTGACGCCGCCAGCCTCGCCGGGCACCCGGACGTCGACCTCGTCGTCGTCACGGTCAAAGTGTCGGCCCACGTCGAACTGGTTACCGCGGCCCTCGCAGCGGGAAAGCACGTGTACTGCGAATGGCCGCTCACGCGCAACGCCGGCGAAGCCAGGGCGCTCGACGAGGCGGCGGACGCGGCGGGTGTCCACGCCGCCGTCGGCATGCAGGCGCGCTTCTCCGACGCAGCCATCCACGCGCGTGAGCTCATCGCCGCTGGGCATATCGGCCGGGTGCTCTCGGCGAACCTGTTCAGCTCACGAGGTAAGGGCACCACGATCGACGTCCCGGCCTGGACTGCTTATACGTACGACGTGAACGCCCGCGCCGGGCTGGTCGAGGTCGCGGGAGGACATGCGCTCGACTTCGTACAGCACCTACTCGGTCCGGTACGCGATGTCTCTGCGCGCACGGCGATTCGATCACCTGATCACCGCATCGCGGAAACCGGCGAGGCCATCACCGTGACCAGCGCCGATCACCTGCTTCTGACCGCAGAACTCGACGGTGGCGTGCTCCTGTCCGTCCACCTGCTCGACGGGGAGTCAGGCCAACCTCGTACCCGCTTGGAGATCGCCGGCACAGCCGGCAACCTCGCGCTCGTGTCTCCATTCGAAACGAACCCCTGGGCGGCACAACTACAGATTGCGCCACTCGATTTGTACGAGTCGAGTGGCCCCGGGGGCGCCTGGCAGCGGGTGGCTCTGCCGACGCCGGACCGATGTTCCCTGCCCGTCGAGGCCGCCAACGTGGCTCGGCTGTATTCCGCGGTGGCCACTGACATCCGCGACGGCACGAGCGTCGCGCCGGGCTTCGGCACGGCCGCAGACCTGCACGTGTTGCTCGACGCGATCACCGCAGGCGCGGCCCGGCAGCCATCGCCGAAATCCCTTTGATGGGTGGGATACCTTCACGCAATGTCTCGTGCGCTCATCCTCGGCGGAACCGGTCTGATCGGGCGCGCAACCGCCCGTCGTCTACTCGCAGCGGGCTGGCAGGTCGATGTCACCGGACGTAATCCGGCGCACCTGCCGCAAGACCTAGCGGCGGCCGGCGCGAATTTCCTGCTGGCCGCGCGCGACGATTCCGATCACCTGCGCGGTGCCCTTGGCGATGGCGTCGACCTGCTCGTCGACTGCATCTGCTACACCGCCGAAGATGCGACCCGGCTACTGCCGCTCGTGCGTGACGCCGGCTCGACGGTGATGATCTCGAGCAAGGCCGTCTACGTCGACGATGCCGGTAACCATTCCAACTCGCCTGTAGCGCCACAGTTCAACGGCCCGATCCGCGAGACGCAACCCACGGTGGCCCCGAACGGCATCGACTACAACACCCGCGAGGGCTACGGCGCGAACAAGATCGCCGCGGAGCAGGTTCTGCTCGACAGCGGTTCGCCCGTGACGGTGCTCCGGCCGTCCAAGATCCATGGTGAGGGCGCGCTGCGGCCGCGTGAATGGGTGTTCGTCAAGCGTGCGCTCGACGGGCGTCCTGCCGTCGTTCTCGCGCACCGAGGTGCCGGCGTCGACCACCCGACGGCAGCAGTCAATATCGCCGCGCTCATCGAGTTGGCCGCGAAGAACCCGGACCGGCGCATCCTCAACAGCGCCGATCCCGACGCCCCGAACGGGCTCGCCATCTCGCGCGCGATCGCACGGCATCTCGAGCACGCATGGGACGAGGTGCTGCTCGACGAGGGCGCAGATGATGCCCTGGGACGACACCCCTGGGACGCGGCACATCCCATCGTGCTCGACATGACCGCGGCCGCCGATCTCGGGTACGTGCCGGTCGGTGACTATGCGAGCACGGTGATCGACGAGGTCGACTGGCTGGTTACGGCCGCGCGGTCCGGTGATCCGGCGCATGTGCTGCCCGGTGCCGATGATCCGTTCTTCGCGCCGATGCTCGACTACGCCGCCGAGGACCAGTACCTGGCAGCTCGCGTCGGCTGACGGTCGAGGACGCCCGTACGAACGGCAACTGCCCGAATCGAGACGCTTGAGAACGAGCCTGGGGTATCCTCGCTGGCGAAGGTCGAGAGGCGCTGCGACGGATTCCGGTCCGCCACGCTCGGCCTTTGAAGTCGAACGAAGGGCGCCTCCTGACAAAGGAGGCGAACCCGAATGCATCGTTTCGCAGGCGCACCGGCGCTGCAGGAAGTCCTTGATCAGCGTGTCGTCGTTCTGGACGGCGCGTGGGGCTCGATGCTGCAGACCGCCGGCCTGACCGCGGCCGACTACCGCGGCGAGCGCCTGCTCGATCATCCGCGCGACGTCACCGGCGATCCGGACCTGCTCAACCTGACCCGCCCCGACGTCATTCTCGACGTGCACCGCCAGTACCTGCAGGCCGGTGCCGACATCACCACGACGAACACGTTCACGGCGACGAGCATCGGGCAGGCCGACTACCACCTTCAGCCGCTGGTGCGGGAGATGAACCTGCAGGGCGCCCGGTTGGCCCGCCAGGCCGCGGACGAGTTCGGCGGACGGTTCGTCGCCGGCTCGATCGGCCCGCTGAACGTCACGCTGTCCCTGTCGCCGCGGGTCGACGATCCCGCTTACCGGGCCGTGTCATTCGACGACGTCCGCGCCGCGTACGCCGAGCAGGTCCAGGCGCTCGCCGACGGCGGTGTCGACCTGCTGCTGATCGAGACGATCTTCGACACGCTCAACGCCAAGGCCGCGATAGCCGCCGCGCGCGAGGTCGCCCCGCACCTGCCGTTGTGGATCTCCGTCACGATCGTCGACCTGAGCGGGCGCACGCTGTCCGGCCAGACGGTCGAGGCGTTCTGGAGTGCCATCGAGCACGCATCACCCCTCGTCGTCGGCGTGAACTGCTCGCTGGGCGCGGCGGAGATGCGCCCGCACATAGCGGAGCTGTCGCGGCTGGCCAACACCTACACGGCCTGCCATCCGAACGCCGGGCTGCCGAACGCGTTCGGCGGCTACGACCAGACGCCGGACGAGACGGCGCAGATGCTCGGCGAGTTCGCGGCGTCCGGCATGGTGAACGTCATCGGCGGGTGCTGCGGAACCACCCCGGCGCATATCGCCCAGGTGGCGCGCGCGGTAACCGGCATGGCGCCGCGGTCGATCCGCGCGCCGCACGCGCGAACGCGATTCAGCGGCCTGGAGCCTTTCGCGATCGGGCAAGACACCGGGTTCGTCATGATCGGTGAGCGCACCAACGTCACCGGCTCCAAGCGGTTCCGCCGGCTCATCGAGGCCGACGACCACCAGGGCGCCGTCGACGTCGCGCTGGAGCAGGTGCGCGGGGGAGCGAACCTGCTCGACGTGAACATGGACGCCGACCTGCTCGACAGCGAGCAGGCGATGACCACCTTCTTGAACCTGATCGCAACCGAGCCCGAGGTCGCCCGCCTGCCCATCATGATCGACAGCTCGCGCTGGTCGGTACTGGAGGCCGGCCTCAAATGCGTGCAGGGCAAGGGTGTCGTCAACTCGATCAGCCTCAAGGAGGGCGAGGCGCCCTTCCTCGAACAAGCCCGTCGCGTCCGCGAATACGGCGCGGGCGTCGTCGTGATGGCATTCGACGAGCAGGGACAAGCCGACACTGCCGAGCGCAAGGTGTCGATCTGCGGCCGGGCTTACGACCTGCTGACCCAGCAGGCCGGATTCGCCGCCGAAGACATCGTGTTCGACCCCAACGTGCTCGCGGTCGCCACCGGGATCAGCGAGCACAACGGTTATGCCAAGGCGTTCCTCGAAGCCCTGCCGCTGATCAAGGCGCGCTGCCCCGGCGCGCGCACCAGCGGCGGAATCTCCAACCTGTCCTTCTCCTTCCGCGGCAACGACGTCGTGCGCGAGGCGATGCATTCGGCGTTCCTGCTGCACGCCGTTCGAGCCGGCCTCGACATGGGCATCGTCAATGCCGGCCAACTTGCCGTCTACGAAGACATTCCCGCCGACCTGCTCGAGTTGGTCGAGGACGTGCTCTTCGATCGGCGCGAGGACGCCACGGACCGGCTCGTCGCGTTCGCGGAGAACGTAAAGGGGAGTGGCACCAAGCGCGTCATCGACCTGTCCTGGCGGGAAGGCTCGGTGGAGGAGCGGCTGTCGCACGCACTCGTGCACGGCATCGTCGACTTCATCGAGGAGGACACCGAGGAGGCCCGGCAGCAGAAGGCGCGTCCGCTCGAGGTCATCGAAGGCCCACTGATGGACGGCATGAAGACGGTGGGCGACCTGTTCGGCTCCGGCAAGATGTTCCTGCCGCAGGTGGTGAAAAGTGCTCGGGCGATGAAGCGATCCGTCGCCTACCTCGAGCCGTTCATGGAAGCCGAGAAGGAGCAGGCGAGGCTCGAGGGTCGCGTCGATTCGGGCCGCGGACAGGGCACTGTCGTGCTCGCGACCGTCAAGGGCGACGTGCACGACATCGGCAAGAACATCGTCGGCGTCGTGCTGGGATGCAACAACTACCGGGTGATCGACCTCGGAGTCATGGTTCCGGCCGCCACGATTCTCGACACCGCCGTCGCCGAGCACGCCGATGCTGTGGGGCTGTCCGGTCTGATCACCCCGTCACTCGACGAGATGGTCGCGACCGCGACCGAGATGCAGCGCCGCGGCCTCAAGCTCCCGCTGCTCATCGGCGGCGCCACGACATCGCGCCAGCACACTGCGGTTCGGATCGCACCCGCCTACGACGGTTCGACGCTGCACGTGCTCGACGCGTCGCGGGTCGTCGGCGTCGTGTCGAACCTGCTCGATCCGGGCCGCGCCGAACAACTCGATATCGACAACCGGGCCGAGCAGGAGCGCCTGCGCGAACAGCACGCGAATCGCCATCAGCGACGGCTGCTGACCCTCGACCAGGCTCGAGCGAACCGCGAAGACGTGGCCGTCGACGACCTGCCGGTCCCCAGATTCACCGGCGTGCGGGTCGTCAGCCCGGAGATCAAGGAACTCCGCGAGTTGATCGACTGGCAGTTCCTGTTCCTCGCCTGGGAGCTGAAGGGCAAGTACCCGGCGATCCTCGACCAGCCTGTGGCCCGCGAGCTCTTCGACGACGCCAACGAACTGCTCGATCAGATCGTGGCGGACGGGCTGTTCCAGGCGCGCGGCTCGTACGCGTTCTGGCCTGCCCACTCCGAGGGCGACGACATCGTGGTGGACGACGCCGCCGGAGCGGTCCGCCTCCCGATGCTGCGGCAGCAGACCGAGAAGCCCGAGGGCCGCGGCAACCGGTGCCTGGCCGACTACGTCGCGCCGAAGGGCGATCACCTCGGCGGGTTCGCCGTCACGATTCAGGGCGCGGAAACCCTTGCTGCGAAGTACGAATCCCAGCAGGACGACTACCGCGCCATCATGGCCAAGGCCCTGGCCGATCGACTCGCCGAAGCGTTCGCCGAGTACGTTCACCTGCAGGCGCGGCGTGACTGGTTCGAACCGGACGCGGCGCCGGCGATCGAGGATCTGCATGCCGAGCGGTTCCGCGGCATCCGGCCCGCGCTCGGCTATCCGGCGAGCCCCGACCACAGCCTGAAGAAGGATCTGTTCGAGCTGCTCGGCGCGGACGAACTCGGCATGTCGCTGACGGAGTCCTTTGCCATGACTCCCGCGGCGAGCGTGAGCGGGCTCGTGTTCGCCAACCCGGCGTCGCGGTACTTCACGGTCGGGCGCCTCGGCCGGGATCAGGTCCGGGACTATGCGCTTCGCCGCGGGCTCGATCTCGGCGAGGTCGAGCGCTGGCTTCGGCCGAACCTCGACTACGACCCGGAGTAGCCACGTCGACGTGGGCCCGGCCAGTGCGACGGTCGGGTGACTGACTGCGGCAGCACGGTGCGCGCATCGCCTTTGGCGGCGTCGAGCTGGGACTGGATGAGGAAGACGCATCCGGTCAGGTTGGCGCCGCGCAGGTCGGCGTCGCGGAAGTCGGCGCCGATGACGTCAGCGCCGCGCAGGTCGGCATCGCGAAGGTCAGCGGCGATGAGCAGTGCGCCGCGCAGGTTGGCGCCGCGCAGGTCCGCTCGTCGTAGGTCGGCTCCGACGAGATCGGCGCCTCGACGGTTCGGCTGCGTACCGCCGGCTCGCGCCAGTTCACTCGCGCGTCGTAGCAGCACGTTGACGCGATCTCGCTGCGTGGCGAAGTCCACGTCGACGAGTTGCTCGGCCGGCAGGCGGGTCAGTTGCTCGGTTTCGTCCAGGGCCAGTCGAAGCTCTGGATGCACCGGCCTGGCCGCCGGCAGAGACAGCGCCTCGGTCAGATACCAGAGCAGTTCGTGCAGGTGCCGCATGACCGTGAACGCCTCGAACATCGGCTTGGCCGTCTGCGGGGCGTGCCGCCAGTCCCGGCCAGCGAACGTGACCTGCGAGATCTGCTGGCCGGCGCCGAAGCAGTCGTAGACGGTGCAGCCGGAGAAGCCCTGCTGCCGCAGCCGATTGTGAATCCCGCAGCGAAAATCTGCCTGCAGGTGGGGGCAGGCGTGCCCGGCCGCCTTGTCGATGGCGAAGTCGGCGGACGCCGAGAATGCCGGTGCGACGCAGCACAATCCGAAGCAGCGATCGCAGTCGGCGCGCAGGCGAGCGCGACCCTCCGACACGGTGCCTACCCCCTCGCCGTATGCCAGCAGTCGCCTTGCGGACTCGAGGCTAGCTCCTTGACCGAAACCGATTATTCAATGAAAGCTCCGTTTCTGGAGGGCTCAACCGTCAGCCATCTTCTACGACAGCATCCCGCTCAAGGTCGGGGCAGCGCCCGTCTACGTCACGCTGCCGAACAACACTCGCTTCCATGTCTTCTCGATGGCGCTCGGTCCGAATCCCTGATGCCTGCACGGTTCGCCGGCGTCACGGCCGCTCGAACGCGAGCCGGCCGGCGAGGGCGAGCATCACGGTTGCCGAGCCGGCGTCCAACGCCTGCCTGGCACGCCGACGCCGGATGAGCCCCTGACGCAGCCGTCCCGCGAGCAAGCCGACCGAGCCGTCGATGATCAGTTCGAAGACGACGAAGATCACGCCGAGGACGAGGAACTGCAGCGGAATGTGGCCGATACCGCGATCGACGAACTGCGGCAGGAACGCGATCGAGAAGGTGATCATCTTCGGGTTGACCAGGTTGGTCAGCGCTCCGCGCAGGTAGGTCCGGCGGCCGCTGACGGGCGCCGCGTGCAACGTCGACTCGCGCAGTGAACCGCCGCGAAACGCACTGCGCAGCGCGTGCACACCGAGCCAGGTCAGGTAGGCGGCACCGAGGATCCGCAGGACTGCGAACGCGGCCGGGGCCGCCGCGAACAGCGCCGACAGGCCGGCCGCAGCGGCCGCGATGTGCACGACCTCGCTCGACGCGACGCCGACCGCGGCGAGGAACCCGGCTCGCGGACCTGCTCGCACCCCGCTGGCCAGCACGAACATCATGTCCGGGCCCGGGGCCACCATCGCTACGAACACGGCGACCACGTAAAGGGCCAGCAGATGCCCGTTCACTGGCTGATCCCCGCAACCGCCGTCTGCACACGCAGAGCCTAGGCGGCGGCCGCGGGCAGTCGCATCAAGATTTGGGTGCCGGGTCGAGCCGCCGGGCGCCGGGGCCTTGCCGGCCAAGGGTGTCGTTCGGATTCAGTAACTGGCACCTGGTCATCGAAATGCAGCCGCATCCGATACATCCGGTCAGCTCCTGCTGGAGGCGTTCGATCTCGCGCCGCCGCTCGGTGAGCTCCGATGACCAGGCGCGGGCAATTCGTTCCCACTCACGTTGGGTGGGCTTGCGATCCAGCGGCAGGGTCGCAAAGACCTGATGGACCGAGCTGAGCGGGATGCCCAGGCGTTTGGCCACCTGGATCAGTGATATTCGCCGCAGCATGTGCCGTGCATAGCGGCGCTGGTTTCCCTGTGTCCGGGTGGAGGAGATCAGCCCCTGCGCCTCGTAGAAATGCAGGGCACTCGCCGCCACGCCGGTGCGCCGCGAGACCTCGCCGACGCTCAGCAACTCGGCCGGATTCAGCTTCGACATCGGCAAATCCCCTCGCACGATCGCAATTGACCTCAAGTGCACTTGGGGTTTTAGCCTAGCGCGCATGACTTTGATCTCCACGGAGAGGCATAGCACGTGGGCGCAGTTGTTCGGTCGCGCATACCTGGGAACGGTCGTCGTGATCGCCGGCGGTATCGCTGCATTCGCCACCAACAACTACCTGACCGCGAGCCTGCTCCCTTCAGTACTTGCGGACATCGGTGGCCAGCGGTACTACGCCTGGACGACGACCGCGTTCCTCGTCGCCTCGGTCTTCGCCGCCATGCTCGTCAGCCGGCTGCTGCGCACGCGCGGTACGCGCGCTGGGATGTTGATCGGCCTTTCCGTATTCGCCGTCGGCAGCCTGCTCTGCTCGCTGAGCGTCTCGATCTGGATGTTGGTGCTCGCGCGGCTCGTCCAGGGCTTCGGCGGGGGCCTGATGTCGGGACTCGCGCTGGTCGTCATGCGAATTGCGCTGCCCGAACGGCTTTGGCCGCCCATGCTGGCCCTGATCTCGCTGATGTGGGGAGTCGGCAATCTCGCCGGACCAGCACTCGGCGGGGCGTTCGCGCAGATTCACCAATGGCGGCTGGGGTTTGCGGTCATGGTCGTCGCAGCCGTCGCTATGACCGTGGTCGCCGTTCGCAGCCTGCCGCGCGCTCGCCCCGACGAATCGAGCGAACCGCTGCCGGTCGGCTCGCTGGCGTTGATGACGTTGGCTGCGCTGGCGGTGAGCATCGCCGCCACCGTGTCGAAGGGCGCGCCGACCCTGATCGTCATCCTCGCCGGAGCCGCACTGGTCGCCGCATTCCTGATTCGCGAACGTTGCGCCGCCAACGGGATCCTGCCCCGCCTGATGTTCCAGTCCGGGTCGCCGCTTCGCTGGTGCTACGTCGGGGTCGCCGGCATCACCGTCGGGCTGACCATCGAGACGTTCGTCCCGCTGTTCGGCCAACGGCTCAGCGGACTGTCGCCCCTGGCAGCAGGCTTTCTCGGCGCGGCGCTGTCGGCCGGCTGGGCCGTCTCGCAACTGATGTCAGCGCACGCATCCGGCGAGCGGACGACGAGGGCGCTGCGCCTGGCCGGCCCGGTGCTGCTGACCTGGGGTCTTGCGGCGACGGCTGCCCTTCAGCGATCGCACGCAAGCCCGGCCGTGATCGGTGCGTGGGCCGCGACGATGATGATCGCCGGCTCAGGGATCGGCATCTCCTTCTCCCGGTTCGCCTTTCCGGTCATGGCCGGCACTGATGAGTCTGACGAGGCGAACAAGGCGGCCGCGGCATTGCAGATCGTCCAGACGATTACGACGGCATTCGCCTCGGCACTCGGCGGCGTACTCGTAAATTTGGGGGAGCCGTCAATGGTGCACGCCGCGCAGTTGCTCTACGGCGGTGTAGCGATGCTGAGCCTGTTCGGTGTCCTCGCCGCAGTGCGGCTGCGGCAGGCGGGTTAGCTGCCGTGTGTGACGCCGCTGCGCGCGCCGTAGCCACGTCCGCAGACCGCGCCGCGGGATCGCCTCGCGCGACGCGCACCAAGTGGCCCACTCACTCCATACGACTGACGCGACGGCGACGTCTGCCAGAGCTGTCGGGTCGTGGAACACGGGTCGACGTCGACCGACCGCAAGGTCGCCGTGGGCCGGGTCAGTGCTCGGCACTGTTGCGGGCACGTTCGTAGTGGCGGCGGGCCTTCATCCGATTGCCGCACACCGCCATCGAGCACCATCGGGCCTTGTTCGGTTTGCTGTGGTCGATCAGGAACAGCGTGCACTCGGGGTTCTCGCAGGGCCGTAGTCGTCCCGGACGGGTCCGGCGCAGCGCGTCCCACGCGAGCACCGCCCGCGCCGCAGCTTGGCGATCGGCCGGGGCGTCGAGCCGCCATTGCACACCGTCGTCGGATACCGATGGGCGGTAGCTGACGTCGTCGAGCATGGCGGCCAGTGAGCGGGCCGGTTCCTGGCCGCGAATCACTTGCTGCACAGCTGCGCGGGCGGCGCGCACGGCCTGCCACTCGCGGCTCGAACCGCTGTGCCCGTGTGCGCGCAGCCAGGTGCGACCCGCCCGCGCAGTATCGAGCTCGTCGTGCTGCACGCCGTCGACGACCGGCGTGCTGTTGAGCAGTTCGAGCAGGAACGCCTCGTCGGCGGCCGTGTCCGTCGATTCCATGTCTAACCTCCAACGTTCTGTTGACAGGTTACATCATCGCGTGCTTCAGTGTCGTAACCAGTACAGGCCAACAAAGAGGTTAGGCAATGTCTCAGGTTCACCACCGCTACGCCACCGTCGCCGGACGTCAGCTCTTCTACCGAGAGGCCGGCCCGGCCGATGCGCCCGTGCTGGTGCTGCTGCACGGGTTCCCCACCAGTTCGTTCATGTTCCGCAACCTGATCCCGCAACTGGCCGACCGCTACCGGGTCATCGCCCCGGACCACCTCGGCTTCGGGCTCTCCGACGCGCCGCCGGTCGAGGAGTTCGACTACACCTTCGACGCGCTGACCGATCTCACGGCCGGGCTGCTCGATCAGCTCGGCGTCAGCCGTTACGCGATGTACGTCCAGGACTACGGCGCACCGATCGGCTGGCGGCTCGCCCTGCGCGGCCCGGACGCCATCACCGCGATCATCACCCAGAACGGCAACGGCTACGACGCCGGATTCATCGACAGCTTCTGGAAGACCGTCTGGGACTACCAAGACGAGCAGACCCCGAACGCTGAGGCCGCCATCCGGCAGGCACTCACCCTCGACGTCATCCGCTGGCAGTACCTCACCGGCGTCCCGGACGAGACCCTGGTCAGCCCGGACACCTGGGCCCACGACTACGCGCTGGTGTCCCGTCCCGGCAACGACCAGATCCAACTGGCGCTGTTCCGCGACTACGCGACCAACCCTCCGCTTTACCCGCACCTGCACGAGTACTTGCGCACCAGCCGGGTGCCAGTGCTGGCGGTGTGGGGGCGCGGCGACGAGATCTTCGCACCCGACGGTGCGCGCGCCTTCGCCGCGGACGCCGACGACGCCGAGATCCACCTGCTCGACGGCGGGCACTTCCTGTTGGACAGCGCGGGCGACGAGGTTGCGACCCTGATCCGCGACTTCCTCGCGCGCCGCCTCGATGCCGCGCCGGACGCGAGACTCGCCCTGGAAGTCGTCCCACTGCCGGTCAGCGATGTCGACCGGGCGCTTGCCTTCTACACCGAGCAGGTCGGCTTCACCCTCGACGTCGACTACCAGCCCACCAGCGAGTTCCGGGTCGTACAGCTGACCCCGCCAGGGTCGGCCGCTTCGGTGCAACTCGTCGCGGACGACTCGCGCCGGGTGCGCGACCTGCACCTCGTCACGACCGACCTGCCCGCCTCGCGGGCGGCGCTGATCGCCCGCGGCGTCGCGGTCAGCGATGTTCGGCACAAGGACCCCGTCGAGACATGGGCCGGAGGCTTCCGCCCCGGGCTGGACCCCCAGCGTCGCGACTACGCCAGCTTCGCCGATTTCGCCGACCCCGACGGCAACACCTGGACGCTCCAAGAGCGCAACCACTCCTGAAAGGACCACGATCATGGGACTGTCCTGGCAACAAGGGCCTCTGGCCGGCGCGCCGGTCGGCCGCTTCCTCACCCCCGAGCCGTTGCCGCAACGGCTGCTGTTCGCCGAGCCGCTTCGTCGCCGCATGCGGGTGCAGTTCGCCGGCGAGTGGATCGCCGACAGCGAGGACGTGCTGCTCCTGCACGAGCCCGGCCACTATCCAGTCGCGTTCTTCCCGGTCTCCGACGTCCGGCCCGGCGTGCTCGTCAACGAGAACCGCACGACCGCGCACCGCGAACTCGGCGACACCGCCTGGTGGACCGTCACCGTCGGCGACCACCGCGCCCCGCGAGCGGCCTGGCAGTACACCGCGCTGCCCGACCACGCCGGCGAGCTACGCAACCGCGTCGCGTTCGCCTGGCGGGCCATGGACGCCTTCTACGAGGAGGACGAGCGCATCGTCGGCCACGCCGCCGACCCCTACCACCGCGTCGACATCCGCCAGACCTCGCGCCACCTCGTCGTCCGCGACGGCGCGCGAATCATCGCCGACACGACCCGCCCGGTCGTCCTCTACGAATCCGGATTCGCGCCACGCTGGTACGTCCCGCGCGAGGACATCGACGAGAGCGCGCTGGTCCCGGCCGACGGGCAGACGTTCTGCCCCTACAAGGGCCTGGCCGACTACTACGACATCGGCGACGGCAAGGGTGCGGCCTGGTCGTACCCGCAGGCGTGGCCCGAGGTCGGCCGTATCGCCGACTTCGTCTCCTTCGAGGCGGACAAGGTCGACGTCTCCCTCGACGGCAAGAAGCTCGCCCTCGAACCAGGGCAGACCGTCATCGCGCACGGAGTCGACCGTGGCCTGGATCCGGACGAGGTCCTCGCCCGCGCCAACGCCTAGCCAAACCCCCATATAGGAAAGGGAAATCCCATCGCTGCCTCCTTGACCGGCCGCACCGTCCTGCGCTTCGGCCGAAGCAGCGGCCTTGCCCGCGCGCCGCCACGCTCGCCATCCGGGCCGCCGGCGACCTCCAGACATCCGCCCAGGTTATTGCTGGAGTGCAAGCGCGACGAAACGAGTCGTCGGGCAATCGGCGGCCCGCCGTAGTCGGATGTCACGGAACAGCTGGGGGGATCGGCGAGTCGACGGTCCCGGTCAAAATCGTGGTCAGCCCGGCGCGGAACCGGCTGTCGCGGTTGTCGGTCAGGATCGCCACGGCATCGGAGGTTTCGTTGGACTCGTCAGTGTCGCTCCTCGCCAGCGTGTCCACCAGTGGCGCCCACTCGCCCGTGCTCACGAGCGCTAGATAGGCCTGTTCTTCGATGACGAATCCGGTCGTGTAGTTACGCAGCACGTAGGCAATATCGCCTGCGTCGAACGGCGGCAGCGTGACAGCCTGCAGAAGCGTCCGCAGAGTGCTCGACAGCTCCGCGGTGGCGGCGAAGGGGGAGTACGAGCCGGCGACGATGCGCCCGCCGTCGCGGAACTGCAGCATCGCCGCGCGCATGCGCTGGCAGCAGGTGATCACCTGGGCCACGGTCGGCGCGTCGGTGTCGATGTCGGTGAGGTCGATGGTGGCGTAGATGGCATCAGCCATCGCGCGCTGCAGGTCCTTCTTGTCGCGGAAGTGCTTGTACAACGCGCCGGGAGTCACCTGCGCCGCGGCCGCCAGGCGGCGCACGGTCAAGGCGTCCAGACCATTGGCCGAGACGTGGTCGTGCGCAATCGCCACGAGCCGGTCCCGGCTCAATCCGCGTGTCACCATCGCCATGGAGCGTAGAGCGCCCGCTTGACGCCAGCGCGGCGCGAGCCCTAACGTCACCCGAGTGAACAGTGTTTACCAACGAGATGTCGTCCGGCCGACCGTGCCACTGCGCTTGATTCTGGTTCTGGCGTGCGGAGCACAGCTCATGGTGGTGCTGGACGGACTGATCGTGAACGTCGCGCTGCCGCAGATGAGATCGGGATTGGGGTTGTCAGCGTCCGGCCAGCAATGGGTGGTCGACGGTTACCTGATCACCTGCGGGGGATTGCTGTTGTTCGCCGCACGAGCGGCGGACCTTCTGGGGCACAGACGCGTGTTCCTCAGCGGCGTCGCCGTTTTCACCTTGGCCAGCCTGGCCGGCGGCCTCGCCACTGATGGGTCGCTGCTCCTGGCGGCGCGAGTGGTTCAGGGTGTCGGCGCCGCGGCCCTCGCGCCGAGCAGTCTGAGCCTGCTCACGGTGACGTTCACCGGCGAGCAGCGGGCTCGCGCCCTGTCGGTGTGGAGCGCCGCGTCCGGCTCGGCGGCAGCCCTCGGGCTGGTGGTCGGGGGAGCGGTGACCGACACCCTGGGGTGGCGCTGGGTGCTTCTGATCAACGTCCCGGTCGGTGTGGGTTTGTGGATCATCGCCTCGATGTCGCTTGTGCCGTCGCACGTGGTCGATCGAACGTCCTTCGATCTACCCGGCGCGGTCACCGTGACTCTCGGCATCGGGTCGCTGGTCTATGGCATCTCGCAGGCTGACAGCGCCGGATGGGTTTCGCCGCAGGTCGTGATCGCCCTACTCGCGGCCGCTGCGCTTCTGGCGCTCTTCCGGGTTGCCGAACGGCGCAGTGAGAATCCTCTGGTTCCGCTAGCGATCTTGCGGCGGCGCAACGTCATCGTCGCCAACACGACCATGGCCTGCCTCGGCGCGATCATGACGGCAACGTTGTTCTACATCTCGCTGTATCAACAGCGAGTCCTGGGTGATAGCCCGCTGCGGACCGGCATAGCGCTCGTGCCGATGAGCGTCGTCATCACCGTCGGCGCGATGGCATCGAAATCGCTGCTCCCAAGGTTCGGATCCCGAAGGCTGGTGAGCGGCGGGGCATTGCTGATGTCGGCCGGGCTGCTGTGGCTGGCGAAGATGCCGGTGCACGCGGACTACCCGGTGCACGTCCTCGGCCCCACGCTGTTGTGGGCAGCCGGCGCGAGCATCGTGACCATGCCCTGCGTGGCGATCGCCACCGGCGCGGTGGAACCCGGCCTGGCCGGACTCGCGTCGGGACTGGTCAACACCGCACGTCAGACCGGTGGCGCGATCGGTCTGGCCGGCCTGACCGCAGTTGCCGGCGCAGCGAGCGCTCACGCCGACGAAGCCGGCACGACGCACCGCGTTGTTCACGGATACAGCGCCGCCCTCATCACCGCCGCCGGCCTCGCCCTCGTCGTGGCCCTGCTTTCCCTGGGGACGCGCCCGGCTGATGTCCGATCCCCGCGAATCTGACTCACTGACCGCCGAGAATGCCGGGTTGCCTCTTGAACGCGATGTCGCTGCCGCGCTGGCCGAATTCTTCGACGACAAGATCTTTCAGTTGGTCGAGGTTCCTGCCTTTGGACCGCCCACGTTGGGGGCGAGTAGCTACTCGCCGGCGGCTTGTGACGCCGCGGCGTGGCCTTTGTCGACGAGCGAGCCTAGAGCCCGGTAGGTGCGGTTCGCGGCCGCGGACCGGCGTTGTTCGGCGGCGGTGGCGTCGATATATGCCTGGCTGGTCGTCAGGGACGCGTGTCCGAGCAGCGCCATGATCTCGCTGGCTGTTGCGCCGTCGTCTGCCAACCGTGTCGCGTAGGTGTGCCGCAGCGCGTGCACGAGCGCGCCGGGGGAGCGGCGGTCACCGACGCCGGCGGCGCGCAGCGCCATCTCGACGAGGTACTGCAGCCCGCCGCGCTGCAGCGGCTCGCCGCGGAGGTCGACGAACAGTGCGCTCCTGCTGCCGAGCCTTCTGGATGGGAGGCGCGCTCGACGAGTCGTCAAGTATCTGTTGATCACGTCGTCGAGGGTGTCCTCGATCGGGACCGAGCGCGAGTTGCCTCCCTTCCCGACGACATGGATGCGCCGCTCGCCTGGCGCACCGGTGACGGATCCGATCTGCAGCGTGAGCAACTCGGCTGAGCGGAGTCCGCTCAGCAGCAGCGTTGCCAGGATCGCCAGGTCACGCTCGGGCCACGGGTCGCGAGCGTTGGGGCGGGGAAGCGCGGCTGAACGCAGCAGCGTCTCCGGCGTGTCCTCGCCCCGAAGGGGCTTCGGCGCGCCCTTGACGCGTCGTGGCCGGGGTACGGCGGCAATGGGGTTGCCGGGCAGCGCGCCTTCGCCGACAAGGAACGTGAGGAACTGGTTCCAGGTTGACCAGCAACGCGTGATCGAGGCCTTCGCGTGGCCGGTCGAGAACGCTCCGAATGCGTCCCGGAGCGCTGGGGCGGTGAGTTGTTCGACGTTCACGTCGGCAGCATCAATGCCGGTTGTTTCGGCGATGGTCCTGACTATTGCCGTCAAGTCTCTGCGATACGCCGCCGTCGTGTGCGGACTGTCCTTCAACGATCGGCGTGCTGTGAAGAACCGATCCACCGCGCCGAGGACCGCACGGTCGACCTGCTCGTCCATGGTCATGATCAGAGCGTCCCATCCAGACCGAAGGAGCGCTCCGTCGCCGCGCCGAACAAGCCATGCATAATCACCGTTATGCAGCACTCAGCGGCAGGCGGGTCGGGGGGAACGGAAAGGCAGCCCCGTATGGGTCGGTTCCAGCCGGCCGTACCGGTATCGATCACAGGTGCTCCCGCTCCGGCCGTGCACCCGGCTTGGCGGCGGCGCATCTCCTCGACATAGATCTCGACCAGCGGGTCGTAGCGACCGTATGCGCAGCCCGAGGCCTGGTGGCCCAGGTTGAGATTGTGCATCTCGTTGACGAGACCCAGTTCGATGCGGGCGTCGACGAGGATCTGGCAGGTGCTTCCCCTTCGTAGGGGCAATTCCCTAGCCTTACATAATGTCGATTATCGGCACAGGGTCAGAGCGCGTCGGGACGGATGAGACGTGCCGTCTCGTATGGGTGTTGGCTGCCGTAGCCGGACGGCTCAGCGCATTTCCTGGATGCGGATCAGGTTGCCTGCGCCATCGCGGACGGCGCAGTCGCGAACCCCGTACGGCTGCTCGGTCGGCTCCTGGACGACATCGGCGTCGCTGGCTTGCAGCCGCTCGAAGGTGCTGTCGAGGTCCTTGGTGGCCAGATTGATGCTGGCGTAGGTGCCCTTGGCCATCATCTCGGCGATGGTGCGGCGCTCGTCGTCGGTGATGCCGGGCGTCGCGGTCGGCGGATACAAGACGATGGACGTTCCGGGCTGGTCGGCGGGACCGACGGTGATCCAGTGCATCCCGTTGTATCCGACGTCGTTGCGGACCTCGAAGCCGAGGGTGTCGCGGTAGAAGGCCAGGGAGGCGTCCGGGTCGTTGTGCGGGAGCATGCTCGCGTGAATGGTGATGTCCATGGCGCTCACGCTACGTGCGGCTCGGTGACCCGTGCTTCTCGATTCCTGATCGGTCTGGTGACCTGTTTCGCGACGCACGGCGGCATCCCCACCGTCGCGCTCGCCGCCTCGCGCCGGTAGGTGCTTGGCGGCACACCAACCAATTCGGTGAACCGAGTGCTGAAGGTGCCCAGCGATGCGCAGCCAACCGCGAAACAGACCTCCGTAACGCTGAGGTCGCCCCGTCGTAGCAGAGCCATCGCCCGCTCGATGCGCCGCGTCATGAGGTAGCCGTACGGCGACTCGCCGTAGGCAAGGCGGAACTCGCGGCTCAGATGCCCGGCCGACATGTGCGCGCCGCGGGCGAGCGCCTCGACGTCCAGCGGCTGCGCGTAATCCCGGTCGATCCGGTCGCGGACACGGCGCAGCCGCGCGAGATCATCCAGATGCTGCGCCGCGGCGGGCCGGCTGGTCACCTGCGAAATCGTGCCACGTCGCGCCGCAGGTGCCTAGCGTCGCCGCCTGGTCGCAAGACGCGTCGCGCGTTGTGGCGCTGTTCCCATCGCCGGACTTTTGCTCCAACCGTGCACGATCCCCGGGCCTGCGCCTCCTGATCTTTACGTTATGTCAGGTTCCCCCGTGACGACGCCGTGGTGGCGCACCAGCGACTGCAGCCGGGTCCGAGCGAACTCGTCAAGGTCCACGTCAGCTCCTGTCTGCTGCTACAACGTCACACACAGACGCATCTCGACGCGATTCTCTTGAGTGAGTGGCTCCCCCGGTTTCAGGCACCGAAATGGTGAGCGAGCATCAGGCGCCCTCGCTCAGCGAGAGCACGTTGCCGTCCGGATCGCGGAACCAGACGACCATCGCCCCGCCGGGCGCGGTCCACACGCCGGATTCGTCGAGCGACATGCCGGCGTAGCGCTGGAACTCGACGCCGCGGCTCGCGAGATCGGTCACCGCCGCATGAACGTCGACAACCGTCCAACCGAGAACGGTGAACGGTTGCGCGGTGAAGTCATCGACCTTGGTGACCCGCAGCGTCGCGCCGAGGCCGTTCAATACGCAGGCGTATGGATCCATGGCGATCAGTTCCAGGCCGAGGACCTCGGCGTAAAAGTCGCGCGAACGTTCCAGATCGGTCGACGGGATGAAGGCCTCCACGCGCGCTTCAGCAAGCATGGCTCCCCCATCCCGTCGACCGGCTCGGATTCAGCGTGCCACAGCGTCCATCAGGTCACGCTGGGGTTCCAGGGCAATCCACCAGTTGCGGCGCGACAGCCGCGACGGCCACCAGTTCGCCCGTCCGAGCATCGCCATGAGCGAGGGCAGCAGCACGGCCCGAACCACGAGCGCATCGATGAGGATCGCCGCGGCGAGCCCCACACCGAGCTCCTTGAACTCGATCATGGGAAGTGAGGCGAAGATCGCGAACACCGACACCATGACGATGGCGGCGCTCGTGACCACACCAGCCGACCGGACGATCCCGTGGGCGACCGCATCACGGCTCGACATGCCGCGCTGGGCCGCCTCGCGGATCCGGCTGACCACGAATACGTGATAGTCCATCGAGAGGCCGAACAGCACCACGAACAGGAACAGCGGGATCCAGGAAACGACCGTGCCGTTCGAGTGGAAGTGCAGCAGCTTCTCCGCCCAGCGGTGCTGGAAGGTCAGTACCAGAACGCCGAACGCAGCAACGGCGGAGAGCATGTTGACGAGGATCGTGGTCAGCGCAATGACGATCGAGCGGAACGTGAACGCCATGATCAAGAAGGTCAGCGCAAGCACGAAGCCGATTACCAGCGGCAGCTTGTCGTGCTGGTGCTGTGCGTAGTCGGCATTGCCCGCGGCGCCCCCGGTGACGGCGAACTCGGCACCGGGGATCTTGCCGATCACCCCGGGCAGCACGTCGATGCGCAGCAGCTTGAGCGACTGCGCGGCCTCGTGCGACGCGGTGGCGAAGGGTACGTCCACCGAAAGCGTGTGCACCTGGCGGTCCGCTGATGCCCGGCTGCGCGGCAGGTCCGAACCGCTGACCGCGAACAGCTTGTTCCCGGCGAGTTGCTTGACGACTCCGTCGAGCGCGGCCGTGACTTTGCGCGCGGCCGTCGCCGGCGCGCGCACGACGATTTCCTGGGTCACCTGCTGACCCGGGAACGCGCTGGCGAGACGGTCGTAGGTCTGCACCGCGGGTATCGACTTGGGCAGTTCCTTCTCCGTCGACTGGCCCTGCTTCATGTTCAGCGCGGGCAGCGCGAGGGCGAGCATGGCCAGGGCGGCGATCAGGAAGGTCGCGGCGGGACGCCGCAGCGCGGGCTTGAGCAGGGCCGGCCACAGCCGTGGCTCACCGGTGCGGTTGGTGAGCCGCCACAGGATCGGCACGCGCGGACGGTCGATGCGCCGGCCGAGCTTGGCCAGCACTGCTGGCAGGACGGTCAGCGAGCCGAGTACCGCGACCGCCACGACGAGGATCGAGCCGGTGGCCAGTGAGGCGAACACGACGTCGTGCGTCAGGAACATGCCCGCCATCGAGACGATCACCGCCAGGCCCGACACGATCACCGAATGCCCGGACGTCTGCGCGGCGATCTCGATGGCGTCGATGTGGCTGCGACCCCGCGCGCGTTCCTCGCGTTCACGCTTGAGATAGAACAGCGAGTAGTCCACGCCCACGGCCATGCCCATCAGCAGGATGACGCTGGAGGTCGTTCCGGAATCAGGCACGAGGTGTGACGCCACGGTCGAGAGCCCGACGGCCGCGAAAACCGAGGACAGCGCCAGCAGTACCGGCACGCCGGCGGCGATGATCGCCCCGAACGCGACGAGCATGATCACCAACGTGACGGGCAGGCTGATGCTCGTGGCCTTGCCGAACGACTTGCCGACCTCGTCGTTGACGGCCTTGGGGATCGACGCGTCGCCGACCTCTTCCACCCGCAGGGCGGGGTAGGCGCGCTGGCTGGCGGCGGTGGCATCGAGCAGCGGCTGGACGCGATCCTGCGCGGTGTCCGGATCACCGCGCATCGTGACGTTCACCAGGACCGCCTTGCCGTCGGGCGAGTGCTGCGTCGCATCCACGTGCGCGACGCCGGGTAACGCCGTGAGGCGATGGCTGACATCAGTGGCCGCTTGGTCGGCCGACGCGGCATCAAGAGCGCCGGTGCGTGAACTGATGAGGATGCTCTCCTTGGCCGGGTCGTCCATGCCGGAGTCGTGCAACCAGTGCGCGGCCCGGCCGGACTCCCCCACAGCCTGATCAAGATTGGTCGCTTTGCGCGTACCGGCCGCCTGGCCGATCGCGAAGCAGGCGGCCACGAAGGCCAGCCACAGCGCGATCGCCCGCCACGGATGGGTTGCGCTCCAGCGGGCGGCACGGACCGATGCCGAGCGCCGGTTCCGTCGCGATTCGCTGTCGTACATAACAGAGCCTCCAGGGTTGCGTGTTGACGAAACCAACCCTCACGGCAACCGGGCGAACTCACACGGGTGATGAGCCCCGAACGAAAGGGGGCCTAGCACCACCATCGGACGGCGGCGCGTACGTCACGATGGACACCGTCGGCAAACCCGAAGGAGGCGCGAAGTGCCAAGCGAGGCGAGCAAGCGGCTCGGACTTGTCTGGTCGGCGTTCACGCTGACCGCCCTGAGTCTGCTCGGGCTCGTGCTGTTCGTCTTCACCGTGACCGGGATCGGCCTGGTGCTGGTATCGGTGGGCATCCCGATGCTGGTGGTGTGCCTGCCGCTGCTGCGCCGCTTCGCCGACTACCACCGGCGATGGGCGGCGGCGCAGCTTCGCACCGACCCGATTCCCTCGTCGTACGCGCCGGTTCCCGACGCGAACCTGCTGACCCGGCTGTGGTTCGCCGCGAAGGACCCGGCGATGCGCCGTGACCTGCTGTGGCTGCTCGTCAACAGCAGCGCCGGTCTTGCCCTCTACATCGTCGCGATCGTCGAATCGCTGCTCGGCCTGATCTTCTGGTGGATGCCGCAACGCTTCGCCCTCGACACAAGCGCGCGAATCGCCCGGGCACTCCTGTCCCCCAACGAGAAGACCCTGCTGGCCGGCCGCGTTCAGCAACTGACCGAGTCTCGCGCCGAGACGGTCGATACGCAGGCCGCCGAGATCCGCCGGATCGAGCGTGATCTGCACGACGGCGCCCAGGCGCGGCTCGTCGCGCTCGGCATCAACCTCGGCATGGCCGAGGACGCCGTCGAGACGGACCCGGAGAACGCGAAGCTGCTGCTGGCCGAGGCTCGAGCGGCCAGCAGCCAGGCACTGGCCGAGATCCGCGGCCTGGTGCGTGGCATCCACCCGCCGGTGCTGGCCGACCGGGGCCTGGTCGGCGCCGTGCAGGCGCTCGCCCTCGCCAGCCCGTTGCCGGTGCACATCGAGGCGGACGTCGCCGGCCGGCTGCCCGCCCCGGTCGAGTCGGCGTCCTACTTCGCTGTCGCTGAGATACTCACGAACGTCATCAAGCACAGCGGCGCGACGCAGGCATGGGTAGGTCTGCGCCATGCGGACGGGCTGTTGCAGATGGTCGTTCGCGACGACGGGCGCGGTGGCGCCGAACCGGGTGCCGGAAGCGGGCTTCGCGGAATTGAGCGACGCCTCGCCGCGTTCGATGGCAGGCTCATGGTGACCAGCCCGCATGGCGGGCCGACCATCGTGACCATGGAGTTGCCGTGCGAGTTGTCCTCGCCGAAGACCTCGCCCTCCTCCGGGACGGCCTGATCAGGCTGCTGGAGGCCAATGACTTCGACGTCGTCGAGGCGGTCGACAACGGCCCGTCGCTGCTGCGGGCGCTGACCACCCATCGTCCGGACGTCGCCGTCGTCGACGTGCGCCTGCCGCCGACGTTCACCGATGAGGGGCTGCGTGCGTCCATCGAGGCACGCCAGCAGGTTCCGGGCCTGCCGGTGCTCGTGCTCTCGCAATACGTCGAGCAGCTCTACGCTCGCGAACTGCTCGCCGACCGCACCGGCGGCGTCGGCTACCTGCTCAAGGACCGTGTCTTCAACGTCGGGCAGTTCGTCGACGCCGTGCGCCAGGTCGCCGGCGGCGGCACGGCGATGGACCCCGAGGTGATCTCGCAGTTGCTGACCAGGCGTGCGGACGACGCCCCGATTCGCTCGCTGACGCCACGCGAGCGCGACGTACTCGAGCTGATGGCCGAAGGACGCTCCAATGCAGCGATCGCCGCGAAGCTGTTCATCACCGAGAAGGCGGTGAGCAAGCACACCAACAGCATCTTCAGTCGCCTTTCGCTGCCGCCGTCCGAGGACGACAACCGTCGCGTCCTCGCGGTGCTGGCCTACCTGAACGGGTAGCGCGCTTACCCGCGTCGGCACGACCTGACAAGCTCAGTGCATGGCAAATTCCTCACCGTCGGCACAGTCGCCGTCCACGTTCACCGACATCGCCGCCGACGCGCTCGAGACCTTCCTCGCCACCGATCCGGCCAGCGCGACCTATCTCGGTGACCATCGCTTCGATGGGCAACTCGGCGACCCGTCGGCGTCCGCGGCCGGGGCCCGCGCGACGCAGCTGCGCGACCAGCTCGCGCGCATCGACGCCGCGGCGACGGCCGATGTCGCCGAGCAGGTCGACGCCGAGGTGCTGCGCACCGCGCTGCGGGCTGAGCTCTTCGACCTCGACGAGCTGCGCGAAGCCGAGTGGAACCCGATGCTGCACAACCCGGGAAACGCGCTGTATGCATTGCTCAGCCGTGACTTCGCGCCGCTGCCGGACCGACTCACCAGCATGGCGGAGCGTCTGGAGGCGGTTCCGGACTACCTGACCGCCGCGCGCGGCCGGCTCGGCGACATGTCGGCGATACACGTCGAGACCGCGGTGAGCCAACTCGAGGGCACCCTGGCCCTTCTCGACGACGCGATCCCCGCGGCGGCCGCGGACAGCGGCGAGCAACTGCGGGCGAAGATCGAGCGCGCGGCCGGGGCGGCGCGCCGGTCCGTCGCCGATTTCCGCGACTGGCTGTCCACGCACGACAACCCGGCGGGGCACGACGCTCGCGTCGGCGAGCGGATGTTCGGGGCGAAACTCGCGCTTACCCTCGACACCGAGTTCGCACCGGCCGCCCTGCTGGACCGCGCGCAGGCCGACCTCGAGCAGGTCACCCAGCGGATCATCGACGAGGCCGGGCGGGTCGCGGGAGTCGCACACCCGGACGCATCCACCGTGCGTGCCGTGCTCGATCAGCTCGCTGCTGAGGCCCCCACCGACGAGACGATCCTCGGCCTGTGCCGCGACGCGCTCACCGACACGACGAACTTCGTCCGCCAGCAAGACCTGGTGACGGTGTATGACGACCTGATCTCCGTGGTCGAGATGCCCGAGATCGACCGGGGCGTGTCGGTGGCGTACTGCCGCCCGGCCGGCCCGCTCGAGACCACTCCCCTGCCGACCGAGTTCGCCGTCTCCCCCACCCCGGCCGGCTGGACGGCGGATCGGGTGACCTCGTTCTACCGCGAGTACAACGCGCACATGCTGCACAACCTCACGGTCCACGAGGCGATGCCGGGGCACGCGTTGCAGCTTGCGCACTCGAATCGCTACCAGGGAACGACCCCGGTGCGGGCGGTGTGGTGGAGCGGGTCGTTCGTCGAGGGATGGGCCGTCTACAGCGAGGAGCTGATGGTCGATACCGGCTACCGGGCCGACGTCTCGGCCCGGGCGGCATCGGCGCTACGCATGCAGCAGCTCAAGATGCAGCTGCGTTGCATCATCAACTCGATCATGGACATCCGGTTCCACACCCGAGACCTCGACGAGGAAGCGGCGATGGCGCTGATGGTCGAGCGCGGCTTCCAGGAGCAGGGCGAGGCGGCCGGCAAGTGGCGCCGGGTGCAGCTGACTTCGACGCAGCTGTGCACCTACTACGTCGGCTACTGCGAGGTGCGCGACCTCGTCGGCGACCTGCGCCGGGACAACCCCGGCTGGACGCAGCGCCGGCTGCACGACAGCGTCCTCGGCGCCGGATCACCGCCCACGCGCCATCTGCGCACGCTGTTCGCCGCGCCAGCCGGCTGAGGCGGGGCGGGCCGGGCGGCGTGATCCGCTCAGCGCGAACGCCGGAGCAGGCCGGCCGCACTACCGAGTCCGGCGAGCGCCGTGCCCACCGCACCCGCGGCGACCAGATAGCCGCGGC
Source organism: uncultured Actinomycetota bacterium (assembly GCA_963737425.1). Classification (GTDB taxonomy): domain Bacteria; phylum Actinomycetota; class Actinomycetes; order Mycobacteriales; family Jatrophihabitantaceae; genus DASXRA01. Next base: position 539,822 of record CAVTSX010000010.1, read on the forward strand.
CGCGGCTGAGCCTGCCCGCTCGGACGGCGAGCGCAATGACTGCGGCATCGGCAGCGTCGGTGCACGCGCCGGCCAGCAGCCATGCGCTCTGGCCCCGGCGCGCCGCCGTGCTCGCCACGGTGCCGGCGCCCAGAGCGGCATCGCGCACCGCGGCCATCCGGGCGAGCCAGGCGACGCGCGACGCGGTGGCCGAATCCAGGCCGAGCAGACGCACCGAGGCCACCGGGTAGGCCAGGAACGCGCCGCCCATGGCGAGGCGCCCCGCGCCCAGGGCAAGGCCGATCTTGCGGGCATACTGGACGGCTTGTGCTGTCGAGGCAACCGAACTGACGTCAGATACGTCTAAGCCAGTAGTGCTGGAATGACGGCGCACTGCCATCGGTGTGCTCTCCTCAAATCGGTACGAATTCGCCCGGATGTTTCGTCTGAGTCGTTGCCGGGAATCCTGGCGGCGCCTCGTTCGTTGGCTAGCCGGAAGTTATTGAACAGACAGTTCGGGAGGTGCCCACTATGGCAGATCGAACCCTTCGGGGCAGTCGGATGGGCGCTGTGAGTTACGAGACCGAGTACGGCGCCGAACCCGCCCCACGCAACCTCGCCGCGTACGCGTGCCCACGTGGTCACGAGTTCACGGTCCCCTTCTCCGAGGAGGCCGAGGTTCCCGCGACGTGGGAATGCCGTCTGGACGGAGCCGCGGCTCAACTGGTCGACGGACCGGCTCCCGAGACGAAGAAGGTAAAGCCGCCGCGCACGCACTGGGACATGCTGATGGAGCGGCGCACGGTCGCCGATCTCGAAGAAGTGCTTGCCGAGCGCCTTGACGTGCTGCGCGCACGGCGCGGAGCCAAGTCGGCCTGACCTCGCAGCTGCGGCGCGGCCGGCGCCGCAATTACCGGTCGGTTCGACCGGTCACCAACTGCTTGAGCTGAGAACTGCGATGGCGGACGCCCCATTGGGTGACCCGTACCAGTGCCTCACGAACGATGGTGCTGCTCATCTTGCTTTCGCCGCGTTCGCGGTCGGCGAAGGTGATCGGCACCTCGACGACCCGGAAACCCTTGCGCGCGGTGCGCCACGCGAGGTCGACCTGGAAGCAGTACCCCTCCGAGACCACCGAGCCGTAGTCGATGTCCTCGAGTACGGCGCGCCGGTAGGCGCGATAGCCACCGGTTGAATCGCGCAGGTCGATACCGAGCACCACCCGCGTGTACAGGTTGGCGCTGCGCGAGAGCAACTCGCGCGACTTGGGCCAGTTGACGACCGTGCCACCGGGCACCCACCGCGAACCCAGGACGAGGTCGGCGCCGGCGAGCGCGTCGAGCAGGCGGGGCAACTGTTCCGGCGCGTGCGAGCCGTCCGCGTCCATCTCGACGAGCACGTCGTAGTCGTGCTCGAGGCCCCAGGCGAAGCCCGCGATGTAGGCGCCGCCCAAGCCCGTCTTCGTCGTGCGGTGCAGCACGTGAACGCGAGTGTCGGCGGAGGCGAGTTCGTCGGCGATCTTGCCCGTGCCGTCCGGGCTGCCGTCGTCGACGATCAGCGCGTGCGCGGCCGGCACCGACGCCCGTACCCGGTTGAGGATCGGTTCGATGTTGTCGCGTTCGTTGTAGGTCGGGATGACGACGAGGATCCGACCGAGATCGGCATCTGCATCCGACGGCCTCACCAGGCGTCCACTGTTGCCGCCGCGCACGGACGTCCGGTCACGCGCTCACCATCTCCTCCAGATCGGTTGCCTCGTCGCCGGCCGAGCCTTGCGTCGCCTTGCGACGGGCGAGCCGTGCGGCCCACAACGACCAGGCGAGCGCGAGTACAGCGGCGCTCGCCATCGCATACTCCGGGATCGCGCCGAGCCGAGTCGCCAGGGTATCGGTTGTGCGTAGCGGGATGTCGGCGACCAGGATGCCAGGGGTGAACAGGGCTCCCGTGCGTTGCCGGATGTTGCCGTCGGGCCCGATGACCGCCGAGACGCCGGTCGTCGACACCTGGACCACCGTGCGTGCGTGTTCGACAGCGCGCAGCTGGCTCATGGCCAGTTGCTGATAAGTCTCGGCGGTGTGCCCGAACGTCGCGTTGTTCGTCTGGATCACGAGCAACTGGGCGCCTGCGCTGACTGACGAACGCACGAGGCTGTCGTAGGCCACCTCGAAACAGATGACGTCGCCGATCGGGACCGGCGCGCCGGTCAGCAGGCCGTTGCCGTGACCGGCCACCATGTCGCGCTCGACCAGGCCGACCTTCGAACTGAACACCTTGGCGAGGTTGCGCAGCGGGATGTATTCACCGAAGGGCACCGGGTGCCGCTTGGTGTACGTGGCACCTGGCCCCGTGGTCGGTGACCAGAGAATGCCGACGTTGCGGTCATGGTTCGGCCCCGGCCCGTCGAGAATGGCGCCGACCAGAATAGGCGCGCCGACCGCCTTGACCGCTCGGGTGATCTCGGCCGCCGCCTGGGGGTTCGTGTAGGGGTCGAGGTCGGATGAGTTCTCCGGCCAGACGACGAGGCTCGGTTTCGGCTGCGACCCGGCCCTTATCTGCGCGGCAAGCTTCAATGTCTCGTTGACGTGGTTGTCAAGGACCTGCCGTGGCCGGTCCTCGAATCCGAGGCCGCGGTCAGGGACGCTGCCCTGCACGACGGCAATGGTCGTCGTCCGTCCATGACTATCCGAAGCCGGCCGCAGCGCGACGCCGAGCACGAGACCGAGCACGGGTACGGCAACGAGCAGCGCCGCACCCAGCGCCGTTGCCCGCCACGCCTGGATGCGTGCCGCCAGGATCAGCTGGGCAAGCGCACCGCCGCCCAGGGCGACGGCGAAGGTCAGTAGTGGCGCACCGCCCAGTGCCGCAAGCCAGCGCAGCGGTGACTCCGCCTGGCTGAAAGCCAGCCGCGCCCACGGGAAACCGCCGAAGGGTTCCCAGTCGCGGGCCGCCTCTTGCAGCACCCAGGTCACGCCGATCCACAGCGGAGCGAACGGCAGCTTCTGCACCTGGGTGAGGATGGCGCCCATGCCCGCGAAGTAACCGGCCTCTGCCGCGGCGAGGATCAGCCAGGGCACCGGGCCCACGTACACGCCGGTCCAATGCAGCACGGGTACGAAAAACGCCGCTCCGTAGACGAAGCCCAGCCAGGCCCCGGTGCGAGCGCGACGGCCGTGCACGGCCACGCTGAACGAGGCGACGCTGAGGAACGCCAGCGGCCACACGCCGAATCGGGGGAAGGCGAGCACGCCCGCGAGTCCGGCACCGACCGAGATGAGTGCGGCCCAGCGGGCGCGAACCGGCGCAACCGGATCGACCCGGTCGGTGCGCGGCAGATGCATCTGGCCAGTATCCCCGCTCATCGCCCGGCACAGGTCTCGAGGCGGTGCCAACTTGATCGTGCGCCGGTGCGCGCCGTCATGCGCCGGAAATGTCGGGCTCGGCGAGGCGCGCCACTCAGTCGGTCTCGAAGATCGTCTCGCCGCGAACGACGGTGCGAAGGCAGGTCGGCAGCTCGACCCCGGGCCGAACATCCGGCAGACCCGTCCCGGCCTGCGGCTGTGTCGCCGTGCCGATCGTGGGTGCGCCGGTGCGCCACACCGCGAACGTCGCGGGCGCGCCGGGCGCGATCGTGCCGGAGCCGTCGCTGTCGAGCCGCGCGGCTCGCCACCCACCGCTGCTGTGTGCCGCGAACGCGGCTGCCGGGCTGATCGCTGCATCCGGGTCGGACGGGTACGCGGCGGCGCGGATCGCGGCCCACGGGTGCATCGGGGTCACCGGCGAGTCCGAACCGAACGCCAGCGCGACTCCGGCAGCGGCGAGTTCGGCAAACCGATTGAGGCCTCGTGCTCGCTGCTCGCCGAGCCGCTGCGCGTACATGCCGGCCGTTCCGCCCCAGGCCGCGTCGAACGCAGGTTGCATCGATGCGGTCAGGCCACACGCGGCCAGGCGTTCCGCGTCGCGGACCATCTCGGCGTGCTCGATGCGGTGCCCCGCGCCCGCAGACGGGCCCACCTCGGCGAATGCGTCGAGAATCGTGTCGATCGAGGCGTCGCCGATGGCGTGGAATCCGGCTTGCAGCCCGGCGTCGTTGCACCGCCGGACGTGCTCGGCGATTTCGTCGGCCCTGTAGCGCAGATGGCCGCTCGTGTCGGGCGCGTCTGCGTACGGCTCGCGCAGGGCCGCGGTGTGCGAGCCGATCGAGCCGTCACAGAACAGATCGCCGGCCGCCCCGACAGCTCCGAGTTCGAGGGCGAGGTCGATGCCGAGCAGTTCACCCCAGTATCCGACGATCTCCGGGCCTGGCTCGGACTCAGCCAGCGTGAGCAGTGCTGACAGGTCGTCGGCGCTCGATATCTCCGGGCCCGCCATCTCGTGCAGGCAGCCGATACCGAGCGTCGCCGCACGGGCCCGGGTGGCCCGCTGGGCGTCACGGATCGTCGAGGGGCGAAGCGATCCGAACGCCACCAGGCGCGCCGCATCGTGGGCGTCGGTCGTGAGCCAGCCGTCGGACCGGTAGCCGGGCAGCGCGCCAACTCCGGACGTGGCCGCCAGCAGTGCAGACGACACGACGGCCGAGTGGGCATCGACCCGGGAGATGTAGACCAGTCCGCCGTACCCGGCCCGATCGAGTTCGTGCGCGGTCGGAGCGCGCCGTTCGGGCCAACGCGTCTCGTCCCAGCCGTGCCCGAGGACCGGCCGGCCGCGGCTTGCGCGGCTGTGCCGCTCGACGCGATCGAGCGCGTCGGCGAGCGACTCGGCTGGTGAAAGGTCCAGGCCGGTGAGCGTCAAGCCGGTTCGCGTCGCGTGAGTGTGTGCGTCGACGAACGCCGGCGTCACGAATGCGCCGCCGAGATCCACCGTGCGTTCGGCCGACCCACCAGACTCACCGGACCCGCCAGGCCCACCAGACCCGGCTGTTTCGGCGCCAATCCAGGCGATTCTGGGGCCGTCGACAAGCATCGCCGTCGCGTCGGGTGTGGCAGGGGTGTAAATGCGGGCGTTGCGGTAGAGAGTGCGCACGTCATCCAGCATGCCGTTCGGTTTGCCTGCCGCTCACAATGGGTTACGGTTCCGGGCGAAGCACTCCGCCAGCCGGGTCGTGGGAGGCGCCCCGCGCGATCGAACATCGCGGCGGCCTCGGGTGTGGGTCGCGGGCGTGCACGATCAAGAGCGGGTCGACGAACCTACGTCACGGTGGCAGGCAGGGTTATGACTTCCAGCATCGAGGACGTCGCGAAGCTTGCTGGCGTGTCCATCGCCACCGTGTCGCGATCGCTTCGCGGGCTCCCCGACGTCGCCGACGCGACACGTGGCCGGGTGCTCGCCGCCGCGGAGGAGCTCAACTACGTGGCGTCACCGTTCGCGGCCCGGCTGGCCAGCGGACGAACCGCGACGGTGGGCGTCGTCGTCCCGTTCGTGCATCGCTGGTATTTCGCCGAAGTCCTCAGCGCAGTCGAGAACGTGCTGGGCCAGGCAGGGTTCGACCTTCTGCTCTACAACCTGGGTGACGAGCAGGGCCGGCAACGCTTCTTCAAACTGATGCCCGTGCGCAAGCGCGTCGATGCGATCGTGATCGCGAGCCTGGTGCTCAGCGACGCCGAAGCGGCCGCCCTGCACGAACTCGGCGTGCCCGTCGGGATGGTCGGTGTCGATCGTCACGGCGTGCACTCCACCCGGATCGACGACCAGGAAGGCGCTCGCACCGCGGTGCGGCACCTCGTCCAACTCGGGCATCGGCGCATCGCCCTGATCGGGGGCGACACCAACGACCCGATGCGCTTCACTCCGCCGCATCATCGGCGCGTCGGCTACCTGGACGCGCTGCGCGCGGCCGGCATCGCCTACGACCCGGAACTGGAGATCCTCGGCTACTTCACGGTCGACGGCGGCGAGGCCGCTACGCGGTCGCTGCTCGAACTCCCGCGCCGCCCGACCGCTGTGTTCGCCGAGTCGGACGAGATGGCCTACGGCGCCATCCGCGCCATCCGGCGGGCTGGGCTGCGGGTGCCGCAGGACGTCGCAGTGATCGGCTTCGACGATCACGAGAGCGCGTCGCTGCTGGATCTGTCGACGGTGCGCCAGCCGGTGGCCGAGCAGGCCGAGGACCTCACGGCCCGGGTGCTCGACGCCATCACCGAGCCCGACGCCGAACCGTTCGTCAAGGTCTTGCCGATCGAACTTGTCGTGCGCGGCTCGACCGACCCGGCGCACAGCGTCTACTGAGCGCCGCGCATCGCCGCCTCAACCTCGGCTGCCGTGGGCGGGTCGGCGCCGGCGCGCGCACAGGTCAGGGCGGCAACCAGAATCGCCTCGTCGAGCACGCCGGCGAGGTCGACACCGGCAAGTCCCGCACCGTCTCGAACGCCGGCGCGGGCCAAGCCGCCGAGCAGCCCGGACGTGAACGCATCGCCTGCGCCGATCGTGTCGATCACTGGTACCTCGCGGCCCCTGAGGGTGAGCGGTGCCTGCCCCGACCGGTGGCCGGTAGCACCCTGCGCGCCGCGGGTCACGACGACGGCCAACGCACCGAGCGCAAGCCAGCGTTGGGCGACCGTGTCGGTCGGACTCTCCGGATACAGCCAGGCGATGTCCTCGTCGCTCGCCTTCACCACGTGCGCTGTCTCGACCACGCGCTCGACAAGCCCACGAGCGCGCTGCGGTGATCCGAGCAGGCCCGGCCGCACGTTCGGGTCGTAGCTGATCAGCACGTCCTCGCGCATCCGCCGGAGCAGTTCGACGATCCGGTCATCGCCCGGCGCAACCCAGGACGCCAGGGAGCCGGTGTGCAGGATGCTCGTGCCGGTGGGCACCCGCAGCTCGGTGTCGGTCCACTGCCAGTCCGCCGCGCCCTCGAGGTAGAAGTCGTAGTGCGCCCGGCCCTGCGCATCGAGCGTCGTCACCGCCAACGACGCCGGTTCGGTTGCCGACACCGCGGCGGCGAGACCCACACCGTTGCGCTCGGCGTGTGCGCGCAGCAGCCGACCGAACGCGTCCCCGCTGAACCGGGCCATCAGCTCGGCCCGGTGCCCAAGCCGCGCCAGGCCGACCGCGACGTTGAGCGGGCTACCGCCCGGATGCGCCGAATACGTCGCGTGATCGCCGGTGTCGACGAGATCGACGATGGCTTCTCCGATCACGCTCAGCACCGTGCGCACGTTACCGTCCACTGCGTGACGCTGATGCTGGTCGACGCCGCCGGCCTCTACTTCCGCGCGTTCTACGGCGTGCCCGAATCGGTGACCGCCCCGGACGGCATGCCGGTCAATGCCGTGCGCGGCTTCCTTGACATGACGGCCACGTTGGTCGAGCGGCGGCGCCCGTCGCGCTTCGTCGCCTGCCTGGATCTGTCGTGGCGTCCTGCGTTCCGTGTCAAGTTGGTGCCGTCCTACAAGGCGCATCGCGTGGCGCGAAATGGCGAGGAGGCGATTCCCGACGCCCTGGTCCCGCAGATACCGGTGCTGCTCGACGTTCTCGCCGCTCTCGGGCTCTCGACGGCGGGCGCCGAGGGATTCGAGGCTGACGACGTGATCGCCACGCTCGCCGCCCGCGACCGCGAACCGTGCGAGGTGGTCACCGGCGACCGTGACCTGATGGCACTGGCGACCCCCCGGGTGCGGGTGCTCTACACCGGGCGTGGCGTCGCGAAGCTCGAGGACCTCGGGCCCGAAGAGGTGCAGGCGCGATACGGCGTGCCGGCCGCGCACTATGCCGACTTCGCCGCGCTGCGTGGCGATCCGAGCGACGGCTTGCCCGGCGTCTCCGGAATCGGGGCCAAGACGGCGGCGGCGCTCGTGGTGAAGTTCGGCGCCATCGAAGAGATCGTCGCGGCAGCGCAATCCGGCGATGACGGGTTCCCGGCCGGTGCCGCGGCGAAGATCCGAGCGGCGCGTGACTACCTGGCCGTGGCGCCGGCCGTTGTCCGCGGCCGAACCGACGCTCCGGTCGCGGATGTCGCGGACAACCTTCCGGCGACGCCGGCAGATGCGGCGACGCTTGTCGAGCTCGCCGACCGTTACGGCATTGAGCGCTCGGTCAACCGCGTGTTGAACGCGATCGCCCGAGCGCTCGGCTGATCAGCTCGCCGGGCTCCAGGTGTAGTTGCCCTTGGTGTCGGTGATGGTCACCGTGACCTTCTTGCCACCGTCAGCGGTACAGGTGAAGGTGGCGCCCTTCTTCACCGTCGGGTTCTTGCCGTCATTGCACTTGACGTTGGTGTAGCCGCCCTGCTTGACCGTGTTCTCGACCGCGGTGTGGTCGAGAACCTTCTTGAAGCCGAGGAACGCCGGTTTGGTGAGGAACGCAACCGCGCCGATCGCGATGATGACCACCGCTGCCGCGATGGAAACCCAGAGCCCGACCCGCGCCTTCTTCTTCGGTCCGGCCGAGTAGGGCGAGTAGGCGGGCTGCTGTTGCCCGTACTGCTGGCCGTAGAGCTGCTGACCGTACTGCTGTTGCCCGTACTGCTGTTCGCCGTATTGCTGCGAGTAGCTGGACTGCTCGTAGCTTTGGGTGGGGTAGCTCTGCTCGGACTGGTACGGCGGCTGGCCGTAGGCGGGTTGGCTCGACGGGTAGTTCTGCTGTGCCGGCGGATAGGCCGGTGGCTGATAGGCCGGCGGAGGCGGGCTCTGCTGCGAGTACGACTGCTGTTGCCGGGGCGGCTGCGCCGGAGCCTGATACGGCTGCTGCGGTGGCGGGTAGCCCTGCGGCTCGTACGGCGGCGGCCCCGATTGCGGCAGGTCTGGCATCTGCTGAGTCGACGCAGGCGGGTTCGGCTGGCCGAACTGCAGGTCGGAACGGGAGAACGCCTGCGTTCGGTCGGCCGCGTCGTCCGCACCTCGCGGGGAATCTGGCGCCGCGGCTGCGGGCGGCCCGCTCGGCGCCTGCCAGGACAGCGGCTCGCCGGGTGCAGGTGGTGCCGGCGGCGCAGGTTGCGAGCTCGGCGCCCCGAAGCCCGGCGCCGGGGGCTCGTGCGCGGAGAACTGGCCGTAGCTCGTGGTCGGTGCGTCGCTCCCACTGATGGGCGGGGGCGGCGGGTACCTGGGAATCTGGCGGATCGTTGTGGCGTCTTCTTCTTCCTCGACGTCGGATTCCGTTCCGACCGAGGGGTCGGGCTCGTCTGTGGCGGGAGGGTTGGGCGGATCGGGCGCCCACGGGCTGGACTGCTGCGCAGGCTGGGGCGATTGCGGCGCCTGCCACGGCTGATCGTGCTGGCCTGACTGCCCCGGCCCGCTGTTGTCGGATGTCATGTGCTGCCTCTCCCGTCCGGAGCACCTGCACCGGTTGTCCATACGCTACTGCGGATCCGGCCAACCGTATCGATCAGGGCAACATGCTCTGCGCAACGACCCCGTGCCGGATGGCCCTGGACGCCGTCCGGGCCTGACCGGCGACGTGCCGTGCCGCGCCGCTGGGCGCGGGAGCGTCGGCGATCTGGTCGAGCAGATCGAGTAGCTGCTTGCACAAGCGCACAAAGTCGCCTGCCGACATCTCGGCGCCCGCATCGGCGGTGGCGGTGAGGACGCGATCGAGGCGTTCGCTCTTCGTCCACCGGTACGCGGCCCAGGCGAAGCCGAGCTGTGGCTCCCGGCTGCGCGGCAGACCGAGGTCGGCCTCGCTGTCGGCCAGGTCTGCCCAGATCCGTACGGTTGCCGCGAGTGCGTCCCGGACGCCGGCGGTCGGCATCCGCTCGCTCGGCGTCTCGTCGCGGCGCGCCTCGTACACCAGCGTCGACACGACTGCGGCGAGTTCGGCCGGATCGAGGCCGTCCCACACGCCGGCGCGCAGGCATTCGGCCACCAGCAGGTCCGATTCGGACCAGATGCGGGCAAGACGGAGCCCGGCCGGTGTGGTTTCGTCCGCGGCCAGGTAGCCGCGGGCGTCGAGCAGGCTGCAGATCCGGTCGAACATCCTGCCGAGCGACTTGGTGCGTCCCTCGATCCGCCGCCGCAGGGCCGCGTTCTCGCGGTCCAGGCGGGCAAAGCGCTCGCCCCAGCGCGCGTGCGTCTCCCGGTCGGGGCAGGCATGGCAGGGGTGGGCCCGAACCGCGGCGCGCAGCGTCTCGATCTGCGTGTCCGGAGTGGACGACGCACCGTTGCGGGCGGGCCGCCGCGCCGGCGGGGCGTCGACGGCACGCAGGGTTGAGGCGAGATCACGCCGTTCCTGCGGTGAACGGTGATTGAAATGCTTGGGCACCCGCACCGTGGCCAGCACCTCGACCGATGTGGGGAAATCGGTCAGCGCGAGCCGTCCGGACCAGCGTGCCTCGGTGAGTACGAGCGGCCGCGGGTCGTCGTGTGGATGTATGCCGGGGTCGAGCACGATGGCGAGCCCGGCTCGGCGCCCGCGTGGCACCTGGATGACGTCGCCGACACGCAGCGCTTCGAGCGAGGCCGCTACGGCGCCGCGACGCTTGCGCGCTCCTTCGCGGGCAGTCGCCGCCTCATGGTCGGACAGTTCCCGCCGCAGCGCGGCATACTCCGCGAAGTCACCGCGGTCGCATCGCATCTGTTCGGTGTACTCGGCGAGCGTTGCCTCACTTCGGTGGATCTGTCTGATCAGACTTGAGACCGACCGGTCGGTCTGGAACTGGGCGAACGACGCTTCGAGCAACTGCCGCGCCGCCTGGCGTCCCATCTGGCCGACGAGATTGACCGCCATGTTGTACGACGGCCGAAACGACGACCGCAGCGGATACGTCCGCGTCGATGCGAGGCCCGCGACCCGAGCCGGGTCGACCTCGGGACTCCACAGCACAACCGCGTGGCCTTCGATGTCGATGCCGCGCCGGCCGGCCCGGCCGGTCAACTGGGTGTACTCACCCGGCGTTATGTCGGCATGGGCGTCGCCGTTGAACTTTGACAACCTTTCGAGCACGACGGTACGTGCGGGCATGTTGATGCCCAGGGCCAACGTCTCGGTGGCGAAGACGGCGCGCACCAGGCCGCGCACGAACAGCTCCTCGACCGTCTCCTTGAACGCCGGGATCAACCCGGCGTGATGCGCGGCCACCCCTCGGCGCAGCCCGTCGAGCCAGTCCCAATAGCCGAGCACGTCAAGATCCTCGGCCGGGATGCCACCGGTATGGCGTTCGGCGACGGTGGTGATCTCATCGCGTTCGTCCGGTTCGGTCAGCCACAGCCCGGACTGGACGCATTGGCGCACCGCGGCGTCGCAGCCCGCCCGGCTGAAGATGAACGTGATGAGCGGCAGCAGTGCCTCGCTGTCCAGGCGTGCGATCACGTCGGGACGATGGGGCGGGCGCCAACCCCGCGGCGGGCGCCGCCCGTGCAGCCCGGGGTCGACCTGGCGCATCCGATTGTTGACGAATCGTCGCAACTCCGGGTCCACAGTGGACTGATCAGCGGCGAACAGGTCGAACATTCGGGTGCCGACCATCATGTGCTGCCATAGCGGCACCGGGCGGGTCTCGTGCACGACGACCTCGGTGTTGCCGCGCACGGAGATCAGCCAGTCACCGAACTCCTCGGCGTTCGACACGGTGGCCGACAGCGAGACCAGCCGCACTGACGCCGGAAGGTGGATGATCACTTCCTCCCAGACGGCGCCGCGGAAGCGGTCACCGAGATAGTGGACCTCGTCCATCACGACGTATCCCAGACCTGAGATCGCCGCGCTGCCCACGTAGAGCATGTTGCGCAGCACCTCGGTCGTCATCACGACGATGGGCGCCGACGCGTTGATCGCGTTGTCGCCGGTCAGCAGCCCGACCGACTCGGCTCCGTGCCTGTCGACAAGGTCGTTGTACTTCTGATTCGACAGCGCCTTGATCGGTGTCGTGTAGAAGCACTTCTGCCCGGCGGCGAGCGCGAGGTGAACCGCGAACTCGCCGACGATCGTCTTGCCGGCGCCGGTCGGCGCGCACACGAGCACCCCGTGGCCGTCTTCGAGGGCGAGGCATGCCTGCCGCTGGAAGGGATCGAGGTCGAACGGGTAGCCGGCGTGGAACGCATGGAAAAGTGGGTGTCGTGCTCGTTGCCGGGCGGCGGCGTACCGGTCGGCCGGCGCGGACATACCTCTCAGCCTAGAGTGCGGGCTCCGCGCGACTGGCCCGGTGCTGAATTTTGCGGGTGATGCCGTCCTGTTCGACCTCGACGGCACGCTGGTCGACTCGTCGGCAAGCGTGCTGCGCGCTTGGCATCGCGTGGCGATCGCGTTGAACATCCCGTTTAGCGCGTTCGAGCCGTATGTGCATGGCATTCCCGCGCCCGAGGTGTTCGCGACGGTGGCCCCCGGACTGTCGCCGCACGAAGCGCGACGCCTTTCCGACGAGATGCTCGTTGCCCAGGCCGCAGACACCGACGTGACCCCGACTCCGGGCGCGCTGGCGGTGCTTCGGACGCTGCCGACCTTGCGCTGGGCGATCGTGACGAGCGGCGACCTGCGCCTGGCACTGGCGCGCATCGCCGCGGCGGGGCTGCCGATGCCGCAGGTGCTCGTCACCTCCGATGACGTCGACACGGGCAAGCCCGACCCGGCGTGCTACCTGATCGCGGCGAGCCGCCTGGGCTTTCGTCCGGATCGCTGCCTGGTCGTCGAAGATGCACCGGCCGGTGTGCAGGCCGGTCTGGCCGCAGGTATACCGGTGCTCGGCGTGCTGAGCACCTACCCACAACTCGAGGCGACCGCGACGGTGCCGAGTCTGTCCACTGTGGACATTCGAGCCGCCGCGGCGGGAATTCGCGTCACCGCCGAACACTAGCCGCCGCGCTCAGGCATTCTGCGGCGCGGCGCACTGCTCGGTGGTGCCTGGTCGAGGATGTCTTCGTATACGGCGACCTTGAACTTGATCAGGTCGAGGCTCTGCTTGAGCTGGGCGATCTGGCTCGTCACCCGCTCCTCGTGCGCGCGCAGCAGCGTGAGCCGCTCCTTCTCGTTACCGGCTCCGTGCCTGACCAGGTCGGTGTACTCGCGGACGGCGGGCAGTGGCATGCCGGACGCGCGCAGGATGATGCACAGCGTCAGCCACTCGACGTCGTCCTCGGTGTAGACGCGCCGCCCGCCGGGACCGCGGCGCACCGGATTGGCGAGGATGCCTTCGCGTTCGTAGAAGCGCAATGCATGCACGCTCAATCCGGTTCGCTCGGCGACCTGTCCGATGCTCAAACTTGGTGCGGCCTCGTGCATGCCGTCGACGATAGCGGCTTGACCTAGAGTCGGATCTAGCTTTTAGGCTGCGAATCGTGGGCGACTCCCCCGCTCGCCGCGGGCACTGAGCCGGCCCGCGCATCTGATCCCCACACTGGGGTCGCCAACCAGCACGGCCAGAAGGAGCCTTTCCATGCGTTACCGCAAACTCGGTGGTACCGGTATCGAGGTCAGCGTGCACTGCCTCGGGGCGATGATGTTCGGCGCAGTCGGCAATCCCGATCATGAGGACTGCATTCGCATCATCCACGCCGCCCTCGACCAGGGGATCAATTTCGTCGACACCGCCGACATGTACTCCGCCGGCGAATCAGAGCAGATCGTGGGCAAGGCACTGCGCGGGCGTCGCGACGACATCGTGCTCGCCACCAAGGTGTACTTCCCGATGGGCGACGGGCCGAACCGCAGCGGCAACTCCCGCCGCTGGATCCTCAAGGAGGTCGAGGAGAGTCTGCGCCGCCTGCAGACCGACTGGATCGATCTTTACCAGGTCCACCGCCCGGACCCCTCGACCGACGTCGAGGAGACGCTGTCCGTGCTGAGCGACCTCGTGCGGCAAGGAAAGATCCGCGCATTCGGCACCTCGACGTTCCCCGCCGAGGAGATCGCCGAGTCCCACTATGTCGCCGAACGCCGAGGCCTCGGCCGGTTTCGGACCGAGCAGCCGCCCTACTCGCTGCTGGCCCGCGGGATCGAGGCATCCGTGCTGCCTACGTGCCGGCGCTACCGGATGGGCGTGCTGGTCTGGAGCCCGCTTGCTTTCGGATTCCTCACCGGCAAGTACCGCAAGGGCCAGCCCGTCGATCTGTCGAGCGGCCGGCCGGCGATCAATCCGGGCCGCTTCGATCCGTCGATCCCGGCCAATGCCGCCAAGTTCGACGCGGTCGAACAGTTCGTCGAACTCGCCGACGGCCTCGGCTGCACGTTGCCCGAACTAGCCATCGCGTTCACCGTCGCGCATCCCGCAGTGACCTCGGCGATCATCGGGCCGCGCACCATGCAGCAGTTGGAGGACCTGCACAAGGGCGCCTCGTTGACCCTCGACGACGCGACTCTCGACCGGATCGACGAGATCGTCGCGCCCGGCGCGAATCTCTACAGCCCGAACGCGCCCTTCCCACCGCAGGCATTGGCCGACACGGCGCTGCGTCGCCGCCCGCTCGCCGATCGCGCCGCAGCCTAGACGGTTGCGACAAGGGACCTTGCTGACGCTCATCCGCCCAGGCCGCGCCCGATCAGGCCCGGCGGTATGAGAATGCCGATCGCCGACGGCATGCAGGTCGTGGTCACGGGCAGCGGCCCGATGCGCTCGCCGTCGGCGTAGGCAACCGTGTCGGGTGCGTCGAGGGTGACGCTGCGCGCGGTGTAGGTCGACACCGCCGGATGCCCGATGTGGCCGGCGCGAGCCAGCGTCGGGGCGAGCCGGCCGAGGGTGCGGCGGCTGACCGGCCCGACGACGGTCACCGCGAAGCGGCCGTCGTCCATCCGACCGTGCGGCGTCATCAGCTTCCCGCCCCCGTACTGCGGAGCGTTGCCCACGGCGACCAGCGTCGCGAGCATCGCGTGCTCTGTGCCGTCGAGGTGCACGGTGAACGGCCTGGCTCGCAGGCGCAGCATCTCGGCCACGATGGCGAGGTCGTAGCGCCGGGGCCCGCGTGGCCACCGCATTCGGTTGGCGCGCTCGTTGACGGCGGAGTCGAAGCCCGCACACAGGATCGTCGCCCACCAGCACCCGTCGTCGGTGCGGCCGAGGTCGATGGACCGCACCGACGATGCATCCAGCGCGTCGAGCACGGCGTCGGCGGCCTCGTGCGGATGGCCGGGTAGGCCGAGGGTGTCGGCGATGTCGTTGCCGGTTCCGGCGGGGATGATGCCCAACGGCGTCTGCCCGCCGGCGAGAGCCTGCAAAGCCAGATGAACGACGCCGTCGCCGCCCAGCACCGCGACCGCGTCGTAACGACCCGCGACCGAGTGGAGCAACTGCTGCGACTCGGCGGCCGACGTGCCGGCGAAGATCGCGACCTCGGCGCGGGCCGACAGTTGCTGCCGGACCGAGCCGGCCAGTCCCCCGGCGCGCCCCAGCCCTGAGGCCGGGTTGACGACGAGGGCGATGCGATGGGTGCTCAGGTCGTCTCCGTCCACGGTTCGTCGAGGCTGCGCGGGATCGGATCGATCCTCGACGGCACGTCGTCGTCATCGTCGCTCTCGGGGGCCAGTGCCCTCGCTTCTGCCTTGCGGCGTGCCTTTCGGCGGTCGTGGATGACCGCGAACAGGACCGCGCCCTCGAACAGGATGCACATCGGCGCGGCCATCGCGCACATGGTGAACGGATCGGTGCTCGGTGTCGCCACGGCAGCGAACAGAAAGATCAGGAAGATCGCGATGCGCTGTGACTTCCTGAGCCATTTGGCCGGCAGGACGCCCGCCATGTTCGCCATCACGACGATCAGGGGTAGCTCGAAGGACGCGCCGAAGATGACGAGCATCAACGTCACGAAGGACAGGTAGCTGTCGATGGTGAGCAGCGCCTGGGTTCCCGATCCCGCCGCGAGGATGAGCACCCGCAGGCCCTTCGCGATGACCGCGTAGGCCAGCGCGACACCGGCCGCGAAGAGCACCGTGGACGCGGCGACGAACCACACCGTGTACTTGCGCTCGTTCTTGCGCAGGCCGGGCGTGATGAACGCCCAGATCTGATACAGCCACAACGGGCTGGTCAAGACCGCGCCGGAGATGAGCGAGACCTTCAGGCGGGTCGTGAAGCCGGCGAGTACCTGGTTGAAGACCAGGTGGCAGCCTGTGTCAGTACCGGGGAATCGGTGCTTGTACGGCACCGAGCAGTACGGGTGCTCGAGGAAGCGCAGGATCGGGTCGTAGAAGATCCAGCCGAGGATCGCGCCCGCGGCAACGATGAGAAGCGAAACGATGATCCGGTGGCGTAGTTCGCGCAGGTGGTCGATAACCGACATGCGCCCTTCGGGGTCGCGCTTTCGGCGACGCAGTCGGATCTTCAGGCGCACGGTCGGCTCATTCGCCCCGACGGCCGGGCAGGCGCTGCTGTGCGGCGGTGACCTGCTTGTGCAACGAAGCGAGCTGATCGCGAAGTGTTCGCATACCTTCGAGGTCCTTCGCGAGTCGCTTCGACTTCCAGGCGACGTCGTAGCCGCAGAAGCCGAGCACCGTCAGCGCGATGAGCAGCGCGACTGCCCACACGACGCCGACGATCCAGGACACGCGCCGAACTCTACTGGCCCGCGTATGCCGCCAGCGCCGAGATCGCCTCGTCGCGGATCGACTCTGCCAGCCACCCGGGCGAGAGCACTTCGACCTTTCCCGCCGAGCCCAGAGCCAGGGCCTTCACCCAGGCCGGGTCGGCCACGCGAACGCTGATCACCTGGCGTCCGTCCGCGTCGGTCGTGTCGCTTTCGGTCGGGTAGTAATCGGCGACCCAGGCGTAGTCCGGGGCGACCCGCAGCACCGCGAGCAGATGCTCCGGAGCCGGGGTGAAGATGCCTTCGCTGAGGTCGCGCAGCTCCGCGTCGGGCGGTGGATTGGCTGGCTCGTCGAGGACGTCGGCCTTGTCGATGCGGTCGACCCGAAACACCCGCATGCCCTCTGCGCGGCGACACCACGCCTCGAGGTAGCTTCGCCCGTCCATCTCGAACAGGCGCATCGGGTCGATGACGCGGTCGGTGGTTTCGTCGCGGGTGGCCGTGTAGTACCGCAGGGCGAGCGCGCGTCCGTTGTCGATCGCGCTCTGCAGCACCGGGATCAGTGCGGAGACGCGGTCGAGTTCGACCGCGACGGTGTTCGCCTCGACCGAGCCGCTCGCCGCGGACTCGACCTTTGCCAGCGCGCGCTCGACGGCGTCGCGATCGGTCACGCCCGGCGTCTCGGCGAGCGTGCGCAAGGCGACGACAAGCGGCAGTGCCTCCTCGGCGGTGAGCCGCAACGGGCGCGACATCCCGGCGTCGAAGATGACCGAGACCGAGTCACCGTCGAAGGACAGATCGATCAGGTCGCCGGGGCCGTGACCGGGTAACCCGCACATCCACAGCAGTTGCAGGTCGCGGCGCAGTTGATCCTCGCTGATGCCGAAATCGTCGGCGGCCTGTTCGATGGCGATGCCGTCGTGGGCCTGCAGGTACGGGACGAGTGCGAGCAGGCGCGGCAGGCGCTCGCGTTCACCGGTCATGATGCGGCCCTCGGCGCGGTCTCGGCATTGCCGGCGACGGCACGCAGCCGCGCGAGCACCGCCTCGGCGACGTCCGGCGGGTCGAGCACGCGGGCGCCGGCCCCGGCGCTGGCCACCGTGCGGGCGAGCCAGCTCACGTCGGAGAAGGCGATCGTCAGCACGCCGTCGTTCTCGCTCGATGCGTAGCGGCGCAGCTGGCCGCCCCGGCCGGTGACGTGCACGTGCGCGACCCGCCCGTCGTCGGGACGCCGGCCGGCAACGTAGCCGAGCAGGTCGACGTTCTGCGGGCGCTCGAACGTTCGCTTGCCGGCCGCCGCGACATCACCTTGCACGCGCGAGAGCCGGAAGCTACGCACGTCCGCGCGGTCGCGGTCGTAACCGACCACGTACCACCGTCGCCGCCAGGAGAGCACCCCCCACGGCTCGACGCTGCGACGTTCAGGCGTGCCGGATCCGGATTTGATGTAGTCGAATCGGACGGCGCGGGCGTGCCGGGCGGCGTCGAGGAAGACGGGCAACGTCGGGTCGCTCGCATCGACGTGTGGCAGGGCCGCATCGCCTGATGCGGCCTCGACATCCGTGCCGCCGGCGCGCAGCTTGATCAGCGCATTGCGGGCCGACGTGCCGAGCGTGGCCGACTGCCACAGGCGCGCGGCCAGGCCCACGGCGGCAGCTTCGGCCGGGTCGAATTCGATCGCGGGGAGCTCGTACTTGCGGCGGGTGATGCGGTAGCCGTCATCGGCGTCGAAGACACTGTTGCGGCCGGTCTCCAGCGGGACGCCGAGATCGCGCAACTCGGCCTTGTCTCGCTCGAACATCCGCTTGAACGCCTCGTCGGCCTTGGGGTCGCCATCGGCCGGCTCGTACCCCGGCACCGCGTCGCGAATGCGCTCGGCGGTAAGGAACTGCCGGGTGGAGAGCAGGCAGATGACCAGATTGACCAACCGCTCAGCACGTCGTGCCGCCATGTCCTCGAAACTAATGCGCGGGCGGGCGCGTCGTGCGGCGGCTCGCCCACCCGTCACGAGCCGGCCTGTCATGCTCAGATCATCGCTGATCGCAGGCCCTGCGCGCACTGCGGTTACTCTGCGGCGGTGATCCGATGGCGGAGCGGAACCGTGCTCGATATACGTCGCGAATGGTCTGGTGTGCGCGAAATCGGCGTGCGGGTACCGGACGAGCCCGACCTGCCGGCGCTGGCCTACACCGCGCTGGTCGGCACACCGGAGCCGGGCGACCGGGTCGTGCTGAACACGACCGCGCTTGCCCTCGGACTCGGCACCGGTGGCCACGCGCTGGTTGTGGCGTTGCCGGATCGGCTGCCCCCGGACTCCCCCGGGCCGGGGCACCTCGTGAAGGCGCGTTACACGCCGGCCCAGGCGACGGTGCTCGGCGTGGATGAGCCGGACTCGCCGCACCACGCGGTGATTGCCGCGGCGACATCGCTTGATGACATGCCGGTCGTGGTGGCTGATCTGCACTCGGCGCTGCCCGCTGTGCTGGCCGGGATTCTCACCGACGCGCCGTCGGCCCGGATCGCGTACGTCCTCACCGACGGCGGCGCGCTCCCCCTGTGGTACTCCCGCACCGTGGCTTTGCTGCGCTCGCTGCTGTGCGGCACGGTGACCACCGGGCAGTCCTTCGGTGGCGACCTGGAGGCGGTCACCGTGCACACCGGGCTCCTGGCGGCGCGGCACGTGCTCAAGGCCGATGTCGCCGTGCTGACGCAGGGACCCGGCAACCTGGGCACGAGCACGCCGTGGGGCTTCTCCGGCGTCAGCGCAGGCGAGGCGGTCAACGCGGTGGCGGTACTGGGCGGGCGCCCGGTCGGCGCGTTGCGGATCTCCGCGGCCGATCCGCGCGAACGCCATCGGGGCGTGTCGCATCACTCGCTCACCGCGTTCGGCCGGGTGGCGCTCGCGGGCGCCGACCTCGTCGTGCCGACGGGCCTGGAACCCGAGCTGGCGCGCCTGGTCGCCGACGGCCTCGCCCCGCTCAGCGGACGGCATCGCATCGTGACCGTGCCCGTCGGCGGACTCGATCCGGCATTGCGGCAGCTGCCGATCGAGCTCTCGACGATGGGACGCGGACTGGACGAGGACCACGCCTACTTCATCGCGGCAGCGGCGGCCGGACGGCACGCGGCTTCATTGCTGTAAGCCGACACCGTCGCCCGGCTCCAGGTGGACGTGTGTGCTCAGCCGTCGGTAGCCGATGCCTTGGTAGAGCGGTGCAACGTCGTCGTCGCAGTACAGCCACGCCAGGCCCGCCCGTCGCACCGCCTGATTCGTCGCCGCGGCCGACATCAGGCGGCCCAGCCCGCGGCCGCGGTGCTGGGCGAGGACCGTGACGCCCGAGACGTACGCCGTTCCGCCGACGTCGGTGACCCGCGCGCAACCGACCGGCTGACCGTGTTCGCGCATCACCAGGAACGAGCGACCCGCCAGGCCGATCTGGTCCACGACGAGCGGAGCAAGCTCTCGCCCGTAGACCTCGAGGAACTCGTCTGCGTCGCGGGCCGCGCCGATCTCGATGCCGTCGGGCACCGTGTAGGGCGATCGCCGGTCGATGGTCCAGACACCCAATTCGAGCGTCGGCTTGAGCCCGGCCAGGACGAGTTCGTCGACCTGCTCGACCCGTGCCCCGACCTGCCACGATCCGGGACTCGCGGCCTGTAGCCAGTCGAGGACCTCGTCCAGATGCTCTGCGGAAAGCGGGTCGGCGTGCCCGGTGAGTGCCGCCTGGGTGGCCCAGGGGGCGTCGACGTCGAAGCGGGCGCACGGCACGCCGCGAATATCAGCCGTGGCCGATGCGCCGGGGATGCTCGAGGCGCGCAGCCACAGCGCGCTCGCCCGGCCCACCAGATCGACGAGATCGCCCGGGTGCGGGCCACGATCAGGATCGCCGGGCCATTGCTCCAGGCTCCAGGCGTGGTCGCCGATGCTGATCTCGGCGACACCGCAATTGGGCATCGGATGGGCACGCGCGTAGTCGGATGCGACATCGGTCGCGCACCGCGGCACGGCCAGGCACATCGTCCCGCCATGACTGACCACCACGACGGTCTCGCCGCGATGCATGTCCGCGATCTCCTGCAACGACTCGCGGAACCGGCTGACAACCGCCGCGCCGGACTCGCCGCCGTCGACCTCGGCGGACAGATCGCCGTCGAGCCAGCGCAGGAACGTGGCGTCGATGTGCGCCCAGTCCTCGTCGGCCTGGCTGCCGTCGCAGCGGCCCATGCTGAATTCGCGCACGCCGTCGGTCGTCGTCATCGCGACGCCGAACGCCTCGGCGAACATCTGCCCGGTCTGCTGCGCGCGCAGCAGTGGCGAGGCATAAACCTGGGAAATCTTGCGATCGCGCAACCGCTGCGCGAGCGCGGCGACCTGCGCGCGTCCCCGCTCGGTGAGTGGTTCGCCCGGGACCGCGGCAGTCAGGCGGTGCGCGATGTTGCCTTCGCTCTCGCCGTGTCGCACGAGAAGGATCGTCGCCGGGCAGTGCAGGCCAGTCACTCTGGCAGGGTAGGACGTGCGTGCGACAACGGCGGGCCGTTCGCCCGCTACATGGAGTTGATCAGCTTCTCGACACGGTCGTCGACGCTGCGGTAGGGGTCCTTGCACAGCACGGTGCGTTGTGCCTGGTCGTTGAGCTTGAGGTGCACCCAATCGACGGTGAAGTCGCGGCGGCGTTCCTGCGCCCGGCGGATGAAGTCGCCACGCAGCTTGGCGCGCGTGGTCTGCGGCGGCACGTTCTTCGCTTCGAACACGGTGAGATCGTCGGTGATCCGGTCGACCGCGCCGCGACGCTGGAGCAGGTAATACAGGCCGCGTCCACGCTGGATGTCGTGGTAGGCGAGATCGAGTTGCGCGATGCGCGGCGACGACAGCGGAAGTTGATGCTTTGCGCGGTAGCGCTCGATCAAGGCGAACTTCGTTGCCCAGTCGATCTCGCGATCGATCTTGCTCAGGTCGCCCTGTTCGATGGCATCGAGCGTGCGGCCCCACAGCTCGAGCACGCGCTTGGCGGATTCGTCGACACCGGTGCGCTCGACGAAGTCGACGGCCTTGCCGTAGTACTCGCGCTGGATGTCGAGCGCCGACGCGCTGCGTCCGGCCGCGAGCCGTACCTGCCGGGTGCCGGTGAGGTCATGCGAGATCTCGCGGATCGCCCGGATCGGGTTCTCGAGCGCGAGGTCACGGAAGGTGACGCCGTGCTCGAGCATGCGCAGCACGAGGTCGGCAGAGCCGACCTTGAGCATCGTCGTGGCCTCATTCATGTTTGAGTCACCGACGATGACGTGCAAGCGGCGGTAGCGCTCGGCGTCGGCGTGCGGCTCGTCGCGGGTGTTGATGATCGGGCGCGAACGGGTCGTCGCCGACGACACGCCCTCCCAGATGTGTTCGGCTCGCTGGCTCACGCAGTAGACGGCACCGCGGGGCGTCTGCAGCACCTTGCCGGCGCCGCAGATCATCTGCCGCGTAACGAGGAACGGGATCAGCACATCTGCCATGCGGCTGAACTCGCCGTGCCGGCCGACCAGGTAGTTCTCGTGGCACCCGTAGGAGTTGCCGGCTGAATCGGTGTTGTTCTTGAACAGGTAGATGTCGCCGGCGATGCCCTCGTCGTGCAGTCGCTTCTCTGCGTCGACGACGAGGCCTTCGAGGATTCGCTCGCCCGCCTTGTCGTGCGCCACGAGCGAGGTCAGCGAGTCGCATTCGGGCGTGGCGTACTCAGGATGGCTGCCTACGTCGAGGTAGAGCCGCGCCCCGTTGCGCAGGAACACGTTCGACGAACGCCCCCATGAAACGACGCGCCGGAACAGGTAGCGCGCCACCTCATCCGGTGAAAGGCGGCGCTGCCCGTGAAACGTGCACGTGACGCCGTACTCG
Source organism: uncultured Actinomycetota bacterium (assembly GCA_963737425.1). GTDB lineage: Bacteria > Actinomycetota > Actinomycetes > Mycobacteriales > Jatrophihabitantaceae > DASXRA01. Next base: position 562,052 of record CAVTSX010000010.1, read on the forward strand.
TTCTCAATGCCGAAGATGCGCTTGTGCACGGGCCCAGCCTAGGCGTTCTTGCGCATGCTGTGTCGGCGAAAGACCGCGACGACGCTGCCGGCCTCGTGCTCGCCTGCCATTACCACGCCATGGGCCGCGATTTCCCGATGATCAGGATCAGTCACGTTCCGTGTCCGAATGCCGCGAGAACACGGCCGGTCAGCGCGACTCAGAGCGGCAGGGACAGCAACCGCGTGCCGTTGACCGTGGTGATGTCGACCTCGCGAATCTGGTCTCGCTGAAGTGCGATGCCGCTCTGGTACTTCGTGATCTCGCCCGGTGCGAGATTCCAGCTGCCGAGTGGATGAGGCGTCCCGTTCTTGTCGACGACGACGAGCGCGTACGCCTTGGTCGACTGCACGCTCTCGTAGTACTCGCAGACCAGATCGATGCGGGTGCCCCAGCCCACGCTGCGCACATCCGCGGTGGCACTGATCGGAGCCTTTGCCACTGCCTGCATGGCGACCGGGTGCCCGGCGGGCCCCTTGTCCGGTTGGCTGACCGCGATCGTCACACCGATCAGGCATGCCGCGGCGGCCGCCGCTATGCCGCTGACGATCCAGCGTCGGCGATGGGTCTGCCGACGGGCCCGGCGTTGCAGCGCAGGGAGCAGCGACAGCGGAGGCGCCTCGTCGGCCAGGGCGGATTCGGTCACGGTGGCAAGCATTTGCGGCAGTTCGCCGAGTTCGCGTACCGATGCCGCACATTCCTCGCATCCGACGAGGTGGGCTTCGAACGCACGCCGATCGGCGTCGGAGAGGGCGCCCAAGACGTACGCCCCGTCGAACATCGTGAACGGATCGTTGGTCACAGCACACCTCCCATCTCGTCGAGCGCCAGGCGAAGGGCCCGCAGCGCGTAATGTGCGCGCGATTTCACCGTGCCCTCAGGAACTCCGAGGCGGCGCGCCGCCTCGGCTACCGACGAACCACGGTAATAACACTCGAGCACGACCTGCCGGTGCTCCAAGGACAACTGACGCAAAGCCGCGGTGACCACCGCGGCGTCAGCGGACTTCTCGGTCGCGTCGGCGACCTGTTGCTCCGGTGGCTCGGCCGTGACGACTTCGTGCCGGCTGCGCGACGTGCGCCAGTCGTCGATGACGATGCGCCGCGCGACGGTGAACAGCCACGCCCGTGCCGAGCCTTGCGACTGGTCGAGCACCTGCGGATGCCGCCAGGCACGCAGCATCGTCTCTTGCACGACGTCCTCTGCCCTCGCTCGGTCACCCCCGGTGAGGTGAACCGCGTACGACCACAGGGCGTGTGCATGCTCGTCGTGCAGCGTCCGCATGAGATCGGCGTCGCTCGTACGCACACCACTCCCGGCTTCTTGACCCGGCTGTATCGTCCGCCGCTGCGCGTCGGACACAGTGCAGTGTGCCCTGCCGATCAGGGTCGGCGCGACTGTCGCCACAACATCCACGACGCTAGCCCCCCGGCTATGAGCGCGACATACTCCGCGACTTCGGCGAGCACCTGCGGTTCGCCGCTCGCAACCTCGTGCAGCCCGAACAGGCCTCCTGTCACCGACAGGTAGAACGCCGCGAGCGTTGCGGCGCCGAAGCCGGCACCGGCAAGCATCGGCAGCCAGTGCCGCCAGCACAGCATGACCAGCCCCAGGGCCAGACCGCCGATTGCGTTGAGCAGGAACAGCGGACCGATCGTTGCGATATCGCGAAATCCGCCCGTGTACCACAGATCTAGATGGACGTTGGCTGAGAGCAGGACGCCTGCCACGGCAAGGCCACGTGCCAGATCCGCGGCGATCCCGGACTGGTCGCGGGTCTTCACGGCGACGTCCACGCGGCCCGGCGCTTGCACGGACATGTCTGACCTCCTTGGTCCTCTACCGCTTGATACGACTCGCCGGCATGCACGGTTCAGCGCCGGCGCAGACCGTCAGCGCCGGGCCGGCTGCTTTGTGCGGATACGCCGGGGTGCAGCTCGTCACATGAACCGGATCGAGCCTTCGCGCGTGTCAATGGTCGTAAATGTCGTGCGACCCGAGGAGTGTTCATGAACGACGACCTGACTGTGTCCCGCCGTACCGTGCTCGCAGCCGGTGCTGCCGGGGCAGGGGCCGTCGCGCTGGCCGCATGCGGCTCGAGTTCGAAGAAGGCGGCCGAGCAGCCGGCCGCGAACGCTCCCCTCGCCAAGCTGGCCGATATCGAGGTGGGCAAGTGCGTGTCGGCGACGCTGCCCGGCGGTAAGCCGGCGATCGTCTCCCGGCCGACGGCCGACAGCGCGGTGGCGTTCAGCGCGAAGTGCACCCATATGGGCTGCACTGTCGCGCCGGCCGGCACCGAACTGCACTGCCCGTGCCACGGCTCGGTCTACAACGCGACGACCGGCGCCGTGATCCACGGTCCGGCGCCGAAAGCTCTGGCCAAGATCGACGTGCACGTCGCCAACGGCGAGGTCGTGACGACGTAGTGTCTCGCCGCGGCGTTCTGCGCAACGATGCCTGCGCCGCGAAGGTCTAGGGCTGTTGGCCTTCGCTCTGTTCGGGTGCAGTGTCAGTTCGCTCGGGATCGTCGGCATCGTGGCGCGGGGTGTCGGCCGGAGCGGGTTCGGCCGGCCGCCCGACGGTGTCGGCGGGCAGCAGTGGGGTGAGGGCCGCGCCGGCGATGCGCTTGAACTTGCGCACCGGACGGTTGCGGTCGAGCACCGCCACCTCCAGTTGATCAGCCGGCAGGGTGCGCGGGCTTCCGTTACCGCCGACCGAGCCAAGTGCCCGAACTGCGACCGCCAGCGCGTCGGCGAGCGAGAGACCGGCCTGGTAGGTGCGGCGCATCTCCGTCGTGAGCGCTTCGGCCTGCCCACCCATCACCAGGAAGTCGGACTCGTCGACGATCGTGCCGTCGTAGGAGACCCGATACATCTGGTCGTCGTCGGATGCGCTGCCCACCTCGGCGACGCATAGTTCGACTTCGTAGGGCTTTTGTTGATCGGTGAAGATCGTGCCGAGCGTTTGCGCATAGGCGTTGCCCAAGGCGCGCGCGGTGACGTCGCGGCGATCGTAGGAATACCCGCGAAGATCAGCCAGCCTGATGCCGGCGACCCGAAGGTTCTCGAACTCGTTGTACTTGCCGACCGCGGCGAACCCGATGCGGTCATAGATCTCGCTGACCTTGTGCAGGGCCGAACTCGCGTTCTCGGCGAGGAACAGCACACCGTCGGTGTAGGTCAGCACCACGACACTGCGGCCGCGTGAGATGCCCTTGCGTGCGTACTCCGAGCGGTCGCGCATGATCTGCTCGGCCGACGCGTAGAACGGCATCGTCATAGTCGTGGTCTCTCCGCTGGGTCGGGACGTTCAGGAACCGGGTCGGTCGCGTCGATCGTCAAGGATGGCGCGAACGATGGTGTCGAGTTCGGAGTCGGGCGTTCGGGCGGTGCCTTCCGCGGTGGCCACCATGACGACCGGGAAGATCTGCCGGGTGAGGTCCGGTCCGCCGGTCGCGGAGTCGTCGTCGGCGGCGTCGTAGAGCGCCTCGACGACGACGCGAGTCGCGTTCTCACGGTCGAGTCCGGGCCGCCACAGCTTCTTCAGCGAGCCCTTGGCGAACAGTGATCCGGATCCGATCGAGTCGTAGTACTGCTCGGGAAAGCGTCCCCCGGTCGGATCGAAACTGTAGATCTTGCCCGCGGCTGCGGGCTCGGTCGCGTCGATGTCGAAGCCCGCGAACAGCGGCACGACGGCCAGACCCTGCATGGCCATGCCGAGGTTGCCCTGGATCATGGTGGCCAGTCGATTGGCCTTGCCGTCAAGGGTGAGGTGGGTGCCTTCGATCTTCTCGTAGTGCTCGAGTTCGACCTGATAGAGCCGGACGATCTCGACGGCGAGGCCGGCCGTGCCCGCGATACCGATCAACGAATAGTCGTCGGAGGCGAACACCTTCTCGATGTCACGCTGGGCAATCAGGTTGCCCATCGTGGAACGACGGTCGCCCGCCATGATCACGCCGCCGTCGAAGACGGCGGCGACGATGGTGGTTCCGTGCGCGACGAGTTCGCCAGGAACGCCGCGCGATCTGGGCAACAGATCCGGCGCGGCGGCACGGAGGAACTCGGTGAACGACGACGATCCGGGCGAGATGGCGTAGCGCAGCACGCCATGGTTGGCGTCCGGGCCGCTGAACCGGTCGATGTTCACGACGCTCCTGTCAGTGTTGACTGCTGGCCACGACCCTACCGATGCGCGCGCAGGTCATGTCACGCGCCGCAGCATGGGCGAGTCATCCAGCCGGAGCGCTCACTGCCCGCCCTTTTGCACGAAGGACCTGACGAAGTCCTCGGCGTTCGTCTCGAGCACGTCGTCGATCTCGTCGAGAAGGGCGTCGACGTCCTCGGTGAGCTTCTCCTGGCGTTCGGTGACATCGGAGCTGCCGTCGACGTCAACCTCGTCGGCCTTCTCGGGTTGACGCTGCGGCCGGCTCTGACCGCCTTCGTGAGTAGGCATTTCGACTCCCTTGGTCCATCCGGCCTTCACCCTAGCTCGACCAGGTGACGTATTGATGACGCATTGGCCTCGTCGGCACATGCAGTCACACGCAGAGGCGCCGACGGCGGATGAACGCAGGGCTCCCGATCGGGGCACGCCATGCACTCGAGGTGTCCGCATCGTTGTCGCCGCCAGCCTTGACGGGCCAGCAAAGCGAAGCCCGGCGCACGGCCGTTTGCCGCATATGGGGGTAACCGGAAGTCGTTGCCCGCTGGTCAGGTGATCATGGCCGGCGCGGCGGTGGGAGCCGGGGCGACCCGCACCGCATTGCGTCCGGCGTCCTTCGCGACGTACAGCGCCCCGTCGGCGGCGCTGATCAGCTCAGTGAGCACCGCGCCGTGCTCGGGATAGAGGGCAAGCCCGATCGAGGCGCTCAACGACGGCGGGGTGGCATGCCGGCCGCCGCCGTCGACGTGCAGGGACTCGATCCGCTCGCGGACGCGCTCTGCCACCCGCACGGCGGAGTGGGCGTTGACTTCGGTCAGCAGCGCTACGAACTCTTCGCCGCCGAAGCGGCCGACGGCGTCGTAGCCGCGAAGTTCATCGGCAAGTGCCTCGCCGACAGCGTGCAGGGCGTCGTCTCCGACAAGGTGACCGTGGATGTCGTTGATCTGCTTGAAGTGATCCATGTCGACGATCAGGACCGCCGCCGCATCGCCTTTGCGCTGTGCCCGCGCCAGCTCGCGTGCGGCGAGCTGATTCCACGCTGCCGCGTTGAGCAGAGCGGTCTTCGTGTCGACCGTCGCCGCTTCGATGAGCTGGTTGATGAGCGCGTGATGCTGCAGCAGGAATACCGCTGGGAGAACCACAACCGCGAACCATGGCACACGGATCAGCGAAACTGCGGTGATCGCGCCGAGCGCGAGAGTGGCGAACTCGAAGACGTTGTCGGAACGGGAGCCGAACAGCGCTGCCGGCGTGGTCTCGGCGCCGCTGGCCACAATCGCCGTCGACACCAGTGCGGCGTTCGCCGCGCGGTAGACGAGAATTCCGAGGACGACGGCGATGACGGCTCGCGGGCCCGCCGACGCAGCTGCGCCGGACAGACCGGCGAGGCGCAGCGATGCCGGCACTGCTATGCAGGCGAGGGTCAATACCGCCCGGCTGTAGACGACGCGGTACACGCGAATACCCTGAACCGCTCGCCACGAGCGCAGCCACAGATGCGTCGAGACCACCACGGCGATCGCCAGTGCGAGGCTGGTCGGCAGGACGAGCGCACCGGCGAACATCCATACCGAACTCGCGTCCATGTGCGACGAATCGTCGTCGGCGAAAAGCCGGCGACGATGCTCCACTTGCCGTGACACTTCGTGATAGACGACGCTAAGTATGGCTAGGAGGCCGAACCGAAGGAGATCGCCGGCCGTGACTGAATCTGAGACGATCGTCAGTGCACCAAATGCGACTACGGCGAGCTCAGCCGACAGGACAACGGCGATGACCTGCCACGGTGACTTCCACAGCGCCCAGCGTTGTACCGCGAGCACGTGGCCACCTTCGATCGACCTTCGGTATGTCGCCATATTTCATCCCTTGTACGCCCCAATGGCTCGCCAAACGATAGCGCAACCACCCGATCGTGTCATTACTCCGACGATCCGGACGTGTGCGGAAAGTGGCGAATGGGCTTGACGGGCGAGGTGACCGAACTGCATCGGAATTGGCACGTCATGCAGAGAGGAGTGATCGACATGTCGTTCGGCCAGAACTGGACCTGATCGATCCCGGATCTAACACCTCGTCACCGCAGCGGGTGCGCCGATGACGGTGGAGCGAGCTGCTCACCGGGGGCCGACGAGCGCCTCAATCAGCGATGCTGCTGTCGGGCAACGATCGAGTAGTTCGCCCACGTGTGCCCTGGTCCCTCGAAGCGGTTCAAGCGTGGGCACCCGGACCAATGACTCGCGCCCGACATCGAAGATCACCGAGTCCCACGATGCGGCGGCGACGGACGCGCCGTAGCGCTGCAGGCACTGGCCGCGGAAGAACGCCCGTGTGTCGTCCGGTGGTGTCGAGATGGCTGACTGTGCCGCGCCGGCTGGCAGCAGCGTCCGCATCGCGCCACGGGCGACGAGACGGTGGTAAAGCCCCTTGTCCGGACGCACATCGCAGTACTGCAGGTCGACCAGTTGCAGTCGCGACGAATCCCAGTCGAGCCCGTCGCGCTCGCGGTAGCCGTTGAGTAGACGAAGCTTGGCGACCCAGTCGAGTTCGGCCGCCAGTTGCATCGGGTCGGACTCGAGCCGGGTGAGGACGGACTCCCAGCGGGCGAGGATGTCGCGCGTCTGCTCGTCGGCATCCTCGCCGAAGCGATCGTCGACGAACTTGCGCGCGCGGTCGAGGTACTCGCCCTGCAACGCGATGGCCGTGAGCTTGCGCCCGTCGGCCAACCGGATCAGGTGCGTCAGCGACGGGTCGTGGGACACCTCGTGCAGTTCGCGAACCGGCTGAGCCACCGCGAGATCGTCAGGCAGATATGCGTCTTCGATCATTGCCAGTACCAGCGCGGTCATGCCGACCTTGAGGTAGGTGGAGATCTCCGACAGGTTGGCATCGCCGACGATCACGTGCAGGCGCCGGTACCGGTCGGCGTCAGCGTGCGGCTCGTCGCGAGTGTTGATGATCGGCCGCTTGAGTGTGGTCTCGAGCCCCACTTCGACCTCGAAGAAGTCGGCGCGCTGCGAGATCTGGAATCCGGGCGTGCGCCCGTCCTGGCCGATACCCACACGTCCGGCGCCGGTGATCACCTGGCGTGAGACGAAAAACGGAACGAGATGACGCACGATCGACACGAACGGCGTCGATCGGTTCATCAGATAGTTCTCGTGGGCGCCGTAGGACGCCCCCTTGTTGTCGGTGTTGTTCTTGTACAGGTTGATGTGCGTGCTCACGCCCGGCATCGATGCCACCCGGCGCGCGGCATCGGCCATGATCAGCTCGCCCGCCTTGTCCCATCGCACGATGTCGAGCGGCGTGGTGACTTCCGGCGTCGAGTACTCCGGATGCGCGTGGTCGACGTACAGACGCGCACCGTTGGGCAGGATGACGTTGGCCATGCCGGCGTCGTCCTCGGCCTCGATGAATTCCTGCGCGACCCCGGCGCCGCCACCGAGTTCGAAGCCCCGCGCATCCCGCAGTGGCGACTCCTCCTCGAAGTCCCAGGCGGCCCGGCGCGCACGACCGGCAGGCAGGGTGCTCGCGTAGGCGTTCACCACCTGGGCCGAGAGCAGCATGGCATTTGCGGACGGCTGGCCGGGAAGGCTAACGCCGTATTCGACCTCGGTGCCCATGACCCGGCGGACGCTCATTGGTCCAGGCTACGGCCCCGCGTCGTCCGCGCGCTGCGTGACGCGGTTTCCGTCGGCCGCCCGAGTGCCCCCTTCCCCCGCCGATCAGGCTGCCTTGCTCGCTTCGGATCGACGCGCGCGCTCTGCGAGCGCAATGCGCATTTCAGCGCACGGCAGCCAGGAATGTGTGGGTGATGCCGACTGCGACGTTGGACGTCTGACCGTCGTAGACGAACACCGCGAACGCAAGGTCGCCGCGATAGCCGGCGAACCAGCCGTGTGAGCGCGGAGGTGTCGCCGTGCCGTATTCGGCCGTGCCGGTCTTGCCGGCGACGCCACCAGGCAGATCCTTGAGTTGCGTTGCACGCCCGCTCGTGACGACTGCACGCATCAGGTCGTGCAAGGTGCTGGTGATGGCCGGCGGGAGCGGGGCACCCGGCTTCGACTGCTCACCGTCGATCAGGGACGGCGCGATGGGCCGGCCGGACTGCGCGGCTCCGGCGATCTCGGCCATCGTGAGCGGGCTCACGAGCACGCGCCCCTGGCCGATGGTGTCGGCCGCCTTCTCGGTCAGCCCGGCCGGCAGCGGAGACGATCCGCTGAACGATTCGACGGGAAGAGTCCACTTTCCGCCCAGTCCCAGCTGGGTTGCTGCGGCGTGCAGGGCGTCTGCCGGCAGTTGCAGGCCGAGCGTCATGAACGTCGTGTTGCACGACATGGCGAACGCGGTGCGCAGCGACACCGTGCCCAGGTCGAACTTGTCTTCGTTGACGAAGACTCGCCCGTCGACCGTCTTCGTCGCCGGGCAGGCTTGCGGGGTTTCCGGCGTGAGTCGGCCGTCTGCCAACGCGGCTGTCGCGGTGACGATCTTGTAGGTCGAACCCGGCGGGTACTGCCCGGCGAAGGCGATGTCGCCGGGCGTCGATTCGGAGTTGGCCGCAGCGAGGATGCGTCCGGTGGACGGCTGCAGCGCGACTATGGCGGCCGCCTTCGGCACCGTGGCCAGCGCGTTGTCGGCCGCGGCCTGCACCGCGCGATCAAGGGTGAGTTTTACGGGCTTGCCCGGTACCGGCGCTCCCGCGCTACCGAGCTTTGTGCGCAGTGTGCCCTCGGCATCGGCGGCATAGATGTCGATGCCCACCGTGCCGCCGAGTTGCTTGTCGAAGACTCGCTGCAGACCGTCCAGTCCGGCATTGTCGCCGGCGCGCAGTCGGCCGGACGAACCGTCGATGATCTCCTTCGTCGCCGGCCCAACTTGGCCGAGCAGCGGTTGGGCGAATCGGCTCGTCGGCCCGAGCTGTTCGGTGCCAGTGGTGAAGACGGTGCCTGCCAAGGAGTGGATCCGGGAGCGCACCACCTCGTATGCCGGCCGGCGCAGGGTGATGACCGGGACGAATGCATCGGGCTTAGCTGATCGCACGCTGGCAACGATGTCTGCGGCCGCGATGCCGTACGGCTTCAGGGCTTGCGCCAGGGCGGCTGCAAGCGAGCGGAGGTCCTTCACGAACGACGGCTGGATTCCGACGTTGACGACGGGCGTGGCGACGACCAGCGCTCGACCGGCGCTGTCCTGCAGGGTGGCCCGCGGCGGCTGCACCCGCTTGAGCGCGAGGTGCTCGCCAGCGCGCAGCCTTGGCATGAGATCTGCCGGCGACCAGGTGACGGTCCAGGTATTGCCGTGCTTGGTGACCGGCAGTTCGCCCGAGTACATCCACGCGGCGCCGGCACCGGCGAACGTCCATGCAGCGTCGAACCGCACCGTGGCAGCCGAGCCCTGGCCGTCTACAGAGGTGGCCTTGAGCTGGCCTTTCGCGCCGGCGCCCAGGCCCTGCAGGCTTGCCGTGATCGTGTCAGCCGCCGCGGTGGGATCGGACGTCGCTGCTGCCGCTTCGGTGGCGTCGCCCCGGCCCAGCGCGTCGAGAAAGCGCTGCGCGGCGACTTTCTCCGGCGACGCGTGATGGCTGCTGCACGCGGCCAGCCCACCGGCAGCGAGTGCGGTCAGGACAGCCAGAACATAGGTGCGTCGCAGCATGACGCGAAGCGAAGCACGGTCGGATGCCGGAGTCCGAAAGGTGCTCAGCAAAGCCTTGCCAAGCTCCCCTACAGGTACTGACCGGTGTTGCCGACTGTGTCGATCGAGCGTCCGGCGTCGGCGCCCTTGCCCGACACGAGTGTGCGGATGTAGACGATCCGCTCACCCTTCTTGCCGGAGATGCGGGCCCAGTCATCCGGGTTGGTGGTGTTGGGTAGGTCCTCGTTCTCGCGGAACTCGTCGACGCAGGCAGCCATCAGGTGCTGCACGCGCAACCCGCGATGACCCGTGGTCAAGACGTCCTTGATCGCCATCTTCTTCGCCCGATCAACGATGTTCTGGATCATCGCGCCGGAGTTGAAGTCCTTGAAGTACAAGGTCTCCTTGTCGCCGTTGGCGTAGGTGACCTCGAGGAAGCGATTCTCCTCGGTCTCGGAGTACATGCGCTCGACGGTGCGCTGGATCATCGCGTCGACGGTGGCGTTGACGTCGTTGCCGTGCTCGGCCAGATCTTCGACGTGGATCGGCAGGGTCGTGGTGATGTACTTCGAGAAGATGTCGCGGGCGGCCTCGGCGTCGGGTCGCTCAATCTTGATCTTGACGTCGAGGCGGCCCGGCCGCAGGATCGCTGGGTCGATCATGTCCTCGCGGTTCGATGCACCGATGACGATGACGTTCTCTAGCCCCTCGACGCCGTCGATCTCGCTGAGCAACTGCGGAACGATCGTGTTCTCGACGTCGGATGACACTCCTGATCCGCGGGTGCGGAAGACCGAATCCATCTCGTCGAAGAACACGATGACCGGTGTGCCCTGACTGGCCTTCTCCCGCGCGCGTTGGAAGACCAGTCGGATGTGGCGCTCGGTCTCGCCGACGTATTTGTTCAGCAGCTCTGGGCCCTTGATGTTGAGGAAGAACGACTTCGCTGTCGAGTTGTCGCCCCGGACCCGCTCGACCTGCTTGGCGAGTGAGTTGGCGACGGCCTTGGCGATCAGCGTCTTTCCGCAACCGGGCGGCCCGTAGAGCAGGATGCCCTTCGGCGGACGAAGCTCGTGCTCGCGGAACAGGTCGGCGTGCAGGAACGGAAGTTCGACAGCGTCGCGGATGGCCTCGATCTGGCGGGCCAGACCGCCGATGTCGGTGTAGTCGATGTCGGGCACTTCTTCGAGGATGAGTTCCTCGACCTCGCTCTTCGGGATGCGCTCGTACGCGTACGCCGAGCGGGTCTCGAGCAGCAGGGAGTCGCCGCTGCGCAGCGGCTGTTCGCGCAGGATGTCGGCGAGGTAGACGACGCGTTCCTCGTCGGTGTGCCCGATGACGAGCGCACGCTCGCCGTCCTCGAGCAACTCCTTGAGCATGACGACCTCGCCGGCGCGCTCGTGGCCGCGCGCCGCGACGACGTTCATCGCCTCGTTGAGCATGACTTCCTGGCCGTGTTGCAGCTCGTCGGTCTTGACCTCCGGCGAGACCGCAACGCGCAGTTTGCGCCCGCTGGTGAAGATGTCGACGGTGCCGTCGGCGAACGCTTCCAGGAACACTCCGTAACCACTTGGTGGCTGGGCCAGCCGGTCGATTTCCTCCTTGAGCGCGACCACCTGGTCGCGTGCCTCACGGAGCGTTTCGACGAGGCGGTCGTTGCGCTCGCTCAGGCTCGTAACGCGTGCCTGGGCCTCGGCGAGGCGCTCTTCCAGGATGCGCATATGACGGGGCGACTCGGCGACCTTTGCCCGTAGCAGCTCGACTTCCTGCTCCAAGAACGCCGTGCGCCTGCGCGCATCACGCGTCGCGTCGTCGTCATGGTCATTCGAGCGGATCGTCTCGTCAGACTCGTGTGCCATGCGGCCACCTCCACTCGTGTGGTTCGCGAAAATCCACCCTACACAGCCGACCTAATCGTGGAAGGGATCTACGCTCGGTGTGGGAATCGGCACGTCGGCGTCCGAGCTTGGGGCGCCGTGAAGGAGGAAGATGAGCGAGCAACTTCAGGTCTGGATCGATCAGGACCTGTGCACCGGCGACGGCCTGTGCGTGCAGTACGCCCCGGAGGTCTTCGAGTTCGACGTCGACGGGCTCGCGTACGTGAAGAACGCGCAGGGCGATTTGCTCGCCGCAGCGCGTGCGGCGGTCGACGTGCCGGAGCAATTGCGTCTCGACGTCATCGACTCTGCCAAGGAATGCCCGGGCGAATGCATACATGTCGTGCGTCGTTCCGACGGCGGCGCGGTCGCCGGGCCGAGCGCCTGACCCCGCCTGCGGGCACCCGAATCTGGTGCAATCTTGGCGTGTCGTCACGCTCTTCGTGCATGGCACTGGTGATACTGGTGGGTTCGATGGTGCTCTTGTGAATAGTGAGGCACCGTCGTACGGTGGTGCGCGGTCGCCGCACCCGGCGCCCACCCACGTCAGGTCAGTCGGCTCATTCAGCTCGGTCGGTTGAGGCTGGCACCGATGAGAGTTCCGCGAAGGCCGCAGGGGACGTCGTCTGTTCCTCGGGCCGAGGGAAGGATCGTCCATGGCGCGCCTACGACTTGCTCGGCGACGACACCGCTCCGCGCACCCAGCCGGAACTGGCCGGTTGCCTCGGCGCCACCTCGGGGCCCGCGTCGCCGCGCTCGGCGTGGCCGGCGCCGTTGTCGCGGCCGTCGTGACGGTCTGCTTGTCGTCGTCGACCGCTTCGGCCGACCCGTCGGCGAACGACTGGCACCGGCTGCGCGTGTGCGAGTCGGGCAACAACTACGCGATCAACACCGGCAATGACCATTACGGTGCATATCAATTCGATCTGTCGACATGGCGCAGTGTCGGCGGGTCCGGATATCCCAACCAGGCATCGCCCGCTGAGCAGGATGCCCGTGCGTTGATCTTGTACCGAATGCGCGGCTGGCAGCCATGGCAGTGCGCAGGGATCGTCGGACTGCACGAGGACTCCGATGCACGCTCAGGCCGTACCAGCGACATTCACGTGCCGGGCAGGACTCCGGTCAAGGCGCCACCGCGCGGATCGCACGCGTGGCCGGGCACGTACTACTCATTCGGTGATCACAGCGCGAACATCCGCACGTGGCAGTTGCGGATGAAGGCCCGCGGCGCGCCGTTGACCGGAACCGGTCAGTTCGGCAAGAACACGCTGGCTGTGGTCAAGCGGATCCAGCGCCTGAATCGCCTGCCGGCGACCGGAATCCTCGGGCCCAACACCTGGGCACTTGCCTGGACGGGGCGCTACACCGCGGTTACGTCCGCCCCGGTCAAGTCCGCACGGCCAGCGACTGCTCCGCGTTGGCCCGGCCAGTACTACTCGCTCGGTGATCACAGCGCGAACATCCGCACGTGGCAGTTGCGGATGAAGGCCCGCGGCGCGCCGTTGACCGGAACCGGTCAGTTCGGCAAGAACACGCTGGCTGTGGTCAAGCGGATCCAGCGCCTGAATCGCCTGCCGGCGACCGGAATTCTCGGGCCCAACACCTGGCCGCTCGCCTGGAAGGGCCGCTACTAACTGGGTTGATCACCGCATGTCGCGGCGGCGCCTAGGGCAGCGGCTGCACCGTGTCGGCCGACTCGTTGGCCTTGCTGGGTCGTCGCTGGCGAGCAGGCGCGACCACCCCCGGCGCGAGGCGACGTGCGGTGACGAGAAACGCGGTGTGTCCGATCATCCGATGTTCGGGCCGAACCGCCAGCCCGACCACGTGCCACCCCCGCACCAGCGACTCCCACGCGGACGGTTCGGTGTAGCCGCCATGAAGGCGAACAGCCTCGACCAGGCGGGAAAGCTGGGTCGTCGTCGCGACGTAGCCGATCAGCACGCCACCCGGGCGCAGTGCGGCCGAAACCTGGTCGAGCACCATCCAGGGAGAGAGCATGTCGAGCACGGCACGATCGACCGTCTCGTGCGCCTGATGCTCAACTACGTCGCCGACGCGCAGCGTCCAGTTGTCGGGGTGCTTGCCGAAGAACGTCTCGACGTTTCGCACGGCGAAATCGGCGTGGTCGGCGCGGTTCTCGTAGGACAGCACCCGCCCGGCGGTACCGACGGCCCGAAGCAGTGAGCAGGTCAGCGCACCGGATCCGGCGCCGGCCTCGAGCACCGTGGCCCCCGGATAGATATCGCCGAGCGCGACGATCTGCGCAGCATCCTTCGGGTAGATGACGGCCGCTCCGCGCGGCATCGACAGAACGAAGTCCGCAAGCAGCGGCCGCATGGCCAGGTAGGGCGTGCCTCCGCTGGAGGTGACGAGACTTCCCTCCGGCGCGCCGATCAGCTCGTCGTGCTCGATCGCACCGCGATGAGTGTGGAACTGCTTTCCCGGCGTCAGGGTGACGGTGTGCAGGCGACCCTTGGGGTCGCTGAGTTGCACCCGCTCCCCCTCGGCGAACGGTCCCCCGGTCATGCGGCGGGGTGGGTCAGTTCGGCGACCAGATCGGTCGCGGACAGGATTCCGGCGAGCGAGCCGTCCTCGTGCACGACGAGGTATTCGTGCGCGGGCGTGCTACGTAACGCCTCAAGCAGTCGATCGCCGGACAGCCCGATGCCGAGCACCAAGCCGGGCTCGAGCGGGCGGGCGACATCGGCCACGGCGACCCACGGCCGCCGATCCGCCGGCACCGCCCCGATACGCGCCTCGTCGACGATCGCGCGCGGCCGGTCGGATGAGTCGACCACCACCAGACCCCGTGCCTGATTCTCGGCGGCGCGCCGCAAAGCCTCGGCCACCGGCAGGTCCGCCGGCACGAGCAGTCCGGGACGCAGCAGGCTGCGCATCGACAGCAGAGGTAGCCGGTCGTGCAGTTCGGCGAGCCGCAGGGCCTGGGTGGCGCCGATCCAGATGAAGGCGCCGAGGGCGAGGCCGAAGACGCCGGTGCCGATGCTCCAGTTGACGCCGTCGACATCGAGTAGCACCGCGGAGGCGGCGACGAGGACGGCTATGCCCCGCCCGCCCCATGCGGCGACCCGCGTTCCGGTGAGCCGCGAGTGGGTGAATCGCCATACTCCGGCGCGCAGCGCCCGCCCGCCGTCGAGCGGCAGGCCTGGCAGGAGATTGAACACGGCGACGAGCAGGTTGCTCCACATCATCAACGCGAGCAGTACCGCGACCACCGAGCCGTCCGGGACGAAGTTATGACCAAGACCGCTCGCACCGGCGAGCGCGAGAGAGACGAACGGACCTGACACCGCAATGAGTAGTTCGTCACGCGGCCGGGCGATCTCGCCGTCGATTTCGGAGACGCCGCCGAGCAGGAAGATGACGACGCGTCGCACCGGCTGGCCGAGTGCGAGGCTGACGGCGGTGTGGCCGAGTTCGTGGGCCAGGACGGACAGCGCCAGCAACAGCGCGAAGCCGAATGCCACGACATAGGCCATCGAATGGCTGATTCCATCGACGAGGTCATACACAATGCCGTTATACGTGATCGTGATCAACGCTGCGATCAGCACCCAGGACGGCGCGAAGTAGATGGGAACGCCGCGAAAGCTACCGACATGTAGCAGCCTTCGCGCCATCGGACCGGCCGGATCGTTCGCGCTCATCGTCGCGATGCTACGACGCGCCACTCAGCTCGCCGGGTTAGCGTATACGGTCAGTGAGCGACGCCGATGATTTGAGGAGCCGAATAGAGGCTCAGGTTGAAGCGCGCCGTCAAAAGGGCAAGGGGCGGCACGCTCGCGTCAACGACCGCGCAGCCGGTCATGTCAAGTCGACCAACGACACCTTGGGGCAGACTCGTCCACCCCGGGCTGATCTGCCGAGCGCAGCCGCCGCGCATGCTGCGGCGACTGCCCCCACACGCACGATCCGGGCAGTCAGCCATCCGGTCCAGGCAACCTCGGGCCACCATGCGGCGGGGCGGCGTTCCTTCCAGGCAACTGCCGACGGTGCCTCACCGTTCGAGGTCACCCAGGTCATCAAGGCAATACCGACCGGCGAGACCAGGACGGGTACCGAGCCCGAGACCGAGCCGCGTCGCCGTCCGAAACGCCGGTCCGGGGTTCTGCTTCGGCTGCTGGTCCTGATCGCAGTGGCCGGGATGCTCGCTGTCACTCTGCGGACGTTCGTCATCGAGCCGTTCTGGATCCCGTCCGAGTCGATGGAGCAGACCCTGCACGGTTGTGCCGGCTGCAACGACGACCGACTGCTCGTCGACAAACTGTCCTACAAGCTGCATGGAGTCCATCGCGGTGACGTCGTCGTGTTCAACCGCCCGCCTGGGGTGAACGCGACCGAACAGGTGCTCATCAAGCGGGTCATCGGCCTGCCCGGCGAGTCGGTCAGCGGCCACGGCGGAAAGGTGTGGATCGGAGACCGTTCGCTCGAGGAGTCCTACGTGAATCACGAGTGCCAGGGCACGCGAGACTTCCCCGCGATCACCGTCCCTGCGGGCGATGTCTTCGTCATGGGCGACAACCGATGTGACTCCACCGACAGCCGTGTGTTCGGCCCGATCAAGAAGTCCTCGATCATCGGCCGGGCATTCTTGATCATCTGGCCATTAGGGCGAATTCATTGGCTCTGACGGCCGCGCCTTTCGAGAACTTGTCGGCAGGCCGCCCTATCGTCGAGCCATGACCAACACGATCGACGCAGCCACCCCGCCGTCTGAGGTGGTGATCGGATCGCTGTCGCCCTCGCGGGCCTCGGATTTCAAGACCTGCCCGCTGCTGTACCGCTTCCGCACGATCGACCGGCTGCCCGAGGCGCCGTCGCGCCCTGCCACCCGCGGCACCGTCGTACACGCCGTGCTCGAGCGGCTCTACGATCTGCCTTCCCGCGAACGGACTCTGTCGGCAGCTCGGGATCTCGTCGAGCCGGCGTGGCGCCGACTGCTCGGCGAAGCACCTGAGCTCGCCGCGCTGTTCGCCGACGACCCCGAGGGGGAACAGCTCGCCGGATGGCTCGACTCTGCCCGCGACCTGGTCGAGAGCTACTTCGCGCTGGAGAATCCGGTCGCCCTCGAACCGGCAGCCCGTGAGGAGCTCGTCGAGGCGGTGGTCGACGGTCTGCGGCTGCGCGGCTACGTCGACCGGTTGGACATCGCCCCCGCGGGCGACATCAGGGTGGTCGACTACAAGACCGGCACGATTCCGCGCGAGGCGTTCGAGGCCAAGGCGCTGTTCCAGATGAAGTTCTACGCGTTGGTCCTGTGGCGCACCCGTGGTCTGGTGCCCAGGCAGCTCAAGCTCATCTACCTGGCTGACCGCGACACGCTGACCTATGCGCCTGACGAGGACGAGCTGATCCGGTTCGAACGCACGCTCAAGGCGATCTGGACGGCCATCGCGCGCGCCACCGAGAAGGGTGACTTCCGGGCGAGCCCGAGCCGGCTGTGCGACTGGTGCGACCACCAGGCGCGCTGCCCGTCATTCGGCGGCACGCCGCCACCCTTTCCGCCTGACGCTCTGGCGATCGTCACCCGGGACCGCCGTGAGCCCGCCCCGCAGGCGGTAGAGCCCGAGCTTTAGAGGCCGTAGCGGCTCATCGTCCACTGTGGACGATCAGGGGGATCGCCGTCTCGGCTGGGGTGGTCGAACCGTGGAATGCGATCAGCTTGCCGACCGATTCGGGCTCATGAGCTGAGGCGAGAACCACGTAGCGGTCGCGGCACACCGCGACGACATCGCCGATCCGAGCGAGGTGGGCGGTCGGCACCGGCCCGAACCAGCCCGCGGCCACCGCTTCGTCCCGGCTGACGACGTGCGCGGCCGCGCCGAGCACGGAACGCCACGATGCGAGGACGTCGGCCTCGGCTCCGCGCTCTGTGTGCAGGTACCGCACTCGTGGTTCACCGGCGACGATTCGTACGCCCGCCGACAGCCGTCGATCTGCATCCATGTCGATGCGGCGATCTGGCGGCACGTCGATGCCACCGTGGTCGGCCGTCACGAGAAGCGCCGCGTCGGGAGGCAGTCCGTCGATCAGCCTGCCGACGAGGCGATCCACCGCCGATGCGGCGGCCATCCACCGCGCGGACTCGATGCCGAACGCGTGGGCTGCGGCATCCAGCGTCGGGTGGTAGCCGTACACCAGTCCGTCGCCGGCCTGCAGTTCGCCGAGCATGTGCTCGACGAAAGCGTCGACGTCGCCGGCGCCGACGTAGCGTGCGCCGCGATAGGCAGCTGTCGTGAGGCCACTGCCCTCGTACTGCGGACGTGACACGACGACCACCCGTACGCCGGCCGCCGCCGCTCGCGTGAACAGGGTGGGCACAGGCTGCCAGGTCTGTGGGTCAGGGTCGTCGGCCCACTCGATGTGGTTGAGTACCCGGTCGGTGCCGGGCACGTTGAGGGTGAAGCCAAGAACGCCGTGCGCGCCGGACGCGACGCCGGTGCCGAGGCTGACGAGACTCGTGGGCGTCGTCGACGGGAAGCCGGACGAGAGTTCGAGCAGGGTTGCGAGCCGCCCGTCCACGATGTCGGCCAGCACCGGTGCGCCTGGTCTGGTCAGCGGCAGCAGGTGATAACCCAGGCCGTCGACGAGCAGCACCGCGATGCGCCGTACCCCGTCGAGCGCGCCGCGCAGCCCGACACGGTCAGGCGCATCGCGCATGCCGAGCACCGCCAACGCGCTCGGCAGCACGTCTGACAGGGTCGGCACCGATCGCCTTGTGTCGTCGGCTGTCATCGGCTACCGATCTTCGACGAAGGCGATCAGATCGGCCACCGTGAGCCCGGCCAGCGTCGGGCACACCCTGCGCGTCGGTGCCGGGGCGATAGGAACCTCGCTGGGCACGGCCAGCACCGCGCAGCCGGCCCGCTCTGCGGATTCGATTCCCAGTGGCGAGTCCTCGATCGCCAGGCAGCGGATGGGTTGAGCGTCGAGCAGTTCTGCGGCTCGCAGGTAGGGGTCCGGCGCGGGCTTGGGATGTGCGACCTCGTCGCCGCACACCGTCGCTGCGAACCGCGTCCGGCCGAGGGTGTCGAGCGCGATCTCGGTCAGGCGGCGATGCGTCGAGGTGACCAGGGCGGCCGGAACGCCGGAGTCGTTGACCGCGACCAGCAATTCCTGCGCGCCGGGCCGCCAGGTCAGGTCGGTGCGAAACAGTTCGGCGGTGCGCTCGATCAGGAAGCAGCCGCTACTCTCAGGGTCGGCCTCGATGCCGAGGTCGTCGTGCAGAATTGCGATCGAGCGCGCGAGGCTCGAGCCGACCATTCGTTGCCGTGCCTGGGCCGAAAGCTCACCGCCGAGGAAGTGCGCGAGGTCGTCAAGTGCGATGTCCCAGATCTTCTCCGAGTCGAGCAGCGTGCCGTCCATGTCGAACAGGACGGCATGCAGCTCATCCCCCATGTTTCGGGGCCTGTAGCGCCATCGGCGCCTCTGTGGGCAACGCCTGGGCAACACCAGTGAGCCGGATCATCGTCTTCGCCATCGCTGCCCGGCCCACCTCGTCATCGTTCGCCATGAGATAGGAGTACACACGCCAGGTGATTTCTGGCGACGAGTGCCCTAGCCACCGCGAGACCGCGACCACGGACACACCACCTGAGATCAAGCTCGAGCCGAAGTAGTGCCGGCACGAGTGCGGCGACACGTCGAGCCCGGTCGCTCCTTCGATGTCATCGAATACGTGCCCGGCGATCGATTTGGTAAGCGCGCGGCCGGTAGCGCTGCTGAACACGAGCCCATCCGGGCGGGGCCGCCGGCGGATCTCCTCGGCCAGCGCCGTCAGCACGACGTCATCGGCCGGGATATCACGCCCCGATGCGTCAGTCTTGAGCCTGCCCAGCTCGCCGCCCGGCCGCCGCTGCTGGCGTACATGCACGGTCTTGCGTAGGAAGTCGATATCGGCGACGAGCAGCCCGCACGCCTCGCTGATCCGCAACCCGAGCCCGATGAGCGTCACTACGAGCGCGAAATACTGGTCCGGTGCGGCGGCGATGATCGCTTTCACGTCGTCGTCGCTCAGGCGGACGTCCCGACGCCGGGGTGGCGCGGGCGGCTTCACTGCCTTCGCTGCGTTCGACGCGATGATCCCATCAGCGACCGCGGCGTCGAGGATTTGTCGGACTTGGCGAAGCACCTGGCCGACCGTGCCCGGCGCCAACGTCTTCGCCCAGGTCGCCACCGCTGCGGCCATCGTGCTCGGCTTGATCGCGCCGACCGGGTAGGCGCCGAGTACCGGCAGGATGTGCCTGTCGAGTGTCGAGCGCTTACGGGGTCGCGTCGTGTCGTCTGCGAGATTGTGGGCGTGAGCGGACCAATGCTCCTCGGCGACGTCGCGGAACGTGCGGGCCGCCTGTCTCGGATCGACGTAGCTGCCGGCGAGTTTCGACGCCTCGATCCTGGTGAGGAACCGCTCAGCGTCAACCTTGCGTGCGAACGACCGGTTGCGCTGGCCACCAGCGGGGTCGCGGTAGTAGGCGCGCCAGACCACTTTGCCTGACCGGTCGCTGCGCTTCTTGATGCTTGCCATCAGCGAGTCTCCCGTTCGTGTCGCCGAGCCCGTGAAGCCGCTTGGTTGCGCCGCTGTTGCGCGCGCCTGCACTCCGCCTTGTCGCAGTACACGCTTTCACCATCTCGCGGGGCCCGGGCCCGTTCGACGAGATCACCGCACACAGTGCATTGGTAGGCCAGCGCGCCCGATGCGACCTCGCGGCGCAGCAAGAGTGCGATCACGCCAATCAGTCCATCCGCTTCGACCGTCATCTGTGGCCGGGGCCGCGACTCGTCCCATCGCACTAGGGGCCGCACTCGGCAATCGCGCAGATAGGTCGTCAAGATCTCCCCGAAGAACCGGCGTCCTTGCTTGTAGTACTCGGGTCGGCGGAATGCCTGTCGCGTGAGCATCTGAAGATTGGTCCAATCAGTGGCCGAACCCAGCTTCCCGTTGGATAGATCTCGTCCGATCCGCCGCGCTGCGGCAACTCCTGTCGCCATCCGCTGGATCGACCACACCCATAGGAGCGTGTGTCCGGCGTCGCGCCTCATCGCGCAGTACATGCCGGTGTCATCGATGGTGTGCCCATCAGGTTTGCCGTGTTCACCGCACAACTCAAGGACGCCGTAGCTCCCGACGAACGCGGCCATTCCGTTCGGATCGGCAGCCGCGAGTGCACCGAAGTCATCCAGGAGATCGCCTACGCCCGGCCAGTCATCGCCCGCGCTCTTGACGTCCGCCCAGCGGAGCCACAAATCGTCAACGACCGCGAGGTCGGTAGGTACCTGGACAGGTGCTGACGACCAGACCGGCGCCGTAGATGTCATTGCTAAGTCATAGCACACGTATGGACGTCATATCAAGTCCCTGTCAGCCTTAGTAAACGAATAAGGAGGCGTTCACATGACGCGAGCAAACCTGCCCGGGCCTATCAGTGAAGTCACTGACCAGGTCCGCCGGCCGCTGATCAGCCCCCGCTACCTCACAACGGCGGAGGTCGCAGAGATCTGCCGAACCTCGCCCGAGTCTGTGCGCTTCTGGCGCCATGTCCGAAAAGGGCCGAAGTCCTTTAAGGTTGGCAGAAAGGTGCTGTATGCGGTTGAGGATGTCGAGGCGTGGATCGCGGCGGCGCGTGCTGAGGGCCCGGCCGCATGAATCCGCCAGGCGTTGAGCGGGCTAGTCCGCCCGATACGCGAAAAGGCGGCCCGACCCAGGCCGCCTCTTCCCAAACTGTCGCGCAGACCGCCGACGAGATCACCATACGCCGCGGTACGGTCAGAGCTTGCGCGGCGCGGCTGTGCGTCCACGGACGGCCGCGGTTCTGTGCCGCATGTGTCGGCGCCCGCCGCCGCGTCATCCGCCAGCTTGACGCGCTGGTCGACGAGTCGCGACCGGCCGAGGCGCCGTCGTCCTTCTCGCTGAGCCACGATGAACTGCGCCGGCATGGCAACGAGCTTGTCGAGTGCGGCTGGGCTGTTGACGAGGTTCGGCTCGTGCTCGCGGTCGAGCCGGCGGGCACGCCATGACCCGGCAAGCGGTCGTGATCGAGCAGATTTCGCCGACGTCCTGCCTGGTGGTGTCCGGCGAACACTTCGTAAGGGACGCGGTGCGCCGCCTGGGCGTCAAGCACATGCGCGACGTGCGCACTGGTCGGCTATGGCTGCCCGCGCTGCGGGTCGACGATGTCGCGGCCCTGCTGGAGTCTCGCCGCCATGCCGTCGAGATCCGCCAGGTGCTCCGATGACGGGCGCGAATCTCTCTGATGACGAGTGGCTCGACCGTGCAGACCGGCTCGCGGCCGGTTCAGCCAGTTCAGCCACCTCAGCCGGTTATCCAGCGGGCGATGAGTCAATCGGCGACGCGCCGGTGCTTGACGCTGTCGAGGCGTTCCTCCAGCGGTTCGTCGCCTACCCCTCGGAGCATGCCCGCGTCGCTCACGTGTTGTGGATCGCGCATTGCCACCTAATGGACGCCTGGGACTCGACGCCGCGAATCGCATTCCTCTCCCCTGAACCGGGATCAGGTAAGACGCGCGCGCTCGAGGCGACCGAGCTGCTCGTGCCATCGCCGGTCGAGGCAGTCAATGTGACGCCGGCTTACCTGTTCCGCAAGGTCGGCGAGTGCGCGCCCACGATCCTGTACGACGAGATAGACACCGTGTTCGGCCCAAAGGCTAAGGACAACGAGGAGATCCGCGGCCTGCTGAACGCTGGGCATCGTCGAGGCGCTGTCGCCGGGCGCTGCGTCGTCAAGGGCAAGACTGTCGAGACCGAAGAGATTCCGGCTTACTGCGCCGTCGCGCTGGCCGGGCTAGGCGGACTTCCGGACACCATCCTGGCCCGCTCGGTCGTGATCAGGATGCGCCGCCGCGCACCGGGCGAACGGGTCGAACAGTTCCGCCGCCGCGAGCACAAGCCTGTCGGTGACGCGCTACGGGATCGCCTCGCCGACTGGGCGTCTGCCGTTATCGAGAAGGTGACGGGGGTCTGGCCGTCGATGCCTGAGGGTGTCGAGGACCGCGACGCGGATGTGTGGGAGGCGCTGCTCGCGGTCGCCGACGAGGCCGGAGGGGATTGGCCCG
Organism: uncultured Actinomycetota bacterium; assembly: GCA_963737425.1. Taxonomy (GTDB): domain Bacteria; phylum Actinomycetota; class Actinomycetes; order Mycobacteriales; family Jatrophihabitantaceae; genus DASXRA01. The sequence goes on from CAVTSX010000010.1 coordinate 584,856, forward strand.
GACGAGCTCGTGTAGCGGCTGTAACGCTTGTAACGGAGTCTAGGCAGAGCACACCTAGCCTGGGTGTTCTGCTACTCAGTCACTTGCGGGACGTGTTCACCACCCGCCGCGACGAGCACGGCAAGCCAGTCGAGTACGCAGATGCGCTCCACACAGAGTCGGTACTCGAACAGCTGCATTCACTTGATGAAGCTCCGTGGGCCGACCTGCGCGGTAAGCCGCTTGACGCACGTGGACTCGCGCGGCGCCTCGCTGGCTACGAGATCAAACCGAAGCTAGTCAGGATCGGAGAGACGGTCAGCAGGGGTTATACGCGGGCTGACCTATGGGATGCGTGGTGCCGGTATCTAGGTTCACCTCCCAAGGAATCAGTTACACCCGTTACAAGCGATACAGCGGACGGATCAGTAACGGCTGTAACGGCTGTAACGGCTGTAACGGATCTGCCAGAAGCGAACCCAGACAGCCACGTCCTTCCCTTTCCCTCACCGTGCGTCGCGTGTGGATCCGCTCCGGTCGTCACCCGCGATGTGCAGGGCGACGTGCAGGGCGACCTGTGCGCCGACTGCGCGGATGCCGAGGCCGACCGATCGGAGTCGGCATGACCACCGCCGAGCCGACGCAGCCAGCACGTGACCCGCTCCTCTGGCGCTGCCCGGACTGTGGGACGTCGAGCTGGCCGGGCGTCGACAGGGACGGCCGGGTCATCGCCCGCCGCTGCGTGCCGTGTCAATGCATCGCAGATGACGCCGCAGCCCAGGTAGCCCACGTGCTCGCGGTAGCGGCAGGCCTCGAGCCGGTACAGCCGCAGACCCCCGAGGGGTATGGGGGGGCATAGGACCTTCAGAACGGACATTCCTCCCACCCGCCACTGGTCCTTTTTATTTCCCCGAGCTTTTTTCCACATGAACGAATGGAGACCTTGATATGGCTGATTATGCGCGGGAGATCGCGGATCTTCGCCAGCGTCTGTCGACTCTCGAGGCGACGGTCGCGAACGGGGGCGTGCCCGTTGGGCCCGGTCCGACATTCGGGCCGAACGTGCTGACGAACGGCGATATGGAATCGGGCATCGCGTCATGGCCGGGGCGGTTCCTGTTCGGTCCTGTCGGCTCGACGGCCAGCGTCGAGACGGTGGCGCCGCTCGACGGGGTCCGGTCGCTGCGGGTCGACGAGGTGGCTAACGCGCTGACGTTCATTGGCTGGCTTCCGTCGGGGAACACGTCAGCGCCGGTCGTCGGCTCTGACGTGTTCTTCACGACGGGCGGCGATGTGTGGTTGTTCACCGGCACGATGATGACCAGCGTCGCCACGGCGCACGCCCAACTGATCGGCGTGACGGGGCCGACGCCCGTGGATGCGGTGAACCTCGCGGGAGCGACCACGACGTGGACGCTCGCCACCGACATCCCTCTCGCCGCGGGTGTGCCTGGGACATTTGTCGGTGAGGTCACGGTCCCGCCGGGCCACAACTACATAGGCTTTGTGCTCGCGCCGACTTCGACGCTCGCCATTCCCACGAGTGCGTGGACTTGGTGGTTTGATGACGCCTCGCTGCAGGTGCAAATCTAGTGAGCCGGTACATGTGCCGGGAGCACGGCGAGCCGGTCTCGTTCCGCGGCACTGGGTGCGCGGCTTGCGCGGCGCGGTACCGGTCTCGCCGGCACACGCGGACGGGGCTGCGGTGGCGCACGGCGGCCTGGCACGAACAGACCGCTCGTTCCGCCGATGCGTTGTGGGTGGCTGAGGTCGAGCGCGTTGAGCGGATCATCCCATGAGGCTGCTTGTGGCGACCCGGGCGACGCAACGCCGCCGCCAGCGGTTCACCTGTGTCGAGGGCGAGATGGTCCGCCCCACGGGCTGCGACTGCTCCCGCTGCGCCCACGTGTTCGCCGGCATCGCCAGCGGCGGGCTGACGTCGACAGCGATACTCGCCGACCTCGAGCTCACCCGCGATGACCTGACCGGCATCGTCCGCGATGGGTACGCCAAGGACTGGGGTGTCGTCGAGCAGGAGTCGATCGACGGCCTGGTCGAGGACCTGCTGTGGCCCGGCACGCACGACGACTGGCCAACGGGCGCGATCTTCGGCCGCGACGGTGACCGGCTGCTGATCCGCGCGAACGGCCCAGCCCGATGACCCACGTGTGCGAGCAGTGCGGCGTGACGTTCACCGCGACCACGACTGCCCGCCGGTTCTGCTCCCGCCGCTGCGCCGGACTGTGGCAGCACCGCGACCGACCACGCCGCGTCCACACGTGGGCCAAGCGTCCCGACGTCGGCGCCGAGCACCGCAAGCTGCGTAGGCAACTGCTGCCCGCCGCGCTCGGCAAGCCCTGCCCGCTCGGCTGCGGACGGATCATGGACCGGACCGCCGAGCTTGACCACGCCATACCCCGCGCGGCGGGTGGGCCGACCACCCGCGACAACTGCCGGATCATCTGCAAACCCTGCAACCGACGCCGCGGCTCGCAGCTCGGCGCCCGCCGCGCCCGCGCAGCACGACACAACAAAACACGCGGCACCGCGACAACCACCACCCCGACCGGCACGCCATGGCACTCGAGGCAATGGTGACCGCGAACGCCCAGGGGGTGTGGGGGGCCATGTCACCTTGCAAACCGGACATACTCCCACCCGCCTCTGGTCCTTTTTTTCGGGCGGTCCGTGGGTGTCCCGGGACAGTTAGGCCCGGTCGTGGTTAGCGTCCGCTGCGGCGTTTGCGGGATTGAGTTCGATACGCAGCGTCCGATGCAGGCGAAGTTCTGCGGTGACCGTTGCCGGAAGCGGGCGCAGCGCGGCCATGCTGTCGACGCGGCGGCGCTGCCGGCGAGCCGGGAGGTCACGCTGAGCGTGCGGGTGTCGGCGCCGGTGGCGGATGCGCTGGAGCGGCGGCCCGCCAGCCTCGGTGAGTCGGTCTCGGACATGTTGCTGCAGTTTGTCGAGTGCACTGCGTGGGCGCCGGTGCTCCAGGTGGTCGATCCGAGGTCTGACGCCGCGGTTGGGTTGCTGCTGTCGATGCCGGGGCAGGTGCTCGGTGATGAGTGATCTTGCGCGGCGGCTCGAGGCGGTCGCTGCTTTCCTTGCCGGGCAGGCTGATCCGGCTGTCGGCGCGGTCGCGACGGTGCGTGAGGCCGCGCGGCTGTTGGCCGAGGCGTCCGGGTCGGCACTTGACGCTCGACCCGCTCTAGCTGATCGCTGCCCGGTGGACGGGCGGCCGGTGGTGCGCACGGCGAGCACGGGCAGGCCGCCGCGGTATTGCTCGGTGGGGTGTCGCCGCCGCGCGGAGTTGGAGAAACGCGGAGTAACGCGACGATGGTCAAATGACGAAAGCACAGGTGCGCCATGAGGCACGTGAGGCGGTTGTCGAGGTGCTTGCCGCAGCCATTCTCGCCGCTGCGCAGGATCTTGCGAGCGAGACGCGGTCGCAACGAACCGCTACCCCCGTGGCTGGCGCCCGATCGGGCCGCAGCGATGACTAGCCCGGTGGTGACGATGCCGCCGCCGCCGTTCGGCGCGTGGGGTCGTGGCGAGTCGCGCAACCGGCTCGAGGCGATCGCGTGGGCGAAGCGGGCGCTGCACGTGCCCGAGTTCGACAACGCCGCCGCGGAAGCCGCGCTGCTCTCGCTGTGCGCGACAGGGTGGCTGAGATTCTTCAACGGTTCAGGCGAGGCGCTGGGCGGGTCGTACACGCGGGTAGAGCAGGATCCGACGCCGCGGACGAACGAGCGGCCGGTGCAGCGCACGAAGATGTGGCTGCCGCCGCGGACGACGTTCACGACCGTGGTCGGCGCTGACGGCCAGGAGGTCCGGATGCCTACCGGCTCGGTGCCTGAGCAGTGGGTCTACCAGGACACGGGCGAGCCGGCACCGCCGCCGGTGGACGCGTTCCACTTCTAGACAACTGAAAACCCCGCGCCCGCCACGCCAAGGGCGCCCAACTGGAAGGCTGGAAAGCCATGGCAGACGGACTGTTCAACAATCTTGACGTTCGCGACCCCGCTGAGCGGCGCCGGGAACAAGCCGAGGCTCGCGTAGCGCAGGCTCGCGACGCGGAGGAGCGCGGCCGGCAGAGTATGGCGCTGCGCGACGCGGAACGGCAGCTAGCCGACGAACGCGCCGCCGATGCCGTTAAGGCGCAGCGGATGTTGCGCGAAATCAACCAGGACCTCGCCGTCGAGTGCACCGCCATCGCGGAGCAGTCGCGCACGAACCGGCGCCGGCATCTGATCGATGCTGTCGGCGCGTCGGGCAACGAGCTGGGCCAGGCCCGGATGAAGGCGATCAGTGCGCATACCCGCGCGCAGCAGTTCGACGCCATAGCCGCGGAGCTGCGGACGACAACGGTCAAGGTCACTGAGCCATCGGTCTACGGGCCGCACTCGGACGCGTCCTACTTCGCCGACCTCGCACTATACGTCTCGGGTGTCGACTCCGCGCCCGGGTACGGGGAGGCACGCAAGCGGCTCGAGCGGCACTCCCGCGGTCTGGGCTGGGATGCGACCGAGCCGGGCAAGCGCGGCGACTACGCACGGCGGGCGCTACGTGAGCGCGCCCGCGGTGAGAACCCGGACGAAGCCGAACGCCTGTATCGGTCAATGACCACCGGCGCGAGTTCCGGTGGCGCCCTGGTCCCGCCCGCCTACCTTGTCGAGGACTACGCGGTGTACCGCGAGTACGTGCCCAGCTATGCGGAGCAGGCGGTCACGACACGTCCGCTGCCCGACTACGGCATGACGGTGAAGGTTCCGAAGTTCACCGGCCCGGCCGGCGCCGCGGAGCAGACCACGGAAGGCAACCCGCTCACCGAGACCGACCCCACGGGCGCCTACGTGGACGCTCCGGTGCGCACCTTCGCCGGTGTCGTCACGGCAAGCCAGCAACTCGCCGACCGCGGCGGCCCGCTCGGTTTCGATCAGGCGATCTTCGCCCAACTTCAGCAGGACCTTGCCCAGCAGGTCGACGTGGCGCTGATCACGGTCGCGCTGGCCGGCGCGACCACCTACACCCGCGCCACCTTCGGTATCCCTGGGCTGCTGGCCGACTTCGGGCAGATGGCCTCGGGGCTGGAGACGGCGGCCGGGGTGAAGCTGTCGCCGACGTGCGCGGTAACCACGCCGGTGCTCGGCGAGTGGCTCATGAGCCAAGTCGGGTCGGATAACCGGCCGGTGTTCATGCCCGCGCCGGGCGCTGGCTCGCGCGCAGACGGGTTCCTCGGCTACTCCCCGTCGGGTATCCCGCTGTGGACTGACGGGTCGCTGCCGCTGTCGTCCGGGCACGCGCAGATCGTGGTGACGTCGAAGGCCGCGGTGTGGCATTACGCGGGCACGCCGACCATGACCGTGATCCCGAACGGGGCCGGCGCCAGCAGCCTGCAGGCCGTGTTCCGGCTGCACCAGTACTCAGCGTTCAGCGTCCGGTACGCCGCCGGTGTCGCCGCCGCGTCCGGCGCCGCGTACCCGGCCGCTCCGACCTGGGCATAGGCAAGGAGGCGACCATGACCACCACCCTCGAAGACCTCGCCGCGGAGCAGCAGCAGCTGCACGCCAAGGCGCTGAAACTCGGCCGCCGCGTCGCCACCGCTGGTGCCCGGCCACCGGTCGAGCAGCCCACGGCCGTTGAAGGCCGGGAGCGCAGCGACGTCGCCGAGCAGCGGGCAGCGCACTACAGCACTCTTCGCCGCGAGCGCGCGGTCGACGGGCCGCGTTAGGCCGCTACCGATGACTTCGTGGGAGGTCAGGCACGCGGGTTTTCATCAGGGGCCCGACGCCTGTACAGCCCACGGGGAAGACCGACGCCCGCCTCTGACCCGCCCACATACGGGGCGGGGCGTCGGTCACCACGTGACTACCGGACGAAGGAGACCACCGTGCGCGACAGGCTCATGAGGGCGCAGCTGGGCGAGCGGTTCGTCGTCACCCTCACCACAGGTGAGACGTTCGACGGGCTACTCGAGCGAGTCGACGCCCGCACGCTCGATCTCGCCGACGCGCACAGCCTCAGCTCGGACGCAAGCGACAAGCTCGACGGGAAGCTGTACCTGCCCCGAGAGCAGATCACCTACATGCAGCGACTCTGAAGGAGGCACCCCGATGACAACCGCGGCCGAACTGCTCTCGCTCGAAGCGGAGCACCTGCGCCTGACCACGAACCGCCGTTACCGGCGTGTGACGACCTACGTCCCTGTAACTCCTGCCTCGCAGACCACGGGAAGCACCGCGAGACCGGGACCGGCCAGCGCGGCTGGCGTCGGGAACCGCGCGACCGCCCGCACGGCCCGCCGCGCCCACTACCGCAGCATCGGCCGCGAGTTCCGCGCCGCACCCGGACGGTAACCCGTCCCGCTGAGCTTCGCGGCATCGCCGACGAGATAGGCGCCCATCCTCCCGCCTGTCACCTTGCGGGGCTCGGGCTGCGTTGTGTTGTCGAGCGCTTCGCATTCGGCTTGTGTCAGCGGGGCGCCTTCGATGACTTCACCTGTGTTGCGGTCCACCGCGAACTCGTCCAGCCCTGACGGCTCAGGCTCAGGTGTGTCAATCTGATACACCTGAGTGTCGTTCCGGATCGTGTTGACAGCGACGCCTGTGGCTGCGCTGATTGCGCGGAGGCTGAGCCCTGAGTCCCGCAGCGACGCGACAACCTCCTGCCGCTCCTCACGGGGAAGCCGCAGCCGAGACGTACCGAACTCCCGCGTGCAGTAGTCGTCCCACGACGCGTAAGCGCCGAACGCGAAGCGGCCCGCCCCGATCTCACCTGCGGCGGGCCGCTGTCGTTACCGACGAAGGTCAGCTGTACACCGCGTTGATCTTGCTCCGGTCGGCCGCTGAGATGTGCACCGCGGCCCGGTCGGAGACCTGCCAGTAAAGGCAGGAGCCGAGCCCGCTGGCGTCGTGATAGCGGTACATCAAGCCGAGCCCGGTGGCTACCTCGTGACAGACAACCTGCTCGCGCATGTGCTCCGACAGATAGGTCGCGTCGTCGTTCAGGTGCGTCACGACAGGTTCGACGATCAGCGAGCCGTCCGCATTGAATCTGGTCATCCCGGGGTTCGCCGCCTGGCCGGCGTGCACTTCGTACACACGTGCGCATCCGGCGTAGGCCTGGCACGGGCCGTAGTGCACGGTGATGTCAAGGCCGGCGAGTTGCCGCACTGCCCATGCTATCGGCCAGTTCGGCGCGTGGCTTTCGACGTAGAGCACGGCGTACAGGTGGTGGTACACCCTCGGGAACTTGAACGCTGTTGACATGTCAGGCAACGGCGCTGCCTCGGTGCTCCGCTGGCCGGTGGCCGCGACCGGGGCACTCACTGCGACCGGCGCAACCGACCCGAGCGCGGTGGTCGCGACCGGATCGGCTGTCGTGCAGGCAGCCAGTGCGAGCCCGGCCGCGCTGATCAACACACCCAGGGCCAGCAGGCGCGCGGTCATGTCCGCCGCCGGGACTTCGGCACCGACCGCCGTCGGCGGTCGCAGGCGATCCGCGCCGCCTCAAGCAACGCCCGCCCGCCCGCTACCGCGGCGCTCACACTGAGGTCACAGAGTTCCGTCGCCGAACTCGAGCCGAATAGGACATGTACCCCGGCTGTTCCCGCCTCGAGGAAGCAGAAGACCTCGCCGCCCGCCCTGATGCTTCGCACGGCGCGCAGGTGTTGGGCGTCGCTGCCGCCGTGGTCGTCTTCGCACCAGTGCGGGCACGGCGTGACGCGCCGCTCGACCGGGAAGTCGATCACGGGCGCCAGGGCCAGATGTGCGGTCATTCGCTGCGCCCGTCGTGCTCGCTGGCGCGAGGGCCGACGTAGACAGCGACGCCGTTCTCATCCCTGGCGTAGATCGAACAGGTCGCGTCGTCGGCCCACTCGCCCTTAAGCCGGGCGAGCGCCGCTTCGAACTCGTCACGCGAGAGCGCCGCGAAGTCAGCCAGAGTCATCGGCGTGCCGTCGGCAGCCATGACCTCATCTGAATTGCTGCTCACAATGGTTCCCCTCCTGTGCGCCGCTGCGCAGGCTGCGCATGTGGACCGGCGCTAAGCCCCCCCGAGGAATTGCACTGCGCCACGAAGCGCAGTCTGTCGATCTTGATCTTGGACGCTTACCGCGGGGGCCGCGACCCGGACGCGGCGCGGAGCGCGGCGGAACGGTCCGGGTACGAGCCCACGGGCCGCCAGGTGTCGGTGGCCGGCGCCCACCGGGCGAGCGTCCACCGGCCCGCGATCTCCTCGACGCGCCAGGTCACGCCGTCGACGTCGAGCCAGGTCGTGCGGGCGGGCCCGGTCACCGCTGGGCCCACCTCTCGATGATGTGAACGCCGGTCATGACGGTGACCGTGAAGACGGCCAACAGCAGTTGGCCGACGACGATCAGCAGAACCGTGTACCCACCGGAAAGCAGCGGGGCGCCCACGCGAATCGCGGGACTCATGAACGTTCGTATCGTCTGGTGCTGAACTGGGGTGTGTGGTGCAGTAGGCATGGGCCGAGCTCCAATCTCGGTCAAGGCCTCGGCTGGGTGTGTTCGGCACCCGCCGGGGCCGCTTCGTTGTTGATCTCCCTTGGGCAACACCTGGGCAACAAGACGTCCACAGGCGGTCCGCGCTCACCAACGCTGCCAACGCTCGAATGCGCCGTGTAGTAAGGGATTCCACGCACGCCAACGCGGGCCAACGCTCTAGGTGATGTCCATGTCGAAGAGGACGGCCGCAATCGACGACGTCACTGGCTCTTCCCGCGATCGCGGCCAGGGCGGCGAATTGCCTCGTGGCTCACGTGTTGAAGTACTTCGCCTCGGGATGATGCACGACGATCGCGTCGGTCGATTGCTCGGGGTGCAACTGGAATTCGTCGGAAAGCTCGACGTTGATCCGTTCCGGGTGCAGCAGGCCGACGATCTTCGCGCGGTCCTCGAGGTCGGGGCAGGCGCCGTATCCCAGCGAGTAGCGCGCGCCCCGATAGCCGAGCTTGAAGAACTCCTCGATGTTGTGCGGATCCTCCGCTGCGGTCGGCGCACCCCCGGGAAGGATCAGTTCCTGCCGCACCCGCCGGTGCCAGTACTCGGCGAGCGCCTCGGTCAGCTGCACGGACAGCCCGTGCGCCTCCAGGTAGTCGCGGTAGGCGTTGGCCTCGAACAGTTCGTGGGTGAACTGGCTGATCTTCTCCCCGACCGTGACGATCGTGAAGGCGACGACGTCGGTCTGGCCGGAGTCCTCCGCGCGGAAGAAGTCGGCCAGACAGAGTCGCCGTTCGCGCCGCTGCCTGGGGAAGGTGAACCTGGTCCGCTCGTGCCCGGCATCGTCGAGGATGATCAGGTCTTCGCCCTTGCTCACACAGGGGAAGTAGCCGTAGACGACCGCAGCTTCCAGCACACTCTCGGTCTGGAACCGGTCGAGCCAGTAGCGCAGCCGCGGCCGGCCGTCGCTCTCGACAAGTTCCTCATACGACGGGCCCTTCCCGCCCCGGCCACCGCGCAGGCCCCACTGGCCCATGAACGTCGCCCGCTCGTCGAGCAGCGCGGCGTAGTCGGCGAGCGCAATGCCCTTGACCACCCGGTCGCCCCAGAACGGCGGAGTGGGAATCGGGTTGTCGGTGGCGACGTCCGAGCGAGCGGGCAGGGTGTCCGGCGCGGCCTGCTCGGCGGCCCGGCGCTGCTCGGCGATCTTCAGTGACCGCTCGCCCCGGGCCTTGCGCTCGGCCAGCTTGCGCGTCTCGTCCTCGGACAAGGCAGCGTCGGGCGGGCCGTCGGGCGTGGTGGCCACTCCCCCGCGCCGCACGGCCATCAGGGCGTCCATGAGGCGAAGGCCCTCGAAGGCGTCGCGGGCGTAGCGAACCTCGCCGGCGAAGATCTCCGACAGGTCCTGCTCGACGTAGCCGCGGGTCAGGGCGGCGCCACCGAGGAGCACCGGATACTTCTCGGCGATCCCCCGGGAGTTCATCTCCTCGAGGTTCTCCTTCATGATCACCGTGGATTTGACGAGCAGCCCGGACATGCCGATCGCGTCAGCATTGTGCTCGTCGGCCGCCTCGAGGATGGTGTTGATCGGCTGCTTGATGCCGATGTTCACCACGGTGTAGCCGTTGTTGGACAAGATGATGTCGACGAGGTTCTTGCCGATGTCATGGACGTCGCCACGGACGGTGGCGAGCACGATCGTGCCCTTGCCGGCGTCGTCGCTCTTTTCCATGTGCGGCTCGAGGTAGGCGACCGCCGCCTTCATGACCTCGGCCGACTGCAGCACGAACGGCAACTGCATTTCGCCCGCGCCGAACAGATCGCCGACCGTCTTCATGCCGGCCAGCAGCGTCTCGTTGATGATCGCCAGGGCCGGACGCCGCGCGAGAGCCTCGTCCAGGTCCGCCTCGAGCCCGTTGCGCTCGCCGTCGATGATGCGTCGTTCCAGCCGTTCACCGAGCGGCAGCGCTGCGAGTTCCTCCGCGCGGGAAGCGGCCGAGGACTGCGCGGACACGCCCTCGAACAGTTGCAGGTACTTCTGCAACGGGTCGTAGGCGTCTTCCTCGGACGTGCCGGGCCGGCGCCGGTCGTACACCAGATCGAGCGCGACGGCGCGCTGCTCGTCGGGGATCTTGGACATCGGCAAGATCTTCGAGGCGTGCACGATCGCGGAGTCCAGGCCGGCCTCGACGCACTCGTGCAGGAACACCGAGTTGAGCACCTGGCGCGCGGCCGGGCTCAGCCCGAACGAGACGTTCGACAAGCCCAGCGTGGTCTGCACCCGGGGATAGCGGGACTTGATCTCGCGGATCGCCTCGATCGTCTCGATGCCGTCGCGGCGTACCTCCTCCTGCCCGGTCGCGATCGGGAAGGTCAGGCAGTCGACCATGATGTCGGAGAGCGCAAAGCCCCAGATCGTCGTCAGGTCCGTGATCAGCCGCTCGGCGATCGCCACCTTCGTCTCGCGCGTGCGGGCCTGGCCGTCCTCGTCGATGGTCAAGGCGACAACAGCTGCGCCGTGCTCTTTGACGATGGGCAACATGCGGGCGTAGCGCGACGTGGGGCCGTCGCCGTCCTCGAAGTTCACCGAATTGACGACCGAGCGGCCGCCGACCATCTCCAGGCCCGCCTCGATGACGTCCGGTTCGGTGGAGTCGAGCATCAGCGGCAGCGTCGACGCGGTGGCGAACCGCCCGGCGATCTCGCGCATGTCGCCGGCGCCGTCGCGTCCGACGTAGTCGACGTTGACGTCGAGCAGGTGGCTGCCGTCGCGGGTCTGTGAGCGGGCGATCTCGACGCAGTCGCCCCAGCGCTGCTCGAGCATCGCCTCGCGGAACGCCTTCGAGCCGTTCGCGTTCGTCCGCTCGCCGATCATCAGCACGCTGGCGTCCTGACGGAAGGGCACCGACTGATACAGCGAGGCGACGGACGGATCGGGTGAGACCTGCCGGTCTCGCGGCGACAGCGATTCGACGGCGGCGACGACCGCGCTGATGTGCTCGGGTGTCGTACCGCAGCAGCCGCCGACCAGCGCGGTGCCGAACTCGTTGACGAACGACGCCAGCGCGGTGGCCAACTCGGGCGCGGTCAGCGGGTAGGTGGCGCCGTTGGGGCCGAGTTCGGGCAGCCCTGCGTTGGGCATCACCGACACCGGACGGGGCGAATTGCGCGAGAGGTAACGCAGGTGCTCGCTCATCTCGGCCGGACCGGTGGCGCAGTTGAGCCCGATGACGTCGACACCAAGCGGCTCCAGCGCGGTGAGCGCCGCGCCGATCTCCGAGCCGAGCAGCATCGTGCCGGTGGTCTCGACGGTGACATGGGCGATCAGCGCCAGCTGCGTGCCGAGCTCGGCCATGGCCCGCTTGGCGCCGATGATCGCCGACTTGGCCTGCAGCAGGTCCTGGCACGTCTCGACGATGATCGCGTCGGCGCCGCCCTCGATCATGCCGGCGACCTGGTCCTGATAGGCGTCGCGCAGTACGCGATAGTGCAGGTGGCCGAGCGTGGGCAGCTTGGTGCCGGGGCCGACGGAGCCGAGCACCCAGCGCGGGCGGTCGGGCGTCGACCAGCCGTCGGCCACCTCCCGGGCGAGGCTGGCACCCGCACGGGCCAGCTCGCGAATCCGCGAGACGATGTCGTACTCGCCGAGATTGGCCCAGTTGGCGCCGAAGGTGTTGGTCTCGACAGCGTCAGAGCCGGCCCGGAAGTAGGCGTCGTGCACGTCGCGAACTACGTCCGGTCTGGTGACGTTGAGGATCTCGTTGCACCCCTCGAGCCCCTCGAAGTCGTCCAGAGTGAGGTTCGCGGCCTGCAGCATCGTGCCCATCGCGCCGTCGGCGACCACGACACGCTCGCGAAGCGCGTCCAGCAGCGACGAGCGGCCACCGGTTTCAGGCATGCCGACCAGGCTACCCAGCCAGGTCGCGCAGCCTCGTGCGCCAGGTGCATGGGACGGGGCGCGGCTCTGAGCGTAACGGCGAGGCACCGGGCGGCGGCGGTCGTAGGCTGGGCCAATGACCGAGTTCGCCGACGAAGGCCTGCGACGCGACTCCGAGCAAGAGGGTTGGCCGGAACTGACCGACGCCGTGCTCGTGGCGGCCTTCGAGGGGTGGAACGACGCGGGCGACGCGGCCACCGGCGCCATCGAGCATCTCGAGCTGATCTGGGACTCGCAGCCGCTGATGGCGATCGATCCGGACGAGTACTACGACTTCCAGGTCAACCGGCCGACCGTGTCCATGGTCGACGGGGTCACTCGCCGGGTGTCCTGGCCGACCACTCGCATGTCGGTGTGCCGGCCCCCCGGGGCCAGCTTCGATCTCGTCCTCGTCCGCGGCATCGAGCCGAACATGCGCTGGCGCGCGTTCTGCGACGAGATCCTCGAGGTGATCCGGGCACTCGACGTCCGTGTCGTCGTCACTCTCGGCGCACTACTCTCCGACACGCCGCATACCCGCGCCACGCAGGTGACGGGCACGTCCTACGACCAGACGTCCGCGGTCAAGTACGGCTTGGAGAAGTCCCGCTACGAGGGGCCCACGGGCATCGTCGGCGTGCTGCAGGACGCCTGCGTCGCGGCCGGAATCCCGGCAATCTCGTTCTGGGCCGGCGTGCCCCACTACGTCTCGCAGCCGCCGAACCCGAAGGCCACCATCGCGCTGCTGCACAGCGTCGAGGAAGTGCTCGACGTGCCGGTGCCGCTGGCCGAATTGCCTCAACAGGCCGACGAGTGGCAAAAGCTCGTCGACGAGATGGCGGCCGAGGACGATGAGGTCACCGAGTACATCCGCAACCTGGAGCAGCGTGACGACGAGATCGACCGGGGCGAGATGGGCGAGACGTCGGGTGACGCCATCGCGCGGGAGTTCGAGCGCTACCTGCGCCGCCGCGACCGCGGCCACGGATTCGGCTCTGGCGGGCATGGGCCGTCAGCCGGCTAGCTCGCCCGGTTAGTGCCGATTTTGGATCATTGCCGGGTGAAACCTGCGACCCCGGGGTGCTCGGTTTAGACTGCCCTGCACCGCATTGTTCTCATCAAGCCAGCTGGGGTTGACGCGTCGATGATGTCCGTTCAATGGGGATCCGCCACGGATCCCGGACGGGTGCGTGAGATCAACGAGGACAGCTACCTCGTCGCGCCGAACCTGTTTGTCGTAGCTGACGGTATGGGCGGGCACGCGGCCGGCGAGGTCGCGAGCGCGATAGCGGTCGGCGAGTTCCGGGCGCTCGCCGAGGAACCCGAGTTGCGCGCCGAGGCGATCGCCGAGGCGATCGGCCGCGCGAACCACCAGATCCTGGTCAGCGGCGCCCAGCATCAGACGCGAAGCGGCATGGGCACGACCTTGGCGGGGCTCGGCGTCGTGCGCGCCGGCGGCTCGGCCCACTGGGCGGTGTTCAACGTCGGCGATTCGCGCGTCTACCACTACGTACACGGCGAACTGCATCAGGTCAGCGTCGACCACTCCGAGGTCCAGGACCTCATCACGGCCGGGTACATCACGCCGGACGAGGCCAAGACCCATCCCGACCGAAACGTCGTGACCCGATCGCTTGGCACCGATCCGGCGCCGGTCCCCGACATGTGGGTGTTCCCGCCCGTCGCCGGCGAGCGGTTCCTGATCTGCTCGGACGGACTGCCGCGCGAACTCGAAGACGCCGAGATCGAGACGATCCTGCACGCCGAAACGATCGCGCAGGAGGCGGCCACAACGCTGGTCACCCGCGCGGTCGAGGCCGGCGGGCACGACAACATCACGGTGGTCGTGATCGACTTCGCCGGCAGCATGACCGACGGCCTCGCGCACGAGATCGACGAGGACACCGCCCCGCGCACGCCCGGACTTGTGGGGTTCTGACGACATGGCGCCCGAGTCCACGAACGCTTCGTACACCCCCGGCCCGTGGGTCGCCGTCGGTGCCGAGTCCGGCTGGCTGCTCGTCGACATCGACCCGTCAGATCCGATCGTCTTGCAGTGCTGGTCGCTGATCCGCGGCGGGGCCGAGATCGACGAGGTTCTCGACGCGGTCCTGCAACGCGGGCTTCGGGCGGTGAGCAGCTTTGCCCTCGTCCGCGTGGCCGGCGACGGGCGCCGGGCGGTTGTCGTGCGCGGCGCGGCGCGCGCGGCCATCACCGTCGAGGGCGCCGACCAGTCGGTCAGCGCCGAAGGCGTGTCGACCTGGCGCGAACTCGAATTGCCGCCCGGATCCTCAGCGGTTCGCGTCAGCGCCGGCGACAACGGCGCCGGTGGCGACGAGGCCCCGCTGTCGCCCGGCGTCACCCTCGCGTCGAGCATTCGGCTGATGGTCGGCGCGGCGTCCGGCGCACTCCCGGGCCCGACGGCCCCCTCCAGCGCGGCGCCAGCGCCCGAACCGCCAGCGGCCCCGTTGGTCGCGCCGGCACCTCCGGCCATGCCGCCGCTCGCCGAGTCGCCGCCGCTCGCGGCACCGACGCCGCCACCCCAGGTCGCGCCGCCTAGCGAGCCAATCTCAACCGCCGCCCCGGTAGAGCCGATGCCGTCCGACGAGCCGCCGCCAGCCCCGGAGGGTTCGGGGCGGGTCAACTCCGACAACTCGGCCGCGCCCGCGCCGCCGATTCCCTGGCTCGACCCGTCGGCGATCAGCGAACCGGCGCCGCCGTCACCGCTCCCCCCACCCCTACCGGCCCCACAGGCCCCACAGGGGCCAGAGGCCACGCCGTTCCAGGCGCTGCCCGAACTGCCGCCGATGCCGGGCGGGCCGGGTGGGCTTGTTCCGGATCTACCCGGGCCGCCGCCCGCGCCCGCTCAGTCGCTGAGCGAGCCGGGGTCCGAACCCGACTCCGACTCGATGTCATGGCTCTCGGCGGTGAAGCCGCTGCAGCCGGCGGCCGACGATCCTTCCTCCGGCCGCGGCGCCGCACCCGTCGAAGCACCGATTCCCGGTGTCGTCGTCGGCGGGCGCGGCATCGGGCGCGACGGGCCACCGGCGCAGCAGTCGCCGCCGAACGGCCCGGCAAACGGGCAGGCGTGGGCGCCTGCGGCTCCGCGTGAGCCGGAGTCGCCGGACTCCACCGTCAGCCGAGCCTCGCTCGGCATGCTTGATCAGCCCGGTCCGTCAGGATCGATGGTGCAGGCGGTGCGATGCCAGCACGGCCACCTCAGCCCGCCGATGGCGGTGTCGTGCCGGGTGTGCGGGTTCCCGCTCATGGGCCAGGCGCCGATCAGCGTGCCGCGCCCGACGCTCGGCGTGCTGAGGTTGTCGACCGGCGATGTCGTACCGCTCGACCGCAGCGTGATCATGGGCCGCAACCCGAGGGTCGACGACGCCATCGACGCCGAGCGCCCGCACATCGTCCGCCTGCCGAGCCCGGGCCATGACATCTCCCGAACGCACGTCGAGATCAGGCTCGACGGCTGGCATGTTCTGCTCACCGACCTGAACTCGGTGAACGGCACCATCGTCACGCCGCCCTGGCAGGAGCCGCAGCGTCTTCGTGCCAACGAGTCCGTGCCGATCGAACCCGGCACGGTCGTGAGCCTTGCCGACGAGGTGACCTTCCGGTACGAGGTGACCGGGTGAGGCCCCCGGGCGACGCAAGTCCGGCGAGGCGATAGGTGAGCGGGCGTATCCAGCAGCCCCCGGAACTGCCCGGACTGCTCTACATCGCTCCCCTCGGCTCTGGCGGCTATTCGGACGTCTATCTGTACGAGCAGCAGATGCCGCGCATGAAGGTGGCGGTCAAGGTACTCGCGGCGCACGGTCTCGCCGAACACGCGCGGCATCAGTTCAGCGCCGAGGCGAACGCCATGGCCCAACTTGCCGACCACCCGCACATCGTGCAGGTGTTCCGCGCCGACATCTCCCCGGACGGCCGGCCGTTCCTGGTGATGAAATACTACCCGCAGCCGAACCTCGCCCAGCGGGCGCGGGGCGAGCGCTTCTCCGTGCCGGACGTGCTGCGCATCGGCATCCAGGTCTCGAGTGCCGTTGAGGCCGCGCACCGCATCGGCATCCTGCACCGTGACATCAAGCCGGCGAACATCCTGACCGGCCAGTACGGCACGCTCGGCCTCACCGACTTCGGAATCGCGGCCACCAAGGCGCAGGCTGCTGCCGGTCAGACCGACGGCATCTCGATCCCGTGGGCCGCACCCGAGGTTCTCTTCAGCGCCGAGCGCGCGGACGAGCGTTCAGACGTCTACTCGATCGCGGCCACGCTCTGGCACCTGCTTGTGGGCCGCTCGCCGTTCGATCAGCGTGGCGGCGACAACTCGGCCGTGGCGTTGATGCATCGGGTCACGTCCTCGCCGGCGCCGCCGACCGGACGTGGCGACGTCCCGCCGTCCTTCGAGCGATTGCTGCACAGCGCGCTTGCCAAGGGTCCGGTGGCCCGTCCGGCTACTGCGCTGGCCTTCGCCCGCGCGCTGCAGGCGGTCGAGCAGGAACAGCGCCTTGCCCTCACCACGATCGTGGTCGCCGACGATCCACGGCGGGCGGCATCGCTACTGCGCCCGCCGGGAGCACCGGCGGGCGACGACGGGACCCGGGTGCGCCAACCCGTCCGCATCGAGGGCGCCGACCACCGTGAACCCAGCCCGGCCCATCAGGAATTCGACGACGACCCGACACGCCGCAAGCAGCCGACCCGCATCGACGCGCAGGCGCCGGTCCTGCCGCCGTGGCAGCCACCGGTGCCCGGAGGCGGGCACGCTTACCCGCCCAGTGCAGCGCCGACGCCGGGCCCGCACCTCGCCACCACCCCCCTGTCGGGACGTGACACGAAGGCCCACCCGTCGCGTCGCAACTGGTATCTCGGCGCTACGGCCGCCTGCGGCGTCGCCGCCGTCGTGCTCATCGTGGCGTTCAGTTCTGGCGGTAAGCATCAGCCGAACGACACGACGCCGACAGACACCCAGATCGCGCTGCCGACGAGCGGTCCCCAACAGCAGGCGCCTGGAACCCCACGGGTATCGGCGACCCGCGTCGGCGCCGGACAGGTGCGGTTCAAATGGGTCTATGACGCCCGGGCTGCCGGCGACAGCTACCGTTGGCGCGCGGCCGGTGGCTCGCAAAGCGGTGTCACCGAGCGGCCGGTGTTGGTGCTGCCGCTGCGGGCGGGAAGGTCCGTGTGCGTGCAGGTCCAGGTCTACCGCGGCAGCGGGAGCTTTGCCTCGTCATGGTCAGATCCGGCCTGCGTCGGATAGCGCCGACCACTTGACATTAGTTGCAGAGCGTACTAAGTACCCGAATGAGAAGATGAGGACGTGAGCTTGCCGACGACCTTCGTCCAGCGGCACCGGGCGACGATCGCCGCGACTGCCGTGGTCGCCGCTGCGGCATCCGCACTCATCGCCTACGCGGTTTCCGCTGATGGATACACCGCACGCCATGTCGATCTCAACGACGGCGGAATCTGGGTCACGGACAACGCCGACGGGCTCTACGGGCGGTTGAACAAGCCGATCAGCCAACTCGACGCCGGCTTCTACCCGCCCGGCGGCGCGCAGTCGGCCTACACGATCGACATCGTCCAGGACGGGTCGGCGGTCCTCGCATTCGACAAGGGAAGCGGCAAGGTGTTCCCGGTCGACGTGCGTGCCGGCACGCCGATCGGCACGCAGGCAGCGGCCGTTCCCGGCAACGACGAGTTGGCGCTGTCCGGGTCGACGGCCGCCGTTCTAGATCCCTCCAGCGGCAAGATATGGGCCGCTCGGGTCAGCGCCGACGACATGTCCGGCCTCGCCGCGCTCGACACCGCGCAGAAGCCGCTTGCCACTGCAGGGCCGGGGGCCGATCTCGCCGTCGGGGCTGACGGCACGATCTTCGCCGCGTCGGCAAGCAAGCAGCAGGTGATCACCATCCATCCGTCCGACGCGCGCTTCGGCAAGCCGACGACGACCGAACTGCATCACCAGATGGCCGGCCTCACGATCACCGCCGTCGGCGACACGCCGATCATCCTCGACGCCAAGGGCGGCGTCGTGATGCTGCCCGGCGGGCACACCGTCACGTTGCCCAAGGACGTAGCCGGCGCGGATCCGGTGCTGCAGCAGCCCGGGCCGTCGGCTTCGGACGTCTTCCTCGCGACCTCGTCCGCCCTCGTTGCTGTGCCGCTCAAGGGTGGCGCCGTGTCGACGCTGTTCGACGGCGGCACCGGAGCGCCCGCGCGACCTGTGGTGCTGGGCAGTTGCGTTCATGCGGCCTGGGGCGGTGCGCCCGGCGAGTACGCGCGCTCCTGCGACGGGAAGCCGGCCAACGGCCAGAAGCTCCCTTCCACTGCGAAGGTCAGCCAACCGGTATACCGCGTGAACCGCGGGCAGATCGTGCTCAACGACCTCGCAAGTGGTGGCGTGTGGGTCATCGACGACGTCGTGCGCGAGGTCGACGACTGGGCGGCGATCAGGCCGCCCAAGCCCAAGCCCAACAGCAAGAAGCCCACCAACCCGACGCACGAGAAGCAGCCCTCGGCGCAAGATCGTCCGCCGCAACCCAAGCCCGACACGCTCGGCGCGCGGCCCGGGCGAACCACTGTGCTGCACGTGCTCGACAACGACTCCGATCCGGACGGCGACATCCTCGCGATCACGGCGGTCAACGGCGTCGACAACTCCGCCGCCTCCGTGTCGGTGTCCGCCGACGGGCAGACCGCTGAGGTCGTCGTTCCGTCGTCAGCGTCCTCCGACATCCATTTCAAGTACACCGTCAGCGACGGCAAGGGGCAGTCCGGCTCCACCGACGTGACCGTGCGGTTGCGCAAGGGCGACGTGAACGAGGCACCAAACCTGCGCCTGGGTTATGACCGGTCGAAAGTGTGGTCGGTCGCTGCCGGTGGGACGTTCAGCTACCCGGTCCTGTCGGACTGGCGTGACTTCGACGGCGACCCGCTGGCACTGGTCCGGGCGAGCGTGCCGCAGGGCACCGTGGCCACCACTCCCGACGGCTCGGTCGTGTTCACCGCGCCGGGCGATGCGGGCGTGCAGACCATCCGGTACGAGGTCTCAGACGGCATCGGCGACCCGGTGCAGGGCACGCTGAAGGTGAAGGTCCTCCCCCGCTCTGCGACCGATGCAGTGCCGGCAACGGCCGAGCCTGACGTGGTGCGTGCGGTGGTCGGCCGGCCGATCACGATCACGCCACTGGCCAACGACGTGCCGGGGTCTGACCCGACCGATCCGTCGGCGAAGCTGACCATCGCCGCTCCGCTGCCGCAGCCGGTCGGCGCCAGCGTCACGACGGATCTTGCGGGCAACACCGTCACCGTGATCGCCAAGCACCCGGGGACGCTCTCGCTGAAATATCAGGCGGCGTTCGGCTCGGCGAAGCTGTCGACCGGAATCGTCCGGGTCGACGCCGTGGCCAATCCGGCGCGAACGTTGCCACCGGTCGCGATGCCCGACACCGCCGTGTTGCACGGCCAGCAGGCGGCCACGGTCGACGTGCTCGCCAACGACTTCGATCCGTCCGGCGACGTTCTCGTCGTGCAGCGGGCGGTTGCAGACGACGGAGCCGGGCTGGAGATCGCGGTGCTCGAGGGGCACTGGCTGCGCATCTGGTCAACGCAACCGGTCAGCCCTGGGATCCGGCTGGTCCAGTACACCGTCACCGACGGGCAGAGCGAGCCGGTCACCGGGCAGGTGAGCGTGCTGCAACTGCCCGCGCCGGCGAGCGACACCCCGCCGGCACCCACCGACGACCTCGCCACGGTGCGCGCCGGCGACTCGGTCGACATCCCGGTGCTCGACAACGACATCGACGCCGACGGCGACCCGCTCACCCTCAAACCCGGCCACCTCGTCACCACGCCGTCCGGCGTGGGTGCGGGCTACGTCTCGGGCAGCGTGTTGCGGTACGCGGCACCCGCATCGGTCTCGACCCCGACTCAGGTCGTCGTCGACTACGTGGTGGCCGACCCGTCCGGCGAGACCGCCGTCGGGCACGCCCGCATCACGATCAACCCGATGCCGGCCGACGCCGCCCACGACCAGCCGCCCAATCCGAGCCCGGTCACCCGTTCGGTGGTGGCCGGCGACCAGATCACGATCACCGTCCCCTGGACGGGCGTCGACCCCGACGGCGACTCGGTCACCGTGAGCGGACTGGCCAACGCGCCGCAGCTCGGCCGGATCATGGCGACCGGGCCGACCACGCTGACCTACCAGGCCTACCCGCTGGCGTCGGGCACCGACACCTTCAGCTACCAGGTCAGCGACCGATTCGGGCTCAGCGGCACGGCGACAATGCGTATCGGCGTTGTGCCGCCAGGCGATCCGCAGCCGCCGGTCGCCGTCGACGACCACATCACGGCGGCGCCCGGCGCCACGGTGCATGCCGCCGTGCTCGGCAACGACCTGACCGTTCCAGGCGACGACGTCACGATCGCCCCGCTCGCGAGCACCAACGACGCCGTCCCGGACGGCGTGAGCCTGCAAGACGACCGCATCGTGGTGAAGGTCCCGCCGGCCACGGGCAAGCCGCTCATCGTGTCCTACGCGATCACCGACGGCACAGGCGGACGATCAGTGGCCCAGCTGATCATCGACTCCCAACCCGGCTACGACATCC
Source organism: uncultured Actinomycetota bacterium (assembly GCA_963737425.1). Classification (GTDB taxonomy): domain Bacteria; phylum Actinomycetota; class Actinomycetes; order Mycobacteriales; family Jatrophihabitantaceae; genus DASXRA01. The sequence goes on from CAVTSX010000010.1 coordinate 605,836, forward strand.
CACCCGTCGCGCGCGACGACGTCGCCAAGGTGTCGCCCGGCGCGACGAGCGCGACCGTCGACGTGCTCGCCAACGACGACGACCCGGACAGCACGCCGGACGGGCTGTCGATCTCTCGCGTGTTCTCTTCCTCGGCCCACGTCGCCGACCGCAAGCTGGTCGTGCCGGTACAGGCATTCCCGCAGGCCGTCGCCTACGAGGTGCGCGACCGGGGCGGTGCCACGTCCATGGCGCTGGTGCACGTTCCCGGCAACGGCACCGCTCAACCCCATCTGCGGCCCGACGTGGCCGCGATCGAGCTTGCGCCGGGCGCGAGCAAGGCGATCAGCATCGCCGACTACGTCGTCGACCCGGCCAACAAGCCGCTGCGCCTGACGACCACCGACCGGATCTGGGCGTCGCCCGACAATGGCCTGTCGATCGTCAGCAAGAACCAGACCACCCTCGAGCTCACCGCCAAGCCGCACTATCAGGGTCCGGCTGCCGCGATCTTCGAGGTCAGCGACGGGACGAGCCTGTCCGACCCGCGGGCGCAGAAGGCGATCGTCGCGGTGCCGGTGCAGATCGGCACACCTCAACCGGTGCTGCGCTGCCCGACCGGGACGCTGACCGCGGTGCAGGGCGGCGCGCCGCTCAAGCTCGATATCGCGACGCTGTGCCATGTGTGGCTCAACGACCCGAGCACGATCGACAAGGTCGACTTCACCTCGACGTGGGCCAAGCAACCAGGCGGGGTTTCTATCGCCAAGAGCGGCAACTCCGGGCTGACCGTCACGCCCGGGCCGCAGGCGAAGCCGGGAACCAGTGGAGTCCTGCGGGTCGGCGTGGCGGGTACGTCGGTCACCGCCACGCTGAACATCCGGGTCGTCAAGGCGCCGCCGCCGGTCGTCGAACCCATCACCGTGCGAGGTCTGAAGGCCGGCGCGAGCCAGACCGTCGACCTTCGCTCCTACGTCCAGTCGCCGATCCAGGGGGCATCGATCGGTCTGGTGGATTCGCAGCAGACGAGCGGGGCGCCGGTCGGCCTGCGTGCATCAGGCTCGCGCATCACCCTCTCGGCCCCACGCGACTCGCACGGCACGATGGCCTTCAATCTCACGGTTACCGACGTGCCGGGCGCGGGCCACAACGACAGGCATGTTCCGGGGCGGCTCACGGTCGAGGTGCTCGGCCTGCCCGGCACGCCCGGGCGCCCGTCGGTCCAGTCGGTGACAAGTCACACGATCGTCGTCGGATTCACCCCCCCGGCGGCCAACGGTGCGCCACTCGATCAGATCCAGTTGCGCGACAGCCACGGCGCAACGCACTCCTGCCCGGCATCGCCGTGCACCGTCGGCGGCCTGACGAACGGGCAGAGCTACTCGTTCACCGTCCGCGGGCACAACGTCGTCGGTTGGGGTCCGTTCAGCGCCTCCTCCGCGGCCGGAAAGCCCGACAAGGTTCCCGACCCGGTGGCGGGCGTGTCGGCAACGGCGAAGGATCGCGCCGCCACAGTCGCCTGGCCCGCCGGGCACGTCGACGGGTCGCCGATCACCGCCTACCAGGTGCAGACCAGTCCCGCGCCGTCATCGGGTACGGCCATCACCACCTTGAGCGGCTCGTCGACGACGATCAGCGGGCTCGACAACGGCGTCACCTACTCGATTCGGGTGCGCGCGACCAACGCAGCCGGCTGGGGCAACTGGGGATCGAGCGCCAAGGTGGTGCCGTTCGGCACGCCGACGGCCATGGCCGCACCTACCGCGCAGGGTGCCGACTCCACCGACAACGCCGAGAAGGCGATCACCGTCTCGTGGACGGCCGCCGACGGCAACGGCCGGGCCATCAGCAAGTACACGGTGACCCAGTACAAGAACGGCGCAGCCGCGGGTACCCAGACCGCAACCGGGCTGAGCACCACGTTCCCGGGCCTGGCCAACGACGGCTCGAAGTACACCTACTCGGTCACCGCGACGAACGCCGGCAACCTCACCTCACCGCCGAGCCCGCAGTCCGGCCCGATCACGGCGGCCGCCCAGCCGGCTCCGCCGGGCACTCCGCAGGCGACGGCCACCGGCCAGACCGGGACGATCAAACTCACCTTCACGCTGGGCCAGCCGCACGCCGCCCGCATCGACCACATCAACTATCAGGTCAGCGGCGGACCGAGTGGCAGCTGGGCGGTGAGCGGCAGCCCGGGTACGACCGCCTCCAAGAACATCACCGGCCTTTCCGACGGCACCGACGGCAATGGCCCGACCTACAGCGTCACGATCAGCGAGTGCAACGAGCAGCCGTCCATACCGTGCAGTGCGACGGTCACGTCGAACTCCGCGCATCCGTACGGACCGCCGAACGCGCCGACCACGGCGTCGGGCAGCGTCAGCGGTCAGCAGATCACCTGGCGCTGGGGCGGTGGCGACGGCAACGGGAAGAGTTGGCACTACGAGACCAGCGTCGACGGAGGCGGCTATACGTCGACCGCGGCACCGGCACGTCGTTCAGCGCGAACTACAACTGGAACAGCAGCCACTACCTGCGCGTGCGCGTCGTCAGCTCCGTCGGGGAAGAGCGGTTACAAGCAGTCCGGCACCTGTGTCGATCGGCTCTGCCCCGCCGACCGACAACGCGAAGGCGGTACACGGAACCAGCGCCCAGGGCCAGTCGGGTTGCGGCGGTTCGGACTGCTACTACGTGAAGATCCAGGTCACGGGCTTCGGGGCGAACCGCTCCTACTCCGGCTCGTTCCAGAGCGTTCAGCATCCGTGGAGCAACGGGCCGCGGTCGTTCACCGTGAACACCAACGGCAGCGGCGACGGCTCGGTCCAGTCGGGGGCCTACTACGGCTACCCCGGCGACACGATCAAGATCACCGTGAACGGCAAGACCTATTCGAGCACCTGGCCGTAGCCGGGCGAAGGAGACACGACACCGTGAACGAGATGACGCCTGAACAGGCGGCGTGGTTCGCCGAGGTATTCGGCCGCCTGGCCGCCAACATCGGCCAGGCGGTGCTCGGCAAGCAGCACGTGGTCCGTCTCGCCATCACCTGCCTGGTGTCCGAGGGCCATCTGCTGCTCGAGGATTTTCCCGGCACCGGCAAGACCTCACTTGCCAAGGCGCTGGCCAACACGGTGCACGGCTCGAACTCGCGCGTGCAGTTCACGCCGGACCTGCTGCCCTCGGACGTTACCGGCGTGACCATCTACGACCAGAGCAAGCGGACCTTCGACTTCCACCCCGGGCCGATCTTCGCGACGATCGTGCTGGCCGACGAGATCAACCGCGCGTCGCCGAAGACACAGTCCGCGCTGCTCGAGGTCATGGAAGAAGGCCGCGTCACCGTCGACGGCGTGTCGCACAACGTCGGGCGGCCGTTCATGGTGATCGCGACGCAGAATCCGATCGAGCAGGCCGGAACGTACCGGCTGCCCGAGGCGCAGCTCGACCGTTTCCTGATGAAGACCAGCCTCGGCTATCCCGATCACGAGGCGACCGTGGCACTGCTGAAGGACTCGGCGGTGCGCGACCGGACCGTCGCCGTGCGCCCGGCGGTGTCGTCGGAGCAGATCGCCGAGATGGCCAAGCTTGCGGCCGGCGTGCATGTCGACGCCGCGGTACTTGCCTACGTCAGCCGGCTGGCCGAGGAGTCGCGCAGGCATCCGCACGTGAAGCTCGGCCTGTCGGTACGCGGTTGCCTGGCGATGGTGCGCACCGCCAAGACCTGGGCCGCGTCGCTGGGGCGCAACTTCGTCACGCCGGACGACATCAAGGAGCTCGCGGTTCCGGTGCTCAGCCACCGGGTGCTGCTTGATGCCGAGGCGCAGTTCAGCGGCACCACGGTCTATGAGGTCATCGACGCGATCATGGCCACCGTCGCGCCGCCGACCGAGCGCGCCGCCTGAGGCCCACCGTGCCCAATCGGATCACCGACACCTGGTCGACGCTCGCGTCCACACTGACCCGGCCTGAGGGCCCGGCCGCGAACGTCGCCGAACGCACCTCGCGTGCGGCCCGAATCGTGCGCCGCGTGGTGACTCCGATCGGATGGGCGGTGCTCGCGACGACCGTGCTCGCGTGGGCGCTCGGCTGGCAGCTCGGCTGGCGTGAGCCGATGGTGCTGGCAGCGGGCGGCCTGCTGCTGATCGTCATGTCGCTGCTGTTCCTCATCGGGCGGGCAACCCTGCGCGTCAATGTGATCCTGCAGCCGCGGCGGGTGTCGGTCGGCGCTCCGGCGGCCGGACAGGTCGCGGTCACGAACGTCTCGCCCCGGCGCATGTGGCCGATCCGGCTCGAACTGCGCGTTGGCGCTGCCGTTGCGCGGTTCAACCTGCCCTCGCTCGCCAGTGGGCGCCAGCACGACGAGCTGTTCGTCATACCGACCACGCGGCGTGCGGTCGTCGAGGTGGGGCCTGCCTTGACCGTGCGCGGTGATCCACTCGGCCTGCTGCGTCGCGAGGTCGCCTGGACCGGCGTCACCGAGCTGTTCGTGCATCCGCGCATCGTGGGGCTCGACCCGCTCGGCTCTGGCCTGCTGCGCGACCTCGAGGGCCAGAGTTCGAACGACATTTCGATGAGCGATTTGGCCTTTCACACGTTGCGCGACTACGCAGCAGGCGACGACCGCCGCTACATCCACTGGCGCACGTCGGCGCGCACCGGCCAGCTGATGGTGCGGCAGTTCGTCGACACGCGGCGCATTCACGCGACGATCGTCGTCGACGGCGACCCGGCGAGCTACGCGACGGAGGAAGAGTTCGAACTCGCGCTGTCGGCGGCCGGCTCGATTGCGGTGCGCGCCATCCAGGACGAGCAGCAGGCCAGCATCATCGCCTCGCACGAGGCCGTCGCCGACGGCACTATCCAGCAGATCCTCGACGGCTTGACTCGGGCCGACTTCGGCGACGACAGTCTCGCCACGCTGGCCGGTCAGGTACTGCGTACGGCGCCTGATACGAGCATCGCGATCCTGATCAGCGGGTCGGTGCCCGAGTTCGCGGTCGTTCGCCGGGCCGCGGCGGCGATTCCGGTCGAGATCGACACGGTGGCGCTGCGGATCGATCCGGCGGCTGATCCCGGCATGACGACGGTCGGCAACATGACCGTCCTCACCCTGCGGGCGCTCAACGATCTTCCGGCGCTGATGCGGGTCGTGGCCGAGCGATGAACGCTGCATCCGGCCCGACCCGCCCGTCAGGGCATCCGTCATGAACGCGGCGCCCAGCCGGCACCGGCATACTCCCGCGCAACGGCGGCCCGGGTTCGCGCTGACACTCCCCCAGCTCGGCGATCTCGTGCTGCTCGCCACGCTGTGCGTGTTCGGTCTGCTCGTTCTGGGCTCGACCTACGGCGGCACGGGCTACCTCTTCGCCGGTTGCGTCGGCGTGCTCGCCGGCATGCTCGTCGCGTATGCCGGCGCCGTGCTCGCTCTGCCCGCCCTGGCCGTCGCCGCTTTGACTGTGGTGACGTACTTCCTTGTCGGCTTGCTGGTTCCCGGCCCGCGCTCGCTAAGGGGCCTGATCGATCTAGCCGGCCACGGCTGGAAACAGTTACTGACCACGCTGCCGCCGATCGGCAGCAGCGGGCCGCTGCTCGGGCTGCCGTTCCTGCTCGGCCTGGCCGCTGCCGCGCTGGGCGGCAGCCTTGCCCTGCGCACCCGGCCGTCGTTCGGTCCGCTCCTCGCGCCGGCGGCATTGTTCGCCGCGGCGATCCTGCTGGGCATGCCCAAGGCGTCGACGCTGCCGCTCGGCGCCACGTTCGTGGCGGTCGCCCTCGGTTGGGCGTCAGTTCGCCACCATCGCACGCGGCCGATCGTGCGTCACGGCTCGAGACAGATCACCCGCATCGCGATCGCGATGGCGATGCTCGCCGTTGCGGCTGTCGGCGCATCGGCGATCGGCCCAGGACTCCCGCTTGCGAAGGCACATCGGCGCGTCGTGCTGCGCAACTACGTCCGCCCGCCGTTCGACATCCAGCAGTACCCGAGCCCGCTGGCGGGATTTCGCAAGTACACGAAGGACGGCCCGCTCTACGACAGGACGCTGTTCACGGAAGCCGGCCTGCCCGAGGGCGCTGCGCTGCGCATCGCGACCATGAACACCTACGACGGGCTGGTGTGGGGCACCGGAGATCCGAGCCTGACCACCGCGTCCACCGCCACGTTCCAACGCATCGGCACGACGATCGGCACGAGCGCATCCGGTGCGTCGGCGACCGTCACCGTGCACGTGGACGCCGACTACAACGACGTGTGGCTGCCGACGGCCGGGCAGTTGAAGCGCGTCACGTTCGGCGGGCCGCAACGCAAGCAGTACGCGAACGCGTTCCGCTACAACCTCGACACCTCCACCGGCGTCATCCCGCAACGCCTGCACAACGGCGACACCTTCACGGTGCGCGCCGTCGTGCCACCTGCCTCGCCCGATCTCGGCCACGCCACCCCCTTCGGTGATTCGGAGATCTCAACCGAGTTCACCGCGTTTCTTGCGAGCGCGGCGAGCCAGTGGACCCACGGCGTCAACGGCACCTGGCCCGAGGTCATGGCCATCGCCCGGCACCTGCGCGAGGACGGCAGGTACAGCGACGGAGTTGGAGACGAAGCCCAGTACCTGCCTGGCCACAGCGTCGGCAGGCTCACCTCGTTCCTCGCCGCGCGAGAACTCGTCGGCGATGACGAGCAGTACGCCGCGACATTCGCGCTGATGGCGAACTACCTCGGCGTGCCGACCAGGGTCGTGCTCGGCGCGCAGCCCGAATCGGGTGGCGTCGTCAAGGGCAAGGACGTTCACGCGTGGGTCGAGGTGCACGTGGCCGACGGCAGTTGGCTGGCCATCCCGACCAGCGAGTTCATGCCGGACACGTCCAAGAAGCCGGACAAGATTCCGCCGCAGGAGCAGCAGAACACGTCCGCGTCGGTGGTGCCGCCGCCGAACTCGGTGCACCCGCCGAGCTCGAACGACAGTCCCGACCAGCCCAACACGCGGGTCGACCATCGGCGTAGCGACAAGCAGTCCGAGCATGGCGCCGGCTTCCGCATCCCTCGCGCGGTCGTGCTGATCGGCACGTACGGCGGCCCACCGATCCTCGCGATGGTCGCGTGCTGCTTGGCCGTTGTCGGGCTCAAGTCCACCCGGCGGCGACGCCGGCGTTCGCGGGGCACTCCGGCGACGCGGGTCGCCGCCGGCTGGCGCGAGGTGGTCGATCAGGCTCGCGACCTCGGCCAGGCGGTCCCCGCCGGGCAGACCCGGCATGAGGACGCGACCAGCCTGACCGGGCTTGATCTGGCGCCGCTGGCCGCATCGGCGGACGCGGTCGTCTTCGGACGCGGCAATCCTGCACCGGAGTCTGCGATCCGGTACTGGGCTGAAGTCGATCGCGCGCGCAGGCAGATGACCCGCGGCATGAATCGCTGGCAGCGCCTGCGTGTGGCGGTCAGCCTGCGATCCCTGCGCACGCCGCGCCGGGCCATCCGGGCGTAGCAGCGACGACTGCCTGACTCGCGGTGCCAGCACCGCGAAGACTTCGGTCCGCCTGTCCGCCTGTCCGCCTGTCCGGCGATCCGTCTCCGGCCGCCGGCCATGCGCCGACGCCGTGTCTCGCCACATCGACCGCGGACCGCTGGCTCTTCATCCGACGATTTTAGATGTCTTGACAAAAAAAACTGTCGGTGAGATTGTGTTGGCATGCTGGATGTAGCGGTAATCGAAGACGCCGAGGCAGCCGAGGCGTCCCTTGACTCGGTGCGTTCGCGGTTGTTGGCCGAACTGGCCGAGCCTCGCTCGGCGACGATGCTTGCCGCGCAGGTGGGTCTGCCCCGGCAGAAGGTCAACTACCACCTCAAGACCCTGGAGCGGCACGGCCTCATCGAGCTCGTCGAGGAGCGTCGTAAGGGCAATGTCACCGAGCGCGTCCTGCAAGCCACGGCGGCGTCCTACGTGATCTCGCCGATGGCCCTTGCCGCGGTACAACCCGACCCCGCACGCGCACCGGATCAGCTCTCGGCGCGCTGGCTGCTCTCACTCGCGGCTCAGTTGGTGCGCGATGTGGGCGCGCTGCTCACTCGCGCGACGCGGGCGCACAAGCGGGTTGCCACATTCGCCATGGACGGCGAGGTGCGATTCGCCTCGCCGGCAGATCGCGCCGCTTTCGCCGAGGAACTGGCGGCAGCGGTGACGGCGCTGGTCGCGAGGTACCACGCCGAAGACGCGGAGCATGGGCGCGACCATCGCCTGGTCGTCGCCATCCATCCCACTCTCAAGACGAGGACGAAGGAGCACTGACATGACGCACGAGTTCGAGGTCCGCGAGGAGATCGCACTCGACGCAACGCCCGATCAGGTGTGGGCGGCGATCGCGACCGGCCCAGGCATCGATTCATGGTTCATGGGACGCAACGAGATCGAACCCCGCAATGGCGGTGCCGTTCGGCAGACGATGCCCGGTTACACCCAGCAGGGAACTGTCACGGCATGGGAGCCCGGAAAGCGGCTGGCCTTCCGGGGCGATGAGAACCCCGACGGATCGTTCATGGCGTTCGAGTACCTCATCGAGGCGCGCGCCGGCGGCAGCGCGGTGCTGAGGTTCGTGCACAACGGCTTTCTCGGCGATGACTGGGAGCACGAGTACGACGACCTGAAGGTCGGCGACCGCATGTACCTCGAGAAGCTGGCCGCGTACGTGAAGCACTTCCCGGGCCAGGTGGCCACGTTCAGCGTGTTCCTGGTCGGTCCCCAAGTCAAAGACGGCGAGCGGGTGTGGGCCGCGTTCCAGGATGCGATGGGTCTGACCGCGGCCCCCGAGACGGGTGCGCCGACCCGGCTCAGCGTGGCCGGGCTCGCGCCGGTCGAAGGCGTCGTTCAGTTCGTGCGGCTGCCGAACTTTCTCGGTGTGCGCACCGCCGAGGGCATCCACATGTTCGTCTACGCCCAGAACACGGTGGTCGTCGAGTACCACAACTTCGCCCCGCAGGTGCAAGAGGAGTCAACCGAACGCGCCTGGCAGTCCTGGCTCGCCGAGCGATTCGCGTAGAACTGCCTCCCAGCCGGGCGGCCTGCAGCACATACCTCAGCACATCATCACGGAAGGGCTTTGTCATGGACACCACCGTTACTGCTGCGGCGCCTGCGCCCGGGCTGCAGGCCGGACGGCGGGAGTGGATCGGGCTGGCCGTCCTGGCCCTGCCCACCCTGTTGCTCTCTCTCGACATCAGCGTGCTCTACCTCGCGCTACCGCAGGTCAGTGCTGACCTCGACGCGAGCAGCACCCAGCAGTTGTGGATCTTGGACATCTACTCGTTCATGATCGCGGGTTTTCTGGTGACGATGGGGACCCTGGGCGATCGGATCGGCCGCCGGCGGCTGCTGCTGATCGGCGCGGTGGCCTTCGGCGGCGCGTCCGTTCTCGCGGCTTACTCGACCAGTGCCGAGATGCTGATCGCATCCCGGGCGCTGCTCGGGGTGGCCGGTGCGACGCTGATGCCGTCGACCATGGCGCTGATCCGGAACATGTTTTCCGACCAGAGGCAGATGGGCCAGGCGATCAGTATCTGGTTCACCTGCTTCATGGGCGGCATGACGCTGGGGCCGCTCGTCGGCGGCCTGCTGCTCGACCACTTCTGGTGGGGCTCGGCATTCCTGCTCGGCGTCCCGTTCATGGTGCTGCTTCTGGTGGCCGGCCCGCTGCTGCTTCCCGAGCACCGAGACGAGAACGCGGGCCGCCTCGACCTGACCAGCGTGGCCCTGTCGCTGGCCGGCATCCTGCCCGTCATCTACGGCCTGAAGGAGATCGCTCGCAGCGGCTGGCAGGCCGTGCCCGTCGGCTGCATCGCGATCGGCCTGATGTTCGCGGTCTTGTTCGTTCGACGCCAGCGCGGACTCGCCGATCCGCTCTTGGACCTGCGCCTGTTCGGCAACCGGTCGTTCAGTGCGGCCCTGGGTACCAACCTGCTGCTCGGCATCGTCATGGCCGGAGTCAGCCTGATGGCGACGCTGTACCTGCAGCTCGTTCAAGGCCTGTCGCCGCTGCGGGCCGGGCTGTGGCTCGTGCCCCAGTACGTCGTGATGGCAGCGGGGGCGATGGCGGCCCCGGTTCTCGTGCGCCGGATCCGGCCCGCCTACGTCATGGCGGCCGGGCTCGCGATCGCGGCCGGTGGCATCCTGCTGCTCACGCAGGTGAGCAGCACCGGCGGTCCGGGCTTGCTCGTGATCGGCCTGAGCCTGGCCACGGGCGGCATCGCCCTACCGATGCCGCTCATGATGGGCCAGATTCTCGGCTCGGTCGCACCGCACAAGGCGGGCTCAGCCGCGTCGATCTCCGAGACCAGCGGTGAGTTCGGTGTCGCGATGGGCGTGGCGACCCTGGGCACCCTCGGAACGGTCGTCTATCGCGGCGAACTCGGCAACCACATCCCGCGTGGCGTCCCGGCTGCCGCTGCACACAGCGCCCACGAGAGCATCACGGCGGCGACATCTGCTGCCGCGAATCTGCCAGGGGTGCTCGGCAGCGATCTGCTCGACATTGCGCGCGCCGCGTTCACCAGCGGCCTCAACGTGGTTGCCGGCGTGGGCGCAGCCGTCTTCGCGGGCCTTGCTGTCGTCACCGTCGTCGTGCAGCGCGGCACGGAGCACACAATCGCAAGCGACGAGCCCAGGCCGGACGTTGACGCTCGCGCAGCCGCCGCCGAGGCGGTCTAGCTGCATCAGCAGTCGGGTGACCCACATCGAAGCGGGTCATCCGGCTCTGCTGTACTCAGCCGATCCGACGCACCGGCACAAGGAGGCAGCCATGTCGTATCCGGAACCGCGTTACTCCGGCGATTCGGGAGAGACGAGCGCGCGTCTCCGACCGCACACGCAGGCCCCCGATCTCACCTATTCCAGCGGCGGCACCGTGCACTACCTCGCCACGACAGCGACCACCGACGGCGAGTTCGGCCTGTACCGGTGGAACTTCGCCGCGACGCCGAAGCCGAGCGGCCCCGACCCGCATTTCCACCGGACGATCTCCGAGTCGTTCTTCATCCTGTCCGGCACCGTGCGCCTCTACGACGGCGGCAAGTGGGTCGACGCCACGGCCGGCGACTTCCTGTTCGTACCCGAGGGCGGCGTCCACGCGTTCAAGAACGAATCAGGTGAGGAAGCGTCGATGCTGCTGCTGTTCGCACCTGGCGCACCGCGCGAGGGCTACTTCGAGATGCTTGCCGAATGGGCCCAGGGCCGCACAATGAGCACCGAGGAGAAGGCGGAGTTCTTCGCCTACCACGACACGTACTGGCTGTGAGAGCGTCGGGCCGGCACGCCTCAGAGTTCGATGCCCAGTAGGGCGTCGACCAGGTCACGGACGAGAGCCGGCGCGGCCGCCTCGTCTCCGCGGTTCGCGATCGCCTCCTCCGCCCATCGGTCCACAGCACCCATCGCGCCAACGGTGTCGAGATCGTCGGCCAGGCACGCGCGCACCTCGGCGAGCAGCGGCCGCGCGTCGTGGGCGGCAGGCGATCGCACCGCCCACCTCCAGCGCTCCAGTCGGGCCTCGGCGGCGGGCAGCCGGCCACCAGTCCATTCGCGGTCGGTCCGGTAATGCCCATCGAGCAACGCCAGGCGAATCGCCATCGGGTCGACCCCGGCGCCGCGCAGCTTGGACACGAAGACGAGGTTGCCCCGCGACTTGCTCATCTTCTCCCCGTCCAGGCCGATCATTCCCGCGTGCACGTAGTGGCGGGCGAAGGGAGAGTCGCCGGTCAGCACCTCTGCGTGCGCGGCCGAATGCTCGTGATGCGGGAAGATCAGATCAGAACCGCCACCCTGCACGTCGAATCCCGTGCCGAGCCGGCTCAGCGCGATCACCGCGCATTCGATGTGCCAGCCCGGACGGCCGCGCCCGAGGTCGGTGTCCCAGTACGGCTCGCCGAACCGATGACCTCGCCACAGCAGCGAGTCCAGCGGGTTGCGCTTGCCGGCGTGTTCCGGGTCGCCGCCGCGCTCGCCGAACAGCCGCAGCATGGTCGACTCGTCGTAGTGCGACACGTATCCGAACCGATCGGCGGACTCGATCGCGAAGTAGATGTCCTCACCGACGTGGTAGGCGGCGCCGTTCGCGAGCAGTTCGGCAATTGACTTGGTGATCTCGGTGACCGACTCGACCGCGCCGACGTACTCATCAGGCGGCAGGACGCGAAGGGCGGCCATGTCCTCGCGGTACAGAGCGATCTCGCGCTCGGCGAGATGCATCCAGTTCTCCCGGGTGTGAGCGGCCCGTTCGAGTAAGGGATCGTCGACGTCGGTGACGTTCTGCACGTAGTGCACCTCGTGGCCCTCGTCGCGCCAGATCCGTTGCACCAGATCGAAGGCCAGGTAGGTGGCCGCGTGGCCGAGGTGTGTCGCGTCGTACGGGGTGATGCCGCAGACATACATCCGCGCCGTGCCATTCGGTGTCGTGTCGCGTATCTCGCCGACGGTGGTGTCGAACAGTCGCAAGCGATCCCGGGGCCCGGGCGGCTTCGGCAGTAATGGCACCGGGGTGGCCGTCCATGAGTCCATGAGTCCAAACCTATCCGGCACACTGCAAAGGTGAGCGACGGGTTGGTGTCAGTGCAGCGAATCATCGCCGCCGATCAGCAACAGCTCTTCGACATCATCGCCGACCCGGCAATGCATCCGGTTATCGACGGATCGGGCTCGGTGCGAAGCGCGCGCCCGGGCAATCCTTCGCGCTTGTCGCAGGGAGCGACGTTCTCGATGCACATGCAGCTCGGCGCTCCCTACCACATTCGCAACACGGTCGTGGAGTTCGACGAGGGGCGCCGCATCGCCTGGCGCCACTTCTACGGCCATATCTGGCGGTATGTACTCGAACCGGTCGACGGCGGCACCCTCGTCACCGAGCAGTGGGATCCGGCTAAGGCCAAGAACCGTCTCGTGCTGCGCCTCGGCGGATTCCCGGAGCGCAATCGCCGCAGCATGCGCCGCACCCTGGCGAGGCTCGAGGAGTTCGCCGCCCCGCAGTCACCCGATTAGATCGGCGGCCACGGGATCGCCGGCCGATCGGCTGCCGGCATGGGATAGCGCCGCCGGGTCAGCAACTGATCGATACGCCGGACAGTGCGGCGCACTTCGCGGACGGTGAGCAACTCGTGCAAGCGCTCGCCGAGCCCGCCGTCGAGCCCCGCGCGCAGCTCGCACAGCACCTCGACGGCGCTGTCGGAAAGCGGCTCGTCGGCCCACTGCCACAGCAACGTCCGTAGTTTCGGGTCGACGTGGAAGCTGACGCCGTGATCGACACCGTAGATGTGCCCGGCTCGAGTCGGCAGGAGGTGTCCGCCCTTGCGGTCGGCATTGTTGATCACCGAGTCGAACACGGCGATCCTGCGTAGCTCCTCCGAGGTCGACTGCCGGACGAGCGCCACCACGTCGACATCCTCGTCGATGTCGATCCACAACTGGGCCATACCGGGGCCGACCGGCCCGTCGCGGTAGACCGTCGGTGGCACGACCGTCCAGCCGGTCGCCGCCGAGACCTCGTAGGCGGCGACCTCTCGCTCGGCGAGCGTGCCGTCCGGAAAGTCCCACAGCGGGCGCTCCCCCGCTACCGGCTTGTACACGCAGGCCGCTTCGACGCCGTCGTGTTCGACCGAGCAGTACAGGGTCGCGTTCGACGCCTCGACCAGCCGGCCCTCGACGGTCAGCCGCCCCCGATTCAGCAGTTCCAGGGCGTCGTCGACCGGTAGCTCGCGAGCCGGCGTGAGCTTGTCGGGTCTCACGATTCGAGCGTGCTTCGACGGTGGTAGCCGTTCTGCCGCGGGCAGACGTGACCCGCGGTGGGGTCGAGCGGCAGCCCGCACAGCGGACACGGCGGACGGCCGGCTGCGACCACCCGGCGGGCGCGTTCGACGAAGTTGCGCGCCGAGCCCGGCTCGAGGCGCACCCGTAGTGCGTCCGGCCCGTCGTCGACGTCTTCGAGCAGGGTCTCCTGAGCGACTTCGGTGTCCTCGACCGGCGCCTGGGCCTCGATGATGACGACCCGGGAGTCGCCGTCCCAGGCCAGCGCCATCGCACCGACCCGGAACTCTTCGTCGATGGGCTGCTCGAGCGCCTCGGCATCGGGCACACCGCCTGCGGGCAGGGCTGTGCCCGTGCGCGCGACGACTTCGTCGAGAAGTTGCTCGATGCGATCGGCCAGGACAATGACCTGCTGTTTCTCCAAAGACACCGACACGACTCGTGCCGCGTCGGCCGCCTGCAGGTAGAAGGTGCGGTCACCGGGCTCGCCAACGGTGCCCGCGACGAATCGACGCGGGCGATCGAAGAGAAACAACTGTCGCGGCATGGCTTCGTAAAGCCTAATGGTTCTACTCAGACCGTGCCCTCACCCGCACCGCCACCGACCGTGGCATCACCGGCTCCGGCTGCCCGGCGTGAGCCGCGCCGCCGCTTGGGCGGGGCGAATCCGGCGAGATCGCCCCCGACGTCGTTGGCCCGCAGCACGTAGGGGCGGGTGTCGGTGTAGCGGATGATCGAGGCCGAACCCGGATCGACGACAATGCGCTGGAACTGGTCCAGGTGTAGGCCGAGCGCGTCGGCGAGGACCGCCTTGATCACGTCACCGTGGCTGCACGCCACCCATACTGCGTCGGCTCCGAGCCGGGCGTCCCAGTCGCGAACACACTGCACCGCACGGGCCGCGACCTCGCGAAGCGACTCGCCACCAGGAAACCGGACAGCCGACGGCTGGGCCTGCACCACGCGCCAGAGCGGATCCTTGGCAAGCTCCTTGATCGGGCGGCCGGTCCACTCGCCGTACCCGCATTCGATCAGCCGTTCGTCCACCTGCCGCTCGGGTTCGCGTCCTGCCTCCCGCTGAGCCGCGAGCAACGCGTCGGCGGTCTCGGTGCAGCGTTCGAGCGGGCTGCTGATCACAGCGCTCAACGGCAGCGCGGCCACCCGCGCCGCGAGGCCCTCGGCCTGCGTGCGCCCGCGCTCATCGAGATGGATTCCCGGTGTGCGCCCGGCAAGCACCGGGCCGGTCATCGACGTGAGCCCATGCCGGACGAGCAGAACGGTCGACATCAGCTCAGTCCGACGTAGCGGAGAGCACGCCGGTCGTGAGCAAAATGATTAGCAAGAGACCCAGGGCAATCCGGTAGTAGATGAACACGTAGGTAGTGTGGCGGACCAGGTAGCGCATCAGCCACGCGATGGACGCGAGCCCCACGACGAAGGCGACGATGAGGGCGACGCCGGTGAGGCCCGCACCCGTACCGCCCTTCTGGCCGATCTTGCGTGACTCGTAGAGCGCCGACAGCACCACGGCCGGGATGGACAGCAGGAACGAGAACCGGGCCGCGGTCTCCCGGTTGAGCCCCCGGAAGAGTCCTGCGGTAATCGTCGTGCCCGATCGCGAGGCACCAGGGATGAGCGACAGTGCCTGCGCGGCCCCGACCGCGACCGCGTCCTTGGTGTCGAGATCTTCTTCCTCACGATTGCGGGCGCCGATCCGCTCAGCCAGGGCCAGTGCCAATGCCAACGCGATCATCGTGATCGAGATGATCCAGAGATTGCGGGCACCCGTCTCGATCTGGTGGCTGAAAGCGACGCCGAAGACGCCCACCGGGATCGTCGCGAGGATCAGATACCAGCCCATCCGGTATTCCAGGCTGTCGCGGACCGACTTGTCGATCAGGCCACGGGTGAACGCGACGACGACCTGCGCGAGTTCGCGCCAGAAGTAGAGGATGACCGCGAAGGTCGTGCCGAGCTGGATCACTGCCGTGAACGGCGCGCCCGGATCGTCCCAGCCGAACAGCGCCGGAACGATGCGCAGGTGGGCCGTGGACGAGATCGGCAGGAACTCGGTCAATCCCTGCACGATGCCGTACACGATTGCCTGGAACAGGTTGATGTCATGAGTCCCGGCCGGCGCGGCAGCCAGGTGTTCGGCAACGGGTTGCAGTGCGAGCTGCAGGCTCACCTTGCGGTCCCGGCTCGCCCGGATTTCTCGAGTGCTGCCGCGGCCGTGCCCAGAGCCTGCAGGCGCTCTTCCAGCGTCGCGCCGAACGGGGTGACGGCCAGAGTGGTCACGCCTGATTCGGCGAATGCGGCCATCCGTTCGGCGATGCGCGCAGGCGGACCGAGCAATGCCGTCGAGTCGACGAACTCGAGCGGGACGGCGGCCGCGGCCGCCTCGTAGTCGCGGGACAGGAATCGGTCCTGAACGTCGGCTGCTGCCTTCGCATAACCCATGCGAACGGCCAGCGCGTTGTAGAAGTTCTGCTCTCTGCTGCCCATGCCGCCCACATAGAGCGCCGCGTTCGCCCGAATGGGAGCCGCGCAGGCCTCGATGTCGTCGCCGACGACCAGTGAGGCGTTGGCCACGACGTCGAAACCGTCGAGCGTCTTGCCGACCTTGGCTCGTCCGGCGCCGATGTGCTCAGTGAACTCGGCGGCGTGGTCCGGGGCGTAGAAGATGGCCAGCCATCCGTCGGCGATCTCGCCGGCGAGCTCGAGATTCTTCGGTCCTACCGCGGCGAGGTAGATCGGGATGTGCTCGCGCACCGGATGCACGGTCAGCTGCAGCGCCTTACCCGGCCCGTCGGGCAGCGGCAGAGTGTAGGTCGAGCCCTCGTAGCGGACCCGTTTGCGGGCCAGCGCCATCTGCACGATGTCGACGTATTCGCGGGTGCGGGCGAGCGGCTTGGCGAAGCGCACGCCGTGCCAGCCCTCGGACACCTGCGGGCCCGAGACGCCCAGGCCAAGCCGGAACCGGCCACCGGAGAGGGTGTCGAGGGTGGCGGCGGTCATCGCGGTCATCGCCGGAGTGCGCGCCGGGATCTGCATGACCGCACTGCCCACATCGACGTGGCTGGTCTGTGCGGCGACCCACGCGAGCACCGTCGGCGAGTCAGATCCATATGCCTCCGCGGCCCAAACCACGGAGAAACCCAGCTTGTCGGCCTCGCGCGCGAGGGCGAGGTTGTCGGCGTCGTTGCCCATACCCCAGTACCCGAGGTTTACTCCGAGCTCCACGCGGCTCACCTTAGAGCGCCCGCAAGATCGGCGCTTCCCGGAACACCCTGCGTTGACCGGCCGGTCAGCCGCTAGGTTTCACGCCGTGAAGCATCGCAATGTCGGCAACAGCGGGCTGACGGTGTCGCATCTCGGGCTGGGCACGATGACCTGGGGAATGGAGACGGACGCAGACGACGCGGCGGCCCAGCTCGTCGCGTTCCGCGATGCCGGCGGCACACTCGTCGATACCGCGGTGTCCTACGCATATGGGGCTTCCGAGCAGATACTCGGCCAGCTCCTCGCCGATGTCGTCCCTCGCGAAGAGGTCGTCGTCGCCACCAAGGCAGGCATCATCCGCACCGAGAACGACCGGATCGTCAATGTCGGGCGCGGCGAGCTGCTGCGCCGGCTCGACCAGTCCCTTGAACGCCTCGGCACCGACTATGTCGACCTTTGGTACGTGCACTATGTCGACGATGCGGTGCCCTTCGACGAGACGCTCTCCGCGCTCGACACCGCGGTGGCCACCGGCAAGGTGCGCTACGCGGGTGTGTCCAACTACTGCGGTTGGCGGGTTGCCCGCGCCTCGACGTGGCAGCGGTCCGTTCCGGGCCGGGCGCCGATCGTCGCGAATCAGGTGCGCTACTCCCTGCTCGAGCGAGGCATCGAGCGTGAGGTGATCCCGGCCTGCCAGGCCCTCGGCGTCGGCGTCCTGCCGTACTCGCCACTCGGCGGTGGGGTGTTGACCGGGAAGTACCGCGGCGGCGTTCCGGCAGACTCGCGCGCCGCTGCCAACGGGCGCAATCTCGCCGAGGTGGTCAGCGATCGCGATATCGGCATCGTCGAGGCGGTCGCCACCGCGGCCGAGGGGCTCGCCACGTCGCCGATAGCGGTCGCCCTGGCGTGGATTCGCGATCAGCCCGGAATTACGGCACCGATCCTGGGTGCCCGCACGCTGGGTCAGCTGACCGCGGCGCTCGCCTCGGAGCTGCTGGATCTGCCGGTCGAGATCCGACGCGCGCTCGACGACGTGTCGGCACCGGCGATCGGATACCCCGAGGACGTCAGCTGAGTACACCGGACGATCCAGCGTTCGCCGCGTTCTGCAGCGCCGGACTGTGGCCCGGACTCGGCAAGAATCTCTCATCCGCGCTCGGCGATGCCGGCATCCATGGGCCGGCGGACGTGTCGAGCAGCAAGCTGGCGCTGCTGCCGAAGGTCGGCCCGACACGGGCCGGACGGTTGCTTTCGTCCTTTCTCGCCGCTGCTCCGGTCTACGAACTCGTCCAGATGCTCGTCCCGGCAGGACTCGACGCCCGGATCGCAAGCCGGGTCGTCGATTCGCTCGGTCCGCCGGCGCCGCGGCTCGTGCGCGACGACCCGTGGTTGCTGCTCGGCGTGCCAGGCGTGCTTCCCGCAGACGCCGACCGGGTTGCCCGCGCGGTGCTGCCCGGGGTCGCCCGTGACGACCCGCGCCGTGCGCGTGCCCTGGTCGCCTACGTCCTCGCCCGCGACTCGCGCGACGGGCACACGGTCAGCCCGGACGGTGCCGTGATGGATGCGCTCGCCGAGTACGGCGCCGGCGATCCGCGAGTGGCAGTCGACGCTGCAGTCGAGGTCGCGACGGTTGTCCGGTTCGAGCAGGATGACGACTCGCCACACCTCGGCCTTGCCCGGTACGCGCAGGCCGAGGACGCGCTCGCGCAGGGCGTCGCGCGACTGCTGGCCACAGCCGAGCCGATCGAGTCCAAGTCGCGACGCGGCGCCGTCGGCGACCTCGACGATGCGCAGCGCCTTGCCGTTGCCAACGCGCTCCGATCAGGGGTCAGCGTGCTGACGGGCGGACCGGGCACCGGCAAGAGCCATACCGTTGCAGCGGTTGTGTCGCTAGCCGAGCGGGCAGGCCGTGCAGTGGCGCTCGCCGCGCCGACCGGACGCGCGGCCAAGCGTCTCGAGGAGCTGACGGGCTCCCCCGCTTCGACGATTCATCGCCTGCTCGGGGCGCAGCCGCGTCAGCGCGCCGGATTAGACGGCGAGCTGGAGTTCACCGGTGGCTTCGCCCGCGACGCCGAGACGCCGCTCGACGAGGATGTCGTGGTCGTCGACGAGACCTCGATGCTCGACGTCGAACTCGCCGACGCGCTGCTCGAGGCGTGCGCCGATGGCACCCACCTGCTCTTCGTGGGTGACGCTGCGCAGTTGCCGTCCATCGGTCCGGGACGGGTGCTCGGCGAGCTGATCGACTCGGGCGTCGTGCCCGTCACGGAGTTGAAGACTCTGTATCGCCAGGCGGAGGGCGGCGCCATCGCGAGGCTGGCGACGAGCGTTCGGGAGGGTGAGCTGCCTGCGGTGAGCGACCCGGGGCGCGAGGTGGTCGTGGTTCCCGCGCGCGGATCGGCCGAGGCGGCCCGGCGGGTCGTCCAGCTCGTCAAGGACTCGATCCCGCGGGCGTTGGGAATCCCGGCGGAGCAGGTCCAGGTGGTGACCCCGGTCCATCGGGGCGGCGCGGGCACGATGGCACTCAACGTCGCGCTCAAGACGCAGCTCAATCCTGGCGACGGTCGGGGCAGGTTCGATCCGGGTGATCGGGTCGTGGCCACGGCGAACCACATGGAGGCCGAGCCGTTCGGGTACGCCAATGGCGAGGTGGGCACCGTCACAGATGTCGAGCGCGACGGCACGGTGACCGTCGAGTTCGCATCCGGCCCGGCCGAGGTCAAGGGCAAGGCGTTGGCCGATTTGCTGCACGGTTGGGCCATCACGGTGCATCGCGCGCAGGGCTCCGAGTTCGCGGCCGTCGTCGTCGTGCTGCCGCCCGAGGCAGGCGGCATGCTCTCGCGTCCGCTGGTGTACACCGCGCTGACGCGGGCCCAGCGTCACCTGTCCGTCGTGCACGCGGCCGGTCCCGCCGTTGCCCGGGCGGTACGTCACGTCGGGGCCCGGCCCAGGCGGACGCGGCTTCGCGCACTGCTGGTCGAGTACGCCGCCCCGGTCGATAAGGGCAAATGAAGACATCTGATCGGGGCAAGACTATGGAGATCGGGGCCGGTGAGGGGTTCAATGGCCACCTATGACGGCGATCTCTGCCGAGGAGGCCAGCGCAGACCCCGACTGGGAGTATGCGCCGCTGCGGATCCCGGCCGACGTGAGTCGGACCTCCGCAGCGGTCCGGCTCAGCCTGCATGCCGAGTTCGGCGGCTGGGAGCTGGCACGCGTTCAGCGCTACACCGATGGAACGCGTCGCGTACTGCTGCGCCGCAAACGTCCGGTGGCGGCACTTGGCGGCGCAGCAGCGGTGCCGCTACCCGGCCTGCCTCGCTGACCCGCGTGCGCGACCGGGCCTACGCGTGCAACGCGCGCACAGTGTCGATGGTGTCTGCCTCGGCCGCGGTCTTGTCGTCGCGATAGCGCACGACTCGGGCAAACCTGAGCGCTATCCCGCCGGGATAGCGCGTCGAGCCCTGGACGCCGTCGAATGCGACCTCGACGACCTGCACCGGCGGTAGTGGCACCACCCACTGGTCGGTCTCGCCCACGGCCAGCGACCGGAACCGCTCGGTCTGCCAGGCGAGCATCTCGTCGGTCATGCCTTTGAAGGTCTTGCCGAGCATGACGAATCCGCCGTTGTCAGGGTCGCGGGCGCCGAGATGAATGTTCGACAGCCAGCCGCGGCGACGCCCCGAGCCCCACTCGACCGCCAGCACCACGAGGTCGAGTGTGTGTACCGGTTTGACCTTGAGCCAGGCGGCGCCGCGCCGGCCGGCCTCGTACGGAGCGGTCAGCGACTTGGCGACGGTGCCCTCGTGGCCGTGACGCAGCGTGTCAGCGAGGAATTCGCGTGCGGCGTCGGGGTCGGCAGTCGTGCACCGCTGCACCCGGTGCGCTTCTGGGACGACACGGTCGAGCACGGCGAGCCGCCGAGCGGTCGGCTGGTCGAGCAGATCGGTGCCGTCGACGTGCAGAACATCGAACAGATACAAGGTGATGGGTGTGGTGGCACGACCCGTGGCGATGTCGCGTCTGCTCCCCAGCCGCGAGGCGGTGACCTGGAACGGTTGTGGCCGGGCGTCGGGCCGCAGCGCGATCGCCTCGCCGTCGGCGACGAGGCTCGTCACCGGCAGGGCACGCACTACCTCGACCACCTCGGGCAGGCGCGCGGTGACGTCGTCGAGCGTCCGGGTGAACAGTGCGACGTCGTCGCCGTCGCGGTGGGCCTGGATACGCACGCCATCGAGCTTCCATTCGAGGACGGCCTCGGTGGCCGGTGCGCCAAGCCGGGCGAGGGCATCGTCTGCGCTGGTGGCGGTCTGCGCGAGCATCGGCTGGATCGGGCGGCCGACCTCGAGCCGGAACCCGGCGAGCGCCGACTCACCGCCCTCCAGCGCAGCGGCTGCCACCGCGGCAAGATCGCCACGCAGCATCGCAGCGCGGCGGACCGCCGCGACGGGAACCTCGGCGGCCCGCGCGACCGCGTCGGACATCACCCCGCCGAGCGCTCCTTGACGCAGCTCGCCGCCGAGCAGCCGTCGCAGGAAGTCCTGCTCGGGAGCGGTCGCCCGGCCGAAGAGGCCGGCGAGCAGTTGCCGGCGCCGCGCCTGCGAACCTGCACCTGTGGTCAGCCCGATCTCGGTGAAGGCGGCGTCGACCTCGGTGACTGTGAGTGTGGACCGATCGGCGGGTGCATAGGCCTCACGCAATGATGTCCACCCCACGCCGATCTGGCGTTGCGGCAGCTCCCCGGCGAGCCAGGAAACGACGAGCGCAGCCTCGTGGGGCGTGAGTTCGCGCAGCAGCGTCGCGAGCCGAGCCACCTTTGCGCTGCGCGCGGGCGTCTGGACCAGGTCGGCCGACGCCGATGCGATCGAGCCCAGCAGCATGCGTGCAGCCTGCCACGAGCCGCTGACAGGCCCACCGGTCAGCAGCCGGAAAGGAACCGATCGAGCACCCGCACGCCGAAGCGCAGACCGTCGATCGGCACGCGCTCGTCGATGCCGTGAAACAGCGCCATGAAGTCGAGGTCGGGCGGCAGCAGCAGCGGCGAGAAGCCGAAGCAGCGGATGCCGAGTTCGGAGAATGACTTGGCATCCGTGCCGCCGCTCATCAGATACGGCACCGGACGCGCGCCGGGGTCCTCGGCGCGCAACGCAGCCGACATCGCGTCGACGAGGGCACCGTCGAAGGTCGTCTCGACGGCGACGTCCCGGACGAGGAACTCGCGGGTGACACCGTCGCCGATCAGTTCGTCGATTGTGGCGAGTAGCGCGTCTTCCTGCCCCGGAAGGAAGCGGGTGTCGATCGTCGCCTCCGCCGTCGAGGGAATCACGTTCGTTTTGTATCCGGCCTGCAGCATGGTCGGGTTCGCAGTGTTTCGGATGGTCGCGCCGATCATGCGAGCGACGGTGCCGAGTTTGGGCAGCGTCGGCTCGGGATCGTCCGGGTCGATGCCGAGGCCGGTGAGTTCGTTGATCTCTTCGAGCAGTCGCCGCACCGTGTCGGTCATCAGGACCGGGAACTCGTGCGATCCGATCCGGCTCACCGCTGCGGCAAGACGGGTGACCGCGTTGTCGTCGTGAAGCAGCGAGCCATGTCCGGGCCGGCCCTTCGCGCGCAACCGGAGCCAGCCGATGCCCTTCTCCGCGGTCTGGATCAGGTACAGGCGCAGATCACCGCCGACTGACACGCTGTAGCCGCCGACCTCGCTGATCGCCTCCGAGCAGTCGGCGAAGAGGTCCGGATGATTGTCGACCAGCCAGTGCGAGCCTTTGCGCCCGCCTGCCTCCTCGTCGGCGATGAAGGCGAGGACGATATCGCGCGGTGGCTTGCGCCCGGACCGCGCCCACTCGCGGATAACCGCGAGGGTCATGGCGTCCATGTCCTTCATGTCGACCGCGCCGCGTCCGTAGACGTACCCATCGCGGATCTCGGCAGCGAACGGATCGGCGGACCACTCGGCACCATCGGCCGGCACGACATCAAGGTGCCCGTGAATCAGCAGCGGTTTGCGCGACGGGTCGCTGCCGGGGATGCGAGCGATCGTGGATGCCCGGCCCGGCTCCGACTCGAGAATCTGCGCGTCGATGCCCACCTCGCCAAGGCGTTCGGCAACCCATTCCGCGGCGGGCCGCTCAGCATGAGTCGGATTCGAGGTGTTGATGCGGATCAGGTCGCACAGCAGGTCGACGACCTCGCTCTGTGCGCTGGGCGCGGGCGCATCGTTCATGCCTAGTTCCTACCAGTCGCACGCCGCGCGGCGGTGAGGCGGTCTAGCGACGGCCGGCGCGATGTCCGGCGATGATGACGACTCCGCTGACGGCGAGGGCGAAGACCATGACCAGGCCGGCCAGCAGGATCGAGTCGTCGGCACCGACCGAGGACTTGGCTGCTACGTCGACGGGTTGACGTTGGGAACTGCGCGGAGCAGGTGCGGGCGGCGACGTTGCGTTGCCGCCCGTGGGCGGCGACACCCCGGCGCCGGATGCGGGTGCAAGCGTGAGAGTGGTGTTGGAGGCAGGTACCGAGCCGAGGCTGGGCGTCGTCGTCGAAGGCGGGTTCTGCGGAGGAGCTTCAGACGAGGACGCATTGGTCGACTGACCCTTGCCCGGGGCAGAGGTCACCGTCGTGCTCGTCGTTCCCGGCTGGCTCGAATGCGACTGCGAACCCGGCTCTGTCGACGGCGATGACGGAGTAGCCGGGCTCGACGGAGGCGGCTCTCGGCCCGGCGGTGAGCCTGAATTCCCGGAGCTGTGCCCGCCAGGGAATCCAGGCTCGGACCGGGTGTCGGTGACCGACGGGATGACGGTGACCGTGATCGTCTCCGTCGGGCTCGGCTCGGCGCTGGTGCTGCCAGAGGGCGAGGGAGTTGCGGTCGATGGCTCCCGGCCGGGAGGCGAGCCGGAGGGGTGTCCCGAACTGTGGCCGTGCGATTTTCCGGGTGAGGTCTGCGATTGGGTTGGCGACGGCGTGATCGTGACCGTTTCCGATGGTGTCGGCGTGGGGGTCTTGCTGTGGCTGGGCCGCGGGCTGGGTGTGCGCGCGTGGGTGTGCGGGCGCGGGTGGGCACGGGGCGGGCGGCTGTGCGTGTGCTCAGTGATACGCGTGTGGTGTGCCACGGGATGCGCAGACTCGCCTCCCGGTGGTTCGGGAGCGATGATCACACCTGGCAGGCAGCGCGAGATCATGCGCTGCCAGTCGGCGTGGTCGGCTGCGTGATGTCGCGTCAACTGCATGACGCTCGGCAACTTGCATGCCGGGTTGCTGCGATCGGCGCCGGCACCTGCGCCAGGCAGCAGGATCGCAAGGGCTGCGCCTGCACCGAGGCATAGAACGACTGCGGGTACACCCCGAAACCGGTGACCGCGTGTCATGGGGTCTCGATCCCCTACTTGAGTGCCTGGGTGGCAACCAGACTGTCCGGATACGCGCAAAACACTTCTGCACAACGAGTTCCCTGATCTTGCGGTTCGCCCGTTGTAAGAGCCGTCTTAGAAGAATAGCGGTGAGTCACTGTCCATGGGGCTTCTTGGGGGGAAAATGTTTGGTCAATGTGTGCCAGGGGGGTCAATTGGCCGCTCCGTGGTGGGCTAGACTCGCTACTCGCTCGTCCGGGTGGCGGAATGGCAGACGCGCTAGCTTGAGGTGCTAGTGCCCTTTATCGGGCGTGGGGGTTCAAGTCCCCCCTCGGACACTCTCGAAGGCCCCGGAATCCGGGGCCTGTAGCATTTCTCCGGACGGCATGTCCCACCCGGGGGTCAGAACTGGCTCGGATCAAGCACCGTCGGCGCGCCGATGGCGGTGTCGGCACTGTTGCGTCGATTGATCCGGGTCAGCTTGCAGCCCGACCGGGCTGGTGATCCGGGGCTACAGGCAGTGCGCGAGTTCGCTGAAAGCGACACGGACACGATCACGGGCGGGCACCTCGATGGTGCGCAGTGAGCGGATCGTTTTCAGTCCGCGCATCGGCCGCAGCCGGGCCTTGAGTCGGCCGTGATCAGCTTCCACGCGGTTGTTCGCGTACTGCTCTGTGTCATGCCCGGCGCCCGGGACGACGTCGTCGATCACCCGCGGGTAGACCGGCGCCCGGTCGGTGGTGACCTCGCCCGGTGGCGGTGCTGACTTGAGCGCGCGCTTGAAGAACGCCCGGGCAGCCGCGCCGTCGCGGCGCTGGGAGACGAGGACGTCGATGACCTGCCCGTGCTGGGTCGAGAGCGCGGTAAAGGTAGGTCCAGCGGCCGGCGATCTTGACGTAGGTTTCGTCGACCAACCAGCGATCGCCGGTCTCATGGCACGCCGGGCGGGCAGCGTCGATGAACTCTGGTGTGAAGGTCTGCACCCAGCGGTACACGGTGACGTGGTCGACGTCAATGCCGCGCTCGGTCAGCAGCTCCTCGACATCCCGGTAGGACAGGCCACAACGCAGATACCAGCGCACCGCGAGCGCGATGACCTCGCGCGGGAAGCGGTAGCCGGCCGGCGCAGGCGAGGCAGACCTCGAATTGATCACCCGATCAGTCTCGTCGCAGAGCGGCGGCCCGACCACGCAACAGACCCGTTCTGTACGTCGTCAAGGCTCGCGCTGCGCTCGCGGGACCGCCAGCGCGGTCGGGAAGAACCCCGCGCTGCCATTGGAGTTCAGACCGCCGTCGACGAGCAGCTCGGCTCCGGTGACGTAGCGCGCCGCATCGGACGCGAAGAACACGACGGTGTCAGCGACGTCCGCTGCCTCGGCGGGTCGCTCCAGCGGGATGATCGCCCGGTAGACGTCGCCGAGCGGCCCTTGGTGCGCCGCCGCCGTCGGGGGGGTGACGACGGCGCCCGGGGAAACCGCGTTGACGGTGATGCCGAGAGGTCCCAGCTCGACCGCCAAGCTTCGAGTGAGCGCCAGGACGGCGCCCTTCGACGTCGCATAGGCGCTCATCCCCGCGATCGGCCGAGTCGCGGTGACCGACGCGATATTGATGATGCGCCCTCCCCGCCGGCGCATCCGACGAGCCGCGGCGCGACAGCCGTGGTAGTAGCCGCCGAGGTTCGCGTCGATGACGGCACGCCACTCGTCGACGGGCGTCTCGAGGAAGCCACCCGCCGTCATCCGCGCGGCGTTGTTGACCCAGACGTCGATGCGGCCCCATTCGCCCTCCACGCGGTCCGCGAACGCCTCGACGTCATCGATCGAGCTCGTCGAGCCCTCGACGCTCAGGACGCGAACGCCATGCTCGCGCACCGCCGTCACCGTCTCACGCGCCGCCCCCTCGTCGGCGATGTCGAGGATCGCTACGTCAGCCCCGGCCTTCGCCATCGCCACCGCGATTGCTTGGCCGATCCCACTCGCCGCGCCGGTCACGACGACCCGAGTGCTCATCAGAGCTTGGGTCATCGCGTGGTCCCCACGTCCTCTGGCCAGTCGAGCTCGATACCAAGATCGCCGCCAAGCTCCGCCTGGAACGCTGCCAGGCGGCCCACGGCGACTGATGGCGCCGCGGCGCACCGCATGAAGTCGCGGCAGCTGATCGAACGTTCCATGCGTCTCCTCCTTCGAAGTCCCACGCCACACGCGATCGTCACTCGGGACCAATGACCCCGGCGTCGGCCTCGCGCCGGCCGTTCGGTTGGGCTACCGAGGTTCGCGCGTGGCGAGGTCGTCTCCCGCGTGTGGCATAAGCCAGACTCGCTATCTGCCTCGACGCTCTACCGTGAAGCTGACCGATGTCGCACTGGGCGCGTGAGCGTTGTCGTACGCCCGGATCCACGCAACGTGTCGCCCGGGCCGCAGATTCAGCGACGCAGTCAGGCGGCCGCTCGCCGGGTCAAACCTGCTCCGCACGCGCACGCCGTCGACCTCGATCGTGACCCGGCCCGGATCGATCCCAGACAGGGCATCGACAGTCTCCGCCTGGAGCTGCACGCGCGGACCCACAACCGTCGTACCGTCCGACGGCGAGACATCGCTGATCGTCGGCGAAAGGAGGATCGGAGAACCGCTCGTGCCGCCCTTGAGCTGGATGCGCCCGACGGAAGGCGGCACGTCGTTGCCGCTGGACAAGCCGGCGTCGAACACGATCGGATAGTCGACGCCTGGCTTGACACCACCGGTCGCCGAGACGGTGAACTCGACCGCTTCGCGGCCGAAGCCTGGCACCGATACCCGCCTAAGTCGTGGTGTGATCGACCAGCCGCCCCAGACGTGTGGCGCCACCGTCACGGTCTGCGCCTGTGGGTTGAAGTTGTAGATCTCAAGCGACATGGTCGTCGTCTCGTCGAGGCGGTAGCCCGTCGCGTCGGCCGGCTTCATCGGGGCTTGGTTGTCGGGACCCCACTGCTGACTGAGAACGATGTGCTCTGCCGGGGAGAGATCGCGAGGACGGGCTCGAGGCCCTTGATCGTCACGCTGCTTCGGTAGCCCGCGAGCTCCCTGTGAAACCAGGTAGACCGGGTCTTGGGTGACCTTCACCTCGATCCGCCCGCCAGGGCCGCCGCGGCGGTCCACTTCGTCGCCCATGATGTTGTAGACGTGGCCGTCCCGGCCGTAGACCGGCAAGCTCACCGTCTGTGGCTCGGCCGACCAGGCAACCGTGATCACGCGGTCGTCGCTCCTGAACGTGTATCCGGAGACGCCCGCGGGCAGGTGTGCTTCTGTCTGGACGAAATCGGCCTTGCCGAGGATCGACGTCATCGCCGCGTGTGCGCTGTACGAGGGAAGCGGCTGAAACTTTCGGTTAAGGGCTCCGAAGTAAAGCCCACTCCCGTCCCAGTCGAAGGGCATGCCGCTGAACCAAAAATGCTTGTCCGTACCTGCCGCAAGATCTTGCACGGACGACCGAACGAGGTATTGCGCTTGCTCTCGTTGGCGATCGGGGCTGACGTCCTCGTCGGGCGGTTCTGGTTGCCCGGGGAGGAAGATTCCAGACTCGGTCATCCACGTTTGTGTGCCGGCATCGTAGGTACGGCTCAATTCGCGCTGGAGGTCAGACTGGGCCGGGAAGTCGGGGTGTCCTGCGTCGAACGCGTAGCCATGGAAGTTCGACACGTCGGCGTACCGCGCCACGTCGTTCTGCATGAGGAGTTGTTGAAACTCCCAGTTCGGGCGGTCGGACTCGGTGAGCGGGACGAGCGCGTTCCCGATCCTGACGACCCGGCGAGAGCCTTCGTACATTCCGAGCATCGCAGCCTTGGTGTAGGCAGCATGTTGGTCGCCCGTGGTCGAGTCTGATCCGAGGTCCGGTTCCGACCAGGATTCGAGAGCGTAGGCGCCGGCCCCGTTGGATTGCTTGGCGAGTTGCTTCGCGAAGTCGTACGCATCCCGCAGATCAGCCGGCAGGGGCGACGTACCCGATCGCGCCCACGTCGGCGCACCTGCGGACACTCCCAGGCCCGCGCCACCGGCAAAGCCCCAATAGGTGACTGTTCTCAGGCCACGGCGGAGGAATGCAGCCGCGAAGTCGTTGTACTGATCGAAGTAGTGCACATCTCGCTCAGGCTCCGCGACGGGCCAGTAGAGCTGATCGCGTACATAGCCCGCGCCGGCATCCTGCATCGCGGCGGCGAACGCTTCGATCCGTGACGACGGCACCAGCTCCGCAGCCGCGGTGTTGATCCCGAACCGGTTATCCCGAGCCGCTATGGGATTAGCCGTCGGCAGCCGCGCGAAATAGCCGACGACCTCGTCCTGATGAGGCGACCGCAGGCTGCCGACCACGCGGTAGTTGCCCGGAGGCAGCCCTGACAGAGCGACCGATGCCGAAGTCGCCCCTTCCGGGACAGTGACACTTCCCTGCTCGACGCTGTTCGCGAAGTAGTCGGTCACGCGGTAGTCGACCGTCAGCGTCTCCGGCGCGTGGGCGTTGAGCGCGAACTGCAGTTCTGCGGATGGTCCCCGGTATGTTCCGACATTGGTGGCCGGATCGCCGACGCGGATGTCCTTCAGTGCGACGTCGGTCGGCGTCAGGATGATGCGGTCCAGAAAGAATCGGTAAATGGCGGGAGCCTGCATCACGCGTCGCTGGTCGACCATCAGGCTGATCGTGTTGTGGCCCGATCTGAGCTCAGTGTCGTCGAGGCGAAGCACATAGAGCTCCCCCCAGGCGTGGGCCTTGTCGAAGCTCGCCCATGCCGGCGCAGACTTTGCGACCTGTGTGTAGGGATTCCCGTTCACGGACAGGTTGAAGTACGAGCTTCCGGTCTGAGAGCGCTCGACGCCGAGCGGCGATGTCGCGACCAGTTGGAGTTCATAGATCCCCGACGAGTCGACATCTACCCCGTAGGTGGCGTACCACCCCTGCGGTCCGGGCTGGACCGAGGTCTCGAGGGCGAGATAGGCGCCACCTGACGCTCTCGGATCACTGGCAGTCGGGATGTTGGTGTCAGCGGGCGACTCGCCTTCGATGGTTAATGGCTGCTCGGAGGCCGCCGACCTCGCGTGACGCGTCGCCGCCCCCGCCGGTGACGTCGCGGACGCGGTTGCGGAGGACACCAGTAGTGCCACCGCGGCCAGCATCATCGCCGTGGTAATCGCGTTGCGAGTACGGCGTCGCGAAGGAACCCGCATCGAAACCCTCCTTAAGGGCCGCAGATTGCTGGGCCGGAACTCGCCGTCACATCACAATATGATGTAACAGTCAGATAGTGAGGGGTACGCTACCTCTGGCCTGCCTGATCATCAAGGGCTCCGTCGCACGATTCCGTCGCCGGAGCGGCCGACAGCGCGGCCCGCATGGTGCTAGGGCCTGTCCCGTGGATCTTCAGCCTGCTGCGCGACGGCCAAGATCCACGGGACAGGCCCTAGTACTGCAACGGCATTTGCTTGACGGGTAGTCGATCATGTTGGTGTGGTCGTTGATCTCGTGGTGGATGAGCTGGAGGTCGTGCATGGGCGGGTTGCCGGCCGGTTCTTTCGGGCGGAGCCGCGGGCTCGGGTGCGGGAGTACGTGTCCGGGCTGGTTGCGGGGTTGGAGCGCAAGAACGGGTGGACGCTGGCCGAGCACGCGGGCGAGGTGGCCCCGGATGGGATGCAGCGGCTGTTGCGTCGGGCGGACTGGGACGTCGACGGGGTTCGCGACGATGTCCGTGACTATGTCGTGGAGCGCCTCGGTGAGCACGGCGGTGTGCTGGTCGTCGATGACACCGGGTTCGTGAAGAAGGGCATTCGTTCGGCCGGGGTGCAGCGGCAGTACTCGGGCACGGCGGGGCGCGTCGAGAACTGCCAGATCGGTGTCTTCCTCGCCTACGCCACCCCGGCTGGGCATGCGTTGATCGACCGGGAGCTCTACCTGCCCGAGTCCTGGACCGATGACCGTGCCCGGTGCCGCGCCGCGGGGATCCCGGACGATGTTGAGTTCGCGACCAAACCGGTGCTGGCGCAGGCGATGCTGGCCCGCGCCGTCGAGGCTGGTGTGCCGTTCTCCTGGGTGACCGCCGATGAGGCGTACGGGCAGGTGAAGTATCTGCGGGTCTGGCTCGAGCAGCATGATTGCTCCTACGTGCTGGCCACCCGCTGCAACGACGACGTGTTCACCACCGACGGCCGCGCCGGGCGGGTTGATGAGTTGGTCGCCGCGCTGCCGGCCAAAGCGTGGCGGCGGCTATCGGTGGGCGCCGGAGCGCGCGGACCCCGCGACTACGACTGGGCCCGCCTGCCGATCCGTATCGGCTGGGCACCCGGGCGCGGGCACTGGCTACTGGCCCGCCGCTCGATCTCCGACCCAACCGAGATCGCCTACTACATCTGCTACGGACCCCGCCGATCCAGTCTGGTGGACCTGGCCTGGATCGCCGGGTCCCGCTGGCGGGTCGAGGAATGCTTCCAACAGGCCAAGAACGAGGCCGGCCTGGACCACTACCAGGTCCGCGCCTGGCGGGCCTGGTATGCCCACATCACCCTGTCCATGCTCGCCCTCGCCTGGCTAGCCGGCACGAAAGCCCTTGCTACAAAAGGGGAATCGGCGTCCACGACCAAGACATGATCAACTACACGCTACCGGAGATCCGCCGCCTGCTCGTGCACCTCATCCTGCGACACACCCACCGACCCGACCACGTCTGGTCCTGGTCACGCTGGCGACGACGACGCCAACACCAAGCCCGCGCCAGCCACTACCGACGACGCGGCTACCCACCCGAAGTGCCGTTGCAGTACTAGTTGACTTCGCGGCGGTGCGAGCGGGCATGACCGGGTCGGCGTCAAGGCCTGCCCTCCACGCGGTCCGCGAACGCCTCGACGTCATCGATCGGGCGTCGAGCCCTCGACGCTCAGCTCCGCGACCACCACGAGAGGACCGGCATCGGCCTGGTACTGATCGGCATGCCCGGCATCGAAGGCACCTCGCGCACCGCCCTGGCGGCCTACGGGCAGCCCAGCGCCATCAACCGCCTGCTCGTACTCGACGCAGAACCCACCACTCTCGAACCCGAAGAACAACCCTTCTAACCAAGCTCGACCCGAAAGATCAACCGTTACACCACGTCCATCACTGTCAAGATCAGGTCGGCATCATCGGCTCGCTCCACCACGTCTTGCCGAGGTTTGGCCTGGTCCCCTTGTGCGGCCGGTGATGCTGGCCGACCGACCCGGCGTGGCTTGATAGGAGCGTGGCGTCGCCCCGAGTGAGAGGTGCCCGCCGGGCCGGTCGTATCACCCATCGATGAAGGGAGACACGACCCATGGTGATCGTGGGCATCGACGCGCACAAGCGCAGCCACACCGCTGTGGCCGTCGACGAGACCGGTCGCAAGCTCGGTCAGCACACCACCGGAACGACCAGCGAGGACCACCTCGCGCTGCTGAGTTGGGCAGAGCAGTTCGGCGATCAACGGCTGTGGGCGATCGAGGATTGCCGGCACCTGTCCCGCCGGCTCGAACGGGATCTTCTCGGCGCCGGTGAGCGGATCGTGCGGGTGCCGACCAAGCTGATGGCTCACGTCCGCGACGCGGCACGCAGCTACGGCAAGTCCGACCCGATCGACGCGCTAGCCGTCGCGCGAGCCGCACTGCGCGAGCGTGACCTTCCCACCGCGCAGCTCGACGGCCCGGCACGCGAGGTCCGCCTGCTCAGCGACCACCGCGACCACCTCGTGGCCGAACGAACCCGCGTCATCAACCGGCTGCGCTGGCACCTGCACGAACTCGACCCGGGCACCGAGCCACCCGCACGGCACCTGTGGCGACCCAAGCACCTCAACCACGTCGCAGCTCGACTCCTCGAGTTCGACGGCATCGTCGCTCGCCTGGCCAGCACGCTGGTCGCAGCCTGTCGCCAGCTCACCGCGCAGATCCAGGAGCTTGATCGTGAGCTCGAGGGCCTGGTCGCGCAGCTCGCACCAACGCTGCTGAGCATCTGCGGCTGCGCCACCCTGACTGCCGCCAAGATCCTCGGCGAGACCGCGGACGTCCGCCGATTCCGGTCCCGGCACGCATTCGCACGGCACAACGGGACAGCGCCGCTGCCGGTCTGGTCGAGCAATCACCCGCGGCATCGACTCAGCCGCACGGGCAATCGGCAGATCAACGCAGCGATCCACCGCATCGCCATCACCCAAGCTCATTGGCACGAGCCAGCGCGCCAGCTCCTCGACCGTCACAGAAACAGCGGAAAGAACAACGCCGAGTCGATTCGCGTCCTCAAACGAAGGCTGTCCGACGTCGTCTACCAGGCGCTGCTACGCGACGCCCGAGCCAACGGCACGACGCCACTCATCGCCGCTTGATTGACATAGGAGCAAGGGGACCTGACCCCGACCATCGAATGCTGGGTCACGCTTTCACAGCGCCCGCATGCATGCCGCTGCGCAAGAATCGTTGACAGGCCACGACGACCACGACTACAGGAAGTGCGGACAGAATCGACGCTGCCGCGAGACTCGGGCCACCCGTTGCGTAGGCGTTCTGGAAGGTCGCCACAGCTACCGAAGCGGTATGCCGCTTGGGCAGTAAGACCAATGCGAGCAGCAGCTCGGCCCATTGGAGCAAGATGTTCAGTACGAACACCGCAGCGATCGCCGGCACAGCAAGCGGCATGACGATCCAGCGAAAGCTCTGCATCGGGTTGCAGCCGTCGAGCGCGGCGGACTCGAGCAGGCTATCGGGCAGATCGGTGAAGTAGGCCGCCATGTACAGGGTGCCGAATATGGAAAAGATCGCGCCGTAACAGATCGCCAGCCCGAGCGTGCTGTTGATGTAGCCGAGTCGCACGCCCTGCGAAATCAGTGGCACGGCAATGACCGGACCGGGCACGGCCAGTCCGCAGGCGAAGACAACCGCAAGCGTCCGCCGGCCGGGCACGGGAAGCTTGGCGAATGCAAAACCGGCAAGGGTTGCGAGCAGGGTCGCTATAGCGGCGCCTAACGGCACGACTTCCAGGCTCGTCAGAAATGCGTCGCTCAACCCGCCGGAACTCCACGCGTCAGTGAAGTTCTGAAACGTGAAGCCGGCCGACGGCCCGATATGGGTGGGCACGGTGAGCTGCGCGTCGACCCGTGCAGCGGGTAGGCGCTCCAGAGCGATGCGGAGGACGTATAGCAGCGGCAGCGTGACTGACAGGACGCACAACACTGCCACGGCGACCCGGGCGCGCAACCAGCGCCGATCCGACTTCGCGGCGTCGCTCGCCCTAGGCATGTCGCTGCCTCAGTCGCCGCACGAGCAGTTGCGCGCCGAGCACCAGGCCGATGAGGACGACATCGACGACGCCGATCGCCGAGGCGAGACCGGCTTGGCCGTCACGCACGCCCGCGCCCCACACCTCGTAGTCCAGCGTGGTGCTCGACACCCCGGGGCCCCCACCGGTGAGCGGCAGGATCCACGGGAAGAACGACACCCCGGTCGCGATCGTCACGAGCAGAATCAGCGTCCGGGTCACCGGCCGCAGATGTGGCCGGTAGATGTGCCACACCACGTCACGCCAGCTCGCTCCGTCGATGAGCGCGGCGTCGGTCAGCTCGGGCGGCAACGTCGCCAGGCCGGCGCTGTAGAGCAGGACACCGACGCCCATCGTCGCCCAAGTAATCACCCCGATGATCGCGATCAGGACGATCCACCGCCCAGTCAGCCATTCAGGTGCAGCAGCAGCGAGGCCGATCGCGCGCAAGCTCGCGTTCACCGGGCCTTTGTCGTCGAGGATGATTCGAAAGATGCTGCCCACGACGACGGGCGGCAGCAACGGCGGTATGAACAGCAGCGCGCGTATGAGGTTCGCGCCGCGCAGGCCATGCAGCGAGCACGCGATGCAGAACGGCACCGTGATCCACACGACGATCCCGAGCAGCAGCACGACCTGATTGACCAGGATCGTGTGGAAGTCCTCGGACTGCAGCAGGTAGCGGTAGTTGCGCAGACCGATGCCGTGGGCCGTGTCGATGCCGTTCCAGTCCGTGAACGAGTAACGGACCACCTGCGTGAGCGGTGAGTAGAGGAACACGCCGATCAGGGCCAGTGACGGCAACACGAAGGTCAGGCCGGTCAGCCGTCCGCGCCGGCGCGAGCGCCGGGACCGCGCCGGCCGCGGGCCGCCGGTCACCGACCACGTCCGTCCGGGCGCCTGAGTCGCGTCGATCCGGGCCGCCGCCGGCCCGCTGTCGACCGCGACACTGCTTGGGGTCTCGTCGTGGAACATCGACGTTAGGAGCCGGTCGACTGCGCTTGGACCTGCGTGAGCTTGTCCTGGAACTTCCCGACGTCACCGCCTGCGAAGACATCTGTCAGCTGTCCGAGCTCGACTGCGAATGCCGCGCTCGGCCCGCCGATGTAAGCAGCGGCCGTGCTCTGCGGCAGCGACTTTATGTAGGTGTAGATCGCTCGGGCGCCCTCGCTGGCTGTGGCCGCTTCGATGTCCAGGTCCTTGCGGTTCGGCATCAGTCCGGCGACGTCCAGCAGTGTCCGCTGGCTCGAGGCGCTGGAGAGAAACTCGATCGCATCCTGGACGGAGGCCTGCTTGGTGCTCTTGCGATTGATGCCCAGAACGGCGTCGGCAGCAACTGATGCCTGCAAGCCTGCGTGCGGCGCGCCGGTGATCGTCGGCGTCGGGAAGCATCCGTAGCCGCCCTTGAGTTTGGTGGTGTCGAACGTTCCCCAGTCGAGGATGCCTCGGACGATGCCGGACACGTGCCCGATCTTCCCAGCGACGAAGTCCGCGGTCAGGCCGGAACTGTTCTTGCTCTTGTAGTCGGGGTTCCACCATCCGCTCTTGTAGGTGCTCTGCGCGTGCTGGAGCATCGCCCCGTAGGTGTCGTCGGTGAATTTGCGCTTGCCCGTGTAGAACTGCCTCGTCTCGGATGCGGTGAAGTACTGCGCAGTGAGGCCCTCGAGCAGGAACAAGGCGGAGAAGCCGTCCGAACCCGCCATGCCCATCGGGGCGATCCCGGCGGCCTTGATCTTCTCGCAGTTCTTCGCGAATTCCGCCCACGTCGTCGGCGGCTTGGAAGGGTCGAGCCCGGCCTTGGTGTAGACCGCCTTGTTGTAGTACCAGAAATGGCCCTGCGTGCCGATCGGGGTGCCGAAGTAACGTCCCGGCTCGTCCAGGAAGATCTCGACGGAGTCCCACCCGCTGAGCTGGGTGAAGGCCGCCCCGGCGGACTCCTTGGTGACTGCCTTCATCGCCGACCACACCGGCGCGTTCTGCGTCCCACCCTGCATCCACACGAGATCAGGAAGCGTGTCCGCGCGAAGGGCACTGGTCAGGGCTGAGTTGTAGGTGGCGACCGGCGCCAGCTGGAAGCTGATCTTGTGCTTCGACGTCGCGGCGTACTGCGCGGCCAGCCGCCGGAACGCACGATCGCCGGCACCCCCCGCCGGGTAGTAGTAGAGCGCATCGATGCCGCTCCCTGAGCTGGACGAACTGGAGCTGCATGCCGTCGCCAGGCCGCCGCAGGCAGCCAGGCCGACGCCCAGGGCCGATGCGCCGAGGAATCGCCGCCGGCTCATGGCAAGGCGGGCGGCCACGTCAATCTTGTGCTCGATCTGTCCGGATCGCATGTGCTGTCCCTTCACGAAGGGTGGTGCGCGTTCTTGTTTCCGGAGGAAACCGCCCACGTGGGCGAGCGGTACAGATACTGTCAAACACTATTCGATAAGGATGTCAATGGGCGACAAGCCTCGTTCGGGATCTATCAGTGCCGGGCGAGTTCCCGGGCCGCTTCGGCGATGGTGGCGACCGACGGCACCAGCGCTGCTTGGAGGGTCGGTGCGGCCGGCACTCGGACGTCGGGCAGTCCAAGTCGTCGGATGGGCGCGTCGAGTTCGTTGAAGTGCCGCTCGGCGACGCGGGCTGCGATCTCGCTGCCGAAGCCTCCGGTCAGGTTCGCTTCGTGGACGACGAGGATCTTGCCGGAGCTTCGAGACAGTGCGCTGGCGATGCTCTTCTCGTCCAGCGGTGCCAGCCAGCGTAGGTCGAGTACGGCTGCCTCGATTCCCTCGTCCGCCAGCAGCGCGGCCGCATCCATCGCGACGTTTGCCATCCGGCCCCAGGAGACAATGAGCAGGTCTGGGCCCTCGCGGCGTTGCCGGGCCCCGCCGACGGGCTCAACCGGGGCGTCGAGATCAACGAGACCCTCCTGCTGGTAGATGGCTCGCGACTCGATGATCACCACCGGGTCGGGATCCGCGACGGCCGCACGCAGCATCGCGTAGGCGTCGTGAGGTGTGGCCGGTAGACCGACCTTGATCCCGGGAATGTGCGCGAGCAGCGCCTCCAGACTTTGGGAGTGCTGCGCACAGGATCCGGGCGTGACGCCTTGCTGCATACGGATGACGAGCGGCGCCGAGGAGGTGCCCCTGGACAGATAGCGGACGTTGGCTGCCTGGTTGACCACCTGGTCGAATGCGACGAGCAAGAAGTCGGACCACATGATCTCGACGACGGGCCGCAGTCCCTCGATGCTCGCCCCGACGGCGGCGCCCAGGATCGCCGCTTCGGAGATCGGGGTGTCGAAGACGCGCTCGCCGTGCATCTTGCGCAGGTTGCGGGTGACGCCGAACGTACCTCCGGGTATGGCAATGTCTTCGCCGAACATCACCACGTCGTCGCGGGTGTCGAGTTCGGTCATGAGTGCGCGGTTGGCCGCCAGCCCGTAGGTCAGCTTCTTGCCGGTCTCGGGCAAGGGGGACGGTGTCTGCTGAGGGCCCAGGTCGATGACGTGATTGCGGACCTCGGCGATGTCCGGCAGCGGTGCCGAGCGTGCTCGGGTGATTGCCTGGGCCACGTCGTCGGCGACGCTTGTTCGCAGGGCCGCGAGATCTTCGGGTGTGATGGCGCCGGTGTCGAGTAGGTGCGCAGCGAGTCGGGTGATCGGATCGCGATCGCCGTGCTCGGCCTTGTCCGCGGCGGAACGGTAGTGCTCGATGTCGCCGTTGTAGTGCCCGCGGATGCGGGGGACCCGTAGTTCGAGAAACACGGGCCCGCCGCTGTCGCGGATCTGGTGAATGGCGCCGGCCGCGACATCGGCAACGGCTCGGATGTCGCTGCCGTCGATCTCGTGTGCGGGCATGCCGTAGGCCGCCGCGCGCTGGAACAGTCGCGCGTGCGGCACGGTCGACGCGATCGGCGTCATCTCCGACCACTCGTTGTTCTCGCAGACGAAGACGACGGGCAGGCACCGGGCGACGGCGAAGACCATTGCTTCGTGTGAGGCGCCTTGATTCGTCGCGCCGTCGCCGAAGGAGACGACCACGACCCCGCCGGCGCCGCGTTGCGCGAGCGCCATCGCGACACCGTTCGCGATGGGCAGGCCAGCGCCGACGATGCTGTTCTCGCCGACGAATCCGGTCTCGGGAGCGGTGAGGTAGGCCGATCCGCCGCGCCCGCCGTTCGTGCCGGTGCTCCGGCCCAGCAGCTCGGCGAACAACGACTCAGCCGTGACGCCCGAAGCGAGCGCCCAACCGTGGCCCCGGTACGTCGCGAGGATGCGATCGCGATCATCCAGCACAGACGCGATGCCGACCGGGGCGCTCTCCTGGCCTATGCAGGGATGCACCGATCCGACTATGTCGCCGGCGGCGCGCAGGTCCAGGACGCGTTCCTCCACCTCGCGGATCAGCAACATCTGACGCAGCGCGCCTGTGAGCTCGACGTCTCCCGAGTCCGCTGGGCCGCTGCGCGCCGTAACGAACGCCGGATCGTCCACCGACGCCGGCCACGGGCTTGGATTCGGCATAAGACCTCGTTCCTTTGTGCCGCCGCGCCGCCGCGCGGCCGCGGGGGTTTCGGGAGCGTCGAGCCGTGGGGCGCGAGAGCCGCCACAGGAGTGCAGGAATGCTGGAGCGTCAGTTCGAGTGCGAGGCGTACGTTATCACCATTAACTACAATCATCAAGTGGTGATATGTCAATCGCCTTCCATCGAACAGACATGGATCGGGGCCCGCGCCGGAGGACGACACCGGCCCGCATGCCAGGTGGCAGCGGGCGGAGCATCAGTTGGATGGCAGGCAGCCGCGTCAGCCGCGGCGGAAGCGTTGCGCGAGCTTCGGTTCAGGCCGGTTCCGCGCCGACCGCCAGGGACGAATCAGCGGCCTTCTGCATGATCTCCACGTACCGACTGAAGGACGCCTCGAACCGCTCGCGCGGAGCGGACAAGCTCAGCACGAACGGGGAGTATCCGCTGTCGAGGGGCACCGCCAAGCAGCAGACACCCTGCGCGAATTCCTCGGTGTCAGTGGCATAGCCCTGGGCACGCACCTTCGCGAACTCACGATCGAGCGATTCACGGCTCACGATCGTGTTCGCGGTCAGCCGCCGTAGCGGATGCGCTGCGAGGTAGCTCTCGCGTACCTCGTCCGAAGCATTGGCGAGCAGGACCTTCCCGGCCGCACGGGCGTGTGCATCGCCGACATATCCTTGCGGCACTTCGGCTGCCTGAACCGGATTGGTTCCGCGCGCGACCGTGAGCGCGGTTACCTCGCCGGACCACCACCCGGCTGCGTATGCGGTCTCGCCGGTGTCCTGCGCGAGGCCACGCACGATCGGGGCGAGGCGTTCCGGCGGTGCCATCTGCCGGTTGAAGGCTGCGACGAGCGTGCCTACCCGCAGGCCCAGTACGTAGCGGTTGTGGTTGTTGCGGACGAGGACGCCGGCGCCGACCAGCGTGTGCAGCAGGTGATAGGTCGCCTGCCGGCTGATACCTACCGTCTCGCTGATCTCGCGAGTCGTGATGCCGCTGTCGCTGCGCGCGACAGCGAGCAGGATCTCGACTGCACGGGCGGCCGATTGAACGCGAGGCCGAGGCGCTCCGTTCGAGGTGCCTGCGCCCCCTGCCGGCTCCTCCTCGAGCTCCGTCGATGCCATTCTGCACCTGCCCTGTCAGCGAGGGCCAACCTGATGAGCCCTATACGACGACGATATCAGGGCTTGATAGCCCAACTCCGCCGTCGACACGGTCCCGCAGCCCGCCCCACCGGTTTGGCAATCACGAATCCACAGCAGCACGCGGCTGGTACTCGATGGCGAACATGGCAAATGTATCGATCGTCGTGGTGACCTCGGCGAGGCCACACTCAAGCTTACGCACGGTGACCTGTCCATCCGCCCTGACCGGGTTGACCCGCGCGAGCGAGGTTCCGGCGGGTAGCCGAACGCGGAACGTCACCGGCGTGGGCAGGCCGACGGCGTCCGGCGCATAGTTCAGCACGCTGACGACCCAGCGGCCGTGCTCGGGCTGCGCGAAGGTCTCGATCCAGACTGTGCCGGCAGCATCGGCCGACACGCGGGCCGCGTCGCCGATCAGGTCGGCGAGCAATGCCTTGAGGAGCGACCTCGCCGGTTGGCCTCCGGTCTCGAGTGGGAACGCGCTGAACACGGCTCGTCCCCGTCCGGTCGCGCGTTCCGTGACGACCGGGTGCGCGGTCGTGGACCATGGTGGGAACGAGTAGTTGCTCGACCAGTTTTGATCGAGACGCGTCCCGGGCTCGGGATAGGCGTACGGCAGGCACAGCGCGGCCAGCGTCACAGTTCCGGTGCGCGCCTGCACCCGAGGGGGAACGGTGGCCTGCTCGCGCCGCGGCCACGACACATGACGCTGCGGGAAGATAGCCGACTCCACCAGGGCGCTCGCGGGCGCGAGGGAGATCTCGGGACCGTCGTCGTCACCGACGACGTCGACACCGAGCAGGTCGGCGAGCAATGGCGTGTCCACTGCACCTTCCGTGCTCAGGATGCCGGTGCGGCCACTGGCGTAAAGGCGCCCGCCGGCTTCGACGTAGTCCCTGAACGCCTGCGCTTCCCGCTCGGACAGGCGCGTCACGTCCGGGAGGACGATCACGGCGAAGTCGCTCAACGTGTCGAGTTGGGCGGACGTCACCGCGCCGGCCGGCACGTGTAGTTCCTGCAGTGCCTGCATCGCCCCGATGGCTGCGGTCAGGTGCGGACTGCCCGCCGCGAACGGGAGATCGGCCAACGCGCTGCCGTCATCGGCCAGCCGCACGAGCGACTCGCTCGAGTAGTAGACGCCGACGTCCTCCACGTGCCGGCCGCCGAGCGCATTCTCGTAGGGCTTGCGTCGCTCGTAGACGCGCCCGACCTGCTCGTACACCGCTGGGTTGACCGAGCCGGACGGGTCAATCGCGTCGATGAACAGGACGGCGCACGAGAGTGCGGTCGCTCCGAACATCTGCAACGTCATCTGCGTCTCGGTCTTGATCGACACGTGGTCCCGGAGGTCGGGTGCGCGGGAGGTCATGTACTCCGGCGGGTGTGCCGGCGACAGCGACAGCATGAGTTTGCACGCCAGCAGCTGCTCACTCGGTCCGCCGTAGAGATCGCCACCGAGGAACGAGTCGTTGCGGTAGCTGGTGACGGGCTTGCCGAACTGCCAGCCGAAGAAGCTGCCGGCAAAATTCTGGTACACGGGAACATCGGTGATCGTGCGCGCGTGCCGCAGGAGCTCCTGGGAGAACTCGTCGGCCCACCGTTCTCGTGCTGCGACGAACGCGTTCCACGTCGGATCGGACCAGTCGACAGCCTCGGGAATGCGTTGTCCGTCCTCGTCAGCGAAGCGGCGGGTGCAGTCCGCGCAGGCGCAGACCGCCCCCCAAAACATCATGTCCAGGAAGAATGCGTCGAACGTGTGCGTGGTCAGCAGGTCACCGATCTGGCGCTTCTCATAGTCGAGGTACTCCAGCTTGTTCATGCACAGTGCGCTGTGCCGGCGAAACCAACTCACTTCCGGGATACCGTCCACGGAACGGGTCGGCGAGATAAGCCACTCCGGGTGCTGCTCGGCCGCGTCGCGGTCGATCGCGACGCTCGTATATCCGCAGACGGCGATGTCGCGGCGGCGTAATGCATCGAGCAGGTCGCCGACGGCGTCCCGCCCGCCCAGGCCGCGATGTTGGTTACCGGTGTCGGACGGCCAGTACAGCAACCCGAGATGGCTCTTGCAGTACATCATCACCGCGTCCACGCCGGCGCTGACGTAACAGTCGGCGAGCCGGTCCGGGTCGTGATCGCGCAGGAAGCGTTCGTCCCATTGCGGGATGTGCATGTCGAGGAGCATCCGTCGCGTCCGCCCCAGATAGGCGGGACCGGTCACCGGGCGAGGCATTCCTGGGGCGCGCAGTTCGGTCACGTCATCTCCGTTTCGTGCGTCAGCTCGGTCAGCGGATGTGGAGACAACGGCGTGACAGCCGCTGTCATCCATTCGAACATCGGCAGGGAAGCGACCATCGCGTCGAGCGCCCGCCGGTTCTCCGCTCGCCAGATACCGGCGTTTCTGATTCCAACACCTTCTAGTCGCCAGATGGCCCGGATGCGACCCTCGCGGACGAGCTCGCTCCCCCGGCGTCGCTCGGCTTGGACGAGCGCAGCACGATCCTCGTCATCTAGTTCCGGAGGCAGCTGGATGGCGATCTCGACCAGGTACTCCACGTCGATCACCTCCGCGGGGCGACCGCGCTCGACTGGAAGTCGAAGGTCGAGGTGAGGCCGCCGTCGACCGTGACTGTCGATCCGGTCATACCTATGGCCCGCGGGTCGAGGAGGAACTCGACGACGGCGGCAACATCGGCGGGAGCGAGGATCCGCCCCGCCGGGTGCCGCTCGGTCTTCTCGCGCAGGAACTGTTCCGGATCCGGTGCGGCCGTCACGTGCCGCTGGAAGAACGGCGTGTCGATCGCTCCGGGGCACACGCAGTTCGCCCTGATGGCACTGCGGGCATAGTCGAGGGCGACGCTGCGCACCAGTTGGAGCAGCGCGCCCTTCGACGAGCAGTACGCAGCCAGCCCCTGCTCGACGAGGAAGGCGTCGACACTGGCGACAGCGACGACGCTCCCACCGCCACCGTCGATCATGGCTGGCAGGCACTTCTGCAGCCCGAGTGCGACCGCGAAGACGTTGACATCGAACACTTCGCGGATCTGCGACATGGTCAGGTCGAGGAGCGGCCCGACGACCAAAAGCCCGGCGTTCAACACCAGCTTCGTCGGTGCGCTGCCGTAGCGGTCAGCGCAGGCCAGGGCCTCGTCCCATGTCGCCGGGTCGCGAACGTCGCCCTGCACGCATTCGGTCTTGTCGACTGGGTCGTCCCAGTGCAGGTCGACGCCGATCACGACGTCACCGGCTTCGCGCAGCAGGCGGACGGTCTCCCGCCCGACCCCCGAGTTGGCCCCGGTGACGATGGCGATGTGATTCATCGCAGTACTCGCTTCTGCAGGCTCGGCATGACCTCGGTCGACAACCTGTGCATCGACGCCAGGCTCGGGAAGTCCATGAACCAGCAGATGACCTCGTCAATGCCCAGGTCGCGGTAGGCGGCGAGCTTGTCGGTGACCTCCTCGGCGGTTCCCACTACGAACTCGTCGAGGACCTGATCCAG
The DNA here is from genome assembly GCA_963737425.1 of uncultured Actinomycetota bacterium. Lineage (GTDB taxonomy): Bacteria > Actinomycetota > Actinomycetes > Mycobacteriales > Jatrophihabitantaceae > DASXRA01. Next base: position 648,595 of record CAVTSX010000010.1, read on the forward strand.
GGTCGCGACCGGGTTCAGGTTGGGATTGGTCGTCGCGACGAAGTCGAGGATGTCGCTCATGGCCTCGCCCGCGTGGTAGCGCTCGCGCAGAGCAGCGAATCGTTCGAAGAGTCGTTCCGCCTCGCCGCGATCGTCGTAGATCAAGACCTGTGTCTCCAGGGTGCGGACCAGTTGGGCGGGGTCGCGGCCGCGTTGTTGGAGCGCCTGATCTACCCGAGCCAGTTTCGCGGAAAGTACGTCCAGGCCGGCCGGCATGGAGTTCCAGACGTCCGCATGCCGAGCGACCAGGTCGAGGGTCGCTTCGTCGAACGCTTCGCCGATCCAGATCGGCGGCGCCGGCCGCTGGAACGGCGTCGGCTGGCAGATGGCCTCGTCGAGGCGGTAGTGCCGGCCGGTGAAGCTTGTGCTCTTGCCGCTCCACAACAACTTGCACAGTTCGAGGGCTTCGCCGAGCCGCTCGGCCCGGACGCGTCGCTCGGGCTCCCAGTCCCAGCCGTAGGCGACCACCTCGCGTTCGCGCCAGCCGGGGTCGATGAACAGCTCGAAGCGGCCGGCGGAGATGACGTCCAGGGTGGCGACCATCTTCGCCATGAGCGGCGCGTGGCGGAACTCGTTGCCCAGATGAATGTTGCCGAGCCGCAGCCGCTTCGTCATGCCAGCAACGGCGGCGAGCGTCGTCCAACCCTCGAGGATCGCGCCGTCTCGGCCGAGGAACATGTGGTCCGCGACCCATACCGAGTCATACCCCCAGGCCTCAGCCTTGGTCACTGACTCGGCGATCGCCGGCCAGGCGAGCTGCTCGAACGCCGGCGTCCGGAAATCGGGTATACCAGGGTTGGCGAAGATCGGTAGAGCAAAGCCGAATCGCATATTCTCGACCCTTCACTGCATGAACTGGCCGCCATTGACGTTCAACGTCTGGCCGGTGATGTAGGACGAGTCGTCCGAGAGCAGGAACCGGACCACCGTCGCGACCTCTCGCGGATGCGCGAAACGTCCCATCGGGATCGCGGCGTTCATCACGGCTTTCTGTTCCTCGGAGTAACTCGAGAGCATCGCGGTGTCAACCAGGCCCGGAGCAACGCTGTTCACTCGAACGCCCTTCGACGCGAGCTGGGCCGCCAACGCCATGGTCAGCCCGATGACGCCTGCTTTGGAGGCGACGTAGTTAGGGGCGCTGTAGATCGATTTCGTCCGGCCCGAGACCGAAGCGAGGTTGACAACCGACCCGCCGCCGGACTCGACCAGTATCGGGATCAGCCAGCGGCAGATGAGGAATACGCCCTTGAGGTTGACCTCGAGCACGCGATCCCAGTCGTCCTCCGTGATTTCGGTGAGCGACCCGAGCTGGACGATCCCGGCGGCGTTGACGATCCCCGCGAGCGGACCGCCGCCTCGCAACCGGTCGGCCAGCTGCTGCACATCCGAAGCGCTGCGGACATCGACGAGATGCCACGCGCACGCATCTGGGCCGCCGAGCTTCTCACTGGTCTCGCGCAGCCCCTCTTCATTCCGGTCGACGAGGACGGGCGTACCGCCTGCCTCGGTCAGCGCTTTCGCGCAGGCGCGTCCGATACCGCTCGCGGCACCGGTGATCACATACCGTCCGTCGCTCAACATCAGCGCTCACCCAGCCCGAGGGCGGCGAGTCGCTCGGGACTCGGTTGGAGCAATTCGAAGGTGATCCCGTCCGGCCCGCGCAGGTAGCAAGCCCAGCCGCCTCGATTGGCCCCCTCCGTGATCTCGACCGGCGGCGACACGAATTCCGTTCCGGCTCGGCACATGCGCTCATAGCGAGTGTGGACGTCGGTGACCATGAGAGCGAGGTGCGCGACACCGACGTCGTTCGTCGGAAGCGGGGATGCGGTTCGCCCGGGTGGCGCCTGGTACTGGATGAGTTCCAGCATGTGGGTCGAGTGTCGGGGCGGGCTGCCGGGGATGGCCAATTGCGCGACGTCGAGCACCGCGTCGCTCATCCCGACAAGACTGCGCGTGTAACCGTTGTCCTGGCGCTGGCGGTGTACCAACTCGAGCCCCAGCACGTTCTCGCACCAGTCGACCGCGGCGTCCACATCGCTGACAGTGAAGGAAAAGTGCAGGACATCTGCGATCATGGCGCTCCTTGCGTCACTCGTTTTCATAACACCGGATCTCGTACACGCCGGCCGACGGATCGCCGTTCGTCGAGCTGAATGCGATGCGCAGCGCCTCGGTCCGGACAGGTGTACGGAGCCGGATCCGGTTGTGGCGCTGGTAGTTGTCCGACACCTCGGCGACGGTTGTCCAGGTGCCGTCCTGCAGGGCGAGGACGGCGTAGGCCTTGGGGCATTGCGGGTCGCGGTACAGCGGTGGGTAGCGGTGGTACTCGCTGTACAGGTGGCCGGGGAACGTCATTTCCACCGTGCCGATGGTCTTCGGGGAGTCCCAGGCGAGTTCCAGCCATTGCTCGAGCGGAACATTGGGATCCGAGCGCCACAGGTTCGTGCCTCTATGGGGCCGGGTCGCCCCTTGCGTAACGTTGCCGGGCTCGTAGCAGTCCTGTGCAGGAAGGACGCGGAACGACTTGTTGATCATCAAGCCGCGGAACTTTCCCGGGGAGATCTCGTGCGCTGCCGTGTGACCCGGCAGGATGGTGCCCGCGGTTTCCCACGTGACGTGCGCCGCCGGTAACAGATCGACCCGCACGTAGGAGTGAGGCGTCAGCCCCGTGGATCGGTCAAGCCCGACGTTCCACCCGACCCACTGACTCTGCCCCGGCGAAACGTGGAAAGTCGTTTCGGCGAGACGACGGCCGGTGTCGGTCCGGTAGTCCCAGATGTGCTCGACACCGACCAGGACGGCGTCAACTTGCTGGGTCTGCTCGGTCGGATTGGTGAGGGCGAGCTCGATCCGGTCGAGTACGGCCGTAGCACCGATGGCGATCCATTGCCCGGTACGCGTCGCGATGCCGACGGCGCTACCGCCGGGAGGAACGGCCGGCGGGATGACGCCAGGCGGACTGTCCGGGCCGACGCCGTTGGCTACGGCACTGCTGCTCGCGCTGACGCGTGCCAGGCGAGCGATATCGAGCGGGTCGGTGTTGACGACGTTCGGCAGAAAGCATCCGTCGCGCAGCAGCCGCTGTTGGAGTTCGGCGACCGCGTCGGCCGGCAACGCGCCGACGTCGACCTGCCGCTCGACCGCGAGAGCGGCCGCGGTGCCCACGGCCTGCCCCATGATTGCCGTGGTGCCCATGACACGGACCGTCGCAAGGGCCGCGTGCGTGGCGCTGACGTTGCGGCCGGCCATCATGAGGTTGTCGATGTCCTTCGATATGCACACACCCAGCGGTATGCCATACGGGCCGCAGAAGCTCTTGGCGGCATACTCGGTCGTCTCGTCGAGTCCCTCGGCGGTGAACTGCTCACTCGTCGCGGCGAGCAGCCCGCCGGGCGTGTGGATATCTATGAACCAGCCGCCGTAGGCGATCTCGTCGGGGAACTGCGTTTGCTTCATCGCGTCATGCTCGGTCATCAGGTACTGGCCGACGATGCGGCGGGTCTCCCGCTTGCCGGGCACCTGCCCGATCCATTCCAACGCGTAGGTGCGGGCGAGGTCCTTCGTCCTGGGGTCGCGGTTCTTGATCCAGTCCCACACACCGAGGGTGTGACGCGTCAGCTCGTGCCGGATCTTCTCGCCGTCATAGATGGTGTGCCACGGGACGCCGAGCTCGATCCACCAGTACCCGGAGCGGATGTCGTAGGGGATACGTCCCTGCTCGTAGAAGAACGACTCGTCCTCGTAGCGCACCGCCCAATCGGGCAGCGTGAACGAGACGGGCCGGCCGGTGTCGCGGGCCTTGAAGTGGATCGTGTTGCCCATGACGTCGTCGTTGGCCACTTCGGGCGCGTGCGGCTCGTCGAACTCCGACCGCGCCTCGGAACCCATCCGCCACTCGCACCCGGCCTGCGCTGCGACCACCCCGTCCCCGGTCGCGTCGACGAAGACGGTCCCTTCGCACTCGATCTCGGTTTCCGCGTTGGCCACCCGTCCGGTCACGGAGCGGATTCGGCTGTCGGCGCCGTGGTCGACGGCCACGACCGAGGTATTGAGGTGCAGTGTCAACCCTTCGGTGGTCACGGCGAGGTCGTACAAGACCAGATCCCAGACGCTGTTGGTCCACCCGTTGCCGACGATCTCCTCGTGGTTGCGCGCCCTCTCCTCGATCAGCAGTTCGGAGATGATGCCGGTCTCCCGTCCGTACGCGTGAAACGCAGCAGCACCGTGCGGGGTCACTCGTATCTCGGAGGAGCTGTTGCCCCCGAGCACCGGACGATCCTGGATCAGGCACACCCGCGCCCCGTGCCGTGCAGCGGCCACAGCCGCCGACAGGCCGGCAAGGCCACCGCCACAGACGACGATGTCGTACTTCTCGCGTCGCGACCTCACATTGGTCGGCTCTCGTCAGCCGGCGAAGGGCGCCGCTTGCCGACCCGTTCGAACACGGAGTCCGGAACGAGATCAGGCGACTTGTAGACGATCCACCGGCACGGTTGGCCCGCATCTTGCGGGTACTCGGTCACCCGCATCGGCGCACCCAGCTGCTCGATCGGGAGGATCTCGTTCACCACGGCGCAGTGAGCGCAGTAGAGGCACACGCCCTTGCGGCCCCACGTCCAGTCGTACGCCCCCTCGACCATGGCGAACTCGAACGGCGGCTCGGTACGGGGCACCTGCCCGCGCGCGGGATCGCCGCGTCGCGTCCGTCCACCCGTGCCGCAGGGGTCGAACGACATCGTCCACTTCTCGTCGTCCTCGATGACGTCGATCTCGCCGCTGCGACCGGACCCGCAGTAGTGCCCGCGCATCCCCTCGATCGTGAGCTCGAACAGCTCGCGTGGGCTCATGTCGCGCACCTGGTCGTACCGGGCGTTCAACCACTCGCGCTGCGTGACGCGGAAGACGTCTTCCATCCTCGCTTCGCCGAGGGCCTGCTGCAGCACGGTGAGCATGCCCCAGGCCCAGTCGACCTGCGCGTCGTGCACCGCCATCTGCGCAGACCGCAGCGTCGTCAATGCGTCGCGCACGCCCGCGGCGTCTCGGGACCTGATGGCGGCGCGCACAGCGTGCTGCTCGTCCGTCGCGACGAGGCGGTGATCGACGAGCGGGATCGCTGCGCCGATCCGCGATTCGAGGTCGTCGCAGTGTTCGTGCCAGTCAGGCAGCGTGTCGTGAGCGTAGGCCTGAAGGCTCGCCAGCCAGGTGCTGAACAGTTCGTGGATTCGGCCGGCTTCGCCGATGAGGTATTCGAGCAGGTCCAGGCTCTCGTCCACTCGTCCCTGTTGCATCGCGTCCAGCAGCAGCACATCGGTCGGGACACCGAGCGCCTCGGCCGGGCCGGATCGGATCGGGCGTCGGATGGTCGCGGTCTGCGACAGCGCCGGCGGTGTTGACCTGTCCATCGTCGCCCTCACTTTCTCCTCGTCCCGAGGTCCTGCTCCGGGGTCGCTCGTCACCAGTTGCTGCCCACGCTCAGGCCGCCGTCGACGACGAGAACTTGCCCGGTGACAAAGCTGGCTGCCGGCGAGGCCAGGAACGCCACGGCCGCGGCGATCTCCTCGGGTTCGGCCATGCGGTGCAGCGGCGTGGCCGCGATCAGCGCATCCCGATCGAGCGCAGACCGGCTCGCCTCCTGCATCAGCGGCGTCAGTGTGTAGCCAGGCGCCACCGCGTTGACGCGGATTCCGTCGGGCGCCCATTCGACCGCCAGGCACCGGGTAAGTCCCTCGATACCTGCTTTGGCGGCGCTGTAGGACAGCCGACCGGCCATCCCGATCCGGGCAGCGACGGAGCTGATGGTGACGACCGCAGGTGTCCGCGACTGGCGCAGATACGGGTACGCAGCGCGCGCGCACCGCATCGTCCCGGCCAGGTTAATGTCCAGCAGCCGCGCCCATCGATCGTCGGTCACGTCGGTGGACGGCTGCGGGTCGACTATTCCGGCGCAGCACACCAAGGCATCGACCGACCCCATCCGGTCGGCGGCCAACTGCAGCGCGGCGTCGACTGACTTCGGGTCGGCGACATCGCAATCCACTGCGCTGGCGGCGTCCAGCTCGGCAGCCAGGCCGGCGGCGCGCTCGAAGTCGCGGTCGAGGATCGCCAGCGCCGTACCATCGCCGACGAGCAGCCGACACACGGCGGCGCCGATTCCGCTCGCTCCGCCGACGACCACGGCCGCTCGGGACGTCATGTGCGGGCCTTCGCCATCTCGTCCAGGGCGGTGGAGACGATCGCGATCATCTCATCGATCTCCTGCTCGGAGATCGTGAGCGGAGGGGCCAAGAACAAGACATTGCCCGGGTGCAGGATCAGGCTGATGAGGCCGAGATCGAGGCAGCGCGATCGCAGTTCGTTGCCCGCGGCGACGCGGTCCGCGAAATCGGTGCCCGACTCCGCATCGGCCACGATCTCCAGCCCGACGAGCAGGCCGCGTCCGCGGGCGTCCCAGTAGAGCGGATTGCCGGCGAGTCCGCGCAGCCCGTCCAGCAGCCGGGCGCCCATCGCGGCGGAGCGTTCCCAGAGCCGGTCGCGCTCGACGCGGTCCAGCACGGCGAGTGCCGCCGCTGCTCCGATCGGGTGACCGGCGTAGGTGTTGCCGTGCCGGAAGACCGCCTTGTGCTGCGCGAAGACGTCGGCCACGTGCGGAGAGATCAGGCAGGCCGCGATCGGGAAGTAGCCCGAACTGAGCCCCTTCGACAGCGTGATGAAGTCGGGCTGGATGCCCGCGAACTCCGTCGCGAACAGCCGTCCCGTGCGCCCCATCCCGGTGATCACCTCGTCGCAGATCAGCAGCACGCCGTGCTCGTCGCACACCGCGCGCAGATCGCGTTGATAGTCGTCGGGCGGCATGCCCACCGCGATCGCCGTCGCCATGGGGTCGACGACGACGGCGGCCACCGTCTCGGCGCCCTCGGCGCGGATCGTGGCGTCGATCGACTCGACCGATGGCACGTGCCGGCCCGCCCGACCCAGCTCCGGCGGGTACGGCGCCCGCACCGGCGCGACCCGGCCCCAGGTGAGGCCACCGTGGTAGACGTCGTTCGCCGACGCGAAGTACCGGCCGTCCAAGCCCATCGCGTCGTAGGTGACGCCATGGAACGAGCCCTGCCGGGTGATGACCTTCTTGCGGTAGGGGGCGCCGCGCAGATGGTGGTACTGGCGCGCCATCTTGATCGCGACCTCGTCGGCCTCCGCGCCACCCGGAGCGAAGTGGGCGTACTGCATTCCCGGAGCCAGCGCGGTGAGCCGGGCGGCGAGTTCGATCTGCGGCGGCGCGGCGAACCGGAACACGTCCAGGAACGTGAGCTCGTGCGCCTGGGCGTTGATCGCGGCGATGATCTCCTCATCGCCGTGGCCGAGGATCGCCGCCTCGAGGGCGGAGATGCCGTCCAGGTAGTCCTTTCCGGATACGTCCCACAACCGGCACCCCGACCCGCGGTCGATCACCCGGATCGGCGCGAACATCGCCCCCTGCGCGCCGGGCGGCGAATACGGCATCCACAGGTGCTTGCTCGCCTCGTCACGCAACGTCGCTTCGTCACGGTCGGCACGATTCATACCAGTGAACCAACCACCCCACCCGCAAAGTGTCAAGTATGTGATGACAGCATCGGATAGTGAGATGGTCGGCCGCGTACGATCCCGACCCGGGCGGTCACCATGAGCGCGCCGACGATCGTGTCGGCCGGACGTGACCTGCGAACCGGAGCACTCACCAGTGTCGGCCTGACTGAGGCGATGCTCGCCGGGGCCGACCATCTCGATCCCCTCATCGACCGGGGACCACTGCACGGTATTCCCATCGGGGTCAAGGACGTGATCGGCACGAGCGGGGCCGTCGCCCGGGCCGGATCCAAGGCGCGCGACCTCCTCGGCCCGGCGTCGGACGCTCGTGTCGTCACGGCGCGTCGACGGGCCAGCGCGGATCACCGGCAAGACCCGTACCCACGAGTGCGCGCTCGGGGCGCCCGGGCCAGCGCCGCGGGCGTGGCCGCGGGCCTGTTCCTCGGCGCTCTCGGGACCGATACGGCCGGCAGCGTGCGGATGCCCGCGGCGTGGTGCGGGGTCACCGGAGTCTGCCCGTCCCCGGGTCGGCTGCCGCGGGACGGCGTTCTCGCGCTGAGCCGAAGTCTCGATCGCGTCGGGGTGATCACCCGGACGGCCGACGACGCGGGCGCGATATCGGGCGGTCTGACGGAAGCCGCGCCGGCGAGAGCGCGGCGCTCGATCGCCGGCCTGCGCATCGGCGTCGAGCGCACCCATTACCTGCGGCCCGATACAACCCCGCCGGACGTGGTCGCGAGATTCGAGGACCCGATCGAGACGCTCGCGCGACTGGGGGCCAGGTTGACGGACGTCGCGCTCCCCCACGTCGAGTCAATCACCGCCGCGACATGACGACGATGCTCGTCGAGGGGCGGGACGAGCACCGCGAGCGGCTGCGCACCCAGTGGGACGCGTTCGGCGAGACGACGCGCTGCCTGCTCGCGGCTCGGGCCATGTTCGAGCCGGCCGACTACGTGCGGGCGCAGCAGGTCCGCGCGGAGGGGCGCCGCCTCGTCCGGGCCGTCTTCGATGACCTCGACCTCGTCATTCACCCGACCGCCGCCACCGCGGCGCCCTCGCTCGACGACGCTGACCGCCACGACAGCCTGACGGTGATCCACACGATGTGCTGGAGTGCGCTCGGTAATCCCGCGATCTCGACATCGATGGGCCGCAATGCCGCCGGCCTGCCCGTCGGCCTGCACGTCGCCGCTCGCCCGGCCGATGATCACCTGCCCCTGCGGCTCGCCTCGGCCTTCCAGGACGCCACGAGTTGGCACCTGCACCTACCGTTCGAACCGGGCCGAGCGACGTGACGCGGGGCGGGCACCGGGCCGGCATCAAGCGGGCGGTCGCTGACTGCCTGAACCAGAACGGCCTGCGCGGGCAGCCGCGTGACCTCGAGACGCTCGCCGCGCTGTGGCCGCTCATGCGGGCCCTCGCCGCCAGCCTCTACGAGCTGCCACTGCCGGGTGGGGACGGCCCGGAGTCGGGCTCGCCACCGGTCGCCCCGGGCACCGCCACTCGATGAGCCAGCAACCGTCCGCGCGGCTGTTCGAGTGGGTCATGCGTGCGCACCGACGGGACCGCACAGAGGAACAGGGTCCGGCCGTCGGCACCGCCCAGGGCGACCGCGTAAACCGAGAGGTCGCCGGTACCCACCGTGTCGACGACCCGGCCGCCTGCGTCGACCCGGACGGCCCCGGACCCGTGCGCGTCGGCGATCCACACCGCGCCCTCGCTGTCGACCGCGATGCCGTCCGGCTGCAGCCCGGCACCGGCCAGGTCGAGCCACACGCGACGCCCGCCCAGGGAACCGTCAGCGGCAACGTCGAAGCTCGTGAGGCGACGGGCGAACGTTTCGGCCACGACCAGGCGACGCCCACCGTCGATGAGCGCGGCGCCGTTGGGAAAGCACAGCCCATCCGCAGCGACGCCAACCGTGCCGTCCGGGTCGACCCGTAGCAGCCGTCCGGACACCGTGTCAGCGCTGTCGCCCTCGCCGGTCGTCCCGACGTACGCCCGGCCGGACGCGGTGACCAGCATGTCGTTCGGCTGCCCGCAGGCGTGGTCGCGAAGGTCCGCGAACTGGCGCAGCCGGCCGTTGCGCAGCCGGTACAGGCACCCGTCCTGCATCGACACGATCAGCAGGTGCCCGTCGGGGTCGAAACCCAGACCGGACGGGCGGCCGGCGACGTCGCACAAGACGCTGGCCTCGCCGTCCTCACCGACGCTGTGCACCCGCCGGCCCAGCAGGTCGGACACGTAGAGCCGCCCGTCTCGCCACCGGGGGCCCTCGAGGAACGTGAAGCCGCCGGCCAGCACGCGGAGGGAGCCGGTGGTCATGGCGAGTCCTGAGCGCTCATCCGCGCACTCCGCTCTCGAAACCCTGGATGAGGTACTTCTGGAAGAAGATGTAGACGATCACGGCCGGGCACAGCGCAATGACGACCGTGGCAAACACGAGGTTCCATTGCGTCGTGTACTGGCCGACGAAGGAGTAGACATCCACGGGCGTCGTCACGTTGTCCGTGCCGCCGGTGAAGACGAGCGGGGTGAAGAAGTCGTTCCACACCTGCAGACCGGTCAGCAGGGCGACCGTCCCGGAGATCGGCCGCATCAGCGGCATCACGACGAAGACGAACGTGCGCACCGGTCCGGCGCCGTCGACCGCGGCGGCCTCCTCGTACTCGTGCGGCAGCTTCCGGAAGAAGCCGGTGTACAGGAATATGGCCAGCGGCATCAGCAGACCCAGGTACACGAGAATCAGCCCGGCCCGCGAGCCGGTCAGCCTGGTCCGCGACATCGCAACGAACAGGGGGATGAATCCCAGCTGGGCCGGGAGGATCAGCCCGGCCACGAACAGAGCGGACACGCCGTTCGACAACCGGCTGGTACGGCGTCCGAGCACGTAGCCGGCCGGGCCGGCCACTGCGATCAGCACGACCACCACGATCAGGGTCGTCACGGCGCTGTTCAGCAGTGACCGGCCGATCGACGGTATGCCGGTGCCGGCGCCTCTCCACGCCTGCTCGAAGTTGGCCAGGGTCGGATGCGTCGGCAGGCTGAACGGTGATTTCGAGGCCTGCGACGGCGACTTGAGCGACAGCGATATCAGGATGTAGATGGGGAACAGGACCATCGCGGCCAGCACCCAGAACGACGCCTCGCGGGCAGCCGTCCGGATCCCATATCTCGCCATGCGTCACCCCCTCCGCTCGCGCATGAGCCGGAGTTGGATGGCGGCGAGGAGCCCGACGATGACGGCGAGCACCAGCCCCAGCGCAGCGCTGTAACCGAAGCGGCTGTTGACGAAGGCTTGCTGGTACACCTGGGTCGACAGCGTTTCGGTCGCCATCCCGGGCCCGCCCCCGGTGAGCGCTTCGACCTGGTCGAAGACCTTGAGCCCGCCGATGAGTGAGAGGGCGACGCTGATCGAGAACGCGGGCAGCAGTTGCGGCGCGACAATGTAGCGAAACGTCCGCCAGGGCCCGGCGCCGTCCAGCGTCGCCGCCTCGTAGAGCTGCCGCGAGATCGTCTGCAGGCCCGCGAGGTAGATGACCATGTGGTAGCCCGCGAACTGCCAGATCATCGTGAGCAGCACCGCCCACAGTGCCGTCGCCGGGTCGCCGAGCCAGGCACGGGTTACCGAGCCGAGGCCGACGTCCTTGAGCAGCGCATTCGCCGGACCGTCGGGTTGCAGGATGAACTGCCACACGTAGGCCACCGCCAGCGGACTCACCGCGGCCGGCGCGAAGAACACCGCTCGAAGGAAGTTCCTGCTCTTCAGCGTCCGGTGCAGACCGAGGGCGAGCGCCAATCCCACCGCGTTCGCACACACGACGTAGCCGACGGCGAGAAGCAGCGTGTGCTCCAGCGCCGCCGAGCCTTCTGATTCCGAGAGCAGCCGCCGGAAGTTCGCGAACCCAACCCAGCGCGGATGCGTCAATCCGTCCCAGTCGCTGAAGGCGTAGGCAGCACCGAACAGGCTGGGGAGCAGGAACAGGACGAAGTACAGCCCGGCCGCCGGCATGACGAACCACCACGGAACGCGGATTCGCCCGCGCCGACGAGGCGTCGCCCCGGGCCTCGACCGAGGCGTCGAGGTCACGCGGTCCGGGGCGTTCAAAACTTGTGTCACCGGTCAGGCTCCCTGCCAGCTCTGATCCATGTGGCGCAGGATGGCGTCGGGCGCGAGCTGACCGGTTACCAGGGACTGGAGGTCCTTCATGTAGTTCTGCTCCACTTCCGCACTCGGCCAGTACTGGTCCAGGTAGGTCACGCTGCGGTCGGGGAGGAGGAAGGGTGCGAGCGCTTGCGCCGCGGACGGGACGGACGCCTCGGTCGCGCCGGCCGTGATCAGCGGTATGGATTTCGAGTTCGCCGCGAAGCGCGCGGTGTTCGCCGGGCTGGCCAGGAAGGCGATGAACCGCTTGGCCAGGATCGACTGCTTCGCCGTCCGCGGTACGGCGAATCCGGCGCTGACGCCGACCGGTACGCGTGTGGCCGACGCGTCGGGGCCGCCGGGGAACGGGGCAACCGCCCAGTCTCCTTGCGTAGCCGCCGTTTGGACGACGGGCAGCGTCTCGAGCACCGAGACCGTTGCCAGGGCCTTTCCCTGCGCGAGCAACTGGGTCGCCGCATCGGTCGACAGGCCGGCCGGAGAGTCGCCGAAGCATTTCGCCTTGGTCATCTCGTCGAATTCCTGAAGCGAGCGGAGCCAGCCCTTCGAATCCTGGAACTTTGCCTTTCCGGACAGCCGCTCGGCGGGGAACTGCGGATCCTGGGAGTACGCCGTCGAGGCCGCCAACGCGTAACCGACGAACAGCAGGTTCACCGTCGCCTGCCCGCCGAGCGCGAGCAGCGATCTTCCCGGCCCGGCTTCGCGGTGGCACAGGTCGATGAGTTCGGGGAACGTCTGCGGAACAGCGAGGCTCTTCGCGGCGAATGCCTTCTTGTCATAGATCAATCCGATCGCGGACTTGGTCGGGGCGTAGTCGTAGATCTTGTGGTTCGTCCCGAACACATCGCGGAACTGGCTCGGGATCTCCCCCGTCCACTTCTCGGCACTCAGGTCGAGCACTGCGTTGGCCCGCGCCAGGTTGTTGACGGCGATGGCGTTGCCGTAACCGGCAGTCGTCTGAATGACGTCCGGACCTGAGCCCGCGTTGATCTGGGCGCGGATCACCTGCGCGTACTGGTTGAACGGCAACGTCGAGAGCTTCACCTTGATCTTCGGGTTGGCGACCTCGAAATCGTGGACCAGCAACGCCACCGGACTTTGGCTTCCGGACACGCCCGACGCCAGAGCGACGACGCGGATGGTTCCCGACGTCGAGCTGGCACTCGTACCAGAGCTGCACGCCGCCACCTGAGCTACCAATGCGACGGCGGCGGTGACCACCGCGACCCGTCGCCCTACACGCATCTGATTGATCATCTGGCTCTCCGGTTTCACGACGACTGCATGGTTGCCCGGGGCGCCCACTCTCTCGCTATTCGATGTATCTGTCAATATCTGATTATGTCGGCTGGGCAGATAGGCTGGCTCGGAGGTCGACGAGGGTTTCGGCGTAGGGCGCTGTACAGCACGGAGCAGAGCGAGCCGCCGGCCGGCGCATTAACTCCCCCAGCTCGCTGCGTGTCGCCTCCGGCCGGCCACTGCCCAGGTAGGCGCACCGCGCATCCCCCACGACCTGACTCTCACTCTGCTCGCGCACCGCAGCCAATATTTTCGCCGCGGTCAACACGTCCGGGTCGAGGTAGACGGTGGTCTTGCTGCGCTCCACGCGACCTAGGTCGAGCCTTCGACGTCATGACGACACTGCGAATGTTCGGCCGCGCGGGTCAGACCGCATGCCCCCGGGCACCAGCGCCGCGGCCAAGCTCGGGTGGGACATTTCCCACCCGCTGGCGCGTCAGGCCAGCGACGTACCTCGAGGTACCTCTCGAATGGCCGTATTAACGGGGTCAGCGGCCTGTAGCTCAGTGTTTACAGGGTTGTCAGGTGGTTCAAGTCCCCCCTCGGACACAGCTTTACCGCAGATCTCATCGGATGGCCGACGCCGTTTCCGCGTGCGCGTCGAGCGTGCGGTCGAGGCACGGCCCTTGCCGTGCGTGTCGAGATCGCGCAGCGGTCGATAGACGCCGAGCACCACGCGGCATATCAACACTCTCCGACCCGCCGAGCCTGGTGACGTTGGTGGAGACGCTGGCGCCCGCGGTCAGCCCTCCCCGCTGACCGCGCTAACGGCGGCTCGTCGGCGGCCGTAGGCAGCGACCCGGTTCAGGCCGGCTCCGAACGCGAAGGCGGCGGCCGTGGCCGCGCAGGTGAGCCACAGTGTGCTGGCTCCATGTCTGAGCAGTGCTGTGCCGATGAGCGGCGCGACGATGGTTCCGACGCCCCAGGACAGGCCGTAAATGGTCATCACGCTCGCGGCGCCGCTCGGCGGGGCCATCCGGGAGGCAATCGCCTGTTGGGTACCGAGCAGCAGGCTGCTGCTCGCGCCCTCCAGGGCGGCGCCGGCAACCAGGGCGGGCACCGTCCCGGTGGCCCAGAGGGCGAGGGCCAGCGCCAGTATCAGGTAGCCGATGAGCAGCATGGTCGTTGGCGACACGCGTTGCTCGGCGCGGGCCACCACCCGCTGCGCTGCGACGGCTGCCGCGGCGCTCGTCGCGAGCAGCCAGCCGGTGAGTGACGGCCAGTGTCCGGAGGCCTGGACGGTGAGCGGGAGCATGAACACCACGAGCATCATCAGCGTCGCGTACCCGCTGCCGACGGCGGTCCACGCTGCCAATCTCCTGGACAGCACAGCCCGCCACACGCTGCCCGTGTTGCGGGTGACGAGCTGCCCGGCGGGCAGCCATGCGGCGACGAGCACCGCCGCCGCGAGGCTCGTGACTGCGTCGGCGAGGAACAGCGCGCCGACGCTCCACCGCGTCAGGGTCGCCGCGAGCACGCCGGCGGCGACGCCGGCGATGGCAATCGCCGCCCACAGCAAGGAGTAGGCCGACGCCCGTCGGTGACTCGGCACCGTGTGCGCGATCAGGGCTTGCGTCGCGGGTTCGATGATCTCGTACGCCAGGCCCAGCAGCATCGCGCCGGCCACGACGATGGGCACCGACGGGCCGACCGCGATGACAGCCTGGGCGACGGCGCAGGCCACCAGGCCGGTCACCATCGCGGTACGAGCGCCGAACCTGTTGGCCAGAAGGCCGCCGAGCAGCCGCGACGGGATGGTGGCAACGCCAAAGGCGGCGAGCACCACGCCGACCAGATCGAGCCCGGCGCCCAGATCATGCGCGAGCCGCAGACCCAGGAAACCCATCGCGAACGCGCCGAGCCGGTTGACAACCCGAACCAGGAGGAGCCAGGAAGTGACTGATGTAGTCTCCGTCTTCAGTGACACTCGGCGAAGGCTACGTGACGGACGAAATGCATTTCAACAGTCACGTCCTGCAGCGTCTAACTACGACCGTGCGGCTCGTGAACGCACTGACGCCCGGTGGCGACCGGGGACGTCCGGTCACTCCGCCGACCGGTCAGGCCCTGCGCACCGTCGTTGCCGACACGGTGCTCGGCGTCGGCCGGGACAGGTCACCAAGCCTCACCGATGCCCGCGCGCTGCGTGCCGTGGCCGGCGAAGCGCGGCGGGTCATCATGGCACTAGACGCCGGCGAGGCGGACGCGGCTGCCCGGTTGGTCAACGAGATGCTGGGCGCCAGCGACGCCCGCCCTCATCTGGACCCCGACGGATGCGGCGGACAGCGTCTGCACTTCCACGGTCCCGACGACTCGTTCGTGCGGGGCTGGGCCGCCGGCATCGCCGCCGCGTTGGCGATGGCGATCGGCAGCGACCTCGGCAGCCAGCTCGGGATCTGCGCGGCGCCCGGCTGCGACCGCGCGTATCTGGACATGTCCCGGAACTCGCACCGCCGGTTCTGCTCGACCCAGTGCCAGAACCGAGTCAAGACAGCCGCATACCGGGCCCGGGCGGCCCACCACAACTCCGACCGATAGGCCTCCCATAGAGGCGGAACATTCCAACCGAGCGCCGAGTCGCTCCGGCGTGGCCCGACGGTCTGTGCCCGGCGTCGCCGGCGTGCCGACGTCCATCGTGTACCTGCCGCGCAAACGAGCCGCATCGAATTGCGCGCGGGTTCAGGCGGTTGGGCTTCAGGAAGGTCAGAGCTCGATGCGGGTGGTTAGCACGTGTGTCCCCCCTCGGACACTCTCGAAGCCCTTTGTTTCCGGGGCTGTAAGCCCGCTTCTGCAAACGCGCCGCAGAGGAATGTCCCACCCGAGCCTGTGAGAAGCAGCTTCCGACACCACCTACGGGCAGAGAGGGAGGTCTGCCCCGAGCTCGACGGGTTGCTTCATGAGCCCTGGCCCGAGACCGGGCCGCCGACCAGTGCGCTCGTACCGACATGCAAGGCGGTGTCCGCGCCAAGCCCGCGGCGGACATGCACCCGGCCAGCAGCGCCGACAGGCCGCTCCGTCGGTGCTCCACAGCGACTAACGGGGCGCACCCCTGCACGAGACGGCCCGTGGATAGATATGCGTCACCGCGGACGACTCCATGCGCTCAATAACCCTCGATCTGCGTGCGAAGGCTTGACGGCGAGAGGCGCGCATCGTGCGCGCCGATCGAACGTTCGGGAGCACGTTGAGACGGGGCACCGACGGCGAGGTCGCCGGTGGGCCCGTAAGCATGGTGCGAAGCTCTGGTGCCGCACGCCGAGATCGTTGTGCCGATGGGCGTGGCCCGCCTGGCGGGGAATGTAGGCGCACACGGGCCGATGACTCGCGGCCGGACGCGCACATGCCAGTTGGGGAGATTGATCGGCGCCGGGTGCTTCACGCGGCGCGTCAATGGCGGTTGTGTTCCGCGCTGGTCGGCGGCCGGGTGCCGACGATGGTGGTTAGGAGCCCGCCGTGCAACTCGCTTGCCACGCGTCGCGCAGTACCTGGCCGCCCTGCGATGTCAGGGCCAGGGCCTCGGTCACGTCGTTGAGCACGATGGAGTTCTTCCCGGCCGGCGACGGGAGCCCCAGCTTGGCGTTGATAGCTGCGTCGACCAGTGGTGCCAGCAGCACGCCGCCGCAGCCGCTCGTGCCGGGGACGGCGAACGAGTCGTCGCCGAGCACACTGCCGCTGATGGTGATCAATCCGACCGGGAACCCGTTGGGGTCGGCAGCCCCAGTCCCGCTGCCTACCGTGCTCGATTCGGGATGCAGCACTATCGGGGCGGTGTTCGAGCCGAGACTGCAATTCGAGCCGAGCAGCGGATTCTGCAGGTGGATCTTGATCGGAAGACTCACGATCGGGTGGCCGGTGGTCAGCCCGCCGAGCGCGCTGAAGTCGCTCGGCGGGCCGGCGAGTTCGGTCGTGGCGGTGACCGTGTTGAGGGAACTGCTCGTGATCGAGGCGCAGAGTTGCCGCACGAGGATGTAGCTTGCCGGACACATCAAGCCGAGCAGACCACCCGGGATCTGGGCCGGATCAGCGACGAGGGTCTTGCCGGGCGCCGCCGGCACGATCTGGCCGAGCGACGGACTGCTCGCCTCGGCGCCGCTGACACCGAACTGCAGGTTCGTCTCACCTGTCGTCACCGTGGTCTTGCCGATCGTGAAGGTGCCGCTCGGCGAGTCCGAGGCCACGCACAACGTGCCGAAGGTGTTCCCCGGGGCGGCCAGCAACGCCGGATCGTCGACCGGACAATTGGTGAACGGCGCCCAGGGCCCGCTCAGCGTCGCCGCCGACGCGGTGCCGGCGCTTGCGAGCAGCACAAGCGATCCGACCGCGCTGAGCATCCCGATTCGGCTCACGCGCACGCCAACCCGCCACAGCACCATCGGTCGTATCACGGCGCGCCTTCCTGATATATCGGATATATGAGGCTCAGTGTCGGAGTTCTATCAGCGGCGCCAGTGGCCGTCAATCGATCAGCCGAAACGCGCGCCAGATTCGGCGCTATACGGGTGATCGAAGATCACCGCGCCGCAAGCGGCGCGTTGTTCCGACGTCGGAACAACGCCGAATAGGTGCGCTACCGGAACTACTATCGACGGGGCAGATGGCCGCATACGCGCCGACCTCGAACGCCTATCCGGCGCGTCCTGAGCACAGCCCGGCCGCGACGGTCAGTCCGGTTAGCGCATGTCGCTCCGGCGAATGACGGCCCGGCCTCAGGACTGGTCGAGCCCGATGTCACTGCTGGCGATGACCTGCACGCCGCGGCCGGGGAAGACGGTGCTGACGAAGAACTCGTGTACGTCCGGGACCGGGTCGGCGCACACGTCGCTGACGACTCGGACGCGGTAGTCGCGGTCGGCCGCGTCGTAGGCGGTTGCGGCGACCATTGCGCTTGTGGCTACACCGGCGATGGCGATCGAATCGATTCCGCTGCTGCGCAGTATCAGGTCGAGGTCGGTGCCGGCGAACGCGCTGGCGCGGTGTTTGGTGACGACGACGTCGCCGGGCTGGCGGGACAGGCCGGGATCGAGTTCGACGCCGGTCGTGCCGTCACGGTAGTCGTCGCCCATCGTGAAGATGGCCTGTATGCCGGCGTTGCGCGCGGACACGTCCGCCCCGTTGGCTCGCAGCTGGATGTGTACGAACACAACCAGGGCACCCCGCTGTCGGGCCGCTGCCGCGAGGGCGGCCGCGCCGGCAACGAGTTCGGCCGCGAAAAGATGGCGGCGGGTGATGCCGACTTGAAGATCGCCGATGACAACTGCCGACCTCGTCATGATGGTGGGACCTCCGGACTCGACGGTGGGACGCACGGAGCTCATACGTAACGTGCAGCGGATCGTTGGGTCAATCGATTACCGGCCGACCGAGGCTGGTCAGCAGGCCGCGACGGGTTCGGGCTCACCGAGCGACGTCGTCGCTCAGGGGGCGGGCAGCCGTCGACGATGCGGGCTGCGGAGGGCAGGCACCCCGCGGTGTCGGCGCTAACTGACGTTCCCCAGTCCTGCTAGATCAACTTCCCCAGGTGTGTGGCCTCGTTCGGCGCGCCGCCGAACGGGGCGCCGCCCGGCGCATCCACGACGCCGACTTCCCCCGCGACAAGCGGATCGAGGAGTTCTCCTTGGATGCCAACTGCGCGGTGAGCCCGGCTGTGATCCACCAGCTGGCGACCGGCGCGTGGGTCAAGGCCGCAGGGCGGCATCTTGTCCCCGCTGCTGGCCAACATCGCCTTGGCCGTGCTCGATGAGCACGTGCACAGGCCGTGGCTGGCCGGCGGGGTCATGAGTACGCCGCGCCGGCGGCAGCGACGTCGCGAGAAAAGCCTGCCGAACTGGCGCATCGTCCGCTACGCGGAAGACTTCGTCATCCTCGTGCACCGCGAACGCGACGACGTCCAGGCCCTGCACGACGACATCGCCACCGTGCTCGAACCACTCGGTCTGAAGCTGTCACCAGCCAAGACCCGGATCGTGCACATGAGCGAGGGGTTCGACTTCCTGGGGTTCCACATCCAATGGCGCCGCAAGCGAGGCACGAGCAAGTGGTACGTCTACACCTTCATCGCCGACCGACCGATCCGGTCGCTCAAACAGAAGGTGCGCGACCTCACCCACAGGACATCGCAGCACAAACCCAGGGACGTGCTGATCCGGCTCAACCAGATCATGCGCGGCTGGGCCACCTACTTCCAGCACGCAGTCTGCAAACACACCCTGGAGTCCCTGGAGAACCTCGTGTGGCACCGGGTGGTTCGTTGGTGGACGCGGCTACGCCGCTGGAACTGGAGGAACGTTCGCCGTCACCTCATCGGCCGCAACGGCCGGTGGAGCAGACCGACGGTGGACGGGATCGAGTTGTTCAACATCGCATCGGTGCCGGTCACCCGATACCGATACAGAGGAACCAAGATCCCCAACCCCTGGCTCCAGCCCAACCACACCTAACGACAAACACCGTGGAGAGCCCGTTGCCGAGAGATCGGCACGGCGGGTTCGGCGAGCGGCCTGGGAAAACGGACCGGGAGCAATCCCGGAACCGCGCCCCAGGCCGACTCGACCAAGAGCCCCTACGGATTCGGCTTCACCGTCTTCTACCCCATCGTCCTTCCAATCGACGTCGGTCGCGACGCCGCGGCGATCAGAGATCCGGCGAGGGCGATTCAGCTCCGCGGAAGCGTCGACGTCTGGAACGCCGACTGACCAGGCCTCACGCTCGCCACAAACCAACCGGTCCCACCCACCCGTAAGCGGGAGATGACGCGTGAGGCAAAGGGCCGTGAGGCATCATGGCAGGCGCCTGCTGGGGTGCGTGCACCGGGTCGGCGGGCTCGTCGTTAGGCCTGTAAGCCGAACCGGACGACGAGACCAGCTAGCGGCGAGCAACCGTACCGCCCGCCTCACCTCGGCAGGTGCGCAATGGTCGTCATTACATGGTCCAACGCGTCGTCGGGGCGCATGTCGTAAACGGATGATGTGCGGCCATCCGTGGTGAGAGTTATCGCCTCGAACGGGCAGTGCACGGCCCAGGTCGCGCCTTGCCGCTCATAGGCCGTCAGGGGATATGCGGATGTCTCCCAGATCGCAAAGTCGAATCCGTCCAGAGACCCGCGCTCGGTGCGTACGCACTCAACTATCTCTCCGAGGCGCTCGGGCGTGGCGGCCAGCAACGCTACGCCGTCGAACCTGGCGGCTCGCCTCACCGGCGCGAGCGTGTGTCCGCGTGCGGCCAGCCAGATGGGGACGCGTGGCTGTTGTACTCCAGTCGGAGACAGCGTTATGCCGTCCAGCGTGTAGTGCGGCCCGGTGAACGACCTGCTCACCCCGTAGAAGTCTGTCGAGCAGACCGACGCCCTCGTCGAGCATGGCGCCGCGGACCCTGGGATCGATTTGTTCACCGGTGCGGCTGAACTCGCCTCCCGCATCCACGCCCAACCCGACTCCAAGCGTCAACCGCCCCCGGGAGAGCTGATCGAGGGTAGCGGCCTCGTGCGCGAGCTTGAGGGGCCGCCGGCGGGTCACAGGGGTCACCATGGGACCGAGTCGCATCATTACTGTGCTAGTCGCGACCGCGGCAAGGGCGATCCACGGGTCGGCAAGACCTCGGGGCTCGCCCGCGGGGCGTTGTAGGTGGTCCCAAAGGAAGAATCCGTCCCAGCCATGGGCCTCGGCAGCCACGGCAATCTCGACGAGCACATGGGGTCGGACAAGTGGCCGACGGGTGGGATCGAAAGTCCGTGTCGCATCGAACGCTTCATTGCTCGCAGGGATGAGGAAACCGAGGCTTGCGACAGCTCGCAGATCACAGGAGCGAGTCGAGGCCGCAGACGATGCCTGTCACGGTCGGCACGTGCCGGATGGCCATGAGGGTGCCAGTCACGAACTTGTCGGCCCCAGGGCCGCCGTCGTAGCGCAGGGTGAGCCGCTCGACAGCGAGTCCGAACACGAGGTCAACCGTGAGCTCGTAGCCGGGCAGCCGGACCGAATGGACCCGTGTCCCGGCGACGTCAGCGCCTCGCGCTTCCTTAGGCCCGGCGGTCAGCTCCACTGGCACTTCCTGGTGAGGCGATGCAACCCTGGACAGCCGTTCGGCGAGCTCTCGAGCAGTACCGCTGGGAACGTCGACCTTGTCCGCGTGTGCATACTCGACGATCTCCCACGCAGGCAGGTACCGCACGAGCTCCAGCGCTGCCATGACCAATAGGCACGCGGACAACGCATAGTTGCCGCCTGCGAAGACGCCGACGCCTTGCGACTGCGCCGCACGCTCAAGGTCCTTCAAGTCGTCTTCGCTCAGACCGGACGACCCCACAACGACATCGACTGCCTGAGCGACGGCCGCTTCGGCGTGCTGACGGACGGATGCGTGACCAGTGAAGTCGACGAGGACGTCGGCGCTGCGGAATGCCTCGGCCACTGTCCCGTACACCGGCACGGCGTTAGGTTCTCCGCCCCAAACAACGCCCAAATCGATGCCAGCACACCTGCGCGACACCGCGTTCACCAGGTCCAGGTCAGGCGCTGCGAGCACCGCCTCCGCGACGGGTCGCCCGGCCCACCCCGTCGCTCCCGCTACACAAACCGACAGCGCCACGAAGGGTCTTCCTCTCAAGTTAGTCGGCCACGCGGATGTTCCGCCACCTGTCTTCAGGGTGATTTGGTCCGGGCACGGCCGCGTGCCGGCGCACAGAAAGTAATGCGGTCTCGCCGTCCGCGCCCTCCGTCATTCGACGGAACCGGACCACTCTCGCGATCCTCATAACGAACGCGCCTGCGGGACCGCCTCGAGCGCTTTGTAGAGCTCGTGTCAATAGATCTCGACATTGGCGAGCGGGACGTCCTAATGGCACCGAACAATGTCCGAAGACCCCTGTTCGGTGAACACCTCCAGACACGACCGACTTTGAAGGTCCTGATGTCACGAGACTGGACGGTCCCGGCTACGCTCAAACAAGCCCTCCTCTGCTCTGCGCAGGAAGTGCTCCATGACCGCCATGTACCGATCACGCTCCTCGAAGAAGTGCATATGCGACCCCTCCTCGAAAACAACCAGTTCAGACTTGGACATAGCAGCATGCATATCCTCGTAGTGATCCAAGGGACATTCGTCGTAACGACCAATTGTCAGCAACGTGGGAATATCGATAGCCCCCAGTCTCGGAAGGATATCAAAATCTCTCAGAACCCCCGTGCACGGCCCGAACTCCGTTGCACCCCACATACTCTCATATACTTGCGCTCCCAGCCCCTCAAATGCCTCCTCTAGCCCCTCCGGCCACGGGTCCATGCGACACAGGTGCCGACGATAGTACGCAGCGACAGCTCCGACAAATTCCGGGCAATGAAAGCGCCCCCGGAGGTAGTGCGAATCAATTACGCTCTTGACATCTTCTGGCAACTGTTCGCGCAGCCGGTGAGCATGGTCCATCCAAGCTGAAATCGTGGCCGGACCCGATGCAATCGTCAGACTTTGGATACCGCTAACGTCTGACTCCAAGGCGTACTGAAGTGCGAGCATGCCACCCCAGGAGCTGCCGAAAAGGTGGTGCGCGTCAATACCGAGCGCTGCACGCACCTCATTCAATTCATCCACAGCGCGATCAACTGTCCACAGCGACGTGTCATCAGGACGCTCCGACCTACCACAACCAAGCTGGTCATAGAAGATCACTGTACGCGTGGTCGACAAATCTTCGAGGCAGCTAATATACCCGTGTGGCAAGCCCGGGCCACCATGCAGACACAAGACTGGCAGACCCGGGCCATCGCCATGAATTCCATACCACACTCGACCACCGGATACTTCTATGTAACCGCTCTTCTCCATCGCAATTTCTCCACCCATTACGCGTCTCGTCACGCTAGCGTCCGTCAACCCGTTAGGGGAAAGCCCACGAGTCGCTGACCTACACGCCGAGCCAGTCAGACGCCGCTCGCGGCATAGATTCAAGGAGCTTCACGGTGTAGGGATTCTCAGGGCTGACAAGGACTCTGTCCGTTGGACCGGACTCGACGACCCGGCCCCTATGCATCACATAGAGATAGTCGCACACCTGTCTCACGATGGACAGATCATGCGTGACAAAGCGATACCCAATTCCACGCTGCGCGCGAATCGATGAAAGTAGGTTCAGAATTTGCGCCTGGACCGACACATCGAGGGCCGACACGGGTTCGCCGCAGACGAGAATTCTCGGATCCGCGGCGAGCGCGCGTGCAATGGCGACTCGCTGCCGCATCCCTCCCGAGAGCGCCGAAGGCCGTTGGGCGGCGTACTGCTCCGCCAATCCCACCGCCCTCTTGTCGTAGTCCAAGGTCGCAATGACTGGAGAGCCCACTCACAACTCAGTCGTGTCGTGCGAGGCAGCGGAGCAACTGGCAACAAGCGGTACCAATGCGGCCACAGCGAAGGCCGTCACTATGCATCGAGCGCGATTACTCATGTGCGAACCTTCTATGGTTATTTGGATCCCGTGGTACCGGAAGGCCATTCGATTCTCTATGCGTTCTTGATCAGGTGGTCGGGCAGATGGGAAGCAGGAGGTGCGAGGGGTACGACGCATCCCGGTAGATGGTTTGTGTCGCCGGCACCGGATCTCCTGGCGCGCCGCCCAGATTGGTGTTGCGGTCGAATCGCGGGAAGTCGGCCGAGCTGATGTCGAGGCGGATGCGGTGTCCGGTTTTGAATCTGTTCGCGGTGACCCACATGTCGATCTCCAGCGGATAGATCTCACCGGGTACGAGCAGTTCGGCGCCTCGCTCGAGGTTGCGATACCTGGCCCGCAGCAGGCCGTTCTGCAGTTGCACGGCGCGGCCGTCCGGGAAGACGTCGCTGAGCCGTGCGGCGAAGTCGGTGTCCACCGCGGACGAGCTCGCGTAGAGCACCATGCGCAGCTTGCCCACGACATCGACGTCGTGCTCGAGCGGCTCTGTCGTGTAGGTGAGGACGTCGCTGCGCTGCTGGACCGCACTGACATCCACGCTTCCGGGCGGATAGACCCAGGACACGATGCTGCCGCCCACGGTCGGGGTCGGGTCGAGCGGGTCGTAGATGTACTGGTCTGCTGCCTGCTGCTGTTGCGGCGCCCCGGCGCTCAGGGCCCCGTCGGCGCCCAGGTAGAACGCAGTCTCCTGCGCTTCGGGTAGCGGCCAATCCTCTGCGCTGCGCCATTCGTTGGCGCCCATGAGGTAGTAGGTCACCCGCGGCCAGTCTTCGATGGTGCCGTCTCGGATGGTCTGGAACCAGCGCAGCGTGAAGTCGACGTTGTTCCTGTGGTTGTGCTGCAGCTCCGGATGCTCGCCCATGCCTTCCTTGTAGCCGGGCAGGTTGTGCGCGGACGGGGTCACGATGATGCGGGCTTTCGAGCGCAGCGGTTCGGGAGCGTGCTCGCGCAAGAGCTGCCAGGTGGCTAACCCGTCGTTGATGTGCCAGTCGTACCAGCCGGTGCACAGCAGCGGGATTGCATGAAAGTCAGCGCACTGCCGTGCAGGATCAACTGTGGGCAGCGCGTGCCTAGCGATCGATATGCCTTGGCCGAAGATCGCCCCAAGGTTTTCGACATCGAGCATGTTGACTTGAGGTGTACCTGTGGTATTCCGGATGAACTCGGCTCGTTCCGCGCACGTCAACGAGCAGTAGTGTGCCCACAACCAGGCTTGCGCCTCGACCGTGGACAGTCCCTTGATCTCGGGAAACGACTCGGCCAACTCCGCAAGCACCGGGCTGACGACGGGCTCGTTGAACAAGCCCGTCGACAATGTCTCGTCCAGCATCATGGGTTCGAGCGTCCAATACGGCACCTCCAGCTTGTCCTCGCCTTTGCCGATTGTGCGAGCAAGGACATTGACCACCATGTGCAGATGCACCGTCTTGACACCGACTCCGAGGCCGCACACCTCCGGAACGATCGTGGTCATCTTCGGATGGGTTGCCATCGGCCACTGCACCACGCCGAGGTACGAGCCACCGACCGCGCCGATGAACCCGTCGCACCACGATTGGGCGCTGATCCACTCGACGAAGTCGTAACCGTCCTGAAGCTCGAACATGAAGAAATCGTGGTCCTCGGGTTCACTGCCCCCGGTGCCGCGAAGGTCCTGCGCGGCCACGACATAGCCACGGCGCGAGAACGCCATGAAAGCCGCCACCATCTCGTCGGCGTCGCGGCCGTAGGGAGTACGCACCGCGACCACCGGCGCAGGCAACCGCGGGGGCAGATACAAGTCGGTAGCGAGTCGGATGCCGTCTCGCATCGGCACAGACACCGTTTCGAGTTTGACGTCTGCAGCGGCGAACTGCGCCGGGGTGCGGACGTCTTTGCTCTTCAGCGCGAACTGGAGGTCTGCTGGCACGGTCATCTGGTCGGGCGTCCCATCACGTCACGGAGAACGCGCATCACGTTCTCGCCGAGTACCTTGCGAATGTCGGACTCGCGGTAGCCGCGTCGCACCATGACCTCGGTGATCTTCGGCAGATCCGAGGGGCGGGAGATCTCGGCGGCCTGAAACTGGTCGCTGTCGGTTGGAATCCGAACCCATCCGCCGAAAAGGTTCTGGTAGTAGTCATCGATGATGTCCGGCCCCAGGCCGACGTGATCGATGCCGGCTACGTCGATGATGTGCTCGATGTGGTCGACGACGCGCTCGGCCGTCGGGCACTCCCCGTCGATGAAGAACGGGATAGCGGCCGCCACTTCCGATGACCCCGCCGAGCTGGGCGATGCCTTTGATCTGCTCGTCGCCGAGGTTGCGGTGGCTGTCGGTGATGCCGAGGCAGGCCGAGTGCGTGGCCACGAACGGCCGGGTTGCCAGCGAAAGCACGTCTTCGACACCTGCCAACCCGAGGTGGCTGATGTCGAAGACGATGCCCAGCTCCTCCATCTCCCGGAGCGCAGCTATGCCTTCCGGGGTCAGGCGGCTGCGCGATGTTGCGTCCAGGCCGCTTCCGTCGGCGAGAAACGTACGGCCGAAGTGCGCCATGGAGATCACTGGAACCCCGACCCGCGCCATGGTGCGCACCAGTTGAGGTTCCTGTCCGATGGCATGGGCACCCTCGAGGGCGATCACGAGAGCGATGCGCCCGGACGATGTGGCGACGTCGATGTCCGCGGCCGTCAGGCACACCGCCACGTCGGTGCTGTACTCGGACGCGAGCTCGTGGATCCGTTCGACAAGCAGCAACGTCCGACGCAGTGCCCCTTCGGACTGGAACTGCTCCTCGATGAAGATCGGCAGCACCTGCACGTCGACGCCCCCGGCGCGCAGCTCCGGTAGCCAGAACTCGCCAAAATGATCGCGTTGGTCCCGGCGATCGAAGTGGTCCACCAACAGGATGAGGTCGTTGTGCGTGTCGACGACAAGGGCGTCGTCGTGAAGCCGACATTGGCACTGTCATACGTAATATAGTACATCCCCTATGTTGGGATGTCAGGCCTTTCGCGCCGTCCAGTAATATGCCGTACATGGCACAGGCAACCGAGTCAGTTGGGGCTCTCGTCCCGCTGCGTGCGTCGAGCCTGCGCGAACAAGCAGCCGAAGCCATCCGCGCCGGCATCATCAGTGGCAAGATCGCCGCCGACGTCATCTACAGCGTTCCAGCACTCGCCGCGGAGCTAGGCGTGTCCGCCACGCCGGTACGAGAGGCGATGCTCGACCTCGTCGGCGAAGGACTCGTGATCGCCGTCCGCAACCGCGGTTACCGCGTCATCAGCCCCACTACCAAGGACCTCGAAGACATCCTCAGTATCCGTCTGATGCTCGAAGTGCCCGCCATGGGCGAGGTGGCAGCGTCGCACCAAGACGGCGCCCTGGACAAGTTCTATCCCCTCGCTGACCGCCTGCCCACATTGGCCCGCAAGGGGCAGGTCCAGGCCTACCTCAATGCCGACGCCGAGCTTCATCTTGGACTCCTGGCACTGCTGAACAACCCGCGACTTGTGGACATGGTGCGGCTACTTCGCAACCAGAGCCGGCTCTTCGATCTCGGACGCCTCATCGCTGCGCGTGAACTGTCCCCCGCGGGAGCCGAACACCGAGAACTGCTTGACGCCATCGCGTCGCGAAACCGCAAACACACCGAGGCCCTCACACGAGAGCACCTCATCCGGGTGCGCCAGGCGTGGAAGCCTTAACGGCGAAGACTTGGCTTCGACGGCGCAACGCAGCTTGAGGTCGGCAGATCAGGACAGGGTGGCCGGGTCGCTGCTGCCGCACACGATCACGGCGACGCGTTCGTTTGGTGCGGGCACGTAGCTGCGGTTGGTGAGCGCTGCGAGCGGCGCTGCGGCGCCTGGTTCGGCGCAGACACCTCAGTTCATCCCACAGGCGCAGTCGTGCAACCATGATCGCCTGCCCTGACACGACAACGACGTCATCGAGCGCGCTCGCACCGCGCGCGTCAGCGGCCACACCGCCGACGCTGATCGTTACACGCCATGATCGAACGGATCCGGTACCGGTCAGCATCTTCGCGGCCGTGCGGGGTGTAGACGAATAGCTGACAGTGTGGATCAACGATCGCGACGGGGCGCTCTGCAAGTCCGTCGGCAATAGCCTGAAGATCCTCAAGCATAAACACTATTTATCCGGCAATACGGATCGTATTATGCTCCGGCTCGGCTGAGAGGTCGCGGCAAGAGTCCCATCGGCTCAGTTGTCAATGCAAACTACCTTTCCCGCAATCAATGACTGGCATGCAGCCTGCTCGCACCGTCCGCGTGCGGCTGCGCGGCGCTATTACCGCCGTCGGAATTTAGCCAGTTGGACTCGGGCCGCGGCATCGATCTGACAAGCCTCAGCGTATATTCGTGTTTAGGTGCACTAAGAACATCATCGGTGGCACCGGACTCGACTACACGGCCACGATGCATCACATACAGATACTCCGATATCTGTCGCACGATCGAAAGGTCATGCGTGACGAAGAGGTATCCAATTCCGCGCTCAGCGCGCAATTCTTTGAGAAGATTCAGAATTTGTGCCTGAACGGAAACGTCCAGAGCCGAGACGGCTTCATCGCAAATGAGGATCCTCGGCTCCACGGCCAGCGCTCGTGCAATCGCCACTCTTTGTCGCATCCCTCCAGACAGGGCAGCTGGCCTGCGTTCTGCGTACTGTTCCGGCAGGCCTACGGCAGCAAGCAGATCCCTGACCTGCTCCGCGACACGCTTCGCTTCCGGGGTGTGCGTTGTGATGGCTTCAGCGAGTGTCCAGCCGACGCTGCGCGTGGGATTCAAGCTCGAGTAGGGATCTTGAAAGACGATCTGGATCGTACGACGAAGCCGGCGTAGGTCGGCACGACCCAACTTGCTCCAGTCGTCGACCGAGATTCCGTCGATCACGATAGAGCCACTTGTCGGCCGCTCGAGCCCCACGAGAAGCCGAGAAAGCGTCGTCTTTCCTGAGCCCGACTCCCCCACGAGACCGACGCTTTCGTTCTCGTTGATGTCGAGCGAGACACCGCTGAGCGCATGTACCAACTTGCGCGGCCCGGCAAAGTCTTTGGATACGTCTTCGACCGTTATGATCGGTGGACCTGGAGGCCGGTCTGTGCTCTGAACACATAGCACAGACATTTCGTTCTGGGCAGCGGCGACAGCCTGGCGGATCTCATCGATACGTAGGCACGCCGTGTTGCGGCCGGGCATGATCTCGATAAGACGAGGAGAGCCGGACTCGCAGACCGTGTCAGTCCACTGACAACGCGGAGCGAACACGCAGCGGCCCGCGACCTCGTCTGGTGACGGTACCGAGCCTGGAATGGTGATCAGCTCGCGAACGCGGTGCTCAACCGAAGGCTCTGAGAGCAGGAGGCCGAGGGTGTATGGGTGAAGCGGACTATCCTCGAGGTCGGCGGGACTGCCGACCTCAACCACCGATCCCGCATAGAGCACATACACTCGGTCGCACATCGCGAAGGCCACCCGCAGATCATGTGTGATTAGCGCCAGTCCCATCTCTCTTTCGGATTGAATCCGCTTAAGGAGGGCGAGAATCTCCCGCTGTGTCGTTACGTCTAGGGCAGTAGTTGGTTCGTCCGCGATTAGGAACCTGGGATCTCTAGCGAGAGCGGCCGCAATCGCGATCCTCTGCCGCATACCGCCCGAAAGCTGGAAAGGGTAGCGATCAAGCACGGACTCGTCGTCGATACCGACTTCGACCAGTCGACGCAGCGCCTCAGCGTGACTCGACTTCCGAGATCGACGCTTTCCACTTGAAAGCGACTCCACGATAACGTCGCCACAGCGCATCGTGGGGCTAAGCATGGTAAACGGATCTTGAAGGACGAGGCCGATGCCGCTTCCTCGTATGCCTCGCCACTGACTTTCCGTGAACTCGCCGAGCTTTTCCGCTCCCAGCAGGATCTCGCCGGTTGTCGCCAGATTAGGTGGAAGTAGTCCCGTGATCGCGCGGGCAGTTATCGACTTACCACTACCTGACTCACCCACAATCCCAATCGTCTCGCCTAGCTTCAAGTCCAGACTAATCCCCGAGAGGATAGTTCCTGTTTGTTCGCCGTTGGCTCGTTCGACTCTTAGGCCCCGAATGGACAGTTCTGGGACGCCGCTGCGACCGCCAACCTCGAGCCTCGCAGGCGTCGAGTTCACCTTGTCACCCCGTTCCCTGACATCCGCTCGTCAAGCCAGTCCCCGATTAGATTCGTAGCTGTGGCCGTGATGACGATGATTGCCCCAGGTGCAAGAGTTGCCACCGGATTCGCAAAAAGGAGCGATTGATTCTCCGACAGCATGAGGCCCCAGTCCGGCGTCCCTGGCGGTGCACCGAGGCCCAGATACGAAAGGCCAGCTAACGCAACGAGTGAACTTGCGAAGATCAAGAACGAGTTGGCCACTGCAACTGGCATGACGTTGGGCCAGATGTGTTGGAGCATAATCCGCCGGTCGCGCACTCCAAGGGTCTTGGCTGCCTCAACGTACGGCCGAGGGGTCTGCTCTAAGGTCGCACCGCGAATCACCCGTGTATCGAACGGCGCAGTCAGAATCACGAGCAAGCCCACCGACGCCCAGTAGTTGCTTCCGATGCCGCCAGCAACGACCACCAGGACCAGAAGCGTGGGAATCGACCACATGAGGTCGACCCACCGCATCACCGCTGCATCCACCCACCCACGGCGATATCCGGCCCACAAACCAAGCAGGTTACCTATGGCGAAGGAGCCGACGGTGATACACAGGGGTCCGAGTACAGCCAACTTCGCGCCGTAGATGATGCGCGAGAAAACATCCCGACCCAGTGAGTCGGTGCCGAGCCAGTGTGAGGTCGACGGAGAGGCCGCAACGAGGCTGAGATGCTGTGCGGACGGACTCTGAGGCGCCAATAGCGGACCAAAAACCGCCAGGATGAGGACCACAGATGCAATTGCGAAGCAACACCCGACGAGCGAGAAGCTCCGGCGCAGCCTTCGAATGCGCCGGGGCCGCCTTGGCCCGGCCGAGCCTCTTGTACCGGCGGCGATTGTCATTTCATCGCTGCGCATTGCGGATCCGTGGGTCCGCGATTAGATACATCACGTCAGCAAGTAAGTTGGCGAGGACGATAATCACTGCGACCACCAATACAACGCCTTGGAGCATGGGGATGTCCTTAGCGTTAGCCGATTGAACCAACAGTTGCCCCACACCCTCGATCGAGAAAGTGATTTCAACTAATACGGACCCAACAATCAGGGTCGAAAGTAGTACGCCGCTGATCGTGACGATCGGGATGAGGGCGTTGCGTAGCACGTACGAGAACAGGATGCGTGAGCGTGACAGCCCTCTGGCTCGCGCAAAGGCAATATAATCCTGCTCGAGCACGCTCGCCACAGCGGCACGAGTATGTTTCAACACATAAGCTGAGGTCGTAATGGCAAGCGCAACGGCCGGTAGCGTAAGGTGTAGCACCTCGTCGAGGCCGCCAGAACCAGCTCCGAAAGCGGGGAACCAGCGGGCCTGGATGGCGAAAACATAAAGGAGGAACACGCCGGCGACAAAAACGGGTGTCGAAAGCCCGATGACAGCTGAGGCGACTGCCCCGCGGTCAATAGCACTCCTGCGCCGGAACGCTGCAAGCACGCCGAGACCTATTCCGGCCGCCATCGTCAACACATAGGCGTAACCGCCCAGAAACAAGGAAGTCGGTAGTCGCGCTGCAAGCTCCTTGCTAACAGGAAGAGAGGTTTGGATCGACGTACCGAAATGGAAGCTCGCGGCCTCTCTTGCCCACATGCCATATTGAACCAGGAAGGGTTTGTTCAGATGATACTCGTTGGTCAGCGCTTGCACTGTTGCGGGTGACCTAGGGCGCGGGCCTAGGAGCATATCAAGGACATTACCCGGTGAGAGGTAGAGCAATGAGAATACAAGAAAGGAGATTGCTACGAGGAGAATTCCCAGCGCCACGATCCGCCGGGCGAAGAAATGCGCCCAATCAAGTCCACTCATAGCGACCACCTCTCAGTCGAAGTTTGATACGTCGGGTCAAGCACACTTCGACGTGAGGTCGGTGCTTTGACGCCTGTTCGGTAACTAGGTCGCGACCCGGGGAGGCGAGCATGAAATTGGCGTCTCTGTCGCCTATACCGAGGGTGCTGTCCTCGTTCCGCACCCTCGGCCGCTACCAGCAATTGACTACCCGGCGCTCTGCTCCAATTGGAGCGGCCAGGGACCGCTCCAACAACAGGAGAAGAAGTTGAAGCCGGGCCACTTGTAACCATCCGCGAGAGCCACGGAGTCCAGTTTAGTGTAAAGAGGCACAAGAGGCACTCCTTCGCCGTATTGCTCCAAGAGCTCCTTGTAAATCGCCAAGCGCTGCGCCGGATCCATCGTGCTCAAACCTTGCGCGATCAGTCGGTCTACAGTCGGGTTGCTCCAGTTCGTCGCATTCCAGTTTCCAGCTGAGGCGTTTGCGCTACCGATAGCCCAGTCGAATGCCCCACCCGGATCCAGACCGAGGGCGCCCATTGGAACTACCTGAGAATGGATCGCTTGCCGATCGCTTTCGCTGAGCTCAGCACTGTTGGCCTCTGAAGTTTCGACCTTGATCTTTGCATGGATCCCGATCTTTTCGAGCTGGGCGACGACTGCTTGGCTGACATTTACAACGTCCGGCTCATTCAATGCCGCGAGCGTGACGCTGACACCACTGCGATACGCCGACTTGGCCATCTCATTCTTGGCCTCATCTAGATCATACGGATATGTCTCAACGGCTCTAACTGCGTCGCCCACCTGAGTTTTGGACCCAAGCTCTTGGAGCAGAACCGGTGGGATGAAGGTGGTGACGGGGTCAGCGAACCCACCGGCCGCTTGGATGAGGGAGTTTCGGTCGAGTGCATAAGCGACCGCCCGGCGCACGTGGATGTCGTTCCATGGCTTATCCAAGGTGTTCATCCAGAAGGCGACAATTCCATCACCCCCAGACGCTGTCAGTGGCTTCTTGTCCGAGGTGGCCGCGAAGGACTTCAAGCTACTCGGGAATGCCACGTCGATCTCGCCGGTCCTGAGGGCGACGGCCTCGCTGGTCTCGCTCGAGAAGAAGCTCCAGGACACCTTGCCGAACGGAGGCTTCTCCTTCCAGTAGTGAGGGTTGGCGGTGAGCTGTGCGCCGCGGGTAGAGTCGAAGCTCTCGATCTTCCATGGGCCAGTGCCCACGACTCCGGTGCCTGGCTGGCCGAAGGTAGCCTTGTGCGCCTCGAAGAAGGCCTTTTCAAAGATGCCGAGTTGAGCGCCAGCGATCGTTGAGTTCCAAGCAGCGTCAGGCTTCGTGAAAGTTATCTTGACGGTGTCGGAGTTTACCGCCGTGATGCTGCTCAAAGTTGAGCGAAAGTTGTAGCCATCGAGAGACTTCGGGCTTCGGTAGTAGTTGAGCGAGAACGCGACATCGGCTGCGGTGAGTTCGTTTCCGTCGGAGAATTTGACATGAGGATTGATATGGTAGACATAAGTAGTTTTATTGGGCTGCGACCACGATTCCGCCAGCCACGGGGCAAGTTTTCCGCTTGCATCCATCCTAACGATTGGCTCCAAAACAAGGTTGCCCAAGCCATAGTAATATCCTGAATTGCCTTTACTATAGTCGAGCGTTGATACGGCTGGGGAGCCGATGCGCAGCGCTCCGTCGACTTTGCTGGGTTTCGACGAACAGCCCACAAGAACAAAGGTTGAGGCCACCAGAGTGGCCATCATCATTCGAGTACGCGTACCCATTTTCGAACCCGCTTTCGTCCTGCGCAAGGTGCAGACCCGACCAGCTGTAGTCATTGGGCTCTCTTCTGCCGCCAACGGGAGCTGACGCTTCGGAGAATCAAGTCGGACAGTGCCTGAACAGTGTCTGCGACGCTGTTACCTAGTATTCGATGCGTAAGGTATTACGCCTTTACTCGCCTGTCAACGCCTCGAACATGTACAGGGCGGCGGCGCTGACGCCGTCCTCGGCGGATGTGGCGTAGAGGGTCGTGGATGCTGGTGGTCCGGCTGGTCATCGCTCCTCCGTTGGGTGGTGCTTGGTCACCACGGTTAGGTAATCGGAGTGGTCTGGCTGGTCACTGCATGCCGCGAGAGTTGCGTACCTGTCCGCTGGAAGGGGGGCCGGGGCGGACGGCGCATGCGCAGCGTCGGCAGATGAGCAGTTCACCGGCGGCGAGGTCCTCCTCGTCGGCTGGGACGGTGGCAAGGGGCCACAGCTGGCTGGTCGGCTGGCTGCACAGATCGCAGCTGAGGCCGGCTGTCGGCAGGGTGCACCACGGCGGACGAACCCTGCCCGGCCTCGCACCCGCATCGCCCAACGAATCCTTGCGATGGCCACCGGCATCTGGCACAACTGGACCACCGGCGCCACCAGCAAGAGATCCCTGATCGCCAACGACCACTGACACCACCTCCACGGAATCAACCATCCAGTGAGGGGCTTCGCCTCTGACCGCCGAGGTTGGGGCTGGTCTGTGTTGTCGGGTGCGGTCAGGCTGTCAGCTATGGCTGCCACGGTGACGGTGGGCGATCTTCTCGGTAGGCACGTGTCGTTGGACATCGAGTGTCTGGACCGGGTCTATCTGAATGGCTATGTGCCGACGCTGCAGGTGGGTGGGCCGGTGGTGTCGTTCATGCGGGAGCACCTGGGCAATCCGATCCAGTCGCCGGTGATCTTGGAGAAGATCGGCACGGCGTTTCGCCGGTCGGTATCTCGCTTTGCCGAGGACGAGCACATTCCGGTGGTGCGCTTCGCCAAGGCCGACCGCAAGATCGATGTGATGCGCCGGCATCTGGCTAGGCAGGAGGCAACCGGCCGGTCGGGGGTGGCGGCGATCGTGGTGGCGCCGGAGTTCCAGAACGTGTTCGTCGCCAATCAGCGCCAGGCCGCCAACGGCACCCGCCGGCACGTAGCTGCGGCAGCCAGAACTGAGCGAAATGGTCAGGTCGGGCCCGGTGGTCGAAATGGTCTACCAGCAGGATCAGATCGTTGTGGGTGTCGACGACGACAGCGTCCATGCGCAACCGATGAGGATCCATCATACGTAATATGGCAGACCGTATTCTGGCTTTGGCGCAACACCCAATCCGGGGCTTGCCGTCGGTGAGGAGGGTGGATTCATGATCGAGCTGCGCAGTGACAATGCTGCCGGGGTGGCGCCGGAGATCCTGACCGCGATCGAGGCCGCCAACGTCGGGTCCGCCCCCGCCTACGGCAGGGACGACCTCACCGCCCGGCTGCACGAGGTCGTCCGCGACGTGTTCGAGCACCCGACGGCACAGGTGTTCCCGGTAACCAGCGGCACGGCAGCGAACGCGCTCGCGCTCTCGGCTCTCACTCCCCCATGGGGTGCCGTGGTCGGTCATCCCACGGCCCACATCATCACCGCCGAGGGCGGCGCGACCTCGTTGCTCGGCGCGGGTGCGGTGATGCAGGCGAGCGACGGCGAGCACGCGCTCATCGACCCCGATCGGCTCCGGGCCAGGCTCGACGCGACACGCTGGGGCGACCCGCACGAGAGCCAGCCCAGCGTGCTATCACTGACCGTTCCGAGCGACAAGGGCACGCTCTACCAGCCGACGCAGATCCGCGAGCTGGTCGAGACCGCGCGAGCCCGAGGGCTCAAGGTGCACGTCGACGGGGCGCGGTTGGCCAACGCCCTGGCGGCTCTGGGCTGCTCGCCCGCGGACCTGACCTGGCGGATGGGGGTCGACGTGCTCTCACTCGGCGCCATTAAGAACGGCGCCCTCGGCGCCGAGGCGATCGTGGCCTTCGACGAGGATGCCGGCAAGGAGCTCGTCTACCGAACGAAGCGGTCCGGCCATGTGACTAGCAAAATGAGGTTCCAGTCCGCCCAGCTCACGGCGTACCTCGCCGACGGCCTGTGGTTGCGGCTGGCTGCACATGCCAACCAGCGGATGGCGGAGCTGGTCACCGAGCTGGAGCCGCTAGGGGCGCAGGGTGTCCGGGTGGTGGAGCGGGTCGACGTGAACATGGCTTTCGTCCAGCTTCCGGCCGTGGCGGCCGACGCCCTCCCGGACGCCGGGATCCTCTGCTATCGGATGACCAACACCAGCGTCCGGCTCGTGACGAGCTGGCAGACCACGGCCGAGGACGTGGCCGAGGCCGGAGCCCGCTTCCGTGAGGCTGCCCGCGCCGCTGTGTGATCCTCGCAGTCCGACCCTGACGTGTCGCCGGTCCAAGGCGTCAGGGGTAGACCGACAGCCTGCTGCGGTTGTCCGTAACCGTCGCTGTGGTCGGACCCTGATCAGGTTGCTCCTGGGCGCGTTGGCGAAGTGGTCAACGTGGGCGGAGGTTGTGAGTCTGCTCGGGTCGAGTCACCCCTGAGCACCGATGATCTCCGGCCTTGTGCTTGAGCCTCGAAGGGTTGGGTTGTTCAGGCCGAGCACTTGCGTGGGCGCGCCTATTGGCAAAAGCCCTGGCCGCCGTCTGCCCGCGGCGGGCATACGTCCATGGGGACGGGGGCAGCCAGAGCCTGCGTCCAGCCTGAGACCGGGAACCGCCAGCTCGGGAATCAAGCCCCCGCGGTTGCGCCGTCCCTCGCCTCCTGCCAGCCCGGATCTCCGGCATGCCGAAGGTGCCGATCCATGATGGCAGCTGCCTCGCCGGCAGCACCGTCAGTTACTGCTTTCAGGAGCAAGTAGTGTTCCTGGGTAGATCGTGTGAGGCTCTGGGTCTCAGCTATGTGGTCAAGCCCATATAGCCTGCTTTGATCGCGGAGCGAGCCAGCAATCCTCTGAAGCCGCTCATTTCCAAGATGAGCAAGAATGCCGAGGTGAAAATCTCGGTCATTGTCGAGGAAACCTATCCAATCCCTAGCGGCGGCGCACTCCTCGGCTTTGGTTGCGAACCGTCCAAGTTCGGCAGCATTCGTGACAAGATTTCGCTCGGCAATCGTCCGGATCGCGGAGACTTCGATCATCCTTCGCAGTTCAACAATCTCGGCTAAGTCCCGTTCGGTCATCTCACGAACCCGGAATCCTCGGTTCCTTGCGAGTTCGACCAGTCCCTCGTTCGCCAGGTCGAGAACCGCCTCGCGCACCGGTGTGACCGAGACACCGAGCTCTGAGGCGACGGCCCCCAACGCGTAGAACCTTCCGGGACGTAGGGTACCTGCAACGATTCTGGCGCGAATCAGTCGTAGAGCTTGGACCCGAAGGCTCGAAACTTCGAGCTTCTTCATGACCCCGCCGGTCCAAGATCCCTTCCTCCGACCGGCTGTCATTTGTTGACTCCTGACTTCCCTGTGTGCACCCGCCGACACTCAGACTCAGAGACGGTCGAGGCATGGCACCCAAGGCCCAGCGTCCTGACCCCGATCATCGGCGTCACGCCACAGCCTCGTCATGCCGGATCCAAGCCGCACGCACCCCCATCAGGTGCGCTCGGATCGCTGCCTCGGCGTGCTCGCGAT
Organism: uncultured Actinomycetota bacterium; assembly: GCA_963737425.1. GTDB lineage: Bacteria > Actinomycetota > Actinomycetes > Mycobacteriales > Jatrophihabitantaceae > DASXRA01. Next base: position 685,553 of record CAVTSX010000010.1, read on the forward strand.
CGCGGGTCGAGATAGCCTTCAGCAGTCGTCGATGATCGGCTTGGTTCTGTGACAGCTCGCCGGCCGCAATGAGGCGTCCGACGTCGAACAACCGGCTCTGGTTACGAAGCAATCTCACCATGTCGACGAGGCGCGGATTGCCCAATAGCGCGATGAGTGCGAGATGCAGCTCGGCGTCGGCGTCGAGATATTCCTGGACCCGCCCGCGGCGTGCCAAGGCGGGCACGCGGTCGGCGAGTAGATAGAACCTATCCAACTCGCCGTCTGCGTGCGAAGCCGCCACCTCTCCAATCGCTGGCACTTCGAGCAGCAGACGGATGCTCGGGATGTCCTCAAGATCCTTTGTGGTGGGCCTGATGACGCGAAAGCCGCGATTGCGAAAGGCGACTACGAGGCCTTCACCTGCCAGATCGAGTACCGCCTCTCGAACCGGCGTGGCGGATACACCCAGCTCCGCCGCGAGGGTCGGGACGCTGTAGAGCACGTCAGCTGCGATCCGGCCGCTGATAATACCGGCGCGGATGGCCTCGGCCGCCTGTTCGCGCAGGCTCGATGCCCGCAGAGGGATCGGCGACTTAGCACTCTCGGGCTGTGTCATGCATCGCATGCTACCGGCCCTCGCTCGCGACCAGGTGTACGACGACGACACATTGGGTGTACTATCTTACGTATGATAGGTCACATGTGTCGAGCTTGGACCTGTCGCGATCGACACCCACAGACCCTTTCATCCCGCTGGCGGACCACCCGACCGACGGCACTCGATCGCTTCCGCACGAGGACTGCCACGACATGGGCCGCGACGATGACCTCGGCGTCGGTTCGGCCCCACTCGGGGCCCGTTCGATGATCTCGGCGCCGCGTCCGGTCTCGGGCGAGCGACCACCGCGCCCCTCTCCTCGATGAGCTGGGCCGCTTCCCCGAGGGACGCAGTCGTATCGAGTCCTTCGGCATCTGACCATTCACAGACCAGGAGAAGGCATGACCAATCGAGTGCGAAGGTTCCAAGGTCGGGTGGCGCTCGTGACGGGATCCGCCCACGGCATCGGCGAGGCAATCGCGCGCCGATTCGCCAGTGAGGGCGCTGCGGTCGTCATCGCCGACCTCGACGTGGCGACAGCGGAGTCCACCGCGAAGGAAATCGCCGCAGATGGCGGCAGGGCCATTGGCATCGGCTGCGACGTCGGCAGGTTTGACGCCGTGCGCGCGATGATCGGCAGAACCGTGGAGGAGTTCGGGCAGATCGACGTCCTGGTCAACAACGCAGGTGACGTGACGCTCGCCAAGCACTTCCTGACTACGGACGAGGCCTGGTGGGACCACTTCCTGACGACCAATCTCAAGAGCCAGTTCCTGACCTGCAGGCTCGTCGCACCCCTGATGGCCAAGGCAGGCGGCGGCTGCATCATCAATATGTCGAGCGGCGGGGCCACCAGGTCGCACCGGGGAATGGTGGCGTACGACGCGTCCAAGGGCGGCGTCGAGGCGCTCACCCGCGCCCTCGCGCTCGAACTGGCTCCCTACGGGATCCGCGTCAACACTCTCGTGCCCGGTCTCATCGTCACCCGTCCTGAGCACGCGGAGCCAGCTGCGGATGAACGCCGCGCTCAGACTGTCCCCTTGGGACGCAGCGGGATTCCGGCCGACCTCGCGGGTCCAGCCGCGTTTCTCGCATCCGAAGACGCGGCTTACATGACGGGAAGCACGGTCACGGTCGACGGCGGCGTGCTCGTGCAACAGCGCAGCCCACAGATCGAGACCTTCCCCGTGGAGACCTTTCCGACCCTGGAGGAGGTCGTTTCGCTGTGACCACGCGGGAAGGATTGCCGGTGCAGCGCACAATCGACCTCGTCGCCGATGTCGGAGAGAGCTTCGGAGCCTGGCGAATGGGTGAGGACGAAGAGATCCTCCAGACCTTGACGTCAGCGAACATCGCCTGTGGTTTCCATGCTGGCGACCCGCGCACCATGGAGAAGTCGGTGCACTCCTGCCTCAGGCAAGGCGTCGCCATCGGAGCGCACCCAGGCTTCCCGGACATGATCGGCTTCGGACGCCGGGCAATGGACCTCACCGCAGACGAGGTCAGGACCGACGTGGTGTACCAGATCGGCGCGCTGAGCGCGTTCGCGCGAGCAGGCGGAGGAGCGCTGGCCCACGTGTCACCACACGGTCGACTGGGCAATCTTGTGGTGACTGACCGCCGGTACGCCGGAGCGGTCGCGGACGCGGTGGAGCAGTACGACCCGTCGCTGATCGTGATGACCCAGACTGGTGAGCTGGAGCGCGAGGCTCGCGCCCGGGGCCTCCAGGTCTCGATCATGGGCCTGATCGACCGCGCCTACGAGGATGACGGCACCCTCGTCGGCCGGCGCGAGGCGGGAGCGGTGCTGGACGACCCCGACCTGATCACGGAGCGGGCCCTCGGCATGGTTCTCGACGGGGTCGCTCGCTCGCGGAACGGACACCGGGTAGAGGTGATCTGCGACTCAATCCTCCTGCACGGAGACAACGCGGCGTCGATTCGCGCCGCCCGGCTGGTCCGAACGGCTCTGGAGCGGGAGGGAGTGCAGATCGCTGCCTACACCGGCGATTCCGCGAACGAGTGAACACAATGCTCTCGGCGCCACGCCTGACATTCAAGGAGTACGGCGACGCCGCCTTGCTCGTGGACCTGGTCGGCGGCAGTTATGACGACCGCTGGTCGATGTCACAGGCATTGGGACGCGCGCTGCGTGGCCACTGCCCGCCGGGCTACGTCGATGCGGTGGCCAGCTACCAGAACGTCGTCGTGTTCTTCAATCCAATCCTCACGGACGCCGCAGCCGTCGAAAGCGATGTTCGCCGGCTCCTGGACCGCGTGCCGCGGTGTCCCCCTGCGGCAACCCACGAAATCCTGGTGCTGTACGGCGGTCAGCACGGGCCGGACCTGGACGCGGTGGCAGCGGAACTGCATCTGACGCCGCAGGAGGTGGTGCAGCGACACACCTCCACGGAATGGGTCATACGCTTCGTGGGCTCCCCGACCGGAGCGCCGATGATGGACGGCTGGGACGTCCCTGCCTCGGTCGCGAGGCTCGCGCGGCCGAGGGCACGCGTCGAACCAGGATCAGTCGGCGTCAGCGGCATGCAGTCGACGATCTACAACGCGCCCTCGCCCGGCGGTTGGCGCCTGATCGGCCGCACGCCCCAGCAGCTGTTCGACCGGGATCGCACTCCCCCCGTCGCCTACGCTCCGGGCGATCGCATCCGATTCGTGCCTGTCGAGCACTCCGATGGCTACTAGCACGCTGCGTATCGAACGAACGGGGCAGGCCTGGCTCCAGGATCTGGGCAGGCCCGGCTACTCGTCGATCGGCGTGCCCGCAAGCGGTGCAGCCGACCAGCACGCCGCCCGCACCGCGCAGATTCTGGTCGCAAACCCCGAAACCGCGCCGCTCATCGAGGTCACGGGCTCAGAGCTCGCCTTCTCCTCCGACGAGGAGTCCCTGGTCGCGGTCACCGGGGCGGCGGACCAGGTGATGGTCAACGGCCATGCGCAGCCGGCATGGCAGCCGCTCCACCTCGACCGAGAGGCACGGCTGTCCGTGGCACTCGGGAGGCACGGACTGCGCACCTACATCGCAATCAACGGCGCCCTCACGACTGCCGACCCCGTACTCGGCAGCGTGGCACCCGATCCGTTGCTCGGTGCCGGCCGGCGCCTCGAGCCGGGCGACCGAATCCGCGTCGAGACGAAGTACCGGTCCGCGGATTACCGGCGCCCGCATACGCCCCTGTTCAGGCTCCCTGACCTGAGACCGAATCTGTCACGACCAGCGGTCATCGAGGCCACACCAGGCCCCGAACTCGATCGCATGGTGAGCGGTGCGGCCTGCCTGTCCCTGCGCTACGAGGTCCAGGCCCAGTCCAACCACATCGGCCTACGGCTGTACGGCCCGACCGTGGAGCAGAAGAGCGCTGAGGAGATCCTGTCCCGGGGGGTCCCGGTGGGCGCGCTCGAGGTACCCCCAACAGGAGGGTTGATCGTGCTTCTGCGCGCGCGCTTGGTCACCGCCGGCTACCCCGTAGTTGCTGTTGCGACGTCGGCATCGCTCGACCGGCTAGGCCAGCTCCGGCCCGGGGACACAGTGGCATTCTCCCTCTGCGATGTGATGACGGCGCGACGAGAGCTACGCCATCAGCACGAGCAACGACTGGAACTCGCCCAGAGGGTAAGAGCCGCTCTTTCGTCCTCCGGGCTCGGCGAGCTCGTGGACGAACTCTGATCGCCCTGTTTCACCATGGAAATCGAAGGAGTTGCTTTGGAATCGGCAGAGGTTGTCATCATCGGAGGCGGGTGCATAGGCGCCAGCACCCTGTTCCACCTGGCAGAGTTGGGCTGCACCGACGTGATGCTGCTGGAGCAGGACACCCTGGCTGCTGGGTCGACGAGCAAAGCAGCCGGCGGCATCCGCCTGCAACACGGCGAGGAGATCAACAGCCGCATCACCCAACGGTCGCTCGCTGAGTTCATCGAATTCGAGACGATCACAGGTGACCCCATCTTCTTCCACCAGGTGGGTTACCTCATCTGCTTCGATGACGAAGCCGACCTTGCCCAATTCTCGGAGTTCGCGAACGCGCAGCAGCGTCTCGGCATTCCGACTGAAGTGCTGACGGCCGAGCAGATCCACGAACTCGTTCCAGGCATGGTGACCGACGACCTTATGGGCGGGACATTCTGTCCGTGGGAGGGGTACGCCACACCGGAGGCGGTCGTTCAGGGCTATGCCAAGGCGGCGCGCGCCCGCGGCGCGAAGGTCAGGGTGGGCCGGCGAGTTACCGGCATCATGACCAACGCCGGCCGGGTCGCGGGCGTCGAGACCTCCGAGGGAGCGATCGCCGCGGACATCGTGGTCGTCGCCGCGGGCGTGCACTCCGGAGCCCTGGCAGCTCCGCTCGGACTCAGCCTGCCGGTGGAAGGCAGCGCGCACACCATCTTCTACAGTGAGGAGAGTGGCGGCGTCCCCGACGAGGCACCGCTCGTCGTCGACTTCTCCGCCGGGTTCTACTTCCATCGCGAAGGTCCAGGCTTGCTCTTCGCCGGACAGCAAAGCGACCCGGCCGAACTCAGCGAACCCGCGTTGCGCCGACTGCCCGCGATCGGAGACATCTCGATCAACTCGTCGTGGTGGGGCTACTACGACATGAGCCCGGACTGTTCCGCGATGATCGGCCGAAGTCCCGTGGAGGGTGGCTACTACGCAACCGGATTCTCAGGTCACGGCTTCATGCAGTCGCCTGCCGTGGGCGAGCACTTGGCTCAGATCATCTTGGGTCAAGAGCCAACGCTTGACCTGCGTGCGCTCTCAGTCGATCGCTTCGACGCCGGTAACGGGCACGTCGAGAAGTACGTCGTCTAGAAGGACATCTGACGACACTTAGGCTGGCACATTGATGCCGCATGCCGGCACCATCTTCAAGGAGATGTCGATGAAACGAGCGCCGCAGCCTGGCAGTTAGCTTGTGTACCTGACACAACAGGACGTCATCGATCTCGGTATTACCCGGCGCTGAAGTCAACGACATCACGCGCTCCACGCTTATCGCACATGGAACTGGTCGGTTCGAGATGCCGCAAGAAATTGATACCCACCCCCACCCCGACGTGTTGTTCCATGCCAGGGCTCGGCGCGTCGGCTTAGTAGTGCAGCGCAATAGTTTGCCGCGCATTCACGATCTTCGTCACTTCTTGCATGACACCGGTAGAGCACCAACATTCTGACCACAAATTCTGCGCAGCCGGATCCGATTAGCGAAACATTCGAACATCCCTTGCCTAGGCGCCGAGCGGGTTGGTCGATCGGCTTGGCGGTTCGTCTGCGATTCGTATCGGCCGCTCAGGGGCCCGACCCGGCGATGCGCTTGCCATGGCGTTCCAACAGGAGGTTCCCACATGAAGATCTCTGACCGCGCCAATAACTGCTCACCCTTCTACGCCCTGGAGTTCGGACATAAGGCCGCTGCGCTCGAGGCACAAGGGCATCACGTAATCAAGCTCAGCATCGGCGAACCGGACTTCGGAGCGCCCCCTGCAGTGCGGGCCGCGATGAAGGAGACGATGGACGGACGAGCACTGTCTTACACGGCCGCACTCGGCGACCCGCGACTGCGGCAGGCGATCGCCAATTTCTATCGCGGCCAGCATGACCTGGACATCAGCCCGTCTCGAGTGGTCGTCACCTCCGGTGCATCTGCCGCCCTCCTGCTTGTCCTCGCCGGCACGACGAACCCCGGTGACGAAGTGCTGATGGGGGACCCGTCCTATCCCTGCAACCGCCAACTGGTGAAGACCTTCGGCGCCCGAGTGACGCTGGTGCCAACAAGCCCGGAGACGAACTTTCAACCCGACGCTGCATCCGTGCGGGCCCGATGGAGCGCATCCACCGTTGCGATCATGATCGCAACGCCGGCGAACCCGACAGGCACGTCGATCGCTGCGGACGAGCTTGCGGCGATCTGCTCGTGGGCGCGGGAGCACGACGCTTGGCGCATCGTCGACGAGATCTACCTGAACCTCAGTGACCGCGACGACGACGGCCGTCCGCCGCGAAGCGTTCTGAGCATCGACAACGACGCAATCGTCATCAACAGCTTTTCGAAGTACTTCGGGATGACGGGTTGGCGCCTGGGGTGGTGCATTGTTCCTGAGGACTTCGTCCCCGCCATCGAACGCCTCTCGCAGAACTACTTCCTCTGCCCGTCGGCGCCCGCCCAGCAGGCTGCGCTGGCGTGCTTCACCCCACAGTCGCTGGCGATCTGCGAGGAGCGTCGCACGGAGTTCGTTCGCCGACGTGCGCTGGTAATCGACCGTCTGCAACGAGCGGGATTGCGCGTGCTCGCTCCACCTGACGGCGCCTTTTACTTGTACATCGACATCCGGCACACGGGAATGAGCGCGTGGGACTTCTGCTCGCGCGCGCTCGTCGAAGCCCACGTCGCCCTCACGCCCGGCAAGGACTTTGGGCCTCAAACGGCAGATACCCACATCCGCATCTCCTACGCCGCATCGACCGAAGATCTCCGCGAGGGGTTGGAGCGGCTCCACCTCTTCGTCGACAGGCTGCTCAAATGACATGTAGCCGCCTCCCGCCAATAGGCAGACTGAGGCGGCCTCCTCGGTGGTGGGGAAACAGCTCCTTCACCCGGGCGGTGACGGCGTCGTCCCCCGACGCGGGCTGATGCGAGGAGTACTCGCAGGTGATGACCGGGTTCACCCCGCAACAGATCCCAGTGCTCAGCGGACTGGCCCGCGGGTTCGGGGTGTTCGATCACTGGTTCTGTGAGGTTCCCTCGCAGACGTTCACCAACCGCTCGTTCTGGACCGCGGCCACATCATCGGGGCTCGTGGTGAACTCGCGGGTCGCGAACTGGCTGCAGCACAACACCGGCGAGACGATCTTCAACCGGCTTGAGCAGCACGGCAAGACGTGGAAGGTCTACGTCAGCGAACCGGACCGGTTCTCGGCCACCGGCCTGATCCACTACCCGCGGCTCAAGGACAGGTTCGAGACGCACTTCGCGCGGCGCATCGACCACGACACTCAAGCGGGTTCGTGGCGGCGTTCCACCGCTACACCGGCCTGACTCCCGGCACCTCTTTCCGCGCTGCATCGAAGTAGCGCTGTGTCGCGTAGTTTGCTTTCAGACCGAGCACACCGGAGGAAGGCCCTGTCGAATTCCGAAACGGAGGGCCTCGAGGTGGCGTAGGTCTCGACAGATTGGGACGTCCGGCCCATGGCGCCGCGCTCGTTTCGGCCCACGATCGACCTTGTGAGCAGCAGATCCGTCGCTGATTCCGTGCCGTGCCCTGTCCGGGTCGGTGAGCCGTGCAGGCTCTGCGTGCCCGCCGCGAGCGGCCCGGCCGACTGTGGCCTGGTCTACCTCGTCCAGTCTGACGCCGAGCTCGCGGACCGTCTCGCGCAACTATGGGCTCTACATGCCGCACGCCGAACGGCGGGCTAGCCGCACAACTGGCGCACTGATCGGGGGGCGTACCAAATCCGCCGATTGTTCCCACCCATACGGAGGCCGGTCGCCAGTGGGCCTTAGGTTCGCCCATCACTCCGCGACGTGCAGGAAGCGGCCTCACAGGCCGACACGAGACCACAATGGGCTATGACCGCGCCCGCGCATCCGTCGACCGGCGCGCCAGCTAAATCGTCGCCGCCCACCTCGCGGGCGCCGTCCGTTGAACATTTGGGTGCCGCGCCAATCACCAGCGCGGCACCCAAACAGCCAGGCTCGACCCGTCGATCTGTTCGGCCTCAGCAGGTGGCTGCGATTGATCGCCGCGCAGATGAATCGCCTGGCGCTTCACCGGGTCCTGCGCGTATCGCACGCCGTGCCGGTTGCGCCTGGCGTGGGCTCGTCTCGGGCCTTACGTTCGGCGCACTACGCGTCCATGTCGAGGTTGGGGTCCGCCGCGCCAGAGGATCGGCACGTCGTGGTTGCGCGGATCGAATTCGACGGCGACGTCGGTGCCCGGGTGCCGCCGGGGTTGGTCGATATGCAGGTTCAAGATCTGCGCGCGGAACGACGAACTGCCGTCGTCCGGCCGCACCTCGAGCACGACGTCGAATCGGGTCGTCCCGGGCTGAACCACTTGCCGGAACAAACCGTGCTCCCCAGCACGGTCGCTCGCCCGGTGGCGGCCGGAGGCTTGCTTAGGACTGCGTGTCGTCCGTGGCGGGATCGGCCGCGAGCGGTTCACCCGGAGCTCCGGTCGCGCGCAGGAGCATGTCGCGCAGCGCTGCCGTGTCGGGATTCTGGGCGTCGAGCTTGACCACATTGCCACGAGCGGACTGCAGAAGTGCCTCGATCGAGGGCATGGAACCTGCTGCCAGTGCCGATGTTGGTGCGGTGCCGGGTGCCTGAGCGAGGGTCTGGTCGAACGTGTCGGTCCGAGTCATCGCCTTCTTCATCGCCTTGCGGCTCAGGGACGGATCGTCCTTGTCGAAACGGACCTGGTGACTCGCCGCATCGAAATCCACCCGGACGTCGGCGCCGACGGACGGAGGCACGAAGTCCGTCGCGATGCGCGGTTCCTCGACCTTCGCGCGAAAGACCTCGCCCTGAGTCGTCCGGACATCGACCACGTACTCGCGTCTCGAGACCATCCCGTCACCGGTGGTCTTGACCACGTGCGAGGCCACGATGGTTCCCTGCGCGGGCGTCCAGTGATGCTTACCGAACATGGCGATCAACGCCCTCGTCCCGCCCGGGCCAAACGCCCAAGATCATCTGACGCTAGCAGTCCTCGTGATCGGGCGAGGTTCTCCCGGTGACTTCTGGGGCGAACTCTCGGTCGCTCTCGGCCCATACGCCCAGATTGGCGCTATTCCCCGCGGCCTCGGAAAGTTGATCTACACGCCTTGCCGGTGCATGGCGTCGACGGCTACCCCACGGGCGTCGCCGTTCCAATGCAGGACGCATGACACCTGCTGCACGGGAATCTGGCAGGTGCCGGCACGCCGGGTACCCGATTCCGGGCGTCGTCGATGCATCGCATCGAAGAGGTCACAGGTTCAGGCGGTTCGGAGCGGATTCCTCCGCCGCGCGCCGGTCCTCTCAGCTGAGTTCCTTGCGGGAGCGGGTCGAGTGGTCTGCTCGCGCAGCGGTCGCGTGCGACCTGCGCGAGTGCGTCGCGCACGGTCGTGAGGTCGGACGGGTTTCCGCTCAAGGACATGTTGGGTACGTCGGCGCCCTGGTCGACCGCCCACCGGACTCCTCGCCGGGGTCGCCCTGCTGGCCGTGCTCGTCCCGGTACTGGACATCGAGCACCTTCGCCTGCGGCGTCAGTCCAAGCACGCCCTGGCCGTCGTCCTTCGCGGCGACGATGCCCGCGTCATGCGTGCCATGGAAGTCGTCGTTGCCGCTGTCGACGTGGGACCACGGCGCCTTCTCGACGACCTGCCCCGCGAGATCTGGGTTGCGGTCGCCGATGCCGGTGTCGATGATCGCCACCCGGACATCTGCCCCGGCCGGCCACAACGGGCGAACCTGGTCGACGTGCACGTCGGCGAGGGCCCATTACGTCGGGTCCGCGCGAAGCATCGCGAGGCGCGACTGCGTGGCCGCCGACGCGACCACCTGACCCCGAGGCGAGGCAGTGATCGACGATGCGCACGACGCTGATCAGCCTCTGCCCGGCCTGAACGGGCGGCGTGGCCGGGGGCATCCGGACAGCTGGGCCGGGGATGTACCCGCGCGAGCAACGCTGTGCGAACGTGCGGCCGCCGAGGGTTGTGGTGGCCACCATCGCGCGTCGCGACCGGTGCCGGCCCCAGCAGCCAGCGTCCTCGAGTCATCCTGACGAACCAGCCGACCCTCCCGCCGAAGGCAGGTGGATCGGGTGGACCGGGCCGATAATGCGCTGGTGACTCACCCGGGCGTCACCGATCCCGACCGTGCGGTCGTGGACGCTCACGCCCACCTGCTCGACACCCGGCGGCTGCGCTACCGATGGATCGAGGAGCGCAGCCCGGCACTCACGGCGCTCGTGGCGAACTACTACGACATCGCGCGGGACTACTCGCCCGACGACTACCGGTCCGACGTCGATGAGGCCGGGGTCACCGCCAGCGTCGCGTGCGAGTTCGGCGCGGTGGATCCGATTGCCGAGGCGGAATGGGTGCAGCGCTGCCATCACGACACCGGCACGCCGGACGCGTTCATCGCGGCCGTCGACCTCTGCTCGACCGGCCTGGCCGACCGGCTCGCCCGGTATCGGGATCTACCTGTCGTGCGAGCCGTTCGTCAGCCGATGTACTGGGCCGACGACCCGCTCGCCCGCCTCGGCGCCCGTCCGGACTACCTCACCGATCCCGATTGGCTGCGCGGATTCGAGTGCGTCGCCGAGAGCGGCCTGGTGTGGGACCTGCTGCTATATGCCGAACAACTCCCGGCGGCCGAGCACCTGCTGGACTCGTTCCCGGACGTGCCGATCGTCCTGGAGGCGGCCGGCTGGCCGCTGGACCGCAGCGCGGCCGGCTTCCGGCGCTGGCAGGACGCGCTGACCGCCGTCGGCGAGCGCCCGAACGTCACCCTCAAGCTGCAGGGCCTGGCGCTGCTCTTCGGTCCGAGCGAGCAACAGATCTCCGCATGGCTACAGGCCGCCCTCGAGATCTTCGGGGCGGATCGGTGCATGTTCGCCACGCACCTCCCGGTCGACGGCTTGCTGTGGAGCGCGGCCGACTTGCTCGCAGCGACGCGGCGCATCCTCGGCGATCGCACGGCCGAGGAACTCGACGGCTTCCTAGCCGGTACCGCCGGTCGCGTCTACCTTTCCCACTAGCAAGCGCCCCCGGCCAGACCGGCTCAGCTGCACGCCGCGTCCGCTGACCTATTCGACACCGTCGAAGCCAGCGGATTGCGATGATGCCAACTCCTTTGCGCGCGCGTCCCCACCTCGATTGGATAGAGGGGTGCTTCCTGTCTGGACCCTGCGGCGAGCCGATCCAATCGACGGCGAGTGGATGGCCGAGCTACGAGCCACGGTCATGCGTGCTGACCTACAGCGCCTGGGACGCTGGGACCCGATACGCGTACGACGGCGATTCCTCGACGGATTCCGTCCAACCCACACATGGGTGATCGAGATCGCCGGCGAACCAGTCGGGCTGATCGCGCTCCGGCCCGAACCCGACGCCCAGTGGATCGAACACTTCTACGTCGACCCCGCGCATCAGGGCCGCGGGATCGGAACCAGCGTCCTCGACCAGGTAATGGCAGCCAACCGCGACCACCGGCCATACCGACTGAACGTGCTCCAAGGCAGCCCAGCCCGCCGACTCTACGAACGGCACGGATTCATCCACGAACACGAAGACCCGATCGACGTCTTCCTCATTGCCCACGTCAACCACGCGGCTGCGAAATCGCGCATCACCGCGAGCTGAGCATCCACCGCGGCGGTGGTAGCAGAGTGGAGACCTCATCGCGTCGGGGCACACATCGTGGACCACTTACGCCAGCGGTCATCCGATGTCGACGGCTGACACTGCCACCGCCCACTCAGCCCGGGCGGTGGGCCCAAGATTCCTGCCGGTAAGTGGGGCCGGATCACTTGACGAAACGCGGCTGGTGCTTCGGGTGGCCGCCTCGGATGGGTTGCGGCCCTGCGCGCCGGAGTTAGCGCGGTATGGCGTTCACCGCATCGAACCATGTGCTGGGCTGGTCGATCTTGGCGAGCGTGACCGACTCGGCGATCTTGCGAAGATCGTCGTCGGTGTAGGTGGACACGTGTGCCGCGTCGACTGCGATGTCCAGCCAGCCACCAGGGACCGCGAGTTCCAGGTCACGACCGCCACTCACTTCGGGCCCCTGCCGCAAACACCCGTGGTGCCCACCTATGGTTACCGCGCGCTCGCCCGAGCAACGGGGCACCGTGTCGGCCGGGCCTTGGCGGTTCACGGTCACCGTAATCGCGGCGCTGGGGCCGGCCTGCGGGTCCCAGCCGCCTGGCCCGCAGTCGAGGCCGCCTCGCCTGGCCGCTGGCGCTGGGGCGTCTGGCTCGCGCGCAGAGCTGCCCGATCCGCCGCTTGGCCAACTCGATCACCCGGCGTTTCGCCGGTGTCGTGTGCCCAGTACACGTCCGCGACCGCCGCGTCGACGCACACGTCCTGTTCCTTGGTCTCGCGACGCCAGCGCGCGTCGTGAGCGGTAGTCGCTCAATGTGTTCGGGCGTGTGTCCGGACTCGCCGGGCGGTTCAAGAGCCGTTTCGGATCCGCTGACGGTGCGCGGGGTTCGCGGCCACATTGGTGCTAGCGCGAGCGGCCGTCAGCCCGCGAGGCATGCAGTGAGCCCAAATTGTTCGGCGACCCCGGACAGGTGTGTCACGTCGGCAGCATCGCCGTGGTAAACGGTTTGGAACGCGTGGAGATCGCCGGTGTGGGCGGCGGCTCGTGCGGTCTGTTCATCGCGGATGACCGCTGCGAGGGCATCGAGCACGCTTGCGTACAGGTCCTTTGACGCGTTGGGTACGCCGGCCGAGGTGATGTCGTGTTGTTCGGCTTGCATGAGCGGTAGGAGTTGGTCGAGGTATTTCGCGGCGGCCGGCAGGTTCCCACCGGTCGCTTTCGCGGGGTCGAACGCGGGTGCGGCGATCTTGGCGATCCGTTCCGCATAGGTCCTGCAGATCGCGTTATCCCGGGTGACGATGGCTGCCACGGTTGGTGTGTGGGTCGTGGTGCATGCGGCGAAGCTCACAGCGCTTGCGGCGGTGGCGATGATGCCGAGGATCCGTCGTCGCACCGTTGGCTTGCGGCCTGGCCTCCGGGAGTACGCACTCCCGGACGCCAGGCCGTCCGACTGGACTGTGCTAGTTGAGCGGCGTGGATTGGCCATAGGGCATCAGCGTGACCGGGCCGATCAGCCCGACGTTGGCGAGCTTCGTGGTGAAACCCGGTGCGGACGTGCATGGTCCAGGCCCGGGCCCGTTCAGGTACCCAGGGCACAATGCGTCTTCCTGCAGGTCTCCGATCGTTTCGGCGGAGTTGGGGACTTGGCCGGTTGCCGGTGTTGCCGGTGCGACGGCGACGGCGTTGCGCAGTGGCGTGGCCACGCTGATCTTCAGCTGGTTGGTGCCGGGCTGGAGGTAGGGACCGATGTCGACTTGGTTGCGGTCGTTCTCGTCGACCCCGGCGACCGCCTTTCCGTTGACCCAGATGTCGACGGTGTCGATGGCAGCACCGATGTTCAGGTACGCCCCGCCTGTCTTGGTTGACCAGTCGGCGGGCAGGCTGAACGAGGTGGTGTAGGCGCCGATGCCGGCGACGTTGGTGAGGTTGTCGGCGGGGTCGAGGCCGGGGATGTTCTGCGGGGTGATTGCTGTCCAGGAGGGCAGGGTGCCGTTGGTGACACCGTTTAGCGGTGTCACTGGGAAGCTGCCGCTGGCCGGGATGGGGGTGTGCTGGGTCTTGGTGGGGTCGCCTGATGGTGTCTGAGTCCAGCTGTCGACCGACAGCTGCCAGTCGGTCAATGTTGGCCGGCCGCCGATCACTGAGACTGTCGAACTCGAGTCGATGGTCGGCACGCTGATGGTGCTCGTGACGGTGGTGCCGTCGCTGAGTGTGGTCTGGTACGTCCCACTGGTCCCGGCCCGTGCGACCAGGTTGCCGGAGCTGTCGTAGACGACGTTGTCGACACCTTCTCCGGTCGCATCGGCGGTGGTGCCAGTGGCGTGGACGTCGAGCTTCGGCTTGGCCTTGAACACGTTGTTGCCCGGCGTGACGGCGACAATCGATGTGTTGCCCGGCGCGATGCGCAGTGAGATCGTCACCCGGTCGCCGGTGGCTGTGAAGTTCGCGATGGGCGTGATCTTCCCGGTCCAGGCGTCAAGCAGGTATGGGATGCCTTGCCCGGTCAGCGTCACCGAGGTCCGGGCGGTGCTGGTCGCGCTGGAGTTGAACAGCTGGTAATAGTCGATGTTCGTCTCGTGCCGGCGGATCCCGATGACAGGCGTCGCGGTGCCCGAGCCGACTGCCGAGGAAGTGTTGAGCTGCGTGGCCGCGTCGATGCCCAGCGACTTCAGCGCGGCGGGCGCGTTGGCGTCCGAGGATTGCGAGCCCGAGGCGGTCAAGTTGGCGACGACCTTGGTGTTGGGCGCGGCGGTGACCTTGGCCATCGCGGCCTGCACCTGCTGGTCGGCGGCCTGCATGCCGGCCACGGTGCCGCCGGTGGCGTTCGGCGCCGCGTTCGGCACCTGGCCGATGATCACGATCGGCAGGCCCTGGGCGGCAAGCGCGACGATCTTGTCGGCCACGTCGACCGGCATGACGGACTGGTCGTAGAGCACGAGTGACTTGTAGTCGCCGTGACCGGGGAACAGCACCTTGCCGCTGCTCCCATCCTGCGGGTCCGTGCTGAATGTCGCCGTCGGGTAGCGGAAGAATGCTGGGCTGACATATCCGTAGAGGAATCCGGCCTGCGACAGCGACGACGAGCTGCGGATGATCTTGCCGGAGGTCGGCCTGCTCGTCACGCCGTTCGACATGACGGTGCCCATGTTCCAGCCGTTTGTCAGGTTGTCCTGTCCCTGGCCGCCGAGGCCGAAGTCCTCGTGGAAGACGGCCACGTCGAAGCTCGGCTGACCCTGACGCAGCACGAGATCGTGGCGGGCGACGGCGATGTTATTGGTGCGGTCGTCGGCGAACTGCGGCTGGTTGGGCCCGTTGCCCGCGGCGTAGGTGTCGTTGCCGCCGTAGCTGTAGCCCGGCCACAGTGCCTTGGATCCGGCCACTCCGTTCGCGTAGGGCCAGCCGTGGTAGATGATCTGGCTGTCGCCGCCGGCCTGGTCGGCATACACCGACTCGGCGTTGGGCTCGGTCACGGCCGGAGACGCTCCGCTGCCGGTCCCGTCCATGCCGAACGGATCTGCCCACACCTGGCCTTGGGCCTCGCAACACTCGTTGGACAGGAAGTGCGGCGTGGCGGTCTGGTACATGCCGGACGCCCGGACCTTGAACTGCTGCGTCTCGTCCTGGCCGGCGAACTCGTAATGCTCGGCCTCTGGGATGCCCGTGTATGCGGCTGACTCGCCCGCGTCGATCGGATCGCCGTAGGACTGGAATCGCGCCACCAGCCCGCGGGAAGCGGCCCAGTCGTCGAGCGTCTTCATATACCGGTTGATGTAGAGGTCGTTCCACATCTGGCCGTAGTCGTCACGGAGCCGCCAACCCAGCGTGGCACCCTGCCCGTCGTCCTGCGGGAAGTCGAACGCCAGCGCACCGGTGGCATTCCGGCCGGTTCCGGCCAGCGCGGGCAGTAGCGCCGTTGGGTCGTAGCCCAGGTCCGATCGCCACGAGGAGATCATGTCGGGCACCCAGTTGAGGTTGTTCGCGTTCTCCAGCGAGTCCTCGAACACCGCCGGGGTGCCGGTGTGGGCATCTTGGTAGGCGATCGCCGCCCTGGTCGCCGGGTCGTTGAGGATGTGCTTGTCGAAATAGTCGGTCATCGCCTTTGCGCTAGCCACGCTCAGATGGCCCATCCACTGATTCGGGCTGGTAGCGGTATTGCCGTCGTTGGCCTTGGTGTCGCCGTCCAGGTAGAAGTCGATCAGCTCCCACGGCTGACCGTTGCCGGCCGGCAACGAACCGCCGCCGTAGTGCAGCGAGCCTTCCGTCCAATTCAACGCGTTCGGCTTGACATCCTTCGTCACGTTGATCGCCGTCGTCGGGTCCAACTCCCGGGTGTGGCCGGGTGCCGAGGTGCAGGTATCCCACACCCCCTCGCCGTTCGGGTGAGCGCTGCTGAGCGCCTTGTCCAATGTCAGCGTCGAGCCGCTGATCGCGGTGATCGTCCTGCTCTCGGCCGCGCTGCCGGCGCCGACCGTCACCCGGTCGCCGACGGCCAGGCTCGTCGCTTCGCCCACCGAGCCGTCCGGCTGCGTGCCCCACGGGGCGATCCCGAACGCGCCGGCGGAAAACGCGTTCTCCCACGACGAGTCGTCATATCCGGCCGTGTTCCAGTCGCCGGCCGGCGGGGCGGACGCGTTCGGCCACGCTTTCCAGCTGGGGTCGGTGACGATCCGCTGCGGGCTACTGCCGTCGATCTGCACCGCGGCGATCACGCCCGAGGCGCTCGCGCTGCGGTTGTTCGCGGCCACGGCGATCACGTTCTCCTGCCCCGCGGGGTTGAGGTCTTTCGTGATGTCGGCGTTCTGCGAGATCGGCCAGTTCGGCCATACGCTGGATGCGACTTGCACCCCGTTCACGTACGTGGTCTCCGCGTCGTCGGCGTTGATCCGCAGCAGCGCCCGCGTTACCCCAGCCGGCGTGGTGAACGTCTTGCGCAGGTAGACGTCGCCGGCCGCTGCGTTGCTGGCCGCGCCGGGAGTGCTCCATATCCAGTCCGCGGTGGGGTTGCCGGTATACGGCAGCGGCCCGGCAGCGATGCTCGAATCTCCCGCTGCGGCCGGCCCGGACAGTGCCGTCACGTGAGCGACCTTCGTGTCAGCGATGCTCGGTGACAGGCACTGCACAAGCTGCGCGGCCACCAGCGATTCCTTCTCGATGTCGGACACCCCACCGCTGGCGTTGGTCACGTCGGCGCTCGTCGCGTCGACGACCGGGTCGCCGGCGTAGTGGAACTGCGACAGCGCCGGGGAGAACGTCACACCCGTGCCGTCCGGGCCGGACGTGCCCACACTGGTGATCGTCACCGTCTGCGTGTAGCCGGGGTGGCCGACCGTCAGCTGGTCACCGGGCGCGAGGTTGGTCACGCTCGCCACCTTGATGGACGTCGCGCTGGCTGTTGATGCGGCGGAAAGCGTTGTCGCGACGGCGTCATTCACGCCGGCGCTGTGCGTCTTGATCAACGGGGCGGTAAGCGTGACCCCTGTACCGGGCGCGACGAACGTGTCGCCGGCTGGATGGCTCTTGCCAAGCGGGCTCCTCAAGGCGATGCCCGTTCCGCGATCAATCGCGGTCTCGCCCACCGAGTGGTTGTTGCTCAGTGCCGGGGCGAAGCTGACGCCAACGGACTTCAGCGCCAGCGGGTCGCCGGAGCCGTGAGCAGTCTTGAGCGGACTGTAGAAGGTGAGGGTGCTGCCGCTGACGGAGGCGATCCGGTCGGTCTCCTGACCAGTGCCCACCCCGATCGTGATGTACTGCCCAGCCTCCAGTTCGCTCGCGCGCGCGACACCAATCTGCAGCGCGCCTGCGGCGGTGGCGGCGGACAGGGTTGTCCCGCTGCCCGGGCCGCCCACGCTGCTGATCGTGCGGGTCTCGGCCTGATCGCCGGAGCCGACCGTGATCGTGTCGCCCTTGAGGAAGTCGGTATTACTGGCCACCTCCACGTTGGTGGCACCGGCCGGCGCGGCGACACTGCCGGACCCTCCCGGCGGCAGCACGAGCGTCGTAGGTGCGGTCGCAATGTCGAACGTCCCGATGTCTGCGATAACTGCGTGCTCGGCGCTCGCGCCCGATCCGACGGTGACAGTCTCGCCGGGAACGAACTGCGCCGGCTCTTCGGCAGTACCCGGTACGCCAGTGCCCGCAGTCGCAGGCGGCACATGCACGACCCGCGTACCTGACGTGGCCGGCTGCGACAGCGGGACGATCGCTGACGGCGTGCCGACGCTCTTGATCGTCGCGGTCTCGGCGGCGCTGCCCCGGCCGAGCGTGATCTGATCGCCCGCCAGCAGCCCGGCCACGCTTTGCACCTGCAGGTTCGCATCACCCGGGTTCGCCGGATCCGACAGCACGGTACTCTCCCCGCCCAGCGCGGGCGCGGTCACCGGCGGCAGCTCACCGCTCGGATCCTGGCCGGGCTGATACTGCTGCATGCCGTAGGACAGATCCTGCTGGTCAGCTTCCTGGTTTGGGCTGTACACCGTCGGCACCGTGTTGTCCCACTCGGATCCTTCGTTCATGTCGCCGATCAAGCCGTCCTGGGCAGCGGCCTGCTGAGAGACCGCGTTGCGGTGCGACCACAACGGGGTGCCCCAGCCGTATTGCTGCGTGAACTGCTGGCTCGCGGCGAAGGTGTAGAACTGCGACGTACAGCCGTTGCAGCCGCCGAGACGGCCCGAAAGCGGCCCGGTGCTCACCGGGAACCCGTTCTGCTCGAATCCACCGGCGAAGTTGCCGGCCATGCTCGCGACCTCACGCTGAAGCTCCGCGTCATTGGTGTCTGCCGCCGGCTGCCACCAGCGGTACTTCACCCGAGCAGCCGCAGGCGGAGTCGCGAACGCCCCCGGCGTGAGCGATGGGAACGCCAGCGATCCCGGGCTACCGGGATCCGGTACCCCAGGGCTCGCGAGCGCCGTCGGCGTGCCGACCGCTACGCATGCGGCCGCGAGCATCAACGTGGCGAGGACAACGACGGAGCGTCGCCGGGCACGGCGTCGAGAAAGGTGTCGGGTCACTTCGTCCTCCTCAGTGGAGAGGCGCTTCCTGCTGAGCCGGCGATCCTCGGCGGCGTCCTCGTCGACGCTGATGCCAAGGCCGGCGCCGCCCGCGCGACGTCAGTTGGCCCTTCGCTGCGGTGATGTGCTCCGCAGCCTGGAATCGGTTCCAGCCAACGAGTGAAGACTATCAACGCCAATGGGGTGCAACGAATGCATTCTGTGAAAAATGGCGGAAGTGCGCCACCGGACTCAGATCAAGTGGCGGCGGGCCGCCCAGGCCACGGCCTCAACCGTGGTGCGCACGCCGATGCGGTCACACACCTCGCGGGTCCTGCGCTGGACAGTTCGCGCGCTCGTGCTGAGCGTGCGCGCTACGGCGTGGGTCGGCAGGCCGGTGGCCAGTGCGGCCAGTAAGCGCAGGTCGTCGTGCTCGAGAATCACGTCCCGGTCGGCCATCGTGGTCGCGATCACGGACGTGCCACGGCGGAACAGTGTGTAGTTGCCTACCCCGGCGTCCTGGAGCGCAGCGACGAGCTCCGGCCAGATCTCGGCGTGCCGCCCCTCGCCCTCGGCCTCTTGCCCGGCGACGATCTCCATCAGAAAGCACATGCGCTGCACGGAGCCTCCTCGACGTCGCGCCCGGCGATGACTTCGGCACTGTACTGGAATGGATTCCGGGAAGTGCCGATGATGTCCAGTCTGCTTCAGGGCGTGGTTTGTGTGAGCACTACTGATCTGTGGACCCCGGGACACGTACGCCCGCAACGAGACGATGTACGACCTCGGGATCGCCGTTGATGGCTGCGCCGGCGGCGACGAGTTCTGTCCCGTTGTCGCCGTCGAAGGCGGCGAGGAGCGCATCCGTCGTGGTGACCAGGACGGCGTCCGGTGCGTCGGGTGGCTCGTGGGCGACCTCGGCGCCGGCCGCGGTGAGGCGGACGCCGAAAGTCCCGGCAGGACCGTGGTCGCGCAGCTCGATCCGGAGTGTCGCCTCGGGCCGCTTCGGTGTCGGCACGAAGAACGTGCGGATGGCCAGCATCGCGCTGTCCGCGCTCACGAAGAGCTGTTCTGCGGTTGGGGGCGCGGCCAGCGCCCAGGTGCCGAGCGCGACCACGATCGGCTCGAGGTCGCGACCCCACGCGGTCAGCTCATAGACCCGCACATTGGCTGACGGAGGCAGCCGCCGACGGCTTACGACACCTGCGTCGGCCAGCTCGCGCAACCGGTCGGAGAGCGCGTTCGGACTGGCGGTCGGGAGTGCCAGCTGAAGGTCGGTGAACCGCTTCGGCCCGAGAATCAGCTCGCGCACCACGAGCAGCGCCCAGCGCTCCCCGACGAGGTCGAGGCCGCGCGCGACGCCGCAGGCTTGCCGATAGCCCCGCTGGACCGGCACCGAACACCTCCCCGGCTGCTTGCTCGATACTAGTGCTTGCTATTAGCGTCATAGCTTTCGTCGCGAAGGAGGAATTCATGCCCACGCCACCGGCGCCCCCGCTAACCGACCGCGAGACCTGGCAGAAACAACTCGACGAGATCCGGCTCCGCGAGAAGGCGCACACCCGCGAGGGCGACGCCATCGCCGCAGCCCGCCGACGGCTTCCGATGGTCGAGGTCGACGCGACCGCCCGTCTGATCGGTGCCGACGGTCCGGTGGCCCTGCGCGACGTCTTCCAGGGGAGGACCCAGCTGCTCGCGTCGTACCACATGTGGCACACGGGCAAGCCCGCCGCCGACCAGTGCGAGGGCTGCACCTTCTTCACCGGCCAGGTGCTCGAGCTGTCCTACCTGCACTCGCGCGACGTCACGTTCGCGGTCTTCTGCCAGGGGCCCTTCGAGGAGTCCTCGCGCTATCGCGACTTCATGGGCTGGCAGGCGCCCTGGTACTCCGTGCCTGCGGAGTCACGCGATGGTCTCGTCGCCGGACGGGCGTTCGGGATGAAGGTGTGCTACCTGCGCCAAGGCGACCGCGTGTTCGAGACCTACTGGACAACCGGGCGGGGCGTCGAGGCGATGGCGCCCTCGTACGGCCTGCTCGACATGACGGTCTACGGCCGCCAGGAGAACTGGGAGGACTCGCCGGAAGGCTGGCCGCAGGACTTCCAAACCGACGGCGACCAGTTCCGTCTCGACGGCCGACCCACATCGCAATGGTCGCGCCTCGCGGCCGGCCGTGACGACGACCTGGGCGCCACCACGCCTGCCGGCAGTGAGCAGCACTGCCACTGAGGTCGGTGGCCGCGAGCGTTGATCGGGTTCACCTGGCAGATCTGCGGGCTGCGCAAGCACGATCCGCCGCAATGACGAGCGGCAGCACGTCGGCGACGGCAATGACCGGGCATCTTCTCGGGCGGGTCATCTGGGCAGGAGGCCGCCCACGCTGTTGTGCCGCCCGATCAGGCTCGCTTGCGCCCCACTGAGGGTTCCTTGTGTCAGACACGCGCCCTGACGAATCGCAGCAAGGTTGGTCACTAGGGCCTGTCCCGTGGATCTTGGCCGTCGCGCAGCAGGCTGAAGATCCACGGGACAGGCCACCCGGTAGGGCGCGCGGTGATGCCACGCGGCCTCGATCAGCAGCCGGCGGGCGTGCCCGTTGCCGGTCTTGGTCAACCCGCCCTGCGCCCGCGACTGCCCCGAGGAGTGCTCGGTCGGGACCATGCCGAGGTAGGCGCCGATGCTGCGCCCGGTCAGCCGCTGCCAGTCACCAATCTCGACCGCGAGGGAGAACGCGGTCAGCGTCGACACGCCGCGTAGGCAGCCCAGCCGGTGCACGACCGGCGTGAACGGCGAGTCGGCGGCCATCACCGCGATCGCCGCGTCGAGCCGATCCCGGCGTGCCACGGTGGCCAACATCGTCTCGTAAGCGGACTCGTAGGCCAGCTGCAAACCCACCAGTTCGAAGCGCTGCTGCCGCAGCCACCTGTCGTGCACCCCGGTCCAGGCCTTTCCGCCGCAGTAGACGATCCCCTGTCGCAGCAGCAGTTTCGAGACCCGATGCCGCGCCGCCATCAGATCGCCGCGACAATCCTCACGGCCTAGTCTTGTCGAGCTCGATCGAGCCAATCGCCGAACAACGCGGCGAGTAGCTCGGGCCGCTCGTGCATCAGCGCATGGCCGGCACCCTCGATAACTGCCAGGGTGGCGTGCGGGTAACGCTCGAGCAATCCGGCCGCGTCGGCGTACCCGACGACCGAATCGCGTCGTCCCGCCACGATCAAGGTCGGCGCCGAGAATGCGCTCGACCCGACGTCGACGGTCCACCGGGCGAAGATGCGCCCCAGCGCAGCCTCGTCCACAAGCGTCGTGCCCGGCGCAACGCGATCGCGGTACTGGCCAGCTGTGGCCTGTGTGCGCACGACGAAGTACTCCTCGAACCCCGCCCACTGCGCCCGTTCGAGTTCGTCGTACGCGTCGGCGTCCTGGCGAACCACGTCGTGGCCAGGCACGTTTCGTGACCGCTCGGCGACGGGGCACAACAACGCCAGACCGAGCACCGTGTCTGGTCGCCGTGCGGCCACTCCACGAGCCAGGTAGGCGCCGTAAGAGTGCCCGAGCAGCATCACCGGTCCCGCGCCCAGGTGATCGATGAAATCGCCGAGCAGCGTCACCACATCGTCGTTGCCGGTCAGGCCGTCGGTCGTCGAGAGGCCCATGCCCGGGAGATCCGGATAGATCCGCCGGTATCCCGTGTCGGGAACGATCGCCTCGATGGCCGCCTCGATCTCGCGATGATCAACACCGGCACCGTGTAGCGCAACGAGCGGCACGCCGGCGCCGTGCTCGACGTAATGGACCAGGACTTCGTTGATCCGGCACTCCATGCCGACACCGTAATAATCCATGCCGACGACGCGAACCGCGCGAGGAATGGCCGGTTGGGATTCGGTAGGAGGATCGCGCAACGCTTTGCACCTCGTACGCGGGCCGGTCAGTTGTTCACGCGGACCAGGTTTGCGCGAATGAACCGGCCGGCCTTGGTGAGGGCCTCGTCGGCTTCGTCGAGCATGCCGGCGAACCCGACGAACACGTGCGGGACGTCCGGGGTGACCTGCAGTGTGACGGGTACTCCGTCCGCGGCGGCCCGGGCTGCGAGCCGGGTGGCGTCGTCGAGGAGGACCTCATTGCCACCGACCTGGATCAGCAACGGCGGGAAGCCGGTGAGGTCGGCGAACACGGGGCTGATGCGGCCGTCGGCCAGGTCGTGGCTGGTCGCGTAGTCGCGGGCGCGGCGACGGAGCCCGTCCGCGGTGAGCGACGGGTCGATGTCCGCTTTGGTGATCATGCTCGCGCCCGTCGTCGTCAGGTCGACCCACGGGGACGCGACGTAGACGGCGGCGGGGGGCGCGGCAGACCGGCTGAGCTGATCGCGAGGATCGCGGCAAGGGCGAGCCCGCCGCCCGAGGACTCACCGGCGAAGACGATGTCGTGTGCTGGGGTCCCGTCATCGAGGAGAGCTCTGTACGCCGCGACCGCGTCATGCACGGCGGCCGGGTACGGATGTTCCGGGGCGAGCGCGTAGTCGACCGATACCGCACGTGTGCCGGATCGGCGGGCCAGCTCGGATGCCAGCCCGGCTGACAGGGCGGCGGAGCCGATCGCGTACCCGCCGCCATGGAAGTAGAGGATCGTGCCCGTCAGTGCGGCGCCGTCGATGCAGATCGTGACGACGGGGACCTCACCCAGGACGGCGTCCTCGGTGTGTACGTCATCGGGCAGGGGAATCGCTGCGATCATTTCCGCGAACAGGGGCCGTTGTTCCTCGACGTCACCCCCGATGTCGAACTTGCTGTGCCGGGCGATCTGGTTGATGGTGTCGCGTTGCTGCCTGGTCATGGTGTCGGTTCCTAGCGTTGGTCGGGTCAGCGGGTGATCGAGATGTTGAGCGTCCGGGTGCGCAGGGCGCCCATCAGAGCAGCGAAGAGCAGGATGTAGTGCTCGACGGCTCGCGCTGTGGTGATCCCGCCGAGGTCGACCTGTCGGTCCACTGCCCCCAGCCGAGATCGGTTAGGAGGCTCCCGACGACCCCCTTGGCGACGGCGTCGTCGCCGGAGAGGAACACGTTCGTCGGAGCCGACAACAGGGTCGGCTTCACGCCGATCGGGCCGCCGACCGTGTTGAGCGTCTTGACCACCCGCGTGTGCGGGAGCGTCCGCTGCAACTGCTCACCCAGGCTTGAATCCGGGTAGATCAAGTCCGGGTGCTGGTCGACGGCGTTGCCGATGTCGATCAGCACCCGGTCGGCGAGCGATTCGCGAAGCACCGTGATGGACGCGAGCGAGTGGGCCGCAACGAGCGCGCTGACAATGACGTCGCTGCCGGCGATGGCCTCGACGTGGCCGAACGCGGGGCCGGGAGGTGTGTAGCCCGGCTGGGGTCGCGGGACCCGAACACAACGTCGTGACCAGCGCCGATGAAGCCCGCGCCGACGGTGCCGGCCATGTGGCCGGTGCCGAGGACGGCAATGCGCATGATGTACTCCTGTCCGGCGGCGAAACCGCTTGGTATCGTTCCAATTTGAACGAGTCCGACGGTAACCCATAGTTCGAATTTGAACAACAGGGGGAAGGTGTGGTCAGGGCTCTCAGCGACGATGAGCTCGCCGCGTACTTCGCGCTCCGCAGCGCTGGCGACCGCCTGCAGCGGGCGGTCGCGCAGCAGCTGCGGGCCTACGACCTGACCGAGGTGCAGTTCTCGATCCTCGCCCAGCTCAGCTCGGACACCGACGGCATCGGCATGAGCGAGCTGGCGCGCGGACTCGTGGTTACCAAGAGCGGGCTGACCTACCAGGCCGGTCAGCTCGAGGGCCGGGGATTGGTCGCGCGCCGCGCGAGCACCGACGACGACCGGGCCGTGCTGCTACACCTGACACCGGACGGGAAGGCTTTACTCGCCCGTATCTTGCCCGCGCACATCACGCTGGTGCGGGAGCTGTTCATCGACCGCATCGATCCGGCCGACCTCGCGATCGTGCGCGATGCACTCGCACAGGTCGCCGGCGACTGATCCGCGAGCGGAACGCCCGCGGCGGCAGCCGGCTAGTGGGCCTCACCGACCAGGTGCTGCGGCCGTTGGGCCTGCGCCGCTATGAGACTTGCGACCGCGGCGATCTGCCGGCCTCGGCCGATGTGGCCCATGCCCGTGTGGAATGCGCTCCGTCAGGCCTGAGCGGCGGCACGGAATGCCACCGTGCGTTCAGCCTGCTCTGCTGGTGGTGTTGGGCTCTTGCGGCGAAGGACGGTCAGGGCGATGAGGACGGCGGCGACCAGGAGCAGTGCGGCGAGGGTCAGGCCGAGGGCGTATCCCGCGTTGAGCGCCTCGGGCGTGGCGATCGCGCCGGTGCGGTCGTGGGCGGCGGTGCCGAGGGCGGCCAGTCCGAGCGAGGCGCCGATCTGGCGTGAACTGTTGAGCAGGCCGGATGCGGTGCCAACCTCGTGGGTTGCGACCCCGGCGGTGGCGGTGGAGACGACCGGTCCGAGGCAGAGCCCGAAGCCGACGCTGGCGACGATCGAAGGCCCCAGGACGTCCGTGGCGAACGCGCCGTGTGGGCTGATCAGGCCGAACCAGGCGAACCCGGTGGCAGTCAGCAGTCCGCCGCCGACCAACAGCGTTCGCGGAGCGAGACGATAGCCGAGCTTGACCGCGAGCACGGAGCCGGCGATCACGCCGAGGGCGAAGGGCAGGAACTCGACCCCGGTCAGGGCCGGCCCGATTCCGAGCACTCGTTGGAGATAGAGGGACGTGAAATAGAAGGCCGAGGCCATGGCGGCGCCGACCAGGAGGTTGTAGGCGTTCGCGCCGGCGACCGAGCGATTGGCGAGCAGGCCGAGCCGGATCAGCGGTTCGCGGGTGGTGGTCCGCTCGACATGGACGAACGCGGCCAGTAGCGCGACGGCGATCGCCAGGGTCGTCAGCGTGGCTGCCGAGGTCCACGAGTACCGGTCGGTACGGACGACGCCGAACACAAGCAGGGTCATGCCCGCCGTTGCCAGGACAGCTCCGAACACATCCAGACGGCCTCGGCGAATCGGAGGTGGGTCGGCGGGGACGCCGCGCCAGGCCAGGGCCAGGGCGCCGGCGGCGATCGGCAGGTTGACGAACATCACCCAGCGCCAGCCGGCATATTGGGTGAGCAGGCCGCCGACCAGCACGCCGAGCGCGCCACCCGCGGCGTTCATCGCGCTCCATACGCCGAAGGCGCGGATGCGGGCCCTGCCTGTGGGAAAGGTCGCGGTCAGCAACGCCAGCGCGGCTGGTGCGAGTGCGGCGGCCCCGATGCCCTGGGCGACGCGGGCAGCTACGAGCTGGCCAGGTTCCTGCGCGAAGCCGCCGGCTAGGGAGGCGAGACCGAACACAGCGAGCCCCAGCAGCAGAACGCGCTTGCGGCCGAACCGGTCAGCGGCTTTGCCGCCCAGAAGGAGCAGCCCGCCGAAGGTCAGGGCGTAGGCGTGGACCACCCAGGTCACGCCCACCGCGCTGAAGCCGAGGCCGGTCGCGATCTGCGGTAGTCCGACGTTCACGACCGAGAGGTCCAGGGACACCATGAACTGCACGACGGCCACCGCGGCGAGGACGAGCCCCGGCCGAGCATCCGCCTCGACGACCGAGCTTCCGCCCGCTGATTCCGTGCTTGTCACCGCAACTCAGTCCTCTGCGCCGTGCACGTAGCCGGTGACCGGCTCGTGCTGTCAGTAGTGTTTTGGAACATGTTCCGAAAGTATCACCAGGGTCAACAACTGTCGAACACGTAAACCGAGGCCGCGCCGATTCCACGCAAGAGAAGGGCGGGCCAGCATGATGGGGCCGTGCCCCGACCCGCTGCACCGAACGGCCGCACCGGCCGGCCACCGGTGACCTCCCGTGCGCAGATCCTGGCCGCAGCCCGCCAACTCATCGATCGGGACGGCTGGGAGAAGCTGACCGTTCGCCGACTGGCCGAGCAGATGAGCATCGGGACGACGACCCTGTACCACCATGTACGAGATAAGGAAGACCTGCTGCTCCTACTGCTCAACGAGTACGCCGACCAGATCTCGCAGCCCGATCTGCCTGGCAATCCACGCGACCGGATCATCGTGGCCGCCAACGCCATGCACGATGGCCTCGCCGCCTGGCCATGGGCCGCAGAGGTCCTCACCGCCGACGGCTTCGTCGGCCTGCTCGGCGAATCGGTCCTGTCGATGGTCGAGACCATCGTGGCCGGCGCCATCGACTACGGGTGCACGCCCGAACAGGCCGTCGACGTCTTCCGCAGCATCTGGTACTACACGGTCGGCGAGATCCTCGTCCGCGCGCACTCGGCTCGCCGAAAGGCGGACCATCAGCGACCCGCCAACCGCGACGCCTTCTTCGTCAGCCTGGACGCATCCCGCATGCCACGCCTGGCTGACCTCGGCAACCAATGGCCGACGCTGGCCGCGCGAGACACCTACCCGCAGGCACTGCAGGCGTTCGTCGACGGATTGCTCGCCCAGGCCACGTCGGCAACTCCCTAGCCCGACGTCGCCTCTTCACCGTTCCAGTGCAGGCAGGTAGAGCCTTCAGGTCAGGATAATCGGGTTCGTGAGGGCGGCCATGCGCCCTTCCGGATGGCGCACCTCGACGCGGACGAACGCCGACTCCTCCGCGCTCGTACACCACCGCACGGCTCCCGATCCACCGGCGGGCAACGAATGCCGGTGCACGGTGCCCTCGTCGGTGTGGAAGCTGACCGTGCCGGATGGCACTGCGCATACGTCGACCTGCACGACGGCCGGGTCGTCGCCAGCCTCCAGCCGCTCACCCATCCCTGCACTGCGATTGCCAGCAGAAATCTTGAGCGACAGCTCGACCGCAGGCGATTCGGTGATCCAGCTGCGCCCGGCACGCAGGCCCGCGAGGATCGCTTCGGTGCTCAACTCTTCGGCCAGCACGACGGTATGCGGGATTCCGATCTGGCCCTCCAGATGGGTGTCGCTGTTGCCCATTGCCGGCCGCCACACTCCGGACCGGATGTCTGCTGCCAGGGCGCGACCCCATTCAGCCAGTGCTGCCTCGTTGTTCGCGTTCCACGGCCGGTCCGAGACCCACAGGCCGTTCCACACCTCAACCGCGTCGAAGCCCTGGTACGGGAACATGAATGCGCCCGACGCGTAGGCCGCCTGCGGATGGGCCGCTACACACAGGCCGCCGCCTTCGTGCACCTCGTCCAGATGCGTGCCGATCGCGTCGTCCCGCACGCGATACCGCCAGTCGATCACCTGGCCTGGGCGAAGACCGAGCGCCAGCCAGTGCCCGTTCCGGGTCGTGACCTCCTCGCCCAGGATTACCAGCAGATCATCACCGGCGTGCCGAGCCCATGGACCGTGCGCGTCAGACGTGTTGTGCTCGGTGGTGGCAAGGAAGTCCAGCCCGAGCGCCCGATCGCTGGTCGCGAGCGCCTCGGGCGTGATCTTGCCGTCGGAGTAGGTCGAATGAATGTGGCAGTCACCTCGGTACCAGCCACGCCCCCGATTGGCCACCGCCTATCGACAGCCGCGGAATGTGCGCCGCAGGTCGTCGACCCAGGCGTCGGGGATCTCCCAGGGGATGAAGTGTCCGCCGCCCTCGTGGGCGGTGAGATTGACGTGGTTGTACCAAGCCGCGCGGTCACTTTCGAGAAAGTGCTGGACACGCTGATCGGTGGTGACGCCGGGCGGATTCTCGTAGCCCACGAACGTGATGCCGGTGGGCGCCTCGATGACCGGTTGCCGGTCGTGCGATGGCGTCCACGGGTAGCGGTTGTTGTTTGCGTACGTACGGATCGAGGTGCCGATCGCATTGGTCGCCCAGAAGATCATTGCGTGGGTGAGCAGGTCGTCCTTGGAGAACACGGTTTCGATGTTGCCGCCGTTGTCGCTCCAACTGACCCACCGTTGCAGGATCCAGGCGAGCATGCCCGCCGGCGAGTCGGACAGCCCGTAGGCCAGCGTGCTCGGGTCGAGTACGTGCGCCGCCAGGTGGACGGCGAAGCGCTTTTCCAGCGCGACGATCCGTGCGTGCACGTCGGCCGGCAGGCCGTCAGGGATGGGCCGGCCACCGCTGAGGTCCCACCCGCGGTCGCCGTTGAAGAGGGTGAGCTTCAGCCCCGAACCGATGTGGATGGCGTGCAGTTCGTCGGCGTACTTGTGGCCGAGTTGGCCGGTGACCAGCGCCCCGACGTCGCAGCCCGCGGCCGCGTACTTCTCGTAGCCGAGGGTCTGGGTCATCAGGACGTGCCAGAGGTCGGCGACCTTCCAGAAGTTCATGTCCGGGTTGTCGGGAAGCGGCATGGAAAACCCGAAGCCGGGAAACGACGGGACGATCACGTCGAACGCATCGGCGGGATCGCCGCCGTGTGCACCGGGATCGGCGAGCGGATCGATGACCTTGGACCAGTGCCAGAACGTCCACGGCCAACCGTGAGTGAGGATCAAGGGTGTCGGGTTCGGGCCGACACCTGCCTTGCGCATGAAGTGGACCGGCACTCCGTCGACAATCGCGTGGTAGTGCCCGTAGGCGTTGATCGCCTCTTCCGCTTTGCGCCAGTCGTAGTCGGTGCGCCAGTAGTCGACGAGTTCTTGCAGGTAGGTGCGGTCGACGCCGTAGTGCCAGTCGCGGTTGCCCGCATCGTCCGGCCAGCGGGTCAGCTCGAGGCGATGTCGGAGGTCGGCCAATACGTCGTCGGGCACGTGGATCGGTGCCGGCTCCAGCGGGAACGGGCCGGTCGCGGTGGCATTGGTTTCGTGACTCATGCGGTGGTCATGTCTCCTGGTGCAGTTCGAGTTTGTGTGTCGTGCTCACGCCGGTTGGTTGAGTTGGACCAGATGGGCCAGGGCCGGCAACGCGGCCGAGATGGCGGTCCGCTCGGCGCGGGTGAGCCGGTCGGCGAGATCGGTCAGTCGTGCGATGCGTTCGGCTCGCCGCCCGTCCACGATCGCAGCCCCCTGCGCGGTGATGTGCACGAGGACAGCGCGGCCGTCGGAGGGATCAGCCTGACGCTCGACCAGGCCGTCGCGTTCGAGTTTGGTGACGATCTGCGTGATCGCCGACTGCGTGACCTGCTCGCTGGCGGTCAACTCGGTGAGCCGCTGGGGACCCTTCCGGGTGAGCGTGTGCAGGACCGACAGCGTCGTGAAGCTCAGCCTCTGCACGGACGGCAGGCGAATCGACATCCGGGTGAAGTCCTCCAGCACGGAGGTCAAATCGGCGACGCTCAGATTCGGGACCTTGGTCCGTGCGGGCATGCGGTCGAGTATGTCAGGAACTTATTTAAGTTCGTAATGCATATTTGCTCGGCTCAAGCCGTCGGCCCAGCAGCCGAACGCCTTATCACCAGGGCAGTCATGCGCCTGCACCATAGGGTCTTCCCCATCGCCTGAGGGCTGGCGTCCGCGGAGCTATGGCGGCCCGTGATCGGGTAGGCACTGTCGCGGAGTTGTGGCGCCCCCCATGAAATCGATGCGGGGCACGACGATGTCCGAACTCGCCATGACCCCACGCGCCGCCACGGCGATCGCGTTCTCGCCCTGCGCGATCTGGCGAACGGGCGGATCGCCAACTGGCGTCCTGCGAGTTGGGACTGAGGAGGTGTTCGACCAGTTCGAACCGATCCTGTGGTGCGTCACCGCCACCTCGC
This sequence comes from uncultured Actinomycetota bacterium, assembly GCA_963737425.1. Lineage (GTDB taxonomy): Bacteria > Actinomycetota > Actinomycetes > Mycobacteriales > Jatrophihabitantaceae > DASXRA01. The sequence goes on from CAVTSX010000010.1 coordinate 716,072, forward strand.
CCAGTAGGACCTCCCGCGTGACCTCAGCGTGCTGCGCACGACGGCCCAACGGCAGGGTGGGTGCCTCGGCATATACGCGTCCGTCGCGCAACCTGGCTCGATCCGCGTCGGCGATCCGGTCGTGCTCGGTGATTGAGCAGGCCGGATTCAGCGACCAGGCTCGACAGGCGGTGCGGCTTCGCGATCTGAAGGTTGCAGCAGCCGGCCGATCAGGTCGCGGCGGCTGCGCACACCCACCTTGTCGAAGACCGACTTGAGATGGTCCTGGACCGTGTGCTGGGAGATGTGCAGCGCGGCGGAGATCTCCCTTGTCGATGTCCCACGGAGCACTAATTTGGCGACATCGGCCTCGCGCCGGCTCAGCCTGTGCGCGGATAGTACGAACGGCACCGTGGCCGCTGCCTCAGCATCCTTGATCACTACCGTGATGCGCTGTTCGCCGGGCCGGCCCTGCAGCCGGGACGCGTGCAAATTGAGGCAGCGTCCGGCGCTGGTGTACACGCGAGTCGTCGGCACGGTCGACGGCGGTGCCGTTCCCTGCTCGATCGCGCGCAGTGCCGCGGCGACGCTGTACACCGCGACCGGAAGAGGGAGTCTGCCCGGAAGCCCTTCGCCGACAAGGGAAAGTAGGTGCTCTGCCTCCGGCGTGACGGCGACCAGGCTCAAGTCGTCGGCGAGCAACACGACGCCAGGTTCGCGCGTGCCACCTGCAGCCGCGGAACCGTGCAACAGAACCGCCTGGCGCAGCGCGTGGGCCACGTGCGGGCCGAGGCTCGCGATCACCGCGGCTTCCGATTCAGTGAAGCCAAGAGGGTGGTCGGCTCGATGCAGGCAAAGGTAGCCCCAGCATTGCGAACCTGACACCAGAGCGGCGCGCAACTCATCGCCCAGGCCGAGTGGACTCATGATGTCGCGGTATCTCGGGCTCGACCGGCGGTCCGAACGTGTCGCTGCGTCCAGGGAACCGACATGGCTGGGTGAGACGGCCAGCGACGCGAACTTGTTCACGTCGTCGTCGCCGAACTCGTTGCCCAGGAACAGCGGCGTCGCCCCGTCGAGCGGCTCCTCGGCAAATGCACCGGTGAACAGCAAGGTTTCGGGGTCGGCCGTGGCGAAGAACGCTGCGTCGACCGGCAACACCCGCCGCATCGCTCGCAACAACTGCCGTTGCAGGGCGGGCACATCGAGTCCGCTGTGGCAATGGCGAACCAGATCGCGCACCGCATCGGTGCTGAGTTTGCTCGGCACCGCCTCAGTGTCCGCCCGCACACAGGCGTGCGAAACCCCAACTTCCTGGGATGGTCATGGGCCCGCACCGGTTCGACGATCTGCTCATGACAACCATCAGCAGCACGCACAACAAGCAACTCGTCGAGGCATTCATCCAGGAACTGTTCACAAAGGGTGATCTCGACGCGGTGGACCGTTACCTCGACCCCGCATTCGTCAACCATGACGCGCCGTTTCCGGGCGCCCCTAACGGGCCGGACGGCATGCGACTGGCGGCGGCGGTTTTCCGCCAGGCGCTGCCCGACTGGCACAGCGACGTGGACCAGCTCGTCGCCGAGGCAGACCTCGTCGTCGAAAGATTCACCGCGAGCGGCACACACAAGGGCGAGCTCATGGGCGTGCAGCCCACCGGCAGAACGATCACCCTTGCCGGAATCAACATATTTCGGATCGACGGCGAGAAGATCGTCGAACGCTGGGGCCGGCTCGATGAAGTCGGTCTGCTCCGCCAGCTCGGCCTGATGCAGGACTGAGCCCATTCCGACGGCGTACAAGTGCCGCGGACCGTCGACGCGGCACGAGGCAATCCGATCAGGACCGCGAACGGGTACCGGGGCGGTTCTGCTCGTCATGGACGGCGAGCACCCGGCTGAGGTCGGCATGCAGTTGGCGTCGCCGGCGCTCAGGCATCGGTTCCAGCAGGGTGTCAGCGAGCTGCTCGGCGATGCCGTGCAACCGAGCCAGCTCCCGGCGCCCGGCGGCCGTGATGGACACGAGTTTGCGCCGGCGATCGGCACGATCGACCCGGCGGGTAACGAACCTGCGTGCCTCGAGGTCATCGACCGTGCTCGTCACGTCACTGGGATCGAGCTTGAGCGATCGGGCCAGATCGAGCTGGCTCGACGCGTTTTCCTCGACCGTGGCGAGAACAGCCATGTGCCGCATGCGCATGCCGCGTTCGGAGAGACGAGCGTCGAGGTCACGCTTGGCGATTTTGGCCACCTGGGAAAGCAGATACGTCGTCAGAGAGGTGAGCTGCCGCGGTCGATCGTCGTAGGCCACTCGACAATGATACGGTCGTCCCAATCATTGGTTTGCACCAAGGAGTTGCCTTGTCACCCGTACCGCCCGGCCTCGAATTCCTGGTCGGGAGATTCGCCGGCACCGACCTCATCCACGCCAGTGACTGGGCCGACGAGGAGACGGCAAAGGTCACTGCGGCCGGCGTGATCGAGATCGACAAGGGTCTCGTCGTCCAGCGGCTCCGAGAAACGCGAATGTCGGGATCTTTCGAGGTCGTCAACGTCTTCATGCGTGATCCGGCGTCGAATGAGGTGCTGCTGTACTCCTTCGACAGCCTCGGCTACCCGCCGGACCCACCGGCGCGTGGCTCGTGGCAGGGCGACGAGTTGGTGCTGCACCGCGCGAGTCCACGCGGGATGAGCCGGACGACGTTCGCCGCCACGCCGCACGGCTTCCGCTGGAGCAAGCAGTTTCGCCGCTCGCTCGACGAGGAATGGCAGCCGGTGGTCAATGGTGAGCTCGCGCGCGATGACGACGCCGGGCGTGCGGACGACATGGCGTATTGACCGCGCGGGCCGCGCCCCGGCTCAGGACGGGAGCGTGGCGTCGGCGAACAGGCGACGCTCGACGTCGTCGAGCGCGGTGCGTACCGCGCCGAGCGCCACCGCGGTGTCGCCGAGCGATGAGAGCACCACGCGGGGGGTCACGAGCGTGCGGGTGCGCAGGTGCCGTTCGATGACCTCGAGCAGCGTGGCGCCGGCACGCGAGAGCCCGCCGCCGACGACGATCAGGTCCGGGTCGAGCACCTGACACACAGCGGCCAGCCCACGGGCGAGTCGGGCGCCGATCCGGTCGATGATCTGCGCCGCGAGCGCGTTTCCCTCAGCCGCCGCATGGAAGACCTCGGCGGCGTCGTCGGATGCCGCCGCGCGGCGCATCCGGGCCTGCAGGTCGGCATCGCCGCGACGCACCGCCTCGACACTTGCCAGCTCGATGATCGCGGCCGCGCCGATCTGGCGCTCGAACGGTCCCATCGTGTTGGGCCCGGTCGGGCCGTTCGCCGTCGGCTCGTCGTCGAGATCGAGGAAGCCGACCTCACCGGCCGCCTCGTGAGCGCCGCCGTGCAGTTTCCCGTTGATCAGGATGCCGGCGCCGACGCGCGCCCCCCATTGCAGGAAGACGAGAGTCTCGGCATCGGCGGTGGTGCCGCGCCAGCGCTCGCCGAGCACGGCGAGGTTGACGTCGTTGTGCAAGGTGAGCGGGCAGTCGAGCCGGTGTCCGAGCCGCTCGGCAACGGGGATCGATGCCCAGCCGGAGATGCTCGGCGCGAGCACCACCGTCGCGCCCGCCGCATCGACCAGACCGGGTGTGCCGATCGCCGCGCCCTGCAGACCGCCCGGGCCGACACCGGCGTCGGCGAGCACCTCGCCGGTCAGGTCGAGCAGCGCGGCCATGACGTCGCGACCGCCCGGCAACGAGTGCGTGTCGCCGCGCCGGCTGGCGACCACCGTCCCGGCGAGATCGGCGACGACGGCGAGGATCTTGTGCGGCCCGACGTCGATGCCGAGCACGTGCCCGGCCTCGGCCCGGAAGCGCACCCGCGCGGCAGGTCTGCCGATCTGCGGATCCGGGGCGGCGGCGCGGGCGTCGGCATCGGCGACCCAGCCCTGCTGGCGCAGGCTGCTGATGGCGCGGCTGACCGCGGGCCGGGACAACCCGGTTGCCGCGACCAGGTCCGCGACGCGTGCCGGTCCGCCGTCGCGAAGTGCCTGCAGCACGGCGGCGGAATTGAGCCGGCGCAGGACGTGCGGGCCGGTTCCGGCCGGATGGGACGTCACTGGCCCTTCACCCCTTGACCGTCAATTCGGGCACTGCCATAGTGCCGATAGTTACGAACAGTTCGTTACTAAGGCTAGCCCTCGCCAAAGGCAGGTCACCGTGACACGTCGCCGCCGTTCGCTCGCCGTCCTCGCTTCGATGACACTGGCACTCAGCACGGCCACCATCATCACCGGCAGCGCACCCGCCCCGGCCGCAACTGCTACATCCGGCGCGCCGTCTGCCGCGGGCACCGCCGCCGACAACCCCTACGGCAACCCGTTCAACGACTACCTGCGCCGCCCCTACGGGGTGCTCAGCAGCCCGGCCGAGCAGGCCAGTCTGGCGCCGGTGCAGGACAACCCGGAGGAGCCGTTCGACTGGTACCGCGCACCGCGCGCCGCGATCGGCGTCTACGGCGGTCCCGAGCGGTCGATCGTCACGCCCGAGGGCGACCTGCAGACCGAGTTCGGCCGCTTCGACTTCGCCACCGGTGCCGAGCGCACTCCGGTCAACCAGCGGGTCAAGACCTGGCAGGACGGCTACCTGCCGATCATGGACGAGACGTTCACCAGCGGCGGCGTACAACATTCCATCGACTTCTTCGCTGCGAAGGTTCCCGGCGTAGCCCAGGTTCCGTTCACCCAGTCCTTCGGCCTGCCCGCCAAGACGATCACCGCGAACGTCGACAACATGGTCGACTTCGTCCGGGTCAGCCTGACGAACCCGGGCACCTCGCCGGTGACGCACCGCTTCTCTACCAGCCTCAGTCTCGGGCAGGGAGTCGGCGCTGTGGACGGCAACTCCGGGCCGGCCGCTCCGGCTGCCCCGACCTGGGACGCGAGCACGAATTCCTACGGCGGGGACGGAAAGGTGCTGCTCGTCGCCGGGTCGGCGCCGACCGCCACGAACGGCGCCACCGCCGACTACGACGTGACGCTCGCCCCGCACCAGACCAGGACGCTCGATTTCGTCCTGCCGTACTTCGTCGGCCAGCAGTCCGATCTCGACGCCCTCGCCGGTACTCGCTACGACGCGTATCACGCCCGCACGGCCGCGTTCTGGCACCAGACCCTCGACCGGGTGGGAAGCGATCTGACCATCCCCGGCGGTGGGGTCGAGACGAAGGTGCTCGACACGTACAAGGCCGGCCTGGCCTTCTCGTTGCTGCTCATGAACGTCGTCGGCGGCCGGTACTTCTGGAACGCCAACCCGACCGTCTACGACCGCTACTGGTTGCGCGACACGGCCTTCGACATCGACGGCATCCTCGATGCCGGCTTCACCGACGTAGCCCGGCAGGTCACCCTGGAGATGCTGACCTGGCAGGCACCGTCCGGGCAGTTCATCTCACAGAACGGCGAGAACGACGGTAACGGCGAGGCCTTGTGGGCGTTCGCCAACTACTACAACCGCACGCACGACACCGCATTCGCCCGGCAGGTCTGGCCGGCCGTGCAGCGGGCGATGAGCTGGGAATGGCAGATCCGCAGCGACTACTGGTCCACCGACGGCGGGTTGTTCCCCGCCTCGTCCATGTCCGACAACGAGGGCGTCCGCGGCCACGTGCTCACCTACGACCTGTGGAACATCGCTGGTGAGCAGGCCGCCGCGCAAATCGCCGCTGCCGTGGGCGACAACGACATCGCGGCGGCGTGGTCGGCCCGCCACTCGCAATACATCGACATCCTGCGCGGCAAGTTGGCACCCGTCGTCGGCCGACTCGGCTTCATCCCGCCCGCGATCGAGGGCATGGACGCGCCTGCCATCCGCCCCGGCTGGTACGGAAACGTCTACGGCATCGACTGGGGAAACCTGGAGGCGGTGTGGCCGTCCGGCGCGTTCGCGGCCGACGACCCGTGGATCACTCAGAGCCTGGCCGCGTGGAAGCAGAAGACCTTCGAGGGTGTGTTCGGCTACGCCTCCGCAGGTGTCGAGTCGACGCTGCATTCCTACACACCGATCTCGATCTCCGTGACCGATGTGTTCGCCGGCAACCAGCAGGCTGCGCTGACATCGCTGTACTCGCTGCTGGTTCACACGTCGGCGACCGACATGACCTCCGAGGGCATGAACGCGGCCCAGCGGTGGGGCTGGTCGGCCACCGACCAGACCCAGCCGCACGGCGAGTTCTCCGGCAAGTACCTGACATTCCTGCGCGACATGCTGGTGAACGAGTACGACGGCTCGCTGCACCTGGCCAACGTCTGGTCACCGGTGTGGAAGCAGCCCGGCGCCAAGCTCGGCTTCGACGGCGACACCGACTTCGGCCACCTGTCGTACTCGGCGAAGGTCGATAGCGAGGGAAGCACCGTGCATCTCGCCCCGCCCACCCGCAACCTGCCCGACAGCATCGAACTGTCTGCTCCGGACGGCTACCGGCTGACCTCGGTGCTCGTCGACGGGCACCGGTCCGGCACGATCACCGGCAACCAGGTCACGCTGGCGGCGCTGCGCCACCCGGTCCTGATCAGGCTGAACTGGAAGCGGGTGAGCGCCACTCCCCCACTGAGCTTCGGGCGGGCGGTGTCTGACTACCTCGCCGACTACCATCAGATGACCACGCCGGTGAACGCGCAGGTTTCGTCCGTGAGCGCCGATCACCAGAGCGTCGAGGTTGGCCAGCCGCTGAGCATCACCGGCGCCGTGGTCAACACCGGCGGTGCCGGGTACCTGGCCGACCCGCGCGCCGTGCTCTACGTCAATGGCAATGCAACGCAGACCGACACCACCACGTTCGCGCGCGGGATCGGATTCACCACGCCCGCGGAGGTGGTCTCCTTTGGTCACCACGACGAGGGCACCGTGCCGGTGACGTTCCACCCGCAACTGTGCAGCCCGGGAACGTACACGATCGGCGTCGGGCTCGGCGGGGCGACGCCGGCCCGCACCGTGACGGTCACGGTGCTGCCTGCGTCCGGCTCGGTCGAACCGACGGCGGCCGTCGCGCTGAAACCGTCCGCGTCCTACCTCGACGGGGGCACGCAGGCCACGGTCACCGCGACGTTGACCGACACCGGCTGCCTGCCGCTGTCGTCGAGCAGTGCGACGCTGGCTGCCCCGGCCGGCTGGACCGTCACGCCCAGCGGTGGCACCGATCTCGGCCCGGTTCCCTCCGGTGGCGCGGCGAGCGCGACGTGGACGGTGACCCCGCCGGTCACGCCCGACGTCCCCGACGCCAAGGCGGCCCTGACTGCGAGCGCGCAGTTCGCCGACAGCGCGGGCGCATCCGGCACGGCGACGGCATCGACGAGCGTGACATCGTTCGCGGCGCCCTCCTCGGACTACGCCACCCACGCCGCCACCACCGCGCACTTCGGGCAGGTCGGCGATCACTTCGCGGTCTATGCCGACGGCCGCGATCAATGGCGATCCACCGATCAGTTCGGCGCGATGTACCGCCCCGGCGCCGGAAGCGCGTCGATGACGGTGACGACCGAGGTGACCCGGCAGGACTTCACCGGCGCCTGGGCCAAAGCAGGCATCATCATCCGCAACAACCTCTCGGCCGCAAAGAGCCCCGGATACGTGATCCTCTCCGCGACACCGTCCAACGGCGTGGTCATGCAATGGGACGGCGACGGTGACGGGCTGCTGGAGAGCACCGTCAACACCGGCTTCTCCAGCTATCCCGTCTACCTGAAGCTCGTCCGATCGGGCACGACGTTCACCGGATCCTTCAGCCACGACGGGCAGAACTGGCAGCAGGTCACGCAGGCCGAGGTGCCCGGCGCTGCGGCGACCCAGGACGTCGGGCTCTCCGCGGCGGCGGTGACCGGCGACTCGTCCGGGCGACTGTCCGGCGCGGAGTTCACCGGGCTCACCATCGGGTAGGGCCAAATCAGTTATTGCGTGCATGGCCGTCATCGCCGGTGAATCCGATGACGGCCATGCAATCGTTGCGTTCCGGCGTTCCGGCGTTCCGGCGTCACGGCGCAGCCTCGGCCAAGCAGACCGGCGCAATGACTGCCGAGTTCTGAACGCGCTGCAGGACACCTTCGTCGCGGTATGGCAAAGCCGACCGGACCTGCGGCGCAGACCGCGGCGCTAGCCGTTGCGCTTGTCGTACCGCTGTGCGGCGGGATCGCGCTCGTGCTCGCGACGGCATTGCGCAGCGCTGCCCCGCCCACCGCCGGCATGAGTTTGGCGCTCGTCGGCAACGTGCTGCTCGCCATCGCCTCGCCACCGTGACGCGGCAGCGCACCGGCGAGCTCGGCGTCTGGGCGTCGTCGGCGTGCGTCACTGCGGTGGGCTTACTCGCACTCGCCGCGGGTCGCTGCGGCGCGTCGCTGGATTCAGATAGCCTCGTGGGGTTCGTCGGTGGGTCCCGTGACGCCGGTCCGCCGAACTGGAAGGCGTTTCGGGGAAGGGCGTGGCCGAGAACTCGGGGCTGACAGATCGCTACCTGCGCAGAGGCCCACTGGGTCATGGCGCCATGGGCGATGTGTGGCTCGCCGACGACCAGTTGCTGCATCGCTCGGTTGCCATCAAGCAACTGCGCCCGGCCGGCGACGGGTCCGATCGCGTGGGCCTGGACCGCATCGTGCGCGAGGCGCGTCTGGCTGCCCGCCTCTCACATCCCAATGCGGTCGGCGTGTACGACCTCGTCGTCGAGGACGGCCAGCCGTATGTCGTCATGGAGTACGTGCCCGGCGAGACGCTCGCCGATCGCATCCGGGAATCCGGCGGTCTCCCGCTTGGCGCGGCGCGGTCGATCATCGGCCAGGTTGCGGCAGCTTTGGACACAGCGCACAGCGAGGGCATCGTCCATCGAGACGTGAAGCCGTCGAACATCCTGATCACCAACCGCGGCGTGGCCAAGCTCGCCGACTTCGGTATCGCCCGGCAGACTGGCGACTCAGCGATAACCCAGACCGGCATGGTCATCGGCACGCCGTCCTACCTCGCTCCCGAGGTCGTGCGCGGTGCTCCCCCGTCACCCGCGAGCGACATCTGGTCGCTCGGCGCGACCCTGTTCGCAGCGATCGAAGGAATTCCGCCGTTCGATGAGCACAGCCAGGACCCACTGGCCGTTTTGGTGCGCATCGTCAGCGAGCCCGCGCCGCCCGCGGTTCACGCAGGTGCGCTGCAAGGTTTGCTCGCCCGGATGCTCGAGCAGCAACCTACGCGCCGACCGGCCGCCGCCGACGTTGCTCGCGCGCTGACCGCCGGCGTGGATCCACCGTCCGGCGACTCCCAACCGGCCGCGACCCGGCCGCAGCGTCGGGCCCGCCCGATCAGCCGTGCGAGGACCGTCCCGAACAGCGGCCCGGCCGTACCGGGCGTGCTGGCGATTCCGGGCCGGGCCGCTCCGACGCCAACGCTCATGGCGCCCGTCGCCCAGCGGCGGCAGTTGCCGGTTCGATTGCTCGCCGTCGTCGCAGCGGCCGTCGTCGCGGCCGTTGTCGTGACGCTGCTGCTGACTCGTGGCGGCGGACACGCGAAGCAGGCTGGTCCGGCCGGTACGTCGCCGAGCAGCCCGGCGAAGAAGACCACCGCCGCCAGAACGCCTCGGAGCACAGCTCAGACCAGCGCTCCCGCTCCGCCGCCGGCGAATCCGATGACGGCAAGCACGATGCAGCGCTTCGTGAGCGACTACTACGCCCTCATTCCCGGCGATCTGCATACCGCGTTCGGCCGGCTCGGCCCGGGGCTGCAGCAGCAGGGCTTCGATGCGTACCAGAACTGGTGGTCGCGATTCAGCTCGGTGAATGTCACGCCACTCAGCGCGAACCCCGCGGCGCGCACGGTCAGGATCCGGCTCTCGGCCGTCTCCGCAGGCAGTGGCCACGTCGCGAACGACACCGAGCAACTCACCCTGATCACCACGCCGGACGGGCGGGGTCTGCTGATCGAGGCCGACGAACTCGTCAACGGCAACTGAGCCGGAGATCTCGCGCGACGCTCTGCGCTGCTGCGATGTCCGCGCGACCTCCTGTGCGTGCTCGAGTCGGAAGTCCTTACCGGATAGGGTGATTCTGGTTGGACGGGGTCTGCGGTGATCGGGTAGAGTCGCACGCATGTTCGAGGTCGACGAGTGGCAGCCGCCTCGTCGAGGCTGTGCTGCCCGCTGCTGCCCAGGGCCTGCATCTGAGCGCCCAAATCGGCAACTGAAATTCTGACTCGGGACAGGCCCTAATCTGAGATTGCCGGGAGCGGTTCGCGACGCTCGGTGCGTCCGCGGTCGATCGGTAGCGACTGATAGGACTGGCGATGACGAAGGTGACCTGCAACATCTCGACGTCCGTGGACGGCTTCGTGGCCGGGCCGAGGCAGAGCCTCGACAATCCGATCGGCGAGGGCGGCATGTCCCTGCACGAATGGCATTTCCATCCGCACGAAGCGGATCGGGCGGTGATCGAGGAATGGCAGCAGACCCCGGGCGCCTACGTCATGGGACGCAACATGTTCGGCCCGGGTCGCGGCGAGTGGGACCCGGATTGGAAGGGCTGGTGGGGCGACGAGCCGCCGTACCACGCGCCGGTCTTCGTGCTCACCCATCACGCTCGCCAGCCGCTGACCATGGACGGCGCAACCACATTTCACTTCGTGACCGACGGCATCGACTCCGCACTCGACCAGGCCAAGGCAGCCGCCAACGGCAAGGGCGTCGAGATCGCCGGTGGCGCGAGCACGATCAATGCCTATCTGAAGGCCGGCGCGATCGACGAGTTGCACATGCATATCTCGCCGATGCTGCTCGGAGCCGGCGAGCAGCCTGTTCGATGGCGTCGCCAGCACGCTGCGGCTCGAACCGGTGCAGGTGGTCGGCTCGGCCGGAGCCACCCACGTCAAGTACCGCGTGGGATAGACGGCGCGCCTGCCTTCGCCACACGGAAGGATGCCTGACGTGGTTGGTGCCCTGCTCACCCGTCCGGCATTGGAATTGGCGGAGTTGGTGCGTCGCGGTCAGGTGTCAGCGCGCGAACTGGTCGACGAAGCGTTACACCGCGCGGACGTGCTCAATCCCGCGCTCAATGCGTTCGTGCTCCTCGACGCTGACGCTGCGTTGCACGAGGCGGAGCAGATTCGTCCGGGCGATCCGCGGCCGTTCGCCGGCGTGCCCATCGCGCTCAAAGACTCGGTTGCGCAACGGGATGTGCCGTGCCGCATCGGCTCGGCACTGTTTCGCGGGTACCGGCCTGGCGCCGACAGCGCCACGGTGCGCAGATTGCGCGAGGCCGGCTTCGTCTTCATCGGCCGGACCGCGATGCCGGAACTGGGCATCCTGCCCACGACCGAACCCCGCCTGACCGGCGTCACCCGCAACCCGTGGGACCTGTCCCGCACGCCCGGCGGATCCTCCGGCGGTGCAGCGGCCGCCGTCGCCGCCGCAATCGTGCCTTTGGCACATGGCGGTGACGGCGGCGGCTCGCTGCGGATCCCCGCCGCCTGCTGCGGGTTGGTCGGCCTCAAGCCATCGCGAGGGCGCATCTCGGCGGGCCCGCAACTCGGCGACGATCCGCTGGTCACCGAGGGTGGCCTCACCCGGGACGTCGCCGACACGGCGGCCCTGCTCGACGTGCTGGCCGGCTACGAACCCGGCGACGCGACGTGGGCGCCGTCGCCCGAACAGTCGTTCCTGCAGCACACCCGCCGGGCCCAACAGGTCGCGCCGGCCGGGCTGCGTATCGGCCTGGCGCTTCGCCCGCCGGTGCCGGCCGATGTCGACCCCGCCTGCGCGCGGGCCGCTGTCGACGCGGCCAACCTGCTCGAAGAACTCGGCCATCACGTCGAAGAGGCCACGCTTGCACCGCTCCGCGAGAACACCCGGCAGGCGTTCGACGACGTCTGGGCCGTCCTCGCGGCAGAAGGCGTACGCGCTGGCGAGGCACTTCTCGGCCGCGCGGTCACCGCCGCCGACATGGAGCCGCTGACCTGGGCGCTCTACCGCCAGGCGCAGGCGCTGGACGCGCTGGCCTTTCGCCGGGCCTACGCCGAGATCCAGCACGCCGCCCGCGGCCTGGTCACCGCGACCCTGCGCTACGACGTCGTGCTCACCCCGGCTCTGGCCGAGCCGCCGGTGCCGGTCGCGACGATCACTGGTTGGCAGGAGCCTGATCCGCTGAGCGCCCTGGAACGCGGCGACCGGTTCAGCCCATACACCGCCGTGTGGAACATGACCGGTCAGCCGGCAATCGCGCTGCCGCTGTACGAGTACGCCGACGGGCTCCCCCTTGGTGTTCACATCGTCGGCCGACCGGCCGGCGACGCAGCCCTGCTCGCTCTCGCCGCGCAACTCGAGCAGGCTCACCCCAGCCCGCAGCGCAACGTGGTCCGGCCGCTTAGATGAGTCACGGCGAATTGCCGACACTTGGCTCCACCGTCGCGGACGTGTCGTATCACGACTGGCCAGGACTCTGCTCGAGCACGACGTGGTGGACGAGCGGTGGCGGCGCCGCTCGAGGCGCTCGGCCACCCAGTTCCTGTCGGCCATCGGTCACACGATCCCATCGCCAGGGCTCATACCGGTGAGCCCGCGGGCGCGACGTGTGTGACACGCAGGCAGCGCAAGGTGTCGAGCGAAATGACGTGCCGAACGCGGGGCATCCAACGCTGGAGAGGAGGCCACTACGTGGCCACATATCTTCCCCCGATCGAGAAGCCGAAGGGCTTGCTGCTGAAGCTGCTCTACCGGTTGCTGGGTCGGCAGTTCGGCAAGGTACCGAGCTGGTTGAACGTGTGGAGCGCCCGCATGCCCTTCGCCTATACGAAATGGATGGGGGCCGTCGGCAAGCTCAACAAGAGGCTTGCGCTTCCGGCGGACATGATGAGGCTGATCCGCGCGCGCGTCGACAACATCAACGGGTGCACGTGGTGCGCCGACGCCGGGCGGTGGTACGAGCTCACCAAGTCGCCGCACAACATGCCGAAACTCGACGCGTTGTACGAGTACGAGGCGAGCCCGTTGTTCAGCGACAAGGAACGCGCCGCCCTCGACTTCGCCACCGAACTGACCGAGCGCAAGCACGTGAGCCGGCAGACGTTCCAGGCGTTGTCGCGGCACCACTCAGAGCGCGAGATCTGCGAAATCGTCTGGATCGTCTCCACCAACCACCTCTTCAACATCAACAACTTCGGGCTGGGCATCGACTCCGACGGTTTCTGCGAGCTGATCCCGCAGCGGGCAACCAAGAAGCCCAGGTCGTCTCGCCGGTCCGCGGAGAAGGCAGCGACCACGCCGCGCTGACCCGACCGCGGCCGGCCGGCCGCGAAGTCATCGGCAGCACCGGACCACACCTGTGCCGACCGCACCAGCCGACGCGGCATCGCTCGGGCGGGCGGGCCGCATGGCCCCGCCCGCTTCTCCGCTATCATCGCTCGGATTCGGCGCAGGGGTCAGCTCAGCGGGCAAGCAGGAACGCGGACGCCGATCGGCCGGCCGAGCTCACGTACCCGGTCGGCGTGCGGCCGGAACACCGTTCCAGTATGGAAGACCTATCCGATCATCCGGGGGCCGAACGCATGCGAGCAATTCAGCTGGACCGGTTCGGCGATCCGGATGTGCTGGGCCTAGTCGACGTGCCCCGGCCTGCGCCGATGGGCACCGAGGTGCTCGTGCGCGTGGTCGCGGCGGGAGTCAATCCGGTCGACTGGGCGACCCGGGCCGGTGACGGCCTGCTGGATTCGTTGCCCATAGTGCTCGGCTGGGACGTCTCCGGGGTGGTCGAGGAGGTCGGGCTCGGCGTCACCCGCTTTGCGGTCGGTGACGAGGTGTTCGGCATGCCGTGGTTCCCGCGGCAGGCCGGGACGTACGCCGAGTACGTTGCCGCCCCGTCGCGGCAGCTTGCCCGCAAGCCCGAGGCAATGAGCCATGTTGAGGCGGCCGGCCTGCCCTTGGCCGGGCTCACCGCGTGGCAGGTGCTGGTGGACGCCGCGAAGACCGGTCCGAACCAGCGCGTGCTGATCGCCGCCGCTGCGGGCGGCGTCGGCCACCTGGCGGTGCAGATCGCCAAAGCCCGCGGAGCTTACGTGATCGGCACCGCGCGGGCCGCGAAGCATGAATTCGTTCTCCAGCTGGGCGCCGACGAGGTGATCGACTACACGACGACCAACCCTGCGCAGGCCCTCGACGACCTCGACGTGGTCCTCGATCCGGTCGGAGGTGCGTACGCCGAGGATCTCGTGGGTGCAATCAAGCCCGGCGGTGTGCTTCTCCCGTTCGCGGCCGAGCAGCCGATCTTCGACGACGCCGCCCGCCGCGGGGTGCGCGTGCAGGAAGTGCTGGTCGAGCCGGATGGCCACGCCTTGGAAGAACTCGCAGGCCTGGTCGCCGCTGGGCAGCTCCGCGTGGCGGTCGAACGGACCTGGCCGCTCGATGCCGCCGCCGAGGCACATCGGCACGGCGAGCGTGGCCGCACGGCCGGCAAGCTCGTGCTCACCGTCACGCCTCCGGGGTGATCCCGAAGCGATCAGCGGGCGGTGGCGACGCGGGGCATGGCTTCGCGGGAGGTGAACCGTAGCTGGGGCAGTGGCTCGTCGGTCTGCCAGGCGTTGAAAGCCTTGAGGTACAGCGCGAGGTGCTCGCGGGTGTCTCGTCGGCGCATCGGCTGACCGGTCTGGCGGCGGGCCATGTTGAACATCACCCGCCGAAACTGCAGTCGCGGATCACCTTTGCCGAGCCCGGCGCCGTCGATGATGCCCTCATACCAGGGCGTGAGATCCCCGCGCCGGTTGGCGTGCTCGACCAGGTAGGACGCGGCGCCGGCGGCGCTCTTGATCATCCCGGTGGCGGTGGCGATCTGTTCGCCGAGTCCGACGAAATCACGCAGCTTGGGGTTGTCCTCGAGCGTTTGCACGATCTGGTGATTGCTCACCGCGGCCGCGCCACCGGTCCAGGTCAGATCCGGCCGGTTCTGGTAGAGCCACACGGTGCGCACCATCGCGGCGAGCATCGTGCTGTTCTTCTCGCCCTCGATCGCGAGCACGTCCGCGGCAGTGCGGCGCTTGCCGATGTCAAGCACGTCGAACGTGCCCTCGGCCACCTCGGTGAACACCGTGAGGGCGACCGGGAGATCCGCCTCGATGATCGCGGCCAACCGGTGCTGACCATCGACCAGCACCCCGTTGACGTCGAACGCAATCCCTTGATGGGTAACCAACCACTCCCCGCGGCGCATTGCCTCGGCGAAGGAGCGCACTGCCGGCCGCGACAACGGACGGTTGGTCGTGTTCGCTTCCAGCCACTCCGCCGCTCGCGCCGGCGTGATCGTCTGAACCCTGCTTCGCACCTGTATGACACCCCTTGGTTTCGTCGCCTACTCCGTGGTCGACAACATCGTCGCACTGCCGTGGATACGCACCGTCGGGGTCACCGCTACCGACGCCGTGGCAGACGCCGACATCGGCACGGCACCGCGCCGGAAAAAGGGAATAGGCGGGATGTATTACGTCGCGTAGTACACTAGCGGAGTGGGTGATGTGCTGCGGTTCAACTGGACCGTCGACGCGCTCGCAAACGTCGAGGCGCAGGGTCTGCCGGCGGCGGATGTGCACGCAGCACTGACCGGACTGGAACCGAGGCTGATGCAGACGATCAACGACGACGCGTTGCGGGTGATCGCCCGCACTCCGGCCGCGCTGCTGATCGAGGTATGGCTGACCGAACAGGCCGATGGCGAGTACGACATCTGGACCGCATTCGAAGCCGCCGCCGTCAGCCGGGCCAGATGGATCAACGCGTTTGGGGCAGAAAGGTGAGCACGATGGGAACCAAGAAAGAGTTGCTGGCCGCCGCGAAGGCCGGCAAGGACATCGACGACCGCCCGGGCGTTGGCAAGTGGGACACCTCCACGCAGCCAATGGCGCCCTCCGCGCACCCGGACGGCACCGTGCTGGTAGGCCGGTCACTACGCATGTCGATCGACACGTACCAGCGGATCAAGACCGCCGCGACCGCGCGTGGCACGACCTGGTCAGCGCTGGTCCGCGAGTGGATCGATCAAGGCCTGCAAGCCACGGAATCCGGTGCCGCGCCGGACCCCATTGCCGATCTCCACCGCAGCATCGACGCGGCCACCCGCGCCCTACGCGCGCTCGAGCACCCGCCCGCTGCGTAGCTCGGCAACCGTTCGATCGCCGAGCGCCGCTCATCAAGAAACCGGTTGGCTAGTTCTTCGGCCGCTTGGCGCGGCGAGCCTTACCCGGAAGGCCGACCAGCTTGGTGAGGAACCGATCGATCTGCTCGGCGGCCGGTGGCCACGTCAGGTCGGGTTCGTTGATGCGCAGCGACAACATGCCGATCACAGCGGTGCGAAGGTCGAGCGCAATGGTCGCGGCGTCTCCCGCCGGTGCGATACCGGCATCGATGCAACGCTGCACCGCTGCGGTGGTGCGTTCGGCCAGTACCTGTTTGAAGGGCATGCCGAGACGCTGGTTGACCTTGCTCTCGTGCAGCACCTTGTACAGGCCAGGATGCTGCTGCGCCCACGCACACTGCGCCAGAATGCGCGCGCGCAGCTTGGGCCCCGGCTCTCTGTGCGCTGCCTCGGCCTCGTCGCCGGCCCGGACCAGGTCGTCGTGACAACGCTGCATGCAGGCGAGCACGAGCGCGTCGCGGTCGGGAAAATGCAGGTAGACCGACGTGGCCGCGATAGACACCTCGCGGGCCACGGCCCGTAGCGACAGCGCTTCGTCGTCGGCGAGTTGATCGAGCATGCGCACCGCGGTCGAGATGATCTCCTCGCGCAGCCGATCGCCGTGCCCACGTGCATTGGGCCGGCGCCGGGTGGCGGGTGTCGCATCCATGGCCGGGTCAGTGTAGCCGCGGAGCCAACACTCGTTGCGCTACAGTTGTAGCCTTACAACTGTAGCTAGGAGGAAGCAGATGGAAACTCTCCCCGAGGCCCGGGTGAGCACGGTGCACGGCGCATCAGATGCGAAGCTCGAGATGAACAAGCAAACCGTCCTGGCCTTCTACGAGGCCGGCATCAACAACAAGGACTTCGATGCGGCGTCGAAGTTCATCGGCGAGCGGTACGTGCAGCACAATCCCTTGATCGCCGACGGCATCGAGGGCTTCAGCGCATTCGTGAGCTACCTGAAGGAGACGTTCCCCGAGTTGCGCGCGGAGGTCAAGAACGTCTTCGCCGAAGGCGACTTCGTCGTGGGTCACGTGCACGGCGTGCGCGTGCCTGGGCAGCGGGGCTCCGCCATCGTCGACATCTTCCGGCTCGAGGACGCGAAGATCGTCGAGCACTGGGACGTCATGCAGCCGATCCCGGAGGACGCCGTGAACGAGAACGGCATGTTCTAGCCCATCAGGCGGCGTCGGCCGCGGCCGCGACGGCACCGGCCGATTCGGTGAGGGTGTCGAGGACGACACGCACGCCCGGCTGACGGTCGCCGCCGCGGCGGCTGACGGTGAATATCCTTCGCGTGATCGGGCGCGCGGGCCGTAGCAGCCGCACGCTTGCCGGTACGTCTCCGGCGGCCAGCCGGGGAACCAGAGTGACGCCTGCCCCCGCTACCACCAGTTCGAGCAGTACGTGGAAGTCGGTGGCGTGCGCGACGACTCGGGGCACGAACCCCTCGATGGCGCAGGCCCGTTGGGTCATCTCCGCGCAACTGGTGCCGGCGCGCGGGGCGAGAAACGGCTGATCGGCCAGCGTGTTCAGCCCGACGGTGCCGGTACCGGCGAAGCTCGAATCGACGTGCACGGCGATCAGTACCGGATCGATCAGCAATTCGCGCCGTTCGTAGGCGGGATCCAGGGGCCTGGGCAGCACGTCGTACTCGTGCACGACCGCCACGTCGACCTCGCCGCGTGCCAACGCCGGCATGCTCTCGTCCGGTTCCATCTCGTGCAGGGCGAGTTGCAGGTGCGGCGCCGAACATGCCAGGCCGGCCCATGCCCTCGGCACGATCGCCGCCGCTGCCGAGGGGAACGCGGCAATCGTCACCCGGCCGGAAACCTGATCGCGCAGGGCGCTCACCTCGGCTTCGGCGGCGTCGAGCTGGGCGAGCAGTGCCTCGGTGTGGGCGACGAGGATGTCGGCGGCCGCGGTGAGGGCGATGCCGCGGCCGACCCGCTCGGTCAGCGGCATGCCGACCTCGCGTTCCAGCGCGGCCAGTTGCTGGGAGACCGCCGGCCCCGAGTAGCCGAGGGCGGCCGCCGCGGCAGTGACTGAGCCGTAGGTGCTCACCGTGTGGAGGACCCGAAGGCGGCGCACGTCCAACATGAAGCGCAGCTTATAGCTTGCAACGGTTTTCTGAACTGGACGTTTCGACATCCGCGGACTGAGACTTACCGTCGTGCCCCCACCACCTGTCCGTCCGGCGGCGCTGGCCGCGGCCGCCACGGTGGTCCTGTGGGCGAGCGCCTTCCCCGCGATCACCGTCGCGGTGGGCGATTTCGGCACGACCGGCCTGTCGGTGGCTCGCCTGGTCGTGGCCTCACTTGTGCTCGCGCTCGTCACGCCGTTCCTGCCGGTGCGGCGCCCCCGCCGGGCGGACCTGCCACTGATCGTGCTGTGCGGGCTGGCCGGAATGACCCTCTACCAATTGCTGCTCAATGGCGGCGAACGTGTGGTGGCACCTGGCACGGCCAGCCTGCTGGTGGCCACCGCGCCCATCTACAGCGCCGTGCTGGCAACGGTCTTTCTCGGCGAACGCTCCAACCGACGTCGCTGGACCGGCAGCGTGATCGCGTTTGCCGGTAGTGCCGTCATCGCCGCCAGCCACGGACTCAGCTTCGGTGCGGCGGCGCTACTCGTCCTGGCAGCCGCGCTCGCCCAGGCCACTTACCACACCGCGCAGAAGCCGTTGCTGAACCGCTACACGGGCCTCGAAGTGACGGTTTATGCCATGTGGGCGGGCACGATCCTGATCCTCCCGTGGACGGGGTCGCTGGTGCGCGCGCTACCCCACGCGAGCGGACGCGGCATCGCCTCGGCGGTCTTTCTCGGCATCGCGCCCTCGGCAATCGGCTTCGTGCTGTGGGGCTACGCCGGTGCCCGCATGGGCGTAGCCCGCCTCACCACCAGCCTCTACCTCGTGCCGGCCGTGGCGATCGCCATCGCCTATGTGTGGCTGGGACAGGCCCCACATCCGGTCGAACTGCTCGGCGGCGCAGTCGCCCTCGCCGGCGTCATCCTGGCCAACACGCGATCCGGATACCGGCGTCGAGCACGGACGCCCGACCTGCGTCAGCCCTCGGCTGCCGCGTCCGCGTTCAGTGCGGTGCGCCACGAGAACTGCGGCTCGTAGCCGAGAACCCGCCGGGCCTTGTCGATCGACAGCAGCGTCTCGTTCGGCCCGAACGGCCGCTTGACCGTCACGCCGGGGAACACCTCGGCCAGCAGCTCCTCGTTCGGCCGCGACATCACTGTGTCGGCGTTCGCGATGATGAAGACGTCCGTGCCGGTGGCGTCGTACGCGAGGGCACGGCGCACCGCTTGCGCGCCGTCGCGCGCGTCGATGTATCCCCACAGATTCCACTTGCGCAGCCGGGCATCCGCGTCCACGGCCGGGAAGAGCGCGTAGTCCTCGGGATACATCACGTTGGAGAAGCGCAGCCCGATGAGCTTCAGGTCGCTGTGCCAGCGGCACAGCTGGCGCGCCAACTCCTCCTCGAGGGTCTTGACCAACGAGTAGGTGGTGGTCGGCCGCGGCGGGTACTCCTCGTCGACCGGCACGTAGGGCGGGTACTCGTCGAACGGCAGGCCGAGCACCGTCTCACTCGACGCCCAGACGATGTTGCGGATGCCCGCACGCAAGGCCGCGGAGAAGACGTTGTAGGTGACGGTCATGTTGTTGTGGAAGGTCGCCGCGTTGGCCCGAAGACCGGGCGCCGGCACGGCGGCCAGGTGGACCAGCGCGTCGAGGCCGTCGTGCCGGTCGTCGATTCCGGCCAGGGCCTCGTACGCCTCGCCGAAGTCGGTGAGGTCGACCTGGGTCGCGGCCACGTCGTCACGCACCGGCCGGGATCGGTCGAGCGCAACAACGTCCCAGCCCTCGTCGTGCAGGTGATCGACGACCACCCGACCGAGCCTGCCGCTGCTGCCGGTGACCGCTACGCGGGGCATCCGCGCCTCCTTCCGGGTGGACTGCGCATCTGGGGCCGGCGAGTCGGAACTGCCGGCTCTCAGATGATTGCAGGTAGGAAGTAGCGCCCGGTGCCGCGCGCCAGGCCCACGCCAACCCGTCGGACACGACAGCGGGCGAGCGCCACTCGGCGCTCGCCCGCAACCGGACAGGTACTTCGACGTCACCGCTCACTGCGGGCGTTGACCGCTGCCATCGGTACGAGCAGCAGCACGATCAGGCCGACCATCAGGTTCATCGCCCCGAACGCGATCTGCGAGTTGAGCGCCGCTGTGCTGGTGAACGGCAGGAGCACCGTCAGCGCGGTGAGCATCGCGATCAGCCAGCTGTAGTAGGTGGTCGGACGCGGGCAGATGTGCAGAAGCCCGTTGTAGAGCGCGGCTGCGGCGAACACGATAACCGCAACGAAGAGGCCATACGCCGCGGTATGGACCGGTATCTGCGTGGCGCCGGAGCCGAACAACACGGGCACATGCACGATGTCGTGGGCGATGATCATGCCGATGACACCGGCAATTGCGGTGACGACGGCGGTCAACGCCGCGCCCACCCAGTAGCGGGACTGGTCGACACGGCTTGCGGTGACGGTGGCTGGTGTCCATTCGGTGGTGGTGATGGTGGCCATGATCTGACGTTTCCTTATCGGTCCCGGCTGGTGGCCGGCTGTGTCCAGTCTCGGATTTCCGGGCCGTCTGCACAGTCCGCCGAGTGGGCCACATTGCGGCTGACCGCGGCGTCCACAGATCGGCCGACAGCCGTATCGGCCGAACACGCGCAGATGACCGCAGACCGGTCGGCGCGCCGTCAGAACAGGCGTCGATGCCTATGCTGAGCGCAACTTCACCGCCTGGGGGTGCCGTGTCGAGTTCGGGCACCGTGGTGACCGTCGTCGTCGTCGACGACCACCCGTTCTTCCGCGACGGCGTGACTCGAGGCCTGCACAGCAGCGGGCAGATCAAGGTGATCGGCGAAGCGGGCGACGGGCGCGAGGCGATCGAGGTGATTCGCCGCGAACGGCCCGCCGTGGCCCTGGTCGACTACCAGATGCCCGACCTCGACGGGATCGCCGTCGTGCACGCCGTTGCGCGTGATGACCTGCCCACGCGGGTGATCCTGCTCTCGGCGCTCACCGACAGTGCCATCGTGTTCCGCGCGCTCGAGGAAGGCGCGGCCGGCTATCTGGGCAAGGGTGCCCGCCGCGCCGAGATCGTCGACGCCGTGCTGCGGGTGGCGAAGGGGCAAACCGTCGTCCCGCCGGAGCTCGCCGGAGGGCTCGTCGAGCAGATCCGGTTACGCGCCCAGCCTGACGTGCCGGTGCTCAGTGAGCGCGAACGGCAGGTGCTGGAGGCGTTCGCGCGCGGCCTTTCCATCCCGCAGACCTCGGCCGAGTTGTTCCTCGGCGTCAGCACGATCAAGACTTACACGCAACGCCTCTACGACAAGCTCGGCGTGTCTGACCGGGCCGCTGCGGTCGCTGAAGCCATGCGGCGCGGGCTGCTCGACTGAGGCGGGGCGCAGATGCCCGACCGGATGAGCCTCGAGCAGATCGGCGCCAACGAAGAACTGCGCGACATCCTGATCCGGCATGCCTACCGCGGCGTGCGCATCCAGGTTGCGTTGCGCGCGTTGCTAGTCGTGTTCATGACGCTGACGCTCGCCTTCGTGCCGCCGGCCGACGACGTGGCGGCGTCCTGGCTGATCGTCGCGGCCTACGCCGTATGGGCTGCCGCAGTCGCAGTCTGGGCCTTTCACGGCGGTCTCGGACCGGTGCGGTGGACGTGGCTCGCGCTGCTGGTGGATGCCCTTGCCATCACGGTGCTGACCGTCGTCGCGGGCATCTCGGCGGAGCAGACCTGGACGGCGGACCTGCTCGTCAACGGGTTCTTCATCATCCCGATGCTGGCGGCGGCGCAGTTGCGCCCGCGCATCTGCGCGATCGTCGTCGTGCCGACGACCGGCGCGTACCTGCTGGCGAGCATCCTGACCAAGACCGCCAACACCGAACCGTGGTCGTCGATCTTCCTGCGGACCCTCGTTCTGGCCGGCGTCGGCGCAACGTGCATCGCCCTGTCCTGGGTGCAGCTTTCCCGTGTGCTGACCATCGCCGGGCTGGTCGGTGTGCGCACCGAGCTGCTGACCGAGCTCGTCGGCATCGAGGCACGCGAGCGCGCCCACCTGGCCGAGCAGCTGCACGACGGCGCGCTGCAGTACGTGCTGGCAGCCCGCCAGGATCTCGAAGACGCCCGCGAGCTGGCCGACCCGGGCGCGTTCGCCCGCCTGGACCATGCCCTACGCGAGTCGTCGGCGATGCTTCGGTCGACGGTCTCTGAACTGCATCCCGCGGTGCTCGAACGGGCCGGGCTTGCCCGGGCGATACAGGATCTCGCTACCGCCGTGGCCGAGCGCGGCGACCTTGCCGTCGAGGTGGACGTCTCCGAGTGGCGCGACGAGCCGACAACCGCCGACGCGCTGCTGTACTCGGCCGCGCGCGAGATGCTGTCCAACGTCGCCCGGCATGCACGGGCGAGCGAGGTCACCCTCACGTTGCGGCGCTGCGAGCAGGCCGCGCAATTGCAGATCGTCGACGACGGGCAGGGAATCGCGGACGGCGTCCTAGCGCGCCGGCTGGCCGACGGCCACATCGGCCTGGCCTCGCAACGCACCCGAATCGTCGCCGCCGGAGGTCAACTTGCCATCGAGGCCGCCGTTCCCTGCGGCACGGCGGTGACCATCCGGCTGCCACTCGGCTGACCGCTTCCAGATCACGGCGATCCAGGTGAGCAGTGCAATGGCCGCGATGCCCGTGGCAGTGAACGGCAGCCAGGCGGCCATACCGAACAGCGCGCCACTGCCCGCAGCGGCCACGGCCGTGCTCGCCGTCTGCACGCTGACATAGCTTCCTTGGACGTGCCCGAGCTGGCGCGCCGGAGCGGCCTGCGACAACAGCGATTGCACGGCCGGATAGGCCAATGCCACACCCACGCCTTCGAGCGCGCCGAGCGTGATGACGGCGGGAATCGAGGCCACGAACGGGTATACGCACGCGAGCAGCGCGGACACCACCAGCGCCGTCATCACCAGCCGGCGTCGGTCGAGCCGGTCGACCAGCCGCCCGCCCAGCGCGGATGTCGCGACGAATGCAACTGAGAACAGGCTCCACGACAGGCCGATCTGCCAGGAGGTCGCGCCACCGCGATCGAGCAGCAATGACCAGCAGGTCTCATAGACCCCCGTCGTCAGACCGATAGCGGCCGCAGCGATGAGCAGCGCGCGAACGTCGGGCATGCGCCGCAGGCTCACCCGGGCGACCACGGTCTCACGCACCGCCGCTACCGGAGTGCGGAGCCCGAGCAGCGGCAAACATCCTGCGGCGGAAGCGAGCGCAGCGCCGACGAACAGCACGCCGATCAGCCGGACGCCGGCGAAGCTGCCGAGCAACGGACCCGCGGCCAACCCGGCAAGCTGCGCGCCGAAGATCGACGCGTACGCAGATCCGCGGCGCCCGGGCAGGACGTGACGGCCCACAAGGGCCAGCGAGACGACCTCGGCGGCGCCCACCGCGCCACCCTGCAATCCGCGCAGGGCGATGGCGGGCAACGGGCCGAACGGGCCGAGGAACGCGACGCAGGCGATTGCGTTCACCAACAAGGCAATGAGCACAATGCCGGTGCCCGGCCGCCGGTCGCTGAGCCGACCGGCGGGGTACTGGGCCGCGGCGCCCGCGGCGAAGAACGCGCCCATCGCGAGGCCGATCACGGTGCCCGACGCGCCGTGCGACTGGAGGTACATCGGCAGCACCGGCAGTAGGGCACCGGCCCCGAGCCAGAGCAGGAACGTCGACGCGGCCAAGCCTCGCACCAGCCGCGTGGTGCGGCGGTCCGGCTGCGCCGCGTTCATGCTTCTCCCCCAGTCTCGGTACTACCCAGCCTCGCTCAGCCGTACCGGTAGCGCGGTCAGCCGACCGGTCCACAGGCAGGTGGACGACGGCGTCGGCCGATCGCCCGACCGGCACCGCAGCGTCTGCTTCATGATCTGTGGATGGGCGCCCTGTCTGATCCGCGTCCCGGCCAGGTGTCGGCTAGGCGGCCCTCGTGCCGATGATCACCGTTGCGCCCATCTCGTCGGACCTGGCCATCCGCGCGGCCAACCCGCCGGCGGTGAAGGCTTCGACGGCATTCGCCGCCTGCCGCTCGCCCGTCTCGACCAGCAGCGACCCGCCCGGCGCCAGCCACACTCGTGCTGCGCCAGCTACCCGGCGCACCACGTCCAGGCCGTCCGATCCGCCGTCGAGCGCCACACGCGGCTCGTGGATGCGTGCCTCCGGGGGCATCAGCGCGACTGCGTCCGTCGGCACGTAAGGGGCGTTGGCCACCAGAACGTCCACGCGCCCCCGCAGGGTGGACGGCAACGCCGCATAGAGATCGCCCTCATAGACCTCGGCGAATGCGAGGTTGCGTCTGGCGCACCGCACCGCGACGGGGTCGATGTCTGCGGCATGCACCTCGACCCCACCGGCGCCCGCGGCGGCAGCCGCCAGGGCCGCACCCACGGCACCCGAACCGCAGCACATGTCGACCACGACGGCGCCCGGCTCGGCAAGCGCGGCCGCCTGCCGCACAAGGAACTCAGTTCGGCGGCGGGGCACGAAAACGCCTTCGTCGAGCGCTATGCGCAGCCCGCAGAACTTCGTCCAGCCGAGAACGTGTTCGAGCGGCAGGCCGGCTGCGCGCCGGTCGACCATCGCGATGAGATCGTCCGGGTTACCTGCCGCGGACAGCAGCAATTGCGCCTCGTCCTCGGCAAAGACGCAGCCGGCGGCGCGAAGCCGGGTGACGAGCGCGGATGGATCAACGGGTAGCTGAGGTGCCGTCATGAGATGCCTTTCGGATCCGGAACACTACAACAGCTCAGCTCAGCCGGGTCGGCGTCGATTGTTCGCGATGTGAGCAATCGCGCGCGGCTGGGCAGCGACGTCATCGACGCCGCAGTGAACGCGCTGTTCGACGAACACCCGCACATGCACGTTGCCGCCGTCGGGCCGGACGGCCTGTTCGTCCGGGTCCCGCCGCTGGTCCCGCTCACTACTCAGACGGTGCTGCGTGGGCGCACCTCAGCCCTCGAGCTCGTCGTTCCTGCGGATCTCACCGTCGTGGTCGAGGCTTGGGAGCAGGCCATCCAGACCGGACTCGGCCACGCGCGAGTCCGTCCGCTGGTCGACCGGGCCCGCACGGCCAGCATGCTTTTCGCGGACACGCGTGCGCGGTACGGCGTGCTCCTCTGCCTGATCATCGGACCTCAGTGCGCAATTGACGCCGACCTGTCCGGCCCGGACGGCGATCACGCCCGTCCGGCCGTCATGGGGTGCGGGCCGCGGCACCGCACCGCGGTACGTCCGCTTGATGTCGGTCCGGACCCTGACGGGCGGCTGCGTTAGCGACGCAGCGTGTGCGATCCGCGGCGTTGTGTGGAAACAATGGACAGATGATGGGGACCTCGGAGCGGCGCGAGTCATCGCGCGTGTTCGGGCCGGCGGACTGAGAGATGCACCGACCGACGCCTGAAGAGAAGCAGCTCGCTGGCGAGGTCAACGCCTGGGCACTCGATCGGCTGACCTTTCGCGAAGGCACCCTGACCGCCAATGGCGAGATCGTCGAGATCGACGAGATCGGCGATCTTCCGCCGATCGGCGCCGGAGGAGTCGGCCCGGCACAGGCCTGGCGCATCCTGCGTGACCAGATCATGCCCACCGCCTTGCCCGCCGACCATCCGCGGTATCTGGCATTTGTCGGTGGCTCCCCCACAGTCATGTCGGTCGTCGCCGATATCGCGGTTTCGGCGGCCAGCGTGTACGCGGGCAGCGCTCTGGAGGGCGGCGCGGTGGTCGATGCCGAAGGCGCGGCACTGCGCTGGCTCGCCGAGCTGGCCGGCATGCCCGAGTCGGCGTTCGGCACGTTCGTCAGCGGCGGCTCGATCGCCAACCTGAGCGCGCTGGTGGCAGCACGCTTCGACTGTCGCCGCCGCACCGGCCGCCAGCCGACCCTGATCGTCACCGGCTACAGCGCGCATGCGTCCGTGGCGGCCGCTGCCGAGATCATGGGCTGCGAACTGGAGATGGACGGTGACAGCGACGGCCGCCTCGACCACGACGCCCTCACCCGGATTCTGCGCCGCACGGACATCGACGACATCGTCGCGGTGGTCGCCACCGCCGGCGCCACGAATACCGGCGCGATCGACGATCTGCCGGGCGCCGTTCGGCTGTGTCGGCAGAACGGCCTGTGGCTGCACGTCGATGCCGCCTACGGCGGAGCTGCGCTGCTCTCCGAGCAGACCCGGCCGCTGTTCCGGGGTATCGAGGCCGTCGACTCGGTCACCATCGATCCGCACAAATGGCTGTTCACCCCGTTTGATTGCGCCGCGGTGATCTACCGCGATCCGGAACGGGCGCGCCGCGCGCACACCCAGGTTGCCGGCTACCTCGAGCCGGTGAGCAGCGATCGGCACGTGAACCCGTCCGACTACGCAATCCATCTGACCCGTCGCGCCCGTGGCATCCCGCTCTGGCTGTCGTTGATGGCGAATGGTACGGCGGCCTACCGGGCGGCCGTCGACCATTGCCTGATGCTCGCGCAGTACGCCGCCCAGCGGATCACGCAGTCCGCGCACCTTGAGATCAGCGGCAACCCGGCATTGTCGATCGTGCTGTTTCGCCGGGTCGGATGGTCGACGGCGCAATACCACGCGTGGAGCGCGGACTACATCGCCGACCGGCTCGGCCTGGTAACCCCGACCCAGCTCAATGACGAAACCGTGTTTCGCCTCTGCTTCGTGAATCCGGTCACCAGCACCGCCGACGTCGATCAGATCCTCGAGCACATCGGGTAGATCAGGCCGTCACGACAGTAGATGTGACGAATGTGCTGCTCATTCCGCATAGGCCACCGGCTCAGGTAGCGGCGGCCCAGGCCGAAAAGAAATGTAGATGCGCGGGTAAGAGTGAGTTCTTTGCCACGGGTGTCCGAGGCGCCGAACTGTGTCACCCGACACGGGCCCACCTGAGACCTGAGGAGGTGTCGATGCAGGCGCAGCGAGCGACCACGCTCTTGAATCGCGTGGTCCGCGCTCTCGGGCCGGTCGGCTGGGTCGTGATCGGTGTGTGCCTGTCGGCCCATGTCCTGCTCGGCGAGCGGTCCGCAGAGACGGCGCAGTTGATCCTGGTCGCGAGTCTCGGCATCTTCTTCGCCATCCTGCTGATCCGGCTGGCCTGCGCGGCGGTGGTCACGCCCAAGCGACGAAGTGCGCTGGTCGTGCTCATGGCGTCAGTGAGCCTGTGGGCGCTCGGGGCCTCGGCGGTCAACGCCGGCAAGCTGTCCGACGTAACCCGTTTCCCCGCGCCCGGCGAGTGGCTCTTTCTCGCGTCCTACCTGGGCATGGCCGCCTACCTCGTCCTCGAGGAGCGTCATCGGATGAGCCGTGGCCTGGCCACCTGGCTCGATGTCGTGGTCATCTGCGGAGGCACCGCGTGCCTGGCCGCGACCCTGCTCCTGGTGCCCGTCGCAAGCAGTTTCGGCAAGGGCGGCCTACCGCTTCTGCTTGCTCTGCTCTATCCCCTCATCGACCTCGCCCTCGCGATCCTCGTGGTGGCTCAGGTGGTGCTGCGGCTTCGCCCGGATCTCAAGCACGCGATCGCAACCAGCATCGGATTCGTCCTGCTCGCATACGCGGACGGGAACTTCGTCGCGACCGTCTCTTCCTCGAGCTACAACTTCTCCGCGGTCAGCGACGTCGTCTGGGGTGCCGGCTTCGCCCTGATCATCGGCAGCGCCTGCCGGGTCGGCGGCACGACCCTGGCCGCAATTCCCCGCCAGCGCGGTTCGGCCATGTTGATGGTCGCCGCCACCGCAGCTCTCGTGGTCCTGACACTGCGTCCGTCCGCGGGCCTCGGCCCCTTCATCGCCGCGCCCGCTGTGCTGACACTCCTGGCCGCGGGCGGGCGCCTCGTTCTCGCGCTGCGGGAGGCGAAGGGCGCCGCCGAGGCGCTTGCCCTATCGCAGACCGATGACCTCACCATGCTCCCGAACCGCCGGGCGGTGCGAAGCCGGTTGGACGCAGGCCTCGCCAGCGATCAGCCGTTGGCGCTGATGATCCTCGACATGGACGGGTTCAAGGAGGTCAACGACACACTGGGCCATGCGGCCGGTGACACCGTGCTGCAACTGGCCGCGCACCGGATGCGCGACGTGC
This sequence comes from uncultured Actinomycetota bacterium, assembly GCA_963737425.1. Lineage (GTDB taxonomy): Bacteria > Actinomycetota > Actinomycetes > Mycobacteriales > Jatrophihabitantaceae > DASXRA01. The sequence goes on from CAVTSX010000010.1 coordinate 744,431, forward strand.
TGCCATCGGACGTCATGATCGCGCGGCTCGGCGGCGACGAGTTCGCTGTCGTCACGACGAACAACGACGAGATCGAACTGCTGGAAAGCGCCCACGCCATCCTCGATGCACTCAGCGAACCGTTGATGGTCGACGGCATCGAGATCGCGCCAAGTGCCTCGATCGGCATCGCGGCACACGACGAGACCGACGCCAGCGCGAGTGAGCTGCTGCGCCGCGCCGACGTCGCGATGTATCAGGCGAAGCTCACTCGCACGGGCGCCGCGCTCTACGACCCGCATCGCGACGACTTCTCCCGGCCGCGGCTGCAGTTGGCCGAGGATCTGCGCAGGGGAATCGCCGACGGTCAGCTCGTGCTCTGGTACCAGCCGCAGATCGACGCGGCGACCCGGCAGGTGTGCGGGTTGGAAGCATTGATCCGCTGGAATCATCCGACGCAGGGCCTACTCTCACCGGCCGCGTTCCTTCCGGCGGCTCGCCGGGCCGGCCTGATGCCAATGCTCTCCGATGAGATGGTGCGCATCGCGGTCGCCGACGTCAAGCGCCTGCGCGCCAACGGAATGCACCAGCGAGTCGCGATCAACTGCGCACCGCCCGAGTTGCTCAGCGGCGTGTTTCTCCCGCGCCTGTACCAGGCGCTCGCCTCATCCGGCGTGCCCGCGGAATCGCTTGTCGTCGAGGTGACCGAGGACTCGTTCCTCGCCGATCCTGAGCGAGCCCGAGAGGTCCTCTACGAGATGCGCGAGCACAACCTGCAGATCGCCATCGACGACTACGGGACGGGCTTCTCGTCGCTGTCCTACCTGCGCGACCTGCCGGTGCAGGAGCTCAAGATCGATCGGTCCTTCATCGCGACCATGCGTGCCGATCCACGCGGCAAGATGATCGTCGTCTCGACAGTGCAGATGGCACACGGGCTGGGGCTGCGGATCGTGGCCGAGGGTGTCGAAGACGCCGCGACCGCCATCGACCTGATCGCGATGGGCGTGGACGTGCTGCAGGGCTATCACATGGCGCGCCCGATGCCGTTGTCCGACATCCCGGCGTGGATACGCGACTGGTCGACCTTCGTGCACAGCGTCGGCTCCTGGCCATTGTCGTCCGCGGGCGACACCGATTGGCGGCCGAACGTGCCTAGCCGCGCCTCACGAGTGAAGAGTTCCCGGCGCTCACCGGCTGCGCCCTTACCCGCTCGGGGAGAAGGAACGCAGCCTGCTCCGGCACAGTCACCCCGTCCAGACCCACGCCTTGACCGATCAGGCGATGCGCATCGGGATTGAGCCGACGCTGCAGGTCGGCCATCTGGTCGAGGTGGCCGTAAATCGGGGTGCTGGCCGGCGAGCCCAGGTACGGCGCAGCGTGCGTTCCGGGCAGTGGCTGCGTCATGACGCCGATCGCGCTGAGCAGCCGCCGGGCCCGCTCGTCCATGATCATCACGATCGACAGGATGCGGTTGAGGTGCGCCGCTAGCGCTACGCCGTGATACAGCGCGGCAGCCGCGAACATCCGGGCGGCGCCGACATTCGCGCGGACCCCGATCGTGGCAACGTCCCAGGTGCGCCACGGGTCGAGTTTCGCGGCGAACGCAGATCTCAGGCCGTCCACCTGCCAGGGTTCGCGCCCGGCGTCGTTGAGCGTCTTCAGTCCGGCGTCGCTCGGCGTGATCAGCCGGCAAGCCGCCACGACGTCGCCGCCTGGATCGGTGAGCACCAGGAACACCGAAGCGTCCTCGTACGGGCCGTACTCGAATTCGAGTTCGGCGAGCGTATTGCCGTATACGCGCAGAAACACCTCTGCCTCGCAGGCACGCGCTGCGGTAAGCGTGTCGCCGACCGGGTCGAACACCAGTCGTAGCGGTGTAGCCGTCCTCATCAGCGGCCCCAGAGCCGGCGACCTGCGGCGCAACCGATCCGGTGAAAAGCTGTCGCCGCCGAGCGTGGGTTACTCCGAACGGTAGCGCGTGATGCACCCATGGTCACAGGTCTCGCCCGCGGATTCGATCGCATATCGACCGGAACGCTCGGATTAGTCAAGACGAAAGGCCCGGGCCAGAGGTGCAAGCGGTCGGGTAGCCGGAAAGAATGGGCGTTCCGGCTTGGACGACGAGGGAGCGCAGATGGCTCGTGGAGATGTGGACCAGAGCGCCGGTCCGGCCGGCGCCGCAGTCAGGCAGAGTACTGCCGAAAATCGCTGGTGGACGCTCTTGGCCGTGTGCCTCGGCACCTTCATGCTTCTGCTCGACATCACCGTCGTGAACGTGGCCCTGCCCGACATCCAGAAAGACCTCGGCAGCAGCTTCGCGGATCTTCAGTGGGTGGTGGACGCTTACGCGCTCACGCTCGCCGCCGCGTTACTGACGAGCGGATCGCTTGCCGACCTGTTCGGGCGGCGCCTGCTGTACCTCATCGGCGTCGCCGGATTCACCCTTGCCTCGCTGCTGTGCGGTGTCGCCAGCGGAACGCTGTTCCTCGAACTCGCACGAGGCCTGCAAGGTGTCGGCGGCGCGATCATGTTCGCGGTGTCGCTCGCCTTGCTTGCCGACGCCTTTAGCGGCAAGGACCGTGGAGCGGCGTTCGGCATCTGGGGCGCCGTAACGGGACTCGCCGTCGCTGTCGGTCCGGTCGTCGGCGGCGCGCTCACCTCCGGGTTGTCCTGGCGATGGATCTTCTTCGTCAATCTGCCGATCGGCGCCGTCGTCATCTTCGTCACCGTCACCCGCGTGCAAGAGTCACGTGATCCCTTACCGCGACGTCCGGACTGGTTCGGGTTCGTCACGTTCACTGCCGCACTGTCGTTCCTGGTGTTCGCCTTGATCAAGTCCAGCGAGCGGGGATTCACCGACTCGCTCGTGCTGGGATGCTTCGCGGCCGCCACTGTGCTGATCGTCGCGTTCCTCGTCCTCGAATTCATCGGCCGGCATCCGATGTTCGACCTGTCGCTGTTCGGCAAGCCAACCTTCACCGGCGGAGCGATCGCGGCGTTCGGGGTTTCGGCATCGATCTTCGCGATGCTGCTCTACCTCACCCTCTACCTGCAGGACGTTCTCGGCTTCTCCGCGTTCGGAACCGGCTTGCGCCTGCTCACCGCGTCTGCGGGCATCTTCGTCGTTGCCGGCGTGGCCGGGCGACTTTCGTCCCACGTGCCGGTGCGCCTGCTCATCGGCCCCGGTCTGATCATCGTCGGCGTCGGCCTACTGCTGATGCGCGGGCTCAATGCCGGATCGCTTTGGACCCATCTCGTTCCCGGGCTGATCGTGGCGGGCGTCGGCGTGGGAATGATCAACCCGCCACTCGCCTCGACCGCAGTCGGCGTCGTGCAGCCGAGGCAAGCCGGCATGGCATCGGGCATCAGTTCGACGTTTCGGCAGGTCGGCATCGCGACGGGGATCGCGCTGCTCGGCTCGTTGTTCGCCAGCCGCGTCCATACCGCAGTCGCGGCGAACCTCGCCCACGTCTCGGGTCTGGGCGCACGCGCAGCCCAGATCGGTGCCTCGCTGACCAACGGCGAGTTCAGCGGTGCGCTGAACGGCCTGCCACCTGCGCAGCGCGGCCCGGTTGCGGTGGCGGCACGTGCCGCGTTCACCACAGGCCTGAATCGGGTCCTGCTCGTCGCCGCGATCATCGCGCTCGTCAGCGGAGTCTTGTCGCTCGCGCTCATCCGCACCCGGGACTTCGTGCGCCCCGAGGGCGACGCGCTCCCCTGAGCGCCGCAGGGCTGGGCTCCTGCGTTTCGGTGAGAGGGTGGCACGGGTAGGCACGATGCGACGGCAGGGGCGGGAGGCCATGAGTCGGCGCGACGGCGGGGCAGGTGAGGTCGCGGCGTATACCGTCGAGGTCCCGGTCGGTCCGGCCGGCACCATCGTCGGCGATCTGTCCGTCCCATCCGACCCCACCGGGGTCGTCGTGTTCGCGCACGGCAGCGGTAGCGGAAGGCGCAGCCCGCGCAACCGGATGGTCGCCGGCGCACTGACCGCACGCGGCATCGCGACACTGCTCATCGATCTGCTGAGCGTGTCAGAGGATCTCGCCGACCAGCACAAGCGCTTCGACATCGCCCTACTGGCGCACCGACTGCAACTCGCCGCGGACGAGCTGAGCGGCCGTCCCGCTGCGGCAGCCCTGCCGCTCGGCTACTTCGGCGCAAGCACCGGGGCGGGCGCCGCCCTTGTCGCGGCGGGGAATGACACCGAACGGGTGCGCGCCGTCGTCTCCCGCGGAGGGCGTCCCGATCTAGCAGGTGAGGCCCTCTCGCAGGTACGCGCGCCCACACTGCTCATCGTCGGCGAACGTGATCCGGTCGTGCTGGACCTGAACCGGCAGGCAATCGAGGCAATGGCATGCGAGCGCGAACTGGCCGTCGTGCCCCACGCGACCCATCTGTTCGAGGAGGCCGGAACACTCGAGCGCGTCGCGGTCCTTGCCGGCGACTGGTTTGCGCGATACCTGAACGGCGGCGCAACGTGACGGCCCGCTACCGACGGAGGTGAGGCGATTCATGCAGACCATCGAGTGCCAGGCACCGAGGGCGATGTCAGCGCTGTCGGCGGTCAGTCCGCCGACCGAACCGGACGTGCCACCGCATCCACCCGACCCGATACGCCCAGAGCCGTTTCCGCGGCCTGAGCCGCCGACGCCTGTCCGGCCACCTCCGCCAACTCCCGGTCCGCCAACTCCCCCGGCCCCGGCACCGATGCCGCCGAACCCCGACGTCCCACCGCCTGCGTCGCGCCGCTGCGGATAGTTGTCGAGACCCCGGAGGTTGTTGACGGCACGCCTTGCCTGATCGCCCACACAAGGCCACTGCTCAGGTGGGCAGTTGCGGCGCAGGTGGGCACTTACAAGTGCCCACCCAGAGCACAAGTGCCCACCCACCGCGAGGTGCACCGCCCGCCGAACGCCCCGCGCGCCCGCAGCACCCACCGCGCCACCCGTGACCCGCGCACCCGCGTTGCCCCCGTCAACAACGTGGCGGGGCGCAAGAGCTAGTCGGCACTTAGCGCGGCACCGCCACAGCCGGACGGATGACAACCGCGGTGACCACGGCGCCGCCGAGGAAGGCCGCTGCCGCGATGACGAGAGCGAGGCGGATGCCCGGCACGTGCAACCCGCCGGCGCCGACCAGAGCACCGAGCGACGCCACCCCGATGACGCTGCCGACCTGCCGTGCTGCGTTGATCGCGCCGGAGGCCAGGCCGGCCCGTTCGCCGGGCGCGCCCTCCATGACGGCGGTGGTGGCGGCCGGCATGGTGAACGCCATGCCGAATCCGGCCGCAGCCATCGGCACGACCAGCAGCGCATAGGCGGTGTGCGTGCCGACCACGACGAGCGCGAGCAGGCCCGCCGCGCCGATGAGCAGGCCGACGAACATGGTGATGCGCGGCGAGCCGGCCCGAGACGTGACCCGCCCGGAGACGGCCGACGCAACGGCGACCACGCCCATCTGCGGAAGCAGGGCCAGCCCGGCCACGACTGCGGAGTCGTGCCGAACCTGCTGGAAATAGAGGTTGATCACGAACAGCTCGCCGTAGAAGCCGAGGTTGATCAGCAGGCCCACGGCGTTGCCTGCGCAGAAGCTTGCGTTCGTGAACATCCCGAGCGGAAGCATCGGGTCGGCGACCGTTCGCTCGATCACCAGGAATGCGGACAGGCCCAGGACGCACACGACCGCCGCACCGATCACCGGCGCATCGAGCCCGGACTGCCCGGCCCGGATCAGTGCGAACGTCAGCGCGGTCAGCGTCAGAACACCGATCGCCTGCGCCACCAGGTCCAGCGGACGTCGTCGGGGATTCGGGGCAGGCACGTGCCGAGCGGTCAAGGCCATGGCGGCCAGCCCGATCGGCACGTTGACGAAGAACACCCAACGCCAGGACAGCGCATCGACGATCAGGCCGCCGAGGATCGGACCGGCGGCAGCGGCGACTCCGGCCACTCCACCCCAGACGCCGATCGCGCGGGCGCGAGCGCCGGGATCGGGGTAGGCCGCCCGCAGCAGGGCGAGCGAGGCGGGCACGGACAGCGCTGCGCCCACGCCTTGAGCGACCCGGGTGGCCACCAGGACCGCGATGTTGGGCGCCACGCCGCAGCCGACAGATGCGACGACGAACAGCCCCAGCCCGATCTGAAAGACCCGCCGTGCCCCGAGCCGGTCGGCGAGCGTGCCGCCGGACAGCAGAAGAGCCGCGAGCATCAGCAGGTAGCCGTCGACGACCCATTGCAGCCCGCCGACGCCGGCGCCGAGGTCCGCGCGCAGCGCGGGTAGCGCGACGTTCACCACGGTGGTGTCGAGGATGACCATGAAGTAGCCGAGGCAGATCGCCAACAACGCACCCAACGAAACCCGTTGTTCGGTGCTCGTCATCAGCGGCGGTGCCCTTCGAGATCGTCGACGGCCCGGACGCGGGTCCTCTCCGGAGTGCTTCCCGGCTTCGCGCCTCGCGGCTAACGGCACAGCGGCTGACGGCACAGCGCAATAAAGCCCAGGGCGTGACGGGGAATCAGGCCGGCGGGGACGGCAGCCTGCCGCCCACAGCCCAGTTCTGCTTGGGCACCTCGTCGATGACGACCCACACGCCGTCGGCGGACTGCCCGGGCGAGCCGCACGTCTGGAGAAACACCTCGGTGAGCCGCGCCGCGAGGGCGGACTTCTGCTCGTGTGTTCGGCCGGGATACATCTGCACCGTGATCATCGGCATAGTTGCAAACTAGTCGAGCACGTAATGTCGCCCGGTGGCTACTGGCTGGACCGAGGTCGGCGAACACGTGTATTTGCGCCGCCACGAATCGTGGGATCTCAACGTCGGACTGATCGTCGGGCGCGAACGGTGCCTGGTCGTCGATACGCGGGTGTCGCCCGTTGAAGGGCGCGAGCTCGCACAGGCCGTCCGGACTGTCACCGCGCTGCCGTGGGTGGTCGCGAACACCCACGCCCATCTCGATCATGTGCTCGGCAACAGCGCGTTCCGGCCGGCGGCGATCTGGGGCCACACCCGGTGCGCGGCAAGTTTGACGGCCGATGGCGCGACGCATCTGACCAACCTGCGCGCGAACGCCGACGAAGCGGGCCGAGACGCTCTGGCCGGCGCCGAGATCGTCGTCCCCGACCGCCTCCTCGACTCCCAGGCGACCCTCGACCTCGGCGACCGGACGGTCGTGCTGCGGCACCTGGGCCGCGGACACACCGACGGCGACATCGTCGTGCAGGTGCCGGATGCGAACGTCACCTTCGCCGGGGACCTGGTCCGCGAAAGCGGAGCGCCCTGGTTCGAGGACGCCTTTCCCCTCGACTGGCCGGTGACGTTGAGCCGCCTCGAGCAGACTGCGACCGGCTCGGTCGTGCCCGGCCACGGCAAGGTCGTCGATGCGGCGTTCGTCGCCGACCAGCGAAACCTGCTGGCCTCGGTGGCCCAGGCGATCCAGGCCGCGTTCGCGGCAGGGCGGCCGGTCGATGACGTGGTGCCCGACCTGCCCTTCGCCGAGCTCACCGCTCGACACGCGGCGCTGCGCGCCTATCGCCAGCTCGCCGAAACGGCCGGCCGCCCGGCAATCTGACCCACCGCGCACGTTTCGTGATCTAGCTGCCATTTCGGCTCGCACGAATGCGAAATATCCGCCACACTGCCGCCGGATGCAGCGAAGGGATCGCCGAAATGTCGAGTCAGCCTGTCCCGGCCGAATCCAGCGCCCACTCCAGCGCCCACTCCAGCGCGGAGTCCGCCGGCGAGCCTGCCGAAACGAGACCTAGCCTTCCGCGCCTTCCGCGCCGCCGGTTCCTCGGGTACGTCCTCGCCGCGCCGACGCTGGTGGTCGCCGCGAAGCTCGGCACGGACGCGATGACCCCGCATGCGGCCGGTGCAATGGTCCCGTCGCCGCCGGAGCCCTCCGACCTGATGGACCTCGGCGATCTGCTCACTCTCGCGGCGACGCCGACGTCCAACCTGATCACCATCACGCTCAACCCCGACGGGAGCGCGTCATTCGAGCTGCCCCGGGCCGAGGTCGGCCAGGGCATCACGACCTCGGTCGCCATGCTCATCGCCGAGGAACTCGACCTACCGCTCGACAAGATCGACATGTCCCTGGCAGATGCGCGCCCGGAGTTGCTGTTCAACCAGCTGACCGGTGGATCGAACTCGATTCGCTCCCTGTACACCCCGGTACGGACGGCCGCCGCGCTGGCGCGGCAGAGACTGCTGCAGGCCGCGGCCACGCAGTGGAATGTGCCCGTCGAGTCGCTCACCACGCGGGGCGGCACCGTGCAGTCGGCATCGGGCAAGCAGGCGAGCTACGCATCGCTGGCGTCGGCGGCCGCTGCCTCGAAGACGACGCTGGTGTCGGTGCGTCTCAAGCATCAGGCCGATTTCGCCCTGGTCGGCACGCCGCAGAACCGTATCGACGCGTTGGCTGCGGTCACCGGCCGCAAGAAGTTCGCGATGGACCTGGACGTGCCCGGCGCGATACCGACGATGGTGTGCCGCCCACCCACGATCAACGGCACCGTCCGGTCGGTGCAGAACATCGACGCCGTGCGCGCCATGCCGGGCATCACCGACGTGGTGGCCGTTTCGACCGGCGTGGCCGTGCGCGGCGAGACGTTCGGGCAGTGCATCGACGCCGTTCGAGCGTTGGACGTGTCGTGGGGTCCCGGTACCGAGGACGATAAGTCCGACGACACGGTTCTGCGCGAGCTGAAGAACGCCGAACTGCCGATGACCGTGCCCAAGGTGCCTCTGCTGACCAGAACCGTCGACGCGCGATTCACCTTTCCCTTCGCCAGCAACTCCCCGCTCGAGACGAACTGCGCGATCGCCGACGTCCGGGCCGACAGCGCCGAGATCTGGTCGTGCCTCAAGTCGCCGATCGTCGCGCAGCAGACGATCGCAACCCGGCTGGGCCTGCCGCAGCACAAGGTGATGGTGCACGTCGTGCAGGGCGGCGGGTCGTTCGGCCGGCACTTGTTCTTCGACGCCGCGCTGGAGGCGGCGGAGATCTCGCAGAAGATGGGTAAGCCGGTGAAACTGATGTGGCACCGCACCGACGATTTCCGCCACGGCCGCACCCACCCGATGTGCACGTCGCGGGTGCGCGCCACCTACCTCGCCGGCAACGTGCTCACCTTCGAGCAGCGGCACACGAGTGTCTCGACCGACTTCAGTCACGGCCTGGGCGAGATCATCAGCGCGATGGTGACCAAGCTGCCCGGCGGCAACTTCCTCGGCTTCTCCGAGACGATCTTCGAGTTGACCGCCAATGTGCCTTACAACTTCGGGCTGACCACCCAGCTGCTCAACGAGGTCGACCTGGGCTTTCACACCGGCAGCATGCGCAACATCTACTCCCCCAACGTCTGTGTCGCGCAGGAACTGGTGGTCGATCAACTGGCCAAGGCGATGCACACGGACCCGTACCAGTTCCGCCACGCGTTCCTCAAGGACGACCGCTCCCGGGCCGTCCTCGACAAGGCCGCGCAGGTCGGCGGATGGGGTCGGTCGATGCCCGCGGGCACCGCGCAGGGCATCGCGTTCCACGCTGAATACAAGGGTGTCTGCGCGGCCCTGGTCGAGATCGACTGCCGCCCGCAGACGGTGAACCGCCGGATCGAGGACGGCGTCGGCGGGCCTCGGGTCACCAAGGCGGTGTTCGTCGTCGACGTCGGCCTGCCTATCAATCCGCGCGGCCTCGAGGCGCAGATGATGGGCGGAGTCATGGACGGCATCGCGCTCGCCCTGAGTTCGAGCCTGCATCTGAAGAACGGGCTGCTGCTCGAGGGCAGCTGGGACAACTACTTCTACACGCGGCAGTGGAACGTTCCGCTCGACCTGAAGGTCATCGTGATGCCAGCGACGACCGGCCAGCCAGGCGGTGCGGGCGAACTCGGCGTCGCCGCGTCGTTCGCGGCGGTCGCGTGCGCCTACGCCCGCGCTACCGGCACCGTGCCCGGCAGCTTCCCGATAAACCACGACGGCCCGCTCGGATTCGAGCCGCTGCCGGCCGTACCGCCGATCCCGCAGAGTCCCACCGACGGCCTCGACCACACGTTCTAGGGAGCATCCGTGCCCACTCACACGTTTACGCTCAACGGCAAGCGGGTCTCGGTCGACTGCCCGGACGACCTTCGGGTGCTCTGGGTGCTGCGCGACATCCTCGGCCTCACCGGGCCCAAGTACGGCTGCGGGCTCAACGTCTGCAAGGCCTGCACATGCCACATCAACGGCAAGGCGTTCAACCCGTGCTCCGTCCGGATCTCCGACATCGCAGCGACGGACGAGATCACCACCATCGAGGGCCTGCCGGCCACCACCGGCGCCGACCTGCATCCGATGCAGCAGGCCTGGCTCGATCAGGACGTCGCGCAGTGCGGCTACTGCCAGCCCGGGCAGATCATGGCCGCCGTCGCGAAGGTCCGCCAGGTGCGCGCCGAGGGTCGTGACATCAGCGACGCCGACCTCGACGAGTTGCGCAACATCTGCCGGTGCGGCACCTACTTCCGCATCCGCGAGGCGATCAAGGCCGGCGCCGCACACATGTAGCAACGCCGCACCGGCGCGCCCGCCTAACGCGAAGCGCGCCGATGCGACGGCCCCGGGGGGTGCTCAGTCGGCGTACGCCGGTTCCGCACCGGTGGCGGTGCGCTCCGCGTCCGGCTGCTCCGCCTCGACGTCAGGCGCCCCGCTCGGGCGCAGCACCGCGACGGCACTGACGACCGCGACGGCCAGCAGTCCGGCGCCGATGACGTATGCGAGGTGGTAGCCCGCGTTCAGCGCGAATGCGGTTGCCTGACCGTGCGCCTTGAGAGAGGCGGTGTGCTCGGCGGCAAAGGTCGACAGCACTGCCAGCCCGACCGCCCCGCCGACCTGCGTGGTGGTGTTGACCAGGCCAGACGCAAGGCCCGAGTCGCTCGGGGTGGCACCGGACATCGCGAGCGTCATGAGGGTCGGGAAACCCAACCCCGCACCGAAGCCGACGAGCAACATCGGCGGCATGATGTCGGCGAGGTAGCTGCCGTGCACCGGTGTCCGTGCGAACAGCAGCAGGCCGGCACCGAGGAGCGCCAGGCTGACAACCAGCGTCGGCTGGGCGCCGAAGCGTGCGGCGAGCGGTCCGGCGAAGCGCAGGGTCATAGCACCCATGACGATCATGGCCGGGAGGAAGGCGAGCCCTACGCCGAGTGCGTCGTAGCCGAGGATCTGCTGCAGGTACAGGGCGCCGAGGAAGAACATCCCGAACATGCCGGCGACGAGCAGCGCCTGGACGATGTTCGCCCCGGCGACGTTGCGCGAGCGGAACAGGCGAAGCGGCATCAGCGGGTTGTCGATGCGCGCCTGGCGGATGAGGAACGCGGCCAGCAGTACGACAGCGACTCCGCCCAGCACGAGCGTCCGCGCCGAAGCCCAGCCGTGCTGGCTGACCTGCAAGATCGTGTACACGCCGAGCATGAGCCCGGCCGTCAGCAGGGCGGCCCCCGGCACGTCGGCGCCTTCGCGCAGACCGACACCCTCCCGGTTCGGGACTAGCCGCACGGCGAAGAATGCCGTGGCGATGCCCACCGGCAGGTTGACGAAGAAGATCCAGTGCCAGTTGAGCGCTGAGGTCAGCACGCCGCCGGCGAGCAGCCCGATCGAACCGCCGGCCGACGCGACGAATCCGTAGACGCCGATCGCCTTCGCCAGCTCGCGCGGCTCCGGGAACATCGTCACGATCATGGCGAGTATGACCGCGGAGGTCAGCGCGCCGCCGATGCCCTGGACGAACCGCGCGGCGACCAGCACCGCCTGGCTCTGCGCAACGGCACACAGTAGTGACGCCCCGGTGAACACGGTCAGCCCGATCAGGAAGATCCGCCGCTGGCCGATCAGGTCACCGATCCGCCCGGCCAACAGCAACAGCCCGCCGAAGGCGATCAGGTAGGCGTTGACCACCCACGCGAGGTTGTTCTGGGAGAAGCCGAGATCGTCCTGTATGGACGGCAGCGCCACGTTCACGATCGTCGCGTCGAGGACGATCATCAGCATGCCCACGCACAGCACGTAGAGCGCCAGCCATCGGGATCGGTCGGTTCTTGCCAGGGAGGTCATGTCGGTCTCCTCGTCGGGTCGTTTTCGGTGGCTCTCGTACGTAGGTCGGAGCAGCCGCCCGGAACTCGACATCGGCGGTCGCAGCTGCTCAATCAAGACGACGAATCGGCGTAAAGCTCATCGGTGCGGACGGGACGACGTCGCTCGCGGCCGGCCGGAGCGACTGCGTGAGATCGGGCAGCATCCGCCCGGGTGGCAGCCGATTGCGGTGTGCTGCTTCCCGAGTATCGGCTGGCCCCGGAGCACCCCTTCCCGGCGGCGCTCGAGGACGCACGACGCGCATATCTCTGGATGCTCGACGACGGCGCGAAACCCGGTTGGCTCACCATCGCCGGTGACTCGTCCGGTGCCGGCCCGGTCGTGTCCCTTCTGGTCAGCCTCAAGCAGCACGGCACACCGATGCCCGGTCGCGTCGTGCTGTTCTGCCCGTGGATCGACTGTTCTGGTCGTGCCTGCCCGAAGCCAGTGACGCGCTCGAACAGGCCGGGCGGTTCGTCCGCGAGGGTCGCAGCACGCGAGGGTCAGCGGCGAGGTCTGGCACCGCCGGCTGAGTCAGCCCGGGGGTCGCCGCGATAGACGGTCAGCGCCTGGCGCCGAATCCCGAAGCTGACTTCGCTCGGCGCCTGCTCGATCTCGCCGTCGCGCGCCAGGAAGCCCGTCTCACCGGTGAGCTTCACCGATACCCGATCGCGAAGTGCCTCGATGTAGCGACTGCTCCTGTAGAGATCGCCGGTGAGCGCACCGGCGACCAGCCGCCAGGGAGAACCCGGCCGCGACGAGTCGACGAGACGCACGTCCAGCCGGCCGGTCGAGAGCCGCCGCCGCCAGCGCGGCACGAATCCGCGCGGCCGGTAGTCGCCGTTACCGATGAACACCAGCAGCAGACGGCGCGAAACCCCGTCGATCTCGGCAACCAGCGGCGGGCACCGGCGCAGGACCACAACCATCGCCACCGCGGCGGCCACAGGTTTGCCCAGCCGTTGCTCCAAGCGCTGCCTGATCCGCACGAATTCGGGATAACTGCCAAGGCTCGCCGTGTTCAGGAACGGCCGGCCGTCAGCCTCGCCGACGTCGACCCGCACGGCCCGTCCGGTGCGCACTGCCTCGATCGCGTCGGCGACCTCGTCGAGATCGAGGTCCTTGGCGAAATGGTCGAACGTGCCCGCCGGGATCACGAGCAACGGCAGGTCGGCTGCCATCGCCGCGGCGGCTGCGGCATTGATCGTGCCGTCGCCCCCGGCCGCGCCGAGCACTTCGGCCCGCTTCGCGGCCGCGCGCAGCGCCTCGTCCAGTTCGTCCGAGCCACTCTCGGCAGGCAGTTCGACGAACTCGGCGTGCGGAAGCGCCTCTCGCAACTGCTCGACAAGGCTCGGACCGCCGTCGTGCGAGCGGCAGTTGATCACCGCGACGAGACCACGTCCGGTCGGCCGGGGCGGCTGTGGCCGCTTCGGCTCGTCGGCGGGTCGCGCCGGTTGCGAATGGTGCGCGGGAACCACCGCGGCGCCGACGCCCGCCACTGTTGCACCGATCGCAGCTCCGACGAATACGTCGCTGGCGAAGTGCACACCGGTGAAGATGCGGGAGAACGCGACGGCGCCGGCGAGTGCGCCTATGGGCACGGCCAACTCGGGAGCCTCGACCGCCACCCCCACCGCGAACGCCGCAGCAGAGGCCGAATGGCCCGAGGGAAACGAATTGGAGATCGGGACGCGATGAGCGATGCGCGCGATCGGGATGTGCTCGAGCAGTGGTCGCCGCCTGCGCACCGTGCGCTTGGCGACCTGATTGGCCAACAGGCTGGCGACGGCAATCGAGCCGAGGCCGCGGGCCGCCGCCCGGCGCAACCTGCTCTTGCCCGTCGCGGCGAGCGCGACCGACACGCCGGCCCACAACACGGAGCGGTCCGCGGCCCGCGTGAGCAGCGGCAGACCGCGATCGATCGGTGCGGGAAACGACGTTCGAGCGATGCGCGCGCCGACGGCGAGGTCCCACCGGTCGATGGCCTTGGCGGTGCGCCGGATCCTGGTCGATCGCCGCCCAACCATCCCCCGAGCATAGGTGGGCCTACCAAGCCGCGACGCGTTACGGAGTGACCTTGGCCCGGTGATCGACCGAGATTCCGTGCAGGATGCACGGTTGGCCGGAATCTCCCCGGCAGATGACCGAATGCTCCGAGGCCGTCGCCTGATGGAGCCGGCGCCCGCCCGCACCTGCACCCCTGTAGATCGGCGCTGATGGCGCAGTGCAGCACCTGTCCGGTCTCCGCGGTCACCTTGGAGAGGTCCTTTCGCGTGGCGACCATCGACTACGACGGGGCAACTGATCAACAAGCGCGCAGTGGCCTTTGCCATGGATCTCTGCCGGCAGGGACCGCGAGTCGACGAGTTGACAGCGGCTGGTCACCGGCTCGGCTGCGGAAGGTGACAGCCGATCTTGGGGTTGGCGCCGACATAGTTCAGCGGGCCGGCGATGATCGTGACGGCGATGGTTCCGGCCTTGGCGCAGGTCTCGCGCGAGTTGTGGAAGTAGTGGCGCTGCCCCGCGGCAACCGCACCGATGATCAGCCAGATGACAAGTGCGGCTCCCAGAAGGCTGATCGAGTGGCCGCGTGCGGCCGGACGCCTTGTGCTCCGTTCTCGTCTCCATGTAGTCATGGAAGTCCTATACCCAAGAACTTCCATGATCACTAAGCGTCCATCGAGGCAGCGGTGATCAGCCCCGGGCGTCGTTGATGCCGATGATGCGCGCGCCGGTTTCGGTGCGCGGACGGTGACTCGAACCCGCGGCGAGGACGACGTAGCTGCCCGCCCGCAGCCGCTGCCCGTTGTCGATGATCTCGCCGTCCAGGACGAAGTACCGCTCCTCCGAGCGATGGTGATCCACTGCCGGCCAAACCGAACCGGGTTCGAAATCGATGAGCCACGCGCGGGCGAAGGAAGAGGCAGGCAGCGGGCGGCGAACGATGCCGGGGCACACCTCGACGGGCGAGATGTCATCGACGTGGACGGCCTGGATCAAAGGGTCAGCAGCTGAGTCGGTCATGAGCCTCACGATCCAACGGCGAATGCCGGCGCGCGAGCGTTCCGCGTGCCGTGCGCGCGGACTTTCCTGCCACCAGGCCGGCAATCGCCGCTGCGACGCCGGTTCTCAGCTGCGGCTGGTCTCGATCCTGAACCGGCCGCCCTTCGTGACGTCGAGATAGATGTGTGCCTCGTCCTGCCGGGCCGCGCGAACCCCCGCGGCCCGGTGGAAGCCATCGCGATCCCACACGATGTGACCGTTGACGCGCACGGAGATGTCGCGGGCGTCCAATCGCGGCACGCCGATCGTGCCCGATGTCGCGGTGGGCGCGACGACCTCCATTGCGAAGACGCCACCGCGATGGCCCCACTTCACGCCCAGACCGCCATATGCCGTAGGGACTCGGCCCTGTGCCCAGGCCAGGTCGCCGGGCTGCGGTTCGACGAGCCAGGTGCGGTACCCGGCCGATTGCGGCCGAACGCCGAGCACGTAGCCCGACAATGCCGGTGCCGCGCCAGCGCCCCATGCGTGCGACAGGCTGGTGACCGAGCCGAACCCCGGCTGCCCGGCCGGATTGAGCACCTCCCAG
Source organism: uncultured Actinomycetota bacterium (assembly GCA_963737425.1). Lineage (GTDB taxonomy): Bacteria > Actinomycetota > Actinomycetes > Mycobacteriales > Jatrophihabitantaceae > DASXRA01. Next base: position 760,114 of record CAVTSX010000010.1, read on the forward strand.
GTGGTGCCGCTGTAGAGCGGATTGTGCGGGTCGGCCATCGGGCCCCACAGCGTGCGCAGCAGCGTGAGCCCACCGGCCGTGTCGCCTGCGGACAGCCGCGCCCACAACTCCAGCGCCGATGAGAACGGGCTGATTGCGCCGACCCGTTCACCGGTCTCGGAGTACGCGCCGAGCAGCCCGGTGCTCGGCGAGAACGCGAGCGGCCCGTTGGGCGTCCACAGCCGATCGCGCAGTGCGGTCAGGATCGCGGCGACCCGCCCGGCCGGAGCGATCCCGTACAGCACGGCAAGAGCATTCGCATCCTGCGCCGCGTGACCACGGCGCGTATCGCTGATGTCGTACTCGCCGGTTGCCGGGTTGAACAATTCACGGTTGATCGCATCCTTGAGCACGGCAGCGCGCTGCCGGTATCCGACGGCTTCGCCGTCGTGACCGAGCCCGGCCGCCAACTCAGCGGCGCCCTGTAGCACGTGGAAATAGAGCGCGTTGTCAGCCGTGATGGCGCCCTCGAACTGCTGCCCGTCGACCGGGTGCCAGGTCCAGCCGTTCGTGATCAGCAGGCCACGCCCGTCGACGTGCGATGCATTCCAGGCCAGTTCGCGCTGCACGGCGGGCCACTGCTCGCGCGCGAAGTCCGCGTCGCCGGTGTATCGGTAGTACTCGGCAAGGCCCGCGACCCACGTCATCGAATAGGCCTCAGACCAGTAATCGTTGCTGTTCTGCGTTGCCTGGCCGCTGATCTCGCCCTCGGGGCTCTGTAGTCGGGCGAGCACTTCGAGGCTGCCCTTGACGTTCGCACTCGCGCCCGTCGAGTAGTAGGCGTTCTGGTCGGCGGTGAGCAGGTCGCCGCCCCAGACCTTCCGGTCGCGCTTGGCTCCATCGACGATCACCGGCGGCGTCTGCACCCCGGGCTCGGAGTTGGCCGGCAGGGAGTCGAGTTGAACGGTGTAGGCGCTCTGGTACCAGGCTCGATTGAGCACATCGGAGCTGGACACGAAGTAGCCGCCGTAGTCCGCTCGCAGCGAGGAGAAGCGGATGCCGACCGCCGTGAGAGTGACCGTGCCCGGAGTCGTCAGCCGGATCTCCTGGTATCGCTCGGCGCCCTGGATGCGGGGGTTGCTGATCGTGCCGGCTGATTTGATCGAATAGGTGTCGTACCGGTTGAGGTCCTCGCCGAAGGCACCGGTGAGCACCAGGTTGTCGCCGCTCGGGCCGAGATATGCGAGAACCTCCGAGTACGCCGCATGCAGTGTGGCGTCACCGCGTGCGCTGCTGATCTGGAAGTACGGAACTCCGCCAACGTTTCGGCCGTAGTCCAGGACCACCACCGGATCCGGGCCGCCGGCCGTCTTCGTCAATGTGGTCGCTTGCCGGCCGCGCTTCACCAGACCGGCGGCATTGTCGACAGCCCCCGAGGCCGACGTGACGCGCACCGGTGACACGTTCGGTCCGGACGGTGCGAGAACGTACTGGTGCCAATCCGGATCGGCCGGCCACAGCGCGTCCGTCGACGCCGGGATCCCCGGCCCGAGTTCGGCATCGGCGGCAGCGGGATGTGCCGCCGCCGCGATCGGGACCGCCAGTACGAGTGTCGACGAGATTGCAAGTGTTCGAGCCACGCGCTTGAACGCGCCGACGCCCGCATAGGCCATGCCTGCTCCGATCCACGATGCGCAGGCCAGCGAGCCACACGCGTGGTAACGATTGAAACGTTATGACGGCCTGATGCTCGCGGAGATCAACAGCAGCCGTCAACGGAGGTGCTTAGCCGAGACCGGATGTGGCCAACCCGACCGGTCGCGTCGGTCGGGTCAGCGGTCGCAGCCGCCCATCACGGAGTCGATCGAGGCGACCGAGGAGATGATGTCGGAGAGCAGACCGCCCTCGACCAGCAGCGGTAGTGACTGAATGTTGATGAAGGACGGCTCGCGCAGGTGCACGCGCGCCGGGCGGGTGCCTCCGTCGGCGACGGCATGCACGCCCAGTTCGCCACGAGGTGATTCGACGGCCTGGTAGACCTGACCGGGCGGCACCCGGAAACCCTCGGTGACGAGCTTGAAGTGGTGGATCAGCGACTCCATCGACTCGGCCATGATGTGCTCGACGTGCTCGAGCGAGTTGCCCAGCCCGTCCGGTCCGAGCGCCAGTTGCGCCGGCCACGCGATCTTCGGGTCGTCGATCATGACCGGGCCGGGCTCGGCGAGCCGGTCGGTCACCTGCTCAACGATCCGCACCGACTCGCGCATCTCCGCCACCCGAACTTCGTAGCGCGCCCAGCAGTCGCCGCGATCGCTCACCGGCACGTCGAATTCGAACTCGCCGTAGCCGAGGTCCGGATCGGTCTTTCGCAGGTCCCAACCGAGGCCGGCAGCGCGCAACACCGGCCCGGTGATGCCGAGTGAGAGGCAACCCTCGACCCCGATCCAGCCGATGTCCTTGAGCCGGTTGACCCAGATCGGCTGGCCGGTGACGAGGCGCTCGAGCTGGTCGAGTTCGTCGGTCATCATGCGCGCCCACCTGCGCAGCGCCGGCACGCCGGTGTCGGGCAGGTCCTGAGCCACGCCGCCGGGGCGGACGTAGGCATGGTTGAGGCGAAGGCCGCTGACGAGTTCGAACACGTCAAGGCACTTCTCCCGCGCCCGCATGCCGTTCGTCATGACGGTGAGCGCGCCGAGTTCCATCCCGGTGGCGCCGAGCGTGGTCCAGTGCGAGCTGACCCGGTTGACCTCCATCATCGCGATGCGGATCAGCGCGGCGCGCCTTGGCACCTGCACGCCGAGCAGCCGTTCGACGGCCATGCAGTACGCGGTTTCGGTGAACATCGAGGACAGATAGTCGGCCCGGGTCAGGTAGGGCACGGCCTGCGTCCAGGTGCGGTACTCGACGTTCTTCTCGATTCCGGTGTGCAGGTAGCCGATGACCGGACGGCATTCGGTGACCGTCTCACCGTCGAGTTCGAGAACGAGCCGCAGCACACCGTGCGAGGACGGGTGCACAGGGCCGAAGTTCAGCTGGATCCGGTCGGCGCCGGCGTCGGCTCCGGCGATGACCTCGTCCCAGTCTCCACCGGTCACGGTGTAGAGCGGCCCCTCGGTCGTGGACCACGTCGGGGAGTAGGTAGTCATCCGCGCACCCGCCTCGAAGTCAGCTCAATCGTATGAACCAGATGGTACATTCGCCCGTCTGGGCAGTGGCAAGGCGCAGTGAGCAAGTCCACGTTCGCCTGGGGCGAGGCATGCGTCCCGCGCTTCGCAACCGACAGTGTCGAAGGAACCGACGGTGACAGCGGAACAGGGAACGGCCCGCGAGCTCCTGCTCGAACGCTGCGTCGAAGCGGTGGAGCGGGTCGGCTTCAGCCATCTGAGCCTGCGCGAGATCGCGGCCGCAGTCGGTACCAGCCACCGCATGCTCATCTACCACTTCGGCACGCGCGACGGCCTCCTCGTCGAGATCGTCGGGCGCATCGAGGCGCAGCAGCGCGAATTCCTCGCCGAGCTGACACGCACCGACGCCGACCTGGTCGAGGTGAGCCGCGAATTCTGGCGACGGATCAGCGACCCCGCGCTGGCACCCGCCGAGCGCCTGTTCTTCGAGGTCTACTCCCACGCGATGCACGATCGGCCATGGACGGCATCGTTTCGCGAAACCGTCATCGCGGCGTGGGACGAGCCGTTGTCGGCGCTGTATCGCCGTCATGGATTCACGCGCGCGGAAGCCTCGCACCGGGCCAGGCTCTCGCTCGCGGTGGCCCGCGGGCTGCTGCTCGACCTGCTGATCACCGACGACCGACGTCAGGTGACCGCGGCGGCGGATCTGTTCGTGCGCCTGGTAACGGCTCCCCCGGCCACCAAGCCTCGTGCCAAACGCGCAGTCGCGGCCGGCTCGAGTCGCGCCGCCCAGACCAGATCCGCACGCCCACGCAAGAGCCAGGCATAGCTCGGCGGACGGATCCCACCTGCCTGCGCAAGCGCCAATTACGGCAGCCGCCCGGATGGGGCGTGCGTCACCTCAGGTTGACTCTCACACTGATGTGAGGCCTTAGTGTCGCGGCCGTCAACTCACACGGGCACATCTGGAGAACATCATGACCGGAGCAATTGTCATCGGCGCGGGCCCAGGACTGGGCCAGTCCATCGCGGGAAGGTTCGCCCGCGAGGGGTTGCCGGTCTCGCTCGTGGCGCGCCGCCAGCAGACCGTCGACGCGGCGGCAGCCGCCCTCGAACCGCTCGGCGTGCCCATGCTGCCACTGGTCGCCGACAGCACGGACGAGGCGGCCCTGCGAGCCGCGATAGACGCCGCCACCGACGCGTTCGGTACCCCCGACGTCGTCGTCTACAACGCAGCGATCATCCAACAGGACGCCCCGGGCGACCTCTCGGCACAGGAACACCTGGACGCGTGGGCGGTCAACGTGGTCGGCGCGGTGACCGCCGCGGCCCACGTCGCGCCCGCAATGGCCGCGCGCGGTCACGGCTCGTTCATCATCACCGGCGGGATGCCCGAACCGGTCGCGCAGTACCTCAGCCTCTCACTCGGCAAGGCCGGGGTACGCGCGCTGACCGCGATGCTGCACGAGCACTACGGCCCGTCCGGAGTGCACGCGGCGACGGTGACCGTGTACGGCACCGTAGCCCCGGGCACCGCCTTCGATCCGGACGATATCGCCGAGCATTACTGGCGTTTGCACCGCCAACCTCGCGAGGCCTGGGAACTCGAGGCCGTCCACACCGGGGAGCCGGCGTCGGCGCCGGTCTAAGCCCCCTACCGGGCAACGGCGAGCAGAGCTCGCGCCCGGGTCGGGTCCTCGACCTGGTCGACGACGGCGGCGGCGAGATCCGCGTACGAGAACGGCGCGGCGCCGGCCGTCTCGACAAGCGCAATGTCGCCGCCGAAACGGTACGTGCCCGCGTGCGTCGCCTCGTCGTCGAGGAACACCGGCGGCGGGGCGACGACCAGCCAGTCGACCTCGCTGTCGGCGGCCCGCAGAACGTCGAGCGCGGCGGCATGCCCGAGCGAGAACGCCTTGCCCTCGGCCGGGAATCCCGGTGCCTCGTAGATAGGAACGCCATCGGCGCCCTTAAGTGTCGTGCCGATGCCGATCAGGACCACGCGAGGCACGCCCGCCTTTGTCAGGCCCGAAAGCAGCGCGCTCGCCGCCGCCGGGAAGAGCTGCTGCGGGTCGACGTCGACGCCGGCCACGGCGCTGATCGCGGCATCGTGCCCGGCCGCGGTGCTGGCCACCAGCCCCGGGTCGGTGACGTCGCCCGCGACCACCGTCACGGCGGGGCCGGCAAGTTCTGGGTGCTTGGCCGGTTGGCGCACCACCGCCGTGACGTCGTGCCCGCGGCGCGTGGCCTCGGTGACGACTCGGCGTCCCGCGCGGCCGCCGGCGCCGTATACAACGATCTTGCTCATGGTCTCTCCCGGTTGTCTGTCGATCGATGTCGCTGTGACGGTAGAGACCAGGACCCGGCTTTCCGCAACGAAAGTGGTTAGCCTGCTGGTGTGGGACGCCCTCTCGACCCGGACATGTTCTCGACGTGCAGCGCCGATCCACCACCGATCCGAATAGGCGACAAGTGGACCGCCAAGATCCTCACCTGCCTCAAGGACGGGCCACGACGATTCTCCGAACTCGAGGTGCCCCTGCGGGGAATCACTCCGAAGGTGCTCACCGAATCCCTGCGCAGGATGCAACGCGACGGCATGCTCACCCGCACTGCCTGGCCCGGGATCGCGTCCCGAGTCGAGTACGAACTCACGCCACTCGGCCGGTCGTTGTTCGAGCCGATGGCCGCCGGCTGCCGGTGGTCGGCCGCGCACCACGTTGAGCTCGCCGAGGCGCGCGAGTCCTACGAACGCCAGCGCTGACGCTCGGCCGGTCAGGCCGACTCGCCCGCGAGCGCGGCGGGCAGTTCGATGCGGAACTCGGTGCGCCCCGGCGTGCTGGCGAGGTCGATCTGCCCACCGTGCGCGCGCACGATGGCCGCCACGATCGACAGCCCCAACCCGGATCCGGCTGAGGCCCGCCGCGCGGCACTCGTGCCGTGGACGAATCGCTCGAACACATGCGGCTGGACGTGCGGCGCGATGCCGGGCCCGTCATCGGTCACGGTCAGCACGACCGGACGAGTGTCACCCGCCTCGCGATGCAGCGCCACGGTGACCGTGGTTCCGGCCGGTGTGTGGGCCCGCGCGTTCGCCAGCAGGTTGGCGAGCGCCTGGTGCAGGACGTGCTCGTCGCCGAGCACCGATACCGGCGCGTCGGCGAGATCGAGGCGCCAATGATGCTCGGGCCCGGCGATCTGCGCGTCGCGCACGGCGTCGAGAACCACCCGGGTGAGGTCGACCGGCTCACGGACGAGGGGGCGGCCGGAGTCGAGCCGGGCCAGTAGGAGCAGATCGTCGACGAGCATCGACATCCGGTCCGACTCGGCCGTGATGCGCCCGAGCGCACGCCCGACCTCACGGGGAAGATCGACTCCGATGCGTTGCGCGTACTCGGCATGGCTGCGGATGACCGCGACCGGCGTACGCAGTTCGTGGCTCGCATCGGCGATGAAGCGGCGCAACTGGTCCTCGCTGGCCTGCCGGACACTCAGCGCCGATTCGATGTGTTCAAGCATGTGGTCGAAGGCCTCGGCCACCTGCCCGACCTCCGTGCCGGGCGCCGCGTCGGTCACCCGGTCCGGGATCGACACCTCGCCGCTGGCGAGTGGCAGTCGAGACACCTGCAGCGCCGTGGCGGCGACGCGGGTCAGCGGGCGCAGCGAGAGTCGCACCCAGACAGCTGCGACGACACCGCTGACCACCAATGCGCCGATGAACACCACTGTCTCGATGCCGAGCAGCCGGGTGATCGTCTCGTCCACCGGGTGTTCCGGCAGTCCGGTGACCAGGATGTCGCCGTCGTTGCCCCGACTGACGATCAACCGGTACTCGCCGAAGTCGGGAAGGTTCACGGTCCGTGCGCGGTTCGTCGCGTCGAGCCCGACGAGCGCCGCGCGGCTCGGGGGCGTGCCGCTTGCCTTGGCGCTGGGAGCGCCCACCACGTTCATGGCCGTGACCTCGCCGTCGGCGATGCGTGCGCCGAGCGTGCCGCCCGGCTGCCCGGGGACCGATTGAAGGACACGGTCGTCCGCGTCGCGGTCGCCGGGATGCTCGAGCGAGACGGCATAGCGGTTGCCGGCGGCGGCGAGTTGCTGATCGAGCCGATCGAGCAGGAACCGGCGCAGGGCGAAGCTCGTCGCCGCGGCCACGACCGCGCAGCTCACCAGCAGGCAGACCAGCAGAACGACCACGAGCCGTCCACGCAACGTCATGGGGCGACGGTGCCGCCTGACCGGCGAACCCGGCTCGTTCACGGAGCTGCGGCCTTGAGCAGGTAGCCGACCCCGCGGACCGTGTGGATCATCGGCGGCCGGCCGGCATCGATCTTCTTGCGCAGGTAGCTGATGTAGAGCTCGACGACGTGCGCGCGCCCGCCGAAGTCATAGCTCCATACCCGGTCGAGGATTTGCGCCTTGGACAGCACGCGCCGCGGGTTGCGCATCAGGAATCGCAGCAGCTCGAACTCGGTGGCGGTGAGCTCGATCAGCGCGTCGGCACGCCGGACCTCGCGTGCGTCCTCGTCCATGGTCAGGTCGCCGACCACCAGTTGCGGCGGGTCACCGGCCTGCGCGATGCCCGCGCGGCGCACGAGGCCGCGCAGCCGGGCGAGAACCTCTTCAAGACTGAACGGCTTCGTGACGTAGTCGTCGCCGCCTGCGGTGATGCCGGCGATCCGGTCTTCGACGGAATCGCGGGCGGTCAGGAACAACACGCACACCAAGGGGTTGTCGGCGCGAAGGCGTCGCAGCACCTCGAAGCCGTCCGTATCGGGTAAGACGACGTCGAGCACGACGGCATCCGGCCCCAACTCCCGTGCGGCCGCCACTGCGGCGGCACCGTCGTAGGCCGCCCGCGCGTTCCACCCTTCGATGCGCAACATGCTGACGAGGACGTCGGCGAGATCGGGCTCGTCGTCCACGACGAGTGCGCGCAGCGGCCCACCGCCCGGGCGGGACAGGACGCGGACCGAATCTGGTGGGCGCGGACGGCTCACCTGATCAGCATCCTCGCCACATCGCGGTTCACCCTCTGAGTTTGCTCTCAATCGCCTCTGAGCTGGCAGATCACAGGTCATTGAGAGGGATTGCAGAGCCCAGGACCGGATCCTGAAGGTCGGCGCGTCCGATCAAGGGAGGAATTGGGTGACTGCGACAGTGTCGCGAAGGCCGACTCCTGTGCGCGCGCCGATGCCGCCCGGCCTGCGGGTGCCCGCCGGTGTCGCCCTGTCCGTGATCGCCTTCGGCGCGGTCGCCGTCCTGGCGCTGTGGTGGCGCGATACGCCCGCGGTGCGCGGTCTCGGCGACTGGTTGACCAACGCCGGCCGGATCACGGGTCTTCTGGCCGGGTATGCGATCGTCGTGCTGCTGATGCTGATGGCGCGGGTTCCCGCGCTCGAGCGCGGCGTCGGCACGGACCGCCTGGCGCGATGGCACGCGATGGGCGGCCGCTACACGATCTGCCTGGCAGTGGCGCACACCCTACTGATCATCTGGGGCTATGCCGTCACCGCGCAGATGGGCCTGGTGCATCAGACCTCGACATTGCTGACGACGTACCCGGACGTGCTGATGGCGACCGTCGCCGTCGGGTTGCTCGTCGGCGTGGGTGTCGCCTCGGCCCGTGCGGCGCGCCGGCGGCTCAGCTACGAGACGTGGCATTTCATCCACCTCTACACCTACCTCGCCGTCGCCCTGGCGTTCAGCCACGAGTTCTCCACCGGCGCGGACTTCGTCAACAACAAGCCCGAACGCTGGCTCTGGTCGATGATGTACGTGATCGTCGGGGCTGCCCTGCTCTGGTACCGGGTGATCATGCCGGTCCACGCATTCATTCGGCACGATCTGCGTGTCGCCGCCGTAGAACGCGAGTCCGCCGACGTGGTCTCGGTCTACATCACCGGGCGAGACCTACATGTCCTGCGGGCCGAAGCGGGCCAGTTCTTCCGCTGGAGATTCCTCACCCGCGGCCTGTGGTGGGCCGCGAATCCGTACTCGCTGTCGGCGCCGCCGCGCTCGGACCTGCTGCGGATCACGGTCAAGATCGCCGGCGCCCACAGCGCGGCCCTGCTCGCCCTGCGGCCCGGCGCCCGGGTTCTCGCCGAGGGGCCGTCCGGAGGCTTCACGGCCGCGCGCCGCCGCCAGCGCAAGGTGCTGCTGCTGGCCGGCGGCGTCGGCATCACTCCGCTGCGCACGCTGTTCGAGACGCTGCCCGGAGCGCCGGGCGACATCATCCTGGCCTACCGGACGGCAACACCGAACGACCTGGTGCTGCGCCGCGAGCTCGACTGGATCGCCGGGCAGCGCGGCGCAGTCGTGCACTACCTGGTCGGCCCGCCCCGGCACGGCGCCAACGATCACCTGTCTGCGCCTCGTCTCGCGCGCCTCGTTCCGGACATCGGTGAGCGTGACGTGTTCCTGTGCGGCCCCGAGCCGATGATGGCCGCGGCCGAGCGCTCGCTGCGGCAACTGGGCGTGCCGCGCCGCCACATCCACATCGAATCATTCGTCTTCTAGGACTGGCATACCGATGAAACGCGTGCTCCTGTCGATCACCGGCACCGTGCTGGGTCTCGTTGCGCTGCTCAGCTTCAAGTCGCACGGCCACCCGATCGGTGCGTCAGGCGTTCTGCCGTCCGCCGCGCTTCCCAGCGACCCCACCTCCTCCGCGCCGACGTCGCAATCTCCTGGCACCAGCGCGCCACCGAAGCCCGGTTCGCACAGCTCGACGCCGCCAAGCGGGTCGTCGCCGAGCAGTACGGCGACGAACCACACGATCGCCGGCGACGCCGTCCAGACGCAGTACGGCGTCGTCCAGGTGCAGGTTGTCGTCGCCGGGACCAAGATCAGCAACGTCTCGTTCCTGCAGCTGACCGCCTACGACGGGCGTTCCGAGCAGATCAACAGCGATGCCGCGCCCATCCTGCTTCAGGAAACCCTTTCGGCCCAGAGCGCGAACATCGACACGGTTTCGGGCGCCAGCTATACGAGTGCGGGCTACATCCAGTCGTTGCAGAGCGCCCTGGACAAGGCGGGCATCTGATGACGACGCTTCCGGCACAGCGCCGCGTCGTCGAGTGCATGGGCACCGTGTTCTCCTTCGACGTCCGCCCGCCCGCCGTGGACGAATCCGTGATCGATACGGCGATCACGTGGCTGCACCAGGTGGACGCGACGTTCTCGACCTACCGGCCCGACAGCGAGATCAGCCGGCTCGGGCGTGGCGAGCTCGCGCTGCCGGACTGCTCGGCAGAGGTCCGCGAGATTCTCGACCGTTGCGCGGCTCTCGAAGTCGAGACGTTCGGATACTTCTCGGCGTATGCGGCCGGCTCCCTCGATCCTTCCGGGCTCGTGAAGGGCTGGGCGATCGAGAAGGCAAGCGACCGGCTCGTCGCGGCCGGCTCGACGAACCACTGCGTCAACGGTGGCGGGGACGTGCAATGCGTCGGCGACGCACTACCCGGTCAGCCGTGGCGGGTCGGAATCACCCACCCGCTTCGACCAGGCGCACTCGCCGGGGTCGCAGTCGGCAGCGGGCTGGCCGTTGCCACTTCCGGCACCGCCGAGCGCGGTGCCCACGTGCTCGATCCGCACACCGGGCTCGCCCCGGACGAACTCGCCAGCGTGACCGTGGTCGGCGCTCGCCTGGCACGCGCCGATGCACTTGCCACAGCTGCGTTCGCGATGGGCGCAGGCGCCCGCCAGTGGATCGACGAGGTGGCCGGGTACGAGGCGTTCGCCGTGGCGGCCGACGGTGGCACCTGGTCGACGAACGGGTGGCGCGCGTGAGTGTCCCGGTGCATGACCCGGTGTATGACCCGGTGCAGCAGCAGGACGTGGGTGTCGAGGGCAACGCGCGCCTGACCGCGATCAACGGCGTGGTTCTCGTGGTGCTGCTGGCCGTCGAAGGCGTCACCATCCTCGAGATTCGCGGGCTGATCACGCTGCACGTGTTCGTCGGTCTGCTGCTGCTCGGGCCGGTCATGCTCAAGTGCGCCACGACGATCTACCGCTTCGCCCGGTACTACACGGGCAAACCCGCTTACGTCCGCAGAGGATCACCCGCACCGCTGATGCGCGTGCTCGGCCCGCTGGTGATCATCTCGAGCCTCGTGGTCCTCGGTACCGGCGTCGGCCTGCTTGCCGTGCGTCCGGACCAGGCGGGCCTGCTACTGACGGCACACAAGGCGAGTTTCATCATGTGGTTCGCGATCATGGCGCTGCACGTTCTCGGTCATCTGTATGACGCCGTGACGACCACCCGGCGCGAACTGCGCCCCGCGATCAGTACCCCGGCGGCCCGGCGTCGCATCGTGCGCGTCCTTGCGCTTGTTGCCGCATTGGCGATCGGTGTCGGCGTCGCGGCGGCATTCACGCCGAGCGCGTCAGCGTGGTCCGGCTACCACAGCGATCACTGAGGGCGGCTCCCGCCGTCAGGGACTCGGCTCGCGCGCGAGTACTGAGCGTCCGCCGTCGACCGGAATGGTCGCCCCGCTGATGAAACCGGCGTGGTCGGACAGCAGGTAGGCAACGGTTGCCGCCACTTCGCCCGGTGAACCGACCCGTCCGAGGGCGTGCAGCCGCCCGGTTTCACGCGCCACCCGGGCGCCCGCGACCGGGCCGAGGCGCGCTATGTCTTCGGCGTAGCGCTCGACGGCGATCGAGCCGAGCGCGACGGCATTGGCGCGGATGCCGTGCTCGCCGTAGTCGACCGCGACCGCGCGGGTCAGGCCCTCGATCGCCGCCTTGGCCGTGGCGTAGGGCAGGCAGCCCGGCACCGGCCGCTGCGCCTGGTGCGACGAGACGTTGACGATGGTGCCCGGGCTACCAGCGCCGAGGAATGCCCGTACGGCGGCCGAGCAACCGGCGAGCACCGGTTTGAGATTTCGCTCGATCAGATCGAGCACCGTCTCGACAGACGAAGCGTGCAGCGCAGCATCACGAAAGACTGCCGCGTTGTTCACCCAGCCCGCCAACGGCGCTCGCGCCTGTGCTTGTCGCGCCGCGTCGGTTGTCGCTGCCTGGTCGGATGCGTCGGCGGCTATGGCGATCAGGCGGGCTGCAGCCGGGTGCGCGGGCACCCAGTCCAGCGACCGGCGCTCCGACTCGACGACGACGACCACGCCGCCGTCGCCCAGCAGTCGCTCGACAATCGCCCGCCCGACCCCGCGGCCGCCACCGGTCACCACATACGACGCCATGGCGCCCAGTGTGGTCGCGACTCGGTCAGTTGACGGTGGCGGCCCCTTGACCAACAGTCGCCGACAGTGGGAGGTCACGCGAGGACGTGCCAACCGAAACCTGGTAGGCACCGGCCGCCACCTGCCACGACTGCGAGGGCGAGTCCCAGTGTGCGAACGCCCGCGCGTCGAGACCGATCAGCACCCGGCGGTGTTCACCGGGGCGCAGCGACACCTTGGTGAAGCCCTCGAGCTGTCGCGGCGGCGCGAGCTGTCCCGGGCTGATCGTCCCGCTTCCGTCGGCCCCGCCCACGTAGACCTGGACGACCTCGCTGCCGGCGCGGTGTCCGGTGTTCGCAACGTCGACGCCGACCTGCACGCCGCCGTGCCCGTGTGGCGTGACGACCAGATGATCGAGGCGGAAGCTCGTGTAGGAAAGGCCGTAGCCGAATGGGAAGAGCGGTTCGATGCCCGCCGCGTCGTAGTGGCGATAGCCGACGTCGAGGCCCTCCGAATACGTCGCGACGCCGTTGACGCCCGGATACTGCGCGGGCGTGCTTGCCGGGGTGTCGGCGAGGCCCTTCGGGAAGGTGATCGGCAGCCGCCCGGCCGGATCGGTGTCGCCGAACAGCACCGCGGCGGCGGCATTTCCGTCCTCCTCCCCGGGGTACCACGCTTCGAGTACACCGGCTACCTGGTCCAGCCACGGCATGAGCACCGGGCCGCCGGTGTCGAGCACGACCACCGTGTGTGGATTGGCCGCGGCCACCGCGGCGATCAGCTGATCCTGGTAGCCGGGCAGGCCGAGGCCGGTTCGGTCGATGCCTTCGGTGTCCTTGTTGCCGGCGAAGACGACTGCGACGTCGGAGTGTTGCGCGGCCTGCACCGCCTGCTCGATGTCGACGTTGGGAGTGTTGTCGGGCGGCGTCCAGGCAAGTTCGATCATCGCCTGCCCGCCGGGCTTGGCCCAGTCGACGCGTATCGCGTGCTGGGTTCCCGCATCCAGATGCACCGTGGCCGACTGCGTCGTGCCCGGGAATCCCCCACCGTTGTTGATGATTCGCGTGCCGTCCACATACAGGCCGGCGCGGGCGTGGTTGGTGAGGTGGAACGCGTAGTCGCCGGTGACCGGGGCGGTGAACGTGCCGGTCCACCGGATCGACCAGCCGTCAGGGGGCAGCCCGGGCGCCGGGATGCCGCCGCTGGGATCCATGTCGACGTTCTGATCGGTACGCGTGAGTACGGGGTCACCTGACCACGTGGTGTTGGCGAAGTAGCGGGCGGTGAATCCGTGCTCGCCGTTCTCGGCGATGACGGCCGAAGCGGGCAGCGCGGGCTGCGGGCCGAGGTCGACCGGACCCATGCCCTGCGCGTAGTTGACGGTGACGCCGCGCCGGCTGATCGCGTCCAGCGGGCTCACCGCGTACAGCGGAGCGACGCCCGGGCTGCCGCCTCCGCCGGTAACCGCCGTCGCAGCGCCCGGACCGATCAGCGCGACCGACCGGTTGGTCTGCAGCGGCAGCACCGCGCCGGAGTTCTTTAGCAATACCGTGCCGGCCTCTGCGGCCGTGCGCGCAGTCGCGCCGTCGGCAGCGACGTCGATCGGGGTGGTCACACCCTGCGGCCGGTCGAACAAGCCGAACCGGAACATGGTCGCCAGCACGCGCTGCACGTGGTCGTCGAGGCTGGCCATGCTGACCTGGCCCGACTCGACCGCCGCCTTGAGGGCATCGCCGTAGAAGGTCGCGGACGGCAACTCGAGATCCATTCCCCCCGCCGCGCAGCGCACCGTGTCGTGGCAGGACGAGAAGTCGGACACGACGAATCCGCCGAATCCCCAGTCGTCCTTGAGCACGCCCTGCGTCAGTGCCTGCTGCTCGCAGGAGAACGAGTCGTTGACCTGATTCTTGGCGCACATCACCGATCCGGCATGCCCCTGCTTGACCGCGGACTCGAACGCCGGCAGGTAGATCTCGTGCACCGTCCGGTCGTCGATGATCTCGTCGATGGTCGTGCGGTCCACCTCCTGGTTGTTGGCCAGGTAGTGCTTCGGCGTGGCGATGACGCCCTGCGACTGGATGCCCGTCACGTTGCCTGCCGCGATTTGCCCTGCCAGATAAGGGTCTTCGCCATAGGCCTCGAACGTGCGCCCGTTGAGCGGCGTGCGGGCGATGTTGATGTCGGGACCTTCCATGTCGTTTCGGCCGACATCGCGGGTCTCTCGTCCTTCGACCGTGCCGTATGCGCGAGCGATCGCCGGATCGAACGACGCGGCTGCACTCAGCGGCGCCGGCAGTGCCGTCGCCTGCGGCTGCGTGACCCCGCCCGAACCGACGCCCGCCGAGCCGTTGTTGAGCAACAGGGCCGGAATGCACAGCCGGTCGATGGGAGGCACTTCGCGAGAATGCTGGCTGTCGGAGATCGCATGGGTCATCGCGACCTTCTCGTCCAGGGTCATCTGGGCGAGTACCAGGTCGGCGCGCTGATCCGGCGAGCGGTGCGGATCCATCCAGGCGCCGCAACCGCTCGGCGCGGTGGCCAGGGCGGTGGCCGGTGAGAGGGCGGACGCCGCCAGCAGGACGCATGCCAGAACGTGCCGTTTCATGATCAGCTCACCGCCATCGCGAACACATGCAGACCCGGGTTCGGCGACGTGCCGGTCGAGGGCAACGACACGCCGGCAACCGACTTGCCGGGTTGCAGCGGCACCGACGCGACGTAGACGCTGGCAGTGTGGTCGAAGCGGCCGGTCGGAGCATTCTGGTACGTCGCAGTCGCCACGACCCGGGCGTCGCCGGCGGGCCCCCACCAGTCCGGGAACGACAACTGGAACGGCTCGCTGGTCCCGTCGGAGTAGAACACGGTTCCGGCGCCGCCCTGCGTGCCGCTCGTCGACGCACCGAGGAACGACAGCGTGCTGCCCGACCCGCTCGCGGCGATCACCTGCCCGTTCGCCTCGACATTGTCGGGCAGCCCCGTGGTGCTGGGCCAGGTGAACGACGCGCCGCCGACGCCGACGGTGCCGCCCCGGATGCCGACGGCGGCGAGCGCCTGCGCCGAGTACGTCTTGCCACTGCTGGCGAATGCGCCGGCTGCCGGGTTCGCGTCATCGGTGATTCCCGTGCTGTCGTAGGCCGCGGCCAGCGACGGATACGGCACGCTGACCGTCGCCGTCGCCTTGGCCGGGCCCGAACTCGAGCCACCGTGGTACGCAGCGGAGGCGTCGAGTTCATAGCGCCCCGGCCCGGCCGCCGCCGGAACGCTGAGTTGCCAGGTCGTGTGCACCGTTGAGCGCGCCGGCACAACGTCGAACGATGCCGGGCTCGTGGCCCGTGATGTCCAGCCTGACGGCGCCGGCAACGAGACCTGCACGTGACTGACGGGGAAGTCGCCGGTGTTCGTGAACGTCGTCGTGACGGGTGTGGTGGAACCGCCCGCCGCGATGTTCGGTGCCGAGACCGTGACCGACTGGGCGCCGAAGGTCGTGTCGATGTCGACGTTGCCCGAAAGCGGCAGGTTGCGCGACGAGTCGCCGACGAGAATCCCGTACCGGCCGTCGCTGGTCGTCCACTGCTGAGCGGCCGTGTCCCACGTCGAGAACGCCCGCTCGTCGAGCAGGAAGGAAAGATGGCGCGTCTGACCCGGCGCCAAGGCCACCTTCTGGAAACCCTTGAGCTGCCGGGGTGGTTCACCGGTGCTCGCCGGATCGGCGACGTACACCTGGGCAACGTCCGAACCGGCACGCGAACCCGTGTTGGTCACGTCGACGCCTACCGCGACCTTGCCGTGCGGGGCGAGAATCGGCGAGACGTGCAGGTGGCTGAAGGCGAACGTCGTGTATGACAGCCCGTACCCGAACGGGAACAGCGGGGCGATGTTCTGCTCGTCGTACCAGCGGTAACCGACCTGCAGCCGCTCGGAGTAGAGGGCGGCGCCGTTCACGCCCGGGTACTGCTGCGGGGTGTGCGCCGGCACGTCGCCGTCGGCCTTCGGGAATGAGATCGGCAGCTTGCCCGACGGGTTGACGTCGCCGAAGAGCACCGCGGCGACGACGCTGCCGTCTTCCTCGCCCGGGTACCACGCCTCGACGATTGCGGGCACCTGATCCGCCCACGGCATCAGCACCGGGCCACCGCTCTTCGCGACCACGACGGTGTGCGGATTGGCCGCCGCAACCGACTCGACGAGCTGGTCCTGGTTACCCGACAGCGCCAGGTTCGGCCGGTCGCTGCCCTCGGTCTCGTTGTCGCCCACCATGACGATCGCGACATCCGCCGACTGTGCCGCAGCGGCTGCCGCCGCGGGATCGCTGCCGTCGTCATAGGTGACCGTGACGTTCGGGCCGACCCGGTTCTTGATGCCGTCGACCGGGCTGACGGTGTACGCCGGCACCACGTGCGAGCTGCCGCCACCGCCGGTCTTGGCCGCGCCGGCGTACGGACCGATCACGGCCACCGAGTGCAGGGTCGAGGCACTGAGCGGCAACTGCGAGCCGGCGTTCTTCAGCAGGACCGTCCCGTCCTCTGCCGCCGTTCGCGCGAACGTGCCGTCCTGTTCCACCGGGATCGGCGACTTCGTGAGTGCTCGGTCGAAAAGCCCGAACTTGATCATGACGGTGAACCGCCGGATCAGCAGTGTGTCGACGGTCTGCATGCTGACCTGCCCGGACAGCACCGCCTGCTTCATCGCGTCGGCGTAGAACACGCCCGTCGGCATCTCCAGATCCATGCCCGCCTCCGCGGAGGCGACCGTGCTGTGTGCCGCACCGAAGTCGGACTGGACGAAGCCGTCGAAGCCCCACTGCGCGCGCAGCACCGTCGTCAGCAAGGGGTCGTTCTCGCAGGCGAATGTGCCGTTCACCTTCGGGTATGCGCACATGACCGTGCCCGCGTGCGCGTCCTTCACCGCCGCCTCGAAGTGCGGCAGGTAGATCTCGTGCAGCGTCCGGTCGTCGACGACCTCGTTGACCGCGAACCGGTTGTTCTCCTGGTTGTTCGCGGCGTAGTGCTTGACCTCGGCGATGATGCCCTGGCTCTGGATGCCGTCGATGTTGCCGACACCGATTTGCGAGGCCAGATAAGGGTCTTCGCCGTACCCCTCGAACGTGCGCCCGTTGACGGGCACGCGGGCGATGTTGACGTCGGGACCTTCGAGCAGGCTCTCGCCGAGGTCGCGTGTCTCTGCGCCGGTGATGACGCCGTACTGCTCGGCGAGGTCGGGGTCGAACGACGCCGCGAGCGATATCGGCGCCGGCAGCGCGGTGGCCGGTGGCTGATTCGGGTCGTCGCCGGGTCCGGCACCGGCCGGGCCGTTGGTGATGACCAGCGGCGGAATGCCGAGACGGTCGATGCCCGGGACGAAGCGCCTGTGCTCGGCGTTCTGGATGCCGTGCAGTTCGGTGATCTTCTCATCAAGAGTCATCTGCGCGACGACCTCGGCCGCACGCTCGGCAGGTGACTGTGCCGGATCCAGCCACGACGCCCGGTCGGCGGCTGGCTGCGAATGACCCGCTACCGGAGCCACGGCCAGGCAGATCAGGGTTCCCGCAGCAAGGATCGCTGCCTTGCGACTACGTCTCATCAGTCACCTCGTGGTCGTTGAACGGTCAGGCGAACGCCGATGCCGGAGGCAGGCAGCGACGGATACGGCTGTGGTTCCATCGGGCCCACCGGCCGGCATCGCCGCGTGGTTCGGCCAGATGGACTGAATGGCGCCGGGGTTGATCAGCGCTCCCGGCGCGAGATTCGCGCGTGCGGCAAGCAGCGTGTGATGCACGAGGGCTCCCTGTGCCTACCACGGCTCTCGCTGCCCCCGCGCCTGGCCGCCACGACCAGAGCGGCGACCGGAGCTTCCAGCGAATTGTCCCGGTTAGACAAGCACTTAGAGGTCGGATGAGTCAAGACATCCGACCGATTCAGGACATGGTGGTTCATGTTCAGTCCTGAGTGATCATGTTCCACGGCCCTGCACAGGCACTCGCCGCTTACACTGGCGGGCGCGTAGCGCTTGATGCGCATTGTTGATCGCCTGCGTCTGCACCGACGCAGGTCGGCAGCACTGGCCGATGAAGCAAATGCGACCAGCCAGTAGCCACCGGATGTTGACACATGAGCGGTTGCCCCTGGACCTTCGCACTGAGACGTCCGATGAATAGAGCCCGCTGTCTTACTTCCCGGACGAGACGCGCGGCACGCGGCTGGATCGCCGAGCAGGATTGCAGGGACGCCGCCGATGGCGGCGCTGGTCGGACATGCAAGTGGGCCCCCGCACCAAGGCGGGGGCCCACATGACGTGCAACGAGACGGTCCGAAACCTCTCAGCAGCGGCGGAACACCGGTCCGGTGAGGAACCCGCCGGTCGACAGCGCACCGTTCACATAGCGCACCGAGAATCGAACCGAGGCCTGCAGGTTCGACGTGCACGGGCTGTGCCAGCCAGGGGTCTGGCCGGTGACCGAGGAGGTCCCGTTGTTCAGCGGTCCGGCGTATTCGCGCACCACGTGGGTGGTGCTGCCAATCAGCTCGAGCAGCGCGACCTTGTCGATCTGCACCTTGGCGACCTTGATGCCGTTGGCGACTGCACAAGCCGACGTAGCGGTGACACGCGCCGCCGCGGCGGCGTAGTAGTTGCGCGGGTTGTCGCTACCCACGCCGTCGACGGCCACGTATACGCGGTTGTAGGCCTTGTTGTTCGTGCCGATGCACTCCTTTGCGTAGCCGCCGACGTGATGGGCGGCCAACGCCGACTGCGCGGGTAGCAGCGCGAACGCGCCCGCGGCCATCGCGACGATTGCCACCAGTTTCCGTTTCATGGGAACCTCCCCCTCAATGGACAAATGACGCGCGAAGCCTACATTGCCGTCAGAACGTGATCTACGCCGAGACCGTCCACATCGGGCATGCCAGATGTGACGCTTTCGACCACCTCGAGCGGTCGCCGCGGCCGGGTAGCGCACTACATTCGAAAACGAGCCTGTACCAGCGAGGAGCTTTGCGTGTCGAACGACTTCGAGGTCGGTCTGGTCAAGCTGCTCGGCATGCGCTTCGTACGCGCCGATGCGGATTTCGTGCAGGTGACCTGGGACGTGACCGAGGACCATTTCCAGCCTTACGGCATCGTGCACGGCGGTGCGTACTGCGCCGCCGTCGAGACCGCGGCGAGTATCGGTGCCGGCCTCTGGTACGGCGAGCGCGGCCAGGTCGTCGGCGTCTCGAACCACACCGACTTCCTGCGAGCGGTGCGCGAGGGAACGCTCACGGCCACCGCGACCCCGATTCACCGCGGCCGCAGCCAGCAGTTGTGGTTGGTCGAGATCAGCGACGATCAGTCGCGGCTGGTGGCACGAGGCCAGGTCCGGCTGCAGAATCTCGCTGGGCGCCCGGCACGGGACGAGCCCGGCTGACCGCACGAACAGCGGGTGATCATGCCCGGCTCTGCCGCGACATTCCACGAAGTACTGTCGAAGCACCGCATACAAGAAAGGGGCAGTCCATGACGGACACAGCCGTCCAGATGCCCGAGTCGGTAGCCCTGCGACACGATGGCAGGGACGATCTCGAACTAGGCCTGGTACCCGCAACCGAGGGCGCGCCGGGCGCTGACATCTCACACCTTCTGGCAAAGACAGGCCTGGTCACCTACGACCCCGGCTTCGCAAACACCGCCGCCTGCACGTCGGCGATCACCTATATCGACGGCGACGCGGGCATTCTTCGCTACCGCGGCTACCCGATCGAGGACCTTGCGGAGAACTCGTCGTTCGTCGAGGTGAGTTACCTGCTCATCTACGGCGAGCTGCCGACCGCCGACCAGCTCGCGGCGTTCACCGAGCAGATCCGCCGGCACACGCTGCTGCACGAGGAGCTCAAGGGACTCTTCGATGCTTTCCCGCGCGACGCGCACCCGATGCCGGTGCTCTCCTCGGCGGTGTCTGCGCTGTCGACCTTCTACCAGGACGCGCTCAACCCGTCGGTCGAGGCTGACGCCGAGCTCTCGACGGTGCGCCTGCTGGCCAAGTTGCCGACCATTGCCGCCTACGCCTACAAGAAGTCGGTGGGCCAGCCCTACCTCTACCCCGACAACTCACTCGGCCTGGTCGAGAACTTCCTGCGCATGACGTTCGGCTTCCCGGCCGAGCCCTACCAGCCCGACCCGATCACCGCCCGAGCCCTCGACCAGTTGTTCATCCTGCATGCCGACCACGAGCAGAACTGTTCGACGTCGACCGTGCGTCTCGTCGGCTCCTCGCAGGCGAACCTGTTCGCATCGGTTTCGGCCGGCATCCACGCCCTTTCCGGGCCACTGCACGGCGGAGCGAACCAGGAGGTCCTCGAGATGCTCGAAGGCATCCGCTCCTCCGGTGGTGACGTCGCGGCGTTCGTACGCAAGGTCAAGAACCGCGAAGCAGGCGTGCGGCTCATGGGCTTCGGGCACCGCGTCTACAAGAACTACGACCCTCGTGCAGCGATCATCAAGAAGACAGCCGACCAGTTGCTGTCGGCCCTTGGCAAACGCGACGACCTGCTCGACATCGCTATCGAACTCGAGGGCGTCGCGCTCTCGGACGACTACTTCATCTCGCGCAAGCTCTACCCGAACGTCGACTTCTACACCGGTCTGCTGTATCGCGCTATGGGCTTCCCGACCAAGATGTTCACCGTGCTGTTCGCGATCGGCCGGCTGCCCGGCTGGATCGCGCAGTGGTACGAGATGATCAACGACCCGCACACCAAGATCGGCCGCCCGCGCCAGCTCTACACCGGCCCGGAGCAGCGCCCCTTCGTCCCGGTCGAGCAGCGCGGCTAGCCGGTCGGCCTGATCGACAGCGGGATTCGGTCGACAATCGACCGGATCCCATTGTCGACCAACACAAATGCGGCCACGATCGCTCGCCGCCCCTGCCTCGCTACTGCGGCGCCCCCAACCGGTTCGCCTCGTCGCGCTTCCACATGTCGAGCAGGCCGGCGAAGTGGGCGAGGAAGCGATCCTGCTCATGCGGCAGGTAGGTGACCCGCACCGTCTTTCGCAGTAGCTGCTCGAACTGCGGCCCGCTGATCCACTGCAGCACGCGTTCATCGACGTCGGGCAGGTGCTTGTCACAGAACTCCTGGTAGCGCTCCGTGTCGAGGTACCCGTCGGCCAACCGGCGGTACTGCGCAAGCTTGTCCTCGTAGGTGAGGTCGTCGCGATCACCCACCGCGAAGTAGGAGCGAGTGTCCAGGTCCAGGCGAGGCCGGCGCCCGCTGACCAGGCAGAACACGGTCCATTTCACCAGGGCCCGCATCGCCCAGGGGAAGTAGTAGTGCAACGACGTCACGGCGACGTCGGGACAGGCATTGGCGTAGTCGATCGGGTAAACGACGCCGTCCTTGACCAGCACCTCGCACGAGTTGAACTCCCACCGGAAGAACGCGTTGATCGTGCGGGATATCGTGACGACCTCGTCGCCGGTGGAGGCGTCCAGGAAGCCGTGCTCGACCCGGTACCGCTCGTGCATCGGCGCGTCCGGGTCGAAGCGCATCACCATCGTCTCGGCGCCGATCGTCAGCGCCCGCGCGAACACGTCGAAGCCGTCCACTGCGGCCTGAAGGTGCATGAGC
Organism: uncultured Actinomycetota bacterium; assembly: GCA_963737425.1. Lineage (GTDB taxonomy): Bacteria > Actinomycetota > Actinomycetes > Mycobacteriales > Jatrophihabitantaceae > DASXRA01. Next base: position 781,999 of record CAVTSX010000010.1, read on the forward strand.
ATCTCACCGGACGCGTCGTACGCGCGGTGCAACTCGTCGATGTCGCCGATGCGCGACACACCGCGCCACGCGCCCCCGTCGTACGGCTTCATGTAGAGCGGGTAGCCCACCGACGCGGCAATGGTGTCCAGGTCGAACGGCTTGTTGTATCGCTCGGCGGTGTAGGCGTACTTGTCGTGGTCGATCGGATTCTTGTACGGCACGAGCACCGTCTCGGGCACCTTCAGGCCAAGGCGCATCATCGCGCAGTAGGCGGCGTGCTTCTCCATCGACTGGAACGTGAACGGCGAGTTCAGCAGGTACACGTCGTCCATCAACGCGACCTTCTTCAGCCACTCGCGCGGGTGGTAGTACCAGTACGCCAGACGGTCGATGACCAAGTCCGCACGTGGCTTCGCGCGCAGCGAGAACGGCTCGATCGTCAGCCGCTCGGTGGCGAACACGTGCTCCCGCATGGCGTCGTCGCGAACGGGGCTGACGAGCGCCAGCAGCGCCTCGTACGCACGAGGCCAGTCGTCCTCCGTGCCCAGCATCAGGCCCACCAGATGGGCGACTTCGGTTTTCGTTGCCTGCGCGCCCGTCATGTTCCGGACGCTAGCGGCAGTCCTGGGCGGCTGTCGAGGCTCAGCAGAACCGGGGCAGGTGATGTGCCAGTTGCCGTCGCCACCACGGCCAGTCATGCGCGGCATCGTGGCCCCAGAGGTCAAGCTCGCAGCGAATGCCCTTCGTGTGCAGCAGATCCGCGAGCTGCCGCGTTGACGGAAGTGCGCCGGTCGGGTCGGTCTCCCAGTCGCCCTGCCCGACAACGAGCAGGACCGAGACCCGAGACCGCAGCCAGGCAAGGTGATCGCCGCCGAGATGCCCGACGTAGTCGACCGGGTTGTTGAAGTACGTCGCGTGTGAGCGTTCGCCCCAACTGCGCCACGCCGACGCGTCATAGTTGCCCGAAAGGCCGATCGCGAGCGGAAAGAGGTCTGCGCGCTTGAGCGCGAAGTTGACGGCGTGGTAGGCGCCCATGCTGCAACCGGTGGTCGCGATGTCCAGAGCACCGCCGCAGTCGGCGTACACGAGCGGCACGACGTGGTCGATGACCCACGATTCGTAGACGCCATGGCGGCGGGCCCGTTCCTCGAGCGGCAGGTCGCCACGCGACCAGGTCTGCGCGTCGAACGAACCGATGCAGTAGAGCTTCACCCGGCCACCCTCGATGAGATCGCTGACGGCCCCGACCATGCCGTTGTTCTCGTAGTCGACAGCGCGTCCCTGCTCGGACGGGAACACGATCACCGGGCGGCCCCAGTGACCGTAGGCGATCACCGCACCGGCGACACCCAGCCCGGCCGCCTCGACGTTGTGCTCCGTGCGCCTCACCCGGGCCGCCCCCATACAGCTGCGAGCAGGTCGACCAGATGCGGATCGAGGGCGTCGCGCCAGCCGACGTAGGTGTGCGCATCGGGCACCTCGTGCAGCGCGACCTGGTGTCCCAACCGATCGAGGGTCCGCGCCATCTGCCGGTTGTTCGCCAGATTCTCCTCGCCCAGGCCGCACGTCATGCCGATACGCATCGGCGTACGCCCGGGCACCTCGGCATTCACCAGCCGCTCGACGAACTCGGTCACCGCGGCGTATCCGGTGAACGAACTCTCGTGCGCGTCCAGATCTGGCCGGAAGTAGCTGCCCGACTGCAGGAACAGTGCCTTGGCCGTATCGGGCTCGGTGATGGCCGCGTACAGGGCAGCGAGCGCCCCGAGGCTCGCGCCGGCCAGGACGAGATCGCCGCGGATTGCGACGGCCTGACGGATCGCGGGCAGCACCAGACTGCGCAGGGCACGCGCGTAACTCGGCCGGGCTGCGTACCACCGGTCTCGATCACCCGGGGCGAGCAGGGCCACGCGGTGCGCCGGAAGGCGGCCGCAGGCGATCATTGCAGCGCTGAACCGGGTGATAGCCGCGAGCCGGTCGAACTCCGGGCCGTCGTGCAGGCACAGCAGCGGCAGGCGGGCGCCACTCGGGCAATCCTCTGGCGACCAGACCGTGATCGGCATCGGCCGGCGCAGTTCCAGGGCACGGACCACGAAGGTGGAGGTGCGGCCGGGCTCTGTGTCGGAGCTCAGCCACGACGGCGCAGCGTAGCCCGGGAACTCGATGACCGAATGCTCACCGAATGCCGTGGCAACCCGTTTCGGGTTGGTCGGGTCGCAGACCATCGCCTCCGAGCCATCGGCGAATCGCAGCAGGTAGAGGTATTCGAGCCGCTGCACCGGCGGCCGCGGCAGGGCGAACTGCCAGTCCTCGCCCGTCAGAGTCATCTTGGGCGGCTCGACGTGATGTTCCAGATCGAGCCACAGGCGCGCCTCGATTGCCGCATATGAGGCGGCGGGAAGTGCGAACCGGACGCCTTCGGCGTCTGCTTCTGTGACGCCCGTCCGCATGAGGCGAAACCTACCGTCATCACGGCCGCCGCCCGCGCCGCTGTTTCCCGGTCCGCTACTACCACCGTTACCCGAGCGATTCGCGACCGAGTCGTCCCCGCAACGTAATCCGCGTGCGTAAGGATGAGTGGGCGAGGTAGAGAACGAACCGGCAGATTCGCTGCCAAGGCGGGCGTCGAGCGGAAGGAACTGGTGATGGCGTATTACCGGCAGCGCGGCAGCGTGCCGCCCAAACGACACACGCAGCACCGGACTCCGGACGGCCGCCTCTACTACGAAGAGCTGATGGGTGAGGAGGGCTTCTCCGCCGACTCCTCGCTGCTCTACCACTGCCATATCCCGTCCGCGATCGCCGACGCCCGGCCCTGGCAGCTCGCCGACCTCGCGACGACGCCGAACGAACCGCTCCTGCCGCGCCATCTGCGCCTACCCGATCTGTTCACCGATCAGGACACCGTGAACGTCGATGTCGTCACCGGCCGTCGTCTCGTGCTCGGCAACGGTGACGTCCGCATCTCCTACGCGGCCGCCGGCAAAGCGTCCCCGCTCTACCGCAACGCCATCGGTGACGAGTGCGTCTACATCGAATCGGGCACAGCGAACGTCGAAACGGTATTCGGGCATTTCGGGGTCGGCCAGGGCGATTACGTCATGCTCCCCCGCGCAACGACGCACCGCTGGCTGCCCACCGGCGACGAACCGTTACGGGCGTACTGCATCGAGGCGAACAGCCACATCACCCCGGCCCGCAAGTACCTGTCGAAGTACGGCCAGCTGCTCGAGCACGCTCCCTACTGCGAACGCGACCTGCGCGGGCCGAGCGAACCTCAGCTCGTCGACGAGGACAACGTCGAGGTCTACATCAAGCATCGCGGCACGGGCGCCTCGGGCATCGCAGGCACCGTCTACACCTATCCCAAGCATCCCTTCGACGTGGTCGGCTGGGACGGCTGCCTGTACCCGTATGTCTTCAACGTCGCCGATTTCGAACCGATCACCGGACGGGTGCACCAGCCGCCGCCGGTGCATCAGGTGTTCGAGGGGCACAACTTCGTGATCTGCAACTTCGTCCCACGCAAGGTCGACTATCACCCGCTGTCCATCCCCGTGCCGTATTACCACTCGAACGTCGACAGCGACGAGGTGATGTTCTACTGCGGCGGCGACTACGAGGCGCGCAAAGGCTCCGGGATCGCGCAGGGCTCGATCTCGCTGCATCCCGGCGGTCATTCGCACGGCCCGCAGCCCGGCGCCTACGAACGCAGCGTCGGAGTGGATTTCTTCGACGAGCTCGCGGTCATGGTCGACACGTTCCGGCCGCTCGAACTCGGCGAGGGCGGCCGCGCCGCCGACGACGGAACATACGCATGGTCGTGGAGCGGCGGGCGCACTCCGCAGGCCGAGGATCAGTGATGATCGCCGACCTGCCGGGACTGTTCACCGGCCTGTTCGATGACGCTTCGATGTTCCCGCCCCAGGACGAGCCGGTGCAGTCGGCGGTCGTCGCGCACCTCACGCACCGGATGGCCTGGTACGCCGACATGGTGGGGCCGTTCGTCTGCTCAGCCGCCCGGATCACGTCGGTGAACGCGCTCGTGGCCGGACGCGGCATCGATCGGCTCGACGTCTCGATGGTGGTCCCCGACGGCCTGGAGGGCATCGATCATGCACTTGACTGGGCACGTGGCTGTGGGCAGCTGCGCGTCGTGGGCATCGAGATCCCGCTCGGCGTTCACGATCTGGTCGACGCCGTGAGCCACCTTGTACCGCTGCTACAAGAGGATCGACAGGTCTACCTCGAGATCCCGGTGCACAGGGTCACCGAGCACGACGTGCACGCACTTGCGCCGACCGGTGTGCGGCTCAAGCTGCGAACCGGCGGCACCGCTATCGAGGCGTTCCAGACCGAGGAGAAGCTCGCCAAGCCGATCGTGCTATGCGCCGCCGAGCGTCTCGCATTCAAGTGCACAGCCGGCCTTCATCACGCGGTGCGGCACCGGGATCCGGCCACACTCTTCGAACACCACGGCTTCCTCAACGTCTTACTGGCCGCCCGCGTCGCGGCAGCGACCGGCAGCGAGGCGAGCACCGCAGCCGCGCTGACCGAACGTGATCCTCGAGCACTTGCCTACCGGAGCAGCGACCTCACCCCGGCCGACGTGCGCTCGATCCGGGCTCTGTTCAGTTCCTTCGGCACGTGCAGCATCTCCGAACCGGTCGACGACCTGCTCGGCATGGGTCTGGTGAGCGTGCCGTGATCCGGTGCCCCGCAACCCCATCGGCCGCCTCATGAGTTTGCTCGACCTGGCCCCGGACGAGCCGTTCGGGATCGACAACCTGCCCTACGGTTCATTCACCGACCACCACGGCCGCCGTCATGCCGCGGTGCGAATCGGCGAGCGCGCCCTGTCGCTGACCCTGGCCACAAGTGCCCTGGCACCCGGTCATGCCAAGCTGTTCGCCGACGGCACGCTCGATCACTTTCTCGCTGCTGGTCGGCCGATGTGGACCGACGTTCGCGGGCTGGTCACCTCGTGGCTGACCGATCAGGCTCACCGCGTCGCCGTCGAGCCGCTGCTTACGCCACTCGACAGCGTCGAGATGCAGTTGCCGTTCTCCGTCAGCGACTACGTCGACTTCTATGCCAGCGAGCACCACGCGTCCAACGTGGGCAAGATCTTCCGGCCGGGCCAGGAGCCTCTGACGCCGAACTGGAAATACATGCCGATCGGGTATCACGGGCGCTCGGGAACGGTGGTAGTGAGCGGCACGCAGGTTCGCCGCCCGGTCGGGCAGGCTCGCGGCGCAGACGGCGCGGTCACGTTCGGCCCGTCGCGGCGGCTCGATATCGAGGCCGAGGTGGGCTTCGTCGTCGGCACGCCATCACTGCCCGGCGAACCGGTGCCCGTGGCCCGATTCGCCGATCACGTCTTCGGCGTCTGCCTGCTCAACGACTGGTCCGCGCGCGATATCCAGGCGTGGGAGTACGTCCCCCTCGGTCCTTTCCTGGGCAAGTCGTTCGCCACCTCGGTCTCGGCCTGGATCACACCATTAGCTGCCCTGCGCGCGGCGTGGGTCCCGGCTCCACCGCGCGATCCCGCTCCCCTGCCCTATCTCGACGATTCGTCCGCACCGGCCGCACTCGACATCTCGATCGAGGTTCTGCTGAACGGCCAGGTCGTGTCTCGGCCGCCATTCGCCGGCATGTACTGGACGGCGCCGCAGATGCTGGCGCACTTGACCGTGAACGGTGCCAGCGTGCGCTGCGGTGATCTCTACGCCTCGGGCACGGTCAGCGGGGTACATCGGGAGCAGCGCGGCTCGTTGCTGGAGCTGACCTGGGGCGGTACAGAACCGCTCGCGCTCGACAACGGCGGGGCGCGGACATTCCTCGACGACGGCGACGAGGTCGTGCTGCGGGCAAGCGCCCTCGGTCCCCACCTCGGCCGGATCGGCCTCGGCGAAGTCCGGGGGCGCATCACGCCGGCGCGGGCGGTCTAAGTCCCGCGAACTACCTGCCTACCGGCGCGATTCTGGAACGGGTCAAGGGCCACGGTGCAAATGCGCCGACCACCCGTATGCGCCCATTGCGACCGGTACGGCGCACGCGTGCGTTCTGATACGGGGGCCGCGAGACAAGGGAAGGGACGGCGGCACGGGAGGGATGTGCCGCACGCCCCTTCGCGAATGAACTGTATTGCATCGAGCCAGAAAACGCGCAAGCAAAACTCGCGGGCGCGCCGAAGATGGCGGATGGAACGGACTAATCGCGCATGACTCATACGATTGAGCTTGCAACTATCTCGGCCGGCGGGTACAGTCCTAAGTAGTTGAACATTCATCTACTTAGGAGATTCCATGGCAGCCCCCGTCTTGACCCTCCCCGGCTACGTGACCGGCACCTGGCAGGTCGACGTCGCACATTCCGACGTTTCCTTCGCGGTGCGCCACATGATGGTCAGCAAGGTTCGCGGAAGCTTCCGCAAGTTCGACGCCACGATCGTCACCGCTGCAGACCCGCAGGCCTCGACGGTGATCGCCTCCATCGACCTGACGTCGATCGACACCGGCAACGAGCAGCGCGACGATCACATCCGCTCGGCTGACTTCTTCGAGGTCGAGAAGTATCCGACGATGACCTACCGGTCCACCGGCCTGCGCCCCGATGGCGACGGCTGGGTCGTGGACGGCGAGTTGTCACTGCACGGCGTGACCCGTGCCGTGGCCCTCTCGCTCGAACTCAACGGTTTCACGGCCGACCCTTACGGGGGCCAGCGCGCGGGCTTCTCCGCCACTGCCGAGATCAACCGTCGCGACTTCGGCGTCGACATCAGCTTGCCGATGGACGGTGGCGGCGTTGTCGTCGGTGACAAGATCGCGATATCGCTCGAGATCGAGGGCGTGCTCGTCGAGTCCTGACCATTCCGCCCAGCGCCACCCAGTCGCGTGCCGTGGTTGCAGCGTCGGCTCGGACCGAACGCATGACGAGCCAGGTGAGAGCACCTCTATATGCCCAGTAGGCTTGCTCGGGTGAACAGCCTGTTCCGCTTCCCCAACCCGGTCAACGAGGTCGCGGCGCGCAGCGTCGCCGCGGGTGTACTGGTCCTGTGCCTGTGCACAATCGTGCTCAGCACCACCCTGGGCTCTTCCTGGCTCTGGCTCAGCGCTGTGCTCGCGTACGGCTTCCTCGCCCGCGTGGCGACCGGGCCGACGCTGAGCCCGCTCGGCCAGTTGGCGACGCGCGTGGTCGCGCCCCGCGTCGGCCGGGCGAAGCCGGTGCCCGGGCCGCCGAAGCGCTTCGCCCAAGGCATCGGCACCGTCATGTCAGCCGCCGCTGTGCTGGCGCATATCGCCGGCGCCGACGGGCTTTCCCTCATCTTGCTCGGGCTCATCGCGGTAGCCGCCACGCTGGAGTCCGTGTTCGCCTTCTGCATCGGATGCACGGTTTTCGCAGCGCTCATGCGAACCGGTCTCATTCCGGCCGGAGCATGCGAAGCCTGTGCAGACGTGTCGCCGCGCCTGCGCACAGCCGCCTGATCGGATCGCCGGGCAGACTGTCCCGGTGACCGCCGCGCACGACTCTGTCGAGTCTTCGAACCCCCCTCGGTACGGCTTGGAAGTGCTCGCCGTCCTCGGCGTGTCACTCGGCATGTCGGGCATCTACGCACTGCTCTACTACGCGCGCGCCGAGATCACCGTCAAAGGCGGCATCGCAGCGACCACAGCTACCGTCGTGTCGGGTCCGGCGACGACCTACCCGCTGCTCGACCTGCTCGACGATCTCGCCGACGTCCTGCACGGACTGCTTCCGGCCTTCTTGGCGCTCGTCCTGCTCGCTCGCGACCCGGGTGGCCGCGGCCTGGGCATCGGGCTCGACTGGCTTCGGCCGCGCCGCGATGCGCTGGCGGGCATCGGCTTTACCGCGCTGATCGGCATTCCCGGGCTGCTGCTCGTGTGGGCTGCACACGAGTTCGGCCTCAACGCCAGCCTGGCCGTCGTCGACCTGCCAGACGTCTGGTATCGGGTGCCGCTGCTCCTGCTCGAGGCGGCGCAGAACGGCATCCTCGAAGAGATCGTCGTCGTGGGCTATCTGCTCACCCGACTGCGCCAACTGGGTTGGACCGACGCGCGAGCGCTCGGTGCAAGCGCGGTGCTGCGCGGCAGTTACCACCTCTATCAGGGTTGGGGCGGCTTCTTCGGCAATATGGTGATGGGCGTGATCTTCGGCTGGTGGTTCCAGCGCACCAGGCGGGTACTCCCGCTCGTCATCGCCCACTCCCTGCTGGACGCGTTCAGCTTCGTCGGCTACGTCTACCTGCACGACCACATCAACTGGATCTGAGCTGTCCGGGCCCTCTTGCACCGTTTAAACCGGCTGCATCCGCACCCGGCCGATGAGATGGTGGCACACCAACGGTTCACGCTCGAACACCGGCGACTGCTGCGGGCAGCCGCCCGGACCGAAAGGCAGGCCCGCAGCAGCGATGCGCACATCTGTCGAGGGTCAGACCGGCACCAACGGTGGTCGAACGATCGCCGGCGCAAGCCGAATGCAGCGCCATCAGGCACGCGACGTCGAGGTAGTACATCCGGTGCACATCGACGAGGTCGACGGGTGGGCCTCGACGCTCGCAACGACGTTCCTCGACGACACGAGCCCCGAGGATCATGCGCGGCTCGTCAATGCGCTCCGGCAAAGCTGGGACGCCGAACGACGCTGGGGCGCGCGGGCCGGCGAGCGATGGGTCGGCACGCTCGGCTCGTGGCAGAACATGCTGAGCGTCCCGGGGGCGTACGGCGTCGAGGCCGAGGTTGCCGCCGACGCGCTGACGATGGTCACCGTAGCGGGCACGCACCGCCGTCGGGGCCTGCTCACTGCGATGCTGTCCGACTCGCTGCAGGCGGCCAAGGATCGCGGCGATGCCGTCAGCATCTTGTGGGCCGCGGAGTGGCCCATCTACGGCCGGTTCGGTTACGCCCCGGCAACGGCGACCGCCGCGTACCAGTTCAGCCCTCGCGTCTCCGGCGGTGCACCCGCTCCGGCCGGCGGCACCATCACGCCCGCCGAAACTGCCGACATAGCCGCGCAGGCACCAGCGGTATTTGCCGCCGCGCGGCATCTGCGGGCCGGAAACATCGACCGGCCGAAGCGATGGTGGAGCCACGCGCTCGGACTCGACGGATATCCGCCGTATTCCATCGACGGCAAGAGGCCCAGGGCGTTCATTCATGCAGGGCCCGACGGTCCTGACGGCTTCGTGACGTGGTTGCCCACCCGGCCATTCGACATCGACGGCACCAATGCGGCCATCGAGGTCCACGACCTGTGCGCGGCAAATGACTCGGCCTACCGCGACATTTGGGCCTACCTCGCATCGCTCGACCTGGTCGGCGAGATCACGCTGCGCCGCCGCCCGGCCGACGAGCCGATTCGCTGGCTACTGCCCAACGGCCGGGCACTTCGCCAGACCTACGCCGGCGACGGGCTGTGGTTGCGAATGCTCGATCTGCCGCTGGCATTGTCAGCGCGTCGCTACGCCACGCCGGATCGGTTGATCCTCGAGGTCGTCGACGACGACATCGGCGGTTTCGGCGCCGGGCGCTACGTGCTCGACGGCGGTCCGGACGGCGCGACATGCACGCCTTCTCGCGAGGGCACGGCCGACCTGCGCATACACCAGCGCGCGCTGGCGGCGGCATACCTCGGCGGCTTCAGCCTGCACAGTCAGGCGATCGCCGGGCTGGTCGACGAACTCACCCCGAACGCCCTGCGCAGGGCGGACGCCATGTTCGCGACGCCGTTCGCGCCGTGGTGCGCGACGGGCTTCTAGAGTTCGGCCTCTTCGGGTTCGCGCGGCGGCGTGATCAGTCGTCGGCCAGCCTCGGCGCGACCCGGCGTTCCTCGATGCGGCCAAAGCGCCAGACGAGCCAGGAGACCACCCAGGTCGCTACGAAGACTCCGACCACGATGTAGCCGGTGTACTGGAAGTCGCCGAGTGCGCCCAGGATCGACCAGGCGCCACACCGCCGAGGCGTCGCCACTCGTGCGGCGTGAGCGCCCTGCGCAGCCGCGCCGGATGCAGCCGCGGGAGCGCCGGCGATTGCTCGGCAGCCGCAGAAGCCATCGCCGTCGTCTCCCTCGCGCTCTCGCTTGCTCGCTTATTGCCACTCTCTATGGCAAATAGGCGGCAGGAGCGCGAGGCCGGGTGCGGCCTACGTGCCGGGCTGCGGCGGGTACGGGGGCTGGGTTGGCGCGCTCGGCGGGTAGGGCGGCTGCGGTGCCGGCGCCTGCTGCAGGTAGGGCGGGGCGTCCGGCACGTCGAGTCCGGCAGTCGGGTCGGGCGGATCGCCCAGGTCTGCGGTCGTCATCGGTAAGCCCCGCCTGGCCGCAATCGAGTCCGCGTCGGAGTCGGATGCGCGCAGATTCACCGCCTCGGGCTGCTCATGCGCCGGCGGCAGGTTCGAGTCGAACCAGTTGCTGGTATCGATGCTCTCGCCGGTTCCCCTACCCGTACTGGTCGCGTCGAGCCAGGACGGCTTGTCTTCGCCCTCGGCTCCGGCCAACCGGGACAGGCCCTCGAGCGCCTTGCTGAACTCGCTCGGCACAATCCACATCTTGTTGGCGTCACCTTGCGCGATCTGCGGCAGGGTCTGCAGGTACTGGTAGGCCAGCAGCGCGGGGTCTGGCTTCGCGTCGTGTATCGCGTTGAACGTGGTTTCGATCGCCTTCGCCTGGCCCTGCGCGGCCAGGTAGCGCGCAGCACGCTCGCCCTCGGCCCGAAGGATTCGCGACTGCCGCTCAGCCTCGGCCGCCAGGATCGCCGCCTGCTTCTGCCCTTCGGCGGAGAGGATCTGTGACGCCTTCTGCCCCTCTGCGGTCTTGATCGCCGACTCGCGCTGGCCTTCGGCGGCGAGGATGACGGCACGCTTGTTCCGGTCGGCGCGCATCTGCGCTTCCATCGCGTCCTGGATCGACGGCGGCGGATCGATCGCCTTGATCTCGACACGAGCTACCCGGATTCCCCATGGGCCGGTGGCCTCGTCGAGCACGCCGCGCAACTGGGTGTTGATCGAGTCGCGACTGGTCAGCGCCTGCTCCAGGTTGAGCGCGCCGACCACATTTCGCAGCGTCGTGATCGTCAACTGCTCGACCGCCTGGATGTAGTTCTGGATCTCGTATGTCGCAGCGCGCGGATCGGTCACCTGGAAATAGATCACCGAGTCGATCGCAACGGTCAGGTTGTCGCTGGTGATGACCGGCTGGGGCGGGAAGCTGACCACCTGCTCGCGCAGGTCGATCAGCGGCCGCATCCGGTCGACGAACGGCAGCAGCACCGCCACACCGGGTCCCTGGGTTCGCACGTAACGTCCCAGGCGCTCGACAACGGCAGCCCGGGCCTGCGGCACGATCCGCACGCTTCGCAGCAGCACGATCACGAACACGACCGCCACGATGAGGATCGCGATCAGAGCGGCGTTCATTCAATGTCCTCCAGTGTCCTACGGTCCCGAGTCATAGAGTCCTACAGGTCTGCCGGAATTACCGGTGCTACCGGCCATGCTCTGGTGACTCATGGCTCTCTCCACACCACGGCTGTGGCGCCGTCGATCTCCATCACCCGAACAGTCGCGCCAACCGGCAACGTCTGCGTGTGGTCATAAGCACGCGCAGACCACTCGGCACCGTTCAATCGGACCCGGCCGTCGTGCGCGTCCACGACGGCAAGGACGACCGCCTCCTTGCCCACCAGGGCGGCCGTGCCGGTCTGGTGCGTGCCAATGCCCACGAGATGGCGCCGCGCGATTGGCCGCACGAAACCCAGCAGGAGCAGCGTCGCGACGATGGCCACGATGATCTGCAGCGCCGGCGGACCGCCTACGCCTGCCGTGATCGCGCCCGCGACCGCACCGCCCGAGCACATGATCAGCACGAGATCGAGCGACATGGTCTCGGCGCCGGCGAGCACAGCAGCCGCGATCACCCAGATCAACCAGACAGGCACACGGTCATCGTGGCACGAACCGTGATGAGAGGAGCCCTCGCCACTCAAGTCAAACGATCTCAACCTGATCGCGGTGCGTGCCGGCCTGCCGCGAGACGACGCGCATCACGTCGTCACGAAGTCGATCAGCTCCTCGACGGCTCGCAGCAACGGCGGCTCGACATCGGTGTAGTCGTTGACCGCAGCCAGCAGTTTGCGCCACATCTGAGGCGGATCGCTGACCCCGAGCGCGTCACAGATGCCGTCCTTCCAGCCGATGTTGCGGGGAACCACCGGCCACGCCTCGATACCCAGCGCAGACGGCTTCACCGCCTGCCAGATGTCGACGTATGGGTGCCCGGTGACATGGACGTCCCCGCGCCAACTGGCCGCTCGCAACTCATCGACGATGCGGGTCTCCTTGCTGCCCGAAACCAGATGGTCGACGAGCACGCCAACGCGGCGTCCAGGTTCCGGCCCGAAGTCCCGCAACCGGGCCATCAGGTCGTCGATGCCGTGCAGCGGCTCGACGACGACGCCTTCGATGCGCAGGTCGTCACCCCAGATGCGCTCGACCAGCGCCGCGTCGTGAATGCCCTCGACCCAAATCCGGCTGGCGCGTGCCACCCGCGCCGGCGCGTGCGCAACCGCGATGGACCCCGACGCCGTGCGCGCCCGGGGCGCCCGCTGCTGCCTGGCGATCACCGGGCGAACGAGCGTCACCGTGCGGCCCTCGAGCAGGAACGCCGCCGCAAGCAATGGAAACTCCCTGCGCCGGCCGTGCCGATCCTCGAGGGTCACGGTGTCGCGACGCTCCCCCGCCTCGACCGCCTGCCCGATGCTCACCACGGCTCCACAAAAGCGGCCGTCTGCGGTCTCGACGACCAGGCCGGCCTCGGCGGCGACCTCGGGAACGGCTCGACGCTTTCGACTGCGGGCCAACAATTCGGCAATATCCTCCGGCACGACAGGCGACGCTAGCGGCGGCACCGGGCCCGAAGATGTAGGACGCGCGGGCTTGCAGCAGAATCAGCACGTGCCGATGTCCGCAGTTGTGCCCAGTACGGTCGCCGTGGGATGACTCGGTTGCGCTCGGGTGCCCTGGTCGCCTGGACATCGGCGTGGCTGGCTGGATCTGCCGCGTCGGACGAGGTCCTGCGTGCAACTGTGGGCGACGACAGCCCACACCATGTCGCCGGGCTTCCCGACCTCGGCGACGACCGGCTCGCACCGCTCAGCGAGGCGTTGATCACCTGGCGTAAGGCGGCCGCGGCCGTGCGTCTCGTCCTGCCGGTAGCAGGCGATGTTCGCGGCCTGCCCGGTCCGGCCGAGTTTCGCAGCAGCGCCCTCGACGCCGGCGAAGCCGTCCTCGGAGGCGGTCTGGGCCTGGTGCCTGATGTGCTCGAGACGCACCCGAGCAGTGCCCCGACGTCGGTCACCTGGCGGGCGTACATCGTCGACGAGGCGCCGCCGGACCCGCTCTCGGTGCCCGATGCCCAACACGACCTGAGTGAGGCGATCCGCGACGCGGCGAGCGCGTTGTCGGCTGCCGACGTCGCGGGCTGGATCGACGACGTCACCGATGCCCTCGCCGACGCGCGGCGCGCCGGTGAACGGCTCAACCTGCCGCCGCGGTTTCCGTTGCCCGCTGTCCGGCTGCTCGCGCAGGCCGAGCGGCTGCATGCCGTTCTGGATGTCGCAGCGCTTGATCCGACCGGGGGCGCGATCGATCGCACTGGTATCGCGGCCCGGTCGGACGCACTGCGTCCGTTGGCCACCGCGGTACGCCGAGCCCGAATTGCGGGCTACAACGCGCGGGAATGAGCCCGCTTACGCCGGCCGTCTGCCCGGCTGGCAGCAGCCCACCGGGCAGTCCACCCCGCAGATGCCGAGCCGTCCGAGCGCAGCGCGTGGCGCGTCGGCGATTTCTTCCATGACGAGTTCGCGGACCATCGAGACGAACGCCGGGTGCGTGCCCGCCGTCGCCGCCCGGACGAAGGTGATGCCGAGGCTCGCGGCGTTCGTCCGGGCCTCGGTGTCGAGGTCCCACGCCACCTCGAGGTGATCGGAGACGAATCCGGTGGGGCTGACGACCACCGCCCTGGTTCCTCGATCCCGCAGTTGCCGCAGGTGCTCGGTGATGTCCGGCTCCAGCCAGGGCACGTTCGGTGGGCCGGAACGCGACTGCCACACCAGGTCGAATTCAGCACCAGGGCCACGAACCGCCTCGGCGACGAGGCGGGCCGTCTCGCGCTGCTGGGCCAGATAGAGCCCGCCGGCCGGGCCGGCCGCATCGTTCATGCTCACCGGGATCGAGTGCGCGGTGAACACCAGGCGGGCATCGGGCTGATCGGCCAGGGCCGCGCGCACCGCATCGGCGTTAGCGCCGATGAATCCCGGATGGTCGAAGTAGTGGCGCAGCTTCACCAGGTCCGGCGCGCCCTCGCCCACGGCCGCACGGGCGTCGGCCAGATTCTCGCGGTACTGCCGGCACGCCGAGTAGGACGACGTGGCGCTCGTCGCGAACACCAGTGCGCGGCGAACGCCGTTGTCGCGCATCGCGCGAACGGTGTCGGCGAGATAGGGATGCCAGTTGCGGTTGCCCCAATACAGCGCAAGGTCGATGCCGTGCTCGCGAAACTCCTTCTCCAGCGCGGCGAGCAGCTCCCGGTTCTGCGCGTTTATCGGTGACACGCCACCGAAGTGGTCGTAATGCTCGGCCACCGCGGCCAGCCGCTCGTCGGGCACGCCGCGCCCTCGGGTCACGTTGCGCAGGAACGGCAATACGTCAGCCGGCCCTTCGGGGCCCCCGAACGACAGCAACAAGAAGGCGTCGAACACGAGGGCCCTAGACGCCCATGGCGTGGAAGCCGCCGTCGACGTGGACGATCTCGCCGGTCGTGGCCGGCAGCCAATCCGAGAGCAGCGCCGCCGCAGTGCGGGCGACCGGCTCGGCATCGGCGTTGTTCCAGCCGAGCGGGGCGCGGCCGTCCCAGGCGTCCTCGAACGCGCTGAAACCCGGAATGCTCTTCGCGGCCATCGTGCGGATCGGACCCGCCGCGACGAGGTTCACCCGGATCCGGCGCGGCCCGAGTTCGCGCGCGAGGTAGCGCGAGGTCGATTCAAGCCCTGCCTTGGCGACGCCCATCCAGTCGTAGGCAGGCCAGGCAACCGTTGCGTCGAACGTCAGCCCGACCAGTGAGCCGCCGGCCTCGCCGAACAACGGCAGCGTCGCCACCGCCAGGGATTTCAGCGAGTACGTCGACACCTGAACCGCCGTGGCGACGTCGTCCCAGGGGGCCTCGAGGAAGCCGCCACCGAGGCAGGAGGCGGGGGCGAAGCCGATCGAGTGCAGCACCCCGTCGATGCCGTCGACGTGCTCGCGGACTCGGTCGGCGAGCGAGGACAGTTGTCGCTCGTCGGACACATCGAGTTCGATCACCGGCGGTGGCTGCGGCAACTTCTTGGCGACGCGCTCGACGAGCGACATGCGCCCGAAACCGGTCAGCACCACCTCGGCACCCTGTTCCTGCGCAACGCGGGCCACCGCGAACGCAATCGAGGCATCGGTGATCACACCCGTGATCAGCAGCCGCTTGCCGTCCAGCAGGCCCATCAGATCCCCATTCCCAGGCCGCCGTCGACGGGCAGCACCACTCCGTTGATGTACGCCGCCGGATCGGAGGCGAGAAACACCGCCGTGGCTGCGATTTCCTCGACCGTCCCGTACCGCCGTAGCGGCACGTTGGCGAGGATCTCCTTTCTGCGTGCGTCAGTGAGTTCGGCCGTCATGTCCGTCTCGACGAAGCCGGGCGCGATGACGTTGGCGGTGATGCCACGACTGCCGAGTTCGCGGGCGATCGAGCGGGCCAGGCCGATCAGGCCCGCCTTGCTCGCGGCGTAGTTCGCCTGACCCGGCGAGCCGACCAGCGCGACCACCGACGAGATGAAGATCATCCGGCCGCCGCGCGCCCGAAGCATGCCCGATGCCGCCCGTTTCGCGACCCGGTACGCGCCGGTGAGGTTCGCGTCGAGCACGCGCTCGAAGGACTCCTCGCTCATCCGCAGCAGCAACGTGTCGTCGGTGATGCCCGCGTTCGAGACGAGCACCTCCACCGGGCCCTGTTCGGCTTCGACCGCGGTGAACGCTGCGTCGACAGCGGCGGGATCGGTGACGTCGCACTGCACGGCGAACAGGCCCTCGGGCGGCGCGCTCGCGCGGTGGGTGACGGCTACCCGGTCGCCCGCTTCGGCGAACGCCCGCGCCAACGCGAGCCCGATTCCGCGGTTTCCTCCGGTGACAAGTACTGATCGGCTCACGGCAGGCACGCTAGCCGATAGCCGAATCCGGCTCGGTGCCGCCGGTTCGATCCGGCGTTGCCAGACCTTGCTGGACGTTTGCTGGACGTTTGCTAGACCAAGCGCCCGGACCACAGCAGGGACGCCCCGGACGCGGCCAACGTGAACAGCAGGCCGATCACCAGGAAGCGCCACGCGACGACCTTGTGGGCGGTCGTATAGCCGATCTGGTGGCCGAGATCAGAGAACACCGACCGCAACTGCTCTGCGGACGGTGCCGTATGGAAGGACCCGCCGGTGATGTCGGCGATGCTGCGCAGCGTGGGCTTGTCGGCCGGCACCGGTTGCGGGCCGTAGCCCGGTATGTCGACCGTGCCGTTGTCGGTGCCGAACGCGATCGTGGATACCGCGATACCGGCCTGCTTGGCCGCGGTCGCTCCCTGCTCCGGTGAACGGCCCTTGTTCGACGTCCCGTCGCTCATCAGCACGATCCGTGCCGGCGCAGGCTTGTCGTCCTTCGCTGTCGAAGCCTTGCTGAACACGCTTATCGCGTCGAGGCAGGTGAAGATCGCCTCGCCGATCGCCGTCGAGTCCTGGAGTTGCAACTGGTTGTCGATGGCCTTCTTGAGCGAATCGCGGTCGATCGTCGGCGGCACGACCACGCTCGCGTTGCCGCCGAACTTCACCAACCCGACATTGATCCGTGGCGGCAACAAGTCGACAAACTGTTTTGCGGCCTTCTTCGCCGCATCGATCCGGTCCGGGAGGATGTCGGTCGCCTGCATCGACAGCGAGACATCGACCGCAAGCATCACCGTCGCCCGGTCACGCGGCACCTTGACGGCCGCGGTCGGTTGCGCAACCCCGATGGTCAGGATCGACAGGCCGACCAGCAGCAGGGCAAAGGTCAGGTGTCTGCGCCAGCCGGGTCGCCGAGGCGCCACCGACGCGAGAAGCTCGACGTTGCTGAACCGCGCCACGTACTTCTTGCGCCGAAGCTGCAGCAGCGCGTACACCGCCGCGACGCCGAACACGACGATGAGGAGCAGCAGCCACGCGGGCGCGAGGAAATGCATCAGCGCACCACGCCCGCTCCGGCGAGATTCCGGCGCCGCGCGATGACGAACTGCACGACGTCGGTGAGCCAGTCGCGGTCGGTGCGCAGTTGCAGGTGCCCTGCGCCGGCGTGTCGCAGCATGGTCGCGATCTGCGTGCGCTGCTCGGAAGCGGCAGATGCATACCGCCGCCGAAGATCGGCACTCGAGGTCTGCACCTCGAGCTGGTCACCGCTTTCGGGATCGACGAAGGTCATCAGCCCGGCCGCGGGCAGTTCGAGCTCGCGTGGGTCGAGCACCTCGACGGCAAGCAGTTGGTGACGTCCGGACAGCCCGCGCAGCGGGCGCTCCCAGTCGGTGTCACCGAGGAAGTCCGACACGACGGCGACGAGGCCGCGCCGGCGCGGCGGGCGGCGCAACTGCTCCAGCATGGATGCCAGGTCGCCGCGCTGGCCCTCCTCGGCGCGAGGCATCTGGGCGACGCAGCGCATGAGGTAACGGGCGTGCGCCGTGCCGCCCCGGGCGGGGATGCGCTGAGTCGTCTCGCCGGTGCTGATGATCGCCCCGACCCGGTTTCCGCCCCGGATGGTGAGATGCACGACGGCTGTGATCGCCGCGAGAACGAGTTCACGTTTCTCGATGAGCGCCGTTCCGAAGTCGACGCTCGGCGACAGGTCGACGACCAGCCACGTCTCGAGCTCGCGATCGGCGATTGTCTGCCGGACGTGCGGCACCAACGTGCGCGCGGTGACCGGCCAGTCCATGCGCCGCACGTCATCGCCGGGGAAGTACAGCCGCGAGTCTCCCGTCTCGCTACCAGGACCGGGCACCAGGCCCAGGTAGTTGCCTTGCAGTAGGCCGTCCAGTCTGTTGCGGACGGTGAGCTCGAGGCGCCGCAGCAGCGGCTCGGCGGGGGCAAGATCGAGCGCCGGGGGTGAGCCCTGCGCAGCTTTCATGCGGTGCGCTCCCAGCCGGTGGACTGGCCACTGCCCTGCTGTCCATGGCCGGGCTGGCCGGCCGAACCGCTCGAGCCGTACGCCATCGGCGGTCCGCCCGCGCGCTGCCGCGGAGCGACCTGCGGCAACGGCACTGTCTGCAGAACCCGGCGGACCGCGTGCATCGCGGGTATGCCGTCGGCGATCGCGTCGTAGGAGAGCACCATGCGGTGCGGAAGCACGTCGGTCGCCACGTCGAGGACGTCCTGCGGCAGCACGTAATCGCGACCGCGTAGCAACGCCAGCGCCCGGCCGGACGCGATCAGCCCGAGGCTCGCACGCGGGCTCGCGCCGTAGGCGACCCACTGCGCGACGTCGGGCATGCCGTGCTGGGCGGGGTTACGCGTGGCGACGACGAGCCGCACGACATAGTCGACGATGGCGTGATGCACGAAGACGCGGCTCGCGGTGCCCTGCAGTCGGGACAGTTCGTCGGTGGTCAGGACCGCGTTGGCCACCGGCGGCTCGACACCCATCCGGTAGACGATCTCGCGTTCCTCGGCGGAGGTCGGGTAGTCGACATTGATCTTCATCAGGAATCGGTCGCGCTGCGCCTCGGGTAGCGGGTAGACGCCCTCGCTCTCGATCGGGTTCTGCGTGGCCAGCACAAGGAACGGCGAGGGCACCGGGTAGCGCTGCCCACCGAGGGAGACCTGCCGCTCGGCCATGACCTCCAGCAGCGCCGACTGCACCTTCGCCGGCGCGCGGTTGATCTCGTCGGCGAGGACGAAGTTGGCGAAGATCGGCCCGAGTTCGGTGTCGAACCGCTCGGAACCCGGCCGGTAGATGCGCGTACCGACGATGTCGGACGGCACCAGGTCGGGCGTGAACTGGAGCCGGGCGAACGTCCCGCTGACCGTTCTTGCGAGCGTCTCGACCGCAAGGGTCTTCGCCACGCCGGGCACGCCCTCGAGCAGACAATGTCCCCGCGCGAGCAGCCCGACCATCATGCGTTCGACGAGACGTTCCTGTCCGACAATGACGCGCTTGACCTCGAACATGACCCGCTCCATCGCGGTTGCGTCGGCAGCGGGTGTGCGAGCAGGTTGATCGGTCACGGGCTCTCCGACTTTCTGGCGCGGTGAAGTACAGATTTCAGCAACATCACGGTACGGGACGAAGCTGTACGGTGTCCTTGATGTGCCCTTCGGGCGCCCGGCCGAGCGATCTCGACGATGGCGCACCCCGCTGCTCGGCCAAGGGCTGCCGCCGACCCGCTACCCACGACCTCACCTGGCGCAACCCCCGCCTGCACGATGCCGCTCGGGTCAAGCACTGGCTGGCCTGTGCCGAGCACGTCGACGGCTTGGCGGATTTCCTTTCCCGGCGCGGATTCCTGATTAACCGTGATCGGCTCTGAACGACGTCGTCGCGACCCGACCAGCAGCACCGCCAGCCCGACCCGACAAGCGGCGCATAAGGTTGATCGGTGCAGATCACCGTGCTGGGCGGATGTGGAGCATGGCCCGCGGCCGGGCAGGCGTGCAGTGGCTATCTCGTCGAGCACGACGGTCATCACCTGCTCGTCGACCCCGGGTATGCCACGCTGCCGCGCCTGCTCGAACACATCGATGCCTGCGACGTGGATGCCGTGCTGGTCACCCACAGCCATCCGGACCACTGCGCCGATCTCAATCCCTTGTTGCGAGCGCGGGCATTGCGCCCTGATCCGCCGGCACCACTTCCGGCCTACGCGCTGCCGGGCGCCCTCGATGCCGTGCTGGCCCTCGATGCCCGACTGCTCGCCCTGACTCGCCCGGTGGTGGTCAACGATTTCGCAGCGGGCGACCGATTCACGGTCGGGCCGTACACGGTCCAGACCCGGCTGCTGCCGCACTTCGTGCCCAATGCAGGCTTCCGCATCACGGCCGGCGGCGCGGTACTGGCCTATACCGGCGACAACGGACCCGATCCCGCGGTCGTCGAACTCGCCCGCGATGCGCAGGTGCTGATCGCGGAGTCAACCTATGTCGACCGGGTCAGCGACCCGGCGGACCTCGGATTGCTGAGCAGCGCTCACGATGCCGGGCGCCAAGCCGGCGAGGCAGGCGTCGGGCACCTCGTCCTGACCCATCTGTGGCCGGGCACCGACGCGGCCGCGGCGACCGACGTGGCCCGCACGGTCTTCACTGGGCCCATCGACGTCGCGCGCCCGGACCTTGTGCTGGCGGTCTAGCTCCCGCGCGCGTCACCGCAGCCCGTCAAGCCAGCGCGAAACCAACAGCGCTCAGGTCAGTGGCCGGGTCGCGCCGAAGTAGCCGAAGTCAACCTCGCCGAGAGGCGTGACCCGGACGATGTCGCCGCTCTGCGGCGCCTGGATCACGTTGCCGCCACCTATGTAGATCGCGACGTGGTGGATGCCGGCCTGGCTACCGTCCGAACTCCAGAAGACGAGATCGCCGGGCAGGAGGTTCGACGTATCCGGATGGTAGGAGCCCGCCTGCGAGTACTGAGTCGCTGCGTAGTGATCGAGATGCAGGTACGGCGCCCACGCATACAGCGACAGGCCCGAGCAATCGAAGCCGAAGACGCGGCAGTCGTTCCACGCGTCGCCGGAAACACAGACTCCGTTCGTCGGGCCATTCACATTGCCGGCCGCGAACGCGTACCGGATGCCCAGGAACTGCATTGCCCGATTCACCGCGGTCTGGCCTTCTGCCGCGCTCCAGTTCCCGCTGGGAGCGGCGATAGGCACAAAGCCGCCACCGTTGCCGCCGGCCTGCCGCGCCTGGGCCGCGGCCAATGCCTGCTCGCGACGCCTCTCGTCAGCGGCACGCCTGGCCGCTGCAATGCGCGCCTGCTCCTGCTGCCAGGCGAGATATTGGGCGCGCTGATGATTGAGCGTGGCCAGTTCGCTTCGCGCCGCGGTGAGTTGCGCCTGGCTGGCGGCGAGGCTGGCGCTGAGTTGCTGCTTCTCGGCCCGGGCCGTGCGAACAGCGGCATCCGCGTTGCGCTTGGCCGTCTTGGCGGCCTCGGTGGCGGCTGTCTGGCGCTGCACGGCGCCGCGCGCGGCGGCGTCGGCATTCGACTTGGCGACGGTTGCCCGGTTCATGTTGCCGATCGCGTCCAGCTTGTGCCCGGCGCTGTACTGCAGATAGTCATTTCGCTGCAGGACAGCATTCGGGTCGGGCGCGGTGAGCAGGCTGCCCGCCGCTCCGTCGATCGGGCTGCCCATGTAGCTGGCCCGGACGAAGGCGCTGAACTCCGAGGTCGCCTTCTCGACGGCGGCCTGCGCCGACGCGACCTTGGCACGCGCAACTGCGGCGGCGTCCTCGGCGTCGGCCAGTTTCGCCAGCGCGTTCGCGACCTTCTGCTCCGCGAGTTCTGCTGCGGCGTCGAGCTGGGCCAGGCGTCCTTGCAGGTAGGCGATCTTGCCGGACAGCACGCCCACCTGTCCGGCGAGGGCGTTCTTCTTCGCCTGCGCGTTATTCAACTGCGTATTCGTGGGATTCGGCGGAGGCTTGGCGGCGGCTGTGCTTGACGGCACGGCGAGCAATCCGGCACTGAGCGCCAGCGCAGAGAGCACCGCTGTGATCGCGCCGCGGCGCCGCACGGTGTGAAGCCCCTGGCGGCCCTGGCGGCCCTGGCGGCCTGGTCGACCCGGGCGGCACTGACGGCTTGCGTACACAGCGACGCTCCTCGTGACGGCCCCGTCCAGTTCTACGGCACCATCAGATTGCCACCTGCGTCCCAGCAGCGCCAGCAGTCTCGCGAGAAACACCGGCACCAAGTGTTATGTTAACCGCGCAAATCCGGCTAGTCGGACAGCTCACGAGACACCGCTCGCCGCCGCTCCCATGCGCTCACACCGAAGTGCACCGCCAGGGCATAGACGACACCGGCCACCAGGTCCACCACGTAGTGCTCGCCGAGGTAGACCAGCGCGAGTCCCATGACGGCCGGGTAGGCGAGCGCCGCATAGCGCCACCGGGTGTGCAGGCGCGACACCGCGAAGACCGCGATGAGTGTGGCGAATGCCGTGTGCAGCGACGGCATCGCGGCGACCGGGTTCGATGCGAGCTGCCCTTCGCTGAGCAGATTTCCCGCGTGATTCACGTGCAGCCAAAGCCAGCCGCGGGCGGAGGCGCGAATGACCGGTTCGATCACCCCTTCACGAGCGGCGTACCACGGTGGCGCCGCCGGGAACAGGACATAGGTCAGCAGTCCCGCCACCGAAAGCACGATGACGCGGGTGATGAAAGCCTTCCAGGCATCGCGGCTGCGCAACCACAAGACCGCGGCGACGACAGGCGTCGCGAGGAAGTGCGTGGTGTAGACGAGGGTCGCGACCGCGTCGTACCAGTGCGGTGAACCGGGATCGAGGAAGCGCCGCTGCAGCCACACCGTCGGCACCGTGCCGAATACTCCCCGATCGACTGCGGCGATGTCGGAGACGTGCAGCGGCATGCCCACCCCGTCGGCGATGCCGCGCGATACGTCATAGATGACGAGCACCGCCGTGAACGGAAGCCAGTCCAGCAGCGCCTTGCCGAACGCGCGCCAGCCGCGTCCGAGACACGGGATACCGAGCCCCGCGAGAATGATCAACAGCAGGCTGCCGCGATCGGTGGGCACGCCGACGAACACCACGATCGCGATCAGCAGCACGACGTAGGCCGCCGCGACCCGCTTGCGGATCCGGTGCCATCGGAGTTCGTCCGGCGCAGGCGTCACCGCGGTGTGCGGCTCGGCCGTCGACTCCATTCGGACAGCCTACGAATCAACCTGGTCGGTCCCCTGTCGGGCCGCGCCGTCTGCCAGCAGGCGTGGCAGAGCCTCGCTGATCGAGGCGCGCACGACCGCCGCGGCGATCCGGTCATACGGCGTGGGGGTCCGATTCACGATGACGACCGGAATGCCCTCACGGGCTGCCATCGCGACAAGGCTTGCCACCGGCTGTACCTGCAGTGACGTCCCGACTGCGAGGAACAGGTCGCAGTCACACGAAGCCTCGACCGCGCGACCGAGCAATTCGGCATCAAGTGGCTGGCCGAAGAAGATCGTGGCCGACTTGAGGATTCCGCCGCAGGCTGTGCATCGCGGGTCCGCCTCGCCGGCGTGAACCCGGGCCACCGCCTCGTTCATCGGCCGGCGCCCACCGCAGTCGATGCACTCGGTGTCGCGCATCGCCCCGTGTAGTTGCAACACGGCGGCATCGGGCACACCGGCCTTCTGGTGCAGGTCGTCGATGTTCTGCGTGAGCAGCGCCCGCAGTCGGCCCTGCCGATACAGCGACGCCACGGCGTGATGAGCAGCGTTCGGCTCGGCGTGCAGGGCCGGATGGCTGACTCGGCGCTGCCAGGCCTGCCGGCGCAACTGCGCGTCGGCCCGGTATCGGTCGAAGTCGACGAAGCGCGATGCGTCGGGGTCTTTGGTCCACAGGCCGTTGGGACCTCGGTAGTCGGGGATGCCCGAGTCCGTCGAGACTCCGGCACCGGTGAGCACGGTGAGCCGGCGTGCAGGCACGATCAGCGTCATCGCCTCACGAGCGCCGTCGTCTGCCACAACACGATTGTGCCCACTGCGCATGTGCGAGGCTGCATGGGACCGTCCACGGCCGCAGTGATATCTTGATGTCAAGATAAATACCGGGCGACGGAGTCGACTGGGGCGCCTGGCGGATCGAACCTCGTGAAGGAGCTTGCCGTGCCAGCAGAGAGCAAGAACAGCTTCGGGTCCCGCGACACTTTCGACGCCGGTGGCGGCTCGTACGAATTCTTCAATATCGGCCGCGTCGACGGATCGGCGCGCCTGCCGTTCAGCCTGAAGGTCCTGCTCGAGAACCTGCTGCGCACCGAGGACGGCGTCAACGTCACCGCGTCGCAGGTCGACGCGTTGGCGAACTGGAGGCCCAGCGCCGAACCGGACACCGAGATCCAGTTCAGCCCCGCGCGGGTCGTCATGCAGGACTTCACCGGCGTTCCGGCGGTGGTCGACCTGGCGACGATGCGCGAAGCGATGCGCGACCTCGGCGGCGACCCGACGCGCATCAATCCGCTCTCCCCCGCCGAGTTGGTCATCGACCACTCGGTCATCGCCGACCTGTTCGGCGCGCCCGACTCGTTCACCCGCAACGTCGAACTCGAGTACCAGCGCAACGGCGAGCGCTACCAGTTCCTGCGCTGGGGCCAGACAGCGTTCGACGACTTCAAGGTGGTCCCGCCAGGCACAGGGATCGTGCACCAGGTCAACATCGAGTACCTGGCGCGAGTCGTCTTCGAACGCGCCGACGGTGCTGGCAGATTGGCCTACCCGGACACCGTCGTCGGCACCGATTCGCACACCACGATGGTCAACGGCCTGGGTGTGCTCGGCTGGGGCGTCGGCGGCATCGAGGCCGAGGCGGCGATGCTCGGTCAGCCGGTCAGCATGCTGATTCCCCGCGTCGTCGGTGTGAAGCTCGCGGGCGAGTTGCCCGAAGGCGCCACAGCCACAGACCTGGTCCTCACCATCACCGAGATGCTGCGCAGGCACGGCGTGGTCGGCAAGTTCGTCGAGTTCTACGGCCCGGGCGTGGCCGCCGTTCCGTTGGCGAACCGGGCGACCATCGGCAACATGAGCCCGGAGTACGGCTCCACCTGCGCCATCTTCCCGATCGACGACGAAACGCTGCGCTACCTCCGGTTCACCGGCCGGGCAGCCGATCAGGTCGCCCTCGTCGAGGCGTACGCGAAGGCCAACAGCTTGTGGCACGACCCGTCGGTCGAGCCCGAATTCTCCGAGACGCTCGAACTGGACCTCGCGACGGTCGAGCCGTCGATCGCCGGCCCGAAGCGACCCCAGGACCGCGTTTCGCTCACCGCAGCGAAGACGCGCTTTCGCGCGGCGCTCGCCGACTACGTCGACGGCGACTCCATCCAGGACGCCGTCGACGAGGCCGGCGTCGAGTCATTCCCCGCGTCCGACCCAGCCAGCGTCAGCGCTGGAGCCAGCGCGCCGTCGGCCGCCAATGGCGCGCACGGGCGCACCTCGGATCCGACGCCGGTGACCCTTGCCGACGGAACGCAATGCGTGCTCGACCATGGCGCCGTCGCGATCGCGGCGATCACCTCGTGCACCAACACGTCGAACCCGTCCGTGATGGTCGCGGCCGCCTTGCTCGCGAAGAAGGCGGTGGAGAAAGGACTCAACCGCAAGCCCTGGGTGAAGACGACGCTCGCTCCCGGCTCGAAGGTGGTCATGGACTACTACGACCGCGCGGGTCTCACCCCGTATCTCGACAAGCTCGGGTTCAACCTCGTCGGATACGGCTGCACGACGTGCATCGGCAACTCCGGCCCGTTGCCGGACGAGGTCTCCGCGGCCGTGAACGAGTCCGACCTCGCGGTGGTCAGCGTCCTGTCCGGCAACCGGAACTTCGAGGGGCGTATCAACCCCGACGTGAAGATGAACTACCTCGCCTCTCCCCCGCTGGTCGTCGCCTACGCGCTGGCCGGCTCGATGGACATCGACATCACGACCGAACCGCTCGGCACGAACGCCGACGGCGAGCAGATCTACCTGCGCGACGTGTGGCCCACCGCGGCCGAAGTGCAACAGGTCGTCGACGAGGCGATCGCGAGTGAGATGTTCACCCGCGACTACGCCGATGTGTTCGCAGGCGACGACGAGTGGCGCGCCCTGTCGACGCCCCAGGGCAAGACGTTCGAGTGGGACGACGCGTCGACCTACGTGCGCAAGCCGCCCTACTTCGAGGGAATGCAGCGAGAGCCCGCTGCGGTCACCGACATCCACGGTGCTCGGGTACTCGCCAAGTTGGGCGACTCCGTGACCACCGACCACATCAGCCCGGCCGGATCGATCAAGGCCGACTCCCCAGCCGGCAGCTACCTCACCGACCACGGTGTCGACCGCAAAGACTTCAACTCCTACGGGTCACGGCGGGGCAACCACGAGGTGATGATCCGCGGCACGTTCGCCAACATCCGGCTGCGCAATCAACTCGCCCCAGGCACAGAAGGCGGGTTCACCCGGGACTTCACCGCCGAAGACGGTCCGGTGACCACCATCTACGAGGCCTCGGCGAACTACATCGCTGCCGGAACACCACTCGTCGTTCTCGCCGGCAAGGAGTACGGATCGGGTTCGTCGCGGGACTGGGCCGCCAAGGGCACCACTCTGCTCGGCGTGCGCGCGGTGATCGCCGAGTCCTACGAGCGCATCCATCGCTCGAACCTGATCGGCATGGGCGTGCTGCCGCTGCAGTTCGCCGAGGGTGACACCGCCGAATCGCTCGGCCTGACCGGCGAGGAGTCGTTCACGATCACCGGCGTCGAGGCACTCAACGACGGTATGACGCCACGCACGGTGACCGTGCAAGCCGACGAGACGCAGTTCCAAGCGCGCCTTCGTATCGACACTCCAGGCGAGGCCGACTATTACCGAAACGGCGGCATCATGCAGTACGTCCTGCGTTCGCTGCTATGAGCCGCTCGTGCCCGTGTCCGTGCGGTCGCCGCTCGGCAACGCCAGATCCGCACACATGGCATGCAATCAGGCGACAGACGCTGTCCGCGCGGTAACGAATCGGTTTCGATGGTGTCGCTGCGTTGAGCCTGCCTATAAGTTGACGCGCACAACATTCCTCGACTGAGTCGGCGCCGCCGCCCAGTCCTTCCCAGCCCGCGAAAGGCGGTACAGCCCATGCGCAAGAGCGCAATAGGCTTGGTCGTCGCAGGCGTTGCGGCCTCGCTCGTGCTGAGCGCCTGCGCCTCGAGCAAGAAGAAGAGCACGAACACGAACCCGCCCGGCGGGGCTACGACATCAGCCTCAGCCCCTTCGTCCGGTGCGCCGTCCTCTGGCGGAGCGTTGGACGGCAAGGGCGCCAAGGTTGGGATGATCATGCCCGACACCCAGTCCTCGCAGCGCTGGGTCACGTCCGACCCGCAGGCGCTCGCGGCTGAGTGCAAGAAGGTAAACCTCAACTGCAACATCCAGAACGCCGGCGGTGACTCGGCGAAGATGAAGACCATCGCCGAGAGCATGGAGAACGACGGCGTCAAGGTCCTGATGATCGTCAACCTGGACTCCGGCTCAGGCGCAGCGATCGAGAAGGAAGCCGCCAGCAAGGGCATCACGACGATCGACTACGACCGACTGACCCTCGGCGGAGGCGCGGCGCTGTACATCTCCTTCGACGGCGTGGCTGTCGGCGAGGAGCAGGGCAAGGCGCTCACGCAGTGCTCGCAGGTCGCCGGCAAGAGTGCCGTCAACTACGTCGACGTCAATGGCTCGCCCACCGACAACAACGCCACACTGTTCAAGCAGGGCTATGACAGCGTGCTGAAGACCAAGGCCGGCTGGAAGAAGCTTGACGACCAGTCCATCGCCGACTGGGACAACCAGAAGGCGGGCACGACGTTCGCCTCCATGCTGCAGGCCCACCCGAACCTCAACGCCGTCATGGTGGCCAACGATGGTATGGCCAATGCCGTGATCGGGTCCCTCAAGACCCAGCACCTGAACGGCAAGGTGGCGGTGTCCGGCCAGGACGCCACGGCGCAGGGCCTCCAGCACATCATGGACAAGGACCAGTGCTTCACGATCTACAAGCCGTCCGCCGAGGAAGCCATCCCGGCCGTCGACGCGATCGTGGCGATCGTCAACGGGCAGGTGCCGCAGACGACTGCGACCGCTGAGGACACGCAGACGCACAAGAAGGTCCCGGCAATCCTCGCCAAGCCGGTGGCAATCACCTCGGCTAACGTGGCTCAGCCGATCAACGACGGCTACACGCCGAAGAGTCAGGTTTGCATCGGCTCGTACGTCGCCAAGTGCACGGCGGCCGGCGTCAAGTAGCTTCGTGACGGGAGGGCGGTCGTGCTCAGTCGATACTGGGCGCGGCCGCCCTCGCTCGCTGAATAGGTCGACAATCGTCACGAGCGATAACCGGTCGAAAGGGGTGTAACGGGGTTGAGTGCCCAGCCGATCCTGGAACTACGAAAGATCAACAAGAGCTTTGGACCGGTCGACGTACTGCACGACGTTGACTTCGACCTGCGCGAAGGCGAGGTCACTGCGCTAGTCGGCGACAATGGCGCCGGCAAGACGACGATCGTCAAGTGCATCAGTGGCAGCTACGGCATCGACTCGGGTGATTACCTCTTCGAGGGCAAGCCGGCGCACGTCCACAGCCCGCGCGACTCCGCTGATCTTGGCATCGAGATCGTGTATCAGGACCTCGCTCTGTGCGACAACCTCGACATCGTGCAGAACATGTTCCTCGGACGGGAACGGCACAAGAGCGTCCTGCTCGATGAGATATCGATGGAGTTGGCCGCACGCGAGACGCTCAACTCGCTCTCGGTGCGTACCGTTCAGTCGGTTCGCCAACGCGTAGCCAGCTTGTCCGGCGGCCAGCGTCAGACCGTCGCTATCGCGAAGTCCGTGCTGTGGAACTCGAAGGTCGTGATCCTCGACGAGCCCACTGCTGCGCTCGGTGTCGCGCAGACGGCGCAGGTGCTCGACCTGGTGCGACGCCTTGCCGATCAGGGCATCGCCGTCATGTTGATCTCGCACAACATGCTCGACGTGCTGCAGGTCTCTGACCGCATCGCCGCTATGTATCTGGGCAAGATGGCCGCCGTCGTGCAGCGCCAAGACGTCGACCAGCAGACTTTGGTGGAGCTGATCACCACCGGCAAGTCCGAGAACATCAACGGCAGCGACGCGATGACCTCGAACACGGAGGAGTCGTCATGAGTGATGACCCGCGAGGCACCGGAACGGTCGAGGCGCTCGATACCGACGAGTCGCGCGCGAGCCTCGCCGCGGCTGCCGCATCCACTGAGGCGGTGGCCGAAGGCGGGCTGGGCGACTACTTCCGTACCTATGTCCAGCGCATCCGCGGCGGCGAGATGGGCGCGCTGCCGGCGTTCGGCGGCCTGGCCGTCCTGGTCGTCGTGTTCTGGCTCGCCCATCCGGCGTTCGGCTCTCTCGGCAACTTCGCCGCGCTGCTGCAGCAGGCCGGGGCGACGATCTTCATCGCGATGGGGCTGGTTTTCGTCCTGCTCCTCGGCGAGATCGACCTGGCCGCAGGCACCGCGGCGGGCGTCTGCGCCGCGGTCATGGGCCGGCTCTCCGTCGGGTACGGGTGGCCATGGCCTGCCTCGATCGGCGCGGCGATGCTCACCGGCATCGTCATCGGAGTGCTCACCGGCGTCCTGTGCGCGAAGATCCGCATCCCCTCCTTCGTCGTGACGCTGGCCCTGTTCCTCGCCTTCCAGGGCGTGATTCTCTACATCGTCAACAACGGCAAGGGTCCACAGGGCAACATCTCGATCACGGACGACTTCATCAATGCTCTGTCCAACGGGCAGATGTCCACCTGGTTGGGCTGGGTCCTGGCGGCCGTCGTGGTGATCGCCTATGCGGCCGTGAAGATCCACCATGCCTGGTCCCGGTCCCGGGCCGGGCTGGCGTCCGAGCCGATGACGCTCGTCGCGATCAAAGTCGCCGGGCTGGCCGCGGTCTCGGTCGTCTCGGTGTACCTCCTCAACCAGAACCGGGCCACCAACACGGGCACCCAGTTGGTCAACCAGGGCGGCAAGCTCGTCCAGGTCAAGGTCGGCAGCCTCGAGGGCGTGCCCTGGGTGGTTCCTCTCATCCTCGCCTTCTTCGTCATCTGGACGTTCGCGCTCAGCAAGACGCGGTTCGGCCGGCACATCTACGCGGTCGGTGGCAACGACGAGGCGGCGCGCCGCGCCGGTATCGCTGTGGACCGGATCAAGATCGCGTCGTTCACGATCAACTCGTTCATGGCGTCGATCGGCGGCATCCTGCTCGTGTCCAACGTCCGGGCGGTCGCACAGAACGTCGGTGGCGGCAACACGCTGCTGCTGGCCGTCGGCGCCGCCGTGATCGGCGGCACCAGCCTCTTCGGCGGCAAGGGACGGCCCCTCGATGCGGTGATCGGCGGGCTGGTCATCGCCGTCATCGCCAACGGCATGTCCGACCTCGTCCACGGCACGAACAGCTCGGCAGTCCAATTCATCGTTACCGGCGTCGTACTACTGATCGCGGCCGCCGTCGACGCGTTGGCTCGCCGGCGAGCCAGCGCTGCCGGGCTCGGCTGAGGGCCTCGGCGGGGACTGCGACGATGGCACGCGCCCCCGCCGCCCGCCCGGAGGAGATCCGGCGGCACAACCTGGGGCTGCTGCTGGAGCAGTTGCACCGGCATGGTGAGCTGACGCGCGCCGAGCTGACCCAACGTCTGGGTCTGAACCGCTCGACCATCGGTGCGCTCGTGGCCGAACTCATCGCGCTGGATCTGATCAACGAGCATGTGCCGACCGGGAACGAGCGCGCCGGGCGGCCCTCGCATCTGGTGCGGCCCCGGTTGGACGGGCCGTTCGCATTCGCCGTCGACATCGAAGTCGACCGACTGGTCAGTGCGGCGGTAGGGCTGGGTGGGCACGTCATGGCACGGCGGGAGTTACGCCTCGACCACGATCACGACTCCCCCGACCAGGTCGCGATCCAGATCGCCGAGCAGCTCGGCCCGCTGCGCGAGCAGCTCTCGCCGTGTGCGTGGCCGGTCGGCGTCGGCGTGAGCATCCCGGGCACGGTGCGCAGGGCCGATGGCTGGATCGATTTCGCGCCCAACCTGGGCTGGCGACACCGCCCGCTCGCCCGGATGATCTCCAATCTCGTGGCCCCCGAGCTCAGCGTCCATCTCGGCAACGACGCCGACCTCGGCGCGCTGGCCGAACACGTTCGCGGTGCGGCCAACGACTGTCACGACGTCGTGTACATCACCGGCAAGATCGGAGTCGGCGGCGGACTGATCACCGACGGCGTGCCGTTGCGCGGCCATGGCGGGCTGGCCGGCGAGGTCGGCCACATGATGCTCGACTCATCCGGGCCACCATGCCATTGCGGAAGCCACGGCTGCGTCGAGACCTATATCGGCGAGGCTGCCCTGCTTCGCCTGGCCGGTCGGCCGGTCGTGCCCAGCCGCGAGAGCGTCGCGGAGGTCATCGAGGCCGCGCGGGCCGGCGAGGCGGCCGCGCTCGAGGGCGTTCGCGCGGTGGCCGTCTCGCTCGGACGCACTGCCGCCAATCTCGTGAATCTGCTCAACCCGCAGGTGGTCATCGTCGGCGGCTCGCTTGCCGCCGTGCTCGAACTGTGCCGTGCCGAGATCGAGGACGAACTCGACCGCCGCGCGATGTCGGAGGCGCGCCAACTCGTCGAGTTGCGCACCGCGGCACTGGGCGAGGACTCCGCGCTGCTCGGCGCGGCCGAACTCGCCTTCGGGCCATTGCTGACCGATCCGGTCGGCTCGGGTCTGGCCCGGTCGGCCTGAGCCTCAGCCGCCCGCGACCTCCGATTCGACGCCGGCGGCCTGCTTCTCGAACTGCGTGCGGTACAACTCGGCGTAGAGCCCGCCTGCGGCGAGCAGTTCGGCGTGCGTACCACTCTCGACGACACGACCCTGGTCGACGACGAGGATCTTGTGCGCGCCCAGCACCGTCGAGAGGCGGTGCGCGATGACCAGCGATGTGCGGCCGGTCAGCGCCTGGGCCAAAGCCTCCTGCACGGCGGCTTCGTTCTCGCTGTCGAGGTGGGCGGTCGCCTCGTCGAGGATGACGATCTGCGGCGCCTTGAGCAGCAGACGCGCGATGGCCAGGCGTTGCTTCTCGCCGCCCGAGAGCCGGTAGCCGCGATCGCCCACGACGGTGTCGAGCCCGTCCGGCAACGACGCCACCAGATCTGCGATCTGCGCCGCCTCGACCGCCTGCCACAGCTCCGGGTCGGTGGCGTCCGGCCTCGCGTAGGCCAGGTTCGCGCGAATAGTGTCGTGGAACATGTGGGCGTCCTGGCTCACAACACCGATGCGATCGTGTAGCGACTGCTGCGTGACATCTCGCACGTCGTAGTCGCCGATGCGCACCCGGCCCGACCTCACGTCGTACATGCGTGGCACGAGCTGGCTGATCGTCGTCTTACCGGCCCCGGACGGTCCCACCAGTGCGATGAGTTCGCCGGGCTCGGCCCGAAACGACACGCCGCGCAGCACTTCCTGCGCCGGGGCGGTGTCGAGTACGGCCACGTCCTCGAGCGAGGCGAGCGATACCTCGCTCGCGGTCGGGTAGGAGAAACGCACATCGTCGAACTCGATGCTGCGCTCGCTGGGCGGCAGCTCGATGGCGTCGGGAGAATCGTCGATCATCGGAGGCAGATCGAGGACCTCGAAGACACGGTCGAAACTGACCAGTGCGCTCATGATGTCGACCCGTGCGTTCGACAGTGCCGTCAACGGTCCGTACAGGCGGCTGAGCAACAACGCGAGAGTCACCACCGTTCCGGTGCTGAGCGCACCGGTCAACGCGTAGTAGCCGCCGAGCCCGTAGACCAGCGCCTGCGCGAGGGCGGCGACCAGCGTCAGTGCCACGAAGAATGCGCGCGCGTACATGGCCGAGGTGACGCCTATGTCGCGAACGCGCGCGGCACGCTCACGGAAGGAGCGATCCTCGTCCAACGGGTGCCCGAACAGCTTCACCAGCAGCGCACCCGCGACGTTGAACCGCTCGGTCATCGTCGTGTTCATCGACGCGTTGAGCGTGTAGGACTCGCGCGTGATCGCCTGGAGCCGCGTGCCGATACGGCGCGCCGGCACCACGAAGACGGGCAGCATCACCAGCGCGAGCGCAGTGATCTGCCACGACAGCGAGAACATGACCCCGGCGGTGAGTACCAGGCTCACCACGTTGGAGACGAGCCCGGACAAGGTCGAGGTGAAGGCCTGCTGTGCGCCGAGCACGTCATTGTTGAGGCGGCTGACCAGCGCACCGGTCTGGGTGCGGGTGAAGAACGCAAGCGGCATCCGCTGCACGTGATCGAAGACGGCGGTGCGCATGTCGAAGATCAGGCCTTCGCCGATGCGGGCCGAGTACCACCGCTGGGCGAAGGAAAGCACTGCGTCGACCACCGCCAGCGCAGCAATGACGATCGCGATCTTGACGACGACTCGTACCTCGCCGTGCCGGGTGATCTCGTTGACGACCTTGCCGGCGAGCACCGGAGTGGCAACGCCGATCAACGCGTCGATGACGACCACGACCAGAAAGACGCCCAGGTCAGCGCGATAGGGGCGGGCGAAGCGCAGGATGCGCTTCCACGTGCCAGGCGGGATCTGCTTGTCGAGCACCGAGGAGTCGCGGCGACCCATCGAGTGCATCGACCGCATCATGTTCATCGCTTGCATCGACACAGACACCACCTCCGCCGCGGCAAACGTTAGCCCGAGGCGTTGTGTTCCGGTGTGCCTCGGCTGTTCGCCGACAGCAGACGGGTGCGCCTGCGTCGCACGATCAGAACTGGATCTTCCGATCTTCCTGGCCGTTGTCGGAGCATGACGCGCCTAAGGCAGCAAGATCGCAATACGATCGTGCACTCAGGTCTCGGAGAACAAGCCCGCCAATCCACGCAGAAGGCGATGCTGAGCCTGCCGCTCGAAGTCCTCCTGCTCGGCCTGACTGTGTCCTGCCGCCGACAGCAACAGCGCCTTGGTCTCGATCGCCGCCTCACGCGGGGGCTTCAGTAGCGCAGCCACCGTCGCATCGACCGCCTCGTCCAGACGATCTGCCGCCACTACTTTGGAGAACAGCCCGATCCGCAAGGCCTCGTCGGCCGGCACGCGCCGACTGGTCAGGCAGATGTCAAGCGCGCGCGAGTAGCCGACGAGTTCGACGAGCCGCTTCGTGCCGCCAAGATCGGGCACCAGTCCCAGGCCGGTCTCGGCCATCGTCAATTGGGCGTCGTTGGTGCCGATCCGCAGATCGCACGCCAGCGCGAGCTGGAAGCCAGCGCCGATCGCATGCCCGCGAACGGCGGCAACGCTCACGATGTCGGGTCGCGCCAGCCAGGCGAAACCTGCCTGGTAGCCGGCGATCGTGGCCGCCGCCTCCTCCGGGGAGGCGGCGGCCAGGGTCGCCAGGCTAGGACTGCCAGGCCCACCGTCGACGTCTTGCCCGGTGAACGCAGCGCGGTCGAGGCCGGCAGAGAATGCCCGGCCCTCCCCGCGCACGACCACCACACGTATCGTCGCCGGAAGCTCTGCACCCACGCGGGCAAGCCAGTTCCACGTGGCGGGTGTCTGTGCGTTGAGCCGATCAGGACGATTCAACGTGACGGTGGCGACCAGGCCGCCGGCGCCTCCGGTGCCAGTGACGGCGACTCGGAAGCCGGCCTCAGTCGGAACCGTCGGTACCGTCGGAACCGCTGGTAGCGACGCTGACAGGTTAACGGCCTTTCTTCTTGGCCCGGGTCGCTCCGCCACGCCCCCGCAGCGTGGCACCCGACTCGGAGAGCACCCGATGGACGAATCCATACGAGCGCCCATGACTCTGGGCAAGGTCGCGGATGCTACGACCTTTGTCGTACTGCTTGCGCAGATCGTTGGCGAGCTTGCTTCGTTCGGCGCCCGTGATCCGCGCGCCCTTCCTCAGCACAGCCATGTCAGTCCCTCCGGACTTTTTTCCTGTGGGAGAGCATGCCTTGCCTCGCGGCAGATCTGTTCCCCCGAATAAACCGGCCGCGGTCTTGATAGCAGCGGCAAGCGTCCAGGCGCAAGATCGTCAGGTCGATGAGTTGCACGAGTGTGCGTACGCTCCGGGACAAAATGCCGGATAGCGATCATGAAAGTGCTACGCCAACGCGATCAGGTCCGCGAGGTCCTCGCTCCAGGAATCTTCCACCCCGTCCGGCAACAAGATCACTTTCTCCGGATTGAGCGCCGACACGGCTCCCTCGTCGTGTGTCACGAGAACAATTGCGCCGGCATACGTACGCAAGGCATTGAGGACCTGGTCGCGGCTGACCGGGTCGAGGTTGTTCGTCGGCTCGTCGAGCAGCAACACGTTGGCCGCGCTCGTGACGAGCGTGGCCAACGCCAGGCGGGTCTTCTCGCCCCCTGAGAGCACCGCGGCCGGCTTGTTGACGTCATCGCCGGAGAACAGGAACGCCCCGAGGATCTTGCGCAGGTCGGTGTCTGACAGCTCGTGGGGCGCGGACGCCCGCATGTTCTCCAGCACCGATCGGTCGTGGTCGAGGGTCTCGTGCTCCTGCGCGTAGTAGCCGAGCAGCAGACCGTGCCCGGCGCGTACCTCGCCGGTGTCGGGCGGCTCGAGATCGGCCAGCAGGCGGAGCAGGGTCGTCTTGCCCGCGCCGTTGAGGCCGAGAACGACGACTCGCGCTCCCCGATCGACGGCGAGGTCCACGTCGGTGAACACCTCGAGCGAGCCGTAGGACTTGGAGAGTCCCTGCGCGGTGAGCGGTGTGCGCCCGCATGGCGCCGGAGTCGGGAACCGCAGCCGCGCCACCTTGTCGGCCACCCGCACCTCGGCGAGCCCGGCCTCGAGCATCGCGGCACGGCGATCCATCTGGTGTGCCGCGCGGGCTTTGGTCGCCTTCGCGCGCATCTTGTCCGCCTGCGAGCGCAGTGCGTCGATCTTCCGTTCGGCGTTGGCCCGCTCGCGATGCCGCCGCCGCTCGTCAGCTTCGCGCTGCTGCAGGTAGGTCTTCCAGCCGACGTTGTAGACGTCGAGATTCGCGCGGTTCGCATCGAGGTACCAGACCTTGTTCACCACCGCGTCCAGGAGCTGAACGTCGTGGCTGATGACGATCAGCCCGCCGTTGTGCTGGCGCAGGAACCCGCGCAACCAGGTGATGGAGTCGGCGTCGAGGTGGTTGGTCGGCTCGTCGAGCAGCAGGGTTGCCTGCTCACCGGCGGCGTCGTTGCCGGCGAACAGGATGCGCGCGAGCTCGATGCGTCGGCGCTGCCCACCGGAGAGGGTGCCGAGCTTCTGGGCGAGCACGCGGTCGGCCAGGCCGAGGTTTGCGCAGATCCGCGCGGCCTCGCTTTCGGCCGCATACCCGCCGAGGGCGGTGAATCGTTCTTCGAGCTGGCCGTAGCGGCGGATCAGGGCGTCGTCGTCGGGCCGTTCCGCGAGTTGCACCTGGACCTTGGTGATGTCGGTGACGAGCTGATCAAGACCGCGCGCCGACAGCACACGGTCGCGCGCCGTCATCTGCAGGTCGCCGGTGCGCGGATCCTGCGGAAGGTAGCCCACCGGGGACCTGCGGGACACGGAGCCGCCATGAGGCGCGCTCTCGCCGGCGAGCACGCGAAGGCTGGTGGTCTTGCCGGCACCGTTGCGCCCGACAAGACCGATGCGATCACCAGGCTGCACGCGCAGCGTGGTGGGTTCGAGCAGGATGCGCGCGCCGGCGCGCAGCTCAAGGTCGATGGCTGTGATCACGATGTGGAATGCTCCCGAACGAGGGCGGATGGATGGCGACGCGGGATAAGCGCCACCTCAGCTCGGGAATGAATGCACGCCGCCAGTGTAACCGGGCAGGCACACCCAATTCGCGTAGTGCCGAACCACACATCCGACCGCTGGAGCGGCGTCCGCACCCGCCCATACCGGCCGCGCTCCTACGGATCCGGGAAATGTCGACGGATAGCGCGGTAAATGCTTCGCGGTATGTCAGTGCTCGATGCTTGAGTGATGCGCGTGGAAACGCGCGGACTGCAGGACGACGGAGAGCTTGTGGCTACCGGACTCGACACGTTGCCCGGCGCCGCCGTCAGCCCGCGACCTCCGCGAGTGAGCAGGCCCCGCCGCGCCCTGCACCGGCGCATCGAGGGCCTGCCAGCACCGTTCTGGTGGCTGTGGGTCGGCACCCTGGTCAATCGGGCCGGCACGTTCATCGAGCCGTTCATCATCTTGTACCTGACCGGCCCCCGCCATCTGAGCATCGCCACCGCCGGCACGATCGTGACCATCTGGGGCGCCGGGTCGGTCATCTCGCAACCGCTCGGCGGTTACCTCACCGACCGTGTCGGGCGCAGGTTCACACTCGGGTTCGGCATGTTCGCCGTCGGCGTCGCGCTCGGACTGCTCGCACTGGCTCGCGGCACGCCGCAAATCACCGCCGCTGCGCTGCTGGTCGGCCTGGTCGGCGACATCTATCGTCCGGCGGCGTCTGCGGCCGTGGCCGATCTGGTCCAAGGTGAGCGACGGGTGCGCGCGTTCGCCTTGCAGTTCTGGGCCATCAACCTCGGCTTCTCGGTGGCCGCCGTCTCGGCCGGCCTGCTCGTCCGGCTTGGCTTTGGCACCCTTTTCGCGATCGACGCCGTGACGAGTGTCATCTTCGGGCTGGTCGTGCTTCGCAAGGTGCCCGAGACGAAGCCAGCGACGGCTACCCACGAGGCCACTGAGCCCGCGTGGCGGCTCA
The DNA here is from genome assembly GCA_963737425.1 of uncultured Actinomycetota bacterium. Classification (GTDB taxonomy): domain Bacteria; phylum Actinomycetota; class Actinomycetes; order Mycobacteriales; family Jatrophihabitantaceae; genus DASXRA01. Next base: position 819,504 of record CAVTSX010000010.1, read on the forward strand.
TGCTGCGCGATCGGATTCTGATCGCCGTGGCCGCGCTGTTCTTGTGCTACGCGACCATCTACGGGCAGGTGTACGTCACGCTTCCGCTCGCGGTGCGCGACGCCGGGCTCGGAACCGGCTCCTACGGGCTCATCATGGCGGTGAACGGCGTCGTCATCGTCATCATCCAGCCGATCGTGTTGCCACTGCTGCCCAAGATCCCGCGTACCGTCCTGCTGCCCTCCACGCTCCTGCTCGTGGGCGGCGGAATAGCCCTCAGCGGCGTCTGCCACAGCACCTGGGCCTTCGCGCTCACCGTCATCGTGTGGACGGTCGGCGAGATCGGTCAGACGACCTCATTGCAGACGCTCGTTGCCGACATAGCGCCGGAATCACTACGCGGGCGGTACCTCGGCGCCGTCGGCATCTCCTGGGGCGTCAGCGGGGTGCTGGCCCCGTTCCTCGGTGCCAGGACCTACGCTGCCAGCCCGGTCGCGCTCTGGCTCGGCATACTCGCGCTCAGCGGCGTGGGCGCTGCCGGACATATCGCGCTTATGGCGAAGCTGCACCACGACCGACGCGTACCGGCGTAGCACTGCGCGGGGATTCGGGGCACCATTCCCGCAGGGGCGTCCGGCGGCTGGCAGGCCGCACAGTCACGTCGGGGGGCGGTGGCGATGAAGTACAACGAGGACGCGCGCCTTGACACGTCCGGCGTTCAGGACGCCCGGCGAGGCGGCATGCTGCCGGGCAGCCGAGGTGGTCAGGTCGCACTGGGCGGTGGCGGGCTGGGGGTTGTCGGCCTGCTGGTCGTGATACTCGTGAGCGTCCTGGGTGGCAGCAAGAGCAGCGACATCACCAACGTACTGGGGCAACTCGGCCAGGGTGGGGCGCCGGCGACGGCCGACAACGCCCAGGTACAGCAGGAGTGCAAGACCGGTGCCGACGCCAACACGAAACTGGACTGCGCGGTCGTCGCTGACATCGACTCCATCCAGGCGTACTGGACGCGGGCTTTGCCCAGCCTCGGCCGGCGGTACGTGCCGGTGCCCACCGTCTGGTTCAGCGGGCAGGTGCGAACCGCGTGCGGCGCCGCCACGAGTGGTTCGGGCCCCTTCTACTGCCCGGCCGATCAGCGCGTGTACATCGACTTGTCGTTCTACCAGGATCTGCAGTCGCAGTTCGGCGCAGAAGGCGGCCTGTTCGTCGACGCCTACGTCATTGCCCACGAGTACGGCCATCACGTGCAGAACCTGCTCGGGCTCGAGTCGAAGGTCCGCCCCGGCGAGACGGGGCCACGGTCGGGAACGGTGCGCCTCGAACTGCAGGCCGACTGCTTCGCCGGCGTCTGGGCCAAACACGCCACCGAACCCGGGCCGAACGGCGAGCCACCGCTGATCACCGAGATCACCAGCGACGACATAAACCGGGCGCTCGACGCGGCCGGGCGCATCGGCGACGACTGGATCCAGAAGAACCTGGGCGATGGAACCGTGCGGCAGGACAAGTTCACCCACGGCACCTCGGCGCAGCGGCGCAAGTGGTTCAGCACCGGCTACCAGACCGGAAACCCGAAGGCCTGCGACACCTTCGGCACCAACAACCTGGGCTGATGTGGCCTAACCGAACGGGCTCTTGGGTCGTGCCTGCAGTTCGCCGTCGACGTAGATGTCGAGTTTCTCGCTGTAGAAGGCCACAAGACCGGCGACTTTCTGGCTCTCCGCCAGCGGCGTCGCGTACGACCAGGCGATGTCTGGGTGCACGGCACCACCGATGTTCGCGGTCCAGTACTCGGCCTGCCCCTTGTACGGGCAGTGCGTGACGGTGTCGGTGGGCGTGAGCAGATCCATGCGCACGTGCGGCTTGGGCAGGTAGTACCGCACCGGCAGACCGGTCTCGAACAGCAGTCGCGGGCTCGTCGATTCGGCGACCGTGACCCCGTCGATCTCGACGCGCACGTGCCGCGAACTGGCCAGAATGTCGATGCGCGTATGCGGGTCCCGGGGGTGGATGAAGACTTCTTCGTCCTCCTCGAACCATGCGTCCATCGCCTGCCACTCCAGGCGGATCAGGTCGCGCAGTTCTGCTATCGGTGAATCCGTATAGCGCAGCGCCGCGGCCGGCACCCGTCGACCACCGGCCATCAGCGCATAGGACTGCGCATCGCCGCGGCTCGGTGAATGGGAGGTGTCCGCCTCGAGTTCCAGCAGGTCCGTGCGGACGTCAGAGACCGGGAGGTAGTACGCCGGATAGTGGGGGTTCTCCCACACGAGCATGGGGTGCGCCGAATCGGCCACCGGGATGCCGGCCAGGTAGGCGCGTACGCGCTTTGCGGACGGTTCAAGACGGATGCGTCCACGGGTCGGCGTCTGTGTCGTCATATCACGGCAACACCCCGTGGCACCGGGGTCATCCCGGGATCAGACGTTGAACCCCAACGCGCGCAACTGCTCGCGCCCTTCGTCGGTGATCTTGTCGGGACCCCATGGCGGCATCCACACCCAGTTGATCTTGAGGTCACCGGCGAGCGGCTTCGGGCCGCCGGTGAGCGCAGCGTTGGCCTGCTCCTCGATCACGTCGGTGAGCGGGCAGGCGGCCGAGGTCAGCGTCATGTCGAGCGTGACGACCGGAGCGCTTCCGGCCTCGGCGCTCTCGATCCGGACGTCGTAGACCAGGCCCAGGTCAACGACATTGATACCCAGCTCCGGATCGACGACATCGCGCATGGCCTCTTCGACCTCGTCGCGCGACGGCATGGTCGCTGTATCGGTCATGGCTACTCCCCTGCCTTCGGTGCGGCGGCCGCGACTGCCGCGTCGGCCACCGCGCCTTTCATGGCCATCCAGCCCAGCAGTGCACACTTCACACGAGCCGGGTACTTCGATACGCCCTCGAACGCGACGGCGTCGTCCAGGGCCTCGGCGTCATCGTCAGAGAGCTGCGCCTGCCCCTGGGTCTGCATCAACTGCAGGAACTTCTCCTGCAATTCGAGCGCATCGTCGACTTGCCGGCCGACGACGAGTTCGCTCATCACCGATGTCGACGCCTGGCTGATCGAGCAGCCCTCACCCACCCAACCGAGTTCGGCGATCGCGCCATCGGCGAGGCGAACCCGAAGGGTCACCTCGTCGCCGCAGGTCGGATTGATGTGGTGTACCTCTGCGTCGAAGTCGGCCGGCAAACCGCGATGCTGGGGATGCTTGTAGTGATCGATGATGATTTCGCGGTACATCGAGTCCAGTGGCAGCGTCATCTAGCCGAACACCTCCCTGACCCGCCCCAGGCCACGCACGAGTGCGTCGATCTCTTCGGTTGTCGTGTACACACCGAACGACGCTCGCGTGGTGGCTGGTATTCCGTATCGGACGCATACCGGTCGGGCACAGTGGTGCCCGGCTCGTACCGCGATGCCCTGCTCGTCGAGAATCTGGGCGACATCGTGCGGGTGAACACCACGCAGCGTAAAGGCGATCGTGGCGCCTCGATCGATACCGGTGGCCGGCCCGATGATGCGCACACCGTCCACAGTGGACAGTGCCGCGAGCGCGTGTTCGGTGAGCTTCGCTTCATGGGCCGCGATGTTGTCCATGCCGAGCGCGCTCACGTAGTCGATGGCGGCCCCGAGCCCGACCGCCTGGGCGATCATCGGTGTGCCCGCCTCGAACCGGTGCGGCGGCGCAGCGAACGTGGTGCCGGTCATGTCGACGGTCTCGATCATCTCGCCGCCGCCGAGGAATACCGGCAGCTCGGCGAGAAGGTCGTAGCGGCCCCACAGCACCCCGACCCCGGTCGGCCCGTACAGCTTGTGACCGGTGAAGCCGACGAAGTCGGCGCCGAGTGCCTGCACGTCGAGGGGACGGTGCGGGGCCGACTGCGCCGCGTCGACGACGGTCAGCGCCCCGACCGCCTGGGCGCGCGCGACTATCCGCTGCACGGGGTTCACCGTGCCCAGCGCGTTCGACTGGTGGACGAACGAGACGACCTTCGTGCGTTCGGTGATCATCTCGTCGATCGACGGGTCGACCAACCGCCCCTCGTCGTCGAGCGGAAGCCATCTGAACGTTGCCCCGGTGCGCTGCGCCAGCAGTTGCCACGGCACGAGGTTGCTGTGGTGTTCCATCTCGGTCACCACGATCTCGTCGCCCGGGCCGAGCCGGAAGCGCTCGGCGCCGACGGTCGTGCTCGCGTTGGAGAGCGCGTAGGCGACGAGGTTCAGCGACTCGGAGATGTTCTTGGTGAAGACCACCTCGTTGCGGCTCGGCGCGTTGATGAAGGCCGCCACCTTGTCGCGGGCGAGCTCGAACGCGGCTGTGGCCTCGGACCCGAGCGTGTGCACCGCGCGCGCGACATTCGCGTTGTGGCGTGCGTAGAACTCGGTCAGGGTGTCGAGCACGACCTGCGGCTTCTGCGAAGTGTTCGCGCTGTCGAGGTATATGAGGGGCACCCCGTGAACCTCGCGGCTCAAGATCGGGAAGTCCTTGCGGACCGCCTCAACGTCGATGCCTGCCATTGCTACGCCGTTGCGGTCTCGTTGACACCGAACCGGGCGTAGCCCTCGTCCTCGAGCTTGCCGGCGAGTTCGGCGCCGCCGGATTCGACGATGCGGCCGTCGAAGAACACGTGCACGAAGTCCGGGGTGATGTAGCGCAGGATCCGCGTGTAGTGCGTGATCAGCAGCGTGCCTACGCCGGTCTCGCGCACCTTGTTGACGCCCTCGCTCACCACGCGCAGGGCGTCGACGTCAAGACCGGAGTCGGTCTCGTCGAGGATGGCGATCTTTGGCTTGAGCAGGGCCAACTGCAAGATCTCGTGCCGCTTCTTCTCCCCGCCGGAGAAACCCTCGTTGACGTTGCGCTCGGCGAAGGCCTTGTCGATCTCGAGGACGCCCATCGCGTCATTGACCTCGCGGACCCAGGTGCGCAGCTTGGGTGCCTCGCCGCGCACCGCAGTGGCCGCAGTGCGCAGGAAGTTCGACACCGAGACGCCCGGCACCTCGACCGGGTACTGCATCGCGAGGAACAGCCCGGCGCGAGCGCGCTGGTCGACCGTCATCGCGAGAACGTCCTCGCCGTCGAGCAGTACCTGCCCGCTGGTGACCGTGTACTTCGGATGCCCGGCGATCGAGTAGGCGAGCGTCGACTTGCCTGAGCCGTTGGGCCCCATGATCGCGTGGGTCTCACCTGAGCGCACGGTCAGGTCGACGCCTTTGAGGATTTCGACGGCGTCGGCCGCGTCGGCGACGGCCACGTGCAGATCACGAATTTCCAGGGTTGCCATGCTCAGTTGCTCTCCGTCTCGCTAGGTTGACCGAGGCGTGCCTCGATCGAGCTCATCAGGCGCTCGTGCAGTTCGGGTACGCCGATGCGGTGGACCACGTCGGCGAAGAAGCCGCGCACGACCAGGCGGCGCGCCTCGGCTTCGGGAATACCCCTCGACTGCAGGTAGAACAGCTGCAGGTCGTCGAATCTGCCTGTGGCGCTGGCATGCCCGGCTCCGACGATCTCGCCGGTCTCGATCTCCAGATTCGGCACCGAGTCGGCGCGGGCGCCGTCGGTCAGTACCAGATTCCGATTCAGTTCGAACGTACTGGTGCCGGTGGCCTGAGGGCGGATGCGCACGTCGCCGATCCAGACTGTGCGCGCGCCCTCGCCCTGCAGGGCGTTCTTGTAGAGCACGTTCGACGTGCAGTCGGGCTGGTTGTGGTCGACGTAGAGTCGCGACTCCAGGTGCTGGCCGGTGCCGGCGAACGACACCCCGAACAGTTCGACCCGACCGCCCGGGCCGGCGAAGTTCACCGTTGGGCTGAGGCGCACGATAGCTCCGCCGAGATTGACGACGACGTGCTTGAGTTGCGCATCGCGGCCCAGTCGTGCGGTGTGCGCGCTGATGTGGATCGCGTCGCTGTCCCAGTCCTGGATGCTGACCAGTTCGAGCTTCGCACCGTCGCCCACGACGATCTCGACGTTCTCGGCAACGGTGGCCGATCCCGAGTAGTCGACGACGATCGTGGCCTCGGCACCCTGGCCGACTTCGAGCACCATGTGCTCGTAGGCCAGCCCCGGCCCGACCTTGCCCGTGACCTTGACCGGTGCGTCGAGCTTGGCCCCAGCTGGCACCCGCAGCACGAAGGACTGCGGGGCGCGCGCGAGCGCCAGTGCGCTGACCCGGTCGGCCGGAGCGAGCACGCGCGCAGGGGTCCGCGGCTCGATCGCCCAGGTGACGCCCTCGGGCGCGTCGACCTCGCCCGCGATGCGAGTGGTCGGCTCGAACGGCGTGAACAGCTCACGAAGCTTGCGAACCGGCGTGAAGCGCCATTGCTCCTCGCGGCCGGTGGGTACCGCGAACGCGTCCGGATCGGACGAGGTGAACCGCTCGGGAGGAGTGCCGGTACGGCCGTTATGGGTGTGTGCCAGGGTGGCCGTCACTAGCCGACCGCTCCTTCCATCTGCAGTTCGATCAGCCGGTTCAGTTCGAGCGCGTATTCCATCGGCAACTCACGGGCGATCGGCTCGACGAAGCCGCGCACCACCATGGCCATCGCCTCATCCTCGGTCAGGCCGCGGCTCATCAGGTAGAAGAGCTGATCGGCGCTGACCCGCGACACGGTGGCCTCGTGCCCCATCGAGACGTCGTCTTCCCGTACGTCGACGTATGGATAGGTGTCGGAGCGGCTGATCGTGTCGACGAGCAGCGCGTCGCACTTCACCGTGGACGCCGAGTGGTGGGCGCCCTTGTGCACCTCGACCAGCCCTCGGTACGACGTGCGGCCGCCGCCGCGGGCCACCGACTTCGACACGATCGTCGAGGACGTGTGGGGCGCGAGGTGCAGCATCTTCGCGCCCGCGTCCTGGTGCTGGCCCTCGCCGGCGAACGCGATCGACAGAACCTCGCCCTTGGCGTGCTCGCCCATCAGCCACACGGCCGGATACTTCATGGTGACCTTGGAACCGATGTTGCCGTCGACCCACTCCATCGTGGCGCCGGCCTCGGCCTTGGCCCGCTTGGTGACCAGGTTGTAGACGTTGTTCGACCAGTTCTGGATGGTCGTGTACCGGCAGCGTGCGTCCTTCTTCACGATGATCTCGACGACCGCCGAGTGCAGCGAGTCCGAGCTGTAGATCGGCGCCGTGCAGCCCTCGACGTAGTGCACGTAGGCGCCCTCGTCGACGATGATCAGCGTGCGCTCGAACTGGCCCATGTTCTCGGTGTTGATCCGGAAGTAGGCCTGCAGCGGGATGTCGACGTGCACGCCCTTGGGCACATAGATGAACGAACCGCCTGACCACACCGCGGTGTTGAGCGCGGAGAACTTGTTGTCGCCGGACGGGATGACCGAGCCGAAGTACTGCTGGAACAGCTCCGGGTGCTCGCGCAGGCCCGTGTCGGTGTCGAGGAAGATGACGCCCTGCTCCTCGAGGTCCTCGCGAATCTTGTGGTAAACGACCTCGGACTCGTATTGAGCCGCGACGCCGGAGACCAGCCGCTGCTTCTCGGCCTCAGGGATGCCGAGTTTGTCGTAGGTGTTCTTGATGTCGGCGGGCAGATCGTCCCAGGTCTCGGCCTGCTTCTCGGTGGAGCGCACGAAGTACTTGATGTTGTCGAAGTCGATGCCCGATAGGTCAGAGCCCCAGGTCGGCATCGGCTTCTTCTCGAAGATCGACAGCGCCTTGAGGCGTCGCTCGAGCATCCAGGCGGGCTCGTTCTTCTTCGCCGAGATGTCGGCGACGACTGCCGCGGACAGACCCCGCTTGGCCGAGGCTCCCGCGATATCGCTGTCGGCCCAGCCGTATCCGTACGTGGACAGGGCAGCGATCTGCTCGCCTTGGGTGATCGGAGTCGTGGTGGTCACTATGCGGTCCTCCCGGATCGGGACGGTGCGGATTTCTTCGGTGGGACAGGAACGTGCGTGGTGCAGACCCCGTCGCCGTGGGCGATCGTGGCCAACCGCTGAACGTATGTGCCGAGCACTCGTTCGAGAGCACGGGTCTCGGCCTCACACAGTTCAGGGAACTCGGCAGCGACATGCGCGACCGGACAGTGATGCTGGCACACCTGCACGCCTGCGCCAGCGGGTTCGGTAGAGGCAGCGTATCCCTGCTCGGTCAGCGCGGCGGCGAGACCCTTAGCGCGCTCGGCAATGGATGCGCCGTTGACCGCAGGGGCGATCGCCTGCTCGAGCGAGCTCGCACGACTCACCGCGAATGCGCTCACTGCGTCGTCGCCGCCGCTGTCGCGTAGGTAGCGAAGCGCGGTGCTGGCCAGATCGTCGTATGCGTGCGGGAAGGCTGCTCGTCCGGAATCGGTCAGCGCGTAGGTGCGTGCCGGGCGCCCGCGCCCGCGATGGACAATTTGGCGAGGCTCGCACTCGAGGAGAAGCCCCTCGGCGACGAGGGAGTCGAGGTGGCGCCGAATTGCCGCGGCCGAAACGCCGAGTTGCTCACCGAGGGCGGCAGCGGTCTGCGGTCCGCGCTGCAGGACGAGACGGGCCACAGCGTCGCGGGTGCGACACTCGCTGACATCGCCCTCGAATTTCACAACATCAGTATGACGTATTTCGCGGTCGGTGGCAGCGCCGCCCCCAAGAAAGTGGCGTATTTCGCGGCGAGTCAGGCCGTTTATCGCTCCGCCGAGGTGATTTCGGCTGCTCCGCTGCCCAGGCGGCAACGACCACATGCGCTGCGCCGGTAGGTTGCCGCTGTGCTTTATCGCGCGCTCGAACTCACGGTGGCCCCGGTATTGCGGGCCGCGTATCGGCCGCAGGTCAGTGGCCTCGAGCATGTGCCCGGCACGGGTCCGGTCATCATCGCGGGCAATCACGTCTCCTTCGCCGACGAGATCTTCACGCCGCTCGCCGCGCGACGCCAGGTGTTCTACTTCGCCAAGGCCGAGTACTTCGAGTCCCCCGGCCTGCGCGGCCGGGCCATGGGCGCGTTCTTCCGCGGCCTGGGGCAGGTGCCGGTCGATCGCGGCGATACCCGTTCGGCGGCCGCATCGCTCGACGTCGGCGTCGACGTGCTGCGCCAGGGCGAGGCACTCGGCATCTATCCGGAGGGCACCCGTTCCCCGGACGGTCGCCTGTACAAGTTCCGCACCGGGGTGGCGCGCCTCGCGCTTCGGTCCGGCGCGCTGGTCGTCCCCGTCGGGTTGGTCGGGACGCGAGACGTCCAGCCCCCGGGCAGCAAGCGGTGGCATCGCGCCCCGGTCGCGGTCAACTTCGGCATACCGCTCGATTTCACCGGACGCGAGGACGACGAGCGCAGCGCCCGGGCCTTGCGCGCGGTCACTGAGCAGATCCGGCAAGCCGTGCAATCCCTGTCCGGGCAGGAGTACGTCGACGCGTATGCCGCCAGTCCCGCCTAGCAGATGTCGGGCCAGTCACCTGCCGGGGACACGCCCGTCCGGCGCCGAACCATCCGTTCCTAGACTCATCGCGTGAGCGAAGCCGCCGGCCCGGCTGTGCAAGTCAGGAGCCTGGTCAAGTCCTATCGCGCGCGCAAGGCGCTCGACGGCTTGTCGCTCACGGTGCGGCGGGGCGAGATCTTCGCCCTGCTCGGCCCGAACGGGGCAGGCAAGACCACGGCCATCGAGATCTGTGAGGGCTTTCGCCGGCCGGACGCCGGCGAGGTCCGCGTGCTCGGCCTGGACCCGCTGCGCGACGCCGCCGCGCTCAAGCCCCGGGTGGGCGTGATGCTTCAGGACGGCGTGGGTGGCTACACCGGCGCGCGGACCGGTGAGCTGATCCGGCTGTTCGCCTCCTACGCCCGGCGGCCGCAGAGCCCGGCCGAGCTGCTCGACTGTCTGGGCCTCAGCGAGGTTTCGGCGACACCGGTGAGGCGCCTGTCCGGCGGGCAACGGCAACGCCTCTCGCTGGCCCTCGCACTGGTCGCCCGACCCGAACTGGTCTTCCTCGACGAGCCGACGGCCGGAATGGATCCGCAGGCCCGGCGCGGGGCCTGGGAACTGATCGGTCAGCTTCGGGCAGACGGGCTCAGCGTCGTGCTGACCACGCATCTGCTCGACGAGGCCGAGCAGCTCGCCGACACCGTCGTCGTCATCGACGCCGGGCAGGTCGTCGCCTCGGGCACCCCCGCCGAGCTCACCCGCGCCGGCGCAGAGGGTCAGATTCGCTTTCGCGCAACGAGGGGGCTGCGACTGGCCTCGCTCGTCGATGAGATGCCTGCCGGAACGCACGCGCTCGAGGAGTCGCCCGGCCGCTACCTCGTCGTCGGCGATGTCACGCCGCAACTGGTGGCGACGTTGACCGCGTGGTGCGCGGCGCAAGGCGTCCTGGCCGAGGAGCTCACCGTCGAGCGACGCAGCCTCGAAGACGTCTTCCTCGATCTCACCGGACGCGAGCTCCGCTCGTGATCAGCGCGACCGGCTCGGGAGGCCGGCGGGTGATGGCGTCGTTCGCGCCGGACCCCGCAGCTGCCCCACGGTCGCGGATGCTTCGCGCGCAGACCCAGATGGAGTTCCGCCTGCTGCTTCGCAACGGCGAGCAGGTCGGGCTGACGCTCATCATCCCGCCGATGTTGCTGTTCTTCTTCAACCTGCCGTTGCTCTACTCCCTCGAGACGCCCCGCCGAATCGACTTCGTCGTGCCCAGCATCATCGCGCTCGCCGTGATGTCGGCGGCGTTCACCGGCCTCGCGATCGGCACCGGCTTCGAGCGCAAGTACGCCGTCCTCAAGCGGCTCGGCGCGACCGCCCTGCCACGCTCGGTGTTGCTCGGCGGCAAGACGCTCTCGGTGCTGGCACTGGAGATCGTCCAGGTGGTGCTGATCTGCGCCCTGGGGTTCGCCCTCGCCTGGCATCCGCACGGCGACCCGCTCGTTGCCCTGCTGTTGATCGCCCTTGGCACCGCCGCCTTCGGCGGGCTGGGCATGCTGCTGGCCGGAACGCTTCGCGCCGAGGTGACGCTCGCGGCGGCGAACCTGATCTGGCTGATCCTGCTGTTCGCGGGCGGCATAGCGATCCCGCTGACGAAGTACCCGCATGCCGTCCGCGAGGTGCTGCAGTACCTGCCTTCGGCCGCGCTCTCCGATGGACTGCACAGCGTGATGCAGGACGGCGCCGTATTCCCGGTGCGCGCAGTGCTGACGCTGCTCGTCTGGGCGGCCGTTGCGCTCCCGGCGGCCGCGCGGTGGTTCCGGTGGGAGTGAGCGCGGTGGTTCCGGTCGGCGCGAAGGAGCGCGTACTCGCCTGGTTTGCGTCCCCGCGGGTACTGCGCGAACTCGCGCTCGCCTCGGTCGTGGCCAACGTGGTCATCGTCGTCACCGGCGGCGCGGTACGGCTGACCGGCTCGGGCCTGGGCTGTCCGACCTGGCCGCAGTGCACGGGCTCATCGCTCACCCCGACCAAGGCGTACTCGTTCCACGGCGTCATCGAGTTCACCAACCGGCAACTGACGTTCGTCCTCGGCGTCATCGCGGTGGCCACCCTTGTCGCCGCCTACCGGCAGCACCGGCAGGTGCCGCTCGCGGCCATCGCGTTCGCGGGGATCCCGGCCCAGGCCGTGCTGGGCGGCATCACGGTGCTCACCGATCTCAATCCGTGGACGGTGGCGCTCCATTTCCTGTTGTCCATGGCGATCATCGCTGTGACGACGCTGCTCTGGTGGCGGCTGCGCGCGCCTCACTCGCCCGGCTTCGGCCCGGCTGCGCTACTCGCCCGCCTGATCGTGCTCAGCGCCGCGGCAGTGCTCGCCATCGGCACGGTTGTCACCGGCACCGGCCCGCACGCGGGCGATCTCAAGGCGGGCAAACTTCACCGGATCCATCTGGACCCCGGCGGGATCGTGCAATTGCACGCCGACGCAGTGATGGTGCTCGTCGGACTGACCGTCGGGCTCGTCCTGCTGTTGCGCGCGACCAACGCCGGCCAGTCGGTGCGGCGCGCCGGTTGGTGGTTGCTCGGCGTCGAACTGGGCCAGGGCGCGATCGGCTACATCCAGTACTTCACGCACCTGCCGGCCGGCGTGGTTGTGGTGCACATGCTGGGCGCGTGCCTCGTCTGGATCTGCGCCCTGCGAGTGCTGCTGTGCGTCGAACCGACGCGCGTCGCCGCTACAGCAGCTGACTGACGCCGTAGATCAGCACGCCGACGAGAGCGCCGACCACCGTGCCGTTGATTCGGACGAATTGCAGGTCGCGGCCCACCTGAAGCTCGAGTCGGTGGCTGGTCTCGTCCGCGTCCCACCGGCCGACGGTCGTCGAGATCAGACCGGCGATGTCGTCGGAGTAGCGCGATGCGACGTGGGTGACCACGCGCTGCAGCAGCGAGTCGACCTTCTCGCGCAGGCCGGGGTCGTCGCGCAGCGCGGTGCCGAACTGGACCGTCAGCGAATGAATCGTGTGCCGGAGCCCGGAACTTGGATCTGCCGCCCCCGCAAGGATTGCCCCCTTGAGGTGCGACCAGAGGGTGGAAAGCCACGCACGCACCTCGGGATGGTCGAGCAATTGCAGTTTGGCGGCGTCGATGCTCGCCGCCTTGGCCGGATCGTCGCGAAGCGCTCGCGCGTACTCACGCAGCCGGTGATCGAACTGCAGCCGGACGTCGTGGCCCTCGTCGGCGACGACATCGGCGAGGAAGGACTGCAGGCCGCTGAACAGCTTGGCGAAGAGCCGGTCGTCGACCCAGTCCGGAACCCACTCCGGCGATTCCTCGGACAGGCGCCGGCGAAAGATCACGCGGTTGTCGTCGAGGAAGCGCATCAGGCCGCGCAGGCCGGCGGTCAGCGCGACCTGGTGTTGGCCGGATTCACACACGGCACCGAGCACGCGGGACACCAGGGGCGCGAGATCCGATTCGCGCAGGCGCTTGTCGGCGTACGCCGCGACTGCCGCCCGTATCTCATCGTCGCGCACAAATGACGACAGGCCGCCCAAGGCGGCGGCAAGCTCGTCTGCGACCCGCGCCGCATTGGCGGGAGTGGCGAGCCAGTCACCCGCCCGCCGAGGAATCTCGGCCTGCGCCACATGTTCACCGACGACCGAGCTGGTCAGGAAATGCTGCTGGACGAACTCGCCGAGGCCTGAGCCGATCTGGTCCTTCTTGCGCTGGATGATCGCTGTGTGCGGGATCGGTATCCCCAGCGGATGGCGGAACAGGGCCGTCACGGCGAACCAGTCAGCCAGCCCGCCGACCATCGAGGCCTCCGCCGCTGCCTGGACGTAGCCCCACGCGTGCCCATCGCCAACCGTCACGCAGACGACGAAGACGGCCGCCGCGATGACGAGCAGGCCGGTGGCACTCGTCTTCATGCGGCGCAGGGCCCGCTGGCGGGCCGGCGACGGCAACGGCAGCGTCATCGACGCGTCAGCCCAGCCGGCTTGCGAGCGCCGAGGCGAGGCGCCCGGGCGCGGACTCGTCGTGAGCGAGGAACAATGACGGCTCGGTCAGCTCCAGCTCGATGAGGACCGGACCATCGGCCGTCGGGACAATGTCGACTCGGGCGTAGAGCATGTCGCCGCCGAAGCGGGCGAGCAACGTCTCCAGCACCTGGTCACCCAGCTTGAGCTCGTCCGGGTCGGCGTCACGACGGGTGATGCGCTCGGGCAGGAACAGCGCAGTCGACGCTCCGGTGTTCAATTCGAAGGCGGTGCTGCGGGGCAGCATCGCCCCTTTGCGGATCGCGTGGCTGAACATCGCGTCGAAGTAGACCAGCGACGTCTCTCCGGCCGTATCGACGTCTGCGAGGTAGGGCTGCACCATCACTGTGCGACCGGCGTCGTGCAAAGCGGCGGCGTGCGCCATTGCGGCGCCGAGCTCTCCGTCGACCGCCGCGTCGAAACGTCCCGCGCCGTTGGAGCCCGCTCCGACGGACGGCTTGACGACGAACTGGCCGCCCGGCAGCCGGATAGCGTCGCCTGGCTCGATCCACTCGGTCGGCACCACCGGGAGGCCCAGATCGGCAATGTCTCGCAGATAGGTCTTGTCGGTGTTCCAGGCCAGAACATCGGCGGGATTCGCCAAGCGCGGCACGTTGGCGGCCCAGGCAAGGAACGCGTCACGGTCGAGCGTGTAGTCCCAGGTCGAGCGCACAACGGCAAGATCGAAGTTGTCCCAGTCGACGCCTGGGTCGCTCCAGACCTGCCAGCTCGCGTCGACTCCGGCGCTGCGAAGCGCGGGGACGACCAGGCTCGAGTCTTCGTCGCCTGCGGCGTATTGGGGACAGGTCACCAGAGCGATGGATGGGTTCACCCGTCGATCGTACGAATCGCGCGACCGCCCCCGGACCAGCGCGCCCCCACGGGCAGCGCTCGGTGCTCGTTCATGATCAACCCAGCGACCCGGTCGAATATCGACCGAAATCCCCTGTCGATCATGAGCGCCGGGCAGCCCCCGGACCGTCGCCGGTGGAGCACGACACTGACGAAGTGCGCCCGTTCTGCCCACCCTGCATAGACCAGTGATCACCCGAAGTGGCAGCATCGCTCACTGTTGCGAGGGGAGCGCTATGACAATGCCCGGGTGGTACCCGGACCCGCAGGATCCAGCGTGCTTACGATATTTCGACGGCCGGCGCTGGACGGATGACCGCCAACCGAAGGTCGCAGGAGGGCCTGCGGAGCCGACGTCGCGCGCCCAGGCGGATCTGTCGGACATGACGGCCCCGCGGCCTGCGGCCGGCTACGCCGTCGGGCCTGTGCAACCGTCCTATCCATCGGCTCAGGAGCAGTACCAGCAGGTTCAGTACCAACCTGTTGCGTATTCGCCGGGCCAGGCTCCCTATCCACCCCAACCGACCGCGTGGACCCCGCCCGTGGGCGAGTGGGGTCAACCTCCGGCTGAGTGGGTACCACCGGCCAGGCACCGTTCGCGCCGGCGAGGGCCAATCGTTCTGGTTACGTGCCTCGTGGTTGTTGCCGGTCTGCTGACCGGAGGGTGGTTCCTGATGCACAAGGGCAAGGCGCCCGCGTTCACCTTCAACGGCACGACGATCAACCAAGCCGACGCAACGTTGAGCCAGGCCGAGAAGGCACTCGACGTGATCGTCACGCAGCGGCACGGCGACAAGAGCCCGGACACGCGCTGCTACTTCGGGGTTGCATCCGATGCCCCGAAGGGCACGAGGAAGACCGACGTCGACAGCGCGGTGCGTTGTGGCCCGGTGCTGTTCGTCGACGGCGACATGAACCGCACCTATCTCAGCTTCCCGTTGACCAGTTCGCCTGCCAAGCACGGATCGCTGAGCCTCGCCGCAGGGTCCGCGCCGATCAGCGCCGATCCGTCGGCGGTACCGGCGGGCATCACCCTGCGCCGGCCCGATGGCCAGAGCCCACCGGCCGATGGCACCCTCAAGGTGCCCGCTCCCCCGGCGGCGCCGAAGGACGCACTGCTCGCCGCATTTCTCACCGGGCAGCCACTGCCCGCCGCACCGCACGACGCGGTCATGGCGTCGCTGCGCGGCGGTATCAGGCTGACGAAGGTCGGCGTCATCACGCGATACGGCAGCGGCGACAACGCGCGCACGGCACCCGATGGCCAGCGTCTGGTGGCGTTCGCCTACTCCAGCGTGCCGGGCCAGATCGGCGACGTCAGCCCGACCCATAGCGAGACTGGCCTTTCCGTCAACAGTGCCGCGAGCCGCCGCCTGCCAAGCGCTGCGAACGGCCAGGTGATCGTCGCGGCGATCCCGGCGCGCGCGACGGCCGATCTCGTCCTCTACCTGGACCAGATCAGGCAGACCATCTCGCTGCCGAGCGGTAAGCCGGGCCCGTCGAACCTCGCGGTGCTGCGGCGCAGCCATATCGACGCGGCGCTCTCGCTGAACAAGGCGATGACGATCAAGTTCACCCGGCCGGGTGCCTCGGCCAACCTCGCCGGGCGGGTCACCGCGACGCACGCGCTCATCGGCTACTGGACAGACGACGGAAAGCACCACGCGAGCAGCGGCAGCAAGGCGCTGCTGTGGATCGACTTCCGCTTCCGGGTGCCGAACCAGACCGATCAGACCGGCGTGGACGCGCCATTGCTCACGATCACGCCCGCGGGCGGCAGGCCGATCCGAGCGAACGACCTCGATCGCAGCGACAAGGTGTTCGCCGTATTCGAGGTGCCCGCGACGTTCACCCGTGGCACGGTCAAGATCAGTGGCACGGAGCCGGGCACGACCGCCATCAGCGTCGTGACACCAATCAGCTTCACCCTCGCGATCCCCGCGTGAGCCGTCGTCCCTTGTTCCTGGCCGCCGGCATGCGCGGCCGCACGCGATGAACTTCACGCGGACAGACGGCGCCGCAGCAGCCACATCGCGGCCCCGACTACCAACGGGGCGGTGACTCGAGCGCCGCGGCGCGGCACAGCGCGACGGCCTTGACTCAGCGGACGAATGTGTCGATCGCCACGGCGACGAACACGAATGCCAGGTAGCTGTTCGACAGATGGAACAGCCGCATCGGCTTAGCGTCCCGGCCGGCCTTGGTCCGGGCGAGGAGCCGATGCGCGGCGACCAGCAGCGCCGCGCCTGCAGCAGTAGCGAGCACGGCGTACACCCAACCGGTGGCAACCGGCCACAGCGCGAGTGAGGTAAGCACGGTCAGCCACGCGTAGACGACGATCTCGGTGGCCACCCGCACCGGAGACGCGACGACCGGCAGCATCGGGACACCGGCTCGCTGATAGTCCTCGCGGTAGCGGATGGCGAGCGCCCAGAAATGTGGCGGGGTCCAAAAGAAGACGACGCCGAACAGGATCAGCGGCGCCCAGTCCAGCCGGCCAGTAACCGCGGCCCAGCCGATGAGGACGGGCATGCATCCGGCCGCCCCGCCCCACACGATGTTCTGGGCCGTCCGGCGCTTGAGAAGCATCGTGTAGACGACGACGTAGAACGCGATTGCGGCGGCGGTCAACGCGGCGGCGAGCCAGTTCGTGGCCGCACCCATGACGCCGATGGCGATCACGCCGAGGGCTATGCCGAAACGCAGCGCGCCCTGCGGCGAAACTGCGTGGCGCGCCAGCGGCCGGTGACCGGTTCGGCGCATCACCGCGTCGATGTCACGATCGATGTAGCAGTTGAGCGCGTTCGCGCTGCCGGCCGCCAACGTTCCGGCGATCATCGTCGCGCAGACGACGGTGATGCTCGGCAACCCGCCGGCCGCCAGAATCATCGCCGGGAGCGTGGTGACGAGCAGCAGTTCGATGATGCGCGGCTTCGTCAACGCGACATAAGCCTTGACCCGCGTCATACGCGGGACGCGTCGCGGAATCGGGGTAGGTGAGACCCGGGCCGGACCCGCCGGTGCGGGCGCAACCGGGGTTTGCGTCACCGCATCAGGGTATCCGCCGTGGCGCGGCCGATTGCAGCCGCTCCCCGAAAGGCCGATCGGCGAGCGTCGACCGTGAGTGACGTGACCGGTCCGCGTCCGCAACCAGCAAGTGGTTACCCTTCACAGAGACTCATATTGAGGGCTCGGCATGCCGGGAAGGGACCGCGCGAGCCCGAAGAAGGGACCGGACAGATCGTGAGCCTCAAGCAGGGTGAACCCGCTGATTATCTCGTGCAAAGCCATCCCGAGTGGTGGAGCGACGACGATACGAAAGCTGTCGACACGGTCCGGGTGTTGGCGATGGACGCCGTTCAGAAGGCGGGCAACGGGCACCCCGGCACGGCGATGAGCCTTGCACCGCTTGCCTATTTGCTCTTTCAGCGGGTGCTGCGCCACGACCCGTCCGATCCGAACTGGGTCGCCCGCGACCGCTTCGTGCTCTCGAACGGCCACTCGTCGCTGACCCTCTACATTCAGCTTTTCCTGAGCGGCTACGGCCTCGAGCTGGCGGATCTGCAAGCGCTGCGCACCTGGGGGTCGCTGACCCCGGGCCATCCCGAGCACGGCCACACCATCGGCGTCGAGACAACCACCGGGCCGCTCGGCCAGGGCGTGGGAAACGCAGTCGGCATGGCCATGGCAGCGCGGCGCGAGCGGGGTCTCTGGGATCCCGATGCGGCGCCTGGCGAATCGGTGTTCGATCACCACATCTACGCATTCTGCGGCGACGGCGACCTCGAGGAGGGCGTCTCCGGCGAGGCGTCGAGCCTGGCCGGGCATCAGCAGCTGGGCAACCTCATCCTCTTTTATGACGACAACCACATCTCGATCGAGGACGACACCAATGTCGCGTTCTCCGAGGATGTACTCAAGCGATACGAGGCCTACGGCTGGCACACGCATCGCGTCGAGTCCGGCGAGGACGTCGTTGCGCTCGAAGCGGCAGTAGCGGCGGCCAAAGCGGAGACCGATCGCCCCTCGATCATCTCGGTGCACACGATCATCGGCTGGCCCGCCCCGAACAAGCAGAACACTGGCAAGGCGCACGGGTCCGCCCTCGGCGAGGACGAGGTGCGCGCGACCAAGCAGATCCTGGGTTTCGATCCGGACGAGCACTTTGCGGTCGATCCGCAGATGCTTGCGCATGCGCGCGAGGTTCGCGACCGCGGCCGCACCGCACGTGCCGACTGGCAACCACGCTTTGACGAGTGGGCCGCGGCCAACGGCGAGCGCAAGGCAATCTTCGACCGGATGCTGACCCGGTCGCTGCCCGCCGGGTGGACCGATGCGCTGCCGACGTTCCCGACCGAGAAGGACGGCAAGCCGAACTCGCTGGCCACCCGCGCGGCGTCGGGAAACGTGCTCACTGCGCTGGCCCCGGTGCTGCCCGAGTTGTGGGGTGGTTCGGCCGACCTCGCCGAGAGCAACAACACCACGATGGTCGGCGAGCCGAGTTTCATTCCGGCCGAGCACCAGACCAAGGAATGGTCCGGTGGGCCGTACGGGCGCACGCTGCACTTCGGCATCCGCGAACACGCGATGGGCTCGATCATGAACGGGATCACGCTGCACGGCGGCACCCGCGTGTACGGGGGCACATTCCTGATCTTCAGCGACTACATGCGCCCACCGGTACGGCTCGCCGCACTCATGCAGATCCCCACCGTCTACGTGTGGACCCATGACTCCGTCGGTCTCGGCGAAGACGGCCCCACCCACCAGCCGATCGAACAACTGGCGGCGCTGCGCGCGATCCCGGGACTGGACATCGCCCGGCCCGCCGACGCGAACGAGACCGCCGTCATCTGGAAGACGGTTCTCGAGCACACCGATCGTCCGGCGGGTATCGCGCTCACCCGTCAGGGCCTTCCGGTGCTCGACGCGGCGAAGGTGGCCGACGCCGCGAAGGGCGGCTACGTCCTCGAGGAGGCCTCCACCGGCGCGCCCCAGGTGCTGCTCATCGCCACCGGGTCCGAGGTGTCACTCGCGCTCGCCGCCCGCGAGCGGCTCGAGGAAGAGGGGACCCCCACCCGCGTGGTGTCACTGCCCTGCATCGAGTGGTTCCGCGCACAGGACGACGCCTACCAGCAGCATGTGCTGCCCCCCGACGTCAAGGCCCGGGTGAGTATCGAAGCGGGCGTACCGCAGGGTTGGCGCGAACTGGTCGGCGACAGCGGCGAGATCGTGGCGATCAATCACTTCGGCGCCAGCGCAGCGGGCTCGGTGCTGTTCGAACAATTCGGCTTCACGCCCGATCGGGTCGTCGCTGCGGCGCACGCCACCCTCGACCGGGCCGCAAAGACCATCGCGACGAGCAACTAGGAGTGACCATGAGCACGAACGCACTCGCCGATCTTTCGAACCAAGGTGTATCGGTCTGGCTCGACGACATCAGCCGGGAGCGGCTGCGGTCGGGCAATCTGGCCGAGCTCGTCGACACCAAGCACGTCGTAGGGGTCACCAGCAACCCGACGATCTTCCAGAAGGCGATGGAGAAGGGGAACGCCTACGACGAGCAGATCCGCGATCTTGCGGTACGCGGGGTGTCGCTCGACGAAAGCGTGCGACTGCTGACCGGATACGACATCCGCTGGGCGTGCGATGTGCTCCGCCCTACCTACGATCGGACCGACGGTCTTGACGGCCGCGTCTCGATCGAGGTCGACCCGCGCATCGCCAACGACACCGACAAGACGATCGCCGAGGCGAAGGCGCTGTGGTGGCTGGTCGACCGGCCGAACGCCTACGTCAAGATCCCGGCCACCGAGGCCGGCATCCCGGCCATCGCGGCAGCCACCGAGGCCGGCATCTGCGTCAACGTCACCTTGATCTTCTCCCTGGACCGCTACGACAAGGTGATGGATGCATACCTGACCGGTCTCGAGGCGGCCCAGGCCAAGGGTGTCAACCTGTCGACGATCCGTTCGGTCGCCTCGTTCTTCGTCTCCCGCGTCGACACCGAGATCGACAAGAGGCTGGATAAGATCGGCACCGACGCGGCCCGGGCGGTGCGCGGTAAGGCGGGCGTGGCCAATGCCCGCCTGGCATACCAGCGCTATGAGAGCGTATTCGGCTCGGACCGGTGGAAGGCGCTCGAGGCCGCGGGCGCGAACTCACAGCGTCCGCTGTGGGCGTCCACGGGGGTTAAGGATCCCGCCTACGACGACACGATGTATGTCGTCGACCTGGTCGCTCCGAACACGGTCAACACCATGCCGGAGGCCACGCTCGACGCCGTCGCCGACCACGCGACGATCGCCGGCGACGGCATCACCGGTCACTACGCGGACGCGCAGCAAGTACTCGACGATCTCGCCAGCCTCGGCATCGAATACGACGACGTCGTCGAGGTCCTCGAGGTCGAGGGCGTCCAGAAGTTCGACGATTCGTGGCATCAGTTGCGCGAGAGCCTGAAGGGGCAGTTGACCTCGCAGGTCGAGCGCGGGTGAGCTCCCGATACACGCGAACAAACGAAGGAGCACCCGTGAGCGAGTGCGGCGACACGGCCGAGCACCGCCCGTACGGCTCACGCGTGAGCCGGACACCCAGCGCGAATCGAGGGTCGGCATGAGCGAGCCATACCCCCCGGCGGAGAGCGTCGCCCGGCCGGCGACGACCCCACCCGAGACGCCGGCGGCGTCGCCACTCACCGCGCCGACCGGGTCTCCGCTGGCGAACCTCAATCCGCTGCGCGATCCGGCCGACCGACGCCTGCCGCGAGTGCCTGAGCCGTGCGCGCTGGTCGTCTTCGGTGTCACCGGCGACCTCGCGCGCAAGAAGCTGCTGCCGGCCATCTACGACCTGGCGAACCGGGGCCTGCTGCCGGCCGACTTCGTCCTGCTCGGATTTGCCCGGCGCGACTGGGGCGACGGCGATTTCGCTGCCCTGGCCAAGCGCTCGGCCAAAGAGCACGCACGCACGCCGTGGAACGAAGAGGTCTGGAAGCGGCTGTGCACCGACATCCAGTTCGTCGCCGGCTCCTTCGACGACGACGCGGCCTTCGACAACCTGAGCAAGACCCTCGACGAGTTGCGCGACAGCCACGGCATCAAGGGCAACGCCGCGTTCTACCTGTCGATCCCGCCGAGCATGTTCCCGGTGGTTCTCAAGCAGATGGAGCGCACTGGGCTCGCCAGCAATGACCAGAGCGGCGGCTGGCGGAGGGTGGTCGTCGAGAAGCCGTTCGGTCACGACCTCGACAGCGCACTCGAACTCAACAGCCTCGTCGACACGGTGTTCACGGCTCAGGACGTCTTCCGCATCGACCATTACCTGGGCAAGGAGACGGTGCAGAACATCCTGGCGCTCCGCTTTGCCAACCAACTGTTCGAACCGGTGTGGAACTCGAACTACGTCGACTCGGTGCAGATCACCATGGCCGAGGACGTCGGCATCGACGGCCGTGCGGCGTTCTACGACGCCACGGGCGCGGCGCGCGACGTGCTGCAGAACCATCTTTTCCAACTCCTCGCCCTGACGGCCATGGAGGAGCCCGTCGAGTTCTCGGCCGAAGCGATCCGCACCGAGAAGATCAAGGTTCTGCGCGCCATTTCGCTGCCGCCGGACCTCGGCGCGTACGCGGTGCGCGGGCAGTACGACCAGGGCTGGCTGGCCGGCGAGCGTGCCGTCGCCTATCGCAGTGAAAAGGACGTCGCCAGGGACTCGAAGACTGAGACCTACGCCGCCGTGCGACTGGGCATCGAGACGCGGCGGTGGGCCGGGGTGCCGTTCTACCTGCGTACCGGAAAGCGCTTGCCCCGCCGGGTCACCGAGATCGGGGTGCTGTTCAAGAAGGCGCCGCACTTGCCGTTCAGCCACACCGACACGCAGGAACTCGGTCACAACCAGCTTGTCATCCGGGTCCAGCCCGACGAGGGCGTCACCTTGAAGTTCGGCTCCAAGGTGCCGGGAACCGCGATGGAGGTGCGCGACGTCGCGATGGATTTCCTCTACGGCGAGGCATTCACCGAGTCCTCCCCGGAGGCCTATGAACGGCTCATCCTCGACGTGCTGATCGGCGATGCCACCCTGTTCCCGCGCAACGACGAGGTCGAGGCCTCGTGGCGGGTCATCGACCCGCTCGAGGATTTCTGGGCCGGCCAGCAGCCCCACCTTTACCGCGCCGGCGAATGGGGACCCAAGGAGTCCGACCACATGCTGGCCCGTGACGGCCGCCAATGGCGACGGCCCTGAGGAGTTGGTGACGATGACCCTGCACCCGAGCAACCGGACGAGCGTGGTGGCTTCATGACCACCCTGTGGGACACAACCGGCACCGCCGTCGTCAAGGCGCTCGCTGCCGAGCGACGCACCGGCGGCGCCGTCACCAGCGGCATCGCACTAACCCTCGTCGTCGTTGTCGACGAGCCCGATGTGGCCGAAGCCGAGGAAGCCGCCACGATCGCAGCCAGCAAGCACCCGATGCGCATCCTCATGGTGATCCGCCGCCAGATCGATGCGCCGGTCCCACGGCTGGACGCCGAAGTGCTACTCGGCGGCCGCCTCGGGCCGGGCGAGGCGGTGGTCATGCGCATGTACGGTCGCCTGGCCCTGCATGCCGAGTCGGTCACGCTGCCGCTGCTTGCCCCCGACGCACCGGTCGTCACCTGGTGGCACGGCGCTCCCCCGGACCGCATCTCCTACGACCCGCTCGGCGTCAACGCCGACCGGCGCATCACCGATGTGGAGCGCGCCGGCGACCGTGTCGCGGCGTTGCGTCAGCGGGCCGTCGACTTCGCACCGGGCGACACCGACCTGTCCTGGACGCGCGTCACCGGGTGGCGGGCCGCGCTGGCCTCGGCCCTCGACGGCCAGCACGACGCCCCGGCGTCGGCCACGGTCGATGGCGATGACTCCGACCCATCCGCGCTATTGCTGGCCGGCTGGCTGTCCTCGCGCCTGGGCTTCTACGTGCCGGTCAACAAGACGTCCGCCGGCGAAATCGACCAGGTCACGATCGGGTTTGCCGACGGCGCGAGCATCAGCGCGGACGCCGACGGCGGCCGGCTGATCCTTCGCCGGCAGGGCCAGCCCGACTCCATCGCGCCCTTCCCGGACCGCTCGCTCGGCGAGCTGCTCGCCGAGGAGTTGCGGCGCCTTGACGACGACGAGATCTTCGCCAGGGCACTCGGGTCGGTCACCGACCTCTCCGGGCTGGCCGAGCGGCCGAGTCAGCGCACTCACGTCTGGCGCGACCCGGCCCTGGCCGACGACTCCGCGGGGGCGGTGAGCTAGGCACATGGGCGCCGTGCCCGAGATCGTTGTCGTACCGACTGCTGCCCAACTTGCCGACGATGTCGCAGCTCGCCTTGTCGCGACGCTCGTGTCTGCGCTCAGCGTGCGTCCGCTGGCAATTCTGGCCATCACCGGCGGGGGAATCCTGGAGCAGACGATGTCCTCGCTGCGCGCCAACCCGGCGCGCGACTCCGTCGATTGGCGCCGGGTCAGCCTGTGGTGGGGCGACGAACGGTTCGTCCCGGCCGACTCCCCCGACCGCAACGACCGGGCCGCCTTTGCTGCCCTGTTCGACGTGCTGCCGCTCGACCCGGCCAACGTGCATCGGATGCCGGCGTCGGGCGCTGCGTTCGGCGACGATGTCGAGGCGGCCGCCGAGGCCTACGCCGCCGACCTCGCCGCAGCGGTTGCCCCCGAGGACGCCGACCACGACGTGCCGCATTTCGATGCCGTGCTACTCGGCATCGGCCCGGACGGGCACTGCGCGTCGCTGTTCCCCGAGCATCCTGGGGTCTACGAGCAGGACGCCGCGGTCATCGCGGTGCACAACTCCCCCAAGCCACCTCCGACGCGGCTCTCGCTGACCTTTCGAGCGCTCGACGCCGCCAACGAGGTCTGGTTCATCGCATCGGGCAGCTCGAAAGCACAGGCGGTCGCGATGGCACACAGTGGTGCCGGAAGGGTGCAGGTGCCTTCCGCCGGGCCCCGCGGCCGGCACCGCACCCTGTGGCTGCTCGACCGCGATGCGGCCGCGAAGTTGCCGACGAACCTGTTCCGCCCGCCGGTCGGCTAACGGAACAGGCGCGTAGCCGCCGGCCGATCAGGACGATGCGAGCGGGATCTGCCAGACGCTTCGGCCGAAGGTCGCCGCGTAGAGAGTCGCCCCGTTGCCGGTGAGCTTGATGTCGAGCACCGGCGTGTTCGGAAGCGCGTGCCCGAGCCGCTTCCAGTTCTGCTTGTCATTCTTGTCGTAGAACACGCCGAGGTCGGTCGCCGCGTACAGCTGCTGCCGCGTCTGGTCGTACGCGAGCATCTCGACGGGCGCGTTGGGCAGCTTGCCACTGATATTCGCCCAGGTCTGCCCGCCGTTGCTGGTCTGCCAGACGTTCGCTGCGGTGTCGCCTTCGCGGTAGCCGGAGAAGGCGATGTAGACGTGGTTGGCATTGGCGGGGTCGACCACGATCGAGTTGACCCAGCGCACCGGCAGGCCCTTGCCGGCGAACTCGGTCCAGTGCGCGCCGAGGTCGGTCGTCTTCCACACCCGGCCGGTGTCGGTGCCGACGTAGATCGTGTTGGCATCGGTCTTCGCGGGCGCGATCGCCGTGATCGTGGCGTACTCGTTTGCGTAGAACGGACCTTGATCGTTCTCGTCGGGCGGCACCGGGCCGGTCAGATAGTCACCCGGCGGGCTGATCTGGGTGAACGTCGCGCCCTGGTCGGTAGAACGATTCAGGACGTTGCCGCCGAAGTAGACGACGTTGTGATCGGTCGGGTCGAGCACGATCGGCGCGTCGGTGGTAATCCGGGTCGAGTGCCGCTGGCCGAAGTTGAACGACTGCGTCGAGGTTCCGTTGTCGATGTGCCGGTGGCAGACGCCGACCTGCGAGCACTCGTAGAAGGTGTTGTGGTCGGCGTAGTCGATCAGGACGTCGTGGCCGTCGCCGCCGCCGTACGCGTTCCACTGCGTCAGGTCAGACGGTGGCGCAGTCGACGTCCAGGTGCGGACGCTTCCGTTGTCCTGCAGGCCGGTGGCGAGCCGCGTCGGGTCATCAGCCGCGACCGCCAGGTGATAGGACTGGTTGAACGGTTCGTCGATCGCGTGCACCCATGTGGTCGTGGCGCCGTCGGACTCCGAGCGGTAGATGCCGCCGTCATTGCCGACGTACACGCGGTGCTGGCTGTTCGGGTCCCACTGCATGGCGTGCTGGTCGGCATGCACGCCGCTCGACGTGTGCCATGTGGCGCCGCCGTCGGTCGACTCGCGCAGACTGACGTCGGCATTGAACACGTGGTTCTCGTTCTTCGGGTCGACCCACAGCCGCCCGAACCACCACTCGTAGCCACTGTTGCCACCCGCGCGACCGCCCGGTACGAACGAGTCGCCACCGTCGTTCGACACGTAGAAACCCTTGTCGAGGCCGTACTGCGTACCCGACACCACATACACGCGGTTCGGGTCATTGGGCGCCACGGCGACGCCGATTCGGCCCAGGCTCACGTCACTGGTCAAGCCGGTGCCCGCCGCGTCGGTCGGTGCGACGCCGGTGATGTTCTGCAGGCGCGTCCAGGTGTCGCCGCCGTTGTCGGACCGGAACAACCCGGAGCCGACGCCGCCGTATACACGCGCACCGTTGTTGCGGTGGTGGTCCCACAGCGTGGCGTAGACGCGGTTGTGGTTGGCCGGATCGATGGCAAGGTCGACGCCGCCGGTCGTGTTGTTCGGCGTGGACAGGACGAGTTGCCAGTTCTTGCCGGTGCCGGTGAGCCGGTAGACGCCGCGCTGACCGGCCGTGCCGGACAGGTTCCCGGTTGCCGCGACGTACACCCGATGCGGGTCGGTCGGATCGACGACGATCTTGCCGATCGCGCCGCTTTCGGTAAGGCCCCACTGCTGCCAGTGCGCTCCGCCATCGGTCGACCGGTAGACGCCGTCGCCGAAGAAGGTCAGCCCACCGCCGGACGGGTTCGCCTCTCCGGTGCCCGCCCACAGCGTGCCGTCAGACCCCATCGCCAGCGCACCGAGCGTCTGCGTGAGGTCGGTGGGCCACACCGATCGGAACGTGGCGCCGGCGTCGCTGCTCTTCCACACACCGCCACCCGAGGCGGCTACGAACAACGTGTCCGCGTGGCGCGGATCGACCACGAGATCGACCACTCTGGCGCCGACGTTCGACGGGCCGACGAGACTCCAATTGCCCCCGGCTGTCGGGAGCGCCGTCGCCTGTCGCATCGCCTGCTGGATCTGCGCCGGACTGACGTCGTGACCGGACGTGAACTTCTGCGTGAGGTACTCGGCGGGTGCCGCTGGCCCCCCGTCGTCCTCTTCCTCGCCCTGGTCGGAGTCCTGGTCCTTGTCCTCGTTCTTGTCGGAATCCTTGTCGGAATCCTTGTCCGAACCCCCCTTGTCGCGGTCCTGACTCGAGGCCTGCCGTTCGTCCCCGCCGGCGTCACGCTTGTTTCCGGACGCCGCACTCACCGCGGCGACGATGCCGACAACGAGGGCCACGGCGGCGATTGCCGCGACGAGCAGGGCTACGCGTCGCGGACGGAACCGCCGTGTCGCAGAGTCGGACTCTGCCGAACGCCGCGCCATCGAGAGCCGTGGAAGCCTGATCCTCATCGCGTCTCCTCGCCAACGCCACGACCCCCGCGATGCCACGCTGCGGCCGGTGCCATGGGTTTACGCGACACGTTTCAGGTCACGACGAAGATCGCGACGCGATCCGTTGGTCTCGATTGCCCCGAGCTCGTCAGTAGCGGGCGTTTCCGACCGTAACAGCAGGAGGTGCGAGCTATCGGTCACGATCCGATAACGCGCCAGGGATACTCGGTGACACAGCCCCGCGCGTACGCACCGGACTAGCGAGTGAGCGCGTCCAGCTCTCTACTCGCCGCGGCGCGAACGCAGCCGCTGCAGCGCCTCTTCGAGGATCGCCGCGCCGTCCTCGTCGCTACGGCGCTCTTTCACATACGCAAGGTGGGTCTTGTACGGCTCGTTGCGCGGCGCGTTCGGCGGCGCGGCTGATTCGCGCCCGGCGGGGAACCCACAGCGTGGGCAGTCCCACGTGTCGGGCAACGCAGCCTCGAGGGCAAATGCCGGGCGCACCTCGTGCCCGTTGGCGCAGAAGAAGGAGATGCGCTGGCGTGGCGCCGACTCGCCCCGCTCCTTCTCACCCATGGGACCAGCTCCGACCCGGCTTCCCCGGATCGCACTGCCACCGGCCACGTTTGTTCTCCTCGGAATGACGCAGGGGCTTGCACGGACAGGTATGTGTAGCTCAGCTGTTCTTGTACAGCAATCCCAACCCGATGATGGTGATGGACCATACGATGCCTGCGATGACGGTAATCCGATCCAGGTTGCGTTCGACGACCGAGGAGCCGGACAGGTTGGAATAGAACGACCCGCCGAGCATCGAGGACAGGCCGCCGCCCTTGCCGCGGTGCAGGAGCACGAGCACGACGAGCAGCAGGCTCACGAGAACCAGCACGACGGACAGCGCGAAGATCATTGACCGGCCTTAGCTGAGGATGTGGGGCAGAGGTGTTCGCACAGCGTACCTGTTGATTCGCGCACGGTTCTCAGGCACCGCGTGCTGCAGGTCGCGCGGCCAGCACGATCGTGGCGAACTCGGTTCCGTCGAGGCTCGCTCCGCCGACGAGTGCGCCGTCGACATCGGGTTGGGCGACGATCTCCGCGGCGTTGCTCGCCTTTACCGATCCGCCATAGAGAATCCGCACGCCGGCGGCGAGATCGGTTGTGTACCGGCTGCCCAGACGCTCGCGAATGACGGCGCACACCTCCTGCGCGTCGGCTGGAGTGGCCACCCGCCCGGTGCCGATAGCCCACACCGGTTCGTAGGCGATGACGATGTTGGACGCCTGCTCTGCCGTGATGCCGGCCAGCGCCCCGTCCAGCTGGGAAACGCAGTGCTCCTTGTGGCCGCCCGCCTCGCGCACCTCGAGCCGCTCCCCCACGCACAGGATCGGTACCAGGCCGTGCCGGAACGCCGCCTTGACCTTGGCGTTGACGAGCGCGTCGTCCTCGTCGTGGTGTTCGCGGCGTTCGGAGTGCCCGACGACGACATAGCTGCAGCCGAGCTTCGCGAGCATGGCGCCGCTGATGTCGCCGGTGTACGCGCCGGAGTCGTACCTGGATAGATCCTGGGCGCCGTAACCGATAAGCAGACGATCGCCGTCGACGAGCGTCTGCACGCTGCGCAGGTCGACGAACGGCGGCAACACGACCACTTCTACAGCGGTGAGGTGCTCCTCCTTGAGGCTGAACGCGATCTTCTGCGTCAGTGCGATCGCCTCGAGATGGTTCAGGTTCATCTTCCAGTTGCCGGCGATCAGCGGTTTGCGTGCCGGCACCTAGACCTCCTCGAGCACGGCGACACCGGGCAGCGTCTTGCCCTCGAGGTACTCCAGCGACGCTCCGCCACCGGTGGAGATGTGCCCGAAAGAGTTGGGGTCCAGGCCGAGCACGCGCACCGCCGCGGCAGAGTCACCCCCACCGACCACCGAGAGTCCGGGAGCGCCGGCCACCGCCTCCGCGACGCCCTTGGTTCCCGCCGCGAACGGCTTGGCTTCGAACACGCCCATCGGTCCGTTCCAGAACACGGTTTGCGCGTCGGCGAGTTCGGCCGCGAATGCGGCCACCGTCTGCGGGCCGATGTCGAGGCCCTTGGCGCCATCGGGGATCGAGTCAACCGCAACGGTCTGCGCTGCGGCGTCGTCGGACACCTCGGTGGCCACCACGATGTCGGTGGGCAGCACGATCTTCGCGCCGCTCGACTCGAGGAACCCCCGGCACGCCTCGATCTGGTCCGGTTCCAGCAGCGAGGCGCCGACCTCGTGCCCCTGCGCTTTGAGGAAGGTGAAGCACATGCCACCACCGACGAGCAGCTTGTCGACCTTGGGCAGCAGCGATTTGATGACCGCGAGCTTGTCGCTGACCTTGCTGCCGCCGAGCGCCACGACGTATGGCCGCTTCGGGTCGCCGCTCAGGGCACTCAGCACGGCGAGTTCGTCACGCACGAGGTCACCGCAGTAGTGGGGCAGCAGTCGCGCGATGTCATAGACGGAGGCGTGCTTGCGGTGAACCGCGCCGAATGCGTCCTCGACGAACGCCCCGCCCTCGTCCTCGCCGCCGGTGAGCAGCGCAAGGCAGCGCGCGAATGAGGCGCGTTCGGCGTCGTCCTTGCTGGTCTCGCCCGGGTTGAACCGCACGTTCTCCAGCAGAAGCAGCTCGCCCTTGCCGAGGTCGCTGGCGAGCAGTCGCGCACTCTCGCCCACGGTGTCGAGGGCGAACTCGACCGGCTGCCCGAGCAGCTTCGCCAGCCGATCGGCGACCGGGCTGAGCGAGTACTGCGGATCAGGCGCGCCCTTCGGCCGTCCGAGATGAGCGGCCACGATCACCCGGGCGCCGCGATCAAGCAACCTGGTCAGCACCGGCAACGATGCTCGGATGCGCCCATCGTCGGTCACCTTCGGCGCGGCGGTCTTGGTAAGCGGAACGTTCAGGTCGCACCGGACCAGGATCCGCCGACCGGTGACCCCGTGCCGGAGCAGGTTGTCGAGGGTGCGCATCGTCGCGGCCTACAGCGACGAGCCGACGAGGACGGCCAAGTCGACGAGCCGGTTCGAGTAGCCCCATTCGTTGTCGTACCAGCCGACGACCTTCACCTGGTCGCCGATGACCTTGGTCAACCCGGCATCGAAGATGCACGAGGCGGGGTCGCTGACGATGTCGGAGGAGACGATCGGATCTTCGGTGTAGGAGACCAGGCCCTTGAACGGGCCCTCTGCCGCAGCCTTGTAGGCGGCCTTGACCTCGTCGACCGTCGTTTCACGGCCGACCGTGACGGTGAGGTCGGTGGCCGAGCCGGTGATCACGGGGACGCGCAGCGCGTATCCGTCGAGCTTGCCCTTCAGCTTGGGCAGCACCAGTCCGATCGCCTTGGCCGCGCCGGTGGAGGTGGGGACGATGTTCATCGCCGCGGCGCGCGCCCGACGCAGGTCCTTGTGCGGCCCGTCCTGCAGATTCTGGTCCTGGGTGTAGGCGTGGATCGTGGTCATCAAGCCCTTTTCGATGCCGAAGGCGTCGTCGAGGATCTTGGCGAGCGGCGCGAGGCAGTTCGTCGTGCAGGACGCGTTCGAGATGATCGTGTGCTTGGCCGGGTCGTAGTCCTGGTCGTTGACCCCCATGACCACGGTGACGTCTTCGTTCTTGGCGGGCGCGGAGATGATGACCTTCTTCGCACCACTGTCGACGTGCGCCTTTGCCTTGGTCGCGTCGGTGAAGAAGCCGGTGGACTCCAGCACGACGTCGGCGCCGAGGTCGGCCCACGGCAACGCGGCGGGGTCGCGCTCGGCAAGGATCTTGATCGTGTGACCGTCGACCCGGATGCCGTCGGCGACCGTCTCGACCTCGCCGGCGAATCGGCCGAGGATCGTGTCGTATCTGAGCAGGTGCGCCATCGTCGACACGTCGCCGAGGTCGTTGGCTGCGACAACCTCAATATCGGCGCCGGACGCGATGGCGGCGCGGAAGAAGTTACGGCCTATGCGGCCGAAGCCGTTGATGCCCACACGAACGGTCACTGAATTAGCTCCTTGGAACGTCGACTGCTCTGATCGCCTCTTGTTGCCGGGACGCCGAGCTGGATCTTCGCGGGAACAGCGTCGACCCGCGCCCCCCTTGGGAAACCCTAGCGGGTCAGGGCCGCCGCACAATTCGCCCGTCGTCCGACGGTCGCGTACCGGGCATCTGGGTCCGACGTCCCAAAAGCGTCGAACAGCCTGCGCGACGCAGATGTCCGGGTCGGCGCGGGCTAGGGAGCCAGCATCTCGGGCGTGACGGCGGACTCGGTGTCCGGGACGCCGAGGTCGCTGGCCCGCTTGTCGGCCATGGCCAGCAGTCGGCGGATGCGCCCGGCGACCGCGTCCTTCGTCATCGGTGGATCGGAAAGACCGCCCAGTTCCTCGAGCGAGGCCTGCTTGTGCTCGAGGCGGAGCCTGCCCGCCTGCAGCAGATGATCAGGCGCCTGGTCACCGAGGATCTGCATCGCGCGCTCGACCCGAGCGCCCGCCGCGACCGCCGCGCGTGCCGACCGGCGCAGGTTGGCGTCGTCGAAGTTGGCGAGGCGGTTGGCGGTGGCGCGCACCTCGCGCCGCATCCGCCGCTCCTCCCACGCCAGGACACTCTCGTGGGCGCCGATTCGGGTGAGCAGGGCCCCGATGGCATCGCCGTCGCGCACCACGACGCGGTCCGACCCGCGAACCTCGCGGGCCTTCGACGGAACCCCGAGCCGGCGGCCCACGCCAACCAGCGCGAGCGCCGCCTCGGTGGACGGGCAGGTGATCTCCAGCGAGCACGCGCGCCCCGGCTCGGTCAGGGACCCGTGGGCGAGAAACGCGCCACGCCAGGCGGCCTCGGCGTCGGCGATGCCGCCGGCAACCACGTGGTGCGGCAGGCCGCGCACCGGCCGCCCGCGCAGATCGACCAGTCCGGACTGGCGGGCCAGGCCCTCGCCGTCCTTCGTCACCCGCACCAGGTAGCGACTGCCCTTGCGCAGTCCCCCGCCGGCGACGATCTGCACCTCCGAGCCGTGCCCGAAGATCTCGGCGATCTCCTTGCGCAGGCGGCGCGCGACCGAGCCGGTGTCGAGTTCGGCTTCGATGACGATGTGGCCGCCGATCAGGTGCAACGCACCGGCGAACCGCAAAACGGTCGCCACCTCGGCACGGCGCGAGGTGGCGCGCGGCACCAATACCCGACTCAGCTCGTCCTTGACCGCGGCGGTCATCGCCATCAGCATCCCTCCTTCACCGCCCGGCTCCGTCAAGTGCCACCTGGTAGGCGGCAGCAAGCCGGGCCGGGTCATGCCGCTCCGCGCTGTCGTCCGCGGCGATGCTTGACAGTACGAGACGCGCGCCGATGTCGCGCGCGTAAGCCTTCAGCGAGTAGTGGTCGAGCACCGAATCCGAGTCCGCGACGACGGCGTCGATGAACAGCCCGCCGTGCCGGGCGGCGTGCTCGCCGAGAGCTCTCAAGAGCTCCTCCGGGGAGAAATCATCGGTCTCACCGGCCTGCGGAACGAGATTGACCGTGACGACGACGGTGGCCGCCGTGGCCGCCAGGGCGTGGCCGAGCTCGCGAAGCATCAGGTGCGGGATCACGCTGGTGAACCACGAACCAGGGCCGAGCACCACGACATCAGCCTCACGCACCGCGTCGACCGCATGCGCGCACGCGGGAGCGCCAGGCGGCAGGAGCTGGATGCTGCGTACCCGACCCGGCGTGGCGGCGATCGACGACTGGCCACGGATGCGTCGCGTCCGCACCGGATCGTCCGGGTCGAAGCGGTCGACCTCGGCTATCAGGTCGAGGGGAACCGGACTCATGGGCAGCACGCGGCCGACCGCGCCGACGAGTTCAGCCGCCTGTGCCAGGGCCTCGACCGGGTCGCCGACCTGCTCCATGAGCCCGGTGAGCAGCAGGTTTCCGACCGGGTGGCCGGCCAGCGCGCCCGTCCCCCCGAATCGGTGCTGCAGCAGATCGACCCACGCAGCGTCGGGCGACTGCCTGCCGGCCAGCGCGGCGAGGGCCATGCGCAGGTCGCCCGGCGGCAGCACACCGAGCTCGCGGCGGATACGCCCCGAGGAGCCGCCGTCGTCGGCGACCGTGACGACCGCGGTGAGATCGGTGGTGAGCAGCCGAAGCGCCGACAGCGAGGCGTGCAGTCCGTGCCCGCCGCCGAGAGCGACCGCGCGCAACCGGCCAGACCTACCAGGCCTACTCACGCCCGAGATCCCGATTCACCACAGTTGCCCGCACCCCCATCCCGGTGAGGCGCTCGGCGAATTGTCGTGCCATGACGACCGACCGGTGCTTGCCGCCGGTGCAGCCCACGGCGAGGGTGAGGTAGTGCTTGCCCTCGCGGGTGTAGCCGGCTCCGATGATCTGCAGGATCTCGGTGTAGCGATCGACGAACTCGCTCGCCCCCTGCTGGGAGAGCACGTAATCGCGTACCTCGTCGGCCTCGCCGGTCTGGTCTCGCAGCTCCGGGATCCAGAACGGGTTCGGCAGGAACCGCACGTCGACGACGAGGTCCGCGTCGACGGGAAGGCCGTACTTGTAACCGAATGACACGATCGTTGCTCGCAGCCTGGGCTGGCCGTCCATGTCGCCGCCAGTGGCGAAGGCTCGCTCGATCTCGCGGCGCAATTGATGAATGGAGCGGTCGCTGGTGTCGAGGACCAGATCGGCCTCACCACGCAGGCCTTCGAGCAACTCGCGTTCCGCGGTGATTCCGTCGATCAGCCGGCCGTCGCCCTGCAAGGGATGCGCCCGCCGTACGCTCTCGAAGCGCCGAACCAGAACCTCGTCGCGCGCTTCGAGGAACAGCACGCGCGCGCCCAGCCCGCGCTCGGAGAGGTCGCGGATCACAGCACGAAGGTCCGACGAGAACGCCCGGCTGCGCACGTCCATGACGACCGCGATCTGCGTAATGGCGCCCTGGGTTCGGCTGCCGAGATCGACCATGGTCGTGATGAGCTCGGGCGGCAGGTTGTCGACGACGAAGAAGCCGAGATCCTCCAGGCACTTCGCGGCCGTGCTGCGCCCGGCTCCGGACAGGCCGCTCACCACGACGGTCTCGAGGGAACCGCGCTCGGCTGTGGGCGGATCAGCGGGCGGCGATGTGCTCACTGTCGGCTCCTGACTTCGCGCTCGGGGACATGGCTATTGGCTCGTCTCGTCGAGAACCTCGCCGGTCGTGACGTTGACGGCCGGCCCGCTGGACCTACTCGGATCATGCAATGACGCGACAATGGCCTCGGCCGTCTTGCGGCCGATTCCCGGCACCGCCTCGACGTCGGCGACATCGGCCTGACGCAACCGCTTGATCGAACCGAACTTGGCGAGCAATGCCTTACGGCGCGTCTCGCCCAGGCCGCTGATGCCGTCGAGTACGGACGTCGTCATCGCCTTGGACCGCTTCTGCCGGTGGAAGGTGATCGCGAAACGATGCGCTTCGTCGCGGACGCGCTGCAGCAGGTACAGCGCCTCAGACGTGCGGGGCAGGATCACCGGGTACGACTCGCCGGGCAGCCACACCTCCTCCAGCCGCTTGGCGAGGCCGACGAGCGCGACCTCGTCGATGCCGAGCTCGTCGAGCACGGCGCGCGCGGCGGCGACCTGGGGCGCGCCACCGTCGACGACCAGCAGGTTGGGTGCGTAGACGAACTTCTTCGGCCGCCCGGTCGTCGGGTCGATGCCGGGCCTGACGTCGGCGTCGGGGTCGGCCTCGACGTCGTCGACGCCTGCCTCGCCGGTCGCCACGCGTTCGTCCAGGTAGCGGGCGAACCTTCGCCGGACCGCCTCGGCGATCCAGTCGGTGTCGCCACCGCTCTCACGCATGGCGAAGCGCCGGTACTCACTCTTGCGCGCCAAACCGTCTTCGAAGACGACCATGCTCGCGACGACGTTGGTGCCCTGCACGTGACTGACGTCGAAGCACTCGATTCGCAACGGCGCCACCGGCAGGTCGAGGGCGTCCTGCAGTTCGGACAGCGCCTGCGAGCGGGCGGTGAGGTCGGAGGCGCGTTTGAGCTTGTGCTGGGTGAACGCCTGCCCGGCATTTCGCCCGACGGTCTCGAGCAGCGCACGCTTGTCGCCACGTTGCGGCACCCGAATGGCGACCCGGCTGCCCCGGCGCTGGGTGAGCCAGTCGCTCAGCACGCCCGCGTTCTCCGGCAGCTCCGGAACGAGAATCTCGCGCGGGATCGCCGCCGCGTCTTCGCGATCCTCCGCCGCACCGTAGAACTGGCTGACGAAATGCTCGACCAGATCGCCGGTCGTGATGTCCTCGACCTTGTCGATCATCCAGCCGCGCTGGCCACGCACCCGGCCGCCCCGCACGTGAAACACCTGAACGGAGGCTTCCAGATCGTCCTGCGCGAAGGCGACGACATCGGCGTCGGTGCCATCGCCGAACACGACGGCCTGCTTCTCCATCGCCCGGCGGAGCGCTTCGACGTCGTCGCGCAACCTGGCGGCGCGCTCGAACTCCAGCTCGCGACTGGCCTGATTCATCTCGCGTTCGAGCCGCTTGATGAGCTGATCGGTCTTGCCCGCCATGAAGTCGCAGAAGTCCTCCACGATCCGACGGTGCTCGTCGGCGGACACCCGCCCGACGCACGGCGCGCTGCACTTGCCGATGTAGCCGAGCAGGCACGGCCGGCCTATCTGGCCGGCCCGTTTGAACACACCGGCCGAACAGGTGCGCGCCGGGAACACCCGCAACAACAGGTCGAGCGTCTCGCGAATAGCCCACGCGTGCGAGTAGGGGCCGAAGTAACGAACTCCCTTGCGCTTCGCCCCGCGCATCACCTGCAGGCGCGGGAACTCTTCGTACAGCGTCACCGCGAGAGAGGGATATGACTTGTCGTCGCGGTAGCGGACGTTGAAGCGCGGATCGAACTCCTTGATCCACGAGTACTCCAGTTGCAGCGCCTCGACCTCGGTGCGGACGACGGTCCATTCCACGCTGGCCGCGGTGGTGACCATCTGCCTGGTGCGCGGGTGCAGCAGGGAAAGGTCGGCGAAGTAGGAGTTCAACCGCTGACGAAGGCTCTTCGCCTTGCCGACGTAGATGACCCGGCGATGTTCGTCGCGAAACCGGTACACACCCGGCCCGACGGGGATCGTGCCTGGCGCGGGGCGATACGTCGACGGATCAGGCACGCCACCGAGCCTAATGTTTCAGGGTGTCAGCGGTCGGCTCAAACGGCTCACCAGGTAGTCGTCGATCTCACCGAGGAGCGCCGACTTGCCCGCGTCGTCCAGGAACGAGGCATGCACGGCGCTGCGGGCGAGCGCTGCCAGTCCCGCCTCGTCCAGGCCGAGCAGCTGCGCCGCGACCGCGTACTCGCGGTTCAGTGTCGTCGCAAACATCGGCGGGTCGTCGGAATTCACGGTGACCGGCACGCCGGCCGCGACGAGCGCGGGCAGCGGGTGCTCGGCGAGTGAGGGCACCGCCCGGGTGCGGACGTTCGAGGTCGGGCAGACCTCGAGGACGATGCCGTTGTTCGCGAGGTATTCGAGCAGCTCCGGGTCGCGCGCGGCCGCGATGCCGTGGCCGATGCGTTCGGCGCCGAGATGGTTGAGCGCGTCCCAGATCGTCTCGGGGCCGGTCGACTCCCCCGCGTGCGGGACGCTGTGCAGACCGGCGGCACGCGCCTGCTCGAACTGCGGGGCGAACTGCGGTCGTGGCACACCGACCTCCGGGCCGCCGAGCCCGAAGCTGACCAGACCGTCCGGTCGATGCTTCAGCGCGACCTCGAGGGTGAGTTCGGCTGCCGGTATCCCGGCCTCGCCGGGAATGTCGAAGCACCACCGAAGGTCGATGCCGAAGTCCGTGGCCGCCCGGCCGCGCGCGTCCTCGACGGCCTCGCAGTAGGCCTCGGGCGCGATGCCGCGAATCACCGACGAGTACGGGGTCAGTGTCAATTCGGCGTAGCGGACGGTCTGCGCCGACAACTCCCGGGCGATCTCGTAGGTGAGCGTCCAGATGTCGTGCGGGTCGCGGATGAGATCGACGACGGACAGGTAGACCTCGATGAAGTGTGCGAAGTCGGTGAAGGTGAAGTACTCGGCGAGCTGATCAGGATCGGCCGGGACCGGCGTCGCTCCGGCGTAGCGGGAAGCCAGTTCCGCGACGATCCGGGGCGAGGCGGAGCCGACATGGTGTACGTGCAGTTCGGCCTTGGGCATGCTCGCGATGAAATCGGTGTGCTCACTCACGACCGTCATTCTGACACAACCGTGTCCGATTTCTACAGCGAGTTTCAGCCTTGATCACCGTATGACCGAGATCACTCTCCGGCGTACATTCGTACGGTGCTGGTGACCGGGTGCTTCCTCGCTGTCGCGGTGCTCGTGGGGGTGGCAGCGCTCGCGAAACTCGCCGATCCCGCTCCGAGCGCCCGCGCGCTCAGCCGCGTCGTCCCGTCGCTGCGATACCGGCCCGGGCGCACCGTTGCGCGAGCGGCCGGACTGGCCGAGTTCGGTGTTGCGGTCGCTGCCGTCGGCTGGGGCTCGCGCGCAGCTGCGGCATTGCTAGCCGCGGCGTACCTCGCATTCGCCGCCGTGGCGGCCCGCCTGCTCGTCGTCGCGGCGGGCACCGACTGCGGCTGCTTCGGCAACGTGAATGCGCCCGTGCGGCCCATCCACATCGCGGCCAACCTGGTCGCCGCGGCGATCGCGACGTGCGGAATCGCCTGGCCAGCGGGCGGTGCCGCTCACGTCCTCGCCGATCAGCCATGGGCCGGTGTGCCGTTCGCCGGCGGCGTCTTGCTGCTCGCCTGGCTCGGCTACCTGACGTTCACCGCGTTGCCCGATCTGCTCACCGTTACAGCCGAAGTCAAGTGAAGGAGTCCCGATGACCGCGCTTGTCGTGATCGAGACCGCTGCGCTCGCTCTGCTGGCAGTGCTGGTCGCCGGGTTGCTGCGCAGCCACGCCACGATTCTGCGGCGGCTGCACGCACTCGACGGCGGCGAGGACGGCACGCACGATCGCCGCACAGCGCTCGGGATTCCGCAGGCCCAGCCGGCACGGCTCAACACGATGCCCGGCATCCCGAACCCGGAACAGATCGAGGCCGCCGCGGACGACGCGGATCCGGCCGGACGCCCGGCGCGCGACCTCGTCGGAACGACACCGGACGGCGGCACCGCGGTCGTCCGCACCGTCGGCGTCACGCAGCACACGGTGATCGCCTTCCTCTCGTCGGGCTGTGTCACCTGCCAGGAGTTCTGGGACGAGTTCGCGCGGCCTCGCGCGGTCCGCCTGCCACGAGACACCCGGCTGATCATCGTCACGAAAGGACCCGACGAGGAGAGCCCGGCAGAGGTCGATCGGCTGCGGCCCCCCGGCACCGAAGTCATCATGTCCAGCCAGGCGTGGGCCGATCACGCTGTGCCCGGCTCGCCGTACGTGATCGCCGTGGACGGGCCGTCCGGGCGGGTCAAGGGCGAAGGCACGGGAATGTCCTGGGCCCAGGTCGCGCGACTCCTTGCCCAGGCCACCGGCGACCTCGCGTACCTGTCAGATACCGATCTGCGAAAGCACAAGCCGAGTGGCGACGCAGACCGTGAAGCCCGAGCGGACCGCGAACTGATGGCCGCGGGGATCTTGCCCGGCGATCCAAGCCTCTATCCGCACGACCAACCGCCCAGCGACGCGACCGCAAGCTCGCGATGAGCACGCGCACCCTCGCCGGGCACGGCATCGCCGTCAGACTGCCCGGCGGCTGGGAGGGTCGCATTGCGCTGCGCGCCGGCACCACCACGGAGGTCAGCCCGCTGGCGCAGCCAGCCGTAGCCCGGGACGTGCTGGCGCAGCCGGCGGTAGCCCGGGACGTGCTGGTGCAGGCGGCGGGGATCGCCCGCCCGGTTGTGCATCTGGCCAACTTCGGGCTGCCGAGCGAGCGAGGCGATTTCGGGTCTGGCGCCGTCGACCTGATGGGCCCGCGCCATGTCTTGCTGGTTCTGTTCGAGCACGGTCCGGACAGCGTCGGCACGGCGCTGTTCGAGGCCACTGGAATGCCGATGCCGCAGGCGCATCAGTTCCATTCGAACACCCTCCAGCGAAGGATCCCCGGCCAGCTCGGCTACCAGCGGTTCTTCACCCACGCCGGGCGGGCCTTCTGCCTCTATGCCGTCCTCGGCTCTGCTCGTGACGTGCCGGCGATGGCCGCCGAGACTCGATCGGTTCTCGCCGCGACGGAGGTGACGCCGCAATGAGCATGGGCACCCAGACGATGTCCGAGCGCCTCGTGACCAAGCTGGCGAGCGGGCTGTTCGGCCGGCGAACGAGCCGGCGCAGCTTCCTGGCCGCGTCTGCCGTCGTCGGATCGGCCATCGCGATCGACCCGTGGACCTTCGTCACGAAACCGGTCAGCGCCTACGCCACCGTGTGCGGGGCCGGCTCGGAGTGCGCGGACGGCTGGTCAGCATTTTGCTGCACGATCAATCGCGGGGCGAACAGCTGCCCGGCGGGTTCGTTCGTCGGTGGCTGGTGGAAGGCGGACCGCTCTTCGTTCTGCTGCGGCACGGCCCGCTACTACATCGACTGCAATGCGAAATGCGGCAGCAGCTGGCGCTGCCACTGCAACACCACGACCTGCGATCACCGCCGGGTCGCGTGCAACCAGTTCCGCTACGGGCAGTGCAATCGGCAGATCGCCTGCTACGGGCCGGTCGTGTGCCGCATGGTCACCTGCACGCCGCCGTGGCAGTTCGACCACGCCTGCTCGTCGACCAGTGCCACCGACAACGCGACCCTGACGCACAGCGCGCCCTGCCTGCCGGGTAGTTGCCCGTCGGCGATCACCCGGTACTGGTACGACATCGGCGGTCCCGGCGGCGTTCTCGGCAAGGCGACATCAGCCGAAGGCACGCTGCGCGACGGCAGATCGCGTGGGCGCCGGTTCCAGCACGGGGTCATCTATTCGGTGCCGGGCACGGGCACGCACGACGTCCGCGGGGTCGTCTGCCAGGTGTTCGACGCGCAAGGCGGCACCTACGGGCAGCTCGGCCTGCCGATCTCCGGTCTTCGGGTCACCAACGACCACAAGGGGCACTACCAGGATTTCCAGCACGGCGTGATCTTCTCGATGCCCGGGCTCGGCACGCACGACGTGCACGGCTCGGTCTACACCGAATACGCGCACATGCGCGGGCCGGCCGGCTTCCTCGGCTATCCGACCAGCACGCTCGCGCTGACGAGTAACCGGCGCGGCAAGGTGCAGCATTTCCAGCACGGGGCCATCTGCGTGCGCTACGGGCTGGGCACGCACGAGGTGCACGGCGCGCTCTACACGGCGTACGCCGCCGCCGGCGGCGCGTCCGGCTCACTCGGCTTCCCGGTCAGCGATGTGTACTCCAGCGGGCCGAACCGCCGCAGCGACTTCGAACACGGCAGCCTGATCTACGACCCGAAGACCGGGCGGGTCATCCGGAGGCCGAGATGACGCGCACGAGCGAACGGACGGAGCCGACATGACTGGACTGCTCATCCTCGCCGTCGCGACGGCCTGCGGTGCGGCCGTGCGCTCGACCTGGTCGCCGTGCGGGCTGTCGATGCTGTCGACGATCACGCCACTGACCGAGCGGGCGCGCGGGCATCGCTACGCGGTGACCGTCGCCTGGTTTGTGCTCGGCGCCGTTGCCGGTGGAGCGGCGCTCGGCGCGATTGCCGCGGTGTTTGCGCTGCTCGTACATCTGCTGGCCCTGCCGGCCGCGGCTGCGCTCGCGGCAGCCGCAGCACTCGCCGTCGTCGGACTGGCCGCCGATCTCGGCATCGGCGGGGTGCGCGTGCCGACGCATCCCCGCCAGGTCAACGAGACCTGGCTCGGCCGCTACCGCCGCTGGATCTACGCGAGTGGCTTCGGCGTACAGATCGGCGCCGGCCTCGCAACCTACGTCATGACCGCGGCCGTCTACCTCACGGTGGTGCTGGCCGCCCTGACCAGCTCTCCCATCACGGCGCTGGGCATCGGCATGCTCTTCGGCGCTGTGCGCGGACTGGCCGTGCTCGCCGGGCACACCGCTACCACCCCGGAGCGGACGCGGTCACTGCACGCGCGCCTTGCCGAGTGGGAGCCTGCGTCGCGCCACCTCGCGGCCGCGCTGCAGTGCGGTGTGGCGGTGGCCGCCGCGGGTCTCGCGCTCGGCTCCGTCGTCCCCGCGGCCACCGCGGGCGTGGCATTCGCCGCGTTCGCGGTGGCCGCGTTGCGGCGCCCGGCGCCGGCCCGGGTTCAGGCGCTGCCGGTCGACTGAGCCGGCGGCGGCCAGCACAGGCAGAACTCGTTGCCTTCCGGATCCTGCATGAGCCAGAAGTCGACGAACCCGCGGACCGCCGTGGCGCCGTGCTCGACCAGCTCGTCGCGCCGGGCCAGCGCAGCCGGCTCGTCGTCGAGGTACACGTCGAGGTGCAGCCGGTTCTTCACCACCTTGCCCTCGGGCACCTGCTGGAACCAGATCGTCGGTCCGTCGCCGGCGGGATCGCTCAGCGCGCGTGCGTCGCTCGAGTCCGGTTCGTAGCCGAGCGCCCGGCGCCAGAACGGCAGCAGCAGGCCGGGGTCGGCGCAGTCGATGCCGACCTCGATCGATGTGGCCCTCACTTCGCCGCCGCTTTCGCCCGCCGCCGGCGCACCGGCTTCGGCGGGGGCGCGTCGAGTACATGCCGCAGGAACGTTGCGGTGTGCGATGCCTCGACCTCGACGATCTGTTCCGGCGTGCCCTCGGCTACGACCGTGCCACCGCCCGAGCCACCCTCGGGGCCCATGTCGATGATCCAGTCCGCGGTCTTGATGACGTCGAGGTTGTGCTCGATGACCAGGACGGTGTTGCCCTTCTCGACCAGTGAGTGCAGCACGCCGAGCAGCTTGTTGATGTCCTCGAAATGCAGCCCGGTCGTCGGCTCATCGAGCACGTAGATCGTGCGGCCGGTTGATCGCTTCTGCAGTTCGGAGGCGAGTTTGACCCGCTGCGCCTCGCCGCCGGAGAGCGTAGGCGCGGGTTGCCCGAGCCGCACGTAGCCGAGCCCGACGTCGACGAGAGTGTCGAGATGCCGGGCGATCTTGCTGATCGGCTTGAAGAACTCGGCCGCCTCGTCGATCGGCATCTCGAGGACCTCGGAGATCGTCTTGCCCTTGTAGTGCACCTCGAGGGTCTCGCGGTTGTACCGCGCGCCTTTACACACCTCGCACGGCACATAGACATCTGGCAGGAAGTTCATCTCGATCTTGATCGTGCCGTCGCCCGCGCAGTTCTCGCAGCGACCACCCTTGACGTTGAAGGAGAAACGGCCCTGCTGGTAGCCACGGACCTTCGCCTCGGTCGTTTCGCTGAACAGCTTGCGGATGTGGTCGAAGACGCCGGTGTACGTGGCCGGGTTCGACCGCGGGGTACGCCCGATCGGCGACTGGTCGACGCCGACGACCTTGTCGAGAAGTTCGACGTTGCGCACCCGCTTGTGGCGTCCCGGTGGTAGCCGCGCGCCGTTGATCTTATTGGCCAGCGAGGCGTAGAGGATGTCGTTCACCAACGTCGACTTGCCCGACCCGCTCACCCCGGTGATCGCGACGAAGCAGCCGAGCGGAAACGCAACGTCGATGTTGCGCAGGTTGTGCTCGCGCGCCCCTTCGACGACCAGTTCGCGGCCCTTCTGCCGGGGCCGCCGGATCATCGGCACGGGGATCGACCGACGGCCGGAGAGGTAGGCCCCGGTGATCGACTCCTTCGAGGCGAGCAGGTCGTGCACGGTGCCCTCGACCACGATCTGGCCGCCGTGCTCGCCCGCTCGCGGCCCGATGTCGACCACCCAGTCGGCGGTGCGGATCGTGTCTTCGTCGTGCTCGACCACGATCAACGTATTGCCGAGGCTCTTGAGCCGTTGGAGCGTCTCGATCAGCCGGTGGTTGTCGCGCTGGTGCAGACCGATCGACGGCTCGTCGAGCACGTAGAGCACGCCGACCAGGCCGGAACCGATCTGGGTGGCGAGCCGGATGCGCTGCGCCTCTCCCCCGGCGAGCGTCGCCGCGGCGCGATCGAGCGACAGGTAGTCGAGGCCTACGTCGACCAGGAAGCCGAGGCGGGCGTGCACCTCCTTGAGCACGCGCTCGCCGATGAAGCGTTCGCGGTCGTTCAGCTCGAGGCTGTGCAGCCAGGCCGCCGCGTCGCCGATCGACAGCGAGGACAACTCGGCGATGGAACGACCCGCGATCGTCACCGCGAGAA
Source organism: uncultured Actinomycetota bacterium (assembly GCA_963737425.1). Classification (GTDB taxonomy): domain Bacteria; phylum Actinomycetota; class Actinomycetes; order Mycobacteriales; family Jatrophihabitantaceae; genus DASXRA01. The sequence goes on from CAVTSX010000010.1 coordinate 862,518, forward strand.
TCTCGGGCTTGAGGCGAGTGCCCTGGCAGGCCGGGCAAGGGACCTCGCGCATGTAGCCCTCGTACTTCTCGCGCGAGTAGTCGCTGTCGGTCTCGGCGTAGCGGCGCTCGATCCACGGCACGACGCCTTCGTAGCTGGCGTAGTACGAGCGGTCGCGGCCGTAACGGTTGCGGTAGTGCACGTGGACCTGCTCGGCCAGCCCGTGCAGCACCGCCTTCTGGGCGCGTGCGGTCAGCTTCTCCCATGGCGTATCGAGGTCGAAGCCCTCGACGTCGGCGACACCCTGCAGCAGCCGTTCGAAGTACTCACTCGTCTGGCCGCTCGCCCACGGGGCGATCGCCCCCTCGGCCAGCGAGCGTTCCGGGTCGGGGACGACGAGTTCGGGGTCGACCTCCTTGCGGGTGCCCAGGCCCGTGCAGTCGGGGCAGGCGCCGAACGGGGAGTTGAACGAGAACGAACGCGGCTCGAGTTCGTCGATGGCCAGCGGGTGATCGTTCGGGCAGGCGAGGCGTTCGGAGTAGCGCCGCTCGCGGTGGGCATCGCCTTCGGGCAGGTCGACGAAGTCGAGGATGACCAGGCCACCGGCGAGGCCGAGCGCGGTCTCGACCGAGTCGGTGATGCGCTGCTTGCTGCTCGCCTTGGCGGTCAGCCGGTCGACCACCGCCTCGATGGTGTGCTTCTCCTGCTTCTTCAGCTTCGGCGGGTCGGTCAGCGAGTGGACGACGCCGTCGACCCGCACGCGGGCATAACCCTTCGTCTGCAGGTCGGCGAACAGGTCGACGTACTCGCCCTTGCGCTCGCGGATGACCGGCGCGAGCACTTGAAAGCGAGTACCGGGTTCCATTTCCAGGATCCGGTCGACGACCTGCTGCGGCGTCTGCTTGGCGATCGGCTCGCCGCAGATCGGGCAATGCGGCCGGCCGATGCGCGCATACAGCAGGCGCAGGTAGTCATAGACCTCGGTGATGGTGCCGACGGTCGATCGCGGGTTGCGGCTCGTCGACTTCTGGTCGATGGACACCGCCGGTGAGAGACCCTCGATGAAATCGACGTCGGGTTTGTCCATCTGGCCGAGGAACTGCCTGGCGTACGCCGACAGTGACTCGACGTAGCGGCGCTGGCCCTCGGCGAAGATCGTGTCGAACGCCAGGCTGGACTTGCCCGAACCGGACAGTCCGGTGAATACGATCAGTGCGTCGCGAGGCAGTTCTACGTGCACGTCCTTCAAGTTGTGCTCGCGGGCACCACGGACGACGAGACGCTCAGCCACGGTCTTCTCTCGGCTCGATGCGGGCAGCTGCGGACGGCGTACACATGTCTCGCGCGACGTCCTCGACGAGCGTAACGACCCGCACCGACACCGCGCTTCCCGCTGGCCGGCCGGTGCCCTTCGGAAGGCGCCCGGTCGGACGCGTAGATGCGCAAGGATCGGCTCATGCCACGGACAATTGCCACTAACACCGAGGTCGACCGGGACGCGCTGCTCGACTTCGTCCGCCCGCACCATCACATGATCGTCATCACCCGAAGGCAGGACGGCTCGCCGCAGGCGTCGCCGGTGACCGGCGGCGTCGACGCCGACGGCCGCATCGTCGTGTCGACGTACCCGGAACGGGCCAAGGCCCGAAACCTGCGGCGCGACCAGCACTGCGGCGTGCTCGTGCTGTCCGACGATTTCGGCGGTGCCTGGGTGCAGGTCGACGGCACCGCCGAGGTGCTCGACCTACCCGATGCGCTCGAACCGCTGGTCGACTACTACCGCGCCATCGCCGGCGAGCATCCGGATTGGGACGAGTACCGGCAGGCGATGACCGCCCAGGGCAAGTCGCTGCTGCGAATCACCGTCGCGCGCTGGGGACCGATCGCGACCGGCGGCTTCCCGGCCCGTCTCGCTGACGCGGATTAGGGCAGCTTCCAGTCGATCGGCTCACCGCCGCGGCGGATCAGCAGTTCGCTGGCGCGGCTGAACGGACGGGAGCCGAAGAAGCCCCGGTCGGCCGACATCGGGCTCGGGTGCGCCGATTCGATGCACGCGGTGTCGCCCAGCATCGGGCGCAGGGTCTGCGCGTCCCGTCCCCAGAGAATGGCCACCAGCGGGGTGCCCCGCCCGACCAGAGCGCGGATGGCCTGCTCGGTGACCGCCTCCCAGCCCTTGCCGCGGTGAGACCCCGACCGGCCCGGTGCCACGGTCAACACCCTGTTCAGGAGCAGCACCCCGTGCTGCGTCCACGGGGTCAGATCGCCGGTGGCCGGTGCCGCGTGCCCGAGGTCGGTGCCAAGTTCGCGAAAGATGTTCTGCAGGCTGCGTGGAAGCGGCTGCACGTCCGGCGCCACCGAGAACGACAAGCCGATCGGGTGGCCGGGTGTCGGGTACGGGTCCTGGCCGACGATCAGCACGCGGACGTCGTCGAAGGGCTGGGTGAACGCGCGCAGCACATTCGGGCCGGACGGAAGGTAGCTGCGCCCGGCGGCGATCTCGCTGCGCAGGAAGTCACCCATGGCAGCGATCTGGTCGGCGACCGGATCGAGCGCAGTAGCCCAGCCGCTGTCGAGAATCTCGCTCAACGGACGTCGTGGCACGGGCGACAGGTTAGCGAATCAGCCGCCACCAGCATCAGTCTCGCCCGATCTCGGCGCGCAGCTCGGGCAGCGCCTCGTCGTAGGCAACCTCGCGGCGATCGCCGGAACGCCGGTCGCGCAGTTCGACCAGGCCCGCCGCGAACCCGCGGCCGATGATCAGCGTGGTCGGGACGCCGAGCAGCTCAGCGTCGGCGAACTTCACCCCGGCGGAGACGCCGCGACGGTCATCGAGCAGCACCCGACCGTCATGGCGCTCGAGGCCGGTAACGAGGCGTTCCGCGGCCTCGAACACCGCATCGTCCTTGCCGGTCGGCACGATGTGCACGTCGGCGGGCGCGACGGAGCGGGGCCAGCACAATCCCTTGTCGTCGTGGGTCTGTTCGGCGAGGGCGGCCACGATGCGGGTGATGCCGATGCCGTAGGAACCCATTGTGATCGTCACCGGCCGACCGTCCGGTCCGAGGGCCTCGAGGCCGAACGCCGTGGCGTACTTACGGCCGAGCTGGAAGATGTGGCCGAGCTCGATGCCCCTGGCAATCGACAGCGCGCCACCGCAGTGCGCACAGCGGTCGCCGTCGCGGATCTCAACAGCTCCGATCTCGCCGTCAGGAACGAAGTCGCGTCCTCGCACCACGAACGCCGCGTGTCGGTCGGGTTCGTTGGCGCCCGTGACCCACGCGCTGCCGTCGGTGACGACCGGATCGACGAGGTAGCGGATGCCGGCACCGGACAGGATCTGCGGGCCGATGTAGCCCTTGACGAGGCGCGGTTCACGCGCGAGATCGTCGGCATCGGCCTGCGCCACCTCGACCGGCTCGAGCTGACCGGCGATCCGGCTGAGATCGATCTCGCGATCACCCGGCACACCAACGACGAGTAGCTGCCACTCATCCGATCCGGGGGCTCTCGTCTTGAGCACGACGTTCTTCAACGTGTCGGCGCCGGTGAACGCGCGGCCGAGTCCCAGGCGGTTCAGGCACGCGACCAGGGTCTCGATCGTCGGCGTGTCCGGGGTGTCGAGCACCTGGCTCGGCGGGTGAGCACGCCCGGTACCAGCGGGCGGCCCGGCGATCTCGACCGCCTGGGCGTTGGCCGCATAGCCACATCCGCCGCATTGCACGAACGTGTCTTCGCCGACCGGAGTCGGTGCAAGGAACTCCTCCGACGCCGAGCCGCCCATTGCGCCCGACACCGCCGAAACGATGCGGTACTCGAAGCCGAGCCTGGTGAAGATCTGCTCGTACGCCGCGCGGTGCGCCGCATACGACTTGGCCAGGCCGTCGTCGTCAACGTCGAAGGAGTAGGCGTCCTTCATCACGAACTCGCGACCGCGCAGGACGCCGGCTCGCGGCCGCTGCTCGTCGCGATATTTCGTCTGAATCTGGAAGAGCACGAGCGGGAAGTCGCGGTAGGACGAGTACTCGCCCTTCACCAGCAGGGTGAACAGCTCCTCGTGCGTCGGCGCGAGCAGGTAGTCCGCGCCCTTGCGATCGGCGAGCCGGAACAACGCGTCGCCGTAGTCGGCCCATCGGCCGCTCGTCTGGAAGATCTCGCGCGGGATCAGCGCCGGGAAGCTCACCTCCTGCCCGCCGATGGCCACCATCTCCTCGCGCACGATCCGCTCGACGTTGCGCAGTACCGCCAATCCCAGCGGCAGCCAGGTGTAGATGCCCGGGCCGACCCGGCGGATGAAGCCGGCGCGGACCAGCAGCCGGTGGCTGGGCACGTCGGCATCGGCCGGGTCGTCGCGCAGGGTGCGCAGGAACAGCGTCGAGAGTCGGATGGGCACAGCGGCACGGTATCTGCGTCGAATTCGCTTGCACTCACGCAGGTACGCGACCATGCTGACGGCGGTCGATGTCGTACGCGAGAGGGAGGTGGCCCCGTGTCTATCAATGTCCGGGTGGTACCTGCCGCCCTCATCCTTTTGTCGCGCTGACGTCCCGGGGTTTCCCGCCGGCGGCGCGGTCTGCGTACGCCTAGGAGACACACCGTGCAAGAGCACGACGATCCTGACTATCCGAACTACTCCAGCTGGGACGGCGCCACCCATGGGCCGGAACCGATCCCGGACTGGGTCGTCACCGAGTTCCGCGCGGTCGACACCGAACTCGGCATCCTCAAGACCGGTAAGGAAGCCGACGTCCACCTAGTCCGCCGGGAAGTGCCCGACGGGCGCGAGACGCTGCTTGCCGCCAAGCGGTACCGACCGTCCGAGCGGCGGATGTTTCACCGTGATGCGGCCTACCAGGAGGGGCGCCGGGTGCGCCGAAGCCGCGAGACCCGCGCCATGGCACGGCGCACCGAGTTCGGCCGCGAACTGCTCGCCGGGCAGTGGGCGTTGGCCGAGTTCGCCGCGCTGAGCGCATTGTGGCTGGCCGGGGCGCCGGTGCCGTACCCGGTACAGCTGTCCGGGCTCGAGATCATGCTCGAGTTCATCGGCGACCGCGACGGTACGGCTGCTCCCCGCCTGGCCGCGTGCCGGCCCTCGGCGGCCGAGTTGGCTGATCTGTTCGACCAGTGCCGCGAGGCAATGCGCATCCTCGCGCGGGCCGGGTACGCGCACGGCGACCTCTCGTCGTACAACATGCTCGTGCACGAGGGGCGCCTGATCCTGATCGACCTGCCGCAGGTCGTCGACCTCGTGGCGAACCCCCAGGGCCAGGAGTTCCTGCACCGGGACTGCGTCAACGTCTGCCGGTGGTTTCAGTCGCGCGGGCTGGCCAGCGCCGAATACGAGCACCTGTTCGGTGACCTGATGGCCGAGGCGGTCGGGGCCTGGTAGCGCGTCCCGACCGGGCCGGCCGCCGCTCGGCTCGCCGCGGGTGGGCAGTTCCGCGCCCGGTGGGCAGTTGTAACCGCCCACCTGCGGCACAACTGCCCACCCGCGGGGCTGCGCCCGATAGCGTCGCTGCCGTGGACCGCTGCGATTTGGCCATCATCGGCACCGGCTCGGGAAACTCGATCGTCACGCCGGACTTCGACGGCTGGCGAATCGCGATGGTCGAGGAGGGCACCTTCGGCGGCACGTGCATCAACGTCGGGTGCGTTCCGACGAAGATGTACGTCTACGCCGCAGACCTCGCCGATGCCGTGGTCAGCGCCGAGCGCTTCGGGATCGACGCGTCCCTCGACGGCGTGCGCTGGCCCGACATCCGCGACCGGATCTACGGACGTATCGACCCGATCGCGGTCAACGGTAGGGAGTACCGAGCCCACGGAACGAACACGGCGCTCTACGAAGCGCACGCCGAGTTCGCGGGGCCCCGCACGCTTCGGCTCTCGACCGGCGACACCATCACCGCCGACCGGATCGTCATTGCGGCAGGATCACGGCCCGTCATTCCGGCCGAGGTCACCGGCGTGCCGTTCCACACGTCGAACACGATCATGCGGATTGACGAGCTGCCGCGTCGGCTGGCAATTCTGGGCGGCGGGTTCGTCGCCGCCGAGTTCGCACATGTCTTTTCCGCATTCGGCGTCCAGGTCACGATCATCTCGCGCAGCGAGCCGCTGCTACGGCACCTCGATCTCGACATCGCCCGGCGCTACACCACGCTCGCGCGAAAGCGCTGGGACGTGCGCCTGAACGCGCATCTGTCCACTGTGGACGGTGACGAGACCGGCGTGCGGCTGACCCTCGTCGACGGGTCGACCGTCGAGGCCGACACGCTGCTGGTCGCCACCGGGCGCGTTCCGAACTCCGATCATCTGAACCTTGCCGCCATCGGTGCGGATGTGCGCCCCGACGGGCGGATCGTGGTCGATGAGTTTCAGCGCACGACGGCAGACGGCGTCTGGGCGATGGGCGATGTCTGTTCGCCGTACCAGCTCAAGCATGTCTCGAATCACGAGGCGCGCGTGGTTGCACACAACCTCGCCTACCCCGACGATCTCGTCGCCGCCGACCACCGTCACGTGCCGGCTGCGGTGTTCACCCGTCCGCAGATCGCGAGCGTCGGTGTCACCGAGGAGCAGGCCCGCGAGCAGCACCTCGAGTTCGTCAGCGCGGTGCAGCCGTTCGGCGATACCGCGTACGGCTGGGCGACGGAGGACACGACCAGCGTGTGCAAGCTGCTGGCCGATCCGTCGACCTGGCGGCTGCTGGGCGCGCACATCATGGGGCCGCACGCATCGACGCTCATCCAGCCGTTGATCCAGGCAATGGCGTTCGGCCAGGACGTCCGGGAGGTCGCCCGAGGCCAATACTGGATTCACCCGGCTCTGGCTGAGGTGGTCGAGAATGCGCTGCTGAAGCTCGACCGCTAGGCGCGGTGCGCGACCCGCTGATCGAGCAGGGCCAGTGTGCGCTGCCACGCGTCAGCGCTCGCTCGGGCATCGAAGGTCTCTGGCCGTTCCTCGTTGCAGAATCCGTGCGCGACCCCGGGATAGCTCTTCAGCTCATGCTCGACGCCGCTCGAGGTGAGCTGCTCATCGATCGCCTGCCACTCGTCGGCCGAGATCAGGAAGTCCTCGCCGCCGACGAATCCGAGCACGAACGTGCCGTTGGCGGCGATGGCCGCACTGTCGACCAGGGGCGGCGACGGATCGGCGAGCGGAATGCCGCCGTTCAGCGTCCACCCGCCGTAGAAGGTGACTGCGAGATCGAGCCGCATGCGGGTGGCCGCGAGCACCGCGACGTGCCCGGCCATGCTGAGTCCGACCATCGCGGTCCCTCCCCCGTCTGCTCGTGTGGTCGCCGCGTCGAGCGCCATCGCGACGTCGGCGAGGACCTGCTCGCGCTCGAGCCCCTGCATCAGCCGACGGCCTTCGGCTCGCCCGGCCTCGTCGTAGCCGAGACTGACCAGCCGGGTGTCGCGCCAGTAGAAGTCAGGTGCGACCGCGACGTACCCGGCACGCGCGAGCCGGTCGCACACTCCTCTCGCGTGCCCGGTCAGCCCGAACATCTCCGCGCCGGCGACAACCGCGCCGAGCGCAATATGACCGCGAGGGGCAGCGAGGTACGCATCCGGTCCGTCGCCCAGGCGTACCCATTCGGTCGTGATCTCGTCAGCCATGCATTACACGCTAGCTCCGCCTCGTAGGCTGGTGGCGAGATGGGCAACTACACGCTCACGACGCTCGGGGCGGCCACAGAGCTACTCGACCTTCCGTTCGACGCACCGCTCGCCGACTGGACCGACCCTCGGCTCGTCCAGGTACCACGAGGTATCTCGCGGCACGTCGTCCGGTTCGTCCGGGTTCACAGCCAGATTTTTGCGATCAAGGAAGCAAATGAACGCTTTGTCCTGCGGGAACATCGCCTACTGCACGACCTCAGCGAGCGTTCGGTGCCGGTGGTCGACGCGTTCGGCACCGTGGTCGATCGGTGCGGCACCGACGGCGAACCGCTCGATGCGTTATTGATCACCCGTCACCTACCGTTCTCACTGCCCTACCGATCGTTGTTCACCGGCCGTGGCCTGCCCGACCTACGCAGCCGGTTGCTCGACTCGCTCGCCGAGCTGTTTGTCCGTATCCACCTCGCGGGCTTCTATTGGGGCGACTGCTCACTGTCGAACACCTTGTTCCGACGCGACGCCGGAGCGCTCGCCGCATACCTGGTCGACGCCGAGACCGGCGAGCTGCACCAGCAGCTCTCGCGTGGCCAGCGGGCACACGACCTGACGATCGCGACCGAGAACATCGCCGGCGAGCTGTTCGACCTGCAGGCGGCGGGCTACGCCGAGGACATCGACCCGGTCGAAGCCGCGATGGCACTCGAACCGCGCTATGAGCAGTTGTGGGCCGAACTCGTGAGCGACGAGGTGATCGCGCGCGACGAGAGCTACCGGATCAACCAGCGCATCAAACGGCTCAACGCGCTCGGCTTCGACGTGTCGGAGCTGGCCATCACGACCGAGGAGGACGGGCGCAAGTTGCGATTCGGCACGCACGTGGTCGAGCCGGGACACCACCAGCGGCGGCTGTTCGAACTGACCGGACTGCGGGTGCAGGAAAACCAGGCGCGCGCGCTGCTGGCAGACCTCGCGAGGTTTCGGGCGAAATGGATCGAGGGTGCAGGCCTTGAGCCCGGCGACGTCCCCGAGGACCTCGCAGCCCGCCGCTGGCTCGACGAGAAGTTCTACGGGACGCTCGCGCTCGTCGCGGCGGATCTGCGCGCCAAGCTGCCCGACGCCGAGTTGTTCTTCGAGATCAGCGAGCACCGGTGGTTCCTGTCCGAGGCGCAGGGCCACGATGTCGGGCGTGCGAAGGCCGTCCGGTCCTACGTCGATAACGTGCTGCGGTACCTGCCCGACGCGAAGGTCGAGGTGCTGACCGGGCCGCCCACCGAGGAATTCCCGGCCGTCAAGCCTTGACCGCACCGGCAAGCAGATCCGCACGCGCTAGGTTTCCTGCATGAGCGACTACACCGGCGCGGTCAAGGTTGGCGGTCCCCAGGACGTCCGGCGGCTCCCCGGCCTCACGATCGCGAAGCTCGCGGTCGGACCGATGGACAACAATGCGTACCTGCTGCGCTGCACGACCAGTGGCGAGGGCTTGCTCATCGATGCGGCCAACGAGGCTGATCGGCTGCGCGATCTGGTGCGCTACGAGGGGCCGCCGGTTTCGGCGATCCTGACCACGCACCGGCACGCCGACCACTGGCAGGCATTGGCCGAAGCGGTCGCCGACGCAGGTGCCGCCGTGTACGCCGGCGACCCGGACGCCGACGAGTTACCGGTCGCCGTCGACGAGCGCCTGTTCCATGGCGACGCGATCGAGGTCGGCGAGCTCTCCATGCAGATCATCGCGCTTCGCGGGCACACGCCCGGATCGATCGCCGTGCTCTATCGCGATCCAGCGGGCATTCCCCATTTGTTCACCGGCGATTCGCTGTTCCCGGGTGGGGTCGGGCGCACGACTTCCCCGGAGGACTTCAGCTCGCTGATCAACGACGTCGAGGAGCGGATCTTCAGCGTGCTGCCGGACGAGACGTGGTTCTACCCCGGCCACGGCGACGACTCGACACTCGGCAACGAGCGTCCGCACCTGGCCGAGTGGCGCGCCCGCGGCTGGTAGCCGATCACCTCGCCGATAGCGTTCCTGCCCATGGAGAGATGGGGCGCGGACCTGTACGGGAACCCGTGTCTGGGTTGCGGATTCGACTGGAACATCACAGGTGCGCAGGCGGTGAACCTGGTTCGCAGCATGCCCGAGCGGTTCGCGGCGCGATTGGCGGGCGCGTCCGGGCAGGAGCGCCTGCCCGACCTTTCCTGGACGTCCGCGGCGTACGTCTGCCACGTGACCGACAACCTCCGCATCTGGGCGGAGCGCCTCGTCGGGGCCCAGGTCGGCGGCGCGCACGACGTCGCGGGTTACAACCCGGATCGGCTTGCCGAAGCGCGCTGTTACGACGAGATCGCGCTGGCCGGTGCGCTCTGGTCCCTTGCTTGGGCCGCTCGAGCGTGGGCCGAGGCGCTCGACGATGCGCTGGCGCACGGTGTCGTACTGCAGCACGCCGTCCGCGGCGCTCAGCGGGCCGAGGACGTCGCGCGTAACAACGCGCACGACGCGTACCACCACTTGTGGGACGTCGACCGGATCGTGCGCGGCGAAAGCCGCTAGGAGCCTGCCGGCTGCTGTTTCGCGAGCCGGACGACGTCCTCGACGATCTGCGCCACGGCGCGGACGCCGACGGAGAGATGCCCCTCGCCCTCGAGCAGGCGCGGCTTCGCGGTCGGCAGGTGCGCGGCCAGCCACTGCCCGTGCGAGAACGGCACCATGCGGTCCTGCGCACCCTGCCACAAGGCGACCGGGCACTTGATCTTCGTGATATCGAAGCCCCACGGCTTGACGAAGGCCAGGTCGTCGTCGCGCCAGCCGGCGATGCCGGTGCTCACTGCCTTGCGGAACGACGCGGCCGCCCACTCGGCGAATCGACCCGTCAACGATGCGCGGTCGACGTCGGAGACGAGGTCGCCGAGCGCGTCGTCGAGATCGCTCGCGGTGACCTGCGAGAGGCCGACCGCCTCCTCGGCCAGGTACGCGCTCAGGGCGTCCTCGCCACTGAGCGCGGCGCCGAACTCTTCGACGTTCTCCTCGCCCATGCCGGCCAGCCAGTCGATTCCGTCCGCGGGATACGGCGCGACCGCTGCGATCGTCGCCGCCGCGGCGCAGCGATCGGGCAGCAGCGCCGCGCAGGCAAGCGCGTGCGGGCCGCCTCCGGACCAGCCGATGGTCACGAACCGCTGCCCGCCCAGCGAATCGAGGATCGTTGCCACGTCGGCCGCTGCGTCGGCAACCGACCGGCCGGGCATCGGATCAGAGCTGGCATAGCCCGGACGCGAATAGGTGATGAAGCGCAGTCCGAACTCGATCGCGGCGTCGACGATCGGCGGGTACAGGACAGCCGCGACCGGCGTTCCGCCGTGGAAAAGGAGCGGCAGACCGGACTCCGGCCCCTGGAAGACCACTTCCAGGCAGCGGCCGTCCGACGTCCGGATCGTCTGCCAGACCTCTTCGCTGGTCATAGGCAAGTACCTCCTGCTCCGGTCCGCGCGAACGAACCAGGGTGCCACGGCAGTGCCCGCGCGAGGCCGATACCTTGACATCAAGGGAACTCGGACGAGATGGACCAAATGCCGATGCGCTGCACCGTACTGGACGACTATCAAGGCGTCGCAACCGTGTCTGCGGACTGGACCACGATCACCAATCGCGTTGAAGTTCGCACGTTGCGTGAGCATTTCACCGATGAGGGGCAACTCGCGCAGATCCTGGAGGATGACGAGATAGTCGTGATCATGCGAGAGCGAACTCCGTTCACGCGCAGCCTCTTCGAGCAGCTGCCCCGGCTGCGGCTGCTGGTCACGACCGGTCGGCGCAACAACTCCATTGACCTGGCCGCGGCGAGCACTCGAGGCGTCACCGTGTGCGGCACCGCGAGCAGTTCGCAGCCACCGGCCGAACTCACCTGGGCGCTGATTCTCGGTCTGGCCCGAGGCCTGCCGGCGGAAGGCGCCCAGATGCGCGGCGACGGGCCGTGGCAGAGCACCGTCGGCACCGACCTGTCCGGGGCAACCCTGGGCCTTGTCGGTCTCGGCAAGATCGGCAGCCAGGTGGCACGCGTCGGGCTGGCATTCGGCATGGACGTGCAGGCGTGGAGCCAGAACCTCACCGCCGAACATGCCGAGGCGCAAGGTGTCCGCTGCGCCGCGTCGATGGCCGATCTGTTCGCCTCGAGCGACTTCGTATCGATCCACGTGGCACTCGGCGATCGCAGCCGGGGGCTCGTCGACCGTGCCGCGCTTGCCCGCATGCGCCCCAACGGGTACCTGATCAATACCGCCCGAGCGGCGATCGTCGACCAGACGGCGCTGATCGAATGCCTGGAACAACGCCGCATCGCCGGGGCGGGCCTGGACGTCTTCGACATCGAGCCGCTGCCTGCGGGACACCCGTTTCGGGTCTTGCCGAACGTGCTCGCCACGCCGCACCTCGGCTATGTCACCAGGGCCAACTACGCCACATACTTCACCCAGATCGTGGAAGACATCGCCGCATTCCTGGACGGCCGGCCGATCCGGACCCTCGAGGCACCGTCGTGAAAGGTCGCTGCGTGAGTCGCACATGACAGCTGTCATGGCTCGGTCGCGACGCATGGCAGTAGGCGTGTCGCGGCCGCGGGTGGCACCGTAGATGCCATGCAGACCCCGGTGATCGCCATGACGCCACATCTGCGCCAGCCGGCGCATCGGGTGAGCCGGCGCGCGATGACGTTCTGGGCAGCCCGGGCGGCGAGCGGCTGGGTAGCGATCATCGCCATCGAGGTGGTGATTCTGCTCGTGGGCGAGCACGACATCGCCGCCTGGCGCTACGCCACGGTCGCTGCGACCGGCGCCGTGGCTCTCGCCCACATCGTGATCATGCCCCAATGGCGCTATCGCGTGCACCGCTGGGAAACGACGCCGAACGCCGTCTACACGCAAGCGGGCTGGGTCAACCAGGAGCGGCGCATCGCGCCGGTATCACGCATCCAGACCGTCGATATCCACCGCGGACCACTCGAGCAGGTCTTCCGGCTCGCGAACGTCACCGTCACGACAGCATCGGCGGCGGGCCCGCTCAAGATCCACGGCCTGGACCGGGCGACCGCAGAACGGGTCGTGGACGAGCTCACGGCGGCCGCGCACGTGTCGTCGGGCGACGCGACGTGACGGTGCCCGTCGCAGCCGGGCCGGGCACGGTCGACCCGGTCGACACTGCCGACGCTGCCGACATATGGCGCCGCCTCGACCCGCGCATGCTCGTCATCCACCCCATCGTCGAGATCGCACGTGCGTTCCCTGCGCTGATCGGGCTCCTGCTGGCTGGCCAGGGCAGCGGGCATGGCTCGCGGTGGAGCCTGATTGCGACCGCGGTCGTCGCCGGCACGGCAACATTGCGCTGGTTCACAACGCGCTTTCGCATAACGTCCACCCAGATCCAACTGCGGCACGGGCTGTTCCGGCGCCGGACCGTCGCCGCCCCGATGGACCGTGTTCGCACGGTCGACGTGACGGCGCACGCCCTGCACCGCGTACTGGGCCTTGCCCGGGTCGTGATCGGAACCGGTACCTCCGATCGCAGGGGCCGCCCGGCACTCACTCTCGACGGGCTACGCGCGGCCGACGCCGCGAAACTGCGGGCGGAACTGCTGCATCGCGCCCCGCCGGCACCGCAGGCCGCGACCGACCACCCCGCTGCCGCGGCGAATCCAGCCGATGCGGACCGGGAGATCCTGCGGCTGCCCCGATCCTGGGTTCGCTACGCACCGTTCACCCTCTCCGGAGCGCTCACCGCCGCCGCAATCGCCGGCTTCGCCTGGCGGGTGGAGAGCGAGGCGCACATCAACCCGGATCGGTTCGGTCCGTTGCGCGATGTCATGAACCATCTGAGTACCGCCCCGCTCTGGCGCGACGGGCTCGAAGTCATCGCCGCGGCGATCGTGTTCATCGCCGCGGCGTCGACGGCCGGATATGTGCTCGCGTTCTGGAACTTCCGGCTCAGCCGCCACTCCGGCGGCACGCTGCACGTCAGCCGGGGGTTGATCACGTCGCGGGCGACGAGTATCGAGGAGCGCCGGGTACGCGGCGCCGAGCTGAGCGAACCGCTGCTGCTGCGTGCCGTGGGCGGCGCGCGGACGATCGTGATCGCCACGGGTCTGCGCGTCGGACGCGGGGCCGAACGCGGCGGCACCCTGCTAATGCCGCCCGGGCCGCACAGCGAAGCCGTCCGGGTCGCGGGCACGGTCGTGGGCGTCTCGCGTCCGTTCACCATGCCGCTGCGCGCGCACGGCCGCCGGGCCCGCAATCGGCGATTCGCGCGGGCGATCTCCGGCAGCGTCGCGGCAGCGGCGCTGATCGCGCTGATCTGGCGCGTCGTCGGGCTGCACAACTGGGGCTGGCTCGGCGCGCTGGTACTGGTCCCGCTCAGCCTGCCGCTGGCCGCCGACCGCGCACGCAGCCTCGGCCATGCCCGCAGCGGCGGCTATCTCGTGACCCGTCGCGGCTCACTGGTACGCCGCCGAGCCGTCCTTGCCTGCGACGGCGTCATCGGAGTCAACCTGCGCAGCACCTACTTCCAGCATCGGGCCGGACTCGCCACGCTCACCGCGACCACTGCCGCGGGCCGGCAGGGCTATCGCGTCCAGGACGTCGCCGAGCCGGATGCGGTCCAGTTGGCATGCGGGCTCGTGCCAGGACTGCTCGACGAGTTTCTCCAGCCACAGCCGGATTCACTCGGTCACGCCGAGGCCGAAGTCGGCGGATTGTCCGGGTGAATCGTCTGCGCCGATGCGCCGTGCGGTAGGAACATCGCATGTGCTCGCAGCAGGTGCCGGCCCTGGAAGTTGGCGGCACACACGTCAGTGCCGCACTGATCGACGCCGCCGCCTGGCAGATCGTGCCCGGCACCCTGAGCCGACGCGCACTGGACAGCCAGTCATCGGCCGGCACGCTGCTGCGTGACTTCCTTGCTGCCGCGGCCGCACTGCCCGTCGGCGAGGACGCGCGCTGGGGTGTCGCAATGCCCGGCCCGTTCGACTACGCGCGCGGCATCGGTTTGTTCGAGGACGTCGGCAAGTTCGACAGCCTGCGCGGCGTCGATCTGCGCGCAGCACTGTGCGACGGCATCCGCCCGCGTCCGGCATCGGTCAGCTTCCTCAACGATGCCGACGCATTCCTGCTCGGTGAGTGGTTGCACGGGGCGGCGACAGGTTATCCGCGCTGCGCCGCCATCACGCTGGGCACCGGGGTCGGCTCGTCATTTCTCGCCGACGGCGAGATCGTCAACAGCGGTCCCGACGTTCCGCCGGACGGGCGTGCACATCACCTGCGCATCAACGGCCGGCCGCTGGAAGATGTCGTGTCCCGCCGGGCGATCCGGTCTCACTTCAGCGCGGCGACGGGTGATGCCGCGGCAGACGTGCGCGAGATCGCCGAGCGAGCACGCAACGGGAATCGCACCGCGCGGGACGTGATCGACGCCGCGATGTGCGCGCTGGGCGTCGCGCTCACCCCGTGGTTGCACCGATTCGGGGCCGAGGTCGTGGTCGTCGGTGGCTCGATGTCGGCATCCTGGGATCTGTTCGGACCGGCGTTCACCGCCGAGTTGCACCACCCGATCGCGGTGGTCGTCGCGCAGGACCCCGAGCACGCCCCGTTGCTCGGGGCGGCACGCTACGCGCTCAGGCAACACCGATCAGAATGCGCGGATGTGCCGCGGGATTCAGCCATTTCATGATCGAGACCAGGGTCGACTCGGGGATCGAGACACATCCGGCCGTCGACCCGCCGTCGGTGACGTGCAGGAAGAACGCGCTGCCCGCGCCAGGTGTCATCGGGAACCGGTTGTAGTCGATGACGACTGCGTAGGTGTAGACGTAGCCGGCCGAGTACAGGTTCTCACCGGCCCCGGTGTCGAACGGGCAGTTGCCCGAGCACCGGTAGTGCGCGTTGTAGTACCGCGAGGACGAGTCGCTCACCCACCAGTCGCTGGAGTCGGTGCGGAAGTACGGCAGCGACGTGCCCGGATCCGACGCGCGGCCGAACGCCTGGGTGAGCCCGAAGCTGCCGATCGGAGTGGCCGACTTGCTCTCGCTCGGGTGCTCGGTCAGCCCCTGCGAGCCGACGTGCGCGGTGACGGAGCTGCCGAAGCGGCGCCAGCCCGAGGACCCCTTGCTCCACGCCTGCAGGCTGGCTGTCGTGCTACCGGTCGACGAGGCGACGACGGTGATGACCTGCTGCGCGCTGCCGGTGCTCTCGTGCAGTGGCAAGGCCGAGCCGGCTGGAGCAGAGCTGGGCTGTGGTGGCGGCGGTGGCGTCGTTGTGCGCCGTGGCGACGAACGGCGAGGCGCATGCGAGGTCTTCGCGGGCGCCGGGCGGGTCGTCTTGGCGTGGCTCGGTGATGCCGATCTCGGCGGTTGCGACGACGGGCTCGTCGAGGGTGCGCTCGGACTCAGCGAGACGTTCTGCGCGGCCTGGTGGGACGAAGTACAGCCGATCAGGACGAGCGAGGCGATCGTTGCGGCAGCGACAAGGCGTAGCAAGTAGACCGTGGCGGACACCCGCCCAGCCTCTCACGACACCCCGATGAGGATCCGCGGATGGGTGCTCGGGCGCAGCCATCGCATGATCGAGACGAGTTTCGACTGCGAGATCGCGACGCATCCGGCCGTCGCGGCCCCGTCGGTGACGTGCAGGAAGAACGCGCTGCCCGCGTTCGGCGTCGGATGAGGGAATCGGTTGTAGTCGATCACGACTGCGTAGTTGTAGAACGGCGTCTCGTAGCGCAGATGCTCGTTGGGCGCGCCTGTCGTGAACGCGCAGTGGCTCGAGCAGTGCTGGTGGGTGTTGTAGAGCGACCCGGCCTGGCTGATCCACCAGTCGGCGGTATTCGTCTGGAAGTACGGCAAGCCGGTGCCGGGATTTGCCAGCGCACCGAATGCCTCGGTGAGGGTGAAGCTGCCGATCGGAGTGGCCGACCTGCTCTCGCTCGGATGGGTGGACAGGCCCTGCGAGCCGACGTGCGCGGTGACCGTCGAACCGAAGCGCACCCAACCCCCGCCGGGCGCCTTGTTCCACGCCTGCAGCCAGGCGGTCGTGCTGCCCGACGATGACGCCACGACCGTGATGACCCGCGTCGCGCTTCCGGTGCCGTATCCCAGTGGCAACGGCCCGCCACGCTGCGGGGCCGGTTTGGGGGCGGGCTTCGGCGCCGGCTGCGCGCTGTGCGTCGTGCTCGGCCGGGGCGCCGGACGGCTGCTCGGGCGAGCGGGCGACGTGCGCACCGGTGGTCTGCGGCTGGAGGTGGTCGGGTGCGGTCGCGGGCTGGCAGAGCGCGACGCCGTTGTCATCGCGGCAGCACGGGTCGGCAGGGCGGCATCCACGCTGTCGCTGCTTTCGGGCGCCGATGTCAGAGTCGGCAGCGCCTCGGGGGTTCGGTCGTCGTGGTGAGCGGGCTGTGCGGCCGCGAACGTGACGACGACCGCGGCGCAGGCACCGATGGCTGCCAGCACGGCACCCGTCGTGACTATGCGCGAAACCCGCATGTGACGAGTGTGCCAGATGTGACCAGCGTGACCGCTGAGGCGATGACCCTCGTTCCGACCACCGGCAGCAACCCGTGAGCTGTCTGGCAGGCTGCCCGCATGGTTCTCGAAGTCGCGAATATCGACGTGCAGCCGGGCAGCGAAGAGGCGTTCGTCAAGGCCTATCTGGGCGCTCGCGACGGGCTGCTCGGCACGCCGGGATGTCACTCCGCCCGAATGACCCGTGGCGTCGAGTCACCGTCGCGGTTCGTGCTGCTCGTCGAGTGGGACACCGTCGACTCGCATGAGCAGAACTTCCGCGCCACGGACCGGTTCACCGCCTGGCGTGCGGCGATCGGCCCGTTCTTCGCCAATCCCCCGCACGTCGAGCACTTCACGGACGTCGACGCCGGCTGAGGCTCTACTCGTCCAAGACAGCCTCGACGAGGTTGCCGTCAGGATCGGCAACTGCCGCACCGTAGTAGCCCGGCCGGTAGATCTCCCATCGGCGCGGCGCCTGATGGGCCGTCCCGCCGGCCTCTACCGCCGCCGCGAAGAACGCGTCGACCTCGTCTCGCGAGCGGGCCACGAACGCAACATGTGCGGCCCGGGTCGGTGCCGAGCCCGCGACGAGCCAGAACACCGGCGCGCCCTCGGCCGGGCCGTACCCGGCCGCCTCCACGGCGGCGTCGTCCTCCTCCTCGTCGCCGAACTCCTGCGCCCGGTCGAGCCCGAGCGCCGCGAGAGCCGCGTCGTAGAAGGCGAGACTCCGGGCGAAGGCGCTCGCGCTGAGCGTGACGTGCCGCAGTCCGGGCATCGGCACATCATGCCGCTCGGACAATGCCCTGATCAGACCGGCCATGCCTCGCGGCGCCAGGCAGCGTCCCAGAACATCCATTCGTAGCGGGCGGTCGTGACGTAATGCCTGCGCGCCAGGGCTTCGTCGGCCGGGCCCAGGGTGGTTCCGGTGCGATCGGCGACGGCCAGCACCTCATCGACCACCGCCGCGAATTCGTCGCCGGCATAGGTGTTGATCCAGCGCTGGTAGCGCGCATCGGGCGAACCGCTGGCAGCGAGCGCAGCGCCGACCTCGGCGTAGATCCAGTAGCAGGGCAGCACCGCGGCCAGCCCTTCGGCGAAGCTGCCGCCGTACGCCGTCGCGAGCAGGTAGCTGGTGTAGGCCTGCGTTGTCGGCGCGACGGGTGTCGCGCCGACGGCAGCGGCGTCGAGGCCGAGTTCGGGCAGGAGCGTGTCGTGCAGGGCGAGTTCGACGTCGACCGTGCCCGCTGCGTGCCGCGCGAACATCCCGGTGTCGGCGTGCGTCGGGGCCTTCGCGCCGACGATCGCGAGCGCCTTCGCGTAGTCGCGAAGGTAGTGCGCGTCCTGGGTCACGTAGTACGCGAACGCGCTCGGTTCGAGATCGCCGGACGTCAGGCCGGCCAGAAAAGGATGTTCGAGGATCGCGGCGTAGATGTCGGCGGTCTCGGCCCAGAGGCGCGCGGTCCAGCTGTCGGGGCTGCGGGTCACAGCAGCGAGCATGTCATCCGGATACTTGTGGGCTATGACGACCTCGCCGCCCACCGCCCTGACGATCGCCGGCTCCGACTCCGGCGGCGGCGCCGGCATTCAGGCCGATCTGAAGACCTTCCTGGCCTGCCAGGTGCACGGGATGTCGGCGATCACGGCCGTGACCGTGCAGAACTCCCTTGGCGTCACGGGTTTCTACGAACTGCCGCCGCATGCCGTCGCCGAGCAGATCGAATCGGTGGCCACCGACATGGGCGTGAACGCGGCGAAGACCGGCATGCTCGCGTCGGCGGCGATCATCGAGGCGGTTGCCGAGACGGTCAGCCGCCTGCACGTATTCCCGCTGGTGGTCGATCCGGTCGCCGCGTCCCAGCACGGCGACCCGCTGCTACGGCCCGACGCCCTGCAGGCAATGCGAGAACTCGTCATTCCCTTGGCCACGCTGGTGACGCCGAACCTGGGCGAGGTGCGCCTGCTCACCGGTATCGACGTACGCGACCGCGCCGGCATGCGTGACGCCGCTCGGGCCATGCACGCGATGGGCCCGGAATGGGTGCTCGTGAAAGGCGGTCACCTGCCCGATGGCGATGCGGTCGACCTCCTCTTCGACGGCGAGACGTTCGTCGAGTTCGCCTCACGTCGCCTCGATACGGCACACACGCACGGTTCGGGCGACACGCTCGCTGCCTCGATCTGCGCAGGCCTTGCGCGGGGCATGGATGTGACGGACGCCGTCCGATCCGGCAAGCGGTTCATCAGCGGCTCGGTCGAGGGTTCGTTCCCGCTCGGCAAGGGGCTGGGCCCGGTGGGCCATTTCTGGCGGGTGCGCGACTGGCCCGAGTCAGACGCTCCGTAGCCGCTCGGCGAAGGCGCGAGTGGCGGCGGCCGGGTCGTCGGCCTCCGTGATGGCCCGGACGACGACCACCCGCCGGGCGCCACCGGCGATCACGTCGTCCAGGCGCGCCAGCGACTCGATGCCGCCGATGGCGAACCACGGCCGCGACGCGGCCCGCGCCGCATGCTCGATGAGCGCCAGGCCCGCAGCGGGACGGCCGGGCTTGGTCGGTGTGGCCCAGGTCGGGCCGGCGCAGAGGTAGTCGACGCCGGGTTCGGCGTTCGCCGCATCGAGTTGGCCCCGGTCGTGCGTCGACCGCCCGATGAGGGGTTCGTCGCCGACGATCCGGCGCGCGACCGGAACCGGGAGGTCGTCCTGGCCCAGGTGCAGCATCGGCGCCTGGGCCGCAAGCGCCACGTCGGCCCGGTCGTTGACGGCGAAGAGCCGGCCGTGCCGCCGCGCCGCGTCGGCGAACACCTCGAGCAGGCCGATCTCGTCAGCCGCCTCGAGGCCCTTCTCGCGCAGCTGGACGATGTCGACGCCCGCGCCGAGCACTGCGTCGAGAAACTCGCCGAGATCGCCCTGCCGGCGCCGGGAATCCGTGCACAGGTACAGCCGGGCGTCGGCGAGCGCAGCGCGGGGATCGGGCACGCCCGCACGCTACCTGCAGTGCGCGGTATGGTCGGCAGGTACACGGGAGCCCGGTGCGGACCGGGCTGAGAGGGCTGGCTGGGAGCCACCGACCGTCTGACCTGATCCGGGTAATGCCGGCGCAGGGAGTGATCGCCCCCAGCCAGCACGTCAGGGTTGGGAGTGCGCAACATCAGATGAGCGACGTGATCATCGTCGGAGCGGGCGTCATCGGCCTCGGCGTCGCCTGGCGCTGCGCCCAGCGCGGCCTCGACGTGACCGTCGTCGACCCGGCCCCCGGTTCCGGTGCCTCGACGACGGCGGCCGGCATGCTGGCGCCCGTCACCGAACTGCACTACGGCGAGCAGTCGCTGCTCAAGCTCAACCTCGACTCGGCGCAGCGATACCCGGCCTTCGTCGACGAACTCACCGCAGTGACCGGCCTGGAAATCGGCTACCGGCGCACCGGCACCGTCTCGGTCGGCTGGGACGCCGCCGACGTTGCCGGGTTGCGTGATCTTCGCGCTTTCGGCCAGACGCTCGGCCTGTCGACGGAGATGCTCACCAGCCAGGACCTGCGCCGCCTCGAACCGGCCCTGGCCCCCGGCCTGCCCGGTGGACTGCTCGCGCACGACGACCATCAGGTCGACAGCCGCGCACTGCACGCCGCGCTGCTGACCGCCGCCGAGGTCGCGGGGGCGGTCATCGTGCCGCTGCGTGCCTCCGAACTGCGATGCGAGGCCGACCGAGCGGTCGGTGTCCGGCTCGGCGACGGCCGCGAACTCGACGCGCCACTCGTCGTACTGGCCGCCGGAGCCTGGTCGCCGCAGATCGGCCGGCTGCCCGCTGGCCAGGTGCCCGTCCGCCCGGTCAAGGGGCAGACGCTGCAACTGCGGCTGGCCGGCGGGCCGCTGCTCAACCACGTCGTGCGCGGCGCGGTTTCGGGCTCGCCCGTCTACGTCGTCCCACGTGAGGACGGCCGGGTCGTCGTCGGCGCGACCAGCGAGGATGTGGGCTTCGATCTGCGTCCCCGCGCGGGCGCGGTCTACGAACTGCTACGCGACGCCCAGGCCCTGCTGCCCGTGCTCGGTGAGGCGGAGTTCCTCGAGGTCAGCACCAGCGTGCGGCCCGCCACGGCCGACAACGCGCCGCTGATCGGCCCGGCCGCCCTTCCGGGTCTGATCCTGGCGACGGGGCACTACCGCAATGGCGTGCTGCTCACCCCGGTCACGGCCGACAGCGTCGCCGCGCTCGTCGCGGGCGACCCGCTTCCCGACGTCGTCCGCCCGTTCACTCCGGCACGCTTCCTCTCATCGAAGGTCAATGCATGAAGATCACGATCAACGGAGAACACCGCGTGTTCCACGACGGGGCAACCCTCGTCGACGTACTCGACCACGAGGCGGCAAATCGCCGCGGCACCGCGGCCGCGGTCGACGGCACGGTCGTCCCACGCAGCGAGTGGGCCACCTTCGTCCTGGCCGACGGCCAGGCGCTCGAACTGCTCACCGCGGTCCAGGGAGGCTGACGGCTTGTCTGCCAACGAAGACCCCTTCGTCATCGCCGGTATCGAGCTCGCGTCGAGACTCATTCTCGGCACGGGTGGCGCGCCGAGCATGCAGGTCATCGACGAGGCGGTGGCCGCCTCGCAGACGGCGATGTGCACCGTCGCGATGCGCCGGGTCTCGCCCGGCACGGACGGATCGATCATCGACGTTCTCGATCGGCGAGGAGTCCGGATCCTGCCCAACACTGCCGGATGCCGCACGGCGTACGAGGCGGTGCGCACGGCGCGGCTCGCGCGCGAGGCGCTCGAGACCGACTGGGTCAAGCTCGAGGTGGTGGCCGACGAGCGCACGCTGCTGCCTGATCCGATCGAGCTGGTCGACGCGGCCGAGCAACTCGTCGCGGACGGTTTCACCGTACTGCCGTACACGAACGACGACCCGGTCCTGGCGCGGCGGCTACAGCAGGCCGGCTGTGTCGCCGTGATGCCACTCGGCTCACCGATCGGCAGCGGGCTCGGCATCGCGAACCCGCACAACATCGAGCTGATCGTCGCCGAGGCGCGGGTGCCGGTCGTCCTCGACGCGGGCATAGGCACCGCCTCGGACGCGGCGCTGGCGATGGAACTCGGGTGTGACGCGGTCCTGCTCGCCTCGGCGGTGACCCGAGCGCAGGACCCGGCCCGGATGGCCGCCGCGATGGCCGCTGCGGTCACCGCGGGGCGTCTCGCGCGGCTGGCCGGCCGCATCCCGAAACGTCACCACGCACAGGCCTCCTCACCGACGGAGGGCATGGCCGTGCTCTGAGTCCGACCCATCCCGCGGGAGCTCGGACCAACCGGGCTGAGAGGGCGGCAGACCAGTGCCGCCGACCGCCGAACCTGACCGGGTAATGCCGGCGTAGGGAGAAGATGCATGTCGATCACCGATCAAGGCCGCACCGACCGGGCCGCCGAGCCCGGACGCACCCTCGCCGATCCCCCGCCGCGAACGCTCGGGCCGTTCGACCAGGTGGCGCTATGGGGCAACCTCGGCGTCAGCCTGCTCGGCCCCACCGCGGCGCTGTTCGTCCTCGCGCCGCTCGGTGCGCCGATGTCGTTGCTCGCCGCGTTCGTTGCCGTCGTACTCGGCACGCTGATCGGGACGCTGCCCGTGGCGCTCTCGGCGCTGGCCGGGGCGCAGACCGGCCATCCGGCGATGGTGCTGCTGCGCGGGCTGTTCGGCGCCAGGGTGTCCTACGTGCCGACCGCGCTCAATCTGCTGCAGTGCCTGGGCTGGGCCGTCTTCGAACTCGTCGTCATCTCGACCGCGGCGCAGGAGTTGCTGCCGTGGAAGGTGCGCTGGCCCTACATCGTCATGGCGGGCGTGCTCACCACGCTCATGGCGCTGCGTCCGCTGGGTGTCGTGCGAACGCTTCGCCGGTACGCACTGGCCGCCGTCGCGGCGTCCAGCGTCTATTTCCTGGTCGAGTTCCTGCGCCACCCGCTTCCGCCACTCGCGCACGGTTCGTGGTCGGGATTCTGGCTGGCGACCGACGCGGTGATCGCCGTGTCGATCTCCTGGGTGCCGCTCGCCGCCGACTACACCAGGCACGCCCGCTCCGGACGAGCCGCCTTCAGCGGGTCACTCGCCGGATACTCAGTCACGCAGATCTTCTACTACGCGCTGGGACTGCTCGCGTTCTCGACGGTGGTGTCCGCTGACGGCAACACCGATTCGAACCTGTTCCGGGCGTTCATCGCCCTTCCGTTGGGCTGGCTGCCGTTCGCCGTCCTGGTGCTGCGTGAGTTGGACGAATCGTTCACGAACGTCTACTCGACGGTGGTCTCGGTGCAGAACCTGCGACCGCTCGCGGACCGCCGGGTGCTCGCCGTGGCCATCGGGACGCTGGCCACACTCGGCGCGCTGGTACTGCACATCGCCGACTACCAGAACTTCCTCTACCTGATCGGGTCGGTCTTCGTCCCGCTGTCGGCCGTGTTCGCGGTCGACTTCTTCCTGCTGCGCAACGGCGCCCGCTGGGACGCCTCGCAGTCCGCGCCTCCGCGATGGAGCATGCTCGTGCCCTGGCTGATCGGCTTCTGCGTCTACCAGCTGATCAACCCGGGCGGTATCTCGTGGTGGGCGGCGGCGTGGACCCACGCACAGAGCTGGCTGGACTTCACCCCGGAAACGTGGATGAGCGCGTCGTTGAGCTCCTTCGCCGTGGCGGCAGTGGCAACCGGAATCGTCGCCGCGGCGAGGCGCCGACCCGTCGCACATCCTGCTCGCGCAGAATGAACCCGTGCTCGTAGATGCCGAGGTTGCCGATGCATTGGCCAGCGGACAGGCGGTAGTTGCCCTCGAGAGCACGATCATCAGCCACGGGCTGCCGCGTCCGGACAACCTGCGCATCGCTCGCGAGATCGAGCATGAGGTACGCGAAGGTGGCGCCGTGCCCGCGACCGTCGCCGTCGTCGATGGGGTTGCCCGGGTCGGCCTGGACGACGCTGCGCTGACCCGGATCGCATCGGGCGAGGACGTCGTCAAGGCCAGCGTTCGTGACCTCGGGGCGGTGGCCGCGTGCGGTGCCACCGCGGCCACAACCGTGGCCTCGACGGCGCATCTCGCCGCAGCGGCGGGCATCGCGGTGTTCGCCACCGGTGGCCTGGGCGGCGTACACCGGCAGGCCCGCGACTCGTGGGACGAATCCGCGGATCTCTATGCCCTCTCGCGCACGCCCATGCTCGTGGTGTGTTCCGGGGTGAAGTCGATCCTGGACGTTCCGGCAACCCTCGAGCGCCTGGAGAGCCTCAACATCGCCGTGCTCGGCTACGGCACGAACGCCTTTGCGGGCTTCTATCTAGCCGACTCGGGGTACCGGCTCGACTGGTGCGCCGACTCGCCGGCCGAGGTCGCCGCCGTCATGCGCGCTCGCGCCGACCTCGGTACTGCCGCGTACGGCATGCTCGTCGCCAATCCGATCCCGCTTGCCGACCAACTCGACCCGTCCCTGCATGAGCGGGTACTCACCGGCGCGCTGGCGGCGGCCGACGCTGCCGGCGTCCACGGCAAGGACGTCACTCCGTTCCTGCTCGACTACTTCCACCGCGAGACTCACGGTGCCTCGCTACTGGCGAACGTGTCACTCGTCGAGAGCAACGCCCGCCTCGCCGCCGAGATCGCCGTCGAGTTCGCCCGCCGCCCTTGAGCCGCGTCATCTGCCTCGGCGACGTCATGACCGACGTCCTCGCCCGGCTGTCCGGCCCGCTCGCTGTCGGTTCCGACACGCCCTCGAGCGTGACGATCGGCGGCGGCGGCTCGGCTGCGAATACAGCATGCTGGCTGGCCGCCGGCGGAGTGCCGGTGGTGTTCGTCGGCCGGGTCGGCGACGACGACCGCGGTCGCGCCGCCATGGCAGCGCTGCAGGGCGCGGGCGTGGACATGGCCGTGACCGTAGATCCGATCAGGTCGACCGGAACGTGCATCGTGCTGGTCAGCGAGACGGGCGAGCGCACGATGATTCCCGATGCCGGCGCCAACGCCGGCCTGCAACCCGCTGATCTACCCCTCGAGCTATTCGTCGAGCCCACCCACCTGCACATCTCGGGTTACGCCCTGCTGAGCGAATCGCCCCGCTCCACCGCGCTCGCAGCGATGTCGCTGGCCCGTGAGCGCGGGTTGCCCGTCTCGGTCGACGCCGCCTCGGCGGCCCCCATCCGGACCGTCGGCGCCACGGCCGTCCTCGACTGGATCGGCCGGGTCACGCCACTGTTCGCCAATGCCGACGAGGCCACCGCGCTGACCGGCGAGCTCGATCCGATCGCCGCCGCCAAGGTGCTGTCTGTCCGATGTGGACAGACGGTGGTCAAGCGAGGTGCCCACGGTGCGATCTGGGCTCGCGACGGCGAAGCGGTCGATGTACCGACAGTGCCGGTATCTGCCGCCGACACCACCGGCGCGGGCGATGCGTTCGCCGCCGGCTTCCTTGCCGCCCAGGTCGGCGGGATCTCGCCGCAACTGGCCGTCAGCCTGGCGCATCGGTACGCCGCCCGCGCCGTGTCGCAGGTGGGTGGACGGCCGCACTAGGCACGCTCGCCAGTACGGCCGACGGCACGCGCCGTGACCCAGATCGGGTCCCGGCGCGTGCCGTTCACGCGGTGGTTCAGCGCGGCGCTGCCGAGCGGGTCATCACGGACCGAAAGCCACTGCGTTGTTGATTGCGTCGAAGGCGTCCTTGGCCAGGCCCTGGATCGCCTTGACATTGGCGTACCAGGTCGAGCCGCCGGCGATCGACTGAGTCGCGGCGTAGGCGAGCATCTGGCTGACGGTCAGGCTGGTTGCCCAACCGAACGCTGCACTGCTGTTCTCGTAGGCCCCGCCGCACGTGGCCGTACCGGTCGACCCGTCGATCATCTTGCAGATCTGGGTCAGGTCGATCGCAACCCCGCCGATCGGTGCCGGCGCGCTGATCTTGTTGCCGCCGAGCGCCGAACTGCTGAAGTACACGTCCAGCGCGGTTGACAGCATTTGCGCCTTGAGCATCGCGTTCATCGCCGCGCCCGATGCGTTGGCTGCCTTGATCACGTTCGTGACGTAGGTACCGACCTGCGCGCAGGTGGCCGTCGCGGACAGATCCTGGAACGGTGCGTACTGCCGCAACCAGGTGGCGGACGGGCAGACGCCGGTCTTGGCCTGGCCGACGATGATCGCCTGGCGGTTCTTGTTCTGCCAGTAGCCCATCGTGAGCGCCCCGGTCTTCGCCGGGCCGCACACCTTGACCGACTGCGACGCGTACTGGCCGGTCTCCGTGATCGTCGCCGTGTTGCCGTAGGTCAGGCAGTCGGTCGCCGGGATCGCGATCGTGCGCGAGTAGTGGAACGTCCCGCTCGCGAACGGTGCGGCGTTGGTCGCCGTCAAGGTGCCGAGCGTGCCCTTGTACGTGTCGGTGATCGTGACTGTCTTGTTCACCGTGCTGCTCGGCGTGCCGAAGCTCGCGCTCGCGGTGCCCTGGGCCGAACCGTTCGTCGTGAAGGCGGCGGCCGCGTTCCAGGTAGCTGTCGCCGTGTTGGTGCCACTCGAGGGGCTCGGCGCGGCGGCGTAGCTGCAGGTGTAGTCGCGAACGACGGAACTACCGGCCGGGACCGTCACCTCAGTGCTGCCGGTGACCGAGCAGGTACCACCGTTGTCGATGGGGTCGCTGACGTCAGCGGTGATCGCCTCCCAGTCGTTCGGGTTCGAGACGGTGATCTGGCCGCTGGCTGCCCAGCCGCTGTCGGTGAATCCGGTCTGTGCCGCGTTCACTGTGTAGTTGAACGTCGCCGACCCACCGATCTGCTTGACGACTGTCTTGTCGACGCTCTTGTCGATCGACCAGTTGTACGTGCGGGTGAACGCAGGTACCGCCGTCTTCGACACGGTCAGGTCAGCACCCACACATAGGGTGACGGTCTTGCTGGCGCTGCCGGTGGTGCCCGTCGTGTTGGTCGTGAACGTGGCGGTGTTGTCATAGCTCGTGCAGGTGCCCGCGGTTCCGGAGAAGCTCTTCGAATACGTGAACGTCGTCGGGCTCGGATCGCTCTGGCTGACCGTGCCCAGCGTGCCGCCCTGCGAATCGGTCACGGTCACCGAGTCGTCAACCAGGGTTGCGTCGAAGCCGATGTTCGAGAACGTGAAGTTGGCCGATCCGGCATCCAGCAGCGCGTCGTTGTCGAGGAACGCCTCCGGCCATGCCACCGCAGCCGTGTTGTCGAGTTCGCCCTGCGGCAGTGCGCTCAGGTCGCAGGAGTAGGCGAAGTCGGTGCTGAAAGCAGTCGGCGTCGCACCACTGCCGCCTGTCACGGCGCACACGGTGCCGTCGGACAGTCGATCCGTCACGTTCACGCCGGACACCGCGACGGTGTTGTCGGACCCGTCCACGTTGGGGTTGGTCACCGTGATCGTGCCGGTCACCTTGACTCCACTGACCGTGCCGCCGTCGTGCCTGGCCGACACGGTGTAGTTGAATGTCGCGTTGCCGGGAGCCTGGTTCCCCGTCGTCTTGTCGACGTCCTTGGCGATGCTCCACGTGTAGGTGTTCGTGTAGGCACCAGCGGCGTCCTTGGTGACGGTCAGCGGCTTGCCGTGCTGAACTTCCGCCGCCTGCACCTTGAAGGCGTCGTACTTGCAGTTGCTCGCATTGACCGGATACCCGTCAGCCAGCGAACAGATCGCCATGATGTAGACGCCACCCGGGTTGCTCGTGTCGGCGTAGTCCGCGAGGCGGATCTTGTTGTTCGCGACGTCGTGCGACCCGTTGTAGTCGACCGAGCCGTCCGATACCGAGAAAGTGCGGTTGGTGTGGGCGTCGAAGTCGTCGGAGAGGTTCTTGGCCGCCCCGTCGTTGGGGTCAGCCTGGCCGCCGGGCGAGAGCACGGCAAAGAAGTAGTTGCCATCGCCGACATAGGCGGTCGACGGGCCACCGTTGAGCCAGACGTACTGCTCGCCGTCGTAGATGTTGCAGTTGGCGTCCGGGTTGCCGTTCTTGCAGTGCCCGGTGCCGTCCACGTCCTCATTGATCGTTGTGAAGCCAGCACCGGTGACTGGGGTGTTTGCGCCGGCGGACGCCGGCAGGGACATCGCGACGGCGCCCGCGAAACACATTGCAGCAGCCGCAACGAGCGCAAGAAACCGCCTTGACGAGGTTTGTTCCGGATTCTGATCCTGATCGCGGCGTGCCGCACGTGCTCTCATTGCTACCCCCCCGAAAAGAACGACCCTGAACCCCCGCCCAAGGTCATCGGCAGTTTGTGCTTACGCTGTGCAACTGCCAATGGCAGAATTCCGGCAGTCGCGGCAGATGGACAGGGGACCTTTGTCCTGACCTTTGTAGCCCGATTCAGACGTACCGGATGATCACCTGCAGAACCCGATGCGCGACGCGACGCTTGGCGCGGTGCTTCAGACAGCCCTTACCTACAAAGGGGATCGCGGCACCATCGTGCGCGCAGCCCGGATCAGAGCGATGCTGTGCCCGGCCACCGGGGTTGCCCGGGCAGAGGTCGCTAAGCCGCCGTCGCGGGGTGCGCACGACGGCAATCCGATTCACACTCTGATCACTAACAGTGATCAGGTAGTTGTGCCAGTTACACACCGGGTCGAGCGAGCGGCGGTGACCCCGCCTGCGGTCACCGGACCCCGGCCACGTCCATACCGCGCAGCTCCTTCTTCAACTCGCCGATCTCGTCGCGCAACCGGGCAGCCAGCTCGAACTGCAGTTCACGCGCCGCGCCGAGCATCTGATCGTTGAGCTGCTGGATGAGGTCGGCCAGCTCTGCTCGCGGCATCGTGGAGACATCGAGCTTGCCATCTGCGTGTGCGCCGACGCCCACCACACCCGCGGCGCGACCACCCCGGCCGGGCACCGCGGACTTGCCGCGCGACTGCGAGCGCCCCGAACCGCCGACCGGGACGGCGCCCTCGCCCAGCAGCGACTCGGTGTCGGCGGCCTCGCGGGCGAGCCGGTCGGTGATGTCGGCGATGCGCTTGCGCAACGGCTGCGGGTCGATGCCCCGCTCGCGGTTGTAGGCGATCTGCTTGTCGCGCCGCCGGTTGGTCTCGTCGATCGCATTCTGCATGGACGGGGTGACCGTGTCGGCATACATGTGCACCTGGCCCGACACGTTGCGCGCGGCGCGTCCGATCGTCTGGATCAGCGACGTGCCCGAGCGCAGGAAGCCCTCCTTGTCGGCGTCGAGGATCGATACCAGCGACACCTCGGGCAGGTCGAGGCCTTCGCGCAGCAGGTTGATGCCGACCAGCACGTCGAACTCGCCCAGGCGCAACTCACGCAGCAGCTCGACCCGGCGCAGGGTGTCGACCTCGGAGTGCAGGTACCGCACCCGGATGCCCAGCTCGAGCAGGTAGTCGGTGAGGTCCTCGGACATCTTCTTCGTCAGGGTCGTCACGAGGACCCGCTCGTCACGGTCGGCACGCTCGCGGATCTCGTGCACCAGGTCGTCGATCTGGCCCTTCGTCGGCTTGACCACGACCTCGGGGTCGATCAACCCGGTGGGCCGGATGACCTGCTCGACGAACTCGCCGTCGGTACGGCCGAGCTCGTAGTGGCCCGGGGTCGCCGACATGTAGACCGTCTGGCCGATGCGCTCGACGAACTCGTCGAACTTCAGCGGGCGGTTGTCCATCGCCGACGGCAGCCGGAAGCCGTGCTCGACGAGGGTGCGCTTGCGCGACATGTCTCCCTCGTACATGCCCCCGGTCTGCGGCACCGTGACGTGTGACTCGTCGATGACGAGCAGGAAGTCCTCGGGGAAGTAGTCGAGCAGACAGTTGGGCGCGCTGCCCCGCTCGCGGCCGTCGATGTGCAGCGAATAGTTCTCGATGCCCGAGCAGAAGCCGACCTGACGCATCATCTCGACGTCGTAGGTGGTGCGCATGCGAAGGCGCTGTGCCTCGAGCAGCTTGTTCTGCTTCTCCAGTTCCGCGAGCCGCTCGACCAGCTCCGCCTCGATGCCGCGGATCGCCCGCTCCATCCGCTCCGGCCCCGCCGCGTAGTGCGTCGCCGGGAAGACGAACACCTCGTCCACCTCACGAACGACCTCGCCGGTCAGCGGATGCAGGTAGTACAGCCGCTCGATCTCGTCGCCGAACATCTCGGCGCGGATGGCGAGTTCCTCGTACACCGGGAAGATCTCGACGGTGTCACCGCGAACGCGGAACGTGCCCCGCGTGAACGACAGGTCATTTCGCGAGTACTGCACCTCGACGAGCCGGCGCAGGATCTTCTCGCGTTCGATCTGCTGACCGACCCGCAGCCGCACCGCCCGGTCGACGTACTCCTGCGGCGTGCCCAGGCCGTAAATGCACGACACGGTCGCCACCACGACGACGTCGCGCCGGGTGAGCAGCGACATCGTCGCCGAGTGCCGCAGCCGCTCGACCTCGTCGTTGACGGACGAGTCCTTCTCGATGTAGGTGTCGGTCTGCGGGACGTACGCCTCGGGCTGGTAATAGTCGTAGTAGCTGACGAAGTACTCGACGGCGTTCTCGGGCAGCATCTCGCGCAACTCGTTGGCCAGCTGCGCGGCGAGCGTCTTGTTCGGGGCCATGACCAGCGTCGGCCGTTGCACCCGCTCGATCAGCCAGGCGGCGGTGGCCGACTTGCCGGTGCCGGTGGCGCCCAGCAGGACGATGTCGCGCTCGCCCGCCCGTACCCGGCGCTCGAGTTCGGCGATCGCCGCGGGCTGGTCACCGGACGGCTCGAAATCGGACACGACCTTGAAGACGCCGGTGCTCGGGACGATGTCGCTCGCAACTCTCACGACACCACGGTACGAGGCGCGTCCGACAATGCCGACTCATGCGCCTGTGCCAGGGCGACGCCTCCATCAACGGATCGGTTGACACGCGGCTCAGCCGCTGCGGCGAAAGGTCGGCCACGCTGGCCGATTCGGCGGGCCGGGCCCTGCCCGAAGCTTGATGCATGGCAATCATCGAAGTCACGAACCTGCACAAACGGTATCGCGACCTCGTCGCGGTCGACGACATCTCCTTCACCGTCGAGGCAGGCGTTCGCGACCGCGCATCGGCGGTAGCCGAGGCCTACCGCCGGCAACTGCTCAGCTGACCTGCGCGCGTTCGCGGCGGGCGTCGCGAGCAGACTTCAGCAGGCTCGCCACGGTGGTGGTGGCGAGTATGCCGACGATCGCGACCAGTGAGATCCAGATGGGGACGTCCGGCGCCCAGGCCACCGGGCGCCCGCCGTTGACGAACGCGAGCGTGTTCTCGTGCAGGGCGTGCAGGATGAGCTTGACGCCGATGAACCCGAGCAGGATCGACAACCCGATGTTCAGGTAGACGAGGCGCTTCAGCATCCCGCCGATCAGGAAGTACAGCTGGCGCAGGCCCATCAACGCGAACAGGTTCGCGGTAAGAACCAGGTACGGCTCACGCGTGATTCCGTAGATGGCGGGAATCGAGTCGAGGGCGAAGAGCAGATCCGTTGTGCCGAGCGCGACGATGACGATCATCATCGGGGTCGCGAGGCGGCGGCCGTCCTTGCGGACGGTCAGGTGAGGCCCGTTGTACTCCGTCGTCGAGGGCACGCGGCGCCGTAGCCAGCGAACCGCGCGCCCGTCGGTGTACTCGCTCGGGTCGTCGGCGTCGTCGTCACGCATGAACCGCACCGCGGTGTAGACCAGGAATGCGCCGAACACATAGAAGACCCAGCTGAACGTGTTGATCGCGGCCGCGCCGGCCGCGATGAACACCCCCCGCAGCACGAGCGCCACGACGATGCCGACGAGCAGCGCGGACTGTTGCAGATGCCGGGGGACCTTGAGCTTGGTCAAGATGATCAGGAACACGAAGAGGTTGTCGACGGACAGCGAGTACTCCGTCAGCCAGCCGCCCAGGAATTGCGCCCCGTACTCGGCGCCGCTGACCACGAACACGCCGACCGCGAAGAGCATCGCGGCCCCGACGAAGAATGCGAGATGGCGCGCCGACTCGCCCGGGCTCGGCTCGTGCGGCCGGCGGCCGATAAAGAAGACGTCGAAGATCAGGAAGGCGATCGCCAGCGAGAGGGTTAGCGCCCATACCCAGGGCTCGACGTGCACTGTCACCTCCGGCGCGCTCGATGCATACCCCGAAAAAAATCGGCATATGCGTGTGCTGCCGGAGGTCTCACCCACCCGAGGTCGGGCCGGCTCCCCGGGGCCGCCGATAAAGCGACCCGTGATGACGAGGAAACCGCGGGGACGGGGTTACTCCCCTCCAGTTCGTCCTAGCTTAGCGGTTGTTGCGACCAGGGAGGTCATTGACCGCCTAACCCTCCTAGGAGCGCATGAGCCGAGACGGCAGCGCTCGGACGCTGGTAGAACCTCGTCATGGGCACCTCCGATCTCGAGTTCCACGAGATCGCCTCAGACGGATCAGCGGGCGAGGCGCTGCCTGCGGCCTCGACGCGACGGTGGTTACCGCGCGACCGGGCGAGATTCGCCGCGACGACGCTGTGGGCCCTGGCGGCGGCGGCAGCGATCGCAGCGCCCTTCACCGTCCTGGTCGGATACCGGGAAACCTTTCGCCCCGACGGCACGATCACCACGGACACGTTCAGGCATCAGACCGACGGCTGGGGCCGAGCGCATGACTTCTCCTCCGACGGGGTCGTGTTCTCGGTCGGGCACGAGGCCCGGTTCGGAATCGCGACGTGCGCGTGCGCCGTTCTGCTGATCGCGGCGGTCGCAGCGGCGTTTCCGGTTCGTGGGTGGTGGCGGGCACCCCGATTTCCCTTCCTGGCTGTGGTCGCCACGGCCCTGCTCGGCGGAGCCGTTGCCGCCGAGGCGCTGCAGATCGAGGCGACGCTGTCGCAGTTCGGGTCCAGTGGCGGGCCGTCCTCGGGCGCGGCGCCCCGGTTTCAGAGCCAGGTCGGGCCATGCATTTGGCTCGGCGTCGCTGCGGTTGCATCCGCCGCCGCCGGGCTGGTCGTGATGATGCGCGCTCACGCATCAAGGGTTCGCCTGACGTGACGGCGGCCCGAACCGGCGGCCCGTACCGCTATCGGCGCTGAACCACAGCGTCCAGGAACACCGAGCGGATCTGGGTCGGGTCCTTGACCGAGTAGGCCTTGCCGCCGGTGGCGTGTGAAATCTTGCCCAATGCCGACATGTCCGCCTGCGTACCCATCCCGATCGTAAATACCGGCACGGGCAGTAGCTTGCTCTCGGGGGTCTGCAGGCTGGCGAGCAACTGATCGAGCGACATGCCGCCGGGATTCTCGTTCTGCCCGTCGGTCATCAGCACAACCGTGTTGACCTTGGACGGGTCGTAGTTCTTGCGCACGGTCTGTACCGCCGCGAGCACGGTGTCGTACAGCGCGGTGTTGCCGTGGACGCGGTCGGGAAGACTCTTCGCGGCCGCGGTGAGCGCCTGGCGCCGGGTGCCGCCGCCGATCTGCTGACTCATCTGCCCGATCGGCACCAGCTGCGCCCAGTCGGTGGTGGCGGTCTGCTGGGTGGAGAACACCCACATCCCGACATTGGAGCTGTCGGGGTAGAAGTTGATCGCACCCGCTGCGGCCGCGGAGGTCAGCTCGATCTTGCTCTGCCCGTTGCCCGCGGATTCGGCCATTGACCCGGAGGTGTCGATGACCGTGAGCGTGTTGACGTCGTCGGTCACGGCCTGCCAGAGCCGCAGCGTGTCGACTCCCTGACCGGTCGAGGGGCGACCCATCTGGCGGATCGGCGCGGCGGCGACTCCCTCGGCGGCACCTACTCCGGGCACCGACGCTCCGCCCGCGTTGCGGAATCCGGCGTCTGCGAAGTAGGCCTGCGCGCTCGGCGAACGCAACTGCTGCTCGAACGCGTCGAGCGCTGCCGTCAGACCCGGATCGTCGCCCGAGCGCACCAGGCGCACCACGGGATAGTCGAGGCTGAGCGTGCCCTCGTCCGGGTAGATCGCGGCGGCGAACAGGGACTGCTTGGCGCGATTGGCCTGGATCACCGCCTGTTCCGGTGCGGTGAACACCTGCGCGTGTGCGGGGTCGGCGGCCAGCTGCGCGAATCCGGAATTGGCGTCGGCGAGCGTCGAGTGGCTCAGGCGCAGCATCAGGTTGGCCAGGGCGGGGTCGGGCCCCTGGGTGTCTGATCCGACCAGTGCGTTCATGATCTGCAGGCTGAGCAGGCCGTCGGTGTTCGACACCGGGTCAGGGATCGTGAGCGGGAACGAGCCGGCCAGGGCGGCTTTCCAGTCCGGCTTGGTGATGAAGGTCGAGGCGACCTTCGGAGAACTCACGAACACCAGCGGTGACGACGCGATGGGGGCGTGGATCTCGATCTTGCCCGGCGAGCCCGCGCCGGCCAGATCGTCGTCGAGGCGAGTGGCCCACGTGCTCGAGTCCGGAATCCACAGCGAAACCGCGGAACCGCCGGCTCCGCCGTTGCCTCCCGAGGCCAGGATCTGCTCGACGTTCGAGGCCGGCAACGAGTTCACGTCGACGGCCACGCATCTGCCGGCCGCACTCGGGTGCGTAGCGGTCCACTTCTTGGCGATCGCGCTCACCGGATCGGCGATGCTCGGCGCGGCATCGAGGTGGATCGTCACCCCGCCGTCGCAACCGGAGCTTGCAGCCTTGTGTGATGAACCCTGCTGATTGACGAATACCAGGACACCCGCAGTACACGCCGCTATGAGTAGCAATATGCCGGCCACGACGGGGAGCGACATCCCTCGGTGGGCCGAGGACGGTTGCGAATGCCGGCCGGCCATACCTTCTCGGTGGGTCGTAGGGTCAGGGTCAGGGCCAAGGTTCAACGAATGATAGGACCTGTTCCTGCAGCGGGAATACCAGCCTGCAGGGGCAGTGACTCGCCGTTTTCGGCCCGGCACATCTAGTGCCGAACAAAATGGATGAACGGCGCGAATCGACGATCTGGCAGGCTCTCAACTCATCACGTTTTCAGGGCGCGTCGCGCCGCGGCGCCGACGCTCGACATATCGACCGACCGAACATGACAGGAGATCGCATGCAGGTCTGGCCAGGCAGCGCCTATCCGCTGGGCGCGAGCTATGACGGATCGGGAACCAACTTCGCGCTGTTCAGCGAGGTGGCCGAGCGCGTCGAGCTGTGCCTGTTCGACGCGAAGGGCTCCGAGTCACGCATCGACCTGCCCGAGATGGACGGCTTCGTATGGCACGCCTTCGTGCCCGGAATCGAGCCAGGCCAACGCTACGGCTACCGCGTGCACGGTCCGTACGAACCCGAGCACGGGCTGCGCTGCAATCCGGCCAAGCTCCTGCTCGATCCCTACGCGAAGGCGGTCGACAGCCAGATCGACTGGCATCCCTCGCTGTTCAGCTACAACCTCGGCGACCCGGACAGTCACAACGTCGACGACTCGGCGATCCACATGCCGAAGTCCGTGGTGATCAACCCGTACTTCGACTGGGGGGTGGACCGCCCGCCGAAGCACACCTATGCCGACAGCGTCATCTACGAAGCGCACATCAAGGGCCTGACCAAGCGACATCCCGAGATACCGCGCTCCATGCGCGGTACCTACGCAGGGCTTGCGCACCCGGTCGTGATCGATCATCTGCAGGCGCTCGGCGTTACCGCGGTCGAGTTGATGCCGGTGCACCACTTCCTCAACGACTCGGTGCTGCTCGATCGCGGCCTGTCCAACTACTGGGGCTACAACACGATCAGCTTCTTCGCCCCCGACACCCGCTACTCCGCGTCCGCGGCGCGTAGTGCGGCCGCGGCCGGCGGGCAGGTGCAGGAATTCAAGGCGATGGTCCGTGCCCTGCACGAGGCCAACATCGAAGTCATCCTCGACGTCGTCTACAACCACACCGCCGAGGGCAATCATCTCGGTCCGACGCTGTGCTTCCGCGGCATCGACAATCACGCGTACTACCGCCTCGAGGACGACGATCCGCGCTACTACCGCGACTACACCGGCACCGGCAACAGCCTCAACGTGCGCAACCCACACGCGCTGCAACTGCTCATGGACTCGTTGCGGTATTGGGTGCTCGAGATGCACGTGGACGGATTCCGCTTC
Organism: uncultured Actinomycetota bacterium; assembly: GCA_963737425.1. GTDB lineage: Bacteria > Actinomycetota > Actinomycetes > Mycobacteriales > Jatrophihabitantaceae > DASXRA01. The sequence continues at coordinate 898,650 of CAVTSX010000010.1, forward strand.
GACCTCGCCTCGGCCCTGGCGCGGGAGTTCTACGACGTCGACCGGTTGTCGAGTTTCTTCGAACTCGTCCAGCAGGACCCGGTCGTCAGCCAGGTGAAGTTGATCGCCGAACCGTGGGACGTGGGGCCGGGCGGGTACCAGGTCGGTAACTTTCCGCCGCAGTGGACCGAGTGGAACGGCAAGTACCGCGACACCGTTCGCGACTTCTGGCGCGGTGAGCCCTCGACGATCGGCGAGTTCGCGGCGCGGATCACCGGCTCGGCCGACCTCTACGAACACTCCGGGCGGCGTCCGGTTGCCAGCATCAACTTCGTCACCTGCCACGACGGGTTCACGCTGCTCGACCTCGTGTCCTACAACGACAAGCACAACGAGGCCAACGGCGAGGAGAACAAGGACGGCGAGAGTTACAACCGGTCGTGGAACTGCGGCGTCGAGGGACCGACCCGCGATCCGGCGGTGCTCGCCCTGCGGGCGCAACAGCGTCGCAACCTGATCGCCACCCTGTTCCTGTCGCAGGGCGTGCCGATGCTCGGCCACGGCGACGAACTGGGCCGCACCCAATCGGGCAACAACAACGGTTACTGCCAGGACAGCCGGCTCACCTGGGTCGACTGGGCCAAGGTCGACGCGGACCTACTCGCGTTCACACGCCGGGTGTCTGAGCTTCGGCGGCGGCATCCGGTGTTCCGGCGGCGGCGATTCTTCGACGGGCGCCCGGTCCGCCGGCGAGGTGCTGATGCGCTGCCCGACCTCGCATGGTTCACGCCCGACGGCCAGGAGATGACCGAGGAGGACTGGGAGGCGCCGTTCGGCCGGGCGATCTCCGTCTACCTCAACGGGCAGGGCATACCCGACCGCGACTCGCGCGGCGACCGCGTCATCGACGACTCGTTCCTCATGTGCTTCTCGGCGCATCACGAGGCAATCGACTTCCACGTGCCCAGCACCGAATACGGAACGACGTGGCACGTCGTGCTCGACACCGGCCGGCCCGATCTGGACGACGGGACGGTCGTCGCCGCCGATGGCATCGTTCCGGTGGGCCCCAGGGCGCTGGTGGTGCTCAAGAGGGCGGCGTGATGGCGGTCCCGACATCTACGCTGCGGTTGCAGGTCACGCCGTCGTTCGATCTGACCGCAGCGGCGCGGCTGTGCGGGTACCTGCACGAACTCGGCGCGGGCGCGGTCTATCTGTCGCCCCTGCTCTCCTCGACGCCCGGCTCCGAGCACGGCTACGACGTCGTCGACTTCGCCCACATCGACGACGAACGCGGCGGGGCCACAGGCTGGGCCGCGGTCGTCGAGGCCGCGCGGCGCATGGGCCTGGGACTGGTCATCGATATCGTCCCGAACCACAGCGGCGTTGCCGACGCCGCGCAGAACCCAGCCTGGTGGGACGTCCTGCGACTTGGTCAGCAGTCCCCGTACGCGCAGTGGTTCGACATCGACTGGACGCGGGGCAAGCTGTTGCTGCCCGTGCTCGGCGAGGACTACGACCCCGAACGCGAACTCACGCTCGTCGGCGCCGAACTGCATTACTTCGAGCACCGGTTCCCGTTGGCTCCGGGCACTGAGCCAGGGCCCGGCGAGACGCCCGCGCAGGTCCACGATCGGCAGCACTACCGGCTCGTCGGTTACCGGCGGGCCGACACCGACCTCAACTACCGGCGCTTCTTCGCCGTGTCGACGCTTGCCGGGCTGCGCGTCGAGGACGACGCCATCTTCGAGGCGACCCACCGCGAGGTGCTGCGCTGGATCGCCGACGACGAGGTGGCCGGGCTTCGCATCGACCACCCGGACGGGTTGGCCGATCCGCTCGGGTACCTGTCGCGGCTGCGGGCGGCGGCGCCTGAGACGTGGCTGGTCGTCGAGAAGATCCTCGAGCCCGGCGAAACGCTGCCCCCGACGTGGCCGGTCGCCGGCACCACGGGATATGACGCGCTGGCAGAGGTGGGCGGGCTGTTCGTCGACCACACCGCCGAACCGGCGATCACCGCGCTGTATCGCTCGCTCACCGGCGATCGGCGAACGTTCGGCGAGCACGTCGAGTCGGGCAAGCGTCTCGCCGTCACGACGATGCTGCGCGCCGAGGTGCAGCGACTTGCCCGCCTCTGCCCGGGGGTCGAGCGCGCGGCCGAGGCCATCACCGAACTGCTCGTCGCCTTCCCGGTCTATCGCTCCTACCTGCCCGATGGCGCAGAGCATCTCGCCGCGGCCGTGGCGTCAGCCGGTCGGCACCGCCCCGATCTCACCGACGCGATCTCAACCATCGGGCCGCGGCTGGCCGATCCCGGCGACGAACTGTGTGCGCGCTTTCAGCAGGTATCCGGCGCGGCGATGGCCAAGGGCGTCGAAGACACCGCGTACTACCGCTACACGCGATTCGCCGCGCTGAACGAAGTGGGTGGCAACCCTGCCCGGCTCGGGGTTTCCCTCGACGAGTTCCATGCAGCGCAGGCCCGTCGCCAGGTCGGCGCACCGCAGGGTATGACCACGCTCTCGACGCACGACACGAAGCGCGGCGAAGACGTCCGCGCGCGTATGGCGGTGCTTGCCGAGGTGCCCGACGAATGGGGCGCCCTCGCGGGTCAGCTGATGCAGCACGCTCCTGTACCGAACGCACCGTTCGGTTACCTGCTGTGGCAGACGTTCGCAGGTGCCGGGTTCGTCGAGCGCCACCGCATGCACGCCTACGCCGAGAAGGCGATGCGCGAGGCCGCCGACGGCACGTCCTGGGTCGACCCCGACCCTGCGTTCGAGTCAGCGGTGCACCGGGCCGTCGACGCCGCCTACGACTCCCCCGCCGTCCGCGAGCCGCTTGCCGAGTTCATCGAGCGGATCACCTTGTACGGCTGGGTGAATTCGCTGTCGCAGAAGCTCGTGCAGCTGACGATGCCCGGCGTGCCGGACGTCTACCAGGGCACCGAACTGTGGGACGACTCGCTCGTCGATCCGGACAACCGGCGCCCGGTCGACTTCGCCGCGCGAGGCGAACTTCTGGCCGCGCTCACCGATCCCCCACCGATCGATGCGAGCGGCGCGGCCAAGCTCTGGCTCGTGTCGCGGACCCTGCGCGTTCGTCGCGATCACCCGGAACTGTTCGCCGGCTACACGCCGTTGCGCGCTGAGGGCGTCGCGTCCGACCATGTGGTGGCCTTCGACCGGGGCGGCGTGTTGACCGTCGCGACCCGGCTACCGGCGAGGCTCGCCCGAGACGGCGGCTGGCGCGAGACCACGCTGAACCTGCCCGGCCAGTACATCGACGCGCTGACCGGTAACGCCTATCGCGATGCTGTGCGCCTGGCCGATCTGTTGTCGGCGCTGCCCGCGGCACTGCTGGTCAGCTGACCACAGCGCAATTGGTCCGGTCACATGATCGGCATTTCGACGTGCCCCCTTTGGTCATATCTGGAACACTGCCGCAGCGTTGCACGATTGGTCGTGAGGAAAGCGGTGGGATGAAGGCGCACACGCCCCGGCGGGCGGCAATTGCCGGTGTATCGGCGCTCGTGCTCATCGTCGCGGGCTGCAGCTCGCACAAGCCACGCGGTGACCGATCGACCTCGGTCGGCGCGTCCACCGGGGCATCGACGCCGACCGTCGAGCCGCCGCAGGCCCAATCGACTATCCCACTACCGATTCCCAGCGCATCCGCGCCGTCGGCCAACGGCGCGGGCGTTCTCGCCGTGCGCGTCCAGGGATCCGGAACCAAGCAGTGGCCGCTGCGCGGCATCTCCTGCACCACGAATGGATTCACTAGTGATGGAGCGGTAGCAGTGACCTCAACCCCCACGTCCCTGACGATCCATAGCGGCACGCCCGTCGATGGGCTGACGATCAGCGGCAAGACCGCGCGCAGCGGTTCCACTCGCGTTTTCTCCGGGCAGGCCGACACGGTCACCGTCCAGGTACGCGCGCAATGCTGAGCGCGCGACCCGTCAGCAGGCGCACAGCAGCAGCGGCCGGGGCCGTGGTGCTGCTGGCCGGCCTGCTCGTCGGCATCTTGTCCTGGCCGCACCCGTCGTCGGCCACCAACGCCACGCCCACGGTCACGGCAGTCAACTCGGCGGTGAGTTACGGCCGTGCGCGCGGCGAGCGGGTCGCCGCCGCTGTGTACGACCGCTACACCAGGCAGTGGTGGACCAGTGGCGACGTCAACTCCTACTACGCCTCCGCGTCGGTCGTGAAGACCTTCATTGCGGCGCGCCTGCTACTGAGCGGGCAGATGCGCGGCTCGATCGCCACGACGGCTGCCCGAATGATCGAGTACTCCGACGATGACGCGGCGACGTCCCTGTACGGCCGCGTCGGCGGCGACTCTCTCTACCAGTGGGTTCGCGCGCGGTTCCACATCCCGGTCGGGCCACCGCCTGACGCCGGCTACTGGGGCGAAACGCGGATCACGGCCGCCGGCATGGTCTCGTTCTACAACCAGATGGCCGCGATGAGCGCCGGCAAGTGGCTGATGACCGCGATGGGTCACTACTCCTGCACCGCCGCGGACGGCTGGCCGCAGTGCTTCGGCATCCCGTCCGCGGCAGGTTCGCGTCCGCGGATCAAGCAGGGCTGGATGTGCTGCCTGGAGAACAAGACCCGGATGCATTCGACGGGCTACGTCGACTCCGACCGCATCATCGTTGCGATCCTCACCGAGGGCAGCCGCTCGACCTACGGCGCGTACGCCCGAGACACCGTCACGGCTATGGCCGATCGCGTGATGCCCGGCGGCCATGTGCCGCTGCCGTACTCCTACGGCACGCCCGACGTCGACGACCCGCCGATCATGCAGTCCGGGTCGTTGCTACCGACACCAGCGCCCGCGGACGACCCGCCGACGACAGCGGCGCCGGCAAACCAGCCGGCGAAGCCGGCAAGCACCGCATCGACGCGCACCGCGCCGGCGAGCACTACGTCGTCGACGTCCGGTTCAGGCACGCCGACCGGCGCGACATCCGCGCCAAGTACCGCCGATCCGCCGCCGGGGAGCGCAAGCGCGAGCACCAGCCCGGCGACGGGCGGCAGCACGTCAGGACAGTGAGACCAGACGGGCGCCGCCATCGGATTCGATGACGGTGCCCGTCAGATTCGGGTTGGTCGCGGCCAGCACCACGCTCTCGGCGACGTCGTCGGCGCTCGCCACCCGACGCACCGGCAGTACCTTCTCCGCCTGCGCGAAGTAGGCCTCGCGCGTCTGCTCCGGCATAGCCGTCCACCACGGTGTGTCGACGATGCCGGGCGATACGGCGTTGACCCTGATCGGCGCGAGTTCGACGGCGAGCGGCCGGACGAGCGACTCGACGGCACCGTTGATCGCCGCGAGCCCGGACGTCGCCGGGATACTCGCTCGCGCGCTCGCCGCACTGATGAACGTGATCGAGCCGCGCTCGGCCAGATGCGGCAAGGCCGTCTGGGCAGCATTCAGATGACCCCACAGCTTGGCCTCGAAGGCGGCCCGTAGCTCGTCGAGGTCCAGCGACGCGAGCGGGCCTGCCCCGGCGCCACCGCTCATCGCGAGCACGAGCCAGTCGACCCGCCCGACCTTCGCGAAGACCTTCTCCATCTCCACGCGAGAGGTGCCATCGGCCTGGTGCAGCTGCAGTTCGGGCGCCTCGGCGCCGGCGGCGTCCAGGCGCGCCGACGAGCGTCCCGTCACGTGCACCGTCGCGCCCCGCGCGCACAGTAGGCGTGCCGTGGCAAGGCCTATCCCCGATGTTCCGCCGATGACGACCGCGGTTCGCTGATCCATACGTCCACTCCTCCGTTTCGAGACGTTGCGTCTCGTATCTAATCTAACCTGGTGCGCAACCGAGATCGCAATCTCCCAGTCGCTGGTCGTGGCCGCCCCCGCAGCGACCAGAGCCGGCAGGCGATCCTGCAGGCCGCACTGGACCTGCTCGCCGAGGTCGGCTACCGCCAGTTGACGATCGAGGGCATCGCCGCGCGGGCCGGTACCGGCAAGCAGACGATCTATCGCTGGTGGCGGGCGAAGGCCGACGTCGTGCTGGAGGCGATCAACGCCTCGGCGAGCCGCGAGATCCCGCTGCCCGACACCGGCGACCTGAGCGAGGACCTGCTCGCGTTCCTCAATCTGACCTTCGCCGCCAGCTTGCGGCCGGGGGTGCAACCTGTGCTGCGGTCGCTCATGGCCGAGGCGCAACTCAACGCTGACTTCGGCGCGGCTTTCGACGGGCTGTTCCTGCAGCGGCGTCGTGAGGCACTCACCGAGGTACTTGCGCGCCATCCCCGCGAACTGCGCGCGCCGGTGCCGATCGCGGTCGAGATCGTCTTCGGCGTCCTCTGGTATCGGATACTCGCCACGCGGGGCCCGCTCGATGCCGAACTCGCCGGTGAGCTGACCAGGCTGCTCACCGGTCGAGCGCACCGCAGCGCCGGGTCGGTCGATCAGTAGGGCGGTTGCAACCGCTGGCGAAGCCGCGCCACGTCGAGGTCGAGTTGCGGGTACTGCGGGTCCATCTCGTCGAACACTTCCCGAAGGATCTGGCCGATCGCCCAGTTGCGGTACCACTTGCGGTCGCTCGGAATGATGTACCAGGCTGCCTGCTCGGTCGAGCAGTTCTGCAGCATGCCCGAGAACGCCGCCTGGTAGGCCGACCAGTACGCCCGTTCGTCGATGTCGCCCTCGTGGAACTTCCAGTGCTTCGTCGGGTCGTCGAGCCGGGCGAGCAGCCGCTCTCGCTGCTCGCTGTAGGAGATGTGCAGGAAGCACTTGATCACGGTCGTGCCGGCCGAGACGAGTTCGGCTTCGAACGCGTTGATCTCGTCGTAGCGATGCCGCCAGTCCGCTTCGGGCAGCGTCTCGTGCACGCGCGGCACCAGCACGTCCTCGTAGTGCGAGCGATCGAAGACCCCGACCATGCCCGGACGGGGAAGCGCCCTGCGGATGCGCCACAGGAAGTGGTGCGCCGCCTCCTCGGCGGTCGGCTTCTTGAATGCGGTGATCTTGACGCCCGCCGGGCCGAGCAGGCCGACGACGTGCGTGACCACTCCCCCCTTGCCGGCGGTGTCGATGCCTTGCAGGAGAAGGAGCACGCTGCGGCGTCCCTCGGCCCACAACCGCTCCTGGCCGCTGTCGAGCGCCGACGCCACCGACTCGGTGTCCTTCACCGTCTTGGCCTTCTTGCCCGGCGCGAACGGCGTGGCTGACGTGTCGTAACCGGCCAGGTTGACGGTGCCCGGCTGGACGCGCAGTGCGTCGCGGATCGAGACATCGCTATGCGGCATGGCGAGGAGCCTATGCGCTGACGTGGCAGGGTGGAGGGTCGTGACCGAGTTCAGCCTATGGGCACCACTTGTCAGCCGGGTGCGTCTGCGGCTCGGAGATCGCGCCGTCGAGATGAGCGCCGAGCCCGGCGGCTGGTGGTCAGCCGTTGTCGACAACGCGGGACCCGGCACCGACTACGCCTTCTCACTCGATGACTCCGACGTGGCGCTGCCCGATCCACGCTCGCGCTGGCTACCCGACGGCGTACACGGTGCCAGCAGGGTCTATGACGACTCGGCGTTCGCGTGGACCGACGCCGACTGGGCCGGCCGCGCGCTGCCAGGTGCGGTGATATACGAACTGCACGTCGGAACGTTCACTCGCGGGGCAACGCTCGACGCTGCCGTCGAGCGCCTCGACAATCTCGTCGATCTCGGCGTCACCCACGTCGAGCTGTTGCCGGTCAATGCGTTCAACGGCAACTGGAACTGGGGATACGACGGTGTCGGGTGGTACGCCGTGCACGAGCCGTACGGCGGGCCCGATGCGCTCAAACGCTTCGTCGACGCCTGCCACGCCCGCGGGCTGGCCGTCGTGCTCGACGTCGTCTACAACCACCTCGGGCCGAGCGGCAACTATCTACCGCGATTCGGCCCGTACCTCAAGGCCGGGCGCAACACCTGGGGCGAGCTGGTCAATCTCGAAGTCACGCCGGTACGGCGGTTCGTGATCGACAACGCGTTGATGTGGCTTCGCGACTTCCATGTCGACGCGCTGCGTCTGGACGCCGTGCACGCCCTGGCCGATTCGTCGACCCCGCACCTGCTCGCCGAGCTGTCGGCCGAGGTGTCGGGCCTGGCCGGGCTGCTCGGGCGTCCACTGACCCTGATCGCCGAGTCCGACCTCAACGATCCGGTGATGGTCATCCCCCGGACGGACGGCGGCTACGGGCTCGACGCGCAGTGGGATGACGACGTCCACCACGCCCTGCATGCCCTGCTGACCGGCGAACGGCACGGCTATTACTGCGATTTCGGCTCGCTGGCCGTGCTCGCAAAGGTGTGGACGTCGGCGTTCCTGCACGACGGCGGGTACTCGTCATTCCGGCGGCGACACCACGGCCGCCCGGTCGATCGCGTCCATACGCCGGCGTATAGATTTCTCGCGTTCCTGCAGAACCACGACCAGGTGGGCAACCGCGCTGCCGGTGATCGACTCCCCGAATTGACATCGCCCGGCCTGTTGCGCGTCGGGGCCGTTCTGCTGCTGACCTCGCCGTTCACGCCGATGCTCTGGATGGGTGAGGAATGGGCGGCATCCACGCGGTGGCCGTTCTTCACCTCTCATCCCGAACCCGACCTCGCCCGGGTCACCGGCGAAGGCCGGCTGGCCGAGTTCGATCGCTACGGGTGGGACGTTTCGGCGATGATCGACCCGCAGGACCCGCGCGCATATCACGAGGCCGTGCTGGATTGGGCCGAGCGCGACGCTCCCGGGCATCACGAGGTGCTCGAGCTGTATCGGCGGCTGATCGCACTGCGGGCGTCGGAGCCCGAGCTACGTGATGCGCACCTGGACCGGGTGTCGGTCGAGTACGACGAGGACGCGCGCTGGGTGATCATCCACCGAGGGGGGCTGCGGGTGGCTGCCAACCTGTCCACGCTGGCGCAGGTCGTACCGGTGCGCACCGCGAACGTTCTGCTCAGCACGGACACGTCCGAGATCGTCGCGGACGGGCTTGCGTTGGCGCCTGAGTCGGCGGCGATCGTCCGAGCGTCACATGTCGATGAGTACGACTCCCCCGGCCACCAGCAACGTGGCGACGATGCGCCAGCGACCGAATCGCTCGTGGAACACGACGGCTCCGATGACCGCGCCGATGATGACACTCGTCTCGCGTAGCGCCGCGATCGGCGCAAGCGCACCGCGGGTCTGAGCCCAGAGGACGAGCGCGTACGCGGCGAGCGAGAGCACTCCCCCGGCCAGACCCGCGGCCAGATGTGGCCGCGCCTGCGACCACAACCGCTCACGTCGGCCGGCCAGGGCGATCACCGGCAGTACAGCGCCCTGAGCCAGAAACAGCCAACCCGTGTAGCCCGCGGTACTGCCGGCATGCCGCACGCCCAGACCGTCAAGGATCGTGTACGCAGCGATCGCCACGCCGGTCAGCAGAGCCGCCCCGATGACGGGAAGCTGGCTGATCGCGGGCGGTCCGCCGGCGAACACGAGACTCGCCAGCCCGGTCGACACGACGATGACTCCGAGCAGCCGGATCGGCGTGAGCGCCTCCTGCGCGAACGTGGCCGCCGCGATCGCAACCAGCCACGGCGAAGTACCCCGCGCGAGCGGGTAGATCTGGCCGAACTCGGCTCGCTGGTAGCAACGCATCAGTAGCAGGTTGTAGACCGCGTGCAGCGTCGCCGACGACGCGAGAAACGCCCAACCTGCTCGGGCGGGCGCCGGCGCGAGCAGCACGATCGCCGCCCCGCAGACCGTCGACGCGGCGCCGATCAGAGCGAAGCCGACTAGCCGGTCGGTGATCGCATGGGCGATCGCATTCCACGTCGCGTGCAGCGCGGCGGCTGCCAGCACGGCGACGAGCACGCCGGCCGGGACAGAGGATTGGCTTGCCACAAGGGCGATCGGCACCGGAAGGCTCCTTTGGTCGATACCCGTAGCCGGGCATCACGGATGAGCCCTCGGGGTTCTTGTCCCGTCAGGTGTGGGGCTGACCGCTGGGTGCGGCCCGCCCTGGCGTCGCTCGGTCCAGTCCCGGCCGTCCTCGTTGTGTGGAGGACCGTCTGGCGGCCCTAGCGGGCGGGCGGCGGAACCCTAGACGCAACCACGAGCTGCACCGACCATACCGCGGTGTCAGGTGCGACGGACCGTTTTCGGAGCGCGTTGCCGCACGAGCACCGCGACGCCGTCGAGCACGGTCTTCAGCCCGAAACGGAAGTCCTCGTCCGGATCGTCGTCGTCCTGTTCGAACGCACCTGACGCCAGCGAGTTGCTCAACGCCGGGAACTGTTTGCCGTCGATCAACCGGCTGAGCGTCTCGGCATACCTGCTCATCACCGTTCTCGGCTCGTGGCCTGCTGCCCGCTGCGCGTCGGCCATCTCGGCGACCATCTGCGCGGTGTTGCGGACGTAACTCGTCACGACCAGCAACACCTGCAGCTTCTCCGTCTCGGACAGGCGGGTCGCCGACAGCGCGCGCAGGCCGGTCTCCATCCATGCCACCTGGTTCGGTGTCGTCGGCAGACCGTCGATGGGCACCTGGGTGACCCACGGGTGGCGACTCAGGATGTCGCGGTAGTCGAGACTCCACCGCTCGAGCGCGGCACGCCATCCACCGGTCCTGCGGCCGGCCAGATCGCGCTCGCCGGCAGCGAAGTCCATCATCAGCGCGACGAGGTCGTCCTTCGAGCTCACGTAGCGATACAGCGACATGGTCGTATAGCCGAGCTGACCGGCGACGCGGTTCATCGATACGGCGCCGAGTCCTTCAGCGTCGGCGAGTTTGACTGCGACGGCAGCGATGCGATCCAAGGTGAGAGCCGGCTTCGGGCCGCGGCGCTGCGGCTCGTCCCAACCCCACAACATCCTGACCAGCCGCGAGGGCTCACCTTCACCGTCCGCAACCATCGCCGCTCCTCCTGCCCAGTGCGGGACGAAAACTGTTTACAAGGTACACCAATGCCGTGGTAGCTTCTGCGTATGTCATACACAGTCGATGTCATACACAGTTATTTGCGAGGTGCCGGATGATCATCGAGGCGAGCGGCCTGACGAAGTCGTTCGGTTCCACCAAGGTTCTGCAGGGCCTTGACCTCACGGTGGAGCGCGGCACGGTGCTGGCGGTACTCGGGCCGAACGGCGCCGGCAAGACCACCACGATTCGGATCCTGTCGACGCTGCTACGGCCCGACTCCGGCACTGCGACGGTGGCCGGTTACGACGTCGTGCGCGACCGTGCGCAGGTGCGTGGCCGCATCGGTCTCACCGGGCAGTTCGTTGCGCTGGACGACCTGCAGACAGGCCGGGAGAACATGGTGATGACCGCGCGCCTGCTGCACCTTCGGCGACCAGTCGCGCATCGCCGGGCCGATGAGTTGCTGGATCGGTTCGACCTCACCGGCGCCGCTCACCGTCTGGTGAAGACGTACTCCGGCGGCATGCGTCGCCGGCTCGATCTTGCGCTGAGCCTCATCGCCGAGCCGGAGGTCGTGTTCCTCGACGAGCCCTCGACCGGCCTCGATCCGGTCGGCCGGCAGACCACCTGGGCCGCCGTGCGCGAACTCGTCGTGAACGGCTCGACGGTGGTTCTGACGACGCAATATCTCGAGGAGGCCGATCAACTCGCGGACCGGATCGCGGTGATCGACGGCGGCCGGTTGATCGCGGGAGGTACAGCGGACGAGCTCAAATCGCGGGTGGGCACCGAGCGGGTCGACCTTGCATTCGCCCACGAGGACGACTTCCGGCGCGCCGCCGTACTGCTCGGCGACGAGGCCGCGGAGGTCGATCCGCGCCGCCTGCTCGTCGGCGTTGCAACGGACGGCAGCGCCAGCCGGGTGAAGCAACTGCTAGACCGGATGGCCGACGCACGCGTCGAGGTCGCCTCACTGTCACAGCACCAGCCGAGCCTGGACGACGTCTTCATCGCGCTCACGGGTGCGCACCAGAACACACACATCCTGGGAGCCGCGTGATGTACGCACAGGCCAACACCCCGAGGCCGGTCAGCGACTCGTTGACGATGATCGCTCGCAGCCTGCGACTGAGCCGGCGAAACCTCGACGCGCTGCTGCCCGCCGTCATGCTGCCGGTCATGTTGATGGCGTTGTTCGTCTATGTGTTCGGCGGCGCCATCCACACCGGCACCGACTACATCAACTACGTCGTGCCGGGAATCATCCTGCTGTGCACGGGATTCGGGTCAGCGACCACCGCCGTGGGCGTGTGCAGCGACATGGTCGGCGGGGTCGTCGACCGGTTCCAGACCATGCCGATCGTCAGCTCCGCCGTCCTCACCGGGCATGTCGTCGCGAGCGTTGCGCGAAGCGCATTCTCCGGCAGTCTCGTTGTGGGCACGGCGCTGCTGATGGGATTCCGGCCCACCGCGAACCCGCTGCGGTGGCTGGCAGTTGCCGCCGTCCTGCTGATGTTCGTGGTGGCGATCTCATGGCTGTTTGCACTGCTCGGGCTCGCTGCGCGCACCGTCGAGGCGGCGAACGGATTCACGTTCGTGATCTTGTTCCTGCCATACCTGAGCAGTGCGTTCGTGCCTACCGACACCATGCCCACGTGGCTGCGATCAGTCGCCGACAACCAGCCGATCACGCCGGTGATCGAGACGGTTCGTGACCTGCTCAGCGCGACACCGGTCGGGCACAGCGCGTGGCTGGCCGTGGCGTGGTGCGCCGGTATCACCGCGGTGTCGTGGACGTCGGCGAGCTGGCTGTTCCGGCGGCGCACCGATCGCTGATCACGTGACGCTGGCCGGCCGCTCAAGCGTCGATGATGCGGGGCGGCAGCTTCTCCGGCGGCGGGCCGAACATCCGGCGGGCGGCCGACACGGCCGCCCGCCCGAGCGCGACGTTGCCCACGAGGCCGATCCCGGCTCCGACGCCCAGCGGCAGCGCCCGTCCGAGCGCCAGCGCGCCCTGGCGGGATCCGTAGCGGGCCAGGAAATGTGTGGTCAGCGCGTTATTCACCCGGTGGATGGTGTCCTCGGGTGCGCGGTGTGCCATCACCTGTCCCCACCGCGATCCTGCGCCGGCTGCGGCGATCTCGGCGATCTCGACTCCGGAATCGCCGAGGAGGATGGCCAGCACGATCGCCCGGCGCATCTCGTCGTCCTCGAGACGCAGACCATGGACTTCTGCCATGGCCAGCGCGAACAGAGCGGTGGCCTCGGTGAATACCGAGATCTCCAGCGCGGCCGAGGCCAGCGAGGCGGTCGTGCCCGCGCCGGGCATGGCGGCCGCACCGCCCGAGGCGGCGCCAACCGCGGCAACCGCGGCGAGATAGCGCCGCTCGAGCAGTCGGATGAACTGCGCGGGTTCCGCAGCCCGATGGCGGACCCGAATCCGGTCCAGGTAGGCGGTGATGACGGGACGCTGCAACCGCAGCGCCTTGTCCAACGTCGCATCAAGGACATCCTCGACGAAGGCGGGCAGCGCCACTGCCCGTCGCTTACCCATCACCGAGTCCCATCAGTCAGGCGACACGAGGTCGTGCGCGCATCCCGGCGAGCGTACGTGCTGAGATGAGCGCCATGCGCGCGCTGCTCCCCCACGCCGAAGCCGATGTCGACGTCCACGCCTTCTACGCGCGCGATTGGCTCGACCGCGGCGGGGTGCGCGCGAACTTCATCAGCAGTATCGACGGCGCCGTCACGGTCGCGGGACTGTCGCGGGGTCTGCAGACTCCCGGCGACAATCGGATCTTCGCCGCGCTGCGCGATCTTGCCGACGTCGTTCTCGTCGGTGCGGGAACCGCCCGAGCCGAGGGATACGCCGCGATACGCCTACGCGACGAGCGACGCGAAACCCGCGACCGGTTCGGACTCGCTCACATCCTGCCCACCGCCGTCGTGAGCCGGTCGCTGCGCCTGGATCCGGACGCCGCCCTGTTCACCGACACCGAGCCGGGTGCCCGCACGATCGTCATCACCTGCCGGGCGGGCGACCCGGCGGTGCGCGCAGCGCTGACCGAGACAGCGGACGTCATTGTCTGCGGCGACGATGACGTCGACCTCGCCGCGGCGCGCAGCGCCCTGGCCGAGCGCGGCCTTCGGCGCATCCTTTCCGAGGGTGGACCCACCCTGTTCGCCGACCTCGCCCACGGCGGCGTCCTCGACGAGTTGTGCCTCAGCGTCGCACCGCTGCTGGCCGGGCCGGGTGCCGGGCGGATCAGTGCCGGCGCCATCTGGCCGTTGGCCGGCGGCGAACGCCATCCCCTGCGACTGGCCGGACTCCTCGAGGAAGACGGAGCGCTCTTCTGCCGGTACGCAGTCGTGCGCTGACGGCCTCAGCCGCCCAGACCCGGCACGATGTCGTTGAGCTGGAAGGTGATCGGCTGGTCGAGCTGCTCGTAGGTGCATGACTGCGGCGTGCGGTCCGGTCGCCAGCGATTGAACTGGGCGGTGTGCCGGAATCGCTCACCTTCCATGTGCTCGTAGCGAACCTCGACGACCCGCTCCGGACGCAGCGGCACGAACGAGAGGTCCTTTCCGGCGTTCCATCGCGAACCCTCGCCTTTGCGCGGCGTGCGTTCGCCGGCCTCGTGCGCAGCCCAGTTCCAGGGATGGCCGTCAAACGTCGTCACCAGGGGCGCGAGCTCGGCGAAGAGCTCGCGGCGGCGTGCCATCGGAAACGCACCGATGACACCGACCGAGACCAGCGTCCCGGCATCGTTGTAGAGCCCGAGCATGAGCGAGCCGATGGTCTCCGGACCACTCTTGTGCAACCGGTAGCCGGCGACCACGCAATCTGCCGTGCGTTCATGCTTGATCTTGAACATGACCCGCTTGTCGGGTTGATACGTACCGTCGAGCGGCTTCGCCACGACGCCGTCCAGCCCGGCGCCCTCGAACTCGACGAACCAGCGCTGGGCCAGCTCGCGGTCGGTTGTAGCGGGGGTCAGGTGGATCGGCGCGTTGACGCCCGCGAGCGCGGCCTCGAGTGCCGCCCGACGTTCGACGAACGGCCGGGTGGTGTAGTCCTCGTCGGCGAGCGCGAGCAGATCGAAGGCGATGAACGACGCGGGCGTCTTCTCGGCCAGCATCGTGACCCGAGATACGGCGGGATGAATGCGCTGCTGGAGCGCGTCGAAGTCCAGGCTGGCGCCGGTGGCAACGATGATCTCGCCGTCGATGACGCAGCGCTCGGGTAGCTCGTTCTTGACCGCCTCGACCAGGTCGGGGAAGTACCGGGTCATCGGGCGCTCGTTGCGGCTGCCGAACTCGACCTCGTCGACATCGCGGAACACAATCGATCGAAAGCCGTCCCATTTGGGCTCGTAGGACGCCCCGGCCGGAATCGTCGACACGGACTTGGCGAGCATCGGAGGCACCGGCGGCATCACGGGCAGCTTCATCGCCTCATTGTGGCCTCTCGGGGTCGAGCGCCGGCAGATTGTCCGACGCGGCGTGCCGTCGGCGGACTCGATCCGCGGGCCCGATCCACATACCGACGACGCGCAGGGCCACCGGACCGCCGGCCATAAAGGATCCGTCGGTACCGTGCAGTCGTGCCTCCGCCGCCGCGCCCGACCCTCCGCCTGATTCTCGCCACCGTTGTAGCGCTCGGGTTGGCCGCCGGTTGCACCACGACAGCGCAGGGTCACGGTCAGGGCAGCACGGCCGTCCCGAGCCAATCGGCGCCGAAATCGGGCGCACCGGCCACATCGAGCAGCGGCCAGTCCTCACCGGCAACGCCCACCGCCATCGACTTCAGCGACTGCGCGAGGCTGTTCAACCTGTCGGCAGCCGGCATCCCACCAGACCGCCGGTCCAAGCTCACCTTCGACTGCGGGCGCGAAACCGTGCCCGTCGACTACGCCCGGCCGGGTGGGGCAACGATCGCCGTCGAGGTGATCCGAGTCCACTACCGCGACCAGCCCAAGCGAATCGGCTCGCTGCTGGTCAATCCAGGCGGCCCCGGCGGATCCGGCGTATTTCTCGCGATAAGCCTCGCGGCGTCGCTGTCCGACGACGTGCTCGAGCATTTCGACCTCGTCGGCTTCGACCCGCGCGGCGTCGGGCTGTCCTCACCGGTCAAGTGCGAAAGCGACAGCGACGAGACGACCGCGTTGGCTCTGGACGCCGACGTGCGCACTCCCGCCGGGTTCAACAAGGCCAAGCGGCAGGCGGCAGGCTTTGCCGCGAGCTGTGCCAGGAGGTACGGCCCGTCCCTCGCGCACTACAACACCGTCGAAACTGCGCGCGACATGGACCGGATCCGAGCGGCGGTCGGCGACGAGAAGCTGAACTATCTCGGCTACTCGTACGGCACGGAACTCGGAGCCGTCTACGCCCACTTGTTCCCGGCCCGGATTCGCGTTGCGGTCCTCGACGGCGCGGTCGATCCGCTGACCACCGGCAACGCGATCGCGTCCAACGAGCAGCAGATCGCGGGCTTCGAGGGCGCCTTCGACCAGTTCGGCGCCGACTGCGCGAAACGCTCCGATTGCAGTCCACTCGGCAATGCGCGCAAGGCCGTCGCGGCACTGGAGAAAAAGGCCAACGCCACGCCGATCCCCAGCTCGGCAACCGATGAGACCCGCAAGGCGACAGGCGGCAACGTGCTGTATGCGGTGCTTTCCGCCCTGTACAGCCAGCAGCTGTGGCCTGATCTGGGCAGCGCGCTGATCGACGCCGAACACGGCGACGCCAAAGGCATATTCGAGCTCGACGACCGATACAGCGAGCGTGACCCCGACGGTCATTACTCAAATCTTCTCGACCTGTTCCAGGTGGTCAGCTGCAACGACCAGCGAAGCGACCCGACTGACGCGGTCATCAAACAGACGGCCGCGAAATGGACTAAGCGGTTCCCACTGTTCGGGCTGTGGTCCGCCGCGACGCTGTTCCAGTGCCAGGCCTGGCAGAAGCAGCGCCACCCGATCCCGACCGAGACCGCGACCGGATCCAAGCCGATCCTCGTGGTGGGCAACCTGCATGATCCGGCGACTCCATATGCCGGAGCAGTACACCTCGCCCGGACGTTGGGCAGCGGCGTGCTGCTGACCTGGAACGGCCAGGGGCACACCTCCTACGGCCAGAGCGACTGCATCGACCAGAAGGTCAACGCGTACCTGATCAACACGACAGTGCCGGTCGCGAACACCACCTGCCCGCGCTGAATGGAACGCCCGGCGACGCTGCGACTGCACGAGCCGCGCACCGCCGCGCGCTCGGTGGCCCTCGTCCTGCACGGCGGCCAGGCCCGTAGCCTGCGCCCGACCCAACCGTGGAATGGCGCCACCGTGCGCATGATCCCGTTCGCTCGGTCACTGGCCCGGACCGGTGACGACGCCGGCCTCGTCGTCGCCCGGCTGCGCTACCTGCTCCGCGGCTGGAACGGACGCCTGCAATCGCCGGTGGGCGATGCGCGATCAGCGTTGGCCCGGCTCGCACAACGCTATCCAGATCTGCCCATCGCCCTGGTCGGCCACTCAATGGGAGGCCGGGTCGCGTTCAGGGTCGCCGACACCACCAACGTCCGCGCCGTGGTCGCTTTGGCGCCGTGGGTCGAGCCCGACGACTCTGCCGAGCACCTCGCCGGCCGACAGTTACTTGTCGCGCACGGCACAAACGATCGGGTAACCGACCCCGCGGCATCGGCAGCCTTCGCCGAACGTGCTCGAGAGAGCGGCGCCCGAGTGACCTATGTCAGCGTGCGCGGAGCTGGCCATACGATGCTGCAGAGATCGGGACTTTGGCACGATATTGCAACGCAATTCGCCCTCGCCGCGCTGTTCGGGACGAGTGCCTCGGGCCACTCCGCGAGCGTCGTGACCAATCTTGTAAGAAGGGCTCTTGCCGGAGAACACTCTCTCGTCGTCTGATGGAAAAGGCAGCCAACTGGCCGAAGGGGGAAGCGGACACATGACGGTCACCGAGGCATCGCCGCGATTCGGTATAGACCCCACGCGCTGGCCTGATGTCGCCGTCGTGCCGCACATGCCGGTGCGGGCTGCGGTGACGCGGCGGCTGTTCCGGCGAGCCGTGCGCCGGCTGCCGCTGCGCGTGGTCGAAGCCGGCGGCGCGAGCTACGGCGCGGGCTCGATCGGCGATCCGGTCATGCGCCTGGAGCGGCCGGCGTCGTTCTACCACCGGGTCGGCGCCAGCGGGACGATCGGATTCGGCGAGGCCTACATGGCAGGCGACTGGGCCGCCGACGATCTCACCGGTGTGCTGGCCGCGTTCGCTGCGCATATCCGGGACCTCGTGCCGGCCGCGCTGCAGCGGCTGCGCGGGGCCGTGCTGCGCCGGCAACCAGTGTCTGAGGACAACACGGTCGAGGGCGCCCGGCAGAACATCGAACGGCACTACGACCTGTCCAACGACATGTTCGGCCTGTTCCTCGACGACTCGATGACCTACTCCGCGGCGCTCTACGAGGGCGATCCGGAAACCTCTGACGACGACCTGATCATCGCGCAACAGCGCAAGATCGATCGCCTGCTCGACTCGACCGGAGTGCGCGAGGGAACCCGCCTGCTCGAGATCGGCACCGGGTGGGGTGAGCTCGCCATTCGCGCTGCGCAGCGCGGGGCCACGGTCACGTCGCTGACCATCTCGAGCGAGCAGGCGGCACTCGCCCGCGAACGCATCGAGCAGGCCGGCCAGAGCGAGCGTGTCGACGTGCTGCTGCAGGATTATCGTTGCGCCAAAGGCCATTACGACGCCGTGGTCAGCGTCGAGATGATCGAGGCGGTCGGCTCGAGGCACTGGCCCGACTACTTCCGCACGGTCGATCGCGCGCTCGTGCCAGGCGGGCGCTTCAGCCTGCAGGCGATCCTGCAGGACGACGCCAACCTGCAACGGGTCGGCGAGACGTATACCTGGATCCGCAAGTACATCTTTCCCGGAGGGCAGCTGTCGTCGGTCGAGTCGATCGAGGACGCGGTGCGCCGGCACACGGCATTGCGCATCACCGACCGCCTCAGCTTCGGCCGCCACTACGCCGAAACACTGCGCCGCTGGCGTGCGCGGTTCGAGGCGCGCGCCGGCGATGTCGCCCGCCTGGGCTTCGACGAAACCTTCCGACGTATGTGGTCGCTCTACCTGGCCTACTCCGAGGCGGGATTTCGCACGGGTTACCTGGACGTCAACCAGATCACGCTCGCGAAACCCACCTGAGGGTCGGGCGCTCTGGCTGGCCCGGCTTGGGGGCCAGCAGGTAGGCCTGCCGGTTCTTCTCGGCGCCGACCTGGAAGGCCAGCAACAGCTGTCCGCTCGGCCGGCCTCTGACAGCTGATCGTGCATATTCGATCGGCAGGTTCGCGGTCGCGCGGTTAGCGTGAGGCGTGGTCGTCGTCTTCGCCTTGCTGGCCGCTGTCGTCTACGGCCTCGGTGATTTCGTCGGCGGTTTCGCCTCACGGCGTCGCTCGGCCATCACCGTCCTGCTATACGCCTACCCGGTCGGCGCGGCACTGATGCTCGCGTTGTTGCCGTTCTTCTCCGGCCCGCTCGACCTGCGCACGGCCGTACTCGGCGCCGCCGGAGGCATCGGCGGGATGGTCGGGGTCATCGTCATGTACAGCCTGATGGCCCGGGCGCCGATGAACATCATCTCGCCGGTGACCGCGGTGCTCGCAGCGGTCGTCCCGGTCGTATTCGGCGTCATCGTCGGTGAGCGTCCGAAGATGGCGGCGTGGCTCGGCATCGTCGTCGGGATGCTGGCGGTGACCTTCGTGAGCCATACCTCCGACGATCACCCGCATGGGCCGGTCGGAGCGCGCATCCTGGCTCTGGCGTGCCTGTCCGGAATCGGCTTCGGTGCCTACTTCATCTGCCTCGCGCGGGCGAACCCCGACTCAGGTCTGTGGCCGCTGGTCGTTTCCCGGATCACGTCCGCCGCGCTGATCGTGCCACTGGCCAGGCGCACCGGCGGCATGGTCCTGGTGACCGGACGCGTGCTCGGCCTGGCCGTGCTGTGCGGAGTCCTCGACGCCAGCGCCAACCTGTTCTTCCTGCTCGCATCGCGGCACGGGCTGCTGTCGCTGGCCAGCGTCATCACCTCGCTGTACCCGGCCGTGACCGTGATGCTCGCTGTGTGGCTGCTGCACGAGCACACCGGGCGAATGCAGCGCATCGGCCTGGTGCTTGCCGCTGCCTCGATCGTGCTGATCACCTACTGATCGTCAAGCCGATCTCTTCGGCGTCCGCGCCTCATCCCGATTGCGGCCCCAGCCGAGAGCCTGCTGGATGTTTCAGCGGGTCGCCGCGTACGGGGCCATGCGGTCGACCAGCTGCTTGGCTGCAGTCAGTCCCGCGGTGATCAGGTTGTGTCCTTGCTGCCCGAGCACCACGCCGATCAGCGTTGCGTCGCCGCTGTCCGTATGACGCCACGACCGGAACATGAAGCAGCCGCCAGCCGCGTCGTCGGAGCCGGTCTTCATGCCGACGAAGCCGTCCTGTCCGATCAGCGTGTTGGTGTTGGTCACTACACCGGCGACCGGGAGCGCGTAGCTGCGGGTCGCCATCATCGCGGCGAGCGTGTCATTGTCCGCGACCACCTGCGCGAGCCGCAGTTGGTCGAGCGCGGTCGACACGGTGTGTTCGTCGAAACCGCTCGGGTCGGTGTAGATCGTATGGGACATCCCCAGCGTGTGCGCGGTGTGGTTCATCTCCGCGACGAAGGAGGCGACGCTGCGGTCGACCTGACGCGCGACGAGCACCGCGATGTTGTTCGCGGACGGCAACAGCATCGCCATGAGGGCATCCCGCTCCGTGAGCTGCTCGCCGGCGCGGATATCGACGATCGACTGACCCTCGCGCCGCCTCGTCTCGGTGTCCACGACATCGCTCTGACCGAGTACGAATCGCGGGCCGCTGTCGGTCCCGGGCAGCGGGTAGTGCTTGAGCACGAGGTAGGCAGTCATCACCTTTGCCACGCTGGCGATCGGAACCGGCTGCTCGTGCGGGCTCACCGCCGGCCGGCCGTTGCCGAGCACGTACGCCCCCTGTCCGTGCAGCGGCCACCCGTCCGTCGACAGGTAGGCGCGGTCCTTGTCGTTGTCGTTGAGCAGGTGGCGGGCCGCCACGAACGCCGCGGCGGCGACGACCAGGGCAAGTACCGCGCCGAGGAGCACGCGGCGGCGCCGGCGGTGCCGGGTTGTCGTCCCGTAGTGAGGCTGCAGCGTGTTGGTCATGCCGCACAGGCGAAGCCGACGAGGAGCCCGGTCGATCGGGTACGGTCGACTGCTCTTCGCGCTTGCTCGCTGGAGGTCATGCCTGCAGCCAAGGCAGTGTGGTGTTGCCAGCCCGTATGTGGTTTTCGATAGGCCGACGAAATGCTCCGGCCGCTAGCGTCGAGAGCATGCGTGTGTTGATCGTCGAAGACGAGCCTTATATGGCAGAAGCCATCAGCGATGGCCTACGTCTGGAAGCGATCGCGGCCGACATCGCTGGTGACGGTGACACCGCTCTGGAGCTGCTGAGCGTCAACGCCTACGACATCGCCGTCCTCGACCGCGACATTCCCGGGCCCTCCGGCGACGAGATCGCCGAAACCATCGTCGCCTCCGGCAGTGGCATGCCGATCCTCATGTTGACCGCTGCGGACCGGCTCGACGACAAGGCCTCCGGGTTCGAACTCGGCGCCGACGATTACCTCACGAAGCCGTTCGAACTGCGAGAACTCGTGCTCCGTCTCAGAGCGCTCGATCGCAGGCGCGCCCACAACAGGCCGCCCGTGCGAGAGATCGCAGGTCTGCGGCTGGATCCGTTCCGCCGCGAGGTCTACCGCGACGGGCGTTACGTCGCGCTGACCCGGAAGCAGTTCGCGGTGCTCGAGGTCCTCGTCGGTGCCGAAGGCGGGGTCGTCAGCGCGGAACAACTCTTGGAGCGAGCCTGGGATGAGAACGCCGACCCGTTCACCAACGCCGTGCGCATCACGGTCTCGGCATTACGCAAACGCCTCGGCGAACCCTCGATCATCGCCACCGTGGCCGGCGTCGGCTACCGCATCGACACAGCACCCGGCACCGGCCGTGAGGGAGGAGACCGTGGATAGAGCCCCTGGTTTGAGTGTTCGCCTCAAGCTCACCCTCAGCTACGCCGGCTTCCTCATGCTGGCCGGTGCCTTGCTGCTCTCCGCCGTGTGGGTCTTCCTCCTGCGGTACGTCCCCGATCGAGCGCTCATCGTCACCTCCGGCACCCCCCTTCATGGTGTTTTTCCCATCCGGTCCAACCTCCTGCACGTTTTCGCTCCGAGGGCGGCCGCAGTGTTGGCGTTCCTGCTGGTGTTCGGCCTGCTGGGCGGGTGGCTTCTCGCCGGCCGCATGCTCGCCCCGCTGGCCCGCATCACCGACGCCACGCGCGTCGCCGCCGCCGGATCGCTCTCCCACCGAATCCGGCTAGAGGGGCGCCGAGATGAGTTCCGCGACCTCGCCGACAGCTTCGACGCCATGCTCGCGCGGCTCGAAGCCCACGTCGCCGAACAGCAGAGATTCGCAGCCAACGCCTCCCACGAACTGCGCACCCCGCTGGCGATCACGCAGACTCTTCTCGATGTGGCCGGCAACGATCTGAACCGCGACACCGGCAAAGTCGTCGAACGCCTCCGCGTCGTCAACACCCGGGCGATCGACCTCACAGAAGCATTGCTCCTGCTCAGTCGCGCGAACCAGCGGTCCTTCACCTCAGAACAGGTCGACCTGTCCCTCCTGGCGGAAGAAGCCACCGAAACGCTCCTTCCCCTCGCAGAAAAACGTGGCGTCACCATCGAGACCTCCGGCGACATGAGCCCCACCATCGGCTCACACGCGCTCCTGCTGCAGATGACGACGAACCTCGTGCACAACGCGGTCGTCCACAATCTGTCTGAACACGGCACCGTGTGGGTCACGACCAGCGTTCACCCCAAGAGTGTGGTGCTCACTGTCGAGAACACCGGGGAGAAGCTCACCCCACAGTTGGTTGCCACGCTGGTCGAGCCGTTTCTTCGCGGCACCGAACGAATACGCACCGACCACGCAGGTGTCGGCCTCGGCCTGGCAATCGTCAACAGCATCACCCAAGCACACGACGGAACCCTCACGCTCGCCCCGCGGGCCGCTGGGGGGCTCCGCGTCACGGTGCAACTGCCCGCCGCGTCACCGCACACCGGCAGGTGACGATCAGGAAGATTGCCGCACCGCCCTGAGGGGAATGGTCGACGTCGGCGGACACCGTGTCATGCGGCGTCACCGCTTGCTGATTCGCCGGGTCGCTCGACGAGGACTCCGTTGGCGACGGACGGGTCCAGATTCAGCGCAGTGCGGAGTGCAATACCCAGACTGCCGCGGTGCAGGTGAGAAACACGAAGACGAGCACGCCGAACAGGATCCACAGCGTTGACCGGTCGCGCCTGTCGCGATAGGGGTTGGGCCAGAGCTTCACGGAGCGCCACATTCCGATTTGACGGCGACTTGTCGTCGCCGGCGGGCCAAGTAGTTCGACCAGTTCGGCGTGTGCGGGTTCAGCCAGGGAACGCTGCTCGCGATGACTTCGTCGCACGACCCGGGCTATGGCTGTGATCTGGTCGGAGGCCGCGCTACGTTCCAGCGCCGCGCCGGGAGCCCCCCAGTCCTCCGGGCGGTCGCCGGTGTGGTCGGCCGTCGCCCTCATGAGACGAACCTGCGTCGCTCGGCGACGGTGGTGAGGACGTGCCGGGCCAGGACGACGTCCGCGTCAGGTGCGCCGGCCGCGAACGCGTGGGCCGACATCGCCGCTATCCGCCCGGGATCGGTGAGCACCGGGATCAGGGTGGTCTCGATCCAGGCCGGGTCGAGATCGGCGTTGTCGACGAGCAGCGCCCCGCCGGCCGCGACGACCGGCTCGGCGTTCAGCCGCTGCTCACCGCCGCGCAGTGGCAGCGGAACGTACGCGGCCGGCAGGCCGACAGCGGCCAGTTCGGCGCACGTCATCGCCCCCGAACGGCAGATCACGAAATCGGCCGCGGCGTAGGCGTACTGCATCTCGTCGACGTAGGGGATGACGGCGTAGGGCGGGTCGGCGGGGTCGCCGTCCGGTACCTCGACCACGTGCTGCAGCCCGGTGATGTGCAAAACCTGCGCGCCGGTCGCCCGTAACGACGCAGCCGCGCCGGACACCGCAGTGTTGATCGCCTGGGCGCCCTGCGAACCGCCGGTGACCATCAGTACCGGCCCGTCGGGTCGTAGGCCGAACCGCTGCCGGGCCGTGTCGCGCAGCGCGGGTCGGTCGAGCGCGGTGATCGCCGGCCGCAGCGGGATCCCGATGGCGGTGGCGTGGGCCAGGCGGACGTTCGGCGCGGCGGTGAACACGTGGGTCGTCATACGAGCCGCCAGCCGGTTGGCCACTCCGGGCCGGGCGTTCGCCTCGTGGACGACGATCGACAGGCCGCGGCGGCGGGCGGCGAGGTAGGCCGACACGGCCACATAGCCGCCGAAGCCCACCACGACCTCCGCCTGCAGGCGGTCCAGCACCGCCCCGGCCGCCCGCACCGAGTCGCGCAGCCTGCCGGGCGTCTGCAGCAGGGCCCGGTTCAGTTCGCGCGGCAGCGGCACCGGCGGGATGAGTTCAAGCGGGTAGCCGCGGGCCGGGATGAGCGTCGTGTCCAGGCCGCGGACGGTTCCGAGGGCGGTGATCGCGGCCGTCGGCTCCAGGCGGCGCAGCGCGTCGGCGAAGTTCATGGTGGGCTCGATGTGCCCGGCCGAGTGGCCGCCGGCGACGACGACGCGGGGTGCCGTCACGCCTGCCCCGGTCGTAGTCGTCGCGATCGCAATGGGGCGGGTACGTTCAACGCTTTGGCAATTTCTTCGCCCGGGACAATCATGCGATGGGAAAATCGAAGTAAGTGTTTGGATAGGGTTCGTGTTTCAGGGTGTAGTGCCACCATTCGCAATCGTAGGGATCGAAGCCGCAGCTCTCCATGACGAAGCAAAGGCGTTGACGGTTTCTTGCTTCGACTTGCGTGATTCCTGTTGCTCCGTGGTGGGACACTGGATCCATCAGATCATGGTCACCGCCCATGGGTGCAAGTTCACCGGTAGCTAGATCGTAAAGCGTCAAGTCGACCGTGCCGCCCCGACTGTGGCCCGACTTGGCGGCCACATATCCTTGTTCGAACATCTCGGGTCTGCCGATGTTCGGATAGTGTCTTAGCTTTGTCTGGCCATCCTCCGGTTGTTTTGACCAGCGCAGAAAGCAGTCTACAGCGCGTTGAGGGCGGTAACCGTCCCAAAGAAGCAGGCCGAAGCCAAGGGATGCGGCTTTTTCTCGAGCCCTTTCCAGTGCTGCGCATAAAGCCCTCGTGCCGACAATGCGGTTTGCTTGGTATCCGTCCACCGGCTTGGCCGTGAAGTTGTCCCATGTGGCGTACTTGGCATCCCAGCGTATTTCGGGTACGAACTCGTCTACAAAGACGAAGTCGTTGTTCATCGTCTTTTTCCGTGCAGTGTCAGCGAGACAATCCGGTCGATCACTTCGGCGAGCGGCAGGCCTGCGGCCGCCATCATTCTGGGATAGCGGCTGTATGAGGTCATGCCGGGCAGAGTGTTGACCTCGTTGAGTATTACTGTCCCGTCTTCGGCCAGGAACATGTCCACCCGCGCAAGCCCCTTGCATCCCAGGGCGCGATAGATGGCCTTTGCTGTCTCCTGGACGAGCGAGCGCTCCTCTGCGGAAATATCGGCGGGAACGATTGCTGTTGAGTTGTCGGAGCCCCGTTCTGGTTCGCTCTCCTGATGGATTCTGAAGAAGCCATGAGCTAGCGAAATTCGGTCGGCCTCGCCTACAACCAATCCAAATCGCTCCCCAAGTATCGCGCATCCCACCTCGCGGCCGCCGACGGCCTCTTCGATCAATACCTTCGAGTCGTACTGTCTTGCGGTTTCCATCGCACTCGGGAGTTCTTCTTTTCGAGATACCTTGCTGACGCCGAAGGATGAGCCCGAACGGGCCGGCTTCACAAAGACGGGGTAAGGAAGCTGGTCGGGGTCGATCTTCTCGTTCGCCGTGACGGCCCAGTAATTCGGCGTAGCAATTCCCGCGTTGCCGGCGACAATGTACGCAAGGCACTTGTCCATACACAGAGCGGAACTTTGGACATCGCAGCCTACGTAGGGGACGCCGGAAAGCTCCAACAATCCCTGGATCGCACCATCCTCGCCAAATTTGCCATGCAGAACGGGAAACACCACGTCCAAGCGGATCATTTTGTATTGTTCCTGCTCCAGAACGAGTAATCCGTGGACGCTTCTGTCCGGTGACAGCACAACGGGCCGGCAACTGCCGTTTTCCCACTGTGCGTCGGGGCCGTCACAAAGCTTCCAAGCACCGCTCTTGGTAATCCCGATGTAGAGCGGTTCATACTTTTCGAGATCAAGGTTTCTTGCGACCTCCTGCGCAGATTTGACGGAGATGGGATGTTCCTCGGAACTGCCGCCGAATATGATTCCGACTTTCAGTCTGTCCATGCTTTCCCCTTCTCAACCGTGAGGCAATTGATAATGGTGTTTTCAACGGTGTCGCTCAGGGCGTGGTCTGTGTAGTAGGCGGTGTGCGGACTTATAAGCACGTTCGGCAGTTGTTGTAGCCGCAACAGCGGTTTGCTTTTGATAGGTTTGTTTCTGCAGTCGACGTAGAATATTCCTTCCTCTTCTTCGAGAACATCTAACGCCGCACCGCCCAATCTGCCGCTTTCCAGTGCTGACACAAGGGCTTCGCTATCAAGAAGTGAACCGCGTCCGGTATTGACAATAAACGCGCCGTGCTTCATCTGCTCGATGCGTTGACGGTTCAGGAGATGATGCGTATCCGGGTTGAGCGGGGTGTGGAGCGTGACCATGTCACTCTCCTGTAACAATTCTTCGAGCGAAACGTAGTGGGCAGAGGTCCGCGGACGATTGTCATAGGCTAATGTCCGGCAGTCGAATCCCCGCAGCCGATCCATGACTGCTGTGCCAATGCGTCCCGTTCCAATTACCCCGACGGTCAGGTCGCGCAGTTCTTTCCCGCGCACATCATTTAGCCTGTAGTCATGAGTGTCCGTGCGACGGATGATGGATTTCGCGTTTCGTACCGCCATCAGCATCAGCATCAGTGTGTAGTCAGCCACGCTGTCAGGCGAATAGGCGACATTTCCAACGGTAATGCCGACGCTCTCCGCGTATTTCACATTGATGTGGTTGTATCCAATGCTCCGTGTGGAGATATACATGGCGCCGACTTGGCTGAGTGCCAGAAGGGTGGGATTCGAGACGTGAGCCTTGTGGCCGACGCTGATGCATCGGTTTCCGAGCGCCAGTTCGATGTTGGCGTCGGATACCGCTGCCTCTGTGATAGTTGGCATAACGCCAAAACGCGGAGCGATCTCTCGGAATACAGCGGCCTCGTCTTGCCCGCAGCCGTAAATGGTGATTCCCATTGTTGGGACGGCCAAGGAGGACGCCGGCGATCGGGTGCGGCGGGCCTCTGGTCGTGCTGGCTCGCTGTAGGTCATGCCTCCAGTCAAGGCAGCGCGGTGTTGCCGGCACGTATGTGGTTTTCGATATGCCGACGATATGGTCCGGATCGGAACATCGAGGGATGCGTGTCTGCTGATCGTCGAGGACGACCCTCTACTCAGATGGCCGCGCCGCCGCACCCACCTGCGCCTCGGTCAACTGACCGCGGGTCTAACCCGTCCGCCTCACGTGTGCCCGTCCTGCAATGGATGCCGCAGATCCGCCGCCAGCTCCCCGACCCGCCCACCGCCCTCGTTGTCGGTGCGAGCCTCATCCCGATTGCGGCCTCAGCCGAGATCCTGTGGCTGCTCCGCGCCGGTCCCGCCCTGCTCGGCCCAGTTGGCCTGGTTGATCCGCGACGGCTGTACGCGTGGTGGTTCGCCTTCCTGTTTTGGAAAGTTCGGCGGATAAGGCGCGTCACCCAAGCCGCGATCGCGCTCGTCGCGGTCGGCCCACTCCAGCAGCGGCTCGATCGACCACACCACGTCGTCGATTCCCGCGTGCAGGTCGCCGAGTTCGGCAAAGCGCACGGGCATCGTCGCGATGGTGAAGTCGGCCATCTCGACGTCGGGCAGCTCAGCCCAGGTGACCGGCGCGGAGACCGGACCGTGCGGCTTGCCGCGGACCGAATATGCACTGGCAATCGTGCGGTCGCGTGCATTCTGGTTGTAATCAAGAAAGATCTGCTCGCCGCGTTCTTCCTTCCACCACGCGGTGGTGACCAGCTCGGGCGCGCGCCGCTCGACCTCGCGGGCGAAAGCGAGCGCCGCCCGGCGCACCTCGCGGAATCCGAAGGCGGGCTCGATGCGAACGTAGATGTGCACACCACGCGAGCCGGAGGTCTTCGGCCAGCCCACCGCGCCCAGCTCGTCGAGCACCTCGTGCACGATCTCGGCGACCCGTTTCGCCTCGGCAAAGCCAGTGCCCGGCTGCGGATCGAGGTCGATGCGCAACTCGTCGGGGCGCTCGGTGTCGGCCCGGCGCGAGTGCCAGGGGTGGAACTCGACGGTCGACATCTGAATCGCCCAGATGACGCTCGCGATCTCGGTCACGCATAACTCATCGGCGCTTCGCCCGGACGGGAATCGCACCGTGGCGGTCTCGACCCAGTCCGGGGCGCCCTTGGGCAGCCGCTTCTGGTAAATCTTCTCGCCGCCCACCCCGTCGGGATAGCGGTGCAGCATGCATGGCCGCTCGCGCAGCGCGCGCACGATGCCGTCGCCGACAGCAAGGTAGTACTTCGCGAGGTCGAGTTTCGTCTCGCCTCGCTCGGCGAAGTAGACGCGGTCCGGGTTGCTGATACGCACATTGCGTTCGCCGACTTCGAGCTCGATGAACGGGGACGGCATGGGTGGACGGTAGGCCATCTCGGCGTCGCCAGCATCGGCGCCATGCCGACCTGGGACATCCACCCAGCCGCGCGGGACCTGGAGCCTCCGGCGCATATCGCCGCGGATTCATGCGGCCTGGCCGACGCTGCGACCGGCAACCTCGACGCATCCGTCGAGTTCCGCCTGGGATGGACGGTCGCCGACCCGGTGTGGCACGTGCGCGAGGTGCAGCACTTCTGGGGCGAGATCGTGGCCCGCGGTCTCACCGACCCGGGTGAGCTCGTCGGGCGAGACCGGCCGGCAGACACGGCGTTGTTGGAGGATTACCACGCCGGAGACAAGCGGCTGGTCGACATCCTGCGCGCCGCCGATCCCTCGGCGAAGTCTGGACATGGTCGCCGCAGCACAGTGCGGGCTTCGTCATCCAGCATCAGGTGCAGGAGGCCGCGGTGCACCGGTGGGACGCAGAGCAGGCCGCCGCGCGCACGTTCGTCATCGCCCGGTCGAGGACGCAGCGGGCGGCGCGGCGTCGTGGCCGGCCCGACTCAGCGGGCGCCACGCTTCGCGCGTCGGCGTCGGAGTTGCTGCGGTGGCTTTACCGGCGAATCCAGGACAACAGCGTCGCCAGTGGCAACTTGTCGCACGTCGATCGATTCCGGTCGCATCTCGACACCGCCTGATTCTCGGGCATCCTGGAGGGGTGAACACCGATACTAGGTGGAATGACGACGACGCCGAGCCGCCACGCGGCGAGCCGCCGGACTTCGCCTGGGGCCGTACCGCCAACCCCAATAGCGCCGACGGGGAGCTGCAGAATCTCGCCGCGTTCGGCACGGGCCTGAGCCGCCTCACCGGAAGTCGACGCCGGGCCGCATCCATCGTGGTCTGGCTGATCCTGCTCGGATTCGCCGTTGCCGCCATCTTCGGCATCATCGGCATCGTCAGCGTCTGGTGATCGGCCGGATGGCCGTTCGCGGATCGTCATGTTCTCCTGCCACACCGGCACGTACCGTCGGTCCTATGACCGAGCACCCCGGCGGCCGGACAAGCGAGGCCGCCTCATGACCGAGCACCCCGGCGGCCGGACAAGCGAGGCCGCCTCATGACCGAGCACCCCGGCGGCCGGACAGGCGAGGCCGCCTCATGACCGACACCGAACCCGCCGCCAAAGTCAGCAAGTCCGACGCCGAATGGCGTGAGCAGTTGAGCCCCCAGGAGTTCGCCGTACTACGGCAGGCGGCCACCGAGCGCCCGTTCACCGGTGAGTACACCGACAACAAGCGCATCGGCGTGTACCGCTGCCGCGCCTGCGGCAGCGAGCTGTTCCGCAGCGAGGCCAAGTTCGACTCACACTGCGGTTGGCCGAGCTTCTTCACGCCACTCGCGGGCGATCACGTCATCGAACGTCGCGACGTCAGCATGGGCATGGTGCGCGTCGAGGTTGTCTGCGCCAACTGCCACAGCCATCTCGGGCACGTCTTCGAGGGCGAGGGCTACGGCACGCCAACCGACCTGCGCTACTGCATCAACTCGATCTCGCTGACCTTCGACGAAGCGCCCGGCGCCTGAGCCTCAGGGCAGGTTTGCGACCAGTTCGTCCACACTGCGCCGCCGGCCGGTGAAGAACGGCACCTCCAGGCGGACGTGCCGACGGGTTTCCGAGCCGCGCAGGTGGCGCATCAGGTCGACGATGCGGTGCAGTTCGTCGGCCTCGAAGGCCAGCGTCCATTCGTAGTCGCCGAGCGCGAAGGACGCGACGGTGTTGGCGCGAACGTCCGGGTACTCGCGGGCCATCTGCCCATGCTCGGCAAGCAGTGCCCGCCGTTCGGCATCGGGCAGCAGGTACCACTCGTAGGAGCGCACGAACGGGTACACGCAAACGTACGCACGCGCCTGTTCTTCGGCGAGGAACGCCGGGATGTGGCTCTTGTTGAACTCGGCCGGACGGTGCAGGGCCATGGACGACCAGACCGGTGCCAGATGCGTGCCGAGCCGGGTACGGCGAAAGCGACTGTAGGCATCCTGCAGCGCATCGGCGGACGCGGCGTGCCACCAGATCATCAGGTCGGCGTCGGCGCGCAGGACGCTGACGTCATATGTTCCTCGGACGGTCACGTCCTTGGCGGCCAACTGCTCGATCAGCTCGGATACCTCGCCGCTGAGCTCGGCTCGGTTCTCCTCGCGCAGAGGCGTGTCGGCACGAAACACTGACCATGCGGTGTAACGGATGACCTCATTGAGCTCTCGTGCCTGCTTACCGTCGACCATGGCAGTCATTGTCCCCGCACGGCGACGTGCGCCAGCACCTGGTCGGCCGCGCGCCGGGCCGAGGCGATGCAGGCCGGGATGCCGACGCCGTCATAGGTCGCCCCGCAGACTGCGAGGCCCGGAATCTCGCGCACGGCAGCGCGGACGCGGGCCACCTTCTGCACGTGACCGACCGCGTACTGCGGCAGGCCGCCACCCCATCGCGTGACCAGCGCATCGACCGGCGCGGCGTCGATGCCGATGAGGGAGCGCAGCTCCTGCTTGACGAGGGCAACGAGCTCGTCGTCGTCGCGTTGCAGGTCGGCGGTATCTCCGACGCGGCCGACGGACGCCCGCAGCAGGGTGAGCCCTTGCGGGGTACCCGGCCACTTCTGCGACGAGAGAGTGACCGCCTTGACCCGCAGCCCCTCGCCGCTCGCGACCAGCAGGCCGCTGCCCGGCGGCAGGGCCACGTCACCGAAAGCGAGCGTGATGATCGCCATGCTCGCGCTCTCGACGGTGGCCAGTTCGGCGGCGGCGAACGGCGCTACCGCCCCGAGCAGGCGTGCCGCCTTGGCAGCCGGGGTCGCCACGATGACCGCGTCGGCCTCGACGACCTCGGTCCGGGGAACCGCGCCGCAGTCGAGGGCGAACCCCGTATCGGTCCGGCGGATCGCCCGAACGGTGACGCCGGTACGGACGGCGAACCGGCCCGACCCGGCAAGCGCTCGGGGCAACTGCCCGAGGCCACCGGACAGTGACACGAAGACCGGCTGATCGGACCGGGCGCGCGCGCCGGCATCGGTGACGTCGTGCGCCGACGCGACCAGCGTGCTGCCGCCCTGCGCCAGCCGTGCCGCCAGCGCAGGCATCGTCGCCTGCAGGGACAGCTGATCCGCCCGCCCGGCGTACACGCCGCCGAGCAGTGGCTCGACCAGCTTGTCGACCACCTCGCCGCCCAGCCGGTCACGCACCAACGATCCGACGGCGACGTCGTCGGTGAGCGGGCCGAGGACGGGCCCCGCTGCCTCGCGTTCCACCTCGGCGAGACCGGCCCTGGTGAGCACGCCGGCACTACGCAGGGCGTGCAGGTCGGCCGGGATCCCGAGCATCGTCTTCGCCGGAAGCGGGTGCCGTGCGCCTGCGGCGAACACTGCCGCAGACGTCGTCCGCGCAGCGATGAGCGAATCGGCCATTCCGGCGGCAGTCGCCAGATCGACACCTTCGGGCCGGCGCGCGAGCATCGCCTCTGCGCCGACATCGACGGTGCGCCCGGCGATCTCGGCCAGTCGCAGCTTGCCGCCCGGGACGGGCGAAGCCTCCAGTACGACCACCTCGGCAACCGCCGCCGACTCGGACACCCGAAAGGCGGCGGCAAGACCTGAGATGCCCCCTCCGATCACCACGACACGCACCGGCCTATCGTCGTCTGCGCCGGACTCGAGACGACCAGTGGGGTGGGCTGCGGGCAATGGAAGAGGAGCAGATCCTGGCGCGTCTCGCCGACCTGGAACGAAAGATCGACTGGCTCTACCGCAACGCGGGCTATCCGTCGCAGTTTCCCGACGCTGACGGCACCGTTCCGGCCGCGGCCCCGGCGGTGGCGCCAATGCGTGGCCAGGCATCCGCCGCCGTACTCGACCTCGTCCGCCGAGGCGACAAGATCCAGGCGATCAAGCAGTACCGCGACGAGACCGGGGTCGGCCTCAAGGAGGCAAAGGACTTCGTCGAGACTCTCGGCTAGGAGGACGGCAGCGAGCGCACCAGGTCGACGACCCGGGTTAGCACATTCGGATCGGTGTCGGGCAGTACGCCGTGCCCGAGATTGAAGATGTGCCCGGCAGCTGTGCGCCCTTCGGTGACGATGCGGCGCACCGCGCGCTCCACCACCGGCCAGTCGGCCAGCAGCAACGCCGGATCCAGGTTGCCCTGGACGACGGCGCCCGGACCGAGCCGCCGGGCGGCCGCGTCCAACGGCACCCGCCAGTCGACACCGACGACATCGGCCCCTGCGCGGCGCATCAAGGCGAGCAGCTCGCCGGTTCCCACCCCGAAATGGATGCGCGGAACTGCCGACACCGAGTCGAGGACAGCCCGGCTGTGCGGCATCACATAGGTCTCGTAGTCGGCCGCGGACAGTGCCCCGGCCCACGAGTCGAACAGCTGCACGGCGGCGGCGCCTGCCTCGATCTGGACCCGCAGGAACGCCGACGTGATCGACGCGAGGCGCCCCAGCAGGTCGTGCCACAGTTGCGGATCGCCGTGCATCAGCGCCTTGGTGCGGGCGTGGTCACGAGACGGCCCGCCTTCGATGAGGTAACTCGCGAGGGTGAACGGCGCCCCCGCGAAGCCGATCAGCGGGATCGCGCCGAGCTGCGGGATCAGCGCGCGCACCGCCTCGGTCACGAACGGCACGTCGTCAGGGTGCAGCTCACGCAGTATGTCCAGGTCGCTCATAGTTCGGATCGGTTTGTCGATGACTGGCCCGACGCCGCCGACGATGTCGATAGGCACACCGATCGACACGAGCGGCACCACGATGTCGGAGAACAGGATCGCCGCGTCGACACCGTGCCGGCGGACGGGCTGCAGCGTGATCTCGGCGATCAGCTCCGGCGAGCGGAGCGCCTCGAGCATGGTGTTGTCGGCTCGCAGTGCTCGATACTCGGGCAGCGAACGGCCGGCCTGGCGCATGAACCAGATCGGCGGACGGTTCCCGGGCCGGGCGGTCGCGGCACGAATGAGCAAAGAGTCTGAT
Organism: uncultured Actinomycetota bacterium; assembly: GCA_963737425.1. Taxonomy (GTDB): domain Bacteria; phylum Actinomycetota; class Actinomycetes; order Mycobacteriales; family Jatrophihabitantaceae; genus DASXRA01. Next base: position 932,415 of record CAVTSX010000010.1, read on the forward strand.
GTACTGGCACTGGTGGTCATCGCCGCCCATCGTCGCACGCGTGCGCGAGCACTCGGCGCGCCTAGCTGATTTTGTCAGCGCCGCGTGCGAGCGTCACGACGGAAGACGAGTCGCCTTTGCGGAGGTCTGCATGACGCTGTACCTCAGTTGCCCGGCTTGTGGCGAGCCGCGCCAGGTGGAGCAACCGCCGTGCCCGGACCATCACCGGGCGCAATGCCCCGACCGGGCTTGCGTCGATTGCGGAACGGCGTTCGTCGTCGACCCGATCCTGCCTAGGCAACGGCACCATCACCTGCGCCGCGCGGCATGAGGCAACTCGTGCCGACCGTGAATCCGATGACTCCCATACACCCCGGGCAGAAGGCCGACGATCCGCCGCCGTCTCGCGACAACGATCCGGCCACCGCGCCGGCCGAGTTCCGCACGGCGGTGAGCAGCCTACGTGCCACCGCGGTGCGTCCCGAGGTCAGGGTCGAGCCGATCCGGTCGCCCCAGCGGCTCGCTCCGTGGAGCTATGCCGTGGCAGCCGACGTGCGCGGCGCCGACGGCACCGAGCTGGCGACGGGGCGTCTCGTTTTGCTCTACGACCCGGACGGCGCCGAGGCCTGGGACGGCGTGCTGCGGTTGGTTGCGTTTGCCTCGGCCGAACTCGAGCCCGATATCGCGGGCGACCCGCTGCTGCCCGAGGTCGGCTGGAGTTGGCTGACCACCGCACTGGCGGAACGAAAAGCGGCCCATGTTGCCGCGGGAGGCACCGTTACCCAGACGACCTCCACGCGATTCGGCGACCTGCACGGCCCACGCACCACAGTTGCCCTCGAGCTGCGCGGCTCGTGGACGGCGCGCACGCCGAACCTCGGTCCACATCTGCTTGCCTTTGTCGATCTGCTCTGCACGGCCGCCGGTCTGCCACCAGAGGGCGTCACGATTCTCAATCGCGTCCAGCCGTGAGACGCCGGTGCGCTGCCTCGCCGTGGCCGGCGACGGGCGGGCGCCGCTTTCGGAGTGATCGACTTGCTTCGAGCCCCTAGTCTTGTTGATCATGGCCGACCCAACGGAGGGTGCGCGCGCTGAGCAAGCGATGCCCAGCGCGGACATTCCGGTGCTGCGCGAGCCGCAAGACGGCACGCCTGAACCGGTCACGCGCATTGACTCGCTGACGGCTGCCGCCGCGGCACTACGCGACGGGCACGGGCCGGTAGCAGTCGACGCCGAGCGCGCATCGGGCTACCGGTACAGCCAACGCGCCTACCTCGTTCAGCTTCGCCGCGAGGGTGCCGGCACCGTACTGATCGACCCGATCGAGCTGCCTGATCTCGCAGTCATCGGCGCCGCAATCAGCGAAGCCGAATGGATTCTGCACGCGGCCAACCAGGATCTGTCCTGCCTGGCCGAGGTCGGGCTGCGCCCGCAGCGCCTGTTCGACACCGAACTCGCCGGACGCCTGCTCGGCGACGAGCGGGTGGCGCTGGGAACGATGGTCGAGCGCCATCTCGGCGTCCGTCTGGAGAAGGGCCACTCCGCCGCGGACTGGAGTACCCGACCGCTCCCCCACGACTGGCTGGTCTACGCGGCTCTCGACGTCGAGCTACTGGTTGCGCTGCGCGCAGCGCTCGCGGACGAGCTCGAGCGGGCCGGCAAGAGCGAGTGGGCTCATCAGGAATTCGAGGCAGTGCGCACGGCACCCGCCCCGGCGCCGCGCGAGGATCCGTGGCGGCGGACCTCGGGCATCCACGCCGTGCGCAGCCGGCGCCAACTCGCCGCCGTCCGGGCACTCTGGTACGCGCGCGACGACCTTGCGGCAACGCGCGATATCGCGCCAGGACGCGTCCTGCCCGACCACGCGATCATCGCCGCGGTGCGAGCCGATCCGAAGAGCCCGGCTGACCTTGTGCGGCTGCCGGTCTTCAGCGGCCCACGCCAGCGCCGCGAGACAGCGCGCTGGTTCGGCGCGCTCGTCACCGCGCGCACGCTGCCCGAAGACGCGCTGCCACCGGTCACCGGCGGAGTCGATCCCGTGCCGCCCGCTGCACGCTGGCGAGACCGCGCCCCGGACGCGGCTGACCGGTTGGCCCGCTGCCGCGAGGTGGTCGCCGCGCTGGCCGAACGAAACGTCGTGCTCAGCCAGAACCTGCTCGCCTCGGATGTGGTGCGCCGCATCGCCTGGGAACCACCGCGTCCGTCACATGAAGAGGCCGTGCGTGCAGAGCTGGCCCGACTCGGCGCGCGGCCGTGGCAGGTCGAACTGACCGCGGCCGCGCTGGCGGCTGCGCTCAGCTGACGTCGTCGTCGGATGCCCGCGGTGCGTCGGCGCCGGGCAGATCGATGCGGATGGCCAATCCGCCGAACGGCGGCGCGGCTGCCTGCAGGCGGCCGTGATGCGCCTCGACGATCAGCCGGACGATCGACAGGCCAAGGCCCGACCCGCGTGTCGCCGTACGGACCTTGCCCCCGCGCCGAAACGGCTCGAACAGCAGGTCGACGTCCGCGGGCGGGATCACCTGGCCGCCGTTCGCGACGTGCAGCCATACGCGCCCTTCGGCGGCACCGCACGTGACCCGGATCCATCCCCCGGTCACGTTGTGCCGAACCGCATTCTCGACCAGGTTGCCGATCAGACGTTCCAGCAGGCGGGGATCGCCCGTCGTGCGAGCCGGAGCCGCCTCGACCTCGATCGAGATCGAACGGTCCTTCGCCTCGGTCTCGACGCTGTCGAGCACGGGCGGTACGAGCATGGCGAGGTCGACCGGCTCGCGCACCTCAAGTTCACCGCGTCCACCCGATTGCAGGCGTGCCAGGGTCAGCAGCGAGCCGACGAGACGCTGCGCGCGTTCGGTCGCACCAAGGGCGACCTCGCCCATTCGTCGCAGTTCATCGTTGGACGCCTCGGGGTCGGACAAGGTCACGTCGATCTCGGTACGGATCACCGACAGCGGCGTGCGTAGCTCATGGCTCGCGTTGGCCACGAACAGCCGCTGGCCGTCGAACGCGGCATCGAGGCGGGCGAGCATCTCGTCGAAGGTGTCGGCGAGCTCGCGCAATTCGTCGTCGGGGCCACCGAGATCAATGCGCTGGTCGAGCGTCTCGGTGGAGAGTTGGCGCGCGGTGCGGGTGACTTTCGCGATCGGGCGCAGCGCCTGGCGCGCGAGCAGGTATCCCCCGGACGCACCGATGACGACGATGATGCCGAAGTAGATCAGACCGGTATGCAGCAGGTAGTCGCGCGAATCGTGGCGTGCCTCGGTGCCGAGCTCGCCCGGAATGACGCGAGTCGAGGATCCGGTGCTGTCGGTGATCGTGACATTGCCGCGAGTGTTGAAAAATGGCAGACGCCCGATAGAACGATCAAGCAGCACCATTGAGATAAATAACAGTGAAACGCCGACAAGCAAGACCAATCCGCCGTATAGCAACGCCATGCGGATGCGCAGCGTCGGGCGGAGGAATCTCACTGCAACGATCCGGCCTCCTCATTCGCCGGCGAGAGCGCCGCCGGATCGATGCGGTAGCCAGAACCCACGACCGTATCGATAATTGCCGGCTCGCCCAGCTTGCGACGCAAGGTCATCATTGTCACACGAACGGTAGTCGTGAATGGATCGGCGTTCTCGTCCCAGACCCGGTCGAGCAATTCCTCGCTGCTCACGACGGCACCGTGCGCCATCATCAGGGTTTCGAGAACCCCGAATTCCTTGCGCGTCAGGTCGATGAGCTCACTGTTGCGGCTGACCGTGCGCCGTGACGAGTCGAGTTCGATATCGCCGGCAGTCAGCACCGGTGGCGCCGCCGGGGTCGTCCGCCGGCCGAGCGCACGCACCCGTGCGACCAGTTCGGCGAACGCGAATGGCTTGGCGAGATAGTCGTCGGCGCCGAGGGCGAGCCCTGACACCTTGTCCTCGACCGTGCCGCTCGCGGTCAGCATCATGACCCGAGTCAGCAAGCCTTCGTCAGCGAGCCGCCGGCAGATGTCGTCGCCCGAAATACCCGGAAGATCGCGGTCCAGGACGATGACGTCGTAGCGCGTCAGCGCCGCCTTGCGGTAGCCGTCGTCGCCGTCGAACGCGACGTCGACGGCCATACCTTCGCGGCGCAGGCCACGAGCCACCGCCTCCGCCAATTGCACTTCATCCTCTACAACAAGAACACGCATCCGTCAGCCTCCATTTGGTACCGGGAAATCAGGGCCTATTAGTCACCGGCAATCTCGTCCGCACGGCGTTCGGGCACGTCGTCGCTCGCGGAATCACCAACACGTTGAACGAGAGCGGACCACTCGACGATGCGCCTGCCGATGTCTTGCACCGTGAGCCCCACGGCAGCGCGCACATCGGGCACCTTGCCGTGATCGAGGAACTGCACCGGGATGCCGATCTCGCGGGTCGCGACGTCGAGACCCGCGGCGCGCAATGTCTGGGCGAGACGCGAACCCACGCCACCCGAGACGACTCCGTCCTCCACGGTGACGACCAGCCGCGCGTCGCGGGCGAGCTCGAGCACCGCCGGTGGCAGAGGCTGGACCCAGCGCGGATCGACGACCCGGACTGTGTATCCGGCCTGGCGTACCGCCTCGGCCGCATCGACCACGTCGACACCCGTCGCACCCACCGCGACGACGAGGACGTCGACGGCCCCGGCGTCCGGCTCGGATATCACGTCGACGCCATCGACCTCGCGCAGTGCCGGCAGATCCCGGCCGAGCGGCGTCTTGGGGAAGCGCAGTACGGTCGGCCCCTCGCTCCAGTCCGCTGCCTCGCGCAACTGCGCGCGAAGCGTTGCCTCGTCGCGGGGCGCGGCGATACGCAGGCCGGGTACCACGCCGAGGATCGCGAGATCCCACATGCCGTTATGACTCGGGCCGTCCTCGCCGGTGATCCCGGCGCGGTCGAGAACAAACGTGACCGGCAATCGGTGCAAGGCGACGTCAAGCAGCACTTGGTCGAAGGCGCGGTTGAGGAACGTCGCATAGATCGCGACGATCGGGTGCAAGCCGCCCGAGGCGAGCCCGGCCGCGGACGTCACCGCGTGCTGCTCGGCGATACCGACGTCGTAGAAGCGCTCGGGGAACGCGGCGGCGAACGCGCCGATTCCGGTCGGCTCGCACATGGCGGCGGTGATCGCCACCACGTCGTCTCGCTCGGCTCCGAGGCGTGCGAGTTCTTCGGAGAAGACCTTCGTCCAGCTTCGGCCGGATGCGACGTTCGGCCGCCCGGTCGCTGGGTCGAAGCCGCGAGTCTGATGCATCTGGTCGATCTCGTCGTTCTCGGCCGGCGCATAGCCGTATCCCTTACGGGTGACGGTATGCACGATGACCGGCCCGTCGAAACCACGAGCCCGCGAGAGCGCGTACTCGAGGGCAGGCAGGTCGTGTCCGTCGACCGGGCCCACGTACTTCAGGCCCAGATCCTCGAACATGCCCTGCGGGGCCAGGAGATCCTTCATGCCGCGCTTCATGCCGTGCAGCGCGTCATAGATCGGAGCACCCACGACGGGCACCCGGGGCAGGCCCTGCTTGATCGTGCCGAGCATCCGTTCGTAGCCGGGCCGGAGGCGCAGGCCGGAAAGGTGCTCGGCAAGCCCGCCGATGGTCGGCGCGTACGAGCGGCCGTTGTCGTTGACCACGACGATGACCGGCCGATCGGATGCGGCGATGTTGTTCAGCGCCTCCCAGCACATCCCGCCGGTGAGCGCCCCGTCGCCGACGACAGCCACCACCGGGCGACGTTCGCCGCGCACCGCGAACGCCTTCGCCAAGCCGTCGGCGTAGGAAAGGGCGGTTGACGCGTGCGAATTCTCGATCCAGTCGTGCGGGCTCTCGGCGCGGCTCGGGTACCCGGAAATTCCTCCCGTCTGGCGCAAAGTCGGCATCTGCCCGGCGCGCCCGGTGAGCATCTTGTGGACGTAGGCCTGGTGGCCGACGTCGAACAGGATCGGCTCCGCCGGGGAGTCGAATACGCGGTGCAACGCGATCGTGAGCTCGACGGCGCCGAGATTCGGGCCGAGGTGCCCGGCGGTGCGCGACACCGTCTGCACCAGGGCATCGCGTATCTCGGCGCACAGCAGCACGAGTTCGTCATGCGACAGCTGGCGCAGATCCGACGGAGAGTCAATGCGGTTGAGAACTCGACTCATAGCCGGTGAGCCTACTGGGCCAGCGTTGCCAGAGTGCTCACGGCGCGTGATCCTTTGCATCCGCTTCTGGCGGTGATTGCCCGGGCGGCTCGAGCCGGGCGATGCATTCGACGTGGTGCGTCATCGGGAAGGCGTCGAAGGCGCGCAATGCGGTGAGCCGCCACCCGGCGTCCAGCGCCACGCGGACGTCGCGCGCGAGCGCCGCCGGATCGCAGGCCACGTAACCCACGGCACGCGGGTTGAGCGCCAGGAGGGCGGCCATGACGTCGCGCCCGGCGCCTGCGCGGGGCGGGTCGAGCACAATCAGGTCCGCCGGCAGGCCCAGCCCGTGCACCAGGCCGGCCGAAACGCGCCCTCGCCGCACGCCGGCCCAGGGCAGGTCCGCGAGGTTCGCCGCGGCGTCGGCTACCGCCTGCCGGGACCATTCGACGCCGAGCACCTGGCCCTCGTGGCCGACAGCTTCGGCAAGCAGCGCCGTGAACAGGCCCGCGCCGGCATACAGATCAAGCGCCTTCTCGCCCGGCTCGGGGCGAAGCAATTCTCGAAGCGTGGCCCCGAAGGTGGCCGCGGCATGCGGATGCGCCTGCCAGAAGCCCGCCGCATCGACCTCGAAGCTGCGCCCGGCAACGACGTGCCGCAGCCGTGGCGGACCCTCCAGTACGTCGATGCGGTCGGGTGGGCGCCGCCCGCGGGCCTGGCGACCCGGCCCGGGACGGTGGGCGAGAACGGTCACCGCACCGTCGTCGGCACGCACCAGTTCGAGGCCGGACAGCCCCGCGAAACGCCGGTCGACGGCTGCCGCGTCGCCCACTCCGGGCACGCCCAGCGGGCACTCGGTCAGTCGCTCGATCTCGTGCGAGCGGTGCCGCCGCAGGCCGATCGCACCGTCGCGATCGAGCGCGTACACCGTGCGTGTGCGCCATCCGAGCAGGCCGCCCGGCAGCGCCTCGACCCGCACGGCCACATCGAGTCCGGCCAGTCGTGCCAGTTGCTCGCGCACGACGGCGGCCTTCAGTTCGAGCTGCGCCCCCGCGGAGGCATGCTGCCAGTCGCAGCCGCCGCAGCGTCCCGGACCGGCGTGCGGGCACGGCGCCACAACCCGGTCGGGCGAGGACTCCAGCACCTCAACGGCGTCTGCCCGGCAGAACGGGCCACCGGCATCCTCGGTGATCCGTGCACGCACGTGCTCGCCGGGCAACGCGTGCCGCACGAAGACGACTCGCCCGTGTGGCTGGTCATCGACTCGGGCAACGCAGTGGCCGCCGTGCGCCGGCGGCCCGACTCGCAGCTGCAGCACCATGCCCAGCAGCGACTCAGGCACCCTGCCCGGCCTCGATCTTGGGCACGGTCGGCGGCTCAGGCGTCCCCGCTGGGGCCTGCTTCGCCGGAGCCCCCGCGTGCGGCTCCGCGTCTGCGCGCAGCTGCGACGATGCGAGCTGCCACGGCACGCTCGTGACCATCACGCCCGGCTGGAACAGCAGCCTTGTCTTGAGCCGCAGCGCGGACTGGTTGTGCAGCAGGTGCTCCCACCAGTGGCCGACCACGTACTCGGGGACGAACACGCTGACCACGTCGCCCGGCCAATTGCGGCGCATCTGCCGGATGTATTCCAGGATCGGATTCGTGACCTCCCGAAACGGCGATTCGAGAACGGTGAGCTGAACCGGCAGGTCGTGCCGCTCCCATTCGGTGAGCAGCTTGCGCGTCTCGGTGTCATCGACATTCACGGTCAGCGCCGTGAGCGTGTCCGGCCGGGTCGCGCGGGCATACGCAAGCGCGCGCAGTGTGGGCTTGTGCACCTTCGACACGAGCACCACGACGTGGTTGCGAGCAGGGAGCATGAGCCCGCTCCCCTCCGGCTCCAGTTCGCGGCCCACGTGGGTGTAATGCCGGTTGATCGCGCGCATCAGCGCGTACAGGATCGGCATCGCGATGAGGACCAGGTAGGCCCCCTTGGTGAACTTCGTGACCACGACGATCACCAGGACGAGCCCGGACAGGCTGGCTCCGAATGCATTGATCGCCCGCGAGCGAACGATGCGCCGCCGCTCGCCGATATCGCGGACGGTGCGCAGCAGCCGGTTCCAGTGCCTGACCATTCCCGTCTGGCCAAGCGTGAACGAGGTGAACACCCCGACGATGTATAGCTGGATCAGGCGCGTCACGTCGGCCTTGTAGATGAAGATCATCGCTCCGGCGACCACACCGAGCATCACGATGCCGTTGCTGTAGGCGAGGCGGTCGCCACGGGTGTAGAGCTGGCGCGGCAGGTTCTTGTCCTGGGCGAGGATGGCTCCGAGCAACGGAAACCCGTTGAACGCCGTGTTGGCGGCGAGCACCAGAATCAGCGCAGTCGTCGCCTGTACGTAGAAGAAGCCGACCGAGTGCGGCCCGCCGAACACGGACGCTGCGACCTGGGCGATCACCGTGCGCTGCGGCCGGTGGGCGCAATCGACGAATCCGCTCAGGTCGCACGCGTTCGTCGTGACCCGGACCTTCGCGATCAGCGCGAGCGCGGTAATGCCCGCGAACATCGAGGTCGCGATCGCGCCCATCATCACGAGCGTCACCTGGGCGTTTCGAGCTTTCGGCGCGCGGAATGCGGGCACACCGTTCGCGATCGCCTCGACGCCGGTGAGTGCCGTGCAACCGGAGGAGAAGGCACGCAGGGCTAGGAAGCACAGGGCGAGGAAGCCGACAGAGCCGTAGCCCGAATGCACCTGCACGCCGTAGTGGGCGCTCTCTGCGACGGGCGGGTCGCCGACGATCACCCGGAACATACCGGTCGCGATCATGATGAAGACGCCGGTGGCGAACAGGTAGGTGGGCGTCGCGAATGCGAGTCCGGCTTCCCTGATGCCTCGCAGATTCACCGCGGCGAGCACGGCGACGAACCCGAGAGCCATCGCGACGCGCTGATGATGCAGCGACGGTGCCGCAGAAATGATGTTGTCGACCCCGGACGACACCGACACCGCGACCGTCATCACATAGTCGACGAGCAGCGCGCTGGCGACCACCACCCCGGCCGACCGGCCGATGTTCTTGCTTGCGACCTCGTAGTCGCCACCACCGGTCGGGTACGCCCGGACGAGCTGCCGGTAGGAGGCAACCACGGTGATCATCAAGATGATGACCGCCGCCGCCACCCACGGCGCGAGGAACAGGAACGCCGTGCCGCCGATCGTGAGCACGAGCAAGATCTCCTGCGTCGCGTAGGCCACGCTGGACAGCGCGTCGCTGGCGAAGATCGGCAGCGCGAGCCGCTTCGGCAGCAGAGCGTGTCCCATCCGATCCGATCGCACCGGGCTGCCGATGATTAGCCGCTTGGCGACCCGGGTCACGACGCTCACTCGATGCACGATACGCAAACCGGAAACTTGGTCCACGCCGCAGCGCGAGGGCGCTCTTGTCGCATGCCGCGCATCGGTTGTGTAGCGTCGCGAAGCCAGGGTGTCGCCTCCCTGGACAGCGGCTAACGGGTGCGGAAGGAGATGTGCCGGTCGTGCACATCGTCATCATGGGATGCGGCCGTGTCGGCTCGTCCCTGGCTCATGAGCTCGAACGTCGCGATCACAGCGTCGCGATCATCGACAAGGACCCGGCGGCTTTCCGGCGGCTTGGTGAGCATTTCCGTGGCCGCCAGGTGACGGGCCTCGGCTTCGATCGCGAGACGCTGGTCGCGGCGGACATCGAGACCGCGGACGCGTTCGCAGCAGTCAGCTACGGGGACAATTCGAACATCATCTCCGCGCGGCTGGCGCGTGAGACCTTCGGCGTGCAGAAGGTGATCGCGCGCATCTATGACCCGAAACGTGCCGAGGTCTACGAACGCCTCGGCATCCCGACGATCGCGACCGTCCCGTGGACTGCCAACCGACTGCTCAAGGCCGTGCTCGGCGATGCCACCGACGAGGTCTGGCGCGATCCGTCCGGCGCGGTCGCGCTGATGCACGTGGCGCCTCACGAAGGCTGGATCGGCCACCCGCTGACCGATCTCGAGAGCGCGAGCGGCAGCCGGGTCGCGCTTGTCACCCGTTTCGGTATCGGCGAGATCCCCACGCCGTCCACCATGATTCAGGACGGCGACAGTCTGCACGTGCTGGTCACCGACGAGCACCTGCAGGTTCTGCGTGAGGTCGCCGCACGAGCACCGGAAGGGGCACACGCATGAACGCACGGCAGGACGGCCTCGCGCACACGCTTACCCGGCGGCGGCCCCGATGAAGGTCGCGATCGCCGGCGCCGGGGCGGTCGGTCGATCGATCGCTCGTGAGCTCATCGACAACGGCCACACGGTCCTGCTGATCGACAAGGAGCCCTCGAAGGTCGACGCGAAGCGGGTACCCGGCGCCGAATGGCTGCTCGCAGACGCCTGCGAGGTCGAGAACCTCGAGAACGCAAAGTTGGAGCAGTACGAAGTCGTCATCGGGGCAACCGGCGACGACAAGGTCAACCTCGTCGTCTCGCTGCTCGCGAAGACCGAGTTCTCGGTTCGGCGGGTCGTCGCGCGCATCAACCATCCGTCCAATGAGTGGTTGTTCACCGAGGCATGGGGAGTCGACGTCGCCGTGTCGACGCCGCGGGTACTGGCCGCCCTCGTCGAGGAGGCTGTGGAGGTCGGCGACATCGTCCGGCTGTTCAGCCTGCGCCAGGGCCAGGCCAACCTGATCGAGGTCACGCTGCCCGACGGTGCGCCGTGCGCCGGCATGCCCGTGCGTGAGCTCGCGCTGCCGCAGGACGCTGCGCTGGTGGCGATCGTGCGTGGCTCGCGGGTCATCGCGCCCACACCCGAAGAGCCGCTCGAGCCCGGCGACGAGCTGTTGTTCGTGGCGCTGCCGGAGAGCGAGCCGGCAATCCGGCAGTCAGTCTGCGCGGCCTGACGCAGAACCCGGTTACTCCGCGGCCGCCTCGATGACGCCGAGGCGGTGGCGGGCACGCCGCACGATCCAGAACGCGAAGCCGATCGCGGCGATGTAGAGCGGATAGCCCATCGCGATGCGGGCCACGGCAAGCCAGCCGGTGGCGTTGTGCTTGAACAGCGCGAGTTGCACGATGCCACGTGCGAGGAACACCAGGCATCCGGCGAGGGTCGCCAGAGCGTAGGCGTAGAAGAGGACACGTCGCCGGTACCAGGGTGTGTCGTCATCGCCAGGAGTCGGGTCGAGGAACTCCCAGAACAGTCCGATCACCGGACGGCGAACGAGAAGTGACACGACGAACGCCGCCGCGTAGGCGAAGCTGCTCCAGATCCCGAGCAGGAAGTAGCCCTTGGCCTGGCCGGTACGTGCCGCGATGGCCGACGCGACGACCACGCCCACCAGCCCGGTGAGCGCCTGCTGTACCGGCTGGCGCCGGGAAAGGCGGTACAGGGCCAGAAGAACGGCAGAACCCACAGCCGCGACGACGGCCCACCGCAGCGTCGACGCAGCATTGACCGCGACGAACACCACCGTCGGGATCGCGGTGATCACCGTTCCGGACCAGCCGCCGATGCTGTCGAGCATCTGCTGGCGATAGAGCTCTCGCATCCCGCCGCGCTCGTCGGCGATCTCCCCCGCGGCGTCCTGCTGATCGTCGGGCATCGTCTCGTCGGGCGCAGCAGCCTCCCGTGACTGGTGATCCGCGGCAGCGCTACCTGAACTCTGGGACCGCTCGAAGCCTTCGGTCACGCCGGAGCCCTCAGCTCGTACCACGGGTTGTAGATGGCATGACGTCCTTCGTGGACGCCGACCCGGCCCCGCGCCGTGACCAGCCGGCCAGGCTCGATCCCCGTGATCCGGCGACGGCCCAGCCAGACCAGGTCGATGGCGGCCGAGCCGTCGAACAGTTCCGCCTGAAGCGTCGGCACGTTCACTCGCGGGTTGTAGACGACCGCACGCAGCCGGCCGGTGACGGTCACGACCTCGCCTCGGCACAGCGTGCGCAGTGGAACGGCCGCGCACCGGGCCACGTCAGACTGCAGCTCGACCGCGTCGAGTGCGTTGACGTCCGCGGTGAGCCGGTGCAGGAAAGACAACCGGCCGCTCATATTCATCAGGGTAGCCCCGGCTTCGCGGACGCGTGCCACGTCGAATCCGCTACTCGGCAGCGTCGTCATCGGCGCTTTGCTGCGCCTCAAGCTGGGCTGCGGCCTCCTTGGGCAATTGCAGCGGCACTGCCTCGCGAACCGGCAGCGGCTCTCGCCCGCGCACCACGACCGTGTTGCGGAAGACCTCTTCGAATACCTTCGCCTTCGCGGGCTCCGCCGCAGCCGGCCCGAGCACCATTGCCCGGACAAACCACCTCGGCCCGTCGACGCCGAAGAAGCGCACGGGCGAGGTGCCGCCTTCGGACTTGAGGGTGCCCACCAGCTCGGTCCCGAACGGACCGCCCTCGCGCTCCTTGGCCGACCCGCGCTGACTTGTGATCGACTCGCGGATCTCTGCCCGCACTTCGTCCCAGATGCCCTCGTTGCGCGGCGCGGCGAAGACACCGAGTTGCATCTGGGACTCGCGGCTGGCCAACGTCACGGCGATGACCTGCTGCGCCTCGTTCATGTCCAGGCGCATCTCGACACCAGGCCGAACCGGTACATGCAGGGCGCCGAGATCGATGCGCGGCAGTTCGTCATCCGGAACGTCGCGCTCGTCGTAGGGCCCGGTCGTCCGGGCTGGTTCGTCGCGGTGACGTACCTCCCAGGGTGGCGTGGCGTCGATCTTGGACTGCTCAGTGCGCTTCTGCCGGCGCCGCAACGCCATCAGGTTCCTCCCTCTGCTCGCTGCCCGCCGTCGGCCAGGGTCGAAGCCTCGCCTGTCGACCCGTGCCCGCCGTCGCCGCGGGTCGATTCGGGCAGTGCGTCGACTTCGACGAAGCTGCCTGCCTCGATCCGCAAGATCACCAGTTGGGCTATGCGGTCGCCTCGGCGAAGTACTACCGGTGTCGTCCGGTCGTGGTTGATCACGTTGACTTTGATCTCGCCTCGGTAACCAGAGTCGATCGTGCCAGGTGTGTTGACCAACGACATACCCGTGCGCGCTGCGAGGCCAGAGCGCGGATGCACGAATGCGGCGTAGCCCTCAGGCAGGGCGATCGCGAGGCCGGTCGGAAGGACCGCGCGCTGCCCCGGGTCGAGCACCGCATCGACCGTGGTCACGATGTCGGCACCGGCGTCGCCCGGCATTGCATATGCCGGCAACGGCACTGCTGGGTCGAGACGCCGGACCTCGATGCGCAAGGGCTGCGATGCCGTCTCGCCGGTGGTCACGGCGGGCAAGGTTACCCTTGCGGACATGAGCGCAGGCGCCGAGCGTGCAGCACGTTCGGCCGGACAGTCAGGCCATGATGCGGTGAGCTATCGCGAGCGGCTGCGCACCCCCTGGTGGTGGTATCCGATTGCCCTCACGGTGGCCGCGCTGCTGGCCGGCGAATTTCACGTCTCCGGACTGCGCCTCACCGACTGGATTCCCTACGGCACTCTGCTTCCGCTGTCCGCCCTGATCGTGTGGATGCTCGGGCGAGGCGAACTGAAGATCACCGCGGACGAGGTACACATCCGCGGCGCCCACGTGCCGCTGCGCTACATAAGCGGGGCCGTGGCTCTCGACGCTGTCACCCTTCGACGGGTGGTCGGACGCGAAGGCGACCCGGCGGCCTTCGTCTCGATCCGCCCTTGGATCGGGCCCGGCGTCCAACTCTGGCTCGACGACCTGGACGACCCCACGCCGTACTGGGTCATCAGCAGCCGCCATCCCGATCGCGTCGTCGCCCTCGTCAACGAGGCCCGATAGCCTGCCCGGGTGACGGGAACATCGCAGACGCTGGGCCGCCGGTTCGACGGCCAGGTCGCAGTGATCACGGGCGCCAGCCGGGGCATCGGCCTTGCCGTTGCGCAACGTGTGGTCAACGAGGGCGCGCGGGTGGTGATCACCGCTCGCAAGCCGGACGGGCTCGCCGCAGCGGTCGACGTGCTCGGTGGCTCCGATCACGCCGTCGCGATCGCCGGACGCGGCGACGACACCGATCACCAGGCGAGCGCCGTAGCCGCTGCCGTGAGCGCATTCGGCCGACTCGACGTCCTCGTCAACAACACCGGCATCAATCCGTCATTCGGGCCACTCACCGAATTGGACGAAGCCGCGGCGCGCAAGATCATGGACGTGAACGTGCTCTCGGCGCTGTCCTGGGTGCGACAGGCCCGCGCACACGGCCTCGGGCAGACGTCCACCGGCGCCATCGTCAACATTTCGTCCCTTGCCGGCCTTCGCCCGGCGCCTGGCATCGGCTACTACGGGGTCAGCAAGTCGGCTCTCATCGGGCTGACGATCCAACTGGCCGCCGAGCTCGCACCGTCGGTGCGGGTCAACGCCGTTGCGCCGGCCGTGGTCAAGACCCGCTTTGCGGCCGCGCTCTATGAAGGGCACGAAAAAGAGGCGGCGAGCAGATACCCACTCGGCCGCCTCGGAGTGCCTGACGATGTCGCGTCGGCCGTGGCTTTCCTAGCCTCGGCCGACGCAAGCTGGGTCACCGGTCAGACGTTGGTCCTCGATGGTGGCGTCACTCTCACCGCAGGCATCTAGGCGCAATCGCGGCAGATGTACTGGCCGTTGCGCTCGCGGGCCAGGCGGCTTCGGTGATGCACCAGGAAGCATCGTGAACAGGTGAACTCGTCGTCCTGCTTGGGCAGCACTCGGACCGTGAGCTCCTCGCCAGACAGGTTGGAGAGGTCAGCCCCCGGTAGTTCGAGGGACTCGTTCAGCTCGGTCTCGTCGATATCAATGGTTCCGGACTGCGCCTCGGCACGGCGCGCTTTCAGTTCCTCGAGCGAATCCTCGCTCAGCTCGTCGACGTCACCCCGTCGCGGGGCGTCGTAATCGGTGGCCATCGGCCTTCAACTCCTCGATCGGCTCGCCGCTGAATTGTTGTCATATGGGTCAACGCGTTTTCTTCAGTCACAGCACGTACTCAGCCGCTGTGGCTGCCGGTTTTGCTGCCAGCGCGGGGTGCAACGTACGAGTGCCCGGATTTGTGCCCGACAATCTCCAGGTCCCCTCCCGACCTTTGGCCAGCCACCTGCAGCGATGGAGGCGGCGCCGCGGAACGGTACACCGTTGACCGTCCGCGCAACGGCTGGGCACGCCTGCGCATTCCCACTTCCCAGACGGGATAGGCTCTCGTTCACATCTGTCGGTACCGGACGGCGCCGTGAGGTGCTCGCCGGCGCCAATCTGAGGATCCGGGAGAGTCCACGATGGATCGGCCATCCGCGCGGCGCCCCTTGCCCGCGCTGGCCTTCCTGCTCGCACTGTCGCTGCTCACCGCCCTGGTCTGGTGGCGAGTCATCCATCGTGCTGACAGCGGCCACCACACCAGTGGGCCGACCCCGTGCCCGACGCCCTCCAACACGGTCGTCCCGCAGTCGAGCGCCGTGACCCTGACCGTGCTCAACTCCACAGACCGGAACAACCTGGCGCACAATGTCGCCGTCTCGTTCAGCAAGCTCGGCTTCCAAGTGGCCGGTATCGGCAACGACTCGAATCTGGTCACCGGGGTGGCCGAGATCCGATACGGCAGCAAGGGCAGTGCGGCCGCCACGCTGGTGTCGTTCTACCTCCCCGGGGCCACTCTCGTCTCGAAGCAGAGCAGCGACAGCGCCGTCGAGGTCTCCCTGGGCGCGAAGTTCAAGGCCGTGGCCACCTCGGCACAGGCGAAGCGAACGATGGAAAGCCGCCACGTCACCCAGTCGCCGGCGCACGCAGGCCGCCTCGCGAAGACCCCTACTGCCGCCCCCCTGCCCACCGCCACAAAAACCTGCTGACACCGGGCGCGGTCAGACATCATCAGCACCGAGTTCCTCGAGCAGTGCGAAGAACTCTGCGGCGAACCCCGAACCCGCGACCGCCGTCATCTTGCCGGTTGGTCCCCGGCCACGAAGCCCCGTCACGGCACAACCTGCCTCACTGGCCACGAGCACTCCGGCTGACCAGTCCCACGGGTTGAGGCCCACCTCGAAGTAGGCATCGAGATGCCCCGCTGCTGTCGCGCACAGATCAAGCGCCGCTGAGCCGAATCGCCGTATGTCAGCTACCCGCGGCAGCAGCGTTGCGACGATGGCCCCCTGCCGCGAACGCATCCCCGCGTCGTATGCGAAACCCGTGCCGACGATTGCCCGCTCGAGTGGCACGTTTCGTGGACCCGCCAGGCGCCGATCACCGACGAACGCGCCACCGCCGAGCGTCGCGCGAAAGATCTCACCGGAGACCGGGTTGTGCACACATGCGGCGACGACCTCGCCGTCGACCTCCGCTGCGATCGACACGGCGTATTGCGGCACGCCGAGAACGAAGTTCACCGTGCCGTCGATCGGGTCCACCACCCAGCGCACCTGGCTGGTCCCGGTGCGCCCGCCGCCCTCCTCACCGAGTACCGCATCGTCGGGCCGCCGGCGCTCCAACTGGGCCAGGATGAAGGCCTCTGCGCGCCGATCGACATCTGTCACCATGTCCGTCGGTGTCGACTTCGTGTCGACCACATAGTGGTCACGCCGATGCTCGCGGATGAGTTTGCCCGCACCGGTAGCCAGATCGACCGCGATGTCCGCGAGTGATATTGCGGACGGGGTTGGCATCACCGAGCTATCGCACCACATGTCGGCGATAGGGTACGGCCGAGGTGACCATGATTGGGGGCAGAAGTGGGCGAGCGACCCGATCAGGCATTTGGCATCGATATCGGCGGCTCGGGCATCAAGGGAGCAATCGTGCACACCGCCACGGGCGAGCTCGCCACCGAGCGGATGCGCACCGCGACTCCGCAACCGTCCACGCCTGACTCCGTCGCCGAGGTCGTCGCAGACCTGGTGCGGCGCGTCGACTGGCAGGGCGTCGTCGGCGCGACCTTCCCCGCTGTTATCCAGCACGGCGTCGCACGATCGGCCGCGAATGTCGATCACAGCTGGATCGGCACCGACGTCGACGCTGCGTTCACCAAGGCCACCGGCAACGAGGTTCTCGTTCTCAATGACGCCGACGCGGCCGGCATAGCCGAGGCCCGCTTCGGCGCCGCCCGAGGTGTCGCCGGCGTCGTGATCCTGCTGACCTTCGGCACCGGAATCGGCAGCGCGCTGCTCATCGACGGCACGCTCGTGCCGAACACAGAACTCGGGCACCTCGAGCTTGACGGCTATGACGCCGAGACTCGGGCCGCAGCGTCAGTGCGCGACCACAGCAAGATGTCCTACAAGAAGTGGGCCAAGCGGGTCGAGTACTACATGGCGCACGTCGAGAAGCTGTTCACCCCTGACCTGTTCGTGGTAGGCGGAGGGGTGAGCAAGGAGGCGAGCAGGTGGCTTCCGCATCTGCACCTACACACCCCGATCAAGGCCGCGGAGCTGCTGAACAACGCCGGAATCGTCGGAGCGGCAATGAGCGCCGCCGAACATCGCGGTCAATAAGGCGAATCCCCCGCGGCCGCGCGATCGATCGGCTCACGTTGTCCGTGAGCCCGGCGTTGATCATCGCGTCGCTGGCAGAGCACTGCCACATCACGGTCACGCCACTGCCGGTCCCAGCGTCTGGGGGGTGCGGCGCGCGGGCGGACGCTGTGTCACCGCTACCGCGCGGTCGCGGTTACAATATGTGGCAGGTCACTGCGCACGTACTGGACTCGAGTTCTGAGGCAACAAACAGACGGCGAGCTGACCCGCCTCTTCCCTCCGCATCTGGCGGATCGATTCCGGCGTGTAGGACACCCGTCCTGGCGCGCATCTGGTGAAAGGGCGTTTGTGGGCACCAGCAGCAATACCCCAGCTTCCGACACGACAATTGACATCGACCCGGCACGCAACGCCGTCGCGGCAGCCACAGCCGCTGCCAAGCGCGTCACCGCGCCAGTCGCTGCAACACCCGCCAAGCAGGCGGCCAAGGCCACCCCGGCAAAAAACGCGGGCGCGAAGTCTCATCCGACGGCAGCGGCAAAGGCGACCGCGGCGAAGTCCGGCGACGCTCCGGTCAAGGTAGCGGCCAAGGCGCCCGCAAAGAAGGCCAAGGCCGACGACCCGGCGACGACGGCCGGCGAAGCTGCCGTCGTCGCAGAGGAAGTCGAGGCCGAAGCCGTCGCCGAGCCAGACGTCGAGGCGAGCGAGGAGGACTCGGCCGAGTTCACCTGGGACGACGAAGAGGAGTCCGAGGCGCTGCGACAGGCGCGCAAGGACGCCGAGATGACCGCCTCGGCCGACTCGGTCCGCGCATACCTCAAGCAGATCGGCAAGGTGGCTCTGCTCAACGCAGAGGAGGAGGTCGATCTCGCCAAGCGCATCGAGGCCGGTCTCTACGGCGCGGAGCGCCTGCGTCAGGCCGAGGACGTGAGCGAGAAGCTCAGTACCCAGATGCGCCGTGACCTGCGCTGGATCGTGCGCGACGGTGAACGGGCCAAGAACCACCTGCTCGAGGCGAACCTGCGTCTCGTGGTGTCACTGGCCAAGCGCTACACCGGGCGGGGCATGGCGTTCCTGGACCTGATCCAGGAGGGCAACCTGGGCCTGATCCGCGCAGTCGAGAAGTTCGACTACACCAAGGGCTACAAGTTCTCGACGTACGCCACCTGGTGGATCCGCCAGGCGATCACCCGGGCCATGGCCGATCAGGCCCGCACCATCCGTATCCCGGTGCACATGGTCGAGGTCATCAACAAGCTCGGCCGCATCCAGCGTGAGCTGCTGCAAGACCTCGGCCGCGAGCCGACGCCTGAAGAGCTCGCCAAGGAAATGGACATCACGCCGGACAAGGTCCTCGAGATCCAGCAGTACGCGCGCGAACCGATCAGCCTCGACCAGACCATCGGCGACGAGGGCGACAGCCAACTCGGGGACTTCATCGAGGACTCCGAAGCGGTCGTGGCAGTCGACGCGGTGTCGTTCACGCTGCTGCAGGACCAACTGCAATCGGTGCTGCAGACCCTGTCCGAGCGCGAGGCCGGTGTTGTGAAGCTGCGATTCGGGTTGACCGACGGGCAGCCGCGCACCCTGGACGAGATCGGCCAGGTCTACGGAGTCACTCGCGAGCGGATCCGTCAGATCGAGTCCAAGACGATGTCGAAGCTGCGTCATCCGTCACGTTCGCAGGTGCTGCGCGACTACCTGGACTGAGTTCGATCTTCGAGGCTCGCAGAAGCCCCTGATTCACAGGGGCTATGGGTTCTGACTACTTCGGCTCTCGGACTACCTCGGCCGGCGGCGAGTGGCTCGACTCAGCGCTGGCTCGACTCAGCGCTCGTCGAGGGCCGCGACAGCCGGGGTGTCGGCGAGGCGGATCGTTTCGTCCTCGATCGTCGCGTCGAGTTCGCGCAGGCGCGGCTCGTACTGGCGAGCGTGATGGGCGCAGAACAGCAGGTTCGATCCTGACTGCAGAGTCACCCGTACGTATGCCTGGGCGCCGCAGCGGTCGCAGCGCTCGCTAGCGGTGAGTCGACTCGCGCTCAGTGTGGTGGTCACGGCACCTTCTCTCGTCTGCTCGACCTGGTTGCTGAAGGCGGTGTTCGCTACGCCTTCATCACCCCATCCAACCAGCCGGAGGCCTTCTGCATGCCCGACTTTGTGCGACGGTCGCCACGTTTCGCCGGGAGCGAACGAGGTTCTACCCAGGCGGGAGGGGCTCCGAAACGGCTCGTCACGGGTTCCCGCCATCGTGGCAGGTTTTGACAGGCCGTCCGGAACTGGGCGCCAAGACGGCCACCCGAGCCGGAGTGGCGCCGGTGCGCCGATCCCCGATCCGTCCTTGATACCTGCGATCGTGTGCAGAATGCGGCTCGACGGGAGGTGTTCGGCAGATGCCACGCGGAACACTGCGGATCTATCTGGGCGCAGCGCCTGGCGTCGGCAAGACCGTCGCCATGCTCGACGAGGCTTCCCGCCGGCAGAGCCGCGGCACAGACGTCCTGGTCGCGTACGTCGAGACCTACGGCCGGAAACATACGGCCGAGCGGCTTGACGGCCTGCCGATCGCGCCGCGGAAGAAGGTTCGCTATCGCAGCGCCGAGTTCGAGGAGATGGACCTGGACGCCGTCCTGGCGCGCCGGCCGGCGCTGGCACTGGTCGACGAGTTGGCGCACACGAACGTCCCGGGTTCAGGCCGGCACGAGAAACGCTGGCAGGACGTCGAGACGCTGCTCGAGGCCGGCATCAACGTCATCAGCACGGTCAACATTCAGCACCTCGAATCGCTCAACGACGTCGTCACGGAGATCACCGGGGTGCCGCAGCGAGAGACCGTTCCGGACTCGGTCGTGCGTGCCGCCGAGCAGATCGAGCTGATCGACATGACGCCGGAGGCGCTGCGTCGGCGCATGGCCCACGGCAACATCTATCCACCCGAGAAGGTCGATGCGGCGCTCGGCAACTATTTCCGGCCGGGCAACCTGACCGCGCTGCGCGAGCTAGCCCTGCTGTGGCTGGCCGACTCCGTCGAGGAGGGCATGCAGCGATACCGCGAGCAGCACGGCATCACGAGCACCTGGGAGACCCGTGAGCGGATCGTCGTCGCGCTGACCGGTGGGCCGGAGGGCGAGACGCTGATCCGCCGGGCGTCGCGCATCGCCGCTCGTAGCGCCGGCGGTGACCTGCTGGCGGTGCACGTCGCGCGCAGTGACGGCCTGGCCGAGGCGGGAGTGTCGGGCCTGGTCGGGCAGCGATTGCTCGTCGAATCCCTCGGCGGCACCTATCACTCGGTCGTCGGTGACAACGTGGCACAGGCCGTGCTGGAGTTCGCCCGCAGCGTCGATGCGACGCAGATCGTCCTGGGCGCCTCCCGGCGGCGGCCCTGGGTTGCCGCTCTCACCGGCCCGGGCACCAGCGCGCTGGTGACCCGTCGCTCGGGCCACATCGACGTCCACATGGTCAGCCACGACTACGCCGGACGCGGCCGCGCGCTGCCTTCCGTCGCAGCGGGACTAACCCCTCGCCGCCGCTTGGCCGGCCTGGTGACGGCGATACTCCTACTGGGCACTCTCACTCCGTTATGTGCGGCACTACGTCCGGATCTCTCACTCGCCGCGGACGTGTCTCTGTTCTTGCTGACGGTGATCATCACCAGCCTCGTGGGCGGCTTCTATCCGGCGCTGGGCGCGGCAGTCGCAGCCAGCCTGCTGCTCAACTACTTCTTCGTCGCGCCACTGCACACGTTCACCATTGCCGAACCGGAGAACATCCTCGCGCTCGTGATCTTCCTGCTGGCCGCGGTGCTCGTGTCCCAGGTGGTCGACCTGGCCGCTCGCCGTTCGTCGCAGGCCGCGCGGGCGAGCGCCGAGGCAGAGACGCTGTCGACTTTCGCCGGCAGCCTGCTGCGCGGCGAACAGGGCCTGGCGGTGCTGCTCGATCGCGTACGCGAGACTTTCTCCATGCGCAGCGTCAGTCTGGTGCAGCGCCGCCCCGACACCGCGTCCGGCGCCGGCTCGCCCGGCCAATGGCACACGGTTGCGACGGTCGGTCCCGATCCGCCCGCCAGTCCGGCCGACGGCGATGCCGTGGCGCCGATCGACGACGACCAGACACTCGTGCTGCGCGGGCGTTCGCTGCCGGCCGAGGATCAGCGCGTCCTGTCCGCATTCGCAGCGCAGGTCGGCGTCGCCTACCGCCAGCGTCAACTCGCCGAAGCCGCAGCGGCCCTCGAGCCGCTCGAGGAGTCCGAGCGGGTACGCACGGCCTTGCTCAACGCACTGAGCCACGACCTGCGCACGCCATTAGCATCGGCGAAGGCGGCCATCACCAGTCTGCGAGCACCGGATCTGTCCGAACTCGATTGGGGCGACACCGAACGACGCGAGCTGCTCGAAACGGCTGACGCCGCGCTCGACCGTCTCACCGACCTCGTCACCAACCTGCTCGACCTTTCACGCTTGCAGGCCGACGTACTTCCCGTGCTGTGCGCCCCGGTGAGCCTCGAGGACGTCGTGGCGCGGGCGCTCGATCATGCCGCGCCGCAGCAGGAGGTCGACCTCGACATTCCGCCTGACCTGCCCGAGGTGATCGCCGATGCCGGACTGCTCGAACGAGCCATCGCGAATCTCGTACAGAACGCGCTGCGCTACTCGCCGCCAGGACGGAATGTGCGAATCGCCGCTAGTGCCCATAGCGGCAGTGTCGAACTGCGGGTCATCGACCGGGGACCGGGGATTCCCGCACAGGAGGCGCAAGCCGTGTTCATGGCCTTCCAGCGCCACGACGACTCACCGGCGCAAGGAGCCGGGGTTGGGTTGGGGCTGGCCATCGCCCGGGGCTTCACAGAGGCAATGGGCGGCTCCATCCGCACCGACGAGACCCCGGGAGGCGGCGCGACCCTGATCGTCACGTTGCCGGCGGCGCCATGACCCGCGTCCTGGTCGTCGACGATGAGCGCTCATTGCTACGGGCGCTGGCGATGAACCTGGTCGCTCGCGGCTACGCGGTCACCGAGGCGGATACCGGGACGAAAGCGCTGACCGCCGCAGCCGACGCCGAATACGACGTGATCCTGCTCGATCTCGGACTTCCGGACGTGGGCGGCTTGGACGTCATCCGGGCAGTGCGTGAGTACACGACGACGCCGATCATCGTGCTCTCTGCCCGCGCAGGCAGCAGCGACAAGGTGCAGGCGCTGGACCTCGGTGCCGACGACTACGTCACCAAGCCGTTCAGCATGGAGGAGTTGCTTGCCCGGCTTCGCGCGGCCACCCGACGGGCATCGACGGCCGACGCTGCTCCGCCGGTCACGATCGGTGATGTCCAGGTTGACCTCGCCGCCAAGACGGCGAGCCGGGGCGACGGCGAACGCATCCACCTGACGCCGACCGAGTGGCACCTGCTCGAGATGCTGCTGCGCCATCCCGGGAAACTGATCACCGGACGGGCGCTGCTCACCGAGTTGCGCGGAGCCCCGGAGCACACCGATCCGAGCTACCTGCGCATCTACATGGCTCAGCTTCGACGCAAGCTCGAGCCCGAGCCGAGCCGCCCGCGGCACCTGATCACCGAACCCGGCATGGGCTACCGCTTCCAGCCCTGATCGGCTGGTGCCAAAGGCACCCGGGTCCGATGTGGTGTCCTGTATCAGTTAAACCTGACTGGCAGGGTACGTCGCACTGCGTCACAGGCCGTCCGGTAAGGGGACCGATGCTGCGATGAGAACGAAACTGACCATTGCCGGAGTCGTCGGCGTCCTCGCCGCCGGCATCCTCGTGGCGTCGGGCGTTGCGCCCGTCGGCGCCGCGCCCGGCTCGAAGGCCGCGCCGCACGACACGATCGACTGGGGCACGTGCGTCGACTCGCGCCTGCAGGCCGCCGGCGCACAGTGCGCACTGTTGCCGGTGCCCCTCGACTACAGCGAACCGAGCGGCGCCCAGATCAAGATCGCGGTGTCGCGCATCATGCACAAGGTGCCCGACTCGCAGGCCCAGGGCGTCATGCTCGTCAATCCCGGTGGTCCCGGTGGGTCGGGCCTCGGCCTGTCGCGGCTGGGCCAGTTCGTGCCCAACCACGCCGGTGACTATTACGACTGGATCGGCTTCGACCCGCGCGGGGTGGGGTCATCCCAGCCTGCTGTCTCCTGCGACCCGAACTACTTCGACTTCAATCGTCCGGCCTACATCCCGGTCCAGTCCTCCGACCTGCAGAAGTGGCTGGCCCGCTCCAAGGGCTACGCCGATGCGTGTGCGGCCAACAACGGGCCGATCCTGGCGCACCTGACGACAGTCGATGCCGCCAACGACATGGACAGTATCCGGGCGGCTCTCGGCGTCGATCAGATCAACTACTACGGCTTCTCCTACGGCACCTACCTCGGCCAGGTGTACAGCACGTTGTTCCCGACCCACGTGCGGCGCATGGTGCTCGACAGCAACGTCGACCCGCGCAACGTCTGGTACGAAGCCAACCTGAACCAGGACGTCGCGTTCAACCAGAACATCAAGATCTGGTTCGGCTGGCTTGCGAAGTACGACGACGTCTACCACCTGGGCAAGACCGAGAAGGCAGTCGAGACGCTGTTCTACAAGATCGAGGCCAATCTGACGTTCCACCCTGCCGACGGCAAGATCGGCGGCGACGAGTGGGTCGACATCTTCCTTTACGCCGGCTACTACCAGGTGACCTGGCTCGACCTGGCCGACGCGTTCGCCCGCTACATCCAGAACAACGACGTCGCGAACCTCGAGGACGAGTACCTCGGCGCGGACGGCCTCGGCGACGACAACGGCTTCGCGGTCTACAACGGGGTTCAGTGCACCGATGTCCAGTGGCCGCAGCAGTGGAGCACCTGGGCGCACGACAACTGGAAGACCTTCGCCCGGGCGCCGTTCGAGACCTGGGCCAACGCCTGGTTCAACGCACCGTGCCTGTACTGGCCGGCCAAGGCCCAGACACCGATCACGATCGACGGCAGCAAGGTGCAGAGCGCACTGCTGATCGACGAGACCCTCGACGCGGCCACGCCGTACGAGGGCAGCCTGCAGGTTCGCAAGCTCTACCCGAACTCGAGCCTGATCGCGCTGCCAGGAGGCACGTCACACGCTAATTCCCTCGACGGCGACGCCTGCCTCGACGATCAGATCGCCGACTATCTGGCCAGTGGAAAGCTGCCGGCCCGCAAGCCCGGCAATGGCCCGGACGCGACCTGCGAGCCGCTTCCCGTGCCGGTGCCTGACGCGGCCACCGCCCCGAGCGCTGCCAAGACCGGCAGCAGTTCGCAGAAGGTGGGCGCCGCCGCGGTCAAGGGCATGCCCCGGCCGGTTCGCTAGCGGCAGCACTGCGGCGGGCATCGCGGACCTCATCCGCGGTGCCCGCCGTTGCTGTGTGCGAAGGCAACGCGTCGGGCTCCTACCCGCGCGGGCGGCGACCCCGATGCGGACGGTTGAGCGTGCGCGAGGTGGCGATCAAATAGACGCCGAGGATAACGGCCGCCCCGCACGCTGCCTCGACGGCGAGGTGGCCGGGGGTTACCGCTACCCGGTCAGCGAGCAAGCCGACACCGAGGCCGATCCCGGCGAGCGGCTCGGCGGCCGTGAGCGGTGGCAGCGAATGCGAGAGCGAACCCGCCTTGAACGCGCTCTGCGCGAGCAGGAGCCCGGTGACAGCCGCGATCACGACCAGATACGTCCACGGGCTGTAGAACATCCTGGCGACGCCGTGCTCAGCCCGCAGCAAAGATTCTCGGGTGGCGGCGTCCTGCAAACCGTAGAGCAGGCCGGCTGCGGTCGAGAGCAGCACCGCCTCGGCGATGAGGTGCTGATTCTTCGCGACGACGACCAGGACGAAGACGGCTCCGGCAACGACGGCCAGCGCAATCAGAATCCAGACCCGCGCCGGACGCGGGTCGTGCGTGCTGCGCGGGTTGCCGACGAGCAGGAACGCCCCCAGCGCGACGCTGAGCAACAGCGCGCCGCCGACCTCGTGCCATCGCACCCGCCGGTCGGAGAGGATCGCCGCGATGATGAACGCGAACAGCAGATTCGCCGACAACAGCGGCTCGACGAGGGCGACCGACGCCATCTGCAGGGCGAGACCACCCAGCAACTGCCCGACCACCATGCTGCCAACACCCCACAGCCAGAGGGGCTTGTGCAACAGGTCGATCAGCAGCCGCCAGGACAGCAGGTCCTCAATCGGGGCAAGCGACGCGGCGCGCTGCTGCAGGACGTACCCGAGGCCGAGGCACACCGCCGCGGCGACCCCGACCAGATAGACCACGTCGCCGCCTCAGGCCAGGTGGGGGTAGGCCGCTTGATCGCTCGCGCCTGCTCGGTCGACCGCGGGCTGGTCGTCTTCGCTCGACTCCAGCAGCGGGGAGCGGGCCAGCACGAGCACGCTCGCGAGCATCGCGAATGCACCGAGCGCGGCGATGACCAGGTAGATGCCGGTGCGCGTCTGCTCGTTGAAGACGAGCACCCCCCACAGCGTGGAGACAAGTGGGTCCATCAGCGTGATGCCGGGCTGGGCGGCAACGAGGCGACCCGCGTGCAGGGCCGCCTGAACGAGCACTACGCCGAGCACACCGAAGCTGATCGCCGCGTAGGTCTGCCAGGTCGACACCAGACCGAACAACCCTCGATCGGAGAGCTGCGTGACCGATTCCTTCACCAGGCTGGCCGTCAGGCCAAAGCTGGTTCCAGCCGATGCACCGAGGCATGCCGCGCGAAACGGTCCCCTGCCCAGCTGACCAAGTACGTACAGCAGACCTACGGTGCCCGCAGTGCCGCCTCCGGCAAGAACGTAGGTGATGTGGTTGACGCCGGTCGGCTTGCCCGGAGTCGGCGACAACGCGGTGAGCACCACGATCACTCCACCGGTCATCGTGATCGTGCTTGCCCATTCGAGACGGCCAAGTCGGGACGAGAACGCCCAGGATGCGAACAGCAGCGACAGCGGGAGCTCCAGCGCGATGATCGGTTCGACTGCCGACAGCTCGCCGAGGTTGAGTGCGGTTGCGTGCAATCCGAAGGCAGCGACCATGGCCAGGATGCCGACGATCCACACCGGATTGTGCATAAGGCGAAGCATGACGCCCCGCCCGAAGTCACTGTCCTGCTCCTGCAGCGCCGCCTTTCGCTGCATGACCGCGGCAAGCGCGTTACCCGTGGCTGCGAGCGCAGCCAGCACAAGGCTCAGGACGGGCACTCCGACAAGGTAACGCGTGAACGCTTCCGACCTCGACTCGCCGGTCCGTGAGTCAGCTCGCGATGAGGGCCATCAGGTGGTCGCGGCGCTGCTCGAGCAGTTCCGCGCTCGCCGACGCCGACGGCGGCCCGGGCACGGCCCGCCGAAGCTGGGCGTGGATCTGCGCATGCGGTTGGCCCACTCTCGCGGCCACCACGCTCACCAGGCGATTGACCTCGCGGCGAAGCTCGGCGGCGGCTCGCCAGGTCGCGACGTCCGGCCCGGCGTCGTCGGATGCGGCCGACCTCGCCCGGCTGCGGGCCGCGGCATCGCGTTGGGCCAGCAGCATCGCGGTTTGTTCGGCCGAGAGCAGCCCGGGCAGGCCGAGGAACTCCTCGTCCTCGGCTGACAATTCGCCGCCGAGGAGGGCGCGGCCGCCGTGCAGCACGTGTGCGAACTCCGCCTCCGCGTCGAGCGCTTCATAACCGGGCCCCTCGCCCGGCTCGCGCTCGACCGGTTCGATGTCGAGCAACTCCCCCGTCGCCTCAGGCGGCGGGATGACATGGTTGCGCTCGTCCTCGAGATCGGCCGCCAGCGTGAGCAGCGGGCGTACCGCAGGAAGGAATACCGTCGCCGACTCGTGGTGCCCGCGGGTCCGCACGACCCGGCCGACCGCCTGCGCGAAGAAGAGCGGCGTGCGGTAGGAGGTCATCCACGCCAGGCAGGCCGCGCGCGGGATGTCGACGCCCTCGGAGATCATTCGGACGCACACCGCGTGACGCTGGTCACCGGAGGCGAATGCGGCGATCTTGGCACTCGCCTTCGGGTCGTCGGAGAGGATCACGACCGGCGCCTCGCCTGTCACACGCTCGACGATCGCGGCGTAGGCGCGCGCGTCGTCCTGGTCACTGGCCAGCACGATGCCGGCGGCATCGGGCATCCCGGACTCGCGCAACTGACTGATCCGCTCGTCCATGGCGGCGATGACATGTGGCACCCATTGCCCTGCCGGGTTGAGGGCGGTGCGCCACGCGACCGCCTCGGTGCGCTTCGTGCTCGTCTCGGACAGGCTTGCGGCGACGACCTCGCCCGCGCTGTTTCGCCAGCGCGACGTGCCCGTATAGGCGGCGAAGACGACCGGCCGCACGACCCGGTCGCGAAGCGCCTCTCGGTAGCCGTAGCGAAAGTCAGCGTGGCTTTCCATCGCACCGTCCGCCCCGGTGTCGTACTGGACGAACGGGATCAGCTCGTCAGGCCTGGTGCGAAACGGCGTCCCGGTCAGGCACAGGCGCCGCGCGCCATCGGCGAAGGCCTCGCCCACCGCGTCACCCCAGGACAGCCCATCGCCCGCGTGATGCACCTCGTCGAGTACGACGAGGGTTCGCTTCGCACCGGTGCGCGCAGCGTGCAGCCTGGGCTTGCCGGCCACCTGCGCGTACGTGGTGACGTAGCCGAGCATGTCCGGGCGCACCGGACCGACCGCATTCGAGAGCGTGGGGTCCAGCGGGATGCCTGCTCGGTGGGCGGCCTCTGCCCACTGCGTGCGCAGGTGGTCGGTCGGGCATACGACGATCACCCGGTCGATGACGCGACGCTCCAGCAGCCGGGTGGCGAGAGCGAGCGCGAAGGTCGTCTTACCGGCGCCGGGTGTGGCCGTCACCAGAAAGTCCCGGTGCGGCCGCTCCTCGTAAGCCTGCAGTGCGGCTCGCTGCCAGCCACGAAGCAATAGCGGCCGGACAGAACTGGGCTGTCCCGACTGCGCCACGGCACCCTCCTCCGGTTCTCGTCTGTCCTGGCGCGACAAGATGCCCCGGACGAGAGGCCGGGGCATCTGCGGAGACACTCTAGTGGGCGAGCGTCAGGCGCCCGCCTGGCCCTCGAGCCAGCGCGGACGAGGTGCCGACCAGTGCCTGCGCAAGGCGACCACGCGCAACCCGAAGATCACGCACGCCGTGCCGATCTGCCAGGCGCCGTTGCGCAGCCCGACGCCATCCCCCACGCAGATGAGGATCGCGCCGACCGCGGCAGCGAGCGCGTAGATCTCACGACGCAGGACCAGCGGGATCTCACGCAGGAGCACGTCGCGAATCACGCCGTCACCGACGCCGGTGATCACGCCGACCGCGCAGGCGCCCGCTGTGCCGAGGCCTGCGTCAAGCGCCTGGCGGGTGCCAGCGACGGTGAACAGAGCGAGGCCGGCCGCATCGGCGAGCAGCATCAGCCGACGCAGCCGACTGACCTGCGGGTGGCACCAGAAGACGAGGACTCCCGCCGCGGCCGGGACAGCAAGGTAGGGCCAGTGCCGCAGCGATGCCGGCGGGGTCGCACCGAGCAGAGTGTCGCGCACGATGCCACCGCCCAGGGCGGTCACTGAGGCGAGTACGACGACTCCGAACAGGTCGAGACGGGCTCTGACGCCGGCCAGGCCGCCCGACAGTGCGAAGACGAAAACGCCCGCGAGATCGAGGGCCACCAGGCCGGCTGGCTGGTGCGACACGCTCGAAGGCTAGCCAGGGTGCGCGAACAAGGGCACGGATCGGCACACTCTCAGTCGTGAGCGTCGGCAATCGCATTCGGTGGTTGGTCCGACACACCCTCGCGCAGGCCTGGCATGACCGCATCCTTGGCCTGTCTGCCGAGGCAGCCTTCTGGCAGTTGCTCAGCCTGCCCTCACTGGCGCTGGCGGGTGTCGCCACCCTCGGCTACGTCTCGCGGTGGTTCGGACCCGATGCGGTCAACCGCACCGAAACGCAGCTCGATGCCACGTTCACGCGTGCATTCAGCCCGGATGTCGTGGCCCAGATCGTCCGGCCGACCCTGCGGGAGGTCCTGCACGGGCAGCGCATCGACGTCATCAGCATCGGGTTCCTACTGGCGCTGTGGGCCGGGTCGTCGGCGACGGCAACATTCGTCAACACGATCACGATCGCCTACGGCATGCGCGACCAGCGTGGTGCGGTGCGCAGCCGGCTGCTCGCCCTGTGGCTGTTCCTTGGCGCGGTGCTGCTAGGCGTCGTCCTGCTTCCGCTGCTGGTACTCGGGCCGAGCCTGTTGCCGACACTGTTCCCGCGCAGTGTGCGCTCAACGGCGAGCACGGTGATCCACGCGTCCTATTACCCGGTCGTGATCGTGCTGCTGTTACTCGGTCTGACCAGCCTCTATCACCTGGCGCCGCCACGACGGTTGCCGTGGCACCGTGGCGCTCCCGGTGCGCTGCTCGCCATGGGTGTGTTCATGGCCGGTTCGGTTGCACTGCGCAGCTACATCCGATTCATCTTGGACCACAACCACGCGTACGGGACGCTCGCCGCCCCGATCGCGGCACTGCTGTTCTTCTACGTCCTCGGACTCGGCGTGCTCCTCGGAGCGGAGTTCAACGCGGCGATCGAGCAGATGGCGCCGACCCGCAAACGCCCGCGGGTGCTCGATCCACGCGGCTGGCAGCGCCTTGATGATGTCGAGGATCAGTCCGACGAACCGCCGCCGGAGGGCATCGACTCATAGAGCTCCTTGCATCTCGGGCACACCGGCGAACCGGGCTTGGGTGCGCGGGTAACGGGAAACACCTCGCCGCACAGTGCCTCGACCATCGTGCCCAGTACAGCGCTCTCGGCGATTTTGGCCTTGCGCACGTAGTGGAATACGCGATCGCCGGTGTCGGCGTCCGAGGTCTTCGGTGACTCGAGCGTTTGGGTAGTTGTCACGGGGGTGGATTCTGCCATCGCGCTCACCCGTCGATCGTTCGCTCGTCGTTACCGGCCGGGAGGGCGCGTTCGCCGGGACGGCCGGCGTAACCCTGAAACGCTCGCGCTTTCTTCGGCGGCCCGTCGTTGGCCAGCAGGACGGCACACCAGGGCAACACTGCGCCACCGACGACGAACGCGACGGCCAGAATCCACGAGACGCGATAGGTCAGCGCCGCTGCGATCACGAATATCGCCCGAAGCGCCATCATGATCGCGTAGCGCTTGCGCCGACGGTTGTACTCGTCGTCGAGGCTCTCCGGCGCGTCCGTGATCAGGGCAGGCTGGTCATCACGAGGGTGCGGCACAGTTTCATCGTCTCACCGTCGCACCATCCGTGCCGAGCAATCCGGCAGGATGATTCGGTGCGCGATTCGGTGGGCGACCCCGTGGACTATTCGATGGGCATCGACGGCTGCGGGCAGTTCGGACAACTGCGCGCCCAGGCATCACCTCCCCAGCCGCGATGAGGGCACTGGTGCAGCGCGTCGAGCGCGCCGAGGTGCGCGTCGACGGCGACACGGTCGCCGCGATCGGCACGGGACTGCTCGTCCTCGTGGGCGTCACGCACTCGGACACTGCGCAGCAGTCAGAGGCCCTCGCCCGAAAAGTGCGAGAACTACGGATCCTGCGCGGCGAGCGGTCGGTTGCCGACACCCCGAACACCGGTGTGCTCGTCGTCAGCCAGTTCACCCTCTACGCCGACACCCGCAAGGGCCGACGCCCGTCATGGAGCGCTGCCGCCCCGGCCGCCATCGCCGAGCCGCTCATCGTGGCGTTCACCACAGCACTACGCCAAGCAGGCGTAACTGTCAAAAGCGGACGCTTCGGCGCAGATATGCAGGTGGATTTGGTCAACGACGGCCCGGTCACGGTTCTTGTGGAGATGTGAACCGCCGCCGTGTAAGCAGCTCGGGCCGCTGTGCGGGTCCTGAGAGCTGTTTAGCCGGCGTGCAGCATCGGGAACACCGCATGCGTCAAAGCAGTTAAGAAAGATGAACCGCAGGGCCTCGCCGTCGAAGTAGCTGGTGAGTGCCGATCGAAGCGCAACACGCGAGAACATAGGTGGTCATACCCAGTGGCAACTTCTCGAAGCACACGAACCCGGACCGCAGGGCGCCAGTCGTCCAGCGAGCCGCGCATAGCCACGCGCGGCCATCGCAGTGCGCGTTCGGCGAAGGTTGCTGACGCCCCGGCGGAGATCGTCGAGCAGACGGCCGATGTCGCGGCACCCGTAGAGCTCGAGCCGACACCTCAAGCTCCTGTCGCCGCCACAGATCTCGACGAGGCCGCGACCTCGGCCGACCTGGTTCGCGTCTACCTCAACGAGATCGGCAAGGTCGCACTGCTCAGCGCTGCGGACGAGGTCGAGCTTGCCAAGCGAATCGAAGCAGGCCTTTACGCCCAGCACCTTCTCACGTCTTCCAACGACTTCGGCCCCGCGCGCAAACGCGACCTGCGCGCCCTGGTGATCGACGGCGAACGGGCCAAGGATCATCTCCTGCGCGCGAATCTTCGCCTGGTCGTCTCGCTGGCGAAGCGTTATACCGGCCATGGCATGCCCTTCCTCGACCTGATTCAGGAAGGCAACCTCGGGCTCATCCGGGCCGTCGAAAAGTTCGACTACACCAAGGGATTCAAGTTCTCGACGTATGCCACCTGGTGGATCCGCCAGGCGATCAGCCGAGCGATGGCGGACCAGTCACGCACGATCCGGCTGCCGGTCCACCTCGTCGAGCAGGTGAACAAGCTGCAGCGCATCCGGCGGGAAATGAACCAGCAACTCGGGCGTGAGGCCAGCCATGCTGAACTCGCCGACGAACTCGATATCGCCGAGGAACGGGTCCGTGAGCTGATCGACCTCTCCCGCGATCTGGTCAGTCTCGACCAGACCGTCGGTGCCGACGACGACGCGTCACTTGGCGACTTCATCGCCGACGACAGCGCACCGGCTGCGGAGGCCGCAGTCGAGGCCGGGCTGATGCGCCGTCAGCTGCAGTCCGTTCTCGGGACGCTGGAAGCGCGCGAAGCTGCCGTCGTCCGCATGCGATACGGGCTCGACGACGGACAGCCGCGCACGCTGGACGAGATTGGCCGGGCATTCAAGCTCTCACGCGAGCGCATCCGCCAGATCGAGCGCGAGACGATGGCGAAGCTTCGGCATCCCTCCCGGGCGCAGGCGCTGCGGGACTACCTGGACACCTAGTGTCGCGCGTCATTAGTTAGTTGACAGTGTGGGATGATGGCGTATGCCGTCTTCCGCCTTTGAGATCGATGCTGTTGATCGGGCGACGCTGGAGTCCTGGACGAGGTCCTCGACGATGTCGGCCGGTCGGGCTGAGCGAGCGCGGATCGTGCTCGCGGTCGCCGATGGCGCCGGCACGTCCGGTGCTGCGCGACAGCTCGGGGTGTCGCGCCCGACCGTGATCAAGTGGCGTAATCGGTTCGCCGCGGACGGGATCGCCGGTCTGGATGATGAGCCGCGCAGCGGCCGGCCCAAGACGATCGATGATGCGGCGATCATCGCGGCGACGCTGGACCCGCCGCCGGACAAGCTCGGGGTGACGCACTGGTCGAGCCGGCTGCTGGGCAAGCAGTTGGGCATCGGGGACGCGACGGTGGCGCGGGCCTGGCGCAAGTACCGGGTGCAGCCCTGGCGGCGGGAGACGTTCAAGTTCTCCACCGACCCCGAACTGGAGGCCAAGGTCCGCGACGTGGTCGGGTTGTACTTGAACCCGCCGCGCAACGCGATCGTGCTGTGCGTGGACGAGAAGAGCCAGATCCAGGCGCTGAACCGGACCGCGCCGATCCTGCCGCTGCGGCCCGGGCTGCCGGAGAAGGCCACCCACGACTACAAGCGCAACGGCACGACCACGCTGTTCGCCGCGTTGGAGATCGCCACCGGCAAGGTGACCGATCAGTGCTATGAACGCCACGGCAAGGCCGAGTTCCTCGACTTCCTCAAGAAGGTCGCCCGGGCCTACCCGCGGCGCGAGCTGCACGTGGTCGTGGACAACTACCACACCCACAAGCACGACGACATCAACGCCTGGCTGGCCAAGCACCCGCGGATCACGCTGCATTTCACGCCGACCTCCGGGTCCTGGCTGAACCTGGTCGAGGTCTTCTTCGGGATCATCACCCGCCAAGCGATCCGCCGCGGATCCTTCGACAGCGTCAAACAACTCATCACCGCGATCGGCACCTTCATCGACGGCTGGAACGAGCGCCGCCACCCGTTCATCTGGACCAAGACCGCCGACGAGATCCTGCCCCACGCCACCCGTAAACGAGATTCAGACGCGCGACACTAGTGTCGCTCGCCTGAAATTCGTGTAATAAGTCGTAGAATGGTGTGTGCCGCGTTCAGGTCGCCCGAAGGCCGTGTTGGAGTTGAGCGATGACGAGCGTCATCAGCTGCGCCGGTGGGCGCGGCGGCGTTCGTCGGCGCAGGCGTTGGCGTTGCGGTCGAGGATCGTGTTGGCGTGCGCGGACGGGTTGGACAACAAGCAGGTCGCCGCGCACGAGCAGGTGACGCCGCAGACCGTGGGCAAGTGGCGGGCCCGGTTCGTCGAGTTGCGGCTCGAGGGTTTGAGCGACGAGCCGCGCCCGGGTCGGCCGTCGTCGATTACCGCCGATCAGGTCGAGGACGTTGTCGTGGCGACGTTGGAGGCCACGCCGGCGAACGCGACGCACTGGTCGCGGGCGAAGATGGCGCAGCGCAGCGGCCTGTCGCCGTCGAGCATCGGCCGGATCTGGAAGGCCTTCGAGCTCAAGCCGCACCGGGCCGAGACGTTCAAGCTCAGCAACGACCCGCTGTTCGTGGACAAGGTCTTCGACGTCGTCGGCCTGTACTTGAACCCGCCCGACGGTGCGGTGGTGCTGTGCGTGGACGAGAAGAGCCAGCTGCAGGCGCTGGCCCGTTCGCAGCCGGCGTTCCCGATGATGCCGGGCATGCCGGAGAAACGGACCCACGACTACGTGCGCCACGGGGTCACCAGCCTGTTCGCGGCGTTCAACACCGCCGACGGCACCGTCATCAGCTCGCTGCACCGACGACACCGCACGATCGAATTCAAGAAGTTCCTGACCAAGATCGACGGCGAGGTGCCGGCCCATCTCGACGTGCATCTCGTGTGCGACAACTACGGCACCCACAAGAGCCCGGCGATCAAGAAGTGGCTCGCCGCGCACCCGCGCTTCCACATGCACTACACGCCGACGTATTCGAGCTGGATCAACCAGGTCGAACGCTGGTTCGCCTACATCACCGACGACCTGCTGCGCCGCGGCGACCACCACAGCGTCCACGCCGTCGAAGCCGACATCCGCGCCTGGGTCAAAACCTGGAACGAGAACCCGAAGCCCTTCATCTGGACCAAGACCGCAGAACAGATCCTCGACTCACTAGGACGACTTATTAAACGAATCAACGGCGGAGGACACTAGCTGCCCTCGCCGGTGCCGGACTGATCGGTGAAGTCGGTTTCGAGATCAGCCCAGACTGCGCCGGGAAGACGGCCGGCGACGAACTCGTCGAAACTGGGCCCGCCGTGCCGCCGTGCCGCCGGCGAACATCGATCAGAACGGCGTGGTCCTGCCATACAGTGAGCGCGTCCGCAATGATCAACCGGCGCACAAACGCATCTCAGTACACGCTCGGTGACCGCAGGCGTTCGGCGCAACCCCATGAGGCACGGCGTCCGTTCTAACATGTGTCCAGCCATACCGAGCGGAGATTGGGCCCGTGAGCCATCACAGCGAACTCATCGACACGACCCAGATGTATTTGCGGACCGTGTACGAGCTCGAGGAGGAGGGCGTCATCCCGCTGCGCGCGCGAATCGCCGAGCGCCTGAGCCAGAGCGGGCCCACCGTGAGCCAGACCGTTGCCCGGATGGAGCGCGACGGCCTGTTGCACGTCGCCGACGATCGTCACCTGCAGCTGACCGAGAAGGGACGCCACGAGGCGATCGCGGTGATGCGCAAGCACCGACTTGCCGAACGCCTGCTCGCCGACGTCATCGGACTCGACTGGGAACATCTGCACATCGAGGCATGCCGGTGGGAGCACGTCATGAGCGACGCCGTCGAGCGGCGCATCGTCGGCATGCTCGCCAAGCCGCTGGTGTGCCCACATGGCAATCCGATCCCGGGACTCGACGAGCTCGGCCTTCCGTTCGCCACCACGGACAAGTCGACCAGCCTGATAACCCTCACCGCGGCCGCGCAACTGCCTGACGCGGTGGTCCGCATCGACCGGATCAGCGAGCAGGTTCAAGCCGACGCCGACTTGATGGGCCGTTTCAACGATGCGGGTCTGCGACCTGGCCATACCCTGCGGGTAGCAGCGACCGCCGACGGCGTCGAGATCTGGGCCGATGGCGCCCGCACGTCGTTCGACCGCTTCGTCGGCGACCATGTCTTTGTCGCGGTCGTCGATAATGTCACGCACCAGCAGGTCGCATGACCGACCGATCGGTCGGTGCACTCGCTACGTGAGGCCGTAGCGATGCGTGCTCACGACACCCACCGCTAGACTCGCCACAGGTTCGCGAGCCACCGCAGTCTCGCTCACCCCGCAGATTCGGCCATTGGCCGGTTCAGGTACGTCCCCGCGGGCAGGATGTCGAGACTGTCGGAGGCTTATTTCGTGGCGCACGATCCGCAGGGCTTTCTCAAGTACGGCGGCAGCGACGTCCCCAAACGTCCCGCCGCAGAACGGGTACGCGACTGGCGTCCCATCTACCTGCGCTCAACACCCGAGGTCGTCGCGCAGCAAGCCTCACGCTGTATGGACTGCGGAGTCGCGTTCTGCCACGCCGGATGTCCACTCGGAAACCTCATCCCGGAATGGAACGAATTCGTCGCTCGCGACGACTACCTCAGTGCGAGCGAACGACTGCATGCCACCAACAACTTTCCGGAATTCACTGGCTGGATCTGTCCGGCACCGTGCGAGGCGGCATGCGTACTAGCACTCAACACAGATCCCGTGACGATCAAGCAGGTGGAGGTTTCCATCGTTGAACGAGCATTTGACGATGGACTGCTCGGCCCGCAACAGCCAGCCGAGCGAACCGGCCGGAGCGTGGCCGTGGTCGGTTCGGGACCCGCTGGTCTCGCCGCGGCCCAGCAACTGACCCGGGCAGGTCACGACGTGACCGTCTTCGAACGCGACGACCGTCTCGGCGGCCTGCTGCGCTACGGGATTCCCGACTTCAAGATGCCGAAGTCGATCATCGACCGCCGTATCGCTCAAATGGCCGACGAGGGCACGGTATTCCAGATCAACACCGGCATCGGCTCGTCCGACATCGGGCGCCTCCGCGAGCGCTACGACGCGATCGTGTTGGCGGTCGGTGCCCTGCGTCAACGCGAATTGACCTACCCGGGGCGGGAACTCACCGGCGTGCATCAGGCGATGCAGTACCTGCCGCTCGGCAACCGGGTTCAGGCGGGCGATATCGACGTCGCCGATATCGACGCGGCTGGAAAACACGTGATTATCGTCGGCGGCGGTGACACTGCCGCGGACTGTCTCGGCACGGCCAATCGGCAGGGCGCGCTTTCGGTGACCGTTCTCGACCACAATCCACGCCCCGAACCACGACCGAGCCTGGTCAATCCGATATGGCCGTCGGCACCCAGTAACCGTGGGGTGTCGCCTGCGCACGACGAGGGTGTCCACGAGGCGTGGTCGCGTGAGGTCGTCGAGTTCGTGGGCGATGCCCAGGGAGCGGTGCGTGCCGCAATCGTCGAGCAGGTGGAGATCGTCCGGGTGCACGGCCGTAAGGAGTTCCGGCCGGTGGCCGGGTCTCGAACCGAACTGCCCGCCGAGCTCGTACTTCTGGCGGCCGGGTTCGTCGGTACCGACGTGCCGGAGCTGCTCGATGCACTGGGCGTCGAGTCGCACCCGAGGCAGGGCACCGCGGTCGTCGACGATGCGTGGCGCACCGCGGCTGACGGGGTCTACGCCTGTGGCGACGCCACCCGCGGGGCGAGTCTCGTCGTGTGGGCGATCGCGGAGGGCAGGGCCTGCGCAGCCGCAGTCGATGAGGCATTGTGCGGCGGTTCGCAGCTGCCGAGGCCGGTAACTCCGCACGAAGCTGCCCTGTGACGCAAACTGCGCTGTGTCCGCAGCTGCGCGAGAATTCATCACGCTGATTTCGGTATGCGCAGGCGCGGCGTACGTCGGGGATCCAGACCGTGCGCCAGCGCCCCCCGCAGCAGTTCGGCTGCGGTGTAACCGGGGTCGCTTGCGAGGGCGCGCTCGACTGCGATGCTCGCACTTGGCCCGTTGCCCTCACGCCAGCTGGCCCAACCGAACAGGAACAGGGCTGCGGCGTCATAGGGCGACGGCACGCGGCGGCTGATCTCACGCCACAGCGACCGCCCGTCCAGGCGCCGCTGGTCGATCGCAAGCCACACCGCGTCGCGGATGGACGGTTCGGTGAGCGCAGCCGCGAACCGGCACACCACCTGATCAGACAGCGAACCCGAGCCACCGGGGAACAAGGATCCGTCGGCGTCTCGGGCTGCCGCGAAGATCGCGCGCTTGACCGCGCGCCGATGCCGCTCGCCACGCCCTGAGAGGACAGCGGCCATGGCCGTGTTCTCCTGCTCGATGAGCAGGGGCTCGAGCAAGGCTCTGCTCGCGTCGTCATCCGGGCGTAGGGCGGCCGAAAGCTCGTCGCGATCGGACAATGCGACGAGGCCGGCGTAGGTCGCCGTGGCTGCGGCGGGCGACGCGTCGCCGGGAATCTTGCGTCCCTCGGGCGGGCAGCACTCACCGTCGGAGCAGATGTAGGACCACCACCGCCCGTCGGCCACCAGCAAGATATCGACGAGATCGATGCCCGCACGGGCGGCGCACTCGCCCGCCTCGGCCACGAGTTCGGCGTGCGGGAGCGGGTACCGAACCGAGCCGGCACACGACTCGTCATAGATCGCCGCGACGGCGTGCGTCGCCCCGCCGTTGCTCATGATCTGCAGGGTGGCCGGAACCACGGAGGCGTCGGACAGTTCGGCAAGATCGACTCGAGCGGTGACACCGACCTGCGAGCCGTCAAGGCCGACGACGACCAGGCTGTCGCGGGGATGAAAGCCGAGCAGGTAGGGAATCGCCTCGATCAGGTCGCCGGGATCGCGCACGCGCAGGGTGGGGGAATCGGAATTCACATCGGTCATGGGAGCGAGTCTCGTGGGACGGGCGGCTCGCCAGGACTCGATCGGAGGATCTGTGGATGACGCGGGGCGCTGTGGATAACCGGGCGGGAAATTGTCGGTGGGCGCGACTAGTGCAGGGTGCCATCGCGCCAAGCACGGGCTGCGGCCGCGAGATTGGCTGCCGTGCGCTCGTTGCGAACGGCCAGCGTCAATTCCGAATCGTGCGCGGCACCGTTCGCGGCTTCACGCCGACCGGCCGCGATCACCCGGAAGAAGGCTGCTGCCCGCTCGAGAGCGACGGCGAAGTCGCCGCGATAGGCGCCACCGAGCACCGAGTCGGCCAATTGCCGGATGTCGTCAGGGCCGGCGTGCAGGCCCACCCCGGCAACGACGGCCTCAGCGCCCGCGAAGGCCTCGCCCGTGCGCCAGAGCCTGGCCACCTCGTCGGGGCGCGAGTGGCACCACTGCCGAAGCAGGTAGAGGACCCACAGGACACCAGGCAGGCTGATCGGATCGCAGTCACGCCAGAGTTCGGCAAGAGTGTCGATGCCGACAGAGTCGGCCAGACCGACGAGTCGGTCCGGATCGGTCTGTTCCCGCGCCGCAGTGACGAGGACGTGCGCGGTGGCCGCCGCGATCTCGGCTCGGCTGCGTGGCGTCTGCCCGCCCGCGGCATCGATGAGCGAGGTGAGGTCGGCATACACGGCGGGACGGTGCGGCCGCGCCGGCTGGTCAGCCATATCACTCACCTTCTGCAGAGGCCGCGAACGGCATCCACCCTACGATGCCCGGTCGACCAGGTACCGTAGACGACGACGCCGGCCCGATCCATGGCCCCCGGTCCCACA
Source organism: uncultured Actinomycetota bacterium (assembly GCA_963737425.1). Lineage (GTDB taxonomy): Bacteria > Actinomycetota > Actinomycetes > Mycobacteriales > Jatrophihabitantaceae > DASXRA01. The sequence goes on from CAVTSX010000010.1 coordinate 971,900, forward strand.
CTTGCCGCTACGAGCGGCCTTTTGCCGAGAGGCGACCTGGCGGGCCGGCGTCACACCTCCCCCGCCTGCTTCGCGCCATCGGGTAGGAATCTGGTCATGGACGGCGACGGCGACGGTTGGGTGCGTTGCGGTCGAGGTCACCGCCACTGGGGGCGATTCGGCGCCGCGGGACTGCTCATCGCCGGCGACCGAGCCACCCTTCTGCAACACCGCGCGCCCTGGACGCACCAGGGTGGTACCTGGGGTATGCCCGGCGGCGCGCGCGACAGTCATGAGGATGCCGTCGAAACCGCGTTGCGCGAGGCACACGAGGAGGCCGACATCGATCCGGCCGCTGTCGCGCCGGTCGGCTGGTGGCTCGACGACCACGGCGGGTGGTCGTATACGACGATCGTCGCTCGCCCCCTTCGGCCGCTCGAGCCCCGGGCGAAGAATGCCGAGAGCACCGAGGTCTGCTGGTGGGCGCTCGACGACGTCGACGCGCTTCCACTGCACCACGGCTTCGCCGACATATGGCCACGCCTGCGCCGGCCGCCCCGACCGCTGACGATCGTCATCGACGCGGCCAACGTCGTCGGCTCCAGGCCGGGCGGCTGGTGGCGGGACAGACTCGGCGCCGCCCGTCGCCTGCGCGAGCAGCTCGCCCGGGTTGCTCGAGAAGGCATCGACGCACGATCATTGCCCGACGGCGTGTCAGGCGGCGAGCTGGCCGGCATGCTGCCGCGGGTGGTTCTCGTGGTCGAGGGCGAGGCAAAGCCCTTGGCTGACGAGGCAGCACAGACGCGCTGGTGGGACGCCGCGATCAGCGTCCATCCCGCGGCGGCGGATGGCGATACGGCAATCGTCACCCAGGCTCACCTGATGCAGCAGGCCGATGCGCAGACCCTTGTGATCACAGCCGATCGCGGCCTACGGCAACGCCTTGCCCGAGGCGTCCACGTCCAGGGTCCCTCGTGGCTGCTCGATCGGATCGACGCGGCGATCACCTGAGAACGACCGACGCGCCATTATCGAACGCGATTCCCGCGGCCGGCAAGACCGCCACCGCCGCCGCCACCAGCGCCGAAGAGACCACCGCGGTTGTTCGCAGGGTTGAATCCGCCCGATGGCAGCGGAGCGCTGAGGTCGGCGAGCACCACGTGATCACCAACGGCGAGGCCCGACTTGATCTGCGTCAGATCCGCGCCGACCGCTCCGAGCGTTACGCGAACCGTCGAGACCTTGCCTCGCTTCAAGACGCTCACCGTGTTCAGCACGCCCAGATGATGCACCGCCGAACTCGGAACCGTCAGGACGTCTCGAACCGCGTTGACTGTGATCGACACCGAGGCCCCGCTGCCGTCGTACAGCTTTGCCCCGCTGGGATCGAGCAGGATCTTGACCGGGTAGGTCGTCGTCGAGCCGGTCGTACTGTTCAGCAGGCCGATCGACGAGACGGTGCCAGTCAAGAGCGTCGACACTCCATCGACTTTGACCGAGGCCTTGTCGCCGACCTTCACCTTGTCGATGTCGGCGAGCCCGACGGTCGTGGTGACCTGTTTCGCACCGCCTCCGATGATCGTGACGGTCGCGCTGGAGGACGATGCGCCGACGGTTGCATCCGGGCTGAGTCCGACTGCTGCGACAGTGCCCGCGATCGGGCTGGTGAGCGTCGCCTGCGCGAGGTTCTGCGTAGCCGCGCTCACCTCGGCGGCTGCGGCATCGATGCCGGCCTGGTCCGCGGCGAGCTGCTCGGGGGTGATGACCTTCCCGCCGCCCGCGTTCACACCGGACTGCCCACCGCCGGCGTTCACACCGGACTTCCCGCCGCCGCTCGCCGGTGCGCTTCCGGTCGAGCCGCGACCGGGTTTGCTCGGCGAGGACTGCGCCCGGCTGCCGGACCCTCCTCCGCCGCCGCCCGAAGGCTGCCTGCTGCCGGCACCGGACGGCGGGCCCGGCTGCCCTTGCGTGGCCGCCGCGAGATTCTGCACGGCGAGGTCGAGATTCTGCTCGGCCGAGGCGAGGTTCGCCGACAGCGTCTTGAGATAGCTGTCCGAGTCCGCGCCTCTTGCGCTGGTGTACTTGGCGATCATCGACGCGATCGCATCCGCGCATTTCGTGGCATCGATCGAGTCGGCCGGAGTGGCTGGTTGGATCTTGACCGTGTACTCGTTTCCGGCGCTCAGGCCGGTGAAGCTGTAGTCGCCATGTTGGCTGGCAATCTGGGTTTGGCCGCTGAACAGGGTCACGGTGTCCTGCTCACCCGCAGTGCCGCTGATAGTCCCATCTTTGTCGGCGCTTGTGTCGTAGCTGATCTGCGCCGGAGCCTCGCCCGTGACGGCCGCGCAAGCGCCTCCGTTGGCCGTCAGCGCGCGCAGGTCCTGGCCGAGGTCGGACAACTCCTTGTCCAGCGCCGCCTGCGCCGCGCTGACACCCTGCTGCGCCTTCTGCACGGCTTGCCGTAGCTTCGCCGCAGCGGACGTGCCCGACGGCGCGGCCGAACGCGTCGGGGCAGCCGACCTCGACGGTGCGCCGATCGGGCGTTCAGCCGCGGTCTGCGCCGTGTGATCGGATGAGCCGGCACTACTGGTCGTCGACCCACCCGAGCTCTGCGCGGCCTCGTCGCTCGCAAGCGTCTGCTGCGCCTCGGCCAGCGTGGACTTGGCTGAATTGACGCTCTGCTTGAGCGCGGTCGTGTTCAAAGTGGCGACGGTCTGGCCACCGTCGACCCTGTCGCCAACGGCGACGAGCACGCTTTCGACCGTTCCCGAGATCGGGAACGAAACCGTCGAGGTGGCGACGGTGCCGAGTGTTCCGACCGACGTCAGGTCCTGGGTGACGGACGCCGTTGCGGCAGTGGCAACCCGATAGGACGGCCCGGAGCCCGCCGTCAGCGCCAACCCCACGCCGCTTCCGGCGGCCGCGAGCAGGACGACCGCGGTGCCGACGATGAGTGTGCGCCGCCGATGCCGGCGACGGCGGCGCTTGCGGGTGGCCCACCGACCGTCAGCCATTGGTGGTGCTCGGTCCGCCCGGTTGCCGCCGGCCGCCGAAGCGCACAGAGCAACTCCCGTTCGTGGGTGCGCTGATGCGGATACTGGTCGCGGTCACCGCACCGGTGTCGTCGGCCGGACCGATCGCGGTAGCGCACTGGCCCACCGCGAGTGCCTTGGCGGTGGCCGCAACGATCTGGCTGAACTTCGTGCTCGCGTCAACCTTGACGGTGTACGTGACGGCCGGGCTGGTCCGGAACGTCGTGCCCGAGACGGTGATCGTGGAGGCCGACACGGACCGCACCGTGCCGGCGGCGCGGGCCGCGAACGCGAACCCGTCGCCGGGCGCGCCCGATCGCCGAGCGCCCGAGGGAACGCCCGACGGGAACTGGTCCCCACTTCGAGGGGATCGAGTGCCGTTCGGCCGCGCGACGCCGCCGAAGCCTGCGACCGTGCACTTGCCGTTGACCGCCTTGCTGATGACGACGGTCGCAGCCGTGAAGCTTGTCGTGCTGGTCGGGTCGGCGGGCGCCGAACTCGTCGATCCGCGCCGGTTCGGCATGGCAGACGCCAGGACGCACGTTCCGGCCCGCACGTCGGACAGCGTCGTCGCCTGTGTCTGCGTGAATGAGGTCTTCGCCGTGTACTTGACCGTCACCTGCCCGGTGGCCTGGTCCTGCACCTCGATAGTGTCCGCGGCCACCTCGGCGATGGTGCCCGATGTTGCCGGCGGACCGCCGCGCCCGGCGCCGCCCCCCGCGCCCGGCCGGCTGGGTGCCGGCGACCCGCCCGCAGGGCTCGGACGGGGCGACGACCCCCCGCTGCATCCGGCAAGCAACACGGCAACGGCAACGCCGCTCGCGAGCAGCAGCGCAGTTGCGCCGATCCTCGGCCGAGACGAGTGATGCGCATAGACAGCCATGACGTACGTCCTCTTGTTCATCGGAGACTCCGCTACTCACTTCGCAGCGCGTCGATGGGAGCCAGGCGGGCCGCCCGACTGGCCGGATACACGCCGAACGCGATACCGATGGCGACGGCGATCGCAATCGCACCGATCACCGCGGTCCAGACCACGGCAATGGGGTTGTCGATTGCATGGGGCAAGACCTCGGCGCAGACGATGCCGAGGCCGGCACCGGCAACTCCGCCGGCCAGTCCGAGGATCGAGGCCTCGACCAGGAACTGGCGGCGGATCACGGACGGCGTAGCGCCGAGCGCCTTGCGCAGCCCGATCTCGCGGGTGCGCTCGGTGACCGACACCAGCATGATGTTCATGACGCCGATACCGCCGACGAGTAACGACAGTGCGGCTATGCCGGCGAGCAGGATCGTCAGCGTCTTGCTGACCGATGTGGCGGTGTCGAGCAACGACTCCTGGGTGGTGATAGTGAAGTCGGCGCCGGTGGCGTCGGTGATGCCGTGCCGGTTCAGCAGTTGGTTGGTGGCCTCCTGGTAGGCGGCCGAGAGCGTCGATGACGAGCGCGCCGCGATGTAGATCGACGACACCGAGTTGCGGGTGGATCCGCCGAACAACCTGCTGGCGCCGGTCGACATCGGCACGATGGCCTGGTCGTCGAGGTTGCTCGACGTATCGGAGCCGGCCGAGGTCAGTACACCGATCACGGTGAACGGGATGTTGTTCATGGTGACGCTCTGCCCCACCGGACTGCGCGCTCCGAACAACTCGCTTGCCGTATCAGCGGCCAGCACCGTCACCGCTGCCGATTGCGCGTCGTCTGCGGTGGAGATGAACCGGCCGTCGGCCAGCTTGCGCGATCGCACCGAGAGCCAGTCGGGCGTCGTCGCGACGACACTCGTCGTCCAGTTCGTCGAACCGTTCACCAGCGAGAGCGAACTCTGCTTGACCGGCGCGACCGCCTTGATGTCCGGTGCGGCCACGCGAGACGACAACGCGGTGGCGTCCTCGGTGGTCAGGGTGGACGCCGAGCCGAAACCGCCGCGCAGGCCGGTGCTGTTGGTGGAGCTTCCGGGCGAGACGATGAGCAGATTGCTGCCCAGCGCGCTGATCTGCGCGCCCACCTTGCGCTGCGCACCGACGCCCAGCCCGACCGTGAGCACGACCGCCGCGATGCCGATCAGGATGCCGAGCACCGTCAAACCGGACCGCATCCGATGCGAACGGATCGCATCCCACCCGGTCCGCAGCGTCTCGAGCCAGCCCATCACAGTGCCCCGGTGTCGCACTGGATCAGCCCGTCGCGGATGCGCACGATCCGCTTCGCACGCTCGGCGACCTCGGCCTCGTGCGTGATCAGCACGATCGTGGCGCCCTGCGCGTGCAGTTCATCGAACAGGCCGAGCGCGCCGTCGGATGCCGTCGAGTCCAGGTTGCCCGTCGGCTCGTCGGCGAGGATCAGCGACGGATCGCCGACGAGCGCGCGGGCGACAGCCACCCGTTGTTGCTGACCGCCGGACAACTCGCCGGGCCGATGCTCGATGCGATCGGCCAGCCCGACCATCGCGAGTGCGTCGATCGCCCTGCGTCGGCGTTCGTCGCGGCGTACACCGCCATACGTCAGCGGCAGCTCGACGTTGCGCCATGCGCACAGCGAAGCGAGCAGGTTGAACTGCTGGAAGACGAAGCCGACCCGGCGGTTGCGGATCTCGGCCAGCTCCACCTCGGTCAGCTCGCTGACGTCCTCGCCGGCCAGCAGATATCTGCCGGCGCTGAGTACATCGAGGCAGCCGATGATGTGCATGAGCGTCGACTTGCCCGATCCGGACGGACCCATGATGGCGACGTACTCGCCACTGTCGATGCGCATGGACACTCCGCGCAGCGCCTCGACCTCGATCGCTCCAGTGCGATACGTCTTGCGAACATCGCTCAGTTCGATGACCGGCTCGCCGCCGCCGAGGGACGGTATCGGCACGGTGATGTCGAGCGCGTCCACGCCCATGTCAGTTGCCACCCGGCACGACCGCCTTGCCGTTCGGCACGCCTCCGGCCGGGAAGCCACCGCCGTTGAAGCCACCACCGTTGAAGCCACCGCCCCCGCCGGTGAATCCACCGCCCCCTCGATTGGATCTCGTGCCGGACGAGCCGCCGCCACCGACCTGCGGAATCTCGACGACGACCTGATCGCCTTCGGACAATCCCGCCTTGATCTGCGTCAGTCCGCCCGAGGAAACGCCGGTGGTCACCGTTCTTGCGACCTTCTTGCCGCCGGAGATCTCGTAGACGACGCTCTTGCCGTCGACCTGGCTGACGGCGAGCGTCGGCACCGTGAGCACGTTGCCGATCTGCCGGTAGATCAGCGAGACCGTGGCACTGTCGCCCGCGTGCATGCCGGCGGGAATGCCGGTCACTTTGATCTCGACCGGATAGCTGGCTGTGCCGGAGGAGTTCGTGGCGATCAGCCCGATGGAGGAGATGGTTCCGTACACGGTTGCACCTGCCCCTGCGCCAAGGGCACTAGCGGCGGCTCCTGCGCGGCTGCCCCGGCCGATGCCGGCAGCGGCACCTGCGCCGCTCGCGGCCCCAGTGCCGGGAACGATGGTGGCCTGATCCCCCTTCGCGATCAGGCCGACGCCGCTGGAATCGACGGTGGCATCGACGATCCACGAGTCAGTGCTGATCACGAGGAACTGCGCCGTCGAGGACGCCGACCCACCCGATGACCCCGATTGGCCACCGCCACCTGATGCGCCACCGCCACCAGCTGCGCCACCGCCGGACTGGCCAGACCCCCCGGACTGGCCAGCCGCGCTCCCACCAGATGCTGCACCGGACACCTGCTGCCCGACCCGAAGGGCGACGGTCGCGACGACGCCCTTGATCGGCGAGGTCAGAACCGCGTCGTCCAACGCCGTCTGCGCCGAGGCCACCTGGTCGTTCGCCGTCGTCACGGCGGCCTGGTCGGCCGCGAGCTGGGTGTCGGAGGCACCGGCGTCCTGATCAGTGGCCTGCTTCGCCTGGTCGTTGGCGAGCATCGCCTTCGCCTGCGCCAGGCTGGCATTCGGCTCGGCCGAGTCGACGGTCGCCAATACGTCGCCCGCGTTGACCTTGTCGCCCTCGGCGACGCGGACGCTGGTCACCTTCCCGGACACCGCGAAGTTCAGTTCGTCCTGCTGCGCCGGCTCGATGGTTCCGCTCGAGCTCACCGCCTGCTTGATCGTTCCCGTGCTTGCGGCGACGAGCCGATAGGACGACGACGCAGGCGCCGCTGCGTCGTCACGGGTGAGCCAGTAGGTGCCTCCACCTGCGGTGATCAGCACCGCAAGCGTCACGCCCAACACCAGCGGCCGACGCACCAGACTCATCACGCGTGCTCTCATCGCCGACCCTCCGACACAGGATTCAGGTGATCGACATCCACATCGCGAAACCTTGGAACCGACGCCTGATAGCCAGCCACGAGACAACTGAGAGCTAGGTATGGACACCTGGTCCGCGTAGTTCGTAGACCGGGCGTACGCCTGCCAATATCATCCGGCGTCCGGCGCGAGGCGTGACCCCCGCAGTGAACACGGTCCGCAGTCGTCCACGATGAGGTGATGCGACTCGACCACCTCTCCTACGCGGCCGGGCCCGAGGGGTTGGCGGCGTGCGTTCAGCGACTCGGCGCGCGCCTTGGAGCGGCGTTCACCGACGGCGGCATGCACCCGTCATTCGGCACCAGGAATTTCGTATTGCCCCTTCGCAACGGCTGCTACATCGAGGTCGTCGGCGCGCTTGATCACCCAGCCGTCGATACCGCTCCGTTCGGGCGAGCGGTCAAGGCCCGCACGGCGGCCGGTGGCGGATGGCTGGGCTGGGCAGTGCGCGTCAGCGACATCACCGCGGTCGAGTCACGCCTGGGCAGGCGAGCCGTTGACGGACACCGTCGGCGTCCAGACGGCTTTGACCTTCGCTGGAAGCAGATCGGGATCAACGACCTGGCCGTCGATCCGCAGCGTCCCTTCTTCGTCCAGTGGCAGATAGACGATGCGCAGCATCCGTCCACGAACGGCTCGAAGATCGCACTGACCAGCCTTGAGTTCGCCGGTGACGAAACCGTCGTCGACTCCTACCTCGGTATCTCCTCCTCGCAACCGCTGGACGGCATCGAGGTGATGTGGGAGCTTCCCAACGAGGAGGACACCGGCGTGATCGCCGCCGTATTCAGCACGCCGAGCGGGGACGTGCGGCTGGACTGAATCGCCCCAGCGCGTCAGGGGGTGACCGGCTCGGCAACGGCAGAAGGCATCGGCTCGGGTGCGCCCCGGTGCGACCGGTGCCGTGCCGCGAGCACCGAACCGGCCAGGATCATCGGGAAACCGACGGCAATACCGACCGTGAACTTCTCATCGAGCAGCAAGATGCCGAGCAGGACGGCAACTGCTGGGTTCACGTAAGTGATCACCGTGGCGCGCGCGGGCCCGATCGCAGATATCAGCGCGAAGAAGACGATGAATGCCAGGGCGGTACAGATCGTCGCCAGCCCCACGACCGACCAGACGGCGTTCGCCGGCAGGTGTTTCGGCGGGTCGGCGATCGCGACGGGAAGGTAGATGAGGGCGGTGAACGTCAGGGACAGCACAACGACGCCGATACCGGGCACGTCGGCGAGGTGGCGGCTGAAGATCGTCGGGCCAACGGCATAGGCGATGACGACCACGGCCATCTCGGCGAGCGGCACCGCCCGAACGCCACTGACGTCCAACCCCAGCAGCGCGACGACGCCACCGATTCCCATCAGCAGACCGATCGCGCGAGCGGTGTCTACCCGATCTTCCGAGCCCTGTATACGGGCGACGAATACACCCACAAGCGGCACCGCGGCCACCAGCAGGCCGGACACGGAACTGGTCAGCTTGGTCTCGGCGTCGGAGAGCAGCAACCAGGGAACCGCGACCTCGATCAGGCTGTACGCGAGCAGCGGCCGCCAGCGGCGAAGCACCGGAAGCAGCGCGCCGCGCGAGAGGGCGACCGGAGCCAGCAGGAGACCGCCGATCGCCGTACGGGCAAAGACAAGCGTGCCGGGCGACACATCGCGCACGGCCACCCTGATTAGCAGGTACGGAATACCCCAGATGAAGCACAGCGCGGCGAACAACAGCCAGCTTCGCCGCGACATCTGACCTCCTCGGCCTCGGACCCACGATCAAGCTACGGACCGGAGTGGCCGATCCGCTAGCGAATTCCGGACGCAGCAGCCGACGCCTGATGCGAACCGGCATAGTAGTCGAGTGCACAACATGGCCCTCTCGTGGCAGCAGGCGGGAATCCTCGCCGTGGCGCTCATCACGCTGGGACTCACCTTCCAGGTCGCGAGCCGTCCGCGCCTCGCCGCCCTGGCGCCCTTCGCCCGCGAGTCGGGCTATATCGCCGGGCTCTACGCGCTATGGCAGCTCGCGGCGAGCGTGTCGCTGGTCGGGCCTTCGGGTGCGTTCGTCCGCGCGCGGTGGATCGTGCGCGCCGAGCGCGACTGGCATCTGCCCAGTGAGCTCGACGCCCAGCGGCTGATCCTTCCGCATCCGCTGCTGGCCCAGGCCTGCAATCTGTACTACGCGACGATGCATTTCGCGGCGCTCGGCGCGTTGCTGGTGTGGCTCTTCGTGCGCCACCGCGATCGGTATGCCCAGGTGCGCACGACCATCGTGCTGCTCACCGCGTCGTGTCTGCTGATCCAGCTGCTGCCGGTGGCACCGCCGCGGCTACTGCCCAACTTCGGCTTCGTCGATACGGCCGAACAGTACGGGCAATCGGTGTATACGGCCCTGCAAGCCGTCGGCCCTGATCAGCTTTCCGCGATGCCGTCGGTGCATGTCGGCTGGGCGGTGCTCGTCGGCGTCGCGGTCGTCTCGATCAGCACCAGCCGGTGGCGCTGGCTGGTGCTGGTCCACCCCGCGCTCACGATCTTCGTCGTCGCCGCGACGGCCAATCACTTCTGGCTCGACGGCATTGTCGCGGTCGGGCTGCTCGGCCTGGCGATGGCAACGCAGCGGGCCGGACGCGCCGCGGTTACGGCCGTTTCCGGCAGAATCTCGCCATTGGCCGCCACTCCCGAGCCGCAGACCGTCACGGTGGGCGACTGACGCGCCGCCGGCACCGTCGCTTGTCTGATGTCACTTGATCGGTCATCCTGCGAGGATGGACGGCACCGCCCGATTCGCCCGCTCGGCTGCCGCCGCGACGCCGATGCGGGTGCCGATCGGTGACTACGGCTTCCTGTCCGACGGCGAGGCCACCGTGCTGGTCGCACCGAGTGGTTCGGTCGAGTGGATGTGCCTGCCTCGCATGGACTCCCCGAGCGTCTTCGGTTCGATCCTCGGCCGCCACGCAGGCAGTTTCCGGGTCGCTCCATCGGACGTTCTGGTGCCCGCTGCTCGGCGCTACCTGCCCGGCACGATGATTCTCGAAACCAGCTGGGGCACCGCGACGGGCTGGATCATCGTGCGCGACCTGCTGATCGTCGGCCCGTGGCGCCACGACACGGAGTTCTCGCACACGCATCGCCGCACGCCCACCGACTACGACGCCGAGCACATCCTGCTGCGCATGATCAGATGCGTGAACGGCGAGGTGCAGACCATCGCCGAGTGCGAGCCGGTGTTCGACTACGGGCGCAAGTTCGCCAAGTGGTCCTACGGAGATCACCTATACCACCAAGGCATTGCGCGTGCTGACGGCGCGGATGGCAACCAGCCCGTCCTGACTCTGACCACCGACATGCGGCTGGGATTCGAGGGCGGCCGCGCGAGCGCGCGCACGCTGCTCAAGCAGGGCGACGTACGCTTCGTCGCGTTGTCCTGGGGCAGCAAGGAGCCGCCGCTGACCAGCCAGGACGCCTACGACCGGCTCGTCTGGACATCGCACCACTGGCAGCATTGGCTCGGCCGCGGGCAGTTCCCCGACCATCCGTGGCGCAGCTACCTGCAGCGCAGCGCGCTGACCCTGAAAGGCCTCACCTACGCCCCGACGGGCGCAATCGCTGCTGCCGCGACTACCTCACTGCCCGAGACGCTCGGCGGCGAGCGGAACTACGACTACCGGTTCAGCTGGATCCGCGACGCGACGTTCGCGCTGTGGGGTCTGTACTCGCTCGGCTTCGACTGGGAAGCGATCGACTTCATGTCGTTCATCGGCGACGTCGCCGACAGCGAGGAAGACCTGCAGATCATGTACGGCATCAGCGGCGAGCGTGATCTCACCGAATACACGCTCGATCATCTGCCGGGCTATGCGAACTCCCGTCCGGTGCGGGTGGGCAACGCCGCATTCGCCCAGAAGCAGCACGACGTCTGGGGCGCGTTGCTCGACTCGGTCTACCTGCACAGCAAGACCGCCGACCATCTCGACAACCGCGTGTGGCCGATCCTCGGCAAGCAGGTCGATGCCGCCCTCAAGCACTGGCGTGAGCCCGATGCCGGGCTGTGGGAGGTCCGCGGCGAACTGCGGCACTTCACGTCGTCGAAGATCATGTGTTGGGTGGCGGTCGACCGCGGAGCCAAGCTCGCGGCCTACATCGGCCAGGACGCGATGGCAACCGAGTGGCGCATGCACGCCGACGCGATCAAGGCCGACATCCTCACCAACGGGGTGGACGAGCGCGGCGTGCTCACCCAGCATTACGGCACAACGGCGCTTGACGCCTCGCTGCTGCTCGCCGTCCTGCTGGGGTTCCTGCCCGCCAACGATCCACGGCTGCGCGCCACGGTGCTCGCGATCGCCGACGAACTGACCGTCGACGGGATGGTCCTGCGCTACCGGACCGAGCACACCGATGACGGATTCACCGGCGAGGAGGGCACGTTCACGATCTGCTCGTTCTGGCTGGTCTCGGCGTTGTGCGAGATCGGTGAGGTCGACCGAGCGCGCGAACTGTGCGCGAAGTTGCTGTCGTTCGCCGGCCCGCTTGAGTTGTATGCCGAGGAGATCGATCCGCACACCGGCCAGCAGATGGGCAACTTCCCGCAGGCGTTCACCCACCTGGCGTTGATCAATGCCGTGCTGCACGTAATCAGAGAGGAGCGCCCCGACGAGGCAGCCCTCGACTCCGCTGCCACGGGCGACTGACCGGCGCGACTACCCCCGGGTCAGGGCGAAGCGCTCGTGCACCCGGCCGGTGTCGAGCGCCAGGTCGGCCAACATGCCGCCGACGATGGGCGCGAACTTGAAGCCGTGGCCCGAGAACCCGGCGGCGACCACGATCCGCCCGGAAGCGTCGATGACGAAATCCGCGTTTGACGTGGTGGTGTACGTGCAGCTGATCGGGTCCAACCGGTCGACATCGACGCCGGGCACCCACTTGCGCACGTAGTCGACGAGCGCGCTGTGCCGAGTGGGCTCCGGGGCGAAGTCCCTGGCGTCGGGATCGCACTCAGGACCCGCGTGATGAAAGCCCACCTTGATGCCTTCGCCGGGCGTTCGCAGGCCGTAGACCATCCGGAACGGAGCCTCCTGCTCGCTTCGGTAGTGGATGAAGCTCGGCCATTCACCTTCGACAAGTTGCTCGAAGTGAGCGGGCTGCTCCTGGGTCACCTGCAACGCCGGCAGGTCGATGAGACCGCCGAGCAGGCGCCGCGTCCAGGCGCCGACGGCCACGACTACCCGCGCCGCTCGCATGACCTCGTCATCGACGATGATTTCGACCCGATCCGCGCCGGGCCGGATCTCGGTGACCCGGGCGTTGTGCCGTACCTCGGCGCCGGAGCCCGCCGCGAGTTGCTGGAAAGCCTCGACGGCCTGGTCGGCGTCGAGGCGGCCGCCCGACGCGTGATAGAGCACCTGTGTTTCGAAGTGCAGGCCCGGCCAGCGACCAGCAGCTTCCTCGGGCGGCAACATCTCACCGGGCACGCCAGCCGCGACGAGCGCGTCGGCGATCATGCCCACCTCCGGTCCGGGTCCATGGTCGACACCGCCCGTCACGGTCAGCAGCGACTTGCGCGTCGCCGCCTCGATGTCGCGCCAGTGCTGCAGGGACTGCACCGCCAGCCCGACGTAGAACGGATCGGGATAGGCGTAGCGGAAGATGCGTGAAGCACCGTGCGAGGCGCCGCGGACATGGCCGGGCTCGAACCGCTCGAGCAGGACGGTGCTCGTGCCCCTCGCCGCAAGCTGCCAGGCGGCAGCCGACCCCATCGCTCCCCCACCGACCACGACCACGTCAGCGTCTCGCAGTGCCACGGATCTGTCCTACCAGAGCGCCTCGAGGCGCGGCGCTTGGAACATGCCGAGGCACAGCGGACTTGGGCTTAGACGTGAGAGCTGTCATATACCGCGAAACAGGTCCTTCCAGCGTGCTGCAACTCCGCGATCGGCCGAAGCCGGAACCAGGCCCTGGCGAGGTTCGCGTGCGGGTGTACATCTCCGGAGTCAACCCCACCGACTGGAAAAGCCGCGCCGGCGGCGGCCTCGCGGTCGCGGTCGGGGAGACCGTGCCCAATCAGGACGGGTCCGGCGAGATCGACGCGGTCGGACCTGGGGTCGATCCGGCGCGCGTCGGTGAACGCGTCTGGATCTGGGAGGCCGCCTACCAACGGCCGGACGGAACCGCGCAGGAATTCGTCGTGCTGCCCAGCGCCCAGGCGGTTCGCCTGCCGGGGTCCGCGTCCTTCGAACTCGGCGCGAGTCTCGGCATCCCGTTCCTGACCGCGCACCGATGCCTTACCGTCCTCGAAGCCGGTCCCAGCCGTCTCGCTCCCGGCGTTCTCGACGGCCGCACCGTGCTGGTCGCCGGGGGCGCAGGCGCCGTGGGCAATGCCGCCATCCAACTGGCGCGATGGGCCGGCGCCACCGTCGTTACCACGGTGAGCGGTGCCGCGAAGGCCGCGCTCGCCACCGCCGCCGGTGCCCAGCACGTGATCGACTACCGGACCCAGGACGTAGCGTCCGAGATCGGCCGCATCGCGCCCGCGGGCGCAGACATCGTCGTCGAGGTGGCCCCTGAGGCCAACGCGTCGCTCGATGCGTCGGTCATCGCAGCACACGGCACAGTCGCGATCTACGCCAGCACCGGCGGCGACAGCGCACTGCCGGTTCGACGGCTCATGGCGCCCAACGCTCGCCTGCAGATCGTCCTCGTCTACACCATGCCGGCGAAGGCCAAGACCACGGCCATCGAGGCGGTGTCGGAAGCGGTGGCCACGGGAGCCGTACGCGTCGGCGAGGCAGCCGGACTGCCGCTACATCGCTACACGCTCGAGCAGACTGGCGCGGCGCACGACGCCGTCGAAGCCGGGGCAATCGGCAAGGTGCTTATCGACGTCCGGCCTGCGGACGGCCTCGCCTGATCAGCGCAGCGCGGTCTGCAGCGCGAGGATGCCGACCCCAGCCGCGAGCAGCATGAACATCAGCACCGACAACATAATGACGACGTCGAGGAAGAAGTCGGCACCGCGCTGCGGGCTGCGCGCGGGTACACGCCGCGTGCGCCAGGCGGTGAACGTGCCGGCCATGTCGTTTGGTCTACCTCGCCAAGCCGTGCTCGACCATGTCGCGAGCGTTATCGAAACCCGACCGTAATCAAGAGCTCACTGCATGGGGGGATTGATCTCACATAGCTGACTTCAGGCCGCTTGTCTGTTGCGCCGCTTGGCTGACGCACCGATCGGTGCAGTCAACGCTCTCGATTTGGCCGTCCCCGTCCCGGAAGGGGCGCAGAGGATAGAAATGCGACCGGCCGAATTGCTCAGGACGCATGCGAGGATGCCGATCGGAGACGTGTAGGTCCATTGCCTAGTCGAATCGCCCACTCTTCGACGACCGAGTCTCGAGGTACCAGCCATGGCCATCAAGCGCATCGCCATTCCCGTCGTCTGCGCGGTCGTGACCGCACTGTGCGCCGGCGGTCTGGCCGCGAGCAGCGCGAGCGCCTCCATGCCTGCCGCCTTGGCGTCGGTGCCGGCCGTCAACCCGTCCGGGCATCTGGACGGCGCGAGTGTCGCGGGTACCAGAGTCACGATGAGGGGTTGGGCTGCTGACCCGAATGTGCCCACGGTACCGATCCGCGTCGCAGTCAGCCTCGACGGCGGCTCGGACGGCACCGTGCTGGGCTCGGCCCGGCGCAACGACGTGGCCCGGGTGTACCCCAAGTTCGGCCCGCAGCACGGCTTCATCGCCATTCTGATCGTTCCCGGCGGCACCCACCGGGTGTGCGCGACCGCGATCAACATCGGCCCAGGCGGCCCGAAGCCGCTCGGCTGCAAGACGGTCACCGTAGCGGGCGCGGCGGTGAAGCCGGCCCCGCCGCGGGCGACCCGTGCGCCGATCGGGCGGATGGAAAGCATGGTCTACTCAGCGGGCAAGGTGAAGTTCACCGGCTGGTCGATCGATCCCGACTCGGTGGCTCACGTCCTGATCGACGTGACCATCGGCAGCAGCCGCCTTGCATCTGTCGGCGCGGTCGTGGCGCGTACGGACATCGCTCGCCAGTACCCGCGCTTCGGCCCGTATCGCGGGTTCGCCGTGTCGGTCGCCGCCCCAACTGCCCCCGGCAACTATCTCGGCTGCACGACCGCGTTCAACACCGCTGCCGGGCAGAACACCTCGCTGGGCTGCCGGATGTTCACCGTCCTGCCCAAGGGTGAGCCACAGACGCTCGGCACCGGCACCGCAGTCACCGCCGCCGGTGCACTGCAGGCGCAGGCGATCGCCTCGCACGCTGCGCAGGCCGGCGAGTTCCCGGCCGGAGCCTCGGCGGCAGCCCGTATCGCCATCGCGTCACGGGCGCTGCTCGAGCAGGCCACCGGACGGCGCGCCGCGCCGCCGAACCGGAGCGGTATACCGAAGTTCACCGTCGCTACCCCGGCCAAGCCGGTCGACGAGCAGGCCGTCATGGGAGCGACCCCGTACCTCGGCTCGTACCCGGCACACCCGGGTGGCCGTCCCGGCGGCACCCGCGCGGTCGAGGGATTCCGCAACGACCCGCTTCCGACACCCTCCGGCGCTGGAGACGGCCTGGTCGGCGCCGCACCCGTCCTCCCCGCGAACGGAACCACCGTGCGCCCCACGCTTCCCGCATACCGTCCGGGCGTGGCGAAGGTCCGCGCCGAAGTGGCGCTCGATGCCGCGTTGTCGCAGATCGGCGTGCCCTACGTCTACGCCGCCGCCGGCCCGGTCAGTTTCGACTGTTCCGGCCTGACGATGTGGGCCTGGTCGAAGGCCGGCGTCGACCTCTACCACTACACGGGCACCCAAGCCACGCAGGGAGTGCGCGTCACTGCCAGCCAACTGCTGCCCGGCGACCTGATCCTGTTCGGTGGCGACATCCACCATGTCGGCATGTATCTCGGGGCCGGCTACATGATCAACGCGCCATACACCGGTGCGTACGTGCGGGTCGACAAGATCGCGAACTTCGGCGACTTCTCTCTCGCGGTTCGCCCGTAGCGCGCTCGTGCGACCATGCAAAGGTGACGTTCCGGGCAGGCCAGCGCGAGACCCTGCGCCACAATCCGAACAATGCGGTGACCGGCATCGTCGAGCGGATCACCGACGCCGCCGGTCACACGTTGATCCGCAAGGAGTTACGCCGCCCTGCTCCATCTGGCGAGCGGGGCCCGAGGTCCTGGGCGGCGTCAACCGATCCACGCCACTGGAACTACTGGCGCCGCGAGGTGCTGGCCTACGGTTCGGACGCCCTGCTTGCGAACCTGCAAGCGGCCGGCCTCGACCTGCCCCGGTGTGAGATCGAGGAGCACGACGCCGGCATCACCTTGTCGATGGAGGACGTGACCGGTACGCCCGGCACGGACTTCACGCTGGACGACCACGTCGCGCTGGCCACGGCCACGGGGCGCTGGCAGGCACAACGCAGCGCACCGTATCCGTGGGCGTCGCGAGGTTTCCTACGCGATTACTCGGGCAGTCGCGAGGCGCCGTGGCATCTGGTCGACGACGACGCCTGCTGGCAGCACCGGCTCGTCCGCGACTGCTGGCCGGCTGACCTGCGCGCCGGTTGGCAGCGACTGCTGGCCCACCGGCAGACCCTGCTCGCGTTGATGGAACGGCTCCCGCGGGCGTTTAGCCATCTTGATCTCTGGGTCAGCAACGAGATCCGCCGCCCGGGCGGGCAGATCGTGCTGCTCGATTGGGCCTTCTGTGGCGACGGTGCGATCGGCGAGGACATCGGCAACCACGTGCCCGACGCGATCTTCGACCTGTTCTGGCCGGCGCAACGGTTCACCGAACTCGACGACGCGTGCTTCGAGGCTTACCTGAGCGGCCTGCACGAAGCAGGTTGGCGAGGCAGCCGCGCCGACGTACGGCTCGGCGTCGTCGCATCGTGCGTGAAGTATTGCTGGCTGCTGCCGCGGATGCTCGCGCGAGCGGCCGAACCGGAACATCGCGCTTACCACCGAATCGCCGATCCGTACGAGCTCTACCATCAGCGTGGCCTTGTCCTGACGCAGCTCGTGGCCTGGTGCGATGAGGCGCTTCGTCTGTCCACTCGTAAATAGCAGGTCACTTCGCGCCAAACCGCCTACCCGGACCCCCTCACGGTCCGGGTAGGCCATGCGCCGTCGACGCGATTCGATGCGGTCTGGCAGCCGAATCAGCTGCAGCCGCTTGTGCTTCCGCAGCCCTCGCAGACGAAGCAACTGCCGGCCGGCCGCATCTTCGTGCCGCAGTTCATGCACAGCGGAGCGTCCGCCGACGTGCCGATGATCGACTCCGCCAGCTCGGTCGAGCTGTGCACCGTCGGCGGCGCCTGCTGCGCGGTTTCGGCCACCACGTCGTCATCGTCGGCAGCGGCCCGGGCTGTCGGGCGCTGGTTCACCGGCGCGGACTGCGCGAGCGATTCGAAGTCCTCGTCCACGTCGGCTGGGGCGTAGGAGCCGGTCTCCAGTTGCCGCGTGCGCTCGGCCGCCGTGTAGATGCCCAGCGCCGAGCGCGTCTCGAACGGCAGATAGTCCAGGGCCAGCTTGCGGAAGATGTAATCGAGCACCGACTGCGCCATGCGGATGTCGGGGTCGTCGGTGAGGCCGGCCGGCTCGAAGCGCATGTTGGTGAACTTCTGCACGTACTGCTCGAGCGGCACGCCGTACTGCAGCGCGATCGAGATCGCGATGGAGAAGGCGTCCATGACGCCGGCCAGGGTCGAGCCCTGCTTGCCGAGCTTGAGGAACACCTCGCCCAGACCGTCGTCCGGGTAGGAACCGGCGGTCATGTACCCCTCGGCGCCACCCACTGTGAAGGAGGTGGTCTGCGACGGGCGCGACTTCGGCAGACGCTTGCGGGTCGGCCGGTACTCGACGACCTTCTCCACGACCGTCTCCGCCTGGGCACCGTTGTTGTCGCCCTTGCCGGCCGAGAGCGGCTGGCCAACCTTGCAGTTGTCGCGATACACCGCAAGTGCCTTGAGACCGAGCTTCCATCCTTGTACGTAGACGTCTGCGATGTCCTCGACGGTGGCCGACTCGGGCAGGTTGACCGTCTTGGAGATCGCGCCGGAGATGAACGGCTGCACCGCAGCCATCATCCGCACGTGCCCCATCGGCTTGATCGCGCGGGCGCCCATCGCGCAGTCGAACACCTCGTAGTGCTCATTGCGCAGGCCGGGCGCGTCGATGACGTGGCCGTGCTCGGCGATGTACTCGACGATCGCCTCGACCTGCTCTTCCTGGTAGCCGAGGATGCGCAGCGCGCGCGGCACCGTCTGATTGACGATCTGCATCGACCCGCCGCCCACCAGCTTCTTGAACTTGACGAGGGCGAGGTCAGGCTCGATGCCAGTGGTGTCGCAGTCCATCATCAAGCCGATGGTGCCGGTGGGTGCGAGCACCGACGCCTGTGCATTGCGCCAGCCGTTGCGCTCGCCCAGCTTGTTGCCCGCGGCCCACTCGTCGGCGGCGACCTTGAACAGCGCCCGGTCGTTTTCGTGCATCGGACGCGCCGCGTCGTTGGCGGACGCATGCTTGCGCATGACGCGCGCGTGCGCAGCGGCGTTGCGGGCGTAGCCCTCGTACGGGCCGACCACACCCGCGAGTTCGGCCGAGCGCCGATACGACACCGCGGTCATCAGCGAGGTGATCGCGCCAGCCAGCGCCCGCCCGCCGTCGGAGTCGTAGGCCAGGCCGGACGCCATAAGCAGCGCGCCAAGGTTGGCGTAACCGATGCCGAGTTGCCGGTAGGCGCGGGTGTTGACGCCGATCGCCTCGGTCGGGAAATCGGCGAAGCAGATCGAGATGTCCATCGCGGTGATCACGAGTTCGACCGCCTTGACGAACTTCTCGGCGTCGAGCGCGTTGTCGTCGCGCAGGAACTTCAGCAGGTTCAGCGACGCCAGATTGCACGAGGTGTTGTCGAGGCTCATGTACTCCGAGCACGGGTTGGACGCGGTGATGCGACCCGTCTCGGGATTCGTGTGCCAGTCGTTGATCGTGTCGTCGTACTGGATGCCCGGGTCGGCGCACTCCCACGCCGCCTGCGCCACCTTGCCGAACAGGGTCCTCGCATCGACGGTCTCAATCGGTTCGTTCGTCATGCGAGCCCGCAACGCGAACTCGCCGCCGTCCTCGACGGCACGCATGAACTCATCCGACACGCGAACCGAGTTGTTCGCGTTCTGGTACTGCACCGACGTGATGTCGTGGCCGCCGAGGTCCATGTCGAAGCCGGCGTCGCGCAGCACCCGGATCTTGTTCTCCTCGCGCGCCTTCGTCTCGATGAACTCCTCGATGTCGGGGTGGTCGATGTCGAGCACGACCATCTTCGCGGCCCGGCGAGTCGCGCCGCCGGACTTGATGGTGCCCGCCGACGCGTCGGCCCCGCGCATGAAACTGACCGGGCCGGACGCGGTACCGCCGGAGGACAGCAGTTCCTTCGACGAGCGGATCCGGGACAGGTTCAGCCCGGCACCCGAACCGCCCTTGAAGATCAGCCCCTCCTCGCGATACCAGTTCAGGATCGAGTCCATGGTGTCGTCGACGGCGAGGATGAAGCAGGCGCTCACCTGCTGCGGCGACGCTGTGCCGACGTTGAACCAGACCGGCGAGTTGAAGCTGAAGACCTGGTGCAGCAGCATCCAGGTGAGTTCGTGCTCGAACACCTCTGCGTCGCCCGCCGAGCGGAAGTAGCCATTTACCTCGCCGGCCTCGCGATACTTCGACACGACACGGTCGATGAGCTGGCGAAGGGAACGCTCGCGACGCTCGCTGCCGACGGCGCCGCGGAAGTACTTCGTGGTGACGATATTGGCGGCGTTCACCGACCAGAAGCCGGGAAACTCGACACCACGCTGCTCGAAGTTGATCGAGCCGTCGCGCCAGTTCGTCATGACGACGTCGCGACGCTCCCAGCTGACCTCGTCGTAGGGATGTACGCCGGCTGTCGTAAAGACGCGCTCGATCGCCAGCCCGTTGTCCGGGTGAACGGCCGCGCCGCCACCGGTGCTGGTGGCCTGGCCGGCACGCTCCGGCTGCGATGAGCCCTGCTTCTCGACTGCCTCGGTCATCTGCGCTTCCCCTCTGTTAGCGGCTGCTGACTCGCGTTGATTGCGCTGATGGCGCCCGGTGCCACGCGTCATGTGTCGCGCGCCTTCCGGTAGTTCTGACGAAGTTCGGAGATGGCCTTCTCGAAATCGTCGACGGAGCTGAATGCCTGGTACACGCTGGCGAAGCGCAGGTACGCGACCTCGTCCAGTTGGCGCAACGGGCCGAGGATGGCAAGCCCCACCTCGTCGCTTGGTACCTCGGCGGCACCCGTGGCGCGGATGGCCTCCTCGACGGCCTGCGCGAGTTGAGCGAGCGCGTCCTCGTCGACCGGCCGACCCTGGCACGCCCGGCGCACGCCGTTGACCACCTTCTGCCGGCTGAACGGCTCGGTGACTCCGCTGCGCTTGATCACCGCGAGCGTGGCCTCCTCGACGGTGGTGAACCGGCGCCCACAGTCCTGGCAGCTACGCCGGCGGCGGATCACCTGCCCCTCGTCCTGCTCCCGCGAATCGACGACTCGTGAATCGGGATGCCGACAGTACGGACAGCGCATGTCGACCCGCCTCCTGTTCCCACACGGCGCTGAAGCGGCTTCACCGCCCCAGATGTCGCCGAATGTCGGGGATAACCTGTGGACACAGACCGGCGGCCTGTGGACAGCTAACCCCAACTTGTGGACGACTTACACCAGTGTAACTACTAGATGTAGGGGTCGACCGTAGAACGGCTTGTCTGTTCGCGCAAGGCGAACCGCCGCGTGTCGCTCACCTCGTGCGCAGCCGCTGGCCGGGCTGCAGCACCACGGTGGAGAGGTGGTTGACTCGCTCAAGCCCGGCCACGACCTCGCGCGGATCACGTCGCGGCGCGACCCGCGAGGCGATGGACCAGAGCGTGTCGCCCGGCTCGACGGTGACCACCGCGGGTGGCCTGGTAGGTGTGGACGACGCGGCGAGAGCAGATGAGTGTGCAAGCCAGCCGAGGCCCACCGTCAGCGAGGCGACGAGTAGGCCGAGGGCCACATAGCCCCGACGGGTGAGCCGTACCGGCAACGATCGCGCCGCCGCGCTCGCGCGCGCAGCAGATGACGCACGCGCCGGAGCCGGCAAGACAGGGTAGAGCCACGGCACGGCGTCGACCGCCTCGCGCAAGGACGCCGCCGGCGCGACCGCCGGAATAGCCGAACCGGCAGGCGGGCGAAAGGCGAGCACCGTGGCGCCGTGTTCTTGGCGCCGGCGCGTCGATGTGGCAGCTTTGGGCACGTAAACGACCGGTGGCAACTCGGTTGCTACGGACATCGGGACCTCCTGTAACGCATGGGCAAACTTGGCGCTCCCGGCCAAGCGAGACATGCCTTCGCCTCGTACAGCCGTTCGATCGAACGCCTGTGCGATGGTCTATCACCGCGGTACGACAGAATCCACCGTTGCCCGGCGTGTCGTTCGAACAGATGTTTGAGATCATCGTGCTACCCGGCTAACGTCGACCCATCCGAACTACCAAGGGAGCGAAACCAGTGCCGAGACAGCCGCAATCCACGCCTGCGCCCAAGTCAGGCGCGTCCACTACTACCCGCGCGGCCTCCTCGAACGCTCGATCCGCCCGCTCTGCGGGGTCGGCCAAGACCGCGCGTCCGACCAAGACCGCGCGTCCGGCCAAGGCTGCGCGGCCGGCCAAGGCCGACAAGCTCGGCAACGTCACATCCCTGCCAGAACGCGAGCGCAGCGACGAACTCACCGCCCGCCAGCGCATGATCCTCGACGTCATCCGCGACTCGGTGAACCGGCGCGGCTATCCGCCGAGCATCCGTGAGATCTGCGAGTCCGCAGGGCTGGCGTCGACCTCCAGCGTCGCCCATCAGCTGGCCGTGCTCGAGCGCAAGGGCTACCTGCGCCGCGATCCCAACCGGCCACGCGCCGTCGACGTGCGGTCCTCGACGTCCAAGGCGAAGCGGTCGCGCCAGGCCGCCGGCGCGGACGACACGCAGGCAGGCGCCCCGTCACCCGTCTTCGTTCCCGTCGTGGGCCGCATCGCCGCCGGCGGCCCGATCCTCGCCGATGAGATGGTCGAGGACATCTTCCCGCTCCCCCGCGCGCTCGTCGGCGAGGGAACGCTGTTCCTGCTGCGCGTGGTCGGTGACTCGATGATCGACGCCGCGATATCGGACGGCGACTGGGTGGTTGTCCGGCAGCAACCCAACGCCGACAACGGCGACATCGTGGCCGCGATGATCGATGGCGAGGCCACCGTCAAGACGTTGCAGCGCCGCGACGCCCACGTCTGGCTGCTGCCGCACAACCCGGCGTATGCACCGATCGACGGCGACGAGGCCACCGTCCTCGGCAAGGTGGTCACCATCTTGCGCAAGGTCTGAGCTGCCCTTCGCCTCGGGCCCGCCGCCGGCTAGGGTGGCGGGCCCGTCGCTGTTGCCGGGCTAACCCACGCGAGCGGTCTGAATCAGGGTCGCGCCGGTCCGGCGATGAACGTAGCGGCCTCGGCCGGGCGGCAGTGGCTCCATCTTGACCGAGCCCAGCAGCGCACCCTCGTCCTTGTTACCCGACAGGAGCACCCCCGGCGACCCCATCTCGCGCACACGCTGCATCACGCCGTCGAACATGCCGCGCCCGGCACCGCCCGCGGCACGACTGAGGATGACGTGCAGGCCGATGTCGCGAGCCTGCGGCAGGAACTCGGTGAGGGCAAGCAGGGGATTTCCCTGGGCAGTGCCGACCATGTCGTAGTCGTCGATGAGCAGGAACAGCTTCGGCCCGCCCCATTGCGGAACCTCGGCCGCCGTGGGGTCGACCTGGATGCCCGCCAGCCGCTCGCGCAACGCGCCGCCGATGTTGTTGACCATCTCCGGCGCGGCGGCGGAGGTCATCACGTAGCCGATCTGGTGCGGCGTCGTGATCGCGCCGAGCAGACCACGCCGATAGTCGAAGGTGATGATCTTGGCTTCAGCCGGCGTGTAGCGCGCGGTGATGCCCCGCGCGATCACCCGCAGCAGGTTCGACTTACCCGACTCCACATCGCCGATGACGATGAAATGCGGTTCGGAGTCGAAGTCGGCGTACACCGGCGAGAGTGTGTTCTCGTCGATGCCGATGGGCACTGCGCCGCGGGTCATGTCGACCTGCGGTAGGGCGCTGAAGGGCAGGTTGGCGGGCAGCAGGCGCACGTCCGGGGCCGACGGGCCCGCCCACACGCTGGCGACCCGCTTCACCATGCCGGCCACACCCTCGGTGAGACTCTCCGGCGACGGGTCACCATCGATGCGCGGCAACGCCGACAGGAAATGCAGCTTGTCGGGACTCAGTCCGCGGCCGGGTGTGCCGGCCGGCACGTTCTGCGCCGCCCGGCGGTCGACGTCGGACTCCGACGGATCGCCCAGGCGCAACTCCAGCCGACTGCTGATCAGATCGCGCAGTGCGGGCCGCAGTTCCATCCAGCGCTGGATGGACAGGATCACGTGCACCCCGAAGCCCAGGCCGCGAGCCGCGATCTGGGTGATCTGCTGATCGAGGGCCTCATAGTCGGACTTGATCGTGCCCCATCCGTCGACGACGAGGAAAACGTCGCCGAATCCGTCACGCGGCACCGTCCCGGCGGCAAGGAGTCGCCGGTAGGACGCCATCGAGTCGACGCGGTGCTGGGTGAAGATCTGTTCGCGGTGGTCGAGCAGTGTGGTGATCTCGGCGATGGTGCGCCGCAGTCGGTCCGGCTCGAGCCGTGTCGCGACCGAGCCGACATGGGGCAGGTCGGTCAGGCCCGTCAGGGTGCCGCCACCGAAGTCAAGGCAGTAGAACTGGACCTGCTCAGGTGTGTGCGTCAACGACAGCGACGAGATGAGCGTTCGCAGCACGGTGCTCTTGCCGCTCTGCGGCCCGCCTGCCACCAGGAAGTGGGCGGTGGCGAGGTCGAGCCACATCGGATCGCGGCGCTGCTCGAACGGCTTGTCAACCAAGCCGATCGGGAACGTCAGGACAGGCACGCCGTCCCAGTCGGCCGGGCGAAGTCCCCGCTCGGTGTCGGTGAGCCGGGGCAGTAGTTCGTCCAGCGTCGGAGGAACCTCGAGCGGCGGCAGCCACACCTGCCGCGCGGGTGCGCCGCGTCCCTTGAGCCGATCGACGATGATGTCCATGAGCGTCTCGGCCGGCCCGCTGGGCTCGGGTTCCGGCTCAGGTGCCGCCGCCTGCTGCGGGGTGCGCGCAGCGGTGTACGACAACCCGTAGGGCAGCATCTGGTACTGGGTCGTGTCGTGCCGACCACCGACCGCCGTCGCCCGTTTGGTGTATGCACCTGAGACGTAGGCCGCCTTGAATCGCTCGAGCGGCTCGGTGCCTTCCTTGAGGTAACCGTTGCCGGGCGCGCTCGGCAACTCGTACGCGTCGGGCACACCGAGCACGACCCGGCTCTCCATCGCCGAGAAGGTGCGCAGGCCGATGCGGTAGGACAGGTGGGTGTCCAGGCCGCGCAGCTTGCCCTCTTCGAGGCGCTGTGAGGCGAGTAGCAGGTGGACGCCGAGCGAGCGTCCGAGCCGGCCGATCATGACGAACAGGTCGATGAAGTCGGGCTTCGCCGACAGCAGTTCGCTGAACTCGTCGACCACCACGAACAGCGACGGCATCGGTTCGAGTGCGGCGCCCTGCTCGCGCGCGCGTTCGTAGTCCTTGAGCGAGGAATAGTTGCCGGCATCGCGCAGCATCTCCTGCCGGCGGTTCATCTCACCGGCGAGCGCGTCCTTCATGCGGTCGACCAGGATGAGCTCGTCGGCGAGGTTGGTGATGACCGCGGAGGTGTGCGGCAGCACGTCCAGGCTGGCGAACGTCGCACCGCCCTTGAAGTCGACCAGTACGAAGTTCAAGCTCTGCGACGAGTGAGTGAGAGCCAACCCGAGCACGAGGGTGCGCAGCAGTTCGGACTTGCCCGAGCCGGTGGCACCGATGACCAGGCCGTGCGGTCCCATGCCGCCCTGTGCCGACTCCTTGATGTCGAGATCGACCGGCTGACCGCTCCCGCCCACACCGATCGGGACCCGCAAGCGGTCGCGGGGCGCTCGGGGGCGCCAGGTGACGGTCGTGTCGATCTGGAACGGGTCTCCCATCCGCAGCAGGTCGGGAAGGCTGAGATCTGCGGTGAGCGCATCGGTCGGCTCGGCCGAAGCGGTCGACATGCGCAGCGGAGCCATGGCCCGAACGAGCGTTTCCATCTCCGTCGCGGTCAGGTTGTCGGCCATGCCCAGGCGCGTGGTCTGAGTGGTGCCTGTGCGGTCCTGACGAATCATCGAGATCGATCCGGCGTCGACTCGAAGCTGCAGCACGCCGGCGTTGTAGTCCGTGCCCAGTATCGAGTTCAGGTCGAGAACGGTGATGCCCTGCACGAGGCCCGTGGCCAGCTGCGCCTCGGGCGGCACGCGTCCCCCGTCGATCACGACGATGACGTGCGGGCCGTCGCCGCCACCCGCTATACCGAATCGGGGACGGCTCGTGAGCGTGTCGCCGAACATCGCTTCGAGTGCCAGCAGGTCGTCGCTGATCAGGCGGGCCTGACCCACCGCGTCATAGGACTCGGCCGCCAGGCCGTGCGGAAGCCACTTGATCCATTCCCAGGCTTCCATCTCCTGCTCGCCGGCGCATACCGCGATGACGACGTCGTCCGGTGAGTGAAAGGTGGTCAGCTGCGCCACGATCGCGCGGGCCAGACCCCGGACGTCCATCTTGGGGCCGGAGAACGCGATGCGCGCAAAGGCGGTGAACGCGATAGCGACGGGCAGTTCTGCCACCGAGGAATGGGTGCGCACGAAGCGCCGCAGCGATCCTGCAGAGATCGGTTCGAGGTCCTCAATCGGCTTCGTCTCAGGTGTCACCAGCGTGACGCCGAGACGCTGGGCCCCGCGCGCCACCCGCACCGAAAGGAAGTCACCGTCGATCGGGCGGCGTTCCCACAGCCGGGTGCCCAGGGCTATGCACCACAACGACTCCGGCGCCGGGTGGTGCCACAGCGCCGCCGCCCGCTGCTGTTCGGCCACCCGACGCACCCGGCGGCGGACCTGGCCGAGATATCGCTGGAAGTCGCGCCGATCGCCGTCGAGGCGCCTGCGTTTCTCACCGGACGAGCGGCCCATGCTGCTCGTCATCATGCCGAGCATCGAGAGCGCCATCATGCCGCTCGCGAGATAGGTCATCGGCGAACCGCCGCTGCCGGTGACCAGCAGTGCCGTCGATCCGGCGCCCGCGGCCATCGGCAGATACGTCAAGGCCTGCCCCATACCGCCTGTGCTGACGGACTCTGGCAACTCGGGCGGAGACTCGAGAACGATCTCGCCCTTCGGCTCAGGAGGCGGCTGTCGGCGCAGTGGCCGCCGGAACAGCTCCGTACTCACCTGGGACCTCCGATACGGTTGCACGTACGGTTAGCTATCGTGCCTGACCGGTACAAATCACAAATCGTGGGCCTGATCGTAAGGCCCCGAAGCGAAAGGCAGTCCCGGTGGCCGCGAGCGTCATGTCCAGCACCTGCCGCCTGACGGTGATTACGCCCAAGTGGCGCGTCGATCTCGCCGTTCCCGTCGACATCCCCATCTCCGACCTGTTGGCCACTTTGGTGCGCAGCATGGGGCCGGATCTCGCCGACGATGGCGCCGCGCACGGCGGGTGGGTACTGCAGAAGCTCGGCAAGCCACCGCTCGAACCGTCCTCGACGCTCGCCAGCGCTCAGGTGCGCGACGGCGACGTGCTACGCCTGCGGCCGGGTTCCACGCAGTTGCCCGAGCTCGCTTTCGACGACATCCTCGACGCCGTCGCGTCGGGGGTGAACGAGCGAACGCCACGGTGGCGTCCTCAGCACACCGCTCGCGCGAGCGTCCTGTTCGCGTCGGCGACCCTGACGTTCGCGCTGTTCGCGACGCTGCTCACCGGGCCGACGTGGATCGCGCCGGCAATCACCGCCGGCGTCACCGCAGTCATGCTGCTGGGCGCTGCCGGAGCGCTCGGCCGGGCCTACAGCCAGCGCGGGGCCGGCGTCACCGCGGGCAGCTTCGCGGTCGCGTTCGCCGCAGCGGCAGGCGCGACGGCGCTCGGTGACAAACACCGGATCTGGGCGTTCGGCTCGACCCAGCTCCTGCCTGCCCTGTGCGCCGCGGTGCTCGTCGGGGTGATCGCGCTGATCATCCTGGGCGCGGGTGTCACGGTCTTCGTCTCGATCATCGCGGCGAGCCTGCTCGGGGCGATCGGCACCGCGGTCGCCAACATCACCAGCCTCGGCGTGTACGGCTCAGCCGCGCTCGTCGCAGGCATCACGTTGGCCTGCTCGCCGTTCCTGCCGATGCTTGCGTTCCGGCTCTCGCGCATTCCGTTGCCGTCGATCCCGTCGAACGCGGAGGACCTTCGCCGCGACAGCAGCAAGATCGCCGGTGCGACGGTGCTCGATCAGGCCGTTCGCGCCGACCAGTACCTGACCGGCCTCACATCGGCCACAGCAATCACCATCGCGGCGTCCGGAGCGCTGCTGGCGACCGGCGGCGTGAGCGACCGCATCCTCGCCGGGGTACTCGGCGCCATCTGCGTGCTGCGGGCGCGTCTGTTCACCGGGCGCGGCCAGCGCAGCGCCATGCTGATCGCCGGCGGTGTCGCCGGCATGGCGCTGCTCGTCACCCGCGCGGTGGCGACGCACGGACTGACTCGCGTGCTGGTCTTTCTCATCCCGGCCGCCGTGCTCGCCGCGGTGTTCCTGGTGTTTGCCGTTGCGCTCCCGGACCGTCGCCTCGCGCCTACCTGGGCGCGCTTCGCCGACGTCGTCGAGTCGATGCTGATCCTGTCGGTGATCCCACTCGCGCTCGGCGTTATCGGCGTCTACGGAGCAGTGCGCAACCTGTCCAACTGACCTGTTCGCCGGGCAGGAGCCTAGCGGGCGCTCTGCGCGAGCAACTGCCCTTCGGCGGGCGAGGGGTCGAGGGCGACGTACTGGATGCTGCCGCGTGCGATCAGCGCGACCGCCCCAGGACCCAGCGAGCTGAGCTGGCCGATCAGCGACGTGTTCAGCCCCATCATCGTGGCCAGTGCCGTGCTCACGGCTGAGGAGACCCGGCCGAAGATGAGGATGTCGGCATGGCCAATCGCACCCAGATCCGACGGCGACGTGACGGCCCGGATGTCGAGGCGACATTGCCACGGTGTCGCGTCGCCCAGGCCGCCGACCTCGATCGGCCGGTCGTCGACGATCAGCACCGGCGCGTGCGGTGTGCCCGGCGGCGGGAAGCCCGCACCCGGTGGCGACACCGACACGTCCGTGCCATGGCGAACGACCGGTCCCCACGCCTGCGGGCGCGGACTCTGCACCCGGATCGTCGCCCCGACGGCGGCGGCCCGCATGGCCAACAGTTGTGCCGGCACCGCGCTGGCAAGAACCGCTACCCGCGTGCCCTGTGGACGGAACAGGCGCAGCGTCAGCGGACGATCACGGCGCAGGCCAATGCGAATGCCGGACGGTTGCGCCGGAGCCTCGTCGCCTTCGCGAATCGCGACCTGCATCGACCCGAACATCAGATCAATCCCTCCGAGAGGCCGAGTGGTGTCGAGGCGCGCAACAGCTCGCCCTGCTCGCCGTCGATGCGCTGCGCCGGCAGACCCGCCTGGCTCAGGGCCTTGCGCACCTGCCCGGCAACCTGGGTAGCCCCCCGGTCGAACGGCACGCTGACCCGCAGCAGCAACGTGCACTCGGCGCCACCGCGATGCCGGTCCGGAGTGAGCACCAGCGCCGTCGAAGCAACCCGACCCGGCAGGTACGGGATGACCTCCGTGAGCTTGGCCAGCGCATCTGCCGCCGAGCCGCCGATGACGGCGGTGGTCGAGTAAGTACCTCCGACTCGGATGCCTGTGGGCGACTCGGCCGTCGTGGCCATCGAGGGCTCCGACACAGGCGTGGCGGGACCGAGGCAACTGTCCAGCACCCGATGGGCTGCGAGCTCATCGAGCGTCTGCAGGTTGAGCTTGCCGCCGGCCAACACCTCCTCGGCGCGCATTGCGCAGCGGCGCAGGATCTGGGTGATCGCGGCGTCCGAACCACCGCGTGCCGCCAGCGCTGCCGCCGCGGTCATCGTGTCGAGGGTCAGCACGCAATAGCGGGTCGCACCTCTGGCCAGCAGCGGGCCGGTGCCGGCCGGTGCGCTCGCCGCGGAGACGGCCGGCGTCACGATGTTCAGCAGCCGGACGCTCGCTAGATCGACATCTTCGATCTTGAGCAATGACGCGAGCCCGCCGAGCGGAACCCCCGCGTCGTCGTTGAACACGCTGTCCTGGCGTAGCTCCAAGGGCAACGCCCAGGTGTTGCCCGCCCGGATGACCGCAATCGGCGTGCTTCCCGACGTGGCGACGTCGATGACCTGGTACGGGCCCGCAAGCGAGGCCAGGCCGGTGTGGCGTCGCTGCGCACCACGGCGTCCGGCAAGGCGGACGCGTGACGCGAGACCCTGATAGAGCCACCGCCGCTGCACGGGAATGAGGCTCAGCGCCGCGAAGACGGCGCCGACCGCAACGCCGACGACCGTCCACGCGTGCCGTGCGGCGATGCCGCCCACGACCGCGCCCGCCGCGATTTCCAGCAGCACCAGTTGGGCAAGCGTGGCTTGGGGCACTGCTCCGGGCGCGCTGACCGATGCCTTGTGCGAAGCGTCGGACGGCTGCGTGGCACGTCGATGCCCGCCGCCACCGCTCGACTGCTGCACAGTCGGCTGCGACCAGCCCCCGGGCGTACCACCACCCGTGGAGTTCCCTGACGCGTATCGCACTGCGGCCACTGGTCCTCCTTGTCGCCGATCCGTACCAGATCGCTGGCTCAAGCTGTTTCACCCACCTGCGGGTGCGCTGCGCATCATCGCAGGTCGTGACGATCCGGCCGAAGCCGTATCCTTTCCGGCGGTCGGTCGGAAAGCGAGCGGCCTTACCGGGGAAGGGGCACCCGTGCAGTCACGCCGCGACCAGCTGCAGGCGTACAAGTTCTTGACCAGACGTGCGCTCGCCGCACTTGTCGTCGGCGATCCGGACGTCCCCGAGGCGCCGATGCGACGACTTTCGCTGACCACGGTCACCGGGATCATGGCCGCCGTGCTGGTCGTGGCGGGCTTCGCCGTCTTCGGCCTGATCAGGCCAGGCACGAATGTCAAGCTGTCCAGCGGCACGATCTACATCGAGCGCGAGACCGGAGCCCAGTTCGTCCTGCTCGGCGACGGCAAACTCCATCCGGCCCTCAACTACACCTCGGCGGCGCTCGCCGTTGCCGGAGACCAGGGTCAGGTGGCAGTCAAGACCGTCGCAGCGTCGACCTTGGCGCACAAACAGCACGGTGCCCCGATCGGCATCGACGGGATCCCGCAATCGTTGCCGCGCAGCAAGTCCCGACTCGTCGGCGCACCCTGGACGGTCTGCTCGAAGACGACGCAGATCGCCGTCGACAGCAACATCGCCAAGGTCATCGTCACGGTTGGCGGGCTGGGCGGCGCGACGCCACTCGGTGCGGACCAGGCTGTCGTGGTGTCTGCTCCCGGCAGCCACTTGAACTACTTGTTGTGGCACGGCCAGCGACTGCAGATCGGGTCGTCGGAAAGCAATTCGCCCGGCATGACGGCCGCACTCAACCTGGGTCAGGGATCGCAGCCACTCAGCGTCGGAAATGCTCTGCTCAACGCCCTCCCGCAGGGCACCTCGCTCGCCACACCGAGCATTCCCGGCGCGGGTCAGCCCGGCCCGGTCGTGAACAACAAGCCGTCCCAGGTCGGCCAGCTCATCGAGATCACCGACAGTCACTCGTTCGACGTCGTCCTGCAGGACGGCCTTGCCCCGGTCACGCCGTTGCTGGCCGACCTGCTCGAGACCCTGCCGCTGTCGGACGGCAAGCCGATCGGTCCCATCACGGCGTCCCAGGCCGAAGTCAACGGGCTGAACAAACCATCGGCGTCGGCGACCGATGTGTTCAAGCCGTTCGCCGGCCTTCCTCCGACGGCTCCGCCCGTGGCCGAGACGCCGGCGCAGGCCGGCGGAGTCTGCGCCGTCTACCGCGACGACGCATCCATCAGCCTCGCCGTGCCGGCCGGCACGGCACCGGCCAACCTCGGCACGGTCAACTCCTCAGCCGCATCACAACAGGGCGTCGCGGACGAGGTCGACGTGCCCGCCGAGAAGGCAGCCCTCGTCGCGCCCGACAACAGCTCCGCGACACGCTTCATCATCGCCGCTCCCGGCGAGAAGTTCGCCGCATCGGGCAAGGCACTCGGCGCGCTCGGATACGGCTCGGTCACCCCACTGAAGTTGCCGGCGCAGTGGCTGCTGCTGCTGCCGACCGGTCCGGCCCTCGATCCGACGACCGCGACGCACACAGCCAGCTCCTGACGGACAGATCGGGCGACACAGCCCGTACGCGCGGCAACTACTCGCATAAGTTCTGTCTGGTCTGTACGTTATTGAGCGCACATGCGTCCCATTTTGGGGGGGCGCTACATCACGGAGAGGTGAGGGGACACATCGTGACCGGAGCTTTTACCACTGAACAGGAGGCCATGCAGCGTGGGGCCAACGCCGTTCAGGAGGCGCATCAGCAGGTGCAGGGCTTGATCCAGACGCTCAGCGGTGAGGTCGAGCAGATGATGGGCGGCTGGGGCGGTCAGGCGGCCAGCGCGTTCATGGGCGTCCACGAGGCATTCAACGGTCAGGCGTCGAAGATCAACCAAGCGCTGGACCGCATGCATCAGGCGCTCGTCGCGACGCACTCGACGTACGGCACGCAGGAAACCGATCAGTCGCAGACGTTCACCAACATGACCGGCAACATCAACGGCTGATCCGCCGCACCCGTCCTTCATCGAAAGGTTTGACAGAGCATGGCTGAGATCAAGGTAGCGTTCGAGTCCCTTCAGGCCGGCCAGGCCGGCATCCATCGGACCTACAGTTCGCTCGTGAGCACCCTCGAGGACCTCGAGAACCAGCTCAAGCCGATGATCAGCACCTGGAGTGGTGGCGCCCAGGAGGCTTACCTCACCTGCAAGCAGGAGTGGGACACCGCGGCCGCGAACCTGTCGCAGGTGCTCAACGGAATCGGTCAGGCCGTGGGCCAGGCACACGACAACTACCAGGCCGCCGAGCAGGCTGCACGCAACAACTGGAGCTAACCCGCGCCGAGCGACGGGCCGAATCACATTTGGCGTGGCTCGGCCTGTCGCTACGCGTCCGACAGCAGCCGATCAACTGAGGAGGAAGCATCGTGGGGGGCCCAACCAAGGGATTCAGGGTCGATCCGGACAAGCTGTCGGCGGTTGCCGACAAGGTCAAGGCGCTGCTGCAGGACCTGTCCGGCGAGACGGGCTACATCGCCGGCAACCTGCCGGAATACCAGAAGGCCGACGCCAACGCGCTTCGTGATGCGCTCAAGGACTTCTGGAGTGGCGACGACGTCTTCGCAAGTGCCTACGACGACGAGCACAAAGGCGTGGTGACGACCTACCAGCAGATGCAGAAGCAGCTGACCAACCTGGAACGGGCGTGCCGGAGCACCGCCGAGAAGTACGGCGCACAGGACCACAAGTCGAAGCAGGACGTCACGCACAGTTCCGCCGGCGACAACGGAGAGATCTGAGGCTTCGACAAATGGCAGACAAAAACGATCCGCAGGTTTACCACACCCGCTCACAGGACTTCGGCATCGTCGTCGACAAGTACGGCGACGCCGGGGGCACGCACAACGAGTTCAAGAAGAGCGACCCGAACAAGATCAACGATCTGATCAACGGCATCTACGCGACGAACCGTTTCGCCTACCAGCGCATTCTTCCTGATCTCGAGGCGATCAAGTCAGATCTTTCCGCGTGCTGGCAGGGCGAGAACGCCGATGATGCCCTGAAGATCATCTCCGAGCTGACCACGGATGCCGGGTCGATAGGCGAGAACACGCGCAAGTGCGGCGATGCCCTGGTCGGATTCCAGAAGAGCTGGATCTCGCTCAAGAACCAGGCGCTGAATCTCAAGACCGGATTCAGCTTCACCGACGCCGTCGTAAGCAACGACTACAGCGGCGGAAACGACCAAGGCGCACACGAGATCTTCAAGAGCTTCACCAAGTCCATGGAAACCGCCATGCACCAGATGCCTGGCGATCTCTACTACCACACCCCGCTCGGCCAGCGTGACGACGGACCGGGACCTGGTCCGGGCGGCCCAGGTCCGGGCGCTCCGGGCGTCGGGCCCGGAGTGGGTCCCGGCGGCATCGGCCCCGGCACTGGTCCGGGTGTCGGCCCGGGCATTGGTCCCGGTGGCTTGGGTCCGGGCACCGGTCCGGGCACCGGTCCGGGCTACGGCCCGGGGACGGGACCCGGTTACGGCCCGGGTGGCATCGGCACCGGTCCTGGCACCGGTGTCGACACCGGCGCCGGCCTGGCCGGATTCGGCGGCTCAGGGCCAGGCGGCATCGGTCCGGGAGTGGGTCCGGGGGCCGGCGGCATCGGTCCGGGCGACGGCGCTGGTCTCAGCGGCAGCGGCATGGGCGGCGGAGCCGGTGGCGGGGCTGGCGGCATCGGCCCAGGAGCCGGCGCCGGCGCGACCGGTGGTCGCGGCATGATGCCCATGCAAGGCGGCCACGGCGGTGAGGAAGAAGAGCGCGAGCGTTCCACCTGGCTGACCGAGGACGACGACGTCTGGGGCGGCGACGACGGCCTGCCACCGGTCCTCGACTGATGCAGCTGCGCAATTCTCGTGCGGCCGGTCGCCTCGGGCGGCCGGCCGTGCTCATATCTCGCCTGCTCATGATCCTGACGTTGTTCGTCGGCTCCGCACTGATCACGTCACCCCGCGCGCAGGCCGACCCGGGTTCGACACAGAGCCAAGAGTGGTGGATCGGCCGGCTGGGCCTGGACGAAGTCTGGAACATCAGCAAAGGGGCAGGCGTCACCGTCGCGGTGCTCGACGGCGGCGTGCAGGCCACGGTGGGCGACCTGCGCGATGCGGTTGTCACCGGGTTCGACTCGATCGGGCGAGGCAACGGCGAGTCCGATACCGACTCCGAGGGCCATGGCACCCGGATGGCGAGCCTGATCGCCGGGCGCGGCACTTCTCCGGGCGTCATCGGCGTCGCGCCACAAGCGAAGATCTTGCCGGTGGTGGTGCCCACGGAGAACGAGAACAACTACACCGTCGTCGCGCTCAATCGGCTCTCGGCCATGGCGCACCCACCGCAAGTCGTCAACATGTCCTACGGCGCGCCGGGTGACTGTCCGAGCGACATGCAGGCCGCGGTGAAGCGCGCTGTCGACAAGGGAATGATCCTCGTCGCGTCGGCCGGTAATGAGGGCTCGAGCACGAACGACAGCCAGTCCCCCGCCAACTGCGCAGGCGTCATTGCGGTCGGGGCTTACGACCAGCAACTCAAGGCGTGGCCGGACAGCCAGCGCCAGGATTACGTCGCCCTGGCGGGTCCCGGCGTGCGCATGATCGGTTACCTGCCGGCCGGCAGCGTGTTCTATGGCACCGGCACCAGCGACGCGGCGGCAATCATGTCGGGAAGCATCGCGGTGGTGCGCGCCCATTTCCCGACGATGCCCTCGCGGCAGTTGGTTGCTCGCCTGATCGCGACTGCACGCCAGTTCCAGGGCACGCAAGGCTCCCACAACGACGTCTTCGGCTGGGGCGCTGTTCGCCCGCACCATGCGCTCACGGACAAGGTGCCGGCCAATGCACCGAACCCCGTGTATGCCGCGCTCGACAAGGTCGGCGGTGGCCAGCCGCCGACGACCGGTGGCGGTTCCAGCTCAGCCCCTTCAACGCAAGGAGCGCAGCCGAGCGCAACGCCGCAGCATGTCGTTCAGGCTGGTAAGAAATCAAGCGGCTCCGGTGTGCTGATCGGCGTCCTCGTCGGCGTGCTCCTTGCCGCTGTCGTCGTCATCGCAGTACTACTGCGTGGACGGCGGCGCGCACCGTCGTATCCGCGCTGACGCTACATAGCCCCGGACGGGCCTGCGCCGGCTCCTCGATCGGTGCGGGCCCCCGTCCGGAGCTCAGCGGTTTGCGGCCTCTTCTCGTTGACCGAGTTGCCGTGCGCCGAGGCGGGCCGGCGAGTGGCCGAACCAGGACCCCCGGCGGATCACCGCCGTGACCAACCCGGCAAGGATCGCCAGGCCCAGCAAGATCGTGCCGACCGCCAGTGCCAGGTGTTGAAGGTGACGATCGGCCGCTGGTCGTGGCGGTGCCGGCGGAATGACCTGCTGGGCCGCGGGCGGCGCTGAGGTCACCGAGTCGTCACGCGCGGCGGTCACGGCGAGATACGGATTCACGATGCCGTAGCCGTATCGCTTGCTCGGCAGGGTGACTCCGGGCGGCGGATCAGCTGTTACCTCCAGACGCGCACGCACCTGCGCGGCGGTCAGTTGCGGATGCGCAGCGCGCACCAAGGCAACAGTGCCGCTGACATAGGGAGTCGCGAAGCTCGTACCGTCCAGCTGCGTGTAACCCGACCGGGGGGACGCGGTCTCGACCTTGACGCCGGGCGCGGCGAGATCGATGTAGGAGCCGGATGCCGAGAAGTCCCCGACGTCGTCCTGCTCGTCGGTGGCGCCGACCGCAAGCACGGTCGGATAGGCGGCCGGGTAGGCGGTGCGCGTCGCGTTGTCGCCCTCGTTGCCGGCCGCCACGACGACGATGTCCGCGGCCTCGGCTCGCGAAATTGCCGCCCGCAGCTGCGGCACATCGCTGTTGGTCGCGACCGATATGTTGATCACCTGGACGTGAGCGGCGATCGCGGCGTCGACACCCTGCGCGATGGACACCGGAGAGATGTCCTTGGGGTCCTTGTCGGTGACCTTGATCGGCATGATGCGAGCCTGCGGGGCTACCCCGGTAAAGGCGACGTTGAGCACCTTCGGCGCGGCAATGATCGCCGCGACACCCGTGCCGTGCCCGATGCAGTCGCGAGTGTCAGTCGGGCCTCCGCCGCCGGCGATGATGCGAGTCGGCGACACATAGTTGATCAGCTTCATCTGCGGCTGGTCGGTGTTCACGCCGCTGTCGATCACGGCCACGGTGGTCCCGGCACCTTGCGTGATCGGCCAGACCCGGTCGAAGCCGAGCCGCTTCTGGGCCCAGGGAGTAACGCCGGGATCTCGCGATCCGATCTTGACGTCACACGTGGAAGGGTCGAGGGCATGGGCCGGAGCTACGGGCACGATGATGGCGGCGCCGAGAGCGAGAGCCACCACGGCCAGGCGGCCCCGACGCGGCGGAAATACGTTCATAGCGGTAACAGCTTGGCAGATGCGGCGAACTGATGAAGCGGGAGGCTCCGCAGCTACGGCACGTTGCTGCGTAGCGCGAGCCGCCGGTCAATCCAGGCCGCGACGTCAGCCCACACAGGTAGCAGCACAAGTGGCAGCAGCAGGATGCCGACGCACGCACCGCCGATGAAGTCACTGATCCAGTGATAGTCGAGCACGGTCATGCTGATGATCACGGCGGCCGGCGCCACGGCCCGCACGATCCGCAGTGCCCTCGACAGCACGATCGGCGCCTGTGCCCGCAACGCGCACCAGGTGACCACGCCCCACACCAGGATCGCGTTGGCCAAATGGCCGGACGGGTAGGACTCGGGCCGGGCGGCCTTGGTCGCCGCAGTCGTCAACGGTGCGTAACGGGGCACGGCGTACTTGAGTGCGTACACGGCGATCGTGAGCGAGATCAGCGCGAGCAGGTAGCGCAGGGCGAACTCGCTGCGGCGCACCCGCCAGGTCAGGTAGCAGATCACCGGGATGGTGACCGCGAGGACCGCGCCACGCTGCCCGAACATCTCCAGCACGCGCATCGCCGGGCGCCAGACGCTGTCGTGCCGCAGGTCCCAGTCGATCATTCGCCTTGAAACGGCGCGGTCGAAGCTGGTCAGCGCTCCGTGATGGGCAACGTCAATCGAGGTGAGCACCAGGACGAGGGCCGCCAGGCCGATGAGCCACCACGGCGGGGCGCCGGGGATACGCGGTAGTGCGGCGGCCCTCCGGCGCTCAATCGACACTCGGTTTGGATGCCTCGGCGTCGGGTTTGTCGGCGGGCACTGGCGCGGTTGCCGGCGCAGTCTCGGCCTTCGCCTCGATCGCCTTCGGCTCGCCCGACTTCTTCTCCTCGCGCTTCTCGTCGTCCTCGGTCATGCCCTTCATCTCGGTCTTGAAGATGCGCAGCGACTTGCCGACCGAGCGGGCCATATCGGGCAACTGCTTCCATCCGAAGAAGAGCAGTGCGGCAACGACGAGCAACGGAATGAGGTGCCCGGGCGAGAAGAGTTCCATAACCGGCTTCCTTCGGGGTGGGCCAG
The DNA here is from genome assembly GCA_963737425.1 of uncultured Actinomycetota bacterium. Lineage (GTDB taxonomy): Bacteria > Actinomycetota > Actinomycetes > Mycobacteriales > Jatrophihabitantaceae > DASXRA01. Next base: position 1,009,582 of record CAVTSX010000010.1, read on the forward strand.
CGTACGGCTACTAGGGTACGCCAGCAGTTGCGGCGAATGGCCGCAATGCAGCTGCGAGATCGCTGTTCACCCGGGCGTTGACCAGGGTTCCGGTGGCCAGATGGTCGGTGGAAAGCACCTCACCGGTCTCGTGCATACGCGCCACGAGATCGCCGCGTGCGTAGGGCACGAGCACCGTGACAGACACATCTGGACGGGGAAGGCGCTCGTCGATGACCGCCTGCAGCTTGTCCATGCCCTCCCCCGTCCGCGCCGACACGAACAGCGCATCGGGGGCCAATCGCCGCAGCCGGAGCAGCACGTCGGAGTCAGCGGCGTCGGTCTTGTTGAAGACCAGTTGCTCCGGCACGGCGAGGGCGTCGATCTCGCCGAGAACCTCGCGTACCGCGCGGATCTGCGCCTCGGGATCGACGTCGGAGGCATCGACGACGTGCAGGATCAGGTCGGCGTCGGCGACCTCTTCGAGCGTCGAGCGGAATGCTTCGATGAGCTGGTGCGGCAGGTGCCGGACGAAGCCCACCGTGTCTGTCAGGGTGTAGACGCGCCCATCAGCGGTCTGGCTGCGCCGGACGGTCGGGTCGAGAGTGGCGAACAAGGCGTTCTCGACGAGAACCCCGGCTCCGGTGATCTCGTTGAGCAGCGAGGACTTTCCCGCGTTGGTGTAGCCGGCGAGCGCCACGCTCGGCAGGCGGCGTTCGACCCGCTGCGCACGCTTGGCGTCACGCGAGACCTTCATGTGCGAGATCTGCTTGCGCAGCTTGGCCATTCGCGCAGTGATGCGACGCCGGTCGATCTCGAGTTTGGTCTCGCCGGGACCGCGCCCGCCGATACCGACGCCTCCGGCGGCGCGCCCGCCCACCTGCCGGGACAGCGAATCTCCCCAGCCGCGCAGGCGGGGCAGCAGGTACTGCATCTGGGCCAGTTCGACCTGGGCCTTGCCTTCCTTGGATCGCGCGTGCTGGGCGAAGATGTCGAGGATCAGCGCCGTGCGGTCGACGACCTTGACCTTCACGACATCTTCGAGCTGCCGAAGCTGGCCCGGGGTGAGCTCACCGTCGCAGATGACGGTGTCGGCGCCCCGGCCGACGACGATGTCGCGGAGCTCGCGGGCCTTGCCCGAGCCGATATAGGTGGCGGGATCTGGGCGCTCACGACGCTGAATGAGGCCTTCCAGAACCGTCGAGCCCGCCGTCTCGGCCAGGCGGGCCAGTTCGATCAGGGAGTTCTCGGCGTCGATCAACCCACCTGCGGTCCATACCCCGACCAGCACGACCCGCTCGAGGCGCAACTGCCGATACTCGACCTCGGTGATGTCGGCGAGTTCGGTTGACAGTCCCGTCACGCGACGCAGGGCGTGGCGATCGGCCAGCTCGAAGGCGCCGGTTGATTGGTCGGTACGGTCGAAAGGCTCAGTCATCGTGCATCCATCGTGACACGCAGGGCGGCCTGGCTGCGAACGATTACCCCTGGCCGCCCACTGCGGCGAGCCATTGCGGGTCCAGCTCGATCTCGCCAACGAGAACGGCGGGTCCGCCCATCCGGATCGTTCCGTCGCGACGCCAGGTGACGCTGCACGTGCCGCCGGGGACGTCTACCCGCCAGGCAGTGTCGTCGCCACCGGAGCCGCCGTCGGCGAGGGCCGACGCAACGACGGCGGCGCAGATGCCGGTGCCGCAGGAGCGCGTCTCGCCTATCCCCCGCTCGTGCACCCGCATGACCAGATGCCGCTCGCCTACGCGCACGACAAACTCGACATTCTGGCCATCCGGGCGGGACGGCTCGACCAGCGGCGCGTGCTCGAGGTTGATCGCCCGAAGGGCCTCACGATCGGGAACCGGTACGACTGCGTGCGGGTTCGGCATCTCGACGACGGTGGCCGGGACGCCGAGGATGGATGAGGCGGCGGTGACGACCGGCCGGTCGGCGAGCGCCAGCGGCAATCCCAGGTCCACGATGACGTCACCCTCGTCTGTGAGCCAGGTGCGCCTGACCCCGCCACGTGTCGCCACCGCCGCATAAACATCAACGAGGCGGACCGCCTGGAGGTATCGGACGAACACGCGTATGCCATTTCCGCACATCTCGGCCAGCGAGCCGTCGGCGTTGCGGTAGTCCATGAAGTATGTGGCCTCGGGTGCCATCGCCTTGATTTCCGGCAGTTCGGCACCGGCAAACTCGGTGCGCACGACGCGCAGCACGCCGTCGGCGCCGACGCCCGAGCGGCGATCGCACAGTGCGCGCACCAGTTCCGGGGTGAGCCCGAGGGCGCCGTCCAGATCAGGCAGCACGACGAAGTCGTTCTCAGTGCCGTGACCCTTGACCACTCGAAGACGATCCACGCAGCGAGCCTAATTGCCGCTCGGTCAGGCGCCGCGCAGCCTATCCGGGAATCGGGGTTGCTCGAACGTGGCGAGCACCCGTTCGAGCAGGTCCGGGCCGGCGCCGTCGAACCAGCGCACCCGCGGGTCGCGGCGAAACCAGGACCGCTGACGGCGCACGAAGCGCCGGGTCGCCCGCACGGTGGCGGCAACCGCGGCCGGCAGGTCACCCACCACGTTTCCGTCGGCGTCCAGGCACCCGAGCAGTTGGGCGTAACCGAGGGCTTTGCCCGCCGTCGGACTCTCGCGCAGGCCCCCTGGCAGCAGCCCCTTCACCTCGTGCAGCAGACCCGCCGCCATCATGACGCGGACCCGTTGTTCCACCCGCTCGTCGAGATCGTCCCGATCAAGACCGATCTGCACGCAGTCGTACACCGATTCGAAGGCTGGCATCGACGCGACGAAGGGCCGTCCGGTCAGCTCGATGACCTCCAGCGCGCGCACGATCCGTCGGCCGTTCGTCGGCAGGATCGACGCGCCGGCAGCAGGATCGAGCCGGGCCAATCGGGCGTGCAGGGCACGGGCGCCGACATCGTCGAGTTCGGCATAGAGGCGCGAGCGGATCTGCGGCGACTCGCCCGGGAATTCCAGCCGATCGAGCGCGCCGCGCAGGTACAGCCCGGACCCCCCGACCAGGATCGGGACGCGCCCGCGGCCGTGGATCTCGGCGATTGCGGCCCGCGCGAGTTGCTGATATTCGGCCACTGCGGCCGACTTCGCGATCGGCCACACGTCGAGCAGGTGGTGCGCGATGCCGCCGCGTTGATCAGGCGGCAGCTTGGCCGTCCCGATGTCCATGCCGAGATAGAGCTGCATCGAATCGGCGTTGACTATCTCGGCGCCAAGGTGTTTCGCGAGAGCGACGGCGAGATCGGACTTTCCTGTTGCGGTCGGCCCGACGACGGCGATCACTCGCGAATCAGGCACGGAGGGCCCATTCGGCCACGAAATATCCCACGCCGTACGGCGCGTCGGCGTAGAACAGCTCGGCGTCGTAGCTGGCGCCGGCGAGCAGGGCACCGGCAGCACGCCAGGCCGGCACGCCGGCGGCGAGCAGTTCGGCGCCGAGCCGCTCGTCGAGGTCGGCCAGGGTGTCGCCGTCGCCCTCGCGCAGCGCCGCCTCGACCCGGGCGTCGAACGGCTCGGCACGCTCGTCGAGATGTCCCGGCGCCCCGATCGATCGACGGGCGCTGCCGTCGCCCAGCACGATCAGCCCGATCCTCTCGGTCTCGGCGAGAGCCAGCAGTTCGAGCGCGGCCCGGCTGGACGCGAAGTCCGGGCCGACCGAGAAGCCGACGGCCCCACTGCGGCCGCCCAGCGACCGGCCGACGAGCCAGCCACCGACGGTCAGCGACAGCGGCAATTCGACCGCTCCGCCACAGGCCGGGGAGCCCAGATGCACGTCGATCGCGACGCCGTAGCCGGAAAGGCTGCCCCTCGCGACCGGCGAGTGGTACGCCGACAACGGGGCGGACCCGAGCAATACCAGGCGATCCGCGCTCTCGCCGACCCTCGTCAGGGCCTGGTGGCATGCCTCGCGAAGCGGCTCGAGCTCGGCCGCGGCACGGACCGCAACCTCGGGGACGAGCAGTGGCGGATGAGGACAGAACGCCGCCGCAGCAATCACCGCTGAACACTAACCGCCCGTCACTTCGGCTGATCGTGTCTAATGCACAGTCATGAGTTCGGAGTGGGGACGCATCGACGCGGACGGCACGGTGTTCGTCCGTACCTCCGAGGGCGAGCGCGCCGTCGGATCATGGCAGGCAGGCGACGCGGAGGCGGGCCTCGCCTATTACGTTCGCCGGTACGACGACCTGGCCACCGAGGTGACGTTGCTCGAACGCAGGCTCGAGTCCGGCGCCGCCGATCCCGCGTCCACGCGAACACACGCGATCGAGCTCAAGGACCAGCTCGCGACGGCATCCGTCGTCGGCGACCTCGCTGCACTCGACACCCGGCTGGCCGCGGTCATCTCCACCGCCGAGGAGCGAGTCGGCGCGAACGCGGCAGCGCGCGAGCAGGCCCGCGCCGACGCCATCGCCGCCAAGGAGCAGCTTGCCGCCGAGGCCGAGCAGATCGCCGAGTCCGCCACGTCATGGAAAGTGTCAGGCGATCGGCTGCGCGCCATCGTCGACGAGTGGAAACAGATCAAGGGCATCGACCGCAAGACCGACGACGCCCTCTGGAAGCGGTTCGCGGCTGCGCGTGACACGTTCGGCAAGCGGCGCGGACAGCACTTCGCGCAACTCGACGCCGAGCGCGGCGCTGCGAAGGCGGCGAAGGAGAAGCTGATCGAGCGGGCCGAAGAGCTCTCCCAGTCATCGGACTGGAAGGAGACCGCTACGGCGATGCGCGACCTGATGACCGAATGGAAGGCGACCGGCCGGGCCGGGCGCGACTCGGAGGAGGCACTGTGGACCCGCTTTCGCGCCGCGCAGGACACCTTCTTCTCCCGCCGGTCAGCCACGTTCGCCGAGCGCGACGCCGAGCAGCACGAGAATCAGCACAAGAAGGACGAGATCATCCGCGAGGCCGAGGCGCTCGAACTCGGTGACCCCAAGGCAGCCCAGGCGGCGTTGCGCGCGCTGCAGAGCCGCTACGACGAGATCGGGCACGTGCCGCGCGAATCGATGCACCGTACTGACGAGCGGATGCGTGCCGCCGAGCAGCGAGTTCGCGCAGCCGTCGATGCCGAATGGGAGCGCAGCAGCGTCACATCCAATCCGTTCCTCGCCGAACTTCGCGCGCGGCTGACCGAGGCCGAGGCCAAGCTCGAACGGGCCAAGCACGCGGGAGACCCTCGGCGCATCGCAAAGGCAGAGGCCGAGGTGGAGCAGCGGCGCTCACTCATCCCCGACTGAGTCACTGCGCCGGGCGCCAGTCCGATCGCAACAGGCCCATGACCACCTCGTCGCAGTAGCCGCCGCGCACCCAGCAATGCTCGCGCCGGAGTCCTTCCTCGACGAAACCTGCCTTGCGGTACGCGGCGATCGCCGGTCCGTTCGACGCCAGGACGGACAGGTACAACCGACGTAGATTGCGCCGGCTGAACGCGAATTCGACGAGCACGCGTAGCGCATCGGTGCCATAGCCTTTGCCGCGCGCGGCGGCCACCAGCCCCATGCCGACCTCGGCGTGCCGGGCGAGCGGATCCTCGTGCATCAGCGAGCAACGCCCGACCACGCGCTCGCCGGCAGTGATTACGAAGTCGACATGGTGCGGATCGTCGCGATTCTGCTCGAGCCGTTGGTCGAACGTCTCACGGGCCAGTGGCTTGGGCGCTGCCGCGGTCCGCTCCTCCCAGTTGGTCATTTCAGACGCGATTTCGAACAGCGTGGGCAGATCTTCGGCGAGGACGCCGCGCAGTCGGACCGTCTTGCCAGCCAGCATTTCGCGAGACTACGACCGGAACCGGTCACGGCCGGGCGATTTTCGGACCGCCGTATCCTCGGACGCGTCATGCGCACATACTCGGTCCGCACCTACGGGTGCCAGATGAACCAGCACGACTCCGAGCGTCTGTCCGGCCTGCTCGAGGACGCCGGGTACATGCGCGCGCCCGACGGCGCCGGCGATGACGTCGATCTTGTCGTGTTCAATACCTGCGCGGTGCGCGAGAACGCCGACAACCGGCTCTACGGCAACCTCGGTCACCTGTACCCGGCCAAGCAGCGACGGCCCGGCATGCAGATAGCGGTCGGCGGTTGCCTGGCGCAGAAGGACCGGGGAACCATCGTCGAGCGCGCACCGTGGGTCGACGTCGTGTTCGGCACGCACAACCTGGCCGCGCTACCGACGCTGCTCGAGCGGGCCCGGCACAACGCCGAGGCGCAGGTCGAGATCGCCGAAGCCTTGCAGAACTTTCCGTCGGATCTTCCGAGCCGACGCGAATCCTCCTACAGCGCATGGGTTTCGGTCTCGGTCGGCTGCGACAACACGTGCACGTTCTGCATCGTGCCGAGCCTGCGCGGTACCGAGACCGATCGCCGCCCCGGCGAGGTCCTGGCCGAGATACGGGCACTGGTCGAGTCGGGCGTCATCGAGGTCACGCTGCTCGGCCAGAACGTCAACTCCTACGGCCGCTCGTTCGGCGACCGGTTCGCATTCGGCAAGTTGCTACGCGCCTGCGGCGAGATCGACGGCCTGGAGCGGGTGCGATTCACCAGCCCACATCCGCGTGATTTCACCGATGACGTGATCGAGGCGATGGCGGCCACGCCCAACGTCTGCTCGCAACTGCACATGCCGATGCAGTCCGGATCTGACGCCGTGCTCAAGGCGATGCGCCGCTCTTACCGTCAATCGCGGTATCTCGACATCATCGGCCGCGTGCGGGCGGCCATGCCCGAGGCTGCGATCACCACCGACATCATCGTCGGCTTCCCGGGCGAGACCGAGGACGACTTCGAGCAGACGCTGCACGTCGTGCGCGAAGCGAGGTTCGCGAGTGCGTTCACGTTCCAGTACTCGAAACGACCGGGCACTCCGGCCGCGGAGATGGACCATCAGGTGCCGAAGGCCGTCGTGCAGCAACGATATGAGCGCCTGATCGAACTGCAGGATCAGATCTCGTGGGACGGCGGCAAGGCACTCGTGGGGCGCGACGTCGAGATCCTGGTCAGCACCGGGGAGGGCCGCAAGGACAGCGCGACCGGGCGGGTCTCCGGTCGCGCCCGCGACGGCCGGCTGGTGCATGTCGCGACCGGCGGAGTGACCGTTGAGCCGGGCGATCTCGTGACTGCCACGGTCACCTCGGCGGCACCGCACCACCTCGTCGCCGACGCGGGCATCACGGCGCACCGTCACCGGCGCGCCGCCGACCGGCCGTCCGCGGCGCGGCATCAGCTGCTCACCATCGCAACCCGGCCCGTCTGATACGACAGCCATAGACCGTTACTGTCCGACACCGTGCTGGGCGCGTTCGCGCTGGCACACCAGTGGGACGTCTGGGAGCGCCGCACCCGTGCCAGGTCGCGATCCAGGTTGGGCGGTAGCAAGTCGTTCGGCCGAGCCCAGTTTGACGGACCTGTGCATCCGGGCTGGAATGAGGGCCGCGGCGTCGATCTGGGGGCGGGTCAGATGACTGAGGTCAAGCAGGTCCAGCCGATCCGGCAGCGCCGATCGCAGGCATCCGAACCGCGCTCCCTCACCGGCATGACCTAGCGACGCCGAGCGTCCACCATCCGGCGAGGGAGAGGATCGGCCAGCGTGAGTGTGCGTTCACCCCGGACTACCTTGCTGATCTTGCTCATCGCGCTCATCGCGACTGGCTGCACCAGCACCCGGGGCGACAGCTCCGCTGCCCTGACGCTGTACACGTGCGCGACCGACACCGTCGAGCAGGCTGTCATCAAGGCCTACCACAGCGAGCATCCCGACGTTGACGTAAAGGTGTTCCGCGCCCCGACCGGCCAACTGAACGCGCGCGTCGCCGCCGATGTGCGCGGCGCCGGTCTCAAGGCCGACGTGATCTGGACGTGCGACCCGCTGACGATGCACGGTTACGACGCGCAGGGACTGCTGCGCGGTGGCATCGCGTTCGGCGCTGCGGGCCTTGACCCCGCGTATCGGAGCGCGCATTTCGTCGCCGTCGACCTGTTGTACATGGTGGCCGTGGTCCACAAAGGGGTGCCGCATCCGGCGTCCTGGGCCGATCTCACCAAGCCGGAGTATCGCGGCGGCGTGGCGCTGCCGAGCCCCAGCTTCGCGGCGTCGGCGCTGGGTATGCTCGGCTACTTCGCCTCGGCGCCGGGCTACGGAATGGCGTTCTATGACAAGCTGAAAAGCAACGGGGCCAAGCAGGTCAACAGCCCCGACAACGTGCTGACCGGCGTGGCTCAGGGCACCTACCGCGCTGGTTTCACGCTTGCGAACTCGGCCTACGCGGCGCAGCAGAAAGGGTCACCGATCGACGTCGTCTGGCCACAGCCGGGCGCGATCGCGATCTACGCCCCGATCGCTGTGACAACCAAGAAGCACCTCTCGCCGCACGCTGCCGAGTTCGCCGCGTTCGTGGCCAGTCGGGCGGGCCAGGCCGTGACCGCCAAGGCCGGGGCGTACGTCCCCATCGCGGGCCTGCCCGGACCACCCGTCCCCGCCTCGAGCCCGATCGTCACACCGGACTGGCCGGCGTTGTTCGGCGAGTCGGCATCGCTGTTGAACCGCTACGCGAAGGTCTTCGGCGGCTGATGGCCCGCCGGGCTCGCACCTTCGGTGTGGAGCGGCTCGCGATCGGCGTCGCCCTGCTCGCCGCGACCGCTCTCATGGTCGTCCCGACCGCCCGGCTGGTGCAGCAAAGTGTCGACGCGGGCGGCGCGTCCTGGGCGCGCATGTGGCGATCGCCGCAGCTCTGGAGCGCCGTGTGGCACACCGTGCTGCTGGCGGTGGTGGTCACCGGTGTCGCGGTGCCGCTCGGCACGACCATGGCGGTGCTGCTGCGCCGTCGCGAGCTACCGGGCCGCGCCGTGCTGCGCGTCGGCGTCGTCGCGCCGCTGGTCATTCCGCAATTCGTCCTCGGCTACAGCTGGATCCAGGCGTACGCGCGGGCAGGCTTCACCGACAGCCTGTTCGGTGTGCACTGGAACGGGCTGATCGGTCCAGCCGGCATCGTCGTGGTGCTCGTCGTCAATGCCGTACCGGTCAGCTACCTGCTCGCCACCGCCGGGCTGATCACCCGCGCGCAACCAGAACTCGAACGCGTCGCCCAGACCTCCGGTGCCACGGCGTGGACGACGCTGCGCACCGTGACCTTGCCGCTGCTGCGTCCGGCGCTTGCCGCAGCGGGCGTGCTCACGTTCGTCGCCACCCTGGAGAGTTTCGCGGTCCCGCAGATCCTCGGCACGCCAACGGGATTCTCGACGCTGACCACCCGGATCTATGCCGATCTGTCCCTCGGCAGCGATCCGAACTCGTTCACGGAGTCGATCACGTTGGCGCTCGGGCTCGTCGTCCTGGCCGCCGTCGTGCTCGTGCCGGCCGATCTGCTGCTCGGCCCTCGCCTGCGTTCCGCACGCAGTGGGCAGCCCGCGGGGCCCGCGTTGCCGGGCCGGCGCACGTGGCGGTCCTACCTGGTCGCGGGCGGGCTCACCGTGTATCTGCTGCTTGCCGTCGGACTGCCGACCGTCGCCCTCGTGGCAGCGTCGGTGACCCGCGCGGTCGGGCTGCCGCCGACGATCAGCAACTGGACGCTGGACAATTTCCGCGCGCTGATGAACGCCACGACGGCCGACGCGCTGCGCCACAGCCTCGAACTGGCCGGCGCCGCCGCCTGCCTGCTCGTCGTATTCGGAGCGGTCACCGCGCTGCTCGAACGGCGCCGGGTGGGGCGCCTACTCGGCACAATGGTCACGCTGACCTTCGTCATTCCCGGTTCGACGCTGGCCATCGGCCTGCTGATCGCCTACGGGCGTTGGCTGGACGGGACGCTGACCATCATCCTGATTGCCTACCTCGCCAAACTGTGGGCCCTGGCGCACCGGCCGATCTCCGGAGCGCTCGACCGGCTTCCCGACGACGAGTGGCGATCGGCACGCACAAGCGGGGCCGGCGCGCTTGTCGCGGCTCGCACGATCTGGCTGCCCGCGATGGCTCCGGTGCTGATCGGTGCATGGGTGCTGACATTCGTCACCGCGTTGCACGAGGTGACCATGTCGAGCCTGCTCTACTCGACGCGAAGCCAGACTCTGGCGGTGGTCGTGCTGAACAGCGAGGAACTCGGCAACATCGGGCAGACGGCCGCCCTGTCAGTGATGCTCAGCGTCCTGCTGCTGGCGCCGGCGCTGCCCGCCTGGCTGCTGCTGCGCGCGCTCGCACGGCGGCGCGCGCCGCGCCCGCACCGTATCGCCTTGGCGGAGGTCGCTGATGCGTACTGATCCGCCCGCAGCGCTTCACTGCCGATCGCTTCGCGTCGACTACGGCGAGGTTGCGGCACTGCGCGACCTCGACCTGGAGGTCGGGCGGGGTGAGTTCGTAGCGCTGCTCGGTCCTTCCGGATCGGGAAAGTCGACAATGCTGCAGGCCGTAGCGGGTCTCGTGCAACCGAGCGGCGGGGAGATCTGGCTGCACGGGCGGCAGGTCGCGAGCGCGAGCACGAGCGAACCCCCGGAGCGGCGTGACGTGGGCATGGTGTTTCAGAACTACGCGCTCTGGCCCCACCTGCGGGTTCTCGACACTGTCGCCTACCCGATACGCCGAGCGGGAAAGCGTCGCCGACCGGCCCGGGCGACAGCAGCCGGGCTGCTCCAGTTGCTCGGCCTGGGCGAGCTCGCGCACCGGCGTCCGGCCGAGCTGTCCGGTGGCGAGCAGCAACGGGTGGGCCTCGCCCGGGCGCTCGCACGCAATGCCGAGCTGTACCTGCTGGACGAGCCGACTGCGCACCTGGACTCCCACCTGCGCGGCGCGTTCCAGGCCGAGGTGCGCTCCCGGCAGCGCGAAAGCGGCGCCGCGGTCGTCTATGCCACCCACGACGCTGCCGAAGCGCTTGCCCTCGCCGATCGGATTGCCCTTATTTCACAAGGCAGATTGCTGCAGATCGGCGACCCGTGGCAGGTGTACGCCGAGCCGGTCGACGCAACGGCGGCCCGGCTGACCGGGCTCGTGTCGGTGATCAAGGCGCAGGTCGCCTCGCTCGAGGATGGATCGCTCTGCGTCGAACTCGGCGATGTCGCCATGACCGCCGCAGGATGCGGGGCGAGGTCGCCCGGACCGGCGCTGCGCGAGTTGATGCTGCGCCCGGAGTGGGCAACCACACCCGGACCGCTGCCCGGTCGCATCGACGCGGTGTGGTTTCGCGGGCCACACACGGATTACGAGATCGACTCCACGGCGGGCTCGATACTCGTCCGCGCGCCAGGGCCGCCGACACGTGCCGCGGGCGAGGCCATGTCGTGGGGAATCGCGCGCGCCTGCGTGCTGCCGGACGACCCGGCGCGGCCGCCGCCAGCCAGTCCAGTTATTCCAGTCAGTCCAAGGCCGCAGTGGCGCCCGGATGATCAAGTCGGTCGTTGACGATCGTCAGATGCCGGCGCGTGTAGCGCTTGAGCGCGTCGAGCTGACGCGCGTCGAGCCGATCGCACACCCACTCCCAGTGCAGCGACACCCAGTCGCCGACGGCCAGGTCGCGTACGAGGCCCGCGCCGTCGAGCGAACGCACGGCCGTCTCGAGTGTCGCCTCACCAAGCCGAAGTCGCCGGCCGTCCCAGGTCAGTGGCTGTGACTCGACCACGACGTGGTCACCGAGTATCTGACGCACGTGACCCCACCTGATGCGGCAGCGATCCAGGACGTTGAGCGCGTGCTGTCCGCGGCAATCCTGGGCGAGTAGGCCAACCCAGGGGTAGATGCAGAACACGTGATAACTGTGGTGCGGCACTCCCCCGGCAATGACGCTTTCGGCAAGGCTCGGGAATTGCAGGCCGGTCTTGTGCCGGAAGCGCTCTTCCATCGACCCGCCCAAGGCCGGTGTGCCGACCCGGTCGAGCAACGAGTTGCCCACCCAGTACGCCTCGACGACGCGCCGGTCCAGCGGATCCGGTACGCCGGTGGCTCGGGAGATGAGTTCGAGATAGGGCCATGCGCCCGCGAATTGCTGCGCGAGCGCGCGCAGGCCGCCGTCGCTGACCTCGTTTGCTCCGTACTCGAAGAAGCCCTGCGAATCGGCCGGCCCGCAGTAGCCGTGATGATTCGGCGGAAAGGCGTAACGCACGAACAGGATTGCGCCGGAACCAACCCGCTCGGCCGTCGCGGTCACCGCTCTGCCCCTTCCGGGCGGCCGGTCATCGAACCGTCCTGAAAGACCTGCAGGGCTTCTCGTGCCTGGTCGGCGCTCATCCGCTCCAACGCGAAGCCGCTGTGGATCAGGACGTAGTCGCCCACTTCGATCGGCTCGTCCATTATTCCGAGATTGATCTGGCGGACGATGCCGGCCAGATCAACGCGGGCGAACTCGCCGCCCGGCTCGACGCCCACGACCTGTCCCGGTATGCCCAGACACATGTCGCCCGCGCCTTTACATCGACCGGATCCGCAAGTATCTCTTCAGTTCGGGTAGCGCGAATACGGCGACTCCGGCGGCACCCGCGAGGAGTGCCAGGACTGCAATCCGTCCAAACATCACTACATCCCTCCTGCAATGCGCCCGCTATGTGCGGGCACGAGGTCGGTTGCCTGACCGGTATTGAGATGCATGGCCTTGTCCGAACATGATCTTGAAGCCTAGCCCCGTCAGCACGGACCGTCAGCAGATGCGCGGCAGTTGCTCACCCAGTGGGGTGTCGACCACCCGGGTACCGCCGAAGGTTGTCGTCGCGACCACCATGCCGTGGTGCTCGTCGACGCACTCGCCGATGACGGCGGCGCCGGCTCCCAGCGGATGGGCCTGCATTGCCGCAAGGATGGCGTCGGCGTGCTCGCGCGGCACGAATGCGACGAGTTTGCCCTCGTTGGCCACGTAGAGCGGGTCGAGGCCGAGCAGCGCGCAGGCATTGCCGACGTCGGCCGGAACCGGGATCGCCTTCTCGACAAGGCGCACGCCGACTCCGGCGGCTCCGGCGATCTCGTTGAGCGACGTGGCAAGCCCGCCGCGCGTCGGATCACGCAGCACGTGCACGTCGGTCGTCACCTCGAGCATCGCGGCCACCAGGGGATGCAGCGCCGCGCTGTCGGTGACGATCTCCGTGCCGAACTCCAGGCCCTCACGAACGCTCATGATCGCGATTCCGTGCACGCCGATGGCGCCGCTGACCAGGACGACGTCGCCGGGTTGCGCTCGCTGCGGGCGGATGTCGACTCCATCGGCAACCAGGCCGACGCCCGCGGTGTTGACGTACACCTGGTCGCCGTGTCCCGCGTCGACGACCTTCGTGTCTCCGGTGACCACGGCGACTCCCGCGGCCCGCGCGGCAGCGCCCATGTCCTGGGCGACCCGGCCCACGATCGAGAGGTCGGTGCCCTCCTCGAGGACGAAGCCGCAGGACAGGTGGCTCGGCGTGGCACCACTCATCGCCAGGTCGTTCACCGTGCCGTTGACCGCCAGGTGGCCGATGGACCCGCCCGGGAAGAACAGTGGCCGCACGACGAATGTGTCGGTGGAGAAGGCGATTCGCGCCCCACCGAGGGAGAAGACCGCGCTGTCGCCGACGCCCGCGTCGGGCTGGTTGCCGAGCGCCGGCACGAACAGGTGCTCGATGAGTTCGGCCGACAGTTGACCGCCACCGCCGTGGCCCATCACGACGGTGGGGCTGTCGCGCAGCGGCACCGGGCAGGCCCAGCCATCGAAGTCGAGTGTGGGTGACTGCAGCGTCTCAGCCAATGGAGGCCACCTCCCGGCGCGCGTCGCCGGTGGTGTCGAGCCGCCGGTAGAGGTAGTAGGCGGCACAGGCGCCTTCGCTTGACACCATCGTCGCGCCGAGCGGATTGCGCGGCGTGCAGAGTGTGCCGAACGCCGAGCACTCGTGCGGCTTGATGAATCCCTGCAACACCTCACCGCTGCGGCAGACCGACGACTCCTCGGTGTTGATGTCGCGAACCTCGAAGCGGTACTCGGCGTCGAACTCGCGGTACTTCGGCGAGAGGCGCCAACCGCTGTCGGGGATCACGCCGATGCCGCGCCAGGCGCGGTCGGTGACCTCGAAGACGTCGGCGAGCAATGCACGCGCCGCCGGGTTGCCCTGCGGCGGTACGGCCCGGGCGTACGCGTTGTCGAGGGATGCCTCGCCGCGTTCGAGTTGATGCACCGTGCGCCGGATGCCTTCGAGGATGTCGAGTGGCTCGAACCCGGTGACCACGATCGGCACCGAGAACTGCTCGACCAGGGGCGGGTACTCCTTCGTGCCCATCACGCTGCACACGTGGCCGGCCGCGAGGAACGCCTGCACGCGGCACGTCGGCGACGACATGATCGCCTCGATCGCCGGCGGGACCCGGACGTGTGAGACGAGCATGCTGAAGTTCGGCACGCCGAGGCGGGCGGCCTGGTAGACGGTCATCGCGTTCGGCGGGGCGGTGGTCTCGAAGCCGATGCCGAAGAACACGACCTCGCGGTCGGGGTTCTCGCGGGCGATCTTGAGCGCGTCCATCGGCGAGTACACGACGCGCACGTCGCCGCCCTCGCTCTTGACGCGGAACAGGTCGCGGCCACTGCCGGGCACCCGCAGCATGTCGCCGAACGAGCAGAAGATGACCTCGGGACGCGAGGCCACGTCCAGCGCCTTGTCGATCAACTCCAGGGGCGTGACGCAGACCGGGCAACCCGGCCCGTGGATCATCTCGATCTCGTCGGGGATCAACTGGTCGATGCCGTGCCTGATGATCGAGTGCGTCTGGCCGCCGCACACCTCCATGATCGCCCACGGACGGGTGACGGTGGCGTGGATGTCGTCGAGCAGCCGCTTGGCCAACTCGGGGTCGTTGAACTCGTCGATGTATTTCATCGCGTGCCCTCCTGCTCTGACTGGCCGGACTCCGCGGCGGCGCGTGCCCATGCGTCGCCGAACTCCATATCGAGTTCGCCCATCTGTTTGAACAGCGCGAGGGTTTCCAGCGCCGACTCCTCGTCGAGCCGCTGCAGCGCGAAGCCGACGTGCACGATCGTGTACTCGCCGACGTTGATGTCAGGGACGAACGCGAGGCAGACCTCCTTGACCACCCCGCCGAAGTCGACGCTCGCCATGCGCGTCTCGTCCTTGTCCCAGATCTCGAGCACCTTGCCGGGAACTGCCAAGCACATGACGTTCTCCTTTACCGTCGGGCGGCGATGACGAGCTGGCCGAGTGCGAGCCCGGCGTCGCTCGGTGGGACGAGTCGGTGGCGCAGCACCCGGAAGCCGTCACGCTGCAACCGGTCCACGCAGAGGGTGGTCAGCAATACGTTGAGGAACACGCCGCCGGACAAGGCGACCGTGTCGATTCCGGTCCGGCGGCGTAGCGCACCGGCAAGATCGGTGACGAGCGCGACCACGGCCAGATGGAACCGGGCGGCCACCACCGACTGGTCTACTCCGGCAAGGACATCAGCCGCCGCGGCAGCGAAGACCGGCCGCGGATCGGCCTCGGCGCCGTCCACCGCGAACGCGTAGGGACGCGCACAGTCGGCGATCGCCTCACGCGCGAGCCCCTCGAAACGCATCGCGGCCTCGGCTTCATAGGCGGTGCGGTGGCACACGCCGGCGAGCGACGACACGGCGTCGAACAGGCGTCCCATGCTCGACGTCGGTGTGCACCGAAGCCCGGTGGCCAGCTGCCGGGCGAGCACCGACCGCTCGGTCGGTGTGCAGGCCGCCACGCACGGCAGCTCGGGGTGCCAGGCGATGCCCGCTGCATCAAGGTGCGAGAGCGCCATGCGGCACGGGTTGCGCACACCGGCGTCTCCCCCGGGCAACGAGACGTAGCTCAGATGGGCGGCCCGCTCGTAGCCGTCGTAGTCGGCGATCAATGCCTCGCCGCCCCACACGGCACCGTCGTCGCCGTACCCGGTGCCGTCGAAGGCGAACCCGATCACCGGCTCGGCACCGGAGTGGCCGTTCTCGGCCATCGCCGCGGCGATGTGCGCGTGATGATGCTGCACCTTGCGTACCGGCAGCCCGTCCGGGTTCTGGTCGGCCCACGCCGAACTGCGAAAGCCCGGATGCCGGTCGGCCACGACGATTTCGGGACGGACGCGGGTGATCGACTGCAACTGCCTGGTCGCGGCCTCGAACGCGTGCAACGTCGCCAGATCGTCCATGTCGCCGACGTGCGCCGACAGCCAGGCGTAGCCGCCGTCGGCGAGGCAGAACGTGTTCTTCAGGTCGCCGCCGACAGCCAGCGCGGGACGTACCTGCACCGGCAGAGCCACCGGCAGGGGTGCGTAACCCCGCGAGCGGCGCACCGGAAGCTGCCATCCGCCGGCGACGCGCACGACCGAGTCGTCGCACGGGACGTGGATGGGGCGATCGTGCGCGAGCCACGCATCGGCGAGGGAGGCCAGCCGCGTCCGGGCCGAGGCGTCGTCGGTGACGATCGGCTCGCCCGCCAGATTGCCGCTGGTCATGACCAGGACGGGTGGGCTCGGCGGGTCGCCGGGCAACCCGAACAACAGCCGGTGCAGCGGCGTGTAGGCGAGCATGACGCCCAGATCGGGGCTGTCGGGCGCGACCGCAGCGGCCAGCCGGATGGCCGGGTCGGCGCGCTTGCGCAGCAGCACGACCGGGCGGCGCACGTCCTCGAGCAGCGCGCGTTCGGCCGGCGACACGACGGCGATCTGCTCGGCCGTGGCGAGATCGGCCACCATGACGGCGAACGGCTTGTTGCCGCGGTCCTTGCGCTTGCGCAACGTCCAGACCGTGGACTCATCCGTCGCGTCGCAGGCGAGGTGATAACCGCCGATCCCTTTCACGGCCACGATCGCGGCGGCGCCGAGCAGCCGACGTGCCTCGGCAACCGCGCCGTTGCGGATCTGGTCATGCTCAGCCGGACGCTGCAGCCGAACGGTCGGACCGCAGTGGGGGCAGGCGACGGTCTGGGCGTGAAAGCGGCGGTCGGCAGGATCGGCGTACTCGGTCGCGCAGGCGGTGCACAGCGGCAGGCCGGCCATCGTCGTCGCCGGCCGGTCGTAGGGCAGGTTCACGATGATCGTGAACCGCGGTCCGCAGTTCGTGCAGCTGATGAATGGATGGCGGTACCGGCGGTTGGTCGGATCGGCCATCTCCGCCAGGCAGGCATCGCAGGTGGCGACATCCGGCGAGACCATGGTGCGTCCCGTTCCGCCCCGAGAATCGCCGATGACGAAGTTCGTGCCACCGCGGCAGGCGATCTGCTCAGAAACGACCTCGTCGACATTTGACAGAGCAGGCGCATCGGCGACAAGCCTGCGTGCAAACTCCGAAAGGACCGCGCTCGGCCCCTCGACCTCGACCCGCACGCCGTCGCCGGTATTCGCGACCAGGCCGCATAGACCGAGTTCGCGGGCCAGAGCGTAGACGAACGGGCGAAAGCCGACACCCTGCACGACACCTCGGACGATGAGCCGACGCCGACTGCGCTGCCCGGACGCGATTTGCCGCCGCCCGACGCCCGGTGCGCCCTCTACGATCGGCATGCCCTGCAACCCCCCAGCCTCAGGCATTCCCCCACAGGGACCCGCCGGTGAGCGGCGCCCGGAGTGGGCCGGAGCAGGACCGGCCGAGCTGGTGGCTGCGGCACGGCTATCCCACGCGCATCTCGCAGGCTACCCCGAACGGTCGGGGCGACCTTGCGCAACCGACGTCTGCCGACTCGCGAATGGCTCCTCCGACTCCCTGCGCGAGTGCCCTACATCTGCCGGATTTCGAGGTAGCGCTTGATGTCCGGGAGCGACTGGACGACCGCAATAACGGTCGCCGCCAGCAGCGCCACCTTCGCGAGCTTCAGGATCACCTCGACACCTCCTTCGCCGCCACGTAGTCACCGTGCATGACCTTCTCGACCAGCGCGACGGCCGGCGGCAGCGCCGCATGCACCGGTTCGCTCAGACCGATCCCCTCGTCGACGGATTCCGGCTCGCACGCGACGACGAGCACCTTGGCCACCGCGCCGCCGAGCGAGCCCAGCATCTTCAGGATGGCGCCTGGTTCCAATCCGTGCGCGTCGACCAGTGGCGCTTGGCCGCCGGAGACTGCCGCCGCGACGTCGTCCAGCTCGGCCTGATCCACCTCGAGCAGTGACACGGTGCCCGGGAGCCGGCCGCGCGGCGAGGCGTCGATCAGGACCAGCACGTCATAGCCCTCGAGCAGCTGGTACGCGAGATGCACGCCGCGAATGCCGAAGTCGACGAGTTCGACGCCTGCGGGCAATGGGGTGCCGGCCATCTGCCGGACGACCTCGACGCCGAATGCGTCGTCGCTCAAGAACACGTTGCCTACGCCGGCGATCAGCATCCGGGTCATCGTGCGGCCTCGTGATCGGCCGTATCCGGTATCGGCTCGACCTCGTCGGGGGCGAAGTAGAGGTAGCGGCCGTGCCACCGCTGGATCTCGGCGAGCTCCTCGTCGTCGTCAGGTGTCACGCCGAGGTGCTGCTGGCCGTCGACGTCGAAGAACACCGCCTCGACGGTCGCGATCCGCCCGCGCATGAACAGGTCCTGGGCGTCCGTGCGGCGAGCGCCCGGGCGCAGGCGCACCTTGCTGCCGCGGGCGACACGCACGCCGTCGATCACGATCGAGTCTGAGTCGGGCGACACCGAGCTGTCGGCGCCCGGATCCCACCAGGGCGTCTGCGGCGTCATGATCGCCTGCGGGTCGCCGCCGGGAGTGGTGATCGTCGGCGGCTCGTCGTCCCCCTCGCCCGTCACATGACGCAGGTACCGCAGCGCCCCGTGCAACCGGTCGAGTTGCTCTGGTGGCAGGCCGTCGACCTGGTCGATCACCGCTGCGGCGCGCGGGTCGGTCGCTCGCGCCTCGGCCTTCTCCCCGTCGGTGAGCACCATCGTGCGCAGGGTGAGGATCTCGTCGATCTCGGTCGCGTCGTACAGATCGCCCGGGCTCTCCGGAGCGATCTCCGGGTTGTCGCCGAGGATGATCGGCGAGGAGAGGACCACCGACGGCGAGCCGGCGAGCACCGGCCAGGTGCCGACGTTCTCACACGCGGCGACCTGCGGCTTGACCCATTCCGGCGGATCGGTCATCGAGACGAAGTGCCCACCGTCGAGGCAGTACATGGTGTGCGCGGCTACCAGTGCGTGCCGCAATGCCGCGTCGCGGCTCTCCGGTTGCGCCAGTGTGCGGTTCTCGACCCGGGCAGTGAGCCGCAACGCGCCGAACGGGCCGGGCAACTCGGTGATCGCGACATGGATGGCACCGCTCACCGGACTGGTCTGGCGCGAGACGCCGTTCTCGCGCGTGGTGGCACCTGAGAACTCGAAGGGCCGCTCGAGTCCGCCGTAACGCAGCTGGGTCACCGGCACGCTGAACTCCACCTGCCGCTCGACGGTCTCGTCCCATTCCGGCTGGTCGCCGCCACTGCGATGCGCGACGTGCAGGAACCGCAACTGGACCTCGAGCACTGAGTCGGACTTCGCCTCGAAGACGATCTCGGTCTGGCAGGCGGAACGCTCGGACGGATCGGATGCCACGTACGCCGCGGGCATGAGTACCCCGAACTGCCATCGCGTCTGGTTCTTGCGCGAGGAGGCCCGGTACGGATACAGGACATAACCCTCGTAGAGCACCGCATCGGCGACCTGGCGCGCGTTGTCGAAAGCCTTCATGTGGCCGTGTCCGCGGGTCGGGCCGCCTCGTCGAGCAAGGCGGTAAGAGCCTGCTCCCACGTCGCCAGTGCGCGCGCGTTCTTGAACGCGCCCAGTGCCTCGAGGGTCGAGCGGCTCACTCGCAACCACCCGCTGTTCGGGAAGAACCGGTCCATCATCGATCGCCACTCCGAGACAGCGAGGCGGTAGTTCGTCTCCTTGTGCCAGGGCACCTGCGTGACACTGAAGCCGGTCGCGCCCTTGGTGAACACGGTGCCGCTGAACAGCATCAGCAGCGGGATCTCGCCGTCTTCGAGCGCGTGGAAATAGCTGGTGGACGCGATCTCGAGGTCGTAGGTGCACGCCACCGGGAGGTCGACCTCGACGCTGCCGGAAAAGCTCGGCACCATCACCGACACGTTCGCGAACTGCAGTGGCTTGAGCGTGTCGGCCCAGCGCGAGGCGTCGCCGAACAGGTCGTTGAGCCGCGCCGCCTCGCCTGCGGCGTAACGGCGCTTCTGCGGCTCGATCCGGATCTGGCAACGCAGCGCGATGGCGTGCACGCGCTCGCCGGTGGTCTCGGCGATCCGCAGGCGGAAATTCAGGGTCGGGCCCGCGGCATAGCGGTCTGACTGGACGTCGACGCAGTCGAAGGCCAGCTCAGCCACGACCGGCCCCGTGATCGTGTTTGAGCGGGCGGCTGCGTTTCCGCACGTGGTCGAAGAAATCCGCGATGTCCTGGCGCGCCTCCGCTCCGCCGTCGAATCCCGTCCAGTGCATCCGTACCCGGCCGACGAGTTCGTAACAGGCGTCGATCGGGACCAGGTAGCTCTCATTGCCCTCTCGCGACCGGCGCACGATCAGCGCCTCGATGTCAGGAACCAGCGCTGCGGCAAGGGGATTCTCGGCGGCGAGCTCGTCCCAGGCGGCAAGATCGAGCAGCGATTCGGTCGCCCCCGCCGGGCTCGGATACTGGGCCACGATCCGGCCGAGCGCCGAGTTGTAGAAGAAGAACGCCATCGCCACCGGGACCTGCAACTCGTCCCAGCGCGCGTCGGTGAGCTCGAAATCCGGATCGGTCAGGTAGCGGTCGGACACCGCCCGGTAGTTGCCGCGTCCGGCGCCCTGGTGCGTGAAGAGCAGGTAGCACGCCCGGCAGGTGCAGAGCAGGTTGCGACTTTCGAGATTGACGACGTGCGGATGCTCCGCTGTGATATCGGCGCCGCACATCTCGCAGCACTCACCGCGCGCCTTCGGCTCGCTGAGCGTGAACGGCAGCGGCGATTCCGGGCGGGCCACGAACCGCCTTAGGCCGGCCGGGCCGCTCATCACACCACCTCGGGCATGAATCCGATGCGGATGCCCGCGACGTCGTCGAGCAGGGGCAGCGGGTCGAGATGCCGGCCGCCCGTGGCCTCGACGGAGCGTCCAGCCAGGCGAATGTCGAATCGCGCCTTGCACGAGGTGCAACCCAGCACGTCCCCGTCGAGAGTCGCGCCGGCCAGTGACCCGCCACAGGAGGCGCAGCTGTCGGCATACGCCAGATAGGTGTCGCCGAGGCGGCACATCAGGACCGGCCGCCCGTCCAGATGCACCTGGCTGACCTGACCGTGTGCCGGCAGGTCCTTCGCCGACGGGTGCAGCCACACCGGGGTGGGCGCCGGCGGTGATGCGCCGGCTCGAAGGCCGATCTGCAGCAGCGGTTTGGGCTTTTCGGCCTGCCCTTCGACCTCGATGCCGGCCACCTCGGGGGCCGCGCCGAGCACGGCCTCCTCGATCGTCATGCGCACCGTGACGGTCGATGAGGCGCAGCCGTTGCAGCTGCCGTCGAGGCGCAGGTGCGCTACACCCTCGTCGTCGACGCCCAGGTAGGCGACCCCGCCGGCGTGCGAGCCTAGGTAGGGCCGCACGCGGTCGAGGGCCCGCTCGATGCGCTCGTCGACACCGACGGGGTGCAGCCCGTGCAGGATGAGCTGGCTCTCGACGAGAGGGTCGTCGGCCAGCACATCGAGCAGCTCGCGCCGGTCGGCCGCGACGATCTCGACGATGCGCTCCAGTCCGGCGCCGTAGAACTCGACCAGCAGGCGCACCAGTTCGTCACCGGTGGCGGCCGCCCGATCGCCCCCCTGCTGGCTCAACCGGGCCAGCAGGGCCTCTACTCGCTCGCCGACATCGCCGTTGTGCACGGCCACGGCTCAGACCGCCAGCGTCGCCGGCATCAACGCCGGGTTGTGCACGGTCTGAAGGGTCTTTCCGGGGCCGAGGTACATGTGCACGCCGCAGGGAAGGCACGGATCGAAACTGCGAACGGCCCGCATGATGTCGATTCCCTTGAAGTTGTCCGGCGAGTTCTCCTCGAAGATCGGCGTGTTCTGCACCGCGTCCTCGTACGGGCCCGGCGTGCCGTAGACGTCACGCACGCTCGCGTTCCACGGCGTCGGCGGGTACGGGTGGTAGTTGGCGATCTTGCCGTCGCGGATGACCATGTGGTGGCTCAGCACGCCGCGCACCGCCTCGGTGAACCCGCAGCTGAACGCCTCGTCGGGCACCTCGAACGGCGTCCACGTCTTGGTGTGCCCGGCCCGGACCTCGGCAAGTGCCTGTTCGCAGAAATGCAGCGCCACGCCCGCTGCGTAGGCCTGCATGTAGGTGCGGGCCCGGTCGCGTTCGAGCGCGTTGCTCCACTTCGGGATCTTCCACTCGAACGTCGTCTCGGGCTTGTCCATCGTGCGCGGCAGGTTGATGACCACGCTGTGGCCGGTGGACTTCACGTACCCGCAGTCGACCAGCCCGCCGAGCGCCGTCGCCCAGAGCCGGGCGAGGGGCCCGCCGCCGGTGTCGGCCGCGAGGTGGTCCTTGCCGTCGAACCAGCGCGGCGACATGACCCAGCTGTACTTGTCGTCGAAGTCGCGCTTCTGCGGCTGCGGGAGCGTGGTCTGGTTCCACGGGTGGTTGCGGTCGACCGGATTGCCCAGGGCGTCGCGCTGGACGAACATCGGCTCGTTCTCCCAGCTCTGGTAGTACGACGAGCCGAGCAGGATGCGGATGCCGAGGTTGATCTCGACCAGATCGTTCGTGACGAGCTTGCCGTCGACGACGACGCCGGGGCTGATGAACGCCTTGCGGCCCCAGTCGGTCATGTGCTCGTACTTGAAGTCGCAATGCTTCGGGTCGTTGAGCGCCCCCCAGCAGACCAGCAACGTCCGGCGCAGCCCGACGTTCTCGTAGCCGGGCAGGGCCTCGTAGAAGAAGTCGAACAGGTCGTCGTGCAAAGGAACAACGCGCTTCATGAACTCGACGTAGCGCATCAACCGGGTGAGGTAGTCGGTGAACAGCTGGATCGTCGCCGTCGTGCCGACACCACCGGGATAGAGCGTCGACGGGTGGACGTGGCGGCCCTCCATCAGGCAGAACATCTCGCGCGTATAGCGGCTGACCTGGAGTGCCTCGCGATAGAACTCGCCCTCGAGCGGGTTGAGCGCCCGCATGATGTCGCCGATGGTGCGATAGCCGTGCTGTTCGGCGTGCGGGGCCTCGGTGTGGTTCGCCCGTTCGAGCACGCCGGGGTTCGTCTCGGCGACCATCTTCTCGCAGAAGTCAACGCCGACCAGGTTCTCCTGGAAGATGTTGTGGTCGAACATGTACTCGGCGGCCTCACCGAGGTTGATGATCCATTCGCCGAGGGCCGGCGGGTGCACTCCGTAGGCCATGTTCTGGTTGTAGACCGAGCAGGTCGCGTGGTTGTCGCCGCAGATCCCGCAGATCCGGCTGGTGATGAAGTGGGCGTCGCGCGGGTCCTTGCCCTTCATGAAGATGCTGTACCCGCGGAAGATCGACGACGTGCTGTAGCACTCGGCCACCGTCTTCTGCTTGAAGTCGATCTTGGTGTATATGCCGAGGCTGCCGACGATGCGGGTGATCGGGTCCCACGCCATCTCGGTGAGACCGGTCTTGGCCGCTCCGGCGCCTGCGGCGCCAGGGCGCGCTGCTGTGGTCGTCATCTAGCTCAGCGCCCCTTCCGGTAGCCGGTCTTGAGTTCCGGTCCGCGCACCCGCCATTTGGGCTCCTTGTTGAGCGTGTTCTGGGTGAATCTGCGCATCGCGCGGACGGCCGAGCCGTAGCCGATGCTCATCATCGAGGACACCTTGCCGCCGGGCGGCTCGTCCATGAACGGCATGAACTTGTCGGGGAATCCCGGCATCGTGCAGCCGATGCAGATGCCGCCCACGTTCGGGCAGCCGCCGATGCCGTTGATCCAGCCGCGCTTGGGCACGTTGCAGTTCACCACCGGTCCCCAGCAGCCGAGCTTGACCAGGCACGTGGGTGAGCCGTACTCGGTGGCGAACTGGCCCTGCTCGTAGTAACCGCCCCGGTCGCAGCCCTCGTGCACGGTGGCGTCGAACAACCACCGGGGGCGCAGTTCGCTGTCGAGCGGGATCATCGGCGCCTGCCCGGCGACCTGGTAGAGCAGGTAGAGCAGCGTCTCGGACAGGTTGTCCGGGTGGATCGGGCAACCGGGTACGCAGACGATCGGCAGGCCGGCCTTGGACTTCCAGTCCCAGCCGAGGTAGTCCGGCACGCCCATTGCGCCGGTCGGATTGCCCGCCATCGCGTGAATGCCGCCGTAGGTGGCACAGGTGCCGACCGCGACGATCGCAGTCGCCTTCGACGAGAGCCGGTCGAGCCACTCGTTCGTCGTGCGAACCTCACCGGTGACCGGATCGTTGCCGAATCCGCAGAAGTAGCCGCCGTTGTCCTTGTTCAGTTCCTCGTTCGGGATCGAACCCTCGACGACCAGGACGAACGGCTCGAGTTCACCGCGGTCGGCCTTGTGCCACCACTCGATGAACGTGTCGGCGCCCTGCTCGGGCCCGCACTCGAAGTCGATGAGCGGCCAGTGCACCGCGATCTTCGGCAGTCCCGGCAGCGCGCCGAGCGCGATCTCCTCGATGCTCGGCTGCGTGGCTGCGGTAAGGGCGACCGAGTCGCCGTCACATCCGAGGCCGCCATTCATCCAGAGGACGTGGACGACTCCCTCGTCTTGCTGCTCGTCATCGGCGGAATGTGCCTGCGTCGCCGTCACCCGAAATGCACCTCCTCTGCGGGGGGCACACAGCGGTGCCCGCTCCGTCCAGTGAGTTCTTGTGCAGTCCGGACTCTACGCCGGATGAACCTCGCAGCAAGCGCGGAAACCCTTATGGAATAAGGGCCTTGTGCCTGGCGGAAGGATCTACGGAATCCAGGATTCCGTTGCCTTCGGCGGGCGGGCCGCGGGCTACGGTGCCTGCATGGCACTCGAAGCGGGCAACCACAAGATTGGACCTGACACCGGCCACCTGCACGTGCGGACGGCGCGCGAAGGAGTCGCCTCCCGAGTCGGCCATGACCTGCTGATCGCATTCCAGCGGTGGTCGGGCACCATCACGAGCGGCGGCAACGACCCGACCGAAGCGCAGATCGAGGTCCACATCGAGCTCGACTCGTTCGAGATCCTCGATGGCACCGGCGGAGTGGTGGCCCTGACCGCGGACAATCGCAAGGACATCACCGCGACCGCGCACCGACTGCTCGAAGTCGACCAGCACGGGCAGGCGAGCTTCGCATCGAGCCGGATCAAGGCGAGCGAGGACGGCGGCACGATCGAGGGGAACCTCACCCTGCGCGGCCGGTCCGCGCCGGTGACGGTGGAAGTCACCGAAACCGGGCCGTCGGCGTGGCACGGCTCCACAACGCTGCTGCAGTCGGCGTTCGGAATCAAGCCCTATCGGGCGTTCTTGGGCACGCTGCGGCTCGCGGATGCGGCGCAAATCGAGGTCACTGTGGATCTTGCCGGGAAATGACGCATCCCGGCGCCCGAGCCGCGTAGGGTCCGAACGAGAACGGCGTGCGCGACAACGACGGGGGGTCGGTGCAGGTGAAGTTTCTGGTGACCTGGCATCTCGAGATGGCACTTCTGTCTCGCGAGATGGCCGCGGCGATCACCCGGGTACCCGCGTACGCGGCCGATCTCGAACGCGCCGGCAAGGTCATCTCGCGGTATCACGTGGTCGGCGCGCACGGCGGCGTGTGGATCTTCGATGTCACGTCCCACGAGGAACTCGAGCGGTTGCTCGGTGGTTCTCCGGCATATAACTTCTCTCATTACGAGGTCAAGGCGCTCGCTGATATGTCCGAGTGAGCACCTCCTCGCCGATCTGGTCCGGGGCACGTTGACTTCCTGTGGGGGCAGGCAAAGACACAAGACGCGAGACGATCGGAAGGCACGTGACGAAGGTGTCTACGGCACGCGATCTCAACCGCGAGCGACATTGGGTGTGCGCTCGGAGACTCAGCGAACGTCGACACGATCTCGGGCTGACGCAGTGCGATGTCGTCGATCGGCTCAGCGCCCTCGGCGTGAGCGCCACGAACCGGACGCTCAGCGCGATGGAGCACGGCCAGGGCGTCGACGTCGGCCGGCTGCCCGAACTCGCGCTCGCCCTCGACTGCACCGTCACCTACCTGCTCGGCCTCACGACCGAACCGTTGCGTTGGATTCCGGACGAAGTCACCGGTGTCGCAGGCCCGGGGCCAGACGCGGCCCGGCCGGACCCGACCAGCCACGGCAGCTGGATCCTCGGTCCGGATATCCCGGATCGGCACACTTCCGAGATCGCCGAGCGGCGCCGTGCATGAGCTCTCCCTCTGCGGGGCGATCGCTGACATAGCCACTCGCCACGCCGGCGAGCGCGAGGTCGACGTGATTCACGTCCAGATCGGCCAGCTACGCCAGGTCGTCCCCGACACGCTCGTCTTCTGCTGGTCCCTCGTCACGGCGCAAACGGCCCTGGACGGATCAGTGCTCGACGTCGAGCGGATTGCCGCGCTGCTGCGCTGCCGTCATTGCACTGCCGAGAGCGAGCTCGGAGACAGTTTCGCCTTCGTGTGCCAGGCGTGCGGCAGCCTCGACGTGGTGGTCCTGTCCGGTGAAGAACTACTCGTCACGGCTGTCGAGCTCGCGGAGGTGTGAGGGTGGGCAGATTCCACCGCCACGACGGCGAGCACAGCCATGATCACGAACACGGCGACGTCGACCACGTCCACGGTCCGGGCGCGGATCGCGAGGTGGGCGATCACTCCGGCTACCAGACCGGCCGGGAGCGTGTCGAGGTGCTCGAGCGCATCTTCGACGAGAACGACCGCGTCGCGGCGCGCAATCGCGCCGACCTGGCCCGGGGCAACGCGTGCGCGATCAACCTGATGTCCTCCCCTGGCGCGGGCAAGACCACCCTGCTGAGCGAGACCCTTCGCCGCCTCGCAGGCCGGTTGCGCATCGGCGTCATCGAGGGCGACATCGAGACCAGCATCGACGCCGAACGTCTTGCCGGCCTCGGCGCCGTGATCGAGCTGATCAACACCGGAAACGGGTTCGGCGGTGAATGCCACCTCGACGCGCCCATGGTTCGAGCGGCGCTCACCCGGTTGCCGGTCGACGAGTTGGACCTCGTCCTCATCGAGAACGTCGGCAACCTCGTCTGCCCGGCCGAGTTCGACGTCGGCGAGCATGCCCGCGCGATGATCTTCTCGGTCACCGAGGGCGAGGACAAGCCGCTCAAATATCCGGTCATGTTCCGCTCTGCCGACCTGGTGGCCATCAACAAGATCGACCTGCTGCCCTACCTCGACTTCGACATCGCCGCATTCCGTCGCAACCTGACCGCAGTCAATCCGGCTGCACAGACCATCGAGCTGAGTGCCCGCGACGGCACGGGCGTCGCGGCGTGGTGTGCGTGGATCGAGTCGGAGGCACGGGCCTCGCGCCTGACCGCTGGCTCCTGACCGTCCGCGAACGATTTGGTATATGCTCGTCGAGCAGATAGTCTGCGCGTAGATTATCTGCCCGACCATTGGAGGACTCTCATGTGGACGCACGAGCACACCACCGAGACCGATCTCGATCCCGACTTGATCTGGCAGATACTCGCCGACATCGACGGCTGCGCGGCCTGGGACACCTCGATGGAGCAGGTCGAGTTGCTGGGGCCGTTCGCGGTGGGCACGCAGATATCGATGACGCCGAAGGGGCAGGACCCGGTCCGCTCGACCATCGTCGCGATCGAGCCCAATGCGCTCTACGCCGACGAGACCACCTTCGGTGACGCCACTCTCCACTTCAGCCATACGCTCACCCGGCTGCCCGGCGGTGGCACCCGGATCGTGCACCAGCTCGTCATCAGCGGCCCACAGGCCGACCAGATCGGCCCCGAACTCGGGCCGCAGATCACCGACGACTTCCCCGAGGCAATGGACGCCCTCGTCGCTGCCGCAAAACGTGCAGAACACGCTCGATGACCAGGTTCGCCGACGGGCCGATCGCCAGCCCCGGCTTTCTGCTCTGGCACGCGACCCTGCGCTGGCAGCGCGCGGTCACAGCGGCGCTGACGCCGCTCGACCTCACCCATGCGCAGTTCGTCCTGCTCGCCTGTGCCTGGTGGCTCAACACGCAGGGCCAGGCGCCCAATCAGCTCACCCTCGCCGCGCAGGCAGGCACGGACGTCAAGATGACCTCGCAGGTCGTGCGCAGGCTCGAGGCGAAGGGTCTGCTCGATCGCCGCACCGATCCGCACGACACCCGGGCAAAGACGTTGCACGTCACCAAGCCGGGCGCGGCGCTCGCCCGCCGGTCGATACGTGCCGTCGAACTGGCAGACGCCGAGTTCTTCGGCACGACCAGTACGGCGTTCATCCGAGCGCTCAGCCGCCTCGCGCAGCCCCCGACGACCTGAAACCAGCCTCCTTGACCGCCGCTGTAATAGCGTTGCCGACGTGACGCCGACCCAGCTGCGCGCCTTCGCAGCTGTCGTTCGGCTCGGCTCGGTGAAGCTGGCCGCTGCCGAGCTCGACGTCTCCGAATCGGCGGTGTCACTGCACGTCGGCCAGTTGCGCAGGGAGCTCGGCGACCAGCTGTTCACCCGTACCGCGGCGGGCCTCGCGTTCACGCCCGGCGGGCTGCGCCTGGCCAGCCGGGCGGGCGAGATGCTCGGCCTGCAGGATCGCACCATCCGCGAGGTCAGCCAGGCCGGGCGTGGCCGGCGTCTGCTCCGGGTGGGCGCGTCGAGCCTGTTCGCCGAGCACTCAGCGCCCGGGTTGATCGAGCTGTTCGCGAGTCGGGCCGACGATCTGGACGTCGAGCTGAGCGTGCGCGATCCCCGCCAGTTCAGCAGCTTGCTGTTGACCCGCGCCGTCGACGTTGCGATCGGCCCAGCGCCCGGCAATCTCGACGACTCGGTGATCTGCCAGCCATTCCTGAACTATCAGATCATTGTCGTCGTCGGGCCCGATCATCCGATGGCGAAGGTGCATCCGGGCCCCCGGCAGCTACGCGAGCAGATCTGGCTGCTCGGCCCGTCGGCTGCCTCCGAGGTCGGAGTCGTCCCGGAAATGCTGCGCCGGCTCAACGTCCCGGAGAACCATCAGCAGATCTTCCAGAGCCACGCCGCCGCGCTGGAGGAGGCCAAACGCAATGCCGGCCTCGCTCTCGCGGTGTCCTTCGCCGTCGGGCGCGATATCGCCAAGGGCGATCTGGTCCGCGTCGGGGGCAGTGCATTGCACGTCGACGGCGTCTGGAACGCCCTGACTCTGCCCGAGCGCAGTGCGCCATCGGCAACCGCCGAGCTCATGCGCTTCGTCACCACCCCCCGGGCCACCCAGGCGATGATCCGCGGATCCGGGGTGAACGTCGGCCGCTTTCGCCCGTCGGTCTACGTCACCCTCTGGAGCTGAGCCCGCCGGCGACCTGGCAGGGCGCGGCGCTCCCACACCTCCCATCGGGTCTTGATCGAGCCTGCTGGATCGGCCATCAGCCGCGACTTCGGCAGAGATGATCAAGCGTGTGCCAGCGCGGACTCCTGACACGGTGTGTGACAGTGACGATCTAGCGCTGTCGTACTAGTGTCGTGCGCCATTAATTCGTGCGATAAGTCGGCCGAGTGATTCGAGGATCTGGTCGGCGGTCTTGGTCCAGATGAACGGCTTCGGGTTCTCGTTCCAGTTGTTGATCCAAGATCGGATGTCTTTCTCCAATGCGGGCACGCTGCGGTGGTCGCCGCGTTGCAGCAGGTCGCTGGTGAGGTAGGCGAACCAGCGTTCGACCTGGTTGATCCAGCTGGAGTAGGTCGGCGTGTGGTGCATGTGGAAGGGTGGATGGGCGGCGAGCCATGCCTTGATCGCCGGGCTCTTGTGGGTGCCGTAGTTGTCGGCCACCAGGTGCACGTCGAGATGGCCGGGGACCGCGGTATCGATCTTGGCCAGGAACTTCTTGAACTCGATCGTGCGGTGCCGGCGGTGCAAGGAGCTGATCACGGTGCCGTCGGCGGTGTTGAACGCCGCGAACAGGCTGGTGACACCGTGCCGGACGTAATCATGGGTGCGCCGCTCGGGCATGCCCGCCATCATCGGCAACGCCGGCTGGGAGCGGGCCAGTGCCTGTACCTGGGACTTCTCATCCACGCACAGCACCACCGCACCGTCGGGCGGGTTGAGATAGAGCCCGACCACGTCGAAGACCTTGTCCACGAACAACGGGTCGGTGGACAGCTTGAACGTCTCGACACGGTGCGGCTTGAGCTCGAACGCCTTCCAGATCCGCCCGATCGTCGACCTGGACAGCCCGCTGCGCTCGGCCATCTTCGCCCGCGACCAATGCGTCGCGTTCGGCGGCGTGGACTCAAGCGTGGCCAAGATGACCTGTTCCACCTGATCCACCCTGACCACCGGCGGGCGCCCCGGCCGCGGCTCATCGACCAGCCCGTCCAACCGATCAGCAACGAACCGTCGACGCCACTTGTTCACCGTGTTCGGCGCCACCCCAACAGCGGCCGCAACCTGCGTGTTCAACGCCCCCGGCACCGCACACGCCAACACGATCCGCGACCGCAACGCCAGCCCCGCCGCCGACTTCCGCCGCCGCGACCACCACAACAACTGCTCCCGCTCCGCATCGCTCAACACCAACGACGCCTTCGGCCGCCCCGTCCTCGCCACCGGCCAACCCTACAACTTTCACCACGAATTAATGGCGCACGACACTAGTGTCCCGCGCCAGAAATTCAGACGGTAATTCCGGCGCCCAGCTGCACGCTCGCCGCGTTGTCCTCGTCGCCGATACAACCCCGGTATCGGCTCCTCGTCCGCCTTGCGAGCGCACACCTGGATCACCGGACTTACTCGCCCAATTTCTGGCGCGGGACACTAGCGCGCACACCGCGAGATCGCGGCACCCACGTCGGCCAGGGTACGGAACGTGTCGGCAGGCAGCAGTTCGTCGCAATAAGGCAACGCGGCGGCCATCGTCGCGACGAGCGGCTCGAACTGCGGCGCACCCGCGCGCGGGTTCATCCAGATGACCCGATAGGCCCGGCGCCGTAGCCGCGCCATCGCGGTGGCCAACTGCTCGGGCGGGTCGCTGTCCCACCCGTCCGAGCCGATGATCACGATGGCGCCCCGGGTCGCGCCACCGTGATGCGATGAGAGCAGCGCCTGCACGTTGGACGCGATTCGAGTACCGCCGAAGCGGTCGGCGACCTTGGCGGTCGCCTGCTCGATGGCCACCGAGGTCGACTTGTGTGCGAGCACGGCGGTCAGCCGGGTCAGTGTGGTCGCGAACGCGAACACCTCGGCGTCCGCGAGCAGGGCGACGGCCCGCATCAGATGCAGGTAGGCCGCCGCCTGCGCCTGCATGGACTGGCTGACGTCGCAGAGCATGACCACGCGGCGCGGCCTACGGTCGGGCCGGACCCGGATCAGGTCGATCGGTTCCCAGCCGGTACGACGCGACCGGGCGATCGTCGGCCGGATGGAGATGCGGTGCCCCGAGCGGTCGATCACGAACCGGCGCGTGCGGCGCAGTGGCCAATTGACCAGCGCGGCTTCCAGCCACCGGCCGAGCAACTCCAGATCGCGAGAGTTGAGTTGCTCGAACGGTACGTCGGCGAGTCCGGCCAGCTTGCTCGGCAACCGCTCGGGCACCTCGAAACGGCTCGTCGCGTCGTCGGCCGGCGCGACCACGGGCGGCAGGGTGGCCCACGGCAGGCCCGCTCCGTCCTGCCGATCCGACGATCCGCCAGGCACCGGCGCGAACGCCTCGTCCTCTCCCGGGGCCGGTGCGAGCGGCCGGCGACGCGCGTGGGGGTCGAGCGCGAGCGCGACGTCGCCGAACACGTCGGAGAACACGGCGTCGAACGCCTCGAGTTCGGATCGCTGGCGCACCAGGCTGATGCGCGCGACCCAGTACAGCCGGCTCAGCGAGTCGGGACGGCAGGCCGTCAGGGCTCGGGTGAACACCTCGATGCCGGTGAAGCCGACCGGCACGCCGTGCCGGCGTAAACGCAGCGCGAACGCCACCGCGAATGCCGCGCGATCGACGCCGCGCAGCAGCGTGGCGGCAGGCACGGCGCTACTTGACAACGCGGTAGACGATCACGGCGATCGCAGCGACCAGGACAGCGATGAGCGGAAGCGCCCGCTTGTAGATCGAGCCACCGGCGATGCGCATGATGTCGGCCGGCGCGGCCTCGGGAGCCGGCGTGAACACGTTCTTGGCCTGCAGGTTCTCCTTCGGGGCAGACGCCGAGGGGCCGCCGTCGGCGGGCCCGCTCGCCTCGTCGTCCGCCGCTCGCTCGGCGGCCGGCGCGGGTGCGTCCGCGCCGCTCACGACCAGCTCGCTCTCGAGGCAGTCGACGAACTGGCCGAGCAGCTTCTGCGACACCTCCTTGATCATGCCGCTGCCGAATTGGGCGATCTTGCCGGAGATCTTCAGCTCGGTGTCGACGCTGACGACGGTGTGCTCGCCCTCTGCCCGCAACTGCGCGGTGATCACGGCCGAGGCGTTTCCCGCGCCGCGTGAGTCGCGGCCCTTCGCGTCGATGACCGCGTGGTACGTCGCGTCGTCCTTCTCGACGAATCGCGCCGTGCCCGCATACTCGGACGTGACCGGACCGACCTTGACCTTGACCCTGCCCGAGTAGACCTCGCCCTCGACTCCGGTCAGCTGGGCGCCCGGCATACAGGGAGCGATCCGCTCGAGATCGGTCAGCACCGCCCACGCCTGCTCGACCGGGACACCGACGGTGAACTCGCTGTCGATCTTCATCAGTTCCTCTCTGTTGCGGCGTCAGCCCGACGCCGTGTCGGCGAAACCCAGCTCGTCGAGTGCGCCGGTGATCGTCTTCCGGTCGTCGGGGGTCTTGGCGATCGCACCCAGTGTGCGGATGATGTCGGCCCGAACCAGCCCGGCCACGCCCAGCGCGGCCAGCGCCGACACCCAGTCGATCGCTTCGGCCATACCCGGCGCCTTGTCCAGGTCGAGAGCCCGCACGCGTCCGACGAACTCGGTCGTGGACACGATCAGCGCCTCGGCTGACGTTGGCACCGACCGGCGGAGGATCTCGGCCGCGCGGGCAGCGACCGGGAAGTCGATCCAGTGATACAGGCAGCGCCGGCGCAGGGCGTCGTGCAACTCGCGGCTGCGGTTCGAGGTCAGCACGACGACCGGTCGCCGTGTTGCAGCGAATGTGCCCAGTTCCGGGACGGTGATCGCTGCCTCGCCGAGGAACTCGAACAGCAGCGCCTCGAACTCGTCGTCGGCGCGATCGATCTCGTCGATCAGCAGTACCGGCGCCACCGGACCGTCGTGGCGGATCGCCTTGAGAATAGGGCGTTCCTGCAGGAATTCCTCGGTGAACAGGTCGGCGTCGGAGAGTCGCTCATGGCGGGATTCGGCCAGCCGGATTGCGAGCAGTTGCCGCTGGTAGTTCCACTCGTAGAGAGCCTCGCCGGCGGTCAGTCCTTCGTAGCACTGCAGTCGGATGAGCGGCGCTTCGAGTGCCCGCGCGAGGGCTTTCGCGGCGGCGGTCTTGCCGACTCCGGGCTCGCCCTCGAGCAGTAGCGGCTGGCCGAGCGTCAACGCGAGGTAGAGCGCGGTGGCCATTCCTTCGTCGACGAGATAGTCGATCGCGTCGAGGCGTCGCTGCACGTCGGCCGCGTCGAGAAAGCCCTGGCTCACCGGACCACCTCGGTCGATCGAGACGGCCGGGCCAGCACGTCGGTGGCCGACACGCGCTAGCGCCCGACCTGCGCCGCGTACCGGTCCTGGCACCCCGACGAGCAGAACCAGTGATCCTCGCCGTCGACACCCAGGTGCGGGGTGTCCGGGCCGACGGAGACGGTCATGCCACAGATCGGGTCGATCGCCTCAACCGGTTCGGCCGACGCCGCGGCGACCGCGGGCGTCGCCAGCCCCTCGAGCCGGACGGCGCGCACCACCTCGGCCATGATCGACAGCGCGATCTCCTCGGCCGTGCGCGCGCCGATGTAGATGCCGACCGGCGTGTGCACACGCGCTCGCTCGGCCTCGGTCAGCTCCATCTCGGCGAGTACGGCCTTGCCCCGGCGCGGGCTGGCGACCAGGCCGATGAAGCCGACATCGGCATCGAGCGCAGCCCGGATGTTCTCGATCTCCTCGCGCCCGTGACTCGACACGATCACGGCGGTGGCGCCGGCCGGCCCGCGTCCCGGTTCGGCGCGGGCCACAGCGAAGCCGAGGGTTTCGGCCATCGCGGCAACGGCATCGGCGATCGGCATGGTGCCGACCACGAAGAGCAACGTCGGCGGCAGCAACGGTTCGAGGAAGATCTCGAGGGCCCCACCGGAAAGGCAGGGATTGACGACGACGTGAGCGCCGGGTGATTGCGGGAAGCCCGTCTCGCCCTCGGGAAGCACACGTAGCAGTGTGCTCTCTCCGTCGCGCAGCGCCGCCAGCGCGGCAACACGCACCGAACCTTCCGCGCATTGGCCACCGACGAATCCCTCGATCGAGCCGTCAGCCAGCACGATCGCGTCGTCACCCGGCCGCGCCGAGGTCGGGAACTGCGCGCGGACGACCGTCGCGTGCACGAACGGCACCCGGCCGGTCATCAACTCGGTGACCCGAGCCGCCATGCGATGCACCACGTGCAGCTCCCAAAGTCAGATCGGCGGAGTCGCGTTTCCGCGCATCGCCTCCCACACCCGCGACGGGGTGAGAGGCATGTCGGCGTGCCGGACGCCGAACGGCTTGAGCGCGTCGACCACCGCGTTCACGATCGCCGGCGGCGAGCCGACGGTCGCGGATTCGCCGATTCCCTTCGCTCCGATCGGATGGTGCGGTGATGGCGTCACGGTATGCCCGGTCTCCCAATCGGGCACCTCGAGTGCGGTCGGGATGAGGTAGTCCATCAGCGAGCCGCCCAGGCAGTTGCCGTCCTCGTCGAAGGCGATGATCTCCATCAGCGCCATGCCGACGCCGTCGGTCAGGCCGCCGTGCACCTGGCCTTCGATGATCATCTCGTTGATCCGCGTGCCGCAGTCGTCGACCGCGATGAACCGCCGCACGGTCACCTTGGCGGTTCCCGGGTCGACGTCGACGACGCAGATGTAGGCGCCGAACGGATAGGTGAGATTCGACGGGTTGTAGCAGATCTGGGCCTCGAGGCCGCCCTCGATGCCGTCGGGCAGGTCGCCCGCGCCGTGTGCGCGCATGGCGATGTCCTGGATGGTGACCGACTTGCCCGGGTCGCCCTTGACGTGGAAGGAGCCCTTGTCCCAGTCCAGGTCGGCGACCGACACCTCGAGCATCCCGGAGGCGATGATGCGGGCCTTGTCGCGCACCTTGCGGGCGACGAGCGCCGCCGCCGCCCCCGACACGGGAGTCGAACGGCTGCCGTAGGTGCCGAGGCCGAACGGCGTCTGGTCGGTGTCGCCGTTGACCACCTGGATGTCGGCCGGCGGGATGCCGATCTCCTCGGCGACGATCTGCGCGAACGTGGTCTCGTGACCCTGCCCCTGGCTCATGCACGAGACGCGCACGACCGCCTTTCCGGTCGGATGCACGCGCAGCTCGCAGCCGTCGGCCATACCGAGTCCGAGGATGTCCATGTCCTTGCGCGGGCCGGCCCCGACCGCCTCGGTGAAGAACGCGACGCCGATGCCCATCAACTCGCCGCGCGCACGCTTCTCGGCCTGCTCGCGGCGAAGCTCGGCGTAGCCCGCCATATCCATCGCCATGCGCATGGTCGGCTCGTAGTTGCCCGAGTCGTAGACCCAGCCGGTCTTTGTCGTGTACGGGAACTGCTCGGGCTTGAGCAGGTTCGCAAGCCGCAGTTCGGCGGGATCCATGTCGAGCTCATGTGCCAGGCAGTCGACGATCCGCTCGACCAGGTAGACGGCCTCGGTGATCCGGAACGAGCATGCGTACGCGACGCCGCCCGGCGCCTTGTTCGTGTAGACGGCCGTCATCTTGCAATAGGCCGCTTCGAGGTCGTAGCTGCCGGTGAACACGCCGAAGAAGCCGGCTGGGTACTTGACCGGTGCCGCGGTGCCGTTGAACGCTCCGTGGTCGGCAAGCACGTTCGTGCGGATGGCGAGGATCTTGCCTTCGCGCGTCGCGGCGATCTCGCCGCGCATGATGTAGTCGCGCGCGAACCCGGTGCTGACAAGGTTCTCCGAACGGTCCTCCATCCACTTCACCGGCTTTCCGGTGAGCAGCGAAGCCACGATCGAGCAGACATAGCCGGGATAGATCGGCACCTTGTTGCCGAATCCGCCACCGATGTCGGGCGAGATGATGCGGATCTTGTGCTCGGGTAGACCGGCCACGATCGCGTAGAGGGTGCGGTGTGCGTGCGGCGCCTGGCTGGTCGACCACAGTGTCAGCTTGCCGTCGATGCGGTCGTAGTCGGCGACGCACCCGCACGTCTCCATCGGGGCCGGATGCACGCGCGGGTAGACGATGTCCTGGCTGACCACCACGTCGGCCTTGGCGAAGACCGCCTCGGTCGCCGCGGCGTCGCCCGTCTCCCAGTCGAAGCAGTGGTTGTCGGTATTGCCCTCGCGATCGTCGCGGATCACCGGCGCGTTCGGATCAAGCGCCTTGCGGGCGTCGATGACCGGTTCGAGCACGTCGTACTCGACGTCGATCAGTTCCAGCGCGTCGCGTGCGGCGTAGCGATCCTCGGCCACGACGAAGGCGACCTCCTGGTGTTGGAAGCGCACCTTGTCCGTGGCCAGCACGGCTTGCACGTCGTTCGAGAGGGTCGGCATCCACGCCAGCCCCTTCTCGGCGAGCATCGCCCCGGTCACCACGAGCTTGACCTTCGGATGCGCTTCGGCCGCGCTCGTGTCGATGCTGACGATGCGGGCGTGGGCCACCGGAGCGCGCAGGATCGCCAGGTGCAGCATGCCGGGCAACTGCAGGTCGTCGCAGTAGCGGCCCTTGCCCCGGATGAAGCGCGGGTCCTCCTTGCGCAGCATCCGCCCGTGACCGAGCGGCTTCTGGTCGTTGTCGTCGAACGTGTCGGGAGGGCGCTCGTCAACGGTGGTCACGTCGGGCTCCCCACGGCGGGTGCGGGCGCCTGCTCGGCCGCCTCGTGAGCGGCTGCCCAGCGCACTGAGCGAACGATGGTGGCGTAGCCGGTGCACCGGCAGATCTGACCGGAGATCGCCTCGCGGATCTCGGTCTCGGACGGATCGGGGTTGCGGTCGAGCAACGCCCGGGTGGTCATCAACATGCCCGGAGTGCAGAAGCCGCACTGCAGCCCGTGACACTGCATGAATCCCTGCTGGATCGGGTCGAGCTCGCCGTTCTGCTCCAGGCCCTCGACGGTGCGCACCTGGTGGCCACCGGCCATCGCGGCCAGCACCGTGCACGACTTCACCGGCTCGCCGTCCATCCACACGACGCACGTGCCGCAGTTGCTCGTGTCGCAGCCCCAGTGCGTACCGGTGAGCCCGAGATGATCACGCAGGAAATGCACGAGCAGCAGCCGGCCCTCGATCTCGCGAGTGACCTCGTCGCCGTTGACGGTCATCGAAACCTGCATGATCAGTCTCCCTGTCCGTCGATGCGGGCTACGGCACGGCGCAGGGCGCGCCTGGTGAGCTCGTCGGCCAGATGGCGCTTGTACTCGGCACTGCCCCGCATGTCCGTGACGGGAGTGCAACTCTCGGCCGCGATGGATCCGGCCCGTTCGTAGAGCTCTTCGGACGGCGCGCTTCCACGCAACGATTCGGAGATGGCCGGTATCCCGGTCGTGTTCGGCCCGACCGCGGCCAGGCCAACGCGCGCATCGGAGATCACGCCGTCACTGAGCCACACGGCCGCGCCGCACGACACGACGGCCCAGTCGCCCGCCCGGCGTTCGACCTTCTCATACGCGCTCGATCCGCCCGGACGAATGGGCAGCCGGATCTCGATCAGCATCTCGTCCTCGCCGACTGCTGTCTCGTACGGGCCGCGGTAGAACTCCCCCATCGTCACTACCCGCTCGCCACGGCTGCCGCGGATAACACAGTGCGCGTCGAGGGTTGTGCATACGGCGGACAGGTCTTCGGACGGGTCGGCCTGGCAGAGCGAGCCGCCGATCGTCCCGCGGTTGCGCACAACCGGATCGGCTATGACTCGCTCTGCGTCTCGGAAGATCGGAAACGCCCCGGCCAGCGCGTCGGACTCGAGGAGTTCGCGATGGCGGGTCATCGCCCCGATCCGGATCCGCTCCGGTTCGACCCGGATGTACCCGAGTTCGCCGTGCAGGTCGTTGATGTCGATCAGGTACTCGAGGTTTGCCAGGCGCAGCTTCATCATCGGCAGCAGGCTGTGTCCCCCGGCGACAAGCCGGGCCGAGCTGCCGAGCCGTTCCAGCAGGCCGATCGCCTGATCGACGCTGCCGGCGCGTTCGTACTCGAATGGTGCCGGAACCTGCATGCCGCACCCCTCCGCCTCATGGTCAACTCATCATTGGCCGAAGTATTGGCACCGCCGCCACGGCATTGTCAACGGCGACCTAAGGAGTTGCTTAAGTCGGGCGTGCCGTCCCGACGCCGGCTGCCCGAGGTTCGGTTAAGCAATCCCTTAGGTGGGCGTTGACACGCCCGATCATCGCTGCGCATGCTGCCCTGCATGCGGCGACGCCGCAGGGCGACGGCGGTGCAGATCGCGCCGAGTCGGCCCGCCCGGGAGAGGAGCGGTCGGTGTCAGGACCGACCTGGCTGAGCCGGGCATTTGCCGCCCTGATGATCGCCGTCGCGCTGTACCACGGCGGGCGGCTGGTTATCCCGCGGATAAGGCACGCGGCCCGCTACGACGTCGATCTGACCCATCTGGCCATGGGTGTCGCCATGGCGCTGACGCTCATCTCACCGCCGAGCCCGCGGTGGAGCGCCGGCGCGGCACTGGCATTCGGCGTACCCGCCGTGTGGTTCACCCGGCGCTGCATGCGCGTGTTCGTCTTCGACGGCGCGAAGGCAGTCGCGCACCACGTGCCGCACGTACTCGCCTGTGCCGCGATGATCTACATGCTCGCCGTCTCGGCCACGGGTGCGAGCACGGCGGCGACACCGGGCATGAACATGGCCGCCGGCGCGATGCCGGCAATGAGCGCCTCGTCCGGCTCGCTCGAGGCTCTCGCCGTGCCGATCGCGATCCTGCTGCTCGCGACAGCGGGCACCAGTGCGGCCCAATTGCTGCGCAGCACGCGCTCAGGACAGCGGAATGCGGCGCTGACGAAGGGGTGCCAGCTCGCCATGAGCACCACGATGATCTACATGCTGGTTATGGTGCTATAGAGGTTCGTTCGGATGCCGGCCACGGCCCCGGCCGCACGCTCGAACAGAGGAGGCACGATGCGCGACATCGTCGATGGCATCGCTTTATGGCGGGCGGAGGGAGTCCGCTTCGCCGTCGCGACCGTCGTGCAAACCTGGAAGTCAGCGCCGCGTCAGCCCGGAGCGGCGATGGCGGTCTCCGAGAACGGCGACGTGCTCGGCAGCGTCTCAGGCGGATGCGTCGAGGGCGCCGTCTACGAGGCGGCCCGCGCAGTCCTCGAGTCGGGCGAAGCACGCATCGAGCACTACGGGGTCAGCGACGGTGATGCCATCGAGGTCGGGCTGACCTGTGGCGGCCTCATCGACATCTTCGTCGAATCGGCGGACGTCAAGTGCTACCCGGAACTACCCGACGTGCTCGGGGCGATCGAAGCGGGCAAACCGGTCGCGGTGGCATCCGTCATCTCCGGCGCGCCGGAACTCGGCGGCCATCTGGTCGTCGCGCCGGACGGTGCGAGCGGAGGTCTCGGCTCGGTCGGCTTGGACGTCGCAGTTACCGAGCAGGCACAGGGCATGCTGCGCCACGGCAGCACCGGAGTGATCCGCCTGGGCCGCAACGGCGAGCAGCGCATGGAAGACGTGAGTGTCTTCGTCCAGTCCTTCGCCCCGCCGCCACGAATGCTCGTTTTCGGCGCTATCGACTTCGCCGTTGCTGTCGCCCGAATAGGCAAGTTCCTCGGCTATCACGTGACCGTCTGCGATGCCCGGCCGGTGTTTGCCACCGCGAAGCGATTCCCGGATGCCGACGAACTGGTGGTGAAGTGGCCGCACAAGTTCCTCGCCGAGATCGACGTCGACGAGCAGACCGTCATCTGCGTTCTCACTCACGACCCGAAGTTCGACGTGCCGCTGCTCGAGCGCGCGCTGCAGACGCCGGCCGGTTACATCGGCGCGATGGGCAGCCGTCGGACCCACGAGGACCGGCTGCAGCGCCTGCGCGAACTCGGCGTCAGCGACGAATCGCTCAAGCGGCTCTCCTCCCCGATCGGCCTCGATCTCGGCGCGCGCACGCCGGAGGAGACCGCCGTTGCGATCGCCGCCGAGATCATCGCGAAACAATGGGGCGGATCAGGCCGCCGTCTCACCGAGATGCAACTGGCCATCCACCGATGAGCACATGTCAGTAGTCCCAACGAGAACAGCGAGCAGCAGGATGAGCGCTCGCGCCAAGAGCGGGGTGCACCGATGAGTCGACCCGGACCGGTCGCGGTCAGCATTGGACCGGCACGGACCATGGCTCGCCGACCAGCAGCAGAACTCCGTCTGCTCGACACGTTCGGGCGGGTCGCAACCGACCTGCGCGTGTCGTTGACCGACAGATGCAATCTGCGCTGCACCTATTGCATGCCGGCCGAGGGGTTGACGTGGCTGCCCCGGCGCGAGGTGCTCACCGACGACGAGGTAGCCCGGCTGGTCCGTGTCGCGGTCGAGCGGCTCGGTGTCACCGAGATTCGATTCACCGGTGGCGAGCCGCTGCTGCGACCCGGTCTCGAACGGATCATCGCCGACACGACCGCATTGCACCCTCGTCCGAGCATCTCGCTCACGACGAACGGCATCGGCCTGGACAAGCGGGCCGCCGCCCTCGCCGAGAGCGGCCTGCGCCGCATCAACGTCTCGGTCGACACGCTGCGCCCAGACCGGTTTCTTGCGTTGACCCGCCGCGACCGGCTCGACGACGTCCTGGCCGGCCTGCACGCTGCGCGGCGCGCGGGCCTTTGCCCGGTCAAGGTCAACGCC
Organism: uncultured Actinomycetota bacterium; assembly: GCA_963737425.1. Lineage (GTDB taxonomy): Bacteria > Actinomycetota > Actinomycetes > Mycobacteriales > Jatrophihabitantaceae > DASXRA01. Next base: position 1,050,573 of record CAVTSX010000010.1, read on the forward strand.
GTGCTGATGCGTGGCGTCAACGACGACGAGGCGCTCGACCTGCTCACCTACTGTCTCGACAATTGCTTCGAACTGCGGTTCATCGAACAGATGCCCTTGGATGCCGACCACACCTGGCGGCGCGAGAACATGATCACGGCTGAGGAGATCCTCGGCCGCCTCGCCGTGAAGTTCGACCTGACGCCAGTGGGCGGCCCGCGCGGCAGCGCGCCGGCCGAGCGCTGGCTCGTCGACGGCGGTCCGGCCACCGTGGGCATCATCGCGTCGGTCACCCGCTCGTTCTGCTCGACGTGCGATCGCACCCGGCTCACGGCCGACGGCCAGGTGCGCACCTGCCTGTTCGCCCAGGACGAGACCAATCTGCGCGACGCGCTGCGTGCCGGCACCGACGACGAGCAACTCGCCGACATGTGGCGAGTCGCGATGTGGGGAAAGGCGGCCGGTCACACCGTCAACGCGGCAGGCTTCGTTCAGCCGCTGCGCCCGATGAGCGCAATCGGCGGTTGACTGGCGTGATTCCCCTGTCCACCGCCCAGCAGGAACTGCTGGCTGTGTGCTCACGCGTTGCGGCGCTCGATCTGCCGGTTCGCCAGGCCGCAGGCTGCGTGGTCGCCGCCGATGTCGCCGCGCGCACGCCGGTACCGCCCTTCGACAACAGCTCCGTCGACGGGTACGCGGTTCGGTCGCGCGATGTCGCGTCGGCGACGAGCGGCTCGCCTGTCGCACTGACCGTCCTCGGCTCGATCCTGGCCGGCTCGGTTGCCCCTCATGCAGTGGGCGGGGGCGAGGCGTGGAAGGTGATGACCGGCGCCACCCTGCCGCCCGGCGCCGACGCCGTGGTGATGGTCGAGAACACGTCCGCGGCACATGGCGCACCGGCCGCCGCCGCGGGTGACACAGTCCTGATGAGCGCTGCGGTAGCGCCCGAGGCCGGTGTGCGACGCATAGGCAGCGACGTCAAGGTCGGCGATATCGTCGCAGCTGCGGGCACCGTCCTACGTCCCGCACACCTCGGCGTGCTCGCGAGCGTCGGCGTGCGAACGGTGCTCGCCTACCCGCGCCTGCGGGTCGGGCTGCTCGTCACCGGCGACGAACTGGTCACCGCCGATCGCCCGCTCGCACCGGGTGAGATCTACGAGTCGAACGGGGCGCTGCTGGCCGCGTCGCTCCAGCAGGCGAACTGCATCCCGGTCGACCTCGGCGTATCCGGCGACGACGCCGAGGCACTCGCCAAGCGCCTGCTCGATGCGGCGGCGCATTGCGACGCGATCGTCACGACCGGTGGGGTATCGATGGGCGACGCCGATCCGGTCAAGGCGGCGCTCGCCTGGCTCGGCCGGCTGCACTGGATGCAGGTGCAGATCAGGCCGGCCAAGCCGTTCGCCTACGCGGTGCTCGACGGCCCGTCCGGCGATGTGCCGGTCTTCGGCTTGCCGGGAAATCCGGTCTCGTCGCTCGTCAGCTTCGAACTGCTCGCGCGGCCGGCTCTGCGCGCCATGATGGGGCATACGACGCTTCACCGGCAGCGCATCGCCGCCATCGCCGACGGCACATTGCCCGCGATCGGCCGCGACGGGCGCACCACCTACCTGCGGGTGATCGCACACTTCGCCGCCGACGGCCGACTGCATGTGCGGCCGGTGGCCGGCCAGGATTCCCACCAGCTGGCCAGCACCGCCCTGGCGAACGCGCTCGCGGAGCTGGCGCCCGGCGAGAGCGTGGCTGCCGGTGGCGAGGTGATGGTGCGGTCCCTGCTGTGGGACTGACCCTCGTCGGGATCGCGCGGCTAGTGCGCGACCTCCGTGGCGCGTGACTCGCGAACCACGGTGACCCGGATCTGGCCGGGATAGGTCAGCTCGTCCTCGATCTGCTTGGCGATCTCACGCGCGATGACCTGGGCGGCGAGGTCGTCGACCTCGGACGGTTGCACCATCACCCGTACCTCGCGCCCGGACTGCATCGCGAATACCTTCTCGACGCCTGCCTTCGCGCTCGCGATCTCCTCGATGCGGGCGAGCCGTTTGACGTAGGTCTCCAAAGACTCGCGGCGCGCTCCGGGCCGAGCGGCCGAGCAGGTGTCCGAAGCCTGGGTCAGCACTGCCTCGATGGTGTGCGGCTGCACCTCGTTGTGGTGCGCCTCGACGGCGTGCGCCACGGCCTCGCTCTCGCCGTACTTGCGCAGCAGATCGGCACCGACAATCGCGTGACTGCCCTCGACCTCGTGCGTGAGCGCCTTGCCTATGTCGTGCAGGAACGCGCACCGCTTGATAAGGGTCGGCTCAAGGCCGAGCTCAGTTGCCATGATGCCGGAGATGTGCGCCGTCTCGACCAGGTGCCCGAGAACATTCTGGCCATAACTGGTCCGGTACTTCAGCCGGCCCAGGATGGGCAGCAGGTGCTCGTCCAGGTCGGAGATCCCGACTTCGGCCAGCGAGTCGCGCGCGGCGCGCAGGCACAACTCGTCGACCTCCACCTTGCTCGCCTCGTACACGTCCTCGATGCGGTGCGGATGGATGCGCCCGTCGAGGATCAGCTTCTCGAGGGTCAGCCGGCCGACTTCGCGACGCACCGGATCGAAGCAGGACAGCAGCACCGCCTCGGGTGTGTCGTCGATGATCACGTTCACCCCGGTGACCGACTCGAACGCCCGGATATTGCGGCCCTCGCGGCCGATGATGCGGCCCTTCATCTCGTCGCCGGGCAGATGCAGAACGCTCACAACCGTCTCGGTCGTCTGCTCGCTGGCCACCCGTTCGACAGCTTCGACGACGATCGCCCGGGCGCGCTCAGTACCCTCGGCGCGGGCCTCACTCTCGATCGTGCGTACCAGCACTGCCGCGTCGCGTCTGGCGTTGGCCTCGACGCTGCTCAACAACTCCGCCTTGGCCTGATCGGCGGTCAGGCCCGCGACCCGTTCCAGTTCGCGGCGCTGGTCAGCGGCTTTGTCCTCCAGCTCGGCCGCCCGCACGCCGAGCTGGGAGTCGAGCAGCTCGAGCTCCTGCTGCCGATCGGTGAGCTGGCGCAGCGAGCGATCAAGGTCCGCGGCCTCTGCTTCGAGCCGGGCCGACTGCGCGTCCAGCTTGGTCTGGGCATCGTCCAGACGAGCTGCCTGTGCGCCCAGCTCGCGCTCGGTGTCGCGCAGTTCCTCGGTCAGGCGTGCCGCGAGGGTCTCGGCATTCTGCCGCGCCTGCGCGAGCGTCGCAGCGGCGTCGGCTTCTGCCTTGTCCCGGATGGCCTGGGCGGCGGTCGTAGCACTGACTGCATCGGACTGGGCGGCCCGGCGCAGCGCATCGGCCTCGGCTTCGGCGGCCCGGCGGTGCGCGTCGGCCTCGGTCTGGGCGAGTTGCCTGATCGACACCGCCTCGGCATCGGCGACACGCCGTGCCGATTCGGCGTAACTCTCGGTGTCAGTGAGCGCAGACGCGGCAGCGGAGTCGGACCCGGCGCTGCCGTTGCGGGCCGAGTGGCTGCCGCGGCCCAGCGCTCCCCGTCGCCGGTAGGAGTCCACGAAGTACAACCCGAGGAGGAACGCTGCACCTACCGCCGCGTACAGGACCCCTTGCATCGCCGCCTCCTCTGCCACGCGTATAGCCGGGCACCAGGAGAACACGCATACGCTCGACCTCGGCCAACGGCTGCACCGTGGCGCCGCGCCGCTGAGGTCGCCGCGGGATCACGGCGGGTCCGTCACCGAGGCTGCGGTGAATCCTTTCTGTCGGCGATCGGGGTCTATGTGCGGCTCGTCGTCGACGAGCCCGTGCGTGCTCCTGATATCCCTGAGGCTATGAACGGGATCCCGGCAGGTCAAGTAAGCCTGCGGTAAACGGCGCGTCGAAGGTGGTCCACTGACCGGTCACTCAGCGGCTAAACCATCGGAAATACCGTCCATAACCTCGGACGCAAGGGCCTCTCGAACGACCGCTGTGGCCATGCTGGGCGAGTAACCGCGGCGGGCCAGCATGCCGACGAGGCGGCGGGCCTGGGTCTGCTCGGGCAGCCCCCGCAGGGCGGGCAGCTTGCGGGCGACCAGCCGACGGGCGGCCGCACGCTCGCTGTCCTCGTCGATCAGCGCGAGCGCAGAGTCGACGACCTGATCGGAGAGCCCGCGCTGACGAAGCTTGACCGCGACGGCACGCCCGGCCAAGCCGCGCTCTGCGTGCTGGGCCAATGCGACGCGCTGTGCCAGCGACTCGTCATCGATGAGCCCAACCTCGACGAAGCGGTCCAGCACCGTTCGCGCCGCGTCGTCGGGAACCCCACGGCGACGCAACACCGTGGCAAGTTCGGCCCGCGAGCGCGCCCGCTGGGTGAGTTGCTGCAAGCAGATCGCGCGGGCGACCGATTCCGGGTCGCCCGGCGCGTCCTGCTCGTCCGGCTCGTCCGGGACGCGGTTGACGTCTGACAAGACCGACTCTCTAGAAATCGACCGGCGCCGGCAACGGATCAGCAGGCGCGTCGGCGTCGACCTGAGCCCCCACGCCGAGCTTCTCCTTGATCCGCTTCTCGATCTCGTCGGCGAGATCGGGGTTGTCGCGCAGAAAGCCGCGGACGTTCTCCTTGCCCTGGCCGAGCTGATCGGTCTCGTAGGTGTACCAGGCACCGGACTTCTTGATCAGCCCTTGCTCAACACCCACATCGATCAGCGAGCCTTCTCGGCTGATGCCATGGCCGTAGACGATGTCGAACTCAGCCTGCTTGAACGGCGGAGCAACCTTGTTCTTGACCACCTTCACCCGGGTGCGGTTACCGACCGCATCACCGCCGTCTTTGAGCGTCTCGATACGCCGCACATCCAGACGTATCGACGCGTAGAACTTCAGAGCCTTGCCGCCGGTGGTGGTTTCGGGTGAACCGAACATCACGCCGATCTTTTCGCGGAGCTGGTTGATGAAGATCGCCGTTGTGCCGGAGTTGCTGAGCGCACCGGTGATCTTGCGCAGCGCCTGGCTCATCAGGCGAGCCTGCAGGCCCACGTGACTGTCGCCCATCTCGCCTTCTATTTCGGCTCGAGGGACCAATGCGGCCACCGAGTCGATGACGATGACGTCCAACGCGCCCGAGCGCACCAGCATGTCGGCGATCTCGAGCGCCTGCTCCCCCGTGTCTGGCTGGCTGACCAGCAGCGCGTCGGTATCGACACCGAGCGCCCGGGCATAGTCGGGGTCGAGGGCGTGCTCGGCGTCGATGAACGCGGCAACGCCACCACCGGCCTGGGCATTGGCCACCGCATGCAACGCGACGGTCGTCTTACCCGAACTCTCCGGTCCGTATATCTCTACGACGCGGCCACGCGGCAGGCCACCGATCCCGAGCGCGACATCGAGCGCGATCGACCCGGTCGGGATCACCTCGATGGGCGCCGCGGCGCGTTCGCCGAGGCGCATCACCGATCCCTTGCCGAATTGCTTGTCGATCTGCGTCAGGGCGACATCCAGTGCCTTGTCGCGATCGAAACCTGCTGCCATGAGGCCACCTCTTCACTGGGTCTGCTTGGGTCTTCGATGTGTCAGGTCAGACGCTAGAGCCGGGCACCGACAAATCCGCCGGGTTTGGCGAAGTTGTGGACAGCGCTCCGACAATCCACAGCCTAAACGAACACGCGTTCGAAGTTTCCACTCGACACGCCGACGTGGCCCTCCGGAAGCGTGAGTCAGCGCAGGTGCGCGGGCATGTCGAACTCGGTGCAAACGGCGCGCCAGATCTCGCGCGTCTCCACGCCCGACGCGATCGCATCGTCGACCGTCGCCCCGAGCGCGGTCAGCCGGTGGTCAGCAGCCACGCTGCGCGCGTAGGAGGCGCCGAAGCGCTCCTCCATCCGGCTCCAGAAGTCAGTCAGGCGCATGTCCATCACTCTAGGAGTGGCCCGGGAACCAGTGCCGAGCGTGTTGGCACGATGAGATCCATGCCTGCCACCCCCGCCGACAACCCCGCGCTCTGGTATGCGCTGCCCGTCCTGTCCGGCCGGCTGATCCGCCTGCAACCGCTGGCGATCGAGCACGCGTCGGGCTATTTCGCAGCCGCGTCAAAAGAAGGCGACGAGGTCTTTCGCTGGCTGTCCGTGCGGGCGCCGGCGAGCGAGAGCGCGGCGGCCGAACAGGTTCTGGTCGCGCTGGCGGGTCGAGCCAGGGGTGAACGCTTCGCGTATGCCCAGATCGATGCGTCCTCCGGAGAGTTCGCCGGCACCACGTCCTTCTACGAGGTGAATCCGGCCCTGCGCACGATCGCCATCGGACATACGTGGCTCGGCCGGCGATGGTGGCGCACCGGGCACAACACCGAATCGAAACTGCTCATGATGGGCCATGCCTTCGACACACTCGGCGCGGCTCGCCTGGTCTGGCACACCGACGTCAACAACACCAGATCGCAGACGGCGATAGAGCGCCTCGGTGCCGTCAAAGAGGGCATCCTGCGCAAGCACCGTATCCGCCCCGACGGCAGCTGGCGCGACACGGTCCAGTACGCCATGACCGACGACGACTGGCCCGCCGCCCGTCAACGACTGGCATCGCGGCTCGCGCGAGGCTGAGCGGGCGCCCGGGGCTGTCAGACCGCCCGGGCACACTGGATCCGTGCCGCCATTCTCCGAAGCCACTCAGGCCTGGTTCGACGGCGCCTTCACCGGGGCGACCCCTGCCCAGGCGGGCGCGTGGGACGCCATCGCCCGGGGCGAGCACACTCTCGTCGTCGCGCCGACCGGCTCCGGCAAGACGCTGGCCGCGTTCCTGTCCTCGCTCGACCGTCTGGCCGCGCTGCCCGTACCGGACGATCCGATGCGGCGCTGCCGGGTGCTCTACGTCAGCCCGCTCAAGGCCCTGGCCGTAGACATCGAGCGCAATCTCCGCTCGCCACTCGCCGGCATACGGCAGGCGGCGGCGCGCCTTGGCCTGCCCGAGCCCGACATCACGGTGGCCATGCGCACCGGCGATACACCTGCCGACGAGCGCCGCCTGTTTGCCCGGCGGCCGGCCGACATCCTCATCACCACGCCCGAATCTCTGTTCCTGCTGCTGACGTCCGGCGCCCGTGAGGCGCTGCGTGGCGTCGACACGGTGATCGTCGACGAGGTCCACGCCGTATGCGCTACCAAGCGGGGCGCACACCTGGCCGTATCGCTCGAGCGCCTCGATGCCCTGCTCGAATCGCCTGCTCAGCGCATCGGGCTCTCCGCCACCGTCCGCCCGGTCGACGAAGTCGCCACGTTCCTCGCCGGTGGACGCCCGGTGGCGATCGTCTCACCGCCGGCACAGAAGACATTCGACCTGCAGGTCGTGGTGCCGGTCGAAGACATGGGCGCACTCGGTGAGCCGACCGGCGACCTCACCGGGCCGGCCGCCGGTGCCGAACGGCGCACCTCGATCTGGCCACACGTCGAAGAGCGCGTGCTCGATCTGATCGAGCAGCATCGTTCGACCATCGTCTTCGCCAACTCGCGGCGGCTGGCCGAGCGCCTCACCGCGCGGCTGAACGAACTCGAGTCCGAACGCCAGGGCCAGGTTGCCGATCCGGCGGGCAAACCCCCCGCCCAGGTCATGGCCGAATCGGGTGCCGGACGTCCCGCGGGCGAGGTCGTCGTCGCCCGCGCCCATCACGGCTCGGTTTCCAGGGAACAGCGCCAGGTCGTCGAGGAGGATCTCAAGGCCGGGCGGCTGCCCGCCGTCGTCGCGACCTCCTCGCTCGAACTCGGCATCGACATGGGCGCGGTAGACCTCGTGGTCCAGGTCGAGGCGCCGCCGTCGGTAGCGTCCGGCCTGCAGCGTGTCGGGCGGGCCGGCCACCAGGTCGGCGCGATCTCGCGTGGCGTGATCTTCCCGAAGTACCGAGGCGACCTGGTCGAATGCGCGGTCGTGGCCGAGCGCATGCGAGAGGCCGCGATCGAGACCATGCGCTACCCGCGTAATCCACTCGATGTGCTTGCTCAGCAGATCGTCGCGATGGTGTCGATGGATCAGCTGACCGTCGATTCCGTGGCCGAGATCGTCGGGCGGGCGGCATCGTTCGCCGGGCTGCCCCGATCCGCCCTCGAGGCGGTGCTCGACATGCTGGCCGGGCGCTATCCGTCCGACGCGTTCGCCGAGTTGCGCCCGCGCCTGGTCTGGGACCGGGTGACCGGCGAGCTGACGGCGCGCCCGGGGGCTCAACGACTTGCCGTCACGAGCGGCGGCACCATCCCCGACCGCGGCCTGTTCGGGGTCTTTCTCGCCGGGACGGAGGGGCCGGGCCGCCGCGTCGGTGAGCTGGACGAGGAGATGGTCTACGAGTCACGCGTCGGCGACGTGTTCCTGCTGGGCTCGTCGTCCTGGCGCATCGAAGACATCACCCACGACCGGGTCCTGGTCACGCCGGCGCCTGGAGAAATCGGCCGCATGCCGTTCTGGAAGGGCGACGCCCCCGGCCGTCCGGTCGAGCTCGGACGGGCACTCGGGGCGTTCATGCGCGAGGTGTCCACCATGGACGCGACCCAGGCCGCAGCGCGAGCGGGCGCGGCGGGCCTCGACAGCTGGGGTACGGCCAATCTGCTCGCCTATCTCGGCGAGCAGCGCGAGGCCACCGGGCACCTGCCCGACGACCGCACCGTGCTCGTCGAGCGCTTCCGTGACGAACTGGGCGACTGGCGCCTGGTCGTGCACTCGCCGTTCGGCGCGCCGGTCAATGCGCCGTGGGCCCTGGCGATCAGCGCGCGGTTGCGCGAGCGCCATGGTCTCGAGGTGCAGTCCATGCACAGCGACGACGGCATCGTGCTGCGCCTGCCCGACACCGACGCCGAGCCGCCCGGCGCCGACGTCGCGGTTTTCGATGCCGCTGAGATCGAGGCGCTGGTCACCACCGAGCTGGGTGGCTCAGCGGTGTTCGCGTCGCGATTTCGTGAATGCGCGGCGCGGGCATTGCTGCTACCCAGGCGCGATCCGCAGCGCCGCACGCCGCTATGGCAGCAGCGCCAGCGCGCCAACCAGTTGCTCCAGGTCGCCAGCGATTTCGGCGAGTTCCCGGTCACGCTCGAGGCGATGCGTGAGTGCCTGCAGGATGTCTTCGACGTACCCGGCCTCGTCGGGCTGATGCGCGACCTCGCATCGCGCCAGGTGCGGCTCGTCGAGGTCGAAACACGAGAGGCGTCGCCGTTCGCCCGGTCGCTGCTGTTCGGCTACGTGGGCATGTTCCTCTACGACGGCGACGCGCCGCTTGCCGAGCGGCGGGCGCAGGCTCTCTCGCTCGACACCGCGCTGCTCGCCGAACTGCTCGGTTCCACCGAGCTGAGGGAGCTGTTCGACGCCGACGCGATCATCGCAGTGGCGGGCGAGTTGCAGCGCCTCGCCCCGCAGCGCCACGCCCGCGGACTCGACTCGGTGCACGACCTGCTGCGCGGCGTCGGCGACCTCACCACCGACGAGGCGCTGGCCCGCGGAGCCACCCCGCACGACCTCGCCGAACTCGAGTCGAACCGCCGCGCCATCCGGGTTCGGGTGGCAGGCGACGAACGGTGGTTGGCCATCGAAGACGCCGGCCGGGTGCGCGATGCGCTCGGCACCGCCCTCCCGGTCGGAGTGCCCGAGGCGTTCACCGAGCCGGTGCGCGATCCGCTCGGCGATCTCGTCGCCCGCTACGCCCGTACCCACGGCCCCTTCCGCGCCGACGATGTCGCCGCTCGACTCGGCATCGGCATTTCCGTCGCGAATGCCGCACTGGAGCGGCTGCGCGTGGCCGGGCGCGTGGTTTCCGGCGAGTTCACCCCCGGCGCCACGGGGCACGAGTGGTGTGACGCCGAAGTGCTGCGAATGATCCGCAGGCGCTCGCTCGCGGTCTTGCGACGCGACGTCGAACCGGTGCCCGCCGAAGTGCTGGGGCACTTCCTGCCGGCCTGGCAGGGCATAACCGGACGGCGCGCGAAAGGCCTCGACGCAGTGCTGCGGGCCGTCGAGCAGCTCGCCGGCGTGCCGCTGCCGGCGAGCGCCCTCGAGACGCTCGTCCTGCCGAGCCGGGTCGACGGCTACTCCCCCGCGCTGCTCGACGAGCTCACCCTCGCCGGTGACGTGCTGTGGGGCGGCGCCGGGGCCCTTGCGGGCAATGACGGCTGGATCGTGCTCGCCCCGGCCGAGGGCGCCACGTTGCTGCTGCCCGACCCGATCGACGTCGACGGCGTGGTGCACGAAGCGCTGCTGGGCACGCTCGACGGCGACCAGGCCCTGTTCTTCCGCGCACTCGCCGAGCGCGCCGGCAGCTCCGACACCGACACCGCGGCTGCGGTGTGGGATCTCGTCTGGGGTGGCTGGCTAACCAACGACACCATTGCGCCGGTTCGTACGTTGCTCGGCAGCGGCTCACGTACCACGCATACCCGCAAGCCACGCACGCCGCGTGCCCGCTACGGCCGGTATTCCGGCCTGGCTGCGCCGGGCCCGGCCGCTCGTGCGCAACCCCCGGCGATGGCCGGGCGCTGGTCGCGGCTTCCGGCTCGCGACGGCGATCTCACCCGGCGCACGCTTGCCGCGGCCGAGTCGCTGCTCGATCGGCACGGCGTGGTCACCCGGGGCGCCGTGGCCGCGGAACGCGTCGCCGGTGGGTTCTCGGCGGTGTACCCAGTATTCAAGGCGGCGGAGGAGGCCGGACACATCCGTCGCGGCTACTTCGTCGCGGGCCTCGGCGCCGCTCAGTTCGCGCTGCCCGGCGCGGTCGATCGGCTACGGTCCTACACCCGCGATCGCGTCACGGCACCGGCATTGGTGCTCGCCGCCACCGATCCGGCCAACCCGTACGGCGCCGCGTTGCCCTGGCCTGAACGTCCGGCGGCTGACGACAGCAAGCGCGGGCACCAGCCGGCGCGCAAGGCAGGCGCCCTCACAGTGCTGGTCGACGGCAGGTGCGTTCTCTACGTCGAGCGCGGTGGACGCACACTGCTGTCCTTCGCCGACGATCTCGAGGTGCTGCAACCGGCCGCCGACGCGCTGGCGCTCACGGTCCGCGACGGTGCCCTGGGCAAACTCTCGGTCGAGCGGGCCGATGGCGCACCGGTCGTCAGGTCGCCGCTCGGTGAGGCGCTCGAAGCAGCCGGTTTCCGCCCGACGCCGCGCGGACTCAGACTGCGGGCCTGACCGAGCTGCTGCATCGAACGGTCTTCCTGTGCTGCGTTATCGTCGGCTTGCGCCCGCGACACGGACTTGGCCTGCAGCCGCGCCATGGGTTCCGTCCACGCCCGCTCGCAACGAGCGCGGCCGAGAGAAACGGCACATTCGATGACCACAGTTGCCCTGCTCGGTACCGGAACCATGGGCGCGGCAATGGCCCGAAACCTCATCGCCGACGGTTTCTCGGTGCGGGCGTGGAACCGAACTCCCGCTCGGGCCAGGCAGATTGCCGGCGCAACGCCGGCTGCGACTCCTGCCGAGGCAGTGGCAGGCGCTGACGTCATCGTCACGATGCTCACCGACGGTCCCACCGTGGCCGCCGTCATGACCGATGCGGCATCGGGCCTTTCGGGCAACGGCGCTCGCCCGGTCTGGGCCCAGATGAGCACCGTCGGCATCCGGGCCGGTGCCGAACTGGTGGCGCTGGCCGCGAAGCACGGCCTCGCCTACGTCGATGCGCCCGTGTTGGGCACCCGCCAACCGGCCGAGGACGGTGCCCTCGTCGTGCTCGCCGCGGGAGCCGGCGACGTCCGCCCGCTCGTCCAACCGGTCTTCGACGCCGTTGGCTCGCGCACCATCTGGCTCGGAGACGACCCGGCCGACGCGGCGGCCACTCGGCTCAAACTGGTCGCGAACACCTGGGTGGTCTCCCTGGTCACTGCAACCGCGGAGGTCCTCGGCCTGGCCCGCGGGCTGGGCGTCGAACCAGACCGCTTCCTCGACGTCGTCGCGGGCGGCCCGTTGGACAACGGCTACCTGCGAGCGAAGGCCGCGGCAATGCTCGCCGACGACTTCGCACCGAATTTCTCGGCAGCGAACGCCGCCAAGGACGGCCGGCTGATACTCGAAGCTGCGGCCGATTCGGGCGTGCGGATGGACGCCACCGAGGGTGCCGTCGCCCGCCTCACGCGAGCGACCGAGATGGGCCACGGCGACGACGACCTTGCCGCGACATATCTCGCCGGGTTCGAGTAGCACGATCGACCCGTGCCCGAAGGTGACACGGTCTGGCTGACCGCAAAGCGGCTGCACGAGGCACTGCACGGTCGTACGGTGACGATGTTCGATCTGCGCGTGCCCGAACTCGCGAACAGCGACCTGGCCGGCGAGGCCGTGCACGAGGTCGCGGCGCGCGGCAAGCACATCCTGATGCGGTTCTCCGGCGGGCTCAGCCTGCGCAGCCATCTTCGGATGGATGGGTCGTGGCACATCGTGCCTGCCGGCCACCGTCCGCATCGCCTGCCCGAGCACCTGGTGCGTGCCCGGATCGGCAATGCCGCCTGGCTCGCGACTGGCTACCGGGTGCACGACCTGCGCATCATCCGATCCGTGGACGAGCCGCAACTACTAGGCCATCTAGGCCCGGACCTGCTCGGCGCGGACTGGGACCTGGACGAGGCGATTCGGCGGCTCGACGCAGAGCCTGACCGCGCCGTCGGCGAGGCGCTGCTTGATCAACGCAACCTGGCCGGCATCGGGAATCTCTACAAGTCAGAGACCCTGTTCGTCGAACGGGTCAGCCCGTGGGCAACGGTGGCTGACGTCGGCGACCTGCGCCCAGTCGTGCGCACCGCGAGGCGGCTCATGTTCGCCAACCGGAATCATCCCGAGCAGTCGACGACGGGTCTGCTGGCTCGCGGTCAGCAGCACTGGGTGTATCTGCGCGCGGGCGAGGCCTGCCGCCGGTGCCGGACGCCGATCCGGCGCGCCGAACAGGGCAGCCCGCCGTACCGGCGCACGACCTACTGGTGCCCGCGCTGCCAGCCCGGCGACCCGCGCTGAGCCTCCGGCCAGACCGGGTACTAGCGCGCTTCTGTGGCCAGCCGGGCACCCAGACCGATCAACACGACGCCGGTGATCCGTTCGAGGGTCCGCTGCAGCCGCGGCTTGAGCAGCAAGCCCGCTCGATCGACGAGCCAGGTCAGTGACGAGAACCAGAGCACGTCGAACGCGACGATGACGGCGGCCATCGTCAGTGCCGCGGGTAGCACGGCGGCATGCGGCGAGAGGAACTGCGGGAACAGCGCGATGAAGAACGCAGCCAGCTTGGGATTGGCGACGCTCGTGACGAGCCCGAGTCGCCATCCGCGCCCGCTGAGGGGTTGCGGCACGGAATCCCTCACCGCGTCCGGCGAATTACGCCGGAACAGCGAACGGATACCGAGCAGGATCAGGACCGCAGCACCGACGACGCGCAGCAGGTCGTAGGCGATCTCTGAGGCGAGGACCAGCGACGAGACCCCGAGCGCCGACATCGCGCCCCATAGCAGCACACCGCAGCTGTTGCCGGCCACTGCGCGCAGCGCCGTCGGCCGGCCATCGCGTGCCGCGATCCGAACGATCATCGCCGTGCCCGGGCCAGGAGTAACCGTGACCAGCAGCGCGATAATCAGGAATTCGGGTACCGATCGCATCGTCGGTGCTGTTCGAAGCTAGGCCTCCTCGGGTGCCTTCGTGGCGTCGTCCGGCACCGAGGTGGGCGCCTGCTTCGGCTGCGCGTCGATCGCCGGCGTGCTTCCTCCAGCGACGGCGGCCGGGCCGTCGCCGCCCTTCTCGGCGCTGAGGGCGGCCCGGATCTCGTCCAGACGCGCCGCGCCCTTCAGGTTGATCGTCGCCCGCTGGACCTCGAGCGTGCGCCCGGCCACCGAGCCCTGCGCGAGATCGGCTTGGCCGAGTGCGGTCGCGTAACGACTCTCGATCTTGTCGCGTACCTCTTCGAGCGAGGGCACATTGCTGGGTGCAGCCATCTCGCTCATCTGCTGCAGGGACTTGGAGACCGACTCCTGCATCTTGGCCTGCTCGAGTTGGGTGAGCAGCTTGGTTCGTTCGGCGAGCTTCTGCTCCAGCATCATCTCGTCGTTCTTGACCGCGAGACGTGCCTGCTGCGCTGCCTGAAGCGACTGGTCGTGCAGGCTCTTGAGGTCTTGCACCGACTGCTCGGCAGAAACCAACTGGTTCGCGAGATCCTGCGCCGTCTGCTCGAAGTCGGTCGCCTTCTGCGCCTCGCCTTTGCTGCGCGCAGCATCGGCGAGCACGAGCGCCTCTCGTGCCTGCGCCTGCAGGGTCTCTATCTGGCCGAGCTGCCGGTCGAGCTTCATCTCGAGCTGACGCTGGTTGCCGATCACGCTGGCGGCCTGCCGGGTCAGAGCCTCGTGCTGACGCTGTGCCTCCTGAATGGCCTGCTGGATCTGGATTTTCGGGTCAGCCTTCTCGTCGACCTTGGCGCCGAACCACGCCGAAAAATACTTCCAACTCCGTACAAACGGATTGGCCCTGGCCATGTGCTACGCCTCCGACTACGCCGCAGAAATCGATTCGCCCATCATGCGCTCCCCATCGTCTCGACGTGCGGGCCGGGCGGCAAGTTCCGGCACGTGGTGCCCGGCGTGGAGCGGGAGCAGGAAGTCCGTCAAGCCGGTACGGCGTGGTCCACGGACTCGGCGGGGCGGGCGGCGGGCAGGCCGGTGAGCAGGATCTCGACGTCCGCGGTGATGTCGGCGCAAGCCGCCGGTGTCACGACATGCGATGCGAGCCAGCGCAAAACCGTTCCGGTACCACCGCGGCCCGCTTCGTGCAGAAGTGTCCGGATCGCGTCGCGGGCGCGGCGCCAACCCTCGGACGCCATGTCGACCTGCGCGAGCAGCGCCAACGTGCCCGGCTCGAGGCGGGCGATCGAGCGCAGCATCGGATTGTCCGACAGTGCCAGGGCGGTGTCGGCCAGAGCCTCGGCAAGATCGCGATCGGCCGAGGCCTCGACGAGCCGGTTGACCTCGTCGGCCAGCAGGGCCGCCAAGACGGCCTCACGCGTGCGGAAGTGGTTGTACAGGGTTGCCTTGGCGACTCCGGCCGCAGTCGCGACCTGCGCCATGGTGATCTTCGTAGCGCTGACGGTGACGGCCTCGCGAGCGCCGTCGAGCAGCGCCACGCGAGTGCGGTTCATTGCGTTACCGGCTCGAGATCGCGTGCCGGCCGGCCGCACCGGCGCCGCAGACGCAGCCTGCGGCGACAGCGCTGTCGGTCGAAACAGCGTGTCGAACAGTGGATCCGAGCCCATAAGAGGCGACGCTACCCTCACTGCCGCCTCGAGCCGGGTTGGCGCGCGGAGCCCGGTGCGGCCCCCGGATTACGCGCGTTTTGGGCCTACTCCGCTCTCGTGCGGACTGCCGGATCGGCCGACCGCTCAAATCGGCCCATCGGCTCGACGCGCTGCTAACTACGCGGCGACGGGCCCAAGGGCGCGGGCCTGCGGGCCGCGGGACTCGCCGGTTGCCGGATGAATTCGGGCATGTTCAGAACCGGACACGCTGCCTACGCGTATTGCGATCTTCTCCTCGCGGCGCAGTGTGTCAGTGACCTCGCGGAACAGCTCGGACAACTCGACGTCAAGGGCGCCGCAGATCGCCGCGAGCAGTTCGGAGGACGGCTCCTTCTGCCCTCGCTCGACTTCGGACAGGTAGCCGAGGCTCACCCGTGCACTCGAGGACACCTCACGTAGCGTGCGGCGCTGGCGCAGGCGCAATGCGCGAAGGGTCTCGCCTACCACTTTTCTGAGCACTGCCATGGTGCGAAACCCCCTTCACCGATTCGTCCGGCGCGAGGTGCGCCGGATGAGATTTACCGTACCTGTCCGGTCCGACACCCTCTCGTCTGACCGCCGTTCTCCGCTCACAGCGAACGTAACGCTGTAATCGCGCTGGCGCATTCCCTTTTCAGTACATCGAGCGTCGCGTCGACCGCAGCCGTCCTGATCGCCGCGCGGTCGCCGCTGAAGGTGCGCTCGGCGACGATCTCGTCGCGTGGCCCGGCGATCGCGAGAAACACCGTTCCGACCGGCTTACCGTCCTGCGGATCTGGTCCGGCCACTCCGGTCACGCCGAGACCGTAGGTGGCGCCGAGGCGGGTGCGCACTCCCCGCGCCAGTGCCAGGGCTACGTCCGGATCGACCGCGCCTCGCTCGGCGAGCAGGTCAGCGGGCACACCTGCCAAGGTGTCCTTGAGTTCGGTCGCGTAGACCACGAGCCCGCCACGGACCGTGTCACTGGCTCCGGGAGTCGACGTCAGTGCTGCGGTGAGCAGTCCCCCGGTCAGAGATTCGGCCACCGCGATCGTCGCACCCAGTTCGCGCAGATCGGCATGGACGGGGGCGAGCGCCGTCGCGTAGTCGGTCATCGTCGGCCGGCTGAGCGGAGCATGCGCCACCCGGGTCTCACGCCGCCGCCTGGGCTGACCGGCGCAGTCGCAGGGCGCGGCCCACGTAGTCGGCGCCGGTGATCAGCGCGAGGGCGATCGCCGCGCCCATGACGATGACGGCGACCACGTGGAGCCAGCCAGATAGCGGGAGCACGTATAAGCCGATCGCGACGCTCTGCAGCAGCGTCTTCACCTTGCCGCCGCGGCTGGCTGCGATGACGCCATGGCGGATGACCCAGAACCGCAGCAGGGTCACGCCAACTTCGCGCACGAGCATCACGATCGTGACCCACCAGGCGAGATCACCCAGCGCCGAAAGGCCGACGAGCGCCGTACCGACCAGCGCTTTGTCGGCGATCGGGTCGGCGAGCTTGCCGAACTCGGTGACCAGACCGCGCTTGCGCGCCAGCTCACCGTCCAATCGATCGGTGATCGACGCCAGCGCGAATACCGCCCATGCTGCAATGCGCCACCCCGTCTGGTGACCGTCGTCGTGCACCAGCAGCAGCGCGAACACCGGCACAAGCAGCAGCCGCAAGACGGTGAGCGCGTTGGCGATGTTCCACACCGACGCCGAGCTCGGCGCCGCGGCGATGGGGTCGTCGGGCAAGGAGCGCACCTTCAGTGCTGTGTCGGCGGGACACGCGCCAGCAGGTCGGCGCCATCGGTGTCGACCACAACCGCTGACACCAGGTCTCCGCGGCGTAGTCCGGTGATGTCGCCCACCAGCCGGGTGACGCCGTCGACATCCGGACCCTGGTGCGCAGCCCGGCCGACGATCTCGTCATCGTCCTGCTCGACGAGAACGTCGACGCGCTCGGAGAGACGCTCCTCCGCACGTTGCGCGACGAGCTCGTCCGCGAGTGAGGAAATTCGGTCTACCCGCTCGGCGATGACATCTTCGCTCAGCTTGCCTTCGAAGCCGGCGGCTTCGGTGCCCTGCTCGTCGGAGTATCCGAATACGCCGATGGCGTCCAGGCGCGCGGCAGAAAGGAAGCGCTCAAGCTCGACCAGATCAGCCTCGGTCTCACCGGGGAACCCGACTATGACGTTGCTGCGCGCGCCCGCGGCGGGGCGGAGCGAGCGAGCACGCTCGAGCAGGTCGACGAACGCCTCCGTCGATCCGAACCTCTTCATCCGTCGCAGCACTGTCGGGCTGGCGTGCTGGAACGACAGGTCGAAATAGGGCGCCACTCCAGCGGTCGTGGCGATCACCTCGAGCAGTGACGGGCGCAGCTCGGCCGGCTGCAGATACGAGACGCGCACCCGTTCGATGCCGTCCACGTCACATAGCTGCGGTAGCAGCACCTCGAGGGCCCGCAGGTCGCCGAGGTCCTTGCCGTATGACGTGGAGTTCTCGCTGACGAGCACGAGCTCGCGGGCCCCGGTCGAGGCGAGCCAGCGCGCTTCGTCCAGCACCTCGGCGGGTGAGCGGGATACGAACGAGCCGCGAAAGGACGGGATGGCGCAGAACGAGCAGCGACGATCGCACCCGGATGCGAGCTTGAGGTACGCGACCGGCGATCCGTCCAGGCGGACCCGACCTCCCGGGAGCCACGCGTGACCTGGCACGGCTACCTCGGTGACCACGGCCTGCCGCCGCGCCGGCGCCACGGGCAGCAACTGACGCCGGTCGCGCGGAACATGCGACGGCACCGGCCGACCCGCCAGCACGTCATCGAGCCGGGCGGCAATGTCGGCGTAGGAGTCGAAGCCGAGCACCGCGTCGGCCTCGGGTAGCGACGCGGCAAGCTCGTCGCCGTAGCGCTCGGCAAGGCAGCCGACAGCGACGACCTTCTTGCCGGTGTCGGCCGCGGCGAGGACGGTGTCGATCGAATCCTTCTTCGCCGCGTCGATGAAGCCGCACGTGTTCACCAGGACGATCTCGGCCTCGGCTGCGCCGTCTGTACCGGCCAGCGACCAACCACCGGCGCCGAGCCGAGCCGCCAACTCCTCGGAGTCGACCTCGTTGCGCGCGCACCCCAGGGTGACCAGCGCGACGGCGCGCTCGGGAGCTTGTGACACGTTGGCAGGGTACCTGTGGGCGGCGCCGCGGACGCTCACGCCTTGCGCATGGCCGTGCCCGCCGGCGAGTCACCCATGCCCAATGTGCAGCGGATCGCGCCGGCTCGGCACCGGCGTGGTACCCGGGCTGCGCTGCTGAGCCAAAATAGCGCTGGCACCGTCGACTAACGTGCAGGCGTGACGCTGATCGTTCGCCGCGCCCGAACCCCTGATGTACCTGCGATCAAGACGTTGGTCGACACGTATGCAGGTTCTGGTCGCAAGCTGCTGGCCAAGGAGCTGGTGACCCTCTACGAAGACGTGACAGACTTCCGGGTCGCCGAGTACGACGGCGTCGTGATCGGCTGCGGAGCAGTGCATGTCCTGTGGGCCGACCTCGGAGAGGTCCGCACGCTTGCGGTACACCCCGACCACCGCGGCCAGAAGGTCGGCGACGCGCTGATGCAGGAACTCATCGCTACAGCGCGTGACCTGGGTCTGGCGCGCCTGTTCGCGCTGACATTCCAGACCGGGTTCTTCTCCCGACACGGTTTCGTCGAGATCGACGGAGCGCCGGTGGACGCGGACGCCTACGACGCGCTACGCCGCTCATACGACGCCGGCATCGCCGAATTCCTCGGCCTGGAATACGTCAAGCCGAATACTCTCGGCAACGTCCGTATGCTGCTGCACCTATAGCGCTTCGCACCGTTTTCGCAGCGCGAACGGCTCCGATGCTGGGAAAACTGTATGTTTGGCGCGATTGCCGCGCGCCTCACGTGTCACACTCGCCTCAGCGGTTACCTTGCGCCTCATTGGAGGTGATCTGTAATGAGCGCAGTGCAGCGGTCGGGCGTACCCAGCGTCCTGCGATGGCCGGGTGCGGGTGCGGAGCCTGGTACCGATCGGCTCGGCCGGCATCATGTTGGCACGCGCGCCCGCCTCACCTGGCAGAGGATGTTCTACGTAGGACGTCACCGCGCGTAACGATAAATAAGCAATCGGCTCACGCCCTGGCTCTCGCCGGACGTGAGCCGATTTCGCGTGCGCCGAATGCCTGCCTACTCCGCCTCGGCCTCGTCGGCGGCAACGAGGTCATCCGCGCTCCCGCCGTTGCGCAAGGTGTAGAGCAGCCCGGCAAGCTCGTCCGGAACGACCAGGACGTCACGGGCCTTCGAGCCCTCCGACGGACCGACGATGCCGCGCGACTCCATCAGGTCCATGAGCCGGCCCGCCTTGGCGAAGCCCACACGCAGCTTGCGCTGGAGCATCGACGTCGAGCCGAACTGGGTTGAGACGACAAGCTCCACGGCGGACAGGAACAAATCGAGATCGTCGCCGATGTCCTCGTCGATCTCCTTGCGGGTTGCCTGAGGCGCCGTTACGTCGTCGCGATAGGCGGGCTGGAGCTGGTTCTTGCAGTGGTCGACGATCTTGTGGATCTCGGAGTCGGTGACGTACGCGCCCTGGATGCGCGCAGGCTTCGAGGCGCCCATCGGCAGGAACAACCCGTCGCCCTTGCCGAGCAGCTTCTCCGCGCCGGGCTGGTCGAGAATGACCCGCGAGTCGGCGAGTGACGAGGTCTTGAATCCGAGCCGCGACGGCACATTGGCCTTGATCAGCCCGGTGACGACGTCCACTGACGGGCGCTGCGTGGCAACGACCAGGTGAATGCCGGCCGCGCGGGCGAGCTGCGTGATGCGCACGACGGCGTCCTCGACATCACGCGGGGCGACCATCATCAGGTCGGCGAGTTCGTCGCAGATCACGAGCAGATACGGATACGCGGAGTAGACGCGCTCGGAGCCCGGCGGGGCGATCAGCTCGCCGCTGTGCACCTTGCGATTGAAGTCGTCGATATGCCGTACGCCCGAGGCCTCCATGTCCTCGTAGCGAAGGTCCATCTCGCGCACGACCCAGGCCAACGCATCGGCTGCCTTCTTCGGATTCGTGATCACCGGTGTGACCAGGTGCGGGATGCCATGGTAGGCGGCGAACTCGACCCGCTTCGGGTCGATGAGCACCATCCGCACCTGGTCCGGAGTCGCCCTGGTCAGTACCGAGAGGATCAGCGAGTTGATGCAGCTGGACTTGCCGGCGCCGGTCGCCCCGGCCACGAGCAGGTGCGGCATTTTCGTGAGGTTCGCAACGACAAAGCCGCCCTCGACGTCCTTGCCGAGCGCGACCAGCATCGGATGGTGATCGCGCTGCGCCACCGGCGCGCGCAGCACGTCGCCGAGCATCACGATTTCCGGGTCGGCGTTGGGGATCTCGACACCGACTGCGCTCTTGCCGGGAATCGGGCTGATGATCCGCACGTCCGGGCTCTTGACCGCATAGGCGATGTTGCGGGTGAGCTGGGTGATGCGCTCGACCTTGACGCCGGGGCCGAGTTCGACCTCGTAACGGGTGACGGTAGGCCCGCGGCTGAAGCCGGTGACCGCGCAGTCGACGGCGAACTCGCTGAACACCTGCTGCAGAGCCGCGATCACCTCGTCATTGGCCTTGGTGTGCGCCAGGTGGCGACTGCCCGCCTCGAGATCCTTGAGCGACGGCAACGTGTACGCGCCGCCGCCATTGAGTTCGAGCTGGACCGGCGCGGTGATGACCGGCAGGTCGTCATCGTCCGGCTTCGGCTTGGCCATCCTGGGCTTGCGCGGCTTCGGAACCGGCGCCACCGCGTCGGGCGGCACTCCGCCGGGGAAGGGATCGTCGAGGAATGGAACCTGAGCAGTGTCCGACTCGGAGTCAGGCCCGGACGGATCAAGATCGCGCACGACCGCGCCACGATTGGCAGGCAGATCGCCCTCGGCCCCGTCGTCCTGCTTGCGTCCGAGCAGGACGCCAATCTGCTGGCGGAGCTGGCTGATCGGGGTGGCGGTGACGACGAGCACGCCGAACACGCCGAGCAGGAACAACAGCGGCACCGCGATGACAGCCGAGAGCCCGTGCTCCAGTGGCACCGCCGTGCCCGCGCCAAGCAGTCCCCCCGCGTGCGAGCGGCCGTCGCTGGTGGACGGGGAATCCGCCCACAGGTCGAACAGGCCGAGGATGGCGAGAGTGAGCGCCAGCGTTCCGACGAGAACACGCCCGCGCGCCTCAGGATGGCCGGCCTGGCGCAGCATGTGGACGCCGATGCCGAAGAGCACTACCGGGGCGACGACCGCGCCATTACCGACGATGAGCCGCAACAGGGCCGCGAGCGCCCGCCCGCCGGGCCCCGCCCCGTGCGCCCAGACCGCAACCGCGGCGATCAGCGACAGTGCAATGACACCCAGTGCGGCACCGTCGCGCCGGTGTGCCGGGTCGAGCTCCCGTGCCGTCGCTGCATTGCGGCCCACCGCCCGGGCCAGGCCGCCGATGATGGCCGCGATCGCCCGCCATATCGCCGAGATCGCCCGCCACAGGCTGACGAGGATGCCCGTGCGCTTAACCGGCTCGGGCGCCTTTGCCCTACCGCGTCTGGACGAATTCGCGCGCTTACCCGCCGCAGGGCGGGTTCGGGTTGCGGATGCGCGGGCCACCGGTCAACCGTAACGGTCAGGTCGACATTCAGGCGGCAGGCGAAGCTGTTTTGTCGTCGAGTCCTGCTGCGGCGAGGTCTTGGCGAAGATGCGCAATCTCGTGCTCGGTGGCGTCGACCAACGGCAGCCGCACCGGACCGGCCGACCTATCGCGCAGCGCCAGTCCGGCCTTGACCAGGATGGTGCCGGGACTGCGAAAAATGCCGGTATATATCGGCAGCAACTGGCGGTGCAGCCGAAGGGCCTCGGCGACGTCGCCGGACTCGTAGGCCTCGATCATCGCCAATGTCTCGACCCCACTGAAGTGGGTCGAGGTTCCGACGACGCCCGCGCCGCCCACCGACAGCATTGGGAGCGTCAGCTTGTCTTCGCCGGAGTAGTACGCGAGGCCGGACTTGGCCATCACTTCGGCGCTGGCACCAAGATCGCCTTTTGCATCCTTGACGGCCACGATCCGTTCATGCTCTGCCAGGCGGAGCAATGTGTCTGTCTCGATTGGCACTCCGGTGCGCCCGGGGATGTCGTAGAGCATGACCGGCAACTCGGTCGCTTCGGCGATTGCCCGGAAATGGGCGAGCAGACCCTGCTGCGGTGGCCGGGAGTAGTACGGGGTGACGACGAGCAGCGCGTCCGCGCCTGACTTCGCCGCTAGTTCGGCGAGATGGATCGAGTGCACCGTGTCGAACGTGCCGACCCCGGCGACGACTTTGGCTCGATCGCCCACTGCATCGGCAACTGCGCGCAGCAGGTCTGACTTCTCGCCGTCGGTCGTGGTGGGCGACTCGCCGGTCGTGCCGTTGATGACCAACGCATCATTGCGCTGCTCGTCCACCAGGTAGGCGGCCAGCTTGCCCGCCGTATCGAGGTCGAGCTCACCGCTCACGCCGAACGGGGTGACCATTGCCGTGAGCAGACGCCCGAACGGGCGGTGTGGATCGAGCGCAGACATAGGAACCAATTTAGCCCCTCTGGGTCCCTCGAAAGCGTTCATTCGCTGGTCGCGAACCCGGGTCTTCCGCGGCGATCCGCGGACAAGGCATCAGAAACCTCGCGGTGGATCAACGCTGAGGGATGGCGGCCAGCCACGCGCGCGGGCCCAGGTGTTGCACCCGCACGGCGGCGATCTGCGCGGCGAATTCCAGGGTTGCCGGCCAGCTCGCCCGGCCGGCCAGCGCATAGGCCGCGGCACCGTGGAACGCGTCGCCGGCGCCGGCCGTGTCGCGCGCGCTCACCTGTGGCACCGGGATCGTCCCGGAGTCGGCGCGTGTGGCCCACTGGATCGGCTGAGCACCGTTCGTCACGGCCGCGGACGCAGCACCGTGGCCGAGAATGTTGTCGAGAACGGGCGCTCGCCCTGGATCGGCGAAGTCGGCCGAGCAGATCGCGACGTCGACCAGGCCTAGCAACTGGGCAAGGATCGGCTTCCAGCTGCCCGCGTCCAGCACCACGGGCACGCCATCGGTTCGGGCAAGCTCCGCTGCGTCCAGCGCGAGTTGCGGGTGATGGCCGTCGACGACGACGACGTCGGCCGCGGACACGAAACGGTCCAGATCGCTGGGCGGTGCCGCTTCGGCACCGCTCGCGTTGACCGAGGAAACGCTGCGCTCGCCGGTGTCGCTCACCACCCGGATCAGCGAAACGGCGGGCTCACGGATCTCCTGCGGCGTCGCGTCGACGATCACGACGCCGTGTGAGGTCAGCTCGTGGGCCGCGACCCGCGCGAGCGGATGACTGCCGAGCGCGGTGAGCAGCGTCGCCTTACCGCCCAGTGCGGCGAAGGTGACCGCGGCGTTCGCCGCCGGGCCACCGCCGGCGATGTCCTGCCGTAGCGCGGTGACCTTCTGGTTCGGCGCGAGCCCCGCCTCGACCACGTGGACGACGTCCAGCGTTGCGAGTCCCACGAACAGCCCCGACGGCGTCATGCGATCGGGCAACGAGCACCCTCTTTCCTGCCGCGGCGCATTGCGGCGCACGCGCGGATCGCGGTACGAGCCGCCGGCGCGGGATCAGCCCTCGGAGACCAGTGGCGAAGATGCGATCTCGGTGCCGTCGGGAAGTTCGGTGATCTCGAAGTCGGCGAAGACATTGCCCGCGACGCGTTTGAGTTCGCCCAGGCAGGCGATGGCAAGTGCCCGGATTTCGACGTCGGCGTGCTCGGAAGCTCGCATCGCGACGAAATGACGCCAGGCGCGATAGTTGCCGGTGACGACGATGCGCGTCTCGGTGGCGTTCGGCAGCACCGCACGCGCCGCCTGACGCGCCTGCTTGCGCCGCAAGGTTGCCTGCTCGACATCGGCGAACTTCTTCTGCAGTCCTTCGAGCAGTTCGGTGTATGCACGCACGGACGCGTCGCTCGCCTCGACGAACTTGGCGTGCAGTTCCGGGTCGTCGGCGATGACGTCGGGCTCGATCATGGCCGCGTCGCGCTCAGGGACGTAGCGCTGCGAGAGCTGGGAGTAGGAGAAGTGGCGGTGGCGGATCAGTTCGTGGGTCAGCGACCGGGAGATGCCGGTCAGGTACATCGTCACCGAGCCGTGCTCGAGCACAGACAGGTGCCCGACTTCGAGGATGTGCCGCAGATAGCCGCTGTTCGTCGCCGTCGCGGGGTTCGGCTTCTTCCAGGACTGGTAGCACGCGCGCCCGGCGAACTCGGCGAGCGCCTCGCCCCCCGCAGCGTCGGTTTCCCACGGTATGTCGGCCGGAGCCTCGAAATGCGTCCAGGCGATGACCTGGACCTTCAACCCAACGATTTCGGCCACCGGCAAACTCCCTGGTCGTACGGACATTCGAGCGTCCAGATTATCGGCCGGCACTGACAGGTGCTCGTCGCGACTCGCACGCTGGGCGCAGGCGCGGACCAGTCCGCTGAACAGGCGGAGCGTCCTGACGTCGCATTGCTGTTGTCGTGACGTCATCGACGATGTCATAATGGCATCATGCATCTCGACGAGTACGTCCGGCAAGTCCATGACCAATTACGCGCATCTGCGGCACTCGGCGACGAGCGCACCCAGCAGATCGCGTCGTCCCTCGCCGAAACCGCGGACTCGTCGGTACGTCTGGCGCTCCTCGCTGCCGTCTCCGCGGCAGCCGGCGAGATCACGGCAGCGCTGTACGACACCCAGGACGGCCCGGCGGTCACCGTCGCACTCGACGATGACGAGATCCGCATCGACATCACGCGCGCGCCCGAGATGCCGGCCGCTCCGCCGTCCGCCGACGACGGTGATGCGACCGCGCGCATCTCACTGCGGTTGTCCGAGAAGCTCAAGGCCGACATCGAGCAGGCCGCCGGCAGCGACGGCGTCTCGGTCAACACCTGGCTGGTTCGGGCTGCCGGCGCCGGCCTGAACCGCGCCGGCGGGCCGGGGCGGCCGAGCGGCTCCGGCGGCGGCTGGCCCGGATCGGCGCCCTCACACGCGCACGGCAGTCACCGAGTAAGCGGCTGGGTGACCGGATGACCATTCATCGGACCATCTCGACAGGAGACCTCGTGACCACGAAGACGTTCCCGCTTTCCGGTCCAATCGATCTGTCCTGCCGGCTCGGCTTCGGATCGATCACCGTGCATGCCGACGAAGGCGTGACCGAGGCGAAGGTCGTGCTGGCCCCGCGCGATGACACGTCCGACGCCGTCGCGCAAACGCTCGTCGAACTGCGCGGCTCGACCCTGATCGTGCACAGCCGCAAACCACGGGGCACCGTCTTCGACCTGCCCGTCTTCCTCGGACGGGCAGCCGAACGCGACGCACTCGATCTCGACATCACCGTCCCCCCGGACACACCGCTCAAGATCGCAAGCTACGACGCCGACATCGTGATCCAGGGGCGGTCGGGTTCGGCCGATATCGCCTCGGGCATGGCCGCCACGCATCTCGATCACGTCCACGGTGACCTGCGCCTGCGCTGCGGCAGCGGCCCTGCGCACGTGCACCGGGTAACTGGTTCGGTGACGGTCAAGACAGGGTCGGGTGATGCCACATTCGACGAAGTTGGCGGTGGGCTGACCCTGTCCTGCGGAAGCGGCAGCCTGGACCTCGGCGTCGCGCACGGCGCGGTCCGGATGCGTACCGGGTCCGGTCGCGCATCGATCGGCGTTGCCGAGAACGACATCGAGTTCGCCAGCGGTTCGGGCGGCCTGTCGGTCGGCCTACGGTCCGGTCAGGCAGCACGACTCGATGTCGTTACCGGGGCGGGGCGCGTGTACTCCGATCTTCCCGTGGAAAACACACCCCCGGCCACTGCCGGACGTCCAATCACCGTGCGAGCGCGCACCGGCAGTGGCGATGTCCGCATCTTCCGGGCCGCGCCGGCCGTGCGGGAGGACAAGATCGCCTGAGTATCCGCTTGCTCACGCAGCGGCGACCGTGACTGCGGTCGCCGTTGGCGCGTCTTACACGAGTTCACCGGCAAGTGCGGCGTAGCGCCCGCCCCGCGCGAGCAACTCGTCATGGGTGCCGCGCTCGACGACGCGGCCCCGGTCAAGCACGACGATCTGGTCGGCGTTGCGCACGGTGCTCAGCCGGTGCGCAATGGCGATCGTGGTACGTCCGCGGGAGAGTTCGTCCAGCGCCGCCTGTACGGCCCGCTCGGTCTCGTTGTCGAGCGCGCTCGTCGCTTCGTCGAGCACCAGGATCGGCGGGTTCCGCAACAACATGCGAGCGATAGCCAGGCGTTGTCGCTCTCCACCGGAAAATCGATAGCCGCGCGCACCCACCACGGTGTCGTATCCCTCCGGCAGGCCGGCGATCAGGTCGTGGATACGGGCCGCACGCGCGGCGGCCTCGACGTCGGCATCGGACACGCCGGGCGCGGCGAAGCGCAGGTTCTCGCGCACTGACTCGTGGAACAGATACGTCTCCTGCGACACGAGTCCGACCGCGTCGGACACGCAGGTCAACTGCAGATCGCGCACGTCGGCGCCGTCGATCGAGACCGTGCCCGACTCGGCGTCGTAGAGGCGCGCGACCAGATAGGCGAGGGTCGTCTTGCCAGATCCCGTCTCGCCGACCAGGGCGGTTGTCGTGCCTGGCGGCACGAGCAGGTCGACTCCACGAATCGTCCACGCGCCATCTGGGTCATAGCGGAAGCACACCTCGTCGAGGCGCACCTCGCCACGGATCGACGTCAGCCGTCGTGCCCCAGGCCGCTCCTGGATGTCGACCGGGAGATCGAGTACCTCGAAGATCCGGCCGAACAGGGCCATCGATGTCGACACCGCGACTCCAATGCCCTGCAACGCACTGGCCGGGCCGACAAGCCGGTTCAGCATGCTGGTGAACGCCACCGCGGTACCGATCGTGATCGGGGCCGAGCCGTGCGCCAGCGCCATACCGGCGATCCAGTAGACGATCGCCGGCACCATCGTCAGGCTCGCCCGGCGGCTGGAGATCAGCCACTTGCCGCTCATCGCGGCGCTCATCTCCATGTCGGACAGCTTCTTCGACTCCTCGGCGAAGCGCGAGGACAAGGCACTCTGCCGGCCCAGGGTCTTCGTGAGCAGGACACCGGCGACCGAGAGCGATTCCTCGACGAGCGCCGTGATGCCAGCCAGCTGACGCTGGCGCCCTCGGGCAATCGTTCGGCGACGGCGGCCCAGACGCATCGAGAAAATAAGGAAGATCGGCACGACGATCAGGCAGACCACCGCGAGCTTCCACTCCATGACGAGCGCGGCCACGGCCACGGCGAGCGCCGCGATCACGTTCTGCACCGTCGAGCTCGCGGTGTTGGTGACGATGTTGTCGACCCCGCCGACGTCATTGGCGATGCGCGATTGGAGCTCGCCGGCCTTCGTGCGGGTGAAGAACCGCAGCGACATCCGTTGCAGGTGCTCGTAGACGCTGACCCGCAGGTCGTGCATCACCCGTTGCCCGATGAGATTGGACAGCCACGTCGAAACGACGCCGAGCACGGCGCTGGCAGCCGACGCAACGATCATGCCCGCCGCCAGCCACGACACGAGCACGGCACTGCGCTCGGGCAGCGCCCGGTCGATCATCTCGCGTAGCAGAAACGGCGAGGCGACGCCGGTGACACCCTGCAACAGCGCCACGACGACGAGCGCGGCAACCAGCCAACGGTAGGGCGCGAACAGTCCGGCAACGCGACGCACCGGCATGGCGTCAGCGGTCTCGGCGGCAAGCTGCGCCGGCCGTTCCATCGTCGACGCGGGCGCGCTCACGGCTCGACCTGCGCCGGGCTTGCGTCCACCTCGGACAGGCGTTCCATCAGCTTCGCCGCGACGACGAGGATCTCGCGCTCAGCAACGGTCAGCTCACGTTCGATCGTCCTGGCAAGCCAAATGTCACGTGGGCGCATGTCCTCGCCGAGCACTCGCCGGCCCGCTGCGGTGATGCTGAGCAAGGACTGCCTGCCGTCTCCGGGGTCAGGCATTCGGCGCACGAGGTTGCGTTCGTCAAGTGCGGTGAACGTCCTGGTCAGCGATTGGGGCTGCACGCGCAGGCGCTCGGCAAGCTCGCCCGGAGTCATGGCACCACCCTTGAACAGCTGGCCCAGCACGGCGGTCTGGTTGAAGCTGAGGGCTCCCCCGCGTTCGACCCGCGCTCGGGCGGCGAGCGACGTGGCGCCCCGTCGGATCTGGCTGGCTGCCGCGAGCAGTTCGACGTCCGCTGCCAAAGTAGTACGCATTTACTTACGGTACCGCTACTAGATCATGTTCCATCCATGGATATTGGTCAGAGATTTCGTACGTTGTTGCGTACTAGTGTCCTGAGTCAGAAGTTCGTCGTCAGATCCGGTGATCCAGGTGTGCGCTGGCAAGGCGGACGAGGAGCCGATACCGGGGTTGTATCGGCGACGAGGACAACGCAGCCAGCGTGCAGCTGGGCGCCGGAGGTGGCGACAGGAACTTCTGACTCAGGACACTAGGGCCTGTCCCGTGGATCTTGGCCGTCGCGCAGCAGGCTGAAGATCCACGGGACAGGCCTAGTTGACCAGAGCGTGACTCAACGGGGCGGCCAGGTCGCCACGGTCGCCGACGACCACGCCGTCGAGGTCGAGCCATTTCGCCGTGATCGCAAGCTCGACGGCGAGCTCCCGGGCGACGTTGATGATGTCGACACCCGGCTCGGCGAAGGCGCCCTGCACGCGCAACATCCCGGCCTGCCGATCAGACTTCAAGTCGACGCGGGCGACGAGGGAATCGCCGAGCAGGAACGGCAAGACGTAGTAGCCGTAGATCCGCTTGGCGGCCGGAGTGTATATCTCGATGCGGTAGCGGAAGTCAAACAACCGCTTGGTGCGCTCGCGGAACCAGATCAGCGAGTCGAACGGCGAGAGCAGGGCACGCGCCTTGATCCGACGGGGACGGCGGGCGTCCGGCCACAGGTAGGCGGGCGCGCGCCATCCGTCGACCGCGACCGGAAGCAACTCGCCGGCATCGACCAGTTCGGCCACGCGTTGCTTGGACTCGGCCCGGGGCAAGCGGAAGTAGTCGCCGAGATCAGGTTCGGTAGCCACGCCGTAGGCGCGCGCGGCAATCCGCACAAGTTCGCGCTGCGCAACGTCCGCTGGCGGTGTCTCGGCTGCGACAATCTCGCCGGGAAGCACTCGCTCGGGCAGGTCGTAGTACCGCTCGAAGTTGACCCGGCGAGCCGCCGTCACCCGACCGGCCCAGAACAGGTACTCGAGCGCGACCTTGCCGTCGTGCCAGTTCCACATATGGCCAGGCCTTGGATCCGGACGCGGGATGCCGGTGTCGGCCGAGCGAATCGGGCCCTGCTGGCTGACCAGTTCGTGTACGTCCTCGATCAGGTGCGGGAAGTCGCGAGCCACCCGGACCATGCCGCCCCAGGCATCCTCATCGGCCCGGGCCATGCGCCATCGCAGGTAGGGCTGCAACTCGACCGGTATGAGAGACGCCTCGTGCCCCCAGTACTCGAACAGCTCGCGGCGGACCGGGCCTGCCGTGTGGGCGGTGAGCCGGTCGAGGGCCTCGCGTGGATAGGGCCCGAGCCGGGCGAAGACCGGCAGGTAATGCGAGCGGCAGAACACGTTCACCGAGTCGAGTTGCAGGATGCCGACCCGGGCGATCACCCGCCGGATATGGCGCGCATCGATCCGCCCGGACGGTCGGGAATCGGCGAAGCCCTGAGCGGCGAGTGCGATGCGACGAGCCTGCGCGCCGGTCAGGCGATCGACCGGGCGCACGGCCGGCTGCGCGGTCACTGCGCACCGGCCACACACTCGCCGCCCAGCACACCCTCGACCGGCAGCACGGACGCCTTGGCCAATCGTCGCTCACGTCCCTCGGCGCTGACCACGAGCACCACGGAGGCCACGATCACCAGGCCGCCCATCACCTCGCTTGCGGTCAGGTGCTCACCGGCGAGCATGACGCCGAGCGCAACGGCGACAACCGGATTGACGTAGGCGTAGGTGGCCACCAACGACGTCGGGGCGTTGGCGAGCGCATAGAGGTAGGCGCTGAACGCGACGATCGAACCGAAGATGACGAGATATGCCAGCGAGAGCCACGACTTGCCGCTTATATCGCCAAGGTGCACACGGGCGAACTCGCCGCGCGCCGCGCCGGCGACCAGCAGCACCGCTCCCCCGGCAACCATCTCGATCGAGGAGAGCATCGCCGGTTCGGACGGGACGGCGGTGCGCGTGACAAGCAGGGAGCCCACCGACCAGCTCAAGGCCGCCAGCAGGATCAGCGCGGCGTACCCCACGTCCACGTGCTTGCCGCCCGAACCCGGCAGCAGCAGCAAGGCAACGCCGGCCAGACCGACGAGCACGCCCGCGACCGTCAGCGCCGGCGTTCGGTCGCCGACGAAACGGCGCAGCAGGACCAGCCACAGCGGCACGACCGCCACCAGCAGGGCGGCGAGGCCGGACGGAACCCGCGTCTCGGCGAGAACCAGGACCCCGTTGCCACCGGCCAGCGTGAGTGCCCCGCAGACCGCCGCGTTGCGAATCCGCAATCGTTCGATGCGCCAGGTGCCGCGGCCGCGACGCAACCGCGCCGCCACGCCGACGAGCACACCGGCCACCAGAAAGCGAGTCGCCCCTGAGGTGAACGGGGGCACGGTCTCGACGGTCCAGCGAATGGCCAGATAGGTGGACCCCCACACCACGTAGACCGTGCCGAGCGCGATCCAGACGCGGGCAGACGCAAGATTCCTCACTCCGCCGAGCTTATTGGGCGGTACCGACACCTTTATTTCCTGAGCGCGGGCGGGCCCCCCAAGCGGCTCCGTGCCAGGATGCGTGAA
This sequence comes from uncultured Actinomycetota bacterium, assembly GCA_963737425.1. Classification (GTDB taxonomy): domain Bacteria; phylum Actinomycetota; class Actinomycetes; order Mycobacteriales; family Jatrophihabitantaceae; genus DASXRA01. The sequence continues at coordinate 1,081,653 of CAVTSX010000010.1, forward strand.
TGTTCGAACAGCTGATGCACAACATCGGCGACGCGGTCGGGTCCTGGCTGTACCTGATCGCGGGCGGTCTCGCGTTCGCCGAGGCCGCCATCCTGGTCGGATTCGTTTTGCCCGGCGAGATCGCGCTGCTGGTCGCCGGCTATTTCTGCCGTTACGGCCCGCTCGACGTACGAGTAATGGCCGCGATCGCCGTTGTGTGCGCCATTGCGGGCGACTCGGTCGGCTTCGAGTTCGGCCGGCACTTCGGCCCGCCCGTACGGCGATCCCGCGTCGGAAACTGGATCGGCGAAGCACGGTGGGCGGCGGTCGACGCGTTCTTGCACAAGCACGGCGGCAAGGCGGTCTTTCTCGGCCGCCTCACGGCGTTGCTTCGGGCGCTGATGCCTTCGATGGCAGGCATGAGTGGCATGAAGTACCGAACATTCCTGATCTGGAACGCGGCAGGTGGCCTGCTCTGGGGCGCCGGCTGCGTGCTGCTCGGATACGCCTTCGCATCGGCCCTCAACACAGTCAGCGAATACCTGACCTGGCTGCCACTCGCACTGCTCGCGCTCGCCGTGATCGGCTACCTGCTCGTCCACCTGCGAAAGCGCCGTCGTGAACGTGACGAGTCCACGGCCTTCGCCGAGGGGCGCCTTCGCGCCGACGAGACAGCCGGAACCTGACCCGCGCGACCCGGCCCACACCGACCGCGCCCGGGGGTGCGACACCGGCGAGCGCACGACTAGGTTCGACGCGTGGCCGACGTGAGTGTGCGGTCGGCGAGAACCGCCGACGTGGCGGAGATCGCCCGCATCCAGATCGACACCTGGCGCACCGCCTACAGTTCGGTTCTGCCTGCCCAGGTGCTGGCCGACCTGTCCGCCGACGACGCCGCGCAGGCCTGGGCCAGCGCGGTCGACGCGCCGCCATCATCGCGACACCATGTTCTCGTCGCGCAGGAGCAGAACTGGCTGGTGGGCTTCGCCGCGCTCGGGCCGGCGTACGACTTCGAAGAAGGCGACCCTGATCCCGGGGTCACCGCTCAGGTCGGGCCACTGCTGGTCGAACCACGATGGGGCCGCCGCGGTCACGGTTCCCGCCTGCTCGCCGCGGCCGTCGACTACGCCCGCGGCGACGGCATGGCCCGCGCGATCGCGTGGATCCCGACCGCTGACGCTGCCTCGCTGGCGTTCTTCCGCTCGGCCGGCTGGGAGGCCGACGGCTATGCCCGTGCGCTCGACACCGGGTTCGGAGAGATCCGTGAGCTGCGGCTGCACGTGTCGCTCGGGCCAGTTGACGACGCGGAGCAGGCATGACGTTCACCGGCGTGCCCACCGCGGCACTCGACTTCTACGAGGATCTCGAAGCTGACAACAGCAAGGCATTCTGGGGCGCGCACAAGCACGTCTACGAGGAGTCGGTCCGGGCACCGCTCGAGGCGCTGGTGTCAGAACTCGGGGCCGAGTTCGGCAGTGCGAAGTTCTTCCGGCCGTATCGCGATGTGCGCTTCAGCAAGGACAAGAGCCCGTACAAGACCCACCAGGGCGCGTGGTTCGGCGAGTCGTCGCTCTACCTGCACATCTCGGCCGCCGGGCTGCTCGTCGCCGGCGGCTACTGGGACACCGCACCGGACCAGGTCGAGCGGATGCGCCGGGCCATCGACGACGACGTAGCGGGCGCCGCACTCGAACGGGCGCTCGCCATGGTCGGCAAGGCACGTTTCGAGATCGAGGGGCATCGGCTCGTTCGGGTGCCTGCCGGTTACGCCAAGGATCATCCTCGCGGCGACCTGCTGCGCTACAAGACCCTGACCGGGCACCGCGAGTTCGGGTGTCCCGCTTGGCTGTCGACCAAGCGGGCGAAGACCGAGATCGCCAAGGCGTGGCGCGCGCTCGCGCCGCTCACCGGCTGGCTCGACACACACGTCGGCGCGTCGAACGCACGCTGACTACGGCGTAGGTGCGGGCACCGCGGCCGCGAGTGCGGGCACCAGGCGGGCAGCGTCGATGGTGCCGAGCCCCGAGGCGAGGTCGTACCCGCTCACTGCGTCGTAACCGGTGACATCACCGAACGTGTTGCTGCCTGATGTCACGTCGACGATCGCACGGTCGTCGCGCGCAGCGATCGAGTACAGAGCCTGGTTGATGACGCCGAGGCGGTGCCCGGCCGCTTGAGCCGCCACGGCGACGATCCCCGCGAACATGGGCGTGGCCTCACTGGTGCCGCCCGCGATGCCCCAACCGGCATCGTGCTCGTCGTAGGAGGTGTAGACGACCACGCCGCCGTCGAGGGCGGCTGACAGCGAAATGTCGGGCGTACCGCGCTGGGTGCCGACGACGCTCTGGACGCCGTCCTGGAACGCAGGCCGGGCGAACATCGTGCTCAGGCCGCCGCCGCTCGCGCCGTAATCGTCGTTCCACACGGCGTCGGGCCCGATCCGATGGCCGGCCGGGTCCAGGTCGAGTCTCGTCCCGCCGACGCTCGTGACCAACGGGTCAGAAGACGGCCAGGAATCGACCTGGTAGGAGTACAGCGTCTGCTGGTCGCTCTGGAAGTCCGTCGCCCCGGCGTCTCCGGCCGCGCCGAGGACGGTGACGCCGTGTTGTGCCGCATTGACGAAGGCGCTGCGCAGCGCCAGCAGGCTCTGCCTGTCGGCGAAGGTCTGCTCGGTCGCGCCGAAACTCTGCGAGATCACGTCGGCCAGGCCATTGTCGATGACGTAGTTCTCCGCAGCGACGATCTCCGGGAAGCCGACCGCGCCCTCGGTCTCTGAGACAGGTGTCGCGACGACGAGGAGGTCAGCCTGCGGTGCCATGACGTGGGCGTACTCGACATCGAGGGTGGTCTCGAGGGCCCAACCGACCATGTCGTCGTCGGTGGGGTCGAACGGCGGCACGGCACCCGCCGGTGTGATCGTCTGAATCGACGGTGGGTCGGGTATGCCCCAGGTCTGATCGAAGACCTGCAGGTCATGCTCGATCGTCGGCGAGCCGAAGGAGTCCACGATCGCGATCGTCTGACCCTTGCCGGTCAGTCCGCTGCGCAGCAGGGGCCCGACGTGGTAGGCGTGGCGAAGCTGATCCGGCGAATAGCAGGCGAGCTGGTAGGTCGCCTCGCACTCGTCGATGCTCGGCGGAGCGGCGAAGCGGTGTAGGTCAAGACGATGTGCCGCGCTCGTCGGGACGGCCACCGCGACCCACGATCGGACAGATGACGCGCCCCCCGTCGTAACCATCGTCATCGCCGTCAGGCTGGCGGCGCCCAAGCATGCCAGCACGAACCGGCGCGTCATGCACGCTCCTCAGACCACGACATGTGTCGTCATCTCACCACAGCGACGCCTCTGCCGCGACCCGACAGGCGGCCGCAGCACCCTCAGCGTGGCGACATCATCAAGGGCTGGTGCAGGTCGAAGAACGTCGCGTCCTGCATTTCCTCGGACATCACCTCGGCGACATCCGGCGGCGGAGGCACCGATTCGTGCTCGCGCGCCGCTGCCTCAGAGGTGAAGTAGACCGTCTGGACGTAGCCGCCGTCCTGCTGCACGGCCACCGTTGCACCGATGATCTCCGGGCGCATCTCGTGCAACTCGTCGACGTGCTGCTCCATCAACGCGCGCATCCGGTCCGGGTGTTGATAGTGACCCTCGATGACCTGCACGAAGCCGGCTTCGTCCGAGCCGCCCGCCATCCAGGTCGTGACGTCTGCGGAGTCGGTGAAGGTCACGTCACCGGCGAAGCACTTCGCGGTCTCCGCCCACCACGCTCCCTGCTCGGGACGCTCGCTGTTTCGGCGCGCCGCCGCTTCGGAGTCGAAGCGGGCGACGGTGATGAACATGCCGTCGTCGGTGAACCCACACGTTGAGCCGAGCCAGCCAGTCGCGCCCGGCTGACAGTCACGCATCCATCGATCCATCGCTGCTCGGAGGCCGGACTCGTCGCCGACTCTGCCCTGGATTACCTGGATGAACATCGCCACCTCCTCGATGCCGCGGGGGCGCAGGTGCGCGCCGCCCTGAGCGTAGGACGCAGTTCGCGATCGGGCGGAGCTACGGCAGGAACCGGCCGCCCTTGTCCGATTAACCGGTGGAACCGGACTGAACGCCCTGCACGTACTGCAGCGAGGTGATCACAGTCCGAGCAGCGTCTCGAGGCCCACCGTGAGTCCCGGCCGCGCGGCGATGCCGCGAATGCCGAGCAGAACGCCGGGCATGAAGGAGGCCCGGTCGAACGAGTCGTGACGGATCGAGAGCGTCTCGCCATCGGTGCCGAAGAGGATCTCCTGGTGCGCCACCAGGCCTGCCGCCCGGATCGCGTGCACGTGGACTCCGTCGACGACGGCGCCTCGCGCACCCTCGAGTGACTGGGTGGTCGCGTCGGGCACTGCGTCAAGGCCGGCCGCCTCGCGGGCCTTCGCGACCAGCTGCGCCGTGCGCACCGCTGTACCGCTCGGCGCGTCGACCTTGGCGGGATGATGCAGTTCGACGATCTCGACGGATCGGTAATGCGGCGCTGCCAGCTGCGCGAACCTCATCGAGAGCACCGCGCCGATCGCGAAGTTCGGCGCAACGAGCACGCCGACCTGGGGCGCATCGGCCAGCCACTCGCGAAGGGTCGCGAAACGCTCGTCGGTGAAGCCGGTGGTGCCGACAACGGCGTGAATGCCCTGATCGATCGCGAATCGGATGTTGTCCATGACGACGTCAGGATGGGTGAAATCGACCAGCACCTGGGCGCCGCCGTCGGCGACGCTGAACAGCCAGTCGCCCGCGTCGACGGCCGCCACGAGATCCATGTCGTCGGCTGCGACAACGGCCTGGCATACCTGCTGGCCCATTCGGCCACGAGCACCGAGCACGCCGACCCGAGTCGGTTCGATCACTGCTTCCTCCGTTCAGACGGCCCCGTCGAAAGCATGCTGATCAAACGGGCCCACCACCGTCAGGCAGCGGGGCTGGTGCAGAAGGTACGCGGCCATCTCGACGACATCGTCACGGGTGACCGAATCGACGTGGTGGATCAGGTCGTCGACACCCAGCACGTCACCGTGAACCAGTTCGCTCTTGCCGATGCGGGTCATCCGGGAGCCCGAATCCTCCAGGCCCAGCACGATGCCGCCGCGCATCTGGCCCTTGCCCCGGGCGATCTCTGCCTCGGTGAGGCCGTCCTGCGCCACGCGGTCGAGCTGGGTCCGGATCAGGTCGAGCACTTCGTCGGCCTTGCCAGGCTGGCAGCCCGCGTACACACCGAACAGCCCGGTATCGGCGTAGCTGCCGCTGAAGGTGTACACGGAATAGGCCAGGCCGCGCTCTTCGCGGATGGTCTGGAACAGCCGTGAGCTCATGCCTCCGCCGAGCGCAGAAGACAGCACGCCCAGCGCCCAGCGCCGCTCGTCGTGGCGAGAGAGGCCCCGCATGCCGAGGATGACGTTGGCCTGCTCGGTGTCGTCGCCGACGATCCTGATCGGTTCGATCGGCGGTGTTGACCGGGCGTGACCACGGGCGCGCGGCGCCGCGGGTTCAGAGCTGCCGTCGAGACGATCGGTGAACGCCTTGCGGACCCGTTTCACGATCGCGGCGTGATCGAGGTTGCCCGCAACGGCGACGACCATGCCGTCAGGGCGATAGCGCCTGCGGTAGTAGCCCGCGATCTGGCGCCTTTCCAGCGCGGCGATCGACTCGATCGTGCCCAGGATGGGCCGACCGAGCGGCACGTCGCCGAACAGCGCGCTCGCGAACTCGTCGTGCACGAGATCGGCCGGGTCGTCGTCGCGCATCGCAATCTCTTCGAGCACGACGCCGCGCTCGACGTCGACGTTCTGGGCGGTGACGGTGGCGTTCAGCACAACGTCGGTCACGATGTCGATGGCAAGGGGCAGGTCACGATCGAGCACCGTGGCGTAGAAGCAGGTGTGCTCCTTCTCGGTGAACGCGTTGAACTCACCTCCGATGGCGTCCATGGCGCTCGCGATGTCGAGGGCCGACCTCGTCGTCGTTCCCTTGAACAGCAGATGCTCGAGAAAGTGGCTGGCACCCGCCACGACCGGCGTCTCGTCGCGGCTGCCTGCGGGAACCCAGACTCCGACGCTCGCGCTGCGCACGGCAGGCATGGCCTCGGTCAGGATCCGCAGGCCACCGGGCAGCACGGTCTTGGTGATCTTCCCCCCGCCGGTCGCGGCGACCGGGTGGGTCGTGGCCCGGGTCAGGCCACGAGCGCCCGAGCGGGTTGTCGTCGCAGTCATCCCGCGATCCTACGGGCGGGCGGATGCCGCCCCGTCCGGGCGCTATTCGAGCGTCGCGAGTATGCGCTGCGCCAGCTGCAGCGTTGATTCCTGCCACACGACCAGCCGCACCGCGCAGCTCGCGTCGCCCAGGGCCTTGATCGCGATCTGCAGCGCATCGTCGACCGGCCAGCCGTAGGCACCTGACGAGATCAGCGGGAACGCGACGGATGTCGCACCCAGCTGCGCCGCGACCCGCAGGGCCTCTACGTAGCACGAACGCAGCGTGTCGCTGCAATCCGACGCGGGTGCGTAGACCGGCCCGACGGTATGGATCACCCACCGCGCCGGCAGCTGGCCCGCTGTGGTCGCCACGGCAGATCCGGCCGGGAGCCCGTTGCGGTAGCTACCCGCGCGCAGCTCGCGGCACGCGGCGAGTACCGCCGGACCGCCGCGCCGGTGGATCGCGCCGTCGACACCGCCACCGCCGAGCAGCGACGAGTTCGCCGCATTCACAATGGCGTCGACGCGCTGCTCGGTGATATCGCCCTGGATCAGCTCAAGCGACATGGTCTGATGATGCCTCCTGCACGCTCGCCTCGGTGATGCCTGCGACGTGGCCGGTCTCGGGCGCGACCAGGACGAGGCCGACCGGTGCGGCCACGATCGCCGCCGCCACGCCGAATGCCGCGCCGTACCCGTGCGAATCGGCGAGCCACCCGGCCACCACCGGACCAGCGACCGTGCCGGCGTCACCTGCCATCTGGTACGTCGCGACGACCGTTCCGCCGCGCCCGCCCACGACGTCGCCGAGAATGGCACCTGAGGCCACCGACAGGGCCGCGCCCGACACTCCAAGCAGTGCCATTGCCGCGATCAGACCGCCGGCGTTCGGAACGAGGGGCAGGCTCACCAGGCCCGCGGCGCCGACGAGCAGGCCGAGCAGCAGCACCGGCCGGCGGCCCGACGTGTCGGCCCGCTTGCCGAACGGCAGCAGCAGGGCACCGCTGACGACACTCAGCGTGAAGAAGCCGAGGTAGGTCCACATCGTGCTCAGCTCCAGGCGGTCGACGACGAACAGCGGCACCATGGCCGACCGCGCTCCGACCACGGCCCAGTCCTCGGCGAGATTGCTCGTCAGTGCGGCGAGGTAGGCACGGCTGCGCAGGGCGGTTCGCAGGTCGAGGGTCGAGCCCCTCGAGGTCTGCCGCGCAGCCAGCTCACTGTGGCGCAGCGCGCCGAGCGCGATCACGCCGGCGACGACCAGGGTGCCCGCGTACAGGAAGAACGGCGCGCGCAGCGACCAGGCCGCGACGACACCAAGCGCCGGCCCGCCGATGGCACCGAGCAGGAATCCGCCGGCGAACACGCCTTGCGCGCGCCCGCGCAGGTGGCCCGGCGTGACCCGGATGAGCAGGCTGGACGCGCTGACACTGAACATGATCGAACCGACGCCGCCGACGCCCCGCAGCACGAGCAGTTGCCAGTAGTCACCGGCCAATCCCGCCAGCAGGCTCGACACCGAGACGATGCCGATACCGACGGCGAGCATCAGTCGCTCGCCGAACGCGTTCACCAGGCGCCCGGTGAACGGGGCTGCGATGAGGCGCGCCGCGGCAAAGGCGCTGATCACGCCGCTGGCAGCGGTCTTGCTGACGCCGAATTGCCGGGCGAACAGCGGGATCGCCGGAGCGACGACACCGAAACCGACTGCCACCATGAACGCGACGGCGGCGAGCGCGGTGACCTCGGTGGGTAGCTCTCGGAGGAATCCGCGCCGCAGGCTCAGTCGCACCCGACAAATCATGCCTGCCAGGGCCGACGCCCCTCCGTGCCCCGGCGCCCTGAGCGGCACGGTCAGCGTGGTAACCAGGCGTCGGGCGCGTCGACCATGCGCTTGACGTGCGCGGGCAACTTGCCGGTCAGCACGTGCTGCAGGCTGGTCTCATCGAGCACGCGGCGCAACGACGCGCGCACAGCAACCCACACCTCTGGCAGGTGCTCGGCCACACCGGTATATACGGTCTCGTGCGGGCGCAGCCCGCGGACTTCGGCGAGCGGGCCGTCGACGGCCCGGATGATCTGGCCGAGCATGACCTCCGTCGCCGGGCGCGCCAGGGCGTAGCCACCCTCGGCACCGCGCTGGCTACGAACCAGGCCGGCTCGACGCAGTTCGCCCAGGATCGCCTCGACGAACTTCCGGGGCAGTTTCTGCTCGGTGATGATCACCTCGATCTTGACCAGATCGGGGGCGCGCGACGCCAGGCCGAGCAGCGCGCGCACCGCGTAGTCCGTCTTCGCCGAGATCTCCACGCCCGCATCCTTGCAAATCATCTAGGAATTGCGAGCATGGCCCGCCGCTCCCCGAGTTGTCATACCCAGCGCGACCCACCGAACGCCGAAGGTATGACAAGTCGCGAGGCTTGGGAGGAGCTAGCTCACGGCAAGCGTGGATGCGTCGTGCGCCGGGCGCAGCCAGACCGTGCGCTGCGGCCGCAGATCGAGCGCGTCGGCCTGGCCGCGGGTGAGTTGTACCCACGGCTCGCTCCCGCCCGACCGCAGTTCGGCGCGGACCTCGAAGCCGATCCGAACCAGACGCACCACTTCGGCCCGAACCGCGCCGACGCTCTCGGCGGCTAGCACCTCGATGTCGTGCGGTCGAACGAGGTGCCCGTTCAGCCGGGTGACCGGCCCGAGAAAGCCCATCACGAAGTCGTTGGCGGGGTGGTCGTAGAGGTCGTTCGGCGAGCCGGTCTGCTCGATCCGCCCGTTGTTGATCACGACGATCTCATCGGCGACCTCGAGTGCCTCTTCCTGGTCATGGGTCACGAAGACCGTCGTGACGTGCACCTCGTCGTGCAGGCGGCGCAGCCAGTCACGCAGTTCCTTGCGCACCTTGGCATCCAGAGCGCCGAATGGCTCGTCGAGCAACAACACCTTCGGCTCGACGGCGAGCGCGCGGGCCAGTGCCATGCGTTGCCGCTGGCCGCCGGACAGCTGCGAGGGCAACCGGTCGGCGAACTGGTCCAGATGGACGAGGTCGAGGAGTTCGTGCACGCGGTCACGGATCTCGGCCTTGGGACGTTTGCGAATCTCCAGGCCGAACGCCACATTGCGGAAGACCGAGAGGTGCTTGAACGCCGCGTAGTGCTGAAAGACGAATCCGACGTTGCGCCGCTGGGCCGGGATTCCCGTCGCCTCGACGTCATCGATGTGCACGGTGCCGGCGTCTGGTTCCTCGAGGCCGCCGATGATCCGAAGCAGCGTCGACTTGCCTCCGCCGCTCGGCCCGAGCAGCGCGGTCAGTCGGCCGCTGTCGACGTCGAGGTCGACGTCGTCGAGCGCGACGAAATCGCCGAATCTCTTGCTGATGTTGTGCGCCGAAATCCCCATCAGCGGTCTTCCCTCGGTCGGATCAACGAAATCAGGACGATGCAGATCGCCGACACGGCGATCAGCATGATGGACAGCTGATAGGCACCGGGCTCGAACTGCTCGGCCCGCTCGTCGACGACCAGCGTCAGAGTCTGCGTCTGCCCGCTGATGTTGCCGGACACGACGCGAACGGCGCCGAACTCGCCCAGCGAGCGGGCGACGCTCAGCACGACGCCGTACGCGAGCGCCCACTTGACCGTCGGCAGCGTGATGCGCCGCAGTCGCTGCAGCGCATTGGCGCCGAGCGAGCGCGCCGCCTGGTCCTGCTCGATGCCCTCCTCCTCGAGGACGGGCAATACCTCGCGCACGACGAGCGGCAGCGAGACGAACGCGGTGGCGAGCACCATTCCTGGCGTGGAGAAGATGACCTGGATGCCGGCGTTCTGCAGCGCGGTGCCGAACCAGCCAGTGGTCCAGCCGAAGACGAGAACCAGCGCAAGGCCCACCACGATGGGCGATATCGACACCGGGACGTCGATGAGGACGTTGAGCGCGGACCGTCCGGGGAACCGGTACCGCGCGAGCAGAAGCGCGACGCCGACACCGAAGACTGTGTTGAGGAGGACGGCGATGCCGGCGACCTCGAACGTCACGCGATAGGCGTGCATCGCATCCGCCGAAGTGATCGCGTCCCAGAACGCGCTGCCCCCTTGCTCGATCGTGCGCCACCCGATCACGACCAGCGGCATCAGCACGAGAGCGGCCACGTAGCCGATCGCGACGGCCCGCAGCGCGTACTTGACGGTGTGCCGCCGGCGCTTCGACCGACGTGGCGCACCCGGTGCCACGACCCGAGTTACCGGGCGTGCCTCGATGAGGTCGTTAGCCACGACGCGCCGCCCGCCGTTGCACCGTGCCGAGCAGCGCCAGCACGATCACGCTGATCAGCAGCAGCACGGTCGACACCGCCGCGGCGCCGGCGAAGTCGCTGTCCTGGATCTGCCCGTAGACATACTGCGACGCAACCGAGGTCTTCGCCTGCCCCCCGGAGATCAGCAGCACGGACCCGTACTCGCCCATCGCCCGGCCGAACGCCAGTGCCGAGCCCGACGCGATCGCCGGCGCCAGCGTGGGCAGCAGGATCCGGCGAAACGTCGTCAACGGCCCGGCACCGAGTGAGGCGGCCGCCTGCTCGACCTCCGAGTCGAGCGCGAGCAGCACCGGCTGCACCGTGCGCACGACGAACGGCAACGTGACGAACAGCAGCGCAACCAGGACACCGGGGCGGGTGGCAAACCAGTTCAGGCCGATCGGGCTGTGCTGGCCGTAGAGGGTGAGCAGCACGAGTCCGGCGACGATCGTGGGCAACGCGAAGGGGATGTCGATGACGGCATCGACGACCCGCTTGCCCGGAAAGCTGTCGCGAACCAGCACCCACGCGATCAGGGTGCCCATGACCGCGTTGATCGCGCCGACGGCGATCGCACTCAGCACGGTGAGACGGATCGCGGCCAGTGCCGCGGGACTGGTGACGGCATCCCAGAATCCGGACCAGCCGCCGCCGATGCCCTTGACGACCACCGCGGCGAGCGGCAGCAGCACGAGCAGGCTCAGCCACAGCACCGCCACGCCGAGTCCGGTGCCGGACAGGGCGCCCAGCCGGACGCGGTCCGAGGAGGCCGATCGCGCAGGCCGTCGCGCGCCTTCGCCGACCGCGACCGGTTGTGCGACGGTCATCCGGAGCCGCTCTCGATCTTGGTGACGATGCCGTCCTTCTTGTCGAAGTACTTCTTGTTCACTGCGTCCCAGCCGCCGAGATCGGCGATCGTCACCAGGTGCTTGACGGCCGGGAACGGGTCGGCCGGATCGTTGGCCCCCGCTACCGTGCTGGGCTTGACCCCGCCGAGCACCGGGCGGTAGCCGTGGGCCGCGAAGATTCGCTGTCCGGCAGCACCTTCGACGAACGCCAGGAAATCCTTCGCCGATTGCGGTGCCGACTTCGTCACCGCAGCGGGATTCTCGATCAGGATCGACTCGTCCGGGACGATGTAGTCGAGCGCCTGACCTTTCTGCCGCGCCGAAATCGCCTCGTTCTCGTAGGAGATGAGCACATCGCCGGTGCCGTTGAGGAACGTCGTGGTGGCAGTCGAACCACTCGCCGGTTTGCTGACGACATTGGCGAAGAACTTCTTCAGGAAGTCCTGCGCCCGGGCGTCGTCACCGCCGTCGGCGAGCACATGTGTATACGCGGCAAGGATGTTCCACTTCGCCGATCCGGACGAGCCAGGATCGGGCGTGACGATCTTGATTCCCGGCCGGGCGAGATCGTCCCACCCGGATATGTGCTTCGGGTTGCCCTTGCGCACCGCGATGACGACGACGGAATCGGAGACGAGCCCTTTCGTCGGACCGCTGTTCCAGTCGCTGCTGACGAACCTTGGGACCAACTTGGTCAGGTCGGGTTCGAGCGAGAAGGCGACATAGTCGGCCTCCTGACCGTTGGACACTGCCTGGCTCTGCGTACCGCTCGGCCCGTAGGACGAGCCCCACTTCACGCCCTTGCCTTGCGGCGTCTGGTCGAAGGCCTGCTGCAACGCGTCGTAGGCGGGCTTGGGAACCGAGTACGCGATGAGTGAGAGCGACTTGCCATCCGACGCCTTGGCCGACGAACAGCCCGCCGCGCCAATCGCCGCGAGTGCTGCCACGGTCAGCAACGCGACCCGGGTTCGGCCGAGCGGGGTGCCAGGCGTCATCGGTTGTCCATCCCTCCGGCCTTGTCGACCGATGCAGGTATCTCCATCGACTTAGAAGACAATACTGGACGAGCGGCCCCGTGTCTCGGGCGAACTTTCCCGCACAGACAAGGACGGGCGGGGAGCCGAAGCTCCCCGCCCGTCTCAGGTTGCGATACCCGACGCGCGCTCCCGCGCGGTCAGGCTCGCGCTGCTCAGGCCTCCGTGGCCTCCGTGGCCTCCGTGGCCTCCGTGGCTGCCTCGGCGCTGACCGGCGCCGCACCGTCGGCATCCTCACGTACCAGCACCAGGCTGATCTTGCCGCGCTGATCGATGTCGGCAATCTCGACCTGCAGCTTGTCGCCGACCTTCACCACGTCCTCGACCTTGCCGATGCGCTTGCCCTGGCCGAGTTTGCTGATGTGCACCAGCCCGTCCTTGCCGGGAACCAACGACACGAACGCGCCGAACGCAGCCGTCTTGACGACGGTGCCCAGGAAGCGCTCGCCGACCTTGGGCATCTGCGGGTTGGCGATCGCGTTGATCTTGTCGACGGCCGCCTGCGCCGACAGGCCGTCGGCAGCGCCGACGTAGATCGTGCCGTCGTCCTCGATCGTGATCTCGGCGCCGGTCTCGTCCTGGATGCCGTTGATCATCTGACCCTTCGGGCCGATGACCGCACCGATCTTGTCGACCGGGATCTTCACGACCGTGACGCGCGGCGCGAACGGGCTCATCTCGTCCGGGCCGTCGATGGCCTCGGCCATGACGTCGAGGATGTGCAGGCGAGCATCACGAGCCTGCTTGAGCGCGGCCGCGAGCACCTCGGACGGGATGCCGTCGAGCTTCGTGTCGAGCTGCAGCGCGGTGACGAACTCCTTGGTGCCGGCGACCTTGAAGTCCATGTCGCCGAACGCATCCTCGGCGCCGAGGATGTCGGTGAGCGCGACGTACTCGGTCTCACCGGAGTCCGAAGCGTCAGATATCAAGCCCATCGCGATGCCGGCCACCGGCGCCTTCAGCGGCACGCCGGCGTTGAGCAGGGCGAGCGTCGAGGCGCACACCGAGCCCATCGACGTCGAGCCGTTGGAGCCGAGCGCCTCGGACACCTGCCGGATCGCGTACGGGAAGGCGTCACGGTCAGGCAACACCGGGAGCAGCGCGCGCTCGGCCAGCGCACCGTGACCGATCTCGCGCCGCTTGGGCGAGCCGACCCGGCCGGTCTCACCGGTCGAGTAGGGCGGGAAGTTGTAGTTGTGCATGTAGCGCTTGGTGCGCTGCGGCGAGAGCGTGTCGAGCTTTTGCTCCATGCCGAGCATGTTCAGCGTGGTGACGCCGAGGATCTGCGTCTCGCCCCGCTCGAACAATGCCGAGCCGTGCACCCGCGGAACGACCTCGACCTCGGCCGAAAGCGTGCGGATGTCGGTGAGGCCGCGACCGTCGATGCGGACCTTCTCGCGCAGGATGCGCTGGCGGACGAGCTTCTTCGTCAGCGCGCGATACGCGGGGCTGATCTCCTTCGCGCGATCTTCGAACTGCGGCCCGAGGTTCTGCTTCGCGAGTTCCTTGAGCCGGTCGAGCTCGGACTCTCGCTGCTGCTTGTCGGCGATGGTGAGCGCCTGGGCCAACGGCTCGGCCACCTCACTGCTCACGGCCTCGAGAACCTCGTCGCTGTAGTCCGGGAACACCGGGAACTCGACGGTGGGCTTGGCCGCCACCTTCGCGAGCTCGGCCTGCGCCCGGCACAGCTCGGCGATGAACGGTTTCGCCGCCTCGAGGCCCTCGGCTACGACCTCCTCCGTCGGACGGGTGGCGCCGCTCGCGAGCAGCTCGACCGTGCCCTCGGTGGCCTCGGCCTCGACCATCATGATCGCGACATCGCCGGAGTCGAGCACTCGTCCGGCCACGACCATGTCGAAGGTCGCCTGCTCGAGCTGCGAGTGGTTCGGGAACGCGACCCACTGGCCTTCGATCAGCGCGACGCGGGTGGCGCCGATCGGGCCGCTGAACGGCAGGCCGGACAGCTGCGTCGACGCCGACGCGGCATTGATCGCGACCACGTCGTAGACGTGGTCGGGGTTGAGCGCCATGATCGTGACGACGACCTGGACCTCGTTGCGCAGACCTTTGACGAACGACGGGCGAAGTGGGCGGTCGATCAGCCGGCAGGTGAGGATCGCGTCCTCGCCAGGACGTCCCTCGCGACGGAAGAACGAGCCGGGGATGCGCCCGGCCGCGTACATCCGCTCCTCGACGTCGACGGTCAGCGGGAAGAAGTCGAACTGCTCCTTGGGCGACTTTCCGGCCGTGGTCGCCGACAACAGCATCGTGTCGTCGTCGAGATAGGCGACGACCGAACCGGCCGCCTGCCGAGCCAACCGGCCGGTCTCGAACCGGACGGTGTGGGTGCCGTACTTGCCGTTGTCGATGGTCGCCACAGTTTCGTGCACTGCATTTTCGTTGGACTCCGTCACGGAGTTCCCCTCTCGTACGCCGGCAGGCACCCTGCCTGCCGGATCCGCGCCGGGGCGCACGCGACGTAGGAGCGGTTCACCAGTCGGGGGCCGGTCTTCGATCGAAGCGGCTGGGTCTCTGGGCTACGCCAGCGAACCCGGCCACCACTACCGAGGACCGGCGACCTGGGCGGGAACGGCCTCGCGGCGGGCGCTTGCGCGCACCGGCGGTGGTTATTCGGTTGTCAACTTGCGAAACGGGGAGCGGTCCGGACCGGACCACTCCCCGTGGCGGGCTATCGGCGCAGGCCGAGTCGCTCGATGATCGACCGATACCGGTTGATATCGGTGCTGTGCAGGTAGTTGAGCAATCGTCGGCGCTGGCCGACGAGCAGCAGCAGCCCGCGACGGCTGTGATGGTCGTGCTTGTGCGTCTTGAGATGCTCGGTGAGATCACGGATGCGCCGCGAAAGCAGGGCAACCTGCACCTCGGCCGACCCGGTGTCGCCGTCGGCGGAACCGTACTCGGCGATGATCTGCTTCTTTACGTCGCTGGCCAGTGGCACGTACGACTCCTTCGTTGTCTCTGTGCAGGCGCACCCCACCGGTATTTGGCACGGCGGGAGAAGATACGTCCTGCGTTCGGCCGCGCGAGAATCACACGACACCGAGTTTCAGGGTATCAGCGCCCACGCGCCGTGGCCGAATCGGCACGTCAGGCAAGCAGCGCCCGAGCCTGCTTGACGTCGTCGGTCATCTGCTCGACGAGGGCTTCGACACTCGCGAAGCGTTCCATGCCGCGCAGGTGGTGTGCGAACTCGACGCCGAGCCCGTCGCCGTACAGATCGCCGTCGAAGTCCAGCACGAACGCCTCGACACGGCGCTGGCGCACCTCGAAAGTCGGATTTGTACCGACCGATATGGCCGCGATCCCGAGCCGGCCGTCGGGCACCGTGCGGCCCCACTCGTCCAGGCGATACACGTCGCCGGCGTAGACACCGTCAGCGGGCACCGCGGCCCAGGCATCGGTGCGCAGGTTGGCGGTCGGGAAGCCGAGCACACGCCCACGCTCGTCGCCCCGCTCGACAATTCCGTCGAGCCGGTGCGGACGGCCCAGCGCGGCCGTGGCGGCGGCCGTGTCGCCTGCCTGCACGCACGAGCGGATGTAGGTGGCGCTCAGCGGCGTCTCGGCCGTGCGCAGCAGCGGGATCCCGTGCGCGCTGAAGCCGAATGTGCGGCCGTACTCGGCGAGGACCGCGATGTCGCCCGCCGCCTTGTGCCCGAAACGGAAGTTCTCGCCGACGATGACCGCGGACGCGTGCAGCCTGGCGACCAGCGCCTCGTGGGCGAATTCGGCCGGCGAGAGCTGGGAGAAGTCGAGGGTGAAGGGCAGTGCGCAGAAGACGTCGACGCCGAGCTGTTCGACAAGCTCGGCCCGGCGAACCAGCGTGGTGAGCATCGGCGGGTGCGATCCCGGACGCACGACCTCGGACGGATGCGGTACGAATGTCAGCAAGACGCTCGGCACGCTCAGCGACGCCGCCAATTCGACGGCCTTGCCGATGATCTCGGCGTGGCCCCGATGTACGCCGTCGAAGACTCCGATCGTCACGACGCAGCGACCCCACCCGTGCGGGACGTCGTCGAGTCCGTGCCAGCGTTGCACGTCGGTGAGCCTACTGGCCGCCCGCGACAGCCGTGGTCGCGTCAGCCTGCGGCCGCGAACACGAGCACCGGCCGGGCGAGGTCCTCGCTCTCCCGGAGCAGCGCAACGGCCGTGCCGTCCGGCGCGAGAGCGCCGTACGTGCCCGCGATTCCGGCCGCCTGCACGGCCTTGCCGTAGGACAAAGCGCGCGCTTCGTCCGCGGAAACGTCGCGAACGGTCATCGTGGCTCGGATCGCGTCGGCGAGCGGCAGCGCGACCGGCTCGTCGAGCGTCGCGAGCTCGTCCAGCGTGCGTGCCACGGCAACCGTGAACGGGCCGACCCGCGTGCGCCGCAGCGCGATGAGGTGGCCGCCCACGCCGAGCGACACACCGATATCGCGCGCCAGCGCCCTGACATACGTGCCCGAGGAACACTCGACTTCGACATCGAAGTCGAGCAGGTCCGGGCTCGGCCTGCGCAGGCCGACGAGGTCGAATCGGCTCACCGTCACCGGGCGGGCGGCGAGCTCGACCCGCTCGCCGTCGCGCACCCGCCGATAGGACCGCCGCCCGCCGACCTTGATCGCCGAGACCGACGAGGGCACCTGCTCGATCTGGCCGGTCAGCGCCACCATCGCCCTCCGCAGATCGCCCTCGGCCACGCCGGCCGCCGATGCACCGTCGAGAACCTCGCCTTCGGCGTCGTCGGTCAGGGTCGACTGGCCCAGCCGGATCGACGCGGCATATGCCTTGTCGGCAAGGACAAGGTGATTCAACAGCCGGGTCGCCTTGTCGACGCCGAGGACGAGCACTCCGGTGGCCATCGGGTCGAGCGTGCCGGCATGACCGACCCGCCGGGTGCCGGCGATGCGCCGTACCCGTGCCACCACGTCGTGCGAGGTGAGCCCGGCCGGCTTGTCGACGATCACCAGGCCCGAGGTCATCGCTGCTCCCCCAGGACCAGCCAGCGACTGCCCTTCGTTCGCAACAGCATGCCGACGAAGCGCACTCCGATGAATGCCGTGAGCCCGGCCCACACGCCGCCGATGCCCCAATGCCAGTGCAGGGCCGCGAGGTTCAGCGGGGCGAACGCCCCGACCGCCGCGATGAGCGTGATCGTTCGCATGAATCCCAGGTCGCCTGCGCCGATCAGCACGCCGTCGAGTGCGAATACGACACCGGCCGCGGGCAGCATCCCGACGAACCAGGGCCAGAGCACATGTGCCTGATGCAGCACGGCGTGCGACGATGTGAACGCCTCCGGGACGAGGATCCATCCGGCGCCGAACATGATGGCGAACGCGCAGCCGGCCCACAGGCCGTAGCGGGTGACCTGCCACGCCATGCGCCGCGCAGAGGTCTCGTCGCTCGCGCCGAGCGCGGCGCCGACGAGTGACTGTGCAGCGATCGCGAACGAGTCCAGCAACAAGGCGGTGCACTCCCACAATTGCAGCCCGATCTGGTGCGCCGCGATCTGCGCGGTGCCCATGCGCGAGGCGACGCCCGCGGCGCTGAGGAACGCGATCTGAAACGCCGCGGAGCGCAGCACGAGATCACGTCCCATGATGAGCTGCGCCCGCATGGCCGTCCACATCGGACGAACCGACGAGCTCGCGCGGCGCAGCGCCCGCAGGAACAGCCCGCCGCCGACAACTTGCGCGGCGACGTTCGCGACAGCCGAGCCGTTGAGACCGAGATGCAGCGGATAGACCAGGATCGGCGACAGCGCCGCCGACAACGCGTTCGCCAGCAGCACGATGCGTACCGGCTGGCGAGTCTCCTGCACACCGCGCATCCAGCCGTTGCCGGCCAGCACGAGCAGCACCCCGGGCATACCCAGGACGGCAATGCGAAACCAGGACTCGGCCGCGTGCTGCGTAGCCGGGTTTGCCCCGGCGAGCAGCCGGATCGCCGGATGGGCCAGCGCCTCGCCCAGACCGATCACACCCACGCCGATGACGAGCGCCAACCAGGATGCCTGGACTCCCTCGTTGAGCGCCGCATCGTGGCGGCCGGCGCCGAACCATCTCGCGGCCCGGCTGGTGGTGCCGTACTCGACGAATTCGCCGATGAGCAGCAACAACGCCATGAGCGCTCCCGCCACGCCGAGGCCCGCCAGCGCCACCGCGCCGAGATGGCCGACGACCGCGGTGTCGACGAGCACGTACAGCGGCTCGGCGGCGAGCACCACGAACGCCGACGCGGCGAGCCCGACTATCCGGCGCGTCGACACATCCGTCGCAGTCACGGCTGGATCCTTCCGTACGCGACGCACGCGGCCGCCCGCGCCGGCGGCGCGCGTGGCGTGAGACGTAGTTCTCGCTGACCGCCTAGACCGGACGGTGCATGATCAGCAGGTCGACCAGCCCTTCGGTGGGATGGCGAAAGCCCTGCGGCACCGTGCCGATCGTGGTGAAGCCGAGGTCGTGGTACAGCTTGATCGCATACACATTCGTGGCTGCGACGGCATTGAAGGTGATGCCCAGATAGCCGGACTCCCGCGCCCGGTTCACGCTGTGGGCAACGAGCACCCGGCCGATGCCGCGCCCGTGGCGCGCCGGGTCGACCATGTACGAGGCGTTCGCGATGTGCGCGCCCGGGCCTGCGTGATTGGGTCCGAGGTGGTAGATGCCCACGACGTTGTCACCGTCGGCGGCGAGCCAGGTCTGCGCGGGCGCGGGCGCGAGCCACGACGTGCGGGCATCGTCTGAGGTCGTATCCGGGTCGTAGGCGAACGTGTCTCCGGCAGCGACGACGGCCTGCCAGATCGGCCAGATACGCGGCCAGTCGGCGGCGCCCGCCAATCGGATGTCGAGACCGTCGGCCCGCCGGGCGCGATCAGTCGGCGTCGGTGATCTCACGGGGCTCACGATATGGGTTCGGGTCGCCCGCGGGCATCGCATTTTCCCGGATCTTCTCGACCACTGCGTCGGCCTGGGCGGCAACAGCCAGCAGGTCCTCGATGTGCTTCCTGCTCTCGGGCAGCGAGTCGGCGATGAACGTGAGCGTCGGGGTGAAACGAACGCCGGTCTGGCGGCCGACCTCACTGCGCAGCACGCCCTTGGCCGACTCCAGTGCAGCGGCGGAGGCCACGCGCTCGTCGTCGGAGCCGAGCACTGTGTAGAAGAGGGTCGCGTCGTGCAGATCACCCGACAGCCGCACGTCGGTGATCGTCACCATCCCGAGGCGCGGGTCCTTGACCTGCATCTCGATCGTGGACGCAACGATTTGCTTGATCCGCCCGGCAAGGCGGCGCGCACGTCCGGGATCAGCCATTTACGTTCTCCCTCTCAGTTCAGATCGTCGTCGTCGAGCACGCGATGTCGGGCCGACAGCAGCTCGATCTCGCCGCGGCCGGCGACGAACTGTTCGCACCGCTCAAGTACCTCGACAACATGGCGGTGCGTGGAGGCAACTGCCGCAACGCCAAGCTCAGCACGCCGATGCAGATCGACGTCTCCGGTTTCTGCTGCGGCGACCTCGAAGCGCCGCCGTAGGTCGGCAACTATCGGGCGCACGATCGCCCGCTTCTGCTTCAGCGAGTGGACGTCGCCCAGCAGCAAGTCAAGCGCCAGGGTGCCGATCACCATGGCGCGCACTCCCTCTCTGCCCGGGTGAGGGTGTTGCGCAGTCGCCCAGCCGGCTCCTGCGCAACGACACCTCGTTTCCCGCCAATCAGGCGCGCGGCTTCTCGCGCTGCTCGAATGTCTCGATCACGTCGTCGACCTTGATGTCGTTGTACGACCCGAGCCCGATACCGCATTCGAAGCCTTCGCGGACCTCCGTCGCGTCGTCCTTGAACCGCCGCAGGGACTCGACGGTCAGGTTGTCGGCGACGACGACACCGTCACGGATCAGCCGCGCCTTGCTGTTGCGCCGGATGATTCCGGTGCGGACGAGCGAGCCCGCCACGTTGCCGACACGCGGCACCCGGAACACCTCGCGTACTTCGGCCGTGCCGAGCTGCACCTCTTCGAACTCGGGCTTGAGCATGCCCTTGAGCGCAGCCTCGATCTCGTCGATTGCCTGGTAAATGACCGTGTAGTAGCGGATGTCGACGCCCTCGCGCTCGGCGGCCTCACGCGCCTTGCCCTCGGGCCGGACGTTGAAGCCGATGACCACCGCATCTGATGCGATCGCGAGGTTGATGTCGTTCTCGGTGATCGCGCCGACGCCGCGGCCGATGACGCGCAGCGAGACCTCGTCGCTGGTCTCCGGGCCGACATCGATCTTGACAAGAGCGTCCTCGAGCGCCTCGACCGAACCCGACACGTCGCCCTTGATGATGAGGTTCAGTTGCTGGACCTCACCGGCTGCAAGCGCCTTGTCGAGATCATCGAGCGAGATCCGCCGCCGGCTGGCCGCCAACTGCGCATTGCGCTCGCGCGCCTGGCGCCGGTCGGCGATCTGGCGGGCGATGCGGTCCTCGTCCACGACGAGGAACGAGTCGCCGGCGCCGGGCACCGAGGTCAGACCCAGCACCTGGACCGGCCGCGAGGGGCCGGCCACGTCGACGTGGTCACCGTTCTCGTCGAGCATCGCTCGCACTCGGCCGAATGCGTCACTGGCCACCACCGAGTCGCCGATGTGCAGCGTGCCGCGCTGGACGAGCAGCGATGCCACCGGGCCACGGCCACGGTCCAGGCGCGCCTCAATGACGATGCCCTGTGCGTCCTGACCCGGGTTGGCGCGAAGGTCGAGCGACGCGTCGGCCGTGAGCAGGATGCCTTCGAGCAGGCCCTCGATGTTGATGTTCGCGCGTGCGGACACGTTGATGAACATCGTGTCGCCGCCGTACTCCTCGGCCACCAGGCCGTACTCGGTGAGCTGCTGGCGCACCTTGTCGGGGTTGGCGCCCTCCTTGTCGATCTTGTTGACCGCCACCACCACCGGCACGTCGGCCGCCTGGGCATGGTTGAGCGCCTCGATCGTCTGCGGCATGACACCGTCGTCGGCGGCCACGACCAGCACGACGATGTCGGTCGTGGACGCGCCACGAGCACGCATCGCGGTGAAGGCCTCGTGACCGGGCGTGTCGATGAACGTGATAGCCCGGTCGGAGCCCTCGTGCTCGACGTGCACCTGGTACGCACCGATGTGCTGGGTGATGCCGCCCGCTTCGTCGCCCATCACGTTCGTCTTGCGGATCGCATCGAGCAGTCGCGTCTTTCCGTGGTCGACGTGACCCATGACGGTCACCACCGGCGGGCGCGCCACGAGGTCGCCCTCGACCCCTTCGTCCGACCCGAAGGTGAGGTCGAAAGAGTCGAGTAGCTCGCGGTCCTCGTCTTCGGGGCTGACCACCTGGATGGTGTAGTTCAGCTCCGCGCCGAGCAGTTGCAGGGTGTCTTCGTTCACCGACTGGGTGGCCGTGACCATCTCACCGAGGTGGAAGAGCACGGTGACCAGCGAGGCCGGGTTGGCATCGATCTTCTCGGCGAAGTCGGTCAGCGACGCCCCGCGCGGCAGCCGCAGGATGTCGCCGCTTCCGCGAGGAACCTGCACGCCGCCGATGGACGGCGCCTGCATGTTGTCGAACTCCTGACGCCGCTGCTTCTTGCTCTTGCGACCGCGAGTGGGGCGTCCGCCCTGACGACCGAACGCACCGGCGGTGCCGGCGCCGCGGCCGCGGCCACCGCCGCCGGGACGACCGCCGCCGCCGGGACCACCGCGGAAGCCACCACCTGGACCACCGCCACCGGGACCTCCGCCGCCGCCCGGACCGCCACCTGGCCCGCCGCGGTAGCCGCCACCACCACCGCCGCCGCCGGGACGTCCGCCGGGGGCGCCTGGCCGCCCGCCGCCGCCGGGTCCACCACCCGGTCCGCCCCGGAAGCCACCGCCGGGGCGCTGGCCACCGGGACGGCCAGAGGAAGCACCTGGGCTGGGACGAGGCGGCATCATGCCGGGGTTCGGACGCGGGCCGCCGGGCCGAGGCGGCATGCCGCCTGGGGTCGGGCCGCCCGGCCGAGGAGCGGCCGGACGCGGCGCGGGTGCTCCCCCGCCAACGCCGAACGGATTGTTGGCAACGCGCGGTGCAGGACGGGTCGGCACCGGCCTGGGGCCGGGTGCTGGGGCCGCCGGGCTGGCCGGGCTAGCTGGACTGGCCGGTGCGGCTGGAGTGGCCGGGCCAGCCGCGGGAGCAGGTGCGGCGCCCGGTCGCGGCATCGCGGGCGGTGCGGGGGGTTCGGCCGGTGGCGCCTGCGGCACTGCTTCGGCAGGTGCCGGCGGGGGCGCCTGCGTCGGCGCAGCCGCCACGACGGGCTCGGCGGGCGCGGCAACCGGCGGTGCAGCGGCCTTCTTCGCCGGAGCCTTCTTGGCCGGAGCCTTCTTGGCCGCAGCTGGGGGGAACGCTTCCCGAAGCCGGCGCGCGACAGGTGCTTCGACTGTCGACGACGCGCTCTTGACGAACTCGCCTAACTCGTTGAGCTTCGCGAGAACGTCCTTGCTGGTGACGCCGAGCTCCTTTGCGAGCTCATGTACGCGGGCCTTGCCTGCCACTGGACTCCTTAAGAGGACCGGGCGGCATCCCGCTCGGTCCGACTAGACGGGGGTCTTGCTCATCGCTGGCGCTTCATCGAGTGCCCATAGCTCTTCTGCTCCCCTGCGGACCTCGGCTCGCGGCGAAGATCTCGTCGCGGGCCGGCAAGGCGGGCCGGGTGCCTACCTTGCTCGTTTCTATTGCGGGTTTGCTCGGCGTGGCTCACCTCGGTGCGGCTCACCACGTCGTGCAGCCGAGTGTGCTGCCACGTATTCGCGTACCGGCGCCGGATCAAGCGCGCCGGGCGCCTTCAGCGCCCGAGCGAATGCCTGGCGTCGCTGCGCGAGTGCCACGCACTGCGGATCGAGGTGCAGCCAGGCGCCTCGACCGAGTGCGCGGCGACGTGGATCCGGAACCACCGGCACAGACCCCGTTGCCACGAAAGCCTGATCCGACGGCGCCGATGCCACGACGACACGAAGCAACTCGGCGGCCGCAGCCCGTCGCCGGCAACCGATACACATGCGGACAGGAACTCGAACCTGCCGCGTGACAGCACCGGCGTGCGCTTGCGACGCCCGCCGGGCAGCATCAGATGCCGTCGTCGACCTAACGACCACCGGTGAGTCTACTCCTCGCGCTCGGGCGTGTCGCCGCGACCGGCCGGGCCCCTGACCGAGCGTTCTGACCGGGCCGGCTCGCCCATCGGGTCGTCCTCGGCGTCGCTGTGGATATCGATTCGCCAGCCGGTGAGCCGCGCGGCAAGCCGGGCATTCTGCCCTTCACGTCCGATCGCGAGCGAGAGCTGGAAATCCGGAACGACGACGCGCACGGCCTGCGCCACGGGGTCGACGACCCGCGAGGCCACGATGTGGGCGGGAGACAGCGCATTGCCGACATACGTGGCCGGCTCGTCTGCCCAGTCGATGATGTCGATCTTCTCGCCGTGCAACTCGGCGACGACGTTGCGCACCCGCTGGCCCATCGGGCCGATGCAAGCTCCCTTTGCGTTGAGACCGGGCACCGATGTGCGTACGGCGATCTTGCTGCGATGTCCGGCCTCACGAGCGACGCCCACGATCTCGACGCTGCCATCGGCAATCTCGGGTACCTCGAGCGCAAAGAGCTTCTTGACCAGGCTCGGATGGGTCCGGCTGACCGTGACCTGTGGTCCGCGCATGCCGCGCACGACACCGACGACGTAACACTTGAGCCGCGTGCCGTGTGTGTACTCCTCGCCAGGTACCTGCTCCGATTGCGGAAGCACCGCCTCGATCTTGCCGATGTCGACAAGGACAAGTCCACGCTGGGCGGCGTACGCGTCGGCCTGGATGACACCGGTGACGACATCGCCCTCGCGGCCGGAGTACTCGCCGAAGGTCTGATCGTGCTCCGCGTCGCGTAGTCGCTGCAGGATCACCTGCCGAGCGGTCATCGCCGCGATCCGGCCGAAGTCGTTGGGAGTGTCGTCGTACTCCTCGAGCAACTCGCCGTCACTGTCGAGATCTTGCGCCCACACAACGACCTCGCCGCTCTTTCGGTCGATCACCACGCGCGCGTGGGGCATCGAGTGCGGAGTGTGCTTGTAGGCGGTCAGCAGCGCGGTCTCCAAGGCGTCGATGATCGTCTCGAACGAGATCTCCTTCTCGCGCTCGATGCTGCGCAGCGCCGCGATATCGACATGGACCACGGTTCAGCCCTTCCCCTCTTCGGTGGCGCTCGCGTGCCCGCGGCGAAACTCGATCTCGACTTTTCCCCGGCCGAGCTCGCCCCACGGGACGTGCCGCGCGGCACCGCTCGTCTCGATGCGCACACCGGTGTCGTCGACGTCGAGCACCCGCCCGGTTACCAGCGCATCGTCGACGGCGACCGACACCAGCCGGCCCCGGGCGCGGCGCCAATGGCGCGGCTCGGTCAGTGGCCGGTCGATGCCGGGCGAGGTCACCTCGAGCACGTACGGCTCGTCCAGTCCGAGGGTGTCCGGTTCGGCGTCGAGCACGTCGGATATGGCGCGGCTGAGCTCTGCTGCACCGTCCAGATCTACGCCGTCGTCGGCGTCGACCGTCACCCGGATCTGGCTGCGGCGTCCGACGACACGCACCGCGAGGTCCTCGAGGTCGTAGCCGGCCGCCTCGACCACGGGGGTGAGCAATGCC
Organism: uncultured Actinomycetota bacterium; assembly: GCA_963737425.1. Lineage (GTDB taxonomy): Bacteria > Actinomycetota > Actinomycetes > Mycobacteriales > Jatrophihabitantaceae > DASXRA01. Next base: position 1,106,696 of record CAVTSX010000010.1, read on the forward strand.
TGGAGTCGGTGGCGCGCCGCATCGGGGGGCGAACTGGCCTTCGCGGACGGCATCGGGCGTTCCTCCCTCGGTGTGCAGTTGTGGCGCAGCTTGTCCGCGCCGTACGTGCCGGTTGAGCTTAACCAGTCTGCGAGACTAGGCCGCCTTATGGCCACCAGCTCGCCGTCATGATCACCCGTCGTCAGGCGCTGACCACGGGTGCGGTGATCGCCACGGGCGCCGCCGGTGCGGCTCTCGGCCTGGTCCGGCCGATCCGACACCACCGCGCCGCGGTCGTCGAACCGCCGGCGGGGCTGAGCAGCGCGCTTGCCCGCGAGCACGACCTGATGGCCGCGCTTCGAACGGCAATGCAGCACGATCCGGCACTGAAGGCCCGCCTCGGCCAGGTCTACGACGACCACTCAGCGCACGCGATTGCCCTCAAATCTGCCGTTAATGCGTTTTCTGCCGATGCACCCGCGTCACCCACGTCGTCCCCACCGTCGTCGCTCACGCCGGCAACCAGCGCTTCCCTCCAGCAGTTGCGCGCGGCCGAGCTGACTGCGGCGCGCCTCGCCGCGGCCGAGTCCGCGACCCTTGCCGGTGCGAACGCCGCGTTGCTCGCCAGCATCTCGGCCTGCGAGTCCACGCACGCGGAGCTTCTGGCGTGAGCGCCGTGCTGACCGTGTGGCAGAACGCCCTCGGTGCGGAGTACGCCGCCGTGTTCGGGTACGGAGTTCTCGGCCCGCAGCTCAGCGAAGGCACCTCGCCAACGCTTGCCCGGGCGTGCCAGCAGGCACACCGCGCGCTGAGCGAGCAAACCGCCGAGCGGCTGACCGCAGCCGGTCAGTCACCGGCCGCAGCGCAGGTCGACTATCCGCTGCCGTTCCCCGTCGACGACGAGCGAAGCGCGCTGCAGTACGCCATCAGGCTCGAGACGGCGGCGGCGTCGGCATGGCGCTATCTCATCGCCGTCGCCGCAGACCCGCACGCCGATCAGGCCGATCTGGCGGCCAGGCAGGCGCAGACGATCCGCGGCTCGGCCCAGGATGCGCTGACCGCGAGTGCGGTGCGCGCCATGCAATGGCGGCGCCGGGGCACTCCCGCGAAGTCGACGGTGCCCTTCCCCGGCATTGGAGTGTGAGCCGGGCGGTGTTCTAGAGCCAGCCCTCGATCACCGGACGCAGGTCAGCCAGCCGGGCGATCACCGCATCCGGCTCGCCCTCGACGTGGCCGCGCTGCCACTCGGGCACCTTGCTGTGCGGAACGAGCACTGCGCGCATACCAACCGACTTCGCGCCGTGGATGTCGTCGAACGGGCGATCCCCGACGAACACAGCGCGCGAGGGGTCGGCCACGTCGACTGCCGCCAGCGCCGCCCGGAAGGCCTCGGCGTGCGGCTTCGTCCAGGGAATCTCCGAGGTGTACACGGCACCGTCGAGCAGGGCCAGCACCTCGTCGCGGGCGAAGATGTCTTCGTGCCGCTCGCGGGGCCAGATCGTGTTGGAGAGCACGCCGATGCGGATGTCCTGGGCCCGCAGCCAGGCGAACAGCTCCGGTACGTCAGGGTCGAGCAGGGTGTGCGGTTCCCACCACGCGTCGTACTTGGCCAGGAAGTCGTCGTCGGCGTCGACGCCCGCGGCCTGCAGAACATCGACGAACGTCGCGCTCACGTGCTCGTCACGCGAGCGCGTCCAGGCGAGATCCTCGGCAGCGCCGAGGCGATCGGCCAGCGAGGAATCGCCGGTGGCCGCGAGCCAGGACTCGCGGACGTCGAGCGTGTGCCACGGGGTCAGCGTGCCGCCCCAGTCGAAGATGACTGCGTCAATTGCCACGAGGTACGACGATATCGGCCGGGCGCACCTCGATTTCGCGGCAGCCGTCAGAACAGCACCGTCGACAATGTGCCGACCTGGCGCATGCCCAGACGCGCATAGAGCCGTCTGGCGGGCAGGTTGAAGTCGTTGACGTAGAGGCTCACCGTCGGAGCGAGACGCAGCGCGTGCTCGATCACCGCGGCCATCGCGCCCGTCGCCACTCCGCGACCACGGCAGTCGGGACGCACCCACACGCCCTGCACCTGGCTGGTGCGTCGTGACACGGCCGCGAGCTCCGCCTTGAACACGACATCGCCGCGCTCGTCGAGCCGCACGAAGGCCCGCCCGGCAGCGATCAGTTCGGCCAGCCGCAGCCGATAGGCCGGCCTGGCCGCAGCAGGCAGGGGCGCGATGCCGAGTTCCTCGGCGAGCATCGCCGCGGCTGCGGGAAGGTAGCGGTCTATGTCGTCCGGGCGGGCCGGGCGCAGCTGCGGGTCAGCGGCGTCGCGGGCCGGCGCCGCACTGACCAGCAGCGGCTGGCAGGAACGGACCATCCGAGCGGGCCCCCAGTGCTGGGACAGCGCCGGCCACAGGGTCGCCATCGTGTCGGCTCCGGCGATGATCGACGAACACCGGCGCGGGCGCAGGCCAGCGTGCTGGGCAAGGGCGTGCCACTCGTCCGGCCCGCCACCCACAGGCAGCACGTTGCCACCGAGATAGCACGCCGCGCGCACGCTGCCCGGTGGCCCCACGCCGACCATGCCGACGCCGAGGCGCTCACCACGCAAGGTTGCGGCGCTCTCGATGCGCGCTGCGACAACGGCATTCGTGATGGGGTCCCGGTCGATCAACCGCTGCACCGACGTCAGGTCACGGTCGTCCAGCTCGCGAACGGTGCAGGTCGTCTCGGTCGCCGGACGCAACGCGGTCACGATCGCTGACGCTACCGGCTCATGCTCCGGCCATCCGCGAGGACGCGACCCTTAGTCGATCTCGGGGGCCGACCCTGAATCGAGCGGGGCCCAGCACCACCCCGGAAAGGGGGGCCGACCCCAGAGACAGGGCATGCCGCCGGCCGCAGGGTTGATCCATGGCCGTTCTCACCGCATCCGATGTCGCCTCGGGCGGGTCGTCGCGACGGGCGAGCCTGCTGGGCGGTGCCGTGGCAATCGCCTCTGTCGCGCTGCTCGTCCTGCAACTGCGCAACGTCGCGGTCGGCGACCTGTTCGCCGATGTCCGCGTCGGCTGGGTGCTCGCGGGAGTCGGCGGCGCCGCCGTGTCACTCGCTGCGGCCGCACACAACCTGTCGGCATTCGCCCCGCTTCGGCTGCGCGCCGCCGACACGTTGCGCGCCCAGCTCGCGATCTGCGGGCTGCGGGTGATCGCTCCGTCCGCCGTAAGCACCCCGGCGATCGGCGCGAGGTATCTCACCCGTAGCGGGCTCAGCACGGCCGGCGCGCTCACCGTCGTCGGTACGGCCCAGGCTGCACAGTTGATCATGACGATTGTGGTGGTCGGCGTGATCGCCGCGACCAGCGCGTCCGACCTGCCGGTGCCCGGCGTGGAATCGACCCTGCTCGTGGTCGCCGCTGTCGCGGGGCTGGTCACGATCGCCGTGCTCGTCGGGCGTCGGGTGCCCTCGGTTCGACGGATGGTGGGTGGCACGGCTGAGGCCTTCCGGCAGATCGCAGCGCATCTGCGCGAGCACCCGATGCGGGTACTGACCGGGCTCGCGGCGTCAGCCGGGCTGACCGTTGCGCACGTGGCAACGTTCGCGTGCTGTGTCCACGCAGTGGGTGGTAACGCGCCGAGCCTGACGCTGACCGCGGTCTACCTCGGCGCTGCCAGCGCAGGATCACTCGTGCCCACGCCGGCCGGGGTCGGTGCTGTCGAGTCGGCAATGATCGGCGGGTTGGTGGCCGGTGGCGTATCGCCCGTCCACGCCACCGCCGCGGCGTTGCTGACTCGACTGATCACCGTGTGGGCGCCGGCTATCCCAGGATGGTGGGCGATCCGATCGTTACGCCACGACGGACTGCTCTGAGCAGGCTCAGACGACCGACACCGACGGCTCGCCGGAGATCGCGCCGTCGGCGGACATCTGCTCGGCAAGGCGCATGGCTTCCTCGATCAGCGTCTCGACGATCTGCGACTCGGGAACAGTCTTGATGACCTCGCCCTTGACGAAGATCTGGCCCTTGCCGTTACCCGAAGCCACCCCGAGGTCGGCCTCGCGCGCCTCACCGGGACCGTTGACGACGCAGCCCATGACGGCGACGCGCAGCGGCACCTCCAAGCCTTCCAGACCCGCGGTGACCTTGTCGGCGAGGGTGTAGACGTCGACCTGTGCCCGCCCGCACGACGGGCACGAGACGATCTCCAGGCGCCGTTGCCGCAGATTGAGCGACTCGAGGATCTGCAGCCCGACCTTGACCTCCTCGACCGGCGGCGCAGACAGCGACACGCGGATGGTGTCGCCGATACCGCGCGAGAGCAATGCACCGAACGCGACCGAGGACTTGATCGTTCCCTGGAATGCCGGGCCGGCCTCGGTGACGCCGAGGTGCAGCGGGTAATCGCATTGCTCGGCGAGTTGCTCGTAGGCACGCACCATGACGACGGGGTCGTTGTGCTTGACCGAGATCTTGAAATCGCGGAAGCCGTGTTCCTCGAACAGCGACGCCTCCCACAAGGCTGACTCGACGAGCGCCTCGGGGGTGGCCTTGCCGTACTTGGCAAGCAACCGCTTGTCGAGTGAACCGGCGTTGACGCCGATGCGAAGTGAGACCCCCGCGTCGGCGGCCGCCTTGGCGATCTCACCGACCTTGTCGTCGAAGGCCTTGATATTGCCGGGATTCACCCGCACCGCAGCGCAGCCGGCATTGATCGCGGCGAATACGTACTTGGGCTGGAAGTGGATGTCGGCGATCACCGGGATCTGCGAGTGCTTCGCGATCTCCGGCAGCGCGTCGGCGTCGTCCTGGGACGGCACCGCGACTCGTACGATGTCGCAGCCCGAGGCTGTCAGTTCGGCGATCTGCTGCAGCGTGGTGTTGACGTCGGCCGTGAGTGTGGTCGTCATCGACTGGACCGAGACCCGCGCGTCACCCCCAACGGCAACCGAGCCGACCTTGATCTGGCGAGACTTGCGCCGCGGCGCCAAGACCGGCGGCGTCGCTGGGCCGACAGCGGGCATACCTATCGATACGGGAGTCGTCACAGCACCAAGTATCCGCCACAGCTCATCATCACGTGCATCGCGCCGCTCACGTGCCGATGGATATCGGCTTGACGATGTCGGCGTAGACGACGAGCAGCGTAATGACGATCAGCACCGAGGCGACGGCGTACATCACCGGCAGCATCTGCGCGGTATCGACATATATCGCCTGGCGCTTGCGCTCGGCATTGACGTCGCCGACGGCGTCGGCGCCCACCGGTGCCCGCGTGCGCAGCCGTGCCCTACCGCGCTTGGCCGCCTCGACCAGCGCACCTGCCACATGCCCGCCGTCGAGTGGCAGGAGCGGCAGCAGGTTGAAGAAGAACAGCAACAGGTTCACCGTGGCGAGCAACCCGACGAGGAAGAACACCTTGTCCTGGACGTCCAGCTTGTGGCTGTCGGCGATCTGGCCGCCCAGCCGGCCGATGCCGACGACGCCGATCGCGCCTGCGGGGTCGCGCTTCTTGCCCTCGAAGATGGTGTCCCAGAGGCTGCCGATCTTGTTCGGGTAGCTGGCTAGGGCGTGCAGCCCGAGCGCGAACTGGCTGACGACCTGCCCCGGAATCTGGGTGACCGGCACCGATGCGTAATACGAGTGCACGGCCGAGGAAACGCCGAGATAGCCGGCCTTCTTGGTCTTGTCGCTGGTGTCGTTGACGTATTTGACGTTCTCGACCGGCGTTATCGAGACGGATTGGTCAACCCCGTTGCGCCTGATCGTGACGTCGAGCGTCTTGCCCGCGGACTGCTCGATGATCGCCACAGCCTGGTCCCACGTCGTGATGGGAGTGCCGGCGATGTTCTCGATGACGTCGCCCGGCTGCAGAACGCCGAACGCGGGCGCCCGCGGGGCACCGGCCGGGCAGGTATCACCTTGCGCCTGCGGGGAAGTCGCCGCCACCACGCACTGCGACACCGAATCCACCTTGGTGGTCGGATCGTCATGTTTCTGACCGAGGAGCGTCAGCAGCAACACCGTGAGCACGAGGTAGATGACGAAGTTCATCGTCGGGCCACCGAGCATCACGATCATCTTCTTGCCCGGCGTGAGCCGGTAGAACTGGCGCGCCTCGTCGCCCGGTCCGACCTCGGAGCGGCTCATCGTGCGGAAGTCCTCGACCGCTGTGGCCAGCCGCCGCGGCCAGCGTGAGCGCAGGCCCTCGGCACGTGGGGGCACCATGCCGATCATGCGGATATAGCCGCCGAGCGGAACCGCCTTCACCCCGTACTCGGTGTCGCCGCGTTTGCGTGACCACACTGTCGGGCCGAACCCGACCATGTACTGGGTGACCTTCACGCCGAACTTCTTGGCCGGCACCATATGGCCGACCTCGTGCAACGCGATGGAGGCCAACAGGCCTGCCGCGAAGATCAGGACGCCGAGCAGGTACAGCACCGTGCCTCCTCAGTTACGTCCGGCGATTTCCCGCGCGCGCCCGCGGGCCCACCTCTCGGCATATTCGACCTCCTCGACGGTACCTGGATTGCCCGCCGCCGCGTGGCGAGTGTCGAGCCATTCGCCCAGAACGTCGGTGATCGTGTCGACAATGCCCAGGAAGCTCACATCTCCGTCATGGAACGCGGTTACCAGCTCTTCATTCGCTGCGTTGTAGACCGCCGGGGCGCAGCCGCCGGCCGCACCGGCCGCGCGTGCGACCTCGATCGCCGGGAACGCCTTCACGTCCAGTGGCTCGAACGTCCAGGTCTGGGCCGTCGTCCAGTCGACAGATCGCGCAGCGCCGGGTACCCGGTCGGGCCAGCCCAGCGCCAGCGCGATGGGCAGCCGCATGTCGGGCGGCGACGCCTGCGCCACGGTCGCGCCGTCGGCGAACTCGACCATCGAGTGGACGATCGACTGCGGGTGGACTACCACCTCGATGCGCTCGTAGGGGATGCCGAAGAGCAGGTGCGCTTCGATGACCTCGAGCGCCTTGTTGACCAGAGTTGCCGAGTTCGTGGTGATCAGCCGGCCCATGTCCCATGTCGGGTGCGCCAGCGCCTGGGCGGGCGTGACCTCGGCGAGGTCGTCGCGGGTGCGGCCACGAAACGGTCCACCGCTCGCCGTCAGGACCAATGTGGCCACCTCGGCCGTCGTGCCCGCGCGCAGGCACTGGGCCAGCGCGGAATGCTCGGAATCGACCGGCACGAGCTGACCCGGTGCCGCCCGACTGGTGACCAGCGATCCACCTGCCACCAAGGACTCCTTGTTCGCCAGCGCGACCGTTCGCCCTGCGTCGAGTGCCGCGAGCGTCGCCCGCAGACCCTGCGCTCCTGCCACTGCGTTGAGGATGACATCGGCAGGAAACGCCGCGAGTTGAGTGGAAGCGGTCGGGCCGGTCAGGATCTCCGGTGGCGCAGCGTCGGACGGCCACACCGTGTCGAGGCGTTCTCGCAGTTCGGCGGCCTTCTCCTCGCGGCCGATTCCGACGGCGCTGACCCGCAGATCGGCCGCCTGCCCCGCAAGCGCGGCGACATCCGAGCCGCCCGCGCACACCGCGGCGACGCGGAAACGCTCGGGTGCGGCCCGCACAACGTCAATGGCTTGGGTTCCGACCGACCCGGTGGAACCCAGAACGACGACGCTTCGCTGATCGGTCACCGGGCCATTCTCGCCGACGGGGAGCGCAATGCCAGAATGGGTCTCAGCCCGTCTGCGAGACAGGAGCACCACTGTGGCCCTCACGCCCGGCAGCGAAAAGCCGAACGTCGGATCACCCGACGACTACAGCGCCGATCATCCGTCCGAGCACCCCTCGGATTGGGGTTGGCACGGCGAATGGGGTCGCTGGGCCCGAATCTCGGGCTGGTTCGTCGTTGTGCTGCTGCTGCTGTCCACCACCGCCACCCACTACAACGGTGCCGGGGCCTTTGCCCTGATCGCTACCGCCGGCCTGCTCGTGATCGCCCTGCTCTGGGACATCAACCGGCGCCGCACCTCCTGGCGGCAGTAAGGCAAATCGATCGCGCCGGAAGGATCGATCTCCGCACGTCTCTCCGGCGCGGCTGCGGCACGCTACCCGTCACTCGATGGCCACCCAACACCTCGGGCTCACTGACGCGCCGGAAGGATCGATCTCCGTGCGTCTCTCCGGCGCGGCGCCGCTACGGTGTCAACTCCTTCATGCCCCAGGGCGAGGCGTATTCGCCGGACAGCAGGTCAAGAAACGGCACCGCGTCGAATGCCTCGGGCCCGAGCACGCCCGCGCCGGTCCATGCTCCCGAGTCGATCAGCTCCAGCGCGACGATCGGATTGACCGCCGTCTGCCACACGACTGCCTGTGCGCCGTACTCGCGCATCGACCACTCGTTGTCGACCACGTGGTACAGGTACGTGGAGCGCGGCGCGCCGTCCTTGCCGGTGCCGCGTACCCACAGGCCCGCGCAGGTCTTGCCCCGCATCCGGTCACCGAGCGTCGCCGGATCGGGCAGGCAGGCGGCCACGACGTCGCGCGGTGACACGCTCACTCCACCAACCTGCACCTTCTCGGTCCGGTCGAGGCCGAGCTTGTGCAGTGTCTTGAGCACCTCGATGAACTCGTTGCCCAGCCCGAACTTGAAGGTCACCCGTCCCGCGTCCACCCAGCGCGGGATGAGCAAGACCTCCTCATGCTCGACGTTGACGCACTCGACCGGACCGATGCCCTCCGGGAAGTCGAAGACCTCTGGTTCGCTGAACGGCTCGGTGGTGAACCAGCCCCGCTCCTTCTCATACACGACGGGCGGATTCAGGCACTCCTCGATCGTCGTCCAGATCGAGAACGACGGGGCGAACTCGTATCCGTCGACGACGAGGTTGGCGCCGTCGCGCACGCCCGCCTCGTCGATCGTGCTGAACAGATGATCGGCGGCATAGCGAGCGAAGACATTGGCGAGGCCCGGCTCAACCCCCATGCCCAGTAGGGCGATTCGCCCGGAGGACGTCCATTCGTCGCTGAGCGCGAACTGCTCGTCACCGAGCTTTACGCCGGTCTGCGCGAACGGATCGCTGCGATGCGGCTGCGACAGCGACATCGCCATGTCCAGGTAGTGGATGCCGGCCGCGAGCGCCGCACGAAAGATCGGCATCGTGAAGCGCGGATCGGTCGCCCCGAGGACGGCGTCGATTCGCCGCTCGACGATCAACGCCTCGATCGCCGCCTGGTCCGACGCGTCGAGTCGCGCGGGGGCGAACCGATCGTCGCCGGTGGCGGCAACCGCGCGCTCGGCTCGTCCGAGGTCGTAGTCCGCCACCACCACGTGCTCGAAGAACGTCCGGCGTGCGGCAACGAGGGCAGCGGCCGAACCAACGCCGCCCGCGCCGAGAATCAGTGCTCGCATGCGGGCACTATAGGTAACTGATCACTGCGAATTCCATAGCTACAGCAAACTTCGAATACGGAAACCCTTGCAAAATCCAATCTGGACTGCGATAAACGCATCTACGGAATTCGTAGCCGCAGGAGCTGTCTATGAGCACGAGAACCGATGTCAACTACTCGTCCGGCGATGTCGTCGACAAAGGGCTCAAGTCCGGGGCGCTCGGGCTGGTTTCCAGCGTTGTCATCGGCGTCGCCTCCACAGCGCCGGCATACAGCCTGGCGGCCACGCTCGGCTTCATCGTCTTGTTCGTCGGTCTCCAGTCGCCAATCGTGGTCGTTCTCGCATTCATCCCGATGCTCTTCACCGCGATCGGTTACCAGGAACTGAACAAGGCCGACCCGGACTGCGGAACTACATTCACCTGGGCCACTCGGGCATTCGGTCCGAAAACCGGCTGGCTCGGCGGCTGGGGCATTCTGGCCGCCGACATTCTGGTCATGGCAAGTCTGGCGCAAGTCGCCGGGCAATATGTATTCCTGCTGTTCAACGCCGACGGCATCGGCACGAACCCGACCAGTGGCTGGGTGCTGCTCGTGGGCGTGCTGTGGATCGTCCTGATGACCTATATCTGCTACGTCGGCATCGAATTGTCGGCGAATCTGCAGAAGGTTCTGCTCACGGTCGAATTGCTCGTGCTGTTGGTCTTTGCCATCGTCGCACTGGCCAAGGTGGGCAGCGGCAACGGCGCCGCTGAGTCGATCAACGTCTCCTGGTCGTGGTTCAACCCCTTCAATATCAGCTCGTTCTCGGCGTTCATCCGCGGTCTGCTGCTGATGCTGTTCATCTACTGGGGCTGGGACAGCGCGGTAGCGGTCAACGAGGAGACGGCTGACCCGCACAAGACGCCCGGCCGCGCGGCAGTCATCTCGACCGTCCTGCTGGTCGTCACCTACACCTTGATCACCCTTGCCGCGCAGTCGTTCGCCGGTGTCGGCGACAGCGGCATCGGGCTGGCCAACGGCGACAACTCCGGTGACGTGCTGTCGGTTCTGGGCAAGGCGGTATTCGGCAGCGGGACAGTCGGCACGACGATGAGCCACCTGCTGATCCTGATGGTGCTGACCTCGGCCGCAGCATCGACGCAGACGACGATCCTTCCTACGGCGCGCACCAGCTTGTCGATGGCCGTCTATCGCGCGCTGCCCCGGACGTTCGCGCGCATCCACCCGCGGCACCTGACGCCCAGCGTCTCGACGATCACGTTCGGGGGCATCTCGATCCTGCTGTACGCGGCCATGAACTACTCCGGCAACGCGACATCAGTCATCGGCGACGCCGTCTCGGCAATCGGCATGATGATCGCCTTCTACTACGGGCTGACCGGATTCGCGTGCACCTGGTACTACCGCAAGACCTTGCGAGACAACGCCTACTCGTTCTGGATGCGCGGCGTCATACCAACTCTCGGCGGACTCATCCTGTTCTTCGCGCTTGCCTGGAGCCTGCACGACGACTGGCTCGCACCAAGCGACGTCAGCACGAGTTACACCGGCTGGCAGATGCCGTTCTCGCCACACTGGACGATCGGCGGCGTCTTCCTCATCGGTATCGGCACATTCCTGATCGGCATCATCCTCATGTTCACCTGGCAGGCCATCTCCCCCTCGTTCTTCCGCGGGGAGGTCCTCAACCGCGACACGCCGACGCTCGTCACCGACACCGACGAGTTGCCGCCGACCATCGCGGTGGCGGGAGGCCCGTAACCGAGCCCGGGGGGTGGCCGCTGGCGCGCCTGCGCGGGGGCGTGCGCGTCAGCGGCCGTGGAGCAACGGGCGGCTGGGGTCCCAGACCGTGCCGCCTGCCGCATCGCGGCGACGCCGCGCGATGCCGGACAGCGCTTCCAGGACAACGCGGTTTGCAAGGAACGAGGTGATCTCCGCGTGGTCGTAGGGCGGCGACACCTCCACCACGTCGATGCCGCCGACCGGTAGCTCGTAACAGACCCGCCGTACCGAGTCGAGCAACTGCCGCGCCGACAGGCCGCCGGGCTCCGGCGTGCCCGTTCCGGGTGCGTGGGCCGGGTCGCAGACGTCGATGTCAACGGACAGGAACACGCAATCGCATTCGTCGACGGCGATGCCGAACGCTTCGCTCAGGCAGGCGTCGAGGCCGCGCACCCCGATCTCGCTCATCTCGTAGGAGCGCATGCCCTGCTGGGCCATCCAGTCCAGCGTCGCCGGCGGCGGCCAGTAGCCGCGCAGCCCGATCTGCAGGAAGCGATCGCCACGCACGGCACCGGATTCGATCAGCCGCCGCATCGGCTGGCCGTGCCCGACCAGCGAGCCGAACTCGATTTCGCCGGTGTCGGCGTGTGCGTCGAAGTGCACCATCGACACGCGGCCGGCACCGACATGCTGGGCCAGGCCCGCGGCATCGGGCCACGCGATCGTGTGGTCGCCGCCGAGGATGAGTGGGATCACGCCGGTGCTCGCCACCGCGTGTACGGCGGCCTGCAGATCGCGCACCGAGCGCGCGGCATCGCCTGAGAACATCTCGACATCGCCGGCGTCGTACACCCGAAGGTCGCGAAGCGCGTCGACGCCCAGCGCGAGCGACGGCCTCGAACCGTCGTGCGGCAGATAGCAGGTCTGCCGGATGTACTGCGGGCCGAAGCGCGTGCCCGGCCGGTGCGAGGTGCCACCGTCGAACGGCGCACCGAGTATGACGACGTCCGCGTCGCGATAGGTCGCGGGTTCGGCCCAGTCGCACCTGTCCACACCGAGAAACGTGACGTCCGGGCCGAACTGCGGGCCGTAGCGGCTCATATCTTGCGGACCTCCTCCGCGAGGAGGCTACGCAGCGACCGCATCCGAGGTCCAGCCACATAGCTCGCGATTTCGTCCCCCGACCCAGTCATTGACGACGAGATCAGCAGTTGCGGTAAGCACATTCGACGGATTCGCTTGCCAAACACGTGGACAAGCGGGCAAGCTCGCACACATGACCCGTGCTCCGTCGCGCACCGCGCCTGACGAGGCGAGCAAGGCGATCATCGAGCAACTGCAAGAAGACGGTCGCCGGGCCTATGCAACGATCGGCAAGGCGGTCGGCCTGTCCGAAGCCGCCGTGCGGCAACGGGTGCAGAAGCTCGTCGAGACGGGCGTCATCCAGATCGTCGCGGTCACCGATCCGATGCAGGTCGGCTTCGACCGGCAGGCGATGGTGGCGATCTCGGCCACCGGTGACATCGAAGCGATTGCCGCACGGCTCGCCAAGATCCCCGAGATCGTCTACCTGGTCGTGATCGCCGGCGCGTTCGACATCCTCGCCGAAGTCGTGGTCACCGATGACGAGCATCTCCTGGACCTGATCAACGGCCAGATCCGCACGATCCCCGGCGTGCTCAAAACCGAGACATTCCTCTATCTCAAGCTCACCAAGCAAACCTACAACTGGGGTGCCCGATGACCGATCTGCCCGTCGACAGCGACCTTTCCATCTTCCACGCCGATGGGCTCAACGACAAGGCGCGCGACCACCTCTGGATGCACTTCACGCGCATCTCGTCCTACGCCGAATCGCCGGTTCCGACCATCGTGCGCGGCGAGGGTGCCTACATCTACGACGTCAACGGCAAGCGGTACCTGGACGGACTGGCCGGGCTGTTCGTGGTCCAGGCCGGGCATGGCCGGCAGGAACTCGCCGAAGCCGCGTACCGGCAAGCGAGGCAGCTCGCGTTCTTCCCGCTGTGGTCCTACGCCCACCCGCAGGCGATCGAGCTCGCCGACCGGCTGGCCAGCTACTCGCCGGGCGACCTGAACAAGGTCTTCTTCACAACGGGCGGCGGCGAGGCCGTCGAGACGGCGTGGAAGCTCGCCAAGCACTACTTCAAGCTGACCGGCAAGCCGATGAAGACCAAGGTGATCAGCCGCTCGATCGCGTATCACGGCACCACGCACGGGGCTCTGTCGATCACCGGCATCCCGGCCGCGCGAGAGATGTTCGAGCCGTTGGTGCCGGGCACCTTCAAGGTCGCGAACACCAACTTCTACCGCGCGCCCGAACACGGCGACGACCTCGAGGCATTCGGCCGCTGGGCGGCCGACCAGATCGAGCAGACCATCCTGTTCGAGGGTCCCGACACCGTGGCCGCCGTGTTCCTCGAGCCGGTGCAGAACTCCGGCGGTTGCTTCCCGCCGCCGCCCGGTTACTTCCAGCGGGTGCGCGAGATCTGCGACCGCCACAATGTGCTGCTCGTGTCCGACGAGGTGATCTGCGCCTTCGGCCGGCTCGGCACGATGTTCGCCTCCGACAAGTTCGGCTATGTCCCCGACATCATCACGTGCGCCAAGGGCATGACCAGCGGCTACTCCCCCATCGGTGCGTGTCTGATCAGCGAGCGGGTGGCCGAACCGTTCTGGAGCGGCGGTGCGTCGTTCCCGCACGGCTACACGTTCGGTGGCCACCCGGTCTCCGCCGCGGTGGCGATGGCCAACCTCGACATCTTCGAGAAGGAGGGCCTCAACCAGCACGTCCTCGACAACGAGGCCGCCTTCCGGGCCACCCTGGAGAAGCTCAACGACCTACCAATCGTCGGCGACGTCCGTGGCGACGGGTTCTTCTACGGCATCGAGTTGGTCAAGGACAAGGCCACCAAGGAGACCTTCGACGACGACGAATCCGAGCGGCTGCTGCGCGGATTCCTGTCCAAGGCCCTGTTCGACGCGGGACTGTACTGCCGCGCCGACGACCGCGGCGACCCGGTGGTACAACTCGCTCCACCGCTGATCATCGGGCAGCCGGAGTTCGACGAGATCGAGCAGATCCTGCGCTCGGTGCTCACCGAGGCATGGGACCGCCTCGACGACACGACCGGTCACGAGGGACACGCGGGCCCGGCCGACAAGGACAGCGCAGGCACCCCGGTGCGAATGCGGCTCTAGCGCCGCTCGCGAAAGCGTCTACAGCGAACCGCTCGAGCGGATGTGCTCGAAGATCAGGTTCGTCTCGGTCAGTGCCACGTCGGGATTGCCGCTGAGATTGACCACGACGAAATCGCGCAGGTTCTCAGTACTGGTAGCCGCGATGTGGACGTAGAAGTCCACGGCACCGGCCAGGAAGAACACGTTGAGCACCTCGGGCAGCTTCGCCACGCCCGCGGCGAACTCGCTGATGTGCCCCCGAGCGTGCGACTGCAGTCGCACGGCGATCATGGCTTGAATCGGACGCCCGAGCGCGGCGGGATCGATGTCGGCGTGGTAACCGCGGATGACTCCTCGCTCGCGTAGCCCGCGTACCCGGCCGAGGCAGGTCGATGCGGCGATGCCGGCGCGTTCGGCCAGGGCATTGTTGGGCACTCGGGCATCATCGGCGAGCACGCGCAGTATGCGCCGGTCAACATCGTCGAGTTCGACGCCTCGAAGATTGTTCGATGCCTCAGCGGCCCGGGGCCGTACCTGTGAAGCATCATCGGCCATTCGGACAGATTACAGAATCATCGTCAGCCAAGTAGCCAGTTGCTCGGCGATGATTCATCATTCCGGTATTCCTAGGCATCCAGGGTCCCCCGGAGTCATCCCTACAGCCAACGACAGCCTGTGTGGAGGCACATCGTGAAGGTCGGCATTCCCAGCGAGATCAAGAATCATGAGTACCGGGTGGCGATCACCCCGGCCGGTGTGCACGAACTCGTGCGCAACGGGCACGACGTCTTCGTCGAACGCGACGCCGGCGTCGGCTCCTCGATCCCGAACGACGACTTCATCGCTGCCGGTGCCCGCATTCTCGACACCGCCGACGACGTCTGGGCGGCCGGCGAGCTGATCCTCAAGGTCAAGGAGCCGATCGCCGAGGAATACCCCCGCATGCGCAAGGACCAGGTGCTGTTCACCTACCTGCATCTGGCCGCGTCGAAGGACTGCACCGACGCCCTGCTCGCCGCCGGCACCACCGCCATCGCCTACGAAACGGTCCAGCTCGACGACAAGTCGCTGCCCTTGCTCGCGCCCATGTCCGAGGTGGCCGGACGACTCGCTCCGCAGGTCGGCTCGTATCACCTGATGCGGCAAGGCGGCGGGCGCGGCGTGCTGATGGGCGGCGTGCCCGGGGTGTACGCGGCCAAGGTCGTCGTGATCGGCGCCGGAGTGTCGGGGCAGAACGCCGCAGCCATCGCGCTGGGCATGCAGGCAGAGGTGCTGCTTCTCGACCGCAACGTCTCGCGGCTTCGCCAGATGGACGCCATCTACCAGGGGCATTGCCAGACCGTCACGTCCAACTCCTACGAGATCGAGCGGGCCGTGCTCGATGCCGACCTCGTCATCGGGGCCGTCCTGATCCCGGGTGCGAAGGCGCCGAAGCTGATCAGTAACGATCTCGTCTCGCGGATGAAGCCGGGGTCGGTGCTGGTCGACATCTCGATCGACCAGGGCGGCTGCTTCGAGGACTCCCACCCGACCACGCACGCCGACCCGACCTACGAAGTGCACGACTCGGTGTTCTACTGCGTGGCGAACATGCCGGGCGCGGTGCCACACACGTCCACGTACGCGCTGACGAACGTGACACTCCCGTACGCGATCGAGCTCGCCAACCGTGGTTGGCAGGGGGCGCTCCGGTCGGACCCGGCGCTGGCCCTCGGGCTGAACACGCACGACGGCGCCGTCACCAACGCGCCGGTCGCCGAGGCCCACGGGTACGAGTCGGTCAGTATCGCGGCAGCGCTCGGCTGAGCCGGATATCCCAGTTGAGTGGTGGCCTCGGTGACGCGCTATCGGGGCCTGTCGTTCTGGCACGACACCGTGCCCGGTTCGCTGGCACCGCGCCCACCGCTGCCCGGATCGACGGCCGTCGACGTGGCGATCGTGGGTGCGGGCTACACCGGACTGTGGACCGCGTACTACCTGCTCGACGCTGATCCCTCATTGCACGTCGCGCTGCTGGACAAGGAGATCGCGGGCTTCGGCGCGTCCGGGCGCAACGGCGGGTGGTGCTCGGCACTGTTCCCCGTGAGCCCCTCGACCCTGGCGCGCGAGCACGGACACCATGCGGCGGTGGCCCAGTATCGCGCCATGCGCGAGTCAGTGGCCGAGGTTGTGCGGGTCGCCGAGGACGAGGCGATCGACGCCGACATAGCGAGCGGCGGAACCGTCGTCGTCGCCCGGTCGCAGCCGCAACTGCGGCGCGCTCGGGCCGAGATCGCGACAGCGCGTGGTTTCGGGATCGGGCTTGACCTGCTCGACGATGCCGCCGCCCGCCGCCGGCTCGGCGCGACGTCGGTGCTCGGCGCTACATACACGCCGCACTGCGCGGCGCTTCATCCCGCCAAGCTCGTCCGCGGGCTTGCCGACCTGGTCGAAGGGCGCGGCGCGAGTATCTTCGAGCGCACACCGGCGACTGGCATCAGGCCCGGTGCCGTGCTGACCGAGCACGGCACGGTGCGCGCCGACATCGTGGTGCGCGCGACGGAGGGATACACGCCGAGCCTGGCCGGGCACAAGCGCGAGATCGCACCGGTCTACTCGCTGATGATCGCCACCGCGCCGTTGCCGCAGACGGTGTGGGACGAGATCGGCCTGGCCGAGCGCGAGACGTTCTCCGACTACCGTCACCTGATCATCTACGGCCAGCGCACCGCAGACGGGCGGTTGGCCTTCGGTGGGCGTGGCGCGCCGTACCACTTCGGCTCTCGAGTGGCTTCGTCCTACGACGACGTGCCGCGAGTGTTCGCGGCGCTTGCGCAAACGCTCGGCGAGTTGTTCCCGGTGCTGCGCGACGTCGAGGTCACGCACCGGTGGGGCGGCCCGCTGGGCATCGCCCGGGACTGGCAGGCATCCGTCGGGCTCGACCGATCGACCGGGCTGGCCTGGGCCGGCGGCTACGTGGGCGACGGAGTCTCGACGACCAATCTCGCCGGCCGGACGCTCGCCGACCTCATCCTGCGCCGCGACTCGCCACTCACGGCGCTGCCCTGGGTCGGGCACCGATCGCCGCGCTGGCAGCCGGAGCCGATGCGCTGGCTCGGGGCCAACGCCGGTCTGCGCGCGATGGCCTGGGCGGACGCCGCCGAGACGCGGCGCGGGCGAACCTCCGTGCTCGCCAGCGCGGTCGACCGGCTACTCGGCCGCTGACGACACGACACCCGCCCGAACCGCGGAGAGGACCGGCACATGGCGCGAACAACGATCACCCGCCTGCGGGAGAAGGCTCGCGACGAACCGGACGAGCTCTACCGGCTGCTCGACAGCGTCCACATCGGACACTTCGCCGTCGTCGCCGAGGACGGGCACCCGGTCGTCGTGCCGACCGCGGTCGTGCGCGACGGCGATCGGGTCCTCGCGCACGGCTCGACCGGCTCGCGGTGGATGCGCCGGCTGGCCACCGGCGCGCCGACCAGTTTGGCGGTCACGTCGTTCGACGGGCTCGTCGTGGCCCGCTCGGCGTTCGAGTCGTCGATGCGTTACCGCAGCGCGGTCATCTTCGGGCAATGCACGCCCCTCGACACCGCCGAGCAGAAGCAGCGTGCTCTCGACGTCATCGTCGAGGCCTTGATACCTGGGCGCGCCGCTGAGGTCCGGCCCTCCACGTCGAAGGAGATCGCCGCCACCCTGATCCTGGCGCTGCCCATCGCCGAATGGTCGCTCAAGGTGTCCGA
Organism: uncultured Actinomycetota bacterium; assembly: GCA_963737425.1. GTDB lineage: Bacteria > Actinomycetota > Actinomycetes > Mycobacteriales > Jatrophihabitantaceae > DASXRA01. Next base: position 1,124,661 of record CAVTSX010000010.1, read on the forward strand.
AGGCTGGCCGGAGGACCCGCCTGAGGACCAGGCCGGACCGGCGTGGGCCGGCCTGCTGCCTGCGGCGATCCGCTACGACGATCCGATCGCCGCGCCGGACCTGCGAGACGGCATCCCGCTCCCGGAGTCAGTCCGCCGAATCCTGGAGATCTCCGGCTAGCGCACGGCGTTCAGCCGGTCTGGGCGTCCGGCCGCGCGGCTGCGGGCTCGAGTCGTTGCAGGCCGAGCACCCGCAGCAGTTCGAGACGCTCGGCACTTTCCGAGCCGGGTGGCGCCGTGTGCAGCACCAGCCGCTGGTCGTGCTCGGGCGTCAGCAGCACTTCGCAGTCGAGCTCGAGCAGGCCGACGAGCGGGTGCACGATCCGCTTGCGATCCGCACGGCGCACGGCGACGTCGTGCTCGCCCCACAACCGGTCGAACAGTGCGCTGGCCCGGCGCATCCGGCTGACCAGGCCGCGCAGAACCGGATCGTCCGGGCGGCGGGCGAGGGTCGCGCGCAGGTCGGCCACATGCGACCGGGCGGCGCGCTCGCGATCCTCGGCCGGCAGGCGGCGAAGCGACTGCGGTCCGGCAAAGGCCATCCAGTAGAGATTTCGCCGGTCGCCGGACAGTTCGCTGAAGTCGACGAAGAGCGCTGCCGCCAGCGGGGTCCAGGCCAGGACATCACCGTTGTCGCTGATGACCATCGCTGCGCTGTCAGCAAGCCGATCCAGCAGGTGCAAGACACCCGGCCGCACGTGCCGGGCGGTCGATGTGCGCTCGGGCGCCGGCTCGCCGGCGAGCCGGAACAGGTGGTCGCGCTCGTCCTCGGACAGCCGCAGCGTGCGTGCCAGCGCCGCCAGCACTTGACGTGACGCCCGCGGGCCGCGCGCCTGCTCGAGACGGGCGTAGTAGTCGACCGACATGCCCGCGAGCAGCGCTACTTCCTCGCGGCGTAGCCCAGGGGTGCGCCGTCGCGTCGTTACCGGAAGGCCGACGTCGCGCGGTGAGAGCTTGCGCCGGCGAGTGCGCAGGAAATCGGCCAGCTCGCTGCGATCCACCTGCCGAGCATGCCCCGCCCCGCCCACCTGGGCCAGGGACTGCGAGTCCCTGGATCAGCGCGTCCTTCCTGCATATGGCGATGCCCGGGCACGGTCGCCTGCAGACACCGATCGAAAGGAACCGTCATGAAGATCTTTCTCACCGGCTCGACGGGGCGCGTCGGCAGCAGGCTGCTACCCCGCCTGCTCGCCGGTGGCCACGACGTGAGCGCGCTCGTGCGAGGCCCGGCGGGCGCCGAGCGTGTCGCGGGCGCGGGCGCCGAGCCTGTGGTGGGCGACCTGCTGGAGCCGGCGAGCTACGAGCGCACGCTCGCGGGTCACGACGCGGTCCTGCACGTCGGGGCGGTGCTGCGCAGCACCGACGAGGACTTGATCAAGCGGGTGAACGTGGACTCGACGGTCAGCCTGGCCCGAGCGTCCGCGGCCGGCGTGTCGCGATTCGTCTTCACCAGCACGAATCTCGTCTACCCGGGCGGTCTCGGACGGCCCGCGACCGAGGCGGACGCTGCCGCGCCGGAGCCGGCCTGGGGCGCCTACCCGCGGACCAAGGTCGAGGCCGAGGATGCGCTCGTAGCCATGGGAGCGCGCATCGTCCGGCTCGCGTTCGTCTACGGGGAGGGCGACCCGCACCTGGCCGAATCGCTGCGGTGGGCGGCGCAGTGGCCCGCCCACCAGCGTCTGCAGGTCATTCACCATGCAGATGTCGCGCAGGCGCTGCTTCGTGCACTCGACGCGCCCGGCATCGACGGACGGATCTACAACGCCGCGGACGACGCGCCGGTCACCGCATTCGAGTTGCATCGGCTCAACGGCCGGTCGATGCCGGACAACGGCGTCAGCGACGGCGACATGTGGCACGGGATCGTCGACACGTTCCGCATCCGGACGGAACTGGGTTTCCGGCCCCTGTTCCCGTCCGTGTGGTCGGCGCTGGCCGCGGGCGCGCTGTAGCCCGTGCCCCGCTTGTCAGTGGTGAGCGTGCTGCCCGGCACTGGGCAAGGCGGCGCGCTGGCCGGGCTCCACGACGACGAACTGGCCCATCATCCCGGAGTCTTCGTGAAAGAGCAGGTGGCAGTGGTACATGTACGGCGTCGCGGGGTCGGAGTACTCGGTGAAGCGCATGATGAGCCGGATGGGCACCCGCGGCGGCAGGTAGACCGTGTCCTTCCATCCGGCCAGCTCGGGTGGTGGCGCTGCCTCGCCGATGGTCAGGACCTGGAACTGCACATCGTGCACGTGGAAGCTGTGCGGCTCGTCATGATGATTGGTCACCTGCCAGATCTCGACGGTGTCCTTGGTGATCACCTCATCGATGCGGCCCATGTCCATCTTCTTGCCGTTGATACGGCGCCCCGCCATGGCGAACGTCCGGATCCGGACGGCATCGTCCGGGTCGAGTGCCGGGACGTCGACGAGCCGAGCCGGCACCGCGGCGGATCTGCGCAACGACGGTGCGGCCCGCAGTTCGAGCACGTCGAACGAGTCCTCGCCGCCCGCGAGGACGTTGATGCCCCGGTCGGTGCCGAGGTCGGGTGGGAAGGACCGCAGAACGATCCGCTCATCGGCGCTCATGGCGACGACGATCTCGGCGCGCTCTCCGGGAGACAGCTGGACGCGGCCGGTTTGGTACGGCTGTTCGAGCAGGCCGCCATCGGTGCCGATCAGCAGGAACGGCCGGTGGTCGGTCAGCCCGAATGAGTAGATCCGGGCGGTCGAGGCGTTGAGCAGGCGCAGCCTGATCCGCGCGGTCGCCACGTGCTGATACGGGCCGAGGGTGCCGTTCACGAGCAGGGTGTCACCGAGCAGGCCGGTCACCCCGTGGTCGCTCTCGTCGAATCGGCCGTCTCGACGGAAGCGCTTGTCCGAGACGATGACGGGGATGTCGTCGACGCCGTAAGTGCGCGGCAGGTCGAGCGCGCCTTCGGCGTCGTCGTCGAGGATGAACATGCCCGCCAGCCCGCGGTACTCGTGCTTTTCGGTCTCACCGTGCGGGTGAGGGTGGTACCACAGCGTGGTGGCGGGCTGGTCGATCCGCCAGCTCGGCGACCAGGTTTGTCCCGGTGCTATCGGCTGGTGCGGGCCGCCGTCCGCGTGGGCGGGTAGGTGCATTCCGTGCCAGTGCACGGTGGTCGTCTCGTCGAGGGCGTTGTGGACGTTGATTGCGACCTGCTCGCCACGTCTCGCACGCAGCGTGGGGCCCAGGTAATCGCCGTTGAAGCCCCAGGTGGGCGTGCTCTTTCCGGAACGGAACGTCCGACTCCCGGTCCGGGCGGTCAGGTCGAAGACCAGGCGCCCGTCACCATCACGATGCGACGCCGCGAGCGGCGGGATCTGAAGCGGATGGTCGAACGCAACATCGCCGACGGTGTCGGTTCGCCGCCCGCCTGCAGTGCAGGCACCGAGCGGTCCCACGGCCACCGCGACGAGGCCCAGCTGCAGCAACTGCCGACGGGTCAGCGTCATCCTCGACGCCTCGATCGTGAGCGGCGGTCGAGCGGCGGGCCGCCGACCGCGCACGCGACGGCGAGGTACAGGGGCAGGAATCTGACCCCGGCGACGCGATCGAACACGAACACTCCGACCATCGCGATCAGGTCGGAGAGCACGACGCCGACGACGAATCCGCCGACGACCCCGAGGGCGGCCAGTGCGGCCGCCCTCACGCCGGCCTCGCGAGCAAGGCACTGGATCCGGCCGGCGAGCGGGTCGCAGCCACCGTTGGACCACCTCCTACAGGGGGTTTGGCGGAGCGGGTTTGAGGTGGCAGCGACGCTATGAGCGCTGCGCGCGCGGCGGAAAGCCACCACGGGGTGATCCCGTTGTCCCCCTACGGGGGTGTGCCGGATGACCCGCAAGGGTGACTCGCCCGGCCGCTGCGGCATCTACCCTCAACGGCGTGATGCGAGCCAAACTGGCCGTCGACGCGAGCATTGCCGCCGTCGTGCTCGCCGCATCGCTTGCGGTGATGGCATCGCGCGGTCTGGGCACTCCGTCGCCGGACGCAGGCGGGCTGGACGGTCCGGGCGTCGCACTGGCGCTCACGGCATCACTGCCGCTGATGATGCGCCGGCGCGCCCCGCTGACCGCGTACGTCGTGATCGCCGCGGCCACCGTCGCGCTGATCGGGCTGCACTACGCGGTGGACTTCCCGTTCGGCTGCGTCGTGGCCGTCTACACCGTGGCGGTTGCCTGCGGCGGTGAGCCGCGCCGCACGCGCCGCTATGCCGCGCGAGCAGCCGCCGCCGCGTTCGTGCCCGTCGCCGCAGGCGTGTTCGCCGCGAGCGGCTACTGGGGCGACGGGATGGCGCCGGGCGTGCTGTTCTGGGCGGTATCGGTGGCCGGCGCCTTCACCGTGGGCGAGATCACCCGGTTGCGCCGCGAACGCATCGCCGAACTGGAACGGCGGGCAGAGCGCATCGAGCGTGAGGCAGAGCGCGAGACGCGCCTGGCTGCGGCCGAGGAACGCCTGCGTATCGCCCGCGAACTGCACGACTCTGCCGGGCACGCGATCAATGTCATTCTCATGCAGGCGGGTGCGGCCCGGCTGCTGCAGGAACGCGACGCGGACGGTGCGCGCCGGGCGATCTGCACGATCGAGGACGTCGCCCGCGGCACCATCGACGAGATCGACCGGCTGGTTCGTGCCCTGCGCGACGACGATCCCGAGCCGGCTCCGGCCGATCCCGCGGCGATCGACGAACTTCTCGACCGTCACCGCAGCAACGGCCTGGCGATCGCCACCGACGTGCGCGGCTCACGCCAGGGGCTGCCCCGAAGCGTCGCATGGGCGGCTTACCGCATCCTGCAGGAGGCGTTGACCAACGCGGCGCGCCACGGTCATGGCAGCGCCGAGGTCGCCGTGGTGTTCCAGCCCGACGCCGTCGAGATCGCCGTGTCCAACCCGACGACCTCGACGAGATCGACGCACGGTGGCGGGCACGGCATCGTCGGCATGCGGGAGCGGGCCAATCTGCTCGGCGGCACGCTGCAGGCACAGGCCGAGGACGGCACGTTCCGGCTGCACGCCCGGCTTCCGCACAGCCCGGCGCTCTCGTGAGCAGCCGGCGGCGCGTCCTCGTCGTCGATGACGACGATCTCATGCGCGCCGGGTTGCGTGCGGTGCTCTCCAGCGACGAGACGATCGAGGTCGTCGGGGAGGCCGCCGACGGCCGCGAGGCGGTCGAACGAACAGCGACGTTGCAACCGGATGTCGTGCTCATGGACGTGCGGATGCCCAACCTCGACGGCATCGGGGCGACACGCGAGATCCTTGCCGCCGCACCGCAGGCGCGGATCCTGATCCTGACCACGTTCGAGGACGACGACTACATCTTCGGTGCGCTGAGCGCTGGCGCGTCCGGATTCGTGCTCAAGCGGACCCGGCCCGAGCAGCTCATCGCCGCCATCCACACCATCGCGTCCGGCGAGTCGCTGCTCTCCCCCTCGGTCACCCGACGGGTCATCGAGCAGATGGCGCACCAGCCGGCACTCGACCCGGCGCTGGGGCGACGGCTCGCCGCCCTCACGCCCCGCGAACGCGACGTCCTGGAACTGCTCGCCCGTGGCCTGTCCAACGGTGAGATCGCCGAATCGCTCGTGGTGGAGGAGTCGACGATCAAGACGCACGTCAAGCGCATCCTCGCGAAACTCGGCCTGCGCGACCGGGTCCAGGCTGCGATCCTCGCCTACGAGACGGGCCTGGTCCGGCCCGGACGGGTGTCTCGCGGGCACTGAGCAGCCAGTGGGCACAATCCTGTGGGACGGTGTCGGACACTGTTTCGCGGCTGGTGTCGAGATGTGCGCGCCCGTTCCGATGTCTCGGGTGAAAGGCACCCGTCCCGAGGCGCCCGAAACGTAGGAGTCGACATGAAGTACATGCTGTTGATCTACAACAACCCCGCGACCTACGAAGGCTGGTCCCAGGCCGAGCGCGACGCGCTGTTCCGCGACGTCGACGTGATCATGAAGGAACTGACCGAATCCGGCGAACTCGTCGGCGGCGCAGCGCTCGTCGACGCATCGCAGGGCAAGATCGTCCGCGTTCGAGACGGCGTCCCGGCGACGACGGACGGGCCCTTCGCCGAGGCCAAGGAGCAACTCGCGGGCTACATCACCGTCGACTGTGCCACTCCCGAGCGGGCGATCGAGATCGCCGCGCGCTGGCCCGACGCCAAGTACTTCGCGATGGAAGTCCGCCAGATCGTGTTCCAGGACGGCGCCCCGGCTTGAGAGTGCAACTGTCGCGCGGCGGCGGGCTCGGCGACCTGGGGTCGCCGGGCGCGTCGCTGCGTTCTCGTCCTACCGGCAGGCCGGGTGCGCAATGAGCGGTGACAGTGCCGAGGAGCAGGCCCGGCGGTTGGCCGCCGAGTCGCTGGCCGCGGGCGACCCGACCGGCTGGTTCGAGCGCCTCTACGCGACGGCGGAGCGGAGCGGCACGGGGGTCCCGTGGGACCGTGGTTCGCCGACTCGGCTGCTCGTCGACTGGGCCCGGACCGCCGCATCGCGCGGCAGCCGGGCGCTCGTCGTCGGATCCGGACTCGGCGACGACGCCGAGCACGTGGCATCACTCGGTTACGACACGACCGCCTTCGACATCGCACCGTCCGCGGTGCTGGCGGCACAGCGCCGCTTTCCGGCCTCGGCCGTTCACTACCTGGCAGCTGACCTGCTCGATGCGCCGGCCCGGTGGCGGCACGCCTTCGACCTGGTCGTTGAAAGCATCACCGTGCAAGCCATGCCCGTACCGCTGCACGAGCGTGCCGCACGCGCTGTTGCGAGCTTCATCGCGCCGGGCGGCACGCTGCTCGTCATCGCATCCGGCCGCGACCCGGGAGACGGCGAGGTCGACGGGCCGCCCTGGCCGCTGACCCGTGACGAGATCACCGCGTTCGCCGGTGGCGGTGTCGAGGTGGTGGGCATCGAGCAGATCACCGACGAGGTGCAAGGTCTTCGATGGCGCGCCACGTTTCGCCGCTCGGGCGCCTGATCGGGGCTCGCGACTACGGCCGCGCCGCGCCGCGCCGACCGGCCGGTTGCTCGTCTGCGGGCTGGTATCGCAGACCGTCGAGCGCCAGGCGGAGGATTCGATCGATCTGCTCGGGCTCAGCGAACTTGATCATCGTGATGCCGCTGACCATGCGGATCAGGTCCATGAAGTCGGTGTCCTGACGTACGACCTTCGCCTGCTGGGCGCGCTCGAGAAGTGGCTCGCCGGCCAGCCTGATCGCGTCATGGCATTTGCGAAAGACGTCTGACTCCGTGCCGACTGTAGCGAGCAACTCGGCCGAGAGCGCCCGCTTGGCCGCCACGTAGCCGACGAATCCGTGCAGCCACGAGACCAGGGCATCCCACGGCGGGAGTTCGCCCAAGTCGTCGGCCGAGCGGCACAACGTCTCGACCTCTTCGATGTAGACAGCTTCGAGGAGGTCCTGCCGCGACGGGAAGTGCCGGTAGAGGGTGCCGATACCGACTCCGGCGGCGCGCGCGATCGCCTCAAGTGAGGCGTCGGCGCCGTTCTCGGCGAAGGCGCTACGGGCCGCCTCGATCAACTTGTCGTAGTTGCGGCAGGCGTCCGCGCGCTTCGGGCGCCGGGACAGGGTCCCGGTGTTCGTCGGGGTGGTCATCGCAATCCGGTCTCCAAACCCGCTTGCGAAGCGGAGGGGGCCTCCGTATAGTTTTCGGAGGGCCCCTCCACTTTAGCACCGCAGCAGTCCTCGTCCCCCGAAGGAATCGAACGAATCAATGACCTCAACCTCGCTTGCCCCGACACCGGTGCGCGAGCGCCCGTCCGTATCGCGGACCGGAGCCGCCCTGGTTCTTGCCGTCATTCTGACAGGGCAGCTCATGATCATGCTCGACGCCACGATCGTGACGATCGCGCTGCCCAAGATCAGGTCCACGCTGGACTTCTCCCCAACCAGCCTGTCGTGGGTGCAGAACGCCTACACACTCACCTTCGGTGGGTTCCTTCTACTCGGCGCCCGCGCGGGCGACATCCTCGGACGCCGGCGCATGTTCATGGTCGGCATCGCCGTGTTCACCGTCAGTTCGCTGCTCGGCGGTCTGGCCCAGTCCGGGTCGTGGCTGCTCGCGGCGCGCGCAGTGCAGGGCATCGGCGCCGCGATTGCCGCCCCGTCGACCCTCGCTCTGCTCACGTCACGCTTCACCGAAGGCCCGGAGCGCCTGCGGGCGATCGGGCTCTACGGCGCGGTCTCCTCCGGCGGTGCGAGCGTCGGACTGGTCGCCGGCGGCATGCTCACCGACTGGCTGTCGTGGCGCTGGGGCCTGTTCATCAACATCCCGATCGGAATCGCGCTGATCTGCCTGGTGCCTCGCTATCTGCCCGAGACGCCGAAACAGCCGGGCCGGTTCGACCTGGCCGGCGCGGTGACCTCGACAATCGGCATGGCGTCGCTGGTGTACGGATTCGTCCGCGCGGCATCCGACGGCTGGAGTGACGCGGGAACGACGGCCTCCTTCGTCATCGGCGTCGTACTGCTGGTGCTGTTCGTCGTGAACGAACTGCGGGCGCCGCAGCCGATCACGCCCCTGCGTCTGTTCGCCAGCCGGGAGCGAAGCGCCTCCTACCTCGCTCGGCTTCTACTCGTGGGCGGCATGTTCGGCATGTTCTTCTTCCTCACCCAGTACCTGCAGGGAGTGCGCGACTACAGCCCGCTCAAGGCCGGTTTCGCGTTCTTGCCGATGACGATCGCGCTGTTCGCGATGGTGCGGACGGTCCCCAAGCTCATGCCTCGCGTAGGCGCAAACCGGTTCATGATCGGCGGAGTGGCCCTGGCGCTGGCCAGCATGGCGTGGCTGACCCGCATCTCGGCGGGCACGCAGTACTTCCCGAACGTGGTGATTCCGATGACGCTGCTCGGCCTGGGCATGGGGGTCGCGATGATCCCGCTGACCAATGCCTCGCTGGTGGGCGTCGAGCCCAGGGATGCCGGTGCCGCATCGGGTCTGGTGAACGTCATGCAGCAGGTCGGCGGATCGCTCGGCCTCGGTGTGCTCGTGACCGTGTTCGGTACGTCTAGCCGCAACGCTGCCCACCACCCGCTGGCCGGGGTGTCGCCCAGCGTCGAGCGCCATCACGAACTCGCCCATGCAATCGCGACGTCGTTCACCGGGTCGGCACTCTTCCTGGCCGCGACCCTGGTGGTGATCATGCTGGCCGTGCGCCGCCGCCCGGTCGCGCCGGCCACGGCCTGATACCTCCCGACCTCCGGATGGGCGCTGCACGCCCATCCGGGGGCGGGCGGCCGCTGTGCCCGGTTCAACCGGAGGCGGCCAATTGCCCGCAGGCGCCATCGATTTCGCGCCCGCGGGTGTCTCGCACCGTCACGGCAACCCCGTGCGATTCAAGCCTGCGCACGAACTCGCGCTCAACAGGTTTCGGCGATGCGTCCCAGGCCGAACCGGGCGTCGGATTCAGCGGGATCAGGTTGACGTGCGCGAGCCGCGTGCTCAGCAGCTCGCCCAGCAGATCCGCTCGCCACGGCTGGTCGTTGACGTCGCGGATCATCGCGTACTCGATGGAGTACCGGCGTCCGGTACGCGCGGCATAGGCATCGGCCGCGGCCAGCACCTCACCGACCTTCCACCGGGTGTTCACCGGTACCAGGGTGTCGCGCAGCTCGTCGTCGGGAGCGTGCAGCGAGACCGCAAGGGTGACCTTGAGTCCCTCGTCGGCAAGGCGCCCGATTGCCGGCACCAGCCCGACGGTCGAGACGGTGATCGACCGCTGCGACAACCCGAGCCCGGCAGGTGACGGGTCGAGCAGCCGACGCAATGCACCCACGAGCCGGCCATAGTTGGCCAACGGCTCGCCCATGCCCATGAACACGACATTCGACAGTCGCGCCGGGCCGCCGGGCAGCTCGCCCCGTACCGCCGTGCGGCCCGCGGCCCTGACCTGATCGACGATCTCGGCCGTGGACAGGTTGCGCTTGAGTCCCCCCTGACCGGTCGCGCAGAACGGGCAGGCCATGCCGCAGCCGGCCTGGCTCGACACGCACACGGTGATCCGATCCGGGTAGCGCATCAGGACGCTCTCGACGAGGGTGCCGTCGTGCAGGCGCCACAGCGACTTGCGCGTGGTGCCGGCGTCGGTCTGCACGTGCCGGAGCTCGGTCAGCAATGGTGGCAGGAGTGCGGCACCGAGGCGCTCGCGGGCGACCGGCGGCAGATCGGTCATGGCCTGCGGGTCGCTCTCCAGTCGGCCGAAGTAGTGCCGGGACAGCTGATCGGCGCGGTAGGCCGGTAGCCCGAGCTCGACCACTGCGGCCCGCCGCTCGGACTCGCTGAGATCGGCGAGATGCCGAGGTGGCATACCGCGCCGGGGAACGTCGAAGACAAGAGGTAGTGAGCTCATCGCGACCTCGAGTCTGCCATCCGCTCAGGCCAGCGCCTCGGCGATGCGCGCGAACGCGGCGCGCAGCACGGGCCGGGACGTGCCGACATTGAGCCGAGCCCAGCCGCGGTACGCGGCGCCGAACGCGGGGCCCGGCACCAGGGCGACACCCGCTCGCTCAAGAAGCACGTCCGCTGCCTCGCCACCGCGCAGCGCGGCCACGGCACGCAGATCCAGCCACGCCAGATACGTCGCCTCGGCGCCGCCCACCCGCGCGCCCGGCAACGCGGCGGCCGCGAGGTCGCGCACCAGCCGCTGATTGCCCGCGATGTAGGCCACGGTGTCATCGAGCCAGCCCTCGGCGTCGTCGAATGCCGCGATGGCGGCGGCCACTCCCGCGATGCCTGCCCGCTCCGACAGTTCGTCCAGGGCCGGTGAGGTGAGCCGCTCGCCGGTGGCAGCGCTGCCGGCGACCATGATCGCCGCCTTCAGCCCGGGCAGGTTCCATCCCTTGGACGCTGAGTGCAGGCTGACGCCGCGGCGCGCCGACTCGGCGTCGAGGGTCGCGAACGGGACGTGCTCGCCGGCGCCGCGATCGAGAACCAGCGGCGCGTGGATCTCGTCGCTGATCACCGTGACGGCATGCCGATCGGCCACAGCTGCGACGCCGGCCAGTTCGTCGCGGGTGAAGCGCCGACCCGTCGGGTTGTGCGGGTTGCACAGCAGGATCGCCCTTGCCCCGGCGGCCAGGACCCGATCGAGCTCGTCGAGGTCGATCACCCATCGCAGGGCGTCGTCGTGAGCCATCGCGACCGCGGCGACCGACCGGCCGGTCGCCTCGACCGAGACGAAGAACGGGGGGTATGCGGGGGTGAGGAACGCGACGCCGTCTCCGGGTTCGGTGCAGGTGCCGATGGCGTATTCGACTCCGGTCATCACGTCGGGAACCGTCGTGGCCAGGCAGGCATCGACGCTCCACCTGTAGCGGCGCGCCGCGAAACGCGTGAACGCCTCGACGTGAGGCCTGCCGACCGGGTAGCCGGTATCGCCGCGATCGATCAGCTCGTGCACAGCGCGGCGGATCGGCTCGGCGAGCGGGAAGTCCATCTCGGCGACCCAGAGCGGGATCACGTCGCTGCCGTACTTCGACCACTTCATGCTCGTGCGCTGGCGCAGGGCGGTCAGCCCAATGCTGTCGAAGTCATGCGACGCACTCACCCTGCTCCGTCCTCTCGCGCGAACTCGAAGCCGACCAGCCAGGACGCTTCGACGCGGACGTAGGCGATATCGCCGCCCCACTCGTCGGGTGACTCGCCGTAGGTGCGCACACAGTGCTCGTGCAGTTCGATGAATTCCGGCGTCGCGCGATCGAGGAAGTGTGCCCGGCCGTGGCAGAACACCCCGTAGCCGTCGCGTGGTGTGTACGACGCGCTCGTCGCCGACCGGGCCCGAAGCTGGCGCGCCTTCGGCGACGTGGCCGACGTGGTGAAGTGCCAGCGCCCGTGCAGGAAGTGGCCGTCGACCGCGCTCAGCCGAGGCTCGCCCCGAGCCGTCACGGTGGCGAGGTTCAGCACGGCGATACCGGACAGATCATCGATCAAGCGCTGCGCGCTCAAACGCCGCGGTGGCGTCATGATCGACGTCAAGTGCTCGGACGCGACCTCGAAGCTGCGATCGAGCAGGTCCTGCAAGGCGCCGACCTCGGCGGGTGACTCGTACATACCTGCCAGACTGGCACGTCGTGACCACCACTAGATGAGTGATTCCGTGAACGTCGTGTGGTGTGTCGTTGCGCGGGGCATGGGGAGAGGGTGCCCAAGATCAATTTGTGACAAGAGAACTGGACACCCTCCTGACCGCACTGTACGTGTTCGTCGACGACTATGTGGTGCCGCCGCGGTGTGGTCGTGGCCGGCGACCGGAGCTGTCCGACAGCGAGCTGATCACCCTGGCGGTGGCGCAGGTGCTGCTCGGGTTTCGGTCCGAGCGGCGCTGGATCCGGCATCTGCACGGCAGCGCCCAGTGGCGGGCGATGTTCCCGAATCTGCCCCAGCAGGCGGGCTATCACAAGCGGCTGAAGAACGCGCACGGGCTGCTGTGCCGGGCGATCCTCGCGTTGGCGGCGGCGTGCCCGTCCTGGTTCGACGACCTGTGGATGACCGACGCCACGCCGGTGCCGTGTGGCACGTCCCGGGAGACGGTCAAGCGCTCCGAGCTGGCCGGGCACGCCGGCTACGGATATTGCGCCAGCTACTCGCGCTACTTCTGGGGGTTCAAGCTCTACCTGGTCTGCGCCGGCGACGGGATGCCAATCATGTGGTGCCTGGCCAACCCGAAGATCGGCGAGCGCGTCGTCGTGGCCGCACTGCTCGACCACAACCACCATCTCATCCGCACCGGACAGGTCCTGCTGGCCGACAAGGGCTTCGCCGGCCGGCAGTTCCACCAGCTCACCGAGGCGATGGGGCTGCGGCTGCTGCGCCCCGACCGCAAGGACGAGACCTACCGCAACGGCAACCTCGGCGGCATCCGCCAGTGGATCGAGTCGGTCAACCAAACCCTCAAGGGCCAACTTCACCTCGAACGCCACGGCGGGCGCACCCTGGCAGGGGTCTTCACCCGCGTCGCGCAACGCCTGCTCGCCATGGCCACCGGCATCTGGCACAACTGGACCACCGGCAACCCCAGCAAACGATCCCTGATCGCCTACGACCACTGACCGCCTTCACGGAATCAGTCATCTAGGTGGGCACGTAGGCAGACAGGACGAGATAGGCGACGGCTGCACAGGGCAGCAGCGAATCGAGTCGGTCCATGATCCCGCCGTGCCCGGGCAGCAGCTTGCCCATGTCCTTCAGTCCGAGATCGCGCTTGATCATCGACTCGCCCAGATCGCCGAGGGTGGCCGTGACGACGATCGCCAGACCGAACAGCGCCCCCTTCCACCATTCCTGATGGAAGGTCAGCGTCATGATCAGCGCGCCGCAAGCGCAGCACGCCACGACAGAGCCGGCAAAGCCCTCCCAGGTCTTGCCCTTGGAGACGACCGGCGCGAGCGGATGCTTGCCGAACAGCACTCCGGTGGCGTACCCGCCGGTGTCGCTGCACACGACGGTGCCGATGAAGGCGAGCACTCGAGCCGCGCCGTCGTCGGGATGGGCGAGGAGCACTGCGAATCCGGCAAGCAGGGGTAGGTAGATCAACACGAGCACGGAGGCCGACACGTCACGCAGATACCCGGATGCGCCATCGGCGAGACGCCAGATACTCACCCCGCAGACCGTTACGAGCAGCGCCACGACCAGCCCGCTCGGGCCGCGGTACCACGCAGCCACGTCCATCGACACCCCGCCCACCAGCAGGGGTAGCAGTGGCGGTCGAGCCTCGACGGTTCGGATCGCGGTGACGAGTTCGTAGATGCCGTATGCGACGGCAAGGATCGCGATGGCAACGAAGCTCGGGCGGTAGACGAACAGGCTGGCCACGATGGCCGCGCCCAGGCCCAGCGCGACGCCGATCGCGGCGGGTAGGTTGCGCCCGGCTCGCGAGGTCTTCGCCGGCGCGGCCGGCTCTTCGGCGACCGTCGCAGGGCTCGCCGCGACGGCGCTGGCGTTGTCGTCCGGCTCGTCGTCGGCGGCATGCCGGCTGTGTCGACGGCCACCCGCGACCTGGCGGTACTCAGCAATGAGCGCGGTGAGATCTACCGCGTCCTCATCGCCAGGTTCAGGTCGGCGATGCCGCGACGAGCGTGCACCCGCCACCCGGGGAATGTGAGCGGTCGGATGATCACTCATTAGACCTCGAGCAGCTCGGCTTCCTTGGCCCTGACCATTTCGTCGACGTGCGACGTGTATTTGCCAGTTGTCTTCTCGAGCTCAGCCTCGGCGCGGCGGACGTCGTCCTCGCCGACTTCGCCGTCCTTGGCAAGACGGTCCAGCTTGTCCTTACAGTGCCGGCGCACCGACCGGATCGAGACCTTGCCTTCCTCGCCCTTGTGCCGCGCAACCTTCACCATTTCGCGGCGGCGTTCCTCGGTGAGCTGCGGGAAGACGATCCGGATGAGCGTGCCGTCGTTGGTGGGGTTCACGCCGAGATCGCTGTCGCGGATCGCCTTCTCGATCGCGCCGAGCTGGGACGCGTCATACGGCTTGATGACGGCCATGCGTGCCTCGGTGATGCTCACCGAGGCCATCTGCGGTATCGGCGTCGGTGAGCCGTAGTAGTCGACGTTCAGCCGGGCGAACGCATTGGGGGTCGCGCGGCCGGTGCGGATACCGCCCAGCTCGTCGCGGACCACGCCAATTGCCTTTTCCATCTTCTCTTCGGCCTCGAAGAGCGTCTCGTCGATCACGGCTGCATTCTCCCTGTCACAGCGGTCAACCCGTCTTGTTCACGAGCGTGCCGATCTTCTCACCACGCGCGGCCCGCGCGATGTTGCCGTCGGCGAGCTCGAAGACCACGATCGGCATCCCGTTGTCGCGGCACAGACTGAACGCCGCGGCGTCGGCTACCTGCAGGCCTTGCCGCAGCACGTCGTCGTAGCTGATCGTGTCGAACTTGACGGCCTCGGGATGCGTGCGCGGATCGGCGTCGTACACCCCGTCGACCCCGTTCTTGCCCAGCAACAGCACCTGGCAGCCGATCTCGAGCGCGCGCTGCGCCGCCACGGTGTCGGTGGTGAAGTACGGCAGCCCGGCGCCGGCGCCGAAGATGACCACGCGCCCCTTCTCCAGGTGCCGTTCGGCCCGTCGCGGGATATAGGGCTCGGCGACCTGTCCCATCGTGATCGCGGTCTGCACGCGGGTGGGGATGCCCGCCTTCTCCAGAAAGTCCTGCAGGGCCAGGCAGTTCATGACGGTGCCGAGCATGCCCATGTAGTCGGCGCGATCGCGGTCCATGCCGCGCTGCTGCAGTTCCTCACCGCGGAAGAAGTTACCGCCGCCGACGACGACGGCCACCTGCGTTCCGGACGCAACCACACCCGCGATCTCGCGGGCGAGAGCGTGCGCGACGTCAGGGTCGACGCCGATGGAGCCGCCACCGAAGACCTCGCCGGACAGCTTGAGCAGCACCCGGCGGTAGGGCAGCCCCCCGCTAGACCCTGTGGGCACGATGGGCGTCGTCGAACGATCGGGCAACGAAGGAGCCGCCGAATCCTGCTCGGTCATCGGCGGCCGCTCCTCTCGTCTTGCCCGTGTCTCGTCGCTGATCCTGCCCTACCCGGCAGCAAACAGCGTCGTCAGACCCGACCCACCTCAAAATGCGCGAAGGCGGTAGCAGTCACGCCCGACTCGTCGAGCAGTGACTTGACCGTCTTCTTGTTGTCTTGCACCGATTGCTGTTCAAGCAGGACATTCGCCTTGAAGAAGCCGTTGACGGAGCCCTCGATGATCTTCGGCAGCGCCGCCTCAGGCTTGCCGTCCTCGCGGGCCTTCGCCTCGGCGACGCGCTGCTCGGTCTCGATGAGGTCGGCGGGCACCTCGTCGCGGGTCAGGAAACGCGGACGCATGGCGGCAATCTGCATGGCCGCGCCGCGGGCAGCCGCGAGGTCGTCGCCGCTGAACTGCACGAGCACGCCCACCTGCGGCGGCAGGTCGGAGGCCTTCTTGTGCAGGTACGTAGCCACCTGACCGTCGAGCTTGACCGCGCGGCGCAACTCCAGCTTCTCGCCGATGACCGCCGCGAGTGCCTCGATGTTCTCACCGACGGTGCGGCCGTCCTTGAGCTTCTCGGTCAGCAGTGACGACGCATCGGTTGCCGCGGAACTCGCGAAGTGCGCGACGATGTCGCCCGCGAGCGTCTGGAACTGCTCGTTCTTGGCGACGAAATCGGTCTCGGAGGCCAGCTCGATCATCGCACCCTCGGCCGCGGCGACCAGGCCGTTGGACGCCACACGGGACTCGCCGCGGCTCTGTACCTTCTTGCCACCCTTGATGCGCAGCAGTTCGACTGCCTTGTCGAAGTCGCCGTCTGCCTCTTCGAGCGCCTTCTTGCTGTCCATCATGCCGGCGCCGGTGGCGTCGCGGAGCCTCTTTACCTCTGCGGCGGAGACGTTCGCCATCTCGTGTCTTTTCCTAGCTGTCGAAGGATCAGGATTCGGAGGACGCCGCGGGGCCGGCCTCGGGCGAGGACGTCGCCTCGGGTGCGGCGCCCGCCGGCTGGAGAAGCTCGCGCTCCCACTCGGCCAGTGGCTCGTCGCTGGCCAGACGGCCCGGCTCGGGCTTCTCGTCCCGGCCGGCGTTGGCGGCGGCCGCGGCGCGCGCGACCAGGCCGTCGGCGACCGCGTCGGCCACGACCCGCGTGAGCAGGGCGGCAGAGCGGATCGCGTCGTCGTTGCCGGGGATCTTGTAGTCGACCTCGTCCGGATCGCAGTTGGTGTCGAGAATCGCGATGACCGGGATGCCCAGCTTGCGCGCCTCGCCGACGGCGATGTGCTCCTTCTTGGTGTCGACGACCCAGACCGCGCTTGGCACCTTGCTCATCTCGCGGATGCCGCCGAGCGTGCGCTCGAGCTTGTCCTTCTCGCGGGTGAGCATGAGCTGCTCCTTCTTGGTGGCTGTGCCCTCCCAGCCGGTCTGCTCCATCGCCTCGAGTTCCTTGAGCCGCTGCAGTCGCTTGTAGACGGTCGAGAAGTTGGTGAGCATGCCGCCCAGCCAGCGCTGGTTGACGTAGGGCATGCCGACGCGGGTGGATTGCTCGGCGATAGCTTCCTGTGCCTGCTTCTTGGTGCCCACGAACAGGACGCTGCCCCCGTGGGCGACCGTCTCCTTGACGAACTCGTAGGCGCGGTCGATGTAGGAGAGGGTCTGCTGCAGATCGATGATGTAGATGCCGTTGCGCTCGGTGAAGATGAACCGCTTCATCTTCGGATTCCAGCGCCGGGTCTGATGCCCGAAGTGAACGCCGGAGTCGAGCATCTCCTTCATGGTGACGACGGCCATGCCGGGTCGCCCTCCTTGCTGTGCGTGCGCCGGCGGACTGCTCGTGCAGTTCGTCGAGCGCTGGCCTCGGTTGTCGCGGACGGGCCGGGTGGCCCGCCGCCCTGGTGCCCGGTGTCGCGGCCATGTTCCGCCGCCCGGATCAACCGGTCGGACCGAGGTGGCCGCCTACCCGACAGCGCCTGCGCTTCGTGGAGCGTCGGGCGGGCACGCGAAGTCGACCTCTTGCGAGGTCGCGGAGTCGAGTCTAGCCGCACCACGTCGGGGACGACCAACTCACCCGACCCAGTGCCCGGCGTTGCCGCGTTGTCCTACTTCGGGCGGTGCTGCGCCCAGGACCGGTACGACAAGCCGCTGCTTATCGCGGCGGGCGCGCTGTGATGCGGGTTCAGCGGAGCAGGCCGTCGCGCCGGGCGACGGCAGCGGCCTCGGTGCGGCTGCGGACCCCGAGCTTGGCGAGGATGTTCGACACGTGCACGCTGACGGTCTTCTCGCTGATGTAGAGCTGACGCGCGATCTGACGATTGGTACGACCCTCGACGATGAGGGCGATGACGTCGTGTTCACGCCCGGTCAGCGCACTCGGCCCTGCGGCCACCTGGCTCGCGGACCGCGACGTGCCGAGCGTGCGCAACTCAGCCAGCAGCGGCTCTGCCTCCAGCCGCGCCGCGACCTCACGGGCCTCGGCGGCCTGCAGAGCGGCATCGCCACCTCGCCCGGCGGCGCGCAGGACGGCCGCGAGCCGGGCCCGCGATCTCGCCTGCTCGAAGACGTGACCGTAGTCGAACCCGTCGACGGCCTTCTGCCACAACGCGATGTGCTCGTCGACGTCGGGCGGGCTGACATCGGCCAGCCACCGCAGCCTGGCCCATTCGGACTCCAGTCGCGCCAGCCACGCGGTGCCCTCGACGCCGAGCCGTCCGCCGAACGGCCGGCCACGCTCGAGGGTCGTACGGCCGGTCTCGACAAGCGCGCGGCCCCGCTCGACCGCCTCGGCGCGGCCCGCTGCCGGCTGGGTCGCGACCGTGCTGGCAAGGGCCGCGAGGCCCAACGCGGATAGCCGGATCCGGCCGAGGAACCAGGGCTGTTGCCACAGGTCGGCGACGGCCGTGACCATCTCGTCGAGCACGTCGAGCGCTCGGTTGGTCTGGCCCGCGTCGACGTAGAGGTCGATCGCCGCGCCGCCGGAGAGAATCGCGATGAGGCCGTCGCGCTGCCACCATGCGCGCAGCCGTGGCAGTAGGTCGAGGGCCGCCACATCACCGCGCCCGGCGCGCACGGCCATACCGGCGGCAGCCAGCATCGCCTCGGCCAGGGCGGGCGGCGATTCCCCGGCAACCTCCGCCAGGCGTGCACTCGCGTCCCATTCCCCGCGCACGTACTGAACCACGGACCCGAGCACTCGTGACTCGAGCGCGTAGGCGGTCCAGGGCCGGCCGAGCTCACGAGCGCGCGCGATGTTCGTCTCATGCGCCTGCAGCGACTGGTCGAGATCACCCTGGTCGTAGTAGACGCCGCCGAGGTTGTGCCGGCTGCGTAGTTCGGCCGTGATATCGCGGGCCGCGTTCGCCTGCCGGGCCGCTTCGGTCAGGCCGTGCGCCGCAGCGGCGGGCTCTCCGGCGCGACGACGCAGCAGGGCGAGGGTGATGTGGGCATCGGCGGCAGCCTCGGGGCGGCCGAGCACGCGTGCCGCTTCGACCGCCTCGTTGGCCCACCGCTCGGCGTCGTCGCCGCGGTTACGGACCATCGCCGCACGCGCGTGCAGTGCGGCTGCCCTGGCCCGAAAGACGCTGACCGGTTCGACCGGGATGAGCCGCAGCGCTTCGGACGTGGCCGCAAGGACGTCGAAGTCGATGTCGTCGACAAAGAATGACGCAGTGGCCATGGCGTAGAGCAACATCGCGTGCAGCCTGGGGTCGATGTCGACGGGCAGTTCGTCGAGTTGAGCGCTCACGAGATGAAACGCCCGGTGCGGGTGGCCCGCTGCCATGGCTGCCTCGGATGCGTCGATGACCAACTTGGGGATGACTCCGGCATCCGGCGCCACGGCCGGCCCCATCTCGAGCGCGGTCTCGTAGTGGCGCATTGCCTCTTGCGGTGCACCGACGGTCATCGCTTCGTCGCCTGCGCGGATGCTGGCCTCGAAGGCGGTGGCAAGGTCATGCGACTCGCGCGCGTGGCGCGCCATCTCGGCGGCGGTGCCCTCGACCATCTTGGCCAGCGCGGCTGCGTAGGCGGCGTGCAGGCGCACCCGCTCGCCCGGCAGCAGGTCGTCGTAGACGGCTTCGGCGAGCAGGGCGTGGCGGAATCCGTAGCCCGCGTCGCCGCGTGGTTCGAGCAGGTGCGCGTCGATCGATTCGCGCAGGGCGGCGTCAAGGGGGGTGTCGGGCAGGTCGGCAACCTCGGCGAGCAGGTCGTGCGAGACGCGCCGGCCCGCTACCGCGGCAACCCGGATGACGTGGCGGGCCTCGTCGGAGAGCCGATCGAGGCGAACGAGCAGGAGATCGGCCAGTTCGGCCGGGATCATGCCGGTGTTGGCGCACTCGTTTGCCGCGGCCACCAGCTCCTCGGTGAAGAACGCATTGCCCTCGGAGCGGTCGATGATGCGGCGGATATCGGGCTCGGTGAGCGGCTCGGGGTTGAGCGAGCGGATCAGCGCGCGGACCTCGTCCTGGTCCAGCGGCGGCAGGTGCAGGCGCTCGACCCGGGGCAGGCGTGACCATTCCGCCGCGGTGCGGCGAAGCGGATGGCGCCGGTGCAGGTCGTCGCTGCGATAGCTGACGATTACCGCCATCCGCTGGTCGCGCAGCCGGGCCAGGATGAAGCCGAGCAGGTCGCGGGTGGACTGGTCGGCCCAGTGCGCGTCCTCGACCACCAGCAGGACCGGGTCCTGCTCGGCCAGCGCGGTGAGGGCCCCCAGCACGGCCTCGAACAGTGCGCCGCGTTCGATGCGTTCGTCCGGCGAGGCCGCCGGCGCGCTGATGACCCGCTGGGTCGGGATGAGGCGGGCAATCGGCGGAAACTCCGCGAGCAACGGCTCGGCCAACTCCGGGCGGTCGGCCGCAAGACGACCGAAAGCCTCACTGAACGGCACGTAGGGCATGCCCGCGTCGCCGAAGTCGATGCAATGGCCGATCAGCGTGATCATGCCCGCGGCGTCCGAGCGCGCGGTGATCTCCGCGAGCAGCCTCGTCTTGCCGACCCCTGCGTCACCGGACAGCACAAGCGCCCCGGCATCGCGCTCTGTCGCCTCGTCGAGCCGTCGCTGCAGCGTGGTCAGCTCGACTCCGCGACCGATGAGCGGGTTGGTTGGACGGGGCACAGGTGCAATCTTGACGGCAGATGCCGACAAACGTCGATCCCCTGCCCCCAAGCGGCCCCCATCGGGGCCGCTTACGACATGTGTCGACGCGATTGTCATCGCGCCGCGCCCGCCGTCATGCAGCGGCGCGGTCGTGGCGGCGATGCCAGCGTAGGCGCTCGGCCACGCCAGAACGGTCGCGGCGCGGGCGGGCGCCCGTGCGCCGGAAGTCCTCGGCAATCCGCTCACGCCGGTACGCCACTTCAGCCTCTGACGCGGTGCTCGGGTGGATCATCCTGTCCTCCTGAATCTCGTCGGCAAGCGCCGACAACAGTGAGATTGCGCTTCTGAGGAGGGCTCGGGCATCGGGACAAGTCCCTAGGTTGTCGCCGCCGAACCCGGCTAAGGAGCATCCGGTGGCGGCTAGGGAACACCCTTCGGTTGTCAAGTCCTGTGGATGACCGTCTCGCTCGTCCACAGATCGCCACGCGACCCTGCGCCAGGCTCGATCGCCCGGCACGCTCGCAGGCATGCGCATTGACAGATCGCTGGCAGCCCAGTGCCCACCTGCCCCGGCTGGGCGCCGGCTGCGCCGCCGTGCCGGGCCGGGCTGCGTGCTGCTCCTTGCGGGCTGGCTGCTCAGTGGCGCAGGTTCGCCGCCTGCCGCTCCGGTCAGCGCGCCCCGTGCACCGGCCGGCCGCTCTGACGTTCGGTACCGCGCGCCGCTGCCGGGTCGGCTCGTCGTCGTACGCCCCTTTCAGCCACCACCGTCGCCCTATGCCGCGGGCCATCGCGGTGTTGATCTGGCGGCCGCGGGGGTCGTCGTTGCAGCAGGCTCCGGCCGCGTGACGTTCGCCGGGCAGGTGGCCGGGCGAGGACTCGTCGTCATCGCGCACGCCGACGGCGTCCGCACCGAATACGAGCCGGTCCGCCCGCTCGTGCCGGCGGGCTCGGCTGTGGCGGCAGGAGAGCCCATCGGCGTCGTACACGGCAAGCACGGCCGATGCCAGGTGGATCGGTGTCTGCACTGGGGAGCGCGACGCGGCGAGGCCTACTTCGACCCGATGCTGCTGTTGCGCCCGCTCGGCCCGGTGCGCTTGCTACCGTGGCCGGCCGTCACGACAGTGACCGCGCTCGACTCGTGAGGCGACGTGACAGCACGGCTGTTTCTTTCGACTCAGCGGCTCGGCGTGTATTACGCGCGTGGGTGCGCTCGCGCGTATTCGCGCATCAGCCGGTCGACCGAGACATGCGTGTAGATCTGGGTCGTGGCGAGGCTTGCATGCCCGAGCAGTTCCTGCACCGCCCGAAGGTCCGCTCCCCCGTCGAGAAGATGGGTGGCAGCGGTGTGCCGGAGTCCGTGCGGGCCGAGGTCAGGTGCGCCTGGAACTCGGCCGAGCCGCTCGTGCACCACGCGGCGCACCGAGCGCTGATCGATGCGCCCGCCGCGGGCGCCCAGGAGGAGCGCTGACCCGCTCGAGACGGTCGCGAGGGCGGCCCGTCCGTTGCGTAGCCAGTCGTCCAGCGCTCGCTCGGCGGCCAGGCCATAGGGCACCATGCGCTCCTTCGATCCCTTGCCGAACACTCGCACCACTCGGCGCCCACGGTCGACGTCGTCGACATCGAGGTGTACGAGCTCGCCCACTCTCATGCCGGTTGCATACAGCATCTCGACGATCAGCCGGTCACGACGATCAAGCGGCGTCGGCTCGTCCGGCTCCGCGGCCATCAGCGCACCGGCCTCGTCGGCGCCGAGCACCGGTGGCAGCACGCGGTGCGGTCGTGGACCGGCGAGCAGCCCACCCGGATCGACGTCGAGATGCCCGGCGGCGTGCGCCCAGGCGGTGAACGTCCGCGCCGAGGCGGCACGACGCGCGAGCGTGCTGCGAGCCGCGCCCGTCGCACGCTGCTTGGCAAGCCAGCTGCGCAATACCCGCAGGTCCAGATCAGCGACCTTCCGGCCACCGAGCCGGCCGAGGTGATCGAGCAGGCTGACCACGTCACCGATGTACGCACGGACTGTGTGCACCGATCGGTTGCGCTCGAGCCGCAGGTGACGCTCGAACGAATCAACGATCTCGCCCATGCCGCACGGCAACGCCGCCCGCAGCGCCACCAGGTCCACCCTGCCGTCGCCAGCGCGCGCCATGCCCTGACGGTGCGCGGCAGGTGCACCGCGGTCAAGTCGCCACGCTCACCGCGCGTCTCGCGAAGGCCTCTTGCGAAACGGTGCCGCCATTCGGAAGCCTTCGTCGGTCGATTCGATGAGCCCGGCAAGGCGCAATGCGGGAAGCGCCCGGGTCACCTCGACGGCCGATACGCCACTGCGCCGTGCCAGATCGTCCTCACGAGCCGGTTGTCGCACCGGCATGCCGTCAAAGACCCGGCGGGCGATCGGGTCCAGCCGGTCCAAGACCGTACGGAGATCAGCGGGATCGACCGGCGCCTCGCGTGACATGACCGGCAATCCCTCTCCCACCGAGCCCACAATCGCGAGAACGTCATCGACCGAGGTCACGAGCAACCCTGGTTCGGAACTGCGCCGCAACAGGGCATGACAACCGGCGGACATGGCCGACGTGACCGGGCCAGGCACGACCATCAGCGGCCTGCCCAGCACCTGACAGTGACGAGCGGTGTTCAAGGCTCCGGACCGAGCCGCCGCCTCGACCACGATGGTGCCGGTCGACAGGGTAGCGATCAGCCGATTGCGGGTGAGGAAGCGGTGCCGTTGCGGCGCGGCACCTGGCGGGCTCTCCGAGATGAGCAACCCCGCCTCGGAAACACGCTCGTACAGCGAGGCGTTTCCGGCTGGATATGGCCGGTCGAGCCCACCGGCCGACACGATGAAGGTCGGTTCGCCGGCTGCCAGCGCGCCACGGTGCGCCACCGCGTCGATGCCGTACGCGCCTCCGGACACGATCTCGACAGCCCGCGACGCCAAGCCGTATGCGAGTTCGGCGGTGACATGTTCCCCGTAGGCCGTTGATGCCCGGGAGCCCACTATCGCGACGGACCGCAGGGCCGCCGTCGAGAGTTCGGCTGTGCCCTTGACCCACAACGCGAGCGGCGGCACTGGCTCGCCGCCTTCACGATGGCGCCGTGTGCCGGCGCGGTACTCCTGCAACCGGGCGCGAGCCGCGCCCTCCAACGCGGCCATCGCGAAATGCGGCCAGTCCGGGGACTCAGGTACCACCAGGCGCATGCCGTGCCGCGAGCCCGCGTCGAGGTCGGATTCGGGGTCGGCGAAATCGCGCCTCGCGCTCGTCGCCGCGGCGACGTCGGGCGGGATGTCGCCGGCCCGGATGGACGCGGCCGCCTGGACCGGGCCGAGGCGCCGCACCCAGTCCCAGACCGGGATCGACGCTGACTCGGCCACTCTGCTCAGGTAGGCGCGGGCGATCAGCACCTCGTCGTCGCCGGCACCCTGACCTGCTGGGATTCCGGCGTCCACGTCGCTCACGCCGCCCACGCGGCCGAGCGGCCGGTGCGCAGGAAGACCGCCTCGGCCATGTCGTCGGCGTCGGGAATTGCGTGGCCGGCGAGATCGGCGACGGTCCAGGCGATGCGAAGCACACGATCAAACCCGCGCACGCTCAGCGCGCCACGATCGAGGTGCTGTTCGGCCGGATACACCGTGGCGCGCGGCAGTCGCCACGGCCGCTGACGCAGCGCACGGCCGGGTACCTCACCGTTCGTCTGCCAGCCCGCCGCCTGCCAGCGCTGCACCGCGGCCCCGCGGGCCGAGCCGACACGAGCGGCCACTGCGGCGCTCGACTCATGCTGGGTCGACTCGTCGAACAGCTCGGCACGAGGCACCGGATCGACGGACAGCCGGATGTCGATCCGGTCGAGCAGCGGGCCGGACAGCCGCTGGCGATACCGCCGGCGGGCTGCGGGAACGCATGAGCAGTCCCTCGCCCGGCTGCCGCACGGGCACGGGTTTGCGGCGAGCACAAGCAGGAAGCGCGCCGGATAGCTCACGACTCCGTGACTGCGGTGCAGCACCACCGTGCCGCTCTCGAGCGGTTGACGCAGCCCGTCAAGCACCGACGTCTGGAACTCCGGGGCCTCGTCCAGGAAGAGCACGCCGCGATGGGCCAGCGATATCGCTCCGGGACTGGCAACGCCTGAGCCGCCGCCCACCAGCGCGGCGACCGAGGCGGTGTGATGAGGCGCCTGGAAGGGTGCTCTGCGCAGTAAGCGTGCGCGCCCGGCCAGCGCGCCGGCCACGGAGTGCACGGCGGTGACCTCCAGCGCGGCGCTGTCGTCGAGTTCGGGGAGCAGCCCGGGCAGCCGTTCGGCGAGCAGCGTCTTGCCTGCCCCGGGCGGGCCGACCAGGTAGAGGTGATGCCCACCCGCAGCCGAAACCTCGAGCGCGCGTTTCGCCGCCGCCTGCCCGGCGACGTCGGCAAGGTCAACTGCGTCGGCGTCGACCTCGACGCCAACGTCGAACCCGGGTGCGGCGACGGCCGGCGCCGGCGCGCCGTCGCGCAGCCAGGCGATCACATCGGCGAGGGTGCGTGCCCCGCGTACGTCGAGCCCGGTGACGAGCGCCGCTTCAGCCGCGTTGCCCTCGGCAACGACGACCCGGCGCACACCCGCATGCTTGGCAGCGATGACGGCCGGCAGCACGCCCCGAATCGGTCGCAGCCGGCCGTCCAGGCCGAGTTCGGCAACCCATGCCGCGTCAGCGATGGCGGCTGCCGGCACGATCTGGGCCGCACCGAGAACGGCCAGCGCCATGGCGAGGTCGAAGCGGGACCCGACCTTGCGCACGTCCGCCGGCAGCAGCGCCAAGGTGATGCGCCGGTTCGGCCAATCGGCGCCCGAATTCAGTACCGCGGCTCGGATGCGGTCACGCGCCTCGACGACGGAGATGTCAGCCAGCCCGGTGAACGTCAGGCCCGGTAAGCCTGCGGACAGGTCGGCCTCGACCTCGACGACATGCCCGTCCATACCGGTGAGCGCCAGCGCCAGAGTGCGCGCGATGGCCATCAGAACGCCGCCCGCACGTGCACGACCTCGGCTGCGCCCCGCGGCCGGCGCAGGACGCTCACGACGTCGAAGCGCAGTTCGGGCCAGAATCGCGTCTCGCCGTAGGCGCGCTGCTCGGCGAGCCAACGCAGCGCCAATCGGCGCACCTGCCGGGCCTTGGCTGCCCCGACGGCCTCGGCCGGTGCTCCGAAGGACACCGACGAGCGCGTCTTGACTTCGCAGAAGACGAGGACCTGATCCTCGACCGCGATGAGGTCGACTTCTCCATCGGGGCAGCGCCAATTGCGACTGACGATGACGAGACCGGCCTCGGTCAGATGCCGTTCAGCGACTCGCTCACCGTATTTTCCGACGGCATCTTTGGCGCGCATGCCACGAGAATGGCGCGCGCGTGCGCGCAATGCCGTACCTCAGACAACGTTGTGGACAACGAGCCCGCCTGTGGACGACGAATTTGACAGCTGCCCGATCACCTGCCTGCCCAGCGAGGGAGCCTCGATCCGTACGCCAGCCCGGTTAGGGGACGCGAGGTTTACTGACTCTTCGAAGTCGAGGGTGTAGACCTTGCCGGCTGATCGCCAGGCTCGACGAGTCTCGGTTTGGTCGTCGTGGGGCAACGCTTTGAGCCTGATCGTAGAGTCCCGGCTTGTCGCGTGATCAAGCCGATGGTTGGTGCCGCCGTCGTTGTGCGAAATCACGAGGCACACGGGGGGCATCGCCTGTCCGATCACGGACCACAGCGGCCCGAGGTGCGAGTACGAATCACCCCGAGGACTTGACCACCGTCGGGAGTTGAGATGCGTAGGCGGTGGTCTGGCGACTGGTTCGGTAGCGGCCCGGCGTCGTTCCGATGATGTTGGTGAACGCTGCGATGAAGCTGCTGGGGTTGGCCCATCCGCAGGCGTAGGCGGTTCGGGTGGTGTCGTGGCCGTCGGCGAGGAGCACGAGCGCGTGGTAGATGCGTAGCTGCGTGCGCCACTCATAGAACGTCATGCCGAGTTCGTTGCGGAACAGTCGGCTGAGGGTGCGGGTGCTGGCTCCGATCGTCTTCCCGAGTTCGGCCAGCGTCGCGTTGTCTGCCGGCTTCTCGTGCAGCATCCGGGCAATGGCTTGCAGCCGGTCGTCCCGTGGCTCCGGCAGGTGCAGCGGCTGTTCGTGTGCTTCGCGGAGTTCATCGACGAGGACTCGAAGGAGACGAGAGCGCGCGGATCGGCTGTAGTCAGGCGCGGCGTCGTCGTAGTTGCGGGGGCCGGTCAGGGCGAGCAGGACCTCGCGGGCGAGGTCGGAGGCCAGGAACACGGCTGGATGGTCTGGTATGAGCCGGGCTAGGGACGGCGCGACAAAGACGATCCGCATGTCGGTGTCGCCGTGGGCGCGGTGGTAGTGCGTGAACTCGGCGGGGGTCCAGGCGACCCGGTTGGCGGGAACGATCGACGTGCCGCGCTCGGTGTGAACTGCCAATACGCCGCTGGCGGCGTATACCAGGTGTCCCCGTACGTGCGACTGCACCGCGCTTGTTTCGCCGGATGGCCAGAGGTGGCGCCCGCCAGACGGCCACATATGTGACGTCACACCGGAGATCCGGCGAGGTTGGCGGCGAACAGGCATCGGTTGGCATCTTATCGGTAGCAAGCCACGCCGTGATCTGGCGACACTGGCCTCCTGCGGAGTGGTCTTCAGTCGCGCAGAGCGCCCGACCGAACCGCATGTCATCGAAGCAGCGTGCCTCGATGCCGCGGCTTGAGAGAGAAGGAGAAACGCATGGCGACGTTCGTCCTCGTACCCGGCGGTTGGAAGGGCTCCTGGGCGTATGAGGCGGTGGTTCCGCTGCTGGAGCGTGCCGGTCATGCCGTTCACGCCTTGACCCTGACCGGTCTGCGGCCAGACGACGACAACGCGACGGTCGCGACCGCCAACCTCGACACCCACGCCGACGACGTGTTGCAGCTCCTCGACCGCGCCCACATCACCAGCGCGACGCTGGTCGGCCACAGCTACGCCGGGATGGTGATCGCCGCCGCCGCCGACCGCGCCGGCGGCCGGATCTCGCGGCTGGTGCATCTCGACGCCTTCGTACCGCGCGACGGCGAGTCGTGGTGGTCGTCAACGAACGATTACTTCCGGGAACTGGCCGCTGCCGGCGCCGAGGGCAGCGGCTACGCCATCCGACCGCCGGACGGCGGCGATCCCCGCCGCCGCCCCCATCCCCTCGCCTCGTTCTTGCAAACGATCCGGCTCACAGGCAGGGTCGCCGAGGTCCCCCGTCGGGACTTCATCTACTGCTCCGGATGGGAAGACCGGACGCCGTTCGCTGAACTCCGCACCCGACTCCAAGCCGATCCCGAGTGGCAGGTCCATGACCTCCCAACCGCCCACGACGCAATGCATGAGGCGCCGGAGGCGGTCGCTGCACTACTGCTCGGCGAATGCATCGCGGATGAGTCGACGCACAGACGACAGGCGTGCCGTTGAGGGCCACGCAAGCCCAGTTCATCCGGCCTCCGAGCGCTCATGCCGTCGTCTGGGGCCACGGCGTCCCCGGGGCCACTCACTCCCGCGCGCGTGGTGGAGATCCGGAGGCCGGGTAAGGGGCAGAGGACCCGGCCTACTTCGACCGGCCCGGCATGTCCCTGAACTGTGAAGAGCCGGTTCGCGGCTTGACCGCGGCGCACGGGCAGCATCCCGAACAGCGCTATCTCGACGACCGCGCCACGCAATCGGGAAATGAGCGGGGGGGCTCAGCTGCCGAAGCCGCCCTTCGCATCCGGGAGCTCGAGGTCCGGCTTCTCCAGTTCCTCGATGTTCACGTCCTTGAACGTGACCACTCGAACGGTCTTGACGAACCGCGCCGGCCGATACATGTCCCAGACCCACGCGTCACGCATGGTGAGCTCGAAATAGGCGTCACCGTCGACGTTGCGCGGCTGCAGGTCGACGTCGTTGGTGAGGTAGAAGCGCCGCTCGGTCTCAACGACGTAGCTGAACTGCGCGACGATGTCCTTGTATTCGCGATAGAGCTGCAACTCCATCTCGGTCTCGTAGTTCTCGAGATCCTCGGCGCTCATCGTGTCCTCGCTGATCTGTCAGGACTCACGCGATCTCCTCCGACTGAGCCTCGGGTGCTCCAGCGTCCATCCATTGATTCTCGCGCAGTGGCGGGCCACCGTGCAGCGCGGTAGCTCGCCGCACATTGATGTAGGACGCACGGTGCTGCACACAAGGGCCGAATCGGTCCAATGCCGCAGAGTGCTCGGGCGTTATGTATCCCTTGTGCTGCGCGAAGTCATACTGCGGCCACTGCTGGTGCATCTCGACCATCATCCGGTCGCGCGTCACCTTGGCCAGGATCGAGGCCGCAGCGATGCAGCTCACGACGACGTCGCCCTTCCACACGGCTGTTGCCGGCACGCCCAACCCGGGGACCGGGAAGCCGTCGGTCAGCGCGTACGCAGGCACTGGACGCAGCGCGGCGAGGGCCCGGCGCATGCCGGAGAGATTGGCGACGTGCAGGCCGCGCTCGTCGATCTCGGCGGCTGGGATCGCCACCACCGAATAGGCCGTAGCGCGCCGGACGATCTGCCCGTACAGCGACTCGCGGACCGCGGGGGTGAGCAGCTTCGAGTCGGCGAGGCCGTCGATCTCGCCGCGCCGCCCGGCCGGCAGTATGCAGGCCGCGACGACGAGAGGTCCCGCGCACGCGCCCCGCCCGGCCTCGTCGGCCCCGGCGACCAGGCCGAAGCCGGCGCGCTGCAGCGCCGTCACGTAAGCGGACAAACCCGAATCTCGACGCACGATCAGCCGCGGAGGCCGGAACGGCAGCGACACTGTGACGGAGCGACTGGCCATGACCATGCAGACGTTACGCGGACACGGAGCGCGTGTCGGACAGGAGGCCGTCGAGCATGTCCGCAAGCCCGTGCGGGTAGACCGTCGCGGTTGTCGCCCGCAGTTCGGCGATAGTCCACCAGCGCTCGCCAACCAGCACGGCCCGCTCGATCTCGTTCACACCGCCCACCCGCAGCTGGGTTCCCGGGGCAAGCCGGGCGAGGAAGTAGTGGTTGGTCTGCTCATACGTCCTGCCGTTGAACACGAACTGCTCGTGGTCGACGTGCACGGCAACGTCGTCGGCGATCGCGATCTCGACGCCGACTTCCTCGCGCAGTTCGCGAACAGCGGCGCGGGCGGGCGACTCGTCCGCCTCTGCGCCGCCGCCCGGTGTGACCCAGTGCGTGGCCTCGGCGCCGACGTCGACGTGGCTCTCGATGAGCAGTACCCGCTGCTGCTCGTCGATCAACAGCACCCGGCCGGACGTGCGGGTGATGACGGTCAGCCGCTCGACCAGATCCGCGATCTGGCTCGGTTCGAACACCTCGTCACTGGACCGCAAATCCTCGATCGTCCACCAGCGCCAACCGAGGATGGTCTCCTGCTCGGTCTCGGTCAGCGAGGTCGGCTCGATCGCCAGTCCAGCCGGAACGCGCGCGGTGAAGAAGTGGTCGGTCTGGTCGAAGGTCACGCCGCCCCATGACCACGTGCGGCGCAGGCGGAGCAATTCGGCGGCGTCCTGGGCGAGGGTGACCTGGATGCTCGTCTCTTCGTAGGTCTCGCGCACCGCAGCCTCACGTGGCGTCTCACCCGGCTCGACGCCTCCGCCCGGCGTGAGCCAGTGCCTCGTGCTGCCGTCGCCGGTGCGCTCGTGAATCAGCAGCACCCGATCGGCGGGATCGATGAGCAGCAGACGGCCCCCGACCCGCGGCGTTGCGCGAGACACATGAGGCACTAGAGCCGACGGCGACGACGGCGGATGCCGAAGACCGGCAGGATCACCGCACCGGCGCCGAGCAGCGGCAGCGCGGCGTCCGCGGTGTGCGTGAACGTGCTCGGCGTGCCGAGTGTGCGCCAGCGCGAGGGCGGCCACGCGATGATGACGCCCTTGCCGATCACCTTGCTCACCGCGACGGTCGTGCCCGACGTATCGCAGATGTGGTTGGCCGGAGCCTCTTCGATGCAGTGGTACCGGGAGTCCGCGGAGTCACCGCGGTGATCGCCCATGACCCACAACCGGCCCTTGGGGATAGTGATCGGCCCGAATGTGCGCTGATCGCCGCCGTCGGGGGCGAGGTGCCCGGGCTTGCTGCGCTGATCCCAGGCGCTGTTCTCGAAGATGTAGGGCTCGTCGAGGGAATGCCACGGACCGCTCGCGCCGTGGTCGCTCACCTGAACCCGGCCCTGTGCGTCGCAGCATTGAACCGTCTGGCCACCGACGGCAATGACCCGCTTGATCAGGTCCTTCTCGTCCGGCGGGACGAAACCGACCAGCTGGCCGAACCAGTGCACCGCCTTGACCAGCGGATTGGACGGCGCCGCGGGAGTCGGTTCCTCGTCCCAGTTGGGGGGCGCCCGGAAGACGACGATGTCGCCCGGATGCGGATCACGAAGATCGAAGATCAACTTGTTGACCAGGACGCGGTCGCCCGAGC
The DNA here is from genome assembly GCA_963737425.1 of uncultured Actinomycetota bacterium. GTDB lineage: Bacteria > Actinomycetota > Actinomycetes > Mycobacteriales > Jatrophihabitantaceae > DASXRA01. The sequence goes on from CAVTSX010000010.1 coordinate 1,155,773, forward strand.
AGCCCGGGCAGCCGTGCAGCGTCTTCTCCATCGACTCGGACGGGATGTAGAAGGGCTGGATGAGGAAGGTCTTGATCAGCACCGCGACCGCGATGGCGATGGCGATCAGAACCGGCAGCTCCCACCACGGGGCCTTCTTGTGCTTTTTCGGTTCGCCACGGCGACGCAGTACGCCATGGCGGGGCTGCTTGACGCCGCCGGCGGGCTGGCCGGGCTCGGCGCCGGCACCAGCCCCAAGCGCCGCCTCTTCGGGCGCCGGCGCGCCTGTGTCAGGCTCGGGCCTGCCGGGTTCTTGCGCAGAAGTCCCATCGCCGATCAGACCGGTGCGTGCCGGCCGCGCGGCCGGCGATGCGGCTGGCTCGGGATCGCCGGCGTGGCCGTCGTCCATCGCTATCGTCTGCGCGAGTTCGTCATCGTGGGCAGAGGCATTGGACTCGAGCGCGCCCGCGGGCGTCCCGTCATCGGAGGCCACACCATCTGCGGCGGAGGAACGGTGCTTGGAGTCCTCGTCGGCCATGCGATCGTCGCTGCCGGTACTCAGCGGGCGACCGTCTCCCGCTTTTCCTTGATCTTGGCCGCCTTGCCCCGAAGGTCACGCAGGTAGTAGAGCTTCGCCCGGCGGACGTCGCCGCGGGTCACCAGCTCGATCCGGTCGATGACCGGCGTGTGCACCGGGAAGGTGCGCTCGACGCCGACGCCGAAGCTGACCTTGCGGACGGTGAAGGTCTCGCGCAGACCGCCACCCTGCCGGCGGATCACCACGCCCTGGAATACCTGGATGCGCGAGCGCGTGCCTTCGACGACCCGCACGTGCACCTTGAGCGTGTCGCCGGGCCGGAAGTCGGGCACGTCAGAGCGCAGCGACTCGGCGTCCAGGGTGTCGAGCGTGTTCATCTCGGGATCGCTTCCTGTCGTACTTGAGGCGGCACACGACGAAATGCCGGGTCGTTATACCGACGTCTTCCATTTGATGGCACCACCGCGCCGAATGATGCGGGGCAACCCGTCGATGGTGCCACATCGGCGCACCCAACGTGAAACTGGGCAGACGGTCGCGGTTTTCGCCGCCCTTGCCCGCAATCTGGCACCGGCTGGTCAGGACAGCCGGTCAGGGCAGCAGGTCGGGCCGGCGCTGCGCGGTGCGCCGCTGCGACTGCTCGGCCCGCCAGCGCGCGATCTCGCCGTGGTTTCCGGACAGGAGCACGCCGGGCACGTCGAGCCCGCGCCAGGATGCCGGCTTCGTGTACGCCGGCGCCTCGAGCAGGCCGTCGCTGAAGGAGTCCTGCTCGGCGGAGTCGGCGTTGCCCAGCACGCCGGGCAGCAGACGGCTGATCGCCTCGACGATGACCAGTACCGCTGCCTCTCCCCCGGACAGCACGTAGTCGCCGAGGCTGACCTCGTCCACGCTCATTCGACCGGCCGCGTACTCAACGACGCGAGCGTCGATTCCCTCGTAGCGTCCGCACGCGAACACGAGCCAGGGCTCGGCGCTGAGTTCGCGTGCCATCGCCTGGGTGAACGGCCGACCCGCGGGCGACGGGATCACCAGTCGGGGCTGCAGCGCAGCCTCGGGCGGCGCGATCTCGTCGAGGGCGCGTGCCCACGGTTCGGCGAGCATGACCATGCCGGGCCCACCGCCATAGGGAGTGTCGTCGACCGTGCGATGGATGTCGTCGGTCCACCGGCGTAGGTCGTGCACGCGCAGGTCGATCTGCCCGCGTTGGATCGCCTTGCCGAGCAGCGCCTGACGTAGCGGGATCAGGTAGTCGGGGAAGATCGTCACGATGTCGACGGTCAGGCCACTCACAGCTCGAACAGTCCCTCGGGCGGGTCGACGGTGACCGTGCCCGCCGCGACATCGACGCTCGGCACCATCGCCGCTACGAACGGCACCAGACGCTCGCGCCCCTCGACGTCGATGACCAGATAGTCGGCGGCAGGGGCGTGCACGACGTCGCGGACCGGGCCGAGCCGCCGGCCGTCGACGGTCGAGGCGGCCAGGCCGATCAGGTCGGTGTCGTAGAAGTCATCCGGGTCATCGAGGTCGGGACGCTGCGAGGCCGCGATGAACAGGTCGGTACCGCGCAACGCCTCGGCGCCCGTGCGATCGTCCACGCCCTCGAACCGCACGATCAGCCGCCTGCCCTGCCAGCGGGCGGACGCCACGGTCAGCGGACCGGTGCCGGCGGGCTCGGCGATCACCACGGCGCCTGAGGCGAAGCGGTCGTCGGGCTGGTCGGTGAACGCCCGGACGACGACCTCACCGCGCACGCCGCTGGCCGGGCCGATCCGGCCGACTGCGACAAGGTCGTCGTCTGTGGCGGCCACTGGCCGACTCAGCGCTGATCGACGTCGATCACGTCGACCCGGATGCCCTTGCCGCCCACACCGTTGATGACCTGCCGCAGCGCCTTGGCCGTGCGACCGCTGCGCCCGATCACCCGGCCGAGGTCGTCGGGGTGAACCCGGATCTCCAGGCGAGATCCACGACGGTTGTTGACGACGTCGACACGCACGTCGTCGGGGTGGTCGACAATGCCCCGGACGAGATGCTCGAGGGCTTCCTCGAGCACGTCAGCTGCCCGCCTGCTCGCCCGCCCCGTTGGTGGCGGTCGACGGTGGTGCGGCTGCGTCAGCGCCCTTCGAGGCGTCCGACCCGCCGGCTTCGGCGCCAGACTCGTCGGACGTGGCCTTCGGCGCCTGCTCGGCAGCCTTCGCCGCCTTGGCCGCGCGCTTCTTCGGTGCGGTGGTCGCCTCGCCCGCGGGCTCGCCGGAAACCTCGGCGAGTGCGGCGTTGAACCGCTCCTGCTTGTCGGGCTTGGCAGCGGGATAGCGCAGCGGTTCCGGGGCGGGCAGGCCCTTGAACTTCTGCCAGTCGCCGGTCGCCTTCAGAATCGCGGTGACGGCTTCGGTGGGTTGCGCGCCGACACCGAGCCAGTAGGCCGCCCGCTCGCCGTCGATTTTGATCAACGACGGATCACTTTTGGGGTGGTACTCGCCAATCGTCTCGATCGACCGGCCGTCCCGCTTGGTACGGGCATCGGCGACGACGATGCGGTAGTGCGGCTCGCGCATCTTGCCAAGACGCATGAGCTTGATCTTGGTGGCCACGGGTGTGTGTGCTCCAGAGGTTGCAGGGATGGACGCAGCGCATCCACTGGTGGGGTTCGCGGGATGCGAGGTCCGGGTGGACTGACCCGAGGGCGGCGAGAGGGTCCGCAGTCAGGTCGGTACTCAGCCCGCCATTCTGCCACGCCCGGCAAGCTTCACCGAATCAGCGTCGGCGCCACTGCGGCACTCGCCACGTTTGCGGCGCGCCGCCGTTGGCCGCGGGCGGCAACCGGGTAAGAAGAACAAGCCCTCTCGAAGTATGAGTTCGAGAGGTCATTTGGCGATCTTGTGCAGTGGATCTGCCGCAAAAAGGTGTCGGCCCCTCGAAGTATGAGTTCGAGGGGCCGACATTCGATCACGAGCCCGTGACGTCTCGCGATCTTCACGGAAGTTCCGCCACTTCGCGCTGTCACTCGCGCTCCCGGTCGAGTTTCCCCGACGAGATGAAGCCTGCTTTCCTTCCGATCCCGCCGTGCCTTTCGGCTTGGCGTAGCGCAATGTCTACTCGCTCGCCACCCGCTACGCAAGCCGAATTTGCAAGATCTTCTTCTGGAGCCAGTACAAGATCACGTGCGTCTGCCGCAAGATCACGGCGGCGGCCACAACTAGACTTCGCGCGGATCTTGCAGGAGGTGCCGCACGTGGCCGAGACCGGTCGCCCCGCCTTTCGCCCGCCGACACTCGAAGTCGTCGCGGCGCGAGCCGGGGTATCGCGGGCGACGGCCAGCCGGGTACTTCGCGGGGGCACCAATGTCAGCAAACGCGCGCGCGAGGCCGTCACCGCGGCCGCCCGCGAAGTCGCCTATTCGCCCAACCGCGCGGCGCGCTCGCTCGTCACGCGTCGCAGCGACTCGGTGGCCTTCCTGGTCGCCGAAAGCGAAGATCGCCTGTTCAACGATCCGTACTTCCTCGCGGTGTTGCGCGGCGCCCAGGCCGAGATCGCGGCGTCCGGGCTGCAACTGCTCTTCGTGATCGCGTCGACCACGTCTGAGACCGACCATTTCGAGAACTACGCGGCAGGAGGGCACGTCGACGGCGTGTTGCTGTTGTCGCTGCACGGCGACTATCGCCTGCCGCAGACCCTCGAGCGTCTCGGCGTGCCGACCGTGTTGAACGGCCGTCCGCTGTCGGACGATCCGACGATCTGCTACGTCGACTCCGACAATGTCGCCGGCGGCGCCGCAGCGACCGAATTGCTCATCGAGCGTGGCGCCGCGCGTATCGCGACGATCACCGGCCCGCGCGACATGTCGGTCGGTCGGGACCGACTCGCGGGTTACGAGTCGGCGTTGCGCAGGGCCGGTCGTGGTCCGGTCGATGCACTCATCGCGACCGGTGATTTCACCATCGACGGTGGAGCGCGGGCCATGCATGCGTTGCTCGACACCTCCCCCGACATCGATGCCGTCTTCGCCGCGTCGGACCTCACGGCCATCGGCGCGATGCGAGCGATCGAGGAGACCGGGCGCACGATCCCCGATGACGTGGCGCTCGTCGGCTTCGACGACCTGCGTGAGGCATCGCTGACCAAGCCGCCGCTGACCACGATCCGTCAGCCCATGGGCGAATTGGGGCGCACGATGGCCGGCTTGCTGTTGCGCCGGCTCGACGGCGAGCAGGTGCCGTGCACTACAACGCTTCCCGTCGAGGTCGTACGCCGGCGAAGTGCCTGAAGGGACGTCGGTTCGACCGGCGGCAGGCCGGCGGAGCCGCAGGTATGTTGCGATGCAATGGTCGCGGCGGCAATGACCCGCGGATCCTCGGAGAGCGAGATCACGAGATGACGGCAGCGCAGAACCAACAGTCGAGCGCGCAGATTCTGACGTTTCCGGACGGATTCGTCTGGGGAGCTGCCACGGCGGCCTACCAGATCGAAGGCGCAGTCACCGCGGACGGTCGCGGGCATTCGATCTGGGACACCTTCAGCCACACGCCCGGAACAATCGCCGACGGCACGACCGGCGACGTTGCCGCCGATCACTATCACCGCGTGGCCGAGGACGTCGCGCTGATGGCCGACCTGGGGCTTCACGCGTACCGCTTCTCGATCGCGTGGCCGCGGATTGTTCCGGGCGGCGCCGGCTCGGTGAACCGGGCCGGGCTCGACTTCTACTCCCGGCTCGTCGACCATCTGCTCGACCGTTCGATCGCGCCGATCGCCACGCTCTACCACTGGGATCTGCCGCAGGCATTGCAGGATCTCGGCGGCTGGGCCAACCGCGACACCGCCGAGCGCTTCGCCGAGTACGCCGCGGTGGTCGCCGGTGCTCTCGGCGATCGCGTACCGACATTCACGACACTGAACGAACCGTGGTGCTCGGCCTTTCTCGGCCACGCCACGGGGGTCCACGCACCGGGCATCGCCGACAACGCGACCGCCCTGATGACCGCGCACCATCTGCTGCTCGCGCACGGGCGGGGCGTCGCCGCATTGCGCACTGCACTGCCGTCGTCGGCTCAGGTGTCGGTCACGCTGAACCTCGCGGTGCTCCGCCCGGCAACCCCCGCAGATGCCGACGCGGTACGGCACGTCGACGCGATCGCGAACCGGATCTTCCTCGATCCGATTCGCCACGGCGCATATCCGGCCGACCTGATCGCCGATACGAAGCACGAGTGCGACTGGTCGTTCGTCCGCGACGGCGACCTCGAGGTGATCTCGGCACCCATCGACTTCCTCGGCGTCAACTACTACACGCCTGCGCGCATCGCAGCCGCGTCGGCCGAGCTTGCAGCCGGCGCCGTCACGTGGCCGGGTACCGATCTGGCCTACGCCGTGCCCGAACCCGGACCGCGCACGGCGATGGACTGGCTGATCGAGCCGGCCGGCTTCACCGAACTGTTCGTCCACCTCGATCGCGACCACCCCGGCTTGCCCCTCGTCATCACCGAGAACGGTGCGGCTTTCGACGACGTGGTCGAGGCATCCGGCGCGATTCACGACCGTGAACGGGTCGACTTCCTGCGCGAGCACGTCGCCGCCGTCCACGCCGCGATCGAGCAAGGCGCCGACGTTCGCGGCTACATCGTGTGGTCGCTGCTCGACAACTTCGAGTGGTCGTTCGGGTATGACAAGCGCTTCGGTCTGGTGCACGTCGACTACGACACTCTCGAACGCCGCCCCAAGGACTCCGCCTCGTGGTACCGCGACGTCATCGCCGCGAACGGGCTGAGCGCCGCCACGGCTAGCCGCTGACGGCGATCCCGACCTCGGCCGCCGAGGCGTAACCGCCGTCGCCGGCAGTCGCCACCAGTCGTACGTAGCGCGCCTGCTGGCCGGCGAACGACACCGACTTGAGCGATCGGTCGTCGGGCCAGGATCCGCTCGCGGCCGGCGTGAACGTCGTGCCGTCTGTGCTCACCTCGACCTGGTAGTCGGTGATCGTCCCCGTGGTGCTGACGTCCAGGCGCGGTTGGTAGGTAATGCCGGCGACGGTCCGGGGGGCGTCCAGGTCGATGGTTATCGCCTGCGGCATCGGCGCCTGCGGAGCGAACTCGTCGTGCCAGATCGTCGAGAGCACGCCGTCCACGGCCGCCGTCGCCGGGTAGCCGTCGTGCGCGCTCGTCGCGGTCGCGGTCAGCGACGTGTGCGGAACGAACTGCGGCCACGCACCGGCCGCGGCCGGCCCACACGTCAGTTGGAGAACGGCCCAGTCGGCACGGTCGTTGTAGCCACCGTCGCCGCCGTCGCCCACCTGCAGGCTCAGCACGTTGACGCCAGTGACATCGACGTCGAACGACTTCGTGGCCGACCGGTCGACGAGGCCGCTGGCATAGCGCGACGTGCCGTCGCCGACGAGGGTGAACGTCGAGGTGCCACCTTCCGGCCCGACGTTGTTCACCGCGTCGTCGATACCGACGACGCCGGCCAGCCGGGTGCAGTTGCCGCCGAGGTAGTAGTCGACGCGTGACACGGACGCCACGCCAAGACCTTTCGGGTATTGCGTGCCCTGCATGGTGATCGGCCCGCCGCCGACACTCTGGTCCGGGGCGGCGACCTGCCATCCACTGCTGGCCTGCAGCCAGGAATGGTCGCTGAGATAGGCAGTTCTGTCCGGTGGTGCCGGTGGAACCAGCACATTGACGTCCCCGTCGCGGTTCGTGGTTCCGCCGTGCCATCGGTAGCCGGCACGGGCGCTCAGCAGGTGGTCGCCCGGCAGGGTGCCGGCCGGTGGGGTGACCCGCCATCGGGCGGTGACGCTGCCGCCGGTCGGGACGACCGGTCGCTCCGCCCCGCCGGTGACCGTCCATCCCGTGGGCGCTGCGAGCGTGACGCGCAGGTCGCTGACCGGCTCGCGCCCGTCGTTGCGGAACGTCGCCGACACGTCGAGCGGCGCGCCGGGCAGCACCAGGTTCTGGTCCGAACCCGGCGTCGCGGGCACGGCCGGCGCGCTGAGATCGGTCGCCGGTTCGACGTCGGGTGCGCCGCGACTGACCCGGTAGAGCACCGCGCTCTCCGGCGGCACGGTCGTGGCTATTCCTCCCGCCGTCTCGGTCGTCTTTCCGGTCCACAGGTCGTGCAGCAGGTACTGCGACGAGTGCGGCAGGCCAGCCGCGTCCGTACTGGTGCGTATGGTCAGCGGGGTCGAGCCACGGTTGAGCAATGCGACGGCCCGGTCGCCATTGGCCAGCGGCTTGACCCAGACATCGCCGTTGCCCTGTTTGGAGATGCGGGTGCCCTGCACGCCCAGCCGGTCCTGGTCGACGGCCAGCACGTCGCGGTTGGTCAACATCGCAATGGTGGCAGGCGAAAGTGCCCGAACGTCACTGCCGATCATCAGCGGCGCCGCCACCATCGACCACATCGTGAACTGGGCGCGTGCCTCGGCGTCGGACATGCCGAGCTCGGGGCCGAGGTAGTCGGGGTCGTTCCAGTGCCCGGGTCCGGCGGCTTCGGGGTGCGCCGCGTCGTCGTCGAGATTGCGCAGCACGTCCGGGAACTGGATGCTGTGCACGAAGCCGACGTCGGTGTCGGTGCGCCACGAATTCCCCGTGCTCGGGCCGAATGTGTAGGAGTAGTAGGCCGATCGTTCGAGCGGTGGGTCGCCCGGGCCGAGGCGGTCCGGGGTGAACGGGTTGCAGATGTTGAACAGCATCGGCCGGTGGCTGGCGTTGTGCAGCAGCGCGTCGCGGAACTGCCCGTATGCGACAGCCGGGTCCAGCCTCAGGTTGGTACCGCCGCAGAAGTCGACCTTGACGGCGTCGTATCCCCAGGCCGCGAACTGGTCGGCGTCGTGCTGGTAGTGGCCGTAGCTGCCCTGGTTCGCGCCACCGCAGCCGTCGGACCCGGCGTCGGTATAGATGCCGGCCCGCAAGCCCTTCGAGTGGATGTAGTCGGCGACGGCCTTCATGCCATGGGGCCATTGCGTGGCATCGACGGTGATGTCGCCCTGCCCGTCGCGGGTTCCGGACCACCAACCGCCGTCGATCCAGACGTAGTCATAGCCGGCGGCCTTCAGACCGCGGCTGACCATCGCATCGGCGACAGACTCGATCGTGCTCTCGTCGAACGAGGAACCCAGGCCGTAGTAGGTGTTCCAGCCGAGATAGGGCGTGCGGGCCAGGCCGTTGTCGAGCGCGGCCGCGGCCGGCGTGACGCTCACGGCGATTGCGAGGGCCGCCGTCACGAGCACGGCAGCGACACCACTCAGCATCCGTCTCATGACGTTCCCCTGATGATGACGGCCTGACCGCCGGCCGGTGCGAGGCGCATCGTCAGGGTCGTTGCCGACGTGACAGCCTGCTGACTCACGGCGACGGGCGTGTCCCGCGCGTTGTCGGGCGTGCCGCCGTCGGCGTAGACGGTCGCCTGCCAGTTGCCGGAGCCGAGGAAGCCGAGCGGGACGTCGACCACCCGGCCCTGCTCGTTGGTCATGGCGCCCACGAACCACGTTGCTCCGCTCCGCCGGGCGACGACTACGTACTGCGCGATCTCGCCCGCCAGCGTGCGCGACTCGTCCCAGACGGTGGGTATCGCGTCGAACCAGGGAAGTTCGGGCCAGTCGCCGGTCGCGTACTTCGCGGGCTGGTCGTACCAGTAGAACCACACGAGCGGCGCGTAGTAGACGGCGGCCATGGCCATCTGGTGGACGTTCGTCGTCTGATCACGCGGCTGGGCCAGGCAGATCGTGGCGTCCATCGGCCCGCCGATGTTGCGCGTGAAGGGCAGAGTCACGTTGTGCGTTGCCGTCGGGAAGTGCTCGTTGCCGCGCACGCCTTCGAGGTTGATCCAGTTAGGGAAGGTGCGCTCCTGGCCGAATGGCCGCAGGTCGTCGTGCATGTTCAGCAGCAAATGGTGGGCCGCGGCGGTCTCGGCAACACCGGTGATCCAGTTCGTCTGCGTCTGCGTGCCCTCATAGATGAAGCCGAGTTTGAGTCCGGCCACTCCCCACTGCTCGTAGAGCGCGAACAGGCTCTCCGGATCGGTCACCGCGATCTGGTTGACGTAGAGGATCACGCCGACGTTTCTGCCTTTGCCGTAGGCGAGAACCTGCGCAAGGTCGAGTGCGGCGATCGGTTTCGTGGGATCGGAGGTGGGACTCGTCTCCGGTCCGTACCAGCCCGCGTCGAACTCGATGTAGCTCAGGCCGCGTTGCGTGGCGAAGTCGATACAGGCCAGGCCGCCCGCCGTCGTCAGCGAGGTCGCCCGAATGGCCTTGCCCGGGCGGATCCACGTCGTGTCGGTCTGTTCGGTCGGCGGGGCAAGCGTGGTAACCAGGTCGGCGTGGTCGACCAGTTCGGGAGCGTTCGAGCCGAGGACCAGCACGCGCCACGGTGTGACGAACGGACCGGTCACCGTGAACGTGGGTTGCACCGGCTGCGAACTGCCGCGGCCTGCGTACTGCATCAGATGCGTACGCAACGTGCCGACCTGGTCGGGGTCCGCCGCCAGCATCATCCGCGGATACGCCAGCCGCGCCGACTCGCAGATGCACCCCAGCGCGCCGTCGGGAAGCTTTGCGGTCAGCGGCTGGTCGCTCAGCGGGCCGGTGTCGGTGCGCCCGGTGCTGCCACTCGTCGGAATCCGATCCGGCGCGACCAGCAGGAACGGGTCCTCGTCCCTGGCGCTGAACACGAGAGATCCGGCCGGTAGGGCGAATGCCGTCGCCTCCCCCGCCAGTTCGATCGTGCCGCCGCCGGTGAGTTCGTAGCGCACGGCGACACCCTCGTCGTACGCCCGCCCCACGACGGCGAACTCGGTGCCAGTGGCCGGGTCGACGAGTTCGACCCGGACCTCCTCGTACCGATCGGCGAGGTCGGCCTGCCGCCCGTACAGCGGTTGCCACGTGGCGTCGATCTCGCGGCGACTGATCTGCCGGACATGCGCGCCGGGGCCGAGCACGTCCCCGGACGCCAGGACCAGCCCGAGCGCGGACGGTTCCACGACCGGGCGCCCGTCATAACTTGCCGCCCACGAAAGGGTGTCGTGCGCCGGCGAGATGCCGACCACGGCCCTGCGTCCCGGCGACGTCGCGCGGATCGCCCCTACCGGCAAGGACAATGCGGGGGCGGCGCCGGCCGCGCTGGCGCGAGTGGCAATGCCCGCACCGGCGGCAGTGACGAGCATTCCTTTGAGTACAGATCGTCGGGACAACCCTGTCGACGGATCAGGTGATGGTGCGGGCATGTTGTCGCCTCCGCAGGGTCAGCCGCCGCAGGTCAACTGCGGCGCGGCGATATCGGCGTTGTCGAAGCTGATCCCGTCACCCGCGTCGGTGACGACGAGTTGCAGCACGTGCGCGCCCGTGACGTCCTGGTCGAGATGCACGGTCGGGGTCGTATTGGTCACGACGCCGCTGTCGTAGACCTTGGCGCCGTCGGCGACGAGTTGGTAGTCGACGGTGCCGGTGCCGTGATCTGAGTCGTCGAGCCCGAGATCTGCGCTGATGCGGCTGCAGTTCGCGCCGAGGTAGTAGCTGATCGACGCGTTCGCGTTGACCCACAACCCCTTCGGGTAGCTCACCCCGTGAATCGTCAGCGGGCCGCCGTAGTAGTTCTGGTCGATCTTGACCGGGCCGTATCCGTTGACCGCGGCCAGCCAGGTCAGGTCGCTCAGGTTCTGCGTACCCGTCGGCGCCACCAGCACCTGGAAGCCGCCCTGACCGCTGCTCGCCTCCGACCGGGTGCCGTCGTCCCACCGGTAACCGGCACTGCCGCTCAACTGGTAGGTGCCCGGCGCGGTGCCGCCTGGAACCGTGACCTTCCAGGTCCCGCCGAGTTGATGACCGGTCGGCAGCGAGCCGGCAGTCGGCGAACCGCCCTCGACCGTCCACCCGGCGGGCCCGGACAGCGACAGCTTCGCGTCGGTGATCGCGGATCGCCCGTCGTTGCGGGCGTTCGCGGCCACGGACACGGTTTGCCCCGGCTGCACAACGTGGAACTGCGAACCCGGGTAGGCCGGCGGCACATCCGGCGAGACCGATACATCCGTCTCCGGCGGGTAGTTGTCGACGTCGTCGTGCAGCGGCGCCACCCGGTACAGCACCGCACTCTGCGCCGGAACGGACGCGATGATCCGGCCGGCCGACTCCGTCGCGGTGTGCGCCCACAGGTCACGGATGCGGTACGCACCCGAATCGGGCAGGCCGACCGCACGGGCGTCGGTGCCGATCGAGAGTGGCACCGTGCCACGGTTGAGCAGCATCACCGCGCGGTCGCCGTTGGCCAGGGTGCGCGTCCAGACGTCGGCGTCGCCGTCGTGCGACAGGCGGGTCGCCTCGGCGCCGAGTGGGTCCTGGTCGATGGCGATCACCTCACGGTTGGTGAGAATCGCCTTGCTGGCAGCCGACATCGAGCGCAAGTCGTTACCGGCGAGCAAGGGCGCGGCCAGCATCGACCAGGCGCTGAAATGGGCCTGGTCCTGCGCTGCGCTCGTGCGCCCGAGGCCGACCTGCAGGATGTCGGGATCGTTCCAGTGGCCCGGACCGGCGAACGGCGCGAGGGCAGCCTCCTGGTCGAGGTTGGCGACGATCTGATCCCAGGTGTCGCCGTAGTCGTTGTTGGTGCGCCACATGTTGCTGATCGCAGGGGCCCACGTCCACGGCTGCAATGCAGGGTTCCATTCGCAGATGCTGAACAGCATGGGCCGCCCGGTCGCCTTCAGCGCCTGGCTGTAGGCCGTGTACAGCTTCTTCGCCACGTCCTGTTGGGACATCCCCGGGAAGTCGCCGAAGGGCACGTTGCACCAGTCGACCTTGACGAAGTCGATGCTCCACGAGGCGAACGTGTCGGCGTCCTGCTGCACGTGGCCGTAACTGCCCGGATATCCCGCGCACGTCGCGGTGCCCACGTCCTCGTAGATGCCGAGCTTGAGCCCGCGGGCGTGGACGTAGTCGGCAACCGCCTTGATGCCGTGCGGGAACTTGACCGGATCGGCCTGCAGGTTGCCGCTCGCATCACGGTTGTGCGAGAGCCAGCAGTCGTCGAGGTTCACGTACTGATAGCCGGCGGCCTGCATACCGGAGCTGACCATCGTGTCGGCCGTCTGCTCGATGAGGGGCTCGTTCAGGTTGCACTGGAAGGCGTACCAGTCGTTCCAGCCCATCGGCGGAGTCGCGGCGACCGGCGCCGCTGGAGCGGTTTCGCGAGGCGCGGCCGGCTGGGCTGACGCCGCCTGCGGGGTAGCAACGGTCAAGCCGGCCGCGAGCAGGCCGGCGAGCGGGAATACCAATAACCGCCGATACATCTGGTTCCTCCGGGGGTTCACGGGGTGGGCGTGCCGAGGACGTCGATCTCCGCCGCGGACGCATAGCCGGCACCGCCGGCGAGCGCCTGCAGCCGTACGTAGCGCGCGGTCTGGCCGGCGAATGAGGTCTTCTTCAGCGTGGAATCGTCGGGCCAGTTGCCGCTGCTGACGGGCTGGAAGTTCGTGCCGTCGGCGCTCACCGAGACCGTGTACGACGTGATGATTCCGTGGTCGTTGTTGTCGTTGCGCGGCTGATAGAGCAGCCCGGTCACGTCGTAGTCAGCGCCGAGGTCGAGCGTGATCTCGTGCGGCAGCGGCTGGTAGGGCGACCACTGCGTATGCCACATCGTCGTCGGGTCGTCGTCGATCGCCTTGCTTGCCGCATAGTCCGCGCTCTGCGAACTGTCGGTGCTGGCCGTCATGCCGCTGTGCGGGACGATGCCCAGCAGCATCGGCAGATCCTGAGCAATCAGGCCGACTTGGCCGCCCGACTCGTACTTCAAGCCCAGCGTGCCCGGGTAGCGGCCAGGATCGGCATCGGCCGGAGCGCTCACCTGCCACCGCCACGTGCCGGTCTGGCCGGGCTGCAACGCGGTGGGGCCGGCATCGACCGGCGTGATCGTCCAGCCGGCCGGTGCCGTCGCGATCAGCGAGATCGCCGTCGCCTGCACCGGACCGGGGTTGGTGACCTGCGCGCTCACCACGGTCGAGTCACCCGGCCGCGCCACGTAAACCGGCGACACGTCGTGCACGGACAGCCGCGATGCCCGACCGGGCGACGGCGTCACCGTCAGGTTGTCGAACTCGGCGTTCTGCCAGGCCGAGGCGCCGAGAGAAACTTGGCCGGTGTCGTAGGTCTGGTCGCTGACGGTGGCCAATGCGTGGCCGTCGATCGAGGCGCTCACTTCCAGCGCACGCAGGTCGAGCGCCAGGTGATGCCACGTCCCGACACCGACGCTTGTCGTGCCACTGGCGATAGTCGTCGTGGTTCCAGCGGGTGCGACCTTCGTCAGCGTCCAGGCGCCCGTGCTGGCGATCTTGAGGTGGTAACCGGAGATGCCGTTGACGACCCGGCCGCCAAGGTCGACGCTGCCGGCCTGCTCCATCAGCGCGTCGACGCCGACCTGGTAGTCGTGCCAGTTCGCCGGATCGCCCACGACGGTCAGCGGGTGGTTGTCGAGGCTGTTCCATTGCACCGGCTGCTGGTCGACGACCGAGCGAAGGCAGTTGCCTGATCGTCCCTGGCACGGGGCCGTCGCGAACGTGCTGCCCAGGTCGGACACGTAGCGCGGCGTGGAGTCGGCGCGGTACTGGTCGAAGTTGTCGTGATACGGCAGCTTCCACGCGGCGGGCGGCGGCGATACTGCGCGGCCCTTGCCTGCAGTGGCCGTCGTGGTGAACGAATAGACGTAGCCGGGCTGCAGCGTGGCGCTGAAGGAGCCGCCGTGCTGTTGCACGTCAGGTTGGCGCACGAACCAGTCGGCTGGGTCAGGCGATTGCAGGTTCGTCGCCCACACATGCACCGGGGCGGCGGAAAGCCCGCCGCTGACGGCAAGATCGACCTGCTGCGGCGCAGTTGCGTCGAGGGTCTCGGCGATGCTGGACCAGTCGCCGGATGACGGCGCGCGCAGGCTGACGACGCTGCCGCCGTCGATGCGGGTGCTGCCGCTGTCGAGGTAGCGCCAGCCGGGCGCAGTGAACTGCGTGGTCTGCGCGACGGCCCACACACTCGGGCCGACCACGTAATGCCCGGACCACGGCTCGTTGGCCAGCAGCACGCCGTCGCCCTCGAACGGAAGCCCTTTGTAGGCCGACCATTCCAGTGACCAGTTGACGGTGCCGGTCATCTGCCCGTCGGTGTACTGGCGGTTGATCGCCCGGGCCAGCGGGGCAGCGCCAGTGTCGTACGGCTCGGAACCCTGCTCGCTCGCCCACAGCGGCTTGCCGAGATCCTGCGCGGCGGCCGGGCTCGGGCAGTCGGTGTACGCGCCGAGGTAGCCGCAGACGTAGTGCTGGCCGACCACGTCGACCGAGTCGGCGAATGCCGGATTGTTCTGCAGTGCACCAAGCACCGTCCAGCTAAAGCTGTCATCAGCAACGATCTTGATGTAGCCGTAGCCGTGACTGGCCAGCGCCGCGTGCAGTTTCACGTACCAGTCGGCGTCGAAGCCCTTCTCGTTCCAACCGCCGAGGTAGTCGATGCGCAGGTGATGCTGTTGGGCGCAGCCGAGCCACCTCAGCAGGTACTGGATGAACTGATCGGTCCAGACGGTCTGCGCGCCATTGCCGACCCAGCCCGGTGCGCCCCAGGCGAGCGCGTTGAGCTTGATGTTCGGGTCGCGGGCCTTGGCCTGCTCCATCAGCCACCACTCGTAGCCGCGGTCGCAGTTCAGGTCGGACGCACTGTGCATGTGGCTCGACTCGGTGCCGTCCGTGGAATTCGTGTCGCCGCCGATCTCGACCTTCAGGATCTGCAGGGCGGCACCGTAGCCCGGCTTGAACAGGTAGTCGAGGATCTGGCTGCGCTCCGGCTCCGGGTAGTCGATCAGCAACCGGGACGAGGCTCCAGCGCTCAACGCGCCCACGCCGTCGAAGGTGCGACCGGCTGAATTCCCGTCGATTCGGATCGTCGGCGTCGCGGCCCGAGCGGGCAATGTGGCCACGAGCATGCCACCGACAAGCGCAAGCATCGCGAAAAAGGCACAGATTCGTCCTGTGCGATAAGGCATATCGGATCTCCTGGGGGTGGAGGCCGCGAGCGGTCAGGGGCTGTCAGGGCAGGCCGATGGCGCGAATTCCTCGACGGCGCTGCTGGATGACCACGGCGATGACGAGCAGGAAGCCCTGCGCGATGTCCTGCCAGAAGGAGTTGACGTTGAGAATGGTCAGCCCGTTCTGCAAGACGCCGAGCAGCAGCACCGCGAGGATCGTGCCGGACACCGTGCCCTTACCGCCCTGCATCGCAACGCCACCCAGGGCAGCAGCGGTGATCGACTGCAACTCCAGGCCCTGGCTGCCCGAGGTCGGCTGGCCGGATCCGGTGCGCGCGGTGAGCATGATCCCGGCGATCGCGGCGACGACACCCGCCGCGACATAGCAGCCGATCACGTAACGGTTGAGGTTGATGCCCGCGAGCCGGGCCGCCGTGGCGTTACCGCCCATCGCGTAGATGTTGCGGCCGATGTCGGTGTAACGCAGCAGCAGGTGCACGGCGACGGCGATCACCACGAGGATCCAGATCAACGCCGGGATTCCGGCGATCGAGCCACGTGCGATGAAGACGAACGTCCCGTCCTTGCCGGTGTAGCCCTGCGCGCGTCCGTTGGAGATCAGGTTCGCTAGCCCTCGATAACCCGCATAGGTGGCCAGCGTCGCGATGACCGCGTTGACCCGTCCGTAGATGATGATCACGCCGTTGAACAGGCCGGTGAGCACTCCGACTCCGACCGCCGCGAGTATGCCCGCCCCGGCGCTGTGCGCGCTCGTGAACACCATCGCCGAGACGACGGAGGTCAGGCCGGCCGCACTGCCGACGGAGATGTCCAGGCCGCCGATGAGCATGACCACGGTCTGCACGATGGCGAGCACACCCACGATGGAGACGGTGGTGCCGACCGTCTTGATGTTGCTGACCAGGAAGAAGTTGCTGTTGCGTGCGCCGATGAACGCGACGAGCGCGCCGAGCGCGATCAGCAGGCTGATGTTCTGCACGCCAACGGCGTTGAGAACTCGCCGCACGCGACCCGGCCCGTCATCCGGCGCGGCGTCAGCCACGGTGGATGCGGCAGTTGATGTAGCCGTCGAACTCATGAGGCGGCTCCGGTCGTCACAACGTCCTCTTTCATTGCCAGGGCGAGGATGCGTTCCTCGCTGGCCTCGTGTCTGGCCAGCTCGCCGGTGATGCGACCGGCCTGCATGACAAGAACCCGGTCGGCGAGCGCGAGAATCTCGGGCAGTTCCGAGGAGATCACGACGATCGCGATCCCTTCACCGGCAAGCTCGTTGATCACGTGATAGATCTCGGCCTTCGCCCCGACATCGACGCCGCGGGTCGGCTCGTCGAGGATGAGCACGCGCGGGCGCCGGGCCAGCCAACGCGCCAGCACGACCTTTTGCTGATTTCCGCCGGACAGGTTGGCGACAGGATGTTCGAGCGACGGCGTCCGCACCGCGAGCCGCTGCACGAATCGGTCGGCGATCCGTCGCTCCTCGCCGCGTCGCACGACGTGCGCGACGCTGATTCGCCCCAGCACGGCAAGGGAAATGTTGTCGCGCACCGAACGATGCATCAGCAACGCCTGGGCCTTGCGCTCCTCCGGCGCGAATCCGATGCCCGCGCGCACGGCATCTCGCGGGCTGCGGATGCGCACGGTCTGCCCGCCGACCCGCACACTTCCCGAGCGCAGCGGCTCGTTGCCCACGATGGCGTGCGCGAGTTCGGAGCGGCCGGCACCGACCAGCCCGGCGAGGCCGACGACCTCTCCGGCGCGAACGTCGAAGCTGATGTCGGTGACAGCGTCACTGGTCAGGTGCTCGACGGCGAAGATCACCTCGCCCGGTTCGTGCGACTGACGCACGAACATGTCGGTCAGGTCGCGCCCGACCATCATGGCCACGAGCTCGTCGTCGTCGGTTTCGGCTGTGATGCGCGTGCCCACAACGGCGCCGTCGCGCAGGACGGTGACCCGATCGGCGATCCGGAAGATCTCCGGCAGGCGGTGCGAGACATAGAGAACCGCTATGCCCTCATCGCGGAGGCGTCTGATCAGGCGGAACAACGAGTCGACCTCGACGTCGGACAGCGACGAGGTCGGCTCGTCGAAGGCGATGATGCGCACGTCCGCGATCAGCGCTCGCATGATCTCGACGAGCTGGCGTTGCGCGGGCGAGAGCCGCGATCCCAGCATGCGCGGATCGAGTGCCTTGTCGAACCCGTACCGGGCCAGGTCCGCGCGCAGCTTCGCGTGCAGTTGCCGCCGGTCGAAGTAGCGGCCGCGGCGGGGCAACTCCCCCACATAGACGTTCTCGGCCACGGAGACGTGCGGGATGATCTCCGGTTCCTGGTAGATGACCCGCACGCCTTTGAGGTGGGCGTCACGAGGCGAGCGAAAGCTGACCGGCTCGCCGTCGATCGCGACCGTGCCCTGATCGGGCAGGTACGCGCCGGCGAGGATCTTGAGCAGTGTGGACTTGCCGGCCCCGTTCTCGCCCATCAACGCGAGAACCTCGCCCGAGCGCGCCTCGACCGTGACGCTGCGCAACGCGCGGACTCCTGCGAAACCCTTGCTGACGTCGCGCATCACGAGCCGGGGTGTCGCTGTCACGGCCGCTCCTCTCACCGGTCGATCGCGATCAGGTGCACTCGGCCATTGCCGACTTCCAGTTGGACGAGTCGACCATCGTCGTCTTCGCGATCGTCTTGGGGGGCAGCTGACCGCCGTTGCGCAGGCGTTCGACAAGCACCCGCACGGCCGCTGCTCCGACGTCGGCGCCGCCGATGTAGAGGGCGGCCTTGTTGCCCGACTGCACGCCGGCCTTCCAGTCCTTGCAGGTGAGGTAGGCGCCGAGGCCGACCCCGATGATATTCGCCGCTGCGATATGGCTGTTCTGCAATGCGGTGACGACGCCGGTCTCGCTCTCGTCGTTGCATCCCCAGACCACCCAGTGCTTGACGCCCGGGTTGGCGGTGAGCGCGGCACCGGCCTTGTTCTGCGCGTCGATCACGGAGTTGTCGGTGCCCAGCCTGACGATCGGCAGCGTCGCGCCGGCCGTCGCCTTGAAGCCCTGCTCCTCGCCTTGCTCGCGCAACTGGCAGTCGGACAGATCCTGCTTGTACGCCGCAAGAATCTTCGTGTCAGACGCCGTCCAGCCCGCCTGCTTGAACAGCTTGCCGGCCTCCTGGCCGACGGATGTGCCCATCTGCACGCTGTCGAAGCCGACGAACGCCGCAGCGTTTCCGTCGCCGCTCTGGATCGGGTCGTCGGAGGCGACGATGGGGATGCCGGCGTTGGTCGCCGCATCGATCACCTGCGGCCCGATCTTCTGATCAGGCACGACGATCGCGATGCCGTCGACGCGCTGGCCGACCTCGGTGGTCATCGCGCTGATCGCCTTGTTCGAGTCGGTGCCGAGGTCGACCACGTCGACCTTGACGTCGCCGAGTGTCGACGCCTCCCTCTTCGCGCCGTTGGCCTCGTCGACGAAGTACTGCTGGTCGCCCTGCTTTTGCAGGTAGGCGATCTTGATCGTTCCGCTCTTCTTCGCCGGCGCACCGGACTTGTTGGGATCCGACGACGTCTTGCCGGAGGAACAGCCGGCGATGAGACTGCCGGCCAACGCAAGAGCGAGACCCAGTGCCGTCGTGCTACGGCGCGAACACTGCATCGTGCTGACCCTTCTCGTGCCTACAGGTGGACAACCGATACCCAGGAACCAGTGGATTCGCGCGGGCGATGCGCCGCGCCGGGCCGAGCCTCGTTACCGGCCCGCATGGACGCCCATATTGGGACGCCGGTATTGCGATGTCAAGACTATTTACATATTTAATTCTCGCAGGTAACTTCGGTGCCACTTCGGGGTGCGTGCCGCACGCGCGCCCACCTACGAGCGCTGCTTAGGGGGACCGTGGACGACGGCCGCTTTGCCAACCGGGTCGCCCTGATTACCGCTGCAGCAGCGGGCATCGGCGCAGCAACGGCGCGACGGCTGGCCGCCGAAGGAGCGAGCGTGGTGCTCGCGGATATCAACGACGACGACGGGGAAAAGGTCGCTGCCGAGATCCGGGCCGACGGCAACACGGCGTCGTACGTGCATCTCGATGCGGCATCGGCGGCGGACTGGGCCAGCGCCCGCCAGCACGTTCATGAGCGGCACGGCCGCCTCGACGTGCTGCACAGCAACGCCAGTAGCGTCGTCGTCAAGCCGGCCGACGAGCTCAGCGAATCCGAGTGGCACGCGCAACTGGCCGTCTCGCTGACCGCGACGTGGCTCGCCGTCAAGGCGTTCATCGACCTGCTGCGGCGGGCCAACGGCTCGATCGTGCTCACCTCGTCGGTGCACGCGCTGGTCGGCATCCCCGGCCATCCCGCGTACGCAGCGGCGAAAGGTGCCCTGTGCGCCCTGGGCCGCCAGCTTGCCGTCGAGTACGGCCCGGACGTCCGCGTGAACACGGTTCTGCCCGGTCCGATCCTGACCGGGATGTGGGACCGCGTCGGCGACGCCGACCGTGCCAGCAGCGTCGCCGGTACGGTGGCGAAGCGGTTCGGCCGGCCCGACGAGGTTGCCGCGGTCGTCGCATTCCTGGCCTCTGACGACGCATCGTTCGTCACCGGTGCATCTGTTGTCGTGGACGGCGGCTGGAGCATCCTCAAGGATTCGGCGTGACCGTGGAGGGATCAACATGACGGAGCGAACCCGCGACGACGGGCACCGGCCCACACCGCACTCGCTCGCCCGGCCGGCGACGGCCTTGCGCGGCCTGCACGGTCAGACCGTCGAGACGATCGGCTCGCGAATCATCAGCGGGCACTATGCGCCGGGCACCTCGCTGCCGCCGGAGGAACTCGAGCAGGAGTTCGGCATCAGCAAGACGGTTCTGCGCGAGGCGCTACGCGTGCTTGCCGCGAAGGGGCTGGTCGACGCACGGCAGCGGCGCGGCACCGTCGTGCGGCCGCGGTCGTCGTGGCGGCTGCTCGACGCCGACCTGCTGCGCTGGCAGGGCGGCGAGCCCGACGCCGCGTTCCTCGAGAACCTGGCCGAGGTGCGCGCGATCGTCGAACCTGCGGGCGCGCGGCTGGCCGCATCTCGCCGTACCGACGACGACCTCGACGCACTGCGCCAGGCGTTGCAGGCGATGGCCGATGCGGCGACCGACGCTGCGGCCGTCGTCGAATCCGACCTCGCGTTTCACCGCGCGTTGCTCGACGCCGCGCACAACGAACTGCTCAGCCGGATGGAGGTCGTGATCGAGGCGGGCCTTCGGGCGCGCGATGTGATGGTGCACAGCGGCGAGCACTGGCCGGACTCTGTGCCCGTGCACCGGGCCATCATCGACGCCATCGAGGCGGGCGACGGCGCGGCGGCCGCAGCCGCGGTCGAGGCCCTGCTCGAGCAGGCATCGGTCGACGCGGCACAACTCGACGGCCCGAAGGCGACACGCCCAAGCGCAGCCGCGCGCCGCAGCCGCGCGAAACGCGGGCCGGCATCGTGAAGATCACCGAGCTTGCGACCTATCTCGTCGCCCCGCGCTGGCTGTTTCTGCGAATCGACACCGACGAGGGCGTGCGCGGCTGGGGCGAGCCGGTCGTCGAGGGGCGGGCCGAAACCGTCCGCGCGGCGATCGGCGAACTCGCCGAACTGCTGGTCGGTGAGGATCCGTTGCGCATCGAGGATCACTGGCAGGTGCTGACGAAGGGCGGCTTCTACCGTGGCGGCCCCGTGCTCTCGAGTGCCGTGGCGGGCATCGACCAGGCGTTGTGGGACATCGCCGGCAAGGTCCACGGCGTGCCCGTGCATCAGCTACTCGGTGGTCCGGTGCGAGAACGCGTCCGGATGTATGCGTGGATCGGCGGCGACGAGCCGGGCGAGGTCGCCGACCTGGCCCGCGAGCAGGTCGAAGCCGGCTTCACCGCGGTGAAGATGAACGGTTCCGGCGCGATGGCGCCGATCGACACCCTCGCGCAGACCCGGCAGGTCGTAGACCGGGTGGCCGCCGTGCGCGAGGCGATAGGCCCTGACCGCGACCTGGTGGTCGACTTCCACGGCCGGATGTCCACCGCGATGTCGCGACGGCTGCTCGCGATGCTCGAGCCACTCTCGCCGCTGTTCGTCGAGGAACCGGTGCTGCCCGAGTACACCAGCAATCTCGGGGCGCTCGCGCAGGCCACCACCGTGCCCCTTGCCACCGGCGAACGGCTGTACTCGCGCTGGGACTTCCGCGACATCCTCTCGACGGGCATCGCCGTGGCGCAGCCGGACGTCTCGCACGCAGGCGGCATCAGCGAGGTGCGGCGGATCGCCGCCATGGCCGAGGCATACGACGTGACGCTGGCCCCGCACTGCCCGCTCGGGCCCATCTCACTTGCGGCCAGCCTGCAGGTGTCGTTCGCGACGCCCAACTTCCTCATCCAGGAGCAGAGCGTCGGCATCCACTACAACGCGGGCAACGACCTGCTCGACTACCTGCTCGACACCACGCCGTTCCAGTTCGTCGACGGTCACGCCATTCTTCCGAGCGCTCCGGGTCTGGGCATCAGCATCGACGAGCGGGCGGTGCAGCGCGCGGACGAGGTCGGGCACCGATGGCGCAACCCGGTGTGGCGCGCGGCGGACGGCTCCTTCCGCGAATGGTGACGCCGCCCGCCACGCGCGTGCCCTACGTCGCCACCGACCTTGCCCACGGCGGCCGCTGGACCTCGCTGCGGCTGCGCGGGCGCGAGTGGCTGTGGGCGCGCGACGAACCACGCCGCGACTCGGCTCGTCCGGGCGAGGCGTTCGCCGACGCCGGCGGGCTCGAGGAATGCATCCCGACCGTGCGCGGAACGCCCGACCACGGCGCGGCGTGGACCCGCCGGTGGCGTCACGAGAACGGCGCAGATGTCGTCGACTGCGACGACTTCGTCCTGCGCCGGCGAATCCGCACCGACGCGCTGGGCGTGAGCGCCAGTTACCGCCTCGAGGCGGCATCCGGTTTCCGCTTCATCTGGGCCGCCCATGCCCTGCTCGAGCTTTCCCCCGCGGCCCGCCTGAAACTGCCGCACGGCACGCCGACCCGGGTGTACTCCGACGCAGCGTCGCCGTACCTGGTCGGTGCCTGGCCGGCGCCGCTCGGGCTGCCGCTGGATCGCCTCGGCCCGGACGACGGCACGGCCGTCGGCGCCGTCGCCGTGGGTTGCGCCGGCGTGCGGGTCGTCGACGGGGCTGACGAACTCGAGATGAGCATCGACGCGGACGTGGTGACATCAGTAGCGCTCTGGCGCAATCTGGGCGGATTCCCTGCCGGTGCGCCGTACCGCAGCATCGGCGTCGAGCCCATGCTCGGCTCGGTGTTCGATCTCGATCAGGCCGACGAGCCTGACGCGGTGACCGTACCTGCGAGCGGCTCGGTCGCCTGGCGGCTCGACATCAGTGCGGCGGGCGCCCGGTGAGCTTTGTCGACATCCTGCAGGCCGGCACGATCATCGGCATCGTGCGTGGCACCGACGCCGACGCCGCGCTGCGCACGGTGCTGGCGTTGTTCGGCGAAGGCATCGACGTGGTCGAGGTGTCGCTGAACACCCCTGACGCGACCTCTGTCATCGCCAGGGCTCGTGACACCCTCGGGCCGGCCGCCGCGCTGGGCGCCGGAACGGTGATCACCGCCGACGATGCGGCACGCGCTGCTGATGCCGGGGCGTCCTTCGTGGTCACGCCCGGGCTCGGTGCCGGCCTGCCGGCCGCGTGCGAGCGTGGGCTGCCCGTGGTCGGCGGCGCGCTCACACCGAGCGAGATCATCGAGGCGCGATCCCGCGGAGCGAGTGCCATCAAGATCTTTCCGGCCTCCCTCGGCGGCGTGCCGTATCTGCGCGCGCTGCGTGATCCGTTCCCGCACGTACCGTTCGTGCCCGTCGGTGGGGTCGACGTTGACGGCGCCCTGGCCTACCTTGCAGTCGGGGCGAGTGCCGTGGGGGTCGGATCGCCCCTCGTCGGCGACGCCGCCTCCGGCGGCTCGGTAGAGCACTTGCGGCGGCGCGCTCGCAGCTTTGTGGACGCGCTCAGGGGGGCGAACAGCACATGATCGACGTGACCACGTTCGGCGAGACGATGGCGGCGCTACGCGGTGCGGGACCGTTGCGGCTCGGTGGCACGATGCGCCTGTCGGTCGCCGGCGCCGAATCGAACGTGGCGATCGGTCTCGCGCGCCTCGGCCACAACGTCCGCTGGCTCGGGCGGGTCGGCGACGACGAGTTGGGCCGGCTCGTCGTGCGCACGTTGCGGGCCGAGGGCGTCGACACGAGCGCGGTGCTCGTCGATGCCGAGCGACCGACCGGGCTGCTGCTGTTCGAGCGCCGGGTCAACGAGCTCGTCCGGGTCAGCTACTACCGCGCCGGATCCGCCGGTGGCGCGCTTTCGTCCGACGACGTCCTGCCCGCGCTTGAAGCCACCCCGAGGTTGCTGCACGTCACCGGCATCACCCTCGCGCTCGGCGCGAAGGCGGCGGACTGCGTCGTGGCGGCTGTGCGGCGGGCCCGCGACCGCGGCGTCCTGGTATCACTCGACGTCAACTTCCGGTCCCGGCTCTGGTCGGCCACCGCCGCCCGCGAGACGCTTCGGCCGCTGATCAAGAGCATCGACATCCTGTTCGCGTCCGAGGACGAGTTGCGTCTGGTGGCCGCCGACCCGGCGGCAGACATCTCCGCCGCCGCCGAGCAACTGATCGCCGACGGCCTGCGCGAGATCGTCGTCAAGCGGGGCGCGGCCGGCGCCGACGCGTACTCGCGCGAGGGAATGTCCTCCGCACCGGCCAGAGCGGTGTCGGTGGTTGATGTCGTGGGCGCCGGCGATGCACTGGTTGCCGGCTACCTCTCGGCACTGCTCGACGGGCAGAGCCTGACCGAGCGGCTCGAGCGCGGCGTCATCGCCGGGGCGTTCGCCGTGGCGCGCGAAGGCGACTGGGAAGGCCTGCCCGATCGCGACGAACTACGGCTGCTCGACGCCGGGGAAGGCACGACACTGCGATGACCGAACGGGTGGACCAGTCGCTCACGGTGGCGATAGCGGGCGCATACGACCTCGCTGAAGGGGCCTGCTGGGTCGACGGCCGGCTCGTGTTCGTCGACATCCTCGCCGGGCGGCTGTATTCCGTGGATGACGGCGCCGATGCCCGCCTGGTGGCGCAGCTCGACATCCCACTCGGCGCGGTCGCCCCGGTGGCCGGTGCGCCGGGCTGGTGGATCGCGGCGGCAGGCACCGGCATCGCGCTGCTCGACCCGGCGGGCGCCCTCACCTGGATCGATCGGCCCGAGGACGCCGCGGCCACGCCGATGCGGATGAACGATGCCGTCTGCGATCCGTCCGGGCGGTTCTGGGCGGGCAGCATGGCCTACGACAACACCCCGGGCGCGGGCTCGCTCTACCGGGTCGATGCCGACGGCACCGTCATCCGCGTGCTCGACGGCATGACGATCGTCAACGGCCCGGCGTTCACACCCGACGGCGCGACGATGTACGTGACCGACACCGTCGCCGGGGTCATCACCCGGTGCCGGCTCGATGCCGCGGGCGACGTGGTCGACTGTGCGCCGTTTCTTACCGTGGCGCCGGGCGACGGCTCACCGGACGGGATGACGGTCGACGACGACGGCAGGCTGTGGGTGGCGTTCTGGGACGGCTGGGCGGTGCGCTGCTACGACCCGGACGGCTCGCTGTACCGGGCCGTCTCGGTGCCCGCGCCGAGGCCCACGAGCGTCTGCCTCAGCGCAGGCCCAGACCGCCGGCTGCTCGTTACCACCGCCCGGCACGGCCTCGACGCTGCGTTGCCGGCGTCCGGGGCGGTTCTGTCCTGCGGCATCGACGCTGAGGCACCGCCGGCACGGGCTTACCGCCGCGGCTGAATCACCCGCTCGCGAGCCTTTCAGCGAGCGCCATGGCGTCGAACGGTGCCCGCACCTTGGCATCGTTGTCGAAGTAGACGTAGACGTCGCGCGGGGCCCACGACCTGATCATCGCTGCCCAGTCGGAAAGCGCGGCCTCGCTGTAGCCACTCGCGTACAGCTCCTCGGCGCCGTGCAGGCGCAGGTAGCTGAAGTCGGCGGTCGCGGCGCGGATCGTCGGCCACCGCCCGCCGGAGTCGGCCAGTACGGCCGCGACTGCGTGCTCGCCGAGCAGTTCGACGAAACGGGGCGACTCGAAGCTCGCATGACGCACCTCGATCGCATGCCGCAGCGGGCGGTCGGCGTCCGAGCCGGTCCAGGCGCGCCCGGTGAGCCGGTCGTCGTGACGGCGCGCCAGGTAGGCGGCCTCGCCGCTCGTCCTCGGCAGGCCCGCGAGGAATGCCTCGAGCACCGTCGCGTCGAAGGGCATGTTGGGCGGCAGCTGCCACAGCAGCGGGCCGAGCTTGTCGCGCAGGGCGAGCAGTCCGGAGGCGAAGAAGTTGGGCAGCACACTGCCGACATCGCGCAGCCGCATCATGTGCGTGACGAACCTGCTGCCCTTCGCGGCGAACACGAAGCCGGCGGGCGTCTGCTCGTACCAGGCGTAGTAGCTCTGCGGACGCTGCAGCGAATAGAACGATCCGTTGATCTCGATCGTGTTCAGATGCTCGGCGGCGTAGGCCAATTCGGCCCGCTGCGCCAGACCTTTCGGGTAGAAGACGCCACGCCACGGCGGGTAGCGCCAGCCCGAGATGCCGATCCTGACCTGGCCGGCCACGGCCACCACCCTCGACTCGGACGTGACACGTCAGTACGAGCGGCCGACGTAGGCGACCAGATCGGGCTCGGTGTCGCTGTCGGGCACCGAGCCGTCGGCCCGCTGCAGACACCGCACCGTCACCGCCGACTGGGCAAGCTGGGCCTCGCCGGTATCCCCGAGGGCCGACCACGCGATCTTGGCGAACCCGTCGGCGGCCGCCGCCGCGGCATCGTCCACTGTGGACACTTCGGCGATCCGGGAATCGCGGGCCTCGCGCGCTTCGTCGAGCATGTGCTGCTGCTCGTCGAGCAGCAACCGCGTTATCTGGGCGCTCAGTTCGCCCAGCGCGACCAGCGACTTGCCGCCGGTAAGCCGGCGCGCCAGCGTTGCCACGTCGGCGTCCAGGTCGCGCGGGCCGAGTTCGACGCGCAGCGGCACCCCCTTGAGCTCCCAGTCGACCGCCCGGCGGCCGAACGGGATGTCGGCGCGGTCGTCGACGACGACGCGCACGCCGGAGCCGCGCAGCTCGGCGCCGATCTTGTGCACGGCGTCGACCACTTCCGGCTTCACCGCCATGACGACGACCTGGGTCGGCGCCAGCGCGGGCGGCACCCGCAACCCCGAGTCGTCGCCGTGCACCATGATCAGCCCGCCGACCATCCTGGTGGTCGAACCCCACGACGTGGTCCAGGCGAACTCGCGGCCGCCGTCCTTCGTCGAGTAGTCGATGCCGAAGGCCTTGGCGAAGTTCTGCCCGAGCTCGTGCGAGGTGCCCATCTGCAGCGCCTTGCCGTCGAGCGTCATCGCCTCGAGCGTCAAAGTGTTGATCGCACCGGCGAAGCGTTCCTGCTTGGTCTTTCGCCCGACGATCACGGGAATGGCCAGCACATTGACCATGAGGTCCTCATACGCCTCGTGCAGGATGCGCCGCGCGTAGTCGCGGGCGTCGTCATGGTCGGCGTGGGCGGTGTGGCCCTCCTGCCAGAGGAACTCGCTGGTACGCAGGAACAGCCGCGGCCGAAGCTCCCAGCGCACCACGTTGGCCCACTGGTTCAGCAGCAGCGGCAGATCGCGGTAGCTCTGCACCCACTTGGCCATGAACTCGCCGACGACCGTCTCAGACGTCGGGCGAACCACGATCGGTTCGTCGAGCTCCTTGCCGCCGGCGTGGGTGACGACGGCGAGCTCAGGGCTGAAGCCCTCGACATGCTCCGCCTCGCGGTGCATGTACGACTCCGGGATGAAGAGCGGGAAGTACGCGTTCTGCGCGCCGCACGCCTTGATCCGATCGTCCATCTCGGCCTGGATCCGCTCCCAGATGGCATACCCGTACGGGCGGATGACCATCGTGCCGCGAACCGGGCCGTTGTCGGCCAGCTCGGCCTTTGCGATGACATCCTGATACCAGCGGGGGAAATCTTCTGATTGCGAGGTCAGCACGCGCGCCATGAGGCGCAATGCTACGGACCCGGCCATAGCCAATTCGATCGAGTTCCAGGTTTAGGCGCGCTACCGTCCAGGCCATGAACACCCCGATCGATCTCGCGGCCGCGCTCGCCGGCATCGATGCCCATTGGCGACCGCTCACCGTCGCGACGCTCAATGACTACGACATCCGCCTGGCGCGCATCCAGGGCGAGTTCGCGTGGCATACCCATCCCGAGACCGATGAGGTCTTCCTCGTCATCGACGGCACGATGACGCTGCAATTGCGCGACGGCGACGTCGAACTCTCCCCCGGTCAGCTCTTCGTCGTGCCCAAGGGTGTCGAGCACTGTCCGCGCGCGGACGCCGAATGCCACATCATGATGGTCGAGCCGTCGGCCACGGTGAACACCGGCGATCTGCCGGCGAACGAGTTCACTGCGCCTCGGGTGGTCTCCTGACTCTGGCCGGATCCGGGTCGACGTCCGGATGATCTTGTGCAGGCCCGCCGCGGCGTCTGCACAAGATCGATACGGTCGATCACGCCACTACCGCACCGCGCAGCACCATCCGGCGGGGGCTGCCCACTGTGGACAGATCGGTCCGCGGGTCGGCGTCGTAGACGACGAGGTCGGCCGGCGCCCCTTCGGAAAGGCCCGGCAAGCCCAGCCACTCGCGCGCCCGCCACGATGCCTGGGCGATGACATCGGCCTGCGGTATGCCTGCGTCGACGAGCGCTCGGATCTCGTCCCGGATCAGCCCGTGGGGCAGCGACCCGCCGGCGTCGGTGCCCGTATACAGCGCGATTCCGGCTTCCCAGGCGGCGCGAATGCGTTGTTGCGCCGTGGCGTGCAATGCACGCATGTGCGCTGCGTAGGCCGGAAATTTCGCCTCGCCCTGCTCAGCCCACGACGGGAAGTTCTCGATGTTGATCAACGTCGGGACGACGGCGATGCCACGCCGAGCGACATCGTCGAGCAGGTCGGCGGTGAGCCCGGTGCCATGCTCGATCGAGTCGATGCCGGCGGCGATCAGCCCCGGCAGCGCATCCTCGCCGAAGACGTGTGCAGCGACTCGCGCGCCGAGGTCGTGCGCCCGGCCGATCGCCTCCTTGAGCGCGCCGTCGGGCCAGACCGGCGTGAGATCGCCGACCTCGCGATCGATCCAGTCCGCCGCGAGTTTCACCCACCCGTCGCCCCGGGCGGCCTGCACCGCGACCTGGTCGGCCAACTCGTGCGGCTCGACCTCGACACCGAGATGGCGGATGTAGCGATGCGGACGGGCGATGTGGCGCCCGGCGCGGATCAGCCTCGGCAGGTCGTCGCGTCGCTGCACGCTGGTGTTGTCGACCGGCGAGCCTGCATCACGCAGCAGCAGCGCTCCGGCGCCCCGATCGGCCAGCGCCTGCTCGGCCTGGCCCTCCGGGTCGTCGACGAAGCCGTGCAGCGACAGCCCGACATGGCAGTGCGCGTCGACGAATCCCGGGATCACCCAGCCGCCGTGGCTGATCGTGTCGGTCGCGCCGGCGTAGGTCTCGAAGGTCAGCCGCCCGTCGACGATCCAGGCGTCGCGTTCGGTCTCGTCGGGCAGGAACACGCCGCGCAGATGCAGCACGCTCACCGGCCCACCTCGGTCATCGCCGCGCTGCTCCCTTGGACCGGACGTCGACGGGTGCTCTGAGTCATGCCCGCAACGCTACCCAGGCGCCGCCGAAGCCGCGCTGCACGGAGCAGCCGATGCCGCACCGACGCTCCCGCTTGATCATCTCTGGTGCAGCCGCGATCGGTTGCCCGTTCGGCAGAGACGATCAAGACGTTCTTCGCGGCGCCGCCTAGCTGAAGTAGCCGAACAGGTCGACGATGACGCTCGTCGTGCCGGCAGCGTTGAAGACCGAGTAGTCCCCGCCGGCCGATTGCCCGACCACAGCCGCGTTGGGCACAGTCCGATTGGACGTGAAGCTCAGGTTGGACGTGCCGACGACTGCCCCTTGCGGGTAGAGCTTCAGGTATCCGGTGGCGGTCGGCATCGCGGTGACGCTCGTCCACAGGGCACTGGCCCCGGCCGGCACGCCGACGCTCGATGCTCCCGCATAGTTGACGGTCGTGCTGTTGCCGAGCGCGCCCGTGCGCCCGCCCAGGCCGCTACGCGTGTCGGACTTGCGAATCGGACTCACGAACGGCACGAAGTCCGCGGTGCCGCTCGGACCGAACCAGCCGAGCAGATCGATCACCACGTGGCCCGCGGGCGCCATGTTGCGCAGGCCGAACGTTCCGTCGCTGCCCAGCTTCACCACAGCCAGATTGGCTCGCGCGTACTGGCCGACATTCACCGTCGAGACGCCGTTGAAGCTGTTGGGGTACAGGCTCAGGTACCCGCTGCCGGACGCGACGCCGAGACCGGTCACGGTGACCACGACAGCCTTGGCATCTGCCGGCACGCCGTGCAGACCGGCGCCCTGCATCCGGATTTCGCCCCCCGACGGGATCGCGCCGCGATGTCCGCCGATCGTCGAACGGGTATCGAGGATCCGCGTCGGATTGAGCGCCCCGTAGGGGTAGCCGGCAGAGCCCGCCGCCGGATCGAAGTAGCCGAACATGTCGATGACGGCATTGGTGGCCGCAGCGCCGTTACGCAGCTTGATGTATCGACTCGAACCGGTGCGGCCGATCGCCACCTCGACAGCCACGGCCGCCGTCCGGTCGGTACTGCTCAGGTTCAGGTTGGAGGTGCTCGCGTACTCACTGGAGAAGACGGACAGGAAGGTGGCGCCGCCGTTGCCGAGGCCGGTGAGGTTGACGGCGACGGCCGTGGCCGAGGCCGGCACGCTGGCCGGTATCGGGATCGTGATGGTCTGGGCGGCCGAGAGCTGTCCTCTCGGCCCCGGGCCGAGGCGGGTGTCGAGGATGCGCAGCGGCTGGGTCAGGGGGACGTACCGCGACGCCGGGAGCGTGTCGACGGCCGGCGTGGGCAGATGCAGGATGCCGGCGCCCGTCCGGTTGCTGATCGGCGGGTCGTTGCCGGCCTGGTCTTCCAGATAGCTCTGCAACTGGTCGGCCGTCCAGGTCATGTGCCCGGCCTTCACGAGCGCCGCCGCGCCCGCAACATGCGGCGCCGCCGCGGAGGTACCGAAGAAACCGCCGCCGTTGTCCGGCGTGCCGTAGATCGCCGAGCTCACGCCGTCGAAACCGGTGATGTCGGGTTTGACCCGGCCGTCGATCGTCGGGCCCTGCGAGCTGAAGGTCTCGAGGGTGTGGTCCTGCCAGTACGCGGCACCCGCGGCGACCGCGAACGGCGAGCTGGCTGGTTCGGTGATGCTCTCTTCGGCTGCCGCGCTGGGATCGAGGCTCGCATAGCGCGAGGTATACACATCGCCCCAGTAGGACAGGTCGTAGCGGCGGTGCGCCGTGTTCGTGGGCAGCCCGACCCAGACCGCGTAGTAGGCGTCACCGGCGCTCGAGTTCGTGACGGTCAAATCGAGCCACGGCGCGAGGCCCGGCTGCGCGATCGTCGTCTGGCGTGTGCCGATCGACTTGCCCGTGCTCGGGTTGTACTGCTGGTAGGACAGGCTCACTGCGTCAGCCACCGGAGTTGTCGGCCAGTCGTCCCATTGCAGGTAGAACGCCGCCGAACCTCCGGACGGAACGGCGACGTAGTCGGCCTCGGGGTCGGCCTTCGTCGGATCGACACCTGGATTGAGGTCGGCCAACCCGTCGCGGTCGGCGTCGTTGAACGTGCCGCCCCAGTGGTCGGCGGCGTTGTTGCCCGCGGACTGGATCCAGAGGATCCCGGCCTGGCGGGCCGTCTTGACGGTCGTGGCCGTGCTGTTCGCATCGCCGGTGCCGTCGCCGCGGCTGTCGCCGGGGAATCCGAGCGAGCTGTTCACGATCTTGACGCCTGCGGCCTGCAGTTCGGTCTCGGCCAGCTTGAAGCCGATGTTGTCGTCGACGCAGTACAGGACCAGCGCGGCGGCGGGCGCCATCTGGTGCACGATCTCGGCAACCGCGGTGCCGTGCGGCGTGGCGTTGGCACTTGCGCAGTGGTTGCCGGCGATCTTCTGCCCGGCCGGCAGGCGCCCGGCGCCGGCCTCGGTCGTCAGCCCGGCGAACCCGGCGTCGACGATGCCGATCGCGACGCCCTGCCCGGCCAGCCCGTCGGACTGCCAGGTGTCGGCATCGGATGCAGCGACCCCCTGCGACTCGGCGTCGGGGTACGCGCGAACCGGCCGGGCGACCGACTGCACACCCGGGCTCGCGGCGAGTTCGGTCAGCGCCGACTTGGGCACCATCGCGGTCACTGCGCCGGAAACTGCGGCCACGACCCGCCCGCGGGAGTCGCCGATGGCCGTCGCGAGAGCGGTGGTTGCCCCGCGCATCGTCACCTCGACGGCGCCGTTGCGGTCGGCCGGGGCCGCCTTCAGGCGGGAGTCCAGGCGGGAGCGCGGCGCGGCAGACCTCGCCGGCGCCGCCGCGGTGGCGGGCCTGGCGGCGGGCCGATGGGCACCGGCCCACGGGTCGTGCGCCGCGCCAGGTCGATGTACGCGGGCCGGCGCCGCCACTACCGTGGCTCGGTTCGGTGGCGCGGCGGATGAGCTTGGCGCGGCGAGCGCGGCGCCGATCAGCAGGCTCGTCGCAGCAACGGGCCACGCGAATTCACGCATCGGATTCCCCGACTGTCAGCCCCTCCCCAGGGCCCGGCAGGACATGGGGACCCTACCCGCGATATAGGTCGCGGGCGAGTCAGACGTTCAGCTACGAAGCCACCCGTCAGCGAGCAATCGGCGCGTGTCGGCCAGCAACTGCGGCAACACGCGCGTCTGCGCGATGACGGGGACGAAGTTGGTGTCGCCGCCCCATCGCGGCACGACATGCTGGTGCAGGTGAGCCGCTATGCCGGCGCCGGCCACTACTCCCTGGTTCATGCCGATGTTGAACCCGTGTGGGCCCGCGACGGCACGCATGGTTCGCATGGCCTGCTGGGTGAGCGTGCCGAGCTCGGTCAGCTCGGCGGCACTCAGATCGGTGTAGTCGGCGATGTGCCGGTAGGGCAGGGTCATCAGGTGGCCGCTGTTGTACGGGTAGAGGTTGAGCACCGCGTACACCAGCTCGCCGCGTGCCACGATCAGCGAGTCTTCGTCGGCAAGCTGCGGCGCCCGGCAGAACGGGCACTGCTCCCCCGGGGCGTCATGCTCCGGCTTTCCCGCACCCTGGATGTAGGCAAGCCGGTGCGGCGTCCACAGCCGGCCGAACGCGTCTGGCTGGCCGACGTAGTCACTCGCCGGGCGCTCGTCGGTCATGAGCCGGCCTTGGCACGCGCGAACCGGGTCATGCCGGGAAGTGCGCTACCGTCGGCGACTCGTTCACGCGGCGCTTGACGAAGTCGGCGATCTCGCCGACCGCCTGATCCACGTCGATGCCGTTTCGCTGTTCGCCGTCGCGGTACCGAAACGACACCGCACCGGACTCCTGATCGGTGGCCCCGGCGATGAGCATGAACGGCACTTTCTGCTTCTGCGCGGTGCGGATCTTCTTCTGCATCCGGTCGTCGGAGTCGTCGACCTCGACCCGGATGCGGGCGGCCTTGAGCTTGGCGGCGATGTCGTAGAGGTAGGGCACCTGGTCGTCGGTGACCGGGATGAGCACCGCCTGCACCGGCGCCAGCCACGCCGGGAACGCGCCGGCGTAGTGCTCGAGCAGGATGCCGAAGAAGCGTTCCTCCGAACCGAACAGGGCGCGGTGGATCATGTAGGGCTGGTGGCGCGTGCCGTCGGGTGCCTGGTACTCCATCTGGAACCGGGCCGGCTCCTGGAAGTCCACCTGCAGGGTCGAGAGCTGCCAGCGGCGGCCGATCGCGTCCTTGACGTGCACGTCGATCTTCGGGGCGTAGAACGCCCCCTCACCCGCGGCGATCTCGTACGGAACGTCGGCCCGCTTGAGCGCCTCTTCGAGCGCGGCCTCGGCGACGTCCCACTGCGCCACCTCGCCGACGAACTTGTCCGGCCGGGTGGACAGATCCGCGGTGAACTCGGTCAGCCCGTAGTCGCGCAGCAGGCCGATGGTGAACTGCAGCAGGCTTGCCAGCTCGTCCTGCAGCTGATCGGGCGTACAGAAGATATGCGCGTCGTCCTGGGTGAATCCCCGCGCCCGGGTGAGCCCGTGCACCACGCCGGACTTCTCGAACCGATACACCGTGCCGAACTCGAACAACCGCAAGGGCAGCTCGCGGTAGGAGCGTCCCCGGGCCTTGTAGACCTGAATGTGCATCGGGCAGTTCATCGGCTTGAGGTAGTAGTCGGTGCCCTCGACCTGGATCGGCGGGTACATGCCCTCGGCGAACCAGCCGAGGTGCCCGGAGGTCTCGAACAGCTCGCCCTTGGTGACGTGCGGCGTGTACACGAACTCGTACCCGCCCTCCTCGTGCCGCTGGCGCGAGTACTCCTCCATGACCCGGCGGATCGCCCCGCCCTTCGGGTGCCATACGGCAAGGCCTGACCCGATCACCTCGGGGAAGCTGAACAGGTCGAGCTCAGCGCCGAGTTTGCGATGGTCCCGCTTGGCGGCTTCCTCGAGCTGCACCAGGTGGGCCTTCAGGTCGTCGCGCGTAGCCCAGGCCGTGCCGTAAATCCGTTGCAGCTGCGGGTTCTTCTCACTGCCGCGCCAGTACGCCGCGGCGGTGCGCATCAGCTTGAACGCCGGGATGCGCCGGGTGGTGGGCAGGTGCGGGCCACGGCACAGATCGGTCCAGATCAGGTGACCCGACTTGGCGTCGCGATTGTCGTACATGGTGAGACCGCCCGCGCCGACTTCGACGGACTCCTCGGCCGATCCGCCGCCCTTCAAACCGATCAGCTCGAGCTTGAACGTCTCGGCGTCGAGCTCGATTCGGGCGTCGGCGTCGGTGACCGGCCGCCGCTCGAAACGCTGGCCGGCCTTGATGATCTCGGCCATCTTCTTCTCGATGGCGGCGAGGTCGTCCGGGGTGAACGGGCGCGGCGGCAGGAAGTCGTAGTAGAACCCGTTCTCGATCGGCGGGCCGATGCCGAGCAGCGTCCCGGGAAAGAGGTCCTGCACCGCCTGCGCCATGACGTGCGCGGTCGAGTGGCGCAGCACGGCAAGCCCTTCGGGTGAGGACGCCGCGACGGGCACGACGTCGGTGTCGGCGTCGGGTGCCCACGCCAGGTCGCGCAACTCGCCCGACGCGACGTCTCGGACGACGACAGCCCCGACCGGCCCGTTGAGCTCGACGCCGGCCTCGCGCAGGGCGTCCGCCGCCGTAGTGCCCGCACCGACCGCTACGGTCTGGGCGGACGCTGGGCTGGGCGCGGTGGCGGACAAGGGAGTCTCCTCAGGATGGCATCGGGGCAGTTGCCAGGTATCTGGCCGGACGTGTCGCATGCTAGTGCGGTGCCTCGCAGACGCCGACGACATATCGGCCTGCGCCTGCTCCTGACGCTGACTCTCGCCGCGGCAAGCGCCTGTTCCGCGCACAATTCGCGAACTGAGCCATCGGCCTCGCTGCCGCCGCCTCCACGAAGCACGCGCCCCGCAGACACCGGTGCTGCCGCGTCCGGCTCGCAGGCGTCGCGGCCGACCGTGCCGGGCGACTTCACGTTCGCTTTCGCGGGCGATGTCCATTTCATGGACCGCACCGCACAGCGACTGGCCGATCCCACCACGGCATTCGGACCGGCCGCGCCAGGCCTGGCCGCGCCCGACCTGACCATGGTCAATCTCGAGACTGCTGTCACCACGCGTGGCGAGCCGGCGCCGAAGGACTTCCACTTCCGTACGCCGGCCACGGCGTTCACCGCCCTGCGCGATGCGGGCGTCGACGTGGCCACCATGGCCAACAATCACGCCGCCGATTACGGAGCGGTCGGCCTGCAGGACACGATCGCAGCGATCGGGTCGAGCCACTTTCCCGTGGTCGGCATCGGCCCTGACGCGGACCGGGCGTACTCGGCGTGGAAGACGACCGTGCACGGCTCGAAGGTCGCGGTGCTCGCCGCCAGCCAGGTACGCGACGAGACGCTGGCGAACTACTCAGCGGGTCCGGACACTCCCGGCATCGCGAATGCCGATGACGGCCGATTGATCAGGTCCGTCGCCGCCGCCAAAGCCGCCGGGTACACCGTGATCGTCTACCTGCACTGGGGAATCGAGTACACGAACTGCCCCGACGACGATCAGCGCAACCTTGCCGGTGCCCTCGCGCGCGCCGGAGCCACCGCAGTCGTCGGCGCGCACGTGCACGAACTGCAGGGCGCGGGTTGGCGCGCCGACGGGACGTATGTCGCCTACGGGCTCGGCAACTACCTGTGGTGGCGATCCTTCGGCAACGCCCAGGACGACAACGGCGTACTCACCCTCCGCTTCAGCGCCGGGCGGGTCATCCGGTCCTACTTCGCGCCTGCGCACCTGGACCAGCGCGGCCTCCCGGTGCCCGCGACGGGGGCCGAGGCGGCACACATCAGGGCCGAGTGGTCACAGGCTCGCCAGTGTGCCGGCCTGTCGGGTGCGCCGCCTCGTCGATGACGGCTTCCCTGGTACCACAGCTGGATCAACATCCACTGGGAAGAACGGGAGCCCCCGCACCCGTGCCATGTCCCGATCTACGGCTGTGGTACTACGCGGCTTCGACGACCGGCTCCCGGACCGGCGCGTCGATCACGACTGGCTCGGGCGAAGCGGGCCGCTCGAGCACGAACAGCGCCACGGCGGCTGCGACGACCATCAACGCCGCCGACACCGTGAACGTCCGGTCGAAGCCGGCAGTCTCGGCGACACCGGCCGATCCGCCGGCCGCATGCGTACGCGCAGCGGCGATCGTCAGCAGGACGGCGAGCCCGAGCGAGCCGCCGATCTGACGGGTCGTGTTGATCAGGCCTGAAGCGAGGCCGGCATCGCGGCGCTCGACGCCCGCGTTGGCCGACATCGTCAGCGGGACGAAGGACATGCCCACGCCGAAGGTGATGATCGAGCCCGGAATTCCCACGTGCAGGGCGTACGAACTGTCGGCGTGCAGTTGACCCAGCAGGATCAGGCCGACCGAGGCGATCAGCGGTCCGATCACCAGCAACGTGCGCGCCGATACGCGCCCGATCAGGCGCGAGGACAGCTGGGTACCGACGATCACGGCCAGTGGTAGGGGCAGGAACGCGAAACCGGTCCGCAGCGGGCTGTACCCCTGGACGTCCTGGAGGAACTGCGAAAGGAAGAAGAAGACCGAGAACATCACCGCGCCGACCATGACCATGATCAGGTTCGCCCCGGTCAACGCACGCGACCGGAACAGCCGCAACGGCATGAGCGGATGCCGGTGGCGGCTCTCGATGAACACGAACGCCGCGATCAGCGCGACGCCGGCCGCGAGATAGGTGACGACCTGCCGCGAACCCCATGGGTGCTGGTCGGTCGAGATCACTCCGTACACCAGCGCGACCAACCCGCCGGTGATGGTGACGGCGCCGGCCCAGTCGAGCGTCGGGCGCTCTCCCTCACCGCGCGACTCGGGGATCGCAAGGCGGGCAACGGCCAGGACCAGCAGGCCGATCGGCACGTTGATGAACAGGATCCATCGCCAGGACAGCAGGTCGGTCAGCACGCCGCCGGCCAGAACACCCGTGGCGCCTCCGGCACCGGCCACCGCGCTCCAGATCCCGAGCGCGCGGGCCCGTGCCCGCGGGTCGGTGAACGTGGTCGTGAGGATCGTCAGCGTCGCGGGCGAGAGCACCGCCCCGCCGAGGCCCTGCAGGGCCCGGGCGCCGATCAGCTGGCCACCGGTCTGCGCCAGACCGCCGAGCAGGGAGGTGGCCGAGAACAGGCCGACCCCGATCAGGAACAACCGCCGGCGCCCCCATAGGTCAGCCGCCCGTCCGCCGAGCAGCAGAAAGCCGGCGAAGGTCAGCGTGTAGGCGTTGAGCACCCATGCGAGGCCGTTCTGGGACATGTGCAGATCGCGGCGCATGTCGGGCAGGGCCACATTCACGATGCTGATGTCGAGGACGACCATGAACTGCGCGACACAGACCACCGCCAGCAACAACGCCGACGGCCGCGAGCGAATCGCGGTAATTGCCGAGCGGGTGGGCGAAAGGGCGGTCATGAGCAGATCTCCGGTCAATTGAACGTTTGGGCACCGGCCGCGACAACCCGTAGGAACGTTCAGGCATTCCGCCGACCGGCAAACGTGATCCAGCTCAACCCGAATCGGCGGCTTTGCCGGTGAGCCCAGGCCTCGCGGTTCAGTAGGCGAGCGCCGCCGGCGAGCCGCGATACATCTGGCCGAGCTGCGCGACGACATCACCGAGCCGGTCGCGAAGCTCCCGCGGTGCCAGCACCTCGACGTCGGCGCCGAGCCGGAGCAACTCCCCCACCGCGTGCTCGATCGTCTCGATGGGCATCCGCGCCCGCACCCAGCCGTCGGCGTCCGGCTCGCCGGCAGTGTGCTCGGCGAAGCGGGCGACGGCGGGATCGGCCGGGGCGGGCAGCTTCTCGACCAGTCGCGGCGAGAGCCGCACGAGCGCCTCGCCGCGATGCCGGCGGACCTCGAAGTCGGCGACGTAGTCGCGCCAATGCTCGGCGAGGCTGAAGCCCTCGGGACGCTCGAAGCGGTGCTCGAGCACGTCGAGCGCCAGTATCTGCGCGACCCGGTAGGTGCGGACGGATTCGCCGTTGCGCGCGACCAAGTACCAGCATCCGGCCTTGAGTACGACGCCGAGCGGGTCGACGGTGCGGATGACGTCGCTCGGCTCGGCCCAGCGCCGGTAGCTCATGCGCAGCGACCGCTGGCTCCACACCGCGTCGGCGACGTCGCAGAGATGCTTCGCGTCGTCCGGGACGCCGTACCAACCAGGCGCGTCCAGATGGAAGCGCCGGCGGATCCGCTCGGCCCGGTCGCGCAACTGCGGCGGCATCGCCGCCTTGAGTTTGAGGTGCGCGGCGGCGAGCGCAGTGCCGAGCCCGAGTTCGGCGGCCGGGCCGTGCAGCCCGCCGAGGAAGAGCACCTCGGCCTCGTCCGCGGTGAGCCCGGTGAGCCTCGTGCGATAACCCTCGACCAGCTGGTAACCGCCTTCGTGGCCCGCGTCGCCGTAGAGCGGAACCCCGGCGCTGCTCAGTGATTCGACGTCGCGGTAGATGGTGCGCACCGAGACCTCCAGCTCGGCCGCAAGCTGCGACGCGGTCATCCGCCCTCTCGTCTGGAGGAGCAGCAGCAGTGACAGCAGACGGCTCGCGCGCATGGCGACAAGTCTCCGGACATCACTGACACAGGTTGTCAGGGAGCCCGCCATAGCGTTCGCGCCATGGCATACGACTTCGACTTTCTCACCGGCACCTGGGACGTCCACAATCGCAAGCTGGTCAAGCCACTCACCGGCAGCACTGACTGGGAGCAGTTCCCCGGGCGATCGGTCGCCCGCTCGATCTTCGGAGGTTCAGGTAACACCGACGAGATCACGTTCCCGACGATGGGCTGGTCCGGCTACACGTTGCGCCTTTTCGACGCCGACGAGCAGACGTGGTCGCTGCGCTGGGTCAGCAGCCGCCGCAACGTCATCGACCCGCCGGTCGTCGGTCGCTTCGTGGACGGGCGGGGCGAGTTCTTCGGCGACGACACCCACGCCGACCAGCCGATCCGGGTGCGCTATGTGTGGTCGGGAATCACCCCGACGACTGCCCGCTGGGAGCAGGCGTTCTCCATCGACAGTGAGAAGACTGCGAAGACTGAGACGACTTGGGAGCTCAACTGGATCATGGACCTTCGCCGGGTCGGTGACTGACGGGCTTCCCCAGCCGGGCACTTGACCGGCACGCGTGCTCAATTCATCCTGTCGCGAGGGCCGTTCGAGCCAGTACGAGCGGCAGGATCCGACATGACCGAGATGGCCTCGCCGGCCGACCCGGACCTGCTACGCGGCGCGGCCGCGGTGCCGGGGCCGGCCTTGGCGTCAGAGTCGGCGTCGGTCTCGGCCTCGGCCGAGCCGACCGCCCGTGTTCCGCGCGCCTGGGCGGTGAGATTCGCCCTTGTCTGGCTGGGCTTCTGGATGGCGAACCTGGCCCCCGTGCAACTGCTGCTGCCCGACCAGTTCGACGCGATCGACAAGGCCCACAAGGTGGGCGATCTCGGTGCGGTGCTCGGCATCGGCGGCCTGGTCACCCTCGTCGCATTGCCGGTGTGTGGGGCCTTGTGTGATCACACCCGATCGCGTTACGGCCGGCGCCGGGTGTGGATGTTCGCCGGCGTCCTGGTGTTCGCGTTCGGAGTCGCGGCCACCGGGACGTTGCACTCGGTGGCCGGCATCGCCGCGGCGTGGGCCGTCGCGAGCATCGGGATGAGCATGGCCACGGCGGGGCTGACCGCCGCGGTTGCCGACCAGGTTCCCGACGAGCAGCGCGGCGAGATCTCCGCGGCGATGTTCGGTCCGCAGGCTCTGGGCATCCTGGTCGGCCTGCTCGTGCTGACGACGGTGATCACCTCGACGCGCGGTGGCTACCTGTTCCTGGCGGCCGGCCTGCTCGTGCTGGCCACCCCGTTGGTCCGTCGCTACCGCGACCAGGCCGAAGACCGTCAGGTTCACGCGCTGACTCCGATCGCGATCCTGCGCTCGATCTGGGTCAACCCACGGGAGAACCCCGATTTCGCCTGGGCGTTCGCGGGCCGCGTGCTGGTGAACGTCGGCAACGCGCTGGGCACGTGCTACCTGCTGTACTTCTTCCAGGACTACCTCGATCTTGCCGACCCCGACGCGGCGTTGCTCATTACCACCGCGATCTATCTCGTCTTCACGCTCGCGTCGACCTACGGCGGCGGAATCCTGTCCGACCGCACCGGTCGCCGCCGGGCATTCGTCGCGTCCGCCGCGGCGCTGCAGGCGATCGCCGCGCTGCTTCTGGTCGCCTGGCCGGGATTCGGTACAGCCCTTGTCGCAGCGGCATTTCTCGGCGCCGGCTACGGGGCCTTCCTCTCCGTGGACCAGGCCCTCGTCGTCCACGTCCTGCCTGATGCGCACGCACGCGCGAAGGATCTCGGCATCATGAACGTCGGTACCAATGCGCCGCAGGCCCTGGCCCCACTCGCAGCCAGCGTGATCATCGGCATGCTCGGCGGCTACCAGGTGCTTTTCGCGGCGGCGGGCGCCACCACCCTGGTCGGGGCGGCGATGGTCTTCCGGATCAGGGGCGTGCGCTAACCGCCTGCGAGGCGTCGGCGTCCGGCACGTGCGGCGAAGTCGTCGAGCGCCGAGAGCACCTCGCGGCTCTGCCACATGCGGTTGCGGCGCCGGCCGCTGAACTCGGTGATGACGCCGGCCTCGGCGAGTTGGCGGATTGCCCGCTGCGCATTCGCGGACGTGGCTCGCAGTTCGTTCTGGACCAACTCGGCGTCGACGACCGGCTGGCGCATGAGCAGATCGGCCAGCTTCCAGGCCGCTGCGTCCTGCCGCGCGGTGATGACGGAGTTCCAGCGCTCGCGGGTGTCGTGCAGGTCGGCGACGAGCCGGCGCCCGTTCGCGATGGCCGCGAACGAAGCCTCCGCGATGAGCGTGACGATCTGCGCGGCGTCGCCGCGGCGATAGCGCGTCAGGGCGGCGAAGTACGCGTCGGTGTCGGTGAGCAGGCCGGCGGACACCGGAACGGTGACGTTGCGGGTGAGCCCCTTGGCTCGCAGCATCGAGTGCACCAGCGCCCGCCCGGTGCGTCCGTTGCCGTCGGCGAAGGGGTGGATGGTTTCGAACTGGGCATGCGCCAGCGCAGTGTGGGCGAGCACGGGCAGATCGTCGCGCTGCACGAAGCGCATCAGGTCGGCCATGGCGGCGGGCACCCGCTCGTGATGCGGAGGCACGAATGCGGCGCCGTGCGGGCCGAAATCGCCGCCCCCGATCCACACCTGCTCGGTGCGCCAGCGGCCGGCCGCGTCGGGATGGTGCCGGCGCATGAGTGCCGCATGCATGGCGAGCACGGCGGCGGCGTCGAGCCGGTCGGCCAGGTCGATCGCCGCTTGCATGGCGTGCACGTTCGCCACGATCTCGGAGGCGTTCAGCTTGTCGTCATTGCCGAGTTCGGCCAGCGCGATGGCGCGGGCACCCGAGGTCAGGTTCTCGATCTTCGACGAGGACGTGGATTCAGAGCGCAGCAGGATGGCGCCGAACGGGGCGATCTCGGCGCCCATCTCGGCGTCGAAACGCGCGATCTCGCTGGATGCCTCGTCCGCGAGCGCAATAGCGGATGTCGGCAGCGCCACCTCGAGCGCGGCGATGGCCGGCACGACCGCGGCCTCGTAGGTGCCCGCGTGCCGGCGTCGCAAGGTGCGTGAGCCCATGCCCGGGGGAAGCGAGGACACCCACTCGCGCTCCTCGAAGGCGAGCGGCGGCCAGCTCGCGACCTCGCGCGAGACGCCTGCTGCCGGCCGGGCCGGAACGGATGCCACGCGGCCAGTTTAGCATCCGATCACACCAGTTCGAATGCTAAGCGTCGAGGCTACGCACACCGGCCGGGCGACGGACAATGGATCCATGGTCGAGGTCGAGCCGGACCGCTTCGAGGCGATGATCGGCGAGGCGCTCGACGGGCTGCCGCCGAATCTGGGCCGGCTGATGCGCAACGTCGCCGTCACCGTGGACCACGATGCCGGACCGCCGGGGCTGCTCGGGCTCTATCACGGCGTACCCCTGACCAACCGCACGACTCACTATGTCGGCGTGCTGCCGGACCACATCACGATCTACCGCCTGGCCATCTGCGCGATCTGCCGCGATGAACAGGAGGTAGTCGAACAGGTGCGCAGAACCGTCATCCACGAGGTCGGCCACCACTTCGGTATCGACGACGCCCGACTCCACGAACTCGGATGGTAGGTGCGGCGCACCTGCCGCAACGCGACGTTCAGCTTCTGATGACCGGCCTGCCGAGTGGCAGTTCCGGCCCGCCGGTCATCGCCGAGCCAACGGCGAAGTAGATGTAGACGCCGATGGCGGCGAATGCGAACGCGATCCAGCCGCCGGCCTTCAGCCAGTTCGCGTCTGCGTTGATCGTCCCGATCAGCACCGCGATCAGCGCCGCCTCGACGAGGGCGAAGACGCCGGTGAACGCAAGTGGCAGCCGCAGTGTCGCCAGCGTCAGCATTCCCATGATCACGATCCACGTGATGAGGAACAGACCCTGGGTGTGCACGATGTCCCGGAGCGGGATCAGGTACCAGTTGTGCAGTAGTCCGAACACCAGGGCGGCATAGCTGAGCCAGAATGCCCCGAAGATGCCGAAGACGCTGGCCACCGCGCTCTGCCCGACGGCTGCGGCCCAGATCGTGGCGAGAGTCAGGCCAATGCCAGTGGCGAAGGAAATGACCGCGAGCGGTGCGCCCACTGCCCCCGCGGGCACGTACCCGATGAGAGCGAGGCCGAGGGCGACCGAGCCCGCGACGAAGACCGGGATGCCGAGCGCAGCCGGATTGCCGGCCAGGAACGCGTTCTCCGGCGGGGCGGCCGGCGCGGCGTGGGCGGCAGGGGCGGCGTCGAGGCCGAGCTGCTCGGGCGTGACGCTTCCAGTAGTCATGATGTCTCCCTCGTGGATCGACTGGTGGAGCGGAACGGTGTGGGCAAGGGGTCCACCTCGCAGGATCGGCCCCGGCTGACCTGGGACTTCGGGCTCAGGTCGACAGGTGCGTGAACGACGCGCCCGCCGCAAGGACCGCGCAGCACGCGTACACCCAGCGGGCGTTCAATTGCCACCACCTGATGCGGCGGCGGCTCCGGACAGGCAGCACGTCCAGTTCGGACATCGGGACAACGCGAAGTGACAGCCACATCGCGGCGGCGACCACGACGGCGATCGCCAGCAGCGCCAACGCTGGTGACATCGACGTCACCTCCTAGAGGACAGCGGTACTGCGTTCGTCCCGCGCCGAAGGTGCGGGAGTGGACGAAGAGGTTCGCGCGGGGTTTGTCATGGCTGCCGATGTCAGGGCACGAGGATCGCGCGCCCGCGTACCTTGCCGTGGTCGAGGTCGTCGAGGGCTTTCTGGAATTCGGTCAGCGGGTAGGTGGCGGTGTGCAGCGTGACCTGGCCGCGCGCGGCGAGCACCATCAACTCGGCGAGATCGTTGTACGAGCCGACCAGGTTGCCGATGAAGTTGATCTCGGTCGAGATGATGTCGATCGTCGGCACGTTGATCGCGCCGCCGTAACCGATGACGTAGTAGTTGCCGTTGCGGCGCAGGCAGCCGACTCCGACCTCGACAGCGCCGCCCTCGCCGACGAAGTCGATCACCGCCTCGGCACCGTTCCCGTCGGTCAGGTCCTGTACGGCCGAGACCGTGTCGTCGTTGGAGATGATCGTGTGGTCGGCCCCGAGTTCCTTGGCCAGCGCAAGGGCATCGGCGTTGCGGTCGACGACGATCATCTCCACCGACGACAGCGCGCGAAGCACCTGCACGCCGATGTGTCCGAGACCGCCCGCGCCGATGACGACGGCCTTGTCACCCGGCCGTAGCTTGCGAGCAGCCTTGGCGACCGCGTGGTACGCGGTCAGACCGGCGTCGGCGAGTGCGGCGACGCCGGCCGGTTGCAGCGAGCGGTCGAGCTTGATCGCCGAGCGCGCCGTGGTCTTGAGGTACTCGGCATACCCGCCGTCGCTGTCGATTCCGGGGAACGACGAGTTCGAGCAGTGCACGTCGTCACCGTCTCGGCATGCGCGGCACAACCCGCACGTGACCAGCGGGTGCAAGATCACCGGGTCGTCGACCGCGACGTTGGTGACGGCGCTGCCCACGGCCGACACCCAGCCCGCGTTCTCGTGGCCGAGCGTGTACGGCAGCGGCACCCCGGTCTTCTCGGCCCATTGGCCTTCGATGATGTGCAGGTCGGTTCGGCAGACTCCCGCGCCGCCGATTCGTACGACTATGTCGAGCGGGCCGGTGATCTCCGGATCCGGCAGGTCGACCAGTTCGGGGGCGACGTCATATTTCGGAAGCTGCACGGCCTTCATCGCCGGTCCTCCTCGGTGAACTGTCGTGGCCGCTGTGCGGCAGCAGATTCTGGATAGCGCGTCGTGAGCAATCCGCGGCAGAAGTGCGCATTCCCGTCGATGCTGACCCGCACGGTGCGCGCGAACCGGAGCCGGAGCGCGGCGTCCTCGGTCGGCACCGGCGCCCCGGAATCGTCGACGAACACAGGGGAAT
This sequence comes from uncultured Actinomycetota bacterium, assembly GCA_963737425.1. Classification (GTDB taxonomy): domain Bacteria; phylum Actinomycetota; class Actinomycetes; order Mycobacteriales; family Jatrophihabitantaceae; genus DASXRA01. Next base: position 1,200,552 of record CAVTSX010000010.1, read on the forward strand.
CGGGATCGAGCGGAAGGTCGATGTCGGCGCGCCGGCGCAACAGGCCGGACCGCTCGATGCCATCGGGCAGATCGCCCAGGCGCGCTTTCGGCAACGACTCGATCGTCCAACCGTCGGCGAGCAGGCGTCGGCAGGCCCGATCCATCGCCGCGAGGTGAGCCTTGCGCTGGAAGTTGCGGCGCAGTTCGGTCAACTCCGAACCGGCCTCGTCGGGGAACGATCCGACGAACCCGGCCCCGGCGGCCACCCCCGAGTTGATCTCCCCCGAGGCGAAGTGCTCCTCCAGCACGATCGACGCTGTGTCGATGCCCGGCACCGAGCGCGTCGCGTCGTAGGCGTCGGCCACCATCAGGTACGCGAAGTTGGGCGCGCAGAAGTACGTCGGCAACCGCAGCCGCACCTGCGCATGACTACCGTCGACCGTCGTCTCGGTGACGAAGCCGAGATCGACGATCGACTCGTCGAGCTCCGGGTCGCGCACCGTGCCCAGCGCGGCAGTCACCGCGCCGAGCAGATCCGAACCCGTCAGCTGAGCCGTCACGACGTTGCGCCGACTGCCACCTCGGCGTCGGGCTCGGCCGGCACTTTGGCCGCGAGCTCCGCGGGCACCTCCAGGTCGTACAGGGCTGCCGCGTTCAGACCGAGGATCTTGCGCTTGACGTCCGTTGTCAGCTCCGGGTACTCGTTCATGTCGGCCGGGATCTTGAAGTCGACGAACTTCTCGATGAGCCACTTCGGGTGCCAGATCGCGTAGTCGCTCGCGAAGAGGATCTTGTCCTCGCCGATCCAGTACAGCAATTCACCGACGATCTGGGCGAAGTAGCGCGGGCGGGTGTGGATGAACGGCATCGCGACGGCGAGGCCGCCGTAGACATTGGGCTCCTGCGTCCCGATCCAGCAGAAGTCCTCCAGCCGGGGCAGGCCGACGTGCTCGACGATGAAGTTCAGGTCGGTGAATTCGGTGGCCGCGACGTCGACGTCATGCACGTCGAAGGCATCGCGCTCGAGTGGGCGAATCGTCGGTCCCTTGTGCACATGGATGTTCCTGATACCGAGTTCGCGGCACTTCTCCAGGTATTTGAAGGCCTCCCGCTCGGACAGCTTCCAGCCGTGCGAATCGCCGCGCCACTCAGCCGTGTAGAGCTTGACGCCCTTGAGGTTCCACCGCTTGGCCGACTCCGCGAGCACGCGCAGGCCGCGGTCGCCGTCGCGCGGGTCCCACGCGCCGTTGACGATGAACTTGTCCGGGTACTTCTCCGCGAGCGCGCCGTCCTGGTCGGTGGTGTTGAAGCCGTTGGTGTAGAAGTCGGTCAGGAAGGTCGGCTGGAAGATGGCCCTGTCGACATAACCGACCTCGAACAGGTCATGGATTATGTCCTGCTCGCTGTACTTCTCGAACTTATCCTTCGGCCAGACAAATTCTTCCGGACTCAGATTCTTGTGATAGTCGTAGAAACAATCGATGAACATCTTGCCGTGGATGTTCGCCTGGTTGGCCGGGCTGCCGTCCCAGAAGTGCGTGTGGCCGTCAACCACGAAGTAGCTCTCGCCGTCTTTGGTGTACATGCGCAATCTCCTCCAGTTGTTTGTCGGTTCCGCGAGGGCGGTCCGACACGGTCGAGATACGTCAACTTGGATCGCTGAACACGCTAAAACTCCACGCCCCACCCACAGGTGGGGAGGTCCCGGCCTGTCCGTGGCTCGACAGTAGGACTCGGCCGAATCCGGAGTTGTCTCAAAACGAGACCGCCGGGCGCCCGTCTGCGGCCGTTTCATGCGGTGTCGGCTAGAGGAGGTAGACGTGACTGCATCCGACGAAGCACAGACCTACAGCCCATGGACCGTCGTCAACGTGGTGTTCGCACATCTCGTCGACGAGGGGCTGCATCCCATCCTGGGCGATGGCGGACATCCGGGTGAGCCGGCCGCGGCTCTGCTTCGCGCGCTGGGCATCACTCCGACCGTCGAAGGTGACGCCCGGGTGGCCGAGGAGACCCGCCGGCGGCTGGCCGAACTGAGGACAACCGTGTTCGAGGATCCGTGATCATCCGAGTGCCCCCGTCTCAGGATGAGACCGTTTCGGCCAGTGTTCGGGGCTCTAATCGAGCACGTCGGCGTGCCGTACCCAGTCAGCACGCCTAACCGAAGCCCGCCTCCACCAGCCCGGGTCGATGCCGAGCCAGTTGGGGAGCAGCCAGAAGTCGGCAGTAGCAACCGACCGCGAAGGAGTGCCGATGAGCCGTCAGAGTGTGGCGAAAGCCCACCAGAAGATCCAGGAACTGTCCTGGGAACCGGCGTACCACGAGCCCGTGTCGCAATACGGAACGGACTACTCGTTCCAGAAGGCGAAGAAGAAGGACCCGCTCAAGCAGGTCCTGCGCTCCTACTTCCCGATGCAGGAGGAGAAAGACCACCGCGTGTACGGCGCGGAGGACGGCGCAATCCGCGGCAACATGTTCCGGCAGGTGCAAGAGCGTTGGCTGGAATGGCAGAAGCTGTTCCTGTCGATCATCCCGTTGCCGGAGATCTCCGCGGCGCGCGCTATGCCGTTGCTGTTCCGGACTGTGCCGAACCCGGAGCTGCACAACGGCCAGGCGATCCAGATGATCGACGAGGTCAGGCACTCGACGATCCAGCAGAACCTCAAGCGCATCTACATGAACAACTACATCGACCCGGCCGGCTTCAACTCGAGCCTGCGCAATTTCCAGAACGACTATTGCGGAACGATCGGCCGTCAGTTCGCGGAAGGCTTCATCACGGGTGACGCCATCACGGCCGCGAGCATCTACCTCACCATCGTTGCGGAAACCGCATTCACGAACACGCTGTTCGTCGCAATGCCGGCCGAAGCAGCCGCCAACGGCGACTACCTGTTGCCGACGGTGTTCCACTCGGTGCAGTCCGACGAATCGCGCCACATCAGCAACGGCTACGCGACGCTGCTCATGGCGCTGTCGGACGAGAGCAACCACCAGCTGCTCGAGCGCGACCTGCGCTACGCCTGGTGGAACAACCACCGCGTCGTCGATGCGGCCATCGGCACCTTCATCGAGTACGGCACGAAGGACCGCCGCAAGGAGCGCGAGAGCTACGCCGAGATGTGGCGGCGCTGGATCTATGACGACTACTACCGCAGCTACCTCGTACCGCTGGAGAAGTACGGCCTGGTCATTCCGCACGACCTCATCGAGGAAGCCTGGAACCAGATCTGGAACAAGGGCTACGTCCACGAAGTCGCGCAGTTCTTCGCCACCGGGTGGCTCGCCAACTACTGGCGCATCGACCCGATGACCGACAAGGACTTCGAGTGGTTCGAGTACAAGTACCCGGGTTGGTACGACAAGTACGGCGCCTGGTGGGAGAACTACAACCGCCTGTCCATGCCGAACGGGCACAACCCGATCGCGCTGGAGAGCGTCGACTACGTCTACCCGCACCGGTGCTGGACCTGCATGGTGCCCTGCCTGGTCCGCGAGGACATGGTGGTCGACAAGGTCGACGGCCAGTGGCGTACCTACTGCCACGAGATGTGCCGCTGGACCGACGCCGAGGCATTCCGTCCGACCTACCAGGGCCGGCAGACGCCGAACATGGGCAAGCTGATCGGGTCCCGCGAGTGGGAGACCCTCTACCACGGCTGGAACTGGGCCGACGTGGTTTCCGACATGGGTTATGTCCGCGACGACGGCAAGACCCTGGTCGCGCAGCCACATCTGAACCTCGACCCGAAGAAGATGTGGACGCTTGACCACCTGCGCCGGTGCCCGCCGCTGCAGAGCCCGAACGTCCTGCTCAACGAGATGAGCGACGACGAGCGCGCCGCATTCGCGGCCGACTACGTCCGCCAGGGTCCGGCCGGTCGGCCGGCGCCCGCCTCCTGACCATGTCGCGGCCCTAGGTACCAACCGGAAGGGCGAGGAGGGCTCCACCCAATTGGGGCCCTCCTCGCTTCCGGTACCGATCGCCACCGACCGACGTGAGGAGCGAGTTCGGCGATGAGTGCTCGTGCGAGGAGCAGGTAGGGATATGGGAGAAAAACATCTGGTGCGCTTCGAGCCGGTAGGCATCGAGATCGAGGTCGACGAGGAGCAGACGATCCTTCGCGCCGCGTCGGAGCAGGGAATCATGCTGATGCACGGCTGCAAGGAAGGCCAGTGCGCCTCCTGCAAGTCGTTCATCCTCGACGGAGACGATGTCGATCACGACCGGTACTCGACGTTCGCCCTTCCCGACTACGAGAAGGAGGAAGGTTTCACCCTGCTGTGCCGGGCACACGCCTATGAAGACCTGACCATCGAGTTGCTCAACTACGACGAGGAGATGATCCACTCCGGGCTGCCGATCCAGGAGGCAGTCGTCGAGGTGGTGGCGAACGACAACGTCACGCACGACATGCGCCACCTCGTCGTGCGCCTGGTGGAGCCCACGTCGATCAAGTTCTTTCCCGGTCAGTACGTGGACTTCGCTGTGCCTGGTACCGAGGAAACCCGTTCGTTCTCGATGGCGAACACCTCCAGCCTGGAGAGCGGGCAGTTGGAGTTCGTCATCAAGGTCTATCCGAACGGCCTGTTCTCCGAATTCCTCGATGCCAAGGTCAAGGTGGGCGATCGGCTCGACATCACCGGCCCGTTCGGAGTGTTCACGCTGCGGGACGCGCCGAATTCCGACCTGGTCTTCATCGGCGGCGGAGCCGGGATGGCACCCATCCTCGCGCTGCTGCGCTCGATGGCCGATCGCGGGATCGACCGGAAAGCCACGTACTACTACGGCGCGCGCCGGCGCCGGGATCTGTGCTTCGAGGACGAACTGCGGGAACTGGAGAGCAGACTGCCGGGCTTTCGGTACGTGCCGGCGCTCTCCGAGCCCGACGACGACAGCTGGGAGGGCGAGGTCGGGCTGATCACCGACGTGGTGCGGCGTCATGAGGGCGACCTCGCGCGTGCCGACGCCTACGTCTGCGGGCCGCCGCCCATGGTCGAAGCGGCGCTCGAACTGTTGCCCGTGCTCGGTGTGGCGGACAAGCGCGTGTTCTACGACAAGTTCACGACCACCGGAGAAGCGGACCGGTGATGTCCACATTCATTCGGTGGGCGCGGCCGCCTACCGCCAGAGGACACCAAATACAGCCATGGACACCGGCTGGTAGAGGAGGAAACAGATGACAACAGTGCAGGAACGTAGCGTGCCGACGGTCGTCTTCACCGACGCGGAGGCCGGCGCCAAGGAGTTCCCGGACTCCACGTCGCGTAGCTACAACTACTTCACGCCGCAAAAGCGCAAGCAGTCGCACTACGAAGACGTCACGGTCGAGGTGCAGCCCGATCCGCGGCACTACCTAAGCCAGGGCTGGCTCTACGGCTTCGCCGACGGTGTGGGCGGCTACCCGCTCGAGTGGACCGCGCTCAAGGCGTGGGGATCGGATCGGCCGGTGCCCAAGCGCGGGCCAGGATCGGGCGGCAAGGGCTACCCGTGGCCGGCCCTCGGCTGGCACGAGTTCCGCGACCCGAACGAGGAGTGGGAACTCACCCTCTACCGCTACAACGCGAACGTGGTCCGCCAGCTCAACCAGAACATCGAGGCGGCGCGCCAGGCCAAGGCGTTCGACCAGTGGAACAACAACTGGGTGGACTTCGTGGCCCGGCACGTCGGCGCGTGGATGCACGTCGACCACGGACTCGGCCTGTACCTGTTCGCGAACGCCAACCGCCGTGCCCCGACGAACATGCACAACAACGCGATCTCGGTCAACAGCATGCACCGGATCCGCTCCGCCCAGGACCTCGCGCTGTACAACCTGACCCTTTCCGAGGAGATCGACAGGTTCGACGGCACGGCGCACCTCACGACCTGGAACAGCGACCCGGCCTGGCAGGGCGTCCACGAACTGGCCGAGCAACTCACCGGCATCTGGGACTGGTGCGAGGCGATCTTCGCCGCCAACATCGTCTTCGAACCTCTCGTCGGCGAGCTGTTCCGCAGCGGCCTCGTGCAGCAGGCGTCGGCGCCCAACGGCGACTTCGTCACGCCCACCGTGGTCGGCGCCGAGGAGTACGACTACGCCGAGCGCGACCTGCGCTACACCAAGCCGATGTTCGCCCTGCTGATCAACGACAAGGAGTTCGCTGACCACAACAAGCAGCTTCTCCAGTCCTGGCTGTCGGCCTGGGTGCCGCGCTGCATCGCCGCCTCGCGCACGCTGCAGCCGCTGTGGTCGCAATCTGACGCCAAACCATGGCGTTTCGAGGACGGCCTCGACCGCGCAAAGAGCCGCTTCGCCGGCATCTTGACCGAGCTCAACCTGGAGACACCGAAGGAGCTGAACCAGTGACAACCACCACCTTCACGACGGCGAAGAGCCCCTTCAAAGCCGACAGCACCGCGTCGAACATGTGTGGCTTCACCCTGATGAACAACCAGGTCGGCGCGATCATCGCCGAGGTGATGGGGACCAAGGAGAACGTCAAGATCACCCCGTTGCCCTCGATGATCCGCGTCGACGCCAAGAACCGCATGGACGTCGTCTACTCAGAGATCGACGAGGCGGCCGGCGAGGAGGAAGGCTGGTTCAACTCGGCCGAGTTCGAGGAGTCCATGTCGACGCACTACGGCCGGATGATTCACGAGGACGACCGCACGATCATGTTCGCGAATCCGGAGGACGCGGCCGAGTTCCTCGACTTTGATCTCGTCGCCCGCACCTAGTTCCAGCCGCTGATCATGTGCAGATCGGGATGCGCAAGCAACCCGATCTGCACATGATCGCCCGGCGCAGTTCTCAGCCCAAGCCCGACCCCTTGGAGGAGCCCCGATGTCAAAAGAGCTTCGTTTCGGCCCCACCGCCCGCGACCTGCTGCAGTCCGGCGTCGACCAGCTAGCCGAAGCGGTGAAGTCCACTCTGGGCCCCAAGGGCCGCAACGTAATTCTGGAGAAGATCACCGGGTCTCCCGTAGTCACCAACGACGGGGTGACGATCGCCCGCGAGATCCACCTGAAGAACCAGTTCGAGAACATGGGTGCGCAACTGGTCAAGGAAGCCGCCATCAAGACCAACGACATCGTCGGCGACGGCACCACGACCGCGACGGTGATCGCGCAGGGCATCGTGCGCGCGGGTATGGAGGCGATCTCCACCGGCGGCAACCCGGTGCTGATCAAGCGCGGAATCGACCTCGCGGTGGGCCGGCTCATCGAGCACCTGCGCTCGGTGGCGCACCCGATCGCCAGCGAGGCCGACTTCGCCCGGGTCGCCGCCATCTCCGCGAATGACGACGACACGGTCGGCGCCGTCATAGCCAAGGCGCTCTACACGGTCGGCGACGGCGGCATAGTCACGGTCGAGGAGGCGGCCGAGCCCGGCATGAACGTGCATTTCGTCGAGGGCTTCGAATTCGACAACGGGTACCTGTCGCCGTACATGGTCACGAACCCGGCCAGCCTGGAGGCGATCGTCTACGACCCGTACATCCTGCTCTGCAGCGAGAAGATCACCCAGGTGCAGCAACTGATGCCGCTACTGGACAAGATCATGAAGGCGCCGCGGCCGCTGGTCATCATCGCGGAGAACCTGGAGGGCACCGCGCTGAGCATGCTGGTCCACAACCACGTCAACGGCATCTTCCAATGCGTCGCGATCCGCGCACCCGGTTTCGGCGATCGCCGCCTGCACAAGCTCGAGGACATCGCCGCGCTCACCGGGGGTGCCGTCTACAGCAAGCACGCCGGATTCACACTGGAGACGATGACCGTGGACCAGCTCGGCCGGGCCGAGCAGGTCCGGGCAACCGCTGACCGCACCACGATCATCGGCGGCGCCACCGCCGACCAGGTCGAGTTCCGGGTCACCCAGCTGCGGTCCGAGCTCGGGCGGGCCACGTTCGGCATTGACGAGGACGTGCTGACCGAGCGCATCGGCTCGCTGTCGGGCAAGGTCGCCGTGATCAACGTCGGCGCGCCCACCAACGCAGAACTCAGCGAGCTGCAACACCGCGTCGAGGACGCGCTGTCGGCCACCCGGGCGGCGATGGCCGAGGGCGTCGTCGCGGGCGGCGGCGCGGCGCTGATGCACTCGGCACCGGTGCTCGACGATCTCGAGGTAAAGGACGACTACGCCATCGGGGTCGATATCGTGCGGCGCACGCTCAACCAGCCGGCCTATCTGATCGCGTCCAACGCCGGATACGACGCCGCGGACGTCGTGGCCCAGAGTGCCGAGCTCGGCGTCGACGAAGGCTTCGACGCACTCGAGGGACGCTACGGCGACATGATCGAGATGGGCATCATGGACCCGCTGCGGGTCGTGCGCTCGGCGCTGCAGAACGGCGCCTCGGTGGCCGGGCTGCTGCTGACCACGAACACCCTCGTCGCCGAGGAGCAGACCCCGTGGGGCGGCAGCCCCGCGTTGATGACCGAGTTCGGGCCGTTGGACGAGGGTCTGCACCAGCCATCGCCAGATGCGAGTACTCCCCAATCGCTCGGTCTCGGCCCGTCCGTGGGCTGAGGGAAAGGTCGTAAGCGCAGCCACCTGTCCGGAACTTCGGGGGCTACAGTCTCATTTTGAGATTCCGTCCACATCGCCTGGCGTTACTGTTGGCTGACCGGCGTAACTACCAGTTGGCGATGAGTTACGGGGGCCGGCCGTGGATCAGCAGAGCAGGCGCACCGTCGCGACCGCTGACGATGTCGCCCGCGCACGTGAGCGATTTCTGAGCAACAGCGCGGACGACGATATCAACGTGCGTCGCGTCATCCTCGCGTCCTGGCAACGCAGCCAGGACAACGCCATCGACGTCGACCGGATCAACGTTCCGTACCTGCACGACCGCGACAGCGCCACGCCGCTGCTGCGGAGCGCCACGCCGATCCTCGACACCCTGCACCAGCAGCTGCAGGACGAGCCGGTCAGCATCATCCTCACCGACAACGCCGGGATCGTGCTCGACCGGCGCACCACGAGCCACGAGCTGACCGGGCGGCTGGACGCCGTCTCGCTTGCGCCGGGCTACAGCTACGCCGAGGAATTCGCCGGTACGAACGGGATCGGCACGGCCATCAGCAGCGGACAGTCGGCGCTGGTGAACGGCCGCGAGCATTACACCCACCAACTGGGGCAATTCGCCTGTGCGGGGGCGCCGATCCATCATCCGACCCGGCGCACGGTGGTTGGCATCCTTGATCTGACCTCGTGGGCGCACGCCCCCGGAGCGATGCTGATGGCGCTCGCGTCGGCCACCGCACGCCAGATCGAGGAGGAGCTCCTCGCGCAGACGAGCCTGCGCGAGTTTGCGCTGTTCCAGGAGTACATGAAGGCGTGCCAGCAATCCGGCGGCCCGGTTCTCGCCATCAACAACGACGTCGTGATGATGAACGAGCACGTGCGGATGATCTTCGACGCGGCCGAACAGCAGGCGCTGCTCGCCTATGCCGCCGACATGCTGCGCACCGACGATCGGATGATGACGCGCACCGTCGAGTTGCCGACCGGCCGGGCGGCCCATCTGAAGTTCGCCGCGGTGGGCAGCGAGGCCGGCCGAGCGGGCACGGTGTTCCGGGTCCGGCTGGTGCAGGATGCGCCCCGCGCGACGGCCTCGGCCGCAATGATCCGTGGCGGTCGCTCGTCGCTGGCCATGCCCGGCCTGGTCGGGTCCAGCGCGGTGTGGATGCGCTGCGTGCAGCAGGTCAACTCCTGCTACGAGACCGGTGAGTGGCTGGCGCTCGCGGGCGAACCCGGAACCGGCAAGCTGACCCTGCTGCGTGCCGTGCACCAGCTGCACAATCCCACCCGCAGCTTCCGGATCCTGGCGCCACCCACGTCCGGCGAGATCGGCGCCTGGCTGACCATGCTGCACGAGGCGTTGTCCGCACCCGGGGCGATGGTCGTGCTCACGCACGCCGACCGTCTCGACGACCACACGGCCGGGCTCGTGGCCGACCAGCTGCTCGAATTCGGTTCGGACACCGACCCGACCCAGCGCGCTCGAGTCGCGATCACCACGACGGTGGCCGAGCTCGGCTCCAACGCGCTGGTGCTCGCCTTCCCGCGCACGATCGAGGTGCCGCCGCTGCGCCATCACGTCGACGACCTCGCCGACCTGGTGCCCTGCCTGCTCGGGCAGCTCATCGGCGATGACCGCCTCACCGTTTCGGCCCGGGCGATGGCCCAGCTGCGCCGGCTGAACTGGCCCGGCAACGTGACCCAGCTACGCCGGATGCTCAGCGAGGTCGTCAAGTGGCGCCATTCGGGGGTCATCGAGGTGGTCGACCTGCCGCCGGAGGCGCGCACCTCGGCGCACCGGATGCTCACGCCGATCGAGGCCCTGGAGCGCGACGCGATCGTGCAGGCGCTGCTCGACAACGACCAGCGGCCCGCTGACGCGGCCAACGCCCTCGGCATGTCGCGCGCCACGATCTACCGGAAATTCCGCCAATACGGCATCTCGCTGCCGCTCGCGCACTGACCGTTCGGCCCTATCTGGCCTGAGCTCACCCAGCTCGGCCGCGGTTGATCAACAAGGGCCAGGTCGGGACAGCGGGCACATACGCCAAGACCGAAGGTCCCTTGTACGCGCACCACGCGCACAACAGGCTGGGTGTGGCGGGGAAATCCGGGCATGACGGGTCGGCGTGCCGTACTCGAAGGGTCCGCAGAATGCCTCGTCGCTTGAGATGCCTGTTCGCCGCGCTGTGCCTGCTCGTCGCCGGCCTCGCGGTTTCCACGTCGACGTCTGCAGCCGCGCCTGCCGTCAGACTTCCCGCCGCGATCGAAGGTCTGGCCGACTACGTGCCCCAGACGTCGTGCGATCCGGTGGCCAAGCCGGGCGCGGTCGCGCTCGGCCGACTGCTCGTCGCGGCCAATCGCGGCACGTCGTTCAACAGCGCGTACAACTGCGCGACCGACGGCAAAGTCAGCGAGCACTACGAGGGCCGCGCCGTCGACTGGATGGCCTCGTGGCGAAACGCGACCCAGCGTCGGCAGGGGCAGGCATTCCTGTCCTGGCTGTTCGCGACACGCTCCGGGCAGCGGTTCGCCTACGCACGTCGGCTCGGCGTCATGTACATCGTGTACGACAACCGGATCTGGGGCGCCTGGGACGGTGCCTGGCACCCGCACTCGAGTTGCGCCACGCATCCCGAGACGTCCTGGGACTCGACCTGCCACCGCAACCACATGCACATCTCCCTGTCGTGGGAAGGTGCGATGAAGCGGACGTCGTACTGGACGGGCCGGGTTGCCGCACCCGACTACGGTCCGTGCCGCCCGCGTGATCTGAACTGGGCGGCGCCGTACACCAGGGCGAACCCACGGCCGTGTCCGGAGTACCCGGCGGTGCGGCCAGCCGCGCGCGCCTCGGCGAACAAGCGTGCCCTGGTCACGTATTCGGGGGCCACCGTGCACTACGGCTCGGCCGGCCCGGCAGTGACTGCCGTGCAACGGGTGCTGCGCGTGAGCGCGACCGGCCACTACCTGGCCGCCACCAAAGCGGCCGTCGTGCTCTTCCAGCGGCGCCATCACCTGATGCCGACCGGCGGGATGAACTCCTCGGTCTGGCGCACGATGCTGAAGTTGACCACCTAGCGGCGAAGCGGCGCCCGGCCCGTAACAGCCGGGTGCCGTGCACGCCGCATATGCCGCGAGACAAGACCCCGTCCGGCAATGCGGGACCTTAGGCCCTTCGCACTGCGCTGCCGAATATCTAAGGTCATCTGCTGAGACTCGGGGATCTTGTCGTTGTCGTTGTAGGGATCCGCGAGGTACCCGATGAGAAGCAGGCTGCTTCACATGAGTGCCTGGGCCAGCGCCGGGGGGGCAACCCGGCACGGGCGCATGTCGCGATCCTTACGCCTGCCTGGACGACGCAGGCTGGTGCCCGCGGGATCGACACGACGCTCACCCTCGGGTTCGTACCCGGGCAGTACCGCAGTTCCAGGGCGTATGACGTGCCCGCCGGGTGGGACGGGCACGTCGTCGCTTCCTCGCCGGCATCGGCGATGAGGCAGTGAGCTCAGCAGGCCGCGAGCGCCTCGCCGCTCTGCGACACGGAAAGATGAATCCGCTCGCCGACCACGATCACCGGGCATGGTGAACGGTGCAGGATCGCTGAAGGAACCGGGCCCAGTCGGGTGCTCCACCGATCGTCACTGTGGTGACAGCCGATGATGACCAATTGCGCATCCCGGGCGGCTCGCAGCAACGCCTGCGCGGGCTCGACGCTGGCCAGCACCGGTTCGATGGTGACGTCTGGATATTCGGTGGTCAGCGCGGCGAGATCAGCGTGCAGGTGCTCTCCGGCGCGCGCCTTCCACCGGTCGGCCACGGTTGCATCGAGTTCGGCCAGCAGTGAATCGTCCGGCTCGCCCCAGGCCCGAACGGCCACCAGCGTCGCGTTGCGGCGCCGTGCCTCGTCGATGGCGAACTCCAGGGCGAATCTGCCCGACCGGGCCGAGGAGATCCCGACCACGATGCGCGGCGCGGGTGCCTGGACGCGCAGCCTGGGCTGTTCGGGAACCACCGCCACCGGGCAGTGCGAATGTGCCGCGACACGGTAACTGACCGAACCCAGGATGCTCGACACGATGCCGCCGCGGCCATGTGTGCCGACGACCACCAGCGCAGCGTCGCCGCTCAGCTCAATCAGCGCGTCAGCCGGCGCGTCCTTGCGGAGCACGCTGGTGACCGGGACGCTGGCCTGCCTGGCCGAGGCGGCGGCGGCATGTTCGGCCAGCAGCTTTTCGCCACGCTCCTCCAGCCCGCGCATTATGGCGCGGTCGAGCGGTGCGCCGAGGTCGAGCCCGGCGAACGGCGCATGGACGACAAGCAGCGTCGCTCGGCGTACTCGGCATTCGTCAACGGCCCAAAGCAGTGCAGATCGGGCCCCGACCGATCCGTCGACACCCACAATTACTCGGTTGGTATTCACGCTTGTCTCCCCGCGATCGAGTCTTCACACTCGAGCCTGACCGGTGACCGGCCCGCGAGGCAGGGGCAGACGTCCTGAGGTGTTCGGGCGGTTAGGTCCGGCGCACCTCGGCGCCGTACACCGCAGCCTGGGTACGCCGCTGCATGCCCAGCTTGGCAAGCAGGCCGGATACGTAGTTCTTGACCGTCTTCTCCGCCAGGAACAGGGTTTCGCCGATCTGCTTGTTGGTCATGCCGTCGGCGATCAGGCCGAGGATCTCGCGCTCACGGTCGGTCAATGAGCTCAGTCGCTCGTCCTGAGGCGCGCCTTCGCGCAACCGGGTCAGCAGCCTGCCGGTAACGGCTGGATCGAGCAGCGACTTGCCGGCCGCCACCTGGCGCACGGCGTCGATGAGTGAGGTACCGCGGATCTCCTTGAGCAGGTAGCCCGCAGCACCGGCCATGACCGCGGCGAAGAGCGCGTCGTTGTCGTCGTAGGAGGTGAGGATCAGGCAGCGCACCTCGGGAGCAGACGATCGGATGTCGCGGCACACATCGATCCCGCTGCCGTCGGGCAACCGAGCGTCGAGCAACGCGACGTCGGGCTTGGCTGCGGGGATGCGGCGCAGCGCCTCGCTCGCAGTCGCGGCCTCACCGACCACGGTGATGCCTGGTTCGGCCTGCAGCACGTCAGCGATGCCGCGCCGGACGATCTCGTGATCGTCGAGCAGGAATACCCGCACTTGCGTGGGCAGGGGGACCTCTTCCGAGGTCAGGTCAGCGGAATTGTCCATCGCAGATGCGTTCCTTTGTGATCGGGGGTGGTGAGGGTGCCACCGCGCCGCTCGGCACGGTCGCGCAGATTTGCCAGTCCACTGCGACGTGCGGCTGCCCCGATGCCGACACCGTCGTCGAGCACGTCCACTGACAACTCCGCTCCAGTGGCGCTGACTTCAACCTCCACGTGGCTGGCATGCGCGTGGCGGGCAACGTTGGTGAGCGCCTCGCGGATCACCGCGACCAGTTCGTCGGCGAGGTCTTCGGATACGACGACGTCGATCGGGCCGGTGAATCCCAGACGCGGCGAGAAGCCGAGGGGCCGGGTGAGGTCGGCCGCCACGTCGACGAGCCTGCTGCGCAGGGAACCGCTCTGCGGCCCGAGCGCCCCACGCAACTCGAAGATCGACGTGCGGATCTGGCGGATCGTGTCGTCGATATCGTCGACGACCCGGCCCAGGCGCGCCACGCGTTGCTCGTCCCGCAGGCCCGAAGCCACGCTCTGCACGCTCAGCCCGGCGGCGAACAGTCGCTGGATGACGTGGTCGTGCAGGTCGCGCGCGATTCGGTCGCGGTCTTCGAGCAGCACGACCCGTTGCTGATCGGAGCGAGCATCGGCAAGCTCCAACGCGACGGCGGCGTGCTGCGCAAAGGTGGTCGCCATCTCGAGGTCGGCCTCGTTGAATCGGTGCCGCCCGTGCAGCCGGCCGACCATGAGCGCGCCGCGGGTGCGCTGGGCACCCACGAGCGGAATTGCCATGAGCGGGCCGATCGGCATCACGTCGGAGATGTGCACCGTGAAACCGTGTTCTTCTTGCACATCGCCGACCAGAACCGGCCGGCCGCCGTGTATGGCCAGGCCCGACAAGGTGCCCTCGAGGGCGTAGGTGACCGCGGTGAGCTCTGCGGCGCGCTCGCCGGTGGCGACCTCGACCATCAAGCTGCGCTCGTCCTCGGTCGGGAGCACGACCGTGACGACGTCGGCTTCGGCCATCTCGTGCAGGCGCCGCGCGATGACCTGCAAGGGCGATTCGCCCTCGGTCGACAGCAGCTGGCGGGTGATCTCGGTGGATGCCTGCAGCCACTGCTGACGGCGACCGGATTCCTCGTAGAGGCGGGCGTTCTCGATCGCGGTCGCGGCCGTGGCGGCAAGTGCCGACACGAGTTCCTCGTCCTCGGCGGTGAACGGGCCGCCTTCGCGTTCGGTGAAGTAGAGATTGCCGAACACCTCGTTGCGAATCCGGATCGGAACTCCGAGAAAGCTTTTCATCGGCGGGTGGTGCTCGGGGAAGCCGACTGAGCGGTGATCGTCAGCGATGGTCTCGAGCCGGATCGGGCGGGGGTCGTCGATGAGCGCGCCGAGCAGGCCCTTGCCCTCGGGCAGATGCCCGATACGGGCAACGGTCTCGTCGTCGAGTCCGACGTGGATGAACTGCTCTAGGCCACCGTCCGAGCTGAGCACACCCAAGGCCGCATAGCGGGCGCCGACCAGGTCGCGTGCGGCTTCGATGATTCGCCGCAGGACCACCGGCAGCGCCAAATCGCCGACTATCACGCGGTTTGCGCGCAACAGGCCACGCAGTCGCTCTTGCGCGGCTATGTAGTCCTGGGCTCGGTCGACCAGTTGGCTGAGCAGCTCGTCGAGCCCGAGATTCGGGACATCGGTCGACCGAGCGGCACCATCTCTGGAGCGCGCACGCTCGGTCTCACCGTTCGACGGCATACTCAAAACGGTAGCCGCCTGCGGTGATCTTCGCTCAATCAGTTTCGACGAGGACATCCACCAACCGCCGGCGCCGAGATGCGGGCGTCTTCGCTGCGCGCCCGATCCGCAGTAGTACGTGCGGATTCATCGCAAGACCGAGTTCGTCGCGCAACTGTGCCCTGGTACGTGGAATCTCGACGACCTGGGTGAGCGGACTCGCCGCGTAACCCTGCCTGGTCACCTCGAGCAGGACGTGTTCGAGCGCCTCGCCGGCGCGCAGCCACGCTGCCGGCCGGTCCTCAAGGGTGCCGAGCAGGACCAGGCATTGCTCGATGCTCGAATGGGTCTCGACCGGCAACCAGCCCACACCGTGCGTATCGAAATCACGGATCGGCACGTCGTCGTTCGCCCCTGCATCGACGTGGGGAACCGCCAGCGCCGGCACGCCGTCGCGGCGCCTGGGATCGTCGCTGGTCCACGATCGCAGCTCGGCGCGATAGGCCGGATTCGCGTTCTGCTCCCCGTCGGCGAGCTGGCTCAGCCGCGCGGCGGCCAGCCGGTGCTCGGCTTCGGTGATCTGGAAGAGCTGCCCTCCCTCCGCCTCAGCCGCGTTGATCAGGCTGTAGATCACCTCGGCCGGTACGGGATCGTCGGCGAAGCGCCGCCGGTTCGTCTGGCGAAGCTCGACCACCGCGTCGAGAGCGCCGATCGGCAGCCATTCGGCGGACTCGGCGGGCAGCGTCAGCCGCGCGAGCAGATCCGGCTGGGCCGGGTCGGGAAAGCGTTCCACGACCGCGTCGTAGCCCGCGGCTGCGAGTGCCACGCGCGCGTTGAACAGCGCGCAACCACAACTGATCAGCAGTTGCCGACCGGTCGGGTCCAGCACTCGCAGCTTGCGGGTCCAGTTGGCGTGGATCTCGAGGGTGCCGTGCGTGATCACGAACCGCCATGGCTGCGTGTTGTGCACCGACGGAGCGAGTGTGGCTCGCACCGCCGCCTGGCGTAGTGCCTGTGCATGCTTGGTGTGGGTTGGAGTGGACACGGATCCCCCTTATTCCGTTTGCTGCGCTCGCTACGTCGTAACGAGTGGTTCGCTCTCGGCCGCCGGTGGGGCCGGCGGGAGTTCGTGCACGCGGCGGGCATGCGCGAAGCCGAGCGCCGACAGGACCGCCATGGCCGCCGCGCCGATAATCGCGGCTATCGCACCCCAGAGCGCGATCTGGCTCATCTTGCCGAAGGCGTATGCGTTGAGCAGCAAGCCGCGAAGCGTCTCGCCGCGGAACACGGTCTGCACCTTCCCGGCCAGCGCGGTGTCATTCGGGTTGGCCAGCGACTGCGCGGAGAGCTGCGAGTAGGTTTTGCCGCCGCCGATCCCGTTGATGTGGACCGCAATGAAGTGATCGGCGTACGCCTGTGCCTGCGCGCCGTTGACCAGCTGCTGCCCGGCGTACTTCTCCAGGTACGGCTTGATCTTCGGGTCCGAGATTGCCTCGCTTCCCTTTGCCGGGAAGAAGATCTTCTGCGCGGCCAGCTGCGTGTGTACCTGGTGGTCGACGAATGAGTGCGCCCAATACAGCAATCCCGACGCGACCAGCAAAACAGCCGCGACTATGAGGCCACCTGCGGCAAGCAGCCTGTCGAGGGACTTTCTACCCATTACGAGTCTCCTTTGAAGAGGATTGATGACATTCGCTGTGTTGACGATTCCTTCGCCAACGCGGGGGCAGCAGAGTCCAACGTCCCGTAAGTGCCTTGCGAAGGTCACGGCACGCGAATCTGCGGCCTGGCAGATCACGGGCCGGCCCGGCGTCCTGTTTCCGGGCCGGCCCGCGAGTGCCGGGGCACGGTGCGGCCCCCCCGGGTCACGCTTTCGCGTTCCCGCGTTCATGCCGCCACACCGTGCACAGTCGATGATCGACGTGCTCGTCGGCGGGCAGCAGGGTCGAAGGTCCCGGCCGTTAGGCCCAAAAGGTCCGAAGTCAGCGACCATTCGGCGGGCGACAACGGACGGTTCGTGGGTGACACTTGGCATCGACCGGAATGGAGTGAGCCATGCCAGACACCGTGAACTGCTCGGTGACCACCGATGGCAGCACGTCACGCGTCCGGGTCGAGACCGAGGGGCGCCTGGTCGCCGCGGCCGACGTGGTCGAGGACGGGTCGGTCGTACGGCTGGACTTCGGCGTCGATCGCGGCCACCTACCCGTGCAGGTGCGGCGCAGTCTGGTCGATGCCGTCTTCGACCTTCCGGTGCTGCAGACCGCACGACCAGTGCAGGCTGCGTTTCCGCTCGGCGATGTCGACCTGCTCAGTGGCCTCCGCACGCACTGCCACGACGTCGAGGCTCGCGCCGCGGGATCAACCTGCCTCGTGGACGCTGTCGTCGACGTCGACCCCGAGTCGGCCCAGCCCTAGCGTCAGGCCGAACCGTCGTCACGGTGTGGACCGACGCCTAGCGCACCGGCCGCGTGCTCGATATCCGCAGCGGTCACGGTGCCGATCAGGCGCGAGTCCTCGATCACGACGGCCACGCCTGCGTGCGCTCGAAGGGGCTGCAGGATGTCGGGCAGGGGCGTCGTCGCGGAGACGGTCAGTGGAGTCAACCGCTTCTGGCTGATGTCCCTGACGCGGATCGAATCGCGCTCCCCCGGCGGCACGCGCTTGAGCTCCGCTGCCATGAGCACACCTTCCAGATCACCGCTGAATCCGACGACGGGAAAGGCCTGCTGGGCAGTCTCTCGCGGGTTCAGGTGGGCGAGGAATGCGGCCAGCGTGAGCCACGACGGCGCGAGCGTGGGCGGTGATGTCATGACATCCCGGACGGTCAAACCGCGCAGCCGCTCGACAAGTTCCGCGTGCCGTTCACTCGCGGCGCCACTGATGATGAACCAGCCGATCAGCGCGAACCACAGGCCGCCCGTCCTGCCGGCGAAGAACTGAAGTACCCCGAACGCCAGGAAGAACGTGCCCAACGCTCGGCCAACGCGAGCGCTGAAATCGGCTGCGCGCGTCCGGTCGCCATAGTGGTGCCAGAGCGCTGCGCGAAGCAGCCGGCCGCCGTCCAGCGGCGCACCCGGCAGCAGATTGAACCCGCCGAGCAGGATGCTGACCGCCGCGAGCCACAAAGCCGCCGCGCCGATCAGCGTCGAATCGCCGATTGCCCATGCGGCACCGCCGAACGCGCCGCCCAGGGCAAGGCTGACGATAGGTCCGGACGCCGCGATCGCCGCCTCGGCCCGCGGTGACGGCACGTCGCCGCCGAGGTCGGTCAGCCCGCCGAGCATCCACAGCGTGATCTGCCCTACCGGCATGCGGTAGTGGCGCGCGACGACTGCATGAGCGAATTCGTGCGCCAGTAACGCGGCGAGAAAGGCGACTGCGGCGCAGACCGCAGTGGCCACGTAGGCGGCTGTGCTGCGCCCGGGCACGGCCGCCGGAAGCACGCCGGCCGCAAGTATGTCGGTGAGCAAGGCGAGGACGACCAGCACGGACCAGTGTGCGCAAACGCGTACGCCGCCGTACACGCCGAGCGGGATCCCGCGTCCGAACGGCGTTCGGCGTTGCCCGGCCGGGGTTCGAGGTGCGGTCATGGTCTGATCCCGCGCCTCGCGTCGGCTGATCCGACGTGGCGATATGCCTGTTCGGCCATGGATCCTCCCCCGGGGATCGAACTGCAGACACCATCAGCTCACCGCATGCCGGCTCGTCCGGGCAGGGCCGAACGTCATGCCGTAGCACGCCGTTCGCGCCGACGGGCTCGTTATCTGCTTATCTGTCTATCTGCGTTCGAGCAGGTCGCGGCGCTGGGCGTAGTCGTCGGCGTCGATCTCGCCACGTGCGAACCGCTCGTCGAGCAACCGGCGAGCATCGACAGGAGACTGCGAGCGCCCCGGCGTCGAGCGAACGAGCGCCACGACTCCGACGGCCAAGGCCGCCAGGAAGATCAGCAACAGCAGGCTCATCATCAACCAGCCCGCGCCACCCATGTGGTCACCGTAGGAATACATCATCGCGCGCTCCGCTTCGTAGCAATCACTGGGATCCGGGTCGGACGAGCTCCAACTCGATGTACTTGCAGGCGTCTGCTGCCGAGCGATATTCGGCCCAGCCGGCGACAGGAACCATGACGCCATTGAGGAGGCCGTAGTCGGTGAAGGGCGTCGCCCACGGCTCCAGACGCACCCGGCCCTTGCCCAGATACCTGTGCCGCGGCCCCGCGAACTCGATCGGACGGCCATTCGCTCCGATTGAGAGGATCCCCGTCGCGGTCAACCCGGAATCGGTGATGCTCACCTGCGCGGATCGGTCGTCGATCTCCTGCCAGCGCACGTTGGGAAGCAGGAACGCACCCGGGAACCAGGTCATCTCGTTGAGGTATCGCAGCAACGACGCCTGATTCATGGCGGCGCTGTTCACATCGATCAGGTTGAACGTGCGAACCAATCTGACCTGCATGCGGCCACGGCCACCGATGTAGGAATCCCATGCCCGCACAAGCGGAAGACCGCCGAGGCGTACGCGGGCCCGCCAGCTGAACGCCGGCGGGTCGGTGATGTAGTCCTCCTCGGCGGTGAAGGCCATCCACGGCTTGTCATTGCCCGAACGCAACCGGCCGACCTGGCGCAGGCACGTGGTCGTCGGGATGCGCGTGCCTTCGACACCGCTCCAATCGAGATAACGGCGCACGGTCGCCGGCACCGCATCGAGCATCGAGGGCGCGACCAGGGCACCGGCGACGACCGGCGAGGTACGTGTCATAGGTCGGCCTCGACTTCGCGCTTGGCTGCAGTCATGAAGACACTCACGTGCGAAGCGTCGCGCCGCGATCTCGCCGCTACCAGGGGCGAACGTCATCGGTTGCGGTTCGCGGATGTGCTGAAGGTCCCGGGGATCCGGTACCGACGCCGCTGTCGCGCAGGCCATGGACCGGCCCACAGTTGAGGAAAGCACGATCATGAGAGGCCGGTCATGGATCGCACCGAAGACATCGTCGTCGGCGTCGACGGCTCGGCGGAAAGCAGAGCTGCGTTGGCCTGGGCGGTCGCAGACGCCCGAGCACGCCGTTGCGGCGTCGTGGTGGTGCATATGTGCGAGGCTCGCAACTACGGCCTCTGGACGACGACCAAGGGGCTGCGGGCGGGCCTTCGAGAGATGGCGCGCCCCATCGTCGATGACGCCCTGGCGCTGGCTGGACGAATCGATCCGGCCGTGCCGGCACGCGGCGGCGTACTGGTTGCCTCGCCGACCCGCACGCTGGTCAGGCTCTCGTCGTACGCGCCTGTCGTGGTGATCGGGCGAAACGGCCGCGGTGCTCTTTCCCGCCTGCTGCTCGGCTCCGTCACCCAGCACCTGGCCGCCAATGCCCACTGCCCGGTCGTTGCAGTAGGGCGCCCGGCGCGGGGACAGGCGGCGGGCGCCGTCGAGCGGGTCGTCGCGGCAATTGTCGCCTCACCGGGCAACGAGCGGACGCTCCAGTTCGCGTTCGCCGAAGCGGCGCGCCGACGCTCGCCGCTGGTGGTGCTACACGTGCACGACGACACCGATCTGGCGACCCAGCCGGAACATCCCCGACCTGGCCGCGAGCTGATCGGGTGGCATGACCAGTACCCGGCCGTGCATGTGACGTCAGCCGTTCGCACCGGCTCGGTCGTCGAGGCGATCGCGTCGATCTGCATTCCGGGTGACCTGCTCGTACTCGGCCACCACCGCCGACTCGCCATCGCGCACCATTCGCTCGGCGCGGGCACGATGGCGGCGCTCCATGCCGCGCCGTGCCCCGTCGCCGTCGTACACGAACCCGTCGACGTGTCTGTGCGCGAGCCCGTGCCGTCGTTGACGCAGGCGGCGCCGGCCACCTGAGCAGCCGGCGGGCAAGTGAGGACCTTCGTCACTGCCGGTCCCGATCGAGCCCGGTGTTCAGTTAGAGGTAGGCAATCTGGCCGCAGCGACGGCGATTCGCCGGTCGCGCCCTCGACTGCCTTGTGAAGGGGGAACCGACATGAAGTACACACCACCTGGCGAGCCTGGCAGCATCGTCACCGTCGACTCGCGCTACGAGAACTTCATCGGCGGCAAGTGGATGGCTCCGACCGAGGGCAAGTACCGGATCGATCTGAGTCCGGCCACGGCGAAACCGATCACCGAGGTCGCACACTCGACACCTGCCGACGTGGAGCTTGCCCTGGACGCCGCCCATGCGGCCAAGGACGCCTGGGCCGACAAGTCGGCGGCCGAGCGGGCCGAAATCCTCAACGCCGTCGCCGATGCCATCGAGGCGAACAAGGAGATGCTGGCTGTTGCCGAGAGCTGGGAGAACGGCAAGCCGGTCCGCGAGACACTCAATGCCGATCTGCCGCTGGTCATCGACCATTTCCGCTACTTCGCCGCTGCGGCGCGCGCCGAGGAAGGCCGCTCGACCGAGATCGCGAAGGATCTTGTCGCCTACCACTTCCGCGAGCCACTCGGCGTCGTCGGCCAGATCATTCCGTTCAACTTCCCGCTGCTGATGGCGGCGTGGAAGCTGGCGCCGGCACTGGCCGCCGGGAACTGCTCGGTGCTCAAGCCTGCTTCGCCGACCCCGTGGTCGATCCTCAAGCTGGCCGAGGTGATCGAGGACATCCTGCCGCCGGGCGTCATCAACATCGTCACCGGCCCCGGTGGCGAGATCGGCAAGGCCCTGGCCACCAGTCCGCGCATCGCCAAGATCGGCTTCACCGGTGAGACCGTGACCGGCCGGCTGATCATGCAGTACGCGGCGCAGAACCTCATCCCGTCCACGGTCGAGCTCGGCGGAAAGTCGCCGAACATCTTCTTCGGCGATGTCATGGCGCACGACGACCAGTTCTTCGACAAGGCGGTCGAGGGTCTCGTGCTCTACGCCTTCAACAAGGGCGAGGTCTGCACCTGCCCGTCGCGGGCACTTGTCCAACGCGACATCTATGACGCCTTCATGGAGCGCGCTTTGGACCGAATCGCCAACATCAAGCAGGGCAATCCCCTCGACACGGACACCCAAATCGGACCACAGGTTTCGGCCCAGCAGCTGGAGAAGATCACCTCCTACGTCGAGATCGGCCGCAACGAGGGTGCCGAGGTGCTGATCGGCGGTCAACGTGCCAAGATCGGTGGCGAGTTCTCCGACGGTTACTTCTTCGCACCGACCGTGTTGAAGGGCGAGAACAAGATGCGGGTGTTCCAGGAGGAGATCTTCGGCCCGGTCCTCGCTGTGACGACCTTCGACGACGACGCGGACGCACTGGCGATCGCAAACGACACCCTCTACGGCCTCGGTGCCGGTGTCTGGACGCGTGACGGCAACCGTGCCTACAAGATGGGCCGCGCGATCAAGGCCGGCCGGGTCTGGACCAACTGCTACCACCAGTACCCAGCAGGTGCCGCATTCGGCGGATACAAGATCTCCGGTATCGGACGGGAGAACCACCTCATGATGCTCGATCACTACAGCCAGACGAAGAACCTGCTCGTCAGCTACAGCGATGCACCGCTCGGGCTGTTCTGAGACGCGATGCCTGACACAGCCACGCATCCACAAGTGACTGGTACTGCCGCGGCGCGCAACGCGATCGTTCGCCTGCGCGCCGCGCGCGGCCGTCCGAGCGCTACTTTCTGCGGCCCCGCATGAATGGCGAGCCGGCCGCAACGGCCGTACCGGGCAGCACCGTCGTTCTCGACCGGCAAGGGCTCGACGACCTCGTCGCTGTGCTGGTCGCCGACGGGTATCGCGTCGTCGGGCCGACCGTGCGCGACAACGCGATCGTGCTCGACGAACTCGAATCAGGCGCACAACTTCCCGCCGGCTGGGGCGTTGAGAGCGGGCCGGGCGTTTACCGGTTGCGCCGCCGGCAGGATGCCGCGGTATTCGGACATTCCGCGGGCGCGCAGTCCTGGAAGCAGTTTCTTCACCCGGCGCGTCGGCAACTGTGGTCCTCCGATGACGACGCGTTCTCCCCCGCCCCGGAGGAAACGGCGCCCTACGCCTTCCTCGGCGTGCGCGGCTGCGATCTCGCCGCCATCGCGACCCTCGCCGGCGTTCTCGGCGGCGGCGCCCACCCCGATGGCAGTTTCACCCGTCGGCGCAAGGGTCTGCTGGTCATCGCGGCAGGTTGCACCGAGCCTGGCGGTGTGTGCTTCTGCGCGTCGATGGGCACCGGCCCGGCGCCCGGCCCGGGCTATGACATCTCACTCACCGAACGAATCGACGAGGCGGGGCACCGTTTCCTCGTCGACGTCGGCACGGCCGAGGGCTCTCGAGTCCTCTCGCTGCTCACACATCGTTCGGCGACGGAGGGCGAGGTGGCCGACGCACGTGGCGCTGTGGCCGAGGCGGCAAACCACATGGGGCGCCAGATGCCGGTGGGCGACATCCGAACTCTGCTGCGCGACAGTCGCGAATCACCGCACTGGGCAGACGTCGCAGACCGGTGCCTGACATGCGGCAACTGCACGATGGTCTGCCCCACGTGCTTCTGCACCACCACCGAGGACATCACCGATCTCACCGGCGACAACGCCGAACGGTGGCAACGGTGGGCGTCCTGCTTCGAGTTGGATTTCTCCTATCTGCACGGGGGAAGCGTCCGTGTCTCCGGCGAGAGCCGGTACCGGCAATGGATCACGCACAAGCTGAGCACCTGGCACGACCAGTTCGGCACCTCCGGCTGTGTCGGGTGCGGGCGCTGCATCGCGTGGTGCCCGGTCGGCATCGACATCACCGAGGAAGTGGGCCGGCTCGCCGAGGAAGCAGCCCGACCGGACGGAGGCGGATCCGATGCTGCACGCTGACCAGCTAGCCGACTTTGCACTACTTGCCGGGCTCACCGACGCCCAGCGCGCAGCAGTCTGCGCCACCGCCCGTGAGGTCGAATTCAGCGCCGGCGAAAGGCTGTTCGACGAAGGCCAGGAGGCCAACGGTTGCTGGCTGATCCGAAGCGGACGGGTCAATCTCGAAACGGTGGCGCCCGGACACAGGAGACTCAGGGTGCAAACGCTCGGCGGGGGCGATGTGCTCGGCTGGTCCTGGTTGGTGCCGCCCCGTCATTGGCACTTCAGCGCCGTCGCAATCGACCCGGTGTCGGCGATCGAGTTCGACACCGAGAAGTTGCGCGCGCTGGCTGAGCAGGACCCGGGGCTGGGTTACCAGCTTGCGCTCAGGCTCTTCGAAGCCTTGCTGCAGCGGCTGCAGAACACGCGCGCCCGCCTGCTCGACCTGTACGGGAGCTCGCGTGAGCGTTGACACCGACCCGATGGTGCCTGCGACCTATCGCGTCGCCGAGCGGCGGGTCGAGACCCGCGACTCGGTCACGCTTCGCCTCGATCCGGTCGGCGATGCGCTGCCGGCGTTCCAGCCCGGCCAGTTCAGCATGCTCTACGCGCGCGGCGTCGGTGAGATCGCGATCTCGGTCAGCGGCGACCTCTCGAAGCAGGATCACTCGCTCATCCACACGATCCGCAATGTCGGCGCCGTGAGCGGCGTGCTGCACGACTCAGCGCCCGGCGATCTGCTCGGTGTTCGCGGGCCGTTCGGCACCGACTGGGGACTCGACACCGCGGTCGGCCATGACCTCGTGATCGTTGCCGGTGGGGTCGGGCTCGCCCCGCTTCGGCCGGTGCTGCTCGGTGCGCTCGCCCGCCGGGACGAATACCGGCGCGTCGTACTCGTGGCCGGCGCTCGCAGTCCGGGCGAGTTCCTGTTCCGCGAGCAACTCGACGCGTGGTGCGACCTTCCCGAACTCGAGGTCGAACTCACCATCGATCTGCCCGACGACGCGTGGCCGGGCACGGTCGGATTTGTCACCGAGCCGCTCTCCCGACTGTCGCTTGACCCTCAGCAGACCATCGCGTTCGTGTGCGGGCCCGAACCGATGATGCGCTTCAGCGCGAATGTCCTGATGAAGAAAGGTATTGCGCCGACCAGTATTCGGGTCTCCCTTGAGCGGAACATGAAGTGCGGAGTCGGGTTGTGCGGCCATTGCCAGCTCGGCCCGCTGCTCGTCTGCCGCGACGGGCCGGTCGTCGACTACGCCCTGGCCCAACCACTACTCGCCGTCTCGGAGCTGTGATGGTCCCGACCCTTGCCGTATGGAAGTTCGCGTCCTGCGATGGGTGCCAGCTGACCCTGCTCGACTGCGAAGACGAACTGCTGACCCTCGCGGGCGAAATCAAGATCGCGCACTTCCTCGAAGCGACGTCCACCGTGCTGCCCGGACCCTATGACGTGTCGCTGGTCGAGGGGTCGGTCACGACGCCGCAGGACCTCGTGCGCATCCAGCGCGTCCGCGAGCAGTCACGTTTCCTGATCACGATCGGCGCGTGCGCAACCTCGGGCGGCATCCAGGCGCTGCGGAACTTCGGCGATGTCGAGGAGTTCCGCTCGGTCGTTTACGCAAGTCCCGAGTACATCGACACGCTTGCCACGTCGACGCCCATCTCAGATCACGTCCCGGTCGACTTCGAGTTGCGCGGCTGCCCCATCGACAAACGCCAGTTGCTCGAGGTGATCTCGGCATTCCTCGTCGGACGCAAGCCGGATATCCCCGACACAAGCGTCTGTACCGAGTGCAAGCGGCGCGGGCTGACGTGTGTGATGGTTGCCGACGGCACGCCGTGCCTCGGCCCGGTCACGCACGCCGGCTGCGGCGCGCTGTGTCCGTCGGTCAACCGGGGTTGCTACGGCTGCTTCGGGCCGATGAGCGGGGCGAACCTGCCGGCTCTGATCCCACAGCTGCGCACCTGCGGCATGAACGACGCAGACGTCGACCGGGTGTTCGCCACGTTCAACGTCGCCGCTGCGGGCTTCCTGCGGGAGACCTCCCGATGAGTGATCGCAGCAGCCGGTTGCAGGTCAGTTCGCTGGCCCGGGTCGAGGGCGAGGGCGCTCTCGAAGTCGTCATCGAGAACGGCGAGGTCCTGCGCACGGAACTGCAGATCTACGAGCCGCCGCGCTTCTTCGAGGCCTTCCTGCGCGGACGCCAGCACACCGAGGTAGCCGACATCACCTCGCGCATCTGCGGAATCTGCCCGGTGGCCTACCAGGCCAGCGCGTGGCAGGCCGTCGAGGACGCGTGCGGCACCGTCGTCGACGGGCGCATCGGCGAACTGCGCCGGCTGCTCTACTGCGGCGAGTGGATCTCCAGTCACACGCTGCACGTCTACCTCCTGCATGCGCCGGACTTTCTCGGCTACCCGGATGCGATCACGCTGGCCAACCAACACCGCGACATCGTCGAGCAGGGCCTGCGCCTCAAGAAGGCCGGAAACGCCATTCTCGAAACGGTCGGCGGGCGGGCAATTCACCCCGTCAACCCGCGGGTGGGCGGTTTCTACCGCGCCCCGACCGCAGCCGACCTCGTGCCACTCGCCGAGGAACTGCGGCGCGCCCGCGACGACGCGCTGGCGACCGTCCAGTGGGTGGCCGGTTTCGACTTCCCGGACCTCGAACTCGGCCACGACCTGCTCGCCGTGCACGACCCGAACCGGTACGCCATCGAGAGCGGCCGATTCGTCAGGTCGACCGGATCGCGCTTCGCGGTGAACGAATACCTCGATCACGTCGTCGAGCGCCAGGTGCCGCACTCGACCGCATTGCAGGCGACGCTGGACGGACACTCGTACCTGACCGGCCCGTTGGCGCGCTACACGCTCAACGGTGATCAATTGTCACCGCTTGCGCGTGAAGCTGCCACGGCCGCCGGTCTGGGCGACACCTGCCGCAACCCGTTCCAGAGCATCGTCGTGCGCTCGGTCGAGATCGTCTATGCGGTCGACGAGGCGTTGCGCATCATCGCTGACTATGAGCGTCCCGATCTGCCTGCGGTGGCCGTGACACCTCGCGCGGGAGTCGGGCACGGGGTGAGTGAGGCGCCACGCGGGCTGCTCTATCACCGCTACGAACTCGATGCCGACGGGCTGATCGAGTCGGCCACCATCATCCCGCCCACGTCGCAGAACCAGGCGGCGATCGAGGACGACCTCCGCCGGCTCGTGTCCGGCAACATCGACCTCGACGACGAGGCGCTGACCGCCTTGTGCGAGCAGGCGATTCGCAACTACGACCCGTGCATCTCCTGCTCGACACATTTCCTGGATCTGCGAATCGTCCGCCGATGACCCAGCCATCAGCCGTGATCATCGGCGTCGGTAACGACTTTCGCCGCGACGACGGCGTCGGTCCGGCGCTCGTCGAATCGATCCGGCCGCTGCACCTGCCGGCGGTGCGACTTGTGGTCGCCGATGGCGAGCCGACCCAGTTACTCGACGCCTGGACCAGCGCCACACTCGCAGTGATCGTCGACGCTGTGCTCGTCGAGGGGCCCGTTCCCGGCCGGATCCACCGCACGTCCGTCGACCAGATTGCACATGGCGCGCGATCGGCGAGCAGCCACGGCCTCGGCGTCACCGAGGCGCTCCTGCTCGGGCGAGCGCTCGATCGCCTGCCGCAGCGTATGGCGGTGTACACAGTGGAAGCAGCCGATCTCGGTTTCGGCCGCGGTCTGTCACCGGCAGTTGCGAACGCACTGCCAGACCTGACCCGAGCGGTGCTCGCCGAACTCGTGGTGAACACTCGCGCGGCGTTGCCGACGAAGGGGGAACCATGCCCGGTCATCGCCTCTATCCCGCCCGCCTCGATGGAGAGATCGATCCCGGTCTCGGACGCTGGCTATGGCTGATCAAGTGGCTGCTGGTGATTCCGCACCTGATCGTCCTGGTGTTCTTGTGGATCGCGGCCTTCGTCCTGACCGTGATCGCGTGGTTCGCGATCCTGTTCACCGCGAAATACCCGCGCGCGATCTTCGACTTCAACCTCGGCGTCATGCGCTGGACGTGGCGCGTGCACTTCTACGCCCTCGGCGCTTTCGCCACTGACCGCTATCCCCCGTTCTCCCTGCGGCCCGATCCGAACTTCCCGGCGGACTTCGACGTCGCTTATCCCGAGCGGCTCTCGCGCGGGCTGGCGCTGGTGAAGTGGTGGCTGCTGGCCATACCGCACTACCTCGTGATCGCATTCTTCGCCGGCGGCTGGGGTTCGGGCTGGAGCGACAACTGGCGGGCGCCGAGTGGCGGCGGCCTGATCGGCCTGCTGGCGTTGATCGCCGCCGTCGTCCTGCTCTTCACCGCCCGCTACCCGAGGCCGATCTTCGATTTCGTCATGGGCATGAACCGCTGGTGCTACCGGGTACTGGCGTACGTGGCGTTGATGACCGACGAGTACCCGCCGTTCCAACTCGACACCGGCGGCCGCGATCCCGCATCCCAGCGCTACCCGGTTGCTCCCGATCCCGTGCCAGGGCCTGCCACCGCGGCAGAATGAGTCCATGCAGGCCTGGGTTGTCGACCATTGCGTAGCGATCGACGACGGCCCGCTGCGCCGCGTCGATCGCGATCTGCCCTCGCCCGGTGCCGGCCAGGTGCGCCTGCGGGTGATCTGCTGCGGCGTGTGCCGCACCGACCTGCACCTTGCCGAGGGTGATCTGCCGCCGCGCCGGCCCGCTGTGGTGCCAGGACACGAGATCGTCGGCCGCGTGGACGAACTCGGCCCGGGCGCCACACGATTCGCCGTGGGCGCTCGGATCGGCGTCCCGTGGCTGGCCGGTACTGACGGAACGTGCCGTTTCTGCCGGTACGGCAAGGAGAATCTCTGCACAGCGCCCGCGTTCACCGGGTGGGACGTAGACGGCGGATACGCCGACGCGTGCGTAGTCGACGAGAGCTTCGCTTACGCGCTGCCCGAGTCGATCGACGACGAGCAGGCCGCTCCGTTGCTGTGCGCGGGCATCATCGGCTATCGCGCTCTGCGCCTGGCCGAGGTTCCGGCGGGCGGGCGCCTTGGCATCTACGGCTTCGGCGGCAGCGCGCATCTGACCGCGCAGGTCGCCTTGCATCTGGGCATGCGCGTGCACGTTCTGACCAGAGGCGAGAAGAACCGGCAGCTGGCGGCAGAACTCGGCGTCGACTCAGTCGGCGAAGCGGCTCAGATGCCACCGGAGCCGTTGGACGCGGCGATCCTGTTCGCACCCGCGGGTGACCTGGTACCGGTGGCCCTTCGCGCGCTGGACGCCGGGGCGACCCTGGCGGTCGCGGGCATCTGGCTCTCCGACATCCCTCGCCTCGACTACGACGCCGAACTGTTCCACGAACGCAGACTGCGCAGCGTCACCGCCAACACGCGGCGCGACGGCGAGGAGTTCCTGCAACTCGCACAACGTTTCGGCGTGCGCGCCACCACGACTGCGTACCCGATGTCTGAGGCACCGACTGCCCTGAGCGACCTTGCCCACGGCCGCTTCAGCGGCGCTGCCGTGCTGCACAACGACGCGTGAGCGCCTACCTCGGGTAGAAGCCGAATCCGTTGGCGACCGCGCGGTAGCGCCCGTTGAATCTCGGTGCGGTGAAACGCCGTCCGTGCGAGGCCATCGTCGACGACCCGCCGCCGTCGAGCGACACTGCCTCCGCGACGCCGAGCGAGCGCATGAACGCGGCAAGTTCACGCTCGGACAGCCCGCGTCCGCTCGACACGCTCGCCAGCGCGATCTTGCGGGCGCCCGCGTAGATGCCGACAGATGTCCGGCCAGTGGGCGTGTCAGTGACGCAACCGCCACGATCGACGAGGCCACCGTGGACGAGGCGAGAGCCTGCCCCCAGCGCCGAGTACACCGGGCCGACGGTGGAGATCGCATTGGCTCGCACGCCGACCAGGGCGCCGGTGCCCCAGCCCATTGCCTGCAACCGACTGGCGGACGGACCGGATGCCTCGACGACGAAGCCGGAGCTTGGAATCAAGGTGGGTGTGGCATATGCATGCGAGGCGACGACACGTCCGTGGGAGACGATCCACTCCCGCCAGACGCCGTGCGAGCGCGCCGGCTGCCGAGCGCCCCATGCCGATGTGAACACCGAGACGCCGTTGCGCGGCATCGACGGGTCATTGATCGTGCTGGCCAGAGACGTCCGGTTGTGCACCGTGAGCCCGATAGTTGCGCGCAGCGGGCCGTAGATCAGCCGCCCGGCCGGCGTGGTGATCAGCGCCGGCTGCCAGAACGCGCGGGCCTTGATGACCCGGCCGGCCACGACCTCGACGCTCATCGGCGAGCCGTCACCGTACTGCCGGAAGAAGTCACCGTTCACTCCGACGAGCGCGCGCGATCCCGCCACGAGCTTGCCGATCTCGGTGCGGGTGGTCACGTGCCCGGGCAGGATCGGCCCCGGAACGGCATTGGCGATGTCGGCGGTCGCGACGTAAAGGGGGCCGAGTCCGGCCTTGGTGTAGCGGCGTACGGCGATGCCGTGCTGTGCGTAGACAAGCGCCACATGTGCGCCCCGGTACGGATTGGCCACCGACGCACACGCCGCTCTTGGGGCAGCCGCGGCGGCCTTCGCTTGTGGCGCTACCAGCGCGCAGACCGCCGATGCAGCAAGTGCCACCGCGGCGATTGCGGCATACGTCCGCGCCCGGCGTCTGAAGGGAGAGCCGAAAATCGGCTTCGTGCGGGCGACCAATGGCCGCTGCTTCTGATCTGCTTTCGGACTCAGCCGGTGATCGAACATGGGATTCCTCGCGATAGGCGACGTTCGAATCCCCGATACACAGAGCATCGTTCGCGTCGCCGTTGCATCGCCAGGGAGGTTGGTCCTACCCCCGTGGGACTCCTGAGCCCGATCATGGGACCAAGCGCCGGGCCCCGCATGATCGCAACCGCTAGCGCGGATAGAAGCCGAACCCGTTGGGGACGGGACGATTCACCCGGTATCGCGCAATCGTCAACTGCGCGGCGTGCGTCGCCATCGTGGTCGACCCGCCGCCGTCCAGCGACACCGCCTCGCTGACACCGATCGAGCGCATGAAGGCGGCCGTCTCGCGCTCGGTCAATCCGCGCCCGTACGAGACCGTGACGAGCGCGACCTTCCGGCCGCCGGCGTACATGCCGACAACGGTGCGACCGTTGGCCCGGTCATAGACGCATCCGCCGCGGTCAGTAACCCCGGCGTGGACCAGACGCGAACCGGCACCGAGCGCGGCACGTACCGTGCCGACCGTGGAGATGGCGCTGACGCTCGCGCCCACGGTCGCACCCGTGTGCCAGCCCATCATCTGCATGCGAGTGGCCGACGCACCGGAAGCTTCCACGACGTAGCCGTATTTCGGGATCAGCGCGCGGGTGGCATACGTGTGCGTGGCGACCACTCGTCCACGCGAGACGATCCATTCACGCCATCCACCCACACTGCGCACGGGCTGCCTGGTTCCCCAGGCCGGCGTGAACATCGAGACGCCGTCGTGCTGCATCGTCGGGTCGTTGATCGCGTTGGCGAGGTATCTGTTGTTGCGCACGATCAGCGCAATATTGGCCCGCACGGGCCCATAGGCGAGCTGCCCGCTCGGCAACGTGACCAGTGCGGGCTGCCAGATCGACCTGGCCTTGACAACCCGGCCGGCCACGACCTCGACGCTCATGGACGAGCCGTCGCCGTTGATGCGGAAGAAGTCTCCATTGATGCCGACAAGCGCCCGAGAACCGGCGACGAGCTGTCGAGTGGTCGCCTTCACGGTTACACGCGAGGGCAGGATGGGCCCGGCGATGGCGTTGGCGGTGTCGGCCGTCGCGACGTAGAGCGGGCTCAGGCCCGCCTTGGTGTAGCGGCGCACGGCGATTCCGTGCTTCGCGTACACCAGCGACACGCGGGCGCCACTATATGGGTTCGGCACGGAGGAGCATGCGGCCTTCGGCGCGGGGCTCGCACCTGCCGTGGCGTCAGTCGCCGTCAGCGCGCAGACGGCCAGGGCGGTGACGGCCAGGGCGGCAAGGGCCGCCTGGGTGCCCGCGCGGCGTCCCCGGCGTGGTTCTGGCATCGGTGTGGACCGGTGATCGGGCATGGGAATTCCTCGCGATAGAAACGCACGAATCCCCGATGTACAGAGCATGTTTGGCGGCCCGACGCGGAACCAGGGAAGGTCGTCCTGCCCCGCCGGGACTCTTGCCGTGGATCATGGGACGAAAGTGCGACGGCACTGACCGGGAGATGCGACATGACCCTGCACTCCGGCGCGCGGCCTGCCACCCCGCCGGCACAGGCCTTTCGCACGCCGCCGAGCGGGCTGACCGACGCGGAGGTCACGCAGCGCGTCGCCCAAGGGCGGACCAACGCCGTCGAAAGCCGCACCAGCCGCAGCCCGGCCGAGATCGTCCGGGCCAACGTCTTCACGGTGTTCAACGGGCTGTTGCTCAGCCTGCTGGTCATCATCATGACCACCGGGCAGTGGCAGAACGGCCTGTTCGGCCTCGTGATCATCGCCAACTCGGCGATCGGGATCATCCAGGAACTACGGGCCAAGCGCACGCTCGACCGTCTCGCCATTCTCAACGCACCGCGAGCGCGGGTCGTCCGCGACGGCTCCGAGCGCGAGATCGAGGTCGGCGATGTGGTGGCCGACGACCTGCTCGCGTTGCGCGCGGGTGATCAGGTACCGGCCGACGGCGTCGTCTCGCAGTCGGCCGGCCTGGAGATCGACGAGTCGCTACTGACCGGCGAGGCAGATCCGGTCGCGAAGGCGACCGGCGACGACGTGCGGTCCGGCTCGATCGTCGTCGCCGGGCAGGGCCGGTTCCAGGCCACCGCGGTCGGGGCGGAGGCCTATGCCACCAAGCTCGCGACCGAGGCGCGGCGCTTCACCGTGACCCACTCGGAACTGGTGGCCGGCACGAACCGGTTGCTGCGCTGGATCTCGCTGATCATGCTGGTGATCGGCCCGATATTGCTGTGGAGCCAGTTCGCCAGCAAGGACAACAACAGCTGGCAGGAGGCGGTGACCGGCACCGTCGCCGCGCTCGTCGGAATGGTGCCCGAGGGCCTGGTACTGCTGACCAGCCTCGCGTTCATGCTCGCCACGGTTACCCTCGCGCGCCGGCAGACGCTCGTCCAGGAACTGCCAGCGGTCGAGGGCCTCGCGCGCGTCGACATGGTTTGCCTCGACAAGACCGGCACGTTGACCCATGGCGATGTCGCGTTCGACCGTCTGGAACTGCTCGGCGTCGACGACGCCGACGTCCGCGAGGCACTCGGGCTGATCGCGGGGATCGGAGACGCCAACGCCACGGCGAATGCGGTCGCGGCGCAGTTCCCGCAGAGCACGTGGCAGCACACCGGCGCCGTGCCGTTCTCCTCGGCGCGAAAATGGTCGGCCGTCATGACCGAAGCCCATGGCAGCTGGGTGTTCGGCGCACCGGAGATGGTGCTGACCGAGCCCGTCAACGGCCCGCAGCGCGAGGCACGCGCCGCGGCCGACGCACTCGCGGCGCAGGGCCGGCGCGTTCTGCTGCTCGTCCACTCCGCGAGCGAACCGCGCGTACCCGACCAGGGTGAGGCCGAACTGCCCGATGAGCTCACCCCGGCAGCGCTGGTCGTGCTGGCCGAGCGTGTGCGAGACGACGCCGCCCAGACGTTGCGGTACTTCACCGAGCAGGGCGTGGCGCTCAAGGTGATTTCCGGCGACAACCCGCGCACCGTCGGCGCGGTCGCGGCAAGCGTCGGCGTTCCCGGCGTGCACGGCGCTGCGGATGCACTCGACGCGCGCGAACTCCCCGAGGACCTCGACGCCCTCGCCGAGGTCCTCGAACGGCACAGCGTCTTCGGACGGGTGACGCCGCACCAGAAGCGCGCCGTGGTCGCCGCACTGCAGCGGCGTGGCCACGTGGTCGCCATGACCGGCGACGGCGTCAACGACGCGCTCGCGCTCAAGGACGCCGACATCGGCGTTGCGATGGGCAATGGCTCACCGGCCACGCGCGCTGTCGCGCAACTCGTCCTGCTCGACGGGCGCTTCGCGCACCTGCCGGACGTCGTTGCCGAGGGCCGCCGGGTGATCGCCAACATCGAACGCGCCGCCAACCTGTTCCTCGTCAAGAACATCTACTCACTCGTGCTCGCCCTGATCACGGCGGTCACGCTTTCCGCATATCCGCTGGCTCCCATCCAGCTCACGCTGATCTCGACCGTGACGATCGGGGTGCCCGGATTCTTCCTCGCGCTCGGGCCCAACCACCGGCGATACGTGCCCGGCTTCCTGCGTCGCGTGCTGCGCTTTGCCATACCCACCGGGCTGGTCACCGGGGTCGCCGCATACATCGCATACCGCGCCACCCGGTTGATGGAGTCCGGGGCAGGCGTGGCGGAGGGGCGCACAACGGCCACGCTCACCGTACTGATCGTCTCGCTGTGGACGCTGACCGTGCTGGCCCGCCCGCTGGCCGGATGGAAGCTGGCGCTCGTCGCCTCCATGGCCGGCGTGGTTGCCGTGGTGGTCGCGGTACCGGCGTTGGCGCATGGGGTGTTCCTGCTCGACGTCACGCCGCTACGCCTGCTCACCGCGGCGGTGATCGGAGGAGCCGGAGCCGTGCTGGTGGAATTGTCCTATCAGGCGGTGTCGCTCGCCGTCCGGATATCCGGCCGGGATTCCGCGCAGGCCGATCGCTGATGACCCCGTTTGTGCCCTTGGGCGCGGTTCGGGCGGACCCAGAGACCTTGATCATCCGGGACCAGGGTCCCCGTCCAGATGGGGATTCCGATCCTGTTGACCAGCCGGGATTCGGCGGAGCGTTGCTGCATGCGCGATAACGACTTCAGCCAGCCGATGCCCACCCCTGCCGGCACGACCACCGCCGTGAAGCCACGTGACCTGCACTATCCGCTCACTCCGGGCGAGCGGTCCTGCTGCTGCCCGTCCCGGCCGGCGGTCCGCGTGATCCTGCCGTCGACATCGCAGCGCAATCACTGCGTTGACCTGCTGCTGTGCGCACACCACTACCGGCGTTCGAGCACCGCCCTCGCCGACGCCGGCGCGCAGGTCTTCGACGGGTCAGGCACCCTGCTGTGCACCGGCGAGCGCAAGAGCTCGTACGCTCCGAACAGCTAGGGACACCCCGGCCGCGCGCACGCGCGTCGATTGCCAACCTCGGCAACCCGGCACGGGCCGAAAGACTCTATCCGCGCGACATGGCCGCGTACACGCTTGTCACATAGATGATCGTGGGGGTCGAGATGTCTGACCAGGAGAAGTTCACAGCAGAACATGAGGCGGCAGCGGTCACGACCTCTCACCTGGGTCCGACCGCAGACCGGTACAACTCAGCGCTCGAGCGCTACATGAAAGCGGTAAGCGCCGAGCCCTCCTCGCCGGCCGGCGATATCGTTCACGGCGATCTCTACTGGAACATCGAGAACAACCTTGTCCGCGATGTCATGACTCGCCGGGTCGTTTCGGTCACCGAGCAGGCGCCGTTCAAGCAGATCGTCGACACGCTGGCGAGGCACCGCATCAGTGCCCTGCCCGTCGTCGACGCCGATCATCGCGTGCTCGGCATCGTGTCCGAGTCCGACCTGCTGACCAAGGTGGTCGCCGGCGGCGACCCGCGGCCGCACCTGAAGGGCGGGCACGCCGCAAAGGTCACGGCGCGACGCAAGTCGCACGCCGAGACCGCGGCAGAGTTGATGACCGCGCCGGCCGTGACCATCTCGCCAGAGGTATCGATCGTGCACGCTGCGCGCACCGCGGCGATCCGGCACGTTCGGCGCCTGCCGGTCGTCGACGCCTCGAATGTCCTGGTAGGAATCGTCACCCGGTCGGACCTGCTCAGCGTCTTCCGTCGCGACGACGAGGAGATCAGGGCACACCTGGTCGATGACATGCTCGCCCGGCAGTTCTGCCTCGACCTGTCAGCAGTCAACCTCACGGTGCGAAACGGCATCGTGACCCTTTCCGGTGAGGTCGAGCGGCGCATGCTCATCGCGCCCATCGTCGACGCCGTGCGGCAGACGGCCGGTGTGGTCGCGGTGCACGACGAGCTCGCCTATCGGATCGACGACACCATCCTGCCGGCGCCTGCCGACCCACTGCGGCGCTGACCTGCCCTTATCGTGCAACCTTCTGCGGCCTGACGCCGCACGAGTTGCACGATCAAGGATCCAGAG
Organism: uncultured Actinomycetota bacterium; assembly: GCA_963737425.1. GTDB lineage: Bacteria > Actinomycetota > Actinomycetes > Mycobacteriales > Jatrophihabitantaceae > DASXRA01. Next base: position 1,236,908 of record CAVTSX010000010.1, read on the forward strand.
CCGCTACTCCGAGCACGTTCGTCATCACCTCGCCGAATGCGTCCGGGTCGGCGAGCAGCCAGGTGTGCGTGCCGGGAACGGTGATCACCTCCGGATCGCCGAGGGCAGCGCGCAGGGACTCCAGTGACGCGTACGGGATGACGGTGTCGCTACGCCCCCAGAGGATGACCACGGGCAGGCGGCGACGCTTGAGCTGTTCCAGCTCGCCCGTCAGGTCGGCCAGCCGCGCGAGTTTCGCGACACGCACGATCGCGCCCGGATGCCGCAGGATGTTCGGCACCGCGTCGGCGGCGATCACCGGCAGCACTCGGGTGATCTGGCGCAGCGGGAGCACGTCGGCCTGCATGTGCAGCCCCCAGTCCCACAGCGGCCGCTCGCGGATCGAGCGGACGACACCGCCGCGCGACCAGGCCGACCCACCGATCGAGTTGATGATGACGAGCCGGGCCACGCGGTCCGGCCAGTCATATGCGGTCTGGATGGCGACGCCACCACCGAACGAGTGACCGACAAGGGTCACCGGCTCGTCGAGGCCCGCCGCCTCCATGAACTCATCCACCCAGCGGGCGTAGCCGGGCAGGTCACGATCGTCGCCGGGCAGGTCCGCGCTGCCGAAGCCCGGAAGTGCCGGCGCATATACCCGCATGCCGGCGTCGACCAGCCGCTCGAGCGCTTTGCGGTATGCGCGATGCGACAAGCCCCATCCGTGCAGGAAGACCACGGGCTGTCCGGTGCGCTCGGTACCGGCTACGCCGTATCGTCCGGCCCGGCCCGAGACAGAGATCTGGCGCCATTCGAGCCCGCCGATCGGGTCCGGTGCCGCATGAGTCATCGTGGTCCCTCCGCGCCCCTGAACTGTCTCGCGTGGCACGGTGGGCCCGCCCCGGCCGAAGGTCCCTGTTCCGGGCGCGTTCGGCCTCGATCCCAGTTAGCTCAGCCGACCTCTTCCAGCCGGGCCGTCGCGACGTCGAACACGAACCCGCGCACATCGTCACGGTGCGGGATCCAGCCGCTCTCACGCACCGTCGCAATCGACTGCCGCATCGTGGCGCGGATGTCGTCGAAGCCGGGAACGTCCCACGGCGGTTCCGAATCGGCATCTTCGGCCAACTCGGCACGGAACGCGGCGTCGTCGAAGCTCTGCATGCCGCAGTCGGTGTGATGGATCAGGACGACCTCGCGCGTGCCGAGATAATGCTGGCTCACCGCGAGCGAGCGCAACACGTCGTCCGTGGGCAACCCGCCGGCGTTGCGGATCACGTGCGCGTCGCCGATGTCCAGGCCGAGGGCTCCGAACAGGTCGAGCCGGGAGTCCATGCAGGCGATGACCGCCAGGCGCAGTTTGGGGCTTCGCGGGCGTGGCCCGGGGAAGGTTCCGGCGTAGATCTCGTTCGCGTGCAGCAGGTGGTCGATGGCCGACATGGGTCGAGTGAAGCAGAGCCGGCCGCGCAGGCGACGCCTATGCCGGGCCGACTACGCCAGTCGTGACCGATTACACGTCGACCGGACCTACCGGGCAGCGACAGTCAGGGCAAGCTGCTCGCCCCAGCTACGCGCCCGGGCCTGCTCACCGGCTACAAGTTGATTGCGCTTGGTGACGAAGAAGCTCTGCGGCTTGGCGCTCAGCCGGCACCCGTGCTTGCGCAACCCGCGGGCGATGCCGGTCGACGCGTGCCCGGTGAGCGCACCGGGCATCTTGACCCGGGTATCGAAAGCGGCCGCCATTGCCGGCAGTCCTTCGGCCGAGGCGAGCCATTCGCGTAGCCCCGGGCCCGCCGAGTCGGGCTCGCGCACCAGCCCGCTGTTCGGCTTGCTCGCGTTCGTGATCGCCGTGAGCCGCGTCCCGGGCCGCGGCATTCCCCAGGCGTGGGTGGGGCCGCCGACGATCACCAGGTCGACGCCCTCGAGCATCGGCTGGGTCAACTGGGCGACGGGCACCACCACGACGTCGTCTGCGCGCCCCACGCCGGAAGCGATCGCCTCGGCGACCACACGGGTGTTTCCGTACATCGACTCGTACACCACTACGGCTCGCATCACGAATCCCCCTTGTTTCATGCGTATTCGTCGCATCGCCGAAGCTGCTGGGACGGCAGGAGGACGGCCTGGACCGGTGGGTCGCGGCGACCCGTTGCGGCCGTCCGCGCGCCAGGCCGTCCCTCCCACCAGTCCAGCCGATCCGCAGGTCGACAGGTAGGGACCACAGTCCCCCGCGTGAGGGGCGTCAGACCCGATGTCGAGTCAGGTGACCTCGGGCTCCATCTTGATCGCGCCGCACGGGCACTCCTCGACGCACATGCCGCAGCCCTTGCAGTAGTCGTAGTCGACGGCGTCGCCGTGCGCGCCGTCGATCTTGAGCACGGCGTTGTCGGGGCAGACCCCGAAGCAGTTGTCGCAGCCGAAGCAGTTTCCGCAGGACAGGCAGCGTCGTGCCTCGAACAGCGCGGTGTCGGTGTCGAGCCCGCTCACCACCTCGCTGAAGTCCGAGACGCGGCGGGCGGCCTCGAGCCGTGGCCGCATCGTCCTCGGCGCGTCGCTGCAGTACCAGGGGTTGAGCTGGTCGAACTCGGCCGGCTCCTGCTCCGGCTCGGGCAGCACCGCGACCCGGTTGAGCCAGGCGTCGATGTTCTGCGCAGCGGTCTTGCCGTGGCCGATCGTCCGTGCACTCGAACCCGGAACACCGCGACTCACTTTCGCCCTATCATTCGAGAGGTCACGGCCCTCGACAGATCGGCCGCCTCGATCAGTGCCTGTCGCCTGGCCTGCTCGGCGCGCCGCATTTCACGCTCGTGCAGTACGCCAAGGGTGAAGCCGCTCGCCCCGCGTCCGGTCGCGAGCTCGCGCACGTAGTGCCCGCTTGCCATCGCGTGCTCGTATTCGGCGAGCAGATCCAGCACGTCACTCAGATTGCGCACCGCCTGCTTGGCTCGCTTCTTGCCCAGCAGGGGGCGGGCCAGTTGGGCGGCATCTCGGAGTCGTTCGGCTGCCCTGCGGGCCCGGTGCAGGTCAGCCTGCGTCCCATTCATGCCGCCCGCCCGACGCAGCCGCTTGACGAGCAGGTGTGCGGCTGAGGCAAGCCGTTCGAGGAGAGCGTCCACGGGCTCGCCCGCGGCATCGCGCAGCGGCGGCGCCGTCACCCAGCCGACGAGGTCCTGCAGCAGCACGCGGTAGCGGCGACCGCTCAGGGCGCGAAGCAGCCTCCGCTCGCGATCGTCCTGTGCGGCACGCACCTGCGCGTCGATCTCGTCGCTCACGTGGCCCACGACGAGCTCCGCGGGCAGGTCGAGCACCGCGGCGGCAAGTCGCGCGCGCAGCACCTCACACTCGTGGACGTCGTCGAGAAGGGCCGCGAGCCAGGCCAGCTCAGCGTCGAGATCGCCAGCCCGCTCGGCGTCGAAGAGATCGGCGAACACCCGCAGCACGCTGCGCAAACGCCGGGTGGCCACGCGGGTCATCTCGATCGCGTCGGCGCGGTCATGGCCTGAGCGCAGTGCGAGGTCGCCCAAAATCAGGCAGGTTCGTTGCGCCGCGATGTCGGCCACGACCATGCCGCCTGCCGTGGCAGCCTTTCCGGACGCGGTCGGCGCCTCCCGGCCGGCGCCGAGCGAGTGCGCGACCTTGCCGTCGATGGCAGAGGGCACCGCTCCGGCGCGAGTCAGGGACTCGCCGATGGCCGCGAGCAGCGCCTCGTCACCGGCCTCGCCCAGCTCGACCTCGACCTCGCGCCACTGGCCGAGGGCTGCTTCGCCCGGAACATCCGCCCGCACCGTGTCGTCGCAGATCGTCGCGAGCACGCGGCCGTCGTCGGTGAGCAGTTCGTGCGCGATACGCGAGATCTGCAGATCGACAACGCGTTTGAGTGGGAGCCCGAGCCGAATGCCGACGACGAGATCACGAAAATCTTTCGGCACCGATCCGTTGGTTGCCGGCATCGTCAGTTCGGTGCGCGGTTCGCGATCGGGCAGTTTCAGCTGCCAATCGGCGTCGGCCGACCCGCGCCTGCGGCGAAGCGTCACGCCATTGCGCATCAGGTCGAACTCCGCCGTGTCGTAGTAGGCGCTCTCCAGGTCGACCGGGTCCTGCAGCGCGATGCGATACACGGCCGGCGATGCGCCGGTGACGTCCGGCAGCCTGAACTCCGCAGCGACGTCGTACCTGTCCTCCCGAACGGGCGACACGCTCGCACCGCCGGGGCCGTCAGACAAGCGACCGGCCTCGGTCATAACGTCTGTCGGGCCATGCACGCGCGCGCGATCTCGGCCAGCCTGACCCGGGCGAGCCGCGATGCCATCTCAGGCAGTGCCTCGCCGCTGATCGAGCCGCGCAGATCGCGAATCGCGGCGGCGACGCCTCCTGCGATCACCGAGGCGGAGAGCACCCCGGCGAATTGCTGAGCGAGCTCGCGCGAGATCTCCGTGACCAGGCCCTCTGCCGTCGTCGCCGTCGCCGTCATGGCGCTGCACGCAGCGAGCACTCGAGCGTGCGAGCCAGGGTGACGCCCCTCGTCGACGGACGATTGGCCCATCGCGCCACATATGCTGTCATTACTGTCTCCTCAACGGTGCTTGCCGGATATGCCGGCGAGTAGAGCGTGGCTTCTTCTCGCGCTTGCAGGCAGGGCCAATAGTCCTGAGATATGCACCCGCGCACTTGCGTCACCGCGAGGACGAAATCGGGCAAGACTTAGGCGTGACCCGCTGGGTGCTGCATGTGGATCTCGACCAGTTCATCGCCGCCGTCGAAGTGCTCCGGCGACCGGAGTTGCGCGGGCGGCCGGTCGTGGTCGGCGGCGACGGGGATCCGACCAAACGCGGCGTCGTCAGCACGGCCTCCTACGAGGCTCGCGTATTCGGCGTGCGCTCCGGCCTGCCCTTGCGCATCGCGGCCCGGCGCTGCCCGGATGCGGTGTTTCTGCCGGTCGACCGCAACGTGTACGAGGCGGCGTCATCGGCGGTCATGGCGACCTTGCGCGGATTCGACGCAGTGGTCGAGGTGTTGGGCTGGGACGAGGCCTTCCTGGCGGTCGACACCTCCGATCCGGAGGCCACCGCTCGCGAGATCCAGGCGCGGGTTCACGCCTCGACCAGGCTCGACTGCAGCGTCGGCATCGGGCAGAACAAGCTGCAGGCAAAGCTTGCGACGGGCTTCGGCAAGCCCGCGGGCGTCTTCCGGCTGACCTACGCGACGTGGTTCGACGTGCTCGGCGAGCGCTCCACGGATGCGCTGTGGGGCATCGGCGCCAAGACCGCGAAGCGCCTGGCCGGGCTCGGCATCACGACGGTCAGCGAACTCGCCGCGACCGATCCCGCTGCGCTCGCGGCGCAGGTGGGTCCCGCCACGGGGCCATGGCTGGTGCGGCTCGCCCGCGGCGGCGACGATTCGCCGGTGCGCGGCACGCCGTACGTCGCGCGCTCGCGCAGCCGCGAGAGCACCTACCAGGTCGACCTCGACGACTGGGCCGAGGTGCACCGCGAGATCGTGCGCCTGGCGCGTCTGGTCGCCGACGACATCGCCGGCGAGCACCGCCCGGTTGTGCGGGTGATCGTCAAGGTGCGCTACGCCCCGTTCTTCACCAGCACCCACGGCCTGGCCATGTCGACGCCTGGTGCCGAGTCCGCCCTGATCGAGCAGACGGCGCTCGCCGCCCTGGATCTGTTCACCGACCGGCGGCCGGTTCGCCTGCTCGGCGTCCGGGCCGAGTTCGCCCGGTGATCTGCACGGCCCCGCCCATCACAATCGCGGCGGTTCGAACCGTCGAGGCTCGAGGCCCAGTGTTCGCACGTGACTCGCGACCTCTGCCATCGTCGCGATCCACACGCCCGGCGTCGCCCGCATGATCTCGATCAGCCGCTGCAGGCCACGAGCGCGACCGGGCCGGCCGGTCAGGAAGGGATGGCAGGTCAGCACGAGGCATCCACCGTCGTCGTGCATTGCCTCGAACTCGGCGGTCCACATCTCGAGGACCTTGGCCGGGCTCTCGATGACACCGCTGCCGGTGATTCCCGGCAGGTAGGCGTACTGCTCCCAGTCGTCGAGACCCCAGTGCACCGGAATCTCGACGATCCGAGCGGCCGGTGTGCCTCCGGCGTCGAGCAGATAGGGCACGTCGCTGTCCATGAGGCTGCTGTCGTATGCGAAACCGCGCTCGGCCAGCAGCGCCGGCGTGTGATAGTTCAGCTCCCACAACGGGGCCCGGTAACCGACCGGACGCACTCCGGCCACTCGCTCGAGCGCGTCCATTCCCCGGTCGATGACGGTGGCCTCGTCGGCGCGCGACATCCCGATCATGGACTCGTGCAGGTAGCCGTGATGTGCGACCTCGTGACCCGCATCGACGATCGACCGGGTGACTCCGGGATAACGCAACGCGGTATACCCGGGCACGAAGAACGTGGCCCGGATGTCGTTCGCGGCCAGCATCCTCAGCAGGCGCGGCACGCCGCTGAGCGGCCCGTACGCCTGGTGCGTCATGACCGACATGCGCGCCGCGGTCGCCGGATCAATCGCCAGTATCGCCGCCTCGGCGTCCAGGTCGAAGGTGAGCACGGCAGCCGACCGGTTGCCGTGTGGCCAGGCGACGGGCTGCGCCGCGGCCGTCGCATCAGGCTGCTCGGACTGGCTCATCTCCCCCACCGCTACAACGTGCTGACCGGCTGGCGATCATGCGGATTGCGGCGCCATTCCCGCACCCGGCGCGGTCGAGCCCCGGCCGGATCGCGAGCCGACTCCGGAAACATCGCGTGCAGCAGAACGTACACAAGTCCGGACGTGACAGAGCCGGCGAGCCAGGACAGATCGATGTTGCCGGCCGCCGTGGCAAGCGGTCCTTGCAGCCAGTGCGGCATTCCGTACTCGAAACTCCACGTCGCCGCCGCGCCGAGCAGGAAGGCGATCATCGCCGGCCATGCGACGGCCGCGAGCGTGCTCGTTGTGCTGCGCCCGAACAGCGCCTCGACGTCGACCTGTTGGCGGCGGAGGCCGTAGAAGTGGATCAGCATGATGGTCGCCCAGGGCGCGACCCACGTGACGAGTCCGGACAACCAGCCATCGAGCGATTCGGCGAATCCGGTACGCGTGACGAGGAAGCAGGTGAAGCCCAGTGCGAGGACGCCGACGCCGACGCTGAGCTTTCGCCGGTCGACCCGCCAGCCGAGCGTCTGTGCGCACAGGCCGCAGGAGTAGATGTTCAGGATGTTCGTGGCGATCGGTCCGTGGATCACCAGCAGAATCACCGGAACCGCAAGCGCGCCGTAGCCCTGCACCACCAGCTGCCCGGGATCCACCTGCTGCGAGACGGTCGCCAGTGTTGCGCCGAGGACACCCAGCCAGACCGTGGGAAGGAACTGCCCGAGCACGCTGGCCAGGTACAACCGGCGCGGCGCGACGGACCGGGGCACGAACCGTGAGTAGTCCGAGGCGTAGGCGAACCAGGTGATCCCCCAGCCGATGCCGATCGCCGTCATGAGAGTGCTCAGCGCGCTCCACAGTGCCGCGCCGTGCAGTCGAGCACCGCGGTAGTCCCAGTGCACCCCTGAGTGCGTCCAGGCGACGATCGTCATCGCGAGCAGGACGAGCAGCGTGAGCGGCACGGTCCACTGTTCGAAGCGGGCGATGGCGCGAAATCCCAGCGCGGCCAAGCTGATCTGAATCGCCATGATCGCGATCGCGAGGCTGATCTTGACGCTGGTTCCGCCGCCGAGTCCGAGCTTGCCGAACAGCGACACCACCAGGTCGAGGATGATCCAGGTGTTGATGGCGCACCAGCCCACCGCGAGGATGCCCTGCAGCGCGGCAGGCACGAATGCGCCCACCCGTCCGAATGCGCTGCGCGAAAGCACCATCTGACTGACCGACGTTCGCTGCCCCATCAGCACGAAGAACCCGAAGATCAACATGCCGGCCAGGTTGCCGGTGATCAGGACGGCGACCGTCTGGGCCAGGCTCAGGCCGAGGGCGATACCCAGGGCGCCGAGAACCCAGTTGATCGGCGCGACGTTCGCGCCGGCCCAGATCCAGAACTGGTGCGCCGCGGTCGAGGTGCATAGCCGCTCGGGTATCGGATTGAGCGAGTGCTCGGCTGATTCGGACACGTCGTGGTCGGCTAGCAGCGTCATGTGGACTCCCAGGTCGAAGTCGCAACAGCATGGAGCGCTGTTGTACTATTCGTCAAGTCCACATGTCGTATAGAGCAACTGCGGAGCGACTGCCCATGACCTCGTCCATTGCCGGCGCAGCACCGGCAACCGCCGACCTAGCGTCCGGCCACCCCGTCCTCGAACCGATGCTCCTCGGCCGCCACCGCCTGGCCAACCGGGCCGTCGTCGCCCCCATGTCACGCGTCAGCGCGGGCGAGACCGGTGTGCCGACCCGCCAGATGAGCGACTACTACAGCGCATTCGCAGCCGGCGGCTTCGCCCTGGTGATCACCGAGGGCATCTACACCGACCGGCTGTTCTCGCGGTCCTACGCGCATCAGCCCGGCCTCACGTCCGGCGACCAGCAGCGCGGATGGGCCGCGGTCGCCGAAGCCGTCCACGCGAACGGCGGCACCTTCATCGCGCAACTGATGCACGGCGGCGCGCTGTCGCAATGCCTCACCGAGACGGTCGGGCCGTCTGCCGTCGCGCCGCTCGGTACCAAGATGCGTGACTACGGCGGCTCGGGCCCGTACCCGCTGCCACAGGCGATGAGCCGCGAGCAGATCGAGGCCGCCACGAAGGGTTTCGCCGCCGCCGCGCAACGCGCGTACGAGGCGGGTTTCGACGGCGTGGAGATCCACGCGGCGAACGGCTACCTGCTGGACCAGTTCATCACCGGCTACACGAACCTCCGTACCGACCGGTACGGCCGCACGAGCGGCAACCGGATCCGGCTGACGGCCGAGGTGCTCGCTGCCGTGCGGGCGCAGGTTCCGTCCGACTTCGTCGTCGGGGTCCGGCTGTCCCAGACCAAGGTCAACGACGGGCACTACCGCTGGACCGGCCGGTCCGAGGCCGCCGTCTACTTCGCCGCTGTCGCCGAAGCCGGCGCCGACTACGTGCACGTCGCGAGCGAAGGCCGCGACTGGCACGAGACGGCCATGCTCGAGGCAGACCTCAGCGTCACCAGCCTGGCTCGCGCGGTCACCGGGCTCGCCGTCATCGCCAACGGCGGCATGCACCGGCCCGACCTGTCCGCCGAACTCCTGCAGTCCGGCCATGCCGATCTGGTCGCGCTCGCCAGCGGCGCATTGGCCAATCCGGACTGGCCACAGCGGATCAGGCAGGGGCAGGCGATCGACGAGTTCGACCCCGCGCTGTTGCACCCGTCGGCCAGCCTGGACAACGCCGCGCGCGTTGCCCGCGCCGGACAGGCCGGCCGCGAATGAGCTCGAACGCCGTCGAGCGCGCGCCCGCGCCGTCAAGCCACACGCTGCCGGCCGGAACCGGGCACGCCTACCTTCTGCGCAAGGATTCCTCGGCCCGCATCGTCAACCTGCACGGATCGCAGGTGATCGACACCTGGGCATTCGCGCGCAGCAGCCCGGCCGAGTTCCTGTCCATGGAGCACACCCGGGGCGTGCTCGGCCGCATCGCCCCACGTGCTGGTGACGACCTCCACACGAACCATCGCCGGGCGCTGCTGCGGTTCGAGCACGACACCAGCCCGGGCATCCACGACACGCTCATCCCGGCGTGCGATCGCGAGAGGTACCGCCTGCTCGGTCACCGCGGATTTCACCGCAACTGCCACGACAACTTCGCGGCCGCCACCGCCGAGGCCGGCCTCGAGGTCGCGATGCCCGCGCCGCTGAACCTGTTCATGAACATCCCGGTGATGCCTGACGGCAGCCTGCGCTTCGAGCCGTCCGCGTGCCGGCCCGGCGACTTTGTGACGCTTCGAGCACTCGACGACGTCTACCTCGTGTTGTCGGCCTGCCCGCAGGACATCGTGCCGATCAACGGGCGTCGGCTCGCCCCGGCCGACGTCAGTGTGGAGATCGATGCCAGCTCACCCGCGCTGCAGGCCCTAGGCTAGCTGCGTTGATCACAGGTGCCGGACGTTGCCGGCCAACGCCGCAACCCGAAGGACTCGCACTGGCTACCTCGGACGACAGCGACGAGATCGGCGCGCGGCTGCGCAGCATCCGGCAGGCCAAGGGAATCTCGGCCCGTGACCTCGCCGATCGGGCCGGCGTCACAGCGGCGTACATCAGCCGGCTGGAGAACGGCAAGATGAGCCCGACCGTCGCCAGCCTGAGCCGGGTCATGCAGGCACTCGGCGAGTCGGTCGGCGCGCTGTTCGGGCAGGGTTCAGACGACGACGAGCCGGTCGTGCGCAGCGATCAGCGCCGGCTGGTTCGCAGCCACGGCGTCGACGATTACCGGATCACCCCGACGTGGGCCGATCGCCTCGAGGTCCTCGAGACCGTCGTCGCCGCCGGAAAGGGCAGCGGCCCGAGCCCGTACAGCCACCCCGGCGACCAGGAATGCGTGCTCGTCATGGAGGGTTCGCTCACGATCTGGCTCTCCGATGTCAAGCATGTCCTGGCCGCCGGTGACGCAATCACCTTCGCCTGCCGGGTGCCGCACCGCTGGTCCAACCCGACCAGGAAGGTGACCCGCGTGCTGTGGATCATCACGCCCGCCACCTACTGACCTCGCGGTCCCCGGGCCACGGTCGGTCACCGGACGGGGAAGATGCCCTGCACGGTCTGGTCGATCGAGTTGCCGGCGGCGTCGGTCGCGATGCCGTGCAGCGACACCGAGTCGCCCGCGTGCAGCAGGCCGCCCGGCACGAGCGCCAGATACTGCTCGCCGGATATGTGGTCGACCCGGATTGCACTCCAGTTCGCGCCCTGGTCGGTGGAGATCCACAAGCGCAGGTCCGGGAATCCGCCTACCGGCACCGCGGAATCGGCGAGGTGCGTGGGCCGCAAGCCGATCACGAGCGGCTTGCGCGCCGGTGCGTATCCGAGCGAGTCCAGATTCGGCTGGTAGTCCAGTCGCACCACCGGCGGGTTGACACTCGGCTCGTGCACCGGGTCCGACGTCGGGCTCGACGCGAAGGTCCACGTGGTGTGCGAACTGGCGGGCCCGGGCACCTTCGTGTTGTCCAGTTCGAGTTGCTGTTCCGCGCTGAAATCCCCCGGCCCGTCCGGGACGTTGAAGTAGCCGAGCGTGTTCGGCACCGTACCGACCACGGTGCCGTTGCGGCTCAGTTGCAGTGTGGATGTGACGCCGTGGTTGATGTGCGCCGCGCCGACGTGCTCGCCGTCGCCGAGCCCCACGCTGAACCACTGGCTGGTCGAGTACCGAGGCGCCTCGATCACCTCAGGGTGCAGGGTGCGGAACCAGTCCACGCTCTCGCGCTGACCCGGCTGGTAGGTCCGATCGGGCTCGAAGACGCTGACCGGTTCCGTGCCCGGTGTCATCAGATTCTGCAGATAGTGGACGTTGGGCGCCGCAGTCACCATCTCGATGCGGTGCGATGGCAGGGCAACAGGCGCCCAGGTGCCGATCGCCAGGTTGACGATGTCGGTCCAGCTCGCGCGTATCTCCGGGACGGTCGCCGGCGCACCGAGCGCGTGGTAGGTGACGTCGAGGCGGGTGAGACGGCGCACGTCCGCGGCGGTGAGCGCGGTGGTCGGTGGGTCGGGGACGGTCGGTGTCTCGGTCACCAGGTCGTAGAGGTCGGCGTCATGGGCGCCACCGGTGCGGGCCAGGCGCCATCTCGTCGTCAGTGCGAACTGGCCGTGCTGCACCGGCGTCGTCGTCGGCTGGACGAAGACCTTGCCCTCGTTTCCTTCGGCGGCCCCGGCCAGGTCCCAATAGGTCTGCCCGGAATGCTTGCCGTCGAGGCGGGTGTAATAGATCTGGAACTGGTCGACCCGGGTCGTCACGTGCGGGATGGTCGGCGGCTGTACCTGCTTGGCGGTGCGGGCGTCGATCAGCACCGACGTGTCAGCGGTGACGTGAACCTCGGGGGCACCGGTGAACGTCACCGACTCCGCCGTCCCGTCCGGCCCGGGAGTCTCGACGCGCGAGTGCACGCCGTAGAAACCGGGCGCGACCCGGGCGACACCCTTGCCCTCGTCGTTGAGGGTCACGCCGTAGAGCGAGCCGATATCGCCTGTGTCGCCGTTGATCAGATCGACCGTGCCGCCCACGTACGGATCGCCGTGCCGGTCGAGGACGGTGACCGTGACGTCGTAACGCTCGGGCTCGACCTGGAATCCCAACGGCAGATGCAGGGCCGCGACGCCGCCACTTGAGACCGTGACCATGCCGCCGTAGAGGGTGCCGACCTTGGCGGCGCCCGGGTCCAGCGTCACGTCGAAGGAGGCCGAGCCACCGGCCGGGATGGTCAGCTGGTTCGTGGACAGCGATATTGGATCGGTCTCGGCGGCGGGCACCACCAGTCCGGTCGAGTTTCCTTCGGGTACCTCTGCCGAACTGGCCGCGAGATCGACCGTGGTCCCGGCACCGGTCGGATTCGACAGGGTCACCCGCTGACTGCGAACGCTGCGGTTCGGCCAGCGCAGCAGGCCGAAGTCGACGTCGGCGGTGTCGGACGAGAGCTGCTCGGTCGTGGCCCGCGCCAGGTCCAGCCGGCCGCCGCCCTGGTCGTACACGCTGGCCTTGTCGACCGGATCGGCGCTGTCGACCAGCGTGGACTTGACCCTGGCCCAGTTCCAGTCCGGGTGCTGCTGCATCAGCAGCGCCGCCGCACCGGCGACCTGGGGTGTCGCCTGCGACGTGCCGGAGTAGGTCGTGTAGACGTTGCCCGTACGCGCACCGGCCAGTGCCCCGGTGATGTTCACACCCGGCGAGCTGATGTCGGGCTTGATGCGCCAGTCACCGGCCGTCGGGCCACGCGAGGAGAAACCAGCGGTCGCGTCGTTCGCCGCCACCGCCCCGACGGTCAGCGCAGAAGGTGCCACGCCCGGGCTCTCGATCGTGGCCCGTCGGCCTCCGGTGTTGCCCGCCGCGACGACGAACAGGGTGCCGCTCGACGCGGTCAGCGATTGCACGGCGTCGACCAGGGGGTCGTCGGTGGCGGTGACGTTGGCCGGGCCGCCGAGGCTCATGTTCACGATGTCGGCGCCTTGGGCCACGGCCCATTGCATGCCGGCGATCACCCACGACGTCTGGCCCTTGGCGCGGCTGTCGAGCACCTTGCCGGCGAGCAGGTGCGCGCCGTAGGCGACTCCGCGACGGGCGCCGTCGGCTGCGGCCCCCGTTCCGGCGAGCAGCGACGCGACGTGCGTTCCGTGCCCGTTGTCGTCGGTCGTGGCGTTGCCGGTGGTGAAGTTCGCCGCGCCGACCACCTGTCCGGACAGATCCGGGTGGTCGGCGTCGACGCCGGTGTCGAGCACCGCGACCTTGACGCCCGCCCCGGACAGGCCGGATTCCCACGCCGCGGGCGCGCTGATCTGGGTCAGGTTCGCGTCCAGGTCGGTGGCGCTGACCGGGGCGTCGAGCCAGATATGGCTGAGGCCGCCGAGTGCGGCACCTGCAGCCGCCGGGGTGACCGTGGCGTGCTCGTGGCCAAGCTTCGTCAGGGCCGCGCCGAATGCCGCGCTCTGCGCCTTGGGCAGGTCAGCGGCCTCGCCGCCGATGCTCGGCAGCGCCGCGCGGGTCTGCAGCGCGCCGGCCGCTGCACGGAGCGACCGGACGCCTGGCGCGTTCTGCACGATGACCGGGATGCTCTGCCGCGACGCGTCGTCGTATCCCATCCGGGCAAGAGCGGTGACGTCGAACAGCGCGCTGTCGAGCACGCGCGGAATCAGCCCGGCGACGTCGGCCGGAATGACATAGACATCGTCGCCGTCGTAGCGGGTCGAGTAGGACGTTGACCGCTCGGCGCCCGGAGTGTCGAGCACCGTCACTACCGGCCGGCCGCTGGCCGGCGTGCTGACCAGGACGTGTTCGCCGGTCACCAGGGTCACCTCGACCGGTACGGATGCCGCAGCACGGGCCGGTGGTGCCGGCGCGGCTGCGGCACGGTCCGCTGCGGCCACGGTCACCGAGTAGACGAGCGAACTCGCCACCAGCGTCGCCTTCGTGGCCATCGCGAGTCGTCGCGGCATAGCGGCTCCTGTCATCGAGTCGTCATCAGCTTCGTCATCGTCGCGCTCATCGGCTTTTGCCTGAACGGCGCCATCAGTGGTCTACCGAGCAGAAGACCCGGTTGTCATGGATTAGCGTGACCAAGAGCGGATATGTCCTGAACAGGCCAGGGAGTACACGTGCTGGAGGCAGTCGGCGTATCGCCGACCGACGAGGCCGTCTACCGGGAATTGTTGCGCCATCCGCGGGCCACCACGTCGCAGTTGGCAGAGCACGTCGAGCGTGACGCCGGCGCGGTGCGCAGATCGGTTTCTCGCCTCGAGCAGCTCGGGCTGGTGGCGCGCGTACCCGGCAACCCGCCTCGCCTGCTTCCGGCCCGTCCGGACGTTGCCGTCGACGTGCTGGTCGCGCGTCGCCGCGAGGAGCTGACGCGCACCCAGTTCTCCGCGCGCGCCCTGCTCGCCGACATGGTGGTCGACGAGGAGCGCCGGCCCGATCGGCTCGTCGAGGTCGTCGTCGGCCGCGAGGCCATCGCCGCACGGTTCGACCAGTTACTCCAAGGCGTCGAACGCGAACTGCTGATATTCGACCGCCCGCCCTACGCGCAGAACCCGGACCGCTCGGACGCGGCCGTGCGCGCCCTGCTCGGTAGCGGGATCGCGGTTCGCGGCGTGTACGCGCCGGAATCGCTCGAACTGCCCGGAGCCCTCGACCAGGCCCGCAGCGCCGCGCTGCTCGGTGAGCAGTCGCGCGTTCACCCCGACGTCCCCATGAAGCTCGCCATCGCCGATCGCGACCTCGCCCTGCTGCCGCTCAGCGTCGATGACCTCGGCCAGGGCGCGCTGATGATTCACCCGTGTGCCCTGCTCGACGCCGTGCACGAGCTGTTCGAATTGCTGTGGGCATCCGCCGTCCCCGTGTTCGCCGCGACGGCCTCGGCGGCCGCCGAGTGGCCGGTCGCGGCATCGGGTTCGGCCGTGCCACTTTCGGCCGACCACGACGCATTGCTGACCGCGCTGGCATCCGGGCTCAAGGACGACGCGATCGCCCGCCAGACCGGTACCAGCACCCGAACCGTGCGCCGGCGTATCGCCGAGCTGACCCAGGCGCTGCGGGCCCGGACCCGCTTCCAGGCCGGTGTGCTGGCCGAGCGGCGGGGGCTGCTCTCGCGCGAGGAAAACCCGAGGACGCACGAAGACTGACGACCCGCCACAAGATCGGCGAATGATCTAGGGACGAACGGCCCTACACAGGGGCAGGATCTTGATGCTGATATTTCCTCGTGCCTTTACCGACTGCGGGCCTGGTGACCCTCGCCGAGATCGAATGTCGCGAACTGCTCGCGTCCGAGGAAATCGGCAGAGTGGTCACGTCCGTGGGCGCCCTACCTGCGGCATTTCCTGTCAACTACCGCGTCGTCGACGACGCGATCGTGTTCCGCACGGCCCGCGGCACGAAGTTCGAGGCGGCCCTGGACCGTAACGTCGTGGCCTTCGAGGTCGACGACATCGATCAGGAGTCCCGCTCGGGTTGGAGCGTCCTGGTCGTTGGCATGGCATCGGTTGTCGACGATGCCAATGAGGTCGAAGAGCTCAATCGTCTCGGGATAGACAGTTGGGCCAGCGACGACCTGCCCCACTTCGTCAAGATCGACGTGCAGCGCATATCGGGACGCCGCCTACCCGACCGACAGGCTCCTGCCACCGAAGCCCTGGTGGGCTGAACGCGGCCCTCAGAACACGACTCGCTCGCCCTCCGCGGGGACGATCGCGAGCCAGCCCGCGTCGGCGTGCAGGCGCTCCGCGAACGCCCGCGACGCGCGCTCCTCGCCATGCACCACGTAACAGGCTGACGGAGCCGGACCGGCCGTGGCCCACGCGTACAACTCGTCCATGTCCGCGTGCGCGCTGAATGCGTCGAGAGCCAGCACCGTCGCGCGCACAGGTACGTACCTGCCGTGGATCTTGATCGCACGCGCGCCGTCGAGAAGCTGCCGGGCACGCGTGCCTTCGGCGGCGAAACCGACGATGGCGATCGTGTGCCGGTGGTTGGACAGCATGTTCTTGAGATGGTGCAGCACGCGCCCGCCGGCAGCCATACCGGATGCCGAGATGATGATCGCCGGCATGCGCGGATCGTTCCACCGCGCCGACTCCTCGGCGGTGCGTACCTCGATGAGCCGACCCGGATCGAACGGATCGTCGCCCGGCAGGTCCGGACGCAGCTCCGGCCAGCCCTGCCGGTGGGCCTCGCGGTAGACGCGCAGACAGGCCAGCGCCATCGGACTGTCGACGACGATCGGCAGATCAGGGATGCGGCCCTCGTGGCGCAGTTTCGCGAGCCCGACCAGCAGGACCTCCGTGCGGTCGACGGCGAAGGCCGGGATGAGGATGCTGCCGCCGCGCGCCGCCGTCCGGCGAATCGTGTCCGCGAGCCGTTCGAGCGAATCGGCGTCCTCATGCCGGCGGTCGCCGTACGTGGACTCGACCAGCAACACGTCGACCTCCGGCCGGGGCTCCGGCGGCCGGAGCACGGGATGCGACGGCCTGCCCAGATCACCGCTGCTGAGCAGCGTGCGCTCCCCCGACGGAGTCGCGACGGCGAAATGTGCCCACGACGAGCCGAGGATGTGGCCCGCCCGCCCGAACGTCAGTTGCGTGTCGTCGGCGACGGTGACGCACTCACCGAACGGCACCACTCGCAGCAGGCGGCACGCGCGCTCGGCATCCTTCGCGTCATAGAGCGGCAGCGCGGGACGATGCTTGCTCCAGCCGCCCTCATTCGCCTGCGCTGCTTCCTCTTCGAGCAGGTGCGCGCTGTCGGTGAGGATGATCTCGGCGAGCCGCGCGGAGCCTTCGGTCGCATAGACCGGGCCGCGCCATCCGAGGCGGGCCAACACCGGCAGATAGCCGCAATGGTCGAGATGAGCATGGGTGAGCACGACGGCGTCGAGATCGCGCCACGAGATCGGCGGCGGGTTCCAGTTGCGGCGGCGCAGTCTGCCGAGACCTTGGAACAGACCGCAGTCGACGAGCACCGTCGAACGGCCGGTGTCCAGCAGGTGCTTGCTGCCGGTGACCGTTCCGGCACCGCCCACGAACGTCAGAGACGGCGCCCTCATGAGCGATCAGCGATCGTGCGGGGGGACGACGGCGACCGGGCACATCGCATGATGCAGAACGCCCTGACTGACCGAACCCAGCAGGGTGCCGGCAATCGCGTGGCGTCCATGGCTGCCCACGACCAGCAGGTGCTGTGACAGGGATGCGGTGACCAGGCCGCCGACTGCGTGCTCGCGTACCACCGCGCGATGTACCGTCACGTCCGGGTACTTCTCCTGCCAGCCCGCGAGCACCTCGGACAGCCCGATCTCGACCCGCTCGGGTGCGGGCGGACCCGCTCGCCAGCTCATCGTCGCAAGCAGGTCAGGGTGCCAGCACAGCACCGCACGCAGCGGCACCTGATGCCGGCTGGCGTGCTCGAAGGCGTACTCGAGGACGCCGTCGGACCCTTCCGTGGCGTCCACGCCCACCACCACCGAGGCGCCTTCTTCAGGGCGTCCGGCGGGACCGCGCACGACGACTGCCGGAGAGTAGGCGCGGGCTGCGACGCCGGCCCCGACCGACCCGAGCAGGGCGGAGCTGAGCGCGTTGAGGTGCCGCGAGCCCAGAACGGTCACGGCCGCTGACTTCGACTCGTCGAGCAGAACCCGAACGGGGTCGCCGTCGATCGCCTCCCATTGCGTCTCGGGCCGGGGATCGTAGGCACCGACGCGTTCGACCGCGTCCGCGATCAACTGCTCGGCCGTCTGGCGCGGCTGTTCCAGGACGACTTCCGGAACGTCGAGGTAGGCCGGAACCCGGCCGGGCGGCACCGCGTAGTGGAAGGCGCAGACCAGCCGCAGCGGCACGTTGCGCGCCAGCGCTTCGTCGACCGCCCACCGCAGCGCAGACTCCGTGCCGGGTGATTCGTCGACGCCCATGACGACAGGTCGTTGGTCCTCTGACATCGATCCTCCTCGCTAGGCCCGGCGGCAGTCGAGAGATCCAACCTGCCGCGACGTAGGCATGGCCAAATCGGAGGAACCGCCCGTGACGTTCCGAGTTGGCGATTCGATCCTCGCGCTGGTCGTGAGCGGGCCACAGGGCCTTAGGTCCCGACCGATGGCGACGAATGCCGCTGGCACCCGCATCGTCTGCCCCATCAGGCTGGACATACGACAAGGCACGTTTCAGACGGGGGACGCAATGTCGATGGAGTACCGGGCGCATTCAGCCGCGGTGTCGCGGATGCCGCACATCGTGGCCTCGGCGAAGGCAGCGGCGAACCTAGCCGATCTGTGTCGCGCCCATGGCCCACAGGTGATCCTGCTCGCCAACTCGTGCGGCACGGTCAGGGTCGCGAGAGTCCGCTCACGGCCAGGATTCAGGCCTCACGAGTACGAGGTGCTCATCGGCCGGGTAATGGATTGCCCGGTATACGCCGACACCCGCCAGTTACCGCAGCGCCCGTTCGACACGATCGTTCTCGACGTGGGCTGGCGCTCCGGCGATACCGCCTCTGCCGATCAGGACCCGCACTTCGTCACCCGCCCCGAGTCCCAGGCCGAGCGGCAGCAGCGCATCTTCTCCGACCAGGCCCGCAGGCAGCGCTAGTCGCAAGTCGGACGTTCAGTTGCACATGTCGGCGCCCGGATGCACGCTCGCCAGCTTCTCGTCGGGCGCTGGCAGCCTGGTCGTCCTTGGTCGGCTCACTGTGTTCGGGCTAGCAAGCTGTTCCTGGCGGGTCGGGGTCGGAGTTGCTCAGGCATCGGGAAAGCGCTGCCGGCTGCGGGGAGCACAGCATGCCCGCGAAGACTCAAGATCAACCGTCGGCTCGAGGACGTCGCTACTCGCGGAGCTCGGTCAGAAGGGGGGGCGGGTCCGGGTTGAACCGCCCCGGCGTGTCCGGAGGCTCCAGTTGTTGAGAAGGAGTAGCTGGAAGCCATGTCACGTCACGGGAGCAACTACCCGCGTGAGCTGCGGGAGCGTGCGGTGCGGATGGTCGCCGAGGTCAAGGGCGATTACCCGTCGGAGTGGGCGGCGATCGGTGCGGTCGCCTCGAAGCTCGGTATCGGCAGCACGGAGACGCTGCGCAAGTGGGTGCGGCAGGCCGAAGTGGACGCCGGTGAGAGGTCGGGTCTGAGCAGCGACGAGCGGACCGAGATCAAGGCGCTCAAGCGCGAGGTCGCCGAGCTGCGTCGGGCGAATGAGATCCTCAAGGCTGCATCGAGTTTCTTCGCGGCGGAGCTCGACCGCCCACAGAGGTTCTGGTGAGGTTCATCGACGCCCACAAGGGCCGGTTCGGGGTCGCGCCGATCTGTCGCGTGCTGTGCGAGCACGGGATCACGATCGCCCCGTCCACCTACTACGACGCCAAGTCCCGACCGCCGTCGAAGCGCAGCCTGCGCGACGAAGAACTGAAGATCGAGATTGCCCGCGTGCATCGGGACAACTTCGGCGTCTACGGGCCGCGCAAGGTGTGGTTGCAGCTCAACCGGGAGGGCATCGAGGTAGCCCGCTGCACCGTCGAGCGGTTGATGCAATCCCTTGGCCTGCAAGGGATTCGGCGCGGCAAGAAGTGGAAGACGACCACACCGGCCCCGGCCGCCGAGCGGCCGGTGGACCTGGTCAAGCGGCAGTTCAACCCGCTGCGACCGAACGCGTTGTGGGTCGCGGACTTCACGTATGTCGCGACCTGGGCCGGGGTGGTCTACGTCGCCTTCGTCATCGACGCCTACGCCCGTCGCATCCTGGGCTGGCGGGCGGCGACGAGCATGCGCACCCAGTTGGTACTCGACGCACTGGAGCAGGCCGTGTGGGTCCGTCGCCGCGAAGATGTGACCACGCTGTCCGGGCTGGTGCATCACACCGACGCCGGCTCGCAATACACGTCGATCGCGTTCACCGAACGCCTCGCCGCCGTAGGCGTCACACCCTCGATCGGCACCGTCGGCGATGCATTCGACAACGCCTTGGCCGAGACGGTGATCGGCCTGTACAAGTCAGAGTTGATCAATCCGCAGCGGCCGTGGAAGACGGTCGATCAAGTCGAGATCGCCACCCTCCACTACATCGACTGGTTCAACAACCGACGCCTCTACGAGGAGAACGGCGACATCCCGCCGGTCGAACTGGAGCAGGCCTACTACCGTCAATACCGGCCCTCAGCCTGAAGCCGGTTCCACCAAACCGAGTCTCCGGAAAAGCCGGGGCGGTTCAGGTCGCCTGCTGTGGTTTGGGTTGGGCTGGTGTCGCGGGGTAGGTGGGGTGGTCGTGTTTCGTAGTGGTGGGTGGTGGGGCTGGTCCAGCGGTAGCTGCCGTTGGTCTGTCGGTTCAGGGTCCAGTCGGTCTCGTGTTTGAGTCGGTGGTGGCGTTTGCAGAGTGGTTGCAGGTTTTCGGGGTTGGTGTTTCCGCCTTTGTTGTAGGGGATGCGGTGGTCGAGTTCGCAGCGGGCGGCGTTTCGTGAGCATCCAGGGAAGGTGCAGGTTTGGTCGCGGGCGATGACGTATTCGGCGAGATTCTTGGGTGGTCGGTAGGTGGTGTGTCCGTAGTCGAGCAGGTGCCCGGTGGCGGGTTCGGTGAGGAGCCGCCGCCAGGTGCCGGTGTCGTCAGCGGCCAGGCGGCGGGCCACACTCGCGGGGATGGGTCCGTGCTCGGCCAGTTCGCCGGCCTGCTCATCCAACCCGAGCAAGGTCGACGCCGCGACGGTGACCTGGATCGAGGGCCGCATCCCCTGTGCCTTCGGCAGCAGCGGGTCGTGCAACGCCGCGACGCCTAAATCCACCAGGGCGTCGGCGCGGCGCTGATCGGCGGTGCGCGGATCAGTGGCGGAGGTGACCGAAGCGAGCGCATCCACTGCCGTCATGACCGCGGCGGCACCTTCAGCGGGAAGGAGGGCCCACAGTTCGGCCATGCCGTCATCCCGGGCAGTCACGCACACGCGGCGTTCGGTCATCGCCTGCGCGCGCTGTTCTTCGACCCGGGCCGGGTTCAGCGCGTGTACCGCGCGGCGCAGCGAGCGTTTGAACTCGGCCAGCGTCTGCCCACCCGCACGGCGCAGCACCCGCTCCTCCACCGCCGAGGCAACGTCAGAGTCAAGCCCGTAGGTGGCTTCGGCGAGAGTCATCGCGTGCAGGTAGCTGATCCGGCCCCGGCGCAACGCCCGCCCCGTCTCAGCCAACGTCCCGGTCAAGGTTTCCGCGACGGCCAGGCGGCGTTGCGCGGTCACCGCCGACAGCCGCAACGCACACCCGACCTCTTCGCGCACCCACCGATCCTCCGACGAGTCATCAGCGGCCATTGCGGCCAGGACCTGAGCCTGCACTCCGGAAAGCCACGCCAGGTGCCGCTCCAACGCGACCAGCGCATCGACCCGCCCACCATTCGACAACCCAGCCAGGTCGAGCACCGACAACGCCGCCACCGCCTCCGGACCCGGCGCTTCAGCCGCGAGCCACGCTGCCGCCTGATCAGGATCGTCGGTGATCTCCGCGAGACTCAACGGCGGCGGCGCAGTGGGCGGCTGCCACTCGTCCATCTCGAACATGCGTGCGAGTCTACCGTAACGGATGATCACACGTCGAGCCCAGAATCACCTTATCCGAAAAGGACTTCCAGCATGGCAGACGGCGTCCCAGGACACAGGCCCTGCGCAGTATGGCGGGGCGGGCCCACGGAATCGGCCCCTCACGGCCGCGGGGTCAGGCTGACCGGGTGCGCAGACGATTCGACGCCGACATCTCGTCGCGGCGCTTGATGCCCAGCATCATCTTGCGCATCATCGCGAAGTCGCCGAACTCGATCAGGATTATCGTCAGCAGTGCTGACGGTCTTGCCCGGTACCGCTGCTTGATCCGGTGACCAGCCGGGTCGAGCCGCCGGTCATCGACCGCAACGCCATGCCAGGCCGAGTCGTCCTTTGCCGAGACGATCACGCCGGGCGGTTAGGCCTCGGTGACAACGAACGAGGTCGGCGAATAGGCCATCGGTGCCGCGACGTCACCACGGCGAACGTGCTGCCACTGCGGCAGAATCTCCGCCGCGCTGGGCCTGCCTAGTGTAAGCTGGCGCGCCGGCAACTCACCTGCACCACTACCGATCGAGTGCGGAACGACTAGAGCGTCGCGGCGTGGTCGGGCACGGCCCGGTACAGATCACGGGGCGGGCGCGTGTAGTTGGTCGCCGACGGCCGCGGCGGCAGTTCGAGCTTGTGCGGCTTCACGCGCTCGTACGGAACGGTCGAGAGCAGGTGCGCGATCATGTTGACGCGCGCCCTGCGCTTGTCGTCGGCCTCGACGACGTACCACGGTGACTCCGTGGTGTCGGTGTGCACGAACATCTCGTCCTTGGCGCGCGAGTAATCCTCCCAGCGGCGGATCGACTCGATGTCCATGGGCGAAAGCTTCCACCCGCGCATCGGATCGTCCTGACGAGAGCGGAACCGTCGCTCCTGCTCCTCGTCGCTGACCGAGAACCAGTACTTGCGCAACAGGATCCCGTCGTCGATCAGCAGCCGCTCGAACACCGGACACTGGGCGAGGAATCGCCGGTACTCGTCCGGGGTGCAGAAGCCCATGACCCGCTCGACCCCGCCGCGGTTGTACCAGGAGCGGTCCATCAGCGCGATCTCGCCGGCGGCCGGCAGATGCTCCACGTAGCGCTGGAAATACCACTGGGTGCGCTGGCGCTCGGTCGGCGAAGGCAGCGCCACGATGCGAGCCACCCGCGCATTGAGGTACTGCGTGACTCGCCTGATCGTGCTGCCCTTGCCGGCGGCGTCACGACCCTCGAAGATCACGACAATTCGCGCGCCGGACGCACGAACCCATTCCTGCATGGCGACGAGTTCGGTCTGCAGGCGCAGCAGTTCCTTCTCGTAGACACTTCGTCCCAGTCGCGGTGGAACTGCGTCGTCGTGGTGCTGGCTGCCCTTGTGCGTGCTGTCCTTGGGCATGTCAGTCTCGTAGCTGCCGCAGTACCGGGTCGGCCGTCGCAGGAGCGCCGGCTATGCGCACCTTCGCATCGACGACGACGAGATCCTCGCCCGAGCAGATAACCGGGTTGAGATCGAGCTCGGCAACCTCGGGCAGATCCTCAGCCAGTGCGGCGAGCCGCAGGACCAGCTCGCGCACCGCCGGCCGCGACACGACCGGACGCCCGCGATATCCGTCGAGCAGTGGCGCGGTGCGCATGCCGGCGATCATCTGATCGGCGTCCTGGATGGTGATCGGCGCGAGGCGGAACTGGCGATCAGCAATCATGTCGGCCAGTACACCACCCGCGCCCAGCATCAGCACAGGACCGAACTGCGGGTCCTGCAGGACGCCGGCGATCAGCTCGGTGCCACCGCTCGGTGCCATCGGCTGTATCAGGACTTGCGACGCGGCCGAGCCCGCGGCGTGCACCGCATCGAATGCGAGCCGCAACTGCTGCTCGTCGGCGATGCCGAGGCGCACGCCCCCGACGTCGGTCTTGTGCACGGCGCCACCGGCCAGTTTCACCGCGACGGGGTAGCCCAACTCCTCCGCCGCGCGAACGGCGTCGTCGATCTCGCTCACGACTCGCTGCGGACACATCCGGACGCCGTACCTGATCAGCAGCCGGGCGACGTCCTCAGGGCCGAGCCAACCTTCGGCGATGGCCAGCAGATCCGTCACGAGCGCCCGGGCGCCTTCGGCGTCGATGCCTTCCGGACGCGCGGGCTCACCGAGCGGGGCGGTTGCACCGCGCGCGTAGCGCCACGCATAGCCCATCGCCGCGGCGGCCGGCTCGGGAAACTGGAAGACCGGGAGCATCCGGTCACCGTCTGGCACCGGTACGAAGCGCGCCGCTCCGCCGACATGGGTGATGGCAACCAGCTTGTCCGAACCCGCTGCTGCTGCCGCGATCGCCGCGATCACGTCCTCGGGATCGGCCACCAGCGTCTCGGTGAACACGGTGAGCACCATGTCGACCTCGTCGGAGGCGAGCGCGATGCGCACCGCCTCGCCGGACTCGCTTGCCTGCGCGGCCGCGCCGAGGTCGACGGGGTTCTTGCATGAAGCCGCAGACGGAACGGCGTCGCGAATCTGCGTGGTTGTCGCATCGTCGAGTTCGACCACCGTCAGCCCGGCGGCCTCTGCGGCGTCCGCGGCGAGGATTCCAGGACCTCCCGAGTTGCCGACGATCGCGACGCGGGGGCCCGAAGCAAGGGGCTGGTCGGTCAGCACGCGCGCCACGTCGAGCATCTGCTCCATCGTGTCGACCCGCAGCACGCCGGCCTGCGCGAACATGGCGTCGACGACGGCGTCCGACGATGCGGCGGCTGCGGTGTGCGACTGCCCGGCTCGCTGTCCGGCCACCGAACGTCCCGCCTTGATGGCGATGATCGGCTTGTGACGCGAGACGCGCTTCGCGATACGCGAGAACTTGCGCGGATTGCCGAACGATTCCAGGTACAGGGCGATCACGGCTGTGCGCTCGTCACGCTCCCAGGCGAGCAGCAGGTCGTTACCGCTGATGTCGGCCTTGTTCCCCACCGACACGAACTGCGACACGCCGAGCCCGGATCGTTTCGCTCCCAGCAGCACCGCTACGCCGAGCGCGCCGGACTGCGACACCAGGCCGAGCTTGCCGGGGTTTCTCGGTAGCGAGGCGAACGTGGCGTTGAGCCGCACCGCCGGATCGGTGTTGATCAGGCCCAGGCAGTTGGGGCCGATCACACGCATGTCGTACTGCCGGGCGACCGCGAGCATCTCGTGCTGCAGCGCCTTGCCGTCCTCACCGGTTTCGCCGAATCCGGAGCTGATCATCAGGATGCCGCGGGCGCCGCGCTCACCACAGGCGCGAACGACGTCGAGGACAGCCGGCGCGGGTACCGCCACGATCGCCAGATCCGGTGCTTCCGGCAGATCCAGCGGCGAGGCGACCGCTGGCATGCCGAGCACCCGGTCGTGCTTCGGGTTGACGACGTGCACGCTGCCGGTGAAACCGCCGGCAAGGATGTTGCGCAGCAGCTCGTGCCCGATGGACTTGGGCCGGACGCTCGCGCCGATCACGGCGACCGATCGCGGGGCGAGCAGCGGGCGCAGGCTCGCTGCATCCGCTACGCGTTCGCGGTCGTCGATGGCGGCAACCACACGCGTGCTGGCTTCGAGGTCGAAGCTGAGCCGGACGACGCCGTATTCCAGACGGGTCTTGACGTCGAAGCCCAGGTGGCGCACGACTCGGATCATCCCGGCGTTCTCGGCAAGAACCTCCGCGACGAACCGGTGGATGCGCTGCTGGCGCGCAATGCTCGCCAGATGCTCGATCAGCAGCGTGCCGATGCCGACGTTGTGCTCGCGATCGTCGATCAGCAGGGCGATCTCGGCCGATTGCCTGCAGAGTCGCTCGTAGGCAGCCACCCCGACGACCTCGCCGCCGATCAGCGCGACCAGCACCTGATGTTCGACACTCGCCGGGCGCAGCAGCCGCTCGACGTAGGCGTCCGCCGCGTGCCGGCTCAGCGTGAAGAAGCGATAGAAGATGGATTGGTCAGACGCCCGCGCGTTGAGCGCCAGCAGGGCCTTGCGGTCGTCGGCCTGGGCCGGCCGGATGTGTACCAGTCCACCGTCGGCGCGCACGGCGACGACATCATTGCCCACCATCTGTCCAGCGTCGCGAACACCACAGGGAAAAGGCAGAGACCAACGGCCCGAACCAGGGTGACTGGGAGCTGCGGATCGGGACGTTGGCCTCTGGTAGGGCGCCGAACAGTGCCGCCCGTGCGCAGGCACGGTAAGCTGCTCGGCCGTTCGGTTCAGCTGCCGGCGACCAGGCGGGTGAGATCGGCGAGCCGGCAGGTGTATCCCCACTCGTTGTCGTACCAGCCGAACACCTTGGCGAAGCGCCCGGACGCCTGGGTCAGGCCCGAATCGAACAGGCACGACGCAGGATCGCCGATGACGTCGGAGGAAACGACCGGCTCGGTGGTGTACCGAAGCCGTCCGGCAAGCGGCCCTTCGGCGCCCGCTGCCTCGAACGCCGCATTGACCTCTGCGGCGGTCACCTCGCGATCGAGCAGGACGCCGAGGTCGACGAGCGATCCGTCGACGACGGGAACGCGCAGGGCGACACCGTCGAGACGCCCGGCGATCTCGGGCAGCACCTCGCCGACCGCACGCGCTGCGCCCGTCGTCGTCGGGATGATGTTCACGGCCGCTGAACGTGCCCGACGCGGATCTTTGTGCGGTCCGTCAAGGACGTTCTGGTCATTCGTGTACGCGTGCACGGTGGTCATGAAGCCGCGCTCGATGCCGAACGCGTTGTGCAGCACCTTGACCATCGGCGCGACGCAGTTGGTCGTGCACGAGGCGTTGGAGATCACGCGGTGCGACTTCGGGTCGAAGATCTCGTCGTTGACGCCGAGCACGATCGTCGCGTCGACACCCTTGCCCGGCGCGGAGATGAGCACACGCGACGCGCCGGCCGAGAGGTGTCCTGCGGCGGCCTCGCGCGTGCGGAACTTACCGGTGGACTCGATCGCGATCTCGACGCCGTGCTCGGCCCAGGCCAGCTTCGCCGGCTCAAGGACGGCGCTCACGGCCACCTTGCGGCCGTCGACGATGAGCATGTCGTCGCTCACCTCGACCTCCTTGGGGAAAGGGCCGAAGGTGCTGTCGTGGCGTAGCAGGCGGGCAAGAGTCACGACATCGGTGACATCGTTGACGGCGACGACCTCGATGTCGTCATGGTCTGCCGCGTACCGCAGGTATTCGCGGCCGATGCGTCCGAAGCCGTTGATACCTACTCGGATTGTCATTGCTCATGTCCTCCAGATCTGGGTTGGTAGCGCTGAGGGTCTAGCTGGTGGCGGGCGGCGTGCTGTGTACGACGAGCACGGGGCACTTTGCGTGTTCGGCACAACTGGCACTCACGGAGCCGAGCAACAGCCCGACGAATCCGCCGTGTCCGCGGCTGCCGACCACGAGCAGCTGCGCGTTCGAGCTGCGGTCGAGCAGGACCTTCGCAGCGTTGCCGTGCGCGACGATCAGCCGCATGTGGCTCGGCCGGTCCGGGCCGAACACCGCATCCACCGTTTGGGTCAGCACCTTCTCGGCGTCCTGGTCGGGCCGCCAACTGGCGTCGACATAGCCCCACCCGTAGTTCGGCGGGGCCTGCCAGGCGATGACGGCGTCGATGGATGCGCCGGAGATCGCCGACATCCGCTCTGCCCACTGCAGGGCTGACATCGACGGTTCGGATCCGTCCACGCCGACCACGATTCGGTTGTCCCGCGTCGCAGCGTCTGTGCTCATCTGGTCCCCCTATAGGTGTTCACGCGCTCTCGAAGGCTTGATCTGCGGCTGCCGTTTCCGGTTCCGTCGCCGCCGGATGCCCGACGATGGCCACCGGGCACGGCGAGGTGTGCAGCAACTTGGCGGCGAGCGGGCCGAGCCGTGAGAAGCGATGCTCGTCGTCGTGGCGGCAACCGAGCACGAGCAGGTCGGCGCGTGCGGCGACGGCGAGCAGCGCGTCGTACGGCGACTCACTCGCCAGTTCGGCCACGACCTTGACGCCCGGGTGCCGTGCCGTTGCCTCCTCGACGACCTCGGCCAGCAACTGTTGCTGCTGTGGTCGAGCGGGATCGTCTTCGGAGTCGAGCTCGCTCGCGGACCGGACCGCGATCAGCGTGGTGTTCCTGCGCTCGGCCTCGGCCAACGCGAATTCCAGCGCCTCGTGGCCGGATTCCGAGTTGGACACGCCGACGGCCACCGCGGGCGACTCGTCGGCCGCCGGTGCGCGCCACCCCTCGGGGACGACGATGACCGGGCACCGGGCGTGCGCCGTGACGCGGTTCGCGACCGAGCCGAGCAG
Source organism: uncultured Actinomycetota bacterium (assembly GCA_963737425.1). Lineage (GTDB taxonomy): Bacteria > Actinomycetota > Actinomycetes > Mycobacteriales > Jatrophihabitantaceae > DASXRA01. The sequence continues at coordinate 1,264,836 of CAVTSX010000010.1, forward strand.
CGCACCGACGACGCGTCCGGTGCCGTGTGTTCCGACCACGACCATCTGCGCGTCGTTGCTGAGCTCGAGCAGCAGCTGGGCCGGCTGGGCCGCCCGCAGAACAGTAGTCACATTGCAGTCGTCGCCGACATCGATCGCGGTCGCGACTGCGTCTCGCAGGAGGCCACTGGTGTAGTCGCCCTCGACCGCTTCCTCTTCGGGCACCGCCGCACCGCCGTGCGCGATGACGAGTAGACCGTGATCGCGTGACGCGGCCTCCGCCGCCCACACGAGCGCACGTTCAGCCGGCTGCGATCCATCGATTCCGACGACGACCTGCATGCCCATCGCGGTTCCTCCTCAAGTCCCCACGTTCAAGACCACCGCACCGGACCCCTCGCGCGGGAGGGACGAACGTCCTTTCCTGGCAGGTCATTCGCACCGCAATCTGGCCGAAACACAACGGGAACAGGGCATTCGGAGTCGCAGGCGGTGCCGGAAAGATCGCGCGGTGACCGGCTCACGCGGGACGTTCGGCTCTTGTTCGGCGCACACGATGTCTGAATGATCGATAGGTGACCGCAAGCTCGATCATCCGCGTGTTCTGCGTCGATGGTCCATGCCGCGGTGTGCAGTACCTGGATCAGGACACCGGGCGCATTGTCTTTGATCATCCGGATTGGCATCTGTACCGGGTCGGTGATGGCGCCAGCGTCGACACGGACTTCGGGCCGTGCCCGCCTGCCTATTTCGAGCACACCCAGCGCGGCACGTAGCGCGCACGCGCTCAGCCGGCGGCCTCGACGGCGTACGCAAGGGGTATCGACACAGCCTGCGGCGCCGGCGCGTTCAGCTTGCCGTTCTCGATTCGCACGACAGCATCGAACTGATCGCGACGGGTCCTCCGGTGCGTCGACATCAGCACGGTGCGCCCCTGCGTGCCGGCCAGCAGGTCAGCGAGCACGGCATGTTCGGTGGCAGGATCCAGATGCGCCGTCGGCTCGTCCAGCACGAGTATCTGCGGCGCGGCCAGTAGCGCGCGGGCGAGCAGCAGACGCTGCCGTTGTCCCCCGGAAAGCTCGGCGCCGTCCGGCCCGGCCGAGGAGTCCCAGCCGTTCGGCAATGCCTGGACGAAGCCGGCGAGGCCGGCTCGCTCGGCTACGGCATCGAGTTCCGCGTCGGTGGCGGACGGGCGCACGACACGCAGGTTGTCGCGCAACGAGCTGTTGAACACGTGGTCGCCGGAGAGCGATCCGGCGACCAGCGGTGGAATGTCATCCGCGCAAACGTCGACCAGCCGGGTGCTTTCGTTCGTCGACGACAACTCGACGTGCCCCTGCTGCGCCGCGAGCAGGCGCAGACACGCAGCGAGCAGCGTGCTCTTGCCGCAGCCGCTGGGCCCGGTTACGGCCACGCGCTGCCCCGCTCGCAACGTCAGATCGGCCGCTTGCAGCACCGGTGCGGATCCCGGCGCCGGGGCAAGAGTCACCGAGGCGACGCGCAGGCCGAGTGCCCCAGCCGGTGCACCGTGTGCCGTCGAGGGCTCCGCGATCGGCGGAGGCGTGGCGAGCACCTCGGCCACCCGTTGCATGCCGGCGCGCAGGCGCGACCATGCCGCAAAGGCCGCAGGCAGCGGCGCGAGCGCGTCGAAGCCCGCAAGCACGCAGGCCGCGAGCACGGCCACCGCCACCGGCGAGACGCGCCCGGCCGACACCGCGGCGGCGCCTGCGGCGAGCACGGCGGGCAGCGTGATTGCCGAGAGTGCGCCGCTCAGCCCGCATCCGAGGCCAGCCGCCAGCGTCGGACGGCGAGCGGCGCGCACGACCGCGAGGTCCGCCCGGCCGACGGCAGCGATCGCCCGCCGGTCCGCGCCGTAGGCAGTCAGCTCCGCCAGGCCGTCTACGCCGGCCACGAGCCGCGCGTCGCGCCGACCGGCGGCCGACGCCAGCACGGTCGCATCGCCCGCGACGCGGCGCACGACGGCGGGCACCACGACGATTCCGGCGAGCAACGCCACGGCCAGGGCGGCGCCCGCGAGCGGAACGAGAAGGGCGGCGAGGGTAACCGCCCCCGCAGCGGTCACCAGCGCGCCCGCCGTGGGCACGACAGCTCGGACGAGGCCCTCCTCGACGCCATCCACGTCCGACACGAACCGGCGCAGCAGATCGCCTCGGCGGAAGCTGGAAAGCCCCATCGGCGCAAGGGGTTCGAGCGCGGCGAACACCCTCGCCCGCAGGTCGGCGAGCAACCGCAGGGCGCCGTCGTGGCTCACCAGCCGCTCGGCGTAGCGCAGCAGCGCTCTGCTGAGCGCGAACGTACGCACCCCTACCACCGCGACCTCGAGGGCCTGAACGTTCGGATGCTCGGCGGCACGGCAGATCAACCACAGCGATGTCGCCGTCAGGGCGAGGCCCGCAAGACCAGAACCACCGCCGAGCAACGCCGCGGCGAGCAGTCTGCGCCAAGCACCGCGCATGCTGATCAGCCCGCGCAGCGGGATGGCGTGCGCGCGCGCCGCCACCTGCTTGCCCGGTCGCGCCGGGCGGGCCGGCCCGATGCCGACCGGGCGAGCACGTTGCTGACGGATATCGGCCATCACGCGCCCGTGGCCGATGACAACACGCCGATCCGCGACGTCGGTCAGGCGGGCGCTGTGGGTAACCATGAGCACCGTCGCCCAGCCGGCAAGCTCGGCGATGACCGAGGCAACGACTCGTTCAGTCCCGGTGTCCAGGTCCTCGCTGGGCTCGTCGAGCAGCACGATCGGCACGTGCCCGGCAGCGCGAACCCGGCGGGCTCGCAGCAGGGCACGCGCGAGTGCGACCCTGCGGCGCTGACCGGTCGAGATCTGCGCACCGTCCTCGCCGAGCGGCACGTCCGGGTGCGGTGCATGGCATTCGGCGGCTACGTCAGCGACTTCGTAGACGCTGGCACTCGGGTCGCCGAGCGCGACCTCGGCACCGACCGTCGGCTGCGACGGCAGTGGTCGCTGCGGCACCCACGCCACATTCGTGCGCCATGCGGACGCGTCGAGCGAGCACAATTCCATCTCGCCTTCTGACGTACCAGCCGCAACCGTCCCTTCGGCGGGCACGAAACCCAGCAGCACGGCGAGCAACGTGCTCTTGCCGGCGCCGCTGCGTCCTTGTATCGCAACGATCTCGCCCGGCTCGACCGCGAGGTCGAGTCCGTCCAGTGCGCTCTCGCGGCGATCGCCATAGGTGACGCGAAGATCCTTGATCTGCAGGGATCCGGTCGCGCAGACGCCGCCGGGCAGCAACTCCGTGGCGGGTATGCGAGCGGCCTCGTCCAGGATGTCCAGCGCCGCGCCGGCAGCGACGGTGCCCTCCTCGCTGGCGTGATGCTGCGCACCGACCGCACGTAGCGGTGCGAACACCTCCGGCGCGAGCAGCAGCGCGACCAGGGCGGTCTGCAAGCCGAGATGGCCGTGGTCCAAACGCAATCCGACGTCGACGGCGACCACCGCGACCGACAGCGCCGCGATGAGATCGAGCACGAGGCCGGACAGGAAGGCGACCCGCAGGGTGGACATCGTCCGCTTGCGGTACCGCTCCGTACCTAGGCGTACGGTTTCGACCTGGCGCTTGGCCTGGCCGTAGACCTTGAGCGTGGTCAGGCCCTGGACGAGGTCGAGGAAATGGCCGGCCATGCCGGCGAGCGCCGCGTACTGGCGGTCCATCTGTGCGCGGGTCATCGTGCCGATCAGCGCCATGAACAGCGGGACGAGTGGCAGCGCGGCGAGCAGGATCAGCACGCTCTGCCAGTCGGCAACGCCGATCCGGGCCAGCACGATGCCGGGCACAACCAGCGCGGCGACCAGGGCAGGAACGGCCCGCGTCACGTATCCGTCGAGTGCCTCCAGGCCGGGCCCCGCAGCCGTGGCCAGCCGGCCCCGCGGCTGGCGCTCCGCCCAGCGCGGGCCGAGCCGCACGACTGCGTCAAGCACCGAGCGTCGCAGTTGCGCACGCATCCGTACCGAGAATCTCGCGGCGAGATACTCCTGCGTCGCGGCGAGCACTGCGCGTCCGAGGCCGATCGCGACCAGCGCGGCCAAAGGCGCGACGAGGCGCGAAACCGGCTCGTGCCGCAGGAATATCGCGACGATCAGCTCGGCCAGAACGCCCGCCTGCGCCACGGTCAGCGCCGCACCTAGCGCCTGCAGCGCGCCGAGCGTCGTGAGAAAGCGCCGCATCGAAGGGACGGCGCGCAGCAGGCGCGGATCGAGCGGGCGGCTCATGGCATCGTCGGGGCCGGGCCTGCCGTTGGTTCCTGCTCGGCGCCGGATGTGGTTCCGAGCGTCTCCCTGGCGGAATCGCGCGCGCGTGACACGACATTGCCGAGACTGCCGCCGTAGCCGTCACCCGAGACGTCCGCGCCGGTGACGCGAGCGCGGAAGACCCAGTACGTCCAAGCCTGATAGGCGAGCACGATCGGGGTGAAGATCAGGGCCACCACGGTCATCACGCGCAGGGTGTACGGACTGGAGTCTGCGTTGTAAACGGTCAGCGAGAACGCCGGGTTGTTGCGCGCAGGAAGCACGTCCGGCCAGAGGGCGGCGAACACCCAGATAGGCACGAGCGCCACCGCGACCGAGCTGGCCGAGAAGGCGAGGCCCGGGCGCCCTGCGTACGTTGCTCGGACGGCGGCGAGGAACGCGACGACGATCACCGCGCCGAGCACGAAGCTGACCGACGCGCCACGCACCTGCGAGGTCCAGACGATGAACGCGACGGCCACGATTCCGGTGGGCAGCGTCAGGCTGCGCGCCAGGCTGCGCGCCATGTCGCGAACCTCGCCGTCGGTGCGCAGCGTCAGGAACAGCGCGCCGTGCATGGCGAACAAGGTCAGCGTGACCAGACCCCCGAGTAGCGCGTAGGGCGTCACCAGGTCCCAGAAACCACCGATCATGTCGTGCGACGCGTTCATCTTGACCCCGCGCAGGAAGTCGGCGAAGGCCACGCCGAGCAGCAGCGCGGGGAGCAGCGATCCGATCACGATCGCGAAATCGCACCATTGCCGGCCTGACTCGGTGTGCGCCTTGCCCCGGTACTCGACGCCGATGCCGCGCAGGATCAGCCCGACGAGCAAAGCGGCGAACGCCAGGTAGAAGCCGGAGAACACGCTGGCGTACCACTCGGGGAACGCGGCGAAGGTCGCGCCGCCCGCAACGAGCAGCCACACCTCGTTGCCGTCCCACACCGGCCCGATCGATCGAAGCGCGATCTTGCGTTCCGTCTCGGTGTTCGCGACGACGGGCAGCAGCATGCCGACACCGAAGTCGAATCCGTCGAGCAGGAAGAAGCCGGCCCACAGGACCGCGATGACTCCGAACCAGAACCCTTGCATGACGACCCCCTCAGACCAGGCTCAGCTGTTGATCGTCGGTCAGTTCCGCGGCCGGCGGCGCGGCGTTGTCGGGACCGGCGCGCGCGATCCGGCGGACGATGCGGAAGCAGATAACCCCGAGCACGCCGTACAGCGCGGTGAATCCGAACAGCGTCACGGCGACGAAGCCGGTCGAGACGTTCGTGCTCACCCCGTCGCGCGTTCGCAGCAGCCCGTAGACCAGCCACGGTTGACGCGCTGTCTCGGTGAACAACCACCCGGCGGTGTTGGCGAGCAGCGGCAGGGCCACGGTCCAGGTCGCGACACGCAGCAAGCGCGGGCTCGTGGTCAGTTTGCCGCGCCGCCATTGGACGAGAACGCCCAGCGCGATCAGCCCGGCGAGCACGCCGAACCCGATCATCAGCCGGAACATCCAGTAAGCCATCCAGACGACTGGGACGTAGCTGCCCGGTCCGTACTTCGCGACCTCGGCGGCCTGCACGTCATTGATGCCCTCAACCGTCGCGCCGGGCCGGTTCTTCGCGAGGATCGACAGGCCGTCCGGGATGGTGATGTCGATCTTGTTTCGACCGTGGCTGACGTCGCCGTATGCGAGCAGGCTGAACGGGGCGTTCGTCTTGGTGTCCCACAGCGCCTCGGCAGCGGCCATCTTCATCGGTTGCTGGTCGGTCATGATCTGACCCTGCACATGGCCGACCACGCTGACGCCGATCACCGCGGCGAGCAGCACGCCGATCGACAACCCCGCCACCTTGCGATGTACCGGGTCGGCACCGTCGCGGTCGCGGCGCAGATGGAATGCGCTCACCGACAGCAGGATGGCCGCCGCTGTCATGATCGCGGCGAAGATCGTGTGCGGGAAGGTCACCAGCTGAGTGGAGTTGGTGAGCACCTTCCAGATCGACGTCAGTTCCACGCGTTGCTGGCCGTTGTGCTCGACCACGACCATCCCGACCGGGTGCTGCATGAAGCTGTTCGCCGCCAGGATGAAATAGGCGCTGATCGTGCTGCCGATAGCGGCCAGCCAGATCGTGGCCAGGTGCAGGCGCGGGCTGAGCAGTCCGCGTCCGAAGATCCACAGGCCGAGAAACGTCGACTCGAGAAAGAAGGCGATAAGCCCCTCCATCGCGAGCGGCGCACCGAAGACGTCGCCCACGAACCGCGAATACACCGACCAGTTCATGCCGAACTGGAACTCCTGCACGATTCCGGTCACGACGCCCAGCGCGAACAGCACCAGCATGATCCGCCCCCAGAATCGGGTGGCGCGATCCCAGTCGTCGCCGGCGGGGGTGCCCTGCCTTCGATGGGCCAGGGTCTGCATCGTCGCGACGAGCAGCGTCAAGCCGATCGACAGCGGGACGATGAAGAAGTGGTAGATCGTCAGTGTCGCGAACTGCCATCGCGCCAGCATCAACGCATCCACCGAATCACCCCATCGCTGCAGGGCAGCGGCGCCCCGCTGGCCGCTGCCTACCGTCGCGACCCAGCCTGGCGTTTCGAATCCGGCCGTCGTAGGGACCTATCTCCCGTGTAATTCAGGACCAAGGTCCCGAAGCCGGGCCTCACCCGGCCCGGTCCGCCCGGCCCGCTCACCCGTCCTGCGCCACGTAAGCGATGCCTGTCCGATTCTGGAAGAGTCGGCGCAACACCACCTCACGTTTCAGCGACCGGGACCGTCTACAGGACGTGACAGCCAAGCCGCCCTTCGAGGCCGTCGTCGCCGCGCACGGCGCAACGGTGCTGCGCGTGTGCAGGGCGGTGCTCGGTCCGCTCGACGCCGATGACGCCTGGTCAGAGACGTTCCTGGCCGCGCTCAGGGCGTATCCGGACCTGCCGGCAGACGCGAACGTCGAGGCGTGGCTGGTGACGATCGCACACCGCAAGGCGATCGACGTCACCCGAGCGGCCGCGCGCCACGCGACCCCGGTCGCCGACGTGCCCGAACGCCCGTCCCCGCGCCGCGCGGATGAGCACGATCTCGACCTTCGTGACGCGCTCGCCGCACTGCCCCGCAAGCAGCGGGAGGCCGTCGCCTACCACTACCTGGCCGGCCTGCCCTACCAGGACGTCGCCACCGTCATCGGCGGCAGCACCGACGCCGCACGGCGGTCTGCCGCCGACGGGATCGCCAAGCTTCGCAAGGCGTATCCAGGCGTAATCCGCAAAGGAGAAACCCGATGAATCTGTTCGACACCTACCCGGCCGCCACCGAATCGGAGTTGCGGCTGCTGCACGAACGCCTGGCCGACAGCGCGGACGCGCAAGGCATCCTGGACATCGCCTACCGCACGATCGACACGCCGGTCGGCCCGCTGCTTCTCGCGGCGACCCCGAACGGTCTGCTTCGCGTCGCCTACGAGAGCGAAGGCCACGACCGGGTTCTGCACGATCTCGCCGCGCAGATCAGCCCGCGCATCCTCAACGCGCCCAAGCGACTCGATGCCGCCGTGCGCGAGATCGACGAGTACTTCGCCGGGCGTCGCAACGCCTTCGACCTGCCGCTGGACTTCAGGCTGGCCAAGGGCTTCCGCCTTACGGTGCTCACTCACCTGTCCGACATCGCCTACGGGCACACTGCGAGCTACGCCGCTGTCGCCGTGGCTGCCGGCAGCCCCAAGGCGGTACGCGCGGTCGGCACGGCCTGTGCACACAACCCCCTGCCCGTCGTCGTGCCATGCCACCGGGTCGTGCGCTCGGACGGTTCGTCCGGTGGCTACCTCGGCGGACCGGAGGCCAAGCGCCTGTTGCTGAATTTGGAGGCGGCGTGATGACCCGCTGGCAACGACGCGTCGACGGCGCGGACTGGGATCGCATCACCTCGGACGTCAACGAGTACGGCTGCGCCCTCACACCGCAACTGGTGAACTCGCAAGAGGCGGGGCGCATCGCCGCGCTCTACGACCGCGACGAGCATTTCCGTTCGACGGTGAACATGGGACGGCACCGATTCGGTGAGGGCGAGTATCGCTACTTCGCCCGCCCGTTCCCCGAGCCGATCGAGGAATTGAAGCAGGCGCTGTACCCGCATCTGCTGCCGATAGCCCGCGACTGGCACGCCAAACTCGGCCGGCCGGCGCCCTGGCCCGAAACGCTCGACGAGTGGCTCGACATGTGCCACGCAGCGGGCCAGACCAAGTCGACACCGATCCTGCTGAAGTACGGCGAGAAGGATTGGAACGCGCTGCACCGCGACCTTTACGGCGACCTCGTGTTCCCGCTACAGGTGGTGATCAACCTGAGCAACCCCGGAGTCGATCACACCGGTGGTGAGTTCCTGCTGCTCGAACAGCGCCCGCGCGCGCAGTCTCGCGGCACTGCCACCCTCGTCCCGCACGGGCACGGCCTGGTGTTCACCACGCGCGACCGGCCGGTCGAGTCCAAGCGCGGCTGGTCCGCGGCGCCCGTGCGGCACGGTGTGTCGGCGATCCGCTCCGGAGAGCGGTTCACGCTGGCGCTGGTCTTCCACGATGCCGCCTGAGCCGGGGCCGCACACCGAGCCCGAACTCGCTCGCCTGCTCCGCCTGGCCCACGAGTTGCCCGCGCACACCGTGACCATCGGTCACGGCCGCCACGAGGCATCCCGTGCTAGCGCCACGGCGTTTGCCCATGCATGGGAGGCCGACGGCGGCGACATCGTCGCCGTCGTCGACTGGCCGGCCAGCGCCGCGTCCTGGCTGCGACCGGCGCGGCGATTGACCGCGGGTGCTCCGGACGCGTGGGTCATCGCCGACACCCCGGCCGGATGGGCGCACGTAGCTCACCGCCTTGCGGGCTCGCCGAACTGGGCGCCGGATCGCACACTCGGTTTCGCCTCGCTCGACGATGTCGACCTCGTGCGGCTCGCGGGCGGCGCCGTGCGCGCCATGGCCGGTGCCACCACGAGCGGCGGCACGTGGCGCGTCGGTAGCCGAATGCTCGTTCGCGACGACGCGTGACCGCTCAGAGCGCGCCGAGCAGGTCGGCCTCGATGGCAGTGCCCGGCTGGCCGCCACGCTCGGCGAGATCGCGCATTGCCCGCTGCACCAGTTCGTTCGCCGGAGTGGGAATCGCGTGCAGGCGGCCGAGCAGCACGACTTCGCCATTGAGGTAGTCGGTTTCGATGCTCCCGGTTGCCCGGCGGAGGCTCTGCCAGGCCGAGCCGCCCTCGCGGGGCACGACGACCTCGGAACCAGGCCCACCCGGCTGCACCGTATCTTGCGCCGGCGGCAGTGCCAGCCCGGCCGCGCGCAGGCAGCGTTCGCCCTCGGCCAGTACGAGATCGGCCAACCGCCCCCCACGCGCCTGCGGACCGCACAGCGCTTCGATGCCGGTGAAGAGGTTGACCAGCAGTTTGGCGTGCTTGTAAGGCATTACATCGGCCCGAACCGCAACGGAGAAGGACGCCTTCTCGACGCTGGCTGCCAGGTCGGCGAGGAACGGGTCCGGCTGCACGGTACGCGGGTACCCGCCGACCTGGAGCGTGCCCACGATCGGCGCGCTGTGTGCCACGACGACACCCGGTTCCAGATGGCTGGCCAGCAGCGTGACGCTCACGCCGTAGACGTGAGGGAACAGTCGTAGTGCCTGGCGCTCGTTGTCTATGCCGTTCTGCGCGCAGACGATGCGCACGTCGGCGGGCGCCGAACGCACGAGGGTGTCGAGCGCCGCGGCGGTCTGTTGCGACTTCACGGCCAGCACGACGACGTCACCGGCACGGACTCCCAGTCCGGCGGGGTCGGAGTCTGCCTCAATGTCGAACACGTGGGTTCCGGCGCCGTCGATCAAAGTGAGGCCGTGCTGCTGAATTGCCCGAAGGTGCGAGCCACGTGCGACGAGCGTGACATCCTCGCCGGCCTGGTGCAGCTTCGCGCCCAGCACGCCGCCGATCGCTCCCGAACCGACGATGCACCATCTCATGACGTTGCGAGCCTATCGGTCAGAATTCGGCTGCCGTTCACGGCCCGCTTTCTTGAGCAACACACCGATCCGGTCGATATTCGCCACGGAGCGTCTGTTGATCTCAACGAGTCAGGCGTCGGCCTGCGCGTCGTAGGCGATACGAGCGGCCTCAATCTGGGCGACATGATCATCGCTCCAGTTGATGAAGGTCTGCGTGGCGGCGAAGAGCGTCTCGCCCATCGGGCTCAGGGCGTACTCGACGTGCGGCGGCATGACCTGGCGGACCGTGCGGGTAATCATGCCGTCGCGTTCGAGTCCGCGCAGTGTCACGGTCAGCATGCGCTGGCTGATGCCTTCGATGTTGCGCCTGAGTTCGGTGAAACGGGCACTTCCCTGCCCGAGGTAGGCGATGACGTACAGCGACCACTTGTCGCCGATCCGATCGAGGATGTCGCGAGCCCGGCACTGGCTCGGCGGCGGCACGCGCGAACGCAGGTCGGTCACGGTTCCCTCCAGATAACCGAGGCACTTCAAAGTGCCGGATTGCCCTCGACGCCGCACCTATCTGACGATGTGCGTGCAGTTCCCAAACGATACCTAGGAACTGATGAGAACCACTAATGCAAAACCGCAACCGCAGGAGCGTCATGACCAGCACCGAACTGCACATCCCCGGCTACGTCACCGGCACCTGGACCATCGACCCGGTCCATTCCCACGTCGGATTCGTGATCAAACACATGATGGTGAGCAAGGTCCGTGGCCAGTTCACGTCCTTCTCCGGCACGATCACGACGGCTGCCGAACTGCTCGACTCAACGGTCACCGCCTCGATCGACGTCACGTCGGTCGACACCAGCAACGCCATGCGCGACGACCACGTTCGCTCGGCCGACTTCTTCGACGCCGAGCACCACCCGGCTCTGACCTTCACGTCCACCGGCGTACGCGGAGTCGGTGACCGGTACTGCATCGACGGTCAACTGACCATCCGCGGCGTCACCAGGCCAGTGACCCTGAGCGCCGAGGCGCCCGAGTTCGGCGTCGGCCCGGACGGCGGCGTCAAGGCCGGATTCTCCGCGACGGCCGAGATCAACCGCACCGACTTCGGGGTCAGCTACAACGGGCCGATTCCCGGCGGCGGGATGGCACTCGGCGAGAAGGTGCAGATCATCCTGGAACTCGAGGCCGACCGCGACGAATAACGGCCCAGCTCATCATGAGCTCGCAGGCTCGGCACAGCCGGCGACGGCCAGAGCCGGCTGACCGGGCGCGGCGCCCGGGACGGCCACCCGCGGAAAGGTGCCCCGCGCCGCCAGGACGATGATCGCCGCGGCGGCGGCCACCACTGCGGCGAACATCGGGACGTCACCGAGGCGCCCGGCCGTCACGAACCGATCGCCGATGAACGCGCCGCTGCTGATGCCGATCTGGAAGGCGACGACATACGCGGCTGAGGCCGCGTCCTGCGCGTGGGGCGCCACCCGCAGGATCGCGGCCTGCAACGAGACCGGGATCGCAGTGAACCCGGCGCCCCACACGAGAACCGCGATGACTGTGGCGAAACCGCCGTGCGCGAGGCTCAACACGGCCATCGCCGCCGCAATCGCGAGGACCGATCCGGAAAGGGCCGAGCCCGGACGCCGGTCGACGACGCGGCCCACGAGCATGTTGCCGAGTAGACCGACCAGTCCGTAGCCGAGCAGCAGCGCGCTGAGCGCCATTCCGTCGAGCCCACCGTTGCTGCGTACAAGGGGGGCGACGTAGGTGTAGGCCGCGAACTGGCCGACGACCACGACCACGGTGACCGCGCACACCGCAAGGACGGCCGGCGATCCGATGATGGTTGTCGCGGCGCGCATGCGCGTCCTCACTCCCGACGCGAGATCGCCGGGCAGCGCGGGCAGTTCCGGCAGCACTCTCAGCAGCGCGGCCGTGCTCAGTACGCCGGCGACCGCGAGCGCTGCGAACGCGGTCCGCCATCCGGCCAGTTGGCCGAGGGCTGTGCCGAGCGGCACGCCGAGCACGAGTGCCGCCGCGTTGCCGACGAACACCAGGGAGGTGACGCGACCGGCTTGGCCGGGCGGGGCGAGGCGGGCGGCCGCGGGTGCGATCGCCGACCAGAACACGCCGTGGGCCAGCGCGCACAGCAGCCGACTGGCGACCAGGGCGGGAAACGTCGGCGCCAGGGCGGCGGCGAACTGCGAGATCGCGAAGACCGCAACCAGAGCGGCGATCAGCCGATGGCGAGGCATGCGCATGGTCAAGGCCGTCAGTGGGATCGTTGTGGCTGCCGCGACAGCCGCGTAGCTCGTCAGCAGCAGGCCGACATCGCCTTCGCTGACCGACAGACCGTTGGCGATCTGGGGCAGCAGGCCGACCGGCAGCGTCTCGGCCGTGACGTAGACGAATGAGGAGGTGGCAAGGACGGCGATGGCGCCACGATGCATACCGCCGTTCGTCGTCGGCGCAAGGTACTTCCGGCGAAGGGCCACGCCTCCGTATTAAACTCTGCCAACGAGCAATTTAGGGGACTGTGTGAGCAGCTTGACTGGACGTGCGGCCGCGCTCCTCGAGGCGGTGCACGCCAACCCGCGGCTGACGCGGGCCGACGCCGCACGCCTGCTCGATATCGGTAGCGGCGCGGCGACGGAACTCGTCGCCAAGCTCACCGCCGCCGGACTGCTGAGCGAGCGGCCGGCGGCGCCCACCGGCGCGAGGGGGCGGCCCACCACAGTGCTGGTCGCGCATCCGAAGGGCCCGGTGGTCGCGGCCGTGGCCATCACCCACGAGTCCTGGCAGGTCGACGCCGTCGAGCTCGGCGGTGACGCCATCGCATCGGTCGGCGCCCGACACGACGGCCGGGACGGTGCGCAGACCCTGAGCGCGCTTGCCGAGGCCGTTCGGCGGCTCAGGCGGCGCCTGCCCGGGCGGGTACGCGGCGTCGGCATATCCGTTCCGGGCACCGTCGTCGCCGGCCGGATTCTTGATGCGACCAACCTGGGTTGGCGTGATCTCGATCTTCGCGCCGTCTGGCCACGCGCTGAACTCTTCGTCGCCGACAACGACGCCACCCTGGCCGCACTTGCCGAGTCCTGGCGCGGAGCCGCCCGCGATGCGGCCCTCTCGGTGCACCTGCGGGTCGAGGCGGGCCTCGGCGGCGGCGTCGTCGACCACGAACGCGTCCTTCGCGGCGCCCGTGGCGTCGCCGGCGAGTTCGGGCACATGCCGTTCGGTGACGCCGGTATCGCGTGTCCGTGTGGTGCGCACGGCTGCTGGGGCACGGCTGTTGACGGCACGGCACTGGCCCGTCTGCTGCGCCATCGCAAGCCCCGCGACCCGATCAGCTACGCCCGCCGGGTCATTGGCCGCGCAGAGGCCGGCGGACCGGCCGAAGTCGAAGCGGTACGCACTGTCGCTGCCGCCCTCGGTCGAGGCATCGCCGGCCTCGTCAATGGCCTGGACCCTGACCTCGTCACTCTCGGCGGTCTGGGCGCCGATCTGCGGGCCATCGCCGGCGAGCCCTTGCGCCACGCGTATCGCGAAGGGCTGATGAACTTCCGGCGATCGAGCCCGCCGCCGGTGGTAGCGGCAACGCTCGGGGAGGCCGGCCCCCTCGTCGGAGCCGCCGAGGAAGTCTGGTCGCGACTGTGGCCGCAACTGCAGATCTGAGCGCCGGAGCCGTTACCGAATGCTGAGGACGGTCGTCGGCGTGGTTACGGGCTTGAGGGTCGGTCGCTCGGCCCCCGGAATCGCACGCAAGGCGAAGTAGACGACGACGACCGCTATCACGGTGATGACCACCGCGAACGCGAACTGCCGCGACGACGGGGTGCCGCGATGTCGGCCGCGTAACGACACGCCCGGCACCCTATGTCGACCGCCGCCCCCACCGCGAAGGCGCCCTGACCGGAGCACACATGAACCGAACCGGATGCGCCGGATTCTGGAATCACACGCGTGTCGGCAGCGGATCGGCCCCGTGTACGCTGACTTCGCTTTAGGACGTCCCGGGCGATTAGCTCAGCGGGAGAGCACTGCCTTCACACGGCAGGGGTCACTGGTTCGATCCCAGTATCGCCCACCCACTACAGGCCCCGGATTCCGGGCCTGCGTCATTCTTTCTCATCAGCAGTTTGCGAGTGCCTGCCCTCCGCAGCCCGGATCGTCCACGGCTGCTACAGAGGGAACCCTGGCGGCTGTACTTCGCGGTCATGGTCGATGATCAGCCGGTCGGGATGCAGGACCTCATCGGGGTCAGCTTCGCCACCTTCGGAACGGTCACGACGTTCTCCTGGCTCTCTGCCGACCACCGCGGCCGCGGACTCGGGCATGAGATGCGCGAAGCCGTCCTGCACTTCGCGTTCGACGGCCTCGGGGCGAAGGAAGCAACCAGCGACGCCTTCGTGGACAACCATGGCTCCAACGCGATCTCGCGAGGCCTCGGCTACGAGCCCGACGGGTCCGACCGGGCGACGCGGCAAGGCGAGCCCACCCCGTTGAACCTGTGGCGTTTGACCAGGCACACCTGGGAACAGCACCGCAGAGACAACATTCGGCTCCACAACGTCGAGGCTTGCCGGGCGCTCCTACCTTTGTCCTGAAGCGGCAGATCGCGCTGCACCGAAACGTCCACTTCTCGGCTGAGCGAGCGAATCGTGCGCGTGCCCGTTGCGTGCACCTGGCGATCGCCTGGGCACCATCGGGACAGCGGTCGTGGCCGCGGCCGGGCTGTTTGCGAGCTTGCGGATCAACAAGCGGCACCGCCGCGACCGAGCCGACCAAGAAGCCAAGGACGATCTGAACGCAGCCGTCGCAGCTTGCCGTTCTCGGCCGGCCACGTACCCGGGCGCTTCAATCACTCGACCGCGATCGTGTCCAGCATGCGACAGACCAGATGGCGTTTGCAGGCGCACCTCGCTCCGACCCGGCGCGCGAGACTGACACGCTCTGCTAGCGCTACCTCGGTGGACGGGCGTCGAGTGGTAGAGGCCGATCGGCCACGACGCGCTTCATCACGAGCGTGGAGTTGAGGCGCAAGACACCGGGCAGCGCGGCGAGGGTGTCGTCCTCGAGAGCGGCGTAGTCGTTGAGGTCTACGGTGACGACGCGCAGCAGGTAGTCAGGGTCTCCGAACAGGCGCTGGGCCTGCACCACGTTCGGTATCTGGGCGACGGCCCGCTCGAACCCCAGCAGGGTGTCGCGGTCTTCCTGGCGCATCGTGACGAAGACCAGGGCTTCGAATGACAGGCCTACAGCCTCGGGGTCGATGCTGGCGCGATAGCCGGTGATCACGCCGCCTCGTTCGAGTTCCCGCAGTCGGCGGTGGCATGGCGACAGGCTGAGTCCGACCTTGGCCGCCAGGTCGGTGACGGTCAGCCTGCCGTCCTCCTGAAGCTCAGCAAGAATCTTCCTGTCAATGGCGTCCACAGCGTCGAGTCTTCCACGGAAGCTGATCGATCCCGCAAGAGTTGGAAGCATATATCGACGTGATCGGCATAGCCTTCTCGGAAAGCCATCGAACGCAGGACGATACGAGGAGACCCGCTATGCCCAACCAGACCGAGCAGGCTGCAGCCGTGCAGGCCTGGATCGACGACCATGCGGAAGACATGGCGAAGCTGCTGATCCGCTTGGTAGCCGTCGAGTCGGAGAATCCACCCGGCCGCAACCTCGCGGAGTGCGCCGAGGTCCTGCGCGAGGAGATGGACCGCCTCGGCCTCCGCCCGGAAGTCCTCGAGATCGAGGCGTCGGGCACGATCGAGGACCCCCGGATCGTGCGTGGCACGGTCGGCGAAGGGCAGCAACTGATCTATTTCCACGGCCATTTCGACGTCGTCCCGGTGCAGGATCGGGCCCAGTTCACCGCGCGGCGCGTCGACGGCAAGATCATCGGACGCGGCACCGCCGACATGAAGGGCGGCATCGTCAGCATGCTCTACGGCGCGGCCGCGGCGAAGGAACTCGGTCTGCTCGGCGACGGCCGAATCGTCATTCACCTTGTGTGCGACGAGGAAACCGGTAGCGCCGTCGGTTCCGGGTACCTGCGCGAGCACAACCTCATCGACCCGGCTGCTCTCGCGATGATGACCGCCGAACAGAGTGGCGAGGTCATCTGGAACGCCACCAAGGGCGCTGTCTCGCTACGCGTCGACGTCCACGGACGACCGATCCACGTCGGCCAGGCGTTCAAGGGTGTCAACTCGTTCCTGCACATGCTCAAGGTCGCCGCCCCGCTGGAGGCGTACGCCGATGAGATGAGCCGGCGGCACACCAAGTACCCGGTCGGCGAAGGCGAAGCGCCGGGCACGATGGTCGTCGTCGGCGGTCAGTCCGGCGGCGGATCGAACTTCAACGTCGTCCCCGCACGCACCTACTTCACCGTCGACGGGCGGTTCAACCCGGAAGAAGACCTCGAGGCCGAACTTGGGCGGATCACGGACACCATCAACCGCGCTGCGAAAGACGCCGGCGCCGATGTATCGATCCAGGTCGACCAGTTCGCACCCGCGGCGGACACGCCAATTCACAACCACGCGGCGCAGGTGCTCGGCAACTGCTTCGCGGCCGTCGCCGGTGCCCCGGCCCGATACGAGTTGTGCGCCGGCTGCCTGGACACCCGCTGGTACTCCCAACTCGGCATCCCCGCCTTCGGCTTCGGCGCCGGCATCTTCGAGGTATCCCACGGCCCGAACGAGTACGTCGAAGAAGACGCCGTCCGACGCGTCGCCGCCGTCTACGCCCTGTTCGCGGGACAGCTACTCAGCTGAGTGCCACGAGTCAAGCGCTGATCAGCAAGGCAGGTTCAGCGATCTCGGTTTCGTCCAGGCGCACCGTGCGGTGATGTGTGACGGTGACGCCGTAGAGCGTCCGGCCCGCCGGCACCGTCGTCGTGAACGCGAAGGTGCAGCGGCCCGCGGAGTCGCTGACGGCGCCGGTCTTTCCGATGCCGAGCGTGGTGACGGCCAACTTCGAGCCGGTCTCGTCGGAGATGACCACCGCGGCGCCGGCGCGCAGATCGCCGTAGCCCCGGCCACCCTTGCACGGCCGGTTCGCCGTGCTCCACGCCCGTGCCTCGTCAGGATCGACGAGCGTGAACGTGCCGCGCACGATGATGTCCTTGGCGGTACCGCCGCCGCGAAATTTGGCAACCGCCGCGCCCGCGACGGCGCCCGCCCCGGCAACAGCGACGATGCCCGCGATCACGAGCGCCCGGACCTTGCGACGTGGCCGAGGGTGTGCTGGTGCGGCGACGATTGTCCGGTACTCACGCTCGTCCACAACACGCGCTGGGCCAGGTTTTGGCCGTCGACGACGTTCTGCGATGTCGTCGCCCATGCGTGCCCTCCCCCGCGATCTCAGCGCAGAGCGTACGCCCGACTTCAGATTTGCGTGAAGTGAGCGTAGCTGCCGGTAGTAAGGACCCATGTATCGGTCCGATTGGCTGGCCCAGATCACGACATGTCCGGGTTCTGTCGATGCTTGTGCTCGCCATGGCTTCAACCCGAGATTCATCGACCAGCCATGTTCGCTGGTAATCCAGGCCCATACCCGCGAGGCTCAGGCATGTGGACGGCCAACCGGAACACAGGTACTCGCGCGAGGAATCCGACGCCACGCGGCTCGACCGCAACTACAGCGAGTTGCTTCAGGAGTTCCGGGTTGCGCAGACCGGCGTGCAGATCCTGTTTGCGTTCCTGCTGACCATCGCATTCCAGCCGCGGTTCGCATCGCTTTCCACCTTTCAGCGCAACGTCTATCTCGCGACTCTGGTGTCGGCAGCGACGGCCGCCGTGCTGCTGATCGCACCGGTGGCTGCGCACCGATTGTTCTTCCGGCTCCGGCTGAAGGACGAACTCGTGACCTTCACCGGACGCCTTGCCGTCGGCGGGCTGATCTTTCTCGTGATCGCCATGCTCGGCGCGGTGCTTCTCAGCGTCGATATCGCCGTCGGCCCGCTGGCCGCAGCAATCATCACCGCCGCGATCGGCCTGCTGGTTCTCATCGTGTGGTACGTGCTGCCGTCGAGGTTGCGGGCGATTCGCCGAGGCGAGGAAACCTGACAGGTCAACCCGACGCGAGACGGCCTATGCCTCGGGCAGGCCACTTTCGCGCTTGAGCTTGCGCCATCCGCCTGCACGATTGTTGGCGATGATCTGGCGAAACATGGCCGTGAGGGCTCGCCGGTTGATGGTCTCGCCCTCGCGGACGGCGACCGTGCGGGCGGTCTTGTTGTCGTGGCCCGCGGTGATGATTGCCTCGGGATCGGGGACGATGGCGCCGTCGTAGAGGAAGACGTTGACGTGGTCCTTGGCGGCCAGCAGGGCGCAGATGTTTCCCTCGAGCACGAAGTACGGCCGGTTGGTGCGCTTGATGGTCTCGACGACATCGGGGTCCGCGCCGTGCACCAGTTCGCGCACCTCGCGGCAGACGGCCTGCTGCCACGCCGGAAGCGAGTCGATGTAGGCGTCCACGCGCGGGTCGGCGGTGTAGGTCATGGTCGCCCCACCATAGCCACCTGACGCCAAGCTACCCGGATGTGCCGTTACGTAAGGCGATTCGCGGAATCGAGTCGAGCAACGTCTGGGTGTAGCTGTGCTCGGGACGGCTGAAAACCCGCGTCACCGGCCCGCTCTCGACGATCCTGCCTGCGTTCATCACGATGACGCGCTGGCACAACTGGCGAACGACGGCGAGGTTGTGGCTGATGAACAGCACGGTCAAGCCGAGTTCGCCGCGCAGGCGAATCAGCAGGTTCAGGATGTCGGCCTGGATCGAGACGTCAAGCGCAGAGACGACCTCGTCGGCAAGCAGTATCTCGGGCTCCAGCGCGAGGGCGCGCGCAATGCTGACCCGTTGGCGCTGGCCACCGGAGAGCGCATGCGGGTACGCGTCGAGGTAGTCCGGCGACAGGCCCACGGCACGCAGGAGTTCAGCGCATCTGCGGCGACTGTCGCGGCGGGCCACGAGTCCGTGGACGGCCAGCAGTTCGCCGAGCATGTGGCCGACGCGCATGGCCGGATTCAACGCCGAGAACGGATCCTGGAAGACGAGCTGAATGCGGCGTCTCTGGTCCCGGTCGCGCAGCGAGCCCATCGGCGCGCCGTCGATGAACACCTGCCCGGAGTCGGGCTTCTGCAGGCCGACGATGGTGCGCACGAGCGTGGACTTACCGCACCCGGACTCCCCGACGATGCCGACACATTCGCCCTTCGCCACCGACAGGCTCACGCCGTCGACAGCGACGAGTCGACCGCCTGCCTTACCGCGCCTACGGAAACTGACCCGGACGTCCTGAACGTCGATCGCCGCCGGCGATCCTGCGGCGGTCACGGCGCCGTGCCGGGTGCGTCGGCCAGTTCGGAGTCGCTCGCGTCGGGCGCCGGCAGTTCGGCGTCGCCGTGGATGCACGACGAGCGGGTGCCATCTGCCAGTTGCCGCAGCTCGTACGGCAGCGACGAGCAACGCTGCTCGGCCAGCGGGCAACGCGGATGGAATCGGCATCCGGGCGGCGGGTGGAGCCGATCGGGGGCTTCGCCGCCGATCGCAACCGGCGCCACCACCGGGCCGTCGATCGGCGGCAGGGAACGCAGCAGGGCCCAGGTGTAGACGTGCCGGGGATCGCTGATCACCCGCCCGATACGCCCGGCCTCGGCGAACTGCCCGGCGTACATGACGTTGATCTCGTCGCACAGTTCGGAGACGACCGCCAGGTCGTGGCTGACGAACAGCAACGCCGTTCCCCGCTCGCGGCATGCGGACTGCAGCAGCGCGATGACCTTCTTCTGCAGCGTGACGTCTAGCGCTGTCGTCGGCTCGTCGCACAGGATCAGCTGCGGGTCGCAGGAGAGCGCGATGGCGATCAGGACGCGCTGGCGCATGCCGCCGGACAATTCGTGCGGGTACCTGCGCGCCACCTCATGCGCGTCGGTGATACCCACCTCGTCGAGCAGTTCGATCGCGCGAGCCCGAGCGGCCGCGCGCTTGAGTCCGAAGTGGACGATCGGACCTTCGGCCACCTGCGTGCCCACCCTGCGCACCGGGTTCAGCGCCATCATCGGGTCCTGGAAGATCACCGAGATGTTCCGGCCGCGTACCGCTGCGCGCTGCCGCGAGGAGAGCGTGCCGAGGTCGCGTCCGTCGAAATGGATCGAGCCGTCGACGTCGGCGCCGTCGGGCAGCAGGCCGAGCACCGCCTTCAACAGGACGCTCTTGCCCGAACCGCTCTCGCCGACCAGGCCGACGGCGCTGCCACGCGACACGTCGAAGGAAACCCCGTCTACGGCGGCGATCCGCCCTTGCGGCGTCGGCAGAGTGACCCGCAGGTCACGCACGCTGAGCAATGCTTCGCCGGGCGTCATGTTCGGCTTCCCCGCTCGGTGAGGCTGTCGGACACCAGCGCCAGGCCGAGCCCCAACACGACGACGACCACACCCGGGGCTACGGAAAGCCACCAGTTGCTGGCAAGGAAGTTCTGACCGTCGTTGATCAGCGACCCCCACTCGGGCGTCGGCGGCTGGATGCCGATGCCGAGGTAGCCCAGTGACGCTATGGCGGTGACCGCTATGACGATGTCGGAGGCCAGGTAGGTGACCGATTGCCGGCCCACGTTGGGCAGTACGTGGCGAAGGGCGATTCTGGCCGGCCGGAGCCCGGCCAGGCGCGCTGCCGATATGTAGTCCTGATTGCGCACGACGAGGACGCTGCCCGTGATCAGCCGGGCGTACATGATCCAGTGCGTCACCGCCAGAGCGATGACGAGGCTGCCCGTGCCCGGGCCGAGCACCAGCAGCAGCACGAGCAGGAGCGTGAACGACGGAACGGTCTGCACGGTGTCCATCACGCGCGTGAGCAGCAGATCGATCCACCCGCCGGCGTATCCGGTAACCAGGCCGATCAATGTGCCGATGACGCACGCGCCGAGCGCGGCACCGCTCGCGGCGAGCAGATCACCACGTGTCGCGTAGATGATTCTCGACATGACGTCGCGGCCGAGTTGATCCGTACCGACCAGATGGCTCGCACTCGGCCGCGCGAGCGCGTCGGGGATGTTCTGCGCCAGCGGGTCGTGGGGAGCGATGACCGGCGCCAGCACGGCCATCAGCAGATACAGCAAGACGATGCCGAGGCCGACACACAGCTTTGGCGTCAGGTGAAACGTGCGCGACTTCTCCGCTCGGCCGTCGCCATCGCCGGCGACCAGCGCCGCTGCCTCGTTGATTGCGATTGCCATTACCGCAGTACCACTCGGGGATCGAGCATCGCGTACACCAGGTCGAGCAGCAGGTTCATGATCAGGATGATCGCGGCCGTCACCAGGGTGATGCCGGAGACGAGCGGGATGTCGAAGGCGTTGAAGGCCTGAATGACCATGGAACCGATGCCCGGCAAGGCGAACACGCTCTCGGTTATCAACACGCCGCCGATCAGGCGCGAGAAGATCACGCTCAGCAGCGAGAGCGTCGGGATGATCGCGTTGGGCAGCACATGACTGCGCACCAGCCGCAGGCCCTGCACGCCCTTGGCGCGCGCGGTCATGACGTAGTCGGACTGCAGCACATCGAGGATGCTCTGCCGGAGACTTCGGATCAGGATCGCCGAGGCGACGATCGCCTGGGTCAGGGCGGGTAAGAACAGCGACTCCAGGTTGCCGACGAATCCGCCGTGCAGCCCGCCGGCCGGAAACACCTTGATCGCCACGGCAAAGACGACCAGCAGGATCGTGCCGGTCCAGAACGGCGGCATGCCGATGCCGACGAGCGGGATGGCTCGTATCGCGTGATCGACGAACCCGTTCTTTCGCATGGCGGCAATGGTCGCGAGCGGCACGGTCACCAGGATGTCGAGCACGAGCGCGTACACCGCCAGCTTCAGCGTCAGCGGCAGCGCGCGGGCCAACTCGTCGGTGACCGGCCGTTGGAACAGGTACGACACACCCATGTCGCCGTGCAGCAGACCCGTCAGGTACGAGCCGTACTGGCTCAACAGCGGTTTGTCGTAGCCGAGCTGATGATTGATCGCCACGACCTGCTGCGGGGTGGCCGCCTCGCCCAGGATCAGCTGACCCGGGCTCGACGGCAGCGCGTGCAGGATGAGGAACAAAAGCAGGCTGACGCCCCACAACGTCAGGACGACATAGACCAGGCGCTTGCC
The DNA here is from genome assembly GCA_963737425.1 of uncultured Actinomycetota bacterium. Taxonomy (GTDB): domain Bacteria; phylum Actinomycetota; class Actinomycetes; order Mycobacteriales; family Jatrophihabitantaceae; genus DASXRA01. The sequence goes on from CAVTSX010000010.1 coordinate 1,287,216, forward strand.
GACGTAGAGCAGTCGCGACATCGTGGCGTCCGCGATTGCTACCGTCACTGCCCGGCCAGCGAGATGGCGGCGAAGTTCAGCTTGTTCGTCGGCAGGATCGCGGCCCCGCTCACCTTGTTCGTCGTTGCCCACAGCTTGTCCGGGCTGTAGAGCGCTACCGCGTCGGCACTCTGTGCGATCTGATCCATGATCGTGTCGTAGATCTTGAATCGCGCGGTGTCGTCGAACGTCTCGACCGACTTCGCGTACTCCTGCTTGACCTGCGGCAGCAACGGCGACGATGTTCCCTCGGCGTCGGTGTTGATGTAGTTCGCGACCGACAGGCCGGGATCGCCGGCCAGTGCGAACAGGCTGAAGCGTCCTTCAAACGTCTTGTTGGCCAGCGCCGCCTTGTACAGCGGACTCGTCGTCCCGTTGAGCTTTACGGTGATGCCGACCTTGGCGAGGTCGCTCTTCAAGATCTGCGCCGTCAGCGGCATGTCCGAATCGCTGCTGTCGTAGGTGATCGTGAACGACGCGCCGTGCGGATAGGCGGACTGGGCGAGTTCGGACCTGGCCTGGTCGAGATTCATCGCGCAACCGAAAGCCGGCTGGTATCCGCGCAGGAACGTCTGGCTGACCCACGAGCACGCCGGGCTTCCACCGTCACGCAGCACCGCCTTGACCATCGACGCACGATCGATGGCAAGTGAGATTGCGCGCCGGACATGGACGTCGTTCAGCGGCGGCTTGGCCGTGTTCAGCCCGAGCCGCATCACGCCGACCGGCCGGGCCACGATCGCGAAGGACGAGTTGGCCTTGAGCGTGCTGGCCTGCTGCGCGGGCGGATCCTCGACCATGTTCACCGTTCCGGCCCGAAGCTGAAGCACCCGGGTATTGGCATCAGAGACCAGCTTGAACGTGATGCTCGAAAGCTTCGTCTTGGTGCCGTAGTAGTAGGGATCGGGTACCAGCTTGAGATCCGAGCCCGGATTGCGTTCGGCGATCTTGAAGGGGCCGGCGCCTATCGGCTTGTCGTAGAAGGTCTTCTCGGCCATTCCCGCGAAGTTGTCCGGGATGATGGCGGCCGGGATGCCGGCCAGCGTCGCCGGCAGCGTGGCCACCTTGGTGGCCGTGTGAATCACCACGGTGTCAGGGCTTGGAGTGTCGATCGAGGTTATCGGCTCGAACAACTTGCCCTGCTGGGTGCCCTTCTTGGCGTTGTCCAGGCTGAACTTGACGTCGGTGGCCGTGAGCGGCTTTCCATTCGAGAACTTGGCCGCGGGGCGAAGCTTGATCGTCCACGTCAGTTGATCCTTGCCGAGCACCGGCATCGCGGCAGCGATCGCCGGGACGATCGTGTTGTCGTCGTTCACCTTGTACAGGCTGTCGGCGATGAGGGTGACGACCTGACCGTCCGATGACCGCAGAAAGGAACCGTCCGGGCTGAGATCGACCACGTCCAAGGGCCGGGCCACGACCAGGCCGTTGCCCGAACCCGAGGGCCCGCCGCCCGAACTGCCTGCCGAACATCCGGCGGTGATCAGAACCAGGGAAAGGGTTGCCACACCGGCAACACGCTTTATCGGATGCATCGTCTACGCGTCCCTTCGGTTCGGAATTCGCTGCCCGCTCGCCCGTCGGATGCCACGGCGCATCGGGGCGCCGTTTGTCGTCTGTGGTGCCCGAAGGCGCAGCTGAGAGTGCTGGGAGCCTGATCGTCCTATTGCGCTCAGTGGTCAGACCACCGACAGTCTGGCACGCATCATGTCGGCTAGCAAGACTGCGCGGCCGATGTTCGAGAACGCCTTCCCCGTCAGGCTTAAGCCTGTTCACGAGCGCCTTCGGCCGGCCGCGTTACCGGCCCTCAGAGGCCGAGTTTGCGGTACGCCGCCTGCAGGTTGCCTGCTGCCCGCTCGCGCACCTGCTGGTAGCTGGACGTGCCGTGGCAATCCATGGTGACGAACAGCGGGCCGAAGTCCTTGACCCGGAATCGCCATACGCACTCGGGCATGAGGTCGACCCAGAGCACGTCCTCGATCTCCTCGATCTGCAGCGTCTCCCAGCTGGCCGCGCCGCCCGTGATCGACAGGTACACGCCGCCGAACTCACCGAAGTGCTGCAGAGACTCGTCGCTCAGGCCACCCTTGCCGACAATCGCGCGTACGCCCAGTTGCTCGATGCATCCACGAGTGAATCGGTCCATGCGCATCGAGGTCGTCGTGCCCACCGACACCGGCAGGTAGCGCCCGGACTCGTCGCGCCGAACGCTGGGCGCCGTGTGCATGAACACCGCGCCGGTGAAGTCGGCGCCGGGTGGACGCGCACCCTCGTCGAACATGCGGATCAGGGATGCGTCGCGCACACCCCAGATCGTGCCGTCGAGCCACACCTCGTCGCCGGCGCGTAGATCGCGCACCATCTCGTCAGTCAGCGGCGGCTGGAGCCGCAGCACCCGGCCGTCCGGCTCAATAGCCATAGCTCACCGCTCCGTTGCTGCCGATGGTGGCCCGTGCCCGTTCTCCCCGCCAGCACTGGATGTTGACCGCGACCGGGTTCATGGAGATGTGCGTCGCCGCGTACTCGGCGTGCACCGCGAACGACGTGACCTTGCCGCCGAGACCCTGCGGCCCGATGCCCGTCTCATTCAGCGCGTCGAGCATCTGCGCTTCGAATTCGGCGATGTCAGCCTCGGGATGCCTCTCGCCGACGGGCCGCAGGATGGCCTTCTTCGCAAGCGCCGCGCACAGGTCAGCCGTTCCGCCGATGCCCACTCCGACGATCGTCGGCGGGCACGGCTTGGGCCCGGCCTCGATGACGCTTTCGAGCACGAACCTCTTCACGCCGGCGACCCCCTCCGCGGGCGAAAGCATCTTGAGGAAGGACATGTTCTCCGAGCCCGATCCCTTCGGAACCAGCAGGATCTCGAGCTCGTCGGAGCCGTCGGCGAACTCGACGTGAATGTCGGGGACACCGATGCCCGTGTTGTCCTGGCGGTTCTGCCGGGTGAGTGGATGCACGATGCTGGAACGCAGGTTGTGCCGCTCGGTGGCCACGGCGATACCCGCGCGAAGCGCCTGGGTGAGCCGCGCTCCGTTGACAGGGAACGCCGTGCCGATCTTGACGAAGAAGACGCAGATACCGGTGTCCTGGCAGACGATGATGCCGGTGCGATCGGAGATGGCGATCGACTTCGCCATGACGTCAAGGCGGCGCCGGGCACCGCCCTCCTCCTGCGCGGCGCTGCGATCGACCGCGCTGCGCACGTCGGGCGGCAGGTCGGTCAGCGCCTTCTTGTACAGGTGAGCCGAGACCTCGGTGAGTTGCCGGTACATCTGCTCGGTATCCAGGTCGATCAAATCCGCTTGCATAGCTTCCTTTCTAGCCGCGCCCGATCACCGAGTAGGTGATCGTCACGGTTCCGACGAGCAGGAGCAGCACGACGACGCCCAGCAAGATCCAGAGCCAGCGCCGTTGCGATCTGGGCTCGGGCCGGTAGTCGCGCACGACGGCCACCAGCCCGGCGCCGGCGTGCAGCAGGGTCGTTCCGAGCAACAGCCCGTCCCAGGTGACCCAAAGCGTTGAGGTCCAGCGTTTGGCGACGAACGAGGCATCGGTCCTGGACACGTCATTAGCAATGTGGGTCAGGGCGAAGTGCCCGAGCGCGAGCACGGCGAGCAGCACGCCGGTGACGCGGATCGTGAGGTAGGAGGCGCGTCGCGGAATCTGCCTACGCGTGCGAACAGCTTGATCCTGTGCCATGCAACGTCCTGCCTAGTCGATGACGGGCCAGAGGATGACTGCGCTGCCGGCAACGGTCAGCACGGCAGTCAGCACGACTACTACGTTCAGCAGCCGCGTGGCTCGGCGGGCGTCGAGATCCCAGACGTCGATCGCCACCACGCGAAGGCCGTTGAGCGCGTGAAACACCAGCGCCAGCAGCAGGCCACACTCGATGACCCGCATGACGGAGTTCGCATAGAGGCGGTGCACGTTGTCGTACAGCGACGACGAGATCGCGTAGAGCGAGACATCGAAGATGTGCAGGAAGAGAAAGCCGAAGATGCCGATACCGCTGATGCGGTGCGCGTAGAACGCCCAGCGGTTGGCCTCGCTGCGCTCGGCCGGCAGGCGGCCGAGCCTCATGAGCATCGAGCGACTCAATCGGCCGCCGCCGTCGACCCGTCTCGCGCCGACGACAACCACGCCGACTCCCCAGACGATGGCCACATTGACGAACGTGAACGCCGCGAGAAAGGCGACCTGCGGGCCGGTCATGTCGGAGCCCGCTCACCGGTCGGCGCGTCGCTGCGGGAGAACTCGACCGGACGTGCCTTGATATCGAGACTTCCCAACGCGTCCTGGCGCAGCACGAGATAGCGCAGCCATACGTCGTCACGCTGCTCGGGGAAGTCCGAACGCGCGTGAGCCCCGCGGGTCTCTTCGCGGAGAAGGGCACTTTCGACAACGGCGCGGGCCACCGTTATCTGGTTGTCAAGGTCGAGCGCCTCCTGCCACGCCGGATTGAAGCTGGCAACCGCCGGTACCGCGACGGTTTCGAGTTGCTCGCGCAGTGAGTCGATGACGATGCGGGTGCGCTCAAGGCCCGCACGGGAGCGGACCACGCCGCAGCCCTCCCACATCACCTCCTTGAGTTGGCGGGTCACGTCGAACGGCGTGACGCCGTGCTCACGCTCCAGCGGGCGCACCGCCTTGTCGATGCTTCGTGTGATCGCGTCCTCGTCCAGCTCGGCGTGAGCCCGTTCGCGGGCGACGCGTGCGGCGGTATCGCCCGCACGGCAGCCGTACACCGTGGATTCGGCGACGCCGTTGCCGCCGAGCCGGTTGGCGCCGTGCACTCCCCCGGCGTCCTCGCCCGCGACGAGCAGGCCGTCGACGGACGTGTGGCAATCGGGATCGATGATCACGCCGCCCATGTGGAAATGCGCAGTGGGGGAAACTTCGACCGGTCCGGTAGCAAGATCGCTGCCGATCTGACGCGTGCGTTGCACCATGCCGGGGAACCGGCGCTCGACCTCGGCCTGGCCGAGATGAGATATGTCGATGAGGACGCCGCCGGACGGTGTGCCGCGTCCCTCCATGATCTCCAGATAGCTCGATCGGGAAACGATGTCGCGCGTCGAACGCTCGAGCCTCGCCGGGTCGTAACGGGTCATGTACCGCTCGCCGAGCGCGTTGATCAGATGCGCTCCCGCGCCGCGCAACCCCTCTTCCAGGACGGCACCGGTCATACGCGAGGCGCCGGCGAGCAGGCCGGTCGGGTGAAACTGCATCATCTCCATGTCGCGCAGTTCGAGCCCGGCCCGCATGCACATCGCGAGGCCATCGCCGGTCTTCTCCCGTGCGGGGGCCGCGATGCGATACATGGTGGCTGCGCCACCGGTTGCGACGACGACGACCTTCGCCCGCACCACGATGAAACTGCCGCGGCGCACGTCCAGGCAGACGATGCCCGCGATGCTGCCGTCGGGGCCGAAGAGCAGGTCGAGCGCGCGAACATCCTCCAGTTCACGCGGGCCGATCCGGAACATCTGGTCACGCAGCCTCGACATGATCTCGATGCCGGTCAAGTCGCCCCGGTGCACGGTTCGATCGAAGGACTGCCCGGCAAACGCTTTCTGCTTGATGTGGCCGTCCGGAGTCCGGTCGAAGAAGCACCCCGCACGTGTCTCCAGTTCCTTGATCACGTTGGGCGCGTCGTTGATGAGCGTCCAGGCCAGTTCCTGGTCGTTGAGGTACTTGCCGCCGGCCAGGGTGTCGTCGAAGTGTGCCTGCAGGGAGTCGAGGGGGCTGAGTACGGCGTTGTAGCCACCCTGCACCATGCGGGTGCATCCGGACCGGCCCACAGCACCCTTGCTGATAACGGTGATGTCGAGATCCGGGTCGGCGTCATGAATATGCATTACGCACATCAAGCCGGCACCACCGCTGCCGACGACGGCAACGTCCGTGTCGATCTGCTCGAAGCTGCGCGCGAAGGTCATCGGCCGCCGATCCGTCCCGTGCGCAGGGCACGAATGGCGTGCGCGGGATCGAGGCCCTTCGGGCATACACCGCTGCAGCCGTAGATGTTGTGGCACCGGTCGACACCGTCGCCGCGGCCGATCAGTTCGAGTCGGTGCTCGCTGCCCGCATCGCGCGAGTCGGCGATCAGCACCATCGCGCGGGTGAGCGCGGCCGGGCCGAGGAAGTTGCGCTCGATGCCCGCGATGCCACAACTGGAAAAGCACGCACCGCATTGGATGCAGTCGAGGGCCGGGTCGATCGCGCGTCGCTCGGCGGAATCGGGCTCGATCTGCGCCGGCTCGGTCAGCCCGTCGACCGGCTCGAGGTAAGGGGTTACGCGAGCCCACTCGTCCCAGAACGGAGCGGTGTCGACGACGAGGTCGCGGATCACCTCGTAACCCGCGACCGGGCTGATGTCGATGCTCGCGGTGTCAGCCGATATGACCGACTGGCAGGCCAGGACGGAGCGGCCGTCGACCCGGACAGTGCACGTGCCGCACATCGCGACACGGCAGGAGAAACGGAACCCGATCGACGCGTCCTGCTCACGTTGAATCGCGAGCAGGACGTCGAGGACGGTCATAGGGCTCCACCGCTGCACCTCGAACTCGCCGCGATCGTCAGGGTTGCTGCGAAAGACTCGAACCCGGATCGATGCGTGAGGGCGTTCGCGAACCATGAGCCACCTAATCGGTGAGAGGTCTGACCTTATGGACACAACCACGGAACGAATCCGCGGTCAAAGTGAGAAACTTCATGCAGCAGAAGGGTTTTCCCGCCGTCACAACGCCGGCGCGGACCCTGCTGCGGCCGCGGCGATTCGCCGGTTGGCGGCGGCTCGTGCCGCCCGCACATGCACTCCTGCCGCGCGAGCAGCGCCGGCCGCGTCGCCGGCGAGCAGCGACTCGAGGATGCGCAGGTGCTCGCGGCTGGAGTGCTTCACCCGTCCGGGCACCGCGAGGGTGGTCTGCATGCCGGTGTGCATCAATTCGTGCAGCACGTTCTGCGTCTGTTCCAGCAGGCGATTTCCGGCGGCTTGAACAATCCGTAGATGAAAGGCCGAATCGAGCTGCTGAAGCTCCTCGAAGTCGAGCGGCTCGCGCGCAAGCGCGTGGTCGAGACGGTCGAATGCCTCTTGCACCGCGGCGAGCGCAGCCGCGTCATTGCGTTCGGCGGCCCACCGTGCGGCGGGAACCTCGAGGATCTCGCGCATCGCGAACAACTCCCCCAGGCTGTGGTCGAGTTCGGCCATGCTGGCCAGCAGTTGCCGTCGTACCCCCGGCTCTGCGACGAAGACTCCCTGACCGTGTTTGACCGAAAGGCGACCCTCGGCCTGCAACGAGCGCACCGCCTCGCGCGCCGTCGGCCGGCTCACCTTCAGCGCGGCGGCAAGTTCGCGCTCGGGCGGCAGGCGGTCTCCGGGGACGAGTTGCTTCTCGGTGATCATGCGCAGGATCTCGTCCCGAACGCGGGAATTCAGGCTGGCCTGGCCCAGTGTGCGCCAGCCGGTGAGGGTGGCATTGCCATCGACCTCGTGCGTGTCAGCCATAGCGCACTCGCCCCTCGTTCATACCGACTGGATCACGCACACTTTAACCGACGAAGCTGGTCCGACCCCTGACCAAACCTGAATCCGTCGTAGCGGCAAGGCATGGTGCGTCATGAGCCCGGACCCCGCAGAAGCGTCTTGAGCCACTGACGGCGCGCGGATGTGAGCATTCCGAAGTTGTAGTAGGCCACCGACTCGACGCCGTGGCCGAGGGCAGCTTGATACGACGATCGCAGCGCGTTCTCGTCGGGCGCATCCGACGGCAGGGCGGACAGGCCGACGCCGAAGCGCCCAGGAGCATCGGATGATGCGCGCAGATCGTCGAGACAGCGCTGCACCGTCGGGGGTGTGCCGTAGGCCAGAACCCGCACCGACACACCGAGATCCACGATGGCCGAAAGGTCAATGCCGCCGGCCCGCCGATCGCCGTAGCTGACGAACTCGACCGGTTTGCCGCCGGCCGCCTGCGCCAGCTCGGCCACCAGCGAGGTGACGGAATCGGTCCGGCACTGCTGGAACGCCGCGAAGTCATCGACGGTCTCTGCCAGGTAGGTGTCGACGCCACCTGGGGGCACGACGCCGACGCTCGGCTCGTCGACTGCCGCGGCGGCGACGCGGGCAAGCTGCAGCCGAAGCCGCTCGGGATCCGCGCCTTGCCCGGCGAGCTGCTCAAGACAGCAGTCACAGACGCACATAGCCGTCAGCCGCGAGTACACGTGCGGCTGGCCGGCGTCGATCTTGGCGTGCACCGCGTGCGGCGGCATCCAGTGCGCAGCCTCAAGTTGAACCGCATCGACACATGCCGACACCTGGCGCACGATCGCCCGGGCATACGACCGGGTCCAGGGATTCGCCAGGCACACCGAGCGTTGCGAGCGGTTTCCCCACGGATCGACGAGCGCGGCCGCCGGCTGACGCCGCGCCAGCGCCGAGTCGTGCAGGCACACCGTCCACGCGACCAGCTGGAGCGGCCCGGAGATCGCCGCGCGGGCGGCCTGCGCGGCATCGCCGTCCTCGGCGACCAGCGATGCCACCGCCGGTACGACGTCCAGATTCGCCCACACCGCAGGGTCAGGCTCGACGTAGAGCGCTGCGTGCGGCGCATCGAAGACGCGCCGGCGAGGATTGTCGGGCAGCAGCACCCGCACACTGTGGTAGCTCAGTGCGAGAAAGACGTCGTCGACACCCATGTCGTGCAGCTCGAGCATCACGTCGGTCGGCCCGTGGTCGAACAAATCCCACGGATACAGCCACATCCCGTGCCGCATCGCCTCAGGTCCCCACACGCGAAGTCGTGTCGGCGCTCACGAAGCCACCCCGCGCAGCAGAGCCTGCGGATTGAGCTCGCAGATCGCGCGCATCGCGGCGTCGTCGAGACCGAGTTCGCGCAGCATCCGCCAGCGGTCCTCGACGTAGCCCTGACGGCTCGGCGCGGCCAGCCCACCATCCGAACCGAACAGGAGCTGGCCGGTGGGCACACTCTCGACGATCCGTTGCATCGCAAAGGAATGCAGGCTCGTCATGCACAGGTGCAGATTCGGGTGCCGGCGGGCGGCGGCGACGGCCTCCGGCCACAGATCGTAGAGACCGCCGTGCCCGAGAACGACCTGCAATTCAGGGACGAGCCGCGCTACCTCGGCGATCTGCAGCGGCGTGGAATACGGCGGCGTCCCGTCGTGGAACAGCATCGGCATACCGAGCCGGGCCGCCATCTCGTACACGGGCACCAGGCAGGGCTCGTTCGGGTGGAATCCCTGCAGCCATGGGTGAAACTTCACTCCCATGGCGCCGAGTTCGAGACGGCACCGCTCGATCTCCGCCGCGGCATCGGGCCGGCGCGGATTGACGGTGCAGAACGGGACGAGCCGGCCGTCGGAGTCGGCGCACCACGATGCAACCTCGTCGTTGGTCGCGGGCTCGTCGAAGAACAGGCCGTCCAGGGGCAGCACCACCGTTGTATCGATGCCGTAGCGATCCATCGTCGCGAGATAGTCGTCGGGCGGGAACCAGTCCAGGCCCCACACCCCACGCCGCGACGGCTCGTGGGCATGAAAGTCAACCAACACGGGCAGATCCTCTCCGGCCGGCGCCCGACAGCAGCCCGGCAAGATTCTGTCCGAGCACCGACGCACACTCGGCGTGGTTCATCTCGATGCCCGCAACGGCGCGAAGGCCTTCGCTGCGCTTCGCGTACGGATGGTCCGAGCAGAAGATCATCCGAGCCGCGCCCACTGCGCGATACATGTTCGTCAGGCCGGTGACGCCGTAGTCGTGTGAAGTGTCGGCATAGAGATTCGGGGCCCCGGCCATCGCCGTGGGCGCATCACCGCGAAAGTCGGTGCGTCCCGATCGGCCCATGATGAACGCGACGTCCGGGAACCGGCGGGCCAGTTCGGCCAACTGCAACGGCAGCGCGTGCACGGGCGTGCCCGTGTGCGCGTAGACGGGGACGCGATGTTCGCGTGCCACGCTGATCAGCGGATCGACCATCTCGTCGAAGAGCAGAAACCCTTGCAGTGACGAGTTAATCTTTACGGCGCGGGCGCCGGCGCTCAGTGCGCGGTCGAGTTCACGGGCAGCATCCATGCCGTACCACGGATTGGCCACGGCGTACGCGTAGAGCCGGTCGGGGTTCTCAGCGACCAGTCCGAGGATGCGGTCGTTGCCCTCGCGATTGCGCACAGCGACCTCGTCATCGGCCGGGCTGAGCAGCGACACGTCGATGGCCGCCTCGGCCATTGCGCCGAGAACGCCGGCCGCCGTCGTCGAATGGTCGGCGACGACGTGGCCGTCGATCACCGTCATCGAAACCCCCGCACGATGTCGTCGAGCAGGCGGACACCAAGTCCTGGGCCCTGCGGCAGGTGCGCCGTGCTGCCGTCGATGGCGAGCGGCTCGGCCAGGACATCTTCGGTGTAGAAGTGTTGGCCGATGATGTCGGACGGGATGGCCCCGAGCCGCTCGCACGCGCTGGCCACATGCAACTGCGCCGCCGTACCGAGGCCGAGTTCGCCGTTGCTCCCGATCACGACGTCGAGGCCGAATGCCGTGCAGGTATTGGCCATCTGCGTAGCGCGCTCCAGGCCGGCGCTCTTTCCGATGTACACGCTGACCGCGTCGGCAGCATCGGCGCGGATGACCTGCGCGAGGTCGTCCGCTCCGTACACCGACTCGTCGGCGACGACCGGGAGCGGGCCGGTCCGCAACGCGTGCATGCCGGCGATGTCTCTTGCGGCGACGGGTTGTTCGATGAACGCCGCGCGGTACTCGGCCAGCTCGGGTATGGCCCGGCGGGCGTCGGAAAGGCTCCAGCCCCCGTTGGCGTCGGCGCCGATGAACGCCGCGGGTCCGGCAAGTTCACGCGCGAGGGCGAATCGCGCGACGTCGCCGTCGAGTCCGCGCCCCACTTTCACCTTGAAGGCAGCGAATCCCGCCTCTACCGCCGCTCGATGCCCGGCCCGCAGATCGTCGTCGTCTCCGCTGAGTGAGATCTTCACCGGCACGGCGTCACGCACCGGTCCGCCGAGCAGTACCGCTACCGGCAGCGAAAGGCTGACGCCGAGCGCGTCCCACAACGCCATGTTCAGGCCCGCCTTCGCGAACCGGTTTCCCGCGATCAGGCGGTCCATGACGGCGGACAACGCAGCGACCGGCCCGATCGGCCGGCCGAGCAGGGCCGGAGCGATGACGTCGCGAATGGCATGTGCCGTCGTGACCTCGTCCTCGCCACTCCAGTTGCGCGTGGCGCTGACCTCGCCGTAACCCTCAGCGCCGTCGCTGGCCCGGATCCTGACCAGAAGAAACGTCGACACGTCGTGCGTCGTCTTGGCGCCGCGCACGGCCAGCGCGGGATTGAACTTCCGGGTGACGGTGGTGGTCTCGATCGCCTCGATGGTCGGTGCCCGGAATCCGGGCTCGCTCGGCACTTGTGTCACGCCTGCCCCGCCTCAGCCCACTCGCCCGGCGGTCGCCGTCGCTTCGTCGCCTGCACCGTCGGCCAGCGTATGTATGACCGATTCGGGCGACTGCGGAAAATGGCAGGCGACGCGGTGCCCGGACGCCACCTGCAACAGCGGCGGGTCCTCGTCGGCGCATCGCGGTGAGAGCGAACCCAGCGGGCAGCGCAGCCGAAACTGGCATCCCTTCTCGGGAACCGTGTCGACCTCGTCGGCACGGTCGAGCCGCGCACGAACGTTCGCGCGCTCCTGACTCGGGTCGGGCACGGGTATCGCCGACATCAGGCTGTGCGTGTAGGGATGCAGCGGGTCGCCGAACAGGCGATCACGGGGCCCCGACTCGACGATGCGCCCGTGGTACATCACGGCGACCGACGTGGACATGTAGCGCACGATCGCGAGGTCGTGCGAGACGAACAGGTAGGTAAGGCCGAGGCGTGCCTGCAGGTCGCGCAGCAGATTCAGGATCTGCGCCCGGATCGACACGTCGACCGCGGAGACGGCCTCGTCGAGAACGATGAAGTCCGGTTCGAGGGCCAGTGCGCGGGCGATGCCGACGCGTTGGCACTGCCCGCCCGACATCTGGTGCGGGTAGCGCTCGGCGAATTCCGGGCGCAGCCCGACCAGATCGAGCAGCTCGCCGACTCGTGCGCGACGCCGCGTGCCGCGCAGGCCGAAGTGCACGCTCAACGGCAGGCCGACGATCTGCTCGACGGTCTTGCGCCGGTTGAGCGCGGCGAAAGGATCTTGGAAAACGATCTGCATACGACGCCGCTGGGCCCGAAGTTCCTGGTGCGACAGGGCGAACAGGTCGCGGCCGTTCATCACCACCCGGCCCGACGTCGGCTGTTCCAGCCGGAGCAGCAACCGCGCGACCGTCGACTTGCCCGAACCGGACTCGCCGACCAACCCGAAGGTTTCTGCGCGGCGGACGTCGAACGACACGCCGTCAACGGCCCGAACGGCGCCGTGGCGGCCGAGTGGATAGTGGCGCACGAGGTTGTCGGCGGCGACGATGACGTCGGACTCGGGGTTGCTCACCGCGGTTCTCCACTCAGGATGGCCTCGGACGCCGCATAGCGCGCATCGGCGAAATGGCATTCGGCGAAACGATCCACGCCGAGCGATACCGCGGCAGGTTCCTCGGTGGCGCACCGCGCGGCAGCGTAGGAGCAACGGGGATGGAAGGAGCAGCCCCCCGGCATCCGGTCCGGTAACGGCGGCTGGCCGCTGATCATCGTCATCGGCTGCGCGACGTCGGCATCGAGGCGGCAGACCGCGCCGAGCAGGGCCTCGGTGTAGGGGTGCACCGGCTGCGCGTACAGCCCGTCGACCGTCGCGCTCTCGACGAACCGGCCCGCGTACATCACCTTGATCTCGTCGCAGAATCCGGCCGCGACGCCGAGGTCATGGGTGATCAGGATGACGGCAAGGCCACGCTCCTCGACGATCCGGCTGAGCAGGTCGAGCACCCGGGCCTGCGTGGTGACGTCGAGGGCCGTGGTCGGTTCGTCGGCGAGCAACACGTCGGGATCACTCGACAGCGCCATGGCGATCATGACGCGCTGGCGCATACCGCCGGAGAACTCGTGCGGATAGCTGTCGACGCGGCGCGACGGCCGCGGCACACCGACCTCGTTCAACGCGTCGATTGCCCGCGAGCGAGCCTGCTTGGCCGACGCGCCGGAGGCGATGCGGATCGCCTCCACGATCTGCGCACCGACGGTGAAGACCGGATTCAGCGACGACATCGGATCCTGGTAGATCATGCCCATCCGGCGGGCACGCACCTGCGCCATCTCGCGATCGGACAGCGCGAGCAGGTCGGTCCCGTCGAGCAACACCTTCCCGGAAAGGCGCGCCGGCGGGTGTAGGAGGCGCATGACGGCCAGCGCTGTCAGCGACTTCCCGCTGCCGGACTCGCCGACGATGCCGAGCCGTTGGCCACGCTCGAGCCGCAATGACGCGCCGCGCACGGGCTCGACGGCCGAACGCTGGTGAGCAGGGAAGGACACGCGGAGCTGCGAGACGTCCAGCAGGGGCCGGGACTCAGCGTCCGGGGCGGCAGTCATCTGCGCCTCCGTGGGTCGAGGATCTCCTGCAGTTGGTCTCCGACAGTGTTGAGCGACCACACGGCAAGGAAGATGACGATGCCAGGGAACACGACGTACCCCAGCGCATCGAAGATCCGCTGATAGCCCATCTGCATAAGGGTGCCCCACGAGGCCGACGGCGGTTGGACGCCCAGGCCGACGAAGCTGAGGCTCGCCTCGATGATGATCGCGTCGGCGGCCACGATGGCCGCCCGCGCGATCAGAACCGGCGCGGTGTTCGGCAGCACCTCGCCGAAGATCACCCGCATACGTGGTGCCCCGACGGCGACCGCGGCCCGGTAGTAGTCCGTGCGAAGCTCGGTCAGTGCGGCCGCTCGCGCCACGCGAGCAGTCACGGGTGTGAGCAGCAACCCGATGATCACCGCGAGACTCATCAGGCCCGAGCCGAACGCGACCACGAGGATCAGCGCGAACATCAGCGCCGGAATCGCCATGATCACGTCGATGGTGCGCATGAAGATCTCGTCGAGCCAGCCCTGCGCCTGCGCGGCCAGGAATCCCCAGAGCACGCCGAGCACCATGGCGACCACGGTCGAACCGAGCGCGATACCCAGGTCGATCCGCCCGCCGTACAGCACGCGGCTGAACAGGTCCCGGCCGAGTTCGTCGGTGCCGAACCAGTGGGAGGTCGAGGGGCCCTGCAGGCGGATCGTTGCCGCGATGTGGTTCGGCGGGTACCGCGTGAGAATTGGCGCGGCCAGCGAGCCGATCACCAGCACGGTAAGGACGAAAACCGCGAGCGCACCGAGCGGCCGATTGATCATTCGCCGCAGGGCCCGCCTGCTTCTGGGCAGGGCAGCGGCATCGTCGAGGGTCACCGAGGTTCCCTCGCCGAGCGCGACGGTACTCATGACGCCGCCCCCACCCTTACCTTCAGCCTCGGATCGAGCAGGCCGTACAGGACGTCGACGATCATCGTTATGCAGATGAACGCCGCGGCCGCAAGCAGGATCGCGGTCTGCAACACCGCGTAGTCGCGCTTGGTCACCGAGTCGATGATCAGCGTGCCCATGCCGGGCCAGCTGAAGATGTACTCGACGATGACGACTCCGCCGAGAAGCTGGCCCACCATCACGCCGATGAGCGTCAACGTCGGGATCAGCGCATTCGGCGTCGCGTGTCTGCGGACCACCGTCGGCCACAGCAAGCCCTTGCCCTCCGCGGTACGGATGTAGGGAGCAGCGGTGACCTCGGCGAGCGAGGCGCGCATGAAACGCAGAATCGGCGCGCTGATCGAGAACGCCAGCGTGAGCGCCGGCATCAGGATCAGCCGCAGGTTCTGCACCGGATCGCTGAACAGCGACACGTAGCCGCTGCTCGGCAGTATGTGCAGCTTCACCGCGAACACGACGATGAGGGCGATGGCGGTGAGGAATGCCGGCGCCGACATGCCGACCGACGCGATCGTCGTGACCACCCGGTCGAGGACGCCGCGGGGACGGATCGCCGCCATGATCGCCGCCGGGATCGCGAACGCCAGCGCCAGCAGGAGGGCGACGACGGTCAGCTCGACCGTCGGCCAGATCCGCGGACCAACGAGCGTCTGCACCGGCTCCTGGCTGAAGTAGGACGTACCGAAGTCTCCGGTGAACACGCCGGACAGCCACGACCAGTACTGCACGAGCAAGGGCCGGTCGAGCCCGAACGTGTGCCGCGTCTGCGCCAGAACCTGCGGATCGACACCGTGCACGTTGCCGAGCAGCGTCGTCGCCGGATCTCCGGGCAGGATGCGCAGCACGACGAAGATCACCAGCGAGGCGACGATGAGCATCACCACGCCGGTGATCAACCGTCGTGCGACGTAACGAGCAACCTCCATGTAGGACCAGTCTCCGCTACGTGAGCCGGCCTCAGCTGACCGAGGCCTGCGTGAGGATCGGAGTGCCGTCGCTCGTCGTCCAGATGCCGTCGACCTTGGTCGACGCTGCGACGACGGTGGCGTTCTGCATCAGCACGATCGAGGGCACCTGCTCATTGATGATCTGCTGCATCTGGGCGTAGATCGCGGTGCGCGCCGAATCGCTCGGGGCCTGCAACGCCTGCTGCAGAAGGCTGTTGTACTTGGCGTCTGACCAGTTGCACTCACATCCACCGGCGTACCACTTCAGCGCGTACGCGGGCGTCGGCTTGAGGTTCCAGAAGTTCGCAACGATCATGCCCGGGAACTTCTTGCCGGCCGGGAAGAATGCCTTCAGCCAGGCGCTGACTTCCTGCTGCTTGATCTGGAGCTTGAGGCCGATCTTCTGCAGGTCCTGCTGCAGGATCTCGGCCATGCTGACCCATTCGGGGTGCCGGCCGGCAACGGTCCAGAACGTGAACGTGGTGCCTGGTTTCACGCCGGCCTCGTCGAAGAGTTGCTTGGCTTTCTGCAGGTCGAATGCGTACGCGGTCTGGTTGCTGGCGTAGGCCGGGCTCTTCGCGGGCAGCAGGTCGTTCGTGGGCGCCACGTCACCGATCCCGCCGAAAGCGGCCGACTGCATGGTGGCGCGGTCGGCTGCGTACGCCAGGGCCTGACGTGCCTTGGGGTTGTCGAACGGCGCCGAGGTCGTGTCGAGCTCCCAGACGGTGTCGCCGGAACTCACGCTCGGCTGGATCACGTGAATGTTCGACGCGTTCTTCAGATGCCCGACGTCAGCAGGCGAAACGCCCCACAGCACGTCGATCGCACCGGTCGTCAGCGACGTCATCGCACTGGTGAGGTCGGCTGCGCGCTGAATCCGGATCGTGCTGAGCTTCGCCTTCTGGCCCCAGTAACCCGGGAACGCCGCTAGCAGCACGTGATCGTCCGGGACGAACTGGGTGAGCCGGAACGGCCCGGTACCGTCGCCGTTCTGGTTCACCGCGCCGACCGTGTCGACGTTGGTCATGTAAATGTTGGCAAGGGCCGTCGGCAGCAAGGCGTTCGGTGTCTTGAGATTGAGCACGAGCGTCGTGTCGTTGGATGCCGTGGCCGACTGCACGCTGCTGATGAAGTTCAACTGCTGCGATGCATGGCTCGGGTCCAGGACGTACTTGATGTTCTTGACTGCGTCCTGGGCGGTGAACGCCTTGCCGCTGTGGTACTTCACGCCATCCTTCAGGGTGAACGTCCACGTCTTCAGGTCAGGGGAACTCTTCCAGGACGTCGCGAGGTCGGGCTGGGTGCTTCCGTCCTGAGCGATCTTCGTCAGGCTGTCGAAGAGCAGCGGCGCGACGGGCTGCTCGGTCGCCGAATTGATCGTGTTCGGATTCAGGCTGGTGAGCCCACCGCCGGAATAGCCGTAGGTCAGCGTCCCGCTGCCTACGCCAGTCTTCTTCCCACCGCTGTTGCTGGAGCAGGCAGCAGCCACGGCGAGTACAACACAACCCACACCTATGATCCGCAAGCTTTTCGACGTTCTCATCGTGTCCGTTCCCTTCGACGGCGCCTCGAGACGTATTGCGCCACGGCGTTTTGCTAGCTGGACAGGTTGTGCGTCAGGCCGTTCACGAGATCGGCTTTGCGTGCGCGGTTGACGCGGTCGAGAATCTGGATGGCGAGTGTCGCCCGGCGCACGCGCTCGCGTGCGGTGTCCAGGGCGTGCGCTCTGAGGTGGTGCCCGTACGGATACAGCCCGGCGGCATTGCGCACGGCGAACTTCAGATGCACCGGCGCGGTCACGCGCACGATTTCGGGCACGTCGTAATACCGCAACGGCGCGCCGAAATCGTCGGGCGCCTCGATGTAGATGTCAATGGGCACATCGATGGCGGATCGCAGGCCGGCCAGTTGCGCGACCGAGAGGTCGACCGGCACGTTGATGGTGTCGGCGCCGAGATCCTCCAACAGCCTTGCGGTAGCGGGATTGGACGCCGGCATGGACGCCGAGACCTTCATGCGCAGGTCGGCGGGCAGGACCCCGGACGCGCGCATCTTGCCCAGTACCCAAAGATGCCCGAGATCGGCTACCAGTACGGATCGCAGCCCGAGTTCGCAGCCGTGGCGGACATCTTCGATTGCCGCAAGCAGTTGCTCCTCACCGCGCAAGGTTGCCGCGACGCTGCGCCCGGCCTTGCTCGATGCCTGCAGGCCGATGTCCCATTCCGCGCGCGGCCCGACGAACAGGCAGATCTCCACGGAGTTCTCCCGGCCGATCTGAACCATCTCGCGGATCTCGTCGTCGGTCTGCATCATGATTCCGCTGCCCTGACTGATGCGATCTACGCGCAGGCCGTACTCGCGCGCAGTGTCCAGAACCGCCCGCAGCGCCTCCGGCCCTTCGACGGACGGGATCTCGATGTGGTACGGCTCGCCGTCCGGGAAGGTGGCAGTAGAAGTGATCAGACCACTGACGTCCGTGCGGCTCCCGTTCAGGACTCCGATCTCGGTGAGGTACGCCGCGAGTTCGCCGTTGTGGACCTGATACCTGCCGTCGCCGCCAGGTTCAGTATTTGGAATCATGGTTCCGGACATGCGCTGAGTATGGCACGGTGGCCGTTCCAGTCAAGAGTCGCGAGCTGTTCAATTGTGGCCATTCTCGGCCGACAAGATCACCTGAATTGAACGCTCAAGGACATGCCTATTACCCGCGTGTTTCAGCACGAACACGCGGTGATCAAATAGCGATCAAATTCAGCGGTCTACTGCTCAGCCGGCGCGCCCAATTGCAGCGAGATCGCCGCGGCCGTCTCGACCACGGCCGCCGCTACCCGAGTCAGCGCGGCGCCGGTCAGATCGCGATTCAGGCCCACGACGCCGGTTGATGCGACCACCTCGCCGCGATGGTTGCGGATGGGAGCCGCGACACATCGCACGCCGGGTTCCTCCTCCTCTTCGTCAAGTGCGTAGCCACGTTCTCGAACCTTCTTGAGATTGGCCTTGAAAGCACGGGCTGATTGAATGCTCTTTTCCGTTCCACTGCTGAAATCGAGGCTCCGGGTAACGCGATCGAGTTCGTCGTCGGGCAGATACGCCGCCAGTGCCTTGCCGACACCGGTCAGGTGCACCGAGACGCGCTTGCCGACGTAGGTGTCGAAGCGCACCAGCCCCGGACCGTCGAGCTTTCGCAGGTACACGACCGAGCTGTCGTCGATGCCCGCGAGGTGCACGGTCATGCCCGTCATCTCCCGGAGCTTCTCCAGGTGCGGTTCGGCCACCTTGGCGACGTCGAGATTGCGCATGGCCCGCATGCCCAGTTCGAACATGCGCGAGGTGAGCCGATAGCGCCCCTCGGCGTCGCGGGCGAGATAACCGAGCTGCTCCAGGCTGGTGAGCAGGACGAACGCACTGCTCTTGGGCAACGCCAGTAGTTCGACGACATCCACCATCCGAGCGCCCTGCTCGCGGCGTGAGATCAGTTCGAGCACGGCGAATGCCTTCTCGACCGCCGGAGTGGAGTACTTGCTCTGCTTCTCGCGCGCCGCGGCGGCAGGCCTGCCGCGCCGACGCACATCGGCCGGTGTTGTCGTCACATGTGCCCCTTGGTTACTCGTCAAACCTACGTGCATTCGGACGGTGATCGTCGGTCATCGCTACTCCGCGCGTCGGCGTGGAAGCGGCGCAACTGCGCCACAACCGCGTGAACCGTTGCGTCCAACCACGCGCGTCCGTTCTCGGCGCTCGCGGCGGCGGGGTTGTCGCTGTACCCGTCGATGTCGCGCCAGTTCTGCTGGTCCTCGGCCAGGTACGGGCCGTGAAATCCCTCTGGTCTGCTGCTGAACTGGCCCGCGCGTACGGGCATCGTGGCGGCGCGAACGAGGTCGGGCCGCAAGGCCATGACGACGGAGGTCTCGAACGCGCCGGCGTGGCCCGGCAGGCGCGTGAGTTCGTGCGCCCCACAGGCGACGAGCGCGTCCCACGCCATGACCCAGTACGACCCGGCGCCGACGGTGATATCGCGCGCCAGAGCCACCTCACGAGCGACGACGTTGACGATGTCGGCGTTGCCGCCATGCCCGTTCAGCACGAAGATCTGGCGGAAGCCTGCATCGACGAGCGACCCGCACATCTCGATCAGCAATTGCTGGTAGGTCGCTGCCGAAACCGAGATCGTCGCCCCGAACGGAAGGTGGTGACGCGAATATCCGACCGGCAGCGTCGGCGCAACGACCACCCGGAACTCGTCGCGAAGCGCGGTAGCCGCCCGATGCGCGATCTCGGTGACCACGAGAGTGTCCGTACCCGTGGGTAGATGCGGACCGTGCTGCTCGCACGCGCCGACCGGAAGCACGAGCAGGTCGGACGGTCTGGCGACGAGGTCCAGGCGCGTCGCAAGGTCGAAGGACTGCAGCGGGTCACGTGCGGTCATGGCGCGGCCGCTTCCATCGCCTTGCTGCGCAGGTCGATCTGGCGTGCCTCACGCATGGAGCGCACTACGGCTGCGGTCAATTCCAGGCTGGCCAGGCCGTCGAGCGTCGTCGGTCCGGGCACCACCCGGCCGTGCACGGCGTCGACGAAATGCGCCAATTGGCCATCGAAGGACACGCTGTTCCAGTCGGCGTCGAGGCACTGCTCCACGTGAGAATCGCCGTCGTCGAAAGCCAAACGGCCCTCTCGTCGCACGATCTCGGCCGAACCGCTCGGACCCAACACCCGGAAATGCCCCGGTGGCAGGGCCGGGAAGAGCCAGCCGACCTCCAGTCGCGCCAGGTCGCCGTTGTCCCACTCGACCGTCGCTGCCACGAAGTTCTCGCTCGGAAAGGCCGGTGACGTGCAGCGTCCCGCCGCGCTCACCCGGGTCGGCCTGGCCCCGGTCAGGAACGCGACGTAGTCGACGAGATGTGCTCCCTCATGGACGAACGAGGGCGCTCGCTGCAGGAATCTCGTCATGCGGCCCAGATGTGCGGCATCGGCCGGGTCGTATCGCTCGTCGTAGGCGCCCAGGGTGAACACGAGCGGGCGGCCCAGGCGTCCGCTCGCGATCGCCTCGCGCACTGACTGCACGAGTGGCGAGAAGCGGTTGACGAAACCGACCTGGACGATCCGGTCGCTGCCCGCTGCCCGCGCGTGCAGGCGCCGCGCGTCGGCCAGCTCGGTGGCCATAGGTTTCTCGCACAGCACGTGCAGGTTGTGATCGAGCGCTTCGTGCGCCAGCGCCGCCGTGACGTCGGGAGGCGTCGCCACGATGGCGGCCTGCGGGGATCGGGCCATCGCGGCGGAAAGTTCCGCGAACGCCGGCACGCCGTATTCCGCGGCGATCGCCGATCGGCGGCCCTCGTCCGGATCGACCACGGCAACCAGTTCGGCCGCAGCGGATCTGCCCAGCGCAGGCAGGTGCGCGCTGGCGGCGATATCGCCGCAGCCGATCAGCACGATCCGAAGCGGATTGGTCATGCCGCCCCGAAGAACCGTTTCCAGTTTTCGTGGACGATCGCATCGCGGGCCTGATCGGGTATGCGCGGCAACCTCGTGCCCTCGACGATGTCGTTCACGGCGGCCAGACCAGCGATGGCATCAGCCGTCGTCCCGTTGGGAAAGTCGCTGCCCAGCAGCAGTTTGTGCATGACCCCGTATTCGGTTGCGGTCGCCAGTGCCTGCCAGAACCGCCACGGCCGGAAATGCAGCGCGGAAATGTCGCTGAACACGCGCGGGCTCTTGCGGATGAGCGCGACCGTATCTTCCTCCCAGGGGTGCCCGAGGTGGGCGATGATGATGCGCAGCGCCGGATGCGCCATGATCAGCGGCTCGAGCAGCAGCGGCTTGGCGAACTCGAGGCGCGCCTTGCTCGGATACGTCGTGCCCATGTGGACCATCACCGGCAGGTCGCGGCGTTCGCATTCCGCGAAGAGCGGCCAGTAGGCCGGGTCCCGCGGGTCGAAATGCTGGTACACCGGCCCGACCTTGAGGCCGCGCAGGCCGAGTTCGTCGACGCAGTAGCGAAACTGCTCGACGCAATCGGCATCGGTCGGGTCGACCGATGCCCAGCCTTCGAGCTTGTCCGGATGCTCTCGCGCGTAGTCGGCGATGACCTCGTTGGGCGCGTCGTAGCCCGTGGCCTTTGCCCGCAAGCCGAACACGATGACCCGGTCGGCATCGGCGGTGGCCGCCAGGTGTTCTTTCGGACGCGCGTCGTTGGAATGCAGGTCGAGGCTCGGGGCGTACGCACGCCCGCCCGAGGTCTCGATCTTGACCAGCTTGGCGGCCAGCGCCTCCTGGACGAGCTGCTCCTCGAGATGATCGGGATACCAGAAGACGTGGGTGTGGACGTCTACGATCATTGCCCACCTGATTCGGTTCAGTTCGGTTCGGTGAAACCTGGTTTTGTATACTGACCACGCTAAGGCCCACGCTCAGATGGTGTCAACGAGCGGTTTCTGAAGGCCTTGCCGGATCGGGCAAATCCCGCGCCGCCGCGCACGCGGCCTGATCGCGACACCGGACGCAGTCGGCGAACTCGCACAGGCCCGCAGTCGGCACGTTCCGGAATCGCTCGGTGGCGGTCGCGAGGATCTCCGCCGCGTCGAATACCCGCCAGCGGCTCGAGCCGACCGATCGAGTTCGCTCTACCGGGTCGACGGCATCGGCCAGGCGCTCGAACCCGCGTGAGCAACCGCCGTGCACTGCCTCGACGACACGACCGTCAGAAAGCAGTGCCCAGCGATGCAGCAGCCGCAGACCGGCGCCGGCTTCGGCCAGGTGGAGCAGCGTCATCGCGTCCAGGCCGACGCCCATGCAGACCACGGCGCCGCCACGTGCCACCAGTTCGGCCAGCGGCGCGTACACGTCGGCCGCGGTCTGTCCACCCACCAGGCCGACTGCGTCCGGGCCGATCGCGGTGAACGAGTTCAGCGGATGGTCGCCGCGGACCCGGCTCGGATTCCGAAGCACCGCTGCAGGAACCGCCCCCATGGCCGGGTCGACGAACTCCGCGGTGACGTCGAAGCCTTGTGACGGGACGGTGCCCGGCGGCGGGATGCTGCCGTCGTCCTCGGAATTGAACGGCCAACTGGGCGCGCCGGCCGGCTTCGGAGCGCGGCAGAACCGGAAGCTCGACGTAGGCACGAGGGCGGTGCAGCCGGCACCGAGCAGGCCCTGCACCACGCCGTCCGGGCCGTCGACGACGTGCCCGAACGACCGCAGCGACGAGTGGACGCACACCGGGCGCCCAGCGAGCCCGGCGTCCCGCGCGGCTGCCGTGATGTCGGCCGTGGCTAGTGCGCGCTCGTGTACCACGCCTGCACCCTCAGCGGGCCGGACATTCCGGAGAGATCGATCGTGCCGGACGCCCGGTCGACACCCGGCACGGGGCGACCGTTCACGGTGACCACGGTCAAGGTGTTTCCGGCCGGAACCCGCAGGCGCAGTTGCAGCGACGCCGGGGCGTGCGCCGGAACGTCGACGGCGGCCGTCACCAGGTGGTGGCTCAGTTGCGAGTGAATCCGGTACGACAGCGGCCCGAATGCGGTCGGGGCACCTTCGACCGAGATCGTCTTGCCGTCGGCGAGCCACGCGCGTGGCGTGGCGAATGCCAACTGCAGGCCGACCGGTGCCACGTTCGCGTCGTCGACTTCGTGAACCAGCATCTGGTGCAGGGTGTCGAGGAACATGGTGTTGTTCGCGCCGTTGGGTGCCTGGTACATGGCCCGGTAGTACTCGTCGGGCGTCCACCCGTCGTGCGCGCTCGGGGGCGTGCACGGCTGGCCGATCGCGCAGTAGCCCGACTGCAGCGGCCACTTCGTCGCGATCGGCCCGATGTTGTCGGACTCTCCGGCGACGAACGTCCCGCGGGTCATGCCTGCGGCCAGCTTGCCGTAGAGGCTCAGGACGAGCTGATCGGCCTGATCGTTGTCGGCCAGGAAATTCGTCTGCTCGACGCCGTACACGTCGTCGACGGCGCTGTCCCTGGCGCGCAGCAGGCCGAGCAGGCGCGAGCCGTGGTCGTAGGCGTACTTAAGGGTCGCCTGCGCCTGCGGGCTGCCCGGCGCGTACGCACCGGCCGCGAAGCCGTACCACGCCACGAGGTTCCAGTAGCCGCCGAGCGTTGTCGCCGTGATCGGGTCGAAGGGCCCGGTGCCGTCGAGCAGATCGGCCGGCGTGAACAGCGAACCGTCCGGCAGGGTGGCGCTCGACGCGCTGACCGCGCTGCCGAACGCCGTCTCCAGCGAGGCTGCCACCGGTGTGTACGTGTCGACGAGGTCCTGGCGCCCGATGTCGTGCCACACGCCGAGCATCGCCTTCAGGCCCTTGATGGCGACCCCGATCTGGTGCAGGCCGTACACGTCGTGGTTGATGTCGCTGGAGTACTGCTGCGGCTCCAGCAGACCGTTCGGGTCGGCCGCCTGCTGCGCCGCGAGGTCGGCCGCGTAGCCGGCGTACGCGGCATCGTTGCTCTCGATGAACGCCTTGTCGCCGGTAAGCCGGTAGTAGTCCGCCGCGTGGAAGAGCTTCTCGCCTTCCTCCCAGTTACGACGGTCGGACCCCTTCGACAGAGGCAGCAGTGCCTGCAGCGACGCCTGGTAGGCGTCGGTGAATCCGTACGCGCCCAAGGTGCCGACCGTGTCGCTGCTCTCGGGCTGGTAGAACGCCTCGTAGGCATTGCCGAGGCTGTAGCGCCACGTCATGAACAGGTTCTGGATGAGCAGGTTGCGCTGCGCGTCCATGACCAGTGGTTCCGGGACCGAGAACCTCGCGCCCTGCGCCAGGCGCCCGTTCCAGTACTCCGACGTCCCAGCCAACGCGGTCGCGTAACCTCCTGCATCCGCCGTCACGTCAGGGGCGTCCGCGGCGGCGTCGTTGACTCGCACGATGTAGACGCTGTCGCTGGGACGCCCCAGGCCGACGTCGTAGACGAGGTTGCCGCCCGAGTACGTCGCTCCCGGTGAGAAATACAGATAGGTCTTGCCGGCCGAATCGACCAGGCGGTTTCCGTCCTGCACCAGGTTGCACGTCGGGCATTCCTGCACGCGGATCTGGGTGGCGTTCAGGTGCGAACTACCCGGGTCGGCTGAGATCTTCACGTAGCTGGCCAGCAGACCGGTGCCGGGGATGTCGGTGGCGAAGGACTCCTGCTGGTAGCGCACGCCGTCGTGGTCGCGATAGGTCGTGTCGAGCACCGGCAGGTATCCATTGCGCAGGCGGGGTGTTGCGAGGTCGGCCAGGCACTCGCCGTAGCGCTCGGCACCGGACGTCCCGATGAACACGCGCATGCTGCGGTTGCCGCTCTTGGTGGAGATGATCTGGCTGCCGTCTGCGACGTGCAACGCGACGCTGCCCGGATCAGCCGGCCCGACCGGTTGCCCGAACGGCAGGTAATACACGCCGGAGTCGGTCAGATAGCTGCCGCTCGCGGCTGGTGCCAGCGAATACATCAGCGGCGTCAGATCGTTCTTGACGTTGTCGTAGGACGGCCCGCCGGGTGCCGCGAGGGCTGCCTTACCCATGAGGTCGGTGCCAGAGTTGAGTGCCTGTTCGACGTTCGCCTTGTACGCGTCGCTCAACGCGAGCGCGGGCGCGCTGCTAGGGCAGCCGACGGTTCCTGGTACTCGGGGCACAGCCTGCGCGACGCTGTGCGCGAAGGCGAAAGGTGCCAACATGACGATGCCGGCGGCCAGCGCCGACGTCCGGCGGTGACGAATGTGCCGACGCAGACGCTGGTGCGTCATGGCAACCTCCAAGTTCAAGGGCATTAGTTCACAATGCTGAACCAAGGTCTATGTTGCTAGATTAATGAAGAATTGTCGCCACTGTCAACAGTCCGCCGACGAGGAGTCCTGATGCTGCTGGGGTACGTGAGCGATGAGAACTTCGTTGCGGTCGCGGACGCTGCCGTCGAACTGATCAGCAACGGGCGCTCGTACGAGGCGCATTCGCGGGCATCCGGGGCGGTCCATACCGCGGCCCCGCCCGGCGTCTACGAGGTGGTCATCAACCGGGACGGGTACGGTCCGAAGCGCACGACGGCCGAGCTCACCGAGGGAAACCCGCTCCAACTTCGGCTGTTGAGCGATCGCGTGCTGGGTTACGCGTGGCCGAAATGGGCCGCTGCGGGCGAGAGCGCTGAGGTACGCGTGCACTCCCCCGCGCCGTATCAGGTCGAGCTCTGGCGCTACGGGTGGCAGAAGGAACTCGTGCGACCACTCGGCTATGACAGCCATGCTCCGGGCGCCACCCGCCGGATCACGCCCGACGGCGACTACACCCGCCACGGCGTCGGCTGGCACGACCCGTTGACGGTGGCCGCGCCGGACCGTTCCGGGCTGTACTTCCTGCACGTCCACACCGCGACCGGACAGTTCACGTCGTTTCCGTGGATCGTCGCACCGGCGGCACCCCAGGCGCAGGTCGCCGTGCTGGCCTCGTCGGCCACCTGGAACGCGTACAACAACTTCGGCGGCCGCAGCAACTACATCGACCCCATCGCACTTTCGCCGACGCCATCGGTCAATCGCCGTCAGGACCTCGAACGCTATGCGCGACCGGACGCCGAGGTATGGCCGGTCGACGACTACGCCCCGCTGTCGTTCGACCGCCCCGAACCGGCGAACGCCGTGCCACTCGACGAGCAGATCACCGACCCCGTCCAGGGCAGAGACGCGTGCGGGCTGGCCTCGGCCGAGTGGCGCCTGCTGGGCTGGCTGGAACGTCAGAACGTGGGCTACGACCTCTACGCCGACGTTCAACTGCACTTCGGCGAGGTCGATCTCGACGCCTACCGGGTGCTGGTCCTCAACACACATCCGGAGTACTGGTCGCGGAACATGTACGACCGCGTACGCGCCTGGGTGCACGACCGCGGTGGCCGGCTCATGTATCTCGGCGGCAACGGGGTCAACTGCGAGATCGAGCTGCCCGATCCGCAGACCATGCTGGTGCGCAACGGCGACGGGCGCGTGCTCGACGCCGACCGCCCCGGCCTGCAGAGCCGGTTCGGCATGCGCTACGAACCCGAGGCGAACCTGCTCGGTGTGGGATTCACCCGGGCGGGCATGATGACCGGCGCGCCGTACCAGGTTCGCGACGCCACGCACTGGGTGTTCGAGGGAACCGGCCTGCGCGCCGACGACCTGTTCGGTCGGCAGTGCCTGCACACCCGCTGCCCGGGTGGAGCGTCCGGACACGAGATGGACAAGCTCTCCCCCAGTTCGCCGCCCGGGACGAAACTGCTTGCCAAAGGAATCAATCCGGGCGGCTCCGGCGCCGAGATGGCGTATTACGAAGTGCCGAGCGGCGGCGCGGTATTCGCCGCCGGCTCGATCAACTACCCCTGCTCCCTGCCCGTCGACGACGCAATCTCGCAGGTCACGATGAATGTGCTGCGCCGCTTTCTCGACTGAGGCCACGCGTCTTGATCATCTCTGGCGAAACCGCGAGCGATGGCGGACTCAGCAGAGATGATCAAGACTCGTGCGAGAGGTCCGGGAGCGTCGCACCCGTCCAGGCGCGATATACGCCTGTAGTACTACGCCGTCCGGTGCAGGCGGGTCAGGACGAACTCGCGGTGACCGAGAATCTCCGCAGCAGCCCATTGGCCCGACGCGGTCGCGACGACAATGTCTTCGACCGCGTCGGCCGCGGCGTCAAGGGTCATGTCCTCGGTGATCACGCGCGAGACGTCGAGGTCGATGTGCTCGGACATCGTCGAGACCGTCTTGGGATTCGCAGTCAGTTTGAGCACTGGGATGATCGGGTTTCCGATGATGTTGCCCTGGCCCGTGGTGAACAGGTGCAGCGCCGCACCACCCGCCGCGAACAGGGTCACGGACTCGGCCGCGGCAGACGATGTGTCCATGAACTGCAGGCCGGGCCGGGTCGGGGCCTCTGCCATCTCCAGTACGCCGTCGATCTTGGCGCTGCCGATCTTCTGGATATTGCCCAGCGCCTTCTCCTCGATCGTGGTGAGGCCACCCGCAATGTTGCCCTCGGTGGGTTGCGATCCGAGCAGGTTCGCCTCCTGCTCGAGGATGCAACGCTGGTGCTCGTCGAACAGGCGTTGGAACTTCTCGCGCAGGTCGGGGTCGCCGATGCGATCGGCCACGATGTGCTCGCCACCGGTCAATTCCGAGGTTTCGCCGAAGAAGAACGTCCCGCCGGCCGCGGTGAATCGTTCGGCGAAGCGGCCGATCGTCGGGTTCGAGCCGAGCCCGGACGTCGTGTCTGACTCACCACACTTCGTGCTGATCATCATTTCCGTCAACGGGATCTCTTCGCGCAGCAAGGCAGTTGCGCCCTTGACGAGCTCCGCCGCCGCGCGGCTGGCGCGCTCGATGATCTTGAGGTCTCCGGAACCCTCGATCGAGAACGAAGCGACCGGCTTACCGGTTGCCGCGATGCCGTCGGCCACCCGGGCGGTCCAGTTCGGCTCGATACCGATGACGACGACCGCCGCGACATTCGGATTCGCGCCAGTGCCGATAAGCGTGCGGAAGTGCAACTCCAGGTCCGGGCCGAACTGCAGTCGCCCGTACGGGTGCGGTAGTGCAAGCGTGCCTTGAACGACCTTCGCCACGGCTTCTGCCGCCGCGTTCGAGATGTCATCGACGGGCAGGATCACGACGTGGTTGCGGCAGCCGACCGCGCCGTTTGCCCGGCGGTAGCCCTGGAACGTGAGGTGATTGCTCATGCCCAGCGCTCTCCCTTCAGGTTGTGGACATGGACGTGCTCGCCCGCCTGGATGTCGCGAGTCGCGCGCCCGATGACCGTGCCGTATTCGATGACCTGATCCCCGGCCGTGATGCCGCGCAGGGCGAGCTTGTGCCCGAGCGGGATCGCATCGACGATCGCGACCTCGAGCTCACCGCCGCCGTCCTGCACCCGCCCACGAGCCGGCGAGCCGGGCGAAATGTCCGCGACGGCGACGCCGACCGCATCGTCCGGCGCGTGGACAAGAAAACTCTGGTACACGAAGAAGCCCCTTCCGTCCTTCACGACACGAGTCAAAGCAGTACCCCGGGCGGCTTGACGATCATCGCCGAAATTGTCAGTGGTCTGACCTCCGGTTGTCTGTGACGGTAGATGGAGCGCCGCACCTCTGTCAACGCGGCCACCGCCCGTCGCCTGTCGGCTTGCTCTCACCCGAGAAGGGCAGCCGATTCCACGTCAAGGTACAGCCGAGCGCCCCGCACTGTTGACAGGATCGATGCCGGGCAGTCGGGCGACACGCCGCCGGACAACGCCGCTCGCACGGCCGCTGCCTTGCGTCGTTCGGGTACGACGGCGAACACATGCCTCGCCCGCAGCAGCGCGGGAATCGTCAACGAGAGCGCCCGGGTGGGCACCGCGTCGAGAGTTGGGAAGTGACCCTCCCGCCATTGCTGGGTCCGGCTCGCCTCGTCCAGTTCGACGGCGCGGACCAGCTCGCCGGTGTCGAAGTCGGCCGGCGGATCGTTGAACGCCAAGTGCCCGTTCTCGCCGATCCCCATGACGCAGACGGTCGGATCCAGGTCTTCGATCAGCCTGGAGTAGCGGGCAATTTCGTGGTCGGCGTCAGGGGCATCACCGCGCAGCGGCTCGAAGCTGCGCGGCTGCACCTGGTCGACCAACTGCTCGCGCAGGAAGCGGCGAAAGCTGGCCGGATGCTCGTCCGACATGCCCAGGTATTCGTCCATGTGCAACACATGCACGCGTGCCCACTCGACATCGTCGCGGCAGCGAAGCGCTTGCAGGAAGGGTAGTTGTGAGGGGGCACAGGCAAAGATCGCGGCGATGGTCTCGCGCGTGACCAGCAATTCCCGGACGGCTTCGGCGAAGTCCCGCGCACTCGCCGCGCCGAGCTCGGCGGCCGAGGCGAACACGCCGGCGTGCAGGCTGTCGTATGTCCGCACGAACAACGGATCGCCCGGCGCCCTCGGCGGTTCGCTCATGGTGCTGCCGACTCGGGTCGTCCGAGCTTGTCGATCGCCTGCAATGCCGCCTCGACCAGTCGCTCGCCGGCTTCCGGCGCGAAAGCGGCCGGCTCGCCGTACCCGCGGTGCGCGTGCAATACCTCGTAACCGCCTTCGGCATAGGCCGACCGGTGCGGCACGTAGCCCGGACAACCGTTCGCGTAGCCCACGACGAAGACGTCCGCGCCGGCCCGCTGCCGAATGTCGAGGCCGAACTCGACGAAGGGTTCGCCCGGCAGGCCCACCATGCGGATACTCCCCCACCGCAACGCCGTGACGTCCAGTGTCATCGCCTCGTCATGCGGGGACGAGGCGGCCATCCGATCGGCCCAGTCGGCCCAGCGACGCAGCCGGTCACGGTCCTCGGGCCGGCCGTCGGCGTCCCCGGACTGCGATTCGGCGCGCCAGTCGGCGGCCATCGCACGAAACCGCGCCGGATCGTCGACCGGAAGGCGGGGCGCCGCCACGTCGACAGTTGCTGCTCGCACCTGCGGCCCGGCCGTTGCGCGGGGGGCCACCGCGAGCGGCGTCCCGCGCGGGCCCGTGGCCCGCTCGCCCGCCTGCACGGCGGCGCCGGCCAGAGCGCGGCCGAGGCGACTCATCTCGCTGAAGGTGCGCACCACGCTCGACTGCGTCGAGAGACTGGCCTCCGCGGCATGGCCGGTGTTGATCTGGCCGGCGCATCCGGTCAGGAACATCGCGACCGCTCCCGGATAGACGCCTTCCAGCGCACGGACGACGGCGCCCGGGTAGTCGGCGGTGATCTGCCGGTTGTCGGGTCCGAGGGTCACCGGATGGCAGGCGTAGCCGCAGACAATGCCGATCACGTCGCCGGAGGTGGCCTCGATCCGGATCGTCGACACGGCGGGGTCGGTGACGCCACCCGGTCGACGCCGATTCTTGCCGACCGTCTCCTCGCGGCCGAAGTTCAGCGTCATCCGCGCCGCGACCCGGTTGCCGGCCGCATCGGTCACGGCCCGTACGACGATGTCGCTGACGTGCTCGACGTAGTCGCGCACGGCCGCCGTCCCCGGCCGCCGGTCGTCGGTCTCGGGTCCGCCGTGCGTGTGCGTGGTCGCGAGCATGACCGCGCCGGAGGCAATGCCCGTCTGGCGCGCCACCCGCTCGCGGATCGCCATGGCATCGCCGGGCGTGAGGCGCAGCAGGTCGGCGACGATCAGTGCCGTCTCGGCGTCGTCCGGCTCGTCGCCGGACACGACCAGGGCGCGCACGTAGAGCGGGTCGTGCACACCCTCGGCCGCGCCGCTTCGCGCGGCGAACCCTGCCATCGGCAGGCCGGGCGGCGGCGTGATCTCCAGCGCGCTGAGGCCGGCCCGGATGCCCGTGCTCACAGCTTCGTCCCGACCGGGGCATCGCTGGTCTCGTACACGACGGTTCCTCCGATCACGGTGGCGACGATCTCGATCTCGCCACGCGCCGCGTCCAGACGAGCAAGCGTCAGGTCGGCCGGACCGCCGACGTCGACCGACCGGAACGCGAGAGTGGCCGACGGGAACAGCCGGCTCGGATTGGCCGACGCCATCGCGACTGCATCGGCCAGCGCGAAACCGGCTGTGTACACGGCCCAGGCGATGCATTCGCGCAGGCTCCGGGCGGCGCCGGCCAGCAGGCTGGTGCCGACCAGCGAGAGCCGGCCGTCGGCGCTCAGTTCCACGTCGGCGCCCATCGGGCCGTGGTAGCGGCCGGGCGGGCGGCCGGCGATGGCCACGCTGTCGCTGACCAGGATGCTGCGCCCTGAGCCCTTCGCCCGCACCATCGCAGCGAACGTCGTGGCGGGCAGGTGGTGGCCGTCTGCGATGAAACTCGCCATCAGCCGATCGTCGGCCAGTTGTTCCCAGATGTAGTTGGGATGCCGCGGCAATTGGGCGTGCGCGCCGTTGCCGAGATGCGTCGACAACCGCGCGCCGGCCGCTACCGCCCGCGTGATGTCGTCGGGCCCGGCGGCGGTGTGACCGATCGCGGCCACCACTCCGTCGCGCGTGATCTCCTCGATGTAGCCGGGGGAACCCGGCAACTCCGGTGCGAGCGTGACGATGCCGACCGCGCTGTCGGCGGCCTGCTGCCAGCGCCGGAACTCGTCGATGTCGGGCGCACGCAGGTGACGGCGGTCGTGCGCCCCGCGCGGACCGTCCTCAGCACACAGATACGGACCCTCGACGTGAGCGCACGGAACGGCTCGCGCGATGAGCGGGTCGGCGCGCCGCGCGGCCGAGATCGCCTGCAGCGACTG
>CAVTSX010000011.1:0-33635 GCA_963737425.1 uncultured Actinomycetota bacterium
ACCCAGACTGCTCACTCCAATGGCTGCACGCGTGGGGCACGACGCTTGACGTCCAGCATGCTGGCGCCGTCACCCTGCTGGCGCCGCTCGCGAAACTGGAACAAGCTCCGGAAGTCCTGGCGCTCGCCAGGGAGCGCGCGGTACCGCTCGCGTTAACGTATAGCTGCGAGGCGGGGCCTGTACCGTGCGGTCAGTGCTTGTCCTGCAAGGATCGGGCGGCTGGCCTTGTCGACGCCTAGCCGGCAACTGCCACTTACCCGCTCCGGGTTGCGTGGACCGTTGTTGATTCCATCGGTATCGAGCAAAGGGCTTCCGGTTGTCGACGGTGTCTCTGAGGCGGGTAGGCTCCCCCCTTCACAAGCGCAGATATCACCGAAGCACTCCTGGTTTCGGCCTACGACTTGCACCACGGGCTGCTACCTGACTACGAGCGACTATTCGGCCCTGATCATTCGCAGACGGTGTACGGGACGCCCGCGCTCCTGGTGGTGGACAGCGGCGGCTACGAGCTGAGTGACGACTTCGAAAAGCCGCGCAAGATCGACAGGGCTACCAAGAACGCCGGCCGTTCGGGCGCGCCGATTTCGATTCTCTGGTCGATCGACTGCCCAAAGACCGTGACCTTCTCGTGGTTACGTACGACGAGCCGGACCTGAGCCGGCCCGGCTACCAAAAACAGCGTGAAACAGCGCAGCAGTTCAAGGCCAAGCACCCACACGTCAAGGTTGATTTCCTGCTGAAACCTCCAGCGGATCAACTATGCATCGAGCCCCCTCGAATTACGCCAGACGCGCCGGACATGCGCATCTTCGACGTAATTGGGGTAACCGAAAAGGAACTCGGCGACACGCTACTTGATCGGTTGGTTTGCCTGGCGCGACTGCGGTCGGTTCTGGACGACTCTGGTGGAGACGCAGTTCCCATCCATGTATTCGGAAGCCTCGATCCGCTTCTGACCCCCTTATATTTCATGGCTGGTGCGGAGATCTTCGACGGCCTTAGCTGGCTTCGCTATGCGTACCACGACGGCGTAGCCGTGCACCCTGAGGAATTGGCCGTTCTGCTTGGGCAGGTTCAAGCTCACCAGGTCCGCCGGAATGCACAGCGCTATATATCTAACCTGCAGGAACTCGGCCGTCTTAAAGGCCGACTGGAGCGCTGGGCGAATGAACCTGATCGGTATGAATTACTCGGTGGCCATCACGAGGTGATTCGCGAGATATATGAACTCGTCCAGGCCCGTCTTGGAAGGCGGTTATAGCGGTGGGCGGTAGCGGTGGTAGCAGCGAGGCGTACCCATCCTCGCCAGAGGATGTCCGACGACTTCGCGAAGAAGTTCTAAACGACCTACGGAAGCAGGAGCGGCAAGTCGAATTGAATCAAGTACTAGCGGAAGCGCTCGCGGGCTTTAACGATCGCGACGTCGAATTGGTGGGGCGCCGGCTAGATGCGGTTCGCGAAGCTATCGGCGAGCTGGCCACGGACATCGATCGGCTCTTGTTCGGCGGGAGCGTCGCCAAGCACACCTATGTCGACGGACTCAGTGACGTCGATGCACTCGTCGTCGTCAACGATCACGATGCAAGCCCAGACACGCTGTTGACCCGTTTCAAGGCGGCGCTTGACTCGAGGCTCAGCGGCAGTGACGTCCTGGAAATCTCTACCGGAGCGCTAGCTGTCACGATCACCTATCAAGATGGCAGTCAGATACAACTCCTGCCTGCGGTAGAGCGCGACGGTAGGACGTCGATCGCGTCTGAAGATGGAAGCTGCCCCCTGGCGACAAATCCGACCGCACAAATTGTTAAGAACCTCGCCGAAGTGAACCGCGCGAATGGTCAAGCCGTCGTGCCGACTATCAAGCTCGCAAAGTCAGTGCTGCGCAATTTGCCCGCGCAGCAGTCGGGCGGATACCACGTCGAGGCCATCGCAGTCGATGCGTTCCGGGATACGGTGGCCGGCGCGACCGCGCCTCGATGGTCCTTCACCTGGAACTACACGCCCAGCGAGCCGTTCTCGGCCGCCAGGGATATCACGGGGCAGGCCGTCCATATTGACGCGCACCTAGGCGAGGCGAACAGTGCCGTTCGGCAAGGCGTGAGCGCGGCGATCGGACGCCTTGCGTCAGCGGTTGTACAAGGGGCGGCCACGCTGACCGGCGTTTGCTCAATGACTAGCCGGGAGGCAGCCGGCAACGATGAGGCTCGACGAGCCAGGGACGAGCGAGACCGGCAACGGCGGCTGGTCGATCAGGGCCTGACGATGCAGGCTCGGCTGCGAGATCGTGATCGGTCATCGCCATCATCTTCCTGTGCAGCACGCTAAAAGCCTCACTGCTCTGGCGTGGCGTTCGCGTTCGCGGGCTCGGGAGTTTCATTACGCCTGCTCGGTATCCGGGCTGCGCGCGGGACTGGGTTGGCCGGCTTACGGCGGCGATCATGGCCCGGACACTCATCGATCTAGTGGTTGACCGGCGGATGGCGGCGCAACACCGAGCCGACGCAGTACGGATTGTGTTGGCACTAAAGGCCGAGTATCGAGTGCCTCCGCCCACCGGGCAGGAAGTCATAAGGTCCGACCAGATGAGCGAGCGGTACGCACAGGCAATGGAGATGGTTCCGCCGGTTCCGGAACGCTCGTTCAATCGACTGAAAGCGCCACACCTCCGCAAGGTCGAGATAAGCAAGCTGCTGTCGGACAACCCAGGGATGTCGTACCGCCAAGCACACCGCGCGGTTGCCGCAAGGCACAAGCAAGCAGGCGCGTGAATCTACGCGGGATCGGGGGCCGCAGGGTGCACGATGTGTGTGTGGGTGCCACGGCTCCAAGTACCGCTGACGTGGTCCGCTCGTACCTGGCAGCGAAACGCTTGGTTGTAGAAGCTGGAGATGTCGGCGAGATCGCATGGCAAGGCGCCGCTGGTGAGGCAGCTTGCACGCCGCAGGCCTTCCTTCGAGAGGCTAGCTGGGTCATCCTCTCAGCTGCATGCGCGAGTCAGTCGTCCGGGGCTTGTTCGCTCGGCTTATCTTGGCGCTCCATGACTTCGACCCTGGTCCGCTGCTACGTAATCGGAAGGTCGCACGGTCGGCCGCACTGTCGATCTTCCGAAACGAGCGGAAGATCGACGCAATGCTGCAGATCGCCAAGGTCGTTCACCGGATTGGCCCGAAAAGCCTGTTCACGGCACTCCAACAGAACCCAGAGCCGTTTATCCGTTCGTTGCCATACATGGGCCCTGTGACGTGGCGGCACCTAGCGAAGAACCTCGGAGTCCAGGTAGCAAAACCCGACAGACATCTCGTCCGCATAGCTCAGGCGACGGCCAGGCCATCTGTTGACGTCCTCTGCGACGAGATCGCCGCGTGGCTCGGTGAGCCCGTGGCAGTCGTGGACGTGGTCCTGTGGCGCTGGTCGGTCCTCCACAGACAAGATTGCCGCCCGACGTGCACCTCTGTATTGCATAGCGGATGAAGGTCCGCTGGCGGTGCGCGGGAGGCCCAAGCTAGCCGACACTGGAGCGAGCGATCGCGCTTGCCAGAAACGGAGTCGTGGCCATCTCGCGATCAATGGAGACGCGAAGCAAGATGCAACTGAGATGCAACTGAGACTAAAACTGAGACTAAGCGCGGAAACGCCGGGTCGGCCTTGATGGCTGACTCGGCGTTTCCCCTTGTTTCATGGGCGGTGGCGGTGGGATTTGAACCCACGGAGGCTTGCACCTCACACGCTTTCGAGGCGTGCTCCTTAGGCCGCTCGGACACGCCACCGCCGACGAGGATACATGTGGGACGGAACTACCCGTCCACCGCAAACCCGCGCCGCAAGCGAAACGCAGCGAGGCGGCACGGCGAAGCTGTCACCGGCGCGAGGCGAAGAACTGCGCGAGCAGCGCCGAGCACTCGGCTTCCCGGACCCCGGCCAGCACCTCGGGCCGGTGATTGAGCCGCCGGTCGCGCACGACGTCCCAGAGTGAACCCACGGCGCCAGCCTTCGGATCCCACGCTCCGAACACGAGCCGGGCAATGCGGGCGAGGACGATCGCGCCGGCGCACATGGTGCAGGGCTCGAGCGTGACGGCCAGTGTGCAGCCGGTCAGCTGCCACGAGCCGATCCTCGCGCCCGCCCGGCGAAGCGCCAGCACCTCCGCGTGCGCCGTCGGATCGTCTGCCGTCTCGCGCTCGTTGTGGGCGGACGCGATCACCGCGCCGGACGAGTCGAGCACGACGGCGCCCACCGGCACCTCGTCGGCGGCAAATGCCGAGCGGGCCACGGACAGCGCCGCCGCCATCGCCGCGTCAGCCTCGATCATGACGGCGCCAGACGGTCACACCCGGACGGCCTCGAAGGCCTCGGAGCAGCCCGCCTTGTCGCAGACGGCCACGATCAGGTCGATGGGCAGCGTGCCCTCGTGCGCGCACAACTCCAGCAGCTCACCGGCCGACGTACCCAGATCCTCGACGAGGGACGCGTCGCCGAACGGCGCGCTGTCGTGCGCGGGCGGGGCGTCCTCGTCGCCGTCGAGCACGTCCTCGCCGATCTCTTCCAACTCATCGGCCACCACGGCGGCAAGCGGGTAAACATCGGCGGCATGCCCGTCGGACAGGAAGATCTGCGGATCGTCAAGGTTGTCGACGCGGACGAGCATGGCGTATTCGTCGTCCTGCTCTATGACCAGAAGCCGGATATCGCCGGGAATGTCACGCACGGTTTCAGCAATGTCCTCGACGCTCTCGCAATCGTCGAGGTCGACTTCTTCCGCCCGCCAGTCTTCTTCGGCGCGGATGAGCACGGCGGCGAAGTAGCTCACCGGTGTACTCGCGCGGACTCGGTGGCCTGCGCGTAGGACTCAGCCAGGCCGATACGCTCCACCACTGTTTCGAGCATCTCGTCGGGGTAGGCGTCGAGATCGTCGAGGACGCGCTCCATCTCGTCCTCGGAAATTCCGAGATCGGCGAACAGGTCCAGATCGCCGATCGGCCAGACCTCGTCGAGCTCGTCGTCTTCCGGCGGCTCCTCGCCGAGGCGGACCATTGCCTGCTCTGCCAGCGGATACTCGACGGCTGCCGTCATGTCCGAGAGCAGCAACGAGATACGCGGCCCGTCCTGCCGGGCGATCGGAAGAACTCGTCGTCGACGATGGCCGCCACGAACGGACCGCCCTCGGGCGGCTGCCCGCGAAGCGCTGCCAGCAGTGCTCCGAGGTCGCCGACGATAGCCGTGGGTAGCGGCTCACACCGCCACTGACCGGCGTCGCGGAAAGCCGCGACCGCGAACCCGCCCTGCGCCATGGCCCCACCGTCCTGCGAATTCACTGACGAGCTGGGTTGATCCTGACACGTCACAAGGTGCCGTCGGTAGTCAGAACGCGCAAGAGCGATAACGTGCGAACTCATGAGGACTTCTCGCCACAGCGCCCCGCGGGGCTCCGATATGGGCAGCGACCGCCCATGACGGCCGCCTTCGGACGCGCGGCAGTGCTCGGCCTGGGCCTCATCGGCGGCTCGCTGTTGCATGCCATTCGCCAGAGCGGCCTGGACGTCGTGGGGTATGACATCGACCCGCAGACCGCCTCGGAGGCGAGCAGTTCCGGGTTTCCGGTCACGGCCAGTGACGCGAGTGCGGTGCACGGTGCCGACCTCGTCATCCTGGCCATGCCATTGCCCGAGGTCGCGGGCGCCCTGCAATGGCTTGCCCCCCATCTCGCCCCCGGCGCGGTGCTGACCGACGTTGGGACGCTGAAGGGCCCGGTGCTCGAGCTCGCCCGCAAAATCGTCCCGTCGACACGGTTCGTGGGCGGACACCCGCTCGCCGGAACCGAGAACACCGGCTGGGCAGCCGCCGACCCGCTGCTGTTTCGTGACGCGCCGTGGTCACTCACCCTCGAACACGACACCGACCTCGGCTCGTGGCTGGCCCTGGCCGAGCTGGTTTGCGATCTCGGCGCGAAACCGGTGCCGGCCAGCGCTGCCGACCAGGACGCCGCGGTGGCCCACGTCATCGGCCTGCCACACGTTCTCGCCGAGGTGCTCGCGCTGACCGGCCTGACCGGCGGACCGCTCGGCTCTCGCTCGCCGCCGCTCGTCTATGTCCGGTTCCCGGGTCGCCCGCACCCGGCCCGACCTCGTCGCCACCTGGTGCGACGCGAATCCGTCTCTGGTCGAAGCCCTCGATGAGGCGATCTCGCGGCTGCGCGACGCTCGCAACAACCTGGCCGACGCCGGGTCGGTGCTGGAACTCGCGAGCGCCGGCCACCGGGCCCGCATGGACTGGGAGCGACGTGCGTTCACCCCGGTCGAACTCGCCGCTGACCCGGTTGCCTTGCTGGCTCATGGCCGCAGGGGTGGCTGGATCACCGCTGTGCTGCGCGACGACGACGGCGTGCGCCTGCTCGGAATGTGTCCGCGCCCGTGATCGCGCTTCGGCGCGGCGTTCCTCTCGTCCAGGTCGAACGTTCCGGTGTGGTCGAGAGCGTGCACAGCGGGCACCTGGTCGCACTCGACGCGTCCGGCGAAGTCATCGCGGCGCTCGGCGAGCCGAGCCAGGCGATGTTCCCCCGTTCGTCCAACAAGCCCCTGCAGGCGGTGGGCATGCTGCGCCGCGGACTGGACGTGCCGACCGAGCAGGTGGCGCTGGCCGCCGCGTCGCATTCCGGCGAGACCCGGCACATCGACGTCGTACGGAAGATGCTCGCCGCGGGCGGCTTCAACGAGGACGACCTGGGCTGCCCGCCGAGTTGGCCACTCGGCGAGGCGGCACGCGAGGAGTGGATCGCCGCGGGTCACCCTCAGCAGCGCATCAGCATGAACTGCTCGGGTAAGCACGCCGCAATGCTGCTCACCTGCCGGGCCAACGGATGGGACGCCGCCGGCTACCTCGACCCGGCGCATCCGCTGCAGCAGGCCGTGCGAGCCGCGGTCGAGGACCTCGCCGGCGAACCGGTCGCCGCTACCGGCGTCGACGGCTGCGGAGCACCCCTGTTCGCGCTGACGCTGATCGGTGTCGCCCGCGCATTCGGCCGCATCGCCGCGGCTCCGGACGGGCCGCCGCGGAGTGTCGCCGCCGCGATGCGTGCCCACCCCGAGCTGGTCGGCGGTACCGGGCGCACGCCGACCCAGCTCATGGCGGGCGTCCCCGGCCTGATCGCCAAGGACGGCGCCGAGGGTGTGTTCGCGGCCGCGATGCCGGACGGCTCGGCGGTGGCCGTCAAGATCGACGACGGCGCTCCGCGGGCCGCCGACCGAGCCGTCGTCGCTGCCCTCGGTCGGCTCGGAATCTCGTCACCCGAGCTGGACGAACTCGCGGTCCTGGGCGGTGGGCTCCCGGTCGGCACCATTCGCGTCGTCGACGG
The DNA here is from genome assembly GCA_963737425.1 of uncultured Actinomycetota bacterium. GTDB lineage: Bacteria > Actinomycetota > Actinomycetes > Mycobacteriales > Jatrophihabitantaceae > DASXRA01. The sequence continues at coordinate 7,349 of CAVTSX010000011.1, forward strand.
GCTGTTCTGAGGTGCTGGTCGGCACCGTGGCGATTCTCACGATACGGCGGCCGGCCAGTGGCGATCGCGCGCGGAGCAAGCGCGTGCCGCGGTAGGCACTAGCGTTTGGCCCATGACGGCCGATCCGCCCGTCCAGCCCAAGCTGGCGAGCGAGACTTTTCAATCCAGCGCGTCGATCGCTTCGGTCGACCTGCCGGAGCGCATTGGTTACCGCATCAAACGCGGCCTGCTCGGTCCGCCGCTGGTGAACGCCGCACTGGGCGAGGAGAAACTCTCCAAGAAGGCCGCGCTGGGCGTGCTGTCCAGCGACTGCATCTCATCCTCGGCCTACGGCACCGAAGAGATGCTGATCTGGCTGCTCCCCGTTTTCGGCCTGGCCGGATTCCACATCCTGATGCCGATGACCGTGGTCGTCATCGGCGTCCTCGTGATCATGACGATGCTGTACCGCGAGGTCGTCACCGTTTACACGCGGGCCGGCGGTTCATACGTCGTCGCCCGCGAGAACTTCGGGCCGAAGATCGCGCAGATCGCCGCCGTGGCCCTGCTCATCGACTACATCGTCACCGTTGCGGTGCAGTCGGCCGCCGGCGTCGCGGCGATCACGTCAATCGTGCCGGCACTGCGACCGCAGGACATCGCAACCCCGATCACGATCGGAGTCGTGCTGGTCCTCGCGTACGGGAACCTGCGCGGCGTGCGCGAGGCCGGCAAGGCGTTCGCCTTCCCGACCTACTTCTTCGTCGCCGCCGCCGGCCTCGTCATCGTCATCGGCCTCATCCGGGCAATTTTCGGCGACCTGCCGACCTACAGCCATACGGCGGGCATGATCCCGATCGTCGACAAGCAGAACCAAATTCTGTCGGGCCTCGCGATCTTCTATCTGCTCAAGGCGTTCGCGAATGGTGGCGCGTCACTGACCGGCCTCGAAGCGATCTCCAACGGGGTCAGCGCGTTCAAACGCCCGGAGGGGCAAAACGCGCGCAAGACGCTCACGATCATGAGCTGCATTCTCGGCACGCTCGTGCTGGGCGTCTCGTACCTCGCCTACGAGACGCACGCGACCCCGTACGTCGACGGCACGCCGACCGTGATCAGCCAGGTCGCCGACGCCGCGTTCGGCAATTCCTGGTACGGCAACGTCGGGCACGTGGTCGTGCAGATCGCGACGGCGCTGATCCTCATCACCGGCGCCAACACCCCGTTCACGGGCTTTCCGTTCCTGGCCAACTTCATCGCCGAGGACTCGTTCCTGCCCCGTCAGCTGACCCGTCGCGGGCACCGGCTCGCGTTCAGCAACGGCATCGTCGTCCTGACCGTCGCTGCGGTGGCGCTGGTCGGGATCGTCGGCGCGCACGTCGACAAGCTGATTCCGTTCTACGCGATCGGCGTCTTCACCGGTTTCACGATGGCTGGACTCGGCATGGCGCGGTACTACCGCCGCAATCGGGGGGCCAAGTGGCGGCACCGGTTCGTCATCAGCCTCACCGGCGGCATCGTGTCAGCGGCGGTGGTGCTGATCTTCGCCGTCACGAAGTTCACCGAGGGCGCCTGGCTGGTCGTGGTGCTGTTCCCGATCTTGTGGCTGATCCTTATGCGTCTCAACCGCCAGTACCGCGACGAGGCGCACTCGTTGGACCTTGTCACCTGGATCCGCCAGGACCAGGCTGCCGCGCCACACTATCCACGGCACGTCGTTCTCGTGCTCGTCGATCGCCTCGACCTCGCGGTGCTGCGCGGGCTTCGTTACGCGGGCAGCCTCCGTCCGACCGAACTGCGCGCCGTCCACCTCATGACCGACAGCGAGGTGGCGAGCCAACTCGAGCGAGACTGGATCGAACGGGGGTTGGGCGACAGATTCCCACTCGAGATCGTCGAGTGCCCGGACCGGCGCCTGATCCGTGGAGCCGGCGAGCTTGCGCTGAGCGCCGTGGTGCAGGATCGGGCCGAGGTCACCGTCCTGCTGCCGCGGCGCACATTCCACCGCCTGTCCAACCGCTTGCTGCATGACCGGACGGCCGACCGTATCGCCGAGGCCGTCGGCCGGATCCCGCACGTGTCGGCGACGATCGTGCCGTTCGACACGACGCTGCCCTATGAGGCCGTTACCCGGCTCGAGGCTCGGCAACGGCAGGCGGCTCTCGAGCCGGCGCTGGCCGCGACCCGGGTGCAGACCGGCGTCGATGACCATGAGTTGGGCGTGGCGGCGCATAGCTCCCGCAGCGACGGCACCACGCCGATCGGCGCAGTGTCCTGGAAGCAGCGAGTCGTCGTCGAGGGCCGGATCAAGATCGTGCAGGTCGGCACGACGGCGGGAAGATGTCTTGAAGCGCAGGTATTCGACGAGACCGGCGGCGTGCGGCTGCTATTTTTCGGACGGACCCGGATTCCGGGCATCGTGCCGGGCGCCATCTTGCGTGCGAGCGGGACGGTGGGCGAATACAAGGGCCACCTCGCGCTGGCCAATCCGCGCTACGAACTGTTGCCGGCGAGCGCCGGGCGGCGAACGGCGCCTGTTCCTGATCAACAGAAGGATTCCGTCGACGATCGACCGAATCCGTCTGTTGATCTGTGAACACCACCCCGGCGGGTGGGCACTGGTGCCGTGGCGACTAACCGACGGTGACCTGGCTGGCGGGCGGTGCCGTGATCGTGACGGGCGCGCCCCAGCCGGTGTAGTCGACGGTCTGGGTGGAGGTCGTCTTGTTTGCCGGGCTACGAGGATTGGGCAGTTGTATCGAGGTGACGAGTCGCACCGGTCGCTTGTCGGCATCGACCCAGATCTGGATGTCCTGGACCTTGACGCCCTCGTCGGTGAGCTGCTTGATGAGCTTGGCCAGGTCAGCATTCTTCTTCGCGACCTTGGTGAGATCGACCGTGACCGAGTAGTGCGTGCTCGGCACCCCGTTGATCGTGTCGTGCCCGGCCGGCTTCAGCGTTCCGACGCCGGCGAGTAGCTGCAGCCACTGGCGCGGGTCGGCCTGCCTGAGCGCGGGCGCGAGCTCCTGGTCGGCAAAGTCGCCCTTCACCCAGGGACGCCCCGGCTTGCCCTTGCCCGGAATCTTCATGTAGACGACGCCCTGGACAATCACGACCTGAATCGTGCCGATCGGCGTGTCGGACGTGACGCTCGCGTCGACTCCCTCATCGCCGAATCGCGCTGCTCCGTTCATGGTGATGGCCGCTCCGAGCAGATTCATCGACTCTTTGAACTTGACGGTCTGCGCCTTCGAGGTCGCCGCGGTGGCCGCTTGGACGAACTGAGCCGCCTCGAGTGGCGCATCGGCCCCGGTGCCGCTGGCGGGTGCCGGAGCGTTCGTGCCCGGTGCCGCGGGGGGCGTCGAGCTGTGGCCGGTGCCCGAGGAACTGCAAGCCGCGAGCGTCGCAGCCAGGGCGGACGCCGCGAGTGCGACGGTAACCTTGCGCATTCGGTCAACCTTCCTGTGGTGCGCCACCGCGGTCGGGCGGCTTTCATACGATGTTTCTTGCGTGACAGATCGCATTTTTCGCAGCCTATGGGAAGGCGATCACCTCGCCGCGTGATTGCTCAGATGCGACACAGGTGCGGCTCGTGCCACCCTCCCGAGACGCGGCCACTCTTCAGCCTCAGCTACGCTGCTGACCTGTCATACCTCCGGCGGCCGCACAAGCGCCGAAGGCATGACAGGTCCCAAGGAACGTCCGGTGTGACGAGTTCGCGTGGGCGTGCTCTATGCTGATCGGGCACTCCAGCGGGACTTGTAGCATGGAGCGGCTCGCCCGCCCTCATCGTCTAGAGGCCCAGGACGCCGCCCTTTCAAGGCGGTAGCACGGGTTCGAATCCCGTTGGGGGCACTGCAGTACCGTAAGGCGCACCAAGTAGTTCCAGGCCCCGTAGCTCAGCTGGTTAGAGCGCCGCCCTGTCACGGCGGAGGTCGCCGGTTCAAGTCCGGTCGGGGTCGCAAACTGACTCTCGTGCACCGACCCGCTGTTAGCGTCGTGATCATGCCGCGTCGTCGTCGCTCCGTGGCCACATCCGTGAGCTGCCATTCGGCAGCTTTCAGGCGTACGACGAGGCCCACTTGGTTTTGACCCGCCTTCTGACCCAGGTAGATGAGGACCGTCATCCGAAGTCAGGGATCACGGTCCGCCAGGCAAATCAGCATCGGGGACGGCGCGCCCGGTCCTGTCCAGCTGGCCCGCGACGGCGTGCACGTGCGTCGCAAGCGGATGGAGCGGTTGATGCACGCTCAGGGCTGCGCGGGGCATTTCCTCCGCCGCGGTGGCAGATCACCACCGACCGGGCAGGCGCGGCCGCGGCTAGAACGACTACCGGTCTTGCTTGGCCTAACTGGTGAACGCCACCAAGTCCGCACAGAAGTCGCGGTCTGAGAGGTCGCTGTTCCCCGTGGAGGAGCGCACGACGCGGAATGAGTCAGGGACCTCGACATCGTCGTTGGGATCACCGGGAGTGCCGTTGTAGTCGATATCGAAGGCGAGTCGGACCTGGCCGGGGTCCTTGAGCACCAGTTTGCCGTCGGTGTCGTAGAAGCGGGATCCGCCGGAGGAGAACTCAGTGATCGTGATGGTGCCGTCGCCGTTATCGGTGATGACGTGGTCCCTGCTGTTGGAGGTGAAGATGTTGGTGTAGGTGCCGCCGGTGTCCAGATTGGTGGTCACGACGCTGCCGTGCACACTCTCCCGGTAGTACGGGAAGGCGGAGGACCCGCGCTGGTTGAAGACAAAGTTGCCTGAGACATCTACAGCGTCCTGGGCCGGGGTGCCGTCGCAGTCGTAGACGTCGCTGGTGAGGACGTCGTGGAAGTGGCCCTTGTCGATCGGTTGGGCGGTGGCGGGTGCGCTGGCGAGCAGTGTTCCTGCGATGGCCAGCCCAGTGATGATTACAGAACGTCGCGACATGACTCCCCCCGAAGTCGAGAATTAACAGCCACGTCAGTGTGGACCCGCATCTGCGATATCGCCATAGGCGAATGCGAATTTGCTGTCTGCGACCGAGCCGGGACTTACTGTCAACGCAGGGCCCCCAGCAGGTACCGCGGCCCGTGTGCCCTTCGCAGCTACCGCCTTGCTCGGTTGGTTGGACGTGTCAAGGCTGGCGCGCAGCACCATCGCGTGCGACGCCGAAGGCGGCCTTGACGCGGCTGCAGCCGTGGACGATCCGGGCTGCAGAGGGCAGGCACTTACTGCAGTACCGCGTTTCCCACAACACGAGCATGGAGCTGTTCGACGAGCCACCGTCGTTCGCCGACAACGACGGGCCGGCGGCGAAAGTCCGCTCGACTCGACCGTCCACTGTGGACGGACGCGCGCAGTCGTCAGGACAGCGCGCCGATTGATCGATGGTGTTGCTGGCACGGCCCGTTCAAGTCGTTCTTCGTGCGGGAGTCGAGAGTCGTCGGGTCGGCCCACGTCAGGACGCGCGTCGCCATGTGCAGCCACGGCGCGAGCTGGTCGGGCAGGTTGGGCGTGCGAGCTATGAGGTTGAGCGTGTCGATCTCGCTCGCGCGCCGGTGATGGTCCAGGCGCAGGGCGACATCGACAGTGGCGCAGCTGGCCGCCCACGGGTCACGGTAGGTGCTGACGCCGGAGCTGATCTTGCTGCTGACGGCGTGGCGAGTGCTCGAGCAGCCGGTGAGTACGAGCAGCAGCACGAGCAATACGGCAGGTCGCCGCGTGGGATGAGACCTGATCACCCACTCATGATCCGGCATCGGCCGGAGCCGGGTGGAGCCGGCCGTCGCCGCCCGATCAGAACAGCCCGGTGATCGAGTCGTAGAGCAGGTAGAAGTTCAGCCCGCTGATGATCAGGGTGATCAGCAGCATGCCGATGCTGGTCAGCCGGCGGTTCGTCATGTCCGACATCACGCGACGGTCGCGGGTGACCAGCAGCAGCGGGACGAGCGCGAACGGAAGACCGAACGAAAGCATGATCTGGGAAAAGACCAAGGCTTGGCTGGTGTTCACCGACAACGCCAGCACGGCGAGCGATGGCAGCATGGTGAGTCCACGGCGCAGCAGCAGCGGGATGCGCCAGTTCATGAAGCCGGCCATGACGATCTGCCCGGCGTAGGTGCCCACGCTCGACGACGACAGGCCCGAGGCCATCAGCGCGATCCCGAACGCCAGCGCGGCCCCGCCGCCGACCAGCTTGTCCAGATGGGCGTGGATCGAGTCGAGGTCGCTGATGCCGGCGAGGCCGGGTCTGTGGAACGTCGCCGCGGCGATGCACAGCATCGACATGTTGACCGCGCCCGCAATGCCGAGCCCGATGATGCAGTCCCACTTGTTGTAGCGCAGCAGCGTCTGGCGTTCGTGCCGGTCCACCGCGCGGATGCGGTCCTTCTGCAAGGCCGAGTGCAGATAGATCACGTGGGGCATCACGGTCGCCCCGATGATGCCGACGGTCAGGCTCAACTGGTCGACGGACAGGTGGGGGACGACTCCGGCCGCAATCTGCCCGTAATGCTGGCCGCCGGCGGCGAAGAACACGTAGCAGAATCCGCAGCCGACGAACACGAGCAGGGCAATGATCGCCAGCTCGAACCGGCGGTACCCGCGCTGCTCCAGCGCCAGGATCACGAACGCGACGACCGCGGTGATCAGTCCGGCGGGCAACAGCGGGATCCCGAACACGAGGTACAACCCGAGGGCCGCGCCGACGAACTCGGCCAGATCGGTCGCCATCGCCACGACCTCGGCCTGCAGCCACAGCACGAGATTGGCCCGGCGGCCGAACCGGTCGCGGCACAGTTCGGGCAGGCTGCGTCCGGTCGCGAGCCCGGCCTTCGAGGTCAGGTACTGGACCACGATGGCCATCAGGTTGGCCAGCACAATCACCCACAGCAGTTGGTACCCGTACTTGGCACCGCTCGCGAAGTTGGTCGCGAAGTTGCCCGGGTCGACGTAGGCCACGGACGCCACGAACGCCGGACCGAACAGGGCCACCGTGGTCCGGACGCGACCGCGCCGGCGCACGTCCTGCAACGTGAGCCGGTCTGCGGCTGTGCTGACCGCGCTCAATGCGTTGCCCCGTCTCGATGACCCGCTCGGGCGGCGAAGACGGCGAGGACGGCGAGGGCGGACGGGTGAGCGGTCACCGCGGCTCGTCCAACTCGATCGAGAGGACCTCGGCCAGGCCGTAGCCGAAACCGTGCACGCGCCCCTCCTTCGGTTCGCCCACCCGGATCACCACCGACCCGCCGAACGGCTCCCGGCCGAGCACCTCGATCCGATCGCCGAGCTCGATGCCGCAGGTGTCCAGATAGCGCAGTACCTCGGGATTGCCGTTCCAGATCCGCACCAGCCGCCCGGTCGCGCCGGGCTCGAGCCGCGAGAGCAGTTCACTGGGCGCGACCAGCAGTTGACCGTCCTGCGTAGGGATCGGATCGCCGTGCGGATCGACCACGGGGTTGCCCAGCTTCGCCGCGATCCGCTCGACGAACAGCTCCGACGCCGCGTGTTCGAGGATCTCCGCCTCGCCCTCGACCTCCTCCCAGCCGTATTCCAGGCTCTCGACGAGAAACAACTCGACGAGCCGCCGGCGGCGGATCACCCGCATCGCCAGTTTCAGCCCGGCCGACGACAGGCTGATATCCGAATAGGGCCGGTGGGTGATCAAGCCCATGGCTCGCAGCCGGCCGAGCATGGCCGACACGGACGATGCCGTGACCTGAAGCTCGGCAGCAAGCACGGTGGTGGTCACCGCACCGTGCCGCTCAGCCAGACCGTAGATCGCCTTGACGTAGTCCTCGACCGCGCGCGTCGGCTTCTCCGCGACATCGAGCATGGCGTTGAGTCTCATCAACAATCAGGTTGTGCACGGTCTCACTTTGAGACCGTACACGCTGACGTCCGGACTGCTGCCAAACGGCACGAATGCTAACAACGGGTCTACCCGGCAGAGTCAGATCGCCTTGCAGATCAGGCGAAACCGGTCGATCTAGTGGGTGTCAGCGAGACAAAGCTCGCGCTTGCCGTACGGGTCTTAGCCGTCACGATTCAGCGAGCGCCGCGACCGCCTTCGCGGCCGCAGTGCCGACCGCTGCGTTGATCGGCACCTCGTCCTGACCGGCCTCGTACGAGCGGGTGAACACGGCTGCCGCGTAGGCACGTCCGTCGGGGAACTGGATCACGCCTATCTCGTTTCGCACCACTCCGATGAGGCTGCCGCTCTTGGCAGACACGCGGGCCGGCGGCGGGAATGCGGCGGCAAGACGGTGCTTGGTCAGTTGCTGGCGCATGACCTCGCGGATGCGCCGGCAGGCCGGCTCCGGAGCGGCCTGATCGCTCCAGATCAGGCGCAGCAGCGTCGTCATATCACGCGGCGTCGTTCGCGTTCCGATCTCCGGATTCAGAACAGACGTATCTCGCATGCGCTGCACGGCTCGATCCTCTTCGTCTCGCTCGTCGTCTCGCGGAGTCCAGGCCGTCATTGCCGTCCAGTCCGCGAATCCGGCGTCCTGGGCGATCGAGTCGATCGTCGTCTGAATGTCGGCGACGAGGACCGTGTTGGTGAGACCGAGGCTGCTCATGCGGGCGTTGATTGCATCGATCCCCACTCGGTGGATCAATTCGTCAGTCGCGACGTTGTCGCTGATGGTGAGCACGGGGACGACCAGGTCGCGTAGCGAAACCTCGACGTCGTCCTGGAACAACGAGAACCCCGCTGGACCAGGCGTTCGCGATGCGGCACGCAGCACCACCCGCTCGTGCGGGTCGAGGCGTCCGTCGGCGAACTGCGCCTCGGCCTCCAGCGCGACCCACACCTTGAGCACCGACGCGGGCGAGACGAGGTGATCGGCATGAACGCCGAATTCGCTCGACCCGTCAAGCGTCTGGACGTGCAGTTGCCCGTCGCAGCCGGCGTCCTTGAAGAGGATTGCGATGCCTGCGTCCATTTTCGGAGTTTCGCAGTGACCGCACGCTTCGCCTTGGTGCCGATCAGCACATCCTCAAGATTTGCGCGACTCTGATTCGCTCGGTGGATGGACGCTGCTCGCCAGCGTCTTGGCAAGCTCCTCGTGGAGTTGGCCGACGGTGGCGAGCGTTTCGTCGCGGTGCCGGGCCAGGTCGGCCAGCTTCTCGGTCATTTCGGAAAGGCGCGCCGCGGCGGCAACGTCTGCCTGCTCGCGCTGCTCACGGGCGACGCGGTCGGCTTCGCTGCGGCGTCGGGCGGCCTCGGCGTCGGCACGCTCACGGGCATGGTCAGCGTCGGCCTTGAGCTGGCGCAGTTCGGCGCGGTAGTTATCGCGGATCCGGGCCACTTCGGCCTGGGCGTCGTCGAGCTGTTGTCGCGCAGCGGCCTTCGCCTGCTCGATTTCCGCCGTCATCTTCTGATGCTCGGCGCGCGCGCCGTTGACGATGCCGGCGGCTGTATCGCGGGCCTGGCGCACGATGGTTTCGGCTTCGGTGCTTGCGTGGGCGCGCATCTGGCCGGCCGCGGTCTGTGCCTCAGTGCGGATCTTGCCGGCCTCGCCCTTCGCGTCAGCTCGGATCCGGTCGACCTCGCCCTTCGCGTCAGTTCGAGTCTGGTCAGCGTCCTGGGCGGCGAGGTCGAGGATCTCGCGCAGCCGCTCAGACAGCGCGGTCGGCGTGTTGGTGCGTTGTGCACGCAGCCGGCCGAGATCGACCTGCGCGGCGTGGAGCTGTTCGGCCACCTGCGCGTGCGCTTGCACGGCACGCTCGTGAGCGATCCGGGTGGACGCGAGTTCGGATTCGACCCTCGAGCGGTAGTTGTCGACCTGGGCGCGGTCATAGCCACGCCAGTTGACCCGGAACCCAGGGTCCGTGCTGATCGGAACGGTGCGGTCGGAATCCAGCGACGGTAGCGAAAACTCCTTGGTCTCTGCCGCTGAGGCGCTGCCGGACGAAGCCGGTCGCTGACTGAACTCGGCCAGCCTCTCTGCAGCTGTGCGTCCGGGTCCGTTAGCCGGACGAGTCATGCCCACCTCCTGCTCATCCGCTCGATCGCACCAGGCATCGTCTGAGCCGAGGCGTCGGGCGGTACGCCGCTGACACTTGTCTGCGTACCAGTATCCGTTCTCCACGTGAAGACCATGCGACGGCCCTGTCCGGCCGTCGGCGGGACTGTCCACAGTGGACGGTGGAGCGTCGGGCCGGCTAGCCGAGCATAGTCCCGAAACAACTGTCGAGCGTCCTGAATTTGTTTGTTCTCATCAGCGTCCGACTTTAGTGCCCGCCATCGAAAGTCCTCGCGCTATTCCTACGAACGACCCGAATGGACGGCCTATTCGCAGAGTTAGGCTCGTGTCTGTTCCGGCTGGGAGTATTGATTCTCGGCGGGACACTCGGGGAACATTACCGTCCGATTAGTAATGGTGGGAGTTCCCGTGCGCAAGCATCGTGTCGACAATCATGTGACGACCCGGCCAATTCTTTCGGGGGAGTCCGCGCTGGCACACTCTTGATCATCTCTGTCGAAGCCGCGAGTGGTGGCCGATTCAGCAGAGATGATCAAGCCCCGCGGGGAGTCTGGAAGTGCCGCACCCGTGCCAGGTCGCGATGTAGGCGGTAGTGCTACCGGCGAGCGCGCCCGGAGTTCGCTGCGACTTGCAGGTGGCTCTCGTCGACGGCCTCGAAGTTGCTGCCGGTGAACCGCTTGAGGGCATTGAGTTGGTCGTTGTTCCAGCGCGCATCTTGGGTGCCCGAGATGAACCATGCCGATCCGTTGTCGGCGACGATCGCGCCGTACGTCTTGAGCGCCAGCGCGATCACGCGAGCCTGCGGCGGCAAGCCGGCGATGCTCACCGAGGCCTTCAGCCGCAGCCGCAGACCCATCGGTGGCAGCAACGCGTTGTGGCCGCGCGCGGCGAAGTGCCGGGCGGGCCACAGGTAGGCAAGGTCGGTGCGGGGGACGGTTATCCGGATCGCGTGGTCGATACGCCCGCTCGCCACCTCGCTGTAGCGGACGAGACCGGCGATGATCGGCAGCCCGGCGGCGTCGGCGGAAGTCCAGCCGGCCGGGCGCAGCGCGTCCGAGCGCAGGTTGAAGATCGCGCCCGAGCCGGCGACCCACGAGCCGTCGCGCTGGCGATGCGCGTCCCACAACTCGTAGGCGGTGCAGGTCGCGGTGTCCCACACGATGACGTGGCGGTCACCGGTGCTGCGCGCACCGCCCTCGACCAGAGCGGTGGCCGGAATCCGGTACGGACCGCGGTTGCTCTCGCTCGTGTACTGGAACCTGATGCGGACGGCGGCGGCCGAGTGGCTCGCCACGGTGATCGGCATGCCGAACGGCGCGCCGTCAATCAGGCCGGAGCCGAAATCCGGGTGCAGGTGGAGGCCTGTCCCGATGGAACGGACGTAGCCGGCCGAGCGCCGGTTCACCGGCAAAGTGGTGACCGGCGAATGCCACACGTCATCGCGCGGCAGGATCGTGCACGCGCTGGCCGCGGCCGTCGCCAGCGCACCGGCGCGGTTCGCGCCCGCCGGGCCCGTGACGGTAACTGCGAGCAGGCACGCCACTGCGGCCGCACCGAGCTTGACGAGTCTGCCTTTGCGCACGGCGTACCTCCCAGGCGACGACCCGAACAGCTGTCAACACAGCAATCGGCAGGCGCGGGCGGCAGTTGAGCCGGTGGGCGCGGCGCTATGCGCTCCAAACCGGCGCCACGGAGCTGCGGTACTTACGGCCGAACGCTCCGCCGATGATCGCGAGCACTGGACCCGGCACGCTCTGCCGCAGGCTCGCCTTCTCCTCACTTGTCGCGCCGTCCTGCAGCCAGGCAAAGAAGGTGCCCGCGACCGGTGGGCTCACCTTGGCGAACTTGCGCCCCATCGCCTTCATCTCGGGAGTGTTCTTCTTCTCGAGGTAGAACGGCTCGAGGTCGGCCTCCTCATGGTCGAGGTGCTCGGTGGCCACGGCGCTCAGGTTTGCCATCGCCTCGGCAGCCACCTTCGCATCAGCGGCGGTGGCCGTGCGCCGCAGTGTCTGCATAGCCGCACCGGTCGATCTCAACGCTGCGGCTAGCTGTTCGTGCTCGGCGTCCCATTGCGTGAGGAGGTCTTGGCTGAAGCCCAGCTGTCGCAACGCCGGCCAGGCGATCTCGTGCTCGCCGGTGTGGTGAGTCGTGAGCTGGTCGTTGAAGTTCGCCCAGGCGATCCACAACTGGTCTGCCCGCCGGGCATCGCCGTCCGGGAACGTCTCGAGCGCGTCGCCGAACCGCTTGAGATCGCGGCGGAATGCACTGTGGATGACTCGATTCATGCTCATCTCAGTCATGAATTGCAGCCTATGCGAATCACCCCGACCGGCGCGCCGTTTCCGGCTGGACGGCAAGAATTGGTCGTTACCCACCGATACCGGGGTGATCAGGAGGCGTAATTGACCGATCAAGAATCAGCGAGGCGCGAACGTTCGAACAATTCACCGTCAAGTCCGGATCGTGGATCTGCACGTAATGGTCACTTCCGGTGGCCAGGATGTGCGGAGTCTGCGGCTCGAGACCGACCAACGTATTCTGCGCCAGCGGCCAGACGCGTTCGAACGTTGCGCGAAGCGATGCGGGAACGCCGGGCGCGGTCGCGAACGGTTCCGTCTTGCTCAGCACCGCCAGGGGAACCGGCGGCAAATGCGGCGCCCGCTGGACCGTCCGGATCGCGCCGTCTATGTCGGCGGTCTCGAAACCTGGCAACGAGTCGAGCGCGGTGCCTGGCCGGTTGAGCAGCTTCTCGTATGCGGTCCAGTCCGCTCCGAATAGCGCCTTGATTTTCGCGCCGAACGCGTCGACCAGAACCAGACCGGCAGTGTCAGCCGGATGCAACTGCGCGAACAGTCGGACGATCAGCCCTCCGTACGAGTGCGCGACGAGTAGGTGGGGCCCGCGTATGTCTGCCTCAGCCAACAATGTGCGCAAGTTATCGACCATGCCGCGCAGGGACCGCGGCTTGAACACCGGTGTGCTGCGGTCGGTCAAGGTGGGTGGATCGACGTATCGGATGGTGCCCGGCCGGTCGTACTCGCAGACATGGGTGAAGCGGGAGACCCCGTCGAATACCGATGGCGGCGCCTCGAATTCATGCAGCGGACGCAGGCGCGGCCGGGTGCCGCTGAGCGTCAACGTGCCCGGCGGTTCGTGGCTTAACCCGCTTTGGCGTCGGGCCTGATCCGGGTCTGGCCCGGCCGGTGTTTGCCGCGCATCGCGACCCAGTGTCTGGCTATGGCTCCGGCCGCGCATTGTGAGGTGATCACCTGCGGTTCGTGCACCGCCCACGGTCTGCAATCCGCAGGTGATCAACACAGGACGCCGACGATCCCGCCGCATGCTGCCGGCGCGCGCCCCCGCGATACGCGGGTAAGCCCAGGGCGCGTCGGCCGGACGCGCCCCCGATACGCGCGTCAGCGAGACGCGCGTCAGCGATGCGCGGCGGCCTGCGCGCGCATGACCACACCGGGCAGGACACGCCGCGGCGTGAACCTCGGCAATGCGGCCTGCAGCCTGTTCTGCAGTCCCGGGATGACGAGGGGTTTGCCGGCCATCATCGCGTCGACACCGATGCGCGCCACGGTCGCGGCGTCCATGATCTTGCGGCCCTTCACCAGCTTCGACTCTTGCATCGCGGCACGCGCCTGGAAGCCGGTCTCGGTCGGTCCCGGGCATAGTGCCGTCAGCGTGACGCCGGTGTGCTTCAACTCCTCAGCGAGCGCCTCGGTCAGGCTGAGCACATACGCCTTGGTCGCGTAGTAGACAGCCATCAGCGGCCCCGGCATAAAGGCGGCCGTGGACGCCACGTTGAGCACCCGGCCCTGCCCACGCAAAACCATCGGGCCGATCAGTTCATGGCTGAGCTCGGTGAGCGTGGCCATGTTCAGATTGATCATCTGCACCAGCTTGTCGAGATCTGCTTCGACAAAGGCGCTGAAATCTGCGAAGCCGGCATTATTCACGAGAACGTCGATATCGACGCCGCGCTGGCGAATGCCGCCGGCGAGTTCACGGCCCGCGCCCGGCCGCGCCAGATCAGCAGCGAGCGCGGTGGCCTCGACACCGCTGGACGTACACAATTCGCCGGCCAGCTCCTGCAAAGCGGGTTCGCTGCGCGCCACCAGCAACAGATCGTGGCCGCGCGCGGCAAGTTGCCGGGCGATCGCCGCGCCGATGCCACTCGAAGCGCCAGTGACCAAGGCGGTGGGACGACCAGGCATGGCGACTCCTCTGTGTCGGCGTCGCCAGCGTTTCACATGCGGGTGATTCAGGCCTGACGGTCGGTGAGGCGAAGCGCGGGGTCCGCAGTCGGCAGGGCAGCTCGCTTGCGCCACGCACGCTGGCTGCCGCGCAACTCGCGAATCATTTCCGGCTGCGGCACGGCGAGGACGGGGCAGGCGGCGTGGGTGAGGCAGTACTTGCTGACCGACCCGGGCAGGCGACGGGTAATGCGTCCCCTTCGGCCCGCGCCGACGACCAAGACGTCGCCGGGAAGGGAAGCCTCCTTCACCAGCACCGGGCCCGCGAGGCCACGCACGATGACCGACCTGATCGGCACCTCGGGCGGTGGGCCGCCGAAGGCGTCGGTGAACGCGGTGACCAACGTGCTGCGAGCCTGCTCCCACCAGTGCGTGAGCAGAGGTGGGCACGGCGCACGGCGGTAGGCGATTTCGCCGCCGACAGGAGTCCAGGCCAGAACGGCGACCAGCTGCGCGTCGGCGCGCTGCGCCTGGGCGACCGCAGCGTGCAGCGCGGACAGATTGCCCAGGCTGCCGCTGATTCCCACCACTACTCTGTCGACGCGTGTCGCGCTCACCGCTACTCCTGTTCATGCGTGCCGTCGTCGCTTAGACGGCCGTACAGCGACTGGCAAATCTCGGTCGGGGGACCTCTCGCGCCTCGCAGATCTGCCGTTTGACGACACTGGCGCACCTTTATGGATAGCTCGTAAGACCGTGCTTGCGCACGGGCGGGCTGCCCAGATGTGACCAGCTGAACACCAAATTCGCAGTGGCTGCCCAGATTCGACAGGACACGTCTGGTGTTCTACCCGTTCGCACAGGTACTCAATCGTCGAATCATGGTTGGAAGCGGTAGCCAGGAAGACTCGCAGGCTGTCGCCGCAGACGGTCGTGAGCAGTTCGCGTATGGGGACAAGCCGGCCGGGATGCCTGAGCAGCGCCACGAGAATGCCCGGGATCAGCCCGGCCACGTTGGCGGCCCGCTCACAAGCTTCTCCGCCCTCCCTTCTCACGCGCGGCGGTCAGGCGTTGACGCTCACGGCATCGTGACGTTCGTTTTCGCGACAAGAGCCGGATGCGTATCTAGCCTGGAGGGCATGGGAAACATCGGCGACGAACGCAAGCGCATCGAAGTGCTGCCGCTCCAGACACCGAGCGAGCGGCCGCAACCGCAGCAACCGGCCAAACCCGCTGAACCCGTGCGGCAGCCCGCACCCGCGAAGTAGCGTCAATGGACGCGTACGCGGGGTTCGAGCCGCAGGTCGGTGAGATCCGCGCGCTGCGCACATTTCGTATCGGGCCGGGCGGCGTGTTGTACCCGCTGTTCAGCGACTCCCCTTGGACGGCCGGCGCGAACACGGCCCGCTGCGGAGCGTCCGGCCCGCCCGCTGCGGGGCGGCAGGTCCATCCAGCTCCGGATCCGGATTGCACCTGCGGCTTCTACGCCTACGCCAGCGAGTCGAGTGCCGCCGAATACCCGTTCGCGCGGCACGTACTGGCGGTTGTGGCCTGCTGGGGCCACGTCATCGCGGGAACTCGGGGCATCCGCGCCGAACATGGCCGCATCGAAGCGATCTGGACGTCGGAAACCGTCCCGCCCGATCTCGCCGCCCAGGTCGCACAGCGATATCCCGCGACGGCGACCTATGCAGACAAGGACGAGATGCTCGTCGAGCATCCGCCAACAATGCTTGACTGCTACGAAATCGACGAGCCGCACGAGCGCACGATGAAACGAGTGGGGCTGCGGGTCTTGATCATCGTCGCCCTCGTCGTCGGGCTGCTGCCGACGCGCTGGCTCGGCAGCAACAACGATGCCCGCCTGGTATGGGCCGCCGAGCTGTGCTTCTTCCTGGTCGGGGTGGCGATCCTGCGGCGCCGGCGCACCGATTTCGCCGCGCGACGGCGGATGCTCGTGTTCGTCGCGGTCGCGCTCTGGCTGGTGGCGCCGTTCGCCGGCACGACCGGTGTCCTGCTGCTGCGCCTGCCACTCATTCAGATAGGCGCACTTGGCCTTGTGCAGCGGCGAATGGGCACGCGGGCAGCGAGCCGCTTTCCGGCTCTGATCAACGCGCCCGGCTAGTTGAGCGCGGCGGCGCCGGGGTTCACACCACAGCCGTAGATCACGAACTGGCACGGTGGGGCGCTCCAACACTCCCCATCGGTCGTGATCAATGCGGGTAGCCGGGGTGGCCCACCACGAAGGTCGGCCACCCCGTCACGTTCAGAGCGTGATCGTGTTCGACGACGATGCGGTGACCGCGTCGCTCACCGTGCCTGTCGAGAAGACGTACGAGCCGTGCTCGACCGACGGCGTCCCTTGCGCATCGACGTCTCCCTGAACGACGGCAAGTGCGCTTGGGGCGACCGTTACCGTCACCTGCTTGGACGCGCCCGAAGCGAGGCTGACCCGCGTGAACCCCACGAGCCGCTTCTTCGGAACGAGCACAGCACTGACCGGTTGAGTCACGTAGACCGGCACGATCAGGTCGCCGGCCTTGCTGCCCGTGTTGGCCACCGCGACCTTGACGTCGACCGATCCGCCGCTGCCCGAGGACACCGCGCTCACCGACGACGTGTACGTCGTGTACGAGAGGCCGGCACCGAACGGGTAGAGCGGGTCGTAGCCGGCGCCGGTGGTCGAGACATCGTTGTCGCGGTAGTCGTTCGGCTGGTCGGCCGCATTCTTCGGCCACGACACGGGCAGCCGGCCACTCGGGTTGACGGCGCCGTAGAGCACGTCCGCCACGCCGTCGCCACCCTCGGTACCGGGCCGCCACGCCACCAGCAGACCGTTGGCGGTGTTGGCCGTACCCAGCACGTCCGGGCGGTCGTCGATGAGGACGACGACCACCGGCTTGCCCGTTGCCTTCAAGGCGGCGACGAGCGCCTGCTGATCGGCGGGCAGTGTCGGGTCACGCTGATCGTTCGGGCCTTCGGAGCCGGGTCCGCGTCCGAGCACGACAACCGCAGCGTCGGCCGACCCGAGCTTGCTCACCGCGTCGGCCTGCGTCGGTGCGTAGGTGACGTTGCTGCCGCCCGCGTTCTGCAAACCCTTGAGGACGGTGACGGCCGACTCGGTGCTGCCGTCGGGAACGCCCTGCCAGCCGATGCTCCAGCCGCCGAGGGTGTCAGCGACGGAGTCGGCCGCCGGGCCCGTGACGACGAGCTTGGCCGACGACGAGAACGGCAGCACGTTGCCCTGGTTGCGCAACAGTACGGTCGATTCCGCGGCCGCCTTGCGCGCGAGGGGCAAGTCGGCGCCGAGGATCTGATTGGCCTTCGAGGCGTCGACATACGGGTTGTCGAACAGGCCCAGGCGGAACTTCAGCGTCAGGATGCGCTCGGCGGCCTCCTTGATGCGCGCCTTGCTGACGAGGTGGTCGTTGACGGCCGCGGTCAGGTTGCCCACGAAGCTGTCGGCGTCATACGGCTCCATCGTCTCGTCCAGACCGGCGTTCACCGCAAGGGCGATCGCGTGCTCGTAGTCCGCGGCCACGTGGTAGCTGTTGGCGAGCGCCGCGACGTCGGCCCAGTCGCTGATGACCACGCCGGTGAAGCCCAGTTGGTGGCGCAGCACGTCGGTGAGCAGGTAGTGCGACGCGTGGGCCGGCACGCCGTTCACCGAGCCGGAGTTGACCATGACGGTCAGCGCGCCTGCGTGCACGGCCGCCGCGTACGAGGGCAATTGGTTGTCCTGGAAGCTGCGCAGTGACATGTCGGCCGGAGTGCGATCGAGGCCGTTCGAGCTCGCGCCGTATCCCGCGAAGTGCTTGACGGTCGCAGTGACGATTCCGCTGCTCTGCAGGCCGGTGACCGCGGATGCGGCCATCGTGCCGTCGAGGACCGGGTCCTCACCGAAGGACTCGTAGTAGCGGCCCCAACGCGAATTCGTGTCGACGTCGGCAACCGGCGCGAACGCCCAGCGTACGTTGGTCGCGGCAGCCGCATTGCTCGCGGACGTCTGCGCGGCGGCGACCAGGGCCGGGTCGAAGGACGAGCCGAGCCCGATCTGGTGCGGGAACAGGGTCGTGCCCAGAACGTCGTTGTGGCCGTGCACGACGTCGGCGCCGTAGATGATCGGGATGTGCAGGCGCGTGTTGTCGATGGAGTACTTCTCGAGCGCGTTGATCTGCTCGGCCCAGGTCTGCGGCGTGTTCGGCAGCGAACCCGCGCCCGGGACGTCACCGCCGCCGGACAGGATCGAGCCCGCTCCGTCGACCGCCAGGACCTGGTGCTCGCAGGCGGCGTTGATCGGTCCGGGCGTGTAGCCACCGCAGTCGCCGTACAGCTTGCCGACCTGGATCTGGACCATCTGGCCGATCTGCTCGGCGACGGTCATCCGATTGGCCAGATCGGCCGCGCGGGCCTGCGGACTGGCGTGTGGATCGCGGTAGAGCGGCCCGGCCGCGTCGGCGTTCTCGGCGCTGACCAGCACTGCGGCCGCCAGCGCGACGACGGCTCCGGCAGACACGATCACGCGCCGCCGGCGTCTTGGGTGGGCGAGGAGCATTGTTACCTCCAGGCGAAGTCCGACATCGCCGTGATGCCGGTGAAATCCCCCCTTACAGCGTTTGTGACGGTCGTCTGCGCGGATTTGTTTGTCAAGGCATCAAATTTGTTGTTTCGGGGCAGAGAACGCTCCCACAGGCGGGTGCCGCCTACGATCGGCGCGCGATGACAACACCTCTGATCGCCGCCGCACACGGGACGCGTTCTGCCGCCGGGCTCGCCACCACGCGCCGGTTGATCGAACTCGTGCGCGCGAAACGTCCTGGGCTCGACGTCGACCTCTGCTTCCTCGACGTGCTGGAACCTCGCCTGCGTGAGCGCCTGGCCGGTGTTGCCTCGCGGACGGTGGTCGTGCCGGTGCTGCTCTCGGCCGGCTACCACGTCGGCGAGGACATCCCGTCGATCGCGGCGCTTCATCCACAGGTGACGGTGGCCCGCCATCTCGGACCGCACCGCTTGATCAGCCAGGCGCTGCGAGATCGCCTGGCCGAGGCCGGGGCGGACGATGCCGACAGCATTGCGCTCGTCGCATCACCGTCGCGCCGAGCCGCCGCGGCGCGCGATGTCGCGGCAGCCGCTGCCGATCTCGCCGACCTGCTGAGCCGTCCGATTCAGGTGCTGCCACTGGACGAGTCGTTGCCCGGCGCGCTCGGGGCACTGCCCGGCCGGGTCGCCGTGGCGAGCTACCTGCTCGCGGAGGGAGCGTTTCACGACACCGTGCGCGCGCAGGCCGATGTTGCTGTCGCTGCCCCTCTCGGCGCTCATCCGGCGATCGTCGAACTCATCCTGGCGCGGTACGACGCAGCGGGCTGAACCGGATCTTGGTGCCTCTCGTGGAAGTGCCTATAGGACACACGAGAGGAGCGAGAATGATCAGGCGAGTCCTTCTTGTCGGCGTCGCCGGCGTTCTGGGCCTGACCGCTTGCAGCAGCAGCAACAACGGTGGCGGGTCGACGACCCCGGCCGGCGGTTCCCCACCGGCGAGTAGCGCAGCCTCATCGAGCGCACCCAGCACCGGTACGACGGCGAAGGTATCCGTCGCCACGACCGACAAGGGCAAGGTGCTCACCGGCCCGAACGGCCACGCGCTCTACACGTACGACCCAGATACCAGCACGGCGAGCAACTGCACCAGCCAATGCGCCACGAACTGGCCGCCGCTCGTCGGTAGTCCTTCCGCGGGCGCCGGACTTTCCGCCTCGGATCTCGGCACAATCGCGAGAACCGACGGCTCGACGCAGGTCACTTACGACGGGCACCCGCTGTACTACTACGTCAAGGACATGGACGCCGAGGACATGTACGGCGACGGTGTCAAGGGCGTGTGGCACCTGGCCAAGGAAGGCTCAGACTCGGGCGCCAGCAGTTCGTCCACCGGCAAGCACTACTGACCCGTTTCTGCCGCGCGCCAACGCGCCCCTATCGCCCGGCACTCCCTTCAGCGCGCACGGGGCGCTGGAGGGCACGCCGGCGAAATACGGTGCTCGACCAGGCAGCAAGGGGGCGCGAAGAGGTCCGGTAGACTCCGCCGAGTTCGCGCCACGCACCGATGGCGCGCGACGGCCAGGTAGCTCAGTTGGTAGAGCGACCGCCTGAAAAGCGGTAGGTCGATGGTTCGATCCCGTCCCTGGCCACCTTCCTACAGGCCCCGGATTCCAGGGCTTCTGCGGTACTCGAACGTCCGTCGGCGAGCCGCCATCTCGGGCCCTCCGTCTCATTCCGTCTCAGTGCATGCGGGCCGCCCGGGCCTACGGACGCCCTCACGCCCCGTGCGGTTGTCCGTCTGACAGCGCTACTACTGCACCCACATCTGGTCGACGGTCAGGATGCCCTGGAGCGTGTGCGTGCCACCGTCGACCCGGCGGGAGACCAGCGTGTTCAGTTTCTCGGTCATAGTGAAGATCGCTGGTGAGGCGTCGGTTACCAGCCGGTCGACCGTCCGCCACAGGGCCGTTGCGGTGGCCGGGTCGGTGGCGTAATCGCGGCGAGCTTGTTCGGCGAGCTTGTCGATGTCCGGGTCGCAGAACTCGCTGATGTTGTTGTTCGCGGTGCTGGCCAACTGGAAGCCGGCGCAGGAGAACAGTGGGCCGTAAAAGTTTTCGGGATCCGGGTAGTCCGCGATCCAGCCGTAGGCCCACGCGATCTGAATCTTGTTCCGCGAGTCGTGATAGAAGGTGAATGAGCCGCTTCGCTCCCGGACGGTCACGCGGTAGCCCAGCCTCGACAACAGGTCGGCGAAATAGCGGGTGAACGGGCCATTCTCCGGCTCGGAGCGCACATCGACGGTTACGGGCGCCCCCAGAGTTCCCGACTGGGCGACGAGCGCTTTCGCCTTTTCCAGGTCCGGTCCGGCGTACCTGCCCTCCGCGTCGGTCTTGCCGAACGGACAGTAGTACCGGTAGCTGGGGAAGTTCGGTGGAAGCATCTGGCAGGTTGGAGTGGCCATCCGCGGGCCGCCGAGTCGCTTGATCAGTTCATTGCGGTCGGTGGCGTAATTGACCGCCCGGCGGGCGAGTCCGTTGTTGAACGGCGGTATACGGGTGTTGAGATACTCCATGTCGGTCTGGAGCCATGGCTCAGACTTCAACTGTTTCGGATGCTGGCGGTACAGGTCCTCGATAACCTGTCCGGTCCGCGCACCGAACGCCGCTGTATCGATCTCGAACACGTCGCCAGTGCCGCCGAGCACGCGGTTCATAGCGTCACGGTTCGATGACCGCCGGAACTCGATCACGTCGGGATAGCCGTCAGGCTGCGCGGCGGACGACCATTGGTGGAAATTGGGGTTGCGGACAAGGGTGTATCCCTTGTTCTTGACGTAGTCGACGACCTTGTATGGCCCAGTGCCTGGCGACGGAGCCGTCAGTTCCTGCGCGCGAGGGGCGGTCTTCGGGATGGCGTACGCGAACACCGTGAGGTGATAGAGGAACTGCGGATCCGGCGCCAGCAGATGGAACGTCAGCCGGCCTGTCCTGTCGTCCGCCTCGATACCGGTGCTGAGGTCGCATGGCCTGTGTGGCCGGTCGATACAGTGCTGCGCGCCGACGATGCCGGCAAAGAGGCCGGGATTGCCCGTTGGGAGGACCAGCGCCCGTTCAATGCTGCGGCGAAAGTCTGACGCGTATAGGGCCGTCCCGTCTGAGTAACGGATTCCAGACCGCACCACGAACGTATAGGTCTTACCTCCGTCAGTAGGCGTCGGTATCCGGGCCGCGAGGTCGGGTACCAGCGTGAGTCCCGCTACACCGCTCGCCCTCCGGAACGCCACCAGCGTGTCGTACGCAGTTAGTTTCGCCGCAACGAAATAGGGAAGATAGTTATCGTTCGGATCAATGGGATCGGAGGCGATCTCGGGCCCCAGCACGGTGAGAGTGCCGCCCCGATGACCTGCACCGGCCGACGCCTGCGCGGAAACCCACACCGTCCCGCCCGCAAGAGCGAGCCCGGTGGGGATCGCACCGACTGCGATGTTGCGGCGCACCCGGTTCGTGGCGACGTCGATCTGGGTGACGGTGCTGTCGAACTCGTCCGCGACCCACACGGTCGAGGGCGTGACGAGAATCGAGCTTGGACCATCACGAACTGGCACCGTGACCCGTTGGAGTGTCGTGGGGTTGATCCGGTCCACGCTGAGTTCGAGCTGGTTGGCCACCCAGACCGCTGTCGGCGTGACGGCGATGCCTGCCGGGCCAGCGCCGACCGGAATGTCGTCGACGACCCGGGCCGGGCGGGAGTCTGTGTCGACCCTGGACACGGTCGCGACGCGCCCGTCGGCGACCCACACCGAGTGCGCGTCCACCGCGAGGGCATCCGGGCCGGCTCCGACGGGGATCGGCGCGCCGACCCTCCCGGTTGTCGGGTCGATGCGCTGGATCGTGTCGTCGCCGCTGTTGGCAACCCACACTCCACTGGGTCCGGCAGCGATAGCGGCGGGCACGTTGCCCACCGGAATGCGAGCGATCTCGCGGTCAGCAACCCTTGCGTTGATCCGGGAGACGCTCGCGTCGCCGGAGTTCACCACCCACACGTCATCACCGGTAATCGCGATACCGACCGGATGGGCGTGTACCTGAGTCGTCTGGATGACGGCATGCGTGCGCGGATCGATCCGTGAGACCGTCGCGTCGCTCGTGTTGGTGACCCAGATCGATCCAGCACCGTAGGCGATTCCGCCGGGACTCTGCCCGATCGTCACAGCGTCGTGCAAGCTGCCGTCGTCGGCAATGACAGCAGCGCTGTTCGGCGGCAGCGCTCGCAGGCTTGACCGCGGCTTCTGCGACGCGATCACAGCAGTAGTCCCGGCCACTGCGGCCGCGACGACTAGAGCGCACGTGCCGAGAAGCAAGCGGCGGCGGGTGAATCGGCGCCCGAGAGTCGCATCGGGTGTCGTAGCCTCACCCAGGACGGGTGCAGGTTGTTTACCGCCGACCCGCCTGCGCCAGTCGAGGGCGGGTTCGTGGTTGAGCATCTGTTGGTGCAGTCTTTGCAGCGGTGCGCTGGGGTCGATGCCCAGTTCGTCGCGTAGCCGGCGGCGCAACTGGTCGTAGCTAGCCAGGGCGTCGGCCTGTCGTCCGGCTCGGTAGAGGGCGAGCATGCGCCGCTGATGCAACTGTTCGCGGAGTGGGTGTTGCGCGTTGAGCTCGTCCAGCTCCCCGACGACCGCGTCGTGCTGGCCCAGAGCCAGCGTGCAGTCGATCTCTGCCTCGATCGCGGTCAGCCGCTGCTCGTTCAGTCGCGCGGCGACCGGGCCGACGAACTCATAGTCGGCCAGATCCGCCAGGACGTCACCGCGCCACAGCGCAAGACCACGCTGCAACGCGGCAGCGGCGGCGGCCGTGTCGCCGGCGGCGAGCAGTTGCCGGCCCGCGTCGACATCACGACGGAACTGATCGACATCAAGAGCCTCCGCTGGGAAAGCGAGCCGGTAGCGGCCGTTCTCCGTGGTTAGCACCTGGCCGGGTGCGCCCCGGCCTCGCGCCGGTTCGAGCGCCTTGCGCAGATGAAAGACGTAGGTCTGGATAGTCGTGGCGAATCCGTTCGGCATCCGCTCGCCCCACAACATGTCCGCGAGCTGCTCGACCGATGCCCCGGTGGCACCCGAGATCAGCAACTTCGCGAGAATTGCGCGCTGCTGCCGCCCACCCAACGCCACCGGTATGCCGCCGCTGGTGACTTGCAGCGGACCGAGAATCGCGAACGCGAGTTGCTGATCACTCGTTGGCGCGGACATTGCTGACGGCGCCTCCCCCCCGCCGGGAATTGCCAGAGAATACGCCGCGCGCCTCGGTAACCGAGAGGTGTCCAAGCGAAAACCAAGCCGTGATCCGAGCCGGAAACAAGACATCTCCGACCACCCGGCGTTGCACTCGTGCCCATCAGACCACCGCTCGACACCGCAGTGGCGTCGAGTTCCCTGAAGGGAGCACCACCATGAACACCATCCAGCGCATCACCACCAGCACCATCGCAGCGGTCACGCTCCTCGCCACCTACCTGCTCACCGCCGCGACCGCCTCCGCATCACCCGTCCCGGTCAACGACGGCAACGGCTTCCCACCGCCGAACTACGGCACGAGCGGCACCGGCGGCGTCACGACCACGATCGTGAACACCGGATCACCGTGGTGGACCTTCGCCCTCGTCGCGGCCGCCGGTGTCGCCTTCGCCGCCGGTGCCGCCGTGCTGATCAGCCGAGTGCGCCATCACAAGCCGGCCCGGCTCACCGTCAGCGGATAAGCAGCGTGGCCAACGGCTGAACCCGATCAAGTCCAACGCCGCTCCCGCCCAATGTGCGGGAGCGGCGCTCGGCATCGCCGAAAGGGGCAGCCCGGTCTCACCTGCCCTTGGCCTATCGCCAGAATCATCTCGGCGCCGACCTCAACCTGCGGTTCGCACATGCGTTTCGACCCCGTCCGTCTCATATTCCGTCTCAATTCACCCTCGTTCAGGCCAGTGCAAACGAGGTCCCCCCACCCGGCCGCGCATGAGCTTCCACGCATACGCACTCGCCTGCACAGCGCATCAGCGATCTGAAAAGCGGTAGGTCGATGGTTCGATCCCGTCCCTGGCCACCAGTAATTCCGGGGGCTCCGGCTCCCGCGGTGACCGGGACGGGCACCGAGGGTCTCAATTGCACTCCTAAAATCGTCAAAAGAGCGGCCAACGACGAGCCGCCCGAGGGCGGCAGCGCTCGTAGTCGGCGTTGACATGACGACACCCTGTCCGCACCCACCGGATACTGGTCGGAAACGCGTACTCCGCCGATCGCATCTGCTTGCCAAGCCTCGGCAAGAGCATGCGCACCATGTGCGGCAGAACCGGTTGCCTTGCTGACCCGGACAAGCTGCTGCTTCTCGTCGCTCACTCTGTCATCTGGCGCCGGCGTGTTGCGTCACTCAATTCAGGTCGTGGCCGCGCCTCCAGTTCTTGCGTCATTTGACCGCGTCGGCCGTTCGTCGTTCGACTCCGCGACTCGCTGATCAAGAGAGTGCCGAGCCCGGCATATTCGCTGTCAGCTTGGTTGCGAAGGCCTACGCGCAGCCGCTCATCCGCGGGTCCTGTCAGCCGACGGTGCAGGTGATGACGTCCTAGCGCGGCGGTTGGCCGGCGCGTTGAGAAGCCAGGAGCCGCATTTGATCACGCGATGGATGACTCGCAGGTACGAGCGGCGCGAGCGGGCACACGCGGATCCCTGGAGGTGGCTGGCGCTTGGTGTCGTCTGGTTTCTGCTCGCACTGTGGTGGTTCGTGTGACAGATGCTCGATCATCGCTGCGGGTGGGCGGTCGCCCTTCTGATCGCGTACATCGGCGTCTCCTCGCCGCCGCCCTGCTGGCCTTCGACCTGCTTACCGGCCCGCGACGCCCAGACAGCCCGGCCATGACACGCAGATTCACCCGACCATGCCGGCGCGCGTGCGCCACGCGCGCAGCGCTGATTCCCTTGCGCCACACCCCGGCATTGCCGTAAGCCGTCCCGCTGCCACATCCAGCATCCGAGCCGCGCGACCATCGGCAGGAGCGCGCTGACGGCGGCATGTGCCGATGGCCCCTAGCGCTTCTCTTGCCGCGACCCGCAGCGAGTGTGCTGGCGCTGCGTGGACCGTAGACGATGGTGGTTCGGCGGCCTAACGTCGCCTCATGGGGAATCGACGGTCAGGCGCCACGGCATTCGGCCTGTTGGTCTCGCTCGTGCTGACTGGTGCAGTGGTCGTGTGGATGTTCCGGCGAGGCTGGACCGACCATGACGTCAGCGATCCGGGAGTCACCCTTTAGTGTCGTGAGTCATTAATTCGTGCGCAGTAGCGCGCGATGCTGTCGAGGATCTGGTCGACGGTCTTGGTCCAGACGTAGGGCCGGGAGTTCTCGTTCCAGGTGTCGATCCAGTTGCGGATATCGGCGTTGAGGGCCCGGACTGAGCGGTGCGTGCCGCGTTGCAGTTTCTTGGTGGTCAGCTCGCCGAACCAGCGTTCGACGAGGTTGAGCCAGGATGAACTGGTGGGCGTGAAGTGCAGGACGAAACGCGGATGCGAGAGCAGCCAGCGCCTGACCGCCGGAGTCTTGTGGGTCGAGGCGTTCGGTGACCGGTCCGCC
>CAVTSX010000012.1:0-135455 GCA_963737425.1 uncultured Actinomycetota bacterium
GGTCGCCCACTCCTTGATCGAGGTGACCACCTCGGTGAGCGACTCGGCCATCTGCACGGCCTGCTTCACCTCGGCGCGGACGGCCTCCAGCGACTCCAGTTCGGTCACGTTCATCGACGTTTCGCCTTTCTCGGTAAGGGTGTTGGTCTTGCTCGTCGCCGTGTCGATTGCGGCCACAGACGTCACGTGTGGGTTCGGCGCCCCCGTGCTGGTCGCGGTGTCGTGCCCACCGGCCGCCGTGACGCCTGATCGCTGGGCCTCGGTCGGTGCGTGCTCGATCCAATGCGTGCGCATCGCGCGGACACCGGCACGGACGCGGCTGGACAGCCCGCTCGAGGCGTGCCGGGCCGCGGCGAGGCCCGCCGCGCCGGCCCGGCTACCGCGCACCATCCGGCTGAACGTGTCGCGCCCAGCTGCGCGACGCGCTCGCGCCGCGGCCGCGGCGTTGCGCCCGTCGAGCCACAACTGGCGCACTGCCTGCCGGAAGGTCGTTCGTCCGGCCCGACTTGGGCTGGCCCCGCCAGCCGACCTATTACGCCCGCTCCCGGCACGGCGGCTGGTCCGCCGGCCAAACGCCTGGCGAGCGGCGCCGGACGTCCCGCGGGTTAGAGACAGGCTCATCACGTCGGGCGACACGATCAGGTAAGCGCCGAGCAACAGCGCGGCCAACGTTGCGCCGTCCATCACGCCACCAGCCCGTTGACCAGGTTCTGAGCGCCATGACCGGCCCACTCGGTGACCCCGCGCAGCGCGACGCCGAGGTGGCCCGGAACCGCGACCAGAAGGCTCGGCAGAACAAGCCCGCTGACCAGCAGCCAGTCGGGTGGGTCGTAGCTGAACAGCTTGTCCGGCAGCATCGCGCCCACCCAGAGCAGGCCGATGCCGGCGGTGACGATCCACACGATCGACGTGCCGATCGCTTGGTGGCCGAGGTGGTCCGCTGTCTTGGTCACCCAGTCGACGACCGAGCGCATCCAGGTGCCGAGCCAGCCGGCCGCGCCGATCATGCCGGCCGCGATCCAGCACGCCGCAGCGATCCGGACCAGGATCATGTCGAGCAGGTGGCTGCTCGTCCGGGTCATCACCCACGTGCAGGCGAACCCGGCAGCCACCATCAATACCCAGCTCATTTTGCGTTCCGCCTTCCTTCGCCCTACCGGGCGAGCCGTAGCCGGCTGTCGTTGTCGTCGGGCTCGGCCAACACCGGCGCGGTCGCGGGAGTGGCCGTGAGGGTGAGCGAGTCGCGGACCGCGCGGGCGATCGCAGCGGAACCGCCCAGCCGCTTGCGGATCGCCTCTGCCGATGGGCGCTCGTCCAATTCGCCAGCCGCGATCAGCTCACGCGCGGCCTGCACCCGGTCGGCCAGCAGGTCGTCCGCTGACCTGGCCGGGCGAGCTGCTCTGCGCTCCCGCGGGCGCCGACCGGCGGGTTCTGCGGATTCTGCGGATTCTGCGGATTCTGCGGCGAGGTTCCGCCCCGTCATGGCGTCGCTCGTGGTTCCGCGCGGCGGGTCACCGTGGGCGTTGGCTTGCGCCTCTGGGGCCGGCGTGGTCCGGAGTTCGCCGGAAACCAGGGCGTGTAGGTGGGCGACCAGGCCGAGCATCACCGGGGGCACGGCGGACACTGCGACGACCAGCAGCCACCCGTAGGCGGACGCCACAAGTCGCGGGCGGTCGATGCCGGCCGCGGTCAGGCCGTGAAACGCGGCGTTGCCGGCCACGCTGAGCGTTATTGCACCGACCGCGTTGCGCCGCGCATAGGCGACCGTGGCCGGCGTGACCGCCGAGCGCAGCCAGACCCGCGTCGAGGTCACCGCGTAGGCGTCGACCGCGATGGGCAGCAGCCATGCCAGCCGGAAGCCGCCGGGCTCGCCAGTCACGCCCGCGAGGCCGGCGAGCCCGGTCAACGCGTCGAAGCTGAGCACCGCGGCGGCGATCGCCACGGCCAGGATGCCGACGTAGGCCCATCGGTCGCCGCGGTTGAGCCGGGCGGCGGTGTCGGTGTCGACCCCGCCGTGATGGTTGCCGTGTGCGTTGGCGTTCATGCCGCCAGCCCCTCGGCAGCGACGGCCGCCGCGGCGTTCTCGTCGGGGTCCGGTGCGACGGTGGCCAGCCATGCGGACAGTGCCGCCACGAGTCGCTCGGCGTCAGCCGGCGCCATGGCCACGCGCACCTCGTGCTCGCCGGCCGCGGACAGCACGTACCGCTCGCGCGGCGCCTTCCGGTCCGGCCGGCCGCACATGGCCGCGTCGTCGCTGTCCAGGTCGAGCAGCACGACGGTCGAGGTCTGTGTGCCACGCGCCATCAGGCACCCCGCACGAGCACGCCGCGTCGGGTGATCCGCCGCCGGCGTGGGCCGGTCGGCGCGATTGCCTCCGGGCAGCGTCAGCGCAGCTCGGACACGTTCGTCGTGTCCACCACGAACAGCGCCTCGGCCCGCTCGGTCAGCGCATAAGGCACCGGCGCCGACACATCGTCGGTCGGCGCGTGACGGCAGTGCAGATGCGTCCCGGCCGGCGCCGCGTCGAGAATCTCGCATGCCAGCTCGACGTCCAGGCCTCGGTACAGGCACCGGCCGTCCCGGCCGATCACCTCATGAATGTCGGCCATCACGCGGCCTCGCCCTCAACCAGCCGCAGCGCGCGCCGCTGGCTAGCCCGCAGTGCCCGGCGCTCACGGGCGGACAGCCCGCCCCAGATGCCGTGCTGCTCGTTCGTCTTGAGCGCGAACGCCAGACACTCCGCCTGGACCTCGCACCAGCCGCAAATCCGCTTTGCGGCACGGGGGTTCTCCCCGCCCTCGGGAAACCACACATCGCCCGGCACCTGCGTGCACAGGGCCTTCTCGCGCCAGTCGCCGCTACCGGTCGACGCCGTTATGTCGATCAGCTCGGCCGTTGTCATCTCGGTTCCCTTCCATCGCCGAGCCAGGTCGCTCGGACAGGTCAAGGAGACCGAAATGGGAAGGGACGCCGTAACCGCTCAGACGGGCACCTTGTACGCAATAGGACGAACTAGGGCGTCCCGAAACGTCCCGTCGAGGCCTAGCGCGGCCCGCGCGGCCGTTAGTAGGCGTGTTCCTATTGCCGTGGCGTAGCTCGACCGGCATCCGGCTGCTGTCAACCAACGGCGGCAGACATCCGGCCGATCGTGTGGCCGAGCGTGCGTCTCGCTTCTTCCCGCGGAAGACCCGGCGCGGCAAAGCGTCGGTGTCGGCATGCGGTCATAGCGTTGAGGACGTGGAGGCGCGCATCGAGTCCGTGACCGGGTCAGGGCCCGGCACCTCCCTGTGGGGACGGATAGAGTCCGTCGGCGAGGACGGCTCCCGATGGGCATCTCGTTCGCGCCCCGGCCCGGCGCGTAGAAGATGACGCTCGAGCTGGTCGACGTGCCGCAGCCGCGACGATTCGACGTGTGCCCGATCTGCCTGACTGGCAGCCGACCGATCGCGAGCACGTGCCCAACGGCGCTATCGGCGGAGAGTTATCACCTACACGTGCGGGCCTTGTAACAACGGCCTCGGCGGGTCGGTCGAGGCGGCACTGACCACGTGGGCAACGGACAGCTGGATGCGTGGCTCGCGATTCTCTGCCGACGGGGTACGCGGACATCGGCCGCTGCCGCGAATTGACCTGCGCTGGACCGACACCGGTCAGTTTGCGCTGCTGCTTGCCGGCGGCATCCAGTCCGACGTCGACGGCGTCCTGCGCCGCGGCGGCGAGTTCACGGTCGAGTTTCGCGCGCCGGATATGGCCCGGGTGCGCCTGGCGGCACTCAAGCACGCCTACCTCGCAGCATGCCTGGCGATGGGCACCGTCCCGCAGTCGGCGACCGCCGATCGGATCCGTGTCGACCTGCTCGCCGCGCGCGACGTCCGAGCCCGCGAGCGCATGCCGCACAGCTCCGTCGCGGCCGAACTGGAACTCGGGCGCACCTACGCGCTGCCATCGGGCCCGGCCGTGGCCATCATGGCGCCGGGCCCGCTGCCGAAGGAAGGGCCAATGGATGCGTGGATCTGCCTCGCCGGAGTCGTCACCTCAATGGTCCGCTGGCCGCTGCCGGAGTGGACCCTCGCGGCGGCAGGTGTAGCAGCCTGACCCGACGACGGTTTCGCGCGCTGTCATCAGCGCGGGCGCGCGATCTGCGGCATGAGCGAACGAGTGTGTACGAGAGTCGCGAAGAGCCGAGTGGACCATCACTCGTACTATGACGCCGTGGGAGTAAAGGTCCATTTCCTGAACGCACACGACGGTGCAGAGCTGGTGTCGTCGACTTCGGTCGATCCGATCCCTCGCGTCGGCGAGTCACTTCGCTTTCACGATGTAGCCGAGCTGGACGACATCCCGGCGACCTTAGTCGCAAGGAGATCGTCTGGCAGATGGGCGAGACTTCGACTGACATCCCTGTCTACATGTATGTCTCGGTGCCCGACACGGATGGCAGCGCCTAGGCACTCCTCATCTTCCACCACGATTTCGACAGGCCACGAGACTTGCCGTCATCGGCATGCGCGAGCCGGTTGGTCCGGATTCCGCACCCGTTGGATAAGGAATACGACCAGTTAGCCGAGAACGAAGGAGAGGACCAACTGCGGGTTGGTCAGTGCAGGGAGAACCGCGGTTGCGCCGGCATCGCGCAGCTCGTCGGCTGTGTGGATGCCGGACGCGACGGCTAGGACCCGTACGCCCGCCCGTTGTGCTGCCTCGATGTCGCGCGGCGTGTCCCCGATGACCACGACGGCGGCAGCATCGCTAAACGCAACGCCATGCCTGGCGGCCGCACGCTGCATCGCGAGCAGGACCAGCCCCGCCCGGTCGCTGCCATCTGAGCCATAGCCGCCGACGTCAAGTTCGACCATCCGGTCGAGGCCAAGGGCACCAAGCTTCACGTCGGCGTTTGCGCGGATATTGCCAGTTACGACGCTCTGAACAACGTCAGTGCACGCCGCCAGGGCTCCAACCGTCGCTACGACCCCCGGCAGGACATGCCCTTGCTCGGCAAGCAGCTCGCGATGTTCCTTGCCCGCCGTCATCAGCGCCGCCTCGACGGCCGGCCACTGGGCTGGCTTGTCGCCGTGCATCGCCAGCATCTCGGCCATGATGTCCGGATCGGTGCGTCCCTCGGTGGGCGCCAGATGCGATGGCTCGCGGCCGGTCAGAGCGCGGTACGCGGCGGCGTAGATTGCCTTGCTCACGCCAGCGTTCTCGATGAGCGTGTGGTCGATGTCCCACAGGACCAGGCGCGCCATTCGACAAGGCTACGGCACCGATTGCGTCCCAAGTCGTCCTTGACGTGTCCGGCTACGTCCCTTCTAATTACTAGACATGAACGAGCGACTACGAACGGTCATGCAGCGGCGCGGCTATACACCGAGCAAGCTGGCCCGCGCCTGCAACATCAACGTCAAGACCGTCGAGCGCTGGCTCAGCACGGGACGCGTGCCACACCGAGAGACCCGCTGGGATGTCGCGCGTGAACTGGAGGCCGACGAGGTCTACCTGTGGCCGGAGCTGCTCGCCCAGCGCAGTACGGAGGAGCGCGTCGAGTCCATCCAGACAGAGCTGGTCGCGGTGTACCCGGATCGCGCATCGGTGCCGCGCGACACGTGGCTGCAACTGCTCGGCAGCGCGGAGCAGAGCATCGACATCCTCGTGTTCTCCGGGACGTTCATGTCGAACGTCAACCCGCGCATCGCCGAGATGCTGGCCGAGCGCGCGGCGGCCGGCGTGAAGGTCCGCCTGTGCTGGGGTGATCCGACCTCGCAGGCTGTCGATATCCGCGACCGCGAGGAAGGTCTGCGCGGCACGCTTGCCCACAAGATCCGCGCCTCGCTCACGTACTACCGCGACCTCGCTGGCACGCCAGGGTGCGAGGTGCGCCTGCACGGCGCGACGCTCTACGCCTCGCTGTTCCGGTATGACGATCAGATGCTGGCCAACCCGCACATGTGGGGCGCGCCGGCCTCGGCCAACCCGCTGTTGCATCTGCGCCGGGTCGAGGGCAGTGCGTGGTTCGACGGCTACCGCCGTAGCTTTGACGCCGTGTGGGATACGGCTATCGAGTGGGACCCGACCAAGGACGCGCACTGATGGCGCTTGCCGACGATGCGCAGTTGATTGCGGCCCGGTTGCTTGCGGATGCCCTGCCGCGGCGCTGGCGGCACGTGCAGGGTGTTGCGGCCCGGGCGGCCGAGCTCACCAGCGTGCCCGGTGTCGACGGCGACGTACTGGTCGCCGCGGCGTGGCTGCACGACATCGGCTATGCAGGCGAGCTGGCGCATAGCGGTTTTCACCCGCTCGACGGCGCCCGGTACCTCCGTAGCGTGTCGGGGGCTCCTGAGCGTGTGATCTGCCTGGTTGCGCATCACTCCTGCGCGGCGATCGAGGCGGACGAGCGCGGCCTGGCCGGCGAGCTGCGCGCCGAGTTCCAGTCCGAGGAATCACCGACGGCCGACGCCCTGTGGTGTGCGGATATGACCACAGGGCCGGATGGCCAACGATTCGACGTGGCCGAGCGGCTCGCAGAAATCCGTAGCCGGTACGGCCCGGAGCACATCGTTACGCGATTCATCAACCGCGCCGAACCGGTATTGTTCGGCGCGGTCGAGCGGACAGAGGCTCGACTGGCTACATCCGTGGCCGGCAGGCGTTAGCCCCGATGGATAAGCCGCCCTACGGATCGGAATCGGCCACGACATCCACCGGCTTGTGCCCGGTGGGCGCTTGGTGCTTGGTGGCGTCGAGATTCCATCCGACACCGGCTTTGACACTCACTCAGACGGCGACGTCCTGTGCCATGCGTTAGTCGACGCGATGGCCGGCGCAATCGCCGACGGTGACCTGGGCACGCATTTCCCAGAGGATGACCCGGATGCCGACGACGCGCGAAGCCTTGACTTCGTAAAGCAATTCGGCGCGCATATCGCGCAAGCCGGCTACGAGATTGCAAATATCGACAGCTTCGTGGTGCTTGGCACGGTGCGCCTGCGTCCCCATCTCGATGCAATGCGCGACAACATCGCAAGTGTATTGGCGCTCCGAACCGACCAAGTGTCGGTCAAAGCACGATCTAACGATGGATTGGGTATTGAGGGCAGCGGCGAAGCCTGCGGAGCGTGGGCTTCGGTAATCGCAATCACGCGAGTTCAATAGGACCGAACGTCATTCGATCCCAAGTCGAAGCGAAGGCGGGAATCGAAGGACGTCCGCCTGAGTAGGCTCTCTCGCCTTCTAAGCGATAGTCGCAGGTTCGATCCGGCCGGGGGCGCCTCAGAATCCAGTCCGCCGTGATGCGGGCCCGGTTCGGCCCGGCCTACCGTCTCAATTGCCGTGTCACTGCCCTTCCAATCAGGGCACTTGGCCGGGCCGTCGCGGCGATGATCGATCCATGGCAGCCCCCGGCGGCAACCTGGCTGCCTACTGGGAGGGTCGCAGGTGACGGTGCAAACGCCCTGGGAATCCTGACTATCCTGACCGATCCGCCAGACCCTGAGCAACTTCAATGGGACATCGTCGGCAGGGCAAGCATGCTGACCCACATGTTGGTTCAATATCTCGTCGGGCTATGTAGCCTGCGCAGGGACACCCTGACGCGGTTCAGGTAGAACTCGGAGCCCTGGGCACCGACGAAGCGGTCGGGTAAGATCGGGACGTTGAAGTCCCCGTCACCGTCCGGGCGCGCGGAGACAGTTGGGCATTCAAGGCATTCGAGGTCAAGGATGAGAAATCCTCCCTCGATGTCACCGTCGTAGAACAATTGTGCGGAAAGCTCAACGACATGCCTTCAATAACTTTTCATTTCAGCGAATAATGTTTAGCTTTCAGGGTTCAGTCGTGCTGCGGCAGGGACAAGGCGAAGCGCCTGGATTGATTTGTATGCTGCTCGAGAGATGGGAAAATCCAATTGAGCTCGATTTTCCTAGGTTTGGACTTCAGGGACTGCCGGCGGACGCCATGCCATTCACCCGTACGCTTCTTGTTTGGCTGAACGCGCACCTGAATGTAGTCGCTCCATCGCGAAACGCGACGTCGACATCGCAGTTTCAGACCCGCTTCTCGTACCACAGGCGGCATTCACGCTCGGTACAAGACTTCGGCCAATATCGGGAGAGATACTTCTTCGCTCCACGGAAGTGCTCTGGGACATCGACCCGGCGCAGACATAAGCTTCGCACCTCCCCAGAGTTCCACGTATCCGCGGCTCAGTCACCGCAGAGTGGTCGGCCTCCCTGACGCTCGACCTTTCATCAGATGACATCCACGGCAGAGTGGATGAGACGGTCGAGGATCGAGAGCATAACGATCTGCGGGAGCGTGCGGTGGGAGCGGCAAAGCGTGCAACCAGACTTTCGAGTGATGCGTCGGGTGCATGATCGACAGCCGTTCGCCGGAGCATTGATCGCCGTAGAGCAGCGTGAAGGGCAGATGTCCCGTTCACCATCGCCGACAGTCCCACTATGGGCATCCACTATCGTGCACCTCGAAGAGAAGCAACAGAACATGATCCGCCAGCTAAGCCTGCAACTTTTGCCAGAGCGAAGCGTCCGAGTCTTAGCCGCGACCCGCCGTTCTACCCACTACTCCACAGGAAGCCTCCGATGCGATCGGCGATGTCCTTGCGCAGCTCGTCCGACGGGTGCTGATATCGCTTCGTCATGCCGCTGTTCGACCAGCCCATGACGTCCATCGCGGCTCCCTCTGGGACGCCCAGCAGCAGTAGTTTGATCTCGAAGTCTTTCCCACCCGGCGGGACTGAATCGGGCAGCGGCAGCGTACTTGAGGGCGCTGAACACCCGGGCATCGAGATAGGAGTGGGCAAATGGCCTTCGATATAGCCACCTTGTTATCCGGATCGCTCGGCCACTTTTTCGAATGGCGCGATTCATCGAGCGAGCCAGAGACGGACCCACGGGGCGGATACCCTGAATCTCGACGCCGGCACAGCTCGCATAAGAACACTCATTGAGGATGAGGATTACGCGCGTGGTCTGCACTGGGCAACCGGCGCCAACGCGGCATCACTAGTTGGCATAATCGGCTTGGACAATTTGGTGATGGTGACCGGACTCGGACGAGTTGGTCAGACGGGCGGAAACCTTGTATACCGGGGGCGAAGTATTGCGCTCGGACTAGAAGATTTAGCGGACGTCAGGTCACCGCGACTGAGAGCCGCGTCGGCCGAGTTCCCGGGCCTCCTCGGTTGGGCGGGGATCCCATACTTGGATGTCAGCACGAACCTTGACGGATCAGGCCGTGTCAAATCGGCCCCAGTTTACACTCCCGTCCGGTACCGAAGCTTCCTGCCGGTCGAATTCGGAAGGGCCTCGGGTTGAGATAACCGCACGCTGGCATCTGCGAATGTGAGGAGAAGCGCACTATCGAGACCGGATCATATCCGCTGCTTGTCGAGTGAGCCGGCCGATGCCGATGCTCCCGTCGATGCGCTGGATCAAGCGCGTTTTGCGCTCGTGCTGGCATATAGCGGCTGGATCCCAGCGGAGCCTGGCCGATCATCCTTCGGTCTGCGACGCAGTGCGCAATGGGGTGGGCCAATAACGTTCTGGAGTAGCCGCCTCGCCGAGCACCCTAAGGGCGCACGGACAGCTGAGGTGTCTGGCCTCCCATACTTCACAATGGCCGAGCTCGGCGGCGCAGCCGGGCTCGCGCGATGGATCCGACTGTGCGCAGAGAATCGACGCGTTATTGAACCGCTTCAGATGTTTCATCGAAACGGCCAGACGACCGTCCATGATCACATGGTCGCAATGTGTGCAGCCATCGAATTCTTCGTAGCGAGCCAAGGCAAGGCAGCCGGATGGGGCGCCGTAGCAGGTAAGCCGGGCGGAGGCCTTGGCAAGTTGCATGTCCTGGCTGGCCGTCCAGGCAAGCCGTGGAGCGGCTTGGTCGTGACCTGGTTCCGCTGGGCTGACCTGCTATGGAAGGCGTATAACGACAACAAGCATTACCGAAAGTCTGCTCAGGACATCCCGAGGCGAGGACGTTAGCAGCGAGCGCGGAGGTATTCCTGACGGGCGCTTTGCTAGAACTCGCCGCAGGTACGGACGAGTAAGCAGGCGGTTCGTTCAGCTCCACGAGCTCGCGGGCTTCGTGACAAGCTTCGGCAGCTAGCATCCGCAGCGTCGTGAGCGGCGCCGCAGCCCGCGCCAATGAAGTCCTGCGCAACGATCTGAGCGCCTCGGATTGCCGCCGCATTCGTCAGCCCTGCCGGCGGGCATAAGTCACCCGCCCCGCGGTCGAAGCGTCACCTTTGACTCCGGAAGCACGACCGCCGAATCCCGCACAGAACCCACAGAACCCAGTTCAAGACGAGGTTTGAACCGCCCCGGCATTTCCGGAGACTCGGTTTGGTGGATCCGGCTTCCTGGCTGAGTGCCGGTATTGACGGTGGTAGGCTGCTCCAGTTCGACCGGCGGGATGTCGCCGTTCTCCTCGTAGAGGCGTGGGTTGTTGAACCAGTCGATGTAGTGGAGGGTGGCGATCTCGACTTGATCGACCGACTTCCAGGGCCGCTGCGGATTGATCAACTCTGACTTGTACAGGCCGATCACCGTCTCGGCCAAGGCGTTGTCGAATGCATCGCCGACGGTGCCGATCGAGCGTTGACGCCTACGGAGGCGAGGCGTTCGGTGAACGCGCTCGACGTGTATTGCGAGCAGGCGTCGGTGTGATGCACCCGCCCGGTCAGCGTGGTCAGATCTTCGCGGCGACGGAACCGCCGACCAGCTCCAGTGCTCGCGTGCCAACTGGATGCGCATCTCGGTCGCCCACGCCAGCCCAGGATCGACGGGCATGGCGTCGATGACGAAGGCGACGTGGACCACCCCGGACCAGGTCGCGGCATACGTGAAGTCCGCGACCCACAACGCGTTCGGTCGCAGAGGGTTGAACTGCCGCTTGACCAGGTCCACCGGCCGCTCGGCGGCCGGGGCCGGTGTGGTCGTCTTCCACTTCTTGCCGCGCCGAATCCCTTGCAGGCCAAGGGATTGCATCAACCGCTCGACGGTGCAGCGGGCTACCTCGATGCCCTCCCGGTTGAGCTGCAACCACACCTTGCGCGGCCCGTAGACGCCGAAGTTGTCCCGATGCACGCGGGCAATCTCGATCTTCAGTTCTTCGTCGCGCAGGCTGCGCTTCGACGGCGGTCGGGACTTGGCGTCGTAGTAGTAGGTGGACGGGGCGATCGTGATCCCGTGCTCGCACAGCACGCGACAGATCGGCGCGACCCCGAACCGGCCCTTGTGGGCGTCGATGAACCTCACCAGAACCTCTGTGGGCGG
Source organism: uncultured Actinomycetota bacterium (assembly GCA_963737425.1). Lineage (GTDB taxonomy): Bacteria > Actinomycetota > Actinomycetes > Mycobacteriales > Jatrophihabitantaceae > DASXRA01. Next base: position 11,295 of record CAVTSX010000012.1, read on the forward strand.
TCGAGCTCCGCCGCGAAGAAACTCGATGCAGCCTTGAGGATCTCATTCGCCCGACGCAGCTCGGCGACCTCGCGCTTGAGCGCCTTGATCTCGGTCCGCTCGTCGCTGCTCAGACCCGACCTCTCACCGGCGTCCACTTCGGCCTGCCGCACCCACTTGCGCAGCGTCTCCGTGCTGCCGATACCGAGCTTCGAGGCGACCGCACCGATCGCCGCCCACTCCGACGGGTAATCGCCCTTGACCCCGGCGACCTTCCGCACCGCACGTTCCCGCAGCTCACGCGGGTCGTTGCTCGCCGTGACTTGCCATGGCTTCCAGCTACTCCTTCTCAACAACTGGAGCCTCCGGACACGCCGGGGCGGTTCAGTTTGTGGGTTCTGTGGGTTCTGTGGAGCGGATCTGGCAGGCAGGGCGACGGTCAGTCGCGCAGCATCGCGGCCCACTGAAGATCGTCGGTCTGCACGTCGTCGTCAGGTCACATCGCCACCTCGTCCCATCGCGTGAGGTGTAGCGGGGCAAAACCGCGCCCAACGTGCCCGGACTCGCGTGGCCGGCGGTAGAGACCTTCGTGCCCCCGGTCGTGGGCCTGCGTAGAGCTGGCAGCGGCGGCTATCCCGTGAGAACTCTCGGCAGCGATCAAGTCGGGCCAGCCAGGGGTGCAGTCGTGTCGATGCGCCTCAGGCTCTCATCGAACCTTCGTTCGAGGCAAGGAGAGGTGACTCACTGGAGTCCGGCAAGCAGCGACACGCCGCCTACCAGGCACACGTGTTCGATACCGCCGTCTCAATCGTCGTCTCAGAGTTCGTACCCGTGTCGACGGGTGCACGGCCGGTCAGATCGCGCCGTTTCCCGTGCGGCCCAGGGATGTCAGCCCCTCGATACGGGTTAGCGTCGACCTTCCGCACGCAGTCCAACCCCAGCGACGCTTGACGACGACTTCCAGGGTCAGGTCGTTGACATCGAGGCGCAGCTCTCTCGCTCGCGGAGGCTCCGGGATTCGAACCCGGGATGGGCGGTTAACCCAAACCGCATTAGCAGTGCGGCGCCATAGACCAGACTAGGCGAAGCCTCCAGGCGCCTTGCGACACAGCGCAACGTCCCGTTGCATCGCCGAAGGCCACCGGTCGATCAGCGTACAAGGCACCCCGGCGGCCGACCAAAGCGCACCGCGTCCGGGTTGGCGCACCGGCCCTGCAAGCCGCAGCCTGCCCGGCCTAGAGGGTCAGACTCGGCCCAGCATTCGCTTGAGTCGATGAGGCCGGACGAGGAACGCCTCAGCCTCGAGTGCGGCAACCGCGATTCGGGGAAGGTCGCGCGTGGACGGGTAGGAGAGGAAACGAGGCTCCCAGTCGGGGCGGAACTTCACGTTGAAGCGGTACAGCGACTCGATCTGCCACCAGCGCGAGGCGAACATCAGCACACCTCGCCACGCGCGCAGGATCGGGCCGGCGCCGATCTTCTCGCCACGCTCAATCGCGTCCCGGAAGACCGCGAAGTTGAGCGATACCCGGCTGACTCCGAGATCAGGGGCGGCCCTGATCACCTCGGCGATCATCAACTCGTTGAGGCCGTTGTCGGCACTTCGGTCGCGGCGCATGAGATCCAGCGACAAGCCCTGGCATCCCCACGGGACGAAGTGCAGCACGCCACGCAGCACGCCGTCTTTGCACGCAGTGGCGACCACGCAGTCTCCGTCCGACTTGTCGCCGAGTCGAGACAGCGCCATGGAGAAGCCGCGCTCGATCTCCGCCCCGCGCCACGCGGCAGCGACGCGCAACAGTTCGGCAAACTCGACCGGGTCGATGTCCCTGGCCCGGCGGACGCTCACCTGATAGCCCGCCCGCCCGACCCGTGTGCACGCCTGGCGCACGCCGCGCATCGAGCGGCCCTCGAGCGTGAACCCGTCGACCTCGACGATTGCCTCATCACCGAGCGCGATCGCTGCAAGGTCACACTCGCGCTTGAACACTGTGGCGCCGAGTTCGCTGCATCCGATCACGGCAGAGGTCCAGCCGTACTCGTCCACGAGCCGTTGGTAGGCGCACATCGCGCCTGGCCACGCCTCGGGATCACCGATCGGGTCACCGCTGGCCAGGGCGACCCCTTGCACCACACGGTAGGTGATCGCCGCTTTGCCGGTCGGCGACCAGACCACGGACTTGTCGCGGCGCAAGGCGAAGTAACCGAGCGAATCACGCCCACCCTGCTTGGCCAACAACTCCCGCAGGCGCGACTCGTCGGCCGCTGACAGCCGCGCAATAGGTTCGGACGGGCGCAGCGCGAGCATCGCCACGACGACGCCCGTGAGCAACCCGAAACCGAGCAGCGTGCCGTGAAATATGTCGCTGAACCGCTCGCCCGTCACGACCACCGGCCCGTTGGCGCCGACGAGCGCGTAGCCGGTTTCCTGCAGCCGGGCCCAGAACGACGGATGCCCGATGACACGATGCGGGTAGAGGTACAGCATCGCCATGCCGTATACCAGCGCGGCGAAGATGAGTTGGACGAATGCGCGAAGGGCCAGCCATCGTGATGCTGGATCGGCCTTGGCCCGAAACTGCGATCTGGCCGTCACCAGCAGAATCAGCAGGATAAAGGCGATGACCGACTCAGCGATCTTGTGACCTTTGAGGACGTGGGCCACGACCAGAACGACCGCAACGCACACCGACGCCGCCCAGGCGCGCCGCTTGCGCTTTCGCAGACCGGCCGCAAGCCGCAGGAGCAGCAACCCGGCCACCGCGCTCACGGCCGTTGCTGCCGCCGTGGCCGGAATGCCCAGGGCGTCGGTAATGGCGCGGACGCGATCGCGCTCAGCCGGCAGCAGGGCGGCGACCAGGGTCAGCAAACCCACCAGCGCCGCAACCGCCGAGACGATTTGCGGCGAACGGCTCAGGTAGCCCGCGCGAAACCGCTGCAGACGCGTCGCTGAATCTTCGGACTGTGGCCGTTGCGCCAGTACGGGCACGCTTGCCGACTCCCTTATCGCCTGACTCGTTCACGCTCGCGCAAACACGAACATCGCAGACATAGTGCCGTACGACGCTTTACTGCCCCGAGTCAGCTGCCGAGATCGGCCAAGCCGCGGTCGGGTGGGCGCAGCAGTGGCATCACGACATCGTCGACGATACGCGTCAGGGATGGGTCGTCGACGACTCGGCTCGGTAAGATCAACTTGAACGTCACCATCAACAACCGTCACGCGCTCAGCGAAATTGACTAGCGCGGCATTCATAGTTGTCAGACCCTTCATCCATCATCGTCTGTGACTCACCTGAGCCGGGCACCATAGCGGAGGGTTGCGTCCGCTATGAGCGCCAGCTAGCTTCGCTAAGGAACGCACGCGTCCTCTATAAGGCACGTACAACCAGTTTGAAACGGAGCATGCCGTGACTGGGACCGACGCCGCGACCGCCACGAGCAAGGGGGCTGCGCGGCGCGCGACGCACCCGGCGCTCGTCCTGCTCATCATCGCGGGTGCGCAACTGATGGTGGTGCTTGACGCCACGATCGTGAACATCGCCCTGCCTTCGATGGGCGACTACTTCCACAAGACCCAGACCGACATGACCTGGGCACTCAACGCGTACACGCTCACCTTCGGTGGCCTGTTGCTCCTCGGCGGGCGCGCGGGCGACATCCTGGGCCGGCGCCGCATGTTCATCGTCGGACTAGCCCTCTTCACCATCGGCAGCTTCACCGGTGGTATAGCGAGCAGCTTCGGCCTGCTGCTGTTCGGCCGGGTGATCCAGGGCGTCGGCGGCGCCATCGCCTCGCCCACGGCGCTTTCGCTCATCACGGTCTCCTTCGAGGAGGGCCGCGAACGCAACCGGGCGATCGGCGTCTACGCCGCGGTCTCCGGTGCCGGTGCGGCACTGGGCCTGCTGCTCGGCGGCATCCTCACCGAGTACCTCGACTGGCGGTGGGTGCTGTTCGTCAACGTTCCGATCGGCATCGTCCTCATCGGCGGAGCGTTCCTCTACCTGCACGAAGGCGAGCGGTTGAAGGGCAAGTTCGACTTCCTCGGGGCATTCTTCTCCGTGGCCGGCATGGTGACTCTGGTCTACGCATTCATCCACGTCGCCAATACCGGCAAGTGGGCCACCCCGTCGAGCGTCGGGCTGTTCACTGCCGCACTGTTGTTGCTCGTCACGTTCGTGCTGCTCGAGGCGTTCGTGATCGAGGACCCGATGATGCCGATGCGCATCTTCGAGAATCGCAGCCGCTCGGGCGCCTACCTGGTCATGCTGGTCGCCGGCGCGGGCCTGTTCGGCATGTTCTTCTTCCTGACCTTCTTTGTGCAACAGGTGATGCACTTCAGCGCCCTCAAGACTGGTCTGGCGTTCGTGCCGGTGGCGTTCGTGATCGGCATCGTGTCGCAGATCGTGGCGCAACTGCTGCCGAAGGTCGGGCCGAAGGCGCTCATCACCACGGGGAGCGTGCTGCTGACCGGAGCGCTTCTCTGGCTCTCGACGGTCACCGCCGACTCGACCTACTGGGGCAAGATCTTCCCGGGCATGATGGTGCTCGCCATCGGCATGGGCTTCATCTTCGTCCCGATCACCACCGTCGCCGTGTCGAAGGTCAGGGACACCGACGCCGGCCTGGCGTCCGCGCTGCTCAACGTCGGACAGCAGGTCGGCGGCTCGATCGGCCTGTCCGTGCTGGCAACAGTGGCCGCGACCGCCGGGCGCAACGCCAGTAAGAGCAAGGTCAGCGAACTGGCCGCGCAGGCCAAGGCCGGCCAGATCCCGTCCGGCACGCTGCAGCACTTCGGTGAGGTCGCGGGGAGGCAGTCCGGCGGGAAGGCCTCAACCGCCGCGCTGCACGACAACATCGCTGTCCATGCGGTGGCTCAGGTGCAGGCTCACTCCGCCAGCGCCGGCTTCATGGCGGCCACGATCTTCGGCGGAGTCTCGATCGTCGTCGCCCTCCTGATGATCAACGTCAAGAAGAGCGACCTACCCGACCCGCAGGAAGCAATGGCCGCCGGCGCCGGCTCGTAAGCACCACAGCGAAGGGTTCACCGTCCACAGTGGACGGTGAACCCTTTCGCATCGCCCGGCGCCGTCAGCATTCGATGACGTTGACGGCCAACCCGCCGCGGGCCGTCTCCTTGTACTTCGTCTTCATGTCAGCCCCGGTCTCACGCATCGTCTTGATCACCTTGTCGAGGCTGACGATGTGTTGACCATCGCCGCGCAAGGCGATGCGGGCCGCATTGATCGCCTTCACCGCGGCCATGGCATTCCGCTCGATGCAGGGCACCTGGACGAGGCCGCCGACCGGGTCGCAGGTCAGTCCGAGGTTGTGCTCCATGCCGATCTCGGCGGCGTTCTCGACCTGCGCCGGCGTCCCGCCGAGCACTTCGCACAGGGCGCCGGCCGCCATCGAGCACGCGGAGCCGACCTCACCCTGACAGCCCACCTCGGCACCGGAGATCGACGCGTTCTCCTTGTAGAGCACGCCGATCGCCCCTGCCGCGAGCAGGAAGCGAACGATGCCGTCCTCGGACGCCCCCGGCACGAAACGCCAGTAGTAGTGCAGCACTGCGGGCAGGATCCCGGCGGCGCCGTTCGTGGGAGCGGTGACGACCCGCCCCCCGGAGGCGTTCTCCTCGTTCACCGCGAGCGCGAACAGGTTCACCCAGTCCATGACGCGAAGCGGATCGGTCGAGAACGGCTCGGTGCACAGCCGCTGATACAGCTCGGCCGCCCGGCGCCGAACGTGCAGGCCGCCGGGCAGGGAGCCACCGTGGCCGCAGCCGGCATCGACACACTGCTGCATCACCGACCAGATCGACAGCAGACCGGTGCGGACGTCGCTCTCCGGCCGCCAGGACCGCTCGTTGGCCAGCATCACGCCGCTCACGGGCAGGCCGGACGCCACGCACTGGTCCATCAACTCGGCGCCGGTGGTGAACGGGTAGCGCACCTGCGTGTCGTCGGCCTTGATCCGGTCGGCGCCGGCTGCCTCCTCGTCGACCACGAAGCCGCCGCCGACCGAGTAGTACGTCCGTTCGCGCAGTGGCTCATCGGACGCCTCGTCGGGGCCGTAGGCGAAGAAGCGCATGCCGTTGGGGTGGAACGGCAGGGAGTTGCGTCGATGCAGAACCAGGTCGTCGTCCACGAGCCGTGCGTCGTGCTTGCCGAGCAGGTTCACCCGGCCGGACTGCAGAACCGCGGCGGCGCGCGGAATCATCGACGCGGTCTCGACCGTCTCGGGCAGCTCGCCCTCAAGACCGAGAATCACGGCCCGGCCGCTGCCGTGTCCGTGACCGGTCGCCCCCAGCGAACCGAACAGCTCCACGCGCACGCGCGTGACCCGGTCGAGCAGGCCGTCATCGGCGAGGCCGATCGCGAACGTTCGGGCGGCCCGCATCGGCCCGACGGTGTGCGAACTCGACGGGCCGATGCCGACGGAGAACAGATCGAACACGCTGATGACCACGTGGCCATCATCCCCCGGGGCACGGTTGAGCAATCCTGCGCGGTGCCGGCACGCGGGAAAGTGCCCGAACTGCGGTCAGACGACGGTGAGGGTGACCTCGATGTTGCCCCGCGTGGCCTTCGAGTACGGGCAGAACTCGTGCGCCAACTCGGCGAGTTCCTGGGCCTGTGCCGCCTCGACGTCCGGGATGTCGATTTCGAGCTCCACCGCGAGCCCGAACCCACCGTCCTCGCTCGCCCCGAATGAGACGTTGGCGGTCACCGTCGAGCCCGAGGCGTCGATGCCCTTGGTCTTCGCGCGGTTCAGCAGCGCACCCTGGAAGCAGGCCGCGTAGCCGGCTGCGAAGAGGGTCTCGGGATTGACGGCTGGGTCGGGGGTCGTGCCCGGCTGGGCGAGGTCGAAGTCGACGAGCCCGTCCGCACTTCGGACATGACCGGCACGGCCACCCTTCGCTGCGGCAGACGTCGTGTAGGCAACCTTGGTCAGCTGGATCGGCATTTCGCTCCTTTGATAAGACGGTCGTATCCGTCCGAACGACCGTATGCCGCACCTACTTCCCACGACATACCGGGACACTGGTCAGGTGACATCGCCCGTTATCCGCCGCACGCCGTTGCACGACGCCACCGTTACCGCAGCGCGCGATCTGACGCCGCGAATGCGCCGCATCACGCTGCAGGTGCCGAGCCTCTCGGCCACGCCTGCCCTGGCACAGGACGTCGAACTGGTTCTCGTCGACGCGTCCGGGCGCAGGGTCAAGCGCCGATACACCATTCGGCACTTCCATCCGGACTCGGCCGAGATCGACGTCGACGCGTTGCTGCACGGACACGCCCGCAGCCCGGGGGCGCAGTGGGCCGCGACGGCGGTGCCCGGCGACGCGATCCAGTTCTTCGGCCCGCGCGGCAAGCTCGAACTGCGCGACGCCGACTGGCATCTGTTCGTCGGCGACGAATCGGCCTTGCCCGCGATCGAGGCGCTCGTCGAGGCGCTTGCGCCAGGTGAGAACGCGATCGCGCTCATCGAGGTCGGCGATCCGTCCGACGAACTGCCGGTGAAGGGCGAGACGATTTGGCTGCACCGGGGCGAGGTGCCGCCGGGCGGTCCTGATCTGCTCGGCGCCGCGATCGACGCCCTCGCGACGCCGCGCGGTCGCGGCCGGGGATACCTGCTCGGTGAAAGCCGGGTGGTCGCCGCGCTGCGGGCGCGCATGCACGCGCACGGGCTGGCCAACGAGGACCTCTACGTCAAGGGCTACTGGAACGTGGGACGCCCGGGGCGGCCCTGACCGCCGTCATGTCGCGCACCGCCGCGTAGGCCTCGCGCACTCCCGGCGTCGGCTCCGCCTCGAAGGTCTCGGTGCCGACCCGGGTCCACTGCGGGAGCTCGCCGCGCAGCGCCCAGGCCGCCTGCCGAGCCGCGCCGTCGGCCACGTACTCACCGGCAGGCGGGACACTGACCGGACGCGCCAGGATCGCCGGCGCAATGCGGCGCACCGCCAGAGACCGCGCACCGCCGCCGATCAGGATCACCCGATCGACGCGAACGCCCTGCCCGATCAGGGCGTCGAGCCCGTCGGCCAGCCCGCACAGGAGCCCCTCGACCGCGGCGCGCGCCAGATGCGACGGCGTCAGGTTGGCCAGTTGAAGGCCGTGCAATGCCCCTGTCGAGTCCGGACGATCCGGGGTGCGTTCACCTTCGAAATACGGGACGAGCACGAGCCCGCCGGCGCCGGGCGGGGCGGCCAGGGCCAGCCGCGACAGTTCGTCGAAGTCAACGCGCAGCATGGTGGCCACCGCGTCCAGCACCCGGGCGGCGTTCAGCGTCGCAATCAGCGGCAGGAACTCGCCGGACGCCGAGGCGAATCCCGCCACGGTGCCCGAGGCGTCGGCAGTAGCGGTGGCGCTCACGGCGTACACCGTGCCGGACGTGCCGATCGAGACGATCACGTCGCCCGGACCGGCGCCGACCCCCAGCGCCGCAGCGGCGTTGTCGCCCGCGCCGACGCCGAGCACGGCCCCGTCTCCTGTGTGTCCGGCGGTCGCGTCCGGGGCCAGCACGCGGGGCACCGCTGCATCGCGTCCGAACGCCTGGCGCAGCAGATCGGCTCGGTACTGCCCGGAGGCAGGCGACCAGTAGCCCGTACCGCTGGCGTCGCTGCGGTCTGTCGTCAGCGAATCGGCGGCGAACGACCGGCGCAGGCATGCGGTCAGCCAGTCGTGCGGCAGGCAGACGGCCGCTGTTCGTTCGGCATTTGCCGGCTCGTGCTCGGCCAGCCAGCGCAGCTTCGTCACGGTGAAGGACGCAACCGGCACCGACCCGACTGCCTCGGCCCATGCTGCGGGTCCGCCGAGTTCGGCGATGAGATCACGCGACGACGGCCCGGAGCGCGTGTCGTTCCAGAGCAGGGCGGGCCGTACGACCGAGCCGCCGTCGTCGATGCACACCATGCCGTGCTGCTGACCGCCGACCGAGAGCGCGGCGACGTCGGCCAGGCCACCGGCCTCACTGATCGCGCTCTGCAACGCAGCCCACCAGGCTGCGGGATCGACCTCGGTGCCTTCGGGATGCGCTGCCCTGCCCTGCCGGACGAGTGCGCCGGTGCTCGCGTCGCGGATGACGACCTTGCACGCCTGGGTGGACGAATCCACCCCCGCGACCAGGGTCACCGGGCGCCGAGCAGGTGTTCCAGCGCCAGTTGGTTCAGGTGGACGACGCCATAGCCACGCACTCCGACCGCGTCCGCGTCGAAGTCCTCGAAGGCGCTGCGGTCGGCGAGCAGGTCCGCGTAGGACTCGCCGGGCTCGAGCGTGGATGTCGACAGCTCGCCCACCCGCGTCTCGGCCAGCGCCGCCGCCACCTCGGGATCAGCCCGGAACGACCGGGCCCGGTCTCGCAGCAGCAGGTAGGTGCGCATGTTCGCCGCCGCCGAGGCCCACACCCCGGAGATGTCTTCGGTACGCAGCGGTTTGTAGTCGAAATGCCGCGGCCCGTCGTAGGGCGATGATCCGTCGACGAACCCGTTCTCGAGCAGGTCGACGAGGAAGAACGCGTTGAACAGGTCGCCGTGGCCGAAGACGAGGTCCTGGTCATACTTGATGCTGCGCTGCCCGTTGAGGTCGATGTGGAACAGCTTGCCGGCCCACAGCGCCTGGGCGATGCCGTGCGCGAAGTTCAGCCCGGCCATCTGCTCGTGGCCGACCTCGGGGTTCACGCCGACGATGTCGCCGTGCTCGAGTTCGGCGATGAACGCCAGCGCGTGCCCAACGGTCGGCAGCAGGATGTCGCCGCGTGGCTCGTTCGGCTTGGGCTCGATCGCGAACCGGATGCTGTAGTTGCGGTCCTTGACGTAGGTGGCCAGCGTGTCGATCGCCTCGCGGTAGCGGTCGAGCGCGGCGCGGATGTCCTTGGCAGCATCGGACTCCGACCCCTCGCGCCCGCCCCAAAAGACGTAGGTCTGCGCGCCCAGGGACGCGGCGAGGTCGAGGTTGCGCATCACCTTGCGCAGGGCGAAACGGCGCACCGACCGGTCATTGCTGGTGAACCCGCCGTCCTTGAACACCGGGTGAGTGAACAGGTTCGTCGTCATCATCGGCACGACGAGCCCGGTCTCCTTCAACGCGGCCCGGAACCGCTCGATGTGCTTGTCGCGGTCATCGTCGGACGACCCGAACGGGATCAGGTCGTCGTCGTGGAACGTGACGCCGTACGCGCCGAGTTCCGCGAGCCGGTGAACCGACTCGACCGGATCGAGCGGCGGGCGGGTCGGATCTCCGAATGGGTCGCGAGCCGGCCAGCCGACGGTCCATAGCCCGAAGGTGAACTTGTCGTCGCGAGTTGGCTGCGTCATGATCCCCACCTTTTGTTGGAGCTCTGAACTTAATAGCCGGGTGCCCTCCGCGCCAGGCTTCGGCACACTCGCCTGATGACCCTCTCCCACCCCGCGCGGACGAGCGCATGAGTAAGCCCCAGGACATGCTGGCACTGATGCCCTTCGCCCAAGCGGTGGGCGTCGAGATCGTCTCGGCGACCAAGCAGAAAGTCGTCGGGCGCCTCGAATGGGCCGAGGATCGCACCACCGCAGCCGGCGTGATGCACGGCGGAGCGATCATGACCCTCGGCGACAGCATCGGAGCGGTGTGCGCGTATCTCAACCTGCCGCCGGGAAGCGGCACATCGACCATTTCGTCGAGCACCGTCTTCATGGGTGCCGTCCGGTCCGGCGCAGTGACCGCGACGTCCGGGCCCCTGCACGTCGGCCGCACGACCATCGCTGTGCGCACCGACGTGCGCGACGACGACGATCGCCTGGTTGCTCAGCTGACCCAGACGCAGGCCGTCCTCGCCGGGTAGGCGCCCGTGCGGGAGGATCCATCCATGACGGATCCTCGCGCCGGGACGCCCGCCACCCCGGCTGACCTCGTCGACATCGCGAAGCTCGTCACCGCGTATTACGCCGAGCACCCGGATCCGTCCGTCCCCGAGCAACGCGTCAGCTTCGGCACGTCGGGGCACCGTGGATCGTCGTTCACGGCGACGTTCAACGAGGATCACATCGTCGCGACCAGCCAGGCGATCTGCGACTTCCGCGCGTCCAACGACATCGGCGGACCGCTGTTCCTCGGCGCTGATACGCATGCGCTTTCAGAACCCGCCCGGGTCTCGGCGTTGGAGGTCTTCGCGGCCAACGACGTCACGGTGCTGATCGATGCGCGCGACGGGTACACCCCGACGCCTGCCGTTTCGCGCGCCATCCTGGCCCACAATGCGGCGAACGACGCCCGCGCTGACGGCGTCGTGATCACGCCGTCGCACAATCCGCCGTCCGACGGCGGCTTCAAGTACAACCCACCCGACGGCGGGCCGGCCGGCACCGACATCACCGGATGGATCCAGGACCGCGCCAATGCCCTGCTCGCCTCGGGCATGCGCGACGTGCGGCGCGTCCCGTACCCGCGAGCCCGTACCGCCGACACCACGCAGCGCTATGACTTTCTCGGCGAGTACGTGGCGGCGCTCCCGGCAGTGGTCGACCTCGACGCGATCCGCAACATGCGCATCGGCGCCGACCCGCTCGGCGGCGCGAGCGTCGCGTACTGGGCCGAGATCGGGTCGCGATACGGGCTCGACCTCACCGTGGTCAACCCACTGGTCGACGCGACGTTCCGCTTCATGACCCGAGACTGGGACGGCAAGATCCGCATGGACTGCTCGTCGCCGTGGGCAATGGCGTCGCTGATCGCCCGGCAAGGCGAGTTCACCATCGCAACGGGCAACGACGCGGACGCCGACCGACACGGCATCATCACCGCCGACGGTGGGCTGATGAACCCCAACCACTACCTGGCCGTGGCGATCTCCTACCTGCTCGAGCACCGGCCGCATTGGCCCGAAGGAACCGCCATCGGGAAGACGTTGGTTAGCTCGTCCATGATCGACCGGGTCGTCGCTGGGCTCGGCCGCCGGCTGCTCGAGGTTCCCGTCGGCTTCAAGTGGTTCGTGCCCGGCCTGCTCGACGGCTCGGTCGCATTCGGCGGCGAGGAGAGTGCCGGAGCGTCCTTCCTGCAACAGGACGGCTCGGCATGGACGACCGACAAGGACGGCATCACCCTGTGCCTGCTCGCGTCTGAGATCACCGCAGTCACCGATCGCACGCCATCCCAGCTCTACGACGAGCTCACCGAGCTCCACGGCGCCCCGGCCTACGCGCGCATCGACTCGCCGGCAACGCGCGAACAGAAGGCGCTGCTCGGCCAGCTATCGCCCGAGCAGATCGACACGACCGAACTGGCCGGCGAGAAGATCACCGCCCGGCTCACGACCGCCCCGGGTAACGGCGCGCCGATCGGGGGTCTCAAGGTGGTCAGCGAATCGGGCTGGTTCGCTGCCCGGCCGTCCGGCACGGAGGACGTCTACAAGCTCTACGCAGAGTCGTTTCGCGGGCCTGAGCATCTCGGCCAGATCCAGGACGAGGCGAAGGCGATCATCGCCGGCGTGCTCGGCTGAGGTCAGCCCGGGCAGGACGCTGTCGTGGCAAGCCGTACGACCGAGTCACCGTCTCGTCCGTACGCCAGGCCGCTGGACGACACGACCGGCCCGTCAAGGCCGGAAAAGACCCCACCGACCTTTCCCGTTCGCGCATCCCTACAGGTGACCGAGTCGGTGTAGGCCTCGTTCACCCAGAACACCCCTTGGCCGGGCCAGGCTCGCGCCGCCCGTGGCGCGTCGGGGTCGCCCGAATCGACGAGCGTGATCTGCCAGGTCACCGGGTTGAGACGCCCGATCCGGGTGCCGCCCGCATCGCCGAAGCCGACTGCCCAGATTCCGGCCCCGGTCACCTCGATGGCTTCTGGCGCATCACCGTGCAACTTACGGATTACCCGCACGCCGCCGCTGCGGACGACGAGCAAGTAATTGTCCTGGGACACCGCGATCAGCTGATGGCGAGACGGATCGGCGGAGATCGTCTGCACGCCGCCGGTGAATCCGGGAACAGGCGATGTCGTGGTGGGCAGGCCGAGGTAGGGAGCTCCCGCCTGTCCGGTCACGTACACGCCCCGGTCGGTGCCGAGGTAGAGCCGGTCGCCCAATGCAGCCGCCGCGAACACCGGCCGTGGCACCCGGACCTGTCCGACCGACGCCAGCGTCGTCGCGTCATAGGCGAGCACGAGGCGGCCGGCTGTGACCCAGGCGTGCTGCCCCGCCTGGTCCAGGACGAGTCGCGCAGCGCCTCGCGGTGCCTCGACCTGCCGGTTGAGAACGCCGGTACGCGGATCTATCTGACCAAGCCGCGGTGGGCTCGAGGTGAGGACAAGCAGCGTGCTGGGGGTGCCGGCGAGGTCGACCGCCCTGGTTTGACCGAGGTCGACCGTCTCACCCTGCCCTATCGGCTGGGGCACTGCGAGCGATGACCCGGACGGCAGCGGCGTCGGGGCCGGACCGGCGTCGTGATGGCCGGCGCGCCGGACCACGGCGATGGCGATGACACCGGCGACGAGCACCCCGATGCCCAGCGCGATCAGCCAGGACGGCGGCGAGCCCCGACCGCCCAGCGCGAGCACCTCGTCGTCCGTGGCCTGCTCGTCGGGCCTTGCGGGCAGGGTCAGATCGGCGTCGTCGCCCTTGCCGGCACGGGCCATAGACGCATTGTCACCCCGCGCGGCGCCCCTCCCCGACTTGTCCTACCTTCTGCGTTCCGAGAACCGCCGACGGTAGGACAAGTCCGGCCGTGAGGCCTCATAGAGCGCGCTGCATCTCGTCGAGGATGAACACCGTCTGCGTCGAGAGCACATCGGGCATCGCCTGGAAGCGGTTCAATACCAGATCGCGCAGACTCGCGGCGTCGTGCGTGCGCACGAGGAGCACGAGGTCGTTCTCGCCCGAGACGAGCGCGCCGTGCCAAACCTCGGGGATCTCGGAGATGCGCCGGCGCACCTCTTTCCACGAATGCTGGCTGATCTTGAGGTGGACGTATGCCGAGATGTCGAACCCGTAGCGCTCGGGGTCGACGACGGCGGTGAAGCCGGTGATGACACCGTCGCGGCGCAGTCGCTCGACTCTTGCGTATGCACCCGCTCGCGAGATGTGCAGGTTCTCGGCGAGCGCCCGGATCGACATGCGTCCATCACTGCGCAGCGCCGCAACGATGCGGCGATCGGTGTCGTCGATCGGCGCTGGTGCCGATCGTCCAGTCGCGGGGCGGCTGTCGCCCGTCCATCCGGTCATGTGGTCGAACGCTAGCGGCTGATCAGCCGTTCGTCTCGAATAGAGCCAGATTTCTGGAAGATTGGCTCGCCACGTCTGACAATCAGGCCATGTCCGCTGTTGCCACGCCACATCCCGAGCTGACCAGTCGTGCCCTGTTGCCGACCGCGACGCCACTGCACATGCTCGCGCCGAGCGGCGAGGCGGCACCTGACGCCAAGCTGCCGGACCCGGATGTGCTGCTCGATCTGCACCGCCGGATGGTCATCGGTCGACGCTTCGACGCACAGGCCACCGCCCTGACCAAGCAGGGCCGTCTTGCGGTCTATCCGTCCAGCCACGGGCAGGAGGCGTGCCAGGTCGGCGCCGTCGCCGCGCTGCAGGCCCAGGACTGGCTGTTTCCGACGTACCGCGACTCGATGGCGATCGTGACCCGCGGTGTGGACCCGGTCGAGACACTGAGCCTGCTACGCGGCGACTGGCATCTTGGCTACGACCCGTACGAACATCACGTCGCACCCCAGTGCACCCCGCTCGCCACCAACACCGTGCACGCAGTCGGCCTGGCGCACGCTGCGCGGCTCAAGGGTGAGAACACCGTGGCGCTCGTCCTGCTCGGCGACGGCGCAACGAGCGAGGGCGATACGCACGAGGCACTCAACTTCGCGGCTGTCTGGCGCGCCCCGGTCGTCTTCCTCGTGCAGAACAACGGCTACGCGATAAGCGTGCCGCTGTCGAAGCAGAGCGCCGCGCCGTCGCTGGCCCACAAGGGAATCGGCTACGGCGTCGCGTCCATGCTCATCGACGGCAACGACCCGGCGATGGTCTTCTGCGCAGTCCGCGATGCCGCCGAAGCGGCGCGACGCGGCGACGGACCGACGCTGATCGAGGCGCTGACCTACCGGATCGAGGCGCACACCAACGCCGACGACGCGGGTCGCTACCGCAGCCAGGACGAGGTACTGCAGTGGCTGGCTCGTGATCCGCTCGATCGCCTCGAGCGGTACCTGACCGCGCAGGGCCTAATCGATGCGGACGAGCGGCAGAAGATCACCGACGAGGCAGAGGCGTACGCCGAGTCGCTCCGCGAGCGCATGAACGCCGATCCGACGCTCGACCCGGCTGCGCTCTTCGAACACGTCTACGCCACACCTACCCCGGCACTGCGCGCGCAGGCCGCCGAACTCGCCGAAGAATTGGCGGCCCGGTGACCCCGACGACCGAGACGGCGGCCACCGCTGCCGAGCCGGTGACGATGGCGCATGCACTGAACCGCGCGCTCGCCGATGCGCTCGCGGCCGACGATCGGGTGCTGGTCTTCGGGGAGGACGTCGGCACGCTGGGCGGCGTTTTCCGTATCACCGACGGGCTCGCGGCCCAGTTCGGCGAGACACGAGTCTTCGACACCCCGCTCGCCGAGGCAGGCATCGTCGGCACCGCGATCGGCATGGCGATGAACGGCCTGCGCCCGGTCGTCGAGATGCAGTTCGACGCCTTCGCCTACCCCGCGTTCGAGCAGATCACCAGCCACCTCGCAAAGCTGCGCAACCGCACGCGCGGGCGCATACAGGTGCCGGTCGTCATCAGAATCCCTTATGGCGGCGGCATTGGCGGCGTCGAACACCACAGCGACTCGTCCGAGTCGTACTTCGCGCACACACCCGGCCTACGCGTGGTCACGCCCGGAACACCGGCCGACGCGTACAGCCTGCTGCGCGCCGCCATCGACTGCCCCGACCCGGTCATCTTCTTCGAACCGAAGCGCCGTTACTGGTCGAAGGAGCAGGCCACGCTGAGCCCCGGTGCGCCGCTCGACAGCGCGGTCGTGCGGCGTCCCGGCAAGGACGTCACGCTCATCGCATACGGGCCGATGGTGGCCACCGCGCTCGAAACCGCGGACGCCGCCACCGACGAGGGCTGGGACGTCGAGGTGATCGACCTGCGATCGCTGGCGCCATTCGACGACGCGACGGTCTGCGAGTCGGTACGCCGCACCGGACGGGCCGTCGTCGTGCACGAGGCACCGCGCTTTCTCGGATATGGGGCCGAGGTGGCTGCGCGGGTGACCGAACAGTGCTTCCACTACCTGCACGCGCCGGTCGCCCGGGTCACCGGCTTCGACATGCCGTATCCCCCGCCGATGCTCGAGGAGCATTACCTGCCGAGCGTCGATCGCATCCTCGATGCGATCGGCCGGTTGCAGTGGGATGACGCGGTCGTGCTTCCCGGACAGGCGCGCTGATGCCCGAGTTTCGGCTGCCCGACCTCGGCGAGGGGCTCACCGAAGCCACGATCGTGGAGTGGCTGGTGCAGGTCGGCGACACGATCCGCGTCGACCAACCGGTCGTGGAGGTCGAGACGGCGAAGGCCCGCGTCGAGGTGCCCGCGCCGTTCGCCGGCACCGTCGCGACGCTGCACGGCCAGGTCGGCGACACTGTCGCGGTCGGCGCCGCGCTGCTCGCCGTCGACGAGCACGTGGGCTTCACCGAGCCCGGCATCGTGAGCGCACCCGCCGAGGAGTCCGGCCGCGTGCTCGTCGGCTACGGGACCTCGATCTCCCGGCGTCGGCATCGCCGCTCGCGCGCAGCCACGCCATCGGTCACGGCTGGCAACCGCCCGGTCATCTCGCCGCTTGTGCGCCGTCTGGCTCGGGAGAACGGGATCGACCTCGCGGCAGTACCCGGAAGCGGCGCGCAAGGCACCGTGCTGCGTCGAGACGTCGAGCAGGCAATGTCGTCCAAGGCAGCTCCCGCGACGGGCGGCGCCGCTCCGTCGGGCCGCCGCATCCCGCTGACCGGAGCGCGCGGGCTCGCGGCGGAGAAGTTCTCGCGCTCACGGCGAGAGATCCCGGAGGCGACGGTCTGGGTCGACGTCGATGCCACCGACCTGCTGGACGCGCGCGCCCGCCTGAACGCAGCCAGGCCCGACGAACCGGTGAGCCTGCTCGCGCTGCTTGCCCGATTCACAGTGCTCGGGCTGCGTCGCTTCCCTGAGCTCAATGCACGCATCGACGGCGACGCGGTCGTGCTGCTTGACGCCGTGCACCTTGGCTTCGCGGCGCAGACTGACCGCGGCCTGATGGTGCCGGTCGTCCACGACGCGCACATGATGACGACCCGCGAGCTGGCTGGGGCGATCGGCGGTCACACCGCCGCTGCCCGTTCGGGGGCGATCGCCCCGGCCGATATCACTGGTGGCACGTTCACGGTCAACAACTACGGAGTGTTCGGAGTCGACGGCTCAGCCGCCATCATCAATCACCCGGAGGTCGCGATCTTGGGCATCGGGCGCATCGTCGACCGGCCGTGGGCGGTCGACGGCGAGCTCGCGATCCGCAAGGTCACCGAGCTGACACTGTCGTTCGACCATCGCGCGTGCGATGGCGGCTCGGCCGGTGGCTTCCTGCGATTCGTTGCCGATTGCATCGAATCGCCGGTGACCGCGCTCGGCGACCTCTAGCGCGCGCTGCTCGGCGTCCCCGGCGCACTGTTCGGCGTACCGGTGGCGCTGACCATCCGCGTGCTGTTTCGCGACGTGGCACAGCCAGCGCCTGATCGGCGCTGACGATGATCGGCAATGGAGAGCTGACTCGTAGCCCAGAAGGGGCGACGGCCGCCGTGGGGTGCTCGCACAGGCGAGCCTTCCGCAGCTCCTCCGGGGGGTTAGGGAACGTCGGTCCTCAGCGCTCCGCAAGCCCGCCACGGCGGCCTTCCGGTTCTCGTCGCGACTCGTCAGTCGGCATCACCGACGGACGCGATGCCAAATGCCATCGCGAACAGAACCGGGCCCTGCTGTCGCGACCGCCAGGACAACGGCCGCAACGTCTGTGTTCGAATCAGCTACGGAACGGAGCTAGACCCACCAGTCCAACAAGTCGGGATGAACAACTTGCAACTGGGTGCCAGCCTGGGCTGACGCCGGAGCCGGAGCCGCGGCTTGTGTATCGGCATTCGCTATTGCCGTACCAAACAAACCAAACAGAACACCCGCTAGAACGGCCAGCGCTAGCCGTCTCGCGCGCGTTGCAAACAAAATGACCCCCTTCACCTGGTTCGGGACCAAAAGGCCTCGAACCAATTTCCCCGACGGGGCCTGGCATACGCCACGGCCCCAATAGGATCGGTCGAGCATGGACAGGATTTCAAACACTCGGGCTGGCAGCTAGCTGCCTGACACCAACTGCGATGCGGATGGCGACATGACAGAGGGTGGCGAACTCACCGATCTCGACGTCGCACTGTACCGCGCCTTGGTTGAACACCCTGCGAGCATAGTCAGCGACCTTGCCGACCGTGTCGGGGTGACAAGCGACGAGGTTGATAAGCCGCTCGCCATCCTTCGCGAGATCGGCCTTATCGACTCCGAAGACGGCGTGCACTTCAGTGCGGTCAACCCGTCCCTTGCCGAGATGTCATCACTCGGCGCCGAAGAGCTCGAGCTCAGTGCGCGGCGGGTTGCGATCGAGGCACGCCGCAAGGCGATCAGGCGAGTCATGCCCGACTGGGCCAACGCCGTACGCGACATCACGCCCTATGCCCCGGTCGAGGTCGTCAGCGATCCGATCGCGACGAAGAACGTGCTGATGCACTTCGCCGAGCAGTGTCAGCACGAACTCTTGTCGGTGGCTCCCGGCCGGGGTCCGGGCGGCCGCGCTGACACGCAGACCCGCACAGCGAATCTGCACTCCCTCGGACGGGGCGTGGTCACCCGCGCCATCTACCAGCACGTCGCGTTGCGCGATCGAGCCAGCCGCTCGTACTTGCGCGAGCTGGCCGAGCATGGCGCCCGCATCAGACTCGCGCCCTCCGTCCCTGGACGTAGCCTCGTCGTCGATCGCGAGGTCGCGCTGCTGCCGAGCCCGCCCGGCGAGCCGGGACCGACCTGGCTCGCCGTCGTACGCGAGCCGACCGTCGTCTCCTGGATCGTCGCGACCTTCGAGCAGCTCTGGGCCGAGGCAGCGCCTCTCGACGAAGCGCTGCACGAAGGCCAGCATCCGGATCCTGATCTGGACCAGACGCGTACAGCGATCCTGCGTCTGATGGCCGACGGCGAGAAGGACGAGGCGATCTCGCGACGGCTGTCGATCTCGGTGCGAACGTGCCGGCGACACATCGCCGACTACATGGCACAGGTCGGGGCCTCATCGCGCTTCCAGGCCGGCGTGATCGCCTCGCGTAACGGCCATCTCGATCTGCCCGCCTTCGACTGACCGTCGTCACGTTCAGGCGGGCAGCCGCTCGATCAGACGATCGACGAACACCCGCTGCCCACCGACGAGCTTGTCCCGTGCAACGTCGAGCCCGAACCATGCAACGCGATCGAGCTCGGGAAACCGTTGGATGCGGCCCGAGCCTCTCGGCCATTCCATCTCGAATGTGCCGGGAACGACGAGCTCAGGATCGAGGTCGCTGTGGCCGGCCCATACCGTCACCACCTTGCCGCTTGATTGGCGTGCGCTGCCGAGGTCGATCAGGTCGACGGCAGGCACGGGAAGACCTAGCTCCTCCTCGAACTCGCGTCGGGCAGCGTCGAGTGGCTGCTCGTCAGAGTCGTACTCGCCCTTCGGGATGCTCCAGCCGCCGGCATCGCGTGCCGCCCAGAACGGCCCGCCCATGTGGCCGAGCAGTAGTTCGACGCCGCCGGCTACTCGGCGGAACAACAGGATCCCTGCGCTGCGCTTTTCTGGCACGGCCGACAGTCTTGCGCGATCGGCAAGAACGCGCAGCCCACCGTCGCAGACGTCGCGCTTGAGACGATTCTCGACGGTGTCCTTCGAGTAGGAGTTCGGCGATCCCGAACGCGGCTCGGGCCACAGGTTGACCGGGTCACGCGGCGTGCCACCTAGCTCGAGCCGGATGAAGTGGTCCGCCTCGGGCGGGGCCGCAGGTGGGCAGTTATGCCGCAGGTGGGCACCTGCAAGTGCCCACCCAGCGCATAAGTGCCCACCCATCGCGAGGCGCACAGCCAGGCGTCGCGAACTCAGGCAGTTGCCGCAACCGCAGGCGCGTGCCCCCACCGGACGCGTACGCCCTCATGGCGCAGCGCCAGCCGGAACAGCAGGTACGACACGGCGGCGGCGCCGCCGGTCATGGCGGGTGAAAGAACCGACTTGAGCACGATGAAGCCGCCGATCGACGAACTGGTCAGCAGCCATACCGTGCCGGCTGCGTTGACGAAGTACGTCAGTGACCAGACCACCGACAGGTGCGTGAAGAACCGGCGGCTACGCAGCCGGCGCGACAGCTCGACGGGCAATGGGCAGAAGTCGTGAGTGAGCCGATCGAGCATCGGCCGCCCCGCGAGTGCAGTGGCGGCGAATGCGGTCGCGGTAGCCACGGTGCCGGCCACGGGCTGCAGGAAGTAGACGAGCGCGCTGCCGGTCAGAAAGGTCACGACGGCACGGATGGTCAGCAGGCCGGCGCCCAGCATGGCTGCACCGAGAATCGGCTTGCGGTGCACAAGACGGATCAGCATGCCGGCGTAGTACCAGCCGACCGTGGCGA
Organism: uncultured Actinomycetota bacterium; assembly: GCA_963737425.1. Classification (GTDB taxonomy): domain Bacteria; phylum Actinomycetota; class Actinomycetes; order Mycobacteriales; family Jatrophihabitantaceae; genus DASXRA01. The sequence goes on from CAVTSX010000012.1 coordinate 31,952, forward strand.
GCACGGCCACCCGGAGGCCGGCGAGGATCATCGTGAGGTAGAAGACGCCCATCGGCAGCACCGACACAATGAGCACCGTCGTCCCAGCCTGCCGAGCGATGGCACGGCGGCCCGGCATGTCGATAACATGCGCGGCTTCTTCGGTCACGACGGATAGTCCTCCTTGGATCCAACTGCTGTGGCCGACGGACCGGCGAAGCGGTAACCCGCCTGACGCCGGCCGGGCGCATGCTCAGCACCTCGGATCACCTGTCCGCCGTCTCAACCGTTCCCATCGGCTGCGGCAGCGAAACATTGAGTCGATTCCGGATTCCGCTTGGCTGACTCGGGTCAGAAACTGCGCTTAACGCGCAGCGGAAGGCCTTTCGAAGATGGGCCAGCCACCCAGCGGTCGGCTGGGTGGCTGCCTCGATCTAATCTGCGGCCAAGACGGGCCGCTCGCCCGGTGCTACCAGGCGACTGGCCCGCTGCGACCGAGGAACGTGCCGGACGGCGCGGCGTCGGGAAGCGTCGCGGCGTGGACGACGGTTTCTGCGGCCTCGTCCGCCGTGAGTGGGGCTTGCTCGCGGTTGATGGGGGTCAGGTCGGTCTGGACGAAGCCGGGGCATACCGACGTCACCTTGATGCCGGAGCCCGCGAGCTTCTTGCTCAGCGCGATCGTCACGCTGTTCAGTGCCGCCTTCGAACTCTGGTAGGCGGGAACGATCAGCTCGTAGTAGGGCGAACGTGGATCGCTCTGATCGGTGAGCGAACCCACGGTTGATGAGACATTGACGATCCGGGCGGCGTCCGATCGGCGCAGCAACGGCAGGAACGCCTCGATCACCGCGACCGGACCGAACAGGTTGGTCTGAAAGGTTCGCCGGAAGAGGTCTATCGAGGCGAACTCGTGCTGCTGGTCGTCGGTGGCCTCGGGCAGTATGCCGGCGTTGTTGATCAGCACGTCCACGCGTCCGTGCCGATGCCGCACCTGTTCGGCGGCTGCGGCGACACTGTCCGGCGAGTCCACGTCGAGCACCACCGCCTCGGCGGCAAAGCCTTCGGACTGAATCTTCTCGGCGGCAACCTGTGCTGCTGACGCATCACGTCCGCCGATAATTGTGGTGTCTCCCGCACGGGCAAGCGCCGACGCGACGGCGAAACCGAGTCCGCGGTTGCCGCCGGTAACGACACTGATCCTGGGCATGCGAATGGTCCCTTCATGGTCAGATTTCCGCCGCCCGGCAAGTAGCCACGACTGGTTCGACACAGCCGGGCGCGGGTTGTACGACGTCAACCTTGATCGAACGGGCGGCGAGTGTCTGGCGACAATCGGACTTGTCATTCCGCCCGGCGACGCTGATTGGATCGGTGATACGGACTGGCATTGCTGCGCCGACGATCAGTGTGGACGCGCGCGAGAACGGTCAGGCGATTCGCAGGAAGCGGGATTCGGCGGCAAACAGCGGCATCCACGGCAGGCAGACTTGTCCAGGTGCTAACTGTCAAGATGCTCACGCCCGAGGACTGGCTGGTCTGGCGATCAGCCCGCCTCGCTGCCCTCGCGGAAGCCCCGCACGCGTTCAAGTCCGGGCTCGCTGACTGGCATGAGCGCGGCGAGCGGCGCTGGCGCGCCCGGATGGAGCGGCCCGACACCTTCAACGTCGTGGCGTTACTCGATGATCAGACCGTCGGGATGGCGAGCGGCATTCCGGGTGCGGACGGTACGAGCGAGCTGAGGTCCGTCTGGGTCGACCCGGCGGCCCGGGGCCGCGGCGTGGGCAACCAGCTGATTGCGGCCGTCGAGGCCTGGGCGCTGCGATCGGGCGCCACGACGTTGAAGCTCAGCGTGATTCCAGGCAATCAGGCCGCCATGGCGCTGTATCGACGCAACGGCTTCGTCCTCACCGACGAACTCGGAGCCCTGCTGGCTGACGGCGCGAGCCGGGAACACGTCATGGTGAAGGCGCTTGGCTCGTAGGACTGCCGACCGCCGAGCGGTACGCCCCCGGCGTCTGGCCCATGACCCGGGCGAACGTATCGACGAACGCGCTCGCCGTCGCCCACCCGCAGCGGTGCGCCGTTTCCGTGACGCTCGCCCCGTCGGCCAGTTGCAGCATGGCGTGGAATACCCGGGTGGTGGTGCGCCACTGCGGGTAGGTCGTGCCGAACTCGACGCGGTAGAGGCGGGCCAGGGTCCGCTCGCTCGTGCTCACCGCTCGGGCCAGCCAGCTCAGCGTGCGAGGACGGCGCAGGTCGTCGACGACCAGCCGACAGGCGTCGGCGAGCCGAGGATCGCGGGCGGCCGGCAGCGACAGCGGCTCGACGCGGGCCCGGGCCAGCCGGTCGCGCAGCACCGCCCGGATGCGCCGCGACTCGCCGGCATCGAGCCCGGGCTCGGTTGCGGCGATCAGCAGTTCGCGGACCAGGGGCTGGACGGCGACCACCGTCGGCGATGCGCCCAGCGGCGGGGCTGCCCGGTCCGCCGGGAAGCCGAGGGCGTGGAACGCACTGCGCCCGTAGAAGCGGTGCTCGTGCCACACGCCGGCGGGCACCCACACCGCCCGGTCGGGTGAGCCGACCCAGGAGCCGCGCTCGGTCGTGATCGCGATGACGCCGGTGCCGACGTAGATCAGCTGGTGGTCATCGTGGCGGTGACGGTCGATGACATCGCCGGCGGCGCGGGTTTCCGCATGAGTCGGCGCGACGGGCGAGTGGCGGATTTTCGACATACGTCGGCAGATTATCGGAAGCAGACCGACCGGGTGGTCCGCCAGCATCATGCTGGTGAGCAACACCCTGACCGTCGGCGTGGACGCCCGAGCCGAGTCGCCCTGGGGGTGCATGCGCGTCTGGGTGAGCGCACACGCGGTCGACGACTTCTACCAGGGCCTGGTCCCGGCCGCAGTGCCGTACTTCGTGCTCGAGCGGCACCTGAGCTACGTCGCGGCATCGGGCCTGGCCATGGCGGCAACCCTCGGCAGCGCGCTGCCCCAACTGGCGGTGGGCGTGCTCGCCGACCGGCGGCGGCTGCCGTGGATGTCGCCGCTCGGCGTGACTCTGGCCGGCACCGGTGCGGGCCTGGCGGGGCTGGCCCCGACGTACCCCCTCGTCCTCGCGCTGTTGCTGCTGTCCGGGTTCGGTGTGGCGCTGTTCCACCCGCCGGCCGGGCGCGACGCGCGGCGGGCGGCCGGCGACAGCGCCACGGCGATGAGCTACTTCGCCGCCGGCGGGAGCGTGGGCTTCTTCATCGCGCCCGCGGTGGCTACTCCCGCCCTGGACGCACTGGGCGTTGCCGGCACCGCCCTGTTCGTCCCGCCCGCGGTGCTGATGGGCTTCGTACTGCTGCGCCACCAGCGCCGGATCCTTACCGATCGCGCAGCGACACGGGCCCACGCCGGGGTGGACCGGCCCCGCCTGTTCGCCGTGCTGGCCGGCGTCGAGATCATCCGCTCGACGGTCTCGTTCGGCGTCAACACGTTCGTGTCGCTGTACTGGATCCGCCACCTCGGCGCGTCCACCAGCCTCGGCGGTGTCGCCCTCACCGTCGAGTTGGCCGGTGGGGTGCTCGGCACGCTCGCCGGCGGCCGTATCGGCGATCGCATCGGCGCGGTCCGCACCGTCCAGCTCGGCAACGTCCTGGTCGTGCCCGCCCTGGGCGCGCTGCTCGCCTGCCACGACCGGTACGCCGCGTTGCCGCTGGTTCTCGTGGTCGGCCTGGTGACCAACATTCCGTTCGCCGTGCTCGTCAAGCTCGGGCAGGACTACCTGCCGACCCGGCCCGGCACCGCCGCCGGGGTGACGCTCGGCCTGGCGGTCAGCGCCGGCGGCCTCGCGATGCCGCTGCTCGGACTGGTCGCCGACCGGCACGGGCCCCAGGGCACGCTCGTCGTCCTCGCGCTCATTCCGTTGCTCGCGATCGCGCTGTCGACGGCGTTACGCGAGCCCGGCTAGCTGCGCACGGCGATCTCGACCGCGCAAGATCCAATTAGCCGTTCGGCCTGGCCTGCTCGCCAGTCTCGGCAAAGGCGTCAGCCGCTGCTTGGACCTGCGCGAGATGCTGCTTCCACGCGGCCTCGTCGAAGGCATCGTGGTCCGGGCCGCCCTTCTCGTCGATAAGTTCCCGGGCGATATCTGCGTGGCCGGCATGCTGGGCCGTCTCGGCAACCATGCGGATGAGCAGGACGCCCAGTGTGGTGGCGCGTCGGCTCTCGGGCCAGTGGGCCACCGATCCCGGTGAATCCAGGTCGAGGTCGGCGACGACCTCGTCGGCATGAGCGCAGGCGCGCCGGTAGAGACCGATGACGTACTCGCTGGACTCGTCGGCCTTGACCCACATGTCGGCGCCCTGCCAGACCGAACCGTCGTCGTACCACGACAACCTCTCGGGTGCCGGGCGGTTGAACGATTCGCCGAGATATCCGTACTCGAGCCCGGCCAGATGCTTGACCAGGCCGAGCAGATTCGTCGCGGTCGGCGTCATCGGCCGGCGAAGGTCGTACTCGCTCAGACCGTCGAGCCTGGACAGCAGCGCTGCGCGGCTGGCCTGGAGTTGGCGATGCAGCTCGCCTTTCACGTCGGACACGAGGCTCCTCTCACTGACGGGGCTCCCACCCCGGCACAGCCAAGCACCTGCCCACGACAAGAGGTGCCGCAACTGCATGCTGGGACGGCCAACTGGTCCTCGCCACCCCCGATCCCGAGCAGCGGCTCACTCAGGAAAGCGATCGTCCTCGATGAACGCGATCAGGTCCTGGCTGAGGCGTTCGCCGTGCGTCAGGTACAGGCCGTGGGGCGCATTCTCGTAGACCACGAGCCGGCTTCGGGGCAGCAGTTGCGCCTGCCTGCGTCCGGAGATCTCGATCGGGATCGACTCGTCGCGCTCGCCCTGGATGATCAGCATTGGCAGGCGAATCTTGGGCATCTCGTCACGAAAATCGGTCTCGATGACTGCCTGGTGGCAGTCCAGCACTGCCAGCAGCGAGGTCGCGAGCATGTCGGAGATGGTCCACTCGCGGGCGTACTGCGCCACCGAGCAACCGGGTAAGCCGTCACCGAAATACGCACGCTCGTTCTCCTTGAGCCATGTGCCGTAGTCGCGACGCCACTGAGCGCGGGCATCGTCGAACAGCTTGCCGTCCACGCCGTCAGGATTCGTCTCGGTCTTGAGCGGGAACGGCAACATCGCGGCAAGCAACAGAGCGCGGGACACCCGCTCGTCGCCGTGGCGGGTGAGGTAGCGGACGATCTCACCGCCCGCCATCGAATGCCCGACCAGCGTCAGGTCGCGCAGGTCCAGGCGCTCTATCAACGCGGCGAGATCGTCGGCCAGCGAGTCATAGTCAAAGCCCCGGCCGGGATCGTCGGAACGGCCGTGCCCGCGCCGGTCGTAGGAGATCACGCGAAAGCCGCGCTCGACGAGATACAACATCTGGTACTGGAATTGAGCGCTCGTCAGCGCCCAGGCGGAGCAGAACAGGACGGGCCTGCCGGATCCCCAGTCTCGGTAGAACAGGGACGGTCGGATCTCGGCTTCAAGGTAGGGCAAGGCGCACCTCTTTCAGGGATGGCATGTCGGAAGCCACCGTAGGAACGGGTCCCTGACAACGTGTGTCAGTGGAGTCCTGCGAATCTCGCTATTGCGATTCCGTGCGCCCGACCTGTCGCCGAAGGTGGCTCGAGCGTCCGTAAACCAGGTCCGGACTGTCGGCGCGTCGGTCTGCGATCGGGGTACGGCGATTGTGTTGGGCAAGCCGGGAGCCGACGGGCTCAGTGCGGCTGTGGGCGTACTGCGCGAGTGGCAGTACGACGCGTCGCCGATGCAACTGCATCCAGGGACCCGGGCTGGTTCTGGCGGTTCGGTGCAGAGGCGACGGCCGGGACGGACCGATTCTCCCTGCCGGGCTGCTGGACACGGGCCGCCGGACCGCCACGGTCAACTCGAATGTATGTACTGCATTTCTGCTTGAGTGCAGTAGTCTCGGTGGATGGGATCGGCAGGAGCTGCTCGACCGCGTGGTGGGGTCGATTACCCGCGCACCTATCAGGAGTTTCGGGACTGGTTCAGCGACGACCGGGTGCGTCTGGAGTATCTCGGGCGGCTGCGCTGGCCGGACGGGTTCACCTGCCCGCGCTGTGGTGGGCGGGACTCGTGGCGCACGGCGGCGCGGTTGTGGATGTGCGCCGGGTGCGGGGTGAAGACCTCGGCGACCGCGGGCACGATCTTTCATCGTTCGCACAGCCCGATCTCGACGTGGTTCGCCGCGGTGTGGTTCGTGACCTCGCAGAAGAACGGGGTCTCCGCGCAGGGTTTGCAGCGAGTGCTCGGGTTCGGCTCGGATGAGACCGCGTGGGCCTGGTTGCACAAGCTGCGCCGGGCCATGGTGCGCCCGGACCGCGAACGCCTGTCCGGGATCGTGGAGGTCGACGAGAGCTTCACCGGCGGCCAATCACCAGGCCGCAAGGGCGGTTCGACGCTCAAGGTGCCGGTGATGATCGCGGTGGAACGCACCGGCAAACGTGCCCTGGGCCGGGTCCGTCTCGCCGTCGCCGAGGCTCCCAACACCAACGAGCTCGTCGAGTTCGCCTGCCAGGTCGTCGAACCGGGCTCGACGATCCGTACCGACGGCGCCCGCGTCTTCCGCAAGCTGGAGACCATGGGCTACGCCCACGACTACGTCACCGTCTACAACTCACTCGACCCCGCGCACGAGCTGCTGCCCGGTGTGCACATGGTCTCCTCGCTGCTCAAACGCTGGATCGCCGGCACCCACCACCAACGCATCAGCGACAAGCATCTGCCCTACTACCTCGACGAGTACACCTTCCGGTTCAACCGCAGAAAGTCCAGGGCCAGGGGGCTGCTGTTCTACCGGCTCCTGCAACAAGCCCTCGCCACCGACCCGCACCCGCTCAGTGAGCTGATCAACGGCCCAACACCGTAACTGCACTCAAGCAGAAATGCAGTATGTATGTTCTATTACCCTTGCGCGCATGACGGACTCATCGAGCAAGGGACGAGCGCGGCTCGACGAGCAGGTCGCCACGACCTGCCTGCCCGACCAGCTCATCCGCACGCGGCGGTTCGCTGTCGGCGTCCCGGAACAGCTCACGATCTCGCTGGACGGTTCGACGGTGCTGTTCCTGCGTAGCCGCGCAGGCGACGACTCGGTGCCATGCCTGTGGGCGCTTGCCACCGACTCCCGGAGCGAGCGACTCCTCGCCGATCCTGCTGAATTGCCGGGCGCCGGCATCAGCGCGTATGCCACCGACCGAGCCGGTGAGCTGGTCGCCTTCGCGCTCGCCGGCGATCTGTGGACGGTGAACGTCGCCGATGGGCGGCCCAAGCGCCTGCCCGCGGCATCAGGTGCATTTCCTGCAACGGCACCTTGGATGTGCCCTGACCTACCCGTCGCGGCGCTCGTAGGCGTGGGCCGCGCGGTACAGGGTTGCCTCGTCGAAATGCCGCGCGACCAGCATCAGGCCAACCGGCAGCCCGTCGGAGAACCCGCACGGCAGGCTGATCGCCGGGTGATGGGTCAGGTCGAACGGGCTGGTGTTGGCGAACATCTCCGTGGCCCGGGCGCAGAACTCGCCCACGGTGGCGTCGGCGCCCGGCAACGGTTGGGCCTTGTGCTGTGTTGTGGGCATCAGCAGCAGATCGACCTGATCGAGCGCGGCGTCGTACGCGCCGCGCAGCGCGCGCACTGCGTTCACGGCCCGGCCGTAGTAGGACTGGCCATATCGTTCGCTGACGTACTCGGCCAGCATCGTGAACATCTTGATATTGGCGGGCAATTCGTCGAGGCGATGCCGCTGAGCGTGCAGGTGAGCCATCAGCGCCGTGGGGTACCAGTCGTCGCGTCCGATGCCGAAGCCCTGCCCATACAGGACGGTCTGTGTCAGACCCTGCATGCCGATCGGCGCCCACAATGCCGGTGCCACCGCGTGCATCGCAACGGAGGTGTCGACGACCTGCGCACCCAACTTGGCGAGATCGGCGGCCGCGTGCCGCACGGCGGCGTCCACGTCAGACTCTCCGCCGGCCTGCCCGAAGCCCTCGGTGAGGACGCCGATGCGCAGGCCGCGGACCCCCGCGTCGAGCGCGCCGACGTAGTCGGCGACGGGCGGGCATTGCTGCCGGCGGTCATAGCCGTCCGCGCCGGCCATGACGCTGAGCAGCAAGGCGTTGTCGGCAATGGTCGTGCTCATCGGGCCGACGTGGTCGATGAATGGCTCGATCGGCGCGATACCCGTGTAGGGAACCAATCCGTAGGTCGGCTTCAACCCGACCACGCCGCAGAACGAGGCGGGCACGCGGACGGAGCCGGCCTGGTCGGCGCCGAGGGCGAGGTCGACCTCACCCTTCGCGAGCGCGGCGGCACTGCCGCTGGACGATCCGCCGGCCGCGTAGCCGTGCCGGTGCGGGTTGTGGGTTGCGCCGCGGTCACTGGTGTGGCTGCCGCCTGACAGGCACAGGTATTCGCAGTTCGTCTTGCCGGTTATCTCGCCGCCCGCGTCGAGGACTCGGGCAACGACGGTCGCGTCGGCCGGGGCGACGAACCCGTCCAGCAGGCCGGAACCGTTGCCCATCGCAAGCCCGGCCACCATGATGCTGTCCTTGACCGCGACCGTCCGTCCAGCGAGCGGGCCGGACGCTGATTTCTTGATGCTCGTCTTCAGGAACCACGCATTGTCGGGATCCTCGTCCGGTCCGGGCCGCCTCGACGGCCGCTCTGCGGCAGCGGCCGGGGCCGGCTCCGGGGCGGCCGGTGCGAGCGTGTCGACCACGTCGTATGCGTCCAGAATCTCCGATATCAACCTCGCGTACTCGTCGGCCGCTGGCAGCGCCGAGCGGTAGCCGAGGCGTTCGGCAAGACTTGCGACATCGTGCGAATTCGGCCTCGTGATCATCATGGCTGCGAAGGTAGTTACCGCGCGGCGCGGTGGCTGGCGGGTTCTCGCCGCCAATGACGGCTGATCAGCAGAACGGCCCGGCGGGATATGGCTTTCTTCCGCCGAGCCGCTCCACTTGTGCCCGTCAGGTGGTGGCCGGGACTGCCGCTCCGTTCACGACCTGGTGGAATTCATTACCCGATGTCGTGAGATTCAACTTGACGTCGATCTCCCACAGGCCCGGGCCCGGGTTGGCCACCTGGAGCGTCGCGGCACCGTTGACGAACGCCGCCGAGGTCCGCAGCAAACCATCCGACGGTCGCACCAGGTAGGCGGTGAACCCGTTGTCCGGGGAGACGTCGGCGGTGCTCAGGTTGACCGTGAGATCGGCCCGACCGTCCGCTACCGGGAACACGAACGTACTGATCTGCCCGGTGCCGCGCCCGACCGAGCCGACGATGTCGGCTTGGAAGGCGCCGCCCGCGGCCGGGATCTGCGTGCGACGCGCAACCGGCAGCGAGGTACGAGCACCGTTGTCGGCGAAGAACTGCACCGACTCGGAGTGATCACCCGGGTTCTGCGGCATGGCGATTTGCAGTGACACCGGGGCGCTCGAATGTGCGGGGATGGTCACCGGGAACGCGGCCGGAAGGGTCTGGTCGTGTTGCCCGAGCGTCCGGAACTGGACGGTGCCGGTGTAGGGGCCAGGGACGTTCGGCGGCTCCTGCAGGTGCGCCCGGCCGTTGGCCCATACGATCTCCGCGTGCCACCGGCCCGGTTCCGGGTGCGCGATCTCGACCCGCTGGAAGTTGGGCACGGTGCCCAGCCGGGCGGGGTTGGTCGAGGCGGTGCCGTAGTCGTAGGACTGCTGGCGGAACCGTCCGCGCGGGTCGGTCAGGATGAACGAGAGCACGTTGCCGTTGGTCGGATCCGGCCAGATCATCTCCGCGGTCATCCGGGCGAGGCCGGGCGCAACGTTGAAGTCGTCGGCCGCCGTCGCGTCGGGCAACGGGATCCTCGCCTACTCCGCCGAGGGCACCGTCGTCCTGCACGTCGACCAGTTGCCGCGGCTCGTTTGCTGAGCCGCTGACGTCCACGCCGGCGTACGCAGTCGCCCCGGAGACCGTCGCGCTCTCGGATCCCTTGCAACCGGCGTACCAGAAAATCCTCGAAAGAAGTCCCGGAGGCGGTGTCGGATCGGGGCAGAGGTGTTCGTAGAAGGGGTGAGCGGCCACCCACGCGCTGGTCGTCTGTACCCACGCCGGTCAACCGCACTTGAGGAGAATGACATGACTGCTACCTACACCTTCGACATCTTTGCCAGCCTCGACGGCTACGGCTCCCACAGCGGCGACTGGGGCGGCTACTGGGGCAAGCAAGGCCCCGAGTTGCTCGACCACCGCCTTGCCTTGTACGACGCGAAGCAGCGGATGGTCTTCGGGGCCAACACCTATCGGCAATTCGTGCAGATGCTGGCCTCGAGCACCGACGAGTCCGAGGCGCGTGACCCATGGGTCACCCGGATGAGGAACCTGCCGGCAACCGTGGTCTCGACGACGCTGGTGGAACCGCTTGACTGGCCGAACGTGACCGTCGTGAGCGGTGACGCCGTCGACGTCGTCGCCCGGCTCAAGGAGGAGTCCGAGGTGTCGCTGCGCTCACACGGCAGCCTGTCGTTGAACCGGGCGCTGATGGCCGCCGGCCTGGTCGACCGCGTGCAGGTGACGCTGTTCCCGGTCATCACCGCCCAGACCGGAGCGGACCCGATCTTCCAGGGTGCGGCCGACTTCGACCTGGAGCTGATCGAGAACCGGACGCTCGACGGCAACACCCAAGAACTCATCTACCGACCCACCCTGCACTGACCGGTACGGATTCGAAGAGGATCCGTCATGGCCTGATCGATGTCGTTGCGGGTCGGCCCAGTATTCGAGACCCCGATCGAGAAATTCGGTCTATCGCTCTGCCGAAGTGATCTTCGCTGATGATGAACGCGTAGTGCTGCGGTGGAAAGTCGATGGGTGGTTCGGCGAACTGCAGTAGCGCGCCGCCGTCCAGTTGGAGGTTGACGAACGCGCCCAGGCGGGTGCGCTGTTCGCTTCGAGGATCTGCCGATTAAGTCGGCCGACGCGTGGCGGGACTGGCCGGTCGCCGACGGTGCACCCCGCCACCTTCAGTTTGTATCAGATTCGCGGGCCTCATGAGGCGCCGGATTCTCATCCATACTCGCTGGGCCAACTAACCAGAGCAGAGGCGGAGCACCAGCTTTGACCTACGTCATGAATCTCGAACGGATCGGCCGGAACGACATCGTCGACGTCGGCGCGAAGGGAGCGCACCTGGGCGAGCTCACGCGGATCGACGACGGCATCCGCGTGCCCCGCGGGTTTTGCGTGACAACCGAAGCCTTCGAGCGGGCCGTGGCCGAGGTGCCGTCGATCGCCGATCGGCTCGATCAGCTGTCGCGCCTGAACCCGGACGACCGGGAGGCGATCCGCACGCTCAGCGCGGAGCTCCGCCGGGCGATCGAGGACGCAGCGATACCGGGGGACGTGGTCTCGGCGATTGGCGAGTCACTGCGCCGGTTCGGTGAGCAGGCCGCGTTCGCGGTGCGCTCGAGCGCGACCGCCGAAGACCTGCCGGGTGCGTCCTTCGCCGGCCAGCACGACTCGTACCTGAACATCGTCGGCCCTTCGGCGATCCTGCACCACGTCCGGCGGTGCTGGGCGTCGTTGTTCAGCGAGCGGGCCGTGACGTACCGGCGGCGCAACGGCTTCGACGACCGGGACGTGCGCATGGCGGTCGTCGTGCAACAGATGGTCGCGGCCGAGGTGGCCGGGGTCCTGTTCACCGCGGATCCGGTGACGTCGAATCGGCAGCTCGCCACCGTCGAGGCGACGTGGGGGCTGGGCGAGACGCTGGTTTCCGGGCTCGTCAGCGGGGACGTCTACCGGGTGAGCCACAACGTGGTCGTTGACGCGACGATTGAGCAGGGGACGCGACCGACCCTGACCGAGGCGCAGGTGATCCACCTCGTGCAGCTCGGCCGGCGGATCGAGGCGCACTTCGGTCGCCCTCAGGACATCGAGTGGTGCTTGGTCGGGGACGATTTCGAGTTCGTCCAGAGCCGGCCGATCACCACGCTGTTCCCCGTTCCCGAGAGCGATGACGACGAGAACCATGTCTACCTCTCGGTCGGGCACCAGCAGATGATGACCGATCCCATGAAGCCCCTGGGGCTCTCCTTCTGGCAGATGACGACCCCCGCGCCCATGGCCGAGGCCGGCGGCCGCCTGTTCGTCGACGTCACCCAGAGGCTGGCCTCGCCGACGAGCCGCGACGCCCTCCTGGAGCTCGCGGGGAGATCCGATCCGCTGACCGGGGATGCGCTGCAGACCGTCCTCGAGCGCGACGGCTTCATCCGGCCGCTCCCTGACGAGCGTCCCCCCGGGCCATTGCTTGGCGGCGCGCCGGCCCCGATCGAGACCGATCCGGCCATCGTCACCGAGCTGATCGGGCGCAGCGAGGCATCCATCGCCGCCTCGGAACGCGACATCCGCACGAAGTCCGGAGAGGCGCTGCTCGACTTCATCCGGGCGGACATGCAGGAACTGAAGCGGATCTTGTTCGATCGGCAAAGCCATCAGGTGTTCATGTCGGCGATGGAGGCCACGTGGTGGCTCAACGAGCGGCTGGAGGAGTGGCTGGGCGAGAAGAACGCGGCGGACAGGCTCACGCAGTCCGTGCCCCACAACATCACGTCGGAGATGGGGCTGGCGCTGCTCGACGTCGCTGACACGATCCGCCCACATCCCGACGTGGTGGCGTTTTTGCAGCACGTCGAGGACGAGGATTTCCGCGAAGCTTGCGAGCGGAACGGCGACTATTTCCTGGACGAGCTGCCCAAGTTCGCGGGCGGGCAGGAAGCGCGAGACGCGATCGAGGCCTGGCTCGACAAGTACGGCATGCGCTGCGCCGGCGAGATCGACATCACGCGGCCGCGTTGGAGTGAACGCCCCTCCACGCTCGTGCCGATGATCCTCGGCAACATCAAGAACTGCGAGCCGGGAGCCGGCGAGCGGCGCTTCGAGCAAGGGCGGCAGGAGGCCTGGAAGAAGGAGCAGGAGCTGCTGGTGCGCGTGCGGGCCTTGCCCGAAGGCGAGCGCAAGGCCGAAGAGACGAAGCGGATGATCGACCGGGTCCGCACCTTCATCGGGTACCGGGAGTATCCGAAGTACGGCATGGTCAGCCGCTACTTCGTGTACAAGCAGGCCTTGATTGAAGAAGCCGAGCGCCTCGTACAGGTCCATGTACTTCGTGAAAAGGAAGACATCTTCTACCTCACGTTCCAGGAGATCCACGACGTCGTGCGCACGAACCGCGTGGATGACCAGCTCATCGGCCGGCGCAAGGACGAGTTCAGGTCGTATCAAGCTCTCACGCCGCCCCGGGTGCTCACGTCGGATGGCGAGGCCATCGCCGGGGCGTACCGACGCGACGACTTGCCGGCCGGCGCGCTGATCGGCCTGGCGGTCTCCGCCGGAACCGTCGAAGGGCGGGCCCGTGTCGTCACGGACATGGCCCGGGCCTACCTCGAGGCCGGCGACATCCTGGTCACCCCTTACACAGATCCCAGTTGGACGCCGCTGTTCCTCACCGCCGCCGGCCTGGTGACCGAGGTGGGCGGGCTCATGACGCACGGCGCAGTGGTCGCTCGGGAGTACGGTCTGCCGGGCGTCGTAGGTGTCGAGCAGGCCACCCGACTTATCCGAGACGGGCAACGGATCCGTGTGAACGGCAGCGCCGGGTACATCGAACTACTCGACTAAGGCTGGCGCGATGATCGCCTGGACTCGAGGTAGACCTCTCTCGGCACTTGATCACCCGAGCGCTTGATGAGGCCGTGAACGCACCCTCGCGTCCTCGGCCGCGATGTCCGCAACGATCGACGCCCTCGAACGCCGCGGATGGGGTGCGGCGCGTTCCCAACCCCGACGACCGGCGCAACCCGCCCACCCGCAACTGCTACCAGGCCGAGGCAGCGCCACGATCGCATGCCACGCTCATCGGCCAGAAACGCTCCCGCAGCGGCAATTGAGGACGTTGCCGTGCGCGGCTTACGTCGCATGACGTACGCGGTTCTCGTCCACTCGCTATGTCTGCGCTGAACTGACCCGGCAATCGGCTCGTGGATCGTGCTCCCAGCGCGCCCGGCGCTGACGCCCGGGCCAGGGATTTCCCAGCAAGGCGTGAGGTATGGAGGTATGGAGGTATGGTCCGGCGCACCGGGCCCGGCACCGCGTCGGCCCAAGACGCCCAGGGGGAGCCATGCCGACCGTAATCGGTCATCACGATGTGAAGGACACTGATCATTGGCTCGCCTCCCCTAAGCGCGAGGAGTTCTTCGGGCCTCTCGGTGTCACCAATATTCGGACGTTCGTCGATCCGCAGAACCGGGCTCATGTTGCTGTGCTCATGGACGTTGCGGACATGGACGCTCTCATGGGCGCGATGCAATCCGAGGGGGCGGCCGAGGCGATGGCGTACGACGGGGTGTTGCCCGAAACCCTCGTGATCCTCGTCGAGGCGTAGCCCCAGTTCGGGAAGCACAGAACCCGAAGGGCTCAGGACGCGCAAGGCCCGCTGGATTCGGCGTTCTCGTGCCGTGAGTGCGCGCAGCTGAGGCGCGGCAGTGGCGCGCCGTGCTCGAGCATGCGCCTCGCGAACGCGCGCGCAGAATCGTGCTCGTAGCGGCAGATTCGGTTTGTTTCTAGCTGTCGCATTACGATCCCGCCGCCGGGCAGCGTCCACCCTGGCTCATCGCGACCCGCGCCGTTGTACCAGCTCAGCAAGATCCGCTCCCGAGCATCGATGACGACCGCGTAGCCAGCGACCCGGGTGTCGTAGTCGGTGAACTTCACCTATCGAACTTATCGCTCGGCGTGGCAGGCCTGATCGCCCTGTGCCGCAGTTGGCGGGCGAGCATCACCTCCGGGTCGGTGCTCCGCGGGAACGCACTCAATTAGGCTATGGGCGGTCGAATCCTGCCGCCGTGCGGCGTTACAGGTCTGCAAGCCAGCGATGTCCCGGGTGTGCACGGGCGAGCAGCTCGGTCAGGGTCTCGCGCTGAGCTGGGGTCAGGAGAGGGATGGTCGCGTCGAAGTCGGCCTGGTCCTTCGGCCGGACGTGCTTGGCTTTGAACAGCAGGACCAGCTCGGGCGCCAGGTACGGGATGCCGTCTTTGGTGTGGTGGATGATCTCCCCATAGAGGAAACGGATGCTCTCATCGCGGCGGCAGATCCAGGTGTCGCCGTCGTGGGGTTCCCGAAACACATCGAGCACATAGTTGCCCGTGGCGGGATCGCGCAACCATGTCTGATATATGGCGGCCACCTGGTCGGATGTGGCGTCCTCCCAGATTAGGCCGCAGCCCGCGGCATCGAACGCCATTCCGGGAAAGCGGCTGCGGACTTCGGCGAAGCTCCCCGCCGGGATCGCGATCTCGATGTCCCCGTGGGTGCGCGTCTGTCTGCCGCGAAACAGATCCAGCGGCCAGCCCGCCGCCACGCACCAGGGCGTCCTGATGCCCTCGAGGTGGCGCGCCACCTCGCTCGGGGCCCAACTGGACGACCACCGTGCGTCAATCTCAGCCGATGACAGCTCGATGCCGCCATCGGGCAGTCGCTCGCTCACCGGAGCAATCTATCCGCGCGCCTCGACCATCCGGGAGTCGATCTCTCCCGTTCGCCCGGCCGACGTCACGCTCATCGGCTATAAGAGTGCGTTCATCGCAAGGCTTGACGCAGGAGACGTGTCACCGTCAAGAACTTGGCACGGTCGCCGTGTGTCGCACGGGGAGAGCTGGGCGCTACCGCAGTTGGTCCCTCGACGTCGCTCACTGGAATGGCCGCACCTCGATCTTCCGATCGCAGATCTTCGACGCCTCGGTGGCGAGCTTGAGCGCCACATCCAGATCGGGGGCATCCCACACCCAGACGCCGGCGAGGTACTCCTTCGACTCCACGAACGGCCCGTCGCTGAACACCGCCTGCTCGCCCCGGTTGTCGATGACCGTGGCCGCGGTGGTATCTGCGAGTCCGCCCGCGAAAACCCAGTAGCCCTCGGCGATCAGTCGTTCGTTGAACGCGCTGATGGCAGGCTGCCTGTCCGTGCTGCCGGGATTGCTCTTGTCATCGATCACGGAAACCAGATAGCGCATCTGAAGATCATCTCCTGTGGCGTCAAGACAGCGTGGTGTACCGGCCAGGGACTTCAAGCCGCTGCGTACTGCGGGCACCCGGCCGGCCGGTAGACCTGGATCGTCACGCCCTTCGAGTCGACTCGCGACTCGACCAGGTCGAGCGCGAGTTCCGGGCCGGACTCCGGGAACAGTCTCGCGCCCTGGCCGAGGATCACCGGGATCACGATCAGAGTCATCTCGTCGACCAGATCGTTCTCCAGCAGCCACCGGGTCAGGGCGCCACTGCCGTGCACCTGTAGCTCGCCCCCGGGTTTGGCCTTCAGGTCCGCGATGGCGGTCGCGAGGTCGTCGGACAGGACGGTGGTGCCAGACCACTCGGGATCGGCGAGCGTGGTCGATGCCACGTACTTGGGCTGTGTGTTCAATGCCCGCATGACGGGCTCCCAGCCAGGGACATCCTGTTCCGTCAAGGACCCCCACGAGCCGGCGAACAGCTCGTAGGTCCGCCGGCCGAGCAGGAACGCGTCGGCCCGCTGGTAGGTCTGCTTGATGAACGCGTGGGTCTCGTTGTCCCCCTTCCCCCGGGCCCATCCGCCGCGCTCGAATCCGTTCCTGCGGTCCTCATCCGACGCGTGGCCGTTTCCCTGCATTACTCCGTCGATGGTGACCTGGGTCATGGTCGTCAGCTTCATGTCCGCGGTTCCTTTACCTTGGCGCCGCCCCTTCTGGGCGGCCTCACCCGTGCTACGAACACCACCGCCCCGATCCGACACCGCCCCGGGATTTCTTTTGAGGAACTTGCCGGGACGCCGGTCGTCCGCGATCCGGCAGCACGAGTTTCGCGGCGACAGCGCTCCACTACCGCAAGCGCGCCAGGCTGCGCCACCGGTTGATCGACTCAGCCGAGACGCCATGACGACGCGCCGCCTCGGCGACGGTCACTTCGTGCGCCAAGACTGCGAGCACCAACGCAGCCGCGTCTCGACCGGCACCGGGTCGTTGCTCCTGCTCAAGCTCCCCGTCACTGCTTAGCCCGAATTCCCTGCCACAAAGTCTGACGCACATCAGAATTCGCTACTCGAACACATGTACTGCATTTCTGCTTGAGTGCAGTAGTCTCGGTGGATGGGATCGGCAGGAGCTGCTCGACCGCGTGGTGGGGTCGATTACCCGCGCACCTATCAGGAGTTTCGGGACTGGTTCAGCGACGACCGGGCGTGCCTGGAGTATCTCGGGCGGCTGCGCTGGCCGGACGGGTTCACCTGCCCGCGCTGTGGTGGGCGGGACTCGTGGCGCACGGCGGCGCGGTTGTGGATGTGCGCCGGGTGCGGGGTGAAGACCTCGGCGACCGCGGGCACGATCTTTCATCGTTCGCACAGCCCGATCTCGACGTGGTTCGCCGCGGTGTGGTTCGTGACCTCGCAGAAGAACGGGGTCTCCGCGCAGGGTTTGCAGCGAGTGCTCGGGTTCGGCTCGGATGAGACCGCGTGGGCCTGGTTGCACAAGCTGCGCCGGGCCATGGTGCGCCCGGACCGCGAACGCCTGTCCGGGATCGTGGAGGTCGACGAGAGCTTCATCGGCGGCCAATCACCAGGCCGCAAGGGCGGTTCGACGCTCAAGGTGCCGGTGATGATCGCGGTGGAACGCACCGGCAAACGTGCCCTGGGCCGGGTCCGTCTCGCCGTCGCCGAGGCTCCCAACACCAACGAGCTCGTCGAGTTCGCCTGCCAGGTCGTCGAACCGGGCTCGACGATCCGTACCGACGGCGCCCGCGTCTTCCGCAA
This sequence comes from uncultured Actinomycetota bacterium, assembly GCA_963737425.1. Taxonomy (GTDB): domain Bacteria; phylum Actinomycetota; class Actinomycetes; order Mycobacteriales; family Jatrophihabitantaceae; genus DASXRA01. Next base: position 49,811 of record CAVTSX010000012.1, read on the forward strand.
GCTGGAGACCATGGGCTACGCCCACGACTACGTCACCGTCTACAACTCACTCGACCCCGCGCACGAGCTGCTGCCCGGTGTGCACATGGTCTCCTCGCTGCTCAAACGCTGGATCGCCGGCACCCACCACCAACGCATCAGCGACAAGCATCTGCCCTACTACCTCGACGAGTACACCTTCCGGTTCAACCACAGAAAGTCCAGGGCCAGGGGGCTGCTGTTCTACCGGCTCCTGCAACAAGCCCTCGCCACCGACCCGCACCCGCTCAGTGAGCTGATCAACGGCCCAACACCGTAACTGCACTCAAGCAGAAATGCAATACACATGTTCTATAGAATGACCGCATGGCCGGGCGACCGTTCGTGAAGATCACGATCCCGCCGTGGTCTGGTCAGCTCGATGTCTGGGGTCGAGCAGACGCCGGTTGGTACGGCCTGGTGATCTGGCGCGAGTACGTCATCGACCGCCGGCGCGATGCGGCGAACCGCGCTCAGTCGTGCTCGGCGTGGATCGCCGCCGCCCACCTCGCGCCGGGGCAGGACATCGACTACGCGCAGGTCGAGCGGATCGAGCTGCCGCTCGACCGCAGGCAATGGCCTGGGCCGACGGATCGACCCGGTGCCCGCTGGCCGGACACCGGGCTGTGTCTCGGAATCATGGTCGGCGGGCCGGTCAAACTGCCGCCTCATCTCACGATCGTCGGCACGCCCGAACGTCGCGGGTGACGGCAGCTAGCCGGCCGAGGACGGCTCGCCCGCCGCTGCCCGGTGGCGCAAGGTCAGCCACACGGCAACGCCGCCGATCGCCAACAGGACGAGTGCCGAGCCGAGCAGCCACCACCGCCATGGCGAGTCGTGGTGCTTGGCATGGATTGGGATCACGACCTGGGTCGCGGCTGCCCCGGGGAACGTCACCGTGGCCGACACATGATGGTGCACGGTTCCGCTGGCGAGATCGACAGTTACGACCCACGGACCCGCCGGTAGTTGCGGGTCGAAGGCGGCAGAGACGCTGCCCGTACCGCCAGGCGTGATGGTCAATGTCGCATCGGTCCTGACTGCCTCGAGCTGCAACCCCCCGGGACCGTGAGACAGATGGACCGTACCAGCGACGTCCAGTGCGCGCTGCCCCGTGTTATGTACCTGGGCTGAGATCCGTGGCCGGCCGCCCTGATCGCGGGTGGCCGTGATCCCGGCGATGGCGAAGGCGGATGCCTGCCGAGTTCCGGCGACGTCGAGGTAGATGCGAACGCCGACGCGGGCGCTTTGCCGGATGCCGGTGCCCGCAGGCGATGACACCTGCGCCCATACGACCGCGTATCGCTCGCCGCTCGTCGCGTCCTTCGGCACGGCAATGCGAACCGTTGCGTCGACATGCGCTTGCGGGGCGAGCGATCTGCCAGATGGCGTCACGAACGTCCAGGACGTCAGGTCATTGCCCGTGTGACCGTCGGCAAAGCGGAATTGACCGCCGCCGATCGACGCTGCCGCTGCATAGATCGAGACGCCCGCTACCTGCTTCGTGTAGTTCGTGACCCGTACATGTCGGGTGATCGTCGCTCCGGCTCGGAGTCGATCGACGATGTATAGGTACGCGCGCGGATCATTCCGTTGGCTGGCCGCTGCATCGAGCAGCTGGACGCCGATCCCGCTGGGTGGTTGCGTCGCGAGCGCCGTCGGCGCCTGGACCACCAGGACGGTCGCGAGCGCCAGTACGGCTACGAGCGCGCGAGGTGGACGCACCTGCCAATCACGCAACCGACTGAGTGATCGTGCCGGAGTAGGTGCCGGCCGGTGCCGAGAAGGGCAGCGTGATCGCGAGCGTGGGATTCCACGTCGCCGAATTGCCGCCCGTGAGCCCGGTTCCCGTGAAGGCGACCCGCGGCACGTTGAGGATGCCACCCGGGCCGGGTGTAAAGGTGCCGACTCCAGTCGTCGACGTCGCTGACCCTGACGAATAGCTCACGTCGATGCTGGGAACCGTCTCGCCCGGAGTGCCGCCGCCAGTGGTGAAGTCCGTTCCGACCACGGTGGCCGCCCACTCGCCGACTAAGACCCCCCGCGTGTCGGTGACGGTCACGGAGCCGAGCTGCCCATCGATCGACTCGGCACCAACTGCCACCGCGCCCAGATCCGCCGACGCGGGGGCGGTGATCGTGAGAGCGCCTGCGGTGATGGTGAACGTGGCGGTCGTGTCAGCGGCTTGGGCTGTGGTGGCGGCGATCAGCGAACCCAGGACAGCGGCAGTCAGGAAAGTCGCGCCGAGGAACAGACGCTTGGGGCGGATGCGCACGAGATAGCCCTTCGTCGAAGGTTACGTACGAGTACTGCCCCGTTCCGACAGACTGACCTTGTTGTAAGTCAATTGTCAAATGGAGTACCTAATACATTGACGAACTGCTCACGATGAGAAACCGACGCGGGTCAATACGGCTCCACCGCAGGCTCGTCGAGCGCGGCCACACCGATGCGAGCCGCAGCCGCTTGGCCCTTGCGCGCCACCGGTACGTGACGACCAGCCGCCGCCAGACCGTAGACCGGCATGTTTCCGTAGATCGCCTCGTATGCACCGGCTTCGACCCGGTAGGTCTCGTGCCAGATGCCGACATCGCCGGAGGTCCGGATCAACCGGTTGAACTGGCGCCAAGGCTCGAGATGCGGCAGGTCCTTGTCCTTGGCGAAACGGTCCAGTGAGTCGAAGTCGCGCCAGTACTGCACCATGAGCGTCGTGCGGCCGAACCATGACTGGTAGCCGAGGCATCCCAGTTCGGGATGCTGGTCAAGCACGCGCAGCATCTTCGGCATGGCAGAGAAGACCGGCCACCAGCGGCGGACCTTCAGCGGCCGGTTCAGCCGCATTCCGATCAGGAACACGACGAACTCGCCGTCGATTTCTGCGGTGAAGCGGCCTGGATGAATGGCCATGGTGCAACCCCCTCGCGATGTCCCGCGTCCGATCAGTCGGGATGGCGGCAGCGAAACCGCCTACTGCGCATGGTGCCCCGAGTCGAGGAAGGAGGACAGCGCGGCGATGAATTCGGCCGGCCGGTCGTCGTGTAGATGGTGGCTACGCGCGCATCACAAACCCGCGCTCATCCACCGGCGAACCTACCGAGGCGCCCGCCAGCGCAGGCGGCGTTCGTGAAACCATCCACTCACTATGTGGACTGCGCCTACGCCCGAGCCCGTTGACGGACCGCTGACCGGCCCTCAACGGCCCATCCTCGAGGCCTATGTGAATTACGAGCGCCGGACTTTGCTCAATATCTGCGCCGGATTGACCGGCGAGCAACTGGCAACCCGGCCGCTGCCGTCGTCGAACCTGTCGCTGCTCGGGCTCGTCCGGCACGTCGCGAAGGTCGAACGCACGTGGTTCCGCGAGCGCGCCGCCCGCCAATCCGTCGAACCGATGTATGACCCCGCTCGCGGCAAGGACGCCGACTTCGACGACCTCGACCCCGCCGAAGCCGAAGCCGACTTCGCACGACTGCACGACGAGTGGCGCCACGCCGACGAGGCCGTTGCCAACCTCGGATTCGACGACACATTCGACGTTCATGGCGAGGACTTCTCGCTGTGCATGGTGTACGTGCACATGATCGCCGAGTACGCGCGCCACAACGGTCACGCCGATCTGCTCCGCGAGCACATCGACGGCGCCACCGGACGCTAGGGCGCTGCAGCGCCGGGATCTGCATGCGCGTGACATCCTCCGCTCCGGTGGCCAGCCGCCCGCCGCATCCCGCGCTGCGGGACGCGCTCGCTGCGGGCTGCCAGCGCTATCAGGGCTGGGTGCGGCCGCATGACCGGGCCGGCCGGTTCGTCCTGCCGGCGTCGCTCTCGGTCGACGTGCTGGTGAAGGTCGACGACTCCGCGCTGCGCCCGCCGGAGTTCGTGCACGGCGTCCGCGACACGCACTCGGCGATCGAGGGCGGCTGCGCACCGCAGTACCTGCGGATCGTCCTGTCACCGCTCAGCGCCTACCGGGTCTTCGGGCTACCGCTGGATCGACTCACCGGGCGGATGGTTGACCTGCGCGATGTGCTCGGTGCCGATGCCCGGCGGCTGGGCGAGCGGGTTCGCGACCTGCCGACCTGGACGCAGCGCTTCGAGATGCTCGACCGGTTCCTGCTGACACGCCTCGATCCCGCCCCGGCCGTGTCCCCGGAGGTGCGGTACGCGTGGCGGCGGCTGACCGAAACGGCGGGCGCCGTACCGATCGGGGCGATCTGCAGTGAGATCGGGTGGAGCCACAAGCATCTGATCACGCGGTTTCGGCAGCAGGTCGGCGTCACGCCGAAGCGGGCGGCGCGGGTGAGCCGGTTCGAGCAACTGCTGCGCCGGCTGGCCCGCGAGCAGCCGCGGCCGGACTGGGACCGGCTCGCGGCTGCGGCCGGCTACGCCGACCAGGCGCACATGATCCGCGACTTCGGGCATTTCGTCGGAGCCAGCCCGACGGCCCACCTGCGTGTGCGGCAGCAGATGCGCTGAAATTCGGTCAGTCCGCGCTTCGACCACTCGCGCAACGCGTCACGCATCTGCGCTACCGCGTCCGCCGCCCGTGACATCCGGACCGTCGCCGCACGACCCTGATCGGCTCGACGATTCAGCCGGCCCGCTCGCGCCCCTAGATGACTGATTCCGTGAAGGCGGTCAGTGGTCGTAGGCGGTCAGGGATCGTTTGCTGGGGTTGCCGGTGGTCCAGTTGTGCCAGATGCCGGTGGCCATGGCGAGCAGGCGTTGCGCGACGCGGGTGAAGACCCCTGCCAGGGTGCGCCCGCCGTGGCGTTCGAGGTGAAGTTGGCCCTTGAGGGTTTGGTTGACCGACTCGATCCACTGGCGGATGCCGCCGAGGTTGCCGTTGCGGTAGGTCTCGTCCTTGCGGTCGGGGCGCAGCAGCCGCAGCCCCATCGCCTCGGTGAGCTGGTGGAACTGCCGGCCGGCGAAGCCCTTGTCGGCCAGCAGGACCTGTCCGGTGCGGATGAGATGGTGGTTGTGGTCGAGCAGTGCGGCCACGACGACGCGCTCGCCGATCTTCGGGTTGGCCAGGCACCACATGATTGGCATCCCGTCGCCGGCGCAGACCAGGTAGAGCTTGAACCCCCAGAAGTAGCGCGAGTAGCTGGCGCAATATCCGTAGCCGGCGTGCCCGGCCAGCTCGGAGCGCTTGACCGTCTCCCGGGACGTGCCACACGGCACCGGCGTGGCGTCGGTCATCCACAGGTCGTCGAACCAGGACGGGCACGCCGCCGCCAACGCGAGGATCGCCCGGCACAGCAGCCCGTGCGCGTTCTTCAGCCGCTTGTGATAGCCCGCCTGCTGGGGCAGATTCGGGAACATCGCCCGCCACTGGGCGCTGCCGTGCAGATGCCGGATCCAGCGCCGCTCGGACCGAAACCCGAGCAGCACCTGCGCCACCGCCAGGGTGATCAGCTCGCTGTCGGACAGCTCCGGTCGCCGGCCACGACCACACCGCGGCGGCACCACATAGTCGTCGACGAACACGTACAGTGCGGTCAGGAGGGTGTCCAGTTCTCTTGTCACAAATTGATCTTGGGCACCCTCTCCCCATGCCCCGCGCAACGACACACCACACGACGTTCACGGAATCACTCATCTAGGCGTTCTTGCGTGCGGTGACGAGCAGGTACTCCCAGTCCAGGGCGGTCGAGCGCTTGCCGAAATCGTGGCGTGCGGCCAGTTCGGCAAGTTCGCGATCCAGTGCGGCAACGCGCTCGGCGTCGTCCGCAATAGCCCGGTACACAGCGATGGTCGGTCCGTAGTGCGACTTGAAGTAGTCGCGGAACGCCTCGGGCCCGTCGAAATGATCGATGCGCACAGTCTTCCGGCGCATCGTCACGTCAGTGACGCGATCGCCGAGCAGCGCCCGGACGTGGCCCTCGCTCCCCCACAGTGGCGGCGGCTGCGCGCCGGGCGGAGGCGGCGGAGCGTAGGGCTTCATCGTCGCGAACATCTGGCCGATGAAGCCCTCGGGCGTCCAGCTCAGCAGGCCGATGGTTCCACCCGGACGGCAGACTCGGACGAGCTCATCGGCACTGGCCTGGTGGTGCGGGGCAAACATGACCCCGACGCACGAGAGCACTGTGTCGAACTCGGCGTCGGCGAACGGAAGTGCCTCCGCGTCGGCCTGCCGCCAGTCGACCTTGATGTCTTGCTCCGCGGCCTGGCGCTCCCCGGCTTCGAGCAACTCCGGGGTCAGGTCGCTGGCCACGACGTCGGCCCCGCTGAGTGCAGCCGGGATGGCCGCGTTGCCCGATCCGGCCGCGACGTCGAGCACCCGGTCGCCGGCGCGCACCTCGCACGCCCGGACCAGCGTCGGGCCGAGGTCTGAGATCAGCTCGGTTGCCAGTGCCGGGTAATCGCCGAGGGCCCACATGGCCCGGTGCTTGTTCTTCAGGGCTCGATCGGGATCGACCGCGTCCATCACTTCGCTCACCATTTCCACTCCTTTGGGAAGTCGCTTCGATCAGACGTCCAACAGTCCGATGCGAGCCGGGACGGGTCATCCGTGCTGTGCACGGATATTCCGATGGGCAAGGCGTGCGGATAAGTAAGGTCATCGGCGTGACCAGGGCAGGCTGGCATGGACTGACCGCGCGCGAGAGTGCGGTGCTGGCAGCGGTCGAGCGCCGGTTGGGCAATGCCGAGATCGCCGACGAATTTCACATCTCGGTGCGCACGGTCGAGAGCCACATCGCGTCGCTGCGCCGCAAGCTCGACGTCGACAGTCGCAGCAAGTTGATCACGGCCGCGCGGGATCGCCGAGGCAGCGCCGTCGCCGTGCCGCACAACTCCTTCGTGGGGCGGGCTGATGATCTTTCGGCCGTTCAGGCGCTGCTGGACGGATCGCGGTGGGTGACTGTGGTCGGGGCGCCCGGCTGCGGAAAGACCCGGCTGGCGCTGGAGGTGGCCGCAGCCGGCGCGCGGGTGCCCGTCGTCGCCGAACTCGAACACGCAACCCCGGACGAGGTTGTCGGCGTCGTGGCCAGGGCCATCGGGCTCGGCACCGACGGCGCCGCCGACCCCGTGGCTGCATGTGGGGTGGCACTCGGACCCCAGCCGTACCTGCTGGTGGTCGACAACTGCGATCGGGTTACGGACGCAGTCGGCGAGGTCGTCGGCCAGCTGCTGGCCCGGGCCGGATCGCTCACCGTGCTGGCGACCTCGCGGTCGCCGATCGGCAGCTCGGACGAGACCGTCTACCCGCTCGCGCCCCTCCGCACCAGTGAGCACGACCAGGCCGCAGCCGTACAACTGTTCTTCGACCGGGCCAGGTCTGCGGCGCCGGGCGTCTCACTGGCCGCGGGTGACGGCGAGCTTGCGGCGCGGATCTGCCGACGCCTGGACGGATTGCCGCTGGCGATCGAGCTGGCGGCCGCCCGGATGCGGCATCTGCCACTGCCTGAGCTCGCCGACCGGCTCGAAAGCGACTTCGGCCCGCTCGCTCGCGCCGGTCCGCCGAACCGGCACCGTACCCTCGAAGCCGCCTTTGCCTGGACGTTGGACCTGCTGGACAGCGACGAGCGCGCAGTGCTCTCGCAGTTGGCCGCCCTGCCCGGAACGTTCGATCTCGAGTTGGCCGAAGCAGTCACGACTAGCGGAGCGAGCCGCATCGTCCTTCGCCTGCTGGACCGCTCCTTGCTGTCGCCCGCGACCACCACCGACGGGCCCGTGCGATTCCGGTTGCTGGATGCCCTGCGCGCGTTCGTGCTCGAGCGCACGGACGCGACGGTCGTGCACGATGCCCGGCACGCGCACGCCGTCTACTACGCGGCTGTGGCGGCCGAGCTGTCGGCACGGGCCCGCGTCGATGACAGCCGAGCCGCTACGCAGGCGGCCAGGCACCTGAGTCCGGAAGCGAAGTTCGCCGTCAACTGGGCGATCGCCGAGCAGCACGAGCTTTTGCTACCGCTGACGCGGGCGCTTGCGGTTCTCGCCGAGCAGTACGGCCCCGACTTCGACAGCCTCGATGCGATCGCTCGCGCGGCGCGCGACCCGTACGTCAGGTCCAGGGCGACGGCGTCAGATCTGCTCGATATCGGAATTGCCCTCTGCTACGGCGATATCGAGCTGGTCGCCGAGTTGGCTGCGCTCGCGCTCGATGTTGCCGACAGCGACGAATCAGAACTCGCGGCGCGGCACCTCGCTGGTTACGCCGACGCCTACCGGCACCACGGCCGCCCCGCCCTGACGCACCTGGACGTGGCCGAGCGACTGGCCAGCGAGCGCCATGAGCTGTGGCAGCTCGCATCAGTACTTCAGGGCAAGGGACTCGCCTTGCGCGGGCGGGAACTGGACGACCCGCGAGCCGCGATTGCCGCGTTCGAATCCGCGATGCAGACCTACGCGCTTGCCGGAGACGTCATGCATGTGAACAACGCGCGGTACATGATGGCGTCGGCCGCGGCCGAGGCCGGGGTCCAGACCGAGGAGGCCGCCGTTTGGGCCGAACAGTGCGTGGTCTACGCCCGCGAGAGCGGCAACCGGCACGAGCTTGCCCACGCCCTGCGCACACGGGCAACGCTGGCGACCGGGCCGGACGCCGACCGCGATCTCGCCCAGGCCGTCGACACATTCCGCGCCGTGGGCGACCTGAGATGCCTGACCCGCAGCTACTTGCTGCTCGCCCGACACCGCAGCGCGTCCGAGCAGGTTCCGCTGTTGCGCCAGGCGCTCGATGTCGCGACGAGCGCCCGCGACGTCGCCAACCAGAGCATCGCGCTGGAAAGCCTTATCCGGGCGCAATGGGAATCGGGCGCGCATCACGCCGCCGCCGTCGCGCTCGGCACGCTGATCAATCTCATCGGCTACGGCGCGGCGACCAGTCGATGCCCGGACGACATGCGCCAGGAACTCGACCACTGGAAGATCGCGATCACCGAAGGGCAGGCACGCACAACGCTGTCCGCGCGGGACGCCGTCAGTTCGCCGTATTCCTGATGGCAAGGTGGTGCACCGGCGGCAGGTTCACCCCGAGATTGTGGATCTTCCGATCGTGCGCGTCGACGGCCGCTATGTGGCCGGTGGCCTCGCTGACGAAGAGCCATTTGCCATCTGGTGACCAGACGATGGCGTCGTCCTGATCTTGGGACAACAGCAGCGGCAGCGGATGGTCAGCGCCGGTCGTCAGGTCGAGCAGGTGCACGTCCAGGCCGTCGGATGTTGTCGGATCGGGCCGCAGCAACGCGGCAGTCGAGCCGTCTGGAGAAATCACTCCGGCCGGCGAGAGATTGTCGTCAGTCACTCCCTCCAAAGTCCGCCGTGCGCCAGTGCGCCGTTCTATGACGACGTCCGCGCAATGTGCCTGCTCGTCGCATTCGATGGCCAGCCAACGGGTCGGCCCGACGGCGAGTAACTGGCCGGTCGTCACCCTTTTGAGCCCGCCCGGTCGGGCGTCGTACATCCCGCCGACGCCCCCGACCAGGGCGTAGCCGGCGCCATCGGCGGATGAACCGCTGAACATGTTGGGGAATCTGATCGTCACTCCGGCCGGTCTGCCGTCGAGTGTCGTCAGCCGCAGGTCCTGTGACGGGTCGGATGCGATCCAGACGTGATTCAGGTCGGGCCCGGGAAACATCGTTCCGCCGTTATTGAGGGCCGGCGGCAGGACCTGGGCCGGTCGCCCGTCCGGTACGGCGAAGCCGGGTACGAAGTCGATCGGGTGGACGATTACGCGGTCTGCGCCGATGACGAACGACGCCGACCCGCTGCTGTCGAGCCCGGGCACGGGCGTGCGCGTGACTCGGCCGATCCGCGGTTGGATCCGGAGCACGTTGTCCGCGCTGCGCCCGAACAGTTCCCACTGCCCGGCTATGCCCAGCAGCGAGTGGCCGGCATTCGTCACGACGACCGGACGGGCTGCGCTGGTGGCGCCTGGCGGCGCGGCCGTCGATGGTGACGGCCGGGCAGCACTCGACGAGTGGCGCTGCGGCGACGCGGAACGCTTCGGAGAATGGCGATTCGCGACGACGGCGACAATGACGAGCGTGATGACAGCCAGCACCACGATCGGCGTCCAACGTGGCCAGCGACGTCGCGGCGTCGCAGCGGCGAGGTCGTCCGGCTTATGCGTGCTGTCGAGACCGAGCCACTCCACCTCACCTAGTTGACGATCATCGTCATGCGCCACGTCCTCATCATGAACCGTCCGACCCGTACCGCCGTAAACAGGCGACGGCGGGCGCAACGGTAGGTCGACAAGATCTGCCGCTTCGGTAGGGGATTGGCCATCCACGACGGACGACAAAAAGAAATGGAGGGAGTACCACTCCCTTCCACTCTCAACGTATAGCGCACCGGGGGGCTTGCGGCAAGACCCCGGTCGTGCCGCAAAATCGCCGGCTGAAACCAGAACCTGCGGAAATCGGAGTCACGAAATGCGTGTGCTGTTGTCAACGACCGGGTCGGGTAGGGACGTCGAGCCGCTGGTGCCGGCCGGAGTGTGGCGATGACCGAGCATGCGGTGGTGATCGCCGGAGGAGGTCCGACCGGGCTGATGTTGGCGGGCGAGTTGGCATTGGCGGGAGTGGACGTTGCGATTGTCGAGCGCCGCGCGAGTCAGGACCTGATCGGCTCGCGCTCGGGCGGTCTGCACTCACGCACCATCGAGGTTCTCGATCAGCGCGGGATCGCCGATCGGTTCCTGTCGGAGGGGCAGGTGGCGCAGGTCGCGGCCTTTGCCGCAACTCCGCTGGACATCAGCGACTTTCCCACCCGACATCCCTACGGGCTAGGGCTGTGGCAGATCCACATCGAGCGGATACTGGCCGGCTGGGTCGACGAGCTCGGCGTGCTGATCCATCGCGGACGTGAGGTCACCGGATTCGCGCAGGACGACAAGGGCGTCGACGTCGTGCTGTCCGACGGCCAGTCGCTACGAGCGGAGTACCTCGTCGGGTGCGACGGAGGGCGCAGCCTGATCCGCAAGGCCGCCGGCATCGAGTTCCCCGGGTGGGATCCGACGATGAGCAGCCTGATCGCCGAGGCCGAGCTGGCCGAGCAGCCGGAATGGGGCATCCGCCACGACGCTCTCGGCGTCCATGCCCTCGGCAAGGTGGAGTACGAGATCCGTGACGGCGAGGTGGTCTACAAGGATGAGGGCCCGGCACGGGTCATGGTGACCGAACGGCACATCGGATCCACGACCGAACCCACCGTGGGCGATCTCAGCGAGGCGCTCATCGCCGTCTACGGGACCGACTACGGGATCCACAGTCCCACCTCGATCTCCAGGTTCACCGATATGACTCGACAGGCTGCGGCTTACCGCGACAGACGGGTCCTGCTGGCCGGCGACGCCGCACACGTCCATGCCCCCGACGGTGGACAGGGCCTCAACGTCGGTGTGCAGGATGCGGTGAATCTTGGCTGGAAGCTGGCCCAGGTGGTCAACCGGACATCCCCCGAAAGCCTCCTGGATAGCTACCACGCCGAGCGCCACCCGGTCGCTGCCCGCGTGCTGCGCAACACGATGGCGTCAGTCGCGCTTCGCCGCCGCGACGACCGCACCAAGGCCGTGGTCGACACGATGTCCGAGCTTCTCGGCATGGACGAGCCGCGCCGACGATTCGCCGCGATGATGTCTGGCCTGGACATTCATTACGACCTCGGCGAGGGACACCCGCTGCTCGGACGCCGCATGCCCGATCTCGACCTGGTCACCGCCGACGGCCAGCTGCGGGTTTACACCCTGCTGCACGAGGCCCGGCCGGTGCTACTCAACCTCGGTGAGCGCGGTCTTTTCGACGTCACTCCCTGGGCGGATCGGGTTCAGTTGATCGACGCTGAATGTGTCGGCACATGGGAGCTTCCGGTACTTGGTGAGATCGCCGCTCCCACCGCCGTGCTGATTCGGCCCGACGGATATGTGGCTTGGGTGGGAGACCCAATTGACTCTGGGCTCCGTCAAGCGCTCACCACCTGGTTCGGACCGCCCACGACCACGTAGCGCGAAGGAGCGTCGACGATGCTCAAGCTGTCCCGCGACCGTCCGAATCTCATGTCATCCGGCGGCACGGCGGGCAGGGCGGGAATCTGCCTCTACCCCCGAGTTTCTGCCGTTGAGCGGAGGCGTGGGAGTAGAACGCACGAGGAGGCTTCCACTTCGACCCTCTATGGGTGACCGGTAGGGGTCAGTTGGTGCCGCGGAGGAGTGAGGTGACGATCTCGGTCTTGCCGGTGGTGTATGCCTTCCGGTCGGTTGGGTCTTGCTCGGTCAGCTTCAGCTTGATTGCTTCGTAGCGGTCTCGCGCTTCGGGGCTGCGGCGGAGTAGGTCTCGAAGGCGCAGGTAGTTTCGCCACTGGCTGCCGTCATGTTCGACGACGTGTAGATGGGCGACGCGATGCCAGGGTCGGGTCTCAAGGACGAACACGTGTCCGCCCTCGCTGCCGGCGTCACCGCGGTAGATCCACCCATCAGCCTGCAGCCTCGCCGTCACGGACGAGATCGCTTGGCCCGTGGCGAGGCCGACGGCTAGATCAATGATCGGCTTGGCGAGAAGATTGAGAACCGATGACGACCCGACGACCTCGACGTCGGCCGCGACACCGTCGAGCGCATCCTCCACTCGGTCTCGTAGCTCCGCGCCGGCGGCCAGCCATGCCTCGGTCGTTCGGTCGAAGCGGATCGCGTCGTAGTCGAGTCCGAGTCCTGCTGCGGTCAGGACGTCCACGATCAGATCATCCCAAAGGGCTGATCGAAACAACGGTCAATGGCGTCGGCGGCTCCGACGCGAGGTGTGGCAGCCGGTGTTAGTTGCAGGGGGGTCTACGTGGCGGCGACGAGCGGTCGCACGTCGTTCCAGAAGCGCTCAAGCTGATGCAGTTCGTCGGCAACCGGCCAGATGAAGACGCGTTGCACGCCGGCCTTCGCGAATGCCGTCAACTTCTCGGCGAACAGTTCAGGAGGACCGATCGGGAGACGTTCGCGGAGCATGTCCTCGGGTCGGTGCACGGTGGGAACCACCCGCTCCCTGAGGATGCGGTCAGCTTCGGCGCGGTCGTCGGTGATGTAGCACCACATCGTTGCAAGACCGTTCGGGAAGGTGTCGGGACCCTTACCGTGATCTGTCAGCATCGCGAGAAGGGCTTGCCACGCGTCGCCGAAGATCTGCGGTGTCGTGTTGTAGGCCGATGCCAGCCAGCCGTCGGCGAGACGGGCCACGCGACGTAGCCCGGCAGCTGAGCCCCAGCTACCCACCCAGATCGGTGGTCCGTGCGGTTGTGCCGGCAGAGGTTCCAACGAAAGACCCTCGGTCGAGTAGAAGCGGCCCACGAACGGGGGATCTCCCGGCCGCCACAACCCGCGGAGCGCGCCGATCGCCTCGTCGAACCGTTGCCATCGTTCGGAGAAGTCGAGACCGACGGCCCGGTAATCCTCAGGTGAGGAGCCCGGACCTACGGCCACGAGCAGTCGACCGCCCGAAAGACGATCGATCGCGCCCAACGTCTTGGCGACCGGTACCGGTCCACGCACCACCGCGAGCGAGACCGTCGTCGCAAGCGTCATCTTCTCCGAGTACTCCATCACCGCGGCGAGCGCGACCGCTCCATCAAGCCACGGCACGGAGAAAACCAGGTGATCGTTCACCGACAGGGTGCCGAAGCCGAGTTGCGCAGCGGTCCTCGTGTAGGCGGTCAGATGGGCGAGAGTGTATGGATGACCCCCGAAGTCCATCAGCGGGAGATGAGCTCCGAACTCGATAGCGTTCCCCCAACCTCGCGAGATCAGTACGGCAGGCCGCAACTCGGGACCGGGCGACGACGTGCCAGACAGCTGCCCGGCCGTTGGCACCGGCCCGCTGGTTCACTGTCTCACCCCAGAGCTCGTTGGTACCAGGTAACGTCCGGATAGCCGCCGAGGGTGCGAGCGCTCGTGCGGGATCAGGGCATCGAGACGGAATAGCTGTTGTCCAAAGCTCGAGCAACCGTCTCGGCGTCCTGCTGGGCCAGATCGTCTGGGTACTCGGGCAGCAGGTCGTCCCACACGGGTAGCCAGGAGCCATACAACTGGCCCTGGCCCAGCGGACGGGCGAAAAACCAGATGTGGAGGTGGGCTCCGCCGTCACCGATCCGGTAGACGTGGGCGCGTGCAATATTCGGCAGAGCCTCGACGTGCCGGGCAATATGCGTGCTCAACACACCCATCTCCGCGGCCAGGTGATCAGGAAGATCGTTGAGGTCGAAGTGCTGCCGAGGCGTGAGCATGAGCACCAGCGGTACGCCAGCACCGCTGATTCGACGCAGCCGCCAATGATCGTCGAGCCACACTGCCTCATTGCGTGCCGCGCAGGCGCTGCACGTCTGGGGGTCCTCGTCATGACGGGCCGGTTCGGGAACTGTCGGCGGGCGCAGCGGGACCACCCGAAGGTTCTCCTGATCGAACGGAGCGACCTCCCACTGCGTCATGCGCGACAACGGCAACCGCCGTTCACCATCGGCCGCGGTCAACGCGTGAGCGAAGAAGTCCTCGGGTGTCATAGCCATGGCCAAACCCTAGATAGCCGAGGACACCCGTACGCGACCGGGCGAACAGGCACTCTGCACGCGCACGTACGCGATCTGCCGCCGAGCGTGTGCGCCCGGCCAAGCGTGACCATTGCGAGTGCATTTCCGAAATCTCATTAGGTCTTGCGCGTGATCGAGATCGGCAAGAGCAAGCCCAACCAGCCGGCACCACCGCGCATCCTGTTCGCAGCGCTGACCCGATCCTCGACACCAACTCGACATCTGGTCGTACTTATGACTATGAGTGAGAGTCTGCCGCTGGCTGAGGTCAAGGCCCACCTGTCAGAACTCGTGGGACGCGTCGGCACCCAGCACGAACGCGTCACCGTCACCGTGCACGGCCGTCCTTCTGCCGTACTGGTGGCCGTTGATGACCTGGAGTCGCTGGAGGAGACCATCGCCGTGCTCTCGGACACCGCGGCGCTGCGCGCGCTGGCTGAGTCCGATGGCGAACTGGCCCGGGGTGAGGGCGAAGACGAGCAGAGCCTGGCCGCCGCGATGCGAGTTCGTCGCGCCTCATCGTGAGCGATACCCGCTACGTACTGCTGATCTCGCCGACCGCCCGCCGACAGCTCACCGAGCAACTGCCCGGCGCAATCGCATTCGCCGCGCACGAATTCATCATCGGCCCACTGCTGGACAACCCGCACCGCGCCGGCAAACGGTTGCGCCCGCCTCTGCAGGATCGCCACAGCACGCGCCGGGGCACCTACCGGGTGATCTACCGCATCGACGAGGACCACCACTGGGTCACCGTCGTCGGCGTCTTCAACCGCGCCGATGCCTACCGATCTCGATAGCCGGCCGCCGTGCGGAGCAACTTCCGACGCCAATATTCGCAGGCCCGGCTGACGGCCCAGGTCCCGAGACAACAACACACGACTGCGGCTGACGCAGTGAACAGTCCACCGTGGGAGCGGATGTGGGGACGCCCGCCGCCGTAGATCGAAGACCCACCAGTGCGTGCATGATCGACCGGGCGTCGCCCTCCTGCATCGCGCCAGTACCGGCACTCTGCGGTCCCACGTGCGGAACCGCGCCTACAGTTCCTTCCGCAGTGGCCCCGTCTGGCCCCCGCGCTGCGAGCGGCCGCCAGTACCGCTGGTACTTGGTGGCCACAGTGAGCAGCCAGCGACCAGACCGCCGAGACCCCGGATTTGCTGGCCTAGAGGCACTCGACCAGCCGTTGAGCGGAGGGCGTGGGATTCGAACCCACGAGGAGGCTTCCACCCCCTAGCGGTTTTCAAGACCGCCGCCATCGGCCACTAGGCGAGCCCTCCGAGGACGCGATCCACCGTACCGGCTGCCGACTGCGGCGCTTGTGGGCAGGACGGGGCAGACTGTCGCTGGTGACCGCACCGATCAGGCTCGGCACCGCCGCCGGACGCGGTGTGCTGGCCACGACGATCCTCGGCAGTGGGATGGTCTTCCTCGACGGCACGATCGCAAACGTCGCAACCAGGCGCATCGGTCAGGATTTCAACGCCAGCTTCGGCGCGCTGCAGTGGGTGCAAACCGGCTACCTGCTCCCGTTGGCGAGCCTGATCCTGCTGGGCGGATCACTTGGCGACCGGCTCGGGCGCCGGCGCGTCTACCTGATCGGCGTCACGTGGTTCGCGGGCGCCTCGTTGCTGTGCGCTATCGCGCCGACCATCGGGGTGCTGATCGCGGCGCGCGCCCTGCAGGGAATCGGGGGCGCGCTGCTCACTCCCGGCAGCCTCGCGATCATCTCGGCGACGTTCGCGCCCGAGGATCGCGCGGCCGCGGTGGGCGCTTGGTCCGGGCTCGGCGGTGTCGCGACGGCGATCGGCCCGTTCCTGGGCGGCTGGCTGGTACAGGACGTGTCGTGGCGGTGGGCGTTCGGCATCAATGTGCCGTTTGCAATCGCGGTCATCATGCTCGGGCTGAAGTACGTTCCAGAGAGCCGCAGTGAGCACCGCCAGTCGCGTCTTGACGTGCCCGGCACGGTGCTCGTCGCGGCCGGGTTGGCAGCGCTCACCTACGGAACCACCAGCGCCGGCTCGGATGGCTGGAACACGACGGCATACGCCATCACGGCGTCCGGCCTGGTCCTGCTCGGTGTCTTCGTAGCCGTCGAGCGCCGCACCCCGGAACCGCTGGTCGCGCTGGATCTGTTCGCCAACCGTGCCTTCACCGGCGCCAACCTGATGACGTTCATGGCCTACGGGGCGCTCGGCGCCGTCTTGTTCGTGCTCGTACTGAACCTGCAGATCTCGGCGGGCTACGGCGCCCTCGCAGCCGGGATCTCGACACTTCCTATAACGATCGTGCTGCTGCTGCTCTCGGCGCGCTCGGGGGCGCTCGCTGCCCGGATCGGGCCCCGGCTGCAGATGACGGTCGGGCCGTTGCTCTGCGCGGCCGGGCTGCTGCTGACGCTGCGCATCGACGCCCAGCATCGCTCGTATGTGGCCGATGTGCTGCCCGGCGTCGTGGTCTTCGCGCTCGGGCTGGCGACTTTCGTTGCGCCGCTCACCGCGACGGTCATGGGCACGGCGCCCCCCGACGAGGTCGGCGTCGCCTCGGGCATCAACAACGCAGTGGCGCGGGCGGCGTCGCTGCTGGCCGTTGCGGTGCTGCCCCCGCTCGCCGGTTTGCGGGGTGAGGGGTACCGCGAGGTGCCGGTGATGGTGCACGGTTACCGTGTCGTCGCTATCTGCTGTGCGATCTTGCTCGGCGTCGCGGCGTTGATTGTCGTGGTGACCGTGGGCAAACCGGCGCTCGCGGAGAAGGAAGGATGACACTCGGTGGACGATTCGACACTTCTGCAACACATCAACGAGCTGGTGGATGAAGAGAAGGCACTGCGCGCGGCACATCGCGGCCGCGGGCTCACCGGCAATGACCGGCAGCGCCTCGAGACGATCGAGCGGCACCTGGATCAGTGCTGGGATCTCCTGCGCCAGCGCCGCGCCCGGGAGGAGTTCGGCGAAGACCCCGACGCTGCGCGGGAGCGGCCGGTCGGCGACGTAGAGGGCTACCTCCAGTAGCGCCGCTGGTCTCCTGCTGGTCGCAATCGAAATTCCACGGAGAAGGCAATGAAGACGCTCGGAATCGATCTGGCGGCGCAGCCGGAACGTACGGCGATCTGCGCGGTGGCCTGGGACGGTGATCGAGCGTTCGCCACGGTAGAGCAACGAGCCACCGACGATCGGTTGCTCGAACTGATGGCCGTGCCCTGGGACAAGATCGGCATCGACTGCCCACTGGGCTGGCCGGAGCCGTTCATCGATGCGATCACGGCGCACCGTAAGGGCAAGGCGTGGCCCGGCCGCGATCTCGAAGCCGATCTGTACCGCGAGCACGCCAAGTACCGGCTCACCGACGAGATCGTGCACGAACGCGACGGACGGTGGCCGCTGTCGGTGTCGACGGATCGCATCGGCGTCGTGGCCCTACGGTGCGCGCTGCTGCTCGATCGCTACGCGAGCGCCGGGCCCAATGCCGGCAAGCGACTGCGCCGCGACGGCTCCGGCCTGATTGCGGAGGTGTACCCGGCGGTCGCGATCCGGCAGTGGATACCCGAGGCGCACGGCAGCTACAAACGCACCGACAACCGCAGGGCCCTGCACGCCCTCTTCGACGCCGTGGTCGCCAACGTCCCGATCCGCTTTGCCGACGGCTCCCGTGAGCTGTGCCAGACCAATCACGACGCGTTCGACGCGTTGATCTGTGCCCTTGTGGCGCGCGCGGTGGCGATGCGCCAGACCAGGCGTCCACGTTCGGCGAAGGAGATCCGGCGTGCCGCCACCGAAGGCTGGATCCACGTGCCCAAGAAGACGTCCACGCTCGCGGGACTGGCCGATGAACGCCCGGCCGCGCCGAGCGAACCGGCCGAAGCGGCGGGCTAGCTCGACACGTCCTTATTGTTGAAGCGCGCCCAGGCCAGCGACAGGAACAACACCGCGTAGGTCACCGAGACGACCACGCCGTGGCCCACCCGGTCGAGTGCCATCGGATCACGCAGCACGTCGATGAACTGCTGCCAGTAATGGCTCGGCAGCCACGGATGAATGGCGCTGATCTGCGGCACGGCGTCGAGCACCTGGCTGGTGATCGTCAAGCCCAGGGTGGTGGCCATTGCAGCCACCGGCACCTCGGTCAGGGTGGAGACGAACAGCCCGATGGCCCCGATGGCGGCGATGTTCACCGCCACGTAGCCGGCGACGATCGCAAGCCGCCAAAGGCCGGCCGCGAACGACACCGTCGTGCCCGACAGCAGTGTGACCTCGCCGCCACCGAACAGGATGAGCCCGATCAGGACGCCAACGACGGCCACCACGACGGCACATACGAGCGACCACACTGCGATGGCGGCGTACTTGACCGCCAGCAGCCTGGTGCGCCCGACCGGAACCGCCAGCAGGTAGCGCAACGTGCCGGTGTTCGCCTCACCCGAAACGGCATCGCCCGCCACGACCGCTATGGCCATCGGCAGGAAGAGCGGTATGACGACGAACAGCGCCGAGAACGCGACGAACACGCCGTTGTCGGTGATGCTGCCGAACAGCGCTGCTCCGTCGCCGTTGCCGCCGTTGCTGCCGCCGCTCACCTTGATCGCGATCGCGATGAGGATCGGGACGCCGGCCAGGACGACGAGCAGAGCCTGATTGCGACGGCGGCGGAACACCATCGCCAGTTCCGATCGGAAGAATCGAACGGACAGCACCGATCGTGCAACTCTCGGCGTCGCTACGACGCCAGGGGTTGCGCGATCGGTGAGGTCAACCCGAGACATCGAAGCCCTCCCCGGTGAGGCCCACGAAAACGTCCTCGAGGCTCGGACGCTCAACGGTGAACGCGCGCACTCCGACGCCCGCCACGACGAGCGCCTCGACGACGCGCTCCGGCTCGATCGAGCCGAGCACGGCGCTCGCCCCACCGTCCACTGTGGACACTTCGGCGAGGCCGAGACGAGTCAGCACTTCGGCAGCGCCCGGCGGCATCAGCGTCGTGACGTGCACGCGCACCTTCTGCTCGGCGGCCAACTCGGCCAGCGAACCCTGCCAGACCATGCGTCCGACACTCATCACGCCGACATGCGAGCACACCTGCTCAACCTCGCTCAGCAGGTGCGATGACACGAAGATCGTCACGCCCTCGTCGCCGAGTTGCCGGATGAGGTGGCGTACCTCGCGGGTGCCCTGCGGGTCGAGGCCGTTGGTCGGCTCGTCCAGCATGAGAAGGTCACGTGGACGCAGCAGCGCAGCCGCGATACCCAGACGCTGACGCATTCCCAACGAGTAGTTGCGATATCGCTTGCCCGCCGCGGCGGCGAGACCGACACGGTCGAGCGCCTCGCCGATGCGCCGGCGTGCGGTGCGTGAGTCGACGCTGCGGTCGGCGGCGTCAAGCCGGGCCAGGTTCGCCTGCCCGGACAGGTACGGATGGAACGCCGGGCCCTCGACGAGCGAGCCCACCCGGGGCAGCACGACAGCCGCCTTCTCGGGGAATTGCTGACCTAGCAACGTGTGCGTGCCGGACGTCGGGAAGATCAAGCCGAGCAGCATCCTGATCGTGGTGGTCTTGCCTGACCCGTTCGGGCCGAGGAACCCGTATACGGCGCCGTCGGGCACGCGCAGATCGAGATCGCCAACGGCTACCTGCCCGCCCCGGAACCGCTTGGTGAGCCCGGTTGAGGAGATCGCCGCCACCCCATCGTCCACTGTGGACGGTGGGACGGCGGCAGGTGCCTCGGCCAGGGTCACTTGTGGTGTTCGGCTGCTGATATCAGGACGTTCGGGTCGACCGCGCCGACGTAGAGGCGGCCGTCGTCGGACAGCAGTGCGGTAATCAGCTTGGACTCGAACATCCGTCCGCCACCACCGGCCCACTTGACGCGGGGCAGCGAATCGAGCATCGCCTTCTGCTCACCGCTCGCGTTCGACACGACGCCTGGCGTGTACGACTTGACGATCGTCGTCCACCCGCGCCCGATCGTGGAGATCTCCGGAAGGGTCGAGGTGCCGTGCGTCTTGCTGTGCGAGCTCTGCTTCACGATCGCGTTCGGGGGCGGGGTGAAGATGAAGTTGTCGTCGTCCGGGACGCTGAAGCTGATCTGGGTGAACGAGACGTCGAGCGCGGGTGACGAGCCGCCCCGCGGGTACACCTGCACGCCGAGCGGAACCTTCGTCTTGCCGTCTATCGCAATGCGTACCGAACCTACGCGCGAGCTCGCATCGCGCGGGGTGAGGACCAGTTCGTACGCCGCTCGGTCGGCCACTCGGCGTGCGGAGTCGGTGGCGACGACGGTCGTGGGATCGATCGCCTTGAGCGCCGCGGTTGCCGCCTCGCCTGGTGTGACCGGCGCAGCGGCCGGCGGGGTGTCGGGCTGCGAGGCCTCACTCGCCGGCAGCAGCGTATGGGTGGCCTGATGGGTCGAGCTGTCGTAGGACCAAAGGTCACGGCCGTTGTGGAAGATGTCGGTCTCGCTCATCGTGTCGAGAAGCGCGAACCGCTGTTTGCCGCCTCCGGCGTACCAGACACGGGCGGTGTGCGAGCCGCTCAGCAGGCCGAGCACGCCCGTGGACGACGCGACAGGCAGCGCCGGCAGGCCGAGCGCCGTCTTGCCGACAATCGTCCCGGACAGCCCTTTGACGTTGGCGCTTTCGACATCTGCGAGCAGTTGGGCGGCCGTACGTGGTGGCAGATTCGGGGTGGCTCCGGCGTTCAGCGCGCCGCTCGCCGCAATGGCGACGACACCGGCTACCCCGGTGGGAACGATCCAACGCAAAGCGTGGTGACGGAGGAAGATTGCGGTTGCACTCACATTTACGAGGATGCGCCGGAGGCACTGTGATGGGGCTGAGCGGTCCTGAACGGCGACGCACGGTAATGGCACCCTGACATCGCTGGGAAATCTCAGCGTCGCTGCTCTCGAAAGCGGCAGACTGCGTAAGACAGAACTGAGCATTGAGGAGAAATAGGTGCGGTTGCTGATCGTCGAGGACGAGGTTCGGCTGGCCTCCGCCCTGCAACGTGGGTTGATCGGCGAGGGATTCACCGTCGACGTCACACACACCGGGCCGGACGGGTTGCATGCCGCGCAGGAGAACAAGTACGACGCCGTGATCCTCGACATCATGCTGCCCGGGTTGTCCGGATACCGGATCATCGAGCGCCTTCGCGAGGCGAAGAACTGGGTGCCCATCCTCATGCTGACGGCCAAGGACGGCGAGTATGACGAGGCCGACGCCCTCGACCTCGGCGCCGACGACTACCTGACCAAGCCGTTCTCGTTCGTCGTGCTGCTCGCCCGGCTGCGGGCGTTGCTGCGGCGCGGGGTCACGCCCCGGCCGGCCGCGCTCACCGTCGGCGACCTCGTGCTCGATCCAGCGGCCCACACCGTTGCGCGATCGGGCCGAAACGTCGACCTGACACCGCGCGAGTTCGCCCTGCTCGAATATCTGATGCGCCGCTCGGGCGAGGCGGTGTCGAAGGCCGAGATCCTGCACCACGTGTGGGACGCCCACTACGAAGGCGACGCCAACGTGGTCGAGGTGTACGTGGGTTACCTGCGCCGAAAGATCGACAC
The DNA here is from genome assembly GCA_963737425.1 of uncultured Actinomycetota bacterium. Taxonomy (GTDB): domain Bacteria; phylum Actinomycetota; class Actinomycetes; order Mycobacteriales; family Jatrophihabitantaceae; genus DASXRA01. Next base: position 71,889 of record CAVTSX010000012.1, read on the forward strand.
GCCCTTTCAGCGTCAGAGCGTGCAGACCGTTCGGGGCGCCGGTTACCGCCTCGCCACGGACTAGGGTGCGATGTTCTGGCCGCGGTTACGGTGGCTGTCGGACTGGTGGGGCGGGCGCTCATTGCGGGCCCGCATCACCATCGTCTCGAGCACGCTGTTCGCCATCGCGGTCGTGGCCGGCACGGTGCTGCTCATCGCCATCTTGCGGCTGTCGCTGATCAGATCGATCGACTCCTCGGCCAACAAGTCCGGCGAAGACCTCGCCGATCTGTTCAACAAGGGCAACCAGCCGAAGGTCATTCTGGCCGGCAGCAGTGGCGACTACGTGCAGGTCGTCGACGCCAATAACCGGGTGCTCGGCAACTCGCCGGGAGCCGATGCGGTCAAGTCGATGCTCAAGGTCGACCAACTCGCGCTCGCCCGGCAAGGTCACCAGCTCACCATCCCGGGCCAGTGGGCCGGCATCGACTCACAGCTTCGCGTCACTGGAGTGTCAGCCGGCGACGACACGATTCTGGTAGCGACGAGTCTGGCCCGCCTCGAGCAGAGCGTGCACATCCTGCGCGACGTCTCGCTGGTGGGCTGTCCGCTTGCGGTGCTGATCATGGCGCTAGCGACATACTGGATCGTCGGTCGCACGCTGCGCCCCGTGGCCGGACTCCGTCTCGGCGCCGAGGAAATCACCGCCGCCGGACTCGCCGATCAGCGCCTGCCGGTGTCTGACGCGCAAGACGAGGTGCAGCGCCTCGCCGTCACCCTCAACGCCATGCTCGACCGCATCGACGCGTCCACCAAGCGCCAACGGACATTCGTCGGCGATGCGGCGCACGAGCTTCGCTCGCCGCTGGCGTCGCTGCGGGTACAGCTCGAGGTGGCCGAGCGACTCGGCCCGTCCACCGACTGGCAGAGCGTCGTGCAGGACTCGCTGGTCGACGTGAACCGTCTCGAGCTCCTCGTCGACGACCTGCTCGCGACGGCCCGCCTGGACGAGGTCGGAGGTGCCCTGCGGCGGCGCGAGATGGTCGAACTGGACTGCCTCGTGACACGCACCGTAGAGGGCTACGCCCAGGCGCGCGTGCCCGTGACGGCATCGGTCGAGCCGGTCGTGGTCGACGGCGATCCCGACGGCATGCGCCGGGTGATCGTGAATCTGATCGACAATGCCGTGCGGTACGCCCGCACCGGCGTCCACGTATCGCTCGCCCCGAGCACGGGACGCGGCGGTCCGGCCGCCATACAACTCGACGTCGCCGACGACGGCCCGGGCATCCCTGCGCACGAACGCCAGCGCGTCTTCGACCGCTTCTACCGCGTCGGCGGCTCGCGCTCGCGCGAGTCAGGCGGAACCGGTCTGGGGCTGCCGATCGTGCGCGATCTGGTGCGCGCGCACGGCGGCACCGTTCGCCTCGCCGACAACAAGCCCGGCCTGCGGGCGATCGTCACCCTGCCGGTCGTGCACAGCCAGCCGCGCTGACCGGCCCCGGCGGGCCTCTGCGTTCGGTGACGCAGAGAGCCCGCCACGATCAGGCGCGCCGCCTCAACTGGTACAGGCGGGCGTCGTCGGAGCGGCCGGCGTCGTCGACCCCGGTGGTGCCGCCTGCGGTCCGAAGCCTCCGAACGTGAGGCTGGGAGGGGTCGTCGGCCCCCGCCCCGGCGGTGTCGTCGTGGGTGTGGTCGACGGGCTGGACGGTGTGATACTCCCGGGCGTGGTCGGTGTCGTGCAATCCGGAGTCGGCGCGACGTACTGGCCCACGGTCAGCGTGATCTGCTGATCCTTCGGGTACTTGCTGTTCGGCGTCGGGAACTGCGCGAGCACGATGCCCGCTTCCTTCTGGTCGTTCGTCTGCTGCTCGTTGATCCTCGGCGGTGCCGTCCAGCCGCCCGAGCTGAGGATCTGCTGCGCATCGCCGATCTTCTTGCCGACCAGATTGGGTACGCCGGTCTTGCCGTTCGACACCTGCAACGTGATCCGCTCGCCCTTGGCGACGGACTGGTAGGCGGGCGGCGTTTGAGCGGTGACCTCTCCGACCGGCTTGTCACTGTCGACGTCCTGACGCAGCGGATTGAGGCCCTTGGCCTTGAGCGCGTTTGCGGCGGCGGCGTACTGCATGCCGACGACGTAGGGCACTGACACGGTCGGCTTCTTGTACGTGCTGAACGTGATCGGGGTGTCTTTCGTCTGCTGCGAGCCGGCCGGCGGGCTCTGCGTGCAGACGCGCCTCTCGGCAACGGTCACCGTCTCACCGGCGCCGTCGGTGCACGGGTCGCTGGTGGTGCCGGGGTTGTTGTCGGGTTCGAAGCCCTTCTGCCGCAACAGGTCGTTGGCCGCGTTGACGGTCAGGTTGACAAGAGACGGCACGGCGAACTTCTTCGGCTTGTCGGACTTGCCGAGAAATACGACCGCGTAGGCGCCCGCGCCGATCACCAGCAGCAGCGCGGCCACCACCGCTGTCCAGATCAGCGCGCGCTTGCGTTGCTGCCGGTCGTCCTCGTCGCCGTCGTCACCGTCACCGGACCCCGGCGGCAGCATCCCGCCCGCGGCGAACGGCAGCGGAGTACGCGGGATGAACTGGGTCTTCTCCGCATCGGTCATGACCGATTCGGCCTCGACCGGGCGATCGGCAAGGGCCCGCTGCAGATCGGCGCGCATCTCGGCCGCCGACTGGTAGCGGTTCAGCGGGTTCTTCGCCAGCGCCTTCATCACGATCGAGTCGAGCGAGCGAGGCACCTCAGGGCTGACCGACGACGGCAACGGCGCGTTCTCGCGCACGTGCTGGTAGGCCACGGCGACCGGCGAGTCGCCGTTGAACGGCGGGCTGCCCGTGACCAACTCGTAGAGCAGGCAACCGGTGGAGTACACGTCAGAGCGCGCGTCTACGGGTTCGCCGCGTGCCTGCTCGGGCGACAGGTACTGGGCCGTGCCGATGACCGCGGCGGTCTGGGTCACGGCGGCGGCGTTGTTCGACAGCGCCCGGGCGATGCCGAAGTCCATGACCTTGACCGCGCCCGCCGGGGTGATCATGACGTTGGCCGGTTTGATGTCGCGGTGCACGATTCCGTTGCGGTGGCTGAAGTCCAGCGCGCCGCACACCTCGGCGGTGATCTCCATCGCGCGATGAATCGGCAGGCGCCCCTCGGCCTTGAGTACGTCGCGCAGGGTGCGTCCCTCGACGTACTCCATGACGATGTAGGGCACCACGCTGTCGGCACCATTTGCGGTGAGGCTCGGGTCCTCGCCGGTGTCGTACACCGACACGATGGCCGGGTAGTTCAGGCCGGCAGCCGACTGCGCCTCACGGCGGAAGCGCATCAGGAAGGCTGGATCGTGCGCGAGGTCGGCGCGCAGGATCTTGATGGCAACCTCGCGGCCGAGACGGACATCGCGACCCCGATGGACCTCGGCCATCCCGCCGTACCCGATGAGTTCACCGAGCTCGTAGCGGTTCCCAACTAGACGAGGGCTCGTCGTCATGACTCGACCTTGATCATCGAACGTCCTCACTCATCGTGCATCTTCACCATGTCATCGGCCCCTCATGTCATCGAGGTATGCCTGCATCACCTTTTGCGCAACGGGTGCGGCCGCCAGCCCGCCTGCGCTCTCGTCACCGCGCACCCCCGCGTTCTCCAGAACCACGGCCACGGCAATCGGGTGTGCCGGATCCGCGGCAAACCCGGTGAACCACGCATGCGGGGCAAGGTGGTGCCCCTGCGCGTCGTCGTTGTCGGCGGTACCAGTTTTACCCCCGACCGTGACGTTCGGTATTTGGGCTGCGGTGCCTGTGCCCTTCTGCACGACGTTCACCATCATCGCCTTGAGCTGATCGTCGAGCGCCGGGTCGAGCACGTCGTTCAGTTTCTCCGGACTGGTGGTGTCGAGCACCGACAGGTTCGGTGCCAGTTCCTGCTTCACCAGGTACGGCTTCATGAGGGTGCCGCCGTTCTCGACGGCAGCGGAGATCATCGCCGCCTGCAGCGGCGTCATCTGCACGTTGAACTGGCCGATCGAGCTCTGCCCGAGTTGCGAGCCGTCGTCGACCTGGCCCATCGTCGATCGGGACACGTCCAGGGGCACGTTCATGTCCTGGCCGTCCATCCCGAACAGGGTCGCCTCGTCCTGCACGCGCTGCAATCCGAGAGTGATGCCAAGGTTCGCGAAAGCCGTATTGCACGAGACCGTCAGGGCCTCGATCAGGGTGCTGGTCTTGCCATTTCCGCAGGACTCGCCGTTGAAGTTGTGCATCGTGCCGCCCGCCGGCAACGGCAGCACGGTGGGCGCCGGGATCTGGTCGGTGATCTTCTTGCCGTCCTTGAGCGCGGCGGCGGCCACGATCACCTTGAAGATCGAGCCCGGCGGGTAGCTCGCCTGGAATGCGCGGTTGAGCATCGGCTGCGCTTTGTCGTCGTTGAGTCGCTTGTACGCAGCGCTGATCGAGTCGAGATTGTGCGAGCTGAGCACGCTCGGGTCGTAGGACGGAGCGCTCGTTGCCGCGAGGATCGCGCCCGTCGTGGGGTCGAGCGCGACCACCGCGCCGCGGCGTCCCCCGAGCGCACTGAACGCGGCCCGTTGCGCGGCCTTGTTGATGGTCAGCGCGACGCTGCCGCCCTTAGGCGTGCGGCCGGTGAGCAGGTCGGTGATGCGCGTGCCGAGCAGGCGGCTGTCGCTGCCGGACAGCAGGCCGTCCTCGACGTCCTCCAGGCCGTTCTTGTCGTAGATGAGCGAGTACCAGCCGGTGAGGCCGGCGTACGCAGGTCCCCCGGGGTACTTGCGCAGATACTTCAACTCGTCCTTCGTCGGCACGGACTCGGCGATCGACGTGCCCTGCACGATGATCGACCCTCGCGGATTCGAGTACTCATTGAGGATGACGCGGCGGTTGTTCTTGTTGTTGCGGTACGCGTCGCTCTTCACGACCTGGACGAAGTTCAGGTTGATCAGCAGGGCAGCCATCAGCACCCCGACCGCGATCGCGACCCGACGGATCTGGCGGTTCATGCGGGCACCACCTCGGGCAGGGCTGCCGGCGGCGCTGCCGGCGCGGCGGGTGGCGGCGCAGCAGGCCGGCGCGCGGAGTCCGACACCCGCACGAGCAGCGCGAGCAGCGCGTAGTTCGCCAGCAGGGACGAACCGCCGTAGGACAGGAACGGCGTCGTGAGGCCGGTCTCGGGCAGCAGCCGGGTAACCCCGGCGACGACGACGAACAGTTGCAAGCCGATCGAGAAGGCCAGCCCGGTGGCCAGCAGCTTGCCGAACGTGTCGCGCACCGCGAGTGCTGCGGCGAAGCCGCGCGCGATGAACAGGATGTAGACGACCAGCAACGCGACGAGGCCGAACAACCCGATCTCCTCGCCGAACGAGGAGATGATGAAGTCGGTGGCCGGCAGCGGGACGATCTCGGGATGGCCGCCGCCGAGTCCCGTCCCGAACAGACCGCCGGTGCCGAGGCCGAACAGCGACTGGCTTACCTGCAACCCGATGCCGTCCGGATAGTCGAACACGTGCAGCCAGACCGTGACCCGCGTCTGCACGTTGGGAAACACCTGATACGCGAGGTAAGCGCCCCCGGCGAATAGCGTCATGCCGACGATGACCCAGCTGACCCGCTGGGTGGCCACGTACAGCAGCACGATGAACAGGCCGAAGAACATGAGCGATGAGCCCAAGTCGTGTCCGCGGACGAGCACGGCGATGCACACCAGCCACGCGACGAGCAGCGGGCCGAAGTCACGCCCACGCGGCAGGTCGATGCCGAGAAAGCGCCGCCCGGCAAGGGAAAGCACGTCGCGTTTGGTCACCAGGTAGGCCGAGGCGAAAATCGTCAGCAGGATCTTCGCGAATTCGCCGGGCTGGATCGAGAAGCCCGCAACGCGGATCCAGATGCGCGCGCCGTTGACCTCGCTGAACCGGGCCGGGAGCACCGCCGGAAGCACCAGGAAGAACATGCCCGCCAGGGCCAGTGTGTACGCGTACCGGGCGAGCACGCGATGGTCGCGGATGAACCAGATGATGACCAGGAACAGCAGCAGGCCGAGCGCCGTCCACACGATCTGGGTCGGCGCCGCCGCTCCGGCGAACTTCGGCCCGGTGCCGTCGTCGGACTGCTGTTTGAGCCCCAGGTCGAGCCGATGGATCATCACCAGTCCCAACCCGTTGAGCAGCACCACGATCGGCAGCAGCAGTGGGTCGGCGTAGGGCGCGACGCGGCGAATCACCAGGTGGGCGATCACGCCAGCGGTCAGGGGCACCACGCTGTCGATGAGCAGGTGGCTGTTGATGCTGCCGTCACGGGTGGCCTCGATGATTCCCTCGGCCGCCATCACGATGCCGATCGCGAACACGAGCAGCACCAACTCCGCGCCGCGCCGGGTCGGCGGGTGCGGTTCGGTGACTGCGACGTTGTTCGTCACCGGCAACCTTCATGGGGCGTGGTCGTGGCGGGGAACGGCAGCGGAGTTGAGGACGGTGCGCTCGGCGTCGCGCGGGATGGCGTCAAGGTCGGACGCGGCGTCACGGTGGGGCGCGGCGTCACGGTCGGGCGCGGGTGTGCCGTGGTGGCCGGGCGATGAGGTGTCGTCGCGTGCGCGGCGACGCGAGCGGTGGTACGCCGGGCCGGGGTGCTTCGACGGCTGGTCGTCGGCTTCTTCGTCGGCGACGTCGACGGCACGATCGCGGTGGCCCGGTCGGATGGCGTCATGCTCGGAGTCGGGGTGGCGGTGGGGCACGGCGGCAGCAGTTGGGTGAGCAGGTTGCCGACGATCTGCTCCGCGCCGGACTGGCTGTGCGCGGTGATGCCGGACTGGACCTGACTCTGCGCGACCGGCGTCAGATCCGTCATCTTGATCGGAGTGTTTCGGGAGAGCTTGTAGAACTTCAGTGGGCCGAACTCGGTATTGACGCCGCGGAAGATCGCCACCTCGTCACCGGACCGGCCGACGAAGTACTGGGTCTGCGTCCAGGCATAGAACCCGCCCGTGCCGCCGACCAGGATGACCAGGACGGCGACGGTGAGCACCAGTCGGCGCAGCCAGCGGCGCCGGATGCGCGGCGGGTCGACGTGGTTCGGGTGGTGCGTGCGGGTCATCTGGGCGGCGCGCTCAGCGGGGCTCGAGGCGCCGTCCGGTGCCGGTCCGCCCGGCTCCGTCGGGTCGATGAATGCGCCCCCGATGACCGGCACGTCGTCGCCGAAGCCGGTGTTGACGACGTCGGCGACGATGCAGGTGACGTTATCGGGCCCGCCGCCGCGCAGTGCCAGTTCGACGAGTCGGTCGGCGCACTCCTGCGGGTCGCCATCGCCGAGGGTTTCGAGCAGGGTCGACGCGGTGACGACGTCGGTGAGCCCGTCGGTGCACAGCAGGTAACGATCGCCCGCACGCGCCTCGCGGATCGAGACGTCCGGGTCGACGTCGGCGCCCATGAGGGCCCGCAGGATTACCGACTTGCGCGGATGGTGGCTCGCTTCCTCGGCGGTGAGCCGACCGGAGTCGACCAGTGACTGGACGTAGGTGTCGTCGTGGGTGATCTGGGTCAGGTGCTGGCCGCGCAGCATGTAGGCCCGGGAGTCGCCGACGTGCACCAGGCCGACCTGCCCGCCGACGAACCGCAGCGCGGTGAGGGTGGTGCCCATGCCGTCGAGGTCGCTGTTGGACGCGATCGACTCGGCGATGCGCTCGTTGGCGTCCTCGACTGCGCGGCGCAGTTCGGCCAGCAGGTCGCCGACGGGGCGGTCTTCGTCGAGGCCTTCCAACGCGGCGACGGCGATCTTGCTCGCGACTTCGCCCGCGGCGTGGCCGCCCATGCCGTCGGCGATGGCGAGCAGCCGAGGACCCGCGTAGACGGAGTCCTCGTTGTTGCCACGTACCAGCCCGCGGTCGGAGCGGACTGCGTAGCGCAGGGCAAGAGTCATCGGGCGACCACGCTGAACTCGTGGCCGGGGGAAAGCGTCATGCGGTTGCTCCCGCGTGCGCGCCTAGCTGTGGGGTCTGCGTCATTGCAGCTCCATGACGGTCTTACCGATGCGGATGGGCACGCCGACCTCGAGCGGCGTCGGGCCGCCGAGCTTGTGCTGGCCCAGGTACGTGCCGTTCGTGGAACCGAGGTCCTCAACGAACCAGACACCCTCCTGCTGGCTGATTCGGGCGTGCCGGGTGCTGGCGTAGTCGTCGGTCAGCACGAGCGTGGAGTCGTCGGCGCGTCCGATCAGCACCGGGGCGCCGGTGAGCCCGATGCGTGTGCCGGCCAACCCGCCTGCGGTGACGACCAGGACCGACGCGCGGCGCGGCCCCGGAGACGGCGGCGCGCTGCGTCCGCGGCGCCGAGCCGGCGGCGGCATCGCGACGCGAGGTTGCCCGCTGACGCGCAGGTCCGCCCGCACGACGCGCACCGCGGCGAGGACGAACAGCCACAGGAGCGCGAGGAACCCGAACCGCATCAGCTGGATGGCCAGCGGTGAGTTCACGAGCGTCTCCGCCGCCGGGCAGTCAGCTCATGAGTGGTCACGTGCACGTGCCCACTGCTCATCCGTGCTCCTGATGGAAGACCAGCCGCGTGTGCCCGACGCGGACGACGTCGCCGTGCCGCAGCAACTGACTCTTGATGTCGTGCCCGTTCACGTTGGTGCCGTTCGTCGAGCCCAGGTCGTAGGCGGTCGCGAAGTTGCCGTCGAACTGGACGTCGACGTGCCGCCGGGAGACGCCCTGGTCGAGCAACTGCAGGTCCGCCTCGCTGCCCCGGCCGATGAGATTGCTGCCGTTGCGCAATTCGAAGCGCTGATTGGAGCCGTCGACGACCAGGACGCCACGGATGCCGGGCGGGGCCTGCGGCGGCGCGAAATGCTCGGTCGGCTGGACCGGGGGCGGAGGGGCAACCGGGGCTCCCTGCGGCGTATACGGCGCGGCCGGCATGTACGGCCCGGACGGTAGCGGGGGATGCTGGATCGGCTGGGCGCCGATCGGGTAGGACGGCGGCGGTGGCGGCAAGGAGGGCGCCGGCGGCGGCATCGCCGAGGTCGGGCCGCCCAGGTACGGGTCGGACTCGTGGGAGGGCATGCCGTGGTCGAAGCCCGGCACGTACTGCTGCGGAGGCGCGCTGCCGAACGGATTCTGGTAGTCGCCAGGGGGCTGCCCGGGCACCGACGGCAACGACAGCGAGTCGTACGGTCGCCGACGCGGCGCTGCGTTGGATTCCATGCGCGATGCAACGCCGAAGACACCGGTGTGCAACGAGTCGTCGCGCGCCAGGTAGACCTCGATGTCGCCCGCCGTTCGCCACCCGTTCTCGTCCAAATGCTCTTGGACGAGTTCGGCCAGCGAGTTGGTCAGCTGCACCTCCCACGGCACGAGGCGCTCGTAGTCTGACCCGGCGAGCGTGACGCGGTAGCGGTTCGGCGCGAGAACCTCGCCGCTCGGCATCACGTTGCGCTTGTCGGTGGCCTCACGCTGCAGCGCCGATCCGATCTCGACCGGCTCGACCTGTCCCTTGAAGACGCGAGCGAAGGCCGTGCCCACTACGTTCTCGAGACGGCGCTCAAAGCGCTGCGCCAAGCTCATGTCCGTCCTCGCTTCGTTGCCCGCTGCGGCTGGGTGCGGTACGCGTCGAGCCTGGTCGCTCGGCCGCTGCGCTGGCCCATCGCAGCCCTCCTGCTAATTGGTGTCGTGGCCCGCGGAACGGGCCTTGTCGGCGGTACGCGGAGCCCGCCACGGCACGACAACACGCCGCGGTCGCTCCGCGCGTTCGAATGATGGTACTGGCGTGCGCCCTGGGTGGACCTGCGCCCACCGGACGGGGCAGCTGTGCGTGCTAGCCTTGCGCACTGCAGCGGCTGGTTCAGGGCGGAATTTCCCGCCGCTACGGGCAAGTGGCGGAATGGCAGACGCGCACGGTTCAGGTCCGTGTGTCCGTAAGGACGTGGGGGTTCAACTCCCCCCTTGCCCACCCTTTGAGGCCCCAGAAACTGGGGCCTCTAGTATTGCTCCGGACGGCATGTCCCACCCATGTCCCACCCGGGGGTCCGAATTGGCTCGGATCAAGCACCGCAAGCGCGCCGATGGCGGTGTCTCCTACCAGGTCTGCTGGGTGCTCGGTGGCGGTCGTTCGTCAGCCGGTGTTAAGGAACAGGCGGAGACGTTCACCGACCTCAACCGCGCGAAGGCGTTCAAGCTCGACGTCGAGCACGCAGGCCACCAGTGGCCCTACGGATGGGTGAAGGGCGAGGGGTACGTCGAGCGGGACGAGCCGCCGACCGGACCGACCGTCAGGGACGTCGTCGAGTTGTTCTGGCCGGCCCTCGACCGGCGCGTGCAGCGAGGGCGGCTCAAGGCGTACACGCTGCACCGATACAAGCGCGTCTGGGCGTTGCACCTGGAGCCGTTCTTCGGCGGGCTCGCGTTCGCCGACGTCACGTTGACCGATGTCGAGGACTGGGTCGACACCGAGGTGGACGCGGGCTCGTCGGCCAAGTCGATCCGCAACTGGCACGGACTGCTGCACTCAATCATGGCCTACGGGCAGCAGCGGCAACAGCTGCGACCCGACAACCCGTGCGCCGGCACCGAGTTGCCCGAGGTCGACCACCGGGCAGCCAGGCAGATCCGGTTCTTCACCGACGCCGAGTGGACCACGTTCCGGTCCGCGCTCAAAGACGACGTCGTGCTGCTCTGCGACTACCTCCTCGCCACCGGCCTGCGCTGGGGCGAGGTCTCGGCGCTGCGGGTCGGTGACCTCACCGTCAACCGGCGCGACGAGATCGTGGCGCACATTGTTCGCGCCTGGTCAGGCCGCTCACCCGCCGACCCCGACCCGATCGACTGGACCGCCGGCGAGGCGAAAGTCTGGAAGCTCGGCCCGCCCAAGAACAAGCGATCCCGCTACGTCGTCGTCAGCGGCGAAGTGGCTCGGCGGCTCGGCGAGCACATCACCGGCCGCGGTGCGGAGGAGTACGCGTTCACCCGTCGCAGACAGCCGTGGCGCTACGACGGGTTCCATGAAGACCGGTGGAAGCCGGCGTGCAAGACGGTCGCCTCAACGATTCCCGGAAAGCGATTCACGCCACACATGCTGCGGCACACGTGCGTGGTCTGGGCGCTCGCGCAAGGCGCCCGCATCGAGCAAGTGAGCGAGATGCTCGGGCACAGCTCGATCCAGATCACCTACGACATCTACGGCGGCCTCCTCGATCTGCGAGATCCCGCAGTTGCGCGAGCGATGGCGGCGGCAATGGCAGGCCTCAGCAGCAGGAGCGGTGGCGACGTGTGACCAGTCTCCACACGCCGCCTGGCGGTCGGTCCCGTAGCGTGACGAGCGTGGGCTGGCCTGATAGCGCGGCTGCGGTGGCCGATGGCGGTGGTGGTGCTCGCCGCAATGCTGCACGCCGGCCGGGCCTTCGCAGCGCGGGCTGAGCACCGCGGCGAGTACAACGGGCTGCGGGTTGCTCTCGGTCATTGACTCACCGCCCAGCGCGGCGAGGTCGATGGCGGCCTGATCCACGCTGAGGAACGCACGCCAAACCGATCAGACGAGATCGCAAACGACGCCGACCGTTACGCCCGGTGGCTCCGAACCTAAGAGCAACGCGATGCTGCATTGCCGTTCGCGGCGCACCTCAAGCACAACGTCACGGCAAATCGGCGATCGGCTGGCCTTGGCGATCCGGGTGCCGATGCAGATCGAATCGATCATCGCAATTCCGTCGGGGACGACTGGCAGGATCGCCCCTGTGAGCGGCAAGCACATCGAGTTGTTCCTCGTCGACGGAACCCCGGGCGGGCTGACGACGGCGGAGATCCTGAACTGGACGGGACACGTCCTTTCGGCACGCCGCTCGGACATCGGCACCCTGACGATCCGCCGGGAACTGGTTGGCACCTGCGTCTACCTCCTGCTGGGCGAGGACGAAGACGGGTCGGTCCGGTGCTACGTCGGCGAGACGGACGACTTCGTCGTCCGGCTGCGCCAACACAACACGAGGAAGTCCTTCTGGGACCGCATCGTCGTGGTGACATCGAAAGACGCCAACCTCACCAAGGCCCACGGACGCTACCTGGAGGCTCGGCTGATCGGGTTGGCGAAGCAAGCCGGCCGGGTGGTCCTGGACAACAGCACCGAGCCCCCACTGCCGGCACTCCCCGAGGCTCACCGATCCGACATGGACTATTTCATCGGGCAACTCCAGATCATCCTGCCGGTCCTGGGAATAGACGCGATCCGGGTTCGCGAGCAGAAAGTGAGCCCGACCGCCCCCGGAGAAGACTCGATCTCGCCGGTCTTCCGGCTCCAGAACAAGAAGCTACGAGTTGATGCCCGCGCTCAGCAGATCGATGGTGAGTTCACCATGCTGGCTGGATCCACCGTCGTACCGGATTGGCACGGTGTCGGGAAGGCCGACAGCACGATTCGTGCCTATCTGGCTTACCGAGCGCAGCATCAGAAGCTGGTCACGGACGGGTCCATCGTGATCGCTGACGGGGTTGGCACTCTGGCGAAGGACGTCGTGTTCGGCTCGCCGTCGACGGCCGGTGCGATCGCCCAGGGCCGGTCCTGCAACGGCCGAATCTCGTGGATTGCGGATGACGGAACGACCTTCGGGGCATGGGAGAGCCGCGGGGTGTCTGACCCGAACGCTTCGGCCGTTTCTAGGTAAGCCCAAAGAAACGGTCGAAGAAGCCCGTGAGTTTGTCGAGGACGGTCTGCTTCTTCAGCGCGTGTGCGTTGCCAGCGGAGAACCGTGAGACAGGCGGCAAGATCTTGGTGACCGCAGTCCCCGTTGACGGAATCGCCCCATCGCGGAAGGCGTTGTCGACGAAGGTCCGCGTTTCGGCGGGCTTGAGGTTTTCCTCGACGATGATCCGGTCCAGCTCCTCGACGCGCTTGGCCTCTATGTAAGCCCGCCAGCTCTCGTCGACATCGGCGTCGACGTTCAGCGAGTCGACAAACTGCTCGATAAGGTCCTTCTTGTTCCGAAGGGTGGGGCTGGAGTCGATCGCTCGGCTGATGGCAGCGCGGATTTCCTTGTCCTGACCCGCGCCGTGCTCGTCCAGGTGCTTCTGGAGGAGCATCAGGATGTAGTCGACGTTGACCTCGATCTGCTTGATCAGCTCGATCTCGAAGACCACGTCGTCGTTGATCGCCTCGCGCTCGGCGCGGCGATTCGCCGGAACTCGGCGTACAGGTCTAGGTAGATGCTCTGGTAGTCCTGGAACTCGCGTTCGGTGAGGATCTCGTTGCCGGCGAAGTCGTCGAATGCAGTCAGGATGTTCCGCAGCCGCAGGATCGCCCCGAACAGGGCGATGAACGTCTTCTGGTGCTGCCTCGCCGACGATCGGTGTCCCGAGCGGGTACAGCAGCAGCAGCTCGGCGACTTTCGCTTCGTACTCGGCGTGGTAGTCGGCGTACGGCTTGAGCAGGACGATCCCGCGCGCGTCCTTGTTGCCGAACAGCGCCAGCGCGTCGTTGGTCGCCTGCTCCAGGTCGCGGAAGGAGACGATGTTGCCGTAGGTCTTGACCGAGTTGAGGATCCGGTTGGTGCGCGAGTACGCCTGGATCAGTCCGTGCTGGCGCAGGTTCTTGTCGACCCAGAGTGTGTTCAGTGTGGTGGCGTCGAAGCCGGTCAGGAACATGTTGACGACGATTGCCAGGTCGAGCTCGCGGTTCCTGAGACGCTGCGACAGGTCCTTGTAGTAGTTCTGGAACTTGTCAGCCGACGTATCGAAGCTCGTGCCGAACATGGCGTTGTAGTCCTGGATCGCGTCCTCGAGGAACTCGCGGGAGCTCTGGTCGAGCTCGTCGGTCTCGAACTCCTCCTCGGCCAGCAAGCCGTCGGGATCGTCCTCGTTGGCGGCGTAGCTGATAGATGAGTCCGACCTTCAGCCGCTGATAGCCCGGCTCGGCGGTCTCGCGCTCGCTGCTGCGCTGCTCGAATGACGTTGTAGTAGCGCTTCGCGGCATCGATCGACGCCGTGGCGAACAGCGAGTTGAAGCCGGACAGCCGCTTGTTCGCCGAGCGGTACGCGATCGCTGCGCTTCGTCTTCTGGTCGAAGTGGTCGAGGATGTAGTCGGCGATCTGCCGCAGCCGCTCCGGCGCCAGCAGCGCCTTCTCGGTGTCGATCGCCGAGACTTGCTTGTCGGCGAGGTGCTCCGGCAGCTTGACGGTGTTGACGTAGTCGATGCGGAACGGCAGCACGTTCTTGTCGTTGATGGCGTCGACGATCGTGTACGTGTGTAGCTTGTCGCCGAAGGCCTGCTCGGTAGTTCGCAGCAGCGGGTTGCCGCCGCTGCCGGCGTTGTCGGCGAAGATCGGCGTCCCCGTGAACCCGAACAGGTGGTAGTGCTTGAACGACCTCGGTGATCGGCGGTGTGCATGTCGCCGAACTGGCTGCGGTGGCACTCGTCGAAGATGATCACGACGTGCCCGCCGTAGATCTCGTGGCCCTTGTTCTGGCTGATGAAGCGCGACGAGCTTCTGGATCGTCGTGATGATGATGCGGGCGCTCGGGTCCTCCAGCTGCTCGCTTGAGCACCGCGCGTTGAGGTGTTCGAGTTCGCGGCGCCCTTCTCGAATCGGTCGTACTCGCGCATGGTCTGGTAGTCGAGATCCTTGCGGTCGACGACGAACAGCACCTTCTCGAGCCCCGGCAGCCGAGTGGCGAGCTGCGCGGCCTTGAAGCTGGTGAGCGTCTTGCCCGAGCCGGTGGTGTGCCAGACGTAGCCGCCGGCCGCGATCGTGCCGAGTCTGCTTGTAGGTTCGTCGAGGTCTGGATGCGCTGCAGGATCCGCTCGGCCGCGACGATCTGGTACGGCCGCATGACCAGCAGCTTGCGGTCGACGTCGAAGACGCAGTACTTGGTCAGGACGTTCAGCAGCGTGTGCTTGGCGAAGAACGTCTTCGTGAACGCCGATCAGGTCGGTGATCGGCTTGTTGTTCGCGTCGGCCCACCAGCTCGTGAACTCGAAGCTGTTCGAGGTCTGCTTGCGCGACCGCTTGCCGCTGGCCAGCTCGCCGATGTGCCGGTCGCGGGTGGTGTTGCTGTAGTACTTCGTCAGCGTGCCGTTGCTGATCACGAACAGCTGTACGTACTCGAACAGCCCCGAGTCGGCCCAGAAGCTGTCGCGCTGGTAGCGGTTGATCTGGTTGAACGCCTCGCGGATGTCGACACCGCGGCGCTTCAGCTCGACGTGCACCATCGGCAGGCCGTTGACGAGGATCGTCACGTCGTAGCGGTTGCGCGTGCGCCGCTCGCTGCGGCACCTCGTACTGGTTGATGACCTGCAGCCGGTTGTTGTGGATGTTCGGCTTGTCGATCAGGTAGACGTTCTTGACCGTGCCGTCGTCGCGCTTCAGGACCTGGACGTGGTCCTCCTGGATGCGGGCCGTCTTCTCGACGATGCCGTCGTTCGCGCTGGCGATCTTCTCCGTGAAGAACCGCTCCCACTCCGCGTCGGAGAACTCAATCTTGTTCAGCGCCTCGAGCTGCGCCCGCAGGTTCGCCTCGAGCGCAGCCTCGCTCGTGATCGGCAGGTACTCGTACGCCTGCCCCTGGAGCAGCTCGATGAACGCCGCCTCGAGGGCTGCCTCCGACTGGTAGCGCGCTTTCCTTCGACGGCTCCGGCACGAACTCAGCGACGACCGTGCTCTCGTCACTGACAGCGATCGGCTCGTAGCGAAGAAGCGTCCCCGATTCGGTCACCGCCGAATATGCGGCATCGCCAGATCTCAGCGCAGCAGCTTCGGCGTCGGAGATCTGGTGAAAGTACACTGCCGTGTCGCCGACATCGTCAATCATGACCCAAGACCAGAAGCCCGGACGCCCAGCTACAGCAACACGGCCGACGGCCAAGCGCGATACATCCTTGGGGCGGCGCGCAAAATTCCGGTCGTCGTCGTCGACCATGTTCAAGTCCGCGTCGATGTCGATCTGGATCATGTGGCCCTCCCCTCAGTGCGGCTCCTGGTAGTAGTTGTTCTCAACCACAGCGTAGGGCGCGGCGAGGAACCTTTCGACGAGCTCTGCCGCGCTTCCAGACGAGCAGGGCGACCCCCCGTAGTTCGTCCCGTAGACGTCACCCGATGCAACGTCATAGTGCGGCTCCTTGCCGCTCGGTACCAGGCTCAGACCGACTGCGCGCAGGTCGCCGGCGCGGAAGACCGCGATGCGCCGTGCGCGGCGGGTCTTCTCGTCAAGCACCCGCTCCATCGGCCAGTTAGTGGAGGTGCACCACATCGAGAGGCCGTAGTAGGCGAACTGGGTGAAGTTCAACTCCGCATCGCCGAGCAGCGTCCTCCGATCGAACACCGGGGACAGCGGGTCCGAGTCGAAGAGCGCCCGCACGAGTAGAGCGCCTTCTGCCAGCAGGTCATCGTGGCGGATCTGGCGCTTCTTGGACACCTCAGCATCATGCCGGAGTTCCTGCCGGAATCAGGCCACCTCCTCGGTGAACATGAGCAGCTTGTCGCGGTAGTACTCGTACTGCTGCCATCGGGCCTTCGACTCCGCAGGTAGGCCGATCGACAGGTCGTTCACCAGTGCATCGAACTTGTCGAGGATCTCGACGATCCGCTTCTGCTCCTTCAGTCCCGGAACCGGGATGACTAGCTTGCCCAAGCCCTCCGCCGACAGCCGCTTCACCTTCGCGCGTGAGACGTACTTGTCCTTGTCTGCAATCAGCGCAGAAGTCTGCATGCAGTACGCGATGAACTTGGGATTCACCGTGTGGCTGAACGTGAAGCAGTCGTCGTGGACTGCGACCGGACCATTACCGAGCCACGCGACCGCCTTGCCAACATCCTCAACGGTCTCGCCAACGGCTGCGATCACGACATCACCCGGCTGGGCGAACCGAAGGCTGGACGCGATCTCGGCTCGCACATGCGAGATGGCCTTGTCCGTCGAGGTCCCGTAGTGGGTGTAGATCTCGCCGTAGTGAATCGCCGGGAGGCCGTGATCCACGTGTCGTCCTTGGCGAATCGCCGGCCACGCGTAAACGTGCCGACCTTCGCCATTGGTAGCCACCGGATCCCCTCCCCGTCCCGGAAGGCCAACTCGAGTCTCGGTAGTGCGCGTACTGCCGGCGGCGGGCCTCCAGTTCCGCTTCCAGCTCCGCTTCCAACTCCGCTTCCCGCGCTGTAAAGGTGTCCAATATCCTCACGATCTCGCGCTGAACCTCGACAGGCGGCACAGGAATTCTGATTGTGGCAAGGCTCTTTGCGGAAACGTCGATGACCTTCGTGCCGGTCGCGCGCTTCGTCTTCTCGCGAAGAACCCGGCGTTTGCAGGTAGTACGAGAGGTACTTGGGATCCTGGTCGTGCTTCAGGACCGTCGCGTGTCCACCCGTGACGATCTGATCCGAGCCCAGCCAGGCGACCGCCTTGCAGACGTCGTCGATGTTCTCGCTGGTGTTTGTGATGATCAGATCACCCGGATCGACCTTCGCGAGCTTAGGTGCCTTCTCGGGAGCGACAAACGAGAGGGTCTCCGTCGTCCATGTGCCGTAGTGCGTGTAGATCTGGCCGTAGTGGATACAGCCGACTCCTGATTCTGTGAAGTCGGACCTCGGCATCCCGTTACCGCGCACCAGTTCGCCGATGTCACCGATTGGCTTGAACTGCACGCCCGGGGCAGAGTTCGGCGATGAGGTCGTCGATGCGGCTCATGCGTCACCTCCTTCCAGGTCGGCGACGATCGCATCGATCTGCGTGCGCAGCTCGGCCTGGCGCGCGACGATCCGGGCGATCTCGGCGTTGAGCGCTGTGATGTCGACGGCCTCGCGCGTGTCCTCGGCTTCGACGTAGGACGAGACCGCGATGTTGTAGCCGTTCTCGGCGATGTCGGCGTTGTCGACGAGCCGGGCGAAGTGGTCGACGTCCTCGCGCGCGGTGAAGGCGTCGAGGATCCTTCTGCTGGTTCGCCTCGGTGAGCTTGTTCTTGTTGCCCTGACGGACGAACTCGGCCGAGGCGTCGATGAAGAGCGACCTTGTTGTCGGTCTTGCGACTTCTTCAGCACGATGATGCAGGTCGCGATCGTCGTGCCGAAGAAGAGGTCCGGCGGCAGCTGGATCACGGTGTCGACGTAGTTGTTGTCGACCAGGTACTTGCGGATCTTCTGCTCCGCGCCGCCGCGGTAGAGCACGCCGGGGAACTCGACGATCGCCGCCGTGCCGTTGACCGCGAGCCAGGTCAGCATGTGCATCGTGAACGCGAGGTCGGCCTTCGACTTCGGCGCCAGCACGCCGGCCGGCGCGATAGCGCGGGTCGTTGATCAGCAGCGGGTTCGCGTCGCCGTCCCACTTGATCGAGTACGGCGGATTGGAGACGATCGCCTCGAACGGCTCGTCGTCCCAGTGCGCCGGGTCGATCAGCGTGTCGCCGTGGGCGATGTCGAACTTCTCGTAGTTGACGTCGTGCAGGAACATGTTGATCCGGCACAGGTTGTAGGTGGTCAGGTTGATCTCCTGGCCGAAGAAGCCCTGCCGCACGTTGTCCTGGCCGAGCACCTTCGCGAACTTCAGCAGCAGCGAGCCCGAGCCGCAGGCCGGGTCGTAGACCTTGTTGACCTCGGTCTTGCCGACGACGGTGATCCGGGCGAGCAGCTCGGAGACCTCCTGCGGCGTGTAGTACTCGCCGCCGGACTTGCCGGCGATGGAGGCGTACATCTGCATGAGGTACTCGTACGCGTCGCCGAACGCGTCGATCGTGTTGTCGGTGAACGTGCCGAGGTTGAGGTCGCCGATGGCGTCGAGCAGCTTGACCAGCTTCTCGTTGCGCTTCGCGACCGTCGGGCCGAGCTTGGTGCTGTTGACGTCGAGGTCGTCGAACAGGCCCTTGATGTCGTCCTCGCTGTCGGTGCCGACGCGCCGAGCGCCTCGATGTTGCGTGAAGACCTGCGCCAGCGTCTCGTTGAGGTTCTCGTCGTTGCGGGCCCGCTCGCGCACGTTCGCGAACAGGTCGCTGGGCAGGATGTAGAAGCCCTTCTCCTCGACCGTCTCGTCGCGCCCGAACTCGGCGTCGGCGTCGGTCAGCGTGGCGTAGTCGAAGTCCGGGTCGCCGGCCGTGCGCTCCTGCTCGTTGAGGTAGGCGGTCAGGTTCTCGGAGATGAACCGGTAGAACAGCATCCCGAGCACGTAGGTCTTGAAGTCCCAGCCGTCGACGCTGCCGCGCAGGTCGTTGGCGATCCGCCAGATCGTCTTGTGCAGCTCCGCGCGCTCGGCCTCTTTGCTCACCACGGTCACCCTGCCAGTCTTCCAGCCCGCAGCCGGAGATTCTGGGAGGCCGGGCGGCTCCGACGCGGCCGCCTCGGCGGGGCCGGAGCGGGCTGAAACCGGCGCGCTGGGCTGACGGCCATGGCCGAAGTGAGCGGCCCGATGTCATTTTGCAGAATGGCTGAAGGCACCAGAATCCGTGGCCTGCGTCATCGTGGCCGGGGTGACTTGAATTTCCAGCCTCCGGGTTATCAGCGCATCCGGCCACAGGGACGCTCCAGCGAGCCATCCGTCTGCACCGTGGCGCCCAGGCGCAGTCAGTCGGCAAGCGGCAAACGGATCCTGTGCCCTCGTACCCGCACCGGCGACAGCGATCCTGACCTGAGCTGCGTGCGCCGTCGTCGAATGGACAAGCGTTAGAAAGGCGGCGGCAGGAGCGCCGTGCGGCTGGCCACGCGCGTCATGGAGTCGCCAGCGTCGCGCCCGCTTCTACTGAACGTGCGCGCAACGGCTCGAGTGCGGGGTGGTCGAGGAGTGCCTGCGGCCCATGGCAGGTGGCGATGGCGGCGACTGCGATCGGGGCGATCGCCGGGCCGCGAGTTCGCCGTGGTAGCCGTCGGCGCCGTCGAGCACGACGATCTCGCGGGCGAGGTCGACGCTGATCGCCTCGATCGCGGACCAGTAGATCGAGATGACTTGGCCGTCGGGCTGGCGAGCGGCGAGGCGCTGGTTGGTGATGAGCCAGTCGAGCATTCCGGCGTAGCACATGCACGGCTGGTGGACTTCGTTGATGGTGCTTCGAAAGCCGCGGTAGCTGTTGTGCTGCACCATCCAGCTGCGCTCGCCGCGGTACCAGTAGTCGGCGGGCGCGCGCTGCCACGCGGTTTCGCCGTCGTTGAGGACGATGCCGAGGTCGTACGCCTGCATGGCCGACGGTTGGCCGCGGACGATCGTCAGCGCCAGCTCGCGGGCTGCGTGACGGCTGGTCTCGCGAGCGTGGCTGGCCCAGGCCGCCATGGCGCGGCGCTGCTTGCGTCTGCTCATAGCTGGATTCCGTTCTGATCGACGAGCGGTGCCGGCGCTGCGCCCGTCGGTGTTGTCGTAGTGGTGGCTCCAGCAAGGCGGGCGGCGCGTTCGGCTGCCGCCTGCGGCGCGCTTCTCGTGGCCGGTCTTCTCGATGCTGGCCCGGTCGGCGGCGATCGGGTCGCGGCTGGTGACGCTCCACCGTTCGCGGTAGGCGGCGATGGTGGCGATCTCGTGCAGCCATGCCGCGTGCCGGGCTGGGTCGGCCGGTGGTGGGCCGAGTGGGCGGGTCCACGCCGCGCTGGCGGCGACGGCTTGCTCGGCGAGCGTGTGGGCGCGGCGGTTCATCGCGTCGGCCCGCTCGGTGAGCGCGCGCTGGTAGTCGGGATCGGTGACGCCGAGCGCTTCGGGGATGATGCCGGCGACGAGCCGGGTGGTGGCCTGGCGTGGGCCGTGGCTGTTGGCGCGGGTCCAGTTCGTGACCCGCTCGCGCAGCGTGGCCGCGATGTCCTGTGCGCCATTGAGAGTCCGGCCGGCGACGATGCCCGGGAGGGCGGCCTCGATGTTCAGGCCGCGCGCTTCGGCGTTGCGGAACGCAGCGGCGAGCGGTCCGTAGGCCTCGGAGTCGCGGACCTGCTCCGCCTGCTCGGTGGTGAGTCCGGAGCGGTCGATCAGTGCGTCCCAGCGCGCGGCTTGGGCCGCGCGGGCGATGGTGAGGTACTCGGCTGCGAGTGTCGGGATGCTCTCGGCGGTGCGCATTTCGTTGGCGAGGGTGGCGTGCGCGGAGATGTCTGCGCCGACGTTGCCGAGCGCGACGGCCAGTACGTCTTCGGCAGGGCGCGGCTGGACCGGGCCGTGCGAGGTGTCGTGGTCGGGGTCGTAGTAGGTGTCCACGTAGAGCCGGTTGGACCCGCGGCCGCGGGTGGCCGCGACGTAGAGCACTTCGCGGGTGGTGGTCGCGGAGACCATGGCGTGCGCGGTGTCGACGGTGCGTCCTTGCGCGCGGTGGGCGGTGCTGGCGTAGCCGAGCTCGACGTGCTCGCGCACGTACGCGGCGGGGAGCACGACCTCGCCACGGCCACGTTCACGCCGGACGGTCATGGAGCCATCGTGGCCGACAGCAGTGACAATCCACGCGTCGCCGTTCTTCACCCACCGCCGGCCGGTGGTCAGGTGCCGGTCGTTGTGGCGGGTGACGACCCGATCGCCGACCCCGGCCACGCTGCCGTCGGCAACGTCGAGCCCGTGCTCGGCCACCTGCCCGGCGGCTACCCGGTCGGCGCGGGCGCGGCGGTTCAGCTCGGACACCGTGTCGGTGTCGGCGGCGATCATCAGCGATGACAGGCCCGCGTCGACATCGGTCTTCCAGGCCGCGTAGAGGGAGTCGAGCAGGTCGTCGCGAGTCCCGGACTCGACCCGGCCGCGGGTGGTGTAGGCGGCGATGGCGTCGGTGTCGCCGACGCGCAGCTGGATGCTTGCCGTCTTCTCCCATCGGTGCCGGAAGCGGCGTACGTCGGTCAGTTCCGGGGCGAGGTCGCGGTCGCGGACCAGCATCGAGAATGCGCCGCCGGCCTGGACCGCGGACAGCTGTGCCCAGTCGCCGACGAGCAGCACCTTCGCTCCGGCGGCGCGGGCTTGTGCGACGAGCGCGTCGAGGGCGAACGTGCCAGCGAGGCTAGCTTCGTCGACGATGACGAGCTGGTCTGGCCGGATCGTCCAGCGGGCCTGCTCGGCTTCGAGCCGGGTGATCTGCTCCCGCAGCCGGCGGGCGGGCCGGGAGGCCGGGTTGGGCACGCGGGCGAGCGCGGCTCGCCGTTCGGCGTAGCTCGGCCTGCCGGTCAGGTTGCCGGGCGTGTTCGGTGAGCCACTTCGCGGTGTTCTCGGTGGCGACTCCAAGCTCGTCGCCGAGCACCTCGGCGGCGGCCGCGGACGGTGCGAGGCCGATCACCGACCCGGCGCCGTGCTGCTGTTCCCACATCGCGCGCAGCCCGGCCATCGAGCTGGTCTTGCCGGTGCCGGCCGGGCCGACAAGCACGTCCAG
The DNA here is from genome assembly GCA_963737425.1 of uncultured Actinomycetota bacterium. Classification (GTDB taxonomy): domain Bacteria; phylum Actinomycetota; class Actinomycetes; order Mycobacteriales; family Jatrophihabitantaceae; genus DASXRA01. Next base: position 94,142 of record CAVTSX010000012.1, read on the forward strand.
CACCCGCCCGGAGGTGGCGACCTGCTCGACCGCCACGGCCTGGTCGGTGGACAGCGGGTAGTCCTTGCCGGGCAGGTTCGCCTCGGCGACCGCGGCGACGATCGCCCGTTGCACGGCCGGTCCAGTGGTGACGCGGCCGGCGTCGAGCAGCCGTGACTCGGCGTCCAGCAGCGCACGCGTGGTGAAGATCGCCGTGCCCGTGCCGCGGAACCTCGAGGTGCCGTCGGCGCGGCGGAACCGGGCCGGGGTGTGGTGCAGTTCGGGCGCGGACAGGCGCAGCGCGTGGGCTTCGGCGAGATCGGCAGTGCGCTCGGCGACCGTGATCCGGTCGTCAGGGCTGGCGAACCGCACGCCGTGCAACAGGCGGTGGATCTCGGCGAGCATGTTCGCGCGGGTGAACGTCGGCCGCCGTTCCGCGACGCGGTGCAGCGCCACGCTGGCGGCGTCACGCAGGATCGAGTCGGTCAGGTCGTCGCTGCGCAGCCGGGGCAGGTCGTTGCGGCCGGCGAGCGATTCGACCCACGCCACCGTGTCCTGGCCGACGTAGCTGCGGGCGCGTTCCCGCCACCTCTCGGTCTGCTCGGCAAGGGAGTGGTGCTGCTTGTCCGGGCGGGTCGCGAGGTTGGCCGACTGGCGCATCTGGATGATCTGCCGGGTCGTCGGCTGGTAGCCGTGGGCGGCGACGAACGCGTCGATCTGGGCGTTCTTGTCGGTCTCGATCTGGACGGAGCGCTGGGAGAACTCACGGGTCAGCGCCTCGCTGACCCCGGTCACGTCGTATTTCGGCTGGTCGCGGTAGGTGCGTTGCCGCGGGTCGAAACCCCAGCCGAGCCGCTCGGTGACGAGGTCGATGAGGATGCCCTCGTGCATCTCGGACAGTGCGACGACCTGTTTGAAGAGGCCACGCGAGTCCAGCGTCCGCCAGGTGCCGTCCAACGACTGGGCGCGGTTCATCACGACGACGTGGGTGTGCAGATGCGGGTCACCGGCGCGGCTGTCCCAGTGGTCGAACCCCGCTGCGACTACGCCGCGGATCGGTTCCTGGACGACGCCGTTGGTGCCGGAGCGGGAGAAGAACACATGCCGATCGGCGTAGGCCAGCGCGCGGCGGATCGCCTCCTGGTGCGCCTCGTAGATCACCGCCTGCGTCCCCGCGTCCGCGACTGCCCAAACCGCTGAGACTGACTTCGGAACGCTAAAGGTCAGGTCGAACCCGGACACCGGCAACGGTCGCTTGCCGTGATCCGGCACCATCTCTTGCACTGATTTGACGCGAGCGACGGCCGCTCGCCGCTGGTCCGGCGACACCGTGCCTGCCAGCTTGGTGAAGGGTGCCTCAATCAGCTCACGGTGGGTCGGACTGGGTGCCCTAGGTTTGCGGCCCAGCACTTGGCCCGTGATCGGGTCGACGACCCGCTGCAGCATGTTGCGGAGCATCTCCTCGCTCACCTTCGTCCCGGCGTCAACCCCTGCGCCGCCGGCCAGGCCGGCGAGCCCGCCGCCCAGGAACCGGCCCGGCGGTGTACCGGACTCGGCGTAGTAGCGGGTCAGCGGCGAGGACCGATCAACCGCACCGTCGCCGCGCGCGACGCTTTCCATCAGGTACCGGAAGCCACTTCCAGTGGTCATTCGGCGGATCGAAACCGTCATCGGCATCCCTCGTCCGGGGACCGGGTATCCGGTCACCGCGTACGCGTCGGCGTCCTACGCGCACGCGCGCGAGACCCTCGAATGCCAGACGCGTGGTGCATGTTGATCTTGGACGGGACGAGCGGAGCGAGGACGGGCAGAGGAAGGAGGCCGCGGGCTTGAAAGTGTTGGCGAGCGGAGCGAGTCAAGGGCTTGACTGGTCAGCGATGTAGGTGCGAGCGAATCGGCTCATGACTCCTCCCCTGGGCAGCCGCCGAGCGGCCGTCCGCGCGCGCCGCATCGGTCCAGCCATGGCGGGTTGTCCGGCCGCGCGCCAGTCCGAGACCCGCCGCGCCGCCCTGGGTCGCGCCAGTCCGGCCCGGCCAGTCCAGCCGGACCCGGGCCACGCCAGTCCAGTCCGTGCAGTCCAGCCGGGCCGGGCCGCGCCGGTCCAGCCGGGCCGGGCCAGTCCAGCCGGTCCGGGCTGCGCCGGGCCCGGGCCACGCCAGTCCGCGCTAGGCCCGCGGTCCGAGGGTGGCAGTCCGGGCCGCGCCTCCGGCCTTCGATGTTTCGCAACCAGCACGGGCATCCACGCGGACGGGTGATGCCCAGACCGACCCCTCCGCTCCTGAGCTTGAGCGGCGGGCCGGGGCGCATGGGTAGGACGGCGGCCCGTACTGGGTGACGGCCTAGCTGGGGCCGCGCCTGACGCGAAGGGAGCTGGCCGGATGCGTGAGCTATCCCGTGGCCGATCGGCCAGCGTGCCCGGCGCCTCACCCGCCCGCAAGCGGCTGCGTGAGGCGCACGCCGTCGAGGCCCGCGCCGTGGCCGCTGTGTGCGCCGCCGAGGCGAAGCTCGCGGCCGCGGCCGCACGCAGGGACAAGGCCCGCGCCGACCTGGCTGCGATGTCCGGCGTGGACCGGGCCGCGCTGCTGCTCGGCATCAGCATCAGCGACGTGTGCCACTCCGTGGCGTCGGCGAGCGGCCAGGACGGCGCCGAATGAGCGGGGCGTCGGCGCGGCTGCTTGATGCGGTGCGCGACGTGCTCACCCGGCACGCCCATGAACTCGGCGTCGACCCGGCCACGATCACCCGGCTCGCCTCGTCCGCCGTGACCGCTCGCACCCAGGACGGCGGCCTGCTGCGGCTGGACGTGTCCACCTACAGCCCGGCCGAGTTGTCGAGATGACGCGCCGCTACGAGTCCTCCCAGTCGCGGCACACCCGCGCCGTGCGCGCCCTCGGCGGCGTGCGGATCGCTGAACGCGCCGAGCAGCTGCGCGCCTGCGGGGTTGCCCCAGCGCGGGTTGCCGAGCTGCTCGAGCTGCCCGCCGCCGCGCTGGCGGCCTACTTCGCGCTGCAGGACGAGATGGCAGGCGCGGCGTGACCCGTCGGGCCGATGCGGGCCACGCCCGGGCGGATCGCCCCGGCCGCGGCACCGCGGTGGCAGGTGTGGGCACGGTCGCCGTCAGTGCCGCCGTGATCAGCTACTCGCACGTGATGGAGCTCGCCCGCCGCGCCGGCGAGACCAGGATGGCCACTTGGCTGCTGCCACTGTCGATCGACGGTGCGATCGCCGCGGCCGTCGCGGTGATCCTCGCCGACAGCCGCGCCGGCCGCCGGCCCCGCGGGCTGACCTGGCTGCTGCTGGCACTCGGACTGGCCGCGAGCCTGGCCGCCAACATCGCCTCCGCGCACCCGACAGTGACCGCCCGGGCCGTCGCCGCCTGGCCCCCGCTCGCCCTCGCAGTCGGAGTAGAGGTGCTCGCCGAACTGGCCCGACGCACATCCACCAGTCCGAGCCAGGCCGCGCAGTCCGACCGCCAGCAAGTCCGCACCAGGCCAGTCCGACCCGGCCCGGCCACGAACGACCGGTCCGAACAGCCCGACCGCCAGCCAGTCCGCACCGGCCCAGTCCGACCCAGCCCGGCCACGAACGAGCGGGCCGAACAGCCCGACCGCCAGCCAGTCCGCCCCGGCCCAGTCCGACCCAGCCCGGCCACCGACGAGCGGGCCGAACAGTCCGAGCGCCAGCCGGTCCGGATCAAGCAGGGCGGTGGAGGGCAGTCCGACGGCGTCGGCGACGACGCGGCTGTGGCCCGCATCCGTGAACTTGATCGGGTCGCCGGTAAGCCGGTCTCGCGCCATACGATCCGGACCGAGCTGGGCTGTGGTGCGAGCCGGGCCGACCGGCTGGCCCGGCTGGCCCGGGCCGGTCACCGGCTGGCAGTTGCGGCCACCTCATGACCGCGTCCCGAGTCCATCAAGAAACCCAGACAGAGAAGGAGAGCCCGTGACCGGCGACAAGACACTGGTACGCATCGCCGCGTTGCTGCGGCAGGCCGAGGGCACCAGCAACGAGCACGAGGCCGACGCGTTCACGCAGGTCGCCCAGCGGCTGGCCACCACGCACTCCATCGACCTAGCGGTAGCCCGTGCGCACACGGCGAAGCGGGAGGCTCGCGAGCAACCGGTCATCAAACGCATCGACATCGGCCCGTCGGGCAAGCGTGGCCTGCGCACCTTCGCGCAACTGTTTCTCGCGTGCGGCCGGCCGAACGACCTCGCCTTCGACGTCGCGCACAACTCGTCCTACGTCATCGCCTACGGGATGCCGTCCGACATCGCCGTCGCCGAATCGCTCTACGCGTCGCTTGCCGTGCAGATGGTTCGCGCCAGCGACGCCTACGTGCGCTCCGACGCCCACAGGAACGACCGGATGGTGACCTACCGCGGCGACCAGTACGACCACGCCACAGGCCAGTGGAGATACGTCGAGCGCACGAAGCCGGTCCCAACCGCTACCGCGCGGATCAACTTCCAGCAGGCGTACGCGCGGCGGATCGAACACCGGCTAACCGAGGCGAAGAACGAGGCCGAGCGCACGGTCATCGACCGCGCCCGGCAGCAACGTGCAGCCACCGGTGCTGACATGGCCGACGACACGCCGACCAGCACCGAGCTGGCGATCCGCGAGAAGGCCGTCGAGATCAAGGACTTCCGGAAGGCGCACACCACCGCGCGCGCAAGCTGGAAAGGCGGCCGGGCCGCCTCCGGCCACTCCGACCGCGCGCATGGCCGGCGACCGGGCGGCCCGCCAGGCCCGCCTTGGCGGCGACCAGGCAATCGGCGGCGCACCGACCGCGCTCAACGCTGGAGTCACGCTGTGAGCGCGCGAGACGCGCAGCGCGCCAAGGTGTACGCGGCCGAGCAGCTCGTCCGTCGCATCGTCGACCGCTCCGCGCAGACCGGCTGCCACACCCTCGACCTGCACGGCTCCCGGCTCACCCTGCCGATCGAGCGGCGCTTTGCCAGCGTCGAGTCGATCCAGGCCTACGCCGAGGCCGTCCTCGCGCTCGGCTGGGTACGCGCCGAATGGGCACGTGCAGCTGTCCCAGTACGGGTGTGCAATCTCGCAACGGCCAGGCCCGCGCCCACTACGAGCGCGCCAACGCCACCATCGCGATACCGCCCCACGCCGGCAACCGCGCCTGGGCAATGCGAGAACTCGTCGTGCTGCACGAACTGGCGCACCACCTCGAACCCGACCCGGCCGCCGCGGCGCACGGGCCCGCGTTCGTCCACCGCTACGCCCACCTCGTCACCGAGGTCATCGGCCCGGAGGTCGGGCTGCTCCTGCGTTCCACCATGCACGCCGAAGGCGCAACAGCCGCCGCGAATGGGCCGACGCTATGACGGCCCAGTTCACGCCGACTGCCGAGCAGCAGTCCGCCCTCGCCGCATTCGCCACCGGCGGGTCACTGGTCATCGAAGCCGGTGCCGGGTCCGGCAAGACCAGCACCCTGCAACTGCTCGCCGAGTCCCGGCCTGAGACGCGCGGCCTGTACCTTGCCTACAACAAGGCGATCCAGACCGATGCCAGCAAGCGGTTCCCCCGCAACGTCACCTGCCGCACGGCCCACTCCCTCGCCTACGCCACGCATGGCGCCCGCATGCGGCATCGTCTCAACGCGCCCCGCGTCCCGGCCACACGGGTGGCCTCGATCCTGGGCCAGCGCGAGCCGATCCCACTCGGCGACGGCCTCACGCTCACCGCCTCCTCGGTCGCCTCCCTCGCGATGCGCGCCGTCGAGCGGTTCTGCCGCTCCCCCGACAAGTCGATCACCGCCCGGCACTTCGTGCCGCCAGAAGGCTCCGCCGGCACGCCCGGCCTGCCCGCACTGCGCAACCGAGTCGTGTACCTCGCGCAGCGAGCCTGGGCCGACCTGAACGACCCCCGCGGCCAACTGAAGTTCACTCACGACCACTACCTCAAGCAGTGGGCGCTGTCGCAGCCGCGGCTCGCCTATGACTACATCCTGTTCGACGAGGCGCAGGACGCCGATCCGTGCATCGCCGGCGTGGTCACCGCACAGATGCCCTCCGCGCAGGTCGTCATGGTCGGCGACGCCGCCCAAGCCATCTACGGCTGGCGAGGCGCCATCGACGTTCTCTCCACCACCAAGGTCGATCGCCGCACTCGGCTGTCCAGGTCGTTCCGGTTCGGACAAGCCGTCGCCGACGAGGCCAACGTGTGGCTGGCTCTGATCGGCACCAGCTTGCAACTCACCGGCGACCCGGCCCGCGCGTCCGTCCTCGACGCGGTCGAGAACCCGGACGCGGTGCTGTGCCGCACCAACGGCCGCGCAGTCCAAGAGGTCATGACCGCCCATGGTGGCGGCATCGCCGTCTCCCTCGTCGGCGGCGGCCGAGACATCCGCTCCCTCGCACAAGCAGCCCATCGACTGCAAGCCGGCCAACCCGCCGGACACCCCGAACTGATCGCCTTCCCCACCTGGCAGTCCGTGCGTGACTACGCCGAGCACGACCCGACCGGCTCCGACCTCGCCGTCGCCGTCAAACTCATCGACACCTACGGCGCCACCGACGTGATCGCCGCCGTGGACGCATGCGTCGCCGAAAACCGGGCCCAGCTGATCATCTCCACCGCACACAAGGCCAAGGGCAGGGAGTGGGACAGAGTGCGGATCGCCTCCGACTTCCGCGCACCAAGGATCGACAAGAACACCGGGGACCGCGCCCCGACCCCGAAGGAGGAAGCGATGCTCGCCTACGTCGCCGTCACCCGCGCCAAGCAAGTCCTCGACAACGACGGCCTCGCCTGGATACACGACGACGAGTACGCCTCCACCCCGCCATCCGTGCAGCCGGTGCCGACACGCCAGGTGTCACAGCCAGCCCTCCCCGCACCGCCGTCGGCCGACGCTCGCGTCGAGATCTGATCAGCGGAGTGATGGTGTCATTCTCGCTGGTCGGGGCCGGGCCGCGGCGCGGACTTCGACGGTGCGATCAGCCTGGCGGAGAAGGTGCTCGCGACCGGGCGTCAGCCGGCGCCGTCCCCGCTGCTCGCGGCGCCGGGATGTCAGTTGTCGAGCGGCAATGCATTAGACCCGGGAGCCAGCTTGCCCTGGACTTCGCGACACACGTCGATCAGCTGGCCGCAGTGGCGCGACGACCCGAGGCAACGACAGCGCCCCGATCCGAACGCCGAGTAGTGGACAACTGGCGACGTGGCCGCGTATCTCGGACTGCGGATCGGCACCGTCAGCGCGTACCGCCCTCGCGGCCAGACGCCGGAGCCTGACATCTCGACCGGGCGTGCGCATCTGTGGCAGCCGGCCAGGATCATTGCCTGGCACGAGCGCCGTCTGGACCTGGACGACACGGCCCGCGTACTAGCTCGCCGAGGTAGCTGCCGCGCCGAACGCCGCGAGTTCGTCGCGAGCTGCCGCCGCAGCGCGCGACTTCTCATACCTCTTGTCGTGGTCCAGGATCTCGACGACGTTGTCGATCCGATGCCGGATCCAGGAGATCTGCCGTTCCTCGGGTAGCTCGATGACGGGCCGAACGGACTCCATTGCGGAGTCAAGGTCGCCCAGCCGTAGCTCCGCCGTGGCCTGGTATAGGTGGGCGAGTGCCTCGTCATCAAGTGACCGTTGCTCGACCGGCTCGTGCTGCCAGGCTTCGATGGCGACCGCCGATCGATCGGCAGCGATCTGCAGGGCCCGCTTCTCGGGCAGCCACATCAGCGATGATCCGGAGTAGTACGCCTCCTTGGCTTGCGAGAATCCGAACACCCCTTCTACAGAGTCGGGCCGCACGTGCATTCGCACCTTCGCTGCCTGGTCAAGAAAGTCGAGCGCCCGCTGGGTATTGCCGTGATGCGCTGCCACCTGCGCCAGTCCGCAGAGAAGTCGAATCTCGGAAGTACCAACGCCGGCGTGCCGCATCCCACTTTCCAGGTACCACTGCGCTCTCGTGTAGTCCTCATCGAAACGAGCGATGAGAGATTGCGTCCCGCGTGCCCAAGCCCGAAGTTCGTCGTTGTCTGCCAAGTCCGCGAGACGGTACGTCGCCTGCCCGTGGACCGCGGCCTGTCTGGACGCTCCTAGGTCGACAGATGCGTACGCGAGCACACCGGAAACCCGCCCGAGCGCGAGGTAGAGGTCCGGGAGCTCGTCTCGGCGATAGGCACCGCTCGTAAGTCGCCTTATGAGCTCCGAGCGCAGTGCACTGCCCTGCTCCAGCATCGGTCGAGCGGGGCTACCTAGATATGCGACGCCAAGATCGACTGCCGCCTGATTCAGCTGATCGAGATCGACGGCATCAGGCTCCGAAGCAAGAAAGAGGCGGGACTCCTGGACCGTCTTATCAATCAACTCTTGTACGTCGCTTATGACGGTGCGCCCGCGACGTCTCTCGCTTCTAGCCGTTTCGGCTAGCGGGTCGTCGGATTCCGCGAGAAGTTCCCAGAAGCGCTCTCGTACCTTGTCCGGCGCGGCATTGAAGAACTGCTTGAGGACGCGCTGGGTAGCCGGCCGTGGCTCGCTATCGGGTTCGCGCTGCCACTTGTAGATCGTCCCCGGCGACACGCCAAGAACCTCGAAGGCGAACTTCTCGTCGGACAGCTCGCTGAAGATCTCGCGGTATGCCACGCGGAGCAGATTCGCACGCCGACCCGTCCACCTGTCTACCTCCACGAGCCTCCCTCGGCCCCAAATGAAGTGCAAATGAAGGACAACTACACCCTGACTTGATGGTACCGGGGCAAACCATGCCGTTGAGTTGTGTAGGTGGTCATCAGCCCAGCTCGCGGAGCAGCGAAGGACACAACGATGCCGGCGGATAACGGAGCCATCAACGACAGCTCACCACGCACCGACACGCCCCAGCTGGCCGAGCTGCTCAAGGCCATCGCGTGCTCGGCCAGCAACGGAGCGACCTACCCATGGATCGCCGGCGTCCTGGCCGGCTGCCTGGCGGAGCAGAACAACGACGACCGAGGCCCGCGCGGCGGCCATCGCGACGCTCAGTCGCCCGCCGCTTGAGACTGCCCGTCCGCGGGTTGCGTGACTGCTCGCCCCGCTTCCGCCAGTCGCCGCGCCAACTCGGCGATCAGCTCAGCGTCGGAGAACTCGGTGATGGACCTGGGCCGCTCACGGTCGTCCCTGGCCCTCGCGAGTGCTTCTGCTGCTGCAGTCGAGCCTTGCTCGACCGCGACGGCGTCCTCGGCTTCCCGTTCCCTCTTAGCCACGTACGCGGCCCAGTCCCCGCTCGTCGTCGGCCAACCGTCGGTGTCGAGCGGGTCGGGCGCGCTCGCATCGCCACTGAGCAGCCGGGTGGCAGAGCCCGGCCGCCATCGCAGTGCCCGGTCAATGCCGAGCGATGTCTTGCGGCTCAGCCCACCCGGTTGTGTTGCGGACTCAACCTGCCGCAGCGTCGAGACGCCGATTCCTCCGGCTTTCGCCGCGTCAGGCTGAGTGATCCTCAACGACTCGCGCCGTTCCCGGCTGGCATCCGCGAGCCGTTCAGCGCTGGTCTGGGTCATAGCTGGAGCGTAATGGCCGCCAGTACTCCGCCAGATCATTGCTATATGAGAAATCTAGAGCTATTCTGGTGGCATGACTTGGCTTGAGTCTCTTCTGCTGCCCATCGAACCGCCAGACATGCATCAGATATCCGCCACGTCGAAGCGGTATCTCGATCGCGAACACGTCCGTCGCTTGCGCCTCATGGCCGGCTTCGCCTCCGACGAGTCACTCGCACGCGCCGCCGGGATCAGCCACGGCCATCTCTGGCAGTGCCTTGCTGGTCGGACACCCGCTGGTCCGAAGGTGCTGACCGGATTGCTGCGGGCGTTGCCAGGATCCACGCTCGAGGATTTCGTCGCGGCGGTGTCGGCGTGAGCCGGGCGTCCTGGGCGCACGCAACGACCACGCAGCGACGGGAGGCCGAGGCTTACGCGGCGGTCGTGGCGAGTATCCCGAGCCTGCCCCACTCGTCGCGGCCCGCGCGCCAGTCCCGCACCCCGTACCTGGATCGTCTGGTGGCAGCCGCGCCCGGCGATCAGGGTGCGGTGGCGGCCGTCTTCGGTGTCGCGGTGGGAATGGTCGGCCGTGCGCACGCGGCAGTAGCCGCGGACGACCTGATCCGGCTCGCGCCGGAGGTTCACGCGCGCAGGATGTCGCCGCTGGATGTGCGGAACGTCGCGGTGGCGCGTGCTGGCCGGGAAGCCAGGGCAGAGCAAGCGAGCGACCTGGTCGGTTTCGCGGACGCGCAGGTGTTCGAGTTGCGCCGTCCCGTGGTGGCGCCGTCGCCGCTGTTGTCGCCGGAGCTGATCGAGACGGCGACCGCCTACACCGAAGCGGTGTACGGCCGGTCGCTCACCGGCGAGATGCGTCGTGTTCTCGAGGCGGGACTGCCGGTCGTCGTCGAGCTGATCGAGACCTACCCGGGTAGCCGGGCCGAGCCGGGCGGGGTGCTGGTGTCCATGCAGCGTCAGCAATGCGCCCGTGACGGCAGGTGCCTGGTCAGCCTGTATCGAGAGCAAGGCATGCCTGACCGGGTTGCGATCGCGCTTGCTCGCGTGCTTGCCGGGCGGGCGAAAGATCCGCACACGTCGCTGCTGTGGCAGGCGCTGCGGCGCACACCGCCGCAGACGCTGCCGCTGCACCTCGTGCGGCATGTGCGCCGCGACATCTCCGATCTCGACCAGTCGCAGTTCGCCGACGACATCGCGCGCAAGCGGTTCCGCGATGCACTCGGTCGGGACACGGCCCGGGAGTGGGAGTCACACGCCGGGGCTGCCGAAGTCCGCGCGGTCGGGCAGTGAAAAGCCCCCCGGTGATGGGCCGGGGGGCCGGCGACTCTGGTTGGGAGAGCCGTCTTGCAAGGTGAAGAATACCCAGCGGTCACTGGCGATTCCAACGCAACGCGTCCGCCGCTGCGAGTCATCCGCCCAGTCGAGCCGCCGGTCACCGACGTGGGCCGGGCCGCGCGGCTCGCGCGGGTGATCCTGCGGCAACAGAGCCACCTCTACGTCGGCGACGAGGGCGGCTGGCGACACTGGACGGGCACCCACTGGGAGCACGACCACGCCCGTATCGTCTACCGGCTCGCCGCACAACTGGCGGAGGACTGGGACGGCGAATGCACCGACCCCGCCGATCCCACGGCCGTGCGCACCGCGAAGCGGCGACGGGAGAAGGGCTTGACCCGCTCAGCGGTCAGCGCGGCAGTCGAGATGGCCATCGCCTACCCGGGTGTCACCTGCCTGCTGTCCGACCTCGACGCGCACCCCTACCTGCTGAATACCGCAGACGGGACAGTGAACCTGCGCACCGGCGAGATCTCTGCGCACGACCCGCGCCACCGGCTCACCTTCTGCACCCCCAGCGGGTACGACGCGTTGCTGCCATCCCCTGGATGGGATCAGTTCCTCGCCGAGACGTTCGACGGCGACGACGAGCTGCGCGGCTACGTGCAGCGGGTCCTCGGCGCGGCCGTGTGTGGGGTGCTGCGGGAGCAGAAGCTGTTCTGTGCGTTCGGCGGCGGCCGCAACGGCAAGTCCGTCCTGATGGGAACCGTGCAGGCCATCCTCGGCAGGTACGCGACCACGCTGGACTCCTCGCTGATCGCCTCACATCGCAACCAGTCCAGCAACGAGGTCGACTACAAGGCCGCGGCGCTGCGCGGCAAGCGGCTCGCCGTCTCCTACGAGACCGGCGCCGGCGCGACGCTGGACGAGGCCACGGTCAAGCGGCTGTCCTCCGACGACGAGATACCCGCCCGCTCTCCGTACGGTCGGCCGTTCGTGTTCACCCCGACGCACACGCTCATCCTGGTGACCAACCACCGCCCGGTCGTCGTCACCCAGGACGACGGGACATGGCGGCGGCTGGTGCTCATCCCATTTACGCACCAGGTCCGCGACGAGCAAGTGGACGAGGACCTCAAGCCGAAGCTGCTGGCCGAGGCCCCCGCGATCCTCGCCTGGATCGTCCGCGGCGCGGTCGCCTACCTGCGTGACGGTCTTGGCACCTGCCAGGCCGTCGCAGACGCCACCGCCGCGTACCGCGACGACTGCGACACCCTCGGCCGATTTATCGAGGACTGCTGCGTCACCGGACCGCACGAGCGGGTAAACCAGGCCGACCTGCGCATCGCCTGGGAGGACTGGCACGCCGCGCACGGCTCGAAGCCCTGGTCGTTGCGGACTCTGAAAGAAGCTCTGATGGAGCGCGGCGTGCTCGCACGCGAGGGCGGCGAGCACCGCTCCCACGGCGTGCGCTGGCTCGTCGGAATCGGGTTCACGCCCGAGTTCGAGGCGGACTACACACGCAAGAACAGCTTCTGAAGCTGCGGCGACGCGTCGCCCCTGACAGACCTCCCAGGAACCGCGGCTGCAGGTGACAACGTCGGTGACAAGCCGGGTGACCAGGTGACAGGAGATCCGGCGTTTGGCTTGCGATGAGAGCTTCCCGGACCCGATTACTGGTACACCGCAGGCGCAGTGCTCACGCGTGGCTCAGCGGAATCGCGCACGAACCGGCCGGGCTTGTCACCGCAGTCACCCGCTTGTCACCCGGTTGGTCACCCGCGAAATGTGCCCATGTCGGGTCTCGACGCTCCCGCAATTGCTGGCATACAAGATGGCGAGTAACCGCTGGGTGACACGGGTGACAAGAATCCAGAAGTCTCGCCCAACCCTTTCTCTCGACGTCGAGACAGTTTCGTGTACGGAAGATGTCGCGCGAACTTGTCACCCGCGTCACCCGGGCCTCCTCCCGGCCATGTGCGTGTGCACGGGTAGGACGCCCGCCCCTCCCAGGTGACGGCCCACCCGGGCCGCGCTCGGCGAGGTGGTGGCGATGCGCTGGTACGTGCTGGTGACCGTGGTGGTCACGTCAGTGGCGGCGACCACTGTCGCGAGGCCGGGCCGGTGACTGCGCCAGTGGTCGCGCGGCACGGGCCGCGGGTCATCGCGGCCGGCGCCGCGGCGATGGCGGTGTGTGTCGTCGCCTTGGCCTTGCTGGTGTCGCTGCTGTTCAGGCCGCCGGGCGGCGGCCGGGCTGCCGCGGCCACCGAGCACGGGGCGGTGTGCGCGACGAACGGCCCGCTGGCCGGGTTGACCGGGGCACAGGCACAGTCGGCTCGCACGGTGGTGGCGACAGCGACCCCGCTCGGCGGCCAGCACGCAGCGGTGATCGCGGTGATGGTGGCTCTGACCGAGTCGGGGCTGAACAACGTTGATCACGGCGACCGGGACTCGGTCGGCTTGTTCCAGCAGCGCGGGAACTGGGGCAGCGTGGCGCAGCGCATGGACCCGGTGTGGGCGACGACCGCGTTCCTGTCCGCCCCTGGCAAGGGCCTGTTGGTGAGCGTGTCGGGTTGGGCGAGCCTGCTGCCGTGGGTGGCGGCGCAGGACACGCAGGTGTCGGCGTGGGACGGGCACACCGCGCAGGTCGATGGGCTGGCGCCGGCGCGGGACGCGCTGACCGGGCAGGTTGTCCCGCCGGACGGGTACGGGGTGGGCGCGAACTACGAGGCACAGTTCACGAAGGCGCAGAGGATCGTTGCCGAGGTTGACGGCGACGCCGCGAAGCTGAACTGCGGCGGAATACCGCACCTGCCGGGCGACGCCGCCCGCCACGGCTTGCCGCCGGGATTCGACCTGGCAACGGCAGGTGCGAACCCGGCCGAGGCGACGGCGGTCCGATTCGCACTGGCCCAGCTGGACAAGCCGTACGTGTTCGCTGCGGCTGGCCCGCGCGCATTCGATTGCTCCGGGCTGACGATGGCCGCCTGGGCGCAGGCCGGGGTGCGACTGCCGCACTGGACGGTGACACAGGCCCAAGCTGGCGTTGCGGTGGCTTCACGCGCGGCGATGTCGCCGGGTGACCTGATCCTGGTACCCGGCGCAGACGGCACTTTGGCCACGCCGGGCCATGTCGGCCTCTACGTCGGTCACGGCCTGGTTGTGAACGCCGCCGACGAGCAGATCGGGATCATCGTCCAAACCTTCGACGACTTCGTGCGCGCCGGCGGCGGCCTGTCCGCGATCCGGCATGTCGGGTGAGCCGCCACGCTGCCTGACCCCCTCATGTCATGGCTGCCAGCGGGCAGCTCTCGATCACGCGAAGGAGAGTTATTCGATGACTGACGCGACCAGCGAAGAGACGTACGGGTCGGACGGTCTCCGCGGCTGGGAGGCCGTGGGCATCCCCCTGGTGGAGGCGGCGGCGTGGGCGCGGGCCGGGTACCGGCCCAACGAGGCGGCCGATTGGCGCGACGCGGGTGCGCCCGACCCGGGCACTGCGGCGCGACTGGCAGCGGCACGGGTTCACCCCGTCGATGGCACAGCCGTGGTTGACGATCGGCGAGGTCGGCCCCGCCGACGCAGTCACGATGAGCGAGGCGGGGATGAGCCCGGCCGAGTGCGCGCGTATCCGCGCCCACGACCCGCGCTGCGTCACGGTGACGATCGACGAAGCCGGCCGGACCCGCGTACAGGCCGAGCCGCCCGCGGTGGGTTTCTGACCGTGCCAGCGCGCGCGTAGGACACCAGCACCTACCAGGTGAGGGCCCCAGCGCGGGCGGTCACCTGACCCAGGGAGTGAGTCGATGAAAGGCATCATGACGCGAGTTGTCACGGCTTCACCGGGCGGGCCGAGTGTGGACGTGGGGCCGAACAAGGACGGCCTGCCGGGCATCGGCGAAGCGACGAAGATCGTCGGCGCGCTGCTCACGTTCGGGCTGATCGCCGCGGTCGCGGGCATCGTGCTGGCGGCGATCACCTGGGCGGTCGGCTCGCACTCCTCGAATCCGGCGGTCGCGGGGCGCGGCAAGACCGGCGTGATCGTCTCCTGCGTCGCCGCGCTGCTCGTGGGCGGCGCGGACATCCTCGTCAACTTCTTCGCCGGCGCCGGCGCCGGGCTTTGAACGCATTGCCTCGTCGAGGACGGAGGTGAGCGGCATGGACTTCAGCGACTTCGAGCACCTCGACGGCGGGCTGATGTTCTACGCGCTGCTCGGCTGTCTGGCCGCACTGGTGATCGGGGCCGCCTGGTGGGCGCTCGGGCATCACCTGGCCAGCCCGCACCACGCCGGGAAGGGCAAGGCAGCCGTGGGCGCGGCCCTGGTCGGAGCGCTGCTGGTTGGCGGCGGTCCGGCGCTGGTCGGGTTCTTCACCACGGCCGGGTCACGGATCGTCACCTACAACGTCGACCGCTCCAACGGCCGCATCGTGCAGGCGCAGATCACCCTCGTGGTGCAGACCTACTGCGGCTGCGCTTGGCAGCCTGCCCGCGTGGGCGAGCCGATCGAGGTCCGCTACGAGGTGGTCAACTCCGGCAAGCGACCAGTCGCGTCGGTGCAGGTACGCGGCGACAGCGGCCCGGTGACGTGCCCGCCTGAGCAGCTCGCCGCCGGAGCCAGTCTCGTGTGCGGCATCACGCACGTGATCACCGCGGCCGACATGGCCGCCGGCCAGTACACCGCCCGCGGCACCGCTACCGGGACCGCCGATGACGGCACCGTGCTCAGCACCTCCGCCGACGGGCAAGCGATCCGCCTGCGGGCGTAGAAGAGGAGATCACCGTGTTGCGCTACCTGCTCACCGCCCACAAGGCAAAGGTGATCGCCGGGGTCATCGTTGCCGTGCTGCTGGTCTGCTTCGCCGTCCTCGGGGCCGTCCTTCCCGGCGGGCATGCCCACGGCCACAAGCAGCCGGGCCCGGCGCAGACCCCGAGCGGCGCCCAGCCCGGGACACCGGCAGACGCGAGCGCCGGCTACAACGTGCTGTCGCCACGCGAGCTGGCCATGCTCGCCGCCGCACCCGATGTCATCCCGGCCAGCACCGCGCTGCTGCCGCCGATCCCGCCGAGCCAGCGCACTCAGCCCGACCTGTACGCCCGGGCGTTCTTCACCGCCCTGTTCACCCACCCCTACCCGGGCGTGACCCGAGCACAGATGCTGGCCTGGGTCCAGACGCAGCAGGCTGTCTCACCGTTCATCACCGGCGGCACCCCGGCCGAGCGCAACCGGCTGCTGGTGGAGTCAGCCAGCGACCCGGCATGGAGCAATCACGGAGCTGCCGCGCTGCCCGACAACGCAGGCTGGACGCACGCGGTCGCCGGGCGAGCGAGCGTGCGCATTGACCGACTCACCTGCCTGACCCCGCCGGAGTGGGAGACCGCGATCGCCGAGGGCGACATCACCGACGCCGGCCTGACCGCCCGGCTGGTCTCTGCCGACATGACGATGACCTGGACCGACGGCGGGAAGCGGAAGGCGCAGACGTTCTCGGCGGCGTTGACGATGCTGCTCGACGGCCCGCCCACCGCTGGCCAGTACGGGGTCGTGGCCATCGCCGACACCAGCGTCGTGCAGGGGACGTCCTCATGACCCGGCGGCGTGCCCTCACGGTCGCGGCGGGGCTGCTCGCGTGTCTGTTCCTCACCGGCGTCGCCCCGGCCCACGCCGCATCGGCGACACGGCCGACGGCCACGACAGCAGTAATCGCGCCGCGCGTAGCCCCCGGCTGCGGCAGCATCTTCATCGTCTCGACCGTGTGCCGGCAGAGCTTCGGGTCGGTCAACGACGTGATCCACGGCCAGTTCGTCAAAGCAGGCGGCGACCTGCTCGGCGGCAACGGCGCTACCGCCGAACACGCCTACCACGGCGCGTCATGCGTGTCGTCTCCGCTGGACTGCCTCGCGAACGCGGTCGCGGACGCGGCTGGGGCGGCGTTTCGGTGGCTGTGGCGCAACATCGACACCGCCACCTCGATCGACCTGGTGCCCCTGTTTCACCCGTTCGCCTCGGGCGGGCAGTCGCTCATGGACGTGACCATCGAACTCGCGGCCCTGGTCGGGCTGGCACTGTTCTTCGTGCAGATCGTCGTGTCCGCGCTGCGCGCCGAGCCTGGCGGGGTCGGGCGGGCCGCGCGGGGGCTGGTCACCGCCTACGTCGGGTCCGTCGTCGCGATCTTGTCGATCCCGTTGCTGGACGCGGCGATCACCCAGGTATGCGACGGCATCGTGCAGACCGTCACCGGCACGGACCTGTCCGGGTTCGGCCACACCCTGGCGGTCGCGATGAGCCTGAGCCACCTCGCGGGGCTGGGGCTGCCGTTCGTGCTGATCCTGGTCGGGTTCGCGATCATCGTCTCAGCAGTGATCATTTGGGCCGCGATGATGATCCGCAAGATGCTCGTCCTCGTCGCGGCGATCTTCGCGCCGATCGCGTTCTCCGGCGCCACCGCGGACATGACCAAGAACTGGATGCGCCGCTGGATCGAGGTCACCCTCGCCCTGCTGTTCAGCAAGCTCATCCTCGTCATCCTCATGACCGTCGGCTTCATGATGATGAACGGCTACGGGCAACACGGCGGCGTCACCAACACCCTCACCAACGTGTGCATCGGCGTACTGCTGCTCGCGCTCGGCGGGTTCGCGCCGTTGATGGCGCTGAAGATGGTCCACTTCGCCGGCGAAGGCATCCACCACCTGCACGCGCAGGCCGCCGCTACCCGCACGTCAAGCCCAGACCGTCGCGGCGACACCGCAAAAGGTCCACGGCCTCGCGACCCGCATGAGCTGGGCCAGCGCTACCGGACCCGGCCGCCGCCGCCCTGACGACAGCGGAACAGCCGGCACACGGCAGCCGCGCACCCCGCTCCCGAACGACACCAGCAGCGGCCAGACACCCCGCCCGACCGGCTCCCCCGCCACGAACGGCCGTCACGCCGTCCCGGCGACCCTCGATGCGGTGGGGACGCGGCACGGCAGGCCGACGAACCGCACCGCGTCGCACACGGTCAAGCCGCCGAGCGCGGGCAACCCGCCGCCCAAAGCCGGCTGACCGGCACGAGGAGAGGACTCCACCATGAGCGCGCAAGCACCGGACGAGTCGACGCCGCTGGTCCGGTTCGGCCGCATGCAGTCACGCGGTGTGCTGCTCGGCCTGTCCGGACCCCGGCTGGCCGCGATCGGCCTGGCACTGACGTGCTTCGTGATCCCGATGTTCAGCGCCGGGCTGGCCGGCATCATCGTCTCGGCGCCGTTGTGGGCCGGGTTCGCCGCGCTCGGCGTCGCCACATACAACGGCCACAGCCTCGCCGACCAGCTTCCGGTGCTCGCGCACTGGTCGCGGCGCATCGCCACCCGGCAGACCAACTACCGCGTGCGAGCCTCGGCGCCACGGCCCGCGGGGACGATGGCACTGCCCGGTGACACGGCGGCGCTGCGGTTCCACCACGACCCGGTCTCCGGAGCGGTGATGGTGCACGACCCGCACCGGCAGACACTCACCGCCACGGTCCAGGTGCGTCACCCCGCCTACGTGCTGCTCTCGCCCGGCGACCAGGCACAGCGCCTGGCCGGCTGGTCTCGCGCCCTTGCATCCTTCGCCGCCACCGGCACCTGCGCCGCCGTGCAGGTCATGGAATCGACCCTTCCCGACCCCGGCCACGGGGTGCGCGGCTGGCATGCCGAACACGGCGTGAACGACGCCTCGTGGCCGTCCGGGCAATACCAGGCGCTGCTCGACCTCGCCGCGCCCACCTCAGCGACCCACCGCACCCTGATCGTGGTCAGCCTCGACCTGCGCCGCGCCGCGAAAGCGATCCGCGACGGCGGGCGCGGGATCGCGGGCGCGGCCGAGGTGCTGCGCGGCGACATGACCGGCGTCGAAGCGTCGCTGCGCGCCGCGTCGCTCACCGTCGAGGGCTGGCTCGACGCAGCGGAACTCGCCGTGGTGATCCGGCAGACCTACGACCCGGCCGCCGGGCGCATGCGCCCCGGCGACCCGGGCGCGGACCTGGCCACCGCGGGTCCGACCGCGGTCCACGAGCAGTGGGACCACCTGCGCCACGACAGCGGCTACTCGACCGTGCTGTGGATCAGCGAGTGGCCGCGAATCGACGTGCCGCCGCACTTCCTGCACTCGCTTGTGTTCGCCCAGGGCGTCCGCAAGACGATCAGCATCGTCGCCCGTCCCCTGACCACCGGCGAGGCGCTACGCAAACTGCGCAAGGAGAAGGTCGAGTACATCACCGAGGCCAGGCAGAAGGCGAAGATCGGCCGGATCGCCGACCTGGCCGACGAGCAGGAATACAGCGACGTGCTCGACAGAGAACGGGCACTGATCTCCGGGCACGCCGACCTGCGTTTCTCCGGGTTCGTGGCCGTCACCGCTCCGACGCTTGACCAACTGCGCGCCGCGGTCGCCACCACCGAGCGGGCCGCACAGCAAAGCGGCTGCGAGACACGCGTCCTGTTCGGGCAGCAGTCCCAGGCATTCACGGTCGCCGCGCTCCCCCTCGCAAGGACAGTGAACTGACCATGTCGAACGAGACGCGACGCCGCGACCACACAGGCCAGGCTCCGACTCCGGGCACGGCGCCGGTGACTCCCCCGGCCGCAGGCACCCCGCACGGACCGGGGGGCGTCGTGCGCGCCGGGGCTCTGTTCACCCCGGCCACCGCCACCCGATCCGAACGCCGGGCCGCAAGGCGCGCCGCGCGGCACGTCGAAGCTGACGCCCGCCGCGCCGTGCTCAACGCAAAGCGCGAACAGCTGGCAACCGAACGGGCCGAGCGGTCGGCCGCCCGCTACCTGCCCGCCGCCGGCGAGACCGGGCCCGACGCGCTGCGCTGCCACCGGCGCCTCACGCTGCCGCCGCACCGCGCCACCTCCGAGGTCCTCGGCGGCGCGTACCCGTTCCTCGCCGAGGCAGGGCTCGGCAACGACGGGCTGCTCATCGGCGCCGACGCCTGGTCCGGCGCGTCGTTCTGCTTCGACCCATGGGTGCTCTACGAGCGGGGAGTGCTCACCAACCCGAACATGCTGCTCGCCGGGGTGATCGGCCGTGGCAAGTCCGCGCTCGCGAAGGCCCTGGCTACCCGCTCGATCGCGTTCGGCCGCAAGGTCTACGTCCCCGGCGACCCGAAGGGCGAGTGGACCGTCGTCACCCGGGCGGTGAGCGGCGGCCGCGGCGCGATCGAACTCGGCGGCAGGCCTGTCGACCCGGCTCAATCCCCTCGACGAAGGGCCCCGCGCCGCCACGCTCACCGATACCGACTGGCTGGCCACCGTGCAAGCCCGGCGGCGAGATCTTGGTGCGCAGCATCGCCGAAGTCGCGCTCGGACGGGCACTGGGCTCGGTCGAGGTCACCGCGCTGCTCGCCGCTCTCGACACCGCGGTGCGAGACAACACCACACCCACCTTGCCGCACGTCGTCGCGGCGCTGTTCCGGCCCGCCACCGCCGTGGACGGCTCCACCGTCACCCAGCTCGCCGCCGACGGCCGAGACGTCGCGCACGCGCTGAACCGGCTCGTCGCCGGTGACCTGTCCGGCCTGTTCGACGGCCCATCCACCCAGCGCTTCGACCCCTCCCTGCCGATGGTCTCGCTCGACCTGTCCCGCATCCAAGGCTCCGACCAGCTCATCGCCCTCGTCATGACCTGCGCATCGGCGTGGATGGAGGCCGCGCTCGCCGACCCGGCCGGCGGGCAACGCTGGGTGATCTACGACGAGGCGTGGCGGCTGGTACGGCAGGCAGCGCTGCTGGCCCGCATGCAGACCCACTGGAAGCTGTCCCGCGCCTGGGGCATCGCCAACCTCATGGTCATCCACCGCCTCTCCGACCTCGACGCGGTAGGCGACGCGAACAGCGAAGCCCGCAACCTCGCCCTCGGGCTGCTCGCGGACTGCTCCACCAAAGTCATCTACGCCCAGGAGCCCGGCGAGGCGCACAAGACCGGCGCCGCGCTCGGCCTGTCCTCCACCGAGACCCGAGAACTGCCCAGCCTGGCCAAGGGCGAAGGGCTGTGGCGGATCAAGGACCGCGCGTTCGTCGTGCGCCACCTGTGCACGCCCGGCGAGCTTGCGCTGTTCGACACCGACGCGCGCATGACGGCCTGACCAACCGCCGGCCACCCGTCCGGGCATTTCCGTGTGTCGCGCGTGGGTGTAGGACGCCCGCGCCTACCGGGTGACGGCCCACCCGGGGCGAGGACGGAAGCGTGGTCATGGCTCGCGAGAAGTGGAGCAAGGAGCAGGCGGCACAGGCGCGCGCCGCGCGGGTCGATGCCGCGCAGCAGGTGCTCGCCGACGCGGTCGCCAACCTGCGCAGCGGCGAGGACTGGACCAGGTTCCTCGACTTCCAGTCCAGGCTCTACGACTACTCGGCCAACAACGTCCTGCTGATCGTCGCCCAGCACCAGAAGCTCTACGAGACCGGGCAGGTCGCCACCCCCGTCCCGTCCTACGTCGCCTCCTACCGCAAGTGGCAAGAACTCGGCCGGCAGGTCGAGCGGGGCCAGACCGGACTGGCGATCATCGCCCCGATGCGCGGCCTCGCCCGCGTCGCCACCGACGAATCCGGCACGGTGCTGCGCGTCCTGCGAGGCGATGACAAGCCCGGCCCGGGTGAACAGGAGGCCCGCCAGCCGTTCATGCGCGGCTTCACCGTGGAGAAGGTGTTCTCCGCCGAGCAGACCAGCGGCGAGCCGATCCCCGCGCCGCCCGCGCCGCAGCTGCTGGCCGGTGAAGCGCCCCGCGGGCTCGGCGAGGCGGTCCTGAACCTGATCGAGTCTCGCGGGTTCACCGTCTCAACCGTGCCCGCCGCCAGCTATCTGCAAGGCGCGAACGGCCTCACCGACTTCCTCGCCAAGACTGTCCAGGTCCGCGCCGACATGGACGACGCCGCCATGGTCAAGACGCTCATCCACGAAGCGGCGCACGTCCTGCTGCACAACCCCGACGACGCGACGACACCACCGCCGCTGCCTCGGGCCCACCTCGAGGTCGAAGCGGAGTCCGTCGCGTTCGTCGTCGCGCGCACGCATGGCATGCCCACCGACGACTACTCATTCCCCTACGTGGCCGCCTGGGCCGGTGACAACCCGGACAAGGTGATCGCCAAGACCGCGCAACGAGTCGCCGCCGCCGCCAAAGACATCATCGCGATCTCTCCCGCCGAGCATGGGCACGGCGGCAAGGCCGCGCTGCGGCTCGCTCCGCCGGCCGCCGACGCGGCGGCAACCCAAGCGGACCCCACACCCGCGGCCATCGGAGCGTGACGCTCATGAGCAAAGCGACAGCCGGCTACCACGAAGGCTTCCTCCGCTGGCTGACCAGCGAGCTGCGCGCCAAGGTCGGCGAGCTGACCCAGCGCCCAGACGGCGACTTCTGCTCCGACCTGGCTGAGTGGTTGATCACGGCTGGGCACGTGCAACTGCCGTCGGAGAAGATCGCCCGCGAGCGCGAACTGGCGAACGTGCGCATGCAGCGCGACCGCGCGTGGCACCAGCTCACGGTTATGGAGAGGGCGCGCCGCGACATCACGCCCGCAGCGACCCCACAGCCGGCGATCGGCTCCAACACGGTGGAGGTGTAACCGATGCCCATCTTCCGCGTCATCGCCGCGGTCAACACCGCGCCGGGCCACTACGACGGATACCGGCCAGGCGACCCGCTCGCCTGTGTCACCGCCCGCGCCGGCGGCAACCCGATCGTGTTCGCCATCGATGCCGAGAGCACGGCCACCGTGCTCGAGGAGATGTGGGTGCTCGGCAACCGGGTCCGAGACGACAGGCAAGGCCGCTGCTGGCCGCAGCGACGTGCGGTCGCTCTCGACCGGTGACGTGCTGATCGTCTATCCGCCCGGCCACCCCCGAGTGCCTGCGGAGGCGTTCGCGGTCGCGCCTGTCGGCTACGACCCCGTCGCGGCCCCGGCACGGTCGTCATTGGTGCCGCTCGAAGGTTCGAACGCAACATCTCGCCCGGCGTCGTCGGCAAAGCGTGCCCGAGCGCCACGGCCCAGCCCGGGATGCATTGTGACCGTCCGGTCTCCCTCGCCCGCCGACCTGGCTGCCGGCGCGTACCAGGTCGCCCGAGCCACCACTCGACCGCTACTGAGACGGGGAGACGGGCATGACTCAGCAGCACAGCGCGCCGCCCGAGACTGGGCAGAACCTGATCATCGCGGCGATGCTCGCGGCCGCCGGCATGTTCGGGCTGCTGTGGGCGGCCGGGGTCACCTCGGCGCTGGTGACCGGGCACCCGGTGCCGCATGGGCACCCGGCCGGGGCGTTCACCGCGTTCGCGCACGCCGGTAATCCGTCAGCCGCGTGGCATGCGCCGGTCGGCCCGCCGGGCGTCTACTGGACGGTGCTGGCCGCGTTCCTCGCCGCCATCGCCGCCATCTCGTTGTTCGCGTGGCGGGCGTGGCGAGTCCTCGCAGCGCGGGAGAACAACGACCCGACGCGCCTGCCCGGCCTGGCGTCGCGCCGGGACGTAGTCGTCGCGGCCGGTGAGAAGGCGCTGCTGCGCAAGGCGGCCACGCTGCGGCCGTCGCTGACCCATCCACCCGCCGGCGAGATCGGGTACGCACTCGGATCGTCGCGGGGTGTGACCTGCTGGGCGTCGGTCGAGGACTCGACGGTGCTGCTCGGCCCGCCCCGCTCCGGTAAGGGCCTGCACATGGTGATCCCGATGATCCTCGACGCGCCCGGCGCGGTGATCACCACCTCGACCCGCCCGGACAACCTCGCCGTCACCATGGCCGCCCGCGCGTCCTGCGACCGGCCGGTCGCGGTGTTCGACCCGCAACGCCTCGCCCCTGGTGTCGCCTCAACGACCCGCTGGTCCCCGATCCGCGGCTGTGAGGACCCGCAAGTGGCGATGACCCGGGCCCGCGCATTGACCGCCGACCCAGCCGACGGGGTGGAGAACAGCACGTTCTGGGCGCAGCAGTGCTACACCGCCGTGCGCTGCCTGCTGCACGCCGCCGCGCTCGCGGGCCGCCAGCCAGTCGAGCTGTTCCACTGGTCCCTGTCACCGGTCGCCGCTAGCGACGCGGTCACGATCCTCAAATCCCCCAACGCCGCACCGGCCTGGTCGGCTGCCCTGGACGCGATCCTCTCGGCTGACCCCCGCACCCGCGACTCGACCTGGGCGATGGTGTCCAACACGTTCGCCCCGCTCGCCGACCCCGCCGTCCTGGACACGCTCAGCCCCGGCCCGGGTGAGCATTTCGACCCGGCCACGTTCCTGCGCGAGAAAGGCACGCTGTACCTGCTCGGCACCGCCACCGGCGCATCAGCCACCGCCGGCATCGTTGCCGCATTCATCGAAGACGTCGCCGAAGCCGCCCGCCGCATCGCTGCCGCCTCACCCGGCGCGCGGCTCGACCCGCCGCTGGCGCTGGTGCTCGACGAAGGCGCGAACTACCCCATCCCCTCCCTGCCGGCCCTGATGAGCGAAGGCGGCGGCACCGGCATCACCACCACCGTCGTGTTGCAGTCCCTCGCCCAAGCCCGCTCCAAATGGGGGCAGCAGGACGCCGAAGCGATCTGGGACTCCGCGATCGTGAAGGTCGTGCTCGGCGGCTCCGGCAACGCCGACGACCTGCGCGACCTGTCATCGCTGATCGGCACCCGCGAGGAGAAGCAACTCAACACCTCATGGGCCTACGACGGCAAGCGGTCCTACTCGATGTCCACCCAGGACAAGCCGATCCTCGAGCCCGGCCAGCTGCGCACCCTGCGGTTCGGCAACGCTGTCCTGCTGCTGCGCTCCGCCCCGCCGATCATGCTGACGCTGCGCAAGTGGACCGACCGCAACGACGGCGCCGCCCTTGCCGCCGCCCGCACCAACGTGGAAGCCGCCATCCGCCAGGCCGCCACCGCCACCGCTCGTCTCACCCAGCGGCCAGGCGTGTGATGCGACCGCCCCGGCCGGGCTCGCGGTGGTCTGCCCGGCGGCTGCACCGCCGCCGCCGCTACGCCGCCTACATCACCTCCCCCGACTGGCTCACCCGCCGGCGGCGCTGGTACGCCGAACACCTGCGCCGCACCGGCACTGCGCCAATCTGCGCCGTCTGCGGCCGGCCATGGCGGCTGCGTGAGGACGACCTACACCACGCCAGCTATGCCCGGCTCGGCCACGAAGCCCACGGCGATCTGCTCCCGATGTGCCGAGCCGACCACGAGGCGCTGCACGACCTCTGGGACGCCGATCCCGCCTGGCGGCGCCTCGGCCGACAACAGGCCACCGCCGGGATCGCCGCCGTCCTGCGGCACCGCCACCGCACGCCCAGCCACCAGCACAGGAGTAGCCCGACATGAGCAGTACCAATGACGCCACCCCGGGACCGGACTCGCCTGTCGTCGCGGCGCTGCACGACCTGTCCACTCGCCTGTCAGCCGACGGCGGCTGACTTTGAGGAGTTCGAAGGCCCGATCTACTGGCCGACCCGCGACCCGGACCAGGTCGAGTTCGACTGGCCCTGCCTGGCCGAGTGGGTGAACCGGTTGCGCGCGCGGTTCCCGCACATGACCGCCCGCATTCCCGATTGCTGGTACCGGCACAACGACCTCGTCGAGGCGCTGCTCGCACTGCGCGACCACGAGCGCGTGTCCTACTCATCCACCGCACCAGCGTCGGCCGCCGTCGAGTGGCACCGCGCGTTCCGCGACATGGAAGGCCGCTGGGACAACTGGATCAAGCGGTTCACCTGCACCGTCCCCGGCAAGGGCCACCCCCCGCTCGACCTCGCCGCGCCGGAGCCTGACGAACCGTTCGTCGCGTTCGTCAAAGCCGACCTCGCCCGCCGGACCGGCGACAGGACGACCGCGCCACGCGCGGGTAGGACGCACGGGCCTACCTGGTGACGGCCCACCCGGGCCGAGACGAGGGGGCCCACCGGCCGTGGCAGTCAAGACGATCTGGCCCATCACCTATACCTGCGGGCACAGCGCGGACCGAGACCTGTCCGGCAAGCGCGCCGACGAACGCGCCGGATACGCCCGCTGGCTCGCCAGCAAAGACTGCACCGACTGCTGGCGCGCTACACAAGACGACACCGGCGAGAAGGCCACCAAGGAGCAGTGGCTCGAACGCAAGCGCGCCGAGGAAGCCGGCCAGGTTGGTGCGTGGGAGCAGCAGGCCGGCATGCTGCCGCTGGACGGCTCCGAGAAAGCCGCCGCCTGGGGCCGCCGCGTGCGGCACACCGTCCTGACCAGCGCCTACGCCGCGCTCGTCGCCGAGGGCGACATGAGCGACGAGCAGTGGATCGCGCACATCGAAGCACCGGCCCGTCTGATCACCCGCGCCTCGTGGTGGATCGACAACCGCGACACCACGCCCGACGACGTGGCCGAGCTGGTCGCCGCCGCCCAGGCCAGCCTCGGCCGTGCCCTGCGAGAACGACGCCTGACCGATGCCCAGGCTCAGCGACGCCGACATTGCGCGGGTCCGGGCAGAGCACTCCCTCGTCGACGTGCTCGCCCGGCTCGGTATCGACCCGCCCGCCCAGTGGGACGGCGCGGCCGACTACATGATCTCCTGCCCCCGCCCAGGCCACCGCGACTCGACACCAAGCTGCATCGTCCACCCGCAGACCGACCGGTGGAACTGCTTCGGCTGCGGCGCGCACGGCGACGTGCTCGAACTCGTCCGCCAGGTCGAGCGCGTCACCTCGCTGCGCACGATCGCGGAGATCCTCGACAGCCGCCGCCCGCTCCGCCCAGCACCCAGCGCCGCAACTGCCGCCGCTCGTCGCTGTACGGTCGACCGTTCCCGCGTCGGAGCGACCCGACCCAGCACGCACCCCCTACGAGCGGGTCATGGCCGTCAACGCCGCCGCCTGGCGCTACCTCTCCCTGCCCAAGCTCGCCCAGCGCGGCCGGGACTACCTCCACGCCCGCGGCATCGACGTGACCGCGCTCGAAGCCGAAACCCGCCAGCCCGTGGTCGGGCACACGCCCTACCAGCCCGACGGGCTCGTCACCCACCTCCGGCACCGCGGCTTCACCGACGACGAGATCGTCGACGCCGGATGGGGCGCCCGCCGCGACGGCCAGCTCACCGACCGGTTCCGCCGCCGCGTGATCATCCCGGTCCGCGACCAGGACGGCCGCGTGATCGGCGCCTACGGACGCGACGTCACCGGCACCGCCAACCAGAAATACCTCAACACCGCCGAGACCATCGCCTTCCACAAGGGCGCCGCCGTCTACCGGCCCAGCGTCACCGAACTGGACCCGCACGCCACCGTCGTCATCTGCGAAGGATCACTCGACGCACTCGCCATCGCCGCCCACGCCGCCGCGGCCGGAAAGTCCCACCACTTCGCGCCCGCCTCCCCCTCCGGCACCGCGCTCACCGACACCCAAGCGCGCCTCGTTCTCGCCATCAGCGACCGCCCGCCGCTCGTGTGCGCCGACGGCGACGAGCCCGGCCTCGCGGCCGCCGAGAAATGGGTCCGCACCCTCATGGCCCTCGGCCGGGAAACCGTCGTCACCGTCCTCCCCGGACGGGCACGACCCCGCCTCCTGGCTCCGCGACCACGGCCCGGCCGGACTGTGCGCGTTCACCCGCAAGGGCTGCCTCGACCTTCCCGCCGATACCGTCAAGCCCACGCCGGCAGGCGGGCTACTCGCCGAACGCATCCTCGCCGAACAGGTCGCCGCTGCCCGACGCCGCGACCCGGACACCGAGACCGTCATGGTCCTCCCGGCCGTCCTCCGCCAGCTCGCCGCCGAGGCAGTCAAGGTGCCCGGCGACGCCGCCGCGCAGCGGTTCGCGACCGCCGCAGGTGACGCGCTCGCGCGGCTCGTCGACGGCATGGACGCACCAGGCCGCGCCCGGCAGGTCCTCGCCGCCGTCCACGACCACGCCCGGCGCCGCGCGTGGTCACCGAGCCGCGCGAGGTTGACAGGTGCGTGACCCGATGACCGGCGACAGCACCGATCCCGCCGCCCGCACGCGCGGCATTACCGATCGACAGCCCGCGCGCCACGCAGTCGACCCGCGTCGTGGAGCGCGCCCGCCTGATGACCTCGCACGAGGCCGCGGAGCGACTCTGCATGAGCCATGAATGGCTCCGCAAGAAGGTGCAGCGACGCGAGGTTCCGTTCGTGCGCCTCGGCCGCTACGTGCGGTTCACCGAAGCGCACCTAGCCGAGATCATCGAGTCCGCGACTCAGTCGGTCCCTCGCTCTCAAGGCCGCGGCTCGGCTCGCACCAAGCTCTGACCCAGCATTCGATCCACCCCGAACGTCGCATCGTGTTGGCGGCCGTAGAAACTGCACGCCTGGGGCCCCACGTCAGCTGCTAGGAGACGGCCGGGTGCGTCACGGTAAGTGGCCGCCAGCTCCCTGTCCGGAACCGGCCTGGCCACTGTCGAACTGCAATCGGAACTGCAACGCGCCCGCTTCGCCAATTTCACCGCGAGGCGTGACAGTATGCGAGGAGGTGTGGGCGTCAGCTCAGAGCCGCGCGCATGGCGACGACGGCCACCAGTGCGGCGGCCGCGGCGAGTCCCACGAGGAGCGACGCAAGTGTTGGGTCTCGCACGGTCACGTTGGTAGCTGCGGTCAACACTGCGACAGCGATCGCGCCGGCGACGGCGGCCCGCCAATGTGCGCCTGCGGCCGACTGCCAGCCGGGCTGCCAGGCGCTCGTCTGTGCTACCTCGGTAGCGGCGAGGAACATCGCTAGTAGCAGAGCCGCCAGCCACGTCCGCCACCATGTGCGTTCGTCTGCGACACCGACTTGGACGATCAGCGCCGCCGCCACGACGGTAGGGCCCGCCACCCAGCCAGGGCGCGCCACAGCACCGAGCAGCACGATGGCTGCTATTGCAGCGCAGATGATGGCCGGGAGTCCCCCGGCGAGTGTGGCGCCCACGCCGAGAGCTACCAGACCTGGCAGCCCGACCAGGACTCGCTCGACCGTCTTCATCGTCGGGTTCCCACGCTTGCTCGTAGCAGTGGGGTGAGCGACGCGTCGAGTGAGGTCTCGCCGTCCCAGCTGGTCACTGTGATGCCGAGTGAGGTTAGCTGGTTGCGGGTGGCCACGCGTTCGATCCGCCATAGCCGCTGGGCAAGTTGCTCGGAGCTTGTCTTGGCGCTCGGCTCGCTGATGCACACGTCGATGACGGTCACGGGGTGTCCCCTAGCGTGCAGGACCCGCGCGGCGTCGACGCCCCGCTCATCAACCAACGGCGAGAAGTACACAACCCGAGCCCCGAACGGCAGCGCCGTGTATGGGATCGCGCCGACATTCGGATCGAGGTAGCTCTCCAGGTCAACGACGTCGAGGATCGCTTCGGTGATGCGGTAGAACTGCCGCTCGGTGTGATCTGGGCGCAGCCACCGCAGGCGCCCACCGATTGCTACGAGACCAACACGGTCGTTGGCTCGCAGTACCGTCTGCGCTACTCCTGTAGCGCCGCGCAACCCGAGATCGCGGCTGCTGTGCCCGGGCGGGCCGGTGTCGGTGAGGACGTCGAGTGCGAGCACGACGTCGACCGCGTGCTCGGCGCGGGTCGTGGTCACGTATAGCTCGCCGCGACGGGTAGAGACCGGCCAGTTCACCCGCCGCACCTGGTCTCCAGCGGTGAATCGACGCACGGTGTGGAACTCGACGCCGGCGCCCGCGACGGACGCGGGGTGATCGCCGGTGCGGTCGTAGCGCACCGAAGTGACAGGCAGTCGGCGCAGCGCTGCTGGGCGGGGGTAGACGGCCAGGTCGAATCGTGGCTTGCGCACCTGCACCGCGTGGCGCAGCCGTCGCCGGGTCCAACACTCGACGGTGACATGCCCGAGTTCCCGCCGTCCCCACCTGGTCGCGACAAGCGTGGTGTTCAGCGTGACGCGGGCACTGGCGCTTGCGGTATTACTCAGTGGCATCGCGTCACCACGCATCCCCGGCCCCGGTGTCAGCGTCACGCGGATCAGGTCCACGTTTAGGGCGCACTCGACGCTCACGGTCGCCGGGATCGGCTCATCCTCGAAACATCGCCTTGGAAAGTCGAACTCGATGCGCAGCTCGCCGGGCTCAGGCCGACGAGGCGCGACCGCGAGCCACGTCGCCGACACCGCGGCGATGGCGACAAGCTCCGGCCTGGCGACCGCGAATGCCAGGAACAGCCCCAGCCCGCCCAGGATGGTCAGCCGCCGCGCGAAGTGTGAGGCGGTCCACGTCAGCGGCGCGGTCATCGTGCGGTCGGTTCCGTGGCCGGAGTCGCCACGCTGTCGAGTACGTCGCGCATGATGTCGACGCCGGTGATGCGCCGCACCCAGAGTTCGGGGCGCACGCCGAGTCGGTGCGCGATGGCGGGTACGGCTTCGGCCTTCACGTCTTCGGCCACTACGTAGTCCCGGCCGGCCAGTAGCGCCCTGGTTCGGGCGAGCTGCAGCAGGGTCAGGCCCGCGCGGGGGCTTGCCCCGACCGTCAACTGCGGGTGCGATCGGGTGGCGGTGAGCAGGCGCAGCACGTAGTCGACGATGTCGTCGTCGACGTGGACGGTCTCTACACTGGCGCGCATCGCGGCGATCGTGTCCGAGTCAGTGACCGCGTGCAGTGCGACGTCTTCGGTGTCGCGTTGCAGCCGGCGGCGCATCATCGCCGCCTCGTCGACGACGGGCAGGTATCCCAGCGAGAGGCGGATCGCAAAGCGGTCGAGCTGTGCCTCGGGCAGCGGATAGGTGCCCTCGTACTCGATCGGGTTGTCAGTGGCGAGGACGACGAACGGCTCGGGCAGCGGCATCGTCGCGCCGTCGACGGTGACTTGACGCTCCTGCATCGCTTCGAGCAGCGCGGCCTGCGTCTTCGGCGGCGTTCGGTTGATCTCATCGGCCAGTAGGACGTTGGTGAAGACGGGCCCGCGGTGGAAGACGAACTGCGCGGTGCGCGGGTCGTACAGCGACGAGCCAGTCAGATCGGCGGGCAGCAGGTCCGGGGTGAACTGGATGCGGCTGAACTGCAGCCCGAGCGCAATCGCGAAGGACCGGGCGAGCTGAGTCTTGCCGAGCCCAGGCAGGTCCTCAAGTAGCACGTGGCCACCGGCGAGCACCGCGATCAGCACGTGCTCGAGCGCCTCTCGTCGGCCGACCACAGCCTGCTCGATCTCGTCAAGAACTGCGGACGCGGTTCGGGTCACGTCCATCGTCGACCTCGCCGTTCGAACCGGTCGAGCCCATCGGCGATCTCCGACCGCAGCGCCTGCACCAGCGTCTCGTCATCCACATCCGATGCGACCTGGTCCAGCAGCGGGGCTAGGACCCGGTCGTGATAGCGCCGGTCACGCCGAGCCCACTCGACCACCGAGACCAACTGGTGGAACCGAGGGTACGGCTGACGTACGACCGTGCGATCGACGCCGTACCGCGGCGAGGTCGGCGTAGCTTGGGGCGGCACAAGAGCGCGAATGACCAGCGTGGCCAGTGCCGCGCACACCGCGGCGCACGTGCGAGCGGCGACCATGCCGCCGAGCACGGCTGACGCCCAGCACAACCCGGCCGCGGCACAAGCTGCGATCACGATCAGCCGGCTGGTCATCGTTGCCGTCCCAACGCTTGCTGAACCGCGCCCAGCGCGGCGGCTGCATCCTCGCGGTGCGCCGATGTCATCGGATGCGTGCTGAACCGTGCCTCCCTGAACAGTGCTGCTAGTCGCTGCGCTGCCGCTGGCAGCATCACCCCGGAGCGGGCGGCTCGGTCGAGCAACTCCTCTGGCGTGTCGGCAACTTGCCGCGACGCGCCGACCTCGGCGAGGCTCCGCTCCATTGCCCGGTAGCAGGCCAGGATCGCGGATCGCGCGTCGGCCGGCTCGGTCAAGGCGGCCGTGGCATCGCGCAACATCTCAGCAGTGATGTGTCGTTGCGCGGGCTCGAGTGTGACGTCGAGGCCCGCACTGTGGTGCCGCCGACGAGCCCGGAGGGCTAGGTAGCCGCCCGCTGCGAATACGACGACGCCGGCGACAACCGCGAGCGTGACCACGGCGCCACCTGCAGTGGTGCGCCCTCCGCCCGGACCTGCGGACCGGGTGGCTGCGGGCACTGTCGGGAGCGTCGAGGGGACTGTCGCCGGCCGGGAGCCCGGCGCCGGGGTGAAATGCATGTGCGGGAGGGCGAAGGCGAGCCCCGCGGCCAGGCCGAGCGCAACGAGGAGAGTGACGGCCGCGCCGATGCGTTGCCACGCGGTCTCGTGCCGCTCCTGCACGAGCTCCGGCTCGTCGTCGCCGCGCGGGCGCCGCCGGGCTATGCGCAGCACGAAGCGCAGCCCCGCCAGCGCGGCCACCGCGCCAGCCACAAGCAGGACAAGGCTGAGTGCGGTGACGACCGGCCCGGCCCGTCGTACCCCGACGCCCGAGAACGCCGGGGCGCGGCTTGCCGCTGCCGCGCCAATCGCGACGATCACCAGCAGCGCCAGGATGTTAAGCGGGCGCACCGCGTCCCGCGCGGCAGGGCGACTTATGTCGCCGGACATCGATGATCACCGCGCTTCTGGGATCGGGCGCGGAGACAGCAGCCGCGAGCTGAGCACCGACGCTGCCATCCACGCCGCGGCATAACCGAACGCCACGGCGGGCGAGATCAGCGACCACAGCAGGCCGGCGACCACCGTGGCCCCGAGATCGCCCAGGGCTTGGGTCAGACCGAGCACGCCGAATCCATTGCTCCGCAGCCGCTCCGGCAGCCCCCGTGCCACGACGGTCGACTCCGCCGTCTCCGCGAAGCCGATGCCGACGCCGGCCAGCAGAAACGCGCCGAGCAGCACCGCCCAGGACCCGGATCCTGCTGCGAAGATCGCGTAACCGGCGACATAGACAGCCGCGCCGGCGCCGAACATCAGGCGCGCACCTAGCCGATCGGTCAGATGACCCCCGCCGAGCGCCGCGACGGTCGCCGCGGCGTTGTGGGCGGCGTAGAGCAGGATCGCCAAGCTGGTCGCCGCGGTCAGATCCCGACCATGCGTTTGCAACAGACCGGTGGCCCGCAGAATCAGAAGTGTCGTAGCGACATTGCCCAGCTCGAACAGCGCGACCGGGGTGAGCACCCGGGCGAGGCCCGCCTGACGGAGCGCGCGCAGGTTCAGCGTCAACGTGCGCCGCCCGGCCGGAACGCCGACCACCCGGCGCGCTTCCCGCGCCGCGATCGTGATCGCCACCGCTGCAAGCGCGCCGGGCACAATCGCGAGGAGGATGGCATGCCGCACGCCGAGCGCAGCGACCAAGCCGGATGCGACCAAGGGCCCGACGATCGCGCCGGCGTTATCGCCGGCCCGTTCCACGCCGAATGCCCGCCCGTACGCGTCACGATGGGCCAGCGTGGTGAGCATCATGTCGCGCGCCGGTGAGCGGATCCCGCGCGATGCCCAGGCCAGCGCCCGCAAGACGGCCACCTGCCAAACCGCCGTCGCCAGGCCGATCGCCGCCGTGGCGACCGCGGTGCCGAGGTAGCCGCCCGATGCCAGCCTGGCTCGACGCCGCGGCTCGTTCGCCAACGGACCACCCGCCAGCTTGCACACGCCGGTGAGGGCATCCGCGACCCCGTCGATCGCCCCCAGCGCCCCCGGCCCTGCATGCAGCGTCGACGTGAGAAACGTCGGCAGGACGCTCGTTACCAGTTCATGTCCGGCGTCGCTGCAGAACGACGCGGCGCCGACCGCGACGACCCCAGGGGTCAGCCAGCGCTGGTCGGGGTGTTCCGGTGCGGCGGGGCGCGCGACATCAGCGGCATCGCCGGGTTGGGGCATACCTACCTCCTCGTCAAGGTAGGGACCGTTGGCGGCGTCGTGCCGCGCTCGACGGCGAGCCCCTCCGCCGTGCGTTTGACTCTAGCCGACCGGTGTGGTTGACCCCCGTCTCTCCGCGGACACCACTATGCGTTCCCGTCTAGATCGATCTACGGCCCGGTATGACGACGCTGCTGTCGCCCTCGCGGGGCGGCGCGGTCACGTGTGTTGCCGCGTCAGTGATGAATATCCGCTCGTAGAGGTCCTCGCCATAGCTGGTTGGCAACGGTCCAGCTTCGATCAGCTTGAACGTGCGCTGCCCGTCATCCAGCCGCTCGGCACGGAGAAAGAGCGCGACATCCTGCTTGTCGCGGTGCAGCCGCTCAGCCAATTCGAACAAATGCGTGACGACGACGACCTTGATTCCCGCGCCGACTAGTGCGTCGATGACCTGCAACGCAATCTCGG
The DNA here is from genome assembly GCA_963737425.1 of uncultured Actinomycetota bacterium. Lineage (GTDB taxonomy): Bacteria > Actinomycetota > Actinomycetes > Mycobacteriales > Jatrophihabitantaceae > DASXRA01. Next base: position 128,071 of record CAVTSX010000012.1, read on the forward strand.
AGCCTTCTCTTTCGTTCGTCGACGCGAACGACTCGTTGAACAGGACCAGGCTGTCGGGTGTCAGTTCGTCAGCCATCTCGTTCATCCTGCTGAGCTCTTCGTCCAGCTTGCCCTTTTCCATGTCGTTGTCTTCTTCTCGCTTGAAGTGCGTGAAGAGACGACTGCACACCTCGGCTCGGTAATCGACGGCAGGGACGAACATGCCGCATTGCATCATCAGCTGGGCCAGCCCGACGCTGCGAAGAAACGTTGACTTGCCGCCGCGGTTGGCACCTGTGATCACTATCAGCGATTTATTACGCGCATCCACGTCGTTGCCGACTGACCTGCCCTCGATACTCAAGGACAGGGATACGTCATAAAGACCCCGAATTGACAGAGCGCGCTCGCCGTGGCCTACCGGTACTGGAAAGCAGGTCGGCTCAGCCTTTTCCTCGAGCATCTTCCGGAGGTTGAGGCAACCGATGTAGAAGCCCAGTTCGGTTCGCAATCTGACGAAGAAGTTGAGAATGTGATCCGTCGATTGCGCGAGTGCGTTCGCGACCAGATTGATCCCCTTACCCCGAAGCTCCTCCAAGGCCCTGAAGCCGGCCTCATCGCGATCGGCAATTTGGAAGCCGTATGTTTCTGGCCTGCCCCTGCCTGACAGGCGCTGTACCCATCTCTGGTTTGAGACGTTTGGCTTCCGAAGCACATAGCCGAAGCCCTTGTTTCCTTGCCCGAGCCTAGCGCTGATCAGCACTCCATCACGAAACCGCAGGCGCCGAAGATGGTCGTCGATGCTGGCAAAGTAGCCATCATCTAGCTCCTTGGCTAGCATTGCGAACAGCGTCGTGAAGGCTTCTGAGTCAAATCTACTCGCCTGTTCGTCGGCGATCTTCCTTAGCTTCTTGAGTTGTTCCACAAACATCTCCAGGACCTCGACGGAGCGATGCAATATTCCATCAGGGTGGCGGGTCAGGAGAGTGCGGTAAACCTTCCGCTCAGCGCCTATTGCCTCGACGGCCAGAGTATAGATCTCTATTACCGTTGACGGCTGGTTCAGACAGTCGGCGAGAGCGTGCTGTCTGTATCTTATTAGCTTTGGGTCGTCAATACTTGACAGAAGAGCAGCGCTGGCAACGTCGAGCAGAAATTTATCATTATTCGCCATTGCATTGAGCAGTGTGCTTAGTTCGAGATCCTGGACCAGCGCCTCTGCATTGGAGGGCAGTGGTTCCTTCAGCTCGAAGTCGCGGTCGGGGTACATGAGATGAGCCTTCATGATGGCAACCGCCTTCTGAGCCGTTCGCGGGTGAGTCCGTACTTTTCGGCGATGGTGATCGCATAGGCGCGGCCGTCGGCTGGTCTACGCTCAATCCTGTACGTTCGTACTGCAGGATTTTCCGGATCAACCGAGCTCACCATACTCACGGTCGAATCACCGAGAGAGGTAAGTTCGTCGATGAAGGTGACGTAGACGCATAACGCGTCTACCTGGATGATCTGCTCGATTGTCTTCCTGCCGAGAAACAGCGCATCCGTCACCGTCGTCGAGGTGAAGATTTCATTCATTATTACGATGCTATGAGGCGTTGTCTCGCCGAGAATATCGTGGATTCTGATGAGATCGTCCTCTAATTTGCCACGAAGATCTTTGAGATTCTCCTCTTGTTCGAAGTGTGTGAACAAGCGATCGAACAAGTAGAGTCGAGCCTCCCGGCCCGCGACCGGGAGACCCAGGCTGGCAAGGTAGTGCAATTGGCCGAAGGTTCTGGCAAACGTCGTCTTGCCACCCTGGTTCGGCCCAGTGACGACGAAGATCCGCTCCTGACCTCTCAAGTAGAGATCGTTGCGTACGATTGATACACCCTCAGGCACGAGCTTGCTTGCCAGCGCAATATCGAATGTGTCGTATGCACGGACCTCTTTGGAACGGTCCGACACCGCCGGGTAGCAGAATGTGAGGCCGGTCGATCCGAGCAGCTTCGCGAAGCTAAGGTACGCGACATAGAACTGGACTTCTCGATCAAAGCGCCGTACAACAGCGTCGAGATAATTGCGGTGCCGCTCACAGTAGTCATCTAACGACGAATAGGTATCGGGATACAGTCGTGCGACGCAGCTCAATATGCGGGATTCGACATTGTCCATGTCAAGCGAGTTACTGAACTTCACACGATAGTCTTTTACTGCACCCTGCTCGAACTTCTCGAATGTCTGGAGCACATCGGCGCTGTAGTCGAGCTCATCGTTGTACCTGCTCACCCGGACTCGGGAACCTCTTATATTGATGCTGTACCTCACTGCCGCCAACTCGTTCTTGAGTTCAGTCGTCTCCCCGAGAAGACCACGGAAGGTATCGGACTCGATGTATGACCTGACATAGTCACGAAGGCCGTCAAGTCCGCGCGACCGCACCTTGGCGGCCGTCAGATTATCAGCAAGGGCACCAACGGCCTCGCAATAGATCCCCACCGCGTCCAGGAACCAGGCTTCCTTCTGGTATCTATAGTGGAGTTTGCCAGATTGCGTAAGATGCTGGCGCATTGCGCTCATCTTCTCGGCAAACGACTCGATGGCGTCATGGACTGCGCTACTCTGCAGCTCTCGCATTATCTCGTGCCGATAGCTGATCGACTTCACGTCATTCAGCTGGGTATAAAAGAACGGCTTCAAATTGTATTCGCCCCGGCCAAGGGTGATGGCGTCCACCACCTGGTCAAGATTCAAGTCGGCAAAGAACGTCGGCTCGCTCTGCTCGTCTATCCCTTTCCTGTCCACTGGCTCATCGAACAGAATGCTCGAGAAAGGCATGAGAAAGTCCTCTGCGGCTGTAGCGGCATGGATTGGTCCGAGCGCTGAAGGGTGCCACGAGCGTGCGTGACGCGGAGTGCCCGGCGGGTCAACGGAGTCCCGGCATTACTGCAGGGCTTTGACCGCAAGGACCGTCGCGAGATGCGCCGGTTCGGCCGGTCTCCAGCGATGCCGTCTCGCAGCTTCTGGCCGCAGTCATCCGGTGGCCGAACCGCTGGCGGACGTCGCGGATGGTTCGGCGAGTCAGCCTACCGTCGCCTGGCCGGGCTGTGACTGCGCTGCGCGACCGCCGATAGCTGTGCACACACATGCCGACGCTCCTTCCCACGCTAGTGCGTGTCAGGGACCGTCAGCGGCATGGCCGCGATTCGGTGGCGAGCCCCATCGCCTGTTAACCATTATGCGGTGGCTCGCGCCTCTCCGGCCACTCGTTCGACGGCAGCTGCTCCAACCGGTGGTTCTGGTTTCGATAACAACCACGCCGACAATTAGGCCAGTGGCAGCAGGCGCATCGGCGTTACGGCCGCGCGCACGGACCGAATCGTCGATCGAAGGCTCGGCCGTACTTGGATACGGCGGTCGCGCCGCATCGACCGACCAGGATGGATGGCTCACCGCATGGTCGGGTAATAGTCCGCACCGACGAGTCGGTCATGAGAGAAGAACAGCGCCCATACGCTGCCCTTCTTCGCCTTCAGCCCGGTCAACGTCACCCTGTCCTCGGCGGCGAGGGTCGCGATGATGTCAGGGATTACCGTGCCCTGCGAGCACACTGCTGGTGTCGCCGAGTCGGCTGCGAGGTTGCGCAGCCGACGCAACGCAGGTTGGGGATGTTCGGCATATGTCTCCTCGCCGAACGTGTCCTCTGGATCTACTGCCACGCCGAGATCCGCGGCGAGCGGCGCGACTGTGTCGATGCACCGGACGTTGGGCACAGTGAGCACTCGTGAGACCCCGAAGATGGGCAGCACATGTCGCAGGGCCTCCGCTTGCGCGAGCCCGGCGGCATCCAGCGGCCGCAGCGTGTCGTCCGCGAGCGACCGGGCCGGGTCGCCGGCTGCAGCGTGGCGAACCAGCAGCACCGCGGCATCGACATCGACGGCATCGAGCGAATCGAGTAGGCCGGCGTCCTGCCGATAGCTGAGCCGTCGCCGCGCAGCCGCTGGTGAGAGCCAGACGAGCTCGTCGACCTCCGCCGTGCTGGCGAATGTCCCAGCCTCGGCTCGCATCGACCAATAGTCGACGGTTTTCGGCCCGAGCCTGGTGGCATAGGTCCGACTGGGTAGCCGGCGATCGGCCACCGTCTGCTGAGCGGTCTTCTCGGCGACTTTGCGGGCGGCGCCAGCCAGCGGGTGCTCGTTGTGCTTCAGCTTTCCTTTCGGGAAGGTCCAGTCGTCGTACTTGGGTCGGTGGGCAAGGGCGACCTCGACCTGGCCGGACACGCTGCGCCACAGCACGCCGCCGGCGGCCCGGATGACGTGCTCGTCACCCGGACGCGGCGTCATAGATCGCCACCAGCCATCCCTCCAGGTTCCGCCTGCAACGATCGCGCCGGTCTGCCAGCTGCCCACAGTTCGCGGGTGCAGCGCTCTGCAGCCTGCCGGTGGCTGGCGCCAGAGGACCAACCTGACGTTGGGCGGGTATCGAGCGCTGAAATGACCAACCCGGCCGTGATCTCGGCCCAGCCAGCTTGGCCCTTTCGGACCGGCGACGCCGACGTTTGCGACTGGTCACCCGGCGAACATGACGTCGCGTGGCACAGCGAATGCGGCAAGTCGGCGCGTGCTACGTGGTGCGCATGACGAACGCCTCGCTCTCGGGGAGGCCAGCGGTCTCGCTCGATGACAGGGGGTTCCGACATCTCAGACGTCGAAGTAGAGCTCATACTCGTGCGGAGTCGGCCGCAGGCGAATCGGGTCAAGCTCGCGGGAGCGCTTGTACGCCAGCCACGTTTGCAGCAGATCCTCAGTGAAGACACCGCCGGCCTGGAGATAGTCGCTGTCGGCCTCCAGTGCGTCGAGCACGGCATCTAACGATCCGGGTACCTGATCGACACTACGGAGCTCGTCCGGCGGAAGCTCGTAGAGGTCCTTGTCGATGGGCGTTGGCGGCTCGATGCGATTCTTGATCCCGTCTAGGCCGGCGAGCAACATGGCCGAGAACGCCAGGTAGGGATTGCATGATGGGTCGGGCACTCGGAACTCGATCCGTTTGGCCTTGGGGTTCGCTCCGGTGATCGGGATGCGAGTGCACGCGGACCGGTTGCCCTGCGAGTAAACGAGGTTCACTGGCGCTTCGAAGCCGGGCACGAGGCGGCGGTAGGAGTTCACGGTGGGGTTGGTAAAGGCCAGCAGCGAGGGCGCATGGGCCAGCAGGCCACCGATGTACCAGCGGGCGGTGTCCGACAGTCCGGCGTAGCCAGCTTCGTCATAGAAGAGAGGTCGGCCTCGGAGCCACAGGCTCTGGTGCGTGTGCATGCCCGAGCCGTTCTCGCCGAACAGCGGCTTTGGCATGAACGTGACTGTCTTGCCGTGCGCCCAGGCCTCGCTTGACGATGTACTTGAACAACATCAGGTTGTCTGCGGCGTGCAGCAGCGTCGAGTACTTCGTGCTGATCTCCGCCTGGCCCCCGGTGCCGACCTCGCGATGTCCGCGCTCGACGATCAGGCCGGCGTCGAGCAACCTGAATGTCATTGCGTCGCGCAGATCGGCGTAATGGTCGGTTGGCGATACAGGGAAATAACCGCCCTTGTAAGCAGTCTTATAGCCGAGATTTCCACCTTCCTCGTCGCGGCCGGTGTTCCAAGCGCCCTCGATCGAGTCCAGTTGATGGAGGTAAGCGTTGGCCGAGGTGGCGTAGCGCACGGAGTCGAAGATGTAGAACTCGGCCTCGGGACCGAAGTATGCGGCGTCGGCGACGCCGCTGTCGGCCAGGTAGGCCTCGGCTTTCTTGGCGATATTGCGAGGGTCCCGACCATAGGGCTCGCCGGCGCGTGGGTCGTGGATGAGAAGTTCAGCGCGAGGTCTTGCGGACCGAAATGGGTCAATGATCGCGGTGCTCGGGTCGTGCATCAGCAGCATGTCCCACTCGTAATCGCCTGAAAACCGCGGATCTATCAGCCGTCGAATCAATACCCCCGTTCAGTTCCGTCTCGCCGAAGAAGCGGGCCGGCAGCGCGAAGTGCTGGATGGTGCCAGGCAGGTCACAAACCTAACGCCAACAGCCCACGCCGCCGTCCGCGATGTGGGCGAGAAGCTCGTCGCCGCTACCGAACATGACGTCACCCCGCCCTCCCGGCGTGAGCCGCCATACACGTCGATGTGCTGACCGGCATCCCACCCGAGTAGTCGAGTAGGGACCGTTGGCGGCCGGGTACCGCAATTGTCCGGCGAGCCCCACCGCCGTGCCGGACACAGTACCGGGTGCTCGACGCTGTTCGGCAGTGCGGCGCGCCGCATGAAGTCGGCCCCGTCGGATGTCACCACACTGCCGGTCGGCCACAGTTAATCGCGCGGGAGTTGCCGGACGCAAGGCCGATGGCCATCACGGCGCCGACCGCGAGGCCGAGCAGATCTGATCGTCGGGAAATGGCGCATGCCGGAGGACGAGGCGATTTTCCGGCTATCGAGAACCCTGGAGCGCATAACCGCTGTTGCGACTGCTCGGCGATAGTCGACGAATTCTCTGTCACGCATAGCTTCCGTACGCTCCCCGCCCATCGCCGGATTCCTCCGCAGCGCACAATCCCTCGCGTGCCTTTCAAGAAGCCGGCCCGGTTGCGGCCCCTCAACTGAGGAGGAGGTAACCGCGGGCATTGCCGCCGCCAGGTACCGGGCCCCACCGATCTCGCCGCGGCGCCGGTGACTTTCGGCCCTGGCACCACGCTCTCCCGTCGACAAAGGTTGACGCCGCTGCCGCGCCCCGGGTCGACGTCGTGGGTGCACAACCTTGGAAGGATGATGTCGTGCTAACCATTGACGGTCTCTCCGCGATCGAGATTCTCGATTCACGTGCCCGGCCGACGCTAGCGGTCAGCATTGAATTGGCAGGCGGGGCAACGGCACGCGTCGGCGTACCCGCGGGCGCGTCGACCGGGTCACGCGAGGCGACCGAGCTTCGCGACGGCGACTGAGCTCGCTACGGCGGCCAAGGCGTCCTGAAAGCGGTGGAGAATGTGAACGGGGAGATCGCCGATGCCCTTCGGGGGCGAGCGTTCGCCGGGCTGGCCGAACTCGACGAGACGCTCATCGCCCTGGACGGGACGCCCGGAAAGTCACGGCTGGGCGCGAACGCAGTCGTCGGGGTGTCAATGGCGGCGGCGCGTGCCGCCGCGGTGGCCGCCGGCGAGCCGTTGTGGCGCTGGCTCCTACCCTCGGGTGTTACGCCAAGACTGCCGGTGCCGCACTTCAACGTTGTGAATGGCGGGATGCACGCTCCGAATGACCTGGATTTCCAGGAGTTCATGCTCGCGCCGCTGGGTGCGCCGACGGTTGCCGAGGCGGTACGGGCGGGCGCTGAGATCTACGCTGCGCTCCGGCGCAGGCTCGCGTCCAAGGGCCTGGCAACTGGTCTGGGCGACGAGGGAGGT